>CAVPUB010000008.1:0-324535 GCA_963708835.1 uncultured Actinomycetota bacterium | reverse complement strand
TGGGCGGTCGCTCGCCGGCGCGAATCCGGTTGAGCTCCTAGGCGATCAGCCCGGCGATCCACAGCAGGTCGTTGACGGTGTTCCGCACGCTCAGAGGCCTCAGCTCCCACGTTCGCTCGAACAACCGCTGGACGCCCCGGGCGAAGCTGAGGATGGCGATCACCAGCAGCAGCACGCCGAACAGGCCGACGTCGATCAGAGCGGTGAGGGTGCTCGAGGCGAGCGCCATGGCCCTGTCGAAGCCGGCGATGACCTGAAAGCGGTTCAGGACGCGCAACACGAACGCGGGACGCAGCCAGAACGTCAGCGTGCGCACCACCCGCTCGCGGTCGACCGGGCTCCGGGTCGTCAACCGGGAGTCCTTGGACGGTACCTTGGCCATCGCGCACCGCGAAGGCGGTGCGGGCGGCCCGGTCGTCGGATGCTCAGGCTCAGGTCCGCGGCGGCGCTGGACACATCCCTCCCTCGGGACGGCAGTCTGAGAACGCGCGCCACCCAGTCAATCGGCGATCGAGCGCTCCATGTCGTCGGCAAGCTCGGGATGGTGATAAGGACCCGGCTCGCGTAACGCAGCGATCACGCGGTGCTGGTTCTCCGGGCTCTTGTCGTGGCTGAGCTTGATCTTGCAGACAAAACGCGTGATGGGGATGCGCAGCCCGACCGTTCCCCTGGCCAGCTGCGCACCCCACTCCGGGTCCAGGAACAGCGGCCGCTCGACGTGGCGCTCGAAATGCTCCACCAGCCTCGTGAGCACGCGCATGTTCTCGTCGGGATCGAGGATCTGGGGGACCCCGTAACAGTGCGCCACGCTGAAGTTCCAGGTCGGGGCCGGTGTCGTCCCCGGCTCGTACCAGCTCGGGCTGATGTACCCATGGCGCCCCTGGACGATCACCAGGATCTCCCGCTCGCCGAGCCCATGCACCTTTTCATCGGGGCGTCCGACATGGGTCAGCATCGCGAGTTCGCTCGACGCCTCATCCAGGAGCACCGGATAGTGCGATGCGACAAGCTCGCCGGCGTTGTTGCTCACGAGCGTGCACCACGGGTTCTCGCGGATCAGTTGCCGCACCACCTCAGGATCGTCACTGGCATGGATCGGATTCGGTCGCATGGGAAGAGTCTCGCGCCTCGCGCCGTCTGGCGCGGCACGGCGAGGTGCGCTCCGCGCGGAGTCGGCTCGTCGGGGTCGCGCCATGGGACAGGCGGAGTCATTTAGGGTAGGGAGGCCGTATGGCTGATCGCATCTGGTTCATCACGGGCGCCTCGCGTGGTTTTGGCCGGTCGTTTACGCGGGCGGCGCTTGCGGCGGGGGACCGGGTTGCTGCCACCGCCCGCGACACCTCCGCGCTTGATGAGCTCGCCGCCGAGCACGGAGACGCCATCCTGCCCATCGAGCTTGATGTCACCGACCGCGATGCCGCGTTCGCCGCAGTGCGGCAGGCCCATGACCGCCTGGGGCGTCTCGACGTGGTCGTCAACAACGCCGGCTACGGCGTCTCGGGCGCCATTGAGGAACTCACGGAGGAGCAGGCTCGCCGGCAGATCGAGGTCAATCTCTTCGGCGCACTGTGGATCACTCAGGCTGCGCTGCCGATCCTGCGCGAGCAGGGCTCCGGGTGGATCGTGCAGGTCTCCTCGATCGGCGGGTTGGCCGCGTTCCCGCTCACCGGCATCTACCACGCCAGCAAATGGGCCCTGGAGGGCTTCTCGGAGTCGCTGCGCCAGGAGGTCGCCCCGTTGGGGATCAACGTGCTGATGGTCGAGCCCAGCGGCTTTCGCACCGACTGGGCAGGCTCCTCCATGGATCGCGCCGAGCCCATCCAGGCTTACCAGGGGATCGAGGCGATCGCCGAGCGCCGGGCAGCCCAGCAGGAGGAGAACAACGGCTCCCAGCCCGGCAACCCCGACCTCGCCGCCCAGGCGCTCCTCCAAACGCTCGACCGTGACGCCCCGCCGTTTCGCCTGCTGCTGGGCAACGTCGCTTGGGACGTGGCGGTGAATCGCTACGAGTCGCGATTGCAGGAGTTCCGCGCGGGCGAGCAGGTCGCGCGAAGCGCGGACGACCGCTAGTGCCCTGATTCACAAATTCGGTGGCAGCCTCGCGGCGTCTGGACGCGCCTGACGGGTGGCGGCGATCACGCCGGACCACCAGTACGACTTAGATCGCCGCCCCACGTCAGCCACGCCCAGCCACTCCCGAGACTGCTCACGAATTTCCGACTCAGGACACTAGATCGACTCCCTCGGCGTCAGGTTCGATCGTCTCGGCGCGTGTGAGCGGCACATGAACTCGCTCGTTGTCGCCCTTGTGTGAGGCCCGTCCCTGTTGCGACGCGTATCTGACCTTGCGGGGCGCGCGCGTCGAGACAGACTTGGTGGTGCTCGCACCCTGGCGGCCATGGGATGTCCGTGGGAGGATCAGCTTCTGCTGCGTTAACGAATGAGAGAGGGCAGCGATGGCTACGGCGACCGGGGCGAGCAGCAAGAGCGAGACCGCGGCGGCGGGAGGCCGGGCAAGCTCGAGGAGGCGTCAGCCGCGCATCGAGGTGCCGCATCTGTCGATTGCCGAGCGGGTGGCGCGGGGCAAAGCGGCACGCGCCGAGGTGCCGCGCTCGAGCCACGCGGCGTTTGACCCACCATCGAAGCGCGCCGACCCGATCGCCTTGTTGGAAGGCCAGGCCGCCACGCGTGTGCCGGAGCTGGTGCCGATTCGCTACGGCCGGATGCTGGTCTCGCCGTTCACGTTTTATCGTGGTGCCGCGCGGATCATGGCCAGCGACTTGGCGGCGACGCCCCGCTCCGGGCTGAACGTTCAGTGTTGCGGCGACGCCCATTTGTCGAACTTCGGCGTGTTCGCATCCCCAGAGCGGCGGCTCGTGTTCGACTTGAACGATTTCGACGAGACGCTCCCCGGCCCCTGGGAGTGGGATGTCAAGCGGCTCGCGGCGAGCATGCTGATCGGCGCGCGCGACAACGGCTTCGGCGTGAAAGATCAAGATCGGATCGTGCTTGACACCGTCGGCGAGTACCGCAGCGCGATGGCCAAATTCGCGGGGATGCGGAACCTGGAGGTGTGGTACGCGCACCTCGAGATCGAGAGCCTGATGCAGCAGTACGCCCCGCAGTTCAAGCAGAAGATGGTCAAGCGAACCGAGAAGACGCTCGCGAAAGCTCGGACGAAGGACAGCATGACCGCGTTCAACAAGCTCACCCAAACTGTGGATGGCGAGATTCGAATCGTGGATCAGTCCCCGCTGATCGTGCCGATCGAACAACTTGCACCGGGCGGCGAGCGGGATGAGATGTTCGAGGCACTCCGCGGGCTGATGCGTGGCTTCCGCGACTCCCTGGAGTTCGACCGACGCGTGCTCCTGGAGCAGTTCAAGCTGGTGGACCTCGCACGTAAGGTCGTTGGCGTCGGTAGCGTCGGCACACGGGCGTGGATCGCGTTGTTGATCGGCCGCGAGGGACAGGACCCGTTGTTCCTCCAGGTGAAGGAAGCGGAGGCCTCGGTGTTGGAGGAGTTCCTTGGTCCGAGCGAGTTTGCCAATCACGGCGAGCGGGTCGTGGTCGGGCAGCGGTTGATGCAGGCCGCCAGCGACATCTTCCTCGGCTGGTTGCACGTCGAGGAGGGGGTCGATGGCAACTCCAGGGACTTCTACGGCCGGCAGCTCAAAGACTGGAAGGGCTCGGCCGAGATAGAGCAGATGGTGCCGGCGGGCATGGCCGCCTACGGCAGGCTGTGCGGATGGACGCTCGCTCGAGCGCACGCGCGCAGTGGCGACCGGATCGCGATCGCGGCCTACCTGGGCAAGGGCGACAGCTTCGACAGGGCGATCCTCGAGTTTTCCAGGGCTTACGGCGAACAGAACGAGCGCGACTACCAGGAGCTGAGCGCGGCCGTGAAGGCCGGCCGGATCACGGCGCAGAGCGGCCTCTGAGGCCGCACTGGGCGCGAGCCCACGGCGCGAGGGCTACAGCAGCGTGACGAGGCCCCTCCCGATCAGCAGCACGCCGATCACCGCGGCGCCGATCACCGCGGCAGTACGGCCCTTGCGGCCCATCCACGCTCTGAACCGGGCGATCGCGTCCTGCGTCCAGTCGGGCGCGAACACGTAGCCGAGCAGAGGGATTTCGAGCAGAATCTGCTGCATCAGACAGAAGCCGATGACCAACAGAACAGTCGGAACGGTTCCTGGGTTGAGCTTGGTGATCTTGTCCAGCGCGGTCAGGTAGGACACGCCCGGGAAGCTGAGGACGAGTCCGACGGCGAACGTAATCTTTGGATCGCCTTTGCCCAGCAGCCGCAGCGGCAGCGACTCCGTCGGCTTGCCCGCCTCTTCCTTGGCCTTCAGGGTGGCCTCCTTTTTTGCCCGCCGTCGATCCTGTAACGGTCGGTCGCGCCCTGTTGCGAGCACGAACGCGATCAGCACGCGAGCAACCCTACGACGATGTCCTCGACCGGACTGATCGTGTGCTTCGAAGTGCTTTCCGTACCGGAGCCTTGCAGAGTGAAGACGATCACCAGGCCAAGAGTGATGCTGGTCGTGTAGGCGCCGAGGAGATAGCCCAGCATCAGCCGCTTCGGTCTCGGAAGCAGCAACATGATCGTCGCCGCAGCGAGCAGCGTCGGGTTGAGCATCGACACCAGGCCGAGCAGGAAGATGTCGACGAGCTGGTTCATGACATGAGCGACATCAGCGAGCCGAGTTTGCTGCCGCGACCGATCGCCGGCCTCACTTCCTGGAGTGGAAATGCCCGCGCTGGCTACGCGCGCATGTCAACGCTCCCATACGCCCGAGGGCGCAGCATCGTCCGCATAGGGTGAATTGCCCCGGCTCGGCCTTGGACGAGGCGCTGCTTGACCGGCCATCGATAACCAGCAGCCCTGGACAAAGAGTGGTGCGTGCACCGTGTACTCAGCGCCGGCTTGCTGCGAAACTGAAACCGGCTCTTTGCGGCGGCCCAACGGGTGCCGCCGCGGGTTTGTGCGGGCCGGAGGTGCGGTTATGTGTTCCGCAACCCACAAGCCAGCACTCCACTCATAGAGAGGGTGATTTCGAATGACCATCGGACCTGTTCAACTGATCGTTCTCGGCTTTAGCCATCCCGATTTTCGCGGGAAGATCATCGATGAGCTCGAACGACTGCACGACGCTGGGACCGTACGAGTGATTGACGCGCTCGCCGTTCACAAGGATGCCGACGGGGAGATCGAGGTTGAGCACGTCAGCAACCTCACCAAGGACGAGGCGATCGAGCTCGGCAGCAAGGTCGGCGCTCTGATCGGTCTCGGGATCGAGGGCGAAGAAGGCGCCGTGCAAGGTGCCGAGCTGGGCGCCGAGGCTGCGGCTGACGGCATCCAAGCCTTCTCCGACGACCAAGCTTGGGACGTCCTTGAAGAGATCCCGAATGATTCCGCCGCGGTGCTGATTCTGCTCGAGCATCATTGGGCGGTCCCGCTGCGTGACGCGATCGCCGATGCCGGCGGTTTCCGCATCAGCGACGGGTTCATCAGCCCTCTCGACCTGGTCGAAATCGGACTTGTCACGGCGGAGGAGGCTCGCTCCCTGCACGCGAGCGAGTCCGCCGCACCTGCCAGCTAGACAAACGCAACCAAGGAGGCATGGAATGTTCGCTACTCGCCGAATCGCTCGCCGCACATCCCGCCGCGTCGCACGCCGGCGCTAGCTCTTCACGGCGGTTGACCTCGGCAACGATGCGTCGCTCGCAGCGCGGCGTGAGCTGCGGGCGACGCCGCGAACGAGGCGGGTGAGCTCGGCATCGAGACGGTCGCCGAGGGCACCCCCCTGGTCGACCCGGCGGCGCAGCATCTCGAGGCTGGCGACGTAGTGGTCGAGCTTGGCCTGGGCATCGCGTCCGCGAAGTTGTGAGGGTGACAACAGCACGAGCTCCCGGGCCTTGGAGATCTTGTCGGCCGTGAAGATCGCGACGGTGCCCTGGTCACCGTGTGCTACGCGGTCGCGCAGCTCGCGCTTGCGCGCCGCGTGGTCGCAGATCGACGGATCGGCGGAGACCGATTGGACCAGCCGCGCGACCCGGACACCGAACCGGCGTCGGAGCTCTGGAGCGGTCGTGGCGGTCTTCTCCAGCAGATCGTGGAGCAGTCCGGCGGCGACCACTTCGTCGGGCTGGCCGTCTCCCTCAAGCAGCCGGCCGACCTCCCTCGGATGGTTGATGAACGGCGCGCCGTCGAGCTCGCGGCACTGACCGGCATGGCGCGCGGTCGCGAACTCCAGCGCTGCGCGCACGATCGAGCTGCCAGAGCCGTCACTGCCGACGGCGTAACCGCTGTCCTGGACGATCACATGCATGGGGTTGCAGTGCGGACCTAGGTGCCGCCGGATTTGTCTGACGGCTCGAACCCGGGAGGCGCGGTCGTCCCCTCGTCGATGGCCCGCGAGAGTCTGGTCTTCTCCGCCAACCGTCCGGGCGTGAGTACGCCCGACCCGGCGGCGTGCGAGATCGGATCACCGCCGCGACCTCGCAGGATGATCGCGCACCCGACCGCGATCGCCGCCCCGATCAACGGCCCGGCGACGTACACCCAATAGGCGGTCCAGTCGCCACTGACCAGCGCCGGACCAAACGAGCGCGCGGGGTTCATCGAGGTGCCGCTGACGGGTGCGGACCACAGGCCCGCGAGGGCGATGTACCCCCCGACGCCGAGCGCGCCGATCGCGCCGACGTTCTGCGCCGCCGAGGCGGTACCGAGGATCACGCTGAGCAGGACTCCCGTCAGCGCGATCTCCATCAAGAACGCCTGCCAATCGTGGTATCCGGGTCCGGGAAGGGTCGCGCCGAGGTGCTCGACGTTGCCGAACACCGCCAGCAGGAACAGGCACGCCAGCGTCGCGCCGAGCAGCTGCACGATGATGTATCCCGGCACGCGCTTCCACGGGAAGTCACCCCGGACCGCGAATGCCAGCGAGACCGCCGGATTCAGGTGGGCGCCCGACACCGCGCCCATGAACAGGATGATCGCGAGCACCATCAGCCCGGGGGCGACGACCGCGGCCGCCAGGCTGATCTGTCCCTTGGCGTGCAAGAGCCCGCCACCGGCGGCAACCAGCACCAGCATGAAGGTCCCCAGCAACTCCGAGAACAGCCTGCGGTACTCGAGTTTCGGGTCGTCGAACTGTGTGCGATCCCCGAACTCGAGCATCAGCAGGTGGTGGGCACGCTGCGGGTCGTGGAGCGTCGGCTGGGGGTCTTGAATCGGCATCACGTGTGAACGACTCGTGAAGATGCTCGCCGACGCGCGTCGGACGAACCTCATCCCAATCGCATGACGTCGAGCGTTGGTAAGGGGAAGGGCTCGGCTAACAGCAGGTGCAGCTCTCGCCGCGCCAGGCGTTGCGGGCTTCCGTGAGCGCGACCGCTGCGATCAAGAGCGCGACCGCGGGATCCGCCCACCACCATCCAGCGAGAGCGTTCGCGAGCAGGCCCACGAGCAGAGCCGCCGACAGGTAGGCGCAGAGCATCGTCTGTCGGCTCTCGCTGGTGGTCGCTGAGGAGCCGAGCGCGGCCCCGACCTTCCGCTTCGCGGCGGCCAGGGGCGGCATCAGAACGAGGGTGACCGCGGCGAGCGCGACGCCGGCCCAGCTGACCGCCGGGTGATGTCCTGCGATCAGGTCACGAGCTGACTCGATCGCGATGTACACCGAGAGAATGACGAACGACGCGCCGATCAGCTGCTGCGCGCGTCGCTCGGCGCGCTGCGAACTGAGCCGGTCGCCGGTGACGAGCCACAGGACGACAAGGCCCGCACCGACCTCGATCACGCTGTCGGCGCCGAACCCGACCAGTGCGACGGACCCGGCGACAACGCCGGCGGCGATCGCGATCGCCGCCTCGAGCGCGTGCCAGGCCAAGCCGAGCTGGGTCAACTGTCGCGCGCGGCTGGTCAGTCGCTGCCGCTTGTCCCGGTCGCCGGGATCGGCGATGGTGACCGGCAGCGTTGGGAGTGGCGTCCCGGTGGCCATTCTGAGGAGCCTCAGAGCAGCTTGTCGAGGGTGATCGGGAGGTCGCGCACGCGGCGGCCGGTCGCGTTGTAGATCGCGTTGGCGATCGCCGCGGCCACGCCGGTGATCCCGATCTCGCCGATCCCGCGCGCGCCCGCCGGGGCGTACGGATCGGGGATATCGGTCCACATCACCTCGATCCTCGGCACGTCCATGTGGACGGGCACGTGGTACTCCGCGAGGCTCGGGTTCATGATCCGCGCGGTCCGCTCGTCGAACTCGGTCTCCTCCATGAGCGCGAGGCCGATCCCCATGATGATCCCGCCGCGGAACTGGCTCGCGGCGGTCTTGGGATTGATGATGCGGCCGCAGTCGTAGGAGCCGAGCACACGGTCGACGCGGGTCTCGCCGGTGACCGTGTTGACGCGGACCTCGCAGAAGACCGCGCCGAAGGAGTGCATCGAGTAGGCCTGCATCTCCTCCGGGTCGGCGGCCGAGGCGACGACGGTCAGCTCGTCACGGCCCGCGCGTTCCAGGATCTGCGAGTAACTCTCCCAGCGGCTCGGGTCGGCGAGCTCGCACAGCCCCTCGTCGCGACCCCCGACCTCGTCGGCGGTCAGCCCGGCCAGGGGCGAGTCGTCGCCGGCGAGTGCGAGCAGCTGCTCGACGAGCGCGCGCTGGGCGGCGATCACCGCGCCGCCGATGGAAGCCGTCTGCGAGGAGCCCCCGGCGATCATGATGCCGGGGAACGACGAGTCGCCGTGGGCGACGGTCACCCGCTCGAGCGGCAGGCCGAGCCGCTCGGCGGTGATGATCGTCTGGGTCGTCGAGGTCCCCATCCCCATGTCGTTGGCCGGCACCTCGACCGTCGCGTGGCCGGTCTTGTCGAGCCTGATCCGCGCGCCGGCGCCGGGAAAGCGGTGGTAGGGGTAGGTCGCGCGTGGCGCAGCCCGTCCCGATCAGCCATTCGCCCTCGCGGCGCGCGCCCGGTGCCGCCCGCTGCTCCCAGCCGAAGCGCTCGGCGCCCGCGCGCCACGCCTCGACGAGGTGACGGGCGGAGAACGGCAGCCCCGAGCTCGGGTCCGTCTCGGGCTCGTTGCGGATCCGCAGCTCGATCGGGTCCAGATCGAGCTCGATGGCGAGCTCGTCGATCGCCGACTCCAGCGCGAAGGTGCCGACCGACTCCCCGGGCGCGCGCATGAACGAGTTGGCGAGCATGTCCATGTCGACCACCTGCTGGTCGGTCTTCAGGGTCTCGGTCGCGTACATGTGCCGCGCCGGGAACGTGAACTGCTCGGCGAGCGCGTTGTACGGCAGTCATCGCGGAGATGCCGGTGTGGATGAGCGCCGTGAAGCGACCGTCGATCGTCGGCGCCGATCGCGACTCGCTGCTCGGTGTTCGTGCGACCGCCGACCAGCCGGTAGACGCCTTCGCGCGAGAGCGTGACCCGCACGGGACGCCCGGCGAGCTTGGACGCGGCGGCCCCGAGCACATGGTGGGACCACAGCGTCTTGCCGCCGAACCCGCCGCCGACGTAGGGCGAGGTGAGATGAACCTGGTTCTCGTCGATCCCGAAGACCTGCGCGAACGTCCAGGCGTGCAGCTTCACCCCCTGGCTGGCGTCGTGGACGATGAGGTCGTCGCCGTCCCACGCCAGCGTCACCGCGTGCGGCTCGATCGCGTTGTGATTGTGGCGTGGCGTGCGGTAGGTGAGGTCGACGGAGTGGCGCGCGTCGCTGGAGTGCAGCCTCGGCATCGCCGACGGCGACCTCGACCGGCTGGCCGACGAGGCTGTCAGGCGTGCGCGGGTGCGCCCTGGCCTCCTCGAAGGTTCGCGGCGGCGAGGACTCGTAGACGACCTTGATCAGCGAGGCGGCGTGGTCGGCCTGCTCCTGTGTCTCAGCCAGGACGACCGCGACCGGCTCGCCGTTCCAGTGGATGCTGTCGTCCTGCATGACGGGCAGGTTGCTGCCCCCGGCCGCCTTGGGCGCCGTCAGGAACAGCGGCGGCGGCTGCATCCGCGGGGCGTTGCGGTGGGTCATGACGAGCACGACGCCGCCGGCGGCCTCGGCGGCGCGTCGTGTCGAGCGTCGTGATGCGACCGCGAGCGATCGTGCTGTAGCGCAGCGCGGCGTAGACCATGCCCTCCATCACGTACTCGGCGGCGAAGCGCGCCTCGCCCCGGACCTTGAGCGGCCCGTCCAGGCGCGATACCTGCGCGCCGATGAGGCCGTGCTTGTCGCGCAGCACCGGATCGGGGCCGGCCTTCGGGGTCCAGCCCTCGGGGGCGATCGGGACGGCGGTTCGCGGATTCGGCGGTGCTCATCGGCGGGCCCCCTCGGTCAGCTGTTGCAGGACGGCGGCGAGCGTGCGGCGGGTCAGGTCGACCTTGAACGCGTTGCCGGCGAGTGGGCGGGCGTCGGCGAGCTCGGCATCGGCCGCCTGAAGGAAGGTGGCCTCCGTCGCCGGCCGGCCTCGCAGCGCCTCCTCGGCGCGCCACGCCCGCCACGGCTTGGGGGCGACCCCGCCGAGAGCGACGCGCGCGTCGGCGATCGCGTCGCCGTCGAGCTCGAGCGCCGCGGCGACCGAGACGAGCGCGAACGCGTAGCTGGAGCGGTCGCGCACCTTGCGGTAGGTCGAATGCGCGGCGAGGCCGGACGCGGGCAGCTGCACGGCGGTGATCAGCTCGCCGGGCTCGAGCACCGTCTCGAGATCGGGACGATCCTCGGGCAGCCTGTGCAGGTCGCAGAGCGCGACGGTGCGCTCGCCCGACGTGCTGCGAAGGTGGACGACGGCGTCCAGCGCGGCGAGCGCGACGCACATGTCCGACGGGTGGGTGGCCACGCACGCCGGCGAAGCGCCGAGGATCGCGTGGATGCGGTTGAAACCCTCGATCGCGTCGCAGCCCTCGCCCGGGGACCGCTTGTTGCAGCGCGAGCCGTCGGTGTCATAGAAGTAGGTGCAGCGGGTGCGCTGCAGCAGATTGCCGCCGACCGTCGCCATGTTGCGGATCTGCGCCGAGGCGCCGGCGACGATCGCGCGCGTGAGCATCGGATAGCGCGCGCGGACCGCGGGGTGCTCGGCCACCGCGGTGTTGCGCGCGGCCGCCCCGATCATCAGACCGCCGTCGTCGGTCTCCTCGATCTCGGCCGACAGGCCGGTCACGTCAACGAGCGCCGAGGGACTCTCGACGGTCTCGCGCATCAGGTCGACGAGATTCGTGCCGCCGCCGAGGTATTTCGCACTCTCACCCTCGGCGCGGCGGATCGCGTCGGCGGCATCGGTGGCGCGTGTGTAGGTGAGCTCGATCACGCGCCTGGCCCCGCGTAGACCTCGGTGATCGCATCGACGATCCCGTTGTGGGCGCCGCAGCGGCACAGGTTGCCGCTCATCCGCTCGCGCAGCTCGTCGTGATCGAGCGCGATCTCGGTGGCGGCGAGATCGTCGGTGACGTGGCTGGGCACCCCACGGGCGACCTCCTCCGCCATCCCCACCGCCGAGCAGATCTGGCCCGGGGTGCAGTAGCCGCACTGAAATCCGTCATGGTCGATGAACGCCTGCTGCAACGGGTGCAGCGCGCCGTCGTTCGCAAGCCCCTCGATCGTGGTCACCTCGCGCCCGTCGTACTGGACGGCGAGAGCCAGGCAGGAGAGGATCCGCTCCCCGTCGACGAGCACCGTGCAGGCGCCGCACGCGCCCTGGTTGCATCCCTTCTTCGTGCCGTACAGCTCGAGATGCTCACGCACGAAGTCGAGCAGCGAGACACGAGCGTCGGCCGGCACCGGCACCTCGCGGCCGTTGATGATGATCGGCACAGCGGATTCCCCTTTCAGCGACGAGCTCCTGGCAACAACCGAGGCTACTCCGCGCGATCACCGAGCTCAGACTTGTCTTGGGGGCGACCTCAGCGGGGGTCTAGGGAACTTCGGGGTTGGGGTAGGTGAGCTCGCCGGCGTCGAACGGTTCTGCTTGTCCGCCGACCGGCACCGATTGCGCTGGTTCCGCGCGCGGATGGTTGACGATCGCGACGCCCAGAATGACCAGCGCAATGCCGACCATCGCGGTCGGGCCGGGGAGAGCGCCGCGGAACGCTTGGATCACGACTGCCACGACGGGGACGAGAAACGTCCAGGCGTAGACGCGCGTTGAGGGCCATCGGCTCAGAGCCGCGTTGAAGCCGACGTAGACGAGGACTTGTCCGCCGATGATCAGGTAGGTGAGCTGCGCGATCAGCGCCGGCTGGCCCCAGTCTGTCGAGCCGCCCGCGACCAGGGCCAGCGGGATCAGCGGAAGTCCGCCGGCGAGAAACTGCGCCGCGGTGATGCCCGGGATGTCGAGGTCAGGCTCGCGCCTGGTCAGAACGCGCATCCCGAGCCCGCCCGCGGCCCATCCGAGCGCGCCCAGCAACGACAACGCGAGCCCGATCGCCAGCCGTGAGCCATGAGCGATGTTGCCCGGATCGGCGAGCACGACCAGCAGCACGCCGCCGAACCCGATGACCAGCCCAGCGGCGCGCAAACGCGTGATCGCCTCTCCGAGCATGAACCGTGCGATCAGAGCGACGAAGAACGGCGAGGAGTTCAGGAGCACCGACGCGACGGCCGCGCCGGCCCGGTCGGTCCCGACACTGATCCCGACCTGGGTCAAGCGTGGTGTTCCCAAGGCCGATCCCAAACGCCCACACCCACAACCTCCGCGTTCGCGGCAGGCGGCTTCCGAACAGCGGCAAGATCACCGTCAGCACCGCTCCACCGACGAGTGCCCGCAGCGTCGCGATCATGATCGGGGACGTGTGGTGCAGCGCCGAGTCGGTGACCGGATAGACGATCCCGGCCGCCGTCATGGAGACCGCCAGAATCAGCGAGACCGGCAGTCGGTGCTGGGAGCCGCGATCGCGCTCCGCGTCCACACGGACACGAATATCACCGCGCCGCACGGATTACGAGTGGCCGCCGGGGCCTGCGAGTACTGTTCGAAACGGACGCGATGGACGGCAAGCGAGTGCTGGTGGTGTTTGAGCCTGCGCGGAGCGGGGTGGCGGCGCTCGAGCTGGCTCGGGAGCTCGTCGAGCGTGAGGGTGCCACGCTCACCGTCGTCGGCGTGGCTCCGCAGGGTATGTCGGGTCCGCGTTGCGGGAACTCGGCCCGCGACTACAACCTCGCCGTCCAGGACTCGGTTGCCGAAGACCTGGGTCACGCGCGCGGGTGGCTCGGGGAGTTCGGCGTTCGCGCCTCATACGAGTTGCTGATCGACCGCGTCTCGCCGTCGTTGGACGAATTCGCGGCGGCCGGCCGCTTCGACCTGGTGCTGCTGCCCGCGCGACGCCGGCCGATGCGAGCGCCTGGTCACCCTGCCGAAGCGCGGCTGCGGCGCGCGACCAGCGCCGAGATCCAGGTCATTGCGCCGCGGCCCAAACAACGGACGCGCGGCTAGCAAACGCGATCGCCGGTGACGCGCCCGAGAACCAGGCGCGTCGTTTGCCGGCAGGCGACCTATCTGAGCGGGACCCTCGACTCGTTCGTCACCGTGAGCCGGCGGCGTGTGGAGCGGTCGGATCCGGCTCACCGGCGCCGGCGTGCTCCCGAGCGATGAAGTCCTCGATATCAGCCTGGTCCGCGCGCGAGCGCTCGGCGACCCGCAGCAGATTGCTCATCGTTGCGACCTCCTCGATCTGCTCGCGGATGAACCACTGCACGAACTGCTCGGAGGTGAAGTCGCCCTCCTCGCGGGCGGTTGCCGCGAGAGCGTTGATCTGCTCAGACACGCGCCGCTCCTGCTCGAGCGCCAGGGCGATCGGCTCGACCACGTTCTCAAACCGCGCTCGTGGCGCCTCGACGCCCGGGATCGTGACGTCGCTGTCGGTATCGAGCAGGAACTGGACCATCATCATCGCGTGGTCGCGCTCCTCCAGTGCCTGGCGGTAGAAGAAGCTCGCCAGTTGCGGCAGCGCCTCGGAGTCGTAGTAGACAGCGCACGCGACGTACTGCTGGTGGGCGGCGAACTCGTTGGCGATCTGCGCGTTGAGCTTGGCCGCGAAGGCTGGGGCCGGAGGCATGAGCGAGATCCTACGGCGCAGCCACGCCGGATGCCGCCGCCAGCATCAGTTTGAGCCGTCGCCGGGGCCGGTGGGCCTATCGAGCTCGCGGACCAGCGCGTGGACGCGTTGGTCGATCTCGTCGCGGATCGCCCGCACCTGGTCCAGGGGCCGGCCGGCGGGGTCGATGAGGTCCCAGTCGATGTAGCGCTTGCCGGGGATGAAGGGGCATTCGTCGCCGCAGCCCATCGTGACCACGACGTCGGCCTGGGTGGCCAAGTCGGCGGTGAGCAGCTGCGGGGTACGGCCGGCGAGGTCGATGTCGAGCTCGCGCATCACGTCGACGACCTCGGGGTGGACGTGGGCGGCGGGGGTGGTGCCGGCCGACAGCGCCTGGTGGCGGCCGCCGGTGGCGCGCTCAAACAGCGCCTGGCTCATCTGGGAGCGCCCGGCGTTCTGGCGGCAGACGAAGAGGACGGTGCTCATCAGCTGGGATTATTGCATTGACAGATGTGAGTTGAATCGATATTTGTGTATCGATGGCTATCGATCTGGAACTGACTCCGAAGAGCAAGCGCTCGGCGGGGGAGCCGTGCTGCGAGCCGGTCGTCTATCCCGACGTCGACCGCGCTCAGGCGATCCGGATGGCCGATGTCGCCAAGGCGCTCGGCGACCCGGTCCGCGTCCAGCTCATCGACGTATTGCGCAGGCACGCCGGCAAGGTGTGCGTCTGCGAACTGGTCCCGCTGTTCGACCTGTCGCAGCCCACGGTCTCCCATCACCTCAAGGTGTTGCGACAGGCCGGTTTGGTCGGCTCCGAGCGTCAAGGGTTATGGGCCTACTACTACGTCATCCCCGACGCGCTCGAGGAGCTGTCGGCATGGCTCACCTGACCACACCGATGTCAAGGAGCACATCGATGAGCATCCCCGCCGAGCAGACCGAACTGCGCGATGTCATCCGTCAGAAGTACGCCGCTGCCGCGGCCGCGGCCACCGGCGAGAACACATCGGCGGCCGCCTGCTGTGGCGCCGAGGGCGCCATCGTCACCGAGGACCAGCGTGGGTCCTTCGGCTCCTCGCTCTATGAGCCGGGCGCGCGCGATGAGCTACCTGAGGCCGCGGTGCTCGCCTCGCTGGGCTGCGGGAACCCGGTCACGGTCGCCGAGCTGCACGAGGGCGAGACCGTGCTTGACCTCGGCTCGGGCGGTGGGATCGACGTCCTGCTGTCGGCTCGACGCGTCGGCCCGACGGGCCTGGCCTACGGGCTGGACATGACCGACGAGATGCTCGACCTCGCGCGGCGCAACCAGGCCGAGGCCGGCGTGACCAACGTCCAGTGGCTGCGCGGCCACATCGAAGAGATCCCCCTGCCGCGCGACAGCGTCGACGTGATCATCTCCAACTGCGTCATCAACCTGTCAGGCGACAAGCCCCAGGTCCTGCGCGAGGCCGCCCGCGTGCTCAAGCCGGGCGGTCGGTTCGCCGTCTCCGATGTCGTCGCCGACGACGACATGGACGATGCGACTCGCGCCGATATGCAGGCGTACACGGGCTGCATCGCCGGGGCGCTGACCCGCGAGGAGTTCACCGAGGCGCTCCAGGCCGCCGGGCTGATCGACATCAGCATCACCGAGACCCACCGCGTGCACGCCGCCGCTATTTCAGCCGTCGTCGCGCGCGACCATGCCGGCCGACGGCACCTCGGCCGCGTGCTGCTCCACGACCGAGCAAGCCAGCTGCTGCGAGCCGAATGACAAGGCCACCTGCTGCTCTGCGGCGGCCACCGCCGGCGGCAGCTGCGGCTGCCGGCAGGCGCGAATCTGACCGTGGGAGGGCTGAGTGGCCGTTGAGGACAACAAGAAGCTGGTGCGTCGGTTGGTCGAGCAGGCCGTCGGCCAGCACAACCTCGACGTTCTGGACCAGATCGCGGCCGGGTCTTTCGCTGAGGTCGCCAAGCGGTGGGTGGAACCGTTTCGGGGAGCGTTCCCGGATTTCACGATGGAGATCGTGGAGCTCATCGCCGAGGGCGAGAAGGTTGTGGGGCACTTCAGGTGCTCCGGCACCCATCTCGGAGAGTGGCTCGGGGTGCCCGCGACGGGCCGCCGGTTCGAGGAGGTAACGGAGGTGTACATCTTCGAGATCCGCGACGGGAGATTGGTATCCGCGCTCGGCGTGGAGGACAACCTGTCTCGGCTGAGTCAGCTTGGCATCTTCCCCGCGCTGGCGTGAGCCTCCATGCCGGGAGACCGAGACGATCATGCCCGGTACCCTTGCGCTCGGAGTCGGGTTGAAGCCAAACGCGCCCGGAGGTTTGAGCGACGTGCCGCGGCAGATGGCGATCGGCGAGGTGGCGGAACGGGCGGGGATGAGTACGTCACGCATTCGCTATTACGAGACCCGCGGACTCCTGCCCGAGCCGGAGCGAGCGGCGGGCAAGCGCCGCTATGACGAGGGAGTGTTTCGTCGCCTCGCGATCATCGATGCGGCGCAGCGCGTCGGGTTCACGCTCGAGGAGATCCGCGACCTGCTTGGCTCGCGCGACGAGCTCGCACACGAGCGACTGCGCGACCTGGCTCTGCTTGAAGCTGCCAGAGCTCGACGACCTGATCGCTCGGGCGACCTCGGTGCGCCGTGTGCTGAAGATCTGCAGCAGTTGCAATTGCGAGTCCATCGACGTCTGTCGCATGTTCGACGAGCGAGTGCTGCCGCTCCGCGAGCACAGCCCGCCGAGCGGATCGCGGCGATCCCGGCGGGGCGCGATCAGCAGCGCTTGACTTCAAGCCTGGTTGAAGTGCCACAGTGCTAGGCGACCAGACGAGCCTGCCAAGAGGACGAGCGCATGACGTACGTGATCGCGGAGCCGTGCATCGGGACCAAGGACCTCTCGTGTGTCGAGGTCTGCCCCGTGGACTGCATCCACCCCAGCCAGGACGAAGAGGGGTTCGATGACGCGCCGCAGCTCTACATCGACCCCGAGGAATGCATTGACTGCGACGCCTGCGTTGAGGCTTGCCCCGTGGACGCGTGCTTCGCCGAGGACCAGCTCCCTGACGAGTGGCAGACGTACATCGAGATCAACGCCGAGTACTACCGACGTTGACCCATCGCCGATCGGCGATGTCTGATCGGGGCCGATGAGACCCGGCGAGCGCCGGCTTCGCCAGCTTGCGGGCGGCCTCATCAGCTTCAGCGCGCTCGCTGGCCTGCTGGCAATCGGTGTCCGCGCGGGCTGGGGTGGAGGCGCCGCGCGCGCCCTCGAGGGCACGACGCTGTTCCTCGCGGCCGCGGCGTACGTCGCTCACGTGCTCGCGCATCACGAAGGGGCCCGCGAGCTGTTGACGCGCTCGATCCTGGTGACCGCGTTCGCGCTCTGGGGACTGGTGCAGGTCGCGCCCGGACTGCCCGCCAACGCCGTCCTCAACGACGTCGTCATCGTGCTCTTCGTCGTCGATCTCGCGCTGCTCGTCAGCCCATGGCTCTGAAGAACGTGAGCGGTGTGCGCTGCGGGGCCCCCACTAGACTGGCTGGCTCCGAACGTGATCGCGTTGCTCTCGGCATCGGAACGGAGGTGCACCGGTGAGTGTCAGGACCGACTTCTGGAAGGGCGTCCCGGGCGGCGTCGATAGCGACGATGCGGGGCGGTTCGTCCGCCGCGACAGCATCTTCCGGCGCTGGGTGTCAACCGACGCCGGCGCCGAGTTCCCGGCCGAGCCAGGGCGCTACCACCTCTACGTGTCGCTCGGGTGCCCGTGGGCGAACCGCACCGTCACCGTGCGTGCGCTGAAAGGGCTCGAGGAGGTTGTTGGCCTGTCCGTGGTCGATCCGATCCGCGATGGCAAGGGCTGGGCGTTCCGCGACGCCCCGGGCGCCACGGGCGATCCGATCAACGGCTTCGAGTATCTGTCAGAGGCCTACCAGCGCTCCTACCCCGGCTATGACGACCGCTACAGCGTTCCTGTCCTCTGGGACCGCGCGACCGGCCAGATCATCAACAACGAGTCGTCCGAGATCATCGTGATGCTCGACGGCGCCTTCAACGAGTGGGCCGGGCATCCCGAGGTAGACCTCTATCCGGCCCGCCTGCGCGCGGAGATCGATGCGGTGAACGAGTGGGTCTACAGCGGTCTCAACAATGGCGTGTACCGCGCGGGCTTCGCCTCATCACAGGAGGCATATGACGAGGCCGTCGGGCCGGTGTTCGAGACGCTGGACCGCATGGACGCGCTCCTCGCGGGGCGCCGGTACCTCGCCGGCTCGCAGCACACGCTGGCCGACTGGCGCGCGTTCCCCACGCTGATGCGCTTCGACCTTGTCTACCACGGCCTGTTTCGCTGCAACCGCCGGCGCCTGATCGATTACGACAATCTCTGGCCCTACCTGCGCGACCTCTACCAGACGCCAGGTGTCGCCGCGTCGGTCAACTTCGACCACTTCATCCGCGGCTACAACCTCAACCTGCCACAGCTGAACCCGGCCGGCATCATCCCGATCGGGCCCGAGCTCGACTTCTGGGAGCCGCACGGCCGGGAAAGCCGCGGCGACTGAACCGCATCGATGTCATCTGGTCGGAGCGCGTCGGTCTCGACGGTGGAGGCAGGCGTTGGCGCGGTCTCGGAGGAAGTGCTGTTCGGCGATGTTCGCGGTCAGCTCTGCCGCCTGGCGGAACGACGTCGCTGCCTCCTGGTCACGCCCGAGGCGGGCCAGGAGATCGCCTCGCACCGCGTGGAGGAGGTGGTAGTCGCTCAATGCACCGGCTCCCGCGATCGCGTCCAGGAGCTCGAGGCCCGCGCCGTGACCGTCGACCATGGCGACGGCAACTGCGCGATTCAGTTGCACGATCGGGGATGGGAACCGTTGCGCCAGGACAGCGTAGAGACCGGCGATGCGGCGCCAGTCAGTCTCCTCAGGCGTCGCTGCCAGCGCATGCGCAGCCGCTATCGCCGCCTGTAGCGCGTAGCGTCCGGGCGGTCGACGTTGCTGGTGGTTGAGCGAGTGGGCGCGTCCCAGCTCCGCGAATCCACGGCGGATGAGCAGGCGGTCCCAGCGCGTGCGGTTCTGATCCGCGAGGAGGACAAGCGTCCTGGGCGCGCCGCTGCGCGCCCACACGCGCGACGACTGCAGTTCGAGCAAAGCCGCGAGGCCGTGGACCTCAGGCTGATCGGGCATCAGCCCGGTCAGCATGCGCGCCAGGCGCAACCCTTCCTCGACCAACTCGACGCGTACCCAATCCTCGCCTGACGTCGCCGAGTATCCCTCGTTGAAGATCAGGTAGATCACATCGAGCACGGAGTCCAGCCTGCTGGCCAGCTCCGGGCCGTGGGGCACCTCGTACGGGATCCGCTCGGCTGTGAGCCTGCGTTTGGCCCGCACGATCCGCTGCGCCACCGTCGACTCCGGCACCAGGTACGCCCGCGCGATCTCCACCGTCGTCAGACCTCCCACCAAACGCAAGGTCAGCGCAACCCGAGCCGGCGGACGGGAGGATGGGATGACATGCGATGAACACCATGCGCAGCAGGTCATCCTCGATCGCGAAGTCCGGGTCGAGGCTCGCTGGCAGTGGCTGCTTGGCATCCTCGATCATCAGCTCGCCGCCCAACACCGAGAGCTTGCGGCGGAAGGTGGCGTCGCGCCGGTGCCGATCGATCGCCCGGTGCTTGGCGGTGAGCATGAGCCATGCGCCGGGGTTCGGCGGCACTCCGTCCCGCGGCCACTGCTCCAGCGCCGCGAGCAACGCGTCCTGCGCGAGGTCCTCCGCCGCGTCGATGTCTCCGAACATCCGCGTCAGCTCAGCAACCAGCCTCGGCCATTCGATCCTCCACGCCGCCTCAGCCGCCCTTCGAGCCTGCGCGCTTGGCGGCCGGGCGTGACTGCTCACGTGCATGCGTTCAGACGGGGTCATCCAGCTGCCGAACCTCCATGCCCATCTCCCAGTCTGGGCCGTGAAGCGCGAGGAAGCGTGAGGCCCACTCCACCGCTTCGTCTTTCGATCTCGCCTGAACGAGGCAGTAACCGCCGATGACCTCCTTTGATTCGGTGAAGGGACCGTCGATCACGGTCTGCTCGCCGTCGGCAAGGCGAATGCGCGTGGCCTCCTCGATCGGGCGCAGCCCGGCCGTGTCGAGCAGCACCCCGGCCCTGGTCATCTCCTCGAGCAGCTTGCCCATCTCCTCGGCAAGCCGCTCATCCGGGCCGGCTGGGCCTGCCGCGTCCGGCTTGGTCTGAACGAGCAGCAGATATCGCATCAATGTCACCTCGGATCGGCCCTAGAGGACCTGGTAGCGGACGTACACAGCGCCGGAGTCGAAAGCCTTCGACTCCAGGAGCTCCAGGTCAAGCTTCGCCTTGTTGTGGAAGAGCGGTGTGCCGCCGCCGAGCGTGAGGGGGTGTACGAGGATGCGGAACTCGTCGATCAACCCCAGGTCGACGAACCCGTGGACCAGCCTGGGACTCGCATAGATGGCGATCGTGCCGCCGGGCTGCGCCTTGAGCGCCCCGACCTCTTCCGCGACGTTGCCGCTGATGAGCCGCGAGTTTGGCCAGTCCGCCGACTCGAGCGTGGTCGAGAAGACGACCTTGTCCACGTTGTTCACCCACTCCGCGTGTGCTCGTTCGCTCGGTGTGCCGTCACGGCTGTCGAGCATCTGCGACCAGAACCCTTGCATCCCCAAGTAGGTGGCGCGACCGTACATTGCCGTGTCGACATCCGCCCGGACATGCTGGTTGCTGTACCGGTCGACCTCGTCGTCGTAGGCACGAGCCGTCCATTCGAAGCCCAGCCCTTCCCGTGAGTCGGCAAAGCCGTCAAGCGCCACGTTCTCGATCGCCACGATCTTCCGCACTCGATCCTCCATTCGTAGATGACAGCGGATCCGTCTGGATCCTTCATCTAGACATCGAACGAAGCGGCCCGAAATCGACATCGCCCACCCAAGCGCCTCGCTCGGATCCGCGCGGGGAATAACGCGTCGACCAGAGACGGGCCGGGAAGCTTTGCGTCGGCATGCAGATTGGCGCGCGCGGTGATGGCGGCGCGCGTCTAGCATCGTGGTATGGGCAAGCTGGTGCGCAGAACGGCCGACGGCGACGAGGTGCTGCTCGAGTGGTCGACGGCTGACCCGGCGTCGGTGGCGCGTGCCGAGGGCGTCTACCGCGACCTGCTCGGCCAGGACTACGAGGCGGTCCACAGCGACGGCACCTTCTTCGCGCCGGTCGAGGGCGACGCCTTTCCCGTCGACGCCGCCGAGGTGGTGCTCAGCACCGGGCTGGGCGGCGGCTGAGCCGCTCGCTACCGGATGCGACGGCCCATCTCGCTGGTGTCGTAGCCGCCGAGCGCCTCGACGGCGGAGCGGAACTCCGCGGTCTCCATGAGCGCCCACAGCGGCGCCAGGCGTTCTGACTCGGCGGTGGCGCGCTCGAGCACCAGGTCGTAGGGCTCCTGGGCGACCGGCACGAAGTCCAGTCCGAACGCCCGGGCGGCGGCCTGCACGCCCAGGCCGCAGTCGGCCCGGCCGGCGGAGATGGCCGCGGCGACCGCCAGGTGCGTCGGCTCCTCACGCGCGTAGCCGCTGAGGGCCGCGGCGTCGATGCCGGCGCGCTGCAGCTCGTAGTCGAGCAGGACGCGGGTGCCCGCGCCCCGCTGGCGGTTGACGTAGCGCAGTCCGGGCTGGGCGAGGTCGCCGATCCCGGCGAGTCCGAGCGGGTTGCCGGGGGCGACGATGAGTCCCTGCTCGCGGTGCACGAGGCGCACGATGGCGATGTCGCGGCCCGCGAGCATCTGCTCCACGTAGGGGATCGTGTACTCGCCGGTCTCGGGCTCGAGCAGGTGCGAGCCGGCGAGATGGCAGAGCCCGTCGCGCAGCGCGATGAGACCGCCCAGCGAGCCGACGTTGCTGGAAGCCAGGGTGACTCTGGGGTCGCGGGTGCGCAGCTCGGAGGCGGCCAGATCGAGGATGGGGTCGTGAGAGCCGATCGCCACGATCGTGCCCTCGACCTCGGGAAGGCTGCGCAGCAGCGAGATGTCGACCTCCTCGCCGGCGTGGTGGCCCTCGACCTCGGTGGGGATGACCAGCAGTCCGTCGGCGCGGACCAGCGACGTGAGCACGCCGGCGCCGCGCGGCAGCGGCGAGGCCACCAGGCCGCCGCCGACTCGTCCCAGACGGACCCGGACCCAGTCGTCGGAGCCGATCACCGAGACGACCTTGCGCGCCAGCCGGGCGCGCGTCTGGGGCCGCGGGGTCGCCACGGCCCCCTCCAGGTCGGCCAGGAGCGGGGCGGCGAAGATGTCGAAGGTCAGCGACGCCGAGACGGGGTAGCCGGGGGCGCCGATCACCGGCGTGGCGTCGATGGCGCCGAGGACGACCGGGTGCCCGGGCCGGACGGCGACGCCGTGGACCGCGAGGGCGCCGAGCCGCTGCAACGAGCTGGGCGGTGTAGTCGTCGCGTCCGGCGCTGGAGCCGGCGATGACGATCATCAGGTCGCACGCGCCGATCGCGCCGCGGATCGCGGCCGCGATGCGGTCCTGGTCGTCGGGCTCGATCGGGCAGGGTGACGGCCTCGCAGCCGGCGGCGCGGGCCTGGGCGGCGAGCATCAGCGAGTTGGTGTCCAGCAGCTCGCCGGGGGCGAGCGCTGAGCCGACGGGGCGCATCTCGTCGCCGGTGGGCAGGATCGCGACCACCGGTGCGCGGCGCACCACGATCTCGGTGGCGCCGGCGGCGGCGGCCGCGGCGACATCGACCGCGCGCAGGCGGTGGCCGGCGGGCAGGAGCAGCTCGGTGGCGCTGATGTCCTCGCCGATCGAGCGCACGTGCTGGTAGGGCGCGACGGCGGCGCGCAGCTCCGCCTGCCCGTCGACGTAGTGGACGTGCTCGCGCATGACCACGGCGTCGTAGCCCGTCGGGAAGCGGATCGCCGGTGTCGACGACCGCGAACGCATCGGGTGCGAGCAGCAGCGGGGTGGTCTCGCTGGCGCCCGCGGGTGTCGGCGGCGCGGCAGGGCGATGCCGTCCATCGCCGCCGCGTCGAACGGCGGTGAGGACCGCGTGGCCCAGATCGGCTCGGCGGTGACCCGCCCGACCGCCTCATCGAGCGCCACCGTGACCGCGGGGACTCGGGACGGGCAGCCGGTCATCTCGCGACAGCGTGCCCACTCCTCGAGCGCCCGAGCCAGGGGGACGTCGCGCAGGAACGGTGTGGTGCGCTCAGCGATAGAGGAACACCTCGACGGTCTCGCCGGCCGACAGGCCGTTGGCGTCCTCGGGGACGATCACGTAGCCGTCGGCGGCGGTGAGGACCGAGAGCAGCGCGGAGGGGCCGAAGATCGGCTCGGCCTCCTCATCGCCCGACAGCCGGACCTGGACGACGTCGAGGCGACCGGCCGCCGACGGCAGGTCGCGCGACAGCCGCCGCGGGGTCGACGCGGCGCGGTGCTCGGCGCTCCAGCCGCCGGCGCGGCGCACCAGCGGCATGCCGATGAGCCGGAAGACGACGAGCGCCGAGCGCGGGTTGCCGGGCAGCCCGATGATGGGGATCCCGTCGCTGGCGGCCAGGAGGGTCGGCTTGCCCGGTTTGATGGCCAGGCCGTGGCACCAGATCTCCGCCCCGGACGGCGGCGACGGCCGCGGCCGTCTCGTCGCGCGCGCCGACCGACGAGCCCGCGCAGATGACCACCACGTCGCTGTGGGCGAGCGCGTGGCCGAGCGCGTCGTGCAGCGCGCCGGGGTCGTCGCGGACGATCTGCGGCGGGTGAGGCCGCCCGCCGGCCTCGCGCACCAGCGCGCCCACGGAGCTGCTCAGCGCGTCGCGCACCTGTCCGGGGCCGACGGCGCCCGGCGTCGGGCGCGATGAGCTCGTCGCCGGTGGCCAGGATGCTGACCGCGGGCCGGGTGTGCACCTCGAGCTCGGTGATGCCCAGCGCGGCCAGCATGGCGACGTCCTGGGCTCTCAGCGGTGCGCCCGCGGGTACCGCCGGCCTGGCCTGGCGCCATGTCCTCGTCGGCGCGCACGATGCCCTCTCCGGGCGCGACCGGCCGTACCACCTCGATCGTGCCCGTCATCGCCTCCTGGGTGTACTCGATCATCACCACGGCGTCGGCGCCGTCGGGGAGCGCGCCGCCGGTGGGGACCGCGATGGCGCTGTGGGCGGGCAGGGCGACGTCGGCGGGCGCGCCCATGGCCACGCTGCCGGTCAGGGTGAGGTACGCCGGGATCGACTCGGAGGCGCCGAAGGTGTCCTGGGCGCGGACGGCGTAGCCGTCGACGCTGGAGCGGTCAAAGCCCGGCAGCGCCTCGCCGGCGAGGATGTCGGCGGCGGGGATGCGGCCGGCCGCCTCGTCCAGGCGCGACGGTCTCGGTGGCGGTGCGGTGGGCCGGGCGGAAGTCGGCCAGCGCTTCGGCCACCGTCTTGGCGGTGAAGAATTCGCGGCCGGTGGCGGCCATGCCGTCGCTCAGCTGGGGGCGCCGGCGCGCCCGCGGCGCAGGACGCTCATCACCGGCCCCAGCGCGACCTGTCCCAGCCCGCAGATCGAGGTCATCCGCAGCGTCTCCTCCAGGCGATCGATGCGCGTGTCGATGCCGTCGGGGCCCAGCCCCTCGGCCAGCGCGTTGGTGAGGATGGCGTGGGCCTTGTGGGACCCGACGCGGCAGGGCACGCATTTGCCGCACGACTCGTTGCGGAAGAAGCGCAGGACGTTGGTGGCGGCGGCCAGCAGGTCGGTCTGGTCGTTGATGACGACGACCGCGCCTGACCCGAGCATCGAGCCGGCGTCGGCCAGCGGCTTGAAGTCAAGCGGGACGTCGAGCTCCTCGGGGCCGAGGAAGTTCGAGGACGATCCGCCGGGCTGGAAGGCCTGGAGCGTCGCGCCGTCGGCCATCCCGCCGGCCAGCTCGATGAGCTCGCGGGCGGTGGTGCCCATGGGCACGCAGTAGACGTCGGGGTTGGCGATGTGCCCGGAGACGGCGAAGAACTTCAGGCCGGTGCCGCCGTTGACGCCCTGGTCCTTCCACCACTGCGCGCCGCGCTGCTGGATGATCGGGACCGCGGCGAAGGTCTCGACGGAGTTCATCAGGGTCGGCTTGCCCCACAGGCCGCTGACGCCGGGGAACGGCGGCTTGTTGCGCGGCTCGCCGCGGTGGCCCTCCATGCACTCGATCAGCGCCGACTCCTCGCCGAGGATGTAGCCGCCGGGCGAGGTGAAGATGTCGATCTCGAGCTGGCGGCCCGAGTCAAGGACGTCGGTGCCGAGCAGCCCGGCGGCGCGGGCACGGTCAAGCTCGGCGCGCACGGCGTCCTCCTCGATGCCGTACTCGTGGCGGATGAACACCCAGCCCTGCTCGGCGCCGACCGCGAGCATGCCCAGCAGCATGCCCTCGATCACCAGGTGGGGCTGCTCGGCGAGGATCTGGCGGTCCTTGAAGGTGCCGGGCTCGGACTCGTCGGCGTTGCAGATCACGAACTTGGGCTCGGGCTCCTGGGCGGCCACCAGCTCCCACTTGGAGCCGGTCGGGAAGCCCGCGCCGCCCATGCCGCGCAGGCCGGAGTCCTTGAGCGCGGCGATGACCTGGTCGGCGTCGAGCTCGCCGGCGAGCATCGCCCGCACGCTCGCGTAGCGCGCGTCGGGCTCCTGGCCGGCGTAGGGGTCGTTGGGCCAGGTCCGCGGCGCGGCCGCCTCGCCGTGCTCGTCGGCCTCGCCGCTGGCCCGGACGCGCTCGACGGCGGCGCCGACGTCGGCGGCCGGGACGGGGTGCTCCTGGACCGTGGCGGCCGGCGCGATGTCGCAGCGGCCGATGCACGACACCTCGCGGACCTCGATCTCCACGTCGTCGCCGTAGCGGGCGTGGACCTGCGCGATCTGCTCGTCGGCGCCGTGCAGCCAGCAGGACAGGTCGCGGCACACGGTGACCTCGACCCGGGGCGGCGGCTCGACGCGGAAGTGGGGATAGAACGAGATGAGCCCCTCGATCTCATACAGCGGGCGGCGGGTCTCGCGGCTGAGGCGCACGAGCTCCTCGCGGGGCAGCCAGCCGTGCTCGCGCTGGATGACGTTGAGCGACGGGATGAGGCTCGGGCCGTTGAACTTCCCGGCGCGCGCCTCCCGCCCGGGGACGCGGCCGTTGACGGTGCTCATGACCGCGCCTCCGCGGCGACCGCGGCCGGCTTCGACCCGGACGGCGCAGAACTTGAACTCGGGGATCTTCCCGAAGGGGTCGATCTCGTCGATGGTGAGCAGGTTGGCGGCCGCCTCGCGGAAGTGGAAGGGGATGAAGCAGCTGCCCGGGGTCTCGCGGTGCGACACGCGCGCCTCGAGCTCGATCGTGCCCCGTCGCGAGGTCACCCGGGCAAACTCGCCGTCGGCGATGCCGAGCCGTTCGGCGTCGATCGGATTGATGAACACGGTCGCCTTGGGCGAGATCGAGTCAAGCGCGAAGGAGCGCCGCGTCATCGAGCCGGTGTGCCAGTGCTCGAGCAGACGGCCGGTGTTGAGCACGAACGGGTACTCCTCGCTGGGCAGCTCCCGGGCGGGCATCCACTCGGCGGGCACCAGGTGCGCGAGCCCGTCCTCGGTGTTGAACTGGTCCTGGAAGAGGACGATCGTCCCGTCGGAGTTCTCGGGGTCGGCGTTGGGGTAGAGCTTGCCGGTCGGTCCCAGGTTGCCGTAGGTGAGGTTGGTGTAGTTGGGCATCAGCGAGACGAGCTCGTCGAAGATCTCCTCCGCCGAGCTGTAGTTCATCTCATAGCCGACGCGATTTGAGATGTCCTGGATGATCTCCCAGTCCACCCGCGCCTGCCCGGGCGGGTCCAGCACCTTGCGCCCGCGCTGGACGCGGCGGTCGGTGTTGGTGTAGGAGCCGTCCTTCTCCAGGTAGGAGGAGGCGGGCAGGATGACGTCGGCGAACTCGGCGGTCTCGGTGAGGAAGATGTCCTGCACCGCGAGGAAGTCCAGCGCGCTCAGCGCCTTGCGGACCTTGTTGATGTTGGGGTCTGACAGGAACGGGTTCTCGCCCATCATGTACATCCCGCGCACGCCCTTCTTCAGCGCCGCGCCGACGATCTCGGTGACCGTGAGCCCGCGCACGTGATCGAGCTCACGCCCCCAGGCGCGCTCGAAGCGCTCCCAGGCGGCGGGACGGTCGACCGGCTGGTAGTCGGGATAGAACATCGGGATCAGCCCGGAGTCCGAGGCGCCCTGCACGTTGTTCTGGCCGCGCAGCGGGTGCAGGCCCGTGCCGGGGCGGCCGACCTGCCCGGTGATCGCGCACAGCGCGATGAGGCAGCGTGCGTTGTCGGTGCCGGTGGTGTGCTGGGAGATCCCCATGCCCCAGTAGACGACCGCCGAGCCGGCCTCGCCCCAGATCCGCGCCACCTCGCGCAGCGTGCGTGGGGAGATGCCGCAGATCTGGCCGGCCCGCTCGGCGGAGTACTGCGTCGAGCAGCTCGGCCAGCGCCTCGTAGTTGCTGGTGCGCTTGGCGATGAACTCCTCGTCGACCAGCCCCATCTCGATGATCTCGCTCATGACGCCGTTGTAGAAGGCGACGTCGGTGCCGGGCTTGATCTGGCAGTAGATGTCGGCGTGGTCGGCGACGCGCTCGCGGCGGGGGTCGACGACGATCAGCTTGGTGCCGCGTCGGCGGGCCTGCTTGAAGAACGACGAGGCCACCGGGTGGTTGGCGGTGGTGTTGGTGCCGGCGAGGATCGCGACGTCGGCGTTGATGATGTCGCCGTAGGTGGTCGACACCGCCGCCGAGCCGACGCCCTCGAACAGGGCGGCGACGCTCGAGGCGTGACACAGCCGCGTGCAGTGGTCGACGTTGTTGGTGCCAAAGCCCGCCCGGATGAGCTTCTGGAACAGGTAGGCCTCTTCGTTTGAGCACTTGGCCGAGCCGAAGCCGGCGATCGCGCCCGGCGCCGTACTCGTCGCGGATGCCGACCAGCCGGCTGGCGATGAGGTCCATCGCCTCCTCCCAGCTCGCCTCGCGGAAGTGGGGCATGACCTCGTCGTAGTCGACCAGGCCGCCGGGCTTGCGCCGCCCGCGGCCCTCGCCCTTCACATCGCCCGACAGCGGGCCCTTGGGATAGGAGTCCTCGCGGCGGATCAGCGGCGTGGTCAGGCGCTGCGGCGAGCGGGCGTAGTCCCAGCCGTAGCGGCCCTTGACGCACAGCCGGCCCTTGGAGCCGGGCTGCTCGCGGCCCTCGGCAAACGCGACCGCCTGGCGCTCGTCGTCGACGTGGTAGGTGAGCGCGCAGCCCACGCCGCAGTACGGGCAGACGGTGTCGACCTGGCGCAGCTCGGTGCGCGGCCGGATGGGGACGTCGTGCAGCGGCTTGTTGGTCAGCGCGCCGGTCGGGCACGCCGCGACGCACTCGCCGCAGGTGACGCACGAGGACTCGCCCATCGGGTCGTTGAGGTCAAAGGCGATCCGGGTGGAGTAGCCCTTGCCGCTGCGGCCGATGACGTCGTTGCCCTGGATGTCGTCGCAGGCCCGCACGCAGCGGTCGCACAGGATGCAGGCGTCGTGGTTGACCGCGATGACGGGGTTGGAGTCATCGATGCCGCGGCCCTCGCCCTGGGGCAGCTGCTCCTCGTCCTTCTCCACGCCGTACTGGCGCACGAGGACCAGCAGCTCGTTGTCGGCGGTCGTCGTCTCCTTGGGATCCTTGGCGGGATCGGGCTGGTCGGACGAGCAGCAGCTCGGTGAGCGTCGCGCGGTGGCGGTCGAGCGTCTCACCGGTGGTGGTGACCTCCATCCCCTCCTCGCAGGGGCGGACGCAGGCCGCGGCGTACACGCGCGCGCCGACGTCGACCACGCACATGCGGCAGACCCCGACCGGGTCATAGCGGTCGTCGTGGCAGAGGACCGGGATGCTGATCCCGAGCTGGGCGGCGGCCTCCAGGATGGTGGTGCCCTCGCGGACGGTCACCTCCTGCCCGTCGATCCGCAGCGAGACGTTCTTGGTGATCGAGGTCGGCTGCGTCGCAGAAGTGGTGGCCATCGGTCCTAGTCTCCCTTGCCTAGACCTATTTGTCCAGAACCGGTCCCGAGCCCCACGAGGTCGAGCTCATCGAGTGTCTCGCTGCGCGGCAGGCCCGTGGATTCGAGGCCGCGCCCGCGGTAGTAGGAGCTGATCATCGACTCCAGACGCTCCGCGCTGAGCGTCGCCTTTCTGCCCGACTCGAGCGCCACCGGCTCCGACAGGAACCGCTCGGGCAGCCAGTCCTCCTCGCGGGTCCACCCTTCGCGCAGGTTGAACAGCCGCTTGGTCATGACGATGCGCTGCGCCGTCCGGGCCAGCTCGGCAGCGTCGGTGTCCCAGCCGGTGACGGTGTTGAGCAGCCGCGCCCACTCCGACATCGGGTCGTCGAACACGCCGCGCAGGAACTTGCAGAGGATGAGCGAGTCCATGATCGCCGCGCGGTCCTCGGTCTCGATCGCGCCGCGGACGTGGGGCTCGCCGCCGTGCAGACGGTCGTGCTGCCCTGAGAGGTCGGTCTCGTAGGCGCCCGACCGGTTGTGGTCGGCGCCGCGCGCGTTGACCGCCAGGCCGAGGGCCATCGCCTGAAGCGTCCGCGGCTCGTATCCCGGTAGCTCGAGGCCCTTCACGTGCGCGGCGAACGCCTCGGACCCGCGGCCCACCATCCGGGCCGCGAAGCGCGAGCCCTCGGCGAGCAGGTCGCCGATGCCCTCCCGGGCGCCGATCTCCTCGATGGCGCGCAGGAGCGCCTCGCCGTCGCCGAAGCGCAGCCACGGCGCGTCGATCAGCCCCTTCTCGGCGCACTCCATCGCCCACGCGATCGTGCCGCCGGTGGAGATCGTGTCCAGTCCGAGCTCGTCGCAGCGTCCGCTGGCCGCGATCACGACGTCGGGGTCGTTGACGCCGCACAGCGGTCCGAGCGCGAACACGTTCTCGTACTCCATCCGGACCTTCTTGTCGCCGCGGCTCTTGTAGAGGTGCTCACAGCCGATCGAGCACGACGCGCAGGAGTTGCGCGCCACCTGGCGCAGCTCGGCGATCTGCTCGGCGCTGAGCGCCTCGGCCCCGTCGAACGAGGCGGCCGAGAAGTTGCGAGTCGGCAGCGCGGAGATGGCGTTGAAGGCCAGGAGGTTGGCCATCGTGCCCAGCTCGCGGTACTTCGCGGTCGCCTGGCCGAAGGACCGCTGGCGCAGATCCTTGGCGGCGGCCAGCACTGCCGGCGGATCCGCCGAGGCGACCTTGGTCCGGGCGCGCACCATGACCGCCTTGCACCATTTGGAGCCCAGCACGGCGCCGAGACCGCCGCGGCCGGCGTGCCGGCCGTCGTGGGAGACCGTGGCGTAGCGGACGACGCGCTCGCCGGCGGGTCCGATCGCCGCCACCCGCCAGGCCGGTCCCATCCGTTCGCGCAGCCGTGCCTCGGCCTCGGCGGCCGCGAGCCCCCACAGATCCTCGGCAGGCGCCACCCACGCCGAGCTGCCGTCGATCATGAGCACCGAGGGCTCGGCGCAGCAGCCGCGCACCACGATCGCGTCGTGCCCGGTGAGCTTGCCGGCGATCGCGAAGTGGCTGGAGGCCAGCGCATCGGTCAACCGGCCCGTGAGGGGCGACTTCGCGACCACCGCGAACTTGGCGCTCGTCGTCAGCGGGGTGCCGACCAGCGGCGAGAACACGAAGATCAGCGGCGCCTCGGGGGCGAGTGCGTCGACGCCCGGCGGGCAGCACTCGTGCATCAGCCACGCACCCAGGCCGGCGCCCCCGACGAACGATCGCAGCACGGGCTCGTCGATGGTCTTGACGCTGCTCTGGCCGGTGGTGAGGTTGACGATCAGCGCGCGACCGAAATAGCCACCAGGTGGCGTTGCCATGCCTCGATGCTAAACGACGCCTCCGCTGCCCTGAGCAGGGTGTCCGTCAGCTAACCGCCGGCGTCGGCGACCATGAACCCGACCGTATCGCCCGGCGGCCAGCGGCAGCTCGCGATCGCGGGTGATCTGGTCGCCGTTGAGCGCGGCGACGACGTGCTCGTCCAGGACCAGCGCGATGGTGTCGGCGAGCTGACCCAGGGTCCAGGCGGCCACGCGCTGCGCACGCGGAGCGCCGTTCATGGCGAGCGTCCCGAAGCGGCGGACCTCGATCTCGGGCGCGGGCAGTGCGTGGGCCTGCTCGTAGTCGCTGGGCTCGTTGAGGTTGCGCACCGAGGCCAGGTCGGGGTCGAGCGGCGGCCAGAGCCCCGTCGCGCAGCATCGCCGCGTCGTCGAGCCGCAGCACCCGGCAGCGTTCGAACAGGAACGCGGGCTTGAGCTTGTCGTCGGCGATGAGTGCCTCGCACCTCGGGGAGGAGGCTCGTGCGATAGGCCGCCGACAGCGGCTGGCGAAAGCCGTGGATCTCGGGCAGAACGACGTCCACATCGGCGGTGAAGGCATCGATGACACGGCGCATGAACGCCGGGTGCAGCAGCGGCACGTCGGTGGAGGAGACGAACGCGACCTCGGCGCGGTCGCCGATCGCGGCCAGTCCGGCGGCGAGTCCCTGCAGCGGCCCGCGCCCCTCGCGCGCGTCTGACACCACCTCGATCGATGGATGGATCTCGGGGAGCTCCTGCCCGGGCGCGCGCACCACCACCACCGGCCCGTCGACGGTCCGCTGCGCCAGGCCGGTGACCCGGCGCAGCAGCGTCGAGCCGTGCCAATCCAGTGCTGCCTTGGGCGAGCCCATCCGAGAGGACCTGCCGCCGGCCAGGATGATCGCGCCGGCCTCGAACACACCGGCGATGCTAGATCCCTCGTGCACCAGCCTGCTTGCCGGCGATGGCGCAAGGCCTAAGCATTTGTGCCGTGGTCACCGGCGATCAGTCACGCTCACCGCATCCCTCGCGACCAGGCGCTCCCGCTGACCGTCGGCGAGGTCATGATCGCCCGCCCCAAGACGTTCCGGCTCCGACATCGAGGTCGGCGAGGTGCGTCGGGCGTTTGAGCACTCCAGCCAGCGCGTGGTGCTGCTGGTCGACGGCTCGACGTTCCAGGGCGCCATCGACCGGGATGCCCTCGACCCCGAACGCGCCCGACACCGCCCCGGCCGTGGCGTTCGCGCGGCGCGACGTCGCCACCGTGACGCCGGCCACCTCGCTGGCCGACGCCGTCGAACTCCTTGACCGCAATCGCGAGCCGCGCCTGGTCGTGCTCGACGAGGACGGCGAGACGCTGCGCGGGCTGCTCTGCTTCAACCAGAGCTCGGCGAGCTTCTGCGTCCGCTGAGGCTGGCGCCGTTGGCGCGTACGTGGATAGCGCGCCGCACGCAGTGACGGCCGCGAGCGCGCAACACGTGGTCGGCAGCGGCTCGGGTTCGACGCGCAGAGGACCGCGGCGGGATCGCAGCCGTGAAATATCACCCGAATGGGATGACCCGCGCTCGTGCGCGTCGTCATATTCTGGCCGCCGCTCGATCCGAACAGGTTTGAGGTGAGGGTGTACGGGATGCGGTGGTGCCGCGATGTCCTCGCAGCAGCGATGTGAGGATCGGCGGTCAAACAACCACTCCCCCGGGAATCGGAGACCCCTGACGGCCGCGGCCGCTGGCACACGTCGACGCCGACCCGGGCGGCGCAGATCGAGAGGACACTCATGGCCGAAATCAACCTTGACCAGCTCGGACCGGTCGAGTACGTCGTTGTCGGGTTTCCTGCCGACAAGGCGGACTTCTCGGGTGCGATGGCTGACGAGCTCAAGAAGCTGATGGAGAGCGGCACGGTACGGGTGCTCGATCTCCTGATGGTCAGTAAGGGCGACGACGGCAGCGTGGCGGTAGCCGAGTTGCGGGAGCACGACGAAAGTGAGGTTGGCGAGCTGCGGTCCCTCGAGGCCGATCTGTCGCTGGTGCTGGCCCTGGAGGAAGTCGAGCAGGTCGGCGCTGATCTCGAGCCCGGCAGCGCGGCTGCCGTGCTTGTCTGGGAGAACACGTGGGCCGCTCCCTTCGCATCGGCGATTCGCCATTCCGGCGGCGAGCTGATCGCCATGGGTCATATCCCCACTCAGGCGCTCATCGCCGCAGCCGAGGAGGACCGCGAGGCGGCCGAGGCAGGAGCGTGACATGGGTCATTGACAGGACGATGACGGTGCGCTGAGGGTTTCTCAGCCGATGCCGTCCGCTGACCTGTCGCCGGACACGTGCCTACAACTCGCGCCGGGCATCCGGACGCGGTTGGACGCAGGCGGGCACGTGCTTGTCGACGCGCCGGACGGCACGATCATCGATGTGGGCCCGAACGGGTTCGCAATCTTGTCGATGTTCGGCCGGCCACTCAGCCTTGGGCTCGCGATCGAGCGACTCGAGAGCAGCAGCGATGGCTCGACTGATTTCGTGCCGACGCTCAGTGTGATCAACATGCTGATCGAGGAGGGTGCGCTGGTGCCGCCCGATGCGGAGCGGATCCCAACCAGGGGTTGGGCAGATCCCGTTGAGCACGCGCGCATGCTCCACGACGACCGCCGGACGAGTGACTACATTGCCGCCCTGCGCAAGGCGGTCCGACCCGAGGACATCGTTCTCGACGTCGGCACCGGCAGCGGCGTGCTGGCGATCGCCGCCGCCCGAGCGGGAGCGCGTCACGTCTACGCCGTCGAGGCCAGCGATATCGCCGATGTCGCCGAGCGCGTGTTCGCCGCCAACGGCGTCACCGACAGGGTGACGCTGATTCGGGGCTGGTCCAGAGACATTGAGCTGCCCGAGCCGGCGGATGTGCTCGTGGCGGAGGTGATCGGCAACGAACCGTTCGAGGAGGAGATCCTCGAGACGACGCTCGACGCCCGGCGCCGACTGCTGAAGTCCGACGCCCGGCTCATCCCGCACGCGCTCGAGCTGATGGCCCGTCCGCTGCTGATCCCGGACGCGGAGGCCAGGCAGCGCGCGATCGGCCCGCAGGCCATCCAACGCTGGCACGAGCTCTACGGAATCGAGTTTGAGCCGCTGCTCGACGCAGCATTCCCCGCTCCGGTGAATAACCCGACCGAAGCCGATGTCCTCGCCCGTTGGCCACCGGCGGGTCCGCCCGTCACGCTCGCCACCGTAGAGCTCGGGTGCTACGAGCGACCCATCGTCGACGCGTCCGCCGAGCTTGCCGTCGCGGACACCGCATGGGTCAACGCAATCGCCATAACGTTCCGCGCGCACCTACACGGAGGCCTGGTTCACACCCTTGATCCATGGAGGTGGCCGTCTTCGAGCTGGGCGACGTCGGTGTGGGTGCTTCCTGACCCCGTCCGGGTCGGGTCCGCCGACACCCTGCGGGTGCGCTACTGCCGCCGGGTACCGGGCCGGGCCGACGGATTGACCTGCGAGGTCTCGCCCTTTTTGGGTGATGCCGCAACGGCCCCGACCGGCACGATGGAGGTGGCCCGGTTCCCGTGAAGTCACTGGAGCCCTCATATCAACGCCGTTCATGATCAGGAGGACGCGATGGGATTTGTACGTCGACGCGCTCGCCGCCGCACAGCGCTGGTGGTGGGAGGAGCGGCCTACGCAGCGGGCAGGCACGGAGGCCGTAGACGGGGGTACGAGGAGGGTTACGACGACGCCGGGCAGGACGAGCAGCAGATGGCACCACCTCCGCAGGCAGCGGCTGCGCCCGCCCAGGCGAGCCCGGGCATCGACTACGGCGAGCTCGAGCAGCTCGGGAAGCTGCACGCCGACGGCACACTGACCGACGAGGAGTTTGCGGCCGCGAAGGCCAAGATTCTCGGAACCTGACCACGCGATCGCCCAATGCGATCGCGTGTGCCCCCGCCGACGGGGCGGTTGCCCGAACTGGTCGTCGAGGACTCGCCCGACGCGGCTGACCTGGCGCTGCTCGAGGAGCAGGTGGCGGCCGCGGCGGCCGCCGCCGCCGGACTTGGTGAGGAACGGGAGTTCGGGATCTTCGGTCGGGACGACGACGGTCGCGTCGTGGCGGGCATCTCCGCCATCGTCTGGGGCGGCTATTGCGAGCTGCAGGCGATGTGGGTCGAGGAATCGCTGCGCAACCGCGGGCTGGCGCACGCCCTGTTTGCCGGAGCGGAAGCCGAGGCCCGCCGCAGGGGCTGCGCGCTCGTAGTGTTTCATGCCTACGACCTGCTCGCTCGCGGTCTCTACGAGCGGCTCGGATACGAGACGGTCGGTGTCATCGAGGACTGCCCGGCGGGGAGCGCTGCGCGCTGGTACCGCAAGGTCCTGTGAGTGCGCCCGCCGAGGCGGCGTGCCCGGTGCATACCCGGTCTGCGCCTTGACGCGACCGGTTTGACGGCCACGCTCACCTGTTTCAGACGATGGCGATGGTCCCGGCTCGCGCCAGACTGAAGCGCCCGTGCGCGACGTCATCCTCCTCTCCCTGACCGCGTCGTTGAACCCGACGCTGGTCGGCGTTACGACGATCATGTTGATGCTTCCCAGTCCGTCGAAGCTGATGGTCGGCTATTTGCTGGGCGCGTATCTGACGAGCATCACGCTGGGGCTGGTGATCGTGTTCTCGCTGGCGAGCTCGGGCGCCAAGAACACGACCGAGAACACCTTGAGCCCCGCGGTCGATATTGGGTTGGGTGCGATCGCGCTGGCGGTTGCGTTCGTTCTCCACACCGGACGTGAGGAACGTCTCAGGGAGCGTCGGCGCGCACGCAAGGCGGCGAAGCCGGACAAGGGACCGCCGAGATGGCAGCGCGAGCTGAGTAAGGGATCTCCGCGGACCACGTTTGTGATCGGGGCGTTGCTCACGCTTCCTGGGGCGTCGTATCTTGCGGGCCTCGACCAGATCCACAAGCTCCACTACTCCACGTCGGTCACCGTGCTGATCGTCATAGGCTTCAACCTCGTGATGATGTGGCTGCTCGAGGTACCGCTCGCGTGCTTCTTGATCGCTCCGACATGGACTCCGAATGCCATTGAGCGGGCCAAGCTCTGGGTCCGCCGGCACGCGCATGCGTTCGCGGTGAGGGGGTTCGCCGGGGTCGGCACGCTGCTGGTCATCAAGGGTCTGGTCGGCCTGCTGGGGTGACCCCGATGGAGAGTGGCGACCCGTGCGTGCCGCCCCCGGGCCGGGTGCCGATGGCTCTCGGGCTACTCGCCCGCCAGCACGTCGTGCGCGAACCGTACGGCGAGGGCGCCGTCGCCGACCGCACCTGCCACCCGGTTCGTCGCTCCGGCGCGCACGTCACCGGCGGTGAACACTCCTGGCCGGACCGTCTCGAGAAGATGCGGCTCGCGGTCTTTCAGCGGCCACGACAGATGCCCGTCGCAGCCCGCTGCTCCGCTACCGCACAGTAGGTAGCCGGCGGCATCGAGGGCAAGCATTCCGTGCGCTGCCTCGTTGCAGGGGGTGGCGCCGATCATGACGAACACGGCCGTCGCGGTCACCTGCGCGATCGCGCCGGTGCGGCCGTCGCGGAGGTCGACGGACTCGACGGTCGCGGTACCGCGCACGGCGACGACCTCGGTCTCGGTCATCACCTCGATACGGGGTGACCGCTCGATCCGGTCGATCAGGTAGCGCGACATCGTCGAGCTGAGGGCCTGGCCGCGGACGACGACGCGCACGCTGCGCGCCCGCGAGGCGAGGTGCAGCGCCGCCTGCCCGGCGGAGTTGCCGCCGCCGACGACGATCACGTCCTCGTTCCGGGAGCGCTCGGCGTCGGTGGGCATCGCGGCGTGGTAGACGCCGGCGCCGCGGAAGCGGTCGATGCCGTCGGCATCCAGCTCGCGCCACCGTGCACCGGTCGCCATGACAACCGAGCGGGCGAGCACGTGCTGTCCGTCGTCGAGGTCGACGCGCACGCAGCCCGTCAGGTCCGTCGGCCATCTCGACGGCGCGATGAAAGCTCGACAGCACGGCATCGAAGCGTCGTGCCTGCAGCGTCGCGTTGCGGGTCAACTGGGTGCCGGAGATCCCGGTCGGGAAGCCGAGGTAATTCTCGATCCGCGTGCTGGTCCCGGCCTGGCCACCCGGGCGCCCAGGCCTCGGCCACGAACGTCCTCAGCCCCTCCGAGCCCCCGTACACCGCGGCTGCCAGCCCGGCCGGTCCGCCGCCGAGCACGACCATGTCGAACCGCTCGCCGTCGACCTCAGCGCGGAGCCGAAGCGACCGCGCGACCTGCGCCGCCGAGGGGTTGCGCATCACCTCGGTCGCGTGGACCAGGACCGGCGTCTCGGACCGCGGGATGTCGAGCCACCTCAGCATCGCGGCGCTCTCCTCGTCGGTGTCGACGTCGAAGAACCGCACCGGCAGCAGGTTGCGCTCGAGCAGATCGCGGACCTCGAAGGCCCGGCGGGATCCGCGCGGAGCGATGAGCCGCATCACGCCGTGCCCCGCGGGCCTCGTGCCACGCGCGCCGTTCCAGCAACGTGGCGAAGATGTGCTCGCCGAACTCCGGCCAGCGCGCCACCATCGTCCGCAGCTTGGCCCGGTCGAACTCGATCACGTCCGTCGGCTCGACGGCCACGCAGGCGCTGATCGTGGGCTCGCCCGGTGAACACCGCGATGTCACCGATGAACGTGCGGCCGTCCGCCTGGGCGATGTAGACGTCCTTGCCGGGCTTGCGGTCGATGAACTCGACGAGCCCGCGCTCGATCACGAAGAACGGCGCGTCGCGGACGGCGTGCTCGTAGAGGACCTCACCGGGCGCAACCGTCCGCCGCCGACCGCGCTTGCCCAGCCATGCCAGCTTGGCGTCGGACAGCCGCGGGAAGAACACTTCGTCCGCGAGGTCGGGGAACTCCTCGCTGCGAATCACCTGGGTCGTCGCCACAGCACGAGGCTATCGACCGGGTCCAACAACACCTGCGGAGTCATCGCCTGGCCCCGGTACGACCACGTTCTGCGCGGTTGCCGGCGCTGGTAATGTGCGGGGGGAGTCGGTGAAGTGACCTGTTCACCAGGGAACCCGGTCAGAGCCCGGGACTGACGCGCAGCGGTAGAGGAGACGAGCGGGCGCTCGTCCACTGGGTCCGGCCAGGGCCTGGGAAGGAGCCCGTGAGATCGATCCTGAGTCCGAAAACCTGCCGGCTCGATTCGTCATCACGGCTTCGCGACATGAGCCGACGCGTCAACGGAGCGCCTCCGTCCCTTCACCACCAAGGAGCAGCACATGACCGAGTCCACCTCTGAGGTTCCGAGCGGGGACCTGACCGCGCGCCTGGATGCCGGGCCGGTGATCTGTGCCGAGGGCTTCCTGTTCGAGCTGGAACGCCGCGGCTACCTGAGCGCCGGTGAGTTCGTCCCGGAGGTTGCCCTGGAGTACCCGGACGCCCTCCGGACGCTGCACGTCGACTTCCAGCGCGCCGGCTCTGACGTCGTCGAAGCGTTCACCTACAACGGTCACCGCGAGAAGATGCGGGTCATCGGCAAGGAGGATCTGCTCGAGCCGCTGAACCGCGCCGCGCTCCAGATCGCCCGTGAGGTCGCCGACCAGCGACCCGGCGACCTCATGGCCGGCAACATCTCGAACACCAACATCTGGGACCCCGAGGACACCGCCCGCCAGGCCGAGGTGCGCGGCATGTTCGAGGAGATGGTCGGCTGGGCGGTTGAGGGCGGCGCCGACATGATCATCGGCGAGACGTTCTACTACGCCGGCGAGGCGCTGGCGGCGCTCGATGTCGCGAAGGCCACCGGCCTGCCCGTCGTCGTCACCATCGCACCGATGGCGCTGGAGGAGATGGCAGACGGAGTCGGCATTGTCGAGACCTGCCAACGGCTGGAGCAGGCCGGCGCGGACGTGGTGGGCATGAACTGCTTCCGCGGGCCCGAGACGATGCTGCCCTGGCTGAAGCAGATCCGCGCGGCCGTGTCGTGCCACGTCGGCGCTCTGCCGATCCCCTACCGCACCACCGCCGAGGAACCGACGTTCTTCAACCTCTCAGACGACCGCGCACGGGTGCCGTCGCCGCACGGCCGCACCTTTCCGACGGCGCTGGACCCGCTGTACGCCAACCGGTACGAGATCGGCGCCTTCGCCAAGGCGGTCTTCGACCTCGGCGTCAACTACATCGGCGTCTGCTGCGGTGCCTCGCCGATGCTGGTCCGCGAGGTCGCGGAGGCGGTCGGCAAGTCCACCGAGGCCAGCCGGTTCTCCGAGAACATGCACAACCACTTCATGTACGGCGACAACGAGCGGCTACCCGAGCACATCGTCGCGCTCGGCGACCAGGCCTAGCTCCAACCCGACCCCGCCCACCGACCGTTCAACCCTGCCCGCACAGGTTGGCTCGATGGGCGGGGTACCGGCCGCTCATCGCGCGTACCCACGGAGCGTTACCACGTGGCAACAACACCCACCATGCCGGATACGGTCGGCGGGACGCTCCGGGCATGAGCGCTCGACGCGGCGGTTGACGGGCGGGCGTCGCTCTGGCACGGTTGGGCCATGCTCGGGACCGAGGGGTTGAGGACCGCGCAGTGGGTGTAGAAGCCGGCGAGGCGACGGAAGAGACTGCTCCTGCACCGGCGCCAGCCACGGCCAGGACTGCTGCGACGGCGACGTGGCGCGCCGGTCTCTCAGCGCGGGTTCCGCCGCGCGTCGCCCGCGCAAACGTGGTCGCGCTCCAGCATGGCGTCGGCAACCGTATCGTCAGCCGTCTCGTCGCCGGTTCCGCCCGGACCGTCCAGTCGGCAGCGCCCCGGCGGACCCTGGCTCGCGACGCGACGACGGCGCCGGGGCCGCTGCCCGACGGGATCAAGTGCAAGTCGTGCAGCGACGATCAGGCCGGCCAGATCGGCGCCGCGCACCAGCGCGGGAAGCTCCTGGCCCGCAACGCGATCGCGAAGCTCAATGCGTATGACGGCCACTCGCCGGGCGAGGTCCGTGACGCCCTCAACCATCATTTCCACACCAGCAGCGCGGACGCGGCACGCCTGGTGGCGAGTGCGCTTCTGCAGGTGACCAGAGAGGTGTCCGGGACGAGTTACGTGTGCAAGAGCACGCCGAACGGCTCGACCGAGGCGATGGCGATCTGGTGCGTGCCGTGGACCGACATCCGCGTCTATCCACTGTTCTACAGCAATCCCGACGTCAACTACCGCGGCTCGACGCTCCTCCACGAGTGGATGCACCGCTACCACTGCGATCTGGACCTGGGCTACGCCTGGGAGCCCGACTACAGCAGCCACGGCACCACCAGGCAGTTTCTGAACGCGGATGCCTACGCGATGCTCGCGTACGACATCGGCAAGCCGGTGATCGGCGATTTCGACGCTTCCCCCTCGGACTCGAGCGCCGCCTGACCCAGCGAGCCGATTTCCAGCGTGTCTGCGGAGGAACGATCAGCGGACAACGGCGAGTGTCGCGGGCCGTCACCCGCGTGGCCGTGGGTGACAAAGGCCGGCAGTGGGCGTGGGTTCGACGCCCCACATTGCGTTGCTCAGTCGATCGGCTCGAACTCGTTGAGCTTCCAGGTCTGGTCAAACCAGGGTTGCAGCGGGCCGTAGAGCCGGAAGAGTTGGAACCAGGATTTGCCGGGGATGGTCTGGACCCAGTTCGACTGCTTGCCGTCGGGCGCCTCGGGGCCGAAGTAGAGGTCGTGGGAGCCGTCGTCGTTGGCGTGGAGCGTGCCCGTGTTGCTGGCCAGCGCGGGCCAGATCGTGGACGGGACCTGGATCAGCGAGCGGGTTTGGGTGTCGTAGACATCCACGGCCCAGAAGTTCTTGGCAGGGGGGTCGGGGTCGACGTGCAGCCGGTAGGTCTTGGCACCGTCGAGGAGGTCGCCATTGGCGTCGTGGACGGTGTAGGCGTACGCTGACCCGGCGCCGACCTGGGCGTGAGCCATTGCGGGTGTGATGACGGTGGCGATGTAGTGAAACTGGGTGCGGGCGTCCAGCAGCCGGGCGCCGTTGCGCAGGAACTCATAGCTACCGCCGACGAACGCGTTCTTCCACGAGCCGTACAGCGACGCGTCCGGGTCGCGTGGCGCGTATGCGATCACCCGCGCCATCCCGGCACCGATGCGCGCGGCTTGCTCGAGAATCTTGCGCATCCGATCATCCGGCACGAAGGGCTGGCCGTTGACGATCCCGATCGCTGCGAGCTGGCCCGTGCGCTCTGCGTCAAGCGCCTCGATCGGTTCCTCCTGGACGAGCTCATCGACCTCCTCATAGAACGAGAAGTCGTTGGCGTGCACGGTGTTGAACACGACGTCGGCGATGTTGATGAACTCGTTGGTCTCCGGACTGCCCGCCTCGTTGAGTGGGTAGACCCTGGTCTGCTTGATCGCGGGCACGCCACCCAGCGCCCGCAGGACCGCCCAGTTGGTGAATGTCGGCGATCGGTAAACGAAGTAGCCGTCCGGAACCTCGCCGTCATAGTCCGGCGGCAGAAAGAGGTACTTGCCGCCCTGGCCCTTGTCCGGGCCGGCGATCCCCATGTCAGCGACATACCGAAACCAGAAATCGTCAACCACGCACAACGACGCCGGCGGTGCCTCGATCACCGTCGGGCCCCAGGCCCGGAGATCGAGCACCGTGGTGCCGTACGTTGTCTCCGTGTTCGGCGTCAGAAACAGCGACCGCGAGTTCGCTCTCGGTTCGGTATATCCGATGAATCGCGGTGAGACGACCCCGGCCGCCCGCAGGCCCTTGCGCATCGCCACCAGCGACGCTCCCGGCACGGCGTTGAGAAACACCTCGATGCCGCGCATCAGATCCAGTGCGTCATACGCTGTCGAGACCGTCTCGGGGAGCGGCACGCCATCAAAGAAATCCAACGCCCCGAACGGGGAGTCCACACGATCGGGAGACGACAGCGACGCAATCGCGTCGCGCAACAGATCCTGGCCCATCAACGGATCAGACGACACCGTGTGCTCCTTCGCTCGAAACGATCATCAACCGATGCTCGTTGAACTTCAGGAGCTCCACGTCACCCCCAACGGGTGACTGCGCGCGCCGCGAAGCACGCGCACCGGTTCGGCCACAGGACCTTCCGCGCACAGCTGTCCTGACGGACGCTCACGCCCGCTGGCCAACGCGCTACCCACGCTACGCAGGGGCCCAGTTGATTGCTGGGCGACCTACGTAGCGATCGTGCGCGGGTGCTAACCCGCGAAGGTCTCGTGGACCGAGAACTCCTTGATGTCCGGGGGGCCTTGCATCTGGACGCCGGCGGCGGCCGCCGCGGCGCCGATCCGCGGCTCGAAGGCGTCGAAGTCCTGGCGTGACTCCCAGAAGTCGATCGCGCCCCACCCTTCCTCGATCGGACCCGAGGCGTGAAACAGCAGCCCCTTGGGGGGGTTCGCTGCCGGGTCGACGTGCTTGTTCACCGCGTCGAACTGCTCTTGGGTGACTCCTGCGAGCTTGATTCGGATTCCTACGGCCATGGTTGGGCCCCTTCCTGAGGGTGGATGCGTACGGGTCTGTTGTGCGACTGATGGCTCTTCCGCGCCGGGGGCGACGCCGGCTGATCGCGCGATCGGGTCAGGTCACTCGTGCCTGTCGGTCTGAGATGCGCGGGCGACCGGCGCCGTGGCCGAAGCGATCCGCATTGGGACGCGGCCACCACGTTTGGCGGAGTGGCGCCCTGAGGACGCGAGGACGAGCCCGACGGCAAATCCAGTTAGCCCGCTTCACACCTCGTGGCGTCATCGCGCCGTCGGTGGCAGACAGGCAGTGGCGAAGTCTTCTGTTCGCCGGGCCGGCTCTCAGCCCACACTACTCCTATTCACCGTGGGCCACTCACGAGAACGTCGCCGGGCGCGCGCTCCCGCCGTCGCGGAGGTCTCAAGGCGCACGCCCAACCAATCCCGCGGCGCGCGTCAGCAGGAGCGACCCACCCATCTGTGCGCATGCGCTTGGCGCAAGCACGAGTCCCAGACGGGCTAGGGCTGGCGACGCTGCACGCTGGACTCGCCGCCCGTACGCTCGTCGGATGAGTCGCTATGGCAAGCGTGCCGACATGGTCGTACACGAGGAGGAGCCATTCAACGCCGAGACCGGGCTCGCGGCGCTCGCGGAGAATGTGGTGACCGCTACGAACGCCTTTTATGTCCGTGGGCATGGCGCGGTGCCGGAGATCGACCCGGCGGCCTGGCGCCTCCGCGTGCACGGCGCCGTGGAGCGAGAGTTGATCCTTTCCCTCGCGACTCTTCGGGAGGCGTTGCGCGAGCGCGAGGTGACCGCGACACTGCAGTGCGCGGGCAACCGGCGCGCCGGTCTCATTGCCGTCCGCGACATCCCCGGCGAGGCGCCGTGGGGTCCGGGCGCGACCGGCACCGCGACGTGGACGGGGGTCGCGCTCGGCGACGTGCTGGCGCTCGCGGGCCCGCGCGGGGGCCACGTCGGCTTCGAAGGGGCGGATGTCAGTCCGGAGGCAAAGCCCCCGCAGCCGTTCGGCGGCTCGATCCCGCTGGCGAAGGCTTGTCGTCCCGAGGTGCTGCTCGCCTGGGCGATGAACGGAGAACCGCTGCCGGTCGTGCACGGCGCGCCGCTGCGAGTGGTTGTACCCGGGTATATCGGCGCGCGGAGTGTCAAGTGGCTTGAGCGCATCGAGGTCCGCTCTGAGCCATGGCAGGGTTACTTTCAGGAGGTCGTTTACCGGTTGCTACCCGAGGACGGGACGCCCGGGCCGGGCGCCGGGATGCCGCTGGGGCTGGTTGCGCTCAATGCCGACGTGCTGTCGCCGGCGGATGGCGACACGGTCGCCGAGGGGCCGGTTGAGGTCCGTGGCTACGCGTTCGCGGGCGGTGAGCGACACGTCGCACGTGTTGACGTTTCGGTCGACGGCGGTGCGTGCTGGTCACAGGCGCAGCTGCTCGAGGATCTCGGGCCGTGGGCCTGGCGCCACTGGCAGCTCACCGTCGACCTGCCGCCCGGGAGCCACGAGATCCTCGTCCGAGCGTGGGACTCCTCCGCAGCGACACAGCCCGAGCACGAAGCAGCTCTATGGAACCCCAAGGGGTATGTCAACAACGCCCGCCCACGGATCAGGGTGCGAGCCGCGCGCGCATAGGCCGATGCCCCGCCCCGGGATGAGGCGAGCACCGCCGGGGACGAGCTCCATGCTCGCCCGGCCGCGCCGTTGTTGCACCCTTGGCCAGGTCAGGCGTCTTGGTCAGCTGCCGCCCGCATCGCTTCGGCGATGACGGACTTTTGCTCCGCGTCCGCGCCGTTTGGATAGGCCAGGCGCTGCTCGGTGAGGACGACAAGCGTCGCGGCCGTGTCGGTGTACTGAACGACGTCGGGGCGGTTGGTCGTGGAGACCACGAGGTAACGAACGGGCGCGTCGGAGCGGTTGACCAGGCTGTGGGCACCTGACTGGCCCCGAGGGAACGCGACCACCGCGCCGGCCGGCAGGCGCTGCGTCCCGTCCGGACCGCGCAACGAGAGCGTCCCGGTGAGCACGAGCAGGAGCTCCTCGTTGGCGTGGTGGACGTGCAGCGGTGAGCCGACGGCGCCCGGGTCGAGCTCGTAGACATTGGCGGCGAGCTCCTGAGCCCCGGCCTGAGCGCCCACGGGAGCGACGTGGCGACCCGGGTATTTGGCCGCCTCCCAACGTGGCCGCTCGAAGTCCACGGGCATCGGACGACCGTAGCCGATCAGTGCGAGCTCGGAGTTGCCACTGTAGGGGCGGGTCGGGCCTGAAGAGGGGTGACCCTCAAGGTGATCAGTGTGTCGGCGAGGATTCGGCCGTAGCTGCGTGTGCCTGAGGTGGTGATCGCGGTGGCGTTACGTGCCAGGCTCGCTTACGCTGCGCGCATGCATGTGGGGCGGCTGGCGAAGACCATCGGGCTGGTTCTGGCAGTGATGACGCCGGCAGCGTCCGTCTCGCTTGCCGCTGAGGTCTTGAGCACCAGGTCGATCTCGGTGAACCCGCGGGTTGGTAGCGATGCGATCCGCGTGGCCGACGCGCACGCGAGCGCGATCCAACCCAGCGTGCCCATCGGCACCGTGCGGGTCGCGGCCAAGGCGCCCGATCCTGCAGGTGGCCTGCCGTGGGGGGTGCGGCTGATCCAGAAGCGGCCGCTGGCGGCGTGCCTGCAGATCGGCCGGGTGCGCGACGGCCGGATTGGCGCGCTCGGGCAGGACGGCTCCTACGGGAACGACGGACGGTTCCACCCGATCCCCGTGACCCAGAATTTCCCGTGCGATCGCACGGACGCGAGCGGCCACCTGTTCGTCGACGTGTTCGAGCAGAAGGTCGTGGCGAGCGCGACGTTCGGCGGGCACGGCCCGGGCTGCATCGCCAGCCCGCCACCCGCGCGCGGGTTACGGCACCACCCGCTCCCGCGCGTCGCTACCTGCCCGCCGCGCGATCTGCGCAACATCGCCTACGGTGTGCTCGGCCCCGACGCGGTCAGCATCACGTACACGATCGCTGGGCGCCAACGGACCGTCCCCACCGGCCCCGACGGCGCCTACATAGTCGTGCTGCCAGCCACCGCACCGACGTGCACTGTCGGAGGCCCGCTCGGTGCCCGCGGCTGCCTCTTGGGCTCCGGCGAGACGACCGCGGGCCAGCTCGAATCCGGCGTGATCACGGCCGTGCGCTATCGCGACGGCCACGTGTGCCAGCTGCCTGCGCCCACCGCCGCCGGGACGCCGCAAGCCTCGTGCCCGAACGCCGGCTACGCCCACTTTCCGAGATACATCCCGCCGGAGGTCACGCCTGCTGAGGCCCACGCATCCCTCCACGTGCAATTCGCCGTGACGCGCCGGATCTGCTATCTGCCCGACCGAACCGCTTTCACCCAGAACCTGATCCCGTGCCCGCACACAGTCCCACCCGGCTACCGCCTCGGTCAATCCGGTCAGCGCACGCTGCTGATCACCGTTACGTTCACCGCGCACGTCGCTGCCGACAACCATCACCAGGTCTATGAGTTCTCCGTAGGCCGCGTGAGCGGACGGGGGTGCGCCAGCGGGGGCGGCGGGGTCTCGGGCACCTCAATGATCCCGATCCACGACGGCCAACTCGTCCGCTTCCAGGACCAGGAGTCCCCGTGCCTCGGCACCTACCGGGGCGTCATCACCTACCAACCCGACGGCGGCGACGGCCGCGACACGCTCTCATGGGACAACCCGATTCACGACGGCTCCGTGCTCGTAGGACGGTTCCGCTTCACCCTCCGGTAACGAAGCTCACGCTCGGATCGACCACCCCAACCTGGTCGACATCCATCTGGATATCAAGCCGGGTTCCTCGGCGAGAATGGCGCCGCTAGTCCCCCGGTACCCGGACCTCGGAGTTGGCCGCCGGAAGCCGGTGACGGGGAGGGCGCGACCGGCCGCGCCCGGTCAGGCGCGCGCGTCGGCGTTCCCACCACGCCCATGCGCCCATCACGCCGCCGGCGTACAACCACCCGAGCAGGACGTCGAAGAAGTAGTGCTCGCCCGTGGCCATCAGCGTCAGCCCCATGGCCAGCGGATAGAGCAGGAGCAACGGCCGCAGCGGGCGGCGCACGCGAGGCCAGAGGAACAGCGCCACCAGCATCGTTAACGCCGAGTGAAGCGACGGCACCGAGGCGACCTCGTTCACGCTTGCCTGGCCCTCGTTGAACAGCTCGACCGTCCTCCCGCCGATCACCTGCCAGCCGTCCGACGTGGTGCGGGTGACGCCGTGCAGCAGACCCATGTCGGCGGCCATCCACGGTGGGGCGGCCGGGAACGCGATGTAGGTGGCGAGGCCGGCGGCGGAGACGGTGACGATCCGCCGGGAGAAACGCAGGAACTCGAGCCGGTCGCGCGCCCACAGGAACCCCGCAACGGTGAACGGGACGATGAAGTAGGACGTGTAGATCAGCGTGAACGCGACGTCGAGCCAGTTGACGACCCTCGGGTTGTTCAGGTGCGCCTGCAGCCACTGGGTTGGCGTCGTGCCGAAGAACAGGAAGCGGTCGAAGTCGATCATCGGGTGGACATGGACGCCGATCCCGAGCGAGTCGGCGGCGCCGCGCGTGAAGTCGTAGGCGCTCAGCAGGATCATCATCGGCAGCCAGTCGCGCACGAGCCGGACTACCTCCCGCCACGGCCGGCCCAGCGACGTGCAGGCGAGCGCCCCGCACACCCAGGCAACGACCAGCTCGCGCTGCACGGGAATCCCATAGTGGGCGCTCCAGACCCCGAGCGAGATGAAGTACAGGACGAGGACGCCGCGGCGCACCGCCACCCAGTGCCCGAACCCCGAGTCGGCCGCGTCCTCGCCCCCGACGTGTGCCAAGTCGGTCGCCGTCACGTAGGAGAATCTAACCCCCCGCACCCCTCGGCTCGACCAATTGAGATGGCGTGCTCAATCGCCCGTTTCGTTCCAACGATCTCGTTTGAGACCGCGGACTACGCAGTCGCCGCGCCATTTGTCGCAAAGGGGTTCGGAATCGCGCTGGTACCCGAACTCGCGTGCCGGCCGTCCTCCGAGCCCGCGGTGTCCTGCATGGAGATCCACGTCGTAGGCGAGCCGATCGCGCGCCAGATCAGCCTCGCTCATCGCACCAGCGAGCACTCCCAGATCATCCAAGAGCTGTTCAACGACCTGCGAGCGAACTTGGAATAACGCAGGCGCGAGCTGGCGCGCTGGTCCCTCGTCTGTCTAGCCGCAGGGCTCATGCATGGACCTTGCGGGGCCTTGCCGACAAGGTGCATCTCTCCCGCGCCACGCTGACGGGCCATTCGCCAACGGCGGCGGCCCGGCGATGAGCGACTGCGTCTGTCCGGACCGGGACCGCCCACCGCGGCTGTGCCCCCAGGACGCTGATCAAGCGTCCCGGGCGCTTCGCCGCATGGAACCACGCCCCACAGATCGGTAACGCGGAAACCGTTCAGAAGTTACGCAAACATCGTCAACTGAGGGATGGCCAATCCGATCAACATCGCTGCGCCGATGCGGTTGTCGCCCGCCCCGCCGTGGCGTGATCAGAGACCCCGAGAAGGCCGCGTCACCCGATTCGGACGACGCGGGCGGCCGCCGGTTACCGGTAGCGTCGATTGAGATGGAGCCGGCGGGCCTGGATTTCGCGCTGATGGTGTTCAAGCACACCGGTGGTGCCGAGCGTGCTTACGCCGACGCGCTGAGCCAGGCGTCTGGCGAGCCGTGGGCACAAGAGATCGCCTTTGTCGAGCACCATCAACGCGATCGAATCGTCGTTCGCGGGACGTTCGCCGGGCATTACGTGGACGCGGACGACGAGGGGGACTTCATCGGGCGCCAAACCGCCGAGGGTGCGGTAGCCGGGGGAGCGGCCGGACTGCTGTTCGGGCCCGCGGGGCTCGCGGTCGGCATGGTGGCCGGCGGCATGGCCGGAGGGGTCGATCAGCGAACACTCCGGTCCACGGCTTCGCAGCGCCTTGTACGACGAGCTCCGCGGCGAAGTGCCGGAGGGGTCCTCCGCCGTGATCCTCATGGCGGGGCCAGCGGAGGTCGACGCAATGGTGAGCGCGCTACAGGAACAGGGCGGTCGGCTGGTCCGCCACCGCCTCACGCCTGAAGGCGCAGAGGCATTGACGTCCGCTGTCGCGGGCAGTCCGAGCGTCGCCCCTCGACCGCCGGGGTGATCGCGCGCGCTGTCGTTAGCGGGTGGGGTGAAGGGACGATCGCCACGAACCCGTGGTCGGTGGCGAGCAAGACGGAACGTCCTGCGAACGACGGCTCGGGTGGGGCCGGGCCCGGGGTCGACGTACGCGCTTGTGGCGCGGGCTCTCACGAAGTCGCGCCCCGTCGCGGCGGGGGGATCGACTTCCGCACCCCGGCCTGAGCGGCGGGGCCCAGCGCTCGGTGTCGCACAAACGGCGCCCGCCCCGGCGAGCCCCCGCTGCCGAAGCGACCTGGTTTGGCGGGACCGGGGACCTGTCATTGCCCCCGGAGGGGGCGGTCAGCTCGCGCGCAACCCGCATGTGACCGCGGATAACTCGCGCCGCCAGAAACACTCGACCTCATCGAAGCCCGCCTTGCGCAGGGCGCTCAGCTCCGCGTCCAGCGGAAAGTACCGGTCCTCATCTGACCACGCCGCGAAATGGTCGCGCGCCTGCGCATCGGTGATGCCGTGATCACCCATCCGAGCCGCCCAACGGTCAAATCCGAGCCCGCGAAGCCGCGCGCCTTCAGTCACCGCCGCGTCAAGATTGACCAGCACCCCGCCGGGCGACAGCGTGGCGTAAATCGCCTGATAGAGCGCCGTCTTGGTCTGCAGGTCATGGACGTGGTGCAGCGACAAGGACGCGACCACGGCATCTGCGGCCGGCAGCGCGTCCAAGAAGCTGCCTTCGTGGAACGAGACGCGATCCGCAAAGCGCGCCAGCCGTCGACGGGCCTCGCCGAGCATGTCCGCGTCCACGTCGAGAACCGTCACGCGGACACCGGGAAGCGCGTCAAGCACGGCAGACGAGAGTGCACCAGTGCCGCCACCGAGGTCGAGAACCTGCCCGTCGGGCGCTGCCAGCGCGCTCAGCAGCTCGACACCGGTGGCGATCATCTCGTCGTAGTGTGGAATCAGGCGCCGGATCTGGACGTCGTAGCCATCAGCGTCGACGTCGAGATGACGCTTGACCGAGTGCGTCTCAGGACCGGACATGAGACGAGCCTACAGCGGCCCTCGTTCCACTCGCGCCGACCCGTCGAGCGAAGCCCCAAGTGGACGGCATGGGCGACAGCTGTCCCCTCGACAGCCTCGCGTTCGTTACGAGCAAACACAACCGAGGAGGCAAACATGGGTCGCGTCATTGTCATTGAGTTCGTGTCCATCGACGGGGTCATGGAGGATCCGGACGGCAGAGGGGGTTTTGAGCGCGGAGGATGGGCCTTCCGCTACGGGCCCGAGGCCGTCGCCGGTGACAAGTTCAAGCTCGGCGAGCTGTTCGATACCGGCGCGCTGCTCTTCGGCCGCCAGACCTGGCAGCAGTTCTCCCGGCTCTGGCCGTCGCGTGACGACGCATTCTCGACCAAGATGAACACGGTTCCCAAACTCGTCGCGTCGCGCACACTGACGCGCGTCGACGAATGGCAGAACTCACAGCTGCTCCAGGGCGATCTCGTCGCCGAGGTGATCGCGCGCAAGGTGACCCAAGATCTGATCGTCGTTGGTAGTGCCAGCGTCGCCCAGACCTTGATCGCGCACGACCTCGTCGACGAGTTCCGGCTGAAGGTCTTCCCGCTGGTCATCGGCACCGGCACACGGCTGTTCGACGACGGCACGCCAGTCGAGCTGGAGCTCATCTCAACCGAGCAGTCTGGCGCAGCCGCACTGCTCACCTATCAACGAGCCCGGGCAGCGTAGAGCACGAGCCGAGACCATGCCGCGGGCGTCCGCGCCGGCCAAGGCAGCTCCAATCGCGTTCTCGGTCCCGGCCACCAGGCCGCCGTAGCTCGTAAACGTCTGCCCGTCCCCGATGACCAGGTTGTTCGACCCCGTCTGGACGCCGGGACTTCCGTTGTCGCCGACGAAGAGGTAGCCCAGGCCGCTGACCGGTGCGTCTGTGCTGCCGGCGCCGCTGTCCAGCTGGAGGTTGAGGCCCGACAGCCGTAGGGTTTCGCCGCGACGAGTGACGCCGGCGAGCGTGGCCTGCAGAGCACTGACCCCTCGCCTTCCAGGGTTGCCACCTTGGGCTGCAGCGTCGCGACCGCCGTTGCATCGGCCTGCGTGCCGGCGCGACCGGCCGGCCCCCGAGGACCGGCTTCCACGGCCGACCGAGGGGCGTGCGCCGGCGAGACCGCCGCGTGGGGCGACGGAGCAGGACGTTGACGCCGTATTTCATGCGACCCTCGTTGGCGATGACTCCGATGAAGCCGGTGGCGGCAAAGCATCCACAGCGACCACCGGCGCGTCGGTGAGGGGCCGACGCAGGGGGGCGATTATCCGGCGCAACGTCGTCATGGTGCCGCGCATCACCGGTCGGCTTCCGCCGTGCTCCGAACCGTGACGATGTCGGGCCGCAGCTTCCCGGAGCTCTCGCTGGCGAGTGCGCGCCAGTTCAGCGCTTAGGGAACAAAACATGCTGATCATCTCCGTCATGTAGTGCTCTAACAAAAGTAGACCCTTACGTCTTGATAGCACCACGGAGGCGTCGTGTAAAGGTCTATCGAGAAAAGACCATGTTGTATGATGACGCTGTGAGCACGCCTGTCACCGACGCCCCGCCCCCGCTGGACGACGACACGCCCGTCGAGCTGCGAGGGCTGATCAACTTCCTCAACTCACGGGCCAGTGCCCGCCGGCCCGAACGTTTCGACACGCCGACCAACGCGGCTGCGTTCCTTGCCCACTGCGAGCTCGGCTACGACGGCCAGGCCCTCACAACGCCGGATACGACCCGTTTGAGGCGCCTGCGCGACGCGGTCATGGGCGCCGTTACGGACGCGAGCGACACCAACCCCTGGGACGCCATCAACAGGCTCAGCGCTACCGTGCCGCTTCGTCTACAAACTGCGGGCGGACCGGCCGTCAGTCTGCAAGCGACGCGCACCAACCCAGCCGACGCGGTAATCGCGCGGGTCCTCGACCAGCTCGTCACCGCAATCACGACCGGCCGCTGGGCTCGGCTGGGAGCATGCGCACGATGTCAGCGCGTCTTCTACGACACCACCCGCAGCCACACTCGCCGCTGGTGCTCATACGCCACCTGCGGAAACCGCGCCAACGTCTCCGCCTACCGCCACCGCACCCAGCGATGACGATTCGTGGCTGTCCGGCCGGCGGGGCTGGGACGGTCCGCGCTCGTACGAGGGCGCTCGCCCGTTGAGCCAGGATTGCTTCGCGTTCTATGTGTGAGAGGCTAGGCGCGGGAAGACCTGCAGCGCGATGTTTCGCAAGGCCGCGACGATCTGCTCGGGGGACGAGTTGGGGTCGGTCAGCTCAGCGGGGATCACGAGCCCGGACTGCTTTGCATGCTCGAGGATGCCGCTGCCTGCGGTCTTGCCGAGGACGCTGAGGGCCTTTCCCATCTGCACCATGTCCATGTGGAACTGCGGGACCGGGAGCGCCTCGACGTCCGGCCAGCTCGCGGGATCGCGAGGGGTCTCGCGGGAGAGCAGGTGATCAAAGGTGGCGGCGGCGGCGTCGCGGTCGGTGAACGGGTCGCCGAGACCCCATACGTTGCGGAGCGTGGCGATCATCGATGTATGTCGGTGCTCATCGTTGATCACGATCCCCTCGTCCACCCACGGGGAGACGATGATCGCCGGCACCCGGTAGCCCGAGCGGTCGAATTTGAAGTCGAGTTGTCCCGCTGGCGCGGTCGGGTCCGGCGGGGGCACGGGTCCTGGGGGAATGTGGTCATACGTTCCGCCGGGCTCATCCCAGCCGATGAAGAACAGCGTGTTGTACGCGTTAGAGCCGTCCGGGGACGCGGCCGATCTGATCGTGTTGTAGATGCTGGCCAGGAACGCCTCGCCGCCGCCGATCGATGACGGGGGGTCCATCGGGATGTTCATGTCGTCGGGGATCAGCGACCGGCCGAAGGCAGGGTGATAGTCGCTGTGCCCGGAGAGCATGTTCGGTTCGATCAGGCTGAAGTCGGGCAGGGTGCCGTTGACCGCGTCCCGCTCGAACTCGGAGTAGGGCACGAAGTTCGTCGCGAGGCGGTCCTTGACACGCGGTAGGTGGATCAGGCCCGTGAACGACAGGGGCATCGGTTCGTGTACGTACACCTTCCATGTGCGCCCGTGCGCCTCGAGGCGATCGAACAGCGTCTCGGCGGTGTTGTGCTGGGTCCAGTTCGACACCGGGCTATTGATCACGAACCCCGACGACGTCGCGGCGGTCCAGAAGGAGCGGTTCATGAACGTCTGTGAGGGCACCTCGCAGAACCAGTGGTCGAACACCCCGAAGCCCTTCGCGATCGCGCTCAGGACCGGCACCTGCTCGGGTGTGTAGCCGGTCATGATCTGCGCGTATTCCTCGTAGGTCGGCTGGCGCCCTACCTCCGCGGTGAACGTGCTGATGTAGTCGGTCACGAACCCGTCCATCGTCGGTACCGCCCCGGTCTCGGGTGCGTTCCACGGCGCGCTCACCGCCTCGCCAATCTTGAACCGGTTGTCCTCGTCGAGGATGTTGAACAGCTGGGTGTTGGTGTGGTAGTACTCCTCGCCCGAGTCGGGGTTCGGAGCGTCCATGTCCGTGGCGACTGTGTAAGGGACCGTCTTTCGCTCGGCGCCGTGCTCGGCCCACTCGGGGATGGGGTTGCTCAGGTTCTTGCCGATGACCCCGTCGAAGTTCTTACCGTCCTCGGGGCCGTAGAGGTGCCCGAGCATGTTGTCCAGCGAACGGTTCTCGAACAGCACGAGCACGACATGGTCGAGCGCGTGGGACCTGTCGGGTGTGGGCATCAGCCATCTCCTTTCACTGGGGGATCGCTCGATTGGCGGCTCGGTCGTTCCGTCCTGTCGACGTTTCTGGGCCTCGGTGTAAAGGGCGCCCTGGGCCGCGGCCGAGCCGGACATGCCACCGCCCGGACCACGGAGCACGAACGCGACCGCTACGGGGCCACCCAGGATCGGCCCGGCGATATACACCCCGTAGTCGGTGAACTTTCCTCCGATGAGATCCGGGCCGAACGTTCGTGCCGGGTTCATCGACGCTCCCCGAGATCGGACTCCCCACAACCCAGCCAAGGCGATGTGCGCGCCCACCCCCAGCACCATCAGCCCGGGCGCGACCACCGCCGCGGGACGACTGATCGTATTCGGAAACGCGGCCCCGATCATCCCCCCGCCAGCGGCGACCGTCACCAGAAAGAACGTCCCCAAGAGCTCCGAGAACAATCGGCGCCACTCCTCATCCGGATTCCGAAAATCCGCGATCGGCTCGATGACGTTCTGCTGCAGCTCCGCGGAGATCCAGCCCGCGACGCCAGCATCTCCAGCAGCGACCCGGTCCGGCACGAGTCCGCCCCTCCAAACTCGACGATGCGGCGATGCTCAGAGCCGACCCGCGCCTCAGCGCAGAGGCCCTATCACCGCCAAGGTGACGGCAAGTCAAACCAATCCACAGAAACGGGTCATCATCCAAATCGGGTGAGCGGGTCATCGGCCCCGCCAGGTCGGCTGGTCGGCGAGGACCCCACCCAAAGCGACGAGCCTCGGATCCGCTCGGGCGAGGAGCAAAGCGGCCGCGGCGCAGCCGTGGTCGCTTGAGGGCGTCGAGCACTCATACCCCACACTCGTCACGGCGTCGGTCGAGACGTGCCTTGGTTGTCGCACGGGCATCTTCGCGCCAGCGGTGTGGTGAGCGGTGTGGGATCATGGGATCGTGGCCCGCGAGTGGTTGCTGATCACCGTCTCCACCCCGCCCGGCGCGAGTTCGACCCTCCGCGTATACGCATGGCGCAATCTGCGAAGCCTAGGGGCTCACTATCTGCAGCAGTCCGTGTGCTTGCTCCCAGCGACGCCGAAGACGACGCGCGCCGTAGCGCGGCTTGTGACCCGACTGCGGGCGGAGGGCGGCCGCGGCGAGATGCTGCGCATCCACCTGACGGACGCCGCGCAGCAGGCGACGGTCATCGACACAATCCAACGCGAGCGGACCGACGAATACCGCGAGCTGGTTGAGAGCACGCGGCAGTTTCACGGCGAGCTCGAGCACGAGCGACGCCGCGGCCGGACCATCTACACCGAGCTGGAGGAGTCCGACGCTGACCTCGCCCGCCACCAGAAGTGGCTCGCCGCCATCCGTAGGCGCGACTACTTCGATGCGCCGGGGGGCCCGGAGGCGGCTGCGGCGGTCGCCTCGTGCGAGGAGGCACTGGCGCTATTTGAGACCGAAGCACTGTCTGCGGAGCTCGACGAGTCCCCAGGCGATATTCGAACCGGGCTCCGCGCCATCGACGGCGGCAACGACTGACGGCTCGGCGTCGGCCACGCGTCCAGCGACGCGCGCGCACCCCCAAGCGCGCGCGCATGTGGACCGGGTGGTCACATGACCTTCTGGCCCGTGACTGGTCCGAACATCCTCTGCTGCCAGGTCACGCTCAGCGCGTCATGACCGCGCCGCCGAGCATCACCGCTGGTTCATGTGGCTACATCTCTAACTCACGGTCATCGCGAGCTGGTTGCCGGGTGGTCGAGCGCGGGGCGTCGGATATCAATCCCCGGAGAGCGGGAGCGTCACGCCGAGTGCCATCAACGCGGCCAGTGCGGCGAACGCGACCCCGGTCAGCAGGTCCGTGTTGATGCGGGGGATGAAGTCGAAGAAGTGCGCCACCGTACGGCCGATCTGGTGCCCGGCGACCGACATCGCGAAGGTGATGAGCCCGAACAGGATGGGCGCCAGCCAAGGGGAGTATCCAGCGAGGCCGAGCGCCGTGCCGGCGGCCACGTTGTCGATACTCAGCGGAAGCGGCAGCCCCCGCCTCGCAAACGTCAGGTCGGGATCCGCACGTTCGGGTGAGATCAGCGCGCGGACGATGAGGAACAGCCCATAGCCACCGAGGCCGACGATGGCGACGGTGGAGGCGGTGCTGTCAATCTTGTCGCTCAGGAAATGGCCGATGACGATCCCGATCGCCGGCGCGACGGCGTCCCACAGGCCGAAGATGGCGGAAGTCTTGACCGACTGGGCGAAGGTCGGCTTAAGCCCGCCCAGCACCAGCGAACTGCGGAAGTTGTCAAGGCTCAGAGTGAACCCGAGCGAGAGCAGTCCGAACATTCGGTCAGGACTCTTTCGATTCGCGTGTACCAACGACCGACGAATGGTGAGGCAACAACACCCACCGGTCGGCAGCCTAAATCAACGTCGGTTCTCGCTGCAACCCCATAGGGGCCATGATCCCTGGCGCGTTACACCCAGGATGAAACGTGCATTACACCCCGGGCACGTTCGGTGACACGAACGACGGGCTGGACGGGGGTGGATGTTGCCGCCGGGTTGCCACGACAGCCGCCGCAGGTGGGGGTACGATCGCAGGCGACGCCGGCGGAAATCATCAAACCGCTGGTAGGGCGCCGATCCGGTCAGGTCGGCGTGGCGTAGACGGGGCGTCTCTCCTCCGATCCCGTCTCTCCTCGATACGGGCTCGGTCCGAGTCGGAGGGGAGGCATCGAAGGTCGGTGCAACTGTCGCATCCAGCCGCGCCAGACGGGGTGGATGTCGCCACGGTGTTGCCACGCGTTCGGCCGTCGGGAGTGGCAGCTCCCCGTCTCACTTCATTCATCTCGTGGGTGCCGACATGGCCATCGTGTGGTCAGCGGTCGATGGCGGCCATGTTGGCTTCGTCGTGCCGCTCACCGGTGGCGAGCGTGAGGTTGTTGAGCCGTTGGATCTGCTCGGCGCTCAGTTCGATGGTGTCGGCGGCGGTGTTCTCCTCGACGCGGGAGACGCGCTTGGTGCCGGGAATCGGGGCGATGTCCTCGCCCTGTGCGAGCAGCCACGCCAGCGCGACCTGCGCCGGCGTTGCGTCGACTTCGGCGGCGACGGTCTGGACCTCGTCGACGATGCGGAGGTTCTTTTCGAAGTTGGCCTCGGTGAAGCGTGGGTTGGTCTTGCGCCAGTCGTCGTCGGCGAGCTCCTCGGGGGAGCGGAGGGTCCCGGTGAGGAAGCCGTGCCCGAGGGGTGAGTAGGGGACGAAGCCGATGCCGAGCTCGCGCAGCAGTGGGAGCAGCTCCGCTTCCGGATCGCGGGTCCACAGCGAGTACTCGGTCTGCAGCGCAGCGATCGGGTGCACGGCGTGGGCGCGGCGGATCGTCTCGGGTGCGGCCTCTGAGAGCCCGATGTGCAGGATCTTCCCCGCGGCGATCAGCTCGGCGAGCGCGCCGATGGTGTCCTCGATGGGCGTGTTGGGGTCGACGCGGTGCTGGTAGTAGAGGTCAATGCGGTCGGTCCCCAGCCGCTGCAGTGAGCCCTCGACCGCGGTTCGGATGTTCGCCGGGCTTGAGTCGAGCACGCCGGGGCCGTCACCGGCGTGCGAGACCAGCCCGAACTTGGTGGCCACCACGACCTGGTCACGACGGCCTTTCAGGGCGCGGCCGACGAGCTCCTCGTTGGCGTAGGGCCCGTAGATCTCGGCGGTGTCGATGTGAGTGACGCCCAGTTCAAGGGCCCGCTGGATGGTGCGGATCGATTCGGCGTCGCTGCTGTTGGGGTCGAGGTAGTAGCCCGACATCGCCATCGTGCCGAGGCCGATACGCGAGACGTCAAGGCCGCCGAGCGAAATGTGTTTCATGACAGGCTCCCGACCTCGTCGAGCGCCAGCGAGTTCGACAGCTCACGAAAGGCGTCGGTTTCCTGCTGGAGGGTGGCGATGACCTGCTCGGCCAGACCGATGGCGTCGGCTCCGGCGATGAACCGCCGCGGCGGGTGCTCCTGGGCGGCGATGGTCAACAGTGCCTGCGCGAGCTTGGCCGGGTCGCCGGTCTGCTGGCCGTTCTGGCTCTCCCAGAACTCGCGCTGGGCGGCGTTGCGCTCGGCGTAGTCCTCGATCGACGGCTGCGCGTAGTTGGTCGACTCCTTGGTGAGCAGCTCGGTGCGGAAGAAGCCCGGGTTGACGATCGTCGTGTGGATCCCGAACGGCTCGACCTCGGCGGCCAGCGACTCCATGAAGCCCTCCACGCCGAACTTCGACGCGGCGTACGCGGTGCAGTACTCAAAGCCGACAAGCCCGGCGGACGATGAGATCGTCACGACGTGCCCGGAGCGCTGCTCGCGCATGACGGGCAGCACCGCGCGGGTCACGTTCATCGGGCCGAGCAGGCTCGTCGCCAACTGGCGCTCGATCTGGTCTGCGGTGAGCTCCTCGAAGTAGCCGGCGTAGAAGCTGGCGGCGTTGTTGACCAGCACGTCGATCCGTCCGAAGCGGTCGACGGCCGCCGTGACCGCTGCCTCGGCGTCCGCCGTGCTCGTCACGTCGAGCTTGACCACGAGCAGATCGTCGGAGTCACCGAGCGCCTGGGCGACGGCGTCGGGGTTGCGGCCGGTGGCGACGACGTTGTGTCCGGCGGCCAGCGCGGCCTTGGCGAACTCCACGCCCATCCCGCGTCCGGCGCCCGTGATGAACCAGGTCTTGTTGCGAGTCATCTGTCTGACCTTTCCTGTCTGAGGGGGAGGAACGACGTCGGCCCGAATCAATGAGGGCCTCGGGGAGGACCGGCGGTGGTCGCGGCCTCTCGCCACGTCCAAGAAAGCACGGGCTTGCGGGAAGTGAGAGTCCCTGTTGATAGGGCTACTGGCAGGGACTCCCAGACGCGACCAGCCGGATCTACGCTGTGGGGCGTGGACACCGAAACGAGATCCGCGAGTTCCTGACGTCCCGCCGCGCGCGGATCACGCCCGACCAAGTCGAATTGATCTCCTACGGTCCCCGCCGCGTTCCCGGACTGCGCCGCGAAGAGGTCGCCGTCCTGGCCGGCGTGAGCATCCAGTACTACACCCGGCTTGAGCGCGGAGACATGAGCGGCGTCTCCGACAGCGTGCTGGACGCGCTCGCCCGCGCGCTTCAGCTCGACGACGCCGAACGCGCTCACCTCTTCGATCTCGCCCGCGCCGCGCAGCCCACGCCGGCGCGCCCGCGTCGCCGCCAAGCCAAGCAGCGCGTCCGGCCCGAGATCCAGTGGACCCTCGACGCGATCACCGGCGCCGCCGCCTACCGTCGGCAACGACCGCCTCGACATCCTGGCCGCCAACGAGCTCGGACGCGCGCTGTTCTCCGAGCTGTACGCCGCGCCCGCCCGGCCGGTCAACAACGCCCGGTTCGTGTTCCTCGATCCGCGCGCCGAGGCGTTCTACCGCGACTGGGACCGCGCCGCCGGCGACACCGTCGCCATCCTGCGCTGGGCCGCCGGCCGCGACCCGTACGACCGCGACCTCTCAGACCTCGTCGGCGAGCTCGCCACCCAAAGCGACGCGTTCCGCACCCGCTGGGCCGCACACAACGTCCGCTTCCACAACACCGCCGTCAAGCAATTCCACCACCCCGTCGTCGGCGATCTCGACCTCAGCTTCAACCGCCTGGAGCTCCCCGCCGACCACGGCCTGACGATCTTCACCTACACCGCCGAGCCCGGCTCCCGCTCCGAGGAGGCGCTCAAGCTCCTCGGGAGCTGGGCAGCCACCGTCGACCCCGCGGAGTCCGCGCATACCGCCGGCCAGAGCTGAGGCCGCTGGCCACAACGTCAACACGCGGACACTCGCACCGGCTGCGGTTAGTCATGAAAAAAGCCCCGCTGTGCGGGGCTTTCCACAGTGCGCTCGAGAGGACTCGAACCTCCACGGACCATTCAGTCCACAAGGCCCTCAACCTGAATCGCCCGCCGTAGATGGTCTATTGGGCGTCCACAGATCGCAAATTGGGCGGTTTTGTCGACGGACTGGACGGAGTGGATGTTGTCACGGTTGTTGCCACGGAGCTGCCAGATGGCACGCCGCAACGGCCGCGGGGGCGCTCAAGCAAGTGGAGAGGTGATCCTGGCTACGCAAGGGTGCGTCGGGACACTGACGGGCTATCCGATCGGGCATGGCGAGCGTGTGATGCGGACGGCGCTCGCGTAGCAGGCCTCTCGACTTGGCTACAGCGGCGATGGTCCCGTGGGCTCGAGTCGGTGTAACAACGAGGCGGCTGTGGCGACCGACCACGTACGGGACCTCGTGTCCGCAGACACCCCTATCGAGGCACGCCAGAGGAGCACGCCATGCTTTGCGCACACACCATCCGCCGGCTGAAGCCGGGCATGTTCGATCAGTTCACCGCCAGCTTTGGGCCGCCTGAGGGCGCGGACCCGGGCGGCTGGGTTCGCTATCACGTCCTGCGGAGCCTCGGCGACGAGGACGTCGTCATCACGTTCGGGTTCTTCGACGGATCACTGGGGGAGATGGAGCGCAGCCAGACCGAGCTCGGCTACGTCGAGCAGAAGGCGGCAATCGCTCCGCTGGTGGACGAGGTGCTCTCCAATGGCGTCTACGAGATCGCGGTCTCCAAGACGGTGGACGCCGCCACCGCCTGACCTGTCGGCCTCGCGGGTGGTGCGTTACGCACGGCGGCCGCCCGCGCGGCGGTTGTCAAAGGCATTACGCTGTCGTCGTGCAGGATGACCGGGCTCTGCTTGCACGCTTACGGACCGGAGACGAGGAGGCGTTCGACGCGCTCGTGCACCGGTATGACGGCAGCCTGCGCCGAGTCGCGCGCTCCTTCGTGCGCAGCGAGGCCGTCGCCGAGGAAGTCGTCCAGGACACGTGGCTCGCCGTGGTCCGCGGACTCGGACCGTTCGAGGGGCGTTCCTCGCTGAGGACGTGGATCTTCTCCATCCTCGTGAACCGCGCGCGCACGCGCGCGGTCCGCGAGGCGCGGACGGTCCCGTTCTCGACGCTCGCCGCGGAGTCAGAGGGGCCCACGGTCGACCCCGCCCGCTTCGGCGCCGACGACATGTGGGCCGCTCCCCCACGCCGCCTCGCCACCGACCCCGAGCAGCGGCTGCTCGCGCAGGAGTTGCGCGGGGAGCTGCTGGCGGCGGTCGAGGCGCTGGCCCCGACAGCCAGCGCGCGGTCATCGCCCTCCGCGACCTCGCGGGCCTACCCTCCGAGGAGGTGTGTGAGCTGCTCGACCTCACCCCCGGCAACCAGCGCGTGCTCCTGCACCGCGCCCGCGCACGCGTCCGCACGGCCGCTGGTGAGGCGACCGCCTGATGCGCCTCAGCCTCCGCCTCCGCCGGCGACGCGAGAACCCGCTCGCCTGCCGCGAGTTCGTCGAGCTCGTCACCGACTACCTCGACGACGCGCTCCCGCCGGAGCAGCGCGCCCGCTTCGAGGCGCACATGGCCGGCTGCGACGGCTGCACCGGTTACCTCGAGGACATGCGCCGCATGGTCGCCGCGACCTGGCGGACCTGCCCGAGCCACCCGGCGACGCCGGCACGCATGAGGCGCTGCTGCGGGCGTTTCAGGACCTACGCCCGCAGTAGCAACTTCCTAGTCTCCGGTCGAGCTCCAGTCCGGCGGCTCGTACACGCCGCCGGGGACGCCGCCGATGCAGAGCACCCGCAGGCCGTCCGGCCCGGACGAGAGCACCCGCGCGGTGCCGGCGTCGACGCGCACGAGGTGGTCGGCGTCGAGCGGCAGGCGCGCGTCGTCGATGTCGACCGAGCCCGAGCCGCGCAGCGCGACGTAGAGCTCCTGCTGCCCGGACTCGGACTCGTCGTGGGAGGTGGTCGAGTAGTCGGGCGGCAGGTCCATGATGTTCGCGCCGAACGCGGTGATGTCGAGTCCGGCGCGGACGAGCTTGGCGAAGCCGTCCCACAGCGTCGGCAGCTCGTCGATCGACTTCGCGGAGTAGCCGGTCATGGTGCGGGTCATGACGTCACCAGGCCCATGTTCCGGGCGATCGTCGCCATCGTGCGGTCGTGCTCGTCGACCGGGCTGAGCTCGATCAGCTCGACCGGCTCGAGCGTCTGGACGAAGTGGCCCGGGCCGCAGGTGGTAGGCCTCGCCGGCGCGGACGACCTCCTCGGGCCCGTCGAGGTAGGTGACGCGGAACGAGCCCTTGAACAGGTAGCCCCAGTGATCGCACTGGCAGCGATCGTCGGGCAGGCCCTTGAACGGCGACTCGTCGGGCGGGAAGTGCGCCGGCATCGACTCGAACGCGATGCGCATCTCGCCGGCGTCGACCTGCGGCCCTCGTACTCGCCGATGACCATCGGTTCCAGCTCATCCTTGGACACGTGCATGGAGGACTCTCCCTTCGTTGGTGGTGATCGCCGCCGCGGCGCGGCGGCGCGGTGAGAAGCAGCAGGCAGGCGGCGCCGATCGCGGCCGGCCCGAGCGCCGGCGACGAGCAGCGCGGCGCGGGCGCCGAGCGCGCCGACGACGATGCCGCCGAGCGCGAGCGCGCCGAGCTCGGCGCCGTTGCGCGCGCCGTTGTAGGCGGCGAAGGCGCGGCCGCGCAGCGCCTCGGGCGCGCGCTCGTGGATCAGCGTGCGCAGCAGCACGTTCTTGACGCCGTGGGCGACGCCGCCGAACGAGAACCCGATCAGCGCCATCCAGAGGACCGGCGACAGCGCCCCGCCGGCGATGCCGAGTCCCTGGAGGACGACCGCGACCAGAGCGCCGGCCGCCAGCTGCGCCCGGCGCGACGCGGTGGGCCAGCCCGGCCGAGCCGGCCGCCATGCCGAGCGTCCACGAGGTCAGCAGCACCCCGTAGGCGAGGCTGCCCGCCCCGAGCACGTCGGTGACGAAGAACGGCTCGGCGGTCGCGGAGATCGAGAACAAGCGCGAGCGCGGCGACCGCGCCGCCGAGCGTGATCGCGAGGTCGCGCTCGCGCAGCAGGAAGGCGAAGCCGTCGCGGGCGCGCACCGGCGCTGCCGGTGCCGTCGGCGCGCTCGGGCCGGCGGCGCGCGCGCAGCAGCGAGCGCCGCGGCGGCGACGACCAGGAACGACAGCGCGTTCAGCGCGAGCGCGAGCCACAGCAGCCCGGCCGCGCCGAGCGCGCCGCCGACGAGCGGGCCGGCGGTGAAGCCGAGCGAGCGCGCGGTCTCCATCAGCCCGTTGGCCCGCGCGGCGTCGACCTCCGGTCCGGCCGCCGCGGGCACGAGCGCGAACTCGGCCGGCTGGCTCACCGCGACGCCGAAGCCGAGCAGCGCCATCAGCGGCAGCAGCGCCCAGAGGCTGTCGACGCCGGCGAGCATCGCGGCGACCGACCGCCGCCTGGACGAGCGAGACGACGATCAGGATGCCGGCGGTTCTCGAAGCGGTCGACGATCGCGCCCGCCACGCCCGGCGCCGAGGACGACCGGTCCCCAGAGCGCGAAGATCAGCGCCGAGACGGCGAACGCCGAGCCGGTGCGCTGCTGCACGTGCAGGATCAGCGGGAAGATCGCCATGAAGTCGCCGAGGGCGGAGAGGCCGGCGGCGCCGGCGAGGAGGCGGAGGTCGCGGCTGCGTGGAATCGACATGGCGCCGATCGCTCGCGGCCGACCGTTCGCGCACCGTTCGGCCTGCGTGAACGGTGTGCGGCGGCTTGCGCGAGCGGCGTGCGATGGACGACAGTTGAGCCGATGCTGGAGGTCCGACTCGCAGGTGGTCTGGCGCTGCGCGCCGACGGCGCCGAGCTCGCGCCGCCGGCGTCGAAGCGGGCGCGCGCCGTGCTCGCCTACCTCGCGCTCAACCCCGGCCCGCAGCCGCGCGGCCGGCTGGCCGCGCGCTTCTGGCCCGACGTGCTCGACGAATCGGCGCGCGCCAGCCTGCGCGTGGCGCTGACCGAGCTGCGGCAGGCGCTCGGGCCCGGCGGCGGGCTACCTGGTGGCCACGCGGGACACGGTCGCGCTCGACGGCGCCGACCTCAGCGTCGACACGCGCGCGTTCCAGCGGCGCTCGACGAAGGCGATCCCGTCGCGCGCGCTCGAGGCCTGCGGCGCCCCGATCCTCGACGGCTTCGACGACGACTGGGCGCTCGAGGCGCGCGACGAGCACGCGCACCGGCTCGGCGAGGCGCTCGAGCAGGCCGCGGCTGCCGCCGAGCGATCCCGCGCGAGGCCGTCCGGCTGACCCGCGCGCAGGTGGCGCTCGACCCGCTCGCCGAGGCGCCCAACCGCCGGCTGATCGAGCGGCTCGCCGCCGCCGGCGACCGCGCCGCCGCGCTGTCCGCCGGCCGCCAGTTCGCCGAGCGTCTGCGCACGCAGCTCGGCATCGCGCCGTCGCGCGAGACGCGCGCGCTGCTCGACGATCTCCGCCGCGGCGAGCCGGCGCCGTCGCGCCGCCGCCCAGCCTCACGCGCGCGTACGAGACCGAGTTCGTCGGCCGCCGCGCCGAGCTCGAGCGGCTGCGCGCGTCGTGGGCCGGCGTGCAGATGCACCGCGACCGGCGGATCGTGCTCGTCGCGGGCGAGCCCGGGATCGGCAAGACCCGCCTCGCCCACCAGTTCGCCTCGGCCGCGCTCGCCGCCGGCGCCACCGTGCTCGATGGGCCGCTGCTCGGAGGAGCCACTCGCGCCGTTCGAGCCGTTCGCCGAGGCGCTGCGCTCGGGCCGGCGCAGCCGACGCGCTCGCAGCCGGGCGACAGCGACGACGCCGGCGCGCGCCATCGCCTGTTCGACGCCGTCGACGCCGCGCTCGCCGACCTCGCCGCGAGCGCTCCGCTGCTGCTCGTGATCGACGACTTCCACTGGGCCGATCGCGGCACGCTGCTGCTCACGAGCTTCCTGCTGCGCTCGAGCCGCACGGGCCCGATGCTCGTGCTCGGCACCTATCGCGACACCGAGCTCGGCCGGCACACCCCGCTCACCGCCGCCCTCGCCGAGCTGCAGCGCGACGGCGCGCTGGACCGCATCGACCTGCGCGGGCTGCCGCTGGAGGACGTGGCGGCGCTCGCGCGCGTCCGTGCTGGGCGAGCGACGACGTCGCGCCGCGCGTGCACGCGCGCACCGACGGCAACGCGTTCTTCGTCGAGGAGGTGCTGAGGGGGCTGGCCGAGTCCGGGCCGCACGTGGTGCCGGAGAGCGTCCGGCACGCGGTCGGCGTCCGGCTGTCGCGCATGGGCGACGAGGCGAACGAGCTGATCGCCGCGGCCGCGATCCTCGGCCTGGAGCACGACGCGCGCGCGCTGCAGGCCACCGCCGGACTCGAGCCGGACGCCGCCGAGGCAGCGCTCGACGAGATCCTGCGCGCGCGGCTGCTGCGGCCCGCCGACCACGCCGCACCGCTTCGAGTTCACGCACGCGCTCGTGCGCGAGGCGGTGCTACGACGAGTGCAACGTCCTGCGCCGCGCCCGGCTTCACCGCCGCGCGGCCGAGGCCCTGACCGCGCTGGGCGAGGACCGCCACCTCGAGGAGATCGCGATGCACCTGTTCGAGGCGGCGTCCACCGCGCGACGCTCGACGGGCGGCCGAGATGCTCGTGCGCGCCGGTCGCCGCGCGCTCGACCGGCTCGCCTACGAGGACGCGGCCGAGCGCTTCGAGCGCGCGCTCGAGGCGCTCGAGCTGGCGGGCGCCGAGGACGAGTCCGGCCCGCGTCCTGCTCGCCCGCGGCGACGCGCTGCTGCGCGCCGGCGAGCCCGACGCGGCCCGCGCCGCGTTCACCGCAGCGCGCGCGGCTCGCGCTGCGACGCGACGATCGTGCTCTGCTCGCCGAGGCGGCGCTCGGCTTCGCCGGCCTGGGCATCGCGATCGTCGACCTCGACGCCGAGGCGATCGCCCGGCTCGAGGAGGCGCTCGAGCGGGTCGAGGACCCCGCGCTGCGCTCCCGCGTGCAGGCGCGCCTCGCGGTCGAGCTCTACTACGCGCCCGACCGCACGCGCTCGGAGGCGCTGAGCGCCGAGGCGGTCGCCACGGCCGCGCGCGGCGCGGCGACGCGAGCGCGCTCGCCTCCGCCCTCGGCGCGCGGCACGTGGCGCTGTGGCGCCCCGACCGCGTCGAGGAGCGGCTGGCCGTCGCCGGCGACATGATCGCGGCCGCGCGCGAGCGCCGGCGACCGGCACGCCGAGCTGCAGGCGCACAACTGGCGCGTCGCGGACCTGTTCGAGCTCGGCGACATGCCGGCCTGGCGCGAGGAGATCGCGCGCCACGCGCGGCTGGCCGAGGAGCTGCGCCTGCCGGTCTTCCAGTGGTACACGCCGCTGTGGGCGGCGGTGCGAGGCGATGCTCGCCGGCCGCTACGACGACGTCGAGCGCCTGAGCGCCGAGGCGGAAGCAGGCCGGCGCTGCGCGCCGGCGACCGCAACGCCGAGCTGTTCGCCGGGCATGGTGCGCTTCTGCGCACAGCTCGAGCGCGAGGCGTTCGACGAAATCGACATCGACGTTCGTCGAGGACAAGATCGCCAACTCGCCCGCGGGCATCGCCTACCGCGGCTCGTACGCCTGGATCCTCGCCGGCCGCGGCGAGACCGAGCGCGCCCGCGACGAGCTCGACGCGACGATGGCGCTGCCCGCACGCGTTCGACGCCAACTGGCTCTCGCTCCAGGCCGAGTGCGCCGAGGCGAGCATCCTGCTCGGACGACGCCACCCACGCCGCCACCCTCTACGAGCGGCTCGCGCCCTACGCGGGTCGCCCCGCCACCGCCGGCCGCGCCGTCTGCAGCTACGGCGCGGTCGACCGCCTCCTCGGCGGACTGGCCGCGCTGCTCGGCCGACGCGACGACGCGATGCGCCACCTCGAAGACGCCATTCGAGCTCAACGACGCGCTCGGCTGCACCGTCTGGCGCGCAGCACGCCGAACGGCACCTGGCGCGGATCCGGCGAGGACCCGTAACAACGGCGCACCTTCCGGGACTACACGCGCACGGGGCGAGCCTGCAGGGCATGGCTCGCCGACACTGATCGGACTGGAGGATCACATGACCCTATGGGGCCGGATCTTTCCTGCCAACTATGACCACATCATGAGTCGCACGGAGAGCGCCGGACTCGCTGCTCACCGGCGGGCGCTGCTGGCCGACGCGGCGGGCGACGTGCTGGAGATCGGCGCGGGGACGGGCGCCAACCTCCCGTTCTACGGCGACGGCGTGCGGTCGCTCACCATCACCGAGCCCGAGGCGCCGATGGTGCGGCGTCTGCAGCGACGGCTCGAGCAGACGAGTGCGGGCGGGTGGGAAGTGCGCTTTGTTCAGGCGCCGGCGGAGCGGCTCCCGTTCGACGACGAAGAGCTTTGACACCGTCGTCTCGACGCTCGTGCTCTGCACCGTCGATGACCAGGAACAGGCGCTCAGCGAGCTCAAGCGCGTCCTCCGACCGGGTGGCCGCCTGCTGTTCCTCGAGCACGTGCGTGCCGAGGACGGCGAGCGGCTCGCGCGCTGGCAGGACCGGATGCGGCCGATCGGGGTGCGCATGGCCCACGGGTGCCGGTGCAACCGGCGGACCGTCGACGGTATCCGCAGCGCCGGGTTCGACATGGTCGACATCGAGCGCGGAGAGCTCAAGCGCGTGCCGCCGTTCGTACGGCCGTTGGTCATTGGTGCAGCGGCCCGAGCCGCCTGAGGTCCGCGGGCGTCCGCCCGTCCCTGCCGGACGGGCGGACAGCCACACGTGGCTTACCGCGCGGAGGGCGGCCCAGGCGGCGGGCTGGTCAGGTCGGTGGCGGCCCTCAGAGAGGCACGCCGACCAGACTTCCCGGCGCTCCGGGCGCAAGTCTATGTGCTATCCGGGCGCCAGCGCTCGGGCACGAGAATGACTTGGAACCCGTCGGGATCGGCGAATGCGGTCGCGTGTTCGCGCCAGTAAGGGTTGGCCGGAACAACAGGGTCCTGTCCGAGGCGGGCTGCGATCCTCGCGACGGCTTCCGCGTCGCCCAGGTAGAGGACCAGCAGTGACTCCGGGTGCGGAGCAGGTGGGCCGTGACCGCCGCCGGAGGTGAGCTCGAGGTGCGTCCCGCTCCCGGGCACCTCCAGAAACACGCCGTCATAGCCGTCGTGGTCCCGGAAGCCGCCGATCTCGATCAGCCCGAGGCCGTCACGATAGAAGCGAACGAGCTCATCCAGGCGGTCGGTGTGACGAGCGACACGCAACTGCAGCGGATCGATCTCCGGGCCATGAGCGCTCTCCTCACGCAGGGTCAGAGAGAGCCACACCTGATCTCGGATCGCAATGCCATCGACCTCGACACGCGGATAGCCGGCGTTGGGGGTGAACACATCCCGCTCGACACGCAGGAAGCGAAACCCGAGCCGCTGGTAGAAGCGCAGCGCGCCCGTGTCGGCAGCGGCCGTAGCGACCACCAGCGCAGAGCGGCCTTCGACGCGAGCGACGCTCAGCGCACGTTCGACAAGCAGACGTCCGAGCCCGGCGCCTTGGCGATCCTCGCGGACGGCGATGCTCTTGACCTCCGCCTCGCTTCCGTCCTCAGCCACGACGAGCTGCAGGTGGCCGGCCACGAGGGGGCCGTCCCGCGCGACCAGGATCCGGCCGAGGTCCCGGTAGCGAGCCACGTGCACGGGTGAGTCGTCCGCCAGGGCGAACAGGTCGTCCAGCTCCGCCCGGCACCCCTCAAACCACTCGATCCTCACCATCGGACGGACCTTACGGCACCCGAACCGACCGACCAATCGGCGTCGGCTGCTCGCGGAGATGTAACGCTCGACGCGCTCGCAGGACTCATCAAGACGCCACCGCCCACGACTAGTCACCAGATCTTCTGCGACGCTCGCCTCGCCGAGCGGATCGAGCGCGCCGAGGCGCAACTCATCGCTGAGGCAAGCCACGCCGCGCACCGCCGCGCCCCAGGATTGCGGATCGCGGGCGGTATCGCTCAGCTTGCGGGGGCGGCGACCGCGCCCGAGCACCGCTGCCAAGGCATCCACACGGCGCTACTGGAGCAGCGGCTCAGCGACGCACGTGCCGCCGGAACCGACATCGCTGTTGTGACGACGCAGCCTGGATCGAAGTCCCAGCAGAACGTACAGAAGCGCGGGTTCAGCCTGCTCTATACGCGCGCAGTCCTGGTCAAGCAAGGCTAGTCGCACTCCCACGGCGTGGTTCATGGACGGCTTCTGAACGTTGATGGTTTCGGTGCTGGAGAGCCTCACGGTCGCCGACGCCAGGCAGCCGGTGCACACCCAGCAACGGCCACCGCGCGTAACGAAACGCGGCCTCGGGTGACTGGACCAGTGGTAACACCGATCTCACACGGAGGGATACTCGATGGGCACCGTTCTCGATGCGCGACAGGAAGAGCTCTGCGCGGCGTCTCGCTGGGACTTCTCCGACCTGCGCGCGCTCTTCATCAACTGCACGCTCAAGCGCTCGCCCGAGGTCTCGCAACACGCAGGGCCTCGCCGACCGCTCGATCGCGATCATGCGGCGGCACGGCGTCACGGTCGACGTCGATCCGCGCGATCGACCACGACATCGCGACCGGCGTCTAGCCCGACATGACCGAGCACGGCTGGGAGCGCGACGACTGGCCCGCAGATCTACGAGCAGGTCATGGCCGCCGACATCCTCGTGCTGCTGCACGCCGATCTGGCTCGGCGAGAAGTCGTCGGTCTGCACGCAGGTGATCGAGCGCCTGTACGGCAACAGCCACCTGCTCAACGACGCCGGGCAGTACGCGTACTACGGCCGCGTCGGCGGCTGCCTCATCACCGGCAACGAGGACGGCGTCAAGCACTGCGCGATGAACATCCTCTACTCGCTGCAGCACCTCGGCTACGTGATCCCGCCGCAGGCCGACTCCGGCTGGCTCGGCGAGGCCGGCCCCGGCCCGAGCTACCTCGACCCGGGCTCGGGCGGCCCCGAGAACGACTTCACGAACCGCAACACCACGTTCATGACCTGGAACCTGCTGCACCTCGCGCGCATGCTCAAGGACGCCGGCGGGATCCCCGCGCACGGCAACCAGCGTGGCCCTGTGGGACGCCGGCTGCCGCTTCGACTACCCGAACCCCGAGTACCGCGCCTAGATGAGGTCAGGGTCACTGATGACATCGACCAGCGCCGGGCCGTCGTGGGCGCTTGCATCCGGCTCGGGCGCCACTGCGCCTCTCGGCTGCGGACGATAAGCCCGGCGCGCCCGAGCACTGCAGGTGGCGCGAGATCGAAGGCTTGCTGATCGGGAATGGTCCCGCGGATCTTTGCTTGGGGGTGTCCGGCAGCGCTGCCGGGTTGACTATCCGGGCTAGGCGCGTCCACGGACAAGGTCGACCAGGTGCCCCAGTACGCGCGCTCCGTCGGCTCGCAGACCGTTGTGGTCGTACTCGCTGGTGACCCAGGTCCGCATCCTGGGGATCTGCGCGGCGGTCTCCTCAGAGAACTCTCGCTCGACGTACATGTCCTCGGTATAGATAGCCGCTGCGCACGGGACGTCGTTGGCGCCCAGTAGTGCCGGGTCATACAAGGATGGCCACGTGTGGCGGGCCACGAGCTCGGCTGCCTCGCGCAGCGGCGCCAGCTCCACGTAGTCCTCAAACATCCACGGGTAGACATGTTCGCCAGTGAACAGGTCCAGGTTGTCGTCAAACTCCGCCGGGAGCATTCGCTCGGCCGCCCAGGCGGTGGCTCCACCGTCGGCGTAGGACGCCTCGTGCACCACCGCGTACAGCGGGTTGCGGGCGAAGGCCATGGCGCCGCCCACGTCGTGGCGGAACGCGGGGGACTCGAACGGCAGCTCGAGGATGTGATGCAGGTGCTCGGCACCGTCACTCATCCCGAGCATCAATCCGAGCTGGCGCACCCGTCGCCAGGTCAGTTGATCGCCGCCCGGTAGCCCAATGCCTCCGTGGTCGATGATTGACCGCAGCCGTTGCACCCGCTCGCGATCCTCCGGGAACCGGTCATAAAAGCGGCGGTTGCGCTCCAAGACGCGCTCGTACGTCCGCGCGTAGACCTCGTCAACTGAGCGGCCCAGAGGAGGCAGGCCGCCGGTGAAGAACGCTTCATTCAGTGCCTCGGGTGCCAGCGACAAGTACGTGAGTACGCAAAAGCCACCGAAGCTCTGCCCGAGCACGCTCCAGCGATCAACCTCGAGGGCCCGACGGATGCACTCGGCGTCGCGCACGATCGAGTCGGCGCGAAAATGGGTCAGATACTCGGCCTGCTCGATCGCGGTCATCCCCGCCAAGCGCCCCACAGGCGTCGAGCGACCCGTGCCCCGCTGGTCAAGCAGCAGTACGCGGTACTCGCCCAGCGCATAGTCAAGCCATCCCGGCGAACGGGGACGCCCCGTCGGCCGCACAGCCTCAAAGCCCGGCCCGCCCTGCAAGAAGACAAGGAGCGGCCGATCCGTCCCGGCCGGATCGGCGACCTCCCGAGCGAACACCTCGATGGTCTCGCCCCCCGGATCAGCGTGATCGAGCGGCACCTCGACGGTGTGCTCGATGCAGACCAACCCCGGGACCCGAATCTCAGCGCGCATCCATCAATGATGCATGCTCGGCCCGAACCGAGTGCCGAGCAACCTCACATGGGCGGCCAACGTCGCGCACGAACCAAGCAAGGAGCAAAGCAGACCCCTCATGGGCGGCGTCCGCCCCTGCCGCGGCGCGGCCCCCGGCGTCTCACCCACCAACGCTCACTGCGACGGACCACCCCGCCTCCCTCCGCGGGATCCCTGCTGGCGCGACCGGCCCTGTCTTCGGCGCCGGCTCGTGGGCGAGTACACAGGATGAGCCGTCTGGCTCAGCGGCGCCTCCGTCGCCGACACTGTGCCCCTTCTGCGCGGAAGGAGCACCGGCACCGATCGCCGCTTCCCGACTGTCTGCTTGCTAGGGGACGGCTAGCACCGCAGCTCGCGGAGTTGCGCTTGGTCGCGAGGCTGTCGCGCAACTCTCGGGCGCGGCTGCCGGTTCGGACTGGTGAGGCCGTGCCGGGTCGGGTCTGGTTAGTTGCCGATGGCGAGTTGGTAGCGGTGGAGCTTGGTGAGGTTGTGGGTTGCCATCAGCAGCCGCCATTCGGTCCGCACAGCGATCCTGCCTCTTCGGTGGAAGCGGTTGATCAGACGGTTGTGTTTGGTGTGCGCGAACACGGGCTCGATCATCTGGATCCGTTTGCGGTAGAGCTGCTTGCCGTGCTCTGACGCGAGAACGGCGCGCATCCATGAGTATCTGCCGCCGGTCCACCCCGGCCGGGGCTCGCTGCGGCCGCCTCGGTCCGGTGGGATCAGCACCTGGATGTGCTTGTGGGCGATCACCTCGTCGAAGTGCTGCTCGTTCCAGTAGCCGGCGTCCGCGAGCGCAACCTCAGGACGGTCGGTGACACCAACGCGCTCGAGCTCGCTGATCGCGGCGGTGATCATCGGGTCGAGGTTGGAGAAGTCACCCGGCGTGGTGGTGATCTCCGCGGCGATCACGATCTGTCGCTCATCGACGACCGTTTGGGCGTTGTAGCCCTGCACGTAGCCGAGGTTCGCTTTCATCCTCTGGCTGTCAGGGTCACTGACGCTGACCACATCGTCAGGCAGCTCCGGTGCCGTCCACGGGTTTGGACGCTTGCCGAGCCTGCGGCCGTCCCTGGCACGACCATTCGCGCGGTAGTCCTCATAGGCGCGGTTGGCGGCGAGCTTCATGTCACGCTGCTCCTCTAACCGCTGGGCGGCCAACAACAACCGATCCTCGCGTGACCGGGGAATCGGTTCGCCTTGCTCCCAGCGGCGCTGCTCAAGCTGCCGGCGACCCTCACGCGTCCAACCCTCGCGTCCCTGGTGACGAGCAATGATTCGCTGCACATCGAACGCGAACCCATCCTGCCGATCCTCGGCCGGTTCGGGCACAACCTCCGGCTCGTCATGCGCCTGATCGGCGGCCTGTTGCTCGCGGACGCGACGGAAGAACTCAGCACGCCCCTCCCTGGTGCGCAGCTCCTCGGGCAGCTCATCACCACGCTGATCGCCGTAGAGCTCATCCTCGGCCTGATCGGTCGCGATCGCCTCAGCGATGATCTCCCTGGCGATCTCCGAGAAGTCGCGTGTGGACTCGCGGCTGGCGTTCCCGGCCATCTTCGTCCCGTCGATCGCGACCACCTCCGGGCGGACCAGCCCCGCCTGCGCGCACAACCCCAGCACCTGGCCAAACAGCTCGCCCAGTGCCGCCTCGTGGCGATCCACGAACCGCGCGATCGTCGCGTGATCAGGCGTCTCCATCATCGCGATCATCTTGAACGCGACATCCTCCACACACGCCCGCTCGATCGCCCGCGCCGAGCGAACCCCGCGCGAGTAGCCGTACAACAACACGGCCACCACCATCGCCGGGTCATACGCCCGCCGACCAACCCCGTCCCGGCGATACGCCCCATAGAACTCGCTCAAGTCCATGCCCGCGACCGCGTCAAGCACGAACCACGCGAGATGACCCTCCGGCAGCCAATCCCTCACATCCGGAGGCAGCAAGAACGACTGATCCCGGTCACAACCAATGAAGTTCTGAGCCATCCCAGAATGGTCTTAAACCCGCCGGATGGACACGGTAATTACGCGACATCCTCTCGCCTTTGCGATAGCCCGGGCCGGCGCCGCACGACAGCATCCCCCGGCTCGAGACGAGATGCTCCAGGTCATCCGCCAAGCGTTGAACGTGTTCGCTCCCCTGTTGCTCGAAGCGCTCCACTTCGACGATCTCGGCGATCAGCACGTAATCGGCTTGACCGATGGCCTGTCGGGGCAGGTCCGCCGATCCTCTAAGGGCGCCAATCCGACACCGTGTGCAGCGACCCGCGGACGATGTCCCGATCCCCGTCATCAGACGCTCGAAGTCCTCGGCGCACTCCGGCGAGCGCAGCTGAAACCACATGAGCGGATCGCGGGAGGACTCACCTCGAAGCATAGTGCACAATCGCACCTGGATCGCTTGCGACGCCACGGGTGCTGCTTCGCACTCAGAGCTCGTCAGAGATCCTGGACATCTCCCAAAACAGGAAGGAGTGTCATGAAGATCGTGGTCATCGGTGGGAGCGGGCTCATCGGCCGCAACGTCGTCAGCCGGCTGGTCGAACAGGGGCACGATCCGGTGCCAGCCTCGCCCGCCACGGGCGTGGACACGATCACGGGCGAGGGCCTTACAGACGTGGTGGTCGGCGCCGACGTCGTAGTCGATGTTTCCAACGCGCCGGTCTGGGACGACGACGAGGTCATGAAGTTCTTCACCACCTCGTCGCGCAACCTGCTGGCGGCTGAACGCGACGCTGGCGTCGGCCACCACGTTGCGGTATCGATCGTCGGCGCCGACCGCCTGCCCGACAGCGGCTACCTCCGAGCCAAGGTCGCCCAAGAGGCCGAAATCGAGGCTGGGGCCGTCCCCTACACCATCCTGCGTGCCACGCAGTTCTTCGAGTTCCTGTCCCAGATCGTCGAGGCCGGCGCTGACGGCGACAGCGTCCGGCTATCGACCGGGCTGATCCAGTTCGTCGCCGCCAACGACGTCGCGGCGACGGTGGCCGAGCTCGCGATCGGCGCGCCGGTCGGCGGCCGCATCGAGCTGGGCGGACCCGAGGCGCTGGGCATCGACGCCTGGGCGCGACGGCTGTTCGCGGCAGCCGGCGATAACCGCGTAGTGATCGCTGACCCGCACGCCCGGTACTACGGCACCGAGCTCCACGGCGGCGAACTGACGCCGGGCGACGGCGCCCGAATCGGGAAGGTCGACTTCGACACGTGGCTCGCCGCAAACCAGCAGGACGCCCGCTAACCGCAACGTCACCTCGGTCGCACCCGCGCTCCGCGCGGAACGAGTATCTGGTTGCTCCAACGGCGTCCTGCTAAGCGCCCGGAACACGAGACCGTCGCGGCCCGGGTGCTAGCCAGGAATTGCAAATGCCGCCCGCCGAAGAGTCCCGCTTGCCGCGCGTTGCAGGGAGGTCGGCGTCACGCCTGACATGCCCGTCGCGGAATCAGAGCAGGGCTCGCGCCCGATCCGATCATGCGTTCGAGAGCAACGGGTCGGCGCTGCCGGATCACGCCTCAAGCGGTAGCGCCACGCCGCGCCGCAGGTTGTGCCAGCCACGGCAGGTGCGTCTCCGGAGCAACCTGGGAGACACCGGTCGCCGGGAGCGGTGGGTCGTGCTCGCGCTGCTTCTTGTTGCCGTCGCGCAGCAGTGTGATCAGAGCGACGGCGACGACGGCGGTGATGGGATCGACCATGTCGATCTCATTCCTTCGTGCCCGCGACCAGATCGCGCGCTACGGGCGTGCTCGCACGGCCCGACTCGAACACGAGCCGCACACAACGGTCCATCAACTCATCTCGGTCCTTCTTCGGAGCCGCCATGACGAATGAGCTCCTTCCCCGCGGACCAGATCAAGGTCTCGCGTCAAACAGGTCAGCTCAATCGTCACCGAATAGGGTCTCGAGGGTTGAGCGCACCTCGGCCCAGCGGTCGGCGCCGACCTGCGCAGCGTAGGCACGCTCGAGCGCGAGCATCCGCTTGCGAGCGATAGCAACGCCGGCGCGTCCGCGGTCGGTGTATCTGATGATCACGCCGCGCCCGTCATCCGGGTCTGGGTCGCGGCGCACGAGATCGAGCCGCTCGAGCTCGTCTACGAGCTTGGTGATGGCTTGGCGCGTGACGCCGGCGTGTGCGGCGAGCTCGCTGGGGCGAGCACCGTCGTCGCCGACGTTGCGCAAGAGCGCGGAGTGCGCGGGCGCGACGTCGCCAAAGCCGTTCTGTGCGAGCTCGGCGCGGACGGCGGCCTCGATCGCGTTGCGGGCGTCGCGGAACAGGATCTGGAGGCTCTTCGGCATGTCCCGCACGATTGTAGTTCACCTCGCTTGACAAACACCACGCGCCGTGAGAAGGTTCTCTCAGCTTGTCAACCAAGGTGAACTACTAGGAGAAGTTCAACGCCGATGCCGCGCCGTCGCCGGCGCTGCATCACGACAATCTCGCGACGACCCGTCGCAAGAGTTGCAACCAATAAAGAACCAATGACCTAATGGAGCCCCTGTGAATACTGCTTCCCTTGACCCTGCAACCCGCCCTACCGTGACTCGGCGCATCGACTTTCGCCCGGGCATGGATATGTGGTGGGAGATCGTGCGCAACGGCGAGGACACCGATGGTGAAGTTCTTGAGGCAAATGGCTGGCTCGGTCCCCACCAACCCAGCCCCCCTGTGCACGTGCACGACAATGCTGAAGACAGTTTTGAGATCGTCGAGGGCCGACTTGACGTCAAGCTCGACGGCACCTGGCATACCTATGGTCCGGGAGAGCGCGCCGCAGCGGCTCCCGGTGTCCGGCACACCCTGCGAAACAGTCACGATGAGCCGGCTAGGTTCATCAATCGCCACCGCCCGGCCGCCGACTACGAGGGGTTCTTTCGCGACATGGCGTCGCTGACATCGACCGGGAAGATGGGCGCCGGAGCACCTCACAGTCCGCGTCAAGCGATCTACGCAGCGATGCTGTTCACAGCCCACCCGACCGCGATCCGCACCTCGCGCCTGCAGCGATTTGCATTCGCGTCGCTGTCGGGCCTGGGCCGGATGCTCGGGATGAGCCGATGATCGCGTACACGCCCCGCGCGAAGAATCTCGCGCTGCTGCTGCTCGCGATGACGCAGTTCGTGATCGTGATCGACGCCTCGATCGTGAACGTCGCGCTGCCGTCAATCGGGCGGGCGCTGCACTTCTCGCGCACGGACCTCTCGTGGGTCGTGAACGCCTACGCGCTGACCTTCGGCGGCTTCCTGCTGCTCGGCGGCCGGATGGCCGACCTGCTCGGACGCCGGCGCATGTTCATGGTCGGCCTCGTCGCTGTTCTCGCTCGCCTCGCTCGCCGGCGGACTGGCGCAATCGGAGGGATGGCTGATCGCCGCCCGCGCCGCGCAGGGCCTCGGAGCCGCGATCGTCTCGCCCGCCGCGCTGTCGATCATCACCACCACCTTCGCCGAGGGTGCCGAGCGCAACCGCGCGCTCGGCATCTGGGGCGCCGTCGCCGGCGCCGGGGGCGCGGCCGGGGTGCTGCTCGGCGGCATCCTCACCAGCGGACTGAGCTGGCGCTGGGTCCTGTTCGTCAACGTCCCGATCGGCCTCGCGGCGGCAGCGCTGGCGCCCCGGACGCTGGTCGAGAGCCGCGCCGACGACGGCACCAACACGTTCGACCTACCGGGTGCGGTCACCGTCACCGCGGGCCTGTCGCTGCTCGTCTACGCGATCGTCAACGCCGTCAACGTCGGCTGGGGATCGTCGGAGACGCTGCTGCTGATCGCCGGTGCGGTCGTCCTGCTGATCGCCTTCCTGCTGATCGAGTCCCGCCAGCGCCAGCCGCTGATGCCGTTCTCGATCTTCCGCCTGCGGACCCTGCGCGGCGCGGACATCGTCGGCCTGCTGCTCGGCATGTCGCTGTTCTCGATGTTCTTCTTCATCTCCCTGTACCTCCAGGACGTCCTGCACTACTCGCCGATCAAGACGGGAATCGCGTACCTGCCGCTGGCGGTCGGAATCATCATCTCGGCCGGGCTCGCGTCCCAGCTGGTCACGCGGATCGGGTTCAGGCCGACGCTGATCGCCGGGCTGCTGCTCGTCGCCGGCGGCCTGCTCTGGTTCTCGCGAGTGCCCGCAGCCGGGAGGCTCGTACGCCGCTGACGTGCTCGGCCCGTCGCTGCTGGCGGCCGCGGGGTTCGGGTTCGCGTTCGTGTCCGTGACGATCGCCGCGGTCACCGGGACCAGGCCGCATGAGGCGGGGCTGGCATCGGGTCTGATCAACACCTCCCAGCAGATCGGCGGGGCGCTCGGACTGGCGATCCTCGCGACGATCGCCAACAGCCGCACCCAGAGCCTCTTCCACTCTGGAGTCCACAGCGCCTCCGTTGCCCTGACCAAGGGGTTCGACCAGGCGTTCCTGGTCGGCGCCGGCTTCGCCGTCGCCGGTGCGATCCTGGCCTTCGTGCTGATCTCCTCGCGAGACAGCCGCGAGCACTCGATGGCCGCCCGCAGCGGCGACCCGGCTCCCGCAGCCGCCGCCGGCTGACGCACCCCCATGGCTCGGCGAGCGCGCGGCTTTCAGGGCTTCCGCGCGTACTCGCCGAGCCGCCGCGCAACAGCGCGAGCGGCCTTCCAGCCCTCCGCGGCGGCAACGAGCGCAACAGCCACACCCCAGCCACCCCTGCGCGTCCGGCCGAGGCCCCGGCTCTTGATGCACGGCGCCCGGCACGACCCTGGGGACGAGGTTCTGCGGACCGGGAGATGCACCGAGTGCCGCCGTGAGGAGCACCAGCAGCCCGAGCGCCGAATCTCCTCACTCCTCCTTTGCCGTCGCGACCAGCATCTGAGCGTCGCCGCGCCGGCACCCGCTACCCGCGGCAGCGCGGCTTGAGCATGAAAAAGCCCCGCGTTGCGGGGCTTTCCACAGTGCGCCCGAGAGGACTCGAACCTCCACGGACCATTCAGTCCACAAGGCCCTCAACCTGGATCGCCCCGCGTAGATCGGTTCTCGGGCGTCCAGGGCCCGCAAATTGGGTGGTTGTCAGACGGTCTGGACGCACTGGACGGGATGGATGTTGCCACGGTGTTGCCACGACCCCGGGTCGATTGAGCCCCGAGCCGGGGCGAACGGGGGGAGAGCGAGGCCGCATGTGGAGGCGATCGCTGCTCAGACTGCTGCTCCCGCAGCGGCCCGTGCCTCGATGTCGGCTGGGTCGACGACGCGCCCGCCGAATGCGACCGCAAGTGCGGTACCCAACGCGGCCCAAGCGACGAGCACGAGGATCGGCCCGGCGATCCGCGCGCCGTCGAAGAACAGCGCCGATCGCGCCAGATCGACGCCTGCGCCGGGCGGCAGCACACCGCCGATCGTCCTCCATAGGCCCGGCAGCAGCGGCCGGGCGAATGGGCCGCCCGACGCGCTGTTGCCGAGGATCACGAACACGAGAATGACGAGCCCGGTCCCCGCCGGGCCGGCCGCGGCCTGGAGGCCGCCCGCGGCGGCACCGCTGGCGAAGATGGTCAACGCGCCGATTGCGCACATCGCGACGATGTGGCCCGAGAACACACCGAAGCAGGCGCGCAGCATGACGACACTGAGGACGCCGGCGACGATGCCGAATCCCGCGAACGCTCCGATCCGAGCTGCCGCGCGCTGCCTGCTGCGACTGCGTGGGGCCCCGATCAACCCGATGAGCGTCGCGCCGATGTAGCCGCCGAAGACCCACGCGATCACCGCGTAGAACGCCGCCGTGCCGTTCGGATCGTCACGCGGCAGCGGCTTGACGTCGGTGACGCGGGCCGGGGGCCGGCGCTGCGCAGCGGCGACCCGGTCAAATGTCTCTTCCAGCGCGACGGCGGTCGCGCGATTCGCCGCCGAGGCGACGAACAGACGGTTCGTGGCCACCTCATAGGCGCCGTAGACGTCGCGATTGTCGATCTGCGACAGCGCATCGGGGCGGGAGGAGGCCTGGCGCGCGTCGAGCGGGTCGCCGGGCAGGCGGTTGAGCTGGACCGCAGCCGCGGGCGGGCCCACGACCGCGATCGGCACGTTGTGCGGGGTCGGCTCGTGGAACGCACCGACATAGGCGAACGCGAACGCGAGCATCAGCACCAGCGCGGGAAACAGCACGATCGCCACGGCCTTCGGCGTGGGCGCCATGTTCGCCATCGATGTTCCCACCGCTCAGGCTCGGATTTGAATACTGCCGTCGACCTCCTGCACCTCGTACACGTGCAGCCCCTTGGTCGCTGGGCCGTTGATCACGGCTCCGGTGGTGATGTCGAACCGGGAGCCGTGGCATTGACACATGAGCGTCGTCCCTGTCAGCAGTCCTCCAGATAGCGGGCATGACCGGTCGGCGCACATGCAGAGGTCATCGAACGCGTAGAGGCGGTCCGCGACTCGCGCGACTGAGATCCGTCGTTTGAGCTCGTCGAGGTAGTAGGGAACGACGAAGTCGTTGGGGATCGCGTCACCGCGCCCCACGGTACGGAGAGCCTCGACCTCGGTTGTCATCGTCTTCTCCTTCGTCTGGCTGGTTCAGTAGGGATATGCGGGAATGACTTCTTCCTTGGTTGCGTCGAGTCGCAGCTCGCCTGGAGCGCCTGCCGGCACGAACGCGCGGTGCGGTGCGACTGGGTCGATGCGCTCGTAGCCGGAGCCCAGGGGTGGCCGAGTGTCCTCGTCGCCCTTGTTCGGCCAGAGCGAGATCGCGCGTTCCACGAGGGCCGTGATCGAGAGTGATGGGTTCACTCCAGGATTGGCCGGCATCACGCTGCCGTCCATGACGTGGAGGCCGGGCTGGCCGAATAGCCGCAGGTAGGGGTCGACGGCGCCGGTCTCACTGCTCTCGCCGATCGGAATTCCGCCGACGAAATGGGCGGAGGCGTTGCGGTTGATGACCTCGGTCGCGAGCGCCGCCTCGTGGGCTCCCAGCTGCGTCGCCACACGGTCGACGAAGTCCTCGATCGCCGGAACGTGCACCGACGGCGGCGTCCCGGATGGCTTGCTGTGAAGCAGGCCGTCGTGCCAGTACAGCTCGATCGAGGTGTCGGTCGTCTGCGAGCAGAGCGCGACGAACGACCGTTCGGACCAGTGGCGCGGGTCGGCGGGCAGGATCTCCTCGCTCGGGTGCTTGAGGATCTCCTTGAGCCAGGACTCGAACGAATGCTTCTGCTCGCCGTGCTGGTGGTAGGTCCCGAGGAACGCGAAGACGTTGCTTCCGAGCCCCCAATAGGTCGGCTCGATGCTCGTCACCGGATCCGGCCACGTGCCCGAGGTGATCGTGACCGAGCCCGGCATGATGTGGATCCTGTCCGGGTCGCGCTTCCACTCGTCGTGGGTGCGCGTGATGTAGAGAAGCTGTTCGGAGTTGGTCCGTGCGCGTTTCCCGAGCTCGCTCGACAGGCCGGTGAGGCGACCCTTGTGCTGCATGTGATGAAGGAGCTTGGCCGACCCGTAGGCGTGGGCGGCCACGATCACCTGCTCGGCGGTGTAGGTCTTGTGGTGGAGGTGCCCTGCGCGTTGCGCCCAGCCGGGGTGACGCGCGTGCACCTCGAACCCGCCTCCCTCGAGCGGCACCAGGTCGAACACTTCATGCATGTCGTGAACCTGCGCGCCGAGCTGCTCGGCAAGGTAGAGGTAGTTCGTCGTCAGCTTGTTCTTCGCGTTGTGGCCGCAGCCGTTGTTGCAGTTGCCGCAGGAGATGCAGCCGGTGCGGCGCGGCCCGACCCCGCCGAAATATGGATCGTCGGCCTCGACTCCCGGCGTGCCGAAGTAGACGGCGAGTGGGGCCTTGTTGTGGGTCTCCTCTCGGCCGATGTCCTTCGCGACCTGCTGGATCGCCCGGTCGACGTCCGTGGGCATATACGGGTAGCGGACGACCCCGAGCATCCTCGCGGCCTGGTCGAAGTACGGTGCCAGCTCGTCGGCCCAATCAGTGATGCCGGCCCATTCCTTCGCGTCGAAGAACTGCTTGGGTGGGACGTACATCGTGCTCGCATACACATGCGAGCCGCCGCCGACGCCTGCGCCGGAGAGGACAAGCACGTCGTCGAGGTACTCGATCCTCTGGACTCCGTAGAGCTCCGCGGCGGGGAACCAGACGAAGTGTGCGAGGTCCCACTGCGTCTTCGGGATGGCTTCGTCTGTCCAGCGCCGGCCAGATTCCATGACGCCGACCCGATAGCCCTTCTCAGCGGCGCGGAGCGCGGCCACGCTTCCACCGAATCCCGATCCGATAATCGCCACGTCGTAGTCGAAGCTCGCCATGAGTCGGTCCTTCCCGGTCGTTACAGCTCGCCGGTGACGGTCGCGGCTCGCAGTGACTTGTCGCGCCAGTGAGGGCCCTAGTGCGTGCGCGGGTCTGCCCCGCCCGCGTAGTGACCGGGGTCCTCACGGGGGCGAGCGGCGAGCCCAAATGTCACCGTGGAACGCGCCCACCCAGGTCACAGTGAATGGAGGCGAGGATCATGAGAACGACTCGCTCGCGTCCAACATGCGCGCAGCGTGGGCAAGCCTCGCGGCCAACGGCGACCCATGATCCGCGGTAGCGACAACGGTCGGGACGCAGATGGTTTCCGCACGGACGTGGTGGCGATCGTCACGGGCGGCGCGTCTGGGGCCGGCCGCCAAGTCGCGCGCGCGCTGGCGAGCTGGGGCTGGGCAATCGTCGTCGTCTATCTCGAGCACCAGCGCACAGCCGAACTGACAGTCGGAGAGATTCTCGCCGCGGAAGGCAAGGTCATCGCCGTACGCGCCGACCTTACCGACGAGCTCGATGTTCAGCGCCTATTTGCCGAGTCGACAGCTGCGTTCGCCGGCGTAGACGTAGTCGTCCACACCACGGGCGACGGTGCCTCGATCCTCTATCAGCACGCGGCGCGGCATGTCCGCGCGCGAGGCGCAATCGTCAGCATCGCCGACGCTGGCTCCGCACCGCCCGCGGTCGCCGGCCAGTTGCGCGACCGCGGCGTCAGCGTCGGCAGTGCGCCGCCTGAAGGCGTGCTCTGGTTCCTCGATAGGTGGCGACTGCAAGCGATTGGCTGAGCCCGCGGCGGCAGCTTTGGATTAGTCTTAGAATTGCGAGATGCCAGCCACCCGGGGGGTTGGTTTTCTCGGCCGTTCGCGCGAACGCGAACGCCTCGACGCCGTCGTCGCCCGGGCTCGTGAAGGGGACAGCGCCGCTCTGCTGGTTCGCGGTGAAGCGGGGATCGGAAAGACTGCCCTGCTCCGCTACCTGGCTCGGCAGGCGTCTGGCCTGCGTATCGCCGAGATCGAAGGCATCCAGGCTGAGATGGAGCTGCCCTTTGCGGGAATCGAGCGGCTGTGCGCGCCAATGCTCGGCCGGCTCGAGGTCCTCGCACAGCCGCAGCAGAACGCGCTTCGAGTCGCCTTCGGCGTCGCGCCGGGCGATGCCCCAGATAGGTTCCTGGTTGCCGTCGCAGTGCTCAACCTACTCTCCTCGACTGCCGAGCAGCGCCCACTGATGTGCTTGGTGGATGACGCTCAGTGGCTCGACGCCGTGTCGGTGGAGGTGCTCGGATTCGTGGCGCGGCGCTTGGTTGCCGAGCCGATGGCGATGGTCTTCTCGATGCGCGAGCCGATCACGACGTGCGCGCTCGACGGCCTGCCGCAGCTGGTAGTCGAAGGCCTCGACGAGCCCGATGCCCGGGCTCTGCTGTCGAGAGCCGTGCCGGGTCGGCTCGACGATCGTGTCCGCGACCGGATCATCGCCGAGACCGGCGGCAATCCGCTCGCGCTCATGGAGCTCTCGCAGCAGATGACACGGTCGGAGCGAGCCGGGGGCTTTGCGCCACCCGCAGCGAGCGATCTCCCGACTCGGCTAGAGGAGCGCTACCTGCGCCGCGTCGTCGGATTGCCCGATGCAACGCAGCGACTCATGCTGCTCGCAGCAGCGGAACCGTTGGGCGACGCAGAGCTGCTGTGGCGGGCGGCCGAACGACTCTCCACTGACCCTGGCGCGCTGGTTCCCGCCCGAGAGGCCGGGTTGCTCGAAATCGACGACCGCGTTCGGTTTCATCACCCGCTCGTGCGCTCAGCGGTGTATCGAGCCGCGTCGCTCGACGAACGAAGGCGCGTGCACGACGCGCTCGCGGACGTGAGCGATCACGAGCTCGCCGCCGACCGCCGTGCCTGGCATCGCGCCCTTGCGGTTGCTGAGTCTGACGAGGCCGTCGCCGCCGACCTAGAACGTTCCGCCGGGCGGGCGCAGGGTCGCGGTGGTCTTGCGGCCGCCGCGGCGTTTCTCGAGCGAGCGAGCGCTCTGACACGAGACCCGGCCCTCCAGGCGGGGCGCGCGCTGGCCGCGGCGGAGGTGACGTTCCAGGCCGGGGATTTCAAATCTTCGGAGCGGCTCCTGGCCGTGGCCGAAAGCGTCTCGCTCGACGGTTTCCAGCGCGCGCGAGCCGCGCTCCTGCGGGGCCACGCTGCTGTCGTCTCCCGCTACGGCAACGACGGGACCCCGTTGCTCCTTGATGCTGCGAAGCAGCTCGAGCCGTTCGATGCCAGCCTCGCTCGCCGGGCCTACTTGACTGCCTGGTTCGCCGCGAGCGCTGCGAACCATCTCGGCGGCGAGTGCTCTCTCCTCGAGGTTTCTCGCGCTGTATGCGCCCTCCCACCGCTGCCACCTGATCCGCATCCACTCGACCTGGTGATCGACGGTTTGGCCGTATTGGTCACAGAGGGACACGCGGCCGCGATGCCGACCCTCCAGCGTGCGGCGGAGGAAGTCCTGGAACTGCCGGTGGAGGACGTCGTCCGGTGGGGTGTACAGGTTGGCGGTGTGCCATTGGCTATATGGGGCGATGCGGCGCCGGTGTATGAGCGACAGGCCCGCGTCGTACGCGAGGCGGGCGCGCTTGCAGAGTTGCCGATCCACCTCCAGGCGTTGGCATTGGAACGAGCGTGGCGGGGCGACGTGGCGGGCGCACGACGCCTGGATGCTGAGGCGGGGAGCATCTCGGCATCGACTGGGAATCACGTTCCACCGTTCGCGCTGCTCCGGATCCTCGCGCTGGAGGGGCGCGAAGACGAGGCCTCCCGTTTGATCGAGGCCGTCATCCAAGAGGGCACGGCACAAGGGCAGGGGAACGCGGTGATGGTTGCCTACTGGGCCGCCGCGGTGCTGTACAACGGCCTCGGACGCTACGACGCCGCTGCTGCGGCGTCCCGCGAAATGGTCACCAACGGCGTCTATCCCCTGCTGACGATGTGGGCGCTGTTCGAGCTGATAGAGGCTTCCGTGCGTGTCGGTGACACAACGGCTGCGTCCGCCGCGCTGAAGGACCTTGTGGCGACCACGCAGCCCGCGGGTACCGGTTTCGCACTCGGCATCGAGGCCCGTTGTCGGGCCCTTCTCGTCGACGGCGATGCGGCTGAAGAGGCCTACCGCGAGGCGGTATGGCAGCTCGATCGAGCCGGAATCCGCACAGAGCTCGCGCGTGCGCATCTGCTCTTCGGCGAGTGGCTGCGCTGCGAGGGACGCCTCCGCGAGGCGCGCGATCGGCTGCAGGCGGCCGAGGAACTGTTCGCCGAGATCGGGATGGAGGCGTTCGCCGACCGTGCTCGGACTGAGCTGGTCGCCGCTGGTGCGAAGCCGCGCCAGCGTCCCTTCGAGGTGCGCGAGGAGCTCACGCCACAGGAGGAGCAGATCGCCCGGCTCGCCCGCGAAGGGCTCACTAACGCGGACATCGGCGATCAGCTGTTCCTCAGCCCGCGTACCGTTGAGTACCACCTGCACAAGGTGTTTGCGAAACTCGGGATCGACTCGCGCGGCGGCCTCGAGGCCGCCCTGCCGGGATAGGAGCCCGGATGCGTGCACCGGGTTTCCTCGGTCGGACCAGCGAGCGCGAAGTGCTCGACGCGCTGCTTTCGAGCGTTCGCGGCGGTGAGAGCAAGGCCCTCGTCATCCGCGGTGAGGCAGGGGTCGGCAAGACAGCGCTCCTCCGTTACGGGGCTCGCCAGTCGTCCGGCTTTCGAGTCGCTGAGCTGACGGCTGTGGAGGCGGAGATGGAGTTGCCCTTCGCTGGAATCCATCAGCTCTGCGGCACAATGCTCGACCGGCTCGACGAACTCCCGGCGCCGCAACGAGACGCCCTCGGCGTCGCTCTGGGACTCGCGGCCGGAGAGGTGCCAGAACGGTTCCTACTTGGACTGGCCGTACTTAGCCTGCTCGCTGTTGTCGCGGAGGAGAGGCCGCTGCTGTGTCTCATCGAGGATGCGCAGTGGTTGGACGCCGCCTCCAGCCAGATCTTCGGGCTCGTCGCCCGACGGGTTCGTGCGGAGTCGGTCGCCATCGTGGCCGCCCTGCGCGAGCCCGCCGCCGCACACGACTTCGACGGTCTCTCCGAGTTGCGGCTCGAAGGGCTGTCCGACCAGGATGCCCACGCGCTACTGCGCGTGATGTTCAGCGGCCGGCTCGACAGCCGCGTGGTCGATCGGGTTGTCGCTGAGACTGGAGGAAACCCGCTTGCCCTGCTGGAGCTGCCTGGGCGAATGACCGCAGCCGAGCTGGCCGGTGGATTTGAGATTCCCGTCGCCGGCGAGCTTCCGGCGCACATTGAGCGTCATTACCTCCGTCGGGTCAGGGAGTTGCCCGAAGCGGCGCAGCGGCTAATGCTGCTGGCAGCCGCTGAGCCCCTCGGTGACTCGGCACTGGTGTTGCGCGCCGGCCGAAAGCTCGGCATCGAGACGGGCGCACTCGCGCCCGCCGAAGCTGCCGAGCTGTTGCAGCTCGGGGCCAGCGTCCGCTTCCGCCATCCCCTGGTGCGCTCGGCGGTCTATCGCTCGGCTTCACGGGGCAGCCGGCAGCGCGCCCACGAAGCGCTGGCAGAGGTAACCGATCCGGATTCAGAGGCGGATCGCCGTGCCTGGCACAGGGCGCTCGCGGCAGACGGACCCGACGAGGACGTGGCTGCCGAGCTCGAACGATCGGCAGTCCGGGCGGAGGCGCGCGGGGGCGCCGCCGCGACGGCAGCGTTCCTGGAGCGTGCCGTTGCCCTTACGCCCGACCCGGCGCTCCGACGTGAACGTGCACTCGTGGCCGCTCAGGCCAGTGTCCAGGCCGGGGCTTTCGCCGCGGCTCGCGGCCTGCTGGCGATCGCGCAAGCGGGGCCGCTCGAGGAATTCCAGCGCGCGCGGGTCGACCTACTGCGGGCACAACTCGCGTTTGTCTCCAGCCGCGGCAGCGACGCGACAGTACTCCTCCTGGCTGCCGCCCGCCGACTGGAGCCGCTGGACGTCTCGATCGCGCGTGAGACGTATGTGGACGCGTTCTCCGCGGCCATGTTCGGCGCCAGGCTCAACCGCAGCGTTGGGATCTCCGAGGTCGCGGACGCCGCCCGGGCCGCGCCGCGCCCACCGGCGGCCGAGCAGGCCACCGCCGACCTCCTGCTGGACGCGTTGGTCGCCCTCGCCGAGGACTACGACCTGGCGGTCGCCCCCTGCCGGGTTGCGGTGCGGCGGCTGGCCGGAGGGCAGGCCTCGGCCGAGGAACGACTGCGCTGGCTTTGGCAAGGGTGCGTCCTCGCTCTCGAGACCTGGGACGACGAACACGCACGCTTGCTCTCGCACTCCAGCGTCGAGCTTGCGCGCGAGACGGGAACGCTCAGCGAACTCGCGCTCGCCCTCAGTGCGCGTGCGCCGATCCAGGTCTTCTGCGGAGAGCTCGCCGCCGCGACCGCAACAGTCTCGGAGACAGACTCGGTCCAGGACGCAACGGGCGTCCGATCCGCACCGTACGGGGCGTTGGTCCTCTCGGCCTGGCAGGGCCGTCCCCACGAGACGATGGAGCTGATCGAGACGACCGACCACGAGGCGCAGGCACGAGGCGAGGGCATCGGATTGGCCATCAGTGCATACGCGCGCGCCGTCCTGTGTAACGGGCTCGGGCGGTATGAGGAAGCTCTGGCTGCGGCAGTCGCCGCGAGCGAGCACCGCGAGGTCGTGGCGGAGAACTGGGGTCTGAGCGAGCTGATCGAGCCAGCCACAAGAACCGGGAGGACCGATCTGGCGGCGGACGCCATGGAGCGGCTCTCCAGAAAGGCATACGCGACCAGGACCGACTGGGCGCTCGGGATCGACGCACGATCTCGAGCTCTGCTGAGCGAAGACGACGATGCCGACGGCTTCTTCCTGAAGGCGATCGACCATCTGAGCCGAACTCGGGTTCGAGCCGAGCTCGCGCGCACTCGCCTCCTTTATGGGGAGTGGCTGAGACGGCTGAACCGTCGAGTCGACGCGCGGACCCAGCTCCGCGTCGCGTTCGACGACTTCACCTCGACCGGCATGGAGGCGTTCGCGGGACGCGCCCGCCGCGAGCTGTCGGCGACGGGTGAGACGGTCCGCAAGCGGACGGTCGCGACCCGGGACGATCTAACCCCGCAGGAGCGGCAGATCGCGAACCTCGCTCGCGATGGGCTCTCGAACCCCGAGATCGGCGCACGGCTCTTTCTCAGCCGGCGCACCGTGGAGTGGCACCTGCGCCACGTGTTCGCCAAGCTCGGGATCAAATCTCGCCGGGAGCTGACCAGCGCGCTGGCACGCTCCGTCTCCGAGCAACACGGAGAGCCTGCATAACCCCATCCCGTCCCGCGGGCTGGTGGCGGATCGCGGTTCCCGCGGGCGGATCCGGTTCTTGAGCGGGCCACCCGCGTGCCGACTGGGGTCTTCACGGGGGCGACCGGCAAGGGGCCATGTCACCGTGATGCCCCGCGCCATTACCGACGTGTTCGCGCACGACGTGACGACGGTGACGTCCGACGAGTGAACTTCGAGGATGGACTACATGCCCACGACAACGAGTCCGCAAATCCGCTTTCGCACCGTGGATGGACTGCGAATCCGCTACGCCGAGAGCGAAGGCACGCACGACGCGGTGGTACTGCTCACCAGCCCGTGGCCCGAGAGCGTTTACGCGTTCGCGCCGGTATGGGGCACGCTGGCACAGCACGCCCGCCTGTTCGCCATCGACCTCCCGGGTTTCGGCGCATCCGAACGTCGCGAGGAGCTGCTTTCGCCACGAGCGATGGGCGGGTTCCTGGCCGAGCTCATCGTTGAGGCCGATCTCGGCCGGCCGCACATCGTCGCGCCAGACGTGGGCACGTCAGCCGCTCTGTTTGCGGCGGCATCGCATCCGGAGAGGATCGCCGGCGTGGTCGTCGGCACTGGTGGAGCTGCGGTTCCCATCCAGCTTGGGGAACCGCTGAAGTCATGGGTTCTCGACCCTGACCTCGACAAGTACCGCAGGATGGATCCCCGCGCGATCGTCAACGTGGCGGCCGACACGATCGCGGGCGGGATCCCCGACCAGATCCGCGCCGATTACCTTGCCTGCTACGAGGGCGACCGCTTCGCGGAGTCGATGCGCTACGTCCGCAGGTACCCCGAGGAGCTGCCGGCACTGGCCAAGCTGCTGCCGCAGATCGCCACGCCGGTCACGATCATCAACGGCCGCAACGACCGCGTCGTCCCGGTGGCCAACGCTGAGTTCCTGGACGAGCGGCTGCCGAACAGCCGCGTCGTGCTGATCGATGCCGGCCACTTCGTGTGGGAGGAAGCGCCGGCGGAGTACGCGTCAATTGTCGTTGACGCAATCACTGGTAACGGATCGTGACGGCGCGAACGCGAACGCGGGCCTCATCCCGGACGCCTGGATTCGGATCTACCCCGAGGCCGGCACGGCTTCCTGTTTCAGTACCCGACCGATGTCGCGGCAGAAGTCACTTCCTTCCTCTCGTGATGACCACGACCACGACGAGGATCAACGCGAGGGTTCGAAATGTCACTCACGCCACAAGGCTCGTCCGTCAGCTTTGAGACGCTGATCGTTCACCAGGAGGACGGCGTCGTGTTTGCCGAGATCGCGGCGCCGCCCATGAACCTCCTGGGACCCGAACTGGTTCGTGATCTCGTCACGCTGATTGAGCGCGCCGAGGGCGACAAGGTCGTCCAAGTGCTCGTGTTCAAGAGCGCCGACCCTGACTACTTCATCTCCCATGTCGACTTGACCAAGGTCACCGAGTACCGGGCGGAAGCGGCGAAGCTGACCGGCGAGGCGTCGATCGGGCTTCTGTTTCGCTACCTGAGCGCCAGCCGGCTGGTGACCATCGCGCAGATCGAGGGTCGGGTTCGCGCCGCCGGCAGCGAGTTCGCCTTGGCCTGTGACATGCGCTTCGCTGCGCGCGAGTCAGCGATCTTCGGTCAGTTCGAGCCTGCCTTCGGTCAGCTCCCCGGCGGCGGCGCTGTCCAGCACCTCACTCGCCTCATGGGTCGCGCACGCGCACTCGAGGTGATGCTCAGCGCCCAGGACTACGACGCCGAGCTGGCCGAGCGCTATGGCTGGATCAATCGCGCGCTGCCCGCCGACGCGCTTGGGGACTTCGTCAGGTCGCTTGCTCATCGGATGGCCAGGTTTCCGGCCGCCGGGCGCGCTGCGGTCAAGGACCGGGTCAACGCGATCGCGCTCGCGCCCGTGGCGGAGTTTCGCCGCGACTCCGATCTGTTCGGCGAGGGGGTGCGTGAGCCAGACGCCCAGAGGCTCATCGCGTCGGCGCTTAACCACGGCTTCCAGACGCGAGACGGGGAGCTCGTCCTTGCCGGCCTGCTGGAGGACTTGACCGATGGTTGACCGACGGGAGCTCATGGTCATGCTCGGCACGACCGGCGCGCTCGCCGGGGCAAACCATAAGGAGCGCCGATAGATGTCATCTTTGTCCGGGGGCCATACGCCTGAGATCGCCACCCGCGATTCGGGTACCGACGAGCCACGGCCCGCGGGCTCAGCAGCCTCGAGTGGCCCGGTACCGCCTCGCGACGACGGATATCGCCCCGACCCGGCACGCTGGATGGCGCTTGGCGTCCTCCTCGCCGCTGGGTTCATGACTCTGCTGGACGTTTCGATCGTCAATGTGGCGCTGCCGAGCATCGCGCAGGGCCTGCACGCTCAGCAGAACGAGTTGCAGTGGATCGTCGCGGGCTACGCGCTCGCGCTGGGGCTGTTGCTCGTGCCGGCAGGGCGCTTCGGCGACGCCCGCGGCCGGCGGCCTGTGTTCATGGTCGGGGTAGCCCTGTTCGTCATCGCGAGCGCGGCCTGTGCGTTGGCGCAGACGCCGCTCGAGCTCGTGCTGACGCGGATCGTCCAGGGGTTCGCGGGCGGTCTCATCACCCCGCAGATCTCGGGCCTGATCCAGAGTCTGTTCCGCGGCGAGGAGCGCGGCAAAGCATTCGGCTTCTTTGGCTCGACCATCGCCGTGTCGACCGCGCTCGGCCCGATCACGGGCGGCGTGCTGATCGCGCTGTTCGGCGCACACGACGGGTGGCGGGCGGTGTTCTTCGTCAACCTGCCGATCGGCGTAGCCATCCTGCTGCTCGCCCGCCGTTACCTGCCAGCGCCGACCCTGGCCGAGCGCCGGCCACAGGCGATGGACCCGCTCGGCGTCGCGCTGCTGGGCACGGCGATCCTGTGCATCCTGGTCCCATTCATCGAGCAGCGCACGTGGCACAGCCCGCTGCGACTAGCGCTGTTCCCAGTGGGCGCCGTACTCCTCGTGGCGTGGGTGCTTCACGAGCGTCGCTACGGACGCACCCGGGAGCCGCTGGTCTCGCTCGACTTGTTTCGAATCCGCTCCTACGCCCTTGGCGCCCCAGTTGGCCTCATCTTCTTCGCGGGGTTCATCGCGGTCTTTTTCATCCAAACTCAGTATCTGCAGCTCGGACTGGGCTACCCCGCGTGGAAGTCTGGTCTGGCGGCCACGCCGTTCGCCATCGGCAGCGCGCTGGTCGCGTCGGCGGGCAGCCGCCAGGCGCTGCGTCGGGGCCCCAAGCTCGTGGCCTTCGGGCTCGCCACCGTGCTCGTCGGGCTGGCCGGAGTCTGGGTGGCGGTGGGCGCCCATCCCGGCTACGACGTCGCACTGTGGATAGCTGTTCCGCTGCTGATCGCCGGCCTCGGCGGCGGCCTGGTGATATCTCCCAACCTGACCCTCACGCTGTCTCACGTGCCGGTCGAGCGCGCTGGGAGCGCCGGCGGTGTGCTGCAGACGGGGCAGCGGATCGGCTCGGCCGCGGGCATCGCCATCACGGGCAGCGTCTTCTACAACCAGCTCGCATCATCACGCGGCGATTACGCGTCGGCCTTCCGCCACGGCATCATCAGCATCGGCGCCTTTGTCGCCGCTGCGCTCCTGCTCGTGCTGGCAGACGTGTTCACGCGCGGCTCGTGAGCGTCCTTGACCGTCCGCCTGGCGGAGTGGCCCACGGGCCGACGCTCCTGCGTGCGACCCGGACCTTGATCGATATCGCGCCGGGCACCGGCGGGGGGCGGCTGGGCGGCCCACCAGTGCGCCAACTAGGGACTACGCGGGTGCGACGCAGCTCAAAACGCGAGACCTTCTTTCGCTACAGGAGCGCAGGGAACCCGTGAGCGCCGACGGCGACGCTCGACCCCAACAGAACGAGGGAAGGCCATCATGAACTCGACCGAGAACCTCACCCTGGACGTCCTCATCAATGACTCAGATCAGCAGATCGAACTTCGCGAGGGCTACGCCGAGGTAAACGGCGTCACGTTGCACTACGTCGAGGCCGGTGAGGGTCCGCTGATCGTTCTGCTCCATGGCTTCCCCGAGTTCTGGTTCGGTTGGCGGCTACAGATCGCGCCGCTGGTGGCGGCCGGTTTTCGAGTGGTTGCCCCCGACACGCGTGGCTACAACCTGTCATCGAAGCCAGAAGGCTTCAAGGACTACGGTGTGGACCTGCTCGCGGCCGATATCCGCGGGCTCATCGAGGAACGGGGTGCCACGTCTGCGCTGTTGGTCGGTCACGACTGGGGCGGAAGCATCGCCTGGACCGTCGCGATGAATCACCCCGAGGTGGTCGACCGGCTCGCCATCCTCAACGCCGCCCATCCGCGGCGGCTGTCGGAGGGACTGCACCACCCCAGTCAGCTGCGCAAGTCCTGGTACTTCTTCTTCTTTGCGACCCCTGGGCTGCCCGAGGACGTGGTCCACGCCAGAAACTGGCACTTCTTCCGGCACTTCCTGAACGACGCGAACCCGCCGTACACGCCGCAGGAAATCGAACGCTACGTCGAGGCGTGGTCGCAGCCGGGAGCCGCAGCCGGGATGATCAACTACTACCGCGCGTCGGTCAGGCAGTCCCAGAAGGAAGCCGTAGCGAAGCTCCGCCCGATCTCGGCTCCGACACTGGTCATCTGGGGCGAGCAGGATGCCTACCTCGGCTCCGAACTGGCCGAGCCCGACCACGACGATGTCCCCAACCTCGATCGGGTGGAGCGCGTGCCCGACGCCTCGCACTGGGTTCATCACGACGCGGCCGAGCACGTCAACGAGCTGCTGATCGACTTCTTCGCGCCCGCCAGGACGACGCCCTGACCGAGGGTCACCGACGTTCGCGCGCGGACGGACTCGCCCCGACTGACCAGGAAAGGAGTACGCATGTCCGAGGAAACGCCCACCGTGGTGCTCGTGCACGGCGCATTTGCCGACGGCTCGAGCTGGAACGGAGTCATCCAGCGGCTGCACGCCAAGGGCGTGAACGTCACTGCGCCCGCCAATCCGCTGCGGGGGATCTCGACTGATTCCGCCTACACCGCGAGCGTGTTCGCGCAGACGCCCGGTCCGGTCCTCGCTGTGGGGCACTCCTACGGTGGCGCCGTGATCACGAACGCCGCGAGCGAGGCGGCAAACGTCGTCGGTCTCGTCTATGTCGCCGCGTTTGCCCCTGAAGAGGGCGAGCGGCTTGGCGAGGCCGCGGCGGCGTCGAAAGACAGCCTCCTCGGCAGCGCACAGGTCCCGCGCCGGTACCCGACGGCGAACGGCGCGACGGCCGTCGAGTTCGCCGTTGATCCCGCGAAGATTCACGAGGTGTTCGCTGCGGACCTGCCCGACGAGCTGACGCCGCTGCTCGCCGCGACGCAGCGGCCCGTCGCCGAGCTCGCGTTCTCCGAGCCGAACGGAGCACCAGCGTGGAAGGCCCTCCCGTCCTGGGCCGTCGTCGCCCTGTCCGACAAGGCGGCGGGCACCGACGTCGTCCGCTCGATGGCCGAGCGGGCGGCCGCGACGATCACCGAGATCGAGGGCTCACACGTGATCATGATCTCGCAGCCCGACGCGGTGACCGACGTGATCCTGGACGCGCTCGCGACCGTGACAACTCCGGCCGCCGTCGTCTAGGTGCTCAGCCAGACTCATCGCCCGCTGGGGCAGTAACTCCCGAGAGGCGAGATCGTGGAACTCACACACCCGAGCACCCAGCCGTCGAGCAGTTCGTTTGGGCCGATCAAGCAGATCGACGCGGGGTGGTTGAACGTCGGCTACGTCGACGCCGGACCGTCCGAGGGGCCGGCCGTCCTCTTGCTGCACGGCTGGCCGTACGACATCCACTCCTACGAGGCGGTGACGCCGCGCCTGGCCGCTGATGGGTATCGCGTGATCGTTCCCTACCTCCGAGGGTATGGGACGACACAGTTCCTGTCCGACGGTGCGGTCCGGAACGGGCAGCAGGCGGCGCTCGCGCTCGACGTGGTCGCGTTGATGGATGCTCTGGAGATCAAGACGGCGGTCATCGCCGGCTTCGATTGGGGCGCGCGCAGCGCCGACATCGTCGCCGCGCTGTGGCCGGAACGGGTCAGCGGCTTGGTATCGGTGAGCGGGTACCTGATCGGCAGCCAGTTAGCCGGCAGGGTGCCATTGCCTCCGGAGGCCGAGCAGCAGTGGTGGTACCAGTACTACTTCGCCACCGCGCGGGGGCGCGCGGGCTATGACACATACCGGTACGAATTCGCCAAGCTCATCTGGCGAACCGCGTCTCCGAAGTGGAGCTTCGACGACGAGACGTTCGATCGCAGCGCCGCCTCATTCGACAATCCGGATCACGTCGCGATCGTGACGCACAACTATCGCTGGCGACTCGGGCTAGCTGAGAGCGAGACTGACTACGTGGAGCTTGAGAGGCGACTCGCCGAGGGGCCGGAGATCGCGGTGCCGACGATCACGCTCGAGGGGGATGCGAACGGCGCACCCCACCCCGAGCCAGGGACGTACGCAACCAAGTTCTCGGGGCCGTATGCGCACCGGACGATCCGCGGCGGCATAGGACACAACCTCCCACAGGAGGCCCCAGAGGCCTTCGCCGATGCCATCCGCGAGGTCGGTGGGATGGGCGCTCCGCGGAGGCTTTGACGCAGGCGTGGTGACCGCGACTGCGAGTCGCCGGGCACCAAAATACGACCGCAGGTGAGCGCTTCAAGATCCCAGCGATTGATCGGCGCCTCGCTGGTGCTCGTGCTTGGCTTGGCCGTGCCCTCTGGGGCTCGCGGCGCGGAGTCCGCAGCGCAGCGGATGGCCGCGAGGTACTCACCGGTGCTCTCGCTCGCGCCACAGGCGAAGGCGTGCGGGCCTGGCGAGGCCTACCGGCCGACGACCGTCGGCATCGCCGTCGGTAGACGGGACGTGCTCCTGCGTGATCCTCGGGGGAGGCTCGTCAAGCGCGCTCCGACCTCGCGCGACCTGTGGGGCCTTGGACCGGGCTATTACCTCGATTTTCCTGGCGACCCGCTTACTCCCAGCTGCGGATATGAGCGCCAGTTCCGGAACTGGAATGCCGGCCGGCCGCCGAGCGTCTACGCGCACGTTGCCACCGATCCGTCTGACCCGGGCAAGCTCGCGGTCCAGTACTGGTTCTACTACACCTTCAACGACTTCACCGACAAGCATGAGAGTGACTGGGAGATGGCACAGGTCGACTTCGCGGCATCGAGCGTTGCCGAGGCGCTGCGGGTGGGCCCGTACGAGGTCGACCTGTCCCAGCACGCGGGCGGGGAGCGGTCGGGGTGGACCGACACCAAGCTGCAGAAGGAGGGCACGCATCCGGTCATCTACGACGCGACCGGGTCGCACGCCAACTACTTCAGCCGCGCCCTGTTCCTCGGGCGAGGCGCGCGCGAGGGGTTCGGTTGCGACGACACTCGCGACGCCACACGGCGATTGGAACCCGGGACCGTCCTGCTGCCGGACATCCCGTCATCCGCGTCGGCGCCCTACGCGTGGCTTGCCTTTCAAGGGCGCTGGGGCCAGAGGGAGGCAGGCATCAACGACGGCCCGACCGGACCGGGTGCCAAACAGCAGTGGACCGCCCCGATCGAGTGGGCAGACGGCTTGCGCGACACGAGCGTCGAGGTCCCGAGCGGCACCGCGTTCGGTCTGAGCGTGGGCAACTTCTTCTGCGGCGCCGTGACCCGGGGCGCGCTCGCGTTCAATTGGGCGCTTCTGCATCCGGTGCCGTTTCTGGCTCTTGTGCTTCTGGTACTGGTCGGGGTTCTCGTCGCCATGGCGAGCACCACGTGGCGGCCGCCGGACCCGCACCCCTTGCGACGGCGGCGTCAAGGCGGTCAGATCTTCCGCGCGGCCTGGCGCGTCTACGGCGAGAACATTCCGATCTTCGCGGCGGCGGGCGTGATCTTCGTTCCCGTCTATGTCCTGGCAGCTGCCATCCAATGGGCGGTGTTCCATCTCAGCAGCGTCGCACCGTTGGTGGCGCTCGACGGGCGGCACGGTGCGGTCACGGCGTTTCTCGCTCTCCTCATCGGAGGCGTCGGGGGCCTCTTTGCCTCCGTGATCGTGACCGCCGCGGTCTCGGTGATCCTGGCCGAGCGCGACGCCGGGAACCGCATTCTCGCCGGCGAGGCCTACCGGCGTGTGCTCGGGCGATGGCGTCCGCTGACGCGGGGCATGGCGACCGAGCTCGGGATGGTCGTCCTGCTCACTGTCAGCGTCGTCGGTATCCCGTTCGCGATCCACCGATTCATCCGCTGGTCGCTGTTCGCCGAGGCCTGCATGCTCGACGAGCTGCCCGCCGGCGGATCACTGCGCCGCAGCTCTGAGCTGGTGAGGGGTCGTTGGTGGCGCACGCTCGGCTTCACGGCGCTGGTCGACGCGCTCGCCGTGTTGTCGGGTCCGCTGCTGGGTGTCGGCCTGCTGCTGCTGACCGACCACTCCCTCACCTTCATCAACCTCGCGGCTTCTCTGGTGTACACGTTCACCGTTCCGTATGCGGCCATCCAGCTCACCCTCTACTACTTCGATCTCGAGGCCCGAGCCGCCGCTGACACCGACGTCGACGTGGATCTTTCAGATCGCTCACTGCGGCGTCCCGCCGGCCCTCGGCTGCCTCAGTGACGACACGTGCACGGCGCCTAACCAGTGGGCCGTCGCGTTTGCGTGTGAAGGCGCGTCTCAGCGCAGCGACTTGAACGCCGCGCGCATCTCCTGGCTGAAGAGCTCAGGCTCCTCCCACGCGGCAAAGTGGCCACCCTTGTCGACCTCGTTGAAGTAGATGACGTTCGGGTACGACGCCTCGACCCAGCTGCGCGGCGTCCGCCAGATCTCGCCCGGGAACGTCGTGAAGCCGAACGGGATCGACGACGCGGGCAGAGGCTTCTGGCCGGCAGCAGGCGCGTCTGGCCCGTAGGCCTCCCAGTACGACCGCGCTGCTGAAGCGCCCGTGCCGGTCAGCCAGTAGGTCGTGATGTTGTCGAGGATGTGGTCGCGGGTGAGGTTGCCCGACGGGTTGTCGTCGGTGAAGGCGCGCGCGATCTTGTAATAAGCGTCGGTGTCGTGGTCCACCATCCACGCCGCGAGTGAAATGGGGGAGTCCAGCAGCGCGTACCCGATGGTCTGGGGCCTGGTGGACTGCTCCACGAAGTACCCGTTGCCGCTCGTCCCGAACGTCTTGATCGCGGCGAGCGCCGCCTTTTCCTGCTCGGTGGCCGCCGGCAGGGCCGCGGGGTCGTTCAGCGCTGGCACGAGCAGGTTCGTGTGGACGCCGATCAGTCCCTCAGGCGCCTGGCGGCTCATCGCGTCGGTGATGCCGGCGCCCACGTCGCCGCCCTGGGCGACATAGCTGGAATAGCCGAGACGGCGCATCAGCTCGGCCCAGGCCCGTCCGGTCCGCAACAGGTCCCAGCCGACCGCGGCCGGCTCGACGGAGAAGCCGTAACCGGGCACGGACGGCAGCACGAGGTCGAACGCGTCCTCCGCGCGCCCGCCATGCTCGGTCGGGTCGGTCAGCGGGCCGACGGTGTCGAGCATCTCAATCACCGAGCCGGGCCAGCCGTGGGTCATGATCAGCGGCAACGCCTGCTCGTGGCGCGACTTCACGTGGGTGAAGTGGACGTCCACACCGTCGATCTCGGTCTTGAACTGCGGCAGCGCGTTCAGCCGCGCCTCGCACCGGCGCCAGTCGTAATCCTTGACCCAGTACTCCGCGAGCGCCCGAAGCGTCGCCAGTTGCACCCCCTGCGAGCGATCCGCGACGAGCTCTTTAGTCGGCCAACGCACCGCTGCGATGCGCCGGCGCAGGTCCTCCAAGGCGTCCTCCGGGACTTCAACGCGAAACGGGCGAATCGCGGTGGCGCCTGACGGCTCGGTTGTGGCAGACATGTGGATCTCCTCGGTTTGGTGGCGCTCCCCAGCCTGACGGTCTCATCCACGTCTCGCCCCGGTCACCACCCCGGTCTGCACGCGGGCCGCCTCGCTCGCACCGGAGGCCGTTGCACCGATTTGGGTCGGCGGCCCATATCCGGCTTATGGTATCGGCGGTCTGAGAATGAAAAAAGCCCCGCGTTGCGGGGCTTTCCACAGTGCGCCCGTGAGGACTCGAACCTCCACGGACCATTCAGTCCACAAGGCCCTCAACCTGGATCGCCCGGCGTAATGGCTTAAAGGGCGTCCGTAGCTCGCAAATTGGACGTTTCTCTAGACAATCTGGACACGCTGGACGGGATGGATGCTGCCACGGTGTTGCCACGCCGCGGGGGACGGCCCCCACGACGAGCGAGTTGCTCAGTCGGTCCTAACGGCTCTGGGACCGGCCGAGTACCGGATCGCATGGCCGTCGCCGGACACGCTTGGTGAGCGGACCGGAGGTCAGCCGATTGCTTCAGGGGAGGAGCTGATGAGCATCGACTAGAGCCGGCCTGGAAGAGGACGCTGGCCTGGAAGTCCGCGCCGAAACGGCCTCGTGCAATCTACGTCTGATGCTGATGACTGACCTCTGCGTCGATCCCAACCTGGGGTGTGACCGAAGCCGTGTTCCGGTTCGGCTGCTGCGTCCCGGAGGACCCGCCGCGGCGACCGGAAGTTGCGAGGGTCGCGCTCATCTTTATGGCCCTGACCGCGCCGGTTGCTCCGGCTTGCAGGGTGACTCCCAGGGCGAGCACGAAGATTCCGGGGATGAACCAAAGGCTGGATCCGAGCATCAGGATTCCCAGTCGTCCGAGGATGTAGGGCGGCGTGCATACGGTCGCGCTCAAAGCCCCCCCGACCACGCTGGTTGACAGCTTGTCGCGCGTTGACTGCTTGCGCTTCGCTGCTCCGATGAGCCGCGCGGGCACAGCGACGTAGCTGACCATCATCACGCCGACGATGATGCCCAGTGAGATCGTGAACCAGGGTCGCCCCCAGCGGGTCACGACGATGGTTGAAAACGCGAGCAGCGCGCCCGTGGTGGCTCCGGAAGCCACGATCGGCACCCAATGGCGGCGTGCTCGAGCAAAGGCTGGCCGGATCTCGACCTGGCCAGGTTGTGAGATCGCGAACGCGAACACGGCGTTGAGGAAGTAGCTCGCTACGGTGAGCGTGACGATCAAGAGCCCGATCGGGATCAGGATCGGGCCGCGCAGCACGGTGAACGATTTGCCGTGCAGGACGTGGGCTTTGAGGTCGAACATGGCCAGCCAGATCCACATCGCGGGAAGGATCTGCACCAGCGTGAGCCGCCAGTTGGACACGAGCAGCCTGAGCCCGTCGTACAGCATGACGAACGCGCTGATCGTGAGCCCGAGCGGGGCGAACACGCGGCGTGATTGGCTGAGCCGGAGGATCGCCTCCTCGACCTTGGCCTCGTCGTTTTCCTCGATCGCCCGCACGAGCGCGCGGACGCGGACCGAAAACGAGGTCGAACGGCTATTACCTGGGTCGTCGGCGGGAGGCTGCGAAGCGCTGTGACCGACCGTCGGGCTCGTTGGATGCGAGCGGGTCACGGGTACCCCGTCGCCTACTTGCGGCTTGAGATGACGGCCATTGCGATCACCAGCGAAAGCGCGGTGAGCGCGCCGAGCGCACCGAGCCAGTTGAACCCGACGGTGTTGCGAATGTGCTGGGCATAGCCGACGAATGCGATCGGGATCGCGACGGAGAGGAACAGGGCGGCCCCCCGGGCGATCGCCCGCTTGTCATGACCGTGGTCCTCACGCGCATCGGCGGCTTTGATTGCGTCGAGGACGCTTGCGGCCTCGCCGTCGTAGTAGAGCAGCGTTCTGCGGCCGAGCTGGCGCGCGTGCGTCTCACATCCCCAGGCCATCATGATCATGAAGGTGAGCGGGAGCACCCAGGTCATCACCCAGAGCCCGACGCCCAGCAGGACACCGAACACCGCCCTGATCCTGCCCAGCGTGCCTGTGTCTTCCTTGGCCACCGACGGCGACATGAAGCCGCCGAAGATGAGCAGCAGGTAGGCGCTGTGAACCCAGGTGCGCCATGATCGCCGATGTTCTGGACGTTCGGGGAGTGCCTTGTCGCGGACGGACATCAGCGCAGCCTCCGCGGCCTCGACATTGGGGTGCACGCCGCGCAGCGCGAGCATCTCGGCCGACGTGCGCAGCTCCTGCGGGTCGCGGTTGTAGAGCGCGGCGGTGCGCAGCGTCATGCGCATCTCCTGCTGCAGATACGTGAGGTAGCCGGGCACGAGGGCGATGAAGAAGGGAGTTCCTGAGATCGCTCCGTCGATCCTCGCGACGTGCGCCGAGTGCGTCCGCAGCTCCTCGGCGATCTTCGCCACGTGAGTGTCGGGGCGATCGTCCCGCACTGACTCAGCCCATTGCCGCGACGACTCACCCAGGCGACCCGCCGTGTACAGCGTCAGTCGCTCGGGGACGTGCTCAGGATCGCGATAGACGACGCGCCACAACTCACGTGACCGAGCGAAGACACGTCTGATCCGGCTCCGCGGCGCCGGCACCTCCTCCGTCGCGCCCAGCGCCGACCCGGATGGCGCACCGCCCATGTCGTCCGTGGTCGAACCGGGCTCCTCAGCGGGCGCCATCCGGCGGCCTCCCTTGTCCTTGCTGCTCGAGCGCCGCCTCGATCCTCGCCAATCGTTCACTGATCTCGTCGAACTGCCGGCTATCGTCCGCTTCGGATTGGGCGCTGAAGCGCCGCCGGCTGCTCTCGAGCAGTGAGGCGGTGACCGACGCGGTGATCACGGCGAGGAAGCCGATCCCGGAAAGCATCACCACCGCGGCGATGAACCGGCCCACCGAGTCCCTGGGCGTGACGTCCCCATAGCCTACGGTGGTAACGGTCTGCAAGGCGAACCACAGACCACGGCCGATCGTCGGATACTCCCGATGGTCGAGCAGTCGCTCGAGGACCCCTCCGGCAACTGTGACGACCACGGTAAACGCGGCGATGATCCCCGCCGCTCTGCGCGCCGTCAGGGAGTCATGGAGCATCAACCGGGCCGTGAGCGGGACCTTCCCAGGGCGATCATCCAGTTCGTCCCCGACCACCTGAGCCTCCTGGCGCTCGACCTCGTTGGAGTGATCGGTTCGCGGCTCGTTCACTTTTCCGTCTCGCCTCTATCAAATCGGGCCCGTCATCGTCTGGAGCACCTGACCCGGCCGGCTACGCGCTGAGGCCGTGCGCCGCCGCGCCGTGGGCCGCGGTCTCGTGAAGGGCCTTCTCGTCCTCGTGCCTGGCCGCCGGCTTGAGATCGAAGACGACTTTCTTCACGGTTCCGGTGAACAGCGGTTGTAGCTGAGACCGTCGCTGGCGACTCTTGTCACGTTCGGGGTCGACACGGGGCCGCCGAACGTCGAGGGGTTACCGAAGCCGGAGTCGTCGATCAAGACGAGCAGGACGTTTGGTGCGCCCTGCGGCGCCGACGGCGTCATATTGATCGTCCAGTCCGCGACAGACGCGTCGAGGGTGCGCCCGATCGTGCCGCCGAAGTTCGGATCAGGGATCGGCAGCACCGTGCGGTCCGGGCTGAACTTTCCCATCGCCTCCGCGAGCGACCCCTTCAGGGCGGCGGTACCTTTCTGGTCGCCCTGAACAAGAGAGCGGATCTGCGCGGCCCCGAGCGCCTGCGCAATGCCGAGCCGTTGCTCGTCATCGAACACGGCGATGATCCCGGCCGATCCGGGCGGCAGGTTCTCGCCGATCTTGTCGTGGATGTCCCGTTCGACCCGGTAGTCGACGAACTTGCCGATCACCCCGCCCGCGACCGCGCCGACGGCCACCGACGCCAGCAGCGGCGGCGCGAACAGGCCAACCGCGAGCCCCACCCCGCCGCCCCGGCCCAGCCCCTTGCGCCCGAGGTGATCGCCCGTCTGGCGCACCGCGACGCTGCCATCATGGGCGTGCGTGACCAGGATCACGCCCTCGATCCAGACCTGCTTGTTCCCCACAAGCGCGACGAGCGACTCAAAGTCCCTCGTTGCGTCCTCGATGTCCTGATAACCCGCGCCGAGCACGTCCGTCGCTGTCTCAGCCGTCACGACTCTCCATTCAGGTCGAGCGCGAGGGACTTTCAACGACGCGCAGCCGACCGTCGCTGGCTCGCAAACCTAAACCACGCTGGCTCGGCGCTCGTCATCCGATAAGGATGAAGCGAGACCTCCAGAATCCGGCCAACCAGATCGCTGTAGGTGATCCTCTTAATCGGCCGGAGTCGGGTCGTTTTCGCGCCTGAGCACGAAGGCGTATGCGCTCGCTCGGATAACAGCCTCCCCTTCGTCGTCCGCGCGCAGGAGGTGACTGACCAGTGGACCCGATCTGAATACCGGAATCGCTCCGCCGAGAGCGGCTCCTGGGGTGGGAGCCGTCGCATCGGTCCTCGACGGCCTCCCGCGCCTGGGAAGGGATCAGCCGTTCGGGTGATGAACGCCACCCCACCCGCTGGGAGCCTCAGGTCAAACTCTGTCGAGAGGATCCTCATGGTCACCGTCTACGCCGCACCAGCCTTTGGCTGGGGCGCTTTTGGCCGTTGCCTCTCTCATTATCTGGATCGGCCGCTACTGGGAACGCTGGCTCGCCCGCCGCCACGAGTGTTGCCACGCGTGATGACCACATTGATGCTATTGTGACCACATGCGTGAGATCGGTGTCCGCGATCTAAAGCGTTCGCTGAGCGAGACGCTGCGAGCTGTCGAGCGCGGTGAGCAGGTGCGTGTCACCCTCCGAGGGCGTGCGATAGCCGACATCGTTCCGGCCGGCGCCGCGGCCGGCGATGATCGTGTCCGAGCGCTCGTCGCTGATGGGCGGCTGACCCCTGCGGCGTCTGCCCGACCGAAGCGGGCGCCGCGGCTGGTGAAGAGAAATGGCAGCGCGTCCGCGCTGGTGATCGGCGAGCGGGACGCTGAACGCTGAACCTGTATCTCGACGCCAGCGCGCTGGTCAAGCGCTACGTGGCCGAGCCGGGAAGTGATCGCCTTCGGGAACTGATGGGGCACGCCGATGGCTGGTTCATGTGCCGCGTCGGCTACGTTGAGACCGCTCGCGCCGTCGGCCTGGCGGGAAGTCCAGCAGCTGTTCGGGCGGTGCACAAGGAATGGGCAGCGTTCAATGTGATCGAGGTTGACCAAGACCTCGTCGAGCGTGCGACCGAGCTTGCGCTCGCCCACGACCTGCGAAGTCTCGACGCGCTGCATCTCGCGTCGGCCCTCGTTCTGCCTCGTGAAGGTCTCACCGTGGCCGTGTGGGACCGCCGCCTTCACGCTGCTGCGCGAGCCGAGGGGCTCGGACTGTTCCCCGAGATCCTTGAGGAACACGGGTAGGTCACAGCAGTGCACACAGCTTCAGGTTGAGTTCCGCGTCGACGTCGGCGCTCAGGGCCACGACTGGCGCCGTGCGCGACCCGATTCGGTCGTCCGCTGGAACGATGAGCTGGCTGGGATCGCTGACCAACGCTTGCTGTGTATGAGTTAATCCGTGGTGCCGGCGGTGCCGGATCGAGGATCGGGGGTTTGGGATGGCACGAACGGGATCAATCATCGTTGGGACAGATGGCTCGGAGCGATCCGCGGGTGCACTGGACCGCGCCGGTGAGCTGGCGAGGTTGTTGGGGGTGAAGGTCCACATCGTGAGCTGCTACGCAAAGAGCTCGGCCGGATTGAGCGGGGCAGCGGCCACGGGGGTTGTGATCGCGTTCGACGAGCAGGATGGGGAGCGAGTTCATGCTCAGCACAACGTCGATCGAGCGCAACAGCGGCTGGCGCCGGTCGGCGTTGAGACCGAGACGCATGTCTGGCCCAGCGAGCCAGCAGATGCATTGGTGCGGATCGCGGATGAGCAACAAGCCCAGATGATCATCGTCGGCAACCGGGGCATGGCCGGCACGGGGCGCGTGCTCGGATCGGTACCCAACCGGGTGTCGCATCATGCCCACTGCGACGTGTTGATCGTCAGGACCGGCTGACCAGTGCGCGATCTACCGAGCCGGCTCATCGCGGGCCCACGAGCACAGGCTCGACGCTGCTCGTCGGTCGTATTAGGCCCAAGGGGTGGTGCAAGGTAGTGCGGGCGGGGGTCTGACGAGGGCCTGAAAAAAGCCCCGCATTGCGGGGCTTTCCACAGTGCGCCCGAGAGGACTCGAACCTCCACGGACCATTCAGTCCACAAGGCCCTCAACCTTGCGCGTCTACCAATTCCGCCACAGGCGCGTGGGCGGCCAGTATAGACCCGCGCGCGGGAGGGGTCGGGTCGCGTCTGCAGGGGTCGTCGGGTCCCTGCAATCCGAGGTTTTGCAGGGCCATTCCTTGTGTCCGTCCGCCGGGAGCGCTACCTTTACGAACACATGTTCGACGGCGGCCTAGCGGGCTGATCCGATAAAGGAGTTGACCGCATGGACTTGACCAAGCGACAGCAGGAAATCTTCGACTTCATCAAGCGCTACTCCGCAAAGTACGGGTATCCGCCGACGGTGCGCGACATCGGCAAGGCCGTGGGGCTGGCTTCGTCCTCGACGGTACATGCGCATCTGGCCAACCTCGAGAAGATCGGACTCGTGCGCCGGGACCCGACCAAGCCGCGGGCGCTGGAACTGTTGGACCGGGCCGCTGCCGGGGTGACGGCGGGTGTGCAGACGTTCCTGCAGCCCGGCCTGCCGCTCGTCGGCCAGGTGGCCGCCGGCCAGCCGATCGTCGCCGAGGAGAACATCGAGGAGTACATCCAGACGCCGTCATTCGCGGGCGGCGAGGACGGTGAGTTCCTGCTGCGGGTGCGCGGCGAGTCGATGGTGGACGCGGGGATCATCGAGGGCGACCTGGTCGTGGTGCGCTCGCAGGACCACGCGCAGGACGGGGACATCGTCGTCGCGCTGGTGGGGGAGGAGGCGACCGTGAAGCGCTTCTTCCAGGAAGCGGACCATGTGCGCCTGCAGCCGGAGAACGAGTCGATGGAGCCGATTCGCAGCCGCGACGTCCGGGTGCTCGGCAAGGTGGTGGGATTGATGAGGAACATCTCGTGAGCGCGCTGGCCTTGGAACCGCGGGTGGCTCGCGGCTCGGACCGTGTGGGGGTGCAGGCCGCCGGAATGGGCGGCGCCACGGACTTGGGCGGCGAGCCCACCTTGGACGCCTTGGTGGCCGGGGTGTGGGAGGGACTCGCCGCCCATAGATCCGTCGGGTGCCCCGTGTGCGGAGAGGAGATGCTGCCGGCGTACGGAGCGCATGCGCGGCCGATCGGCGGCGGCTGTCGGAGCTGTGGGACGAAGCTGAGCTGAACCCGTGGCAGGCGGGCGGGTCGCGTGGGGGGCGGGATCGCCGCGAAGGTCGTGCAGGCGTGCAGCCGGGGCGGCCGCGATGGCGGCGCCGGCGCGCGGTGCGGCCGGCACGAAGCCGCTACCTGCGGGCGGCGGTGAGGTTGCGGGGCTGGCCAGACAGGGGCGGCGGAGCTATGCTCGGTCGCTGCAGGCTGAGCAGTCGCGGAGGTTTGACCTTCGAGGAAAGTCCGGACATCACAGGGAAGGGTGGTCGGTAACGCCGACCCGGGGAAACCCGCGGGAAAGTGCCACAGAAAAGACACCGCCTAAGCCTGGGGCCGCTGCAGCGCTTCAGGCCGGTAAGGGTGAAATGGTGCGGTAAGAGCGCACCGGCGTCGCGGTGACGCGGCGGCCAGGCAAACCCCACCCGATGCTAGGCCAAGCAGGACCGTTTGTAGGTGACCCGCCAAGGTCCGGGTAGGCCGCTCAGATGGATGACTGTTCTTGACAAGATCCGGCTTATAGGCCTGCTACGGAAAAGCCCCGCTCCGGCGGGGCTTTTCTATTGACAGGGCGGCGGGCGCAGGGTGCGGGCCGACCGGCGCGGGGTCGGCGGGCCGACCGGCGCGGGGTCGGCGGGCGGTGCAGGGCGGGGCGCGGGGCGCGGGGCGGCCGGTGCGGCGCAAGAGGCGCGGGACCCTCGTTGAGCCCAGATTGAGCTCAGGTGGAGCCAATGTTGCATCTGTTAGCGCGGGGTTATCGCCGTGTTGACGTGGGTATGCGCGGAGCCATCCAGGAGTCCTCGATCCGAGGGAGGAGATCACATGCATCGGCTTCGGCCCGCGCTGATCGCGGCTGTCGTGGCGGGCTTCGTGGCGGGAGCCGTGGGCGGCGCGATCGCGCTGCGTCCAGGCGCCGCCCCCGCCCGGGCAAGCCACGTCTCCGGCGCGTTTCATCAACCGGTACCGGCTGAGTTTCGGGCGGTGCTCAACCAGATGAGCGCCGCCAACATCAAGACGACGATCGACAAGCTGGTCAGCTTCGGCACACGCCAGACGTTGTCGTCGACGACCGACCCCACGCGGGGCATCGGCGCCGCACGCGACTACATCTTCCACACGTTGCAGGGCTACGCCGCCGCGTCGGGCGGGCGCATGACCGTGGCGGAGCAGCCGTTCATCCAGCCCAAGTCCAAGAATCCGGATGCGCGCAATCCGCGTAACACCCAGATCACCAACGTCGTGGCGACGCTGAAGGGCACGCAGCCGGCGTCGACCAATCGCGTATACGTGGTCAGCGGCCACTACGACACGCGCTGCACGGACCCGATCGACTTCAAGTGCGACGCACCCGGCGCGGACGACGACGGCTCCGGCGTGGCGGCCATGATGGAGATGGCGCGCGTGATGTCGCAGCACAGCTTCGACGCCACGGTCAAGTTCATCACTGTCGCGGGCGAGGAGGAGGACCTCTACGGCTCCGCGCACTTCGCCAAGGTGGCCAGGCAGCAGCACATGGACATCGAGGGCATGCTCAACAACGACATCATCGGCTCGGACACCGGGCCCAACGGGCAGAAGATGCCGAACACGGTCCGGCTGTTCTCGGAGGGGATCCCCACCGTCCTCACCAAGGACAACACGGGCGATCTGCAGAACGTCGGCGGCGAGAGTGACTCGGCGGCGCGCGAGCTGGCTCGCTACGTGCAGGAGGTGGCCCAGAACAACGCCACCCACATGACCATCGAGCAGGTCTACCGGCGCGACCGCTACCTGCGCGGAGGCGACCAGATCTCGTTCTTGGAGAACGGGTATCCGGCGGTTCGCTTCACCGAACCGATCGAGAACTTCGATCACGAGCACCAGAACGTGCGCAAGGTGCATGGAGTCCAGCTCGGCGACCTGCCGCAGTTCATGGACTTCGGCTTCAACGACCGGGTGGCGCGAGTCAACGCGCTCACGCTGATGAACCTGGCCGACGCTCCGGTGACGCCCAAGAAGGTGCAGATCGACGCGACGCAGCTGACCAACAGCACGACGCTCGACTGGGCCAAGAACCCCGAGCCCGACCTCAAGGGCTACGAGGTCGTGTGGCGGGCCACCACCGACTCGGATTGGACCCACGCGATCCCCGTGGGCAAGAAGACTCGAGTGACCATTCCGCTCTCCAAGGACAACGTGTACTTCGGGGTGCGGGCGGTGAACACCGAGGGCTTCCGCAGCCCGGTGGCGTTCCCGACCCCGTTCACTGGCTGACGCGCGGCACGCCCCGGGGTCGGCTGCTCAGCCGGCCCCGCGGCGAGCCTCGCCGCTGGCCACCCGCTCAAGCGCGGGGCCGTGCAGGCGGTGAAGCTCCCACTCGGACATGCGCTCAGCCCCGAGCCGCTCGTAGAACCCCAGAGCCAACTCGTTCCAATCCAGGGCATGCCATTCCAGCCGCGGGCAGCCGCGATCCAGTGCCAGCTTCGCCAGGTGTGAGAGGAGCGCGAAGCCGGCGCCCGAGCGCCGGTGGTCGTCGGGCACGAACAGGTCCTCCAGCCAGATCCCGGGCTCGCACTCCCAGGTCGAGAAGGTTCCGTGGAAGACCGCGAACCCCGCGACCTTGCCGTCGACCTCCGCAATCAGAGCCTCGGCGCTCGGCCGCGAACCGAACAGCGCGTCGGCGAGCATCTCGTGGGTGCCGGTAACCGCGTCGGGCTCGCGTTCGTAGACGGCCAGCGCGACGATCAGGTCATAGATCTGAGGAATGTCGTCCGGCGTCGCGGGGCGGACGGCCACCCCCGGCGCTGCGCTCACGACTCCTCCGGCGCTGCGCTCACGACTCCTCCGGCGGGGAGATCTCGCGCTTGAGGATCTTGCCGGTCGGGCCCTTGGGCAGGTCGTCGACCAGCCAGATCAGACGTGGATACTTGTACGCCGCCACCTGGCCCTTGACGTAATCGCGCAGCTCGTCGGGCGTGGCCGAGGCGCCGTCCTTGAGCGCCACGGCGGCGCCGACCTCCTCGCCGTACTCGTCGTGGGGAACGCCGAGGACCGCGGCCTCGCGGACCGCCGGGTGCTCGTAGAGCACCTCCTCGATCTCGCGCGGGTAGACGTTGTAGCCGCCGCGGATGATCAGCTCCTTCTTGCGGTCCACCACGTAGAAGTAGCCGTCCTCGTCGACGCGGCCCATGTCCCCGGTGTGCAGCCAGCCGTCGATGATCGTCTCCGCGGTCGCCTCGGGCCGCTGCCAGTAGCCCTTCATCACGTTGTAGCCTCGGATGACGATCTCGCCGACCTCACCCTGCGGCACCTCCTGGCCGTCGTCGTCGACCACCCGCATCTCCACGTTCTTGATCGGGGTGCCGATCGAGCCGGGCTTGCGCTCCCGGTCAGCGTGGTTGAACGAGGCGACCGGCGAGCTCTCCGAGAGCCCGTAGCCCTCGAGGATCTTGCAGCCGAACGCCGAGTCGAACCCGCGCAGCAGCTCCACGGGCATCGCCGAACCGCCCGACCCGCACAGCTTGAGCGTGCTGACGTCGTAGTTCTCGCGCTCGGGGTGGTGGAGCATCGCGCCGTACATGGTCGGCACGCCCTGGAAGATGTTGACCTGGTCGCGCTGGATGATCTCCAGCGCCTTACCCGGGTCAAAGCGCGGCAGCAGCGTCAGGGTGCCGCCGCCGGCCACTGTCGCGTTCATCCCGCACGTTTGGCCGAAGGAGTGAAACAGCGGCAGGGCTCCGAGGACCATCGCCTCACTGCCCATGTCGAACAGGTCGCCGGACCCGCGGGCGTTGAGCGTGAGGTTGGCGTGGGTGAGCTCGGCACCCTTGGGCTGGCCCGTGGTCCCCGACGTGTAGAGCAGCACGGCGGTGTCATCGTCGGCGGTGTCGGCGACCGCGGTATCCGGCGCGGCCTCGCCCACCTGCGTCTCGAAGGCGCCGGGCTCCACCAGCAGGCACTCCGCGCCCACCTGGTCGGCGCCGACCTGGGCGTCGTCGGCGAACTCGTGCCAGGCGAAGAGCAGCTTGGCCCCGGAGTCAGACAGGTAGTAGGCGACCTCGCGCTTCTTGAGCAGCACGTTCATCGGCACGACGATGCCGCCGGCACGCAGCACGCCGTAGTAGCACACGGGGAAGTACGGGACGTTGGGCAGCATGATCCCGACCCGGTCGCCGCGCTCGAAGCCATGCTCGGCGAGCAGGCCGGCGATGTGCGCCGAAGCTTCGTCCACCATCCCGTAGCTGAGCTCGGCGTCGTCGAGCTTGAAGGCGACGTGATCGGGATCGCGCTCCGCTGACGCGGTGAGGAGGCCGGCGAGGTTCACCGCAGCTCCGCCCTACTCGCCGGTGAACTCGGCCGGGCGCTTCTGCAGGAACGCGAGCACACCCTCGGCGAAGTCCTTGGAGGAGGCCCGCTCCTGCTGGACATCGGCCTCGAGGTCGAGCAGCTCGTCGAATCCGGCGTAGGCGCGGGCGTTGATCGTGCGCTTGATGGCGGCGTAGGAGCCCGGCGGCCCGGCGGCCAGCCGCGCGGCCAGCGTGCCCACCGCAGACTCGAACTCCCCGTCGTCGACGACCTGGTTGACGAGGCCCCAGTCCAGCGCCGTCTCGGCGACGATGCGCTCCCCGAGGTAGGCGATCTCGAACGCCCGGGCGTGCCCGACGCGCTCGACAAGGGTCTGGGACGCGCCCCCGTCCAGGCCCAGCCCGATGTTGACGAAGGCCAGCAGGAAGTACGACGAGCGCGCGGCGACGATGAGGTCAGATGCGAGCGCCAGCGAGCAGCCGATCCCGACCGCGGGGCCGTTGACGGCGGCGATCACGGGCTTGGGCACTGTGCGCACGCGCGTGATCAGCGGGTGGTAGACCTCGCGCAGCGGGGTGCGGACGTCCGGCTTGCCGTCGGCTCCGGCCACACCGGCGCGCAGATCGGCGCCCGAGGAGAACGCCCGGCCGGCGCCCGTGAGCACGATGCAGCGCACCGCCGGGTCGGCGGCCACGTCGTCGAGCGCCTGGGTGAGCTCCTCGCCGAGCTGGCGCGTCCACGCGTTGAGGGCCTCGGGGCGGTTGAGGACCAGCCAGGCGATGCCGTCCCCACGGCGGCACTCGATGGTTTCGAGGTTCAGCACGCTCATCGTCGGGGTGCGGACAATAGCGCCCGGCCCGGAATCCGGGGGACCAACGCGGGCCGGGATCGGGGAACATGTGGGCGACAGGATGGACCTCCTCCCGAAAACAGTGACGGGCCCGATCGGACGACTCGGCGCCGCCGCTCAGAACGCCTTCGAGGTCGCGCGGTTCGGGGGTCTGGAAACTCACGAGCAGCCGTCGCCCTACGAGGTCGTCGCCGAGCACCGCGTCTACAAGCTGCGCCGGTATTACCGCGACTCCAACGGCGACGGCCAGAGCAGCGCGGGCCCCGCGGTGCTGCTCGTCCCGCCGATGATGCTGGCCGCGGAGATCTACGACGTCTCCCCGGCCACGAGCGCGGTCACCCTTCTGCATGAGCGCGGGGTGGACCCGTGGGTGGTGGACTTCGGCGCCCCCGAGCGCGAGGAGGGCGGCCTCGAGCGCACCCTGGCCGACCACGTCCTTGCCGTCTCAGACGCCGTCGACCGCGTCCGCGAGGCCACCGGGCGCGAGGTGCACCTGGGCGGCTACTCGCAGGGCGGCATGTTCTGTTACCAGGTGGCTGCCTATCGCCGTAACGACGGGCTGGGATCGCTGATCACCTTCGGCAGCCCCGTCGACACCCGCCTGGGGATGCCGTTCGGGCTCCCCGAAGAGCTGGCCTCCGGGCTGGCGGGGCTGATCGCCGGCGTCTTTCGCAGCTCGGCGCTGCCGGCGTGGTTCAGCCGCAACGGCTTCCTGCTGCTCGACCCGGTCAAGTCGATCCGCAGCAGGATCGAGTTCGTGTTGCAACTGCACGATCGCGAGGCGCTGTTGCCGCGAGAGCGACAACGGCGGTTCTTGGAGGGAGATGGGTGGGTGGCGTGGCCGGGCCCGGCGCTGGCCGAATTCGTCGGCCAGTTCATCGCCCACAACCGGATGCTGGAGGGCGGCTTCGTCATCGACGAGCGGCTGCTCAGCCTGGCCGACATCCGCTGCCCGATCCTGTCGGTGGTCGGGACCGTCGACGAGATCGCCCCGCCCCCCGGGGTGCGCGCGATCCGCCAGGCCGCACCGCGCGCCGACGTCTACGAGCTGGCGCTGCGCGCGGGCCACTTCGGCCTGGTGGTCGGCTCGACCTCCAACCAGATGACCTGGCCGACGGTGGCGGCGTGGGCACGGTGGCGCGACGGGGAGGGTGATCTGCCCGAGGCCGTCAGCGCGGTCCCCGACGATCTCGCCGCCGACCTCATCGCCCAGCGCGACCGGATCCAGAACCGCGTCGGCTACGGCGTGGAGCTGGCCGGAGCCGTCGGCTCGGGGATCGCCCGGACAATGGTGGGCGGGGTCGGCCGCACCGCGCGCAGCGTCCGCGAATTGGCACGCGAGGCCGCCGGCTCCCTTCCGCAGCTCGCGCGCCTGGAGCAGATCCAGCCGAGCACACGGGTCTCACTCGGGCTCCTGGTCGAGGAGCGCACACAACGTGGCGCTCGGGACACCATGTTCCTCTACGAGGACCGGGCCTACAGCGTCACCGAGGTCAACCAGCGCATCGACAACGTCGTGCGCGGACTGATCTCGATCGGGGTGCGCCAGGGCGAACACGTGGGCGTGCTCATGGGCTCGCGCCCCAGCGCGTTGGCGGTGGTCACCGCGCTGAGCCGGCTCGGCGCTGTGGCGGTGATGCTGCGCCCCGACGGGAACACCGCGCGCGAGGCATCGCTGGGCGCGGCGCGGCGGATCATCGCCGACCCGGAGCGCGCCGCGCAGGCAGCGGGGCTCGGCACGGTGCATACCTTCGTGCTCGGCGGCGGCGGCGGCCCCCGGGACCTCGAGGTGCCGCTCACGACCGACATGGAGCAGATCGACCCGCGGACCGTGACGCTGCCGGCCTGGTATCGCCCCAACCCCGGCCGGGCCTCGGACCTGGCCTTCATCCTCTTCACCGGTGAGGGCGACTTCGTGCGCATGAGCCGGATCACCAATCGCCGCTGGGCGGCGTCGGCGTTCGGCACCGCGTCATCGGCGGCGCTGTCCGGCGGGGACACCGTCTACAGCGTCACCCCGCTGTATCACCCCTCCGGCCTGATGATGAGCATCGGCGGGGCGATCGCGGGCGGCGCCCGGCTGGCCATGGCCTCCCATTTCGACCCCACCACGTTCTGGGACGAGGTCCGCCGCTACGGCGTCACCGTCACCTCCTACACCTGGACGCTGCTGCACGACCTCGTCGCCGCGCCACCCAACGCCGGCGAGCGCGGCCACGCCGTCCGCCTGTTCATCGGCTCGGGGATGCCGCGCGGGCTGTGGCGCCGGGTCCAGCAGCGCTTCGCTCCCGCCCGGGTGGTGGAGTTCTACGCCTCGACCGAGACCGGGGCGATCCTCGTCAACCTCCGCGATGCCAAGCCGGGCGCGATGGGCCGCCCGCTGCCCGGCACCCCCGAGGTGCGCATCGCTGCCTACGACCAGGAGTCCGAGCAGCTCATCCTCGGTGGCGGCGGATTCGTGCGGCGCTGCGAGACCGACGAGATCGGGCTCCTGCTCGCCCGCGCGCGCCCCAGCGACACCTCGGTGACCCCGATGCGCGGGGTCTTCTCCCGCGACGACGCATGGCTGTCCACCGGCGACCTGTTTCGCCGCGACGCCGATCGTGACTACTGGCGCCTGGACGGCGTCTACGACGTCATCCACACCGCGGACGGGCCGGTGCTCGCCGCGCCGATCCGCGACGCGCTGGGCGATCTGCCGGCCGTCGACCTTGCGATCGCCTATGGGCTGCGGGCCGGCGGTGGCCCCGACGAGCTGGCCGTCGCCGCGCTCACGCTGTGCCCCGGCCAGGAGATGACCGCCGAGGCGCTGTCGCAGACCCTGGGCGAGGTGGCCGAGGGCCATCGCCCCGCCGTCGTGCACGTGATCGACGAGATGCCGGTCACCACGTGGTTTCGGCCGATGACCCGGCCCCTGCGCCGAGCAGGGTTGCCCGAGCCCACCGCGGGGCGGGCCTGGTATCTGGACCGTGGCGGCAAGCGCTACCGGCCGCTCACCGATGCCGCGCGCAGGCGGCTGTCAGGCAGGTAGCGACTCGCCGGAGTACAGCTTGAGGACGCGGACCGTGCCGGCGGGCGCCGCGTTGATGCACAGCTCGCATAGGACGCACTCATCGAGTTGCTCCTCGACGATCTGAACGCCGGCGTCTGAGGCCTTGAAGATGTCCACGGGGCAGACGCCCTCGAGCGTCTTGGCCAGCTCGGGGTCGGTGGCGGCGGCGGGGTCGACCTGGACGTCGATGAAGGTGCCGGGCACTAGAGCTTCTCCTTGACCAGGTCGGGGATGTCCTCGATGCGCTCGGCCACGGTGATGTGAGCGGCGCCGAGGCGCGCGATCTTCTCGGTGGCGGTGTCCTCTTTGCCCTCGACGATGGTGCCGGCGTGGCCGAAGCTCATGCCGGGCATCTCGTCCATGAAGCGCCCGGCCATGAAGGCGACGATCGGCAGTCGCGAGTTGTTTTCGGTCACCCAGGCGGCCAGCTCGGCTTCCATGCGCCCGCCGGGCTCGGTGTAGATGACGATCGCCTGGGTGTCGGTGTCGGCCTCAAACAGCGGCATCAGTTCGGCATACGAGGAGCCGATGATGGCGTCGCCGCCGATGGAGACCGCGGTGGAGACGCCGAGGCCCGCGGCGGTGAGCGTCGAGGACATCTCGGTGGTCATGCCGCCCGAGCGGGAGATGACCCCGACGGGGCCGGGCTGGTAGGACTTGGCGGCGTCCTTGGCGGGGCCGCCGATGCCGCCCATCTTGATCACGTCGGGGACGATGATCCCGAGGCAGTTGGGGCCGATGATCCGCGCGCCGTGCTCGTCGGCGAGCTCGACCATCTGGGCGACGTCGCCGCGCGGGATGCGCTCGGTGACGATGACCACGAGCTTGACGCCGTTCTCGATGGCCTCGAACACGGCGTCCTTGGTGAAGGCGGGGGGGACGGTGACGACCGACCCGTCGATGGCGCTCCCATGGTGCGCCACGGCCTGGGCGACGGTGTCGAACACGGGCACGCCGTGGACGTCGCGGCCGAGCCGGCCGGGGGTGACCCCGCCGACGATCTTGGCGCCGGCGCCGTAGTCCAGGCATTCGCGGGTGAGGTTGACCGCCTCGCGGCCGGTGATCCCCTGGACGATGAAGGTGGTGTCGGCGTCGACGAGGATGCTCATCTAGGAGGCGCTCCCCTGAATCCGCTCGACGGCTCGGCGCGCGGCCTCGTTGAGCGAGACGGACCGGTCGGCGTAGGAGACGCCGTATTTCTCGAGGATCTTGAAGCCCTCCTCCTCCCACGCGCCGGGGATGCGGAAGATGGCGATCTTCTCGGCCGGGTCATAGCCGAGGTCCAGGCAGGCCTTGATCACGCCGCGCGCGACGATGTCCACGCGGGTGTTGGAGACGATCGACATCATCACCGCGATCTTGTCCACGCCGGGCTTCTGAAGGACGAGCTTGGCCAGGCCGCAGGCCTTGGCCACCGACGGGTTGCCGCCGATCTCGCAGTAGTTGGCCGGGTCGCCGCCGTGCGCGCGGACCGCGTCAAACAGCGTCAGCGAGCCGCCGCCGGCCCCGATCACCAGACCGAGGTTGCCTGAAAACTCGGTGACGTTGCCGGCGACGCCGCGATGGTCCTGGGCGTCGACCTGCTCGCCGGCGAGCTCAAACGGCGTCGCTTCGCGGGCCTGGCGGGTCTCCTCGTCGCCGACGCCGAGCTCGGCCAGCAGCGCCTTCTGGCGCGGGCGGGCCTCGTTCTCCATGTCCATGTGGGCATCCAGCGCGACGACCGAGCCGTCGGTCAGCTGGCCCAGCGGGTTGATCTCGGCCAGGGTCATGTCGTAGTCAAGAAACAGGCGGGCCAGGCGGGCGACGATGGGGGTAAGGCGGTTCAGCGCCGAACCGGTGACACCGAGTGAGGCGATGACCTGCTTGGCCTGCCAGTCGCTGAAGGGGGTCCGCGTGGAGAAGTGCCCGCGGGCGACGTGGTCGGGGTGCTCCTCGGCCACCTGCTCGATGTCGATGCCGCCCATGTCAGAGAACAGCAGCACCGGGCGCTTGCGCGTCCCGTCCCACACCACGCCCGCGTAGTACTCGTGCGCGACGTCGGCCTTGGAGTCCACGAGCACGCCACGGGGCATGTGGCCGTTGATCTCCAGGCCCAGGACGTGCTCGGCGTGGCCGGCGGCCTCGTCAGGCGTGTCGGCGAACTGCACGCCTCCGGCCTTCATCCGCCCACCGGTCAGCACCTGGGACTTGATCACCACCGGCGCGTTGATCTCCTCGGCGATGCGCCGCGCCTCGTCGGCCGTCGTGGCGAACCCGTGCTTGGTGACCGGGATCCCGGCCTTGGCCACGATCGCCCGCGACTCGTACTCAAAGAAGCGCATTGGTAGGGCGGCGGAATGTAGCGATCTCGACGGGGACGTGGCGTGCGGTATCGCACACGAGCACGTCGGTGTACCGCCTCGACCCGCGCCCAATGCCCCGAGATATGGGGTGTTGGGCGCGAGACCGGAACGCGGTCAGGCTCGGTTGCGGGGGCGCGGGTTCTCGTAGACGTGCAGGACCGCGCCGGTGGCGAACGCCTGGGCGCGGGCGAGCGTGACGTCGACCGGACCGGCGAACGGGCGGAAGATGCTCAAGCCGTCGCCGGCGATCACCGGGTTGACGACAAGCCGGTACTCGTCGATCAGGTTGGCTGCGATCAGGGATTGGGCGAAGCCGGCGCCGCCCCAGGCCAGGATGTCGCCGCCGGGCTCGCGCTTGAGGGCGGCGATCTCCTCGCTCAGATCGCCGCGCGCGATCCGGGAGGTCTCCCATGGCGCCTCGGTCAACGTGCGCGAGAACACGACCTTGGGGAGCGAATTCATCGGAGCGGCGTAGGGGTCGTCGGAGTACGGCCAGTGGCTCGACATCTCCTGGTAGGTGGTGCGGCCCATGATGTGGCAGCCGGCCTGGCTGAGCCATTCGAGCTTGAGCGCCTTGAGCTCGCGGTCCTCGCGGTCTCGGCCTCCGACGTTCGCAGCGCCATCGATCGAGATCGACATCTGCAGGATCACTTTGCGCATCGTTGGCCTCCGTGTGGTTGGGGGGTTGGGGCGCGTCGTGCGCGGCCTCCACACGTGCGTCGAACCACCCACCCGCCGATCGACACCGAATTTCCGACCGTTCCCGGTCGCCGAGGAGGGCGCCCGCTCGCCACCAACCCCGCGTGCGATGGCGGAAAGGCAAGTATCCTCACCAACTAGACCAGTACCACTAAAAATGTCGGCTTAGTCGGCTATCCTGGGTCCGCTACTTGGGAATCCCCATCGATAAACCCGGAATTAGCTGTCTGAGAGGAACGGATGAAGAGACGATCTGAACTGTGGCGACTACGTGTCCTGGCTCTACTGAGCGTCGTTGTGGCGGCCGTGGCCGTGGCGGGATGCGGCGGCTCCTCGGACGCGGCGACCGGCGGGTCGTCCTCAGCCTCGTCCTCGGGGTCGTCCGGGGCGAGCAGCCCATCGACCAAGCTCAACCTGGTCGGCTACTCGACCCCCAAGAAGGCCTACGACGCTCTCACCACGGCATTCGCCCAGACCAGCGCCGGCAAGGGCGTCGGCTTCAGCCAGTCCTTCGGCGCCTCAGGCTCGCAGAGCCGCGCGGTGGACTCCGGCCAGCCTGCCGACGTGGTCGCGTTCTCGACCACGCCGGACATGACCCGGCTGGTCGACGACAAGCTCGTCGCCTCCGACTGGGACGCCAACCCTGAGAAGGGCTTCTCGTCGGACTCGGTGGTGGTCATGGTCGTGCGCAAGGGCAACCCCAAGCACATCACCGGCTGGGACGACCTCATCAAGCCGGGCGTCGACGTCATCACCCCCAACCCGGCGACGTCGGGCAGCGCGCGCTGGAACATCATGGCCGGCTACGGCGCTGAGCTGAAGGAGGGCAAGTCGCCCGCCGAGGCGCTGGGCTACGTGCGCACCCTGCTGACCAAGAACGTGTCCACACAGCCCGCGTCCGCCAGCGACGCCCTGCAGACCTTCGTCACGGGCAAGGGCGACGTGCTCTTGGACTACGAGTCGGACGCGATCGCCGCCCAGAAGGCCGGCGACAAGGTCCAGTACATCATCCCCAAGCAGACGATCCTCATCCAGACGCCGATCGCCGTCACGGCCAAGGCCCCGGCGGCGGCCAAGGCGTTCCTGGACTACCAGTGGACGGCCGCGGGCCAGACGGTCTGGGCGCAGCAGGGCTACCGGCCGGTGCTCGCCTCGGTGGCCAAGAAGTTTGCCTCCCAGTTCCCGACGCCGCCGCAGCTGTTCACGATCGACGACCTGGGCGGCTGGACGAAGGTCAAGGACCAGTTCTTTGACCCCGACAAGGGGTCGATCATCAAGATCGAGCAGGCCGCGGGGGTGCCCACTGCCTCCAGCTAGCGCATATGCCGAGCCGGCAGCACCGGCGACGGAGGCTCCGAAGACGCCGCGCGCTCGGCATGTGCCGCGCGCGGCGCGCCGGGGCGGCGGGCTGGCACTCGGGCTGTCGACGCTGTGGCTGAGCGTCATCGTCCTGATCCCGCTCGCCGCCGTCACGGTCAAGGCCGTCAGCCAGAGCCCGTCGGCCTTCTGGCAGTCGGTCACCACTCCGCTGGCCCTGCGGGCCCTGGGGATCACGCTGGGCGCCGCGCTGGTCAGCGCGGCGATCGGCGCGGTGATGGGCACGGTGGTCGCGTGGGTGCTCATCCGCGATGAGTTCCCGGGCAAGCGGTTCGTCAACGGGCTGATCGACCTGCCGTTCGCGCTGCCGACGATCGTGGCTGGGCTCGCGCTGCTGGCGCTCTATGGGCCCGACAGCCCGTTCGGCGTCCACCTCGCCTACACCCGCGCGGTCGTGGTGGTGGCGCTCCTGTTCGTCACGCTGCCCTTCGTGGTGCGCTCGGTGCAGCCGGTGCTGCTCGAGGTCGACCGCGAGGTGGAGGAGGCGGCCGCGTCGCTGGGTGCCAGCAACGCCGTCATCTTCCGCCGGGTCGTGCTGCCGGCGCTGCGCCCGGCGATCCTCTCCGGGGCCGCACTCGCCTTCGCCCGGGCCGTGGGGGAGATCGGGTCGCTGTGGCTCATCACGGCCAAGGTCCCGATCGCCAGCATCGTCATCTACGCCGACATCGAGTCAGACGCTCCCCTGGCGGCGGCCTCGTTGTCGCTGGTGCTGATCGTGCTCTCGCTGATCGTGCTCGTGTTCATCCGACGGCTGGGAGGCCGCGTTGCTCATTAGCTCTCGCGCCAAGTGGTCGTTGCGCGCCGTGGCGCTGCTGTACCTGCTGGCCCTGCTGATCCTGCCCGTGGTGGTGGTCTTCTTCAAGACCTTCGAACACGGCTTCGGCGTCGCCTGGGGGTGGATGACCACCCCCGCGGCGATCAGCGCGCTGTCGCTATCGCTGCTGATGGCGGCCGTCGCGGTGCCGCTCAACACGATCTTCGGCGTGGCGTGCGCGCTGGTGATCGTCCGCCGCCGCGGGCGGATGGCGGCGGTGCTGGACTCGCTCATCGACCTGCCGTTCCTCGTGTCGCCGATCATCGTCGGTCTCGCGCTCACGCTCGTCTACGGCATCCACGGGTGGTTCGGGACGTTCTTCAGCGACCAGGGCATCCGGATCATCTTCGCCGTCCCGGGCATGCTGCTCGCCACCATCTTCGTCTCTCTGCCCTTCGTGGTCCGCGAGGTCGCCCCGGTGCTGCTGGAGGTCGGCGACGAGCAGGAGGAAGCGGCGGCGACCCTCGGTGCGTCCGGGTGGCAGACGTTCTGGCGGATCACGCTGCCGTCGATCCGGTGGGGCGTCATCTACGGGGTCATTCTGTCCACGGCGCGAGCACTGGGCGAGATCGGCGCGGTACTCGTCGTGTCCTCGCTGGTGGCCGGCCAGACACTCACGCTTCCGCTGCTCGTCTACCAGCGCGCGGGCCAGCTGGGACCCGGCGCGATCACCTCGGCCTATGCGGCCGCGACCGAGCTCGCCATCATCTCAGTCGTGGTGCTGCTCGCCATGACCGCTCTCTCACCGAGGAGGCCGACGTCTCGATGAAGATCGACATCGCCAACATCTCCAAGCACTTCGAGGACTTCACCGCGCTCGACGATGTCTCGCTCGAGGTCCCCGAGGGCTCGCTGACCGCGCTGCTGGGACCGAGCGGCTCGGGCAAGTCGACGCTGCTGCGGATCATCGCCGGACTCGAGACCCCCGACGCCGGGACGATCACGATCGACGGCCACGACGTCAGCCAGGTCATCCCGCAGAAGCGCGGGATCGGCTTCGTCTTCCAGCATTACGCCGCCTTCACCCACATGAGCGTGCGCGAGAACGTGGCCTTCGGGTTGCGCATCCGCAAGCGGCCCAAGGCCGAGATCGCCGCCAGGGTCGACGAGCTGCTGGAGCTGGTCGGGCTGACCAAGTGGGCCGGGCAGCGGCCCTCGCAGCTGTCGGGCGGCCAGCGCCAGCGGATGGCGCTGGCCCGCGCGCTGGCCGTCGAGCCCAAGGTGCTCCTGCTCGACGAGCCGTTCGGGGCGCTCGATGCCACCGTGCGCGCCGAGCTGCGGCGGTGGCTGCGCCGCCTGCACGACGAGCAGCACGTGACCACCGTGCTCGTCACCCACGATCAGGAGGAGGCGATGGAGATCTCCGACCGGATCGCGGTGATGAGCGCGGGCCACATCGAGCAGGTCGGGGGCCCCCGCGAGATCTACGACCGCCCGGCCACGGACTTCGTGATGGGCTTCGTCGGTCCGGTGAGCCGGCTGGGCGGCAAGCTCGTGCGCCCGCACGATGTGACGATCGCGCTCGAGCCCGGAGACGCGCGGATCGAGGCGATGGTCAAGCGCGTCGTGCACCTGGGCTTCGAGGTGCGCCTCGAGCTCGAGCTCCCCGACGGCTCAGAGGCCCGGGCGCAGCTCACGCGGGCCCAGGCCGACGAGCTGGAGCTCGGGCGCGGCGACATCGTCTACGCGCGGCCTCCGGCGGGAGTGCCGATCGAGCCCGAACTGCACGGCCCGGTCGGGACCGCTAACCGCGAGCGAGACCCAGACGCGGCTGAAGTGCCCGCCGGCGCCTACGAGGAGCCCGCGTAGCCGCAGCGGCGTGCGCTCGGAGGAGCGCAACGATGTCGGCGGTGGGGCGGAAGGGGTCGGCGATCGAGGTCCCGTCGCTCAGGGACAGGGCAGCGCTCAGCTCGCCGTCCATTTCGGCTACGAGCAGCGGCCCAGCCGGGACGGCCGCGCTGTCGAGCGCCGCGAGCCGGACGAGCGCCAGGTGATCATCGGCGTAGCCCGGGCGGATGGTGATCTGGGAGCGCAGCGTGTTCATGTGACGATGGTGACCCGCTGAAGGCATAAAGGCAAATAGGGGTTTGCTTGAGGGGGTATAACCTTTAAGCATGCTCGACAGCCGGCGACTGAGGGTTCTGTGCGAGGTGGCGCGCCACGGCTCGTTCTCGGCTGCCGCGGACGCGCTCGGCTACACCCAGCCTGCGGTCTCGCGCCAGATCGCGACGCTCGAGGCGGAGGTCGGGACGGTGTTGGTGCGCCGGGTGCCCCAGGGGGCCGTGCTCACCGACGCCGGGCGCCTGCTCTCCGAGCGCGGCGCGGCGGTCCTGTCCTACCTGCAAGACATGGAGGAGGAGCTGCGCGCGCTCATGGGCCTGGAGGGCGGAACGCTGCGGCTCGCCACGTTTGCCTCGGCCGCCGGCTCGATCGTTCCCCGCGCGGTGGCCCTGTTCCGCGACAGCTATCCCGAGGTGGAGCTCACGGTGGAGATGTATGACCCCGACGAGTCGATCCCGCGGCTGCGCGCCGGCGAGTTCGACCTGGCGCTCTCGCACGACCCGCGTGCGGACCCGGAGCGGCGCGAGCAGGCCGACGACCTGGACGTCGTCCCGCTGTTCGATGACCCGATGTACGTGGCGATGCCCGCCGGGCATGCGCTCTGCGAGGCCGCGGGCCTGTCGATGGCCGACTTCTCCTCTGAGCCGTGGATGCTCGCCACCGGGCGGACCTGCCCGGATGCCCGGCTGTTCCTGCGCGCCTGCCACGACGCGGGCTTTGAGCCGCGCATCGCCTTCCAGAACGACGACTACGGGGCCATCCTCGGGTTCGTCGCCGCCGGGGTGGGCGTGGCCCTGGTCCCGGACATGGTGACCCGCGCGGTGCGCGGTGATGTGGTCATCCGCGAACTGGACCCGGCGCCGCCCCCGCGGCCGATCAGCGTGATCCTGCCCTCGGGCTACCGTTCGCCGGCGGCGGCCGCGATGCTCGAGGTTCTGCGCGGCGTCGGGCAGGCGTGGGTGTCAGACCGGCCCGCGCTGGCCGAGCGCACCGGCGCCGTCAGCGTCTGACGCTCCGCGGCCCGCTCGCGCGGTCAGCGCGTGACCCAGGCCCCCGGGTCCTCGGTCAGTTTCTCGATGGACCGGGGGAGCTTGGAGTTGGCGATGTCGGCGATCGTCACGTTCTCCACCACCCGGCGCAGGTTGACGCGCACCGCGATCCACACCGTGGGCAGCAAGCTCGCGGCGCCGCCGTACTTGGCGTCCTCGGGCGGGCCGCCCCGGACGCTGGCCAGAGGGCCCTCCACGGCACGGATCACGTCGGCCACCGTCACCTGGTTGGCGGGCTTGGCCAGGCGGAAACCGCCCTCGGCACCACGGTGGCTGCGGACGATGCCGGCGTGGCGCAGTTCACCCAGGATGTTCTCCAGGAAGTTGAGCGGGATCTCCTGGGCGGTGGCGACGCGCTCGGCCTTGACGGGCTTCTCACCCTCCGCGGCGGCGAGCTCCACCACCGCGCGGACGGCATAGTCTGCTTTGGCCGAGATGCGCATGGAGCGGGAGACTACGCTGTCGCGCGGGCGAATCCGTAGAGCTCGGCCAGCTCGGCGTCGCGCTCGGCCAGCATCTCGGCCAGTTCGACCATCACTTTGCACTGCTTCCAGGTGGCGTCGTCCTGCATCTTGCCGTCGATCATGTGCACGCCGCGGCCGTCCGGGATCGCCTCCAGGACCTTCTTGGCGAAGAGGACTTCCTCGGGATCCGGGCTGAACACCTTCTTGGCGATGTCGATCTGGACGGGGTGGAGCGACCACGCGCCGACGCAGCCGAGCAGGAACGCGGCGCGGAACTGGGTCTCGCAGCCGAGCACGTCCTTGATGTCGCCGAACGGCCCGTAGAAGGGAAGGATCCCCGACGAGGTGCAGGCGTCGACCATGCGGGCGATCGAGTAGTGCCACGGGTCCTGCTGGACGCTGACGCGCGGCGCCTCGGGGTCATCGGGATTGGGGTCCTCGATCGAGCGGTAGCCGGGGTGGCCGCCGCCGACCCGGGTGGTCTTCATGCGGCGGCTGGCGGCGAGGTCGGCGGGCCCGAAGCTCATGCCCTGCATCCGCGGGCTGGCCGAGGCGATCGCCTCGACGTTGATCATGCCGAGCCCGGTCTCCAGGAGGGCGTGCACGAGGATGGGGCGGTCCAGGCCGGCCTTGGCCTCGAGCTGGGCCAGGAGCCGGTCGATGTAGTGGATGTCCCACGGCCCCTCGACCTTGGGGACCATGATCACGTCGAGCTTGTGTCCGATCTCGGAGACGAGCGTGGTGAGGTCGTCCAGGATCCACGGCGACTCCAGGCTGTTGACGCGCGTCCACAGCTGGGTCTCGCCCAGCTCCATCTCCCTGCCCACCCGCACCAGGCCCTCGCGAGCGGCGACCTTGCGGTCGACGGGCACCGCGTCCTCCAGGTTGCCGAGCAGGATGTCCACCGTGGGGGCGATGTCGGGGACCTTGGCCACCATCTTCTCGTTGGAGAAGTCCAGGAAGTGGATCATCCGTGACGGCTTGAACGGGATCTCGAGGATCGGGTCGGGAGCGCCGATGGCCAGCGGCTTGCCGAAGTCACGGGGGTTTCGCACGGTGTCAGGTCTCCTGGTCGGGGGGTGCGGCGCGTCCAAAGCTAGCGGGATCCCGGCCCCTTGGGGGGCGTGAGCAGGGTCAGCCGAGCGCGGCGGAGCGCGGTGCGCCGCCGTCGGTCCAGCTGACCGTGTCGCCCGACAGCGTCGGGTCGCTGATCACCGTTCCGGTGCCCTGAGGCGCGGTGTCCAGCGTCTCGACCCCATGGTCATCGAGGACCTGCAGCGCCTCAGCGCGGCACGGCGTGGACGGGTCGCACGGGAGCGCGGCGACGAGGAAGCTCGACCAGGCGCTCGCTCCGCCGGTGGGGTTGCCGGTGAGGTTGCGCGGTTGGCGACCGTGCCGTTCCGGGCAGCCTGGTGGCATGCTTGACCACCTCGTTTTCCCAGGAACCCACCCAGGAGTTTTGAACCATGCCCGAAGTTGAGACCGATCAGGCCGCACGGGAGGCCAGCGGCGCTCACCCCTATGGCCGCTACCTGGAGGAGTTCGAGGTCGGCGCGGTCTACAAGCACTGGCCCGCCAAGACGGTGACCGAGTCCGACGATCACCTGTTCTGCCTCATCACGATGAACCACCACCCATTGCACCTCAACGACGTCTACGCCAAGCAGTCCCAGCAGGGCCGCAACGTCGTCGTGGGTCCACTCGTCTATTCACTGGCGCTGGGGATGAGCGTCTCCGACGTCAGCGGCAAGGCGATCGCCAATCTCGCCACCGAGGAGCTCAGTCATCCGGCCCCCGTGTTTCACGGTGACACGCTGTACTGCGAGTCCGAGGTGCTCGAGGTCAAGGAATCCAAGTCCAAGCCGGACCGCGGGACCGTCCGGGTCCACACTCGGGTGCTCAACCAGGACGGGGTGCTCGTCGCCGAGTTCAAGCGCCTGGTCCTCGTTCCGCGCAAGCAGCCGGGGTAGTCGCTCGTTTATTGAGCCTCAGGCGAACGTTCGTTCGCGATGGGCGCCGCAGAAATGCCTGCATACGGCGCAATTTTTATAGTTTGTGAGCACCTTGTGCTCCGCCCGGGTAGCCTTCCGCAGGCCACCGCCATTTTTCATTTAAGGAGTAGTCCCGACCCATGGCCCACACCGCACCGAAGCGCCAGGCAACGACGGAGCACACCGGTCTGCAAGCGTGGGTAGAGGAGATCGCGGGACTGACCCAGCCCGACGACATCCATTGGTGCGACGGCTCGGCCGAGGAGTACGACCTCCTGGCCGAGATCCTGATCGATGCGGGGACCTTCGAGCGGCTGTCGGAGGCCAAGCGGCCGGGCTCCTACCTGGCCCTGTCTGACCCCGCCGACGTCGCGCGGGTGGAGGACCGGACGTTCATCTGCTCCGAGCGCGAGTCAGACGCCGGCCCCAACAACAACTGGCGCGAACCGGCCGAGATGCGCGAGCTCCTGGATGGGCTGTTCAAGGGGTCGATGCGCGGTCGCACGATGTACGTGGTCCCGTTCTCCATGGGCCCTCTGGGCTCGCCCATCTCCTACATCGGCGTCCAGGTCACCGACTCGCCCTACGTGGTGGCTTCGATGCGGATCATGACCCGCATGGGCCAGCCCGCGCTCGACGTGCTGGGCGCCGAGGGCGACTTCGTGCCCTGCGTGCACTCGGTGGGCGCGCCGCTGCTCGACGGGGCCGAGGACGTGCCGTGGCCCTGTAACGGAGACAACAAGTACATCGTCCACTACCCGGAGACGCGGGAGATCTGGTCCTTCGGATCGGGGTACGGCGGCAACGCCCTGCTGGGCAAGAAGTGCTTCGCGCTGCGGATCGCCTCGGTGATGGCGCGCGACGAGGGTTGGATGGCCGAGCACATGCTCATCCTCAAGGTCACCTCTCCGGACGGTGAGGTCAAGTACATCGCCGGCGCGTTCCCCAGCGCCTGCGGCAAGACCAACCTGGCGATGGTCATCCCCACCCTGCCCGGGTGGAAGGTGGAGACGATCGGCGACGACATCGCCTGGATGAAGTTCGGCTCCGACGGCCAGCTCTACGCCGTCAATCCGGAGGCCGGCTTCTTCGGCGTCGCGCCCGGCACGGGCGCGCGCACCAACCCCAACGCCATCGACATGGTTGGCCGCAACACGGTCTTCACCAACTGCGCCAAGACCGACGACGGCGACATCTGGTGGGAGGGCATGACCGGCGAGCCGCCGGAGCACGCCATCGACTGGCGCGGCAACGAGTGGACCCCCGAGTCAGAGACGCCCGCCGCGCACCCCAACGCCCGCTTCACCGTCCCCTGCGCGCAGGCCCCGTCGATGGCCGAGGAGTGGGAGGACCCCAAGGGCGTTCCGATCTCCGCGATCATGTTCGGCGGCCGCCGCGCCACCGTGGTGCCGCTGGTGCACGAGGCCCGCGACTGGGAGCACGGCACCTTCATCGGCTCGATCATGTCCTCGGAGACGACCGTGGCCCAGGCGGGCGAGGTCGGCAAGCTGCGCTTCGATCCGATGGCGATGCTGCCCTTCTGCGGCTACCACATGGGCGACTACTTCGGCCACTGGCTGAAGGTGGCCAAACGCGACGGCGCGCAGATGCCGCGCGTGTTCTACGTCAACTGGTTCCGCAAGGACGACAACGGCAAGTTCATGTGGCCCGGTTTCGGTGAGAACTCCCGCGTCCTGGCGTGGATCTTCGGCCGGCTGACCGGCGAGGCCAAGGCCGAGGAGACCGCCATCGGGCTGGTCCCGCCGACCGGCGAGGGCGGCATCGACACCGAGGGCCTGGACGTGTCGCCCGAGACGATGGCCAAGCTGCTCGAGGTCGACCACGAGGGGTGGACCGCCCAGCTGCCGCAGATGAAGGAGCACTACGCGGCCTTCGGCTCAAAGCTCCCGTCTGAGCTGGCCGAGCAGCTGCGCGCGCTCGAGCAGCGCCTGGACGCCTAGCAACTTCTTTGTAAACCCTTCGCTTCCGCGGGTGCGCGCTGCGTACCCTGGAGGCATGGCGCTCGCCTTCATTCCGTCGGACGCGGTGATGCTCGCCGTGCAGGCCGGAGTGGTGGCCGCGCCGCGCCGCCCGCCGGAGATTGCCTGGATCCGGCGGCTGTCGGGCCCGGCGTGGGCGCTGATCCCGATCGCCTCGATCATCGGGGTGATCTTCGCCATCCGCTTCATGTCCGGCACCGCGACTGGATTGACTTGGCTTGCGTTGGTGGCGGTCCCGCTGTTGGCAGCCATTGCTTTGGGGTGGGCGGCGCACGGAGGGCGGTGGTGGCTGTCTTTCTTGGCGGTGCCGTTGTTCGTGGTGGCGTGGGCCTCGAAGTCGACGCTGTGGGGGCAGGGGGCGGCGACCCTGCTGTCGGCCCTGAGCTGCGTCACCCTGGGGTGGCTGCTGGGCGCGGTCACTCCGCCGAAGTGGCTGAAGCTGGGGATCCTGGCCATGTGCGCCGCCGACGTGTGGCTGGTGGGCTCCGATCTGCTGCAGACGCCCAACGCGACGCTGACCGTGGCCGCGCCGCTGCCCCACAGCGGGTTGCACCTACCCCAGCTGCAGAGTGAGCAGTTCGGCAGCGTGCTCTTCGGCTACGGCGACCTGTTCGTGGCCGGGCTGCTGGGAGCGGTCCTGGCCCGGGAAGGGCGGCGTCAGTGGCCGGTGGCGCTGCTGACCCTGTTCCTGGCCGGGCTGTTCGACCTGCTGTTCTTCGTCCTCAACGAGCTGCCCGCGACGGTGCCGGTGGCCGCGGCGGTGATCGTCGTCGAGGCGTGGGCCTGGATGTCGCGGCGACGTGCCGCGGGTGCGCCGTCGGCGCGTGCGCCGGCGCTTCAGTGGGGATCGTCGCCCGTCGAGGCGGGCGGGCGGGACTCCTCGGCCAGCGACGTGATCGCCAGCTTTCCGCGGGCGGCTTCCTCGAGCACCTCGGTCGCCTCTTCGGCGGACCTGGAGTAGAGCTCGACGAGCAGGTGCACGACGATGCGGTCCTCGTCGTGCTTGTGGTAGCGGACGTGGGTGAAGAACTCCCGGGTTCCGTGGTCGCCGAAGGCGGCGTAGGAGAGCGCGTCGCCCGCTTCGGGCCCCGAGCACGTCTCGACGTCGTCGGCGTCGACGGTGACGTTGCACGACGCCACCCACGGCGTTCCGGCGATCATCCGCTCCCAGCGGTCCTCGATGGGCTCCACCCGGCCGTTGTGGAAGCCGAGGTGGGGCTGGTCGTGCATGCAGTCAAGGCATTGGACCACGGCCTCCTGCATCTCGTCGACGACTTCGCCGCGCTCCCCGGTCTCCGGGTCGATGCGATGGATGCCCTCGTAGTGGACCTGCACCTCAAGGTTCTGAGACCAGCAGCGGTAACAGCGCAACCAACTGCGGACCTCTGTCGAGCCCTCCATCAATTCCATGATAGGACGCCGGGGGGAGACGTTTGGTGTGAGCGGAGGTCGTGGCGGATGTCACGAGCTCCCCGGCGTGCCGGCCTCAGCCGAAGGTGAAGTCGTAGGCGCTGACGCCCGGCGGGATCTGAACGGTGAACGTCTGTTGCTGATCGGTCGACAGGGAGATCAGCGAATAGAGCCGCTGCCCCCGCACGGTCACGAGCCCGTTATGGACGTCTGAGCCGGCTTCGGACGCGGGAATCGGCTTGCCGTTGACCAGCACGCGGGCGGTGCGCGGCTTGTTGTCGTTGGAGGTCATCACCAGGTAGACGTGGGCGGCCTGAAAGCGGCCGGTGATCGACGCCCCGGGCTCGGCCGGGGTCACGGACTCCTGGGTGGCGGTCCACGTGCCGTGCAGCCCGAACTCGTTGAGGATCGGGGCGTCCACGCCCGCGTAGAAGTGGGTGCCGCGTTGCAGTTGCTGCGCGAATCCCTCGTCGCGTTGCGGGTTGAGATAGGTCTCCGGCGTGCCCAGGTGCGTGGACGGCATGATCGCGGTGGCGGTCATCGGCGCCGGCAGGTTGTGCGCGCCGGCCTCATAGAGCAGCTCGCGCACCGCCGCCTCGTCCTGCTTGTAGTCGCCCTCGCCGAACTGGGTGTGGCGGACCTGCCCGCTGGAATCGATGAGGTACTCGGCCGGCCAATACTGGTTCTGGTACGCGTTCCAGGTTCCGTAGCGGTTGTCCTGGACGACGGGGTAACGCAGGCCCTCGGAGTTGATGGCCTGCTGGACGTTGGAGGCCTCCTGCTCGAAGGTGAACTCCGGGGTCTCGACGCCGACGACGTCCAGGCCATAGCGGTGGTAGTGGGCGTACAGGCCCTTGAGGAAGGGCAGGGTGCGGATGCAGTTGATGCAGGTGTAGGTCCAGAAGTCCACGAGCACGACGTGGCCCTTGAGGCCCTGGAGCGTGAGCGGCTGGTTGCCGGGGGTGTTGAACCAGCGCTGGTTGTCGGTGAAGTCCGGGGCCTGGCCGAGCTTGGGCAGCGACGGGGTCTTGACGCCGGGGATGGCGACGCCGACCTGCGGCTGGTTCTTGGGCATCGGGTTCAGCGACGCCTCCTGCTGTCGTTGCGCGAACCTGGAGGCCGGCCGCAGCTGGGCGAGGCGGTTCTGGACGGCGTTGGAGTTCTCCAGCGAGCGGGTGGGGTCGACGAGGAACGCCGGCAGGCTCGTGTCCTTGGCCAGCGCCTCCTCGAAGCGGACGTCGAGGTTGGTCAGCATGACCACGCCGGTGATGAGCAGGACGGCTCCGAGCGTGCGCTCGACGATGTGGCCGCGGGCGTGCCTGCGGACCCGGTCAAGGACGGCCCGGCCGCCCAGGGCGTAGAGGAGCATCACCGCGCTCAGCCCCGCCGCGTAGGCCAGCGCGACGGCCACGACCTCGGTGGTGGCGCCGCTCGACGCGCTCACCGAGGTGACGGCGGCCAGGATCGGCCCCGCGCACGGGGCGCAGACGAAGCCCAGCGCGCCGCCCACGGCGAGCCCTGTGAGGAAGCCATCGCCACGGGTCTTCGGTCCGAAGCGAGCCAGGCGGGACAGCGGGACCTGAACGCGCTCGGCCAGCTCGGGGATGAGCAGGACGGCGCCGAACCCGAGCAGGACGATGATCGCCAGCGTCCGGGCCGCGCCGGCGGCGAGCCCGACCCCCTTGACCAGCTGCGCCAGCGCGACGATGGCGATGGTGAAGGTCACCGCCAGGCCCAGCACGATGCCCAGCGGGCGGCGGCGGCCCCCGGCGGCGCTGGCCGAGAGCAGCGCGGGGAGGACCGGCAGCACGCAGGGCGTGATCGCGGTGCCGGCGCCCGCGACGAAGGCGAAGAGCAGGAGAAGGACCATGGTCCGGTCCGATGATGGCCGATGAACGTTGCGTCTTTATGAACTGGTGGGCGGCCGGCGGTTGGCCAGGGTGCGGAGGAGGCTCGCAGCCTCGCCTGTCGGGTCGGCTCTGAGGAGGTCAGAGATGAGGCGGACGGTGAGAAACCCGTGCTCGGCCGCGACAGCGTCGCGCTTGCGGTCTGACTGGAAGCTCTCGTGGCTGTTGTGGGTGCCCCAGGTGTCGATCTCGACGATGACCTTCTCCTCCTCGAAGAGCGCGTCGACCTCCTTGCCGAACAGCATGACGTTGGTCCGGGGGATCGGGAGGCCGTGCGTCTTGCAGAAGGTCACGAAGTCATCCTCGTTGCCCGAGCGCGTCGGGTTCTGGGTCGGGTCGATGAGGCCGGCGATCCGGGCCGAGGCGGCGAGGAGGCGCCGGAGCTCGGTGTCGCGCAGGTGGTCCTGGAAGCGCAGCTCGTTGACGGCACGGGTGAGCTGCCGGTCGGTGAGGCGGTCCTGGATGTCGAGGATCGTGCGGGAGGGGCTGGTGACGCGGATGTTGCGATGGCGGCGGACGTCCCTGCGGGTGAGGGTCTGGGTGCGGTGGGTGTGGATCCCCGGCCGGCGCTTCTCCCGTGGACACGTGACCTCCGGGATCCTCGGCCACCTCCAGACGTCCCAGAGGGCCGCCGCGGAGTAATGGCTGAGGAAGGCGGCGTCGCCGCAGGCCAGAACCGCTGCCATGGCCAACGCGGTGGGGCTCTGCTGGGCGTGACCGACGGCGTAGACGCCGGCGTAGACCCGGATCAGCCGGTCGTTATCGGCCCACGATGTGATCGTGCGCCGGGGGACGCCGAGATCCAACAGCTGCCTGCGGGTGACGTAACCGAACTGGCGATCCGCCAGCCGCGATATTTGGGCATGTATCGCGCCTTTTTCTCGCACGGCTCTCTACTAGAGAGAGCCTGCAGCGCGGGGGTTTTCACCCCCCTATGGCGGACATGCTGCGGGCGGGCTGGATGAAGCCCGGCTCGCCCACGTGGTGCTTGAGCTCCTTGCGCCACACGGCGGCGCGGATGATCTCCTCGACCTCGTCGTCGGACGCGCCGGCGCGCAGCGGCTCGCGCAGGTCGGTCTCGTTCAAGGAGAACAGGCAGGTCCGCAGGCGCCCGTCGGCGGTCAGCCGCACGCGGTTGCAGTCGGCGCAGAACGGCTCGGACACGGGGTTGATGAACCCGATGCGGCCGGGGCTGTCGGCGAAGCGGTACACGTTGGAGGTGGAGCTCGGCTCGCGGGGCTCGGGCTCGAGGGGGTACACGGCGCGGATCGCGTCGCGGATCTCGACCCCGGTGAGCACCTTGCTGCGGTCCCACGCGTGGTCGGCGTCCAGCGGCATGAACTCGATGAAGCGGACCTCGTAGGGCGTCTCGCGCGCCAGCTTGGCGAAGGGGAGGACCTCCTCTTCGGTGAAGCCCCGGATCGCCACGGCGTTGATCTTGATCGGGTGGGCCTCGGGGAAGGCCGCCAGGATCTCGAGCCCGCGCAGGACGGCGTCCAGCGCGTCGCGGCGGGTGAGCTCGTAGAAGCGGTCGCGCTGCAGCGAGTCCACCGAGACGTTGAAGCGGTTGACCCCGGCGCGCACCAGCTTCTCGGCGTCGCGCGCCAGCAGGAAGCCGTTGGTGGTGAGTGAGAGGTCGTGGACCCCGTCGATCGAGGCGATCATCTCGGCCAGCACCGGGAACTCACGGCGGACCAGGGGCTCGCCGCCGGTGAGCCGGACGTCGCCGACCCCCATCTCGGCGAACAGGGCCACCAGGCGGGCGATCTCCTCGAAGGTGAGGATCTCTGTGCGCTCGAGCCAGGGCAGGCCCTCCGCCGGCATGCAGTACTGGCAGCGGAAGTTGCAGCGGTCGGTGACGGAGACTCGGAGATCTCCGATTTCGCGCCCGTGGCCGTCGCGCAGTTGCTCCCTGTCGTGCGCGAGTCCCTCGCGCCGCGGTTGTGAAATCACAGGTTAAGGGTAGCTTTGCCGCGATGAAACCGGGTCACGCGCTCGCGCTCCTAGGCGTTGCATACGCATTGAGCGGTTGTGGCGCCAGTGCATCGGACCAGGTTCAGGCAAAGCTCGAGCAGTTTGCCCATGCGGTCGCCGTGCGCGATACGGGCACCCTGTGCAGCCAGGTTCTGGCTCCCGACCTCGTGGGGCATCTCAACGCCGCCGGGCTCAGCTGCCAGCAGGCGATGAAGATGTTCGTCACCAGCGTCTCCGATCCCAGCCTCAGCGTCTCCAAGGTCCACGTGAAGGGGGCGTCGGCGTCGGCGGTGGTGCTGGCGCGCGCCAAGGGCCAGCCCTCGTCGATCGAGTCCGTGCAGCTGACCAACACCAGCAACGGTTGGCGGCTGGCCTCGCTGGCCTCGCCTCGCTAGATCGATCTCTCCAGTCGGGGCGAGGGTGCGCGGTCCCTCGGGGCGAGGGTGCGCGGTCCCTCGGGGCGAGGGTGGGCGGTCCCTCGGGGCGAGGGTCAGTCCAGCTCGCCGCGGAGCAGGCCGAACATCACCATGTCCTGGCGCTCGAACGCGCCGCGCATGTAGGAGCGCAGGACCGCCTCGCGAGTGAAGCCGGCGCGCTCGGCGACGCTCTGGGAGGCCGGGTTGCCGGTCGCGGCCATCAGGTCGATCCGCTCCAGGCGCAGCGCGCTGAAGCCCCACGCGCAGATGAGGCGGACCGCCCGGGTGGCGTGACCGTGGCCGCGCGCCCACGACGCCAGCCAGTAGCCGACCTCGCCTCGGGCGTGGGCCCAGGCGAAGCGCAGCAGTGAGATCGACCCCAGCAGCCGGCCCTCGGAGGCGTGGATCACCGCGAACGGCGCGGTGAGCCCGGCGAACGCGGCGTCGTAGCGCTGGCGCAGGTAGTTGCGCGCGTCGGCCTCGGTGTACGCGGGGGGCACGCTGGTCCAGCGCACGATCTCCTGATCGCGGCAGGCCTCCACCAACTCCGGGAGGTCGTCATCGCGCCACGGGCGCAGCGCGGTCGCACCATCGACCAGGGACTCGACGGGCAGGACGATGCGGGGAGTGGGTGTGGTGGTCATGAACGCGCCTTCGCCTCCAAAGCGTGACGCAAGGCCGCCACGTCGAGGCCACCATCCTGTTGTGCGAGCCATTTCTCGGCCTCGCGGCGGCCGCCCACGGCGCGCAGGCCGCGGTCGCCGTACTCGGCGGCGTAGTCGGCCAGCGCGTGCATGCGCCGGCTGCGCACGCGCCGCGCCTGGAGGTCCAGGCCCGCGCGGTGGGCGTCGAGCGCCGCGATCAGCTCCTCGATCCCCGCGGGCGGCGCCACCGAGGACACCGACAGGACCGCCGAGGCGGAGTCGAGGGCGTGCAGCGCCGCCTCGAGATCCGCTCGCGCCCGGACGGCCACCTGGCCGAGGTCGGCCTTGGTCACCACCAACACGTCGGGGATCTCCATGATCCCGGACTTCAGGAACTGCAGGACGTCGCCAGACCCGGGCTGCACCACGACGGCCACGGTGTCGGCGACATCGGCGACCTCGGTCTCGGACTGGCCGACGCCGACGGTCTCGATCACGACAACGTCAAACGCGCAGGCCAGCGCACTGGCGGCAGCGCGGGTGGCGGGGGCGAGGCCGCCGAGGCGGTCGCCGGCCGCCGTGGAGCGGATGAAGACGGCGTGGTCTGCGGGGTCGCGCTCGATCCGCGCGCGGTCGCCGAGCAGCGAGCCCCCCGACCGCCGCGAGGTCGGATCCACCGCCAGGACCGCCACCGACCGACCCAACCCCCGCCAGGCCGCCACCAGTCGCGACAGCAGCGAGGACTTGCCGACTCCCGGCGGGCCCGTCACGCCCACGATGGACCCGGGCGCCTCGCCGCCGAGCGCGGCCGGGGAGACCGCGGTCAGCAGCGCCTCGGTCTGCGCGCGGGCCTCGGCGCTCCGGCTCTCGACCAGGTTCAGCACCGCCGCAGCGGCGCGCAGGTCCCCCTCGCGCAGCTGGGCCCCGAGTTGTCGGCCGTCGGGCGCTCCGGGACTCAAGCGGGAGCGGCGGTGTCGGCGCCGTTGCGTTCGGCCACCAGCGACACGATGTCGCGCATCATCCCGTTCAGATCCCAGTCCTTGGGGGTGTACACGGCGGCCACGCCGGCCTGGCGCAGCACGGCCGCGTCGGCCTCGGGGATGATGCCGCCGACGATCACCGGGACGTTCTCCACGCCGGCCTCGGCGAGTGCGTCGAGCACCGAGGGGATGAGCTCGGCATGTGAGCCCGACAGAATCGAGAGGCCGATCACGTGCACGCCCTCCTGGGCGGCCGAGCTCGCGATCTGCGACGGGGTGAGGCGGATGCCCTCGTAGACGACGTCCATGCCGGCGTCGCGGGCGCGCACGGCGATCTGCTCGGCGCCGTTGGAGTGGCCGTCGAGGCCGGGCTTGCCGACCAGGAACTTCAGCCGGCGGCCGAGCGCCTCGCTCAGGCGCTCCACCTCGTCGCGCACCTCGGCGAGGCTCTCGCTCGGCGCCGCAACCGCGTCGCCCACACCGGTGGGGGCGCGGTACTCGCCGAACACGTCGCGCAGCGTCTGGGCCCACTCGCCGGTGGTCACGCCGGCGCGGGCGGCGGCGATCGTGGCGGGCATGATGTTCTCGGAATCGTCGCGGGCCACGCGCGCGAGCTCGGAGCGCGCCGCGTCCGCGGCGGCGGAGTCACGCTGGGCACGCCACGCATCCAGCGCGGCGCGCTGCTCGGCCTCCACCTGGGGGTCGACGACCAGGATGCCGCCGTCGGCGTCGGCGGTGAGCGGCGAGGGTTCGGTGGACTGAAAGCGGTTCATGCCCACGACGGTGAGCTGCCCGGATTCGATCCTGCGCCAGCGCTCGCGGTGAGACTCGACGAGCGCGGACTTCATGTAGTCCACGGCCTTGACGGCGCCACCCAGCTCGGCCACGCGCCCCATCTCCTCGCGCGCGCCCTTGACCAGCTCTGCGACCAGGCCCTCCATCACGATCGAGCCCTCGAAGATGTCGGGGTACTCCAGCAGGTCGGTCTCGTAGGCCAGGATCTGCTGCAGGCGCAGCGACCACTGCTGATCCCAGGGGCGGGGGAGGCCGAGGGCCTCGTTCCAGGCCGGGAGCTGAATGGCCCGGGCGCGGGCGTCGCGGCCGAGGGTGACGGCGAGCGCCTCCAGGGCGATCCGGTAGACGTTGTTCTCAGGCTGGGCCTCGGTCAGCCCCAGCGAGTTGACCTGCACGCCGTAGCGGAAGCGGCGGTGGCGGTCGTCCTGGACGTCGTAGCGGGTGCGGCCCAGCTCGTCCCACAGCTGGGACATCGCGCGCAGCTTGGCGTGCTCCTCGACGAAGCGCACGCCCGCGTTGACGAAGAACGAGATCCGGCCGAACACGTTGGGCATGAGGTCCTCGGAGACTCGCTCGCGCACGGCGTCGAGCACGGCGATCGCGTTGCTCATGGCGTAGGCGATCTCCTGGACGGGCGTGGCCCCGGCCTCCTGGAGGTGATAGGAGCAGATGTTGATCGGGTTCCACTTGGGGACGTGCTGCACCGTGTAGGCGATCGTGTCCGCGATCAGGCGCATCGACGGGCCGGGCGGGAAGGAGTAGGTGCCGCGGCTCAGGTACTCCTTGAGGATGTCGTTCTGGGTCGTGCCCTGGAGCTGTGCTTCCGGAACCTCCTGCTCCTCGGCGGCGACGATGTAGAGCGCCAGCAGCCAGGCGGCGGTGGCGTTGATCGTCATCGACGTGTTCATCTGGTCCAGCGGGATGTCCTCGAGCAGGGTCCGCATGTCGCCCTCGTGCGCGATGGAGACACCCACCTTGCCGACCTCGCCACGGGCCAGCTCGTGGTCGGGGTCATAGCCGGTCTGAGTCGGCAGGTCAAAGGCGATCGAGAGACCCGTCTGGCCCTTCTCGAGGTTGCGCCGGTAGAGCTCGTTGGAGCGCCGCGCGTCCGAATGCCCTGCATATGTGCGCATCATCCAGGGGCGATCGCGCTCTGGAAGGCGCGCGGAAGGTGTGTCCGCCATTCGGTGCATTGTATGGCTGGGGCAGCCGTGCGACGTGCGACAATGGCCACAGATCACCGATGCCAGATCAGAGCTCAGCCGCGACAGAGCACGCGATCCTTGCGGAGATCACCCGGCCCCTCGCGTCCCTTCCGCCGGATCCGCTCGCGATCGTCGACGCCGACTTCCCCACGGCGCTGCGCGGCTATGACCGCATGGCAGTGGACGCGTACGTCCAGCAGACCCGGCAGCTGGTGGCCGAGCTGCAGGCGACGCGGTCGCCCGAGGCCGCGGTGCGGCGCGCACTGGAGCGGGTCGGCGAGCAGATCTCGGGGATCCTGCAGCGCGCCCATGAGACCGCCGAGCAGATCACGGCCCAGTCACGCAGCGAGGCCGAGGACCGGCTCGAGCAGGCGCGACAGGAGGCGGCGCTGATCACCAACACGGCCGAGCAGCACGTCAGAGACCTGGACGCCGATACCGACCGGATCTGGCTGGAGCGCCAGCGGATCGTCGCCGACGCGGAGGACCTCGCCGCCCAGCTTCTGGGGCTGGCCAGGACCGCCGCGGAGCGCTTCCCGGCCGACGCCGCCGATGCCGCCGCCGAGGCTGCGCCAACAGGCGAGGCCGAGACCGCTGTGGCCGCCTTCGACCCCGCCGACGAGCGCGAGGCCTATGCCGAGGCCGACGAGGACGACTTCGACGCCGAGGGCGAGTACGAGGGCGGGCACGACGAGGACGACCCCGAGGGCACGCCGGCGTCCGAGGATGCGACCGAGATCGCCGACGGGCCGGACGACCGCAGCGAGGTCGAGCGCACCGTGGCCTTCCGCCCGCTGGACGCCGGGGGCGACGAGCCCGCCGGCGAGCAGTCCGCCGCCGACGAGCCCCCGGCCGCCGGTGGCTCCACGGACGACGACGACACCGCCGTGATCCCGCCGGCCTCGCAGGCCGCCAACCGCCGCGCCAACCAGTAGCCGTCGCTCGCTCCCCGCCGTGCGCGTGATCGATCTCATGCACCTGGGCCGCGCCCGCGTGATCGGGTGCTGGCAGGTGGGTGACGTCCTCGTCGACCCGGGACCGAGCTCATGCCTGCCGGTGCTGCTCGAGGCGCTGGGCGACGAGCGACCGTCGGCGCTCCTGCTCACCCACATCCATTTCGACCACGCGGGGGCGTCGGGGTCGCTGGTGGAGCGCTGGCCGGATCTGCGCGTCTACGTGCACGAGCGCGGCGCCAAGCACATGATGGACCCGGAGCGGCTCTACAACAGCGCCAGGCGGCTCTACGGCGACGACATGGAGCGGCTGTGGGGAGAGATGCTGCCGGTACCCGAGGAGAACCTCGAGATCCTCAGCGGCGGCGAGACGATCCGCGACGGCGCCTACAAGGTTGCGTACACGCCGGGCCACGCCTCTCACCACGTCTCCTATCTGCATGACGGGACCGCGTTCGTGGGCGACGTGGGCGGCGTGCGGATCCGGCCCGAGTCGATGACGATCCCGCCGACGCCGCCGCCCGACGTCGACGTCGAGGCCTGGCACGAGTCGATCGCGCTCGTCCGCGGCTGGCGACCGCAGCGGCTGGCCATGACCCACTTCGGGTCAAGTGACGACGTCGATCGCCAGCTCGACGAGCTCGGTGGCAGGCTCGACCGATGGTCGGCGCTCGCGCGTGACGCCGGGCACGACGTGTTCGTGTCGGACGTCCAGGCGGAGATCCAGCGCAACGGCAGCCTCGAGCAGGCCGCGACCTTCGAACAGGCCGCTCCCCTTGAGCAGCTATTCGCCGGATATGACCGGTACTGGACCAAGAAGTCTGAGCAAAACTAGACTCGCCGCGGCCGCGTTGTAACGCTATCCTGCCTCACCGATGTCCATAGCAGTGGAGCTGCCGCGCACCGGCTTGCCTGGAAGTGGCCTTGGCGGCCTGTGGCGCGTGGTGGTCCTCAACGACGAGTTCAATACGTTCGATCACGTGGCGGAGACGCTGTGCAGCGTCGTCCCCGGCGTGACGCTGGCCGACGGGTACCGCATCGCCGATCGGATCCACAACGAGGGCTGCGCCATCGTGTGGAGCGGCCCGCGCGAGGATGCCGAGGGCTACTGGGTGGCCCTCGACGACGCGGGCCTCACCATGGGGCCCCTCGAATCCGCCTGACCGCGGATCCCGGTCAGGCCGGCAGCGACCCCGCCTAGCCCAGCAGCGACAGCTGACGGCCCGCCCACACCGGCGCCGGCACCGCACCGCCGCGTGCCTGTGCTTCGAGATCGAGCAGGGCCTGCTTGCGCTGCAGGCCGCCGCCGTAGCCGGTGAGACTGCCGTCGGCCCCGATCACGCGGTGGCAGGGGACGATGATCGGCACCGGGGTCCGGCCAACGGCCGCGCCCACTGCGCGCACACGATCGGGCCGGCCGATCTCCTCGGCGAGCTCACCGTAGCTCCGGGTGTGCCCGTAGGGGATCTCCGCCAGCGCCGCCCAGACGCGCCGCTGAAACGGCGTGCCCTCCAGGGCCAGGGCCAGCTCGAAGCGCCGGCGCTCTCCCGCGAAGTACTCGCCGAGCTGGGTCATCGCCTCGTCAAACGGCTCGGGGTCACGGATGGCCTCGTCCAGGGGGCCGCTACGGCCGGGGAAATACATCGCGCGCAGCCCGTCGCCGTCGCCGAGCAGCGTCAGGTGCCCGAGGGGACTCTCGTACACGGTCCACGCGGTGACGGCGGGGCGCAGCAGCTCAGCGGGCATCATGGAAGATCACCCCCAGCGCGGTGCGGCTCCCGGCGGTCACGGTCGAGACGCCGTGGCGCATACCGATGCGGTGATAGCCGTTGCGGCCCTGCGCGGGGCGCTCACGGGTGGGGAAGATGACGAAGGCCCCCTGCGGCGGGGTCAGCACATGGGCGCGGCTCTGAGCGCGCGGGCGCTGCTCCATCAGAACAAACTCTCCGCCCTCATAGTCCGCGCCGCGCCGCGAGAGGACGGTGAGGATCTGGAAGGGGAAGAAGACCGCGCCGTAGAGGTCCTGGTGCAGCGCGTTCCAGTCGCCGGGCCCGTAGCGCAGGATGAGCGGCGTGGGGCGCGTCTGCCCGGCCTGGCGGCAGCGCTCCAGCAGCTCCTCGTGCGCGATCGGGAAGGTGGGCGTGTCCCCACGCAGGCGCTCGCTCCAGCGGTTGGCCACCGACGCGAGGTGCGGGTAGAAGGACACGCGCAGGCCGGCGATCAGCTCGGGCAGCGGGTGGTCGAAATAGCGGTAGCGGCCGTCGCCAAAGCGGTGGCGGGCCATGTCGATGGTCGAGCGAAACTGACCGCCGTCGAACAGGTCAGACAGCTCGGCGCACTCGTCGGGGTTCAGCAGGACAGGGGTGACGGCGTGCCCCACGTCGTCAAGGGCGGCGTCCAGTCGGCTCCAGTCCAGTCCGTCGACGCGCTCGCGCACGTCGGTCATCACATCGGCAGCCACGGTGGCCATGCCGGCTCCTCTCAGTCGTTACCTGAGATGGAACGCCGCGGGGGGCGAGAGTGTGAGATCAGGCGCCGGAGGCGGGCAACGTCTTTGAGCCCCGCGCGGACGGCAGCGCCTTGGCTGCCTGGCGATCGGGGCTGACCCGCACGACGTCCCACACGAGCCCCAGCTTCTCCAGCAGCGCGATGACCAGTCCCGTGGGGTCGGCGATGCGCTCCCAGAAGCGCAGCCCGTGGAACGCGGAGGTGGGGAACGCGTGGTGGTTGTGGTGCCAGGCCTCGCCCATCGAGAACGGGGCCAGCCAGAACACGTTGCGGCTCTCGTCCTGGATGTCAAAGCGCTTGCGCCCGAAGAAGTGACAGACCGAGTTGATCGACCAGGTCACGTGGTGCAGCAGGAACACACGCACCAGCCCGCCCCACAGCAGCGCGGTGAGCGCTGTGCCCACGCCGCCGCCGATGATCCATCCCAGCGCGAAGGGGATGACCAGCCCGAGGGACACCCACAGGAAGAACAGCTTGTCGACGACCTGCAGCGACCGGTCCTTGACCAGATCGGGCGCAAAGCGCTCCCGATCAGCGGTGCCGACGGTCTCGAACAGCCACCCGATATGGGCATGCCAGAGCCCCTTGACGGCGCCGACCAGGCCGGGGCCCGCGAGGTGCGGGGAATGGGGGTCGCCCTCGATGTCGGTGAAGGCGTGGTGCTTGCGATGGTCGGCCACCCATGTGATGACCGAGCCCTCGACGGCCATCGAGCCCAGGACCGCAATGACCGCCCGGAACGGCCGGGAGGCCGCGAATGCCCGGTGCGTGAACATGCGGTGGAAGCCGAGCGTGATCCCCAGCGCCGTGATGAGATACAGGCCTGCCATCAAGCTCAGCTCGAGCGGACCGACCGCGCGGTTCCAGAGAAGGACGATGGCCACCAGGACGCAGAGCGGCGGCACCGCCACTCCGACCAAATTCCCTATTTTGTGGATTCGGGACACCTAAGGTCACACGTTACGTGCCTTCAACGCAAATTTCTCTTGCGCCGGGCATGATTACTGCCTCAGATCTTAGAGTGAAGGTATGAATTTTGGCCGATCAGCCCTGGCATGAGCTGCCGCCCGAGGTCGTAGGGGTCCTCCGGCCGGCGCTGGACGACGTCGCGCACGAGATGATGGAGGCCGTCGCGACGATCCCGGCGTACGCCAGGCCCCTGGAAGGGCCCTTCGGAGACGGCCTGCGAATCGGGGTCCAGGAGGCCCTCAAGCACCTGCTGGAGGAGATCGAGGCGGGCGGTACCGTCGACCGGCTGGACGTCTACCGAGCTCTCGGCCAGGGCGAGATGCGTGCGGGGCGCAGCCTCGAATCGCTGCTGAGCGCCTACCGGATCGGGGCGCGCGTGGCGTGGCGGCGCTTCGCCGCGCTCGGCGTCGAGGCCGGGCTGGCGCCCGACACCCTGTATCTGCTGGCCGAGTCGATCTTCGCCTACATCGATGTCCTCTCCGCGGAGTCCGCCGAGGGCTATGCGCTCGAACAGTCGGCCGCGGCGGGCGAAGCGCAGCTGCGCCGGCGCCGGCTCGTCCGCATGCTGGTGCGCGAGACCCCGGCCGAGCCCGACGCCGTCGAACGCGCCGCCGCCGACGCCGGCTGGCCGCTGCCCCGGAGCCTGGCGGTGGTCGCGATCAGCGGCCCCAGCCGCGAGGCCGCCGCATCGCACCTGCCCGCGGGAACGATTCGCGAGGCGATCGGCGAGCTCATGTGCGCGGTCGTCTCAGACCCCGACGGGCCCGGGCAGCGCGCGGCCATCGAACAGGCGATCGCGGCCGTCGGCGCGCGCGGGGGGCTGGGCTCGACCGTCGACTGGTCCCAGGCGCGGACCAGCTTCGCGCGCGCCCAGGCCGCGCTGGAGCTGGTCACCCGCGACGGCGAGCTGATCAATGCCCGCGAGTACGCCGGGCGGCTGCTCCTGCACTCAGATCCCGGGCTGGCCGACGAGCTGGCCGCCGATTGGCTGTCACCGTTCCGCGACCTCTCGCCGGGGTCGCGCAAGCGCCTGCGCGAGACGCTCGAGGTATGGCTGGCCGAGCAGGGGCGGTTGGGCACCGTGGCCGAGCGCCTCGGCATCCACCCCCAGACAGCGCGCTACCGCGTGGGGCGGCTGCGCGAGTTGTTCGGCGACGCGCTGGACGACCCCGATCAGCGGTTCTGGCTGGAGGTTGCCGTGCGCGTGGACGACAGCGGCTAGGCGGCCTGCGGCGCGGCGGGGGCCGGCGCCGGAGAGCCCTCGGGGGCACCGTTGGGCTCGGCCGTCGGGACTTCCGGGCCGAGGGCGCCGGCGGCGATCTCGTCCGCCCAGCTATAGGCGATCGGCACCTGGTAGCGGCCCATGTTGCGCGCCCGGAACTCGATCATCTCCGGGCCGTCCCAGTATCGGTACCAGTCGGTCTTGGAGGCGACCCAGGTGAACTGGGTGACCCGGTAGCGGTCGTCATTGTCCACCTGCACGGAGTACTGCGTGGCGCCGTAGCGCAGCGCGAGCGGAGCCACCCGGGCGACGTCCGCCGCAAAGGCATCCTTGCGGAACACCGTGGCGTACCACTTGACCAGTACGAGATCTGCCATTTCTACGCTCCCACCTCCGCACGGATGGCGCCGGGGCCCTCGGCGGTCTTGCCCTGGCCCTCTTGGGTTGCTCCCACAAGGATGGCAATTTTTCCGAGATGGCGGTTGTCGCGCAGGAGTTGGTGCGCTTCGGCGACCCCCTCGAAGCCCATGGTCTGCCACAGCACGGGGCGGATCTTGGACTCCTCGATGAGCTCGTTGGCCTTCATCGCCTCCCAGGCGTTGGCGAAATGCGAGCCGACGATCTCCTTCTGGCGCATCCACAGATAGCGGACGTCGAAGTCCAGCTGATAACCGGAGGTGGCGCCGCAGATCACGACCTTGCCAAACGGCTTGACGCACAAGACCGACGTGGGGAACGTGGCCTTGCCGACGTGCTCGAAGACGATGTCAGGCGGGCCGCCGAGCTTCTCCTCGACCGCCTTGCAGAAACGCCGCGACTCCTTGAAGCGGGCCTTCTCCTCGTCGGCGCTCTCACCGCCCACGCGCATCATCCCGCCGTGCTCGCCGCGGTTGATGTAACCGACGGCGCCGAGTTGCCGGATCAGATCGCCCTTCTCGGCTGAGGACACGACGCCGACCGCGTCGGCGCCGGCGAGCGAGCACAGCTGGGTGGCGAACACGCCCAGGCCACCCGCGGCACCCCAGATCAGGACCCGGTGCCCGGACTGGAGCTTGCAGCGGTCGATCAGCATCCGGTAGGCGGTGAAGTAGGTCAGCCCGTAGGAGGCCGCCTCCTCCCAGGCCAGGTGCTTGGGCTTGGACAGCAGCTGCTGGGCCTGGACCTTGCAGAACTGGGCGAACGAGCCCCAGGTCGTCTCATAGCCCCAGATCTGCTGGGACGGGGCGGCCAGCGGGTCGAGGCCGTGGACCTCGGGATCCTCGTAGGAGGCCTGGTTGCAGTGGATGACGACCTCGTCGCCGGGCTTCCAGCGCGTGACCCCCTCGCCGACCTTCCAGACGATGCCGGAGGCGTCGGAGCCGCCGATGTGATGGCCCCATTGCGGGTGGTCGCCGTAGCGCCACACCCCGACGGGCTCGCCCAGGGCGGCCCACACGTTGTTGAAGTTCACGCCGGCCGCCATCACGCGCACGATCACCTCGAACGCGCCGGGCTCGGGTACCTCGATCTCCTCAAGTTGGAACGCGTCTACCGGCTCGCCCTGGCGCTCTTCACGGATGACCCAGGCGGCCATGGTGGGCGGAAGTTCGCCCGGCTCGGTTTCGACGGTTGCGACTTGGCTGAGATCGACGGCCACGCGGCTGTCACCTTCCTGGTTGGAGGGATGGGGACCCTGGCTGGGTGGGTCCGGTCAGGGTGCGAGGGTCGGATCGTACCCGCCAGTAGGCCCGATGGAACAGCCCAGATGGGGCCGTACGGTGTGCGAGCGCTCACACGCCCGCAAGGGGCTAGGGCTGCAGCACGGAGTTGTTGGAGCTCTCGCGCTCGTGGCCGATGTGGATCGAGGCCGGGCGGATCGAGGACTGCTTGGAGAGCTGCGCGTCGTTCTTGCCCTGATCGCCCGTGGCGATGGTGTACCTGCCGGGCTTGAAGTTCACCGAGACCTGCGTCGTGCCCTGCGGATTGATGGGCGCCGTGGAGGCCAGCGTCGACCCACCCCTGGAGATGGCCAGCGCCTCGGCCTGGCTGGCCTGGTTGGTGACGATGAAGGTGATCGGCCCGGCACCGACGTGCGCCGGGGACACCGAAACCCGCGAGTCGTTGACGTAGACGGTGAGGTTGACCGGGTTCGGCGGTCGTGAGACCGACGGGGATTGACCGCCCGCCGAGCCGCAGGCCGTGACGATCAAAGCGGTGATCGCCAGCTGTCCGATCGTCCTGATGCGCATCCTGTGACCCGGTGCTCCTCTCCGGGATCGACCCCGTCGGGTGCGTCGCCCGCGAGGTGAAACCGCCGGAAACCGTATCCGACGAGGGGGTTTACCGCTCGTTTGTTGCCGCGGCGCTCACGCGGCGCCGGCCGTCAGCTCCTCGCGCTCACGCTCGAGTCGCTGCAGCTCTGCTTGCAGCTCCATCCATGACTCGGATTCGATGCGCTCGTACTCGTCGCCGGCGAGATCGCGCAGCCGCTCGCTGTATGTGCTCCACGCCAGACGAGTATCCGCCTCGAGCTCTTGCAGTCGTTCCGTATCGGGGGCCGTAGCAGTCATCTCATCGCTCCTTGCTAGAGGGCACTTGCGATCCTACCCGGGTTCGCGGTCGGCACAACAGGCCCAGCCGCGCATCGGTGCCTACATCCGACCGCTTTTCGGCCGGGCCTGCAGTGATTCCTGCACAACGTCCGCTCTGAGGCGTATCACCGGTGCCCGATGGATCTTCTGTCCGCGCCGATCGCCACCGCCGAGTTCATGGTCGTCGACACCGAGACCAACGGGCTGGCCGGCGACGACTGCGAGCTCACCGAGGTGGGGGCGGTCCTGGTCGGAGGCGGCGAGCTGCACGACCGCTGGAGCTCCCTGTGTCGGACGAGCGCCCCGCTGCGCCGCGGCATCCAGCGGCTGACCGGAATCACCCAGGCGATGGTGGACGGCGCGCCGTCCCTGGAGGACGTGGTCCCGACGGTGGGTGAGCTCCTCCGGGACCGCGTCCTCGTCGCCCACAACGCGCCGTTCGATCGCCGCGTGCTGCGCCAGGCCTTCGGGCGCATCGGCCTGGCGTGGCCCGACCCGCCGGTCATCTGCACCGCGGCCATGGCCCGCTCGATGCTGCCCCTGCAGCGCCGGCGCGGCCTCGGCGTGCTCGCCGACGCCCTCGGGATCGAGGTGCACACCGTGCACCGCGCGCTGGCCGACGCCGAGACCTGCGCGCGCGTGCTGTGCGCGCTGTTCCCACGCCTGTGCGCCAACGCGGGGACGGTCGGCGAGGCCCTGGCCATGCTCACCCCACGCAGGCGGCCGCGCAAACGGCCCATGGCCCCTGGCAACCTTCTGGCCCCGGCGCCGGGAGGGCCGGCCCGGTTGCCGCGCAGGTCTCGCGCCGTGCCCGAGCCCGACTTCGGCGACCTGCCGCGCGATCCGGGCGTCTACCTGTTTCGCGACGATGCCGGGCGCGTGCTGTACGTGGGCAAGTCGGTCTCGATCCGCAGCCGCGCCCGTGCTCACTTCGCGCCGTCCTCTCCGCCCGCGGCGTGGACCCGGCACGCGACGGTCGTGGACTACCGCACGACCGGCTCCGAGCTCGGCGCGCTCATCCTGGAGAACCGCCTGATCAAGGAGCTCAAGCCGCCGGGCAACAAGCGGCTGACCCGGCGCGACGACCGGCTGGTCTACATCCGCTGCCGTCTGGACATCCCGTTCCCGATCCTCGAGGTGGCGCCCGATCCCGCCGCCGGGCACGCCGTGACGGTTGGCCCGGTCCGGGGGCGGCGCCTGGCCGTGGAGCTCGTCGAGCAGCTCGACTCCCTGTTCGGGCTGCGCCACTGCGGGCGGCGGATGCCCCGGCGCGAGTACCCGTCGGCGTATGGCCAGATGGGGCGGTGCCTGTCGCCGTGCCTGGGTGACCTGGACCCCAACCTCTACCGGCGGCGGCTCGATGAGGTCCTGGCCCTGTTCGTCGGTGAGCCCGCGGGCCCCGACCAGCCGTTGCTGCGCCACGTCTACGGTCAGATGCGGGCCGCCGCGGACCAGAGGCGCTTCGAGCGCGCCGAGTCCCTGCGGCGACGGGCCGGGCGGCTGCGCACGATCCTCGACCAGCTCGGCGGGGTGCTCGAGGCGACCCACGCGCGGCCTCGGCTGGTGCTCGCCCCTCATCCTGACGGCGGCGCGCCCGAGGCGTTCTGGCTGGTGGGCGGGCGGCTGGTCGACTTCGGCGCGCTGGCCGGCGGCGAGGCGGAGCCAGAAAGTGCCCTGCGAGATCTCGCGGCGCGCACCGAGGCCGCGCTGCGGCGGGAGGGGCGGGTCGGCGAGGTGGGCGCTCACGTCCCGCCCGATGAGATCGACGAGGTGCGGATCCTGGGCGGCTGGCTGGCATCGCACCCCGACACCCCGCAGCTGGTGCTGCGACCAACGCCGGACCGCGAGGCGCTGCGAGAGGTGCTCGCGTGCGCCCGGGCGGTGCGCTCAGGCGGCGAAGGGCAGTTCGACGACGACGGCGTCGACCTGGTCGCTGCCGACCACCACGTCTGAGCCGGGAGGCGCCTCGCGCCGCACCAGGGCCAGCGCGATCGACCCGAGCGCCGGCGACTCGGCCACGCTGCCGAGCCGCCCGACGACGCGGTCGCCGAAGGTGATGTCCGCCCCGGTCGTGCCAGGAGCCGCGAGCTTGAGCCCGCGCAGCTGCCGGTTGGGCTTGCCGCGGTAGAACAGGCGCGCGACGGTCTCCTGGCCGACGTAGCACCCCTTGGTGAAGGAAACCGCACGGTCGTTGAGGTCGGCCTCCTGGGGGATGACGCTGTCGTCGAGGTCGACGCCGTAGCGCGGGCGCCCGTGCTCGACGCGCACGCAGTCGGCGACGGCCGCGGACACCGGTTCGGCGCCGCGGGCGCTCAGTGCCGCCTGCAGCGCCTCGGTGTCCTCGGCCTCGCAGAGCAGATCGAGGCCCAGGTCTGTGCGGATGGCGCGCGCCGTGATGCCGTCGATGGTCACGACTGCGTGCGAGTCCTCGGCTGGGCCCAGCTCGATCCCGGTCGCCGCCTGGGCCTCGGGGCCAAGCAGCGACAGCAGACCGCTTTCCAACGTGCGCTTGTGCAGCTCCACCGCGTAGCCGACGCTGAAGCGGCGCACCATGTTGAACAGCTCCTGCAGGGCGACCCGCTCGGTGTCGAGCAGGATCTCGTCTCCCGCGTCGAGGATGCGGATGTCGCCGAGCATCTTGCCCTTGGGGGTGAGGAACGCGGCGTAGCAGCCGGTCCCGGGGGAGAGCGCCTCGACGTCGTTTGAGACCTGGCCCTGGAGGAAGGACTTGGCGTCGGCGCCGGTCAGCGCCAGCTTGCCCCGCTCGGAGCGATCCAGCAGGCCGCACGCCTCAGTCACGGCGCGGTACTCGGCGTCAGAAACGCTGATCGAGCTCATCTGCTCCAAAGGATAGGCAGCGGCTGATCTCGGCCCCGCCGTCGCGTGCTTGCCAAAGTTATAATTTAGGCGTACCATAATTTCGATTTCACATGACCACCACTTCTGATCCCACCGGCCTTCGCTCATCCGCGGTCGAGGACTATGCGAAGGCGATCTACGCGCTGCAGATGCGCGATGACCAGCCCGTGAGCACCACCGCGCTGGCCGAGCGCCTGGGAGTGACCCCGGCATCGGCGTCGGGCATGGTCAAGCGCCTGGGCGAGCTGGGGCTGGTCAGGCACCGCCGCTATCACGGCGTGCTGCTCACCGAAGCCGGGCTGCGCGTGGCGCTCCAGGTGATCCGCCATCACCGGCTGCTCGAGCTCTACCTGGTCGAGAGCCTGGGCGTGCCGTGGGATCGCGTGCACGAGGAGGCCGAGGTGCTCGAGCATGTCCTCTCCGACGAGCTCGAGGAGCTGATCGCGGCCAAGCTCGGCGACCCCACGCACGACCCGCACGGCGATCCGATTCCGTCGCGCGAGCTGACCATCGAGGAGATCAGCACCGAGAGCCTGCAGGCGCTGGAGCCGGGCGCGCACGGGACGTTCGCGCGGATCTCGGACTCCGATCCCGACATGCTCCGCTACCTGGCCGATCGTGGCATCGCCCCCGGCGACGAGCTGGAGGTGGTGGAGCGTCAGCCGTTCGGCGGGCCGGTGTTCGTGCGCTTCGGGGATGAGGTGCACCCGCTGGGCGGGGACCTGGCACGGGCGATGCGCGTGCGGGTGGCCGCATGACCCCGCTGACGCGCGAGACCGCGCTGGAAGCGGCGACCGCCGACGTGTCGGCCGCCGTGGTGGATGCGCGGACCCCCTGGCAGCGCGAGCTCGCCCGGGGTCGCATGCGGCTCGGCCTGTCGATGCTCGGCCCGGCGTTCGTGGCCGCGGTGGCCTACGTGGACCCCGGGAACTTCGCCACCAACCTCCAGGGCGGGGCGAAGTTCGGCTACGCGCTGCTGTGGGTGGTGCTCGCCGCCAACCTCATGGCGATGCTGGTGCAGTACCTCTCGGCCAAGCTGGGCATCGCCACCGACCACAACCTCCCCGAGTTGTGCCGCGAGCATTTCCCGCGGTGGACGACCTGGGGTCTGTGGGTGCAGGCCGAGATCATGGCGATGGCCACCGACGTGGCCGAGTTCCTGGGCGCCGCGATCGCCCTCAACCTCCTCTTCGGCGTGCCTTTGCTCGTGGCCGGCCTGATCACCGGCGTGATCGCCTTCGGGATCCTCGAGCTCCAGCGCCACGGCTACCGCCGGTTCGAGCTGGCCATCACGGCGCTGCTCGGCATCATCTTCGCCGGCTTCCTCTACGAGACGCTCCACATCGGGCCGTCGGCCCACATGGCCCTTGCCGGCCTCGTGCCTCGGCTGAACAACGGCGACGCGGTCTACCTCGCCGTCGGGATCATCGGCGCCACGGTGATGCCCCATGTCATCTACCTGCACTCGGCGCTCACCAACGGGCGGGTGGCGGTGCGCAACGATGCCGAGCGCCGCCAGGTCCTGGGCTTTGAGCGCGTCGACGTGATCATCGCCCTCTCCGTGGCGGGCCTGATCAACCTGGCGATGATGGCCGTGTTCGCCAAGCTCTTCCACACGCCTGAGCTGTCGGGGATCTCGTCGCTGCAGGAGGCACACACCCAGATCGGCAATCTCGTCGGCGGCGGCGCCGCGCTGGCCTTCGCGGTCGCGCTGCTGGCCTCGGGCGCCTCATCATCGAGCGTCGGCACCTACGCCGGACAGGTCGTGATGGCGGGGTTCATCGGCGTACGCATCCGCCTGTGGGTGCGCCGCACCGTGACCATGCTCCCGGCGCTGGTCGTCCTCGCCACCGGCGTGAATGCCACCGACGCGCTCGTGCTCAGCCAGGTCGTGCTGTCGTTCGGGATCCCATTCGCGCTGGTTCCGCTCGTGGTCCTCACCAGCCGCCGGGACGTGATGGGCGCGCAGGTCAACGGGCGACCGATGGTCATCGCTGCGTGCGCGGTGGCCGGCGTCATCTCCGCGCTCAACCTGTTCGCGCTGTCCCAGCAGCTCATCGGCTAGCCGCAGTACCCTTGGCGCCACAGATGTCCCTGGCCGAGACGTTCAACGAGATCATCGCGCCGCTGCCCGATGACTGGACCGATCTGGAGTTCGACCTGCGGATCTTCGATGAGAGCCGCTACGTCGACGCCGCGATCGTCGTGGTCACGTGCAACGCGCAGCCCTACTCGAAGAACGACTGGCACTGGCGGCTGGTGGTGGCGCACCGCTTCGGCCACGCCGCGTCGGTCCCCGCGGTGCATCTGGCGCTCAAGCTGCTCGACGAGGGCGGGATCGACGGCGAGATCGCCCTGCGCGAGGTGCGCACCGGGCGCGCCGAGACCGTCCAGATGTGGGGCCGCACCGAATCGGTGCGGCAGGAGTTCAAGAAGCTCCGGGCACAGTAGGCCTCGCCGCGAACGCGGTGACGAACATCTTCGTCACGTCCTGGGGGGACTTCACGATCCCAAAGCGCGCCTCCCACGCTGCCCAACGCCTGAGCAGCACCGGGTCCAGGACGCCGAAGTGGCCCTCGGGCCCGCGAAACGCCGAGGCGAGCCCGGCGAGCTCGGCCGTGTCGAGCGCGTGGTTGAGCCCGGGCACCTGGGACTCGAGCGCGCGCTGGCCCACCGCGGGGCGCGCCAGCGCCAGGTCATAGCCGCGCACGAGCGCGTGCGCGACGTCGCCCGCCAGGCGGGGGTGGGCCTTCACGCTCTTGGCGGTGGCACACAGCACCAGTTCGGGATACGACGGGGCGCCGTAGTTCTCGACGCGGAAGACGTGAAACCCCGGGCGCTGGCGGTTGAGGGTCACGCCCTCGTCGTTCCAGAACGCCGTCGCCCCGGCCACCTTCCCGGCGAGCAGGTCGCTGACGGCGTTGAAGCCGATCGTGATCGTCTTGAGCTGCTTGGGCTGCCCGCCCGCGCCGGCCACGATCGAGTCGAGCACCGCGGTGTCCGACGGCGCGCCGCTCACGCCGACCGTCTTGCCGATGAGCTGGCGCGGGCTGGTCACGGCGGGCTCGGCGATCACCGACGCCAGCGGACGCTCGACGATGGGCAGGATCCCGACGATGTCCTCGCCGCGCTGGCGCGCGATGGCCAGGTCGTGGATGTCGAGGATGGCGAAGTCGGCGCGGCCGGTCTCGAGCAGCCGGATCGAGTCAGTCGACGCCGAGGGGGCGATGACGTGCAGCTTGACGCCGGCGGCGGTGTCGAAATGCCGGGCCAGTGCGGTGTAGATACCGACGTGGACCGGGTTCGGCGTGAAGTCGAGCACGAGCGTGGCGCTGCGCGCCGAGTCGCCGGACCCGCCTGATGAGCCACCGCAGCCCGCCACCATCGCGGCGGTCGCGATCAACGTGATGAGCGTGACAAGCGAGCGCCGCACGAGGGGCGCAGCATAAGCCGCGCCGGGGTCCGGAGTGCCCGACTCTAGAATCCACCACGAACATGCGTCGCCGCCGCGTCACGTTCAGCCGTAACCTCACGCTTTCGCTGAGCCGGACGTGTCGCTGCTATTGCAAGTACTGCGCGTTCGCGACGCATCAGCCCCACCTGCACGAGCCCGACGAGGTCCTTCAGATCCTCGACCGCGGGGTGTCGCGCCACCGGGCCAAGGAACTGCTCGTGCTCACCGGCGAGCGGCCCGAGCACAACGCCGGCGTCGCCGCCAAGCTCGCCGAACTGGGCTTTGCCGACTTCACCGCCTACGTGGCCTGGGTGTGCGAGCAGGCCCTGGAGCGAGGCTTGCTGCCCCATACCAACCTGGGCGTGCTCGACAGCGCCGATCTCGAGCGCCTGCGGGCCGTCACCGCGTCGCAGGGACTGATGCTGGAGTCCGTGGCCGAGCGGCTGATGGAGACCGTCCACGCCGGCTCGCCGACCAAGCACCCGGCGATGCGGCTGGAGACGATCGACGCCGCCGGCGAGCTGAAGATCCCCTTCACCAGTGGGATCCTGGTGGGGATCGGGGAGACCGAGGAGGAGCGGATGGCGTCGCTGGCCGCGCTGGCCGGGGCCCACGAGCGCTACGGCCACGTGCAGGAGGTCATCCTCCAGAACTTCGTGCCCCACCAGAGCTACTACGGTCAGGAGCCCGCCGACATCGCCGAGGGCGCCGCCGCCGAGTACTGGCGTACCGGGGTGGCTGACGGCCCGCAGCTGGCCGCCCCCAAGTGGGCGTCGCCGGTCACCCTCGACGATATGAAACGGCTGATCGGGGAGGCCCGCCGGCTGATGCCGGAGATCGGCATCCAGGTGCCGCCGAACCTGTCGGATTGGTGGCCGGAGCTCGTCGCCGCCGGCGCCACCGACCTCGGCGGCCTGAGCGCCAACGGGGACCACATCTCGCCCGAGCATCCGTTCCCGTCCCCAGCGCAGGTCCGCAAGCGGCTGGCCCAGGACGGGTACGCGCTGTCGGAGCGACTGTGCGTCTACCCGGAGTACATCGATCCCGAGTGGGTGTCGCGACCGGTCATGGACGTCATCAAGACGCGCTATTGGTCGTTCATCCCGCGCCGCGGCAGCGGCCGGACCGCCGAGCTGACCGTCGCCGACGACGTCGCTCCGCGCGCGGTGGAGAAGGCGCGCGACGGCACCCGGCTGAGCGCCGAGGAGCTGACCGCGCTGTTTGCCGAGCGCCGCCCGGCGGTGATCGAGGACATGCGCGCCGCCGCCGACGAGCTGCGCCGCAGCCTCGCCGGCGACACGGTCACGTTCGTGGTCAACCGCAACATCAACGTCTCCAACGTGTGCGTGGTGGGCTGCGCGTTCTGCGGCTTCGGCCAGTCCAAGCGCTCCCCCGACGCCTACGAGCACTCGCGCGAGGAGTTCGCCCACCGCGTCAGCGACGCGCTTCAGGCCGGCGCCACCGAACTGTGCATTCAGTCGGGGATCCATCCCGACTGGGATCTGGAGAGCTACCTGGGATGGCTGCGCTTCGCCAAGGAGCTCGCGCCCGACGTCCACCTGCACGCTTACTCGCCCATGGAGGTCGCGCATATGTGCGACGTCAGCGGGTTGGCGCCCCGCGAGGTGTTCTCACGGCTGCGCGAGGCGGGGCTCGGGTCCACGCCGGGCACCGCCGCGGAGGTCCTGCACGACGGAGTGCGGGAGCGCATCTCGCCCAACAAGCTGCCGGTGGCGCGGTGGGTGGAGATCATCGAGGCTTCGCACGCCGAGGGCATCCGGTCCACGGTGACCGTCATGTTCGGGCACATCGAGGAGCCCCACGAGCTCGCCGAGCACATGCGCGTGGTCCGCGACCTGCAGGAGCGCACCGGCGGCTTCACCGAGTTCGTGCCGCTGTCGTTCATCCCGTTCCAGACGTTGCTGGGCCGCGCCCACGGCGTTCAGGAGATCTCGCGCGAGGAGAACCTCAAGCACACCGCGGCCTTCCGTCTGGCGCTGGGCCACACCATCACCAACCTCCAGGCCTCGTGGGTGAAGATGGGGCTCGACGCCGCCACCGAGGCGCTGCGCTGGGGCGTCAACGACCTGGGCGGCACGCTTATGGAGGAGTCGATCAGCCGCATGGCCGGCAGCTACCACGGCGTGCGCCTGGAGCCCGACGAGCTGGTCGCCGCCGCCCATCGCGCAGGTCGCCCGGCGGCCGAGCGCACCACGCTCTACGAGATCCGGCGCCGGTTCGATCCCGAGCCGCTGGCGGCCTAGGGGCGTGAACGGGCCATGAGCGTCGAGCGCCCGCCGTCGCTCTTTGCCGGCGTCGAGCCGCTTGAGGTGTTCGTCGAGCTCCTCGCCGACCTCGACAACGACACCACCTCCACCGAGTTCTACGATCGCATCTGCGAGGCCATCTGCCGGCTGACGACGATGCGCCGGGCGGCGATCTTCATGGCCGATGCGGGCCGCCGCCGCGTGCGGGTGGTGGGGGCCTACGGTACGTCGTTCTCCGAGCTCTCGACGCTGGAGCCGACGCCGACGCTCATCTCCGCTCCGATCGCCCGGCGGGCGCTCATCGAGGACGAGGTGGTCGTGGTGTCGGAGGGGATCGAGGACCAGCTGCCCTCCGAATACGCGGAGCTGTTCGGGATCACCACGCTGGTCTGCACGCCGCTCAGCGCGGCCGGTCGCGCCTACGGGGTGATCTGCGCCGACCGCGGCGGCGGGCGCTTTGAGCTCACCGACGGTGAACGCCATCTCCTGTGGACGCTGGGCAAGACCGCCGCACTGGTGGCGACCGCGCGCAACGCCACCCGACAGCAGGAGCGCACGCGCCGGCTGGGGGAGCGGCTGGAGCTGGCGCGCGAGATCCACGAGCGGGTGATGCAGCGGCTGTTCGGGGTCTCGCTGGCGCTGAGCGCCGAGAAGCCCCTTGACCGCGACGAGCGCGACCGCTGCCTGGACGAGATGCAGGAGGCGCTGTCTGACCTGCGCAGCGCTCTGGAGCGGCCGCTGGCGCCGGTCTCCACGGACACGGGAACCACGCTGTCGGCCGAGGTGGCCCGCCTGGTGCAGGCGCCCGGGCCGCCGGTGCACGTCACCTGGCCTGACGACGTGGCGGTGCCGAGCGGGGTCGAGGCGCTGGCCCAGTCGGTGCTGGCCGAGGCGCTGCGCAACATCGCCAAGCACGCCAGCGCCTCGACGGTTGAGGTGGTGGTCACCGGCGACGAGGACACCTTCAGCCTGGAGGTCCGCAACGACGGTGTTGCGCCGGGCGCCCGGGGCGCGGGCATGGGGCTGCGCCTGGCGGCCTTCGAGGCCCTGCAGCACGGCGGGGTGGTGGACTTCGGCGCCCCGGACGAGGGGCTGTGGCGGGTCCGGCTGGTGGTTCCGTTGGCGGAGGCGCGGGTATGAGCGCCGCTCAGCCGCAGCCACCCGGCCCCGCCGCCGACCGTAAGCTGCGGGTGCTGGTCGTCGACGACCACGACGTCGTGCACTGGGGCTTCCGCGTCCTGCTGGGTGAGCAGCCGTGGGTGGAGCGCTGCCTGGCGGCGCGCACCGGCGACGAGGCGCTGCGCCTGCTACCCAGCCTGCGTCCCGACGTGGCTCTGGTGGACCTGTTCCTGGCCGGGGAGTCGGGTGCCGACGTCTGTGACTCGATCCGCAAGGCCTCGCCGTCGACGCGGGTGCTGCTCATCTCCGGGGCGGGGCGGATGTCGCCCGCCGCCGCCCGCGCCGCCGGCGCGTCGGGGTTCGTATCGAAGGACTGGGACGCGCGCGAGGTGGCCCGTGCGGTGCGGATGGTGGGGTGCGGGATGACCGTATTCGAGCCCACGTCCGAGCAGCCGGCGCCGATGCTCTCAGAGCGCGAGCGCGAGGTCCTGGATCTCATCGCCGCAGGCTCGACCAACCGCGAGATCGCCGAGCAGCTGTTCCTGTCGCCGCACACGGTGAAGGAGCACACCAGCGCCGTGTACCGCAAGCTGCAGGCGCGCAACCGCGCCGAGGCGGTGCAGCGCGCCCAGCGGATCGGGCTGCTGTCCTAGACCGGCTGGCCGTTGGCCAGGAGCTCGACGTCGATGTTCCCGCGGGTGGCGTTGGAGTACGGGCACACCTGGTGCGCCGCGTTGACGATCTCCTTGGCCTGGTCGGGGTCGCTGATGTCGGGGAGCGTCACGTCGAGCTTTACGGCGACGGTGTAGCCGCGTTCCTCGGTGGTGATCAGGCTGACGCTCGAGTCGATCGCGACCTCACCGAGCTCCACCTTCTGACGGCGCGAGACGGCGCCGAGCGCGCCCTCGAAGCAGGCGGCGTAGCCGACGGCGAAGAGCTGTTCGGGGTTGGTGCCCTGCTCGGCGTCGTCGGTCGGCGGGCGCAAGTGAACGTCGAGCCGGCCGTCGTTGGTGACACCGTGGCCGTGCGCGCGGCCTCCGGTGACGTGGGCCTCGGCGGTGTAGATGGTCTTGGCCATGGAGCTCTCTCCCTGGGGGACGGGGAATCGATTGCCCCTGGAGCCTATGTGAGCGAGGGTGCGCTCAGCGCCGCCGCATCGCCCACTCGAGGGCGGGCAGCTTGAGCGCGTGGGGCAGGTACTGGCTGGCGAGCATCGCCGCCCGGATGGGGAGGCCCGGGACGACGACGCGGCGCCCCGCCTCCACGCCCTTGACGCCCGCCGACGCTGCCTCCTCGGCGCTCACCCAGGCCGGTCGCGGCACGGCGCGCTCGAACGATTGGCCGCCGGCCACCTCCCATCCGGAGATCTCCCAGAAGTCGGTCGTCACCGGACCGGGGGCCAGCGCCGTGACCGTCACCCCGGAGCCGTGCAGCTCCTGGTGCAGGGCCTCGGAGAGCGTGAGCACGTACGCCTTGGCCGCCGAGTACCCCGCCGAGTAGGGGAGTGGCTGCATGCCCGCGGTGGAGGCCACGTTGAGGATCGCCCCCTTGCCGCGGCGGACCATGCCGGGCAGGAAGGCCGAGGTCAGCGCGACGACGGCCTCCACCAGGACGCGCACCTGCTCGAGCTCGCGGGCCGGGTCGGCCTCGTGAAACGGGCCGTTGGTGGCGAACCCGGCGTTGTTGACGAGCACGCTGACCTCGAGGCCCAGCGATTCGATCCGCGCGGGCAGGCGCTGGCGCGAGGCCGCCTTGCCGAGATCGCAGCCGACCGCCTCCGCGCGCACTCCGAACTCGTCGTTCAGCTCCTCGGCCAGCGCGTCGAGGCGATCCTTGCGCCGGGCCACCAGGACGAGCCCGTGGCCCCGCTGCGCCAGTTCGCGCGCGATGGCCGCGCCGATGCCGGACGAGGCGCCGGTGACCAGGGCGGCGGTGTCGGGAGTGGGGGCGGGGAGGCTCACCGGACGATCGGCAGCCAGCGTACTTGCTCCGCGAGAATCTCGGCTCGATCCCCCGGAAAACTGCGTTGGTGCCGGCAGGGGTGGGTGCGCGCCGGAAACCCCCCAAATGGGCTCCCCCCAAAAGGGGGGAAGTACCTAACAAGGCTGTATCCGAGCGGTACCGGCGGCGTACGTTGAGATCGATGGGTGCCGCAAGCGCGATCCTGTTCCCCGGCCAGGGGAGCCAGACGCCGGACATGCGCGACCTAGTCGAGCGCGTCCGGCCCGACCTGCTGGAGATGGCCGCCCAGGCCGTCGGCGAGGACCCGTTCCCGCGTGCGGACGAAGGCACCAACTACGCCCAGCCCGCGATCTTCTGCGCCAGCCTGGCCGGCTGGGAGGCGCTCGGCCGTCCCGTCGAGGCGTTCATGGCCGGCCACTCCCTGGGCGAGCTCGGCGCGCTGGTCGCCGCCGAGTCGCTCGATGAGCGCGAGGGCCTCGAGCTGGTGGCGCTGCGCGGGCGGCTCATGCACCGCTCCGGCCTGGAGGCCGGTGACGGCGAGGGCGGCATGATCGCCGTGCTCGGCACCGGCGCGTCGGAGCACGCGTCCGAAATCGCAGAGGCCCACGACCTCACGGTCGCCAACGACAACTCGCCGATGCAGGTCGTCATCTCCGGGGCCAAGTCCCGGCTGCCCGATGCGCTGGTCCACGCCAAGGAGCTGGGGTTGCGCGCGATGGAGCTGGACGTCACCGGCGCCTTTCACTCGCCGATGATGGCCGCAGCGGTGCCCGAGTTCGAGGCCGCGCTGGCCGAGGTGAGCTTTGGGGCCCCGGCCGAGGGGACCACCGTCGTCTCGGCGGTCACGGCCCAGCCCTTCACCGACCCGCGCCGCGAGCTCGCCGATGCGCTGACCATGCCAGTGCGCTGGCGCGAGGTGATGCTCACGCTGCGCGAGCTGGGCGCCGAGCGGTTCGTCGACGTGGGGCCCGGCCGGGTGCTCACCGGCCTGGCCAAGCGCACGCTCTCCGACGTGGAGCTCGTCAATGCCTGAGTCGGCGCTCCTGACCCGCGAACAGGCATTCCGCGTCGCCCCGATCACGCTCACCCCGGCGGCCATCCTCAGCGTCGCGACCGACCTGCCGCCCGACCGGCTCACCAGCGCCGAGCTGGCCGAGCGTCTGGGCGTCACCGAGGAGTGGATCATCAGCCGCACCGGGATCCGCGAGCGCCGCCGGGCCCGTCCCGACGAGCGGCTGTCGGATTACGCCACCCGGGCCGGCGCGCGCGCCCTGGAGGCGGCAGGGGTAGATGCGGCGAATCTTGACCTCGTGATCGTGGCCACGCTCAGCCAGGACGAGCTGACCCCCAACACCGCGCCGATCGTCGCGCACAACCTCGGCGCCACGCGCGCGGGTGCCTTCGACGTGGGCGCGGCCTGCACGGCCTTTCTCACCGCGCTGGCCCAGGGGTGCGCGAACATCGAGAGCGGCCGCGCGCGGTACGTGCTCGTGGTCGGCGCCGACTTCGTGACGCGCCTGGTCGACTACAACGACAAGCGCTCGGCCCCGCTGTTCGCCGATGCCGCCGGCGCGGTCGTCCTCGGACCCGCCGACCCCGTGGGCCCCGACGGTCCCGGCGCCGGCGGGCGCGGCGCGATCGGCCCGATCGTGCTCGGCGCCGACGGCTCGCACGCCGGCACGTTGTTCGCCACGATCGCCGACCGCAAGGTCCGCATGGACGGCCCCGAGGTGTTCCGTCACGCCGTGGCGCGGATGAGCGAGGTCACGCTGGACGCCATCGCGCGCGCGGGGCTGACCGTGTCTGACATCGACCTGTTCGTCTTTCATCAGGCCAACGCCCGGATCACCCGCGCGCTGGCCGAGCGCCTGAACCTGGATCCGGAGCGCGTGGTCGAGTGCATCGAGACGATCGGCAACGCGTCAGCCGCCACGCTGCCCGTCGGGCTGGCCACCGCGCAGGCCGACGGCCGTCTGCGGCCCGGCGCCACCGTGCTGCTGGCCGCCTTCGGCGCCGGCTTCACCTGGGGCGGCGGCGTCGTGCAATGGGGAGGAGGCTCGGATGACTGAGCCGCGCGAGGACGGCTGCGCACTCGTGACCGGGGCCTCCAAGGGCATCGGCGCGGCCATCGCCAAGGCGCTGGCGGCCGACGGCTGGGGCGTGGGCGTCAACTACAACTCCGACAAGCCCGGAGCCGAGGCGGTCGTCTCGGCAATCGAGGCCGACGGCGGTCGAGCCGTCGCGGTCGGCGGAGATATCGCCGATCCGGCGATCCCCGATCAGCTCTTCGCCGCGTGCGAGGAACGGTTCGGATGCCCGGTGCTGGTGCTGGTCAACAACGCCGGCATCACGCGCGACGACCTCACCCCGTCCCTCGACGACGACGCGTGGGACTCGGTCATCCAGACAGACCTGAGCGCGGCGTTTCGCCTCACCCGCCGGGCGCTGCGACCGATGATGCGAGCGCGCCAGGGCCGGATCGTCAACGTGTCCTCGGTGGTCGGGCTGCGCGCGAACCCGGGCCAGGCCAACTACTCGGCGGCCAAGGCCGGGCTGATCGCGCTCACCAAGACCTCCGCGGTGGAGGTGGCCCGGCGCGGCATCACCATCAACGCCGTGGCCCCCGGATTGATCGAGACGGACATGATGGCCGGCGCCTCCGCCGACCTCGTGGACCACATTCCCGCGCGCCGCGTCGGGACGCCGGAGGAGGTCGCCGCGTGCGTGCGCTTCCTCACGTCCGACGCGGCGAGTTATGTAACCGGTGCGGTGCTGTCGGTCGACGGCGGCCTGGCCGCGTGAAATCGAACAACGAATAGAGGAGTCAGACACATGTCAGTGACCACGGAGCAGGTGGAAAGTCGCGTCGTCGAGACGCTGGCCAGCTTCGGCCCCGACGAGAGCCAGATCACCCGGACCGCGACCTTCGAGGAGCTCGACATCGACTCGCTCGATCTCGTCGAGCTCGCCCAGGTGGTCGAGGACGAGTACGGCGTCGTGCTCAAGGGCGAGGACATGAAGGACCTCAAGACGGTCGGCGACGCCGTCGACCTGATCGTGCAGCGGGCAGGCTGAATGGGTTCTGTGCCGGACAGACGTAAGGTCGTCGTCACCGGGCTCGGCGCGGTTACACCGCTCGGGCTGGGTGCAACCACGCTGCACGAGCGCTGGGCTGCCGGCGAGGTCGGAATCGCCGACGGCGCCGGACGCTGCCGTGCGTTCGATGCCACGGACCACCTGACGGTCAAAGAGGCGCGCCGGCTGGATCGGTTCGCGCAGCTCGCCGTCGTCGCCGCGGGCGAGGCGCTGGCCGAGGCCGGCTGGGAGGGCGAGCCGCCCTATGACCCCGCGCGCGTCGGCTGCGTGATCGCCACCGGGATCGGGGGCCAGGCCACGCTCGAGGCCCAGCTCGAGAACATGCGCGTGCGGGGCGCCAGGATGGTGTCCCCCCTGGGCATCCCGATGTACATGCCCAACGCCGCGACCGCTGCCGTGACCATGAAGTACAAGCTGCGCGGCCAGAGCTATGCCGTCGTCTCGGCCTGCGCCAGCGGCGCCCACGCCGTGGGATCCGCGCTGCGCATGATCCAGTACGGCGAGGCCGACGCCGTCGTGTGCGGCGGCGCCGAGTCGGCGCTCACCGACTTCTCCTTCGCGTGCTTCAACTCGATGGAGGCGCTCTCCCCCGACGGCATCTCGCGGCCCTTCGACGCCCGCCGCAACGGCTTCGTGATGGGCGAGGGTGCCGGGATGCTGATCCTGGAGGACGAGGAGTCCGCGCGTGAGCGCGGCGCCACCATCCTCGGCGAGGTCGCCGGCTACGGCTCGACCACCGACGCCCACCATCTCACCGCGCCCGAGCCGACGGGCGGCCCCGCTTCGCGCGCGATCGAGCTCGCCATCCGCGACGCCGGCGCAGAGGCGTCGCAGATCGATTACATCAACGCCCACGGGACTTCGACGCAGCTCAACGACGCCGCCGAGACCCGGGCGCTGAAGACCGCGCTCGGCGCCGAGGCCAAGCGGATCCCGATCTCGTCGACCAAGTCCTCGATCGGCCACACGCTGGGCGCCGCCGGCGCCGTGGAGGCGGTGGCCACGTTCCGGACGCTCATCACCGGCGTGATCGCCCCCACGCTCGGCTACGAGGTGCCCGACCCCGAGCTCGACCTCGACTACGTGCCCGGCGAGGCGCGGCCGCTGGTGACCGGCAACGGCCACCCGCCGCTGGCCCTGTCCAACTCGTTTGCGTTCGGCGGGCACAACGTGTCGCTGGCGCTGCGCGGAGCGGCCAAATGACCGCCACTGCGATCGGAACGACCGGGATCGGGGAGCGGCTGTCACCGCTCGAACGCCTGGAAGTGCTGTGCGATCCCGGCTCGCTGCGCGTGCTGCGCTCGCGCGCCCGGTCCGCGCGGCTGGGCGACCGCGCCGTGGACGGCGACGGCGTCGTCGGCGCCACTGGCGCCGTCAACGGCCGGCCGATCGCCTGCTACGCGCAGGACGGTAGGTTCCTCGGCGGTTCGCTGGGCGAGCGTCACGCGGACACGATCGTGCGCGTGCTCCAGACCGCTCAGCGGGCACGCATCCCCGTGGTCGGGTTCGTCGAGTCCGGCGGGGCCCGCATGCAGGAGGGCACGGCCGCGCTCGCCGGCTATGGCCGGATCTTCCGCGAGACCGTGGCCCTCACCGGCGTTGTGCCCCAGATCTCGATCGTGTCCGGCGCCTCGGCGGGCGGCGGGGCCTACTCGCCCGCGCTCACCGACCTCATCGTCATGACCCAGGACGCGGCGATGTTCCTCACCGGCCCGGGCGTGGTGCGCGAGGCGCTGGGCGAGGAGATCGACGCGGCGGGCCTCGGCGGCCCCCAGGTCCATGACCGCAACGGCGTGTGCCACCTGGTCGAGGCCGACGAGGCGGCAGCCGCCCTGCGCGTGCGTGAGCTGCTGTCCTACCTGCCGTCGGCGGCGGGCCAGACGCCGCCGCGCGGCATCCCCACCCCGCCGGCGGATCCGGATCCCGGAGCGTTCGTCCCCGCCGAGCCCCGCGCCGCCTATGACGTGCGCGATGCGCTGAGCGCGATCGTGGACCGCGGGTCGCTGCTGGAGCTGCGCCCGCGCTGGGCGCGCAACACGGTCACCGCACTGGCGCGCCTGGACGGGCGACCCGTCGGGATCGTGGCCAATCAGCCGCGCTACCTGGGCGGCGTGCTCGATGCGGAGGGCTCGGAGAAGGCGGCGCAGTTCGTCAACTTCTGCAACTCGTTCGGCGTGCCGCTGGTCGCCGTCGTCGACACCCCCGGGTTCATGCCCGGCTCCAAGCAGGAGAAGGCCGGGGTCATCCGTCACGGTGCCTCGCTGGTGCGGGCGTTCGCCGCGGCGCGGGTCCCGAAGCTCACCGTCGTGCTGCGCAAGTGCTACGGCGGCGCCTACATCACGATGAACTCGCGCGACCTCGGCGCCGACCTCGTTCTCGCCTGGCCCGACGCCGAGCTGGGCATCATGGGAGCCCGGGCGGCGGTGGGCGTGGTCAACCGGCGCGAGCTGCACGCCGCCGACGACCCTGAGGCCGAGCGCGACCGCCTGGCCGACCTGTACGCCGAGGAGCATCTGCGCGCGGAGGCCGCGGCCACCGAGGGCTTCGTCGACGAGATCATCGAGCCCGTCGAGACACGCGACCGGCTGGCCTGGGCGCTGCACTCCTTCGCGGCCGGCGAGGTCGGTGAACGCGTGTGATCCTGGAGGGCAAGCGCTTCCTCATCACCGGCGTCATCACCAAGGATTCCATCGCGTACCACGCGGCCGAGCAGGCTCAGAAGGAGGGCGCCGAGGTGGTGCTCTCGAGCTTCGGGCGCGTGCGGCGCATGACCGAGCGCGCCGCCCAGCGGCTCCCTCAGCCGGCCGACGTGCTCGAGCTCGACGTCAACAAGCCCGAGGACCTGGAGGCGCTCACCGAGTCCGTGCGCGAGCGCTGGGGCGGGATCGACGGCGCGCTGCACGCGATCGCGTTCGCGCCCCAGGACGCGCTCGGCGGCAAGTTCATGACCGCGCCGGCCGAGTCGGCCGGGCAGGCGTTCCAGACGAGCGCCTACTCGTTCAAGGCGCTCGCCGCGGCGCTGCAGCCGCTCATGTCGCCGGGGTCCTCACTGGTGGGGATGGACTTCGACGCGTCCGTGGCGTGGCCCATCTACGACTGGATGGGCGTGGCCAAGGCCGCCCTGGAGTCGGTGACGCGCTATCTGGCCCGCGACCTCGGGCCCGAGGGCGTCCGCGTCAACCTCGTGTCCGCCGGCCCGCTGGGGACGGTGGCCGCGCAGGGGATCCCGGGCTTCGAGCAGCTCGCCGACCTGTGGCGCCGACAGGCTCCGCTCGGCTGGGATGTGTCCGACGCGCTGCCGGTGGCCCGCGCGATCTGCTGGCTGCTGTCTGACTACTCGCAGGGCATCAGCGGTGAGATCGTGCACGTAGACGGGGGCTTTCACGCCGTCGGCGCACCGAGTCAGCCGGCCTGACGCGCGCGCTGGGAGATATCCGTCACCTGGTGACGGTCATCGCCCACACCCCACCGCTGGGCTCAGCCGGCCTGACCGCCGCCGAGCTCGGGCGGCAGGGCTTTGGGCCCGTCGGGGTACATCCACTCCAGGAGCTCGGGAGTCATCTCGAGCGTGTTGGCGGCCTCGGGCGGCGCCCCGGCGACGAGCCACAGGGTGTCGGCGTCCGTGTCGTTGAACACCTGGCGCAGGCTCTCGGGCTCGACCAGCAGCGCTGAGAGGGGCGTGAGCGTGAGCACGTCCTCGTCGACGCGGATCCGCCCGGTCCCGTCAAGCACGACGTAGAGCTCGAACTCGCCGCGGTGGCGGTGGCGGGTGTTGGCCTGACCGGGGGCCAGCCGCCACAGCCGCGCGCCCAGGGTCGGCGCCTCGAGCTGCTTGGCCAGATCGGTGTTCATGACGCCCATCTGGTTGGACGGTCGCCAGAACGCGTCGCCGGCGGGGAGGAGGCGGTAGCCCATCGCCGCCCAATGTACCCAGTTGGTTCAGCGGAGCCGGAACGTCGGGGACCGCTACCCGGGCCGGCGGACTACCGAAACAGGTCGGCGTCCGCGGCGCGCAGGAGGGGCAGGACGCCGGGGCCGTCGTCGGCGGTGACGTGCCGTCCGGCGCCGCTGACCAGCACCGCGGGCTGCATCGCGTCCTTGGCCCGCGCCAGATCGGCGGCCGCTGCCAGTTCGTCGGCGATCGCGATCCACGTCGCCCGGAGCTCGCGCCCGCGCGCGTCGGTGCGCCCGCGCCAGTCCTCCAGCGGCGCCAGCCCGGCGCACCCGATGGCCACGTCGACCTGGCCGTTGCGCCAGGCGCGCCCGAAGGAATCGGTGATCAGGACCGCGGGCGCGACGCCGAGGCGCGCGCGCAGCCCCGCCCGCAGCCGCCGCGCCGAGGCATCGGGGTCGACGGGGAGCAGGATCACGGTGTCGTCGTCGGGGGCGTTCGAGGCGTCGACCCCGGCGTTGGCGCACACGAAGCCGTGGTGGGTCACGCTTATGAGAACCCCGCGGGTGGCGCGCCGGACCTCGCGGGTCTCGTCCAGGACCACCTGAACGTGGCGGGGGTCCTTGTCGAGCTCGGCGGCCAGCGAGCGAGCGCGCTCGCTCACGATCACCGCCGACAGCGCCCGCGTGCGGCCCTCGGCCTTGGAGATGACCTTGTGGGCCACCACCAGCACATCGGAGTCTTGGGGCGCGCCGGGCGGCATGGCGGCGGCGATGAGCTCGGCGACGTCGTCGCCGGCGCGGAGCTCGGGCAGGCCGTCCAGCGCCACAGCGGTGATGGCGGCGCCCATCGAGCGGGGGTCAGGCTCGGCTGCGCGCGAGCTGCCGCAGCATCCCGCGGGTGTGTGCCGCGCCGCCGCGCGTGTCGTCCAGCGTCGTCTCGACGGCCTGGAGGTCCTCCGGAGTGTCGAGGTCCAACCCCAGGGAGCGGACCTGGACGGTGTGAGCGGTGATCCCGGCCGCCGACGCGTGGCGGTGATGGCGGTCGTGGCTGCCGGGCCCGAACGACGGCTTCATCGCGTCGGGCGGCTGGAGCAGGAGCGCGTTGGTCCCGGTGCCGTGGCGGTCGGGGACGATGAGCACGAAGGGCGGCTGCACCTCGCGCCCGATCAGCTCGTCGAGCTCGGCGGGGTCGAGCAGCGGGGTGTCGCCGGGGACGAGCAGCACGCGTTCGTAACCCAGCTCGATCGCTCTCTCGATGCCGCGCACGGCGGCGTCGTTGTGGCCGCTGTCCTCGTCGTCGGCCACCATCGCCCCGTAGCCGCCGGCGATCCGCTGGGCGTTGTGGTCGCGCGAGACGACAAGCACCTGGTCCACCAGCGTGGCCCGGCGCAGCGCCACGAGCACGTCGGAGAACATCGCCTCCACCAGGGCCCGCCGGGGGCGGGGGTCAAGCTCCTCGGCGAGCCGCGTCTTGGCGTCGTCGAGCGTCTTGATCGGAAGGATCGCGAGGGTTTTCACGGCAGCTACACGCTAGCTGGCGGTCGGGCGGACACCGCGGGCAACCGGATTGTGCGCTGTCATTTCCGGAGTCCCAGCGCGAATTGGAGCGTCTGCTCGGCCAGACCGCGCCGGGCGGCGTCGTCGTCCATGAGCACGCTGGTCTCCAGGACAGGCAGCGCCCGGGTGCGCTCGTCGGCGACGAGGCCGTCCAGCAGGCCTGCGTAGGTCTCGGCGATTCCCGCGCTGGAGGTGTTGCGCCGCGCCCAGCGCATAAAGGCCTCGGTGGGGCCCTTGAGGACCCGGCCGTTGACCAGAGGGCTCACGGCGACGACGGCGGCGGGGCTGTCGGTGAGCGCGTCGGTGAGGCCGGGGAGGGCGAGGATCGGGCCGATCGAGATGATCGGGTTCGACGGGCCGATGACGATGGCCCGCGCCGTGGCGACGGACTCGAGCACCTCCGGCGTGGGCGCCGCCGCGCGCGCGTGGCGAAAGTCGACGTCCTGGACGGGACCCTCGCCGCGGCGGCGGATGAGGAACTCCTGGAGCGAGACCCAGCTGCCGTCGGCCATGACCCGGGTTCGCACCGGCTGGTCTGACATCGGCAGCACACGGGCGCGGACGCCCATCGACGCGGTGATGCGGGCGTGCGCCTGGGTGAGGCGCAGGCCGTCGTCCAGGAGGCGGGCGCGCTCGATGGCGATGGCCAGGTCGCGGTCGCCCAGGTTGAACCACACGTCGACGCCCAGCTCGCGCAGGCCGTCCATGACGGTGAAGGTGTCGTCCTTGAGCCCCCAGCCCCGTTCATCGATGCGGTCGGCGAGCCAGAAGGTCACCAGATCCGGGTCGGGCGAGACGTAGGCCCCGTAGATCTCGATGTCATCGCCGGTGTTGGCGATCACGACCAGGTCGTCGGCGCCGACGACATCGAGCATCCCGCGCGCCAGCTTCGCTCCACCGGTCCCGCCGGCGAGCACCACCACCGGTCCCGTGAGGCTCAATGGTCCAGGCCCGTGATCTTGATCCCGGCCCGCGTCTTGTGACGCACGTTGATCGAGATGAGCAGCGGCGTGAACTGCTCGACGATCCGGGCCATTTCCAACGGGCCGCAGTCCACCCCGCGCAGCCCGTCGATCATGTCAACGAGCTCGATGAGCTTCGCCTTGTCGGCCTTTTTGTCACCGCACACCAGCACGTCCTCGTCGAGCACGTGGTTAAGGTCGGTGAGCAGGGCGGCGCTGATGGTGTGAAACGCCGAGACGACCCGGACGCCGTCGGGGACCATCTCCTGGGCCTGCTGGGCCGCCGAGCCCTGCCACACGCCGAGCGTGCGCGTGGCCTTGCCGCTCACCGCCGCCGCCAGCGGGACGGTGGCATCGATGACGAGCTGCTCGGGCGCCAGCGCCTGCTTGAGGTTGGTGAGCGTCTCGGAGTGCGAGCGGAAGGGGACGCTGAGGATGACGATCTCCGCGCCGTGGACGGCCTCGGCATTTCCGGCGCCGCTGACCGTGGCGCCGGGTACCTGATCCTGAGCCTTGGCCGCCGCCTCCCGGGCCCGGCCGCCGTCACGCGAGCCGATGACGATCGGGACGCCGGCGCGCCCGAACCGGACGGCCAAGCCGAAGCCCAGCGCTCCCGTCCCGCCCACTATGCACACGGGGGATGACACGAAGTCCGGCAGTCTATGGATTGTCAGCGCGCGGCCGGTGCCGGGCGCGGCGAGCGGGCGGCCGATGCCTCGGTCCGCCCCAGGTCGGCGTCGATCGCGTCGACCAGCGTGAGGGCGAATTGGAGCAGCGCGTCGGGTGCCGCCGGGTCGAGTTTGGCGGCAGTGTCGCCAGGCTGGTGGGAGTGGGGCGCCAGGCCGCGTCCGTCGAGGCAGCCGATCGTCAAGGCCGGGAGCCGCCGTGTGCGGGCAGGCAGGGCGGGGGAGATGCCGCGGCCGCGGTGGGGCCGGGCCGTGTGGCCTGAGCCGCTGGCGTGGGCGGCGAGGGCGCGGAGCGTCGCGTGGTAGCGCAGGGGCACGAGCGGCCCGTCGGACACCCACCAGCGCGGGCACCCACCGCCGGTGGCGCCGATGCCGAGCACGACGGTGTCGTCGCGGCGCAACTCACCACCTCGGGCGCGCAGGTGGCGGCGCAGGCCCACCATGCCCGCATCGCCGGCGCCCTGCAGGACGAGCTCGACGTCCAGCCGCCGCGGCGGGGCGGCGTCCAGCGCGCGCACCAGCGCGATGGCCACGGCGGTGCCCGTGGCGTTGTCGCCCGCGGCCGGCCCGAACGGGGCTGCAGCCAGCTCCAGGAGGAGCGCCAGCGCGAGGACGAGAACGGCGGTGGGGACAAGCTGGACGATCCCGATCGGCGTGCCCTCAGTGCCCCCGTGGCGAACCACTGCCACTGCGATGAGGCAGGCCATGAGGATGGCCAGCCACGCGGTCCAGCCCGGGCTCAGCGGGCCGGTGAGACGCCTGAGGCGGGCCGCGGGCGTCCGCAGCCAGCTGCGGTAGGCCAGGCCGGTGCGGCCGGCATCGTAATTGGCGGTGACGATCAGGCGCACGCGCGTCTCCTCGGGCCGCGAGGGCGCACGGCTGACCACGTTCTGGCTGGCGTGCTCCCGGGTGAGCCGGCGGCCGGGGGAGTAGCCGCTGACCCCGTCGGCGATGACGCACAGCAGGGCGCCCAGCACCACCGCACCCCCGAGGTAGCCGTGGTGGACCGACAGGAGGCTGCCCACGATCGCCGCCAGCGTGTGCCAGGCCTGGGCCAGCGCCCAGTTGGGGCGGCACCAGAACGTCTGCAGGCTGGCGCGGCGGCGGCCGCCGCGGAGCTGGCCGGCAAGCCACACGGCCGCGCGGCGTTCGGCGTCGGTGCCGGCGCCCCGGCGCTGAAAGCGGGTCAGCTGGGTGGCGGTGTCCAGGGCCTGCATGGGGGCGGATGATCTCAGGGGCGACCGGGGCTGCGCTCCCGATCTAGTACAACCGGTCCAGATGAGCGTCTCCGAAGACGAACTGCTGACCGTGGCGCACGAGGCGGCGGGCGCAGCGGCGCGCGAGCTGATGTCCCGCTTCGGGGGTCACGTGCGGGGGATCCGCACCAAGAGCACCGCGACCGACCCGGTGTCTGAGGCCGACCTGGCCGCCGAGGCGGAGATCCGCCGCGTGCTGGGAGAGCGGCGCCCCGCCGACGCCATCCTCGGCGAGGAGGGCGGGGCCACCGGCGACGGCGAGCTGCGCTGGATCGTCGACCCCCTCGACGGGACGGTGAACTTTCTCTTCGGGATCCCCCAGTTCTCAGTGAGCGTGGCCTGCCAGGACGGCGATGGGATGGTCGTCGGCGTGGTCCTCGACCCGGTGCGCGAGGAGACGTTCGCCGCGACCCGCTCGGGCCCGCCGACCCTCAACGGCGAGACCATCTCGGGCTCGGCGCGTGACGACCTGGCCACAGCGCTCGTCTCCACCGGCTTTGCCTACGACGCCGCCGTCCGGGCCAAGCAGGCGCTGGTCATGGAGCGCGTGCTGCCGCGCGTGCGCGACATCCGGCGGGCGGGCTCGGCCGCGCTGGACCTGGCGTGGCTCGCCTGCGGACGCTACGACGCCTACTACGAGCGCGGCGTCAATCTCTGGGACTACGCGGCGGGGGGCCTGATCGCCTCACGGGCCGGCCTCGACCGTGCGCGAGCTGGCCGCAGCCGACGACGGGCCGGCCGGCCTGGCCGCGGCGGCGCCGGCGCTCATGGACGAGCTCCTGGGTCTGATCCTCGACGGCGCTTAGACTTCGCCTCCACCGCGGCGGTGGTGGAACGGTAGACACGGAGGCCTCAAAAGCCTCTGTCCCTCGGGACGTGTGGGTTCGAATCCCACCCGCCGTACTGTCGGCGTCTGCCCTGCAAATCAGAGGATTCCGAGCGGCCGGGGGGAATGGGGACCCACGACCCATCCAAGAGCCGTGGGTCCCATATTCGCGCGCTGACGGGGGCGCATCAGCTCGCGGAGAGCATCCGTGCCTGCGAAAGATTCTGGGCCGCAGCCGCGAATCCTGGGCTCAAGCGTAACTTTTAGGTCGTTTCGCCGTTCTAGGAGGGATCTTGGGGCGCGGTTCACGACGGTGGAGCAGCCCGGGACGCTTGATCAGCGCCCTGGGAGCGACCCACCGTCCTCATGCGCGGTACCAGCTAACCGGCTAGATCCGTCTGGTTTCGGGGATCTCGAATCCCACCCGCCGCATGGCTCGACGCTAGGCCGTGGCGGCGGAGGGCCCGCGCGCGATCGGCTTGGAGCCGCGGCGCCGGGCCTCCTCCTCGGGGACCTCGAGCTCCACGTTCCAGCCCTGGGAGAAGCCGATCATGGCGAAGACGATGAGCGCGGCCTCGACGGGGATGACCAGCAGCGTGATGGTGCCCAGCACGTCGGTGCTCAGTCCCGCGCCGCCGAACAGCGACTGTGCCGCGGCAAAGCCGTGGTGGTTGCGGTCAAACCAGCTCGTGCCGTCGAGGCCGAGGCCGGCGATCGCGGCGATGATGAGCAGCAGGATGGCCAGCGCGGCCGCGATCGGCAGCAGGCCGCGCGCCCAGCGCAGGATGTAGAAGGCCAGCACCAGATAGACCGCCGACCAGATGAAGTTGACCGGCTTCATCCCCTGGAGCTTGCTCCAGCCGCCGATGGTGAGGATCATCATCAGTACCACCGAGGCGATGAGCAGGCCCACGACGATCAGCTTGGTCAGCTTGCAGATCGCCTTGTCCCGGTTGGGATGGATGACGGCGTAGCCGGGCCGGACGTTGCGAACCTGAGCCACGGGAGCGGACCTTACCTGCTGAAAGCGCCGGACATGCGCACAGCATTCCCGGTCAGCGTGCCTCACAATCCTCGCCACGCGTCGCGGGCGTGGTGAAACGGTAGACACGCCGGCTTTAGGTGCCGGTGGGCGCAAGCCCGTGGGGGTTCGACTCCCTCCGCCCGCACTGCTGTGCTGCTCCAGCGTCTTCGGCCGGCTCGGGCGCTGCATGCCTTGTCGGGCGCCGCGCAGGCCGGCTCAGAGCCGCGCTGCCTCCGAGCGCTCCTTGGACCACTGCCACAGCGCCTTGTCCAGCGTGCGGATCGAGACGGCGCACTCGGCGGCCAGCGCGCGGCACGCCTCCAGGTAGCCCAGCCAGAAGCCGATCGGGTACTGGGAGCGGGGCTTGACCCCCAGTGACTCCAAGGCCCGGACGTCGAGGATCGGGTAGAGCGCCGGAAAGGCGAAGTACAGGAGCGTCGACGCGGTGGGAACGCCGACGCCCTCCAGCGCCAACAGCGACTGCATGCGGACGGCCTCGTCGGGATCGGCCAGCGCACGGCGGGTGGCGGCGCGCACGGCCGGCTCGGTGTTGAGCGCGACCTTCGGTGCACTGCGCGGGGTCTTCCAGGCACAAACGGTCAGGAACTCCCGGCGCCGGTAGTAGCCGCGGGCGCGCGCCGCGGACCCGATGGTGTCGACGGCGTCCTCGTTCACCTCGGGGAAGCGGGAGGCGAGCTCCGGGACCTGTTCGGGCGGGAACTGGATCTCGAATTCCGGCACAGGCCGGTACCATCGCAGGACCTCACAGGGGAGTGAGTTAATGGCTATGCGCACGGTCTCCAAAACCGTGAATCCGGGTTCGAATCCCGGCTCCCCTGCTCCTCCGCTGCCCTCGTGATGCTCTCGCACACCGTCTACCGCACCTTCAACACCTCCCGGCGGCGCGAGTTCATCCGCATCACCGAGGACGTCGCCGACGCGGTGCGCGACGCGGGCATCGCCGAGGGAATGGCCCTGGTGTGCGCCATGCACATCACGGCCGGCGTCTGGATCAACGACGACGAGCCCGGCCTCCAGGCCGACACGCTGGAGTGGCTGGACAAGGTCGCGCCGCCGAGCTGGACCGAGCCGGCCAACGACGTGGCCCGCGAGCTCCTGCCCGACCCCGGCGACTACCGCCATCATCGCGGCGGCGAGGACAACGGCGACGCCCACCTCAAGAACCTGCTCGTCCACCACCAGGTGATCGTCCCGGTCACCGAGGGCCGGCTCGACCTCGGCCCCTGGCAGCAGGTCTTCTACTGCGAGTTCGACGGCGGGCGCCCGAAGCGGCTCGTGATCAAGGTGCTGGGGGAATAGGCGCTGGAGGGCTCGCGGATCTTCGCCCCGCACCTGCTGGACGGCCAGGTGGCGCTGGTGACCGGGGGCGGGACCAACCTCGGCAAGGCCGCGGCGGCCGAATTGGTGCGGTGCGGGGCCGCCGTGGTCATCGCCGGGCGCCGGGAGGATGTCCTGGCCGAGACGGCGAGCGAGCTGGGGGAGAGGTGCTCGTGGATCTCCGGTGACATCCGTGAGCGCGCGGGGGCCGAGGCGATCATCTCCGCCGTGCTCGAGCGACACGGGCGGCTGGACTTCCTGCTCAACAACGCCGGCGGCCAGTACTTCGTCCCCGCCGAGGCGATCACCGCCAAGGGCTGGAACGCGGTCCAGCGCCTCAACGTCTCGGGCACGCTGGCGATGTGCGAGGCCGCCTACGACCTGGCCATGTCGGCGGCCGGCGGGACGATCGTCAACGTCACCGTCTCGCCCCACCAGGGCTTTCCCGCGATGGCGCACACCGGTGCGGCACGGGCGGCGGTCGAGGCGCTGACCAGGGAGCTGGCGGCGCAGTGGGCGCCCGACGGCGTGGCGGTCAGCGCGGTCGCGCTCGGCCGCCTGGCCACCGAGTCGCTGAAGAAGTACCCCGCGGAGCTGTGGCGTCGCGCCGCCGAGTCCGTACCTCTCCAGCGTCTGGGCGAGGTGGAGGAGTACGGGTGGCTGGTCGCGCTCCTGGCCACGCCGATGGGGCGGGCGCTGTCGGGCTCGGTGACCACCCTCGACGGGGCGCTGGACAACTGGACGGGACCGTGGCCCCCGCAGGACCTCGTGCGTGACGGCGACGTCCCCACCGAGGAGCGCCGGCCGGCGGCCCCGCCGCCCCCGGTCGCGGGCTGAACCGCGGCCGCGTCTCACCGCAGAGTTGGACAAACGTGTGACGCGTCTGTGGCAGAAGCGCCTGCCGCGAAATCTTTGCTTCACCAAACCTCACCATCGCTTCGGACCCCTGATTGCCCGGCTTTGTGAGTGGTGACTTAGCTGCTTACACTCCGAAAATCGATGTATTGACCGGGTGTCCAGGCGTGTCAGCGTGACACGGGGACGGGATGCGCCCTGACGTCCAGGTCGACGAAAGGACGGTGTGGATGTCTGTCAACGGACGAGGCGCCTGCCCGTGACCGACCCCGCGCCGCGGTCATGAGGCCACCGCGCCGTCACCTCCACGAGGTGCCCGGGCCGGTAGGGGAGGACGCCCACATCCGTCTGCTCGTCGCCGACGATGATCGGCGCGCGCGGATGCTCGTCCGCGCCCAGCTGGCCGGGACCGAGGTCAGCGTGCTGGAGGCGGGCGATGGCCATCACGCGCTCATGCGCGTGGAACACGAGCTGCCCGACGCAGCCCTGTTGGACTGGCGGATGCCGGGCGGCGGCCTGCCGCTGGCCCGCGCGCTCATCAACGATCACGGGCTGGCGGGGCGGGTGATCATGCTCTCGAGCATCGTCGATCCCCGGGACCGGCTGGAGGCACGGCGCGCCGGCGTGGCCCGCTACCTGGTCAAGCCGCCCGAGCGAGACATACTGCTCGCCGCGGTCCGGGCCGCGGCCGCGCACTCGCGCGTAGCCTGAGCGCGGGCGGTCTGCGCCCACCCGCGGGGTCGCTCGACTGCGGCCACCGCGTTACCATCGTTCGGTCCCGCGGGCGAAGTGTTGTGGTTGCACAAAAGCCTTCCAAGCTTTTAGGGCGGGTTCGATTCCCGTCGCCCGCTCTCGCGCCGGTCTATGATCAGCGCACGTCACGGGGAGTGGCGCAGTCTGGTAGCGCACCCGGCTGGGGGCCGGGCGGTCGCAGGTTCAAATCCTGTCTCCCCGACTAGTGAAGTAGCTGCAAATCGGAGGTTCCCGGTTTGCAGCTTTTTTGTTCTGAACGCACAGAGGGCATCAAAGGGGCATCAAACGTAGGACTTCGTGTGGCGCTGGGAGTGCCGCGGGGCGGTGATGTGCGACGAGAGGTTGGGACGCTGTTCCGAGCCCGCCGGACCCGGCGTTCTGTCCTGAGGCTGCGTGACGGCAGCAGCACTCGTCCTCACCGACACGACGGGTCCAGCGCAGCGCGTGCGACGCCAGCGCTATCTATCTAGGAGTGCCGTTGCGAGTTCCAGCCCAGCCCACGCCGCTGCGCACCCGCAACTACCGCCTGTACTTTTCGGGTCAGCTGGTTTCCGTGCCGGGGACGTGGCTGCAGACGGTCGCGCAGGCGTGGCTGGTGTTGACGCTCAGCTCGAGCGGCACCGCGCTGGGGGTCACGGTCGCGCTGCAGACCGTGCCGGTGCTCGTGCTCGGGGCGTGGACGGGGTCGGTGGCCGACGCGGTGGACAAGCGCAAGCTGTTGATCGTCACGCAGGCCGTGCAGGGGCTGCTCGCCCTCGCGCTCGGGATCCTCGCGCTGACCGGTGTGGTCGAGTTATGGATGGTGTGGATCCTCGCGCTCGGCCTTGGTGTCGCGCGATCGTTCGACACTCCCACCCGCCAGGCGTTCGTCTCTGAGCTCGTGCAGGGCCCGTCACTGCCGCGAGCGATTGGGATCAACTCGACGGTGGTCTCCGCGGCGCGCATGATCGGCCCGGCGGCCGGCGGCGCGATCATTGCCGTGTTCGGGGTCGGGCCCTGCTTTCTCATCAATGCCGCCTCATTCGTTGGGCCGCTCATCGCGCTGACCGCGATGGACGCCACCAAGCTCTACCGCGCCGACGTGCGTGCGCCGCGCAGTCCTGGGGCGGTCCGCGCCGGGCTGCGCTACGTCGGTGGCCGACGCGACCTGTTCATCCCGCTGGCGATGATGGCGATCATCGGCACGCTGGCCTACGAGTTCCAGGTGTCGATCCCCCTGATGGCCCACTCCGCCTTTCACCTCGGCGCCACCGGATTTGGCTTGCTCTACGCCGCGATGGGTGCCGGCGCTGTGGTCGCGGGGATCACGCTCGCCGGTAGGGTGCCCGGGCGCGTCCGTACCCTGACCATCGCCGCCGCCGCGTTCGGGATCGCGCTCACCGCTGCGACGGCGGCGCCCAGCCCGGTGACCGAGGGAATCTGCCTGGCCTGTGTCGGGGCAGCGAGCGTCGTGTTCTCGTCCAGCACCAACGCGACGCTGCAGATCCGGGCCGACCCGTCCATGCGCGGGCGGGTCGTCGCCCTCTACATCATGGCCTTCATGGGCTCGACTGCCATCGGTGGCCCGCTGGTCGGCGGCGCCGGCGAACTGCTCGGCCCGCGCGCGTCGCTGGGACTGGGCGCCGCAGGCTGCGCTGCCGGCGTCGTGCTCGCGCTCGCTCTCGGCAGTGGGGCGCAGACCAGGGTGAACGCTCGCCCCGGCGTGAGCGGGGCCGAGGCGGCCCGCCAGAACGTCACGTAGCACTCGATCGGTCAACAGCCCTCGCGGGCAGCGTCGCAGTCTCAGCGTCCCAGGCTGAGCGGTCCGGCGGCGCAACACTCTTGTCCATTCGCGCAGTCTCCTCCATAGGCAGATCATCGACATCGCCGACCCGCTCGATGGCCTTGAGTGACCTGCAACGCCACCGGACCAGCAGTCGCATTGACGAAACCGAGCGAGATCAGCCCGGGTTGTGGCTTGAGAGCAGGATGACCCGGCGCCAGAACAGGTTCCGACATGGATCGACCGACGTTGGCGGCTTCGAGTTCGTTGGCAGTGGCAAGCAGGTAGCGATCGCGATGCGCCTCCGCGATGCTCGCGCACATTGCTGCCATCGACCCGCGCGTGGTCTTGGGACAAACGCGCGGTCAGTCAGATCTATTCCACGTTGCTCCGAGAGCAAGCTGCAGCCCGGTCGAACGCCGCGGCATAGCGAGCGCGGCGGTAACGTCGGTGACAAGCGCGGTTCCGTTTCGGCCTCCTCGCTATTGGGCGCATTAGGGAGTACGGTGGGACGTGGACCGGACGTCTTCTCGGCCACGGGGCTTTGTTCTCAGCGGCGACCTGCTCGCCGTGCTCACCGCTTGTTCGTGGAGCGCTCCTGCGCCAGCCGGCCCCGGCATCAGGCAAACCGACGTGGCAATGAGCTACGGAAGGGAAACACACATGTATGTAGTCACTAGAAGCTACTCCGGGCAGGGCGGCTCGGCGTTGTTCGACGCCCTCGCCGAGAGCGAGGATGATGTGAAGGCCCTCATCAGCACCGTTCCCGGGTTCACCAGCTATGCGGCATTCCGCAACGACAGCGGTGGACAAACCGTGACTGTCTGTCAAGACAAGGCCGGCACCGATGAGTCATCCCGGCGTGCCGCAGAGTGGGTCAACGAGAACATCGGTGTGACTGTCGATCCGCCGACGGTCACCGAGGGCAGCGCCATCCTTCACTTCTAGGAGTCCGTCTGTCTGCGCGGGAAACGGACCCTGGGAGGGGCGGGGGTAGCTTCGCGCGCGCGTTTGAACGGACCGTGGGCTGGTGGTGGGTTAGGTTGTGGATATGCGTGTGCTGCTGGCCTGCTCGCTGGGTGGCTCTGGGCACCTGACGCCCATGGTCAACGTTGCGCGCGCAGCCGGACGGCTTGGCCATGACGCCGTCGTGCTGGTCCCTCCATCGCTGGTCTCGGAGATCGAACGAGAAGGTCTGCCCTACGAGGTGGGCGGCGAGCCGCCGCGCGCGGTGATCGATGAGACGTGGCAGCGAGTGCGTGCCGGTCCGGCGGAGGCGGTTGTTGGGCTCATCGATCGCGAACTGTTCGCCGATCACTGCACGCGGGCGATGCTCCCCGCGGCACGAGCAGTGTGCGACGGGATGCGCCCCGATCTTGTTGTTCGAGAGTCGTGTGAGTACGGGTCGGCCATCGTCGCAGCTGAGGCCGGGATCGTGCAGGCGCAGGTAGGTCTCTCACAGGCGTGTATTGAGTGGGAAGTACTCGAGATGGTGTCCCCGACGATCGAACGCTTTGGCCCCGGAGTCGCGTCGGCGATCGCTCAGGCACCATATCTCTCCGCCTTTCCCGCATCACTGGATCCCTCGCCGTGGTCCGATAACAGGCGCTTTCATCAGCCGGCGCCGTCCAGCCGTAGCGCTCTTCCGGACTGGTGGCCGGGTGATCATCGGCCCTTGGTCTATCTCACATTTGGCAGCGTCATCGGTCACCTACCCGAGGCGATCACGGTGTTTCGATCGGCCCTGGACGCCGTCGCCGAGCTGCCGGTTCGGGTGCTGCTCACCGTCGGCCGCGCGATGGATGTCACCTGTCTGGGCGAGATCCCAGCCAACACTCATGTCGAGTCATGGATCCCCCAGCATGACGTGCTGGACCACGCCGCGGTGGTGGCGTGCCATGGCGGCTCGGGCACCGTGTTCGGAGCGCTCGCCGCCGGCGTGCCACTCGTCATCTGCCCGCTGTTTGCCGACCAATCCGCCAACGGCGGGGTGATCGAGAGCGCTCATGCGGGGCGGGTGGTAGCGGGCCGGTCGCTCGCGCCCGGCAGCCTGCGAGGCCTGGCACCCGGTGACGTGGCACCGCTGCGGGACGCCATCGCACGCGTACTGAACGACTCGAGCTACCGCCAAGCCGCAGAGCGCATCGCCGCCGAACTCACGAACACCCCCACCCTCGACACCGTCGTCGGATCACTCCTCAGCCGAGCCAGAGAAGCCTGACCACCTGGGGCTACCGACGCCTACACGGACCGACAGCAACTCGCCACCGGCGCCTCACCGCCGAGGGCAATCGAACCCAGCCCAGCGCCCGTCTCGCGCGGGATCGCTGACCGGACGAGGCGGAGCGGCCCGGCGGCAACGAGATCGGGACTTCATCTCACGGGCTAACACTGAGCGGACATCTCGCCGCGCGTCGCCTGACTGACGCTTGTCGATCATTCCGGCGGTCAATCGGGTACGACAACACGCATGGAGATGTCGGTGAACCTCCGCATCAGGAGACTTCGCAACACTCCGTCGGACCGATAGGACGCTGAGCGCGAACGCGGTTGCCAGGACGTTGGGGCGCCTGGCGGACGTCTCGGGGAGGCGGCGGCACTGCGGCTACTCGATCAGCGCACCGACGCTCTCACCCGGATGCTGGACGACGCGCCGGTGGACGACGAGCCGACCACTGCCGAGGAGGAGGCAGAGGTCCGGGAGGCCCCGGAAGCGGCCGCCCGTGGCGAGACGAACAGCCTGGAGGAGCTCCGCGGAGAGCTCGACGCCGAGCGGCGGTGATCGCGCCCGCGGGGTCACCCCGTCTCAGTGGCGGCTGCGGGTCGGTGACTGGCGTGTGCCGTTCTGCCGAGATCCGGAGAGAGCCGCATGATCCTGGTACGGCGTGTCCTGCCGCGCGGCCGCGCCTACCGCGAGTGACGAGCCCGAGACCGAGAGGGCATCAAAGAGGGCATCAAAAAGGGCATCAAACTGAGCGCAAGTGCGGCCCACGCCGACCTACAAAACCCCAATGAAATAAGGGGATCTGCCCGTCGCTGTCGGCCCCGGTGAGAGACTGACCCCCCTTCGCCGGTTGAGAATTGACCCTCCTGGCGGATTAGCGGAGGCGTCCGGGGTCTGGTTGAGCCTGGCTTGGTCATTGGGATCGAGGGCCAGGAGGAGGGCTTGCTGGACGTGGAGCGTTGGGCCGAACTTCGTCGGGAGCATTTTGTGCGGGGCGTCCCGATCAAGGAGCTGGTGCGGCGGACTGGGCTGGCGCGCAATACGGTCCGGGCGGCCTTGCGGTCGGGCGAGCCGCCGGTGTTCTGTGTGCCGGAGCGACCGTCGAAGCTCGAGCCGTTCAAAGACGAGATCTGTCGGTTGTTGCGCGAGGACCCGAAGTTGCCGGGCGTGCGTGTGAGGGAGCTGATCGAGCCGTTGGGGTTTGATGGCGGCAAGACGATCCTGGATGACTATCTGCGTGAGGTTCGCCCGATGTTCAAGCGCCAGCGCACGCATCAGCGGACCGTCCATCGGCCTGGGGAGATCTGTCAGTGGGAACTGTGGCAGACCAGCCGCCCGGTGCCCGTTGGCCATGGTCAAGAGCGCCACGCGCGCGTGGTGGTGGCGTGCCTGGGCTACTCGCGCGCGGGCGCGTTGATCTTCAGCAAGGAGGCGCCAGACGTGCTGTGGGGCATGACCCGGTGTCTGTCCGTCGACCCGGGGCGTCATCGTTACGCGTCGATGATCGCGCTCGAGGTCTTCGGCGACGCGCCTGCGATGACCGCGGTCGCCGAGCGCCTTCTCGAACTCGACGGCGCCAGCCGGGTGCGAATCGAAGCAGTCTCGGCCGAGGGACGCTCGCTCGTGCTCGCCCGCGTCAGCCACGACGCAACCGATGCGATCCTGGCCGAGCTGCGCGCACTCGGCATCGCTCGGGGTGACGTGACACTGATGCGCATCGAGGAACTCGGCGGGGACCAGACGGGTGCCGAGACCACGACCTTGATCTGGGCTGACGTCCTGGGCCTCGCGGGGTCAAATGCTCGCCTGATCAGCCGCTACCTCGCGCTCATGGCGGTGGCCGGCGTGATTGCGTGCTACGGCGTGGTGGACGCGAACCCGATCTTGATCGTCGGGGCGATGGCGGTCAGCCCCGATCTACTCCCGATCACTGCGACGGCCGTCGGACTCATCGGCCGCTCGCTGCGGCTCACCGCCAAAGCGCTCCTGACGCTGATCGTCGGGATGGTGATCGCGGTCGTGTTCGCGGCGCTGTTCGCTTACGCACAGGACCAGCTCTCCCTGCTGCCCTCCGGGTTCAACGTGGACGAGACCGTGCTTCGGAGCCTCGCGAGCATCAACGACGAGACGGTCGCCGTCGCCTTCGTCGCCGGTATCGCGGCGATGCTCGCCTTTGAGACGCGCGCGAGTTCCGGCGTGGGCGTCGCGATCTCGGTCACGACGATCCCGGCCGCAGCTTATCTGGGCGTTGCTGCCGGACTCGGAGAGGCCTCCAAAGCCCTTGGCTCGCTTGAGGTGCTCGCCACCAATGTCGTGATGATCGTGGCCGGAGCGTCCGTCACGCTTGGTCTGCAACGTGCGATGGCGCGGTCGCGCGACCCCGACCAAGTCACGGCCAACGACCCGCAAAGAGGGACGTAGGGCTCGTCAGGCATTTCCCGTGCCAGGGGTAGCGCGCGTTCAGCCGGGGCTCTCCGCAGTGCCACCGCGGTCGGGCCGCGGTCCCGGACGAGGTGTCGTCTCGAGAGCACCTTTGGATCAGCACCAGACCGGGGCGCTCGCAAGGAGAGCTGGCGCACGCATGGCGTGGACGACGTTGATCTGTGTGGACTTGCAGCGTTGCTATCGAACGTCGACGAAGACGACCTCGATCGCGTTGTTGCCATAGCCGAGCCGGTTCCAGATCGGAACTTCGGGCTGCACGTTTCCTGCCGCGTCGGTTGCTCGTGCGCGCAGCGTCCTCCGTCCGCGTTCGGTCGGTTGCCACTCAAACGACCAGCTCTGCCACTGGTACGGACCTCTCGGTGTCTCTAGGTGCGCCGGTAGCCAATCGCCCTCCCCGGTCAGGCTCAGGTCGACGTTGGTGACCGGGCCGGTGCCCGACCATGCCTTGCCCCGAACGACGCATGTTCCACCGAGGCCCACGACGGCGCCCGGGCTGGGGTCTGTTATCCGCGCCCGCGGTCGCATCACCGTCACGCGCTCTGCGGGCCGATCGTGCCACTGATACATGTAGTGGCCGGTCTCGAACTCGCCGATGAAGGGCTCCGTCAGGACTTCGATCTGCTTCAGCCACTTGACCGAGGCGACGCCGTACCAATGCGGGACGATAAGACGGAACGGTGACCCGTGGTCGGGACTGAGCGGCTCTCCGTTCATCTCATACGCGATCAGGATCTCCGCGGATGGGTCGGCGGCGTGTACGAGCGTCAGGGATCGCTCGAACGACAGGTCCGACGCGTCGATGTTCTTGAGCACTGGGTTGAGGATGTATGACCCGTGGTCGGTACCGGCGAAGCGCACTTCCACGGCGGTTGGGTGTGGCTTTGCCCGCTCGATGACCTCGTGCAGGAGCGCACCCTTCCATCGTGCTGTGGAGACTGCGTAGTCGCCCCAGGGCTCACCGGCAGGAAGCGGCCTCATCGCGAGTCGACCGTTGCCGGCGCATTCGAGCGTCACGACGCGCTCGGCTGACGGCAGTGCTCGGAGGTCGTCGACGGTGAGCGTGAGGGGGTTCTCAACCGCGCCGGCGATCTCGAGCGTGCCGTCGTGATCGGGTACCGGAAAGTTGCTGCGCACGTAGTGCAGCGCAGTCGGGGTAATGTCACCCTCGAGTGCCTCGGGCGGCGCCTCGGCATTGAACGGCTCTGCATGGATCATGGTGAGCGCTGCGCGCTCTCGTTTCAAGTCGTCGGTTACGGCCATCTCGTGAGCCTCCTCGATCGAACCCTCGTGGATTCAGTAGTCGGGGTCGTTAAAGCTTGGGTCGCGGTTCTCGTTGAATGCCCCGATCCCCTCAATCCGATCTGGATGCACGGCGGAGCGCCAGTGGGCTTCCATCATGATCGCGATCGCCTCTTCGGTCGGTTGTCCGTGCCCGAGCCGGACGGCCCGTTTCACGGCTTGGACCGCCGTCGGTGAGTTGCTCGCGATCTTTTCCGCGATCCGGTGCGCGGCCTCCATCAGCTCCGCCTCCGGGTAGATCTCATTCACCATGCCCAGGCGGTGCGCCTCCTGGACGCTGATCGGATCTCCTGTCATCAGCATCTGCAGCGCCTTGCCCGGCGGGAGAACGCGGGGCAGGAACACCGGTGAGCCACCGCCCGCAGAGAGCCCGATCATTGCCTCTGGCTGACCGAAGGTGGCGTTCGCCGACGCGATGATGAAGTCGGTGCTCTGCGCGATCTCTGACCCGCCGCCGTATGCGAGACCGTTGACGGCAGCGAAGATGGGCTTGCGCAACTCACGCAGGGTGTACAGCGTCCGGTCGAAGTCCTGGCGCTGGCGAAGCCAACCCTCCTTGGTCATGTTCTTGCGCTGCCGGAGATCGCTGCCGACGGAAAATGCGCGGCTCCCAGCACCGGTGATGATCACGACCCGCACCGCTGGACGGACGGCGATCGCCTCGAGGACATCGGTGAGGCGCGCACCCATCTCCGTGGTGATGGCGTTGTCAGCGTGTGGCCTGTTCAGCGTGATGGTGGCGATCGAGTCGCCGGCCGCGTACTCCAGGAGCACCGGGTTGTCGGGCTCTTCGCCCTCAGTCGGCGGCCCGAAGTCGAGGGCCTTCCACCGTTCTGTGTTTGTCGAGCTTGCGGCCATGGCGCCTCCGGTCTGGGTCGATCGTCCTAGGTAGTGAATTCGGAGAGCCAGCGCAACCCGCGAAGCCCGGGCGCGAAGCAGTACTCGCCGCCGCGCGTGACGACGAACGGCGGCATCTCCTGTAGCCGCCGCCTGATGGGTTGCTTGGGGATCGTGAAGGCCCCGTTCCCGTCCGGTCGTCCAACCAGCGGATCCTGTTCTTGCGGGGCACCGATGAAGATGCCGTCGTTCAGCCATTGGGTCTTGACGAACTCGAACTGGCGCTTGAGATGTGAGCCGGCGAAGACAAAGACGATGCCGCGGTCTGTGCCGTCATCCTCGAGCACATCGTCCGGGACGACCGAGCCGTAGCTGGTGCCACGCCGGATCATCCGATGCAGGCGGACGTCCACGCTCCCGTCCCCATCAAACGCATCCCGGGGGTTGGCGCGCCGAGCGTGCGCACCGGCAGGGCACTTGAGCCCGCGGCGATCGTCGCCGTAGAGGAAGGTGTTGTTCCGGGTGCCGTCGCCCCCGAGTTCCGGGTCGTCATGGTCAGGCGCCAAAACCAGAGGGGCCCCGCTCTGCCAACGGCCGACCATCTTGGCGCCAAGCAGCGCCTCTTCCTGGCGATCCGCCGCCCGGTCTCGGAGGTAGCGACGGTACGCGGCGACGCGGGTGTGCAGCTTCCGGAACACGACGTAGGTGCCGTTGCGCCCGAGCACGCTCGGGGTGGGCATGGGCGGAAGCTCTCCGGTCTCGTCGGGATATCCGAGGATGAACTCGCCGGCCTTGATCGGCCGCTCCAGCGGATTGGACCCCGGGATCCCGCTCCCCTCGATTGCCGGTTGGCCGATCCCGTCCTTGAACCCGAACGACGTCCGACCGGTCGGGAGCTGATAGCAATCCTGGCGCCAGATCGCCTCTACCCCGGAGAGGTCCTCGACGGCCCGCCGTGCGTGCTCGAGGCTCGCCTCCAACCGCGCGACGTCGGGTGACAAGCCCGCCAGCGCGACGTGGACCTCCGTGCTACCGAGCGGCTTTTCCCAGTTCTCGGGGCTGCTCTCCCCACGATCGCCCAACTCGGCCGCGCGCGCCGCCATGCCCTGGCGGAACTCCGGCGCGAAGCTGTCGAGCGAGGCTTTCGGCACTCCCAGCGCCTTGAACCCCTGATACGTGAACGCAACTGTCACCCATGCGTTCTGCTCCGGGCCGGATGATGCGCTGGCAGAGCGGACCGCCGGCAGCAGCCGCCGGATGAGCTCCTGTCCTGCCCCCCTGTCGTCGATGCGAAGCAGCAGGTAGGTCCCGACGTACGGGGACGGTCGTTGGTGGATCGCGCCGCCTTGGATGTCGTCGAGCTCAAGGATCGAGCTGTCCGTCGCGGGCGTGGCGCTCATGACACCAACCGCTACAGGTGCTCGGGAGGGTTGGGGGGATCCGGGTTCGCGGGCGCCAGATACGGGAACGTCTGCGACGCAGGTCGCGTCGCTTGATCGACGCCGTCGCGGATCGTTGGTCCGTTTCCGGCGTTCACGAGCAGCGTGAGGATCCTGTCCATCACGTCGTCGTTGAGTGCTCGCCCGCCGCAGGTCTGATGCGCGTGGCCGCGCCGGGCGGCGAGCTCGATTTCGAGGAACGAGCCCTGCTCGGCGTACGGCTTGGCCGCGTCGACGACGAGATAATCGGCGAGCAGCAACTCGGTCAGCGGGTGTGTCCCGTCCCCGTTGGTCGGCCAGTCCGTGTTGCCGTCCAGGCTGTCCCAGAACGCAAGGTTCGCATCAAGCCTGGCGCGGTACGCCCCCACGTAGTGCGGGGCGGGGTGAAATGCGTCGTCCATGTTGTAGAGGTCGCGGATCTCGAGATCGCGGTTGACGGAGTCAAACTCCTTGGGCGCCAGCATCAGGTTCGGCACCTCGGGTCGACCGACCCGCTCGAGCCGGACGTGGAGCTTGCCCCGCGTCAAGGTCTCGCCCACCACGCCGAACAGATCGCCGCCCTCACCCAGGCTCGTGCGGTCGACCTCGACGACCAGGCTGAGCACGTTCTTGCCGTCGAGATAGATCGAGCCCGGGTCAGTAAACGCGAGCTTCCGCGTCGCGATCGTCTTGAGCGCCGCCGGCGCATCCAGGATGAACGGGTCCCACCGCACGCCGGCAAAGACGCGGACTCCATGCGCCTGCGCACCCTGCTCGTCGTGCACACTGAACTCGACCGTCTCGCCCGCCGGCGTCGAACACGTGCCCAACTGCTCAGGCCGGGTCGCGCCATCATTGCCCCCGGGCTCGGAGAACACGCAATCGAACACAAGTTCCTCGCCGCCTGCGGCGAACGGCGCGGGATCGTCGCGGCCGGCCGCTGTCAGCGGGCGTAGGCGGAAACGGTAAATCAGCCCATCCGAGAACTGCGCCGACGGAGGCGCGAACGGCAGCGTGTTCAGCACCAGCACGAGCGAGTCCGGACGCTCCGGGCTCGGGAACGCGTACAGGTCGGTGATGTCCGCGATCGGCTCCGCTACCGCTCGGGGCCCCGAGATGTGGTGGGACATTCGTGTCCTCGTCGATTGGGGCGCCCGCCCCGCGCTAGTCGCTGGCCTCGTCGAGCAATGGCTTCAGCGCCGGATGCTGCAGCGCGTCGGCGGCCGCGGGATCGTCCAGCACCCGCTGGAACGCATCGTTCACACGCAGCGCCTTGCGGATCTCTTTGGTCGTGCCGGGGTAGTTGCGGGCGTACGCGGCGGCAGTCCGCTGAGCGCCGAGAATGAACGCCTTCAACGCGGCGAGGTCGGGAAGGCCCTCGTACCCCTCGACATGCTGGAAGACCGCATCAAACAGCGCCAGCGTCGACCCCGACGTGAGGAAATCCTCCATGTAGGCGTCCCACGGGCCATCAAAACTCGTTGCGAACAGCAGCCGGGTGTCGTCGTCGAACGGCACGAACCGGGCCTCGTGAATCGTGGCAACGGCCATGTTGTAATCACCCGCTTGGTAGCCCGGAGTGTCCTGCAGTGCTTTCAGCGCCTCCCGCAGGGCAGGCGCATGTCCCGGCTTGATGCGGAAGAACAGGCTGAACTCGCTTGTCGACCCAACGCTGACACCCGGTCGGGACGCTTCTGTTGCAGATGTTGCCAAGACTGCCCTCCCGTATCGCTCGGTTGCGGCGTGAGCCACCGCGAGTGCGGCGCGAGCCACCGCTCTGAGCGAAGCCTGCGAGACGACGACCTCGAGGTCATCACCTTAACTGGATGAGCGTCACGCCGCGGGCAATCGCGGTTCAAAGCGATGGCTGGCTCCGACTGTGAGATCGCGGACCAGCGTGGCGTCATAGTCGTGGACCGGCCGTGTCCAGGCTGGCGGGTGTTGCGGCGCCGTCCGGATGCTCGGTTCGGCTCTCGGGCGGCGAGGTTCGTTGCGGTTTGGCCGGAGGGGACGCGGTGGCGCGGATGGTGTGTCGTCCGATTTCGACGGCGAGGAAGAGCACGACGATCAGGTCGATCAGCGAGAACACGATGGCGGGTCCCAGGTACGCGGAGTTTGCGTGGAGTTGTGTGCCGATGATGATCAGGCCCAGCGAGCCGAACCGCAGCCCCGACACCAGTCCGGTGGTGTTACGCGTCCGGGTGTCTGAGTGTCCGACGAGTGCGCCGAGCGCCACGCCGACGATCGCGGTCAGCCCCGAAGCCAGCAGCACCCACGAGCCGAACAGCGAAACGATGGCGTGCCAATTGACCGAAATGCCCGCGACCAGCGCGATAGCAAGCGCGAGATTGGAGATCTTCCCGAGCTCAGTTGGCCAGTGCTTGGACTGGTCGGTGTACCGGGCGCGGACGACCAGTCCGATCGCCAGCGGAGCGAGCACGAGCAGCAACAGGTCACCGAGGATCGTGCTGGCGCTGATCGATGCGCCGCTGACGACCGCGCCGGCCCATACCGGAACTGCGACGAGATTCACCACTTGCAGGACCACAACGATCGACACCGCGAGCGCGAGATCCGCCCGGCGTGCGAGCTGAGAGGCCTTCAGCCCCGCGGTGCCCGCGGCGCCGATCGCCGCGAGGGTCAAACCGACGACCGCGTCTGAGTCGATCGGCAGAGCCTTGCCGATGCCGTAGGCCGCCGCCGGGACCAACACGGCGTTGACGGCGATCATCATGGCCACCAGCCGTATGTGTCGCAACGGCGCCACCAGCTCAGCGATCCCGTAGCTCATCCCGAGCGAAAGCACCGTGGCGCCGATGGAAACCACCACGCCGGCGTTAAACAGCAAGTCCAGAAGTTTGTCGGCCGTCATCACGTCGCGCGGTTGGCGAGGCCAACTCTGATCGCGCCGGCGGCACGCGCATCACCTCAAAGAGATGACAATCGCACCGAGACGGGCAGCAGGCTGCCGGACCGCGTCGCGTGCGTTCATCCCATCGGGGTGATGCCGCCGCCAGCCGCGTCGGTGAATCTGAAACTCGAATCGATCCCGCAGAGGGACGCACCGCAACAGCTACGGAGGTCAACCCATGGAGGACGCCGCCGTCGACGAACTCGGGCCTGTTGACTACCTGGTCGTTGAATTCCCGGCCGACAAGGCGGATTTCTCGGGGGCGATGGCTGCGGAGCTCACCGCCCTGGTCGAGCGCAGCGTGGTTCGCGTGCTCGACCTGCTGATTCTCAAGAAGGACCTCGACGGGTCGGTGGAAGGCTTTGAGTCGCATGACTACGGCGACAGCAATCTCGCTGAGCTCCTCCAGCTGGAGACGGAGCTCGCGCTACTGCTCGCCGCGGAGGATGTCGAGGCGATCGGGGCCGCGATGGAGCCAGGGTGTGTCGCCGCTGTGCTGATTTGGGAGAACGTCTGGGCGGCCCCGTTCGGCGCTGCCGTACGGCACTCGGGCGGGGAGTTGGTGGCCGGGGGCCGGATCCCGATCCAGGCCATAGCGGCTGCGGTTGAGGCGCATGAGGCCACCGTGAAGGAAGGAGTCTGAGATGCTGGGTCGAGGTCGACGGAGGGGAAGGGGACTGCTTGGAGGGCGACCGGTCGCACGGACTGCTGCGGTGGCCGGCACAACTGCGGTTGCGGTCCGGGGCGTCCGCCGGCGGGGCGATCGGCGCGAGGATCGGCGCGAGGATCGCCGGGACCGACGGTAGAGCCATCTCGCGTTTCAACGGCCTGCCGCGCAGCAGCGCCTACCGGGGGTGAGGAACGCCCAAAGCCGGGACGGCATCAAAGAGGGCATCACACTGAGCACAAGTGTCGCCCACGCCGACCTACAAAACCCCGGATGAAATAAGGGGATCGGCCTGGGGCCGCTCCCCGGAGCCAGGTTGGGGGCCGGGCGGTCGCAGGTTCAAGTCCTGTCTCCCCGAGTAAGAACTCGCTGCAAATCGGTAGATTCTGCTTGCCGCTGAGCCGCTACGAGTGCCGCGGGCGACCCGCATGGACCCGGGCGGCGGGGCAGGTGTGGCCTCGATGGGACAATTGCCGTAGTGCTGGATCGGGTGCTGTGTCCGCGGCTCGTGGGGCGAGAGGAGCAGCTCTTCGCCCTGGAGGACGCGCTGCTCGCGGCGCACCGAGGCCAGAGCCGCCTGGTCGCGCTCGGCGGGGAGGCCGGCATGGGGAAGACCCGGCTGGCGAGCGAGCTGGCAAAGGGCGCACAGCGGCTGGGCTTCAACGTGCTCTGGGGGGCGTGCAGCGAGGCCGAGTTCCCAATCCCGTACCTGCCCGTGGTCGAGGCCCTCGGCAACTACCTCTCGAGCCAGGACCTTGGATTGATCCGGGAGTCGCTCGGTGCGGCTCGGCGCGAGCTCGCGCAGCTTTTCCCGCAACTCGGTGAGGACGAGCCGATCGCCCCGGTCGGCGATCCGGTGCAGGCGAAGTTGCGTCTCTTCGAGGCGATCGTGGGACTGCTGGCCAAGCCGGCTCGCGAGCAGGGTCTTCTGCTGATCCTCGAAGACGTGCATTGGGCGGACTCCGCGACGCGCGAGCTGCTCGATCACCTCTGCCGCCGCCTCACGTCCATGCGCGTCCTGTTGCTGCTCACCTATCGCACCGACGAGCTTGACCGTCGTCACCCGTTGGCACCGGTGCTGCAGAGTTGGCGTCGTTCGGGCCTCGCCGAGCTGATCACGCTGGCGCCGCTGGACCGGGGCGAGATCGCAGAGGTCATCTCGGCGATCCTCGATGGCGAGCAGGTCGAACCCGAGCTGCGTGATCTGATGTACGCCCGGAGCGAGGGCAACCCCTTCGTGGTGGAGGAAATGCTCAAGGAGGTGCTCGACGAGACGGGCACGCAACGCTCAGGTGAGGGTTGGCAGCAGCGTTCGGTCCAGCAGCTACGAATCCCCGACACCGTCCGCGACACGATCCTGCTGCGCTTCGCGCGCCTCGAGCCTGCCGAAGCGGAGGTGCTGCAGGCAGGCGCGGTGCTGGGGAGGACGTTCGACTACCCGACGCTGGTCGCCGCCTCCGGCGCCCCCGAGGTGGCCGTGCATCATGCGCTCGAAGCCGGGCTGGCGCGCCAGCTGCTGGATGAGCTCCCGGACAACGGTGCGCGTTACCGCTGGCGGCATGCACTGACTCAGGAGGCGATCAGCTCAGAGATCGTGCTTCCGCGGCGTCAAGCGCTGCATGGTCGGGCCGCGGATACGCTCATCGAGTCCGGAGCGGGCGCGCTGCTGGTGGCGGGACATCTGCTGGGAGCGGGCCGCTTTCAGGAGGCCGTACCGGCTTGCCTGAAGGCTGCCGAGGAGGCGGAGGCCGCCCTGGCCTTCGCCGATGCGCTCGAGCTCCTCGAACAGGCGCTGCCGCACGTGCACGACCCCACGGATCGGTCGCGCGTGCTGTGCCGGATGGGCGGCGTGTTGTGGATGGATGACAAGAGCGCGCGCGCGGCAGAGGTGCTCGCCGAAGGCATCCTCGGGCTCGAGACACAGGGTCACGAGATGGAGACGGCGCGCCACCGGCTCGTGCTGGGCCGGTGCCACTGGGAGGCGAGCAAGCCTGCTCTGGCGCGTGAGGAATTCGAGCGGGCACGCCGCATCCTGGAGGAGCACGGTCCGTCGGCGGCCCTCGCCATGGCGTACATGCGGCTGGCCGGGCTCTACCAGTTCGACAAAGACCCCCGTGCGCTGCAGACGGCAAGGAAAGCGGTGGAGGTTGCCCGTGTCGCCGGAGCCGATTTCGAGCGCGTCTGGGCGCAGTCGTTCGTCGCGCTTGCCCTGTCTGACATCGGGGAGACCGCCGCGGGACAGTCGTTGCTCGATGACTGCTTCGCCGAAACGCGCCAACGCGGTTTCGCGATGATCACCCACAACATCGCCTACAACGACACCTGGACGCGCCTGCACACGATGGGCGCCGACGTGGCGGAGCGCCTCGACGCGCTCGCCTCAGAGCCCGGGCCGGCAGTCCTCACCAACATGATCGGGACAGCCAGGAGCTGGACTCTGCGGGCCAAGGGAGAGCTGACCGCAGCCCTCGCCGCCATCGATCGCCAGACCGAGCTGCTCGCGACCAGTGAGAAGCTGCGCTGGCGCACCCAGACCGAGCGCGGCGAGGTCCTGCTGGAACTCGGGCGGATCGAAGAGGCCCGCGCGGCCCTTCCCGCCATATCGGAGCGCGCCGAGCTCCAGGACGTCATCTACGACGCCGCGCCCCAGATCCGGCTCCGATTGGAAACCGGCCGCGTCGATGAAGCAGTCGCGCTCGCGCGCGATATCGCCTCACATGCCGACCGAGTGGCGCCGTACGACGACGCGGTGGCGGTGGCGGTTGAGGCCTTGCTGACCGCCGGCCTGCTCGATGAGGCCCAGGCCGGCGTCGACGCCGCCCGCGCGACGGGGCTCGGCCTCGGGGAGGTATTCCTGGACGAAGCGCAGGGCCACATCCTGCTCGCCCGCGGCGAGGCTGCCCAGGCCCTGCCGATCCTCGGGACGGTCATACGGACGGCCGCGGCGCGCGAGTTTCGCCTGGTCGAGTGGCGGGCGCGTACGCTCGCCGCGGACGCACTCGCGCGGATCGGCCGAGCCGACGACGCGGAGGCCGAACTGAAACGCGTCGTCGCCGGGGCCGATGCCGCCGGCGCGGTCCTGATCGCGAACTCCGCGCGGGCGGTCGCCGAAAGGCACAGACTCAGCCTTCCGCCCAGCGCCCCGGCCATCTCCGCCGAGCCGAACGTCGTGATGGCCGGAGAGCGCCTGGTGACGTCGATGTTCGCCGACGTGCGCGGATACACCGAGCTCACGGAGGCGACCGCTCCGGTGGAGATGACGGAGCGGATCACCACGCTCTACCGCTGGGCCGCTGCCGAGGTCAACCGCCAACACGGGGTCGTGAACAAGTTTGCGGGCGACGCCGTCATGGCCACCTTCAACGCGACCGGCACGCGCATCGATCACGCCACGGAGGCGCTGCAAGCAGCACTCGCGCTGAGCGGCAAGGCCGCGCTGCTCGGGCTCGGGCTGGGCATCGGCATCTCGGTCGGTCCCGCGGTCATCGGACCCACGACGGCCGACGCGGACCTCCTGGTGCTCGGAGGCGCCACGAACCTGGCCGCTCGGCTGCAAACCGCGGCTGAGTCGGGCGAGATCGTGTTGAGCGACGAGGCGCACCGCCGGGTGGCGGCCTGGCTGGACGAGCACGGTTTCGAGGCGATCCTGGAAACGCTCGCGCTCAAGGGGTTCGAGGGCCGTCAGCCGGCGTGGCGCGTGCGAGCAGGCGCGGGGGCGCCCGCAGCCCCCATCGAGATGAGTTACCACCGACGGGCGACGGGGTCGGCCGAGGGCAACTAGACGAGCGACGCCGCGGCCCGCGGGTGCCGACACCACACCGAGTCTCGTGTGACCGGTACTAGCGGGGAGCGCGGAGAGGTTCGATCCTGACCTTGTGCTCGCACGCACCAGCAAGCAGCGAGTCGCCGCAGCGGCGCTGATCGGGGCGTGCGCGCTCCTGACCGGCGGATGCGGCTCGGGTGGCGCGCGCAGTGCCGTCTCGAGCATCTCCCAATCACGCGGTGCGTCCGGAACGATCTCGGCGAGTCGCAGCCAAACCCACACCGGCTCGCTGACCCGGGCCACGAAGTCGGGTTCGACGCCGGCGACGAGTCCGACCTCAACCGAGCCGCGCGCCGCGGCGTCCACCTCGACGACCACCAAGGCTGCCGCGGCAAGCGCGGCCGCTGCCACCAAGACAAAGACGACGACAACGCAGACGAGCACCGTGACCAAGACCAAATCCAACACGAAGACGGTCACGAACACGAAGACGAACACCAAGACCAAGACGAACACCAACACCAAGACCGTCACGAGCACGTCGACCGCGTCTCACCACCCGGGAGCAGCCGTCGCCGCCGGCGCCGCCGTGGCATCGCACGCCAAAGGCTCGTCGTCCAGTGCGACGACGACCAGCCCGCCCAGGACCACCACGGGGACTGTGACGGCGACGCCGGTCAGTTCGTCTGGGTCGGGCGGCCTGCCCGCGTGGGCATGGGTCTTGATCGCCCTCGCGGCAGTCGCGCTGGCCGCCGTGGGCACGATCGCACTCCGTCGCAAGAAGGCGAAGCCGAACGACGCAGACACCCCGCCGTCCTGACGCCGCCGTGGGGGCGGGCCGGCTGGATCACCCCAACGGGGTGACGAGGGAAGCGGGGCGGGCCATGAACATCGGGTCATGGCGACGACCCGGCCCATCGGGCGCTAGATCAACCGGACGGGAGGATGCAGATGTCAACGATCAGGTACCAGACGGTTCGGTTGAGCCGCGGCAAGCACACCTCGCCGGACGACGGCGCCTGCGTGATGGAGCTCGCGTCGATGCTCGCCGGCGAGGAGTTCAGTGACCATCCGAGGTCGGTCTGTCCCATCATTGCCGCCTTCCTCAGGGGGTACAACGACGCCGTCGGGGAGGAGCGCCGCCAGGACCTCTACGGCTATGCCTCCGAAGTGGTGGGCAGCCGGCGGGGAGCGGAGGTCACTCGCGCCCGGACCACCTACCTGACCGAGCGCGCGCGTCAGCTGCGCGGCAACCGCCGCCGGTGGCCGGTGCTCGGCTTCCTGCTCGGAGTGAGTGTGGAGCCGTCGTTCCGGTCCGATCTCTCCTATGCGGTGCGGGTGCTCAGCGACCGGGGTGAACAGGGTCATACGCAGGCGCTGACGCTGGTCGACGAGCTGTTGGCGATCGGCGCCGGCTCGCCGGCCGTCCGTGACGACCACCGTGGGGCGAGCACGGCGGTGAGCCCCGAGGGCGTCGCCGAGGCCTACGCCATCTCGGTGAACAACCCGACGGTGACCGACATCGCCTCCTCGCCGATGTAGGCCGCCTCGAGGTTGATCTGATCCAACAGGTTCGCCAGCCGCAGGATGGCGGACTCCACCGGCCGTCCGCGACGATCACCGGCCTGAGCCGCCGCCGCGACCGCCAGGAGAGCCCGGCCACGCCCCTCGTCAGGCTGCGCGACCGCCGGCGCCCCCGGAGCGGTCAGTGTGGTGGCCGCGGTCACCGCGTCGCGTGCCATGACGAGCCGGCGCCGCGTGGCGAGCACCTCGAGCTCGCTCATCCGCCGGACGCGGTCATCCTGCGCCAACGCTGACGCCAGCCCCGGAGAGTTCCTCTGCGAACGGCCCGCCGACGCCGAGCTCCCGGGCGGTGGAGGAGGCTGAGCCGGCCGGGTGTGCGAGCAGCTGGACGACGTGATCAAAGGCGCGGACCGCCGCGTTGAGGACGGCGATCACCTCGGCCTCCAGAGCATTGATTGCCAGCTGGCGCAGCGGGCCGAGGTCGCGCGCGAGGGTCATCCCCATCGGGTGATCCCGCCCGTCGGGGATCGCCATAGCGTCCGTCCGGTGACGCGGGAATCCAAGGCACGCGGCGTCACGCGGCGCATCCGGACGCTGATCCGCGCGATCGAAGCCAACGACGAGGCACGGATCGAGGAGGCGGTCATCCGGCTGAGCTCCCGCCGGGGGTTGGCGCCGCTGGCGCTGGCCGTGGGGACCTGCGTGCTCCTGTTCGACGGTCTGAAGCTGCTCATCTCCGAGTGGCGGCTGATGCTGATCCAGATCCTGCCGGCGATGTGGATCTGGCTGGCGATGTTCGACCTCAAGGTCCACGTGCTGCATGGCCGCTCCTTTCACGTCATCCGGGGGCCGATCTTGATCCCCATAGTCCTGACCATCGCCGCGATCACCGCGACGGCGTTCTTCCTCAACGCGGTCTTCGCCCTGGCCGTGGCGCGCAATGAGGAGCCCGATCTGCCCGCGGCGGTCGCCGAGGCCCGGTCCCGGCAGCGCCCGATCCTCATCTCCGGGGCGATCGTCGGGATCGCCCTGGGGGTGGCGACGATGGTGGTGACCCGCTGGGGCCACCCGTGGTTCGGGATCTCGCTCAGCGTCGTCGTCGGCATCATGATGCTGTGCTACGTCGTGGTGCCGGCGCGGCTGATGGGCATCAAGTCGCAGGCCTCGCGGCGCGACAAGGTCATCAGCGCGATCGTCGGCGGGGCGCTCGGGGCGACGATCTGCACCCCTCCGTATCTGCTGGGCCGGGTGGCCCTCCTGATGCTGGGCTCCAAGCTGCTGCTCATCCCCGGCGTGGTCATCCTCGCCGTCGCGGTTGCTCTGCAGGCCGGGACCTCCGGCGCGGTCCGGGCCGTCACCGTCAGCGCCTCTCTGATCCGCCCGGGGCGGGGTCAGCGTACGCCCGCCGGTCATTAGCGCGCCACTGCCCGCCCGGGGATGAGCTTGACCGTCGAGAGGACCGGATCGGCGCCCGCGGCGTCCAGGAACGCTGAGAACGGGTCGGCATCAGCCGACCCGCCGTCGAGTGACTCCGCCAGATCGAAGCGGAAGCCATCGACGTGCATCTCCTGGGCCCAGTAGCGCAACGAGTCCATCACCAGTCGCAACGCCAGCGGCTGCTTGAGGTCGAGCGTGTTGCCACAGGCGGTGTCGCTCGCGTCGCGGCCGGGGCTGTCGGCCAGCCGGTAGTAGGCGGGGTTGTCGATGCCGCGTAGGCAGAGCGTGGGACCGTTCTGATCGCCTTCGGCGGTGTGGTTGAACGCGACGTCGAGGACGACCTCCAGGTCGGCCGCATGGAGCGCTCTGACCATGCGCCGGAATTCGCTCACCTGCTGTCCGTGCTCGCCGGCCGACGCGTAGTCGTTATGGGGGGCGAAGTAGCCGATCGACTTGTACTCCCGTTCGTTGCGAAGCCCGGGCGCGACGGGCACGGCGTCGTGAACGAACTGGTGGACCGGCAGGAGCTCGACGGCGGTGACGCCAAGGCGCCGCAGATGGTCGATGACCGCGGGCTCGGCCAGGGCAGCGTACGTGCCACGCAGGGGGTCCGGAACGTCGGGGTGAAGCATGGTGAAGCCCTCGACGTGGACCTCATAGAAGATCGAGTCAGCCATCGCGTGGCCAGGGTGGCGGTCGTCGTCTGAATCATGCTCAGGAGCCACGACGATCGAGCGCGGGACATACGGCGCGGAGTCAGTCAGATCAGCGCGGTCTGGATCGCCGACCACGTGCCCGCAGAGCGCCGGATGCCAGTGCACCCGTCCGGCCACCGCCCTGGCGTACGGGTCCAGTAGGAGCTTCGCCGGGTTGCAGCGCGCGCCCGCGGCAGGGTCCCACGGCCCGTGGACGCGATATCCGTAGGGCGTGCGAGGCGGGAGGTGGTCCAGATAGCCCTCCCAGATGGAGTCTTCCTCCTGGGTCAGGGGGACGCGCGTCTCGTCGTCGTCGTCGAACAGGCACAGGTCGACGCGCCCGGCAAGGCTGCTGTAGAAGGCAAAGGCCGTGCCACCCCCGTCGTAGTGGGCCCCGAGAGCCATGCCGGTCGGTGCTTGCAGCGGCTGGACCGGCGGTTCGACGAGGGTCACATCGATCCCGCCGCCGACCGGACGCGTTCGTCGCACAGTGGCGGAGGGCTGACCACGAGGCCGGGCGCGGCGCGCCGCAGCCGCTCGAGCTCCGCGCCGCGCAGCTCTTCCAACTGGGCGCGAAGCGCCTGGTTCTCACGGGCAAGGCGCATCGAGCGCCGGCGCTCGGCGACCAGGTCCTCGGCCATCTGCTGTAGCGCGGTCCCGATTCGTTGCGCCCTGACGTCGGACATCGCCGGCAGCATCCCATCGCCTGTATCCACGGGCAATGGGGCGCGTACGCATCGGGCGGTGTGGCCGGCACCACTGTCGCTGAGGCGTTGAGAACCGGGGTGAATGAGAGCGGGCCGAGCCGCTCTGCGGCTCATACCGTTTGGGTGATGACCGGGTGCGGGCGGCGGGCGATTCTGTGACTTCACAGAGACACGACCCATAGGAGGACTGATGGCAACACTGGTTGCGATTGGCTATCCAGACCAGGGGACCGCCGAAGAGGCCCGCCAGACGGTGGGCTCGCTGGAGCGCGACCTGATCATCCAAGCCGAGCAGGTGGCCGCGATCTCGCGGGACCTCGAGGGCAAGTACCACGTGCACACGACCCACGGCGGCGCGTCTGCCGGAGGCGGCGCTCTGTGGGGCGGCTTCTGGGGCATGCTGTTCGGGCTGCTGTTCTTCATCCCGTTCGCCGGCCTGGCGCTGGGCGCCGGGATGGGGGCCCTGTTCGGGCACTTCGGCGAGAAGGGCATCGACAAGGCGTTCCAGGAGCAGGTGCGTGAGTACCTGAAGCCGGGTACCTCGGCCCTCTTCCTGGTCATCGACCAGGTGACCCCGGACAAGGCGATCTCCGCGCTGTCGCAGTACGGCGGCACCGTGATCCGCACGTCGCTGTCCGATGAGGACACCAAGCGTCTCGAGGAAGCCCTGAATCAGCCCGCCACCACTTGATCACAAGCCGGACCACCCCGTTACCAAGGAGGACAACCATGGCCGTTGTCGGAGCCGACACGCATCAGACCCTGTCGGGCATCTCATCAGGCTCATCCGATGGGCTCGAGGCGGCTCTGGGTCTGCGTGAAGCCGACCTGAAGTTCAGCGGTCTGGATCCACGGACGTTCGCGCTGGTCAAGATCGCCAGCCTGATCGCCCTTGACGCGCCGCCCGCCTCATATGCATGGCAGATCGCCAACGCGCTCGAGGAGGGGGTCACGCCCGAGGACATCGTCGGGGTGCTGCGGGCTGTCGCCCCGCAGGTCGGCGGTCCGAGGACCGTCGCCGCGGCGGCTGAGATCATGGTGTCGCTGGGACTGCCCTTCGACGAGGGGGCGTAGCCCGCGATGCCACTGTTCCGACGCCGCCCGCTGCTGCGTGCCGCCGCCGTCGGCGGCGGTGCGTACATGGCCGGCAAGCACCAAGTCAGAAAGCAGGACGAGGCCTACAACGAGGGCCAGCAGTCCGCGATGGCTGCGCAAAGCGCCCCGGCCCCAAGTGCGTCGGGGACCAGCTCGGACGATCTCGCCCGGCTTCAGCAGCTCGGACAGCTGCACGACCAGGGCGTGCTGACCGATGAAGAGTTCGCCACGGAGAAGCAGAAGATCATCGGACGCGTCTGACGATCGCGATCAACGGCCTTCCGGCGCGCCGTCACCTCCCTCCAGGGGCGGCGCGCCAGTGGCCGCTGGGATAGGCCCAAATGACCACCAGCAAGTCAAAACCCTCGACCGCCCGGGTGGCCCACCAGACGGTCGCTGAGCGCGCCGAGAGCGGCAAGGCGGCGCGCGCCGCGACGCCGCGGTCACAGCACGCGTCCTTCGAGCCCGGCGGCGATCGCCCGGATCCGATTGCCCTCCTGGAGGCTCAGGCGCAGACCCGGGTCCCCGAGCTCGTGCCCATCCGCTACGGGCGGATGCTTGTCTCACCATTCACGTTCTACCGCGGCGCGGCCAAGATCATGGCCGCCGACCTGGCGACCACCCCGGACTCCGGCCTTCGGGTCCAGTGCTGCGGGGACGCGCACATGTCGAACTTCGGGGTGTTCGCGTCGCCCGAGCGCCGGCTGGTGTTCGACATCAATGATTTCGACGAGACGCTTCCGGGGCCGTGGGAATGGGACGTAAAGCGTCTGGCCGCGAGCATCCTCATCGCCGCTCAGGAGAACGGCTATGACGTCACCGACCAGGAGCGGCTCGTGCTCGACACCGTCCGCGCCTATCGAATGACCATGCGCGAGTTCGCCGCGTCGCGCAACCTGGACGTGTGGTACGCCCATCTGGAGGTCGACGCGGTGGTCGCCCGTTACGCGTCCCAGTTTCACCGGCGCGTGGTCAAGCGCACCGAGAAAACGCTGGCCAAGGCCCGCACGCGCGACAGCATGTCGGCCTTCTCGAAACTGACGAAACGCACGAACGGCCGGGCCGAGATCATGGACCAGTCACCGTTGATCGTCCCCATCCGCGTCCTCGCGGCCGACCGCAGCAAGGAGGAGGTGTTCGACGAACTGGACGGCCTGCTCCAGGCCTTCCGGCGCAGCTTGCAGTTCGACCGCGAGGTGCTGCTCGAGCAGTACGAGTTGGCCGACTTCGCCCGCAAGGTGGTCGGAGTGGGCAGCGTCGGGACTCGAGCGTGGATCGCACTGATGTTCGGGCGCGACGGCGATGACCCGCTGTTCCTCCAGGTCAAGGAGGCTGAGGCCTCGGTGATGGAGGAGTTCGTGGGCGCGAGCGAGTTTGCCAATCACGGCGAGCGGGTGGTGACCGGGCAGCGGCTCATGCAGGCCGCCAGTGACATCTTCCTCGGGTGGGTGCACCAGCCGTCAGGGCTCGACGGGCAGGCGCGTGACTTCTACGGCCGCCAGCTCCGCGACTGGAAGGGCGCGGCGGACATCGATCACATGGCGCCGGAAGGGATGGGCGCCTATGGCCGGCTGTGCGGATGGACGCTGGCCCGTGCGCACGCCCGGAGTGGCGACCGCATCGCGATCGCCTCCTACCTCGGGGGCGGCACGACCTTCGAGCGGGCGATCCTCGATTTCTCCCAGGCGTACGCCCAGCAGAACGCGGACGACTACCAGCGTCTCGTGGATGCGGCCGCGTCGGGGAGCCTCGATGCCCGCACGGGGCTCTGAGCGACGGCCGGTCTTACCACGCGGAGGGGCGGAGCGACGCAAGCGCTTCGGCCTGTTGCTGGTGGCGATCAGCGCCGTCTTCGCGGTCGAGGGGATCGCCCAACCCGGGCCGTGGTCGCAGGCGATCGCCTCGGTGTTGCTGGCGATCACGGTCATGCTGTCGCTTCGGGTCGCCGACGCTCGCCCTCTGGTGATAAGGCCCATCGGGGCGATCACCGGCCTCCTCACGGTGCTGGCCCTCGTCGAGGCGATCGCCGGTCATGGCCGCAGCCTCTCCATCGCGGCATCCCAGCTCCTGCTGGTGGCGGTGGCCCCGCCGGCGACGATGCTCGGCACGATCCGCACGTTGCGCCTGCGCAAGCAGGTCACGATCGAGGCGGTGTTCGGAGTCCTGTGCCTGTACGTGCTGCTCGGGATCCTCTTCGCGTCGCTGTTCGCCGTCATCGGGATCGCCAATGACGGCGCTTTGTTCGCCGGACATCAGCCGGCGACGATCGCCAACTGCCTGTACTTCAGCTTCACCACGCTGACCACCGTCGGCTACGGCGATCTGACCGCGGCCTCGAATCTCGGCCACACATTGGCGATGTCCGAGGCGTTGGTCGGCCAGATCTACCTGGTCACGGTGGTGTCGCTGATCGTCGGCAACCTGGGTCTGCGCCGGCGGGAGCCGGCCGAGGGGCGATGAGCGTCGATCGCGCTCCCGCAGGCCGTCTGGCCGAGCTGCGGCGGCTGGACAACGCGGTGTACGCGGCCGTGGTGCGATCGGACACGCCACGGCTGGACGGGGCCATGCGACGACTGTCACGGGCGGCCGACTATTCCCGGCTCTCCATCGCGTCGGGGCTCCTGATGTCCGTCGCCGGCGGCTCGCGCGGTCGGCGCGCGGCCGTGTCGGGCCTCGCCGCGGTGGGCCTGACCTCAGCGGTCGTCAACGTCGCGCTCAAGCCGGTCGGCCGCCGGCGCCGGCCCCCGCGCGACGCGCACGGGATCGTCCCGGCCCGCCGCGTGCGGATGCCGTCGTCAGCTTCGTTTCCATCCGGACACAGCGCCTCCGCCTTCGCCTTCGCCGTCGGAGCCGGCCGCGTGCTGCCGGCCGCGGGCGTCCCGCTGCGAATGCTCGCGGCCGCGGTCGCCTACTCCCGCGTCCACACGGGCGTCCACTATCCCGGCGACGTGATCGCGGGTTCACTCACCGGCGCGATCATCGCCGACCTGAGCGCCGACACGATCGACGGCATCGTCAGTCACATTTGGACGAGGCTGAGCTCGAGAAGTTCTTGACCGCGGTGCTCACCGAAGCGGTGTTGGCGACGGCCTGAGCCACCAGGGCTGGGGTGACACCCTGCTGGATGTCCTTGACCGTCGTCTGGAGGGCATCGACCGAGCTGGTGATGGCGGCGGTCTCGTCGGGGAAGTCGCTCTTGGCCGAGTCGACAACCTGATGGGCATTCTTGACGACCGTGTCTGCGGCGGACTTCAGCGCGTTGGTCCCGTTCTTGATGACGTTGGTCGTCGGTAGCGCCTGGACCGACGTCTTCAGCGTGGTGAGCGAGGAGCAGAACGACGGCTTCGACGAGCCGCCGCACGCCGCGATGGCGATGGCCGCCGCGGTCATCATGGCGGCGAGGCCGCCGGACCTCATCCTCCATCGCATCAGTCCACCTCCACATCCGTATCCAGGTCAAGGGCCAGAGCCAGCCGCGGGGCGCTCGTGACGGTCTGCACCTCGCCGGTGGCCGCGCCGGCGGCAAGCAGCACGCCCACGAGCTCCTCGTCGTCGACGCCGGTCGCTGCGGCCCGCTCCACCGCCCAACGGACGGACGTCGTGGCGGCGTCGGCGGCCAGGAGAGCCGCCAACTCGACGAGGACGCGCGTCGAGCGGTCAAGGCCGGTGCCGGGCGGCCCCGCCCAGCCGGGCGCGCCGCGCACGACGGCCGCCAGCGAGGACTCGTCGCCGTCGCAGAGGCTCCGAAGCAGCTCCTCTGATGTCGTCGGGTCGGCCATGGTTCGTGCGCTACCGGTGCAGGAGCTGGGACTTGGCGGACTCGTATTCCTCGGGCGTGATCGCATCGCGCTCGCGCAGCTCGGCCAGGGTGCCGAGTTGCTCGGCGGTCGTGGTCTGGGGTGGCGAGGCCGGCGCGGACGGCGTGCGGCGCGGCGGGCGAATGGTGCCGAGCCTGGCGCGCAGCGTCTCCGCGGTGTCGCCGGCGACGGCGTCGGGGAACTCCCGTGCGGTCTCGCGCCGCAACACGTAGGTGCCGAACACGGCGAGGACGGTGAAGACGATGATGCCGGCGGGCGTGCCGGTGGCATGGATCGGGTTCCAGATGAAGATCAGGGCCATGATGGCCACCGTGATCGCGTACGGCGCGACCTCATGCTGGCGCAGGAACGGAGCGATGCTCCGCCGCAGTCCCATCGCTGCCCGGGCCGGGCCGCCCACCCAGGCGGCGGCCACGAGGACAAGCCCGCCGGCGATGATGGCCCCGGCAACCTGACCGAGGATCGCGGTGTTGATGGCGATCACCGCGATGACGGTCGGGCGCAGCGAGGCGTCGCTGGTCAGCGCATTGGCGAGCTGCGTCTGGAGGATGTCGCGGCCCAGCACCACGAGGAGGCCGGCGACGACCCCGGCAAAGCCCACGGCCATCAGCGTGCGGCGCCGACGGCCGCGGGCCAGCGCGATGGCCCCCACGAACATGAGCGGGACGATGATCGTCAGCCACAGGGCGAGACTCTGGATCGCCTGACCCACGTTCTGCACGAGCGCGATGCGGTCGGACTGAAGGACGGTGAGGTTGGCGACGTTGGCGGGCAGTCGCGAGCTGAGATCGGACGGCAGCCCCAGCCGGGTGGCAACGTTGTCCACGATCGAGCCCAGGTCGAGCGTCACCGCCCCATTGGCGACGCCCACGGGCCCCCTACCTCCGTTGACGACTGTGATGAAGAGCTGATCGGCCGCCCGGTTGGCCTGCGCCCAGAGGGCCTGGACGCGTGGCCGCTGCAGGGCGGTGTCGACCGCTTGGACGGCGGCGGTGCGCAGGGCTCCGGCGGCCGGCGCAGCCAGCGCATCCAGCTGCGGGGGCAGTCCGGACCGCAGCAACGCGGGGACATTGACGTTGGCGTAGATCTGGTCGACGATGTAGTTGGCAGTCGTCTGGCGGATCGTTGGATTGGCCAGGAGCTGGGTGCTCGTGTTCGACCAGTTGTCCGGGTTGAAGAGAAGGCGGTTGGCCCAGACTGCGAACGTCCCGACGACCAGGAGCACGGTGGCGACGCCGATGATGGCGTCGACGAGGATCCGCCGGCTGCGCGTCAGGTGCGCGGGGGCAGCGGACGGCGATCCGGCCTCTGGGCTCGGAGCCGACGGCGATCCGGGCGTGGCGCTCGGGACGGACGCTGAGCTCATGGTTGCCAGGGTGGGCGTCTCCGGCGAGGCTTGCATCACCCCAAGCGGGTGACACCGGCTTGGGCGGGGCCGGCCTCATCCGATTCGGATGATCAGCCGGCGACCCGTTGCGGGAGGATCCAGGTCGTCGTGCCCGATGCCTTCTCCGCCTACCGGTCCTCGGCCGCCGCGAGCGGGCGGCTCGCCCCGCTGCGTGCCCTCGCCGGTCAGGGCGGCCGGTTCGCGGCCACCGCCCTGCGGCCGGTTCAGGGCGCCGCCGGCGCCGCCCTCGGGCTCAGCCTCGACCTTCAACGGCGTGCCGTCGATCGCGTGCTGGACAGCGGCGAGATCGAGCGGGTGATCACCGGAGCGGCGGAGAGCGCGCGGGTGCAGCACGCGCTCGAGAGCGCAATGTCCAGTCAGGCCGTCGAGCACCTCATCGATAGCTTCTTCGACAGTGGGATGCTCGACCGGCTCGTCGACCGGCTGCTGGCCAGCGAGGCACTGGAGCGGCTAATCACCGAGTTGGCATCGAGCGCGGCGGTGCGCACCGCTGTCTCCCAGCAGGGCCTCGGCTACGCCGACCAGCTCGGTGACGAGGTCCGTCGGCGCTCGCGGCGCGCCGACGACTGGCTGGAACGCGCCGCGCAGGGGATCGTCCGCCGCCGGCCGGCACCGGGGCCGCAGACGCCCGACCCGGCATGAGCGCATCACCCGCTTCGGGCGATGCTCCCGGGGCGACGATGCCTACCGTGCGCTGGGTGGATCAAGTCGAGCTTCTCCTCCGGCGCCTCTCTCTCAACGACGAGCGCTCCGTCGAGATGGTGCTGCTCCATGGACACGATCTGGAGCGGGGCCCGGTGCTCGTACCGAAGGTGGAGCGCCTGGTCCGGCTGGGGGCGTTGCTGGCGCTGGGAGCCGCGACGAGCTCGCTGCGCTCGACCGTCGAACGCGCCCGCGAGGCCGGCGCCACGAACGACGAGCTCGTCGGCGTGTTGATCGCGATTGCCCCCGCGATCGGTCTGGCCCGGGTGGTGTCGACCGCGCCGAGGCTGGCCTCGGCGATCGGGTACGACATCGACCACGACGAGTGACGCGACGGTCGGCGCTCAGCCGGTGGCCAGCGCCACGAGACCCTTGAGGATCAGCGCGGCGCCGATCAGGCGCAGCCCATTGATGGCGATGTGGCGCCCGTGGCGTGAGACCTGTGCGCGGGCGGCCGCCACCTGCCGCTGCGTCCAGTCCGGGGCGATGGAGAACCCGATCAGCGGCAGCTCGATGAGCATGAGCATCACCAGATTGAAGGCGATGATGGCGAGGACCGTGACCGGCGTCGAGTAGTTGAAGCGATCGATGCGGGCCAGGCCGGCGAGGTAGGACCCGCCGGGCAGGGTGAGCAACGCGCCGACGGCGAAGGCCCCCCGCGGGGAGCTGCGCGACAGCATCGTCTGCCAGCGCGGCGGCGCCTTGGACCGCGGCGGCTCGGCCTCCGCCGCGCGCCGTCTCGTCGCGCGGGCAAGGACGTACGCAGCGAGCATCGCCAACAGCCCCAGGGCGATGTCCACGCCCGGGCTGAGGGTCCTCTGGGTCGTGCTGACCGCGGACGTGCCCTCCAGCGACGAGACGATCACCAGGCCCAGGGTGATGCTGGTCATCAGGGCTCCGAGCAGGTAGCCGAGCATCAGCCTCGCCGGATTGGCGAGCACGAGCATCACCGTGGTCGCCGCGAGCAGCGTGGGATTGAGTGCCGCCAGAAGCGCCAGGAGCAGCGTGCGTCCCATGTGGCCGGAGTATCGGTTCCGACGACCGGGAAGTCGTCGTCCGATCCGCATGACGGCTGACGCCCGGGCCGCCGGAAGCACGGCGGAAATGCCTCACCTCAATCGGATGATTGCCGAGCAATGCGCGGGCGAGATGCTGGCCGCTCATGAGCACTGTCGTGGACCTGCGCGGGCGCCACTTGCTGACGCTGAGCGATTTCTCCGCCGATGAGCTCCTGTTCCTGCTCGATTTGGCCGCCGGGCTGAAGGCGGCGAAAGACGAGCACCGCGAGGAGCCGCGGCTGGGCGGCCGCCATATCGCCTTGATCTTCGAGAAGGGTTCGACCCGGACCCGCTGCGCGCTCGAGGTCGCCGCTCACGACCAGGGCGCTCATGTCACCTGCATCGGTCCGAGCGGATCGCGCATGGGTCACAGGGAGGCCATCAGGGATACCGCGCGCGTGCTCGGGCGGATGTACGACGCCATCGAGTACCGCGGCTTCGCGGAGACGACCGCCGCGCAGCTGGCCCGCTGGGCTGGAGTGCCCGTCTACCACGGGCTCACCGATGAATGGCATCCGACCCAGATCCTGGCCGACTTCCTCACCTTTCGCGAGCACGTCCCAAAGTCGCTGGACGCGGTCAGCTTCTGCTACCTGGGCGACGCGCGCTTCGCCATGGCCGATAGCTACCTGATCGGCGGGGCCAAGCTGGGAATGGACGTCCGCATCGGCGCCCCCGAGTCGCTCTGGCCGCGTGCCGAGGTGGCGAACCTGGCCCGATCGATCGCCCGGGAGAGCGGCGGGCGGATCACGATCACCGCGGATGTCGAGGCGGCGGTGAGCGGCTGCGATGTGCTCCTCACCGACGTGTGGGTGTCGATGGGCGAGCCCGCCGAGGTGTGGAGGCAGCGCATCGACCTACTGCTGCCCTACCAGGTCAACAGCGACGTCATGCGGATGACGGGCAATCCGGAGATCAAGTTCATGCATTGCCTCCCCGCCTTTCACAACATCGACACCACCATCGGACGCGATGTGTATGACCGGTACGGGCTGGAGGCACTCGAGGTGACCGGCGAGGTGTTCGAGTCGCCGGCCTCGCTCGTGTTCGATGAAGCCGAGAACCGCATGCACGCGACCAAGGCGGTACTGGTCGCCACCCTGGAGCGCTGGTGACGGAACTGACCACACCGCCGGCTGCGATCGCCGTTCGGCTGGGCGAGGACGACCGGGCGAGGGGCTGGGTGCTGTTCGCGGCCGCCCTGCTGATGACGCTGGGCATCCTCAACGTGATCGACGGCATCGCCGCGGTGGGCGACTCACAGTTCTTCGTCCGCCACGCCCACTACGTGATCGGCGATCTCGGGAGTTGGGGTTGGGCTCTGATCGTCGTCGGGGTGGGGCAGGGCCTCACCGGCCTGGCGGTGAGCCGCCGCTCGGCGCTCGGCAACTTGGCGGGGATCGGATTCGCGCTGGCCAATGCGCTCAGCCAGCTGATGATCATGCAGGCCTATCCCTTCTGGTCGATGGCGATCTTCACCCTCGATCTAGTCGTCGTCTACGCCCTCGTCGTCTACGGCGGCCCGCGTCTGCAGCTGGCTTGAAGGGCCGGCCTCAGCGAACCGGCGAAGGCGTCTAGGTGCCGGCGCTGCGGGACGCGCGGGTGGCGTTGCCCAGCCGCTCGGCCTGCCCGGCGACCACGCTGCGCAGCCGCCACGGCGCGCGCGCGACACCGCGCATCGCCCCCGTTGCCGGTGCGGTCAGACGGTGGAGGATCGAGAGAGCCAGGAGCAGGTCGTTGGAACCCGTGGCGGTGCGCGCCGATCCGGCGACGGCGGCGACGGCCGCCGTGGCTGTCGCCGTGCCGATCGCGACCTCGATCGCGGACGGCGTCCCCGGCGCACGGAGCCACTCGGTGCGCCGCTGCGCTGCGTCGGCCAGGCCCAGGACGGCCGCGAACGTGACCAGGTTGGCCTGGGCAGGTCCCACGCCGAAGAGCTCGAAGAGCAGGCGGTGGCGGGCGCGGTTGAGCAGGAGGAGCGCGACCCTCGTGTCCTCGGCGACCAGCAGCCACAGCCCGACCTCACGGCCGAGCGACGGACGGCGCCCTGCGCGACTGACTCGTGCGGTGGCCACGTGCCCAGCCCCGCTCAGTGGTCCTGGCCCATTTCCGACAGGTAGATGAGCGCCGCCTTGACCCGGCAGCTCACGTCATCGGCGCCGGTCAGCCCGAGCTTGGCGAAGATCGAATTGACATGCTTCTCCACCGCTCGCTTGGTCAGCACCAGGGACTCGGCGATGGCGCCGTTGCTCTTGCCCATGGCGATCTCGGCCAGCAGTTCGCGCTCCCGTGGGGTGAGCTCGGCCAGCCGTGAGTGCGTGGCCCTGAAGCGGGTCTGGATGAGGGCGTCGACGATCGCCGGATCGATCACCGAGCCGCCGTGGGCCACCGCCTCCAGCGCACGGATGAGCTCGCCCCGGTCGCGGATGCGCTCCTTGAGCAGGTAGGCCCGCCCCCCGGTGCCCTCGCCGAGCAGCCCAAGGGCGTAGGCGGGCTCGGCGTACTGGCTGAGGACGACCACGCCGATCTCGGGATGGGTGTTCCGCAGCTCGGTCGCCACGCGAATGCCCTCGTCGTCGCCGGACGGCGGCATCCGGATGTCGGTCAGCACGACGTCAGGATGCACCGTCTCGATCGCCGTCATCAGCTCCTTGCCGTTGGTGCACACGGCCACGATCGACAGCGAGAGCACGGAGCCGAGCGTCATCGTCAGCACCTCGCGGATGAAGTACGAGTCCTCGGCGATCACGACCCGCAACCGCGCGTCCTGGCCGAACGCGCCGGCGAGGTCAGGGGTGTGGGACGTTTCCAGGGCTTGCATCGTCATTGCCGCGCACGCCGATCCCCCGCCCATCGTGTTGATGTCGGTCGACATCGCCAAACGCTGCCGTTGATCGTGATCCGTATCCGTGGGGTGCACAAGGGCGTGTGCCCCACTTGTGAACGGGGGGCATGCACCTGAGCGCGTCGAGGCCGCCGCCTTGCCCGGTCATCGCCATCGCCCAGCCGGCCGAGATCACCCCAATGGGATGATCTCAGCGGGTTCGCCTGCTCACACACTGAGGAACACCAGACGGCGATCGCCGGGACGCCGCCGCGAACCGACGGAGATGGACAATGTCTGGACATCGGGCGTCCCTGCGACGACTGGCCGCCACCGGGCTGGTGGTGACGGGAGTCGCCGCCTGCGGGACGGCCACCACGGGCACCGTCGCTCAGCAGGCCAGCCACGCGATCTCCAGCGTGGCCGCCCAGGCGCAGTCCAAGCTGGCGACGATCACCAGCGAGTCCAACGGCACCCCGACCACCGCCACCGCCGTCCCCGCGGCCGCCACCGTCACCTCCTCTGGTTCCTCCGGCGACACGACTCGCACCCGCGACACGACCACGGAGACGCAGACCCGGACCAAGACCGTCAGCCACTCGGAGACCCGTACCGAGACCAAGACCCAGACCAAAACGAAGACCAAGACCAAGACCGCGGCCGCGGCTCCCGGCAACACGACCAACATCAGCAACAGCCTCCAGGCCAAGAAGGTGACGGCGACCAGTTCGAGCGACGAGATCCCGGTATGGGGGTGGGTCCTCATCGGTCTTGGGGTCATCGCGGTCATCCTGCTCATCGTCATCGCGTGGCGCGGGCGCCGCCGGCCCCCGCCGCCCGCCCAGTCGATGGGCGGCGATCCAGGCACGCCGACTCCGCCACCACCCGGCTCCGGTGGCGCGCCCGTGACCTAGGGATCATCCGCCGGCATGAACAGACCATGAGCGTCGCCGGAACCATCCAGGCCCCTCGGACCCAGACGGCGGGGCTGTTCGGGCGGGTCATGGGGCTGGTCGCCCTCACGGTCGCCTGTGCGACCGTCGGCGTCTGGGTCGCTCGCGATTGGCACGGCTCGGGCTGGTTCGTCGCCTGGCTGGCCTCGATGGGGTGCCTGATCGGCCTCAACGTGGCCAACAGCCGTGGCCGTGGCGGGGTAGCGCTACTCCTGTTGCTGGCGTTCGGGCTCTTGGTCGGCGTCAGCGTCGCCGGCACGATCAGCTATTACGCCGCCACCGACCCGACCGCTGTGCGCCAGGCGTTTGCGGCCACGACGCTGTCGGTGGCGGGGCTGGGGTCGGTCGGCTACGCCGTGCGCCAGGACCTGTCCTTCCTGTACCGACTGGCCTTCTGGCTGCTGCTGGCTCTGCTCGCGGCTGGCCTGATCCTGCTGTTCGTCCACATCCCGGCGGTGTACCTGGGCTGGACGCTCTTCGGGCTGGTCGTGTTCGGGCTCTACACGGTTGTGGACTTCAACCGGCTGCGCCGCGCCGGCGCCGAGGAAGCGATCCCCTTGGCCGCGGGGATCTTCCTCGACGTCCTCAACATCTTCCTGCTGTTCCTGCGCCTGTTCTCGCGAAACTAGCGTCCCGAAGCACCGCCGCGCACGTCAGGCGCCGACGGGCACCGCGTGGGTCGGCGGGCGGACCTCGAACGGCTCGAGGCGGTCCTCGCCCAACCCGACGACGCCGTAGAAGGACTCCGGCACCTGGTGCCAGGCTCCAGGAAGGTCGCCGATCGGCTCGGAGACGACGAGGCGAGTGTCGTCCGAGACCTCCTGCAGCACCTCCCGGTCCGGATACAGGTCTCGCAGCGCCCGCACGTCGCCGGTGAAGAACAACGTCCGCGACTGCCGCGCGCTGGAGTAGCGGAACGCCCACATGCGTTCGCCGTCGGTGGTGGCGACGGTCCCCTGGAACGGTTCGCGGACGCCGTGCCGGTGGCCCACTTCCTCCACCATTCCGATCGCCCGGCTGACCGCCTCCACCGGATCGTCCTTGAGCCCGTAGCTCAGCGCCAGGTGAAAGAGCACCTCGGTGTCGGTCTGGCCGGCGATGTCCGCGAACAGAGAGGGATCCACGGCCATCATCAGGTCGCGCCTGATCGTCGCCAGCTCCGCGATGTAGCCGTTGTGCATGAACAGCCAACGCCCGTGACGGAACGGGTGGCAGTTGGTCTGCTGGACGGCGGAGCCGATGGCCGCCCGGATGTGGGCGAAGAAGTGCCCCGAGACGATGTGGCCCGACAGCTCACGCAGGTTGGCGTCGTTCCAGGCCGGCTCGATGCTCTTGAACAGGCCCGGCGTGGGAGTCTCGTCATACCAGCCGATCCCGAAGCCGTCCCCATTCGTCGCCTCGGCGCCCAGCGTCGAATGTAGGCTCTGGTCGATCAGCGAGTGGGCGGGCGAGTAGAGCGCCTTCTCCAGTCGGATCGGTGAACCGGAATAGGCGAGCCAGCGACACATGGTCGCTCCTTTCAGTCGGCGTCACGGGTCAACGCGGGGGGAAACTCTCGGCTGCGGAAATGGTCGGCCAGCGCCGGGGCCACGGACCCGAGGCCGTGGCGCGCCGCGGCGGCCCGCTGCCGGTCTGCGCCGTTGGCGCGCAGAAGCCGGGGAAGGTCCTCCAGGGCAGCGGCGCAGCCGAGCTGCATAGCGTGGGGATAACAGTCGTCGACCAGGCGCTCGACGGTCGTCCTCAGCGGTACGAGCCGCCGGAGAGTGGGGTCGATGAGCCGGGCGTCGACGCCGTCCCGGGCGGCGAGGAAGCGGTTCTCGGCCAGGACCTCGGGGCCCGTCCGGTGATCCAGGGGTGAGCCCTCGAGCTCGAGCCTGGCCAGCGACTGCACCAGCGCGACGAGCGCGGCCGCCTCTCGCAGCGTCGACGCTGCGTCCGTCGCCCGCACCTCCACGGTGCCCAGCCGGGGCTGGAGCCGGACGTCCCACCAGAGGAACGTGGGATCGGGAACGGCGCCGGAGGCAATCAGGGCGTCGACGGCCTCGACGTAGTCGAAGTACGAGCGGAACGCTCGAGGCGAGCCGGTGCGGGGGAAGCCCCCGAAGATGATGGTGCGGGCCGAGGCAAAGCCCGCATCCCGACCGTTGGCGAACGGCGAGTTCGCCGAGAGGGCGATGAGGACCGGCACGCACTCACGCAGGCGGTTGAGGACCCGGATGGCGTCCTCGGCGTCGGGGACCCCGATGTGCACGTGAAGGGCCATTGTCGGCTCCCGGCGGGCCAGCGAGCGCATCGTGTCGGTGACAATCTCGTAGCGCGCGGTCCTCGGGTGGTCCCCGTCTTCGGGCGACGCCTGCGGGTGGGTCCCGGCCGCGGCAGGGCGCAGGCCCATGCCGGCCAGCTCCCAGGCGAGCGCCGAGCGCAACCGGTACAGCTCCCCGATGGCGCCCGGCACGGTGTCGTTCACCCGTGTGCGCAACTCGAGGACGCAGGCGTGGGTTTCCGGTGAGGCCTTGTCGCGCAACGCCTCGGTGAGGCCTGCCAGCACGGCGTCGGCGCGGTGGGCGAGCTGGTGGGTACTCGCGTCCAGCAGCATCGCCTCGTCCTCGAGCCCGACGGTGTAGGCGCGGCCGTCGCCCCGCCACCGTGCCCATGAGCGCTCAGATACGGTCGCCTCGCGCCGTGGGGCTCCAGTCCGCGCGACCGGCGGGGTGGCGAGCGTCATGGCCACAGCGTCGCGCGGGGGCAGCGCGCCCGCAAGGAGGCGGGCATGCGTTACGTGCTCAGGCGGGCATGCTCACCGGTGCGTGGAGCGCCGAGCGGGGCGGCGCGGGGCGGCTCAGCCGTCGAGGCCGAGTGGATGCTCGGTGTCGGGCAGCTCGGCGAGAACGCGCCGCATCTGTGCCAGGGCACGGGCGCCGCGGCGACGGCTTCGCAGGACGGCCACGGCTCCGGGGACCTGCCACGAGGCGAGCATCGGACAGCCGATGCAGATGGAGACGATGAGCGGGACGACGACAGCTGGGGCACGTCCCACGATGGCGACTGCGCACAGCCCGGCGCAGGTGAGGGTGGTCAGCAGCGCGGCGACCAGGGCCAGGCCAGGGGGCGAGCTCACCCTCGGGGTCGCCCACGCCGGTTCGTCAAACAGCAGTTCGCCACGCATTTGCACCTCGTTCCATGCTCGGGTCCATGTCCATCGCGTGGAGGCTACCCACGGCGGCCCGCGCCGGAACGCGGACCGCCGTCTCGACCGGCTCTAGGAGGTGAGGGTGACGATGGGCTCAGCCGTTGAAGCCGTGAAGCGTCCCCCTCAGGAACCGGCGATGCGGTTGCCGTGCGCGGCCAGGCCGTAGATGGCCACGATGTTCACCGCGAAGATGCACAGCGACCAGAACGGGTAGGCCGGCATCATCAACAGCTGGGCAATGGCGTTGAGCCCGAGCACGACGACGCCGGTCCAGCGCGCGAACTGGTTCTTGACGAAGATGCCGAAGCCGACGCCGAGCTGCGCGGCGCCGATGCAGAGGGCGACCCAACCCCAGGTCTTCAGGTCGCCGAAGACGTAGTGGGCGTTGCCAACGTAGAAGTGGGCCTTGCCGATGGCGGCGATGCCGTCGATGATGTTGATCGTTCCCAGTAGCAGGATCAGCACGCCGGCGAACACAAGCCAGCCGGCAGCGCGATCCTCCTCGTAGTAGCTGTCGTACTGCGATGGCGTCTGCGACGCCTCGGGAGTTCCACGAACGGACGACATGCGAATACCTCCATGAGGTGGTCAGCGGGCACGTACGGCTGTCCTGACGATCGCACCGCTCGGCGGGGCGGACAATGAAGCACCCCTCCCAGTGGGATATAGGCACGCACCCCTAACCGGGGTTTCGTGTGCGCCCCCGAGACCCGTCGTCATCCCAACCAGGTGATGACGCCCTGTCGGGGTGGCGCCAGCCTCGCGGGGTGACCGGATCGCCGGCGACATTCGCGCAGCGTGCCTGGGCGGGAGCGGCCCTCGTGCTGGCGCTGGCAGCGCTGGCGGCGGCCGTGGTATCGATCATCGCCCACTTCCCGCTGGCCGTCGTCGTGCTGGTCTGCCTCGCCGGCGCCGCGGTGGCAGCCTGGTGGGGCGTCCGCCGCACGCCGCCGGCGCGAACCCTGGGCTTGGCCGCCGCCGCATTGTTGGTGGCCGGCTCCGTGGCCCTGGCGATCGCCGCCGACGCATTGCTCGAGGATCTCCTGATCCTGGCGGCTGTGGTGGCGGGGGTAGAGGCGGCTCGGCGGGCGCTGCGGATCAAGGTCCGATTGCCGCCGGCGCCGCCGCCGCAACACCCGGTGCTGGTGTACAACCCACTCTCCGGGGGCGGCAAGGCCGAGCGCTTCCACCTGGCCGACGAGGCCCGGCGCCGGGGCATCACGCCGGTGGCGCTGACCCGCGGGACCGATCTGGAGACCCTCGTGCGCGGCGCGGTCGCCGAGGGCGCCGAGGGACTGGCGATGGCCGGAGGCGACGGCTCCCAGGCCATCGTCGCCATGGTGGCGGCGGAGCGCAAGCTCCCGTATGCGTGCATCCCGGCGGGGACGCGCAATCACTTCGCCCTGGACCTGGGGGTCGATCGCGAAGATGTCGTCGGCGCCCTCGAAGCCTTCCGCGACGGCGGCGAGCGATCGGTCGACCTCGCCGAGGTCAACGGGCGCGTGTTCGTCAACAACGTGTCGCTCGGGCTCTACGCCGATGCTGTGGCGCGCCCCGGCTACCGGGAGGCCAAGCTCCACACCTTGCTGGACACGGTGCCCGACGAGCTCGGCCCTGACGCCGACCCTCCGGACCTCATGTGGGACGGCCCAGGCGGCTCAGAGTCGGCGGTGGCCATTCTCGTCTCCAACAACCCCTACCGGCTCGGCCGCGCGCTGGGCTCGGGAACCCGCCCGCGGATCGACGCCGGAGTCCTCGGCATCACGGTGCTCGCCGCGGGGCAGCCCGGCTCCGCGAACCGGGGCCGCCTGCGGATGCGCCAATGGACGGCCACGCGTTTCGAGATCCACGCCACGGGTCCGGTGGCCGCCGGGATCGACGGCGAGGCGGTGGAGCTTGACCCGCCGCTGGTGTTCACGATCCGTCCCGCGGCGCTGCGGGTCCGGATCGCCGCCGCGCACCCCGGGGCGTCGCCGTCGGCCGCCCTCCCCGACCGCCCGCAGCAGATGGTGGGCTCGCTCGCCGCGCTCGCGCTGCGCGGCGACCTGTCCTCCGGTACGCCGCGCTGATGGCCGCCACGACCGCCACCACGACCCCGGCCATCGTCACCGTGGATGCGACGATCGCGACCGCTGGCTCCGTGGCGGCGAGCGCAGCGCCGCCACGTTACGCCGGCCTGGTCACGCGCGCGCTGGGTCTGGTCATCGATGCCGTGGTCGTCCAGGTCGTGGCGCTGTTCGTGGCGATGTGCGTTATCGTCGTCCTCGGGCTGCTGCACCTGCCCCACAACGTGGAAAAGCTGGTGGGGGCCGTCGGAGGGGTTGTCTACGTGCTGTGGAGCATCGGCTACTTCGTCGGCTTCTGGTCGGCGACCGGCCAGACTCCCGGCGCGCGAGTCATGCAGGTCCGCGTGGTCGCGGCGGACGGGGGCGAGCTGAGGCCGGTCCTCGCGTTCGTCCGGTGCATCGGCCTCCTGCTCGCGGCGCTGCCCCTGTTCGCCGGCTACGTCCCGATCCTGTTCGACTCCCGGCGGCGCGGCTTGCAGGACTGGCTGGGGCGGACCGTCGTGGTGCGGGCTTTCCAGCCGTCGATCGCCGCCAGCCATATGCGTTCGAGGCCGGCGCCGGACGATCCCCAGAGCCCCTAGGCTCAGCGCGCGAGCGGAGCATCATCCGAAGCGGGTGAGTCGGGTCGGGGGGGTGCAGGTCATCCTCTGCGGAAGATGTTCGGGCGCCGCAGGAAGAAGCCACCACCCGTGGAGGTCCCGGGTCGGGAGGACCGCGCAGCCGACCCTGGGGAAACGGGCGGCGTCGAGCGAGACCGGCATCGGCTGCTGCAGACGTGGCGACGCAGCGAGCAGCGGGTGATGCGGACGTGGCAGGCGTGGCTGGCCGCGGCTGGGGAGGACCAGACCGAGGCATACCGCGCATACCTGGGCGCGCTGGCCGACGAGGAGCGGGCGGCGATCGCGGTGCAGAGCGCGTCCCGGGAGGTGCCCGCGCCGGCGTGCGATGCCACGCCCGGCGTCCCCGAGTCGCCTCCTCGGTGATCGACCCGGCCTCGGGCCCAGGCGTCAGCTGCCCAGGAGGCCCGCTTCCTGGGCACGGGCGACCGCTTCGGATCGGGACGCTGCCCCCAGCTTGCGGTAGACGCCGTGCGCCTGGGTCTTGACCGTGTTGGGTGACACGCCGAGCCGTCCGGCGATCTCGCGGAAGGACAGGTGGCTGGGGAGGAAGCGCAGAATGCGCAGCTCGGCGATCGTCAGGGCGGAGGGGCCCGCGAGCGTGGCCTCCGCGATCGTGTCCATGTGGGACCAGGCGGTGTTGAACCAGTGCTCGAACACCGAAGCGCCCCTCGTCCGGCGCGCCAGCCGGGAGGCCTGGGCCAGTAGCGTGCGAGCGCCGACGACGTCGGCCAGCGACAGGCGGGCGCACGCCAGGAGAATTCGGGCCTCGGCGCCGAGCCAGGCGATCGAATCGTCGCTCGCCGCCAGCACGTCGAGGCTGGCGCGGACATCGCGCTTGGCGATGTCCGAGCGCCCTGCCTGCGCGGAGGTCGCCGCCGTCGCCGCGAGGACGAATCCGGCGATGATGTCATCGGCCAATCCGTGCGCGTGGACCACCTCGAGGGCGCGGAGCGCATGATCGGCGGCCAGCTCCCACTGCTCCCGGTGGACCCCGATCATCGCTCGCTGGCTGAGGGACAGTGCCGCCACCGCGGGGACGGCGCCACCGGCCAGGGCAACGGCATCGTCGAGCGTCTCGTCGGCGGCGTCGAGGTCGCCGGCCAGGTATGAGGCGACTCCCGACAGCGCGCGGCACCACGGCCGCCACAGGCTGTCCGCCGGCTCTGACCGGCATGCCTGATCCGCGCTGGCCCGCATCTGAGCCACGCCGGATGTGGCCCCGGCCGCGTCGATCACGGTGAGCCCGGCGCTCAGCCCGGGAGCTGCGTGTCGGCCATCCTCGGCACGATCGAGGGCCGCCGTCGCGTGCAGCCTCCACCGCCGGGCGGCGTCGAGCTCGCCGCCGGCCAGGGCGCAATGCGCCGCGGATGCGGCAAGCTCGGCCGAGCCGGCGATCTGGTCCTCGCGCAAGCGTGAGAGCCAGGTTTGGGTCACTGTCCGGCGTCCATCGGCGAGGTAGGCCGGGATCATCGGCCACAGGAGCGCTCCGGCGCGCTCGACGTCGCCGGCGGCGCACGCGTGGTCGACGGCGCGGTCGACGTCGCCGCACGTGAGATACCAGTCGCTGGCGCGCTGATGGAGGCCGAGCTCCAACTCGGGCTCGACCACACGGAGCTCCCTGAGCAGACTGTCACGGATGAGTGGGTGCCAGCGATATCGCGTGCCCTCGGCGTCCAGCGCGCGGAGGAGGGGCAGGTTGTGCGCCAACGCCACCAGGTCTCGCGAGCAGCCCCGGCGGACAAGGACCGCGTCGCAGGCCGCCCCTGACAGGTCCTCCAGGATCGAGGTGCGCCGAGCAACAGAGAGGAGGTGCTCCGGGACCGCGGCGAGGACCTCGTCGCTGACGTACTGCGTCAGCGTGGCGCCGCGCGGCGCCGGGTCGTCGGCGGATGTGCCCAGCGCCGCCAGGTACAGCGCCGCGGGCCACCCCTCGGTCCGATCCAGGAGCGCGGGCATGTTGTCGGGAGCGATGTCCAGGCCGGCGTTCTGGAGCAGCTGGCTGGCCTCAGGCTCGGCCAGGGCCAGGTCGCGGGCCCGCAGCTCGATGACCGCGCGGTGGGTCTGCAGCAATGCCAGGGGCAGCTCGAGCTCGCGGCGCGAGGCCAGCACGAGCGTCGAGCCGGCGTGCAGCGCGGAGAGGACCTCGCACACCAACCGGTGCAACACCTCGGGATTGAGGCGGTGGGCGTCGTCGAGCACGAAGACGCACCCGGCGTTCTCGGAGTCCTGGGCGGCCGCGACCGCCTCCAGGCCGGAGCGGCGCTCCCCGAAGCGCCCGGGCCGGCCCGGCACCAGCCAGACGAACCGCCGACCGTCGACCAGGGCCCAGTCCGCCAGCAGGCTCGACTTCCCGTAGCCGGACGGTGCCACGATCACGACCAGCGCCGCCTCGGGGCCGGCCGTGAGATGGTCGACGAGCGCGGGACGATGCACGAACGTGTCCGGCAGGGCGGTGGCTTCGTCGTCGAGCTCGATCAGCTCGCGCACGCCGGTGTCCGCGAGACTGGGATCCGAGCGGCGGAGAAGGGTGGCGACGTGGGCTGAGGACATGGCGGTTACGGGCACGGCTGCGCTGCACTTTTGGTTGTCCCGTACGCCGTCGCCTCGAGCAAGGTGGCATGCCTGCGTGTTGGGGGATGCTGGCACCACCGGGCCCCGTGGGGCCCGGACCGGCCGCACCCCCCAGCGGTACCGTGCTCGCGCTCAGAGGACGATCCGCTGCGTCGGCTCCAGGATGCGGACCTCGACGTGGGGGGCGTAGCGATGAGCGTGCACCGCGAACTCCCGAGCCGGTGCGCTGCGGTGGCCGGCCACGCTTGGTGCGCCCCCGAACGCCATCGTCCCCCAGTGGATGGGAACGGCCACCGCGGGGTCGATGAGCGCGACCGCTGCCGCCGCGTCCTCGGGTGTGACCTGGCCGCCTCGGCGCACCAATCGACAGTCGGCGACCGAGACGAGCGCGACGTCGACCCGGCCCCGCAGGTCGGCCATCTCCGCAAACGTCTTCGTGCTTCCGAGGAAGTAGACCGTGATCGTGCCCTGCACCAGGAAGCCGAGCGGTGGCGCCGCGGGGCCGAGCGGCCGCCGCCGGGGGTCATGGCGCGCGGGCGTGGCACGGACGGCCAGCGCTCCGACGGCGGTCGTCTGGGCCGGGACCATCTCGATGATGTCGGTGATGCCCTTCCCGCTGAGCCAGTCCGCGGAGCCACTGGGAACGAGCAGGGGACCGGTCCGCGCCAGCGTCCGCAGCGTCGGCAGGTCGGCGTGGCCGGGGTGCAGATGCGAGACGAGCGCACAGCCCACCGGCACGGGCATCGGCGCGGGTGCGACCACTCGCACGAACGGGCCGACGCGGCGGCGCAGGAGCGGGTCGGTGATGACGCGCTGGCCGTCCATCTCAAGCAGAACCGTCGCGTGTCCGAGCCATGTCAGGGCGAGCCTGCCTGGCGCCGGCGAAGTCGTGTCCTGAGGCCCCGCCGCGCTCACGCGTCCCAGTGTGTGCTCTGCGCCGGGCTTCCCCATCCCCCCTTCCGGGTGAGGCGGCCCAGATGGTCAGCCGATCATGGCTGGACCGGGCTCGTCGGCTGCGGCGACGCGGGCACGTACCCGGAGACGACGGTTCCGCGCCCGGGCCAGGAGTCGATGGCCAGACTACCGCCGACGGCCTCGACACGGTCGCGCATGTTGAGAACGCCGTGCTGGCCGTGGGTGTCGGCGGCATCGAAGCCGCCGCCGCTGTCGCGCACCTCGAAGCGCAGATGGCCGTCCTCCTGGGCCAGTCGCACCCAGATCGCCGCGCTGCGCCCCGCATGCTTGGTGGCGTTCTGCATGGCCTCCAGACAGCAGAAGTAGACAGCGGCCTCGATGTCTCGGCGGTAGCGCCCGATCGCCTGGGAGTCCACGCTGATCGGCAGCGGCGAACGGCGCGCGATCGACTTGAGCGCGTCGTCGAGCCCCTGGCGATCGAGCAGGGCCGGGTAGATGCCACGGGCCAGCGTGCGCAACGTCTCGAGCACCTCGTCCATGTGACTCCCCATCGCGTTGAGCATCTGGCGGGTGCGTGCCGGATCCTCGCCCATGGCCTCCTCGGCCAGCTCGAGCTTGATCCGCAGGGCGACCAGGTCCTGCTGCACCCCGTCGTGAAGGTTGCGCTCGATGCTCTGGCGCTCGGCATCCGCCTTCGCCAGCAGGCGGTTACGGGATGCGGCCAGGCCGGCGGCGTAGGCACGGAGGTCGGCCTTGAGCTGGGCTCGTTCATGCAGCATGAGCGCAGCGGCGCCCGCGGCATGGATGAAGGGCTCCTGGTCGACGAGCTCGGCGTCGTACACGACGCAGGCGACCCGACGCCGGCCACGCTCGATCCACGTGACCGCCTGGTCTGACCCGGGCTGAACCGGGTCCACCCGGTCTCCGTCGACCGTGACGTAGGTCCCCTGGCCGGGGGGCCGGTAGCCGACGCGAAGCGTTGGATCACGGAGCATGACCGCCATCACCGCCTGGGGATCGGCGCCCGGTTGCTCGGCGAGCGCGGCGACGAACTCGGCGAGCGCACTGCCCATATACAGCCGCTGCCACGCGATGCCGATCACGACGGCGACGGGCACGAGCGCGCTCACCAACAGGGCCGCGCCGCCGAGCGTCCCGGCGGAGCCCAGGTCCAAGGCGACGCTGAGGCGCCATGCGGTCAGCCACAGCGCATAGATGAGTGCCGCCACCTGCATGGGCCCCACTGCGCGGCGCAGCGGCATCGCCAGCAGACGCGCTCGCTCCCCGAGCAGCCAGACCGTCCCCCAGGCGAGGGTGAGCAGCGCCCCGGTCGCGACCACCCCCAATACATCCGCGGCCAGCTCGGCCGGAGCCAGTGGGAGGAACGTGTGGCACCCCTGCGGGCAGTGCACGAGTGGGATGTTCGCGGCCTCGATCCCGCCGAGCACCGCCAGGGCGCCCTCGCAGGCGAGCAGAACGCCGCCGGCCCCCACCAGCAGCTGGCGGTCGCCACGGTGGGGCAGACGCCCGGTCGGGAAGGCGAGCAGCAGCCCGCACATGACCGTGGGTACGAGACCGGACGCAAGCACGCCGACGGTCGCCGGGAAACGACCGGCGGACCCGTTCAGCAGCCACAGTGCGGCGATCAACGCGGCGACTGCCAGGGCAGTGCCGTAGCGGGTGAGCATGGCCCGGTGCTGCGCGTACACCGCGCCGGCGACGAGCGCGAGGATGGTGACGACGCGGCCGCCGACCGCCAGCGCCGGCGGCGTCGCGTTCGGGTTGCGCGCGGTGAGGTAGCCGACGCTCGCCGCCGCCAGGACGCCCACCACGCCGATCAAGAGGGGGGAGCGCCAGGCCGGCTCCGCGCGCGACCGCGCCCCGTAGGCCGTGGCAGGGTTGCCCAACCTCTCCTGCCAGCCCATCCTCTCGGGGGCCCCGGATCCGGCGGTGACGTGGCTGTTTAGGGCAGACACTCCCGGTCCTCTCGCGGGTAGTGGCCTGACGGCGTGCCTTCCTTGTTCACGTAGTAAAGCAACCCACAGGGCCGGAAATACCCCGCATGCGGTCTCGGGGACGTTGCCAGGGAAACGGCGTGCAAACAGACCGATTCCGGTTGTTGGATGAACCGGCGTGCGGTGCGTTGATCTGTTGATCAGCCGGTAAGAACTCTTTGAGTTGTCAGCGCGGGCAGAAGGGTGACACCATGTCGAGTGGAGGCATCCCAACGTGACGAGGGCGACAGTCAACGGAGGCATCCACGACCGCGGGCGAAGCGAGGCCTCCGGGCGTTGGCGGGCCGACGCCGCGGGCGACGCGGCCGCCGACGCGATCGGCGTCGTCATCGCCGAGGACGCGTACATGATCCGCGAGTTCCTCCTCACCGAGCTGGGCCGCTCCCCCGAGCTCGAGGTACTCGCCGTCTGCACGAACGGCGAGGAGCTGGAGCGCGCCATCGCCGCTTGGCGGCCCGACGTCGTCCTCACCGACATTCGCATGCCGCCCTCCGGTGACGACGAGGGCGTCCAGGTGGCCAATCGCCTTCGCAGCACCCAGCCGCACGTCGGCGTCGTCGTCCTGAGCCAGTACGCCGAGCCCGCGTACGCGCTGGCGCTGTTCGGTGACGGCACGGCCGGACGCGCGTATCTGCTCAAGGAGCGCATCCGCGATCGCCAGGAGCTCGTCGGCGCCATCAAGGCGGTGGCTCGCGGCGGCTCGGTGATCGACCCCTACATCGTCGACGTGCTCATCTCCGCTCGCTCACGCGCTGCCGGCTCTCCGTTGACCCACCTGACGCCGCGCGAGCGCGAACTGCTGGCCGAGATCGCCTCGGGCAAGAGCAACGGCGCGATCGCGGACTCGCTGGTGCTGACCAAGCGCGCCGTCGAGAAGCACGTCAACGCCATCTTCTCGAAGCTCGATCTTCCCGAGAGCCCCGATGTGAGCCGTCGCGTGCGCGCGGCGCTCATCTTCCTCGCTGAGCAGGGGCAGAACGGTCAGTCGTGACGGGCTGGGACATCTCCGGGGTCGCCGGCCCGCTGCCGAGCGCCCGGCGACAACCGGAGCCCGACCTCCCCCCCGGGGACGACCGGCGACGCGGTCCGCCCTGGACTGAGCGCATCAGCCGTGCGTGGCGGAAGGCCCGGTGGCGCGACCGGGCCGGACGCGCTCGCTATGCCGGCGGCATTGTCGGGTTGGCCGCGTGCTACTACGCAGCGGCCCAGTTCGGCTTCGCCCTCCAGTTCACCGGGCCGGTCGGCGCCATCGTGTGGCTGCCGGTGGGGGTGGGGATCGCCGGCCTGTACATCGGGGGACTGGAGTTCTGGCCGGGGGTGCTCATCGGAGACCTCATGTCGAACTACTCCGCGCACTTCACGTGGTGGGTTTCCGGGGTGCAGGCGGCGGGCAACGTGCTCGAGGTCGTCGTCGCCGTCGTGCTTCTGCGCCGTCTCGTCACCCGCCGCGGCCAGGAGACGACGCTCCAGGGCGTGGCGGGCACCGCGGTGGCCATCGCCGCCGCCGCCGCTGTGAGCGCCACCGTCGGCTGCGCGGCGACGAGAGCCGGCGGGATGATCACGACCGGCGATCTCCTCCCCTCGTGGCGGACATGGTGGCTGGGCGACTTCTCCGGCGCCCTGGTACTCGTTCCCGCCGTCATCGCCTGGCGGCGGTTGGGCGTCCCGCGATGGCGCCCGGCGGAGATCGCGGAGGTCACCCTCGTGCTGGCGGTCGTCGTGGCCACCAGCGTCGTGGCCTGGCAGGAGACGATGCCGCTCACCTACGTGGTGTTCCCCGCGCTCATTCTGGCCGCGGTGCGGCTGAACTTCCTGGGCGCCACCGTGGCCGCGGCGATCGCGTCGGCGTTCGCGATATGGGGCACGGTGCACAATCTCGGCCCGTTCGACCATGTCTCGCTGGAACGTGGCGTGCTCCAGACCCAGCTGTTCATCGCGGTCGCGACGTTCTCAACGCTGTGCCTCGCGGCGGTGATGGCGGAGCGGCGGCGGCTGGCCGAAGGTCTCAGCGCCTCGCGGCTTCGCCTCGTCAAGGCGGCCGAGAGCGAGCAGCGCCGGCTGGCCCACAACCTTCACGACGGCGCTCAGCAGCGCTTGACTGCCCTGATGGTGAGGCTCAATCTCGAAGCCGGGAGCGTCCGCAAGGATCCGAGCGGCGGGGAGACGATGCTGCGCGCCGCCCAGGCCGAGCTCGGCCACGCGCTCGACGAGCTCCGGGCGCTGGCCCACGGCGGCCATCCCCCGCTGCTGACCGAGCACGGGCTGGCCGCCGTGATCGATGAGATGGCGGCTCGCAGCCCCATTCCGATCGAGACCGGGGCCATGCCGGATTCCGGTCTGCCCGAGAGCGCCGAGGTTACTGTCTACTACGTGATCGCCGAGGCCGTGGCCAACGCGCTGAAGCACGCCGACGCCGAGCGGATCTGGATCAGCGTCCGTCCCGTCGGAGGTTCGGTTCTCGTGGACGTCAGCGACGACGGCGCCGGCGGCGCGGCGGAGACGCGCGGATCCGGCCTTCAGGGGCTGCGGGATAGGGTCGAGGCCGTGGGCGGGTCGTTCGCCCTCATGAGCCAGCCCGGCTACGGCACTCGCATCGCCGCCACGATCCCGATCCTGCCCGCGGCATCCACCGGGTGACCCGCCGCGGCCTGGGGCCGTAGGGGTCAGATGAGCGACGCGAGAATGGTCTGCAGAGTGGCGGGCGAGAGGTCCTGCTTGCGGATCACCGCCGCGGCGCCGTAGGGCTCAGCCTCGTAGGCGGCGGGATCCTCGACCGAGCACACGATCACCGCGATGTCGGGGTGGCGGCCGGTGATGATCCGGCACGCCGCCAGCCCGCCCATGCCGGGCATGCGCTTGTCCATGATGAGCACCCGGACGGCGAGCCGCTCGACCGCCTCGATCGCGGCCTCCCCGGAGTCGGCCTCCCCGACCGTCTCGAGCCCGGGGGTGCCCTCCACCACCTCGCGCATGACGGCGCGGTATGTCGGGTGATCGTCCACCACCAGCACTCGTGCCGGTTGGAGCGGTGTCCGGTGCACCGGTGTGTTCTACCCCTTCCTGGTCACGTCGATCCAACATGCCGGTCACGAATGGAACGACGATGAGGTCATCACCCGACGTTATGCCGCTTGACATCAACCCTACACAGGTCCCGCGGGTCCTCGGGCGGCGAGTCCCCGTTCGAGCACCGCGTGGACGATCGTCCTCGCCGTGCTCGCGGGCTACGCCTACCGACGCGACACCGGCCGGGTCTGAGCCGCGCCGGCGAGCGGCGGGGCGGAGCCGCTGAGCCGGCGCTGGACGGGCTGGGAATGAGACAGGCCCCACGCGACCGCCGAGCGCGCCGACAGCAGCCGGCGGGGCCAGCGGGTCATCATGCGCACGTAGGCGCGTCCGTAGCGCTGAGTGGTGTCCACCATCGGACGCTGGGCCGCCTCCCACCGGGCCACCGCGCTTGCGATATCGGGGCCGGCGTCCAGGGCCTCGGCAAGCGCGACGCCGCAGTGCATGGCGATGCAGGCCGCCTGGCCGAGCGTCGGCGCCATCGCGTGGGCGGCGTCGCCGACGAGCACGACGCGCCCGGCCGACCACCGCGGGCACGCGACCTCGTGGATCGCCCGCCACTGCTCGTTGAAGTCGATGCGCTCCACCACGCCGGCCAGGTGGGGGAAGGCGGCGGTCCACTCCCGGCGGGCGCCGGGCAGAGCGCGCGCGGCGCCGTCATCGGGGCGGCAGAACAGGAACGTGTAGATGCGGTCGGGCCCGCAGCCGGCCACCGCCATCCGGCGCGTGCCGCTCCAGTAGCCGGGAAAGCTCCCGGCCGGATCCCCGGGTTGGCGCGGAAGCAGCGTGCGGTAGGACAGGTACTCCAGGTCCCGCACGCGCGAGGGAATCGCCACCGCGGCGCGCACCGTGGAACCGATGCCGTCTGCTCCGACCACGAGGTCGGCCTCCGCCTCGCTGCCGTCGGCGAGGCGGATGGTGCCCGCGGCGCTCGCGTCGACGACGGTGGAGCCGAGCTGCACCTGCGCCCCCGCGGCGAGGGCGGCGTCGGCCAGGGCGCGATGCAGCGCCGGCCGCGTCACGCAGTAGAAGCGGCTGTGGTCGTCCAGCGCGCCGGCACTGAGCACCCGTAGCCGCTCGTCGCGGAGATCCCATGCGGTGATCCGCTCCCCGCCGGCCACCGCGTGCTCCAGGATCCCCAGCGCCTCGAGCGCCTGCAGCCCGTTCTCGCGCAGGGAGATGCCGGCGCCCAGCTCGCGCAGCTCGGTGCCGCGCTCGTGGATGCGCACCGCCCAGCCGTGACGCGCCAGCGCGGCTCCCGCGGCGAGGCCGGCGATGCCCGCGCCCACCACCTCGGCGCGCCGGGAGGGGGCCGATCGGCTCACGGTGACGGGGTCATCGGCGTTCATTCAGAGGCCGTCCAGGGCTGTATTCTGCCAACACCTGATGGCGATGTTGCAACAGCGTCCCGCGATGCTCGGCACCCGCGCAGAGGCCCGCTCGGCTCGCGGAGTGGTGTCGGCGGGTCACGCGCATGCGGTCAGCGCGGGGCTCGAGGCGCTTGAGCAGGGCGGCAACGCGATTGACGCGGTCGTCGCCGGAGCGTTCGCCGCGTTCGTCGCCGAGCCCAACAACGCCGGCATCGGAGGCTACGGCCACCTCAGCGCCTTCCTGGGCGACGGCACCGGCTTTCTCACCGTCGACCACGGCCCGCGCGCCCCCGCGGCGGCGGGCGCCGACATGTTCGACGTGAACGACGCGCCGCTGGACGGCCACGACTGGCCGTCGGTCGCCGGCGATCGCAACTACGTCGGGGCGCTCGCTCCGGCCGTCCCCGGAGCGGTGGCGGGGCTGTGGGCTGCGCACCAGCGGGCGGGACGGCTGCCCTGGGAGGCGGTGCTGGCCCCGGCGATCGAGCTGGCGCAGGCCGGCCTCGAGGTCACGTGGGTGCTGCAGATCGAGATCGCCAACCGTTGGGCGGAGATCGCCGCGCGGCCGGAGCTGGCCGCAATCGTCCTGCCGGAGGGGCGGATCCCCCGGTCGCGCAACGCCGACGGCCCCGGTGAGCGGCTTCACCAGGCAGAGCTCGCGGGCACGTTGCGCCGCATCGCCGCCGAGGGGCCCGACGCTCTCTATCGCGGCGAGGTGGCCGCGGCGATCGAGGCCGCGTTGGCCCAGGGCGGCGGGATCATGACCGCCGAGGACCTGGCTGCCTACGTGCCGCGGGTGCTGTCCGAGCCGCCCGCCACCTATCGCGGGCTCCAGTACATCACGGCGACCGACACCGTCGGGTACGAGACGCTCGGCATCCTGGAGCACTTCGATCTCGGCGCCACGGCGGCGGCGGGCGCTGAGAACCTGCACCTGCTCGCGGAGGCGATGGGCCACGCGTTCGCCGACGGCGCCACCTACTCCGATGACCCAGAGTTCACCACGGACGCGGTGACCGATCTCGGCGGCCCCGCGTTTGCCGCGACGCGGGCCGCCGTGATCAGGGCCGACCGGGCGGCCGCCCGGCCGATCGTGCCCGCCGCGCCGTGGCTGGCGCCCGGCGACCCGGCGCGGCCCACGTCGGCCGGGGGCGTGCACGGCACCACACAGGTGGTGGCCGCCGACCGCGATGGCAATCTGGCAGCGCTCATCACCACCATCGGCGCCGATTTCGGCTCGCTGGTGGCCGTGCCCGGGACCGGGATCATCCTCAACAACTCGATGATCAACTACGACCCGCGGCCGGGACGCTCGAACTCCATCGCGCCGGGCAAGATGCCGTTCTTCGCGGTGCCCACGCTCGTGGCCGCCCGCGGCGGCCGCGCCGCCTTCGCCGCCGCCGGCTCCGGGGGCTACCCGATCCTGGCCGGTGTCATCAACACCACCGTCGGCGTGATCGACCACGGCCTGGGCGTGCAGGCGGCGATCGACCTGCCGCGCGTGCACTCCCAGGGCAACCGGACCTTCGTCGACGGCCGCGCCGATGCGGGGACGGTGGCGCGCCTGCGCGAGATGGGCCACGACGTCGTCGTCCAGGACGTCACGCCCGGCGAGCTGGCCTTCAGCCGCGTCAGTGCCGTGACCGTCCGGGACGGCACGATGACCGCGGGTGCGGGGCCGGCATGGAGCACCGCGGTGGGCGGCCTGTGAGCCCGCGCTCGGCCTGGCCCGCAGATGCGGTCCCGATCGAGGTGGTCGATCCGATGTGGATCCCGATCTCCGACGGGACGCGCCAGTGCGCGCGCGTGTGGATGCCCCGCGACGCGCACGAGCGGCCGGTGCCGGCGATCCTGGAGTACCTGCCCTACCGCAAGGACGACGTACACGCGATCGAGGACTCCACGATCCACCCCTACTATGCGGCGGCGGGCTACGCGGCGGTGCGCGTCGACCTGCGGGGAAGCGGGGACTCCGACGGCGTCCTCACCGACGAGTACTCCGCCCAGGAGCACCGCGACGCGCTGGAGGTCATCACCTGGATCGCCGAGCAGCCGTGGTGCACGGGCGCCGTGGGCATGACCGGGATCTCGTGGAGCGGCTTCAACAGCCTCCAGGTGGCGGCGCTGCGTCCGCCGGCGCTCAAGGCGATCATCACCGCCTGCTCCACCGACGACCGCTACGACAACGACGTCCACTACCTCGGTGGCGTCCCGCTCGGCTATTACCTGCTGCCGTGGGCCAGCGCGCTGATGGCGTTCAACGCGCGCGCACCGGATCCCGCGATCGTCGGCGAGCGCTGGCGCGAGCTGTGGCTGGAGCGGCTGGAGGGCGGCGTCGACCTGGCGGCCCTGTGGGTCGGGCACCAGACGCGCGACGCCTACTGGCAGCACGGGTCGGTGTGCGAGGACTACGGGGCGCTGCAATGCGCGGTCCTGGCGGTCGGCGGCTGGGCCGACGCCTACGTCGACGCGATCTTCCGGCTGCTAGCCAATCTCTCGTGCCCGCGGCGGGGGCTGATCGGGCCGTGGGGTCACCAGTGGCCGCAGTACGGCCATCCGGGACCCCAGATCGGGTTCCTGCAGGAGGCCGTCCGGTGGTGGGACCACTGGCTCAAGGGGGCCGAGAACGGCGCGATGGACGGCCCCATGCTGCGCGCGTGGATGCCCGAGGCGGTGCGCCCGGCCCCCGACTACCCCGAGCGGCCCGGACGCTGGATCGCCGAGCCCGAGGTGCCGGTGACGAGCACGACCACGATGCAACTCGCCCTTGCCGCCGTGGGCCCGGCTCTCGAGCCCGCCGAGGGTCACGCGGGTGAGGGCGGGCCCCTGGTCCACCGCAGCGGGCTGACCGTCGGCCTGGACGCCGGCGCCTGGTGCGCCTACGCCGCTCCCGCCGACATGCCGCTCGACCAGCGCCGCGACGACGCGCTCTCCCTCAGCCTCGACTCAGCGCCGCTTCCCGAGCGCATCGAGATCTTCGGCAACCCCGAGGTGCGGCTGCGCGTGGCCGCCGACCGCCCGGTGGGGTTCGTCGTCGCGCGGCTGTGTGACGTGTGGCCCGACGGCAGCTCGACGCTCGTCACCCGCGGGGTGCTCAACCTCTGCCACCGCGCCGGTCACGGCCGCCCGGGACAGCTCACCCCGGGCGAGCCCGTCGATGTCACCGTCTCCATGAAGAGCGTCGCCTACGCCGTACCGGCGGGACACCGGCTGCGCCTGGCGATCTCCAGCAGCTACTGGCCGTGGTTGTGGCCCTCGCCCGAGCCGGTGACGCTGACGATCTCCACCGGCGGCGCCAGCGTCCTACGCGTCCCCGTGCGCGCGCCCCGCGCCGCCGACGCGGAGCTGCCCGAGTTCGCCACGGCCGAGCAGGCGCCGCCGCTCGAGGTCACCTGGCGGCGGGCCCGCAAGCCGAGCCAGACGGTGCACGTCGACCCCGCGTCGGGGGAGACGCGCTATGAGCTGATGCGCGACTTCTCGGGTGCGCGCACGCATCCCAACGGCCTGGAGTACGGGGACTTCGACCCGCTGACGTTCACGATCCGTGACGGCGATCCGCTCTCGGCGAGCGTGACCGTCGAACGGCACATCGAGCAGGGCCGCGGCGACTGGCGCGTGCGCATCGACCTGCGCTCGGAGATGACCGCCGACGCCGTCGACTATCTCATCTCGACCTCGATCGATGCCTACGAAGGAGGCACCCGCGTGCACAGCCGCACCCACGTCGCCCGCGTCCCGAGGGACCACTCGTGATCGCCGGGCGGCTGGACAACATCGACGTGGTCTGCACAGACATCGAGCCGATGCGCGCGTTCTACGTCGACCTGCTGGGCCTGCCGCTGCGCCTGCCCTACGAGCCCGGCCAGGGGTGGGTGGGCGTGCGCGCCGGCGACGTCGTCATCTATCTCATCGAGGAGGACGCCGCCGCGCTGCCGCCCCACCCGCCGCCGCGCTCCACCGGCGCCCCCAACCCACCGGGCCTTGACTCGTTCGCCTTCGAGGTGCAGGAGCTCGACGCGGCGATCGCCGAGCTCGACCGCCACGGGGTGAGCTGGGCGGGCGAGATCGTCGAGTCCGAGTGGTATCGCTACCGGGGCCTGCACGACCCCGAGGGCAACCTCGTCTACCTCACCGAGCCGCTGCTGGACCGGCGCGACCCGCCGGTGCCCGCGCCGGGGGACGGCGAATGAGCTTGATCGACTGCGACGTCCACAACGTCGTCGGTCCGATCCAGACGCTCGAGCCCTACCTGGACGCGCACTGGCGCGAGGTGATCGCCACCTCCCAATTCGCGGGCCCCACCGACCAGGCCCATCCCCCCAACCTGGCCACCAGCCTCCGCTCCGACCTCCCGCCGGCCGGCGGCGACGCCCCGGGGCGGACCGTGGGCGCACTGCGCGCGCAGTTGCTGGATCCGCTGGATACCGAGCTGGCGATCCTGAGCTGCGACTACGGCGTCGAGAGCGTGCGCAACCCGGACGCCGCCGCGGCGCTGTCGCGCGCGGTCAACGAGTGGCAGGTCGCGGAGTGGCTGGACCGCGAGCCCCGGCTACGGGCGGCGATCGTCGTCCCGTCGGCGCAGCCGGCGGCGGCGGTGAGCGAGATCGAGCACTGGGCGGCCGATCGCCGCTTCGTCTCGGTCTACCTGCCGGTGCGCTCGGCCATCCCGTACGGCAACCGGATCTGGTGGCCGCTGTGGGAGGCGGTCGTCCGCCACCAGCTCGTGGCCGAGCTGCATTTCGGCGGTTCGGCGGGCGTGCCCCCGACCGCAGCGGGCTGGCCCACCACATGGCTGGAGGAGTACGTGGACATGGCCTCGGCGTTCGCCGCGCAGCTGACCAGCCTGGTCGCCGAGGGCGCGTTTGACCGCTTCGAAGGCCTGCGCCTGTCGCTCATCGAGTCCGGCTTCGCCTGGCTGCCCGCATTCCTGTGGCGGTTTGACAAGGGCTGGCGCGGGCTGCGGCGCGAGGTCCCGTGGACGACGCGCCTGCCGTCCGACTACGTGCGCGACCATGTCCGCGTGTCGCTGCAACCCGTGGACGGTCCGCTTGAGCCCTCCGAGCTGCTGCGCGTGATCGATCAGCTGGGCTCCGAGCGGATGCTGATGTTCTCCTCCGATTACCCACACCGCCACGTGACCGAGGAGCTGGCCGCGATCCCCGAGGGGATCGCGCCGACGCTGGCCGACGGCCTGCTGTCGGGCAACGCCAAGGAGCACTACCGGCTGTGAGCGTGAGGACCCGGACCGCGATCGTCGACTGCGACATCCACAACGCACCCCGCAGCGAGGAGGCGCTGCTGCGCTACATGCCCGAGCGCTGGCGCGAAGCCCGGGCCGGCGGCGGCCGGCTGGATGCCGCGGTCGAGGCTCGCCGGGAGACCCTCGGCGACCGCTCCTATCTCGGGGCCGAGTACCCGCGGGCCACGCCGCGTGCCTCGCGCACCGACGCCTGGCCGCCGTCGGGCGATCCGCCCGCCTCAGACCTGTCGTTCATGCGCGAGCAGCTGCTGGACCGCTACGGCGTCGAGTACGGGGTGCTCACCCCGATGCTCGGCGCGGGCGAGCAGCTGGATCTGGAGCGGGGCGCGGCCCTGGCCAGCGCCATCAACGACTGGCAGGCCGCCGAATGGCTGGAGCCCGAGCCGCGGCTGCGGGCCTCGATCAACGTCGCCTACGAAGACGGGCACCTCTCCGCGCAGGAGATCCACCGGATGGCGGTCGACCCGCGCTTCGTCCAGGTGCTGATGCTCGTCCGTACCGCCGAGCCCCTGGGCCGGCGCAAGTACTGGCCGATCTACGAGGCGGCGGCCGAGCACGAGCTCCCCGTCGGCATCCACTTCGGGGGCTGGAGCCGCGGCCCCAACACGGGTGTCGGCTACGGCTCCTACTACATCGAGGACACGGTGGGGATGGCCACGGCGTTCGCCGACCAATTGACCAGCCTCGTCTGCGAGGGCGTCTTCGAGCGCTTCCCGGGGCTGAAGGTGGTTCTCATCGAGGGCGGAATCGCCTGGCTGGCCCCGCTGATGTGGCGCCTTGACCGGGCCTGGAGCCTGCTGCGCGCGGAGACGCCACGGCTGACGCGGCCGCCGTCCGAGCTGATCCGCGAGCACGTGTGGGTCACCACGCAGCCGATCGACGAGCCGTCACGGCCGCAGGACTTCACGGCGATTCTGCAGCAGATGGACATGGACGACCACATCCTGTTTGCCACCGACTACCCCCACTGGGACTTCGACGCCCCTGACCGGGCGCTGCCGCCGAGCGTGCCGCCGGCGCTGCGCGAGGCGATCGTCCGCGGCAACGCGCACGCGCTGTACCGGTTCTCGGGCCCCGACGGCGCCCACTGATGCGCAGTGTCGTCGTCGCCCGCGCCGACGAGATCGCCCCGGGCGAGCGCAAGGTGGTGCGGGTCGGCGGCCGCTCGATCGGCGTGTTCAACGTCGGCGGCGAGTACTACGCCCTGCGCAACCGGTGCCCTCACCAGGGCGGCCCGCTGTGTGAGGGCTTTCAGTTCGCGCCGCTGCGCTCGGCCGGGCCGGGCGAGTACGCGCGCGGCGCCGAGGGGGAGATCATCCGCTGCCCGTGGCACGGGTGGGAGTTCAGCGTGCGCACCGGGCGCTCGTGGTTCGATCCGGAGCGCACGCGGGTGCGCAGCTACCCCGCCGGCGTGCGCGCGGGCGCCGAGCTCACGCTCGAGCTGGAGGCCGAGACCTATCCGGCGCGCCGGGACGGCGACTACGTCGTCGTCGAGCTGGACCGGTGAACGTCGCCGGGCGTGAGCGCGCGGGCGACGAACTCCGCGGCCAACGGCCGGTAGGTCTCCCACAGGGCGGTGAGGCGGCGCAGGGGCTCGGGGTCGTCGTCGACCCGCAGGTCGGCGAAGGGGAAGCTCTCGCGCTCCACCACCAGGAGCGCTGCGGAGCGCAGCGCCCCGCCGCCGGTCTCGCCGCCCGCGCCCTGGCCCGCTTGCAGCCCGGCCAGCAGGCGGTCACACAGGTCCTCGCCGGCCCCATGAACGAAGGCGTCGCGCATTGCCGGGGCCACCGCAGGGCCGGCCAGCATGTTCCCGATGACCAGGCAGTCGTCGCCGGACAACTCTGCGGACACCGGCCACGTTCGCTCGCCCGAGTACGCGGCGGCCCGCCCGCGCGCATCGACCACGCCGAGCTGACGCCATTCCCGGTCGGCGGTGGACGCCGCCACCGCGGCCACCGCCTGCGCCGGCTCGTCACCATCGGCGAGCCGTTGCAGCAGGGCTGGGCCGAGGCGGGGGTCGGTGCGGTGCTGGGTCGCCGCGACGCCCTGGCCGGCGCGAGCGAACAGCACGCGGGCGCCCACGGCCACGTCGGACGTGGTCACCGCGCCGCCCAGGCGACCGGTCTGAGGGCAGCGTCCGAGGATGGTGAAGGTCATGGGGAGCGGCGATGGTAGACGCGGCCGCCCTGCTCGCGCGGTTGCGCGGTAAGACGGAGGCGATGGTCACCGCGACCGAGCGGCTGGCGGCGATCGACAGCGGGAGCGGCGACGACGATGGCATCGCCCGGGTGTGCGAGGGGCTCGGCGAGATCCTCGACGCGGTGGGGTTCGCCGTGCGCCCGCGCGCGGAGGGCGGGCTGGCGGCGAGCCTGGGCGCGCGGCCGGGCGGGAACCGCGTCCTGCTGCTCGGCCATGCCGACACCGTCTGGCCGGCCGGCACCGCCACCACCTGGCCGGTCGAGCGCCACGGCGGGATGCTGACCGGCCCGGGGGTCGGCGACATGAAGGGCTGCCTGGTCATGGCCGCTCATGCCGCTGCCGCGGCGCGCGATCTCGGTGCGCTGGCCGGCGTAGGGGAGGTGGAGCTGCTGGTCATCCCCGACGAGGAGCTCGGCAGCGTGGCCAGCCGCCCCTGGATCGAGGAGCGGGCGGCCGGCGCCGTCGGCTGCCTGGGGCTGGAGGCCGGATGGCCGGGCGGGGGAGTGGTGGTGGAGCGTGGGGCGGTCGGGGCGGTCACGGTCACCGCGTCGGGACGCACAGCCCACGCCGCCGGCCACGAGGGGCGCGGCGCCAGCGCCGTGGCCGGACTGGCGCCGCTGGTGTCCGCCCTGGAGGCCCTGAGCCGGCCCGGCGAGGGCGTGTTGGTCAGCGTCGGCGTCTTCCGCGGCGGCGTGGCCCGCCAGGTGGTACCCGATCACGCGGAGCTGAGCCTCGACCTGCGCGCGCCGTCGCCGGCTGTCGCCGATGCGCTGATGGAGTCCGTGACGGCGACCCTCACAAGGGCCGGCCCGCCCGAGGGGGTCACGCTCTCCCTGGCCGGCGGGATCACGCGTCCGGCGTGGCCGCGCAGCGCGTCGGCCCGGCTGTGGGAGCGCGCGTGCGCCCACGCGGCCGAGCTGGAGATGGCGCTGCGCGCGGTGAGCTCGCGCGGGGGCGCGGACGCCAGCTTCGCCGCCGCCCTCGGCGTCCCCACACTCGACGGGCTCGGGCCGATCTGCCACGACTCGTGCGCGCGGGGCGAGCGCATCGAGATCGCCAGCCTCGCCGAGCGGGCCGCGCTGATGGCGCTGCTGATCTGCGACCTCGGCGCCGGGGACGGTCAGGCGCGCGACTCGGGGAACGTCGACGCCCCGGCGTAGCCCTTGGCGCGGAACTCGCGGTCGAGCATCGCCTGGCCGACCTGGACCATGTACTGCTCGTCGCGGTAATGCAGCGAGAACGTGCGCACGTCGCGGTAGAGCCGCTCGAGCTCCTGGTCTTTGAAGACGGCACGGGCCCCGCACACGTCGAACGCGGTCTGGGTGAGATCCAGGGCGAGTCGCTTGCCGAGGTGCAAGGTCCGGATCGACGCCAGCTCGGCGGCGTCGTGATCGCCGGCGTCCCACAGGTCGGCGGCGGCCCACAGCGCGGAGCGGGCGGCGAACAGGTCTGAGGACATGCGGCCGAGAGTGGCGCGGGTGATCTCAGAGGCGGCCAGCCCCGGGCGCTCTCGCACCCAGTTCTCGGTGAACGCCATCGCTGCGCCGGCCGCTCCGATGTGGTTGGCGGCGAAGGCCAGCGAGAACGTCCGGGGGTCGCGCCGCGTCCAGGCGCCGGGCTCGCCGATCATCCGCTCGGCCGGCACCTCGTAGCCGGTGACCCGCACGCTGTGGCTGACGGTGGCGCGCATCCCCATCACGTCCCATTGGTCGATCAGCTCGACCTCGGGCGCGTCGGCGGGGACGAGCACGATCATGCTGCGCTCGGCGTAGGTTCCCGCCCCTGGCACCGCGGTCCAGATCAGCAGCTCCTCGGCGCCCGACGAGCCTGACGCGAAGTACTTCTGGCAGGTGAGCGTGTAACCGCCGCCTGGCCGCTCCTCCAGCTCGGTGCGGGCGATGTCGGCCAGCTTGCCGGTGGGTTTGGCCTCGCTGCCGACGGAGGCCAGCAGGGCGCCCCGGGCCACGATCGCCGCCAGCAGGGACTCCCGCTGGCCCGCGTCGGCCAGGCCGCAGGCGATCCCGAGCGCGTGGGAGTGGACCTGGAGCAGCTGGGCGGTGACCGAGTCGATCCGTGCCAGCGCCTCCAGCAGCTCGTAGTAGGGCCGGTAGCGGCCCTCGGACCACAGGCCGGCGCCGCCGATCTCGACGGGGGCGGTGAGCGCCAGCAGGCCGGCCTCGCGCAGCTCGGCGAACGTCTCGGCGGGGAAGGCCGCGCGCTCGTCGAGGTCGTGGGCGCGCGCCCTGATCCGGTCGGCCAGCTCGGCAATGACCTCGAGGCGGCGGCTCTGCGCGGCGGTCACGTCGTGGCCGACCACGTCCTCAGAGCTCCTTGGCGTACTGCTGGTTGTGGGTGCGCAGCTGATCGTGGGTGCCCAGGAAGGGGTGCCGGCTCATGTCCGGGCTGAAGCGACTGGCCGGCGTCTCGCGGCCCAGCGCCTCGGCCAGGCTGCGGATCATGTGCGGGGCTGCGCCGCAGCACACGCCCAGGTAGCGGATGCCCAGGTCGTAGGCCTCGCGGCCGAATTGGGCGATCTCGTAGCGGTTGCACAGCAGCGGGTCGAGCGCCGTGGGGAAGGGGCGGTCGTCGGGCAGGCAGTCGCAGCCGGGATCGGTCAGGGACTGGAAGCTCGGCTCAGCTTCGGTGGTGCGGTAGGGCACCGGCAGGGCCGCGACGTGGCAGTCGACCGTCTCCCGGATGCGGGCGACGAGCGGCAGCATCGTGCGAGGGCCGCGGATGCAGTTGAGCCCGACGACGTCGGCGCCCGCCTGCTCGAGGCGCGCGCAGGTGTCCTCGGGGCTCCAGCCTTCCCGCACCTCGCCCTGGCGGTGAATCGACAGGGTGACGACCGCGGTGAGCCCCGCCTCTTTGATCACCTCGAGAGCGAGGAGAGCCTCCTCGCCCCAGGAGAACGTCTCGGCCACGACGTAGTCCATCCCGGCATCGACGATCCAGCCGACCTGCTCCTCGAACATCGCGCGCACGGTGGCTCGCGTCGCGTCGTCGGGATAGAAGACGTTGGTGTTGCTCAGATCGCCGGCGGCGAGGCAGCCGTGCTCGTCGGCCACGTCGCGGGCGATGGTCAGCGCGGCGCGGTTGAGCGGCTCGATCAGGTGCTCCTTGCCGATGATCCGCATCTTCTCGCGGTGGGCGTAGTAGGTGAACGCCTCCACCACGTCCGATCCGGCGTGCACGAACTCCTGGTGCAGCCCGGCCACCATCTCCGGGTGCTCGAGCACGATCTCGGGCACGTAGGCGCCCGCCTGGAGATAGCCGCGCCGCTCGAACTCGAACAGGTAGCCCTCGGCGCAGATGACGGGGCCATGTTCGAGCCGCTCCAGCAGCCCTCCGCCCGCTGGTTCCGTGCTCAATTGACCGTCTCCTTGTCGTTGGTGGTGGCGTAGAGGTGGGGTCGCCGGTCGGCGAGGACATCGTTGCGGGCGCCGAGGGCCTTGTCACGCGCGCGTGCGAGGTCGCACGCCGCCTGCAGCACGGTGGTGCCCTCCACGGGGCCGGCCAAGAGCCGGCCGTCGGGATCGCAGATGACACTGGCGTTGGCCCACCGGATCCCGCGCTCGGGGCCGGCCCGATCGGCCTGGGCCACGTACACGCGGTTGACGTTCGCGGAGGCCAGCGCCAGCACCACCTCGATCGCCAAGGGCTCGGTGGGCGGGCCCGTGACCGGCGAGTTCATGGGGACGGCGATCACATCGGCGCCGGCCAGTGCCAGCCCGCGCATGACCTCCGGGAAGAAGGCGTCGTAACAGATGGCGATGCCGATGCGGCCGGCCGAGGTGTCGATGACGGGAGGCGGCTCGGTGCCGGCGACGAAGGTGAGCTGCTCGCGGTCCCACAGGTGGGTCTTGCGATACACGCGGCTGGTTCCGTCCTGGTCGACGAGCAGCGCGCTGTTGCGCGGCGTCTCCTCGGCGTCGAGCTCGCAGAAGCCGCCGACGATGGCCACCCGGTGCGCGGCGGCCAACGCGCGCCATTGCTCGAGCGTGGGGCCGTCGGCCGGCTCGCCCAGCTCGACGGCCTCGGACTCGTCGGCGAACGCGTACCCGGTGGTGCACAGCTCGGGCAGGACGACCAGGTCGGCGCCGTCGCGGGCCGCGTTCTCCACGGCGTCCGCGACACGCGCACGGTTGCCGTCCACGTCGCCGAACACCGGCGCCAGCTGTGCGCAGGCGATGCGGGTCCCACCGGAAGATGATTCTGTTATTGCCAACTGCCGATGGTTTTACGGCAACAGTCTGGCCTAGTCAAGTTGTCCGAGCGCTGATAGGTTGCGCAACTCGCGTTGGCCATGTGGCTCGCTCGCACATGATCGCAACCTCAACCGACAAGGCCCTCGTCGAGTTCGTCACCGGGCTGTCCCTGGGTGACGTTCCCGCGCCCACGCGCGCGCGCCTGGGTCTGCTCCTGGCCGACATGGCCGCGGTGTGCACCGCCGGCCGCCCGGCGCCGGCCTGCGCCATGGCCGCCGGCTACGCGGCCGCCGTCCACCCGGGCTCGGAGGCCGTGCTGCTTCTCGACGGCCGCCGCGTCGGCGCCGCCGGGGCGGCCTTTGGCAACGGGGTGCTCGCCAACGTCCTGGACTTCGACGACGGGCACCGGCTGACCAAGGGCCACCCGGGCGCGGTGATCATTCCCGCCACGCTGGCCGTCGCCCAGCGGGTCAACGCCTCGGTGGCGCAGTGGCTCGAGTCGGTGGTGGTCGGCTACGAGGTCTCGATCCGCGCCGGGATCGCGCTGCACGACCGCGACCCGTCCTATCACGCCTCGGGCGCGTGGGGCGGGGTCGGTGCCGCCATCGCCGCGGCGCGGCTGCTGGGCCTGGACGGAGCCGCCACACTGGCCGCCGCCGGGCTGGCCGAGTACCACGCCCCCATCGCCCACATCATGCGCTCCTGCGCCGAGCCGCAGATGACCAAGGATGCCTGTGCCTGGGGCGCCTCGGTGGGGGTGAGCTCGGCCCTGCTGGCGGCGCAGGGCTTCACCAGTGTCCGGCCGGAGTTCCTGGATTCAGAGCTCGACGATCTGGGGCGGCGCTGGCGGCTGGAGGAGCTCTACATCAAGGCCTACCCGTGCTGCCGGTGGTCGCAGGGAGCGATCGCGGCCGCGATGCAGGCGGCCGGCGGGCGCACGCTGGCCGCGGGCGAGGTGCGCCGCGTCACCGTGCGCACGTTCGCCGCCGCCGATGGCCTGGCCAAGGTCGTCCCCGAGACGACCGAGGAGACGCAGTACAGCGTCCTGTGGCCGGTGGCATGCGCGCTGGCGCGCGGCCGCTTCGGCGTGGCCGAGGTCCTGGGGCCGTTCACGGATCCCGACATCCGGACCATGTTCGACCGCGTCGAGATCGAGGTGGATCCGGCGCTGACCGACCAGTTCCCCCACCGCCGGCTGACCGCTGTGGAGATCGAGCTCACCGATGGGGAGCGCCTCGCGGCCGGGCCGCTCGAGGCCGCCGGTGAGCCCGACGATCCGCGGTTGCCGGCGGTGGTGCGGGGCAAGGTGAGCGAGCTGATCCAGGACCCCGCCATCACGGATCGCGCCGCGATATCGTGGCACGATATCGGGGAGGGGGGCCTGGCCGGTCTTGATCCGCAGCAGCTGCTCGGGATCCTCTGTCACGCGGATGTGGTGCTGGGTGATGGCTGAGCTGTCACTGCCGGGCGCGACGCTGGCCTATCGCCAGAGCGGCGCCGGGCCCGACGTGGTGTGGCTGGCCGCCGGCGACAACCCGGGCGATAACTGGCGCCGCTATCAGACCCCGGCCTTTGACGCCGGCTACCGCAGCACCACCTACGACGCGCGCGGTGTGGGCGCCACCCGGTCTGAGACCGACCCGCCGTGGCCGATCGACGAGCACGCCGTCGACCTCGCGGCGCTCATCGAGGCGGTGTGCGAACCACCGGTGTTCCTCGTCGGCCTGTCGATGGGCTCGCTGATCGCGGTGCAGATCGCCCACGACCGCCCCGAGCTCGTCCAGGGGGCGGCGGTGATGGGCACCTGCGTGCGCAAGACGGGGTTCATCCGCGAGTGGGAGGAAGCCGAGATCGCCTTCCGCCGACAAGGCGGGACTCTCCCGGCGGCGTTCGCCACCGCTCACTACGCGATGCAGTACTTCCCCGCCGACGCGCTCGGCGACGATGAGACGTGGGAGCGGATCAAGCCGTTCGTCGCCGCCGACTTCGCCGACCGCGACGGCGCCATGCTGGCCGCCCAGTGGCAGGCCTGCCTGGACTACGACTCGGGGGACCTGCTGCCCCGGATCGCCGCGCCGATCCACGCGGTGGCGTTCTCAGAAGACGTGCAGACCCCGCCTCAGCGGGTGCGCGAGGTGGCCGAGTTGGCCGCCAACGGGCACTTCCACCTGCTCCAGGGCCTCGGCCACGGCTCTGCGTTCGGCCACCGTCCCGAGGTGGTCAACGAGTGCCTGCGGTCGATCATCGACTCCGAGTGGGGAAGATCGACAGCGGAATCGTGAACCCGACGTTCCACACGCCGGAATCCACGATCTCCATGATCTTCAGGTCGCCGGCGAGGCTGCAGAGCACGTAGGCCTCGCGCGCGCTGAGTCCCTGCGCGGACTGAAGCCACGCGATCGCGCTGCGCACCGCCGCGCGCGCCCCCTCCATGAGATCGGGATGGATCCCCATCGTCCCGAAGTGCCCGGCGCTCTCGTCGGCCTTGAGCAGAGGGCCGCCGGTCTGGAACTGCGGACCGGGGATCGTGCGCTTCTCCAACGTGAGCCTGAGCGTGGCCTTCATCGGGCACTCGACGGCGGTGACGCACACCTCGCCGTCGCCCTGGGCCGCGTGAGGGTCGCCGCAGGAGAAGAGGGCACCGGGACACCAGACGGGCAGCCACAGCGTGGAGCCGGCAGTGAGGTGGCGCGTGTCCATGTTGCCGCCCCCGCGGTGGGGCGGGAAGGCCGAGGCCTCGGCGGGCTCGCCGGGATGGTTGCCCATCGTGCCCAGGAAAGGACTGGTGGGGAGGTGGATGCCAGGGGCGATCTCGACCTGGCCGCGGTTGCGCAGGTCAAAGGTCCCGGCCCACGGCTCCGGGAAATCGTCGGGGAGCAGGCCCAGGCCCTCGAGCACCGACGCCCAGCCCCAGTCGCCGGGCTCCAGCGACACGATGTCGATACGCAACGTGTCGCCGGGCTCCGCCCCGCGCACGAACACCGGGCCGGACAGGTGGTAGAGGGTGTCGAAGTCCAGGCGGGCCTCGGCGTAGCCGTCCCCCTCGGAGATCTGGTCGTGCCCGGCCATCCGGAGGTCGTAGTGGATCACGTCCCCCGACTCGACGGTGAGGGTCGGCTCCAGCGCGCGGTCCCAGCCGTGATGGACGCGGTCGGGGTCGATGGTGTGCTCCATGGCGGCGAGAGTAGTCTTACCAACTCCAATTGGCAACTTGGCTCCCCATCGTCCTGTTCGTCGATCATGCGGTGCCCATGGCTCCCTTCGCCGTGGCCCTGGCCGGCGAGCTGGACTGCCGCTACCGCGTTGAGGCAGGGGAAGCCGACCGCGTCGTGGCCCTGGTCACCGCGAGCGAGCCGGTGGGACTCCGCGAGCTGGCGCCCTACGCGAGCGTGCGGGCCGTGGTCACCTGCTCGACGGGGACCGATCACGTCGACGTCGCGGAGCTGACTGGCCGCGGCGTGGCGGTGGCCAACACGCCCACGTACTGCAGCGACGAGGTCGCCGATCACGCCCTGGCGTGCGTCCTGGCCGGCTGGCGCGGCCTGTGGACGCTGGGCGCCGATGTCCGGGCGGGCGCGTGGGAGTCCGAGACGGTGCTCCGGCGGTTCGACGCCCAACGGCTCGGCATCGTCGGTCTCGGCCGGATCGGGATGCGGCTGGCCCGACGGGCGCGCGCGTTGGGGGTCGATGTGGTGGGCTGTGACCCCGTGGCCGGCGACGTCGACGTGCCGCGCGTCTCGCTGGACGAGCTGCTGTCCACCTCGGATGCCGTCTCCCTGCACCTGCCCGGGACCGCCGGCGCACCGCCGCTGCTCGGGGCGCCGGAGATCGCTCGGATGAAGCCCGGCGCACTGCTGGTCAACCTCGCCCGCGCGTCGCTGGTGGACGTCGACGCGGTCGTGGCGGCGCTCCGCTCCGGCGCGCTGGGCGGCGCGGCCTTCGACGTCTGGACGGCCGAGCCGCCGTCGGCGGACGACCCGCGGCTGCACACCCGGGGCCTGCTGCTGACCCCGCACGTCGGATGGTCCTCGCCTCAGGCCGACGACGCCTGGCGCGCCGAGGCGATCGACGCGCTGCGGTCCGCCCTGATCGCTCAACCTCCACCGCCCGCGCGGCTGCGCCGTCCGGCGGACTACGCTGTCTGACCAATGGGGGTCTCTTCAGAGGGCACTCGCTCATCGCGCGCCGGCGGGCAGTCGGGCCGGTCCGCGGCCGGCACCGGTGCGGCGGGTCGAAGCGCCCCGGCCACGGCCAAGCCGGGCGGCGAACGCGAGACGAGCATCCGCCGCGGGGTCGAGGTCCTGCTCTCCCTGGCCACCGATGAGGCGCTGACCGGCAGCGGCCTCGGGGTGACGCGGATCTCCGAGCTGCTGGGCCGCGAGAAGAGCCAGGTGTCGCGAGCGCTCAAAGCCCTCAGCGAGTACGGGCTGGTCGAGCGCGACAAGGACGCCGGCTACCGGCTGGGCTGGCGCCTGTACGCCCTGGCGCAGCTGGCCGGCGAGCGCCGCCTGCTCGAGGCGGCCGGACCGATGATGCGCCGGCTGGCCCACTCACTGGGCGAGCGGGTGCACCTCTCGGTCCTGCAGGGCGCCGAAGCACTGACCGTGCTGTCGGAATCCCCTGGGCGCTCGGTGGAGACCACCGGCTGGGCCGGGCGTGTCACGCCCGCCTACTGCACGTCGGCGGGGCGCGCGCTCCTGCTGGACTGGGACGACGACGAGATCATCGCCGTCTTCGGCCAGGTGGAGTTCGTCCAGCGGGCGGCCAAGACAGTGCGCACCCCGCGCAAGCTGGCGGCGGCCGTCGCGGCTGCCCGCGAGGACGGGTACGTGGTCGTCGACGGGGAGTTCGAGCCAGACCTGATCGGCGTGGCCGTCCCCGTGCGCGACGCGCGCGGCGCCATCATCGCCTCGCTCAACGCGTCCGCGCCGCGGTATCGGTTCGTGGACCGGGTCTCCGAGGCCGCCGGGGAGCTGGCCGCGGTATCGGCGAACCTCAGCCGGGAGCTGGGCGATCCCGAGGCGGTTCCGCTGCCGGGGTAGTTGCGTCTGCGACGGGGCGCTTTGGCTCTGTATCAGCGCACGTCAACGGCGGGCAACGAGGGAGGGGCGGGTGCCCGTAGCGCTTGTGGTGATTTCCAGACGGAGTGTGGGAGCAAATGGCTCTGAGACAGCCAAAATCGCCCACGCCCCGGCCGGCCGGCCGGTCGTGGCGGATAGTGAAGGAAATAGCTCCAAAATCCGCCACGACTCAGGTATGGAGGGCCAGCCGCGCCCGACCGGGCCGCCTTCAATAGCCCGCTGTTGACGTGCGCCGATACCAAGCCAGAGCGCTCCGGCTCCGCCACCGCCGAAGCACCACCGGCCCGATCGCGCTAGTCGCCCGGCCGGCCGAGGAGCTCGAGCAGGCGATCGATCTGGGCCTCGTCGCCGACCGTCACCCGCAGCAGCTCGGGCGTGCCCAGGCCGGCCAGCGAGCGCGTGGCCACGCCGTGGCCGAGCAGTCGCGCCGAGGTCGCGTCGGCGTCGCCGACGTCGACGGCGACGAAGTTGGCCTGGGAGGGCAGCCACGGCCGGCCCAGCGCGGTCAGCCCGGCCTCGAGCCGGGCGCGACGCTGTGCGTTGAGCTCGCGGCGGCGGGCGATCTCGTCGGTGTCGCCGACGCTGGCGATGGCCGCGAGCGCCGATAGGCCGGTGATGTCGTAGTAGTGGCGCGCCTTGGCCACCGCGGCGGCCACCGGAGCCGGAGCGGCCAGCCAGCCGACGCGCATCCCAGCTAGGCCGAACAGCTTGGAGAAGGTGCGCAGCGCGGCCACGTTGGGCCGGGCGCGGACGTGCTCGGCGATCGCGTCGACGGCCGCGACGCCGGGCCGCCCCGCGCAGAACTCGTGGTAGGCCTCGTCGACGACCACCAGCACGTCCTCGGGCACGGCGTCCAGGAACGCGCGCAGCTCATCGGGGTCGACCACGCCGCCGGTCGGGTTGTTGGGGGTGCAGACCCAGACCAGGCGGGTGCGCGGGCCCGATCGCGGTCCGTCATCGCCTCGAGGTCGAAGGCGCCGTCGCGCAAGCGGCACCGTGATCACATTGGCCTCCTGCTTGGCGGCGTCGATGAGGTAGGTGGGGAACGAGGGCCAGCAGGTGATCACCTCGTCGCCCGGGCGCAGGTAGGCCGCGCTCACGTAGCCGATGATCGCGTCGCCGCCGTTGCCCAGGACGATCATGTCGGCGGGAAGGTCATGGACGGCGGCCAGGCGCTCGATGAGCCGCCCGTCGGCCTCCGGGTAGCGGCCCGCCTGCGTCGCGAGGTGGGCGGCGAGCGCCTCGAGCGCCGCCGGGAAGGGGCCGAGCGGCGACTCGTTGAAGGCTAGGCGGATCGTGTCGGGGGCGAGCTCGGGCGCTGGGGCGTAGGGCTCCAGGGAGACAGGCCAGCGGTCGTTGGGGGGCACCGGGGAGGTCATCGCCCGTATGATCACATCTTGGCAATACGACAACACGAGGTGGTCTGATGCCATCATGCGGCGAGGCGGTGATCGAGCTCATCAAGCGCTCGGGGGCCTCCACCGTATTCGGGATCCCGGGCGTGCATACCCTGGAGCTATATCGCGGGCTGGGCGCGTCGGGGCTGCGCCACATCGCCCCGCGCCATGAGCAGGGGGCGGCGTTCATGGCCGACGGGTGGGCCCGGGTCACCGGCCGCCCCGGGGTCTGCGTGCTCATCGGCGGCCCGGGACTGACCAACGCGATCACGCCGATCGCCCAGGCCTACCACGACTCGATCCCGATGCTGGTCATCTCCGGCGGGGTGCCGTCCGCGCAGCGCCACCTGGGCGAGATCCACGACCTCCCCGATCAGCGCGCGCTCCTGGCCCAGGTCACGGCGTTCAGCCACACGATCGAGGACCCCGGCGAGCTGGCCGAGGTGTTCACCCGCGCCGAGCACGTCTTCAGATCCGAGCGTCCGCGCCCCGTCCACATCGCCATCCCGGTCGACGTGCTCAAGCGCCCGGCGACCCTGCCCGACTGGAGCCCTCCGGCTCCCGACCGGCCTCGCGCGGACCCCGGTGGCGTGGCGCGCGCGGCGGACCTGCTGGCCCGGGCGCGACGCCCGCTGGTCCTGCTGGGTGGCGGCGCGCGCGACGCGGGGGCGGAGGCGCTGGTGGTGGCCCGGGCCCTGGACGCGCCGATCGGCCTGACGATCAACGCCCGGGGCACGATCCCCGACTCAGACCCGCTGTGTCTGGGGTCCGCGCTCAGCTTTCCGCCCGTCTCGGACCTCCTGCGCCAGGCTGACGCCACCCTGCTGGTCGGCGCCCAGCTCTCCGATCTGGAGCTGTGGGGGCTGAGCGAGCCGCTGACCCTTCACGGCCTGGTTCGCATCGACATCGACGCCGAGCAGCTCGACCGCCGGTGGGTCCCGGAAGTGGGGCTGCACGGGGATGCGGCCGCGACGCTCCAGGCCCTCGCCGACGCGCTGCCGGCGAACGCCGCGACATCGAACGGGGGCGGCGCGACCGCGGTCGCGGAGGCGCGGGCCGCGCTGAAGCCACCCCACGAGGTGGCGCGCTTTGCGCCGCTGCTCGATGTACTCGACCGGGCGCTGCCACCCGACCGGATCATCGCCGGGGACTCCACCCAGCCCGTCTACGCCGCCAACCATCTGCTCGGAATGGCCACCCCACGGTCGTGGCTGATGCCCATCGGCTACGGCTGTCTGGGCTGCGCCCTGCCGATGGCGCTCGGTGCCAAGCTCGCGGCGCCCGACCGGCCCGTCCTGGCCCTCGCCGGCGACGGGGGCTTTCAGTTCACCATCCAGGAGCTGGCCACGGCGCGGGATCTCGGACTGCCCGTGGTGGTGCTCGTCTATGACAACCGTGGCTACGGCGAGATCCGGGACGCCATGGACGATGCGGGCGTCGGGCATCTCGGTACCGATGCCACCACCCACGACCTGCCTCAGATCGCCGCGGGCTTCGGCGTGGCGGCGGTGCGCAGCCGCTCGCTGGCCGAGCTCGAGCAGCAGTTGTCAGTCGCTCTGGCGGCCGACGGGCCGACGGTCATCGAGTACGCCGAAACCGGGTCCTAACCCAACTTGTACATCTGGACGATTGCGGCGGTGCCGCTGCGGTGGTAGAAAACGCCACAACCGTTGGCTATGTGGCAACAGGAGATGTCGACATGAGCGGCCTCAACGACGTGGAAGTGCCTCGGATCACCCGGCGGGCAGCCTTGGCGCGTGGCGCCGGTGGGCTGGCGGCGGCCGGCTCGCTGTCGGCTCTGCTGGCCGCCTGTGGGAGCTCGTCATCCTCCGGCAGCTCGTCGGGCGCCTCGAGCGCGTCCGCGGCGACCAGCTCCGCCGCCGGCTCGTCCTCGGCCTCGAGCAGCGCGGCCGACCTGGGGAGCATGACGGGCACGATGACCCTGCTCTCCTACCCCGGCTGGTACGGGCCCCACGAGTTCGCCGACTTCAGCAAGGAGCACCCGGGCCTGAAGGTCAAGACGGCGGTCACCGGCACGACCGGCGTGGCCGCTCAGATCGCCCAGGTCGCCAACAACCCAGGCGCCTACGACATCAGCCTGGCCGGCGTCCCGGTGTCCTCGCAGATGCATCTCGCCGGCATCCTGGTGCCCCTCGACACCGCCGCGATCCCGAACCTCAAGCTGGTCCCCGAGGAGTTCCGCAAGGCGCTCCCGCTCGGGATCCCCACGGACTTCGGCAAGACCGGCTACGGCTACCGCAAGGACCTCATCCCGGAGCGGCCCACGTCGTGGAAGGACCTCATCGACCTGGCGCCCAAGTACTCGGGGAAGATCACGATGATCAAGTACGACTCCGACATCCAGGGGTCGTTCCTCAAGGCGCTGGGGTACTCGGTCAACACCAAGTCCGAGGCCGAGCTCAACGCGATGCAGAAGGCGCTGCTGGCGCTCAAGCCCCACCTGCAGGCGATCCTGGAGACCGACTACTCCAAGGCGCTGATCCAGGGCACGGCGCTGTTCGCGATCGACTACGACTACGACATCGCCGCCGCCCAGCAGAAGAACAAGAACATCGTGTGGGTGCCGCCCACCGAGGGGATGTCCGCCTACCTGGAGGGCTGGGTGGCGCTGAAGGGCACCAAGCACCTGGGCGCGGTCTGGGACCTGATGAACTTCCACCTCGACCCAAAGAACTACGCCTCGTTCATCAACGCCACCGGGTCGGCGTTCGTGGAGCCCAGCAAGTACATCGACAAGTCGATCGCTGACAACCCCAGCCTCAAATACACGCCCGGCTCGCTTTCCAAGGTCGAGTTCGAGCAGTACCAGGGGCCGCAGCAGGTCGCGCTGCGCGGCAAGCTGTGGGAGGAGTTCCTGGCCGCGTGAGCGGCCGCCCGTGGCCGCAGATCTCGGAAGTCCCCGAGCCGGTCCCTCGCTCCCGGCGGTGAGGGGGGCGCGTCTGCGGTCCCGCGCCGCGGGGCTGACCCGCCACCTCCTGGCACTGCCCGGCGTCGGGTGGACCGTGCTGTTCTTCCTGGCGCCGCTGGGGCTGCTGATCGTCTACTCGTTCGGCTCGGTCAACCTGCTCACCTTCAAGGTGCAGTTCGGCTGGACGCTGTCGAACTACTCCGGGATCTTCCAGAAGCTGTACCTGGAGCCGGTGCTGCGCTCGTTCGCGCTGTCGGCGGGGGCGACGGTGGCCTGCCTGCTCATCGGCTTCCCTGTCGCCTTCACGATCGCGCGGGCCAAGGGCCGCCGCCAGGCCCTGCTCCTGCTCGGGGTGATGATCCCGTTCTGGACGAGCTTCGTGGTGCGCACATACGGCATCTACAACGTCATCGCCGACAACGGCCCGCTGTACCACCTGCTGCACTCCCTCGGCCTGGTGCACGGCTACATCCACCTGCTGTTCACGCCCATCGGCGTGGGCATCGGGATCGTCTACACCTACCTGCCGCTCATGATCCTCCCGCTCTATGTCGCGCTGGAGCGGATCGACCCGGCGCTGTTGGAGGCGGCCTCCGACCTGGGCGCCAAGCCCTGGCGAGTGCTGCGCCGGGTGATTCTGCCGCTGGCCGTGCCCGGGATCATCGCCGGCTGCATCCTGGTGGCGATCCCGGCCACCGGCGAGTACGTGATCCCGCAGATCCTCGGCGGCGGCACCACGCTGATGTTCGGCAACGTGGTCTCTGACCAGTTCCTCAACCTCGGCGACTACCCGTTCGGAGCGGCGCTGGCCGTGTCGCTGACGGTGGTGCTCATGATCGTGCTGACCTTCCTGCGCTCACGCAGCTACAAGGCCGAGGCGGCGTTGGCATGAGACTGCGCCGTCCCCGCGCCACGTCGGTCTTCACCGGGCTCGTGATGATCTGCCTGTACGCGCCGATCGTCACCGTGATCGTGTTCAGCGTCAACAAGGACCCGAACCTGATCAGCTGGAAGGGCTTCACCACTCAGTGGTACGTGCAGGCGTTCAACGATCCCCAGGTGCGGCGCGACATGCTCACGAGCCTCGAGGTGGCCGCGCTGTCGACCGTCATCTCGCTGGTCATCGCCGTGTGCGCGGGGCTGTGGTCGCGCGGGGCCGGGCCGCGGGCACGCCGCGTCTTCGACGGGCTCACGTACTCCCGGATCGTGCTGCCCGAGGTCGTGTTCGCGCTCGGGCTGCTCGTGCTGTTCAGCAAGCTCCACATCGCCTACGGCGTCGGCGCGATCGTGCTCGGCCACGTCGTGTTCCTCTCCGCCTACGCGACGATCATCATCCAGGCGCGGCTGGCCTCGCTGAGCGGGTCCCTGGAGGAGGCCGCCGCCGACCTGGGCGCCAACCGTTGGCGCGTGTTCAAGCGCGTGACCTTCCCGCTGCTGTTGCCGGCGATCCTGGTGGCCGCGCTGCTGACGATCAGCTTCTCCTTCGACGACGTGATCGTGTCCCAGTTCCTGGGCGGCGACAACGCCGAGCCCGTGTCGGTCCTGTTGCTCGGCATGATCCACCTCCATGTCACGCCCGAGGTCAACGCCATCGGCACCGCACTGATGCTGATCACGCTGATCACGTTTGCCACCGCCGGCCTGATCACCGTGCTGCGCCCGACGGGCGCCGGGCAAATGCTGGCCCTGGGGCGGAGGGCGGCTCGTGAGTGAGGCGTCCGCCGTGAGCGAGCAGCGTGAAACGGGCTCAGGCGGCGAGCGCGCCCCGGGACCGGCGGTGCGCCTGGTCTCGCTGCGGCGCGCCTATGGGGACGTGCTGGCGGTGGACAGGATCGACGTCGAGATCGGCGAGGGCGAGTTCTTCTCCCTGATCGGCCCCAGCGGCTGTGGCAAGACCACCACGCTGCGGATGATCGCCGGATTGGTAGAGCCCACCGAGGGCCGGATCGAGGTGCACGGGCGCGACGTCACGTCGATGCGCCCGCACCGCCGCCCGGTGAACACGGTCTTCCAGCAGTACGCGCTGTTCCCGCACCTCAACGTGTTCGAGAACGTGGCCTTCGGGCTGCGCGAGCGCCGCGTCGGCGGCGCCGAGATCAGCGACCCGGGTGAACGAGATGCTCGAGCTGGTCGGCCTCACCGGCCGCGAGCGCAACCGCCCGTCGCAGCTCAGCGGCGGCCAGCAGCAGCGCGTGGCGCTGGCCCGATCGCTGGTGCTGCGCCCCGAGGTGCTGCTCCTCGACGAGCCGCTTGGCGCGCTTGATCTCAAGCTGCGCAAGGAGCTGCAGCTCCAGCTCAAGCGCATCCAGCACGAGGTCGGGATCACCTTCATCTACGTCACCCACGACCAGGAGGAGGCCTTCTTCATGTCGGACCGGGTCGCGATCATGCGCGACGGCCGCATCGAGCAGCTCGGCACCCCGCGCGACGTCTACCAGCGTCCGGTTACCGAGTTCGTGGCCGAGTTCGTCGGCGCGTCCAACCGGCTGCCCGCCACGGTGGTGGGAACGCCCGGCGACGACGGCGCCTACGAGGTGCAATGCGACGGCGTGGGCACCTTCCGGGCCGTCGGCGTGACCGGGCTGGCGGCGGGCCAGAGCGTATGCGCGATCGTCCGGCCCGAGGCGATCTCGCCCGAGCCCATCCAGGCGGGCCGCGCCGGGCTCACCGCGACCGTGCTCGACCTCGCCTACCTGGGCCACCAGATCTCATGCGTCGTGCAGACGCCGGCCGGTGCGCAGCTCACGATGAGCATGCACCAGCACCATTCCGGGATCGCCGTCGGTTCGAGCTATGAGTTCAGCTGGCCGCTGGAGTCCGTGTGGGTATTGGCGCGCGATGACGCCGGCGCTCGCGCCGCCATCTAGCGCCGCTCACGGTGCGCGCAACGACTCGTGGAGACGAAAGATCAGCGCGCGGGTGACCGCGCCGCGGTTCCAGCCCAGCCAGCCCCGCTCCGCCCACCGGTCCACGTGCGCCGCGTCGTCCGCCGACAGCTCCACCGCGAGCTCATGGTGGGCGATCGCCGAGTCGGGCGGGCGCGCGGGCCATCCGAACACACGACGCTCGCCGGCCGCGCCGGTCACCGTCACCTTGACGGGCTTGGGCTCGTACTGCGAGGTCCCGAAGAGATCGTCGGGGCAGCAGCTGAGCGTGACCATTACATCGGCATCCGCGCGCAGGGTGACCGAGTCACCGGTCCGGCAGGCCGCGGGCCAGGAGCGCAGGCGGCCGTCGCCGTCCACCGCGCTGGGCAGCCACAGGTTGAGCACGCCCTCGCCGGTGTCGCGGTCGCGTCCGGCGGCGGCGAGGGCGGCGCGGTGAAGCTCGTCGCAGCCGAGGTGGCCCGGGATGCCCGCGTGCTCGGTGTACTCGAGCTCGGTGCACGCGGGGAAGAGGAGGTCGTGACCGGGCGCCGAGTCCTGGACGATCGTGAGCAGCGAGCGCGAGGCGGTGGTGAGGAGCACGGCGCCGGTGCTCGGGTTGATTCCATGCGCGGCGCGGGTCCGGGCCGCGCTGAGGCCGGCCCCGTCGGACGCGAAGGCGCGCAGGTCCACGCCCTGGCCGTCCTGCAGCTGCTCGATGCGGAGATGGTCGCCCCGACGCAGCGCAAGGGCGCCGGCGCTCGCCGCGGCGAGGGTGAGCTCGAGCAGCGGGGTGCCCCCGGCCCGCGGCGCGGCGGCGGCCGGCGGCCGGTGCCCGCCCCAGCGGGGGTCGGGCCCGCGGCGACGATCGTGCTCCACCGCGTGCGCCGCGAGCGCGTCGAGGTCGCGGGCCCCCGTGTGCGTCAGCAGCGTGCCGGCGACGGCCCGCTGATAGTCGGTGAGGGCGAGCGCGATCGCCACGGGCGCAGAGATTAGGCGCGGCGGCTCCCGGTGGCATGAGCGCACGTAACGGGGGAGGGGTGGCGCCGTGACGGCCACTGACGCGGGAGCGGTGGTGCCCCGGTCCGAGTGGCCGCTGTTCGGATACCTGCTCGCCGCACTGCTGGTGGAGACGCTGTTCTTCGTCGTGCTGAGCCCGCTGTTGCCGGTCTACGCGCGCGAGTTGCACCTGGGCCGCACGGGCGCGGGCCTGATGAGCGCGTCCTACGCGATCGGCTACGGACTGGCCGCGGTCCCCGCCGGCAGCCTCGTGGGCATCATCGGCCAGCGGTGGGTGTCGCTGGGCGGCCTGGGCCTGATCGGACTCTCGTGTGCCGCCTTCGCGCTGGGCCGACAGGTGGCGGTGCTCGACGCCGCGCGCCTGATCACCGGCGTCGGGGCGGCGGCGGTATGGGCCGGCTCGATCCCATGGCTCGAGTCGCTCGGGCGCCCCGGGGATCGGGGGCGGATGATCGGCCTGGCCTTCGCGGCCGCCAGCGCCGGCGCCTGCGCCGGACCCGCAGTGGGGGCGGTGGCCACCTTGATCGGGCCGCGCCCCGCCTTCCTCGGGCTCAGCGTCCTCATCTTCGCCCTGTTCGCGGCGGGGATCGCCATCAGCGCGGGGCGCCAGACCGCGCCGCCGCCACGCGTCCCACGTGCTGTGCGCTCCGCGCTGCGCGCACCGGGGACCGTCACCGCCCTGGCCATGGTGGTCCTGCCGACGCTGGCCTTCGGCGCCTCGGGCGTGCTCTTGCCCCTGCGCCTGCGCGGCCTGGGCGTCGCCGAGGTCGGGATCGCGACGGCGTACCTGCTGGCGGCCGTCCTGGAGGTGATCGTCAACCCGCTCGTGGGGCGCTGGTTTGATCGTTCCGGCGGGGCGCTGGTCCTGCGGGCCACGCTGGCAGGATCCGCGGCGTGCGTGGGGGCGCTGGCCCTTCCTCTGCCGGCGGCGGTGCTGTTGGGCGTGCTCGTCGTGAGCTTTCCGGTGTTCGGGGCCAGCTGGGTGCCCTCCCTGGCTCAGCTGTCGGCGTCGGTGGAGCGTGCGGGCGGCGCCGCGGGTGTCGCCCTGGGCCTGTTCAACATCTCATGGGCGGTGAGCCAGGTGGTCGGCGCGGTGGGCGGCGCCGAACTCTCACACCTCGGTCCGGCCGTTCCCTTCCTGGTGCTGGTGGTCCTGTTCCTGGCCGGGGTGCGGGCGGCGTCGTCGCTCACCTGAGCGATCAGACCCGGTGGTAGCGAGCGTCCGCGATCGAGTAGAGCGCGAACGCGATGAAGCCCACGGCGACGATGCCGAGCAGGAGCGGGCCCGCGGACGCGTGGGCGAGCTTCTGGAGAGCGCCGTCGAGCCCGACGGCGCTCTTGGCCGAGTAGTCCAGCGCGGCCTTGACGAGGCCGTAGCCGATGAGGAGGAAGGTGACGGCGCGCGCGACGTGCCCGAACACGCCCAGCGCCGTGAACGCGGTCTCGGTGCCCTGGCCCATGCGCTCGGTCCGCGAGTCCTCCAGAAACTTGAGGGTGACCCCCTTGTAGCCCTGATAGACCCCGATGGCGACGACCACAAGCCCGCCGATCGCCACGATCACCGGGCCCCCTGGCCAGCCCAGCACACCGGCCGCGGCGGGCTTGGGGCTGCCGCTGGACGCGTGCGCACCCGCGACGATCGTGATCGCGGTGACGCACAGCGCGGCGTAGGCGACAGCGCTGCCGATGGCCGAGACGCGGCGCTGGAGGGCGCCATCTTCGTCCGGACGCGAGCCGGCGATGCCCTCGATCAGGCGCCAGATGGCGTAGGCGGCCAGGCCGATCGCCAGCGCGATGAGCAGCACGACGCCGAACGGCTGTGCGGCGACCGTCTGCATCGCGCCGGATTGGCTCGTCGTCCTCCCACCCGCCCCGACGGCCAGCTTGAAGGCCAGGATCCCGATCACGCCGTAGACGAGGCCACGGGCGACGAGCCCGGCTCGGGCCAGGGCCTGCAGACCCTCGCGGCCGGAGTCGCCGCCGATCGCCGAGCGGGCGGTTCCACGGAGTTCAGAGCTGCCGGGCACGGTTCCCATGCCGGATCACTACCCGCAAATCGCGGGTCGACGCCGTTCTTTGTCGACGTGTGCGTCTGAGGGCTGCTCAGCAACCACCACATGACACACGTCGCGGCGGGCCCGCGGCGCGAGCCCGACCGAGTCGGGGATTCGCGGCTCGGGCCCGTGGGTACGTTCGAAGCGAGCGAGGGTTCGAAAGGTGGGAGGAACAGATGCGCTGGAACAAGGCCGCCACGGCCGCGATCACGGCCGTGCTCATGGGCTGCGCGTGCGCGCAGGCCGGGGCCGCCGAACTGTCGGTCTCGCACCGGCTGCAGGACCGCCGTGAGGTGGCCTCGGGCCAGCGGTCCTATGCCGAGGGCTTCGAGGACGGCTACTTCTACGCCAACGGCTGGCACACCACGGGGGAGATGGGGGGCGTGTGGGCGCCCCCGGTCAAGCTCCTGGACGGGGTGTGGTTCGGGGTCAACGGATCCTGGATCGGCCACGCCACTCGCTTCACCAGCGGGTGGGGGTACACGCGCTATGACCTCCCCAACACTGACGGCCTACAGCTCCAGCGCACCGACTTCGCGCCCGACGCCCAGCGCGCCGTGCTGTTCGGGCTCAGCCTGACCAACCCGGGAGCGGCCCGGACGGTCACGGTCAACGTCGACGCCCACTCCGAGCTGATGGGCGCCTACCCGTGGGGATCGACCACGCCCAACGAGAGCACCAACGTGCCCGACCACGGCGCCTATCAGAACGGCCAACTCGTGTTCACGGACGACGGCACGGTCGGCGGGGGCGTGCCCGTGCACCACTACGCCGCGCTCGTGGCCTCCAACCGGACGCCGGCCTCTGGCACGGCGGCCGCAACGGGTGGCAGCTTCCGCGGGCCCGAGACCGGCCCGCCGTGCGCCGCCACCGACGGGACCTCGGAGCCCAGTCTGTGCGACGACGGCCCGTTCGGCCAGGGGACCGGCGGCGAGCTGGACTACACGGTGTCGCTGCCCGCCCATGGCTCCACGACGCTGTGGATCGCCGCCGCCGGCTCAGATCGGGGCCTCTCGGACGCCAAGTCCCAGCTTGCCGGGGCAATCGCGAACCCCGACCGGGAGCTTCAGGACAAGCTCGCCTCGCGCAACGCGCTCGCGCAGAACACGGTCGTCTCGCTCCCCGGTGACCGGGTGCTGCAGAACGCGGTGCATTGGGGCAAGCAGAACCTGGCCGACCTCACCCAGTCAGCCTCCAACCTCCAGATTCGCTGGACCGACCAGGGCACGCAGTACCCGGACGCGCTCGGGACGGTGGCCCACGCCAAGTGGTTCGGCGCCGGCTTCCCCGACTACCCGTGGATCTTTGCCACCGACGGCGAGTACACGGCCTTCCCGGCGGTGGCGGTCGGGCAGTTTCAGACGATCGAAGACCACCTCACAGCGCTGCGCGACATCTCTGACATCCTCAACCACCGCTCCGGGATCGTCGTGCACGAGACGGTCTCCGACGGGTCGGTGTATTTCGGCCATGACAGCCAGAGCACCGCCAGCGACGGCACGGTCACCAACGACTTCAACACCGACGAGACGGTCAAGTTCCCCAGCGCCGTCGCGCTGGTGTGGCGGTGGACCGGCGACAAGCGCTTCCTGGACAGCATGTATGACTTCACCAAGCGCAACATGCACGCGATCGACGCGCGCTATGACGTCGACCACGACGGGTGGCCCGAGGGCTCGGGCAACGTCGAGCGGCCGGGCATGGGCCCCGAGAAGCTCGACAACGGCGTCTACTACATGCGCGGGCTCTACGACCTCGCCGACATGGCGCGCGCCGAGCACGACAGCGCGACCGCGACCTGGGCGACGAGCCTGGCCGATCGGCTGCGCAGCCAATTCGAGCAGACGTGGTGGGACCCCTCGGTCTCGCAGTACGCCGACTCGCTCGACAACCCGGACAACAACCAGGTCTACCTCAAGAACTGGATCGACCAGGTGCCGATGGAGGCCACGCTCACCACCGGGACTCAGGTCACCCCGGGCGTGGCCGACCGCGACCACGGTGTGGCCGCACTGGCGACGCGTGAGAGCTCGTGCTTCAGCGGCGACCGCCCCGGCAGCCGTGGTCTGTTCCACACCGCGTGCGGCGGCGGGGACGACGGCAAGGGCGACTTCGAGATCTTCTCGCTGACCACGGCCATCCAGGCCGTCGGCGAGGGCAACTACGGCCGCCTGGGCCCGGGCCAGCAGCAGCGCTACAGCGATGCCAACGCCGAGACGATGTTCTCCGAGCCCGACACGGGCGGGACCCCGGACGAGATGCCCGGCGCGATGCCGGAGATCTTCCCGTCCTCGCCGTCGGGCGATCCCTCGACCGGGATCCCGGCCAACATCGACCGGTGCTGGACCTGCCGCTCGATGGTCATGCAGGCGTGGGGGAACTACGGCACGATCTGGCCCGTCGTCAGCCAGCAGCTCGGCGTGCGGCCGTTCATGGGGCAGAGCGCCCTCGAGGTCGTCCCGCAGGTGCCCGCCGACCAGCCCAGCGTGTCCGGGTCCCACATCCGCCTGGGCATGCGCGGCGGCTCGATCGACGTGTTCGCGTCGCGTTCGGGTAGCCGCTACACGACCACGCTCGGCCTCAACCGCCTGCGGCTGAGCTCGGTCGAGATCGGTCAGACGCTGCCCGCCGGGAGCTCGCCGACGTCGGTCCGGCTCGACGGCCGCGCGGCGCACGGCGTCCAGGTGCGCGACACCAACCGCGGTGTGGAGGTGACGGCGCCGATGACGGGAAGCGGCCCGCACACGTTGGTGGTGACGACCGCCTGAGCCGCGTCCTCAGCCCCCGCCGGACCGCGACAACGGGTCCACGCCGAGCATCCCCAGCATCGCTCGCTCGGCGAGGACCTCGTCGTGCGGGGCGATCCCGGCGACCTGGATGGCGATGCCCTCCATGGCGGCGATCCCGGCGATGGCCAGCACGTCCGCGGGCGGTCCGTCCGGGATCGAGCCGGTCTTGCGCCCGGCGGTGATGAGCGCCGCGAACCGCCGGGCGTTGCCCTGGATGATTCGCTCGATCGTCTCACCGATGGGGTGCTCGCGCCCGGCGAACTCCACCCGCAGCGCCATGATCACCCGGGCGATGTCGCGCCGGCAGTAGACCACGTGGCCGCGCGCCAGCGCGGCGAGGATTGCGACGGGATCGCTACTGCGGCGGTGGGCGGGCTCCCACACCTCCTGCTCCCAGGTGGACGCCACCCACCTCACGACGGCCAGCGCCAGGTCCTCTTTGCCGGCGAACTGGTGATACAGCGCGCCCCGCGTGTAGCCGGCGTCGGACGCGACCTGCTCCAGGGTGAGATTGCCGTAGCCGTAACGGGACAGCCCGCGCGCGGCTGACTCGAGCAGCGCGGCGCGGGAACGTGAGCGGCGCTCGGCCTGCGTGCGGCGGCGGGGGAGCGGCGCCTCCGTCGGCGTGTTAGATACGTGCATGTATGTATCTATGTTACCGTCAAGGGCGGACGACATCACCGGCCCGCAACGGAGGTCACCGACCATGAGACTCCCCACCACCGCGCACACCTCCCAGCCCTGGCGCATCCACGAGATCGCCTACGACTTCAGGATCGAGGACGTGTGGGCGCTACCGACGCCTGGCGGCTCCGGCGACTTCCCGCTCCTGATGGGCATGGCGACCTCGACCGATCCCGAGCGGGGCTCCTCGGCGGTGGTGCGGACGCTGTTCGCGATCCGCTGGAAGCTCGGGGAGCTCCTGGGCTGGGACGACGACGGGCCGCCCTCTACGGCGCCGGTTGCGACGCTGCGCGATCGGCTGCCGGCGGACCTCCGCGACGGCCCCGCCGCCCCGGAGCTCGCCGGTTCGCTGCCGTTCCGCTCGCTGTACCTCACGGACAACGAGTGGGCGGCGGAGATCGCCAACCGGACCATGCACGGCGTCATGCACCTTGGCTGGGTGCCCGACGGGACCGGCGGCTACCGCGGGCAGATGGCCGTCCTGGTCAAGCCCAACGGCCTGCTGGGGCGCGCCTACATGGCCGCGATCCTGCCCTTCCGCTACCTCATCGTCTATCCGCGGATGCTCGAGGAGATGGGGCGCCGGTGGCGGGCGGGCGCCGTGCCGGCCTGAGGCCACGCACTCAGCGCCGGCGGCCCCTGGTGGTGGTAAAAGCGATGCATGGACCCCGACCTCGAGCTGGCCCTGGAGCTGGCCGACATCGCGGCGCGGATCGCTCTTCCGCGCTTTGAGGCCCGCGACTTCACGGTGACGATCAAGCCCGACGGGTCCCCGGTGACCGACGTCGACCGGACCGTCGAGCGCGCGCTGCGCGAGCGGCTGGCGCAGAGCCGTCCCGGCCACGCCGTGCTGGGCGAGGAGTACGGGGCCAGCGGCGACTCGGAATGGTGCTGGTACCTGGACCCCATCGACGGGACGAGCCGCTTCGTGCAGGGCGACCCGAACTGGATGACGTTCGTAGCGCTCGGGCGCTCAGAGGACATCGCGGTGGCGGTGGTCGGTGTGCCGGGCCGCTCCCAGCGCTGGTGGGCGCGCAAGGGCAAGGGCGCCTTTCGCGACGGCGATCGGCTGCGCGTGTCCACCACCCCGCGCCTCGCCGATGCGATCGTCAACGACGACTGGCGGGGCACCCTGGAGCACGGCAGCCCCGGCCGCCCGCTCACGGCAGTGGCCGGTCGGGCCCGCGGTGTGCGCCCGCGCGACGGGCACGGCTTTCTGGCGGTGGCGGCGGGAGTGGCCGACGTCGCGCTCAGCGGCGGCGGCCACGCCTGGGACTATGCGGCGCCCAAGTTGATCGTGGAAGAGGCAGGCGGCCGCTTCTCAGACCTCGCCGGCCGGCCCCGGATCGACTCGCGCGACGCGATGGTCACCAACGGCCGCCTCCATGACGAAGTCCTCGCCGTGGTGGCGGCCAACGGCGGCTAGCGCGACCGCTGCGTCAGCGCCTGCGCCTCCGCGGCGAGAGCGCTGACGATCTCACCCGCCGGCCGTGCCTGCGCGCTCGCATGGCCCTGGCCCGCCCACAGGTTGATCGCGTCGCCGTCCCCGGCGGCTCGGGCGGCGGCGCGCAGCGGGCTGGTCAGGTGGTGGACCTGGGGGTAGGCGCGCGGCGCGTCGGCGTCATGCTCCTCCATGAACCGGTTGACGATGCCGCGGGCCGTGCGGCCGCTGAAGGCGCGGGTGAGCCGGGTGGGGCCGGGGAGGGCCACCCGGGCGCGATGCGGCGCCGATGTGCCTGCCTCCGGCGCGAGCAGCAGCGCGCTGCCCAGCTGCACGGCGCTCGCGCCGGCCGCCAGTGCCGCCGCGATGCCGGCGCCGTCCATGAGACCGCCGGTGGCGACCAGCGGCACCGTCGTCTGGGTCAGCAGTCCCATCAGCGCAAGCAGCCCGTGCTCCTCATGCTCGCCCTCGTCGCTGAAGTAGGCCCGATGGCCGCCCGCCTCGGTGCCCTGGGCCACCAGCGCGTCGGCGCCGGCGTCCTGCGCGAGCGCCGCCTCAGCCGGGCGGGTCACGGTGACCCACACCGCGATGCCGCGGTCATGCAGCGCCGCCACGATGTCCGGCGAGGGGCAGCCGAAGGTGAACGAGACGACCGCCACGCGCTCGCGCATGACGAGCGTGAGCTTGGCGTCGTACGCGTCGTCGTCAAAGCGCGGATCCCCCAGCGAGACGCCGTAGCGCGCGGCCTCGCCGGCCAGGCTGGCGGCATAGGCCGTCACGACGTCCGCGGCCGCCTCCGCCGCAGACGGGACAAAGAGGTTGACGCCGAACGGGGCGGGATGTGAGCGGCGCAGCTCTGCGATGTCCTCGGCCACCGCGTCCGGCGTCTTGTACCCGGCGGCGAGGAACCCCATCCCGCCGGCCCGCGCCACCGCGGCTGCCAGCGCCGGGGTCGACGCGCCGCCCGCCATCGGCGCCTGGATGATCGGGATATCGAGGCTGCGAGGGTCGAAGGACATTGATCTGCATCCTCCACCCACCGCTGCCGCCTGTCCACGACCGGCTGTGTCCCAGTGATAGGAATTTCCTCGCACAGGCCGTATCCTTGCGCCGTGGAACTGCGCCAGTTGCGCTACTTCGTGGCGGTCGCCGAGGAACTGCACTTCGGCCGGGCGGCCGAGCGACTGCGCATCGCCGGGCCGTCACTGTCCCAGCAGATCAAGGCACTGGAGCGCAGCGTCGGGGTCGAGTTGTTCGTCCGCGACCGGCGTCACGTGCGCCTGACCTCCGCGGGGCGGACGCTGCTGCCCGATGCGCGCGAGATCCTGGCGCTGGCCGGCGCCGCCCAGCGGCGGCTGGCCAGCGCGTCAGGGCCGGTGCGGCTGGGCTACGTGAGCTGGCTGCCCGACCAGCTGTCGGCCACGGTGCGCACCGACCTGCGCATCGACGAGTGGGTGATGCCCAGCCACATCCAGATCGAGCGGGTCCTCGAGGGCACCCTGGACGCGGCGATCGCGTGGGCGCCCGCGGTCGACGACCGCCTCGACGTTCGGTTGCTCTGGCCCGAGCCCTTGCACGCGGTCACCCCGGCGCGCGGCAAAAGTGGGGCAGTACGGGCCGCGGACATCCGTGTGCTGGTCGACGCCGACCTCACCTCGTGGGATGCGTGGAACCGGTTTGCCGAGGCCTTCGCCCGTGACACCGGCGCGACGGTCGTGCACGTCGACGACGGCGGGATCGCCGGGCCTGGCTTTCATGAGCGCTGCCTGCGCCTGGGCGCGCCGGTGCTCGAGTCGCCCAAGCGCAATCAGGCGCGCCTGCCCGCCGGTCTGCGCACCGCCGCCGTGCGCGACCCGACGCCCGTGTGGTGCTGGTCCCTGGTTACACGCGCGGACGACGACCGGCCGGCCGTGTCGGACCTGCGCGCCGATGCGGCGTCGCTCACGCGCGTGGCCGGCCTCCACGTCCGGCCCGCCGAGCCGTGGTGGACGCCGCCCGACGATCCTTTGCGCGACGAGCTCCGGTCGTTGCCGCTGCGCGTGGCGGCTACCGCGGCGGCCTGAGGCTGCCGATCCGCAGCGACCCGCTGGCGGCGTCGGCAGGCACGCCATCGGGCTGAGTCGGCGCGGCGGCTCCGGCGGCGGCTTCGTCGGGCGCGGCGTCGCCGGAGGCGGGCGGGTCGTCGAGGAACTCCGAGGTGGGCACGAAGAACAGCGTGCCCGTCACCGCCGTGGAGAAGTCCAGGATGCGGTCGGTCGTCCCCGACGGGCTGCCGACGAACATGTTGGTGAGCATCTGCTCGGTCACCGCCGGCGAGCGCGAGTAGCCGATGAAGTAGGTACCGAACTCCCGGACGCCGACGCGGCCGAAGGGCATGTTGTAGCGGAGGATCTGCTGCTCCTCGCCGTTCTCGTCCTCGATGACCGTGAGCGCGATGTGAGAGTTGGGAGGCTTGACGTCGTCGGACATCTCCAGATCTGAGACCTTGGACCGCCCGATCGCCCGCTCCTGGGCCTCCACGCTCAGGGCGTCCCAGGCAGTGAGGTCGTGCAGGTACTTCTGAACGATGACGTAGCTGCCCCCGGCGAAGTCCGGGTCCTCGTCGCCGATGAGCGCCGCGGCAGAGGCGGCGCCGCCCTCGGGGTTCTCGGTCCCGTCGACGAACCCGAGCACGTCACGCTCGTCGAAGGAGCGGAAGCCATGCACCTCGTCGATGACGCGCGCGTGGCCCTCCAGTGCCTCGGTGAGCCGCTGAGCCAGTTCGAAGCAGAGATCGAGGCGGGTGGCGCGGATGTGGAAGAGGAGGTCGCCGGGCGTGCTCACCGCCCTGTGCCGGTCGCCGGCGAACTCGGGGAGGATGTGGAGCTCAGCCGGACGGGGGCCGTCGAACAGCCGGTCCCACAGCGCGGAGCCGATCCCGGTCACGCAGGTGAGGTGACCCTCCGGGATCCGGAAGCCGACCGATCGCTTGAGGCCGTTGATCTCGGCCAGGAAGTCGCGGACGTCGTCCTCATGGTCGGGCTCGGCGACGAGCACCAGGAAGATCGCCGACGCGGTGGGCTGCTCGAGGATCGACTGGGGCTCAGGCGTCGGCATCGCACCGGACATTCTGGCTGACGGAGGCCCGCGGGGGAGAGCCGCCCCGGGCTGTATCAGGCCGAATCAGCGAATCGCCGACCGGCGGCGCACGAGCGAGTCGAGCGTCACCGCGGCGAGCAGGACGATCGCGGTGGCGATGTCGGTGCCGGCTGCGGAGATCCCCATGAGTCCCAGGCCGTTGAACACGGCGGCGATGACGATTCCGCCCAGCAGGGCGTGCAGCGGCTTGCCGCGCCCGCCGAACAGGCTGGTGCCGCCGATCACGGCTGCGGCGAATGAGTCCGGGGCGGGGCCGAGGGTGGCCCCGCCCTCCGGACGCAGCGCCGAGCTAGGGCCGGCTGCCCTCGGTGAACGGGTTGAACGGGCCGTTGTCGCCGGTCAGGCGGTCAGGCCAGAACGGGGCGAAGGCGGCGTCGCCCAGGTTGAGCGCGGTGGCCGCCGTCTCGAGGCTCGACGGCAAGGCCACCTGGTCCCAGCTGCCGCTCTGCACGCGATGCTGGAGCGCCTGCACGCCGGCCACCAGTTCGGCCGGGGTGAAGTTGCAGTGCTCCTGGCGCTGCACGAAGGCCTGGCGCAGCAGGTCCTTGTCGCCCGCCTCGCGGACGAGGCGGTGGTAGTAGTTCTCCTGCTGCACCGGGACGAGCTGGTCAGAGATCGTGTGCAGGTCCAGTTCGGGCACCTGAAGGCGGCCCGTCGGCACCGAGGTCTGCTGCAGCCAGCGGATCGCGCGGTTGCTGGCGCGGATGTTGGCGCCGCGGGTGAGCGTCTTGAGGTCATCGTGGAGGCTGAGGCCGGCCGCCTGGTAGAGCGCGTGGACCTCGGCGTAGTAGGACGAGTGCGACAGCAGCTTGGCGAAGTTGACGCCGACGTCCCACCCGCCGTTGCCGCCCGCGGCCAGCTCGATCTGCTGACGGCCGGTCTCGACGAAGAGCATCACGGGGTTGGCGACGAACTCCTCGTTGTACTGCTGCTGCTCCTGGTCGGCGTAGTCATAGACCCCGGGCATCGACTCCCCGGGCGCCCACGTGGTCACGTCCATGAGCGACATCGCCAGCGCCAGGCGCGCACGGCCCTCCGGCGTGGTCTGCGCCTGCGCCGCCGCGTTGTTGAGCGTGACCGCGGCGGTGACGGCATCGCCCTGGCTGGTGTAGTTGACGAGCTTGGCGGCGTCACCGGCCAGCAGCTTGTTGATCGCGTACTCGCCGTCGAGCTGGTAGTTGTTGAGCTGGATGCCGCCCGCGACGAGGCCGCAGGTGGTCAGCGCGCCGTCCAGCCGCCCGTCGGACTGTTGGTCTTCGAGGGCGCTGATGAGACCGCCCATCGAGGTTCCGAAGGCGAGCACCTGCTTGGGGCGGGAGGGGAGGACGGTCTTCTTGACCGCCTGGAGGGTCTGGAACTGGTCGCGCACGGCGCTGCCCAGCGCCCACAGCGACCCGTTGGGGTCATAGCCCGAGCCGGCCAGGGCGTAGCCGGCGTTGAGCAGCGCCGCCTGGGTGTTGAGGTCCGGGGCATCCTGGGGGCTGAGCGTGCCGTAGCCGTGGCTGTAGAGCAGCAGCGTGCCGTTCCAGCTCGACGGCACGTCCGCGATCCAGGTGCCGCCGTCAGACGTGGTGCCGGTGGCATGGCTGGTGGTGGCCATGGCCGGCACGGCCGCGGCCAGCGCCAGTGCGCATGCCGCTACGAACCCAGCGCCGAACCGGCGCACAGATCGTCCGCTCATCGTGTCCTCGCCTCTCTCGTGTGTGGCCGTCTGCCCAGCGGCAGTGGCCTCTCCGCGGCGGAGCCTAGGCATTCGCAAGTAGCTTGTCAACGCGGTGGACAGCCCCCTCCGTGGGCTGGCCCGGATAGTGTTGGCAGCCATGGATCGCGCCACCGCCGCGAACCCCCTCAGCCCGCCCACAACCGTGCCCCGGATCGGGTATCTCATCTACCGCGTCGAGCGCCGGTTGCGGGTGCGCCTGGACGAGGCCGTCGCCTCGCACGGCATCACCACCACCGAGTTCGTCACGCTCAGCGTCCTGCGCGAGCGCGACGGCCTGTCCTGTGCTCAGCTGGCGCGCTGGGCCTTCGTCACCCCGCAGGCGATGAATCTCGTCATCTCCGCGCTGGAGCGGCGCGCGCTCGTCCGCCGCCGCCCCGACCCTCATCACGGCCGGGTGCTGCGCGCCTCGGTCACGGCCAAGGGGCTGAAGGTGCTCGAGCGCTGCGACCGCAACATGGATGCGATCGAGGCCGACATGCTCGACGGCCTGGACCCCGACACGGTCGACGTCGTCCGCGACGCGTTGCGGTCATGCGCGCACTCGCTGGAGGCATCCCGGCCGCTCCCGCGGCCCCGGCCGCTCAAGCGCTGAGCCGGCGGTTCTCGTGCCCGTTGTCCGCGGAGCGTTTGGCGTGGTATCGGCGCACGTCAACGGCGGGCTCGGGAAGGGCGCGCTGAACGGCCGGCGGCTATCGCGAGAGGTTGAGGCGGATTTTGCAGCTATTTCCTGCACTATCCGCCACGACCCCGGCTGAGCGACCGCCCGAAGCGTCGCGGCCGCCCGAGCGGACCGGCTACTGGAAGGCGACCAGCGCCAGGCGCGCCTTGGCCGTGGCCGTCGTCGCCGGAGCGCTGGTCGGCGTCACGCCGGGCGTCGCGCCGCCGGAGACGCCGCCTCCGCCGGTCGGCGTGGGCGAGGACGTGGAGCCGGCCGGGGCCGGCGTGGTGACGGTGGCCGTCACCCCGAGTTGATTGCCCTTGGTCTTGGCCAGCAATCTGTGACCGGCGGGGGTCAGCGTGAAGCTCAGGTAGCCGAGCTCACCGGCGCCGAGGGTCTGGGTCTTGGCCTTGGCCACGGTTGTCCGTCCGGCCATCAGGGCCGTGGTCGCCTGGCAGGGAGTGGCGGCGACGCACTCGGCGAGGAGCCCGCCGACCCAGCCGTGTGACACGAACTCCATCGTCCCGATCAGCTTGAGCTGTGAGGACTGTCCGGCGCTGCGGGGCGGGCTCGGGTTGGACGTGGTGAACGAGCTCAGCGTGAGCTTGCGCGTCGCGGTCTTGCCCGACGTGCTGCGCACCTTGACGTTGACCGCCAACTGGTGGTTGTGGGCCTTGAGCAGCGCCTTCTGGGCGGCGCTCGAGAGCTTGAAGTAGGCCAATCCGCCGCCGGCGGGGATGAACTCGCGCTTGGTGGTGGCGAAGGTGGTGCGGCCCGAGGAGACGGTCGTGGTCACCGCGCACGGGGAGATGGCCACGCAGCCGACGGGCACGGCGGCGAGCCCGCGGGTGGGGGCGAACGCGCTGTTGCCGAAGATCATCACGTGGGCCGGGGCGGGCGTGGCCGGCGAGGTCCCGAGCACCTGCCCGTTGACGTCCAGCGCCTCGACCTCCCAATAGGCGAACGAGTTCTTGCTGACCATGGGGAGATGGGCGCCGGCGGCGATCGGCGGCGCCGCGTATGTGAACGACGTGGGGCTGGTCCCGCCCATCACCTGCCAGGAGGCCACTCCGGTGGCGCCCGTCCAGCGTCGGGGTGAGGCTCGTGCTGCCGTCGGGCCCGGCGGTGACCCGCAACGACGGGGTGGGGTCGGGGGCGGGCGCGGCGTCGACGCCCGAGCCCGTGCCGGCGGCGGCGGTGGCGGCGTCCAGGTAGTCGCCGTCGATGTTGATCTTGGCGCCGCCGTAGGTCTCGTTGTGCGCACCCTGGTACTGGTGCAGGCGCTGGTGGGCGGCCCACTCGGTGCTCGGCACGTTGGCATCGACGGTCGTCTGCTGGTTGTTCCAGTTGGCGATCCACAGCTCGTCGGGCTCGACGTAGCCGGTCCCGAACTGGGCCACGAGGTCAGCGATCCCCGACGCGTCGCTGGAGTAGACGCCCGACAGGTACCCGCTGGCGTGCAGCTGGGTGGTCCATGCCTCCAGGAAGGCGAGCACCGAGCTGGTGTTGGTGCTCGTCCGGTTGTAAGCCTCCATGTCGAAGTAGAGGGGGTTGCCCGCGCCCATGCCGATCGCCTGTGCGTCGACCACGGCGTCCTCGGCGGCCTGAGTGCCCTGGACGGAGGCCGAGGCCGGGGCGATCCCGGCGCAGCCGCACGAGTTCGAGGGCGACTGCAGGCCAACGTAGATGGGGATCATGTGCCAGCCGGCCGCGGACTCCGCGCTGACCCACGTCGCCGACAGGTTGGGTTGCGAGCAGGCCATGTTGGCGCCGCCGATGTAGAGGCCGATGGCCCGGTAGGGGGAGGCGCCCCAGTCGGCCATCGTCGTCGGGCTCGGGGTGCTGCACGCGTCAAAGCCCAGGCCGGTGTAGGTCTCACCCGGGGTGGCGGGGGCGACGGGCGTCGGCGGCGTGGTGGCGTGCGAGCGCGCGAAGGCGTGCATCCGGGTGCTGGCGGCGGCCACCGCGGAGCGCGGGCGCGTGCGCACGGCCGCTTGCACGGCACTCGACAGCGAAGCGACGTGCAGCGCGCGGCGGATCACCGCCGGCTCGCGGTTCCAGGTCGCGGTGACGAGCACCCGATGCGCGGTGTTGACGATCTGCGCCTCGGCGCCGGTGCCAGCCGCCCCGGCGGCGGCGGTGGCGGGGAGCACCTGGGTCGCCCGCGCTGTCAGCGGCTGGACCAGGATCGCCTCGGTGCGGCCGGCGACCTGCCCCGAGCAGCTCTGCTGCGCCGAGGGGCGGCCGAGGTAGACGGCGTGGCGGTTGAAGCGCACGCAGGTGGCGGAGGCGGAGGCCAGCTCATAGACCGGCCAGCTCGCCGGCACGGTCAGCCGGTAGCCGTGGAAGGTCAGCACCTTGGTCGCGGGCGCGGCCAGCGAGGCGGCGGGAAGCAGGAGAACCGCGATCACCATCGCCAGGAGGGACGCGATCAACGCGGCGGGCCTGCGGCGGGCTGTCGTTCGGCGCGAAGCGGAGGGCATGCGGGGGGAGACGCTGACGATTACAACAGGATTCTTTGACAAAGGTTGCGCCGCTCCTGGGGACGAGTTTGCGTACGCTCGGCATCGGTGAAGTCCTTCGCCTCCGACAATTACGCAAGCGCCCACCCAGACGTGCTGGCCGCGATGGCGCAGGCCAACGACGGCCACGCCGTCTCCTACGGCGCCGATCCGTGGACCGCGCGGGCGCTCGAAGTGCTGCGCGGCCACTTCGGCGAGCAGTCCCAGGCGCTGCTCGTGTTCAACGGCTCAGGCGCGAACGTGGTCTCGATCCGGGCCGTGTGCCGGCCCTGGGAGGCGGTCATCTGCGCCGATACCGCGCACGTCAACGTCGATGAGGGTGGGGCGCCCGAGCGGGTCGCCGGGGTCAAGCTCCTCACCGTCGCCACCCCGGACGGCAAGCTCACGCCCGACGACGTCCGGGCACACGTGCAGCGCGTCGGTGACGAGCACGCCGTGCAGCCGCGGCTGGTGACGATCACCCAGAGCAGCGAGTACGGGACACGATTCTCGCTCGCGGAGACCCGGGCCCTGGCCGACGCGGCGCACGAGTTGGGGCTGGTGCTGCACATGGACGGCTCACGGCTGTCCAACGCCGCCGCGGGCCTGGGCTGCGGGCTGGGCGAGCTGGCCGACCGAGGCGGGGGTCGACGTGCTCAGCCTGGGCGGGACCAAGAACGGGATGGTCCTGGGGGAGGCCGTCGTCTTCCTCAACCCGGCGCTGGCCGACGGCGCCAAGTACCTGCGCAAGCAGACGCTGCAGCTGGCGTCCAAGGGCCGATTCCTGGCCGCCCAGTTCGTGGCGATGTTCGAGGGCGACCTGTGGCGGCGCAACGCCGGACACGCCAACGAGATGGCGGCGCGGCTGGCCGACCGCCTGGCCACGATCCCCGGCGTTGCCGTCACCCAGCGCGTGCAGGCCAACGGCGTGTTCGCGGTCATGCCCCGCGACGCCGCCGACGCCGTACGGGCGCGGTGGCCGTTCTACACCTGGGACGAGAGCAAGCGCGAGGAGCGCCTCATGTGCTCTTGGGACACGACGGCCGACGAGGTCGACGCGTTCGCCGACGCGCTGGCGGAGGTCTGCGGAGCGGCCGCGAGAGGTTAGGCGGGAGGGGCTAGGCGGCCTGGCGGGCGGGCACGAGCTCCGGACCGCACTCGCGGAGGTCCTTGGCCAGGCGCGCGGCGGTGATCTCGGTCCAGCGGCCGCTCTCGACGAGCGCCGCGCACAGAGCCTCGACGTCGCCGAGGGCCTCGACGGCGGCGGGGTCCTCGATCAGGTCCGCAGCGAAGATCAGGGTGTCCGCGGCGTCGCGGACGCGGTCCTGCTCGTCGGCCAGCAGCTTGCTGGGCCCCAGTTCGCTGAGGGTATGCATCACGCGGCCGTAGGCCTGGGTTCGTTCGGGGCTCATTGCGGACTCCACTTCGGGAGACAAGTTCAGTTGCAAAGGTGTCGGCAAAAAGGCGACTTGGCTTTAGCCGAATGTCCAGAGATTTGGCTGGGCAGCAGCTACCCGTTCATATAGACGAGATAACCCACTGCAAGTGTGCGTTCGGTCACGGGTCAGTCGGCGACGCGGAACCTCGACACGAGCTGAGCGAGCGCCCCCGCGGTGTCCGACAGCTCGCCGGCTGACGCGGCGATCTGCTCGGTGGAGGCCGACGTCTGCTCGGTGGAGGCCGAGACCTCCTCGGTCGAGGCCGAGGACTGCTCCGCGACGGCGGCGATCTCGGTGATCGTGTCCTGCATGCGAGCGGCGCTGTCGGCGATGCGCTGCGACGCCTCGGCGATCTGCTCGACGCGGGAGGTCATGTCCTGGACCGACGCGCCGATGGCGACGAACGCCTCGCGGGTCTGCTCGACGACATCGGCGCCCTGACCGGTGCGGCGAGCGCCGTCCTGTACCACTTCGACGGTCCGGGCCGTCTCGACCTGGATGGCGCCGATCAGCTCGGAGATCTCTGCGGCGGCATGCTGGGACTCCTCGGCGAGCTTGCGGACCTCCTCGGCCACGACCGCGAAGCCCCGACCCTGTTCGCCGGCACGGGCGGCCTCGATCGCGGCGTTGAGAGCGAGCAGGTTCGTCTGCTCGGCGATGCCGGTGATGGTGTGGACGATGGCGCCGATCTGCTCGGACTTGGCGGCCAGCTCGGCGATGGCGGCGGTCACAGCGGCCGACGAGTCGCGCACCGAGCGCATGGCCTCATTGGCCTGCTCGGCGGCGGCGACGCCCTCGCCGGCGGCGCGGCGGGCCTCCTGGCCGACCTCGGCAGTCGCCTGCGCGTTATCGGCCGACTCGTTGACGGCGGCGGCGACAGCCTCGGCCGCGTCGCGGGCGACGTCGATCATCGTCACCTGGCGCTCGGCGCCCTGGGCGACGTCGCTGACGGCCTGGGCGATCTCGCCGGTGGCGCGACCGGCCTCCTGCGAGGTCTGCGACATCTGCTGTGAGGCGGCGCTGACGGCGCCGGCGGACGCGGAGACGTCGCCGATCATCGCGCGCAGCTCCGAGGTCATCGCGTTGAACGAGCCGATCGAGCCGGCGACCCGCTCACCGATCGCGTTGACGGCCGCGACGACATCGCCGAGCTCGTCGCGGGTGGTGGCGGCGATGTGCGGGGTCTGCGCCTCGATGTGACGCGTGAGGTCGCCGGTGGCCAGCGCGTCGAGGCCCTCAGACAGCGGGTCGGTGCAATGGGCCTGCAGCTGGGCGAGGCCGTCGACCACGTCGGACTGCGAGCGCCGCACCGACAGATAGAAGCCGGCGAACAGATACAGGGCGATGAGCACCCCGATGAGCGCGATGATCTCGGTCTGCAGCGAGGCGCCGCTGAAGCCGCCGAGGCGCACGTCGAGCAGACGGTTGATGACCGGCAGCGTGGCGCGGCTGAGGGCGAGCGCGTCGTTCTCGGCCACCGAACCGAGCGCGGTGGCGCGGTGCCCGTTCAGCGATCCCTGGACGACAGCGGCGAGCTGCGCGGTGACAGCCTGGATGGAGCGATCAAACGCGGCCAGGGGCTCGCGGAGCTGCCCCTTCATCGCGCGGTCATGGGTGTTGGCGATCGCGCTGGCGTAGTCGGGATCGTTGTTGGCCAGCGTCGTGAGGATCGAGCTCTTGAGGTCCTCGAGCGCCAGGCGCTTGGTCAGGGTGGCCTGGCCGCCCGAGGCGATGACGGTCTGCAGGTCGCCCGCCTGGCCCGCGGTGTCCATGAGCGAGGTCACCCGGTTGAGCACGGCGTCCATCAGGTAGTAGGCGTCGGAGTCCGGGTCGAGGATCATGTTGGAGTTGTTGCCGTCCTGGGCGATCAGCGCCTCGACTCCGCCGGCCAGGGCGCCGTAGGCCGACAGGGTCTTGGCCGGAGTCGTCACGGGCGCGGCGATCCCGGTCTGGAGCTGCGAGCGCAGCGCCTGCCACTTGCCCGTCAGGCCGAGGCTGGCGGCGGCGCCATGGGCGGCGTCGACGGCGCGGATCGCGCCGTCGACCTGGGCGCGAGGACCGGCGAGCGCGGTGGCCGGGACCTGATGCGAGGCCACCTGCACGGCGATGGCGCGGGCGCGGATGACCGAGAGTAGGAGGTCGGTGGTCGGCTTCAGGTAGACGACCCCGGCCTGCTCGGCGTTGGCGAAGGAGGTCCCGTCGTTCTGGACCCCGAGGTAGGACTTCACGACCCACGCGAGCGGGACGATCATCACCAGCCCGATGAGGACGAACTTCTGTGCGTAGCGCAGCCGGCTCATCAGGGCGATGGCGGGCTGCAGGGCGCGGCGGAGGAAGGGGGCGGCGGTCCCGGTCACTAGTACTCCAAGATCTGGTGGGCAGCGTGCTGTACCCCAGATCGACCCGGCGGTGGGAAACCTTTAAGAACTCGTGCCCGGAGGCGGCATCAGGTCGACTCGGCGGCGAACCGGTTCTCGGTTCGGCCGATTCCGTCGATCTCCACGACGGCGACGTCCCCGTTGCCCATGAGCAACTGCGGCTCGCGCCGGAAGCCCACGCCGGCGGGCGTGCCGGTGAGGATGACGTCGCCGGGCTCCAGGGTGGCGAACTCCGAGATGACGCTGATCAGGGTGGGGATGGGGAAGATCATGAGGTCGGTCGTCGTCTCCTGGACCACCTCGCCGTTGACCAGCGTGCGCAGGGTGAGCGCGCTGGGGTCTCCGACCTCGTCGGCGGTGACCAGCGCCGGGCCCAGCGGGGTGGAGGCGTCCCAGGCCTTGCCCTGGACCCACTGGTGGGTGCGGTACTGGTAGTCGCGCATCGTCACGTCGTTCGCGACGGTGTAGCCGGCCACGACGTCGAGCGCCCGGTCGGTGCTCACGCGGCGGGCCCGGGCCCCGATGACGACGGCGAGCTCCCCCTCGTAGTCGACGGCGTCTGACTCAGGGGGGACCGCGATCGAGTCATAGGCCCCGGTGAGCGAGGTGGCGAACTTGGTGAAGAGGACCGGATAGTCGGAGTCGTCCCGCTGGGTCTCCTCGATGTGGGCCTTGTAGTTGAGTCCGACGCAGATGACCTTGCCCGGCCGGGGGATGACGGGGCGGAACGTCGCCTCGCTCAGCGCGAAGGCGGCGCCGCGGTCCAGCGGAGCGTCGCCCAGCAGTTCGTTGGGAGTATCGGCGCCGAGCTCGGCGATGCCGCTGAGCGGGATGGCGGTGGTGTCGTCGATCGCCACCGCGTGCGGCCGTCCGTCATGCAGGACCGAGGCAAAGCGCATCGGCACGCCCTTTCGTCCGAGGGGAGGAGAGGGCGGATTGTCGCGCTACTTGCGCCCGCGCGACGCCGCGAACGGCGACGCGAGCAGGTTGAACTTCGGCCCAGTGACCTTGTTGACCCAGTTGCGGGCGAGCTCCGCCGCGCGCTGGGGCCAGAACACGCCGGTGGGCGGCGCGCCGGGGACGCACTGACCTCCGCTGCCACCCGGGTTGGAGAACCAGAGCAGGCCGTCGGTGGCGGCATATCCGGTCGGTTGGGCGACGTCGCCAGACAGCGTCAGCGGGCCCAGACCGCGGCCGGGCGGGTTGCAGAGGACCTCGTTGCCGTGGCCGACGCGGCGCTTGGGCACGAGCGGGCCCTTGCCGTTGGAGCCGGTGTTGACCACGAAGTGGGTGCCGCCGAGCCGGCGGGAGATCTGCTGGCCGTAGTGGATCTCGGACGTCGTCCAGTCGAAGTGGGTGGAGTTGAGGAAGAAGCCCTGAGCCTGGGCGACGCCCGAGGCGCGTAGCCACGTTGCCATCTGCGGGTAGTGGACCGCGTCCGCGGCGCCGGCGTCGATGTAGACGACCACGTGCGGATCGGCCTCCAGCGCGGAGATGGCGTACCGCAGCTCGGCCTCGCGGATGGCGAGCTGCTGGTGGGTGAGGCACGGGGCGGTGATCAGCGAGTCGAGCTCCAGGAAGAAGACGACGTGGAAGTTGCCGATGCCCTCGGCCACCTGGTGCATGAAGTCCTCGTAGCGCGCGGCGATGGTCGGGGTGGCGGTGTAGCCGCACTGGTCGTGGACGAGCGTGTAGGTCGAGAGCATCACGGTGGTGCCGGGCTGCTGGACCTGTGTGCCCTCGAGGTAGTGCGAGACCTGGCCTGAGACGTTGGCGCCCATGTTCCACATGTAGAAGCGGTGCGCGCCGGGCTCGGAGGAGAGGTCGCCCAGCAGCGCCGCCATCGCCGGGTTGGAACGGCGGTACTGGGCCTGGGCCGTGGCCGCGCCGCTGTCGGGGTCGACGTAGAACTTGGTGCCGGCGATCGGGTTGCCGACGACGGGGTTCGCGACGCCCAGCGGGTTGGCGGCGTCACGGGCCTCGACCGGATCGTCGTGGAGGATCGTGATCGGCGAGTTGCTGTTGGGGCCCAGGCTGTCGGGCCACGAGCTGTAGAGGTAGGCCAGCGCCTTGACCGGGGTCGCGTTCATCCCCTGGTCGATGATGCGCACATTGAAGGTGTAGGTGCTCTGGCCCGGGGCGAGGGTGATGTAGTGGTTGTTGATCGTGTCGAAGTCGATGCCGGGCTGCGCGTCCTGGCGCTTGACCCCGTAGCCGACATGCTCCTCGCCGCTGAGATCGCCGGTGCGCTGGATCGTGATCGTCAGGTTGCCCTGGTTCTCGTGCGCGGTGTAGGCGGATTGATCGAGCTGGACGGTGCCCGGGCTCGCGCCGTCATGGGGAGTCGCAGCCTGGGCGGCGGCCGGGATCACGAGGGCCAGCCACAGGCCGGCCAGAGCGAGAAGGGGAAAGCGGTGGGAAGAGATGCGCATGGGCTCCGGACTCGAATGAAAAGGACGGGTCTTGAACGCAGATCGGCAGCCGGCGCGCGCATTTGATTGCCTGTGGGTCCTGCTCGACAATCGGACGGGTTTTTGGTCATTTCCGTGACAAGAAGGTGTGCATGCGTGTAGTCGTGGTCGGCGGCGGCATCCTCGGGCTGGCGACGGCGCGCCTGCTGGCGACCGCGCGGGGCGACGACGTGGTGGTGCTCGAGAAGGAGGACGCGCTGGCCAGCCATCAGACCGGCCACAACAGCGGTGTCGTCCACGCCGGGCTCTACTACGCGCCGGGCTCGCTCAAGGCGCGGCTGTGCACACGCGGGCGCGAGCTGATGCAGGAGTTCTGCGCCGAGAAGGGCGTCGTCTATGACGAGTGCGGGAAGGTCGTCGTCGCCACCCGTCAGACCGAGGTCGGCCCGCTGCGGCGCCTGGCCGAGCGTGCCGAGACCAACGGCGTGCCGGGCCTGCGCTGGCTGGACGGCCCCGAGCTGGCCGAGGTCGAGCCCCACGTCGCGGGGGTGGCCGGGCTGCACTCACCCCACACCGCGATCGTCGACTTCGTGGCCGTCGCCAACGCCATGGCCGAGGACGTCCGCGTCGCCGGGGGCGAGATCCGCACCGGCGTTCCGGTGGCCCGCGTGAGCAGGAACGGCGCAGGGCCGCGGGTCGAGCTCCAGGCGGGGGAGACGCTGGAGGCCGACCGGGTGATCGTCTGCGCCGGCCTGCACTCAGACCGCCTGGCCCGTGCCTCGGGCGAGGACGCCGAGCCGCGCATTGTGCCCTTCCGCGGCGAGTACTTCGCGCTGGCCCCCGGGCGCACCCACCTGGTCAAGGGCCTCATCTACCCCGTCCCGGATCCGACCCTGCCGTTCCTGGGCGTCCATCTCACGCGCAAGTTCGACGGGTCGGTGTGGCTGGGGCCCAACGCGGTCCTGGCCACCGCGCTGGAGGGGTACCGCCGCAGCGCGTTCGTGTGGGGCGAGCTGATGGAGACGCTCACGTGGCCCGGGACCCGTCGGATGATGCGCCGCCACTGGAAGGCCGGCGCGGGCGAGCTGTACCGCTCGACGCGCAAGCGCGCCTTCATCTCCGAGCTGCAGCGCTATGTGCCCGAGCTGTCGGTGGCCGATGCCGTGCCGGCGCCCGCGGGCGTCCGCGCCCAGGCCGTCGACCGCGACGGCTCGCTCGTCGACGATTTCCGCCTCGGCGTCACTGACCACGTCGTGTGGGTTCGCAACGCCCCGTCGCCGGCCGCGACATCATCGTTGGCCATCGCAGAGGAGCTGGTCGGCCGGCTCGTCAGCTGACGGCTGTCCCCGGCCCTCGCTCGGGGTTGCGCGCCGACGTGGCTTAGCGTCGGCGGCGTCGGGTATTCCTAAGGGCGAGATGACGCTCATCGCCCTGTCCGCCGCGTACGGGGCCGCGGGGAGCCAGATAGGTCCCGCCCTGGCGGAGCGCCTCGGTGTCCCGTTCATCGATCGCGGGATCGCACTGGCGGTCGCCGAGCGGCTGGACATCCCCATCGACGACGCGCTCGCCCACGAGGAGCCGAGCTCCAGGAGCCTGCTGGAGCGGCTGCTCTCGGGCTTTCTCGGGGCCGACCCCGGCGCTCCGGCGCCGCTGCCCTCGGACACGATCACGCCCGAGGACTTCCACCGGGCTTCGCAGGAGGCGCTGCTGGCCCAGGCGGCCACGGGGCGCGGCGTCATCCTGGGCCGGGGCGCGGCCGCGGGCCTGCGCAACGACCCTCAGGTGATGCGGGTGCGGCTCACCGGGCCGGTCGAGCGGCGGATCGAACACGCCATGGTCGTCCGCGACCTCGACCGGGACACCGCCGCGCGGACCGTGCGGGCGCTTGATCGCGCACACGCCGATTACCTGCGCCAGTTCTACGACGTGGACATCGCGGACCAGGGGCTCTATCACCTGATGATCGACGCCACGGCCTTCGACGCCGACGTGTGCGTCGAGGTCATCGCGACCGCGGTCGACGCATTCGAGACCGGCGCCGGGGGCGGATAGGGCCACGCCGGTCCGAATCCTGACCGCCGTGAGTGTGGTCCGTCTGAATGGAGGTCGGGCGGAATGGGTAGCGCCCGCGGCATGGGGGAGTGAGCGTCCAACGAGGGAGGGACACCAATATGCATCGTCGAGGCCGGCGCCGATGGGTTCGTGGTCGCACGATGGCCGCTGCGACACGACGCGGAGACAGCGACACCCCCAAGCGTCCCGTCCTGGGCACCGGGCGGGGGCTGGGACTGCGCCGCGGCCGCCTGCCGCAATCGCTGCTGGACTGACGCCGCCACAACCTCCGGGCGGCTGTTTCGGCCCCGACGCGTCGGTATCGCGCCGGGGTCGTTGCTTTACTTCAACATCATCACTAGTCAGCGATCCGTGAGCGGGGATACGTATTCCCACCGGGGCCGATTCTTCGTGTCAAAGTACGGGCTCCGCCGCAGGGCCGACATTTTCAAGCTCGGAGGAAAGCCATGACTGGAGTGCCCCGACGCGTGCGAGTGGTGGAAGCGTTCCCTGAGATCGTCGAGCACCTCAATCCCGAGCAGCAGGAGCTTGCCCGGCGCCAGCTCGTCGCCGACCTGATCGTCGCCAAGACCGGCAGGTGGACGCCGCAGATGCCCAGCGATGTCCCCGGGCATCTGGGCCTGCTCGTCCTCGACGGTCTCCTCAGCCGCGATGTCATCCTCGAGAAGCCACTGGCGACCGAGCTCGTCGGCCAGGGCGATCTGCTGCGACCCAGCGACCGCGACGGCGAGGACGCCCCGGTCCCGTTCGGGGTGACATGGACAGTGCTCGAGCCTGCGCGCCTCGCCGTGCTTGACCCCGCCTTCGCCCGCGCCCTGGGGCAGTGGCCACCGGCGATGGCGGCCGTGCTCCGCGGCGCCAGCAACCGCGCGCACTCGCTGGCGATCACGCTGGCCGTCTCCAACCTGCGGCGCGTCGACGTGCGCCTGCTGATGTTGCTCTGGTACCTGGCCGAGCGGTGGGGGCGCGTGACGCCGGACGGGGTGATCGTGCCGTTGCGGCTCACGCATGAGACGCTGGCCCGCCTGGTGGGCGCCCAGCGCCCGTCGGTGACGACTGCCATCCGCCAGCTCGAGGAGGAGGAGCACCTGCGCCGCACGCCCGATCGCCTGTGGCTGCTCTGCGGGGCTCCGCCCGAGCGCATGGCGCGCCACGAGGCCGCCGCCTCACTCGGCAACTAGTCCGCGGGCCCGACACCGCTGGTCGCCGAGGCGATGCGGCGCGGGCTCATCAGCTGACGCCCGGCGCGGTCGCTCAGGCCGCGCGCTTGGCGCGGGGACGCGAGCGCGGGGAGGGGCGCGTCCGGGACGACGTCGACCGCGAGGTTGCGGCTCGCGAGCGACTGGTCGTCGTCCGGCTCGACCGGCCGGTGGTTGCGCGCTGGTCACGCGGCACCGTGGCGCGAACGACGTCCTTGACCAGCCGGGGGAGCTCGGCGGTGAGGTACTTGGCCATTCGCTCCTCCTCGCGCCGGATGCGCTTGGCGAGCGTGGCGGTGTCGCGGTCGCCGACCTCGGTGGCGAAGGTCTCGATGCGCAGGTACAGGGCGATCTCCACCTGCTCCTCGCGCAGCTCCTCCTGGGCGTTGCGGACGTGCGTGTCCGCTTGATCGGTGACGAGCGCCCGGGCCGCCGCGACCTGACCCTTGACTGCCGCCTTGGCCTTGCCGGCCACCGAGCTCACCGCCTTGGGCGCGGCGGGGATATCGGGCCCGGCCGCCGGGGTGCCACCGAGCGCCTTGATGCGCCGGGCGACGCTGCGCTTGTGCTCGCGGGTCTCCTTGAGGTGCTGCTGGAGGCGCTTCTTATAGGACGCCTTCTCAGTGAGCCCGATGTGGCCGGTCAGCGCCACCTCGAGCTCTGACTCCTTGGCGTGGGCCTCGTTGAGCCACTGGACGAGCTTCGTGTCGCGCTCGTTGAGCTCCTTGGTCTTCGGTGCCATGTTGTGTCTCCTTGTTCGGTGTCTCGTCTTGGCGTTCCCCCTGCCATGCCCGGTGAAACGGCGCGCCCGATCGCGACGGAAAACGTCGCTCAGCGCGGTGTGCCGCGGGCGGCGGCCCGACGCCGCAGAACTTTTTGCGCGATAGTTGATTAGTTCCTGCGGGGACCGGGTAGAGGTGCTCCGGCCTGTTAGCTAGTTAGGCCCTCTCCTCCCTCGGGACTGCGGGCGGGTACGGCGTCGGCGGCACCATCGCCTACTCGCCCGCGATCCCCGAACTCTCTCTTCTTAAGCCCCACGGCGACGCGGGTCGCAGATGCAGGGCGACGGCGCCCGGCCGCGGAGGCTCAGCGCACGGTGCCCGCGGTGGCGGCGGCAGCCGCCGCAGGCGCGGCCGAGTGGGCCGCCGGCGTCGCGTGGGACTTGGGCGCAGGGGCGGCGAGGGCCATGCACACCACGCAGACCAAGACGACCGCGACGGCCCACATCACGCGGGTGAAGAGGCGGTTCATGCGCCCCCAATCGGCAAATAGCAGCGGATTCATCGTTCGTTTCGGATCTCGAATACCCCGGCCCGACCGGTGGACACACCCGTCAGGGGCCGAGGCGGCGGTTTCTCAAGTCCTCAGGGACTACCCGAGCCGCCACCGGGTCAATCGGGGTGGGCCGCGCGCCGAACTTGTGGCGATCGCCACGTTCTGATGTGTGCGCGGTCCGCACATTGGGTGGTCTGAGGAGCCGCTCTCGCGGGTAGGGTCATCTCTAGCCGCCCGCGACACGCGCGCAGGGGGGTGAGTAGTAGGTCTTGCGGCAGTCGATCGCCCAGCGGTCTCCTGACGGGCCCCAAGTTCATCTGAAGGCCAATGAAAGGAGCCCACTGTGCTGACGCGACCGTTGCCCGATGTCCGACGTTCTCCGAACGCGCTCTCCGACAACGTCGAGCTCTTGGAGCGGTGTCACGATAACGCCGACCAGGAGGCCCGCGAGGAGCTGTTCACGCGCTTTCTCCCGCTGGCGCGCAAGCTCGCCTCCCGGTACAGCAACCCTCACGAGCCGATCGAGGATCTCGTGCAGGTGGCCTCGCTGGGCCTGCTCGGCGCCATCGACCGCTTCGACCCCGACCGGGGCGTGCGCTTCCCGGCGTTCGCGATCCCGACGATTCTGGGAGAGCTCAAGCGCTACTTCCGCAACACGGGATGGTCGGCCCACGTGCCGCGAGGCGCCCAGGAGTTGGCGCTGCGCGTCGATCGCGCGATCCGCCAGATCGAGGCTCACTCGGGCCATCACCCGAGCGTGAACGAGCTGGCGCAGTACCTCGAGCTGCCGCACGAGGATGTGCTGGTCGGCCTCGACGCCGGCACCGCGCACTACTCGGTCTCATTGGACGCGCCGGTCACGATCGGCGACGACGAGGAGCAGCCCGCCACCCTCGGCGACAGCTTGGGCGACCTGGACGAGAGCTATGGCCTGGTGGAAGCGAGCATGTCGCTCAGCGCCGCTCTCGGACGCCTGCCGCACCTCGAGCGCCAGGCGCTGACGCTGCGCCTGAAGCGCGACATGAAGCAGACGGAGATCGCGCGCGAGCTCGGCTGCTCGCAGATGCAGGTGTCGCGTTTGCTGCGGCGTGCGGCGGACCGGCTGCGGAAGCTGACGGACCCCGAGCTCGGTGCGGAGGCGCCTAGCGAGAGGGCTGCCGACTCGGACTGAGCGCGGGCTCGCTCACCGGCGAGAGCGTGACGTCCGCCTCGGACCCGCGCCGGCAGATGCGGTGCAGCAGGATGAGCGTGCCCGCATAGATCAGCAGATCCCCGATGCTCAGCACATTGGGGAACGGGCCCGGCCACGGGATGACATCGCCGAACCAGAGCAGGTGCGGATGGGCCAGCGGCGCCGAGTTCTCAAAGCCGGCGTCCAGGTGCAGGCCGGCGAGGCGCTCGGCCGTCCTGGAGGCGGCCATCTGGCCGCCGTTGAGGGTGATGACCAGCGCGTTGAGGAAGGCTCCGAGGCCGATGATCTTGACCCCCGGCAGCCGGCGGTTTGACCACAGGAACACCCCGATGAGCACGTACGTGGCGATGTGGACGGCCTTGTGGAGCTCCTCGTGGCCGTCGCGGACGATGGTCGTGATGAGGACCTGGACGGCCAGGGCCACGACCGGGACCCATGTACCGCGCACGCGGATCGAGGCCAGGCGGCCCAGGCGCCCGCCGGTCAGCGGGACGCTCGCCAGGCACAGCAGCGCGAAGACGATGAGGATCATGCCGCCTGTCCGATCGCCCGCACCGGCGAGGTGGTGACGGTCCGCTCCGCGCCCGACGTGCTGCGGAAGTCCAGCATCCAGCGGGTGACGTCCGGGCCGGCCAGCGGGTGGCTGATGGCGTAGCCCTGGGCGGCGTCGCAGCCGAGCGCCTCCAGCTCGGGCAGCATCGCCCAGTCCTCGACCCCTTCTGCGACGGCGCGCAGACCAAGGTGGTGGGCGAGGTCGATGGTGGAGTTGACGATCACCTTCTCGCTGGAGCCGGCGGACATCCGGCTGACGAACGAGCGGTCGATCTTCACCTCCGAGACGGGGAGGTCGGCCAGATAGGCCAGCGACGAGTAGCCGGTGCCGAAGTCGTCGATCGAGATCTCGCAGCCGAGCGCCTCGAGCTCGCGCAGCACCGTACGGGCGGTCACGGGATCGGACATCAGCGCGGTCTCGGTCACCTCGAGCTTGAGGCGCTGCGGAGCGACGCCGGTGCGGCGCAGGGCGGCCACGACCTGCTGGGTGAAGCTCTGGTCCACCAGGACCTGCGCGGAGATGTTGACCGCGACGGCGATCTCGAGGCCGATGGCATGCCAGTCGGCGACCTGCAGCAGCGCCACCTCCATGACCCGCTGGGTGAGCGGCTTGATGAGGTTGGTGGCCTCGGCCATGCGGACGAACGAGCTTGGCGGCAGCACGCCGAGCCGGGGGTGATCCCAGCGCACGAGCGCCTCGACGGCCATCACCTCGCGGGTGCGCAGGTCGAGCTCGGGCTGGTACCAGAGGACGATCTCCTCGCTGTCCACCGCGGTGCGCAGCTCGGCCGTCAGCGCCAGCTTGGCGGGGCTGTGGTGATCGTGGCGCTCGTCATAGAGCGCGACGCTGGAGCGGGTCTCCTTGGCGCGGTACATGGCGACGTCGGCCTTCTGCAGCAGCACCTCGACGCCGTGGCCGTGCTCGGGGAAGAGGGCGATGCCCACGCTGGCCTGGACGTCGACGACCATCTCCTCCAGTTCGAACGGCTGGCTGAGCGCGTCGGCGATCCGGTGAGCGAGAGCGACAGCGTCCTGGCGATCTGACGCGGGACTGATCACCGCGAACTCGTCGCCGCCGAGCCGGGCGATCTGGCCCTGGCCGGCGATGACGTCCTTGAAGCGCTGCGCGACCTGGACGAGGAGGAGATCGCCGTAGCGGTGGCCGAGGGTGTCGTTGACCTCCTTGAAGCGATCAAGGTCCATGAGCAGGACCGCGGCGGGCACGTGCTCATCCTGGATCGCCTCGGTGATGGTCTCGTGAAAGGCCGTGCGGTTGGGCAGGCCGGTGAGCGAGTCGTGACGGGCGGCGTGCTCGTTGCGGGCGCTCTGGTGGACCGAGTTGTACATCGCCACCACCGGCGCGAGGCAGAGTGGCACGATCGCGACGGTGTAGGCGGCGGCCGCCAGCACGATCGGCGATACCAGGAGCACGACGCCGCCCGTGATGACCACGAAGGACAGGTTGTTGCGGAAGTAGCTGAGGATCGGCACGTCCTGATAGAGCGCGACGGCGGTGCCGACCACCCAGGCGTTGACCAGGAAGAACGCGCCGGCCGCGACCAGCATGGCCGGCAGCTGATGGCTGGCGAACGGGTGAAGGACGCTCAGGCGCGGCGAGACCTCCATGGCGCGCATGGCGGCCCAGGCGGCGACCATCGACAGCGTGTACTGACCGACGTTGAAGCGCACGCGCCAGGCGGGCTTGCCGGAGTGGATGTCCTGGAGGATCGAGGCGACGCTCTGGGCGATGAGCGCCGGTCCGAGGCCGCCCACCAGGAGCATCGCCATCGCGAACGACGCCGAGAGCGTCAGCTCCTCGTCGTCGCCACGCCGCGGGATCTTGATCGGCAGCATCTCGCCGAGCACGACCCCGCCCGCGAGGACGGCAAAGGTGAAGGGGTCCTCGATGACGTAGGAGAGATGAGCGTCTCCCAGCAGCAGGGCAATGGCGACGCAGCCGGCCACGAAGGCCGCCTCGCACCACAATCGAACTCTCGATAGCTGCCACATGGCACTCTCACCCCAAGGAAGGAATCGAAGAACGCGCCCCCGCGAGCGCACCCGCGGAGGCGCGTCCGTCGCGTCCTAGTAGAACTTCAGGCCGGCGCCCGAAGCGATCGCGACGGTGGCGATGGCGGCGAGCGTGGTGCAGGCCTGGTACATGCGGAACTTCTTCATGGTGGTTCCCTCCTTGGAAACAGTCCCTATCGGTTTGGGACCTGACCGGCTCTAGATCGGTCCACCATTCCGCGCTGATGAGGTCTTTGGACAAAAGTTTGAGAAATCGAGGGCCGGATCCGTCTCTGGATAGTCGGCCGAAAAGGGGAGCAGCTTGAACCCAGGTCGGCGCGAGTTCGTGTTCGGCTACGGGTCGCTGACCGCCCGACCGGGGCTCGTTCTCACCCGGGAGCTAAAGGAGCACGGCTTCGTTGCCGATCTGGCGGGGCTGCGCCGGACGTGGGGCGTGGCGATGGACAACCGCCGCGACCTGCCCGGCTACAAGTACTACACCGATGCAAGGGGTCAACGCCCGTCCGCGTACGTCGCCTACCTGGACCTGGTCGACGCGCCCCAGGACCCGGAGGCGAAGGTCAACGGCCTGTGTCTGCCGGTGCACGACGCCGTGCTCGAGCAGCTCGATCTGCGCGAGCGCAACTACGAGCGCGCCGACGTGTCCGATCGCGTCGTCTCTGGGGCGCTGCAGGGGGCGCGGGTATGGGCCTATATCGGGATGGCGGCGGCACGCGAGCGGCTGGTCGAGGGGCGGCGCACCGGGACCGCGTTGATCGACGCCGGCTACGTCCGGACGGTGGAGGCCGGCTTTGCCGTCCTCGGCGACGAGGAGCTCGCGCCGGTGCGCGCCTCCCTGCACCCCGGCGACCTCCCCGTGGCCGAGCTGACGCGCCACGAGCTCCCGTAGCCGCCAGTCGGTGGCGCGTCCGAAGGCGAGGGCCAGCTCGCCGGCCTCAACGACTCAAGCCGAGGTCGTCGCCTGGGTAGTCTGGAAGGTCGCCCCACCCGTCAAGTCAGAGGAGTCAGTTGATGGATCGCAAGTGGTGGACGCTGATCGCCGTGTGCACCGGCACGTTCATGCTGCTGCTGGACGTGACGATCGTCAACGTTGCCCTGCCGTCGATCCAGCGGTCCCTGAACGCCAGCTTCTCCGACCTCCAGTGGGTGGTCGACGCCTATGCGCTGACGCTGGCCGCCCTGCTGCTCACCACCGGATCGCTGGCCGATCTTTTCGGCCGCCGGCGGATGTTCGTGATCGGCCTGGTCATCTTCAGCGTGAGCTCCCTGCTCTCGGGCATCGCCGCCGACCCATTGCTGCTCAATCTGGCGCGCGGCGCGCAGGGCGTGGGCGGCGCGGCGATGTTCTCGACCTCGCTGGCCCTCCTGGGCAGCGCCTTCCAGGGTCGTGAGCGCGGCACCGCGTTCGGGGTGTGGGGGGCGATCACCGGGCTGGCCGTGGCGATCGGCCCCGTCGTCGGCGGAGCGCTCACCTCGGGGCTGTCGTGGCGGTGGATCTTCCTGGTCAACGTGCCGATCGGCGCGGCTGCCGTGGCGATGACCGTGTCCCAGGTGGAGGAGTCGCGCCAGCCCGGGGCGCAGCGTCCGGACTTCATCGGCGTGGTCACGTTCAGCGGCGCGCTCGGGGCGCTGGTGTACGCGCTGATCAAGGGCAACAGCAAGGGCTGGGGCTCGACCGAGATCGTCGCCTGTCTCATCGGGTCCGCCGCCCTGCTCCTCGCCTTCGTGGTGGCCGAGATGGTCCAGCGCGACCGCGCCATGTTCGATCTGAAGCTGTTTCGCAAGCCCACCTTCAATGGGGGCTTGATCGCCGCCTTCGCGCTGTCGGCCGGGTTGTTCGCGCTGTTTCTGTATCTCACGCTCTACATGCAGGACATCCTCGACTTCTCCCCGCTCCAGAGCGGGCTGCGCTTCCTTGTCCTGTCAGGCGCGATCCTGCTCACGTCGACGCTGGCGGGCCGGGCGACCGCGACCGTGCCGATCCGGCTGCTGATCGCCCCCGGTCTGGTCCTGGTCGGTATCGGGCTGCTGCTCATGCGCGGCCTCACCGAGAGCTCGGGCTGGACCCACCTGATCCCCGGTTTCATCCTGGCCGGCGCCGGCGTGGGCCTGGTCAACCCGCCGCTGGCCTCCACGGCGATCGGGGTCGTCACCCCTGACCGGGCGGGCATGGCCAGCGGGATCAATTCCACCTTCCGTCAGGTCGGAATCGCCACCGGGATCGCCGGGCTGGGCTCGCTGTTCTCACACACGGTGCGCACCCACGTGGAGTCGCTGCTGGTGGGCTCGCCGGTCAACCCCGAGGCGGCGCACCGGCTGGCGACCGACGTCTCACAGGGCAGCGGCGCCGCCGGGGGGCTGGCCTCGTTGCCCGCCCAGGCGCGACCGGTGGCGCTCCACGCCGTGCGGACCGCGTTTGTCACGGGTCTGAACGAGATCTTCCTGATCGGCGCGATCCTCTCGCTGGTCGCGGGCGTGCTGACCCTGGTGCTCATCCGCAGCCGTGACTTCGAGGTCTCCGCCGCGCGGTCGGGGGCGGCGCCCCAGCCGCCTCAGCCGGCGGGGGCCGGGGCGGGAGCGGGCGCGGGGGCGGACTAGCGCTCCAGCGTGACGCCGGTCAGCTCCGCGCAGGCCGCGAGCAGCCCATCCTGGATGGCCGGGTCAGACGCGGCGGGGTCGGCCGGGCGCTCGGTGCGGTGATAGAGGTAGCGGCCGGTCACCCGCGCGGCGGGCTCGTCTGAGACCGCCAGCCAGGCCTGGGTGTCGGCCCCCAGCGCCAGGTCGTCGGGGGCACCGCGCCCGCCCATCCGCGTCGGTACCCACCCTGGCGTGACGCCGTTGGCGCAGACCTCGGGCCACCGGCGCGCGACCGCGAAGGCGAGCACGAGATCGAACAGCTTGGAATCGGAGTAGGCCTGGACGCCGTCCCAGCGCCGATGGCGCCATTGAAGGTCGTCGAGCGCCGGATCGCCGCTCGTGTGCATCCCGGAGGACAGGTAGACGAGCCGATCCGGGCGGGTCATGAGCGCAGTGAGGAGATAGGGGGCGAGCACGTTGACCGCAAACAGCGCGGCCAGGCCGTCTTCGGTCTCTGAGCGGCTCGACACCTGGTAGCCGAGAGCGGCGTTGTGGACGACCGCGTCAAAGCGGCCGCTCGCGTTGGCCTGCTCGGACAGCGCGCGGGTCTGCGCGATCGAGGCCAGGTCGGCGGCGAGCACCCCGGCCGCCCCGGGGACGGCGTCCATCGCCTCGCGCCCACGCGCCTCGCTGCGCGCGTGGAGCACGACCTCATGGCCCTCGCGCACGAGCTGCGCGGCGGCGAGCCGGCCCAGTCCGTCGGCGGATCCTGTGACGAAGACGCGGGCCACCGGCTACAGAAACCGCTCGCGGAGCACCCCGGCCAGCACATCGGGGGCGATGTTGTGGGCCTGGCCCTCGAGCACCCGCCACTCCCCGTCGCGCACCGCCTCGGCGACGGCGCGGACCGAGGCGGCGGCCCATGGCGGGCTGAGGCTGCCGGTCGTGCCCAGCACCGGGCAGGCGATCGCGCTCAGACGCGCGGCCGGGACGACGCCCTCGTTGAGGAGGCGCACGTCGTAGGCGAGCGTGTGGGCGATGGCCAGGAGCGCCGGCCACGCCGGCGATGCCTTGGTCTGCTCGATCACCGCATCGGGGATTCCGCTGCCGTGCATGAAGTGCTCGACGGCCTCGTCGCGCCGTCCGTCGGCCGCCAGCGCGGCCAGCTCGCCGGCCGTCTCGGTGGCGGTGCCCGGGCCCTCGACGTAGGGCGGCTCGTTGACGACGAGCCCGCGCATGGGGACGCCCGCGGCGGCGGCCTCGAGCGCCAGCGCCGCGCCTGAGGATTGGCCGAAGACGAACGGGTCCTCGCCCGTCACGGCCACGACCGCGGCCAGATCCTGGAGCTCATCCTGGGGCGCGGAGCCGTCGCGGTCCGAGCTGTCGCCCCGACCGCGCCGGTCATAGCGATACAGCGTGAAGTCCCGGTCCAGCAGAGGGGCCAGGGGAGAGCCGGTGTCCTTGGTGCTGAGCGCGCCGTTGACGACGATCAGCGCCGGCCCGGAGCCCGAGCGCTGGTAGGCGATCGTCACGCCGTCGGCTGACGTGACGGTCTGATCGCGGGCCTCGGGCACCCCTACATTCTGAACACGCCGTAGCGCACGTCGTCAAGCGGCGCGTTCCCCGCCGCGGACAGAGCCAGTCCTAGGACATCGCGCGTGTCACGCGGGTCGATGACGCCGTCGTCCCAGAGGCGGGCGGTGGCGTAGTAGGGGTGGCCTTGGCGCTCGTACTGCTCGCGCAGCTGCGCGCCGGTCTCCGCCTGTCCCACCTCCGTCATCACGGTGGCGGCCTGCTCGCCGCCCATCACGCTGATCCGCGCGCCCGGCCACATCCACATCAGTCGGGGCGAGTAGGCCCGTCCGCACATGCCGTAATTGCCCGCGCCGAACGAGCCGCCCACGATCACCGTGAGCTTGGGCACCCGCGCCGTGGACACCGCGGTGACCATCTTGGCGCCGTGCTTGGCGATGCCGCCGGCCTCGTAGTCGCGCCCCACCATGAAGCCTGTGATGTTCTGCAGGAACACGAGCGGCGTCCTGCGCTGGTCGCACAGCTCGATGAAGTGAGCGCCCTTGAGCGCGCTCTCGGAGAAGAGGATGCCGTTGTTGGCCAGGATGCCGACCGGGTGTCCGTGGATGTGCGCGAAGCCGGAGACCAGGGTCGACCCGTAGAGCTCCTTGAACTCGTGAAAGCGTGAGCCGTCGACGATGCGGGCGATGATCTCCCGGGCGTCGTAGGGCTTGCGCAGGTCGGTGGGGACAACGCCGAGAAGCTGCTCGGGGTCGACGGCGGGATCGCTGACCGGCGCCCGCTCCCACGGCAGGGTCTCGCGCGCCGCGAGCGTCGCCACGATGTCGCGCACGATCTGGAGTGCATGGGCATCGTCGGTGGCGAGATGGTCGGTGACGCCGGAGGTGCGGGAGTGCAGCTCGCCGCCACCGAGCTCCTCGGCGGTCACCTCCTCGCCGGTGGCCGCCTTCACCAGGGGCGGGCCGCCGAGGAAGATCGTGCCCTGGTTGCGCACGATCACCGTCTCATCGCTCATCGCCGGAACGTAGGCGCCGCCGGCCGTGCACGAACCCATGACAGACGCGATCTGGGGGATCCCCTGGGCCGACATCGTGGCCTGGTTGAAGAAGATGCGCCCGAAGTGCTCGCGGTCGGGGAAGACCTCGTCCTGGCGCGGCAGGAACGCGCCGCCGGAGTCGACCAGATAGATGCAGGGCAGGCGGTTCTGCACCGCGATCTCCTGGGCGCGCAGGTGCTTCTTGACCGTCATCGGGTAGTAGGTGCCGCCCTTGACCGTGGCGTCGTTGGCGACGATCACACATTCGCGTCCGGACACCCGCCCGATCCCGGTGATGATGCCCGCGCCGGGCGCCTCGTCGTCATAGAGGCCGTGGGCGGCCAGCGCCGAGCACTCCAGAAACGGCGCTCCGGGGTCCAGCAGCCGGTCGACGCGCTCGCGCGGAAGCAGCTTGCCGCGGCCGACGTGGCGCTCGCGGGCCCGCTCGCCGCCGCCCTGCCGGACGCGTGCCAGCTGGGCGTTGAGGTCCTCGACCAGCGCGATGTTCGCCGTCAGGTTGGCCCGGAACTCGTCCGAGCCGGGATTGGCGTGGGAGCGCAGGACGTTCATGTGCCGGAGGCCTCCACGCGGGCCAGCGGCTGGTCGACGGTCACCTTGTCGCCAACGGCGACGGTGAGCTCGGCGACCTCGCCGTCAACGGGCGCGGTGAGGACGAGCTCCATCTTCATCGACTCGAGTACGACGAGCGGGTCGCCGGCGGTCACCCGGTCACCGGGTGCGGCGTGGACGATCAGCACCTGCCCGGGCATCGGGGCACGAACGTCCCCGTCGGCCGCGGCGGCGGCGAGGTCGCCGCCGGTCGCGGGCCGCACCGCCCAGGCCGAGCCGCCGTGGCCGATCCACGTCACGTCGCCGTCGCGGGCCAGGAGCCAGTCGCCGCGGCCCTCGACCGCGAAACGGCCGTCGCCGAGCACGGTCACCATCTCCACGTAGGCGGGGGGGACGGTCACGTCCACCGGGTCACCGCCGGCGACCGATAGCCGCCAGCGCGACTGGGCACGCACACCGCCGAGTCGCCATCCGTCAACCCGGTCAAACGGGTCGCCCCCGGCTCGGGCACGGTCGCGGCGGTCGGCCAGGATGAGCATGGCGGCGGCGACGGCGATGCCGTCGTCGCCCATCGGGCCGTCGGGGACGCCGCGGCGGTCGATGAGGCCGGTGTCGAGCTCCCCGGCGCGCACCGCGTCGTCGGCGATCAGGCCGCGCAGGTATCTGGTGGTCGTGGTGACGCCCAGCACGGTGAAACCCGCGAGGGCGCGGTCCAGTCGCGCCAGCGCCTGGGGACGGTCGGCCCCGTGCGCGATGACCTTGGCCAGCAGGGAGTCATAGCCGGTGTCCACGATCGTGCCCGGCTCGATCGCGTCGTCGACGCGCACCACGTCGCTCTCGACCGGCCGGGCGTAGGCGAGCACGCGGCCGGCGGCCGGGAGAAAATCGCGCGCGGCATCCTCGGCGGTCACGCGGACCTCGATGGCGTGGCCGCTGAGCCGGACGTCATCCTGGGTCAGTGGGAGCGCCTCACCGGCCGCGACGCGGAGCTGAAGCTCCACCAGGTCAAGGCCGGTCACCAGTTCGGTCACGGGGTGCTCGACCTGGAGGCGGGCGTTCATCTCCAGGAAGTAGTGCTCGGAGGGGTCCGCGAAGTCGGCGATGAACTCGACGGTGCCGGCGTTGACATAGCCGCCGGCCCGCGCGAGCGAGACCGCCTCGGCGCCAAGCGCGGCGCGCAGGTCGGGCGAGACGACGGGGGAGGGGGACTCCTCCATGATCTTCTGGTGGCGGCGCTGCAGCGAGCACTCGCGCTCGCCGAGATGCAGCACTGTCCCGTGGGTGTCGGCGATCACCTGGACCTCCAGGTGGCGCGCTCGGGGCAGGAAGCGCTCGATGAACACCCGGTCATCGCCGAAGCCGGCCTGCGCCTCACGCCGGGCGGAGGCGAGCGCTGCATCGAGATCCTGGGCGCGGTCCACGACACGCATGCCGCGCCCCCCGCCGCCGGCGGCGGCCTTGACCAGGAGTGGATAGACGTCAGCGCGTTCGGCGGCTGCGCGCGCCTCGGCCTCGGTGAAGGTGGGGACCACCGGCACGCCGGCACGCACCGCCGCCTCCTTGGCGCGCAGCTTGTCGCCCATCAGCGCGCTGGCCTCGGGAGGTGGCCCGATGAAGGTCACGCCGGCCTGGGTGCAGGCCCGGGCGAGCGCCGGGTTCTCCGACAGGAAGCCGTAGCCCGGGTGCAGCGCCTGCACCTGCCACTGTTCGCACGCGCCGACGATGGCGCCGATGTCCAGGTAGGAGGGAACCTCGACGGCGGTCATCGCCTCGCGCACGAAGGGGGCGTGGCGGTCGGCGGCGGTATAGACGGCGACCGAGTCGATCCCCATGCGATCCAGGGTTCGCATCACGCGGCGCGCGATCTCCCCGCGGTTGGCGATGAGGACGCGTTCGAACACGAGTGGCTCAGACCTCGTCGGAGTGAGCCCAGCGGTGCCAGTCGACTGGGCCGGCGACGAGCGTGTGGCTGCCCAGGGGACGACCGAGGTGGTACTGCATGGCGCGGGAGACCTTGAGCAGCGCGCGCAGATCCACGCCGGTCTGCACGCCCATCTCGTGCAGCATCGAGACGACGTCCTCGGTGGCCACGTTCCCGGTGGCGCCGGCGGGCACCGGACAGCCGCCCAGCTCGCCGAAGCTCGACTCGAACGAGTCGATCCCCGCCTCCAGGGCGGCGTAGACGTTGGCCAGTCCCTGCCCGCGAGTGTTGTGGAAGTGAGCGGTCAGCTCCAGCTCAGCCAGCCGCTCGCGAGCGGCGGCGAAGAACGCCGTGACCTGGCGCGGGTTGGCCATGCCGGTGGTGTCGCCGAAGCCGATCTCCTGCGCGCCGGCCGCGGCCAGCCGCTCGGCAATCTCGAATACCCGCTCCTGGGGCACGACGCCTTCGTACGGGCAGCCGAAGGCGACCGAGATGACGCCCTCGCAGCGCAGGCCCGCCTCCCGCGCCCGCGGGAGAACGCGTTCCAGCGCCGTGAGTGAGTCCTGCATCCCGCGGTTGACGTTGCGAAGGTTGTGGGTCTCCGAGGCCGACATGAACACGTTGATCTCGTCGAAGTGCTCACGTAGCTCAAGCGCCCGGTCCAGCCCGCGCTCGTTGGGAATGAGCACCGAGCGACTCACGGCCTCGGGAATGTCGACGGCCTGCAGCACCTCGGCGGCGTCGGCGAGCTGGGGGATGACGTCGGGCCGGACGAAGCTGGTTAGCTCCAGCCGGCGCAGACCGGTCCGCGCGAGGGCATCGATCAGCTTGACCTTGGTCTCGGTGGGGATGTCCTCGGGCTCGTTCTGAAAGCCGTCACGGGGACCGACCTCGCGGATCCGCGCCTCGAGCGGAAGATTCCCCGCCGTCCGCGCCTCGGTGCTCATGCGCCGAGCGCCCGGGCGATGACCATCTGCTGGACCTCGTCGGTGCCCTCGCCGATGGTGAGGATCTTGGCGTCGCGATAGAAACGGCACACCGGGTACTCCTCGATGTAGCCGTAGCCGCCGTGGATCTGCACCGCCTCGTCGGCGGCCTTGACGGCCAAGCGCCCGGTCTTGAGCTTGGCCTGGGCTGCGACGAGCGAGAACGGCTTGCGCTGGTCCTTCAGCCACGCCGAGTGGTAGACGAGCAGCCGCGCCGCGGCGATCTCGGTGGCCAGGTCGGCCAGCTTGGCCTGGATCGTCTGGAACTTCGAGATCGGCTTGCCGAAGGCGCGGCGCTCCTTGGCGTACGCCAGCGCCTGGTCCAACGCGCCCTGGGCCAGCCCGACGCCCATCGCGGCGACGCCGATGCGACCGATGTCGAGCACTTGGAGGAATTGGTGAAAGCCCTTGCCGCGCATGCCCAGCAGGTTCTCCTCGGGCACCCGGCAGTCGGTGAAGGTCAGCGGCCGGGTGTCGGACGCGTTCCAGCCCATCTTGCGGTAGGGCTCGGCCTGCTCATAGCCGTCGGTGCCGTTGGGCACCACGAGGTTGGAGATCTCCTCGTCACCGGTCCGCGCGGTGATGCAGACCACGCCGGAGATGTCGGTGCCGGCGTTGGTGATGAACTGCTTGGCGCCGTTGATCACCCACTCCCCATCCTCCAGGCGCGCGCGGGTCTTGACGTTGCCCGCATCGGAGCCCGCCTCGGGCTCGGTCAGCCCGAAGGCCCCGAGGATCTCGCCCGCGCACAGCCGCGGCAGCCACTCCTCCTTCTGCGCGTCGGAGCCGAACAGGTAGATCGGCTGGGTGCCCAGCGACGTGTGGGCGCATAGCGTGATCGCCACGCTGGAGTCGACGCGGGTCAGCTCTTCGACGGCGATGGCGTACTGAAGGCTCGTGCCTCCGGCGCCGCCGACCTCCTCCGGGAACGGAATGCCCATCCAGCCCAGCGAGGCCATCTTGGCGACGATCTCATAGGGAAACGAATGGGTCCGGTCAAGCTCCTCGGCGGCTGGCGCCACCTCGGCCTGCGCGAACTCCCGGACGGTTCGCTGGAGCAGTTCGGTCTGATCATCGAGGGCGAAGTCCATGGCAGCGCGACTATAGCGAATATCCATTCGAAGTTCGAATACTCATTCGGTATAGTGATCCGGGAGTGTCAGTACGACCCACACGCCCCGCGCTGCGCCGGCGCTATGACCAGCGCCAGCAGCAGGTCATCTACCAGGCGGCCAAGGTGTTCGCCCGTCAGGGCTATGACCAGACGACGATGCAGGAGCTGGCCGCGAGCATGGATCTGGCCACGGGCGCGCTCTATCACTACTTCAGCGGCAAGGAGGAGCTGCTCACCGCGATCTGCGACCAGCTCATGGAGCCGCTGCTCGAGCAGGCCACCGAGCTGCTCGCCGAGGACGGGGACCCCGCCGGCCAGCTGCACGCGCTCGTCCGCCTGTGGGTGGCCCACGTCGTCGAGCACCGCGATCACATGCTCGTCTTCCAGCAGGAGCGCCACGTGATCGAATCCGGGGACCGCTGGCGCAAGGTGCGCGCCTCACGCAAGGCGTTCGAGCGGCTGGCGGCCCAGGCGCTGGAGCGGGCGTCGCCGGGCGGTGATTCGCATCTGGCCCTGCTCGCGTTGCTGGGGATGGTCAACCACACCGCCCAGTGGTACCGGCCACGGGGCGAACTGTCGGCCGACGCGATCGCCGATGGGTACGTGGACCTGGTGCTCGGTTAGCCTCAGCGGGGTGTCCTGGCTCCCCGACGGATTCGTGCATCCCGAGCGGGTCGAGCTGTCCTGCGGCCATCACCTGCGTCCCATCCGCGCGAACGACGTGGAGATCGATTACCCCGCGGTGATGGGCTCGCGTGAGCGGCTGTGGGCCAAGTACCGCGAGGCCTGGGGCTGGCCGCCGGCGACGATGACGTTCGAGGAGGACCGGGCCGACCTCGCTCGTCACCAGCGTGAGATCGCCGCGCACGAGACGTTCAACTACGCGGTGCTCGACGCCGGCGAGACGGCGCTGTACGGCTGCGTCTACATCGACCCGCCCGACGAGCGCTCGCCCGCGGGGGCCGACGCCATGGTCTCCTGGTGGGTGGTGGACGCGGCGGTCGGCAGCGCGCTGGATGCGGCGCTCGCGGAGTTCGTGCCGGGGTGGCTTGCCCAGACGTGGGGCTTTCGCGCCGTGCACTGGTTCCCGTAGGGACCAGGGCTGGGCCTGGGTCCGTCGCGCGGCTAACCGAGCGCGGCGCTGGCGATCTTGCCGGGGTTGAAGATGCCGTCGGGGTCGAGCGCCCGCTTGATGGCGCGCATCATCTCGACCGCGGGGCGCCCGTGCTCCTCGACCAGGAAGCGCGCCTTGCCGTAGCCGACGCCGTGCTCGCCGGTGCAGGTGCCGTCGCGCTCCAGGGCGCGGCGCACGAGGCGGGCGTGGAAGTCCTCGCCGCGGGCCACCTCAGCCGCATCGGTGGGGTCGACGAGGACGATCACGTGGAAGTTGCCGTCGCCGACGTGACCCACGATCGACGCGACCAGCCCGTGCTCGGCGATATCGGCCTGGGTGGCGGCGATGCAGTCGGCCAGTGCCGAGACCGGGACGCAGACGTCGGTCGTCAGAGCGCCGCTACCGGGCCGCGTGGCCCGCGTCGCCTCCATGGCGCCGTGGCGCGCGTGCCAGAGGCGGCGACGCTCGGCCTCATCGGAGGCCCACGCGAAGCCAGAACCGCCGCACTCGGCGGCAAGCTCGGCGGTCTCACGCGCCTGGCTCTCGACGTCGGCCGTCGAGCCGCCGTGAAACTCGATGAACAGGGTGGGGGCGACGGTGAACTCGGTCTGGTTGTGACGATTGATGGCCTCGATCTGGAGCTCGTCGGCGAGCTCGATCCGCGCGACCGGGATGGCGTGTTGGCTGACCATCACGACGCACTGCACGGCGGCGGCCACGCTCGGGAACGTGCACTGGGCCGCCGCGATCGCCTCCGGCGTGGGGTGCAGGCGCAGCCTCGCCTCGCAGATGAGCCCGAGGGTCCCCTCGGAGCCGATCATGAGCCGCGTGAGGTCGTAGCCCGCCGAGGACTTGCGCGCCCGAGAATGGGTACGGACGACCTCGCCATGGGCGTCGACGAAGGTGATCGAGATCACGTTCTCGCGCATCGCGCCGTAGCGGACGGTCGTCGTCCCCGACGCGCCGGTGGCGATCATGCCGCCGATGGTGGCGTCAGCCCCCGGGTCCACGGCGAAGAACACACCCTCGGGCCGCAGGCGCGCGTCCAGCGCCCGGCGCGTGACCCCGGCGCCCACGAGGACGTCGAGATCATCGAGGGACGGGCGCCCGATCACGTTCATCTCGCGCATGTCGATCGACAGCCCGCCCGCGAGCGCGGCCACGTGGCCCTCCAGCGAGGTGCCCGCTCCGAACGGCACCACCGGCAGGCGATGGGCCGCGGCGATCCCGACGATTGCGGCCGCTTCGTCGATCGAGCGCGGCCACACCACCATGTCGGGCCGCGCCTCGGGGTGGAACGACTCGTCGTGGCCGTGTTGAGCGAGGTCGTCGGCGCCGGTGCGGACGCGGTCGGCGCCGAGGAGGTCGCCCATGGCGTCCCGCGCTGCGTGCAGCGTCGCGGGAGCCGGGCGCAGGACCGCGGGCACCTCGGTCACGGACATGGGAACAGTGTGACGGCTACGCGTGGCCGGTGACCATGAGCCGCTCGGGCAGCTCGGCCACCCACTGCGCGAGGCGCCCGCCCGCCGCCGCGAACGCCGCCTCCACCTTCAGCCAGCCCGCGGCGCCCTGCCAGGTCGGCAGTCGGGGGTCCACGGCAACCACCAGCTCGGTGTCACCGTCGGCGTGAACGAAGGCCAGCCCGCGCCAGTTGCCCAGGACGCTCACGGCGCCCAGATCGGCGAGATCCCACTCGCGCACGGGCTCAAGCCCGACGTCGAACATCAGCGCCCGGCGGTCGGTGGCGTGCAGCACCCCGCCGGCGGCGGGATTGCCCAGGCCCGCGGCGCGGACCCGGCCGACGTCCACGGCAAAGCGCTCGTGGGAGGCCAGCGCGGGGCGTCCGGAGATCGACGGGCGCAGCTCGCCGCGCTTGAAGCGAGGCCACCAGGCCTCGATCTCGGTCATGACCCGCTCGGCGGGATCGATCAGGGGGGTGAGGGCGGAAACGCTCATGTGGGGAGCCCGGAGAGGGCGGGGTAGAGGGCTTGGTAGCGAGGGCGGCCGGCGGCGTAGGCCTCCACCCACGCGGGGTCGGGGTCGATCCTGCCGGTGGTGGTGACGGCGGACTGGGCTGCGCTGCGCGCGTCGCTGAACACGCCGGCGGCCACGCCGCCGAGGAGCGCCGCGCCGTAGGCCGCGCCCGCCTCGGACTCGGTGCGCTCCAGCGGGAGCTCGAGAACGCTGGCGAGGATCTGCAGCCACAGCTGCGAGCGTGCGCCGCCACCCGAGACCCGGGCGCTCTCCGGCCGCTGCCCGGTGGCGGCGATGAGGTCCAGGCCGTCGCGCAGCGCATAGGCGACGCCCTCGAGCACGGCGCGGGCCATCGCCCCGCGGTCGTGGCGCAGGCCCAGGCCGACGAACCCACCGCGCAGATCCGAGTCGGGATAGGGGGTCCGCTCCCCTGACAGGTACGGGGCGAAGGTGAGGCCCTCCACCCCCGGGGGCCACGCCGCCGCCTGCTCGAGCAGCCCGGCGATGTCATCGGAGGCGCCGAGGGTCGCGGCGAGCCAGCTCAGCGCGCCGGCGGCCGAGAGGATCACGGCCATGACGTGCCATGTCTCGGGCAGCGCGTGGCAGAACGCGTGCAGGCGTCCCTGCGGATCGGGGGTGAAGGTGTTGCGGGCGGTGAAGATGACCCCGCTCGTCCCCAGCACCAGCGAGGCGGGGCTGCGGTCATCGGTGACGCCGACGCCCAGGGCCCCCGCCGCCTGATCGCCCGCCCCGGCGGCCACCGGCACGCCGGAGACGGTGTGGCCGGTCACGGCGCCGGACTCGTGCACGGTGGGCAGCCAGCCCGGGTCCACGGCGAACGCCTCGGCCAGCTCTGGGCTCCACGCGCGTCGTCCGACGTCCAGCAGCACGGTGCCCGAGGCGTCCGAGACATCGGTGGCGAGCTCTCCGGTGAGGCGGAAGCGGACGTAGTCCTTGGGCAGGAGCACATGTGCGATCTGGCTGTGGACGTCGGGCTCGTGCTCGGCCAGCCAGGTCAGCTTGGGCGCGGTGAAGCCGGCCAGGGCGCGGTTGCCGCTGAGCGCCACCAGCCGCTCGATCCCCAGCTCCGTTTCGATCCGCGTGGCCTGCGGCTGGCTGCGGCCGTCGTTCCACAGGATCGCCGGGCGCAATGGGCGGCGCTCGGAGCCGAGCACGACGAGCCCGTGCATCTGTCCTGACAGCCCGATGCCGGCCGCGGCGTCGGCGTCAAGCTCGGCCAGCACCGCCTCGGTCGCGGTCCACCAATCCTCGGGGTCCTGCTCGGACCAGCCGGGGTGCGGCATCGAGATGGGAATGGGCTGCTCGGCCTCGGCGAGCACGGCGCCGCGCTCGTCGATCGCCACCCCCTTGGCCGAGGAGGTCCCGACGTCGATGCCGATCACGCGCGTGCCCGTCACCGGGCCCGGTGCCCCGTCGCCCTGAGCGAGCCGCGCGCCGCGATGCGCTGGTCCCCATCCCTCATTCTGTCTAATCTTAGACAAAACTACGTGTGGGAGTGTGAGCAATGACGAACGCGGAGAACGGGAGCGGCGCGGGTCCAGCGCGTTTCACCTTCGGGTTGTGGACCGTGGGCAATCCGGGGCGCGACCCGTTCGGGGAGCCGACGCGCCCGCCTCGCGATCCCGTGGACACGGTGCACCGCCTCGCCGACGCCGGGGCCTGGGGCGTCAGCCTGCACGACAACGACCTCGTGCCCTACGGGACCTCCGCCTCCGAGCGCGACCGGATCGTGACCGCGTTCAAGGACGCGCTGAGCGAACGGGGACTCGGCGTCGGAATGGCGACGACCAATCTGTTCGGCCATCCCGCGTTCAAGGACGGCGCCTTCACCTCCAACGACCGCGGTGTGCGCCGGGCGGCGATCGGCAAGGCGATGCTCTCCATCGACCTGGGCGCCGAGTTGGGCGCCGAGGTCTACGTCTTCTGGGGCGGGCGCGAGGGCACCGAGGTGGGGGTGGCCAAGGACCCGCGCGACGCGCTCGAGCGCTACCGCGAGGCGATCAACCTGCTGGCGGAGTACGTCGTCGGGCAGGGCTATGACCTGAAGTTCGCGATGGAGCCCAAGCCCAACGAGCCGCGCGGCGACATCTTCCTGCCCACCGTCGGCCACGCGCTGCACTTCATCACCACGCTGGATCGCCCCGAGATGGTGGGCGTCAACCCCGAGGTCGCGCACGAGACGATGGCCGGGCTGTCCTTCATGCACGGCGTCGGACAGGCGCTGTGGGCGGGCAAGCTCTTCCACATCGACCTCAACGCGCAGCGGATCGGCCGCTATGACCAGGACTTCCGCTTCGGCGCCGAGGACCTCAAGGAGGCCTTCCACCTGGTGCGCCTGCTCGAGCGTGCGGGCTACGACGGGCCCCGGCACTTCGACGCCCACCCCTACCGCAACGAGAACGAGGCGGGCGTGTGGGACTTCGCCCGCGGGTGCATCCGGACCTACACGGCCCTGGCCGAGCGCGCGCGCCACTTCGACTCCCTGCCCGAGGTGCAGGAAGCACTGGCGGCGGCCTCGGCGCCGGAGCTCGGCGAGGCCTCGACGGCGGGCCTGAGTGAGACCGATGCGCTCAAGGCGCAGGCCGGCGAGCTCGACGTGCTGGCTGATCGCGGCTATCACAACGAGGCCCTGGACCAGCTCGTGGTCGAGGTGCTGCTGGGTCTGCGCTGAGGCGATGCCCCCACCCTCCGCCCGGGAGCGCAACGCGCTGCGCGTGCTCGACTACCTGTTTCGCGAGGGGCCGGCCCGCCGAGTCGACGTGGTCCGGGCGACCGGGCTGTCGCGGGCCACGGTCTCGAAGCTGATCGGCGAGCTGCAAGCCCAGGAGCTGGTGGCCGAGCAGCGTACGGCGCTGGCGGTCGCCGGGCGTTCGGGGCGGCCGCCCACCCTGCTTGCCCTCAATCCGGAGATCGGGGCGTTCGGCGGCGTGGACTTCGGGCACAGCTCCGTTCGGGTGGCGATCGCCGACGTCACGGGGACGCTGCTCGCTGAGGACCGTCTCGACCTGGACGTCGACAACGCCGCGGAGCTCGCGATCGCCGCCGCGGTTGACCGCATCCCGGCTCTGCTGGCACAGGCGGGCCTACCGCGCCAGCGGCTGCTCGGTGTCGGAGCGGCGATCTCGGCGCCCGTGCGACGCGACGGGGCGAGCCTGGTCGCCGCGGGGATCCTGCCCGGTTGGAGCGCGGTGTCCCCGCAGCGCGAGCTCGCGCGCCGCCTGGGCGTCCCCGTGCACGTCGGCAACGACGCAAACCTCGGCGCGCTGGCGGAGGTCCGGACCGGTGCCGCTCAGGGGGCCTCCGACGTCGTCTACGTGATGCTGTCCTCGGGCGTCGGCGGCGGTCTGGTTCTCGATGGCTCTCTGTTCAGCGGCCACGGCGGGATGACCGGAGAGCTCGGTCATGTCCAGGTCGATCCTGACGGCGCGGTGTGCCGCTGTGGCAACCGTGGCTGCCTGGAGACGGTGGCCGGAGCCCAGGCGCTCTTGACGCGCCTGCGCCCGGTGCTGGGCAACGCCGGCGGCCTGCCCGAGGCCGTGAGCCGCGCGCAGGCCGGCGATGAGCTGTGCCGCCGCGTGTTCCGCGAGGCGGGCGTCGCCGCCGGCCGGGTCGTGGGCGGGATCTGCAATGTCGTCAACCCGGAACTGGTGATCGTCGGAGGCGATCTCATCGTCGCCGGCGAGCTGCTGGTCGACGCAGTGCGCGAGGGCCTCGAGCAGACGAGCATCCCCGCGGTGCGTGCGGACGTGGCGGTGGTGGCGGCGACGCTGGGTGACCGGGCCGAGCTCCTGGGGGCGATCGGGCTGGCCATCGAGCAGGCCGACATCGCCGCGGTGGCGCGGTCAGCCTGAGACGGCGGCCGCGATCGCGTTCGCCACCGCGGCCGCGCCGTGAGTGCTCCAGGCGATGGTGTAGTGGTTGGTGTCGGGGACCTCGATCGCCCGCCGGCGCCCGGGATCCGCGGCCGCCCACGCCTGCACATCGGCGAGCGGCTGCATGGGGTGGGGGTCATCGACCATGCCGCGCGGCGCGCACAGGAACACCGACGGCACGGCGAGCCGCATGGCGTCCGGCTCGCCGAACAGGTCCAGGCCGTCGTCCCTCACCACCTGAGGCGTGATCGCCGAGCGCATCTCGGGCGGTTCGCCCACGAGGTCGTAGGCGGCGTAGGCGTCGAGATCGGCGCGATCGACGTCCGCGCCCACCACCGCCGGATGCGCTGCCCACCATGCCTGGTAGGCGGCGACGTCGGGGAAGGTCATCTCCAGCCGTTCGAACGTCGGGCCGAGGAACCTCTGGACGAACTGCTCGGCTGGGGCGCCCACGCTCTCGGGAATGGTGAGCCCGCCGTCGACGAGGACCAGGCGCGCCACCCGGTCGGGATGCGATGTCGCCAGGCGAGCGGCGATGTAGGCACCCAGGGAGTGGCCCACGACCACCGCGCGATCGAGCCCGACGGCGTCGAGTACGGCGACCATGTCGCGCACGTGGGCGTCGAGCCCGACCACCGCCGGCAGTCCGGCGCTGCGTCCGCGGCCCCGCAGGTCGACGGCCAGCAGCGTCGCGCGGTCCCCGAGCGCGCGCCCAGTGGCCAGCCACGTGCGGCTGGTCGAGGTGATGCCATGGATGGCCAGGACCGGCGGAGCCCCGGTGTCGGCGCCCGCGCCGAGCCGGTAGGTCGCGAGCTGCCCACCGGCGACGGCGACGTCGAGGCGGGCGCTCACCGCGCGACCGGGCTGTCCAGCTCGAGCTTCTCCCCATCCTCGTCTCCGCCGCTCTGGGCGAGGACGGCCGTCGGAGACGGTCGCGGCGCGCCGAGCTGGTGCTCCCACGGCCGCTTGAAACACAGCCAGGCCGTGGCGCCGGCCAGCAGCGTGGCGCACAGGATCCACCCGAGCGTCTGCGTGGGCACGCCGATGTACTTCAGGCCCGAGGCGAAGATGACAAAGGCGATGGCCGGCCGCACGTAGCGGTCCGGCACGCTCGAGGACAGCAGCGATCCGACGAGGACCGCCGGCACGCTGCCGATGATCAGCGAGCCCGTCACCGAGAGCTCGATGTGCCCGAAGGCCAGGGCTCCGAGCGCGGCGGCCACGGTCAGCGGCACCGCCTGCGTGAGGTCGGTCCCCACCAGCTGGTTGGCCCCGATACGCGGATAGATGAACAGCAGCGCGACGATCATCAGTGACCCGGAGCCCACCGAGGTCATTCCCACGATGACCCCGCCGATGATCCCGATCGCCAGCGTCGGCAGCGGGCGAGTGATGACGTCGCTGACGAACAGGTCGCGGCCCTGGCCCGAGCGGCGGTCGATGACGAAGCGCAGCGCCATGGCGCCCGCGCCGATCAGCAGCGCGGCGCCCAGGAACACCTCGATGGTGTCCTCCGCCGATTTGGCGTCCCCGAGCCGATGGAGCAGATAGGCGCCCAGGAAGGCGGCGGGCACCGACCCCGCCACCATCCAGCGCACGAGCCTGAAGTTGACCGTTCCCGCGCGGATGTGCACGGCGGCGCCGATCGGGCGCATGACCACCGCGGCGACCAGGTCTGACGAGATCGCCGTCGACGGCGTGACGCCGAACAACAGGATCAGCATCGGCGTCATCAACGCCCCGCCGCCGGCGCCCGTCATGCCGACGAGCAGGCCGATGATCGCGCTGCCGAGGACGATGTAGGGGTCGATATGCACGAGCCGAGCCGGCGGTCAGTAGCGCTCGCGCGGCGACACTGGGCTGATGCCCCGCGCGGGCGGAGGGCCGGAGAGTAGCCATCCGTCGCTGACCGCGCGCACCAGCCCGCGCCGGCTGAGGTCAGACAGGGCGCTGGTCACGGTGGGCCGGCGAGCTGCCACGAGGTCGGCCAGCACCGTGTGAGTGAGGCGCAGGGGGACCACGACGCCGTCGGAGCGCACGCGGCCCCAGCGGCCGGCGAGCTGCCAGAAGAGCAGGTGCAGGCGTACGTCGACGCGCGCCTGGTGGACGATCGCCATGTTCACCGCGAGCTGGCGCGAGCGCAGCACCGAGCGGGCGAAGAGCTTGCCGGCGACCTGGGGAAAGCGGGCGAGTTGCCGCACGAAGCGCTCGTCGAGGACCGCGACCCGTGAGGGCTCGAGGATGAGCCACTCCACCGTCAACGGCAGGGTGGGGTTGTCGACATCCTGGCTGACGGCGCGCAGCACGTCGCCCTCGCCCACCAGCTCGGCGCCGAAACGCCCGTCGATGCCCACGCGCTGCAGCATCACGCCCTCCAGGACGAGGAGGCCGATCCCGTCGTCGATGGGGATCGGGCGGCCCGTCCAGACGCCGGTGGGGACCTTGACCTCGCGGGCGACGAGGGCCTCGATCGCCTGAGCGCGGCGCTCGGGCTCGATCGTCTCGGCCAGCTCCGGGTCCTCGCGCAGCACCCAGCACACGTTGGGGGTGCTGACGGCGTGGCTGACCGCCGGCACGGTGTCAGCGTCCGTCCGCGGCGGCCACGCGGGCGCTCGCGGTTTCGCGGATGAGGCGCTGCAGTGCCTGCGACACCTCGCGGGGGCGCTCCAGCGGCGACATGTGACCGGTCTCGGCCAGCTCGAGCAGGCCGGCCGGATGGGGGAGAGCCTCGGCGATGCGGCGGGCATGATCCGGAGGCGTCAGGCGGTCGCTGTCGCCCGCGATCACCAGCGTGGGGACGGTGATGCTGGCCACGGCATGCCACAGGTCCATGCGCGAGAGGGCGACGCCGACCGCGGCCCGCGCGTCGGGCGGGGTATCGATGAGCATGCGCTCGTAGAAGGCCACGTCGCCTCGGCTGGCATGGGGCCCGAACGCGACGTAGCGGATCATCGCCTGCTGCACCGGGGTGGAGAACGGGGGCACGGGCGCCTTGGAGCCGAGCAGCGCCCGGCTGGCCCGGGGGTGGTTGAGAAACCGCGCCACCTGGGGCAGCAGCAGGTGGCCCGAGACCAGATCGCCCAGCCCGGTGTTGAGCAGCGCCGCCGCGTGCGCCCGCGTGCGGGGCTCGTGATGCTCGGCCCAGGCGGCGATCGACATCGCGCCCAGAGAGTGGCCGACCACCGTGGCCGGCTCGCGGTCCGCGCCGGCGCCGGCCGCGACCAGCACCGCCTCCAGGTCCTCGCCGAAGCGTTCCAGCGCGTAGTCGCCGTCGACCGCGCGGTGGCTGCGGCCGTGGCCGCGCAGGTCATAGGCGACGACGCGCAGCCCGGACGCGCGCAGGTGCTTGATCACCGGGCCCCAGTAGGTCAGCTGCTCGGTCCAGCCGTGGGCGAGGACCACCGTCGGGGCATCGTCAGGACCGAACGCCTCGGCGTAGAGCTCAGTCCTGTCCGGCGAGGTGATGCGCAGCGGGCGGCCGTTCAGGGGCGCGCGCAGGCCCCGGTAGTCCGCGTCGCGCGCGATCGTGCGCAGATGGCGCCGCTGCAGCGCGGCCCCGGCGGCGACGGCGCCGAGTACCGCGGTGGCGGCGATGGCGCGGGGTCCGGGTCTGGCCATCTGGCCAACCCTACCGCCCACGTGGGGGGTTGCGTGCCCGGGCCGATCGCGGCGGCCGCGCCGCTGCGTACTATGTCGGCCCGTGCGTATCGGGATGCTCACGGGCGGAGGCGATTGCCCTGGCCTCAACGCGGTCATCCGTGCCGTGGTGCGCAAGGGCGTGGACGCCTACGGCGACGAGCTCATCGGCTTCCGCGACGGTTGGCGCGGGCCCCTGGAGGACATCTACGAGGAGTTGTCGATCGAATCCACGCGCGGGATCCTGCCCCGCGGCGGGACGATCCTGGGCTCGAGCCGCACGAACATCTTCAAGCGCCCCGATGGGGTGGACCAGGTGCGCAAGACGTTCGAGCGCCACCAGCTGGACGGGCTGATCGCGATCGGCGGCGAGGACACGCTGGGCGCGGCCAGCCGGCTCTCCGCAGAGGGGCTCAACGTCATCGGTGTGCCCAAGACGATCGACAACGACCTCGGGGCCACCGACGTGACCTTCGGCTTCGACACCGCGCTGCACGTCGCCACCGAGGCGATCGACCGCCTGCACACCACGGCCGAGAGCCACCACCGCAACCTCGTGGTCGAGGTGATGGGCCGCAGCGCCGGATGGATCGCCCTGCATTCGGGGCTGGCCGGCGGTGCCGATGTGATCCTCATCCCTGAGATGCCCTTCGACATCGAGGAGGTCTGCCGGCTCATCAACCGCAGACACGCTCGCGGGCGCTACTTCGCGATCATCGTGGTGGCGGAGGGCGCGACACCCAAGGAGGGGACGATGGCCGTCACCACGGGTCAGGTCGACGAGTTCGGGCACCCACGATTGGGTGGGATTGGCCAGCAATTGGAGCGCGAGATCGAAACGCGCACGGGCTTTGAGACCCGCACCACCGTCCTGGGCCACATCCAGCGGGGCGGGACGCCCACGGCGTTTGACCGGGTGCTGGCCACCCGCCTGGGACTGGCCGCCATCGATGCCGCTCACGACGGGCAGTGGGGCATGATGACCGCGTTGCACGCGACCGAGATCAAGCTGGTGTCGCTCGCCGACGCGGTGGCCGAGGTGCGACGCGTCCCCGTCGAGGAATACGAGCGCTACGGCGTCCTCTTCGGCTGACCGCGGCGGCGCCCTGGGCGTTGGCGGTCATTCACACAAACGTCGTTTGCGTGCGGGGATATCCGTCTATTCTCAGTGGTAGCGGCCGTACCGCGCACACCGTGGTGGCGCCGTGAGACATCCAGTCAAAGGAGCTCAGCACAATGAGCACAACTGAAGCCACCAACGTCAATGCGAAACTCAAGTCGCTGGTCGAGGCCGGCGTCAGCCCGTGGCTGGACTACCTTGGGCGCTCGCTCATCACCAGCGGGGAGCTGCAGCGCCTCATCGACGAGGACTCGCTGCGTGGCAACACGTCCAACCCCTCGATCTTCGAGAAGGCGATCCTCGGCTCCTCCGACGACTACGACGAGGATCTCAGACGGCTCGCCGGCGACGGCTTGAGCGGGCAGGAGATCTACGAGCATCTCGCCATCAAGGACGTTCAGATGGCGTGTGACGTGCATCGGCCCACCTGGGAAGCCACCCACCACCAGGACGGCTTCGTCTCACTCGAGGTGTCGGCGGACATCGCGCACGATACGGAGAAGTCGATCAATGGCGCCCGGGACTTTTGGAAGCGCGTGAACCGGCCCAACCTGATGATCAAGATCCCCGGCACGACCGAAGGCGTGCCCGCCATCGAGAAGTGCATCTCTGAGGGGATCAACATCAACATCACGCTGCTGTTCTCCGTCGAGTCCTACGAGAACGTCATCGATGCCTACATGAGCGGGCTGGAGAAGCGCTTGGAGAAGGGCGAGTCACTGGACATCGCGTCGGTGGCCAGCTTCTTCGTCTCCCGCGTGGACACCGCCGCCGACAAGCTCTTGGAGGCATCTGGTCACACAGAGCTGCTCGGCACGGCCGCAGTGGCCAACGCCCGTGAGGCCTACCGCAAGTTCGAGGAGCACTTCGCCACCCCGCGCTGGGAGGCCCTGCACCACGCCGGCGCCCATGTCCAGCGCCCGCTGTGGGCCTCCACGGGCGTCAAGAACCCTGCCTACCCCGACACCAAGTATGTGGACGACCTCGTCGGCCCGCACACCGTCAACACGATGCCGCTGGACACGATGAAGGCGTTCGGCGATCACGGTCACATCTCCGGCCCGACCGCTCAGAAGGATCCGTCGGAGGACCTCGAGGCCCTGGCCAAGGCCGGGATCGACATGACCGAGATCACCAAGCAGCTTCTCGCGGATGGCGTTACCCAGTTCATCGACGCCATGGAGCGTCTCGTGGCGGGGATCGAGAAGGCCGCCGAGCAGTGACGTTCAGTTGCACCGGGCAATCACTAGGTGCGTGACCGCATTCCAGGCCGCGCGATCAACTCACGCGGAGGTAAACACTGATGCAGATCGGCTTCATCGGGCTCGGCAAGATGGGCGGCAACATGGTGACCCGCATCCGGCGGGACTCCGACATCGAGGTCGTGGCCTTTGACTTCAGCGCCGACGCGGTCAAGGCCGCCGAGGAGCACGGTGCCAGCGGGTCGGACTCGCTGGAGGACCTCGTGTCCAAGCTGTCGCCGCCCCGAGCGGTGTGGATCATGGTCCCGGCCGGTAAGCCGACCGAGGACACGATCGACAAGCTGCTCGGGATGTTCGATGAGGGCGACACGATCATCGACGGCGGCAACTCCAAGTGGACGGAGTCCGTCAACCGACACGCCAAGTGCGCCGAACGCGGCGTGCACTTCGTCGATGTCGGCACCAGCGGGGGCGTCTGGGGTCTGGAGATCGGCTACTGCATGATGGTCGGTGGCGAGGACGAGCCGGTCAAGCGGCTGGAGCCGCTGTTCAACGTCCTCGCGCCACCCGCCACGGACGACATGCCGATCGGCTGGGGGCACATGGGCGCGGCCGGCTCGGGCCACTTCGTGAAGATGATCCACAACGGGATCGAGTACGGCCTCATGCAGGCCTACGCCGAGGGCTTCGAACTCATCCACAAGTCCGACTACGGGCTGGACACCGAGCAGATCGCCAAGGTGTGGGGCAACGGCTCGGTGATCCGGTCGTGGCTGCTGGAACTGGCCGCCCGTGCCTTCGAGGTTGACGGCAACGAGCTGGCGAACCTCGAGGGCTGGGTCGACGACTCCGGCGAGGGCCGCTGGACGCTTGACGCCGGCATCGCCCACGACACGCCGATGCCGACATTGGCCGCGGCCCTGTTCGCGCGCTTCTCCTCGCGCGGGGCAGGCGACTACAGCGCGAAGGTGGTGGCAGCGCTGCGCAACCAGTTCGGGGGTCACGCGGTCAAGACGGCGCCGAAGCAGTGAGCGCAACCTCTCCGCTCAGCGCGGCGGACACCGAGAACCCGCTCGTCGAAGGTCTCGAGCGGCTGCCCGTCCACCCGACGTCGCTGGTCATCTTCGGTGCCACTGGGGACCTCGCCCATCGCAAGCTCCTCCCGGCCATCTACAACCTCGCGCACGAGGGCCAGTTGCCCGAGCGCTTCGAGGTGATCGGCGTGGGCCGTCGCACGCACGAGGACGAGGAGTTCCGCGACACGGTCGTCGACTCGATCGAGCGCTTCTCGCGGCGACGTCCCGACCCCAACGTCATGGAGGGGCTGCTCAACGAGGCCCGCTACGTGCAAGGCTCGTTCGACGACGACCAGATCTATGCCGAGCTCACGCGTGAGCTTGACGAATTCGATCGAGCGGCGGGGCGGCCGCTTGACCGCGTCTTCTACCTCTCCACGGCGCCCGAGTTCTTTCCCACGATCGCCGGCAAGCTCGGCGCGGCCGGCCTCAACCGGGCCGACCGGGCGTCGGTGCGGATCGTGATCGAGAAGCCGTTCGGCTACGACCTCGCCTCGGCGCGGACGCTCAACGCCCAGTTGCTGGAGGTGTTCGAGGAGCAGCAGATCTTCCGCATCGATCACTACCTGGGCAAGGAGACGGTCCAGAACCTGATGGCGCTGCGGTTCGCCAACGCGTTGTTCGAGCCCGTCTGGAACCGCAACTACATCGATCATGTCCAGATCACCGCGGCGGAGGACATCGGCATCGGCGGCCGTGCCGGCTACTACGAGCACTCCGGCGCCCTGCGCGACCTCGTCCAGAACCACATGCTCCAACTGCTGGCGCTGCTGACGATGGAACCGCCGACCGCGTTCGACGCCGACCGCCTGCGCGACGAGAAGCTCAAGGTGCTGGAGGCGATCGTGCCGCCCAGCGTCGACGAGGTGGAGGCGATGGCGGTGCGCGCGCAGTACGCGCCCGGCGTCGTCGGGGGCGTCGAGGTGCCTGGATACCGCGAGGAGGACGGCGTGGCCCGCTACTCGCGCACGCCCACCTACTCGGCGCTGCGCCTGCACGTCTCCAACTGGCGCTGGGCCGGCGTTCCGTTCTATCTGCGCACGGGCAAGAGGCTCTCGCGCAAGGTCACCGAGATCGCGGTCGTGCTCAAGCAGATCCCGCACATGGCCCTGCAGAGCTCGGGCTCGGTCGGGATCCAGGCCAACCAACTCGTGTTCACAGTGCAGCCCGACGAGGGCGTCTCGGTGTCGATCGGCGCCAAGATCCCGGGGACGCGAATGCGGATCCGGCCCGTGAACATGGAGTTCCGGTACGGCACGTCGTTCCTGTCCGAGTCGCCGGAGGCGTACGAGCGTCTCATTCTCGATGCGATGCGCGGCGATGCCACGCTGTTCACGCGCAACGATGAGATCGAGGCGCTGTGGGGGATCATCGACCCCATCCTGGAGGCGTGGGACGCCGACAAGTCCTCGACGATCCCGCAGTATGAGGCGGGGTCGGCGGGGCCGCGTGAGGCCAACGCGCTGTTGCAGGACGGGCGCATCTGGCGGCGCCTGTGAGCGAGGACATCTGGTCTGAGCAGGACACGAACCCGGACGCCATCGAGGCCGCGCTACGTGAGCTGCTGCGTGAGCGCCACGCCGCCAACGAGGCGCTGGCGCCCGCCCGTGTCATCAACCTGATCGTCATCGTCGACCGCGAGTGGAAGGGCGAGGTCGCCAATCGCCTGGAGCGCGCCGGGCGCTATCACGGATCGCGGACGGTGCTGTGCGCGGTGGAGGAGGGGCGGACCACGCTCGACGCGGTGGCGACGGTCAGCTATGAGGAGCCGAAGGGCTCGTCGCTGGGAGTCATGCACGAGAGCGTCGAGATCGACCTCGGTCCTGAGCACCTGCGGGCGCTGGCGACGATCTGCGATCCGGTACTGGTCTCAGAGCTCCCCACGGTCCTGTGGTCCCCGCACGGTCATCCGGAGGCGGTTGACGCCGTCTGCCCGCTCATCGACGTGATGCTCCTGGACTCCGACGACGTCGACGACCCGGTGGATGCGTTCGCTCGCGCCGAGCGCCTGCGCAAGCACGCCTACCTGGTCGACCTGGCCTGGCTGCGCACGACGCCGTGGCGCGAGCGACTGGCCGCGACGTTCGACCTACCCGAGCGCTTGGCGGCCCTGCGCGAGATCGAGGAACTGGAGATCCGCCACCGCGAGACCTCGATGGCCAGCGCGCTGCTGCTGGCCGGCTGGCTGTCCTCCCGGCTGCAATGGGAGCGCAGTCACCTGCGGCTGTGGGATGGGCGGCTGGCCTCGGGCGCGGCCGACGGCAACGGCGACGTGATCGTCTCGCTGCACACCGCCGAGCAGGAGGCGCCCGGACTGGCCGGTGTCACCGTGACCACGGCCGACGGCACCTCACTCTCACTCCAGCGTGGCCAGGGTGGGCTCGACGCCGTCGAACGCGGCCCCGACGGCGACGAGCATCACTGGAAGATCCTCGGGGCCTCGCGCGGCGAGGGCGGCATCCTCGGGGAGGGGATCCGCCAAGCGCTGCTGCGCGACCCCACCTACCTGCCCTCCCTGCAGGCGGCCCGCGGGTTGTGTCCTGCATGACGGTCTCGTTCGAGATCGTCGACGATCCTGCCAGGGGGTGCGCCGCGTTGATGGTGGGGGCGGCCATCGGTGGCGGCGACATCGTGCTCACCGGCGGGTCGACGCCGCGGGCCGCCTATCAGCACTTTGTCGAGGCGGTGCAGCGCGTCGGCGTCGACCTCTCGCGGTCGACGTTCTGGATCGGCGATGAGCGCTGCGTCGACCCCGAGGACGACCGCTCCAATTACAAGATGATCAAGGAGAGCCTGCTTGACCCGCTGGGTGACCGCAGGCCTCGCTTTCAGCGCATGAAGGGGGAGCTCGGTCCCGACGAGGGCGCCGACGACTATCAGGAGCGCCTCCGCGGCGCGGGCACCCCCGTGTTCGACCTGGTGCTGCTGGGGATCGGCTCCGACGGCCACTGTGCCTCGCTGTTCCCCGGGCAGGAGTCCCTGACCGAGCGTGAGCGACTGGTGGTGGGCGTACCCCAGGCGGGGCTCGAGCCGTTCGTGCCGCGCATCTCGATGACGCTCCCCACGCTCGCCCGCACCCGCCAGGTCGTATTCCTGGCCACCGGGGAGTCCAAGGCGGACCCGATTGCGCGCGCGTTCGGGCCCGACGCCGAGCCCGATCCGTCGACGCCGGCCTCGCTGCTCGTGCCCGAGGCGAAATCCATCACCGTGCTCGTTGACGAGGACGCCGCCAGCCGGCTCTACTTCACCGGAGAGCCGCAATGACCGACGTCATCGGCCTCGATCTCGGCGGCACCAAGATCGCCGTCGCGCGGCTGTCGGGCGGCGAACTGTCCGCGTCGGTGATCAAGCCGACCGATCTGTCTGACCAGGACTCGCTCATCGAGCAGCTCGTGGCGATGATCGGCGAATCTCGCGGCGACGAGCTCGACGCCGTCGGGTTGGGGGTGCCGTCGATCGTCGAGTTTGCGACCGGGCGCGTCGTCTCCTCCGCCAACATCCCGCTTGCCGACGTGCCGCTGCGCGAGGTGTTGGGCGACCGGCTCGGCGTGCCGGTGTTCGTGGACAACGACGCGACGGTGGCGGCGCTCGCCGAGGCCCACGACGAGGACCTGCGGATGGTCGCGCGCGATCTGGTGATGATCACCGTCGGCACCGGAGTCGGCGGCGGGCTGGTGCTCGGCGGGCGCATCTACCGCGGCGCCACCGGCGGCGCCGGCGAGTTGGGTCACACGATTGTGGGGATGAACCTCAGCGGGCCCGTTCCCGACGTCGGCAGGTTTCCGCAGAAGGGCTCGCTGGAGGCGGTGGGCGCAGGGCACGCGCTCGATGTGATGGTGGCGGCATCGGCCGAGCGTGAGCCCGATTCAGCGCTGGGCCGGATGCGGGCGCAGGGCAAGAAGGTGACCGGCGTCGAGGCCGTGGACGCGGCCCAGGCGGGCGACCGCACGGCGGCGCGCCTGCTCGAGCTGTGGGGTGAGCGGCTGGGCATCGGGATCGCCAATGCCATCAACACCTTCGACCCGGAGGAGGTCGTGATCGGCGGCGGGGCCGCGCGCGCGGGCGATCTGCTCCTCGAGCCGGCCAAGCGCACCGCGGCCGCCTACGTGCTCCCCGGCCTGGGCAAGCAGACGACGATCCGGGTGGCCCGCCACGGCGTACGCGCCGGCGTCCTGGGCGCTGCCCTGCTGGCCGCCCACGAGCTGGACGGCTCCGACGCGCCCGTTCCGACCGAGGATCTGATCAGCCGGGACCCATGATCGTCGCCTGCGGCTTTGACCACGCCGGGTACGTGCTGCGCGACCGCCTGCTCGGCGTGATCGCGGCCGACGGCCACGAGATCCTGGACTTCGGCACCGACCGGCCCGACCCGATCGACTATCCGGACAAGGCGCTGGAGGTCGGACGGGCCGTCGCCTCGGGTCAGGCGGAGCGCGGCATCATCGTGTGCGGGTCGGGCGCCGGCGTGTCGGTGGCCGCCGCCAAGATCCACGGCGTCCGGGCCGCAACGATCCACGACACCTACACCGCGCACCAGGGCGTTGAGCACGACGACGTCAACGTGCTGTGCCTCGGCGGCCGGGTCATCGGCGTCGAGGTCGCGGCCCAGATCGTGCTCACCTTCCTGCAGGCCAAGGTCTCCAACGAGGAGCGCCACGTGCGCCGGCGGGCCAAGGTGGATGAGATCGAGCGCACCGGGGGTGCGGCAGGGGCGTGAACGTGAGATGGTGTGCGAGTTCGCGCCATGGCTCACGAGATCTACATCGCCCGGCACGGGGCCACCGAGTGGAGCAAGTCCGGTCAGCACACCAGCCGCACTGACCTGCCGCTGCTGCCCGAGGGCGAGGAGCAGGCGCGCGAGTTGGGGGACAAGCTTTCCGGGATCGAGTTCTCTCTCGTGCTGTGCAGCCCGCTGCGGCGCGCCCGTGAGACGTGTGCGCTGGCCGGATTCGCCGACGTCGCCGAGATCACCGAGGACCTCATGGAGTGGGACTACGGCGAGTACGAGGGGCTCACGACCCCTCACATCCGCGAGGCCAACCCGTCCTGGTGGCTGTGGCGCGACGGCTGCCCGGGCGGAGAGTTCCCCGCCCAGATCGGCCGGCGGGTCGACCGTGTGCTCGAGCGGTTCGCCGCCGTGGACGGGCGCGGCCTGGCGTTCGCGCACGGCCACGTCCTGCGGGTGTTCACGGCGCGCTGGCTGGAGATGGAGGTCGCCGCCGGCGCGCGCTTCAAGCTGGAGGCCGGCTCGCTCGGCGTCCTCGGTCACGAGCGTGACACCACTGTGATCGAGCGCTGGAGCACATGACAGATGTCATAGGCGATTTCGGCGGCGCGGCACTTACGCGGGGACCGGCCCGAGCCTACGCTCCGTGCCATGAATTCGATTCCCACACCCGCGCCCGAACTGGCGATCGAGGTCCGTGATCTGCGCAAGTCCTACGGTGACACGCACGCCGTGGGCGGGGTCACTTTCGACGTCAGGCGTGGCGAGGTCTTCTGCCTGCTGGGCCCCAACGGCGCCGGCAAGACGACGACCGTCGAGATACTGGAGGGCTACCGGACGCGGTCGGCCGGGGAGGCGCGTGTGCTGGGTATCGACCCGGCGACGGGCGCCCGAGCGCTGCGCGAACAGGTCGGCATCGTGCTGCAGCAGTGCGGCGTCCAGCCCGATCTGTCGGTGTATGAGCTGCTCGAGATGTTCGGCCGCTACCACGTGCGTCAGCGCCCGGTGGATGAGGTCATCGAGCTCGTCGAGCTCACCGAGAAGCGCGACGAGCGCTCCAAGAACCTCTCCGGCGGCCAGCGGCGGCGCCTGGATCTGGCGCTGGCGCTGGTCGGCGACCCCGAGCTGATCTTCCTGGACGAGCCCACGACGGGCTTTGACCCGCAGGCGCGCCGCCAGGCATGGTCGACGATCCGCTCCCTGTGCCAGCTGGGCAAGACGGTCTTCCTCACCACCCACTTCATGGACGAGGCGCAGTTCCTCGCCGATCGGGTGGCGGTGATGCGCGACGGGCAGATCATCGCCTCGGGCCGCCCCGACGAGCTCGGCGGCCGCGACCTGCGCCCGGCCGAGATCCGCTTCGCTTTGCCCGAGAGCCTGGCGCTCGGCGACGTGCCCGAGGTGCCGGCGGACCGCCGGGAGCTGTCGGGCGACCGCGTGGTCATCCACACGCGCCAGCCCGTGCGCGCGGCGCACGTCCTCACGAGCTGGGCGATCGACGGTGACATCGACCTGGCGCACTTCTCGGTCACCCAGCCGACGCTCGAGGACATCTACCTGGAGCTCACCGGGCCAGAAAACCACACGCAATCCGCTCACGAGGAGGCCTCGGTAAGCCGGATGACTCATGCCGCCGACTTACCGGCGAGCCCGGATGGCGAGCGGAGGCGATCAGCATGAGCACCGTCACGCAGTCCACGTTGCGGCGCGACCTGGGCCTGGTGGCCTGGCAGATCCGTTACGAGCAGCGCGCCTATTGGCGCAACCGCGGGCGCGGCATCTTCACGTTCGCCTTTCCGATCATGTTCCTGGTCATCTTCGCCTCGCTGGACACGGGCCAGACCATCGCCAGCCGCGGCCACATCGCGTTCGATGACTTCTTCGTTCCGGGCATCCTGGCCTACGGCATCATCGCGACGACGTTCATCAACCTCTCCATCTCGACGGCGATCCTGCGCGACCAGGGGATCCTCAAGCGGATGCAGGGCACGCCGTTGCCGCGCTGGGCCTACGTCCTGGCTCGCATCGGATCGGCCTACGTGATCATGCTCGCGATGACCGTCGTGGTGCTCGGGCTCGGCGCGGCCGTGTGGGGCCTTGACTTCCGCGCCGCCTCGCTGCCCGGGCTGGTGCTCACGCTGCTGCTGGGCACGGCATGCTTCACCACGATCGGGATCGGGATCACCCGCTTCATTCCCAACGCCGAGGCGGGCCCCGTAGTGGTCAACCTGCTGGTCCTGCCGCTCACGTTCATCTCCAACATCTGGTTCCCGGTCGACTCGCTGCCCTCCACGCTCAAGACGATCGCGGGCATCTTCCCGATCAAGGCGCTGGCGTCGAGCCTGCAGTACGTGTTCGACCCGCGCTTCCATGGGGCGGGGATCAGCGGCACCAACCTGAGGGTCCTGGTGATCTGGACGGTGGTCGGCGTGTGGCTGATGGTCCGCTTCCTGCAGAAGCCGATGGGGGACGTGGGTTGAGCTCCGGCCTGCGCCGCCGACTCGAGCGCTCGCGGCTGCTCCGGGGCGGCTGGGACACGCGCATGGCCGCGTCCGGCTCCGGATCGGGGGACTGTTCATCGGCTGGGTCCAGGCCTCGGTGGCTCGCGCGCTGGGGCCGGGACCGCGGCAACCCCCACGAGCCGCTGGGGCGGGCCCGCGTCCTGGGGTTGATGGTGTGGGGGCTGTTCATCGTTGTCCCGATCCTCGACGCGATCACCAACACCGGATCGGCCAGCGAGCACGTGGTGGCGATCTCGGGTGCGGTGGCCTTCTCGGGCGTCTACGTGTGGCTGGTGCTGACGTGGTTTGAGGAGAAGGCCTACTGGCGGTCGCTGGCGCTGGCGGGGCTGATGCTGGCGCTGGCGACGGCGCTGACGATCGCCGACCGGCCGAGCTGGGGCTTCCTCTTCACCTACTGCGCGGCGTGCGTGGGTCTGGTGGTCCCGTCGGACGTCGGGATGCCCGCGGTGATCCTGTGCGCCGGCGCCGCGTTCGGCGCGACCGTGCTTGGTGGGGGCAGCGCCGGCTCGGGCGGCGGGTTTGCCGCGAGCGCTGTGGGCATCGGGCTCCTGCTCGTGCTCATGCGCGACCTGCGGATGCGCAATCAGGAGCTCATCGAGGCGCGGGCCGAGCTGGCCCTCACCGCCGTGGCCGCCGAACGCGAGCGCTTCGCCCGCGACCTGCATGACCTGCTCGGCCACAGCCTGTCCGTCATCGCGATCAAGGCCGAGCTGGCCGGCCGGCTCTTGAAGTTAGATCCCGAGCGGGCCGCTGCGGAGGTCGGGGATGTCGAGCACGTGGCGCGCCAGTCGCTGCGCGAGGTCCGCCAGGCGGTGAGCGGCTATCGGCAGCCCACGCTGGAGGGCGAGCTGGAGGGCGCGCGGGTGGCGCTCTCGGCGGCCGGCATCATCGCCGACTTCGAGCGTCCGCCGGTCACCCTGGATCCCGAGGTGGAGGCGGTGCTGGCCTGGGCGGTGCGCGAGGGAGCCACCAACGTCATCCGCCACAGCGGCGCCCGCCACTGCCAGGTGCGGGTGCGCGCCGGCATGGCCGATGCCGAGGTCGAGGTCGTCGATGACGGGGGCGGGGACCCGGCGTCTGGCGCGGTTGGCGCGGTTGGCGCGGTTGGCGCGTGGACCGACGACGGCCACGTGGGCCATGGGATCGCCGGGTTGTCCGAGCGCGCCGAGCAGCTGCGTGGCCGGATCGAGGCGGGCCGGCTGCCCGGCGGGGGCGGCTTCCGCCTCGCGGTGTCGATCCCGGTCGGTGCGGCGGGCTCATGATCCGGGTGCTCATCGCCGAGGACCAGGGGATGGTCCGCGGCGCTCTGGCCACGCTGATCGGGCTGGAGCCCGACATCGAGGTGGTGGCTCAGGTGGCGCGCGGCGACGAGGTCCTGGCTGCCGCACTGGGCGTGCGTCCCGACGTGGCGCTGTTGGACATCGAGATGCCGGGCGCGACCGGGCTCGACGCCGCTGAGGAGTTGGCCGTGGCGCTGCCCTCCTGCCGGGTGCTCATCCTCACCACGTTCGGGCGTCCGGGGTACCTGCGCCGGGCCATGGAGGGCGGCGCCTCGGGATTCGTGCTCAAGGACGCGCCGGCGTCCGAGCTGTCCTCGGCGATCCGGCGGGCGCTGCGCGGCGAGCGCGTGGTCGATCCCGGGCTGGCCGCGGCGGCGCTGTCCCAGGGCGAGTCGCCGCTCACGCCGCGCGAGCATGAGGTGCTCGCCGCCAGCCGTCAGCACGCCACGGTCGCCGACCTCGCGTCGGCGTTGTACCTGTCGCCGGGGACCGTGCGCAACCATCTGTCCTCGGTGATGCAGAAGCTCGATGCGCGCAACCGCGGGGAGGCGGTGCGGGTGGCCGAGGAGCGCGGCTGGCTCTAGGGGGAAGGGCTCGCGGTAAACCCCGCCGCCACATCTGGCTCGGGGCGCATCAGCTCCTCAGTGCGGCTGAGAGGATTCGAACCTCCACGCCCGTAAGGGCACGGCGACCTGAACGCCGCGTGTATACCAGTTTCACCACAGCCGCTGGGTCCGTGGAAGTTAGCAACTGAGCGCGAAATCGGGTGATCGATCCTGGCACGAACATATGTTCGCATGAGTCTCGGACGACTTGCGGGACCGCTGGTCGGGATGCGTCCGGCGTGGCACAGTCACAGACGGTGCACACGCTCAAGCTGATCGCACTCACGAGCGCAGCCGTTCTGATCGCCGGCTCCGGAACGGCGGCCGCGCGTGGGGCGCCTGCGCCGTCGCGGTCCGCCGCGGTCGGCGGATCCATCACCTGGACCGTGCCCGGCCGGCCCACGCGGCCCGACAAGGCCGATTGGCAGCGGATCCGCGCGGCGGCGCACGCGCGCCATCTGGCGCTTGAGCCGCATCACACCGCCCATTTCCGGGCGTTCGCCGCGTTCCTGGGTCTCAGCGAGCTCACCACGATCCACCCCCTCAGCCCGGGTGCGTGCGCTACCGCCGTCACGTTCCTCTACGACAACCTGCTCGACCTGGAGAACGCCACGACGGGCGAGAACTGGAACCCGCTGCGCCGCCTCGTCGCGAAGGGGCCGTCGATCCGTGCGTGCGCGCCGCCGCAACCCCGTCGCATCGGCTCGTGAGGTCGCCCGCGCCTCCGCGACCGCGCTACCCTCTGATCCGGCAATACCCCCGCCGCTATCGTCTAGGGGACTAGGACGCCGCCCTCTCACGGCGGAAACCCGGGTTCGAATCCCGGTAGCGGTACCTCACAGAAAGCCTGCATATCGCAGGTTTTTCTTTTGCCCTAGCGGAGAGCTCCGTCTGAGTCCACGGCTGAGCTCGTGAGTGTCCGCCGCGATGGGTTGCGCACGGGCGGTAGGAGGGTCGGACGGTGGGGCCGCTGCCCCATCGGCGGACGTTCACGGTGCTCATGCCCGTTGAGGTAACGAGGCGGCGATTTGACAGAAACACCGGGGACAAGGCCGGCCGCCAAGGCGGCTGATGTCCTGGAGCCGCTGAGGATTTCTCTACGCCGAGCATGACCAGGCGATTCTTTGTGACCAGCAAGCGCGTGCTCAGGAGCTGGGCGGGGTGCCTCGACAGCAGAGCTATCGCCCCGGCCCCGGGACGTCTGGCAGGACATACGGGCCTCGCGGATTCGCGCGTACGCGCCGGGGGCGGCGAGCACGATTGCTTCCGCGGCGGCACCGAGTCTCGACAGCGGCGGCACTCGTGCCGCGCTCGCGCGTCACTCTGTGGGCGCGGTTGGGCGGGCCACCGCGCCGCTGCCCTGTTCGGTGAGGCCCCAGACGGCCTGGATGCTGCGGCGGTCGTCTGGCGAGACCTCCAGGTCGAACTTGAGCAGGTCGCCGCGGTACTCGACGCGCGCGACCTCGAAGGGGGTCTCGTCGGCATCGTCGTCCTCGGACAGCCGGTATTCGGTGCACAGGACCAGGAACACTGCGGATCGATGCGGGATGCCGAACCGGTCGGCCTCGAACTGGCCGCATTGGCTGGCCTCGATCGACAGCTCGGCGTGCGCCAGGGCCACTCCGTGGTCGCCGATCACGAGATCGCCTGGCAGGCTGCTGCCGGGCTGGGCCACGGCCTCCAGCCACGCCACCTCGTCGCGGCGGAAGAACGAGTAGGCGATGGCCAGGGGCACGCCGCGCAGGGAGAGCACGGTCGTGACGCGCAGGATCGGGACGTTCGCGGTGCAGCTCAGCTTGGTGCGGATCGACTTCTCCACCACCGCGGTGCGCACGTCGAGCACCTTGAGGGCGACGCCGGCCGGGCGGGGGGCGACGAGCAGCCGTGACAGCCCGCCGGCGCGCGCGTCGAGCTTGGTCTGCGCGACGAAGGTGCCGCGTCCCTTGATCCGGACGATCTGGCGGTCGTCCTCCAGGATCGCGAGCGCCTGGCGGACGACGACGCGGCTCACTCCGAAGCCGCGGGCGAGCTCGGGCTCGGACGGCATCGCGTCCCCAGGCTGCCAGCGCCCCGATTCGATCCGCTCCTTGAGCACCTCCTGCAACTGGTAGTACAGGGGGACGAAGCTCGTGCGGTCAAGGAGGGTCGGCTCGAGCTCCATATCCGGGGATTTCGTGCCCTGCGGCATCGAGGGAGTATAGGACAAGCAGACAACTGTCTTAGAGACAGGTGGCGCGCGGGCCACCTGTATACGGAGCATATCCCCAGTATTTACAGGCAAAATCGGCTTGACAGCGGAGTGTCGCGCCTGTAAAACGCCCTGCCTGCTTGTCCTAACAACCGGAGAGGAGAGAGGACATGTCAGTAGAGGCGCCCTCTGACGCCGCTGAGCTGGCCGCGCTTGGATACCAGCAGGAGCTGCCTCGCCTGCTGCGGTTCTGGAGCAACTTCGCGATCGGTTTCGCCTTCATCTCGCCGATCGTGGGGATGTACACCGTGGCCGCCCTGGAGATCCAGACCGTCGGTGCGGCCTGGATCTGGGCGGTGCTCGTGGTGGCCATCGGCCAGCTGGTGGTCGCCCTGGTGTTCGCCGAGCTTGGGGCCAAATGGCCGATCGCCGGCGGCGTCTATCAGTGGGCACGGCGCCTGCTGGGGCCGAAGTGGGGCTGGTGGACCGGGTGGATCTACATCTGGTCGATGGTGGCGACGCTCTCGGTCATCGCGTACGCCGGCGGCGGCTACCTCGGCGAGTTGCTGGGCATCTCGTCCCCCAGCACCGCCACCAGCATCGAATTGGCCCTCGTGGTGATGGCGATCTACACCTTCGTCAACGCCATCGGGCTACACCTGCTGCGCTTCATCGTCAACCTCGGGATCACGGCCGAGATCATTGCCACGCTGTTCCTGGGGACGCTGCTGGTCCTGTTTTTCCGCCACCACTCCCCGTCGATCCTGGTGCACAACCAGGGCGCGGTCCATCCGGGCAAGGCCGTCCCGGCCGCGTTCGCCGCCCTGGCCTACGGCGGGTGGGTTCTGTTCGGGTTCGACGCCTGCGGCGCCATCGCCGAGGAGACCCAGAACCCGAAGGAGCGAGTGCCACGCGCCACCATCTGGTCGCTGGCCGTCGTCGGGGTGATCGACCTGATCGTCATCGCCGGCCTCATGCTCTCCCAGCCCGACCTCAAGGGCGCGGTCAACGGGACGGTGGCCGATCCGATCTCGGCGCCGGTCACGGCGGCGCTCGGCTCGTGGTCCACCAAGCCGTTCCTGGCCATCGTGGTCATCGGGTTCATCTCCTGCGGCATCGCTGTGCAGGCTGCCAGCGTCAGGGTGATCTACTCGTTCGCCCGCGACGACATGCTGCCGCTCTCCAGCCTGTGGCGGCGAGTCACGGTCAAGAGCAGCGTGCCGATGTACGCGGTGATCGGCACCGGGGTGCTGGCCTCGCTGATCTTCCTCTACGGCAAGGTGCTCGCGGTCCTGGTCGGCTTTGCCACCGGCGCCATCTATCTCTCGTACTTCGCCGCGGTCGCCGGCTTGGCCTACCTCAAGCTCCGCAAGCGGTGGCGAGTGGACACGACGCGCTTCAACCTCGGCCGCGCCGGGTCGGCAGTCAGCCTCATCGCCGGCTTCTGGCTCATCTTCGAGTTCATCAACATCGCGTGGCCGCGCACCGCGAGCCTGCCCTGGTACGAGAACTGGGCGATGGTCGTCGGCACGGTCATCCTCGGGGCCCTCGGCGGCGTCTACTACCTGGCCACCCGTCCGGACCGCAAGCTCGCCGCCACCGGCGTCGGCGGAGACGCGCTCGGCGCCGGCCCGGCCGGCAACGGCCCCTCAACCACCGGCCGGCTGCCCGGCGGCGCCGAGGCGCAGGCTGACACTGAGTCACTTGTTTAACCACACGTTTGACATGGGAAGGTGAACACACCATGGGCATGTTTCATGATCACGGCCACGGACACAGTCACGGCAACGGGAACGGCTTCCGCCGCGAGGACCTGCGCGGGATGCAGGTACAGAAGCGACTGAAGGACATCACCGACCATAAGCAGCGCGAGGAGGCCGAGCGCGGCATCGATCTCGGGCTCGAGGCGGCCGCGTCGGTGCAGGATCGGACGATCTCGACCTTCGCGCGGGGGCAGCAGCCGGCGTTCGCGGGGATCAACACGTTTCGCAAGGCGCCCTACTGCGAGAACATCCGCGACGTCGGCAAGTACGAGGTGGCGATCGTCGGCGCGCCGTTTGACATGGGCACGACGTACCGACCGGGCTGTCGTTTCGGGCCGCAAGCGGTGCGGCGGATCTCGGCGCTGTATGACTCCTATAACGCCGACATGGGCGTCGACCTCGCCGAAGAGCTCAACATCTGCGACGCGGGCGACATCTTCGTGATCCCGTCAAACCTGGAGAAGTCGTTTGACCAGATCGACCGGGCCGTCAGCTTCATCCACGAGCAGGGGGTGTTCCCGGTGGTCATCGGCGGCGATCACTCGATCGGGTACCCAGACGTGCGGGCCATCGCCCCCCACATCGACGGGAAGGTGGGCATCATCCACCTGGATCGCCATATCGACATCCAGGAGCGCGATATGGATGAGCGCATGCACACCACCCCGTGGTTTCATGCCACCAACATCCCCAACGCGCCGCCGAGCAACCTGGTGCAGATGGGCATCGGGGGCTGGTACGGGTCGCGGCCAGGGATGAAGGTCGCGCGCGAGCGCGACACCACTGTGATCACCATCTCCGATGTCGAGGAGCTGGGGATCGACAAGGCCGTCGAGGTCGCGCTGGAGTGCGCGTGGAAGGACGCCGAGGCCGTGTTCCTGTCCTTTGACATCGACTCGATCGACGCGGGCTTTGTCCCGGGGACGGGCTCTCCGGAGCCGGGCGGGCTGCTCCCCCGTGAGGCGCTGCGCGCATTGCGGATGATCGCGCGGGAGGGGATCTGCGGGATGGAGGTCGTCGAGATCGCTCCGCCCTATGACGTGTCGGACATGACCGCGCAGCTCGGGTGCCGCGCGATCATGGATGTCCTGGGGACCCTGGTCGAGGAAGGCCACCTTGGCTCACGCAAGCGGGACTCGCGTGATGATCGTGCCTCCGCCACGGTCTAGACCGTGCGCGCGTCAGAGCTCCGCTGGCTCATGACGCGGCGAGGCGGAGGCTCACGGAGCGGGGGCGCCCAAGGGCGCCCCCGCCCGACCTCTCGGCTGACCGCGGCTGAGCGACGCCGGGCGGCGTCGCTCGCGGCGGCGGTGCTGGGATTGCACATCTTGGGCGTCGCGCTGCTCCTGCTCGTCGTCACGGGCGGTGACGCCCGGCGCGCTGCCGGCGGCCTGTCGATCGTCGGCCTCGCCGTTACCGCCTACACGCTGGGGCTGCGCCACGCGTTTGATGCGGACCACATCTCGGCCATCGACAACACCACGCGCAAGCTCATGGCCGAGGGACAGCGGCCGCTCAGCGTCGGGTTCTGGTTCTCCCTGGGGCACTCGACCGTCGTGTTCGGTCTCGCTGGCCTGTTCGCGGTCGGCGTGCGCTCGCTCGGCGGCCAGGTACGAGATTCCTCGTCGCTGCTGCACAGTGTCGGCGGACTGATCGGGACCGGGGTGTCGGGCGGCTTCCTGTATCTGATCGCGGGTCTGAACTTGGCCGTGCTGTGGAGGATCGTTCAGGTGTTCCGCGAGGCCCGCCACGGCCGGTTCGACGAGACCCGGCTCGAGGCTGAGCTCGACGCCCGCGGCTTCATGAACCGCCTCTTCGGCCGTTTCACCAAAGCGATCTGCCGCCCGTGGCAGATGTACGCGGTCGGAGTGCTCTTTGGGCTGGGTTTTGACACCGCCACCGAGGTGAGCCTGCTATTTCTAGCGGCAGGCACCGCGGGGGCGGGCCTGCCGGTCTATACGACCCTTGCGCTGCCGGTGCTTTTCGCGGCGGGCATGTCCCTGTTGGACACCCTGGATGGGTCGTTCATGAACTTCGCCTACCAGTGGGCGTTCTCCGAGCCTGCCCGCAAGGTCTTCTACAACCTCGTCATCACCGGGCTCTCGGTGGCGGTGGCGCTCGTGATCGGCACCGTCGAGCTGGCCGGCCTCGTCGCCCACGAGGTGAGGGCCCGCGGCTGGTTCTGGTCCTGGCTTGAGAACATCAACATGAGCGCGTTGGGGCTGGTCATCGGCGCAATGTTCGTGGCCACCTGGCTGCTGGCGCTGCTGGTGTGGCGCTACGGGCGGGTGGAGGAGCGCTGGAAGGCGCGGCTGCAGGAGACCGGTGCGGCATAGCGGGCTTGGCCGTCGTGGCCCGAACCGTGACCGGCGAGCGTAGACCGGCAGCGCTGACGCAGAGTCGGGGTTCTCTAGCATCCGGCAGCCTCATGTCGCTCACCGTCCGCGAGCTCGTTACGCGCCCACAGCTGCGTCTGAGGGTCATCGTCGAGGGGGACTTGGACCGAGTCATCCGCTGGGTCCACGCCAGCGAGATGCCCGATCCCGCGCCATACCTGCGCGGGGATGAGGTCGTGCTCACCGCCGGCATCTGGTACTGGCACGGGATGGCGCCGGGCGCGTTTGCCGCCGGCCTGGGGCACGCCGAGGCCGCGGCGCTGGGGTTCGGGACCAACCCGTTGGTCGAGGAGGTCCCGGCGGAGCTGATCGAGGCGTGCCGTGCGTGGGGGCTCACGCTGTTTCACGTGCCGCCCGACGTCTCGTTCATCGCGATCGCCGAGGAGTTCGTCGAGGCCCAGCATCAGCTGCGTGAGCGGCCGCTGCTGGACTCGCTGGAACGCAGCGGCCGCTTCTTGTACTGCCTGCAGGAGGGCGGCGGGCTGGATGGGCTGCTGCGCGTCCTCTCGGGTCTGCTCCCACGCGCCGCCGCCGTGGTCCAGCGCGGCCATGGCGTGCTCGCCGATACAGGCGCCGGTTCGCTGGTGAGAGACGCCACCGGGGCTGTCGATCAGGCGATCACCGCCGGCGCGCCGACCGTCGATCTCGGCGCGGCGACCGCGTTCGCGGTCCCGATCCCCGCCAGTGACACCTGCCTGCTGGTCGCCGGGGGCGACCAGCTGAGCGTGGCTGACCGCGCGATCATCGATCAAGCCCTCGCCTTCATCGCGATCGAGCTCCAGCGGGCGCGCGCGGTGACGGAAGGCGAGCGGCGCCTCGTCGGCGAGTTGTTTGACCTGGTGGCCGCGGGCGAGGGCCAGGTGCCGGCGGTCACCGCGCGGATGCGCTCGCTCGGCCTGGATCCGGACCACAGCGCGTGCGCCGTGTGCTTTGTCGCGCCCGACCCGGAGGCGGCATTGCTGACCCTGCGCGCTCACCTGGACGCGCGTGGCCGGGCCGGCGCCCTGGCCGTCAAGGCGGGCGAGCTGCTGGCCATCATCCCGGTGGACGTGGGGGACGATCTCGTCGAGTTGGCCCGCGAACTTCGTGATGCCGCGGGCCCGGAGGTGTTCGTCGGCATGGGCGGCCTCGCCGAGCGTCCCGAGGGTCTGAGGGCAAGCGTGGTGCAGGCCAGCCACGCCTGCCGGTTCGCCGTCCGGCGCCGGGACGCCGGCTACGCCACGCACGACACGTTGGCCTCTCACGCGCTGCTGATCGGCCTGCAGGACGACCGCTTGCTTGACATCTTCCAGGACGTCCTCGTGCGCCCGCTGGAGGAGCACGACGCCCGTCGCCGCACCGAGCTCGTGCGCACCTTGGAGCTTTTCTTGGGTTCCGGCGGGCGCTATCAGCAGACGGCCGACGAGCTGCACCTGCACGTCAACACGCTTCGTCAGCGACTGGCGAGGATCGAGAAGCTCACTGGGCGCAGCCTTGACTCGATGGACGACCGCGTCGATCTGTGGATCGCCCTGCGCTCGCGCTCTCCCCTCTGAGGGGTGGAGGACCCTACGGCGCGAAGCCGCGAAGTGCAGTCGATCACACACTAGCGGCGCAGCACTTGCGTGCAGATACTCGACCTCGGATCGTGGAAGGCAACAGTGGAGGAGGGTGAATCGTGAGCAGCACGGCAATTGACCGCCCGTCGGTGGTGCGCCTGCCCAACGGCGACAAGGTGCCGCCGATGTTTTCGCCACGAGAAATGGACCGGCGTCTGGCAGCGCTGCGCACGTTGATGGAGGAGCTGGACCTCGAGGCGGTGCTGTTCACCAGCTACCACAACATCAACTACTACGGCGATTTCCTGTACTGCTCCTTCGGGCGGCCCTACGGCCTGATCGTCACCCAGGACAGCCAGACCTCGGTGTCGGCCAACATCGACTACGGCCAGCCGCACCGCCGCACCTACGGTGACAACGTCGTGTACACCGACTGGCAGCGCGACAACTACTTCCGCGCCGTGCAGCAGGTGGTACCAGGCGTAAAGCGGCTTGGCGCGGAGTTCGATCACCTGACGCTACAGGTGCGCGACAAGCTCGAGCGGTTCCTGCCCGGGGTCGAGCTCATCGACGTCAGTGCGGGCTGCATGCGCCAGCGGATGGTCAAGTCGCTCGAAGAGATCGCCGTCATCCGTAACGGGGCGCGGATCGCCGATCTCGGTGGTGCGGCGGTGGTGGGCGCGATCGCTGACGGCGTTCCTGAGTATGAGGTGGCGCTGGCCGGGACGCAGGCGATGGTGCGTGCGATCGCCAAGACCTACCCGCATTCGGAGCTGATGGACACCTGGGTGTGGTTCCAGTCCGGGATCAATACCGACGGCGCGCACAATCCGGTCACCAGTCGACGCGTGCGTGCCGGTGACATCCTGTCGCTCAACTGCTTCCCGATGATCCAGGGCTACTACACTGCGCTGGAGCGCACGCTGTTCTTCGGCCACTGCGACGACGTATCGCTGCGCTACTGGGAGATCAACGTAGAGGTGCACGAGCGCGGCCTGGAGTTGATCCAGCCGGGCGCCCGATGCTGCGACATCGCCGCCGAGCTCAACGAGATCTTCCGCAGCCACGGGGTCCTCGAGCGCCGGACGTTCGGGTACGGGCACAGTTTTGGCGTGCTGTCTCACTATTACGGCCGCGAGGCAGGGCTGGAGCTCCGAGAGGACATCGACACCGTCCTGGAGCCCGGCATGGTCGTCTCCATCGAGCCGATGATCAGCATCCCTGACGGCGAGGCGGGTGCCGGTGGCTATCGGGAGCACGACATCCTGCTCGTCACCGACGCCGGAGCGGAGGACATCACGAAGTTCCCGTACGGACCTGCGCACAACATCATCAAGGGTTAGGTGAGGAGACGAGATGACCGAGGGATCTCACCATCACCATCAGCTGCTCGACGAGGTTCCGGGCGGCGTCGAGGAGCTCAAGAAGGAGGTCAAGCACGACTACTCCTCCAGTCACGACGGCATCGTGCCGCTCAGTGTCCGGCGCGGCACCTGGACGCACCATGTGCCGCTGTGGCTGACGTTCTACCCCGGCTTTGCCTACATGGCGCTGGGGTTCACCCTGTACAGCCTGGGCTTCACGCTGGCGAGGATGCTGCTCGTCGTCGCGATCAGCTTCACCTGCTATCTGCTCTACGCCATCCCGGCCGCGTACATGGGGGCAACGCGTGGACAGACCCATTCGCTGCTGAGCCGATCGATCTTCGGCGTCATCGGCTCGGGGCTGATCTCGGTGATGGTGATGATCGTCCCGCTCGGCTGGGTGGGATATCAGTCCAACCTGCTGGCCTCGATGTGGAACGGCCTGTACGGCTGGACTCCGGTGCTGACGATCGGCATCGTCATCGCGGTCGTCGGGATCACGAACAACGTCTTCGGGTTCACCGGCATCAGCGCGTTCGCGCGCTGGTTCGCTGCGCCGGTCACCCTGTTGTGGTTGCTCTACGCGCTGGTCAAGGCGCTGGTCGTAACTCCCAGTCATGTGATCAGCTCGCACCCGGCCGGATCGACGACGCTGGTGCTGGGGATCGTCCTGGCGATCAGCTTCGCCACCTACGGCAACGAGCCTGACGTCTTCCGGTATGCGCAGCCCCGGCTGAGCGCCTGCATCCCGCCGCTCGCCATCGGCCTGTTCGTCGGCCAGATCCTGCTGCCGACCGCCGGCTGGATCATCGCCGCGCGCGTCGGCAGCGGCGATTTCGGCAAGGTCTTTGACGCCTCGGTCGGCTTCTCGCTCTTCGGCGCGTCGATTCTCGCGTTCGTGCTGGCAACGGGAACCCAGGTGGCGGTCAACGACGCCAACTACTACGAGTCGCTCAACGCGGGGCAGAACCTGCTCGGCGGGTGGAGCCACTGGCGGCGGATCTACACGTGCATGATCCTCATGGTGCTCGGCGGTTTCATGGCCTGGTGGGTTCCCCAGAGCCTGAGCAACTTCTTCCGGATCACCGCGCTGCTCGCGGTCACGGTGCCCAGCTCGACGGTGATCATGTACACGGATCAGCTGCTCCTGCCCCGACTGCTCGGCATCCGGCGAACCCTTGACCGTGTGCCGGCGTGGAACGAAGCGGCCCGCGCGAACTGGCCCGCTCTGATCTCGCTCGTGGTCGCGATCGTGTTCGGGAGCTATGTGAATGGGATCTTTCCCGGCCAGGACGGCAGCCCGCTCGGCGGCTGGGGGATCGGAACGGTCGAGGCGTGGGTCCTGGGCGCTGTGCTCTATGTGGTGCTCGCCGCGCTGGCCAAGCGGTCGCCCGCTTCCGAGCGCATCCTCGGGTTCCCGCAGACGGCGATGGTGTCCAACCTCGAGCCTCGTGACCCGGAGACCGCCGAGGCTCCTGCCGTAGCGGGGGCGTCGTGAGCGCCCCCGCAAACGACGTCGTCCGGCTGGACGGTCGCCCACGCCACCTGGCCGACCTGACCTGGCCGGAGGTCGATGCCGCCGCTCAGCGCGGGGCGGCCGTCATCCTGCCCGTCGGTGCCACCGAGCAGCATGGCTACCACTTGCCGTTATGCACCGACGCGACCTTGGCCGAGCGGCTCGCTCTCGAGGTGGCGGCCGCGCTTGACGTGCTGGTGGCCCCGCCGGTCGCCTACGGGTACCGCTCCCGACCCTTATCGGGCGGTGGCGAAGGGTTCCCGGGGACCGTCAGTCTGAGCGCCCGAAGCCTGATGGCGCTCGTCGAGGACGTGCTGACCGGCCTGGCGGCCAGCGGCTTCCGGCGGTTGGTGGTGCTCAACTGGCACTACGAGAACTCGAACTTCGTCTACGAGGCCGCCTGGCTCGCGCAACAACGAGTCGGCGCGCCGGACCTCCGGGTCATGGTGGTCGAAGCAGCGTTCTCCGAGCTGTCGTCAGGGGTAATGGATCTCCTATTCGGCGATGAGTTCCCGGGCTGGGACGTGGAGCACGCGGCCGTCCTGGAGACCTCGTTGATGCTCCACCTTCGGCCCGACCTCGTGCTCTTTGATCGCGCCGTCGACGATGAGGCCGAGCGCCACCCCGCGTACGACGTCGTGCCGGCCCCCGCCGCCTTCGTGCCCCGAAGCGGGACCCTGTGGAAGGCCACACGGGCGAGCGCGGATAAGGGGGCCCTCGCGTGGCCAGAGATCGCGAGCCGCGTCACACGGGCAGTCGGTGACGAGCTCGGATTGGGCGAGCTTCCATCAGACGCCCTGGTCCCGCTGCCCGGGCGCGATCTCTCGCCAGGTAAGTGACGATCGCAACTCGCGCAGACCGAAAGCGAGCATGGTGTCGGGAACCCGTCGCCTGCGACCGCTCCGATGTCAAGCGTGGCCTGCGAGGGAGACGGGTCATTGACGGGCGCCGGTTGCGGCCGGAACGTGGAACTCGGAGCGACTTGCGTGCTGCCGAGGTCGCGCAGGGTCGCTGAACCCGTAGCTCACGTACTCGCGCGCGAGGACACGCGCGCTCCCACCGATCCGTTCAGTCCGGAGAGTCCGAACAGCCAGAGTCCGAAGCGAGCTGTGCCCGCGGGTGCTTGTCCGCGGGTTCCGCAAGCTGATCTGGTGACCGTCGCCCCTCGTGCGCTGGGTGGCGGTGGACCTTGCCGCCTTTCATGACGAAGTCGACATGTGTGGTAGCGGTGATGTCGGCGATGGGGTTTCCGGGCATCGCGACGATGTCGGCGCGCTTGCCGGTCGCTAGGACGCCGATGTCGTCGCGGCCGAGCAGCTCGGCGGCGACCGAGGTGGCAGCCTTGAGGGCGCGGACTGGTGAGAGGCCGGCGTTGACCATCGCTCGGAATTCGTGGATGCCATGGCTGAAAGGGAACATGCCGCAGTCGGTGCCGAAGGCGATCTTGGCCTCGCTGGAGATCACGAGACGCTGCGAGTCGAGGATCTGCTGGTTGTCTCGGCTGAACTTCCAGATCGCCTGACAGGGGAGCGTCCCCTCCCTCAGCTCAGCCATGTCCTCCTGGGTCATCTGCATCGTCGGCACGATGTACGCGCCGCGTTTGATGGCTATGGCGATGCCCTCTTCATCGATCAGGTAGGCGTGCTCAAGGCTCCGCGCTCCAAAGCGGGCGGCCTGCTTGCACGCCTCGGCCGCGCCGGTGTGCACGGCGACCGGCATCCCGAGCAGTTGCGCCGTTGAGGTGAGGACCTCCATCTCGTCGTCGAACCACGTAGTCCGCGCGGGATCGTCGCCGGCGCTGAAGTAGCCGCCGGCGTTGGCGGTCTTGATCCAGTCAGACCCGTAGGTGTGCTCGCGGCGGACGAGCCGCCTGATCTCTTCGGGGCTGTCGGCGATCGCGGAGATGGGCAACTTCCAGCGTGCGGCGTAGAACGAGCGCAAGTCCCCGTGCCCGGCGGAGGAGCTGATGATGTGCCCGGCCACCACCAGCCGCGGTCCATCGACGAGCCCCGCGTCCAGTGCGTTTCGAAGGTCGACGGTCGGAAACTCGGGGTCCATGCTGCCGAGGTCGCGCAGGGTCGTGAAGCCGTAGCTCATGTACTCGCGCGCGAGGCTTAGGCCCTTGAGTGCCTTGGCGGTGGACGACTTAAGCGTTTGCTGGGCGAGGTTTGATGCGTCCATCGTGAGGTGAACGTGAGTGTCGATGAAACCCGGGCTGACTGTTCGCTCGGACAGGTCGATCACCTCGGCATCGTGCGGACGCGTCACGGATCGGCCCATCTCGGCGATGCGACCTTCGCGCACGAGGATCTCGCAACCGGGAGTGAGCTCTTCGCTGCTCCCGTCGAACACCGCACCGCACACCAGGACTGACGCGCGCACCGCCTCATGATTCCCCGTCGGGCGCTCCCGCGCAACCGGGCGAGTCGTCTAGCTTGGCGGCGGGTCCGGCGTGCGCTCGCTCGGTGCGATCGGCAGCCTGATCCCGTAGTGCACTCCGATCAGCCTGACGGCGATGCAGACGCCGGCGGCGAGGAGCGGGAACAGGGCGCTGCGGGCGCCGGCTTGGTGGGAGACGACGAGTACGGTGGCGCCCAGCAGCGCGGGGACGGCGTAGAGGTCCGTTCGAAGGACGTTGGGGACTTGGCGCAGTAGCAGGTCGCGGACCATTCCCCCGCCGACGCCTGTGACTGCTCCGAGGATGATCGACTGGACGGGTCCGAGATGGTGGGCGAGAGCGGCGCTGGCGCCGGTCACGCAGAAGAGGCCGAGTCCGATCGCGTCAAACACCGTGAGGGTGTAGTCGATCCGGTCGAGTGCGGGTCGAGCGATGAAGCTGACGATGCCGGCCGCGGCGGCGGCGGCGAGGTAGCGCCCATCGTGGAACGTGGCCGGTGGGATGAGGATCAGGAGATCGCGGATGATGCCGCCTGCGAGCGCGACGACGAATGCGAGGACGATGACGCCGAGGAGGTCGAGCTGGGCGCGGACACCGGCGAGGCCGCCAGTGAGTCCGAAGACGAACGTTCCGGCGAGGTTCAGGACGAGGATCAGCGTGGGATCGAAGCCGACGACCATCGGTGCAGTGTGGCAGTCGGTGGACGAGGCCTATCGCGATCTTCATGTCCGGCGTTGAGCCCGGATATACGCTGGATGGCACGGCCTCGGTGGTGGCGACTGAGGGAACCCGACTCGATGAGCGGAGGAGCGGTATGACCGACACAGCTGAGACGGACACCGTCCTGAGCGGACTCGATGCGATCACCGGCGAGCTGGAGGATCTCTACCGCGACGTTCACCAGCATCCCGAGCTTTCCATGCAAGAGCACGACACCGCAGCGAAGGCCGCCGCGCGCCTGGAGGGTGCAGGGTATGAAGTCACCGAGGGGGTCGGGAGTACGGGTGTAGTCGGGGTGTTGCGAAACGGCGACGGACCGACCGTGATGCTCCGTGCCGACATGGACGCGCTGCCGGTCAAGGAGGCCACCGGTCTTTTCTACGCCAGCACCGCGACCTCGACCGATGCGGACGGCAATGAGGTGCCGGTCATGCACGCGTGCGGTCACGACATGCACGTGACCTGGCTGGTGGGCGCAACGACGCTGCTCGCCCAGGCTCGCGACGCGTGGCAGGGCACCGTGCTGGCGATCTTCCAGCCGGCCGAAGAGACCGCGCAGGGCGCGCAGGCAATGATCGACGACGGCCTGTTCGATCGCTTCCCCAAGCCAGAGGTGATCCTCGGCCAGCACGTCATGCCGCCATCATCCGGAGAGATCAGCTACCGACCCGGCACCACGCAGGCGGCCGCCGACAGCCTCGAGGTCCGGCTGTTCGGCCGCGGCGCCCACGGCTCGATGCCCGAGTCGAGCATCGACCCGGTCGTGATGGCCGCCTCCACCGTGCTGCGCCTGCAGACGATCGTCTCGCGCGAGGTGGCCGCCGGCCAGGCCGCGGTGGTCACCGTCGGCGCGCTGCAGGCCGGAACCAAGGACAACGTGATCCCCGATGAGGCACTGTTGAAGATCAACGTCAGGACCTTTGACGAAGCGGTGCGGACCCGCGTGCTGGGCGCGATCGAACGGATCGTCAACGCCGAGGCCACCGCCTCCGGAGCGCCCAAGCCCCCACAGATCGACTACACCGAGCACTATCCGCTGACCGTCAATGATCCCGATCAGACCCGGCACGTCGCCGAGGCGCTGCGCGGATACTTCGGAAACGACCGCGTCAGCGAGCTCGCCGCGCCGGTGTCAGCCAGCGAGGACTTCGGCTCGTTCGGCACCGAATGGCGCGTTCCTTCGGTGTTCTGGTACGTCGGCGGCACCGACCCCGAGACCTACCACAAGGCCGAGCAGGCCGGCCGGATCGCCGACGACATCCCGACCAACCACAACCCGAAGTTCGCGCCGGTCATTCATCCGACTCTCGAGACAGGGGTGCAGGCCATGACCGCAGCCGCGCTCAGCTACCTCGCGCATGCGAGCTGAACGGCGAGAGCGATCCACGGAGGAATGGAGAGGGCGCTGTCAGCCCTCACGGGGCGGGAGAACCTCTCCGCGTGCCCAACTGAAGCTCGACCCTGTTGTCTGCTGGGCAGGCTCGTTGCCGACGTCAGCAGAGAGGACAACGCCCTCTCGGCTGACGGTGCAGCGGTTGCTGCCGGAGGCGCATCGAGTTCACAGCTAGATGGTAAGGAGGTTGGTATGTCCGGTAACAGCCACAATCGCGTTGGAGTGCTCGGGACCGGCCTGATGGGGACGGCGATGGCGCATCGCCTGCTGGATCAAGGTGTCTCGGTGATCGCTTGGGACCGCCAGCCGGAGCACGCCCAGACTCTCGCCACGCGCGGGGCTGATGTCGCCGTCTTGGCCGGCGAGGTGGTGGACCGGGCCGATTTTGTGATCACGATGCTGCCGACCGCGGAGATCGTGCTCGCGGTGGTTGAGCCGCTGCTCGATGAGTGGACCGAGGAGACGATCTGGCTGCAGATGAGCAGCGTCGGGGCGGCCGAGGCAGACCGACTCGCGGAGGTGGCCAGTGCCCATGGCGTGACCATGTTCGATGCGCCGGTCTCCGGAAGCACCCATCCGGCGCAGGAGGGCAAGCTGACGATCCTCGCGTCGGGACCGGAGTCAGCCCGTCCGCAGGTCGAGCCGGTGTTCGAAGCGCTCGGCTCGAGGGTCCAGTGGGTGGGGGACGCGGGTATGGGCTCGCGGCTAAAGCTTGCGGCCAATCATTGGATGATCGCGATGGTCGCTGCGCTCGCCGAAGCGATGCATCTGTGCCAATTGATGGGACTGGAGACGCAACACTTCGTCACCCTGCTCGAGGGCGGCCCGCTGGGCTCCTCTTACGGTCTGGAGAAGCTCGGTGAGATGCAGCGCCGCCATTATCCGGCGGGCTTTCCAGTCCGTCTCGCGCTCAAAGACCTGAAGCTGGTGCGGGAGGTGGCCAAGGACTCCGGCGTCGAACTGCCTGTGCTCGATGCGGTCCTCGAGCGGATCGGCCACGTCGTGAACATTCATGCCGACGACGACCTCGGGGCGGTATACGAGCTCAAGCTCCCGAGCGTCGAGAGCGACTAGTAGGGCGCCCGGCGCCTGTTCGGTATGGGGACTGGGCTTCTACGTCACCGTCTCCAGCCGATGGGGCAGCCCGCCGAACACGATGATGAGGCGCTGGACATGACCGCGGTGGCGGAGACCACGCATTTGGCCACCGTAGGGTCCAGGCCGAGTGACGCTCGATCTCGGGGATGATGTTGAGCACTGTCTGAGCCGATAGGCAGAAGTTGATTGCGGTCAGCCGCCCCTAAACGAGCGCCAGTCCGTGGGCTCCCAGACCCCCGTGACCGGGCGTCTCGCAGTTGTCAGCTGCCGCGGTGCGGTCGACGTGTGTCTCCAGGCATTTACATGCGCTCTACGCGCTGCGTCTGGTCGACCGCCGATATGAGCGAGCCCGGTTTGTGTATTCGTTGAAGGACAGGGCGACTCTTGAGGTGCTCGATTCGGTTGCCGGAGCGCGGTCGGACGAGCCGGGTTGCCGTGACGTGGATGATCCTGTTCGCCGGGTTGGTTGGGCAGAGCAGTTCCCCTGAGCAAG
>CAVPUB010000007.1:0-2169956 GCA_963708835.1 uncultured Actinomycetota bacterium | reverse complement strand
CCCGGGCCCGAAGCCCATCGCCGAAAACGGCCTACCCGTCTGCGGTCTCCCAAAGAAGGCCTTATCCCGGATAACCGGACGCTAGGCCCGGACCCGGACAGACCCTCCGAGAGCATCTTCATGCCGCGATGCGCGGGTGCGGCGCGAGATCGAGGATTGACGGGTCCGATCACACCGCTCGGTTAGGAGGGGAAGATGCAATCCGTCTTGTATGACGCGGCAGGTCATCGCCGGCCGCCGGTCACGACGCCGGGCTTCACCAAGGTCGCGCTCCGCGAAACAAAGGCCGGCGCTATCCGGCGGACCCGCCCACGGTCGAGGAGATCATCGCCGTCATGCGCGAGGCCGGCACCGGCCCAGAGGGCGCCCGACTGCGGGCGCTGATCGTGATCTTGTGGCGCGCAGGCCTGCGGATCGGTGAAGCGTTGGATCTCGCCGAGACTGATCTCGACGCCTCACGCGGGGCGGTGCTCGTGCGTCGCGGCAAGGGTGGCCGTCGTCGTGAGGTCGGGAAGGATCGCTGGGCCTGGTCGCAGGTGGAGACATGGCTGGCGATCCGGCGCGAGTTACCCGTTGGTGCGCTGTTGTGTGTGATCCGCGGCGCAACCACCGGTCGACATTGGGACCAGTCCTCGGCCCGCAAGCAGCTGGCGCGTACCGCGGTCCGGGCGGGCGTGAGGCGGCGGTTCGCGCCTCATCAATTACGTCATGCCCACGCTGTCGAGATGGCGCACGAAGGCGTCCCGCTCGTCGTGATCCAGCGCCAACTCGGACACGCCAACCTGGGGGTCACATCGATCTATCTGCAGGGATCGACAGCTCCGAGATCATCCACACCGTCCACTCGCGACCAGCGCCCGTGATCCCGGCCACAGCCGGCCTGCACACCAGGCTCTAGCTCGATGATGGGCTGGCCAGCCGCCTGCTCACCGGCCCGCTCTCCGCGCGATGCGGGGCGCGCGTGAGCGCGCCCCGTTACTTCGCGTCAGCTCGGTAGTGCTCCTTCGGCCTGCCGCTCAGGCGTGTACTGGTCCGCTGGCTCAAGGAAATCGCGCAGCTGCGCGCGCATCTCCTCGGTGTCGTCGTGCCCGTGCACGGAGGCGGCGTGCTCGGCCGCGGCCTGCACCACCTCATCCTCCTCGCCGATGATCACCAGGGAGCAGTTTGCTTCGCTGGGCCAGCGGCGGCAATCCGCCATCATCCGGGCCATAGGCCCTCCTTCCGGTCGCCTCCGTTGATGCTCCCGCCTTCGACCATCGCCGTCAAGCACGTCGGATCGGTGTCGGCGCCCAGCAATCCCGAGGTGAGAGCGGCTATGACGCTAATCGGCGACGGTGGCGGGGGGGCGCGCCGAGGCGCATAGCAGCCGTAGTTGCGCGAGCGTCTCACATGCCCTTGGTCATGGACGCCTGTCGGTAGGTCAGTCGGCGCGCGATACGAACGCCTCGTACCCGCCTTCGGCGAACTCGATCAGATCGACGCCGTTGCCGAACGGGTCGGCAAGGTTGACCATCCGCCAGTAGCGGTGATCGACGATGTCTCGGTCCAGAACACCACCTGCGGCCACAGCGCGGGCAACGGCCGTCTGGAGGCTGTCGACGACGAAGTCAAGGTGTACGGGCGTCCAGTGGCGGAGGTAGTCTCGCGGAAGCGTCGCCGCGCCGGCCCTGAACTCCGGCTCGGGCCGCGCGAGCAGATGGATAGGGACGCGCTCCCGCGAGCTCGACCCAGCGCGGCGTGAACCGTCGGAGCTCGCGTAGTCCCAGGCCGCCGACGTAGAAGGCCAACGCCCGGTCCAGATCGGAGACCTCGACGTACACGTGGACATCGATAGGGGCGCCGGCGTCGGGGCACGAGGCGATCATCCCCGATTTCAGTGGCGCGCATCACGACCACACAACCCCGGTCGCTCCCGCGGCAGAGCGTGGCTGAGCGCTCCCTGCCGCACGGGGGCCATTTGGGCGCGTCGGCGACCTTGGCCACCGTGAAACGCGGCGCAGACGATGGCTACGATCGCACCATGTCGCAGCTCGAGACGCCGCGTCTGCTGCTCAGGCAGTGGCGGCAAGCGGATCTTGCTGACTTCGCAGCGCTCAGCGCGGATCCTGAAGTCATGCGGTATTTCCCAGCGCCGCTGACCAGGCCGCAGAGCGACGAGTTCGCGGCTCATGTTCAGGAGACGATCGCCCGGCAAGGCTGGGGTTTATGGGCGGTAGAGGTGCCCGATCACGCCCCCTTCATCGGTTTTGTCGGGCTCAACCGTCCCCGCTTTCACGCACACTTCACGCCGGCGATCGAGGTCGAATGGCGGCTGGACCGTCGCTACTGGGGCCACGGCTACGCGACCGAAGCCGCCGTCGCGTCGCTGACGTTCGGCTTTGAACGACTCGACTGCGACGAGATCGTCTCCTTCACCGCGACGGTCAACGTCCGGTCTATCCGCGTCATGGAGCGCTTGGGTATGAGCCATGATCCGGTCGGCGATTTCGACCACCCGGCCGTTCCCGACGGCCCTCTGCAGCGACACGTCCTATTCCGGATGTCGCGCCAGAACTGGCGCGAGGTCGGGCACGCCCCGCCCGACTTTTGATCGTTGGTACGCGGACGCCGGCGCGGGGACGCTGGCGCGGACTGAGCAACCCATGATCCGGGCACAACCTCGCCGCGTATGCAAGGGTGCGATGACAACAGAGTGCACGGTCAAACCCAAATCAGGCAGTGGGCAGCGCTCGCCGCTTGCGAGCAGCTCGGTACGCGAGCATCTCTTCAGAGGCGCAGTCGGCCTGACCGCGGCGATCGTCGCGATCGTGCTCGCCGCTGCCGTTGGTCCGATCTCGCTCGTGCTCCTGCTCGTGACTGTGTTCGCCTGGCGAGGCTGCCCGACACGCTGGACCGTCGGCTTACTCGGCACGCTAGCCGACAACCATGCCCGGGACGACTGTTCCCGCTGCTAGCCGGCGGCTGCGCCGGCTACCAGCGGACGTTCGGTGAGCCTTCCGCTTGTGAGACGGCGGGATCGTCCGCTCCGGCCTCCGGTGGGGGATGGATATCTAAGACCACGCGGTTGGTCTCGACGGAGACTTGGCAGGCGTTAGACGGTGCGTCTGAGCCGTCATGATTCCTGGCGCTCTGGTCGATACACGTTGGGTGGCCGGCCCATCACTCTCTACCGAGCCCGCCGCGGTGAACCCGACCGCGCAGCGTCGCTATGCCGTGCGCCACGTCATCGTCCGCGCACAGTGGATCTTCGCTGCAGTCCTCATCTTCGCGTGGGTACTTGGCATCGCGGAGCACGCATCGCTGGCGTTCCTCGCGATCGCGGCCGGAGGAACGGCCATTGCCGCCTGGCAAGGCGTTCAGCAGCTCCGCAGTGGCGGCGTGTCGGAAACGGCGGACGGCATCGCCAACCGGACGACCTGTGGGTATCGCCGCTGGCGCTGGGACGAAATCGACCATTTCACGCACGTCGGATCTCGCGTCTACCTAGTCACCCACGACCACAAGGCCTGGCCGCTCGCAGGCGTCAACGAAGGGTGGCGCAACATCTGGGAGGACGGCGAGACCCGCGCGATCACCGAGCTACTCAACCATCGCCTCGAGCAGCGGCGTTCACCCGACGCCGACTAAAACCGCAGTCGCGGCCCACCCCAGGAGCCAAGCCGCGAAGGGAGGTGCGCCAGCCGGCCTAGAGCCGCAACCACGTTCAGGAACATAGTCCCCGAGTCAGACGTCGACCGCGGATGGCGAACGCCCGTTGGACCACACGAACTGCGACACAGAGGGTGCTGCGGGCGAAGGACAGCCGGGCTGTCGATCACCTCGTGCGATCACACCGGGGAGGGCGCAGCCTCTGGGGAGCTCGCTTGCTTGACGTGGTCAAGCAGCGCCGTCAATTGCGCGCAGGCCGGCTCAAGATCGCGCAGCGCTGCGTCGTAGCGCCAGCTCAGCGCGGCGATGGCAAGCCCACCAACGCCGACGCTTGCGCGCGTCCGGCACTTCAGCATCGGGTTTGGCCCACTCATCCCGCCCCGAACCCCTGGCGTGAACTGCTCGGCCTCGTCAAGCGCGACCGTCTGGGTGCTCAGCAGATTGCGCACGACGACCCCGTCAGACGAGATGAACAGCCCCCGTCGGGCGTATCGACGGCCCAGAGCCTCACATCCGGCGGCGAACAGCAGGAGAAACCCTGCCGCCACCAAACCGCCAGCCTCGCTATGCCGCGACCCGGGCGCCATCGCCGCCGCGGCGCAGACGAACGACCAGAACACACAAGCCACGGCCACAGCGCGCTGAAACCGAGCAAGCCATGTCGTTACCTGCCGTCTGCGCAGCCAGACATCCGGCTCGATCATGATGCCCAACCTCGGCGCAAACGAGTCAGCCACGGCCTGCACATCAAAGGTATCGACGCCACAGACCGACGGGTTTAGCCGAAACGTTGCGCGTCGAGGCCTGAGCGCGGATCAGCTGGCCCCGGCATCACGGCAACGGTGTCACGCATTAGGAGCACTTCCTTCAACGGAGCCGATGGGTCCATCGCGATGAGCGTTGGCGTTTGAGACGGCTCATCCCTGAGTTGCTTGACCGTCGGCTCCCGACTTCAGATAACGCCCGACTGCGCGTAGAAGCTGCTGAAGGCCCCAGCCGCTCGACTCGTGGCCGACGGGCTCTCAAGCCCAGCCGGTTCCGTCGCAGGCGAGAGGTCTGAGACGATGACCATGCAATGGGTGGGAGCGACCAGTCCCCGGTCTTCGGTGAATCAGTCGAGTTGGGAGAGACGTGTGCGACTGGCCGCCTGCTGGTCTTGGTCTCCGGGCTGCCTGGCGTGGGCAAGTCGGCGCTCGTGGAGGAACTCGTGCCCCGTCTTAGGGCCGTGTGCGTGTCGCGCGACGCTGCTCGGCTGAGCCTTGGTTCCGGCCGGCTGCGGCGACTCGTCGAAACACTGGCCTGGAGGTTGGCAGGCCGCAGGCTTGCCAGTACGCAGCGGAGGGCCGGTCAGATCCTCGAAGTCAGCGTGGCCCAGCATCTGGCGAGCAACCGTTGTGTAATCGTCGAGGCGGTCGCTGAGACACCGCTACGCGCGAGACTGCGCGGACTGGCAGTAGCGCACCACGCGGCCTTTGTGCAGGTGGAGTGCGTGCTCTCAGATCGTGGCGAGCATGATCGTAGGCTCGCCCGCCGTTCAGAAGGAGAGCAGTTCTGGCGCAACGTGGTCGACGGGATTCAGAGCAGGTACCAGCCACCCCGGGACTGTCTTCGCATCGACACCGGCGTCGCCCCCGCCGAGGCTGCCACTCGCGTGCTCCGATTCGTAAATCTGGATTGACGTCAGCCCGCTCCGCTCCTAGCTATGCCGTGGAGATGTCCGCTCAGCGTTAGTTGGTGAGAGGGTCAGGGCGTCGACGTCCGGCGGTCTCAACGATCGCTGGAGCGTCCGATGATCGTTGGCTGGTGAGACAAGCTTCGCCTGCCGGCGCGCAACGGCCTCGGCGACCGGTTGAAAACGTCCGGTGGTCGATCCGCATCTGAGACCGCTGCCGGCCGGATTTGCCGATCCCACCACCCTCCAGGCGATCCCGGGACCGATCGTCTTGGACGGCCAGTTGGCCGGAGAGCAGCCTGCCGTAAACGCGTCTGCTGTCTCGAAGCGAGAGTGCGCGGCACGTGGTTCCGGGCGGCCGCGGGCAGCTTCAAGGACTTTGCTCTGGCGGTTCGGCACTGTTAGCGTGGGCGGCGACCGAACAGGGGGGGATTGCATGACCACCGTGCTCTGCCATTTCAAGGTGGCCGACTACGACGCCTGGCGGAGGGGATATGACTACGCCGTGAAGGTCACGCCTGGCCTACGCAGCTTCCGTGCGTTGCGCGCACAGGACGATCCGAGCCTCATCATGGTGGAGGAGAGGTTCGACACGCGCGAGGAGGCGCAGGCGGCATGGACGTCGGCCGAGACGCAGGCGGCGATGGAAGCGGATGGCATCGACATGTCATCGGTGTGGGTCGACTACTTCGACGAGGCCGGCTCGGCGCAGCCTGCTCCCGAATAACTGGAGGTCCCCTCCAGTCGACTTGAGCCCACCGAGGCCGCTGTCGGCCACTTGTCCTGTGGGTCACGTTTCTCTTAGCCCAGGAACGTCGCGACGTACAGTTAGACCGTCTCGAGGTGCCGCTGCTCCGATGCGAACCGCTCCCGGAGTCCGCGCCCGCATTGCGCTTCGTCTGGCCTGGTTGGAATCCTCGGCTCAGCGTGGGATGCGAGACGCCGTGCCGGTCAATATCGGATGTCCTCCACCGCCGGGTCGGTCGTCCGGTCAGCGATCCTTCAATGAGGGCGAGTAAATGCTGGCATGATCTCGGTGGAGAACCGTCGGATGATCTGCGTGGTGGACTCTGCACCGTGAAGCAGGACGTGTTGGACGCCGACCGCGCGCAAGGCCTCGAGTGCGGCGGCGATCTGGTCGGGCGTGCCGTACAGTGCGCTCGCTTCTGTCGCGCCTCGCGTGCCGGCATAGGCCGTGATGTGCGATTGATTGCGCCCGTCGGGATGCTGGGATAGAGCGACCATGCCAGCATGCGCTCGCGCTAGCCGCGCGAGCGCCGTCTGCGCATCGTCAGCGTCGCGGGCGACGTAGAGATTACGTGCGACCGCGACGTCCATAGGGTCGAATGTGCGCCCGCGCGCCTCGCACTCGGCTCTGAATAGCGCGAGCCGCTCGCCAACGGTTTCAGCTGATGCAAACTGGTCAAGCAGCAGTTTGCAGCCGCGTGCGGCGACGCTGCGTATCGAATCCGCTTTGCCAGCGGCGATCCACACGGGCGGATGCGGCTTTTGCGAAGGAGGAGGCTTAACGATGATGTCGTCGTACTGCCAGAAGTTGCCGTTGTGTGAGAACCGCGCGTTGGATGTCCAGGCCTTGATGATGACCTGCAGCGCCTCCTCGAACCGTCCCTGCGCTTCTTGGTAGGGCATGCAGAAGCCGGCGAACTCGGAGTGGCGATAGCCCTTGCCGACGCCGAAGTCCAGACGGCCGCCGGACATCAGATCGAGTGTCGCCGCCCGCTCGGCGAGCAGCACCGGATCGTGCCAGGGCAGGACGATGACCGCCGTCCCCAGCCGCATCGTTGTCGTGCGCGCGGCGACCCATGCAAGCAGGTCGAGTGAGGCCGAGACCTGCCCGATGTCGCTGAAGTGATGCTCGACCAGGAAGCTCGAATCGAATCCCAGCGCCTCGGCCTCGACGCACGTATCGACGTAGGCCCGGAAGCCCTGCGCCGGATCGCCGTCCCCCCAGCGCGCCTGGGCGCCGCCGAACAGGCCGAACCGCATGCCTCCTCCTCTCGGAGGTGTCTCGCGCCCGACTGCGAGCGCAGCCGGATCGTCGATAGGGTCAGGCGGGGCAGATGAGCTCACGGTGGGCGGTCTCCTCGGGAAGCGCCAGCAGATGGACGCAAGTCGACGGCCGCTGAAGCCGTCGGACGGACGGGGCTATCTGACGCTCGCTCGGAAGCGTCAGATCTGAGGTACTCGCCAGCCCGAGCCCAACAGCAGGCGCGGGGCAACACCGAGGCGGCACATAGCCACCATTGTATGTACGACGAGGCGAGGCCAGCGGGCATCGGAGCTCACCGGCCTCGCCCACGTCCGCTGAGCGTTCCCCAGCGGATGCGCCGACTCGTGGCTCACAGCGTCTACCGCGAGACGCGCGGGAGCAGGACGGTGGCGGCAGTGCTGGCAGAATGGTCTGGTTGCCCGAGCACTACCAGCGTCCTGGATGGTTCACGACCAATGTCTTTAACCGGCTGGTAGCCGCGCTCACGCGCGTCGGGGTCAGCGTGTACGGCTCCCGCGTGCTCGAGGTCAAGGGCCGAAAGTCAGGCGAATGGCGGCAGACCCCAGTGAACCTGCTCTGCTATGTCGACAGCGACTACCTCGTCTCCCCGCGCGGTCATACCCAGTGGGTGAAGAACCTGCGCGCGAGCAACCAAGGGAGGCTCCGTGTCGGCCGGCGGACAGAGCCGTTTACGGCGGTCGAGGTCGCCGACGACGACAAGCCGCCGCTGCTACGGGCCTATTTGAAGAAGTGGAAATTCGAGGTTGGCGTGTTCTTCGCCGGGGTCGGTCCCGAGTCATCGGATGAGGAGCTGCGTCGGGTCGCACCGGATCATCCTGTCTTCCGGCTGACCAAAAGCTAGGACCTGACGCTGCCAGCGTGGACATCGCCGACTGTCCGGTGAGCGTTCCCCTGTGAGACGCCGGCGGCGTCCGCCGAACGTGCGCCGAACGATGGTGCGTAAGACTGAGTCTGGGGCTTGATGGGTCGTTTCTCCGAGCCCAGACGCGGCCCCTGCCGCTCCCGTGCGCGGCTGACGGGGTCCGGTGAGGGTTCCGTGTGCCAAGCCGGCCTCGTCATACGACCGCCCCGGAGGGCACAGCAACCTGCGGTCGCGGCAGTCGCTGTGGGACCATCCGTGGTATGGATGCTGTCGCCCGCTTTCGCGCCGCCTCCGAGCACAACGACATTGACGCGTTGACGCAGACGTTGGCTGAGGACGCCGAATTGATCTCGCCGCTGTCGGGCCACATGGTGTTTCGGGGGCGAGATGATCTGCGGATCCTCCTTGGCGCGGTGTACGGCACGGTCACGGAACTGCGCTGGAACCGGGAGCTTGCCGTCGGCGACGCGCGGGTCGTGGTCGGCGATTGTCGGATCGGACCGTTGACGCTGGGCGACGCGATGACCCTAGAGTTAGACGCCGCCGGGCGTATACGCCGCATCGGTCCGCATCTACGGCCGTGGTTGGCGCTCACGCTCTTTGCTCTCATGCTCGGCCCGAAGCTGGCTCGTCATCCCGGCGTCCTGATCCGCGCCCTGCGAACGGCCTGATCGCCGGCTGGCCTCGTTGGGCGAGACCCGCAAGTGGTGTCGTCCGACCCTCGAGGCGTCCGCTGGTGGTTGGCTCCGGACGCAGGACGCTCGCACAGGACGAGCTGGCCAAAGGCGTTACTGCTCGCGAGGCGGCGACCCTCTCGTCCGTCGTCGTGTCGTCGTTCGTGACTTTGATGCCGTCCTTGAAGTTCGCGGCGGCGAGCCACCTCGGTGATGAGCTCGTGGCCGTCGAACCGTCGCCAGCGTTCCTGGGCGGGCGTCCAAACCCTCAGCGCCGCTTGAGCGGAACGATCCTCGTCACCACCCGGTGATGGCGGGCCGAGTCAAGGGCTGCGAACCTCAGGACCAGCGTGACGTGGCTCACGCCTTCCATCCGGGCCGCGGGGAGGCGCAGGAGGATCCTGCTGTACGGCTTGGGGATCTCAGACTCAGTCTCATAGAACGAGGCGATCCGCTGCAGATGGTGTCCATGACGCGCCGACACCGTCACTTTGACGTCGACGCCGCGGGAGGCGTGGATCTCCACCGGGAGCCCCTGGCGTAGCACCGCGGTCAGCGATGAATGGAGCGGGTGGGCGTCGAACACGAGCGGCGGCCCGCTGAGGCCCGGGGCGCGTGGCGCGCGCGTGCCACGGGCGACGTAGGCGCTTGCAGTTCCGCTGCCGCCCGTGCCACGGGCGGCGCGGGCGATTGCAGCTCCGCTGGTCCCGGGGCCGTGGCAGGCAACGCCCGTGCCGCTGTCCTTCACGGTCCCACTCGTGCTTATGAACTTGTAGTCGTAGCTTGTGGGGTGAAGCGTCAGCACCAGGACGCCGAAATCGTGCGTGTCAGAGGCCTGCAGGTTCGGGTTGCTCGAGCCGAGCCCGTTGAGGCTCTCGCCCCCGGTTCCCACGACGAACTCGCGAATGCCGTTGGCCGTCGCGGCCCCGGAGGGATCCAGCTGCGCGTAACGCTCGTAGAGGTGGTCGTGGCCGCCCAGCACGAGGTCGGCGTGGGCGTTGTAGAGGGCGCTCCACAACGGCGCCACCCCCGGGCTGCCGAGTGTCCAGCCGTCGGAGAACAGCGGGTGATGCCACATCGCGAGCACGCATGCGCTCCGGTTCGCCGCGAGGTCGGACTGCAGCCATGATGTCTGCGCCGATGTTGTGCTGCCCGGGAGGGGGTCCGAGCAGCCGGAGTCCGTGCAGTTGGAGTTGAGCGCGTCGACGTGCCAGGTGCCGATATTGAACGAGTAATAGCCGTGGGGGGTGTTATCGGGGTTAGCGACCGCTGAACCGAAGTACTGGAAGTAACCCGCCGCGCCGGATGTGCCGTATTCGTGATTGCCGGGAACGGGATGCACGATCGGGCCGAACACTCCCCAAGTGGCGTTATAGGCGCCAGCGCTCTGATACTCGCTGAACGTACCCGAGTTGTACTGGTTGTCGCCGAGCACGAGGACGTCGTCAGGGCTCTGGCTGGCGGCGACGCTGGCCGTCTGCTGCTGCCGACACGCGTGGGTCGTATCACCCGCAGGACAGGCGATGTCCCCCACCACAACGACGACCGGGTCGTGCGTCGCTGCCGACCCGATCACGCCTGTGACCCCGGATACCGCCGACGCCGAGCCCGCTGCGTTGGCGGCGCTCACCGAGACGCGCAGCCTAGAGCTGACGTCAGCCGGGCCGAGGGCATACGTGGGGCTGGTGGCTCCTGCCACGTTCTGGCAGGAGCCACCGCCCGCGTCGCAGCGCTGCCACTGGTAGGTGTAGCTCAGGGGCGGGGTCCCGCTCCAGCTGCCCGGGCCAGCGGTCAGCGTTTGGCCATCGTTGGTGGTACCGGAGATCGTCGGCGCCGCGGTATTGGCCGGCGGCGCGGCCGTGACGACGGCGGTGGCGACGGAGCTCGCCGAACTGCTGCCCACCGTGTTGGTGGCCGTGACGTAGACGCGCAAGGTGTGGCCGACGTCGGCGCTTGCGACGAGATAGGTGATCAAGGTCGCGCCGGTGATCGCGACACAGCTGGCTCCCGTGCTGTCGCAGCGCCGCCATCGGTAGGTGTAGGTCAGGGGCGGGGTCCCGCTCCAGCTGCCCGGGCCGGCCGTAAGGGTCTGCCCATCCTGCAGGGTGCCGGAGATCGTCGGCCCGGACAGATCGAGCGGCGGAGCGGCGACGACGACGGCGGTCTGCGCCGAGGTCGCCGAGGCACTGCCCGCCGAGTTCTTAGCTGTCACGAGTACACGGACAGTCCTCCCGACGTCTGCGTGCGTCAGCTTGTACGTCTTGGAGGTCGCGCCGGTGATCTGGGTGCAGTTAGATCCGGTGTTGTCGCAGCCAAGCCACGTGTAGGAGTAGCTCGGTGACGGGGACCCGCTCCAGCTACCCGGACTCCCGGTGAGCGTCTTGCCGTCTTGGGCCGTCCCCGAAGTAGTCGGCAGTGAAGTATTTACCGGCGCGCTAGCCGCCCCCGCCACCGCTGGGAACGTTGCGGTAGCCAGCAGGACCGCAACCGCTACTAACCAAAGAAATCGACGACGCCCCAAGCTGCCCCCAACTCGTCTTGACTTGACGCTTAAAGGCCAAAGCTCACCGTATCGCATAATCCTTGAACCGTGTGAGATTTTTTCCCGCCGAAACCTGGGCACTCTTAGGCCCGCCAACGGTAAAGGGGCATAGCTTCCACATTGGGAGGCATCGGCCGCCGCGAGCAGCTGGCACACCAAGGCGTTCCGCCGGTGGTGATCCAGCGGCAACTAGGACATGCCAACCGCGGCATCACGAGCCAGGGGATCGACAGCGCGGAATCATCCACACCGTCCGCGGACGGCCCTCGCCGGTCGTCCCCGCAACTGCCGAACTGCAGATCAGGCCGAAGTCGGCCAAACGCAGGGTCGGCTGGCGCGATTGGCTGGCCCTGGAGGGCGTCCGACTTTCTGTCTGGGCGTTAGTCGGGCAGCCGGTCGCCGAAGTGGATTTTGCACTCCAGCAGCGCTTTCGTCCACCCGCGGGTCCGCTTTCCGCCCGCGCCAAGCGTAGGCGGACTAGCTGCTCTCAGTGCGTGAGCTGCCGGTCCGATCGGCGAGCAGCGCTGGCCCGCGTCCGATCAGCGTTCCCCTCTGACACCCGGGCCTGGTCAGCGAACCCGGCGGTTGGTGAATCCTGAGCGATCATCTGTTGGGCTCGACATCCGCGTCCCGCGGCTCCGGTAGCGCGATCCCGTCAGCGCCTTGGTGGGGACGAGGGGCTATGGGCTCACGAACGCCGGACGTTCCGGGGCCGAGGGTGTCGGGGCCGAAGATGACGTCCTTGCCTTCGAGGCGAAGTCGGTCAACGAGTTCGCCGCGCAGGGCATCGATTTGCGCGTGGAGCACGTGGCGAGTGTCGGAGACCTCTTGCTCACGACTGATGAGCTCTTGGATACGGAGCTTGAGCTCCTCGGTGCCCAGGCTGCTCCAAGAGTCAGAGTCAGCGCTCCAGCCGGGAATCCTCATCGGTTACGCCCGTTGCTCGACCGAGCGCCAGGATCTCACGGCGCAGCGCTAAATCCTGCGGGGTCTTGACGTGGCGGACGATCGGACCCACCTCGATCATGGCCTGACCGACCGCAACCGGCCTCGTCCTGGTCTGAACAGCGCGCTGGCGGCAGTGCGTGAGGGGGACACGCTGGTCGTGCCCAAGCTCGACCGTCTGGCTCGCTCGGTCCCGGATGCTCGAGCGATCGGGGACTCGCTGGCTGCCCGCGGGTGCGGCTGTCGTTGGGAGGCTCGGTGTATGACTCGCCCGACCCGATGGGCAAGTGCTTCTTCAACATCCTGGCGACGTTCGCGGAGTTTGAAGTCGACCTACTGCGGATGCGCACACGAGAGGGGGTTTGCGATGGCGGTGCTTCTGCGGCGCGGCCCGGGTTGCGCGCCCGAGGGCTGCGACGGCCGGAGTTCCCCCGCTCGATGCGGGCGTCAAAGTCAGGGACAGTGTGCCCGAACATCGTCGCGGGATGCGAAGCGCCGGGCGCTGAGCTCGGGTCGAGCGGATCGGCGCGTGCAGGCGCGAGCGACCTGGCGAGCGCCGCGAACGCGAGCAGGATCGCGACCCCGACGGGGGTCTGGACCGATGACACCTGACGCTCTGACGGGCTGTTCACGCGGCTCTCGTCCAGGTGCCGCTCCAGATAAAGCCGCGGATTGCACAGGGGTCGTGGCCGCGGACGGGTGCAAGCTTGAGCGTGTTCTCGCTGATGGACCAGGTGTAGGTGGCCGGCGGGCCGCCCGTCTGACACCACCACCCGGCAAGGCGGTCGGTGTCCTGGAACATCTTGAAGGTGACTTCGCCCTGGACATGGAACGTCGTCGGCCCGGGGTCCCAGTCAGAATCGAACTCGGTCCCGGCGCCTGTTGAGCTCTGGAAGGTGCAGGGGGAATTCGTGCAGGGAAACTCGTCGTGGATCCAGCGCCGGTCGAAGGTGAGCTTGTAGGTGCCTGGTGGGTCCAGGGTGCCGGTCGGGTTGCCGGCGGTGTTCGGGGCGGGCTGGCCAGACGTGTCTGAGATCGTTCGCTGCCAGGTGCCGGCGAGCGCGGCGGGCACGACGGGGGCGGGCAGCACGCGTGCGGTGACGGTGTCGGTCGCAGGCTGACCGGTGACCGGGATCGCGCGAACGGTGAAGTGGTGCCTGCCGGGAGCGAGGAAGCTGGTGACGAGGTACCCGCCGTCATCGGCATAGCTGTACGGTGCGCCGTGCTCGACCCAGGCGAGGCGGCCGTCGATCAGGAAGTCGACCTCTTTCACCTTCGAGGCGGGCAGCGCCGGCTGCGCGAGCCAATGGATCCGATGTGGCAGCACGGTCTTGCCGTCGAGCGTCGACGCGAGGTTGAACGGCTTCGCCGCTGGCGGGACGTCCGTTGCCTTGGCCACGGAACTCGTTCTCGATGGGGTCGCGGGGGGAGTTGTGCTGCTGCGCGAGTGCGACGTGCCGCAGCCGGCCGATCCGGCTGCCAGCGCTGCGAGCCAAATGGCTCCGATGATCTGTGGGCTCTTGCACATGGCGCCCAGAGTCGGCGGGCTGGCTTGCAGAAACCTCGCAATCACCTAGCAGCGGTGGTTTGATGGCCGCATGCAGTTCGGGTTGCTGGGGGCAATCGAGGTGCGCCGCGATGGCGAGAGCCTGCCGTTGGGGGGTCCCAAGCAGCGTGCGCTGCTCGCATTTCTGCTGCTTCATGCCAACCAGCCGGTCGGGCGTGACCGCCTGATCGACGCGCTGTGGGCAGAGCAGCCACCAGCGCGCGCGAACGCGACGCTCGACACGTACATCTCGCGGATTCGCAAGTTGCTCGGTGCCGAACGACTGATCCGCGAATCGTCCGGCTACACGTTGATGGTCGAGCCCGGGGCGCTCGATCTCGATCGTTTCGAGCAGCTGGCGAGCGAGGGATGCTTCGGCGACGCGCTGGACGTCTGGCGGGGGCCGGCGCTCGCCGACATCCTCTACGAACCGTTCGCCAATGGCGCCGCGGAGGAGCTCGAAGAGCGCCGGCTGCTCGTCCTCGAGCGGCGGATCGAGGCCGAGCTCGCGGCGGGTCAGGGCCCCGAGGTGGTCCCGGAGCTGCAGCGCCTGGTGCGAGAGCACCCGCTCCGAGAGCGATTGATCGAGCAGCTGATGCGTGCGCTTTATCGCGCGGGCCGGCAAGCCGACGCCCTCGCGATCGTTCAGAGCGCCCGCCGCCGGCTTAGCGAGCAGCTCGGGCTGGAGCCGGGACCGGCGCTCCGTGAGCTGGAGCAGCGGATTCTCCAACAGGATCCGGCTCTCGGTCGGGCCCGGGCCAGACGCGCCGAGCACCAGCCGCACCGCCGTCGGCGGCTCTCCGCGCTCGCGGCAGGGCTCGCGCTCGCGGGACTCATCAGCGTCGGATTGCTCGCGCTGGCCGACCGCCCCGCTGCGCTGCGCTTGACCGGAGACACCGACCGGCTCGTCGCCGTCAGCGTCGACTCCGCCAAGCCGCTGGCTGCGTACCAGCTCGCAGCTTCGCCAGGGGCCGTGACGGCCGGCGACGGTTCGCTCTGGGTGGCAAATCCAAGCGCCGAGGACGTCGCCCAGGTCGATCCGAAGTCCGGGGCTGCCGTCGATCACATACCCGTCAGCGGCGAGCCGGGTGACATCGTCAGCGGTGGTGGCGCGATCTGGGTCGCGAGCACGCTCGGCGCGACGATCGCCAGGATCGATCCGGCCACGGACGAGACCACCCAGACGATCCAGCTTCACGGAGCGAATCCGGTCGCGCTGGCATTCAGCGGTGGCCGGCTGTGGGTCGCAGACTCAACGGATCAGGCGCTGCTCGAGATCGACCCGTCGAGCGGATCGGTCACGCGAACTGTGTCGCTCGATATCCGGCCGGGCTCGCTGGCAGTGGGCGCCGGGGCGATCTGGATCGCCAGCTATGACTCCGGCACGGTCGAGGAGATAGACCCGACCTCGGGCCAGACGCTCGACACCGTTCATGTCGGCAACGGCCCGGCGGAGGTGACTTTCGGACTCGGGGCCGTGTGGGTCGCCAACAGTCTCGACGGCACGGTCTCGCGAATTGATCCCGAGACGGTGTCGGTCGTCGCCACGATCCCGGTCGGAAGCGGTCCCTCCGCGCTGGCGATCGGCGGGCAGGACGTCTGGGCCGCCAACCAGTACTCAGGCAGCGTCTCGCGGATCGATCCACGCCGTAACGTGGCCACCGCGGCGGCCTCTGTCGGCGGCAGGCCTGGATCACTCGCGATCGCGAACGGCCGGCTGTGGGTGGGAGATGCCGCACTGGGCCAGACGCATCGCGGCGGGACGCTCAAGCTGCTGACCACCCAACGCGGCCAGGCGATCGATCCCGCGTTCTACGCCGGGGCGAATCCGCCGGAGTCCGTAGGCCTCGCCTATGACTCACTGGTCACGTTTGAGCGAGCCGCCGGCCCCGCCGGCCTGCGGCTGGTGCCGGATCTGGCGCTGCAGATCCCCGCCCCGTCGAATGACGGACGCACATACACGTTCCACCTCCGGCCCGGCATCCACTACTCAGATGGACGATTGGTGCGAGCCGCGGACTTCCGCCGCGCGTTCGAGCGCGACCTCCGCGACGGCTCGCCGTTCGTCGAGCTGTTCTCCAAGATCGTCGGCGCTCACGCGTGTCTGCGCCAGCCGCGAACGTGCTCTCTGTCCCGGGGCGTCGTCACGGACGACAGCAGCGGCACGATCACGATCCACCTGACCGCGTCCGATCCCGACTTCCTGTTCAAGCTGACCGAGTACGCGTACGCGGCGCCGATCCCGCGCGGTACCCCGGACAAGGTCGCCGGCGCGCGCCCAGTTCCCGGAACCGGTCCCTACCGGATCGTGTCCGTCAGCTCCAGCGGGATCCGCTTTGCGCGCAATCCCTTCTTCCACGAGTGGTCACACGCCGCGCAACCCGACGGGAATCCCGACGCGATCGTCGTCGGCTACTCACCGTCGCACGCATCCACGGTCGCATCGATCATCGCGGGGAAGGCCGACTGGACGTTTGACCTGATCCCTCCCGCCGAACTCCGAGAGCTCGGGCTCCGCCACCCGGCGCTGCTGCACTCAAACCCTTCCCTGATCGTCGAGTTCCTGCCGCTGAACACGCATGTCGCCCCCTTCACAGACGTCCGCGTCCGGCGCGCGCTCAACCTCGCACTGGACCGCCACCGGATCGTCGAGATGTACGGCGGGCCGACCGTCGCGGCCCCGACCTGTCAAGCGCTTGCGCCCGGCATTCCCGGATATCGCCGCTACTGCCCGTACACGCTCGATCCTCGCTCCGACGGAGCCTGGACCGCGCCCGATCTGAATCGAGCGAGACAGCTCGTCGCCGCGTCGGGCACGCGCGGTGAACGCGTCGATGTGTGGGGGACGAAGGACGAGGTGGCGATTCCGCGCCAAGAACCCGCCTACGTAGCCTCCGTTCTGCGCTCGCTCGGCTACCGCACCCACCTCCATCTCGCGCCATTCAGCCAGATCAGCATGCCGATGCGCCGGCGCTTCCAGCTCTCGGTCGACGGCGACTGGTCGGCCGAATACCCGGACCCGGCCTCATACCTTCCCCGGTTCTTCGGCTGTGGGGGCGGGCTCAGCAATGGCTACTACTGCGACCACCCCCTCGACCGCCAGATGCGCGAGGCAAGCCTGCTCGAGCTCCAGAGCCCAGAACGGGCGGACGCCAGCTGGACCGCGGTGGATCACCGGCTGACCGATCAGGCCGCATGGGCGCCGACGGTCGACCTGCACGCAGTCGAACTGGTCTCGCCGCGCCTGCGCAACTACCAGTTCAACCCGGTCTGGGGCTTTCTCGCCGACCAGGTCTGGCTTCGCTAACGCCAGGCCACGCCACGGCGGGCGCGCCATCACGACTACAGGCCAGCCGCGTGAAGATGGCGAAGCACGTTCATCAAGTGATCAACATTCAGGCCACCTCCTGGGCGTCCCCCCGCGTGGCTGTACCACAGCGGATGCCGCGCTTGTGGCCCGCCGCGTCCGCTTCATCGCCAACGCCGTCACGAGGACCGATCGAGACACACGACCGCTGCCGGCGGCGACTAGTCGCGACGACCCTGGCGCCGATTACCGCCCCGGCGGCGTTACAGGTCTCGAGCCGCTGGAACACCTTCCTCCTATTCGCGCCACAAGCGGGGCCGGAGAGCCGCATGCGACGATGTTCGTAGAGCGTTCCGTGTGAGACACCGGCGGCGGCTGCCAAGCGTCCGGTTGTGGATCGGCTTGTGCGACGTCGACTCGTGCGCGTGACTGCCTGTCGACGGCATGCGGCAGTCTTGGTCTTGTCCCTGCCGTGGCGATGGAGGGAACGCGCTGGCCGATCGCCGGTCCGAGCGTCTGCTTGCTCGGCCACGGCTAGCATCGCAGGCTTGCGCAGCTGCGCTTGGTCGCCAACTCGATCGTCAGCTCAGCGGTGTCGGGACGAGCAAAGCGCGTCAGCGGCGGCGCTTCTGGCAACGTGACCCTGGGGCGCGTCGAGCGGGAGCTCGGGCTGGTCGACCTCGGCGAGGTGCAGAACGGCTGCAGCGTGCTTGACCGCACCCACGAGGATATCGTCGAATTCTGCGGCGAACGGGAGATCGCCTTCGTGCCCTTCTTCCCGCTTGGGTCGGCCTTCACGGGGTAGTCCGCCGAAGCTGGCCGGCGACCCGGCGGTGAGTTCGGTGGCCGACAAGCATGGGGTGACTCCGTCCCAGGTCGCACTGGTGTGGCTGCTGGCCCGCTATGACCGGATGCTGCTGATCTCGGGCACGACCTCGGTCGCCCATCTGGAGGAGAACCTGGCCGCCGGCGGCCTCGGGCTCGACGATCAGGACATGGCGGTCCTCGACGATGTCAAGCAGGAGGTGCGCGCCGCGCACTGACCTCCCGGACCCGGCGGCGGGACGACCCGCGGCGCCGGCGCTCGTAACCTGCCGAGCGCTGGCGCCGCAGACCCATCCCGCAGACCCATCCGCGGACGGCGTGGTGAGCTCAGGCCGCCAGCTCGAGCTCGCGTGGCTCGAAAGCGCCCTCGGCGGTGGCCAGGACCTCGGGCTGATCACGCTCGATCTGGTTCTCGCGCACCAGCCACAGGGCAAGCGCGGCGCCGGCGAGGGCCACCAGGGCACCGATCAGCAGGATCGAGTTCAGTCCGGACAGGAAGCCGTCGCGGGTGGCGCTGGCCACCAGGCCGCGGGCTCCGTGCGGCACCGCGCTCAGCGCCGAGCCCAGCCGTCCGTCCGACGCCGCCTCGAGCAGCTGGCGCGGGTGACTACCGGTGCCAGCCGGCGTGCCGGCGGTCAGGCTGGAGATCTTGCTGGCGCCGCGGCCGAGGAAGACCGCGCCCCAGACGGCCACGCCCACCGCCACGCCGACCTGGCGGAAGGTGTCATTGATGCCCGCCGCCATGCCGCTGCGCTCCGTGGGTACCACGCTCAGGGCGACGTCGGCGATGACCGGGTTGAGCAGGCCAATCCCGATCCCGGCCACGATGAAGCCCGGCAGTAGTGCCGTCCAGCCGGAGCTGGCGGTGAGGCCGGACATCAGCAGCAGCCCGGCGCCCACGGCCACCAGTGAGATCGCCATCAGGACGCGGGCTTGCACGCGGCCCATCAATGCCACCGCGAGCGGGGCCACCAGGAACGGGACCAGGGTGATCGGCAGGTAGCGCAGGCCGGCCTGCAGGGGCGAGTAGCCCAGGTAGTTCTGCAGGTACAGGGTCAGATACAGAAACAGCGCGAACAGCGAGGCCGAGACCGCGAAGGCGGCCAGCTGCACGCCGGTGAAGGCGCGGCTGCGGAACAGGCCGAGCGGGAGCATCGGCTCGGCCACTCGCCGCTCCACGGCGGCGAAGGCGCCGAGCATCACGGCCGAGCCGGCGAACATCGAGACGATCGTGGTGCTGCCCCAGCCGTCGTCGTTGCCGCGTAGCAGGCCGAGGACGAGCAGGAACAGGGCGCTGGAGAAGGTCACCAGACCCAGCCAATCGACCCGTGTGGCGTTGGGGTCGCGCGACTCGCGCAGCCTGGCGAAGGTCACGGCCAGCGCCGCGATGCCGATCGGGACGTTGAGGAAGAACACCCAGCGCCAACCCAGCGCGTCGGTGACTATCCCGCCGACCAGCGGGCCGACGGCCACCGCGGCGCCGATCACGGCGCCATACACGCCCATCGCCGTCGCTCGCTCCCGGCCGGCGGCGAACTCTTGGGCGACCAGGGCCAGCGACACGGCAAACATCGCGGCGCCGCCGATGCCCTGCACGGCCCTCGAAATGTTGAGGACCGTCGCATCGGACGCGAGGCCCGCCGTGAGCGATGCCAGCGAGAAGATCACCAGGCCACCGGCGAATATCGCTCGGCGCCCGATCCGGTCCGCGATCGAACCCGCGGTCAGGACCGCCGCGGCCAGCGTCAGGGTGTAGGCGTCAATCACCCACTGGAGGTTCGTGAAGCTCGCCGACAGGTCTTTCTGAATTGACGGCAGCGCCGTGTTCACGACCGTGATGTCCAGCAGGAGCATGAAGGTCGCGACGCTTACCGCCAGTAGGGTCCACCATTTTCTAGCCATTGGATTCCTCCCCGTGAAGGTGCTAAGGTTTTGTCAGGAAGCCTTGTAAGGTGACCTGATTGTTCGGAGACCTTATCAGGAGTCCTGACTAAATGTCCAGTGATTTCACAAACTCGCCACAGACACCGTTCATCCGCCTCCTCAACACGGCGCTGGACCAGTTCGTCGATGAGCTCGCCGCCCACCTGGCCGACACCGAGTTTTCGGACATCCGCGTCGCCCACGGCTGCGTGTTCGGCAACATCGATCCGGCGGGCTCGCGGCTGACCGAGCTAGCCGAGCGCGCCCGCATGACCAAGCAGTCGGTGGGCGAGGTCACCACCGACCTCGAGCAGCGCGGCTACGTCGAGCGCGTCCCGGACCCGGCCGACGGCCGGGCCAAGATCATCCGCTTGACCGAGCGCGGCCACCAGGCCCAGACCCTCGGCTTCGAGCTGATCGCCGAGATCGAGCGCGAGTGGGGCGCGCGGATCGGCGAGGAGCGCGTGGCGGCATTGCGCGACGCGCTCGAGGCGATCACGGCCGAGCGGCTCGGCTTCGTGCTGAGCTAGCGGTCCGCTCCGTCGGGCAACACCCGGGGTCCTGGAAAGCCTCGCGCCTGGGACGACTATCCGCACAAGGGCTCCCGCAAGGTCGTCCTCACGTTGGCTGTGCCTGCTGGATGGCGAGAGATCGCGGAGCAGCTCGCCCGAGACGCCGGGTGGACGGCGGACGATGTCCGGGGCACGGCCGGCCAAGAATCGTGGCCGATCCCCGCAACACTACGCGGACCGACAGTCGGGAAGCCGCTTGCCTCGTCGCGCTCAGCGTTGGTGGCTGAGACGTCAAGCCGCCGACCCAGCATGTCTTGGTGCGCACCACGGCATCCCGTGGTCGGTCGGTGCTCGCCCTCGACGCTGCGAGCTGGTGACTGTCGGTCAGTTCTTGGTCACGGGCTGAAGCTGGTGCTCGTGGTGGTCTGTTCCCAGGCGTCGAGGTCGGCGGTGAGCGCGTCAAGCGACGTGCGAAGCCGTTCAAGCGCGTCGGGGCCGAGGACGAGCATCAGCGGCGGTTGGGAGCTCTCGACTGCGGAGATCAGGGCTTCGGCGGCCTTGGCGGGGTCGCCCGGCTGCGTTCCGTGGGTGGTGTCGCGTTCCTTGCGGCGCGCGCCGGCGGTAGCGGCGTAGTCGTCGATGACCGTGTCTGACTGGGTGAGCGAACGGCCGGAGAAGTCGGTGCGAAACGCGCCGGGCTCGACGATCATCGCGGTCATCCCGAGCGGCTCGAGTTCCGTGCGCAGCGAGGCGGTCATGGCTTCCAACGCCGCTTTGCTCGCCGCGTAATAACCCGAGCCGGGCGGGGAGGTTCGCGCGGCGATGGAGGAGACGTTGACGATCGTTCCCTGCCTGCGGGCGCGCATACCGGGCAGGACGGCTTGGATGATTGAGACCGGCCCGAAGAAGTTGGTCGCAAACAGGCGCGCGACGTCGTCAGGATCGCCCTCCTCCACGGCGGCCCGGTAGCCGTACCCGGCGTTATTAATCAGCACGTCGATGCTCCCGAAACGCGCCTCGGCAGCGCGAACCGTTTCGGTTATCTGCGCCTGCTCTGTGACGTCAAGCTCGAGCGCAAGCACGCGGTCAGGGTCGGCACCGGCGAGGTCCTGGACACCCTCAGCGCTGCGAGCGGTCGCGACCACATTGTGGCCGCGGCCGAGGACAGCGCGCGCGAACGCGCGACCCAGGCCGCTTGAACAGCCGGTGATCAACCATGTCGTCACGGCGTCTTCCTTTCTCTGCGTTGCTGCTGTGTCGGTGCGAGACTCCCCCGCTGAGGCGCTCGCCAACCTCGGTGCCCCCAACCCGAACAAGCCGACCGTGGCGCTCGCCTCAACCTTCCACGCCGGGGACGGGACGACCATCCTCCAGATAGACGCACCCCCACTTTGCACCGACGCCAGCAGCCACGCGACGTCGTACTGGCCCGCTCAGCATCGCGATCGCTTCAGGGAGCCCGACAAAGCGATGCTCGTCGATCTCGCCGTGCTGCACCCTGATCGCGCTGAGCTGGCAATCGGTGAACGTACCGCAATCAAATAGGAACCGGACGCCGCCAGGACGGTTCGGCTTTGGCCGCAGAGAACTTCGACAGACCGGCAGAACCGGCTGGAGAGACCACCATGCCCGAGTCCAACTCCCAAACACCGGCCCCGGGCGGCAGAGCCCGGCTTGCAGAGAGCACCGTGGCGCGCATCGGCTTCGGGGTCATGCAACTGGAGCGCCGCGCGCCCAACCGCGACGCTGCCCTGGCGATCTTGACGGCGGCCACCGACGCCGGAATCGACCACTTCGACACCGCCGCGTTCTACGGGAATTGCAACGAGCTGATCAGGGAGGCACTGGGCGCCCGGCGGGACGGGATCGTTCTCGTCACCAAGGTCGGCGCCGCACGCAGCCCAGCAGGAGATCTCGTGCCCGGGCAAAAGCCCGAGGAGCTCAGGCGCCAAGTCGAGGACAACCTCGCCTCGCTCGGGACCGACCACCTCGACGTGGTGAACCTGCGCCGCCTGGACCACGCCCCCGGCATCCGCGCCGAGGGCGACCAGGTGGTCGATATCGACCTGCAGCTGGCCGAGCTCGCAGCGCTGCGCGACGCGGGCGCGATCGGTGCCATCGGGCTCTCCAACGTATCGACCGAGCAGCTCGAGCATGCCCTGCCCGCCGGCATCGTCTGCGTCCAGAACCTTTACAACCTGCTCGAGCGCGACACCGCTCCCGTGCTCGACGCCTGTCGCCAGAACGGCGTCGCATGGGTGCCGTACTTCCCGCTGGGGTCCGCCATGCCCGGCCGAGAGAAGGTCACCGACGATCCAACCGTGCAAACCGTCGCCGCCGAGCTCGGAGCGACCCCCGCGCAGGTCGGTCTCGCGTGGCTGCTTGCCGATTACGAGCACACGTTGCTGATCACCGGTACCTCAGATCCCGCGCACTTGGCCGAAAACATCGCCGCCGGCGATCTGCGTCTCCCACCCGAGGCGCTCGAAGCATTGAACAGCGTCGCGCCGGGCTAAAGCGCGGAGCCGGACAGACCCTCCACGGAGGATTTCGTGCCGCGATCAGCAGCGCTGAGCCGCCAGCGCGGAGCGCGCCCTGCTCGTCGCCAGGCAAGGGCCAGGCACTTCACGCGCCGTTGTCCGTAGCGCGTTGGGCTTCTGCGACGGCGGTTGACTCTCGCCGGGCCAGGCGACTCGAATCTGTCGATGCTCTGTTAGTGGAAGACTGTCTGCATGGGTCGGTTTGCGAGGACGGGGGCACGGCATTGGACTGTGTGATGGTCGAGTCGCGCGGCGGCCACGGCGAGCACAGTTACGGGCAATACGACGTCTTCCGGCCCGTTCATCGCTGGATCTGGGTCGGAGCTGACGGGTCGGGATTGATCCGCGAGATCGCCGGGCCTTACAGCTTCTACACGCCGGCGGGCAAGGTCCGCTGGGAGGCAGCAGGCAGTCCGGAGTTGCGTGAAGGGTTGCACGACGACGTGTTTCGTCCGGGAGGGCTCAGAGGAACTGCGTCTCGGCTGGCGGCTGGCCGGGGCGATCCAGCGATCGCGTCGGCGGTGTTAGACGCGCGACCGCCTCGTTCTCTGCATGACGTCAGCGAGCTGCTGGGAGAAACCATCCTGCCGACCGACATCCGGCACGCCGCCTACGGGATCGCTCGCCGACTGCCCGGAGTCGAGACCCTGACCGAGGTCACCGACCAACTCGGCCGCCCTGGTCACGGACTCGTTGAGCTTGACGCGGATAGCAATCGTCGTGAACTCATCTTCACCGACGACTACGAGCTACTGGGCTATCAGGTGACCTTGCTCAATCCCGACCGCGACTATGCCCCCCGGGGCACGCTGATCTCCTGGACGGCCTACCTCGCGCGTCAGTGGGCCCAACAACTACCGCTCGACGCGCCATCCATCCCCCACCACGACTAGTCCCGCTGCTCAGACGACAGCGGGGCGGCGGGGAGCGCTACGGAGCCGCCTCAGCGTCGGAGGTTCGGGCCCAGTCATTATGCAGCGGGGTCCGCGATCGGTTCACTACGCAGCAAGGCCGGGTGGCGCTTTGAGGACAACAGACAATTGGAGCCGACCGCCCCGATCGTCCGCCCAAAACGTCCGGTCATCGTTGGCTTGTGAGACGACCTGATCGCCGCGCCCCCGGCGGCCTCGGCGACCGCTCCGAAGCGTCCGGTAGGCGTCCGATCCGAGACTTCTGGGCTGCCGCAGCCGGCTACTGCTTGTAGCCCGGAGCAGGCGTCTCCTCGGATCGGCTGAGACTTCTCCTTTCGATCCGTCGGGTGCTTGCTCGACCTTCGCCAGCGAGCTAGCGCTGTGACGCTGGTGAGCCGCGTCGCGCTACACCCGCAGGCACCTGAGATCCGCGCATTGCAGGTCGATCGCCGGAGAGGCTTGGATTCCTGTCGTATTGCGAAAGGAGGTGTCTCGCGGTCACAGTCTGCTCAGAAGTTGGGAGTAAATCCGTCCAACGCGGGGCCAAGGAAGCGCAGGGCCCGAAGCAGGTTGTTCAAAATGACGCTCGTGATGCGGGTCGGTAAGGATCTGATGCCTCGCGGCTTGACGTTGGGGCGCCTCAGAGCTGGGGACGGCGGGATTCATGGGAGAACCTCTCTGTTGGGAACGGTTTGCGGACGACGGGTCAGTTGGTGCGGGCGCGGCGGGCCGGCTTCGCGGGGAATGGCCCTTCCGTGCGGGAAGCGGGGAACGGTCGTGGTTGCCCGAACGGGCAGCTACTGAGGTCGCGGGGTGGTCACGCGGCGAGCGGTCAGGCGGTGACCTCGCGTCGGGTGATCCGCCGGGCGCCGATCAGGAGGGGGAGCACCATCCAGATGGCGAGCGAGGTGCCGGCGTGCGCCCATTGGGGGGCGCTCATGACCTTCGCGGTCATCTGGCCGAGGGCGCGCGCGTAGTCTACCCACGGGGCGACGCCGGAGAACGCGGGCAGAGAGAGCACTGCCATCCACGCCGTCGGCAGCGCGAAGCGAAGGACGATGGCGGGGGCGGCGCTGAGCAGGATTGCGCCGAACGCGACGCCCACGACCATCCCGGTCGTCAGGTAGACGGCCGACTGGCCGATCAGCGGCGCGGCGTTGGACCAGGTCCCTTCGACGCCGGGCGAGGAGACGAGCACCCCAGCGGCGACGACGGCGAGAGACATCGCCAGCATCGCGACGGCCCACATGAGGCTCGCGATGAGTTTGGCGCCGAGGACGCGCGAGCGCACCGGGACGAGCGCGAAGGTGATCAGCCCGGTGCGCTGGGACCACTCGGAGGTGACGAGCAGAATGCCGAGGACCGGCAGCAGGATGGCCGCCGGCTGCAGCCCGGCGTCGAGGACGGACTGGAACGTGTGGTGCGCCGCGTCGCCGACGAGCAAGCGGACGACCACGACGACCACGGTGAGCGCGACCATGGCGACCTGCAGCCAGAAGCCGGCCCGGGTGTCGACCATCTTGCGCAGCTCGACGGCCACGAGGCGGCCGAGGCCGGGGCGCGCGTGGACGCCGGCGGTGTTCACGCTGATCGGTGCGGTGAGGGTGGTGGTGCTCATGCGGTTGCTCCTGCCAGCTCGCGATGGATCGAATCGGGTTGTGTTGACGGGGTGCTTGCGTCGGGCGTGGTCAGCTTGAAGAAGAGACGTTCGAGGCCGGCGCCCTCGGCTGGGGCGAGCCGGCGCAGTACGACGCCGTGGGCCATCGCCGCGCGGGCGACGACCTCGGGCTCGGCCTCGACCAGCCGCCGATCGCCGTCTGCCGGAAGGGTGACCAGGCCGGCGCGGTGAAGGGCGGCATCGAGGCCGGCGAGGTCGTCTGCCTCGACGAGGGTCTTGGACTCGGTCAGCAGCTCGGCGCGGGTGCCTTGCGCCTGGATCCGTCCGCCGGCAATGATCATCATCCGGTCGGCGACGGCCTCGACCTCGGCGAGCAGGTGCGAGGAGAGCAGCACGGTGCCGCCGCGGTCGGCGAAGTTGCGCAGCAGCCCGCGCATCCAGCGCATGCCTTGCGGATCGAGGCCGTTGGCGGGCTCGTCGAGGATCAGGACCTCGGGGTCGCCGAGCAGTGCGTGGGCGAAGCCCAGGCGCTGGCGCATGCCGAGCGAGTACTTGCCGACACGCCGCCGGGCCGCCGCCTCGTCGAGGCCGACGAGCTCCAGCAGCGCGTCGACGCGCTGCGCCGGCACGCCCATGGTGTGGGCGGAGACGGCGAGCGCCTCGCGGCCGCGGCGCCCGGCGTGCTGGGCGGACGCGTCGAGCAGGATGCCGACGCGCCGCCCGGGATTCGGCAGGTCGCGATAGCGCCCGCCGAGGATCCGTGCCGTGCCGCTGTCGGGCTGCGAGAGGCCGACGAGCATCCGCATCGTGGTGGTCTTGCCGGCGCCGTTGGGGCCGAGAAAGCCCGTGACCGTGCCCGGCTCGCATCGGAATGTGACGTCTGAGACGACGGTGCGCCCGCCGAGCTGCTTGGTGAGTCCGTTGGTTTGGATCATGCCGGCAGACTCGCGGCCCGCCGCGTTTGCAGCCACGGTCCGCGGGCTACGCTCGCCGAGCCCCGCGGCGGGGGCAGACAACGACTTTGGTAGGGGATCGCGGCCGCGGCGCTCGCCTAACCTGACCCTCGAGCGATGGCACGCCAGGCGACAGCACGCTTTACCGATGGTCTGTCCGGCTGGTTGCGCTCCGCGCTGCCCGGTGTCGTGATCGACCCCCCCGACGAGCAGCGTGGCCGCCGCGACCACCTCGTCGACGCGACGATCTACCTGGTTGCGTTCGCGATCAGCGCCGCCACCCTCGCGGGCACTTGGCCGATGCACCCGCCCTGGCTGCGCGTCGTGGACGTCGTGGTCGCGATCGCGACTCTCGTCTCGTTGCACTGGCGGCGCACGCATCCAGCTGCCGTTGGGATCGGCGTCGGGGCGGTTTCGCTCGTGATCCTCCCGGCCTCGGGCGCGAACCTCGCCGCCGCCTTTAACGCCGCGATCCGGGCTCGTGGCCGTGATCTGGCCGTCATCGTCGGGCTCCTGATCGCCTGGGCCTTCGCAAGCCCGCTGCTCTACCCCCGCGCCGGTAGCTACTGGGTCAACGCGGGGGCCTGCGCGCTGGTGACGGGCGTCGTGCTCGGCTGGGGACTTTTCGTACGCGCGCGGCGAGAGCTCGTGCGATCGCTGCGCGAGCAGGCTGATCGCGCCGCGGACGAGGCTCGCGCGGCCGAGCGGCGGCGGATCGCCCGCGAGATGCACGACGTGCTCGCCCACCGCCTCTCGCTGCTCTCCGTCCACGCCGGCGCGCTCGAGTTTCACCCCGACGCCCCGGCCGAGGAGGTCGCCGAGGCGGCCGGCGTGATCCGCGAGAGCGCGAAGACGGCGCTCGAGGAGCTGCGCGGCGTGATCGGCGTCCTGCGCGAGGACGGCGGCGAGAGCCTGACGCAACCGCCCCAGCCGACGCTCGCCGACCTCGCTGCCCTCGTCGAGGAGTCGCGGGCGGCCGGGATGCGGGTCACCGCCCGGATCGAGCTGGGCGACGCGGCGCCGCCCGCCGCGGTCGGGCGCACCGCGTACCGGATCGCGCAGGAGGGCCTGACGAACGCGCGCAAGCACGCGCCGGGAGCAGCGGTGACGCTCACCGTCCGCGCGCCCGACGGCGACCTGGAGGTCGAGGTCCGCAGCCTCGCGCCGGTGGCCGTCGCCGCGGCCGCGCCGCTGCCCGGGGCGGGCACCGGCCTGATCGGGCTTGCCGAGCGCGTCTCGCTCGCCGGCGGCACGCTCGAGCACGGCGTCGACCCCGACGGCGCGTTCGTCCTGCGTGCGAGGCTGCCACGATGATCCGCGTCCTGCTCGTCGACGACGACGCGCTCGTGCGCTCCGGCCTGCGGATCATGCTCGCCGGCGCCGCGAACCTCGACGTGGTCGCCGAGGCCGCGGACGGCCGCGAGGTGCTCGCGGCTGTTGACCTGCACCGGCCCGACGTGGTCCTGATGGACATCCGCATGCCGCAGCTCGACGGCATCGCGGCCACCCGGCTGCTGGCCGCGCAGCCTGACCCGCCCGCAGTAGTGGTCCTCACGACGTTCGACGCCGACGAGCTCGTCCTGCGCGCGCTGCAGGCCGGAGCAGCCGGCTTCCTCCTGAAGGACACCCCGCCGGCGGAGATCGTCCGCGCGATCGAGCTCGTCCACGCCGGCGACGGGATGCTCTCCCCCGCGATCACGCGACGGCTCATCTCCCTCGTGGCCGGCGACTCCAACGCGGCCGCCCGCACCGACCACGCCCGCGACCGCATGGCCACGCTCACCCCACGCGAGCACGACGTCGCCCTCGCCGTCGGCCGCGGCCACGCCAACGCCGAGATCGCCGCAGCTCTGCACCTCTCCGTCCCGACGGTCAAGGCCCACGTCTCCCGCCTGCTCGACAAGCTAGACGTCGACAACCGCGTCCAGATCGCCCTGCTCGTGCAAGACGCCAGCGGGGCGCTAGCAGATCAACCAGATTCGTCTCGACCTCGCAGGAAATAGCCTGTTCCCTGCGGACTCGCGAGACCCGATGGCCGGGACGGCGCCGGTGTGAATCGAAGCGACGACGCGCAAGATGTCCGGCCACTGCCGCTCGATGCGTGCCGGGGCGATTTTGCCGCGCGCCGCGGCGTTCAGCGGCCCGTAGTCCGCGCCGATGGCGATGCGCCACAGCTTCGCGTCGGGCAGGTCGGCGAGCTGCGGGCGGTAGTCGAAGCCGAGCAGCGTGATCAGGGCGCAAGCCCCTCGGCGCCGAGGATCATCGCCGAGTCCGGGCGGTGCTGGCTTTCCTCGGATCACACGCGTCGATCCGACCAGACGCCTAGTTTGGTCACAACGAGGGCTCCACTCTGTCATCGACTTGCTACGGGCCCTCGCTGAGATGAAAGCAGGGCCCGCGAACCTCCCGCCGGAAGACCTCCCATTCGCCACAAGCAAGGACCGCGGTGCCCGGCAAGGCAGGTCTGAGCGCTAACAGGAGGGCGGGGGCGAGCAAGCACCGCGGCTGCCAAAGCAGAAGTCGGCGTGGTTCCGGGCGAGAGTGGTGCTTCGATCGACAAACAGCAGCCAGGCCGTGCTCGTCGACTTCCGTTGATCCTTCCGCTGTCAAACGCCGTCCGGTGCGCGACCGTCGACGGCAGCCGGGGAGGCTTCAGGTGGACTCCAGGTAGCCGGCGATCACGGCGGCGAGCTCCTCGGGATGGCTGAGCGCGGCGAGGTGACCGCCGGGCACGATCACGGGATCCACGCCAACGCGGTCGCGGGCAACGCGCTGCTGAAACTCAAGCGGGAAGAATCGGTCGTCGTGGCCGGCGACGACATGGATCGGGAACGGGGGCCACGCGTCAAACGTGCAGACGTCATCGAAGCGCTCGTCGAGCTGTGCGCCCGCGCGCATCTGCATTTCGGCCACCAGAGGCTGAGGGACGTCATGCATGAAGTACGTGGTGAGATCGAACTCGGCGCTGTAGCCGCCGCGCGTCGCTGCTGCCTTCCTGGCCTGTTCTGAGCCGACGTTGTCCCACCATGCCCCCGGCGTCTCGCCGGGCCGCGGAATCATCGCGTTGACGAGGACAACCATGCTGGTCGCGACGCGCTGCCACACCAATGGCGCGGTGAACGCTCCCATCGACTGGGCGACCAGCGCAACGTCGGTGCGGCCATCGATCGCGTCCACGACCGCATCGGCATACACCGGTAGCCCCGTCCGACCGTATGCCGCCAGGTCCACAGCAAACACGTCGTACCCATGAGCCGTCAGGTCGCGCTCGACCAGATGCCAGTACCAGCCCAGCCCGCCAGCCCCGGGAATCAACACCGCCGCCGTCATCACATCACCTCCGATGTCTCTGTTCAGATCACGCTCAGCGCGAAACCACACCGATCGGCTCCCGCAGTCGGAGCCGATCCTCTCTGCGGTATGACTCGCCGGCCGTCAAGATCTCATCGAAGACTCACGGCGCCCGAGCCACCGTCCCGCCGAGCGTTCCCCAGCGGACGCGCCGACTGGTGGATCACGGCGTCTAACGCGGGCGTCCGCACGAGGACGGCGCCGGCACTTTGGTGCAAGATGGTCTGGTTGCCCGAGCACTACCAGCGTCCTGGATGGTTCACGACCAACGTCTTCAATCGGCTCGTGGCCGCCCTCACGCGCATCGGCGTCAGCGTGTACGGCTCCCGCGTGCTCGAGGTGAAGGGCCGCAAGTCAGGCGAATGGCGGCAGACGCCGGTGAACCTGCTCCGCTACGTCGACAGCGACTACCTCGTCTCCCCGCGCGGTCACACGCAGTGGGTGAAGAACCTGCGCGCGAGCAACCAAGGCAGGCTCCGTGTCGGCCGGCGGACAGAGCCGTTTACGGCGGTCGAGATCGACGACGACGACAAGCCACTGCTGCTGCGAGCCTACTTGAAGAAGTGGAAATTCGAGGTCGGCGTGTTCTTCGCCGGGGTCGGACCCGAGTCATCAGATGAGGAACTGCGCCGGATTGCGCCGGATCATCCCGTCTTCCGGCTGACCAAAAACTAGAACCCGACGCGGCAGCCCCACATCGACGGCTGTTCGGTGGTCGTTCGGCTGTGAGACGTTCGATTGGTGGCTGGATGGACGAGGGGCTACGGGCCGAGGTGCGTATCGGGACCGGCGCGTGTGCGCAAACTCAGATCTTGGGCGGAGCGTCGATAACCGTGCGTTCGAGGTAGAGCTGCTCCTCGACGACGGTGCCGACCGGGAGTCTGAGGAGATGCGCGTCCTGGTCTGCGACCACTTTGCGCCTTGTCAGCAGCTGCGCGCAGGCACGGTCAAAGAGCAACTCGATCTCCAGCCCGTCGCGCGAAGCGACGCGGGCTGCTTCGCCTCCTCGCCCCTCACGATCCGTACGGTCGGCGACGAGTTGGACGCCAGGAGCGAGCGCGAGCGTGTCCCACAGCGCGACAGCCAGTGCGTCGGGAAGCGGCCCCGAGAGCGTGTCGGAGATCTGGTTGCGGACGCTGCGCGCCTCCGTCCCGGCGACGGCGTCCAGGCGTTTGTACAACGCTGTCGGCTCCGTGGGGAGATCGAGCAGCTCGCCGCGCGTCAGGGTGTTGTTGCCGACGAGATACCGACAGCCTCCGAGGGGCGCAGTGTCTCCCGGCGCAGCGCGAAGAACCGCGGCTGGAAGCTCGGGCCGACCGGCCCGCTCCCACCGATCGAGACTCTCGGCTGCCGGACACTCCACCGTGAGGATGTGCTGGACAGCGCTGCCCCCATGCTCAGCGCTCCACCACGACCGGTGCTCTGCGCTCACCCGCGCGAACGGGACTTGCCGTAGCTCGTCGCGCGTGATCCTTCTCCGCAGGATGATCGGCTGTAGGCGCGTCGCGACCCATCGGACATTGGTGAACTGCTCGTCGCGCAGGAATTCAGGCACCGGAAACGCTCCCCCACGGTCTAGCAGCCAGCCCGCCTCAGGACCAGCAGCCTGCTCGCTCAGCGTTCCCGTGTGAGACCCTGTGGCGGCTCCAATCGTCCGGTGAGCGATCATCCGCTGGATGGTGACGGTGTCGAGCGAGGCGGGGCGTTGGCAAGGCTGTCGCTGTAGGTGTCGTAGGTGAATGTCATCTACGTGGGGGCTTGTTTGTCGCAGGACGGTGGCGTTCCGGGCCCCAGAAGCGCGGCGATCATGGCGTTGGCGATGAATTCGCCGTAGCGCTCAAGGGGCCAGCCACGGGTGAGAACCAGTAGTTCGTAGAGTTCTGGTGAGCTGTAGGTCCACATGATGTCTGCGGCATGCTCGACCGTCATGTCGTCGCGCAGGGCGCCGGAGGCGGCGAGGTTGCGCGCGTTGTGGGTCATGCGCTCCAGGCGTTGGGCGTTCAGCTCGGACTGGAGGCCGGCCATCTCTGGGTCGGCGTTTGCGGCGGCTCGCACGAGCAGCAGGATTGGAGCGACGCGCGGCGCGACCTCAGTGGTGAGGACCCCCCAGCCGCGAATGACCTCGCGGGGGTCCCGTCGGGTTGCCTGCAGCGCGTCGGAGCGGACCTCGGCGGGGACGGGGCCTTCGCCTTCGAGGGCCTGCTGGCAGATCGCGCGGACCAGGCCGGGCTTGCCGCCGAAGGCCTTGTAGATCGTGTCCACCGACACGCGGGCGCCTTCGGCGATCGCGGCGATCGTCGTGGTCGCGAAGCCGTGGCTCAAGAACAGCTGCCGGGCGGTGCTGAGGATCGCTTCCCGAGTCTGGCGAGCCTGTTCGCGTCGGCGTACGGACTCGTACCGACGTTTTCGGTTCACATTGACAGAAGGTCGTTTTGGGTCCATAGTGCTAGATACGTTCCAGTTTACTAGATCTAATATGGGGAGACGAGTACGCGCATGGGCACAGTCCTCACACAGCCAGGTCCGCTTGACGCGGTGTTGGGCCTTCAGCGCGCCACCAACGCGCGTGACCTGGAGGCGCTGGTCGCGTGCTTCGCGCCCGACTACCGCAACGAGACCCCGGCCCATCCGGAGCGTGGCTTCATCGGCAGCGAGCAGGTGCGGGCCAACTGGAAACAGATCTTCGGGGCGATCCCGGACCTGAGCTGCGAGATCCTCCGCGCCTCGGTCGAGGGCGAGACGGTCTGGAGCGAATGGGAGCACCGTGGAACGCGACCAGACGGCACTCCCCATGAGATGCGCGGTGTGATCATCTTTGGGGTAGTCGACGGTCGCATCGCGTGGGGACGCTTTTACCTGGAGCCCGTCCAACGCGACGCCGGCACTGTCGATGACGCGATCCGCCGGCAGGTCGCGTCCGGGGGCCAGTGATGATCTTGATCGCGGGCGGCACCGGTCGTCTCGGCACCCTCGTCGTGGAGCGCCTGGTCAACACCGGGCATGAGGTCAGGATCCTCACCCGCGAGCCCACCCGCGCAGCGCACCTGCTCGGCGATCGGGTCACCGCCGTCGCGGGCGACGTGCGCGACCGGGCCAGCCTCAGACCGGCGACGGCTGGCGTCGAGGTGGTCGTCTCCGCGGTGCACGGGTTCAGTGATTCCCGTCGCGACGCCCTCGCGGCGGTTGACCGCGACGGCAACGCCAACCTGATCGACGCCGCGCAAGCCGCCGGCGCTGACCTCGTGCTGCTCTCGACGGTCCGAGCCGCCGCTGACGCTCCCATGGAACTCTTCCGGATGAAGTACGCGGCAGAGCAGCACGCCGCCCGAAGCAGCATTCCCTTCACGATCGTGCGCGCAACCGCGTTCCTCGAGCTCTGGATCGAGATTCTGCAAGCGACCGCCGGTCGCTCCGGTCGCCCCCGTGTCTTCGGCCACGGGCAGAACCCGATCAACTTCGTCTCCGTCGCCGATGTCGCCGCCGTCGTGGACCTCGCCGTCACCGACCAGGCCACCCGCGGGCAGACGCTCGAGATCGGCGGCCCCGAGAACCTCACCCTCATCGAGCTCGCCCACGCCGTGCAGGCGGCCGCCGGGCGCGCCGCCCCACCGCGACACGTGCCCCGGCCGATGCTGCGCCTGATGGCCAACACCCTCGGGCGCGTCAAGCCAGCACTCGGCCGCCAGGCCCGCGCCTCGCTCGCCATGGATCAGACCGATCTCACCTTCGACGCGACGCCGACCCACAACCGCTACCCAGACCTGCCCAGCACTCGCGCCGCCGAGCTGCTGGCCGCCGTTCACCCCACGACACAGCCAGAGGAGCCTCAATGCGAGGCAACGGTCTAACCCATCCGGCACGGCGGTCGCGATCTCCCCGAATCGCCCTCGAATCGCCCTGGCGTTCTCGGCAGCGCTCCTCCTCACCCTGGCCGCGACCTAGCTGTCGGCGGCCGGCTCAAACGCAGCCGGAGCGACGGGCCCGTCCAGATGCAAGATCGTCATTGTCGGTGCCCCATGGCACATCCGCGGTAGCGGCTCAGGCCACAACTACACGATCGCCGCCGAAGGAATGCCGTGCGCGTCCGCCCGCCGGTCGGTAGTCCGATTCACCCAGCAGCGCAGCACACGCCTCGGCCAAACCCTCCGAGGGCCGTCAGGCTTCCAATGCCGCTCGTTCTCCGAAGCCGCCTCCGGAGACGATCACGTCTACTCCGGCACCTGCCTCCACCGGCCACACAACATCCCGTTTTTCGAATGGACGCCTAAGACGTAGCTACCCCACCAGATCCTCCGGGGCATAGGTAAACAAGGGCCACGGTCTCGACGACGATCCTGCCGCCGGCTCCGACCACGTTCAGACACACGACTGTGAGACCCGCGTCAGAACTGAGACCCGAGCGCACACGAAGGCAGGCGTCAGCTCGTGGGGCTGGCGAGTCCCGCCACTCGCCTCAGCGACTCGACACGCTGTCCGCTCAGCCTTCCTCGATGAGACGATCCATCCTGTACTGCCCGGCTCGGCCGGGGTCACATATGAGGACGCCAGGCTCCTGGCTCGTGGCTGAGATCAGAGTCCTCAGCGATCGGGGTCTCGGGATGTCGCTGGCCCCAAACCCACTCGGCCGCTCCGACGGCAAGCCATCGGCTTGTGCGACGGGCTTCCTCAGATGCGGGCCCGATAAGGCAAGACGGCGTTGCGCTCGCGATGCTCGAGCCGAGTCTGGCGGTCACGATCGCGCTTACCGGCGCCAGCCGCGGCGCACTTCCGCTTGACGCCTGGAGGAGTCACGCCGGCATCGCTGCTGCTTCTCGATCATTCCGGCAGCGGGGCGGGTGCCGCCATCGTCGCGTGAGCCTGGGGGATCTCGGAGCTGAGCGGGAAGGGCGTCGAGCCGGCGCCGATCGAGATACGCCTGCCAGGACACCAATGTTCCGACCGGGGCGTATCCATGAGAGGGATCGGCGAGGAACCGCTGGTGGCCGAGCAGCGTTGTCGTCTCTTCGTCGAAGATCAGCTCTAGGCGCTCACCGCGCTCGACGGCGGCAAGGCCGTGGCCGCGGCGGCCGAGCTGGTCTGCTACGACGTCGAGGGTTTCGATCGCCTCGACCGCCATCGCGACATCGAAGACGACGCGGGTGAACTCGGCGCTGACACACGTCTCACCCAACAGGTGGTACGCGGCTTTCAACGTCAACGGTGGACCCGCCATGAGCTCTGCGGCGAGCGCGTCCGGATCAGATGGAAGCCGTCTCGTGCGGTCGCTGAGCTCCCCCGGCCCGTAGAACTCAACGACGGGGCCGCGTGCTAGCTCCGGGCTTCCGGGAGCTTCCCACCGCGCGTGGCCTTCGTCGGTGAAGAAGCTGACCGGCCCGGAGGCCTCCCGGATCGCGCCTGACCCGTCGCTGCCGATCCAGATCTCGCGGGCGCTTCCAATAAACGCCGCGAACCGACCGACGAGGTGCCAGGTATGAGCGCCCTGCGACCGCACGTACACGTATTCAAGGTGCGATCGACCAGTCGAAGGGTCCGCGCTCGACATCACGCGTCAGCGTACGCCGACAGCAAGCCCCAGGGCGAGGGCCAGGCGCAGGTCGACCAACCCGACAGCGAGGGGCGCTCTAACGACCGGCGTGAACGTGTCAGCGACGACGCTCACGTCGTCGCCGCTCTGCATATGGAGGACGAGGCGCGTGCCGTCTCTGACACTTCTGAGCCCTCTGAGGTCATGATGGTGTCGGTTGGGCCCCAGGATCGCCCCGCTCGGCTACGAGCTGGCGGAGGCCACAAATCTGGATGGTGGTTGGCTGGTCCGGATAGCTCTGATCCGCGATCAGGCGCAGGACCGCAAGGCGTTAGGTATCGCACGCCGGGGTCGGGAGGCGAGTGACGGGGAGGCCGGGGATGAGGGGGGGATGTAGTCGCCAAGGTGCCCGTGCGCATCCCGACGGTCCGCGGGCGGAGGAGTAGAGTCGAGAGGCAGCTTCCACCGCTTGGGTGTCGCTCTCGCATTCTCCCTGTGGCCGGTCTTCCTGGGGAGCGATGAGGAGCGCGGTGCTATGCCGAAGCAGATTGAACAACCAGGCCCAGGACGGTCGACAGCGGCGGCGGCGTTCGACGACCTCCGTAAGGAGATCGCGCAACGTAACGAGCACGCCCACCAGAAGGCTCGCAAGGCCCGGGCCGCGCGCGACCGCAAGCAGGTCCTCGCGCGTCGTCAGCAGGACCTTCTGTAGAAATTCCGCTGGCGGTAGACAGGTGTGACCAGCAGTCGCCCACGGGACCACGGACGCGCCGGGCTGGCGCTGCCCCCGCCTGAGGCGCGCCAGCGCTGTCCAGTGAGCGTTCGGCGACTGCGACGAGCTGACGAAGCGTCGTGGCCGGGCGAGGCCGTTCGCCGGTGGATCCCTTGTGAGACGGTCCACGCTGAATCACGCGGCTGTGGTCATGGCCGGGCGCGCATTGATGGGGCTTGTCCGGCAAGCGCACGACGGCACCAAGCGAGGAGTTCGGCCGCGACCGCAGCAGCGGTCGTCAGGCTCGAGGTATCGATCACGTGCATCGCCCAGCTGCCCGTCTCGTCCAGCCGGCTCAATCGTTCCCAGCGCATCTGCTCGCAACCGTCGGTCTGCAGCACCTCAAGCAGGCAGACCGCGATGCCGTCGAGTCGGTCCGCCGATCGCGCGGCCAGCACCTCGCCGGCCGCGACCGGGTCTCCGGCCAACAGCACATGCCGACCGTCCTCCTTGAGCTTGAGCACATGGCACACCACCGCCTCGGTAGCCCGCTGACGCCACGCCAACGTCGGAGCCCGCGGCATCGGCACCACGTCGTGCAGCTCGACGCACTCCACCGCGGGCTCGAGCTCGCCCGCGACAAGCCGCCGCGCGGTCGACTTGCCAGCACCGCTGGCACCGCTGACAAGCAGGAACATGCAGGGATCGTAAGGACGGGCTACAGGAACGCTGACCGCCGAGGGTTTCCATTCGCTGTCGCACGGTCGGCAGTTGGAGGGCCCACGGGTTCGCGGGTTAGCAGACGTGTCGGCATTTTGAGACCAGGAGCCATCGCCCTCGAGCCTCAACGCGGCGGGTGAAACGTGCGGTGAGCGTTGGTGCGCGGACAGCGCCGGCCGCGGCTGGTTTGAGCTTGGTGAATCGTCGCGCTTTGGCGCGCTGCGGCGCGCCTGTGATGGGGACTGGATGTCGCACGTAGTGCTGGTGAGGGCCGCGATGACCGAGACAGACGCATCGGACGCCAGGGCGGGGAGGGAGTCGGGGGCAGGCGCGGTCTCACAGCCGCAGTCCACGCCGTCGGCCGGAATCCTGATCGGCTATGCGCGTTGCTCGACCGAGAAGCAAGACCTCACGGTTCAGCGTGAGATCCTCCGCGACCTCGGGGTCGCTGAGGAGCGGGTCTACCTTGACCACGGCCTGACCGGCACAAACAGTTCCCGGCCTGGGCTCAACAATGCGCTGGCCGCGCTGGGGGAAGGCGACACACTGTTAGTGCCCAAGCTGGACCGACTCGCCCGGTCAGTCCCCGACGCGCGAGCGATCGGAGACTCGCTCGCCGCTCGAGGCGTTCGGCTCTCGCTGGGGGGCTCGGTCTATGACCCCGGCGACCCGATGGGCAAGTGCTTTTTCAACATCCTCGCGACGTTCGCTGAGTTTGAGGTCGACGTGTTGCGGATGCGTACCCGCGAAGGCATGGCGATCGCTCGCGCCAAAGGCCGACTCAAAGGCAAAGCGCCCAAGCTCAGCACCCAGCGGGCGGTCCTGCTCAAGCTCCACGGCGACGGAGAACACTCGATCGCTGAGCTGGCCGAACTGTTCTCCGTCAGCCGCGCCACGGTCTACCGCGAGATCGCACGGCCGGGCGCCAAGCACCCCGTTACCGGCGTTCGCTGAGCGATCGGCTTGTGCGACGTTCGCGGTGGCCCTCTAAGGCTGGTTCTCGGTGAGGCTTATCGACTTAGTCGGAGCCGGCATGACCGGGCCGGCCGCTGGTGGTGGCTGAGGTCGAGCGGTCGATGCCAGAGCCGGACTGTGCTCTGAGTTTCAAGCTGAGTGCCCCGGATTGTCCTGCCAATGTCGGTGTCGTTGTCGTGGCATGAACCCGCGGGCGAGGTTCTGTCAATCAACATCGAGGACATCAAGTGCGGGGTCTGAGCTCATCATCCAGTAGTGACGCAGGGCTGATCGGTGTTTCGGTCTCCAATCCGCAGTGCTTCGCGATGCTGTTTGATCGGCATGCTCGAGCGATCTGGCGTTACGCGTGCCGCCGCGCTGGGCTGAGCGGGGCGGATGAGATCGTCAGCGAGACGTTCCTTCGCGCGTTTGCGCGCCGAGCGTCGTATGACGCGCGGCGTCCGGACGCGCGCCCGTGGCTGTATGGCATCGCGACCAACGTGCTGCGCGAGCACGCCCGCCACGAGGCCCGAAGCCATCGCGATGTTGAAAGGCTGCCACGCCGCCGCCGCCCGCTGATCGTGTCGCCACATCCGATACGTCGCCTCGACCTGATCAAACCCTGCGTCGCCCCGATGAAGCAACGCCAGCAGCGCCCCCAATTCGACGACCTCCTCTCCCTGACCTTAACCGTCGTGCACGTCACCGAGCATAAAGGCTGCATACGGACGCACTGATTGAACCGCGAGCCATGTCCGGCGCCGCAGGAGCCATTGTTCGCAGAGCGTTGGACTGTGCGACGACCTCGCTGTCGGCGTGCCCGCCGTCACTTTCGGGGCGAGTTCAAGGCGAGCGAGCGAAGCGCGCCGGGGTGCTGCGTTCTCACGGCGTGAGCAGAGTCTTGCCGACGGTGGTCCGAGCCTCGATCGCGCGATGGGCCTCGGCGGCGTTCCCGAGCGGCACCTGCTGGCCGACCACGGGTCGAAGCTGACCGGCGGCAGCCAAGGAGAGGGCTCGCGCGCTGAGGCGTGCCAGCTCGTCTGCCTCGGCGACAGCCCGGGGCACGCGCGTCACATCGCGGTCTGTGAGCTCGCGCTCGCTGATCGCCGCGAAGCTGCCCGACGCCATTCCAAACGTCGAAAGACGGCCGCCCCGCGCGAGCAGCTCGAAGGCCTCGCCGGCGATCGTGCCGCCAACGCCATCAAAGACGACATCGACCCCCGCAGGGCTTATGGCCGCGCCGACCTCACTCGTCCACGAGGGCCGGCGGTAGTCGACCGCAACGTCGGCCCCGAGCGCGCACGCAAGTTCGAGCTTGCGGGCGCCACCGGCTGCGGCGATAACCGTCGCGCCCGCGCGCTTCGCGAGTTGCACCAACAGCGACCCGACACCGCCCGCCGCCGCTTCCACCAGAACACGTTCGCCTGGTCGTATCCCGACCTGATCGAGCAGCCGGACAGCGGTCCGCCCGTCCGCAAGCAGAGCGACCGCGTCGCTCATCGCCAGCCCATCGGGAACCGGGATGACTCCGGCTGCTGGAACCGACGCCAACTCGGCATAACCTCCCGTCCCACCGGTGCTCGACACCACGCGCGCTCCGACCAGGCCCCGATCGATCGACCGACCGACCGTCACGATCGCTCCCCCGACGCCGTTGCCAGGGATCGCAGGCAGCGTCGGCAGCATTGATGGATGGGGCGCCTCTCCCCGCCTGATTTGCGTCTCGACGAACGTCACGCTGACGAACTCGACCTCGACGAGGACGTCGTCCGGTCCGAGCGTTGGATTCGGGACCTCGCGCAGCGCCAAGACCTCAGGTGCTCCGAACTCCTCCATCACCACCGCTCGCACCTCTATCGCGCCGATCCAGACACGCAGACGATCGTGCCGCCGATCGCCGCAGCGCACAATGGGCAATTGGTCGTAGGACCCTGCCCTCCGGGGCCGATCGCACCACCCGACGACCCAGCCACAGTCGCCAACTCCCGGAACTACACGCTGTCCGCGAAGCGTTCGTCAACGAACGTACGCCGCGAGCGCCTCGCCGCGTGAGCCTCGGTCGGCGACGAGCAGGACTGGAGAGTTCCTCTAGCAGCTGCCGCGAAACAGGAGAGCGGTGTCGGTTCTCGTGCGGCGGCGCGACCGGTGCAGCAACATACGGGATATGGCGCACCACGATGCTCAGGCCGCCCTCGTTGCCAGCTTGACCGCTCCCTCTGATTTCAGCCCAGAGCCGAGCCCGGTCGCCTGGGCAGACGATCGGGCTCCCCGCGCGAGGGTAATGTCGCACGGACCGTTCGCGCGGGACCCGGCCACCATCACAGTGATCAAGGAGCGCGAGAGCGTCGAGCGCCGGCTATACGCGGTCACCTTCGACGACCTCACGGGCAACCGGTGGTTCTGGCTGGTGGCCACCGAACACAGCGAGCAGGGATGGGTCGCCCATGGCGTGGCCGGAGGCAGCAACGGACCAGCCGAGCGAGAACGCGCAACGCCGCGACCGTCCTCTGCGGGATCTCGTCCGTGGCTGAACCTTTGCGGGCAGTGGGGCGCTGAGACGTTCTACGCCGGGGGCCGCCTTGACCCGGCTGGCGCCGAAATCGGGCGCGTACAGCTCACGCTTGATGACGGCAGCCAGCTCCAGGACGACGGCATCGCAGACGTCTCGCTCTTCATCGGCCGTCACGGAGAGCCACCCAGGACCGTGGAAATCTACGCACCCGACGGCACGCTGCTCTCAAGCCACAACGCATGATGATTTCGCTCGGTTCGTCAATGCGGAGGTCGCACGGCTTCACGCCACTGTTCGTTGAGCGTTGGTCTCTGCGAACGCTGTCTCGCGCTTGACCTCCGCGTTCACAACCGCGGATGCGCTGTTCGCGCATGCGGGAGCGACGCGGCGCACCGACCGTTGCGACTGGGGCGGTTCGTCGGGATGTTGAGTGCCGCGCGCTCCATGAGCTCAGCGGCAGCGTTGCTGGACGGCGTTTGCGGACCGCGGCGGTGCCTGCCCGCGGTCCGCAAACGTTTCTCTGGAGGCTCCCGTGATGGCAGTCGGGGGTTAGGCGTGCGCTGGGACTGGGTCGCGGCTGTTGGCCTGCCGGGCGCCGGTGTCGGTGTTCTCGATGGTCTTGGTGTCGTCGGTGGGGCGCTTGCCGAGGGTGATCTGGACTTGCCGGGGCTTTTTCTGTTCGGGCTTGGGGATCCTGATCTCGAGCACGCCGCGGTCGAAGTGGGCCTGCACACCGTCGGGGTCCACGCCGTCGGGAAGGGTGAGCGAGCGGGCGAAGCTGCCGAACGCACGCTCAAGCCGGTAGTAGCCCTCCTCGTTCTCCTCGTGCTCGGTGTTGCGCTCGCCGGAGATGGTGAGCACGTTGTCCTGGAGCTGGATGTTGACGTCGTCGTCAGAGAGGCCGGGTAGATCGGCGCGGAGCACGTAGTGATCGCCGCTCTCGATCAGGTCCATCGCTGGCATCCATCGCCTGCTTGTGGCGCTGCCGCGGCTGGTGGGGGCGGGCGGCTCAACGAAGGTGTTGAAGAGTCGGTTCATCTCGTTCTGGATGGTGTTGAGCTCGGCGACCGGCTCCCAGCGAATCAGTGCCATGGCGACCCTCCTAAGCGAGAAGACATGGGTTGTGGCGTTCATCTTTGGTAATAGGTCTCAGTCAACGATTGTCAAGTCTTTTGTGAACGCGGACGTGAAACACGATCGGCCCATCGCGGTCGGGCAGCACGAGCTGGTCGCCGTCACCCGTCCCGGCGGGAATCAGGATGCGGCCACCGTGGGCATCGGTGAGGGTGAGAGGGAATCGCGCGAGGTGAGCCGCCTCCCGGTCGGTCAGCTCGAGGACTGCGCGCCGGTCGACCGCGGGTCGGGGCTTGGGCGATCGGCGGATCGGGACAGGTCGGGAGAAGCGGTTGTCGTAGCGGCCGCGCGCCGCCGGATCACTGAGGATCTCGTAGGCGCGTGCAGCTGCGGCGAACCGCTCGGGCCCGCCGGGCTCGCGGTTGACATCGGGGTGATAGCGCCGAGCAATCTGTCGGTAGGCGCGACGGATCTCCTCGCTTGACGCATCTCGCGAGACACCCAGCTCGGCGTAAGGGTCGTCCTGGCCGCCGCCAGTCATCACCAGCGATCGCCGTCTGCATCGCAGGAGGTGGCTAGAAGCCCACCATCCACGGGGCCCGGACGGGGGAGCGCAACAGGCGCATGAACGGGTTCAGATTCCATCCCGCAACAGTCGACATCGACTGGACCGGCGGGGGGGTCGCGGTCGGCGAGCCGCCGGCCGAGGTGGATGTGAGATCGTTCAGCGTCCCGGCGAGCAGCAGTGTGAGCACGATCGCCAGCGCCGCGCAGGCGGCGGCGATCGTTGCGGCGTGGGGAAGATGAGGACGATGAAGTACGTGCACCGGGATCACCTCCAGCTGTCGGATGCCTTCACCCCAGTGTCAATAGGCCCGGCCGCCCCAACCGTCAACCCTCGTGTGCCCAAGCGTGCGGTCAGTCGCGTTCGCCGCGGGTGACGGCGGCGCGAAGCTTGCCCAATGCGCGCTGCTCGATCTGCCGCACCCGTTCGCCGGACAGCCCGATTCGCTCCCCGATATCTCGCAGCGACTCCTCCGGCCCGTCCAGGCCGTGACGGGCGCGCAGGACCATTCGCTCGCGATCGTTGAGGCTGCCCAGCAGCGCGCGGATCTGCTCGATCTCTGAGTGATCGAGCAGCTGCTCGTAGGCGTCGCCGGCGAGCGGGTCGGCGAGCAGCTCGCCGAACGCCCCCACATCCCCTTCGGCGCCCTGAACCGCTTCGTCCATCGACTGCGGCACACGCTCGAGCGCGAGCATGTCCGCGACCTGCGCATGCGAGAGACCGCTGCGGTCCGCCAGCTCGTTTCCGCTCGGCTCCCGCCCATGCTCAGTGAGATACTCGCCGTGCGCGCGCTTGAGCTGTGAGAGCTGGCGCAGCGCCCGGTCAGAAAGCACGAGCGGCCGAGTGAGTTCGGCCATGAGCTGCTGCATCGCCTGCCTGACCCACCATGCCGCGTAACCCCAGAACGGCACCCCCAGCGTCGGGTCATAGCGCTCCAACGCGCGGAGCAGTCCGACGACACCTTCCTGCATCAGCTCCACCCGGGTGATCGCCTGCGATCCTCGGTAGACCCGGGCGACCCCGGCGATGAGCGGCAAAAACGCCTCGACCAACTCCTCGCGGGCGCGGCGGTCGCCGGCCCGAGCGGCATCGATCAGCCGTCGCTCGACCCCGGCCGGCAGCCGAGCGCGGTCGCTGACGTCGCGCAGGTAGCCGGCCGAGCTGGTCTCACCCCCCAGCCGGCGGCGGCGCAAGCCGTCCGCGAGGTCCTGGTCAAGCGCGCGAGCGGCGAGCGACTCTGACTGCAGCAGCTCGCTCTCGTCCTGGGTGATCTGGTCTGATCTGACGGCCATCTCGTCACACTCGCCCAGCGTGTCTAGCGCGGTGCTGCTCTCGATGTCGGCCAGCAGCGCCGCCACCTGTTCGCGAGCGAGCGGTTGGGCCAGCGCGCCGCGGCCGGCCGGAAGGTATCCATCGGTGCGCACGGGTCAGGCGGCCGGCCGGATCCGGGGCAACACGATCGCGCGATAGGACGACGACGCGAGCCCTCGCCGCACCAAGCCGATCCGCCAACGACGACGAACAGACATACGAGCGTTTCACCTCCTTCCCGACAACGGTGCAGCTCAGAGAGGTGAGAGAAAGGGTGGTGGAGGCCGGGACCGCCAACAGAGCCTTGACCAAAGGCGGTAGGTGCCCCAACCGTCAGGCAATCCCTCGCAACTCGGGCCCCGGGCCTCCACCCATCTGATGAGCCGCTGGTTCTATGTCAATCCTCTCTGACCTTGCCAATAGGCCGCCAGACCAGACTGTCAACCCCCCAGCCAAGAAATTCTCGCCCGGCTGACTCGAGCGGAGTGGCACGTCATGCCGGGTAGACGCCCGGCGGCGCGCGGTGGCCCTGCTCAGCTGTGCTAATTTTTGCTCGCATGAGCAAGAGCGAGTCGAGTCGAGCCTCACGCGGCCTTGAGCGGCCCTCGGCGACCTTCACCGAGGCTGCGCGCCGGGCGCAGATCGTGCAGGCGACGATCGCGACGATCGCGGAGGTGGGGTTTCGGCGTGCCTCGTACGCGCAGATCGCAGTGCGCGCGGGGCTGTCGAGCACTGGGCTGATCTCGTATCACTTCGCCAGCAAGGCGGAGCTGATCGACGATGTCGTGGCTGAGGTCGTCGCGGCGGGACAGGGGTTCATGGTGCCGCGGATCGAGGCAGCGGCGGCGGGCCGCGCCCGGTTGCGGGCGTACATCACCTCCAATCTGGAGTTCATGGCCCTGCACCCGGGACATGTGCGAGCGGTAGCGGAGATCCAGAACGCGCTGCCGCGGCAGCCGGGCGGCCAGACGGAACCGTATGCGCCGCGTCACGCGCGCGGCCTGGCGCAGCTGGAGGGCTACCTGCGTGAGGGTCAGCGCATCGGTCAGCTGCGGCGGTTCTCGGTGGCTGTGATGGCGCTCGCGATCCGGGCGGCGATCGACGCCGTGGCCTACCGGCTGCGTGACGAGCCCGAGCTCGATCCGGTCGCCTACGGGCGCGAGCTCGCGACCCTGTTCGATCGCGCCACGGCCGCGAAGCCGGGGGGCGCTGCCCGCCGTTCAAGTACCAAGCGGGAGGGCTGAGCCGTGCCGGGCGGATATGTGCAATTGGTGGTGATCATCGGGCTGTACACGCTGCTGGTCCTGTGGCCGCCACGACTCCCACGAGGACTCGCGTTCGTGCTCTTCTTCGTCAGCCATCTGGTCAACGAGCTTCCTGGCCTCGCGCTGGGAGCGCTGCTCACAGGCACGGTGCTCGCGCTGATCGGGGCCCATCCGATCTCGGCGGGCGACAGCGTCCTGCTCGCGCTGGCGGCGCTGACAGCCCTTGGCCTGCTCGAGGTCATCCGACGCGGGCTCATGACAGCGCCGGTGGTCGAGGCGTCGCTCGACCACGAGCTCGGCCGCGGCTGGCGCTCTGCCGCGCGGCCGGCAGGCCGGTCACGCCGGCTTCGGCTGGTGCGCGAGCTGCTCGCCCCGATGCCGCTGCGCCCGCCGCACGTTCAGCGGATCAGGAACCTCACCTACGGGGAGGGCGGAAGGCGCAACCGCCTCGACGTGTATCGACCTCGCGGCTCCGCTGGGGGCGCCCGGCCGGTGTTGATCCACTTCCATGGCGGCCACTTTCAGATGGGCGGCAAGAGCCGAGAGGCGCGCCCGCTGCTGCACCGGCTCGCCAGCCACGGCTGGGTCTGCATCAGCGCCAACTACCGGCTCGGTGCGACCGGCCGGTTCCCCAACTCGCTGATCGACGCCAAGCGAGTGATCAGCTGGGCGCGGACACACGCCGCTGAATACGGCGCCGACCCCTCGATGCTGATCGTGGCCGGAAGCTCCTCAGGTGCCCACCTCGCGGCGATGGCCGCACTGACCCCCAACGAGCCGACGTTCCAGCCCGGCTTCGAGGACGCCGACACCGCCGTGAGCGCCGCGGTGTGCCTGTACGGCTACTACGGCGAGCGCGGCGCGGGAGCGCTCCCCTCCTCGCCGCAGGCCTACCTCAGCCGCGACGCCCCGCCGTTCCTCGTCGCGCACGGAGTCAACGACCCGCTCATTTCGATCGAACACGCCGACCAATTCGTGCACCGGTTGCGCGCCCGCTCGACCCGCTCGGTCATCTACCTCCGACTGCCCGGGGCACAGCACTCCTTCGACCTGTTCCACTCGCCTCGCTTCGACGCGGTGATCGACGGGATCGAGCGCTTCGCCATCTGGCTGCGCGCCAAGTCCACGCCGGCGTCGAAACCTGAAACCATCCCCGCTCCTGGCGAGCTAGACAAGACGGAGGCGCCGCGAGCGCGGTGCCGTCCGGTCGGGTGGCAAGAGGGGTCGGCGCGTTGAGTGGAGCGCCGGCACTCAACGGCGGAGTAGATCGCCGCGTCCGTGAAGGGTTAGCAGAACGGGTCCACGCGGATCGCGATCGGCACATTCGTGAGCTCTCGACCGGCAACCGCCGGAAGCTTTCGCTGATTCACGCGCGCCTGCATGACCCCGAACTGTTGTTCCTGGACGAGCCAATCGCCGGTCTCGATCCGCTCGGGCTCCCGGGTGGTAACCGAGCAGGAACGTACGCCACGCCGATTGGCCGAGCTCAGCGCGGTCCGGTGGTCACCGGCAACGCGGGCTTTCGGTTCGTTTAGTGACATTCGTCGAAAGGATGCTGTCGATGCTCGCAAGAGTTCAAACCCTCCACCAGCCGGCCGACAAGCTCGAGGCGGTGACCGAGGCTGGGCGCCAGCAACTTCCGGCGTTGCGCGAACTCTCGGGCTTCAAGGGCTGCTACTGCCTCATCGACCGCAACAACGAAAAGGCTCTGGTGATCTCTCTCTGGGACACCCTGGAAAACTTGCGTCAGTTTGAGGCGCCGACCGCTCTGCGCGAGCGCACCGCCGCGCAAGTCGGCATCAAGCCGCCACCGAGCGAAATCTTCGAGGTCGCCCTCCAGGCGACCTGACACGCGTCGCTGGCGAGATGGAGGAGAACTCGGTGAAAGACGGAAAGCAGCCAGTCGCCGACGCGAGCTAATTCCCGTCAGGTCGGCCGCCGAATCCCGGACCTACAGCCGTGCCCGCGGATGCGTCCACAGGCTGAGCGCCGTCCTCGTTTGCGCGAATAGCGAGCACGTCGCGACCGAGACGCTTGATGACTTCTTGCAAGCACGGCGAGACGCCACAGAGTCGATGACCCGGATTGACGCTCTCGCAGCGGACGACCAGCGCGAGCTGGCGCATCGTCGAAGTCGGCTGCTCCAACCCGCGGTTGCAGAAGTAGCGAGTCGCCAAGCAGGGGGCTCTCGTCGCCGCGGCGCACGGTCCTGAGATTCGCCAAAATCGAGGCGCACACGGACCGGCACGGTCGTGGCGCCGACGTAAGGGGTACAAACCGTCCGCTTGTCGATGCCTCACCGGACGCTCCGTAGCGCCCGCCGGCGTCTAAGACGGGAACGACTGTGCAACGGTCGAGCCGCCACATTGATTGCGTGACGGCGCGAGGCGTCGATCCCGCGAGACCGAGCATCCTCATCGAATGACCACGTGGCCGTTCGCGGTGGTGATGCTCGCCTCGATGAGCCCTTGGTCGCCCGCGACGAACCGCACCGGTAGCTCGTTGGGCCCCAGCCATTCGCGCATCTCGATGGCGGATCCGCTGATCGTCAGCTCTGAGAAGCCCCGCGGCGCGCAGCGGTGGCCAACGCGGTCATAGGTCGCCTGCAGTCGGCCGGCTCGGTCTCCGTTGTTGGGATAGTCGATGAAGAACGGCAAGTGCGTTGGCCCGTCAACGACCCGCCAGCCCCGCAGGGGGCCGTCACCATGCGCGATGGTGTACTCAAAGACGCGGGGCCAGCGGAACGGTCCAATGGCGCGTGCCAGCGCGCTCGTAGAACATGCCGCGTTCTGACCCGAGGCCGTGCGCGGCCCGCAACCTCGCGGCCGCCGCGTCGGCATCAGGGACGAGCAGGACGAGATCATCGATGACCACGAGGACAGCATCGCAAGCACCCGCCGCCGATGAGCGATCACCGGCACAACAACCGCGTCGAGGTTGTGTGAGTGCTCAGGCGCCATGGTTCATGGTCACAACGTTCGCGGTTTGGGGTTAATCAAGCTGTGGGGAGTCGCGGTGACGAATGATGCGCAACCGCTGCAGCTTGACGGCAGACCCAGCGGCGTTTGGGGTCTTCTATGACCGGCACGAACGCCTTGTCGCTGGCTATCTCGCCCGTCGCCTCCGCGATCCGGCGCTCGTGGCGGATCTGATCGGAGAGGTTTTGCCTCAGCTCTGCACGCCGCGCGGCGCTACCGGCCCCACGAGCCCAGCGCGTCGGGATGGCTGCTCACGGTCGCTCACCACACGCTGGCCAAATGCATTCGCCGCCGTCGGGTCGACGCAGGGCCCGTCGTCGGCTAGGGATCCGAGACGCTGTCAGTGTCCAGGATCAAGAGCTTGACCGGGCCTTGGTGCGGTTGCCGCTTGGAATGAGGAGCCCGTTTGCGGTGTGCTTCCCTGCGCGTCCCGAATAGGCTGTAGTGGTGCTCAGCGCAGCTGATATCCGCGGCGTCTTGCAGGGCGCCTCGAGTTTGCTGGACGTGGACGACCCTGAAGTTCTACCGGCCGCGGTGCTGGAAGTCGTGGACCGGCTGGTCTCATGCGATCACGCCTCGTACAACGCGATCGACTTGGCGGGCGGTCGCGCGACCGTTCTCACCACCGGGGCGGCTCCCGATCCGGAGGGGGTACGCGCGTTCGCCGCTCACGCCGCAGAGAACCCGCTGGTCGCCTACCTGCATAGCACCGGCGATCGCGCTCCGATCCGGTTGAGCGATTTCGTGACCCAGCGCCAGTTCCGGCGCCGGCCGATCTATGACCTGGTGTATCGGTCGCTGGGCGTCGAGCACCAGCTGGCCTTCGGCGTTGTCGGCCAGCCGAGCGAAGTGGTCGGGGTGGCGCTCAATCGTGCGCGTGGAGACTTCACGGACCGGGACGTGGAGGTGCTCGGTCTTCTGCGTCCGCTGCTTGAGCAGATCTGGACCGCGATCGTTGCGACGAGACCGTCGACGGGCATCCGCGAACGTCTGACGGCCCGCGAGCGCGAGGTGATGAGGCTGCTAGCGCGCGGTGCTACCAACGCACAGATCGCGGGGGTCCTGGGCATCAGCGAGAAGACGGTCGGCAAGCATCTCGAGCATGTGTACGACGCGCTGGGGGTTTCGAATCGGACGGCCGCGGCGGCCCGGTGGCTGTCGCCACATATGTGATTCTCCGTATTGGGCGCAGAGCCGCCATCCCCTGGACCCCGGCGGCAACCGCCAACTCAACCAAGCCTTCCACATGCTCGCCCTACCACGATCCTCCACGACCCGCCGACCGCGGTCTACCTCGCCAAACAACCCCCGCTACGGCAAAACCAACCGAGAAGCATCCACAGCCTCAAACGCCACCTCGTCCGACGCGTCTACCAGCTCCTCGGACACTCCCAGGCGAGTCGCAACACTCAACAGCTCTTGACATAGGAGCCATCGGCGAGCACCGAACCCCTGCTGGGGCTGGCCGCAGGCTGGTGGAGGAACAGGCTGGTGGACCACCGCGCTCAGACAGTCTGGGGTTCGCGGCGGAGCGGCCCTGTGGTCGGTGAGGCTTGGAGGCTGTTCTTGACCAAGAGCCTCGAGGGGCGCATTCTGAGGTCGCCCTGACGGTTGGTGAGGGTTCTTCGAGGTGTCGATCGGCCCTGAGCAACGGTACGCGAAATTCCGTATGGCGTTCCGTCCCACGCGGTGTTACCGTCGGCGCGTCAGAACGACGAGTTACGGAGGACCTGGTGGGCGCGTGGGTGGCCGGCTGGCGATGGATCGCGTGCGGCGCGGTGGTTGCCATGATGCTGATTGCAGTTGTCGCCTTCGCGCCGGCAGCCGGCGCGAAGAATCTCAACTCTCTGGGGCCGGCGCCCGGGCCGTGCCAGCCCGGCCAGACGTCGGGTTGCACGTTCAACTCTCGCTGCGCGCCGATGTCGTTCTCGCCGCATCTCGTTCACGTGGGAGACGAGATCAGCGCCAGTGCCGGACCCGCGGTGGACGCATGCGGACCGGGAGGCATCCCGGCGATCAGCTGGAGCTGGGGCGCGCTGCCGGGTGTCGGAGCCGCAGCAGGACCATGCGGCAACACACCTCTGCTACGGCCGGATTCGTGCCATTGGAAGGCGACCTCCTCGACGAACGGTTGGACGATCGGCTGCATCAACGGCGGCTCGGGGTTCGGCCCGTGGATGTCGTGCGACTACTACGCGATCATCGGCGCCCACGAGCGGGCGATCAGCGGTCGGGTTCTGACCCAGCGAGGCAAACCCGTGAACGGCGCCACAATCACGATCGACGGGCCGACCGGTGGGCGAGTGCAGACAAACTCGAATGGCGACTACTACGCCGATCAGCTCGATCCCGGGAAATACACGGTGTCGATGCGCGCCGAAGGCGTGCGAGATCCAGCTTTGTTCTGCAGCGGACATGAACACGGAGGAGTCTGCGATCTCGACCTGACGCACACCGACGGCGTGGCCGACTTCACGGCACCGCCCGACAAGCTCGCGATGCACTTCGCGCCCGCGGAGGTCCTCGCTGACGGTGTTTCGAACTTCTCGGGCACCATCGACGTGACCGACAGCGCCGGGCAGCCCGGCGCCGGCACCGACGTCGAGGTCGCCCCTCCGGCGGACGCGGATCCGCGCACGCTGATCTGCAGCGGTGGCAAGGTGGTCTACCCGCAGGTGCTGTCAGACGGATCGGTACTCGGCTCTCGATTCACCCTGACCACCGATCAGAACGGCCAGGCGCCCCTCACCGTCTGGGCCGGCACCGTCCCTGGCCACGCGCTCACCGAAGCCAGCGAAACGGCCGACACCTCCGTCAAGGACACGGTCAGCTTCCCGCTGAGCGCGAGCGGCGCGCACTTCCCTCCGCTCGACGGCTTCGCCCAGCTGTTCTACAACGCGATCCGCGCCACACAATCCAGCGCGAGGGTCCAGGTCTTCGTTCACTTCAACCAGCACCTAACGCAGCCCGAGGGTGAGACCCAGGACCTGCTCCTGGAATGGCTGATCGCCTCCGGCCGGTCGCTGTTCCCGGGGGCGGACTTCGGTCCGGTCAGCTACGCCGGCCACGCCGGGGTCCTGTTCTATCCGCACGGCAGCGCGGCGCCGACGGCCGGCCCGAGCATCGTGCTCGATGTTCGCGATGCAGTCGCGATCGCCAATGCCGCCGCCGCGGGCGATCCGATCCCGCCGGCCAACGCGCAGGCGCGCTCCCTCGCCGACTGGGCGATGTACGTCGGCAACGCGCACACGCCGCCGCCGCTGGCGCAGACGCTCGGCCCGCTGAACCCGTGGACCGGCGAGCAGTACGCCTATTTCGGCTTCCCGTATCCCCGATCGCCGCTCGATACCGCCGGCCAGGCAGAGTTCTACAACGCCTGCGCCGCCCCGGATGGCACCCCGCAGATCGTGCAAACGCACTCGCCGGTGACGCTCGTGTTCAGCGCCCCGGACGGCACGACGTTCGGCCTCGACACCGCCGGCCACGTCACCGGGATAGGCACGGGCATCGTCTGGCGCGCCGGCGATATCACCACCTACATGGTTCCAGGCGGCCGCTACTCGACGATGAGCGTCACGGGCACCGGTAATGGCACCGCGCATATCGAGGTGTTCGGAGTCGTCGGCGCTCCACTGACGAGCTACGCGCGCAAGATCTCAAACTACGTGGTCGGCGTGCACGCGGGCGCGACCGGAGCGCTCCCGATCAACTTCTTCGGCCCCGCCGGAGCGATGACGTTCGCGGGCCGGACCGTGACCCCGCAGGTCGGGCTGCCGATCCAGCTCTCCGGCCTACCCAGGCACCTGCGCCACGGCAAGCGCCGGCTCAACCTATCGGTGCGCAGCCTCTCGACCCCGCTGCCCGGCGCGCTCGTCACAGCCAGATACAAGTCGCATCAAGTTCAAGCGGTCGCCGATGCACGCGGCCGGGTCGGCTTCAACCTCAAGCTGCCGCGCGGCAAGCTGAGGCTCACAGTCACGTTCCCAGGCGGCGCGGCGCTCACCGATACGGTCCGCGTGCGCTAGCAGCACGCATTCCGGCCCCCGTCAACGAGCTGTTCAAAGTGCTTGGTCGAGGTCGCCGAGCCGTGCGCCATCACCACCGCGGTGAGCTCATAGACGGCCACGAACGGCCGAGGCAGCGGCGGTGAGCTTCTGTCATTGGCGATGAGCCGCGGGGCAGGAGCGAGGAAGACAGTCGCGCGCGTCGTGGACTGCACTGCCGTGCCGTCAGCTTGCGAACGTTGGCTTGGAGCGATGGCCGTCAGTACTCAGGGGAACAGGCTCGGGATCTTAGGAAACGCGTGCAGAGCCGGGTTCTGGCTCGCGGTCAGGAACAGCGAGGCGAGGTGCCGCAGTCGGGCGATCTCAGGCGGATAGGCGAGCAGCTGCGCGAAGGTGAGCTGGCCGAACTCGCGCCGGAACCTTGTCGACTTGAATCGGAGCCTGTCGTTGCCGCCCGGGGTCCGAGCTACCGCGTGGGATAGACGGATCTGGTCGGCGATCATCGTGCGCGTGTCAGCGGCCATCTGGCGCAGGAACGTGATCGCTCCCTGGGCCTGGAGGTCCCGCCATTTCGTTGCGCCTGCCTTGGCGGCGGTCATGGCGCGATTGACCGCGGTCGCCTCTACGGTCGTCAGCGCGCGAAGGTGTACCGCTGCGCGGTACACCCCATTGGCGTCGCGCCGGTCAAAGACATGGCGATAACGCTGCGGGATCGTCAGGCTCGGACGTGGCTTTGGCAGGACGCGGTAGTGGTCGTCCGGCGGATCCTTGAAGTAGCCAGCGAGTTCGCTCTCGACGTAACTGAGCGGGTACTTCTGCACCAAGCCGACGAAGCCCATCGAACCGAACACCACGGCGGTGGGAACCGCCGCCTTTGCGCCGACCGTTGTCAGGGACACGCCCGTCCCGGCTCCGCCCAAGGCGGTCGCGGCGTCAAGCATGACAGTCCCTACGTCAGATTGAATTGCTGCGTCGGTCGTCAACCAATCGTGAAGCTGCTGCTTGGTCGAGATTGTCGGCGACGGAGCGACGGTGAAGGATGCGTCCCCGATGCTCGAGCGCCAGACCGTCGATTTCGGGTTGTAGTACACGACGACATGCTGTTTGCCAGGTGGGCTGAGGATCGAGAAGCTGCACGTTGCTTTTGCCGACCCGGTCGCTAGCGGTGCGAGCTGTCCACAGTTGCCGTTGCCAGCACCGCTAAAGGTGGGGGACCCGGAGCTCGCAACCTCGACGTAGCCTTCCGGCGCGCCGGCGGGCTGCGCCGACACGTCCCGGACTGTCACGAAGCAGTCGCTCGGGTCCGGGAACTTGGAGCTCGTGCATTTGACCGAAGTGGCGGTGCAATGCGCTGCCGCGGCGATTTGGCCGAGCCGCAGCGAACTACCGTTGGCTTCTGAGGCCACGCACTTCACGAAATTGACACCGGATACATCCCCCGACAGCGTCTCGCTCCGCGAAGGAGGATCCCACCCCTCCCCCTGGGGCGTAGCCGTATAGCTCCCGTCGGGCAACTCGACAGCCCACGCCCCGTTCGCGTCGCTGACGCTAGTCTTTGACAGCGTCGACCCATCGCTGGTCGTGCCGGCCACTGTCACGGTCTAGTCCGGCAACCCTTTCTGCTGACAGGCTCTCGCGCCGCAGTCGGTGCCGAGTAGCGTGCCGGACAGCTTGTGATCGGCCGTGAGTTGGACGGTGAACGAACCGGAGTTGTCGTCGTAGTATCCGGCGCAGTCCTCGTAGACCAAGAACAAGCGTCCTGGGCCCTGGATTGTCTTGTGCTCCGACCATGACGATTGGACCCGTGGCACCCACGCGAGCGACCGGGCGGGACTGCACCGAACAGATGGGCCGTTTCTCGCTTGGGGATGTCGCGTCGCTGGCGGCGATAGGTTGGGTTGGGTGACCTGGCTTGAGCTTCGTCGTGACGGGACTCGGCTGGCATGTTGTGATTTTGGCGGCGCCGGCCCGGCCGTCCTGTTCTTGCATGGGCTGGCTGGGCACGCCGGCGAGTGGGCTGAGACCGCGGCAGCGTTTGTCGGCGACTATCGCGTGCTCGCGCTTGACCAGCGCGGGCACGGGCGCAGCGAGCGCCACCCAAGCGATGTCTCGCGCGAGGCGTTTGTCGCCGATGCGGTGTTCGTGATCGATGAGCTCGAGCTCGCGCCGGTCGTGTTGGTCGGGCAGTCGATGGGGGCCAACACCGCATTCCTGGCCGCCTCCACCTACCCGCAGCGGCTCGCGGCATTGATCGTGATCGAAGCCACGCCAGACGGGCCGGCGCCAGATCTCGCTGGCCACATTCAGCGGTGGTTGGACCGCTGGCCGAAGCCATTTGCCTCTGCGGAGCACGCCGCTGGCTTCTTTATCTCCGAGGGGCTCGAGCCCGGGCCGTGGGTCGCCGGGCTCGAGCGCCGTGACGACGGCCTGTGGCCCGCCTTTGAGAAAGCCGTGATGGTCGACTGCATCACGGACCTAGCGGCACGCGACTACTGGGCGCAATGGCGGCGCATCCTCTCCCCGACCCTGATCGTCCGCGGCGAGCACAGCAACCTCTCCGCAGAGCACGTCGAACAACTCGCCACCGCGCTCGCCGCAGCCCAGACAGCCACGATCCCCGACGCGGGCCACGACCTGCACCTCCAGAACCCACGCGAGTGGATGCGCACACTGCGCCAGTTCCTCCACGACCGTGCGCCGACCGCATCACCTCCTCGCCACCAGGCCTAGCGTGCGGTGACCGTTGGATGGCGAGACGCGGGCGGGGGCCGGTCGGGGGGTTTGCTGGGTGTGGCGGTGGGCTCGCACGACATACCGCTTTTCGCGCTGAGCAGGTCGCGCGAGGAACCACGACGAGGTTGCGCCGCGGGGAGCAACGTGCGTGCCACGGCTCGCACGGATCCAGCGCGTGTGGCTGGGCCCGGCGGGTATCCACTGTGGGGCAGACCTCGACGGCCTCGTCCGTGCGGGATTGCGGCGTGTTGCGGTGTGGCCGGTCGGGGCAGGAACGCCGCGGGATGGGGGTGACGACAATAGGGGCATGACGACGACTGCCCCGTCCGGTGATGAGATGACGCGTGGGGCAGCGAGGCGGCGTCGCGCCGAGATCGCCTGCGTGACGGGCATCGCGCTCAAGACCGTCTTTGCGCTTGCGCTCTTGCCCCTGGTGCCCTCCCTGCTGGGGACCGATCCGGTGCTCCTGGAGGCGCTGCGCGGATCGACATCAGCTTTGGCATCCGGTGGCGCGTTCGCCCGAGTGGGCGAGGCATCGCTTGTGCTCGCCGTTCTCGCTCCGCTTCCGACGTTGATCTTCGCCACGCCGTTCTTCTGGTGGGCGGGGCGGTTGTGGGGTCCAAAGGCGGCGGCGACGCTGGGCGGTGGCCACCCGAACGCGGAGAAGTGGGCGCAGCGTTCCGGCGCTCACCTAGAACGCTTCGGCGGGCTCGCGGTGGCGTTGGCGCCATTCCTTCCGGTTCCGTCGTCGTTTGTCTACGCGGCTGCGGGCTGGACAGGCATGCGCTTGGGTCGATTCATGGTCTTTGACCTGATCGGCATGCTCTCGTGGATCGGCCTGATCGTCGGCCTCGGTTACGCGGTCGGACATCCCGCGGTCCAGGTCGCCAAGGCGATCTCCCACTATGCACTGCTCATCACCATCGCGGTCGTGGCGATCGCCGTCGTCGTCGGAGTGCTGCGCACACGCGGGGTCGCACGCCGGGCGAACACACCGATCGAGCGATCGGCGAGCGACACGACCGAACCCTGACCAGAATCGGCGCCAGCCGCACGGGTGGCGAACGAGTCGCCAACCGCACGACCGCCAGCCCCCATCGCCAATTCCGAGACCGTACTGGTGTCATCTCAGTGTTCGGATCTGAGACGCCGGCGGCGGCTGCCGAACGCGCGATCAGCGATCGGCTCCTGCGACGAGGGAGACCCGCTTCCGCGCATTGCGAGACCGTCGCCCCCGCCACGAAGGTGCCTGTGCGACGACGAAGGCAGGGGGCTTGACGGGGGCCGTGACGCGGGCAGATCCAGGCACGACGACGTTGCTTTGGTGCTCGATCGATGGCACGCCACGGGCCCTGCGCTGGCCCACTGCCTTGACGCAACGAGACAGGAGCTGTGGGGTCCACCCGTCGCACAGGTGGCGGCGATGAGTTTGTCGGCACGGGCAGGTCCATATCAGCAGATACCACCGAGAGGAGCAGCGATGACCGAGCCGACCACCCACACCCTCAACGTTCCCGGCGCCGTGCTGGCCTACGACGTCCGCGAACCTTCCGATCCCGGCGACCACCGGCCGTTGTTCATCTTCGGCTCGCCGATGGGCGCCTCCGGCTTCGAGCAGCTCGTGAGCCGCTTCGGCGACCGTACTGTGATCACCTACGACCCGCGGGGGATGGAACGGAGCACCCGGCTGCCCGGGGGCAAGCTCACTGCCGAGACCCACGCTGAGGACTACCACTACATCATTGAGGCGGCCGGTCTCGGCCCGGTGGACGCCTTCGGGTCGAGCGGGGGCGGGATGTGCGCGCTGCATTGGGTCGTCGCTCACCCGGAGGACGTCTCCACGCTCGTCTCCCACGAGCCGCCACTGTTGACCCTGCTCGAGGATCGCGAGATGGCGATCAAGGTGAACGCCGACATCGTCGACACGTACCAGCGCGTTGGCTTCGGTCCGGCGATGGCGAAATTCATTCAGCTGGTGAGTCTCCAGGGTCCGTTGCCCGCCGACTACTTGGACCGACCTGCACCCGGTCCCGCGCAGTTCGGGCTGCCGACCGAGGACGATGGGTCACGCGACGACCCGCTGCTCAGCGGGAACCTGGCCATGCCCCCCTTCGAGCCCGACGCGGAAGCGCTGCGCCGCTCGTCCGTGCGCATCGTGCCGGCGGTCGGCGAGGCCGGGGATGGGACTCTCGCCCGTCGAGGCGGCGAGGCGCTCGCCGCGCTCCTGGGCGTCGCACCCGTGGTCTTCCCCGGCGACCACGGAGGCTTCGCTGCCAACCAGTGGTCGCCGAATAACGACCCTGGCGCGTTCGCCCAGAAGTTGCGCGAGGTGTTGCAATAAAACCGCGGCGCGGCTTCGTGGGCCTCGAACGGGGCCTACCGGGCGACGCTCGCTTGCTGTTGTTTCTGGGCTTTCGCGGTGGCGTGGGAGAAAGCGTCAGGGATGAGAGGCTCGCTACCGATGAGTTATCGGAGTTGGCGGAGTCCAGAGGAGGTGTCATCCAATTTCTGAAGGAGCAGCATATTGGCCTCACTGATTCTGAAGATGTCGATCTCGCTCGACGGCTACATCGCACCCACCGACGGACGCAGCGACTGGGAGGCTGCCGGGCGCTCCGACGACGGCGCGCGCTGGGTGCTTGAGACCGTGAGCAACGCCGCGACCCACCTCGTTGGTGCGGCAACCTACATGAGATGGGCCCATTCCTGGCCGGACGCGGGAGGCCCGTTCGCCCCGCCGATGAACGAGATCTCCAAGGTCGTGTTCTCCAACTCGCTGGCCTCCGCCGATTGGGGTCCGGCGACGATCGTCAGCGGCGACCTGGCCGCGGCCGTCACGCGCCTCAAACAAGAGCAACCCGACGGATATCTGCTGGCCCAGGGCGGCGTCCGGTTTGCCCGGTCGCTGGTCCAGACCGGATTGATCGACGAATACCGTCTCGTCGTCCAGCCCGTCATCCTGGGCGCGGGCGAGCGGCTGTTCACCATGCCGCTGACCATCCAGACCATGAGCACTACCGCGTTCAGTCGCGGAGCCGTGGCCCACGTCTTCACTGCGCACCCCTGATCAAACCCGTCAGACTGCCGCGTGCATTCGCGGCTGCACACGCGCTCCACGTCCGGGCCGAGATGCACGTCGTCGCACGGCAGCAAGTCAGAGTCGTCCCGACGCAACTGGTCCCGTAAGTCACCAAACCGGGGCCAGCCGACCCGCCCCCAGCCGTTCGCTCAGGATTCCACCTCTGCGACTCGGTCCGTCTCTGGAGCATGACGCCCGAGAGACGCTCTCACCAACGCCCGCCAACGCCGGCGGCTTCGGAGTCACCGGATCCCCAGCCGATCATGTGGGTCAGTCGCCCGGCTTACGCTGCTTCCATCCACGGTCGCTTCGAGCACTTCCCGCTGCGCGGCCGGATCGCCATGGAGACGATCCAGACCCTCGAGCGTGAGCTGCCGACGCTCGTTGTTGGTCTGCTCAAGGGTGCGGCGGCTCGTCTACACGTGCCCGTGCATCGCGCGCCACACGCTGTACGTGGGCCAGAAGACGCGGTCTCCGACCTCGATCACGACCTCCACGCGCTAGAGGAGCGCACGAGGATGACTTTCCCCCCAGCGACGAGTCCGTCGGAGAGCTCCAGGACAACCGCGGTGGCCTCGTCCTCTGACACTCGGTCCAGCACGTCGTGCGCGATCACAAACCCACGATCCTGGAGACCTACCACCAGCTGTTGCCAAAGCCTCCGGAAGAGCGGTGCTCACCGAGACAAGCCTAGGTCGTCAACTGCCCTTCGATGCCGCCCCGATCGACACGGAGCAGCAGGACGCTCTCGAAGTGTGCGTTCAGGATTGGCGCGTAGACGCGCTTCTCGTCGAAAGCGGGGCGCACAGGGCGGCCGGCGGAATCGACCAATTGAATATGTAGAGCCGGTCTGAACGCTCCAGGGGACGCGGCGCTGGGGTCCCCTTCTCTACTGGGACGCGATGGCTCGCTTCCAGGAGCAACTGGCGTCGCTTTAGAAGCAACGGCGTCGCGTCGCGTCGGCTCGCGTCGGGCGATGGTTGACTCTGCGGCTATCTAGGCGGGGACGGCGGCGGGCTCGGCGTCCGGAAGCGCCCTGCGGAGCTCTTTGCGGGAGCTGATGCCGAGCTTGGTGAACACCTTGCGCAGGTGATACTCGACGGTGCGTGGGCTGATGAACAGCTGCGCACCGATCTCGGGGTTGGTGTGCCCGTCAGCGGCAAGCCGCGCCACGTGCGTCTCCTGCGCGGTCAGCTCATCGAGCGTCTCGACCGTGCGCTTTCGCACCGTCTCACCCGTAGCCGACAGTTCACGGCGAGCGCGCTCGGCAAACGCCTCAGCGCCCATCCGGCTGAACATCTCATGGGCGGCGCGCAGTTGATCGCGTGCATCCACACGCCGGTTCTCGCGGCGCAACCATTCGCCATAGACAAGCCGGCTGCGCGCATGCTCAACCACCGCGCGGCTGCGCCCGAGCCGCTCTACCGCCTCCTGGTAAGAGGCCTCGTCATCACTCAAAAGCCCCCGGCAGCGCGCCTCGACCCCGAGCGCCCACTCGGTGGCGCTGGCCTGCGTGCGTTCGCTCAGACGCTCGAGCGCGGCTGAGGCCTCGTCGGGCTGGTCGCTGTGGACGCCGGCCTCGATCAGCTCGGCCAGGGCCCAGCCATACGCGATCGTGTCCTCGCGCTCGCATGCCTCCCGCGCGGCCGCGAGGGCCTCGCTGTAGCGGCAGTGACCGTTGTGCAGGAGCGCCTTAGACCACCACCATAAGGAGATTCCCGAGCCCTCGCCCCGTTCCATCATGTTCCGGAAGCCCCACATCATCAGCCCTGGCGTCTCATCGCCGCGCGTCGCCCCCAGCATGCAGTCTGCGAGTTTGAGCGGCGGGAGCCCCGTTGCGTGCGTGAGGACGTCGACCTCATCGATCAGCGCGGCGGCGGTGGCGAACGCCCCCGCATGAACGTTGAGGCCTGCGAGGTAGTTCAGCGCATTCGGGAGCAGGTGCAGTGCCCCCGTGTCGCGCGCGATGCGCACCCCGCGGGTCGCGACCATGTGCCAGAGCTCATCGTCCCAGAGATCCTGCGCCATCCTGCAGGCCAGCCACAGCCACCGCCGGTCCGCGCCACCGCCGTCGGGCTCGGCGAAGACGCGCAGCGCCCGCGAAAGCGGCTCCACCCCCGCCACGTAGCCGTCGGTGAAGCGCACTACGAGGGCATCAAGGAGCAGGTCGGCCGCGCCCTCGGCGTGTTCCCGGTTCGATGACCGCGCCGCTTCCGCCACTCCACGCTCATCCGGGCCAGCGCCCAGGCGCCCGGCGAACATGGCTGACGCCATCGCTTCCAGGTAGGTTTCGCGAGCCATCCCGGCATCGAGGCGATCGAGCCGCCTGGCCGCCGCGAGCAGCAGCGGCGGCGCGTCACGCCCACGCCCCCGGACGAACACGATTTGCGCGCCCAGCCGCTCCAGCCGCGCGCGCTGTAGTTCGTCGAGCGGCCCGAGCTTCGCGGCGGCCAGGAGCTCAGATGCGGACGTAAGGTCGGCGAGGTCAAGCCTGACCTGAGCCGCCGAGAGGGAGCGCTCGACACGCGTCGCCGGGTCTGCGGTCAGTTCCGCCGCCCGCTGCAGGAACGCTGCGGCCGCTGACAACCCTCCGCGCGCCTGCGCTCGGTCGGCCGACTGCTCCAGTTCTCCGGCCACGCCTTCGTCGGGCCCGTCGGCCGCGCGAGCGCGGTGCCACGCCCGGCGATCCGGGTCCAGCCGCGCGTCGGTCGCCTCAGCCAGCGCCCGATGGACCTCGCGTCGCTCGAGCACCGCCGCGGCGCGGTACGCCGCTGACCTCACCAGTGGATGCCGGAACCGGACGCGCGCGCCTATTTCCACCAGGCCCGCAGCCTCAGCCGGTCCCGCCGCCTCGAGCTCAATGCCGAGGCGGTCAGCCGCGCGCCACAGTAGCGTCACGTCGCCCACCGGTTCCGCCGCGGCCAATAGGAGCAGACGCCGCGTACCAGACGAGAATGCCTCGATCTGTGCCACGAAGCCCTGCTCTAGGCGGCTGGTCAGCGGCATGTCTCCGGGCACCCCGAAGCCACCCGCCACCAAGGCCGATTCCCGGCCGCGCGGCAGCTCCAACAGCGCAAGCGGGTTACCCGCGGCCTCGCCGAGGATCCGGTCCCGCACCCGGGCGTCAAGCGCCCCCGGAATGGCCGCGTCAAGCAGTTGGCGGGCGGCGTCGGCCGGCAGCCCGCCAATCTCGAGCGCGGGCAACCCCGCGAGCTCGTGCTCGTCCTCGGACACGCGTACCGCGAAGACCAACCCCACCCGTTCTGCCAACAGCCGGCGCGCCACGAACGCCAGAGTCTGCGCGGACACCCGGTCAAGCCACTGCGCGTCATCGACGATGCACACCAGCGGCTGCTCCTCGGCGGCGTCCGCCAGAAGGCTCAGGACGCCCAAGCCCACCAGGAAACGGTCCGGCGGCGGTCCGGCGCTCATGCCGAACGCCGTGTTCAGCGCATCGTGCTGGGGGCCCGGAAGATCCCCCACGCGCGCGAGCACCGGCACGCATAGCGCATGTAGGCCGGCGAACGCGAGCTCCATCTCTGACTCAACGCCGGACGCGCGGACGAGCCGGCATCCCTCGGCGGCCGCTGATAGATAGTCCAGCAGGGCCGTCTTTCCAACTCCAGCCTCACCGCGAAGGACCAGCACCCGGCTTTCGCCCGCACGCACCCCGGCGACGAGTCGATCCAGCACGTCGCGTTCGCGGCGACGGTCGAGCAGCCCCGCCCGTGGTCGGTGAGCGTCCAGCATGGCCGCACGGCATTATCCCGGGCCGGGAAGCCGAGGGCTCAGGACCGGACGACGTCCGGGACCCGGACCTCTTCGTCATCCCTGGAGGCGGGCACAGGCATGCTCACACGTGGCGTTGCAGCGGGTCGTCAGGGCCGCGGCTCGCGTGGGCGGGTCGGTGAACCTTGGATGTTTTGTGCGTGAGAATCGCCCGGCGGGTTGGCTGCTCGTCGCGGTTTGTCGCGAGACGAACCGCGTACGATGCCGGCCGGAAGCGATCCCGGCGACGGGCCGCGGTGATCCTCGGCAAAGACGGAGCGCGTGTGTGCAATTAGGTCTTGGTCTGCCCAATAACTCCCCGTTCGGACTGAGCCCCGATCTGCTCTTCGACTGGGCCCGGCTGGGCGACGACGCCGGTTTTAGCGTGCTGGCAACTGTGGACCGGCCGAACTACGACCTTTGGGACCCCCTCACCACCTTGGCGGCGGTGGCCGCGGTGACGTCGCGGGCGCGTCTGGCGACGTCCATCTTGGTGTTGCCTCCCCGCAACGAAGTTCTCATTGCCAAGCAGGCCGCGGTTATCGATGTGCTGTCGAAGGGGCGCCTGGATCTCGGAGTGGCTTTGGGATCGCGGGCCGATGACTATGAGGTGTTCGGTGAGACCACCGAGCACCGAGTGACGCGTCTGCGCCGGCAGATCGTCCGGATCCGTGAGATTTGGGCAGACGCCCGAGCCAGCACCGTCGATCATGGAGTGTGCGGTCCTGCGCCGGTGCAGGACCCACCGCCGATCCTGTTGGGAGGCATCGCCGAGGCAGCGCAGATGCGCGCGGTCGAACTGGGCGAGGGCATCGTATTCGGCGGTGCTGCCCGGCCGGCGGATCTCGCGCAGAAGATTCCTGTGCTTCGTCAGGCCGCCGCGGCGCGCGGGAAGACCCGGTTCACGTTCACCGGATTTGTGTACGTAGCCGTGGGCGGCTCGCGCGAGCTGGAAGCGGCGGTTGCCCAACTCACGCGGTATTACCCGGTGCTCGTGCGTCCCGCCGAGGACATGGTGGTGCACGGGGAGCTCAGCGTGATCGCTGAGGCCGTTGCGGCATACGCAGAGGCCGGATTGGACCGCTTGATCCTTGCGCCCGCCGTCCCTCAGCTGAGCCAGGTCTCAGCTCTCGCAGAGCATCTCCTCCCGATGGTGCAGGGATGACATCCCGCTTGAGAGCCCCGCAGCCTCGGCCCCCACGTCGGGGCCCGTGCGTAGGACCCGACAGCTCCGAGCCCTCCGGCAGCCATGACCGCCAGCATCACAACCAGTCAATAACACGCGTAATGCGAGTGCGATAAAGGGCTCATCGCTCCCTCGTTGCGTCGCTCATGCTCGCCCGCGCAGGAGCTCGAGCCCCCGCCCGCTGCTGCTCCCTCGCCTGCCGGCACTCTCGATCAGACTGCCCCTCTCCGCGAGCGACAGTCGCGCCCATGCGGTCCCTACGGCCGTGATGCAGCTGCCCGCGAGCCACCCCGCCGACGACGACTGCTTTGTTCGTCCGGACCTCGCCGAGTTCACGATCGAGTTGGCGCCAACCCGATCGCCGGGCACCGGCTTCCGGCACCAGGTCGCACTGCTGGATCGACGAGAACGGCGAGCCTCGATCATTGATCGGCTGCGCTCAGGACTGGTTTGATGTCGAGGATCGGCGTACCGTTCAATGCCTCGAGGTTTCGTACCCGGACTCGACGGCCGTCGATCACCAGGACCTGAACGCGGTGAAGCCCGATCGGGTTGGGCCGGTCGGCGGAGCGCGTGCTGAACACGCCGCGCTCAGGGTTGGCCGGATCGTCGCGTGGGTGGACCCGCAGGACGGTCCGTTCGGCGCGGTCCAGCCAGGTCAGCACGAGGATCTCATCGCCTTGACGGATCCCCTCGAGGCCGTCCGCCAGCTTCGCATCGAGTACGAGCCACGCGTCAGGCGCCCCTTCGTGGCCCTGCTTGGGCGCGGACGCTCGATCCATCAGTGTCGATTCGACGGTTCCGATCGCCACGAGCTCCATGATTCAAAGCATCGCGGATCCCGCGTGCAGACGCACCGCTTCGGTGCTGGTTTTCGTCCAATGCGGCGGTGGACGCCAACGCACGCCCAGGACCTGGGGCTGATTGCGCCCGTCCGAGCTCGTCGGCGCGCCGACTCTCCTTGCGCGGAATCCACTCCACGCGCCAAGTCTCGAAGAGCGGCAACAGCTCCTCTGCCTGCGCGCGCAGAGACCGCAGAGCCGCATTCTTCGTCTTCCATTCGCGGTTGATTTGCTTCACCACAAGCATCGAGTCGCCCTTGACGACCAACATGCCGCTCGCCGTGCTTGAGCGCCATACGGAGCCCGAGGATCAGCGCGTGCCATTCGGCCGTGTTGTGGGTCCCCTGAGCTTCATCATGATCTCCGAGTTGGGCGAGGTGGAAGGGTCGAATGCGGCGACGAAGGATCCTCGGGGCCCCCCCGCTAGCAATGCGTGCGCACGCATACATATGTGTCTAATGGTAGTTGTGTCACGTTATAGTCTGGAGGCGATGGCGAGTCAGACCCCTTCCCAGCCGAGCCACACCGTGGCCCAGGTGATCACTCCCGACCAGCAGGTCGCGTGGTACGCACTGTTGTTCGCCCACGCGTCAGTGACGGACCGGATCGACCGTGAGCTTCAGGCGACGCATCGCATCTCATTCAGTGCCACCGAGATCCTGTGCCGTCTCTATGGCGAGGAGCCCCAATCGGTGCGAGCGCTGTCCAGCCAGCTGGTGAGCGTCAGTCCCACTCGCGCCTCGCGCCTCGTCCAAGAATTGGTTGATGCCGGCTATCTGCAGCGCGGGTCTGATCAAGGTGACGGGCGCAAATCGCTGATCAGCGTCACCAGCAAGGGGCGGCGCTACAGCGAGAAGGTCGCCCGGACCCTCGAGAACGCCATCCTGAAGTACTTCATCGATCCGCTCGATGAAGAGGACATCGCGGCCATCAGCCGGATCTGGGAGAAGCTGCGCGTTGCCCAAAACGCGGAGCTGAGCGCCGCGAAGCGCTGAGCGGCCCGCGGCGCGAATGCCCTCGCCGCAGCTCGGACTTGACCCAAGCCGCCGCCGACCACCGGGTCAAAGCCGGTCACAGAGCTTGACTCGTCGCAGACGGAGACGTTGTGCGGCTGACAGAGCCGATGTCGGTGGAGAGTCCGAGGCGCGCGAGCGGGATCCATCGACGTCGAGGATTCCGCGACGATGCTCGGAACGCTCCGGTTCGATCACGATTGATCAGGCGAACTTGACCAAGTCGTGGAAGATCAGTCGACCCCACGTATTGCCGCGCGCTTGGACCAGGAGGCCACCTTCCGAAAGCCCGCCGAGCTGGATCGGCGAGAACCCGAGATTTTCCGCGAGCGCACCAATCTCCGCTGCTGCGTCGTCGTCGTCGCTCGCCAAAAACACGACTCTCCTGCCCCCATGTACGGCCGGGTCTTGGTCAAGGACGGCAGCGACCAGATGGTTGAAGCCCTTCACCAGTCTTGCACCCGTGAACGCCTGCGCGACGACCGCGGAAGACGGCTGTCCACCCAGTTCCTCGGGTGAGACGTTGGTATTGGTCACATCGACGATCGTCTTTCCCGTCCAGGTCGGCCGCGCCCTGGCGACATCCTGGTGCGACTCGAAACGGACAGCCAAGAAGATGGTGTCCGCCTTGACGGCTTCCGCCAGCGTTGCGGGAATGATCTCGGGTCCGATCGCGGCCGCAGCGGAGGCAAAGCCTTCCGGGTCGCGAGTGGTAGCCACGGATACTTCGATGCCGTTTCGGGCAAACGCCTTAGCAAGGGCCTGGCCGATGTTGCCGAAGCCGATAATTGCGTAGCTCATCAAATTCTCCTTGGGTTTTGGCGCCCTTTGGGCTCTTGATTTCGAATGGAGTGATCGGCCCCCGGGCGGAGCGCGTCAGATTTGGGCGAGGCCGCCGTCGACGTGGACCTCGCTGGCGGTCATGAAGCTGCTGTCCGGCGACGCGAGAAAGGCGGCCGCCGCTGCGAGCTCTGCTGGTTCGGCCATCCGTTGGAGCGGATTGGCGTCGGCGAAGGCCTTCTGGCCTTCCTCGCCGAGCGCCTGCTTGGCGAGTTCGGTCGCTGTCGGCCCGGGCGTCAGCACGTTGACGCGGATGCCGGTGCCCTTGAGGTCGTGTGCCCAGGTCTTCGCGAGGTTGCGCACTGCCGCTTTGCTCGCGCTGTAGGCGGTGAATGCCGGGGCGCCCGTGGTGCCGGCGCTCGATCCCGTCAGGATGATCGAACCGCCCTCGCCCATCAGCGGTAGCGCCTTCTGGACCGTGAAGATCGAGCCCTTCACGTTGGTGTCAAAGATTTCGTCAAGGTGCTCGGCGTCGATCTCGCCGAGCGGAAGCGGGCTTCCCGCCCCGGCATTGGCGAAGACGATGTCAAGGGTTCCGCGCTCGGCCTTCACCGCCGCGTAGAGGCGGTCCAGGTCGGCCAGATCCGAGACCGAGCCCTGCAGAGCGCGGGCATTGGGCCCGAGGTCGGCCACGGCGGCGTCGAGCGCTTCCTGCCGGCGGCTGAAGATGAATACGAAGGCGCCCTCCTCGATAAAGCGCTCTGCGGCGGCGCGGCCGATGCCGGTAGCGCCGCCGGTGATCACCGCAGTCTTTCCATTCAGTCTGGTCATGACGTGTGTCCATTCCTTGGCGTTGTGCGAAGTCAGGTCATCACACTAGCAGATGCGTGCGGGCGCATCTAATTAGAGACGATACCAATGTGCTCGGAGCGGAGCTGTGGGCAGCGAGATCCGGCAGCCGGAGTTGGCGTCTCTCGTCGCGAACGGGGAACGCCTACTGCGACGACTGTTTTCACGCGATAGGACAGGCGCGGATCCAGCGCCAGGCGGGGTGTATCTGCATATATGCAACGCGATCGACGAAGACGCGGGCCCGCTGCCCCGCGTTCCGCGCAACCCAGGTCTGGGCAGCGAGCGGGGTACAGACCCGCTCTCGAAAATTGCGGGTCTGAGCCCGGCGCGCCCTGCTTTCGGGGAAGCGCGGTAATTCTCGCCGACCGTCGTCGGCGGCCGGCGAGCGGACGTCACGCTGGGGCCCCGCAGGAGGCGAAAGGGAGGGCACGGTTCCTGGGTAGCCTCCGCACCCGCTCTCGCTTTCAGGCGCAACTTCTTGCCACTACGTCTTATAACCGGGCTCGGCAATCGCAACGATCGAGTACTACGTCTTGCGTTACTACGCAAGACGTAGTATGATGCTGACCATGAACTCTAGAAGCCGAAGTGACGAAGCTGCCGCTGGGCGCTCTAACGACCCGCCGCTCCTTATCTTGACCAGCCTCGCCGACGGCGAGAAGCATGGCTACGCGCTGCTGCAGGACATCGAGCAGTTCGCCGGTGTGCGGCTCGGGCCCGGCACGCTGTACGGCGCGATCAGCCGGCTGGAGGAGCGCGGCCTGATCGAAGCTGTGGAGGGATCCGGTCGGCGGCGGCCGTACCGGTTGAGCGCCGCCGGCGCCGACGCGCTCCGCTCCGCCCTGGCCGACCTGCGCACGATCGTCGACGAGGGCTCGGCGCGGCTGGCCCGCCGGCCGGCGCCGATCGGCTTCGCGATCGGAGCGGCCCGATGACCGCCTCGCGGACGATCGGCCGGCTGTTGTCCTGCTATCCGTCGGGCTGGCGTGACCGCTACGGGGACGAGCTGGAGGCACTCATCATGGACATGACGGATGGTCGCCGGGTGCCCTGGCGCGTGCGCGCCGACGTGGTCGGCGGGGCCGGGCGCGAGCGGCTGCGCGCGGCCGGCCTGACCGGCGACGGTCCTGCCCCGACCCGCGTGCGGGCCGGGGCAGTGCTCGTGATGTGGGCGTGGGCGCTGTTCATCCTCGGCGGCGCGATCGTCGGCAAGAGCACCGAACACTGGCAGTCGGCGATGCCGGCCGGCGCCGGACACAGCGCCGCCACCGCGGCGTTTGACGTGCTGACGGGCGGGGCGGTGCTGACCGGCGTGCTCGTGCTGGCCGGGATCGGGCTGGCGCTGCCCGGCATGCTCGGGTGGTTGCGCGACGGCGGCTGGCGCCAGATCCGCGGTCCGATCGTAACCGCCGCGTGGCTGAGCGCCGCAGTCGTCGTGGCGACGATCGGGCTGGTCGCGTGGGCGCACGGCCTGAGCGCCCACGCCCGCAACGGGCGTGATGGCGCCTACGGGATCGCGTTCCTGGCTTGGGCGGCGTTGTGTGCCGCGACGCTGCTGGCTTGGACGTCGGCGGCCGCGAGGACCGCTCGCCGCCTAACCCTGACCCGCCGGACCCTGCGCTTGCAGGCGCGGCTTGCCTGCGCGGCAGCGGTCGGGATGGCCGTGATCGCGGCCGCCACGCTGGTCTGGTGGGTGGTCGTGGCCGATGCTGCACCGGGCGCGCTCACCGGCGGACCTGATGGCGGTCACCCGTCGGCGATCGTTGCCCGGCTGGTCGTAGCGATCGTGTTCATGCTGTCAGCGACGACACTGGGCGCGATCGGGGCGCGCCGGGCGACCGGCGCGATTGGCGCTCTGCCGAGCGAGTAGCCCGATGTCAACCGTTGTCGAGAGGTCGGCCGTCAGCGCCGAAGGGTTGACCAAGCGCTACGGCGCCCGGCGGGGCGTGCATGACGTGAGCTTCAGGGTCGGCGCGGGGGAGATCTGCGCGCTGCTGGGCCGCAACGGCGCAGGCAAGACGACGACCATGCGGATGCTCGTCGGCCTCGCCAAGTGCGACAGCGGGAGCGCGCGGCTGCTCGACAGTCCGGTCGTGCTGGCGGCGGGCGTGCTGGCGCGGGTGGGCGTCCTGATCGACGGGCCGGGGTTCGTGCCCCACCTCAGCGGGCGCTCGAACCTGAAGCTGCTGTGGCGCACGAGCGGACGGGCATGGCCGCCGCCGGCGCTCGAGCGAAGCTTGGCGCTGGCCGGCCTGGGGGCGGCGATCGACCGCAAGGTCAAGAGCTATTCGATGGGCATGAGTCAGCGGCTGATGCTGGCCCAGGCGCTGATGGGCGCGCCGGAGGTGCTCGTGCTCGACGAGCCTGCAAACGGCCTGGACCCGGCCGAGGTGCGAGCGCTGCGCGAGCACCTGACGGCGATCGCGGCCGCCGGGACCGCAATCCTGATCTCCAGCCACCTGCTGGCTGAGGTGGAGCTGCTGGCCAGCCATGTCGTGGTGCTCGACGACGGCGTGGTCCGGGCGGCCGGTCGCCTGGACGAGCTGACGGCGGGCGGCGGGGCGCGGCTCGAGGATGTGTTTCTCGACCTGACCCGGAGCGGCGATGTTGCGCGTTGAGCTGACCAAACAGCTGCTGCGCGTGCGCAGCCTGGTCGCGCTCGCCGCGCTGGCGGCCGTGCCGGTGGCCGCCGGCCTGGGCACCGCGTCGCACGCCGGCGGCCCGGACGGACATCAGACCGGGCTGTACGGGGCGTCGCCGTATTCGGCGCTGAACCACGCGGCGGCCAGCCTGCAGTTCGTGGCCACACTCCTGCTGCCACTGGTCGTCGCTCTGTTCGGCTCGGCGCTCGGCGCCGCTGACCGCGGCTGGGGCACGCTGCGCTACCTGTACGTGGCGCCGGTCAGCCCACGGCGGCTGATCATCGGCAAGTGGTCGGCGCTGACCGTGTGCACCGCTCTCGCGATCGGCGTGATCTTGCTCGCCGGGCTCGCGGCCGGGCTGGCCATCTTCGGCTGGCACCCGTTTCATCGCATCGGCGCCCGACCGCTGTCAAGCGCAGCGGCCGCTATCCGGCTGCTGGGCGCCGCCGGGTACCTCACCGTGTGCGTGCTCAGCGTCGGGGCGATCGCGCTCTGCCTTGGCACGTTGCTGCCCGGGCCCGCCGAGGCGCTCGGCGCGAGCATCGCGTTCGTCGTGGTCGCGACGATCGTCAACGGCAAGGACTGGGTGCACTGGCTGTCGCTTGCTCTGCCGACCCACTACTGGCCGCGATGGACACAGCTGCTCGACGGCGGCCATCAGAGCCTGACCGCCGGCCTGCTCGCGCAGCTAATCGCGATCGCCGTCGCGCTGACCGCCACAGGGATCATTGCCACCCGCCGCGACCCGGCGGCCTAACGTCGACCGAGACTCGGCTCCGGGAAAGCTTCGTGTCGTCTCTCCGTGCTCACGGCCGGTTTTCGCGCGGCGGGTGGCGGGCCCGTCACGTGACACCCGTCCAGACAAGGATTCCAGGACGGGGCGTCAACCGGGATACGCCGCCGCGACGGAGCGACCCTCGCCTTGCTCCTGCTTCGATCCTGAGACGGGCACGTTCCGCGTCCCGATGCGAGACCTGAAGTGCGCGGCAGGCGCGTCTCTGAACTCGACTCGGCTGGACTTCGCCGCCACGACGGCCCGGAGATGCCTGAGATCCGCGCAACGGAAGGCGCTGGTGGCACCTTGGCAGATGCGCGTCGCCGAGCGAAAGCAGGGGCCGGGCTTCGGCGCGCTCTGCGGACGAGGGTGTCGAGATTAGGCGCGATGCGGTCGTCTGGCGCGGACAGGGTTGCTGCCGGGCGTGCCTCGAAGCAGTAGTCGAGCGACCCGTCTGGCCGGGTCTTGCCGCCCACGCGCGGTGTGACCGGGTAGGGCTTTGCCTGCCACGGGTAGGCTCCGCGCATGGCAGACGAGCTCATCGCCATCTCGGCTGCGACCGGCGGCATGGGAGGCCGCGTCGCCGCCCGACTGGCCGCCGCCGGCGCCCATCAGCGCCTAGTCGTGCGCGACGCGGCGCGCGCGCCCGAGCTCCCCGGCGCGGAGATCGCCGGCGTGCCCGGCGGGTACGGCGACCGCAACGCTTATCGCAAGGCCCTTCAAGACACCTCGACGTTCTTCCTCATCCCCGCGCACGAGGCCATCGGGCGCGTCGAACTGCACGCCAGCGCCATCGACGCGGCGGTGCACGCTGGCGTCGAGCGGATCGTCTACTTGTCGTTCGTCAACACCCGGCCCGATGGGACTTTCACGTTCGGCCGCGACCACTTCGCGACCGAGCAGCTCGTGCGCGCGACAGATGTGCCGTTCACGTTCGTGCGGATGAGCTGGTACATGGACTTCCTCCCGTCGATGGCCGGGGCGGACGGCGTCATCCGCGGCCCAGCGGGCGAGGGCCGGGTCGGCGCGGTCCTGCGCGACGACCTGGCCGACGTCGTCGTGGCGACGCTGATGTCAGGCGGGCACGAGGGCGCGACGTACGAGGTCACGGGGCCCGAGGCGTTCACGCTCGCCCAGGCGGCTGCCACGCTGGGCGTGGGCTTCGAGGACGAGACCGAGGAGGAGGCGTACGCGTCGCGGGCCTCGTGCGGCGCGCCGGACTGGGAGGTCGAGGGCTGGGTGACGTCGTACCTGGCGATGAGGAACGGCGAGCTCGATCTCGTCACCGACGTCGTACGCCGCCTGACCAGCCACGAGCCGACGTCGCTCGCCGAGTTCGTCAAGTCGAGCGCGCGGCGCTAAGGCTCCTGCTTTCGCCTGACCTCGACACTCTCGCGAGACCCGCGTAGCCACTAAAGCAAGACGGAAGGCTTATTCTGCGTCCGCCCTCCTATTCGCCAGAAGCGCGCACCGGCCAGCAGTCCTCATAGAGGCTTAGTGCATAGGCAAAGCCGCAGATGGCGTCAGCTCAAAGATGGCAATCCGCCCGATCGCCTTGCGGCGAATACCGATCGTCGGCGGCACGAGCTGTCGCACATGGGCATCCCTTTGCGGGCGCGCCGGACACGCGCGAGGTCGCCGTCTCATGAGAAGGTCTCCCGCGAACGGAGTGAATGGGGGCCGCTTGGCGTTCTCTGGCGACTGCGTGGGATCATCCCCACCGTGCCCCAGGACGGACCCGAGCCCTCCGGTCAGTGCCCGTCCTGCGGGAAGCCGTGTACCCAGACGATTCGCTACCCGCAGGCGTTGTGCGGTGCGTGCGCCCAGTCCGCCACCGATCTCGGCGGCCGACCCGTTCGCTTCTCCAACGTTTCACTCTCGGGTGGGTTCATCGCTCACCACCGTGATGACGACTCGATGTGCGCCCAGGTCACCAACGACGGACGGGTCCTGATAGCCGGCATCGAGTGCGCCGCCGGCGAAGCACGGTTCGGCGGAACGGTCGTTCAGCCCCGCCGAGCGACCGAGACGCCGCTAGGCAGCGAAGGCACCCGGTAGCCGATCGTCGGCCGAACCCGCTCGTGCGCGACGATTTCGGAATCTGCCGTACCATCCACCTGGATGGTAGTAGGATGGTAGAGGGATGTTCGGCAAATCGAATTGGGGGCTAGGGTCCGGAAATGGCCGAGGTCGACAAGAGCGAGAAGATCACCATCAATGTGGGCGTGGTCGATCTGGGTCAGATCGATCTGCTTGTCAGCGAGGGCTTCTTCGGCAATCGCACGGATTTCATCCGCACGGCGATCCGACGCCAGCTTGAGACCCGGTCAAGCACTCTGGACAGCACGGCGGCCCGCCGCGAACTGGTGCTCGGCAGCGCGCACTACAGCCGCCACGACCTCGAGGCGCTGCGTGACAGCGGCCAGATGGTCGAGTTGCGTGTCTTGGGGTTGGCGAGCATTGCTGATGATGTCTCACCGGATCTCGCGGTCGCGACCATCGCGACGGTCGAGGTTCTCGGCGCGTTCCGGGCGCCTGCGAAGGTGAAGGCGGCGCTCGCTTCGCGCACGAGGTGAGCGATCGGCGTGCTCGGCGTTTGCGGACCCGCGGTGCTGCCGTGCGCGGGCAGCGAGACACGTAGGTCGCGGAATGACCACATGCTGAAAGGACGTGCGATGGACGACGCTAGGAATGCGATGACCGAGGCGCTGCGGCTCACCAAGGCCGGGCGGCTGCGGGAGGCCTCGGCCCTGCTTCAGCAGGGTCTCGCCGGCGGTAGCGCCAGCCCGGTGCCACCGGCCGAATCGAGCGCCGCACCCATGGTCAGCCCCGTCAGGTTGAGTGGAACCACATCGTCGTCGTCCCACCGTATCGCCGCGGTACGCGCTGCCGCCACTGGCGCGCAACGCCACCTCACCCATACCGAGACCGCTGGGACGCGGACCTACGACCTCTACGTGCCCACCAGCTACACCGGCAGTCGTGTGCCGCTCGTCGTCATGCTGCACGGCGGCTCACAGGACGCGTCGGACTTCGCGGCTGGCACGCGCATGAACGATCTCGCCGAGCGACATGCCTTCGTCGTCGCCTACCCGCAGCAATCCAGGGCAGCCAACCAAGGGGGCTACTGGAATTGGTTCTCCCCCGCCGACCAGCGCGCCGGCGCGGGCGAGCCGGCGATCATCGCCGGAATCACCCGTCAAGTCATCAGCGACCTCGCCGTCGACCCCGGCCGTGTCTATGTCGCCGGGCTGTCCGCAGGTGGCGCCATGGCCGCGGTGATGGCCGCAACCTACCCCGACCTCTACGCCGCGGTCGGAGTGCACTCCGGGATCGCCTACCGCGCCGCCCACGACGTCGGGTCGGCGTTCACCGCGATGCGGACCGGCGGGACGCCGCCCGCAACCAGTGCGGTCCCCCTGATCGTCATCCACGGCGACCAAGACGCCACGGTGGCCCCGGTCAACGCCGACAAGCTCGTCGCCGCCCGGCTTGCAGTCGGCGACACCACCGTCCAACACGGACCGACAGAGAACAAACACGACACCAGACGCCCATACACCAGCATCGCTCACCACAACCTCCGGGGCACGCCCGTGGCACAGTCATGGATTGTCCACGGGGCCGGCCACGCCTGGGCCGGCGGCAGTCCGACCGGGGCCTACACCGATCCACAAGGCCCGGACGCATCCTCCGAAATGATCAGATTCTTTCTCCTACATCAGGTGCCGTCGCCCTGAAGCCGGACTTCGACGCCAACCCACGCCATCCGAATGCCTCGGTTAAGCAGGCGGCAGACACAGATGCAGGCCACGGTTCCGAAGGGCGCCCTCGTGGCAGTGAACGTTCGGTACCCTCGACGCCGAACGCCCGCCACGGCGCGAACAGTGAGGCGGTGTGTGTCGCGGATGGCGGTTCGAACGGGCGAGGAATCCGGCTCCTGATCTTCGAGGAAGTTGCGGGTCCCGCCCCTCGTTATGTGAGAGATGCCACGCAATCCCCCGATTTTCGGGGCGCCGTGGAGCGTTATATGGAGAAGATTTCAGAGCACGGATTGCTCGACGTCCTCGCCGACTTTGATGAGCTCGGTGGCGCGAGCCCAGGCCTGGTGGCCTGGGAGCTGTTCGTCAGCGAGAGCAGGGTGAGCGAAACCTGGGCTTTTGCAGTCGCGGCCGGTTGGGTGGCGCCCGCCGGACGTGACGATGTCTACGGTGAGCGGCTGTGGCGGCTCACGGCCGAGGGCTGGAAAGCCCGAGCCGCTCGCACATGACCATCGACCAACGGACACGGCCCGAACCGACCGGCCACACCCCCGGTCACAGGGCGGATGGCCTAGGTCGCGTCGCACATCGGGTGTCCCCATGCTTTTCGCACTCACGGGGACTAAGCGAACGCCCCGGCAAAGCATCTCGAGCACGCCGATCGCGTCTTCGCCGCCGAAGCGCTGCATACGCACGAGGCCGAGTCAAACGTCCGTCCCTGTACCCCTGGTTGCGGCACGTGCGCGTCCCACACGCCAAGGCTAAGCGAGCAGGCTGCTGGTCCTGAGGCGGGCTGGCTGCTAGACCGTGGGGGGAGCGTTTCCGGTGCCTGAATTCCTGCGCGACGAGCAGTTCACCAATGTCCGATGGGTCGCGACGCGCCTACAGCCGATCATCCTGCGGAGAAGGATCACGCGCGACGGAGCTGCGGGCCGGACACCTCCGAGCCTTCGGCGAGGTCCCGCGGTGCTGGCGATCCGGTCGTCTCACAAGCAACGCGTTGTGCGACTGCAAAAGCCGGTCGCGCCGAGTCGGGGCTCCGGCCACCGCGAGTCGTGCGTGGTATTTGGACAAGCCTGTCCCCATCCGCGCGGCGCGTTCGTCAATGGAGCGATGACGGCCACCGGGGTCGTCACATCTCAAAAGGAGTGTCGATGCCTCACCCCGTGATTCACGCCGAGATCCGCTCCCAGGACGCGGACGCGACACGAGAGTTCCTCGCTGCACTATTTGATTGGAAGGTGGCATCCGAGGGTGGCTTCCCCGGCTACACCTTCATGGACACCGGTACCGAGGCAGGACCGGCGGTGGCGATCAGCCCGCTCCAGGGATCTGACGACGAAGTCCTGTTCTTCGTCGCTGTCGACGACGTCGCCGCCACGCTGAGCCGAGCCGAGGAACTCGGCGGCAAGGTCATTCAGCCGATGCAACAGGTGCCAGGCGTCAGCTTCGGCGTCCTGGCCGATGCCCAAGGGCACCGGATCGGCGTCGCCGCCAACTAGGTAACCCTCGCCGGGTGCTTCGTGTCGGCCGCTCACTGCTCGAGCGGCCGACACGACATCGTCCAACGGCCCCTCCCCAGGGAGAGCGGTTGGCGAGGCCGTCGCACTCGAGGACCGCGCAACGGACACGGCCCGAACCGACCGGTCACACCCGGTCACAGGGCGGATGGCCTAGGTCGCGTCGCACATCGGGTGTCCGGATGTTTTTCGCACTCACGGGGACTAAGCGAACGCCCCGCCCGCGCATCTCGAGCCACGCCGATCGCGTCTTCGCCGCCGACGCGCTGCATACGCACGAGGCCGGGTCAAACGTCCGTCCCTGTAGCCCTGCCTTCGGCGATTTGCGCCCGCCCCGGCTCGGCACGGCACTATCTTGACGGCCGCGCCCGTGGCCGCTGCGGGCTCGTTTAGGTCGCTGATGCAATCCGCGCCTCGACGTTCTGGACGAGCTCGCCCAACCCGCGATCCCGGAGTAGCGCGCTGATCTGCTCGTAGGAGGCCAACCCGACTCGGTCGTTCACGTCGTTGAGCAGGAGCTCGCTGAATTGATCGTGACCGGAGCCCGGTGGCGCTCGGCATTGTTGTGGGAGGCGACGTGGATGACGAGCATGCCCCAACACGAGTGAACAGTTTCGGCCGGCGCGGCGCGGTTTGCTCGTACCGATCGTCGCGCGCTCCTAGTGCGTGCGAGCGCCAGGTTCCGCATCAACTGAAAGCTGGGACCCGCGGAAGGTCAGACTCTGCCGTCCGCCACGAGCTCATCAGGTCGGAACAGGTCCCAGGCGAGGTTCCAGTAGAGGTCTTCGTCAGGCGGTCGTTCGCGCACGAAGCCGATCGTCAACGGCCGGCGGGGCGGGCCCTCACGGTATCTCGCGGACGGTGATGAGATTTGTTGCCCCGGCAGCTCCCGTCTGACGCCCGGCGGTGATGACAACGAGCGAGCCTGTCGGAAGCCCGGCGAATTCCTTTGCGGTCAGCAGCGCGGATTCGATCAGTTCGTCCACAGACTTGCTCATTGGCATTGTTTTCGCGTAGACGCCCCACTCCAGGGCGAGTTGATCGGCAATCGCCTGCTCGTGCGGCAGAGCGATGATCGGTCGCCGTCGGCGGTACTTTGCGCACGCGCGTGGTGAGCCGCCGAGCGATGTCGGGACCAGCAACGCGGCGGCGTCGAGCTCTTCGGCCAACTCGACCGCGGCGCGCATCACTGCGGCGGCGGGCGTGTCTCGCGTGCCAGGTCGGACCCGCCCGTGGATCTCGGGGAACTCCTCGGCGGCTTCCGCGAGCTGCGCCATCTCCCGCACCGCCTGGACTGGGTAATCGCCGACGCTCGTCTCCGCGGAGAGCATTACGGCGGACGTCCCGTCGATGACCGCGTTGGCAACGTCGGAGGCCTCCGCGCGCGTGGGCTCCGGCGCATGGATCATCGACTCGAGCATCTGCGTCGCGGTGATCACCAGCTTGCCCGCCTGTGTCGCACGGTAGATCGTGTCCTTCTGCATCAGCGGGACGCGGGCGACCCCGGCCTCGATCCCGTAGTCCCCGCGGGCGACCATCACGCCGTCAGCGACCGCGATGATCTCGTCGAGATGCTCGTAGGCCTCGATCTTCTCGATCTTGGCCACCGTGCGCCCGCGCCAGCCGTGTTCCTCTAGGAGCGCGCGAAGCTGCTCGATGTCCGCGGCCGAGCGAACAAACGACAGCGCGACAAAATCGGCGCCGAGCTCAGCGGCCAGCGCCAGATCCCGGAGGTCCTTCTCGGTGATCGCCGGCAGTTCGGGCCTCGCGTACGTCACGTTGATCCCCTTCCGCGGGGCGAGCTCCCCGGTCGACAGCGCTCGGGCGACGACCTCCCCGGGACCAGAGGACGCGACCGCCAACCGCGGCAGCCCGTCTCCGATGACGATCTCCGAGCGCTCTGACACCAGTCGCGGGAAGTCGTCGTAGTCCACCGCGATGCGGTCATCCGTCGCCGCATCTGCGCCCCCGAAGAACGTCACCATCTCGCCGGCCTGCACCACCCTCGGCGTGATGCCCGCTGACAGCCGCAGTTTGGGGCCCTGCAGGTCAAATAGCAAGCCGATTGATCGACTGGCAGCGGCAGCGACCGCACGGACCTCCGCAGTCCGGCGCCGCAAATCTTCGGCCGTGCCGTGCGAGCAGTTCAGGCGCGCGCAATCGATTCCAGCTGCCACCAGCGCTTCGAGCACTCCCGGCTCGTCGGTCGCCGGGCCAAGCGTCGCGACGATCTTCGTCCTGCGATTGAACACGACCTAGCTTCTCTGGAGAGGCATCCACTAAGAGCGTAGCCACGAGTGAGTCCGAGGGGCAGGCCCTTCGGGCAGGAAGACCGCTGAGGGCCAAAAACCGCTGAGCCCCGCTGGTCGCGCCTCCGCGCCGCGTCGACACCACGCATAGGCGACGCCCGCGACGCGGACCCGCCGGACGTACGCGGCCGCGTCTGCGGTATCGCGTGAATCCGATTCTCGTCACGAGGCGATGGGCCCTACGACGCCGGGCTGTCACCCGCCGGGCCGCGTGACGATTTCACTGCCGACGCGAGCAAAGGCTGACGAGTCCTTGGGCGTTCCAATCGCCGGGATCAGGCCAGGGGGCCGTCACCTCGGCCGCGACCCCGGAGCGTTTGGACCAACTCTGCGTATGCAATTGGTCGATTCCGTTTGCCGCGCTGTGCGGCCCGGTTTCGGCGACCAGAGGGTCGGGCTGCCCCGTCGCGACACTGTTCGCCGGCCTGTCGCAACTCGTCCGATGCGACAGCCCGCGTCACACCCACTTCGAGACGGCCTTCTTCACGAGGGCCGTGACCTTCCTCTCCTCGGCGGGGCCGATCTTGAGGATCGCGAACGAGGTCGGCCACATGTCGCCGTCGTCCAGGTTCGAGATCGGATCGAAGCCGATGGTGCAGTAGCGCACCTTGAACTTGCTCGCTGGCTGCATGAAGACGCAGACCTTGCCGTCGCGCGCCCAGCCAGGCATGCCGTAGTACGTCTTCGAGGCGAGCATCGGCGCATGCTTGCGCACGATCGCATCGATCTTCTCCGCCATCTTCCGCTCGTCGTCGGGGAGCTTGGCGATCGCCTCCGCGAGGGCTTTGTCGAGGTCCTCCTGTTTCTGCGACGCCTTCCGCTCGGCCGCGGCCGCCTTCATCGCGGCGCGCTCCTCGGCGCTGAACCCGCTCTTCGTGCTCCTCTTCGTCTCGGCCATGTGACAATGCTAACTGTCGCTTTCCATGCAACGGAGCAGCGACGAAAGACCGCACACCGCCGCTCGGTCGCTGGACCGGGTGGAGCTGGCCATTCGGTCTGACATGGGCTACTTGCGGGCATTGCATAGGCGTCGGCCCGATCTGGCCACCCCTAAGCGGAGCCCTCCTATCGGCGACGACCGCGGCGGCCCGCATGAGCTCCTGACTCGCCAGGAGAGCCGCACCGCGACCGACCGTCGGGGCAGGGGTTAGCGTGCCGGGTGCGGAGTAGGCCGGTCAGAGATAGCTACCCGCTGGCGGCGCCATCGACAGGCCACTTCCTCGGCTCGTGGATGCAGAAGTCGTGGTAGCGGCGCGGCGCGTCGGCCTCGGGATCCAGGTACGGCAATCCCGTCGACGCCCGGACCACGAGCTCCGCGGGCACGACGTGGCGGCCGCTGATCATCCGGCCCTCAATCGCGTCGATCAGAAACTGGGCGGCCAGGTGGCCGACCTCGTGCAGGCGCATATCGACGGTGGTCAGAGGCGGACGGGCGGCGCGGGCGATCAGGGCCCAGTTGTCGGTGGACACGACGGCGATCTGGTCAGGAACGGATACGCCGGCGGCGACCAGGGCGTCGACGACGCCGCGCGAGATCAAGTCGCTGCCGCAGTAGATGGCGTCGGCGTTTGGATGCTCTGAGACCAAGCGGGTTGCAGCCGATCGCCCCCACTCCTCGCTCCAATCGCCCGCGCGGGTGCCGCCGATGACCGTTAGCCCGGCCTCATGCAGGCCATGGGCCAGACCCGCCGCGCGGCGGCTGACGGCGTCGAAGTCCGGCGGGCCGGTGATGTGGCCGACCCTGCGGCGCCCCACCTCGATCAGATGGCGCGCGGCCAGTCGGCCGGCTCCCTCGTCGTCGACCATCACTGAGCAGTCGTGCGGGTCGGTCGATGGCGTGTGGGCATAGACGACCGGGAATGGGAGCGACGACGCGATCGGCGGCCTCGGGTTGGAGCAGCGGCCGGTGACGATCAGGCCGTCGATGCGGCGTCCGAGCAGCGTCGTGAGGTGCCGCCTCTCGCGGTCGGGGTCACCGCGGCTGTCGCACATGATCACCGACAACTCTCCTGAGTCCAGGGCGTCCTCGGCGCCCGCCATCACCGGACCGCTGAAGCGCCCGAAGCTGTCAGTCGTGATCAGGCCAACGGTGAAGCTCCGGCGGCCGAAGATGCCGCGCACGAGCTCGTTGGGCCGGTAGCCGAGTTGCTCGCTGGCGGCCAGCACCCGCTCGATTGTTTGCGGGCGCAGCGAGCCGCGGTGGTTCAGCGCCTTGGACGCGGTGCCGGGTGAAACCCCGGCCAGCTCGGCGACATCCCGAATGCTCGCGGGGCCCGGCGCTCCAGCGCGGTCAGGTGTCGACACGGACGCCTTGCTCGAAGGAGCGCACCGAGGCCTCGCCGAGCTCGACCGCGCGGCGGCCGGCGGATGCGTGGATCGGCGGCGGCTCGTCAGCCCGCAGCGCCGCCAGCACGGCGTCGACGTGGCGATCGAAGGTGTGGGTGAACGTCCGGTCAGTGTCGTTGAAGTACCCGGGCCGCCACACCCGGTGGGTCTCGTCGCCGGCGGTGGAGAGAATCAGCTCCTGCACGGTGTCACGGATCACCGCTCGGCCGCGGGTGCCGTTGACCTCGATGTACTGAGTGTCGGGATAGGCGTAAGACGTGTCGTAGCTGCCAAGCAGGCTGCCGACGCCGCGGTTCGCGAACTGCACCGCGATCGCCATCGTGTGGTAGGCCGCCGCGTCGGTCAGGTTGCTCATCTGCGCCATAACGGAGGTGATCGGACCGGCGAGATGCTCCAGCATGTCAAAGCCGTGGCACTGGGTCTCGAACAGGTTGCGATAAGGGTTCTCGCCCGGGTTGGCCTCACCCCCAAAGCGCCACGTGGCGTGGACGATCTCACCGAGCTCGCCGGCCTGGATCGCGCGATGCGCGAGCTGGACCGCCTCGGCGTAGCGGTGGTTGAAATTGATCGCGAAGAACAGCTCACGCTCGGCGGCCTCGTCGATCAGCCGGTCGGCCTCCGCGACGCTGAACACGAGCGGCTTCTCCACCAGCAGCGGCACCCCGGCGCGGATCAGCTCCAGCGTCGGCTCGAAGTGGGCCTCGTTCGGCAGGCTCGTCGTCACCAGATCGGGGCGGGCCTCCTCGAGCATCTGAGCGATGCTCGTATAGCCGATCGTCCCGTAAGCGGCCGCGCGCTGCTGCACGCGCTCGGGCGTGCGGCCGACGATCCCCACCAGGTCGGTGTCGTTCCGGCCGGAGAAGATCCGGACGTGCTGCTCGCCCCAGCCGCCCGTTCCCCCGACGACCGCAACCTTCAGCGGCGCGCTCATGAGGGATCCGCCTCGACGATGACCTTGCCGGTCTCGCCCGCCAGGAACAGGTCGAACGCCTCGCTGATCTGACTGCGCGGCATACGGTGGGTGATGATCTGTCCGACGTAGTCGCGGTTGTCGAGCAGCAGCCCCAGGTTCTCGTCCATCTCGGCATAGCGGAAGTACTCACTGCCCATCACGGTGCGCTCGGTCGCGATCAGGTCCGGGGAGACGGTGAGGCTAAGGCCCTCCCCGTGACCGACGCAGGCAAGCACACCGCGCTTGCCGAGCAACTGCATGATCGAGGCGCGGACGGCGGTCTTGCCCGTCGAGTCGACGGCGGCGTCCATGTCGGAGAGCTCCAGGATCGCTTCCGGCTCCCGGGCATCGACGGGGATGCCGCCGAGCGTCTTGGCGAACTCCAGGCGCCACGGCGAGACGTCGCTGATGTAGACCGGGAAGTCGCGGCCGAACCGGACCTTGGCCATCGCGAGCACGCCGAGCCCGATCGGGCCGGCGCCGGAGCAGAAGAGGCTCTCGACGTCCTCGCGTACGCGGGCGATCCGGCCAAGCGCGTGGCTTCCGGTGCCCATCACGTCCAGCAGCAGCGTTGCCTCGGCCGCGCTCAGGTCCGACGGCACATGGAAGAAGTTCGTCTCATGGACGACCTCGAACGGCCCGTAGCCGCCGTCCGCAGTGAAGCCCATGTCGTTGCGCTTGGCCAGGCACTGGTTCGTATAGCCCGCCAGGCAGCTGCGGCACGTCCCGCAATAGTCCATGAGGAAGACCGCGCCACGAGCGCCGACCTCCGTCCTGGTCTCCGCCCCCGTCGCGATCACCGTCCCCGCCGCCTCGTGGCCCGGCACGCACTCCGACCCCTCGTAATACTGCTCGCGATCGGTGCCGCAGATCGCATTGGCTTCGACCGACAGCAGCAGCTCACCCGGTCCAGGATCCGGATAGTCGCGATCGGCAAAGACGATCTTCCCGTCGCCGACGAACGTCGGTGCGCTCGCGGTGCGTGGCATGGTTCTCTCCCCGTCTCTCGCTCATGTAGGAAACATGTTGCCGAGCGAGCCTAGCGCGACCCAAGCGATTCGGAGACAACACGATCCTCAAGAGCCTCGCAGTGCAGCGCTTAGCGTTACGAACGCCCGATGAGGAGGCAAGACGCATCCGCGTATGAGGCCGCTGGCCATCGCCGATCGTCGGTCACGCTGGGCGATGACGTTTCATGCTCGGGACTTGACCTGCGTCAGCCTCGCCGACTGGTCAGGGGCTCCGATCAGCCGATTGGCGGACCGCCATCTGTCACATCTTCGTGCCGCCCGCTGTCGTACGAGTGACAGATCGATTCCGCCGGTGCCGAGCCGCCGGCTCTGAGAAAGGAAGACGATGCAGAGCGAAAACAAGGGCCAGAGAATTGGGGTCACCGGAGCGACTGGCCGGGTCGGATCTCACCTCGTCGACATCCTCGCGCAACGGGGACACGATGTAGTCCCGATCGCCCGCTCCAGGGGTGTCGACGTGGTCAGCAGCGAGGGTCTCGATGAGGCGCTGGTCGGGGTCGAGACGATCATCGACACGGCAACCGGGGCCTCGCCCGACCAGGAGGAGGCGACGGCATTCTTCACCGCCTCGGCGCGGAACCTACAGCGAGCTGGCGCCGCCGCCGGAGCGAAGCGGATTGTCGTCGTGTCGATCATCGGCATCGACAAGTTCCAGGGGGGCTACAACGCGGCGAAGGTGGCGCAGGAGCAGGCGCTGCTCGAAGGCCCGCTCCCGGTCCGGATCGTTCGCGCGGCCCAGTTCCACGAGTTCGTCGAGCCGCTGGTCGCGTGGACGATCCAGGATGGCGTCGCCTACGTGCCCGAGATGCGAACGCAGCTCGTGGGTGCCCGCGTCGTCGCCGAAACGCTCGCCGACGCGGCCGAGGAGCCGGAGATCGAGAACGGCAGAATCACCGAGGTCGCCGGCCCGCAGGAGGAGCGTCTCGCCGATGCGGCTGCGGCGCTGTTCGCCAGCCGAGGTGACTCAACCGAGGTCCGCGAGAGCAGCGGCGGTGCACTGGCGCAGCCCGGCGGCCCAGACGCCGCGGCGTATGCGGAGGGCGCTGCATTGCCGAACGCAGGCGCTAAGCTCGCCGGCCCCAGCTTCGCAGAGTGGCTGAAGGCGGCCCAGGTCTAGTTCCGCAGCAAAATCCGGGAAGCCGCGGGCCAGCTCAAACGGTGCGGCGCGAGCGGGTCCGCGGCTGGGCCTGCGAAATGCCAACGATGCTGGTAGTAGACGCTGGGACCCGCGTGGCCGGCGAGGCGGCCTGGTCGGGGCGGCGGGGAACGAGCGGAATGCCTCAGGAGCACAACGTCGAACGTCGGCCTTCGGCAGGACACCTATCGGTGGCGGGCGGTGTGTTGGACGGGCAGATCGGCCATCGCGTGGCAGACGACGAGTCCGTGGCCGGTCGCCGGCTAGGTCAGGCAAGCGAAGGGGGCGTCACGCACGCCTTCAGGGTTCAGTCCGCGGGAGTGCGTGAGCTCGCCACCTTCACGCCGGAGCCCCCGAGCGCGCGTTCGAGGAGGCCGCGTGCCGGCCCGAGGTCGGCAAAACCCCTCAGCCGGAGTACGACTTGCAGGCCGCGCCGGCGTTCGGCGCCACGGCCTTGAGATCGTCGGACCACAACTCGCACAGCCGCGCGACGTAGCTGCGTACATTGAATCGGCGCATCGCGGAAGGTAACCGTGCGTTAGTGGCTTGGACATCCGCCGATGTGGGGCGCCGGTTTGCCGGACAGTTGGCCAGTCGAGGGGTGCGTGCGTTGGATCAGGGCATTTCAAACGCACCAAGCGTCGTGCCGCACGGCCGACGGTCGGCGGCTGGCGTGAAGGTCACCTAGCGCATCACGTTGAGGACGAGGGCAAGCGCCTCGTCGCCCAATGGTGACGAGATCCCACTCGATCGTTGTCGGTGACGTTTGGTCGTGGGCGGGTGGGCAGTCGGTCCTCAGCATGTGACACCCGCACCGCGTTCTCGTGCTGGGTGCTGGTGGGTGTCACAGCGAGGGCTGCTGCCTTGTCTTGTGGGTGCAGGTAACCCTCGATTATGGAGCTGATAATGACCGAGACCCACACCCCGTCCGAGCCCAGTCGCTGGGTGGTGCTGGCGCTGCTGGGCGTCGCCCAGTTGATGGTCGTGCTCGACCTGACGGTCGTCAGCATCGCGCTGCCTTCGGCCCAGAAGGCGCTCCACTTCTCGAGCGACAATCGCCAGTGGATCGTTACCGCGTACGCGCTGGCGTTCGGCAGCCTGTTGCTGCTAGGCGGCAAGCTCGGCGACCTGTTCGGGCGCAAGTGGACGTTCATCGCCGGTCTCACCGGCTTCTCGCTGGCCTCGGCGCTCGGCGGGCTGGCGCAATCGTTCGCGATGCTGGTGGCGGCCCGCGCGCTGCAGGGCGCGTTCGGAGCGCTGCTCGCCCCGTCGGCGCTGGGGCTCCTGACGACCACGTTCGCCGACTCGCCTGACCGCCCCAAGGCGTTCGGGATCTTCGGTGCGATTGCCGGTGGCGGCGCGTCAGTCGGGCTGCTGCTCGGTGGCGCGCTCACCCAGGCGCTGTCGTGGCGCTCGTGTTTGTACGTGAACCTCGCCATCGCGCTACCGACCGCCATCCTGTCGCTGCGACTGCTCGTCAACCACGCCCAGACCAACCGGCCTCACATCGACCTGCCGGGCGTTGTCACCGGCTCCGCGGGCCTGTTCGCGGTCGTCTACGGCTTTTCCAACGCCGAAACCCACTCGTGGTCTGATCCCGTGACCGTCATGGCGCTCGCGGCCAGCGCGGTCCTGCTGTGCCTGTTCGTCGTGATCGAGCGCCGCCGCGCCCATCCGCTGCTGCCGCTGCACATCGTCGCAAACCGAGCGCGGGGCGGGGCCTACGCGTCGATCCTCCTTGGCGGCGCGGGTGTGCTCGGCGCGTTTCTGTTCCTCACGTACTTCATGCAGCAGAACCTCGGCTTCTCGCCGCTGAGCACCGGCCTTGCCTTCCTGCCTATGACCGCGCTGGTCGTGCTCTCCTCGGCGATCTCGCAGACGCGAATCCTGCCCAGGACCGGGGCCAAGCCGCTGATCACCGTCGGGATGCTCCTCGGCGTGGTGGCGATGGTTCTGCTCACCCGTCTGAGTCCCAGCTCCGGCTACGCCGCGGACGTTCTGCCGTCGCTGCTGGTCCTCGGCCTGGGCCTGGGCCTGATCTTCGCGCCGGCGATCGGCACCGCCACGCTCGGCGTCGACTCCACCGAGGCGGGCGTCGCCTCGGCGATGGTCAACACCTCCCAGCAAATCGGCGGCTCGGTGGGCACCGCGCTGCTCAGCACCCTGTTCGCCAGCTCGGCCAGCGCCTTCGCGCGCACCCACACGGGCCTGCAGGGCGTCCAGGCCGCCGCCCAGGTCCACGGGTACACCACGGCGTTCTGGTGGTCCGCCGGGATCTTCGCCATCGGGCTGCTGATCGCGGTGGTCGCATTCCCGATGCGCATCACGCCGACGGAGCCGGCACTGGCCGCCGAGTGCGCCGGCACGGCCGAGCTGGCTCTCGCCGCCGAGTAGACACTGCGGCGGCCATAGTGCGACCGGCCCAGCCGGTGGAGTTGCCGGCCTGAGTTGTTGCTGTCCGAGAGCCTCGGCCTGGTTGGCGCTGACTTCCGGCGAGCGTTGATCGCCAGCGCGCTGGCCTTCCGGATCCTCGGACCGAAGGATCGGTCTCAAGCCGCGGACGGGTCGCCCCCTCCTAGTCGGTCGCGAGGTCAAAGACACCGAGCGATGCGCGAATTCAGCGCAGAGTTCGACGTGCAGGCAGGACTCCGCCGTGCCTGCGCACCCGGTTCTCGTCTTGGGTGCCGGGAGGTGTCACAGCGGGGGGCGGCTGTCTTGTCTTATCGGATACAGGCGATCCCAGATCAAAGGTGTTGATGATGAGAGTGTTCGTGGCAGGTGCGACGGGAGCGATTGGAAAGCAGTTGGTGCCGCGTCTGGTTGCCGCGGGTCATGAGGTTCATGGGATGACGCGTAGCGAGTCAAAGCAGGCGCTGCTCCACGAGCAAGGCGCAACGCCTGCGCTGGCTGACGCGCTCGATCCCGACCAGGTCGCGGAAGCGGTGGGGAAGGCAAAGCCCGATGTGATCATCCATGAGCTGACGGCGATCCCTGACCCGCTCGACTTGCGCCATTTCGATCGCGACTTCGCGCTGACCAATCGCCTGCGGACCGAGGGTACGGATCATCTGCTCTCGGCGGGACAGGCGGTGGGGATTGACCGGTTCATCGCGCAGAGCTATGCCGCCTGGCCCTACGAGCGGGTGGGTGGCCCGGTGAAGAGCGAGGAGGACCCGCTCGACCCGTCGCCAGCGCGCGAGATGCGCGAGTCGATGCAGGCGATCCGGCACGTGGAGAAGGCGGTGCTCGATGCCAACTGGACAGAGGGCATCGTGCTCCGCTACGGCGCGTTCTACGGTCCCGGTACGAACATGACTGCCGGCAGTGCGCAGATGGAACTGGTCCACAAGCGTAAGTTCCCGGTGGTCGGCAGCGGGGCCGGGGTGTGGTCGTTCATTCACATCGCCGACGCCGCCGATGCCACCGTCCGGGCGCTGGACCACGCTACGCGGGGGATCTACAACGTCGTCGACGATGATCCCGCCCCGGTCGCGGAGTGGCTACCGGTGCTGGCACAAACGCTTGGCGCCAAGAAACCGATGCGGGTGCCACGATTCATCGGACGCCTGTTCGCCGGCGAGGCCGGCGTGGTGATGATGACCGAGCTTCGCGGCGCTTCCAACGATAAGGCCAAACGTGAACTTCACTGGCGCCCGGCTCATCCGAGCTGGCGACAGGGGTTCGCGACGATGTCCTCTGCGGCGGCGGTCGCCGGTGGAGTCCCGGCATGAACGCACCGCTCAACCCAGGCAGGAGTCCGAACGCGGTGCAGCCGAAACCGTACACAGGAGGCGTCACGACAGCACGCACCCAGTCGATAACCGGCTCTCGAAACCCAACCAGCGGCATCTCGCCCGGACACCAGGCGTCACCGCGAGGTCTCGAACTGGTCAGCGAGGTGGATGACCTTGCAATCGGCATCGGAATGCTCACCTTCGCACTAGCTCCGTTCGCGCTGCCAGGTCTTGCCTTGGTCGCGCTAACCATGGCGGTACTGATGATCCCCGCGCTTGGAATCGCGTTGCTCCTCGCGCCGTTCCTGGTCGCGCGGCGCTGGCGTTCACGTGATCGCTCATCAGCGGCCAATAGGCCTACTTGCCTCGGCGAGGCTGACGCGGGCTACGAGGGAGTGCCCCACGAGTTGGTGCGGGGACTGGGCGCATGACCGGTCGTGAGCTACTGCTTGACGAGTTGCGGCCTGTCGCGTTTCAGATCGCCTACCGGATGCTCGGCAGCGTGTCCGAGGCCGAGGACATCGTCCAGGAGACGCTGATCCGCGTGCACCGCGCGCTCGAAGCCGGCGAGCAGATCCAGTCGCCCCGCGCCTTCGCGGCGACCGTCACGACTCGGCTGGCGATCAACGAGCTGCACTCCGCGCGCGCCCGCCGCGAACGCTACGTCGGTGAGTGGCTGCCGGAGCCGATCATCACCGACGGCCAGGATGATCCAGCCCGGCACGCTGAGACCGCCGACTCGCTGTCGCTGGCGATGCTGGTGCTGCTGGAGAGCCTCTCGCCCGACCAGCGCGCCGTCCTGCTGCTGCGTGACGTGTTCGACTACGACCATGCGCAGATCGCCGAGATCATCGGCAAGAGCCCGGACAACGTCCGCCAGCTCGCGACCCGCGCCAGACGCCACGTCGAGCAGGGCCGGCCCCGCTTCCAAACCACCCGCGAGCAGCGAGAGGAGCTGGCGGCACGGTTCTTTGAGGCTGCCGAGCAGGGAGATCTCACTGGGCTCGAGGCGCTGCTCGCGTCAGACGTGCAGCTGACCGGCGACGGCGGCGGCAAGGTCCCGGCGCTCGCACGATCGCTGCGCGGGCGCAACCGGGTCGCGCGCACGCTGATCAACTGGTTCCGCCTGGGCGCCCGACTTCCAGGCGCGTCGTTGCATCCCATCGAGGTCAACGGCGGCCCCGGAGCGCTCTATCTCGATGCACAGCAACGGCTGATCGGCGTCATGGCGCTCGATATCGCCCGCGGGCAGATCACAAGCATCAGCTCGATCGTCAACCCCGACAAGCTCACCCACCTCGGGCCAGTCACCGACTACCGACCACCACCGAGGACGGCAAGATGAACCCCACCGTCCCTGCCACGTCGCCCCTGGCAGCTGTACGGAGTCGCCGTGGCCTCAGCGCCGATCTCCGAACCACCGATACGCTGCTACGCGCGGACGCCGCGCGCAACCGCGGGCGCATCCTCGCCGCCGCCGCCGAGCTGTTCGCCGCCAACGGGCTGTCCGTCGGGCTTCACGAAATCGCCCACCACGCCGGCGTCGGGGTCGGCACCGCGTACCGCCGCTTTCCCGAGAAGCGCCAATTGATCGAGGCATTGTTCGAGGAGCGTCTCGATCACCTAGGCGAGCTGGCGGAGCGCGCGCTCGCCGCAGACGACCCGTGGGACGGGCTCACCGACTTCCTCGAGCAGGCGACCGAGTTGCAGATACAGAACCGCGGCCTAAGGGAGATCATCACCGGCAACGATCACGGCACCGCGCTCACGGCGCGGGCGCGCGCCACACTCGCCCCGCCAACCGAGCAGCTCGTGCGTCGAGCACAAGCGAGCGGCACCCTACGCGCCGACGTCGTTGCCACCGACCTGCCCCTACTCCAGCTCATGCTCAGCTCTGTCGCCGAGCTCACGCCGCCGGACGCCCCACAGCTCTGGCGCCGCTCTCTCGCCCTCGCGCTCGACGGCCTGCGAACACCCGACCCGCACCCGCTCCCCAAATCCGGCTGAACGCCCAACGAGCTCGACGCCGCCATGCGCAAGAGCGCCAACAGACGACCTAGGCGTCCAGTCGGCGAACGCGAGCGGATTGGAGAACACCACCTTGGGGATCTCGTTCATCGGCCCCGCGAACGGTCCGGAGGCACCGGGCCGAAGGCCGGCCCAGGGCACGTAGGTCCTGGCGCCCCGTGAATATGTGACGCGGTCGGCGAGGTGATCGTCACTACCCGGCATTGTTGAGGGCGGTGCCTGCGGCGGCCCAGTAGGACTGCACGATCGCGAACAGCGCGCCCCACGCGACAGTGAGTCGGGCGAGGTGCGGCAAGGACATCGATCCAATCAATGGCATGCGTTGCTCCTATGTCAAGCTCGGTGCCATGCCCAGGCGGCCGACGACGTTGCGGGTCAGGCGCACGATGGCAGGCCGAACCCACGGCTGGGGCCGGTGACCAGCGCGGTCTTCGCGGTCAGCTGGAGGTCCATGGCACTCCATGTCTAGCCCGTGATCGAGGTGGGCGGTAGCGGTGGGCCAGCACACCGAAGATGAGCCCGCCGGCGAAGAAGTAGCCGTCGGTGACCTTGCCTGACCAGAGGGCGGACGCGGACCGGTAGTACGCCGCGCCCATCGTTTGCTTGTGTGAGAGCCCGGTGATCCCGTTTGGCAACAGGCCGACCGCGCGCGTCAGGTCATCAATGAGCCCGGCTCCCCCGCGGACGACGAGCACGGCGCAGCCGAGCCAGACCACGATCAACGCCGCGCGGCGCATCCTGCCGCGCGGCCAGCCACGAGCGATCGCCAGGCACACCCACGGGCCTAGGAGCCAGGCGGCCCCTTCTAGGACCTCAAAGATCCAGCCGACCACCGAATCCGGGACCAGATCGGGTAGCTCACCGTTGAGCCCGAACGATCCGCCGGCGTACCAGTAGACGTGAAAGGCGAAGAACACGACCACCCAAGCGAGCGCCGCGTAGGCTGCCCGGACCGGCAGGAGCCTTTCGCTTCCTGTGGGGGAATGCCCCGGCCGCTTGAAAAGGACTGCCGGGGTAGATCTGGAGTTCATCTCGCTCCTCTCGCTGCTCGCGGGTGGTTTGGAAGCGGGCTTCGAGCGGGCGGTGCACGCGGATGAGCGTCTCCTGGACGATGTCCTCGGCCTCGGACACGCTGCCGAGCATCCGGTAGGCGATCTGAAACGCGACCGGCCGCAACTCGTCAAGCAGTCGCTCACGACCGGTCAGGCCGCCGCGAGCCCCGTCCGCCAGCTCGGGTGCGCCGGGCGCCAGTCAAGCTCACGCTTGGCCTTGGCGTTCGACGCACCGCGGAGCTCGGTCATCATCATGACGCCGGCCTCGCCGGCGAACACCCGCCCAACAAACCGCGGCACGCGCCTCGGCTTCTTGGCCGCGAGCTGCTGCGCCAGCACGGGCAGCCACTCGGCGACCGGGGCGGGATCATCGTCAACCACGTTGTAGATGCCCCGCGCGCCGTGCTCAGCCGCTGCGACGGTCGCCTCAGCAGCGTCAGCGATATGAATGAAGGACCACACGCCGCCACCGTCCCCGACCACCGGGAACTTGCGCTTGCGGACGAGCTCGAACTGCTCCTCGCCCGGCGCCAACGAGGTGCCCGGCCCGTAGAACGCTCCATAGCGCAGCACGATCCCCTCCGTCCATTCTGCTCCGAGGACCGCCTGCTCGAGATGACGGATCGCGGCCAGGGTCGCGCGCATCTCCCGCACCGGCGTCGGGTCCAGCGGATCCTCCTCGCTCTTCACCGGCCCGCCGGTGCGTGCGTATGCGCCAAAGGCCGCTACCCCCTGCGCCACGAACCGGCGCACCCCCACCGCCTGGCCGGCGGAGAGCAGGTACTCGGTGCCCTCGGTTCGAAGGGCGTTGGTCGGCGCGGCATCGCGTTCCGTGTAGCGCTCCACCCCCGCAAGCGCGGTCAGCTGATGGACGATCACGTCCGGCTTCGACCTGCCCACCGCCTCGGCGACCTGATCGGGATCCAGCGCGTCCGCGACCACCGGAACAGCGCCCAGCTCGCGGATCATCGCCTGCTTTGACTGGCTACGCGTCATCCCGTGAACCTCATGGCCAGCGGCAACCAGACGCGGCACCAATTGCCTTCCAATCGCTCCCGACGCACCCGCCACGAACACTCTCATCATCAACTCCTTGATCGAAGACCACCTGTAGCCCACAAGACAAGACGACGGCTCCGGCTGTGACACCGAGCGTTACGTGCCGTCCCTTGAAACCCGAAGCGCGGCAGCGGCGCGCAGGCGGGACGGCGTGGATGGCTTCGCTCCCGGAACGTGACGGGTGCGACCTCGCCACTCGATGTGTGTCGCAGTCACCGAGCCCAATCGTCCCCGGGCCGACCGACCGAGAGGGCCTGTTGAATGTGCGTCGCCATGCGCCTCCGCTCCGTGACGGTCGGCGCACGGCGACTCCGTTCCAGCTCTCAGAACAACCGGTACGAGCCGATGACCTTCAGCGGGTGGACGCTGGCCGGCTCGGCACGCGAGCCATCGACGCGTTCCTGAAGCTGACGGAATTCCGGGAGAGCTGGGATCGGATTTTCAGCACCGTCGTCGACCTGCAGAATCGCGACGAACGTCTGGCCGTCGGGCAGCAGAACCGACGCGTAGCGGATCCCCGCGGGATGCGCTGCATTGATGGCGGCGAACATCTTCTTCGTCGCCGCCTGAACATCCGTGACGCTTTCCGCCTTGATCTTGGCCTGCGCCATCAGCACGCTCATTTGATCATCCTTCCTTCGAGTTAGGTCTTGAAGAACCGCCGCAAGCGAGTGCCCGATCCGGACCTCGGTTGGTTGACAACTGGCGATCCTGATCGCCAAGACAAGACACCAGCCCGAGCTGTGACACATCCTCCGCCCACCACGCACGGTGGGTCGTAGCCAAATCCTCCGCACGACGATCGCATCGGGCGCTCGCCGCGCTCGAGACTGTCGACCATCACACCGGCGCTCGCCTCGCGGATCTTCGCTCGACGACGTGAGCCCAGCACGGCGGCCACCGAGCGCCACGACCCTGTCGGGGTCGCGATCGGCCACCGCGCGCTGCTCGCCGGTGAGCTCGACCACGGACAGATGACATCCAACCCGCAAGCCCATGTCGTGGCGCTACCCCCGGAGCCCTGGTTACGGCGACAGGGGCGTCTCCAGGTCGCCCAGCCGCGCGATCGCAATTGTCTGCTGACCGACCCTCCGACGGACGATCGCAACGCCACGGTTCCAAGCGACAGGCCCGTAGGTGCCCGGACGAGCGCTATGCCCCGGATCCAGGCAGCAGCGTCGGCGCACGCCGGGTTTGCTAGACGTCCGCTGCCTCAGCCCGTTGGGCGCTCACCAGCGAGTTCGTGTCGCTCGACCGTGCCTTCGATCAGCCCGTAAGGCTCATTGGTGGCATGGAAGATCTCATTCTCGTTCTCGAGCCCGAAGCGCTCCAGGTCGTAGAGGAGGTGGTGCTTGTTGGGCAGGGAAAAGCTGATCCGCTCGATGTCGGGGCGTGCGTCGAGAACCGCCTTGCCCATGTGGTGGAGTGTGAACTGGACCGATGGGCTGTAGTGATCGCAGAAGGCCTCGAGGATCGTCTGGCGCACCTCGCGCCACGCAGCTTCGAAATCGATGTCGCCTGCGCGGTATGACCACCGGGCGGTGATGATCGTCGACAGGATCCTGTCGGACGTCTCCGGGAGTGAGGTGTAGCGATCGCGCAGGAACCCCTCCCAGCCCGAACCGGTGGTCTTCAGCACAAGCAGGTCGTCGATCCCGGCCTCGATCACCGGCTCGCCGCCGTCGCCGACCACGGTCGCTACTCGGTTGCCGCCGCTTCCCCGCTGGAAGGCGTGCTCGTGGGGGGCCCCGCCGACCTCGAGTCTCGCCCACGGGTGCTCCACGATATGCACGCGCGCGCTCGTCACCCTCGGCCCGGCCGCGAGGAAGTGCTCGACGAGCCGCCGTGCAAACGACTCGATGTCGTCGGTCGAATGCTCCTTAGCCATCGCATAGACCGTGTTGCGAATGGTGTCGGTGGCGAGCAGGCCGGCGTTGTCTCCCTCGACGTACGCGGCGTCGAAGTCGCCCTCGAGTCCGACGCCTACCGTGAGGTCGTGCAGGTCGTGGATCTCATGCCCACCCGCCCGGCGCGAGACCTTGACGAGGCGAACCTCCGACTTTCCGTATCTGGCTCGACTCAGAACGATCGACATCCGTCAGCTCCCTCGATATGTGCTGTATCCAAACGGGCTGAGCAGCAGCGGCACGTGGTAGTGCTCCGCTCCGTGGCCGACGACGAAGGTCACCGCCACTTCGGGGTAGAACCCCACCGTGCCGACCGCACGAAAATAGGTGCCGGTGTCAAAGGTCAGCCGGTAGCACCCATCCTCGGGCGCCGATGACAGCAGGTCGGTCGCACGCCCATCCGCGTCCGTCGTGCCACGACCGGCCGGCTGCCAGCCCGAGTCCACCGCACGCTCGAGCACGACGGGCACTCCCGCCGCCGGACACCCCCGCGAGGTGTCGAGCACGTGCGTCGTGATTCCGCTCACGACGCCTCCTCGAGCAGGTCGCCCAAGCGCAGCTGCGCAATCTTCGTGATCTCGCCGAGCGCAATGTCGATCTCCTGCTCGCGCGAGTGCTGGAGTCGCGCGGCGCCCCACGCGATGATCGAATCCTTCGTGTGCTCGCGCACACACACGATCAGCGGGAACCCGAATCGTTCCCGGTAGGAGCGATTCACCCGCCGGAGGACGTCGAGCTCGTCTGCAGTGAGGCGATCGAGCCCGGCCGAGGCCTGTTCGTGCGAGGACTCAGGCGTGAGTGCGCGCTCGTCGGCCTTCCGGCCGGCGAGCTCGGGATGAGCCCTGATCAACTCGAGCTGGCGCTCGCGGGACGCCTCGCGCATCGCCGCCTCGAGCGCGGCGTGCAGGTCGTCGACGCTGCCGAACGGCCGCCGTCGCCAAGCCCCCTCCGCGACCCATGGGGAGTGCTCGAACAGCGGGCCCAGAGCAGCTACGAACCGTCGCTCGTCCAGACCACCGAGCTCGGCCAGGGAGAGCGACGAGGTTGACACTTCAGTCCTGTGTCCCGTTCCCCAGGCCGATGATGTGCTCCGGACGGACCGGGATCCGCGTCAGCGGACGACCGGTGGCGGCGCGCAGCGCGGCGGCGATCGCGGGCGGGGTTGAGATGTGCGGTGGCTCCCCCACGCCCTTGAGCCCATACGGTGCCTCCGCATCCGCGTACTCGAGGATCGCGATTCGCATCGGCGGCATGTCGAGGATGGTGGGAAGCAGGTAGTCGGTAAACGACGCGTTCAGCACCCTGCCGTCCTTGATCTGGATCTCCTCGAACAACGCCAGGCCGAGGCCCTGGGCGGTGCCGCCCTGGATCTGACCCTCGAGCGCCTGAGGGTTCATCGCTCTGCCCACCTCCTGCGCCGTCGCGAGCTCGACGACTTTGACGAGACCGAGCTCGAGATCGACGTCCACGACAGCCCTATGGGCGGAGAACGCGAGCTGGAGGTGAGCGTCGCCCTGGCCGTTCTCGTCGAGGGGATAGGTCTCGCGGTGATGCCACTCGACGGTCTCCTCGATCGCGTCGTCGTCAAGCATCTCGGCAAGCTCGTCTGCCGTCATGGTCCGGGGATCGGCGCCGAGCCGCTCGCGGATCGCCTCGCATGCGGCCTTGACCGCGCCGCCGGTGACGTACGTCTGACGCGAGGCGGAGCTTGACCCCGCCGAACCGACCCGGGTGTCGGCGGTGAGCACGGCGACGCGCTCGACGCCCAGCTCGGTCCGCGCGATCTGCGCCTGCACGGTGACGAGCCCCTGGCCGACCTCCACGGCCGCCGTGTGAACCTCTACCAGTGGCTGTCCGCCGTCCATCGTGAGGCGGACGCGGGCCGTGGAGTAGTCGTCGAATCCCTCGGAGAAGCCGACGTTCTTGATACCGACCGCGTAGCCGACGCCGCGGCGGACGCCCTCGCCGTGGGTGGTGTTGGAGACGCCGCCGGGGAGCTCGCGCGGATCACGGCGGCCATCGGGGGGTCCCAGCGGGAGCGGCATTGCACGCACTCGCTCTAGCAACTCGGCGACCGGCGCCGGGTCGCGGACGACCTGACCGGTCGGCAGTCGTGAGCCGGGCCGCATCGCGTTGGCGATCCTCAGCTCCACCGGGTCGATGCTGAGGCTCGCCGCCAGCTTGTCCATCTGTGCCTCGTGTGCGACCGCAACCTGGACGGCGCCGAACCCGCGCATCGCCCCGCACGGCGGGTTGTTCGTGTAGGTCACGTACGAATCGATCCGCGCGTTGGGGACGTCGTACGGCCCGGCGGCGAAGCACGCCGCGTTCGAGCACACGGCGGTCGAGCTCGAGGCATAGGCGCCGCCGTCAAGAACGATCCGCGCACGGACGTACACGAGCCGCCCGTCGATGGTCGCGCCGTGCTCGTAGCGCATCGCGCAGGGGTGGCGGTGGACGTGGCCGAAGAACGACTCCTCGCGGTTGTAGACCATCCGGACGGGGCGACCGGAGTGCAGGGCGAGCATGCAGGCATGAATTTGCATCGACAGGTCCTCGCGGCCGCCGAACGCCCCGCCGACGCCGCTCATCGTCAGGCGCACCTTCTCGGGCGGGAGGTCCAGGCTGAGAGCGAGCTGGTCGCGGTCGACGTGCAGCCACTGCGTGGCGATGTAGAGATCGACGCCGCCCTCGCCGTCCGGGACCGCGAGGCCGGACTCGGGGCCCAGGAAGGCCTGGTCCTGCATGCCGACCTCGTACTCGCCCCTGACGACGACGTCAGCGTCCGCGTCAGGATCGCCGTGGATGATCCGCACGTGGCGCAGAACATTCCCTGAGAGGTGGAGCTGCGGGCTATCCGCGGCCATCGCTTGTTCTGGATCGGTCAGCGGCTCCAACACGTCGTAATCGACGTCGATCGCGGCGATGGCGCGACGGGCCGTCTCCGGGTTCTCGGCGGCGACGATCGCCACCGGCTCGCCCTGGTAGCGAACGTGCTGCCAGGCGAGCACCGGCTGGTCGGCGCGCTCCATCCCGTACACCTTGCGACCGGGAACGTCCTCGTGGGTGAGCACGGCGTGCACGCCCGGGATTGCAAGCGCGCGCGAGGTGTCAAGCGACCAGATGTCCGCGCGTGGGTGCGCGCTACGCAGGGTTGCGCCCCACAGCATTCCCTGCATCCGCATGTCCGAGGAGTACTCAAATTCACCCTTGACCTTGGGGATGCCGTCCGCCCGTACCGTCGTGGTGCCGATGACGCCCGGACGCTGAATGTCGGGGACGTTCCGCTCCCGCGTCGGCGCACCGGGAACGGCACTCATCTCCGAGCCTCCGCCTTGGCCGCGAGCCGGTGGCTGGCCCGCGCGATCTCGGCGGCCACCTCCGCCTCGTCTGCGGTGCGCAGCTGGGCTCCCACGACGATCGGGCGCCCGCCGACGAGCAGCAGCTCCACTGCTTGGGTCGAGCCGAGGACGAGCGCCGCGACCGGATCATCGATGCCCGCGCCTGCGAGCTCGTCGAGGCGCCAGAGCGCGACATCGGCGAGCTTCCCGACCTCGAGCGAGCCGAGCTCGTCGTCGCGCCCGAGGCAGCGCGCGCCGTCAATCGTGGCGCGGGCAAGCGCCTGGCGCGCCGTCATCGCCTGCGGACCGGCGGCCAAGCGGGCGAACTGCAGCGCCGCGCGCATCTCGGACGCGAGCCCGCCGTCCTCGTTTGAGGCGGGGCCGTCGACGCCGAGGCCGACGGGGACGCCGACGCTTGTCAGGCCCGCCACCGGTGCGATCCCCGAGCCGAGCCGCGCGTTCGAGTTCGGGCAGTGAGCGACCCCTGTGCCGGTGGCGCCGAAGCGGCCGATCTCGGCGTCGTTGAGGTGCACACAGTGCGCGAGCCAGACGTCGTCGCCCAGCCAGCCGAGCTCGTCGAGGTAGTCGACCGGGCGCATGCCGAACTGCTCCTGACAGAACTGCTCCTCGTCGAGCGTTTCGGCGAGATGCGTGTGCAGCCGCACCCCGCGGCGGCGCGCGAGCTCGGCGGTATCGGTCATCAGCCCGCGGGTCACCGAGAACGGCGAGCAGGGCGCCAGCGCTATCCGCACCATCGCGCCCGGCGCAGGGTCGTGGAAGCGGCTGATCGCGGCCTCGCTCGCCGCCAGGATCGCATCGCGGTCCTCCACGACCTCGTCGGGCGGGAGCCCGCCGTCCGAGTGCCCGAGATCCATCGAGCCGCGGCAGGGGTGGAAGCGCAAGCCGATTGACGCGGCGGCGTTGATCTCCACCTCGAGGAGGTCGCCGGCGTCACGCGGGAAGACGTAGTGGTGGTCGGTCGACGCCGAGCACCCGGAGAGCGCGAGCGCCGCCAGCCCGGCGCGCGCCGCCGCCGAGCAGATCTCGTCGTCGATCAGCGCCCACATGGGGTAGAGCTCGACCAGCCACTCGAACAGCGTCGCCTGCTGAGCGAGTCCGCGGGTGGCCCACTGGTACAGGTGGTGGTGGCAGTTGACGAGGCCCGGTGTCGCCAAGCGGCCGCGGCCATCGATCCGGTGACTTTCCGGCCCGTCCGGCGCGGGCCCGTCACCGACGGCGACGATCCGGTCGCCCTCGACCACGATGTGGCCGTCCCGATACTCGGTCCCGCCCGCGTCGACGGTCGCGATCGCGCAGCCCTCGATGACCGTGCGCATCATCGTTGCCTAGCCTCGGCGATGCGCTCGCCGGCCAGCCGGACGGCGTCGAGGATCTTTTCGTAGCCCGTGCACCGGCACAGGTTGCCCGCCAGCGCCTCGCGGATCTCGGGGTCGCTCGGGCGCGGGTTGCGACGGAGCAGGTCGTGGCTGATCACGATCAGCCCGGGGGTGCAAAAACCGCACTGCACGCCGCCCGCCTCGACGAAGGCGCGCTGAACCTCGTGCAGCCCGTCGCCATCGCCACCGCTGTCGCCCTGCGCGATCCCCTCGACGGTCACCACGTCGCGTCCCTCCGCCTGCGCGGCGAGCACGAGGCACGCACACACGACCTCGCCGTCGAGGTAGATCGAGCACGATCCGCACTCCCCCTGCTCGCAGGCGTTCTTCGATCCGGGGAGATCGAGACGCTCTCGCAACGCGTACAGCAGGCTCTCCCCCTCCCACACGCCGTCCATCTCCCGGTGCTCGCTGTTGACGGTCAGCGTCACACGCACCGGTATGCCTCCCAGGCCCAGGTGAGCGTCCGCCGCGCGAGGACGCCGACCGCGTGGTGTCGGTAGCGGGCGGTCCCGCGCACGTCGTCGATCGGCCGCGCGGCGCGCTCGACGAGCACTCCGAACCTGTCCAATGCCGCAGATGGAATCGGCGCGCGTGTCGACCACAGGTCGCGCTCGTCGAGCACCCCGCCGATGAACCGCTCCGCCTCGTCGGCCCGGATCGGCGTCGGCCCGGCTGAGCCGAGGCACGCCGACACAGCTCGCGACCCCGGCCAGAGCGACAGCGCGAGCGAGCAGACCGCGATGACCATCGCGTTGCGGGTTCCGACCTTGGCGAACTCCTGGGGGCCATCGGCCGGGGCGATCCGGAAGGCGGCGATCAGCTCGTCATCGGCAAGGCAGTTCTGTTTGGGCCCGGTGACGAACTCGCGGACTCCGAGACGCCGGGTGCCGCTCCGCGACGCCAGCTCCACCTCGGCGTCGGACGCGAACAGCGGCGGCAGCGCGTCGCCGGCCGGGGATGACGTACCGAGGTTGCCGCCGACCGTGCCGCGGTTGCGGATCTGGGGCGACCCCACCGTGCGCGACGCGATCGCCAGCCCGGGCAGACGGTCGCCGAGCTCGGCGATCAGCCGCGCATACGTGACGCCGGCCCCGACGCGCAGGTGACCGTCCTCGGCTCCCCACTGCGACAGCTCGGGGATCCGCGTCAGGTCGAGGATCGTCGCCGGGCGGATCCGGTCGAAGTTGAGCTGCACCATCAGGTCGGTACCTCCGGCGATCGGGACCGCCTCGGGGTGCGCGGCTTTGAGCTCGAGAGCCTCCGGCCAGCTGTCCGTTTGCAGAACCTCCACGGTGCTAGCAGCCCGATGGCGTCATGACCCTCGCTCCCCATCCATCACGTTCATGTTGGCATCCTTTCGCCGCGCGTCCAAACTCCACGCCATCGCCTGATGATCGACTCGATGACCTACGCGGCGACCGTCCTTCGCCGTTGCGACGAACTGGCCGCCTTCAGCGAGGAGGACGGCCGCCTGACGCGGCGCTTCGCGACTCCCGCGCTCTGGGAGGCCGGCGAAACGGTGCGGGCATGGATGGAGGGTGCGGGGATGACCGTGCATCGCGACGCGATCGGCAACGTCCGCGGCCGTCTCGGCGCTGACGACCGCCGGACGTTGCTCATCGGATCTCACCTCGACACGGTCCGCGACGCTGGCCGCTACGACGGCATGCTCGGGGTGCTCGTCGCGATCGGGTGTGTCGAGCGACTGCGCGATGAGGGGCGGTCGCTGCCGTACGCGGTCGAGGTGCTGGCGTTCGCCGATGAGGAGGGCGTCCGCTACGGCACCGGTTACCTCGGGAGCAGCGTCATCGCCGGTCGCTTCGACGCCGCCGATCTGCGGCGGCGCGACGCCGACGGAGTGACCATGGCCGACGCGCTGCGCGCGTGTGGCGGCGACCCCGACCGACTGGCCAGCGCCCGGCGCGATCCGGCCGATCTGATCGCCTACTACGAGGTTCACATCGAGCAGGGTCCGGTGCTCGAGGCCGGCGGGGTCCCGCTCGGCGCGGTCGACGCGATCGCGGGCCAGAGCCGGGTCCGCATCACCTTCACCGGCGAAGCGGGTCACGCGGGGACAGTCCCGATGGCGCTGCGACGCGACGCTCTCTGCGCGGCGGCCGAATTTGTCAGCGCGGTCGAGGCGGTCGCCCGCGACCGGGACGGCGTCGTTGCCACCGTCGGCGAGCTCGAGCTGGGGAACGCTGCGAGCAACGTGATCCCGGGCCAAGTCGCCCTCAGCCTCGATTTCCGCCATGCCGAGGACTCGGTGCGCGAATCGGTCGGTGCGTGGCTGTACGGGCGCGCGAGCGCGATCGCCGATGCCCGCGGGTTGCTGCTCGACTGGGAGGTCGTCCAGGACACCCGCGCAGTCGCCTGCTCGACGGCGCTGACGGAGCTGGTTGCCGAGGCGGTCAAAGCGTCCGGCCATCCTCTGGTCCGCCTGGCGAGCGGCGCCGGTCACGACGCCGTCATGCTCTCGACGATCGCCCCCGTCGCGATGCTGTTCGTCCGGTCCGCCGGCGGCGTCAGCCACAACCCGGCCGAGTCCGTCACCGTCGAGGACGTCGCGGCGGCGCTCGACGCGACGACGAGGTTCCTGGAGCTCGTCGGGTGAACTTCGACGTCATCATCCGCGGGGCCACCGTGGTCGGCGCCGGGGGAGAGCGCCGACTCGACGTCGGCGTCGCCGACGGCGTGATCGCTGCGCTCGGTCCTGACCTGGAGGGTCCCTCGACCCAGGAGATCGACGCCGCCGGCCTGCATCTGTTGCCGGGGGTGGTTGACGCGCACGTCCACATGAACGAGCCCGGTCGTGCCGATTGGGAGGGCTTTGCCACGGGCACGCGGGCGCTCGCGGCCGGTGGGGCGTCGGCGGCGATCGACATGCCGCTCAACGCCCACCCGCCAACCGTGACCGCCGCCGCGTTTGACGAGAAGTGCCGATGCCTGGAACGGAGCGCATTCGTCGACATGGCCATATGGGGCGGCCTCATCCCAGGCAGCGTCGAGGCGATGGACGAGCTCGCCGCCCGCGGCGTCGTCGGCTTCAAGGCATTCATGTGCTCGAGCGGGATCGACGACTTCCCCGGCTCCGACGACCTCACCCTGTACGAGGGGATGTGCCGGGCGGCGTCGCTCGGGCTACCCGTCGCCGTGCACGCGGAGAGCGAGGCGATCACCGCCGGCCTCGCGCGGCGCGCGCGTGACGCGGGACGCACCGCCATGCGCGACTTCGTCGCGTCGCGCCCGGCCGTCGCCGAGCTTCAGGCGATCGCCCGTGCGATCGTGCTCGCGCAGGAGAGTGGCTGCGCGCTACACGTGGTCCACGTGTCGACCGGCCGCGGCGTCGCAGAGATCGCTGCCGCACGCTCCCGCGGCATCGACGTCAGCTGTGAGACGTGCCCGCACTACCTGACGCTGACCGAGCAGGACGCCGAGGCACTCGGCAACGTCGCGAAGTGCGCACCGCCGTTGCGCCCGCGCGAGGAGAACGACGCGCTCTGGCGCGCGCTTGCTGACGGCACGCTGCCCATGGTCGCATCGGACCACTCGCCAGCCCCGTGGGCGCTGAAGAGCACCGACGACGCGTTCGCTGCCTGGGGCGGCATCTCGGGCTGCCAGACGATGCTGGCGCTCCTGCTCGGCGAGGGCGGGGGCGCTCGAGGTCTGCCGCTCGACTTGATCGCCGAGGCGACCTCGGGCTACGTCGCGCGCAGGTTTCGCCTCCCCGGCAAGGGCCGCCTCGCGCCGGGCGCCGATGCCGACCTCGTGCTCGTGGACCTGACCGTCTCGGAAGAGCTTTCGGCCGCAGACCTGCAGTACCGCCATCGCCATAGCCCGTTTGTCGGCCGGACGCTCGGCGCCCGCATCACGCGCACGCTGGTGCGCGGCCGGACGGTCTTCGCGGACGGCCGGATCGTCGGTCAGGCTGCGGGGCGCCTGCTGACTGCAACGATCGAAAAGGAGAGCCCGTGACCACGCTGTCGATCACCGCCGGCCCGTATAGCTTCCGCGCCCGCATGGAGGAGGAGCGCGCGCCCAAGACGTGTCAGGCGTTCTCGAAACTGCTGCCCTTCGAGCAGAAGGTCATCCACGTGCGCTGGAGCGGCGAGTCGACGTGGATCCCGCTGGGTGATTTCGAGGTCGGCGTTGGCTTCGAGAACCACACCAGTCACCCTGCGCCCGGCGAGATCCTCCTCTACCCGGGCGGCTTCAGCGAGACCGAGATCCTCCTGCCCTACGGCGGCTGCATGTTCTCGAGCATCGTCGGCCAGCTCGCGGGCAACCATTTCCTGACCGTGTTCGAGGGCCACGAGAACCTCCGACCGTTGGGCGAGATGACCCTCTGGCAGGGTGCCCAGGACATCGTCTTCGCTGCCGAATGAGTACACGGCAACTCCTCGGCCTCGGCACGCCCTGGTGGCGTGTCAAGTGTTGTCCGAATTTGGTTGCTTTCGCTTCGAACAGCCGAGCACAGCCGTGATAGCTTCACACCGCGTTCCAACATGGAGGGTGAGGTCATGGCGGTTCTCGATTCAGGTTCTGGGGTGCTGGCCGATGTTCGAGAGGGCGTCTATGGTGACGCTGTCGCAGCGGTGGAGCCAGGGGGCGCGGAGTTCATTCCGCTCTCGGAGCGGCACGGCGTCACCCGCACTCTGTTTGGGACCTGGACATCTCCGAACCTCGAGTTCGCGACGGTGTTCGTCGGGGTCATCGCCGTCTCGTTCTTCGGCCAGTCGTTCTGGGACGCGGTCCTGGCGATCATCGTGGGAACGGTGCTCGGCTCGCTTGCTCATGGCTTCCTGAGCAGCCGTGGCCCAGCGTTCGGTGTCCCTCAGATGGTCCAGAGCCGGATCTCGTTCGGTTGGGTCGGCAACCTACTGCCGGCTGGGCTGAATTCGGTCACGGCCGGGATCGGCTGGTTCGCCGTCAACAGCGTCAGCGGCGCGCTCGCGCTGAATGCCCTCACGGGGGTCACGGGCTGGGTGTGCCTCGTGTTCGTCGGGATCGTGCAGACGATGCTGGCCTTCTACGGTCACAACCTCATTCAGGTGTTCGAGCGGTGGATGCTGCCCTTCCTCGGTGCCGCGTTCGTGCTCGCCTCGGTCGTGATCCTCTCCAAGAGCCGCCCCGGAGCGGTGCACACGACCCAGGGGGTGGGAGGCTTCCTTCTCAGCGTCGGCGCTTCCTTCGGATACGCCGCCGGCTGGAACCCCTTCGCCTCCGATTACACCCGCTATTTCGAGCCCGGGACGAGCCGGAGCGCCGGGCTGTGGTCGGGAGCAGGCGTATTGGTGTCGTGCATCGCGCTTGAGATCGTCGGCGCAGCGTCGGCGACGATCCCTGGGTCGAATGCGAACCCCACCGCGCTGTTCACTTCTCACATGTCGAGCGTGGTCGCCGACATCACGCTGGTCGCCATCGCGCTGGGAGCGATCTCGGCTAACGCGCTGAACGTCTACTCGGGCGTCATGTCCTTCCTGTCAACAGGCATTCGCCTGCCGTTGAAGATGCGCCGCGCGATCGTCGCGCTGGGCTTCGGGTCGATCGGCTTCGTCGTGGCCGTGACGGGGCTGCACAACGCGGGCTCCGATTACGAGAACTTCCTGCTCGTGATCTCGTATTGGATCGGTCCGTGGCTCGGCGTGTTCTTCACCGACTGGGTGCTGCGTCGTGGCCAGCGTGTCGACGGGTTCCTCTTTGACCGCAAGCACAACCCGTGGGCCGGAGCGGTGGCGATGCTGATTGGCATGGGCATCTCGATCTGGTTGTTCTCTAACCAGACCGAGTACGTAGGGTTGGTCGCCAAGGCACACCCAGGGATCGGCGACTTGACGTTCGAGGTTGGGTTCGTGCTGAGTGCGCTGCTCTACGCCGTCTTCTTCTCGATCACCCACGACAGGCGCGAGGAAGCGCTGGTGATCCCCGACGAAGCCACCTGAGGCGGAGGCGGGTCAGCGCACATGTCACGAAGCGCAGACCGACGGCTTTTGTAACCGATAGCCCGTTCAGATGGATCTGATCGTTCGCAATGCACGGCTGCTCGACGGGCGGCTTCTCGACATAGCGGTAGAGGACACCCGCTTCGCGCGGATCTCCCCGGCGCTCGATCTCGACGCAGCGCGCGTGATCGAGGCCGAGGGCCGGCTGGTGACGGCGCCCCTCGTCGACTGCCACCTGCACCTCGATGCGTCACTCACTGCCGGACGTCCGCGGTTCAACGAGAGCGGGACGCTGATCGAGGGGATCCACGTGTGGGACGAGTTGAAGCCGACTCTGACCGAGCAGGACGTCTTCGACCGGGCGAGCGAAATCGTCCGCTGGTCCGCCGCCCAGGGCACGCTCTGGATCCGCGCGCACGCCGACATCTCGGGCGAGAACGACGCGATGCTCCGCGGGCTCCTGCGCGTGCGCGACGAGCTTGCTGCCCTCTGCACGATCCAGGTGACAGCGTTCCCGCAGGACGGGCTCTACGCGCGCGAAGGCGACGCGCAGCGACTCGAGAAGGCGATCGGCCTCGGCGTCGACTGCCTCGGCGGCATCCCCCACTACGAACCGACAGCGGAGCTTGGCCTTCGCGAGGTGCACCGTGTCTTCGAGCTCGCCAAGGCGCACAACCGCCGAATCGACATCCACTGCGACGAGACCGATGATCCCAGCTCGCGGTATCTCGAGGTGATGGCCGACAACACGGTCAAGAGCGGCCTCGCCGGCCGTGTGACCGCGAGTCATTGCACGGCGATGGGCTCCTATGAGCCTTACTACTCCTCGAAGCTGCGCGGGTTCCTGCGCCGCGCCGGCATCAACATCGTCGTCAACCCCTACGCCAACTCGTTAATCCAGGGCCGCCTCGACCCCTACCCGAAGCGCCGCGGCTTCGCGCAGTTGAAGGAGCTGCTTGCCGAGGGTGTCAACGTGTCGCTGGGCAACGACGTGATCATCGATCCGTGGTACCCGATGGGCAGGGCCGACCTGATCGACGCCGCCCATCTCGCGCTGCATTTCACCTACATGAGCGGCCGCGAGGAGATCACCGAGATGCTTCGGCTCGCGACCGAACGTGGCGCGCGGACGCTTGGGGTCGAGGATGAGTATGGGATCGAGGAGGGAAAGCCCGCCGACTGCGTGATCTTCGACGCAACGACTCCGATTGACGTCATCAGCCTGCGTGCGACCCGCCGTTACGTCATACGCCGCGGCCGCGTCATCGCCGAGACGACCCCGGCGCGCACGACGCTCCTCGGGGACCCCGTGAACTTCGCGGTGGCCGGCGGGAGGTAGCCACCGTTCGAGGCCCTTGTCCTCACTGATCGCCACCGGTTTGGTAGTAGCGCTCGATCGGCGCGCGTGCTTCGTCAAACAGGGCTGGCCCGTCCTGGGGCACAGTCGGCCAGTCAGAGCCGGGGTTGAGCTGGATCAGCTGCTCGGTGGATAGCGCGTAGACGACACGGCCCAGGCCCGATCGGACGATCGCGCCGGTGCACATGCCGCACGGCTGACAGCTGGTGTACATCGTGGTCGCCGCGGCGGTCTCGGGCGAGAGTTCGCGGGCCGCCCAGCGAGCCAGCTTCAACTCCGGGTGGGCACTGATGTCGCGGTCCCGCTCGACGGTGTTATGCGCCTCGATCAGGACAGCTCCCTGGGCGTCGACCAGCAGCGACCCATACGGAGCGTCGCCGCTGGTGACCGCCTCGGCGGCGATCTCGATGGCGCGCCGCAGGAAGGCGCTGTCCTCGGCAGTGATCATGGGTCAAGACCTCCATGCCCCGGTCTGGGTGACGCCGCGGCAAATCGGGATTTGGGACTTCATCAGGGACCAGCCCTACAACAGCAGAGGAATAACGAGGGCACTGCCCGGCGCAGACCTGCATCGGGTGCTGCCACGGAAATTCGCCGCCGGCAGCGCGACGGGTCGACGGGGGTTGGTGCTTGGATACGCGGCTGGGCCGGTCATAGTGTTGTCGTGCGATCGTCCTGGAGCTGCGTGGTTCCCGTCTCGAGTAGTTCCTTGAGCTTGCCGAGGTTCTCTGTGACGGCGGCGCGGATCTGCCGCGTCCCCAGTCGTTCCAACAGTGGGTGGTGCCCGGTCTGCAGTTGCCAGTGGTCGTGTAGTCGGGTTCCGAACGGGGTGGGTTCGAGTTCGAAGCGTCTCGTGAACGGTGGTGACGATCCCGGTGTGGTCGTGACATCGACCGAGCGTCCGGGCGTGAGATCGGTGATCCGGTAGTCCTGCTGATCGGTCCTGCGGGTCTGATGGAAGACAGTTCCGATCCCGATCGGCCCGCTCGATTGCTTCTTCACGTTGGTGACGAAGTAGTTCCACTTGGGGGCGTTCTCGAAGTCGAGGACGAACGCAAAGACTTCGTCCGGTGGCCGGTGGATATCGACGTGAGTCGTGAACTTGATCATCTTGTTCCTTTCAGGTCTTGGCGTGTGTCTTTGGGCGGGCTGAGTTAGCTCGCTCGCACGGTCTGGCAGGTGTCGAGGCGTGCGGCCGAGCCGGGATCGTGGGTCGGGAGATAGACGGTCGGGCGCGCGCCCGCGAGATGCCGAAGCCGCGCCAGGGAATCGCGAGCGGCGGACATCGACGGTGAGACTCCGTCGGTGACGCCGTCGACCATGTTCTGCTCGGTGTAGGACGCGTCGCCCGCGAACACGATCACTTGGTCGCCGTCTTCGAGTGCGACCGACATATGGCCAGGGGTGTGTCCGGGAGTCGGGATCAGATGGACGTCGCCTGCCTGAGTGAGGGTGGTGCTCTGGACGAAGGACTCGAATGGACCGTCGTGGTGCTCGATCAGCGTTGGCGCGAACCACGTGGGCCAGCGCTGAGGGAGGAAGCCGCGAACGCTGCCACGAAGCCCGCGGGAGTGCGCGTAGTCGGTCTTCGTGGCCAGGATCTTGCTCGTCGGGAAGTGCTCGAGGCCACCGGCGTGATCGGTATGGAGATGGGTCAGCACCACCCACCGAACGTCGTCGGGTGAGAACCCCAGAGCGCGCAACTGGGCGCCGATCTCCTGCTCGGGCGTGACCCACTCGCGCAAGCCGAAGCGGAAGTAGGGGTGCCAGCGCGGAAAGTAGCCCGCCTCAGAGACGCGGGCGGTCTCACCGGTATCGACGACGATCAGGCCCTCGGGGTGCTCGATCAGCCAGGCGTAGATCGGCAGCGGCTCGGTCCAGCGCGAGTCGGCCATCACGCGCAGCAAGCTGCGGCGGCGTCGGTCACCACCGTTGGGCTGGGACTGCTTGACGGCGACGGTGCCGGTCTGGATGGCGTGGATGTTCATGTGCTGCTCCTGTGGTCCGATGCGGGACAAATGGATGACGCGTCACATATCTACCACCGCATCGGATCAAAGTCAATGACAGGTCATGTATCCTCCGGAACGCATGGACCCGCTCGAAGAGCTGCGCTTCCTCGTCCTCGGCGCTCAGCGCGAGGGCGCGCGCGCGCTGAGCGAGCTGCTCGCGCCGATCGGTCTGACCGCAGCCCAGGCCGAGGTGCTCGCCGTACTCCGCGACGAGCCTCGCCCGCTGTCTGTGGGCGAGATCGGGCAGCGCCTCGTCTGCGAAGGCGGCAGCCCGAGCCGGCTCGTCGCCAGCGTCGTCGATCGCGGCCTGGCCCAGCGCACTCCCAGCGCGAGCGACGGGCGCGCGGTCGAGCTGACCCTCACCGCCGAGGGCCACGCCACCGCAATGCGCGTCGCCGAAGCCGAACGCCAGTTGTATGAGTGGCTCGGCCAAGCTCTGACCAAGGGCGACGTCACGGCGCTGATCCGGGGTCTACGCAAGCTCGTCGATGGCCGCCCCACAGGCCACGCGATCGCCCGCCGACGCGACTCCTGAGCAACGCCGATCGGCGGCCTCGGCGAGGCAGAGACTCGACCCCGCGACGGAGCGCGCGGACAAGCAGCACCGGCAGCTAGGTATGAGTGGGTCTGCACGTCCGAGATACTGTGGGCGGATGTTCGAGCTCCAGCGTTTGACTCGCGGTCACCTGGATGCGGTACTTGCCTTCGAGCTCGAGAACCGCGCTTACTTTGCGAGGGCGGGGACCGATCGGGGCGATGAGTTTTTCGAGACGTTTCCAGAGCGCTACCGCGCGCTTCTCGAAGAGCAGGACGCTGGAGTCTGTGTCTTCTTCGTGCTCGTTGACCGCGATGGATCGGTCGTCGGTCGGTTCAACCTCTATGACGTTGAGAATGGCACTGCCGAGGTCGGCTACCGGGTCGCCGAACGAGTCGCGGGTCGCGGCGTTGCAACGCGGGCTCTGTCTGACCTCTGCCGGAGGGCCGCGGAGGATCACGGTTTGCAGATGCTCACTGCGGGCACCAGCACGACGAACGTCGCATCTCGGCGAGTGCTCGAGAAGGCGGGTTTCGAGCCGATCGGCATGGACGTTGTCGGTGGCAGGCCTAGCGTAAAGTTCAGAGTCGCACTGGACGCGCCCGTGTAACGACCAGGGTGCCGCGTCTCGACACCTGGCTGAGCAGCCGTGAGCCGGCGCCATCCCGGAAATGGTTCGCCACGCTTGCGCTCGTCCGCAACGTCGCGTCGTCGGCGGCTCCGCCGGCAATGGTCCGACGGCGATGAACCTGACCCGTGCTCAGGGCCGTCCAGCCTGTGGGGCCGGCTCCTCGAAAGCGTGGCGAGGCGGACAAGGCCGGTGGTGGTCCGCCGGTCGCCGTCGACACAAGCGGTCAGAGCTTGTGCCGGGCGATGTACATCCCAGGCACCGTGACAGTGACCAAGCGCGCGACCACCACCCACGTGCGCTGCACCGCGATCACGCGGGGATCCCGTCGTGCGCCGCAACGGTGACAGACACCAGCTCCGGGAGGACTCAGACACCAACCGGCACCGTCATGTTCGCGACCACCGGCAGGATCGCCAGGCTCGGCGGCAACGCATGCACGCTGTCTGGGAGCCTAGAGCGTCGGGCCCTCCTTTTTTCGTGTGCGCCCCGCGCTTTGGGTGTATGGTCGGTAAAGCCCCGCGGGAAAAGGCGGCGGGGTAGCCCTTGCGGCTCCCACTCCTGGCCGGCCTTTGGCACGTCGACCCTCAGCGGTCCGCGTACCTCACATGAAGGAGCCGGTAATGACGATTTCCGCACCGCCGGAGCAAGCGCTCCGCGCACGATTTGACCGATCCGGGGATCCGCCATCGAGAAGGGTCGCGCGGATCGCAGGCATCTTCATGGTCATCACGTTCATCTCCATTCCGGCGTTGCCGCTGTATGACCAGGTGCTCCACCACACGAGCTTCATCGTCGGCGCCGGCGGTGACGCGCGCGTGTACGTGGGGGCGTTGTTCGAGCTCCTCACGCTCATCGCGGGCATCGGCATGGCCGTGACGCTGTACCCCGTCCTCAGACGCCAGAACGAAAGCCTCGCCCTGGGCTACGTGACCATCCGCGTGTTCGAGTCCTGCCTCATCGCCGTGGGCATCGTCAGCCTGCTCGCCGTGGTAACGCTGCGCAAGGACCTCGCCGGCGCCGCCGGGACCAACACCGCGTCCCTCATCCTCAGCGGCCGGTCGCTGGTCGCCGTCCACGACGCGACGTTCCTGCTCGGCCCGGCGTTCTGCGCAGCCATCGGCAACGGGCTCATCCTCGGCTACCTGATGCTGCGCTCCGGACTGGTACCGCGGCGCTTTGCCCAGTTCGGCATCGCCGGCGGCTCCCTCGCCTTGGTCACCGCGCTGCTCGTGTTGTTCGGCGCCTACAGCCAGAGCTCCGGGGCGTCGTTCATCCTGACACTGCCGGAAGCGGTGTGGGAGCTGTCGCTGGGCATCTACCTGATCGTCAAGGGCTTTAGGCCCTCACCCATCCTCTACGACGACGAGCGCCACACCGGCGTGGACGGCCCGCTGATCCCGGTGCTCGCGGTCCCGGAGCATCTGTGAGATCGTCGCCGTTGGCGTAGCCGTTACGGGATCGCCGGCGTCGGGGCTTGCGGCACGCTTTCGGCCGCGCTCTCCGCCGGCGGCTCGTGTCCGCCCAGGTCCAGTCGGAACGGCGGGTAGACATCGGTCATCAGCCCGGCGTACGCGGCGACGCGGAAGACCCAGCGATTCATCCCCAACACGAAGTCGTACAGCGACTTCGGATACCGCCCGGTAAAGAGAAGCACGACGCCGGCGAACAACACGAGCAAGCCCACCAGGCCGCCCGAGCTCCACACCCACGCGGTGCCCGTCCCGCTCCAGGTTTCCCAGGCGCCACCGGTAAACACGGCGACGATCAGGTACTGCGGCAGCGCGAGCAGCCACCATTTCACGAGCACGAGTCCGCGCGACAGCGTCGCGGGGTAGTCGACCTCGAGCCTGGCCGGATAGTCACTTACGTCCGTCAAGGTGAACGGCGGATAGCGGTCGGTGCCAAGCGCGCTACACGAGTAGAAACCGACACGCCAGGACCAGCGCAGAACGCCCACGTTGAAGTCAAACAGCCCTCTCGGATAGCGGCCTGTGAACAAGATCGCGAAGAACGCGATCACGCTGACCACAAAGAACGCGACCCACAGGAAGAACAGGACAACGAAGTGAGGGATCGCGAGCAGCCACTTCACAAGCCAGAGCCCGCGGCTGAGACTCGGCGACAGCTCGCCTGTGAGACGCAGCGGATATGGAGACGGATCAGTGTCCATCGAGAACCTCCCATGCCGCCACATTGGGCGACCTGTCAGAGCGGAGTCTGAGACTCCTGCTTGCAGGGGACCAAGGGCGTCGGACCGCACCGTCCGAGATCGCTTTCAACCCTATTCCCCCGCGCGTCCATTTGCAATGGGGCCAGGACCCCATCATTCACCGGCCGGATGCCGCCGGGCGCTCGTCCCGGCGGCACCAAACTCCCGACGACTCGGGATCGGCGTGTTCCCTTCCTACCCTTGCTGCCTGACAAGGTCCGGACGCGGGCGCGGGCGCGACTGGGGGTGCCCATGTGACTCTCTCGCGTACTGCGCGCGGGCTTTCTCGGTGCGGTCGGCTCCGGTGAACCACAGGTAGGCCACCAGGACGAGGATCAGGCCGAGAAACACGTAGCTGGTGGCGGTGGTGCCCAGGCCGAGGCCTCCGAAGTCCGGGTCGTGCTGGGACATCTCATCGCCGATAGAGGCCCCCAGCGGCCGCGTGAGGATGTAGGCCAGCCAGAACGCGGTGATCGGCCCCAGCCCGAAGCGGAAGTGGGCGATGGCGATGAGCGCGATCGCCGCCGCGAAGATGAGGATCGACACGGCGTAGCCGAGCGAGAACTTCTCCGCCAGCAGGTCGCCCGCCGCGGTGCCAAGGGCAAACGTGAAGAGGATCGCCAACCAGTAGAACGCCTCACGGCGCCGCGTCACGATCGAGTGAATCGAGAGGGTGCCCTCCACGCGGTACCAGACCGCGAACACGCCGGCCAGGATCGCGGCGAAGACGGGGGCGGTGAGCGTCAGCCCCACGCCCAGGTTGTCGGTCAGGTTGTCGGTGATGAGCGTGCCGAACACGCTGATCACGACGACGACGGACCAGTACAGCGGCGCGATGTAACGCCGGGCGCTCAACTGCGCTCCGAGGAGCACGGCGAGCACGCCGGCCGCGACCCAGGTGGTGTTGGTCAATCCCATGCCGAGGTTCGTGTTCAGGTAATCCGCGGCCGTCTCCCCAACCGTGGTGCAGAGGACCTTGATGAGCCAGAAGTAGATCGTGACCTCGGGCACCTTGTTGAGCATCCGTGTGCGGGCAGGCGCGGCCGAGGTGGAAGTGAATATGTGCATGCCGGGCGACGCTAGGCGCGCAACCTGGCAGCGACCTGACTGCAGCCCGGAAATCAGCGCAATGCGTAGCCGACCCCGCGAACCGTGGTGATCGCGACCGGCGCCGCCACCCGCCGCAGCTTGCCGCGCACCCTGGCCATGCACGAGTCCAACGTGTTGTCGGTCGGCTCCTGTGCCCGGGGCCAGCCGGCGGCGATCAACGCCGACCGGCGCACCACCCCGGGACTGGCCCCCATCAGGGCGGCCAGCACCCGGAACTCGGTCCGGGTGAGCGCCACCTCCGCATCGCCCATGACCAGCGCGTGCGCGGCGGGGTCAAGCCGCAGGCCGTCACGCTCAGAGGCAGCGGGGCTGCGCCGCAGCAGGCCCCGGAGACGGGCGAGCAGCTCGGCAATCTCGAACGGCTTGGTCAGGTAGTCATCACCGCCGGCGTGAAATGCGGCGAGCCGGTCTTCGAGGTCGTGGCGGGCGGTGAGAAACAGCACCGGCAGCCAGAGCCCGCGCCCGCGGATGGCGGCGCACACCTCCCGGCCGTCACGGTCGCTCAGGCGGATGTCGAGCACGAGCAGCTGCGGTGGATCCGCGGTGAACGCGGCGATCGCCTCGGCTCCGGACGCCGTGGCGCGGACCCGGTAGCCCTCGGCGGCCAGCGCGCGGCGCAGGACGTCGCGCAGAGCGTCGTCGTCCTCGCAGATCCCAATGCTGACGGCGCGGCCGTCGCTGAGTGTGCTGAGCTCAGGCATGCGGGAGGGTGACGATGAACCGCGCCCCGGCCGAGGCGGTGCCAAGGGTGACGTCGCCGCCCACGCCCCGGGCCAGGCGCCGCGCCAGGGCGAGGCCCAGTCCGGCGCCGTCGTGGCCGGTACTCGAGCCGTTGATCGCGTTCCGATAGCCGGGAGCGAAGATCTGGTCGCGGTCGGCGCCGTTGACGCCGGGGCCGTCGTCCTGGACGGCGATCTCGACCGTAGCGTCGAGCTCGGCAACGTCAACCTGGATGCGGCGCCGCGCGTGATGACACGCGTTCTCGAGCAGCGGCGCGAGGACGCGCTCGAGCAGACCGCCGTCCACTCCCGCGAGCACCGGATGCGCCGGCTCGCTCAACTCCAGGTCGAGCCAGCGCGCATCTGCGAGGTTGGCGCAGGCGTGGATCGCCGCCCGGGCGCCGCTGACAGCGTCGGTCGTGGGCTGGGTCGAGCTGGCCTGCGCCCGCGCGGCCGCGAGCAGCGTGTCCAGGATGCGGGTCATCTGGCGGGCGCTCTGGAGGATCTGCTGATAGCCCCGCCGGCTGACCGGATCGTCCGGTCCGTGACGCAGGGCGTATTGGGCCTCAGCGCTGATCGCGCTCAGCGGGGTGCGCAGCTCGTGGGAGAGCTCGGCTGTGAGCATCTGCTCGTGGCGCAGGCTGGCCGCCACTCGGTCGAGCAGCCCGTCCAGGGTCGCGGCCAAGGTGGTGAACTCATCATGGGGCGGTCCCAGTGAGAACCGCCGCGCGAGATCGTGCTCGCTCCACTCGGCCGCCTGGCGCGTCATCTCGTCCACCGGGGCAAGGGCGCGGGCGATGAGCCACCGCGTTCCGAGAGCGACCGCGACGAGCGCGAGTGCGGCCAGCGCCGCCGAGGCCAGCAGAGCTACCTTGCGAATCTGCTCGTAGGGCGCGGTCGAGACCGCGGCGACCACCGTGCCGACGCGCCGGCCCGAGTGAATGACCGGAACGGCGTACAGCCGTGTATCAGCGTGCGGAACGTCGCGAAAGCCCCGGGCCCGGATCAAGCCCCCGGCGGCGTGCCCGACGTCCGCCGGGGCATTGGGCTGCTCGAGCACGTGAGACCCCTCGAACACCCATGTGGGCGTGTCGGCGGCGCCGGCGTCCGCTGTCTCGGCGAGTTGGATGCCGGCCGAGGTCACGCGCAACCCGTCGAGTTCCGCCGACGCGCGGGCGCTCGCCACGCTGTTGGCCTCGGCGTTCAGCCGGTCACCGAGCACCAGGTTGAAGCCGGCGGTCAGGCCGATGAGGACCAAGGTCAGCGCCGCCAGGACGGTGACCCAGATGCGCGCGCGCAGTCCGAACAGACCTACGCGTCGCATTCCAGCTTGTAGCCGACGCCGTGGACCGTGACGAGGTGTCGTGTGGCTTCGATCTCGCGCAGCTTTCGCCGCAGCCGGGCGATGTAGACGTCGAGCGTGTTGTCGTGGACGATCGCGCCGTGCGGCCACGCCGAGTAGATGAGCTCGGCGCGCGGCACGGTCGCGCCGGGACTCGCGGCCAGCGACGCCAGCAACCGGAACTCCGTCGGGGTCAGCGTCGTCCTGCCCTCCTCACAAGCGACGGTGAACTCCGTCGGATCGAACATGAGCCCGGCGTGGCTGTGCCGCGTCACGGACCTCGCCCGGCGCATGAGCGCGTGGAGTCGGACGGCCAGCTCCTCGATGTCAAACGGCTTGGTGACGTAGTCGTCGCCGCCCGCGTTGAAGCCGCTGAGGCGATCGGGCAGCGCGTCCTTGGCAGTGAGGAAGAGCACGGGCGACGAGACGCCGCGCGCGCGCAGCGCCTGGCAGACATCGCGCCCATCAGCATCCGGTAGCCCGACGTCGATGATCAGGACATCGGCGGCCTCCGCGGCCGCCCGGGTGACGAACTGGTGGCCGGTGGCGCAGGCGCCCACGGAGAACCCCTCGGCCTGCAGGCTTCGCACCAGTACGGCACGGAGATCGTGATCGTCCTCGACGAGCAGCACGGTCGGGCGCATCGATCAAGTATCGCCAGCCCGCGGTGGAGAACCTGACGATTTCCTGAACGGCTGGGATATCGGCGGGCGTGTTCAGGAGATCGCCAGATCCCGGCGGGAGCCTGAGTCCATGTCACCTTCTCAGATCCGTCGCGCCGCGGCGGCGGGAATGCTGGTCGTGCTGGTCGCCGGCTGCGGTTCGTCCGGGACGTCGCACTCCGCCCCCGCGGGCACTTCACCGGCCTCGGCATCCGCCACCGCGCAGGCTGTTTCCACGTCGTCCGCCTCGTCCTCCTCCCCCGGCGCCCTGTCGGCCGACGCCCGATCAGCGGCCACCGGCGACATCCCCGACAACCAGGTCTTCCTCACCTTCACGAGCCGGGCCGGGGGCTACGCCATCAAGTACCCGGAAGGCTGGACGCAGAGCGGCAGGGCCCACGACGAGACCTTCCGCGACAAGAACAACCTCGTACACGTCCTGATCGCCCGCGGCGCGACCCCCACGCCGGCGGTCGTCAGCGCCGAGCTGCGCCGGCTGGCGCGGTCGCAGCCGTCGCTGCATTTCAGCTCGCCGCGTACGGTGCGGGTGGGCGCGGGACCTGCGGTGCGCGTCACCTACAGCACCCAGAGCGCACCCAACCAGGTCACGGGCAAGCGGGTCACGCTTCTCGTCGATCGCTACGAGCTCGCGGCGGGCGGGCGCGTCGCCGTGATCGACCTGGGTACGCCCCGCGGCGTGGACAACGTCGACGCCTATCGGATGATGATCAACAGCTTCCGCTGGCGATGACCCCCGCTGATGCGCTGGCGCTGCGCGACGTGATCAAGATCTACCGATCCGGCCCCGTGGAGACCGTCGCCCTGCGGGGTCTGACGCTCGAGGCCCGCGCGGGCGAGCTCGTGGCCCTGCTCGGCCCCTCGGGCTGCGGGAAGAGCACGGTGCTCAGCCTGTGCGCCGGGCTCGATGAGCCGTCGGCCGGGGAGGTATGGGTCGGCGGCCGTCAACTGGCTCAGCTGGCCGAGGCCGAGGTGGACGCCGTGCGCGCCTCAGAGGTGGCGCTGGTGCTCCAGAGCGGCAACCTGTGGTCCTGGCTGACGACGCGCAGCAACGTCGTGGTCGGCTGTCGCCTCGCCGGAGTGGCCGATCCCGAGCAGCGGGCCGACGAGGCACTGGGCATGTTCGGGCTCACGGCCCGCGCCACGGTTCGCGCCGGCGAGCTCTCGGGCGGCGAACAGCAGCGCGCCGCGGTGGCCGCTGCGTTCGCGCGGCGGCCCCGCGTCATCCTCGCCGACGAGCCGACCGGCGAGCTTGACTCGGCCAGCGAGCGCCAGGTGCTCGACGCGCTGGTGCGCCTGCGGGGCGAGGGGGGCGCGGCGGTCGTGGTCGTCACCCACTCCGAGAGGGTGGCGGAGACAGCGGACCGGGTGCTGGAAATGCGCGACGGCCGGCTGACGACATGAGGTCCGCGACGTCGACTGCGCCGCTATTGGCGTGCCGTCGGGTCACGGTCGTTCACGGGTACGGCGCCGCGCAGGTCGTGGCGCTGTGCGAGGTCGACCTCCAGCTGGCCGATGGAGAGCGCATCGCGCTCTTCGGCGCCTCGGGATCGGGCAAGACGACGCTTCTCCACGTTCTCGGAGGGTTGATCGTGCCCCACCGCGGACAGGTGTCCTGGCAGGGGTCGCCGATGCCGTCGATCCAGGCGGCGGCGCACCGGCGCGGCGCCAGCGCGGCCCTGGTCTTTCAGAACGCCAACCTCCTGCCGACCTTCACCGCCGCCGAGAACGTGGCCTTCGCGGCGCTGGCCGTCGACGGGGGCGACGCCGTGGATGACACGGCCGCCGAGTTGCTCTCACGGGTGGGCCTGGGTGACAAGCGCCACGCCCTGCCCGGAGAGCTGTCGGGCGGCGAGGCCCAGCGCGTCGCAATCGCGCGAGCGCTGGCCCAGCGGCCACGGGTACTGCTGTGCGACGAGCCCACCGGCCACCTCGACTCCGAGACCGCACGGCGCGTGCTCGATCTCGTGGACGCCCTGCACGACGAGTTCGGCTTCGCCCAGGTCACCGCCACCCACGACGCCGACGTCGCGGCACGATACGGACGCGCCGTGGGGCTCGCCGATGGCCGCATCACCGGCGAGGAGCGCTTCGCGTGAGGTCCTCGGCCCGCCTGGCCGTGGCAGGACTGATCGCCGCTCCCGGCCGCACGGTGGTGCGTATCGCGGTACTCGGTCTCGCCGTCGCGCTGCTGGGCGCGATGTTGCTGTTCGTCGGGCACTCGCTGCAGACGATGACCGGCGCGGCGGTGCGGTCTGTTCCACTGGACTGGCAGGGCCCGGTCGGGTCCTATCGACAGGACGTCCAGACGGCGCGTGCCGTCGGCGCTCAGAGGGGGGTCGCCCATGCCTACGCGACCGCCACGGCGCCGTTTGCGGCGGCTGCGCACCGCGGGCCGGGCGGCCTCACCAACGCCGGATCGGGCGCGCTCTTGGCCGTGGACAACGGCTACCTGGACGGCCTCTCCACCTTCCGCCTGCTGCGAGGAGGTCTGCAGCCCGGGGCGATCGTGCTCGACCAGCAACTGGCGGCAACGCTGCAGGCTCAGGTCGGCAACACCGTTGCGCTCACCGTGCGCGCAGGTCACCCGCCCATACGCCTGCGGGTCTCGGGCGTTGGGCTCATCACCGCCCCGGACACCGTCTTTCAGCCGCTGAACCCGACCGCGGGACCGGCCCCGGCTCAGCCTCCGGCCAACGCCGCGATCATCGACCTCGCCACCTTCGCGCGTCGCGTCGCGCCCGCGCTGCCGACGCTCCGCAACGGGGCGGCGGGCGCGGCCGCCGTCCCGGGCAGCCTGTCAGGCGTGCAATGGCAGGTCCAGGCCCAGCTTGACCCTGGCGCCCTCACCGGCAGTCCAAGCCACGCGTACGCGCAGGCGGGACAGGTCCTGCATCGGGTCGAGCGCAGCCTCCCCGGCCAGGTCCAATTCGTCGACAACCTCTCCGATGCGCTCAACACGGCGGCCGGCGACGGTCTTTACGCCGAGACGCTGTTCATCATGCTCGCCGTCCCGGGCGCCGTCGTCGCCCTCGGACTCGCCTATCTGGCCGCGCTGGGCGGGGTGGACCGCGACCGCCGAGACCTCGCGTTGCTGCGTGTGCGGGGCGGCTCGCGCCGGGAGCTGGTGGCCCTGGCCGTCGTTGAAAGCATTCTCATCGGCGTGTGCGCCGGACTGCTGGGCGCAGGGCTGGCGCTCGGCTCGGTGACGATCGCCGGTTCCACGAGCGGAGCGCTGACCGCGGGGCGGGTGCTCGTGACGGTCGTTGTCGCCATCACGGTGGCGATGGCCGGCGCCCTGGCGGCGCGGATCGCCGCGGCCGGCTCCGTGCTCAGGGCGTCGGTGAACCAGAGCCGCCGCGGGGTCCTGCGCGATCGCGTGCCGCTGTGGCAGCGGCTGTACCTCGATGTGCTCGCCCTGGTGCTCAGCGGGCTCATCTACTGGCTGACGGCAACCACCGGGTTTGCCGCGGTGGTCAACCCGGATGCCAACCCGACGTTGTCACTGTCGGTGTACATGTTCTTCGCTCCGGCGCTGCTGTGGCTGGGGGCCACGCTCCTGCTCGTCCGCCTCCGGGGGCGTGGCCTGGCGTGGCTGCTCGCACGCCGCGGGCGGACCCGCAATACAACCGACCGAGGTCTGCTGCTGGTCAGCGCGGGGCGCCGCGGCGCGGTCATCAACCGTGGGCTGATCGTGCTCGGGCTGCTGCTCGCCTTCGGCGTGAACCTCGCGGTGTTCACCGCCACCTATGACGCCCAGTCGCAGGTCGACGCCCAGCTCACCCTCGGCGCCGACGTGACGGCCACCGCGCCCCCCGGCGCGATCGCCGGCAAGGGACTCCAGCGCACGATCGCGGGCGTCGCCGGCGTCCAGGCCAGCACGCCGGTCGACCACTCCTACGCCTACGTCGGTCCTGACCTCCAGGACACCTACGGGATCGACGCCCGCACGATCGCCTCGGCCACGACCCTGCGCGACTCTTACTTCCTGGGAGCGGGCGCCCAGCAGACGATCGCCCGCCTGCGCGCGCACCCGGACGGAATCCTCGTCTCCAAGGAAACGATGACCGACTACCAGCTGAGTCTCGGCGACCTGCTGCGTCTCCGTGTCCTGGATCGCGGCCGTGGTCGGTTTCACATCGTCGACTTTCACGTCGCCGGCGTGGTCCAGGAGTTTCCGGCGGCCCCGCGGGACTCGTTCATGGTGGCGAATCTCGCCTACCTCCAAGCCGCCGATCACGCCGGGGGCCCGAACCTCCTGTTCGTACGCAGCGGCTCACCTGCGCGCACCGCGGCCGCGATCGCCGCTCGCACCCGCCAGGACGGCGTGATCACCAAGAGCATCGACCAACAGACGCGTGAGACGGTCAGCTCGATCACGACCGTCAACCTGGGCGGCATCAGCCGCATCGAGGAGATCTTCGCCCTCGCCCTGACAGCCGCCGCGGTGGCGCTCTACATCGCGCTCGTCCTCTCCGACCGCCGGCATGAGCTGGCCACGATGGTGGCCGTCGGCCACTCCCTGCGCGACGTGAGCGCCTACGTGTGGAGCGAGGTCGCGCTGGTGGTGGGCTGCGGCCTCGCGCTCGCCGCGCCTCTTGGGCTCGCCCTCTCGCTCATGCTCGTGGCGATGCTCCAGCACGTGTTCGACCCCCCACCCGACGCTCTCGTACTGCCGTGGGGCTTCCTGGCAGAGCTCGCCGGCGCAGCGGTCCTGGTGTTCGCCGTGGGCGCCGTGGCGGCCCAGCGCAGTCTGCGTCGCCTGCCTCTGGGCCGGGTCCTGCGCGAGCAGTGATCAACCGTGGCGGTCACCACCACGCGAACCCGAACCGGGCCTATCCCCCGCGGGCGATGGGCGCGACCGCCACGTGGGCCGCCTTGTAACCAACGCCGCGGACGGTCTGGATGAGTGTGGGAACGCTGGGGTCGCGCTCGAGTTTGTGCCGCAGGTGGTGGATGTACACGTCGATCGATCGCGGATCCGTGAACGTCGTCGTGCCACGGGCCGCCCGCAACAGCTCCTCCCGACTGCACACGCATCCGGCCTTGGAGATCAGGACGAGGAGCAGCTCGTATTCCGTGTGGGTAAGGGCAACGGGTTGCGCGTCGCGCGTGACTTCGCGTGCCGAATGGTCAAGCACGACATGCCGAAGGCGCAGGGGTGGGACGGAAGCGCCGTAACGCTCTCGCCGCAACAGCGCCTTCATGCGGCTGCGCAGCTCGGCGAGCCGGACCGGCTTGGTCATGAAGTCGTCGGCTCCCGCCTCCAAGCCGGTGACGATGTCAGCCTCCCCAGCGAGGTCGCCGAGCATGATGATCGGGATGTCATCACCTGCAGCTCGGAGGCGGCGGCAAACGCTGAAGCCATCGAGACTGTTCCCCAGTGCCGTTGCCAGCAGCAGCACGTCGTGGCGCTCGCCCGTGAGGATCGGCAAAACGCGCGCGCCGTCGAACACACTCCGCGTCGTGTGCCCGAAGCCTCTGAGCATCAGATCGAGCTGGCGATGCACCTGAGGCTCGATGTCAGCCACCAACACACGCAACTGCCTCGGGAGTCGTGCAGGCCGATGCCCGTGGTCTGCTTGCTCCGGCACGGTCGCCGGAGTCCGATCAACAGGAACGACCACTCCGGCGGCGGACGAGCGCCCACGTGACAGCGAGGAGAGCGAGGCCGAGCACGGTGTAGTCCGCGTACCGGAGCCCCGGTTTCACGGAGTCCCAGTTGGCGCCCAGCACGGTGCCCAGCCACGCGAACGCCAGCACCCACGGGATGCAGCCGATGACCGTCAGCACGGAGAAGCGGCGCATCGGCACGCCGGCTGCGCCGGCAGGCAGCGAGATGAACGTGCGGACCACCGGCAGCAGACGACCGACCAGCACCGAAGCATCGCCGTATCGCCCAAACCACCGGTCGGCGGCAGCGAGATGGGCGGAGCTGAGCATGCGACGGGTGACGGCGTTGGCTTGCAGCCGCCGGCGACCGTGGCGCCCCACGTAATAGGCCAACCACGATCCGACGAGATTGCCCATTACTCCGGCCGCCGTGACCGAGAGGAGGTCGTCATGGCCTTGGCTGACGCTGAAGCCCGCGAACAACATCGTGATCTCCGACGGGATCGGCACGCAGGCGGCGTCAAGCAGCATGAGCACGAAGATGCCGACCAGACCCAGATCGGAGACGACATGAGTCGCCCACGTCGCGATCTGCTCTGTGATGGTCGCGGCCGCAAGCATGGCCTCGTCAAGGATCACGATCGAACATGAGATCGACCTGAAGGCCGGCGAGCGTCGGGGCGCCGCGTCGGGGCGCTCCCGGACTCTCTGCAGCGCTAAGTGAGCGAGCTGGCACGGCAGGGCGCCGTGCAGTTGAGACTGCACTACGGCGCAGCTGGGCGGCCCGAGCACCGCTATCGCATCGCCTCCGATCTGGAGTAGCCCGGCGCCGGGCGGGTGATCGCGAGCGCCTAGCCGACGCGCAACCGAGACACGAAGCGAGACATCGTCAATCCCGCCTGCGGGCCGCCGTCAATGGCAAACACGAGCGGCCCGTCGGCCACGACGCCCAGCCCGTGACGTGCGACCGGCAGGTCGGCGAGACGGCTCCACCGCCCGGCGGTCAGGCTGTAACGATCGACCTCGCCCACCGTCTGAGTGCCGTCTTCACCACCGACGACGACGATCCCGCCTGTGGCGACGACGGCCTGGAAGCCCGAGCGGGCGACCGGCAGCGGCGCCATCTCCTGCCAAGCTGAGGCGCCTGGGGTGTATCGCTCGGCGTAGGTGAAGCTGCCCAGCCCCAGCGCACGACCGCCGAGCAGCCAGATTGAGCCCCGGGCCGCCACCGCGGCGACGTGCTCGCGGGGATGTGCCAGCGACGGACCGAGCGTCCAGTGGCCGGTGTCGAAGTCGAAGATGGCCAGGCTCGAGAGGGCGCTCGTCGTGTCGTTGCGTCCGCCCGCGACGTACAGGCGGTGACCGAGTACGGCCGCCCCTGCGGCCGCCCGGGCGACCGGAGCGTCGGGCATGGCGCTCCAGCGGTTGCCGGCCGGGTCATAGCGCCAGAACCCTCGAGTCGCTGCCGTGCTGCTGTCGCCCGGTGAGGCATAGCCGCCGACCACATAGAGCTGGCCCCGGTAGCTGACGGCGCTCATGTGGTTGAGCGCCTCCGGCATGGCGGCAACGGACGACCAGCGTTGGGTTCGGAGGTTCAGCCGCTGCACGACGCTGCTGGTGTGTCCGGCGGCATCGAAGCCACCGACGACGTAGACGGTGTCGCCGATGCGCGCCGCCGACACCTCTCCTCGGGCGGTCGGCGCCTCAGAGAGCGCCGTCCATCGCCCGGCGACGATGCCGGCGAGCGGGAGCCCCGTCGGGACCGCGCGGTGCGTAGCGTGGCGCCTGCTCGCGTGCGGGGCCGAAGTCCTCGTCGTCGCGGCGCTGCGCGGCGGCGTACCTGAGCCGGTCGACGACAGGATGAGCCACACCACGATGGCGACGATCGCGGCGAGCAGGAAGACGGCCACCGCCCGGCGCAGGGCGTACCTGGCCGCAGTGGGCCGGTTCACCCGCCGCCGCGCCATCGGCACGGAGCCAAGGCCCCCCGAGCAGACAGAATTGACATGACGTAAAGGCCTATCACCCACCCACACGCCTGGCGCGCACCCTAAACGAAGTCTCATCGCCGCTCCACGGCTGAACCGTTCTCACCCGGACGCCCGCCACGACCTCTGGGCCGACGCCGATGGTTCTCAACGGCCGCGACCTGCGTGCCCGCGGAGTCATGCTGCGAGCTGCGCTCATGGCTGCGCGAGCCCGCACTGGTAGGCGAGGACTACGAGCTGAACGCGATCGCGCGCCCCGAGCTTGGTGAGAATCCGCGACACGTGGGTCTTGGCCGTATACGGGCTCAGATGTAGCTCGGCAGCGATCTCCTGATTGGTCAGGCCGGCGGCGACGAGTCGCAGGACCTGATGCTCGCGCGGAGTCAGCTCGTCCAGCCCGTCGGGCGGTGGCGGCAGCGCGGGGCGGTCGGCGAAGGCTTTGATCAGCCGCCGCGTCACGCTCGGCGCGAGCAGCGACTCACCCGCGGCGACGGTGCGGACCGCACGCAACAGCTCGGCCGGCTCCCCGCCCTTGAGCAGGAAGCCGCTGGCTCCGGCGCGCAGGGCTCCGAACACGAACTCGTCGAGCTCGAACGTGGTGAGGACGAGTACCCGCGTCGTCGTCAGGGTGGGATCGGCGGCGATGATCTGGGTGGCATCGAGCCCGTCCATCTCGGGCATGCGGATGTCCATGAGCACCACATCGGGCCGGGTTCGGCGTGCTTGCGACACCGCCTGGTGCCCGTCGGCGGCCTCGGCCACGACGGTCATGTCCGGCTCGGCGTCGATGAGCGCGCGAAACCCGCCTCGCACGATCGGCTGGTCCTCGGCGACGACAACACTGATCGTCATGCGCGGCCCCCGTGGAGAGGCAGCCTTGCGTGTACGCGCCATCCCCGGTCGGTGCCGGGTCCGGCGACGATACTGCCGCCCACCGCCGCGGCACGCTCGGTCATGCCCTGAATGCCGTGTCCGCTCCCGGGGCCGCTGATGGTGGCCCCGCGGCCATCGTCGAGGACGTCGATCGTGAGCGATCCCGCTCGCGCGTTGACAGATACGCGCGCGTGCGACGCGCGGGCGTGGCGCAGCACGTTGGTGAGGGCCTCCTGGATGATGCGAAAGGCGGTGTGGTCGATCACGCTGGGGATCACGGCACCGTTCAGCGCCACTTCTGCGTCGGTGCGCAGCCCGGCGGCGTTGGCGCGGTCGACGAGTGCCGTTACGGACGCGAGGCCCATAGCCGGGTCGCGCGACGCGGGCGCCTCGGGATCGCGCAGCACGTCGAGGGTGGCGCGCAGGTCAGCGAGAGCCTGCGCCGAGACGTCCTTGATCTCCGTGAGGGCGTCGGCCGCCTCCGGGGAGACGCCGAGATGCGCTGTGACGCCGGAGCGGACGTTGATGGCTACCAAGGCGTGGGCCAGCGTGTCGTGCAGCTCGCGGGCGATGCGCAGCCGTTCCATCGCGGCCTGCCGGTCGGCCCGGTCGCGCAGCTCGCGGACCTCGCGCTCGGCCCGCTCGCGGGCAGCCGCCCGCAGTGCGCGCCGCGAGCGCGCCAGGTCGCCGACGATCAACGCGCCCAGGGCGGCGAGGATGCGTGGGATGGCGGCGGAGATGCCGTCGGAGCGCTCCAGCACTGGGATGAGGGCGACGACCACCCCGGCCAGGACCACGGTCGTGACGACGCCCACCATCAGCGACCGCCGCCGGTCGCCATCGAACGCGGCGAAGAACAGGAGCACGATTGCCACCACACTCGCCCAGTCGTAGGCGTGCAGAGCGATGATCGACGCCACGAGCCCGGCGCCGCTGAGCGTGAGCGTGGCGATCGGGAAGCGATCTCGCCACAGCCACGGGAGGCAGGCCACCAGCGCCAGGGCGAACGCCGCGCCGGCCGGATGGACGGCGTCCAACGGCCAGGCGAGCGCCGCCAGGCTGACGATGCCGGCGGTGACCAGTCCGATGTCCGCCACACGCCGAAGGTCTGTTGACATGGGCCAGACGCTACTGTCCCGCCGGCCGATGACACATCGGCGCCGGGGACGATGGGGTGTCGTCCTCGAGCAGTACATGGGTCGCCGTCACCGACGGTGCGTGTCATCCCGCAGGAGTACGTCAAGTGCGTCCGCGCGCCCGACGACAGCGCTCGATCCCGAATCTACTGTCGCCTTGCTGCTTCACCGACCCACCAGCGAGGCCCCATGCGCAAGCTCATCATCGTCGTCCTCCGCCATCGCGCGCTTGTCGCCGCAACGTGGATCGTGCTCACACTCATCGGAGGCGTGCTCGTCGGCAAGGCCAACAGCGGGCTGAGCCATTCGCAGGCCACGCCGGGCCTGGCCGGGTATGAGGCCAACCAAGCCATGATTCGCGGGCTGGGGCTGGATGGCGCAGAGCCCCCGGTCATCGCCGTGCTGCGGCTTGCCCCAGGCCAGACGATGGCCACGCCGTCTGGGCAGGCGGCGGCGGCTCGCACCTTCGCCGCTGCGACCCGGCTCGGACACGTCGGGCTCATCGACTACGCCACCACGCACGACCGTCGGCTCGTGTCAGCGGACGGACGCACTACCTGGGCGCTCCTGGACATGCCCAACCCCGACACCGGCCCCTACACCCACACTCACGATGTCATTGAGCCAGCGCTGCGGCATGCGGCGCCGCGCGGTTCAACGGTCACCGTCACCGGCAACGAGGCCCTGCAATCGACCGGCTCGGGCGCTGGCGCAGGCCTCAGCACCCTCACCGAGACGCTCATCGGCGCCGCAGCCGCGCTGGTCGTGCTCGGCTTCGTCTACGGCTCGGCCATCGCCATCGTGCCGCTGCTCATGGCGCTCCCGAGCATCCTCACCACGTTCTTGATGATCTACGGCCTGGAACAGGCCATCTCGATCAGCAACCTCGAGCAATACCTCGTCGCCTTCATCGGGCTTGGTATCGCGATCGACTACTCACTGCTCATCGTCACCCGCTGGCGCGAAGAGCGCGAGCGAGGACTCGACAACCGCCAGGCCATCATCGCCGCCAGCGAGCACGCCGGGCGCGCGGTCGTGCTCAGCGGATTCACCGTGGCTGTCGGCATGCTCTCGCTCCTCCTCATCCCCGTCGCCTTCCTGCAAGGCATCGGGGTCGGCAGCCTGTTCATCCCCCTGGTGGCGACGGCCACCGCGGTCACCTTGCTGCCGGTCGTCCTCTCGGCCTGCGGGCCGGCGCTGGACCGCCACCGTCTGCGGCGAGGCTCAACCACCTACAGCCGCGCGTGGGAACGATGGGCCAAGCTCATCGTCGAGCGCCGCTGGGTCGCTGCAGTCGCCGGGCTCACGATCATGATCGGCCTCGCCCTTCCCGGGCTCACCATCAACACCGGCCAGCCCAGCGCCGGGTCGCTGGGAGGCAATAGCGCGGCGGCGCAAGCGTTTCATCGCGTCACACGCGAGGGCGTCCCCGAGGCCGTGACGTTCCCAATCCAGATCCTGGTGCATGGAGGGGCGAACGCGGCGCACGCCGCGACCGTCGCCCGCCGTACACCCGGCACATGGGCGGTGTTCACTGCTCAACTGCCCGCGCGGACTGCCCCTGGTGACACGCTGTTGACCGTGGTGCCCACCGCCGCCGGGAACACCACCGCCGGCACGGACACTGTCACACGGCTGCGCACTGCGCTCGGTGGGCAGCCCGGAGCGATCCGCGTTGGAGGCGACACCGCCGCCAACATCGACTTCACCCACGCCATCTATGGCAACTTCGCGGCGATGCTGGCCGCTATCGCGTTTATCACCTTCGTGCTGCTGGCGCGGTCATTCCGCTCCGTGGCGCTAGCCGCCAAGGCGGTCGTCCTCAACCTCATCTCGCTCGGAGCCTCTTTCGGGTTCATTGTCCTGTTCTGGCAGCAGGGCCATGGGTCTCACGCGGTGTATGGCATCTCGGCGACGCACGCGATCCGCAACTGGATCCCGATCATCATGTTCGCGTTCCTGTTCGGGATCTCCATGGACTACGAGGTGTTCGTCCTCGCCCGCATGCGCGAGGAATACGACCTGACCGGGGATACCCGCCGCGCGATCGTCGCCGCGGTGGCGCGCACTGGCCGGTTGATCACGTGCGCGGCGCTCATCCTCGCGATCTCGTTCGCCTCGCTGAGCACCGTCAACGACATCGCCGTCGAGATCCCGGCGACCGGACTCGCCGTGGGCGTCATCCTCGACGCGGTGATCGTGCGGACCCTGCTCGTACCCGCCCTGGCCGCGCTCTTCGGACACTGGAACTGGTGGATGCCAGAGGCGCTCGGGCGCCTCCTGCGCGTTTCGAGCGGGCAGAACGCACTGGGTGAGGGAACGTGATGGAACACCGCGACGTGGCAATCACCGGGTTCCATCACGTGTCCCCCGCGAGTGATCAGCAGGCGGCCGATCCGGAGACGGTGTGGATCTCCTTGGCGGACCCGCTGGACGGCAACGTCGAGGTGAACGTGGCCGAGTAAGGGCGGGCGTGGCCTTGGCACCCGATCGAGGACGTGGCGGCCACGGTCTTGCCGTGGACCTGCCGAGTCTGATTGAGGAAGGTGAGGTGCTCACTCTCCAGCGAGCCGACCAGTCCCGGGACCGGATAGCTGATGTAGCTGGGGATGGGCACGTCGAGCTCCAGGTACTTGCCGACCTGCTTATAGGTGGCCGGGTAGGGCCCGGTCGCCCCCGTCGTCAGCGCGCCACCGAGACACTGATGCGCAGGCGTCATGACGAAGAAGAAGGTCAGCTTGCCTTGTCCGCTGTTGAAGACGTCCAGCTGCGGGTTGCACGAGGCGCCCACGGCCTGGAAATTGTTGGCCGCACCGAGCGTGGCGGCGATGGAACCGGTCGCGACCTTGGATCCCTTGGGGCAGATGGTGTCGGTATGGGCGTAGGCGATCTGGTTCAAGCTGCAGGTCGGGAAGTCCTTGCCGTTCTCGACCAGGCCGTAGATCCTGGTCTTGATGTCGAGTTGGACTCCGGCCCGGTTGCCGTTGAGTCCATGTACCTGCAGGTTCTCGGTGTAGCCGGTCGGCACGGGTTTGGAGGCCGTGCCGGCCTGCTTGGTCGTCGTGGTGATGCCGGCGCTGTAGGAGTTGATCGCCGCGTGCGACGTCGCGGCGACGCCGAGCACCACCAGGGCGGTGATCAGGACTGCGATCCGTTTCATGGGTCATCCTCGGGGTCTGTCTGGGGGTCGCCGCTCAAGACGTCGGCGTGCCCGCGCCATGGCGGCAGGCACGCTGATCGGAGTCCCGAGTCGACGCTGTCGAGTGCCGGCTGCGCCGCGTGGTCAATGTCGCGGCCCTGGACGCTGCTGAGCTTCACGCGGTCCCGGTCACGCAGCCGAAGGTGCTACTGCCCTTAGGTACGCCCTACGACCCAGGAGTTACGGCCAGAACCTAAGAGTTTCCGATGACATCGCTGACAAGCTGCTCGATGGCGGCCGCGACCGCCAGCACGCACGACGGCTCGGTGCGGTAAAGCCGGAAGCGCCCCCGGCGTTCGAGCACCACCAGGCCCGTCTTGCGCAGCACCTTGAGATGCTCGGAGACGCTCGCCGCCGACAGCCCCGACGCCGCGGCCAGCTCGCCCGCGGCTTGCGGGCGCACCAGGCACGCCTGCAGGATCCGGCGCCGTTCCTCGTGCGCCAGCGCTCGCAGCAGCTCGTTGAGACGGGCGTGGGTCAGCGCGCGATCAGCGTGAGCAGATTGCCTGCCGGGTCACGCACCTGCGCCTTGACCACCCACCCGTTGTCGGTCGGCGGCATCTCGACACTGCCGCCGGTCGCCCTCGCCGCAGCAATCGCGCGCTCGAGATCATCCACGGCAACGCCGATCGTCACCGCCGGCGTGTCGGCCTCATTCAAGGCGCCATTGGGTCCGTCGTCCGGTGTGCGCAGCAACGTGTACCCGGGGCCCTGCGGCACCGGCTCCCAGCCGAGCACGGTGCGGTAGAAGCCTCCGAGCGCGTCAAGGTCGGGTCCGGCGATGTCGAAATGGGCGACGGCGTTGGTGGCATGGCGTGTCGTGGTCATACCCCGATCATATTTCGGATACATCCGAAATGTCAATGGTGGCGTGGAGGCTAAGCAGCGGCACGGCGTGCGAGCTCGGCGCTCGCTGCCGAGACGAAGCCCTGCGCCACCGAGTTTCCGATGTCGCCCAACGGCAGAAAGCGGGGCACGTCGAGATTCGCGTCGAGTTGGAGCTCGATGCGCGTGCTCTCCGCGTCAGTGAGGCGCCAGATGACGTCGAACTTCGCGCTTCCGCCGACTTTGGCGAGCTTGACGGTCGCCGGTGGCGCGACCGTGATCGCCATCAACAGATCGAAGTCCTTGGTGACCGGCCCGGCGGACAGGTGCAGCTTGGTTTGTGCCCTGGTTGGACGGCCACGCGCGTCGCGTTCGAGCACATCGACCTCGCGGACCACCTCCGGATACCAGACCGGGTATTCGTCAACCGCTTCGACCAGAGCGAGGCACTGAGCGAGCGGCGCGGTGACGATCGCGTGCGCGGCTCCTCGCAACTCTTTCATGGTTGCAATCTACCGGCGCCCGGCGCCGGGCCGCTCGCGTCTCGGTCGGTCTTGAGCTTGCGCCAGCCGCCAGCGCGATTGTTGGCGATGATCTGGCCGCACATCGCGGTCAGCGCCGAGTCGTTGATCGCTTCGTTCTCGTAGATCGCGACTGTCCGCGCGGTCGTGTTGTCATGGCCACCGGTGATGATGCCGGCCGGGTCGGGCACGATCGCGCCGTCATAGAGAAACACGTTGACGTGGTCTTTGGTGGCCAGCAGCGCGCAGATGTTGCCCTCGAGCACGAAGTAGGGCTGGACCCTGCGCTTGATCGTCTCCTGAACCTCAGGATCAGCAGCGTGGACCAGGTCGCGGACGCGCCGGCAGATCGCCTGTTGCCACGGCGGCAGATCGTCGATGTAGGCGTCCACGCGCGGGTCCTTCACGTAACTCACTCACGCGAGGGTACGCTCAAATGCCAGCGCTCAGTCAGAACAACGGCCCATACCGGCGTGCAGTGATCGGCTACGGTCGTCTGATGCCCGTGGACTTTGAGCAGCCGCGTTGGGAGGCGGACAAATACCCGGGTCGCCACGTCGCCCCCGTGGGCGCTCAGGCCGGAGCTCAGGAGCTCGCCGCCAATGTCTACGAGCTCGACCCAGGCGCCGTCGGCTCGCCGCTGCACGTCCACCACGCCAACGAGGAGCTACTGCTCGTCCTCGCCGGGACGCTCTCGCTGCGCGGTCCGGACGGAACGCAGCTCCTTCCGGCCGGCGCGGTTGTCGCGTTCCCTCGTGGCCACGCAGGAGCCCATTGCCTCGTCAACCGCTCCGACGCGCCCGTTCGTTACCTCGTGGTCTCCACGACCAATCGCCCCGATGTCGTCGAGTACCCTGACACAGCCGCGACGCTTGTCGTCCTCGCCGAGCACCGCTTGGCCTATCCGCACGGCGCGGATGCGGACCTGACGCCCGTCATCGCCGAAGCGATGCGTGCGGCCGCCGACGCTGACGCCTGACTGGACACCCAAGGCGCCGAATCGCCCAGCTCGGCGGCTCCTGGAACGCCCATTGCGCAAGGAGGTGGCGTTGCCGGTCCGCGAATCTCTTCCAGCCAAGAGTGTCATCCGTGGCGGTCGATCTCACGAACTCCGCGGCTGAGGCGTCTTTTCACTGGAAGATCAACCCGGCCGATGGTGTCAGGGCCACTACGTCCAAGAACGATCGGAGCCTGTGATGAGCTGCACCGTCGCTTGTTTCTGCGGGAACGTGTACGCCGCTCCTCCGGAGCGCTGCGAAGTGTGCGGACTCTCGATCGCACCCATCTTCGATGACGACGTGGCCGCCCGTGAAACCACAGAGCACCACCGGCCAGTTGCCGATCTTCTCTCAACGATCACAAGTGAGGGAGACCCTATGTCCATCGAAGACAATAAGGCCGTCGTCGTCCGCTGGTTCACGGATTTCTGGGGTAGTGACTTTGATCCCGGGATCATCGATGACCTGGCCGCGCCCGACATTCGCTTTGAGTACTCGCTGCACCAGCCGCTGCGTGGGCGTGATGAGGTTCGCGAGTTCGCGCTGAGGTTCCGTGAGGCGTTCCCAGATCTCGGTTTCGGCGCCGCCGCTGACCTCATCGCCGAGGGCGACTACGTGGTCGGACAGTGGAAGGGCGGCGGGACACACACTGGGCCGGCGTTTGACGATCTACCCGTGGGTGCGCTGCCGGCGGGCTCGGGCAAGCGGATGGAGTTCACCGGGACCACGGTGATCAAGGTCGTCGACGGGATGATCGCCGAGGAACTGGGCCTGGACGACGGCGTCACAGTGCTCAAGCAGCTCGGCCTGATCCCATAGGACCTGACCCCACGGTTGCCGCGGCCGCAGTCGGCCGCGTGGATCCAGGTAGCCTGAGAAGCGATGACCGACCGCATCGAGCGCGTCAGCCCGGCCTACCGCGGCGTGATGATCGCTTCCACGCCTGGCGTTGTGTGGTGGGGCCGCTTGCAGGTGACGGGCCTTGACCTGCTGCCGCTGCAGGGGCCGCTGCTGGCCGTCGGCGACCACGACAGCTACTGGGATACGGTGGCGACTGGGATCGCGGGGATGCCCCGCCGACAGATCAGGGCGCTGGCCAAGGCCTCGATGTGGAGAAACAAGGTGCTCGGCGTGATCCTGAGCGGGATGGGGCAGATCCCAATCGAGCGCGGATCCGGTGACTCTGGAGCGCTTGACCGCGCGATCGAGCAGCTACGAGCCGGCGCGTGTATCGGAATCTACCCCGAGGGCACACGTTCGCTGGGTCGGGCGCTGCGCGCCCGCAGCGGCATCGGCTACCTCGCCCGAGCGGTGCCGGAGGCGACGATCATCGGAGTCGCGTGCAACGGCACCGTCGCGATCCCGCGGTTTCCCCGTGCGCGTCCGCACGTGCGCGTTGAGTTCTTCGAGTTCGACCGACCTGCGATCGCGCCCGATGAAACGCCGCAAGAGTACGCCACACGGCTCCTGGCCCAACTGCGTCAGCGTGCACCTATCGAGGTGGCCGGGCGCAAGCGCGCCGCCGCGCTGGTCGGCCGCGTTCCCACCTGGTCTCCCGAGCTGGCGATCACCGGCAGGCCCGGCGGCGAAGGCGCGCTTGAGGAAGCGCTCGCCCAGACCGCCGCGAAACAAGACTGAACACTCACAGATATTCGGTGACGGCATGCTGCTGCGACGTGAACGGGGTTGATGTGGCGACAAGTGCTTCTGAGGAGATCGATGCCATCATCAGAAACGCAGATGACTGGCGAGGCGCGACGCTGTCGCGGCTACGAGGGATCGTTCTGGGCGCTGGCCCCGCCGTGGTCGAGGAAGTCAAGTGGAAGAAGCCCTCCAGGCCGGAGGGAGTGCCGGTCTGGTCGCTGGACGGCATCGTCTGCATCGGTGAGATGCTCAAGAACGCCGTGCGGTTGACGTTCCCCAAGGGCGCCAAGCTGAAAGACCCGAAGCAGCTCTTCAACGCGCGCATGGACAGCAACAGCGTCCGCGCCATCGATTTCCGTGAAGGCGAGAAATTGCCTGAGGCAGCTTTGAGGGCACTCATTCGCGAGGCCGTCGGCCTGAACGTGTGAAGCCGGCGGCCCGGCCTGGGACGTCGGTCATCGTGCCCGTCGACGCCGCTGCCGCGCGCGGCGCCGCCGCCGCTCGATTGCGGCGGTCGCGGCCAGCAACGCCAGGGCGAGCAGTCCCAGCATCGCCGCCACCGCCACCCCAGGCACGATGATGACCACGACGATGGCGATCACCGCTGCGACCAGGGGCTCGGGCAGCATGCGGTTTCGCTTCACAGCGGGAGCCGGCGGAAGATCGCACGTGGGAGGTGTCGCAACACCGCGAACACGAGGCGCAGACGGCCGGGGACCCAGACGGTGTGGGCGCGTCCGGCGAGCGCACGGACGGTAGCGTCGGCGACATCCTCAGCCGCCACGGCCATCGGCGCCGGTGTCAGCCCCGCCGTCATCTTGGTGTGCACGAAGCCGGGGCGGACCACCACCACCCGCACGCCACTGCCCGCAGCGGCGTCTCCCAGCCCATGGGCGAGCGCGTCGAGCCCCGCTTTGGCCGCACCGTAGACGGCGTTCCCGGCGCGGGGCCGTTCAGCCGCCACCGAGGAGAGCACCACGAGCGTGCCATGGCCCTGATCGCGTAGGCGCCGCAGGCAGTGGAGCATGAGCGAGCCGGCGCCGAGGAATGTCACGCGCATAACCTCTGCGGCCTCCTGCGGGTCGGCGTCAAGGCCCGCCTGCGCACCAAGGCGTCCGATCGCCACGAGCACGATGTCGAACCCACCGGCGTCCGCGAATGCCTTGGTTACGGCACCGTCATGAGAGTCCAGCTCGGCGGCGTCGGTGATGACAATGGTCACCGGTTGCGAGCCGCCGACGGCCAGCCCACGGGCCGCTGCTGAGAGGCGCTCGCGGTCACGTCCGAGCAGGCACGCGGTGATCGGACCGTCAACGGCGAGGCGCGCGAGCGTGGACAGCCCGATCTCCGAGGTGCCCCCGACGAGCAGGACGCGTCTGGCCACGGACGGCCCCGCAGAGGGCGAGGCGGCGGTCGGAGCGGCCGAGCTCGTCATTGTGGGCCTGCGACCAATCCCGTGCGCACCCCGAGATCTGACACCCACACGCCGCCGGGGTCATGCCGGTCCCTCACCGCGCGCCACCGCGTCACTCGGGGGTACATCGCGGCGAGCATCTCGGGGCGCAGGCGTCCGTCCTTGGCCAAGTAGACGCGTCCGCCTGCCTCCGCCACCCAGGCGTCGAACCGATCGAGCAGCGCGCTGAGACCAGGAGCGTCGCCCGGCATGTCCAGAGCCAGCGTCCACCCCTTGGCAGGGAAGGACAGAAAGGCCTCCCCCTCCGCGCCGAGATCCTTGAGCACGGCGAGATAGCACGGGACGCTCGAGCGTCGCAGCTCGGTGATGACGCGCCCGAGGACGTCCTCGCGCGCGCTTGGCACGGCGAACTGATACTGGACGATGCCGGAGGGGCCGTACAGCCGCGGCCAGGCGTCGATCGCGTCCAAGGGAAACATGTGCGCGCCGAAGGCCTGGACCTCGCCGGTGCGCCGGCGGGGAGCACGATGCAGGCGATAGGCGTTGAAGGCACGAACGATCGCCGGCCGTAGCAAGCGGGCCGGCCTGCCCGCCCGGACCGTGAGGCGCGCGTCCTGGACGACCTCACCGGAGTGGCGCGTCGCCGGGACCTCGTCGAGATGCGAGGCACGTGTAACGATCCCCCGTGCGGTCCCGGGTCCGAGAAGATCCAGCCACGCCACCCGGTACTCGCCGCCCGGCTCGGCCAGCACGGCCAGAGCGTCGTTGAGCGATCTGACGCGCTCGGTGTCCACCGACAGAAGAGGGCTGCGCAGCGGCCGCAGGGCGATCGTGGCCCACACGATCAGCCCGGTGAGACCCATCCCGCCGACCGTCGTGGCGAGGAGCTCATCGTCACGGCCACGCGTCAACTCACACAGTTCCCCGGTGGCGGTCAGGAGCCCGACAGTGCGGATGTGGTCTGCGAACGTGCCCGCCGAGGCGTGGTTCTTGCCGTGAATGTCGGCGGCGATGGCACCCCCGACGGTGACGTGCTGCGTGCCCGGGACCACCGGCAGCACCCATCCCGCCGGCGCCACCGTGCGCAGGAGCGCCCCGAGCGTGACTCCGGCCTCGGCGCGCACGACCCCCCGCCCTACGTCGAGCTCGATTGCAGTCAGAGCGCTCGTATCGAGCACGACGCCTCCGTTCCGCTGCGCCGCGTCCCCGTAGCTGCGCCCCGCCCCGCGGGCGATCACCCCACGACTCAAGCCTCCATGTGCGGACGACAGCACCGCCACCGCGGCGCTCGCTGTCGCGACGTCGCGTGGGCGGACCAGCGACACGGTCGCCGACCCGATCCTGCCCCATCCGACCACCACGGTGGACCGGGAGCTCATCTCATTGGTGCCAGCACCGCTGGCGTTCGTGTCAACCGGCGGCATTGACGCTCATCACAAAAAGCAGCAGCCAACACAGACCAGACAGAGCAACCACACGGTCGGCCGTGAGGATCTCCTCAGGCGCCTCACCTGCGCCGGCCTGCACGAGCCCGCCGTAGCGCAATAGACAGACGGTGAACGGGATCACGGTCAACGGCCGCCACGGGATGCCGTCGACGTCAGGCAGCGCGAACGCCCAGACGCAATAAGAGAACAGCGCGCCAGCTCCGGCCAACACCACGACACGCCGCAACCCCTCCTGGGTGTAGTGGCGCAACACCCCCCGCCCGGACGTGCCGCCGCGCCGTGTCCGCACCTGCTCGGCCAAGCGCTTGCCCGCGGCCGCGAACACCGCGGCGCAGGTCACCACGAGCACGAACCAGCGCGACAGCCCCACCGGCGCAGCAACCCCACCCGCCGCCGCCCGTAGTACAAAGCCACCGGCCAGCGCCGCCAGATCGAGCACCGGGATCCGGCGCCAGATCCAGCTGTAGCTGATGGTCAGCGCGATGTACGCGAGACCGACGAGAGCCACCGCCGGAGAGACCGCGGTCGCGAGCACGAGCCCGCCCACGATCCACGCCGCGCCGTGCAGCGCCGCGTCGCGAGGGGCAACCTCGCCGACCGCGACCGGCCGGCGCCACTTCCGTGGATGAGCGCGATCCTCGTGACGGTCACGGACGTCATTGAGCGCGTAGATGCCGGCTGACACCAGACAAAACGCGGCACACGTCACGAGCAGGCGTCCTGGGACATCGTCGCGGCTGAGGGCGCCGGCAGCGCCAGGAGCGCCCACGACCAGCGCATTCTTGACCCACTGGCGCGGACGAGCGAGCGCCAGCAGAGCCTGCCGGCGGCGACGAGGACGCACCGCCGCGACAACCGCACCGTCGGCGGGCACCGAGGCGGCGGCCGGGCCCAGTGGCGCGCAGTCAGACAGGGGGCGTGGTCCGACGCCGCGGCGCGTGGACCGTTGTTCAGCAGACTGCATCAGCGTGATGGTCGACCGGGAGCCTGACCTAGACCTGACCGGCCGATGAGGAAGTTCTCAGCCGGACCGGTCGTCCAGGTGAGAAGCGGTTCACGTGAGAGCACTCACACTTATCGCAGGCGCTCATCTCAACGAGTTCACCAGGGAAAGGTGAGACACCTGCCTGTCTCTGATGAGTAAGTTCTCAGGTCACTCTTAACCATTCCCACACACGGCGGTGTCACCATCTTGGCGTGTCGGTGAAGACGAGCGCCCGGGCCCACGGAGCCCTGGCGACCCACGAGCCAGCGCGGCACATCGACCGTTCCGCAGCGTCTCGCCGGCGGCGAGGTCCTCACGCGCCGTCGCGCCGTCGCCGGAGAATCGTCGCCTTGGCGGCGGTGCTCCTCGTGCTCCCTGGGCTGGTGTCCTTCGCGCTCATGGTCGTGGAGCCATCCGACACCAGCCTGGGAGTGCGCGCGGTGGAATGGCTGCGTGACAACGGCGCGCGCGGACTGGTCAACCGCGTCGAGTCCATTTACTACTCGCTGAACGCCCCGGCCACCGGGGGGCCTGCGCTGCGCGCGCTGCCCCGTGAGGGCAATGCCGCCGCAACGGCTTCCTCTCGGCCGCAGACGCTCCCTGCCTTCCAGCCCCCGCGCATCGCTCCCGTCATCCAACCCGCGCTGCCGGGCGAGGGGGTGTGGCGAGCGACCTTCGCCGGGTCAGCGTCCCGACCACCTGTGCTGGTCACCACCTTCCGGCCCGACCCCAACTATCCGCAGCTGGTCGCCGGGGTGGCCTGGATCGACAGCTCCCTGACGAGCACCTGGCTGTACCCGGGCCGCCAGGAGCCCGGTGTGACCATGCCCTCTAGAGGGCCGATGGAGATCCCGGTGAGCAGCCGGCCGCATCTGGTCGCGACGTTCAACAGCGCCTTCAAACTCAGCGACTCCGGGGGTGGCTTCGCCAGTGGCGGCCACACCTACGCGCCCATGCGCACCGGCGTGGCCACGATCCTGCGCTATCGCGACGGGCGGATCGACATCCGAGCGTGGTCCGGCGGACCGACGGTGGGCTCTGACGTGGTCTACGCGCGCCAGAACCTGCCCCTGATTGTCAATGGTGGACAGCTGAACCCCAATCTGAGCGACGGCCCGGAGTGGGGCCTCACCCTCGGCAACGCCGTTCGCGTCTGGCGATCCGGCCTGGGCATCGACGCACACGGCAACCTCATCTATGCCGTCGCCCCGATCCAGACCGTGGCGTCACTCGCGCAGATTCTCCGCCACGCCGGCGCGGTCCGCGCCATGGAGCTCGACATCAACACGTACTGGCCGAGCTTCATCACCTACCACCGCCCCGACGCGGTCGGCGCCGCCAACCTGCTCCCGGGGATGGACCGCTCGCCCCAGCGCTACCTCACACCCGACGACCGTGACTTCTTCGCCGTCTACCTCAAGTGAGGCGCGTGATCCCGGCGATGGCCGCCGTTGCCGCGGTCGGTGCTGCCGGCTTGGGTACGACCGGGCACGCACCCACGACGAGGGAACTCCCGCCCGCTCGAGCGGCGTCCGTCCGCTTCGCCGTGGGTGTGATGGAGCTGACGTTCGCGGAGCCTGGCCGAACTGTCACCTATCCGGGTCAGGCTCCTACGCGACGCACGGTGACGACCGTCATCCGCTACCCCGCCGCACTGCCGTCGGGCCGGACGGACGTGCGTCGCGCTCCACCTGACCGCGCGCATGGTCCGTTCCCGCTGATCGTGTTCGGCCACGGTTTTGCTGTCACGCCGGCCACCTACTATCGCCTCCTCCGCGCGTGGGCGCGGGCGGGATATGTTGTCGCCGCCCCCGTCTTCCCTCTCGAGAACGCCCACGCCCCGGGAGGCCCCACCGAATCGGACCTGCCTCACCAGCCGCACGACATGAGCGTCGTGATCTCAGGAATGCTCGCCGCGAGCTCCGACCCGCACTCGCTCTTGCACTCCATGATCAACCGCCGCGCCGTGGCAGCCGGCGGACAGTCAGACGGCGGCGTCACAGCGCTCGCGCTCGCCTATGACCCCGTCTATCGCGACCGTCGTGTCAAGGCGGCCGTGATCCTCTCGGGAGCGCAGGTGCTGGGCACCGGGAGCCGAGGGCCGCCGCTGCTCGCCGCGCAGGGGACCGCCGACACCGTCAACGCACCCCAGAACACCGACGCGCTCTTCGCAGCCGCCCAGCGCCCGAAGTTTCTCCTGCGGCTGATCGGTGCAGCCCATCTGCCACCGTACACCGTCCAGCAGCCACAGCTGACGATCGTCGAGCGAGTATCCGTCGCGTTCCTGGACCGCTACCTCAAGCGCGACGTCCGCGGGATCACGCGGATGGAGCGTGCCGGCAACCGCCGCGCCATCGCTCGTCTCGTGGCAGAACCGTGAGTGCATGTGACGAGCGCGCGTTGCGTCGATGAGAATGAGTTCAGAGACGTCCGGCGATCTCCAGTACCGCGCCCGGCGCGTCGATCAACAGAGCACCGCCATCTACAAGGAAGTAGACGATGAACATCACCAGCGTGTCCCACACTTCCGCGGTGGCCATACTGGCGCGTCTCACCACGAGCCAGGTCTCGGCAGCCGCGCTTACCGCCGCGACCGGCGACGGCGACGGGCGGACCGCCGCCGCGGCCCTCAACGATGGTGACGCCGCAGCCCAGAGCGCCCGCCGCGGGGCCGTCAACATCAAGGCCTAACACGAAGCCGCGGTCGCCCTCCGAAACGTTGAGGTCGCGCCCCGCGCGGCCTCACCACGACGAGCCCTGACCGTCCAGATGTTGGCGTGGTGGCACACGAACTTCAGGGGGTGTGTCGGCAAGCGTGAGGACGGCGCCCGCGATCCGCCTGAGCTCGCGCGGCTTGAGTGGGCCAGGCGGAAGTTCGACGACGAAGGCGGTACTGCCGGCGAGTCGGTGGTCCTGCCAGCCGGTGGCGCTCCCCGGGTAGCGCGTGAGTCGTCTGAGCGGCAGACCGCTCAGAAATGCGAACCGCCGCTCTATCTGGATATTGCCGCCCGAGATGTCGGTGAGGTCCTGGTGTTGGTGAAACCAGATGGTGATGCGTGGCCGAATACGGAGGATCAGGGTGTGAGCGATCCGGCTTTCGGGCTCTGAGAGCGCTCGCGGTCCGGCATATTGAAGGTCGCCGGGGGCGCCGATCGGGCGCCATGCGTAGGGGAAGTTGCGGTTCAGGTCCACGTGGTTTGCGTTCTGGCGGGTTCTCGCGGCAACGCCATCGGGGTTGAGGTCGCGGATGATCCAGAGACCGGTGAGCGGCGGGGCCTGAGCGCGCGCGAGTCGGTCCGCGATGGCGATACCGGCCGGCTCGTCTCCGTGGATGCAGCCGACCACCAACAGCGGCGCCCGCGCGTTGAGGGGGCCGAGCACCACTGCCCGGATCGCCCGGCCCTGGACCGACCGGCCGAGAACGATGGTTCGAGCGGCGGCGAAGCGAGCTCCGGCGGGTTTGCGAGCCAACCGCACCACGTAGCGTTTGGGATGACCGGTGGAATGCTCCAGCGCCTCTGACACCGCGACCCCGGCGGCGCAGGCCGCGACAGCCACCACGACCACGAGTGCGCCCGCCGCAGCGCGCCGACGGCGTCGACCAGCGGGGCGGCGCAACGGCTGGTCTTGCATGCTGGCCTATCGCTCGCGGAGGCTCGAGTGCATCGCGGCGTCCGACGATGCCCAGCTTCTCTGACTTACTCCTGAACGCGTGGCACGGATGCGCCCCTCCCTATCCGCGGATCTGACCGGACCGGAGGCAGCTGGAAGGCACGCCGGGCAGGCATTCAGGACGCGTTCAGGCGAGGTCTGCTGAGATGATCGCTTGCCCTTCGCCAGCGCCACAGCCATCGGTGCTCCACCGCCGCAGCGAGTGGCCTGTGGGCGCCACGGTTCGGCTAGGTTCCGTTGATGGCATGGTTGGAGCGACGGCTCACGATGCCCACGCTTCTGCCGGCGATGGTGGTGGGCTTCGTGATGCTTCTGGGCTGCGCGGTCGCGACCGGCGAGCTGCTCGAGCTCGCTGAGCATCCGGATGGGTCGACGGCATTTGACAGCTCGATCACCTCGTGGGTTGTCGCGCATCGCACGCACGCGTTGACATCGGCTGCACGGCTGCTGTCGACGCTCGGAAGCCAGGCGGTCCTGATCCCGCTGACGGCGATCGCCACGGTGGCATTGCTTGGGAGGCGGCGATGGGTCGTGGCCGGTCTGGTCGTCGCCACGTGGGGTGGAGCGATTGCCATGTACAGCCTGACCAAGCATTTCGTGCATCGGATGCGCCCGCCGACGGAGATCTGGCTCACCGACGTGGGCCGAACGACGTCTTTCCCCTCTGGCCATGCCACCCAGTCGCTGGCCACATTCCTAGCGCTGGCGCTTGCCGGCGCGGTCATGCTGCCGACCGCACGGTGGCCGGCACGCGCGATCGCGCTCGCGCTCGCGCTCGGCGTTGGCTGGTCGCGCGTGTACCTTGGGGTTCATTGGGCCACCGACGTCGGCGCGGGGTGGCTGATCGCTGCGGCGTGGCTGACGATCGTGGCCTGGCTCGCCCGGGCGGCGGCCTCGATCTCCGACCCTGGCGAGAGAGCCAGCTGAGATGACGGCCCGCGTCTCCTTCCGTCGCGGACCCGGCGATGGATGTCCCCTCGACGGCCTCGAGTTCGTTACGAGGCAACACAACCGAGGAGGCAACCGATGGGTCGCGTCATCGTCATCGAGTTCATGTCCATAGACGGGGTGATGGAGGATCCGGACGGCAGAGGGGGCTTTGACCGGGGAGGATGGGCCTTCCGCTACGGGCCCGAGGCCGTCGCCGGTGACAAGTTCAGGCTCGGCGAGCTGTTCAAGACCGGCGCGTTGCTCTTCGGGCGCCGGACCTGGCAGCAGTTCTCACGGCTCTGGCCCGCGCGCGACGACGCGTTCTCGACATCGATGAACACGGTTTCCAAACTCGTCGCATCACGCACGCTGGCGCGCGTCGACGAGTGGCAGAACTCACAGCTGCTCCAGGGCGATCTCGTCGACGAGGTGGTCGCGCGCAAGGCGACCCAGGATCTCATCGTCGTTGGGAGTGCCAGCATCGCCAAGGCCTTGATCGCGCATGACCTCGTCGACGAGTTCCGACTGAAGCTCTTCCCGCTGGTCATCGGCACCGGCACACGGCTGTTCGACGACGGCACGCTGGTCGAGCTGGAGCTCATCTCAACCGAGCAGTCCGGCGCCGCCGCGCTGCTCACCTACCAACGAGCCAGGGCAGCGTAGAACGCGAGGCGCGCGGTGTGTCGGGGCTGAGCGCCGACTCACTGCGCTTTTCTGGAGACCTCAGGTGCGAGGATGGCGGCGATGCCGCGGCTGGCCGACTCGCACTGTCACTCGATGGCGGCATCACAGAAGCGTTCACCGTCCCAGAGTGACGCTCGGCGGCCGCGGTGCAGCGTTGCCCCCGCGATGCGCACCGTCGCGTGGCGCCGTAGCTCAGATTCGGCTCGGTCGACCGTGTCGCGTGAAGTAGTCCGCCTCGGCTTGACCGAGCGGCGTCGCCGGCGGCTCGCCGTGTAGGTACTCGGCGGCGATCGCGCCCCAATCGGCGCCGGCCCGGAGCTGACCGAGCACGACACCGACGATCACGTGCATCCGCCGGATCAGGATCGTCTCGGCCGGCAGCGTGAAGTGACTTGCCTGGTCCTTGATCTCGGCCTGACGCTCCTCATCCAGCGGCGGCCGCTCGCGATCACGACGGCTTCGCTCGCCAGAGAAGCGCCGTTCACCGGGGATCGCGTACCACCGCGTCGCCCGCCGCATCAGCTTCAGCGCCAGCTCGCCGTCGACAAGCTCCGCCCCCTCGCTGGACAGATACGCGCCCGCGACCAGCGCGGATTTCAGCGCGCCGGCGTCGCCGGCGCGGACAGCGTGCGCGACCCCGCGCTCGGCGTCAAGGCGGGCGGCGCTGACATCGCGCAGCAGTCCGTAGTCGAGGAAGCCGACGCGGCCGTCCGGACGCAGCAGATAGTTGCCGGGATGCGGGTCGCCGAGCGCGATCCGGTTGCGGTACAGCAGTCCGAAGTAGAAGCGGAACACGATCTCCCCGTACCGGTCGCGCTGCGGCTCGTCGAGCCGGCGCACCGCCTCGAACCGCTCACCGTCGATGAACTCGGAGACAAGCACCCGGCGCGTCGAGAGCCCGGTGTTGACCGCGGGCACGACGATGAACGGATGGCCGCGGAACAGCCGCTCGATCCGCCGCTGGTTCTGCGCCTCCAGCTCGTAGTCGAGCTCCTCGACGATGCGCTCGCGCAGCTCCGAGGCGAGCGCCTTCCCGTCCAGGCTGGGCGCGAGCCGCTTCACCAGCGGCAGGAGCAGCATCGCGTTGCGCAAATCGGTCTCGACCGCGTCCGCCACCCCCGGGTACTGGACCTTCACGGCCACATCATCACCGTCGAGCGTCGTCGCTCGGTGGACCTGGCCGATCGACGCCGCCGCGAACGCGTGCTCGTCGAACTCGGAGAAGACACGGCTCAGCGGTCCGCCGAACTCGTCGCGCATCAGCCGCTCGAGCTTTGCGAACGGAACCGGCGGGACGTCGTCGCGAAGCTCGGCGAGCTTTGCCTGGAGTACGTCGCGCTGATCCTCGGGAAGGCCGTCGAGCTCGACCATCGACAGGACCTGCCCGACCTTCATCGCCGCCCCCCGCATCCGCCCGAGCTGCTCGACGAGCTCGTTGACGAGCGCGGCGGTGCGCTCATTCTGCGCGGCGGCGGCGCGCTCCGGCGAGCGGACTCGATTGGCCGTCCGCATGCCGGCCCACCGCACGCCCTGCCCAGTCACCAGGCCGCCGACCCGGACGGTCCGCGCGATCCGTCCGGTCGGCAAGTTTCGCGCTTCCGGACCCGGCTCCTCGGCTTCGACAGTCATGACGTCAGTCAAGCAGGCCGGCGCAATGGGCTTGTCAGGGCGCGCACTGCAGCGTCCCTGTCGCCACAATTGACTCGTGGCTACCGTGTTGATCGAGCTGCCCGGGGGTGAGGGCGTCGTTCGTCGTGATGATGGCGAGATCGTGCTCACGTATGACGTCACTTTGGACTCGGGTCAACCGCTCCAGCCACACGACACCTATCAGCCGATTCGCATCGGGCTCAGCGATGAACGGATGCTGTTCGGTGGACTGCTCCCGCCTGGCGCCGTCAGCGTCGAGGCGGTCGAGGCGACGGGCGTGCGGAAGCCCGCGGCGGTCGGCTCCGGGACCTATGCCGTGATCTTCGAGGACGGGGAGCACGGCGAACCGGCCCTGGGCTACCGCGACGCGGCGGGCGCCTTCGTCCACCCGCCGATGCCCGGCGTATACCCGCATCGGCCGGTCGCCGATGCCGAGGAGCCTTGCCCTGTGTGCGGGGCGGTCCAGTACGAGGAGTACTTCCCGACCGAGGAGTGGCGAGGCGGCCGCGGCAGCAAAGGCACCGACTCGTTCGTCCCCAGCCCGCTGATTGTGTGCCGGCTATGCGGGAACCAGGAGCAGGCCGGCGGGATCGTGCGTTTTGAGCAGCCCGATGACGCCAACGAGGATGCGGCCGCGCGAGAAGCACGGATGGCCGGGATTCGTACCGAGCAGGCGGTCCAGCGCTGGTACGCGAACAAGCTGACGCTGATGGGCGTCACGTTTCCGATCTACGCGGCCGAATGCTGGCCGGCGCGGATCAACGGACAAGGCTCGCAAGGGGACGATCTCACCCGGCTGGTGATCGCGCACGCAGAGACGCTGCCGGACTCGATGTTCATCCCGCGGCCGCGGATCGAGGTCACCACCTCAATCGAGACGCACCAGCCGGGCGAGCTTGCCGTCGCTCGCGATGCGTTTGCGTCGGGGATCGAGGCCGACGCGAACCGTCAACCCACCGACGGTCTCTCTGATGCCGCACTCACGCTCTGGTTCCGCGCGGCCCGCCGCCGGCGCGTGGCCGGTTCTCACCAAGCACCGGTCGGCGAAACCGAAATCATGATCGACGGTGCGCGCGAGCCGTTTCTGCTGGTCGGTGTTCCGAACGCTCACTGGGCCGCGGCGCGTCGCCACCACGGCGTGACGATCACGATCGCGGCGCGTGAGATCGACCCGGCATCGCTGATCATCGAGCCGATCGCGCACCCGGCCGCTCGCCTTCTCGGCCCGCAGCCCGACGAGCCATGAGTCGCTAGGCAAGGATTCATTGTGCCGGGGCGATGGGGGCGATCGTGAACACGATCGCGACCGTCGCGTCGACCTCCTGGGCGCCCGGGTGGATGGTCGTCGGCGTCGAAGGTGCGCCCGTGGCGTTGGGCGGCGCCGCGCCTGCGACGGGGGACGCGACACCTGACTGCGGGTTGAGGTTGATCGATTGCACCCCCGTGACCGTGTCGCCGAGCTGCGCGGCGGCGGCGTTCGCCTGGCTTCGGGCGTCCGCGATCGCCGCTTTCTCGGCGGCGATTTCGCCGGCGGACGGGTCCGCGAAGGAAAAGTCCGGTCCGTTGATCGTGGTCGCCCCGGCATGGGTGGCCGCATCGATCACACGGCCGACGATCGCCGCGGTCGAGGTGATTGACAACGACTCGCTGGCGGCGCAGCGCCTGATCAGACGCTTATGTCCCTTCGGCCCCACTCGGATCCGACCGCAGGTCGTGTTGATCGACTCGGTCTGGATCCCTGACGCGGCCACGCCCACCCCGCGAACGGCGTGGACGATCGCGGCGACGCGCCGGTTCGCGGCCGAGAGCGCGGGCGGCGAGGTCGCGGCAAAGCGCGTCACCGACAGCGAGAGCGACGCCACATCCGGGGTGATCATCACCGACCCCTGGCCATCCACGGTCAGCGTCCCCGGAGTCGACGTGTCCGCGAGCGCCGCGGGCGCGAAGCTCAGCGAGATCAGGCCTACCACAGCCGCAGCTCGGACATGCACAACAGACCCCCTTCGATCGGTCGACAGAGTCCCTATCTATACGCCCAAACACGGCCGTCGTCACGCGAGGGTGCTCGGGTCAGGGTCGGGCCCTGGGTTTGCGCGCTGCCGGCGATGAAGCCTTAGCTCGCCGAAGAGTCGGCGTTGGCGTAGGGTGCGACTGCGATGGACGTCCGCGCCTCTGACTCCGAACGTGACGCGGCCGTCGAACAGCTGCGCGAGGCCGCCGCCGAGGGCCGGCTCACGCTCGAGGAGCTCACCGACCGCATCGAGGTCGCATCGAACGCGGTGATGCGCAGCGAACTCCTGCCCCTGACGACCGACCTCCCGGTGGCCGTCGGGCGGTCCCACCCACAGCCCACCGACGTGAGCAAGGTCGGCGGCATCAAGCGAAAGGGTGCGTGGGTCGTCCCGGCCGAGTGCCGCTTTCGCTCGTATTTTGGCGCCGTGATCGTGGATCTTCGAGAGGCCACCATCACCACGCAGGAGCTCCGCATCGACGCGCGTACGCCGTTCGGGAACATCGTCCTGCTCGTGCCCGAGGGGGTGGACGTGGAGGTGCGCGCGCATGCCCTGATCGGCAAGCTCAAGCAGGAGCAGAGCCCTGCGGTGCACGGTGCCCCGCGGATCATCCTCACGGGCGGCACGTGGTTCGGCGACGTCAAGATCCTCCACCAGCGGCTGTGGGAGAGATTCCTCAATCGCCGTTGAGCGCAGCCCCGCGCCGAGACCTGGACGGGCCCAGCGCGTGATGCTCAGTGAACGATCAGCATGTCGCAGTGGGCGTGGTGCGAGACGGTGTCGCTGACGCTCTGGCCGAATAGTCGACCGAGCGTGTGGTGATCGCGCGTCCCGACGATGATCAGGTCCGCCTTGCGCTGGTCTGCGAACTGCACGATCGCGTCAGCGGGGTCGCCCACGATCTCCTGGTAGACGGCGGTGACGGCTTGGCCCTCGAGGTACTCCTGGGCCCGGCCGAGCTCTGCGGCGTGCTTGGCCGGCGAGTCGATCGAGTCGACCCCGCCCGCCCCGCGGACGCCTCCGGGACCGAGTGGCGCGACGCTGACGACAGCCAGGTCGGCGCTCAGCGCCTTGGCCAGCTCCGCGGCGCGCTCCAGGGCGCGCTGGGACGCCTCGGTGTCGTCGTAGCCGAGAACGATGTTCTTCATAGCGATCCCACTCCCTTAGTACAGCTGCAGGTAACGGTCGAGCTCCCCTGGTCGAGCTGTTCGTGCGAGCAGGAACTCGATGTGGCGCTCGAATAATGCGCTGACGCAGCTTGCCCTACGACCTGAGGCGCCACCTCCGCGCGATGCTCGGTGGAAATAGCCACGTACGAGTTCTATCCGCCGCACCACGCCTCGGGCAATGGCCGCAGGCACCCGTTGGCGGAGGAGAGGATGTGCGCTTCGCACATATGACCGAACCCGGCTAGCCAGGGCGCGGGGAGCGGCCGATCGCCGAGCGCGCCGTTCGGAACGATGCGCTTGCCGCGACAAGCGACTCGATCTCCTTGACCCGTGAGGGCTCGAATCCCTCCCGCCTACTCCCTTGGGTCGTGAGTCAACGGCTGAAGACGCTTCGTCTGCGTGAGGAGCCGCGTCCCAAGTCGCCTCGAGTAACAGCCCTTGACCGCAGCCGCGTCAGATGCGCACGGCCGGGGTGGACGGAGCCCCGGCCCCGGCGCGGGTTCGTGCTTCGCTCCCCCCCGCCGTGTCCTGAGGTCGGCAGCTTGGCCGCCACGGGCCGGGCTTCGCGGAGCTGCACGACCTCCGCGACCGTGAGCGCGAGCGTGCGGAGCTCGAGGCCTGGCGACCAGTTCCTGATGTAGTGGTTGTCCAACTCGACGCGATCGGCGATCGAGGTCTGTCCGCGCATCCCGTTCGCCTGGGCCCATCCCGTGATCCCGGACCGCACCCTGTGGCGCTCACCGTAGCCGTGGATGTCACGCGCGAACTGCTCGGCGAACTCGGGGCGTTCGGGCCGCGGGCCAATCAGGCTCATCTCGCCTTTCAGGACGTTCACCAGCTGAGGTAGCTCGTCCAGCGAGCTGGCGCGCAACCAGCGCCCGATGCGCGTGCGGCGGTCCACCCCTTCGACGCCGCCCGGGGCGACACCGGCGCACGGCGTGAACCTCTTGCCGCGGTCGTCGAGCATCGAGCGGAACTTCAGCAGTTCGAACACCTCCCCATCCCGCCCGACCCGGCGCTGGCGAAAGAGCACCGGGCCCGGTGACGAGACTCGGACCGCCAGCGCGAGCGCCAACAGCACCGGTGAGAGGACAATCAGGGCAAGCAGCGCGACCACTCGGTCGATGGCGTGCTTTGCCCTGAACTGCCGACCCCGCGGGTCGATGGCCTGGGGCAAGAAGAGTGGAAGCCCGCCGATGTGGTCCAGCTGGCCGCGCTCGCTGACCGACTCGAACAGCCGCGGGATGACCGAAACCTCGACGCCGAGCTCATGACAGCGCTTGACAAGCTCGGCCAGGCGATGATCGCGCTCGTGTGCGAACGCGAGGATCACGTGACCGGCGCCGGTGTCAGCGCACACGTCGACGAGGTCATCAGGGCCACCGAGCATCGGGACGCCGATGGCGAGATCGCCCGCGCCCGGCATCGGGTCGGTGTCGAGAAAGCCGACCGGGCGGAGCCCGTACTCGGGCCGGTCCAGCAGCCTGCGCACGACGTCGTGTCCGCCGTCCAGGCCCGTGCCGACGATCAGCGTCGGGGTCATCAGCGTCCCGCGGCGCCGCGCACGACGCTGCGCGAGTTGCACGATCAGGCGAGCGCCGCACATGGCGACGGCCGTCAGCAGCCACAGCTCGGGTCCAATCGGGACCGGACGCTCGGCGCCGAGGACCGCGGCCATGGCGAGTGTGAGCAGCGCGCCGAGCGAGCACACCTTCACGGCCTCAATGCAGGCATCGATCGCTGACCCTCGCAACCAGCCCACGCGCCGACCGCCCACGTTCATCACGACCAGGATGAACGACACATCCATCGCCGTAAGCTCGGCATCGGCGGCCGAGATGTGACCGTGGCCCGCCCACAGCGCGGCGAGCGCTGCCGCGGCGAGCAGCGCGAACAAGTCGAGCGCTCGCGCCGCTCGCCGCCACCACCGCATCATCTTTTGTGAGTCGCGTGTCATCTGGTTGCCGATCTTCATGGCGCTCACCAAGCCGCCCAGGTGCTCAAAGGATTTCAGCAGCGATCTTGAAGAGTCGCCTAATAATGCATGCTCAGTGCAACTCTTGATTTTCGCAAGGATTGCGCGCTAGAATGGTTGCGGATGGCATCACTTCAAGACACGCTGTTCCAGGAACTCGAGCGCGCCGGCTCCGAAGCCCGGCGAGCCTTCAATCTGAGTACGGGTACGAACGAACGCCGGCGTCAGCTGCTGCCGCTCCTCCTCGAGCACGGCGAGGTCAGCCACGACGCGTTGAAGCGGCATCTCTGCGTCGACGGGGCCACGGTCACCCGTCTCGTGAAGCAGCTCGAATCCGAGGCAGCGGTCAAACGCCGGCTCGACCCCAACGACAACCGATTCACGCTCGTCTCGCTGACCGAGGAGGGCCAGAAGATGGCGGCCCAGCTTCACGAGGAGCGTCGGCAATTTCAGCGCCGCCTTCTCGCCGGCGTAAGCCGAGAGGAACAGAAGATCGTGATCCGGGTGCTGGAGCAGGTGCGCCGCAACCTCGAGCCGATCGCACGCACAAAGAACCAGAACACCGAGAACCCCTGACGGCGAACACTCCCGACCCGACGTCGTGACCCACCGAGGTTTACGCACCCCGGCCAGAGGCAAGAATCGGGCCACAATGGCAGGACTCACCGGCGCACCGTGCGCTGCTCACCATTGTCTGAAGCCTCGCTGGAAGGATGGATGGTGCGCTTCCCATTGGTACGCGCACATGGCCCGCCTCAGCCGCCAGACACAGTGGGCTGCCTCGCTCGCGATCTGCGAGGCGATCTGGAACGCTTCCTAGCGACCGCCGCGTACCCCTCCCGTTCGATCGAGACGGAGCAGCGATACAGGCGTGGAGGGAGCCTGTCGGTGAGGACGAAGATCATGTGCGGCGTCGCCGCTGCGCGGGATCGGCCGTCGGGAGGGGTCGTCGCACGACCAAAGCCACCCTTAGGATCGGCGCCCCACCTATTCGCAGGAGGATGACGATGACCGATCCCTACGAGGCGGCCCTTGACCTCGCCGGCGAGCTCCTCGGTCGCCCACTGGAGCTCCCGCTCGGGCCCGGAGAGCCTGAGAGCGGCCGGGAGTTCCGGCGCCTGGCGACGCTGCACACCTTCGGCGACAGCTGGCCGCGGGCCGAGCAGCTCGACACGCGCACCCGCAGTCTGATCTCGGTGGCGATCGCCGCGGCGCTGGGCACGCACGAGCCACTGCGCGGACAGCTGCGCATCGCCTTGCACAGCGGGGTCAGCAAGGACGAGATCGTCGAGCTGTTCATCCATCTGGAGGCCTACGCGGGCGCCGCTCGCGCGTTTGACTCCTATCAGGTCGCGGCCGCCGTCTTTGCCGAACAAGCCTGACCCCTGATGCACGCAGCCAGACGAGCGGGTCGGGCGCTCCCAGGACCGAGCGGGAAGCTCAGACAGGTAGCCTCCGGCAGGTCAACGAGCAGACGTGTGCTGATGCGTTTGGAGGTGGAGGATGTCTTACACCGTAGATTTCGAGACCGTCTCGACGGTCGGCCTGGAGTCGTCTCCGGTGGCAGCCGCGCTGGCTGGTCTGCGAGCGAACGAAGCGCGCTACTTCAAGAACAAGTACGACCACGTCTTCACGGTGGAGTCGGCAAGCGACGCCAAGGAGACGATCGACTGGGTGCATCGGATCCTCCAGGAGGAACGCGACATCGTCATCTCATCGCGCCCCCTCGAGGCCACCGCGTTCCAGGTCGAGGACATTCGCATCGCCTACGTCTTCTATGAGAGCGGCCTGTCGATCAACGTGATGTACACCGTCGACGATGCAAAGAAGCGGGCGGTTGGGTTCAAGCTGTCCGAAGGGATGGACATTCCCGAGGAGCTCGCATCGCGGTTCAAGTTCGCCCGGCAGAAGTCCAAGCTGGCGGGGACCATTCGCGGTTCCTACTTCAACCTCAAGAACGAGCACTGACCCCGGAGACGCGGAGGGACCTGATGCTCACGCGCGAGACGGCCACATTCACCGACAGCGACGGGGTCAACTGGGAGTTCGACCTGACGTTCATGCTCTCCCATTTCGGGTGCATCTGGGGCCGTGGCTGCCCGGACATCAGGCGGAAGGGCACCGCCCGCGGCTGCTGCGTGGAGGGTGTCGAGATCTATCGCGGCGAAGGCGACGAAGCCGGCGCCGAGGACCTGGCGATGATCCGTGGGCGGGTCGAGCAGCTCACCGATGAGGACTGGCAGAACCGCCGGGTGGCGCTGCGTCACGGCGGCAGCGACCCGTGGGGCAAGGCGCGGTTTGCGCCCGACAGCGTCCACACGCGCATCTACCGCGGCGCGTGCATCTTTCACAACCGCCCCGACCACCCCGCCGGCCCCGGCTGCGCGCTTCACCTCGCCGCGCTGCGCCGGGGTGAGGACCCGATCGACTGGAAGCCTCGGATCTGCTGGCAGGTCCCACTGTTCTTCGACAGCGACCCGGCCACCAACACCACCAAGGTGCGCGCGTGCCGGACCGCCGATTGGGGGCAGGAGGGCATCATCGAGTGGTGGTGCACCGAGCACGAGGAGGCGTTCGGCGCCCAGCGGCCGGTGTACGTCAGCATGGAACAGGAGCTGCGGCGCATGTGCGGCGACGATGTCTATGACGAGATGGCCGCCTACTGCCGAGCCCGCCACCAGGTGCGCCGGCGCCCTGACGGGCGGGGGCCGGGGCCACAGCCGTAGCCGCCGGCCTGGACCTCTGAACGACGGCATGCCGTAGTCGGGGCATGCGCCGCGTGCTTGTCCTCGGAGCACTGGCAGCGGTGACCGCCGGCTGCGCCGCCGCGCAGCCGCTGAACCGCAGCGAGCCGCCGTTTGAGGAGCTCTACGGGACTCCGGACCGCGGCCTCGTGCGCTACGCGACGACGACCCCATGGGGAGAGCGCGTGTACCTCGTGCCGATCAGGCCATGGACGCCGCAACAGGTGCACGCGCGAGCCGGATCGTCGGTCCACGGGGCACCGCCGGTGAGAACCTCGTCGCGTACTCGCGCAGCCGCGGGGAGGCTGCGTTCGGCGATGCCAGGCGCATTCGCAACGCGCCTGTCGGCAACGAGGAAGCCGGCATGCTGTCACACGGACGGTCGACCACGACCCGGCTCTTTGAGCTCGTGCCCGACGGGATCGCGAAGGTGACCTGGGTGCTTCCGCGACAGCCCGGCGGCTCCCAGTACGGCTACCCCACCTATCCCCGCGTGCGGCTCCTCAGCGCACCGGTCCGCGGCAATATCGCCGCGGCCGAGACCGGGCGGGAGCTCGGATCTCGGGAGGTGATGAGGTGGTACGCGGCCGAGAGAGACCCATCGACGCCCAACCAGATCTCGGTGACCCCGGCACTCGGCGGTCCACACACGCGGTTTGTGCTGCACTTCCGGGTTCTGCTCAACAACGCCGCCTACAGGTTTCGGGTGCGCGGCACCAGGTGTCCTGGAGACGCATTCGCCCACGGCTACAGCCAGCCCACCGGGCCACGGGGCAACCTGCGCGGAGACCGGCTCAGCGCGCCGCTGATCGCCTTCCCTCACCGGACGCTGTGCCTGGACACCTACCGTGTATCGGCGAGCGTGGCCGGGATGGAGCCGATCGGGGACAAGGAAGGCCGCAACATCAACGCCAAGCCCTTCGGCTCAGCGACGTTCACCGTCCGCTGACCCATCAACCAGGGATTCCGCGGGCTGCGGTGAGCGGGGCGCTTCGCCGTCGAGAAGATGAGGGGCGCCCCCCATTGCCTTCGCTCGTTGCGAATGAGAGGGTTCGCCTCAGCTGGCGGCCGGTCTCCGGGGATTTCCGGCACGCCAGATCGCTGTCAGGCGCGCTGCCGAACGCTGCCGCGCTCCACAGAAAGGGACCACATGAGCACCACGCTGGACAACCAACTTCTCGATGAGCTCGAGGGCCACGTCACCGGTTTGGTGCTGGCCCCTGATCATGCGAGCTATGACGCGGCACGCGCCGTGCACAACGGACTGGTCGACCGCAAGCCGGCGCTGATCGTCCGCGCCCGGAGCGCCCAGGATGTCGTCGCCGCCCTCGCCTTTGCCCAAAGCGGCGGGTTTGAGGTCTCGGTCAGGGGCGGCGGGCACAACGTCGCCGGCCGCGCCGTCACCGACGGCGGGGTGATGATCGACCTCGCCGAGATGAAGGACATCACCGTCGATCCCGAGCACGGCACCGTGACCGCGCAGGGCGGCGTGACCTGGAACGAGCTCAACGAGACCGCCGGCAGCCACGGCCTCGCGGTCACCGGAGGTGCGGTGTCGACGACCGGCATCGCGGGCTACACCCTCGGCGGAGGCCTGGGCTGGCTGATGGGCAAGTACGGGCTCGCCTGCGACAACCTGGAGGCCGTCGAACTGGTCACGGCTGCCGGCGAGGTGCTGCAGGTCGACGCCGAGTCACACCCGGACCTGCTGTGGGCGCTGCGTGGCGGCGGCGGCAACTTCGGCGTGGCCACCTCGTTCACCTATCGCGTGCATCCGCTGAGTACGGTCACCGGCGGTCTGATCGCGCACCCGTTGGATGCCGCCCCCGAGCTCCTGCGTTTCTATCGCGACGCGGTGGCCGATGCATCTGACGACCTCACCGTCTTCGCCGGGCTGGTTCATGCGCCGGACGGCTCGGGCGTCAAGCTCTCGGCTCTTGTCGTCTGCCACGCCGGCGATCCGGAGACCGCCGCGCGGGAGCTCGCTCCGTTCCTGTCGTTTGGATCGCCGGTGGCGACCCACGTGGGCCCCATGCCCTACCCCCAGATGAACACGCTGCTTGACGCGGGCTACCCGACGGGCTCTCTCAACTACTGGCTTTCGAGCTTCACCCGCGGGCTGCCGAACGGGCTCATCGACGCCGCCGTCGAGCGGTTTGCCAGCGTGCCGTCACCCATGACCGCGATCCTGTTCGAGCACTTCCATGGCGCCGTCACCCGGGTCGCCCCGACCGACACTGCCGTCCCGCACCGCGAGCCCGGCTGGAACCTCCTGATCCCGTCGGTGTGGACAGATCCCTCGGCCACGGACGCCAACATTCGCTGGACGCGCGAGACACACACCGCGCTGGCGCCCCACCTCGCCGAGCGTCGCTGGCTGAACTACCTCGGCGACGACCAAGCCGACGACGCCGTCCGAGCCGCGTACGGCCCGAACTACGACCGGCTGCGCGAAATGAAGCGCCGCTACGACCCCACCAACATCTTCCACCTCAACCACAACATCGCACCCTGAAACCAGGTCCGCCGCGCTCGCCGGCTTCCTATGAGTTGCGTAATTCCAGCCCCGTTCATCGTGACCAGCGCCCTGCCCTGTGCTACCTAATGCGAGTAACAATCCGCCGCTGCCGCCGTGCGCACGCCGCGGCGGCAAAAGCCAGGCCAGAGACAGGTCCGATGAGCAGCAGCCACCCTGAAGAGCCCAGTAACCCTGAATCCGAACTCACCGCCGCGGAGCTCGGCAACCTCGATCGACTTGAGGCAATCGCGCACCACGGTCTGAGGACCTACGTACAAGTCGGCGGTGCCCTGGCCGAAATCCGCGATCGGCACCTCTACCGCGAGACCCATCCCTCGTTCGAGGCTTACCTCCGCGACCGCTGGGCCGTCAACGTCCCGCAGGGCGAGCTGTCGTCGTCCACCACCGGGCTCAGCGATGCTGAGGCTGCGTCAATAGGGGAGCTGGAATCGCCGGCGGCGCTCCTTCACACACAATGCGAGGCCCTGGCCAGGGCCTGCGAAGAGACTCTGACCGCGCTCGCCGGCCACGATCGGGTGCGCATCGACATCCACGTCGACGTCGGCGCCCAAGATCCCGACGCGACCGCAGATGGAGTGGCGTTTGACCGGGTGGACATCGCCAACCCCATCGGCGGCGGGCTGCTGGCCCGGCTGCGTTGGCTTCTGAGCGAGGCGAGTGGCACCGTCGGGCTGATCGCATACCAGCTCGAGAGCCACGCCGCCGACCTTGACGACGTGGCCCGGGTCCAGCTCCAAGACGACGTTCTCGTCCTCGACGATGAGCTCGCGACGGTCAAGACGCTGCTCCTCGAGCCCATCGACTGGGATTCGGAGCTCGGGCGGCTGGTGGAGGAAGAGCTCCCGCCGCTCGACTCAGACACAGATCCCGACGAGGACGACTGACCAGCGGTACCCCGGGCCTACCGACCGTCGGTAGCCCCGGCGTCCGGCGGGGCGGACGGCGTCTGCGGAGGCGCGTCGCGCCGTCGCCCGGTGATCACCGCGACACGACGTACGACAGGGTCCCCGCGTTTGCCGGCTGCGTCCGCCGGCGGCTGCCACTCTGATCGCCGCTCGATCAGTGAGCGAATGGGGCGGTTGTCGTGACTCTGCCACGACAGGAACCGCAGGCCGGTGGTTTCGCTGGTCAGGTGGACGACCTCGGCCACGCCGGCGTAGTGGAAGCTCGGGCCGCTCAGCTCAAACCCGGTCTGCTGTCCTACCTCGAGGGAATGGTCGGCGACGAGCATGCCTCCCTCGGACACGTTGAGCACGCGATCCACGCCCCGCGAGCCCTGACCCGAGCCGAACCGGGCGTGGAAATCCTGGACGTCGGTGACTCGCGGGTGCTGGCGGGCGTTGGTCATGATCGCCTCGGATGTTGGTGGTGCACGGGATCGACTCCGTCACGGCGGACCAAGCCTCTGGCTCGCGGCGCCGCCCTCGACATGTTGACACGCTGATCGATCGCCGCCGTCGGTCGCGGTGACAGCGGATACGTGGTTCGATGTCGAGAAGCTCTGAACGGCTCCGCTCACCAACTGAACGGGCCGCGACAGGCGCGGGCCATGACACCAGGAGAGCACCATGCCCAAGTACCTACTTCTCAAGCACTACCGCGGCGGCCCGGAGCCGCACCGTACATGCCCCCCGATCGATCAGTGGGCGCCCGAGGACGTGGAGGCGCACATGGCCTTCCAGCATCACGTCAGCCGGCTGATGGAGGAGAACGGCGAGTTCGTCGACGCGCAGGCGCTCACGCCCACGCGCACCTGGGTGCGCTACGGCGGCCCGGACGCCGCGCCGGTCACCACTGACGGCCCGCACCCCGAGACCAGCGACCTCGTAGCCGGCTGGTGGATGATCGACGTCGACTCGTATGAGCGCGCGGTCGAGCTGGCGGCCTACGCCTCCTCCGAGCCCGGCCCCGGCGGGGAGCCGATGTACGAGTGGATCGACGTCCGGGAGGTCATGTGGGAGCGCCCGCGGACGACTGACCCGGCGTGACCGACGAGCCGACGCGACGGCGGAATACGGTCCCACCCCACCCCTCAGCGCAACCAACGCTACGAGAGGTCGGGCGGGACCTCATTCCCCGGGTCCTTGCCGGCCTGGTCCGCAGAGGCGAGGACTTCGACGCCGCCGAGGACGCGCTGCAGGAGGCGCTGCTGGAGGCGCTGCGAGTGTGGCCCGAACATCCGCCGCGCGACCCGCAGGCGTGGCTGGCGACGGTCGCCACCCGGCGGCTCGTGGACGCCCGCCGCAGCGAGGCCGCCCGTCACCGCCGCGAGGAGGCGATGTACGCCGAGCCGCCGGCGGGCGAGCCCAGTCCCGACGAGGGCGACGACACGCTGTTCCTCCTCTTCTGCTGCTGCAATCCCGACCTGTCGCCCGCGTCGCAGGTGGCTCTGACCCTCCGCGCCGTCGGCGGCCTCAGCACCCGAGAGATCGCCGACGCGTTCTATGTGCCGGAGGCGACGATGGCGCAGCGGATCAGCCGAGCCAAGCGCGCCCTGCACGGACGCCGCCTCGACCAGCCGGGCGACCTCGCCGTCGTGCTACGCGTGCTCTACCTCATCTACACGGCCGGTCACGGGAGACGAGCCCACCCAACCCACTCACCCGACCTGGCCGCCGAGGCGATCCGGCTCGCGCGCCAACTGACGCTCGCCACCGAGGAACCCGAGGCGCGCGGCCTGCTCGCGCTGATGCTGCTCAACCACGCACGCCTCCCGGCGCGCGTCGACTCAGAGGGTCGCATCGTGACGCTCGACCGCCAGGACCGAAGGCTGTGGGACACCCGCGAGATCGCCGAGGGCGTACGCGTCCTGCAGTCGGCGCTGGCCCTCCAGCGCCCCGGCCCCTACCAGGTCCAGGCTGCCATCGCCGCCTTGCACGACGATGCGGCCAGCGCAGAGGAGACCGACTGGCGGCAGGTCCTGGCCTGGTATGACGAACTGCTCGCACTCACCGACGACCCGGTACGCGAGGACCCGGCCGCGGTACTCGGGCGCGCTGTCGCGGTTGGCCACGTTCTCGGCTCAGCCGCCGGGCTGCGTGAGACCGACCGGCTGCGTGAGGTGCTCGGCGAGCGGCATCGCTGGCACGCCGTCCGCGCCTACCTGCACGAGCTCGGCGGCGAACTCCCCGCCGCGGCCACGGCCTACGCGGATGCCGCCCGTCGCGCCACCGATATCGCCGAGCGCGACCACCTGGTCCGCCAGGCCGCGCGCACGAGAGCCGCCGGGACCACCCAGGAGCAGCCCTCTCACTGAACGCCCTTGGCGGCCTGAGCCTGGTCGATGGCGAGGTTGTGGCGATCGCACACCTGCGCGATGGCCGTCCAGATGCGGGTGGAGATCGGCTCGCCCCCTACGACCTGGAGGTTGGTGGCGACAGCGATCGTGAGCTGTCGCGATGGATCGCTCCAGACCTCGGCCTCGAAGCCGCCGAAGTAGCCGCGGTGCCCGAACCAATAGTGGCCGTCGAAGGTCCGGGCGCGCATCCCGAAGCCGTAGTCGTCAGGGCCGATCTGGGTCATCTGCCGGACCGCGGTCTCACCCACCAGCCGACCGCCCAGCAAAGCGTTGCCGAACCGGGCCAGGTCAAGCGAGCTCGTGGCCAGGCCGCCATCGGTGAACACCGGACCCCACAGGGCGCTCGACACCCCGTAGCCCGGGATCCACTGACTTTTGAGCGCGCCGTTGCGGTAGAGGAGGTAGGGGTGGGCCATGAGCGCCTTGGCCGCCGCCGTGGGAACGAACGTGGCCGTGGCGAGCCCGAGCGGTCGAGCGATCAACTGCTGAAGGTCGCGCTGGATCGAGCTATGGGTGATCCGCTCCAGAATCGCGCCGAGCACGATGTAGTTGGTGTCGGAGTACTGAAATCCGCGTCCGGGCGCGAACTTCGGGGTTCCCAGTCCCGCGCCGAGCCCCGTCAGGACCTCGTCGACGGTCCAGTAGTGGCGAGGCTGGGCGTCCATCACAAACTCGATCCGTGGGTTGTAGAGGTAGTCCGGCAGGCCGCTGGTCATGTCGAGCAGCATCCGTACCGTGATCTGACGGGCGTTCGGAAGCCAGGGATAGAACCGCGACAACCGCGTGTCCAGGGAGAGATGACCGACCTGGATCTCCTGCATGACCATCGTGGCCACGAACGTCTTGGCCGCGCTGTTGAGGACGAACAGCGAGCTGTTGCTCGCCGGCCGTCTGGAGCGCAGATCGAGAACGCCGGTCGCATCGGCCCACACCACGCGGCCGCACACCACCACGGCGGCGGTTGCAGCCGGGGCGTGCGTGGCACTGCGCACAGCGCGCAGTGCCGCACTCAGCTCACGGCTCAGCGCGGACTGCCGCCCGTGGACGGTGTTGGCGGTCCCTCCGATCCCGGCCGAACTCGCGCCGGACTCGCATATGCCCCGCGGCGAGTGCGCGATGGGCGGGGCCACCGACGAACCACGCGACCGCCCGGACGACCGCGCGCCCCCGTGCCCACCCGACACCAGCACCGCGACGACGGCGATCGCGCCGATCGCGCCGGCCAGGAAGGACAGCCATGCACGCGGATGAGGCAGACGCGGGAGACCGATCTGGCGCGTGAGCTCGAGCATCCGGGAACGCCATGTAACGTAGGCGCGAGGCGTGGCGCGACGGTTGACCGCATGCAGCGGTTTGGTTAAGCGATGCCGGCGGCGCAGATGGCTGCGCAAAAGATGCGAGGGTCTCCCCGATCGGCTGTAATCCTGACTGAGTGGTGGACATAGGGGAGACATGAGAGACGTCGATCGCCGCCAGCGGCTCGAGCAGCTCTTCGATGAGCACGGTGCGGCGGTCCGGGCGTACGCGCTGCGGCGGATCGACCCGGCGAGCGCCGATGACACGGTCAGCGAGGTGTTCGTCGTGGCCTGCCGCCGGCTCGACGAGGTCCCGCCGGACGCGCTGCCGTGGCTGCTGGCGTGCGCGCGGCGGGTCTTGGCCAATCAATATCGGAGTGCTCGGCGCCGCCTGGCACTGGTCGACCGTTTGTCATCGGTCGCAGGCGAGGTCGACGAGGCCTCCGACGCCGCGTTGGGGGCAAAGAGGCTGCTGCGCGCACTGGACAGCCTCAGCGACGGCGACCGTGAGCTGCTCATGATGATCGCGTGGGAAGGGCTCGAGCCCGCGCGTGCGGCCGCCGCATTGGAGTGCTCCAGAGCGACGCTCGCGGTGCGGCTGCACCGGGCCCGACGGCGCCTGGCCGCGGCGCTGGAGGCGGGCGAGCTCGCGTCTCCGATGACCCCCACGCCGATGGAGGCTGTCCGATGACCGATCTGCTCGACCAGCTCGCTGACGTCAATCCTGTTCCCAGCTGCGATCGGCCGTCGATCGACGACGTCTGGCGTAAGCTCGAGGCCGGTGGGGGTGAGCTTGATGGCGACCCCGCGTCGAGCCCGCAGATCTCAAGGCCGGGTGGCGGTCGTCTGTTCGGGCGCGGGGTACGGACGCTGCCGGCACTCGTCGGCGTGGCCGTGTGTCTCGCGGTGGTGATCGTCGCGGTCACCGGCCCTCGCTCGAGTCACGGGCCGTCAGGCGGCGTGGGGAGCTCGCTTCGGTCCCTGCCGGCGTGGGATGCGTCAGACGGGCACGGTCCCTCGCTCAGCGCACTCGTCGCGCACTTCGTGGTGCTGCGCCGACCGGCGACGGCTGCCGATCGCGCAGCACGTGCCCGCTTTGCCGTCGGCGTCGGGTCGGGCGGGCAGACGGAGTATCCGGTGTTTGTGAGGCTGGCCGGTGACGCGAACGGCATCCCGGTGTATTTCGCGGTCTACGCCCAACACCGACAGGGAGCATCGGGCCCGGTCGTCGGGTACTCGATGACGATCGCCGAGCAGGGCCTCAACTACACCGCGAGCAACTACCTGATCTTCCCGAGCGTGGTGAGTGCAGGGGCCGACCGGCGACGCAGTGAATATCTCAGCGTCGTTCCCGACGGCGTCCGGGCGGTCCGCTGGCACCTGGCCTGCCCAGGAAACGCCCGTGGGTGTGTGCTGCCCGGCGCGCAGCACACCGTGTCGGTGCCGGTGCGAGACAACCTCGCCGTCCTTCCCGTGCGCACGGCCAACCCGGGCACGTACTACGCCGGCGCCGTCGGCGTCACGTGGGATCGCGACGACGGGACCCGCACGACATTCACCAACGCCAACGCTGCCGTGCCGTTCGCCGGTGCGCCCGCATGGCCGGACAGCCGACGGCCACCCTCGCAGAGCTACGCCCCGGGCAACGGGCCGCAGAACGGTGAATCGCTTTCGCACTGGCGCTCGCAGTACGGCACGCTGCGCCGGCCGCAGGACGCACTGGACCGGTCGGCAACCGCCAAGGCCGTTGCCGGGGCCGCCCGCCCCATCATTCCGGACCTGACGCGCGTCGTTCTCGATACCGGCCACACGATGGTGTTCATGACGCTGAGCGCAGTCAATCCTGGTGCCCGGCCGCCGGACCGCCGATACGTTGCCGAGGTCTGGTCAACGGGGAAGGGCTCCGGTGAGACGACGCAGTCCCAGACCTTCACGCCCGGGGTGCAGATCCCCTTCGGCCTGATTGAGGGTGCGGGCTCTCAGCTTGAGTACAGCATCGTCCCCGACGACGTGACCAAGGTGTCGTGGCCGATCAAGTGCTCCTCAGGCTGCGGGCAGCTCTCGCGATCGCCACTGGTGCTCCCCGCCCGCCACAACGTCGTCTCCGCCACCGTCACCGCCGGCTCGTGGAGCATCGACCACGCCACCTGGTACCTCCGCGGAGGCGCCAAGCCGCTCCAGGCCGGACCGTAAACCCGTCGCGCCGGACGCGGCGCACTCCAGACGTGAAAGAGTCCAGGGGCAATGCGGGTGGGACCGGATGGCCAAGGGGCGCTCCTGGAGCGCGACGACGAGCAGGGACTGCTGAGCTGGGCGGTCGACCAGACCCCGAGCGGAACCGGCGGTGTCATCCTCATCGAGGGCGAGGCCGGGGTTGGCAAGACGCGGCTGCTGCATCTTGCGGCGCAGCTTGGCGACGCCAGCGGCATGAGGGTGCTGCGCGCGCGGGGATCGGAGCTGGACCGCGCGTTCGCGTTCGGGCTCGTGCGGGGGCTGCTCGAGCGCACCACGGCAGAGATGCCGGAGCTGTTGGCGGGGATGCCCGAGCAGGTGGCGGCGATCTTCGGCGCCACGGCGGCCGACCCGCACACCGAGCCCGACGTCTTCTCACGTCTGCACGGTCTGTACTGGCTGGTGGCGGAGCTGGCGACCGAGCAGCCTGTCGTCCTGCTCGCCGACGATCTGCACTGGGCCGACACCGCGTCGTTGCGATGGCTGACGTTCATGGCCGACCGCGTGACCGAGCTCCCGGTGTTGATGGTGTGCGCCGCCCGGCCCGACGAGCCCGGTGCCGATCAGGACCTGCTCGACGCGCTGGCCGCATCCGGGGCAGAGGTCATCCGGCCCGCTCCCCTCTCCCCCGAGGCGGCCGGCACCGTGGTCCGTGCGCGGATCCCGGATGCGGCCGACGACTTCGCCGCCGCCTGCCACACGGCCACGGGCGGCAACCCGTTCCTGTTGGGCGAGCTGGTGGCCGAGCTCGCCGCCGAACAGCTCGCCGGCTCCGCGGCCGACGCCGGCCGAGTGCTGGCCTTCGGGTCCGAGCGCGTGGCCCGGGCGATCCGCCGCCGGCTCCGTGCGCTGGACGATGAGGCGACCGACGTCGCCCGCGCGGTTGCGGTGCTCGGACCGGCGGTGTCGCTCGACGACGTCGTCGGCCTCACCGGACTCGAGCGCGGGGTGGCGAGCGCGGCGGTCGAATCGCTCGTCGCGATCAACGTGCTGGCCGCCGAGCGCGAGCTGGACTTCGTGCACCCGGTGGTCCGGAGCGCGGTCTATAGCCAGATCCCGTCGCTGCAGCGCCAAGACCTCCATGTGCGCGCCGCCGCCCTCATGACCGACCGCGGCGCCGAGAGCGAGCGGGTGGCCCGCCACCTGCTCCCCCTGCCGGGAGCGGGCGATCCCGAGCGCCTGGCGATTCTCCGCAGGGCCGCCCGGGACGCCGACGCGCGCGGGGCCGCGGACGCAGCGATCGCGTATCTCCGGCGGGCGGTGGATGAGCCGCCGCCGAGCCATGAGCGGGCCGGCGTGCTCCACGAGCTCGGCCTCGAGGAGGCGGCCGACCGCCGGCGTGACGATTTCGACGCGCACCTGCGGCAGGCGCTCGCGCTGGCCCGCGATCCGGCGCAGCGGACGACGATCGCGCTCGATCTCGGCCGCGCCCTGGCCTCATGCGGCGAGTTCCGCGGGTCGGTGGAGATCTTCCACGAGACATTGACCGGCGGCATCCCCATCGACGACACGGAAGCCGTCGCGCTGGAGGCGGAGATGCTGGCGATGGCGTTCCACGAGTTCACCTGCACCGCGCTGGCCGCCCCGTTCTGGCAGCGGCGCCTCGCCGAGCTGGACCGCGGCGAAGCTCTCCCCCCGGCGATCCTGGCTCCGCTCGCCGTGGCGATCGCCGCGTCACGAGGCCCGGCGCGCGACGCGATCGCCCTCGCCGAGCGCGCGCACGCCTCCCAGGGACTCGATGCTCCTCACAGCGTGCTCGTCGGCGCGATCGGGAACGCCTTCATCTACGCCGGGGCGCTCTCCCGGGCGGGCCAGGTGTACAGCGAGAGCATCTCGGCCGCGGCGCGCCGGAGCAACCGACTCGCCGTGGCGTGGCAGTCGACGATGGCCTCGAAGGCGCGCCTGCGACTCGGCGACATCCGGGGCGCCGAGGCGGACGCGCGACTGGCATTGGACCTGTTCGAGGTCGGCAGCGGCGAGCCCGGGGTCGCCTGGTGCGTCGCCCATCTGCTCGACGCGCTGGTGGCCCGTGGGGCGCTGGACGACGCCGACGAGCTCGTCGATCGCTTCGGGCCGCCCACCGGCACCGCCCCCACGCTCCCGGTCGCGCTCCTGCGCACCTCGCTTGCTCACTTCCATCTCGCGCGCGGGGTGCCCACCGCGGCGCTGCGCGAGGCCACCGCGGCCGGCGAGCTGGTCTCGGCGACCATCGCCAACCCGTACTGCTGTGACTGGCGCGCGGCGCGAGCCCAGGCCCTCGCCGCGCTGGACCGCGGCGACGAAGCGGTCGCCGTCGCCACCGAGGAGCTGGCCGACGCGCGCAGGTTCGGCGTCGCCGAGGCCGTCGGCGCGTCGCTGAGGACCCTGGGGCTCGTCACCGGCGGGGCCGAGCGAGTCGAGTTGCTGCGTGATGCGGTGGCGACCCTCGAGCCGACCGAAGCACGGCTCGACCACGCCCGCGCCGTCCTCGAGCTGGGCGTCGCCCTCCGGCATCAGGGTGTGCGCACCGAGGCTCGCGATCGGCTGCGCGCCGCGCTTGACGAGACGGCGCGCCTCGGCGCCAGCGGGCTGGCGGACCGGGCCCATCAGGAGCTGATCGCCGCGGGCGCGCGGCCTCGTCGTGACCGGCGCCTGCTGTCAGGGCCGGAGTCACTCACCGCCGGCGAGGATCGCGTCGCGCTGCTGGCGGCCCAGGGACTCACCAACCGAGAGATCGCCCAGCGCCAGTTCGTGACGGTCAAGGCCGTGCAGTGGCACCTGCGCAACATCTACCGCAAGCTCGATGTCTCCTCCCGTGAGGAGTTGCCGGCGGCGCTCCGCCAGGGGTCCTAGGTCAAAACCCTGGGATAGGGCGCCGAGCGACATCGCGGGCCCGGCGTCGCAACATAGATCGCGTCCCCCGGCAGCTGCGCGAACGCGCGCGCCGCCGACGATCTGACCAAGGAGACGACCGATGACATCTGGGCTGGCATCCCTCGAATACGTGGTGGAGGTTGCCAAGGACTGGACCGTCGCCCGCTTCGCCGAGGCGCAGCACAGCGACTTCGTGCTCACACCCCACCGCTTCGTGCTCGGCGATCACGGCGTCGTCCGCTTCATGGTCGATGCCGAATCGGCCGAGGCCGAATCGCCCCTGGACGCCCTCGACGAGGCGCCGCAGCCGACCGCCTGGACCCATAGCACCTTCGTGACGGTGCTCTACGACACCGAGGACGGAACGGTCGCACGCGAACAGGAGGCGATCGAGATCCTCGCCATGGACGAGCACGGCGTGCTCGCCGAGGTGGCCTTCATCGTGCGGATCCTGGACGCGCCGCCCTGTCTCGGGCGCTTCTGGTCGGCGCAGTGAGCCAGTGTTGGTAGGCCCGCGCGTGGTCAGCACCGCCGCCCAGCGCTGACTCGGCAGCGGCGAGGCGGTCACGGACCGCGTCGCATATCTCCGACTCAACGCCGGCCTGCGCAAAGACGCCCTGCGCGATCCCGACATCCTTGCTGAGCAGCCCGAGCGCGAACCCGGTGAAGAACTCGCCGGAGAGCACCGTCGGCATGACGTTCTCAGAGCTGAAGCTGCGCCCGGTGGAGGTGTTGATCACCCGTACCATCACCTCGGGCGTGAGTCCCCAGCGCTGACCGGCGATGAGGGCCTCGGAGGTGGCGACGAAGCTCGTGCCGGCGACGAAGTTGTTGAGCGCCTTCATGGCATGGCCGGTGCCCACGCCACCCGTGCGCACGATGTCACGGCTGAGCGGCCCGACCACCCTCTCGGCAAGCGATGCCGCCTGCTCGTCGTCGGCCCCGAGCATGATCGTGAGCGTGCCGTCGGCGGCACGGGAGACCCCGCCGGACACCGGTGCGTCGACGACCGCCAGCCCGTGCTCGGCGAGGTCGCCGGCCAGCGCGCGCGTGTCCGCAGGGGCCGAGGAGCTCATGTCGATGATCGTGGTGCCGGGCCGTAACCCCGGGACCAGGCCATCTGCGCCGAGCAGGGCCTCGCGGACGATCGCGCCGTTGGGCAGCATCAGCACCACCGCGCGGATCGCGGCCAGCTGACCCGGGTCGCGCAACTCGGTCCCCCCGACCTCGGCGACGAACCGAGCCCGGCGCTCGCCGTCGGTGTCGATGGCCACCAGCGGCAGCCCGGCGGCGACGAGGTGGCCGGCCATGTGCCACCCCATGTTCCCGAGCCCCACGAACGCCACCGCCGGTCGGTCCTCACCGTGAAGCTCGGCGCTGGTCATCACGACATCCCCGCGCTGTCGAACTCGGTGGCGACGATCCGCTGGTTGTGAACTCCGGCGGCCTCCGGCGAGCACAGCCACACGATCGGCGGCCCCATGATCGCGGGGTCAAGGAGGCGCTCTCGGACCTCGGCCGAGATCTCATCGGGAACCATGCCCGTCGCGGTGGCACCGCCCGGGAGCAGGATGTTCACGGTCACCCGGGTGCCCTCGAGGTCGGCCGCCATCACCCGCGCGAGCGCCTCCACCCCGGCGCCGGAGGGCCCGTAGGGCACGAACCCCGGCCGGGTCATCGTCTGCGTGTTCATCGAGATGACCACGATCCGGCCGTCACCGGCGTCGAGCATCCGCGGCGCGACCGCACGGCTCACCAGAAACGTCCCGGTGATCTTCGTCTCGACGACATCGCGGAAGCCGTCCGGCGAGACCTGCCAGAACGACTCGGGATCGGTCATGAAGCGCGGGTTGACGCTCCTCATCCCGATCCCGGCGTTGCAGACCAGCACGTCCACCCCGCCGAGCCGCTCGTACGCCGCCTGCACACCCGCCTCGACCGCCGGCGCGTCGCGGACGTCCATCGCGAGACCCTCGGCGCCGATCGCGGCGGCCGCCTCCTCGGCGCGCGCCCGATCACGACTGGTGAGCACCACCCGGGCGCCCGCGCCGGCCAGCGCGGTCGCCATCGCCAGGCCAAGGCCGCTCGTGCCACCGGTGACCAGGACCCGGGTCGACGGCAGCCGCGGTGTGTTCATCTCCATGCTCGGGCAACTCCTCTCAGATCTCGATTCGATGTGGATCGAATCATTCGCCGGGGGCTCATAGCGCCCCGAGGATGCGCGCCATGACCAATCTCCATCACACCCAGACCATTGATCGGCCCAGCGCCGACACCAACCACGTCGAGCAACCGTACCTCTCACTCCAGGGCGAGGCCCGCTGGTACGGCAACTCCCTGTGGGAGTTCCTCGTGCCCGCTGGACGTTCCGGCGGCAAGCTGTCGGTGTTCCAGGCCACGATGCCCGAGGGGTTCAGTCCGCCCCGCCACATCCACACACGCGAGGACGAGGTCTTTCACATCCTCGAGGGCGAGGCATGGTTCGAAATCGACGGCGAGCGACACCTCGCTGGGCTGGGCGCCGTCCCCTTCGACGTTCCCACGGTGATGGCCGAGCAGATCCGGCTCGGCACTCAGGTCGTCGGTCCGCCGATGGCCGCCGGCTGACCAGTCAGTCGCCCCGGAGACCGTGGCCCCAGAGCTCGACGGTCTGGATGACCCAGAAGGCACCGAAGAGCACGAGCAGGGCCGTCTCGAGGACGATCAGCCAATACGCGTAACCGGCGGCCTCCGCGATGAGGAGGCCGCCGAGCGCGACGCCCATGAGCGCGGCGATCAGCATGTAGCGGTTACGGACGCTCTTGCGCTTGCCACGATCCGTCGGGTTGCCGCGGTCCCGTGCCTCGCCGCGGTCCTTGAAATCCAACGCGTTGACCACCACCACCGCGACGATGCAGGCGAACAGCAGAACGGCAGCCGCATAGTGGGCGGTGTGAATGAAGAAGTGACGGTCGGCCTCGAAGACGACGGCCGTGACCAGCCACACGAGCACCGCGGCCACGAAGCCGATCCGCGGCTTTCGCTCCCCGCGGCGTGCCCGCCAGGCGGCGAAGACGAGGGCGAGCAGGCCGACGACCAGGAGCGCCGTGACGTTGTTGGCGACGTTGGCCGGGGTGCTCTCCAGGGCGGACCTCGCCGAGGTGCACCCGCCCGCGTCCGGGGTCGGCACGAACGCGACGATCGGGGCCAGCATGCCACCGAGGTTGAGGAGCACGTCCTCGAGCTCGGTATTGCCGCGCAGACACACCATGCAGACGGCGATCGCCGTCAGGGCGCCGACGAAATACCCGCGCGCGGGCGTGTAGTAGTAGGCGCTGATCGAGGTCTGCCAGCAGTGGTGGGGCGCGTGGAAATGCTCGTACAGGACCGCGACCCCGAGCCCGACGACGACTCCGATCATCGTCAGCCGTAGATAGCCCCACGTCCTGATGGCGTCCCGCGAATGAACGCGGGCCTGGGCGGGTGGGTGTTCAGTCAGCGTCGACACGCTGGCCTCACCGGCACACCACGCCCGGCTCGGACACACGGTGGCCCGGGCTGAGCCAACTCGAGCTCAGCAGCATGGCGCAGAACGGGTTGTTCCACGGCGCTTGATTCGGTGGGGCCGGTGGCCCGGCGCCGGACCTCACCCGGGGGCTGGCGCCCACGGTGATGTTGTTGTCCACACCCCAGTAGCCCGCGAACGTGGCGATGCGGGACGTGCTGGCAATCGACACGAGCGGAAGCGGAGGCAGAGGTCTCCCCTTGGCGGTGTGATCGCGCAAGCCGAGGACGTACATCAACGGCAGCTCGATGCTCGCCCCATCGAATGCCGGCGACAGGAACAGACTGGCCACGCCGAAGTAGCGCGGCTGGACCCCGAGGAAGCAGCGCACCTCGCGGACCGGCACGCTCACGGGGCGCGGGTAGTTGGCGTGGGACCCCGTGCCCACGTAGACCTTGGGGTGCGTCCCGTCCCATCGCACGCGCGCCGCCGGCAGCACCGCGCCGTAGCAGTGCTCGCTGAACGCGACCTCGCGCGGCCTGATCGCCGAACCGCCGCGCTGCACGAGGACCGAGACCTGTTCCCAATCGGACTGATGCCACTGCGTGACGGCGCCTGCGTCCAGCGAGTCGTAGTTGTAGAAGATCCAGTACTGGATCAGCCGCCACGACTCACCGGCGGCCGCATCCGTGACCCCGAGCGCGTTGCCGTCGACATAGCGGTAGTACAGGGCGGGGTCGGCCGCCCCGCTCGGCGCACAGCCGGGCGGGAGGTGGGCGACGTCGCAGCCCGGCCGACGGATCTCGTAACAGCCGGCTGATCCGCAGGCGGCGGACGTGACCGGGGCACCCGCCTGGTGCACGTACCAGGTGACAGAGGTCGGGCTCCAGGGCTCGTCACGCGTGAGCCAGAACTGTGGCTCGAACCGCTCAGCAACGTACGGCGACTGCTCGCTCCATTGCTGATCGGTGACCGGCACGGTGGGAAGGTCCTTGACCCGAGATCCTGACCACAGGCTGTGAGCGGTACTGCTCTGCAGACCGCCGGCGGCAAAAGCAACCCACCCCACGATCAGGCACACGCCGAGCGCCGTGGCGTGCGTCCCGTGGCGCAGGCGCGGATGGGGCGCAACATCGGCGGTCTTGCGGCGGCGGCCGCGGGTCAGCGTGAACAGCAACCACCCGATGCGCGCCCCCGCGAACCAGGAGAGCAGCGGCAGCACGACGGTGAGGAATCCGTGGGCCACGGTGGTCGGGCCCTCGGCGCCGCCCGAATGGTTCGTCGTGACCGCGGTGATGACCGCGGTGCACACCGCGCTCAGGAGCAGGCCGCCCGCCCCGAGCCACGCGCCTCGCCACACATGCCCCCATGGCCACCTTTCCGAAGCGTGCGGCGGACGCCAGCGATCGGCGCGCTTGTGGAGCCCGAGATGCGACTGCAGCCCGTGCAAGCAGGCGCCGAACGCCGCGCCGAACCCCATGATCACCACTTCGGCCAGCGCCCCGGCGAGCGCTCCGACGAGGACGTCGACCACGAGATCGCGGACCACGACGAAGAATCCGTGCTCCTCGTTGAACACGAAGGTGAGGGGGATGCCGATCACGACGACGACGGCCAGCGCGACCACCGACACCGAGAACCAGTACAGCCATCGGCGCCACCCGCGGTAGGGCCCGGTCAGGCACCGCTCGGCGCTGTCGGACGCGAGCATCAGGGCCACCAGCGCGACCCCTCCGAGCAGCAGCGCGCCGACGATCCGCAACGCGATCGAGGACACGTGGACCGCGACCTCGACCGACCCGTATGCGGCCACGATCGCTGCCGCCAGCCAGACGAGCGCGCCGCGCAGGGCGCGTCTTCCCCTCGGCGTCTCATCGCGAAACGCCGGCCCCCGCCGTGGACGCATCGTCGCAGTCACCTCAAGCCCCTTGAGATTGCCCTACACACAGCAGATCACACGGGCGGCCGCGATGGTGTGACATTCGTCACAAGCGGCCCGCGGGCGGCGCGTCTCTCGCGGACCTCGGCCAACCCGACCGCTGCACGACTCTCACGCCGCTAATGCCGCGCTAACGCAACTTCAATATCGTCCAGTGCGCGATGGCCATCCGGATCTCAGCCCGCGAGGCGCGGCGCGAGGAGTGTCCTCCCCAGCGGATCGCGATCGACAAGGCCGCTCGCGCTCGGCTGAAGGGGCAGCGGCCCTGCGTGGTCTGGCTGACCGGGCTCCCGGCCGCAGGCAAGTCGACCATCGCCAACCTGCTGGATTGCCGGCTGCACGCTCTGGGCTGTCACACCTATGTCCTGGACGGCGACAACGTCCGGGGCGGGCTCAACAGCGACCTGGGCTTCTCCGACGCGGAGCGCGCCGAGAACATTCGCCGCACCGCCGAGGTCTCGAGGCTGTTGGTGGATGCCGGCCTGATCGTCATCGCCGCGCTCATCTCGCCCTTCGAGCATGAGCGCCGGATGGCGCGCGAGCTATTCGACGACGGCGAGTTCATCGAGGTGTTCGTCGACACGCCGCTCAGCGAGGCCGAGGCGCGCGATCCCAAGGGGCAATACGAGCGGGCGCGGCGCGGGGAGATCGAGCGGTTCACCGGGATCGACTCCCCGTATGAGCCTCCGGCCGACCCCGAGGTCCACATCGAGACCACGCTCACCGCCCCCGATGCTGCGGTGGAGTACGTCCTCGGTGAGCTGCGCGCCCGCGACGTCCTCGGGCCCGACTGAGCTCGCGGCCGCCGCCGCCGCCATGGGAACTGCACCTAGGCCGGGCTCACCGCCCGGTCGGCGCCGATCCGCTCGAGGATCGCCGGGTCGCCCACAAAGCTGACGCCGACGGCCTTGGCGTCGCGCACCGTCAGCAGCCCCAGCAGCAACCCCATCACCGGACGCGCCTCGCCGGTGATCGTCGCGTCGGCGCTCGCATCCGCCGCCGCACCGAGCCGGGTCACCAGCTTGCCGTCGCGCGTCTGCACCACGATCGGCTGCTCGCCGGTCCGCACCTCGACGGTCAGCGGCGCCGCCTCGGGTTGGCGATCGGTGAGGATCAGCTCGATCGCCCACGCGAGCCAGTGGCTGCGCACGGTGTCGCCCGTGTTGTCCTCCGTCATCAGAGGCATGCCCCAGCGCACGAGGCTCTCGAGCACGGGCCGCAGCTCCGCGCCCCGGGGGGTCAGCCGAAACAGAGTCGTGGCGATCGGCGGCGGCGCCTCCTCGCGCACGACCAGCCCCTCCTGCTCGAGCTCGCGCAGCCGATCGGCCAGCAGGTTGGTGGCGATCCCGGGCAGGCCATTGCGCAGATCGGTGTAGCGGCAGGCCCCGCGCAGCTCGAGCTCGCGCACGATCAGCAGCGTCCAGCGATCGCCCACCACGTCGAGCGATTTGGCCAGCGCGCAGTACTCGTCATAGGACCTCATCGCTGGACGGACTCTAGCAGTAACTTTAGTTTCTGTAACTCTAACTTGACTTTCTTGTCTTAATGGTTTAGAACTGCGTCGCTGAAACCGCCCGACCCCGCCCTCGCCGAAGGAGGAGCGATGAAACACAAGCCTCTGATCCTCACCTCGCTGTTGCTGGCCGCGTTCGCCATCAACGTCGACACGACGATCGTCAACGTCGCGCTGCCCAGCCTGGTCCGCGAGCTCCATGCCTCCAACTCACAGCTGCAATGGGTGGTCGACGCCTACAACCTGCTGTTCGCCGCATCGGTCCTCGCCGCCGGCAGCCTCTCCGATCGCTTCGGGCGCAAGGGGATGCTCCTCGCGGGGCTCTCGGTCTTCGGCCTGGCCAGCCTCGCCGGCGGGCTCACCGACAGCCCCGGCCAGCTCATCGTCGCCCGCGCGGTGATGGGCGTCGGGTCGGCGATGGTGTTCCCCTCCACCCTCTCGCTCATCACCAACGTGTTCACCGAGCGAGGCGAGCGCGCTCGCGCCATCGGCCTGTGGGGCGCGATCACCGGCGCGGCCATCGCGCTGGGACCGATCGCCGGCGGCTGGCTGCTTCAGCTCTCCGACTGGCGCAGCATCTTCTTCGCGATGACCCCCGTCGCGGTCCTGGCCGGCGTCCTCGTCGCCCGCTACGTCCCCACCTCGCGCGACCCGCATGCACCCGAGGTCGACCGCGCCGGGTTCGCCCTCTCCACCGCCACCGTCGCGCTGCTCGTCTACACCATCATCGAGGCCCCCAGCCACGGTTGGGGAAGCACCCGCACGCTCATCAGCTTCGTGATCACCGCCGCGCTCGCCGTCGCCTTCGTGACCTGGGAGCGGCGCACCGAGCACCCCATGCTCGATCTCAGCCTGTTCGGCAACCCGCGCTTCACAGCGGCCAGCGCCTCGGTGGCGATCTCGTTCTTCGCTCTGTCCGGGTTCATCTTCCTCGTCACCCAGTACTTCCAGTTCCTCAAGGGCTACGGACCGCTGTCCACCGGCATCCGCCTCCTGCCGGTCGCGTCGTGCGTCGCCATCGCCTCGATCGTCGGCGCCAAGCTCGCGGTGCGCGTGGGGACCAAGCTCATCGTCGCCTCGGGGCTGCTCGCGATGGGGGCGTTCTACCTCTGGGTGGCGTCCACCTCGGTGAGCACCGGGTACGCGACGATCGCGGCCCAGATGGTGGTGCTGGGCACCGGGATGGGCCTGACCAGCGCGCCCGCCACCGAGGCGATCATGGGCGTCGTCCCCAAGGCCAAGGCGGGCATCGGCTCGGCCGTCAACGACACGACGCGCCTGCTCGGCGGCACCCTGGGGGTGGCCGTGATCGGCAGCGTCTACGCCTCGCTGTACGCCAGCCGGCTCAGCGGCGCGCTCCCCACCGGGCTCCCGGCCACCGTCGCCCGGAGCGCGCACGCGTCGGTCGGCGCCGCGCTCGGCGTCGCGGGTGAGCTCGGACGAGCCGGTCATCACGCGGCCGCTGCCGCGATCCACGACGCCGCCTCCGCGGCCTTCTTCCACGGCTTCGTCACCGCCAACTACCTGGCTGCCGGTGTCGCCGTCGCCGGCGCGCTGATGGCGCTGGCGCTGCTCCCCGCCCACCCGACCCGCGGCACGGCCGATGACGCGCCGGACCTGCCGGCCGTCGGCTCGGCTCAGACCCAGGCCGCGCCTGCCCACAGCTGACCCCACCACAGACAAGGACCCGCCCACCATGAGCCACCAGATCCTCACCCCCACCGACGCCGCGGCCGCGCCCGCGGCCGGCCTTGACACCGCGCTGGCACGCAACCGCGCGTTCGCCGCCGCCGGCGGCCACGAGGGGGCCGTCGTCTTCCCGGCGTTGCGCCTGTTCGTGATCGCCTGCCTTGACCCGCGAGTCGACCCCGCCCATATCCTCGGGCTCGGCCTCAGCGACGCGATCGTCGTGCGCAACGTCGGGGGCCGCGTCAGCCCGGAGGTGATCAACGACATCGCCTTCATCGGCCAGATCACCGAGAGCGTGCTGCCCGACGGCCCGCTGTTCGAGGTCGCCGTCATCCACCACACCCAGTGCGGGACCGGGGCGCTGGCCGACGACGGCTTCCGCCAGCGCTACGCCGAGCGCATCGGCGCAGATCAGGACAGCCTGCGCGAGCACGCCGTCGTGGACCCGGCGGCGACCGTCGCTCGGGACGTCGAGCGCGTCCGCCACGCCCCGCAGATCTCGCCCCGGATCGCGGTCTCGGGGCACGTCTACGACGTGGTCACCGGCCTGGTCGAGACCGTCCGCCAGGGATCGGCCGGAGCCGCGTGATCACTTTGGCGCCCCGGCCTTCTCCCTGGCCTTCTGCTCGGCCTTCTCCTTGGCCTCCCTCGCCGCTTTGGCCCGTGCCTCCTCACGCTGTCTCGCCCGTTGCCTGAGCTGCTTGCACTCGGCGTCGTCGGGCACCACGGCCTGGCCGCGGTCGACCGTGGGGTCGCGCGAGGCACGCAACGCGTCCGCGATGGAGCCGGCGTTGGCGGCGCCGAGACCGCTCATGACCTGCTCGTGCTCGACGTTCTGGCGCGTGGGGGCGCCCTTCTTCTTCGGGGGCGGGTCGATGAGCGGCCCCTGCACCTCGATGACGCGGAAGCGATCGGCGACGGCCTGCTGGTAGGCGGGCGGCACGCGCGCTTGGATCTCCTCCTTGATCATGCACGCCAGCCAGCGGTACTGCTCGCGATATCCGGTATCCCCCCGTCCGCCGTAGTAGCCGCGGAACACGGGCGTGGCGGCCAGGGCCTTGTCCGGCGAGGCATCGAGCTGCGAGGCCAGCCGGCCGATCTGCCGCTTGATCCAGTCGAACAGCTCGAGCGTGTCGAAGTCGCCGTTGAGCGCCTCGTAGAGCACGACGAGGTCGACCGGCTGCAGCTTGTTGACCACCCGCTTGTCCGTCGCCGATTCCGCCTGGGCGGGCAGCGCCGAGCGATCCCTCGTCTCGCCCTCCTTGGCGCCCAGGATCGGCACGATCTTGGTGCTCCCGCCTCCGCTGTGCGCGGACAGGATCACCGAGTAGTTCGCGCTCTCGGCGAGCGTGTCCAGGTCGGTCCGGCCGGACTTCTTGAGCACGTCGCGGACGTACTCGAACGTCGGGAACCTGCCGAAGTCCGACTGACCGCGACCTTGGGCGAGGATCGCCACCACCTGCGGACCGTTGCCCGCCAGGCTCGACATCTGCTGCTCCCAATGCTCCTGATCGACGTCGCGCACCGACCCTTCGGGCATCTTGCCGCCCTTCTTGGCAACCAGATAACCGGCGTACGGATCGCCCCCACGAAAGCCCCAGCCGTGGAAGTGGAGGATGACCTGCACCGGCTGCTCGAGATCGAGCGGGTTGTCAGGCACGAGGACCACCGCCATGTGGCTGGGCGATTCCGCGGTCTTGTTCTTCTCGTCGCTGGCGCCCTTGGGATAGGAGGCCTGGAACTCGTCGATCCCGTAGGTGAGGTTGTGCACCTCCAGCCGCGTGATTCCAGTGCCCTTGACGTTGCTGACCGGCTTGGTGTAGTCGTCGCGCTGCAGCGTGCGCACCAGCCGCGCAACCGCGCGGTTGCCGGCCGCCGCCATCAGGCCCGACAGCTCGCTGCCCGGGCCGCCTCGAGCGCCACCGCGGGGCAGCCGTGGCGCCGTGGCGCCGCGCTCCGGCGGGCGTGCCCGGATCGGCTCGCTCGGCGTTCGCGAGGTCATCATGTGATCGTCGCGGGTCACGGGTGGCGGATCAAGCCCGGGGCCGCGCGGCCGATAAAGAGGGGACAGCCCCGGTGTCAAATCGACACTGGCGCGACCACCGCAAACCGTTTACGCTCGACCGCCCTCATGCCGCTCACAGTTCAGAAAGCAGTGTGACGTGGACAAGTCACTCGTCACCACCCTCCGCGTCGGCATCGTCTTCGCGCTGGTGCTGCCCTTCGGTCTGGCCGGTCTCGCGGCGGGGATCACCAACCACGAGCCGCCCGTCGATGTCATCGCGCCGATCGTGGCGCTGGCTGCGCTGATCTCGATCGCCTGCTGGTCGCGCGTCCTCGTGCACTGGCGCGACCCGGATGGACCTGACGACGACGATCCGTGGCGGCGCGGCAGCGGGCCCGATGACTTCACCCCGCCCGGCGGCAGCTCGGATGGGCCCTCGATCGACTGGACCGTGTTCGAGCGTGAGTTCGCCGCCTACGTGGCGGCGTGCGAGAGGGTGCGCGAGGGCGTCCTCGTCGCCGTTTCGGCGGCGTTGCGCCCGGCCACCCAGGCGATCGCCTCGGCGTGAGCCGTCACGTGGTCCAGCGGCGGGGTTGACTCCAGCAGCGGGCCCAGGTCGCTGATTCTCAGCACGGCGAGCGTCTCGTCGCGCAGCACGCGCTCGGGCCACAGCTGGGAATCGATTGCGGCCACGATCCGGTCGGAGTGCGCCAGCCACCCGCCGGCGGTCTCGGGCGCGACGTCTGCGGCGTAGCGGGCGACGAGCCACAGCGCGAAGGCGGCCAGCGGCTGCACGCTGGGCGGGCGCATCAGCTCGAGGGTCTCCAACAGCGCCGGCTGGGCGATGACGCCGTCGCGCGCGGACTGGCTGAGCAGCCGCGCTCCCACGGCACTGGCCAGCATGACCTCGTGGCCGATCTCCGAGGCCAGCCTGACGCTGCGCTCAGCATGCTCACAGGAGTCATCCAGCGTCCCGTCGACATAGGCGGCGAGCGCCAGGAAGTAGTGGGTCCACCCCCGCGCGCGGGCGCTCGAGTCGGGCGTGAGCAGCGCGAGCAGGTCGGGGCGCAGCCGCCGCATCTCGTCGATGTCCCGAGCGTTGAGCGCCTGTCCGAAGAGGTTGCCGGTGGCCATGGCGAGCGCCTCGTGGTCGCCGATCCGAGCGGCCACCGACGCCAACCGCCGGTGCCAGGCCTTGGCCGTGGGGCTGTAGTCCAGGTAGGCCACGGCGCGCACCAGCGCCACCTCCTGGTCGCCGGGGATCGCGAAGCGGTCCAGCAGCCGCTCGGCCAGCTCCTGGGCCTCCTGGCGCAGCATCCCGGCCAGCCACATGGGCCGACAGCCGAGGGCGAGCGTGACCGCCAGCTCCTGGTCGCCCGCGGCGATGGCGTCCTCGGCGGCCTCGCGCACGTTGGCGTGATCGGCGAGCATCGACGCGGCGAGTTCGCCCGGCGCCTCGCCGCCGTCGAACGCCTCGATGGCCGGCGTCACCAACCCGGCGAAGAAGCCACGGTGCCGAGCCCGCGCCTCCGCGTCCTCGCCGGCCGCGCGCAGCTCCTCTGAGCCGAAGGCACGGACGAGCTCGAGCAGTTCGCCGCGCCCTTCGGCCTGTCGGCGCACCAGGTTGGCCTCGAGCAGCTCGTCGATCGCGGCGCCCACCGCATCGCCCGTGACGGCGCCCAGCGCCGCCGCGGTGAAGCCCCCGCGGAACACCGAGGCGTGGCGCAGCGCCTGCCGGGCCCCGGGCGTGAGCAGGTCATAGCTCCAGCGAATGGCCGCCTGCAGCGACTGCTGGCGATCGGGGAGGTCGCGCAGCGCGCGCTCGCCGATGCCCAGCGGCTGGGCCAGCTGCTCGGCGATCTGCGCCGGTCCGAGCGAGTGAGACCGGGAGGCGGCGAGCTCGATGGCCAGCGGCAACCCGTCGAGCGCGCGGCAGATCCGTGCCACGACCCGGGTCGCCGCGGCGTCGACCTCCAGCTTGCGGTTGGCCGCGGTCGCCCGCTGGAGGAACAGCTGCACCGCGGGGCTGTCGGCCAGATCGTGGTCGCTGTCGCCGGCCGGCAGCTCCAGCGGCTCCACCTCGAAGGTCTGCTCCCCGCGGATCCGCATCGGCGTGCGGCTGGAGATGAGCACACGCAGGCGCGGGGCGAGCTCCAGCAGCTCGGCCACGAGCGCGGCGGCGGCCAGGAGGTGCTCGAAGTTGTCGATGGCCAGCAGCAGGTCGCGGTCGCGCAGGTAGCCCGACAGGCCGTCGGCGCCCAGCCCGTCGGTGCCGTCGCGCCGGCCCAGTGCGCTGGCGATCTCCGCCGCCACCAGCGCCGGATCGGTGAGCTGCTCGAGACGCACGAACGCGGCGCCGTCGGCATGATCGGCCTCGGCGCGCCGGGCCAGCTCGAGCAGCAGCCGCGTCTTGCCCACGCCGCCGGGTCCGGTGAGGGTGATGAGCCGGACGTCGGGGTCGGCCATCAGTTCATCGAGTGCCTCGAGGTCGTGGTCGCGGCCGATGAGCCGTGACACCGGGCGCGGGAGAGCTGATCGCGGCCGCGCCGGCGGCGCGGCGGCCACGGACTCCGCGGGTGTCGCCGGTGCCGCACTCACGGCGGCCACGGGCGGGTCGCGGTCCAGGATCTGCTGCTGAAGTCGTGCCAGCGGCTCGCCCGGCTCCAAGCCCAGCTCGGCGGCGAACAGGCGACGCGCCCGCTGGTAGGCCTCCAGCGCGTCCGCCTGGCGGCCGGCGCGCGCCAGGGCCAGCATGAGCTGGCCCCAGAGTCGTTCCTCGTAGGGATGCTCGGCGATCAGCCGCTCCAGTTCGGCCACCAGCTCGCCCGCCTGGCCGGCCACCAGGTCGGCGTCGATACGCAGTTCGATCGCCTGCAGGCGCTTCTCCTCCAGCGCCCGCCGCCATTGGGCCACGCTGCCCTCGGACTCCACGTCGCACAGCGGCTCGCCCCGGAACATCGCCAGTGCCTGGCGCAGCGTGTCCCCGGCGCGATCGGGCTCCGAGCGCGCCTGCGCCAGCAGCGCCTCGAACTGCCACAGGTCGAGCTCGAACTGGCCGCTCACCAGCGCATACCCGGCCGGCTCGAGCACGAGCGCGCCGCCCAACAGGCCGCGCACCTTGGACAGGTGGACGTGCAACGCGGACACGGCACTGGCGGGGGGACGCTCACCCCACAGCTCGTCGATCAGCCGGTCGCGCGAGAGCGGCGTCCCGCCGCTCAGCGCCAGCAGCGCCAGCAGCGACCGTTGACGGCCGCTGGGCAGCGGAACAAGCCGTCCCTCGCGCTCGAGCACGAGCGGCCCCAACACCCCGAAACGACAGATCCCGCCGGTCACCGCGCGACACGTTAGCCCCCGGGCCAGGTCAGGACAAGCGGCCGGCGCCAACGCCGGGCCCGCGGGCCTTTGGCGGGCCTTTGGCGCCGCTTCGGTGGGGCCCCTCAAGCTGCCCAGCATCGAAACCACGACGTAGAGAGAGAAGGGGCAGATGGGACTTTTCACCAAGATGCGCGACCTCACCGGCTCGGTTCCCAAGGAGCTGCTGGAGGAGGGGCTGCTGGGGCGGGGCATCATCACCGACATCAAGCAGACCTCGGTGAGCACCGGGGCGGACTTCAACCCCGCGCACGTGTGCGTGTTCACGGTCGAGGTGGCGCTGGACAACGTGCCGCGCTACGCCGCCACGTGCCGCCAGGCCGTGCTCGCCACGGTCCTCCCGCAGCTGATGGCGCCGGCCGTGACCGTCGCCGTCCGGGTCGACGCCAACGACCACAGCCGCGTGGCCCTCTCCCTCGGCGAGGAGCCGCCGACGGTGACGATGGCGCGCTCGGGCGATCCGAACACCGGCTCGGCGGCGCGGATCCTCGAGCTCGGCACGCCGTGCAAGGCGGTCATCGTCCAGAGCCAGCCGCTCGGGATGCGCAATCCCAAGGGCGACGACATGTATGCCTTCTTGCTCACGGTCATGGCCGACGGGCGGACCCCGTTCCAGATCCAGGTGGGCAACCCGGTGCCGGCGGCGGCGGTGCCGCTGCTCTATCCGGGCAACACCGTGCCGGCCAAACGGATGCCGGACGGCGACGACCACGAGCTGGTGATCGACTGGGAGGGGGCCCTGGCGCAACTCGCACACTCAGCCGCCTGATGGGGGCGGACGCACACGGTCGCGGCGGTCGGATGCCGTCGTGACCACAGCAGGCAACTGACATTCATTCACTTCACCAAGGAGAAACACATCATGGTTCTTGTCACCGGTAACTGGCGTCTGTGGGCGGTCGGCATGGTCGCTTCCATCGCGATCTTCCTCGTCGTCTTCTTCGCCGTCATCAAGCCGAGCACCGACACCGCCAACCAGGCGATCAAGACGGGGATGCAGCAGAGCCAGCAGGTCATCAACCAGGCCAAGAAGCAGCTCAGCACCAGCGGCGCGAGCGCTGCGGTTTCCAGCCAAGCCAGCCAGCAGTTGGACAAGGCCTCGAAGCTGACCTCGTGCGTCGCGGCGGCCGGGACCGACGCGTCCAAGCTGTCCAACTGCCAGGCGCAGTACGGGGGCTGACGCCGGCCCGGGGGCACCCACCAGGGGTGACGCCGGCGACGGGGCAGCCGGCGGAGGTGACGCAGGCAGCGGCCCGCACGGCAGTTTGAGCCGTGCGGGCCGCCCGCAGTTAAGTCCCGGCGTCGCGATCGGCGTCGAGCGGCGCGACGTTGGCGGCAAGGCGTGTGAGCACGGCCTCGAACGACGCCAGCTCCTCGGTGCTGATCCCGTGGCGCAGCCGGCGGTCGAAGGCCAGCGCCGCGTCGCGCAGTCGGGCAAACGCCGCCTCACCGGCATCGGTCAGCTCCACCAGGTGCACCCGTCGGTTGCCGGGGTCGCGGCGGCGGGTGAGCAACCCATCCGACTCCATCGCGTTGAGGTGATGGGTGAGCGTCGCCTCGCGGATGCCGACCGCCGCGGCAAGCTCGCGCTGGTTGGCGACCTGCCGGCGCATCTTGAGATTGAGCAGCACCAGCCACACCGGCATCGAGCCGCCGGCGTCGGCCAGCGCACCGTCGAAGGCGCGGGTGACCACACGCGCGGCGGCGGAGAGATGCAGTCCGATCGGCGGGGTGCGAGGCGCGGGCATCGAGGCGCAAGCCTATCAGCGGTTTCAAAGGATTTGACATCTAATCATTAGATATCTATCCTTGTGCTCGTCACAGCGCAGAGCACCCACACACAGGAGGCAGCACATGCCCACCCACACCAGCCCGCTCCAGGACCTCGCTGAGCTCGACCGCACCGTCACTCGTGCCGAGGTCGACGGTGACGTCGCCACCCTTGACGCCCTCTCCACCGACGACTTCATGCTCGTCGGCCCCGTCGGCTTCGTGCTCGACAAGCAGCAGTGGCTCGATCGCTACCGAGGCGGCGGCCTGCGCACGATCGCCCTGGCCTTCGAGGACGCGGTGACCCGCGTCCACGGCGACTGCGCGATCCGGATCGGGCGCCACGTGCAGGAGGCGGAATTCCAGGGACGCCCCGTGAACGGGGAGTTCCGCGCCACCCACGTCGCGGTCCGCGACGGGGATCGCTGGCGGCTCGCGGGCGTGCACCTCAGTCCGATCGGCGGGCCGCCGCCGTTCGCGCACCCCGCCGACCGAGAGGAGGACCGGCGATGAGGGTCATCAGCGCCGCCAGCCTGGCCAAGGGCCGCTTCGAGGGCGCCCGCTACGGCCCCACGACGATCTCTCTGATCCTCGATGACGAGCCGCCCGGCGCGGGCCCCCGCCTGCACCGCCACCCCTACGACGAGACGTGGATCGTGTTGGAAGGCGACGTCGTCTTCGCGGTCGGCGACCGGCAGGCCCGCGCCCGCACCGGCGACATCGTGCTCGCGCCGCCCGAGGTGCCCCACCGGTTCACCAACCAGGGTCCGGGCAACGCCCGTCTGATCTGCATCCACGCCAGCCCGACCATCGCCACGGAGTTCATCCAATGAGCGCGCTCCAGCCCACAGGCACTCCCCCGGCCGCGGCCGGCACCTATCCGGACCTCGACGGCCGCGTGGCCGTCGTGACCGGCGGCTCGCGCGGCATCGGTGCGCAGACCGCCCGGGCGCTGGCCGCCAACGGCGCCGCGGTCGCCGTCATCGGCCGCGACGAGCAGGCGCTGTCGGCGGTCGCCGGCTCGATCGCGTCGGCCGGCGGGCGCGCGCTGGCCGTGCGCGCCGATTGCACCGTCGACGCCGACGTGGAGCGCGCGGCGACGACGATCGCCGAGGGTCTGGGTCCGGTCGACATCCTCGCCGCGTTCGCGGGCGGCAACGGCATGCCGGTACCCACCGCGGAGGAGACCGTGGCGCACTGGCGCGAGGTGGTCGACGCCGACCTGACCGCCGCGTTTGCCTGCATCCGCGCCGTCCTGCCACCGATGATGGAGCGCCGGCGCGGCGCGATCATCACCATGTCGTCGGCGGCGGCCCGTCAGGCCGCCCGCTCCAACGCCGCCTATGCGGCGGCCAAGGCGGGCGTGATCGCGCTGACGCGCCACCTCGCCGCCGAAATGGGCCCGCACGGAATCAGGGTGAACTGCATCGCGCCGTCGGCCGTGGAGAACGAGCGCATGCGGGCGTGGACGACCGAGGATCAGCGCCGCGACCTGGGCGCGTCGTTTCCGCTGGGGCGGATCGGCCAGCCCGAGGACGTGGCCGCCGCGGCCCTGTTCCTGGCCTCGGACGCGTCGGCGTGGATCACCGGTGTCACCCTCGACATCGCCGGCGGCAAGATCATGGTGTGACGCGCGGGCGCCGCGCACCGGTCCTTCCAGGGGTTAGGCTGCCGGCGATGGCCACCGTCCTCGTCCTCCAGCACATCGCCTGCGAGCCGCCCGCGGCCTTCGAGGACGAGCTGCTGGCCTGGGGCGCGGACCTGGATCGCATCGAGGTCGACGAGGGCGATGCGCTGCCGGACTGGCGCGGCTACGCGGCCATCATCGCCATGGGCGGCCCTATGGGGGCCTACGAGGACGATCGGCTGCCCTGGCTGGCGGCCGAGAAGCGACTCATCGGCGACGCCGTGCGCGCGGGCACGCCCTACTGGGGCGTCTGCCTGGGCGCCCAGCTGCTGGCCGCCAGTCTCGGCGCGCGCGCCTACCCCGGGCCGGCGGCGGAGGTCGGCGTGCTCCCGGTCCGCCTCACCGAGGCGGGGCGAACCGACCCGGTGTTCAGCACGCTGCCCGGCGAGTTCGTGGCGCTGCAGTGGCACGCCGACACCTACGAGCTCCCCGAAGGCGCGGTCCGTCTGGCCGAATCGGACGCGTACCCGCAGCAGGCGTTCGTGGTCGCCAACGCCTACGCGATGCAGTTCCATCTCGAGATCGACGCCGCGCTGGCCACCTCGTGGGGCGATGTTCCGGCTTACGCCGACAGCCTGGAGCAGCTGCTCGGGCCCGGCGCGCTACCGCGGCTCATCGACGAGGTGCGCGACCATCAGGCCCAGACGACCCAGCAGGCGCGGCGGATGTTCGCGGCCTGGCTTCAGCACGTCGTCGGCCTGCAGCCGGCGACGGCGGCGGCCGCCGCTCAGAGCCCGCGGTAGACCGCGTCCCAGAAGGCGACGAAGAAGTCCGTCGGCCGCGGGCCGGTCAGCCCGCGCTGCGTGAACAGCACGCCCGCGAGCCCGCGTGAGCGATCGACGTAGGCGGTGGTGCCCTTCCCGCCGTTCCACCCAAAGCCGCCCGGGGCCAGCGCGGTGTCGCCCGCGTTGAGCTTCACCTGACACCCCAGTCCCCACGACCATCGCTCGCCGAAGAACCGCTGCGCGGCGGCTCGCTGAGCGGGCTCGAGCTGGTCGGCTCCGAGGCGCTTCATGAACTCGTCGTGGGAGAACGCCGGCGGCAGCGCGCCGGACTCCATGCCCTGCGCCACCATCGCGCGGTGCAGCGGGCCATCGGGCACGAAGCGCCCCATCCCGGCGGTCATGGTGAGCAGGTCCCGGACGCGGATGGGGCGCGCCGCGGCCACGGTGTCATCCAGCGGCCCTGAGACATCGCGGAGCACGCGCGGCTCGGCGAGCTCGGGCAGCCAGCGCCCGACGGGGTCCTCGAGCGCGAGCACGCCGTCCTGTTCGAGGCCCAGCGCAAGCACGGCGGCGACGATCTTCGACAGCGAGGCGACTCGGAACAGGGTCTGCTCGGTCATCGCGCCGGCGCCGGACTCGATCGCCATCGCCCCAGCGGCGTGGATGCGCCGTTCGCCGGCGACGCTCACGGCGGCGACGTATCCCGGCAGCGTCCCGGAGCTCACGTAGGGCCGCAGCGCGATCTCGACGTTGCCGATGCACGCGCCGACGCTCATCGCGGCGTCGAGCCTACCGTGCGCGCGTTCACCCGATCCCGCGCGCGACGCACAGGCGCTGGAGCTGTTCCATGGCCTCCGCGGTACGCGTGGGCAGCGCCTCGAGTGCCGCCGCGGCGGTGCGGAGGTCGGGGATCGTGGCGGCGCGGGCCTCGAGGGCGAAGCGGCCGAGCCAACGCACGGCGGCCCGCTCGTAGCGGTCGGGGTCGCCGTCGCGCAGGACCAGGCAGATGCGCAGCGCATCGTCGAGCGCGATCTGCGGAAGCTCGCGGGCCGCCCCCAGGACCAGCAGCTCGTTGCCGGTCTCGAGCGCCCGGCGAAACCGAGCGTAGGGACTCCCGTCGCTTGTCACGAACGTATGTTCGCATGGCCGTCAACCCCGGGTTGAGCCCGGAGAGGGTTGGGTAGGACCGTGGCGAAGGTGAGAACACCGCCACGTCCGGCGCCGGTAGGGAACTGGTGTGCGCTGGCTGCACGTGGCGACAAACCACCGGAGGGACAAGATGATCACAGGGCTCATCGGAGTTCTAGTGGCGGTTGCGATCGTCCTCGTGCTGCTCAAGGTCGCGCTGTTCGGCGGCCTCCTCGGACTCATCGCGCTGGTCCTGCTCGTGCTGCTCGTGTTGGGCAGGATCTGACCGCGGCCGCATCGCGGCACCCGCCAGCCGCGACCGACCGCCGCGCCCCTCCGTCAGGCCGCCGGCGGCAGCTCTGGATCGTCGTCGGCCTCGCGCTCGGCTCGCTGGCGCTGCTCGAGCTTGCGCCTGAGGTAGGCGGCCTTCTCGGCGCGGCGCCGATGGCGATCGGCCTCGGCATCGGTGCCGGCGTCGGCGATTTGGTCGCGCTCGAAGCTCTCCTGCTCACGCTGCCGGCGCCGCAGGTCCTCAACCGACGGATCGTCGCCGCTCATGGCCGGAAACGATAGACCGCGGGGCGGCCGCTGGCCCGTCCGCCCGTGCGATACGGTGCCCGCGTGATTCCCGGGAGGCTCGTGTGCGCCCTGGCGATGGCGGCAGCCGTCATCGTCGCGGGCTGCGGGTCGGGGAAGTCGTCCTCCTCGACCAGCCAGGTCGCCTTCAAGGCCGGCTTCGCCACCAGCCAGAAGGAGTTCCGCAAGCTGGGCACCGACATCGCCCGCGACATCACCGGCGCGGGCGCCAAGACCGACGCCGACCTGGCCAAGGAGTTCACCGCCTTGGCCACCCGTGCCGAGCATCAGTCGACGCAGCTCGCCGCCCTCCAGTCGCCGGCCAAGTACCGCAAACGGATTGCCAGCCTCGTCGCCGGTTTCCACGCCATGAAGGCCGACCTCGCCAAGATCGCCACCGCGGCCACCGACCACGACGCCTCGAGCGCCGAGGCCGCGACCCGCTCGCTGCTCAGCGACGCGGCGAAGATCAAGACCGCTGACGTCTCGCTCTCAAAGGACCTTGGGCTACCCGGGGTCCAGGGGGCGTCGTCGACCACGTCGACCACCTCGACGAGCTCGAGCGTCTCGGCGACCCACACCAGCGGCGGTTGAGGCGCAGGCATCGCGCCGCCCTGTGCCTGGTAATCTTGATAAAACTGATGGAGTTAGTTATCTTGAACGGATCATGGCCGTCGATCTCCATCAACACGTCTGGACCACGCCCCTCCTGAACGCGCTCGCCCGGCGCGACCGTCTCCCCTTCGTACGCCGCGCCGACGGCCTCACCGTCCTGCACTGCGGCGGCGAGCTGCCCTACGTGATCGACACAACCGGGGAGTCCTCGGACCGGCGCGCGGCGCTGCTCGCGTCCGACGGGGTCGAGCGCGCGGTGGTGGCGCTGTCGAGCCCGATCGGGGTCGAGGAGCTCCCCCATGACGTGGCCGCCGAGCTCATCTCCGCACACCTCGACGGCACGCTGGCTCTCGGCGAGCGCTTCGCCGCCTGGGGGCCGATCCCGGTCGACCGCCCCGATCCCGCCGACGTGGACGACGTCGTGCGCCGCGGCTGTGCCGGTGTCTCGGTGCCGGCGTCGGCGCTGGCCGGGCGCGAGGCGCTCGAGGTGATGGGACCGGCGCTCGAGCGCGTGCGATCACACGGGGTCCCGCTGTTCGTGCACCCGGGCGGGGTCACCGGGCGCCAAGCGCGCGAGGCCCCGCTCACCGATCCGCTGTGGTGGCGCGCCCTGACCGACTACGTCTTCCAGATGCAGGCCGCGTGGCTCACCTTCGCCACCCACGGCCGGCGCGAGCTGCCCGGCCTCACCGTCGTCTTCGCCATGCTGGCGGGCGGCGCGCCGCTGCAATTCGAGCGCCTGGCCGCCCGCGGCGGCCCCGCCATCGACCTCAAAGACCCCCTCACCTTCTATGACACCTCGAGCTACGGCGCCGGCATGATCGATGCCATGGCGGAGTGGGTGGGACCCGCGCAGCTGGTCTACGGGTCGGATCGCCCCGTCGTCGAGCCGGTCCGCACCGGCCGCGAACACCTCCTGATGCAGAACGCCGGTCGCGTGATGGGCGCGGTGGGAGCCGCGGTATGAGCCTGTCGCTGCGCGAGCTCGAGCGTTTTGCCACCGCCCTGGCCGACGCGCCCGAGCGCTGGCGCCACCTCGTGCGCCACGCCGACGACATGCGCGTCTATGAGCAGATCTGGGACGACGAGGATGTCAACGCCTGGTTGATCTGCTGGAGCGAGGACCAGGACACCGGCTTTCACGATCACGACGAGTCCGCCGCCGGGATCGCCGTCGTCTCCGGGCAGGTGCGCGAGGACCGGCTGACCCTGAGCGGGCCGCCGGTGTCGCGCGAGATCGGTCCCGGCACCACCTTCACCCTGCCGCCGGTCGCGATCCATCGCGTGCTGCACGCCGGCACCGGACCCGCCGTGACCATTCACTGCTACTCGCCGCCCCTGCGGCGCACGGGCGCCTACCGCACCGCCGCCGACGGGACGCTCGAGCGCGAGTCCCAGAGCTTCGAGGTAGAGCTCAGCGGCGAGCTCGCCGCGGCCTGACGCGCCCAGCGGCCCCCCACGGACCCGCACACCCCCAGGCCCCGGGGCGCATCGGCTAGCGTCCTCTGACGTGTACACCACGGTGACGCACGACGGCGTCGAGGACGCGGTCGCGATCGAGGAGCCGCTGGAGATCCGTGTCGACGGCGCGGCCCTCGCCGTCACCATGCGCACCCCGGGCCACGACGAGGAGCTCGCGCTCGGGTTCCTCTACGGCGAGGGGCTGATCGACGGCGTGCGTCAGGCCGGCCTCACCGAGGACCTGGCCAACAACATCATCGAGGTGGCCGGCCCGCTAATCCGTGACCCCGGTGTGCGCCGCTTCTACACCACGTCCTCGTGCGGGGTCTGCGGCAAAGGGGCGCTGGAGGAGGTCGCGGTTCTCAGCGCGCCCGTCTCCGCCGAGCCGACGATCCGCCGCTCCCTGGCCGCGGATCTGCCCAACCGGCTCGACCAACCCGGTTTTCGCCGCACCGGCGGGCTGCACGCCACCGGTCTGTTCGATTCCGATGGCGAGCTGCTTCACACGCGCGAGGACGTGGGCCGCCACAACGCGATGGACAAGGTGATCGGCCGCGCCCTGATGGACGGGGGGCTGCCGCTGAGCGGCCGCGTGCTGTGCGTCAGCGGCCGGCTCTCGTTCGAGCTCGTGCAGAAGGCGGCGGTGGCCGGGGCCCCCATCCTCATCGGGGTCGGCGCGCCGAGCTCCCTGGCGGTCGAGTTGGCCGACGACCGCGGCCTGACGCTGTGCGGCTTTGCCCGCCGCGGCGACGTCAACGTCTACACGCACCCGCAGCGGATCGCGGACGGCTAGGCCGCCGCGGCTCCAACCAGCGCGGCCAGCTCCTCTTCGGAGGACCACGCTCCCACCGACGCGCGGATGAGCCCATGCGAGGGGATGCTGCGCACCACGAACCCGGCCTCGGCCAGCCGCCCCACCTCGGCGTCGAGGTCCTCAGCGCGGGGCTTCCATGCCACCAGCGTCGAGCGCCCGCGCGGACCGACCTCCAGGCCAGACTCGGCGAGGCTGTCGGCCAACCCCGCGGCCAGCTGCGCGCTGCGGCCGTGCACCCACTCCCAGCCCGCCTCCTCGAAGACGCTCAGCGCGGCCAGAGCCCACGCGCTGCGCAGCCCCGGCGGGAAGCCGTGGTCAAAGCGGGCGGCGTTCTCGGCGGGCCCGGACTCGAGCGCTTGCGAGGCGTCGGCGAGCGAGCCGTAGCCGGGCCACGGGGCGATCACCTCGTCGAGCTGCGCGCGGTTCACGTAGAGACAGCCGCTGCCCTCCGGGCCGCACAGCCACTTCTGCCCCGAGCCGGCGTAGAAAGCGCACTGCAGCGCGTGGACGTCCACGGGCACCGCTCCGACGCCCTGCGCGGCGTCGAGCAGGAACGGGACGCCGGTGGCCGCCAGCGCGGCGGTGTCGACCACCTGCCCGCTCACCCACGAGACGTGCGAGCAGGCCACCAGCCGCGTCGCGGAGGTCACCGCGTCGGCGATGCGCGCGAACGGCGCGACGGTGACGGTGACGCCCGCCACCCGCTTCAGGCGGCCGAGCGGAGCGAGCAGCCCGGGATGCTCCTCGTCGCTGGTGACGATCTCGTCGCCGGGGCGCAGTGTCAGCCCGGACAGGATGGTGTTGACGCCGTCGGTGGTGGAGCCGGTGAGCGCGACGTCGGCAGGGTCGCAGCCCAGCACGCGGGCGTATCCGTCGCGCAGGTCGCCGGCCAGCCCCCGCACGCCCTCCATGTACGCCTTCCCGGCCCGGCCGCCCGTCACCTCGGCGGCGATGCGCTCGCTGACCGCGTCCGCGGCACGCTGTGACAGCGGCCCCTCGGTCCCGGCGTTCAGGTACGAGACGCGCTCGAGGACCGGGAACTGAGCGCGGAACGCGGCGGGATCGGTCACGCCCCGCATCTTATGCAGGGCGTGACCAAACCGATTCCCTAGAAGGCGCCCGTGCCGTTCGGGGTGCCCAGCCCGGTCGGGCCGTCATAACCCGTCCCGGCGGTGCACAGGTACGAGCCGCCGCAGCTCCCGTTGGAGCCGCTGGTCACGTCGAACAGCGAGCTCGTGTGGCTGTAGGGGTAGCTGCCGTAGGTGACCGAGGCGGTGTTGCCCGCCAGCGCGTACACCGAGGCGATGAGCGGCGAGCTGAGGCTGGTGCCTCCCACCTGCGCCCAACCGTCGAGGCCCTGGGCGACGCCCTCCTCGATCAGCACGTCGCACGTGCTGCTCGATCCGCAGTTGTTGTACGTGTCATAGACGCCGAGGCCCGAGTTGGGGTCGGCGTCGGCGGACACGTCAGCGACGGTGCGCTTGGCGCAGCCGGTGTCCGTCTGCCAGGACTGCTTGGCCTCGAACGCCGAGCAGCCGCTCCCCGCGCCCGACCACGCGGTCTCCGTCCAGCCGCGCGTGTTGGATGCCTGGGACAGCGTCGTGCCGCCGACGGCGGTCACGTACCGCGAGGCAGCCGGGTACTCCACGCCATAGCCGTTGTCGCCGGAGCTGACGGTGATGGCGATGCCCGGATGGTTGTAGGAGGTGTCGGTCGAGGTCTCCGAGGATGCCTCCGACCCGCCGTAGCTGTTGGAGATGGCCACCACGCCGGCCGCCTTGGCCGCGCTGTTCTCGGCCTTGGAGAGCGCCGAGGTGCTGGCCGAGTTGGCCTCCACGAGGAGGATGTGGCAGGTCGGGCAGGCCGACGAGACCGCGTCGAGGTCGAGGCTCTCCTCCTCGGCCCAGCCGTAGTCGCCCGAGGGCAATGGGCTGGTGGCGCCGTTCTGGTTGACCTTCTTGAAGCAGCCGTTGGACGTCGTGCACGCGGGCAGGCCGTAGGCCGAGCGGAACGTGTTGAGGTCGGAGGCCGCGTTGGGGTCATCGAAGGCGTCGACGATCGCCACGGTGCGCCCGGAGGCGTTGAGTCCCGCCAGCTTGTACGCCGACTGGATCTGCGCCGGGCCCAATCCCGTCGGACCGGCCATGATCTGAGGTCCGGCCTGCTTGGCGGGCCGGATCGCGCGCCCGAAGCACTGGACCCCGCCCGACAGCGGGCTGGCACAGCCGAGGCTCACGGTGGGCCCGTGGATGGGCAGCCGGGCCGCGTGGCCGATCCCCGGCAGGGCGCTCGCGCCCGAGACGCCGAAGGTGGCGCTGACACCCGCGACACACAGCAGTACTGCTGATCGCCGCGCCCAGCGCGCAGCACCCTTCGTCTCCATCACTTCTACCTCCCGCGGTAAGAAATGGCTTGACTCCACAGTCTAACCGGAAAACAGTGCATCGCAGACCGGTCAGGCGGGGTGGAGGGATCGACCCCCTACATACCCATCTGGGCGCGACCCGCACCTCTGCTTTTCAGTCAGACGCGCGCACCCTCGCGCACGAGCACCCCGGGGTGGAGTTGGCCCGGCCCGGTGTGGCCGCTGAGCCCGACCGTGAGGTCCAGCTCGGCCAAGAGGGCTCGCAGCACGGCTAGGACGCCCGCCTCGCCGCCGACGGCCAGGCCCCAGATGTAGGGGCGGCCCACCAGCACCGCGTCGGCGCCCAGCGCCAGCGCCTTGACCACGTCGGCGCCGCAGCGCACACCGCTGTCGAGCAGGACGTCCATGTCCTCCCCCACCGCGTCCACGATGGCCGGCAGCGCGTCCAGTGAGGCGATCGCTCCGTCCACCTGGCGCCCGCCGTGATTGGAGACCACCACTGCGTCCATCCCGTGCTCGCGGGCGGCGCGAGCGTCCTCGGGGTGCAGGATGCCCTTGAGCGCGATCGGGAGCGTGGTGCGGCTGCGCAGGAACTCGAGGTCCTCCCAGGTCAGCCGCGGATTGGTGAACACGCTCACGAACTCGCCCACCGCGGCCGGGAGGTCCTCCTCCGGCGGCCTGGCCAGCCGGGCCCGGAAGACCGGGTCCGCCACGTAGTTGGCGACCCCGACGCCCTGCAGGTAGGGCTGCCAGGCACGCTGCAGGTCGCGGGGCTTCCAGCCGGGCAGGAAGGTGTCGAGGGTGACGATGATCGCCCGGTAGCCCGCGGCCTCGGCCCGCGCCAGGAAGCTGGCGGCGAGATCGCGGTCGGTGGGCCAGTAGAGCTGAAACCACTTGGGGCCCGCGGCCGCCGCCGCGATCTCCTCCATCGGCATCGTCGACACCGTGCTCACGGTCATGGGCAGCCCGACCGCCGCGGCCGCGCGCGCCGAGGCCTGCTCGCCGTCGGTGTGGACGATCGCCTGGGCTCCGACGGGCGCCAGCCCCAGCGGAGCCGGACAGTCGGTGCCGAGCACGGTCGTCGAGAGGTCGCGCGCGGAGACGTCGCGCAGCATTCGCGGGACGATCCGCCAGCGGCGGAACGCCTCCTCGTTGGCGCGCATCGTGTCCCCCGTGCCGGCGCCGCCGAAGACGTAGTCGACCGCCTGTGGCTCGGCCACGCGCTCGGCCTCGCGCGCCAGCGCGGCCCAGTCGACGGGCTGGGCCGGGGTCTCGCCGGCCAGCCCCCGCAGAAAGATCTCGGCCTGGTAGAAGGCGAACGGCGGCCCGTGCGCGGGCGCCTCGGCCCCAGCGGCCGGTCCCTCGGTGGCCACTAGGCCTCCTGCAGCTCGCGCTTGAGCACCTTGCCCGTGGGGTTGCGCGGCAGCTCGTCCATGAAGACGACGTCGCGCGGGGCCTTGTAGCGGGCGAGGTTGTCCTTGACGTAGGTCTTGACGTCGTCCTCGGAGAGCTCCTTGCCGTCGCGTAGCACGACGAAGGCCTTCAGCCGCTGGCCGAACTTCTCGTCATCGACGCCGATGACCGCGGCCTCCGCGATCGCGTCGTGGCCGGCCAGCAGGTCCTCCACCTCGGCGGGGAAGACGTTCTCGCCGCCGGAGACGATCATCTCGTCATCGCGGCCGTCGATGAACAGCCGCCCCTTGTCGTCGAAGTGGCCCACGTCGCCCGAGGACATGAGCCCCTTGATCTGCTCCTTGGTCTCGCCGCCGGTGTAGCCCTCGAACTGGACGCTGTTGGCCACGAAGATCCGGCCGGTGGCCCCGGGCTTCACCTCGCCGCCCTCATCGTCGAGGATCTTGACCACGACGCCTCGCACCACCTTGCCGACGCTGCCGGGCTCCTCGGCCAGGTCCTTGGGCGTCGCGATCGTCGCGTAGGCGACCTCCGTGGAGCCGTACATGTTGTAGACGACGGGCCCGAACGCCTTCATCGAGCGCTTCACGAGGTCCACGCTCAGCGCCGAGCCCGAGACGAAGATGACCTTCAGGTGAGACGTATCGCGGGCCGCGACCTCGTTCTGGGGCAGCTCGAGCATGCGCTGCAGCATCACGGGTACGACGACGAGCGCGGTGGCCTCGTTGTCCTGGAGGCTGTCGAGCGTTGCCTCAGGGTCGAAGTGGCGGCGCACGACCAGCGTCGAGCCGAGCGCCAGGGCGAGCGCCATGCTGGCGAATCCGAGGGCGTGGAACATCGGCACGGGCAACTCGGTCGTCTGGCGGGCGTGAAAGGGCACCTTTGAGAGCAGCCCGCCGATGATGCCCAGGGACTTGGGCTCATCGCGCGGGGCGCCCTTGGGGGTGCCGGTCGTCCCGCTGGTGAGGATCACGATCTTGGGCGCGCGGCGCGCCCGCGGGGGCGCTCCGGTATCCGCTCCGGCGATGAGCGTCTCCAGTGAGTCATCGACCCGCTCGGGATGCTGCGCCTCGTCGTCGACCCACGCCCGCCACCGCCCGCAGCGCGGATCCACGCCCTCCAGCACCTCCGCATACTCGTCGTCGTAGACGAGCAGGTCGGTGCCCTCGCGCTCGGCCACCTCGCGGATCTGGGGACCGGCAAAGGACGTGTTGAGCAGGATGATCTTGGCGCCGAGCTTGGCCGCCGCGAACACGGCCTCCAAGAAGCCACGGTGGTTGCGCACGAGGATGGCCACCCCGTCGCCGGGCTTCATTCCCTGGTCGCGCCAGGCGTTGGCCAGCGCGTTGGTGCGCTCGTCGAGCTCCTTGTAGGTGACGTCGCCGCGCTCGTCGCGGATGACCACCCGATCGCCGTGGCGGATCGCTCCGATGGTGACCGCGCCGGCCAGCATCCCGTGGCGCTCGAAGGCCAGGAGCATCTGGGCGACCTTGTGAGGCAGCTCGGGACCGATCATGCCGCTGCGGATGCAGATGGCCGCGAAGTAGGCCTCGTCGCCGAAGCGCTCGACGAGCTTCAGCCCGCCTCCCACCAGCGTCCTGGGGTCGAGCAGAGCCTTCAGATCCACTTCTACCATGGGGTTCTCCTCACCCTACGTGATCGGGGACGGGTTTGGCTGGCGCGGGCAATTGCTTAGGGCCCGGGGGCGTCGGGTATGCGCCCATCCGTGCTCGGCTCCATGCTTACCCGCCAGTACAGGTGCGCCACACGCGGCCTGGAAGTGACGCTCCGGACGGCCCGGCAGGCGATCGAGATCGCCGGCGGCGTCGTGGACGTGGTCGCCGAGCGGCTGGGACGCCACGGCGGCGATGGCGAAGCCGATGGGCTCAACGGCGAGGTCGTGCGCGAGCCCCGGCCCCCCGCGTCGCCGCCTCCGCCCCCGGCAACGCAGGCGCCGGAACCGCCGCCTGCGCCAGAGCCGCCTGCCCCCGAGCCGGTGCACGTCTCGACCGAGGCCGCGCTCGTCGAGGAGTTCTCAGAGCCCGGCGCCGAGGACGGCGCCGGCGCTCAGGTTCGCGTCCTCGAGCCCTGGCCGGGCTACCGGCACCTCAAGGCGCGCGAAGTGGTCGCGCGCCTGTCCTCCGCGACCCGTGAGGAGCTGGCCGCCGTCGAGCTCTTCGAGCTCGCCCACGCCAACCGCAGGTCGGTGGTGGTGGCCGCGCAGCGGGCCCTCAACAAGGCCTCTCCGCCGCGCGGCACCGCCGATCAGTAGCTGTAGCTGTAGGCCCCCGGCACGATCACGTAGCCGTAGCCGTAGCCGCCTCCGTCGCCCCCGTAGCCGCCGTACGAGCCGTAGCCGCCCCAGCCGCCGTCGCCGTCACCGCCATAGCCGCCGTAGCCGCCATAGCCGTCACCGGGGTAGCCGGAGCCGTCAGAGCCAGCGCCTGAGCCGCCGGCGCTCGCCGAGCCGGAGCCGTCTGAGCCCGAGCCGGCCGAGCCCGACGCCGACCAGGCCACCGAGAACGAGGAGCCGTCGCTCGACAGCGACGACGGGGTCGCGCCCGCGGAGCCCGAGTCATACGAGGTGAACTGCGCGCCGAAGCCCTGCTGCGACGCGTCCGAGCTCAGCGTGACCGCCGCGGTCTGCCAGTCGGAATCCGAGATGGTTCCGGTGTGGCCGTCCGTGGTGGTGGCGCTGGCGCCCGAGAACTGCACGTTGCCGAAGTCGGCCAGCGGCAGCGGGGTGCAGCTGGACAGTCCCTGGCTGCAGGTCGATGGCGCCTCGGCGATCCACTCGGCGCTCGAGGTGTCGGGGTTGCTCATCTGGAAGGTCTTCTCGTAGGACCCGCCGGTGGTGGTGTTCGACAGCGACATGGTCACGTTGGAGCCGTCCACTGTCACCTTGCCGGTGATGTGGTCACCGGGGTGCACCGCCATGTTGACGGTCACCGGCGGCGAAGGCACCATCTCATACCAGGCGGAGTAGGTGGCTGAGCCGTCGGCCTGGCAATCGACCTCGGTCCCGTCCTGCTCGAGGGCCTGGGTGTCACTCGAACCCGAGCCACCGATCCCGACCCAGAACGACGAGTCGCCCTGACCGCTCGAACACTTCGCGGTCGGGACCACCCAGCTCCCGGAAACGCTCTTGAAGTTGGTGCCGGAGGACGAGCCCCCGACCACGTAGCCGGCCCAGTTCGCACTGGACGCGGTCGACACATCGGTCGAGGCCGACGCGACCGGGACGGCGCCGAGCGCACAGGCAGTCGTCGCGGCCAGGATGGGAATTACACGCTTTGGAGACATGCCCGGACTGTGCGTCGCCGGGCGAAGAGCGCTTTACGAAGACGCGAAGAGCGCCTTACGAGAAGACGAAGAGGAAGGTGAGGGCGCTTATGCCGTGATGGCGGCCCGCACCCGGGCCAGCCGCACCGCCTTGGACAACGTCTCGATGTCGTAGGCGTCCTGGTGGCGGTGGCCGTTGATGAAAAACGAGGGCGTGCCCGATACGCCGCTCAGGTCCGCGGATTCCACGTCCTCGGCGATGTGCGAGGCCCCCTTGCGCTTGCGTAGGTGTTCCTTGAAGCGATCGATGTCCAGCTCCAGCTCCTGGGCATGACCCATGATCTCCCGCAGCGTGAGCTGATCCTGGTGGGCGAGCATCATGTCGTGCATCTCCCAGAACTTGCCCTGCGCGGCCGCCGCCTCCGACGCCTCGGCGGCGAGCTGCGCGTGAGGGTGCACGTCGTTGAGCGGGAGGTGGCGCCACACGTAGCGCAGGTCCCCGAAGTCCGACAGGAGCTCACGGATGACCGTCTCGGCCTGGCCGCAGTAGGGACATTCGAGGTCGCCGTACTCCACCAGCGTCACGTCGGCCTCGGAGGGACCGCGAATGTGGTCGCGCTCGGGATCGACCGGCACTGCGAGGTCGACGATCGCCTCGCCGCGCCCGATCAGCAGCCGGAGCTTGAGCTTCTTGGGCAGCTGGTAGGTGACGCAGATGATCGCCCAGCTCACGACCGGGCCGACTACCAGCGTGGTCAGCACGCCGAGCTTGGCCTCCGCCAGGCGGTCGCCCGTGAACGCCAGCGACGCGATCAGCAGCGACACGGTGAACCCGATGCCGGCCACCGCCCCGCCGCCCAGCACCGACACCCATCCCACCGGCGGGCGGACCCGCCCGCGTGAGAGCTTGGTCACGAGCCCCGCCGCGCCCGTCATGCCGATCGGCTTGCCCACGGCGTAGGCGACGATGATGCCGATCGTGATCGCAGACCCATAGGCGCGGGCGAGAAACGATCCGCTGACCACGAACCCCGCGTTGGCCAGAGCGAACAGCGGGACGACGACGTAGCTGGTGAACGGATGGAACATCTGCTGCCAGCGCTCGTTGGGCGAGATCGCGGACCGCAGGCCCGCGCGCGCCGACTGCTGCAGCTCCGAGGTGGGCTGCTCGCGGAAGACGCGGAACAGGTCGGTGGCCCGCTCCAGGTCCTCGCGCGCCGCCGGGTAGGCGATCGTCAGCAGGCCCATGGCCAAGCCGACGACGATCGGGTCTATCCCGGACTTCAGGAACGCCGCCCACGCCACGATCCCCAGCGCCAGGTAGGGACCGCCGTTGTGGACGCCGCGGTAGCGGAGGACGAGGATCAGCGCGAACACCGTGATGCCCACCGCCAGCGCCACCGTGTGGACTTCGCTGGTGAAGGCGACCGCGATCACCACCAGAGCCACCAGATCATCGACGACGGCGACGGTGAGGATGAATGCGCGCAGGCTCGTGGGGTAACGCGAGCCCACCAGCGCCAGCATCCCCAGCGCGAACGCGGTGTCGGTGGACATCGCGGTGCCCCAGGCACCGCGGGGAGCCCCGCCGGCGTTGATCGCCAGGAAGATGGCGATGGGGACGATCATGCCCCCGATCCCGGCCACGATTGGCAGCACCAGTCGCCTGCGGTCACGCAGGTCGCCGAGGTCGAACTCCCGCCGCGCCTCCAGCCCCACGACGAAGAAGAACAGCGTCATGAGGCCGTTGTTGACCCAATGGCGCAGGTCCTGCGAGATCTCCGCCCCGCCGACGCTCACGCGCAGCGGCATGTGCCACACGGTGTTGTAGGAGGCCGCGTCGACGTTGATCCAGACCATCGCCGCCACCGCGCCAATGAGGAGGATCGCGGCCGAGCCGGTCTCGGTGCGCAGGAAGTCGCGCAGCGGCGCCTCCAGATTGCGCGCCCAGGCGGTCCGGCCCGCGAACGGGCCTGACCGGACCTCGACCTCGGCCTCGCCCTCGCCCGGCTCGATGGGGAAGTCAGCAGCGCTCACCAACGCTCACGATAGATACACGCGCGAACCTTGAAAAGATCCGCGGCCCGTGCACACCACCGCATTGCGCACCGACGAGTTCCAGATCACGGTCGACGGCCGCCCCGCGACGCTGGATGACGTCTTCCCGGGCTTCGATCAGCACGACCGCCTGGGCGTCGTGATCCACGACCGTCTCGGCGCGGCCGGCGCGGGCAGCCTCATCCTCGCGGCGGTCACCGCCTTCTATGACGGCCTGCGCGCGGCGGGCGAGCCGTTCTTCGCCTACGCGGACTTCTTCGCCTTCCACGTCGGCGCCGACCACGGGACCCTGCGCAAGCTCGACGTCTACCCGGCGCACAAGGAGGTCGTGGTCGCCAACGACGCCGAGCAGATCCTTGAGGCGATCAACGACCGCGGCGTCACCCGCCTGCTCGTGCCCGACGGCCCGCTCGACGCGGAGCCGCCCGACCCCGCCCTGGAGCGCGAGACGCTGCACAGCGCACAACGACGCATTCGCAGCGCGCTGGTCTACTCACCCACCGGCCAGACCGCCGGCGCAGACGTCCTTGTGAGAGGTAGCGCACACAGCGACGCCTACATAGACGCGATGCTTGGCCGCCCCGCGGGAGGACAGGCAGCGCAGCCACGGCCGGCGCAGAGCTTTCGGCGGACGGATCCGCACCGAGCGCTGAGCATGCTGCTCGCGCCTCGCGGGTAACATTGCAGGCAGGATTTCCGAACACCGTGTCCAGTACGAGGACACCTTCAAGGAGCTGACCCATGGCCGCTACCGAACCGCTCATCTTCGACGCCATCCGCACGCCGCGGGGAAAGGGCAAGGTCAACGGGTCGCTGCACTCCACCAAGCCCGTGGACCTGGTCGTCGGCCTGATGCACGAGGCGCTCAGCCGCAACCCCGAGCTTGACCCCGGCCGGGTCGACGACGTCGTGCTCGGCTGTGTGACGCCGATCGGCGACCAGGGCGCCGACATCGCCAAGACCGCCGCCATCAAGGCAGGCCTGCCCGACACGGTCGCCGGCGTTCAGCTCAACCGCTTCTGCGCCTCGGGCCTGGAGGCCGTCAACATCGCCGCCCAGAAGGTCGCCTCGGGTTGGGAGGACCTCGTCTTCGCCGGGGGCGTCGAGTCGATGTCGCGCGTGCCGATGGGCTCTGACGGCGGCGCCTGGGCGATGGACCCCGAGACCGCGTACGACACGTCGTTCGTGCCCCAGGGGATCAGCGCCGACCTGATCGCCACCGTCGAGGAATTCAGCCGCGACGACGTCGACGCCTACGCCGTCCGCTCCCAGGAGCGCGCGTCCGCCGCGCAGGCCGACGGCCGCTTTTCCGGCTCGGTCGTCCCGGTGCTCGACATCAACGACCAGGTCGTCCTGGACCACGACGAGTTCATCCGCCCCGGCACCACGGTCGAGACGCTGGCCGGGCTGAAGCCCTCGTTCGCCGCCATCGGCGACATGGGCGGCTTTGACGCCGTCGCGCTCCAGAAGTACCACTGGGTCGAGAAGATCAACCACGTCCACACCCCGGGTAACTCCTCGGGCATCGTCGACGGCGCCTCGCTCGTCGTCGTCGGCAACGAGAAGACCGGCTCGGAGCTCGGACTGCGCGCCCGCGCCAAGATCCTGGCCACCGCGGTATCGGGGGCCGACCCGACGATCATGCTCACCGGCCCCGCGCCGGCCAGCCGCAAGGCGCTGGCCAAGGCCGGGCTCACCGCCGACGACATCGATCTCGTCGAGATCAACGAGGCCTTCGCCGCCGTCGTCCTGCGCTACGTCAAGGACATGGGCTTTGACCTGGACAAGGTCAACGTCAACGGTGGCGCCATCGCCATGGGCCACCCGCTCGGCGCCACCGGCGGGATGATCCTGGGCACGCTCGTCGACGAGCTCGAGCGCCAGAACCTGCGCTACGGCCTGGCCACGTTGTGCATCGGCGGCGGCATGGGCATCGCCACGATTGTGGAACGCATCTGAGATGAGCGCTGAGAGCACCACCATCCGCTGGGAGCAGGACTCAGACGGCGTCGTCATCCTCACCCTCGACGACCCCAACCAGTCAGCCAACACCATGAACGCCGCCTACGCGGCGTCGATCCGTGCCACCGTCGACCGCCTCGAGGCCGAGAAGGACTCGATTACCGGCGTGATCATCACCTCGGCCAAGAAGACGTTCTTCGCCGGCGGCGACCTGAACGACCTCAAGCAGGCCACCAAGGAGAACGCCGACGAGATCGCACGCTTCGTCCGTGAGGGCAAGGCCGTCCTGCGCCGGCTGGAGACGCTGGGCAAGCCGGTCGTGGCCGCCATCAACGGCGCGGCGCTGGGCGGCGGGCTGGAGATCGCGCTCGCCTGCCACTACCGGATCGTCGTCGACGACCCCAAGGCGGTCGTGGGCTTCCCCGAGGTCCAGCTCGGCCTGCTCCCCGGGGCCGGCGGCGTCGTGCGTACCGTGCGCATGCTCGGCATCGTCAACGCGCTCATGCAGCTGCTGCTCCAGGGCCAGCGGCTGCGCCCCGCCAAAGCGCTGGAGGTCGGCGTCGTCAACGAGGTCGTGCCCACGCGCGATGACCTGATCCCCGCCGCCAAGAAGTGGATCGCCTCCAAGGCGGGCGAGGATCCCGTCCAGCAGCCGTGGGACGCGGACAAGAAGTACAAGATCCCGGGCGGCACGCCGTCGACCCCCTCGTTCGCGGCCAACCTGCCGGCGTTCCCGGCCAACCTGCGCAAGCAGATCAAGGGCGCCAACTACCCCGCGCCGCACCACATCATGGCCGCCGCCGTGGAGGGCGCCCAGGTCGATTTCGACAACGCGTCGGAGATCGAGGGCCGCTACTTCGTGGACCTCGTCACCGGCCAGGTGTCCAAGAACATGATCCAGGCGTTCTTCTTCGACCTGCAGCGCGCCACCGGCGACCGCGGCCGGCCGTCGGAGATCGAGACGTTCGCGCCGAGCAAGGTCGTGGTGCTGGGCGCCGGCATGATGGGCGCCGCCATCGCCTACGTGTGCGCCAAGGCGGGCCTCGAGGTCGTGCTCAAGGACGTCGACCAAGCCGCCGCCGACAAGGGCAAGGGCTACAGCGAGAAGCTGGTGGCCAAGGCCGTCGAGCGGGGCCGCTCCACCCGGGAGCAGGCCGACGAGCTGCTGGCCAAGATCACCGCCACCACCGACCCCGCGGCCGCCGCCGGCGCTGAGCTGGTCATCGAGGCGGTGTTCGAGGACCCCAAGGTCAAGGCCGAGGTTTTCGCCGAGATCGAGCCGCATCTGGCGCCCGACGCATTGCTGGGCTCCAACACCTCCACCCTGCCGATCACCGAGCTGGCCGGCAACGTCAGCCGGCCCGCGGACTTCATCGGGCTGCACTTCTTCAGCCCGGTGGACAAGATGCCGCTGCTCGAGATCATCCGCGGCGAGCAGACCTCCGACGAGACGCTGTACCGCGCGCTCGACGTGGCCAAGCTGATCAAGAAGACCCCGATCGTCGTCAACGACAGCCGGGGCTTCTTCACCAGCCGGGTCATCGGCACGTTCATCAACGAGGGCATCGCGATGCTGCTCGAGGGTGTGCCCGCGCCGACGATCGAGCAGGCCTCCTCGCAGGCCGGCTATCCCGCGCCGGTGCTCCAGCTCTCCGACGAGCTCAACATGAAGCTCATGCGCAAGATCCGCAACGCGGCCAAGGACGCCGCCCAGGCGTCGTCGTCAGGCTGGGACGCGCACCCGTCCGAGCAGGTCATCGACCGCATGCTCGACGAGTTCGAGCGGCCGGGCCGGCTGGAGGGCGCGGGCTTCTACGAGTACGAGGACGGCAAGCGCACGCGCCTGTGGCCCGGGCTGCGCAACGCCTTCCCGGTCACGGGTGATCCGTCGCAGATCTCGCTCAAGGACCTCGAGGAGCGCATGCTCATCATCGAGTCCCTGGAGACGGTCAAGTGCCTGGACGAGGGCGTGATCGAGTCCGTGGCCGACGCCAACATCGGCTCGATCATGGGCATCGGCTTCCCCGGCTGGACCGGTGGCGTGCTCCAGTACATCAACGGATACGAGCCGGATGACGTGGGCGCCGCCCGTGAGGGCGAGCCTGGACGGCGAGCGGGCGGCAAGCCCACGGGCCTGGGCGGCTTCGTCGCCCGCGCGCGCGAGCTGGCCGAGCGCTACGGCGAGCGCTTCGAGCCCCCGGCCTCCCTGGTGGAGAAGGCCGAGCGCGGCGAGATCTACTCCGACGAAGAGATACTCGTCACCACCTGATCACGCCGGTCCCTATTCCGCGACCGGGGGCGGGTACACCTCGGCGACGTACTCGTCGACCTTCGCGGGCGGCAGCCGGCGCGACATGGCGACGTAGTAGATGATCAGGCTCCAGGCGGCCGACACCAGCAACCCCCCGTACAGCCCGAGCGCGTTGGTGCCGCCGACCAGCACCGTCTTGAACACGCCGACGCCGCCGATGATCCCGCCCCGGCCGCCGTCCGGTGAGCCGAACGTGCCGAAGTAGGAGACGACCCCCATGCCGATCAGGTACGGGAAGATCCACACCGCCGCGCCCCAATCGACACGCGGCTGGTTGGGGTTGAGGTGCAACGCCGCCGAGATCGCCATCAGCGCGTACCCGATCAGCAACGCCACCATCAGCGTGGTGTAGGTGCTCCATCCGGCCCAGTAGACGATGAAGGTCGCCAGGACGAACGCCAGTGGCGCCAGGATGTGTCCGGCGGGCAGCCGGTAGGGACGGGGGAGATCCGGTTTCTGCCGGCGCAGCGCACCCAGCGCCAGCGGCGCCCCGGCGTACATCAGCACTGAGGCGCTGGTGACGACCCCCACCAACTTGCTCCAGCTGGGGAACGGGAGCAGGAACAACAATCCGATGAGCGCCGAGACGACGATGCCGAACACCGGGACGCGCCTGGCCGCCGAGTTGCGCTCAAACGTCTCCGGGATGTAGCCGTTCTTGCTCAGGCCGAAGCTGATCCTCGACGCGGAGGTGAGATAGATCAGCCCGGTCCCGACGGGAGAGATGAACGCGTCGAGGCGCAGGATGAACGCCAACCAGGCCAGGCCGGCGACCTTGGCCACCGCATAGAACGGGGCGGCATCCAAGGCCTTGATGGCCGAACTGTGCGCAGTGGTGGGCATCAGGCCCGTCCAGGTGCCGGCCCTGGCCAGCAGGGCCGGATCCAGCGCCCCGATGAAGGCGATCTGGACCATGATGTAGATCGCGGATCCGATCAGGATCGAGAGGATCACCGCGCGCGGCAGATCCTTCTTGGGGTTCCTGGCCTCTCCGCCCAACTGGACCGCCTGCTCGAAGCCGAGCAGCGAGAACACGATGCCTCCGGTGGGGATCGCGATCAGGATGCTCTTCACCGCAGCGCCATGGATGAAGAAGCCGCCCCCGGCGCTGAAGTTGGAGCCATGGAACTTGAAGACGATGAGAATGATGATCGTCAGGATCGGGATCAGCACCTTCCACGACGTCAGCGCGTTGTTGACCCGGGCCAGCCACTGGATCCCGATCAGGTTCACGCAGACGAAGAAGAACATCAGCACGATCGCCACCAGGATCCCGACCCCGCTCAGCGTGCCGGTGCTGCTGTACCAGCTCGATGCCCAGCTGAAGCTGGACAGGTACTGAACCGCCGCCAGCACCTCGATCGGCGCCACGCTGGCGGCCTGCAGATAGGAGAACCACCCGAACGTCCCTCCCGCCAGGCTGCCGAACGCGTAATGCGGGAACCGGCTGGTCCCGCCGGAAACCGGGAACAAGCCTCCCAGCTCGGCGTGCACCAGCGCCAGCACGATCACGATCAGCGACGCTGCGAACCAGGCGATGATCGCCGAGGGGCCGGCGATCGAGGCCGCCGTCAGGGCGCCGAACAGCCATCCGGAGCCGATGATCGACCCCTCTGATGCCCACAGCAGTCCGAGGAATCCAACTCCCCGCTCCATGCCTTCGGCGTCTAGCTGTGCCTCCGGCGATGCTGCGCGTTGCTGCGCGGCGACGTCAGTCATCCCACCTCCCCTACTCGGTTTGGGGAGATGCTTCCCGCGAGGGGGCCTGTCAAACGCGGGCGCCCTGCAACTGCTCGGCCAGCCGCTCCATCGCGCGCTCGTTGGCGCGGCGCAGCATCCCCCGGACGACCGGGGACATCACGCGTTCTGAGAGCGGGATCTGCTGCCAGGAGTACTCGAACTGCACGTGGGTGCCCCCGCTGGGCAGCTCCGACAGCGTGTAGGTGCCGTTGGCGACGCGCTTGCCGCCGGCGCCGATGTTGCGCTCGACGATGCGGCTGGGGCGCTCAGCGTCGACGACCTCGATGTCGACGGTGTCGGTGCGCCCGCCGGCGCTGACATGCACGCGCGCCTTGCTGCCGACCCCGCGATCGGGGCCGGAGTACTCCCAGTCCTTGAGGATGTGGTTGGTGAACGGCTCGTGATTGGCCATGACATCGAGGAAGTCGTAGACCTCCTCGACCGGCTGTGGGACGTCGATGGTGACTTGTACGGGTTCCATGTACCACATGGTACACTGACGTCGCGTGACTGACAAGGGCCCGCGCGAGAAACTGCTGGAGGGGGCGATCGAGTACGTGGCCCAGAACGGGATCACGGAACTGAGCCTGCGCCAGCTCGCGAGCGCGCTCGGCACGAGCCACCGGATGCTCATCCACCATTTCGGCTCCAAGGAGGGCCTCTGGGTGGCGATCGTCCACGAGGTGGAGCGACGCCAGCGGGCCATCCTCGCCGACCTCGTCCCCGCCCCCGACGTGCCGGTGGGCGAGGCCATGCGCGCCTGGTGGCGCCACATCTCAGACCCGTCGCTCTGGCCCAACGAGCGCCTCTTCTTCGAGCTCTACGGCCAGGCGGTCCAGGGACGCCCCCACACGGTGCAGATGCTCGACGGGATCATCGACGACTGGCTGGAGCCGGCCGCGGAGATCAACATGGCCTACGGGCTTGCCCACGATGAGGCGCGGGCCCACGCCCGCTTGGGCATCGCCGTGACCCGGGGGCTGCTGCTGGACCTCGTGGCGACCCGCGAGGTCGAGGCGGTCAACGCGGCGATGGACGCGTTCATCGAGGTCTATGTCGCCTGGCTGCAAACACGCAACCTCTGAGTTGCGTATACTCCGCTCATGAACAACGAGGAACTGCTGCGCGCCATGTACGACGGCTTCAACGCGCGCGATATCGACGCGGTGCTGGCCGCGATGACCGAGGACGTCGACTGGCCCAACGGCTGGGAGGGAGGCCGGCTGGTCGGGCAGGAGGCCGTACGCGACTACTGGACACGCCAATGGGCGGCGATCGATCCTCGCGTGGACCCCGTGGAGATCGGCCCCGGGTCGGACGGGCGCGTCGCCGTCGAGGTGCATCAGCTGGTGCGCGACCTCGACGGCAAGGTGCTGGCCGAGGGGGACATCGTGCACGTCTATGAGATGCGGTCCGGGCTAGTCGCCCGGATGGAGATCGAGGAGCCCGGCTAGTAGAGGCCCTCGCGGCGCTTGTAGCGCGCCTCACGCTCACGGTCGTACTCGCCGGCGTCGAAGCTCGGATCGTTGAGCGAGCGGAAGATCGCGCCGCTCGAGGGCAGTTCCGAGCGATCGATGTGGCGCTCAGGGTTCCACAGCTCGGAGCGGATCATCGCCTTGGGGCACTGCGTGTAGCACTCCTCGATGGCGATGAGGAGGCCGAGCCGTGGCGCCTTGCCGTCGACGGTGCTGTCAGCCAGCAGCTCGGGGTCGTCGATGATCTCGGCGGTCCCGTTGACCCGGAAGGTGTCGCCCACGCCCGGGATGAGGAACAAGAGCGCGATCCGGGGGTCGACGAGCAGGTTGGTGAGCGTGTCGGCGATGCGGTTGCCGGGCCGGTCGGGCACCAGCAGCGTGCGCTCGTCCAGGATGCGCACGAAGCCGGCCGGGTCGCCGCGCGGGGAGACGTCGAGGCCGCCGTCGGGGCTCGAGGTCCCGACGCACAGGAACGGCGAGCTCTCGATGAACTGCCGGGTGAGGTCGTTGAGCCGGTCGGCGATCTTGGTGACGACCAGCGGCGTCGGCTCTCCGATGATCTCGCGCAGTTGCGCCTCGTCGGTGATCGCGCGCGTGGTGGCCATGGTGGGCAGTGTACGGGCCATCTCAGTGCCCGCCCGCCTTGCTAGGTTCCGGTGCGCCACGATGACCGACGACACCGTCCTCACCGAGCAGCTCGACTACTACCGCGCCCGCGCACGGGAATACGACAAGTGGTGGATGCGCGAGGGCCGCTTCGATCGTGGGCCGGAGGCCAACACCCGCTGGTTCGCCGAGACCACCGAGCTCGAGCGCGTGCTCCAGCGCTTCGATCCCCGCGGTGACGTGCTGGAGCTGGCCTGCGGGACCGGCCTGTGGACGCGGCACCTCGTCGACTACGCCGACACGGTGACCGCGATCGACGCCGCCCCCGAGGTGCTGGCCGTCAACCGCGCCCGGGTGGGCGACGCGACCGTCCGCTACCTCGAGGCCGACCTGTTCGACTGGTCGCCCGACGAGCGCTTTGACGCCTGCGTCTTCGCCTTCTGGCTCTCCCACGTCCCCGAGGCCCGCTTCGCCGACTTCTGGGACATGGTGGCCGGTTGTCTGAAGCCCGGCGGCCGCGTCCTCTTCATCGACAGCGCCCGCACCGAGCGCTCCACCGCCGCAGACCACGTGCTGCCCTCCGGCGGCGGCGACACGATGACGCGGCGGCTGGACGACGGGCGGGAGTTCCAGATCATCAAGCGCTTCTATGAGCCCGCGGAGCTCGAGGGCGCGCTCGCGGAGCTGGGCTGGAGCGCCTCGGTGGGTGCGACGCCCGAGTTTTTCATCTACGGGACCGCTGAACCTCGGCGTCGCGCGTAGTCCGCGGCCACGTCAACTGCGGCTTGGGAAGGGCCCAAAGCTACGCCAGTCGCACCGCGCGCCCGTAGATCGTTCCGACGAACAGCTGGGTCAAAGGCGCCACCACCGTCTCGGCGTCCACCAACGTCGGGTGGTCTCCGCGAACAGCCACATGGAAGGATCGCTCGGCGGTCCACACCAGCGACGCGGCCAGCGCCCGGGCGTCCGGCCCAGCCGGCGCCGCGCCCGCTGCGCGCTCTGACTCGATCATGCGCGCCACGCGCTCGGTGAACTGGCCCTGCAGGCGGAACCAGATCTCGCGCAGCTCAGGGATGGCGGGCCACTCCTCCGAGACCGCCACCAACAGCGGGGCATAACGGCCCGCGGTCTCGATGAGGTTGCGCAGTCCGAGGGCGAAGGCCTCGTCCGGGGTGCGCTCGCCGCGCTCGAACATCGGCGTCAGCCCGTCGGCCATCTCGTCGGAGAGGCTGTCCATGAGCTTGACCACGACGTCGTCCTTGGAGCTGAAGTGCTCGTAGAACGAGGTGCGCCCCACGTCGGCGGCGGCGAGGATGTCGGCGACGCTGAGATCGGCCAGCGCCGTCGTCTCCAGCAGCTTGGCGGTCGCCTCCAGGACGGCGGCGTAGGTCCGGGGGCGGCGGCCGCGGCGAGGAGGGTCGGGCGTGGCGTGGGGCGACACCGGCGCGCGGGCCTCACACGCCGAGGGCGCGCCCGATGATCTCCTTCATGATCTCGGTGGTGCCGCCGTAGATCCGGGTGACGCGGGCATCGACGAAGGCGCGGGCGATCGGGTACTCCAGCATGTAGCCGTAGCCACCGTGCAGCTGCACGCAGCGGTCGATCACCCGCCCTTGCAGCTCGGTGGCCCACCACTTGGCCATCGCCGCGTCGGAGGGCGAGAGCTCGCCACGGTTGAGCGCCAACACCGCCTGGTCGCAGAACGCGGTCGCGATCTCGATCTCGGTGGCCATCTCGGCCAGCGCGAAGCGCGAGCTCTGAAAGGACCCGATCGCCTGCCCGAAGGCGGTGCGCTGCTTGACGTACTCGAGCGTCGCGTCCAGGGCGCCCCGCGCCGCGGCCAGCGCCGAGAGCCCGATGCTCAGCCGCTCCTGGGCCAGATTGGCCGTCATGTAGCGAAAGCCCTGGCCCTCCTCGCCGAGCCGGTTCTCGACGGGCACCTGAACGTCCTCGAAGAACAGCTCGGCGGTGTCCTGGGCATGCTGGCCGACCTTCTCCAGGTTGCGTCCGCGCTCGAACCCGTCCATCCCCCGCTCCAGGATGAGCAGCGAGATACCGGCGTGGCGCTGCGTGGGGTCGGTCTTGACCGCGGTGATGACGAGGTCTGAGTTGATCCCGTTGGTGATGAAGGTCTTGGAGCCGTTGACGACGTAGACGTCGCCGTCACGGCGCGCGGTGGTGCGCAGGCCGGCGAGATCGGAGCCCATCTCGGGCTCGGTCATGGCCACGGCGGTGATGAGCGACCCGTCGGCGACGCCCGGCAGCCAGCGCTGCTTCTGCGCCTCGGTGCAGAGGTCGAGGAAGTAGGGCAGGCAGATGTCGTTGTGCAGCGTCAGCCCGAGCCCGCTGCCGCCCGACCCGGCGACGCCCAGCTCCTCGCCGACGATCTGGTTGAAGCGGAAGTCGTCAACTCCCGACCCGCCGTACTGCTCTGGGACCTGCATCGCCAGCATGCCCTTGGCCGCGGCCTTGGCGAACAGCCGGCGGTCGACGATCCCGTCCGCCTCCCACTGGGCCTGGTGGGGGGTCACCTCCTCGGCGACGAAACGGCGCACGGACTCGCGGTAATCGACGTGCTCGGGCTCGAACAGGCATCGGCGCATGGTCAGAACGGTAGCCTGACCGGCGTGTCGGTGGCCACACAGAGCCGGGCGGAGACCGCGATCCTCGACGCAACGGAGCGACTGCTCCGCGAGCGCCCGCTGCACCAGATCAGCGTTGCCGACATCATCGACGCCGCCGGGGTGTCGCGCACGAGCTTCTACGCATACTTCGCATCCAAGACCGCCGTCATCGCCGAGTGCCTGCGCGAGGTCATGGACCAGGTGATGGTGGCGGTGCGGCCGCTTCACGAGCAGTCCGGCGCCGATGCCGAAGCCGCCATTCGCGTCAGCCTGCGCCAATGGGTGGAGGTGTGCAAGACCCACGGCGCGCTCCTGCGCACGGTGAGCGAGGAGTGGCCCCACGACGCCGAGATCCGCAAGCTGTGGTTCGAGACGCTCGAGACGGTCACCGCGGGCACGGCGCGGGTGATCCGCGGCGCCCGAGCCGCCGGGGAGGCGCCCGACGGCGCCGACCCCCGCCCGCTGGCGGCCTGCCTCATGTGGGGCTATGAGCGCGCGCTGCACGTGGCCCTGGTGGGCGACGCGGTGGGCTTGCCCGATCCCGACGCCATCGTCGAGCCCCTGGCCCAGATGATGGTGGGAGGGCTCTACGGCCGGGCTGACCCGCGCACCCGGGCGGCGTAGCATCCGCAGATGGTGCGCCGCCTGGACCCGCAGTCGCTTGGCCAGCATCTTGACGCGCTATATCGCGCTGCCTGGGCGCTGTGCGGATCCCGCGAGGACGCGGAGGACCTCGTGCAGGAGACGTTCGCCCGGGTCCTGGCCCGCCCGCGTGTGATCCGCGGCGACGAGCGCGGCTATCTGATGCGCGCGCTGCGCAACACCTTCTACTCGCGGCTGCGCACCGCATCGCGCCGGCCGCAGACGGGCCCGTCGCTGGACGACATGCAGCCGCCGGATCCGCGTGGCACCCGGCAGCCCGAGCGCGCGATGGAGGTGAGCGAGATCCTCGAGGCCGTCGCCGAGCTTCCTGAAGACTTTCGTATGGCGCTCGTCGCCGTGGATATCCTCGGACTCTCCTACGGCGAGGCGGCCAAGGCGCTCGATGCGCGGGAGGCGACGATCACCACCCGGCTGTATCGCGCCCGCCAGCGAATCGCCCGTCAATTCTCCGACGAGCCCGCGCCGCCGGGCAACGACACCCGGGAAGGATCCGGGCCGGAGCGGAGTCTTGCGTGATGGACAAGGAAATGACTGAACAAGAGCCGAAGCATCCCGAAGGTGAGCTGACGCGCCTCGCCGACGGCACGCTGCCGGCGGACCGGCACGCGGATCTGCTCGCCCAGATACAGCAATCACCGGAGCTGACCGCCGCACTCGCCGAGCAGGAGCGCGCGGTGACGATGCTGCGGTCCCTCGATGAGCCGGCGCCCGCCGCGCTGCGCGCGCGCCTGGACGACTTGACCGGCCCTGCGCCGACACGGCGCCGCTTGCGCTGGCGGCGCGCCTTCGTCCTGCCCGGCGCCACCGCCATTGCCGCGGCCGTCGCCGCCGTGGTCATCCTGGTCAGCGGAGGGGCCGCGACGCCCACGGTGCCCGTCGCCGCGCGGCTCGCCCTGGCCTCCGCGACGCTCCCGGCGCCGGCGGTCAACGCCGGCGACTCCAAGGATCTCGCGCTCAGCGCCGCGGGCATCCCGTTCCCCGCGTGGGGCCCGCAGCACGGCTGGACCGCCGACGGCGCCCGCACCGACACGGTGGACGGGCGCCGAATCACCACCGTCTTCTACAAGGGCCGCCACGGCGACCACATCGGCTACGCCATCACCGACGGCGCGCCCCTGACCGGCGTCCACGGCAGGACCGTCATGCGCTACGGCGTGCGCTTCACCCTCCAGAAGTCCGGGCCGGCGCAGCTCATCAGCTGGGTGCGCTCCGGCCACACGTGCGTGATCGCCGGACGCTCGGTGAGCTACTCCACCCTGCTGAAGCTGGCCACCGCCGACGAGCGCCAAGAGGGCGTCAGCTCCCAGGCCGACCTGGAGACCACCGAGTACCTGTAGCCCTGCGAGGGGCGGCTCACCAGCGCGGACGGGGTCGGGTGCGAAAGACTAGGCGCCCATGAGCGCCGAGCGTGACCGTCTCAACGAGGACCCCGCGGGCCAGTCGCCGTGGCGCCACTGGGGCCCGTACGTCTCAGAGCGGGCCTGGGGAACGGTGCGCGAGGACTACAGCGCCGACGGCAACGCCTGGGACTTCTTCCCCCACGACCATGCTCGCTCGCGCGCCTACCGCTGGAACGAGGACGGGCTGGCCGGGATCTGCGACGAGCATCAACTGCTGTGCTTCGCGCTGGCCTTCTGGAACGGCCGCGACGCCATTCTCAAGGAGCGGGCGTTCGGGCTGTCGGGCCCGCAGGGCAACCACGGGGAGGACGTCAAGGAGTACTGGTGGTATCTGGACAGCACGCCCACGCACTCCTGGATGCGCTGGCGCTACATGTACCCGCAGGCGGAGTTCCCCTACGAACGCCTCCTGGAGGAGAACCGGCGCCGCGGCAAGGACGAGCCCGAGTTCGAACTGCTCGACACGGGCATCTTCGACGACGGACGCTACTGGGAGATCACCGTCGAGTACGCCAAGGCGAGCCCGGAGGACATCCTGATCCGCGTCACGGCGCGCAATGCGGGCCCCGACGCCGCGACGCTGCACCTGCTGCCGACGCTGTGGTTCCGCAACACCTGGTCGTGGGAGGCGGACACGTCGCGGCCTCAGATCACGCTCGAAGGCGAGGCCCTTATCGCGGAGCACGCCCAGCTGGGCCGGTGCACCCTGGTCACCTCGGGCGAGCCCACGCCACTGTTCTGCGACAACGAGACCAACGCGGCGCGGCTGTTCGGCGACGACGCGGCGCACCCCTCGACCCGCTACCCGAAGGACGGGATCAACGATCACGTGACCCGTGGAGCGGCGACGGTCAACCCGGCGCAGCTGGGGACCAAGGCGGCCTGGCATCACCGCCTCGCCGTCGCCGCCGGCGAGTCGGCCACGGTCGAGCTGCGCCTGCGGGCGCCGGACCGCGCCCACCCCGCCGCAGGGCCGGGCGTGGGCGATGACTTCGACGATGTGATGACCCTGCGCGAGCGCGAGGCCGACGCCTTCTACGCCGAGCTCACCCCGAGCGCGGCGTCTGCGGACGAGGCCCTCATCCTCCGCCAGGCACTGGCCGGGATGCTGTGGTCCAAGCAGTTCTTCCACTTCGACGTGCGGCGCTGGCTGGAGGGCGACCCGGCGTATCCGCCGCCTCCACCCGAGCGGCTGTCCGGGCGCAACCACGAGTGGACGCATCTGAACAACCGCGACGTCATCTCGATGCCCGACAAGTGGGAGTACCCCTGGTACGCGGCGTGGGACCTGGCCTTTCACTGCGTCGCACTGGCCCACGTGGACCCTGAGTTCGCCAAGTCCCAGCTGATCCTGCTCTGCCGCGAGTGGTACGTGCACCCCAACGGCCAACTGCCCGCCTACGAGTGGAACTTCTCCGACGTCAACCCGCCCGTGCAGGCGTGGGCGGCGCTGCGCGTGCACGAGATCGCCGGCGACGATGACTCCGACTTCCTGGCCCGGGTGCTGCACAAGCTCCTGCTCAACTTCAACTGGTGGGTCAACCGCAAGGACGTCGAGGGCGACAACCTGTTCGAGGGCGGGTTCCTGGGCCTGGACAACATCGGCCCCTTCGACCGCTCCAAGCTCCCGATCGACGGGGTGCTCGAGCAGTCCGACGGCACGGCGTGGATGGCCATGTACTGCCAGGACCTGCTGGAGATGGCGCTGGCCCTCAGCCGCGACCAGAGCGTCTACGAGGACCTGGCCACCAAGTTCTTCGAGCACTTCGCGCTGATCGCCTCGGCCCTCAACGAGCAGGGGCTGTGGGACGAGCAGGACGGCTTCTACTACGACGTTCTGCGCGCCGGCGGTGAGTCGATCCCGCTCCGCGCCCGCTCGGTGGTGGGGCTGCTGCCGCTGGCCGCGGTGACGACGATCGGAGCCGAGACGATGGCCGCGCTGCCGGACTTCTCGACGCGGGTGAACTGGTTCGTCGAGCACTTGCCGCTCGGCGAGGTCGTCTCGCATCTCGAGTCCCCGGCGCACGCCGGCTGGCGGATGCTCTCGATCGTCGACGAGGCCAAGCTGCCGCGCCTGCTGGCCGCCATGCTGGACCCCGACGAGTTCCTGTCCGACCACGGCCTGCGCGGGCTCTCGCGCCGTCATCTCCAGCACCCGCTGACGATCGAGGTCGGCGGCGTCACCGACACCCTCGATTACGAACCGGGAGAGTCGCTCACCGGCCTGTTCGGCGGTAACTCCAACTGGCGGGGGCCGGTGTGGTTCCCCATCAACTTCCTGCTCATCGAGACCCTGCGCGTCTACCACCGCTTCCTGGGCGACGAGTTCATGATCCAGTTCCCCACCGGCGACGGCGATCAGCTCACCCTGGCCGAGATCGCCGACGAGCTCGCGGACCGGCTCATCGCCATCTTCCGCAAGGGCCCCGACGGCCGACGCCCGGTGCATGGCGGCTACCGGCTGCCCCCCAACGACCCCGCGTGGTCAGACCTCATTCCGTTTCACGAGTACTTCCACGGTGACACCGGCGCCGGACTCGGCGCCTCGCATCAGACCGGCTGGACCGGGCTGGTGGCCAACCTCATCATCGGACGGGGCCGGACATGAGGCGGCTCGCCCGCACGACGATCGTCGCCGCCTGCCTCGCCGCCACGGCCTGCGGCGGGCACACCGTGACCAAGAAGGACGTCATCGCCCGCGCCAACGGCATCTGCATCAACGCGCTGCGCGCTGCCCGCTCCCTGCCGCCGCCCACCGGCGCCGGCTCGCCGGAGGCGCTGGCCGGCTACCTGGACAAGCTCGCACCGATCGTGGAGAACGAGGCGTCCCAGACCCGCGCGCTGCCGCGGCCGGCAGAGGATCGGGCCATCCTGAACCGGTACGTGGCCGCCGTGACCGCCGCGGCCAACCAATACCGTGCCGTCGCCACCGCGGCCCGCAAAGGCGATGCGGCCGGCGTCTCGCAGGGTCTCGCCGCGCTGCGCGTCAACCCCGCGTCGGCCCTCGCGGCACGGTATGGCCTCGTCCGCTGCAACGCCTCCGCGGGGACCGGCGTGACGTGAGCGGCCGTTTGTGTGTCGGCTCGGGGACCTAGGCACTACATAAGCAGCCTCTATATGCTGGCCCGATGACCCATCCCGTTTCCTCTGGTCGGCGCCCGCTTCCCGCCGGCGTCTCCGCCCGCCCCGGCCTGCGCCGGCTGTTGGCCTTCCCGGTACTCGGCCTCCTGGCCGCCGCCGTTCTGATGCTGACCCCGGCGCTCGCGAGCGCCGACAGCGCATCGACGCTCTCGATCGTCGGCACCAGCGACGTCAGCGACTCCGGCCTGATCCCCAGCCTGATCCAGCCGCAGTTCCAGGCCGCGTTCCCGCAATACACGTTCAAGTACACCGGGTCGGCCACCGGCGTCGCCATCCAGAATGCCGAGAGCGGCAACGGCGGCCCGAGCCTGCTGATCGTCCACGCGGCCTCGCTGGAGAACCAGTTCGTCGCCAACGGCTTCTCGTACCAGAACCAGTACGGGCACTCGATCTTCACCAACGACTTCATCCTCGCCGGGCCGACCGGCGATCCCGCCGGCGCAGCCGCGGACGCCCACAACATCGCCAAGGCGTTCGCAGACATCGCGGCCGCCGGCGTCGCCGGGCACGCCACCTTCATCTCGCGCGGAGGCACGACGACCGCGTCGGGCACGACCATCGAGGAGCACGCGCTGTGGGCCCTGGTGAACGGCGCCGGGCTCACTCCCGCCGGGGTCACGCTATGCACCGTCAGCGCCGCCGACGGCGGCGGCATGTCCCCCGTGAACACCGGTGCTCAGGGCGACCCGTGCCCCGACAGCGGCACGGTGGCGTCACCACACAACCCGTCGTGGTACCTGATCAACAACGTCAGCCAGGGCGCGAACGTCGTCGCGACCAACGCGTGCACCCTCACCGGCGCCGTCGCCAACTCGTGCTACAGCATCACCGATCGCGGCACGTTCGACTTCCTGGCCTCCAAGAACTCGCCCGCGGCCGGCAGCGCCGGGATCGCGAACCTCGCGATCCTCGCGCGGGACAACAGCGCCTCCTCGCCGGGAGGCACCCAGGCCCTCATCAACTACTTCCACATCTACATCATCAACCCGGACAAGACGGGTGAGACCGTGAACCTCAAGGCCGCGCAGGCGTTCATGGACTTCATCACCTCGCCGGCCATCCAGGTCCAGCTCAAGGGCTACCTGACCGGCACGACTGCAGACAACGGCACGCCGGTGTACATCGCCACGGCATCGCCGCACATCACCGCCTCGGGCATCCCGACGACACTCACGGCGGGCAAGAAGGTGACCGTCACCGGGGACCTGACCCAGCCCCAGGCGGGCTACCCCGCGCTGGCCAACCAGATGGTCAGCATCAACGAGGTCGAGGGGCTCACGAGCCTCCCGGTGGGCAGCGGGAAGACCGATGCCAACGGCCACTACAGCATCACGTTCACCCCGCCGTCGACGGGGTCCTACCAGGCCGTGACCGGCGAGCTCGCCCAGGTCGAGAACTCGACACTGAACCCGGTCTACGGCGACACGCTGTCGCCGTCGGCCACCACCGCCGTCCCGCTGACCCTGGCGGGAACCGTCAGCATCAAGAGGGCCACCGCCTCGACCGGCGGCGTCTCGGTCACCGGCTCGATGGGGCCGGCGGCGCCTGACGGCAACGGCGTGGTCGATGTCCTGGCTCGCAAGCAGGGCTCCAAGGGCGCCTTCAAGGCAATCGGCAGCTCGTCGCTGAAGAAGGGCGCCAAGACGTACGCCGTCAACGGCAACCTCGGAGCCGGCAAGTGGCAGATCGAGACGCGCTACCGCGACACCGGCCAGTTCAAGACCGCCACGAGCAAGCCCAAGAACGTCACCGTCTCGGGCAACATCGTGACCGTCCGCTTCAAGAAGGTCGCGGTCAAGAAGGGCAAGCTGACCGTCAACGGGGCGATCGGGCAGCCGTCCTCCACGTCCGGCGGCAAGCTGACCCTGTTCGCCCAGAAGAGCGGCAGCACGAAGTTCACCCAGGTCGGCAAGGCGTCGATCGGCAAGGGCAAGACGAAGTTCACGGTCAAGGCCAAGCTGAAGACGGGGACCTACGTCCTGCAGCTCCAGTACTCACACAAGGGGCTGACGTCCAGCTTCTCCAAGCTGAAGTCGGTCTCCGTACGCTAGGTGCGGTGACGCAGCGGCGTACTCGCTTGTCAGACCCACCCAAGCCTGACCGCCCCCGCTCCGGGATCCCCCCGGGGCGGCGGTTGGCTTTGGGGGTCGCGGCATGCCTCGGCCTGGTCGTGCTGCCGGCGGCCGGCGCCGTCGCCGACGACTCCGCTCCCATCGTCTCGGCCACGGTGTACAAGGCCGGGGGCGGCACGACGACTGACACCGTGACCCCGGACGCGCTGCACGCCAGCTCGTCCCAGTGCCCGACCTACGGGCCGAACGAGATGGATCAATACGGCCGGCAGGGGCTTGTGGCCCAGCCATTGGCGGCCGGTAACACCTGGACGCTGCCGACGATCCTGGCGTGCATGCAGACGCCGATCCCGCTCAGTGCCGTGACCGGGATCACCGTGATCGGTGACAACGGGGCCCCGCTGACCGGGCACGGCTCCCAGCTCTACCCGCCGGATCTCAAAGATGGGCAGAGCGATTTCGAGAAGCCGAGCGAGACCCCCGTGATCGTGGATTCCGGGACCGTCGATGACTATTACCGGCCGTGGCGCGGCGGCTCTGACCTCAACTTCCTCGACCACACTCAGACCACCCCGATCGCCATCGAGGTGTTCCAGGGCCCCCCGCTCCAGGTGACCGCCCTGCCGCGGCAGCAGACGATCGATGTCAACGGCAGCGTCAACTTCAGCGCAACGGTGAGCGGCAACAACGGCAGCCCCCTCACGTACTCCTGGAGCTTCGGCGGCGGCGCCAGCGACTCCAATCAGGCCGCGCCGTCGATCCGGTTCAGCACTTCCGGCGTGTGGACGGTCAACGTCGAGGTCACCGACGCCGACGGCGGCGGCGGGGGCGACCAGGTCACCGTGACCGTCAACCAGCCCGGCTCCACCACGACGCCGGCCACCACGGGGACGAGGACGACGGGCCCGACCAAGAGCAGCGGACCGACGCCGGGCGGCCCGGCCACCAAGCAGAAGCAGAGCGGGACCCACCCCAATGGCTCCGGGCACGGCCACGGCAACAACAACACCCACACGACGTCGACGCCGACCCAGACCACGACGACCCAGACGACCACCAACCAGACGACAACGACCCCTGCCGCCGGCGCGTCTGGCGGATCCGCGGGCTCGTCGGGTTCGTCGGGCGGTGCATCCACGCCGACGACCCCCGGCCAGACCACCACCGGCCACCCGGCGCCCCCGGCCCCCACGCACCGCGCCACTCCCAAGCCGCCCCGGACCGGGACGCTCGTGCACGGTCAGCTGGTCAGCGACGTCGTGCCGCTGCCCGCCAGCCAGAGCCCGCTCGTGCATCTTCTCCCCGCCTCGGTCGGCGGCGCGCCCGCGCGCGAGGCGCCGGAGAGCCCGTCGCCGCTTCCGATCGTCGCCGCGGCGCTCGCCGTGCTCGTACTGCTCGGCCTCGGCGCCCAGCGCGAGCTCGGGCGCCCGCGGTGGTGGCCCGCCGCCCTGCGCATCGGCCACTGACCGCGCCGTCATGGCACCATCGCCGCACCGCTGATGATCTTCGCCCTTACCAGCCACGACATCGACGAGGTGATCTTTCACGTCGCCAGCGTGCTGCAGGTGCCGGTGCTCATCCTGGCCCTGCTCGCGCTGGCCCTGGTGATCTTCGAGCTCGGCAGCTACGCCGTCGAGCTGCGCGGCCGCAGCCGGCGGCACTTCTCGGCCCTCTCGGACGGCGCGGAGAAGGCCCGCCAGGCGCTCATCGGCGGTGACCGGACCGCCGCTGCCGCGGCGCTGAGCGCGCTCCCCCGTAGCCCGGCGATGCGGCGGACGCTCGACTTCATCGTCGCGCACGCGCGCACCGACGGTGGCGATCATCAGATCAACAAGGCGCTGGCCGACTTCGACTTCGACGCCCAGCGCCGTCTGGCGCGAACCCGCCTGCTCGTGCGCGCCGGGCCGGCGCTCGGGCTCATGGGGACGCTCATCCCGTTGTCGCCGGCGCTCACCGGCCTGGCCAACGGCAACACCGCCGCTCTCAGCCAGAACCTCCGGATCGCGTTCAGCGTCACCGTCGTCGGCTTGCTCATCGGGGCGGTCGCGTTCGGGTTGTCCCTGTCGCGCGACCGGATGTACGGTCAGGACCTGTCTGACCTGGAGTACCTGGCCGCCATCATCAGCGATCCTCGGCCCGTCGTCATCAGCGATCCGCGTTCCCTCGGAGGTGTCACGTGATCACCGTCAACCCCCGTGCCCGCAGCCGTGAGGACCGTGCCGGCGACCCGCTGGACGGCCTGGTCAACCTGTTCGATCTCGGCATCGTGCTGTCGGTTGCCTTCCTTTTGGCCGCGCTGTCCTCGCTGCATCTGGAGGGCACGATCACCAAGAACGGGCTGCGCGCCAGCCAGGCCAAGGTGATCCGGATTCAGAAGAACCAGACCGTCGCCCCGCTGCCCAAGCCGGGTGAGCGCACGATCGGCCGGGGCACCCAGGCGGGCGTCGTCTACCGGCTGACCAACGGCCAGCTGGTGTACGTGCAGTCGCCGCCCAAGTAGGTCACATGTCCTTCCTGTGGCACCAGTTCAGCAGCGCCGTCTCGCTGATCGTGCACGGGGATCCGTACCTCATGGGCCTGCTCTGGGTGACCCTCCGGCTGGCCGTCGTATCGACGACCGCCGCGCTCATCATCGGCCTGCCGATCGGCGCCGCGCTCGGCCTGGGCCGCTTCCGCGGCCGGCGCGCCTTGCACGTGTTGGCCAACGCGAGCCTGGCGCTGCCGCCGGTGGTCGTCGGCGTCGTGCTGCTGATCTTCATCCTGCCCCAGGGACCGCTGGGTTCCCTGCGGATCGAGTTCACCCTCAAGGCGATGTACGTGGCCCAGACGATCCTGGCCCTCCCCTATGTGGTGGCGCTCACCGCGGCGGCGATCCAGGGGTTGCCGCCGGGAGTGGTCGAGCAGGCCCGTGCCCTGGGGGCGGGCCGGGTCCAACTGGCGGCGCTGGCCCTCCGGGAGGCCAAGATCGGCGTGATGGCCGCCATCATCGCCGCGCTCACGTCGACGATCTCCGAGGTCGGCGCGGTCATCATCGTCGGCGGCAACGTCCAGGGGCAGACCGAGTCGCTGGCCAGCGCGCTGCTCGCGGAATTCACGTTCACCCCCGACGACCCCCGCGAGACCGCCACCGCACTCATCCTGCTCGCGCTCGTGTTCGTCCTGGTGGGGGCGCTGACGGTGCTCCAGCAGCGCACGGGGCAGCTGCGGTTCCGCTTCCGGGAGGGGTGACATGCAGGCGGTCTTCAACGAGTTCCGCGTCGCCGTCCCACTCATCTGGCACGGCAACCCCTATCTGATGCAGATCATCGGCTTCACGCTCCAGGTCACGTTGATCGCCACCTCGATCGCGTCGGTCATCGGGATCCCGATCGGCCTGGCCCTCGGCCTCGGTCGCTTCCGCGGCCGGAACTTCCTGCGCATGCTCGCCAACGCGAGTCTGGGCCTGCCGCCCGCCCTGGTCGGCGCGGCCCTGTTCCTGCTCTTCGCCGTGCCCGCGCCGCTCGGCTCGCTGGGCCTGCTCTCCACCCGGCGCGGGGTGTTCATCGCGCAGACCATCCTGGCGCTGCCCTACATCGTGGCGCTGACGGCCGCGGCCGTGGAGGGGCTGCCCGAGGGCCTCCTCGTCCAAGCCCGGGCGCTGGGAGCCAACCGCCTCGAGGTGGCGACGCTCGCCATGCGCGAAGCCCGGGTCGGCATGGTGGCGGCGATCATCGCCGCCATGGGGACGGCGCTGTCCGAGGTCGCCGCGATCGCCATCGTCGGCGGCAATATCTACGGCTACAACCAGACGCTGGCGAGCGCCACGCTCTACGAGGTCAACACCGCGAACTACCCCATGGCGCTGGCCATCGCGATCGTCCTCGTCGGCATGATCCTCATCCTCATGGGAGGCTTCGCGCTGCTCCAGCACCAGAGCGGCGGGCTGCGCCTGCGCTTCCGGACGGCGTCGTGACCGACGCGACCCTGCCCGCGCGCACGCTCTTGCGCTGCCACGGCGTGAGCGTCCGCCGCGCCAGACGCGAGGTGGTCAGCGGAGCCGACCTGGAGCTCCGCGCGGGCGAGATCGTCGCCCTGCTCGGCCCCAACGGAGCGGGCAAGAGCACGCTGCTCGGCGCCCTCGCCGGCAGCCTCGAGACCTCCGCCGGGCAGATCGAGTGCCACGGACGGGTGGCGATGGCGCTCCAGGCCCCCGACCTGGCTCGTCGCAGCGTCATGGCCAACGTCACCGCCGCGCTGGGCTGGTGGGGAGTGCCGCGCGCCGAGCGCCCGGCCCGCGCGCGCCGGGCACTGGAGGCGATGGGCGCCGCGCACCTCGCTCCGCGACAGGCCCCGACGCTCTCAGGCGGCGAGCGCCGCCGCGTGCACCTGGCCCGGGTGATGGCCGTCGAGCCCGACATCCTCCTGCTCGACGAGCCCTTCGCCGGGCTCGACGCCGAGGTCCGGGCCACGCTGCTGGAGGACGCGCTGTCGGCCCTGCGCTCGGACACCCGGGCGACGCTGGTCGTGGTGCACGACCGCGCCGAGGCGTGGGCGCTGGCTGACCGCCTGCTCATCCTCATCGACGGACGGCTCGTCGCCGACGGACCGCCACGCGAGCTCCTGGAGCATCCGCCCAGCCCCAGCGTCGCGCGCTTCCTGGGCTATGACGGAGCGCTGAGTGACGGTGGCGAGACCGTCATGACCCGGCCGCCGCACGTCGTGCTCGACCCCGCCGGACGCCTGGAGGCGACGGTGACGCGGGCGACCGTACTCGAGGACGGCTTCCGGCTGGAGCTCACGCTCGCCGGCGGCCGGCTCTATGCCTTGTCGCCCCTGCCAGCGCCGCGCGTCGGCGAGACCGTGCGCGTGCGGCTGAACGGCGGCGTTCGGTTCCCGACAACGGCCGCCGCCGGAGGCCCACTTGACGAGTTTGCGATGCTCAGGACATGAGCGACCGCCAATCCACCTGCACGCATCTCAACACCGTTCAGGTGACCGAGCTTCCCGAAGCGGTCGACGGCTGCGAGGACTGCCTGCGCGAAGGCGGCGTCTGGCTGCACCTGCGCATCTGCCTGGAGTGTGGGCACGTCGGCTGCTGCGATGACTCGCCCGCGCGCCACGCCAGCCGGCACGCCGCCGCCAGCTCGCACCCGATCATCCGTTCGCTGGAGCCCGGCGAGGAGTGGTGCTGGTGCTTCGTCGACGAGCTGGGCATGCTGATCCCCCAAGTCACCGGCACGACGCGGATCCCCCCGTCGCCGATGTTGACTTAGGCCGCCGCCATGTCCACGTCCGAGCCTCGCCGCGCGACGATCCTCGCCGTCGACGATGAGCCGTCGGTGCTCGCGGCGGTCGCCCGCGACCTGCGCCGTGGCTTCGGCGAGCACTACCGGATCCTGCGCGCGGGCTCGGGCCCCGAGGCGCTGGAGCTGCTCACCGAGATGCGCCGCCGCGGCGAGAACCTGGCCATGGTCGTCGCCGACCAGCGGATGCCGGGCATGGAGGGCACCGAGCTGCTGCTCAAGGCCCGCCAGATCTACCCGGAGGCCAAGCGCGTCCTGCTCACCGCCTACGCCGACACCCAGGCGGCGATCGCGGCGATCAACGAGGTGTCGCTGGACTACTACCTGCTCAAGCCGTGGGACCCTCCGGAGGAGCAGCTCTTCCCGGTGGTGGAGGACCTGCTCACCACCTGGGAGTCCGGCGCGGCGCTGGAGGCCGGCGGCGTGCGCGTGATCGGCCACCGCTTCTCCAAGGACACCCATGACCTGCGCGACTTCCTGGCGCGCAATCGCATCCCCGGCCGGTGGCTGGACGTGGAGCGCGACAGCGAGGCTCGCGAGCTGCTCACCGTCGCCGGGGTCCCGGAGGACCGCCTGCCGGTGGTCGTGCTGGAGGACGGCGACGTGCTCGAGCGCCCGACGGTGCTCGAGCTTGCCGAGCGCCTCGGGGTCACCGCGGCTCCGGCCTCTGACCACTACGACCTCGTGATCGTCGGCGGCGGCCCGGCGGGGCTCGCCGCGGCGGTCTACGGCGCCTCCGAGGGATTGCGCACGGTGATGGTGGAGCGCGAGGCGCCCGGCGGACAAGCCGGCCAGTCCAGCCGGATCGAGAACTACCTCGGCTTTCCCAATGGGCTGTCGGGGTCGGACCTGGCCCGCCGCGCCACGGACCAGGCGCGCCGCCTCGGTGCCGAGCTCCTGTCGGTCTCCGACGTCGTCTCGCTCACGGTCGAGGGGGCCGGGCGCATCGTCGAGCTGGCCGGCGGCGTGCAGCTGTCGGCCAACACGGTGCTGGTCGCGTCCGGGGTCTCATACCGGATGATGCCCGCCCCGGGCTTTGCCGACTTCACCGGCGCCGGCGTCTACTACGGCGCGGCCCTCACCGAGGCCCGCTCGTGCTCTGACCAGCACGTTGTCGTCATCGGCGCCGCCAACTCCGCGGGCCAGGCGGCCGTCCATTTCGCCGACTACGCCAGCCGGGTGAGCATGCTGGTGCGCGGCGACTCGCTGCAGAAGTCGATGTCGGCCTACCTCATCGACCAGATCGCCCGGCTGCCCGCCATCCAGGTGCTCACTCGCACGGAGGCGATCGCCGCCGAGGGGGACAACGGGCGGCTCAAGCGGCTGCGGCTCCGTGGCCCGGACGGCGATGAGCGCGTCGAGGACGTGGATGCCTGCTTCGTCTTCATCGGCGCGGCCCCGCGCACCGACTGGCTCGACGGGGTCGTGGCCCGCGACGAGCGGGGCTTCATCCTCGCCGGGCCCGACGCCCGTGAGCACGGCTGGCCCCTGCAGCGCGAGCCTCGCACGCTGGAGACGAGCGTCCCCGGCGTGTTCGTCGCCGGCGACGTGCGCGCCCGCTCGATCAAGCGCGTCGCCTCCGCCGTGGGGGAGGGCTCCATGGCCGTCTCGCTCATCCACGAGTACCTGGCGGAGGCATGAGGGCGTGAGTCATATGGTGATGAGGTCATGAATCACCCCACGGTCGCCGACCTGCGCCCCATCGACCTCTTCGCCGATCTGACCGACGAGGAGCTGCAGGCCTGGTGTGACGCGGCCGTGCTCAAAGACATCCCGGCGGGCACCGTGTACGCCAGGCAGGACGAGACCAGGACGGGCCTCATCCTCATCCTGCAGGGCACGATCGAGGCGCTCGTGCAGGACGGCACCGGCGACGAGCCGATCGGCGATCACGTCGGCCCCACCTGGATGGGGGCGATCCCGACCCTGGTCGGCGGGCCCTCCGCCGTGCGCATGGTGAGCCGGGACGACGTCCGCGCGGCCGTCGTCGCCCCCGACGCCTTCATCGACCTCGTGCGCGCCCACCGGCCGGTGTTCATGCGCGTGATGGCCAAGGTGCGCCCGGTGACGCGGCGCATCACCCAGCGCGAGGCCAATCGGGATCGGCTGGCGGCGTTGGGCACGATGTCCGCGGGGCTGGCCCATGAGCTCAACAACCCCGCCTCGGCGGCCAAGCGCGCCGCCTCGGATCTCGCCGACTCGCTTGACGTCCTCACCAGCACCGTGGGGTTGCTGGTGGAGTCGGGGATCGAACGCGAGCAGGCGGCCGAGCTGGTCGCGCTCCAGCGCGAGGCGGCAGCGACGTGCGCCGGCCACCAGCCGCTGTCGGCGCTCGACGCCGCCGACGCCGAGGACGCCATCTCCGACGCACTGAGCGCCGCGGGCATCGAGGACCCCTGGCGGATCTCCGACACCCTCGTCTCCGCAGGTATCGAGCCCGCGTTCGTGACCCGCGTGGCCGACGCCGCCGGCCCCGCGACCGCCGCCACCCTGCGCTGGATCGCCGCCTCCCTGGGCGCCCGCCAGCTCTCGGCCGAGCTGCGCGACTCCACCGACCGGATGGGTCAGCTGGTCAAGGCGATCAAGACCTACGCCTACATGGACCGGGGCGAGCTCGTGCAGGTCGACGTTCGCGAGGGCCTGGACTCCACCCTGACGCTGCTCAAGCACAAGCTCAAGCACACCGAGATCAAGGTGGAGCGCGACTACGACCCTGGGCTGGGCAGGCTCACCGTCCACGGCGCCGAGCTCAACCAGGTCTGGACAAACCTGCTCGACAACGCCATCGACGCGCTCGGTGAGAGCGGCCACATCACCATCACCACCCGCCTCGACGGCGACTGCGCGGAGATCGACATCGCCGACGACGGCCCCGGCATCCCCGCCGAGATCCGCGACCGCGTGTTTGACCCGTTCTTCACCACCAAGGAGGTCGGCAGCGGCACCGGCCTCGGCCTCGATACCGCCCGCCGCATCCTCGTCGAACGCCACCACGGGAGCCTCACCCTGGAGTCGCGGCCGGGCCGGACGGTATTCCGCGCCCGCCTCCCGCTCAACGGCGCCAACCGCTGATGGACGGCGCAGTCGGGGCGCGGACCAAGAAGCTCGCCCTGATCACCGCGATCCTGGCCACGGCCATCGCCGCGGTGGACTCCACCGCAGTCAACGTCGCCCTGCCGGCCATCAGCCGCGACCTCGGCGGCGGGTTCGCCGCCCAGCAGTGGGTCTCCAACTCCTATCTGCTGACGCTGAGCGCGCTCATCCTGCTCGCCGGATCGCTCACCGATCGCCTGGGCGAGCGGCGCGTGTTCACCGCCGGGGTGGCGGGGTTCGGGGTCGGCTCGGCGCTGTGCGCCGCGTCGCCGACGATCGGCGTACTGATCGCCGCGCGGGCGATCCAGGGCATCTCGGGCGCGCTGCTCACCCCGGCGGCGCTGGCCATCATCGTGAGGGTCTTCCCCAAGGAAGAGCGCGGCGGGGCGATCGGGACCTGGACGGCGTGGGGCGGGATCGGGATCCTCGCCGGGCCGATCGTGGGCGGTCAGCTCGTGGACTCCACCTCGTGGCGCTGGATCTTCATCATCAACGTGCCGCTGGTCATCATCGCCCTGGTGCTGTCGCGCGTGGCCGTCCCGGGCCGGGCCGAGGGAATGCTCAAGGTCCGCATCGACTGGAGGGGAGCCGCGTACGCCGCCTTGGGTCTGGCCGGGATCTCCTTCGGACTGATCGAGCAGCCGGTTCTGGGGTGGTCTGACCCGGGTGTATGGGGCGCGCTGTTGGCCGGTTTCGCGCTGATGGCCACCTTCATCTGGCACGAGGCGCATACCCGGATGCCGATGCTCCCCCTGGAGTTGTTTGACCACCGCAACTTCGCCGTCGCCAACGCGCAGACCTTCGTCATGTATGGCGGGATCGGCCTGCTCGGGTTCTTCGTGACCATCTACCTGCAACAGGTCGCCGGGTGGAGCGCGCTCAAGTCTGGCGTCACCGGGCTCATTCCCACCGTGGTGATGTTCTTCCTGTCCGCCCGCATGGGCCGGCTCGCGGATCGCTTCGGGCCTCGCCCGTTCCTCACCATCGGACCGCTGCTGGTGGCCGCGGGCTTCGCGCTCATGCAGCGCTACGGGACGACGGTGTCGCTCCTTACCGACGTCCTCCCGGCGCTGCTCGTGTTCTCGTTGGGCCTATCGCTGACGGTGTCTCCGCTCACCGCGACCGTGCTCGCCGACGCCAGCGAGACGGACGCCGGCATCGCCTCGGCCGTCAACAACGCCGTCGCCAGGACCGGGAGCCTGGTCGCCGTCGCCGCGGTGGGCGCGGTCGTCGCCTCGTTCTATGGCGCGCAGCTCAACCACCGCGTCGGGCACCGCCTCCCCGCCTCAAGCCAGGCAGCCCTGCGCGACGCCGCACGCCACACGTTCGGCACCATCGATCAGGCCGCCGTGCCCTCGGCAGAGCGCGCGTTCGTCCGCCACGCGAGCGCCATCGCCGGCGAGGACGCGTTCCACGTCGCGATGGGGGTCGCCACCGGCATGCTGTTGCTAGCCGGCCTGGGCGGCTTGGCGCTGCACGGAAAGCCGCGCACCGCCGTGGCCGCGGGCGACTGCGCGGGCGGTCAACTCGCGGGCCAGCCGCTGCCGGTGGCCACCGAGCCCACGCCCGAGCTCTCCGCGCACGCCTCAGACCTCGCCGCCCAGACCTGACCCGCGCGCCGACATGGCCCCACTCGACCCCCGCCCGCCGACACAAGTAAACTTATGAGTTTACTTGTGTGCTAGGCCAGCAGGTCCCGGTACTCCGTGTGCGTCTCCATGAACCACTGCACGAACGGGCACACCGGGCGCACGGCCAGCCCGCGAGCGCGCGCGTCGTCCAGAGCCCCGCGCACCAACGCCGACCCCAGTCCGCGCCGCTCCCGGGTGGGGTCGACCTCGGCGTGGAGGAAGGTGATGACCCCAGGCGATTGGCGGTAGGTGACAAAGCCCGTGCGCTCCCCGTCGACGGTGAGCTCGTAGCGGGCGGCCTCGGGGTTGTCGGCAACGCTGACGTCCATCCCGGCTCAGGCTGTCCGCTGGAGGCCCGCGTCAATCATCTTCACCAGTGTGGCGAAGCTCTCGTCCCGGGACAGCGGGATGCCGAACCCGCCCTCGCGCTCCAGCGCCACGAAGCCGTGCAACCCCGAGCGCACGGCACGGACGGCGTGGATCGCGGCGTCGCCGCCGATGCCGTAGCCGTCGAGGACCGCGAGGAAGACCCCCACCGCCGCCGCTCCGGCGGCCTGGTTGTCATCGCGATCAGAGGCCACCTGCATCGCCGCGTAGCTTCCCGGGTGGGCGTGGGCATAGGCGCGATAGGCGCCCGCCACGGCGCGCAACGCATCGGCGCCGGACCGGCCCGCGGCGGCCGCCTGCAACGCCGACGCCATCTCGAGCGCCCCGCGCGCCCCCAGCCGGGCGCGCAGGTCTCCGAGGCCGTCCACGTGGGCATAGAGCGACGGGGTGCGTATCCCCAGCGCCCCCGCCAGCCGCGCCAGGGTGAGCTCGCCCAGCCCGTCCTCGTCGGCGAGGGTCGCGGCCGCGGCCACGACGGCCTCGGCGTCCAGTCCCGCGCGCGGCATCAGCGCGCCGCGCGGGCGATCGCGGCGTCCATCGCGGCGCCCGGGGCCGGGACCGCCCGGCCATGGCCGACGACGAGCATCGCCGGGTCCAGCGCCCGCAGCGCCCGGGCGGAGGCGAGGTCCTGGGCCTTGTCGAAGGTGGCCATCGCCGCCAGGGGGAAGCGCCAGTAGAAGTGGTTAGACACCGCGGTGGTCCCGAACGTGGTGAAGACGTCGCCGGCGATGAGCGTGCGGTCGCGCGTGTCGAGGAAGGCCACGTGGCCCGGTGAGTGGCCCGGGCTGGGGACGACTTCCAGGCTGCCCACCGTGTCGCCGGCCTGCAGGCGGACGTCGGGGGTGGTGGACAGCTTGGGCCAGCTCCCGGTGAGCTTGCCCTCCACCACCTTCTCCCCCGCATGGATGCGGGCGTCGAGCTCGGGCATGAGCACCTGGACCTCGGCGCCGAGCTTGCCCTTGAGCTCGTCGACCGACCCCACGTGGTCGCCGTGGCCGTGGGTGAGGGCGATGCGGCGGATGGGCGCGCCGGCCGCGGCCGCGGCGGCGATGAGCGCGTCACCGGTGCGGGGCATGGTGGTGTCGACGAGGGTGAAGCCGTCGTCCTCGCGCACGAGGTAGGCGTTGACGAAGCCGTAGCGAGTGAGCTGGATGAGGCGGTCATTGAGCTGAGTGGTCTTCATGGTGTCCTCCGATGCGGGTCAGTTCCTAATGTAATTAGGAATTTACCTAATCTCATTAGCCATGTCAAGCCGGCCGGGTATCCTCGATCCGTGTCTTGTCGGCGCCTCACCGCGACCGTGGCCGCGGTGGTGGCGGTCGTCGCGCTGAGCGCGTGCGGCGGGTCCTCGTCGACGCCCCAGGCCACGCTGCACAGCTACCTCACCGCGTGGAGCCACGGCGACTGGGCCGCCATGCGCAAGCTCGTGGCCACGCCACCGGCGGCGTTCACGACCGCCAACACCGCTGCCTTCGGCGCGCTCGGGGTCAAGGCCGCGACCTTCACCGCGGGCCGGGTGAGCGAGAAGGGCTCAAAGGCCCAGGCCCGGGTGACCGAGAGCTACGCGCTGCCCCATGTCGGGGCGTGGAGGACGGCCACCACCGTGCACCTGGTCCAGCGCAACGACGTCTGGAAGGTGGCGTGGACGCCGGCGACGATCAGTCCCGCGCTGCACGGCACCGAGCGCCTCGCCACCGTGAAGGACTGGCCGGCGCGGGCCGGCATCACCGGCGCGGGAGGGGCGCCGCTCATCGCGGCTCAGCACCTGGTCAACGTCGGGCTCGTCGGCAGCCGGATCAAGAACGCCAAGGCGGTGAGCGCCGACCTCATCGCCGCCGGCGCCCCCGCCGCGGCGGTCAAGACGGCGCTGGCTCAGGCCAAGGCCCACCCGACGTTCTTCGAGCCCGTCTTCCAGATCTCCCAGACGCGCTTCGAGCAGCTCAAGGCCCAGCCGGGCCCGCACAACGTCTACGCGGTCCCCGGCACCCAGTTTGAGCAGGCGACGGCCCGCAGCGCCATCACGCCGCAGCTCGCCGCCCATCTCGTCGGCACCGTCGGCCCCATCACCGCCGAGCAGCTCAAGGCCCTGGGACCGCCGTATGACGCCTCCAGCCAGGTCGGCCAGACGGGGCTGGAGTACGCGGCCGAGCGCCAGCTCAGCGGCACCCCCACCACCAAGGTCATCGTCGAGACAGCCGGCGGCAGCCTGGTCAAGTCCCTCGCCACGTTCCCGGGCAGCCCCGGGCGCGCGCTTCACACCAGCCTCGACCCCCGTGTGCAGCGCGCCGCCGAGACCGCGCTGGCCGACGTGCACAAGAACATCGCCATGGTGGCGATCCGCGCCTCCACCGGCCAGGTGCTGGCCGTGGTCTCCGATCCGAGCTCAGTGGCCTACAACACCGCGCTGCAGGGCGCCTACCCGCCCGGCTCGACGTTCAAGGTGCTCACCTCGGCCGCGCTCATCCAGAAGGGACTGTCGCCATCGTCGGCCGCGAGCTGCCCGCCCAGCGCCACCGTTGACGGCGAGGTGTTCCACAACGCCGAGGGCGACCAGCCGGTGAGCACATTGGACGGCGCGTTCACCGAGTCGTGCAACACCGCCTTCATCAATCTGGCCACCTCCCATCTGCAGCCCGGCGACTTCCCCGCGGTGGGCAATCTCTTCGGCCTCGGCCGCACGCCGCACCTGGGGCTCCCGGCGTTTGATGCCAACGTGCCCGCGCCGAGTGGGCAGGCCGACCTGGCGGCGTCCGCGATCGGCCAGGGCCGCGTGACCTTCTCGCCGCTGGGCATGGCCACGGTGGCGGCCGCGGTCGACAGCGGCAGCGTCCGGGCCCCGCGCTTGGTCACCGGTGCGCCCGACGACAAGATCGCGCCCTCGCCGCTCCCCGGCACGATGGTGGATGACCTGCGCCAGATGACGGCCCACGTCACGGCCAGCGGAACGGCCGCCGGAACCGGGCTACCCAGCACCGCCCACGTCAAGACCGGGACCGCCGAATACGGCTCCGGCGGCAAGCTCAAGCTCGACGCGTGGCTGATGGGCTACGACGGCGACGTGGCCTTCGCGATCGTCGTCCAGGACAGCGGCGGGGTCAACGGCGGGCCACTGGACGGGCCGATCATCGCCAAGTTCTTCACCGCGCTCGGCAGCGCCTAGAGCTCGCGCTCGTAGAAGAAGCTCAGCGTCTGGACCCCGTCGGGCCCGTGCTCGGTGTGGGTGAAGCCGAGGCTCTCATACAGGCCGCGCGCGGCCGTGTCGTCCTCGCCGGTGCCCAGCTCCATCGTGTCGGCGCCCTGCGCGCGCGCCACCGCCATGGTCTCCTGCATGAGCGCCCGGCCGATCCCCTGCCCCCGGCGGTCGGGCACGACGTAGAGCTCGGCCAGGTAGGACTCGAGCTTGGGGCTCCACAGCCCCGGTCGAAAGCGCGTGACCGAGAGCCCGCACGGCGGTTCACCCGCCACCAGGATGATGGTGTCACCGTGCCCCAGCAGCGCGCGGATCCGCTCGGCCATCTGCGCCTGTGGGGGCGCGGGATCGTGGTACTCGATGTTGAACTCGCGCAGGAGCCGCGCCACGATGTCGGCGTCCGAGGCGCCGGCGCGACGGATCGGCTCGGTCACGACGCTCTGTCCAACGCCTCGGTGATCGCCGTCGCGAACGCGGCCGGAGCCTCGAGCGGAGAGAAGTGGCCGGCCTCGGGCAGCGGCCGGATCGCCGCGTCGGCAAAGAATGCGTCGATGCGGTCGCTCCACTCGACCGGGAACAGCGGGTCGTGTCCGGGCCACAGCACGGTGGTGGGCGCGGCGATCCGGTCCTCTGCCGCGGGCGCCTGCTCGGCGAGGCTGCGCGCCACCGTGCCCGAGCCGGCCCGATACCAGCCGATCGACGCCGTGAACGCGCCGGGCGCCCCATAGGCCACCGCCAGGCGGTCGAGCTCGGCGGGGTCGGGCGTGTAGCCGGGGCCCGACCAGTGCGACCAGAAGTGCTCCAGGTAGGCCCGCACCGCCGCCGGATTGCCGTCGATCAGCCGCTCGGCAAGTTCAAGGCGATGAAAGCTCTGGTACCAGAACTCGCGCACGGCGCCCTCGGACAGGACCCGGGAGCCGGCGCCCGGCAGAGGCGGGGCGAGCACGAGCGCTCGCACCTGGTCCGGGGCGTCGGTTGCGATGCGCTGGGCGACCCGGCTGCCGACGTCATAACCGGCGAGGACCGCCGGGCGGGAGGCGCCGATGCCCAGCTCGCGCATGAGCCCGAGCACGCTTGCCGCCTGTCCGGCGGCGGCGTAGGCCTCGGTCGGGTCCGCCGGGTGCTTGTCGGACCCGCCGAAGCCACGCAGGTCGGGGACAACCACGGTGGTCCGCCCCTCGGCTTCGAGGAGCGAGACCACCGCGCGCCAGTCCTGACGGTCGCCCGGCCAGCCGTGCAGCAGCACGACGGCCGTCTCGCTCGCGTCCGGACCGAAGCGGTCGTACGCGAGCGAGAACCCGTCAATGGGGGCAGAGCGCTCCAAGCTGGAGTCAGCGTACCCCCGGCAGCACCGGCGTGCCCTGGATGCGAACCGCCTGCAGGGCGTAAGGGTTGAGCCCCAGCAACCGCACCACGGTCGGCGCGACCGAGGTCGTCTCCAGCCGCTGGCCATAGACGCCCGGGCTCACCACTCCCGGCGCGAACACCAGGATCGGAACGTCACGATCCTCGGGATCTGCGCCGCCATGCTCGGCGATCTTGCCCTTGCCGCCGGTGTAGACGACCCCGTGCTGGACGATCCCCCAGATGTCGGGGTGGCGCGGGTCTGACACCGGCACGCCGAAGTAGCGTGCCGCCGACGCCCCCGCGAACACCTTGCGCAGCCCGGACTGGCTGAGCGTGCGCGACCCACCGTCGACCGTGTTGCCGGTGGCCGAGTGGGTCAGCAGGTAATTGCGGACGAAGTCGGCCGCCTGCTGGGTCTTGGGGTTCAGCCACATCATCACCGCGTCGTCATCGGTGCCGGCGGCCACGACGTTGCCGGCACCGGGGTGCGCCGCCTGCCAGGCGGCGTTGATCCCGTCGATGATCGGCCCATCGTCGATCCGCGTCAGGTCATTGGGGTCCTGCGGGGACTGTCCATGCTTGGCCGAGACGATGATCGCCGTCTCGCCGAGCAGCCCCTGCGAGCGCAGCTCTGAGACCATCAGCGCCAGCTGCTGGTCCACGTAGTTGAGCGCACGCTGGAGCAGCGGCCCGGGAATGGTGGTGCCGGGCTCGTACCCGCCGGTCAGGCCGTCGGAGGTCGGCAGCTTCTCGGCGGTGGACACCGTCTGGAAGTTCATGCCGAAGATCGCCGGCACGCCCACCTTGGCGGTGCGGCTGTGGTTGTAGCCGTCGATCCAGTTCAGGACCGCCTGGACCTTGTAGGAGTCGTACTGCATCGTCGCGGCGTTGTCGCCCGTCCAGGCGACCTCGCCCGGGTAGGGGGTGCCGTCGGGCTGAAGCGCCGTCGAGTCGATCTCGGGATCGAAGGAATCGGTGATCCCGTTGCCCTCCGGCCCGTTGAACGACGTGTAGACCGGGTGCTTGTCCGACCACGCGGTGAGCAGGCCGGCGTCGTGCGCGACGTTGAAGATCGTGTTGACCTTCAGGTAGGAGCTGGGCGAGATCGGCCTGCAGGTCTGCGGGTCGACCGGGAACGTCGCCGGGTTGAGCAGATCCTGCGGCGTCTGGGTCATCTGCAGGATGGTCCCGGGCAGCCCCGAGAGGCCCTGGCCGGCATCCAACCGGGTGTCGTCGACGTCGTCGGGCGAGTCGTAGATGACATCGGCCCCGGTGGCCTGGCCCTGGCAGGAGGTGGTCCCCGCCTCCAGGAGGGCGTGGTTGTACTCGACGTCGTAGTAGACGCCGGTGGTGCGCGGGTCACCGCCGGTCATCTGCGCGGTCATGCCGGGATCGGAGTCCGATGGGACCGGGGTCTGGGCGTGGGCGTACTCGGCGCCGCGCGCCGCCAGGGCCGCCAGCGTCGAGCCCGGGTTGTGGCGGATGAACCAGCGCAGGTCGGATTGATGCAGGCCGTCGACGGAGATCAGGAGCACGTGCCGGATCGCGCCGTGGCCGTGATCGTGGCCGTCGCCGTCGTGGTGACCGGGACGGTTGCCGTCGTGGTGGCCGCCGGGATGGGCCGAGCTGGCCGCAACGGGCAGCGCCACCGCCGCCACGGCGGCCGCGGCGATGGCCGCGCCGGCGAGCCTCGAACGTCTGGACAATGCACGGCTCCCTTCACTGTCTGAGGAATCTGGGTGGCCGTGTTGTATGGGCGCGCCGAGAGACGGAGGTGACCCCGGTGTGCCTACTTGATCAGCGTTTTCTTAGGTTTCGGAGTCCGGATCGGCCTCGCGAGCCGCGGTCTCGGCCGCGTCCTCCGCGTTGGCCAGCCTCGCCGCGTTCGGACGCCTTACGCTCATGCTCGGACCTGTCGGCCCCGTCCGCAGCCTCGGCCTTGGCCGACTCGCGCTGCATGTGGCGCCGGTGCTCGATGGCGCTAGCGGATGTCAACACCTCCTGCCCCGAGTACAAGGTGGTCGCCGTCGACGTGCGGCCGATGACCGAGCAGCCGGCGTTCACGCCGGCCCTCACCGCCGCTGACTGAGCCGCCCGCCAGAGTGCGGGCCGCGTCGTGCCGCGCCGTGTCGGCCTAGAGCTGCACAAACCTCATCACCGCCGCGGGCACGGTGTTTTGCCGGTCGGGCGCGGGGCAATACACCTGATGATGGTTGATAAGCAACCTCACATGTCGTGCGAGCACGCCGCCGGTAGTCACGTGTGCTCGATCCGGTGAGATGGATCTCACCTCGGCGCTGAGCGGCTCGGTTCCCTCCCTCCCTCCTCGACCGGGCCTGCTCAGCGTCGCATCTTGTGGCGCAGTCTCCGCGCGGTCCTCCGGGGCCGCGCGGCGCAGTTAACGCCGGCTGGCGGCGGCGAGATCCCCTACGCGGCGCGGCGCGATGCCCGGCCCGCGCCGGCGGGGCGGCGCCGCTTGGCGTCCAGCAGCCGCTCGTCGGCGGCGTGCATGAGCTCGGCGACGGTCCTCCCATCCATCGGGAAGACCGCGACGCCGACGCTTCCGGCGACCGACTCCATCCCGACGCTGACGTCCCGGACAGCCTGCGACACCTTGGCCGCCAGGCGCTCGGTGCCGCGCTCGTCGGTCTCCGGGGCCAGCACGCAGAACTCGTCGCCCCCGAACCGGGCGACGGTGTCCTGGGCGCGCATCGCCCGCCGCAGGGCGCCGGCGACATCGCGCAGGAGATCGTCTCCGGCGGCATGCCCGAAGCGGTCGTTGAGCTGCTTGAAGCCGTCGAGGTCGAGCATGACCAGGGCGAAGTTCTGCCCAGCGCGGCGGTGGCGGGTGATCTCATACTCCGCGCGCGCCAGCAGCGACCGCCGGTTGGCGACGCCGGTCACGGGATCTGACAGCGCGTCGCGGCGCAGGCTGTCGCCCTCGCGCTCGAGCACGGCCAGGCGCTGGCGCAGCGCGGCGGCGCAGGCCAGCGATAGCGCCACGCACAGCCATGCCACCTCACCCCCGGCGGCGGCTGCCGCTACGGCGGCGGTGACGACGCCGACCAGCGCCAAACCGGGCGCGCGCCGACGACGTCTCCTCCTCGGTTCACGCGCTGGCATCGGCGCGTACATGTTCGCCACCCGCGCGGACGGCCCTGCGTCAGTAATGGTGGCCTTGATCAGGTCACCGGGCGCGCGGCGGCGACCGGAGCCCGCGCCAGGCTGAGAATGGCGATGTCGTCCGCCTGGTCTGAGCCGCGGAAGCTGTCGATCGCCCCCAGGATGCGGTGCGCCGCGGCGACGCCGTCGCCCAGCGAGCGCACGGTCTCGAGCAGGCGCGTCTCGCCGAAGCGGCCGCCCGCGCCGATCGCGTCCAGCACACCGTCGGTGTAGAGGATCAGCTGGTCCCCGGGGTCGATCTGTGCCGCCGTGCTCAACAGCTCCACGTCGTCGACGAAGCCGAGCATCGCGCTGGGCCGGCCCACCGGCCAGGCAGCGACGCCGCGCCGCAACAGCGGCAACGGGTGGCCCGCCGAGAGAATCGTGGCCTGATCGTTCTCGGTCACCACCGCGGCGGCCACCGTGCACAGGCTGCGGTAGTCGTCGCTGCGCTCGCGCAGGCGGCGATTGAGGACCTGCATCGCGTAGGCGACGTCGCCGGTGGCAGCGACGATGGCGGCCAGCGTGTGGCGCGCCAGCGCGGTGAGCGCCGCGGCCTCGGCGCCCTTGCCCACGACGTCGCCGATGACGGCAACCCACCCACCCTCGAAGCGCAGCAGGTCATAGAAGTCGCCCCCGACCTCGACTCCACGGCCCGCTGCCCGATACGCGCTGGACAGCTCCCACCCCTCGACGGCGGGCAGCGAGCGCGGGATGAGCCCGGCCTGGAGCGTCTGCGCGATGTGGCTCTGGGCGGCCTGCAGCTCGGCGCTGTCGACGATCACCCCGGCCTGGCGCCCAAGGTCTGAGGCGAGTTCGAGGTCGCGCTCGTCAAAGCGCCGCGACGTGGACGAGACGAAGGTGAGCGCGCCGAGGATCCTCTCCCCGCTGCGGATCGGGGCGATCATGGCCGAGTTGAGCCCGACCTCGCGCAGGATCGCCAGATGCTCGGGGTCCTGCGCGCGACGGGCCAGCATCTCGTCGGTGATCTCGTGGACGAGCAGCGCCTCGCCGGTCCGGATGACGGAGCCCAGGCCGGTCGACTCGTCGTGGTCGGCGGGCCAGCGCTGGTTGAGGTACCACCCCTGCCGCGCCTTCGCGGCATCTCGGTGGGCGATGGCCAGCGTCTTGATCGCGCCTGACTCGTCCACCATGTTCACCGAGGCCCAGTCAGCCAGGCTCGGCACCGCCGCGTCGGCGATCGCCTGCAGGGTGCTCGTCAGGTCGGGCTTCTCGGCCAGCGTGCGCAGGGTCTCGGCCATCAGCCGCTGGGCGATCTCGTGACGCTTGGTCTCGGTGATGTCCTCGATCAGGTTGACCGCCATGAGGATCTCCCCGTCGGGGCCGACCACCCCGGTGGCCTTGTTGAGCAGCCAGCGCTCCTCGCCGGTCGCCTTCACCACGTTGCGGACCACCATCGCCTCCGGCGCAGCCTCGCCCAGCAGCAGCCGGGTGCCGGCCAGGCCGGTGATGTCGACGGGCTCGCCGTCCTCGGTGTAGACGTCGAAGCGGGCCATGATGGCGCCCGGCGCCTGGGCGAGCACCGCCTCGGGATCGGGAAGCTTGAGCAGGTTGGCGGCGGCCTGGTTGGCGTAGACCATGCGCCCGTGGCGGTCGCGGACCGTGACGGCGGCGGCCACGGAGCCGAGGATCACGTGGAGTTGCTGCTCGGCGGTGGAGAGCTCGGCCGAAAGCACCGAGTTGTCCAGCGCCAGACCCACGCGGCCCGCCAGCGTCTCGGCGTACTCCACGTCTTCGTGGTGCGACAGCCGCGGGCGCGGCCGCCGCGTCCCCAGCACCAGAGCTCCCAGCGGTGCCCCGCGCGGCGCCAGGGGCACCGTGATCGCCGACTCGATCGGAAGCTCGCCGAGCAGACGCCGCTCCTCGTCGTCGCGCCCAAGGCGACGGGCGTCGCCGGCGCTGAGCATCGGCCGGTGCGCGGTGGTGGCCGGCAGCTGGGCCTGTCCGGCCTCCGGCAGGGTGCGGCCCAGCAACTCTCGGGCCTGGTCGGGAGCGCCCGCCGCTGCGCCCGCCAGCCGGTGCAGCATGCCTCCCGGACCGACGATGTCAATCGTGCACAGGTCGACCACGCGGGGAACGAGCACGTCCACCACCGCCCGAGCGATCTCCTCCACCTCCTGGCCCCCGTGGGCGATCTCGGCGACCTCGGCGAGCACGCGCATCCGCCCCGCGTCGCGGTCCGCGGTTGAGCGGTAGCGCGCCATCACCACGGCGAACACCGAGCCGACCGTGACCACGCCCAGCGGGATCCAGTAGCGCGAGGTGGTCGGAGCCGGCCCCCAGATGAACGCCACCGCGGCCGCCAGCACCGAGAGCGCACCGATGCGCAGCGTCGTCGCCGCCGAGGCGGTCACCCCACACAGCAGGGGCGCGGCGATCATCAGGCTGGTCACCGCGACCCGGTCGGCGGCGATGAGGATGTCCACCACCACGACCGCCGCGATGATCGCGAGAGCCGCGATCACCGGGCCGCGTCCGTGCAGGACGGGCCGAGAGGGGGCGCGCGCCATCGCCGCATTCTGCCCCACCGGGCGGCTCAAGGTCTGGCGCGCGAGCGCCGATTACCTGCAGTGAGCCGGAATGTGGCGCCCCCCACGCTGCTCTCCGGGACTAACGAGCTTTTCCAAGGACGACCCATGCGCCTCATCACCTCCTCCCTGCGTAGCCAGCTGTTCGCCGCGTTCGCCGCCGTCATCGTCGTATTCGGCATCGGCGTCGTGGTGTCCATCAACAGCGTCTCGGGCGTGACCAGCACGCTGCGCGGCGACACGGCGCGGGTGAACATGGCCGACACGCTCAGCAAGGACACCTACAACATGCAGGGGTCCCAGCTGATGGCGACGCTCAACAACGGCGCCTCGGCCAAGGATCATGAGGGCGACGCCCGGAAGTTCGCTGCCGAGCTGGCCATCCTGAAGCCGCACATGACCACCCCGGCGGACCGCCGCGACTACGCCGCGATACAACAGGCGTTCGCCAGGTGGCAGGGCCTCGACACCCAGGCGATGGCGTTCGCCACGGGCCACAACCGGGCCAAGGCCACTGCGCTGGTCACCGGGGCCGCCAACGACGCCACCGACAAGCTGGCCACCCACGCCTCTCAGCTCGCGACGCTCATCTCCAAGGAAGGCGACCAGGACGCCAGCTCCAGCAAGAGCTCCGCGACCCTCATCACGATCGTCCTCGGACTGGTTGGTGTGGCGCTCGCCATCGCGATCGTGCTGCTGCTGTCGCGCCGGATCGTCGGCGGCATCCGCCAAATGCTCAAGGCCGCCAAGGCCCTGGCCCTGGGCGATGTCGATCAGCACGTCGACGTCAAGGGCCGCGACGAGATCGCCGAGATGGGCCGCGCCTTCGGCGAGGTCATCGAGTACCTGCACGAGACCGCCGGCGCCGCGGGCGAGATGGGGGCCGGCAACTTCGCCGTCGAGATCACCCCCCGGTCCGAGCGCGACGCGCTGCGCAACGCCTTCGTCGAGATGCGCAACCGCGTCGCCTCCGTCGTGCGCGCCATCTCCGGCACCTCTGCCACCCTGAACAGCTCCAGCCTCCAGATGGCCTCCACCACCGAGGAGGTGGGTCGGGCCATCGGCGAGATCGCCGAATCCGTCAGCCAGGTCGCCAGCGGCGCCGAGGAGCAGGTCCGCTCCGTCGACCAGATGCGCGCCATGAGCGAGGAGGTCGCGCTGGCCAGCCGCGCGTCCGCCGAGACCGCCGCGGAGACCGCTCAGGTCGCCGCCGAGGCTCGCGCCTCCGCCGAGGTCGGCGAGCAGGCCGTCGCCAAGGTCGACGAGGCCATGCGCGGGGTCCAGGGCTCCTCTGCCGACGTCAGCGCCGCCATCCGCGAGCTGGGCGACAAGTCCAGCCGCATCGGCGGGATCGTCGACACGATCACCGGCATCGCCGAGCAGACCAACCTGCTGGCGCTCAACGCCGCCATCGAGGCCGCACGCGCCGGTGAGTCGGGCAAGGGCTTCGCCGTCGTCGCCGAGGAGGTGCGCAAGCTCGCCGAGGAGTCTCAGCAGGCCGCCGCCTCGATCTCCCACCTCGTCTCCGAGATCCGTTCTGAGACCGAGCGCGCGGTGACCGTCGTCGAGCATGGCGTCCGCCAGACCGACGAGGGCGCCCAGACCGTCATCGCCGCCCGCGAGGCCTTCCAGCAGATCCGCGAGAACGTCGAGTCCATGACCGAGCGCATCGAGCAGATCGCGGCCTCGTCGACTCAGATCGTCGACAGCGCCACCCGCATGGCGGAGAACGTCAGCTCCGTGGCCAACGTCGCCGAGGAGTCCTCGGCCTCCACCGAGCAGGTCTCGGCGGCCACCGAGGAGACCAGCGCCTCCACCCAGCAGATCGCCTCCTCCGCGCAGGAGCTGTCGGCCACCGCCGACGAGCTGCAGCGGCTGGTCTCGCAGTTCACCCTCTCCTAGAAAAGTAGGGGCATACTCGCCGCGGCGCCCGTCCTCTGTGGCGGGCGTTGCGCGTTTAAGTCGTCCGGGGGCCCGAGGCCGCGGAGCGACCGGGGCGCAAACTAAGCACCGTATGCGGGCTTAGATTGCGTCACCCCCCAGCAACGGCCCCAGCCGACCCCCTCCTGAGCCGCCGTTGACGGGCGCCTCGCCGGCGGCCCCACCGCCGCCCCGCGCCGCTGAGCTGCGCCGCGCGCGCCCGCAGCAACTCGACGGCCCCGGCCGTGAGCACGAACGGGTCGGCGATCACACGGTCGCTGGACAGCGACAGCGCGGCCGTCAGCCGCCCCGAGACCTCGGCGATGAGGACCGGGTCCGCCAGCGCCTCGGCGCTGTCGAGCTGCGCCAGGCGCAGCAGATCCGGGGCGTCGTCAAAGACCGCGTAGCGCAGCGTGACGGTGGCCTCGGCATCCGCGGCCGCGACGTCGCCGAAGCTCGCCGGCGCGCGCCTCATGCCGCCCGGTCCATGGCCGACTGCACCAGCGCCTCGGCGATGCGGTCGCCCGGGCCGCCCGGGTCGCGCTCGGGATGCCACTGCAGCCCGAGCGTAAACCGGCGATCGGTCCGCTCGATCGACTCGATCATCCCGTCCGGGGATGTGGCGGTCGCCGTGACCCCGCGACCGAGCCGCCGGATCGCCTGGTGGTGCTCGCTGTCGACGAACGTCGAGCGGCCCAGCAGGCTGCGCATCGCCGCGCCGGGCTGCGTGTGCACCCGGTGGCTGCCGACTCCGTGCTCGACGGTCGTGGCGCCGTCAGAGACCACGTCCTGGTAGAGGTCGCCGCCTGAGGCGATGTTGATCAGCTGGTGGCCGCGGCACACGCCCACCACGGGCAGGTCCATGGCCAGCGCCGCCATCAGCACCGCCAGATCGGTGCGGTCGCGCTCGTAGTCCGGCTCGCCCCGTGTGACCCGCGGCACCTCGCCGTACAGGCCCGCATGCAGGTCGGTGAAGGCGCCGGTGAGCACGAGCCCGTCCGAGAGCGACAGCTCGCGCTGCGAGGGCACCGAGGTGAGGTGGCGCACCCGCGCGCCGGCGTTGTGCAGCCAGCGCACGTAGGGCGGGGTGGGATCGTCGCGCGAGACGAGCAGGATGAGCGGGCTTGCGTCCTCTCGCGTACGCCGGTAGGCGCGCAGGAATGCGGCCTTGGCGCGCGACACGCGCTTGCGCACCGCTTCCTCGGTGGTGTCGAGGAGTCGCGCGATCTCGCCGTGGCTGAAGCCGGCGTCGAAGTGCAGCAGGAGCACGAAACGCTGGTGCGCGGGCAGGCCGGCGAGGGCCTCGCGCGCGGCGTCGGGTGCCGCCGCCTCCTGCACCGTGCGCCCGACCGCGGCGTCGTCGTCGAGCGCGATCGTGGGACGCCGCGCGCGGCGCCGCAGCTCGTCGACGGCGAGGTTGTGGCTGGTGCGCTTCAGCCACGCCCGCTGGCGCTCGGGACTGAGCCCGTCCGGAAGGCTCCGCCACGCGCGCGTGAACGCCTCCTGGGCGAGGTCCTCTGCGGCGTGGCGATCCCCGGCCAGCGCGTAGGACAGCCGCGCGGTCAGCTCGTCGTGGTGGGAGCGGATGAGGGCTTCGAGATCCATCACCTCATAAGACGATGACGGATCGCGAAACCGGACAGGCCCTTAGCCCAGCTGGGCCAGCGCCTTGCCGACGTATTCCATGAGCTCGGGATCGACCGCCCCCCGCGACGCGGTCTCGGCGCCCTGCGCGCGATACATGCGCTGCAACGACTGGCGGATGCCCTCGTCGCCGCCAGTGAACTGCTCGATCAGCTCCCGCCATCGCCCGGCCAGCTCCCGCATCCGGGGGTCGGACGGGTCAGTACCGGCGGCCCGCTCGGCCCGCACCGCCTCGATCAGCTCCGCCCAGGCGCGCTCGGCGGCGGCCATGCCCTCCTCGCCCAGCGCTCGGCGACGCTCGGCGAGCTGCTCCTGCTGCTCGTCGGTGTAGTAGCTCTCGCTCATGATCATCACTCCGATCGCATCGATGAATTCCTCCCGGCCGGGGTCCTGCCCGCTCTCGAGCAGCTCCAGGATCCGGGTGAGCGTGACGCGCAGCCGGCGACCGAGCTCGAGCTGGTGCTCGACCAGGTCGAGGTGGTCGCGCACGGCCTGTGCCAGGTCGGGGCGGGCGTCGAGCAGGCCGTCGATCTCCGCCAGTCCCAGCCCCAGCCGCCTCAGGGCGACGATCCGGTACAGCCGCCGCACGTCCTGAGGTGAGTACAGGCGCCGGCCCGACTGCGATCGCTGCGCCGGCACCAGTAGCCCGATGGCGTCGTAGTGGTGCAGTGTGCGGACCGTGAGGCCCACCGCAGCGGCCAGCTCGCCGACTTGGACAGGAGCCCACCCGCGCTCGTCATCGCTCATGACGGCCACCGTAGATCCTCACGTTACGTGAGGTGCAAGGCCCGAGCCGAGAAAATGTGACGACGCCGCTGGCTACGCGAGCGCCGGCGTGGCGCGCTGGAGCCCGGCGAGAACGCCGGCGATGCGGAGCTGGTCGGCTTCCTGCACGTTGATGAAGCGGACGCCGAGGTGGGTCGGGGTCTCACGCGCCAGCACCGCCTCGCAGTGCACGTGCTCGGAGACGCCGGGGAGGAAGACCTCCATCTGCCACTTGGAGACCTCCCCGAGGCCGGGGCGCTTGAGCAGCAGGGCGCCGCCCATGCTCAGGTTGGAGGTGACCGTCGACACGGTCTGACCGGCGGTGCCGTCGGCCCCGATCGGCGTCGCCTTCACCGCGGTGACCAGCGGGGTGCGCTCGGCGCTGCGGCGCTCGGCCACCTGGATCCCGTCGACGACGACGAACTCGAGCTCGTCGCGGTCGGCCTCCTTGAGCGCGACGCCCCGGAGGGCGACCGGGGCGCGGCCGTGCTCAAAGGTGAGGAAGCAGAGCGATCCGGAGGCCAGGCGCGTCTGCACCTCCTCGGGGATCTCTCCCTCCGGGATCAGCGTCGCCACCGGGCCCTGGACGGACTGGACCCGGCATTCGATGCAGTTGACCTCCCAGTCGACCTTCGCATCGAGGTCGACCCGGACGGCCTGATTCTTGACCAATCGTCGCATTACATGGACGTAATCGGCAGGGCGCCCCTTTCTATTTAGCACCCCGGCGACAATTTTGAAACGTCGGGTGCCCCAGAGCCGGCGGGCGCGGTGGTCGATCAGCCGCCGGTGTCGCCGAGCTCGCGGGCGCGCTGGCGCCAGAGATCGAGGCGCGGCCGGAGCCCGAGGCGATCGAGGAGCTCGAGATCCAGCCCCGCCGCGGGGGGCTCGTCCTCGGTGGCCGGGTGCAGCTCGTTGGCCAGCCCGTTGGCGATGTGGACCGCGGCGACCCCGTCGAAGGCCAGGCCGTCGACCTCGGCCGGGTCATGGTGATGGGCCACGGCCTCGACGATGCCGTCGGGCAGCCCCCACAGGGACAGCAGGTGCGCGCCCACGTGCGCGTGGGTGACGCCATCGGTGTCCTGCTCCACGACGTGGACGGGGACCTGGCGCTCGCGGGCCTGGTCGCAGAGCTGAGCCCAGCGGCGGTCGCCGTCGGAGACGAGGACCAGCTTGCCGATGTCATGCAGCAACGCGGCGGTCACGGCTTCCTGCTGGGCGCGGCCCGCAGGCAGGATCGAGGCGGCGATCCGCGCCACGAGCATCGCATGAGCCTGAAACGCATCGAGCGAGAACTCGCTGCTGCCGCGCGGGGCGACCTTGCCGAAGGCCTCGGCGGTCAGTGCCAGCGACCGGATCGTGTCGACGCCGAGATACATGACCGCGTCGCGCACGGAGGTCACCGTGGAGGTGAGGCCGAACAGCGCGGAGTTGGCGAGCTGCAGCACCTTGGCGCTCATCGCCACGTCGCGCTCGAGGACCGCCGAGACCTGGTGGGGCTGCCAGTCCGGATCGGACAGAACCCCGTTGAGCTCCATGTAGACGCCCGGGCGCGACGGCAGCGCGGTGGTCGCCATCGTCTTGCGGAAGGCCTCGACGTCGCTGGTGCGCGCGTGCAGCGACGAGGACCGCCGGATCAGGACGCTGAGCTCGTCGACGTGGCAGGGCTTGGAGAGGAGCCGGTGAGAGACGATCGTGGCCAGCCCCGGCCGGGTCGTCCCCGACAGGATCATGCGAATGGTGGTGGGGTGCTGGTCGCGGACGCGGGTCAGCAGCGTGACCCCGTCCATGGGGGTCATCTGCTCCTCGGCGACGACGACGTCGACCGGCTCCTGGGCCAGCGCCGCGAGGGCCGCCTCGCCGCCGGCCGCGTACTCCGCGTGCCAGGACCCGGCCTGCGAGCGCAGCGCGTCCTCCAGGGCACCGAACATGTCCGGCTTGTCGTCGACGAACAGAATCCGCTTGGTCGCCTCCTCAGCGGAGGTGCCCAAGGTGCCGTGCAGGTCGCGCGTTGCAGCCAGACTCATCGTGCTGGCAGTATCGTCGGCCCCTCAGGCGTCCTTGACTGCGCAGCCCCGCGCCGCGGGGCCTGCGGAAGGCTCGGTACCGTTGCGTACCGCGTACCCATTGACTCGTCCGCCCGTTCGGCATCTTTTCTGCGGGTTGGACGGTTGATGGATCGCCGGCGAGGGCGGCCGAGCCCTCCCCGATCCGGCGCCGCGCGCCGATCTCCTCGGAGTCCGCAGCCATCTGCGTGGCCGCGGGCATGGTGAACCACACGGTCTTGCCGGACGGGTCCTCGGGCTCCACGCCCCAGCTGTCGGACAGCATGTCGACGATCTGCAGCCCGCGTCCGCTGGGCTCGTCGGGCCCGGGGGAGCGCATGGTCGGCGTGCCCGACCCCGAGTCGGTGACCTCGACCCTGACCTCCTGGGTCGAGCCCATGATCGTGATGTGGAAGCTGGTCCGCTCGTGGCGGATGCAATTCGTCGCCAGCTCGGAGACCATCAGCTCCACCGCGTCCACCATCGAAGTGGGGTTGCCGCTCAGCGTGTCGGTGGCAAACCGGCGTGCCGCATGCACGGACTGCGGGATCGCCGGGAAGGTCCGCATGCGTCTCATGTCGTTGCCCCCAGCTTCTCGGCCAGGCCCATGGCACCGATGACCCTCCGCAGGAGCGGGGGCGGCTCGCGTAGCTCGAACTCGTCAACCGCGCTGGCCCATCGCACCCACAGCGCGATCGCGGAGCTGTCGGCAAAGCGCACGCCGCCGACGTCCACGGTCAGTTTGGTGACCCCGTTGCCCAGCACCTCGTCGACACGGGCAGCGAGCGGATCGATGCCGCTCATGTCCAACTCCCCGTCGATGCTGACGGTGGCGTGATCATCTCCGTCAATGACCACATCAAAGCTGATCAGCTGGTCAGGCTGGCCCTCTAGCTCGTCCATCTCACCCCTACTATCGCAATGTCATCCTGGGAGCCGCCGTTCGACATCTCACCCACGAGCGTCCCCAATAGCTCCGGTAGCCCTACATCATGGCGGGTCGCCGCGGCACGCAGCCGGTCGAGGCCCTGGTCGAGGCTCTCTCCGCGGGTTTCCACCAACCCGTCGGTGAAGGCGATGATCGTCGCCCCGGCCGGGACGGTCACGGTGGTCGAGCGATACACGGTGCCCTCCTGCACTCCGATCGGAACGCCGATGTCCGCGTCCAGATACCGGCTTTCGCCGTCGGCGAGCAACAGCGGGGGCAGGTGGCCCGCGCTGGTGATGCTGAGTTGCCGGGCCTCCGTGTCGACGGTGGCGCACAGCACCGTCGCGAGCTGTCCGCTCTCTGACACGTGGACCAGCCGGCTGATCTTGGTGAGGATCTCCGCCGGCCCGTCGCTCTGTGCCGCGTAGGCGCGGATCGCGTAGCGCAGCTCCGCCATCGTGGTCGCCGCGCGCAGGCCGTGTCCGGAGACGTCCCCGACGACGAGCAGCAGCCGCCCGTCTTCGAGGTCGATCACGTCGTACCAGTCCCCGCCGATCTCGACGCCCTCCTCGCCCGCCTCATAGCGCGCGCTGGTCTGGATGCCGGGGATCTGCGGCAGGGTGTCGGGCAGCAACGCGTGCTGCAGGGTCTGGGCGATCCCGCGCTGCTCGGCGTAGAGGCGCTCGTTCTCGCCGGCCGTGACCTCGAGGCGCCCGGCGAGATCCTCGGCACTGCGCCGGCGCTGGGTCAGGCGCAGCGTCATCAACGCCGCCGCGATCGCCAGCAACCCGCCGATCACGGCGATGATCCACGGCAGGTTCTTGGGCAGCGACCCGGCGAGGCCTCCCCTGGAGGACATCACCAGCGTGAGCGCGCTGTTGCCGTACGGGACCGTCTGAGCGTCTGACGGGGAAGGAAGCGGCAGGTGGGCGCGGTCGGTGACCAGCAGCGACGACGGCGTCTGCTTGCGGCCAAGGTAGACGGCGTAGTCAAGACCGGAGAATTGGCTCGTGCTCTGGTAGCGCGAGCGCCGGCCGGCCGGCAGCGGCCGCTCGCCGTAGACCACGTACCCACCGGACTCGGTCGGATTGGCGTAGGCGTAGCCGATGCGCAGATCGGGAGGCTTGAGCAGCCCGACCACGTTCAGGGTGTGGCTGCGGCCGGCGGCGGCCAGGACCGCTGACGCGCCACCCGGGGTCGCGGCCAGCTTGGGCGGCGTCCCCACCACGACCAGTGGCCCCTTGTCGAGCGCCCCGACCTTCCACAGCGACAGTGATAGCCACTGCCCGGGCTTCGTCCCCACCTGGCCGGAAACCAGGCGCTGGAACCGCGGGATGCTTCCGTTGGTGAAGTTGGCCTGTTCGACCGCCGCGGCCATGCTGGCCGTCGTGGCCGGCACCGTTTCGCCGAGGATCGCCCCGGCATCGCGGACTCGGAGGTTGAGCAGGCGCTTCTCGTTGGACACGTACTGGGAGTGCGACACCAGGACGAGCGCGCCGGTGACGAGCAGGCCGATGATCAGCGTGGCCACGGGCAGCCAGTACAGTCCGCGCGACCGGATGCGCGACGCCGTGCCGGCGCCGACGGGTTCGGCCGCCTCACCCCCGCGAATGGTCGCCGGCGGCCGCTGCACTGATTCGACTGAAGTCAACAGCTGCCTCTCTGGCTGGGGTCGGCGTGTCCAAGACGCCTCCCGCAGCGCGCCACAGTCTCGCATACACCCGCTTTCCGGGGAAGTGGGCGAGAGTTTTCCGGCCCGCTTGCCGCAGGCAACCGCTTGGGACCCTTCACGCCCGGTTCCATGCCAACGTGGCCGCCGTCCGGATTGCGCACGGCGACGTCGTCGAGCCCGGGCGTGACGACGTTGACACCCGACCGCGGATAGAAGTAGGTGACGACGTGCGTGGTGGCGATGCGCTGGGCCCCGCGGGCGATGAACGCAGTTGCCTGTCCCAGCTGGTAGCAGGCGCGCGTGAGCGACACCGCGCCCGACCGCTCGTCGATCCGAGCCAGCCCGACACATCCGGGGCAGCCGTGGTTGGGGACCTGCACCGGGCCGCCGTGGGGGTCGAGCGCCAGGTTCCACAGCGCCACGGTGCTGGCCCAGTTGCGCAGGGACGAGATGACGATCTCCGCGCGGCGGCGGCGGTGACGGCCCGGCCGCTGAGCCCGAGCCCCACCACGATGACGGCCAGCAGCGCGGCGCGCCACGGCCGCGCCCCGGTCATGGGCGAGTGAAGGCGCGGCGTGCCTCAGCGGCCGGGCCCTGAGCGTCGCAGCCGTCGAGGTGGTCGTTGACCAGGCCCATGGCCTGCATGAAGGCGTAGACGGTGGTGGGGCCCACGAACCGCCACCCGCGCCGCTTGAGGTCCTTGGCCAGCGCCTTGGAGTCCTCGGTGACCGCAAGCTCCATGAGAGCGGCGCGGTCCAGCCCGCCATGGCGCTGGGCCGGCTCGAAGCCCCAGATGTAATGCGCCAGCGAGCCTTCGGCCGCGACGAGCTCGACGGCGCGCTGGGCGTTGTTGATCACCGCCTCGATCTTGCCGCGGTGGCGCACGATGCCTGCGTCGCCCAAAAGCCGGGCGACGTCGCCCTCCCCGAACCGGGCCACCTGGTGGAAGTCAAACCCGGCGAACGCCTTGCGGAAGGCCTCGCGCTTGCGCAGGATCGTCAGCCACGACAGGCCGGCCTGGAAGCCCTCGAGGCTGAGCTTCTCGAACAGCCGCACGTCGTCGGCCACCGGAAAGCCCCACTCGGTGTCGTGGTAGGGGCGGTACTCGGGCGCCGAGTCGCCCCAGAAGCAGCGCGCCACGCCGTCGTCGCCGACCGAGATGTCCTCGGGTGCCATGCCCCTAAGTCTGATCGCTGCGGCGGCGGTTCGTGCGCCCCCCACCTATCCTGGGAAGGGTGAGCTTCCTGCGTGGCATCGACGGCTCCGCCCACAACACGACCGGCACCCCGGCGCGATGGGTGAGGCCCGGCGCCCACCGCCGGCGCGACACGCTCTCGGCGCAGATGTGCGAGGCGACGCTCGCCTGTGCGCGCTGCGACGCTCCGATCGCCCCGGGCGACGACGGGCTCTCCCTCACCCAGCCGCTCGTCTGCCCGTTCTGCGATCACCGCGCGCCGGTCCGCGACTTTTTGTCGCTGGCCAGGCCGACGCGCCCCGCGCGCGTGGTCGTGCGCGTGACTCACCCCGGTTGACGCGTCCCTGGCCCCCTCGGCCGACCGGGTCGCGACGCGGCGTGCACCATTCAGGATTCCGGTGCAGCGGCCGATGGCCTAGGGCATGTCCCGTTTCTCCCTGCGCGCGATGCGCGCCGTCCTCACCGTCGCCACGTTCGCCGCGGCACTGCTCGCCGGCGCGGCGGGCGCCCGCGCCGCCACCCCGTACCAGAACCCGTTCACCGGATTGCAGCCCTACGTCGGGCGGACCGACATGGGCGTCGACCTCTGCCTCTCCGCCGGAGACCCGATCCGCGCCCTCGGCGACGGCGTGGTCACCGGGATCATCCGCAACTGGGCCGGGCGCGAGCCCTACGTCTGGTATGAGCTGACCAACGGTCCCTCGGCCGGCCGCTACGTCTACGTGGCCGAGCAGATCACCGGCCTGCCCCGCATCGGCCAGACGCTGCGGGCCGGCGACGTGATCGCTCGCTACGCCAAGAAGGGCACGTGCATCGAGACCGGCTGGAGCGCCGCCGACGGTGAGACCGTGGCGCAGGCGACCACCGGCTACACCGAGGGGCAGGTCACGGTCGCCGGCGTGTCGTTCGCCCACCTGCTCATCTCCCTCGGGGTCCAGGGCGTGTTCGATCTCATCCCCGCCCACACCACTCGGGTCAAGCCCGGCAAGAAGCACCCGACGCGCGGCGCCGGTCACTGACCGGCGGCGGGCACCAGGGTCACCATCGCGCCCCGGCGCGGCATCGTGATCAAGGTCCGGCGCTGCGAGGGCTCGCCCCCGGTGTCGGCGTGCGCGAAGGTGACGTGGCGCAGGATCGTCTGCAGGATGAGCCGCGCCTCGGTGAGGGCAAAGCCGGCGCCGATGCAGCGATGCACGCCGCCGCCGAAGGGGATCCACGTGTAGGTGCCCGGCCGGCTCTCGAGAAAGCGCTCGGGTCGGAAGGCCCGCGGCTGGGGGTACAGGTCGGGCCGGTGGTGCATCCGCTCGATGTCGGCGGCGATCATCGCGCCGCGGGGGACGTGGAGGCCGTCAAGGTCAAAGTCGCGCGCCACATGGCGGAGGGTCACCGGAACCGGCGGCCGCATGCGCAGCGTCTCCTGCACCGCCGCGACGAGGTAGCGCGTGCCGCCCTCACGCACGTCGCGCTCGCACCCGGCCAGCGCCTGCGGGTGGCGAGCCAGGCGCTCGGCCAGCCAGGCGAGCGTCGTCGCCGTCGTGGCCCAGCCCGCCACGACCAGGACGTGCAGCGCGGAGATGAGCTCCTCGTCGGACATGGCCCCTTCATCGTCGCCCAGAAAGCGTGCCAGGCAGTCCCGGCGCCGTGGGTCCGGCGCCGCCGCGCGGCGCTCGGCGATCTCCTCCCGCGCGATCGCCGCGATCTCGGCGTGGATCGCGTTGATCCGCGGGTAGGGCGCCCACCAGCCGCGCATGACGATCGCCGCGGCGAACCGCCCGGCGAGCTCCAGCGAGTTGAGCGCGGCGTCGAGGCGATCCAGCGCCGCGCCCAGCCGCCGCGCCCGGTCGGGCTGGGTGACGCCGAACACCGTGGTGGTGATCACGTCGCGCGCGAGGTCATGGGTGAGGTCGGCGAACGCCACCGGCCGGCCCACCGCCCACTCACCGATGCGGCGCTCGGTGGCGGCCACGATCCCCTCCTCGTAGCCCTTGAGGGCCTCGCCATGGAACGCCGCCGTCAGCTGGCGGCGAAAGCGCGTGTGATCGTCACCGTCCAGCGCGGCGATGGCGTCGTGGCCGAACATCGCCTCGTGCGGGGCGAAGCGACGCAGCCCCTCGCCGAACAGCAGGGCGCCCTCGCGCTCGGTGAACACCGCCCGGCAATCCTCGGGGGAGCAGGTGAGCAGCACCGGAGGCGCCAGCGGGAGGTGCATCACGTAGCGCTCCGGCGCCGACTCCGTCCACTCCACGAAGCTCTGCGGCACGAACCAGCGCTGCAGTCCGCGCAGTCGCCCGCCGGCCCGAGGCACTGACTCCAGTCCCGGCAGAGTTCCGACGCTCATACGTACGCAAGCGTACATCAGTACTACTACGGACACCAGTACGCATCGAGACAGCTGTACCGACCGGTACGCTAGGCGCGCATGAGCAAGCTGGCCCAGATCTACACGCGGCGGGGGCTGCCGCGCGGCCGGGGCAGTCTGCCGCCCGAGGACGTGGCCCACGCTCAGCGCCAGCGGATTCTGCGGGCCATGGTCTCGGCCACCGCCACACTCGGCTACTCCAACGTCAGGATCGCCGATGTGGTCAACCGCGCGCGGGTGTCGCGCCAATCGTTCTACGGGCTGTTCGCCGACAAGGAGGCGTGCTTCCTGGAAGCGCATGCCGCCGGGCTCGAGCTCATCGTGGCGCGGCTGGCCCGCTGGACCGCGGACGAAGCCGCGGCGGATGACGACGACCCCAGGGCACCGGTTCGCGGAGCCGTGACGGCGTACCTCCTGCTCGCGGCCGACGAGCCCGAGTTCGCGCGGTGCATGCTGATCGAGCTGCCGGCCATCGGCCCGGCCGGGCTCCAGGCGCGCCTGGTTGCCCATCGCCAGATCGCCGAGCTGCTGCGCACGTGGCATCACCGGACGCGCCTGGAGCATCGCGACTGGCCCGCGGTGCCCGACGGCCGGTACCCGGCGGCGATCGGCGCCGTGCACGACCTGCTCTTCGACGCCGTGGCCTCCGGCGACGCCGAGCGAGCCCCGAACCTGCGCGAGGACGCCGTCTCCGCGGTCCTCGCCCTGCTGGAGATCCCGACGGCCGGCTGAGGCGCTAGAGCTCGGCCACGATCCCCCAGCACACGATCGCGCTGCAGACGCTGCTCCAGCGCCCGAAGTGCTCGTAGATGTAGTTGGCCAGGTTCCCGGCGTCCGCATCGGAGGAGTCGACCTCGGGATCGGACACGTTGCGCACGGCCACGTAGTTGGGCGCGGCCACGCCCAGTGACGCACACACCGAGCCGAGCACCGCGTCGCCCATCTCACAGACGTCGCCCTTGCCCTTGAGGTGGAAGGTGTTGGCGGTGTCGTCGTACTCGAAGTTGGCGGTGGTGAGCACGCCGGTGTGCGCCGACCCGGCGCGGACGATCTTGGGCGCGCGTGTGTTGGTGCTGGGCAGGAACGTGCTGTTGGCGGCAAACAGCCCGGACGCCTTTGCGAACTGGCCGTGGGGCGCGTCGCCGGCGCACGCGAACGGCTGCAACGAGGGATCCGCGCCGCCCGGGTCATAGGTGACAAACCGGCTGACCACGACATCGCCCACCTGCGCGGAGGCGCCGATCCCGCCCGCGGTCCCGGTGGTGATCACCCACGAGGGCTTGCAGTCATCGATGATCTGCTCCCACACCGTCCGGTTGGGCGTGGCGAGCAGGTCGCGGGCGCCGTCGCGCGAGAAGTGCGAGTCGGACTTGAACAGGGTCACCCGCCGGCCCCCCACCGTCGCCGCCCAATAGGTGCCGAGCCGGTGGTAGTTCTCCCGCGCGGGAGCGCGCGGGCTCATGTGCGCCACGATCTGCTCGTAGTTCTTGAGATACGGCTTCCAGAAGCCGGGCTGGCCGTGTCCCGCAGCGCCGGCAGCCGGCGGCAGGCTGTCGAAGCCCGGCGTGAGCACGCGGCTCAGGGCATGGCCCTCGTCGGTCGTCCAGGTCACGATGAGCACGTCAGCGGGCGGCAGCGAGTCCCCATCGGGCACCTGGCGCGCGGGCTCCGGGGCCAGTCCGTCGGGCCACGGGATGTCGACGAAGGCGCTCAGCGTGGGCGGTGCCTGCGGCCGCTGGTCGCGCAGGGCCTCACCCTCAGGGCCCTCGGAGTTGAACTCGATGCGCTCCAGCGCGGCGTCGGGCTCGACCTGCCGGGCGATCTGGGGCGCCAGCACCTCCGGCGTCCCGACGCGGGCGGCACCGAGGTTCTCATCCAGCCACCGCCTCCCCGCCGCCATCTACGCGCCCCCGGGGCCCGGGACACCGCAGACGTCCGCAAGCACCTGCCCGGCGGCGTGCACCGGAAGCGCCCATGTCTGGAGGCCCACGATCCCGTCGGCGCTGATGCCGGCCTCGTGCTGAGCGCCCTTCACCGCCGTGGCGGTATGCGGGCCGAAGATCCCGTCGACTGCGAGCACCGGGTTGGAATTGGGCGCGAAGCTCCCGCGCCCCTCGTTGAGCACCGTCTGAAGCCGGTCCACGACACCGCCGCGGGATCCCTCGCTGAGCGTCGGCGGCTCGGGGCCGTCGCCGCCCAGCGCACCCCAGGTGGCCGGGCCGACGATCCCGTCGACGGTGAGGTGCTCCGCCTGCTGGAACTCCTCCACTCCGTGCTTGGTCTTCGGGCCGAAGACGCCGTCGATATCGGCGAAGCTCAGCGTGCGACGGACGAGCAGGTATTGCAGCCACTTCACGGTGGCTCCGGTGGCGCCTTCCTGAATGGTGGCGGGAGTGGTCATGTCGGTCCCCTCGGTCGTAGGTCAGAAGATCAGCGCGCTCGCGGCGACCACCAGCGAGCCCGCGGCCAGCAGAACGGCCCCCGCACGCGTCGCCTGGCGCGGCCGGGGCGAAAGCTTCTCGACGAGGACGAGGCCGGTGATGGCGACCATCCAGAACGTCGTCGCCGTGGCGGCCACCGCCATCGCCAGCATCATCGCCCAACAGGAGCCGACGCACGCGGTGCCGTTGCGAAAGGCGAAGCGGACGACGCCCACGGTGGCGCGCCGGCCTGTCGGCGGCAGCGGCGACGGCCGGTGGCAGTCGCGCAGGGCACGTCGCTTGGGCGCCGACAGCTGCCAGCCGGCCGCGAGCGCCAGGGCGCCGGCACCGACGGCCGTCCGGTCAAGCGCCGACCACGCGGGCGCCGCCAGCAGGAGCACGACGCCGAACGCCACCCAGATGAGAACGAACGCCGCCGCGAACGTGAGCATGGCGCCCGGCCGGCGGCGGCGCAGGCTGTTGGCGGCGACGTGCCGGACCGCGGGGAGGGCCGTGGGCAGCATCATCGCGACGACCATCAGCGACCACATGGCCACCGCGGACAGGGCGACGCCGTCCAGCAGCAGGGCGTGGTGGGCGCGGTGTGGCGTCCCCGCCATGCCCGCCATGCCGCCCATCCCCGCCATGCCGCCCATGCCCGCCATGCCGGACATCCCGCTCATCCCACTCATGCCGGCCATCCCGGACCCGCCCGCGGCGCCACCGCCCGCGGCGCCGGCCACCGCCATCGCCACCAGGGCGATCCAGGCACCCGCGATGGCCGCCACCAGTCCCGCTATCACCGCCCGCTCACGCGGGCATGCTGCGGGCCGCCACCACAGGTAGCCGACGGCTGCGCGCAGCTGCGGCATCACTCGTAGAAGATCGCGACGCGCCCGATCGTCACCGGCGGATCGGCGTCCGTCACCTCGTCGGGCAGCGCGTGCGCGAGCTCCGGCTGATCGTGGGGGATCAGCCCGAGCGGGCGGAACGTGACCTCCACGTGCCGGCCGTCCCACTCGCCCTGGGCGGTGAGGCTCTCCGCCAGTTCGGTGATGTCGTGCGTCACTCGCAGGCTGTGCGCGTGCTCGTCACCCCGCGGATTGCGGGCGCGCTCCACGCCGAAGAACGAGACGTTCCCGGCGTGGTGGCTCTCGGCCACGTCGGCCGAGGCGTCGGCCGGCAGGTTGACGTAGATCCCATAGACCGTGCCCGGGTTCTGCTCCGCCTCGATGTCCTCGACGCTGAGCAGAATCCGCCGCGGGGCGGTGACGCCGGTCGCGGCCAGTGCGGCCTCATGGGCCTGCGGGTCGATCTGGAGCGCCACCGACGTCGGGGCGCCGAGCAGGCGGACGGGCGCGGCAGATGCGCCGACCAGCTCGGGCTCGCCCTCGGGGGGCTCAGGTTCGGTCACGGCTTCCTCCGGAGTCGGTTGAATCGGAGTCCCGCCCACCCGCGCCTGTGCCGGCGGAGCGACCTCATACGTGTAGCCCAACTGGGCCACGATGTCCACGACGTCGGCGGGCGTCTTGGCCACGCGATGGCCCTGGCCGTCGAAGAACGAGAACGATTGGCCGGTCCAGCGTGGGTCATTGGGGTTGAGATGCCGCGGGCTGCCCTTCCAGATGAACCACAGCCGGTCGATATTGGCGTGGTGAATCCAGAAGATCGGATCCGCCGCCGCCGCATCAGGGTCGGACATCAGCCCGCCGTTGCCGCCGACCGCGTCATGAATGACGTTGTGAGGCTGGTTCTCCACCTCTCCGGTGCTGTTGGAGAACTGCGCAACGCCCGTGACCCCGCCCCCGAACTGGCTGGTCCCGACGAAACGGGACGACCGCAGTGCCCGGGTCGCCGACGCCACGGCCGGCGAGACCGCGAGACCGCGATTGATTCCCGGCGCCCGTGCGGGCTCGAACAGGGGGTTGGGGCCGCCGTGGGCCGTCGGGCTGCGAAACGCCGCGGGCAACGTCGCCTGCTGCCCGCCCGCTCCGTAGTCCCAGAACGGCAGCGACCAGTCGGTCGAGCCTCCCGCCTGCACGACCGCCGCGCGGACGATCTGCTCGAAGTAGTAGATGAACATCCGGTGCCAGGCCAGGAAGAACCACGTTCCGTGCTGGCACCCGTTCCACAGCGACTGCACCGACCGTGCGTGCGTGCCATGCATCGCCGCCTGGTAGGTCCAGCTCGTCGGGTCGTGCGCGGGCCGCCCCTTCATGATCGCGACCGCCTGCGCGTATTCCTCCACCGTCCGGTCGCTGCTGGGCAGCGTCCAGATGTTCCTGCGTACGTGCGGCGCCGTGGCCGCACTGGCCTGCGGCGCTGTCGCCGCGCTTGGCACACCCATGTCCCCTGATCCCTCCGATCCCGTGCCGGGTGTTGTTCCCCGTCGCGCTAGCTATACCACGCGCCCGCCAGAGCCGTCAAACCACCTGTTCACTTGTGCATCGAAAGTTTTCACTCACGAAACGTACATACCATTAACATCTCTCCATAACAGACGGCGCGCCCCTCCTTCCCGCCCCACTGGCCGTCACCGGTCACCTCGTGACCTTCGACCAGGCGCGTCCGGAGATCCCCGACGGCGTCCTCTACATCGACGACACCGGGATCATCCAGGGGGTGGCCGCGCACGGCGAGCCCGCGCCCACGGGATTTGACCACGCCACCCGCGTGGAGACCGGCGGGCTGATCTATCCCGGGTTGATGGACCTGCACAATCACATGGCCTACAACTGCCTGTCGCTGTGGCTGGCTCCCGATCATCCGAGCGCGTGGACCACCCGTAACCAGTGGCCCAACGACAAGGACTACAAGCCGGCGATCAGCCTGCCGGCGAACGCCCTGTGCCACGCTGACTCAAAGGCTGTTTTGAAGTATGTCGAGACCAAGGCGGCCGTCGGAGGCGTGACCGCGATCCAAGGCTCGGCCAAGCTGTCGCGCCCGTTCGAGGGCTTCATGGTCCGTAACGTCGAGTTCGAGACATTCGGCGGTAAGAAAAAGAGTGTCAACCAGTCAGTCCGCGAGTTCGCGAGCCCCGAGCAGTACGACGCCGCCAACAAGGATCTCCACGACGGCCATGCCTTCCTGTATCACCTCGCCGAAGGCACCGACCCGAGGCTGATCAAGGACTACGACGGCCTCCGGGACCACCACTGCCTCCAGCCCAAGTTCATCGGTATCCACTCCACCGCCCTCGGGCCTGATCAGTTCAGCGAATGGCACGCCACCGCGAACGGCGGGGCGATCGTGTGGTCGCCCTTCTCCAACCTGTGGCTGTATGGCAAGACGACCGACGTCGTCGCTGCCGCCAAGGCCGGGCTGATCGTGTGCCTCGGGGCCGACTGGTCGCCGTCAGGGTCAAAGAGCGTGCTGGGCGAGCTCAAGGTTGCCGATCTCCACAACAAGGTCGGGCTCGGGGGCGCCCTCTCAGACCACGACATCTGCGCCATGGTCACCTGCAACCCTGCGCAGGCGCTCGGCTGGGAGGGCCAGCTCGGACGGTTGCAGCCGGGGCTCCACGCCGACTTCGTGGTCATGGCCGCCAACGGCAAGAAGAAGGATCCGTATCGAACCCTCATCGAGAGCGTCGAGGCTGACGTCTTGCTCGTGGCCATCAACGGCTATCCCATCTACGGCACCGCCGACCTGATGAAGGCGGCATCCGCGGTCAACCCCGAGCCGATCCAGGTGAGCGGCGGCCTGAAACGCACGATCACGCTGCGCGACGCCCGCATCCCCGACGCCGACGTGAGCTGGCCCGACGTCATCGGGCGCCTGGAGGCGGCACGCCAGAATCCGGCCGTGGCCCGGACTCAGGCGCTGGCGCTCGACCAAGTGGCCGAGCCCACCGTGGGGCTCGTCCCCGACAAGGCGTGGGACGACCCCACCGTGCATCCGGAGCTGCTCGCCGAGGCGACGGGCGCGACGATCCCGCCCCTCGATCCGCTCATCCCGGACGAGGCGTCCTTCGCGGCGCTGTCCAAACGCATCGCTGACCTGGGCGACAAAAGCGACTTACGCGCCCTCGACTCGCTCCACGCTTATTACGGGTTGTGACGCGCGGCAGAGCCGTGCGAAGCTGACGGTTACGGCCAGCCCGCCCTCGGGCTGGGGCACGGCGTCGATGGTGGCGTCGTGGGCCAAGGCGATCGCCCGCACGATCGAGAGCCCGAGCCCGTGATGGCCATCGGCGGGCGCGGTACGTCCACCGAGCCGCTGGAAGGGCTCGAACAGCCGATCGGTCTCCTCCGGAAGCACGACGGGGCCGGTGTTGGCCACCGAGACGACGGCTTGCCCGTTGACAGCGGCGGTGCGGACCTCGATGCGGCCGCCGGGGTGGTTGTAGCGCACCGCGTTGTCGACGAGGTTGGCCATCAGCCGCTCGATCAGGGCCGGGTCCCCGGCGACGGTCGCCGGCTCGAGCGTCGTGTCGAGCGCGAGGCCTTGGCGCTGGATGTCGGGCCGCGGTGTGATCAGAACATGGCCGGCCACGCGCGCCAGGTCGATCGGCTCGCGGTGGTTGACGGCGCGTTCGCTGGAGGCCAGGGTGAGCAGCGATTCCAGCAGGCGTTCGTGCTCACGCCCACAGGCCAGGATTTCCTCGCACGCCGCGCGCAGGCTCGCCTCGGTGGCATCGGGGTCGGCCAGCGCCACCTGGAGCAGCGTCCGTTCCACGGTGAGCGGCGTGCGCAGCTCGTGGGACGCGTTGGCGACGAACCGGCGCTGAGCGTCGAATGACGACTCGAGGCGGGCCAGCAGATCGTCCAGGGTGTCACCGAGGCGCTTGAACTCATCGTCGGGGCCGGTGAGGGCCAGGCGGCGGCCGAGGTTGCCGGCGGAGATCGTGCGCGCCGCGTCGGTCATCTCGCGTAGCGGCCGCAGGACCCTGCCGGCGGCGAACCAGCCCAATAGGGCCGAGACGAATGCGGTGACCACCAGCAGCACCCACGTCGTGGCCAGCAGCCCCGCCAAGTCGGAGGAGGGCCCGTTGACCACATGCTCGACCGTGCCGACGGGGGGCTGGGGCACGGTCAGCCCGGAACCATTGGGCGGCACCGGTCGGATCGTCGTCGACGTCGGACTCACGCTGACGGCCACGGCGTGCGCACTGAAGGCCTGGCTGCCGGAGGACAGCAGGAAGACGCCGACGACCAGCGCCGTTCCCAGCCCCAGGAACATCCCGGTGTAGAGGAGCGTGAGGCGCAACCTCGCCGTACGCCGGGATGCGCGCAGCCACGACCGCGGCGACAGCGCTCGCAGCACGCGGGTCATCAGATCCGGTAGCCGCCCTCGCGCACGGTGTGAATCACCGGCGGCTCCCCCAGCTTGGCGCGCAGCCGGCTCATCGTCGTCTTGACGGTGCCGGTGAACGGGTTCGCCGTCTCGTCCCAGACGCGCTCGAGCAGCTCCTCGGTCGCGACGACGCGGCCGTCCGCGGCCAGCAGGCACTCGAGCACCGCGAACTCCTTGGGGCTGAGATCCAGCGGCTGGCCGTGACGCGACGCCGACCGCCGCGACGGGTCGAGGGTGACGTCGCCGCGCGACAGCGTCGGAGGCACCGGGGCGACCGCGCGACGAGCCAGCGCCCGGATCCGGGCCACGAGCTCCGTGAAGTCAAACGGCTTGGGCAGATAATCGTCGGCTCCCAGCTCCAGGCCCTCCACCCTGTCTCGGATCGTACTGGCGGCGGTCAGCATCAGCACGCGGGTCTCGCTGCGCTGGTCCACAAGCGCGCGACACACCTGATCACCGTGGACTCCGGGCAGGTCGCGATCGAGCACCACCACGTCGTAGCGATTGATGGCCACATGCGAGAGCGCCTCGTTGCCATCGAAGGCAAGGTCGATCGCCATGCCCTCGCGGCGCAGCCCCTCGGCCAACGCGGTTGCCAGCCGCGGGTGATCTTCGACAACTAGCACCCTCATCGTTTCGTTCTCACAGCATGTCTCAGCTTGCGTAACAGCGGGGTCACAGTCGCCGTGACCGTGATGTCACCACCTCATCACTACAACTGGCGCGACACCCATCGGCTTTCAAAGGACGCACACGATGACACCGACGCCCCACGCCCACCCACGATCTCCTCGCCGTCCGGCGCTCGCGCTGCTGGCCGCCGTCGCCGTAGCGATGATCGCCGCGGGCTGCGGTGGCAACGCTCCCTCGTCGGCGTCCGTGTCGGGCGCAGCGGCGGCAGGGAATGGAGCCCCGGGCCAGGCCGCCTACCAGTTCTCGGCCTGCATGCGCAATCACGGCGTCAGCAACTTCCCCAACCCGAAGGTGACGACGTCCGCCAGCGGCACGTCGGTGGCGATCGGGATCAATCCGTCGATCTCCGGCCAGCCCGCGTTCAACTCCGCTCAGAAGGCATGCCAGCACATCCTTGGCAAGCCCGGCAGCGGTCCCGACTCGAACCCGGCCCAACAACGCGCCAGGACCCAGGCGCTCATCGCCTTCGCGCGGTGTCTGCGTTCTCACGGCTTCCCCAACTTCCCCGATCCGAACGCCAGCGGCGACCTCTCGGCGCAGGCGATCGCCAAGGCCGGGATCAACTTCCAAACCCCGGCGCTGCTCACCGCCGGCCAGAGCTGTGCCTCGGTCACGCATGGCATGATCACACCGGCCCAGGTGGCGCAGGCGATCAACCATGCGAAGACGCAGGGCAACGGCGGGTGACGCCATGATTCCTTGCCGCCACCCGCGGTGGCACCATTACGTCACCGCGCCCCTGGCGCGGCAGCGAGGAATCCATGGTCGGCCCACGAGAAGCGAGCGGCACGCGCCCGGCGCGCCTGGGCGTTGCCCTGCGCCAAGCGTGGGTGGGCTACCGGCGCCAGCTCGACCACGAGCTGGCCGTCGCGGGCTTCGGCGATCGCGGCTTCCCCGACGGGCGGGTGCTGCGCCTGTGCAGCGACGCCTCGGATGTGACGATCTCGCAGATCGGCCGTGAGCTCGGCATCACCCGCCAGGGCGCCAGCAAGATCGTCGCCAGCCTCCGCGACCGCGGCTACGTCATCCTCTCGCCCTCCCCGACCGACGGCCGCGAGAAGATCGTCAAGCCGACCCGGCGCGCGATCGAGTTCCTCGCCGCGCAACGCGAGGCGGCGCGGCGGATCGAAGCTCGGATCCACAGCGAGCTCGGGGCCGACGCCCTGGACGGCCTTTACCGGTTCCTTGATGCATTGGGCGAAGAGGACCCGCCGCGGCTGGCCGACGACCTGCGCAGCACCGCGGGCGTGTCAGGTCCCTGGGAGTAGCGATCAGGCGAGGTTGAGGGCAAAGGCGTTGAGGAAGCCGTGCCGCCCCGTGTCGGTCACGCGCAGCGCACGGGTGCCCGGCACGTAGGTCACCCAGCGCTCCGCCAGCGCATGCTCGGCGATGGCGGCGCCGACCGAGCCGGCCAGGTGAGGCCGGCGCTCGGTCCAGTCCAGGCACGGGCGGGTGAATGCGCGGCGCTGCAGACGCAGCGGCTGCACCGCGATCCCCAGCGACTCCAGTCGTCGCTCGCCGGCGGGGGTCAGGGCGTACGAGCCGTCGCCGGTGTCGATCAGGCGCTGGCGCTCCAGACTGTCGGTCAACGCGACGCCGAGTTCGCCGGCCAGGTGGTCGTAGCACGTGCGCGCGCCCTGGAGCGCCGCGCCCCGCGTGGACTCGCGCAGCCCGGTCGCGGCCCGGCCCGGCGCGATGGTCAGCATCGCCTCGATCACCTCCGCCACACGCGGGCCGGCCAAGCGGTAGTGGCGCTGGCGGCCCGTCTGATCGACCGCCACCAGACCCCCGTCGAGCAGCTTGGAGAGATGCGAGCTTGCCAGCGAGGGCGAGATGCCTGCCCGCGCCGCCAGCTCGCCCGCGGTGAGGGGACGGCCTCCGAGGAGCGCCAGCAGGATCGTGGCGCGATGCGCGGTCATGAGATCCGCGACCGTCGAGAGGTCCGCGTCGGCGAGCATCTCATAGAGCGTAGCGCCCGAACGTTTCAATTGGGGTTGAACATTTCTGCGCCTACGGTCGTGTCCATGCACTCCACCCATCCCCATCGCCGCGGTCTGACGCTGGTCGCGACCAGCCTCGGCTTCGCGGTCGTCCAGCTCGACGTCAGCGTCGTCAACGTCGCCATCCGACCGATCGGCGCGGCCCTCGGCGGGGACATCAGCGCACTGCAGTGGGTGGTCAACGCCTACACGGTGGCGTTCGCGGCGCTCATCCTCAGCGCCGGTGCACTCGGGGACCGGATCGGCGCCAAGCGTGTGTTCGTCGCCGGCTTCTCCATGTTCACCGCGGCGTCGGCGATGTGCGGACTGGCCCCCTCGCTGGGCGTGCTCATCGCCGCGCGGGCGCTTCAGGGCGCCGGCGCCGCGCTGCTCGTGCCGTGCTCGCTGACCCTGCTCAACCACACCTACCCTGAGGCGCGCGAGCGCAGCCGGGCGATCGGGCGATGGGCGGTCGGCGCCAGCGCCGCGTTGTCGGCAGGCCCGCTGGTCGGCGGGGTGCTCACCGAGACGCTGGGGTGGCGCGCGATCTTCTTCATCAACGCCCCGATCGGCCTCATCGGGATCCTGCTCACGGCGCGCTTTGCCTCTGAGACGAGCCAGACGCCGGATCGCGGCGTCGATCCCTGGGGCCAGCTCACCGCGATCGTGTGCCTGACTCTGCTGGCGGCGGCAACGATTCGCGGCGGTACCGACGGATTCGGCTCCGCCGCCGTCCTGGCGGGATACGGAGGGGCGGCAGCCGCCGGGGTGGCGTTCATCGCCATCGAAACCCGGCGCGCCCGGCCGATGCTCCCGTTGCGGCTGTTTCGCTGCGAGACGTTTGGCGCCAGCACGGCGATCGGGCTGCTCATCAACGTCGCCTTCTACGGCCTGATCTTCGTCTTCAGCCTGTTCTTTCAGCGGGCCCAGCACCTCTCAGCACTGCAGGCCGGACTGGCCTTCGCCCCCATGACCGCCGCGATCATGGCCGCCAACGCCGTGGCCGGCGGCCTCGACCAGCGCCTGGGCTCGCGCGCGGTGATCGCGGGCGGGGCCCTGCTCATGGCCGGCGGAGCGGTGGGGCTGGAGGGCATCGGGCCCGACAGCGCGTTCGCGACGCTCGTCACCCAGCTCGCCGCCCTGGGGTTCGGGCTCGGTCTGATCGTCCCGGTGATGACCGCGTCGCTGCTGGGCAGCGTCGAGCGCTCGCGCTCGGGCATCGCCTCGGGCACGCTCAACACCGCGCGCCAGACGGGCAGCGTGATCGGCGTGGCCCTGTTCGGGTCTCTGATCGCGGGCGGCCGCGTCGTCAGCGGGCTGCACGTCGCGCTCGTGATCGCGGCGGTGCTGAGCCTCGTCGTCGCCGCACTCGGCGTGCGCGCGCGCCCGGCCGAAACCTGATTTGCTGACGGCGTGCATGAGACCGCCGATGACCTGAAGGCGCTGCAGGCGCTCATCGACGCCAGCTACGCGGCCGCTGGTCCGCACCTTCTCTCCATCCACGAGCCCGAGCGCCGCCTCAGCGCCGAGCAGCTGTCGGAGCGGCTGACCGGGATGTGCCTGCTGGCGCTGGCGACGGTCACACGCGACTGCCGGCCGATCGTCGGGCCCGTCGACGGGATCTTCTTCCGCAGCGCCTTCTACTTCGGCTCGGCGGCGAACTCGGTGCGCTTCCGTCACATCCGCACCCGGCCGCAGGTCTCGGCGACGTACCTGCCCGGCGAGGAGCTCGCCGTCACCGTGCACGGGCGGGCCGTGCCGATCGACATCGGCGCCGCCGAGCACGCCGCCTTCCGCCGGACCGTTCTGGACGTGTATGTCCCGATCTACGGGGAGAGCTGGGAGCAGGAGTTCCTGGAGTCCGTCTCCCCGATGTACGCGCGGATCGACGCCGACCGGATGTTCACCTTCCACATGCCGGCGTCCTGATCGCGCCCGTGCCGCGCGTGGTGCTGATCGACGAGGTCGGCGATGTCGAGTCGTCGCGCGCCGCGCTGGCGCGCCACCCCGACGTGACGGTCGAGCGAGCGGACCGACTCCCGGAAGGCGACGACATCGTCGGCGTGCTCGTCGGGACCGAGGTCCCGGTCGGCGCGTCCGAGCTGGCCACGCTGCCGGCGGTCCGGATCGTCGCCGCCACCGCCACCGGCTATGACCACCTCGACCTCGCCGCCATCGCCGCCGCGGGCGCCTGGGCCACGCACTGTCCCGGTTACTGCGACGACGAGGTCGCAGAGACGGCCCTGGCCTTCGCCGTCGACCTGCTGCGCGGCGTCACTCTCCTGGACCGCTCGGTGCGCGCCGGGCGCTATGACCACCTCGACGCGCCGGGCCGGCGCATCGCGGGCTCGGTGCTCGGCATCGTCGGCCTGGGACGGATCGGGCGCGCCGTCGCCTGGCGTGCCGACGCGCTGGGCATGCGCGTGCTGGCCGCCGATCCGGTGGTCGACCCCGCCGCAGCGGCTCCCGCGGAGCTGGTGGAGCTGGATGAGCTGCTCGCCGCCGCCGACGTGGTCACGCTGCACGCGCTGCTGACCCCGCAGACGCACGAGCTCATCGACGCGCGACGGCTTGCCCTCATGCGCCCCAACGCGTACCTCGTCAACTGCGCGCGGTCGGCGCTGGTGGACCACGCGGCGCTCGGGGAGGCGCTGCGGGCGGGCCGGCTCGGCGGGTGCGCCCTGGACGTCCTGCCCCAGGAGCCACCGGCCCTCGATGAGCCCGCGCTGCAGTGGCCGCGCACGCTCATCAACCCCCACTCCGCGTGGTACTCCCCGGAGTCGAGCGGAGCGCCCTACCGCATCGCCGCCGAGGCGGTCGCCGCGGTGCTCGAAGGCCGCGAGCCGGCCGCGGCGCTCGCCCGCCCGGGCGCGTAACGACGACCCACGAAACAAACCCCCGCCCGCCCCCGCCGAGCGCATTGCTCGGCAGGGGTGAACGGGGGCCGTTTCCGGTCAGGGAGTTAGTGCGGTACGGGCGTCCGTGCCCTCAGTGCCGGCCGTGATGCTTGGGCGCCTTGAACGTCACCTTGGGCGTGGCGATCGTCCGCCGGCCCTGAGCGACGGTCAGCTTGGCGGTCACCTTGTGGCGCTTGGCCAGCAGGTTGCGCCCGGTGCGGTTCAGGCTGACTCGCACCGTCGCGGTGCGACCGGCCTTGATCGTCGCCGACGCGGTGCCCAGGACCACGGTCTTGTGGGTCACCTTGGCCTTGCGGGCGCTGACCGCCACGAGCTTGTGCCCGCGCAGCGTCTCGATCACCGTCAGCTTCAGCGACACCTTGCAGTTCGTGGTGCCCGTGCACGTGATCGGGATCGAGACGGTGTTGCCCGACACCCGAGCCCGTCCGGCCGAGGCCTTGCCGGGCACCGGGGGCGGCGGCGGGGTCGACTGCGTGGTCAGCGTCTGGTCAGCGCCCACCTGGGTGCCGAAGTCGCTGACCGCGATCGCCCGGTAGTGGACGGTGGTCCCGGCCGGCAGCCCCGTCAACGCGGCGCTGAACGTGTCAGCGGCGTTGTCCGGACCCGTCGTCTGGGGCGCCGTCGACTGGCCGTAGGCCGTCGTGGTCCCGAACTGGAAGGACACGCTTGCGCGCGCACCCTCCGGGTTCACGCTGCCCGACACCGTCGCCGTGGTCTGGCCCATCGCGCTTGACCCGCCGGTCACCGGCGCGTCGGGCTGGTAGGCGTTGGCGAACAGGCTCCGCGGGCTCGTCCCGTTGGTGAACAGGAAGAACGGCGTTCCGATCGCGCCGCCCTGGCAGGTCGCGCCGTCCGCGTTGAACGGGTTGGCCGTGCACCCCGACGAGATCGGCGCGCGCACGTCAGCCTGGCCGGCGCCCGTACCGAACGGAGTGGTTCTGGATCCCGCTCTGGTCAGCCACGAACGTGGGGTTGGCGGCATTGACGAAGTGCCCGACGATGGTCGTCGTGGTCCCACCGTCGACCGTCCGGACCACGTCACGTAGGGCGTGTTGCCCGAGAACGTGATGTCCGCGCGGCTGGCGTCCGCGCCTGCCGGGGAGATCGGGTTTCCGCCGTTGACCGGCACGAAGCGTGCCGCTGCGCCGGCTCCGACCAAACGGCTGACGAACACCTGGTGATGGGTGCCCGTGTCCTCGTCCCACGCCACCCACGGCACGGTCGGATTGGCCGGATTCATCGTCCCGGAGGCCACGCGCGGATCCTCGGCGTCGGCGGTCGGGCTGATGTTCAGCGAGCAGCCGCTCCTCGTGGGCGAGCGGTGTCCGAGCATGAACCCAGGCCGCCCGCGGACGTGTCGAGCACTCCCTCCCGCCGTTGCCGACGCCTGCCACTGGAAGCCGCCGTCCGCTGTGCGCGTCGGCGACGCGCCTTGGCGGCGAACACCATGCCGTTGGGCCTGCAGGCCGGCTCGTGCGGTCGCCGGTCTCGTACCAGACCACCCACGGCACGTTGTCGTTCGGTCCGGTGAAGGCGATGTCGGGCTCGATGCCCTGCGCGTGCCGGATCGATGTTCAGGCTTGGGATCGCTCGCCACGCGGTGGTCTCCGGTCTGCTGCCAGCAGAAGCCCGCCCAGGCGGCGGACGTCGCGCGTCGCCGCCAGGGCGTGACGCCGGTCGCAGCTGGTCGTGCCCGGGCCCGATCGGCTTCTCGACGAAGATCTGGTCGGGGTTGCGCGGTGCCGCCGTTCGGACTTCTCCTGCCAGGTGATCCACGGACCTGGATTGCCGCCAGGCGCAGTGGTTCCGCCCGCCACCGAGGGATTCTCGGCGTCGCGGTTGGTGTGGATGTTGAGCGAAGGCACCGGCGTCGTGCCGCGCCGCCAGTGCCGCGACCCTGGCCGGCGAACACCCACTTGTTCTGGGTGGCGTCGAACCGGCTGGCGAAGATGTTGTTCGCGTTGAACGTCGCGTCGGTGCTGGTCGTGTTTTCGTACCAGGTGGCCCACGGCACGGTCCGGCCCGCGCCGGCGAAGTCGATCGCCGGAGCCTCGCCGTCCTGGCCCTGGTCGAAGTTCAGCGAGCCGGGGATCGCCGTCGAGCCGCTCGAGCGTCCGCCGACCGTCCCGGCGCCACGCGTCGTCCAGGCGCCGCCCGCAAACGAGCGCGAGAAGATCTGGTCCTTGACCGCTCGCCGTCGCCTGCCGGAAGATCGACCAGGGCACGGCGACCTTGCCGGCGGTCAGTGCGCCGCCGACGACGTCGGCGTTGGTCGGCTCCTCGCCGCTGACGTTGAGCGCCGGGTTGATCCCGGCCGCCGCGTCGCTGTTGACCTGCACGCCGGGTGGCAGTCCCTGCAATGCGAGCGCCGAGCCGGCGCTGGCCAGCACTGCGACCGTCCCGGCCAGGGCGATCTGCGATCGCCTCAACCTACGTCTCTGGATCCCCATATGTGGTCCCCTCCGTTGTTGTCGTCCGAAGTGATGTCTCGGACCCCGTACGGACCAACGCCGCGAACGGTTCCCGGCTGCCGCCCCCGGATTTCAGCGGGGGGCTGTGATGGTGCCCGTGAGCACCTTGCGCCCCGACGACTTCGGGTCGCCGTTGGCCACCTGCTGGGTGACGGTGAGGCTGCGGAACTTGGTCACCGGCACGCCGGACCACAGGGTGACCTTGCGTGCATCGTTGAACGTACCCACCGGGACGAGGATCCCCTGGGCGTTCTTCAGCCACGCCTCGTAGTACTCCGTGCCCTCACGGCGCGGCAGCCCGGTGGCCGACAGGTTGATCCGCCAACCCGACGTGGTCTTGGTCAGCTGCGCCGCGCCATGCGCGCCGGGCGCGAGCGGCGTTCCCTGCACCACCATCGCGAACTGGAGCGCCTGAGGCGCGTTGGTCGAGCTGGTCACAAGCACGATCGCGACGGCGGCGGCTGCTGCCACCGGGAGCGAGAGCGAGAGCGCGAACGCAGGCCGGCGCAGGGAGAGCCGCGCGCGCATCCGGCTCCACATGGACGGCGACGGCGTCGGCGACGAGGGCTCGGGTTCGGCGGCGCGCTGCTCGGCGGCGGCGCGCGCAACCGCCATCACGACCTGGTCCTCCAGGCCGCTGGGCGGCTCGTCCCATGTCGCGGCAGCACCCAGCTCGGCACGAAGGGCGTCGAGCGCCGCCAGCTCATCGGCAGGCAGCGACGCGCCGTCCTCGCCGGCGAGGTACGCGATCCTGTCGTCGTTGCTTGGAGTCACGGCAGCTCCTGGTCCTTCCTGAATACGGAAGGGAACACCATTCGGTTCGGCTGCGCGGCATTCGGTCTCATCGGCTCATTCCTTGAGATGCCCCAGCGCGGTCGCCAGGCGCCGATGGGCGCGGAACGACCTCGACTTGACCGTGCCCACGGCGACGCCGAGCTGGTCGGCGATCTGCCCGTGAGTCATACCCGCGAAGTGCTGGAGGCGCACCACCTCGCGCTCCTCGTCGGGGAGCTCTCCGACGGCCTGGCGCACCTCCCAGGTCTCATACAGCGTCTCCGCCGAGGCCGGAGCCGTGACCAGCGCCGGGTCGTCGGCGGGCACCGCGTCCAACGACGCACCCGTGCGCAGAGACTCGCGGCGGTAGACGTCGATGGCGGTCCGCCGAGTGATCGCCACCAGCCATGGGCCCAGCTCCCGCGTCTCGTCGACCGCGGCCGCCGCGCGCCAGGCCTTGACGAAGGCCTGCTGAGTGACCTCCTCGGCCAGCCCACGGTCGCCGAGCGCGCGTAAGGCGACCGCGAACACCAGCCGACCGTACTCGCGGTACACCGCGCGCACAGCCTCAGGATCGCCATCACGAAATCGCCGTCTCGTGGCCCGGTCCACCACGAGGTCGGACGCTACAGGTCCGGAGCGCCTCCGGCTACCCGGATTGGGCCGTTCAGGCGGAGGGGAACCACCCGGGGGGCAGTGCCGCCGGGATCGGCGGGTAGCTCGGGATCGCTCGGCGGGCGAATGCCTCGGCCGGGCGGCCGGCCACCAGCCGGCCGACGTCCTCCATCGCGAGCAGGACGCGGACCGAGGACCCGATCTGGAAGTCGGCGGCGCCGAGCTCCGCGCCGCCGATGACGCCCGTCGCGAGCAGCCGGTCCACCTCGTCGAGCAGTGCCGGGATCCGGGCCACGTCGCCGTGCACGGTGTCGTCGTCGGCCTTGGCGAGCATCGCGAAGAGCGCCGCCAGCGGCGACAGCAGCCGGCCCATCAACGCCGGAGCGGGTAGGGGCGTGCCGACGTTGGCGAACCACTGGCGTTGGCGCAGGCTCGTGCGCAGGCCCCAGCGGGTGAGCCGTCGTGGAATCGGCTGGAGCACCGCCTCACCCCAGCGCTCGGCCGCCTCGGCGGCAGCGCGCAGCTCAGGGTCCACGGGGTACAGCGGCGGATCGGGGACGATCTCGTCGAGCGCTCGCGCGATCGCCAGCGATCCCTGGACTCGCCGCCCGTCGCCCAGCCGCAGCGCCGGGACCGTGATCTTGCGGAAGCCCAGCGCCCACAGGCTCGGCGGATGGGCGCCGGCCAACAGCTCGACGTAGCGATAGCCAAGGCCTTTGCGCTCGAGCATTCCGCGCGCCGCCAGGACGGGGTGCGAGAGCGGGATCCCGTAGAGGCGGATCCGCGACTCAGACATCGGATCCAGCCGCGAGCATCGCGGCCAGGCTACGGCATGGCCGCCCCAGCCTCCTCCAGGCGGTCGTCGCCGAAGAACAGCCGGTCCCCGACCCGCACCGTCGGGACGCCCCGGACGCCGTCCTTGAACGCGCGCTCGGTGGTGGCGCGCAGTTGCTCCTTGAGCTCGGGCGCCTGGATGGCCTCGAGCATCGCCCCCTCATCCAGCCCGGCCTCCCCGGCGCATGCTGCCAGCACGTCGAGGTCGGCGATGTCGGCCGCCTCGGTCCACTGGCGCCGGCCCACGATCCGCGCGAACTCCTCCACCCGGCGCTGGCGGACGGCCCAGGTGGCGCAGCGCATCGCGCTGAGGGCGTTGGCCGGCCAGTCCGGCGGCCACTGCATCGCGGGCAGCCCGTACTCGCGGGCGCGCCGCTCGATCTCGGCCATGCCCGCGGCGCGCTCGGCGGTGAGCGCCCACGAGCCGTGGCCGCGCCAGCCGAAGATGGCGCCGACCAGGACTGGGACGAGCACGACCGAGCGGCCGAGCACCGACTCCGAGCGCTCCATCGCCAGGTACGCGTACGGAGAGCCGAGGTCGAAATAGAGCTCTGCGGTCACCGCCCCCGGAATGGTAAGCGACCCCTGACCTTGTCCCTCGGGCAGGCCCGCACACCGCGGAGCGCACGCTGGCCTCCCGCGGCTGGGGCCGGGCGGGTTAGCCTCTGCCCATGGCGCTGTGGCTGGGGGTTGATGTGGGGGCGGAGCGCAAGGGCTTTGACGTGGCGGTGATCGACGAACGCTCCCTCCGGGAGTTGCGCGGCGGCGAGTCGGTGGCGGGGGTGGCGGAGCTCGCCGCCTCTCGGTCCCCGGTCCTGGTCGCCGTCGACAGCCCGCGCTCCTGCGCCCCGGATGGCCACACCTCCCGCGCTGACGAGCGCGAGCTGCGCCGTCGGGTGTGCGGCATCCGCTGGACCCCGGATCTGGCTGCCATACGCGACGGCGGCGCCTACTACGCCTGGATCCGCCACGGTCTCGCGTTGTTCGACGCGCTCGCCGCGCGCGGCGTGGTGGCGATCGAGGTCTTTCCCACGGCATCGTGGACGCGCTGGCATGGCCCGCGGGGCGCGCGCAGCCGGGCGCACTGGAGCTCGGACGGGTTGGCCGGCCTCGGCCTGGCCGGCGTGCCTCAGCGCACCAACCAGGACCAGCGCGACGCGATCGCGGCCGCGATGACCGCTCGGCAGCACACACACGCCCTCACCGAGGCGATCGGCGAGATCATCGTGCCGGCCGCTACCTGAGCCCGGCGCGCCAGCGCTCCTCGATCCCGGCGAAGCGCCACACCAGCAGCGCGATCGCCCACGTGACCACGAACAAGCCGACGATCACGTAGCCGAGCGTGTTGATGTTGACCTGCGATACCGCCGACCAGAACCCGCCTTTGAGCCCGAGCTCGCCGGCGGCCAGCGCCAACAGCTCGGTCGTCCCCACGATCAGAGCCACCGCCACCGACAGCCCCGTGATGGTGAGGTTGTAAAAGACCTTGCGCACCGGCTCGGAGAACGCCCAGCCGTAGGCGAAGTTCATGAACGATCCGTCGATCGTGTCCAGCAGCGACATGCCGGCCGCGAACAGGACGGGCAGACAGAGGATGGCGTAGAACGGCAGCCCCGCTCCGGCCGCTCCGGCGGCCAGGAACAGCAGGGCGACCTCGCTCGCGGTGTCGAAGCCCAGCCCAAACAGGATTCCCAGCGGATACATGTGCCATGGGCGGCGGACCATCTGGGTCAGGCGGCCATAGACGCGATTCATGAGTCCCCGCGAGTTGAGCTGGCGTTCGAGCTCGGCCTCGTCGAAGCTGCCGCCGCGCATCTCGCGGAACACGCGGAGGATGCCCATGAGCACGACGAGGTTGAGCGCCGCAATCACGTAGAGGAACCCGCCCGAGACGCCGGTCCCGATGAGGCTGGTGACATGGTGCAGCGCCGAGCCATGGTTGCGGACGGGCCCACTCAGCCAGCGGATGCCGACGGCGAAGAGCACCGCCAACCCCAGGACGACCGACGAGTGCCCCAGCGAGAACCAGAACCCGACGCTGAGCGGGCGCTGGCGCTCGGCCATCAGCTTGCGCGTGGTGTTGTCGATCGCGGAGATGTGGTCGGCGTCAAAGGCGTGGCGCAGGCCGAGGGTGTAGGCGGTGAGGCCCAGGCCGACGGTGAACGCGCCCGATGAGCCGAGCGCGTAGTGGTGGGGCGCCACCACCGCGATGAGGATCACGAACCCGACGATGTGCAGGCCGGCCACCACCGCGCCCATGCCCGCCAGCGAGCGCCACTCGCGCCGTGTCAGGGGCGCGCGCCGCGCGCCCGTTGTGCTTCGTTGCATCTCGCCCTCCGGTCTGCGGACGGGGGCGCCCGCCTGACGACGGGCGCCCGCGCCGTGGATGTGCTCAGATCAGGAACAGCTCGGTGACCGCGCCCTCGGACACCGTGACCGTCGTCCGCGCGGTGCTCTCGTCAGCCCAGACGATGTACTCCCCCGACTCCAGGCTGCCGAAGATCGCGGTGAGCTTCGAGCCGGCCTCGGTGGAGCGCTCGTGCACGCCCGTATGGACGCGACGACCGTCGCCGTCGGCGCGGCTGATCTCGATCTCCGTTCCGCGGTAGCGCTCGCTGGGGTAGATGACGAGGGCGCCACGTCCCTCGCCGATGTCCAGCGCCACGCTGGCGCTCGGGGCGTGGTGGGACGCGAGGTCCCCGGTGGCGTGCTCGTGCACGTGTCCGTTGGTCGCGGTCATCATGACTGTCACGCCCCTCACGCCGCCAGCGGCGTTGTCGCAAACCCGCTCTGAGGCGTGCCCAGGTACGGGAACTGCGAGAGGTAGCTGGTGCTGGCGGAGGTCAGGCCATCCGTGATCGCGTTCACCGCTGCGTCGGGGGTGTAGCTGGGGTTGACCAGCGGGTAGGTCAACCCCGCGATCGCCCGCAGCTCGACCGTGACGACGTCGTCGAACACGCGGCGGCCGTTCGGGAACCCGGCGAGGTCGCCGCCGACCACCCCGAGCGCGTTGGCCTTGGCGCTCGACGTCGGCGAGATGGCCACGTTGAGGCGCAACTGGTCGGCGTACGTCGTCCCGGTGAAGTTCTGGAAGCCCGGGACGATGCCGGCGGGAAGCCCCGTCAGCAGGATGGCCACCAGATCCGCCCGCGCCGCCTTGAGCCCCGCGAGGTTGGGGAAGGCCCCCGGGTACAGCGCGGGCAGCAACCCGGCCAGCTCCGGATGCTGGACGTACTTGAGAAACAGCTTGTCCTCTGACGCCGGTAGGGCGTTCCACCGGTCCTTGTCGCCCATCGGCACGATGACCTCGTTGAACAGCGGGTTGCCCAGGCGCGACACCTGGACCCACGGGCCGGCCTCGAACTCGAAGCCGGGTTCGCGGACCACCGCCCGGCGCCGCTTGGCCGCCGCCCACACGCCGATAACCGCCTTCTGGGACATCGGGTTGGTCGGCGTCGAGCCGTCCTTGGTCAGCGCGGAGATCGGGACCTTCAGCGCGATCGCGTGCACCCCGAAGCCGTGCGTGGCGTTGACCCCCGCGGCCGGCGGGACCATCGAGGCCAGGTGCAGGTTCTGCAGCGGCCGCAGGTCCCCGAGGTCGAAGATCGCCCCGAGGTCGACGTAGAACCCTTCGAGCCGCTGGCCGGCGAACACGGTGTGGCCGCCGGCGATGCCGTGGACCGCCTGTGACGCCAGGGCGTCGTAGTTGGGCGTCGATGACGGCCCGATGTTGCACGGCGGGCAGGCCAGCTGGGTGGCGAGCACTCGCTCGCGCCACCGATCCACGCGCGTCACCGAGTAGAACTGCCGCCGGTTCCAGTTGGGGCTGTCGATCGCGGAGATCGGGCCGGTGTTGTAGAGGAAGGTGTCCGGGTTGCGGACCTGGGTGGTGAACTCGAACTGGTAGGTGATGTCCGGGCGCCCGTCGGCGTCGTTGTCGATGTGGATCTCGTACAGGACGTCGTCGCCGAACTCGAAGAAGTTCGGTCCCCCGAACGGCGCCTCGAGCGGCAGGTAGTTGGAGATGATCGTGACCGTGCCCGGGTCGTCCGGGCTGACAAATGCGTACGTGTCTGTGTTGTCGGCGACTGGGTCCTTGCTGATCGCCGGCGCCTCGCGATGAGACGACATGCTCTACCTCCGGATTGGTGTCTGTGAGAACGAGTGCCGCGTGCTGTGGATGTGGCGGCTCAGCCCGCGGCGGCGGTGCGGCCGCTCAGCGCGCGGCGCGCGCGATGGCGGCGGCGAGCTTGCGGTCGCGGACGTGCACCTCGCGGTCGCCGGTGAGAACCGAGATGTCGCCCTTGCGGGGATCCCGGACATAGGCCACCACAGCCTGTGTTCCCGGCTCGCCGGTCTTGGCGCCGGCCTGCTCTGAGAGCAGCGCTCCGATCACCGTGATGCCAGCCGTCGCCGCCGCGGAGTTCTTGACGAACCCGCGCCTGGTGAGGTCACTCATGGAGTCCTCCTGTTGGGTTGTGCGCCGAGCGACCGGTCCATCGCCTCGTTCGCCTCCCACAGCGCCGCGTTCGTCGCGGGCCGGGCCAGGTCCTCAGCTCTCTCTCACCCTGGCCTACGGGCCGCGCGGCTCAGCGGATCACCGCGTTCACGGAAAAGTCACGCCCGGGCATGGCTCGCCGTCGCCATCGCTTATGGTCCAGCGCCATGTCCGCGATGAAATGGTGGGGTTGGGGCGACGAGGGCGTCGAGTTCACCCACGAGGACAAGCCCGACCTCGCGCCGTTCATCGAGCGCGTGCTCGGGATCAGGGTTGGCGCCCCGACCGACGTCCCCGTGCGCTTCGAGGACCTGCCGGTGCCCGAGCCAGACCTTCCCGACGGCCTGCGCGGCGCGCTGGAGCAGGCGGTCGGCGCCGAGTTCGTCTCCGTCGCGCGCATGGACCGCGTCGTCCACGCCCGTGGGAAGTCCCTGCGCGACCTCATCCTCCAGCGCCGCGGGCTGCTCACGCGAGTCCCCGATGTGGTCGTCCGCCCGGCCAGCGAGCACCAGGTCTCAGACGTCATGCGGGCGGCGCTGGAGCATGATGCGGTGCTGATCCCCTTCGGCGGCGGATCGTCGATCTCGGGGTCGCTCGAAGCGCCCGGCGACGAGACGCGGCCGGTGATCTCCGTCGATCTGACCCGGCTGGACCGGCTCCTGGACATCGACGGGCCGTCCCGGCTGGCCCGCGTCCAGGCCGGGGTCTCGGGCCCGGCGCTGGAGGAACAGCTGGCCGGCCGCGGCTACACCCTGGGCCACTTCCCCGACTCGTTCCCGCACTCCACGCTGGGCGGATGGATCGCCACCCGATCCTCGGGGATGCAGTCAGACCGCTACGGCGACATCGCCGACCTCACCAAGGGCCTGCGCGTCGTCACCCCGTCGGGGACACTCGTGACCCGGCCGGTGCCGGCGATGTCGACGGGGCCGAGCGTGCGCCAGATGGTGCTGGGCTCGGAGGGGCGGCTCGGCATCATCACGGAGGCCACCGTCGAGGTCCGGCGACTGCCGGAGAAGCGGGTCATCCTGGGGTACCTGTTCCCCACGTTCGCCGCCGGCCTGGACGCCATGCGCGCGATCGCCGAGAGCGAGTGCAGCGTCTCGGTGACGCGGGTCTCCGACGCCCGTGAGACCCAGTTCTCCTTCGCCACCCGCAAGTCGCCGTCCCTGCTCGACAAGGTCCAGTCGCGGGCATTGCGCGAGTTCCTGGTCCGCCGGCTCGACTTCAACACCGACGCCATGGCCCTCTCGTTCATCGGCTTCGAGGGCAGCGCCGCCCACGTCGCCCGCGAGCGCAGCGCGGTGGGCAAGATCGTCAAGGCCCACGGGGGCCTGTGCATCGGCTCGGGCCCCGGCGCCCTCTATGACCAGAAGAAGTTCGACACGCCCTACATCCGCGACTTCCTGCTCGATCGCGGGGTGGCCGGCGACGTGTCAGAGACCGCGATGCCCTGGAGCCTGCTCACCCCCGTCTACGACGCGGTCACCGCCGCCGCCGAGGGCGCCTTCGCCGAGCTCGGGGTGATGGGCTACGTCATGTGCCATCTCTCTCACAGCTACCACGCGGGCGCGTGCCTGTACTTCACCTTCGCCTTCCCGCCCTCGCCGGGGGGCGACCTACTGGCCGACTACGACGTGGTGAAGTCGGCGATCCAGCAGACCTTCGTCGATAACGGCGCGACCCTGTCACACCACCATGCCGTCGGCACCGAGCACGCCCGCTGGCTCGAACAGGACATCTCCGAGCCAGGCGTAGAGATGCTCAAGGCGCTGTTCGCCGGCACCGACCCAGGGCGGCACCTGAACCCGGGCAAGATCGTCTGACCTTCGCCCCGCGTGGGCGTTGGGGCGGTAGGGGTCTCAGCCCCTCCTCGTCGCCCGCCGTTGACCCTCGCCCGGGCCACCGCAAGCTGCCACCGCCAACCGTCGCACTCCGCGCCGTGTCGGGGATCGGACACCGCCGACAACTTGTGGGTTCAGGACACGCCCCCATGGGTACTCAAAAGCCACCTGATTTGTTAGCGCTCACATGGCGCGGCCAGGTGAGCGGAGAGAGGGAGACCGAAGATGATCGTGTCCACGCCGCGGCGCCATCCCGGCCATGTTCTCCTGCGTCGTCTCGCCACCGTCGTGGCGGCCACCGCGATGCTCGTCCTACCCGGCCTGGCGGCGCCGTCGATCGCGGCGGCCGCGCCCACCCTCACGGGGCACTGGACGTTCGACGAGGGCGCCGGGACGACGGCGGCCGACAGCTCCGGGGGCAACAACCCGCTGACGCTGCAGAACGGGGCGTCATGGGGCCCCGGCGTGGTCGGCCCGCACTCGCTGGCGGTCAGCACGCCCAGCCAGCAGTACGCGCAGGCGGCAGGGCCGGTCGTCGACACCACCCAGAGCTTCACGGTCTCCGCCTGGGTCTACCTCACCAGCACGAGCGGCTACCAGACGTTCGTCAGCCAGGACGGAACGCAGATCAGCGGGTTCTTCCTGCAACTGCGCGCCGACACGGGGCGCTTTGCCTTCACCCGGCCGTCGTATGACTCGCCCAAGGCGCTGGGGATCATCGCCAGCGCGCCGAACATCATCCCCCAGCCCAACGAGTGGTACCACCTGGCCGGGGTCTATGACTCGGTCAAGCAGACCATCTCGCTCTATGTCAACGGCATGCTCCAGCAGACTCAGCCATACGTGGAGAACTGGGGGGCGACCGGGCCGCTGGCCGTCGGGCGCGGGTTCTTCAACTCCGGCAAGGTCGACTTCGTCTCGGGCAACATCGACGACGTCCGCACCTACGCGGGCGCGCTGAGCGCGAGCGCGATCTCGCAGCTGGCCGGTCCCGGTCAGCTGAGCGTGGACGCCTCGCAGCGTGGGCCGGCCATCAACCCGACGCAGTTCGGCGAGTTCCTGGAGGAGATCAACCACTCCGGCGACGGCGGGCTCTACGCGGAGCTGATCCGCAACCGCGATCTCAAGGAGAGCGCCTCGAGCCCCGTGGCGTGGTCGGAGGTCGGCGCGCCCGGGACCGACGCGAGCATCTCGCTGGACTCCAGCCAGCGGCTGAACTCGGCCAACCCGGTCAGCCTCAAGCTGGCGGTCGGCAACGGGACATCGAACGGCAGGGTCGGCGTGGCCAACGCCGGCTACTGGGGCATCCCGGTCAAGCCGTCGACCACGTACCAGGTGTCGTTCTTCGCCCGCAGTGACGCGGCGAGCCCAGGACCGCTGACCGTGGACCTGGAGAGCAACTCCGGCCACGTGTGGGCAGCGACCACGGTCACCGGCGTGACGGGGACCTGGCAGCAGTTCACCACGACCCTGCACACCAACGCCAACGCCCCCGCCTCGCTGGAGAACCGGTTCGTGATCTCCACGCCGGCGGGACAGGCGGCCGGAAGCAACCTGTGGCTCACCATCGTGTCGCTGTTCCCACCGACATACGACAACACGGCCAACGGCCTGCGCGTCGACCTCATGCAAGAGCTCGCCGGGCTGCATCCCGGGTACATGCGGATCCCCGGCGGCAACTACCTGGAGGGCGACACGATCGCCACTCGCTTCAACTGGGAGGACACGGTCGGCCCGATCCAGGACCGTCCCGGCCATTTCAACAGCGCGTGGGGTTATTGGTCTCAGGACGGGATGGGGCTGCTGGAGTACCTCGAGCTCGCCGAGGAGGTGCACGCCACCCCGGTGCTGGCGGTGTGGGCGGGCTACACGCTCACGGGCACCGTCGTGCCCCAGAGCCAGCTCGAGCCCTACGTCCAGTCGGCGCTGGATGAGATCCAGTACGCGATCGGCCCAACCGCGACGCCGTGGGGAGCGCAGCGCGCCGCCGACGGCCATCCGGCTCCGTTTGACGTGAAGATGATCGAGATCGGCAACGAGGACTTCTTCGACGGCTCGGGGAGCTACAACGCCTACCGCTACCCCATGTTCGCCAACGCGATCCGGGCGGCCTACCCGCAGCTCAAGCTCATCGCGACGACGCCGGTCACCAACGGCCCGGTGGACATCGTGGACGAGCACTACTACAACAACGACCCGCAGTACTTCGCCGAGAACGCCCACATCTTCGACGGCGTCAGCCGCAGTGGACCAAAGGTGATCGTGGGCGAGTACGCCACCACCAACGGCAGTCCCACGGGCACGCTGGGCAACGCGGTGGGCGAGGCGGCCTTCCTCACCGGGGCCGAGCGCAACTCCGACCTCGTGCTGGGCGCCTCCTACGCCCCGCTGCTGGTCAACGTCAATGCGCCGAGCTGGCCGACCAACCTGATCGGCTACAACGCGCTCAAGAGCTACGTGTCTCCGTCGTACTGGGCACAGGAGATGATGTCCACCCAGCACGGTGACAATGTCATCGGTTCACAGATCGTGTCAGGGAGTGGCACTCTGTTCGATGTCGCCTCGCAGGGTGGCGGCCACACCTACGTCACCGTTGTCAACGACGGCACCGCGCCGGCCCGGATCGGGATCTCGCTCGCCGGCCTCGGCGGCGGGGCCACGGGTGGCACCGCCACCACCCTCACCGGCAATCCCGACGCGATGAACTCGCTGGCTCACCCCAACGCCGTAGCGCCGACGACGAGCCGCCTCGGGCGCGTGGGCGCGGCCTTCACCTACCGCTTCCCCGCCAACTCGGTGACCGTGCTGAACCTGACGACGGGGTCGGCAAGCGCCACCGGTGCCACGCGGCGCGCAGTGCGGCAGGCGAGGTTCAGGTTCACCTTCTCACCCGCCGCGCCGAAGCTGCGGCCGACGAAGAAGGAACGCCGCTGGCGTGGCTGACGGCAGCCAGCCGGCTAGGCCGGCGCGTACCGATGGTGCAGGCCGAGCGAGTTCCCCGCCGGGTCCAGGAAGATCGCCTGGTGACAGACGCCGCTGTCAAACACCTCGGTGACGAACTGCACGCCCTTGGCCGCCAGCTGCTCGCGTGCGGCGGCGACGTCGGCCACATGAAGCGCGATGGGGAGCGCGTTTGGCCGGAACTCCTGTCCGAACGCGGTGGGCTCCATGAGCGCCAGCGTGAGGTTGCCCGCCTGAAACTCGACGCCCGGCATCTCGCCCCAGCGCTTGACGAAGGGCAGGCCCAGCGTCGTGCCGTAGAACTCGACGGACTCATCGATGTCGCGGGCGGGCACGGCGACGAAGTCGACCCCCGTCACCAGCGCTGCCTCGGTCTCCGTTGCCTCGGTCATGCTCACTCTCCTCTAGCGGTCGCGCTCGCCGAGCCCGATCGTCTGACGGCTCGACGTGGCCTTGCCACAGGTTCTACCAGTAAGGTCACCGGCCGATCGACGTGCGCGCCCTCGCTACTCTTGGTTGCGGTCTGGCCCTGCTGGCGCCCGCGGCGGCGGGCGGCGCCACCGGCGACCCACCGGCCAATCGCACGCTGAGCGAGACCACGCAGCAGGCGTGCGGCGCCGGCTCCACCGGCCAGGCCTGCCAGGACGCGGCGCTCGCCGACCTCAACGCCGCGCGGGCGGCGGAGGGGGTCGGGGCGATGCAGCTGCCTGCAGACTTCGGGACGCTGACCGTCGCGCAGCAGCTGCTCGTGCTCTCCAACCTGGAGCGCGTCGACCGCGGACTCGTCCCGGTGATCGGCCTATCGGGACCGCTTGACCAGGACGCGCTCACCGGCGCGCAGAGCGACGCCGACCCCCAGCCGACCCAGTTCAACGGCAACACGTGGACGGCCAACTGGGAGGGCGGATACGGCTCGCCGCTCGAGGCCGACTTCGTGTGGATGTACGACGACGGCTACGGATCCCCCAACGGAGACTGCAACGCGCCGTCCGATCTCGGGTGTTGGGGCCACCGCCACGACATCCTGTGGGCCCTGGACTCACCGGCGGTCATGGGGGCGGCCAACGCCACCGGCCGCTTCGGGCCGTCGCAGACCGAGCTGTTCGTCGGCGGCGATCGCGCCACCGGGCCCGGACAGGCCGACGCGCCGCTCGCGCCCACCTGGGCCGCCATCGCCGCGACGCTGCCGTTCACCGTCTCTCCCGCCTCGCTGACCTTCGCCCCCGCCACCACCTCAGCCCCCCTCACGGTCGCGGTGTCCGGAGAGAACATGACCATCTCCGCCGTGCTGCCGGCCACCGCGGACGGGTGGTCGGTGACGCCGGCGACGTGCGCGGTCAACGCTGGGTCCAGTTGCGCGTTCACCGTGGCGACGGCGCCCGCAGCCGCCGGCAGCGCCACCACGCTCACCCTGCAGGGGCCCAACGGCGCCCAGCAGATCCCATTGGCCAAGCCGGGCGCGGCGACGCTGACGACCAATTCGAGGACCCGCACCATCGCGGCGGGCACGACCGCCACGATCACCGGAACCCTGCTGCGCGCCGCCGGGGCCGGGGCCCCGGGGATGACGGTCGGCCTGACGCAGCGGGCGGCCGGATCGTCGACATCCGCGACGGTCGCCCAGGGCACCACCACGGCCAACGGGACGGTGAGCTTCCGGGTGAGCCCGCGCGTGAACACCATCTACCGGCTCACGTTCGCCGGGACGGCCTCGCTCGCGGGGGCGTCCGGCGCCGCCACCCAGATCGACGTCGCGCCTCGGATCACGGCGGCGTTCGCGCACCGCTCGGTCCCGGCGGGCAGATCGGTGCTCCTCAGCGGCCAGGTGACCCCAGGGCCGGGCCGCCACAAGCTCTCCCTCCAGGTCAAGCGTGGGCATCGCTGGGTGAGGATCGCTTCGGCGCGAGCCGATCACGCGGGCTACTACCACTTCAAGGTCCGGTCCCGCGCCCGGGGCCGCACCAGCTACCGCGTGACCCTTCCCGCCACCGCCTCACATGCGCGCGGCGTCTCGGCCGCGCGGACCCTGAAGGCGACCTGATCGGACGACATGACCATCGAACTGCCCTGCGAAGCGGAGATTCGCTGCTCCGCGCAGACGATCTTCGACCTGATCGTCGACTTCAGCGCTCAGGAGCGGTGGTTGGGAAAGTCCTCAGCGTTCCGCGGCACACACGAGATCTCCTCTGACCCCGTCGTGCTGGGGACCACGTATCGCGAGCCAGGACCGCTCGGGGTGCGCAACGGCGAGGTGGTCGAGTTCGAGCGCCCGACGCGAGTCGCGTTCCACCAGCCGATGACGGGGCGCTTCCACTCCGGGACGATCGACGTGCTCATGGCCTACACGCTCACCCCCGGCTCGGCGTCCACCCACGTGCACCGGCTGGTGACCATCGACATCCCCCGGACGCTCGCGTTGTTGCGCCCCATCATCGTCCGCGCCTTCTCCCACGAGAGCCGCCGCACCCTGCTCGCGCTCAAGACGTACGCCGACACCCTGGCCTAGTGTCCTGGGATGGCGTCGAGCCCGTACCGCGTCCTGCTGCGCTCGCGGGCCGTGCGCTGGCAGGCGCTGAGCGGACTGCTGGCCCAGACCACACAGGGCGCGGGCGCGATCGGGATCATTCTCGTCATCCGCGGCCACCACGGCTCGCTGGCGCTGGCCGGCGCCGTCGTCGGAGCGGTGTCGATCGCCGGCGGCCTGGCCCGGCCGGCGCAGGGGCGCTTCATCGACCGCCGGGGCCCTCGCGGGCTCATGGCCGCCACCGGCATCGTCCATCCCGCCGCGATGGCGGCGATCGTGGCGCTGTCCGACGCCCGCGCGTCGGGCGCCGCGCTCGTAGCCCTCGGCGTGCTCGCCGGCGTCTCGCTCCCCCCGGTATCGACATGTATGCGGGTGGCGTGGGGCGCCGCGACTCCGGTCGGCGACCGGACGTCCGCCTACAGCCTCGTCTACCTCACGCAGGAACTCGCGATCCTCACCGGGCCGCTCCTGCTCTCGGTGGTGATCGCGGCGACCGATGCGTCGGCGGCGCTCGTCACCGTCGCGGCCGTCACCGGACTGGGAACGCTGGGGTTCGCGGCCTCGCTGGCACCGGACCTCGACCGGGGCGCGCCACCGCGGGAGAATGGCGAAGCGCTCCTGCGCGCGCCGGGCATGCGCGCGCTGCTCCCCACGGCGGGCCTGGTGGGAGCCGTGATCGGCGCCATCGTGGTCGGAGTGCCGACCTTCGCCACCGCGCACCACTCGCCGGCGGCGAGCGGCCTGCTCATCGCGCTGGTGTCCACCGGCGGGATCGTGGGCGCGGCCATCTACGGCAGCCGGCGCTGGACGCTGGCGCCCAGCGTCCGACTGCTCGTGTTCCTGTCAGGCCTCAGCGTGGCCGCCGCCCTCACCATCGCTGCCCCGGGGCTGATTGCGTTGGGCGCGGCACTCGCGCTCGTCGGGCTTCCCCTCAACCCGAGCCTGACGACCATCTCCCTGCTGGTGGACTCGCATGTGTCGCCGTCGAGCGCCGCCGAGGCGTTCGGCTGGCTCTCGACCGGGATCGCCGGCGGGACGGGCGCGGCCAGCGCGATCGCCGGGGCGGTCAGTCATCCCGGCGATCCCCGGCCCGCGTTCATCGTGGCCGCGATCGCGGCGGTCGCCGCGACTCTGCTGGTCGCCGTTGCACGGCGCACCCTGGCCGGGACGCCCCGCGCGAACCTAGACCGTCTCGGGACCGAGGGCCGCGACCATGGCGTCAACCCTGGCCTTGGCCGAGGCGAAGCCCAGCGTCCCGAGTTCGAACGCGGCCCGGGTCCCGGTGGACGGTGACACGAGTAGGAAGGCGGTGGACGCCTTCCGCGAGGCAACCTGCACCGCCATGCCCTCGCGCGGGATGCACGCCAGCTCGCCCTTGATCTTGACCCGGCCCCAGAACGGCTTCCATTTGAAGAAGTAGACCGACGCCGGCGTCACGGCCACGGCGAAACTCTGGGGCAGGCGGATATCCCGGGCTCCCTCCTGGCGCACCCGTCCACGGGTGGCACCCGAGAGCCCCGGTGAGCCGCCGCCCACGGCAGCACCGGCGGCGTTGAGAGCCTCAGCCCGAAACAGGTTCGACATCGAACCGACCGGGCTTCCCACCGTGACGGTGACCAAGGGCCCGTCGACCAGCGGCGCGACCCCCTGCTCCAGGTTCTGCTGATAACGCTCGCCCATCGACATCCGCTGCCTCCTCCCGGTACCGGAGACGCCTCCCGCGGCGAGGCGATTCTAGTTCCGGCTAACTGCGGTAGCGCAGCCCGTCAAGCGCAATATCGAGGATGTGGTCGATCTGCGCGGCTTCGACGCCCTGGATCTTGGCGATGCCCCCGACCATCTGGATGACCTCTGAGAGATCGGTGTCGGGGCGGACGGCCCCGGCGGCCTGGGCCCGTTCGAGCAGCGGCTCCCCGGCCGCGTACATCATCGTCCGGCAGCTCTTGAACAGCGGCGAATCGCGCTCGACGTAGTTGAGCAGCTCCTGGGCCAGTGCCTGCTTGGTGGCCATGTATCCGACGAAGCGGTGCAGCCAGCCCACGAGCGCGTCCCACGGCTCGAGGTCCTCGAGCTCGCCGGCGGCCCGGCACAGATCGTCCAGCTCACCGACGTAGACCGCCTCCAGCAGCGCCTGGCGGTTGGGGAAGTTCCGGTAGAGCGTGCCGATCCCGACCTCGGCGCGGCGCGCGATCTCCTCCAGCGACGTCGACGCCCCACCCTCGGCGAATGCCTCGCGCGCGGCGGCGATGACCTTGTCGTAGTTGCGGCGCGCGTCGGCGCGCTTGGGGCGGGTGATGAGGATCTCGGTGGGGGTGTCGGTGGCGCTCATGTGCTGCTCGGGAAAATATCGCTTGACAAAACGGAGGGTGCCTCCGCTATAGTAAACGGAGGTCGCCTCCACATAGTTCTGGAGGTGGCCTCCATTTTACCACCGACCCACCCGGCCCTCCAACTTTTCGGACTTACATGACCCTCACACCCACATCCATCCGCGCCAACGATCGCCGGTGGATGGCCCTCGTGGTTGTCTGCCTGGCCCAGCTCATGATCGTGCTCGACACCACGATCGTGAACGTCGCGCTGCCGTCGATCCAGCGTGACCTCCATTTCAGCCAGGGCAATCTCACCTGGGTCGTCAACGCCTTCCTCGTCACCTTCGGCAGCTTCCTGCTGCTCGCAGGGCGACTCGGGGACCTGATCGGCCGCAAGCGCGTGTTCCTCTCCGGGCTCGTCCTCTTCACGGCCGCGTCGATCCTGTGCGGCGCCGCCCCCAGCCAGGGGTTCCTGATCGCCGCCCGCTTCGTCCAGGGCATCGGAGCCGCCATGCAGGCCTCCGTGATCCTGGCCATCATCGTCACCGAGTTCCCGCAGCCCGGTGAGCGTGCGCGGGCGATGAGCGCCTACGTGTTCACCGCCGTGGCGGGCGGCTCGCTCGGCCTGCTGGCCGGCGGGGCGCTCACCGAGGCGCTGAGCTGGCACTGGATCTTCTTCGTCAACCTTCCCATCGGCCTGGCCGCCATGGTCTTCGGCCGCATCCTCATCCCCGAGGACCGGGGCATCGGCCTCGGCCACGGCGTCGACTGGCTCGGCTCCGTCCTGGTCACGGTGTCACTGATGACCGCGATCTACGCGATCGTCCAGGCCACCAACCACGGTTGGGGCTCGACGCAGGTGCTCGGCTTCGGAACGCTGGCCGCCGTGCTCATGGCCCTGTTCCTGGCCCTCGAGTCACGCATCGAGAACCCCATCATGCCTCTGCGCATCCTGCGTCTGCGCGGCCTCGTCGCGTCAAGCGTGGTGCGTGGCCTGCTCGTCACGGGCATGTACTCGACGTTCTTCCTCGGCACGCTGTACCTGGAGCATGTGCGCCACTACAGCGCGCTGCAGACCGGTATGGCCTTCCTGCCCTGGACGATCACCGTCGGCATCCTCGCCACCGGCGTCACCGCCCGCCTGGTCGAGCGCTTCGGGCAGATGCGCGTGCTGGTCCCCGGGCTGGTGAGCGTGATCGCCGGGCTCCTGCTGCTGCGGAGCACGAGCGCGTCCACCGCGTTCTTCCCGACCGTCTTCTTCGCCAACTTCGCCATCGGGCTGGGCATCGGCAACGCCTTCATGCCGCTGCTGCAGATCGCCATGGCCGACGTTCCGGCGCAGGACGCCGGACTGGGCTCGGGCATCGTCAACGTCTCCCAGCAGGTCGCCGGGGCGCTGGGACTCGCCGTCCTCGGCACCCTCGCCACCAATCACTCCAAGGCGCTGCTGGCCCAGCACCACACGGTGACCGACTCACTGCTCGGCGGGTATCACCTCGCCTTCGGGATCGGCGTGGTGGCCGTCATCGCGGCGATCGCCACCGCGGTGGCGCTGTTGCGGACCCCGGGGTCCGAGGAGACCGAGGAGCTGCCCGACTCGGTGGCGGTGGTCACCGAGGAGCCGGCTCTGTCCTTCGAGCGCCAGGCCGCCTGATGACGAGCACATCACCCCGTCACAGCAGGCGGCCCGGTGCGCCGGGGACACGGCGTTCCTCGCGGCCCACCACCATCGGCCTTCCTCCGCGGCGCGCCCCGCTCGGGGAAGCAGGGGGCCGCGGGAGGGAGGACGTGGCACGGATGGAGGCCGCAGCCATCGAGGCCGGCCGTTGGTTGCGACGTACCGGCAGGCTCAGCCTGCCCGTGCGGACGCGATGACCGCCTGAGATTGGGTCGTGTGGGTCAGCGGCCTGCCGGCGTCGTCGCGGATCGCGGTCTCCACCACGATGACCGTGCGGCCCACCCGCAGCGGCCGCGATCGGCCGCACCGACCGTGCTAGGTCAGCGGCTTGGCGAACCAGTGATGGGCGAACGGCTCGTTGTTGAACGCCGGCACCTCGGCGTATCCGGCCGAGCGGTACATCGTGATCGCCTCCACGAGCGCCGCGTTGGTCTCCAACTGAGCCACCGGGGCGCCGCTTTCACGCGCCAGCTGCTCGAGCTCACGCAGGAGCCGCCGGCCGATCCCCAGCCCGCGGGCGGACTCGGCCACCCACATCCGCTTGATGTCCGAGGGGCCGCCGGGACGGTGCTTGACGGCGCCGCACCCGATCGCCTCGTCGTTGAGGTAGGCGACCAGAAACGCCCCGGCCGGCGCGCGGACCTCGTGCGGCTCGGCCGTCGAACCGTCGCGCGGATCGAACGGGAGGTCCGAGCGCCGGTTGAGCTCGGCCACGTACGCGCGCAGGCAGCGCTTGGCGTCCGGGTGCTCGGGGTCGATGACCCGGGTTTGCACCAACGAGGCCGTGATCAGACGCTCGACGGATCGCATCGCCGTCACCAGCCGCTCGCGCTGGGCCCCATCGAGGGGCGCGAGGATCGAGCGGGCGAGCTCGTCGCTGCGGTCGTCGAGGACGGCCCGCTCGGCCACCCCCGCCGGTGTGAGCCGGGCGACCCGGATCCGCGCGTCCGCGGGGCTCGGGACCAGCTCGATCAGTGCGTCGGCCTCCAACAGGCGCAGCAGCCGGCTGAGCTGACCGGAGTCGATGTCCAGCCGCGAGCGCAGGGCCCGGACCTCGGCGCCCTCCAGCCCGATCTCCCACAGGACCCGACTGGCGGAGAGCGGACGTGATCGCGCCAGGTATTGATCGCTCAGCGCGCCCACGCGCTGGGTCACCGCGCGGTTGAAGCGCCTGACCTGCTCCACCTCCGGGTCCCGGCCGGGCGCCGGGGTCGCGGTCGCGGTCGCGCTGCGGGGCATTCTCTGATAATAGTCAGAGAGTCAAGCGGCGCCACCGTACTGGGCGTTGGCCCGCTCGAGAATCGTGGTGAGGGTGCGCCCGGTCGTCTCCAGGTCCGCCGCCGGCAGGTCGCCCCACAGGCGGTGAGTGATCTCGTTGGTGGCGCCACGCACCCGGGCGTGCACCTCAGCGCCCGCCTCGGTGACGGTCAGCCGGCCCGCGTCGGCGGGCGCCATCAGGCCCGCTGCCACCAGCTCCTCGATGCGCTCCTGGGCCTGGCCGGCATCGACCTTGAGCGCGCCGGCCAGCCGGCCCGCCAGCTGCTCGCGCGCGATCTCGCCGCCGGCGGTCACGGTCAGGCGAAGGGTGATCCACTGGTGCTCGGTCAGGCCGGTGGTGGCCAGTTGGCGGTAGAGGATGGCGTTGAGCGCCTTCTCGGTCTCGCCCAGGACCTGCGGGGTGAATGTGGTGTCGGTGGCCATCGTCGCGTCCTTTCGTTGGTGATATCAACGTTGGCATCGCCAACGGTATCACAGCTCGTTGGGCTTGCCAACGTTGGTCTGCCCAATGTATGATCGGTCTCGGTGAGCGAGCCCGATCACGAGTCCGAGTACGACCCCCCGCTGCGCCTGCGGGCCCTGCCCAGCTGGCTGGCCGCGCAGATGGCGCGCCGCGCCCAGCGGCTGGTCGAGGAGACGCTCGCCCACGAGGGCGCCCGCCGCCAGCACTTCGTTGTGCTCACCTCGCTGGCCGAGCAGGGCCCGGCGAGCCAGGCCGACCTCGGGCGGCGGCTGTGGATCGACCGCAGCGACCTGCACGCGATCCTCAACGAGCTGGAGTCACGCGGACAGGTGGGGCGTGTGCGCGATGAGACCGACCGCCGCCGCAACGTCGTCGCGCTCACCCGGACCGGCCGCAGCGCGCTCAGCCGGCTGGACAAGCGAGTGGACGCGGCCCAGGACGCCCTGCTCGCCCCCCTGTCAGCTGCCGAGCGGCGCGAGCTGCGCCGCCTGCTGGAGCGCGTGGCTCAGGGCGACTGAGGGTCCGGAGGGGCCAGCGTGGGGCTAGGTGAGCTCGGCGACGGCCGTCAGCAGCCGGTCGACGTCGGCGGCCGTGTTGTAGAGGACGAGGCTCGCGCGCACCGCGCCGCCGGAGTCCCGGAGCCCGAAGCGGCCCATCAGCTCGTAGGCGTAGTTGTCGCCGTCCCAGACCGATACCCGGCGCGACGCCAGGTGCTCGGCGACGGCGAGCGGCGTCCGGCCCGCGACGACGAAGGACAGGGTCGAGGTGCGGCGCGCCGGGGCGGGCAGGACGCGCACGCCGTCGATCGCCGTCAGCCCGTCCAGCGCGTGGCGCAGCAGCCCGGCGAGGTACTCCTCCACCGCGCCCAGCACCGCCACGAGCCGGTCGCGGCGCGACCCCGAGGCGTCGGTCAGCCCCGCCAGCCAGTTCACCGCGGCGGTGATCCCCGCGAGCAGCTCGAACGCCGGCGTCCCGCGCTCGAAGCGGTCGGGCACCTCGTCGGACGCGGGCCGGAGCTTGGCGGGCCGCACGCGCTCGAGCAGTGCCGGATCGGCGACGAGCGCCCCGGCGTGCGGTCCGAACAGCTTGTAGGTGGAGAAGACGTAGAAGTCGGCTCCCAGCGCGCGCATGTCGGTGGCGACATGCGGCGTCGCGTGCACCCCGTCGACGTAGACGAGCGCCCCCGCGGCGTGCGCGCGGTCGGCGATGGCGCGCACGTCGGGCCGGCTGCCGATGGCGTTGGAGGCGGCGGTCACCGCGACCAGGCGGGTGCGGTCGCCGAGGACCTCGTCAAAGCATTCCGCCGGCAGCTCGCCGGTGGCGGGGTCGAACTCCGCCCAGCGCACGGTCGCTCCCGCGCGCCCGGCGGCGATCACCCACGGGCGGACGTTGGCGTCATGGTCAAGTGACGTGACCACGATCTCGTCACCGGCCGACCAGTCCGCCGACAGCGCGTCGGCGACGTGGAAGGTCAGCGTCGTCATGTTGGGCCCCAGCACCACCCCTTCGGGCATGCCGTTGACGAGATCGGCCACCGCTCGCCGGGCCTCGTCGACGATCGCGGTGCTGCGCTCGCTGGCGGCGAAGGCCCCGTGCACGTTGGCCATCCCATCGCGCAGCGCCGCGGCGATCGCCTCGATGACCGCGCCCGGCACCTGCGTTCCGGCCGCGCCGTCGAGCGGCGCCCACCCCTCCTCCAGGCCCGGGAACTCGGCGCGGATGTCGTCGATCGACCGGTTGAGCGCACTCATCGGCGCCGTATTGTGCCGCTCCCGGCTCCTCAGCGGCTTGAGCGGCGCGTCCAGCCTGGGGCACCGGCCGTCCGCTACGCCGCGGCCGGCTGATCGCCCTCCAGCAGCTGGCGCGAGGTCTCGTTGCTCCAGTTGACGGCGCTGAGGTAGTGCGCGGGCGCGCCGGCCGCAATGCTCCGCGCGCGCCGGAACTCCCCGGCCTCCATCGCCTCGACGGCGTCCAGCAGGCGGCCCGATCCACTGCGGTTCACCAGCGCGTCGCGCATCGCGGGGGCAAAGGGCAGGGACGCCACCACGACCGCCATCGGCTGGTCAGTGAGCGCGTCGATCACGGAGAAGAGGCCCAGCGAGAACATCAGGGACGGCGGCCCATCCTCGTCGGAGGCGGCGAGCTGGCAGAAGCGGGCACGCACCAGCGCGGTGACGAACAGCTCGCGCGGCTTGCCGCCGATCTGGGCCAGGATCATCATCGTCGTCCAGCTGCGGACGTTGTCGATGCCGAGCAGGGTGACCGCCTGCATCACCGTGCTCACCGGCTCGCGCAGGCTGAAGTAGGCGGAATTGATGTAGCGCAGGAGCCGGTAGCTCAGGGCGACGTCGGTGGAGATGAGCCGGTCGAGCGCCGCCAGGTCGATCGTGGGGTCCTGCACATCGGCGGCGAGCTTGAGCAGCGCCAGCCGGTTGGGGGCCACCGTCATGCCCTCGATCGGCTCGGGCCGGCAGAAGAAGTACCCCTGGAACAGCTCGCAGCCGGCGGCCAGCGCGATCTCGAAGTCCGCATGATCCTCGAGCTTCTCGGCCAGGAGCGTCGCTCCATGTGGCGCGAGCTTGGCGGCCAGCTCGGCGAGGCCCTCCGCCCCCAGCGCGCGCAGGTCGAGCTTGATGATGTCCACGCGCGAGAGCAGCGGCGCGATGTCGGGGGTCATGGTGAAGTCGTCGAGCGCGACGACGTATCCGTCGCGCCGCAGCTGGGTGATCGCGTCGACCAGCGCCGTATCGACGAGCTGGTCCTCGAGCAGCTCCAGCACGACGCGCTCGGGCGGGAAGGTCTGGGCCAGCCCGGCGAGGATGAAGTCGCGGGTGACATTGATCCACGCCCGCCGCTGGTCGACGAGGCGCTCGAGCTGGATCTCGGTCATGGCCCGCAGCGAGACGCGCGCGGTCGCCAGCTCGTCGTCGTGGACGTTGGCGGCGTCCGAGCCGGCTTCGCGATACAGCAGCTCATATCCCACCGCGGTGAGATCGCCGTCGAGGATCGGCTGCCGGGCGAGGAGAACCTCGTTCATTGGTGGCGGATCGGTCATTTGATGAGAAACCAATAATCAGCCGGGCACAACGCACCTGAAAGCTGGACAATCGTCCAGGTGAGAACCTGTCGGAGTGCGCGCAAGAATGCAAGGAGGAGTTGCTGACCGATGGCTCGGGTACTGGTTCACCATGCCGGAGAAGACCGGCCTGGAGGCGCTGGCGGAGATCATCGCGATCGACCCCAACGCGAAGGCGCTGATGTGCTCAGCGCTGGGCCAGGAGTCCAAGGTGATCGAGGCGCTCAAGCTCGGCGCCAAGAACTTCCTGGTCAAGCCGTTCAAGCCCGACGCGCTGCTGGAGGCCGTCGACAAGGTCCTCGAGTAACGGCCGCGCTCGGCGGCGCGCTCAGGGCTTGAGCTTGTGCCCGCTGTGAAAGAGCCAGGCGCTCCAGGCGACGGTGAGCGCCGCCAGCGCGGCGGTGATGCCCAGGGCGATGCCGACGGGAACGTCGCTGGTGCCCAAAAAGCCGTAGCGCACCGCCTGCACCAGATAGAAGATCGGGTTGGCGTGTGAGACCTCGCGCCACGGTGAGGGCAGCGTCGAGACCGAGTAGAACACGCCGCCGAGGAAGCTGAGCGGCACGATCACGATGTTCTGGACAAAGCCGGCGTGATCCCAGGTCTTGGCGTAGATGCCGATGACCACGCCGAGCGAGGCGAACAGGGTCAGCCCGAGGACGACGCCCAGCACCAGCACGAACGGCTGGTTGATCGGCACGTGCGTGATGGGCAGGGCGAGCAGGAGAAGCGCGCCCCCGATCAGCAGCGCCCGGACCATCCCGCCCAGCGAGAGCCCCAGGTTGATCTCCCAGTTGCGCATCGGCGACGCGAGCACGTCGTTGAGGTAACGGTCAAAGCGCGACTGAAAGACCGAGGAGGCGTTGTTGGTGTAGGCGGCCTGGACCATCGCCATCGTGATCAGGCCGGGCACGATGAAGGCCCGGTAGTCAAAGCCGTCCACATGGCGGATGCGTCCGCTCAGCGACAGGCCGAAGACGAGGATGAACAGGAACGAGGCCACCACCGGCGCCGCGATCGTCTGCGTCCACAGCTTGAGCACGCGCAGGATCTCGCGGCCCGACAGGGAGATGAGCCCGCGGCGGCGCACGAGGAAACCAGCCCCGCCCTCCCGCGCCGGCGGGCGGGGCTCCGGCACGGCGTGCGATGCGCTCACGCGGCCGCCGCCATCGCCTTGACGTACACGTCGGCCAGCGAATCGGACTCGAAGCTCTCCCGCAGGCCGGCCGGGCTGTCGCGCGCCAGCAGGCGGCCGCCGCGGATGAGCGCGACGTCCTGACAGAGCTCCTCGGCCTCTTCCAGGTAATGGGTGGTGAGCAGGATCGTCGTGCCCTGCTCGTGGAGGCGGCGGATGTAGCGCCACAGCTCCAGGCGCAGCTCGAAGTCCACGCCGGCGGTGGGCTCGTCGAGGATGACCAGCCGGGGCTCGTGCATGAGCGCGCGTGCCAGCAGCAGCCGGCGCCGCATCCCGCCCGACAGGTTGGGCGCCCGGACCCCGGCCTTCGCGCGCAGATCGAACACGTCCATCATCTCCCGCGCGCGGTGGACCGCCTGCGGGCGACTCATCCCGTAGTAGCCGCCGTGGTAGACGAGCGTCTCCTCCACGTCGAGGAAGCGGTCGAGATTGACGTCCTGCTCGGCCAGGCCCATCATCCGCCGCGCCTCGGGGTCGTGGTGGGGGCGCCCGAAGATCTCGATCTGACCCGAGGTCACGCGGATGAGGTTGCACACGGCGCTGATCAGCGTCGTCTTGCCGGCGCCGTTGGGACCGAGCAGCCCGAAGAACTCGCCGTCGCCGACTTCGAGGTCGAAGCCGTCGAGGGCGAGCAGGCCGCCGTCATAGCGCTTGGTCAAGCCGCGCAGAGAGAGAGCGGGAAGCCGGGTCATCGAACGTCGAGCCTAGATGGTGTCGGTGGCTACGCTCGTCGGGCCGGTGTCGCGCCCGACCAACACCCCCCACCGCCAAGGAGACCACATGTCCCGTTTTGCGAAGGTCAATCTGCTGGAGGTCGAGGATTCCGTCGGCGAGCGCGTACCGGGCCTCGAGGGCCGGTTCAGCCGCAAACACCTCGCGTCGCGGGATCTCGGGATCAGCCATTTCCGCTACGCGGCCAACCTGCGCAGCCCGTTCGCGCACAGCCACCGCGAGCAGGAGGAGGCCTATGTCGTGGTCGCCGGATCGGGCCGCGTCCTGCTCGATGACGAGGTCGAGGAGCTGCACCAATGGGACGTCCTGCGGGTCGCGCCCGAGGTCGTACGCGCGTTCGAGGCCGGCCCTGACGGGCTGGACATCATCGCGGTCGGCGGCCCGAAGCCCGCGGATGGCGACGGGGTCGGGGCAGAGGCGACCTGGCCCGAGGGCCAGTAGGGCACAACACCGCCGTCACAGTGCCAGGTAGTCGTCGGCGCCCGCCTCCACGTCGTCCACGACTGCGGACCCCGCCCCGGCTGACCTGGTGGGGTCCTCGGCCGTGCCGTCGCAGTGGGCGGTACTGGGCTCGAACCAGTGACCTCCTGCTTGTAAGGCAGGCGCTCTACCAGCTGAGCTAACCGCCCGCGGCAGCCGATGGTACCCACGGCTGAGACGATCCTCACCGGCCGGCAGGCCCGGCGGGGGTTAGGATCGCCCCACCATGAAGGCGTTCGTCACCGGTGCCAGCGGATTCGTCGGGCACGCGGTGTGCGCGGATCTGCAGGCGCGCGGCCACGAGGTCAGCGCGCTGGTCCGGCGGCCCGGGTCAGAGCCGGCGGGGACGACCGCGATCCAGGGAGATCTCGGCCACGCCGACCCGCTCACCCAGGCCCTCGAGGCCGCCGCGCCCGACTGCGTCATCCACCTTGCGGCGGAGATCGCCACCCAGCGCGACCAGGCCAAGCTCGAGGAGGTCAACGTCCATGGCACCAGCCGCCTGATCGGCGCGTGTGAGACGACCTCGGACGCCCGCTTCATCTTCATGTCCACCGTGGTCACCGGCGACGCGGACGGCGCGGTGCTCGACGAGAACTCAGAGCTCCCGGTCCAGACCGCCTATGGGCGCTCCAAGCAGCGGGGCGAGCAGTTGGTGCGCGAATCCGGGCTACCCAGCGTGATCCTGCGCCCCAGCCACATCTACGGCCCCGGCGGTTGGTACGCGTCCGAGCTGGTCAAGCGGCTGCGTGCGCCCGGGCGGCTCGTGGTCATCGGCTCCGGCGCCAACTGGTGGGACGTCGTGCGCGTCGAGGACGTCGCCACGGCGTGCGTCGACGCCGCCGAGCGCGCACCGGACGGCGCGGTGTACCACGTCGCCGACGACGAGCCGATCACCCAGTACGACTTCGTCGCCCTCACCGCTCAGGCGCTCGGCGTGGGCAAGCCGCGCCGGGTGCCGCTGTGGCTGGCCAGCCTGGCCGGGGGCGGCGGTCCGGCACGGGCCGTGGTCCGCTCGGCGCGCAGCTCCAACGCCCACATCAAGCAGGAGCTGGGCTGGGCGCCGAGGTTCCCGTCGGCCCAGCAGGGCGTACCCGACGCCGTCGCGCACCTTCCCGCCTGACGTGCCTCACGCCACCTGGTAGGTCAGCACCACGTTGCCCGACGCCAGGGACGTGACGTCGGCCAGGTCGAAGCGGCCCGCGCGCTCGGGACGGAAGATGAGGTCCGCGGCGCCGCCCGCGCCCAGCATGAACGGGTGGACCCAGAGGCGGAGCTCATCGAGGAGGCCGTGGGCGAGCAGGAGATCGGTGACCGGCCCGAAGCCGTACTGGACGATGTCGCCGCCCTCCTGCGCCTTGCGCCGCCCGATCTCCCCCGCCACGTCGCCGGCGATGACCTCGGAGTTGTTCCACTCCGGATCGGTCAGGGTGTCCGACACCACCCACTTCTCCATCGCGTTGATGTGGTCCGAATAGGGATCGCCGGACATGGCCGTCCACACGGGTACGAACGCTTCGTAGGTGCGCCGGCCGAGCAGCAGGGCGTCGCAGCCCAGCAGGAGCTCGGTCTGGATCTCCCCACCGCTGCCGTCGTCCTGGTGGCGGCCCGAGGGCCAGTCCTGCGGGTTCTCGATCACGCCGTCGAGGGTGATGTAGGTCGAGTTGATGATGCGTCGCATGTGCGGTCCTCTCAAATCAGCGCCCGCTCGGGGCGATGTTGTGGTTCAGATGAAAGACGTTCGCTGGGTCGTAGGCGTCCTTGACCGCGACCAGGCGCGTCCGCTTGGCCGCCGAATAGGCGCGGCACACGCCGGACGGGCCCTCGTCACTGAGCGCGTTGACGTAGGCACCGGCGGCGAACGGGTCCAGCTTGGCGGCCGTGCGCCGGGCGGCGCCCATGCGCATCGCGTCCTCGTCAGGGTCGCTCCACTTCACCGCCGCGACGTACTCAAAGCGGGTGTGGCGGTGGCTGAACGCGGTGGCCTCGTCGTCCACGTCGGCGATCGCGCCACCGTAGGCCTGGAGGCTGACGCCCGGCACGCGCGCGTCGTGCGGGTCGCGGTCCAGCAGCGCGGCGATGGCGCCGTCAGACAGCTCGGGCAGGTAGTGCGCCTTCCAGTAGCGGCGGAAGCGGTGGCCCTCGGCGCTGTCGTCACGGGTCTGGAGCGCCAGGTAGGACAGCTCGGTGACAACCTCGCCGACCGGCGACCCAATCGAGCGCAGCGCCCCCAACAGCGATCGTCCCCGCTGCGGCTCCCCGACCCACACGTAGCCCAGCGTCACCGTGTCGCCGGCGATCTCGGCGGTCAGTGTCGCCTCGCGCGGCGCGACCTCGGCCAGCTCGCGCCAGCCTCTGAGCGCGGCGGCGGCGCGGTCCATCGGAAAGCTGAGGTCGGCCACGAGCGCGCGGGTCCCGACATGGTGCAGGCGGAGCTCGAACTCCACGACGATCCCGAAGTTGCCGCCGCCCCCGCGCAGCCCGAAGAACAGGTCGGGGTGCTCGTCGGCGGAGGCGCGGACAAGGTCGCCGTCGGCGGTCACCACGGTGTAGGACTGCACGTTGTCGCAGGTCAGGCCGTGGCGACGGGCCAGCCAGCCCATGCCGCCTCCCAGCGTCAGACCCCCCACCCCGGTGTGCGAGACGTTGCCGGCGGTAGTGGCGAGGCCGAAGGGCTGCGTGGCCCGGTCAAGGGCGCCGAGCAGAGCCCCGCCCTGCACCCGGGCCCGGCGCGCGCCGGGGTCGACGGTGACGCGGTCAAGCCCGCTGAGGTCGATCATCAGCCCGCCGTCGGGGACCGACAGACCCGCGATGTTGTGGCCGCCGCAGCGCACGCCGATCTCGAGATGACGGTCGCGGGCGAGCCGGACGGCGGTGACGACGTCGGTCACCGAGGCGCACCGGACGATCAGCGCCGGGCGGTGGTCGACCATCTGATTCCACACCGAGCGAGCCGCGTCATAGCCGGCGGCGCCGGGGGTGAGGACCTGGCCGTCGAAGTGTGGACGGCGGGTCGTCGTGGGGGTGGAGTGCTGCGCGGTGGTTGTCATGGCGTCCAGGCTCTCAGCGATCGGTCCTCCCGATAAGATCCATTTCCGTGTCGGTCTCGGGTACCAATTTGTCGCCTGTCTCGGAGTTGGTCGTCGAGCTCGATCGCGGCGGCGAGGCGCTGCACCGCCAGATCGAGACGTCGATCCGGGAGCGGATCCGCTCCGGCGCGCTGCCCAGCGGGGTCGCGCTGCCGCCGAGCCGCTCGCTCGCCGCCGAACTGGGCGTGTCGCGGGGCGTGGTGGTGGAGGCGTACGCCCAGTTGGTGGCCGAGGGCTACCTGACCAGCCGCAGCGGCGGCTACACCCACGTCGCACCCGCCGCGGCCGAGCGCTCGGGGCCGGCCAAGCCCGCGGGCGACCCGCCGCGCACCACCTCCCCCCCACGCACCGCTCCGCGCTTCGGTGCGCAGCCCGACTCGTCCGGAGCCCCATGGTCGGGCCCGTCGCGCCCCGCGGTCGACTTCGGCTACGGCCGCGGCAACCTCGGCGCCTTCCCGCGAGCCGCCTGGCTGCGCTCCGTCCGCCGGGTGCTCACCGAGGCCCCCGACGACCGGCTGGGCTACCTCGACGGCCGGGGCGCCCCGGAGCTGCGCTCCGCGCTCGCCGCCTACCTCAACCGGGTCCGCGGCACCCACGCGGACCCTGACACGCTGGTCATCAGCAACGGCTACGCGCAGGCCGCGTCCCTGCTCATCGGGGTCCTGGCCGCCCGTGGCGCCCGGACGCTGGCCGTGGAGGACCCGTCGGCCTCGGACGACGCGCGCCCCATCGCGGAGGCGCTGGGCATGGAGATCGTTGCGGTCCCGGTCGGCGACGACGGCGTGAGTGTCGACGCGGTCGCCGGCCTGCGCGCCGACGCGCTGGTGCTCACCCCCTCGCACCAGTGGCCCACCGGCGGCGTGCTCTCCCCCGAGGCGCGGGCGGCGGTGCTGGAGTGGGCCAGGCGCACCGGGGCGCTGGTCATCGAGGACGACTACGACGCCGAGTACCGCTACGACCGCGCCCCGATCGGCGCCATGCAGGGGCTTGATCCCGAGCGCGTTGCGTACGCCGGCACCGCCAGCAAGACCCTGGCGCCGGGGTTTCGCATCGGTTGGCTCATCCTGCCGCCCGATCTCATCGAACCGTTCGCCGAGGCCAAGCTGCTGCACGACCGCGGGTCGCCGATCCTCGACCAGCTCACCTTTGCCGACTTCCTGGGCCGTGGCGAGTTCGACCGCCACCTGCGTCGGATGCGGCCCATCTACCGCTCCCGCCGCGACGCGCTGCTGACCGCGCTGACCCGGTATCTCCCCGAGCTGGAGCCGGCCGGTATCGCCGCCGGCCTGCACCTGGTTGCCTGGCTGCCCGACGGGCTGGACGAGGCCGCCGTCATCGAGGCGGCGGCGACCGAGGGCGTGGCGGTCGCCGGCGTCGCTCCCTACCGGTTGGCGGCCTCGACCCGCGGTGGGCTCATCTTCGGCTACTCGAATCTCTCCGAGCGCAAGATCGCCGACGGCGTCGCGCGGCTGGGCCGGGCGGTCGCCGGGCTGCGCTCGGAGGCGTAGTACCGTCCTGTCTCGATATGGACTCCTGGTTTGATCCCCAGCGCGCGCTGGATCAGCTCAAGAAGTTCGCCGCCGACGCGCCGGCGCAGATCGCCGACGGCATCGGCCGCATGGTGCGCGAGGCCTCGCCTGAGCGGCTGGACCAGCTCATGAAGTCTCCGGCGCGTCGCGCCGTGCTCGACGGGGTGTTCTGGCAGATGCCACGCCAGCTGGACGCCAAGGCCGCCGCCAACGTCAAGACGGCGATCCGGTGGAACATCACCGGACGCGCCGACGAGGGCGTCGACACGTACCTCCTGGAGGTCGAGAACGGCACCGCGCGTGCCAACCGCGGCATCGAGGGCCCGGAGCCCAAGCTCACGATCACCATGGACGGCGTCGAGTTCCTGCGGCTGATCAGCGGCAACTCGGACCCGATGGCCGCCTACTTCAAGGGTCGCATCCAGCTCGCCGGCGACATCATGGTCGCGGCACAGCTCGCCCAGATCTTCAAGATGCCGGGCGCCGGCGGGGAAGCGTCAGACGAGGACGGGCCTGGCAACGCCAACGGCGGCGGCGAGCTCGAGGACCCGTCGCACTGACGCGCCGGGCCGGCCGCAGGGCCGGGCTACTCTGAAACTGTGGATGAGGTGCGCGCATCGATCGAGCTGCGCGGCGTGGTCAAGCGGTTTGGACCGATCACGGCCGTGGACGGCCTGGACCTCCTGGTGTCACCCGGGGTCTGCTTCGGGCTGCTCGGCCCCAACGGCGCCGGCAAGTCGACGACCATGCGGATGCTCACCGCCCAGACGCTCGCTGACGAGGGCACGATCCAGGTCCTCGGCTACACCCTTCCGGCCGAGTCCAAGCAGGCCCGGATGGCCATGGGCGTCGTGCCCCAGCTCGACAATCTCGACGTCGAGCTGACCGCCCGCCAGATCCTCGACGTGTTCGCCCACCTGTACCGGGTGCCGCGCACCGAGCGCGGCGCTGCGGTGGAGCGCGCCCTGGACATCGCCAACCTGCGCCCGCGCGCCGACACGATCGTCCGCGAGCTCTCGGGCGGGATGCGCCGCCGCCTGCTGGTGGCGCGCGGCCTCATCCACCGCCCGCAGATGGTGCTGCTCGACGAGCCCACCGTGGGCCTTGACCCCCAGGTGCGCCAGGAGCTGTGGTCGCTGATCGACGGGCTGCGCGCCGACGGCGTCACCGTGCTCATGTCCACGCACTACATCGAGGAGGCCGAGCGGCTCGCCGACACCGTGGCCGTGATGTCCGCGGGCAAGATCATCGCCCAGGGGACGCCGGCCCAGCTGGTGAGCAGCCACGCCGGTCGCGAGGTGCTGGAGGTCTACGGGCCGCCCGCTGAGCTGGCCGAGCTCGAGGCGCTGGCCACGCAGCGCGGCTGGCCCTACCGGCGCAGCGGCCCCGCGGTGGCCCTGCTGGAGGCCGAGCGGCTCAACGGCGAGGCGCCCGACGGGGTGCGCCGTCCGGCCAACCTGGAGGACGCGTTCGTGGCGCTCACCGGACAGGAGATCGAATGACCACGTTGGACCAGCACGCCGAGGCACCGGTCCCTCGCGCGCGGCGCGTGCGCCGGCTGGAGCCGGCCGCGCTGGCGGGCGTGATGATGCGCGACGTGGTGCTGTTCAGGCGCTACTGGAAGGCGACCACGTTCTCCTCGATCGTGCAGCCGACCATCTACCTGCTGGCCTTCGGGCTGGGGTTCGGCTCGCTCCTGAAGACCGTCGGCACCGTCAAGTACGTCGAGTACGTCGCCACCGGCGTGGTGGCCACCGCCGTCCTGTTCTCCTCGGCGTTCCCGGGCATGTTCAACACGTTCATCCGCTGGAAGTTCCAGCGGACCTACGACGCGCTGCTGGCGGCTCCCGTGGACGTCGAGGAGCTCGTCACCGCCGAGATCCTGTGGATCTCGATCCGCGCCGGCGTCTATGGCATGGCGCCGCTGTTCGTGGGCTTCGCCTTCGGGCTCGATCCCGCCTGGGGCATGCTGCTGGTGCCCTTCATCGGCTTCATCACCGGCTTCGGCTTCGCCGGCTTCGGCGTGCTCATCGCCGCGGTGGCCAAGACCATCGACAACTTCAACTACGTGACCAGCGCGGTGCTGACGCCGATGTTCCTTGTCGCCGGGACCTTCTTCCCGATCTCGTCGCTGCCGCCGGCGCTGCGCACGATCGCGAAGTTCAACCCGCTGTATCACTGTGTGCAGTTGGTCCGCGACGTGTCGCTGTCGATCTATAGCTCCGCGGACCTCGTGCACCTGGCCGTGCTGGTGGCGTTCGCGCTGCTCATGTGGCGGCTGGCGATCTGGCAGCTCCAGGCCCGCCTGATCGATTAGAGCGCGTCGGCGAGTGCCCGGGCGGTGGCGATGACCGCGCGCGCCATCGCGGGCTCGTCGCGGTCGCCGATCCACACCGCGCTGACCGCCCCGTGGTCTGCGATCGCCGCCGCGACCCCGGTGGCGCCGGGCAGCAGCTCCCCGGTTGACCGCGACCACCCGCGCTCGCGCGCCTGCGTGACCTCGGCTCGCTCGGTCGGCCGCCCCGGGCCGCCCGCGAGGATGGCGATGCCCGACGCAGCGATCGCCACCGGGTGGCGCAGCCCCGCCCGGTAGGTGATGTGCATATCGGCGTGGCGCGGCGAGCGGACATCGAGTACGACGGCGGCATCCTCCCCGTCGCGCACGGTCAGCGCCGTCGTGGCGGTGAGCTCGTCGGCGAGCGCCTGCAGCAGCGGGCCCGCCGCCTCCCGGAGGGCTGGCTGCACCCGACTGGCCAGCTCCACCAGGCCCATGCCCAGGAAATAGCGGTCCTCCCGGCGGCGGACCAGCCGCTGCGACAGGTGGGGCTGCAGCAGCCGGTAGATGCCGGCGCGGTGCGTGCCGAGCACGTCGGCCAGCTCGGACACGGTCATGCCCTCTGGGTGCTCAGAGAGGACGCGCAGGAGGCGCAGCCCGCGCTCCAGGGTCAGGGAGGACGACGGCACGGCAGCAGCACAGTGTACGCTATCTGTACGCTACGAACGATAATCGTGCTATAACCGGCCGCGCTCGCGACAACGACCAGGAGAGGGAAGTCATGGCAGCGCGTAGAGGCAGCGACTACATCGAGCGCCTGGCGGCGTCGAGCCCGACCGTCCAGATCCACGGCGAGACGGTCACCACCGGAATCCCTGACCATCCCGCGTTCCGCAACGTGGTGCGGACCTACGCGCACCTGTACGACCTCCAGCACGACCCGCGGCACCGCGACGTGCTCACCTACGAGTCGCCCACCACCGGTGACCGGGTCGGCACCTCGTTCATGGTTCCGCGCACCGCCGAGGACCTGGTCAAGCGCCGGGAGATGATGAGTACCTGGGCCCAGGTGTCCAACGGCTTTCTGGGCCGCACCGGCGACTACCTCAACGCGTGCATGATGGCGCTGAGCGAGGCCGGGGAGTGGTTCGCGCAGGCCGACAGCGCATTCGGGGACAACGCCCGGGCCTACTACGAGAAGGTCCGTGAGGAGGACCTCCTGCTCACCCACACGCTCATTCCGCCCCAGCACAACCGCAGCCTGCCCCCCGCCGAGCAGCTGGGGGGCGAGATCTCGGCTCAGATCGTCTCCCAGGACGACAACGGGATCGTCGTGCGCGGCGCCCGGCTGCTGGCCACCATCGGCCCGTTCGCCGACGAGCTGCTGGTCTTTCCCTCCACCCTCCTGCGCGGCCGGCCCGAGGACGCCCCCTACTCCTATGCGTTCGCCATCAACTGCGACGCGCCCGGCCTGCGCTTCGTATGCCGCGAGTCGGCCGACTACGGCCGCGGCCATTTCGACCATCCCCTGGGCTCGCGCTTTGAGGAGATGGACGCCGTGGTCGTGTTCGACGACGTGAAGGTCCCGTTCGAGCGCTGCTTCATGCTGGGCAACCCGGAGCTGTGCAACGGCCTCTACGCCCAGACGGGCGCGATCAACCACATGACCCACCAGGTGGCCACGCGCACCACCGCCAAGACCGAGTTCATGCTCGGACTGGTCACCCTGCTCACCGAGGCGATCGGCATCGAGCAGTTCTCACACGTCCAGGAGAACGTCGCCGAGATCATCATCGCCCTCGAAGGCATCCGCGCCTTCGTCCGCGCCGCCGAGGCCGACGCCGCGCTGAACGAGTACGGCGTGATGACTCCACGCTGGGAGCCGCTCAACGCCGCGCGCAACTGGTATCCCAAGCTCTATCAGCGCTTCCCCGAGATCCTGCGCAAGCTCGGCGCCAGCGGGCTGATGGCGCTTCCCACCGAAGCCGACGTCACCGGGCCCGCGCACGACGACATCGAGCGCTACCTGCAGTCCGCCACACTCAACGGCCCGGACCGGGTCAAGCTGTTCCGGCTGGTGTGGGACACCTGCATCTCGGCGTTCGCCGGCCGGCAGGCGCTCTATGAGTACTACTTCTTCGGCGACCCGGTGCGGATGGCGGGCGCGCTGGTCTCAAGCTATGACCGCGCTCCGTACCGCGAACGTGTGCAGGCCTTCCTCGACGCGGCCTAGGCGGACTCAGAGACGGCCGTCGCGGCGCGGCGTCGGCGGCGCAGCGGATGGTCGCCGGACACGTGGCCGGCCGGGTGGGCCCACACATCACGCGGGCCGAGCTTCTCGCCACAGCTGACGCAGAGCATGTGATCGTCGACGGCGCCGCCGCACCCGCGGTGCTCGAGCCGCACCGGCGGGCCGCCGGGGACGCCCGCGTGCTTGTCGCCCCACTGCATCAGCGCCACCACCGCGGGCCACAGGTCGAGGCCCTTCTCGGTGAGGTGGTAGGCGAAGCGCTCGGGCCGCGCCTGGTAGCGGCGCCGTTCGAGGATCTCGTGCGCCACAAGGTGCTCTAACCGTGCCTGCAGCACGTTACGCGCGATGCCGAGGTCGGCCTGCATCTCATCGAGGCGGTGCACGCCCAGCAGTGCCTCGCGAATGATGAGGATCGTCCACCGCTCGCCCACGAGCTCCAGCGCGGCGGCGATGCTGCCCGTCTGGCCGGCATAGGTGCGCTGCAGGGGCATGGAGGTCCTGCAGGCGGTGATGGACCGGACGGTGGGCGCGCCGCCGATCGCCGACCTGCTGGGCATGACGCTCGTGGAGTTCGAGGAGGGCCGTGCAGTCATCGTGGCCGAGGGGACCGTGGTGCACGCCGGACGCCGCCTGGCCACCGCCGAGGGCCGGCTCACCGACGAGGCCACCGGCAAGCTGCTGGCCCACGCCACCACCGGCTGCGTGCTGATCAGCTGACCGGCGCTGGGTCCCGCGCGGTGGGGTGGAGGAACGGCACGGTGGCCGGCGCCCACCCGGACCGCACCACGTCCACCAACGAAGGCGGCGTGAGCACCACCGCCATGCCCGCAGAAGGGCGCGCCCGGCGCTCGGCGACGTAGCCCGCCGGCGTCCATTCCAGCAACTGGTCGCCCAGCACCAGCCACGGCCGCTGGTCGCGGAGCACGAACGTGCCGTCCGGCAGGCCTTCGAAGGCCATCGCGTGGTGACGCTGCTCCCGAGTCTCGGAGTCCACCCGCTCCTCGTGCAGCTGATCGTCCATGGCGTCGGCCCCGACCAGCCCGGGGTGCAGCCGCTGCCAGATCGCGCCGAAGCGCTTGTAATCCTCATACCGGCACTCGCCGCACGGCCGGTGGCCCGCTGCGAACGCGGTGGCTTCATCCAGGAAGAACAGCTCCGTGTAGCGGCCGGGCGCCATCAGCGGACGGCGCCGGCGCCCCTTGAACTCCAGGCGGCACGCGATCCAACGGCGCACGCCCCAGTGGCGGCGGATCTGGCCGTGGGCGTCCACGAGCACCCCACGGTTGGCGTAGACGAGCCCGCGCGCCGTGTCGGCGATGATCTCCTGCCGCGGGGTGGCTCGGTTGCGCAGGGGCATGGCGTCCACGCTAGTCCACCGGCCTCGCCCCGAGCCGGGCCTCTTCCAGATCCAGGTCGTGCTCGAGTGCCCGCGCGGTGGTGACGCCGATCCGCCGTTCGTGTCGCAACCGGGCCAGCGTCTCGCGCTGGGCCGCGATCAGCTCGTGCCGCAGCGCGCGCTCGGCTCCCGCGGCGTCGCCCGCCTCCTGCTCGAACTCGGATTCGTCGCCCGTCTCCAGGCGCTGTCGCCGGGCCAGGTACTGCGCGCGGAGGCCGTCGATGACCTCCGGTGCGACTCCGTCGCCGTCGGCGACCTGGAGGCGATCGAGCACGGCCTGGGCGAGGGCGAGGCGTCCTCGCCGGTGGGCCTCGGCGACCGCCGGATGCTCGGTCAGTCCCAGGCGTCTGACGAGCAGCGGCAACGTCATGCCCTGGCCGACGAGCGTCACGATGATCACCGCGAACCCCAGGTAGATGATGTCGTCACGCCCACGCAGCGGGAGCCCGGCCCGCGTCGTCAGCGGCACCGCCAGCACGAGGGCCAGGGTGATGGCGCCGCGCATGCCGGCCCAGCCGATGATCAGTCGCTGGCGCCACCCGGCCTGGTCGGGCGCGTCCTCCTCGTCGGGCGGAGGACTCCGACGCATCAGCCGCGTCAGCCAACCCGTCCCTTCCATCCAGGCCAGGCGGACGACGATCACCGTCACCACGACGACGATGCCGGTGAGCACCAAGCGTCCCACCGGGCCGCGCGCCTGCTCGGTGAAGGTATGAAACGACAGGCCGACGACTATGAACAGCGCCCCGTTGATGAGGAACACGAGCGTCTCCCAGAACGCGTTGAACTGGAGCCGGCTGCGCGCGCTGAAGGCGCTCCCGCCGCTGTGCCAGCCCAGGTACAGCCCGGCCGTCACGGCGGCGAGCACGCCCGACCCGTGCAGCGCCTCGGCGGGCAGGTAGGCCGCGTAGGCCATCAGCATCGAGCCGGCGATCTCGATCGGGGGATCATCGATGCGGTTGCGCAGTGCGCGCCCGACCACCCCCACCGCCAAGCCGATGGCGACCCCGGCCGCGGAGGCGTAGATGATCTCTCCGGCGGCGTGCGGCGCCGCGAAGTTGCCGCTCGTCGCCGCCGTCACCGCCGCGGTGTACAGGACGATGGCGGCGCCGTCGTTGAACAGGGCCTCGCCCTCGAGGATGGTGACCAGGCGTCGGGGGAGGCCCAGGCGCCGCGCCATGCTGGTGGCGGCCGCGGCGTCGGTGGGCCCGACCGCGGTGCCCAGCACGAACGCCATCGCCCACGACAGATGCCCGATCCAGTGCGCCACCGCCGCCACCCCGAGCGCCGTGGCGGCGACCAGTCCCAGCGCCAGGAGCCCGATCGACCGGGCGTTGCGCACGAACGCGGTCGCCGACGACGTCGCCGCCGCGTCGAAGACCAGCAGCGGCAGGAGCCCCAGCAGGACCACGTGAGGGTCCAGGGACGCGTCGGGCACGAAGGGCAGAAAGCCGATGACCAGGCCCGCCACCACGAGCACCGCCGCGGTGGGCACGCCCACCCGGCGCAGAGCAGCGACCGCCAGCAGCGTGACCGCGGCGACGGCGAGGATGACGATCAGGTGCCCGGAGACCACGCCCCTATCGTGCCCGGTCCCCCGACCGGGGCGCTAGTTCCAGGCCAGCTCGGAGCGCTCGTCCCAATACTGCTCGGGGTCCTCGGCCAGCGCCGCCAGCCGTCCCAGGACGTCGCCACCCACCTCGACATCGAGGGCGCGCAGGTTGCTCTGCACCATCTCCACCGTCGAGGCGCCGCTCAGGACCACGTCCACCCACGGCTGGGCCAGGACGCAGGCGAGCGCCAGCGCATCAGGCGCCACCCCGAGCTCAGCGGCCACCTCGACCAGCTGCGGCGCGTCGCCGCGAGCGGTGAGCCTCCCGTTGGCGACGCCCTCCTTGACGATCACCCCCAGGCCCGCGTCGTGCGCGGCGGCCAGCGCCGGACCGGCCGATGGCTCCATCAGGTTCCACGTCGCCTGCACGCAGTCAAAGCCGCCGACCTCGACGGCCCGGAGCACCGTCTCCCCCTGTCGGGGCCCGGTGACCGACAGCCCGGTGAGCCAGCCCTCCTCGGCCCGCAGCCGCGCCAGCTCGTCGCGCACCGCCCGGTCCTCCAGCACCCCGCTGTCGAGGGTGGCCGAGTGGATCTGGTAGAGCCCGAGCACGCCGCCGAGGTGTGAGCGGGTCTCGGCCTCCTGGCGGCGCAGCGTGTCCACGGTCAGGTCCTTGACCTCATGGACGTCGACGTCCATCCGCCAGTCGGCGGTGTACGTGTAGCCCCACTTGGAGCCGACGCTCACCTCCGCGGGCCCGAGCCCGCGCGCGGCCAGCCACGAGCCCAGGAACTCCTCGGCGCGCCCGTAGGACCGGGCGGCGTCGAAGTACCGCACGCCCCCCGCGAACGCCGCGTCGAGCACCTCATGCGCGCGGGCGCGCAGCGCATCCACGTCGGTCTCGCCGGCCAGGTCGGCGGCGTGGCCGATGTTGATGTACGCCGGGCGCCCGAGCGCCGCCAGCCCCAAGCCGATCCGGCTGACGTCAAGCCGGGTCTGACCGAGCGCAACCACAGCGGGTAAGGGTACCCTCGCAGACCATGCGAATGACGGTCCTCAAGCGCTTCTCGCCCGATCCCCATCGCACCCCGGCGACGATGACCGAGGACCAGCGCGGCCACCCCGTGGTGCAGCTGATCCGCCGCCGGCGCGACGAGGGCTCCAAGCCCGGCGAGCGCACCGACGGCCGGCGCGTGGCGCTGGTCATCGAGGGCGGCGGAATGCGCGGCGTCGTCTCCGCCGGGATGACCGCGGCGATCGAGCAGCTCGGCCTCCGTGACGCTTTCGACGAGGTCCACGGCGCCTCCGCGGGGGCGTTCAACGGGGCCTTCCTCATCGCGGGCCAGGCCGCCTACCTCACCGCCCTGTACCCGCACGGGTTCGGCGACCCGAGCTTCGTCAACCTCCGCGACACGCTGCGCGGCAGGCGCCCGATTTTCGACATGGACTACGTCATCGGCGAGGTGTGGCGCCACCAGCGCCCGCTGCGCACCGACGCGATCCTGGCGGGCGGGATCGATCTGCACTGCACCGCCACCGACGTCGATTCCGCCGAGATCGTCGACCTCACCGACCTGCGCGACGACCAGGAGATCCGCTGTGCCATGCGCGCCTCCGGCCGCCTGCCGTGGCTGGCCGGACCGCCCGTCGCGTTCCGCGGCCGACGCTGGTTGGACGCGACGCTGGCCGAGGCGATCCCCATACATGCCGCGCGGACGACCGCCACGGACATGCTCGTGCTCCAGACCCGCCCCCACGGCGTCCAGCACACGCCGCTGTCCAGCGTGGTCGCGCGACTCACCGACGGCTACCTGCAGAAGCTCAACCCCGCGCTGGTCGAGCTGCGCGTACACCGGTCCGAGCGCTATGACCAGCTCAGCGCCGAGCTTGCGGCGCAGGCCTCGGACCCCGCTGCCGCGCCGGCAGTGTGCATCATCCGCCCGCCGGCCGACGCCCTGCTGGTGGGCCAGATGGAGAATCGAGTGAGCGCGCTGACCACCGCCGGCAGCCACGGCCTGCGCGCCGCGTGGATGGCTCTCGAGGGCGAGGACCCCGAGCTGCTGGCGACGCCCCGCGCCTACTCACAGGCCCGTGCCGACCCGCCGGCCGGCTCGCGGCCGGACGTCGAGTCGGTACCGATGGCGAGCCGTCAGTTGCTGTAGCCCGGCGGCTCCGCGTCCTGGCCCTCCGAGAAGCGCCGCTCCTCGTGCTTCTCGGGGTCGTCCTCAGGCAGCTCCTCCTGACCCTCTGAGAAGCGGCCGTGATGGAGCTTCTCCTCCTCTTCGGCCGGCAGATCCTCCTGTCCCTCTGAGAAGCGGCCGACTTCCTCGTCCTCGGGGAACTCCTCGGGGTTGTCCTCACCCTCGGCGAACCCATCGGCGGGCTGCTCCGGCTGCGCCGGATGCTCGCTGGGATCGATTGCCATCCGTTCTCCCTTCCCTCGTTGGTGGCGGGTCGCCCCGGTAGGTGGCCGGGCCGAGCTTACCGTGCCGGTCCAGCGGGCTTGGCCGCAATCTGTAACGGATGTCACGCAAGGGGGTACCTCGGGCGGTGTTGCCTTTCCGCCGTGAGCGCACCTGGCAGCGCCGTGTCTCGGACGCGGCGCGTAATGCTCCCCAGAAGGGGAGAGAGTTGCGCGCGGCCGCAGCCCAACTCGACCTCCCCTGGGCCCGCTCTGCCCCGGCCCGTCTCGTCCGCGAGAACTTCATGCGATTCGTCCTCAACCCGATGATGGACTACTACGCCGCACGTCGCGCCACCGGTCGCGAGAAGCTGTCCTCGCTCAAGGAGCCGGTCATCCTCGTGGCCAACCACGCCAGCCACATGGACACCCCGGTGATCCTCTCGGCGCTGCCGCGCAAGCTGCGCAAGCGCACCGCCGTGGCGGCGGCCGCTGACTACTTCTACAAGAACCGCCTGGTGGCCTCGCTCGTGTCGCTCATCTTCAACACGGTTCCGATCGAGCGCAAGGGCGGCGGCGGCCTGTCCAAGGACGGCAGCCACCTCGACACCCTGCTCGACCAGGGCTGGAACCTCCTGCTCTATCCCGAGGGCACCCGCTCGCGTGGAGGCGGGCCCGGGCGCGTGCGCCGTGGCGCCGCCGTCCTGGCCGCGGCGCACAACCTCTCGATCATCCCCATCCGCGTCACCGGCACCGCCGAGGCGATGCCCCCCGGCCGGCTGTGGCCCCGGCGCCTGCACGGCAAGCTCATCTCCAAGCGCCACCGGATCACGGTGGCCTTCGGTGAGCCGATCCCGCCCAACGGGGACACCGCCGCACTCATCGAGCGGGTCCAGAGCTTCTTCGAGAACGGCGACGGCGGCCCGTCGCGCTCGCCCTACCGCCGCGCCGCGCCCAAGGCCGAGAAGATCACCGGCCCGCCGGTCGGCTAGCTCGCCCCGGCTAGCTGGATCGTCCGTCTGCGAGCGCCGGGTACATCGGCGCACGTCAACTGCGGCTGGGGAAGGGGGCGGTTTCGGCGCGCCTGGCGTGCCTTGTGAGCGGACTTCTCTACCACAGATGCCGCGGATCGGCCGCCGGCGACGCTCTGCCCGGGGATCACGGGAGATCTTGCCTGTCTAACGAGCAATATCTCCCAGACCTCACGCCAGTCGCGCCGGGTCTGAGAGGCGTTGACTCTCACAGGCGTCGGCCCCGTCCCGCGGCGCCCGGCGCCCTCCACCCCGCCCTTCCCCAGCCATGCCGTTCAGCCCCGCCGGTGCCGCAGCCACCCGGGACCCCTCCCACCAACGTCAGCCCACCAGGCCCAACAGGCCCAACAGGCCCAGCCCAAAAAGGGCGCTACTCGTCGTCCTCGTCCAGCCAGTCGGTCGTTCGGGCCACCGCCTTGCGCCACTTGCGGTAGCCGCGCTCGCGCCGGTCGTTGTCCATGTCGGGCACCCACTGGGCGGCCATGTGCCAGTTCGCGCGCAGGGCCTCGGTGTCGGGCCAGAAGCCCACGGCGAGGCCCGCCGCGTAGGCGGCGCCCAGGGACACCGTCTCAGCCACGTTGGGCCGCACCACCGACACGTCGAGCACATCGGCGATGAACTGCATGAGGAGGTTGTTGGCGGTCATCCCACCGTCGACGCGCAGCGTGCTCAGCGACACCCCGGAGTCCGTGGTCATCGCCTCCACCACCTCTCGCGTCTGCCACGCGGTGGCCTCGAGCACCGCCCGCGCCAGGTGGGCCTTGGTGATGTAGCTGGTGAGGCCGGCGATGACTCCCCGGGCGTCGCTGCGCCAGTGCGGCGCGAACAGTCCCGAGAAGGCGGGAACGAAGTAGCAGCCCCCGTTGTCCTCCACGGTCCGTGCGAGCGTCTCGATCTCGGGCGCGGAGCCGATCAGGGTGAGGTTGTCCCGGAACCACTGGACGAGCGCGCCGGTCACCGCGATCGACCCCTCCAGGGCATAGGTCGGGGTCTCGTCGCCGACGCGGCAGCACAGCGTGGTGAGGAGCCCGCTGTCGGAGAGCACGGGGCGCTCGCCGGTGTTGAGCAGGAGGAAGCTGCCGGTCCCGTAGGTGCACTTGGCCTCGCTGGCGGCAAAGCACGTCTGCCCGAACAGAGCCGCCTGCTGGTCGCCGAGCGCGGCGGCCACCGGTACGCCGGCCAACTGCCCGCTCGCGTCGCCGTAGGTCTCGGCCGACGGCCGGATCTCGGGCAGCATCTGCCGCGGTACGCCCAGGGCGTCGAGCAGTTCGTCGTCCCAGTCGAGTGAGTGCAGCCCCATCAGCATGGTGCGGCTGGCGTTGGTGACGTCGGTGAGGTGGCGTCCGGTCAACCGCCAGATCAGCCAGGAGTCCATCGTCCCGAACAGCACCTCGCCGGCGGCGGCGCGCTCGGCCAGGCCGGGGACGGTGTCAAGCAGCCAGCGCAGCTTGGGGCCCGAAAAATACGTGGCGGGCGGCAGTCCGCAGCGCTCGCGGAACCACGCGTCGCCACGCTCGGCCGACAGGTCCCGGACGATGTGGTCGGTGCGAGTGTCCTGCCAGTTGATCGCGTTGTGCACCGCCTGGCCGGTCGCGCGGTCCCACACCAACGTCGTCTCGCGTTGGTTGGCGATGCCCAGCGCGACGAGATCGGAGGCATCCAGCCGCGCCTCGGCCAGCGCGCGGCCCACCACGAACTCGACGTTGCGCCAGATCTCCTCGGGATCGTGCTCCACCCAGCCGGGGCGCTGGTAGATGTGATGGTGCTCCTTCTGGGCGACCGACACGATGCGGCCGGACCGATCGAACACCAGGCACCGGGACGAAGCGGTTCCCTGGTCGATCGCGGCGACGTATCGCTCTCTCAAAGCCACCTCTCTCTCACCACGGGATAGCGCCGAGCTCGCGCGACACGGCCCGGGCCGCCTCACGCACGTAGGCCAACAACTCCCCGCGCGGCTGCCGAGCCACCAGGAGCCGCTCCGGTGGACCGAAGATACCCATTGCGCCCACCGTGAGGCCGCTGCGGTCCATGATTGGGGCCGCCAGCGACACCTGACCCGGGTTGAGCTCGCCGATGTCGGCGGCCCAGCCCCGCTCCCGGGTGCGTGCCAGCTCGCGCTCCAGGCGCTCCTGGTCGCAGATGGTGGCGTCGGTGAACGAGGGCAGGCCGTTGCCGGCGATCTCGGCCACGGCATAGGGGTGGTTGGCGAGCAGCATCTTGCCCAGCGCCGTGGCGTGCGCGGGCAGGAGCGAGCCGACGTCGAGGGTCTGGAGGCTGTCGTCGGGTCGGAACACGTGATGGACGATGAGGACCTTGCCCTCGTGCAGGGTGCCGATCCGCACTGCCTCCTGGGTGCGGGCCGCCAACGAGTCTGACCAGTTGAGCGCCCGGGTGCGCAGCTCGTTGCCGTCGAGGTAGGAGGAGCCCATGTGCAGCAGGGCGGCGCCGAGCTGGTACTTGCCCGTCTCGGGGTCCTGCTCGACGAAGCCGACGTGCTGCAGGGTGCGCAGCAGGCCGTGCACCGTGCCCTTGGACAGGCCGAGCTCGCCGGCCAGATCGACGACGCCGAGACGGCGCGTGCGGCCGGAGAGCAGCCTCAGGATCGCGGCCGCGCGCTCAATGGACTGAATGTTGCCGGGCACCCTCTTCTCCTCAGCGGCGGAACTATGCCGCCTCCGCTCCGGCAATGACGAACCGAGTATCTGTATTTTGAACCCGGTTTGACATTGTCGAACCGGCGAGGATAGTATCGCCGCCGTCCATACGTACTGCTCAGGAGGGAGAGAGACTTGAGCATCATTGGGTCTGAATGGATCGGGACTGCGCTTCTGATCCTCCTTGGTGATGGAGTGGTTGCCGCCGTGCTCCTCAATAAGAGCAAGGCGCAGAACTCCGGCTGGATCGTCATCACGTTCGGCTGGGGCTTCGCGGTCATGGTCGGCGCGTATTCGGTCGGGCAAGTTCTCCGGTGGCCAGCTGAACCCCGCGGTCACACTCGGGGTCTGGATCAACGGCGGCATCGACCGGCGGCCAGGCATGGCATTACTGGATCGGCGAGATGCTCGGCGCCATGACCGGGGCCGTGCTGGTGTGGGCGGCGTATTACCTGCACTGGGCCGAAACGGAGGACCCGGGCCTCAAGCTCGCCGTCTTCTCGACCGGCCCGGCGATCCGCAACTATGCGTGGAACCTGGTGACCGAGATCATCGGCACCCTCGTCCTCGTGTTCGGGATCCTCGCGATGGGAACCTTCACGAACACAGCCGTGAGCGGACTCGCCATCCTGTTGGTGGCGTTCCTGGTCGTCGGCATCGGCTTGTCCCTGGGTGGACCGACCGGTTACGCGATCAACCCGGCGCGTGACCTCGGACCGCGGATCATGCACGCCGTCCTGCCGATCCCTGGCAAGGGCACGTCGGACTGGTCCTATGCCTGGGTCCCGGTGCTGGGGCCGCTCATCGGCGGCGCGATCGGCGCGTTGCTGTACGGCGCGTTCTACCCCTGATACCCGACGAGGACGGATAAATGAAGAAACTGATCAACGCGCCTGACGCGGTGGTGGCGGACGCCCTGCACGGGATCGAGGCGGCACACGGCGATCGCGTCCGTGTCAGCTACGACCCGTACATGATCGTCCGTGCCGACGCGCCGGTGCAGGGAAAGGTCGGGCTGATCTCGGGCGGAGGCTCGGGGCACGAGCCGATGCACGGCGGCTTCGTCGGGCCCGGCATGCTCGACGCCGCCTGCCCGGGCGAGGTCTTCACCTCGCCCACGCCCGACCAGATGCTGGAGGCGACCAAGGCCGTCAACGGCGGCGCCGGGGTGATTCACATCGTCAAGAACTACACCGGCGACGTGATGAACTTCGAGATGGCCGCCGAGATGGGCAAGGGCGACGACATCGAGGTGGAGACGATCCTCACCAACGACGACGTGGCCGTGGAGGACTCGCTGTACACGGCCGGCCGTCGCGGGGTGGGCGTCACCGTGCTGGTCGAGAAGATCTGTGGGGGCGCGGCCGAAGACCGTCGCAGCCTGCAGGAGGTGGCAGAGCTGGGACGGCGGGTCAATGCCCAGGGACGTTCCATGGGCATGGCCCTGACCCCGTGCATCACTCCCGCCTCGGGGGAACCGAGCTTCGAGCTCGGCGAGGACGAGGTGGAGATCGGGATCGGGATCCACGGGGAGCCGGGCCGCTTTCGGGAGAAGATCGGCCCGGCCTCCCAGGTGGCGGAGCGCCTCATGACCCCCATCGTCGAGGACCTGCCCTTCTCATCCGGCGACAAGGTGCTGGCGTTCATCAACGGCATGGGCGGCACCCCGCTGCTGGAGCTGTACATCGTCTACGCCGAAGTGGCGAAGATCGCCCAGGAGCACGGCCTCACCATCGAGCGCAACCTGATCGGCAACTACATCACCTCACTGGAGATGCAGGGCTGCTCGATCACTCTGGTCAAGCTCGACGACGAGATGGTCCGCTACTGGGACGCGCCCGTGAACACTCCCGCGCTGCGCTGGGGCGCGTAGGAGCACCGTGGTCGTCGATCGCGACACCACGCTGGACTGGATGACCCGCTTCGCGGCCGAGATGGCCGAGCACCGGCAGGAGCTCGTCCGTCTCGACACCGCGATCGGCGATGGCGATCACGGGACCAACATGAACCGCGGCATGCAGAAGGCGCTGGAGAAGCTCCAGGCGTCCGAGCAGCCCGATCCCGGCGGTGTGCTCAAGACGGTGGCCATGGCGCTGGTCTCCAGCGTCGGTGGCGCCGCCGGTCCCCTGTACGGGACCCTGTTTCTACAGATGGGCACCGCGCTGGCCGGGCAGTCCGAGGTCGACCTCCCGACGTTCGCCGCAGCGTGGCGTAAGGGCATGGAGGGCGTCCAGTCTCGTGGCAAGGCACAGCCTGGCGACAAGACGATGCTGGACGCGCTCCTGCCCGCGGTCGAGGCACTCGAGCAGGCGTCGGATCTCGACGGTGGCCTCAGCGCGGCGGTCTCGGCCGCCGAGCAGGGGATGCACGCGACGACACCGCTCATCGCGCGCAAGGGACGGGCCAGCTACCTGGGTGAGCGCTCAGCGGATCACCAGGATCCGGGTGCGACCTCCACGTTCTACCTCTTCAAGAGCGCCGCCGAAGCGCTGGCGGACTGAAAGGAACCCATATGCCGAAATACTCAGTTGCACTGGATCAGGGCACGACGAGCTCACGGGCGATGGTCTTTGACCACTCGGGCAAGGTCGTCGCCGTATCCCAGAAGGAGCATGAGCAGATCTACCCCAAGCCGGGCTGGGTCGAGCACGACGCCAACGAGATCTGGGCCCGCTGCCAGGAGGTGATCGACGAGGCCGTCGAGAAGGCCGGCGCGTCGGCCGACGACATCGCCGCGCTGGGCATCACCAACCAGCGCGAGACGACGCTGGTGTGGGACCGCAACACGGGCGAGCCGGTGCACAACGCGCTCGTCTGGCAGGACACCCGCACGGACAAGCTGGTGGACGAGCTGTCGGCCGACGGCGGCCAGGATCGCTTCCGCGCGAAGGTGGGTCTCCCCCTGGCGACCTACTTCTCGGGGCCCAAGGTCCGGTGGATCCTCGACAACGTCGACGGCGCCCGGGAGAAGGCCGAGGCCGGCGACCTCGTGTTCGGCAACATGGACACCTGGCTGATCTGGAACCTCACCGGTGGCAAGGACGGCGGCAAGCACTACACCGATGTGACCAACGCCAGCCGGACGATGCTGATGGACCTGGAGTCCCTGTCGTGGGACAGCGACATCGCGTCGACGATCGGCGTGCCGGAGTCGATGCTCCCGGAGATCCACGCCTCCTCGGAGGTCTACGGCGAGATCCGCTCGGGGGGCGCGCTCCAGGGGGTGCAGATCGCCGGCGACCTGGGCGACCAGCAGGCGGCGACCTTCGGCCAGGCCTGCTTCGACATCGGCGAGGCCAAGAACACGTACGGCACGGGCAACTTCATGCTGCTCAACACCGGCGAGGAGGCCGTGCAGTCCAAGTCCGGCCTGCTCACCACCGTCTGTTACAAGATCGGTGACCGCAAGCCCGTCTACGCACTGGAGGGGTCGATCGCCATCACCGGGGCGCTCGTGCAGTGGCTGCGCGACAACCTCAAGATGATCAAGGCGGCCCCCGAGGTCGAGGAGCTGGCCAAGTCCGTCGACGACAACGGCGGCCTGTACATCGTGCCGGCGTTCTCGGGCCTGTTCGCGCCGTACTGGAAGTCCAACGCCCGCGGCGTGTTCGCCGGCCTGACCCGCTACGTCAACGCCGGCCACATCGCCCGCGCGACGCTGGAGGCGACGGCGTTCCAGACCCGCGAGGTCATGGACGCGATGGCCACCGATTCGGGCGTCACCCTGGAGTCGCTGAAGGTCGACGGCGGCATGGTCGCCAACGATCTGCTCATGCAGTTCCAGGCCGACATCCTGGGCGTCCCGGTGATCCGGCCTGAGGTGGCCGAGACCACCGCGCTGGGAGCCTCCTACGCGGCCGGCATGGCAGTCGGCTTCTGGGACTCCGAGCAGGAGGTCCGCGACAACTGGGCCGAGGACAAGCGCTGGGAGTCCACCATGGAGCAGGACAAGCGCGACGAGTACTACAAGTACTGGAAGAAGGCCGTCACCCGCACGTTCGACTGGTTCGACTGACGCGGGACGACGTGAACGAGCGGATGGATGTCGAAGGCGGTCTCCGGGCCGCCTTCGGCGCCTTCCCCTCAACGGCACAGCGGAGGTAGTCTGGTCTGATGGTGACGCTCAGCACCGAGGTCCTGGTGATCGGAGGTGGCGCGACGGGCACGGGCGTCGCCTGGGACGCGGCGCTGCGCGGCTACGACGTGGTCCTTGTCGACCGACAGGATCTGGCCGAGGGCACGAGCGGGCGCTTCCACGGCCTGCTGCATTCCGGCGGCCGCTACGCCGTCAAGGACCCGCGCGCGGCCGAGGAGTGCATCGGCGAGAACCGCATCCTGCGGCGCGTCGCGGCGGACTGCATCGAGGACACCGGCGGCATGTTCGTCACCACGCAATGGGACGACCCCGCCTATGCCGATCGCTTCGCGCAGGGCTGCGCGGATACCGGTGTGGACTGCGAGGAGATCTCGGTGGCCGACGCGCTCAGCGCCGAGCCGCGGCTCAACCCCAAGATCTCACGGGCCTTCAAGGTCCCGGACGCCAACATCGACGTCTGGAAGACCGTGTGGGCGATGGGCCACGGCATCCAGCAGCGCGGAGGCCGGCTCCTGCCCTACCACGCGGTCACCGCCATCCACCGCGAGGGCGACGAGATCACGGGCGCGCGCGTGCGCGACGCGCGCACCGGCGACGAGCTTGACATCCACGCCGGCGTGACGGTCAACGCCACCGGCGCCTGGGCGGGCCAGATCGCCGACATGGCCGGGATCGAGGGCGTCCGCGTGCTCCCGGGCCGCGGGATCATGATCGCGATGAACCACCGCCTCGTGAACACAGTCGTCAACCGCTGCCAGCTGCCCACCGACGGCGACATCATCGTCCCGGTCCGGACCGTCTCGGTGATCGGCACAACCGACGTCAATACCGACGACCCCGACGACCACACCGTCCACCAGCACGAGGTCGACGCCATGCTCGACGACGGGGAGAAGCTCGTCCCCGGCTTCCGCGCGGCGCGCGCGCTGCGCGTGTGGACCGGGGTCCGCCCGCTGTTCGAGGACGCCAAGCCGTCGGACACCGACTCTCGCGACGTCACGCGCGCCCACGCGCTGCTTGACCATTCCCAGCGCGACGGCGTCGGCCGCTTTTTCACCATCACCGGCGGCAAGCTCACCACCTTCCGCCTCATGGCCGAGGAGACCATGGACGCCGTCGTCAAACAGCTCGGCGACACCCGCCCGTGCACCACGTCCACCGAGCCGCTCCCCGGCTCTGAGTCCGGGCAGACCTACGAGCTCGGCGAACGGCTGGAGCGCAAGGAGGCGAGCCTCATCGACGAGCAGATGATCTGCGAATGCGAGCTCGTCCCGCGCCACAAGCTCGAGGAGGCGATGACCCGCACCGCGTCGACCAACCTCGACGACATCCGCCGCCAGCTGCGGCTGGGCATGGGCCCGTGCCAGGGCGGCTTCTGCATCTACCGGGCGGCCGGGATCCTGCACGGCCACGACGGGCTGAGCGCCGAGCAGGCCAACCGGTCGCTGCTGGACTTCCTCCAGGAGCGGTGGAAGGGAGCATGGCCGGTCCTCTACGGCGACCAGCTGCGCCAGGTCCGCCTCGACGACTGGATCTTCCAGGGTGTCCTCGACGTGGAGCATCTGGACGTATGAGGCGGAGCGAGCTGCACTTCGACGCCGTGGTCATCGGGGCCGGCACCGCCGGGCTCACGGCGGCCACGCGGCTGGCCCAGGACGGCGCGCGCGTGTGCGTGCTGGCCAAGGGCGTGGGCTCGACGCACCTGGCGCCGGCGACGATCGACGTGCTCGGCTACGCACCCGAGCGCGTTGACGCTCCCCGGCCGGCGCTCGAGCAGCTCGTCGCCGCACGGCCCGACCATCCCTACGCCCTCCTCGGAGCCGAGGTGGTGAGCGATGCCCTGAGCTGGTTTGCCCAGATCGTGCCGCGCGGCCCGCTCCCCGGCTATGTGTACGGCGGCAGCCTGGAGCACAACCAGCTGCTGCCGACGGCCGTCGGCGGACTGCGCCCGTCGGCCCTCGTCCCGGAGACCATGGCCAATGGGGAGGCGTCGCGGCTGGAGCGCGTGTGCATCGTCGGCACGCGGGCGCTGCGCGACTTCCATCCCAGCCTCTGCGCGGGCAACCTGGAGCGGGCCGGGATCGAGGCTCGGGCCGTGAGCCTGGACCTGAAGCTCGAGCGCGCGGACATGAACACGCTGGGGTTGGCCCGCCACTTCGATGACGAGAAATGGCGCCGGCAGTTCTGCTCTGAGCTGTCGCTGAAGCTGCGCGCCGAAGAGGCCGTGGGCCTGCCGGCGATGCTGGGTCTGCGCGATCCCCACGAGGTGCTCGCCGACGTCGAGCACCGCCTCGGGCGCCGCGTGTTCGAGATTCCCACGCTCCCGCCGTCGGTGCCCGGCATGCGCCTGTACGAGATCCTGCGCTCGGCGCTGCGCGCCGCCGGAGGCCGGCTCGTGATGGGCGGGGAGGTGACGTCGTGCGAGCGCGAGGGCGACCGGATCGCGTCGGTGTCGACCCACGCCGCGGGGCGCGACCTCAGCTACGTGGCGCCGTGGTTCGTGCTCGCCTCGGGCGGCTTTGCCTCGGGCGGCATCGAGCTCGATTCCCACTGGGTCACCCACGAGCGGGTGCTGGGCCTGCCCCTGCGTGGGGTCCCGGCCGAGGGCGAGCCGCGCTTCAGGGCCACGTACCTCGAAGAGCAGCCGATGGCGCGCGTCGGCGTGGCCGTCGACTCCGAGCTGCGCGCCGAGGGCGCCGAGAACGTGCTCGTGGCCGGCGCCGCGTTACCCGGGGCGATCCCGTGGCGCGAGGGCTCGGGCGAGGGAATCGCTCTGGCCAGTGGCTACCGCGCGGCACAGGTGATCGGAGCACACGTGTCTCCGACGGCGGCGATCGCATGAGCGGGGCGGGCGGGACCGGTAACGACCTGTTCGTGGCCGAGCTGCTGCGCGGATCGCTCGACCACTGCGTGAAGTGCACGATCTGCGAGACGGCCTGCCCGGTGTCCAACGCGACGCCGCTGTTCCCCGGGCCCAAGTACGCCGGCCCCCAGTCAGAGCGCTACCGGATCGCCGACGAGCCGTCGGTGGACGCCTCGGTCGACTACTGCTCGGGGTGCGGCATCTGCTCGCAGGTGTGCCCGCAGGGGGTCAAGATCGCCGAGATCAACGCCCAGGCGCGCAGCAAGCTCAAGCGCCAGAAGGGCTTCCCGCTGCGCGACCGGATCATCACGCGCCCAACCTGGCTCGGTCGGGCGGGCACGCCGGCCGCACCGATCGCGAACTTCACCCTGCACTTCAAGCCCTTCCGGATCCTCGGCGAGAAGGTGCTCGGCGTGCACCGCGACGCCCCGGCGCCGGCGTTCGCCGGAAGGCGGTTCTCGAAGTGGGCTCGCAAGCGGGCCGCGGGCGCGCCGGTGGGGGCGCGCAAGATCGTCTACTTCCACGGCTGCGGCACCGAGTACTACGAGCCCTGGGAGGGCGAGAAGGTCGTCGAGATCCTCGAGCACAACGGCTTTGAGGTCGTCGTGCCCAAGCAGGACTGCTGCGGGCTGCCGCTGCAGTCAAGCGGCCTGTTCGAGGACGCCCGCAAGGTGGTGATCCGGTTGGCCAAGGCGCTGCGCCAGCACGTCACCGACGAGGACACCATCATCGTCGGCAACGCCACGAGCTGCACGCTGATGCTCAAGCGCGAGGCGCGCGAGATCCTGTCGCTGGAGGACGACCCCGATCTGAAGTTCGTCTCCGAGCGCACCTATGACATCTGCGAGCTCTTGCTCGAGCTGCACGACCGCGGCGACCTGAAGACCGACTTCTCCCCCATCAACGAGACGGTCGCCTACCACGCCCCCTGCCAGCAGCAGGGCCACTGGGTCGGCAAGCCCGCCCTGGACCTGCTGGCGCTGGTGCCGGGGCTGGAGGTCAAGGAGATGAACGCGCGCTGCTGCGGGATCGCCGGCACCTACGGCCTGAAGTCCGAGAAATACGACATCGCGATGGCCGTGGGGCGCGACCTCTTCGACCAGGTCGCCGCCTCCGGCGCGCCCACGGTCGCCTGCGACTCGGAGACGTGTCGCTGGCAGATTCACCACGGAACCAAGCTGCCGTCGGTGCATCCGATCGACTATCTGCACCGCGCGTACGGTCTGGGCCGCAACGGCTCGGCGTAGTGGTCGGGCTCGTCGTCGTCTCGCATAGCGAGGCCCTGGCTCAAGGTGTCGTGCGCCTGGCCCGCGAGATGGGCGGCGCGGATTTGGCCATTGAGCCGGCGGGCGGGATTGAGGAGGAAGGCGTGCTCGGCACTGACGCCGAGCGCGTCCGGGCAGCGATCGAGCGCGCCATGTCGCCCGATGGCGTGCTCGTGCTGATGGACCTCGGGAGTGCGCTCATGAGTGCCGAGTTCGCCGTGGAGATGTTGGAGGGCGCGGCGGGCCCCGTGAAGCTGAGCGCAGCGCCGCTCGTGGAGGGCACCGTCGCCGCCGCGGCTGCCGCCAGTGGTGGTGCGTCGCTGGAGGAGGTGGCGGCGGAGGCGCGCAACGCGCTGGCGATGAAGACCGGTCAGATTCCTGATGACGCGGCCGCCGAGACCGAGGCTGATGTCGTGAGGGCGGACCTCACCGCCGAGCTCGAGGTCCGCAACGCCATCGGGCTGCATGCCCGCCCGGCGGCACGCTTTGTGGAGACGACACGCAGCTTCGACGCCGACGTGCGCGTCGCCAAGAACGGAGGCGGGGCGCCGGTCCGAGCAGGCAGCCTCACCAACCTCGTGGCGCTCGGCGCGCGGTTCGGGGACACGTTGACCGTGACCGCGGCGGGACCGGATGCCCAGGCTGCGGTCGAGGCGTTGCAAGAGCTCGCCCGCGGCGGGTTCGGCGACGGCATCGCGGCCACCCCGGCGCCAGTGGACGCAGCCGGCGCCGGCGCGGCGACAGTGGCTGAGCCTGAGGCGAGAGAGCCACCGGCATCGGGCGCCGTGCTCACCGGCGTCGCCGCCTCGGCCGGGGTGGCCATCGGAGCCGCGCGCCGCTTGGGTGGCCAGGGCGAGACACCTCCTGACCGCGATGCGCGCGCGTCCGAGGACGAGGCCCGGGCGCTGGACGAGGCGATCGCCGCGGCGCGGGGCGCGATCGAGCGCGACCGCGATGTCGTGACCCGGCGCGCGGGCGCGGCTGACGCCGCCATCTTCGACGCCCATCTGGCCCTGCTCTCCGACGAGGCGTTGTTGGACCCGGCGCGCGCGGCGATCGCCGCCGGCGCCACGGCCGAGCGCGCCTTCTACGACGCCGCCCAGCACGTGGCCGCGGTGTACCGGGGCCTCGACGAGCCGCTGCTGCAGGAGCGGGCCACCGACGTGCTCGACGTCGGCCGGCGCGTCGTCGCGGCCCTCACCGGAAGTGACGCGGGGGCGGGCGCCGCCGACGCGTCCGGCATCGTCGTGGCCGACGAGCTCACCCCCGCCGACGCCGCGGGTCTCGATCCCGTGCGGGTGCTGGCCATTGCCACCGCGCGGGGATCGAACACGGCGCACGCGGCGATCCTGGCCCGCGCGCTCGGGCTGCCCGCCGTCGTCGGCCTCGGCGGGGGCGTGCTCGCGGTGCCCGACGGGACCACGCTGCTGCTCGACGGCGAGGCGGGCACCGTCATGGTCGACCCGCCGCCCGACATGGTCAGCGATGCGCACGAGCGCCGCGAGCGCGCCGATCGCCGGCGTGCTGCGGCCCGGGAGCGCGCCCACGAGCCCGCCGTCATGCGCGATGGCGAGCGGATCGAGGTCTTCGCCAACCTCGGCACCGGCAGCGACGCGGCGCACGCCGTTGAGCTCGGCGCCGAGGGCGTCGGCCTGCTGCGCACGGAGTTCCTGTTCCTGGGCCGCGGCGAGCTGCCCGGCGAGGACGAGCAAGCGGAGACGCTGCGCGAGATCGCGGTCGCGTTGGACGGGCGACCGCTCATCGTCCGCACCCTGGACGCCGGAGCCGACAAGCCGCTGCCCGCCCTGCCGATGCCGCCGGAGGACAACCCCTTCCTGGGGGTGCGGGGCATCCGGCTGGCGCTGGCCCGCCCCGACGTGCTGGCCACGCAGTTCCGCGCCATCCTGCGCGTCGCCGCCGAGCACCCGGTCAAGACGATGCTGCCGATGGTCGCCACGCTGGCCGAGATCACCGCCGCGCGCGAGCTGCTCGATCAGGCGCGGGCGGACACCGGGATCGACGCCCCCATGGAGCTCGGGATCATGGTGGAGGTCCCGGCGGCGGCGCTCGCGGCGGCGCGCCTCGCCGCCCACGTCGACTTCTTCTCCCTGGGCACCAACGACCTCACGCAGTACACGATGGCCGCCGAGCGGGGCGACGCCCGGCTGGCCCCGCTGCTCGCCGGACCTCAGCCCGCGGTGCTGCGATTGGTGCAGGCCACGGTCTCGGGGGCCCAGGCCCACGGTCGCTGGGTGGGGGTGTGCGGGGAGCTGGCCGGAGACCCGGCCGCGGCGGTCCTGCTCGCCGGCCTCGGCGTCACCGAACTGAGCATGGCGGCCGCGCTCGTCCCCGAGGCCAAGGCGGCGCTGCGCGAGGTGTCGCTGGCCGACGCGCGGGCGGCCGCGCAAGCCGCGCTGCAGACCGACGACGCCGACGCGGCGCGCGGTCTGGCCCTCCAGTTGCTGTGAGATAGTGTCCTCACTGTGGAGGCGGGTACTCTGACCGCGTTGCGATCATCTCGCGTGCTCGCGGTCGGCACCGGCGTGCGCATCGTGGTCTCTCCGGTGATCATGGCGCTGTTGCTGAGCCACTCCTACACCGCTGCGGCCATCGTCTTCGTGGTCGCCGCCGCGACCGACTGGTTTGACGGCCGTCTCGCCCGCGCCTGGAATGTCACCACCAAGCTCGGGTCCTTCCTGGACACCACGGCTGACAAGCTGCTGGTGACCACGGCCCTCGTCGGGCTGGTGTCGGTGGGCCGGGCCTCGCCCTGGGTCGCGCTCATCATCATTGCCCGCGAGTTCACGATCATGGGCCTGCGGGCAGCCGTGGAAGCCGGCGGGGTGCATTTGCAGACATCGATGCTGGGCAAGTGGAAGGCGACCGTGCAGTTCGTCGCCGTCGCGCTGGCCATGCTGCGCCCGGACGTGACGTTCGCCGGCGCCTACCTCGACCAGTGGGCGATGGTGATCGCAGCGGTCGTCACCGTCTGGTCGGGCGCCGATTACCTCATCCGCTCCTCCGCCGCCCTTCGCACTTAAGGTCCGCATGGCTCGCGTGTTCGTCACCGGAGGCACCGGCGTGATCGGCCGCGCGCTTGTAGAGCGGCTGGTGGAGCGCGGGAACGACGTCGTCGCGCTGGCGCGGTCGGCGGAGGCCGAGAGCGCCCTCGGCGCGCAGGGATGCGAGGTGACTCGCGGCGAGGTGTTCGACGTCGACGCGATGGCGGCCGGCATGGAGGGATGCGCGCTGGCCTACAACCTCGCCGGGGTCAACACGCTCTGCGTCTCTGACCCGGAGCCGATGCGCCGCGCCAACGTCGACGGCGCCGTGGCGGCGGTGCGCGCGGCCAAGCGGGTGGCACTCCCGCGGCTCATCCACACCTCGTCGGCGGCGACGCTCGGCGAGGCGCCCGGATCGATCGGGAACGAGTGGACGCAGCACCGGGGCTGGTATCTGTCCACCTACGAGCGCACCAAGACCGAGGGCGAGCGGGCCGCCATGGCCGCCGCCCGCGAGGCCGAGCAGGACGTCGTCTACGTCAACCCCTCGTCGGTGCAAGGGCCCGGACGGGCGAGCGGGACCGGGCGCTTCCTCCTCATGGCCCTCGACGGCCGGCTGCCCGTGTTCGTCAACACCGACGTGAGCCTCGTTGACATCGGCGACTGCGTCGAGGGACATCTGCTGGCCGCCGAGCACGGCGCGCCCGGCGAGCGCTACCTGCTCAGCGGCATCCGCCTCACCGTCAAGGAGGCGCTGGCGCTCGCCGCCGATGTCGCCGGCGTGGAGTGCAACCCGCGCATCGTCCCCCGCGCGCTGGCCACCGCGGCGGGGACGGTCGCCGAGTACGCCTTCAAGGTACGCGGCCGCAAGCCGCCGGTGTGCCGCGAGATGGTGCGCACGCTGCTGCACGGCCACCGCTACGACGGCTCGCGGGCCGAGCGCGAACTGGGACTGCGCTACACCGATCCCCGCGACACCGTCCGGCGAACGGTGGAGTGGGCGCGCTCCGAGGGACTCCTGCGCAACGTCTAGACCGTTAGCGCCGTAGGTGCGGCGGCCAGTGCATCTGCTCGATCCCGGGCGGGGGCTCTGACCAGACCACCAGCACCGGACAGCCGACATGGTCGACCACGAAGCGGGCGTAGTGGCCGATGCTCTTGGGCTCGCGCCGCGGCTCGCCGTCACGCGCGAGGACCAGCAGGTCGCAACCCTCGGAGGCCTCGAGCACCTCGCGTTCGATCCGGCCCCGCCGCGCGTCGATCTGGGCGTCGCGCCCGAGCCGTTCCCGCGCGTTCTGCAACAGCGCCTGGGCCTCGGCCTCGGCGATCTCGCGCACCGGGGGGCCGGGAGGCGGCGGGCGGTGACGGCCCAACCGCCCCGGTCCCGGATGCCCGGCCATGTACTCGACGTCGCTGGCGGCCACGTGCAGGAGCGTCACGTCCGCGTCGGCGGGCAGCAGCGCCCCGGCCTGGTCGACACACGCCTGCCATGAGCTTTCGGTGATCCAGATGAGTGCCCGCATCAGAAGACCTGCAAAGCCAACCACAACGCGACGGTGGCGGCCACCAGGGTGACCGGGACGGTGAGCGCCCCGAGCTTGAGGAACTCACGGGTGTCGACGTCCTCGTCGTGGGCGTGGACGATCCGCCGCCACAGCAGCGTGGCCAGCGATCCGACGTAGGTGAGGTTGGGGCCGACGTTGACCCCGATGAGCATCGCCAGCACGCCGCCGGGCGCGCTCGCCGACACGACGGCGACGATGATGAGCGTCGCGGGGAGGTTGTTGACGAGGTTGGCCAGCACCGCGCTCACCGCGGCCACCCCGAGCAGGGCCGGAAGGCTGGCGCCGTGCGGCAGCAGCGAGTCGACCACGCTCGACAGGCCATGGTTCCCGGCCGCGGTGACCACCACACCGAGAGCGAGCACGAACACCAGGAACGTCGGCTCGGCGGCGCCGATCAGGCTGGTGAGCGAGTCGGGACGGCGATGGATGGTGAGCGCGACCGCTCCGGCGGTGGCGAACCAGACGGGGGCGACCCCGACGATCGAGCTGATCCCGAAGCCGACAAGAGTGAGCCCGATCACGACCAGCGCGAACACGGGCAGCTCCGGGCGCGGTTCGCCGCTTGGCGCGCTCGCGGGGGCAGACGCGGCCCGCAGATCGTCGGCGAAGACACGGCTGAGCACCACCCATTCCACGGCGATCGCGACCAGCCACGGCAGCGCCATGAGCGCGGCGAAGCGCGTGAACGACACACCACAGGCGGTGAACGCCAGCAGGTTGGTGAGATTGGAGACGGGGAGCAGCAGCGAGGCGCTGTTGGCCAGGTGCGAGCACGCGTAGACATGCGGGCGCGGACTTGTCCGCAAGCGCGCCGCGGTAGCGAAAACGATCGGCGTCAGCAGCACGATCGTCGCGTCCAGGCTGAGCACCGCGGTGGTGCCCGCCGCAGCCATGAACACCATGGCGAGCAGACGCCGAGGCCGCCGTCGCGAGCCGAACGCCATCAGCGCGCCCAGCGCGTCGAATACTCCGGCCCGCCGGCTGCCGTCGGCCAGAACGAGCAGCGCGGCGAGGAAACCGACCGTCGGGCCCAGCCGCCCCAGCGCGGCGCGCGCGTCATGGAAGCTCAGCGCGCCCACGGCCACCACGAGGACCGCGGCCGCCGCGGCAACGGCCCAGTCGGGCGCGCGGCGCCAGCGTGCGACGGCGGCGGTGAGGCTGACCGCCAGGGCCAGAAGGGCGATCGCCTCGTTCACGACAGGGCGATTCTATGTGCCCTCGCGTCCGCCTAGGAACCGTCGCCGCCGGGCGTGTCAGGAGTCAAAGCCGAATCCGAAGCGGTCGAGGGTCCTCAGCCACAGTCCGCGACGGCCATCGTTGCGGTCGGCGGCGGCGAGGCGGTTGCGGGTGAGCTGGATGACGCCCGTGCGCAGGGGCTCGGGTGGGAACGGCAGCGGCCGGCGGCGCACCATCTTGAGCTGGGTGGCCTCGGTGGCGCGCCCGTCCAGGAGATCGAGGGCGACGCGGGCGCCGAAGCGAGTCGCGCCAACGCCGAGGCCGGTGTAACCAAGCGCGTAGACGAGCCGGCCGTCGAAGTCGCGGCCGAAGAACACCGAGAAGCGGGTGCACGTGTCGATCGCTCCGCCCCAGCGGTGGCTGAACCGCAGGCCCTCCAGTTGCGGGAAGGTGGTGAAGAAGTGCTGGGAGAGCCTGGCGAACGTGGCGTCATCCTCGTCGCGGTGCGGTCCCACGTCGCCGCCGTAGCGATAGACGGCGTCGTACCCGCCGAACAGGATGCGCCCATCCGCCGTCGGACGGTAATAGTGGAACTGGTTGCCCATGTCCGAGATGCCCTGGTGGTTGCGCCAGCCGATCTGTTCCTGTTGGGCCTGCGAGAGCGGCTCGGTCGTGAGCGCGTAGTCGTACACGGGCGCGATGTACCGGCCGACAGCGGGGATGAGCGGCGGATACGCGCTCGTCGCCATCAGGACCTTGGGGGCTCTGACCGTCCCCCCTTCGGTGCTGAGCGTGAGCGCCGCGCTGTCGGCCTCGCGGATCGACCGGACGGGGCTGAGTTCATGGATTCGGATCTCGGCGCGGTCGGCCGCGGCGCGCAAGCCATCGGCCAGGCGTCCCGGGTGAACGAGGGCAGAGCCGGTGCGACTCCACACGGCCCCCAGGTAGGTCGGCGAGTTGACCTGGGCACGTGTCGCCTCGGCGTCCAGTAGCTCCACGTCGTGTCCGAGGCGGTGCGCCAGCTCGACCCCCTCGTGGAGGTCCTCCAGCTCGCGCGGCTCGAGCGCGACCGTGAGCACCCCCGGCGTCTCGTAATCACAGTCGACGGCGTACGCGGTGAGGTCTTGGTGCAGTTGGGTGAAGTTCTCGTCGGCGAGTCGCTCCAGCGTGTCCATCTCGTCGGGGAAGCGGGTGAGCCCGTTGGCAACGCCGTGGGTGAGCGACGCCTCCAGAAACCCGCCGTTGCGTCCACTGGCGCCGTTCCCGCAACGCGTCGCCTCCAGCAGCACCACGTCGCGCCCGGGGTCGTTCTGCTTGGCGGCCAGCGCCGCCCATAGCCCGGTGTAGCCACCGCCGATGATGCACAGGTCCGCCTCGGTCGCGGTGTCAAGGGGATCGTGGGGCGCGCGCTCGGGCAGCGACGCCAGCCAGAACGAGCGCGGCTCGGCGTCGGCGTAGGCGGCGCGGTGCGCGGTGGTGGGCTCGGTCTGCGGCCAGGGAGACGGCACGCGCACACCGTAGGTCATCATGCGCTCACCTGATTGGACAAGACTTGACCGGAGGAGTGGGCGATGGCGATGCAGCTTGTGATCGGCGGCGAACTGGTGGACGGACGCGGCACCGAGAGCGACCCGGTGCTCAACCCCGCAAGCGAGGAGTTGCTGGCCGAGATTCCCAGCGCCACCGTCGAGGATGTCCTGGCGGCGGTCGACGCCGCCCGGGCCGCGGGGCCCGCGTGGGGGTCGGCGACCCCCGTCGTGCGTGCCACGGCGCTTCTCAAGCTCGCCGACCTGCTGGACGAGAATGCCGACGAGCTCGCCCGCGTCGAGGCCGCCAACGTCGGCAAGCCACTGGGGGCGGCCGCCGAGGAGATCCCGCTGTGCTCGGACCACCTGCGCTTCTTCGCGGGCGCGGCGCGCGTGCTCGAAGGCCGCGCCGCCGGTGAGTACGTCGAGGGCTACACGTCGATGATTCGTCGCGAGCCGGTGGGCGTCATCGGCCAGATCACGCCGTGGAACTACCCGTTGGCGATGGCGATCTGGAAGATCGCGCCGGCGCTGGCGGCGGGCAACACCATCGTGTTGAAGCCATCCGAGCTCACGCCGCTGTCGACGCTGCGGCTGGCCGAGCTCTCGCTCCAGGTGCTGCCGCCCGGTGTCCTCAACGTCGTGTGTGGGCGCGGCAACCCGGTCGGCGAGGCGATCGTCACCCACCCCGCGGTTCGGATGGTGTCGCTGACCGGGTCTGTGCGCACCGGCAAGGCGATCGCCGCCGCGGCGTCGGCGCACCTGGCGAGGGTGCACCTGGAGCTGGGCGGCAAGGCGCCGGTGGTCGTGCTCGACGACGCCGACGTCGATGCCGTGGTGGCCTGCATGAAGGTGGCCGCCTTCTTCAACGCCGGCCAGGACTGCACCGCGGCGACGCGGATCATCGCCACCCCGCAGGTCCATGACGCGGTGGTCTCGGCCCTCGTGCCCGCGGCGTCGGGTCTGCGCCTGGGCGAGCCGCTGCTGTCCGACGACGTCGAGCTCGGGCCGGTGATCTCCGCCGCACAGCGCGAGCGGGTGCTGGGCTTCGTCGAGCGCGCCGGCTCCGCGGGCGCCGAGGTGGTCTGCGGCGGCGGGACCTGGGGCTCACGGGGCTTCTTCGTAGAGCCGACGGTGATCGTCGGCCCCGCCCAGGACTCCGAGATCGTCCAGCGCGAGGTCTTCGGCCCGGTGATCACCGTCCAGCGCGCCGCCGACGAGGCCCAGGCCCTGGAGTGGGCCAACGACACCGATTACGGGCTGGCCGCCTCGGTGTGGACGCGCGACACCGGCGCCTCCCTGCGCGCCGCGCGGGCCCTGAACTTCGGCTGCGTGTGGATCAACGACCACCTGCCGTTCCTCTCCGAGATGCCCCATGGCGGCTTCGGGCAGTCCGGCTACGGCAAGGACCTCTCCATCTATGCGCTGGAGGAGTACACGCGCATCAAGCATGTGATGGCGTCACTGGCCTAGCCTCTGCGCCAGCCGAAATCTCCGAGGAGGAGGAGGACCTATGAAGCATGTCTACAGCGCGAGGCGCATGCGCGTCGCCGCGGCGGTGTCGATGGTCTGCGCCTGCGCTCTGGTGGCCCTGGGCAGCGGCCCCGCCCTCGCGAAGTCCAAGAGCAAGCCCAAGGGCGCCGCCCCCGTTCCGGCGGCTAAGAACCTTCCAGTCGTCCCCCGCAGCCAGTACCTCGCCCTCGGCGACTCGGTGACGTTCGGGTACATGGAGCCGACCGTGGTCCCGGCCCCGAACTACGGCAACGCCGCCAGCTTCGCCGGCTACCCCGAGCAGCTCGGCGCGCGCCTACGCCTCTCGGTCGCCAATGCCTCGTGCCCGGGCGAGACCTCCGCGAGCCTGATCAACGCCTCGGCGCCGAGCAACGGGTGCGAGAACAGTCCGTCGCACAAGAGCAGCGACAAATACCGCAACCATCCGCTGCACGTGAAGTACACGGGCTCGCAGCTGGCGTTCGCGCTCTCCTACCTGCACAGCCACCACAACGTCCGGCTCATCACCCTGATGATCGGCGCCAACGACTTCTTCCTCTGCCAGAAGACGACGTCCGATGGCTGCGCGTCCGAGCAGAACGCCACCGCCGCCAACGTGACCAAGAACATCCACACGATCCTGTCGGCGATCCGCAACAAGGCCCACTACGCGGGCCAGCTGGTGATCGTCAACTACTACTCGCTCAACTACTCCGTGCCGGCCGTCAACGCCCAGTCCCAGCTCCTCAACAAGGTCCAGGACAATGCCGGCAAGCCGTTCGGCGTCAAGATCGCCGACGGCTACGGCGAGCTGGAGATCGCATCGGCGCACTCGGGTGGCAACACCTGCACCGCCGGGCTACTGACGCAGCTCAGCGCCGGCGGCTGCGGGATTCATCCCAGCTACGCCGGCCAGACTCTGCTGGCCCAGGCCCTGGAGAAGACGATCACGATCGGCTGAGCTCAGGCCGCGGCGCGGTCGCCTGACTCCAGTCCGAGCAGGCGGCCCGCGCCGGCCAGGACCTCGCGCATGGCGGAGACGATCTCCTCCAGCACGGCGTCGTCGGCGATGAGCGGCGGGGCGATCTGCAGGACGGCGTCGCCGCGATCGTCGGCGCGGGCGATGAGCCCGGCCTCGCGCAGGGCGCCCGGCATGTAGCCGCGCAGCACGCGCTCGCGCTCGTCGGCGTCCAGCCGCGTCGTCCCGTCGCCCTTGACCATCTCGACGGCCCAGAAGAAGCCCAGGCCGCGCACGTCGCCGACGATCGGCAGGTCGCGGAGCGTGTCCAGGAGCTCCTGCAGCTTCGGCTCGCGGGCCCGGACGTTCTCCAAGACGCCCTCGCGCTCGAAGAGCTCGAGGTTCTTGAGCGCGATCGCGGCGCACAGCGGATGGCCGCCGAAGGTGATGCCGTGCAGGAGCGTGCGCCCCTCGTCATACAACGGGGCCGCGATGTGCTCGGAGACGAACACCGCGCCCATGGGCGCGTAGGCGGAGGTCAGGCCCTTGGCGGTGGTGATGATGTCCGGGGCGGCGTCCACGCGGGTGGAGCCGAACCACTCGCCCAGGCGCCCGAAGCCGGTGATGACCTCGTCGGCCACGAGCACGATCCCGTAGCGGTCGGCCAGGTGGCGCAATGCGGGCCAGTAGCCCGGGGGCGGCACGAGGCAGCCGCCGGCGTTCTGGACCGGCTCGGCGATGATCATGGCCACGGTCTCGGGGTCCGCGTCGATGATCGCCTGCTCCATCTCGTCCACGAGGAACTTCGTCAGCTCCTCACCCTGGAGCGGGTTACGGAACGCGTTGGTGTTGGAGACGTGGGTGGTGTCGATGGCCGGACGCCCGAACGGCTCCTTGAAGCCGGGCACCCCGGTGAGCGCCAGCGCGCCGAGCGTGACGCCGTGATAGGCGATGTTGCGCGCGATCGCCTTCATCCGCTGCGGCTGCCCATTGGCGATGTGGTACTGGCGCACGATCTTCCACGCGGACTCGACTGACTCCGAGCCGCCCGAAGTGAAGAAGATCCGGTCGATCCCGGGGGGCGCGAGATCGGCGAGGCGGTCGGCGAGCTCGAGGGCGGCCGGGTGGGCGGTTCCCCACAGCGTGTTGAAGGCCAGCTTGGTGAGCTGCTCCCCGGCAACGGTGGCCATCTCCTCACCGTAGGAGTAGCCGATCTGTGCGCAGAACAGGCTGGACAGGCCGTCGACATAGCGGCGGCCGTGCGTGTCGAAGACGTACACGCCCTCACCGCGCTCGAGCACGAGCAGCTCGCCGGCCCCGGGTCCGAACGCGCCGTTGCGCGAGAAGTGCAGCAGGGCCGAGCCCTGGTCAAAGTCCGTGATGGTGGTCATGGTCCGTGATGTTCGTGGGCGCGCGGCCTCGGCGCAAGTGCCGTGGCGTCCCAAAGGTGCGGGTGTCGCGCGCCGCCGCGGGGTCAGATTGCGACATTTGGGCGGCTATTGCGCCCAAATGTCGCGACCGGCGCCGCGGCTCAGGTGACCGTGCTCCCCGGGGCCGGGACGGCCAGGCCGGCGCCGGCGGGCGGGGCGGTGACGATCTTCATGTCCGCGAGCTCCTCGAACGTGGAGCGGAGGTTGGCGCCATTGTTGTAGTGGCTCGATGCCCAGCCGCTGTTGGCGATGGCCATGATCTGGTTGTCCGGGGGCTGGCCGACGGTCTTGAGGATGTCCTGGATCCCGGTGCTGGCCCCGCCCCATTGCCCCTTGAGGAACTTAGCGGTCTGCTCGGCTGCGGTGACCGGATCGCTGAACGGGGAGGCGTGGGCGATCGCTCCGGTGCCGCTGTCGAAGTAGCCGATGTTCAGCCAGTTGAAGTTCGAGGCGGCCTGGCGGCCCTGTGCCGCGCTGCCGGACTCCTCGGCCAGCACCCACCCCGCGACGACCCGGGTGTTGAGGCCGGTGAGCGATGACAGATGCGCGACGAACGTCTGCTGGCCGCTGGTGAGCAGCGACGAGCTGACCGAGACCACGCTGCCCGGTGCCACCGGCGCCTGGGAGAGCGCCTGCTCGCCGAGGCCCGCGGGCGTCGTGCCCGGCGCGGCCGTTCCGGGTTGCCCCTGGACCTGGTCGACAACCGGCTGGCCCGCGACGGGCTGGCCCGTCGCCGGATCGACCCCGGCAGGGGCGCCGGCTCCGGCGGCTTGCGCCAGCGGCGAGCCGGCCGGCGGCTGGACCGCCTGGAGGAACTTGACGGTGTTGTACTTGTGGTGGGGCTCGTGGGGGCCGACGGCCTGGAATTGCGCGGTGCCCGAGACTCCGGGCACCGCCGTGCTGGGGTCGACGGCGCCCGGGGCGCCGGCCGCTGCCGCGGCTCCGGCCGCTGCGGGGGCGCCCGCTGCGGGGACCCCAGCGACCTGGGCGGCTGCGGCCGGGGTGGCTGCCACCGGGGCGCCGGCACCCGCGGGGGTGGCGGTCGCCGGGTCGACGGCGGGGGTCACGCCGGCGGGAGCTACGGGAGACGTGCTCGCGGGTGCGATCGGGGTCGCGCCCGCGGGAGCGGCGGTGCCCGCGGCCGGGGGTGCCCCGCCGGCGGGCGCGGTCGCGGCCTGGCCCAGGCCCGCGCCCGACAGCGGGACCACCCGCCGCGCCCCCGCGAATTGCGAGGACCAGTACGGGTTGCGCAGGTCGGCCATCTGTACCACCTCGCCTGTCCGCGGCGCCTCCAGGAACATGTGGTTGCCGACATACATGCCCACGTGGTCGACGTCGCCACCCCCGATCCGGAAGAAGACGAGGTCACCCTCCTTGAGGTCGTTGAGGCCGACCGACGTGCCGACGGTGAACTGCTGGTCGGCGACGCGCGGGAGGTTGATGCCGGCCTGGTGGTAGGCCCACTGCATCAGGCCCGAGCAGTCAAACCCCGCTTGCGGGCTCTCGCCGCCATACAGGTAGGGGACGCCGAGCTCCTTGTGGGCCGCCTCGAATGCGGCGTGCGCGATGGGCGACGCGAAGTTGGGATTGCCGGCAGCCGCCCCTGCTCCCGCGGTGGCCGCGTCCACCGCGGTGCCGGCGGGCGCCGCGCCCACAGGGGTTGCCCCACCGGGGCTCGCGGAGGAGACGACGTTGGCGGCAGGCGCACCGGGGGCCGGGGCCGCAGTCGGATCGACGCCGGTCGGCACCGCTCCCGGGACCGCCGCCCCCGGAACCGCGCCCGGAACCGCGCTGGCGCCCGGAACCGCTCCAGGGACCGCTGCGCCCGGAACCGCGCCGGGAACCACGTTGGCGCCCGGGACAGCGCCGGGAACCGCGCCCGGGACGGCGGCGGCCTGTGCGGCGGCACCCGCATTGGCGCCCGGCATCTCAAACGCCAGATGCAGACTCCCCTGGGACGTCTGATCGCTGAAGAAACCCGGTGACTGGATCGGCCACGGGGTCCCGATCTCATCGGGACGGACGCTCGGATCCATCGCCGCGATCTCCGTCACCAGATCCCGGGCCGCGAAATTCTGCGGACCGACCGGCTGCCCATCCACCGACACGATATCGATCGCCTGCACATGCACGGGCGAGCTCGTCGACAGCACATCGGCCACCCCCACCGTATGGTGCGCGAGCACCGAGTCCAGCACCGACACCACCCGGGGATCGACACCGCCGGAGGCCAAGAACGCCCGCACCTGCGGCGACGCCTGCAGTCCGGGCGCCTCCAGCAGCCCCGCCAGCCCCGTCGGACCGACGCCCCCTGCACCTACCACGGAGCTCGCAGCCGCTCCCACACCACCGGAACCGGCCGGCACCGACCCCACCACACCGGCAGCCGCCCCACCGGCACCACCCGCAGCGGCACCACCCGCAGCGGCTCCACCACCCGCACCCGGCGCATCCGGCCACGGCAACGACGACCCCGCACCCGATGCGCCCGCGGTCGCCGGTGGACCCGACCCGCCCGGAGCCAACGCCGCCGACGCCGTCGGCGAACCGCCGCCACCAGCGCCGTGCGACACAGAACCGCCCGCCGTCTGACCACCACTGCCCCCGGCATGCGCCGCCGCAGCCGACGCCTGGCCACCGCCACCACCCGTGGTCGCAGCCGACGAGGCAGCGCCTCCGCCGGCCGGCGCACCCGCGCTCGACGGCGACGCGGCCGACGCCTGGCCGCCACCCGCGGCATTGGAACCCGCACCACCCGCCGGCTGACCAGCGGCCGACGCAGACCCGCCTGCTGACGGCGACGAAGCCGAACCCGAGCTCGCGGGCTGGGAGCCCGCCGCCGAAGACGAAGACGAGGACGAGGACGAGGAAGATGACGATGCGCCCGCGGCGTGAGACGCCGACGGTGCGCCATGCGACGGCTTGCCCGCGAGATGCTCCGCCGCCTTCACCTCGTGGTGCACCCGCCCCACCACCTTATGCTCCAACCCCTGCACCTTCCCCACGCCGGGCGGCACCTTCACCCCATGCCCCAGCCGCCCCGGGAGTTTGACGCCATGCAACCCCTTCGCGCCGTGCTCCACAAAGGCCTGGGCCTCGGCCACCGACAGCCCCTCCACCGCCGCCGCCATCACCACTCCGGCCAACGACGACCGCGATTCGCGCAACTCCAGCGTCTGCATCCCCGAGCCCGCGCCGCCACCCAACTCCTGAGCCAACTCGGGCAGCCCCGCGGCCACACACGCCGACGCTGGATCGCGCCGGAACTCCCCTCGGAACACCGGATCCACCAACAACCGCTCGATCAGGCGGCCGGCGAGTGCGTTCTCGTCCTCGGCCATCAGCGTGTCTCCGGCGAGGTCATCACTACAGACCCTGCGGGTGAAGGACGTGCTCGAACGTGTTCAGATAGTCCTGGGACGGGCGGCCGATCTTCTCCACGCCCCCGCCACCGCCCCAGGCGCCGTGCATGCCGCCCGACTCGTAGAACTGGCCGTTGATCTCGATGATCACGTGGCCGTCATGGCCAGACAGCGCGCGGTCGAAGATCGTCACGAACTTGCCCGGCCCGGCCTCGATCCCAGGCTGGGATGGCAACGCCGTTGTGTCAACGGGATGGGTGAGGTAGCCGGCGGCGTGCAGCACCGCCGACACGAACCCCGAGCAGTCATATCCGGGCTGCGTGGTGAAGTCGCCGTGGCCGCCGCCGTAGATGTAGGGCTTGCCGACCGCCGAGTCGGCGAACTTCACCATCGACGCGACCTTGGCGCTCGCCGTGGGATCAGCCGCGAGCGAGACGGGAGCTCCGGACCCGGCGAGCTGCTGCGCCTGCTCCGCGGCGGTCGAGCCGGGTGCCGCCGAGGTGGCGGGGACGCCGGTCGCGGGGACGCCCGTGGCAGGGAGCGCACCCGCGACCACGGGCTGAACGGTGCCGGGAGCAGCCGCTGCCGGATAGGACGCGGCCGCGTAGGCCGGGGCGGGGTAATTGGCCGCGCCGGGGACGGAGGAGGCTCCGGGGACGGCGGCGCCCGGAACCGCGCCCGCGGCACCCGGAACCGACGATGCCGCCACCGCGTTGGCGCCCGGCACTGCGGCGGCGCCCGGGACGGCGCTCGCGGCCTGCTCGCCCGCGTTGGCGCCCGGCATCTCAAAGGCTAGATGCAAGCTCGCCTGCGAGGTCTGGTCAGAGAAGAACCCCGGCGACTGAATCGGCCACGGCGTCCCGATCTCGTCGGGGCGGACGCCGGGGCTCATCGCGGCGATCTCCGTCACCAGGTCCCGCGCCGCGAAGTTGTCCGGCCCGACAGGCTGCCCATCCACGGAGACGATGTCGATCGCCTGCACATGCACCGGCGAAGTGGTGGAGACCACCGTGGCCACGCCCACCTGGTGATGCGACAGCACGCTGCCCAGCATGGAGACCATCCGGGGATCCGCGCCTCCGGAGGCCAGAAATGCCCGCGCCTGCGGTGACGCCTGCAGCTCCGGTGACGCCAACACCGCGCCCAGAGACGCTGGGGCACCGCCGGCCGACGAGGCGTCAACGACAGAGCTCGCTGCCGCTCCCAGGCCACCGGAACCGGCCGGCACCGACCCCACCACACCGGCAGCCGCCCCACCGGCACCACCCGCAGCGGCACCACCCGCAGCGGCTCCACCACCCGCACCCGGCGCATCCGGCCACGGCAACGACGACCCCGCACCCGATGCGCCCGCGGTCGCCGGTGGACCCGACCCGCCCGGAGCCAACGCCGCCGACGCCGTCGGCGAACCGCCGCCACCAGCGCCGTGCGACACAGAACCGCCCGCCGTCTGACCACCACCCCCAGGATGCGCCGGCTGGCCGACGCCCGCGGCGTGCGACGTGGCCGCACCCGCCACCTGACCAGCAGGGGCCTGACCACCAGCCGCCTGACCTGCAGCCGCCTGACCTGCAGCCGCCTGACCTGCAGGCGCCGGACCTGCAGGCGCTTGACCCGCCGGCGCCTGACCCGCCGGTGCGGAGGCGGGCGACCCGGACGACGCCGGCGAGCTCGAGTTGGCCGCCGATGACTGACCGCCCGACGTGCCGTGCGCACCCGCCGCCGCTGACCCTGAATGCCCCGCCGCGTGTCCTGCCGCCTTCACCTGATGCTCAATGTGGTGTACCCGCCCGCCGACCTTGTGCTCGAGCCCCTGGACCTTCCCCACGGCAGACGGAGCCCGCACCCCATGCGGCAACTTCAAGCCATGCCCCAGCTTCAACCCCTTGGCCCCGTGTTCCACGAACGCCTGGGCCTCGGCCACCGACAGCCCCTCCACCGCCGCCGCCATCACCACTCCGGCCAACGACGACCGCGATTCGCGCAACTCCAGCGTCTGCATCCCCGAGCCCGCGCCGCCACCCAACTCCTGAGCCAACTCGGGCAGCCCCGCGGCCACACACGCCGACGCTGGATCGCGCCGAAACTCCCCTCGGAACACCGGATCCACCAACAACCGCTCGATCAGCCGACCCGCCCGCGCCGTCTCATCCTGCGGGTCAACGGATGACACGGTTCACCTCACGGGACCCGTACCGGGCACGGCTGATCATCGGCATCACCAGCGCGAACACGACGGGCAGGAGCAGCACGATGAAGAACAGGATGAACCCGCCCAGCACCACGCTGTGCGGGGCCAGCAAGCTGAGCCGGTCGTAGTAGCGCAGCGACAGCACCAGGACGAACCCCACGCCGATCACCGACCACACCAGACCGGCCACGGCGTAGCGGGCCAGGACGGGCGAGCCCTCGTCCTCGCTCATGGTGCCCGACAGCCGCGCCCTGAGCTGGGCGCGCGCGCGCTCCTTGAGCTTGGGCTCGCGCAGCCACTCCTGCAGGATGTGATAACCGTCGCGGTCAAGGAACGGGTTGGCGTTGAAGAACGCCCCCACGTACCCGGCAAAGGCGAGCTGGAAGAACACGTCGCGCACGTTGCCCTTGGGCGAGATCGCGCAGATGATCGAGAACAGCGCGGCCAGGCTGAAATCCGTGGCGGGGCCGGCGGCACTGATCACGATGCGATGCGTACGAGACTCGAAGTACGCCTCGCTGGTGTCCACGAAGGCGTAGGGGAAGATGAACAGCAGCCGGATCCCGGCGCGAGTCGTCCGCCGCTTGTAGTGCGCCAGCGCCAGCCCGTGCGCGAGCTCGTGCAGCATCACGATGAACAGGCGCCCCGCGATGAACACCGCGCCGCCGATGACCAGCCGGTGCGCCACCACCAGCGGCGTGCCGTAGCGGGCGCCCACCAGGTAGGAGAAGACCGCCAGACCGCCCACTGACAGCAGCACCAGGAACGTCACGGTCAGCGGCGAGAAGAAGATGCGCCCCCAGTGGCGATAGGCGCGGTCGAAGTAGTCGGGCAGCCATCCGAACGTCTTCTCCCGAGGCTTGAAGGCGCGCGCCAGAAGCCGCGGCTCGGTCTCGACGACCGGCGTCGGCGCGATCCCGTCGAGCATCCCGCGCTCCCCCAAGCCGGCGATCAGCCGCGCCAGGCGGGCCGGGCCCGAGGGGCCGACCACCGCCGTGGCCTGGGTGAGCAACTGGGCGACGGTGTGTTGCCCGTCGAGCATCTGGACCAGCAGGGCGTCCTCGGTCTCGATGGTGCGGAAGGAGTCGTTGCGCAGGTCGCGCAGGATCCAGCGATCCTGGGCGTCGCCCTCGATCTGCTTGAGCGCCCACCCGGATCGCAACCGGGGACGCAGGGCGCCGTCGCCCGCCATCGGCGCGGGCGCGCGCAGACCCAGTTGGGTCGCGTTGACAGGGACGACGATCGTCGCGTTCGGGTTTGCCGAGGGATCCGGCGTCCCCTCGCCGGCGCCCAGTCCGACCGCGGATGGGGTCGGGGCAAGCGCGCTCTCCACCCGTAGCGTCACGTTGCCGAGTTGGATCACGGAGCCGGCGCTGAGACGGCACGGCTCAGATAGGGCCTGACCAGAGACCCTGACGCCGAAACGGGACCCGGCATCACTGATCATCGGGCCATCGGGCGTGGGATCGATCCGCGCGTGCAGCCGAGACACGGTCCGATCCTCCAGCTTGACGTCCGCGGTGTCGCCGCGGCCGATGGTCATCGAGTCGCGGATTGGCAGGCGCACCCCGGTGGGGAGCACGAGGACGAGCGCGCCGGGGAGCGCGGGATGGGCTGGGGGAGCGAGGTCAGCCACCGAGCACCGGCTGCCACGCCGGATGGGCGCCGAGCGCGGCCAGCAACTTGGGCGAGCCCGGATTGGCCAGATCGACGCCCATGATCTTGCCGGTGGCGGTCGGGCCGCACAGGCCGTTGGGCTGCATGACGGCAAGCTCCTGGCTGTCCGAGCGCCAGCTGATCTGGCACGCGGTAACCGGCAGCGCATTCTGCTGGGTCGGGCTGAAGTCGCCGGCTTTGACGATATAGAGGTTGAACCCGGCGTCCCTGGAGCCGGCGATGAGCGCCATCTTCTTGCCGTCGGGCGAGAACGCACCGGCGAAGATGCCCTGGTTGGCCACCGACGCGTTGGTCTGCAGCGTCGGCTGAGTCCAGGTGGATGCATTCGGGGAGTTCGGCACGGTGCTCGAGAACGACAGCAACCCGAAATTGGCACCATTGTTCTTGGTCCCCAGGACGAGGATCGTCGAGCCGTCCGGGGACCAGCTCACCTGCCCGCCCAGGTTGAAGCCGGGCACGGTCAGGCAGGTGTTGGACTGCGAGAACTTCAGCCGGGCGACGAAGCACAGCTGGTGGGCGTTGTCGCCCGCACCTTGGATGTAGGCGACCACGATCGCGTTCTCGGTGGGAGCGAACGCCGGGTTGCGGTCCGTCATGCCCTGCGGCGGATGGGTGATGATCGCGGGGTTGGAACCCGCGACGCCCGGCTCGACCATGACCAGCTGGCCATTCTGCTCATAGACGAGGTGCTGCCCGTTCAGGCTCCAGGCCGGCTCGATCTGTGCGCCGACGCCTGCCGGCACCTGCGCCGACACCTTCTTGGTCGTGGGGTCGATGACCGAGACCGACGTGCCGTTGTCAAAGGCCAGCTGCGGCGATCCGTTGGAGATGATCAACGCCACGTGGGCCCCCTTGGGGACCTTTGCGCCTGCGGCCGGGATGGTTCCTGCCACCTGCCCGACGGGCGCGGTCGACAGCTGCTTGACCGGCTGCGGGGTGAGGCCGGCATTCGCGAGCGCCTGGAATGCCTGGGTGGGATCGGTGGGGAGTTTGGGGATGACCACCGGACCCGTCCCCGCCTGTGCGGCGACGGCGGCCAGGCTGCTCGCGCTCTGCTTGCCGGCGGCGGCGGCGGCGGCCGCGGCGGCCCCCGCGGGAGCGCCGGCCGCCGCAGCCGCGGCGGCGGCCGCGGCGGCCTTGCCCTTCTTCGAACCCTTGGCGGCGGTGGCCCCGGGCAGAGGGCCCTGGCTGACGTTGACCGCGGTGCCGTCGGCGACCGGCGTGCCGGCCAGCGGCAGCTGGGAGGAGATCTTGGCGTTCGGATCGGGCGGCTGGGGCAGCACCGTGCCCAGCGCCAGCCCGGCTGCGATCAGCTTCTGCTGGGCCAGCCCGAGGGGGAGGCCCACGATCGCGGGCACGTTCGCCTTCCCGGTGCCGGTAACGGTGACGACGTCGACGACGGTCCCCTTCTTGGCCTTGGCGCCCGCCGCCGGGCTCTGGTCGATGACGGTGCCGGGCTTCTGCTTGGGATTGGCCTTGTTGGTCGTGTTGCCCAGCTTCAGCCCGATCTTGTTGAGCAGCTTCTGGGCGGCGAAGACGCTGGGCTGGCCCTTGAGGTTGGGGACGACCGTCTGCTTGGGCAGCAGCATGATCACCACCACGGCGAGCGCCACCAACAGCGGCGCAACGATCGACATCCACCACGGCAGCCACGGCTTCTGGCGGTAGGTCGCCATCCGCGGTGGCACCGGCCCGTCGGTCCCGACCGGCGTGGCGGTGAGCTGGAACTGGCGGTCGACCGGGCGCCCGATCCACTTCTGCTTGGGCGGGAACACGGTGAACGGGCACTCAATGCCGTTCCCCGGCTCCAGCGCGATGCGCGGCTCGGCGAAGCGAAAGCCGCACTCCCCGTCGGTGTCCTCGGCGGCGAGATCGACCTCGGTGCGCGCGTTGGCCTTGTTGTAGACCGTCAGGACGTAGCGGGCCTTCAACCGGCCCGACGCGCGCTCGGGGCGCAGCTCTGTGCCGAGCTCCATGTACGGGTCGATCGTGACGCTGGCGGCCGCCGACGCCACCTCGCCGCCGTACGCGCGCGACACCGCCACCACCTCGAACGACCACGGGCGCGCCTGCGACTGGGGGGTGCGCGGCGGGTGCAGGTGGATCTGGACCTCCTGCTCGTAGGTGCCGCCGCTGCCGTAGGGCACGAGGTAGGCGGTGGCCGGGGCGATCGTCCACCAGCCGTCGGGCAGGCCCCGCACCGAGAGGTCGAAGTTGTCCACCACATCGGACTGGTTGCGGATCAGGCCGAGGACGGTCACCCGTGCCCCGGGCTGCACCGATACGGAGACCTGGCCGCCGTCGGCACCGTCATCGCCGGGCAGGCGCAGCGACAGCGCCGCGGCCCCGGGCGGCGGCGACCCAGTCCCACCGGCGCCAGCCCCGCCCCCGCCACCACCGGCGGGAAGGATCATCTCGGGGCCCAGCGTGACGTTGGGATCGAGGTCCTGCGGCGACATCGGATGACCGCCGGCCGGCCGCGGCGCCGCGGCTCCGGAGGCCGCGGGAGCCGCGGTCTCCGCCGGGGCGCCCGCCGCGGTGCCGTTGGCTTGGGCGGCGTCCGCATCGGGCGCCGCCACTGACGGCAGGAAGTTGGTCGGCTCCCAGCGCAGGTACTCGCCGCAGCTGCAGAAGTCGGCGTCGTCGGGGTTCTCGCGCCCGCAACTGCGGCAGACCCTCACGCCGAGCTCCCAGACTGCCGAGGCGGCGATTTGACGCGCAGCCGATAGGTCACGTGGGCCGGCTTGGCCTGGTCGATGAGCCGCGCCACCGCACCGGACCGCGCCGGCGACAAGGGCACGTCGCAGTAGACGACGAACGACGGCGGCGCTGGCTTCTCGTCCTCATCGAGGTCCAGCGACCACGCCACCGTGCCCGCGTCCTCGACGCGGAACGGCACACCGGGGAACGCGAGCGACAGCGCCAGCTCGAGGCCGGCCTTGGTGCCGCGCCGGCGCATGAGCTCGGGCGCCATGCGCACGATGGCGCGGCGCTCCTCGCCCGATCGGGCCTCGTCGTGCTCGAGGCCGAGCCACTCGGTGAGCAGGTCCAGCACGTCGCGGGGGGCGTAGGTGGGGTCGAAGTGCTCCGGCAGGTTGTCCAGCGCAGCCACCAGCGGATCCAGCAGCGCCTCGAACCCGCTGACCAGGCGCATGCCGAAATCGCCCTCGCTGTAGATGCCGGGCAGGTTGTCTCGCAGATAGCGGCGCCCCGAGACCGCCGGCGGCGCGGGGTCGGTGCCGACGGCACGCTCGATCTGGACGGTCCCGAAGCCCCGGCCGGTGAACGTCTGGAAAAGGCCGGGGGTCTCGCCGTCCTCGTTGATGATGGGGGTGTCGTCACTCACGATGGGACGCCTTGACGATGTGGCGACCGGACGCGATCAGCTCGTCGGGCTCGAGGACCACGCGGCTGTCGGTGGGCTGCGGATTCTGTTCGCCCGTGCGCACGTTGGTCTCGTACATCCGCAGAATGTTCACGAACTCGACCCCGGGGATCGCGTAGACGATCCCGAACAGCTCGCCCTGGTTGAGCGAGCGGCCCAGCGGCCAGCCGTCGGCCGGTCCGGCGGGCGAGCCGCCGATCACCGGGTTGAGGTAGATGTAGAGCGCGTGAGCGACGTCGTGCTGGACTCGCTCGAGGTCGGCGCGCGGCGAGGCACGTACGTCGACGACGATGCTCACGCCCCGCAGGCGAACCGGCAGCAACTTGATGCTCGTCCCCAGCAACCGGTACTCATCCAGGGCGGCGGCGAGGTCGGCCATCAGCTCGGAATCAGGGATCAGCTCATCGGCCTCCAGCAGACGGTCGGCGGGCTCGATCCGCGGCAGGACGTGGACGCGGACGGGGCGGCCGGGAACCGATTCGTCGGGTGCGACGCACACCGCCCGAGCCACCTGCGGCGACGCCGCCAGCGTCAGCCGCTCGAAGTCCTCGGTGGTCACCGCGCGCGTGCGCGCGCGAATCTCCAGCCGGGCCCGCTCGCGCGCGCTCTCAAGCGATTCGGGCTCGACGCCTCCCGTAGCAGCCACCGGATTGGTCGCGCTTTCGATGCCCGGCACGGGGCGCGGCAGGATGCTCAACGCTCGCGGCGCGACGTTGCCGGCGCTGCCCCCGCCATGGCGGTACCGGCTCATGCGCAACACCGCGCCACCTGGCGGGACCGCGCCGTAGCGGCGCCAGCCGCCGTCGGGCTGCCGGATGGCCGGGCCGAAGCGCACCTCGCCCCGCGCGGTGTCGAGCTGGAAATGGCGGTCCGAGCGGCCACTGAACTCAAACGACTCGACCTTCTCCCACGCGACCCATTCCTCGCCGCCCAGCTCGCGAACCTCCACCACCTCGCCCTCCTCCGGGGCCAGCACCGGGTGGCTCGGCAGCGGATAGACCGCGCCCGGAATGCCCTCGCTGGTGCCCAGCAGCTCACCGTCGACGGTGGCGGCGTGATAGGCCTCGACGAGCGCGCCCGCGACCAGCGCCTCCACTGAGGTGATCTCAGGGGACTTGGTGTACGCGCCGCGGTCGCCGGCGGCGCCGTGACCGCGGTCGAGTACCCGGCAGCGCAGCCAGCAGCGGTTGACGCCCTCGATCCGGGCCTCGGCCGCCGACTCGGGCACCTGCACCGTCATGCCGCCGCCGCCGTAGGTGAAGCCGCCCGTCTCATCCGAGACGAGGACCGCCGGCTCCCACTCACCGTTCCCGACCGACGCCTCCCACTGCAGGGGCGGGTCACCCGGGTTCGCCGATCCCTCGGCGCGCGATGACTCGATCCGAAGCCGGATGACCAGGCCCGCGATCGGCGAGTCGAAGCCGAGGAGCAGCGCGTCGCCGGCGGCAGCCGGGCTGCCGAAGGGCGCCTGCAGCGGTTCGGGCGGGCGGTGGTCCTTGGCCAGCTGGGTCTTGGCGCCCTTGCGTTCGATGCCGTAGGTGGCCAGCTTGCACTCGCGCGGCACCACCAGCTCCACGGCGGTCTGAAAGACCACGGACTCGCTGCCGGCGGTGCGCGGTGACGCGACCTCAGTCCCGACCGGGACCACGGCGCCGCCGCCGGGCCGGTCGATGATGAAGCGCACGGGCACGCTGGCGCACTCGGGCGGCCGAGGCTCGACGCCCACGAGGGCGAGCAGGCCGAAGTGCAGCCGCTCGGGGATCCGGTTGATGCGGTAGACGAGCAGCTCGGTCAGCCACGCGTAGAGCTCGATGAGCGTGATGCCGGGGTCCGAGACGTTGTGCTCGGTCCACTCCGGCGCATGGCGCACGATGCGCGTGCGCGCCTCGGAGACCAGCTCCTGGAAGCGGACGTCATCGAGAAGGATCTCTGGCAGCAAAGTGGTCCCTAGGTCGTTTGGCTCTCCATTGCAACCAACGGGCGGCGGGCGTACAGTCGCACGTCATGCCGCCACTGGTGAGCAACGGAGCGATGATCACGTGCTCTTTCGCGATGCCGCCGGTCCCGGTGCCGCTGGCGGTCATCCCCATGGGCACGCCGGTCACCTGCGACACGCCGGCGGCCAACATCCAGGCGTTCGCCCCGATGGTCAACATCCCCACCTTCGGGATGTGCGGCACGATGTCCAATCCCACGGTGGCCGCCGCCACGGCGGCCAAGCTGGGCGCGTTCACCCCCGCCCCCTGCGTCCCCGTGACCACGTCGCCGTGGACGCCGGGCGCCACCAAGGTCATGGTCGACGGTCAGCCTGCGCTGCATAGCGGCTGCACGACGATGTGCGCGTGGGGAGGCGTGATCAGCATTTCCAGTCCCGGCAACAAGGGGACCGTTCAAGTCACTTGAACTAGCGCAGATGTCGCATTGCGCCAAGGTGCCGTCGTTGTTCCCCCGGTAGTGCCGCAGTCCACCTCCGAGGGTAGTGGATTGAGGTGCATCGGTAAAGACCCTTGCGGTCTCGGCGTGGCGGACTTATGCTCGCCTCGTGGACCAGGATGAGCTGCGCTCGGTGGCGCCCGATTTTGAGCGCCAGCGACACGTGGTGCCGGCCGGCCCGGCGCCCGCGGTACGCCGCGACGGGCCCGAGGCGGCGGTGTCGCGGTTGGGCTCCGCTGTGGGCAACCGTGGCCTCTCGCGCGCGATCACGCAGATGCGCGAGGGCGAGGGCATCCTCCCCGGCGGACTCGTCCATCCCGACGTCGAGGCCGCCATCGCGGCCGCGAGCGGCCGCGGCAACCAGCTGCACACCGGCGTCGCCGACCACGTCGGCGGGGCCTACGGCCAGTCCTTGGGAGACGTGCGGGTCCATAACGACGACCACGCCGCCGCGCTGTCGCGCGCGGTCTCGGCCCGCGCCTTCACGGTGGGCAACGACATCTTCTTCGGGGCTGGGGAGTACCGGCCGGACTCGTCCGGAGGGCGTGAGCTGCTCGCCCACGAACTGGCCCACGTCGTGCAGCAGCGGGGGGCACCGAACTCCGGGCCGCTGATGGTCTCGCAACCGAGCGACACGCTCGAACGCGAGGCCGAGGCCGCCGCCCGGAACTTCGGCTGACGGGCACGGGCGTGTGACGGCGACCGGGACCGCGCTGAACTGGTTTCAGTTTCTCGAAGGCCGCGTCCAGGCCGCAGTGCAGGCTGCCGTGGCCGCGGGCAATGACCCCAACGACTCGCTGCGCGGGCTCTACATCTCAGACGAGCAGGCGGTGTCGCTGGCCGCCGAGCCCGGGACGCCGACGCCGGGGGCACGGCTGGACGACGCCGTCGCCCGCCTCGGCCTCGACGCGCTGGACAGCTCGGTGCTGGCCCTCTGCGCGGCCCCCGAGCTGCAGCCCCGCTATGGACGGCTGTACGCCTACCTTCAGGATGACGTCACCCGGCGGCTGGCCAGTCCCCGCCTGGCGGCCGAGCTGCTGGCGGGCGAGGGAGTGCACCCTGCCGACGTCCTCTCGTGCTTTGAACCGGGCAGCCGCCTGTCCACCGGTGGGGCGATCCGGCTCGTGGCCGCGGACGCCACCGCGACGCTCGCCGACCGCCCGATCAAGGTTGCCGACCGGCTGGTGGCCTTCCTGCTGGGGGCCGGTGATTTGGGCAGCGCAGCGGCGGGGATCCACTTGCGCCAGATCGAGGCCGAGCCGGCCCTGGGCCGCGCGGAGTCGGTCGCCGACATCGCGCCGCTCCTGGCGGCGCAGACGCGACTGCCGCTGATCGTGTGCGGCCCTGATGCCGGAGCTGTCGTGGCGGCGGCAGCGGGCACGCCGGTGGTGCTGCTTCCGGCTCGCGAACTGGATAAGCCAGAGACGCTGGCCGACGCCCGCCTCGCCGCGGTGCTCGCCGGCGGCCGGCTGTGCATCGACGACGTAGCCGACCTGACGCCGACCGAGCGGACGTGGCTTCTGCGCGCCATCGACGACAGCCCCGAGCGGCTGGTCCTCCTCTGTGCGTCGCGTCGGGAGGCGGCGGCCCTCTCGGACCGCCCGGCGTTGATCGTGGAGGTGCCGCACCCCTCGTTCGCCGAGCGAGGGCGGGCATGGAGCGACTACACCGGCGTCGAGGACGCGAGCGAGGTGGCCGCGAAGTTCCGGCTGTCGGTCGAGCAGATCCGCGCCGCCGCCGAGGTGAGCCTGCTCACGGCCCGCTCCCGCGGCGAAGAGATGCCGCTGGCCGGCGATCTGGACCTCGGGGCCCGCCATGCGTCCTCGTCGCGCCTGGGCGAACTGGCCGCGCACCTGGACCCTGCCTACAGCTGGGACGACCTCGTCCTTCCCGAGCGCCAGCTCGACCTGCTGCGCTCGATCTCGGCATATCTGCGCCACCGTGACCAGGTGCTCTCGGAGTGGGGCTACGAGGTCACCGTGTCGCGGACCCAGGGGCTCAAGGTCCTGTTCGCGGGCGAGTCGGGCACCGGCAAGACAATGGCGGCCCAGGTCCTGGGCGCACAGCTCGGACTCGATCTGTTCCGCGTGGACCTGGCCACGATCGTCTCCAAGTACATCGGGGAGACCGAGAAGAACCTGGAGCGGATCTTCACCGCCGCCGACGGCTCCAACGCGATCCTCTTCTTCGACGAGGCCGATGCCCTGTTCGGCAAGCGCTCCGAGGTCTCGGACTCGCACGACCGCTACGCCAACATCGAGGTCGCCTACCTGCTGCAGCGCATGGAGGCCTACCCCGGAGCGGTCATCCTGGCCACCAACTTCCGCCGCAACATCGACGACGCGTTCGTGCGGCGCCTGGACTTCCTCATCGACTTCCCGTTCCCCGAGGCCGAGGACCGCCGCCGCATCTGGCGCCTCGTGCTCCCCGCGGCCGCCCCCATGGCCGACGACGTGGACTTCGACTTCCTGGCCGAGCGCTTCAAGCTGTCGGGCGGGGCGATCCGCAACTGCTCGCTGGCGGCCGCGTTCCGGGCGGCCGACGAGGGCTCTCAGATCGAGATGCGCCATCTCGTGCGCGCGGTGGCGCAGGAGTACGGCAAGCAGGGCCGCCTGACCCTGGAGAGCGACTTCGACCGCTTCCACGCAATGGTGCGCGACGTCGGCCGCAAAGCTGAGGCTTAACGGACCGCCAATTGGTGCAGGCCCCTCCGGGCGATACGGTAGGCCCCCGGAGACTGGGAGAACAGGTGATCCGACTGGGGAAATGGCGATGGATCGTGCCCGCGGCGCTCATCGTTGGGCTGCTGCTGAGCGGGAGCACGCTGGCCGCGCCGGTGGGTCAGATAGCGGAGTTCCCGACGGCGACGGCCAGCAGCTTCCCGGTCGGGATGGCACCAGGCCCGGACGGCAACCTGTGGTTCGCCGAGGATTCATTGGAAGGCAGGATCGCGGAGGTCAACCCCACCACGGGCGCAGTCTCGGAGTTCACCACGCCCACCGAACCGAAGCCTTCCACTCGGGGTGGGCCTGGGTCCTGACGGCAACATGTGGTTCACCGAGTCCGCCAATCCTGGGCGGATCGGCGAGATCAGCCCGACCACGCACGCAATCACCGAGATCCCGACGCCGACGCCGAACAGCGCACCGGTTGCGATCGTCGCTGGGCCCGACGGCAACGTGTGGTTCACGGAGAGCGCGGTCAACAAGGTCGCGGAGATCAACCCGGCCACGCACGTGATCACTGAGTTCACGGTCACGACCCTGAACAGCCAGCCGTTCGGGATCGCCGCAGGGCCGGACGGGAACATCTGGTTCACCGAGAAGAACAAGAACCAGATCGGCGAGATCAACCCGACCACGCACGCGATCAACGAGTTCACGATTCCGACCCCGTCCAGCGCGCCCAACGCGATCGCGCCCGGGCCCAACGGCACGCTCTGGTTCACCGAGCAGGCCACCAACAAGGTCACGGTGTTCGCTCCATCCAGCCCGGCGACGATGACCGAGACCGCGACGCCGGTCGCCGGCCCGCTGGTCATCGTCCCCGGCGCGGACGGAAACATGTGGTTCACCGAGAGCGCGCAACCCCGGCGCCGTCGCGTCGATCAACCCGGTGACGAAGGCGATCACGTCGTTCGCCACGCCGACGGTCAACTCTGGTCCGATCGGAGCCGCGCCCGGCGCTGACGGCAACGTCTGGTTCGGCGAGAACCCGGTCTCCAACGTGGGCCGGGTCGGGGTCGGCGCGCCGGCGGCAGTACAGAGCGCCCCGGCGGTGACGGGGACCCCACAGTCGGGGCAGACCCTGACCTGCCAGGCCGCGACGTTCTCGGCGTGGGCCGGGCAGCTGCCGACGTTCGAGTTCGGATTCGACGGGTTTCGCTGGCTCCTCGATGGCAGCCTCATCTCCGGGGCGACCAGCCAAACCCTGGCGGTGCCGGCCTCCGATGCCGGCCACCACATTTCGTGCGAGGAGATCGCGACTTACCCCTTGCTCACGACGACCGTGCCCACGGCGAGCACGGCAGTCGCCGTGTCGCCGGCGCTGGCCGCCTCGCTGACCTCCACCAAGGTCGCGCCGACCAGGGTGACGCTGACGCTGTCGTGCCAGGGCCTTCCGAGCCAACGCTGCACCGGGACCGCGAAGCTCACCGCGCACGTCACGACGCAGGGCTCGAAGATCGTCGGGGTCGCCGCAACCGCCAAGAAGAAGAAACCCAAGCCGAAGCCCAGGCCGCCCAAGAAGGTCACGAAGGTCGAGACGATCGGCTCGGCCTCCTACTCGATCCCGACCGGCAAGAGCTCGACGGTCACGCTGTCGCTCAACTCGACCGGCAAGAAGCTGCTGACGGCCCGCTACAAGCTGCCCGCCACGCTCACCTTGACCGGCACGGCGTCGGCGAAGAAGACGGTCACCTTCAAGTACGGCGTCATCAGCCTCTCGCCGTCCTACACCTGGGCGTTCCAGAAGTCGTTCAGCTACGCGATCGAGCTGACGGTGACCCACCTGCCCAAGGGCTCGAAGGTCGTGCTGCTCTGCCACGGGCACGGCTGCCCGTTCGGCAAGAAGACCTTCTCGGCTCCCAAGCACGGGAAGCTGGCGCTCGCCTCCGCGCTCAAGAAACGCCACCTCAGCCCCCACAGCACCGTCACGATCCAGATCACGGCGCCCAACGAGGTGGGCGAGGTGGTCGTCTTCACGATCGTGTCCGGCAAGTCCCCGACGGAGACCTTCCAGTGCCTGCCGCCCGGCGCGCACACTCCGACCGCCTGCGCCCGTTAGCGGACTGAAAAGCGCGACCCAAGCACTCGCCAAAACGGCGCGGCAGCGGTACGATCGCCTCAGGCGGGATGACAATGGGACCGGGACCCTGTGGGCAGGTGCTGCTGGTCGGGCGACGCGCGCTGGTGGCGCTCGTGGCTTGCGGATTGCTGGGCGTCTTCGCTGCGTCCGCGCTTGCCGACACGACCGTCAGCGTCAACACGACGTCCGACGCACCCACGGCGGGCCAGTGCTCGCTGCGCGAGGCCGTCGCTGTACGCGGACGGAAACGCCGAGCCCGGGTGCGCGCCGCAGGCTGCGTCCGGGACGACCACGATCACCCTTCCCGCCGGTCACTACACGCTCAGACGGGCGGCGGCCTGTCGATCACCGCCAACACGGTGATCAACGGGCAGGGCGCGGCGAGCACGACCATCGACGGCGACAACAGCTTCCAGGTCTTCAACGTCGCCACCAACGTCCAGGTGACGATGAGCCAGAGTCACGATCACCGGAGGGCGGTCCGGCGTGTCCGCGACGGGTGCTCGGCGGCGGCATCTCCGATAGCTGCCCGCCGCAGGCCCGGCAACAACGGCGGAGGCATCGTCAACGCGGGCACGTTGACGCTCGACCACGCCGCGGTGACGGGCAACGCGGCCTGGCCGGAGCGCACGCAGCCGTTCTCCCTCGCTCTTCTTCCACCTGAGCTGCCCACCCGGCGGGCCGGGACGCGGCGGAAGCGGTGGCTGCGGCGGCGGCATCGACAACTCCGGCACGCTGACGATCACGAACTCGACCGATCAGCGACAACAACGCCGGGGCGGGCGGCTGACGGAGACCGGGCGCCAGCGGGACCGGTTCGGAACGTGAGCGCGGGCGCAGAACGGGGGCAGCGGCGGCCAGGGCGGCTACGCCGGCGGCATCTTCAACGAGAACGGCGCCCGGTTGACGGTCACCAACTCCACGATCAGCGGCAACGCATCAGGCCGCGGAGGCAACGCGGGGGCCGGCAGCGACGCCACCGCGAACGGCACCGGGGGCAATGCCGGTTTCTCCGGCTCGGGCGGTGGCGGCGGAGGCATCCTCAACGAGGGCACCATGTCGATCACCAACTCGACGATCAGCGGCAACAGCAGCGGGGCCGGCGGCAAGGGCGCCACGGGCGGGACGGGTATGAGCGCCGCGAACGGCTCGGGGACGCCAAGCTCAAGCGCGGGTCAGGGCGGCGGGGTCTACGACGCGACCAGTCAAACCGTGACGTTCACCAACGACACGATCGTCGCGAACGTGGCGTCCCCAGGCGGGACCGGTGGGACGGCATCGGGCACCGGCGGCAGCGGCGGCGCGATCTACCAGGGGGGCCTGGGCCTCGTGCAGCTGAGCTTCGACACGATCACGGGCAACGTCGCCGCGGCGAACGCGGGGGCGGTCGACATCGCAAGCGTTCGGCCCTTGACCGAGACAGCCTCGATCATCGCCGGCAACACCGGGGCGCCGGCGCGAGAACTGCACCTCGCCCGGGAGCAACCCGATTGCCGACCTGGGGAGCAACATCGTCTCCGGTGACAACTCCTGCCCCGGCCGCAACGTCGACCCCGGTCTCGGGGCCCTGGCCAACAACGGCGGGCCGAGCCAGACTCGGCGCTCCTGCCCGGAAGCGCGGCGATCGACGCGGTCCCGAGCAACGCCTGTCCGGTCACGTCCGATCAACGCGGCGTCGCCCGCCCACAGGGCGGCGCGTGCGATACGGGCGCCTATGAGTTCGCGCCCCCCAGGATCGCCTCAGTCGCCGGGACGCCCGCGTCGCCGACGACCGCGACGGTCACGGCATCGATCAACCCCAATCTCACACCACGCGACACCACCGTGACGGTCCATGTCGGCACGACGACCGCGTACGGCTCGAGCCCGGCGGTCCAGGACATCGGCGCCGGCGTCTCACCGGTGGCCTTCAAAGCCGATTTGAGCGGACTTAAGCCCAACACCACCTACCACTTCAACATCGTGGCCGTCAACGGGGACGGCACGACGACGACCAGCGACCAGACATTCAAGACCGCGCGCGCGATGGCCACGACGATCAGCAAGGGTGCGACGGTGGGGCCCAAGCTTGCGCTCAGCCTCGCCTGCAGTGGCGGCGTGCCGGGGAGCGTCTGCTCGGGGCCGATCACGCTCACGGTGCGGGTCACCTCAGCCGGGAAGTCCTTGATCGGGGTGTCCGCTGCCGTGGGGAAGAAGCCCAAGCCCACGAAGTCGAAGGGCAAGCCCAAGCAGGTGACGAAGAGGATGGTCGTCGGCAAAGGGAGCTTCCGGGTGGCGACCGGTCGCACGACGACCACGCACTTGAAGCTCAACGCGACGGGGATGCGGCTGCTCACCCAGTTCTACAAGCTGCCGGTGAAAGTCCAGGTCGGCGGGTCGGCTCCCACGAGCAGGACGATGACCTTCAGCTACGCGCGGCTCCACGTGACCCCGGCCTATCAGTGGGCGTTCAGCAACACCTTCGCGTTCGCCACCGAGCTCAAGCTCTCCGGCCTACCCCGCAAATCACACGTCACGGTCGTCTGCCACGGCGGCGGGTGCCCGTTCGCCCACAAATCGTTCGCCGCGCCCAAACACGGCAGCCTCGACGTCGCCCCCGCGCTCAAGCAACGACGCCTGAACGTCGGCAGCACCGTCGACCTGCAGATCACCGCCGCCAACACCGTCGGAGAGGTCGTGCGCTTCACCGTCCTGGCCGGCAAGCTGCCCAAGGAGTCATTCCTGTGCATGCCACCCGGGACCCGAGCCCCCGTCGCCTGCACCTCCTGAACAAGCCGGTCGGCGCGGGGGCTACTTGCTCAGTGGCGGGTTGAAACGGCTGAACTCGGCGGCCATCTCGTCCGGCATGAGGACGCCCTTCTTGTCCTTGTCAGGATGGGCGGCCCACCGCTGAAGTACCTGCGTCGCGGCTCGGTTGCCGACCGCGCGTTGGAGTGCGAGCGCTCCGGCCGCCGCGGGGTGGCGTGCGATGGGGGCCTCGCTCCGCGAGCCCTCCGCAGGCTTGGTCCCCGGTGCCTCTGAGCGCGTACGCTCGGCCATGTGCGCAATCCTAGACCCGGCGACGGCCGAGCACCAGTGATCCCATGACTCAGATCGCGGACACGATCCGCCGCGCGGCCGAAGAGGTGGAGGAGTTCCGCGGCGACTATGAGGAGCTCGCCGCGGTGATGCGCGCGTCGTGGGCTGAGGGCCCCAGTGCCCCGTACTTCTACACGGCCGACCTGCTCACCGGCTGGCTGGGCTACCCCGGCGCGGAGGCGGCACCCACCCCAGCCATCTACACCGACGATGGACTGGTGGCCTTCGCCGCGGGCCTGCCCCGGGACGTGGAGGTGGCCGGCGCGACTCGGCGGATCCTGATCTCGACGTTCCTCACCGTCGCCCCCGCGCAGAAGGCGGCGGGCTACGGCATCGTGGTGTGGAGCGAGCTCATGCGACGCGCTGCCGAGGCCGGGTACGACGGCGTCGTCAACTACTGCTCCGACGGTGAGGCGATGCACCGCATGATCGAGACCGGCTGCCGCCTCCTCGATCTCCCGCTGGTGAGCGTCAAGTCGTTCTCCTACCTGGTCGGGAGGCTGGAGCCCGCTCGCGCGGTCGTGCCCGGGGCGGGCGAGCCTGTCGCCGCGCGCCGGCTGATCGACGCGGCCGCCGCCGACGCCGAGCGCGGTCGCGACGACAAGCGGCCTCGGCTGTGGCGCGCATGGAGCCCTGCCGAGGCGGAGTGGCAGCTGGCAAGGGCCGGCTCGCTCGCGGCCGGCGACGGTGACGCGGTCCTCACGGGGAGTGTCGCCACCGTGGCCGACGCCGCCCGCTCACGCTATCTGGTGGTGGACGACGTCCTGTGGGAGTCGGCGCGCGATGCCGCGCGCCAGAGGCTGCTCGCCGACCTGATGGGGCAGGCGGCCCGCAACGGCGCGGGGTACGTCGTGGTCCCGGTGATGGGCTACGCCGACATGCGGCCGTTTCTGGCCGCGGGCTTGGTGCCCTCACCGCACACGATGCACGCCTACCTGACCCTGTGGTCCGATCCCGGCTCGGTGCAGCCGGTCGAGCGCTTCTACCTCGACGTCGTCTGATGAAACTGGCGCGCGCGCTGGAGATCGTGCAGCGTTCCGGCAGCGACGAGGGCAAGCCGTTCGCCGTCGGGCTGGCCTGCGGCTTTGAGGCGCTGCATCTCGAGACGTTTCTCACGGCCGAGTTGATCGAGCGGCTGCGACCGGTGCCGGTCCGGGTGAGCACCGGGCTGTTCGACGACCTGGTGGGGAACACCGAACGGGTCGGCGGCTCGGCGGTCGATGCGATTGCGGTCGTGGTGGAATGGGCCGACCTCGATCCCCGCCTGGGGCTGCGCCGGCTCGGGGGCTGGCGCGCCGACCAGCTCGACGAGATCGTGGCCGGGGTTCAGGCGGCGCTGGAACGGCTGGAGCGCGCGGTCGCGGCCGCCGCCCGCGGTTGCCGGGTGGTCTGCGTCATGCCGACGCTGCCGCTGCCGCCGCTCTTCCCTCAGCCTCCGGGACAGAGCGGCCCGCACGAGCTCGCGCTCCGGCGTCTGGTGGCCGACACCGCCCTGCGGCTGGCGGACGAGACCGGGGTCTCGATGGCCAGCCTGGAGCGGCTGGACACCCTGTCGCCGCCGGCCACCCGGCGCGATGTCAAGGCCGAGCTGACCACCGGGTGTCCCTATGCGCTTGACCACGCCTCGTCCGTGGCGGCCCTGTTGACGGACCTGCTGTGCGCGCCCGCGCCCCGCAAGGGGTTGATCACCGACCTCGACGACACGCTGTGGGCGGGTCTCCTGGACGAGGCGGGACCCCACGAGGTCTCGTGGACCGAGGCTGACCATCGGCACGGCCTCTACCAACAGCTGCTCGCCTCGCTGGCCAGCGCCGGGGTCCTCATCGGAGTGGCGAGCCGCAACGCTCCCGGCCTGGTGCACGAGGCGCTGGGCCGCCCCGACCTGCTCGTCGCGCCCGATGTCCTCTACCCCGTGGAGGTCGAGTGGGGCGCCAAGTCCCAAGCGATCGAGCGGATCCTCGCCGTCTGGAACATCACCGCGGACGGAGCGGTGTTCGTGGACGACAGCCCCCTGGAGCGCGACGAAGCCCACGAACGCCTTCCCGGGCTGCTCACCCTGGCGCCCCCGGTGGATGAAGATGGGATCTGGCCATTCCTGACGCGGATCCGGGCGCTCTTCGGCAAGGACGAGCTGTCGGCCGAGGACGCATTGCGTCTGGGGAGCATCCGCGCCTCGCAGGTCCTGCAGCGCGACCAGGCCGGCACCGACGGCGCTGCGGACTTCCTCGCCGGGGTCGACGGCACGGTGGAGTTCCATCACGGGACCGCGCATGCGTCACGCGCACTCGAGCTCATCGGCAAGACCAACCAGTTCAACCTCAACGGACGGCGGGTCACGGCGGCCGACCTGGCCAGGGCGACCCGCCAAGGAGGCGAGCTGGTGACCGTGACCTACGCGGATCGCTACGGCGTGCTGGGACTGATCGCCGCGCTGCTCGTCACCCGCAGCGATACGGGGCCGTCGATCGCGACGTGGGCGATGAGCTGCCGCGCCTTCGCCCGGCGCGTGGAGCATCACACGCTGCGCCACGTGTTTGACCGGTTCGCCACCCATGAGGTCGCCGTCGACTTTCAACCCACGGGGCGCAACCTCGCGGTCAGCGCCTTCCTGGCGTCGCTCGCCGGGCATGAGCCGCAGGCTGAACTGCGCCTCACGCGTGAGAGCTTTGAACGCAGCGCGCCGCCACTGGTACACCGTGTGGTCGACGGCGGGCCATGACGAAGCAGGACGACAGGCTCCGTGGATGCTTCGCCGCGGCCTTTCCCGAGCTCGGACCCGAGCAGATCGGATCGGCCAGCGTCAACACCGTGGCCGAGTGGGACTCGTTACGGGCCGTCGTCCTGGTCGCGCTGATCGAGGAGGCATTCACCATCCGCATCCCGGCGCGCGACTATCCGGAGCTGCGCTCCTACGCGGCCGTTGACGCCTATCTGCACCGCACCGCGGCTGACGATTAGTGAGCGCAGAGAAACCCACCCGCACGCCCTGAGCCTTTACAGTGGCACTCATGGCGCGCGTCGTCGATGTTCCTCTCAACACGGCCATCGCGGACCTCGACGAGGCGCTGCGCGCGCTGCTCAAGCGTGAGCTCGACAAGCACGGGTTCGAGGGTGTCGAGATCGCGTTCGACGCTCCGTCCAAGGAGTGGTCGGGCAAGCTCACCGGGCCGACGGTGGATCTCTTCCTCTACGACATGCGAGAGGCACTGGACCGGGCCGCGGCCACGCCGTCGGAGCGCCGGACCAATGGGACGGCCGTCATCTCCGACCCGCCGCTGCAGCTCGAGCTGACCTACGCGGTGACCGCGTGGACGAAGGCCGTCGAGGACGAGCACCGCCTGCTCTCGCAGGTGCTGGCCGTCCTGTATTCCTATACCGACATCCCCTCCGACGTGATCGCCGAGAACGCCGGCACGACGCTCGCCCGCGCCGAGACATCCGTCGGGCGGCCGCGCGAGGAGAAGGCTGACTTCTGGACGTCGGTGGGCGGGCAGTACAAGGCGTCGATCGACTACGTGGTGCAGATCGTCGTCGAGTCCGGCGCCACGTTCGTGCGCGGGCCCGAGGTCCGCACCACAACGATCCGGACCCTCCAGACCGACGGGCCGCGCGCCGCGACGCTCGAGGAGCTGCACCGCATCGGCGGCACGGTCACCGACGAGGACGGCGCACCGCTCGAGGGAGCGTGGATCGCCCTGCCCGATCCCGGCCGGTGGACCGCCACCGACCAGAGCGGACGCTTCACCTTCGCGCGCGTCGCCCCCGGCAAGCACGACGTGGTGGCGCGCACCGCCGACGGGCGCGAGGCGAAGGCGACCATCACGGTGCCCGGCGGGCGCTGCGATCTCGTGGCGGCGGCACCGCGCAAGCGCTCCGGCCGCAGCTGAGCCCGGCTGACCCTGCCCGTTCGGGCTGCCCGTTCGGGCAGCCGTTGTCGCGCGGCTGCCCTTAAAGCTTCCCGACGCGGGCGCCGTCAATGCTTAGGATTGGGGTCCATCTGTGCAGTAAGGCAACGGGGATGGGGACCGGACTTTCGAGATACCTGCGCTTGGGGGCGACACGTGTGGCGGGCGCCCGCATCGGGCGACGCCCCTATAGGCCCAACCCGCTCAACGTCATCGCTAGCTCTCAAGGAGTGACATGCCCACATACCTGACTCCGGGCGTCTACGTCGAGGAAGTCTCGTCGGGGAACAAGCCCATCGAAGGCGTCGCGACCGCCGTGGCCGCGTTCGTCGGGCTTCTGCCGGGCGGACCGATCAACAGGCCGATGCGGATCTCGAACTGGACACAGTTCTCCAACATCTACACCGACCCGCAGCACCCAGAGAACGGCCCGTTCATGGAGGGCTCGTACACCGCGCATGCGGTGTATGGCTACTTCCAGAACGGCGGCTCGATCGCATGGATCATTCGCGTCGGCTCCGAGCGCGGGGCGCCCGCGGCGCAGGCCGCGCTGCCCGCCGCCACCGACAAGGACCTGGAGGCCCTCCGGGTCCTGTCCCTCACCGCCGGCAGCGAGCCGGTCAAGGTCGAGGTCTCTGAGGAGCCGGCCCAGGAGGGCAAGGACTCGAGCGACCAGACCTACAAGGTGGTCGTCTCGTCTGGTACGGAGAGCGAGGAGTACGAGGGCGTCTCGATGAAGAAGGGCCGCAACTTCGTGGCCACCAAGATCAACGCCGCCTCCAAACTGATCAAGATCGAGGAGACCGGCGCGACGTTGCCGGACGTCCGCGTGGCGCCCGGCAGCTACACGCTGTCGGTGCCGTCGGTCGCAGTCGAGAAAGTCAAGGCCGCCGACTTCGAGGGCGACGTCGCCACCCGGCGCGGGATGGGCAATGCCTCCGCGCTCGACGAGGTGACGATGCTGATCATGCCCGACATCGTCAGCCTCAACGGTGACGGCGCGGAGATGCGCGACCTCCAGGGCAAGATGATCGCCCACGCCGAGCTGATGGGCGACCGCATGGCGATCCTGGACACTCCCGACGGACTGATCGCCCAGGAGGTCCTGGAGTGGCGGATGAACACTGCCGGCTATGACTCGAAGATGGCGGCGCTGTACTGGCCGTGGATCGAGGTCATGGACCCGCTGACCGGCCGCCCGATGCGGGTCCCGCCGTCGGGTCACGTCGCCGGGGTGTGGGCGCGGACCGACGAGGAGCGCGGGGTCCACAAGGCGCCGGCCAATGAGGTCATCCGCGGCGCCAACGGCCTGGCCTTCCAGATCACGCACGCCGAGCAGGGTGAGCTCAACCGCAACGGCATCAACTGCATCCGGGCCTTCCCGGGCCGCGGCATCAGGATCTGGGGCGCTCGTACGCTCTCCAGCGATCCCGAGTGGCGCTACATCAACGTGCGCCGGCTGTTCAACTTCATCGCCGAGTCGATCATGAGCGGGACACAGTGGAGCGTGTTCGAGCCCAACGACGAACGGCTGTGGGGCAAGCTGGCGACGAATGTGGGGAGTTTCCTGAGCCGCGTGCACCGTAGCGGCGCTCTCTCCGGCGCGTCGCCGGCGCAGGCGTATTTCGTGAAATGCGACGCGGAGACCAATCCTCCCGAGATCGTGGAGGCGGGTCAGGTTGTCTGCGAGATCGGGGTCGCCCCGGTGAAGCCCGCTGAGTTCGTGATCTTCCGACTCAGCCAATTCACCGGCGGCGGCGGAGCCGAAGTCGCAGAGTGACCTCTTAGTACCAGACACGAAAGGAACAGATCATGGGCGCAGACCTGCCTCCCGTTCAGACAGTCACCCACATCACGGTGGACATCCAGGGCTCCTCTCCGATCGCCAGCCAGGACGACATGGCAAAGCTGCTCTTCAGCTCGTGCAGTCCCCCTGACTGGTCGATCGAGGCCCCGAAGCACATCTTCCACGGTGACAAGGGGCAACCGGAGACGATCATCTCGTCGGTCCAGAACCCGGCGTACGGGACGATGACCCTGACTCAGGGGTGGGATCCCGGCAACGTGCTCGTCAAGTGGATGAACATGATCTCCGACGCGTCGAAGGCGATCACTGACAAGAAGGCCACGGTGACCGTGATCTTCATGGACAGCACAAGTCAGCCGCTGTTCCAGTGGGTCGGCACGGGGGCGCTGCTCACCGGGCTCAGTCACTCCCCGTCGGACGCCAGCTCCAACGGCGTGCTGACGATCACCGCGACGCTCGACGCCGACAAGTGGGCCCTCTGCGGACCGGGGAGCAGTGATCCGCTCGTTTGATGCAGACGCAGATCGAGTTCACGCTGCCAAGGGGAATCGTCGACGACACAGGTGAGGTCCATCGAGTCGGCACGATGCGCCTCGCGACGGCTCGCGATGAGATCGAGCCGCTGCGGGAGCTCGAGGTTCGCCAGAACAGCGCCTATCTGACGGTCCTGTTGCTGGCCCGGACGGTCACGCGGATCGGTGACATCACCGAGGTGACGCCGGCCGTGGTGGAGAACCTCTTTGCCGCCGACTTCGACCATCTCCAGCGGCTGTATGAACGGTTCAACAGCGATGGAGAGGCGGTCGGGGTGGTCACGTGCCCAGAGTGCTCGCACCGGTTCGAGGTAGACCTCACGGACATAGAGGATGGGCGCCTGGGGGAATGACGAGGCCGTCTTCGGAGCAATTGCTGTCGGAGGCGGCCGAACTGGCCTACCACTTCCACTGGCAACTGGACGCCATCCTCGACCTCGAGCACGCCGACCGCCGGCGCTTCCTGGCCGAGGCCCACGCACTCACAGGGATCGGGGAGAAGGGGAGCTGAATGGAGGACCTTGGCACAGCGGCAGGCCACCGGGCACCGCCGGAGGTGCTGCGTCGGTTGGAGCTCGGACAACGCGTGGCTGCGCGTGCGGTCTCGCACGCGCGCGTCGCCGACGCCGTCCTTCGCCGCCGCGCTCCGAAGCTGCTGAGCGCGTCGACGCGGATCGCGCCGCCCGTCGAGCTGCACCCGCTTGGTGACACCGGCAGCCTGCCGCGGCCGTCGTCGAGGTGGTCGCCGGCGGCGAGCACATCCGCACCGACCTGGGAGACCGGACGCAACCTGCCCGCCGACGCGGGGGAGCCCGCCGCGCGCCCGGCCGCTCCGGCGCAGCCGCTCAGCGAGGAGGCCGCGACCTTCCGTTCGTTGATGCAGAAGCGCTACGACATGCCCGACGAGATGTTCGATGCGATGTTCGGCGGCAACACGCCGGTCTATCAGGGCGCGATGCCGAATGTGCCCCCGGCGGATGTGCCGGACGAGGAAGGCGTCGACGAACCGGCGCGTGTGAGCGAGGACAGCGCCGCCACCGCGATGCACGATGTGACGTCGGAGCCCGCGGCGCCCGCCACGGATTCACCCGCTCCCGCTCCCGCGCGCGCAGGAGCGCCCGCCCAGCCCGGTGCTCGCGGCGCGCGCATCGTCGAAGGCCCACGACCTGCCGAGGCTCCGGGGCCGCCACGCCGGCCGGCCGGGCGGCCCGGCAAGCGCCTCAGCAGCCGGCCGGCCGCAGACCGACCAGCCGCGCCGCCACCGGCGCCGGCGCCATCGCGGACGCCGTCACCCCCGTCGCCATCCCCTTCCTCGCCGTCACCCCCGCCCCGGTCACTGACCGGGCCGCAGCCCACCCCATCGGACACCCAGGCCCAGCCGGCCGCGTCCGCGCAACCCGAGCCGCGCGCACCGACAGGCGGGCCGAGCCGGCCCACGCCGCCCGCACCCCCGGCCCCGCCCGCACCGTCGGCCCCGCTGGTGTCCTCGCTCCCGAGCCCGACCAAGCGGTCCGCCCCGACTCCTCCGCCGGTCACGCCGTCGCCTGCTCAGCCCGCAGGCGTGCCGGCGCAACCCGCAGCCCCGGCGGAGGAATCCGCCGCTCCCGCGAGGGCACCCGTGCCGCCCGCGGCGGCCGAGCCGGTGCCCTCACCGCCGCCGGAGGCGCCCCCGCCCGCGCCCTCTCCCATCGAGCAGGCGCCCGCGCCAGCTCCTGCCCCCGCGCCACCCGCGGCCACGCCCGTCACCGAGGCGACGCTGCATCGCAAGCCGACGCAGGGCGCGCCACGCAACGCTCCCGCACCTCCGGCTGCATCCGCATCTCCGACCGCATCCGCGCCTCCGGCGCCCTCGGCGTCGCCGGCCCCACCCGCGTCCCCCGCCGCGCCCGCGGTCCGGCGACCCGCGCTGGCCCGACGTCCCAGCGCGACCGCGACGCCCCGGACCCCGCCACGTCCGCGTGTGGAGCGCGCCGCGCGGCCCGTGCCTCCCGCGCCCGCGGCTCCCGCGCCGACGGCCAGGCAGAGCGCGCCACGCCCCTCCGCGCCGTCAGCAGCTCCCGTCCGCGCGTCCGCCCGGCCGCTCGCGCGCCGCATCGCCGACGTGTTCAGGCGCCGGCCGGCAGCCCAAGCGCCCGTGGCGACGCCGGAGCCGGGGCCCGCGGTAAGCGAGTCGTCGGCGCCACCCGCCGCGCCCGACCGCCCGCCGGTGGAGCTCGCGTCCGCGCCGCGGCCATCCCTCGCGCGCACGCCCGCACCCACACCAGCGCCCGCCGCCGACCCCGCTCCGGTGCAGCCACCCGCCGCTGCATCACCCACCCCAGCCCCAGCCACGGCGCCGCCGCGCGCCAGTGCGACAGCGCCCACCGCGCCGGTCGCGCCACGGCCGGCTCCCCCGCAACTGTCCCGCGAGACCACCAAACCCGCCCCCGTCCGCATCACCCGCCCACCGGCCGCCGGCATGGCCGCACCCCCGCCGGCTTCACGTCCGCCCCGCCAGCGCCTCAGCCGCGCGCCGGCGACGACGCCCGCCCGGCCCGCACCCCACCATCGCGCAACCGCGACGCTGGCACGCCGCCCGCAGCGGAGCGCCACGGCTGCCCCGGCCTCCCCCGCTCCCCGCGCCACCCCGCGGCCGAGCTTGGCGCGCCGCGTCGGCACCGCGCTCGGCGTGCGCCCGCGCCGGGCCCAGGCCCCCACCACGGCGGCGCCCCCGGCTCTCGCCACGACACGCCCGACCGTCACGAACCCCACGCCAGGCCCGGCTCCCGGAGCCCCACGCCCCCCGCTCACCCTCGCCCGTCGCCCGCGTGCGGCCGCCATCCGGCCGCTGGCCCGGTCCGCCGCCCCGACGCCACACGCGCCCGAGCACCCGGCGGCGCCCGCGTCCCCGGCTCCCAGTCCCACGATGTCGCCCACGGCTCAGCTCCTGTCCCAGCTGGTGCCGCCCCCACCTGGCGGCCCACGGCCGGAGAGCGGTCCGCAGGCGTTCCAGTCCGCGATGCCCGCGGCCGCGATGGCCGGCGCGGCGATACCTGCGGCAGCGCCCACTGGAGGCGCGCCCCCGGCTGCGAGCGCGCCACGCGCGCTCTCGCGCGCGACGAGCGTGTCCCGCCCGGCGCCGGCACGTCCGGCACCGGCACGCCCGGCCCCCAGGCCGCCCAGGCCCGCACAGCCCACTCGCGTCCTGTCCCGCGCGCCCTCGGGCGCGGCGGGCGCGGCGAGCGCGGCGGCTGGTGCAGTCGGCGCGGCCGCCGGCGGAGGCGCTCAGGGCTCAGCCGGCGGCGGTGGTGACGGCGGTGGTGGTGGCGGCGGCCACAGCTCCGAGCTCATCTACGGAGAGATGCTTCGCCGTGTGCGCGAGGAGCAGGAGCAGCTTGGTCAACTCATCAGCCATCCGTTCTAGAAAGTCGACCCCTTGACCGCGTTCGTCCACTACGTCGTCCTCGAAGTCCCCAACATCAGCGCCAACACGTCCTTCATGGGCATCTTCAAGGGACTCGAGGGGCTGGAGGTGTGGTTCGACGTGCTCGAGTACGCGGAGGGGGGCAACAACGATTTCGTCCACCGGCTGCCCGGGCGGATGCGGTACCCCAACCTCAAGCTCACCTGGGGCCTGGTCAGCGATGAGGACCTGCTCAAGTGGTTCATGGCCACGCACACGAAAGCCGACACCCAGGAGATCAGCGTCACCCTGACCGCCGCCAAGGGCGACCTGTCCCGGGACCTGCGCAAGTTCACGTTCGCCGACGCGTATCCCATCCATTGGTCGGGCCCGATCCTGCACGCCAACGCGGCCGATCCCGAGACGTGGGGCGAGACGCTGGAGATCGCGCACTCGGGCCTGAAGCTGGGGCCCTGACATGCCCGTTCCCCAAGGCTTCCAGAACGCAAAGCTCGCTATCGAGGGCGGCGACACGATCACGTGCGCGTTCAACCCGGAGACGTACACGATCTCCAAGACCAACGTCTGGACTTACAAGCCCAACCAGAGCAAGGACTGGCCCGACCCCGAGTTCGGCGGCGGCCTGCCGATGACGTACAAGCTCACGCTACTGCTCGACACGTCGCTCCAGGGCCCCGACCAGACCGTCAAGGACCAGGCCAACGCGCTGATGAAGGCGATGCACGGCGGCGGGAGCGCGCCGAAGTTCGTCACCTTCAGCTGGGGCTCGACCAAGCTCCCCAAGGCGGCGCCGCTTTCCATCTCGATCCAGTACGCGCTTTTTCACCCCAACGGGGATCCCATGCGCGCGTTCGTGGACCTGGAGCTGGCCCAGGCGGAGGACACCTCGCCCCCGGGCCAGGCGCAGAACCCCACCACGCGCGGCACGGCCGGACTGCGGTCCCACATCGTCCAGGACGGCGACTCGCTGCACTCCATCGCCTACGAGTCCTACGGCGACGCCACGCGGTGGCGCCCCATCGCCGAGGCCAACGGCATCGACAACCCGCTCGCGCTGCGCCGCGGACGCACGCTGACGATCCCGAGGCTTGACACGTGAGCGCCACCTCGGATCGCAACGTCGCCCTCTACTCGATCCTGGTCGACGGGAGCGAGGTCGATGAGTCGCTGAGCAAGCGCATCCGTGAGGTCCGGATCCTCAGCTATCTGCGGCTGCCCGACATGTGCACCCTCTCGGTCGTCTACCAGAAGGGCAACGAGGGCGAGGATCAACCGATCGACTCCCACCCGTTCGACATCGGCAAGTCGCTGGAGATCAAGCTGGGCGCGCGCGACCAGCTGACCACCACGAGCCTCTTCAAGGGCCAGGTGGTGTCCCAAGAGCTCAATTTCGGCGCCGGGGGGGTGGAGCTCATGGTGCGCGGCTATGACCGGTCGCACGCGCTGATCCGAGCCCGCAAGGTCCGCACCTTCCAGAACCAGACCACCAGCGACATCGTCTCCAAGGTGCTGGGCGAGGCGGGGTTCAGCGCCCAGTGCGACAGCACCGGCGACCCCCACGACTTCATGCAGCAGGACAACGAGACCGACTGGGACTTCATCTGGCGGCTGGCCGAGCGGGTCGGGTTCGAGTTCGTCGTCCAGGACACCAAGGCGTATTTCCGTAAGCCGAACGCCGACAGCCCCGTGGAGCTGGACTGGCCCCAGACGCTGCGGTCGTTCAGCCCGCGCGTCACCGCGACCCAGCAGGCCCAGCAGGTGACGCTCGGCGCGTTCGATCCCAAGACCAAGCAAGCGATCGGCGTCACCGTGTCAAGCCCGGAACAGGTGGCGCGGATCGGCGTCGAGCGCTCGACCGTGGCGAGCGCGTTCGACGGCGCGGACATCCACATCGCCACCGAGCCCGTCACGAGCCAGAGTGAGGGTCAGGCGGTGGCGCAGGCCCTGCTGGACAAGCTCGCCAACGGCTACATCGCCGCCGAGGGCGTCAGCGACGGCAACCCCAGCATTCGCGCCGGCACGTGCGTGCAGGTGAGCGGCCTGGGCCAGAAGTTCAGCGGGCTGTACCGCGTCGCCGCCGCGACCCACGTCCTGCGTGGCGGGGCTACCTACGAGACGCACTTCGCCAACTCGCCGTCGCACACGTTGCTGGGGTCGCTCGGCGGCGACCGCGCGAGTGGCGCTCCGGTGTTCGGCGCGCAGCTCGTCGTGGGACTGGTCACCAACAACGCGGACCCGGACAAGATGGGCCGGGTGCGGGTCCAGTACCCGTCGCTGGGGCCGGACGCCGAGGGCGCGTGGGCCCCGATCGCCTCGGTGAGCGCGGGCAACGCGCGGGGGGTGATGATGCTCCCGGTGGTGGGCGAGGAGGTGCTGGTCGGCTTCGAGCACGGTGACACCCGCCGACCCTACGTCCTGGGCTCACTGTTCAACGGCACCGATCTGCCCGGCGACGACCTGACCCAGAGCCAGGACGGCTCGTTCGCCCTGCTCTCAGATCAGAAAATCGTCGCCACCGCCAAGGACGCGATGAACCTCACGACCAAGCAGTCGCTCACGGTCAGCGCGGACCAGAACATCTCGGAGACCGCCAAGCAGAGCTACACGATCGAGAGCCAACAGGGCGACATCAGCATCAAGGCCGACATGGGCAACATCACGATCGAGGGCACCCAGTCGGTGACGATCAAGTGCGGCGGATCCTCGATCCAGATCGGCCCCAGCGGCGTCACCGTCAGCGGCCCGATGATCAGCCTGGGATGAGGACGCGATGGCAGACCTGATCGGATCCGGGCTCTCGTTCCCCCTCCAGGCCGACCAGCGCGGCGTGCTGGCGCTGGCCCATGGCGTGACCGACATCGAGCAGGCGATCCGGCTGATCCTGGGCACCGCCCCTGGCGAGCGCCCGATGCGGCCCGAGTTCGGCTGCACGGTCCACGATTTCATCTTCGACACCATCGACGCCGAGCTCATCGGCCACATGGAGGCCGCCATCCACACCGCGCTGGCTCGGTGGGAGCCCCGCATCGAGGTCATCAGCCTCGAGTTCGACCTCGGTGAGACCGACAACGGCGCGCTGATAATCACCATCAGCTACAAGGTGCTGGCCACCAGCCGGCTCTACAACCTCGTCTATCCCTTCTACGTGATCCCGGCCGAGGAGACCGCGTGACGCTCTCCTCGGTGCGTCTGGACGCACGCGGTCACCGCGAGCTCGTCGCCGAGGCGCGGCGCCGAGTGGCGGTGCTGTGCCCGGAGCTGGCGGTCAACGGCGCCGCTGACCCGACCGCCGCCCTCATCGAGCTCTTCACGTGGATGACGGGGCTCGCGGTCGAGCGGTTGGGCATGGTGCCGGACAAGCTCCACGTCGCGCTCCTGGATCTCCTGGGCATCGAGCTCGACGGGCCTGCCGCCGCCCACACCGACCTGCGGCTGCGCCTCAGCGCTCCCCCCACCGAGCCGTTGGAGATCCGCGCCGGCACCGAGGCAGGGACGCTGCGTACCGCCACGCAGGAGTCGATCGTGTTCGCCACCTCCGAGAGGTTCGTCATCCCGCCCTTGCCCCCGGCCGCCTACCTCGTCCAGCGCGCCGGCGCGGCCAAGGAGATCGGCGTGGCCGACGGCGTGGCCTACCCCACGGGGCCCGACCAGATCCCGTTCAGCCGCCAGCCGCAGATCGGGGATGCGCTGTACCTCGGCTTCGAGGAGAGCCTGTCGCGTCTGCTCATGCGCGTCTCCATGGAGGCCTCGATGGCCCGCGGCGCCGGCGTGAAGCCGGACGACCCGCCGCTGCGCTGGGAGGTGAGCCTGGGCGACGGCAGCTGGGCCGAGGTCGACATCCTGGAGGACCTCACCGGCGGCTTCAACTACGGTTCGGGGACGGTGGAGGTCCAGTGCCCGCCGGGCTCCGGGACCGAGGCGATCGCCGGCCGGCGCCTGTTCTGGCTGCGCTGCCGGATCGCCGAGACCACACGGATCGCCGGCGAGGCCGCGGTGTTCACGCAGGCGCCCGAGATCTACCAGATCACGGCCGCCCCGACCGGCGCGCTGCTCGGCGCCGAGCATTCGACGGTCGAGATCGAGGAGACCATCGGCGTCAGCGACGGCACCCCGGGCCAGACCTTCGCCACGCGGTTTGAGCCCGTCCTCTCCCTGGCTCCGGGCGAGACGCTCGAGGTCAAGACCGGCGACGGGGACTGGGAGCCGTGGGAGCCCGTCGACTCGTTCGCCGGGTCAGACGTGGGCGACCGCCATTTCGGGATCGACCTCGTCCACGGGCACATCCGCCTCGGGCCCGAGCTGCGCGACGCCGAGGGCGGCGTGACACTGCACGGCGCGATCCCGGCCAAGGGCGCGATCCTGCGCATGTGCCGCTACCGCCACGGCGGCGGCCGGACGGGCAACGTCGACGCCGGCACGATCTCCGTGCTGCGCAGCGCGCTGCCCGGCGTCGCCTCGGTGACCAATCCTCGCCCGGCGCTGGGCGGCGTTGACCCGGAGTCGCTGGACTCCGCGCGCCAGCGGTCGGCGCTGCAGATCCGCACCCGGTATCGCGCCGTCACCGCGGAGGACTACGAGTTCCTGGCCACCGAGGCCACGCCGCGAGTGGCCCGGGCGTTGCGTGTCGTCGACGACCAGCCCGGCGTGACGCTGCGGATCCTGCCCCGCGTGGATCCCGCCGACCGCCGGCTCACGTTTGAGGAGCTCACGCCCGACGAGCTCCTCCTGGAGGAGATCCAGCGCTACATCGACGCACGCAAGCTGCCGGGCACGCCGGTGCGACTGCTCCCCATGCGGTTTCGCGCAATCTCGGTGGTGGTCAACCTCCAGGTGACGCCGCGCGCCGCCACGCAGCGCATCGAGCGCCACGTGCGCGACCAGCTCTACACCTATCTCAATCCGATGATCGGAGGCAATCCCGGTGCGGTCGGGAGCGGGTGGCCGCCTGGGCGCTCGCTCAACCAGGGCGAGCTCTACGCGATCATGCACGCCTTTGACGCCGTGGAGGCCGTGAAGATCCTGCGCCTGTACGAGATGAACCTCGCGACCGGCGAGCAGGGGTCCAAGGCCGCCGGGCGCCAGGTCCTGATCGAGCCCGATGAGGTGGTCGTGTCCGGAGACCACATCGTCCGCGTCGCGCGCCGGGAGGAATAAGCGTGCGCCGGCGCTGCCGGGGCCATATGATTAGCGTGCTGTAACGCCGGATCGGGACTAAAGCCAAAATAGAGGTGGGGCGGTTGCGGGTTTTCATCGTGTTCCGGGACACGATCTACGTGAGTGGGCTGCGCACGACTCTGTCGCTGGCCCCGAGCGTGGAAGCCGTGGACCATGCGCCGTCGATCGCGCTGGCGTGGGAGAGCGAGGCGTTGCCCGAGGCCGACGTCGTGGTGCTCGACTCAGATCTCGGCGGCGCCATGGCCTTCGTCCAGGAGATTGCCGTGCAGACGGGGGCACGCGTGCTGCTGTGCATGCACGAGGCCAGCACCGCCGACGTGCTGGACGCGATCGGCTCGGGCGTCGGGGGCGCACTGACGCGCGACCAGCTCACGCCGGACACGCTCCTGGCCGCGGTCAACGCCGTCGCGGCGGGGATCTTCGCCTTTGACGCCCCCGCGCTGCGGACGCTCAGCGGCTCGGTGACGCCGATCCGCCAGCGCGACCAAACGGCCTCCCACAGCGCGGGATTCGCCCCGCGCGAGCAGATGGTGCTCAGCCTGGTTGCGGCCGGACTCTCCAACCGGGAGATCGCCGAGCGCCTGTCCTACAGCGAGCGGACGATCAAGACGATCCTGCACGACATCGTCATCCGCTTGGGGGTCAAGAGCCGCTCGCAGGCCGTGGCGATGGCTGTGCGTGAGCGCATCATCTAGCAGCCCGTTGATTCGCTGGACAGCTGCTTTACGATTAAGTCGCAAATCACACCGGGGGTACGGATCGGATGGAAAGCTCGTTCATCACTGGCGACGTCGCGACAATGTCGGCGACGTCCACGGGTCAGGACGTACGTAAACGCTGGCTGCTCCTAGCGCTCGCGCTGGTGGTCGGGCTCGTAGCGGCATTCGCCATCGGGTCCGCGATCAAGAAGACCTCGCCGCCCGCCGCACCGCCGGGGACGCTGGCGCAGTCCAGCTCGGCCAGCGGATCGCACGCCACCATCACGCCGTTGACGAACGCCGGCGCCGTTCCCGCGCTGCACGCCCCGCCTCCGAAGCCGAAGACCAAGCCGAAGACGACCCAGAGCACGTCCCCCGCGTCGACGTCAAGCTCGTCGGTGGCCAACACCTCCGTCTCCTCGGCGTCGACCCAGAGCTCGGCTCCCGCGGTGAGCTCCGCGCCGACGCAGAGCGCGCCACCGCCGTCGACCTCGGCCGGCTCCACGTCCTCGGGATCGTCGGGCGGTATCTCGCACGGCGGCGGCGCGGGCCAGAACGCGGGCTGATCCCGGCGACGGCCGGTCAGCCGATCGTGTAACCGGCCTTCTGGAGCTGCGCGAAGCCTGCGTTGAGCGCTGTCTGGGCCTTGCCGATCGCGGCGCCGGCCGTTGCGTACGCCTTCTTGTTGTTGTGCGCGGCCGCGGTGTTCAGCGCCACGTAGCCGCTGGCAAGCTGGCGCAGCGCCTTGACGATCGCCTGGTTCCCATCGGCTCCCACCGGGCCGGGCTGGAGCTTGGCGGCGGCGGTGGCGGCCTGCTGGTAGGCGGCCGCGAGTGTCTTGGCCGCGGCAGCCTGCGCCTTCTGGGTCTTCGCGCCGGCCAGCTGGTGACCGGCGCTGCTGCGCGTCCCGTTGAGCTTGCTGACGATCTTCCCCAGCGCCGAGGCGTACGTGGGGTTGGCCCCGAGCGGCAGCGCCGGCGCGGCGGACCGCAGGGTCTTGAGCACGCCCTCGCAGGTGCTGTTGAAGGCGGTGCCGCCCGAGGCGGGGAGCACGCACGCGGCGATCGCGGTCCCCCGCTGCGTCGGCATGGAGTACACCGAGAGAGCGGTCGACGTCGACGAGGGAACCACGTCGGCGAAGCGCATGAACGTGTTGGAGCCGAGCTTCACCGGCGCACCCTGGGCGGGGCTCCCCAGTGAGTGCGTGAAGCCCACGGGCAACAGGTCGGAATCGACGGAATCGGCGGTGCCGACCACGAGGGCGCCCTTGTCCGCCGCGCCCGTGGGGCTGACCGTGGTCGGGTTGGCCAGCTTCAGCGTCGACGCCGCCGCCGGAACGGCGTTGGATGACTGCCAGCCCGCGGGGAAGTTGAGCTTGAGCGCGCCGCCGGTCCCGGCGGAGGCCACCTGGCTGAGTGGGGGCGCCTTGGGCGCCGCCTTGTGCGAGCTCGGCGCCACGAGGAAGCCGATCGCAGCGCCGATCACGATCGCCACCGCGGCGAGCGCCGCGATCGGGCCGGCCTTGGCGCCCGCCTGGCGCTCGGGGCGCGCAGCCGCCACGGGGGTCGGAATGGGCTCTGGCGTCGGGGTCGGCACCGGTTCGGCGATGGGCTCGGGTTCGGCCGCCACCGGCTCTGGCTCCACGATGGGCTCTGGCTCCGCGCCAACGGGCTCCGGCTCCGCGGCGGGCTCTGGCTCCGCGGCGACGGGCTCCGGCTCCGGCTCAGCCGCAACCGGCTCGGGCTCGGGCACCGCAGGCTCGGGCGGCGGTGGCGGCGGTGGCACCGGCGCGAGCGCGTCGGGCGCGTAGGTCACGAAGTCCGGCTCCGCAGGGTCGGGTTCCGGTTCAGGTTCGGGCTCCGGCGGCGGCGCCGGCGCGGGTTCCGCCGCGGCGGGCTCAGGTTCAGGCGCGACCGGCGGTCCGGGCTGCGTCGCCGGCTCGGGCTCGGCGGCCGGCTGGGGCTCGGCCACCGGTTCGGGCGCCACGACGGCCTCGGACCCGGCCACCGTCTCATATCCGGACTCGGACGGCGCAGCCGGCTCGGGCTCCGGCTGGGCCTGGACCGCGGGCGGCTCCGGCTCGGGCGCCACCGGCTCTGGCGCCACCGGCGGCGCGGGCTCCGGCTCCACCGGCGGCGTTGCCTGCGGCTGCACCGGCGGCGTTGCCTGCGGCTGCACCGGGGGCGTTGCCGGCGGCGGCGTCGGCGTGGCCGGCGTGGCCGCCTCGGCCGCGGGCGACGGGTCGAACGTGACGAAGTCGTCGTCGGCGACGGCCGGGCTCGACGCGGGCGTCGGGGTGCGGATCGACGGCTGGCTCTCGAACGGCGCCGGGGTCAGCGGCACCGCGTTGCTGACGGCGATCTGGTCGTCGAGCAGCCGCGCGTCGCGGCGCCACAGCGGCCCGAGCAGCCCAACGACGATGTCCTCCAGCGCCTCCCACGCATCCACGGCATGGCGGGTCCGGTGCTGCGGGTCCTTGACCAAGAGCTTGTCGATCCACTCAGACAGCTTGGGGTCAACGTCGGGACGGACCTCCGCGGCCGCGGGGATGCGCTCGTTGACGTGGCGCATGAGGATCACCATCGGCGCATCGGTGTCGTGGAACGGGACGTGGCCCACGACCAGCTCGTAGGTGAGCACGCCGACGGAGTAGAGGTCACTCCAGGGGCCGATGTCGCCGGCCATCGCCTGCTCGGGCGCCATGTACGTGGGCGTGCCGACGGTCATGCCGGTCGCCGTCATGTACTGAGTGCCGGCGCGCTGGGTCGCGCGGGCGATCCCGAAGTCCGTGATCTTCACCCGCCCGTCCCCGGTGACCATGATGTTCTCGGGCTTGAGGTCGCGGTGGACGATTCCCGCCGCCTCCGCGTGGGCGAGCCCGGCGAGCACGCCCTCCAGGACCCCGGCGATCTGGCCGAGGGTGAGCCGCTTCATGTACGGCCGCAACGAGCCCCGCGGGACGTACTCCATTGCGATGTAGGGCATCGTGGCGTGCTCGAAGTACTCATACACGGTCACGATGTTGGGGTGGTTGAGCGAGCCGGCCATCCGCGACTCGCGCAGGAACCGGTGCGCGTACTCAGCCGAGCCTGCGTGGAAGCGGCTCAGCTCCTTGAGCGCGACCTGCCGGTCCAGATCGGGCTGACGCGCGACGTACACGACGGCCATCCCGCCTCGCCCGATCTCCCGCAGGATCTCGTAGCGCCCGACGATCTGCGGTGTCTGCGCCGGGCCCCCCGGATCGCCGCCGGCCATGCCGCTACGTCCCGGCCCGCTCGCGCCGGGCAGGGCGAGACGACGCCACGTCGCCTTGTCCCTGCCACTTGCCTACACCGGTCACCAGCTGCCTCCGACGTTGTCCCCGTGAGCCAATCAGACTCCCCAGGACAGGCATCATACCTGGGCATCTGCGGGCATTTTCGAGGCCGCGCGCAACTGCGCGGGCGGGCGCTCAGAAGGCGAAGCTGATCGGCGGCTGGCGCCGTCCCGCGACCCGGCGGGCCAGCGCGGGCGCCGAGTACCAGGTACCGACCACGAAGCGCATGATCGGACCGAAGCTGTGAGCCGCCGCGGCTCCGATGAAATGCAGGCCCGCCACCGAGGACTCGAGGCCCGGCCCCAGCACGGGATAGCCACCGCCGGCGACCGCGACCGAGGCCGCCAGCTCACAGTCCAAGAACGGATAGCGCCGCACGTCGACGCGGTAGCCGGTGCCGACGAGCACGTGGTCGACCGTCCGCGTCGAGCCGTCGCTCAGAACCAACGTCACCTCGCCGTCGCGCTCTGCCGCCTCGGCGGCGGCGACGCTGGTCGAGATCGGCACGTCGGCGAGCCGCCCGCGCAGCCAGCCCGACCCCGCCGGGCGGATGCAACGAAACGCCACGTCGGGCTGCATCCGGGCGGGCAGCCTGCGGAACATGTCGGGCGTGGCGGCGGCCCAGCCCGTGAACCGGCCGCCGACGTCGGTCGGGGGCAGGGGCACGCTGGGCCGCCACGACCACCCGGTGGCGGGCACGGCAGGGAGCGTGTCGTCGGGGAGCCAATGCACCGCCGCGGCGCGTGCCAGCACCTCGACGGCGGCGCCGCGCTCGTGCAGCAGCGCCGCGCACTCCAGGGCGCTCTGGCCCGACCCGATCACCGCTACGCGCCGCCCGGCAAAGCCGTCGAGTGAATCGTGGTCGTAGGCGTGCGACATCACCGCCGGCGACAGCGCCGCGAACGGCTCGGGCCGGTACATGAAGGGGACCAAGCCGGCGGCCACGATCACCCTGGAGGCCGCGAGCTCCTCGCCGTCGGCCAGCCGCAGGCGAAAGCGCGCGCCGTCCCGGGCCACCGAGCTCACCCGCCGGGTGTCGATCTCCGGGACGACCTGTTGCGCAAACCACCGCCCGTAGTCGATGAACTGCTCGCGTGTGAGCGTCGGCGAGCGCAGCGCCCGACCCGCGGCGCGCTCGTAGTCGGCGATCGTGAGCGCCCGCGCCGGATCGGCGATGTTCGACGAGCGCCGTCGCGAGCGCAGCAGCATGCCCTCAGGCATCCGCCGCGACCAGAACTCCAGCGGCTCGCCGAACACGCGCATGGGGATGCCGTACTCGCGCAGATGGGCCGCCACCGCCAGGCCGCACGGCCCGGCCCCGATGATGACCGCGGGATCGGCGGGGGTGGGGCTGGTGACGGGGCGCGAGTCACCTGCGCGGGCGTGGGCCCTCGCGCCATGCGGGCCCAGCCCGCGCCGGGTCGCCGCGGTGCCCATCTCCAGCACCCGGGCCACGCCCGGCCCGGGATCACCGCGTCGCGCGAAGGCGTGGACGACGTGCCGGCGGGGGCTCAGGACGCGCGCTGCGACCGCCGGATGGCCCGCGCGCAGCTGCCACAGCCCGTGGCGCAGATCGGCGTCGGTCCAGCGATAACGGACACCCGCCGTCGCCCGAGCGGCTACGCCGTCGGCCGGCTGCCCGAGCACGTGCCGGCACCAGATCGCCGGGAGGTTGCAGCCGGCGCCGATGGCCAGCGCCATCGAACCGTAGGGCCGAGGGTTCATGTCGATGGCATGCCAGCCACCCTCCGCGCGCTCGATCAGCTCGAGCTCGAACAGCCCTTCCCAACCGAGGTCGGTGAGCAGCCCCGACACGCGTGAGCGCAGCTCGGGCGACCCGTCGATGGTCTCGGAGTAGCAGGCGTTCCCGGCGCCCGGACGCCACGTGCGCTTGTAGCGCGACACCGCCTCACCCAACAGCCGGCCGCCGGCGAACACGCCACCGAGGGAGACCAGCGCACCGACCGCCCGACGCTGCACCAGGACCTCGCCGCCGCACCCGTCGACGATCGCCACCAGCTCCGCGGGCGCGGCCGCGAGCTCGCTGCCCGAGTGCCGGCGCACCGGCCCGTTCTCGATGACCGAGCGCAGCGGCTTGACGACCACGGGGTACCCCAGCTCGGCCGCCGCGGCGAGCGCCTCGCCGGCGCCCTGGCAGACCATGGTCGGCGGCGGGGTCAGCCCGCACCGCGTCGCCGCCTCGGTCAGCTCCACCTTGTCCAACGAGCGCCACACGTCGGCGGTGGACGGCAGCCCGATCCGTACATGGGGCTCGAGGCGCGCGCGCCCGCGCGAGATGTCCAGCAACGCCGCGTCGCTACCGGGCAGCAACAGCTCGATCTCCCCGCCACGGACCGCGCTCTCGAGCGCGGCGACGAAGCCGTCCTCATCGGCCAGCGGGTCGGGCGTGCGGATCCGCCCGGCCACCGCGCGCGACCAATGTGCGGGCGCCACCTGGCCGTGGGGCGCGGCGGAGATGACCTCGAAGCCCGCCGCGGCCAGGCCCCGGACGGCGGCGACGCAGGCCCGGGTCTCGCCGTCCGTGACAAGAACGCGATAGTTGCTCATTCCTCGCGAAGATGGCACATCGCCCGCACCGGCGCGCGGATCGGGAGCAGGTGGCGAGAATGCCCAGCGGCATGCGAGTCTGTGCGGACATCCGATGACCGACCTAGCCGACCTCACCGCTGTCGATCTCGCCCTGGCCTATGAGTCCGGCGACTGCTCGCCGGTCGACGCGACCCGAGCGGTCCTCGAGCGCGTCGAGCGGTGGGAGCCGACGATCAACGCCGTCTGGCACCGCGACGACGAAGAGGCCGACCGGCAGGCGCGCGCCTCCGAGGAGCGTTGGCGCGCCGGCGAGCCGCTGAGCCCACTCGACGGCGTGCCCATCACGCTCAAGGACAACATCGCCACCGCGGGCGTGCCGACGCCGCTGGGCTCGCAGGCCAGCGTGCTCGCACCGGCGCCGCGCGATGCCCCCGCGGCGGCGAGGCTGAGGGAGGCCGGTGCGGTGCTGGTGGCCAAGACCACGATGCCCGACTTCGGGATGCTCACCTCGGGCGTGTCCACCAAGCACGGCACGACCCGCAGCCCCTGGAACCCGGAGTGGAACACCGGCGGCTCGAGCTCCGGCGCCGCCGCGGCCACGGTCGCGTGCTACGCGCCGATCAACATCGGCACCGATATCGGGGGGTCGGTGCGCCTGCCCGCGTCATTCACCGGCGTGGTCGGGCACAAGCCGAGCTTCGGGCGCGTCCCGGTCAACCCGCCCTACTACGCCCGCGTGGCCGGCCCGCTGACGCGGACGGTCGCCGACGCCGCGCGCGCCATGGCGGTGCTGTCGCGCCCCGACGACATCGACTTCATGAGCCTGCCTCCGCAGGACCTCGACTGGGAGAACCTCGAGATGCGGGCGGCCGGCGCGCGCATCGCCGTGACCACTGACGCGGGAGCGGGCATGGCCACCGATCCCGAGGTGGCCCGCGCGGTGGAGTCGGCAGCCACGACGCTGGGTCAGGCCGGCGCCCTCATCGAGCCGACCGGGCCGCTCATCACCGACGCGATGCTCAGCGGGCTCGATCGCTTCTGGCGGATGCGCAGCCTGCGCGATCTGCGCGCCCTGCCGCCGGAGAACCAGGAGCGGATGCTGCCCTACCTGCGCCAGTGGATGGACGCGGCCGCCGACCGCACGGGGATGGAGTTGTTCAACGACTTCAGCCAGCTCGAGGCGATCAGCATCGCGGCGCGCGACGCCATCGAAGGCTTTGACTACATCCTCTGCCCGGTCGCGCCTGTCGCCACCTTCAGCGCCGATCTCCCCAGCCCGGCCGCCGACCCCGGCCGAGCGCTGGAGCACATCGCCTACACGGTCACGTTCAGCATCTCCGGCCATCCCGCGATCAGCGTGCCGTGGACGACCACCTCCGACGGGCGCCCGATCGGGATCCAGATCGTTGGCCGCCGCTTCGCCGACATCCCGGTGCTGGCGCTGGGCGCCGCCTGCGAGCGGCTGCGCCCCGAGCTGCCGCCCTGGCCCACACCCCCGGCCTAAACGGCACTCAGGAGTGGGGCCGTTCGCTTGGCGCGCCGGCGGCGGAATCCTGAACGCACAGAGCACACGCCACCAATTCGGGGACCGTGCGCTCTGTAGGTACAGAGGGCTGAGCGCTCAGGCCTCCGCCACGGGCGCCAACGGCAGGTCTGCAACCAGCGCCTCGAGCGCGGGCAGCTCGCCGGAGCGGATGATCCCCGCATAGAAGGCCGCGCTGCGCTTGGGCATGCGCCGCTGGGTTCCGTAGTCGACATAGAACAGGCCGAAGCGCCTGCGGTATCCCCACGCCCACTCGAAGTTGTCCAGCAGCGACCAGTGGAAGTAGCCGCCCACGTCGACGCCATCGTCGATCGCACGCAGGACGGCGTCGAGGTGGCCGTGGATGTAGTCCACCCGCTCGGTGTCGTCGACCGCGCCGTCATGGTTGATGTAGTCCTCCGCCGCGCAGCCGTTCTCGGTGACGTAGAGCGGCAGCCCGCGGGTTTCGCGATGCATGCGGGTGAGGATCTCGTACAGGCCGTCGGGCTCCACCAGCCACCCCATCACGGTCCGCGGCCGCTCGGGTGGGAGGTACTCGACGAAGCCCGGGTGGTCGGGCACCGGAGACTCGCCGAGCCGCAGGTCCGACCAATCCCCGCAGCGGATGTAGTGGGGCCGGTAGTAGTTGACGCCGACGAAGTCCACCGGGGCGCTGATCGCCGCCAGGTCGCCCTCGCGGATGAGAGCGTCGGGTGGCAACAGGTCGGGGTGGGCCTCCAGGGGGTAGGCGCCGTGCAGCACCGGGTCCATGCAGACCCGGTTGTGGTCGGCGTCGAGCTGCGCCGCGACCGCCTCGGCGTCCTCGCCGAGCGCCCGGTACGGGTGCGGGTCCAGCGCGATGCCCAGGGGCACGGTTGCGGGCAGTGCCGCCCGGAGCGCCTGGAGGGCCAGCCCGTGCCCGAGCAGGATGTGGTGCGTCGCCGCCGCGGCCAGGCCCGTGTCGCGAAGGCCGGGAGCGTGCGTGCCGATCCGGTAGCCCTGGTGGATGGACTGCTGGGGCTCGTTCAGCGTGGTCCACATCCCCACCTGGTCGCCGAGCGCGTCGGCGAGCACGCCCGCGTACTGCGCGAGCAGCTCGGCCGTGTCGCGGATGGCCCATCCGCCCTCGTCCTCGAGCGCCTGGGGCAGCTCCCAGTGGTACACGGTGGCCACCGGGACGATGCCGTGGGCGCACAGCGCGTCCACCAGCGCGCGGTAGTAGTCCAGCCCGGCCTGGTTGACGGGGCCGCGGCCGCTGGGCAGCACGCGGGGCCAGGCGATCGAGAACCGGTAGGCGCCGGCGCCCAGCTCGGCCAGGCACGCCACGTCCTCGGCGATCCGATGGTATGAGTCACAGGCGACATCACCCGTGTCCCCTCCGCGGACGTTCCCGGGCGCGTGACTGAACACGTCCCAGATCGAGCGCCCGCGTCCGTCCTCGTCGACGGCTCCCTCGATCTGATACGCGGATGTCCCCGCGCCCCAGAGGAAGCCGTCCGGGAACCGGCGCGGCCCCGAAGCGCCGTTCGTTGTCAGCGCGTTCACTGTGAGTCTCCTTGTGATGGTGAGTGCAGATCGACCGGTTGCCGCGGCGCCACCCCCGCGCGCCCTGATGGCGGGCGGGGGGTGTCCGAGCGCCGGGGGGTCAGGCGGTGGGTCGGAGGTGCAGGATCACCACCTCGTTGGTCGGGGCGTTGGGGCTCCCGGACTCATACGCGTTGTCCTGGGTGGGCCAACCGGTGAACTTGCCGGTGTTGTACTCGTCGAACACCACGCCGTAGACGGTCGGGATGATCGGCAGGTTGTCGGCCACGTACTTCTCGATCGGGGCCAGGTCCGTCTTCTGGTCCTCCGCCGTGTTGTCGGCGGCCAGCTTGGACAGCATCGCGTCGACGTTCGGGTCCTTGAGACGCTCGTAGTCACCGGCGGCGTTGTCGGTCGCCTGGGCGCTGTTGAGCCAGTCGTTGTACAGCTGGTAGGGAGCCACGCTGGTCTGGGACCAGTGCTGTGTGAGCTGGAAGTTCCCGGTGGCGATGTCAGACGACCAGGCGTCCACCGACTGGCCGACGAACCGGGCGTCGATGCCCGCCGCCCTCAGCTGCTTGGCGATGAGCGCGTCACCGGCCGCGTAGTCCGAGAAGGACGAGGGATTGGTGATATCGATCGACAGCTTCTGGCCCGCCTTGGTGCGGAACAGGCCGTCAGAGCCCATCACATAGCCGGCCTGCTTGAGCACGGCCTTGGCGCTCTCGACGTCCGGGTGCGCCGGCAGCGTCGACGAGGCCACGTCCGACGACAGGAACTGCTGGAACACCGGTAGGGTCAGGCCGCTGGCGTTGCCCACGGGCGGCTCCAGCCCGCCCTCGGCCTGCTGGCTGAGCGCGGTCCGGTCGATGGCCAGGCTGATCGCCTTGCGCACGGGCAGCTGGTTCGTCGGGAACTTGGTGAGGTTCGGCTCCAGGCTGTTGGTCTGCACCGGCGGGAACCACACATGATGGTTGGACTTGCCCGACACGAACACTTGCTGGACGCCGGCGATGAAGTTGCCACCCCAGTCGAGCTGATCAGTCTGCAGGGCCGCCAGGGCCGCGTTGGACGACGCGTAGGTGGGGAACTGAACCTTGCCGACCGCCGGCTTGCCACCCCAATAACTCGGGTTGGCCTCCAGCGTGAAGCCCTGGCCGCTGAAGTTGGCCAGCGTGTAGGGGCCGCTGCCCACCGGGTTGGGGTCGGTGTACTTCCCTGGGTCACCTACCTTGCTCCACACCGACTGGGGCACGATGTACACCTGCCCGGCGATGTTCTGCAGGTTGGCGTACTGCGGCGAGGGGAAGGTGATCGTCACCTTGTCACCCGACGAGCTGACACTCTTGATCGCCAGTCCCGTCGTGTTGGCGTCGGGGTACTTCTTGAGCATCTGATAGGTGAAGGCCACGTCACCGGCGGTGAGGGCGCTGCCGTTTGACCACTTCACCCCGGGTCGGATGGTGAACGTGATCGTCTTGCCACCGTTCGACCAGCTGTAGCCGGTCGCGAGCCAGTTGTAGTAGTTGCCGGGCTTGACCGCATTGGCCTGGAGCAGCGGCTCGTAGAGAAGGGAGGTGGCGCCCAGCAGGCTCGCCGCCGAGGATTGGACGAACGGGTTGAAGTTCTTGGTGACGGCGTTCTGCTGGCTGGACTCGACGGTGAGCACGGCGCCGCTGCCGGCACTCACGGGTGTGCTTGCGTTGTTGTTCGAGCTCTTCGAGCTCGAAGCCGAGCTTGAGACACCGCCACACGCTGCGAGCGCGGCGGCCGCGACGAGAGCGCAACATCCGGCGCTCAGCGTCCTGTATGTCTTGCTTCGCTCCATCGAGCGGGCACCTCCTGATACAAACGTCGTGTCGATATGTGGTCTGCCCGGGCCTTGGCCCAGGCAACTGCATCGCGGGTCATGCGCCCCCGGGTGAGGCCGGGGGCGCTGGCTTCTAGCTCATCCCGGGCTCCTCCTTTCCCGGTCCGGCCGCCAGCGCGAGCACCTCGCCGCTCGGCGGCGCCGTGAAGCTGTCCGGATCCGGTGATGAGGCGATGAGGAGCTGGGTGTAAGGGTGCGTGGGGTGCTGGGTGAGCTCCTCGGCCGGACCGCGCTCGACGATGCGGCCCGCGTTCATCACCAGGATCTCGTCGGCGAAGTAGCGCGCCGAGGCGATGTCGTGCGTGATGTAGAGCACCGCCAGGTCAAGCCGGGTGCGCAGGTCGGCGATGAGGTCGAGAACCTCGAGGCGGATCGAGACGTCGAGCATGGAGACCGGCTCGTCGGCCAGGAGTACGCGCGGCGACGCCGCGAGCGCCCGCGCGATCGAGACGCGCTGGCGCTGCCCGCCCGAGAGCTCGTGTGGGTATGCGTCGCGGAACTTGGCCGCCGGGGTGAGCGAGACCTGCTCCAACAGCCGATCGACCTCGGCGACGCTCGCCGCCCGGCCGGTGCGCGCGGTGTGCACGCGCAGCGCGCGCTCGAGGTGGTAGCGGATGGTGTGCAACGGGTTCAGCGACGCGAAGGGGTCCTGGAAGACCATCTGCACCTCGCTCTTGTAGGCGCGGAACCGGCTGCGCGCGGACGGATCCAGCTCTTGGCCGTCGAGGCGGATCTCGCCGCCGGTGCGCCGCTCCTGGCCGGCCAGCAGCTTGGCGATCGTGCTCTTGCCCGAGCCGCTCTCCCCCACCAGCGCCACCACCCGCCCGCGGCGCAGGCCGAACGAGACCTCCTGGACCGCCGAGATCACGCTCGCGCGGCGCCCGCGGCTGAGCCGGTACTCCTTGCTGAGGTTCACGGCCTCGAGCACCAGTTCGCCGCGGCCGCCGTTCCCCGCTGCGGCCGCCGCCGGAGCCGGGGGAGGAGAGGACCCGGCGAGTGGGGCGGCGACCGCTGGGGACGGGGTGCGTGACGTCACGAAGGGGCAGGCGGTGACGTGGACGGGAGCGGGCGGCCCCGAGCCGTTGCCGCCGCCGTGCACCGCGCGCAAGCGCATGTCGACCTGGCCGCACTCATCGGTGGCGAAGGCGCACCGCGGCACGAACGGACACCCGGCCAGCTCGCGGCGCAGGTCCGGCGGCGAGCCGGGAATGCCCGACAGCTGCCGGCGCTCCCCGCGCAGGCTGGGGAACGAGTCGAGTAGGCCGCGGGTGTAGGGATGGGCGGCGCCGGTGCGCAGCTGGGCGGTCGGCGCGGACTCCACGACCTGGCCGGCGTACATGATCACGACCCGGTCGGCGACCTCCAGCAGCAGCGACAGGTCGTGGGTGATGAACAGGACCGAGAAGCCGAGCCGGTCCTTGAGCTCGAAGACCTGGCGCAGGATCTCGCGCTGGACCACCACGTCCAGCCCGGTGGTGGGCTCGTCCATGATCACCACCTCGGGCTCGACCGACAGCGCCATCGCGATCATCACGCGCTGGCGCATCCCGCCCGAGAGCTCGTGGGGATAGCTGCGCATGCGCGCGGCCGGGATTCCGACGAGCTCGAGCATCTCCACGGCCCGCGCGCGCAGCTGCTCCTCCGGCGCTGGCATGTGGGCACGAAGCGCGTCCAGGAGTTGCTCGCCGATCCGGAGCACAGGGTTGAGCGCGTTCATGGCGCTCTGGAAGACGATCGCGATCTCGCGCCAGCGCAGGGCGCGCAGCTGCGGCGCGGTGGCGCCGAGCACGTCGAAGTTCCCGCCAGGAATGCGCCGGCCGTGGTAGGTGACGCTGCCGCCGGTGATGACCGCCGGCGGACGCAGCAGCCGCACCGATCCGTAGGCGAGCGTCGACTTGCCACAGCCGCTCTCGCCGGCCAGGCCGACGATGCTGCCAGGGTGAAGCGCCAGGTCCACGCCCCGCACCGCCCGCGTGTCACCGTCGGGCGAGCGGTAGGCGATCGAGAGGTCGCGGATGTCGAGCAGGGGTGGGCTCATCGCGGCGCACCCACGTCGCGGATCACCGGCGTCGGGTCAGACGGCCGCCACACGCGCTTCCCGACCCGCAGCTCCCGGGCCGCGGCGCGCAGACGCGGATTGCCCAGCTCGTCGAGCCCGAAGTTGAGCAGCACCAGGCTCGTACCCAACAGCGCCGCGCACACGCCCGGCGGCACGTACCACCACCAGGCGCCCAGCTGCACGGCATTGCCGCTCTGGGCCCAATAGAGGATCGTGCCGTAGCTCCAACTCGACAGGTCGGCGACGCCGACGAAGGCCAGAGCGACCGAGGTGAGGATCGCGTAGAGCACGGTGCCGACGAAGCTCGCGGCGATGAGGCCGATCTGGTTGGGCAGCAGCTCGAACACGATGATCCGCCACGTCGGCTCCCCCACCTCGCGGGCCGCGGCCACGTAGTCGCGCCGGCGCAGCGACAGCGTCTGGGCCCGGATGACCCGGGCCCCCCAAGGCCACCCCAGGACGCTGAGGATGATGGCGGTGGGGAGCTGGCCGGAGTGGGGCAGGTACCCGAGGATGACCACAAGCAGCGGCAGCGCCGGGAGCACCAGGAAGACGTTGGCCACAAGCGACAGGCCCTCGTCGGCGACCCCGCCGAGGAACCCGGCCGAGGTCCCCACCACGACCGACAGCAGCGTGGCGATGACGCCGGTGAGCAGCCCCAGCACCACGGTCGAGCGCGTCCCCGACAGCAGCTGGGAGAGGACGTCCTGACCGGTGGCGGTGGTGCCCAGCAGGTGGCTCCAGGTCGGCCCCAGCGGCAGCGCCTGCCCGGGCGTCGTGGCCGACGGGTCATATGGCGCCACCCACGGGCCGACGATCGCGACGACGATGAACACGCCCAGAATGACCGCGCCGATCTTGGCCTTGAGGGGCAGGCTGCGTAGCACCCCGCGGCGGCGCCTGAGGACCTCCTTGGGGACCTCGACGACGACGCCGTCGGGCCCGGATCCGAGCGATGAGCTCACCGCCGACATCAGTGGTCACTCCCGTGAGTACCGATCGTGTGTGCGGGAGGGGCCACTAGTACGCAGCCTCCGAGCGGACGCGCGGGTCGGCCAGGACGTACACGATGTCGGCCAGCAGCGAGGCCATCAGCACGGTGAGCGAGATGACCAGGAAGATGCCCTGCAGCAGCGGATAGTCGTTGGAGGTGACGGCGTTGTAGAGCGTCAGGCCGATCCCCGGATAGGAGAAGACGATCTCCATCACCAACGCGCCGGCGACGACGAAGCCCAGCGACAGCGCGAAGCCGGCGATGTTGGGGAGGATCGCGTTGCGCGCGCCGTAGGTGAACATGATCCGCCGGGGCGATAGCCCCTTGGCCTCGGCAACGAGGATGTAGTCCTCCGAGATCGTCGTCAGCATGACGTTGCGCATCTGAAGCATCCAGCCGCCGATTGCGGTGAGGATGATCGTGAGCGCCGGGAGCGCCGAGTGCGAGATGGCGCTCGAGATGAACGGCCAGTTGAAGCCGGGCTGCAGGCCGAGGTCATAGCCCTGTCCGAACGGGAACAGGCGCCAGTCCAGCGCGAACAGCTGGATGACGATGAGGGCCAGGAAGAAGTAGGGCGTGGCCTGAAGGAAGGTGAAGGCCGGCATCGTGCGGTCCAGCCAGCCCCCGCGGCGCCACGCGGCGACGACGCCGAGCAGCGTGCCCAGGATGAAGCTCAGGACGGTGGCCGTGCCGACCAGGATGAGCGTCCACGGCAGCGTCTGGGCGAGGATCGAGGTGACCGTCGACGGATACTGGCCCACCGACAGGCCGAGGTTGCCGTGGGCCAGCTGTCCCAGGTAGCTGAAGTACTGGCTGACGATGCTGCCGTGCGCGTGCGTCCCGAACTCCGCTTGCAGTGCGCGCAGCGAGTTGGCGTCGAGCTGGGGGAACTTGGCCAGCATCGTGTCGACCGCGTTGCCCGGCATCACGCGGGGGATGGCGAAGTTCACCGTGATCGCGAACCACGCAGCGACGACATAGAACGTCAGCCTTCGCAGGATGAAACGCACCGACCGACTCCTCTCTCACTCTCTCGCGGCACCGCGCTGATCCGCTCGTCGTGCCGTCCTTGACGGCGCGATGATGCTTGGGTGCGGTGCCGTGGTGAAAACGGTAACGGAAAACTTGCAGGCGTGTCAACCCCCTTGTGGGCCTTTATGTTCGGGACTTCGGGCCGCGTCACAAATTCTTTGCTCGGAGGACTTGCTGTAACGTTTCATGATGTGATTCAATCTCGTTCCATGGAAACCGTCACCGACGAAACCGGCAACGGGCGCTCGTCCCGCCTGACAATCCGCGAGGTCGCCGATCTCGCCGGGGTGTCGACGGCGACCGTGTCGCGCGTCATCAACGGTCGCGCCGAGGTCTCGGAGAAGGCGCGCAAGGCGGTGATGCGCGTCGTCCGCGAGCACGGCTACAGCACCAACCGCACCGCCCGCGCCCTGTCGGGCGGCCGGACGGGGCTGGTCGGCGTGATGTCCCCCGTCGTGCACCACTCCTACTTCTCGGTGATCCTCGACGGTGCCGGCGAGGCGCTCTACGAGCACGACATGCGCATGGTGCTGTGCCCCACCCACCATGAGCACGAGCGCGAGGTGACGCTGCTGGAGCGGCTCATGCACGGGACCACCGACGGGGCCGTGCTCATCCTGCCCGAGGAGTCGGGCGAGGAGCTGTCTGCGCTGCACGAGCACGGGTACCGCTTCGTCATCATCGACCCCCTCAAGTCACTGGACGAGCGCGTGCCGACGGTGTCGGCCTCTCACACCTCGGGCGCCAGCGAGGCGGTCGAGCATCTCCTCGGTCTCGGGCATCGGCGCATCGCCGCCGTCACCGGGCCACGGGGCTGGATCGCCACCGAGGAGCGGTTGCGCGGGTATCGGGCAGCGCTCGCCGCGGTCGGCGTCATGCCCGATCCGGCGCTGGAGGTGGAGTCCGACTTCTCAGACCGCGGCGGCCTCCAGGCCACCGAGGCCCTGCTCGACCTGCCCGATCCCCCGACCGCGATCTTCGCCTTCAACGACATGCTGGCCATCGGCGCGATGCAGGCGGCACGCCGGCGCGGGATCCAGATTCCGCAGGACCTGTCGGTGATCGGCTTTGACGACACCTTCGAGGCCTCGATCGTCACCCCCACGCTCACCACCGTGCGCCAGCCGTTGGCCGAGATGGGCCGGATGGCGGTGGCCTTGCTCGTGCGCATGCTTCAGAACCAGCGGATCGAGGCGCTGCACGTGGAACTGGCGACCAAGCTCGTGGTGCGCGAATCCACCGCCGCGGTGGCCGCGCCCTGACGGGCTGAGGACCACCGCGGCGGCGGGTGGGCGGTGTGCGCGGGCCGGACGGCTCCTACGCCGCCAGCTCGCGCTGGTATTCGTCCAGGCAGGCCGCGACTGCGGCCGCCGCCGCGTGGCCGTCAAACAGCTGCGGATACGCGCGGCGCGAGCGTCGCAGCATCAGCGCGTAGGCGGCGAACCGAAGCGGTGCCTGGACGAGAGCGGCTGTGAAGACGGCAGCCGCCAGCTTGATCTGGAATTCGACTGGCTGATGGTGATGCTGAGCCATTTGTCCCCTTCTTCCATGAAAGAGGTATGGATCTCGGATGCCCCCGAGGAACGTCAAATGCTGCTCCTGCGCAGGGCAAATAGCAATAGGCTCAAGCGCTCACTAGGCGTTCAGAGGATCTGAACGCTCCAGGCGTTGGACTGGGCCCGGACGCGGCGCGTTCAGGGCAATTGGCCGACGTCGACGGCCTCGAGCTGGCCGGACTGGAAGTTGCCGACCAGCAGCGTGCGGCCGTCCGGTGTCAGCGCCTCCTCCCGCGGGAACGCGCCCGCGGGCAACGAGCCGATCGTGGCGGGGCGGCCCGCCAGGGCGGCGACGGCATTGACCACGGTCAGCTCGGAGTGGGCTCCCGTTCGGCTGAAGCGGTTGGAGTCGGCCACGACCACACGGGTGTCGTGGTCGACGAGCGCGAGCCCCACCGGCGCCTCCCCAACCCGCACCTTGGCGCGGAGCGCATGCGCCGGGTCCGCGCGAAGCGCGGCGGCGGAGAACGCCAGCAGGGTGTCGCTCTCACGGGCGGTGACCCACACGGTCCTGCCATCCCTGGACACCACGACCCGCACCGCCCCGCAGCCGGCGACCGCGGTCCCAACGACCGCACGACTCGGATGGGTCTCGGCCGTCTGGACGCTGATGACCTTGAGCGATCCGTAGCGGCGGGCGGCGCCCGCCCCGAGCTCGCTGGTGGCATACAGCCAGCGGCCGTCAGGCGAGAGCGCCACCCCCACGGGCGCGATCCCGAGCGGCACCTCGCCCACGAAGGATGAGGCGCGGAAGTGGTCCGCCACCGCGGCACGGAGGTTGAAGACCGCCATCGCGCCCGCACCTTCGAGCGTGACGAACGCATAGCCTCCGTCCGCTGAGGTGGCGACCTCGATCGCCCCCGCCCCGCCGTGCGGGGCCACCAGCCTGCCCAGCACCGCGTCACTGCGCCCCTGCTCCGCCGCCTCGGCGTCGATCACCACGGCACCGCCATCGTCGGCGGCGAGCAGAAGCCGGCCGTTGCGCGTGATCGTCTCCCCCACCGCTTCTCTGCCGGGCAGGGCCACCTGGTGGACGACCGTGGGTGCGAGTGTCGCGCCGCGGTCGGCCAGGACGTCGATGCCCTGGCCCAGGGTGGCCAGAAACGCCCAGTGTCCATCGGGCGCGCTGACCACGCCGAACGGGTTGCCTCGCACCGAGACAAACGCGGTGCGCACGCGGTTGAGTCGCGGCTGGCCCGCCACCGCGGTCGAGCACACCGGCGCCGCCAGGACCCGCGACGGCGATGCGCTTCCCGTCCCCGAGCCGCACCCAGCCACCGCCGCGCCCACCGCGACCATCGCCACCGTGAGCCTGAGCCCCGCCCACATGGGGCGCACCGTACCGCCGGTGGTTAAAGGTCAGCCCAGCGCCGTCAGCCGAGCGCCGGGACCAGCACGCACAGCGCGCCGAGGACCAGCAGGCAGGCGCCGGCGAATCGTGGATGCGACCGCCACGCCGGCGGGAAGCGCGCGTCCAGGCGCACCCAGACGGCGTCGACGCCCCACAGCTCGTGCACCAGCAGGTGACCCCACGCCGCGGCGGCGAGTCCGCACAGGATGATGAGCTCACGACTGGTCATGTCCCGGGTAGTCGGCAGCTCCGCGGTGGCCTTGATCGCGCCATCGCGACGGTCTGGCACCATGGGCCCGATGCGAGGGGTGCCTGATGTGCGTCCACCCGCGCCCGGCGCGTGATGGCCTTTGCCGCGGCCGGGCTCACGCACAGCGCGGACCATCTCGCCGCCGGCACGCTGATCCTCCTGGGGCTGTTCGGGTTCGCGGGCGGGGTCGGAACGACCGCGCTCGGACCCGGAGGCGTGCTGGTCACCATCGGGCTGGTCCTCCTCTCGGGCCTGCCGCCCGCGGCGATCAGCGGCACCGCGATCGCCGCCAACGTGGGCAGCGCCACCCTGGGCACCGGCGCCTTCGTGCGGTCGGGGCAACTGCGCGGCGCCGACACCCAGCGCATGGCCCGGGTCCTCATCGCCACCGCCGTGGTGGGCACGCCGCTCGGCGTCCTGGTCAACGCCCAGATCTCGGGCGGGGCGTTCGAGATCCTGCTGGGGATATGCGTGGGCGCGATCGGCGCGCTGCTGTTCGTGCGTGAACGCCAGCGCCGCGCCGCAGCCGCATCGCGCTCCATTCCCGCCCGCGAGATCGAGGCGATACCGGCCGCCCGCATCGTCCTCCCGCTCGGACTGGCGGTGGCGCTGGTCAGCGGGCTGTTCGGGCTCGGCGGGCAGCTGTTGAGCGTGCCGCTGCTGATCTCGATCGGCGCGCCGATGCTCCCCGCGCTCGGGGCCGCCCAGGCCCAGTCGATCGTCATCACCGGGGTGGGCACGGTCGGCTATGCCCTGCGCGGCGCCATCGCGTGGCCCCTGGTGCTGGTCATCGGAGTGCCACTGCTCGCCGGTGCGCTGGCGGGCTGGTGGATCGCCCGGACCGTCCCCACCGAGCGCCTGCGCTCGCTGCTGGCCGTCGTCCTGATCGCGGTCGGCGCCTACCTGATCGTTCACAACGCGTAGCTCGCGCGGGGGTAGAGTGGCGCCGTGGCAGATGACCGGGTCACGCTGCTGGAGGGCCAGCCCCGCCGCACCGCGGTGATCGCTGACACGGTCGCCTGGGAGGACTTCCCCAACCTGTGGCGCCCGATGCTCGACGAGGTCTACGTTTTCGTCCGCCAGTGCCCCGAGTTCGCCGCCGCGCTGCAGGGCAGCCCGGGCCCGCACTGGACCAACGTGATGCTCTACCGCGGCGAGGCACCCAACGTGGAGGTGGGCGTGCTCGCCCCGAGCGCCTTCGCACCGCGTGGCCGTGTCACCGAATCGGCGCTCCCCGGCGGCCGCGTGGCCACCGCGACCCACCACGGCAACCCCGCCACCATCGGCGAGACCCATGACCAGGTGCGCGCGTACGCCCGCGACAACGGCCTGGAGCTGACCGGGACCCTGTGGGAGGTCTACGGCCACGAGGACGGGAGCGGGAGCTTCGCCACCGAGGTGTTCCACCTCCTGGCTTGACTTTCCCGGTAGGAAAGCGTACTCTGACTTTCCCACTAGGAAAGTTGCTTTGCCATGGAACCCAATGTCACCGCCAACGAGGCGCGCGCGGCGCTTGACTCGGTCGAGCGCGGCCGCCGGCAGGTCATCGATCAGATCGATCTGCCGTACTGGTACTGGTTCGGCCTGGCCGTCGGCTGGATCGCGCTCGGCTTCATCACCGACCTCAAGCACCCGTGGCTCACCACGGCGGGCACGCTGCTGTTCGGCGCCGTCCATTCCGCCGTCGCCCCGCGCGTGGTGGACGGACGGCACCGGTCGCGCCAGGTGAGCGTCAGCCGCGAGCTGGCCGGCCGGCAGACGGCCCGCATCGTCCTCGGCGGCATCGTCGGTTGCGCCCTGCTCACCATCGGCGGGTCGCTGGCGCTCGGCGCCGACGGCGCCAACCACCCGGTGACGATCACGAGCGTCTTCGTCGCCGTGATCATCGTGCTGGGCGGCCCGCAGCTCCTGGCCGCTGTCCGCCGCCGGGCGGCACGCGACGCCGAGCGATGACCGAGGCCCGCTTCGACGAGCTCATCCATCCCAGCACGCGCCTGTCGATCGTGGCGCTGCTGGCGGCGGCCGACTGGGCCGAGTTCTCGTTCGTGCGTGACCGGCTCGAGCTCTCTGACTCGGCGCTGTCCAAACAGCTCTCGACCCTGGAGGAGGCCGGGTACGTGGACATCGAGCGGCCGGTGCGTGATCGCCGCCGTCGCGTCCACGCCCGGTTGACCCCGGCCGGGCGTGCGGCGTTCGACGGCCACGTCGCCGCCCTGCGCCAGATCGTGGCCACGTCGGACCCCGAGCAGGCGCTCGTCTGACGCGTCAGAATCCCGCCCGGCGAAGTCCAACCCGAGGAGGGACCCATGACCGAGGTGTCCGGGACGTGCGATGCGCGCTTTGCGCCCGTGCGTGACGCGCTGGCGCAGCAGCTGGAGAGAGACGAGCTCGGCGCCAGCATCGTGCTGGACATCGACGGACAGACCGTCGTGGACATCTGGGGCGGGTGGTGTGACAGCGCGCGCAGCCGCCCCTGGGAGCGGGACACGATCACCAACGTCTGGTCGACCACCAAGACGGTGACCAACCTCGCCGCGCTCATGCTCATCGACCGCGGCGAGCTCGACGCCTACGCCCCGGTGGCCGACTACTGGCCCGAGTTCGCCGCCAACGGCAAGGAGGCGATCGAGGTCCGCCACATCCTCAGCCACACCTCCGGAGTCTCGGGCTGGGACGCGCCCTTCACCGTCGAGGACATGTACGACTGGGCTTCGTCGACCGGGCGGCTCGCCGCCCAGGCGCCGTGGTGGGAGCCCGGCACCGCCTCGGGCTACCACGCCAACAACCAGGGGCACCTGGTCGGCGAACTGGTGCGACGCGTCACCGGCACCCCGCTCAAGCGGTTCATCGCCGAGCAGATCGCGGGGCCGCTCGGCGCCGACTTCCAGATCGGCGCGGCCGAGGGCGACTGGCCGCGGATCGCGCCCGTCGTGCCTCCCCCACCCCTGCCCATCGACCTCGCGATGCTGCCTCCCGACAGCCCGATGTACAAGACGTTCACCGGTCCGGTGGCCGACGCCAACCACGCCAACACCGCCGGGTGGCGCCACGCGGACATGGGTGGGCTCAACGGGCACGCCAACGCGCGCTCGGTGGCACGCATCGTCAAGGCGCTGTCGCTGGGCGGGGCCGTCGACGGGATACGCCTGCTCTCGCCCGAGACGATCGAGCTCATCTTCGATCAGCAGAGCCATGGCACCGACCTGGTTCTCGGCGTCCCGCTGCGCTTCGGCATTGGCTACGCGCTGCCTGAGACCGAAACGGTGCCCTATGTGCCTCAGGGCCGCTGTTGCTACTGGGGCGGGTGGGGCGGCTCGGTGATCATCGCTGACACCGACCGGCGCGTCACCATCGCCTACATGATGAACAACATGGCGCCGGGAATCATCGGATCGGACCGGTCCGAGGCGTACGTCCGCGCGGCATACGCGTGCCTGGACTGACACGTCACACTGAGGCGCGCCGTCCAGCCGGCGCTGGCCACAGCGCTGCAACATTTGTCCACACTCGCGTAGGGACCCTCCGCTTCCGCGCATAATTGACCGGAAACGGGACCGCTGACCGGCAGGGAGAGCGTCGGCACTATGTCAATGCAGAGGTTGTTGGGTCTGGGAGGACACCGGGCCAACGCCATAGTGGGCGCAGCCGCGCTCGTTGTGGCGGTGGCGCTCGTCGTGCTGGGCGTGTCGCTGCACGCCACTCAGACACATGCGCGCGAGACGCTGGTCTCGCGTTTCCAAGACAGGGCGCAGGTCGTCTCCGCGCTCATCCAGGCCGAGGTCTCCTCGGTGCCGAGCTCGGCCGCGGCCACGCCGGCCTACACGTCGGCGACGGTCGACGGCGCCGCGCTCGACCGAGCCGCGGCCCAGAGCCATCTGGCGTTCGTCACCATCCTCGATCGCGCGGGCAACGCGATCGCGCGATCGCACACGACGACCACGGCGGACCTGTCACTGGCACTCCGGTCTCCGGCATTTGCACGTGTGCACGCGGGCGCGGCGGTGTCACTGTCAGATGTGCTGCCGGGTGGGAGCAGCGGCGGCGAGGTGGTCGATCTCGTCGTGCCGCTGCACACGGCGGCGGGCACGCGCATCCTGGTCGCCGGCCTGCCGGCGACGGTGCTCGGTGACCTGTTCGACACCTATCTGCAGCGGATCCCTCATGCGGTGGGCGCCGCGTACGTCCTGGACAGCCGTGGCGCAATGATCGCGGATGCGGCACCGTCCTCCGCCGCTGCGGGCGCGACGCTGACCCAGCTTCCACGGACGGGGGCCGATCATCGCCACAGCGGCCCGTACGGACGCGGCGGCTACTTCGTGTCGGCCGCCATCCCGGGCAGCACGTGGCGCGTGGTGCTGACCACCACGCAGTCCTCTCTGTTCAGCTCGGTGAGCGGCGCGCGCAAGTGGCTGCCGTGGGCCATCTACACCGCCTTCGCCTTGGTGGCGCTCGGCGTTCCTCCTACTCCTGCGCCGGCTGCTGGCCAGCGGCGCGGCGCTGGCCCGCGCCAACGCCGAGCTGGCGACGAGCAACTCGCGGCTGCAGAGCACCAACGAGCTGCTCCGCCACGCCGCCGAGCTGTCGCGGTCCAACGCCGAGCTCGAGCAGTTCGCCTCGATCGCGTCGCATGACCTGCAGGAGCCATTGCGCAAGGTGCAGACCTTCGCGGCGCAGCTCAACGCCAAGGAGGCCCAGAACCTGTCCGCGCAGGGGCAGGACTTCCTGCGGCGGATGTCCGACGCCGCAGGACGGATGCGCAACCTGATCGACGACCTGCTCGTGTTCTCGCGGGTCTCCACCCAAGGCCACCCATTCACCACGGTCAACCTCGGGCACGTCATCTCACAGGTGCTGGTCGACCTCGAGGTGAGCATCGAGGAGAGCCGGGCCCTGGTCACGGTCGGGCTCATGCCGACGATCGAGGCCGACCCGCTGCAGATGCGCCAGCTCTTCCAGAACCTGCTGGGCAACGCGCTGAAGTTCCGCCGTCCGGACGTCATCCCGGAGCTGCGCGTCGAGGCCACGCTCGTCGACCACATCGCCCGGCTCACGGTGCGCGACAACGGGATCGGCTTCGACGAGCAGTACGCCACCCGCATCTTCCGTGCCTTCGAGCGCCTGCACGGAGCACGTGCGTATCCGGGCACGGGGATCGGGCTGGCCCTGTGTCGCAAGATCGTCGAGCGCCATCACGGCACCATCACCGCGGTAGGCGAGCTCGATCACGGCTCCGCATTCACCGTCCGCCTCCCGGTGACCCAGCCTGAGGAGGGGCCATCGCCGACGTCGCTGTTCCCCGAGACCGATACCCACACCGAGACCAAGGATGAGATCGCCGGTGTCCTGCCTGACGCCCCCACCGCCCGCCGCTCGATCACGATCCTGATGGCCGACGACGATGAGGACGATCGCGTCCTCACCGCTGACGCGCTGAAGCGCAGCCGCCTCATCAACGACCTGCGCTTCGTCGTCGACGGCGAGGACCTCATGCACTACCTCCGCGGCCAGGGCGCGTACGCCGACGGCGGTATCCCCGCGCCGCGCCCCGGGCTCATCCTGCTCGACCTCAACATGCCCAAGAAGGACGGCCGGGAGGCGCTGGGCGAGATCAAGACCGATCCCGATCTGCGCCGGATCCCCGTCGTGGTCCTCACCACCTCGCGGGCCGAAGAGGACATCGTGCGCACCTACGACCTCGGCGTGAACTCGTTCGTGTCCAAGCCGGTCACCTTCGAGGAGCTGGCCAGCGCCATGCAGCGCCTGGCCTGTTACTGGTTCGACCTGGTCGAGCTGCCGCAGGAGAACGGCGATGAACCGGGCTGACCCGCTCCGCGTCCTGCTGGTGGAAGACGACGAGGACGATTTCGTGCTCACCCAGAGCATGCTGCTGGCCAACGGCCGGACCAAGTTCGACCTCGAGTGGGAGCAGAGTTACACGGCCGCGCTGGATGCGGTGCGCGTCACCAGCCACGACCTGTACCTCGTCGACTACCGGCTGGGCGAGCACACGGGCCTGGATCTCGTGCGCAACGCGTGGGGAACCGACCCGCCGGCGCCGGTCATCCTGCTCACCGGCCAGGACGACTACGCCGTGGACATGGAGGCGACCGCGCTCGGCGTCACCGACTATCTGGTCAAGGGAACGATCGACGCCCCCAGCCTGGAGCGGACGATCCGCTACGCCGTCCGCCAGCACCAGGCGATGGTCGACCTGCGGCGCAGCGAGGAGCGCTACGCCGTCGCTGTGCGTGCAACGAATGACGGCATCTGGGACTGGGACCTCGCCACCGACCGCGTGCACTTCTCCGAGCGCTGGCGAACGTTGCTGGGCTACGAGGACACGGCCGCCGAGCGGATGGCGGCCTGGTTCGAGCTCGTCCACCTCGACGACCTCGACCGACTGCGCCACGAGATCGACGCCAGCGTCACCGGCGCGAGCCCCTACTTCGAGAACGAGCACCGGATCCGCCACGGCGACGGCACGCTGGCGGTGGGCGCTGTGCCGCGGCCTGGTCACGTGCGACGGCGCCGGCACGCCGGTCCGCATCACCGGCTCGCTGTCGGACATCACCGAGCGGCGCAACGCCGAGGAGCGCCTCATTCACGACGCGCTGCACGACAGCCTGACCGGCCTGCCCAACCGCACCCTGCTGATGGATCGCATCACCCACTGCGTGCGCCGCGGCGAACGGGATCCAGCGGGCGGCTGCGCCGTGCTCTACATCGACCTCGATCGCTTCAAGCTCGTCAACGACAGCGTCAGCCACGCCGCCGGGGACCGGCTCCTCATCGAGCTGGCGCGGCGCATGGAGCGTGCCCTGAGGCCGGGCGACACGCTGGCCCGGCTTGGCGGCGACGAGTTCGCCGTCGTGCTGGAGAGCATCTCCTCGACAGCGCAGGCGCTCGAGATCGGTACGCGCCTGTGTCAGACCATCGCCGAGGCGGTCCCGTTCGAGCGCCGCGCCCTGCAGATCGTGGGCAGCATCGGCATCGCCCACAACCTCGACGGGATCGTCGCGCCCGAGGTGCTGTTGCGCAACGCTGACATCGCCATGTACGACGCCAAGGGCCGCGGCGGCGGCCGCTGCGCGGTGTTCGACCACAGCATGCACCAGCGGATCGTCGACCGCATGTCCTTGGAGACCCACCTGCGCCAGGCGATCGAGCAGCGCCGGCTGCGCACGTTCTTCCAGCCGATCGTCGACCTCAGCACCGGCGCCATCCGCGGCCTCGAGGCGCTGGCTCGCTGGCCCGCCGGCGAGCACGACATCCCGCCGGCCCAGTTCATCCCCGTGGCCGAGGAGTCCGGGCTCATCGGCCAGCTCGGCTGCCTGGTCCTGCGCGACGCCTGCCGCACTCTCAGCGAGTGGCGCCGGCAGGGGCTGGTCTCACCCGAGGTCACCGTCAGCGTCAACGTCTCGGTACGCCAGCTCATGGACAGCGTCCTCGTCGATCACGTTCGCACCGCGCTGGCCGACTCCGGCCTCAGCCCGCAGAACCTCGTCCTCGAGATCACCGAGAGCACCCTGATCGAGAACCCGCAACTCGTCAGCACGGTGCTGCAGGAACTCCTGGACCTCGGGGTCACGGTCGAGCTCGACGACTTCGGCACCGGCTACTCGTCGCTGACGGTGCTGCACGACTTCCCCGGCCACACGCTGAAGATCGACCGGGCCTTCGTGGACACCATGATCGACCGGCCCGAGTCAGAGACCATCGTGCGCTCGATCGTCAGCCTGGCTCACAGCCTCGGGCTCCAGGTGACCGCCGAGGGGATCGAGGACACCGACCAGCTCAACGCGTTGACCGCGCTGGGCTGTGAGTACGGCCAGGGCTACCACTTCAGCCGCCCGCTACCGGCCGGCGACATCGCCGCGATGCTGGCGGCGCCGACCGCGGGGATCGCGCCGACCGCGCGGACCTGAGCCGCCCCTCAGGCGGGGGCGGCCTCGGGGAACGGCAGCGCGGCGAGCAGCTCCTCCGTGGGCGCCTCGCCCAGCGTGCTCGAGGCGGTCTCGACGGCTTCCGACGCGCGCACGATGTCGATGGCGATCGATCGGATCTGACCGGCGATCTCGTTGACGGCGAGCCGCGGGTCCCGAGCCGCCACCGCCGTCACCTCACCGGCCGCACCAAGGGCCAGGCGCATCACGTCACCGCTGCGCCACGGCTCGTCGAACTGGCGCGGCAACTCCCACGCGGCCAGCCCGAGGTCGCGAACGGGGTCCGCCAGCTCGTGATAGGGCGCGTTGCCCCCGCGCACGAAGACCCGCACGTTGCGCGCCAGCACGAGCATCGTGCGCGCGGCCAGGTCGGCGTGGGTGACGGCGCGTGAGTAGCGATCGAGCTCGCCGCGCGAACGGCGGCGCAGCGGCGCCCACCGAACGGTGTCCCCGCTGACGACCACCGCATGGCGAAGCCCATCCAGGCGCTCCTCGATGCTGTCCGCGCCGGTCACGGCTGCCTCGGCAAGGCGCAGGTCCCCGGCGGCCAACGCGGCCGCCGCGTCACGCAGCACCCCGCCCAGCTCGCCGAACACGCCGTTGGTGGCTCGGGCCACGCCGGCCAGCGGTTCGGGCGGGAACACCAGGGTGTGGACGAAGAGCGCGACCCCGCCGCCGATGAGCACATCCAGCAAGCGGACCTCGGGCGTGGACGACAACGTGGAGACCAAGATGGCCGACACCGCTGCCTCGGTCACGAGCAGCTCGCTGCCGCCCAGCACGACCGCGGCCACCATTGCCAGCACGACGAGCAGCCCGATCTGGGGCAGGCCCGTGCCGATCCCTCGGATGAGCAGGTCGGCGAGCACGATCCCGAGCATGACCCCGCCGATGAGCTGCACCGCGCGCTGCCGACGCTCGCCGAAGGCGGCGCCCAGCGAGACGATCGCCGCGATCGCTGCGAACGCGGGACGACGCTCGACGCCGAGGAGCACGGCGATGTACCACGCCCCGGTGGCGGCCACCGCGGTCTGCAGGATCGGCCACAGGTGGCCGTGGATGCGCTGTCGCGCCAAGGGGATCATGTTGGTCCTCACACTAGAAGGACCCTGCGCGGGTTCCGGCGTTACACGTGCGTGCGCACCGTCACACGCGCGTAACACGACGCGCCCGCCCCGCGCGTGGCCCGGCCGTTGGAGGCCAGCGCGACGACGGTGTATCCGGGCTTTGAGAGCTTGCCGGTGATCGCAGGGAACGTGCGCGCCGAGGCGGCGGGGACGCTGGCGAGGGACGCCAGCACGGCGACTGCGAACAGGCGGCGGCCAGGCCCCCACGCGTCTGCCGGGGCCGAGCGGGCCAGATGCTGAGATGGGTGCGCAAGATGGGTGGTCCCTCGCGTTTCGTCGTGACTCCAGAAGATGGGATCACCCCGCAGCGCGTCGTCCAAACGACCTGCTGCACTTGATGATCAGCTATGAGGAGCAAATGACCCTGTTCGCCGACGTTGTCTCCGCCTCCGCGGCCGTGGCCGGCACGAGCTCGCGCTCGGCCAAGGTGGCGATCCTGGCCGAGCTGCTGCGGGCGCTGGAGCCCGAAGAGGTCCCGATCTGCGTCGGCCTTCTCTCCGGCGTGCCGCGCCAGGGTCGCGTCGGCATCGGCTACGCCGCCATCCGCGACGTGCAGCGCGCACCGGCCGCCGAGCCGTCGCTCACCGTGGCCGACGTCGACCGGGCGATTTCGGAGATCGAGGCCGAGACCGGCAGCGGGTCGGCGAGCCGGCGCCGGGAGCTGCTCCAGGGGCTGATGGGGCGCGCCACCGAACCGGAGGCCAGGTTCCTGGTCGCCCTGCTCACCGGCGGCCTGCGCCAGGGCGCCCTCGCCGGGCTGATGGCCGACGCCGTGGCCAAGGCGGCCAGGGTCCGCGGGGAGATCGCGCGGCGCGCGCTCATGCTCTCCGGCGACCTGACCGAGATGGCCCGGATCGCGATCACCGGCGGCGAGGCGGGGCTGAAGGCGGTCGGATTCGAGCTGTTCCGGCCGATCCAGCCGATGCTGGCCTCCACCGGCGCCAACGTGACCGAGGCGCTGGACGGGTTCGAGCGCGCCTCGGTGGAGTACAAGCTCGACGGGATCCGCATCCAGATCCATCGCCGTGGCGACGAGGTGCGGATCTACACGCGCAACCTCAACGAGATCACCGACACGCTGCCAGGGATCGTCGACGCGGTCCGCCGGCTGCCGGTGAGCCAGGCGGTGCTCGACGGCGAGGCCCTGTGGATGGACGCCGGCGGCCCGGCGCCGTTTCAGTACACGGTCTCCCAGATCGACAGCGCCGCCCCGCCCGAGGGAATCGTCACCTTCCTGTTCGACGTGCTGCACGTGGACGGCGAGGATCTCCTGGACACGCCGCTGGACCAGCGCATCGCCCGTCTGGACCAGATCGCCCCCGCCCAACGGATCCCCGGCATCTTAACCAGCGACCCCGCCGTCGCCCAGCAGGTGCTCGACGACGCGATCGCCGCCGGCCACGAGGGCGTCGTCATCAAGGACGCGGCGTCGCCGTACGCCGCCGGACGGCGCGGCAAGGCGTGGCGCAAGGTCAAGCCGGTGCGGACCTACGACCTGGTGGTGCTCGGCGCCGAGTGGGGCCATGGCCGCCGGCAGGGGTGGCTGTCCAACCTGCACCTCGGCGCCCGCGACCCCGAGTCCGGCACGTTCGTGATGGTGGGCAAGACGTTCAAGGGGCTGACCGACGAGCTGCTGCGCTGGCAGACCGACGCCCTGCTGGCCCTCGAGACAGAGCGGCGCGGCATCGCGGTGATGGTCCGCCCCGAGCTCGTCGTGGAGATCGCGCTCGACGGCGTCCAGTCCTCCACGCGCTACCCGGGCGGGATCGCGCTGCGCTTCGCGCGGGTCAAGCGTTACCGGACCGACAAGGATGCGCTCCAGGCGGACGTGATTGGCGACCTGCAGGCTCTGTCACCGGCCCGGTCCTAGCCGCGCGGCGCTACCGTCACGCCGATGCGCCGGAGCGTGCTGTCGCTGCTCGTGTCCCTGGCCGCCCTGCCGCTTGGGTGGCCGCACCATCTGCTGCTGGGCGTCAGCGATTCGCCCGGAGACGCCCAGCACCTGGCCCAGCAGTCACGCGTCGACGCGCGCTACCAGTACCTGTCGGGCGGGGTCAACACCGGCCACGGCTGGTCGACGTGGAACCCGAACGGGACGTTCGCCTCCATGTACGTGCGCGAGTCGATCGCCGCCCATCAGATTCCGGTGTTCACGTACTACCAGCTGCTGCAGTCCTCCCCCGCTGCCGGCTCCTCTGAGCAGCAGAGGGACATCTCCAACCTGCGCAACGCGGCGACGATGCGCGCCTACTGGGCCGACTACGAGCTCCTGCTGCGGCGCGTGGCCGCGTCCGCGGGCAGGCACCTCGTGGTCATCCACGTCGAGCCCGACCTGTGGGGCTATCTGGAGCAGGCCCACGCGGTCACCCTGGCGCGCTCGTTCGCACACAGGCTGATCGCGCTGCGCAACCAGCTGGCGCCCCACGTCACGCTGGCCTGGCACCTCAGCGTCTGGGGAACCGACGAGGACCCCACGTACTCCAAGCCCTCGCTGGCCCACATGCGCGCGCTCGGCGCCAAGTCAGCAGCGTTCTATGCGTCGCTGCACGCACACTTCAACCTCGTCTTCAACGACGTCACCGACCGCGACGCCGGCTTCTACCAGCAGGTCGAGAACAACCCGAAGACGTGGTGGGGACCGGCGGACTTCCGCCGCCGCGACGCCTACCTGGCGTCGTTCACGCACCGCACGCACGCGCCCGTGGTCCTGTGGCAGCTGCCACTCGGCAACACCACGCTCAACAACACCTGGGGCCATTACCAGGACAACCGGCTCCAGTGGTGGCTTGACGATCCCCCCGACGCGCACCTACAGGCCACGCGCAACGCGGGCGTCGTCGGGCTGTTGTTCGGGGGCGGGGCCGACGGCACGACCACCGCTCAGACCGACGGCGGCTTCTTCTTCCGCCTGGCCCGCGGCTACGAGTCCCATCCGCTCAGCTTGAGCGGCGGACCGTTCTAGGCGGGGGCGGGTGGGGCGGCTCGACCGTGGGGTACTGGTCCGGGCCAAGGCCCGCCTGGACCGCGTCGATCTCTACCCGCGCCCGGTGCGCATCGAGCGCGTGTGGATCGTGGCGGCGCCGTGGCTGTTCTCGCTGCCGTGGTTTCGGCGCTTTGACGGCTACACGATGTGGAACCTCATCCTGCTGCGCTCACCGGGGCTCGCCGCCGACGAGGACCTGGTCTGCCACGAGCTCTGCCACGTCTGGCAGATGCAGCACCACCCGATCCGCATGCCGCTGTCCTACCTGCGCCTGGGCTATGCGCACAATCCCTACGAGGAGGAGGCCCGGCGAGCCGCCGCTGGACGCTCGTGGGAGGCCCATTAGTCCACGATGATCTGGCCGCCCCGGTCGGGGACGACGACGAGCATGCTGCGCCGCGCTCGCTCAGACGCGGGCCGGGCGGGGCGGAAGTCCAGCTCCGCCGCCGCACGCAGCACCTCGCGCATCTCCATCTCCGCAAAGGGCGCGCCGGCGCAGCGACGTACCCCGCCGCCGTAGGGGATCCAGGACAGCGGGCGCGCCGGCGAGCCGTCCAGCCAGCGCTCGGGACGAAACGCGCCGGCGTCAGGCCACAGATCCTCCCGGCGCATGGCCAGCCACAGGCAGGCGGCGACCTGGACCCCGGCGGGGATCGTGTGACCGGCGATCTGGACGGGCTCGAGCAGCAGCCGGGGGGCGATGGTGAGCGCGGGGCGAACGCGGAGCACCTCCTTGACGACGGCGTCGAGATACTCCGGGTCGCCTTCGCGCAGGCGCGCCTGAACCTCCGGGTTGCGGGCCAACCGCTCAAACGCCCACGCCAGCGACGCCGCCGAGCTGTCGTGGCCGCCCATCAGCAGCGCCACGAGCTGGTCGCGCAGGTGTTGGTCGGTGGGCGGGTTGCCGTCCTCGTCGCGCTGCCCGACCAGGAGCGAGAGCACCGAGGCGCCGTCGTCAGGGTCGTCGCGCCGGCGGGCCAGCAGCTCAGAGAGCAGCGCGTCGAAGCGCTCCACCGCGATCCGGAACCGGCCCCACGGGCTGCGCGGCCCCAGGTCCTTCATCACCACCGCCATCGCCAGCACCCGCGGCAGCGAGCGCACGCCCTCCAGCGCGTCGTCCACGGCCGTATGCAGCTGCTCGAACTCGCGCTCGTCGCGGGCGCCGAAGACGACGCGGAGCATGATCTCCAGTGTGAGCGCGCGCATGCGCTCGAGCGTGTTGACGGGGCCGCGCCAGGTGGCGAACTCGGCGCGGGCCAGCTCGGCGATCATCGGCGCCAGCGCCCGCATCTGCTGACCATGAAACGGCTTCTGCAGCAGGCGCCGCTCACGCAGGTGCTCGTCGCCGTCGATGACGAGGATGGAGTGGGGTCCCGCGAACGGCCGCACGAACTCCCAGCTCTGGCCGGCAGGGGCGATCGCCGCGGGCAGCGCGAAGACCTCACGGACCGCATCGGGCCCGCTGAACAGGACCATCGGCTCCTCGGTCCAGTAGGTGCGGATCGTGGCCGGATCGCCGAACTGGCGGTGCACCCCTTGCAGGAACGCGCCGGGCCGGCTCATCCACGCGAGGGTCTGCCACAGCGCCGGCGCCCGCGGGCCCGGCGGCAGTGTGCGAACCTCTTTGCTCGTTGCCGAGGTCATACGTCTTATGAGGCTCTCACACCGGCTGCGCTTCGGACGCGATCACCGCTGGGCGCCCGCGCACATGTCCGAGTACGTCGACGGCGAGCTCGGCCCGGCGGGACGAGCCCGCATGGATCGCCACGCGCGTGATTGCCCGGAGTGCTCCCGGGTGCTCGCCGGGCTGCGTGAGGTGGTGGCGCGCCTGGGCCGGCTGGGGGCGCCGGACGGCGCCGACGCGATGCGCATCGCCACCGCGGTCGCCGGGCGGCTGAACGAGCCTCCGGCGCCCTGAATCGTTTGCCGCGGTGGTCGGGTCCAACGTGACATGACCGATACCACGCATACCCAGAACCAGACAGACGCGCCCGCCGTCGCGAAGACCGACACCGAGTGGCGCGAGCAGCTCAGCCCCGAGCAGTACGAGGTGCTGCGCCACAAGGCGACCGAGCGCCCCTTCACCGGGGAGTACGTCGACGAGAAGCGCGACGGCACCTATCGCTGTGCCGGGTGCGGCGCCGAGCTCTTCTCCTCGGACACGAAGTTCGACTCCGGCACCGGCTGGCCGAGCTTCACCGAGCCGGCGAACCGTGCCAACGTCAAGTTGGATGCCGACTACAGCTACGGCATGCACCGCATCGAGGTGACCTGCGCCGCCTGCGGCGGGCACCTGGGTCACGTCTTCTCCGACGGCCCGGGGGCGACGAACGAGCGCTACTGCATCAACTCCTGCTCGCTCTCGCTCGACGAGAGCCAGAACGGCGAATCCGCCTAGCGGGTCGCCGGGTGGGCCAGCGGGGGCGGTATAACCGCCCCGTGACTGGCGCGCCCTCCGAGCAGGACCTCATCCACAGGTCGCGGGCCGGCGACCAGAAGGCATTCGCCGAGCTCGTGATGCTCCACGCCGACCGCGTCTACGGGGCGCTGCGGCGCTTCGGCTTGAGCGCGGGCGACGCCGACGAGGTGGCCCAGGAGGTGTTCCTGCGCGCCTGGCGGGGGCTGGGCCGCTTCGAGGAGCGTGCCCAGTTCTCCACGTGGCTGTACCGGATCGCCTTCAACGAGGCCCAGCGCCGGCTCGCGCGCCGGACGTTGCCGCACGCCGAGCCCGCGCCCGACGGCGACGCTCCCGATCCGGTGGCAGCGCTGCCCGAGCCCGCCGAATCGGGGCCCGAGGCGCGGGCTCTCGCTGGTGAGTTCGAGCGCAAGCTCGACGCGGCCCTCGGCGAGCTGCCGCCGGAGTGGCGCGCGGCCGTCGTGCTGCGCGATGTCGAGGGGCTGTCCACGCACGACGCCGCCGAGGTGGTCGGCGTGAGCGAGGCGGCGTTCAAGAGCCGCCTGCACCGCGGGCGCATGCAGCTGCGCGCCCTCCTCGAGCCCTATCTCGAGATCGCCAACAGCTGACCCCCACTCCGATGGCAAATTGCACCGTGGTGGTGCAATCTGCCATCAGAGTCGCGCCGCCGACGTCCTTACGCGGCCTGCGCGGCCTGCGCGGCCGGTGCCTGGAGGCCGAGGGCCTTCTCGAGCGCGGCCTTGGGCTGGGCCCCGACCGCCTGCCCGGCGACCTCGCCGTCGCGGTAGAGCACGACGTACGGGATGCCGCGGACGCCAGCACGCTCGGCCAGCTCGGGCTCATCGTCGACGTTGACCTTGCCGACCTTGACCGTTCCGGCGCGCTCGGACGCGATCTGCTCGATCACGGGGCCCAGCATGCGGCAGGGTCCGCACCAAGGCGCCCAGTAGTCGATGACCACGGGCACGTCGGAGGTCAGGACCTCCTCGTCGAAATTGGCTTGCGTCAGGGTGATCACGTTGCTCATGTGCGGCCTTTCGTGTGGTGAGTTAGCGCAGCGTCGTCGCGCAGGCGGCGCCGCCGTGCTTCTCGAAGTAGCGCTGGTGGTAGTCCTCGGCGTCGTAGAACTCGGTCGCCGGGGCGATCTGGGTCACGATCTCCTTGGTCAGGCCCGCCTGGTGGGCGTCGCGCGAGGCGATCGCCTGGCGCTCCTGGTCTGAGTCGTGGACGAAGACCGCGGAGCGGTACTGGCTGCCGAAGTCCCAGCCCTGCCGGTTGCGCGTGGTGGGGTCGTGGACCTGCCAGAAGGTGCCCAGCAGATCGCCGTAGCTCACCTTCGACGGGTCAAACCACACCTCGACCGCCTCGGCGTGGCCGGTGGTGTCGGAGCAGACCTGCTCATACGACGGGTTGGCCACCGTGCCGCCGGTGTAGCCGACGGTCGTCTTCAGTACGCCCTCGATCTCGCGGAACGAGGCCTCGACGCCCCAGAAGCAGCCGGCGGCGAACGTCGCGCGCTCGGCGCTCTCGGGCAGGCCGTCGCGGGAATCGGCGCCCCGCCCCCGGTCGGTAGAGGCCTTCCTGGTGAAGTTCAGCATGCGGTCCTTTCCGTATTCGTGTTCGCACCTACATAGACCCGGTGCGTCGCGAAAACGGTTCAGGCCGCGGGCTCGCTCGTGGCGGGCCTTCGGCGCGCCGCCACGGGGGCGCGGGCAGGGGTTCCGTCGGCCGCCTTGACGATGTTGCGCAGAGCCGCGATCTCGTTGGCCAGCGCCTTGCGCCCCGCCGGCGTCGCGCTGATCCAGGTGCGGGGCTTGGCGAGCATCGGCACCGCCGCCAGCGGTGGTTTCGGTGGCGACCACGCTGACCTGTGTGTGGCTGATCACAGGACCCGCCGCGGCGGAAGGATCGCCGGCGGCGGACGTCCTCTCCGGGACGGGCCGGCTGGAGTCGGCCCGCATCGCTGCAGGACCGGGAACTGAATACGAAAGGGTGCGCGATGAGGAATCACCATGCTGGAAAGGCGCTGCGCGGAAGCGCTGTGCTCGGAGTGTCGGTGGCCGCGCTGCTCGGCGCGACCGCCGCGCCTGCGCTGGCGTCGACGACGGCGAGCGTGCAGGGGCAGACGTTGCAGATCAAGGGCGACGGGGCAGGGGACAAGGTCGCGCTCCACCTCGCGCCCGACAACCCGAACACCCTCCAGGTAGACGTCGGCGAGGACGGCACCATCGACTTCGCCTTTGACCGCAGCACATTCACGTCGATCAACGTGCAGGCGGGCGGCGGGAACGACGAGGTGCGCATCGACGGCAGCTTCGGGTCGTTCGCGAACGACCCGGTCACGATCGACGGGGGCTCCGGGGACGACACCCTCATCGGCGGGGACGGCGACGACACGATCATCGGCGGCACCGGCAACGACACGATCGTCGGAGGCCGCGGCGCCGACACCATCTCGATGGGAAGCGGAACCGACACGTTCACCTGGAACCCGGGTGAAGGAAGCGACGTGGTGGACGGAGGCGCCGGCAACGACACGATGGTGTTCAACGGCTCCAACGCTGCCGAGAACATCGACGTCTCCGCCAATGGGTCCCGAGTCCGCTTCTTCCGCGACGTGGCCAACATCACGATGGACCTCGGCGGGATCGAGAACGTGAACCTCAGCACGCTTGGAAGCGCGGACGTCACGACGGTCAACGACCTGAGCGGCACCGACCTCAAGCACGTCAACGTCAACCAGGCCGCCTCTGGCGGCGGCGGTGACGGTGCTGCTGATTCCGTGATCGTCAACGGCACCGACGGCGCCGACGCCGTGCACGTCTCTTCTGACGTGGTCGGCGATGCCGTCGTGTCGGGCCTGGCAGCAGAGGTGCAGGTCGCGGGCGACGAGTCTCCGAGCAGCGGGTTCGCCGGTGACACCGTCCACGTCAACACGGTGGGCGGTGATGACACCGTCACCAACGGCGTTGCCACCACAGCGCCGGGGACGATTGCGATCGACGGCGGCGGGGGCTCAGACACCGTCAACTACGCCGGCACGGCGGCGGACGACGCGATCGGCATCGCCAACGACGGGACCGCAGTCGCGACGTTCGCCGCTGCGTCGCCCGGCACGCTGCAGACGACCGCTGCCGTGGAGAACCTCCACGTCCAGGGTCTCGGCGGCAACGACACGATCACCGCCGGCAACGGCCTGGCCGCGCTGACCAGCCTCACGCTCGACGGTGGCTCGGGCGATGACACGCTCACCGGCGGAGACGGCGACGACACGATCATCGGCGGTAGCGGGAACGACAGCGTGGCCGGCGGCCGCGGGGCCGACGTGGCGCTGCTCGGCAACGGAGCCGACAGCTTCACCTGGAACCCCGGTGAGGGCAGCGACACGGTCGAGGGTCAGGCCGGCAACGACACGCTCGTGTTCAACGGCTCGAATGCCGCGGAGAACATCGACGTGTCGGCCAACGGATCACGCGTGCGTTTGTTCCGCGACGTGGCGAGCATCACGATGGACCTCAACGGACTCGAGAACCTGAACCTCAATACGTTCGGCAGCGCCGACGTGACCACGGTCAACGACCTCACCGGCACCGACCTCAAGCACGTCAACGTCAACCTCGGCGCCAACGGAGGCGGCGGTGACGGTGCCGCCGACATCGTGATCGCCAACGGCACCGCCGGGCCCGACAAGGTCCACGTCGGCACCCTGGAGAGCAACGTGCTCGTCTCGGGACTGCCTGCGCAGCTGCAGATCTCCGGAAGCGAGGCCGCCAACGACGGCCTCCAGATCAACACGCTGGGCGGCAAGGACAGCGTGGCGATCACCTCGGGCGTGAGTCAGCTCATCGACCCCAGCGTGGACCTCGGGGCCGACCAGTAGGACGCCTCTGGACCGGGCGCCGCGGGAGCGGCGGCGCCCGGTACCGGGCTCGGGCTCGCCTCGCGGCGGACCCGAGCCCGCAGGCGCAGGAAGGCCTCGACGACGGTGGGATCGAACTGACTGCCCGCACAGGCGCACAGCTCGGTGAGCGCCACCTGGACGCTGAGCGCCTTGCGGTAGGTGCGGTCGCTCGTCATCGCGTGGTAGGAGTCGCACACGGTGATGATGCGCGCACCGAGGGGGATGGCGTCGCCCCCCAGACGGTCGGGGTAGCCGGTGCCGTCCCAGCGCTCGTGGGAGGAGCGCACCAGCGGCGCGACGTCGGCGAGGGCGGGCGAGGCGTGGATGATCCGCTCGCCCGCGATCGTGTGCTGATGCATGAGGGTCCACTCTTCGGCGGTCAGGGGCCCGGGCTTGTCCAAGATCGCCTCCGGGATGGCGATCTTGCCGATGTCGTGCAGCTCGGCGGCGATCCGGATGGCCTCCACCTGCGCGGCATCGCACCCGAGCGCCCCGGCGACACCCGCGGCCAGCTCGGCGACGTCGTCGACGTGGTCGGAAAGCTCGGGATCGCGATGGGCCAGCGCCGAGAGCAGCGCGTGCTTGACTTCCAGCGCGGCGGTGGTCCGCCGGCCCTGGCTCTTTTGCGCGTACATCCGCTGGTCGGCGAGCCGGAGGGCCTCCTCGACGTCCGAGGTCTCGTCCGGCAGATGGACGCTGCCCAGCGACGCCGTGATCGAGAAGCCGTCGCCGTGATCGGCAAGGACGGCCAGCGCGGCGCGCAGCAGGGCATCGCCGTCCTCGCCTCCGGGCAGCAGCACGCAGAACTCGTCGCCTCCCATCCGGTACACGCTGGCAGCCGCGCCGATCTCGGCCTCTAGGCCGGCGGCCAGGCGCTGGAGCAGGGCGTCGCCGGCGGCATGGCCGAAGTTGTCGTTGTAGCTCTTGAACCCGTCAAGGTCGAACAGGGCCAGGACCAGCGGCTCGGGATCGTCGTCGTCGAGACGGTCGCCCAGCGCGGCAGCGAAGGCCCGGCGATTGCCCAGGCCCGTGAGGGGATCGGTGAGCGCCTCGTGCGTCGTGCGCCGCAGCACCGTCTGGTGCGCGCGGAAGGTGAGGACGAGACGGAGCAGGACGCAGAGCAGGGCCCCGGTGGCAAGCGCGATCGCGGGCAGGGTGACGTCGGTGACGGTGCCCACGACGAGGATGCCGAGACTGACCAGCGCCGACGCGATGGCCACGCTGATCGCCTGCGCGCTCCGCGCCCGGGTAGCGCGCCCGCGCGGCGCCATCCACGCCGCCGCGGCGCAGCAGACGGCGATCGTCCACCAGCCCGGGTCATACGGGCCCCCCGACACCCAGGTGCCCTCGGCGGCCTTGATCAGGTAGATCGTGTCCGCTGTCCAGAAGCACATGACGCCCGCCGCGATGACCCCGAACCGGCGGTCCACCCGCCAGCCGCCGACGGCCAGGACCCCGGCGATGAACCCCAGCAAGATGAGGTCCATGATGGGATAGCTGAGGTTGGTCGCCACCGACAGGCTGTCGCCGCTGACCGCGGCCAGGACCGGCTTGAAGACGATCGCTGCGCTCAGGGCTCCGGCGGCCAGGCCGGCGGTGACGCCGTCAGCCCAGATCGTCTTGGGCAGGCCCTTGATCCGCGAGCGCGCGAGCAGGATCAGGCCCACGAAGATCAGCGGCGGCAGCGACAGGTAGCCCCCGTCCGCGGGTGATGGCACCGGGGGCGCCGAGTCGTTCCACAGGACGACGGTGAAGTACAGCTCGCCAAACGCCCACGCCGCCACGCCCAGACCGATGAGCAGCCACGCCATCCGCTCGCGCGGACGGACCGCGGCGCGCGCCAGGCACAGGGCGGCGCCGATCGCCATGGCCACAAGGTGCAGCCACTTCTGGGGTCCGATGGGTAGCCAGCTCACACCGAGCGCGTGCGCTTCGCACGCGGCGATCCAGCCTCCCGTGATGATGACGATCAAGCGGATGTGACGGGGCATCACGGCTTTTATCGGCGCGAGATTGCCCGGGCGTAAGTGCCGAGCCCATCCGGCCAGGAACGGCTACTTGAGTCACCCTTTAGGTTTCTCCGATGAGCGTTGAGCGGCTACACCAGGGCGGTCCTGGTCACGGAAACCGCGCCCGCGTGATGCAGCTGCGAATCGCCCGCCACACCGAGCGCCTCGACGAGCTCGTGCGGTTCTACCGCGACGGGCTCGGGCTGGTCGAGATCGGCGGGTTCCATGACCACGACGGCTACGACGGCGTCTTTCTGGAGGTGCCCGGCACCGGCGCCCACCTCGAGCTCACCGCCGGCGGCACGCACGGCGCGCCCGCGCCGCACCCCGAGTCCCTCATCGTCCTCTACCTGGGGGACGAGGGCGCCGTGAGGGCGGTCGTGGACCGCCTGGGGATCGAGCCGGTGGCTCCGGCCAACCCCTACTGGGGCGAGCACGGAGCCACCTTCGAGGATCCGGACGGCTTCCGGGTCGTCCTCGTGCCCGAGCGCTGGGAGCCGTAGGCGGGAGCGAGAGCGGCGGTCAGCGGTGCGAGACGTCTCCGGAGCCCGAGATGTCCCGGGTCAGTTGAGGATCGCCGGCGTAGCTGACGTCGCCACTGCCGCTGACCACGACGGCCAGGGTGCGTACGGCGTGGACATCGGCGTCCCCGCTGCCCGACAGGTTGACCTTCGCCGACTGGGCGACGACGTCGCCGAGGTCCAGATCGCCGGCGCCGTCCACCGCGGCGTCGAGCATGTCGAGGCGCCCGTGGGCGTCGACATCGCCCGAGCCGTCGACGCGGACCTGCAGCGGGCCGCCGGCGAGCCCGGACACCGACAGGTCGCCGGACCCGTCGACGCGCGCGTCCACGAGCGAGGGCGTGCTGACGGTGACGGTGGGGCCGTCGTCCCCGAGATGCAGCGTCGTGTCGGAGTTGCGCTGCTCCACCACCAGCGTCCCCGATTGCACGCGGGTGATGACGTCGCGGACGCGGTTGCGTCCGCCCGAGACGGTGAGCGTGGTGGAGCGGCCGTGCGTGACCACGACGTTGGCCGACCCGCGAAGGTCGACGCGGTCAAAGGTGCCGACCGCTCGGGTCTGCACGGTGTGCGGGCCGTCGGTTTGGATGCGCAGGCCGCAGGCGCTGACGGCGACGGCGATGGCGGCGGCCGAGGTGAGGATGAGGGTCGTTCGGAACATGGGCCCCACGCTATGGACGGCGACCCGCCGCAACCATGCGGCACTCCCCCGGCCGGGGTGGGGCTATCCCCCCTCCCAGGCAGACCGGCTAGGTTTGAGGCGTGGGCCAGGAGATCGAGAACCCGCTGTTCGCGCGCTTCTTTCATCGCTTCTGCGGCCGCGACCGCGGCAAGGGCGAGCAGGATCTGCGCAAGGAGATGCTCGCGGGGGCCACGGGCCGAGTGGTCGAGGTCGGCGCGGGCAACGGCATCAACTTCGCCCACTATCCGTCGACCGTCACCGAGGTGATCGCCGTCGAGCCCGAGCCGTACCTGCGCAGCCAGGCCGAGAAGGCCGCCGGCGCCGCGCCCGTTCCGGTCCGCGTCGTCACCGGGGTCGCCGACGCGCTCGAGCTCGAGGGCGGCTCGGCCGACGCGGTGGTCGCATGTGGGGTGCTGTGCTCGGTGCCCGATCAATCGGCCGCGCTTGAGGAGTTCCGCCGTGTCCTGCGCCCCGGCGGCGAACTGCGCTTCTATGAGCACGTCCGCTCTCGGCGGCCGGGGTTCGCGCGCTGGCAGCAGCGGGTCGATCCGCTGTGGACCCGCATGTTCGGCGGCTGTCACGCCGACCGTGACACGCTGGGTGAGATCGAGCGCGCCGGCTTTGTCCTGCAGCGCTGCCGGGGGTTCCCGTTCCCCGCCAACGCGCACCTGTACCCGGTGACACCCCGCATCCTCGGGGTCGCCCGCGCCGTCTGAGCGGCGGGGTCAGATGGCGTGCAGGGCGCCGCCGTCGACGGCAAGCGCGGCGCCGGTGATGTAGGCCGCGCGATCGGAGGCGAGAAACGCGGCGGCCCAGGCCATCTCCTCGGGCTGGCCGATGCGGGCGGCGGGCACGGTCGCGGCCGCGCCGGCCTCCGCGTTCTCCATCGACCCGGCCAGCGAGGCCAGGCGCTCGGTGGCGATCGACCCGGTGAGCAGCGAGTTGATGGTGACGCCGTCACCGGCTACCTCGCGCGCCAGTGTCTTGTAGGCGGCGAGCTGCGCCGAGCGCTCGGCGTTGGACAGGATGATCGCCGAGATCGGCTCGCGGACCGTCGTCGAGGCGATGGCGACGACCCGGCCCCAGCCGCGCTCGCGCATCCCCGGCAGCACCAGCTTGAGCAGCGTCATCGGAGCGAGCACCAGGGTCCGGTGGGCCTGCTCCCACTGCTCGGTGGTGAAGCTCAGCGGATCGGGGTTGGCCGGCGGCCCGCCGGTGTTGGTGACCAGGATGTCGACCGGGCCCACCTCCTCGGCGACCCGGGCGACCAGCGCTGGAGCGGCGTCCAGGTCGGCGCTGTCCCAGGCCAGGCCCGCGGCGGCGCCGATCTCGGCGGCCACCTGCGCGATGCGATCGCCGTCGCGCGAGGTGACGACCACGCGGGCGCCCTCGGCAGCGAGCACCGCGGCGACAGCGCGGCCGATGCCCTTGCTGGCGCCCCCGACGAGCGCCACGCGTCCCTGGATCCCGAGGTCCACAGCCCCACCCTACCTCGCGGAACCGCTCACAGCCCCACGCAGGCGCCGTCGTGCGTGCGAGGATCGGCGGCGCCGCTCAGCATGTCGTCGGCGGTCACGCGGATCACGTGGGCGTGGCCGAAGCCGCCGTCGGCCGGCCCGCCGCGCCACACGCGGTACCCGCGACGGTTCAGTCCCTCCTGCCACGCCGCGGGCGCATCGTGCTCGATCGCGACGATCGGCGGCTCGGCGCTTTCCCAGACATCAAATCCGGTCGACGCCTCGCGGGTCAGCTCCCACCGGGGCGCGCTCAGCACCGTCCCGGCATCCTCGCCGGCGACCAGCATCCGGGCGAGCAGCTGCAGCAGGATCTGGGGCTGGGCATCGCCGCCCATCGTGCCGATGACAGCGTCCAGCGCGCCGTCGTCGTCGGTGACGGCCACCGGCGACAGGGTGTGCGGCGGCCGGCGCCCGGGGCCGAACTCGGCCGGGTGGCCCTGCTGCAGCGAGAAGCCCATGCCCCGGTTGTGAAGGAAGATCCCCTGCTCGTCGAGCATCAGGTGCGAGCCGAAGCCGGCGGCGTTGGACATGATCAGTGACACCCCGGCCCGGTCACCGTCGACCGCGCACAGGTAGGTCGTGTCCCCGTCGCTGTACACGTCGGCAAGGCCGCGGCTGGCCCGGCTGCGCACCGCCTCGGCGCGCGGCCCGAGCCGCTCGGGCGAGAGCAGAGCGGCCCCGTCGGCGCGGTCGTGCAGCACAGCGATGCGATCGTGGGCCGCTTGCCGGGCCGCTTCCACCAGCACGAAGGCCCAGCCGTCGTCGCCGGGATCCTCGGGCACGCCGACCCGATCGGCGATCCATGCGCCGGCCAGCGCGAGATAGCCCTGTGAGTTGGGCGGGATCGTCCACAGCCGCCGCCCGAAAGCCTCGAGTGTCAGCGGCGTCACCCACTCGGCCTGGACGGTGCCAAGATCCTCGTCGCTGAACAGGCCCTGGCCGAGCGCGCGCAGCGCGCGTCCCGGCTCGGCCTCGTAGAAGGCAGCGCGGCCACCGGCGGCGACGGCCGCCAGGGCCTCCCCCACCCCGGGAACCGCGAGGCGCCGTCCGCGCACCAGCACGCCGGGGTCGCCGAAGGCGGTCGCGCGGATCTGGGGTGAGAGCACGTGGGAAGCCTCCGCGAGCGTCGGCGACACGGGGAAGCCCTCGCGCGCCAGACGGATCGCCGGGGCGAGGACGTCGGGGAGCGCCAGCCGCCCGAAACGGGCGTGCAGGGCCACCAGGCCGTCGACGCAACCGGGCACCGTGATGCTGCGGACGTCGTCGCGGAACGGCATCTGCGCAAACCCCTCGGCCCGCAGTTGCGCCGGATCGGCGCCCGAGCCGGCGCGCCCGGACGCGTTGAGAGCGGCCGTCGCCTCGCCGGGCGCGACCACCACCGCGAACAGGTCACCGCCGAGCCCGCACATGTGCGGCGACGTCACCGCCATCGCCGCGCCGGACGCGACCGCGGCATCGGCGGCCGTGCCGCCCCGCGCGAGCATCGACGCGCCCGCCTGGGCGGCGAGATGGTTGGCGGCGGCAACGGCGCCGTTGGGCGCGTATCGGGTGAGCATTCCCTTCGCTGACCCTACAGCGCGGGCTCGATTTCAGATTGGGTGAGACACCACCCGACACCACGCCGTGCTCTCTCTGTGCTCCGTCCCGCAGCTTGCCGTCTACGCGTCGCTCCGTTCCCCCACGCGGTGGTGCGGCGGTGGCGCGGGCGCGGCGAGCGCCCGCACCAACCGCTCAGCCAGTCCAGCTGACTGTCAACCGGCGTAGCCGGCCGGGGGTGTCCCGCCGGCCCCGCCTGGGGGCGCCCCGCCGGCCCTGCCCGGGGGCGGACCTCCGTGCGGCCCATGACCGCCGGCCGGCATCTGCATCACCTTGAACGAGCTGTCGAGATGGATCTCGACCTTGCTGCCGTCGGGCTTGGTGACCGTCACCTCGTAGCCGTTGCCCGTGAAGTCGGTGGTGACCTCACCCGCGGTGCCGCTGCCGACGGACTTCACCGCCGCGGCCTTGGCCTTGTCCGCCGCCGTGCCGGTCACCGGCTTCTCGGCGTCCTCGTGCGCAGACGTGCCGTGGGCCGGGAAGCCTGCGGGCGGCGATCCCTGGCTCGTCGACGGAGTCGTCGCGCTCGGCGACGAGGTGGTGGGGGTTGTGGCGGCGTTGGCGAGCGCGGCGCCACCGACCGCGGCCCCGCCGATCGCGGCGCCCGCGGCCAGCTTCGATCTGAGTCTCCTCATGCTCTCTCCTTGAGGTTGTTGTGAGAGGACGAGGCCCGATCGTCGGTGGGCGACGTGAGAACACTGCGTGAGGAACGTGAGAATTACGTCGGAGCGAGGATCTCTGACAGCGGCCGCGTGTTGAGCACGTCGGCCGCTGTCGCCCAGCCGCGCCGGGCCGTCGCCACCGCGAACGTCATGTTGCCCAGCCCCTTGGTGGAGTGCGCGTCGGTCGAGCACACCAGCGAGACGCCGGCGCTGATGGCGTCGCGCGCGTGCTCACCGGACAGATCCAGGCGTAGGGGCAGGCCGTTGACCTCCAGCGCCACCCCGTGCTCAAGCGCTGCCTCGTAGACCTGTTCGAGGTCCAGCGCGTTCTCCGGCCTGCGGTTGATGTAGCGCCCGGTGGGATGGCTGAGGCAGCGAACGTACGGGTTGCGCAACGCCTCTAGGACCCGTTCGGTCATCTCGCGCCGCGGCATGCGCTGGCCGCCATGGACGCTGGCCTGCACCCAGTCGAGCTCGGCCAGGACGTCGTCGGGGAGGTCCAGGCGCCCGTCGGGCAGGATGTCGCACTCGATTCCACGCAGCACCCGGAACGGCGCGAGCGCCGCGTTGGCGGCGGCGATCTCCTCACCCTGGCGGCGCACGTCGTCGGGCGTGAGCCCTTGCACCGCCCCCACCGCGGGAGTGTGATCGCAGATCGCGAGGTACTCATAGCCACGGTCGCGGGCCGCGCGGCCCATCTCCTCCACCGTCTGCCGGCCGTCGGACCACGTGGTGTGGGTGTGCAGGTCCCCGCGGACCTGCTCGAGCTCGATGAGCGGCGGGGGCTCGCCGGCGAAGGGCTGCTCCCGCAGTTCCGGTGGGCACCACAGCACCCCCAGGGCGTCATATACGGCCGCCTCGTCGGCCGCGTCGGGCAGGGGCTCGAGCGCCCCGACGTACGCCGGGCTCCCGGTGGCACGCACCAGCTCTGAGCCGAACGACGATGGGTCGGCGACGACGAGCCTGATGGCGGTGCCCTCGACCGTGACGCCGAGGGCGTGGCGCTCGGATTGCCCGATGACCGCGACGATCTGCGGCAGCCGCGCAAATGCCGCGAGGATCGGCCCCGGATCCCGCGCCCCGCCGACGACGGCCAGGTCGTGACACGAGTCGCGCCAGCGGCGCGCGTCTCCGGCCACTTCGGCGCCGAGCGCCTCCGCGACGGCTCCCACCAGCTCGCGTGCGCGGCTGAGGAGAAGGCCACGCGCGGGTACCTCCTCGGGCTCGCGGGCCAGTGCTCCGAGCAGCCGCGCCTCGGTCTTCTCACCGATGCCCGGGACGTCGCGCAGCCGCCCGGCGGCCGCCGCCTCGCGCAGCTCGTCGGCGGTGTGGATGCCGAGCGCCCGGGCCAGCTCGATCGACCGCTGGGCGGTCAGCCCCAGGTAGCGCCCGAGGCCCACCAGCTCGGGCGAGAGCTCGCGCTCGAGCTCGGCCAGCTCGGCGATCTCCCCCGTCTCCACCAGCTCGCGCAGGCGCGCCTCGATGCCGGAGCCGATGCCATGCAGCTGGCGGACCCGCCCGTCGGTGACCAGCTCGGCCACCGGGACGGCCGCCCCCCGCACCGTCTCCGCCGCGCGCCGGTAGGCGCGGATCGTGTAGGGGTTGGCCTCCGAGAGCTCCAGCAGAGTCGCAAACGCGTCCAGGCGTTGGGCGATCCCGGCGTTGTCCACGGGCCACAGTTTGGCGCTGCGTCCCTGTCCTTAGACTTCCCGGTCGTGGATGACACCGGCTCGTGGTTCCCGGTCCCCGACGAGAGCGAGCTGCCTGGCGACCTCCAGAAGCTGTTCGCCAAGGCGCGTGAGCGCCTGGGCTTCGTGCCCAACGTGTTTCGCGTCTACGCGTTTCGCCCGGAGCGGCTGAGCGCCTGGTTCTCGCACTTCCGCCAGCTCCACGAGCCCACCGAGCACCTCAGCGCGGCGGACCGCGAGATGATCGCCGTCGTTGTCAGCTCCGCCAACGGCTGCCTGTACTGCCTGATCGCGCACGGCGCGGCCCTGCGCACCGAGCTCGGCGACCCGGTCCTGGGCGAGCGGATCTCCTACGACTGGCGCCGGGCCGGCCTGGACGCGCGGCGCACCGCCATCTGCGCCTACGCCGAGAAGCTGACGCTGCGGCCGCGGGAGGTCACGCGCGACGATCTCCAGACGCTGCTCGACGCCGGCCTGACGCTCGAGGAGGCATGGGACGTGGCCGAGGTCGCCGCCATGTACAACCTCACCAACCGGATGGCGATGGCCACCAACATGCTCCCCAACGAGGAGTACAGCGGCGAGAGCCGGCCCGGCTGATCCGGGTTGGGCGCGGGCGCGGTCAGCCGGCGCTCGGCGTCGTCGCCGTCTCGCCGTGCCCGTTGCCGTTGCGGTTGCCGGTCGTACCGGTCGTGCCGGTCGTCGCGCTCGCGGTGCCGTTCCCGTTGCCGTTGCCGTTGCCACCGGCGTTGCCGGGGGGTTGGCCTCCGGTGGGGGCGTCGTGGTCGTGGTCGTGGTCGGCGAGGTCGTGGTCTTCGTCTTCGTCTTCGTCTTCGTGGTGGCGGTCCCCGGATCCTGGCCCTTACCGGACGTGTCGGAGCCCTTTCCGTGATCCTTGCCGGGGGTGTCGGTGGGAGCGGGGCCCGTTCCGGAGCCCGAGCCGTCAGGGGTGGTCGTCGTGGTGGTCGGAGTCGTGGTGGGCGGCGCCGAGGCAACCGTCGATACCGGGACACTCGATGTCGGGGTCAAGACCGGGTCGGCGCTCGACGACGGCGCCCCACTCACTATTCAGAGCTCGCAGCGCATGCACTTTCACCCCCTTCTCCCAAGCAATGCCGTTTTTCGAACCGACGCGCCCGGGACCTAGTCCCGCCGGCGCCACTCCCGCGAGCACACCGCCCCAACCGCCGCGACGAAGACCAGCAGCGAGCCGACGTCGCCGGTGAGACGCGCGGGAACATGGGCGACGTGGCCGGCGTCCAGCGCCTGGGCGGTCGGCACCGCCGAGCCCGGCAGGCGCAGCGGGACCGTGAGCACGGCGAACACCGCCAGGCCGAGCACGGACACGACGCGGCTGTAGACCAACGGCCGGGCGAAGAGCGCCGCCAGTGCGGTGGCCCCGAAGGCGGCGATGAGGTTGGCGAGCAACATCACCGCCAGCTCGCCGACAGTCGGGGTGCGGTCAAAGCGCTGGCCGAGGAAGGGGATGGCGACCGCGACCAGCGAGGCGATGACGGCGATCGCCCCCGCGCCGAGCAGGCGGCCGAGCACGAACGTGCGCCCGCCGGCGGTCGCGGCGAGCACGTGGCGGTCCGGGTCGCCCTGGGAGTTGAAGAAGGCGAGCGCCAGCCAGCACTGGGCAGCGAACAGGAGCGCGATCACCGAGGCCGCCGTCGACAGCACCGGGTTGGGCGGCTGCGCATAGAGCACGACCACGCCCGCGACCAACACCAGCCCCGGGGCGACGAAGCGCCACGATCTCACGAAGTCGGCCAGCAGGTAGCGCGCGACCGCCCTCACGACGACCCCGCTCCGGCCACCGCGTTGATGCGCATGCGCCCCGGCGTCGCGTCCGCGTCCACGCCGGTGACGTGCCAGCCGTTCCCGACCAGGGTCGCGAGCACTGCGTCTGAGGCCTGCGCGGTCACGATCAACTCCACGCGCCCGTCCTCCTCCGAGGTCGCGATCAGGCCCGGCAGCCGTGGCAGGACCGACTGGGCCCGCGCCCCCGGCTGCTCGTGAACGGCGCCGTCCGACACGTGCCAGACGAGGTCGGCGCGCGGCCGGACGTCGCGCTCCCGGTGGTCGCTGAAGAGGACCGTGCTGCCGGTGGCCGCGACCTCGCCGAGCACGTCGCACAGTGCGACGGAGGCGTCGGCGTCAAGGCCGGCGAACGGCTCGTCCAGGACGACGAGCGCCGGCTCGCCGAGGAGCGCCTGGATGACCACCATCTTCTGCAGCGACCCCTTCGACAGCGTCCGCAGGGGCTCGCCCAGGAGCGAGGTCACGCCGAGCCGCTCCGCCAGCGCCGTGGTATGCGCGTGGCCGGCCGCCTCGGAAAGCTGACGCAACCGCGCGTGGTGGACAAGGTAGGCGCTGGCGGGAAACGGGGGCGCGGGGATCAGCCGCTCTGGCCCGTACCCGACCGCCAACCCCGCCGCGGCCACGCGGCGCCCGCGGGTCGGCAGCGTCGCCCCGGCGACCATCCGCAGCAGCGTGGACTTGCCGCTGCCGTTGGCGCCCCGCACCTCCACCAGCCGCCCTCGGGCCACCGCCAGATCGAGGTCCCTGAACACCCACGGAGCCCTCCAGGCGTACCGCTTGGCCGCGGCGGAGAGGCGCACCAGCGTGCCATCGCCGGCGTGGTCCGTGAGCATCTCCACAGGATGGCAGCCACGGCCCACCGGTAACGCCTCGGCCCCAGGTCCGCAGCACCGGCATGCCAGGATGAAGCCATGAGCGTGCGCGACCAGACTCCTCAATGGCTCTCCCTCGACGGCGCCGTCAACGCGCGCGTCGTCATCCCCGGCGTGCTGCTGCGGGCGGACAATCTGCAGTCACTGAGCGACGAGGATGTGCGCCGCCTGGTCGAGGAGGAGGCGCTCGAGGTGGTGCTCGACCTCCGCACCGACACCGAGGTGCAGAGCGAGGGCCCGGGCCCGATCACGGCCGAGCCCGCGGTCCGCATCGAGCATCGGTCGCTGTACCCGGACTCGGGCGGCAACACGGATCTGGACGCCGCCGTCAAGCCGTGGGGGCGCGAGGACCAGGATGGTCTCCCTGACGAGACGCCGATCGTGCGGGCCTACATGAGCTATCTGCAACGACGTCCGGACTCGGTCGTCGGATCCATACGCACGATCGCTCGCGCCGGCGGAGCGGTGCTCGTGCACTGCGCCGCCGGTAAGGACCGCACCGGCGTCGTCGTCGCGATGGCCCTCGACGCCGCCGGCGTGGACCGGGAGGCAATCGTGTCGGACTACCTCGCCACCGACGAGCGCATCCACGAGATATTCGACCGGCTCCTGTCCTCTCCCACGTATCGCGAGGAGCTCAAGGACACATACCCGCAGACGCACGCGCCGGTCGCCCACACGATGGAGCGAGTGCTCGCGCTCATCGACGATGCGTTCGGCGGGTCGGCGGAGTGGCTCACGGCGCATGGTCTGGACGATGCCGACCTGGCGCGGCTGCGCGAGCGGCTGACGGCCTAGCGCGTGCCGGCGGTCACAGCCCTGAGCTCATCGAGCGAGTCGCGGATGACCTCGGGCAGCCCGGCCTCGTTGGCCTCCTCCACCCACCGCGCGAACGCGACGTGGAAGACCGCGATCCCGGCCTGGGCGGTCAGGCTGGCGGTGGGCTCGGCCACGCCGCGCCGGCGCAGCGCGTCGGCCAGCGCCGCTGCCAGCGACGCCAGCTTGATCAGCTCGCGCTCCTGAAGCTCCGCGCTGGCGGCGATGACGCCCGCGCGCTTGAGAGCGAACGCCCGGCGCTCCTGCAACGTCTCGCCCCCCGCGACCAGGCCGGCCGCCACGGAGTCGATGGGCGCCGCGTCGTCGGGGGAGGCGAGCACCCCCTGCACCATCAGCTCCTGTAACTCGCTGCCCCCCGCGAACAGGACTTCGCGCTTGTCGGCGAAGTGGCGGAAGAACGTGCGCTCGGTGAGGCCGGCCCGCTTGGCGATCTCCGCCACCGTGGTCTGCTCGAACCCGCGCTCCGCGTACAGGTCGAGCGCAGCCTGCGCGAGACGTTCGCGGGCGTTCGGTTCCCAGCGGCTCATGTCGTGAGATGATATTGATGACAGCCGCTGACATCGCGTGCTAGAGTGATGTCAGTAACTGACATCGACCTGGCCGTCGCTCCTCTCTCCGGTCCCAGGCCCAGGTCGCCCCTCTGGAGGTTTCTCATGCGTGTTTTCGTCACCGGCGCGTCCGGTTGGATCGGCTCTGCCGTCGTTTCCGACCTCATCGAGGCCGGCCATCAGGTCACAGGTCTGGCCCGCTCGGACGCCTCCGCCGTGGCCGTGCAGGACGCCGGCGCCGAGGTGGTGCGCGGCAGCCTCGACGACCTCGACACCCTCGGCCGCGCCGCTGCCGCGGCCGACGGCGTCATCCACACCGCCTACATCCACGACTTCTCGCAGATGGAGGCCGCGGCGGCGACCGACCGCCATGTCATCGAGACACTCGGCGCGGCGCTGCAGGATTCCGACCGCCCTCTCGTCGTCACCACCGGGACGGGGGTGCTTCACCCCGGCCGTCCGGTCACCGAGGACGACCGTCACGACCCGTCAACCCCGGGTCACCCACGGCGGGACAACGAGACCGTCGCCCTCGGACTAGCCGCTCGCGGCGTACGCCTGTCGATCATCCGGCCCGCGCCGTCGGTGCACGGCAACGGCGATCACGGCTTCGTGGCACGGTTGGTCGAGATCGCCCGCGAGCGCGGCGCCTCCGGCTATATCGGCGACGGCGCCAACCGCTGGGCGGCGGTTCACCGCCGGGACGCCGCGCATCTGTACCGCCTGGCGCTCGAGCAGGCGCCCACCGGCTCGGTGTTCCACGCGGTCGGGGAGGAGGGCGTGGCCACGCGGGACATCGCCGAGGTGATCGCCCGCCACCTGAGCCTGCCGCTCGTCTCCGTCGACCCCAACCAGGCGGCCGACCACTTCGGCTGGCTGGGCGCCTTCTTCGCCTGGGACGCGCCCGCCTCCAACGCTCTCACCCGGGAGCGGCTGGGCTGGGAGCCGACCCACCAGGGCCTCATCGCCGACCTGGAGGAGGGGTCCTACTTCGAGCCGGCGGTCCAGACCGCCTGACTCACCGCCGCCCGGCCGAAGCGGTCACCTGGTCTCCGCGAGCGACACGTCGAGCGCGGAGACCAGCGGCGGCACGTGCTCAGCGGTGAACGCCAGCGGTGGGCGGAGCTTGAGGATGTTGCCGGCGCGGCCGGAGGTGCCGATCAGCACCCCGTGGTGGCGCAGCCGGTCGCGCACGGCGCGGGCCCGCGCGCCGTCGGGGGTCCGGGCGGCCTCGTCGGCGACGATCTCGATCCCGCGGGCCAGGCCCGCGCCGCGAACGTGGCCGATCGCGTCGTGAGCGAGGGCGAGCTCGCCCAGCGCATCGCCCAACACCCGGCCGCTGTTGCGCACGCGATCCAGCACGCGCTCGTCGTCGATCACGTCCAGGACGGCGAGCGCCGCCACGGCGCTCACCGGGTTGCCGCCAAAGGTGCTGAACAGGACCGTGTGGCCGACCAGCGCCTGCACGATCTCGCTGCGCGTCACGACGGCGGCGACCGGGTGGCCGTTGCCCATCGGCTTGCCCAGCGTGACGAAGTCCGGCACGACGCCGAAGCGGTCAAACGCCCACATGGCGCCGGTCCGGCCGTGGCCCGCCTGCACCTCATCGGCGATCCACAGCGCGCCGGCGTCGCGCGTCTGGCGCACCAGGTCCTGGACGTACGCGGGCTCCAGGTCGTCGATCCGGTCGCTCATGACCAGCCCGTCGAGGATCGCCGCGGCCGGCTCCAGGTCGCGCGCCCGCAGCCGCTCGATCGCCGCCGCGAACCCGGTGCCGTCGAGGTGCTGGCCCCGATAGGGGTCGGGCGGCTCCCAGCGCTCGACGTGCGGGGGAGCTGGGGAGTCAAACCACGACTCGGGCGAGAGCGCCGCCGTTGCCTCGGTGATCCCGTGGTAGGCGAAGGCGGTGCAGAGTGCGCCCCCCCGTCCCGTGGCCGCGGTGGCCATGCGCCAGGCGAGGTCGTTGGCCTCAGAGCCGGAGTTGACCAGTAGCACCGTGTCGAGCTCCGGTGGGCACAGGGCCACGAGCCGCTCGGCCAGCTCGATCGCGGCCGGGTGCAGGTAGCGCATGTGCGTATTGATGCGGCGGCTCTGGCGGGCGATGGCGGCGGTCACGCGCGGGTGGCCATGACCCACGCAGGGCACGTTGTTGTAGATGTCCAGGAACCGGCCGCCGTCGGTTGCGGTGATCCACACGCCCTCGGCGTGAGCCACCTCGACGGGGACGTCGTAGAACAGCGCCTCCATCGCGGGCCCGAACGCGTCCGCTCGCCGCTGCGCCAGCGGGCGACCGCCGCCCGGCTGGGCCACGTCCGCGCCGAGCTGACGGGCCAGCTCGGGCCACCCGGCGTCCTGCATCGTCGTCAGCATCCCCGCGCACTCGGCGTTGTAGCGCTCGGCGAAGGCCTGCTCCTCCAGACCCCGGGCCACCCGCCACGAGCTGATGGCGATCGTGACCGCGCTCCGAGCCGCCCACATGACGCCGAGCACCTCGAGCTCCAGTTCCTCGAGCTCGGTGCGGCGCTGATACCCATCCAACACGAGCCGGGCCAGGCGGAAGAGCTCGTCGCCCTCGCGCCCGACGCCCAGCGAGTCCAGCACCGACGCCAGTTCGGTGATGAGCGCGGTGTGGCTCATGTCGCCGAAGTCGATGATCCCCGTGATGAAGCCCGCGTCGTCGGTCACGGTGTTGTCCACCGACAGGTCGGTATGGGCGACCTGGGCGCGCAGCCGCGGCCACACCGGCGTCACCGTGCGCTCGAACTCGTCGAGCACCCCGGCGACCAGTTCGCGCTGCCGCCGGTCCCGGATGTCGCCGAGCATCACCCGCGAGGCGAGCGCGTGCTGGACGTCCCACAGCATCATGCGCTGGGCCCTCGGGTGCGCGAAGCCGCGCAGCGCCTGGTCGAGCCGAGCGGTCGTGTCGCCCCAGGCGATGAGCGCCGCGTCGCTCAGCCGCGCCGCCTCGATCCGGCTGTTCCCGGGCAGGACGTCGTAGAGCCGGACCCAGTGCGCCGCCTCGCCGTGTGACCAGCGGGCCCGCAGGTCGGCCACCTCGTCTCCCGGCCGCCCGGGACGCGCTGGCTCCGCAGCACCGCGGTCCGAACGCTCGGGCCGCCACGGCACGGCCACGCGCAGGCCCGGGTCCGAGGCCATCACATGCAGGGCAACCGCGGCCTCCATGTCCAGGACCTCGGGGTCCTCGGAGGCGTTGGAGACCTTGAGAATCGCCACCGGCTGACCGCCGGCGTCGTCGAGCGCGAACGTGCGGTCGCGTTCGCTGCCGAGATCGCGCGCGGTTGCGGCGCTCACCCCAAAGCACGCGCGCGCCACCGCGACCGCATCTGCGCCCGACAGTGTGGGCCGCGACGCCGTGAGCACCGTATCCACGGCGGCGACGCTACCAGCGGCAGCGTTGTAGCTTCCATTTGCACACCGGAGCGAGAACGAGAGAGGGAGATATGGCCGACTACGCAGTCATCAACCCAGCGACGGGCGAGACCGTCCGCGAGTACCCCACGATCACCGACGACGAGCTGCGTGACGCCATCACGCGCGGCGCCAACGCCGGCGGCGAGTGGGCCGCCACCAGCGTGGAGGATCGCGCCGCCGCCATCCGCCGCGTGGGCGAGATCCACACCGAGAAGCGCCAGGAGCTGGCCGAGATCATCGTGCGCGAGATGGGCAAGCCGATCGAGCAGGCCCTCGGCGAGGTGGACTTCTCCACCGCGATCTACGACTACTACGCCGACAACGGCCCGTCCTTCATGGCCGATGAGCCCATCAAGCTCCTCGAGGGCGACGGCTCGGCCGTCGTGCGCCGCAGTCCATACGGCCTGCTGCTCGGGATCATGCCCTGGAACTACCCCTACTACCAGGTGGCGCGCTTCGCCGGGCCCAACCTGGTGGTCGGCAACACGATCCTGCTCAAGCACGCGCCGCAGTGCCCCGAGTCGGCCTCGGCGATGGAGCAGATCTTCCACGACGCCGGCGTTCCCAAGGACGCCTACATCAACATCTTCGCCACCAATGACCAGATCGAGTGGGTGATCGCAGATCCGCGCGTGCGCGGCGTGTCGCTCACCGGCTCCGAGCGCGCCGGCTCAGCGGTCGCGGCGATCGCCGGGCGAAACCTCAAGAAGGTCGTGCTCGAGCTCGGAGGGTCCGACCCCTTCCTCGTGCTGGGCACCGATGACATGGACGCCACCGTCGAGTCGGCCGTCGGCGCCCGGCTGGAGAACTCCGGCCAGGCCTGCAACGCCGCCAAGCGCTTCATCGTCGTCGACGGCCTGTATGACGAGTTCATGGACAAGTTCAGCACGGCGCTCACCGCGGTCAAGCCGTCCGACCCCACCCAGGAGGGCGTGCAGGTCGGTCCGTTGTCCTCCTCGACGGCGACCGAGCGCCTGGCTGACCAGGTCAAGCGCGCGGTCGACCAGGGCGCGACCCTGGTGGCCGGCGGCAGCCACGAGGGCAACTTCTTCGAGACGACGATCCTTACCGACATCAAGCCCGACAACGACGCCTACAAGGAGGAGTTCTTCGGCCCGGTGGCCTCGATCTACCGTGTGGCCGACGAGGATGAAGCGGTCACCCTGGCCAACGACACCCCGTTCGGCCTGGGCTCCTACGTGATGACCAACGACTCAGAGCAGGGCGCCCGGGTCGCCAACAAGATCGACGCGGGCATGGTGTTCGTCAACGCCGCCGGACTCGAGGGCGTCGAGCTGCCCTTCGGCGGTGTCAAGCGCTCGGGCTTCGGCCGCGAGCTCGGCCGTTTCGGCGCCGACGAGTTCGTCAACAAGAAGATGATCCGCATCGCCTGAGCCGCCCCCGGCGGTGACCGAGACCTCAGCCCGGCCAGCGTCGAGCGAGGTCCTCCCCGGCGGGCTGGCACGATCGCGGCGGTGCGAAGGGCGCCGCCGCGATTGCCCCGCGGCGCTCAGCTACGTTTGAGGCGCTGCCGCACCACGGCGGCAGACCTGAGATGCAGCAGCTTCCGCGCATTCAGAGATGGGTCTGGTTCAACTTCGCGGCGCTCGTCTGGAGCGCGCTCCTGGTCGTGCTCGCGTGCACGGTCCACGATCGCGGCAGCGCGAGCGACCCCGCGATGCTCTTCCACAGCTACACGCTGGTCCAGGACGTGGGCCCGGCGATCCTCATCCTCGTCTGCGCTCCGCTGGTGATCAGCCTGGTGCTGGCACCCGTGCTCTATCTCAAGACCACTCGCCGCAGCTTCCGCGCCGAGCGCGCGGCCTGGTGGGTGGCGTCGCTCAGCCTCCTGACGTGCCTGCCCGGCCTCATCGTCCAGGGCCTATGGGTGCTCCCGGCGCCGGTGTTGATCGTCGCCGCGGCGGCCACCGCCCCGCTCGGCGCACGCGAGTAGCCTCGATCCCGCGAGCCCGCCGCCCGCCCCGCGGACGCGCATCAAGGCCTCGGCTTGGTCGCGACGGCCATGAGGTGCGGGCTCACGCCCAGCAGGCTGGGCTCTGACTCGACGCGGCGGATCGCCCGCATCACGGCCTCTCTACGGGCCGGGTCAGCGAGTGCGTCGTCGATCTCGGCGGCGGCTCCGATGCCCTCGATGGCGAGGATCTGCACGTCCGGGAATCCGGCGCGGCACACCTCGTCCTCGAGCCCCGACGGGGTGTGGAAATACGCCAGGGTGAACCATTCAGGTCGTCCGAGGACGTCGGGGTTGTGGTGCACGCCGTCGCGTAGGTCACCCCGCACCATCGCGTCGAACCGGGGGTCGTGGATGAGGTCGAGGCGAAGCCCGCTGAGGGTGGAGGCAAAGCGGGAGATCCCGGCGGCCAACAAGGTGCCGCCCGGCCGCAGCACGCGGTGGGCTTCCTTGAGCGCGGTGTCGCGGTCCGCTGCCTCGATCAGGTGGTACAGCGGACCGAGAAGCAGGACCGCATCCGCGACGGCGTCGCCGTAGGGCAGGGCGCGCGCGTCGCCGACGTCGGCGGAGGCCAACGGCGTGGCCGGCTGTGCGGCGGACGCGGCCTGCGCGACCGCGACATGGCCGTCCATGGCGTCCAGGAGGTGCACGGCGTAGCCCGCGGCGGCCAGTGGCAGGGCGTAAGCGCCCTCGGCGCCGCCGATGTCCAGGATCACCCCCGGCGGGGGCGGGAGCAAGCGCACGAACAGCTCGCGCGTGCGCTCGGCCTCCAGCCGTCCCCAGGTCGTGAGCCGATCCCGCTCGACACCCAGCTCATAGTGCGCCGTGATCTCTGGGTCGATCCCCATCCTCGCTGGACCATAGGGCGAGGATGGGGACCGCGCGTCGCGGCGGTGGGGCGCTGGGCCTCGCGGCGTTCAGGCGCTGGGCCCTGCGCCGTTGCCCGCCCCCGGGGTGGTCAGGCCGAATGCCACCTGATCGCCCTCCATGCGCGCGTCGAGCTCGACGTTGTCGACCATCGGGACCGCCGCGGGCTCGACGAACACGCGGGCGCCGCCCTCCTCGATGACCTGATCCTCGGGGCCGGGCTCAGGGGCGATCGCGATCGTGAGCTGGGACTCGCCGGCGCTGCGGATACGAAGCCCGGCATGGTCGGGGACCTCGGGCCGATGCAGCAGTCCGTCGACGGCCTCGACGGCGGACGGGGATAGCGTGAGCATGGCTGCTCCCTTCGTTTGGGGCCAAGTTTGCTCGCGTACCCATGTGAATGACCCGCAAACGTCCGGTACCCGATTCCCACATGCGACGGTGAGAGACTGCCGGGGTGCTCATCCGCCGCGTCGTCCGCTTCCCGAGCCCCGCGCTGGCCGGCCTGGAGTGGCCGGTCCTCGAGGCTGTTGGCGCGCGCGACGGGCCCCGCGTCTGCGTCCTCGCCGGGGTTCACGGCTGCGAGTACTCCTCGATCGCCGCGGTCAGGCAGTTCATGCGCGAGCTCGACGTCTCCGCGGTGATCGGCTCGATCGTCGGCGTGCCGATCGTCTCCCCCACGTCGTTTGTGGCGCGGTCCCCCTTCGTGGCGCCTGAGGACGGCCGCAACATCAACCGCTCCTTCCCGGGTGACCCCGAGGGCACGTTCACCGACGTGCTCGCCCACCACGTCTTCTCGGAGTTCATCGCCGGTAGCGACGTGCTCATCGACCTGCACGGCGGCGACATGGTCGAGGCCCTCGAGCCGTTCGCCCTCATCGACGACTCGCTCGTGCGCGACGACGCCGAGCGGCTGGCCCGGGCCTACGGCCTGCGCTACGTCATCTGCGACACCACCAACCCACTCGGGGGCACGACCAGCGCGGCCGCGGCGGCGGCCGGGATTCCGGGCATCACGGCCGAGGCGGGCGGCCGTGGGCTGCTCGAGCCGGCCGAGGTGCAGCGCCACCTGCGAGGGCTGCGCAGCACGCTGCGCGCCGCGGGCGCGCTCGATGGCGAGCCCGATCCGCCGCCGCCGGGCCAGCAGCTCGTGGAGCGCCTGCAGTGGCTGCGCTCTCCCGCCGCCGGCTGGTGGCAGCCCGCGGTCGCGGTCGGGGACGCCATCGCGGCCGGCACGCACCTGGGCGACGTCCTGGATGGATTCGGCGATGCGGCTGAGTCGGTCACCGCCCGCGACGCGGGCGTGGTCCTGTGTGTGACCTCGAGCCCGGCGGTCCAGGCCGACGGCCTCCTGCTCGGGCTCGGCACCGGGCTGCGCCCGTTCTAGGCGTCGGTCACCGTCGCCCGGCGAGGTCCGCGCGCACGAGGAGGACGTCGTGGTCGGTGTGCATGGCCGGCAGCACCCGCGCCGACGGCGTGTGCAGCGCGCCGCTTCCGTAGACCTGCTGGCTGCCGGGGTCCTGGCGGGCGGAGGCGTCGCTGCGGGTCCAGAAGCCCTTGGGGGCGCAGGAGCCAAGGCGGTTGACGTCGCCGCCGAAGATGACGGCGCGCGCGGAGGTGCGGCGCGCCAGGAGCGCCCGGAGCTCGGCGCACTGCGGAGCGTTGGCCGCCTCCTCGACGGGCTCCGGGGAGGCCAGGTGAGCGGTGCACGCCTTGACGCCGGCCGGGCTGGTGACACACAGCCACTGGCGCTCCTCGGGGCCGGCCTGTGACGGGAAGGGGTGACTGACCGCCCGCGCGATGGCTCCCCTGGTGAGCACCGCGTCGCCGAACAGCCCGCGGCCGCGCGGATGGACGCAGGACAGCGGCTTGCCGTAGTAGATGATGCTCGAGAAGCGCACGTGGTAGCCGGTCTGCCGGGCGATTTGCGCGACATCACCGCCGCAGGCCTCGTTGAAGGTGACCGCGTCGGGCTGCAGCTGACGGATGCGGGCCACGGCCTCGGCGAGCACAGCGGGATAGTGCACCTTGGCGTAGCAGCCGGCCAGACCGGACAGGCACAGGTTCATCTGCATCAGCGTGTACGCCGACTTCGGGCGGCGCAGCGCCGCCGACGCCGTCCCGGAGGACCTCCCGCAGCCGCTCACCGCCAGCGCCAGCGCCAGCGCGCACCCCGTCGCCGCGACCAGCGCCGCTGCGGCACTCCGCGAGCGGCCGGCGCAGAGGCGATCCATGATCCTCACATGGTCGCGCCCCTCGCCGAGCCCGCGCGCCGGTTCCGGCCGGCGGCCGCCGGTCAGCCGGCGGTGGAGCGGATCATCGCCGGAGGTCGGTCGTTCCCGTCGATCTCGTAGTAGACGCCGGGGAACGTTTGGAAGACGCCGCTGGTGTTGTGGTGGAGATGCGACTGGTTGAATGTCAGCGCGCCGTAGCCACTGTCGACGACGTCGAAGACCCCGCCACCGCCCTCCCGGGCGCTGTTGTCATCCATCACCGTGCCGGCGATGAGGACGTTGTCGTCCTTACCGTCGAGGTAGACGGCGCCGCCGCTGCCGCCGCCTGACGTCCCACGCGCGGCGGGGTTGGCCCCCCATCCGATCGCCTTGTTGTCGGAGAACGCGCTGTTGAGGATCTGCCACTGGACGCTGATGCTGCTCAGCGCGCCGCCGTTGGAGCAGCGGCCGCCCTGGAAGGTGTCGTTGGTGATGAACACCGGGCGGTTCTGATATTGAGCCAGCGCGCGAATCGCGGCCCCGCCGAGATCGGGGCCGAAGGCGTAGCACCGGTTGTCGACGAACCGCGCGTTGACCGCCTTGAACTGGCCGCCTTCGACGTAGATGGCGCCGCCGCCGTCGACCCCGCCGTACCAGCATCGCGGCGCGTTGTCCGTGCACGTGGCCTGATGGGTGCCGTCGTAGCCGTCCCTGAAGGTGATGTTCTGGACCACCACCTCCGGATACGGCTGGTTCACGCAGTCATCGGTGGACCACGTTCCCGCGCACGTGTCAGAGAGCAGGATGCGGCGCTTGCCCCCTCCGCTCAGCGTGACCAGACCGCCACCGTCGAGCACGACTCGGTGCCGGGTCTTGTTCACGACGGCGGTCCTGGCCATCACGATGGTGACGGGCGAGGGCCCGCAGTTGAAGGTGATGACGCCGCCTGCGGCCACGGCGCGGAGCACCGCGGCCGACGTGCAGCGCGCCGGTGTGCCGCGCCCGATCACGTGGTCGGGGTGGCGCGTATCGACCGCTCGTCCCGCGGCCGGCACCGCGAAGTGCCCGCCGGGGTTGCCGTAGCCGGCCGGCGTCGCGCCCCAGGCGACGCTCACAGCCGCCAACAGGACGGCCGCGCCGACCAGCGCGCCGATCCAGGCTCTGAACCCTCGGCTCTCCCGCATGACGCCCCGATGCTAGTGCGCGCGGGAGCGGCCGCCTACGACGGTGCGGGCAGCGCGTCGGCGACGAACGCGGCAATCGCCGCGGTGAACGCGCGCCGGCTCTCCTCCCACGCGTAGAACATGTGACCGCCGTCGAAGTGACGGACGGTCAGCCGGCTGGCCACGCTCGGATCGAGGCGCATGAGGTTGCGCAAGCGGTCGCTCGAGTAGTACGGCGTGACCAGGTCGTAGCGGCCGTGGCTGATGAACGCCTTCAGGTACGGGTTGAGCGCCATCCCATAGCGAAAGTCGTCGGTCGCGCCCACGGGCGGCGAGAAGAAGTGCTCGGGGGCGTCGTTGCGCCACGCCGCGTTGACCTCCTCGCTCAGGAGCAGATACTCGCGGTCGGTGTCGACGCCGATCGTCGATCGGAGCTGGCGATTGATCGCCATCATGAACACGGGATCGATCCCGGCCAGCGTCGGGTCCGGACCGGCGAATTCCTCCCTGTCTGGGAACGGGTCGGTGGCGGTGACCGTAGCGTCGTAGAGACCGAGCACCTTGCGCTCGTCGCGCAGGAGCTCGCGCGTGAACGTCCCGATCGTGATGCGGCCCTCGGCGCGGGCGACGAGGTCGGCGGGCAGGCCGATGATGTCGGCGAGCCGCGCGAGGATCCGCTCCCGTTCGTCGGCCGGCATCGACGCGCCGCGGGTCAGCAGGACCGCATAGTCACCGGAGGCAAAACGCTCGGCCTCGGCCAGGGCCTCCTCGTGCGCGGTTCCGGCCGCGAACGCCCGCGATCGGCCGTGGTGCAACGCGGTGATCGCCATCGTCGGCAGCAGGTCCACCCATCCGAGGACGTCGTAGTCGGTGGGGGCCAGCGATGCGATCTCGAGCGCCGGCGAGATGAGCACGGCGCCGTTGAGCCCGATGCCCGCGGTCTCTTGCATCATGCGCACCAGCCGGCCGACGCGGTAGCCGCCATAGCTCTCGCCGGCGATGAAGACGGGAGAGCCCCAGCGCCGGTTGCTCGACAGCCACCGGCCCATCGCCTCGCACATGGACTCGAGGTCGCGCTTGTAGCCGAAGTACTCCTTGTCCTTGCCGTCGCCGTCGCCGCTGTCCGGCTTCTTCGCGGAGTCGCCGTCCTTGGCGTCGTCGTCGATCACGCGGCTGAAGCCCGTGCCCACCGGGTCGATGAACACCAGGTCGGTGAAGGCCAGCCACGACTCCTCGTTGGTGACCAGCGGAGGCGGCATCTGCGGCAGCGCACCGGTGGCGGGGAAGGCCACGCGCTGCGGGCCGACGGCGCCCATGTGCAGGAACGCCGACGACGCGCCCGGGCCACCGTTGAAGACGAACGTCACCGGACGGTCGCCGTCGCCGTCGCGGCGCGCCACGTAGGAGACGGAGAAGATCTCCGCCGCAGGCTTCTCCTTCTTGCGCAGGACGATCCACTTCGCGTTTACCGCGTAATCGATCGAGGCGCCCCTGGCCGTCCAGGTGCCGGTCGTCTCGGCTCCCGTCGGCGGCTCATGCTCGGCCCTGGCCGAGGCCTTCTCGTCCTTCGTGCCGTCGTCGGCCATGGGCAAAAGCTATCTCGTATCGGCTGACCTCACCGCCCCGCCGCGCCGCCGTGCCCTGGCGGGCCGCGACCAGGGCGGCGGCCGCCGCATAGCGACGCCCTGCTGTCGACAACGCCAGCAATCGCCGACCGCACCGAATGACGACGCGCACGACCGGGTTGTTGGCTCCGGGTCGAATACACGTTTCCCCCCATTGACCAGCCCGCGAGGGTGGGCGACGGTGCGCTTCACAGGCGCGATCAACCAGATCGTCCCGCCCGACGTTGCATCACAAGGGGGCACATATGTGGGCATCACCGAACGGGTTCGTGCCGGCGGCCCGCGGCCGGCTGACGGGCAGACGACGCATGGTCGTCGGCGCGCTTGCGATCGGATGTGTGGCCTGCCCGAGCGTGGCCCTGGCCCATCTGCCGAACCCGAAAACGACGCTGATCGTTCCGGGCACTTCGATCGCCGGTGTCAAGATCGGCATGAACCAGACACAGGTGTTCCATCAGTGGGGCGGCACGCGCTGCATCCCCGGTCTGTGTACGTGGCAGGGCCCAGGCGACCCGTCACACTCCGAGCGTGCGACGGTCAGTTTCGTTCAGGGCAAGGTCATCCAGGTCGCCATCAACGCGGCCACCCGCGGGCTGAACCTGAAGTTCACGCCGGGGCAGCTGTCGAAGTGGAAGACCGGCAAGAACATCGGTCTCGGGTCGCTGAAGGGCTCGGTCAAGCGCGCCTATCCGGCCGCCAAGGCGAACAACTCGACCGGAGTGGCCGGCTGGGATCTGTTCGGGGGTCCCCATTACACGCGCTTCTCATCGTTCGGCGTCGGCGTCACCCCCGACCGGCTGCGCTATATCCAGCTCGCCTGCACGTTCGCGGGGAAGTGCTGAGACGGCACCGGTGCTGGCAAGATGACGACATGGAACGCGTGCTCGGCGTCGGCGGATACTTCATGCGAGCCGCCGACCCCGCCGCCCTGGGTGCGTGGTATCGCGAGTGCCTGGGGTTGGACGCCGACGAGAACGGGGCGTGGCATCCACAACCCGGGGTGACGGTGTTCGCGACCTTCGAGTCCGAGACCGACTACTTCGGCTCACGCGCCCAGCAGACCATGCTCAACTTCCGGGTGGGCGACCTGGACGCCATGCTCGCGCAATTGCGCGCCAACGGGGCCGACGTGGACCCGGAGACGCAGGAAATGGAGGGCGTCGGGCGATTTGGCTGGGTAACCGATCCGGAGGGCAATCGGGTCGAGCTGTGGCAGCCCGGCTGACCGGAGGCTCCGGTGGCGATCTCTCCGCAGACGCTGAGCGAAGCCGACCGTCGGATCGTCGCGGTGTGGGCGGCGGACTGCGCGGATCGGGTGCTGGGATTGTTCGAGTCCGAAGCTCCGGCAGATGGACGGCCCCGTGAGGCCATCGCCCGGCTCCGGGCCTTTGCTCGTGGCGAGCTCGGCGTTGCCGAGGCCCGTCGCCGCTTCGTCGCCCACGCCGCCGCTCGCGATGTGAGCGCTCCGGCAGCGGTGGCCGCCGCCCGGGCGGCTGGGCAGGCCGCAAGCGTCCCGCATATGGGCGCGCATGCCTTGGGAGCCGCCGCGTACGCCGCCAAAGCGACCGGACTGGCCGCGCCCGATCGGCCCGAAGCGGTCAGCGAGGAGATCTGCTGGCAGCTCCGCCGGATGTCCCCGGCGGCCAGAGCCGCTCTGCGACAGCTGCCGCCCGTTGGTGAGAATGCGTCCGGTCCCCTCGGGCCGGGGCTGCTCGCGTCGGGCCTTCTCGGCATGGTCATCCGTGATCTCCAGGCGGACCTGGCGGCAAGGAGACCGAAACCGCCGACGTCCACGCTCGACGCCGCTCGCGCGCGCCAGGTCGTGTAGTACACGCTAAGCCCCCGCGGGACGAGTGGTGCTGCTGATCGCGGCGACCGCAAGCCCGTCGGCTCGCTCGTTGAGCTCGTGGCCGATGTGCCCCTTGACCCAGTGCCAGCGGACCTGGTCGTGGTCTGACGCTGCCGCGTCGAGCTGGACCCAGATCTCCTTGTTCTTGACGGGGGCGCCCCCTGCCGTCTTCCAGCCCTTGCGCTTCCAGCCGGCCATCCAGGCGGTCATGCCGTCGTGCAGATAGCGCGAATCGGTCACAACGCACACCCGCGACCCCGACGGAAGCGCGCGCAGGCCCTCCAGCGCGGCGGTCATCTCCATGACGTTGTTGGTCGTCTGCGCCAGGCCACCACTGCGTTCCTCGACGATTCCGTCCTCCCAGCAGAGCAGCGCCGCCCATCCGCCGGGGCCGGGGTTGCGCTGGCAGGCGCCGTCAGTCCAGACGAGCACCTCTCCGGGCGCGGCTTCCGGGAGGTGGCCCGGGAGTGACCTGGACCGACGACGTGGGCTGGATGCCATGACCGGAATTCAACCAACCGGCCTCCCCGGAACGTTGGGGGCAGCGCTCAGCGGACGGCGCGAGGCTCAGTGGTGGTCGCCGTGCTCGTGCACGATGAGCACGGGGCACAGGGCGTGTTTGACGACGCGCTTCGACGTGCTCCCCTCCAACCGTGCGCGTAGTCCGTTGAGGCCGCGAGAGCCGACGACGATCGCCGACACGTCGTGGTCGCGGGCAACATCGAGAATCGTGGCGGCGACATTGCCGCCGGCGGCCACCGCCAGGGGCTGGGCATCCAAGCCCAGCGATCGGGCGAGCTCGGCTCCCTCGCCGGCGACCCGCTCGGCGCGGCGACCTAGCTCATGATCGACATTGAGCACGCTGGCGGGATCCACGGCCGGTGCGATCGACACATCGGGCGAAGGGGCGACCATCTCGTAGGCCAGGGCCCCCTCCCAGACCGTGAGCACGAGCGCTCGGCGCGGCTTCGCGAACCAGGCGGCGTCCGTCACCGCTTGACGCGCGGCGGCCGAACCGTCGAACGCGATGAGGATCGGACCGTCGGACGCGCTCATCACAGACAGCATATTCGAGCGCTGGTCCGCGCCCGCCGGCGAGCACCGTCGGAAGCTCTACGCTCGCGGCATGGCCATCGTCGCCTGCCCGAGCTGTGGCGCGCGCAACCGTGTCGGACCTATCGCTTCGGGATTCCCTCGCTGCCCGCGATGCAAGTCGCGCCTTCCGTGGCAGGTCGACGCCGACGCCGAGACGTTCGCAGCCGAAACGAGCGCGTCGGTACCCGTCGTCGTCGACTTCTGGGCCGCGTGGTGTGGACCGTGCCGGATGATCTCGCCGGTACTCGAGGATCTCGCGGGGCGCCACGCCGGACGACTGAAGGTCGTCAAGGTCGATGTCGACGCAAACCCCGGACTCGCTGTCCAGTTCGGCGCCCAGTCGATCCCGCTCCTGGTCGTGATCCGCGACGGGCACGAGGTCGACCGCATCGTCGGGGCACTACCGCGGGCCGCGCTCGAGCAGCGGCTCCAGCCGATACTCGCCGGCTGAACGTCGGCCGTCGGTCCCTCGGCGCTCAGCGTGGCCGAGCGGGTATCGGTGCCCGCCACAGGTGGACGAGGGTGCTGAGATACAGGTGACGACCGGTCAGCCCGACCTCATATGAGGCGTCGGTGCCGTGCGAGGGGTCGACCCCGGCCGGAACCGGGATCGCAAACCGCTGCCTGCTGGGCAACCACATACCTTGGACGGTCCCGCGGCCGGGCCAGACGATCACGTGCCGGCCGGCGGGGAGCGAGCACGCCGCGGCCGGGCACTGGATCCCGACCGGGTCAGACGCCTGGTAGCGGTTCGCGGTCAAGAACTCATGGAGGCGAGTACCGCACCGCTCGAGGTACGAGTTGGCGCCGGCAGCAAGCTCAAAGCCATCCCCGAGTGCAGTCAGCGAGCCAACAGCCTGGCCGCCGAACGGACGGCGCAGTACGGGCACGGTCAGCGGCGAACAGACCTTTGCGGCCAACTCGGTCGAGTTGAGATCGATGGTCACGCGTGCGCCTGCGGGGTCACACTGCGCCTGCCCGGTCTGGCGGTTCTGGAAGGCAAACCGATCGAAGGAACGCGGATCGGCGCTTCCCATGTCCAAGGCCACCCATCGCGTTCCGATTGCCACCACGGTCCCGTTTGCCAATCCCGGAGTGGGTGCGCCGCCGCACGCATCCGCAAGCGGAGGCTGGGCGAGCGACGGGCTCTGCGTGAAGGTGCTCGTCTCACCCGTCGCGATGTCATAGATCCGTTGGGTTCGGGTGAGCCCGGAGTCGCACCCCAGCGCCACCACACCGGCGCCGATGGCCTCGGGCGAGCAGCCGTCTCCGAACACGAGCTGGCGACGCTGACCGCTGCGGTCATCAATCAGCACCCCGCGGCTGCTCGATCCATCGGCGGTGGCGCTCCTGGCCAGCACGTAACGTTCGGAGTTCCAGAACCACGTGCCGGGCACCCGGCGAAATGCGACGCGCGCCGTCACCACACCGCGATGGCCCGCGGCGCTCTTGGCCGCCGCCACCTGGCCTGGGCCGGCGCAGGCCATCAAGGCGATGACCGCGGCAGCACCAGCACGCGCGACGCGGCGAAACGGGAAACGCACTCGCTCCATCGTGCAAGCCCAAACGAACTGCGCCCGCCCAAAGTTGCGCCTAACCGTCAGGGTGGTGAGCGACGCCGTCGGGCGGTGATCAGCCAGGAGCGGGAATCGAAGGTGACGCCGCGCTCGTCGCTGTAGTGCGCCGCCAGCATCTCTCGCACCCGCTCGACGATCAGCGCGGCCTCGTCGCCGACGGTTGCGAGAGCACGGCTGACGTCCCGAAACCCGAGGATGAACGCAAGGGCGGCATCAACGTCGTGCCCGTAGAGCACTGGTTCGTCGACAGCCTCGAAGTGCACCTCGCCAAAGCCCGCGCCCTCGAGAAGGCCGGCGGTCGCTTGGGCGTCGGCGAGCGAGAACGGGTCCGCGCCCGGCGCCGGCGGCTGCGCCGCGTCGCCCAACGCGGCGTCGATCGCCCGTGCCCATTCGTTGTCCTCGCGTCGCTGCCAGACGAGCAGCACCAGGCGAGCGTCGGGGCGCAGAGCGGCCGCGATGTTGGCGAACGCGACGGGTGGATCGGAGAAGAACATCGTTCCGAAGCGGCTGATCGCCAAGTCGAAGCCGGCACGGCGGAAGCGGTGCACCTGGGCATCGGCGAGCTCGTAGCGCACGTTGTCAAGCCGTTCGGCAGCCGTCAGCTGACGGGCGCGCTCGAGCATCCGGTCGGACACGTCGACGCCGAGCACCCGGCCGGGCACTGCCGCGCGCGCCGCCTCACGAGTCGTCAGCCCCGTTCCGCAGCCGATATCAACGACCTCGTCGCCTCGGCTGATCCGCAGCGCGACGCGCAGGTGCTCGTGGTGAGCGCGCAACTCCGCGTCGTAGAAATCCAGCCTGCTTGGGTCAGGGCCGGGAGTGATCAGTCCCCGCCGATCAACGAACGCGCTGCTGGGAGCTCGGCCATCTGGCACCTCCACTGGTTGGGAGTCACGCCCGCTTGCGGCGCCACGTTTCCGTAGTGCTCGAAGGGTAGGGTCTTGATGGTGGACCTCCCAGTGAGACCAAGCGCTGCGTGGATGGTGGATGCGACGCCGTCCGCGGTCCCCGATCTGCGGCGTCGCGCCGCGGAATTCGTTTCCGGGGCGTCCGGCTCTGACGAGGTGACGCAGGCCGTCGCCATGGCCGTGTCGGAGACGGTTACCAACGCCGTCGTCCATGCCTATGACGGCCAGGAACCGGGGCCGGTCCGCATCAGCTGCGATGCGGACGACGAGCGCTTCGTCGTGGAGGTGGTCGACGAGGGCGCGGGGATCTGGCTACGCCGCGACTCGCCCGGGATCGGCCACGGGCTCGCCCTGGTCGGGGCGCTCGCGCACGGGCTCAGTATCAACCCTGGCCCCGGCGGGCGGGGTACAGCCGTGACGATGACCTTCGATCGCGTTGCGGCGCCCGCCGCGCCGCCGGGACTGGAGATGCTGTGCGCCCTGGCGCTTGAAACCCTCGCCGACGTCTCGAACGTGGACCTCGTCCAGCAAGGCGTGCTCCGTCGCTTCGCCGCCGAAGTCGCCGACGATGCCGCGTTGACCGCTTGGCTGCGCACAGCGGTCCCTCCGGCCAAGCCCGGGACGGCGACATGGGCGGCGATGCGCGAGGGTGGCGCCCGGCTGGTCGTCCACGACCCGACGGTTCCGCGCTCACCGGGCGGGACGGGCGAGCGCCTGAACCTCGTGTGGTGGGTTGCGGTCGCACTCGAGAAGCCCGACGGAACGCCCGCCGCGATCTGGGGCCTCGGGGGTCGCGCGGGGGGACGCCCGGCACCGCGCCAGGAGGTGATCAGCGTCCTCAGCGACACCGCCCACCATAACCTCGAGCGACCGGCCGAGCGCGCCGTGCTGCGCGGTCGGCTGGCGATCGCTTGACCCGCGGGCGGCGGGTGTCCGTCGGCCTGCCGCCAACCTGGCCGGTAGGTCTGAGGGATCGAAGCTGTGCGATTCCTCCATGCCGCATCGCACGCGACATGGCAGCGGTGACCATTCGCGGCCCCCGCCCGCATCGCACGGTTCGTGGCCTCAATGCGCCCCGCATTTATCCCCCGAACTGCAGCTTCCGTGGGTAGGACGTTGCCTTCGCGGAGGTCGCCCCGAGCATCGGGGGCGGCTTCGGCGAAGCGCTGCGCTCAGACGCAGTCGTCTGCGAGGCGAGCCGTGGCACCTGCGCGAGCGCCGTGCGCTGCCCTCGGTCGAGGTCACACACGATCCCTCGGGTGCCGCGGCCTGCTGCCGCTGTAGTGGGGGTGGGGCTTTCGACCACGCGGCGTCAGTTTGGGTTGACAAAGGCCTGTTTGTCAATCTAGACTGACAGCCATGAACGGCGAAGACATCGCCTCCGCGATCGCGTCCGACGACCCGTCGCTGGGGCTCCGCGCCGCTCTCGCTCTGCACCGGCTCGCGGAACGGGTCGAGGCCGATCACGTCGCGACCGCACGCCGGCAGGGGTGGTCTTGGCAGCAGATCGGTGACGCGCTCGGCGTGACCCGCCAATCAGTCCACGCCAAATACGGAAAGCGACTCCCATGACCAGGCATTCCAAACCAGCCGACGCGTGGAACCCCTGGAGTACATACATCGACGCTCGCGAGGAAGCACGGCGCCGGGGTGACCGAAAGGTCGGCACCGAGCACCTGATACTCGGGCTCCTCAGGGAACCTGTCGTGGCGCAGGCCCTCGGATGCGACCTCCAGTCAGCCCGCGACGCGCTCGACGCGATGGATCACGATGCCCTCGCGGCGGTCGGCATCGGCGCCGCGTTCAACGCACCACCGATACCGATCGACGAGCCGATCCAACGTTCGCCGAGGGCGGCTTTCAAAGCCGCCTTGCGCGACCGTCTGCCCATGACACCCGCAGCCAAGAGAGCGATGGAGGAAGCGTACAAAGAGGTACGGCGCGGTGACGGCATCGGCCCGCAACAGGTGCTCCTCACCGTCCTCGAGCTCGAGCCGCCAGATCCCGCCGCCGAGCTGATCGCCGCGCTGGGCGTCGATCCCGAGGCCGCGCGTCAACGTCTCGGCGTGGGACGCGCCGCGGTCAGGCGGGTGGCGATGCCTGGATGATGTTTTCCGGGTTGGGCCGGCGGTCTGCGCCGGCCATGCTGTAGTCCGCGAATGGAGCGTCGCGGTTGTGTGTGGCGGTCTTGACGCCATGGGTCGCGGCGGTGTCGATGAAGGCGCGTGCGTCGGGCGTGTTGCGCATGAGCCCGTCGAGGATCGGGCCCAGCGTCTGGGTTGAGTGCAGGCCCATGTTCTCGTAGGCCTGGTTGACGATCAGCTTCATCGCCGCGAGCTGGGAGAGCGGGATCTCAGCGAGCTGCCGGGCCTGTTCGGCGACGGTCTGCTCGAGCCGCTCGAACGGGACGGCCCTGTTGATGAGCTCAATGTCGGCGGCTTCGCGGCCGGAGAAGGGCTTGCCGGTGAGAGCGTGTTCTTTGGCTTTGGTAAGTCCGAGGCGGTAGAGCCACATGCCGGACAGGTAGCAGCCCCAGATGCGTGAATAGGGGGTGCCGATCTGGGCGTCTTCGGAGGCGATGACCAGGTCGGCGCAGAGGGCCATGTCGCTCCCGCCGCCGACGCACCAGCCGTGGACTTGGGCGATGACAGGCTTGGGGGTGCGCCAGATGCTCATGAACTTCTGGGTAGGTCCGTAGACGCCAGTGCCGATGAAGTCCTTGCCTGGGTCCCACTGCCCGTCGGTGGTGAGCAGCTCGTCCCAATGGTGAAAGCCGCCGGCGAAGTCGTAGCCGGCGCAGAACGACCGACCCGCCCCGCGCAGCACGATCACCTTGACGGCGGAGTCGAGGGTCGCCTGCTTGATGGCGGCTTCACATTCGTCGGGCATCGGCGGGACGATCGTGTTGAGCCGCTCGGGACGGTTCAGAGTGATCGTCGCGACCGGTCCGTCGGTCGAGTAGAGCAGCGTCTCGTAGCTCACGGCCTGGTTCTCCTGTCTTGTGCTGGTCTGGGTTGGGCGCGTGCGGTCGGGGAGGCTGAGGACACGAGCGCCGGTATCGCGCTGGCACCCGCCGGCTCAGGTTGCCGTGCTCACCGACAGATCGGACTCGCGAGCTCGAGGACAGAGAGTGCCCGTCGAGTGCTCTCCCGGCCCTACTGGCCCTTGAGGTGCAGCGTCGTCGTGCGGTGCAGGACCGTGCGGCGATGACCGGCGCTCATCAGCGTGATCGTGATCTGCACCTTGAGCGAGCGCCTGGCGGCCAGCAGCTTCTTGGATGCCTTGCTCAGCTTCAGGATGACCGTCTTTGACTTGCCCGCCTTGAGCGAGAACTTCACCGATCCCAGCGACACCTTCCGGGCCTTGTGCTTGACGCTTGTCATCGCATACGCGTTGACCGTTTGGCCGGTGATGCTGCCGGTGCACTTCTGCGCTGAGCGCAGACGGAACTTGACCGCCGAGCCGCCCGACTGCACGGCGGCGCTGAAAGAGCGCAGCGTGACCGCCGGCTTGCGGGTTCCCTTGCCCTTGCCGGTCGTTGTCGTGGTTGTGCCGCCACCCGCCAGCGCCGTCAGGTGATCGTGCACAGCGGTGCCGTTCGGGGCGAGCGGCGTGCCGTCGTAGGAGCTGAGCAGCCCGTGCCGGTCGCACGCGTCGTCGCCCGGCTGGGGCGGGTCGTCCACGAGCCAGACCCAGGCCAAGTAGCTGACACCGCTGCTGTCAGCCCAGTTCATGTAGCGGTCATCAAACGTGTTCGCCCCCGGATTCGCGTTGCATCCGGTCGCCAGGTAGTTGTCCTCGGCGAACTCGCCGGTGATCACCGGCACGTGGGCGGCGACCGACTTGACCGTGCTGTCCCAACAGGTCTGGTTGTCGCAGCCCTTGCCCTGATAATTGTGGAACGACGCCGCCTCCTGGTTGAGCGGATCGTCGGGCGCGTGCTGCATCCACCCCTGACCGCCGCCGTTGGCGTCACTGGTGTCACCGAGGTCGTCGGCGTAGTCCAGACCACCGACCATGATCGGTTGGGTGGCGCCCGCGTTGCGGATATCGGTCAGCAGGGTCTGCATACCGACGATCTGGTAGCGGGTCGTCGGATTGCCGGCGTCGTCATAGGCCTGTGTGAAGCAGGGAACCGGCGGAGCGCCGCCACCGACGACGTCCGGCTTGGTCCCGGTTTGCCAGCAGCCCCAGGTGACCGCGTCCGACGCGTTCCCGTCGTCTCCCGACCGCGGGTCGGTCGGGTCAAACGGCTCGTTGAAGAGGTCGAACACGACCGCCGGGTTGGACTTGAACGCAGTGGCGACCGAGGTCCAGAACGCCGGCGAGTGGTCCATGTCGGGCATCGCCTGCTGCTCGAGCGCGGTCTGGTTGCCGGGCGCGGTCCAATGCAGGTCGAGGATCGCGTAGATCCCGTGCGCGTTGAGGTCCGAGACGAAGCTCTCAATCTCCTGCTGGTAGCCGGCACCCCCGTACGGATCGCCCCCTGGGAGGTTCGTGTCCAGCCAGCAGTCCTCGTTGAGCGGTATCCGGACCGCGTTGGCGCCCCACGCGGCGATCGCTGCCGCGGTGGCGTCGGTGTAGTCCCCGTCGTCGTAGCCGAAGTTCTCGGCACAGGCGTACTCGGAACTCGAGACGTTGACCCCGCGCAGCTGGATCGTGTTGCCGGTGCCATTGAGGCCGTTGACGAAGTGATTGCCGGAGACCGAGATCTCCAGGGGCGTCTGCGCGGCCTTACCCGAAGCTCCCCCGAGCAGGGAGCCAGATACCGCGAATGCGATCCCTAGAAAGGCCGGCGTCAGCCAGCGAAGTCCTTGTCGTAGCCCCAACCCGGTATGCCCTCGGCCGCGGATAGTACGGGACGCGCAACCCCCCGTCCACCGCTCATTTCAAACCGCTTCCCCCGCCGACGATGATGCCGGGGCGAACCTCTGGATCATCGGCACAGCGGCATACCCCCAGCGGGACTCGAACCCGCGATCTCCTGCGTGAAAGGCAGGCGTCCTAACCGCTAGACCATGGGGGCGCGGGTTCGATTGTAGGTGCCACGTGAGCAACAAGAACATGGCGGGCACCTCACGGACCGCGACCGGCCCGTGCCATGCCCCGACCGCGCGGCCTCGACCCGGACGCGGGACCTTGGGACCGTGACTATCGCTCGACGACAGGCCGGACCTCGACGGAGCCGCCCCAGCGCGTAGCCGGTATTCGCGCAGCGAGTGCGATCGCGTGGCTGAGATCGGGGGCCTCGTACAGGTAATAGCCATCGAGGGCGTCACCCGAGTCAACGGCGGGCCCGGGGCGCACCGCCGGCTCGCCGTCATCGACGCGCACGGTCACCGCCGTGCTGACGGGCTGGAGCTGGTTGCCGTCCAGAACACCGGCCAGCCGTCCAATGGCCTCAAACTCGGCGGAGACCTCCGTTTGCTCATCGCGCGGGAGCTTGCTGATCGCGACGTCTGCGCCGTTGAAGCGCACCTGAAGCATGTACTTCATCGATCTGTCCTTTCGGTTGTCGGTGGGCTATGGCACCGCTGGGTCCGCGGCGACATCGGTGCCCACGACCAGAGGCTGCGCGGTCGCGCGGGCGTTGGGGGTGCGGCTGGCGATGAGCGCGGCGGCGAGCACGAGGGCGCTGCACGCGAGGAGAGCGCGCTGGTAGCCGGAGGTCAGCGCATCAGGTCGCGTCGCGTGGGCGGCGAGCAGGTGGTGGGTCCGGGCGGTGGCGATCGCCGACAGAACGGCGAGCCCGAGCGCCATGCCGAGTTGCTGGGAGGTGCTCAGCAGGCCGGCGGCGAGGCCGGCCTCGTCGGGGGGTACCCCGGCATTGGCTGCCGTGGTCACACCGACGAACACGGCCCCGAAGCCGAGCGCCATCGTCACCAGTCCGGGGAGCACGTCAGAGACATAGGAGCCGTGCACCGGAATCCTCGAGAGGTAGTAGATCCCGCCGGCGCTCAGCAGCGCGCCGGCGACGATCACGGGCCGCGTGCCGATCCGGACGAACAGCTGGGAGGAGACGCCGGAGGCGAGCGCCAGGCACGCTGTCACCGGGAGGAACGCCGCACCCGCCTGGATCGGCGAGAAGCCAAGCACCTCCTGCATGTACAGGGTGAGAAAGAAGAACATCGAGAAGAACCCCGCCATCCCGATGAGCCAGGTCGCGTCCGCCGCGGCCACCCCCTTGACGCGGAAGATGGAGAGGGGCAGGAGCGGGTTGCGGCTGCGCCGCTCGTTGAGCAGGAAGGCAGCGAGGATCACGGCCGCCGCAGCGAGCATCCCGATCGTTCGCGCCGTGCCCCAGCCGACGTCCGGCGCCTTGATCATCGCGTAGACCAGGAGCAGCATGCCGCCGGTGGCCATCAGCGCGCCCTGGGTGTCGAAGTCGGCAAGCGGCGCCCGGTTGCGCTCCCCGGAGAGCAGCCGGAACGTCGCCCCCAGGGCGAGCGCGCACACCGGGATGTTCACGTAGAAGACCCACCTCCACCCCGGACCTTCCGAGAGGACGCCGCCGAGGAACACGCCGGCGGCAGCGGCCAGCCCGCTGATCGCGCCCCAGGCACCAAGTGCGGTGTTTCGGTCGCTGCCCTCGCGGAAGGTGGTGGTGAGGATCGAGAGCGCGGCAGGCGCCATCAGAGCCGCTCCGATCCCCTGCAGCAACCGCGCGGCGATCAGGGCGCCTTCGCTCTGCGCCAGGCCGGCGCCCAGTGAGCAGGTGCCGAAGACGATCAAGCCGGTGACGAGTACGCGTCGGCGCCCCACCAGGTCGGCGAGCCTCCCGCCCAGGAGCAGAAAGCCGCCGTAGGTCAGCAGATAGCCGCTCGCGACCCATTGCAGGTTCTGCTGGGAGAAGCGCAATGCATGCTGGATGGAGGGGAACGCCACGTTGGTGATCGACGAATCGACGACGTCCAGGAACTGGACCCCGCAGAGGAGCAGAAGCGTCAACAGCCCCAGGCGCGTGCGGAGCAGCGACGGTCGATCGGCGGTCTCGGCGAGAGCAGACTCGGATGACATCGTGGCGCTCCTCCTACTTAGTTAGTTAACTCACTGACTCAGTAGGCCACAGTACCAGACGGCTATCCTCTTGGTGAGATGACTAACTCACCGGCCGAGTCAAAACCGGATAAACGCCAGCGACTCGTCGCGGGCGCGCGCGAGGTGATCCACCAGCAGGGCGTGGAGAAGACGACGATCGCCGACATCGCTCATGCGGCCGAGGTCCCGGTCGGCAACGTCTACTACTACTTCAAGACCAAGGACGACCTCGTCGAGGCCGCGATCGACAGCCATGTCCGGGATATCCACACGTTGCTCGACTCGCTCGAGCGCCACCGCACCCCCCAAGCACGGCTCAAGGGGCTGGTCCGAGCGCTCACGGACCAGCGCGACCTCGCCGCGCAATACGGATGCCCCCTCGGGAGCCTCTGCTCCGAGCTCGACAAGCGCACCGACGGCCTGGACCGCTCGTGCGCACATCTGCTCGAGCTCCCGATCGATTGGGCCGAGAGACAGTTTCGGGACCTGGGCAGGCGCGATGCCCGCGACCTCGCCGTGGCGCTGATGGCCGCCTACCAGGGAATCGCGCTGCTCACCAACACCTTCCGCGACCCGGAGCTGATGGCCCGCGAGGCGCGCCGCCTGGACCGCTGGATCGACTCACTCGCGTGACGCTAGGCGCCGGCGCGCGCGTGCTCGGCCAACCGGGCCACGGCCGCGGCGATCTGACTCCGGATCCCCTCATCGGTGACCACGCCGTCGGCGCCGACCAGCGAGCGCTCGACCGGGATCCGGGCGCAGGCATCCTCCACGATGTCGGCGCCGGCGTAGCCCAACACCTTGCGCAGGGACGCGTGGGCGTCGGCGGCGCCCGTGGGAGCGGCCGCGCCCGCTGCGTTGATCCAGGCGACCGGCTTCTGGTAGGTGCCGGCGTCGCCGATCGTCCACTCCAGGAGGTTCTTCAAGGCGGCGGGCATCGCCCCCGCGTACTCCGGGGTGCAGAAGAGCACGGCATCAGACGCCTCGACGCCCCGGCGCATCTCGGCGACGCGCGGGTCCACGGGGACGCCCTCGCGGTCGTGGTCGGGGTTGAAGATCGGCAGCTCGCCGATGCCCGGATACGTGACCGTCTCCACCCCGTCTCCGGCGACGGCGGCGGCCGTGCGCAACACCGCGGCGTTGGTCGAGCCCTCGCGGCTCGAACCAGACACCAGCAGAATTCTCACGGGTTGGGACGGGCCGGGCACGATCGGGGACCATACCCACGGACGTGTGTGGGAGCATGGCGCCATGGGTGAGATCAGCCTCACCGGCGAGCTCGTGGCCCGCGGCCCCGCCGCCGCGTTCGTGCTGGACGACGACCAGGTCGCCACCGTCGGCGAGGGCGCCAAGCGCTTCCCCGTCGTCGCCACCGTCAACGGCTACACGTGGCGCACCAGCGTCGCGCGGATGGGCGGCGAGTTTCTGGTCGGCCTCAACAAGGAGGTGCGCACGGGCGCCGGCGTGGCGGCCGGCGACCGGGTCACCCTGGAGCTGGCCCTCGACACCGAGCCCCGCACCGTCGAGGTCCCGCCCGCCCTCGTCCAGGCGCTGGGCGCAGACCCGGAGGCCAAGGCGATCTACGACGGCCTGGCCTTCACCCATCGCAAGGAGTACGCGCGCTGGATCGCCGAAGCCAAGCGCGAGGAGACCCGTCAGCGGCGAGTGGTCAAGGCGCTCGAGATGCTCCACGCCGGCAAAACGCTCAGCTGACTGAACGCGGTTAGACGCCCGCGGCGCGGGTACGGCTCTGTAGCAGTAGAGGAATAGGAGAGGTCATGGAGCCTGTGTCTGCCCAGCGGCCGGCCGCGCGCACCCGGCGCCGGCCAGGTCCCCTTGCGCGTCTGGACCGGATCCCGGTCTGGCCATACGAGAAGCGGCTGCTGTGGGTGGTCGGCGCCGGCTACTTCTTCGCCTTCTTCGACATCGTCACGATCTCGTTCGCCCTGCCGGTGATCGCGACGCAGTTCCACGCCTCCACGGGCGCGGTGTCGCTGTCTGTGACCAGCAGCCTCATCGGCTACATCATCGGCGCGCTCGCTGACAGCCAGGTGGCCGACAAGTGGGGTCGCAAGCTCAGCCTCGCGGTGTCGGTGACCATGTTCTCGGTGGGCACCGCGCTCGCCGCGGCCAGTTGGAACGTCACCAGCCTCATCATCTTCCGGTTCATCTCGGGCCTCGGCATCGGCGCCGAGATCGCCGCTGTGACCACCTACCTGGGCGAGATCTCGCCGGCGCCGCTGCGTGGCCGCTACACCAGCTGGGCCACCACCGCCGCCTACGCCGGCTTCGCCGTCGTGCCCTTCGTGGCCCGCTTCCTGGTCCCCAACTACGCCGGCGGCTGGCGGATCCTGTTCGTCATCGGCGCTCTGGGCGGGGCCACCATCCTGTTCATGCGGCGGGGCCTGCCCGCCTCCCCGCGCTGGCTGGTCTCCCAGGGGCGCACCGACGAGGCGGTCGAGATCGTCGCCGAGGCCGAGGAGACCGCGCGCGAGAACCTCGACGCCGAGGAGGAGCTCCCCGAACCCGAGCCCGTGCCCGACGAGCCGCCGGCCGAGGGCTTCCCCGTGAAGGCACTGCTTCGGCCGCCGATGGCGCGCCGGCTGGTCCTCTTCATCGGGATCTGGTTCATCTACTACGTCGGCAACTACGGATGGTTGACCCTGGCTCCCACCCTGTTCACCGACAAGGGCTACAGCCTCGCCGACAGCACGACGTATCTGATCATCTCCGGGATCGGATTCCTCGCCGGCGCCTACGCCACGACCCACTTCAGCGACCGCTTCGAGCGCAAGTACACCGCGGCGATCTTCGCGGTGGTGTGGGCGATCGCACTGCTGGTCATCGGCCTGGCCGTCTCGCCGGCGGTCATCATCGTGTTCGGTTTCGTCGCCTCGGCCAGCGTCGGCCTGCTCGTGCCGCTGCTCTACACCTACACCGCCGAGCATTTCGCCACCAATGCACGTGCGACGGGCGTCGCCCTCACCGACGGCCTCGGTCACATCGGCGGCGCCCTGGCCCCGCTCATCGTGCTCGGCGCCAACTCCGCCTGGGGCTTCTCCGGTGCGTTCATCGTCATGTCGGCCACGGGCGTGCTCACCGCGGCGCTCGTCCTGCTCGGCATCCAGGCGACCGGCCGGTCGCTGGAGACGGCCACCTCCACCTGACCATCCGGCCGCGCCGGGCGATTCATCTACGATGCCCCCGATGACAGCGGCCCTCTCCATCGGCTGGATCGGGACCGGCGTGATGGGCGGCCCGATGGCGGGCCATCTTCTGGACCGCGGCCACGACGTCGCCGTCTACAACCGCACCCGCCGCCGCGCCGACTCGCTGCTGGAAGCCGGAGCGCAGTGGCGTGACTCCCCCGCCGAGGTGGCCCAGGGCGCCGACGTGGTGGTCACCATGCTCGGCACCCCGGCCGACGTGCGCGATGTGATCCTCGGCGAGGGTCATGTGCTGGAGTCGATGCGCGAGGGCGCGCTGCTCATCGACATGACCACCAGCGAGCCCTCGCTCGCGGTCGAGATCCACGAGGCCGCCAAGGCCAAGGGCGTCGGCGCGCTCGACGCGCCGGTGTCGGGCGGCGACGTAGGGGCCCGCAACGGCACGCTCGTGATCATGGTCGGCGGGGACAAGGAGGCGTTCGCGAATGCCCGGCCCGTGTTCGAGCCGCTGGGCAAGACCATCGAGCTCCAGGGCGAGGCCGGAGCCGGCCAGCACACCAAGATGGTCAACCAGCTGGCAATCGCCGCGGGGATGATCGGCGTGTGCGAGGCGCTCGTCTATGGCTACCGCGCCGGGCTGAACCTCGACAAGACGCTCGAGACGATCTCGGGCGGAGCCGCGGGCTCGTGGTCGCTGTCCAACTACGGCCCGCGCCTGCTCAAGGGCGACCTGGAGCCCGGGTTCAAGGTCGACCACTTCATCAAGGACCTGGGGATCGCCCTCGCCGAGGCGCGGCGGATGAACGTCGTGCTCCCCGGCGCGGCGCTGGCCGAGCAGCTCTACGTCGGCGTCCGCAGCCAGGGCCTGGGCCAGAAGGGCACTCAGTCACTCGCCGTCGTGCTGGCGCAGCTCTCGCAGGCCGACTGGCCGCAGCGCTGACCCCGCGCCGGACTTTTTGTCCGCAACCGGCCAAAGATGGCAAGCCACCGCTCACGCTGACCGATACGACGGCCATGCACGTCGCCGCCCTCAAGCAGCTCTCCAAGACTGCCGCGCACCTCGCAGAGCCCGCCCCGGTCATCGATCCGGAGTCGGATCTCGTGATCGCGCGCCTCGTGCGTTGCGAATGCCGCAGCTGCGGGGCCCACTCCAACGCGATGGCGTCGACGGCGATGCCGCCCAGCTGCCCCAATTGCGGCGCCCCGGGACTCGTCCCCGTCGAGGGCGCCGGGCTCATCCGGCCGCTGTAGGTCCGCGCGGCGCCAGCACGCCGGCCTGTGCGAGCTCCGCGCGCAGCGCCTCGGGCGACGTGAACAGCACCGTTGCCATCCCCAGCGACCGCGCGGCCTCGACGTTGCGTGGGTTGTCGTCGATCATCAGCGTCGCGCCGGGCTTGAGGCCATAGCGCTCGAGCAGCACGCGGTAGATCTCCGGGTCGGGCTTGATCACGCCCTCCGAGGAGGACACCACGGTCCCCTCGAACCACCGCAGGAACTCGTAGCGCTCGCGCCGCAGCGGATACGTGTGGGCCTCCATGTTGGTCAGTGCGAACAGGCGCACCGACCCATCGCGCACGAGCTCACGCAGGATCTCCACGGTCCCGCCGATCGGCCCGCCCACCATCTCCTCGGTGCGCGTCCCCCACGCCCAGATCTGCTCGGCGTGCTCGGGATGCTCGGCGGCCAGTTGCGCGCACGTGACCTCGAAGGGCACGCCGCGGTCGTTGGCCTCGTGCCACTCCATCGTGCACACCTCGCCGAGGAAGCGCTCCATCGCCTCCTCGTCGTCGAAGAGCTTGCGGTACAGGTAGCGGGGGTCCCAGTCCAGCAGGACCCCGCCGAGGTCGAAGATGACCGCGTCGATCGATCCGTTGCGTGCGGTGGTCACGCCGTTAAGCGTCGCTGATCTCGGGCACACTTGGCCCGGTGCCTGAACCCCCGCCATCGGAGCGCCCGTTTCGCGCGGCCGTGATCGAGCCGGCCCTGGAGGCCGTCCGCGCCTGCGCGCCGGAAGGCAGCGAGGTCCTGCTCGCCGACGACAGCATCGACCTGGAGACCGTCGACTTCCTGGTGCCCGGGTCGGTCTATCCCGATCTCCTTCAGCGCATGCCCGCCCTCCGCCGCGTGGCCGTGGTGCAGGTGCTCTCGGCCGGCACCGACTGGGTGGAGCCCTACCTCCCCCCACAGGCGACGCTGTGCAGCGCGCGTGGCGCGCGCGACGCTCCCGTGGCCGAGTGGGTGGTGGCAGCGCTGCTGGGCGTGACCTCGCAGCTGCTGCAGTGTGCGCGCATCCACACCTGGACCAAGCGCCGCGTCACCGACCTGGCCGAGTGGACGGTGCTGATCGTCGGGATGGGGTCGATCGGTCGCAGGGTGCAGCAGTACCTGGCCCCGTTCGGGGCCGAGGTGATCGGCGTCGCCTCGCGCGCGCGTGACGATGTGCACGGCATCGACGAGCTGACCGCGCTGCTGCCCGGCGCCGACGCCGTCGTCGTCCTGGCGCCGCTGACCGACGCGACCCGCGGCCTGATCGGCGCCGGCGAGCTCGCCGCGATGCGGGACGGCGCGGTGCTCGTCAACGCCGCCCGGGGGCCGGTGGTGGACACCGACGCGCTCGTCGCCGAGGTGAGCACCGGCCGGCTGCGCGCGGTGCTCGATGTCACCGACCCCGAGCCGCTGCCCGACGGGCATCCGCTGTGGAGCGCTCCCGGGGTGATCTCGATCACGCCGCACATCGCCGGAGACTCGTTGGCGGGCAACGCCCGCGCCGCCGAACTGGCGGGGGAGCAGTTTGCCCGCTGGTGCGCCGGGGCGGAGCTTCAGAACATCGTCCGCCGCGGAACCGGCTGATGTCCACCGCCTCTCACCCCCAGGCCAAGCGCCCGCTGCGCACCGGCGTGGCGGTGACGCGGGCGGTGAAAGAGGCGGCGCGGTTCGATGCCAAGCTCGTCTCCTTTGACGCCGGGCTGTTGGCGGCGGTTCCGGTGGTGGCGGTCCTCACCTTCGGTATCGCGATCGGCAAGCCGGTGTGGGGTGTCACCATGGGCGCCGGCGCGATGCTCGTGGGCATCGCATGGCGAATCTCCGGCGGGCGGCCGCCACTCGCGCTGATGGCCACCGACGCGGTCGGCATGGCGCTCTCCACGTTCGTCGGCAGCATCACCGGCTCGACGACGTGGCTGCACATCCTCGTGCTCTGCCTGTGGGGGCTGATGGCAGGGCTGCTCGTCGCGGTCGGGAACCGCGGCGGCGTGATCGGGACCCAGTCGATCATCGCCCTGGTGGTGTTCGGGCGCTTCAGCCAGTCACCGGAACAGGCGCTCGGCCTGGCCACGCTGGTGCTCGCCGGCGGGCTGGCCCAGGTCGTCTTCCTCAGCGTCGTGCGCTGGCCGCTGCCCCTGCGCAATCAGCGGGCGGCCACCGCCGCGGCCTACCGTGCGCTGGCCTCACTCGCCGCCGCCTCCGACGAGGCGTCGACCCTGCCGGCGGCCGAGGCGATCGACGAGGCCGAGGCGGCCCTGGCCTCGCCCACGCTGTTCGGCGACGCCGCCGTGACGACGTTGCGCAGCCTCGTCAACGAGGCCTACCGGATGCGCGTGCAGGTCATGGCGGTCCATACGCTGCTGCGTCAGCTGACCGCCGGGGGCGACGCGCGGGCGGCCGCGCCCGACGGGCCCGAGCGCCGCGCCCTGCGCCTCACCGCGGCCGCGCTGGACACGGCGGCATTGGCCATCCAGGGTGACGAGCAGGCCTTCCACCGCCTGCTGGACCGCAGCGCCGAGCTCGACGCGGAGGTCAAGGCCTATGGCGGCGGAGATCCCGGCTCGCCGGCGCTGCACATGGACCGGCGGCTCGCCGCGCTGGCCGGCCAGGTCCGTGCCGTCTCCGCTCTGTCGCCCGCCGCCGGCAAGGGCGGCGGCCTGCGCACGCGCCGGCGCTACAAGCGCACCAACCAACCGCTCTCCCGGCTGCGGACCGACCTCGAGCAGATCCGGGCCAACATGTCGATTCACTCCCCCGCGGGGCGCCACGCGGTGCGTCTGGCGGTCATCATCCCGGCGGCGGAGCTCATCGCGCGCGAGCTCCCGCTCCAGCGCAGCTACTGGATGGTGGTGGCGGCGGCGACGATCCTGCGTCCCGAATTCGGTGCCACCTTCACGCGCGGCGCCGAGCGGGCACTGGGCACCTGCCTGGGTGTCGCGCTCGCCGGCGCCATCGCGGTCACCCTGCATCCCGGGGGCGCCGCGCTGATCGTCCTCGTCGGAGCGCTGGCCTGGGCGGCCTACTCCCTGTTCCCGGCCAGCTTCGCCGTCGGGTACGGCTTCATCACCGCGCTCGTGGTCTTCCTCATCAACGTGGTCAGCCCGGACACGCTGGCGACGGCCACCGACCGGCTCGTCGACACGCTGGTCGGCGGCGCGATCGGGCTCGCCGCCTACGCCCTGTGGCCCACCTGGGCACACACCTCGGCCTGGCAGTCGCTGGCCGATCTCGTCGGCGCCGAGCGCAACTACGTCGACGGCGTGCTCACCGCCGCCGCCGAGGGACGCCGGCCCGGCGACCAGCGGATGCGCGCACTGGCACGGCGGGCGCGCCTGGCGCGCACCACGGCCGAGTCCACCGTGGCCCGCTCGCTGTCTGAGCCGAGCACGCGCAGGATCGACGCCTCCCAGAGCCAGCGGGCGCTGGCGGCGATGCGCCGCCTGGTTCAGGCTGCCCACGTGCTGCGCCTCGACGTCCAGGACGAGCGTGAACGCCGCCCCCACCCGGGGCTGCAGGAGCTTCAAGACGGAATCGACGAGGTCCTCGAAGAGGTACAGGCCAGCCTGCAGGCCCGGCCACAGCAGGAACCGACCCCCCACGAGCTGCCCGATGTCCGCGCCCGCTTCGAGGCCTTCCAGCGCGCCTGCGGGGAGGATCCCGAAGCGCAGGCCCTCCTCGGCGAGCTGGATGAGATGGTCGACGCCGCCAACAGCCTGGCGGCGGCGGCCGGTCTGGAGAGCGCCGACGAGGAGTCCGCGACAATTGCGCCATGACCACCTTCCCCGACACCCATCGCGGCCTGCTCGACGCCCCCGTCGCCACCCTGGCGACGATCGGCGACGACGGCCTGCCCCAGCTGACCGAGGTCTGGTTCCTGTACGACGAGGGTGAGCTCAAGACTTCGCTCAACACCTCGCGGCTCAAGACCCGCAATCTCCGGAAGCGCCCCGGGTGCGCCCTGCTCATCCTCGACCTGGAGGACCCACGGCGCTACCTGAGCGTGCGGGGGCGGGCCCAGATCGAGCCCGACGACGACTACACCTTTGCCACCGCGCTGGGTGCCAAGTATGGGGCCGATCTCAAGGTGCACGACGGGCCCGGCGACAGCCGCGTCGTGGTGACGATCGTCCCGTCCAAGGTGTACGCCGTGGACATGGGCGCCTGACGCGCCCGCCGGCTCACGCCGTGAGCGCGGGCTGCCACCCGATCGCCGGCGCGATGTGCCGCGCGATGGTCTCGAGCATCTGGGCGTTGTACTCGACGCCGAGCTGATTGGGCACGGTGAGAAGCAAGGTGTCGGCCTCGCGGACCGCGGCGTCGGCGCTCAACTCCTGCGCGATGACGTCGGGCTCACCGGTGTAGCTGCGACCGAAGCGCGCCAGCACGCCCTCCAGGACGCCCACCTGGTCCTCGCCGGGCAGCCCGGCGCGCCCGCCGAAGTACCGCCGGTCCTCATCGGTGACGATCGGCAGGACGCTGCGGCTCACCGATACGCGAGGGGTGCGCTCCCAGCCGGCCTCGGCCCACGCCTGGCGAAACCACTGGATCTGCTCGGCCTGGAGCTCGTCGAAGGGGACCCCCGTGTCCTCGACGAGCAGCGTCGAGCTCATGAGGTTCATCCCCTGCTCGGCGGCCCACACCGCGGTCTGGCGGGTGCCCGAACCCCACCAGATCCGGTCGGGCAAGCCGGGGGACTGGGGCTGGATCGGCAGCATCCCCGCGCTGCCGGTCATGCGCACGTCGGCGGGGACCACCCCGGCGCCGGCGATCGCGGCGCGGAACAGGCGGGTGTGTGCGCGGGCCATGTCGGCGTCGGTGATCCCCTCGGAGGGCACGTAGCCGAACGCCTCCGAGCCCCGTAGCGCCGGCTCCGGGGAGCCCCGGCTGATCCCGAGCTGCATTCGCCCAGCGCTGATGAGGTCGGCGGCAGCGGCCTCCTCGGCCATGTACAGCGGGTTCTCGTAGCGCATGTCGATCACCGCGGTGCCGATCTCGATCCGGCTGGTCCGCGCGGCGATCGCGCTCAGCAGGGGAAACGGAGAGGCAAGCTGGCGCGCGAAGTGGTGGACGCGCACGAAGGCGCCATCGAGCCCGATCTCCTCGGCGGCGACCGCCAGCTCGATCGACTGGTGCAGCGCGTCCTGCGCGGTCTGGGTCCGCGAGCCGGGCACGGGCTGCCAGTGACCGAAGGAGAGAAACCCGATGCGCTTCACCGCTCTGATGCTAGGAGCGCAGCGTGGGAAGGGGCGCTACCTCGAGGAGCGGCACTTTGCTCCAGAGGCCCCTCTCCCGCGATTAGTCTTCAGGGATGTCTCCGACCAGCGCCCCAGGACGCCGTGAGGCGCGCTCGGCCGGAATCAGGTGGGCCCGGCGGTTGTTTGCTGCGCATGAGCATGCCGAGCGCACGGGGGTGCCGGTGGCCGAGGTTATGGGGGCGGCCGCACCAGAGCGAGGGCGCGAGGCGGGCGTGAGTGGTCCGGCGAACAGGCAGACGAGGCGTGAGCTGCTGCTCGGTGCCGGCGGGCTGGCCGGTGGGGCGGTCCTGGCCGGAAATCCCGCGGCCGCCCTGGCGCGGCGTGCGGCACAAGCGTCGGCGAGACCGCGGATTGCGGTCGTGGGTGCTGGCCTCGCGGGGCTTCGGTGCACGCACATGCTGTGGACGCAGGGTCCGGGCAGCCCGGTCGCGTCGACGGTGTACGAGGCAAATCCGACACGGGCCGGAGGCCGGTGTTGGACACTGCGGGACTTCTTTTCCGGAGGGCTCACCACCGAGCATGGTGGGTCGTTTATCAACAGCAATCAGGCGGCGGTGCGGAGACTGGCGACTCGGCTCGGCCTGAGGCAGGAGGTCGTGGACGGAGGCGACCTGCCGAACGGAGAGGAGGTCTTCTTCATCGACGGACGCCTCTACACGTATGCCGAGGCCAACGCCGACTGGCATGACGTCGGCTTCCCGGCCTTTAGAACCGCCGCGGGGCAATTGCAGACCGACGCCGGTGCCGCGCGCCTGGACCGCATGTCGGTCCCCGAGTGGCTGGACAGCACGGAGATCGGCTCAGGTACCCGCTTTGGCAAGCTGATGCTCGCCAACACGGTCACCGAGAATGGCGGCGACCCGAGCGACCAGTCAGCGCAGGACCTGATCTACCTGCTGACCGGGAACTCTCGCGGCTCGCTGCAGCCACTCCCAGGCGACGACGAGCGCTTCCACATCGTGGGCGGCAACGACCAGCTCGTCTCCCGGATGATCGCCCAGCTCCCACCCGACACGGTCCGCCATGACCATGTGCTCATGGCGATCCGAGAGCAAGCGAACGGCGCGGTGCGGCTGGTCTTCGACGTCTCGGGCACGAGCGTGCAGGTGACAGCCGACCTGGTGGTGCTGGCGCTGCCGTTCAGCACGTTGCGTGACGTCGAGCTCAAACACTCCGGGCTCTCAAAGCGAAAGCGACATGTCATCAGCACGATGGGCATGGGCACCAATGCCAAGATCCACCTCGAGCTCAGCCGCAAGACGTGGCCGGCCCTGGGTTACAGCGGCGCCACCTATGGGGAATGGCAGCGGCTGGCATGCGGGTGGGACGATGTGGTCCAGCTGGGCCCCGACGCCAGCCCAGCGCTGTACCTGGCGTTCCCGGGCGGACGCGTCGGTCGCACGGGCATCACTGGAAAAGCGCACGGCGCGGCGCCGGCAGGCGACGTCCGCTGGGCGCTGGACGAGTTGGAGAGCGTGTTCCCCGGCACTACTCGTGCCTACACCGGTCGGGCCTACGAGGATCACTGGGCGCTGGACCCCTGGGTCCGCGGCGCCTACTCCTACTACCGCGTGGGCCAGGCCAACACCTACGGCCAGCTGGCCGGCGCCCGCGAAGGGCGGTTCCTGTTCGCCGGGGAGCACACCTCAATTAACAACATCGGCTTTCTGGACGGCGCTGTCGAGACTGGCGAGCGTGCCGCGCGACAGTTGCTCCGTAGCGTTCGCGCCTGATCTGGTCCGGCGCTACTCGGACTGGCGCCCGAGCGTGGCCACGAAACGCTCGATCCGCCGGCGCTCCTCGTCAGACAGCGGCCCATCGGCCGCCACCAACAGGGTCATGGGGCCACGGTCGCGCGCCCACGCCGACGCGCCGTCGCCGAAGGCTGAGCTCACCCACACCAGCGGCAGGTTCTCGGCATGGGCCATGACGGTCTGCTCCTGGCGCTGAGGGGAGTCCTCCCCACGCACGACCGGCACGCTGGCCAGCCCGAGGTCGTGGGCCACTCCGTTGATCGCCTCCAGGCCGCCGTCACCCGCCAGGAGCGCGATCTCCCCGTCCTGGAGCATCTCCTGCGCCCACCCCGACGGCGCCCCCGCGAGGGCGTCGGGCACACACACGAAGCGAAAGCTCGGCTCGGCCATCAGAGCGGACGCTACCGGCTTTGCAGCAGGCGCGGGAGCTCGCGCATGTCGTCAAACACCGTCGTGCCGGGCCCCTCGAGCATCTGCGCCGGCGTGACGCTGCCGGTGTAGCCGAACGCCCGCATCCCGGCGGCCCGCGCGGCCTGGACGCCGTACTGGCTGTCCTCGACGACGGCGCAGGTGGCCGGGCTGACGCCCATGCGCTCCGCCGCATGCAGGAAGAGGTCGGGCGCGGGCTTGCCGTTGCGCACCTCCACGGCGCTGAAGATCCGCCCGGCGAAGCGCTCATAGAGCCCCGTGAGCTTCAGCTTGAAGGCCAGCTCGTCGGGCTCGCTGCTGGAGGCCACGCACGTCGCCGCCGAGATGCCATCGAGCGCGTCCTCGATGCCGTCGATGGCCCGCAGTTCGCGCTCGAACGCCTGGGTGTAGCGCGGCCGGATCCCCGCGACCCAATCCGCGGGCAGCGGATGGCCGAGGTGGGCTTCGATCGCCTCGCGGATCACGGAGGGCGAGCGCCCGACAAACCGGTCGATGATCTCCTGCTCGGTGAGTTCGAGGCCGACCTCCGCGAGCACCCCCGCGTCGACGCGGATGGAGATCGGCTCGCTGTCGACGAGCACGCCGTCACAGTCGAAGATGACCAGTTCGCGGTGGCCGTTGCGTGCGCTCACGGGTTCGAACATACACGCGCCGCGACCGTCACCCGGGGGTGGCGACAACGAGGCGTAGCCCGACGTCTAGCTCGTCGAGTTCGCGCAGGCGGCCGTGGCGGCGGTCCCACGCCCCACTGCGCAGATCCCGCTCCAGCGCGGCCACGACACGCTGCACCGTCGCCTCCGGCATGCGCGCGAAGCCCGACGTGGCGTTGCGCGCATCGCGACCCAGGACGCGCTCAGGGTGTGCCCACATCGACCCGAGCATCCAGTCCGGCGAGTCGCGGTGGATCGGGATCGTCTCCACGCGCAGGGCGCCGCCCAGCCAGGTCGCCAGCTCCTCGGCGCGGGGGAAGATCGCACGGTCCGGCTCTCCCACCTCGGGCAGGTAGTCCGTGACCAGCCACATCTCGCCGCTGACCTCGGGCACGTAGGTCAGGATCGCCACCGGTCCGGTGCCACCCGGCGCAGCTCGCGGACGCCGGCCTCGCGCTCGGCGTCCCAGTGGTGGATGGTGAGGATCGCCATGGCGGCGTCGGCAGCGCCGTCGCGCAGCGCGGCCGGCCGTCGCCGCGATCGCAGGGGGTAGGCCGGGCGGCCGCTGGGCGGCCATCACGTCGCTGGGCTCGATCGCGATCACATGACGGTCGCGCGGCTCATACGAGCCCGCGCCGGCTCCGACGTTGACCACGGTCTGCGCGTCCCCCAATGCCGCGTTGATCCGCGCGGCGATCACGACGGGCACCGGGGGTGGGTCTACTACGTCGCGGTCCACCCCGACCGGCGGGGTCGTGGCCACGGCCGCGCGATCATGCGCGCCTGCGAGACCTGGCTGAGCACGCGCGACGTCCCCAAGATCGACCTGATGGTTCGCACCGAGAACGACGCGGTGATCGCCTTCTATGCCGCCCTGGGGTACGGGCATGACGACGTGGTGGTGATGTCCAAGCGCCTGCGCTGAGCAGTCCCGCCCACCCGCCCCCGAAGCGGCTCGAGGGCGGGCGGGTCCGGGTCCGCCGCGCCCCCGAGCGCCGGCTTGACCGTTGGGGAGCGGGGTCAGCCGGCGAAGGAGTGAAACTCGCCCAGGGGCTCGGGGAGCGTGGGCGTAAACGGCTTGAACTGGTAGGGCTTGGACGTGTCGAAGCCCGCCTTGGCCGCGGCCGCCTTATCGGCGAACGGGGTCAGCGCGTCGACGGCCTGGCTGATCTTGGTCCACTTCAGCGTGCGCTCGTAGCCGTTGTTGTTGGGCGGGTCGATGCTCTCGGCCTTGCCCTGGACGCCGGTGATCTTCTCAATCGGCCCGCCGTCGCGGCGCGAGACCTCGCCGCCCAGGACACGCGCCAGCGTGCGGTGGTCTGACTCGATGCCCATGATGCGCGCCGACAGGACGCGCAGCGCCGGGGTGCTGAAGTTGCGCACGCCGACCAGGTAGGCGGCGATGAACGCGTCCTCCAGCGTGACCAACACGTCGAGCGTCGTCTGGGCGTCGCTGAACATCTTCGACGGGTAGTAGAAGGCGGTGAAGGGGGAGGGCTTGCCGGTCACGCTCTTCTCCAGCGCGTAGTGCGACATCTCCTCCTGGCGCGCGGCCACGAGGTAGCCCTGGTCGTCGTGGGGGAGGCGCTTGAAGAACGGCGCCTTGTCGATGATGTTGGAGTACGTGGTGACCGCGAGGGCCTCGGCGATCTGCGCCGCACCCACGATCGCCAGGTCACCGGAGGTCACCCCTCCGCCCTTGGCGGCGGCGAACTCCGGCGCCAGCAGGCCCAACCCCGACATTCCGGCGGCCAATCCGGCGCCGGTGGCGGCGCCCCGGCGGAGGAACTGTCTGCGATCCGTTCCCGACCCTTCCTGTACTGCGGACATGAGCGAGTCTCCCTTCCCGAAAACTCGGAGGTGATATGTGATCACCGCCTCATACGGAGGGGATCGGGCGCCGGATCACTGCGGGGGTTGGCAACGTTATGGAAACGGTTTGCCAACGCGCCAATGACAGCTTTCCGGTGCGTGGCCAACCGGGGGCCGCGGACCACGAGCAAGCAGCGGCGCTCCACCAGGTTCGCCGTCTAAGCCGAAGGCCGTCGCGAAGGATTCATGACGAACCCAAGTGGAGAGCACAGCAGGATCGCCTTTTGTGAGTGCGGGGCGCAACTCGCGGGCGACAGTAGGGGGCAGCTCTTTGACGCGGCACAGGCTCACCTCGCCCATCACCATCCTGAGCTCCTGGGGGCGCTAGGACACGAGGTGGTGCAGCAGATGGTCGAGGAACGTCCGGGGGCAGTCATCGCCTGACGCGGGCGGCGGAGATCGCCGCCCGCCAGGCGCTGACGACCGACACATCGCCGACCCCGCGGGTCTGACCCGGGTATCGTCGCGGTTGTGAGCACCCCGCGGTCCCTGACGACGAGCGTCGTCGGCAGCTACCCCCAGCCGAGCTGGCTCATCGACCGCGATGCCCTGGGCTCGCACCAGGTGCCGCGCGTGCGCGTGGCCGCGGCCTGGCGGGTCCCCGAGGACTTCCTCGAGGAGGCGCAGGACGACGCCACGCGGTTGGCCATCCGCGACATGGAGCGCGCGGGCATCGACACCATCAGCGACGGGGAGATGCGGCGCGAGAGCTACTCCAACCGGTTCGCCACCGCGCTGGACGGGATCGACGCCGAGCATCCCGCCACCGTCGCGACCCGCTCCGGAGACCGGGTGGTGCCGCGGATCGTCGGCCCGGTGCGCTGGCGGGGCCCCGTCGAGGTGCGCGACGTCGAGTTCCTGCGCGCCCACACCGACCGCGCGATCAAGATCACGCTCCCCGGACCCTTCACGATGGCCCAGCAGGCCTCCAACGAGGCCTACGACGACTTCGACGAGCTGATCATGGACTTCGCCGCCGCCGTCAACCAGGAGGCGCGCGCGCTCCAGGCCGCCGGCGCCGATGTCATCCAGCTCGACGAGCCATGGCTGCGCAACGACCCCGAGGGGGCGCGCCGGATCGCCGTCCGCGCCATCGACGCCGCCTTCGAGGGCGTGAGCGCGACCACCACCGTGCACATGTGCTTCGGCTACGCGGCCGTCGTCGGCGCCAAGGACCGCAACCGCTACGAGTTCCTGGGCGAGCTGGCCGACTGCAGCGCCGAGCAGATCTCGGTGGAGGCGGCCGAGCCCAGACTCGACCTCGGCCAGCTTGCCGACCTGTCGGGCAAGACGATCCTGCTCGGGGTGCTCGACCTCGGCGACCCGCAGGCCGAGAGTGCCGAGGTGGTGGCTGAGCGCGTCCGCGCCGCGCTGGCCCACGTGCCCGCCGAGCGGCTCGTCCCGGCCCCCGACTGCGGGATGAAGTACCTGCCGAGGTCCCTGGCGTTCGCCAAGCTGCAGGCCCTGGCGGCCGGGACGGCGCTCGTCAACGCCGAGCTCTGACGGGCACCCCGTCAGCGGTTGGCAACGTTATGGAAACGGTTTGCCAACGCGCCAATGACAGCTTTCCGGTGCGTGGCCAACCGGGGGCCGCGGACCACGAGCAAGCAGCGGCGCTCCACCAGGTTCGCCGTCTAAGCCGAAGGCCGTCGCGAAGGATTCATGACGAACCCAAGTGGAGAGCACAGCAGGATCGCCTTTTGTGAGTGCGGGGCGCAACTCGCGGGCGACAGTAGGGGGCAGCTCTTTGACGCGGCACAGGCTCACCTCGCCCATCACCATCCTGAGCTCCTGGGGGCGCTAGGACACGAGGTGGTGCAGCAGATGGTCGAGGAACGTCCGGGGGCAGTCATCGCCTGACGCGGGCGGCGGAGATCGCCGCCCGCCAGGCGCTGACGACCGACACATCCGGCAACGCCGGCGCCTACTACCCCGGTCGGATCACCGAAAAAACCGCCACGAGCGGGCCGGTTCATGCTGAACTGTGCGTGAGGCTGAGACCGCGCACCCAGGAGGCGACCCCGGATGAAGACCGCCGACCAGAACAACGTGTTCGCGATCGTCCTGGCGGGGGGCGAGGGCAAGCGGCTGTCGCCGCTCACGCTGGACCGCGCCAAGCCGGCGGTCCCCTTCGGGGGCAACTACCGGCTGATCGACTTCGCCCTGTCCAACCTCGTCAACGCCGGCTACCGGCGCGTGGTGGTGCTCACCCAGTACAAGAGCCACTCGCTGGACCGCCACATCTCCACCACCTGGCGCCTCTCGCCGCTGCTCGGCAACTACGTCGCGCCCGTGCCCGCCCAGATGCGCCGCGGCCCGTATTGGTTCCAGGGCTCCGCCGACGCCATTCACCAGAACCTCAACCTGCTGCGCGACGAACGGCCCGACGTCGTCATCGTGTTCGGGGCCGATCACATCTACCGCATGGACCCCGAGCAGATGGTCCGCCAGCACATCGAGTCCGGCGCTTCGGTGACCGTGGCGGCGATCCGGGTGCCGATCGAGCAGGCCGACCAGTTCGGGGTCATCGAGACCGCGGCCGATGGACAGACCATCACCGCCTTCCGCGAGAAGCCCAAGGATGCCGTCGGGCTGCCCGACGCGCCCCACCAGGTCTACGCGTCGATGGGCAACTACGTGTTCTCCACCGACACGCTCGTCGACGTCGTCAACCTCGACGCCGAGTCCCGCGACTCCTCGCACGACATGGGGGGCAACATCATCCCGATGCTGGTCGAGACGGGCGCGGCCCACGTCTATGACTTCGCTGCCAACGAGGTCCCCGGCGCCACCGACCGCGACCGCGGCTACTGGCGCGACGTGGGCACGCTCGACGCCTTCTACGACGCCCACATGGACCTCATCTCGGTCCACCCCGTGTTCAACCTCTACAACATGGAGTGGCCGATCCTCACACTGCCCGAGCCGTTGCCGCCGGCGAAGTTCATCTTCGCCGACAATGGCCGCACGGGTCACGCGCTGGACTCGATGGTCTGCTCGGGCGTGATCGTCTCCGGCGCCACCGTGCAGACATCCGTCCTCTCGCCGAAGGTCCACCTGCACTCCTACGCCCAGATCGAGGGATCCGTTCTGTTCTCCGGCGTCGAGGTGGGCCGCGGCGCCGTGGTGCGCAACGCGATCCTCGACAAGGACGTCTACGTCGAGCCCGGAGCCGAGGTCGGCGTCGACCTCGAGGCCGACCGCGAGGCCGGCTTCACCGTCTCCGACGGCGGGATCGTCGTGGTGCCCAAGGGTGCGCGCGTCCCCGCGGGCCTGAAACAGAGCTGAGCATGCGTGTCGCGCTCCTCACCCGCGAGTACCCGCCCGAGGTGTACGGCGGCGCTGGCGTCCACGTGGAGTACCTCGGGCGCGAACTGGCCTCGCGCGTGGACCTCACCGTGCACTGCTGGGGCGCGGACCGCGACGACCCCTCGGTGCATGCGCACCGGCCTTGGGAGGCTCTGGCCGGCTCAGAGCCCCATCTTGCGGCACTGCAGGCGATGTCGATCGACCTGGTCATGGCCGCTGACGTCGAGGGTGCCGAACTCGCCCACAGCCACACCTGGTACGCCCAGTTCGCCGGGCACCTGGCCAAGCTCACGTACGACATTCCCCACGTGGCGACCGTGCATTCGCTGGAGCCTCTGCGCCCCTGGAAGGCCGAGCAGCTCGGCGGCGGCTACGCGCTCTCGAGCTTCTGCGAACGGGTGGCGCTGGAGGCCGCCGACGCTGTGATCGCCGTCTCGGAGGGGTCCAAGCGCGACATCCTCGCCTGCTACCCGGCTATTGACCCCGCCCGGGTGCAGGTCGTCTACAACGGGATCGACACCGCCGAGTACACGCCCGACCACGGCACCGACGTGCTCGAGCGCCTCGGCGTCGACCCCGGACGCCCATCGGTCGTGTTCGTCGGGCGGATCACCCGCCAGAAGGGCGTGCCCCACCTGCTGCGCGCCGCCGTCGACTTCGACCCCGCCGCGCAGCTCGTGCTGTGCGCGGGCGCGCCGGACACCCCGGAGATCGGCGCCGAGGTTGCCGCGGGCGTGGAGCGGCTGCGGGAGAGCCGCGATGGCATCTTCTGGATCGACCAGATGCTCCCCAAGACCGACGTCATCCAGCTCCTCAGCCACGCGACCGTGTTCGCGTGCCCGTCGATCTACGAGCCGCTGGGCATCGTCAATCTCGAGGCGATGGCCTGCGAGGCGGCGGTCGTCGCCTCGGCCACCGGCGGCATCGTCGAGGTCGTCAACGACGGCGAGACCGGCTTCCTCGTCCCTCTCGAGCAGGCGCCCGGCGAGATCGACCCGATCGATCCCGAGGGCTTCGCCGGTGCCTTCGCCGAGAAGGTCAACGCGCTCATCGCCGACCCCGAGTTGGCGCAGATGATGGGCCAGGCCGGCCGGAGGCGGGTCACTGCGCACTTCGCGTGGCCGGCCATCGCCGATCAGACGGTGGCGGTCTACCGCAGCCTCAGCGGTCGGCCAGATACGCCTTTGCCAGCTTCGCCGGCGCCCGCGACAGCCACGCCTCGACCGTGACCTCCTCGAGGTCCGGGACCGAGATCTTCTCGAGCTGGACGAGGATCGCCGGGTAGCCGTCGAAGTGCGGGGTGGTGAAGTAGACGCCGGAGGCGTCGGCGATCAGCGCCTCCTTGGCCACGACGTGCTCGACGCGCGCCCCCAGGATCGGGCCCTCCGGGGCGGCGTCGCCGAGCGCCTCGACGTCTGAGGCCCGCAGCGGCCGCTCCCACACGAACAGCTTGTCCTTCACGCGCCACTGACGCGAGCCGCGGGACTCGCGTTCGTTGGTCTCGGGCAGCGCGAGCGCCAGGCGGCGGACGTCGTCCCAGGTGGCCATGAGACGACTCTACGCCGTGGCTACATCAGCGGCTCGGACTTGCGGAAGAGCGGCTGGATCCCGGCGGTGGCCAGAGACTCGCAATAGGAGATGACGTCGGCGAGCGGGCGCTCGGCGGCGGCCGCGTCGCGGGGGGCGATGCAGTAGCTGCGCTCCAGCAGGTGGGGGCCCTGCCAGCCGTTGAGGATGTTGGCCGCGGTCGCGCCGCGCAGCATCGCGCGGATGTGCCGGTCGGTCATGAGCGGACTGAATTTCGGTTGAACATGGGCACGTGCTTCCCGGCTCGGCGGCCGTTCAAGCACGTGCCCACGACGGTCTAGTTGGCGGCCTTGGCGAGCAGCCCGTCGGTGTTTCCGGCCGAGTCGGTGTAGAAGCCGACGATCGTGCCCCGGTCATTGACGCCGTTGAGGGTGGTGGCGCCGACCCCGTTGGGATCGTCGATGTTCATGAAGCCGAATCCGGGCGACCAGATGAAGCCGTGGGTGGTGGCGTTGTCTCCGGTCCCGTCGGTGTAAGCGCCGACGACCTCATCGCCGTCGTTGAGGCCAAAGGCCATGGTCGCGCTGGCCCCCGGGACGTTGAGGCGGTACACCTTGTGGTCGGAGCGCAGCAGGTAGCCCTCGGTGGCTCCGGCGCCGTTGTCGGCAAAGCCGGCCACGTCGCCCTCGTTGTTGATCCCGGCGGTGGTGACGTTGCTGTCGCCAGGGACGTTGATCGCCCGGAAATGATGGTGAGCGATGTCGTCGGCGAACCCGTGGTTGTTGCCCTTGGAGTCGGTGTAGAAGCCAACGGCGACGTCGTGGTCGTTCACCGCCAGGAGCTGATCGACCATCGGCTTGGCGTTGTCGGTGGTCGGGAAGTCGGCCGTCTTCAGGCCGTGGCCCTTGAGCGCGTAGAGGCCGTGGTTGGCGCCCTTGCCGTCGACCCAGAAGCCCACCGTGTCGCCGTTGTTATTGATGCCCACCACCTGCGTCTGCGCGGCGCCGGGGAAGTTCTCGTTGGTGAAGTTGCCCTGGGCGTAGGGCGGGCGCACGACGTAGCCCCGGTTCGGGTGGCCCTTCTCGCCCGAACCGAAGTACCCGGCGATCGTGCCCGAGTTGTTGATCCCCAACAGCTGGTTGAAGGTGTCGTCGCGATTGTTGTTGACCGTGTGAAAGACGAAGTTCGCGCTCGCGTCGGGCGGCTGCGTCGACGCCGCGGAGGCCGTGCCGACGACCCCGGCGGCGCCGGTCACGACCAACGCCGATGCCGCCAGCGCGCCGAGAAAACGGCCACGCCGGCTACGTCCGCGCGGCCCGCCTGCCCGCCGGTCCGTCATGTGATTGGTGCTCATGTCTACCCCCTTGTAGGAAACGTTTGGGTGCAACAGTCCCTCGGCGCCCAGCGCCGTTACACGCTGGCCACAGTTGCGTTAGACGAGCGGCCGAGGCCGTTTATTCCATCGCGCGCTCAGCTGGGGGGCGGGAGGAACTCCACCTCATGCTGCGCCGCCAGCGCCACCACGTCGGCGGGGTTCTGGTCGGCCATCGCGTCGATGGCGACGAACAGGTCGTAGAGCCTGCCGGTTGGGGTCACCCAGAACCAGCAGGTCAGCGTCTTGCCCGAGCGGTTGAACAGCCCATGCGGCTTGCCCCGCGGCAGGCGCACGAGGTCTCCGGCCGTGGCCACGTGGTCGCCCTCGCCGTCGAACAGCGTGAGCTCGCCGTCGAGCACGAGGACGTACTCGTCCTGCGTGGGGTGGATGTGCGGGGGCACGAACGTGTCCGGCGGGAACTCAGCGTGCCATGCGAACGAGTCCTCGGTGACCTGCTTGGGCCTGTAGATCTGGCCGAGGATGTTCCACGTGATGGCGTCGACCGACGCGTCGGTGGCCATGACGTCGGCTTTGGTGGGTGAGGTCATCCCGGTTCTCCTTGTCGTGGTTGCCTGTGGGGGTGACGGCACTGCGAAGCCCGCCTTTTGGGCGTAGCCGCGGACGATCGCCTCGCGGTCGGCGTAGGACAGCACCGCCTCGACGTCGTCAAAGCCGTCGGGCGCCAGGCCCTCGACCGCGTCGATGACGCCCTCGGGACCGCCCTTGCGGTTGGAGTAGACGATCTCCGCCGTCGGCCTCAGGCGCGCCTCCTCATAGCGGCGGAGGGCCGCGGCCACATCGTCGTCGGTCGCGTCGGCCAGCTCGTCGGCGAGCCGCATCGCGTCGAGCACCGCCTGGCTGGCGCCGTTGGAGCCGACGGGGTACATCGGGTGGGCGGCGTCGCCGAGCAGCGTCACGCGGCCGTGTGACCAGCGGCCGGTCGGGTCGCGATCGCAGACCGGGTACTCCCAGAACACCGGCGTGGACTGGATGAGCGCGGGCACATCGACCTCGTCGACGCTGAAGCGCGCGAGGTGGGGCATGACCTCGTCGAGGCGACCGGGCCGCGACCAGTCCTCGCGCCGCGGCGGCGGCGTCCCCTCCTCCCCGATCTTCACCATCACGGCCCAGTTGGTGAGGCGATGTTCGGCGTCGCTGCCGGCGCCGATCGGGTACAGGACCACCTTGGCCGCCATGCCGCCGGCGATGATCATCGAGCGGCCGGTGAGAAACACCGGCCAGTCGGTCGCGCCGCGCCACAGCATCGTGCCGTTCCAGCGCGGGGGCGGCTCGCCCTCCACCAGCGCCTCGCGCACCGTGGAGTGGATGCCGTCGGCGCCGATCAGCGCGGCGCCGCGCACCGGCTGCTCGGCGGCGTCGTCGTGATCGACGAACGTCGCCGTCACCCCGTCGTCGTCCTGGGCAAACCCGGTCAGGCGGCAGTTGGTGCAGATGACCTCCTCCCCCAGCCGCTCGACCACCGCGTCGCGCAGCACGCCCTGCAGGACACCACGGTGGATGGAGAACTGCGGCACGGGGTGGCCGGCGTCCAGGCCGCGCAGCTCGCGCCACACCTCCTGTCCGAACCGGTTCATGTAGATGAGCTCGTAGGTGCGCACCGCCACCGCATCGAGCCGATCCAGGAGATCGAGCGTCTGCAGCTCGCCGATCGCGTGGGGCAGCGTGTTGATGCCCACGCCGAGCTCGCGGATGCTGGGCGACTGCTCGAACACCCGGCATTCGAGGCCCCGGCGATGGAGCGCCAGCGCGGTGGTCAGGCCTCCGATCCCGCCGCCGACAACGATGATGGGAGCGCGCACTGGCCGTCAGCCTATGCCCTCGGCACCCCGCGCGTCACCGCATCGTCTCCAGGTGCGCCGCGACCGTCGCCCAGGCCGTCGAGCGCGGATCGATGAGCGCAAAGTGGTCGGCGCCGGCGAGCTCGACAAGCTCGCAGCGGTCATCGCCGGCCGCCGCCGCGGCCTGCGCGTACCACCGGCTTTGCGCCACGGGCACGCGCTGGTCCGCGTCGCCGTGCACGAGCACCACCCGCGCCCGGGCGGGGATCCGCCGCAGCGGGTCGGCCAGCGCATACGCGCCGGGGCGGTCATCGGGGCCGCCGCCCATGAAGGCGCCGGTGGCCGACTCGCCAATGGCGTCGGCGTAGGCCGACGCGAGGTCGCACACGCCGGCCAACGAGATGACCGCGGCCACCCCCGGCGCGTCCGAGACGCAGAGCCCGAGCTGTCCGCCCGCCGAGTGCCCGACGATGACGACCCGGCCGGCCTGCAGCGGCTCGGTGAGATCCGCAAGCGCGGCGATGGCCGCCCGCACATCGTCGAGCGTCTCGGGCACGCCACCGCCGTTGCCCACCCGCCGGTACTCGACGTTCCACGTCGCCCACCCCCGGTCGGCCAGGTCCACGGCCAGCGCCGCCATCGTCGACCGGGTGAAGCGCGCGCGCCAGAAGCCGCCGTGCAGGAGCACGGCCACCGGATGGGGCCCTTCGGTGGGCGGCAGCAGCAGGTCAGCGACCTGCTCGGGGTCCGCGCCGTAGGGGTGTGCGTGCGGCTGCACGCCTGCCGCGGCGACGAGAGCGGCCAGTTCGCCGAGGAGGGCCTGAAGGTCCCGCGGAGCCACCGGCGCAGCCTACCGCCAGCCGCTTGAGGCATTTGGCACCCAGTGGAATACTCGTTTGGGACCGGACGCAGCCTCACTGGAGGTGATCAGATGTCTGACCCGGTCAGTGTCCTTGTCGTAGCGCATCAGACCGCGGCGAACAGCGCGTTGCTCCAGGCAGTGCACGAGCGCGCTCAGCAGGGCCCGGTGCGGTTCCACATGGTGGTGCCGCGCCAGCCGCACGGGATGCACAAGGTCGTCGACCCGACCGAGGCGGGCGAGCGCGAGGCCAGCACGGTGCTGGATGACGCGCTCCCAAAGCTCTCGGAGGCGGCGGGACAGGAGGTGACCGGCAGCGTGGGGGATCCCGAGCCGCTCATGGCGATCCATGACGCGGTCAACCTCGGCGCGTACGACGAGATCATCATCTCGACGCTGCCGCTGGGGATCTCGCGATGGCTGAAGCTGGACCTGATCAGCAAGGCCAAGGCGCTCGGGCTCCCCGTGACCCATGTCACCGCCAAGGAGCGCGAGCCGACCGGCGTCAGCTAGACATCACGGGACAACGCGCACTGCCAGCGGCAGCGCCCCGTAGCGCAGCTCGGTGGCCAGGTCTCCGGCCGACCGGCGAGTGAAGCCGCCGGTGATGTCAGCGCCCCCGCCGCCGATGATCCCGTCCGGGTACTGGTGGAAGTCGATCGACGGAACCGAGAGGAGTTGGCTGTCCAGCGCGACGGCGAAGTGCTGGTTGAGCTCGGTGCCGTCCAGGCTGACGTTGGCGCCCCGGTGGGCGATCTGCTCCGTCACCCGCTGGAAGGCTGACTGGCCCTTGCCGCTGAAATCGAAGGTGACGGCGGGCTCGCCGCTTTGATCGGTGCTGGCCGTGGGGTGGGTGATCTCGCTGCCGAAGAGGGCAACCCGGTCGCGCAGGACAAAGAACTGCGCGGTGGGACTCCCGGGCCCGATCTGCTGAGACGCCGAGGGGTTGGCCGCCTGCAGCACCACGGTGCCCTGAGGCACGGTCAGAAGTTGGCCGTCGGCCCTGGTCACCCCCGCCGGAAGCCCCGAGTACAGGTCGTCCAGGCTCGAGTCCGGGCCGTTGAGCAGACAATGCTTCCCCTGGACCGGCGCCGCCCCGGTGACCTTGGCCGCAACCGCGCACGCCGCGCTGCCCGGCGTCCCGAAGAAGTAGTGGACCGGGCCCTTGCGCGACTGGGTCTGGGATAGCGGCTGGGGCGTCTGCTTGGACGCGAGCTTGACCGCGTCATACAGCGGCATGCTGCCGGCGCCGGGGACGCCCGCACCGCCGTTGGCGCCCTGACTCACCGATATGGCGGAGCCGTTCTGCGCCGCCAGCTGTGACGCCGCCGTCTTGCCATCAGCCGTCAGAACGTTGGCCTCCCAGTCATAGAAGAGCAGCTGGGCGGAGGTGGTGACGAGGCGCACCACGCGCGCACGCTCGAGCGCGCGGGCCTTGGACGCGGTGACCACGATCCCGTTGGCGCCGACCTGGCGCACCGTGAAGCCCGGTCCCAGCGACGCGAGCCGCCGGCGCATGTGCGCGACCTCGCGGGACATGGCGTCGGCGGTGATGCGCGGGACCTGCGGGGTGGGCTCGGCAACGAGGCTGACCTGCAGGCCCCCGTCCGCGCCCCCGCGGGTCGTCGACGAGCCGCCGGTCCGCAGCACCACGGCGGCGACGACGACGACCAGCAGCAGTGAGACGACCGGGGCGAGGAGCCCCAGCCGAGGACGCCGGCGCCGCGTCGGCACGCTACCGGCGTCGCCGAGCACCCGCCGCAGGACCCGCTCGGCCTCGGCGCGATCCTGCGCGGTGGGCGACGCCGAGTCGGGGACGGGGTTGGTCTCGGCGACCTGGACGATGACGCGTTCCTCGGTGGTCACGATGACCCTCCAGCGATCGACGACTCGGGGGCGATGGGGGGATCGGCAAGGGCGGCGGCCACGTGCCGGCGGGCGCGGTGCAGGCGCGCTCGGAAGGCGACCTGGCTGCAGCCCGCGGCGCGAGCGGCGCGAGCCCCGTCGAGCCCCTCCCAGGCGACGAGCAGGAGCGCCTCACGCTCCTGGGGCGAGAGCCTCACCATCGCCAGCGCGAGCTCCTCGCTCATCGCCGTCGGAGGATCCCACTGAGAGACCTGGCCGGCCACGAGCTCGCGGAGCCGGTCGGTGAGGGCGCCGCGACGGCGCTCGGCGCGTTGCTGGTTGGCCATCACGTGGCGCGCGACGCCGAAGAGCCACGGCAGCGGATCCTCGCCCAGCGAATCGAGCCGGCGCCAGGCGACCAGGAACGTCTCGGCGATCACGTCCTCGGCGGACGCCGCCGGCGCGCGTCGGAGCACGTAGGCGCGCACCGCCCAGTAGTGGGCGGCGAACAGATCCTCGAAGGCGCCGCGCCGATCGACCTCGCGTCCCATCGTGCTCCCCAATTGTCCGGCTGGGAGCGATCCGTTACGTGCGATGCGTCAAGTGACCGTCGTTCGGTGTGAGGTCACCGAAACTCGGGAGCGACCCATCCCGGCATGACGTCGGGCAGCCCGTCGCTGACGCGGTCCGGGAACCGAGCCGGGCGCTTCTCCAAGAATGAGGTGACGCCCTCGGCCGCGTCGGCGGACTGCCCGCGGGAGAACATCCCTCGCGAGTCGGCGCGATGGGCCATCATCGGATGCTCGGCGCCGAGCATCCGCCACATCATCCGGCGGGCCAGCGCCACCGACACCGGCGCGGTGTTCTCGGCGATCTCCACCGCGAGGGCGCGTGCGGCGTCGAGCAGTTCCTCCTTGGGGTGCAGGCTGCGGACGAGCCGGCCGGCGAGCGCCTCCTGGGCGGAGAAGACCCGCCCGGTGGCGACCCACTCCATCGCCTGGCTGATCCCAACTGCGCGAGGCAGGAACCAGCTCGAGCACGCCTCGGGCACGATGCCCCGCCGCGCGAACACGAACCCAATGCGCGCGTCGTCGGCCGCGAGGCGGATGTCCATCGGGAGGGTCATCGTGGCGCCGACGCCGACCGCGGGACCGTTGATGGCGGCGATGACCGGCTTGGTGCAGTCGAACACCCGCAGCGTGAACTGCCCGCCTCCATCCCGCGGCACCGCGTCGCCGCTCTGGCGATCGCGCCAGTCAAAGGTGGAGCCGCCGCCCTGCAGGTCGGCGCCCGCGCAGAAGCCGCGGCCGGCCCCGGTGAGAATGATCGCCCGCACGCCGTCGTCGGCGTCGGCGGCGTCGAAGGCCGCGATCAGCTCCTGACCCATCGTGGGCGTCCAGGCGTTGAGGCGGTCGGGGCGGTTCAGCGTGATCGTCAGGACGCCATCGGCGCTCTCGGCGGTGATCTGCTCATAGCTCATGCGCGCTCCTCTCCAGGGGGTGGCCGCCGATCCTATGCGCGCCTCTCGGCTCGTGCGGCCCCTTCGCCCCAGACCTCGTCGGAGCGCGGCGGGGGCGGGGCAGGCAAGTAGTAAGTTCAGCCTTATTAGGCTAGACTGAGGATCATGCCTGCCGCCGCCCCCGGCCCCGCTCCGGCCTCCACCAACCACGTCGATCAGGTCGCCGCCGCCCTGCGCGTGAGCGTCGGGCTGCTCGTACGGCGGATGCGCCAGATCCCCGTCGAGGGCGAGCTGACCCTGTCCGAGACCTCGGCGCTGGCCCGGCTTGACCGCGGCGGCCCCACCACCCCCGGCGCGCTGGCCAAGCAGGAGCAGATCAGCCCCCAGTCGATGGGCGCGACGCTGGCAGCGCTCGAGACGCGCGGCCTCATCGAGCGCGCGCCCGACCCCGACGACGGGCGCCGCGCGGTGATGTCGATCACCGACGCCGGGCTTGCCCTGTTGCGCAGCCGCCGCAACGCCAAGGTCCAGCAGCTGGCCCGCGCGCTGACCGCCGAGTTCACCCCAGAGGAACTTGACCAGCTCGCGGCGATCACCCCGCTCCTGGAGCGACTGGCCCAGAACATCTGATGGCGCAGGGTCCCGGCGATGGCTACAAGTGGGTCGCCCTGTCCAACACGACGATGGCCGTGTTCATGTCGGCGCTCGACGGCTCGATCGTGATCATCGCGCTGCCGGCGATCTTCCGCGGCATCAACCTCGACCCGCTGGCCCCGGGCAACATCAGCTACCTGCTGTGGATGATCATGGGCTACCGGCTGGTTCAGGCGGTGCTGGTGGTCACGCTCGGGCGACTGGGCGACATGTACGGCCGCGTCCGCATCTACAACGCCGGCTTTGCCGTCTTCACCTTCGCATCGATCCTGCTCTCCTTGGACCCGCTGAGCGGCACCGGCGGCGCGATGTGGCTGATCGGCTGGCGGGTGCTGCAGGCGCTGGGCGGGTCGATGCTCACCGCCAACTCCGCCGCGATCCTCACCGATGCCTTCCCGGCCCACCAGCGCGGCCTGGCCCTGGGCACCAACCAGATCGCGGCCATCGCGGGGCAGTTCGTGGGACTCATCGCCGGCGGGTTGCTCGCCGCCATCGACTGGCGTGCGGTCTTCTGGGTCAACGTCCCCGTCGGGGTGTTCGGCACCGTGTGGGCCTACCACAAGCTGCGCGAGACCGCCGAGCGCCACCCTGCCTCGATCGACTGGTGGGGCAACGTGACCTTCGCGGTCGGCCTGGGCGCCGTGCTCATCGCCATCACCTACGGCATCCAGCCCTACGGGGGCCACACGATGGGCTGGACCAACCCGTGGGTCCTGGGCGGCCTGATCGGGGGAGTCCTCCTGCTGGTGGCGTTCGTGGCCATCGAGCACCGGGTGGCCGAGCCGATGTTCCAGCTCGGCCTGTTCCGCATCCGCGCCTTCGCGGCGGGGAGCGTTGCCGGGTTCATCGCCGCCGTCGCCCGCGGCGGCCTGCAGTTCATGCTCATCATCTGGCTGCAGGGCATCTGGTTGCCGCTGCACGGCTACAACTACGCCGACACGCCGCTGTGGGCGGGCATCTACCTGCTCCCGCTCACGCTGGCCTTCCTGGCCTCGGGCCCGATCTCCGGCTACCTGTCCGATCGCTTCGGCTCGCGCGGGTTTGCCACCGCGGGCATGCTCGTGTTCGGCGCGAGCTTTGTCGGGCTGCTGACCCTGCCCGTCGACTTCTCCTACTGGATGTTCGCGGTGCTCATCCTCATCAACGGCATCGGGGTCGGCATGTTCGCCGCGCCCAACTCCTCGTCGATCATGGGCAGCGTTCCGCGGTCCCAGCGCGGCGCCGCGTCGGGGATGCGCTCCACCTTCCAGAACTCGGGCACGGCGCTCTCCATCGGCGTCTTCTTCTCGCTGATGATCGCCGGGCTGGCCACCAACCTCCCCCACACCCTCACCGCCGGCCTGGTGCACCAGGGCGTCCCGCACTCCGTGGCCCACCAGGTCGGCGCGCTGCCACCGGTGTCCTCGCTGTTCGCCGCGGTGCTGGGGGTCAACCCGGTGTCGCACCTGTTGCAGTCCACCCACGTCCTCTCGACGCTTCCCGCCGCCAACCAAGGCGTCCTCACCGGACATCAGTTCTTCCCCCACCTCATCTCGGGGCCGTTTCACGACGGGCTGGTGGTCGTCTTCATCGTCGCCGCCGGCCTGTCGGTGCTGGGCGCGCTCGCCTCGCTCATGCGCGGCGGCCGCTACGTGCCGACCCCCGCCTCCATCCCCCGACCGAGAGAAGCCACCCCATGACCGACACCACGCCCACGATCGACCCCCACCGCACCGCGCTGCTGGTGATGGACTACCAGCAGGCCATCGTCGGCATGATCGACGACTCCGAGGCGCTGGTGGCCCGAGCCGCGCAGGCCATCGAGCTGGTCCGCAGTCGCGGCGGGCACGTCGGCTACGTGCGCGTGGCCTTCACCGCCGCCGACCTGGAGAACATCCCGCCCACCAGCAGCATGGGCGCGCGGATCGCCTCGAGCCCGCAGGGCTTCATGGACGACGCCCCCACCACCCAGATCGACGAGCGCGTGGCGCCGCGCGACGGCGACATCATCGTGCGCAAGACGCGCGTGGGCGCCTTCTCCACCACCGACCTCGCCGACCAGCTCGCCCAGCGCGGCGTCGACACCCTCATCCTCGCGGGCATCAGCACCAGCGGCGTCGTCCTCTCCACCGTTCGCGACGGCGCCGACCGCGACTACGCGCTGTACGTGCTCTCCGACGCCACCGCCGACCGCGACCAGTCGGTGCACGACTGCCTGATGGACAGCGTGTTCCCGCGCCAAGCCACCGTGATCACCGTCGACGAGCTCAAGGGACTGCTCAGCGCAGCCTGACCGCGGTCAGGCCGGCCAATCGCCGGCGCTGGGGATCTCGTCGACCTCGGTGAAGACGGGGATCCCGCGCCGGCGCGCGATGGCGACATCCTGGTCGGCGCCGGTGGACTCGCCCGGGAGGCGCAGCACGGCGTCGCAGTGCTCGAGCAGCCGCTGCGCAGTGGGATACATGACCTGCTCGGCGAGCGGGTCAAGCGCGGAGTCCGCGCCGGCGCTCCGCAAGACAGGGAGGGCCACCCACTCTCCGATCATCGGCGTGTGGCCTGCCTCGAAGATCGGCCACGCCGCGGCCTCGAGCCGCTCGAGATTGCGCGCCATCAGGTGGGGATCGTCGCCCGTGCCCGACCGGTACGGCCCGGCGATGAGGATGAGCTTGGAAGAGGTGGAGTTCGTCATGGTCGTGCAGCATAATGCATAATCACGCAAGACTCGGCATCAATCAAGAAGGAACGTGCATCACCAATGCTCGTCGCAGAACGACGTGAGCTTCTGCTGAGGCGGCTGGAGACCGACGGCAAGCTGGTGGGGCGCGAGCTGGCCGCCGAGCTCGGGGTATCCGAGGACAGCGTCCGGCGTGACCTGCGCGACCTCGCCGCCGCCGGCTGCTGCCAGCGGGTGTACGGAGGCGCGGTGGCCCCGTCGCGCGCGCTCGTGGACTACGCGGCGCGGGCGTCGGTCGAGCCCGAGAGCAAGCAACGGGTCGCCGCCAGAGCCGCCGCGCTCATCAACCCCGGTGACCGCGTCATCCTCGACGGCGGGACCACCACCCTGGCGCTCGTCAGGGCCCTGCCCTCCACCCTCACGGCGACCGTGATCACCCACAGCCCGACGATCGCCGCCGCCCTCGTCGATCACCCCGGGATCGAGATCCTCCTGCTCGGCGGGCGCATCTACAAGCACTCCGCCGTCGCGTGCGGCGCGGTCACCGCGGAGGCCGCGGCGGGCATCTCCGCGGACCTCTTCTTCCTCGGTGTCACCGGCGTGCATCCCGAGGCGGGCCTGACCACCGGAGACGCCGAGGAGGCCGCCATGAAACGGACGCTCGCCGCCCGCGCTGCGGACACGTACGTGCTCGCCAGCACCGAGAAGGTCGGTGCCATCTCTCCCTACAGGGTGCTCGGCGTTGGCGACGTCACCGCGATCGTCACCGACGCCGCCCCCGACGATCCCCTGCTCGCGCAGCTCAGCGAGGGCGGGACGGCCGTCATCTTGGCCGCGGCGTAACGCGTGCGCCGGCGCCGGGGCGGAGTCACCCGGCGTCGCGGGCGAGCCACTCCTCGCGCAACAGCCCGAACCAGACGATGTCGACGCGGCGCCCGCGCTCGAGGTTGCGCGAGCGCAGCACCCCCTCCTCGGTGAAGCCCAGGCGGCGGGCCAGCGCGGGCACGGCCGGATTCTCCGGCGTCGTCGTCATCTCCAGGCGCACCAGGTCGAGCTCGGCGAACGCCCAGGACACCGCGAGCGCCACCGCGGCCGAGCCCACGCCACGCCCGCGGGCCGCGGGGATCAGCCAGAAGCCGACCTCGGCGCGGCGGCTGTGCCAGTCGAACGAGTGCAGGATCATCGCGCCCCAGAACACGTCGCTCCGCGGATCGGCGACGGCCAGCTGGAGGCTGCGGCCGTCGGCGGCGCGCTCGTCCTGCAGCGCGATTCGCTCCCGGATCCCGGACTCGTCGGGGTCGCGCTCGACGCCGATCAACCGCCCCAGGTCAGGGTCGTCGCGGAACGCGGCCGCGCACGCGGGGGCGTCGTCCACGCGCATCCAGCGCAGGGTCACCCGGCCGTCGGTGAGCGGCTCCGGCAACGACAGTCTCATGACAGGACGCGAGGGCTCGGGGCCACCGGCTCAGCCGCTCACCAGGTAGCTGACGACCATGTCGGCCAGCATCGTGCGATAGCGGTCGCGCAGCTCGGGGCTGGTGAGGTCGCGGTTGAAGATGACCCCGAAGGTGTGCTGGTTGGAGATCCGGAACACGCAGAACGCGCTGATCATCATGTGCAGGTCGATGGCGTCGACGCGGCGCACGAACGTCCCGGCGGCGTAGCCGCGGTCGAGGATCCGGGCAATGAGATCGATCGCCGGGACATTGAGGTTGGCGATCTGCGACGAGTGCCGCAGATGTTCGGCGCGATGGATGTTCTCGATGCTGACCAGCCGGAGGAAACTGGGGTTGGCCTCGTGGTGGTCGAAGGTGAGCTCGGCCAGGCGGCGGATGGCGGCGATCGGGTCCAGGTGGTCGACGTCGATCTCCTGCTCGGCCTCCCGAATCGCGGCGTAGGCGCGCTCCAGGACGGCGACGTACAGCTCCTCCTTGCTGCCGAAGTAGTAGTAGATCATCCGCTTGGTCGTGCGCATCTGAGCGGCGATCCGGTCCACCCGGGCGCCGGAAAAGCCGTGCTCGGCGAACTCGTCGGCCGCCACCCGGAGGATCTCCGCCCGCGTCTGCTCGGGGTCGCGCTGGCGCCGGGGGCTGGGTGCCTTCTGGAGCTTCGGCGCTGCCATGACGTCCTTTCGGTGTGACCCGGGCTCCCCGCCGATTCTAAGAGCGCCGGGGGGAGCGCCGGTTTGCCGAGCGCGCGTCGCGGATATATAACTAACTAGTTCGTACATTATCGTGATCCTCTCAATCGATAATCCCCGCCACCGCGTCGGGTCTGATCGGCGCCGAGATCGGGCCCTCGCTCAGCCCCGCCCTGCACGAGCGCGAGGCCCAGCATCTCGGCCTCAGCTACGTCTACGAGCGCCTGGACATCACCACCCTGGGCTTGGCGCCCGAAGCCGTCGGCGGGCTGCTGCGCGTGACCCAGCGCCTCGGCTTCAGCGGGGTCAACATCACCCACCCGTGCAAGCAGGAGGTGGTGGGCGAGCTCACCCGGCTCTCGACCGACGCCGCCGCGCTCGGCGCGGTCAACACGGTCGTGTTCGATCATCGCGGGGCGGTCGGGCACAACACGGACTGCCAGGGCTTTCAGGAGAGCTTCGTCCGCGGCCTGCCTGACGTGGCGACGCGGCAGGTGGTACTGCTGGGCGCCGGCGGTGCGGGATCCGCGGTGGCGCACGGCCTGCTGGCGCTCGGCTCTGAGCGGCTGCTCGATCTGTGACACCGAGCCATCCCGCGCCCAGGGGCTGGCCCGCTCCCTGCGCGAGCGCTACGGGCCCGACCGCGCCGCGGTCGTGCAGCGCCAGAGCCTCGGCGACGAGCTGCGCGGCGCCGATGGGCTGATCAACGCCACCCCGGCGGGCATGCGCGCTCACCCGGCCCCCCCGCTGGAGCCCGACCTGCTGCACGACGGCCTGTGGGTCGCCGAGGTGGTCTACCGGCCGCTGGAGACCGAGTTGCTCACCCACGCGCGGCGCCTGGGCTGCCGCACCCTGGACGGCGGCGGCATGGCCGTGTTCCAGGCGGCGCTGTCGTTCGAGCTGTTCACCGGCCGGCGCCCTGACCGCGAGCGCATGTTGCGCCACTTCGCCACCCTGGCCGAGGACGACACCGCCGTGGCCACCGAGCCGGAGCGCCGCTGAGATGCGCCACGGCATCGCCACCGTCTGCCTCAGCGGCACGCTCGAGCGCAAGCTGGCCGCCGCCGCGGCGGCGGGCTTTGACGGCGTGGAGCTGTTCGAGCCCGACCTCGCCGCGTCGCGGCTGTCGCCCGCGCAGGTGCGCGAGATGGCGGCCGAGCTCGGCCTCTCGATCGACCTCTTCCAGCCGTTTCGCGACTTCGAGGGCGTGCCGCCTGCTCAGTTCGCCCGCAACCTTGAGCGGGCGCAGGCCACCTTCGACGCCATGGCGCAGCTCGGCGCCGACACCCTGCTCGTCTGCTCCAACGTGTCGCCCGACGCGATCGGCGACGACGGCCTCGCCGCCGCAGCAGCTCCATGCGCTCGCCCAGCGCGCCCACGACCACGGCGTGCGCATCGCCTACGAGGCGCTGGCGTGGGGCCGGCACGTCTCCGAGTACGACCATGCCTGGCGCATCGTCGAGACGGCCGCCCACCCCGCGCTCGGCGTCTGCCTCGACAGCTTCCACGTCCTGGCCCGCCACACCGAGCTCGACGCCATCGCCGAGATCTCGGCCGACAAGCTCTTCTTCTGCCAGCTCGCCGACGCGACGGATCTGGCCATCGACGTGCGGCGCTGGAGCCGACACCACCGCTGCCTGCCGGGCCAGGGCACCTTTGACCTCGTGGACTTCACCAGCCGCGTGCTGCGCGCTGGCTACGACGGGCCGCTGTCGCTGGAGGTGTTCTCAGACGCGCTCCAACACGCCGACCCGGACCGGGTGGCACACGACGCGCGCCGCTCGCTGGCGGCGCTCGAGGACCAACTGCGCCCGTCGGCCGTGATCGGCGCGCGCGACGTCATCTAGAAAAGAGAGGGAGATGGTGAGTACCGCAGCGGACAACCCAGACCCACGAGGACTGGATCAGACGGGCAAGACCCCGCGCAAGGCGGTGGTCGCGGCCTCGATCGGGAGCTTTTTGGAGTACTACGACTTCTTCATCTACGGCACCGCCGCGGCGCTGGTCTTCGGCACGGTGTTCTTCCCCACCGCCGACCCCACCACCGGCACGCTGCTGTCGCTGGCCACGTATGGCGTCGCCTATGTCGCCCGGCCCGTCGGCTCCATCTTCATGGGCCACCTCGGCGACCGCTACGGACGAAAGCGCGTGCTCGTGCTCACGGTCACGCTCATGGGCGCGGCCACCTTCCTCGTCGGCTGCCTGCCCTCCTACAACAGCATCGGTGTGCTGGCCCCCATCCTGCTGGTCACGCTGCGGCTGCTCCAGGGCCTGGCCGCGTCAGGGGAGCAGGCCGGCGCCAACTCGCTCAGCCTCGAGCACGCGCCCGAGCGCCGGCGCGCCTTCCAGACGAGCTTCACCCTGGCCGGCACGCAGGCCGGCCTCGTCGTCGCCACCGCCCTGTGGCTGCCGCTCGGGAGCCTGCCCGACAGCCAGCTGGACTCCTGGGGCTGGCGGATCCCGTTCTGGCTGAGCGCCGTGGTGACGATCGCCGGTGTGATCATTCGTCGCCGGCTCACCGAGGGCCCGGCCTTTCAGCAGATCGAAGCCGAGGACGACCAGTCGCGCGTCCCGCTGGCGTCGCTGCTGGCCAACCACTGGCCCAACGTGGTGCGCGTCGCCTTCGGCGGCCTGGCCTCCACCGTCTCGACGATCGTCGCCGTCTACGCGCTGGCCTTCGCGGTCAAGACCGTCGGGCTCGACGACACGACGATGCTGTGGGTGGTGATCGCGGCCAACCTCGTGGCCATGGCGGCAATCCCGCTGTGGGCCACGCTGGCCGACCGCGTCGGCCGCAAGCCGGTGTTCATCTTCGGCGCGCTGGGCTCGGGCGCGCTGATGTTCGCCTACCTGGCGGCGATCGCCGGCGGCAACTACGTGCTCATCTTCCTCGTCGGCATCGCCATGTCCGGCTTGGTGTACAGCGCCCAGAACGGGATCTGGCCGTCGCTGTACGGCGAGATGTTCCCGACGCGGGTCAGGCTGTCGGGCATGGCCATCGGCACCCAGGTCGGGTTTGCCCTCGGCGGGCTGGCCCCGACGGTGGCCGACTGGATCGCCGGCCCAGGCACGGGCGGGTGGGTCCCGGTGGCGGCGCTGACGTTCGGGGCCAGCGTGCTCGCTGCCATCGCCATCGCCACGGCCCGCGAGACCGCGCACATGACGTTGGCCGAGATCGACGGGCTCGACCCCGAGGCCAGGTACCGAATCGGTCACGCCACGTCCGATGGCGCAGCGGCCGGGGCCCCGGCAAACGCGATCAACTCATCTCTACGAGCACCTTCAGCGCGTTCCCGCTGGGGTCGATCAGCACCTCAAACCCTTCAGGGACAACGCGGTCCAAGGCGATCCGCGCCGTGATCACCTTCTCCACGGGGAACGCCCCGCTGGCGATCAGGGCGGCGATCCGCTGCCAGTCATAGACCCGGTAGCACCAGGTGCCCACGATCGTCAGATCGTTCTGGGCCCACACCATGGGATGAACCTCGGCGGGGCCGATGTGCAGACCGGTCTGCACCACGGTCCCCGCCCGCCGGGTGGCGTTGATGCAGTCATCCAGCGCCCGGCCGTTGCCGGCGCACTCGATCGCCACGTCGACGCCGATGCCGTGGGTGCGCTCGCGCAGCTCGTCGGGCACCGAGGTCTGCCCGGGATCGAAGATCGCCGTCGCCTCCAGGTGCTCCGCCGCACGCGCGCGCTCGGGGTTGGGCTCTGACAGGTACACGGCGCCGGCGCCCGCCGCCTGGGCGGCCAGCACCGCCAGGGCGCCGATCGGCCCCGCCCCAGCGATGAGCACGCTGTCGCCCGGGCCCACCTGCCCGCGCCGGACGCCGTACTCGGCGACCGCGGAGGGCTCGATGAGCGCGCCCTGCTCGTCGGAGAGGCTGTCGGGCAGGACCGCCACCTGGTACTCGCTCACCACCGCCAGCTCGCCCAGGCCGCCCCAGTCCCAGCTCAGCCCCACGCACGCCATCCGCGTGCACAGGTGGTTGAGCCCGCGCAGGCAGAAGTAACAGCGCCCGCAGAAGATGAGCGGCATGATCGCCACCCGGTCACCGGGCCGCGCGGCCACCACCTCGGCGCCGACCTCGAGCACCTCGGCCGAGAACTCGTGCCCGAGGATCTGTGGGTTCACCGCGCCGGTGAGCGGATGGGGCTCTGACGGGGTGACGATCGGGCCCGCGATGTACTCGTGCAGGTCGGTCCCGCAGATCCCGCACAGCCGCGGTCGCACGAGCAGTTCGGTCGGGCCCAGCTCACCGGGCTCGGGCACGTCCTCGATCCGGATGTCCTTGGCGTGGTGGTAACGCGCGGCGCGCATGACGATCTCCGCGGTCAGGCCTGGCGGTCTGACTCCTCAGTGATGTAGGTCGCCTCCTGAAGGGTGGCGGCCCCCGCGTAATACCAGACCATCACCGCGGTCTCGGTCTCGGACGTGTTGCGGAAGCCGTGGTACTCATTGCGCGCGACGAACACCGTGTCGCCGGCGCCCATGGCCACGTCCTCGTCGCCCACGCGGGCGACGCCCTCGCCTGAGATGAGATGCTCCACCTCCTCGGCGTTCTCGTGGCGGTGGATCTCGTGGCGCGACCCGGGCGGGAAGTAGGTGAGCCCGAACACCGAGTCATCGGAGCCGACCGTGTCCCGGGTGACGATCCAGCGCACGTCCATGTCGATCCAGCCGGGACGCCCGGCCTCGGGGCGCTCCTCCAGGGGCACCTTGACGTCGTCAAGCCCGACCTTGCGGGCATGGTCGGTCAGCACGGGACGGTCGATCTCAACGCTCATGGGGTTCCTTTCGGGGGGTCTGTGACGTCACGCTCGCGCGAGGTGCTCGCGCACGCTTGCGACGATGTGGCCGGCCGCCGGCAGGAACGCGTCCTCCAGCGTCGGGCTATAGGGGATGGGCGTGTCGGGCGTCGTCAGCCGCCAGGCGTCGTCGAGGTGCTCCAGGGCGTCCTGTGCCAAGTCGCCGAGCACCTCCCCCGACCACCCACCGGTGCGCGGGCCCTCCTCCACCACCATCAGCCGGTTGGTGCGCTTCACCGATGCGGCGACCGTGGCGCGGTCCAGCGGTCGCAGCGTGCGCAGGTCGATGACCTCCAGCTGCACGCCGTCGCCGGCCAGCGTCTCCGCGGCGGCCAGGGCGTCGTGCACGGACTTGGACGCGGTGGCGACGGTCAGGTCACGGCCCTCGCGCACCACGCGCGCGGCCCCCAGCGGCTCAGTCTCGGGACCGTCGCCGGCGACCTCCTCCTTGATGGAGTACAGCCGCTTGTGCTCGAGGAAGACGACAGGATTCGGATCGCGGATGGCGGCCTTGAGCAGCGCCTTGGCGTCGCCCGGAGTCGACGGGGCCACCACCTTGAGCCCCGGGATCCCCTGAAACCAGGGCGCGGGCATCTGGGAGTGGATGGCCCCGAACCGGCCCCCGGCGCCCACCGCCGAGCGGACCACGAGCGGGATGCTCGCCTGCTCGGCCGAGATGTACCAGTACTTGGCCGCCTGGTTGACGAGGCTGTCCATGGCCAGGAACAGGAAGTCGCCGAACATGATCTCGATCACCGGGCGCATGCCGCCCACCGCGGCGCCGAAGGCGGCCCCGGCGATGGCCAGCTCGGAGATCGGCGTGTCGAAGACCCGCGCGGCGCCGTGGCGCTCCTGCAGGCCGCCGGTGACCGCGAACACCCCGCCGGCGGCGCCGACGTCCTCGCCGAAGAAGATCACGCTGGGATCGCGCTCCAGCTCCTCGTCGAGCGCCTCGCAGATGGCCCGGCGAAATTCGAGGGTCGGCATGGGGCGCCTCCGGTGGGTCAGGCCAGCAGGCCGACCGGGGCCTGCAGGCGGTCGCGGACATCGGTGAGAAAGCGCGCCGCGTCCGCGCCGTAGAGGATGCGGTGATCGGCGGCGAGCGTCGCGGTCATCGTCACCGCCACGGTGACGGCGCCGTCGCGGACGACGGCCCGCTCGGTGGCGGCGCCGACGGCGAGGATCGCCGCCTGCGGGGTGTTGATGATCGCGGTGAAGCGGTCCACCCCGAACATGCCGAGGTTCGAGACCGTGAAGGTCGCGCCCGAGACCTCGGCCGGCGTGATCCGGCCCTCGCGGGCCTTGGCCGCCAGCTCGCGGGTCACGGTGGCGATCTCGGTGACGGGGCGGCGGTCGGCGTCGGCGACGACCGGCACGAGCAGGCTGTCGGGTGCGGCGACGGCGAAGCCGACGTTGACGCGCTCGTGCAGGACGAAGGCCTCGTCGGCGTAGCTGCCGTTCACGCGGGGGTGCTCGCGCAGGGCCAGCGCGCACGCCTTGATGACCAGGTCGTTGACCGAGGGCGCGGGCGAATGATGCTCGGCCAGCTGGGCGCGCAGGGCCAGGCAGGCGCCCATGTCGATGTCCACCACCAGCTCGATATCGGGGACCACCGCGCGCGACTCGGCCATGCGTCGCGCGATCGTGCGCTGGGTGCGGGTGAGCTCCTCGTGCGGGGCGGGCGCCGCGGCGAGCGTCTCGCCGTTGCCGTTCGACGAAGCGGCGAACGCCTCGACGTCAGCCTTCATGATCTGACCACGGCGACCCGTTGCCGTCACCGCGCCGAGCTCGACCCCCAGCTCGGACGCCACCCGCCGCGCGACCGGCGTGGCCAGGATCCGTTGCGGGCGCTCATCCCGTGGCTGCGGCGGCTCGGCCCCGTCCGGGAGCAGCCGCGCGATCGTCTCGCCGAGCGCCACCGTGGCCCCCTCGGTAACGAGGATCTGCAGCGTCCCGCTCGCCTCGGCCTCGTACTCCATTGTGGCCTTGTCAGTCTCGATCTCCACCAGCGCCTCGCCGGCGGCGACGGCCTCGCCGTCCTGCTTGAGCCAGCGGACGATCGTCCCCTCCTCCATGGAGTCAGACAGGCGCGGGAGGCGCACCTCGGTGAGCTGGGCCACGCTCACGATGCGTACTCGGACGCGGGCGTGTCAGGCGCCGGGAACGGCGCGGCCAGCGCCGCCTCGACCACCTGGCTCATCCGCTCGGCCACGCGGGCATCGGCGGCGTCGAGCTGCCCGCCGTCGACGCCCGCCTCGGCGAGGCGCTCACGGGCCACCACCAGCGGATCGCGCTTGCGCATCTCGTCGAGCTCGCCGGGCTTGCGGTAGGCGCCGGGGTCTGAGCGCGAGTGGCCGACGAAGCGGTAGGTGAGCGTCTCCAGGAACGCCGGGCCGCCGCCCGAGCGCGCATGGTCGACCGCGCGCTGCGCCGCCTCGCGCACCGCCCATACGTCCATACCGTCGACGGTCTGTGCCCACAGCCCCAGCGTCTCGGCGCGAGCGCGGATCTCGCCCGCGGTCACGTCCTCGATGGGCGTGAACTCCATGTAGCGGTTGTTCTCACACACGAACACCGCGGGCAGCCCGAGTACCCGCGCGAAGTTCAGGCACTCGGCGAAGTAGGCCTGGTTGCTCGTCCCCTCGCCGAAGAAGGCGACGGCGACATCGTCGGTGCCGCGACGCTGATGGGCGAGGGCCACCCCGGTGACGGCGGCGATCGATCCGCCGACGATGCCGAAGCACCCGATCAGCCCGTGTGCGAGGTCGATGACGTTCATCGAGCCCGCCCGCCCGGCGCACACACCGGTCTCGCGGCCGAGCAGCTCGGCCATCAGCGCCTCGGGGTCGACGCCCATGGCCAGTGCGTGGCCGTGCCCGCGATAGGTCCCAGCCACCCGGTCAGAGTCGGTGAGGACGCTGCACACGCCCACCGCGCCCGCCTCCTGCCCGGAGTACAGGTGAGTGGTGCCGTGGACCTCGCCCTTCTGAAACAGCGCTTGGACCGCGTCCTCGAAGCGGCGGATGAGCACCATGCGCTCGTAGAGCGCCAAGCCCAGCTCGGTGTCGACGTCGGTGGTGGGCTCGGTGGTCGAGTGGGCCATGTCAGACCTGCACCTCCGCAGCGGGGGTCGCGACCTCGGCCATGAACCGGGCCTGGGATTCGGCGATCACCGCCGGCTGCAGCGTGGGCATGGCGAACTGGAGCAGCAGGTCGGTGAGCCCCAGCTCGACATAGCGCGCGAGGCACGCCCGGCAGTGATCGGCGTCGCCGACGATGACCAGGTCGTCGAGCAGCTCCCAGTCGCGCAGCATCTGGCTGAAGTCGACGGGCAGCCCCCACGACTGGTAGGTCTGGAGCATGGCGAGGATGCCGGGCAGGGCGCGGCGGCGCGCCTCCTCGGTGGTGTCGGCGACGACGGCCAGGCGCGGCAGCACCAGCGCGCGCGGGCCGGTCGCGCCCAGCGTGTCGCGCAGGCGGTCATAGGAGGCCATCCGCTCGGCCACGACCGCGATCTCGTCGGTGGCGCCGGGGAACACGGGGGCGCCGTGGCGCACCACGCGGCGCAGCGCCACCGGGGTCGTCCCGCCCAGCCACAGCGGGATGCCCGGTCGCTGGATCGGCACCGGACGCACCACGAGCTCGGGGAGGTCGAAGACCTCGCCGCTGAACGTGAACGGCTCGCCAGTCCAGGCCAGCCGCATGAGCTCGAGGGACTCGACGAAGCGCTTGCCGCGGGTGTGGTAATCCACCTGCATCGCCTCGAACTCGACCTCGCGGTAGCCAGCGGCCACGCCGAGGGTGAGCCGGCCGCCGCTGACGATGTCGAGCACCGCCGCCTCCTCGGCGATCCGCACCGGGGAGTGCAGGGTAAGGATGAGCATCCCGGTGGAGAGCCGGATGCGCTCGGTGCGTGCCGCCATCGCCGCCAGCAGCACGAACAGCGCGGGCAGGTAGCCATCGGCGGCGACGTGATGCTCGGTGACGTTGATCCAGTCATAGCCCTGCTCCTCGGCGGCCACCGCGCAGGCCAGCGCGGACTCGTACACCGCCGGGTGGCCGATCGGCGATCCCTCTGGGTCCTGGCAGCTGAAGATCACTCCGTATCTCATGAGACGGCCTCCCGGGTCGTTCGCTGGTTCAGGTAGGCCGCAATCTGAGCCCGTCGCTCCTCGGGCCGGGTGTAGGCGATCTGCACCAGCTCCAGCGCGTTGCCCTCGGGGTCGGAGAAGTACACCCATCGCCATCCGGCCAGCACCCCCTCGTCGACGACGTTGATGTCAGAGAGGAACCGCACCCCCTTGGCCTCGAGCTCGGCCTTGGTGGCGGCCGCGTCCTCGACGAGGAAGCCGACGTGTTGAGCGCCTAGCGCGTTCTGGGGCAGGGGCGCTTCCACCGGCGAGGGCGGCGCGGTGTACTCGAGCAGCTCGAGGATGGTGTCGCCCAGCGCAAGCGACACCTGGCGCAGAGCCGCACCGGGCACCCCGACCGCCGGTCCGAGTGCGGGATCGTCGAACACCGGGCTGGGCTCGTTGACGAACTCGAGCCCCAGGACCCCGTGGTAGAAGTCGATCGCCTTCTCCAGGTCGGCCACCGTGATCCCCACGTGATGCAGGCCCTTCACCGCGCCGCCTCCACGGCGGGGCCACCGCCGCCCTCAGCCGGGCTTTCCACCACCGCCGCGCCTCCGCCCAAGGGGAGGAGTTCCCGTGGCGCGGTGCGCTTGGGGACGGTGAGTGGAAAGCCTGCCCGCAGGAGCCGGCGGGCCATGGGCGAGCCTGTAGGTGGCGCGCCCATGCGACTGAGACCTATGCGGGGGCCGGTCACGGCGCCACCACGATCTTCCCGCGCGCGGTCCCGCCGGCCAACGGCTCGATCCCCTGCGGGACCAGCTCGTCGAGCCCAATCACCCGGTCGGTGACGGCGGGCGCGAGTTCGGCGCTCTGGAGCAGCGCGAGCGCCTCGGGCAGGTCGACGTCGCAGACGTGGGCGAGTGTCGTCGAGATCTCCACCTCGCGGACGGTGAGGAGGAGCAGATCCAGCTCGCGCGGAGCCGCCTGCAAGCCGACGATGAGCACGCGGCCCCCGCGGCGCGCCGCCCGCGTCGCCGCCGCCGGCGCGCCCGCGGTGCCCGAGGCCTCGATGACCACGTCGGCGCCCTCGCCCCCGGTGGCCTCGAGGATGGCGGCGTCCAGCTCCCGGCCGCGGGCGTCGATCACCGTCGCCGCGCCCAGCGCGCGGGCCGTGGCCAGTCGGTCCTCGTCGATGTCCAGCGCGATGAGCGGCTGCGCTCCGGCCGCGACGGCCGCGGCGACGATGAACGCCCCGATGCCGCCCACGCCGATGACCGCGCACGACTGCCCGGCGCGCAGGCCGCTTCGCCTGACGGCGTGCAGGGCGACCGCCAGCGGCTGTGCAATGGCGGCGGCATCGTCGGTGAGCGCGTCGGGGACGGCGAGGCAGATCCCCGCCGGCGAGCTCACGTACTCGGCCAGCCCGCCATCGACGTGCAGCCCGATCGTGCGGTAGTGCGCGCACAAGTTGGTCCGCCCGGCACGGCACCAGTCGCACTGCCCGCAGGAGATGCCCGCGCCGCACACGACGCGATCGCCGATGCCGAGCGCACCGGCCTGCGGCCCGGCGGCGACCACCCGGCCGACGAACTCGTGGCCCAGCACCACCGGTGGCTGGGCCAGCAGCGGCCCGTGGGCCCACTCCGATGAGTCGGTGCCGCAGATCGCGGCCCGCGCCACCTCGATGACGACGTCGGCGCCCGCCGGGTCCGCCGGCTCGGCGACGGACTCGATGCGGATGTCGCGGGGTCCTCGGTAGACGGCCGCTCTCACGCTGACCGCCTCCGCTCGCCATCCAGACTCGCCTGTAAGTCGGCTGCGTGAGTCATCCGGCTGCTGTTTGAATGTGGACCTTGACGTTGGCGGCGGTGTCCTGGGCGGCGTCGAGCGCGGCCAGGGCGTCGACGAGCGGGAAGCGCGCGGTCACGATCGTGGTCGGATCCACCACCCCGCTGGCCAGGAAGCGGATCGTGCGCGGCCACAGGCCAGCCGACCCAATGATCCCGGTGATGCGCAGGGCCTTTGACTGGATGAGGCCGAGCTGCGCCGGCGCGGAGGTGCCGATGGCGATGCCGATGTAGACCAGCCGCGCCGAGTGTGCGGCGAGCTCGAGCGCGCTCGCCATCGCAGCCGGCTTGCCTGCCGCCTCGAGCACGACGTCAAAGCCGCGGCCCTGCGTGTGCTCGGCGACGGCATCGGAGAAGTCGGCGGCGCTGGGATCGAGCGCTCGGGTGGCGCCGAGGTCGAGCGCCGCGGCACGCCGTGACTGCTGGGGCTCGATGAGCGTCACCGTGGCGTTGTGGGCAGCCGCGGCGGCGACGCACAGCAGCCCAATGGGCCCGCCGCCGATGACCGCCACCTGATCGGCGGGATCCAGGCCACCGGCGGAGTGCGTCGCGTTGTAGGCCACGCTGAAGGGCTCCACCAGTGCGCCGGCCTCGTAGCTGAGCTCGTCGGGCAGGACGTGGAGCCATTCGGCGCGCGCGCGGAAGTACTCCGCGTTGGCGCCGCTGATGGAGAAGCCGAAGTGGTCGCGACCCTCGGGGCCGACCACGCACTCGCCGACCACGCGGTCGCCGACCTTGAGGCCGGACACGTCGGCGCCGGCCTCGACGATCTCACCCGCCCACTCGTGGCCGGGGATGATCGGGTAGCGCACGGGGATGATGTAGCGCCCCGCGTAGAGCTCGAAGTCCGAGTGGCAGATGCCCACGGCGTGGGATCGGACCAGCACCTCGTCGGGCCCGATGGCGGGGCGGTCCAGGTCGGCGACCACCGCCTTCTCGGGCGCCTCGAACACCAGCGCTTTCATCTCTGTCTCCTCGTCTGCGTTGTCATCAGTGCAGCTGCATCCCGCCGGTGACGTTGATGCCCTGGCCCGTCATGTTGCGGGCGCGATCCGAGGCCAGGAAGGCCACCGCCTCCCCGATGTCCTCTGGCTCCTGCGGACGTCCCAGCGGGATGGGATCGACGAACTCCTGCCACGCCTCGTCGCGCGTGATGCCCTTGTTGTCAGCCAGCTGGTGCAGCAGCGGCTCCCACAACGGGGTGCGCACCACGCCGGGGCACACGGCGTTGACGCGGACGTCGTAGGGCGCCATCTCCTTGGCCAGGCCCTGGGTCATGCCGATCACAGCGAACTTGGACGCGCTGTAATGCACGAACAGCGGGATGGCCTCCTTGCCGACCATCGACGAGATGCTGATGATCGAGCCCGAGCGCCGTTGCATCATGTGCGGGACGACCGCGCGCGTCGTCAGGAACACGCCCTTGACGTTGACGTTGTGGACGCGGTCCCACTCGGCCTCGTCGAGCTCGTGGAAGGGGACGCTCTTGGAGACCCCGGCGTTGTTGACCAGGACGTCGATATGTCCGTGGCGCTCGATCGTGTCCTCGACGGCCCGCCGGCTCGACACCCAGCTCGTGACGTCGTGCTCGAGGGCCGTGGCATCGAGCTCGCCGGCGGCCTCGCGCACGCGCCCGGCATCCAGGTCGGAGAGCACGAGCTGCGCGCCGTGGCGCGCGAGCACGCGGGCGATGCCCAGCCCGATGCCGCTCCCGGCGCCTGTGATGAGCGCGACCCGGCCGCTGAGATCGCCGTTGCCCGCGCTCACGCCATCCTCCCGCGGCGGCGTGCCAGCGTGTAGGCGACGGCGGCCACGAGCACGAACACGCCCTGGAACCAGTACTGCCACGCCTGCGAGAGGCTGAGGAAGGTGGTGGCGTTGATCGTCTCCTGCAGCAGCGCGGCGCCGAGCAGCGTGCCGATGAACGAGCCGCGCCCGCCGAACAGGCTGGCCCCGCCGAGGACGACCGCGGTGATGCTGGCCAGCGTGTAGGTGACCCCCTGCGTCGGGTCCCCCACTCCGATCTGCGCCATCAACATCAGGCCACCCAGGAACGTGAGCGCCGAGCAGGCGACGTAGGCGCCGATGATCGTGCGGTTCACGCGCACGCCCAGCCGGTGCGCGGCCTGCTCGCGCGAGCCGGCCGCGCGCAGCGCCAGCCCCCAGCGGGTGAAGCGCAGGCAGTACTCGAGGGCCAGCGCAAGCGCGAGCGCCACCAGGAACGCCACCGGGATCGGGCCGATGGTCTGCTGGATGGCGTCGGTGATCGTCGATGAGATGAAGCCGCCCTGGAACGGTCGCAACAGCAGCGAGATCCCCTGCAGCCCGATGTAGGTGACCAGCGTCGCCGCCACCGCCGTGAACCGCCCGAGGCGGACCATCAGGCCGTTGATGAGGCCGGTGGTGATGGCAGCGCCGAGCATGATGGCCAGGCCGAGGACGACGATCGGCGTGGACTTGCCCTCGACCAGGAAGAAGGAGGCGATCACCGCCACCAGGCCCGAGAGGGGGCCCACCGAGATGTCGATCCCCGCGGTCATGATCACGATGAGCTGCCCGAAGCTGATGAAGGCCAGCGCGGCCAGGAGCGTGAGCAGCGAGGTGATGTTGAAGGTGGCGGTGAAGCGCGGGTTCTGGCCATAGGTGTAGATCCCGAGCGCCACGATCACCACCGCCAGCACGAGGCTCGGCAGGTAGTCGCCGGTGAGGAACCGGCGCGCGCGCTCAGCCATCCCACTGCCCGGCGCGGTCGGCGCGGCGTCGCCCGCACGGTGCGTGGTCGCGGTGACGATCGTCCGCGCGATCTTCTCCTCCGAGACCTCGTCGCCCCGCAGCTCGCCGACGACCTCGCCGCGCGAGAACACGACCACGCGGTCACACAGGCCCTCGAGCTCGAGTCCGTCGGAGGAGACGATCAGCACCGGGACGCCGGACTCGGCGATCTCGCGCAGGATCCGGTAGATCTCCACGCGGGCGCCGGCGTCGACGCCCTGGGTGGGCTCGTCGGCGAGGATCAGCTTGGGCTGGGAGAGCATCGCGCGCGCCAGCACCACCTTCTGCTGGTTGCCTCCCGAGAGCGCCTCGACGTCGGTCTCCAGCGACGCGGTGCGGATCCGCAGCGCCTCGACCTCGCGCCTCACCGCTGCCACCTCGGCTCGGCGGCTGACGATCCCGTTGGAGGCATAGCGCGGCAGCGAGGACAGCGTGGCGTTCTCACGCACCGAGAGGGCCATGAGCAGACCCTCCCCGTGGCGGTCGGCGGGCATGTAGGCGATCCCACCTCGCTGGGCGGCGACCGGGTTGCCGAGGCTCAGCGCCTCCCCGGCCAGGCTCACCTCGCCGCTGGCCGCCTCCAGCCCGGCCAGCGCGCGCAGGAACTCCGACTGCCCGTTGCCCGCGATCCCCGCGAGCCCCACGATCTCTCCGGGCGCGACCTCCAGCCCCACGCCCTTGAAGGCGTGGTTGGAGAGGTTCTCGACGGCGAGGCCTCCCGTGCTCAGCGCGCCGGCATGCTTGCTGGGGAAGGTGGTCTCGACGGCGCGCCCGACGATCAGCCGCAGCATCTCGTCGTCGGACATCTCGTCGATGGGTGCGCTGCCGCGAACGGCGCCGTCGCGCATGACCGTCACGCGGTCGGCGATCTGGCGGACCTCGGCCAGCCGGTGGGAGATGTAGATGACCGCCGCGCCCCCGCGCGCGGCCGCGCGCACGAGCTCGAATACGGTGGCGACGCGATCGGCGCCCAGCGGCGCCGTCGGCTCGTCGAGGATGAGCACGCGCGGCTCGGCGGCGATGGCCTTGGTCAGCTCCAGGAGCTGGCGCTGGGCGACCGTCAGGTCCTCCAGGCGCGCGCCCAGCGCCACGCGGAGATCGACGCGGCGCAGCTGCTCGCGCATCCACTGCGGCGTGGGCTTGGCCCCGGTCGCGGCCAGCGCCAGGTTCTCGGCCACGGTGAGGTCGGGGAGCACCGCCGGGTGCTGGTGCACGATGGCCAGGCCGTGGCCCTGGGCCTCGGCGGGGGTGAGACGGTCATAGCTCTCGTCGCCGAAGAGGATCGTTCCCGAGTCCGGCGCGATCGACCCTGAGGCGACCGACATCAGCGTCGACTTGCCCGCCCCGTTCTCCCCCAGGACCGCGTGCACCTCGCCGGCGGCCAGTGACAGTGACACGCCCTTGAGCGCGGTGACGCCCGGGAACGACCTCCACACCTCGCGCAGTTCGAGCAGGGTATGTGAGGTGGGTGGTTGCGTTGTCCGTTGGAGTGTGTCGGTCATGAGCCGGTGTCAGGTTGTGCCCCGGCCGCCGCGGCGTGGCGCCACGGCGGCCGGCGCGGTGTGCTCTGTGGGTTACTCGCCCAACGCCGCCTTCAGCTGCGTGTGGGAGAGGTGCGACGAGAGAATCGCGTCGCTGGGCAGCGACGGGGCGCACTCGACCGGGTGGGGCTTGCCGGTGAGCGAGTCCTCGAACGCCTTCTGCGGGACGACCGTGGAGGACGGGATCGTGCCTCCGGTGGCCTTGGCGACGGCGAAGTCCACCGCGGTCCGGACCATCCAGTTCTGCGAGTCGACCGTGAAGAGCGGGAAGTTCAGCTTCTTCTGGTCACACGAGAGCTGGTTGGAGTCCTCGGTGGCGATCGCCGGGATCTTGCGGTTGGCCTGGGAGAACGCGCTGAACGCGCTCGCCAGAGCGGCGCCGAAGTCCGTGGTGATCGCATCGATCTTCGGGTATTTGGCCAGGACCGCGGTGACCACCTTCTGCGTCTGCGCCGGGTCCCAGTTGGTGACGTAGTACGGCGTCGTGCCGATGATGTGGATCCCCGGGCAGGACGCGATCGCCTGCTTGAGGCCCTGGTACTCGGCCAGGCTCTGCGAGTTGGCGGGCGGGCCGCCGAGGTTGATCACGTTGCCCTTGCAGTGCAGCGCGGTGTCGAGCCACTTGCCCCACAGCTCGCCGGCCTGCTGGAACTGCGTGGAGATGTAGTAGTTGTAATCCGTCCCGGCCTTCCCACCCGGGAACACGCGATAGGGGACCGTGACGACGCCGGCCTTGTAGATGTCACGGATGGCGGGCAGGACGGCCTGACCGGCGTCGGGGAAGACGACGGCCGCGTTGGCGCCCTGGGCCGCGAGGCCGTGGATGTCGGAGATGGCCTTCTGGGTGTTGCCCTGACCATCGGTGTAGATGAACTTCGTGATGCTCTTGCACTCCGCCGCTTCGTCGCGCGCCTCACCGGTGGTGATCTTGCGCCAGTTGTTGTCGCCGAAGCCGTCCGCCAGCGCGAACGTGATCTGCTTGGAGCCACACCACGACGGCGTGCCCGAGGCCGCCGCGGCGGTGCTCGTGCCACCGCTCGCGGTGCTCGCGCCGCTCCCGGTCGTGGCGGCGGCGGCCGCGGACGTCGAACCGCCGCCGGCGCCGCCACTGCTGCTGTTGGTCGAGGAACTGGAGCCGCACGCCGCAACCACGACGACGATCCCCAGGGCCAGCAGGCTTGATGCCAGAGCCTTTGCTTTGCACTGCATCAACGTCTCCACCCTTTCCATCGGTTCACTTGTGTGACCCGGGCGCGAGCTGCGCGCCGGGCGTTGACTCACGCCCGGGCAACCCGGGCGCGGTGCTCTGCTCCAACCTGCCTGCGCCGTCGGGTGACGGCCGGCGCACGTTCCGCCTCAATCTCCTCCACGGAACGCTGTAGATGGCGAGGCCGGCGGCCAGCGCGCCGGCGTCCACCAGGTTCTGCACACCTTGGTTGGCCCCCATGACCAACACGAACTGATCCAGCTGGCTGATGAAGAGTGCCGCCACCGCGGTGGCGATCACGCTGCCGCGTCCGCCCAGCAGCGAGGTCCCGCCCAGGACGACCGCCGCCACCGAGGGCAGGAGATAGGAGTCGCCCTGGAAGGCGCTCGGGCTGTGCACGATGCCTGCGAGCAGGATGCCCGCCATGCAGTACATCGCCGCCGCCACCACGTAGGTGGCGAGCTGGTAGCGGCGCGCGCGCAGCCCGGCCGCACGGGCGCCGAGCAGACCGGACCCGACGGCCTCGAAGCGGCGTCCCACGATCGTACGTTTGATGATCAGCGCCACCACCGCGGCCAGGACGACCGCGATGATCACCGAGTTGGGGATCCCGGCCACCTTGCCGGTGGCGAACTTGGCCAGCGCGCTGGTCGTCGGTGGCGGGTTGCCGGCGGAGACCTGGATGACGACGCCGTAGAGAACGGCGTTCATCCCGAGCGTCGCGACGATCGGGGTCACGCCGATGACGCTGACGATGATCCCCGAGATCGCTCCGGCGGCGAGCGTGGCGGCAAAGGCGATGACGATTGCCGACGCCAGCTTGCCCGAGTTCCCGTTGGGATAGCTGGTGAGCAGGACGATCGTCAGCGAGATCATCCCCGGCACGGACAGGTCGATGCCGCCCTGCTGGACGACGAGCGTCTGGCCCATCGCCGCGATCGCCAGCACCGCCGCGAACGGGAGCATGCCCAACAGCGCCGAGTGCCGGACGCTGTCGGGCTCGAAGATGAGACTGATCAGAAACAGCGCCGCCGTGGCCAGCGAGATCGGCGCCGAGGCCGCGCTGAGCATCCGGGAGAACGGTGCCGCGGAGGACGCCGGCGGCGCAGCAGACGAATGCGGTTGGCTCTCGGCGGTTTGATCGCTTCCGGGCATGCGACTCCTCGTGGCGGCGGCCGCTGCGGCGGCGACCACACTCCTCTCGCGTCAGAGTTCAAGTCTACTACACACTCTGCCGCCGGTGTCAACTAAGAACGCACACTCCGCGAGCAATGTGCAGTACACTCCGCCTGTGCCCACCAGCGATTCCGAGTCGTCACCCGAGCGGGCCTCACTCCCCGATGTCGGGGAGCAGATCCGCGCCCGGCGCCAGTCGCTGAACATGTCGGTGCGTGAGCTCGCGCGGCGGCTGACCCTGTCGCCCAGCCTCATCTCGCAGATCGAGCGCGGCAAGGCCACGCCTTCGGTGGCCACGCTCTACGCGATCACCACCGAGCTGAAGATGTCGCTCGACGAGCTGTTCTCCGAGCAGGCGCCCAAGGTGGTCGCGGGCCAGGCGGGCTCCTCGCGGCCGGCCAACGCCGCGGACGGGCTCAAGGTGCTCGATGCCCGGTTGCGCGCCAACGGCGACTCGGGCCCCGTGGTCACCCGCGGGCCGGTGGTCACGCCCGACGAGCGCAAGGTCATCCAGCTGGACTCCGGCGTGCGCTGGGAGCTGCTCACCCAATCCCCGGACCCCAGCGTCGACTTCCTCTTCGTGGTCTACGAGCCCGGCGGCGCCTCGTGCGAGAGCGCCCACCTCATGCGCCACTCCGGCCGGGAGTACGGGCACGTGCTGTCGGGCACCCTCCAGGTCACCGTCGGGTTCGAGGATCACCTGCTGGGCCCGGGCGACTCGATCTCGTTTGACTCGACCACGCCGCACCGGCTGGCCACCGTCGGCGACGAGCCCGTCGAGGCGATCTGGTTCGTGGTGGGGCGCTCGGGCGACTCGCGCTTCGGCTGAGCCGCCGCCGCGCGAGCCGGAGCTACTTGGCCGCGACCGGCTCCGGCGTCAGCTCCGTACCCGAGACGAGATCGGCCCCGCGGACGTAGGTCCGTCCGGCCACCAGCAGCTCGTCGGCGGGGAAGCGCGTGAGCAGGCGGTTGCCGTCGGCGGTGACCAGTACCTCCTCCTCGATCCGCGCGGCGGAGATCCCGTCGCGCGCAGCGCAGTAGGTCTCGAGCGCGAACACCATGCCCTCCTCGATCGCCACCGGGTTCTCGAAGCTGTGCAGCCGCGAGATCATCGGCGATTCGTACAGCCCGACCCCCAATCCGTGCCCGAATTGCAGGCCAAAGCACGAGGCCTCGTCGGTGAAGCCGAGCTCCTGCGCGGTCGGCCACACGGCCGCGATCTCGTCGGTGGTGACCCCTGGCTTGACGAGATCGATGGCGTCGTCGAGCCACTCGCGGCACTGCTTGTAGGCGTCGAGCTGGGCCTGGTTGGTGCCCCCCACGCTGAACGTGCGGTAGTAGCACGTCCGGTAGCCCATGAACGAGTGGATGATGTCGAAGAAGGCCTGGTCGCCCGGCCGTAGCAGCCGGTCGGAGAAGACGTGGGGATGGGGGTTGCAGCGATCGCCGGATACGGCGTTGATCGCCTCGACCTGCTCGGAGCCGAGCTCGAACAGAAGGCGCTGGGCCTCGGCCACGATGTGGCGCTCGGTGACCCCGGGGCGCAGCAGCTCGTAGATGCGCTCGTAGACCGCGTCGACGATGGCGGCGGCGTGGTCGAGCAGCGCGACCTCCTCGTCGGTCTTGATCGCGCGCGCGGAGAGCATCACCTGCGAGCCGTCGGCGGTCGAGACGCCCGCGCGATGCAGCGCGTTGAGCGCGACGATGTCGGTCATGTCGATCCCCACCTGCTCGCCGGCCAGCCCGTGCTCGGAGAGCTCGTGCACGATCGTGCGGGCCAGCTCGTCGGGGACGCCCGTCTCATCGGGCATGGCGCCACGCATCGGCGAGACGCCGGCGCGGAAGCTGTCCTCGGGCAGCCACGGGGCGTAGAGCTGGTGATGGCGGGCCGCCGAGCCGAAGTCCCACAGCACCGGGTCGCCCTCACGCGGCAGCAGCACGAACCGCGCGTTCTTGTCCCGCGCCCATTCGCCGATGTGGGTGCTGGTGACATAGCGGATGTTGTTGGGATCAAACAGCAGCAGGGCACCCAACTCCGACCGCTGCAACGCGTTCCGGGCGCGGACCAGCCGGTCCGTGCGCAGCTTGGCGAAGTCGATCCTCTGCTCCCAGTCGACCGCCATCGTCGAGCCGCGCGACGCGATATTTGACATGTGCTTCCTTTCAGCCAGCGGCGAGTTAGGTGTGCGGTAATAGTAAACACCTGTCAAGCCAGTGGTCAACAGGAACGGACACCTCGCGACCCGCTGAACGGCGCGCCGTCCGTGGCCTCGCGGCCCGGCTCTCGCCGTCCGTAGACTCGCGCCGGTGACCGACCCGCGGATCGAGCAGGCCCTGGACCGCCGCCGCAGCGCCGTCGCGGCGGAGTGGGGACTCGTCGATGAGATCGTCCTGATCGGCGCCGGCGATCCCATCGGCGTTCCGGGCCGCGGCGACCGGACCTACCCGTTCCACGCCCACTCCGAGTACTACTACCTCACCGATCGCAACCGCCCAGGTGGGGTGTTGGCCTTTGACCCTGAGGAGGGCTGGTTTGACTTCGTGGCGGAGGTCACCGAGGACGACCGGCTGTGGTCAGGCGCCACCGAAGGCGACCCGGGCGGGGTGCCGCTCGGCCAGCTGCCGGTGTGGCTGGGCGCCCGCCGGGAGCGGTCGGTGGGATGTCTCGGGGCGCCGCTCTCCGCTGAGCTCGAGGTCGTCAGCGACGCGGCCCTGAGCGCCGACCTGCGACTGGCGCTCGACGTCGTCCGCCGGCCCAAGGACGAGGTCGAGCTGGAGCGCATGCGCGTCGCCGCGCGCGCGACGAGCGCGGCCTTCGCCGCCGCGGTACCGGTGCTGGTGGCAGGCAGCACCGAGCGCTCGGTCCAGGTCGAGCTCGAGCTCGCCGCGATGCGCGCGGGCGCCGACGCCATGGCCTACGACACGATCGTCGGCGCGGGCACCAACTCGGCGGTGCTCCACTTCATGCCGACCGACCGCCGGCTCAACGACGGCGACCTCGTGCTCATCGACGCGGGCGCCGACTACCGCCAGTACGCCTCCGACATCACGCGCACGTACCCGGTCGGCGGTCAGCTGAGTTCCGAGCAGGCCGAGCTGCATGCGGTGGTGCACGCCGCCGAGCGTGCGTCCATCGACCGCTGCGTTCCCGGAACCGAGTGGGTCGACGTGCATATGACGGCCGCGCACGTCATCGCCGAGGGCCTGGTCGCGTTCGGTGTGCTGCGCGGCGAGCCCAGCGCGCTGGTGGAGTCCGGCGCGGTGTGGCTGTTCTTTCCCCACGGGATCGGCCATCTGGTCGGCCTCGGCGTCCGCGACGCCGCCGGGCCCCTCCCCTCCCGCCGCGACACGCCGTCACCCGTCAAGAACCTCCGCATCAATCTTCCCCTGGAGCCTGGCTACGTGGTCACGGTCGAGCCCGGCGTGTACTTCGTGCCCGCCATCCTCCAGGACTCCGAGCGACGAGCCCGCCACCGCGACGCGGTGGACTGGGACCGCGTCGACAGCCTGCTGGACTTCGGCGGGATCCGCATCGAGGACAACGTGCTCATCACCGCTGGTGCGCACGAGATCCTCACCGCGGACGTGCCGGTCCTCGGCTGAGCGCCCTCCGGTAGGCTCGGCGGTGGCATGGCGGTGAAGCTGGGAGAGGCTCTCGCACGGCGCGCCGAGTTGCAGACGCGACTGACTCAGGTGCGCGACCGGCTGCGCGCGAGCGCGCTGGTGCAGGAGGGCGACCAGCCCGCCGAGGATCCGCAGCCCTTGCTGGCAGAGCTCGATGCGATCGCTTCTGAGCTCGAGGACCTCATCGCCGCGATCAATGTCACCAACGCGCAGACGCGGTTGGAGTCGGGCATGACGCTCACCGAGGCGCTGGCGCGACGCGACGTTCTGGGAATGCTCCATGGCGCGCTGAAGGCGGTGGCCGAGGCGACCGCGCAGCAGCAGGCTCGCTACAGCCGCTCGGAGATCCGTCTGGTGCGGACGTTTGACGTCGGGGCGGTGCGCGCCCGCGTCGATCAGCTCGCCCGTGAGCGCCGCCAACTCGATGTCGAGATTCAGAACGCGAACTGGACGGTGGACCTGCAGACGCACGATTAGGCGCGACAGTCGGTAGCCGCACAGGAGGCGGCGAACGTCAGGGCGGCAACTGCCCGGAAGTTGCACCGCCGGGAAACCGGCTCTCCGGTGGCGCGAGGGCAGCGCCTTGCGGGTTCGACTCCCGTATTGCACAGATACGCCCTGCACCGTCACAACTGCACCGAGCACCGCGAACCCCGCACGACCACGACGTTGAGCCCCCGCCGCGGTGAGGGCGGGTGAGGGGACTTTTTTCGCGCGATAGGCACCTTTTGCACGGTTTTGTCCTGCGGCGACACGACCCCGGCGTTGCAGCACTTGACCGTCGTCGCGGCCCGATCGATACTCATCGGCGGGATGGACGCAGAGGACCGGCTGCGTTTGGATTACGACCGCACCACCGAGCTGGTGCAGTCGCTGCTGGACACCCGTTTCAAGCTGCTCGCGCTCGTACCGACGATCGCGGGCACCGCCGTCGGCCTGGTCGGCACGCCACGGCCGGCGGTGGAGTTACTGGGCATCGGGGTGCTCGGGCTGGTGGCCACCGTCGGGATCCTGCTCTACGAGTTGCGCAATTCAGAGATCCTGGACGCGATGCTCCAGCACGCCAAGATCCTCGAGCGCGTCCTGGGATTCGAAGCCGGCCCACGCGTTCACGGCCCGGAAGCGCTGCTCAGCATGCGCGGCAGCCACGGCGGCCGCTTCCTCGGCGTCGCCGCCGCCACGCATGAGCGCGCACTGGGACTGGTCTACGGCGCGGCGCTGGGAGGCTGGAGCTATCTCGTCGCCTGGGGCACGCTGGCCGCGTTCGGGCTCACCGACGCCCAGGAGGCCGGCGCCGTGATCGGCGCGATCGCCGGGGTGGCGGTGATGTGGGACGTCGAGCACCTCGGGCGAGCCGCCGTCGAGGCGGACGAACACCTGCCGAACACGCTTGTCGACCGCGTCTGAGCGGCGGTACGCTTGCGTTGAATGCGCAAGACTGTTCGTTCGGTGTTGATCGCGGCGGCCATCGCGGCCCTCGTTGGCTGGATGTATTCGCTGGGCGACGGGATCGGCCGGAGCGGGGCGTGGCCGATCGCGACCGCGGTATTCCTGTCGCTCTGGGCGCTATTCGCGACGGGTGACCCTCCCAGGACGTCCTGGCCCCATCGCCTCGCGCAGAGCGCGTACTGGGTCCTGGTCCCGGCCGCGCTGCTCGCGCAGAGGGTCGGCCTGGTCGCCCACTCCGAAGCCGGCCGCCACAACGGCAGCATTCTCCTTTTCTGGATGGCCGTCGTGCTCGTCGGACGCAACCGGCACTGGTTCGACCGATTCGAGCCGCTCGTGTTCCGCCTCATCCCCGATCGGCCGTCGAACGGCACCGAGCCACCGCCGCCAAACGGCGCTTAGATCACGAGTCACGCGCAGTCTGAGCCGGCGCTGCTCGTCGAGCACGCACCTCAACACGAGCCGAGCTCCCCCGGCACCTCCTCCAGCGCCCGCACCACCGCGACTCCGGCGGCGCCGAACGCCTCGCCGTCGCCGTCGGCCGCGTAGGCGATCGCGCGCATGCCGGCGGCCAGCGCCGCTTGGACCCCGATCATCGTGTCCTCCACCACCACGCACCGCCCCGGCGCGAAACCCATCGTCTCGGCTGCGTGCAGGAACAGGTCCGGCGCGGGCTTGCCCCGCGCGACGCTGTGGGCCGAGAACAGCGCGTCGGGACCGAAGAGGTCCCGCAGCCCGGTGAGGCTGAGGGTGAGCTCGGTCTTGGACAGCCGGCCCTGCGAGGCCACGCACACCTCACAGCCCATCGCCCGCACCTCGCGCACCGCCGAGCGCGCGCCGGGCACCGGCTGAAGCGACGTCTTGAAGGCCTCCTCACGATCGCGCTCGAACGTCTCCAGAAAATCCGGCGGGAGCGGCGTTCCGAGGCGTGACTCGGCGTCGGCCCGGATCTCGGACAGGAACATGCCGCGGTAGCGGTCGTGCGCCTCCTGCCCCGAGATGGCGAGGCCCAGGCCGCTGAGAGCATCGGCCAGCACGGCATTGGAGATGCCCTCGCTGTCCACCAGCACTCCGTCGCAATCGAAGATCACCAGCACGGCCAAGATCATGCCTGATCGAGTCTCGGCCCTTGACGATGCCGCGCCGGCTGATATACCTTGGCGGGCGAACTGGTCTAGACCAGTTGTCCGGAGCCACCGGCCCCCGTGGGGGCCGGTCGAGGAGAGACCGACGATGGCGAAGATCAGCTACATCGACGCGACGTGCATCTATGAGGGCGCCACCGCCCCCTCGGTCGCCGAGCTCAGCCTCGACGTCGAGGACGGTGAGTTTATGGTGCTCGTTGGTCCTTCGGGGTCAGGCAAGTCGACCGCGCTGCGGATGCTGGCCGGCCTGGAGACCGTCGCCGCGGGCGAGATCCACATCGACGGTACGGACATCACGCACAAGGAGCCCAAGGATCGCGACATCGCGATGGTGTTCCAGAACTACGCGCTGTACCCGCACATGACCGTGGGCGAGAACATGGCCTACGCGCTGAAGCTGCGCGGGATGGCCAAGCCCGAGCGCGCGATCAAGGTGGGCGAGGCGGCCAGGCTGCTGGACCTCGAGGAGTACCTGGACCGCAAGCCCAAGGCGCTCTCGGGCGGCCAGCGCCAGCGCGTCGCGATGGGCCGCGCGATCGTGCGCGAGCCGCGCGTGTTCCTCATGGACGAGCCGCTGTCCAACCTCGACGCGAAGCTGCGCGTGGAGACGCGAGCCAACATCGCCAACCTCCAGGCACGGCTCGGGACGACCACGATCTACGTGACCCACGACCAGGTCGAGGCCATGACGATGGGCCATCGCGTCGCGGTGCTCAAGGATGCGCGGCTACAGCAGGTCGACACTCCGCGCAACCTCTACGAGCATCCGGCCAACGTCTTCGTGGCCGAGTTCATCGGCTCTCCCGCCATGAACCTGCGCACCGCCAAGCTCAACGGCGAGGGGGCCCACCTGGGTGGCGGGGTGCTGCCGCTCTCTCGTGACGCGGTGGCGGCGGCTCGCGCCGACGGTCTCGACGAGGTCACGATCGGGCTGCGCCCCGAGTCGGCCACCCTGTCGCCGGCCGGGTCCCAGGGCGCGATCGATCTCACCGTCCGGCTGGTCGAGGAGCTCGGCGCCGACGCGTACGTGTACGGCGAGCTCTCCAGCGACGCCAACGGCGAGAAGCCGTGGGTCGTCCGGTGCGACGGCCGCGCCGTCCCCCACATCGGCGATCACGTGGGCGTCTCGCTCGACGCCGGCAGCGCCCACCTGTTCAACGCCCGCACCGGCCAGCGGCTCACCGCGTGAGCCACCGCCCACCCACCCCCGGCGGCCGCCGATGACGACCGCCGCCGACCGGCCCGCGGCCGAGCCCAAGTACTACGCCGTCAAGCGCCACCTGCTCGACTTCATCGCCACCCTGGACGCAGGCGCGCCCGTGCCCACGGAGCGCGAGCTGGCCGAGCGCATGCAGACCTCGCGGACCACCGTGCGCCAGGCGCTCACCGAGCTCGTCGTCGAGGGCAGGCTCGTGCGCCGCCAGGGTTCGGGCACCTACGTGGCGGAACCCAAGATCACATGGCACCTGTACCTGGCCAGCTTCACCCAGCAGGTCAAGGCCAGCGGTTTCACCCCGTCGTCTGAGGTCCTGGGCACCCAGCGGATCGCGGCCACCACCGAGGTGGCCCATCAGCTGCACTTGCCCCCGCGAGCCCCGGTCTACAAGCTCGAGCGGTTGCGCCTGGCCGACAACTGGCCGATCGCAGTGGAGACCTCGTGGGTGCCGGCCGATCGCTTCCCGGGGCTGACCCGCGTGATGCGCTCCCAAAGCTCGCTGCACGAGCTGCTGAGCAGCCGGTATGGAATCACCATGCGCACGGGCGAAGAATCGATCGAGACGGCGCCCGCGACGCCGCGCGAGGCGGGACCGCTGCGCGTCGACGTGGGGACTCCGATGCTGGTCGTCAGCCGCCAGAACTTCGACGCCGACCGAGTCCCGGTGGACTTCGGACGCACGTGGTTCCGCGGCGACCGCGTGACCCTGATCACCCGCCTCGGGCCGAGGCGGCGATGAGCCTCTCCACCGTGACCGACACGCCGGCGCGGCTGCTCGCGGGCGGTCGGGTGGTCACGCCCGACGGCGTGCTCACCAACGCCTGGGTGCACGTGGAGGCGGGCGCCATCGCCTCCGTGCACGCGAGTCAGCCGGCTGTCGATGCGCCCGTTCACGACCTGGAGGGCGCGTGGCTGCTGCCCGGCCTGATCGACCTCCACATGCACGGCGGGGGTGGGCACAGCGTCGCGGACTCTCGTGAGGCAATGGACGGTGCGGTCGCCTTCCACCGCCGCCACGGGACGACATCGACCCTCGTCTCGCTGATGACGGCCCCGGTGGACGCTCTGTGCGAGCAGCTCGGCTGGGCCACCGAGCTCGTCCGGCGCGGCCCGGCGCCCGGCGGCCACGTGCTCGGGTCCCACCTGGAGGGACCGTTCCTGTCGCCCCGGCGCAGCGGCGCCCAGAACCCCGCGCACATGATCGCCCCGGATCAGGCGGTGCTGGACCGGTTGGTCGCGGCCGCCGACGGAGCGCTGCGGATGGTGACCCTCGCCCCCGAACTCGACGGCGCCCTCGCCCTCATCGCTCCCCTGCGCCGGCAGGGTGTGATCGTGGCCATGGGCCATTCCGACGCCAGCTACGAAGAGGCCCGCGCGGCCATCCACGCCGGCGCGAATCACGCGACCCATCTGTTCAACGCGATGCCGTCCCTGCACCACCGCGCGCCGGGCCTGGTCGGCGCCGCCCTGGAGGCGGGCATCCCCTGCGAGCTCATCAACGATGGCCTCCACGTCCACCCGGCGGTGGTGGGACTGGTCACGCGCACGATCGCGTGCCCGCTGCTCGTCACCGACGCGATTGACGCCAGCGGAGTTGGGGACGGGACGTTCGTGCTCGGCGGCCAGGAGGTGCGCGTGCACGAGGGGGAGGCCCGGCTGACCAGCACCGAGTCCCTCGCAGGGAGCACGCTCACGATGAGCGAGGCGCTGCGCCGCGCGGTGCGCGACAGCGGCCTCAGCGTCGAGCAGGCCTCGCGGGCCTCGTCTGCCAATCCCGCCCGCGTGCTGGGCCTGGAGGCCTCGCTGGGGTCGATCGCACCGGGGCGGCGTGCGGACCTGGTGGTGCTCGACGACGATCTGCACGTGACCGCAGTCATGGCCGGGGGCGGATGGTGCAATGAGAACTTTGACCGTTAAGCCAGATTGGTCTAGACAACTTACCTTGGAGGTTGTACGGTCTCACGACCAGACAACCCGACGAGTCGTCGTGGAGAGGAGACCAGGAGGATGAGGAAACGGTTATTCGCGACCGTGCTGGCCGCTGTGGTTGCGGCGGTCACCGTCGCAGCATGTGGCAGTTCCAGCTCGGGCGGTAGCTCGGGCTCCGGCTCGGGCGGGAAGGTGACACTCAAACTGGTCGCCGCCGACTACGGCACAGGGCCCGCCAACACCAGCACCAAGTACTGGCAGGGGATCGTGGACGCCTTCCACAAGGCCAACCCATCGATCAACGTCAAGATCACCGTCATTCCCTGGACCAACTTCGACAGTGAAGTCCAGACGATGGTGCAGAACCACAATTACCCGGACGTCACCGAGGGTGACTACTTCTCCTCGTACGCCCAGCAGGGCCTGCTCTACCCGGCAAGCCAGGTCCTCTCCAAGCCCGGCAACCTGCTGCCGGTCTTCGCCAAGCAGGGGACGTACAACGGCACCCAGTACGGCATGCCGTTCACGACCAGCTCGCGGACTCTGTTCTACAACAAGAAGCTGTTCGCCAAGGCGGGGATCAGCTCGGCCCCGACGACGTGGGCCGACATCCAGACCGATGCGGCGAAGATCAAGTCGATGGGCGACGTCGGCTTTGGCCTCCCCCTCGGGCCCGAGGAGGCGCAGGCGGAGTCACTGCTGTGGTTCCTGGGCGACGGCGGCAACTACATGAACACCGCGGGCAAGTGGTCCATCAACGGTACGCCCAACGTCACCGCGTTTGACTTCCTCAAGAGCCTGGTGGCGTCGGGTGACACCGAGCCCAACCCCGGCAGCAAGAACCGCACGCCGCTGTGGGAGCAGTTCGCGCAGGGCAAGATCGGCATGATCAACGGCTCGCCCGCCCTGATCCCGATCATCAAGACGCCCGGCGTGCTCAAGCAGGCCGATTGGGCGTCGGTGCCGATCGCCGGCAAGAGCGGCGCCCTCTCGGACACGCTCGGCGTGTGCGACAACGTCGCGGCGTTCAAGTCCAACGGCCACGAGGCCCAGATCAAGAAGTTCCTGGACTTCGTCTATCAGGACAAGTACCAGCTGCAGTTCGACCGCGAGTACGACCTGCTGCCCGCGACGGTGTCGGCGGCCGACGCCCTGGCCAAGGATCCGGTCTTCGGATCGTTCATCAAGGCGCTGCCGCACTCCGTGCAGTACCCGTCGAACACCGCCTGGGCGCAGGTGAAGACCCAGGTCCAGAACACGATCGGGACGGCCGTCACCGGCACCCCGGCCACGGTGCTCGGCACTCTGCAGTCAACCGCGGAGAAGCTGGGCAGCTGATGGAGCCGTGAGCGCCGCCTCCCAGATCGCGATCAGGCGGAATCGGCCGGGGCGCCTCACGCGGGCGCTCCGGCCGGTGCTCTGGGTCGGTCCCGCGGTCGCCCTGATCGCGGTCGTCGTGCTGTGGCCGGTGGTGGTGCTCGTTCACAGCTCGCTGCAGAACATCGCCGCCGACGGCTTCGTCGTCGGCGGCGCCGGTACCAGGAACTACAGCAACCTGTGGCACGAGCCCGCGCTGCGCGGCGTGGTGTTCCGCACGGTGCTGTGGGTGGTGGTCGTCGTCGGCGTCACCCTGCTGCTGTCACTGGCGCTCGCGCAGTTGTTTCACCAGCGCTTCCCCTTCCGGCGGGCGGCGCGCACCGCGCTGATCGCCCCGTGGGCGGCGTCGGTGTTGATGACCGCGCTCATCTTCCGCTGGGCGCTCGATCCGAACTTCGGCGCCATCAACATCGTCCTGCATGCGTTCGGCATCGTGCACAAGATGGGCTCCAACCAGGCGGACTGGCTCGGCAGGCCCGGCTGGGCGCTGGTGTGGATGATGATCGTGGGGATCTTCGTCTCGCTGCCGTTCACCACCTTCGCGCTGCTGTCCGGGCTGCAGACGATCCCCGAGGAGATCTACGAGTCCGCGCGGGTCGACGGCGCCGGGCGCTGGTACGCCTACCGCACGATGACGCTGCCGCTGCTGCGACCGGCCATCCTCGTCGCCACCATCATCAACGTCATCAACGTCTTCAACTCGTTCCCGATCATCTGGGAGATGACCCGGGGCGGGCCCGGCTATGAGACGAGCACGACGACCACGTTCATGTTCATCCTCAAGCAGGCGTTCATCGGGGAGGCGGCCGCGATGTCGGTGTTCAACTTCCTGCTGGTGATCATCGTCGTCCTCATCTTCCTCAAGCTGACTCGCTGGAAGGAACGGGTGGCCTGACCGTGAGTGCAGTCGCGACGCCATCGCTGCCCACCGAGGCCCCGGCCGCGTCCGTCCCCGGGCGCCCCGCGCGCCGGCCGCTCACCCCGCGCCGGCTCACCCTCAGCGTCCTCGCCTACGGGATCGCCGTCATCTTCCTGCTGCCCTACGCCGAGATGATCGTGGCGGCGCTGCGCCCCAACGGCCAGGTGCTCGCCGCCAACCTGCTGCCGACGCACTTCACCTTCCACAACTTCACCTCGATCTGGGCGACGGGCTTCGGCGGCAACCTCGTGACCAGCCTGCTCATCGCCGGGGGCTCCACGGTGCTGGTGCTGCTGGTCTCGGTTCCCGCCGCCTACTACTCCGCCCGCCACCGCTTCCGCGGGCGGGCCGCGTTTCTGCTGCTCGTGCTGGCCACGCAGATGATGCAGCCGGCGGCGATGCTCGTCGGGATCCAGCGCGAGTTCACCACCTTCAACCTGCCGCCCACGCTCTCGCTCATCCTGGTCAACGCGGGCTTCAACCTGGCGTTCGCGGTGTGGATCCTCACGGCGTACTTCGCGGCGATCCCGGCCGAGCTCGAGGAGGCGTCGATGATCGACGGCTCCAGCCGCCGGGGCGCTCTGCTGCGCATCACCCTGCCGCTGGCGGCGCCGGGGATCGTCACCGCACTCATCTTCACCTTCATCGCCGCCTGGAACGAGTTCATCGTCGCGCTGACGCTGTCACTGGGCGAGGCGGGTAACCGGCAGCCCCTGACCGTGGCCATCAACAACTACATCGGCGAGTACTCGATCGACTGGGGGCACCTCTTCGCCGGTGCCGTCATCGCCACGATCCCGGTGATCATCCTGTTCGCGGTGATCGAGGGACGCGTGGTCAGCGGCCTCACCGCCGGCTCGATCAAATAGTGATTGGCCGCCAGTGACCGCGAGGGGCGGTGCGGTGATCGCCGTCGACGTCGGCGGCACGACGATCAAGGGCGCCGTCGTCGGCCCCGACCGGGAGTTCCTGCACGAGCTGACGTGTCCGACGCCGGTGGCCGACGGTCCCGAGGCGGTCGTGGCCGAGCTGGTGGCCGTCGTCGCCGAGCTGTCGCGCACCGCCTCGACGGACGCGCGGGCGGTGGGGGTCGTCGTGCCCGGGGTGGTCGACGCGCGCGCGGGCCGTGCCGTGTGGTCCGCCAACGTCGGGTTCCGCGATCTGCCACTGCGTGACGTCGTCGCCGAGGCCGCCGGTCTCCCCACGGTGCTCGAGCACGACGTGTATGCCGCCGGACTGGCCGAGCGGACTGTGGGAGCGGCCGTCGGCGTGGACGATCACCTGGTGGCGGTCATCGGCACCGGCATCGCCGGAGTCGTCCATGTCGCCGGCCGGCCGGTGCGCGGTGCCCTCGGCATCGCCGGCGAGCTCGGCCACGTCCCGGTCTGGCCCGGCGGAGAGCGCTGCGCGTGCGGCCACCGCGGCTGCCTTGAGCGCTACGCCTCCGCCACCGCGATCGCGCGCCGCTACGCGGAGCTCGGCGGAGCGGCCGGTGTCACCGCGGCGGCTATCTCGGTCCGGCGGGCAACCGACCCCGCGGCGCAGCGAGTCTGGCAGGAGGCGGCCGAGGCGCTCGCCATCGCACTGGTGACGTGCACGATGCTGCTCGACCCGGAGCTCATCGTGCTCTCGGGAGGCCTCAGCGCCGCCGGCGACGCGCTCCGCGCCCCGGTCGCCGCCGAGCTCGCCGAGCGAATCACCTGGCGCAAGCCGCCTTCGCTGCGGCTCTCCCCCCTCGCCGGGCGCGCCGGTCTGATCGGCGCCTCGATCCTGGCACAAGAGCAATTGGTATAGTCCAATACGCTAATGAGCGCCATCACGGACACCGTTCCCGGAGCGTTGATGGCCGCCGAGATCGCCGAACAGCCAGCCGTGCTGGCAGGACTGTTGGCCGCACCCGAGGCGCTGCTGGAGGTCGGCGCCCGGATCGCGGGGACGCCCCCGCGATTCGTGCTGATCGCCGCGCGCGGCACCAGTGACCACGCCGCCCTCTACGCCAAGTACCTGGCCGAGGTGCGGCTGCAGCTTCCCGTCGGGCTCGCCTCGCCCTCCGCGCTGACCGTCTACGGGGCGGCGCCGGGCATGCGCGACGTGCTTTTCATCGCGGTCAGCCAGTCGGGCCGCTCCCCGGATCTCGTTGACTCGCTGAGCGTCGCCCGCGCGCATGGCGCGATGTCGGTCGCGGTGACCAACGACCTTGACTCGCCGCTGGCGCACGCCGCCGAGTTCGCGGTCGGGATCCACGCCGGCGCCGAGCGGGCCGTCGCCGCCACCAAGACCTACACCGCCGAGCTGCTCGCCCTGCACCTCCTGTTCGGCGGTTCTGACGCCGTCCGCGACGCCGCCTCCGTTCCCGACGCGGCGGCCGCCACGCTCGCTCTCACGCCCGAGGCGCACCTGGCCGCGTACGCGGCCTCGCTGACCCACGTGCAGCGGATCGTCGTGACCGCGCGGGGGTACTCCTACGCCACCGCGCGTGAGGCCGCGCTGAAGCTGATGGAGACGAGCTACGTCAGCGCCCAGGCCTTCTCGGGCGCCGATCTGCTCCACGGTCCGCTGGCGATGATCGACGAGTCAGTCCCGGTCATCGCCGTGAGCTCGCCGGGCCGTGGCGGCGAGGCCATGCGGCCGGTGCTCGAGCGCCTCACGGCGCTGGGCGCTCACACGCTGCGCGTCGGCGCCGACGGTGACCTGCGGATCGCCGCCGACGGCATCGCGGAGCACCTGCTCCCCCTTCTGGAGATCCTGCCTCTGCAGCGCCTGGCGTGGCGGCTCGCCCTCGACCGAGGGCTCGACCCCGACCGGCCCCGCGGGTTGTCCAAGGTCACTCAGACCCGGTGAGCCGTTCCCAGACGACCTCGCCGTCGACACGGTCCGCGGTCGGATGCAGCCCAAGTGCCCGCGCGACGCCCATCGACGCGGTGTGCTCCGCGTTGATGTAGGCGGCCAGACGCTGCACTCCCACGCTCGCAAGCCACTCGATGAGCGCGCCGGCGGCTTCGCGGGCGTAGCCCTCGCCCTGAAAGCGGATCCCCATCACCCAGGCCAGGACGGCGGTGACCGGCGCGGGCGGCGGGGGGTCGGGTGAGATCGCCGCCTGCACGAAGCCAACCGCTCGACCGTCGTCGCGCCGGCGGACGATCCAGTTCAGCCACGACTCGACGCCGTCCGGCGAGCGCCCGGTCACCTGGCGGGCGTAGCGCGCGCGCAGCTCGTCGAGCGTCGGTGGGTCGGCGCCGGTGAACGTATAGAGCTCCGCGTCGGCCAGCAGCGGCGCCATCTCATCGGCGTGGTCGACGCGCAGCGGCTCCAGCGTGAGGCGCAAGGATTCGAGCGGTACGGCGTCTAGTCCGTCAGCGCACATTGCTCGGTAGCTTGCCAACACTCACCCTTCGAATCAGATCCGGAGCTGGAAATGCCCAACAGGTTCTCATCGCTTGCCACCGTCATCGCGGCCTGCGCCACGGTGGCGCTCCCGAGCGCGGCTCAGGCGCTCGCCTCCAACGGCCACGCCGCCAAGCTCGCCCCGCCGGTCATCCACGAATCCTTCACACCGATGCCGTGCTCGGGGTCCCCGGGCAAGCGCTCGACGCTCCAGGAAGAGGGTTGTGCCGAGCAGCAGATCCTGCACAGCGACACGCAGATCGATGCGCTCAACCAGAAGATCTTCACCGCGCTGCACACCAACTCGGCGCGGCGTGACCTGATCGCGGGCCACAAGGCCTGGCTGGCCTATCGCAAGAGCTACTGCCTCAGCGTGTCCGACGTGTTCCAGGGCGGGACCCTGGCGGGTGTGGTCGACGCCGACTGCACCGCCACGGTCAACGGCCAGCACGTCTCGAACCTCAAGACGTTCCTCAAGGACCTGACGTCCAACGGCTGAGCGCCCTCTCGCTCAGCCGGCGGCGACGAGGCCGCGACGACGAAGGTCTCGGTGATACGCATGCTTCGGTCCCTTATCCGACGATTTCGGCCAGCGTCTGACCGCTGACCACTGACTCCGGGCGCTCGGCGGCCACGTCGGAGCCCGGGCGGGCGTGATCGTCGCGGCGCTTGATGAGCAGCCACTGTGGCGGGTCGCCCCGCCCGGTGCGCTGCAGGGCAAAGCCGCCCTCCAGCTTCTCGCCGTGTAGGACGAACACCGCGTGGCCGCGGTCCAGAGCCTCCGGCCACGGCACGCGGCCGCCCTGCTCGTAGGTGCCACGGTCCCAGATGATCACGCCGCCGCCGTGACCGGCGCCCTCGAAGCTGTTGTGCCCGGTGTCGTGATCGGCCACCTGCACGGCGAGCCGCTTGACCGCGGGATCCAGCGAGGGTCCCTTGGGCACCGCCCACGAGCGCATCACGCCATCGACCTCGAGGCGCACGTCGTAGTGATGAGCGGTCGCCTGGTGCTCCTGGACGACGAAGACGCCCGCGCTCACGCCGCGCACCGCAAACTGCTCGTGGCCCTCCACCTTGACCGATTCGGCTTCGACCGCGTCGCCGCCGCCGCGTAGCGACGCCACCAGCTCCGCCGGCGCGCCCGACGCGCCCTCGGCATGGATGCGCACCCTTCCGTCGGGGTCGTCGCGCACCCAGCCGAGCAGCCCCAGCTCACCCGCACGGGCGCGCACGCGGTCGATCAGCTCGGCGCCCCGGCCGTCGCTGGGAAGGCTCGCGCGGATGGCCTCCGCCGCCTTGGTCTGCGCGCTCTTGGCCACGGGCCGACGTTACCGCGTCGGCGCGGCCGCGTCGGCTTGGCCGGGGAACGGGTAGTGAACAGAGATGGACGCACGGATCAATCGGTGGCTGCGTGATCCGATCACCTGGGCGGAGGCCTCTCAGCTGGCCAAGACGGTGGGGGCCGCGGTGGTCGCATGGATGCTTGCGGTCCATGTGTTCCATCTCTCCCAGGCGTTCATGGCGCCGTGGGCGGCACTCCTCACGGTCCACGCCACCGTGTTCGGGACCGTGAAACAGGGGGCCCAGCAGGCTGGCGCGAGTGTGCTCGGGGTGCTCATCGCCTCCGGCGCGTGGCAGCTGTTCGGGAGCGACGCCCTCGCACTCGGGGCGAGCGTGCTGGCCGGAATGCTGGCTGGGGCCGTGCCTGGACTGCGGGCGCCGATGACCACGGCCGCGACTGCCGTGGTCGTGCTCACCACCGGCTTCATCGGCAACAGCGGGATGCTGGCGGACCGGCTGATCGACACCGGGATCGGGATCGCGGTGGGCCTGCTGGTGAATCTGCTGGTGTGGCCGCCGCTGCGCGACCGGGCCGCCGCTCGCCACATCGACCTCATCGACGATCGCCTCGGCGAGCTTCTGACCACGATCGCCGCCGAGCTCCAGGACGGCTGCCCGACCGAGGCCGCCGATGGATGGATCGAGCGCACCGACCGGCTCGACAACGATCTCGACCACGCATGGCACGTGCTCGAGGAGGCACGCCAGAGCGGGAAGCTGAACCCGCGCCGCACGGTGCCTGAGCGGATGCATGCCACCGAGGAGATGACGCGGGTCATCAACCGCCTGGCCCAGGCGGTGGCCGAGACGCGGAGCATGGCGCGCACCATCCGTGTCGCGCAGCTCGCGCCGGAGGACTGGGAGCCCGCGTTCCGCGAACCGTGGCTCGCGCTGCTGGCGCGGGCGGGCACGGCCATCGAGCGGGCCGACGCCGACGGGCTCCGGTCGGCCCGCTCCGAGCTCTCCGAGCTCTCCGAGAGTCTGGTCGCGCAGCCGCTCCATGGCGGCCTCTGGTCGATGTTCGGCGCGCTGCTCGTGAACCTGCGCAACGTGCTCGACGCGATGGACGTCGTCGCGGAGGCCCAACCCGTGCATGTACCGACGCCTTCGCTGGCGCGTAGCGCCAGAGCCGACGGTTGAGGCTCAGGCCTGCGCAGCCCCAGACCCCGCGCCCAGCAGCATCCGCACGTGCGCGGCCGCGTGCTGGGCGGCGTCGAGCTCGCGCTCCTCGCCGGCGGTCTCGATCTCGGTGAGGAAGGCCTCGACGACCTCGGGGTCGAACTGGGTGCCGGCCGACCGGCGCAGCTCCTGGCAGGCCAAGTCGTGTGAGACGGCGGCGCGGTAGGAGCGATCGGCGGTCATCGCCTCGTAGGCGTCGCACACGGCGACGATCCGCGCGCCGAGCGGGATCTCCTCGCCGCGCAGGCGGTCCGGGTAGCCGGTCCCGTCCCAGCGCTCGTGGCTGGCACGGACCAGCCGCGCCACCGGGCGCAGCGCCGGGGCGCCGTGGAGGATGCGCTCACCGAGGATGGTGTGCTGGTAGATGAACTCCCACTCGCCCTCGGTGAGGCTTGAGGACTTGTTGAGGATCGCGTCGGGGATGCCGACCTTGCCGATGTCGTGCAGCTCGGCGGCACGGGCGATCTCGTCCAGAGCCTCGCCTCCCAGACTCAATCGGCGCGCGACCCGCGTCGCCAGCTCGGCGACGTTGGAGGAGTGCTCGTCGAGCTCGGGCTGCTTGGCGTGCATGGTGCGCAGCAGGACCTCGCCGGCCTGGCTGCGCGCCGTCGAGCGGGTGCGCTTGTCGGCGTACATGCGCTCGTCGGCCACCTGGAGCGCGTGATCGGCGCTGTCGGCCTCGTGGGGCAGGAGCACCACGCCCAGCGACGCCTCGATGCTGAGCTCCGTGCCGCTCTCGGTCAGGGCCGCCGACGCGCGGAGGATGAGCGCGTCCGCGTCCTGGCCGTCCAGCTGCACGTGCGCGCAGAACTCGTCGCCGCCGAGGCGGTAGGCCGAGCCGACTCCGGCCACGGTCTCGTCGAGTTTGCGCCCCAGGCGCGCCAGCAGCGCGTCACCCGCGAGATGGCCGAAGGTGTCGTTGTAGTCCTTGAACCCGTCGAGGTCGAAGAGCAGCAGCAGCGACGGGCGTGAGGGGCACGGGTCGCGCAGTGCGGCGGCGAGGTCGGCGCTCAGCTTGCGGCGGTTGCCCAGGCCGGTGAGCGGGTCGGTGACCGCCTGGCGGCGGATGGCCTCGTGGGCGATGATCTCCGCGGCGGAGAGCTCGGCCTTGGAGATGAGCTCGGCGATGAGGGCGATCTCGTCCGCCTCGAACGCGCGGCCGTCGCGCACGAACCACAGGGTCCCGGCGACCACTCGCGGCGAGGCCGCGACGCGCATGGGCAGGCTCAGGGTCCAGGCGCCGGCCTCGCCGACCTGGATCGGGGACGCCGGGGAGGCGCCATTGCGCTCGAGGACGCCGAGGGCGTCCTCGTCCCCGGCGCTGAGCGCCAGTGGCGTCGGGCCGCCCGCGAGGGTCAGGCGTCCGGCAGCGGCGTCCAGCGCCTCCAGTGAGCCGGTCAAGAGGATCTCCAACAGCCCCCGCAGCTCGAGCTTGGCGGCGAAGGCGTCGCCCAGCCGGCGTACGGCGACCTGCAGCCGGGCGCGCTCGTGCTCCACGAGCTTGAGCCGACGGTGGGCCTGGTCGATGCGTTGGCTGCGATCACGCGCCAGCAGCCACAGCAGGAACACCAGCGGGACGGCGAACAGGATGGCGGCGTAGCCTTGGCGGGCCGTCATGGCCGCAAGGAAGCCCAGCGGGGCAAGCGACGCATCCACCGCCCACACCAATCCGATGACGCGCATCTGGAGCTTGAGGTCGGGCACCACGCCGGCCAGGCGCATGCGCACCATGGAGCCGGCCAGGTCGACGATGCACCCGGCGGCGAAGGCGGCGGCCAGCAGCGGCAGCTGGTCGAAGCCCACGCGCGGCGAGCCCGCCACCAGCAGGACGACCGCGGGACCGATGGCGTGCCAGGCGTCGGGGATCGCCGACAGGATCCGGCGCGGCGGGACCCGGCCCATCGCGCACTCGACGGCGTTGCCGCTGACCAGCCCGAGGGCCACCGCCACCGGCACCACGGCCGGGGGCAGCATGAGCAGCATCGGCACGAGGATGAGCTGCGTCGGCACGACGTACCCGGCGCCGACCGGGAACTCGATGCGGCCCACGACGGCATAGACGCCGACGAGCAGCGCCGCCACCTGGAGGCGCAGGCCCGTGGCGCCCCACGTGAGCAGCAGGACCGCGGCGGCGACGACGAACAGCGCGGCCGCCGATGCCTCGACGATCAGCTCACGTTCGGACGCGCGGCGCTCGCGGCCCTCCCAGCTCGTCTCCAGCAACCGCTCGGTCGCGGACTGCGACTCGTCGGCGTAGGGCTCCAGAACGCTCATGCCTCGTCGGTGCTCCGCGAGCCGGCGGGGCCGATCAGCCGGCGCGGTACGGGTCGACGTAGACGTCGTCCAGCTGCCAGCTCCCGGAGCCCGGCGCGCTGAACCGCACCGCGGCCGACACCGAGTAGCCCTTGGGGATCCGGTTGGTCGCGACGGTGATCTGCACCGGGGTCCACCACATCGGCAGTGAGCCGTCGGGGAGATCGGCGACCGTTACGGCCAGCGGCCCGCGCGGGGTCTGGACGACGCCCTGGATCTTGAGGTCGGAGCCCGGATTGGTCTGACGCACGAAGAACCGGAAGCTCGACATGGTGCTGTCCACGCAGAACACCGGCGAAGTGGCACTGCCGCCGCCGTTGATCAGCAGCGACTGGTTGTCGGTGACGGAGTTGATGTGAAACGGCTCGTTGCCCGAAGTCAGGGTCGAGCCGGACAGGGTCCAACCCACCTGGGCCGGCGTGCCCTCGAAGGAGCCGCCCGGGAGGAGGAAGTAGCTGGAGCTGTCGCCCCACTTGGAGAACTTCTGCTTGCCCGACTGGGTCGGGCATTGAGCGGCGAAGGCCGCTCCGGAACTGACGAAAACCGCGGCGCACGTCAGCGCGGCAATGCGGCCGATCGTCTTGCGAACTCGCGGGTGGATAACCAAAGGCACTGAAAACCCTCCATGGTGGGCCACCATCCTTGGTGGCACGGAAATGAATTTGGTTATCGGCAGCTGGGCGATCTTCGGCCGAAGACCCCTGGCTTTGCGCCCCCGCCTCACGACGAGTATGCCTTTTCGACACACCTCTCTTCGGCAACCCGTTTGTAGAGGTTTAGGGCCTAAAGCTAATTGGACATCTGTTCGATGCCGACGCCGCGCGCCGGAGCGGTCGCCGTCTGGGGCCGGCGGACGCACCCCGCGATGGCGCCCGCGACGAGCATCGCGGCGATGACCGCGATGAGCGCGTGAGGCACCGTGAACTGCTGGCCCAGGAAGCCGATCAGGGGCGGACCGCCCAGGAACGCGCAGTAGCCGATGGTGGTGACGACGCCGACCCGTGGCGCCGCGAACGCCGGGTCGTCGGCGCCCGCGCTGATCCCGACCGGGAAGCCGAGCGACGTCCCCGTGCCCCACAGCAGCGCGCCCACGAACGCCAGCGCCATGCCGGGGCCGAACACGAAGAGGACCAGTCCGGCGATGGCCAGGACGCTCAGCAGCCGCACCACCGGCACGCGGCCGTAGCGGTCAAGTGCCGCCGGACCGAACCACCGCGCGGTCGTCATCGCGCCCAGGAAGACGGCGAACACCAGCGTGCCCAGCGCAGGAGCGACGTGGTGGCGCTCGATCGTGGCCAGGCTGATCCAGTCGTTGCCGGTCCCCTCGGTGAAGGCGAAGGTCAGTGTGAACAGGCCGATGAGCAGCGTGCGCGGCTCCCGCCACGCCCCGAGGGACTCCCGGGCGCTCGTCGGCTCGTGCTCCCCGGGCCCAGCGGCCCCCGTGGCCCGGGGGGGCGGGACCACGCCGGCGGAGTCCGGGACGAAGTCACGCGCCAGAGACGGGACCACCACGGCCACGATCACCCCGGCGATGGCCAGATGCACGGTCACCGACACGCCGAGCGCGACCATGACCGCGCCGCTGACCGCCGCGATGACGGTGCCCAGGCTGAACCCGGCGTGGAAGCGGGGCATGATCGAGCGGCCGAGCAGACGCTCGACGACGGCGCCCTGCACGTTCATCGCCACGTCCCAGGTGCCGCTGGCCGCGCCCCAGCACAGCAGACCGATGACGACGGGCACCACCCCGATCCGATAGCCGACCGCCACCACGATGAGCCCCAGGCCGCCGAGGACCCCGGTGACCATGACCGTGCGTCGCGAGCCGAATCGGGCCACGATCGGCCCCGCCAGCGGGAGCGAGATCACCGACCCCGCCGCGAGCGAGAGCAGGACCAGCCCCAGCTGCGAGGGATCGAGGTCCAGGCGCGCCTTGACCTGCGGGATCCGCGACGCCCAGCTGGCAAAGCCGAACCCGGCACCGGCGAACGCCACGTAGGTGGCGCGCGTGGCGGCGCGCAGCCCGCTGGCGGCGCCCGCGCTCAGGACGCGCGCTCCGGCTGACCGGCCTCGGCCAGGCGCCTCTCGAGGAACCGGCGCTCGGCGTCAGACCCCGCCAGCTCCAGAGCGCGCCGATAGGCGTCGGCGGCCTCATCGAGGCGACCCAACCGGCGCAGCAGATCGGCCCGCGAGGCGTAGAGCAGGTGGTAGCCGGCCAGCTCGCCCGCGGCCTCCAGCTCGTCGATGAGCTCAAGGCCGGCGTCGGGTCCCCGAGCCATGGCGACGGCGACCGCGTGGTTGAGGGCCACCACCGGCGACGGCATCACCTCGGCCAACAGCTCATAGAGCGAGACGATCTCGGCCCAGTCGGTGTCCTGCACGGCGGCGGCCGAGGCGTGGCAGGCCGCAATGGCGGCCTGCAGCTGGTAGGGGCCGGCGCTGCCGCGGCGCAGCGCGGCCCGAAGACGGGCCTCGCCCTCGTCGATCTCGTCCCGGTCCCATAGGCCACGATCCTGGTCCTCCAGAGTGATGACGTCTCCCGTCGGGTCAAGGCGCGCGGCGCGACGCGAGTGATGAAACAGCATCAGCGCGAGCAGACCGGCGGCCTCGGGCTCGTCGGGCATGAGGCCGCTCAGCGCGCGGGCGAGCCGGATCGCCTCGTCGCAGAGCTGGGCGCGGATGAGGTCGGGGCCGCCGGAGGCGGCGTACCCCTCGTTGAACAGCAGGTACAGCACCGCCAGCACTCCGCCCAGCCGCTCGGGCAGCAGATGCGCGGGCGGGACCCGGTAGGGGATCCGGGCCGCGGCGATCTTGCCCTTGGCCCGCACCAGGCGCTTGGCCATCGTCGGCTCGGGCACCAGGAAGGCGCGGGCGATCTCCGCGGTGGTCAGCCCGGCCAGGGTGCGCAGGGTCAGCGCCACGCGTCCCTCCAGCGGCAGCGCCGGATGGCAACAGGTGAAGATCAGCCGGAGCCGGTCGTCCTCGATCCCGCTCCCGTCGAACGCGAAGTCGGATTCGGAGTCAGAGCCGGTCACGTGCTCGTGCTCGTCCATCGCCTCGGCCGGGCTCGCCAGCGCCGCCTCCTGGGCGAGGAGCTCAGCGCCACGGCGCTCGCGCCGGAGCCGATCGATCGCCCGGTTCTTGGCGACCGTCGTCAGCCACGCCCCCGGCCGGTCCGGGACGCCGTCCGAGGGCCAGCGGCGCAGGGCCTCGGCAAAGGCCTCCTGCGCGCACTCCTCGGACAGGTCCCAGTCACCGGTGCGCCGGATGAGCGCGGCAACGATGCGTCCCCATTCGTCGGTGAACGCAGCGGCGACCGCCTCCTGGGCCTCGGCTCTCAGTCCTCCGCGAACGGTCGCACCTCAAGCGAGCCGATGCGTGCCACGGGATGCTTGCCGGCGACCTCGATCGCCTCGTCGAGATCGGCGCACTCGAGAATGTCGAACCCGCAGATCAGCTCCTTGGTCTCCGCGAACGGCCCGTCGGCCAGCACCACTTCGCCGCTGCGCACGCGCACGGTGGTGGCGGTGTCGATGTCCTCGAGGCGGTTGCCCTGCAGGCGGACACCGCGCCCGTCCATCTCCTCCACCCACGCCATCGCGTCGCTGGCCACGCTCTCAGTCGCCTCGGGCGTCGCCAGCGCCTCGTCCACGCAGACAAACATGAGGTATTTCATCGTCGGGCCTCCGGGGGTCGGGCGCCGCCTTGCGGCGGCACTCCTTGTCTTTATCACCCCAACGACGAACGCGCCGGGCCGAGATGGACACCCGAGGCGGCGATCGCTCCGGCGCCGCTCAGCCGGCAGGCACGTGCGGCATCGGGAAGTGGCAGACGGCCGCGGCGCGCTTGAACGCGGGCGCGTCCGGGTCGGTCACCACCAGGAACAGCCCGCCCCGGCCCAGAGCCAGCGCGGCGCGCCGGGCCCCCAGCGACGGCGGTGTCGCGGTCGGATCCGCAAAGCTCGGCACGCCGTGGGTCCGGATGCAGCGGGCCACCCTGAGCATGGCGCGCCTGTCGCTCTCAGACGCCCTGGCGCCGGGGCCCGCCCCGGCGGGCAGCAGGTTGGCGCACGCGCTCTGCGCCGATCGGAACGCCGGCGCGCTCGCATCAAGCCCGTTGGGGATCACCAACCCGGCGCCCGGCCTGGGGTCCGGAAAGCCCGGGACGCCGTGAGCGCGCATGCAGCGCGCCATTTTCAGCGCCGGATCGGCCTGGCCCCGGCCGGCCTGGGCCGCGCTCGAGCCTCCGCATCCTCCGAGGGCCAGCACCGCCGCGACGGCGCAGAGTGGTCGAGCGACACCCGTCACCACCGCAGGTGTAGGCAACTGACCGTCTCAACGGCGTAACGGCGTTATGCGGCTGTTACGTGTCGGGGCCCGCCCCGGCGCCGAGGGCGTTGAGCCAAGCGCGCATCTTGCGCCCGGCAGGGGTGATCTGCCCCTCCTCGTAGCCGGTCGTCGCCACCGCCAGCGTGATGCCGCTGAGCGTCGACCAGCCGTACTCGATTGCCGTCCCGGTCTTGGCGTAGCGGGCGACGACCTGTCCCTGCTCGAGGATCGTGCCGGGCGGGGCGATGTCGGTGATCTGCTCGGCCACGTACTGCACCTGCCCGGCGAGCCGTCCCTCGAGTAGCTCGAAGTACACGAGCGGCTGGCCGGCGTACCAGCCCGGCTCGATGTCCAGGATCTTGATCCGGCAGGGGGCCAGGATCGGGGATCCGGGGCTCATCACGGCGTCGACGCCCTGGTCCGTGCGCTCCCACCGCGTCACGTACCGCAGCGGATTGATGTAGCTCGCGTCGGTCACCGGCGCGTAGACGTGCTCGAGCTTGAGCTCGGACTTGACCTGTGAGAGCGGCACGGCGTGCGCGTGGATGTCGCCGACGGGATCGGTGGCGGTGACGGCCGAGGCATGCTGGCCCGCCGTCGGCTGGATGACGTGCGGCGTGCCGTGCGGCAGGGTGTCGTCAGACGTGGTGGTGGTGGCCGCGCTCGAGCCGCACCCGGCGAGCCCCACGGCCGCCGCGGCAAGCGCGGCATATCTCCTGATCTGTGGACGCACGCCGACACGATTCTTCCGCACGCACGGGCGGCGCGCGCCGAGCACGCCGGCGCGCACGCGGCTTGCCGCGGCCGCGGGCGATCCCATAGCGTTGCGGCGAACCCGACTCGTGGAGGTGGCCAATGGCCCGCACGCACTACCTGCCCGACGAACAGGTCCATTTCACGTGGGATGCGGGCAATGCGCCGAAGGTCGTCATCGACCCGGGGGACGCGGTCATCGTGTGGACGCGCGACGTGTCTGACAACCAGATCACGCCCGAGTCCGACACCAGCATCATCGCCGGGCTGGACTGGGACCGCGTGTACCCGCTCAATGGGCCGATCGGGATTGCCGGCGCAGAGCCGGGCGACACGCTGGCCGTCGAGATCCTGGACATCCGCACTCAGGGGTGGGGGTGGACGGCGGTGCTGCCCGGCCTCGGCCTCCTGCCCGAGGACTTCCCGGATCCCTACCTGCGCGTGTTTGACATCTCCAACGGCAAGGTCGCCCACATGCGCCACGATGTCGCCATCCCGCTGGCGCCATTCTTCGGGACCATGGGCGTCTGCCCGGCCGGCGCCAGCGCAGAGCCCGTGATGCCGCCGGGCAACTTCGGCGGCAACATGGACATTCGCCAGCTCGTCGCCGGATCGACGCTCTACCTCCCCGTACAGGTCGACCAGGCGCTGTTCTCCTGCGGCGACGCCCACGGCTGCCAGGGCGACGGCGAGGTGTGCGTCACCGGCCTGGAGGCGCCGATGTACGCCGCGCTGCGCTTCACCCTGCACAAGGGCCGGTCCATCCCGAGCCCGCAGTACCGCACGCCCGCACCACTGACCCCGCTCGTGGACTCCGCGCCGTTCTACGCCACCACCGGCGTCAACGGCGATCTGTTCGTGGCGTCGCAGGACGCGATCCGGGCGATGGTGGACCACATCCACCAGACCTACGACCTCTCCCCCGTCGACGCCTACCTGCTCTGCAGCCTGGCGGTCGACCTCAAGATCTCGGAGATCGTCGATGCCGGTCAGTACATCGTCAGCGCGCTACTGCCCGAAGCGGTCTTCACCGGCTGAGCTCGCGTCAGACGAGGCGGGCTCCTGACCGGCCGGGCGCGCCGCGCCGCCTGCGGCGGCGTCCTCGTCGTCGTGGTCCAGCCGGTCCAGCGCATCGGTGGCCTTCTGGCCCATGCGCGTGATCTTGTCCGTGTGCCGGCCTTTGGTCTTGCGGTCGGCGGCGACGCTCACCGCCTCCACCGCGCCCTGGAGCTGCTCCTTGTGCTCGACCACGCTGTCCTGCGCCTGCTTGGCGAGGTTCTTGAACTTGTCGCCCAGCCCCATGTCGTCTCCCTCGATCGTGCGATGTGCGCGCGGATCTTACGTCGCACCGCCTGACTCGGGGTCGTCGTCGAGCGGCGCGACCCCGCGGTTGCGCAGCATCGCCACCAGTACCGGGGGCCACACCCGCAGCCGTCGCAGCTGGGCGGTGGCGGGCGTGATCATGAACCGCGACAGCCGTCCCTCCGGCGCCACCAGCTCGGGGTCGGGCGTGAGCTGGGCGCCGTAGCGATTGACGATCTCCGCCCCCTTGCCGCGCTTGCCCCACTGCGCCAACGGGCCGGCGAGGTAGCGCACGGTGCCGTCGGGCTCGTGCAGCTCCACCTGGGTGGAACTGGCGATGTCGGCGCGCAGGTCCGGTCCGTCGACCTCCAGCAGCGCCTCCCCCGCGGCGTCCATCAGGCGCACGCGCGAGCCGGTCAGGACGAGCGCGGCGAACTGCCGGCTGGGCGAGCGGCGGCGGTATGACCACGCCACGAGCACAGCCTGATCCTGGAGGTCGGCGGACGCGCCGCCACTCGGGTCCTCTCCCACGCCGCGGATCATATTCCCGGCTTCGGGCCGGCCCACCCCGGGCTCTACACTGACCGCATGCGGACGCCCGCGCAACGAGTAGAGCTCGCCACCGGCAGCTGAGGACCCGCGCCCACGCGGCGGGTGAGCCGGTGGCAGCACGCAGAGCCACCGAACGTTGTCTAAGGAGTCCCATGTCGTATCCCTCCAAAGCACCCGCGGCCACCGGCCGCGTCCGCGGCGCCACCAGCTCGCCGGTCCGCGACATCCTCGCCCTCACCGAGCGCCCCGGGGTCGTCTCCTTCGCCGGCGGCCTGCCCGCGCCCGAGCTCTTCGATCGTGCCGGCCTGCAGGCGGCGTTCACCGCCGTCCTCGCCGAGGGGTCGGGTGCTCGTGCCCTGCAGTACTCCACCACGGAGGGCGACCCGCTGCTGCGCCGCCTCGTCGCCGAGCGCCTGACCCAGCGCGGCCTCGAGACCGACGCCGACGATCTGCTCATCACCAGCGGCTCCCAGCAGGCGCTGACGCTGGTGGCGGCGGTGCTCGTCGAACCCGGCGACCGGGTGCTCGTCGAGGAGCCGTCCTACCTGGCCGCGTTGCAGTGCTTCGCCCTCGCCGGAGCGCAAGCGATCCCGGTCCCGTGCGATGACGGCGGCCTGGACCCCGACGCGCTCGACGCACTCATCGCCGAGCACCGGCCGGCGCTGCTCTACACCGTGCCCACCTTCCACAACCCCACGGGCCGGACGCTCTCGCTGGAGCGGCGCCTTGCCCTCGCTCAGGTGGCCGAGCGCACCGGCGTGTGGATCGTGGAGGATGATCCGTATGGCGAGCTGCGCTACAGCGGCGAGGCGCTGCCCGCAGTGGCCTCACTGCCGCCGGCGCACGGCCGGACCATCGCCGTCTCCACGCTGTCCAAGATCGCCGCACCGGGCCTGCGGATCGGCTGGGTCCGGGCGCCCCGAATGCTGCTTCGATCGCTGACGATCGCCAAGCAGGCTGCCGACCTGCACTCCTCCACCGTCGATCAGGCGGCGGCCGCGCGGTGGCTGGCCGAGGCCGACCTGGCCGGCCACATCGAACGCCTGCGCGCCGAGTACGGCGCCCGGCGCGACGCCCTGCTGTCCGGTCTCGGCGCCGCCCTGCCGCCGGGCTCCACGCACAACCATCCCGACGGGGGCATGTTCGTGTGGGCGCGCCTGCCCGATGGCTGGGACGCGGGGGCGCTGCTGCAGCGCGCGCTCGATCGTGATGTCGCCTACGTTCCCGGCGCGCCGTTCTTCTCGGGCCCGCCCGATGTCGCCACCCTGCGGCTGTCCTTCACCGCCCATGGGCCCCAGGAGATCGCCCTCGGGCTCGAACGCCTGGCCGAGGCGTTGGCCGCGTCGGACGCGCCCGCCGCGGTCTAGCGCCGCGCGCCTGCGCGATCGGCCGTCGCAAGGGTGCGGTGGGTCGTCGTGGTGCGGCCGTCCTTCAACGACCATTTCGTGCCAAACCGCGAATCGCGGCGCCGGTTTGTCCAGAAATGCACGCATAGCAGCCATTTCGTGCCAAATCACCTGACGCAAACGAGGTTTGGCACGTTCTGGTCGCTCCGTTCGCTGAGGGCCCGGCCACCCACAGCGGCGCCCGGACTTCAGGCCACCGCACCGCCCATCTCGTCCTCCACGTAGACCCGGACGATCTCGTCGAAGTCTCGCTCGGCGGTGAACCCAAGCGCCGCACCCCGGCGGACGTCAAAGCCGCGCGGCCAGCCGGCCACGATCCGGGCGATGGCGTCGTCGGGCTCGGAGCGGATCAGCGCCACCGCGGCGTCGCCGCCCACGCGCCGCAGCGCCTCGATCTCCTCCCCCACCGTGGCCGAGAGGCCCGGCATCGTCAGTGACCGCGCGCGGCCCAGGACACCCGTGTCCATCGTCGCGGCATGGATGAGGAATCCGACGGCCGCGCGCGGCGAGGCGAACCAGTGGCGCACGTCGGGTGAGACGGGCAGCACGGCGGGCCGGCCGTGCAGCGGCTCCCGGATGATGTTGGAGAAGAAGCCCGAGGCGGCGAGGTTCGGCGCGCCCGGCCGCACGCAGATCGTGGGCAGCCGGATGGCGATGGCGTCGACGAATCCGCGCCGCGTGTAGTCGGACAGCAGCAGTTCGACGATCGCCTTCTGGGTGCCGTAGCTGGTCGCCGGAGTGGTGGGATGGTCATCGCCGATGAGGTCGGGCATCGGCGGCCCGAACACCGCGATCGAGGAGCTGAAGACCAGCCGCGGGCAGTAGCCGCCACCCGCTGTCCGGATCGCCTCCAGCAGATACCGGCTGGCGTCGAGGTTGACCCGGTAGCCCTTCTCAAAGTCGGTCTCGGCCTCGCCGGAGACCACCGCCGCCAGGTCAACGATCACGTCGGGCCGCGACGCGATGAGCTCGGCGGCCACCCCCGGCTCGGTGAGGTCGGCGGCGAGGATCGCGGCGCCGCCGGATACGTCGACGCGCGTCAGCTCCGAGATCGGCTGCACGCCGCCCAGCGACCCGTCGTGACTCAGCCGGTCGCACAACTTCCGTCCCAGCATGCCCGCCGCGCCGATGATCAGGATGCGCATCGTCAACAATGACAGCACGCCCGGGTGGGTCGGGCCCTATTTCCCCCCAAGGAGTCAGCGCATGGCTATGGATTGCACCTATCGCTTGCGGATCCCGCACCAATCCGGGCAGCTGGCGAAGGTGGCGACGTGCATCGCCGAGCATCATGGGCTCATCGGCGATGTGAACACGATCACGGTGGCGCGCAACGAGGCGCTGCGCGAGATCACGGTGGAGCTGCGCGACAAGGAGCACGCTGAGGAGCTGGCGGTGGGGCTGGGCGCGTTGCCGGGGGTGAACGTGGTGTGGTTTCACGACCGCGCCTTCATCGCCCACGACGGGGGCAAGCTGCAGGTCACGGGACGCCGGGAGATCCGCACCAACCAGGACGTGCGCGACGTCTACACCCCGGGCGTGGCCCGCGTGTGCGAGGCGATCGCCGAGTTCCCGCAGCTCGCGGGCCGATTCACCATGATCGGCCGCAGCGTCGCCATCTGCACCAACGGCACCCGGGTGTTGGGCCTGGGCGACATCGGCCCCGTGCCCAGCATGCCGGTCATGGAGGGCAAGGCGCTGTTCTACGCCCAGCTCGTCGGCGTCAGCGCGGTGCCGCTCCTCATCGACACCAAGGACGTCGACGAGTTCGTCGACACCGTGATCCGTGTCGCCCCCGGCTTCGGCGGAATCCACCTCGAGGACATCTCCGCGCCCGAGTGCTTCGAGATCGAGCGGCGGCTGATCGAGGCCCTCCCTCAGCCGGTGATGCACGACGACGTACACGGCACCGCGGTCGTCACCATGGCCGCGGCGATCGCGGCCTGCCGCCAAGTGGACATGCGCCTCGACGAGGCCGTCGTCGGCCAGATCGGCCTGGGCGCGGCCGGCTACGGAATCGCATCGCTGATCCACGACGCCGGGGTCAAGCGGGTCATCGCCACCGACCCCAGCCCGTGGGCGCAGGATCAGGCCCGCGCCCACGGGATCGAGATCGCGGACCTTCAGACCGTCATGCGCGAGGCCGACGTGGTGGTCGCCACCACCGGCCGGCCCGGCCTGATCACCCCCGACCTCGTCCGCCCGGGCCAGGTCATCCTGGCCCTCACCAACCCCGACCCGGAGATCGAGCCCGATGTGGCGCTGGCGGCCGGGGCCGCGTTCGCCGCCGACGGGACCAGCGTCAACAACGTCCTCGGCTACCCGGGCATCTTCCGCGGCGCGCTGCTGGCGGGCGCCCGCGAGATCAACATCAGCATGAAGCGCGCCGCCGCGTGGGCGCTGGCGGGACTGACCGTCGAATCCGAGCTCGTCCCCGACGTTCTGGACCGCAACGTCCACGAGACCGTGGCCCAGGCCGTGCGCCAGGCGGCCGTCGACAGCGGCGTTGCGGACCCCGGACGGATCGTTCCCGAGCTGTGACCTCGCCCACCGGTTATGGAGGACCGGAAAGCAGCGCCGTATCACACGTTAACCCCGGTATTTGGGACAATTTGTGATCAGGTGGGGATTGACTTGTGACGGCCCCGACACATAGGGTTCTTTTTGGGCGTAGGTGCCTGACAAAGCGAAGAGCGAGCCAGGAGATGTAAGGTTCGCCACACGGCAGAGTAACTCTTCGGAGGAGCTTTATCCCACGTGTGCTCCGGGTCACACCTACGCCCATTTTTTTTGCACTGACACGGTGAGTGAGTAGTGTCACCTCTTCTCGGCGACTCATCGTGTGGCCCCTCCCGCCTCGCCGCGCTGATGGGCACCGGTGACACGATTCTCGCGCCCGGTTGCTATGACCCTTTTGGGCGCGCGTCTGATCGAAGAGGCCGGCTTCCCCGCGGTGTACATGACCGGGTTCGGCACCGCCGCGGGGCGCCTGGGCCGTCCCGACGTCGGGCTCCTCACCCTCACGGAGATGGCCGACAACGCACGGCGGATCGCCTCGGCCGTCGGCGTCCCGGTGATCGCGGACGCCGACACCGGCTACGGCAACGCGCTCAACGTCATCCGGACCGTCCACGAGTTCGAGGGCGCCGGGGTGGCCGCCGCGGTGGCCGCGCGCCAGCGTCCGGAGTTCCTCATCATCGGCCGGACCCCGCCTGTGACACACGCCTTCCTGCGCGGTCTGGGCTATCGCCTGGTCATCTTCCCTCTCAGCACGTTGCTGACGGCAACGGCGGTGATGCGCGCGGTGCTCGCCGAGATCAAGGCCCGCGGGACGCCGATCGAGGTCCTGCCGGACATGCTGGACTTCGACGCGTTTCTGGACTTCATCGGCATCGGCGAGATCCGCGAGCTCGAGCAGCGTTTCGCCGGCCAGGACAAGCCCCACAACTAAGGAGGTTCAACGGTGAGTGACGTGTTCGAGAAGGCGAGCGTGAGCAGTGACCTGGCGCATCGGATCGTGGCCGCGGCCGAGGTCAAGGCGGCGGACATGGGTGTCCCCATGAACATCGCCGTGTGCGACGAGTCGGGCGTGCTCAAGGCGTTCAGCCGGATGGACGGCGCGGCCCTGCTCAGCGTGCAGATCGCGCAGGACAAGGCCTACACCGCCGTTGGCTTCGGCATGCCCACCGACGGGTGGCACGGGTTCATCAAGGACGATCCGCCGCTGGCCGCCGGAGCGGTGGGCGGCATCGACCGGCTCGTCATCTTCGGCGGCGGCTACCCCATCACCGTCGGCGGCAAGGTCGTCGGCGCCATCGGCGTGAGCGGTGGGCACTACACCCAGGACATGGAGGTGGCGCAGGCCGGTCTCGCCGTCCTTGGCTGAGCGGCGGCGAACCTCTCTGGGCGGCGGCGAACCCTCGGGCGGCGGCGGGACCCGCGGGTACCGGCTAGGCAACGGGGCGAAAGCCCGAGCAGAGCACCCGCATCCAGCCGATCGCGCCGTCGCGCTCGGTGTAGTACGCGTGCTGCTCGATGACGAAGCGCCCCTCCGGATAGTCCCCGGCAAAGCGGTAGGTGACGCAGTGACGGTCGCCGACGACGTCCGTGCGGACCCCCACCACGTCGTCGACGACCTTCGTGTCGTCAAACCACGTGCGCAGGATGCGCAGGGTCTCCTCGGCCGTCTGCGCCTCCCACGCGCGTCGCGGGGTAAGCGCCCCGAACTCGATGTCCGGACAGAGGACCTCCATCACCTGGGCGAAGTCGGCGCGCGCCAGCGCGTGGGCGAAGGCCGGGCCCAAGAGCTCGGCCCGCGAGCTAGTAGCTGAAGACGTCGGTGTCATCGTCACCCATCCAGTCGAGCATCGGGGTTGCGCCGGAGAGCGTCGCGTTGGCGACCAGATCGGCCTGGTCCAGCCGGCGGGCGTTGAAGCAGATCGGGCACACCAGCAACTCGCCGCCGCCGTCCAGGTACTGCTCGAACAGCCGCGCCAGCGGGGGGCACCCGTCGCACGCCACCGCCTCGGCATGACCGGGCAGGGCCAGGCGGACCGCCTCCTTGGTGAGGAACATCGCCACCTTCCTGCCCTTCTGCAGGCCGGCCCCGCCCACCAGGAAGGCCACCGTGACCCGCTCGGAATCCTCCAGCCCGGTGGCCAGGTTGACCAGCATTTTCGTCGCCACAACACCCTCCATACGGTCGTTTCGCGCACGGTACGGCGGCGCGGCCCCGAACACATGGGGCATCTTCCCCATCTTTTGCCTCAATCGCCGCCCATCAGGCCGTGCTTCATGGCGAACAGGCTGGCGCGAGCCCGATTGGACACGCCGAGCTTGGCGTAGATGTGCTCGACGTGGGCGCCGGCCGTCTTGCGCGAAATGACCAGCTCCTGCGCGATCTCCTTATAGGACAGCCCCCGCACCAGCAGCCTCAGCACCTCGACCTCGCGCGGCGTCAGCCCGGCGGGCAGGTTGCGCCGCCGCTTGACCGCGTGACCGGCCGCGCGCAGGACTGCGTCGGCGCTTTCGGCGTCGAACCGCGATCGGCTCACGCCGGCGCGCAGCTCGGTCGCCGCCTGATCGGCAGTGAGCGCCGGGCGATGGGGGCGTGGCTCGGTCATCGCGTGGTAGGCGTCCGCGGTGGCCAGCACCTTGCCCAGCGCGGTCATCGCGCCGCCCGTCAGTCCGCGTGGGTAACCCGACCCGTCGAGGCGCTCGTGATGCTGGACGGCGATCGCCCCCAGCGGTGCCAGCCCGGCCGATGACGCCAGCATCCGCTCGGTGAGGTACGGGTGCAGGCGCACGCGCTCGAGTTCGGGCGCTGTGAGGGGGCCGCGCTTGTCCCAGATGGCGTTGGATACGCCCAGCCGGCCGAGGTCGTGGAGCAGCCCGGCCCGGCGCACCAGGATGACGTCGTCGTCTGAGCGCCCGAGCCCGCGAGCCGCCTCGGCCGCCAGCTCGGCAACCCCGCGCGAATGGCCGATCGTCCACGGTGACTTGATGTCGACGAAGTCGGCGATCGCCTCCAGCGACGTGTCGAGCTGCTCGTCGGACAGAACCACCGCCAACGCCGGCTCCGCCGCGATCACGGCGTCCCAGCTCGCCGCCGCGTCGAGATCGGCGAACAGCGCCGGGGCCTGGGCGCAGAACAGCTCTACGAGGCGGGGGTCGAACTGGGTGCCGCTGCGCTCGCGCGCGACCGCGATCGCCGCGTCGATCCCGCCCGCGCGGTGAAAGACCTCGACCACGTCGGCGAGGTTCACCAGCCGTGCCGCCACCCGGATCTGTGCGCCCCTCGCCTCCGCGGGCGCGCCCTTGCCGTCCCAGCGCTCGAAGGTCTGGTAGAGGCTGTCTCGCACCTCGTCGCCGAGCTCGAGCCCGGCCGCGAGCTCGTTGGTGGCGGCCCAGTGGTTCTCCACCATGTCCTGGACCGCGCGCCGGCCGTCGCCCATGAAGGCGATCCCGGTTCGCGCACGCTGGATGAGCGGCCGGTTGGAGCCGACGTGCCCGAGGACGAATGCGCCCGCCGCCAGCGGCCGCCCCATATCGACCTGGCGAGCCTCGCCCTTGAACACGGTGTCGTCCCCGAACCACTTCGCCTGCTCGTAGGCGTCGACGTGGCATCCCACCCACGCCAGCAGGCCGACGTAGTAGACGACCACGCGCTCTGATTCGTCGAGCCCGAGGCGCTCGCCCAGGCGCAGCGCGATCAGCGACTGGCGCAGCGCGTGCTCCATGGGCTGGGCCATGCCCAGGTCTGTCCCGAGCGACAGCGTCGCCACCAGCTCCGCGAGCCGAACGTTCGTCCGCGCCGCCGTACTCACGGGCGCAGTCTATGTCGCGTGCCGCGCATCACGCGGTGTGAGGCGAGCATCGCGGCGGCCGTCCGCAGCAGCGCCCGCTCGGCCGAGTCCGCATCCATCGCGCCGGCGGTCACCTGACGGCTGGCGGCGTGGATGAGGTCGATGACGGTGCTCAACAGCCACTCGGTCGGGAGCTCGGGATCGAACGCTCCCTCGCGCTGTCCTCGCGCGAGCACGGCCCGCACCGGGGCCAGCGCGGGGGCGAGCCGGGCACGCAGCTCGGCACGCGCCAGGCGCTGGTTGACGATGACCAGCCCGCGGTAGCGGCCGATGACCTGCCACGCCGCTCGCAGCACCCGCTCCATCGCCTCCGCCGCCATGCCCTCATCCGAGCGGGCCGCCGCAAGCGCTGCCGCGACCTCGCCGATCGACTGGTCAGTCAGCGCGTCCATGAGCGCGTCGCGGCTGCCGAAGTGGTGATAGAGGGTCGCGCGCGACACGCCCGCGGCCGCGGCCACGCTCTCCATGCTGACCCCGGGGTCGGCGGCGATCAGCTCGGTCGTGACCGCCAGGATCCGCTCGACGTTCCGGCGTGCGTCGGCGCGCACCGGCCTGTCACCTAAGTTTGACATCACTGTCAAGATTAGTCGGAGCATGTTCGCACACGGGCAACCCGTCTATCTGCAGCTTCCGGCGACGGATATCACCACGTCGGCGCGCTTCTACGAGCGCGTCTTCGGTTGGCGCGTGGATCCGCCGGCATCAGGCTTCGAGGCGCCGGGGCTCATCGGGCAGTGGATCGACGATCGCCCTCCGGCGCCCGACGCGGGCGCCGTGATGTGGATGCACGTCGACGACGTGGCGCAGACGCTCACGCGGGCGCAGAGCGCCGGGGCCGTGCTCCGCCAGGAGCCCACTCCCGATGGGCCGCGCACCCTGGCCGCGTTCACGGATCCCGCCGGCAACCTGGTCGGGATCGCCGCGCACCCCCCGGCACGGGCGGACAGTCCGGCCGACCCGGTGGACAACCGCACGATGCCCCCGTGCACGATCATTCCCGAGCTCGTCTACGAGGACGTGACCGAGGCCAGGCGCTGGCTCTGTGACGTGTTCGGCCTGGCGGAGCGCTGGCACGCCGGCGATCACCGCGCGCAGCTCTCGTTCGCCGGCGGCACCATCGCCATCACCGAGCCCCGCACGTCCAGGGCGCTGCCGGGGCCGATCTCGATGGTCGTGCGCGTCGACGACGCCGAGGCCCACTGCGCCCACGCCCGGGCGCGCGGCGCCACGATCCTCCACGACCCGCGTGACTTCCCCTACGGCGAGCGCCAGTACACCGCCGAGGATCTCGGAGGGCACCGCTGGTGCTTCTCGCAGTCCATCGCCGACGTGGCGCCGGAGGAGTGGGGAGGCACCGCGGGCCCGGCGCTGCACGCCGCACCGCAGCGCGGCGGCGCGACTGCGGGCGGGCTCCGGATCTCCGTGATGCTCATCGTCCCCGACGGAGGCGCCGCCGTGAGCTGGTATCGCGAGGCGCTGGGGGCGGACGTCCTGTGGGACCTGGGCGGCGTCGCCGGGCTGGAGGTGGCCGGGGCCCCGTTCTTTCTCCACGAGGCCAACCCGGACAATCCGACCGAGAACAGCCCCGACCGCGTCGGCCAGACCAGCGTGCGCGTCGAGGTCTTCGTCGACGATCCCGACGCCTTCATCGAGCGGGCCGTCGCGGCGGGGGCGCTTCAGGGCTCGCCGGTGACCGCTCACGAGCTGCCGTGGGGCACCCACCGCCAGGGCGGCTTCCACGATCCCTTCGGCCACAGGTGGTCGGTCGGGGACACCTCGCCGCTGCGCACGGCGGGCGGCTGAGGACGCCGCCTCAGGACTACCCGGTCCTCCCTGAACGGCCGGTCGCTGTCACGATGTGCTCTCGGAAGGGTAGGCATGACGGCATGAGCGAGATCGGAGACCGCACCGGTCCGGCGATCGGCGATCTCTTCGGCCCACCGACCGAAGAGCACCGCCTCATCCCCGAGATCACCTACGACGAGCACCTGTATCCGGCGCGGCCGCGCCGGCTGCGGCCGTCGGCGCGCCGGGTGCTGCGCGACATCATCCGCTCCGGCCTCTCGGGCGCCACCGACGGGACCAACGACTCCTACGTCAAGTGGCTGGTCGAGCAGTCGATGCTGCACGACGCCCAGGCGTTGGCCACTCAGCTCTCGGGTCAGGGGAGCATGTGGCAGAACCCGTTCGCCGATCCCGACCCGCGCGCCGCGGTCGAGCGCGCGGCGGTGTGGTTCACCGCCTACCCCCTGTCGTTCATCACCCGCAGCGGCGAGTCGTTCCTGTCGGGTCTGGCCGACGCCGAGCTGTGGCGGGCGTTTCAGGAGATCGGCATCGACGCCGTCCACACCGGGCCGGTGAAACTGGCGGGCGGCATCAACGGCTGGAGCCCCACCGGCTCGGTCGACGGCCACTTCGACCGCATCAGCATGCAGGTCGACCCGATGTTCGGGACCGAGGACCAGTTCCGCGCCCTGTGCCTCGTGGCCGGCGAGCACAACGGCACCGTGATCGACGACATCGTCCCGGGCCACACGGGCAAGGGAGCGGACTTCCGCCTCGCCGAGATGGGCTACCAGGACTACCCGGGGATCTACCACATGGTCTCGATCGACCCCCAGGACTGGCACATGCTGCCCGACGTTCCCGACGGGCGCGACTATGCCAACCTCGACCTCGAGTCCGAGGCCAAGCTCCAGGCGGCCGGCTACATCATCGGCAAGCTCCAGCGGGTCATCTTCTACGAGCCCGGCGTCAAGGAGACCAACTGGTCCGCGACGCGCGCGGTGACCGGCGTCGACGGCGTCGAGCGGCGCTGGGTGTACCTGCACTACTTCAAGGCCGGGCAGCCGTCGATCAACTGGCTGGACCCGTCGTTCGCCGGGATGCGCCTGGTCATCGGCGACGCGCTGCACTCGCTCGCGGACCTGGGCTCGGGCGCGCTGCGACTCGACGCCAACGGGTTCCTCGGGGTCGAGAAGAGCGCCGAGGACCGCCCGGCGTGGTCGGAGGGCCATCCGCTGTCCGAGGCGGCCAACCAGCTCATCTCCAGCATGGTCCGCAAGATGGGGGGCTTCTCCTTCCAGGAGCTCAACCTCACCATGGACGACATCCGGACGATGGGCGAGTCAGGCGCCGACCTGTCCTATGACTTCGTCAACCGCCCGGCCTACCACCACGCGCTGGCCATGGGCGACACCGAGTTCCTTCGCCTGACCATGAACCAGGCCCTTCAGCTCGGGATCGACTCGGCCTCCCTGGTGCACGCGCTGCAGAACCACGACGAGCTCACCCACGAGCTCGTCCACTTCGCCACCCGCCACCGCGACGACGTCTTCACCTATGGCGGCCGGGAGACCACCGGAGGCGAGCTGGCCATCCGAGTCCGCGGCGAGCTCACCGCCGCGCTCACCGGGCCGGAGGTGCCCTACAACCGGCCGTTCACCACCAACGGGATCGCCTGCACGACCGCCTCGGCGATCAGCGCGATCCTCCGCATCCCCGATCCCGGCGCCATGTCCGACGAGGACGTCGAACGGGTCAAGCGCATCCACCTGCTGCTGGCGATGTACAACGCCTTCCAACCCGGCGTGTTCGCCCTCTCGGGCTGGGACCTGATGGGGATGCTCACCACCGACCCCACCCAGGTGGCCGACCTGATCGCCGACGGCGACACGCGCTGGATCAACCGCGGCGCCCACGACCTCATGGGCGCCAACGCCAAGGCGCAGCGCTCGGAGGGCGGCCTGCCGCGGGCCCAGAGCTTGTACGGCACGCTGCCCGAACAGCTCAACGACCGCTCGTCGTTCGCGCGGCGGCTGCGGCGCATCATCCGGATCCGCCGTCGCTACCGGATCCCCATGGCCACGCAGATCGACGTGCCGGGCGTGTCGCATCGCTCGCTGCTGGTGATGGTGCACCGGCTGGAGAACGCCAACCTCCAGGTGACCGTGCTCAACTTCGGCCCCGAGGCCGTGGTCGGAACGATCCGCTCCGAGCACCTGCTCCCGACGGCCAAGGTCATCGACCTCTTCCGCGCCCAGCAGATCGCCGCCGTCGACGACCTGTGCAGCTTCAGCCTCGAGCTCGACGCCTACCAGGGCGTGCCGCTCCTCTTGCCACTGCCCGCCGAGGAGCCGGCGGTGGCGCAGCCGCCCTCGTTGCGCAGCTGACGCCGGTCCTGGATTCGGCGCGGCCAGACGTATAGGCTCCCGCCCGCGACCGCTGCCCAGGAGGCGATCGAAAGGAGGGAGGACAGCAGGGATTTCGGCCGCGTCACGCCGCACAGCGCACGGGCGTGAGGTCTGCGAGGACTCGCTTGGCCGTGGGCCGGTGAGGAGCTGCGCCTCGGGCGCTGGATCAGACCCGCATCCCACGAGGAGTTGCATGATGTCGATACGTCGTGTTGCCCTGCCGCTGGCGCTTGCCGGCGTTGTCGGGGCCGTCTGCGTGTTGCTGCTCGCCCAGTCCCCGGCGAACGCTCGCAGACCGTTGAGCTACGGGCGCCTGAACAAGATCCAGAGGCGGATCATCTCTCAGACGCTGGCCACCGCGCTCAACCCGGCCTCCGCCGGGCAGGGGCGCCAGCCGAGGATCGCCGGTCCGGGCCAGGGAGATCCGGACCAGGGCGCCGGCCCCGATGGCGCCCCGTTCACGCCGCCGCAATCGTTCCGATCAGCCCAGGGCGGCGCCGCTGGGATCGCGACGTACTTCCCGTCTCGCCAGGGCCAGTGCTCCACGCGCCTGGGCAATAACGTGAAGGTCAACCAGAACTGCCTCAACGTCACCGACCCCAGCCTTCAGGGTCGTGGCCAGGCCAACAATGAGCCCGCGATCAGCCAGGATCCGATGGACCCCAGCAACATCGTCGCCAGTGACAACAACTACATCCGCGGCGACGGTACCTGTGGCGCTCACTTCTCGACTGACAAGGGCCGCACGTGGGCGGACTCGACCGTGCCCAACGGCTTCACCACGGGCCCGGCCGGATTTGCCCGGGAGTACTGGCAGGGCGGTGGCGACACCTCGCTCGGCTGGGACACGCGCGGTAACGCCTACATGAGCTGCCAGCTGTTCAACCGCGGCACCGCCGCCTCACCGAACCCCGATCTGTCCAGCTCGTTCACCATCTTCCGCTCGACCCAGAACGATGGAGCGTCCTGGAACTTCCCGGGCCGCTACACGACGGTGTTCTTCGATCCCAACGGGACCGCCGGCGTGCTGGAGGACAAGGCGCTGATGGCGGTTGACGACAACCTGCGCAGTCCCTTCCGGGACCGGATCTACGTGACCTGGACCGAGTTCGCCGCTGACGGCACCGCCTACATCTACGAGGTCCACTCCTCCGACTACGGCGAGACGTTCTCCAACCGCGTCCTGGTGAGCAAGGACAGCCCGAACTGCACGAACACGTTCGGCGCCGCAACGACCCAAGGGAGATGCAACGCGAACCAGTTCTCCGACCCGTTCGTGGGACCTGACGGCGCGTTGTACGTCGCCTACAACAACTTCAACAACCAACCGACGAGCGGGACCAACAACAACTACCAGGTGCTGTTGTCCAAGTCGACCGACGGCGGCCAGACGTTCTCCGCGCCGGTGAAGGTCACCAACTACTACGACCTGCCTGACTGTGACACCTACCAGGGTGACGGCGCGGATCCGGGCCGAGCCTGCGTGCCCGAGAAGGGCAGCTCGACCATCTCGGACTTCCGAGCCACGAACTACCCGTCGGGCCAGGTCGATCCGCACAACGCGAGCAAGGTCACCGTTGCCTTCGGGTCCTACATCAACCCCGACTCCAACGAGAGCAACGGGTGCACGCCGACGGGCTTCTCGCCTGACAGCGGCAACCCGACCTATGACGGTGTCAAGACGGCCGGCGGCTGCGCCAACAAGATCATGTTGGCGGTGTCCAAGGACGCCGGCGCGTCGTTCGCCACGTCCAGCGATCCTCGCCAGGGCCTGGTGGTCACGCAGTCCCGGGCCCAGGCCAAGACCGACCAGTTCTGGCAGTGGAGCGCCTTCACGCGCAATGGCCAGCTCGCGGTGGACTACTACGACCGCCAGTACGGCCACGACGAGACCAACGGCTCCTCGGATTTCAGCCTGTCCGGGAGCTCGGATCTGGCCCACTTCGGGCAGGTGCGCGTGACCAGCAGCTCGATGCCGGCCCCGACCGAGTTCGAGGGCCCCGCGGGCGGCCAGTTCTACGGCGACTACGTCGGCCTGGCCGCGATCGACCAAGCGCATCCCATCTGGTCTGACACGCGTTCGCAGGACGTGTTCGTGTGTCCTGGCACCGCGGTGCCGGGCACACCCCCGACCCTGTGCGGCGCGACCGAGGCCAACGGTCAGGTCGCCAACGACGAGGACACGTTCTCCGCAACGGTGAACGTGCCCTCAGGTAACGGTCACTGACCCAAGCGGATCGTGGGCCCGGGCGCGCGCCCGGGCCCACAGCCGTCCGGTACCGTTGTGAGCACGAAGAGGTGATGTCCATGCAGATCCCGTTGGCCCTATCCCCCCGCCGGGCCGCGCTGTCGGTCGTGGCGCTCGCGCTCCTCGCCTTCGGAGCGCTCATCCTGTCCAAGGCATCCGGAGCGGGCGCCAGACCGGTCGCTCACCTGGCGTTCGTCAAGGGCAACCCGGTGACCGTCTCGGGCCGCGGCTTCCGGCCGCGCGTCCGCGTCCACCTGGTCCTGGTCGACCGAGGGACGGTGAACCGCAACCCGCTGGCCAACCGCAGCGGCCGCTTCACGGTGTCGTTCGCGACCAATCTGGACCGGTGCAGCTTCTGGTCGGTGACCGCGACCCAGCCCGGGCGGTCGACGGTGGTCCTCCGCAGTCCGGCTAAGCCGGAGTGCGCGCCACTCCGGGCGCCGTAAAGCGCGACGCGCTGAGATCAGCGGCGCTCGAGTGCGAGACGGACGCCGAGCCCGACCAGGACGGCCCCGGTCATGCGCTCGAAGCGTCGCGCCCAGCCGCCCTCGACGAACTGTCGCCGGGCCCGTGCGACGAGCGCGGCGAGCACGGAGTACCAGACCAGGTCAAACGCCAGGATCACGCACACCATGGCCAGCGTGGCCGGCAGCGCTGGCGTCCCGCGCGGCACGAACTGCGGGAACAGCGCGACGAAGAACACCGCCAGCTTGGGGTTGGCGAGGCTCGTGACCAGACCGTCGCGCAGCGCCTGGCGGTCTGACACCTCGGCCGGGTCGGGGCCGTCGCCGTGCAACGGCCGGTGGCCCCGTCCCAGCAGCGATCGCGCACCCATGACCACGAGGACGACCGCCCCGGCAACCCTGACCGCGTCGAACGCGGTCGCCGAGGCGGCGACGACCGCGGCTACGCCGGCCGCCGCGCAGCACCCCCACACCAGGACACCAGCGGAGTTGCCCGCGTTGGTCCAGAAGGCGTGACGCCGGCCTCCGCGGAGCGCGTTACGCACGATGAGCGCGGTCGCGGCACCGGGGGTGATCGTGAGCAGCCCGGCGATCGGCGCGAAGATGATCAGAGCCCGGAGCACCGCGGCCGCCGTCAGCCGCAGAAGCCGGCGAGGTCGTCGGTCACCGCGACGACGCCGAGCAGGCGGCCCTCGCGGTCGACGCAGGGGACGCGCAGCGCGCCGCCGGCGACGGCGAGCTCATGGCCGCTGCGCGCCGGTGCCTCGGGCGCGACGGTGGGGCCGGGGCGGGCCAGGTCCGCCGCGGGGCGACCGGCGTCGGCGGGCTCGGCGACGTCATCGCGGGTGAGCGAGCCTACGTAACGGTCATCGTCGGCCAGAAACGCCATCTTGCGGTGCGAGCTGGCGGCGAACCAGCGGCGCACGTCGTCGATGGTCGCGGTGCCCGGGAGTGCCTCGAAGCGGCTGTGCAGGACGTCGGCGCACGCCATCTGCTCGGCGATGTCAAGCGGGGTGCGCGGCATGCCCCCGACTCTACGCCGCGTGTGCCGCGAGCGCCGCTTCTGTTGCATGTGCCGTATCGGCGCAGGAGAATGCGCCCATGAACCCTGGGCCGGGGGACGTGGTTCTGGTGCGTGCTGCATGAACTCGCGCGCTCGTCGCGCGGCGACCCTGACCACGGGCGCCGGCGCCATCCTGACGTTCATCGCCCTGCTCATCCCGCAGGTCGCCGACTCATTGAGCCTGACCACGCCCGGGAAGATCCTCATCGCGGTCGGCATCGGGGTCCTCACCGCGTGTGGCCAGCGGCTGGTCTCGTTCCTGCGGGCCCGCGCCGCGGTGCAGGCGGCGCTCCGGGTGTGGCCCCCGGAGCCGCTCGGGAGCGCGCGGCTCTCCACGCTTGGCGTGTTTCCGGCACACGACGGTGACGGGCGGCGGGTCCGATATCAGCCGCGCGGCGACGGGGAGGACGCTGCGCTTGCCGACGCGATGCGCAACGCCCGGACGGTGATCGTGCACGGGCCCGCCCGCTGCGGGAAGTCGCGCGCGGCCAGCCACGCCGCCGCGACCGAGTTGCCCGACGTGCCCGCGGTCATCCCACTCGACGCTCCGTCGCTGCACTCCCTCCTCGACGGGGGCGTGGACCTGCCTCTCTCGCATCCCGAGCTGTGCCTGTGGCTCGACGGGCTGGACCGCTTCACCGAGGTCCTCGATGCGTGCTCGGTGGAGAGCGCCCAGACGAACAGCAGCCCGTCAGCGCGGATCGTGGCGACCGTGCGCAGCGAGGAGTGGACGGCGCTGGTCACCGGCTCCGGGCAGAACAGCGAGGCGGCGCGAGCCCTCGCCCAGGACGCCCGCATCGTCGAGCTCTCGGCGTTCGCCCCCGCCGCGCCAGGCGACGCCGACGACGTCGCGACGCCGCCGGTGGTGGGCACCCATGGGGTGCTGCGCGACCCGCCGTTCCTGGGGCTGTTGGGGGCGCTGCTCGTGGTGATCGTCATCGGGGCCATCGTCGCCGCCAGGGGCAACCTCGTCAAACCCGCGTCGATCAGCCAGCAGATCGAGCAGACCACGGGCGAGCTGCTCGCCGCCGCGGGCCCGGGCGGCGGCCACGTCATCGTGGACGAGCGGGTCCCGTTTCACTCCACCGATCAGCCTTCGTGGCTCATCGTGGTCCAGGATCTGCCGACGGCCGCGCAGTTCAACCAGGGCGCCGCTGAAGGGGTCGGGCCCCAGCCGCGCTCCGACGACCTGCGTATCTACGACGTCGTCGGGGGCAGGCTCACGCTCAAGCTGGACTTCCGGCCACAGGGGGTGGGCTCACGCGCGGCCGAGTGGGAAACGCTGTCGGCCGGAGCGACGGCCTACGCGGACTACGCCCAAGACGGATCCGAGGCGGTGATCGGCGCGTTCGCGCGCCCCTCCGAGGCGACGACGGCGCTGCTGCCTGTGGCCGTCAGATACCAGGGTGATCGCTACGGCCTCATCCCCCTCACTCCCGATAAGCCCGATCTCGGGACCGCCGGCCTCGACGCCCCGACGGTGCAGTTTCGCCAGGCCGCCTACGAGACGCCGTTCGCGCTGACCAACGCGGCACGGGACCGGCGCTTCGCGCGGCTGAGCGTGAGCGGCTACCGCGTCCAGTCCTTCGCGCTGACCCGCACGCCGACCGTGCGGCTGCTCACCGGCTACTTCTCGCGCTTCCCGGTATTCGGCAAGCCGCACGCTCTGGAGATCCACGCCAATCAGATCCGCCCCGGCCTCGTCGTCCACCCCTGCGAGCCCGGCTACTTCGCCTGCCCCGCGCCGGTGGTGGCTCAGGACGCGATCGTCCCGCCCGACAAGTCGCTGGACAACGGGCTGCTCCAAGCGTGGGCGCTCGTCGCCAAGCGCTTCACGACGCGGGTCCGCGTGGTCCAGCGCGGCGGGTGAGCCACCGCGGGGCGAGGTCGCGCCACCACGGTCACGGGCAGCGCTGGCCGCGCCGACGCTTCTGGCCCGCAATGCATCCCCGAGGGATCCGCCGCGGCACGACCTCGAGACCGAGCCGCCGCAGCGCGCCGACGCCCATGGGAGCGGAGAGCTTGGCGCCGGAGACCGACGGAGCCGCCAGCACGTCGCGGTGCCCGGCAAACGGCACCGTGCTGTCGACCAGGAAGCCCTGCGCGCTCACCGCGTAGCTGGCCCCATCTGAGCGGGTGAGCAGCGAGGTCATCGTCATCGGCGTGACCGCCGCGCTCGAGGCGCCGCGCTCGACGGCCATGCTGCGCGGCACCGCGGCAAAGATGAAGTGGTTGCCGCCGCCCGTGCCGCCCGCCGACCCGAGCGCCCACCTGACCTCGCCCTGGAGCGGGACGCTCGTGAATGCGGCCAGGCAGTGCCCTGTCGAGGAGCCGCTCAGGGTCTGGTCCCACATGGCGGGATAGCCGGGCCACTGGACCGATAACGCGTGGGCGAACGGCGTGCCGTCCTGGAGCTGGGCGAGTCGGTGACCGTCGCCGGGCACCCCGCGCCAGCTGCAGTCAAGCGGCACGCCCACCACCGGGTTGCTCAGACGGGCCGTGAACGTTCCCCGTGTGGCGCTCGGCGTGAGCTGAAGCGTCCCGTCGCCCGCCGACAGCGCCTCCGTGGTCGTCCGGTAGTAGGCCGACACGGTTGCCGTCGACTGCGATCGCGCGCCGGCCGGCTGGCCGGCGACGTACGCCTGGCTGAGCTGCACATTGATATAGAGCTTGCGCCCCTGGGCCGACGCGGGCATCGCCAAGAGCAGGCACACGGCGGCGAGCGCCGCCCACCTGCCCGTCCCCGGCCTGCTGTCGCTCACGCCCGGCATCGCGCGAATCTAGCCCAGGCGCCGAGGCACAGGCAATGCCGCACAACGGGTTGTACACACACACAAGCCGAACGATAGTCAGGCAGCCTTGACAGTCAGCCTTGACTGACTATACTGATGCCTCCACGACCGGAGGTACAGCACACCATGACCGAGACAGTCATCCGCCGTTCTGACGCGCCCGAGTTCGGCGAGGGCGGGACGCTGATCACGGGGTACGGGTCGCCCACCCGCGGCTCGCAGTCCGTGGCCGCCTGGCAGGTCGCGCTCCAGGCCGGAACCGCCAGCCCGGAGCACGCCCTGACCCACGACGAGGTGTTCATCGTCCTGAGCGGTGAGGCCACCTTCGAGATGGAGGGCCGGCGCCACCGGATCGGGTGCGGCGACGCCATCTGCGTCCCGCCGGATGTCGCCTTTCGCCTGAGCAACGCCGGGCCCGAGCGCTTCACCGCGATCTGCTGCATGGCCGCCGGCGGGCAGGCCCGCATCGGCGATGGGGACCCGTTCCCGATCCCGTGGGCCCAGTGACCGACGCCCCGGATCTCGCGATCCTGCTCGCCGCGGCCTACCGCACGCTCACCGAGCGGCTGGCCGCGGCGATGGACGACCGCGGCATCGAGGGCATGCGCCCCTCGTTCGGATTCGTGATCCGTGCGGTCGCCGCCGAGCAGCCCACCATCACCCGGCTGGCGGAGATGCTCGACGTCACCAAGCAGTCGGCCAGTGCCCTGGCCGACGACGTCGAGCGAGCCGGGTTCGTCGCGCGGGCGGCCGTCCCGGGCGACCGCCGCAGCCGCCATCTGCGCCTCACCGCTAAGGGCGAGACGGTCCGAGCCACCGCACTGGCCGCCAGCCAGCAGCTCGAACGCGAGCTCGAGGCAGAGCTCGGCGCGGCCGGGCTCGACGCCATGCGCGCAGGCCTGCTCGCCCTCGTCGCCGCCAGCGGCGACCTGGATCGGGTCCTGGCCCGCCGAGCGCGCCTCGTGTGGTGACGCACGCCCTTGAGGTCGCGGCGATCCTGGTCGTCTACGGCTCGTACGCCGCCGCTCGCGCGCTGCAGTCGCGGCGCCGACGGAGGGCGACGCGAGGGACCGCCGAGATCGCCTCCCCCACGCCCGCAGGCTGGCGGTAGGCGATGAGTTTCGGCGCAACCGTCAGTCTGTAGGGCATGACACGAACCACAGCGCATTTCTCCATGTCCCTGGACGGCTTCATGGCCGGGCCCGGCCAGGACCGCGACAACCCGCTCGGGGCCGGCGGCCTCCGGGTGCACCAGTGGCATATCACCGACGACCCCTACGAGGCCGACGCGGCGCTCACCGCCGAACTGCTCCGGCCGCGCGGGGCCTTCGTGATGGGCCGCAACATGTACGGGCCCATCCGCGGCGACTGGGATGAGGACTGGCGAGGCTGGTGGGGTGACGACCCGCCGTACCACGCGCCGGTGTTCGTCCTCACCCACTATCCCCATGACCCGATCCCGATGGCGGGCGGCACGACCTTTCACTTCGTCACCGACGGCTTCGCGTCCGCCTATGCCCAGGCGCGCGAGGTGGCCGGGGAGCGCGACGTCTCGATCGCGGGCGGCGCCTCGACGATCCGCCAGGCGCTGGCGGCCGGAGTGATCGACGAGCTCGTCGTCGACATCGCGCCGGTGGTGCTGGGCGGCGGGGAGTCTCCGTTTGAGGGGCTCACCGACCTCCGGCTCGAGCCCATCGAAACGATCCACTCCCCGCGCGCCACACACGTGCGCTATCGGGTGGGCGTCAGTCCGGCGGGGTGAACTGACTGGCGGTGAACACCGCGCCCTGCGGGTCGCGCACCAGCGCGGTGCGCGTCCACTGGGTCTCCTCGGTCGCGAGCACCTCGCCGCCGAGGCGCTCGACCGTCTCCGCCGCGGCGTCGCGATCCGCCACCGAGAAGCTCACGTGCCAGTGCGGGGCCAACCGCGGCTCGAGCGGGGCCACCCACCCGATGGCGTCCTCGAAGCCCGGGGGCGCGACGATCCCGGCCTGGCGCTCACGAATGGTCGGGTCCACGGTGGCCTCGAGGTGGTCGCCGTAGCCGGGGCGACGGATCAAGGTCGCAAACCCGAGGTCCTCGACTGACCACGCGAAGACCTCGGCATAGAAGGCGATCGAGCTGGGCTCGTCGGTGTGCAGGTCGCTGAAGTTCCACGACCCGGGCTCGTTGACGACCTGCGCGCCGTGGTGCTCACCGGCCTGCCACAAGCGGAAGGGCACGCCCGTGGGATCTCGCAGGCTCACCGACCGGCCGAACGGGCCCACCTGGCCCGGGTCCTCGGTGACCTCTCCGCCGGCCGCGGAGACGCGCGCCACGACTGCGTCCGCCTCGTCGACTGCGACATACGTGTTCCAGGCCGGCCGGCCGGCGTCGGCCTGGCCCATCCCCGCGACGTCGTGGCCGTTCAGCGCGGCGATGGCGTAGATGGGCGCGCCGGGAGGCGACACCGTGGTGAACGTCCACCCGAACAGCCCGCCATAGAACTCCTGGGCGGCCTGCGGGTCCTGCTGGTCGGTGTCCACCCAGCTGGGGACACCCTCGGGGTATGTGCGTGTGAGCGTGGTGGTCATGGTGGCCACGCTCGCACCGATTGCGGTCAGAAACGGGCCGCAGCCGGGAATCCAGCTCCACCTGCCCCGCGGATATCGTGAGCGGCGATGACCGCTCTGCACGTGTTCGACATGGACGGGACCCTGCTACGCGGCACCACCGCGGCGATCGAGATCTCGCGGCGCATCGGCCGGCTCGAGCCGTTGGCCGAGCTCGAGCGCAGTTTCGCCGCCGAGGAGATCTCCCCGGCCGACTTCGCCGTCGAGATGCGCGAGCTGTGGGCGGAGCTCACCGCCGAACTGGTCGACGAGGTCATCGCCGAGGCGCCCTGGATCGACGGGATCGAGGCCGTCTGCGCCGACATCAGCGAGCGCGGCGAGCGCTCGATGCTCATCACCATGTCGCCCGACTTCTTCGCCGAGCACCTCGCCCAGCGCGGCATCGACGTGGTCCACGCCTCCCAGTGGCCCGCGCCGCCGTTCGCCGCCCCGATCGATCCCGCCGGGATCCTCAGCCCCGCCGACAAGGTCCGCCTCACCGAGGCCGAGCGCACCGCTCAAGGCCTGCCTCGCAGCGCCTGCGTGGCCTACGGGGACTCGATGTCCGATCTTCCTCTGTTCGCCGTCCTTCAGAACACCGTCGCGGTCAACGCCGACGCGGCCCTCGAGCGCGCCGCCCGGCTCGCCTACCGCGGCGCGGACCTGCGTGTGGCCTATGCCCACGGCCGGGCCCTGCTCGACGCCGCCGCGCCCGACCGGGCGGACGCCGGACGGTGAGTCTCGATTCCGCCCCCAGCGGCCCCTTCGTCGGGGCCAGCGCGATCGTGGCGCGCGACGGGGCAGTCCTCCTTGGCCGCCGGCGCGGTGCGCACGGCGCGGGGACGTTCGCCTTTCCCGGCGGCAAGCCCGAGCCGGGCGAGCACCCCTCCGACACCGTCCGTCGCGAGCTGCTCGAGGAGACGGGGCTCACCGCCCGCGCGGTCACGCCGGTCGCCTGGACCAGCGACGTGTTCACCGACGCCAACCTCCATTTCGTGACCCTCCATCACCTGGTCGAGGCCGACGGCGAGCCCGAGGTGCGCGAGCCCGACAAGGTCGAGGCCTGGGGTTGGTATGCGTGGGATGCGCTCCCCGAGCCGCTGTTCGCGCCCGCGGCGTCGCTGCTCGCCAGCGGCTGGCGCCCCGGCTAAGAATCCGCATAAGCCGGGGTCTCGCAGTATGGTGGCGCCCGGGAGCGATGGGAGCAGATGGGCCACCCTCAGGAGAACCACCCGCACAAGCCCGATCAGTCACGGCTGGCGGAGCTGGCGGGGGCCTATGCCGATGCGCTCGTGTCCGGCGACGAAATCGCGGCCGAGATCGCGATTCGCGAAGCCATGGACGCCGACCTGGGCACGGCCGCGATCGATGAGATGATCATCGCCCCCGCGCTGTGGCTGATCGGCGAGCTGTGGGAGCGCGGCCAGATCTCCGTCGCCGAGGAGCACATCGCCACCGAGATCACCGTCCGCATCCTCGCGCTGCAGCGCGAGGCGCAGCGGGTCGCGCGGGCCCGGCGGCGGCACCGGGTGATGCTGGCGACCCCAGCCGGGGAGTGGCACGTCGTGGCCCTGCGCATGGTGGAGAACCTCGTGCGCGACGCCGGCTATGACGTCGTCATGCTGGGCGGGGACGTGCCCGCCGCAACGATCGCGACCGCGGCGCGCCATCACGAGGTCGACGTCGTGTGCCTGAGCTCGACGATGCCCGGACGCAGACACAGCGTGCTGGAGGTGATCGACGAGGTGCGCGCGCTCCGGCCCTCCACCGCCTTCATGCTCGGCGGACGGGGGCTCACCGTCGAGGATCAGATGCGCGCTGAGGTGCAGGTCTGCAGCGGCATATCCGAGGCGATGGAGACCGTCGATGGCCTCATCAAGCGCGCCGGGTCGAATTAGCGTCCCGACCATGAAATGGGTCAGCCTCCACGAGGTCGTCGCGCGATGAGCCGGCGGCCGGTGCCGCCCTCCGGGAGCCCGCCACCGGTGACGGCGACGCTGCCCGACGGCGTGGTGCTCGATCTGCGCCTGCTGGCCGGAGAGATCAGCGAACGCCACCTGCGCCGACACCCCGAGGACGTGGAGCGCTATGGCGAGCTCGCTCGCGACTGGTGCATCCACGACAACCAGCACCTCCTCAACTGGGCCGCACTCGACGCCGAGGGAGCCCTGTCCTTCCCGGAGCAGCTGGCGTGGCTGGCCAACGTGCTGGGGAGTCGCGGCTACCCGCTCCCCCACCTCGCCGACGACCTCGAGACGGCGGCGCAGACCGCACGCGAGCTCGTGCACAGCGCCCACGCCGAACGGCTCGCCGAGACGCTCGACGCGGGAGCGGCGTTCGTTCGCACCCTGGACTCGCCCGCGTGAACCCGACGCGGCGAGCGATGGATTTCGCCGCCGGCTCGTGTCTACATCACTAAACGAGCTGGAGGCCCTGCCCGACCATGACCCCGTCGCGGGTTGTACACCTGGAGCTGCACACGCATGACCTGAGCGCGGCAAGCGCGTTCTACGGCGAGCTGTTGCAGTGGCGCTGCGAGGAGATCGTGAGCCCGTGGGGCAGCTACCGGGCGCTGCTGCTCGGCGACGGCCTCGACGGCGGGATCGTGGAGTGCGGGACGCCGACGGCCGGATGGCTTCCCTACGTCGAGGTCGAGCGCGTGGATGTCGCGACCGACCGCGCCCGGGGGCTCGGCGCGTCGGTCCTGCTCGGCCCGCGCGAGGGACCGGCGGGCTGGCGCTCGGTCATCCGGACGCCGGCCGGCGGCGAGATCGCGCTGTGGAGGCAGAAGCGATGAACGGCGGTGAGCACACCTTCGGCGAGCAGCTCGAGCCGCACCGCCGTGAGCTTCAGGCCCACTGCTACCGGATGCTCGGATCCGTCCAGGACGCCGAGGACGCCGTGCAGGAGGCGCTGCTCAAGGCCTGGCGCGGCCTGGAGGGGTTCGAGGGACGCAGCTCGCTGCGCTCGTGGCTCTACGCCATCGCGACGAATGTGTGCCTGCGGATGATCGAGCGGCGGCCGGCCCGCGTGCTGCCGATCGACTACGGGCCGGCGTCAGACCCCCACGCCCCGGTGGGACCGGCGCTGGCCGAGTCGGGCTGGATCGAGCCGTATCCCGACGCGCTGCTCGGGCCCGACGAGGGGGCCGCCGGGCCGGAGGCCCGCTACGAGCAGCGCGAGGCCATCGAGCTCGCCTTCATCGCCGCGCTGCAGCGCCTGCCCGCCCGTCAGCGAGCCGTGCTGATCCTCCGTGAGGTGCTGGGGTTCTCGGGCGCGGAGATCGCCGAACAGCTGGAGGCGACGCCCGCCTCGGTCTACAGCCTGCTCCAGCGCGCGCACGCCACCCTGGACGAGCGCCTCCCCGAGCGCAGTCAGCAGGCCACGCTGCGCTCGCTCGGCAACGAGCGGCTCGGCGAGATCGTCAACCGCTACGTCGAGGCGTGGTCGCGCAGCGACGTTGACGCGATCGTGCAGCTGCTCACCGAGGACGCGACGCTGGCGATGCCGCCGGCCGCCACCTGGTGGCGCGGCCGCGACGCCGTCGTCGCCGGGCTTGCCCGCGGTCCGCTCGACGGCACGCGGAGCTGGCGGCTGGTGCCGACCTCGGCCAGCGGCCAGCTGGCGATGGGCGCCTACCGACTCGACGCGTCCGGCGTCTACGCGCCCTACAGCGTGAAGGTCCTGACCCTCCGCGGCCATCTCATCGACCAGATCACGAGCTTCCGCGACCCGTCCGCGCCTCAGCGGTTCGGGCTCCCCGCGCGGGGATGACCGCGCATCCACAAGACAGGAGATACAGATCATGTCCACACTCAGCGGTAAGAGCGCGATCGTCGTGGGGGCCAGCCGCGGGCTGGGCCGCGGAGTCGCGCACAGCCTCAGCGAGGCGGGCGCCTCGGTGCTGGCGATCGCACGCGGGCAGGCCGAGCTCGACGAGCTCACGGCCGCCGACCCGTCCATCGACGTCCTCGCCGCCGACGCGCTCGACCCGGGGGTGGCCGCCGACGCCATCGCCCGCCGCGACCCCGACGTCCTCGCCGTGGTCGCGGGCGCCAGCCCGCCGTTGCAGCCCTTCCATCACCAGACCTGGGAGGGCTTCTCGCAGAACTGGCAGGTCGACGTCCACCTCACGTTCAACTGGCTGCAGGAGGCGCTACGCAAGCCGCTGCGCCCGGGAAGCCGCGTGCTGCTCATGAGCAGCGGGGCTGCCGTGGCCGGCTCGCCGCTGAGCGGGGGCTACGCCGGCGCCAAGGCCACGATCCGCTTCATGGCCGGCTATGCCGACGACGAGGCGCGGCGCAACGACCTGGGCATCCGCGTCCTGACCGTGCTGCCGAAGCTGACACCGGCGACCGCGCTGGGGCTGGCCGCAGTCCGCGGCTACGCCAAGCGCCTCGGCGTCAGCCCCGAGCAGTACGCGTCGAGATTCGGCGCACCGGTGACCCCGGAGCTGGCGGGCAGCGCGTTCCTACAGCTCGCGGCGGATGAGCTCTCCGACGACGTCGCCTACCTGCTCACCGGAGACGCGGGGCTCGCGGCGCTGCCCGCGCGTGGGTGAGGGCCGCGGGTTACGCGGGCGCCGCCGCGCGGAGGATCGCGTCGATCGACTGGTCCACATCGTCGCCGGTGGTGGCCTGGCTGGACACCGAGATGCGCATCGCGCGCATGCCCTGCCACGTGGTGCCGCTCAGCCAACAGACACCGTCGCTCTGCACCGCGGCGATCACCGCGTCGGTGTGCGCGTCGTGGTCGCCGGCCGGGTCCAGGAACCGGACGAGCACCTGGTTGAGGACGACGTCGTTGAGCACCTCGACGTCGCGCGCCTCGCGCAGCGCCTCGGCGAAACGGCCCGCATGCGCGCAGCAGCGGTCGATCAGCTCGGCGATCCCGGAGCGCCCGAGGGAGCGGATCGCGGCATAGACGGGAAAGCCCCGCGCCCGGCGCGAGAACTCCGGGTTCCATTCCAGCGCGTCACGAGGACCACCGGGATCGGCGTGGATGAGGTAGCTGGCGCGCACGCCCATCGCCGCCTGCTGGGCCTCGGGATGGGCGCAGAAGGCGATCCCGCTGTCGTAGGGGACGTTGAGCCACTTGTGGGCGTCGACGGCCCATGAGTCGGCGCGCTCGGACCCGGCGACGAGGTGGCGGTGCGCCGGGCTGGCCGCCGCCCACAGGCCGAAGGCCCCGTCGATGTGCAACCACGCGTCCGCCGCCTCGGCGATGTCGGCGATCGCGTCGAGGTCGTCGAACGCGCCCGTGTTGACGTTCCCGGCCTGCGCGCACACGATCGTCGGCCCGGCGCCCGCTGCGATCGCGTCGCCCAGCGCCGCCGGGAGCATGCGGCCCTGCCCGTCGGCGGGGATCGGCGTCACGCAGCCGGTGCCGAACCCGAGCAGCCGCAGCGCGCGATCGACGGTGATGTGGCGCTCGGCGCCGGCCAGGACGCGGACCGCCGGGGCGCCGATGAGGCCCTGCTCGCCCACGTCCCAACCGGCGCGGGCAAACACGCTGTGGCGCGCCGCCGCCAGCGCGGTGACATGCGCCATCTGGCAGCCCGTGACCAGGCCGAAGCCCGCCCCGGCAGGCAGCCCGAGCAGCTCGGCCAGCCAGCCGCCGGCCACCTCCTCCACCACGGCCGACGACGGGCCGCAGACGTACAACCCCGCGTTCTGATCCCATACCGAGGTCAGCCAGTCGGCGGCAACGGCCGCCGGCGCGGTCCCGCCGATGACAAAGCCGAAGTAGCGCCCACCGGGGCTGGCGACCAGGCCGGGTTCCACCCCGGCGGCGAGGTCTGCGATCACCTCGTGGGGATCGGCGGGCGTCTCGGGCAGCGGCCCGCCCAGGCGCGCCCGCAGCTCGTGCACGTCGGCCAGCCAGCCCGCCGGCCGCTCGGGCAATGCCTCCAGATAGTCCGCGGCCAGCCCCGCGGTCTGGTCGAGAAGCGCGCGAATCGTCATCGAGTGTTGAAGCTAAGCACGACCGCGCTGGCAGCGGGCACCGTCACGCGGTAGGCGCCGGCGCGAGCGCGAACCGGATCGCTGACGGGAGCGGGCAGAACGCCGGTGCTGGTCGCAGCGCCGAAGCTGCGCCCTCCGAGGCTGATGGCGCCCGTGGCTGCGACGCTCGGGGCCGTCAGCCGCTGCAGCTGAGCGGGCCGCCTGCCGAGGACGGCGCGCGGCGCGCGCACCACCACGCCGGCGCTGTTGCTGGTGCTGTCGTTGAGCAGCACCACGTGGCGCACCGCCCCGGGCCCCGTCGTCGCCCACCCGTGCAGCGTCGGCGGGCCGCCCAGTGACGCGTGGAGCAGACGCGAGCCCGCCGGCGCCGCGCGGGCGAAGAGCAGGGCGCCGTAGTAGAGCGGATGGACGGCGCCGGTCCACCCCCGGGCGGAGTCCGAGAAGTCAAAGAGCCCGTTGGAGAGCCCCATGTAGGTGTGGAGGTTGACGCCGTCGACGCCGTCCTGGGCGACGCTGAACAATGCGGCCGCCGCCCACAGCGCGGATGCCATCGTGTTGCTGACGCCCACGCGGCCGTTGCACGTCACCGAGCCCATCTCGTCGATCCGGAACGTCGCGCCGTTGGCGTGCGCGAGCCGGACGTCGGGAATGAGCGTGTTGAGCAGATCGTGCAGCGCATAGTCGCCGAGCAGGTGCGGGATCGACGGATAGGCGGCCGACGCGGGGTTGGTCACACAGTTGTTGAGCCCGTACCCGTGCGACGCGAGCATCCGCACGCGCGAGTGCGGCGCGAGGAAGCGGTGCTGATAGGCGGCGAACCAGGCGGCCTGCTGGGTGTCGGGGCCGGCGATGGGGACGGGCGGCAGAGCGTTGAAGATCCGCGCGTAGTCCGTGACGAACGTCGACGGGCCCCAGCTCAGGCCACGGCCGAAGACCGGCGTTCCGGTGTCCTCGTACCAGGGGATGACCTCCCGGCCCTGTGTGCGATACCAGGGCATGCCCGGGTACAGGGGCGGCTCGTTGCCGATGTCCAGCGCGTCGATGTAGCGCCGTCCGAAGGCCTTCACGAACGCCTCGGCCTCGGCCCGAGCCAGCCGCGGGCTGTCGGCCTCGAGGTTGACGCCCAGCACGAGCCGGGCGTCGAGCGCCCGGACCAGGGAAAGCAGCGACTGCGCCCACGCCGGCGTGAGGGTGTCCGTGATGCCGAGCGGCTCGCGCATGCCCGGGACCGCCCACCACGAATGGTCCGTGCTGAGCCCGCCAACCCGGATCAGCGGCCGGCCGACCGGGTCGAGGTTGCGGATGAGCTGGACGAGAACCGGGTTGGGCGCGGCCGTCCCGGGTCCCACCCAGCCGCGGATGCCGCTGTACTCGAGCGCGAGCCCGAGGAAGTCGGGCGCGATCGGCCGGCTGATCGAGCGAGCCGCGACCGACATGGTCACCGGCGTCTCCGAGGCGCCGGCCACGCCCGGGGCAGCGCCGGCGGTGACGGCGAGCGCGCCGACGCACACCGTCGCCACCCACCAGCGCCCACGCACGTTTCGCACGCGCGGGATTATGCGCAGCCCAAGCGCTTCTCGTAGATCACCCACCCCAGCGCGGGCATCATCCCGGCACGCTCATACAGGCGAAACGCGCCGGTCTCGCTGGCTCCGTCCACGGGGTAAGGTGCGTGGCATGGACATGAAGCTCTCCCTGGTCGAGTTTCCCGCGGATGACCCCGAACGCGCGCTGCGCTTTTGGTCCGGCGTGCTGGGAACCGAGATGGGTGACCGGTCCGAGGCCCAGGGCCGAGGTTGGCAGACCCGGTCGGGCGGGACGACTATCGGGGTTCATCGCCGCGGGACGGGTCCGGGCGATACGGTGTCTCTACCGTACTTCGCGGTGGCCGACCTCGACGCTGCGCTTGAGCGCGTCGTCGAGCTCGGCGGCACGGTCATTCACCCAGGGTCGCAGTGGGCCATCTGCCGCGACTCGGAGGGCAGCCCGTTTGGTCTGGCCCTTAACGACGACGGCCCGCACGATGGCGGGCCGCCTGAAATCACAACGCGTTCGGACTAGATGGTCTGAACGTTCGCGGCGGCCGGGCCCTTGGGGCCCTGCTCGGCCTCGTAGGACACCTTGGCGCCCTCGGCGAGCGACTTGAAGCCGCTGCCCGCGATCTGCGAGTGGTGGACGAACAGGTCCTTGCCCGGGTCATCGGGCGTGATGAACCCAAAGCCCTTCTCGTCGCTGAACCACTTCACGGTTCCAGTTGCCATTCGGCATTCCCTCCCGGGAGATCGTGTGCTGCGAAACGCGGGAGGTGCTAATGCAACTACTACGAACGCGCACTTCTTCGCCGGCATTGTTGCCGGCCCTTGGGACGCGATTGTAGCCGCGGGTCAGCGGACGCGTGTGAAGCGGCTGTATCGGCGGGCGCGTGCGCAGCGCGCGTGTCAGTGGGCGCGCGTGAAGCGGAGGGTCAGCGTGAGCCGGCCCGACTGCGTGCATCGGGTGTACTCCGACCGGCGCGCGCACCCGCCGTCGGGGCCCACGGTATGCCTGATGCTGAAGGACGCGTGGCCCATGAGCTTCGATCGCGAGATGATCAGGCTGCCCGGCTTCAACGAGTTCTCGAAGAACGCGTCGGGCTCGATCGCCGTGCTCGCGAGACCGAAGAGCGGTCCGGTACCGCCCGGCATCGACTCGATCGACGGGCACGGGTTGTCGCCCTCCTTGAAGAAGTCGTTCTCGGCGAAGTGCCCCGCCAGGACCTTGCCGTGGGGCTGGAAGAAGATGGTCGCGGCGCCGGCGCCTCCGCCTCGGATCGGCCCGCCGCAGTGGAAGGGCTGCGGGGCGCCGCACGTCGGCGTGCCGTCGGGCGCCTCGGTGCGCAACGGCTTGGAGCCGGTCACGCTCCAGCTCCCGCCGGGGCGCCACTTGGCGGCCACGAACAGACCGGTGCCCGTGTAGGGGGCGGGCTTGGCGCCGGACAGCGTCGCCTTCAGCGTGGCCCGCTCGCGCGCGGACCCGGTGGCGCCCGAATCGACGCAGTCGATCCACGTCACGTTGTTGCCGTACGTGCCCGTCAGCGAGCCGCTCACGATCCACTCCCGCGGGGCGGCCGCCCATGCTGACCCCGCGATGACTCCGGCGATCAGCGCCAAGCCGCAGAGCGCGGCGATCGCGCGGGCGCGGCAGCTCGGTCCCAGATCCGGCCCCATCTAAGAAACCCTACATCCGCGGGCCTTGCGCGTCGATGGGTGCCAGTGCGAGGATGGCCGCGGTCTGTCCATGTTCGCCACCGGCCTCGGGATCGTCGGTAGGGATGAGGAGCTCGCGGCCATCGCGCGCTTCCTCGACGGCGGGCCGGAGCAGGCCGCGTACGCGTTGCTGCTCGAGGGCGAGCCGGGCATCGGGAAGTCCACCGTGCTGCAGGCGAGCCTTGCTCTCGCGCGCGAGCGGGATTACCGCGTGCTCGCGTGCGCGCCCGCCAGCGAGGAGACGCGCCTGTCGTTTGTCGCGATCTCGGATCTGCTCGCGCCGGTGCTCGACGAGCTTCTCTCCGACCTGCCCCCGCCGCAGCGCCGCGCGCTGGAGATCGCGCTCCTGATCCGCGATCTGGACGGGGCCCCGCCGGATGATCGCGCGGTGGCCGCCGCCTTCCACACCGCGCTGCGCGCGCTCGCGGCGGGCGGGCCGGTCCTCGTGGCCGTGGACGACGTCCAATGGCTCGACGCCCCGTCGGCGGCCACGCTGGCCTTCGCGGCGCGACGGCTGCGGACGGCCGATGGGGTGCGGCTGCTGCTCGCCCGCCGAGCGAACGGTCAGGGCGCAGCGCCCCTCGGCCTGGGCCGGTCGGGCGCGCTCGGGCTCGACCGCCTTGATGTGGGGCCCCTCAGCCTCGGCGCCACCGGCCACCTCGTGCGCACGCGGCTGGGCGTCTCGCTGCGCCGGCCCACGCTGTTGCGGGTCCATGAGCTGTCGGGCGGGAATCCGTTCTTCGCCGTCGAGCTCGCCCGCGCCATCGCCACCCGCGGGGAGGCGCCCGCCACCAGCCCGCTGCCGCTCCCGCTCACGCTCGCCGAACTGGTGCGCGACCGCATCGCCGACCTGCCCGACGCCACCCGCACCGCGCTGCTCTTCGTGGCCGCCGCCGCACGTCCGATGCCCGCGACGCTCACCGCCGCGATGGGCGAGGCGCCGGAGGCCGCGCTGCGTCCGGCGCTCGAGGCCGGCGTACTCGTCGAGCTCGACGACGGCGCGGTGGCGTTCGCCCATCCGCTGCTCGCCGCGGTCGTAGACGGGGACGCCCCCGCGGCCGAGCGCCGGCGGGCCCACGCGGCGCTCGCAGCGGCCGTCGGGAGCGTGGAGGAGCGCGCTCGCCATCTCGCGCTGAGCATCTCCGAGCCCGACGAGCAGATCGCCGCCGAGCTCGAGATGGCCGCGTATGCGGTCGGCGCCCGGGGCGGGTATACCGCGGTCGCCGAGCTCGCCGGCCGTGCCCGCGAGCTGACGCCCGCGGACCAGCGCGACGCCGCCCGGCGGCGGGCGATCCTCACCGGCGAGGCGAGCTGGGCGGCCGGCGACTATGAGAAGGGGCGCGCGCTGCTGCAGGAGATGGTCGACACCGCGCACGCCGGCGCCGAGCGCGCGGATGCGCTGCTCAGGCTGTCGCGCAATCCCCGCGACATCGTGGAGTCGATCGAGCTGTGTCGCGCGGCGCTCGACGAGCCCGACGTGGAGCCGACCATGCGCGGGGACATCGAGACGTTCCTGGCCATGCTCACCTACGGCGCCGGTGACGTGGACGCGGCAGCCGAGCTGGCGGCGCGCGCGGCCGCCGCGGCCGGCGAGGGCGGCGACGCGCGCCGCGAAGCCCTCGCGCTCAGTCTCCGCGCGACGATGGACGGGCTGGCGGGCCAGGGCTTTGCCTTTGACGTGCTGCGACGAGCCGCCGCCGTGGAGGAGGAGACGGGTCCCTATCCGGGCCGCGTGGGGCCGCGCTCGTTCCTGGCCTCTGCGCTGAGCATCAGCGACGACCTGGAGGAGGGGCGGGCGCTCGGCGGCGCGCTGGTGGCGGAGGTGCGGGACCAGGGCGACATCGCCTATGCCCGCATGCTCTCGGTTCTCAGCTTCCTCGAGCTGCGCGCCGGCAACCTCGCGCGGGCGCTGTCGGGCGCGCGCGAGGCGCTCGGGGTCTGGCAGCAGGCGGGCCTGGCGCTCGAGGAGAACGAGGCCCTCGGGGTCGTCGCGCAGGTGGAGGCCGAGCTCGGGCTCGAGCAGGAAGCCCGCGATGACGCCGAGCGCATCAGCGAGCTGCCCGGACGCCTCCACGATCTCGGTGAGATCCGCCGCGGGTTCGTGCTCGTGTCCCTGGAGCTCGCGCTCGAGCGTTGGCCGGAGGCCGTGGCGGCGGCGGAGGCCTGGACGGGTGCCGCGGAGCGCACCGGGATGCGCACCTCGCTGCTCGCCCCGGCGTGGCCATGGGCCGTCGAGGCGTTCGCGGGCGCCGGCGATCTGACGCGAGCGAGGATCGCCGCCGAACGAGTCGCGGCCGAGGCGGCGCGCACCCCCCACCCCAGGTTGGACCTGTACGCATCGAGATGCCGCGGCCATGTGCTGGCCGCCGCGCGCGAGCTGGAGGAGGCGGTCGCCGAGCTCGAGCGCGCACGGTCCCTCAGCGCACGCAGCCCCTGCCCGCTCGAGCACGCCCGCACGCTGCTGCTGCTCGGAGGGGCCCTGCGCCGCGCCCACCGCCGGACCGATGCGCGCGACGCTCTCGGGGAGGCGCTCGCGATCTATGAGACCGCGGGCGCTCGGCTGTGGGCGGAGCGCGCGCGCCGCGAGCTCGCGCGCATCGGCGGCCGGGCCGCGTCGCGAGATGAGCTGACGACGGCCGAGCGGCGCGTGGCCGCGCTGGTGGCACAGGGCATGTCCAACCGCGAAGCGGCGGCCGCGCTGTTCGTGACGGTCAAGACCGTCGAGGCGGCCCTGTCACGCGTGTACCACAAGCTGGGCGTCCGCTCGCGGGCGGAGCTCGCACACCGCTTTCCCGGCCCCCCGTCCTAGATCGCGCTCACGAACTTCAGGTGGAGCGTCGCCGTGGACACGACCTTGCCCACGTTGGCTCCCGCGGACGACGTGATCGGCTCGGTGACCTTGATCGTGAGCGTCATCTTCTTGCCCTTGCGGCTCGTCTTGACCGCCTTCACGCGGATCGGGGTGTAGGTGGGCTTGGTGGTCTCAATCCGCTCGTTGGCGAGAACGCTCTGGACGGTCAGGCCCTGGCCGGCGGGGCATCGCTCAAACAACGTCCGGGGGTCGGGCCGGACGAGCGGTCCGATCCCGAGGTGCGTGGCGTTCAGCGCTCCGCCGGTGATCGGCACGCCACCGGAGGGCAGGTAGGTCTCGGGCGGCTTGTTCGCGTTGGCCTTGCAGGAGAATGGGGTCGGCCCGGCGGCCCCCTCGAAGACGCCGCTGGCGGAGCCGGTCATCCTGACTTTCGTCCTGTCGATCGTCGCGAAGGTCGCGGGGTCCGCGAAGTTGCTCGTGATCTTCATCGCCGGCCAGCTGAAGACGAGCATCTGATTGCGCGACGTGGTGGTGCTCCAGCTCGCGGTGATCGTGGCCGTGAAGGAGTCGAGCAGGCCGGGATCAGAGCCGGACATGTTCAGGATCTGCTTGCCGCTGGCGGAGGTGATGTCCCAGTCGCTCTGGATGATGCTGCTCGCTCTCGCCCGGGCCTGGCCCGCCGCGGGCGCGAGCAATGCGGCGATCGCCGCGATCATGGTCAGGACAACGGCGCGGGTGGCGTGAGTCATTCGATCACCTCCGTGATCCGTTCGTGGTCGAGGTTCGCCAGCTCGGTCATACGCGCCACCGCGTCGCGCGACGGCGCCTCGAAGACGTGAAAGCAGATGTCATCGCTGGGCGCGAGGAAGCTCCGCACGTGGCGCACCGGGATGCCGCCGCGCACCCCAGTGGCGGCGCCCGCCTCGGCGAGCGCCGCGAGGTCCCTGACGTCAGTCGCGGGGGCGTGCGCCACGTAACTCTCGACGAGAAAGCTTGGCACCGTCAGAACTGAAGGATCACGATCGATCCGCAGAGCCCGACGTCGATCGACGTGACCGTCGTGAACGGGGCCTGCGGAGCGTAGAACTGCGTGCAGCGCTTGCCCTGCTTGAGCTGGTTGCGCGACGCGGTGGCCTCGCCGGGCGGAGGCGTCGGGATCTGGTACTTGGCGCGCGCTTTGGCGGCGGAGGAACCGAGCCCGACTCCCTTTGCGGTCTTCAGCTTCTTCCAGGTCGCCGCGAGATTGGTGTTCGGCAGGTCGATCCCGACGGCCACCACCTTGCTGCCCTTGAGGAAGAAGCCGGCGAACGGGGTGGTGGTCGAGCCGCCGCCCTGCAGGGGCGCGACGGTGAGGTACTGACACCAGATGACGTTCTCGAACTTGACGCACCGGTCCGGGGCGCCCCATACGGCCGCCGCCTGGTGCTTGGTCATCCCGACGCTGACGCCGCCGATTGACTGACCGGGGACGATCGAGGGCTTCTTGAACGAGAACTTGGGCGTCTTGGCGATCGCAGCCGCGGGGGCGGCGAGGGCGGCGATGACGAGCGGTGTGGATATGAGCCTTGCGTGCATGTGCGCACGCTAGGGCGCAAACAGTCCCGCGGTCACCTGAGGTTTCCCTACAGTTTGCTGCATGGGATCGGATGCGCGGGGCTCGCGGCTGCGAGCTCCGTCAGACAGCGAGCGGGCGCCGGAGGCGGGCGCCCGGCGGCCCGTGGGATGGACGCCGCGCGACAGTGTGCTGGCGTTGCAGCGCCGTGCGGGCAACCGCGCGGTCGGCCAGGTGCTGGCGCGGAGGGTCGTGGGCGCCGACGCCGCCGCTCGTGTCGTCAGGCTGGAGATCGGTTATGAGCTCACCGAGAAGCTGGCCCGCGCGGCGTGGACGCTCACCGCCAAGGGCCCGCTAGACGAGGCCGGCGTCGAGAGCCTGCGCCAGATCGCCCTCGAGCACCACTTCGAGACGATCGATGACGACGAGCGGCTCTTCATGGCGGCGCTGCTGGACGCCGGTAACGCGAAGCATCTTCACGACCAGTATCCGGCCGGGTTCTCCGACCGGGGCAGCGTGATCGAGTTCAGCGCCGCATCCATCCCGGAGTCCAACCGCCGGATCGTGCGTGACAGCGGACGCAACGTGCGCCTGGAGCCGACCGAGGCCGACAAGGCCTTCATCAAGGACCCGCTCGACCAGGACATCGTCGCGATGACCGGGCCGTTCCGGATCGTGGCGATGCAGACGCTCAAGCTCGCCGACAAGGCCGGGATCGATCACCTCAAGGTGTACTTCGCGATGCTCAACGGCGCCAGCGACTCCACCCCGGGAGATCGCGCCTACGCCGGCGCCGCCTACGTCATCGCCAGCTCCGAGGGAATGGCGGACATCGCCCGGGAGATCATGGCCCAGAACCTGAAGATCGACGAGGTCTCGAGCACTTGGTTCGACGCGGAGGGCGAGGGCACGCACGCGGAGTTCGTCCCCGAGTCAGACGGCCAGCGCAAGGGCGACACGATCTACGTGCCGGGAACGCTCGACCTCGACAACATCGCCCATGTCAGCACGCTGCTGCACGAGCTCCAGCACGCGAGCGACGCGGCCGGTGCCGGTGCCAATCCGCGTGACTTCAGCCGCGTGGATCTGGAGATGGCGGCCTATGAGCACCAGTCGCGCTACATGCTGGCGCAGCTGCAGAAGCTGACCGGGGACGCGCAGCGCACGGCCGATCAGCAGGTGGCCGAGCGGATCGGGCCGGGCCACGTCTATCTGATGATTGCCTCCGCGCTCGTGGCCACCGGCTCGAGCGACGACGAGTTCTGGCGCGAGCTGGTGGCGATCATCACCGACGTCAACGACCGTGCGCAGCTGGTCTCCCACGGCTCGGGTCTCGAGCCCGGCGACCTGTCGCGGGCCCTGAACGCGACGGCCGAGGAGAACCGCGAGAAGGCGCGGGACGCGATCCGCTACGACAACAAGCGCTACAAGCGCTCGGCGAAGGTCCGCCTCGGAGGCCTCAAGGGCGAGAGCCGCCTGGATCGCACGCCGGCCGGGGCGAGCCCCACGGGCGCGCCGGTCATCCGGACCCTCGCGCGTGACCCGGACCCCAACGTCCTGGGCAAGACGGTCGAGGCGGCGGAGGTCACGGCCGCCGCCAACGCCGACACGGCGCTCCGGGACCTCGCCGTGCAAGCCAAGGATCCGGCCAAGGTGCGCACGCTGCTGCTCAAGCTGATCGCCACCTACGTCCCCGAGACCCAGGGCAAGCTCACCGACGGCGCGTACGCCGCGGGCGCGAAGGGCTTCGGCCTGCAGCCCGGCAAGGACCACTGGACGCTCATTGCCGGCGACGACGTGATCGGCCGTGCGGCCGCCGGCAGGCTCGGCGACGTCGCCCAGGAGCTGCGCGGCGCCGTGCTCGCCATCGCCGAAGTCGAGTTCTCGGCCCACCGGCCCGCGGTGGTCTGGATCGGCCGTGAGCGGGTGCGCGTGGGCACCGAGGTCGAACGCAAGGACGCCGAACGGATCATCGCGGAGGCGCGCTCCAAGTACGCGATCACGTTCGATTCGATCGCCTCGCGGCGCGCCGCCCGCGAGTACTACGGCGTCGGCGGAAACGCGAGCGAGGCCGGACTCAAGGCCACCGAGGCCGAGGTGTGGGACTACAAGGAGCTCAAGGCCTTCGAGGCCGCGTTCAAGCACTTCGCGCCAATCCTCGGAGATGCGCGACGCTCCTCGACGCGCGCCAAGACCGCGCAGGAGACCACGACCGTCGGCAAGCTCACGATCGCCTCCGATGACGTCACGACATCCGAGGAGTCCCGCGCACGGGGAGAGCACTTCGAGGCTTCCCAGACCTCGGTTCTGTATCGGCCCGACGCGGATCTCAGCGTCAACGACCCCAACTACTTCGAGATGCACGCCACGCACGAGCTCGCGCACGGCGCCTTCAAGCCTCAGATCGACGCGTTCATGAAGGCGACCGGGTGGTGGACAAATCTGCGCGTGCGCTCGGGCAAGGGCGAGGCCCCACCCGACTCATACGCCAACACGAACGCCGCCGAGGACATCGCCCAGTCCGTGGCGTACTTCTTCGTCGACCCCAAGCGCCTGCGCGAGGGTGACGGCAAGCACGACCCGGGCGTGCCGGGGAACAAGTGCCCCAAGCGCTACGAGTTCATCCGCAGGATCGTCGGCGGCTGGGCCCCTGCCAAGAAGTGACACACCGGGCGCCCGCCGGGCCGGCCGCGCGTGCGACGAGCCCGGCGTGCCCTCCCGGTGTGTTACTTGTGGTGCTGGATCTTCGCCACTGCCCTGGCGAAGGAGCCGGTGCTCAGCCCCCAGGAGGGGTCGCCCCACGAGAACGGCGAGATCTCCGAGAGGCGCAGCTTGGACAGGCCGACGAGCGCGTTGTACGCGTAGGGCTTGACGTTCTTCGCCTTCGTCGTGCCCCACGTGTCGCGGATCGACGTCCAGCCGTACTCGTTGGCGATGACCGGGGTCCGGCCGCGGCCCGCAGCGCTCATGTCGGCGAGCGCGTCCTTGGCCACCGTGATCGACTGGCTCGGGTTCGCGCCGTAGGGGTGGATGGCGAGCGCGTCCATCGGCCTGCCCCGGAACGCCTTGAGCAGGCGCGGGAGCGAGGACTCGGTCCAGGCAAGGCCGCCCGTCATCACCCGGGCGCTGCGATCGACGCGGTGCACGGCGGTGCGCACCGCCTCGTACATCCGCATGTAGTCCGACAGGTTGATGTCCGTGCCCCAGTCGTGGATGTTGTCAGGCTCGTTCCACACCTCGACACTGGTCACGGGCGTGTAGGGGAGCGTGCGGTTGGCCTTCCAGAAGGCTCCGTGCGGGCCGTAGCGCTTCATGAACGCGGTCGCGTAGGCGGCGAACGTCGCGTTGCTGGCCGGCGGCAGGTACGCGATCGCTTTCCCCGATTTGAGGTGTAGGACACGCGAGCGGTGCACCTCGGCCCAGTTCGGTGCAAATGCCAGGGTCGGCTCCCAGCGCAGGCGGGCGGTCGCCATGTCCGTGACGATCATGTCGTTGTACGTCCACACATACGTGTGGCGGCCGCGCTTCGGCGCCTTGGGCTCGGTGAGCTGCCAACTGGAGTCGGCGCGCCCGACCCGACCTCCCGCCTTGTAGAGGTCCTTGAGGTTGCTCACCACCTTGTCCTGCGTCCACAGACCGCGTAGCTGACTGGTGAAGTCGGTACCGACTTGGGCGCCGAATGTGGTGGCGGCCGCGCTTGCGGGAACGGCCAGGGCGAACAGGGACAGGATGAGTGGCAGACAGCGCTTCATGGGCCTCGCAGAAGGTCGGGAAAACATGGGAACAAGGGCTAGAACACGGTCGAGCGCCCGATTGTTGTGGTGAGCGCCCAGGACCCCTGCCCTCCCCATGACCTTAGCCAGGTGTCAGAACCTGGCCGTTTACCGGGCCTTTATGCGATCGAGATGGCCCGGAGCGGGTGTGGCTGAGGATCGGTTCTGCCGGCGTCGCCGATGTGGGATCCGGCCGCACGATGGGGGTGTCGGGCGGATCGGCGGCGGAGGCCGACGGCGCGTCTGACGCGTCGTGGGCAGGGAGCATGACGTGGGGTGGGAAGCACATGTCGCCCACGGTAATGCGCCCCGCCCGCCCTCGCTTCTCGAAAACTGACTATCTATCTGAGGGCCGCCCCGCCCGGCGCGCGCAGGACCAGCAGCGCGAAGCCCAGCGTGTCCGTGCCGCCGGGGAGCGCGCGGCGCTCGCGGATCCGCCGCGCGTAGGCGCGAGCGTCCGGTGTGTCGTGTCCTTCCGCGTTGGCGGCGAGCGTCTCCTCGTACCGCGCCCAATCCTCCTTGCGCGCGCGGGATTCATGCACGATCTCCAACCCTGCCGCGGCGATGGCGGCGTGCAGGCCGTCGAGGTCGGGGAGCTCGTCCACGCTCGCGCCGCCGAGGGCGGCGAGGAAGTCCCCCGAGGGGCGGCGCTGCCAGAACCCCTCGCCGTACATGACCACCGGCGCAAGGCTCTGAAGCGCGGCGAGCGCCGCCGGAAAGCCGCCGTGCGCGTGCGATGAGCCGACGTTGATGACGGCGTCGAAGTGGCCCTTGACCGTCGCCGCGTCCTGGACCTCGAAGCGGGCGGGCAGCCCCGCGGTGCGTTGCCGGGCATCCGCGATCGCATCGGCGTCGAGGTCGACGCCGATGCCGCGTGCGGCGCCGTGCGCCCGCAGGGTGCGGGCGAGGATCTCACCGTTCCCGCATCCGGTGTCGAGGATCAGCGGCTCGCGGGAAAGGGGGAGGGCCACAATGGCCGCGTCGACAGCCGCCTCCGGCATGGGATGGGCGAAGGCCAACCCGGCGTGAGCGAGGCGCGAGGCGGTGGGCACGCCCACAGGCTCCCAGACCAGCCGGGCGTCAATCGGCGAGCAGGCGCTGCCAGAGTGCGGTGAGCGCGGCGGTCGCCTCCCGCCGGCGGCGTGGCGTCGCGTCGCCCGCCCCGAACGTGTCGAGCAGGTAGGCCCGATGGGTCGCCATCAGCAAGAGGGCGAACTCGCGCGGGTTCGGCGGCGGGTGCGGCGCCTCGGCGGCCAGCCGCTCGAGCAGGCGGCGCGGGGCGACGAGGGCGCGGTCGAGTTGGGTCGCGACCGCCGGGTCGGCCGCGGCCGCGGCGTCGATCGCACGCAGGAGACGGCCGTGCTCGGCGTACAGCGCGACCTGGCCGCTCACCATGGCCCCGACGAGGTCCTCGGGCGCGCCGCGCTGCACCTGGTCGACGAGCGGGTCCTCCACATCGGGGAGCAGCTCGGGCGCCAGCTGGGCGAGATCGTCGAAATGGCGATAGAAGACGGTCCGGGTCAGTCCCGCCCGGTCCATCACGTCACCCACGGTGAGTGCGGTGAACGGGCGGTTCAGCAGCAGCTCCCGGGTCGCGGCCAGAATCCGGCGCCGCGCCTCGTCTCCCGGAATGCGAGAGGCCCTTTGCGACATGGTGTCGCAAGTGTGTCATACTGCGTTGCGACACGATGTCGCAAGCCGAGACCACCGCCACCGTCACCCTCCCCGACGGCCGTGCGCTGTCCTATTGCCTGGGCGGGAGCGACGGCGGCCCGCTCGTCGCGGTCCTCGACGGCCCGTGCTCCCGTGGCCTCGGCCGCGCCGTCGCGCCCACCGCGCGCGAGCTCGGGGTCCGCGTCGTCATCCCGGACCGTCCGGGATCTCAGGGCAGCACCCCGCAGCCCGGACGCCGGATCGCCGACTGGCCCGCGGACCACCTCGCCCTGCTCGACGCCCTCGGCGCCGAGCGCGCCGGGATCCTGACGCAGTCGGGCGGTACCCCGTACGGGATCGCGGTCGCCGCCGCTGCCCCCGAGCGGACGACCGGGCTCGCGCTGCTCGGGGCGCTCGCCCCGCTCAGCGACCCCGCGGCGCGGCGCGAAGCAGGCCGGCAGTTGCGCACCGGGGCTGTGCTCGCCCGGCGCCTGCCCTTCGTGCTGCGCGCCGGCCTCAAGCGCGCCGCCAAGGGCCTGCCCGACAGCGCGATCGCCCAGCTGCCCGAGGCGGAGCGCCGGTACATGGATGACCCGTGGATCCGGGACATCCACCTGCGCACGAGCGCCGAGATCCTGAGCTGCCCGGACGCGCTGATCGAGGAGATCCGCCTGCTCGCGCGGCCGTGGGGAATCACCCCACCGTCCCCCGGCACGGTCCCGACCGCCCTGTGGACCGGGGAGCTGGACGCCACCCATCCCCCCGCTCACGCCCGCCGCGTCGCCGCGCTGCTCGGCGGCGATCCGCCGGTCACGATCGTGCCCGGCGCGGCCACGTTCGGGCTGCTCGACAGCTTCGCGGACGCGCTGCGCCTGGCCGCCGGCATCTGACCACGGTTCGCACCCCAGGGTTGCCGGCGAGGCACCGCGGGGAGTACGTTGTGCACATGGCTGACGACCTTGAACTCAGCCCGTCCGAGATCCTCGAGTTGATCACGGAGAACGCCGAGATGCGGCGGCTGCTCGACAAGCATCAGTGGAGCGGCCTCACGCCGCTGAAGTCCGCGGGCGTGTGCCCGGAGTGCTGCGGCTCCAGCCGGCACGGACATCGGCCCGGATGCGCCCTCGCGGACGTGCTGAGGCCAACCGTTCTCACCTGATCGACCGCGGTCCCGGCGCGGTCGCGCCATCGGCGCTCGCATCGCGGATGTCACGCCTGCGCGCCGGCCGGTGTCTTCATGCCCACACAGGCAAACGGACAATGGAGGACACCATGACGCTCCGCGTTCCCAAAGCAGAGGTTCCCGCCTCACTCAGCGAAGGCTTGATCACACAGTTCGGTGCCGTCCCCGAACCGCTGGCGGTGACATGGAACAACTCCCGGGTCGCCGAGGACTCGCTGGAGTTCGGGGGCAAGCTCGGCGCCTGGGATGCAGTGGACGAGACCCTGAAGTCGTTCGCCCACATGGCCGTCGCGGCACAGGTGGGGTGCACCTTCTGCCTCGACATCGGCTACTTCCAGGCGCAGAATCAGAACCTGGACATGGTCAAGGCGAGCCAAGTGCCGCGCTGGCGGGAGTCAGACGTGTTCACTGAGCTGGAGCGCGACGTGCTCGAGTACGCCGAGGCGATGACGAACACGCCGCCCACGGTCACCGACGAGCTGTCCGCACGTCTCCTGGGGCGTCTCGGCGCCGCGGCGATGGTCGAGCTCACCGCGATCATCGCCTTCTCCAACCTCTCGACGCGCAACAACGTGGCCCTCGGGATCGAGTCTCAGGGCTTCTCCTCCGCGTGCGAGATCCCGCTGGCCGCGCGCCCCGAGACGGTGGCGGCCTAGCACCCAGGGCATGACCCAGGACCCCTTCGTCACCCACCGCAGCCTGCTGTTCACGGTCGCCTACGAGATGCTCGGATCGGCGGCGGACGCCGAGGACGTCCTGCAGGAGGCCTGGCTGCGGTGGGCTGACGTCGACCAGGCCGAGGTGCGTGACCCGCGGGCGTACCTGATCCGCGTCGTCACGCGCCAGGCGCTCAACCAGATGCGCACGTTGTCACGACGGCGCGAGGACTATGTCGGCGAGTGGCTCCCGGAGCCGCTGCTGACCAGCCCTGACATCGCCGACGACGTGGAGCTCGCCGAGAGCGTCTCGATGGCGATGCTCACCGTGCTGGAGACACTCGGGCCGACCGAGCGGGCCGTGTTCGTCCTGCGCGAGGTCTTCGATGTGCCCTACGACGAGATCGCCGACGCCATCGAGAAGTCCGCCCCCACGGTGCGGCAGATCGCTCTTCGCGCCCGCGGGCACGTGGAGGCGCGGCGCCCTCGGGTGCGGATGAGCCGGGCCGAGCAGCGGGCGGTGGTGGAGCGGCTGGTCGTGGCCATGCGCACCGGCGAGGTACGGGAGCTGCTGGAGCTGATGGCGCCGGACGTGGTCCTGATCGCCGATGGCGGTGGGCTCGTCCCCGCGATCCGCGTTCCGCTCCATGGAGCCGAGTCGGTGGCCAAGCTTCTCGCGCGCGCGACACGGGCGCCGGTCACGCTCGAGACGAGCATCGTGTGGCTCAACGGCGCGCCCGCGGTCCGGGTCGAGTTCGACGGCGAGCTGGGCGCCGCCATGACCCTGGTCATGGAGAACGGCCGCGCCACCCGGATCTATGTGATGCGCAATCCCCGCAAGCTGGCGCGGCTGGAGGAGCCCGCCGCCCTCGCGCGGTGATCCCGCTCAGCCGGCCTCGGCGATGGCAGGTGGCGCCCGGTCCGACGCCGTGAGCCGATCTGGCCGGGGGCACGATCGGCTCGGTGATCCGCTGCCGTTTGCCGTTGGCCCGGAGATCACGGCTCGGCGAGGATCAGCTGCGCGTAGATCGCGATCGCGTCACGGATCTGGGAGACGTCGAGGTGCTCGCCGGTGGTGTGCGCCTGCTCGGGGGCACCCGGCCCGCAGAGCACGGTCGAGATGCCCGCGTTACCCAGCCAGGACGAGTCGTCGGCCGCGGGGTCCGTCCCCAGAGTCCCGGGAAGGCCGACGCGCTGCACGATCCGCCGCACCGTCTCCACGAGTGCATCGCCTTCGGAGGCGATGTACGGCGGGCACACGCGGTCGACCGTGAGCGCCCAGCGGAAAGGCTCGGCGACCGTCTCCCGCACGGCTGCCTCGATCTGGGAGATCGCGGCCTCCGACGTCTCGCCAGGGAGGAGCCGCCGGTCGATCGAGACCCACACGGCGTCGGGAATCGTGTTGCCGGCGGGCTCTCCGTCGACCTGCATCGAGGTGACGGTCAAGCTGGGGGTGGACGGGTCAAAGCGGTCGTCGCGCACGCTGAGCGGGAGTGCTTGGAGCGCGGTGACCGCACGCGCGGCCACCCACACCGGGTTGTCGCAGGCGTGCGGGAGCCCGGCATGCCCGCCTCGTCCGCTGATCTTGATGCGCAGCCACGCGACGCCGCGGTTGCCGGTGAAGACGTCGAGGCCGGTCGGCTCGCCGCACAGCGACCACCGGCCGGTGATGTGGCCGTCCTCGAGGAGCGGCACCATGCCCCGTGGGCTGCCCACCTCCTCGTCGCCGGTGACGACGAGCGACACGGGCGCTCGATCGAGGTCCGCGTGCCGCGCGACCACCTTGAGGGCTCCGACGTAGGCGGCGAGCGCCCCTTTCATGTCACAGACACCGCGCCCGATGAGGGTGTCGCCGTCGCGGGTCAGCGCGAACGGGTTGGTGTCCCAGTCGCCTTCGGCGGGCACGACGTCGGTATGCCCGGCCAGGATGACCCGGCGATCATCGTCGACATCGCCCCAGTCGGTGACGAGGTTGGGGAGGCCGTCGAACGCCAGGCGACGTCGCCGGCCACCCAGCGGCTGCGTGGCGTCGTCGATGAGGTCAAGGCAACGGGAGATCGCGTCGGAGCCATCGACCGACTGTTCCGCGATGAGTCCTGCGAGCAGTTCGAGCGTGGGCTCCACCTCGTCGTCGATCGATGCCCATAGGCGTGCCTGCTCAGCAGGTGTCGGTGTGCCGGCGGCGTCCACGGTCTGATCCCGTCTACGGCGGGGCGCTAGATCGTTTCAGACGCGCGCCTCTCGACGAGTCTTTCAGGCTTCCTTTATATAAGCGCATACTGATATAGTTCTTGCCATGACGGCTCTCGCCTTCGACGTCCTCGGCGACCCGGTCCGCCGCCGGATTCTCGAGCTCCTCGCCGGTGGCGAGCTCAGCTCCGGAGCGATCTGCGAGGTGATCCGTGTGGAGTTCGGCATCTCGCAGCCGGCGGTGAGCGCCCAGCTGCGCGTGTTGCGCGAGTCGGGTTTCGCCACCGTGCGTCCCGAGGGCACGCGTCGGCTCTACGCCGTCGCACCCGAGCCGTTGCGCGAGGTCGATGACTGGCTGGACCGCTTCCGTACCTTCTGGGCGCCCCACCTGGACGCCCTGGCTACCGAGGTGGCGCGCGGGCGCCGGGGGCGTCGCGCGGCACGAGACACCGAGAGGAGCACGTAATGGATGTGAGCAGTGAGATCAGCGCGACCGCTCGTCAGGTCACCACACACGACGTCGAGGCGGGCGAGGCCCGGGGCGTGGTCATCGCCCGCGCCTATCCGACCGACCTTCGGGACATGTGGGATGCGTGCACCAACCCCGAGCGCATCCCCCGCTGGTTTCTGCCGATCTCCGGCGAGCTCCGCGTCGGCGGACGCTTTGACCTGACGGGCAACGCGAGCGGCACGATCGAGCAGTGCGACCCGCCCCACAGCTTTCGTGCCACGTGGGAGTTCGGTGGCGCAACCAGCTGGATCGAGCTCCGCCTCACCCCGCTCGACGATGACACGACACGGCTGGAGCTCGAGCACATCGCCCTCGTCGATGACGACACGTGGACGCGCTTCGGGCCGGGCGCGGTGGGCATCGGCTGGGAGCTCGGGCTCACCGGCCTCGGCCGTCACCTGGCCGGCGAGGGTCAGCTCGACCCCGCGGCCGCGCAGGCGTGGGCCGTCTCTGATGAGGGGCGCCAGTTCGTCACCGAGAGCAGCGAGCAGTGGAGCGCAGCGGCGGTGGCCGGCGGGATCGATGCCGAACTCGCGCGCGACTGGGCCGCGCGGTGCAGCGCGTTCTACACCGGGCAGGGATGACCGGCCGCCCGCTTACTGCCGCGGCGCGGCGGGTGTTCGGATGAAGCCGGGCTGGCTGTACGCCGGCTCGGGATAGGTGTAGAAGCCGCGCCCACTCTTGACGCCGAGGTCTCCGCGATCGACATATGCCTTGAGAAACCGTGCGTTGGCGCGCAGCTGCTCGTCGTTGAGCTCCCGGGCCCAATGGTCGGTGATCGTCCAGGCGGTGTCCAGGCCGACGGCATCGAGGGCGCCGAGCGGGCCGACCGGCGCCTTGGTGACGTGCATCCAGGCGCGGTCGATGTCCTCGATGGAGGCGACGCCCTGCTCGGCGAGCGTGATCGCCTCGCGGTTGAGCGCGCTGTACATCGCGTTGAACACGTACCCGTTGTGCTCGCGGCGCAGTTGGAGCGTGACCTGCCCGATGCGCTCGGCGAATGCGAGCACGAGCCGCGTGACCGCCGGCGCGGTGCCGGGGTGCGCCATCACGTCGACGAGGTTGTTGATCCACACGGGAAGGTGAAAGTGCAGCGCCAGCAGCCGATCGCCCCGACCCGACGCGCGCGCGAACTGGGAGGGGAGCAGCGTCGACGTGTTCGTCATGAAGATCGTGCGGGGCGGGCACGCGGCGTTGCACTCGGCCAGCACACGGCCCTTGAGCTCCGGATCCTCGGGAACGGCCTCGCTGAGGAGATCCGCGTCCCGGACCGCAGTCTCGAGATCGGCCGTCATCGTGATCCGCGCCCGTGCCGCGGCCCGCACCTCGGGGGTGATCACGCCACTCCGCTCGAGCATCTCGGCGTAGGCCCCGAGGCGCGCGTCGGCCGCCTCGAGCGCCGGCCGATCGACGTCGTAGAGCACCACGTCGTAGCCATGGCCCGCGCACTGGAACCCGATCTGCTGGCCCATCGTCCCCGCGCCGACGATCGCCACCCGACGGACCTCGTCGATCTCCATCACCGCAGTCTCCCGGTGTCGCGGTGCTTGCACCCCGGCCAGCAGCAGGGGCGGCGCTGCCCTTCCTCCAGCTCCTCCTGGGTCCGCCGGATGCGCCGCTCGCGGGTGGCCTGCTGCTTGGCGTCCTCGACCCAGCAGATGAACTCGTTGCGGGCGAGCGGGGTGATGTCCTTCCACGCCTCGAGTGCGGTGGCGTTGGCGGCCAACGCCTGGCGCAGGTCGGCGGGCAGTTCATGCACCACCCCACCGGGCACCGCCTGGCTACTCATCGCCCCATCGTAGTGAGCCGGTTGGGAGGGCTCGCCGACGGCGTGTCACGGCAAGGCGGGCCACTGGGTATCGCTGCACTGCACCGCGAGGTACCCGGCGAACCCGTTGTCGTCGCCCACTCCATCGGTCGACTCGAACGCGTTGACCAGATCGGCCGCCGTGTTGGCGTCGTGGTTGTGGACCCACTCCGAGAACAGGCTGCCCAGGTCCAGCCAGGTCTGCTCGTAGTAACCCGCCTCCAGGAAGATGTCAGTCCACTCGTCAGGGCCAACCTCTCCCCCGGCCGGCGCCGACGCCAGCTGGCGCTGAACGGTGTTGAACGTATTGGCCACTCGTGACTCGGTCGACCCCAAGTGGTACACGCCGTTGTACTGCGCCAGCCACTGGAACCAGATCTCGATGTTGCGTTGGAAGGCAACGTCCTGGTCGAAGTTGTCCTGACTACCAGACTCCGCGGGGATCGACGTTGGAGTCCATGATCTCTCGGCGCACGTGTGACGGGAGAGCGTCGAGTACACCTGATCTATCCACCGCCGAGCGGCGGGTGTATGCTCGCGGCCTCGTGTGCGCGCGCGTTGGGACCGGGTGGCGCAGGCGCGGTGGGTTGTGGCATGCCCGGCACCGCGCGCGCTCGATGCTGGGCGCCTGCCGGCGCGTGATCGTCGCTGCGATCCTGCCGGCGGTGGTGTTTCTCTTCGCGCTCTCAGGGGCGGCGAGCGCGGACCTGTTTGCGATCACGGAGGTCGCGAAGCCGAACGGGGATATCGACCTCGCCCGTTTTGCGGTCGGGTCGGGCGCCCCGGAGTCATTGCCGAACGGCGTCAACACCGACGCCTTCGATCTTCATCCGGCGCTCTCGCCGGACGGCACCAAGCTCGCCTACTGGAGCAATGGCGGGGCGACGGGCACGACGCGGATCGTCGTGGTGGATCTGTCGACCGGAAGCTCTGCCGATCTGCTCAACGCCTTTGACGCGCTGACCATCCAGCCCGATGATCCGACGTGGCTGGACGACGGTCATGTCGCCATCGGGCGCGCGCACCAAGGGTCGGGCGGATCGTTCCTCGCCCGCGCGACTCCGATTGACGTCACGAGCTTCCCGAGCACCCCGTTCCCGCGCGGGGCGGACATCGCGCTCGGGACGTTCGCGGCCAATGGCCGGACGCTGGACGTCGAACGCCGTACGGTCACCGCCGCCAACGCCATCGTCACCGTCGCCGGAGTCCGCGCGAGCCTGAACGGCGTCGGCCAGGTCGTCCTGGGCAACGGGACGGCGCACCTCGGCGAGGGCAATGTGGCCGGGAACATCTCCAGCTTCGACCATCCGACCGTCTCGCGCAGCGCAGGGGTGATCGTCATCCAACACGGCGGTTTTGCCAACAACGCCCCCACCTTGCAACAGCTTGTCTTCACCGACCGGAGCCTGCAGAACCCGACCCCGCTCCCGAACCTCATCAACACCCTCAACGCAAGCGAGACCCGACCCGAGTTCTCGTTTGACGGGCGTTACCTCGGATTCGTGCGGCAGGTGAAGACGAGTGACCCGCGGCTGTTCGTGTGGGACACCGACACGCAGCTGCTCGTCAACCCGGATGGCATCGATCTCGGACCGCTGCCTGACCCCGGCCTGGGCCGGTCGCTCTTGCTCGAGGACGGCAGCGTCGCGATCGGCAACCAGCCCCTCATCCTGAACTCGTCCATCTTCAGGAGCGGGATCATCACGTTCAATCTGGCGGCGTTGAGCAACATCGGCATCATCGTGCAGAAGGTCACCGGCCACACGACGGTGCTCGGGCTTCCGGCGCCGCGCCTGCGGTTCATCGGACGCGTTCCGCTCGGGCACTTCCGCCGCGGCCACGGCACGCTCCGCTGGTCTCGCCGGGTCGATGGCAAGCCCCTCGCTCCGGGTCGCTACCAGATCACATTGCGCAGCGTCACCAAATCAGGCAGCGTGCGCGACCTCGGCCGACCGACGTTCCTGCGGGTCTCCACACCACGGCGCCACCACTCCTAGCGCCACGCGCCCGCCCGGCCGAGCGGGGGTAGAGTGGCGGCATGGCCACCTTCGTGCTTCGCCTCATCGCGCCGCGCCCGGACTTCGCCCACACCCTGACCGACGCCGAGCGCGAGATCATGGGCCGCCACGCCGCTCATTGGGGCCCGTATCTGGAGCGCGGCGACATGGTCGTGTTCGGGCCCGTTCTCACCGACGAGGATTCGTACGGACTTGCCGTGGTCGAGACCGACGACGAGACGGCACTTCGCGAGTTCGCGAAGCAGGACCCGGTGGTGACCACCGGGACGGCGGCGTTCGAGCTCGGGCGGATGGCGGCCGGTCACGTTCGAGAGCGCTGACCGGTGATGATGGTCGCCTTGGCGCTCCCCGAGCGGCCGCCGCGACGCACGCTCGACGCTCCCGCGGAGGCCGACGGCTAGATCGGCCACTCGATGACAGACGACGCCCCGGGGGTTAGCCTTCACGTCAGTCATCAGTCGCCGGATGAACCGGGAGGTAGGGATGCAGCGTCTATCGTTGCCCGACGCGATCTCGCGTGAACTTCCAGCGCTCGTGGGCCGCCTCGGGCTCGGCGGAGTGCCGCTCGTCCGGAGCGCCGTCAGCCGTAGCGTGATCAACCGGTTCGGGTACGCGACGACGCTGAGGCCGCGAGCGCTCTCGCTCGCCAGCGACTACACGAGCTGGATGAGCCTCACCGACCGGACGTACTCGGGACGCCACCTCCCGCCGGCCTCCGACGAGGCGATCGCCAAGCTGCCCTCGGAGAAGGATGTCGTCGCGCTCTACCGCCGCGAGCGCTTCGTCGCGGCCACCGATACCAGCGTGATGTTCATGTTCTTCGCCCAGTGGTTCACCGACAGCTTCCTGCGCACCAGCCTCACGGACTGGCGCAAGAACGAGTCCAACCATGAGATCGACCTGTGTCAGATCTACGGTCGGACGATCAACCAGACCAACGTGCTGCGCTCCTTCGACCAGGGCCGGCTCAAGAGCCAGACCATCAACGGCGAGGAGTATCCGGAGTATCTGTTCGAGCCGCGCACGGGCGCCGGCGAGGCGCTCCGCTTCAAGCCGGAATTCGACGGCCTGTTCGACCCCACGTTCATCACCGACGTCATTCTCCGGGGCGCTCCCGAGGAGCAGAAGGACACCTTCTTTGCGGTGGGCCTGGAGCACGGCAACTCAACCGTCGGCAACACCGTCATGAACATCGTCTGGCTGCGCGAGCACAATCGCCTCGCGGCGATCCTCGCCGAGCAGAACGCGAGCTGGGACGACGAGCGGGTGTTCCAGACGGCGCGCAACATCGCCATCGTGCTCCTGCTCAAGCTCGTCGTCGAGGAGTACATCGCGCACATCGGCCCGTTCGACTTCCCGCTGGAGACGGTCCCGTTCATCGCCGACGAGGAGCGTTGGAACCGGACCAACTGGTGCGCGGTGGAGTTCAACCTCCTCTACCGATGGCATCCGCTCGTCCCCGAGACGATCGGCACCGGGCCGGGAGCGCTCGATTCGACGCAGTTCCGCAACAACAACCCGCTCGTGCTCTCGGAGGGCATCGAGGCGGTCATGGCCCGCTGTTCCCGGGAGTTCGCCGGGCGCATCGGCCTGCTCAACACCCCGGCCTTCCTCGTGGACAGCTCCAACCCGTGGCCGTCCGTCGAGGAGGTGACGGTGTCCCTGATGCGCAACGCACGTCTGCGCTCGTTCAACGACTACCGCGAGGCGTACGGGCTCGACCGCATGACCAACTGGGACGATCTGACCGCGGACGCCACCGTGAAGGAGCGCCTGCAGGCCCTGTACGGCCACATCGACGCGCTCGAGTGGTACGTGGGGATCTTCGCCGAGGACTACCCCGACTACATGATGATGGGTGAGCTGATGACCTACATGGTCGCCAACGACGCGTTCACGCAGGCCCTCACGAACCCGCTCCTGGCGCGCAACGTGTTCAACGAGGCGACGTTCACGGAGGCCGGCATGCGGATCATCAACGACACCCATTCGCTGCAGCAGATCGCTGCGCGCAACGCCGCCAAGCCCGGGTCGGTCTACGTCAACTTCGAGTGCTCCACGGGCTCGGCAGGAAGGCCGTAACCACTGTCAACGCGGACGGCGTACACGCTGATCGGCTCGGTCTTGCCCTTCACCAGCACCTCGCCCTGCGCCTCGACCGCGATACCGTCGCCGAGGCCGTTCCGCGTGTGCTCGTCGATCAGGATCGGCCGGCGGACGACCTTGGTGTGGGACTCGAGCCGCGCCGCGACGTTGACCGTGTCGCCGACGCACGTGTACGTCGCGCGCTGGTGCGTGCCCGCGTAGCCGGCGACGACGCGACCCGACGCGATCCCGATACCGATCTGGATCTGCACCTTGTCGCGAGCCGACTGCTCCTCGTTGAACAGACGGATCATCTCGATCATCTGCCGCGCTGCGAGGACCGCGGCTTGGCGATGTTGCTCGCGCGGCACCGGTGCGCCGAAGATCGCCATGAGGCCGTCGCCGGCGATCATGCTCACGATCCCGCCCTCGCCGTTGATCGCGTCCATCATCAGCGTGTAGTAGTCGTTGAGCAGCTCGATCGTCTCACCGGGATCTCGGGCTTCGGCGATCGTCGTGAACGAGCGGATGTCACAGAACATCGTCGAGGCGTCGACGTACTTGCCGCCCAGCGCGAACCCCGACATGAGCAGGTCCTCCGCCACTTCCTTGGTGGCGAACTTGCCGAAGAGCTCCCGCTGTTGGTCGCGCAGGCGCTTCTTCTCGAGGCTCGCGTTGATGCGCGCGTTGAGCAACACGGCATTGACCGGCTTGGTCAGGTAGTCCTCGGCCCCCATCTCAAGGCATCTCACGACGCTGTCGAGGTCATCGAGCGACGACGTCACGATCACCGGGATGTCACGGAGATGCGGGTCGCCCTGCACCTCCTCCAGGACCCCATAGCCGTCGAGCTCGGGCATCAGCACGTCGAGCAGCATCAGGTCGAACCGCCGGCTTCGGAGCAGATCGAGCGCTTCCTCACCGTGCTCGGCGAAGACGACGACGTGCCCGCTGTGCTCGAGCCCACGGCCGAGCAGGAGCCGGTTCACGCGGTTGTCGTCCGCGATCAGGATCGTGCCGGCCGCAGGCGCGGGACCGCTCACGAAATCGGTTCCGACCGCAGCGAGGCGAGGGCTTCCTGGAGCGTCCCGTACTCCTGCTCGATCCGCTCCACCTCCTGCGCCAGGCCGTCGAGGCGTCCGTCCTTGGCACGCTGCTCGACCACGCGACACATCTCCGCGAACGCCGCCGCGCCCAGCGTCGACCCGTTGGACTTCAGCGTATGCGCCGCGCGGCGCAGCTCATCGGCGTCCTGTCGCTGAAGCGAGCTGCGCAGGCTGGCGATCAGCGTCGGCGCCTCCGCAAGAAAGAGGTCGACGACTTCGGCGAGGAACTCGGCCCCGCCGAGATCCCGCAGGTTCTGCAGCGCAGCCGCCTCGAAGCTGAACTGACTGTCCGCCGGACCACGGGCACCGTCCTGACGCAGCGGCGCGCGCTTCAGTGCCGCCGCCAGCTCGTGCTCGCGTATCGGCTTCGCCACGTAGTCGTTCATACCGGCCGCGAAGCACGCCTCGCGGTCCTCCGGCAGCGCGTTCGCCGTCATCGCGACGATGTGGGGGCGATTCTCCTGCGGCCACCGTTCGCAGATGCTGCGGGTTGCGTCGAGGCCGTCAAGCTCCGGCATCTGAACGTCCATGAGGACGATGTCGTAGGGCTGCCGCTCGAGTGCCGCGAGCACCTCCCGGCCGTTCCAGACGACGTCCGCCCGGTAGCCCAGCTTCTCGAGGAGGCGGAGGGCGACCTTCTGGTTCACCGCGTTGTCCTCCGCGAGCAGGATCCGCACGGACGACACCGCCTGCTTTCCGTCGGTTGAGACGTCGGCCGCGTCGGCCTCCGCCTCGCCGTCGGTGAGCAGGCGAATGAGCGCGTTGTAGAGCTGTGATGCCTTGAGGGGCTTCGCGAGCTGGGCCGAGAAGACGCTCGCCAACTGGGCATCGGGCAGACGGCCGAGCGACGTCAACAGCAGGAGCGGGAGATCGTGCTCGGGCCGTCGGCTGCGGATCTGTTGCCCGAGGGCGAGCCCGTCCATCTCGGGCATCATCATGTCCAGCACGGCGACGTCGAAGTGCTCCCCGGCCTCGACCAGCGCGAGCGCCTCGGAGGGCAGCTCGACGGCGACCGGCTCGGCTCCCCACGAGCGGGCGTGTCGGGTCACGATCTCGCGGTTCGTCGCGTTGTCGTCGACGATGAGGATCCGCGCGCCGGCGAGGTGCGCGCGGCCCTCGTCGTGGGGGATCTGGCTCGGCACCTCCGCTTCCGTGACCGGCAGCGCGATGCGGAAATTCGAACCGCCGCCCGGCTCGCTCTCGACGGAGATCGTCCCGCCCATCAGCTCGACGAGGCGCTTGGAGATGGCGAGCCCGAGCCCGGTGCCCCCGAAGCGGCGCGTCGTCGACGCGTCCACCTGGCTGAACGACGCGAACAGCCTGTCCATCCGCTCCGGCGCGATCCCGATCCCGGTGTCGCGCACCGAGAGCGCGAGCTGGTAGGACCCTGCCCCGCCCGCCCCGCTCGGCTCGGCCTCGACGAGGACGACGACCTCGCCCGCCTCGGTGAACTTGACCGCGTTGGAGAGCAGGTTCAGCAGCACCTGGCGCAGACGCGCCTCGTCGCCCAGGATCCCGTCGGGCGCCGCCTCATCGATGAGACAGCCGAGCTCGATCCCCTTCTCCCACGCGCGCGGCGCGATGATGTCCAACGCCCCCTCGACGGATGCGCGCACGCTGAACGGCTCCCGTTCGAGGTCGAGCTTGGCCGCCTCGATCTTCGAGTAGTCCAGGATGTCGTCGATCACGTGCAGCAGCGCGTCTCCGCTCGAGCGCACGACCTCGGCGAACTCGCGCTGCTCGCCGGTCAACTGGGTGCCGAGCAGGAGATCGGTCATGCCGATCACGGCGTTCATCGGCGTCCGTATCTCGTGGCTCATGGTGGCCAGGAACGCGCTCTTGGCCTGCGTGGCCGCCTCGGCCTCCTGCCGCGCGCGCTGGAGCTCGGTGACGTCGTGGTAGATGCCCAGAGAGCCGACGTGGGAGCCGTCCACCGTGAGCGGCACGAGCATCAGCTCGACATCGACCGCCGTCCCGTCCTTGCGCAGGCGCTGCGTGATCCGATTCGCGCGACCGACCGCCATCGCCTCCCTGGTGATCTCCCGTCCTTCGTCGCTGTCCGTCGCTCCGAACACGAGGTCATCGATCGGCCGGCCGAGCGCCTCTTCGGCGGAGTACCCGAAAAGCTCGGCGGCGGCCGGGTTCCATTCGGTCACGCGCTCGTCGGCGTCCATGACGACCACCGCCGCAGGGCTGATGGCGACGAGCGACTCCAGGTACTGGCGCTGTCGTTCCACCTCGGAGAACAACCGCGCGTTCTGGATCGCGACGCCGACATTGGCGGCGATCGTGGCCAGCAGCCGCGAGTCGGTCTCCGCAAAACGACCCTCCTCGTCGATGCTCTGGACGCTGATGACTCCGATCGCCGCGTCCCTGAGCAGGATCGGGACACCCAGGAAGGACCGCACCGGGGTGCCGACCCGCGAGGCCTCGTGCTCCTCGAACTGCGGTGACCGGTTGAGCAGGAGCGGGGCGCGGGTGTCGAGGATGCGCGAGGTCAGCCCCTCGCCGTAGGCGATCGACGGTTCATCGCGGCGCTGTCCCCTCTCGTAGTAATAGGGGAAATCGATCCGATCGGATTGCCGATCCTGCAGCGCGACGTAGGCGATGTCGGCCTCGAACGTCTCGCGCACCTTCGTGCCGACGAGGTCGATCAACGCGTTGAGGTCGAGCTGCGACGAAAGGGCCTGGCCGACGCTGTTGACCGTCGCGAGCTCGGCCACCCGCTGCCGCGACTCTCCGAGCAGACGTGCGTTGTCGAGTGCGACGCTGAGGCTGCCGGCCAGAGTGGTCAACAGCCGCTGGTCATCCTCGGCGAACGCATGCGTGCGGTCGACGTTCTGGAGCGAGACGACCCCGGTCACTCGGCCGCCGCCCACGAGCGGGACGAAGAGCGCCGACTTGACCGGCTCCCCGCTGAGCACCATCGGGTTGCCGTAGCGCGCCGCCACCTCCGCCGTGACCTCCGCGATCATCAACGGCTCGCGTGTCTCGATCACGTGGCTGCGAAAGCCGATGAGCGGGATCGGGTGCTGCTCGAGACGCTCGCCCCGCTCGATCACGTACGGGAAGGTCAGCAGCCCGGTCGCCTCGTCGTAGACCGAGATGCTCACGACCTGCGCGTCGAAGACGGCCTGGAGCCTGTCGCCGACGTGATCGTAGATCGCCTGCGGATCGAGCTCGCCGGCGATGGCCGCCTGCACGCTGTTGATGAGCGCGAGCTCCGTGTTGCGCTGCCGTGTCTCGTGGATCAGCCGCGCGTTCTCGAGCGCGACGCTGAGGCTGGCGGCGAGCGTCTCCAGCAGCTGCTGATCGGACTCGGTGAACGCGTGATAGCGATCGAGATTCTGCAGCGAGACGCATCCCGTCGCCCGGCCGCCGACGACGAGCGGGACGAAGACCGCCGACTTGACCGGCTCCCCGCTGAGCACGAACGGATTGCCGTAGTGGTCGGCCAGCTCGCGCGTGCTCTCCGCGATCATCAGTGACTCGCGGGTTTCGATCACGTGCTTGCGGTAGCCGATCAGGTCCATCGGCTCGTCCGGGAACCGCACGCCGCGCTCGATCGCGTACGGGAAATGGAGCATCGCGGACGTCTCATCGAGCATGGCGATATCCACGACCTGCGCGTCGAAGACATCGCGGATCCTGTCGCCGACCGCGTCATAGATCGCCTGCAGGTCGAGCTCGCCGGCGAGCGCTTCCTGGACGCTGTTGATCAGCGCGAGCTCCGCGTTGCGCTGTCGCGTCTCCTCGATGGCCCGCGCTCGCGAGAGCGCGGCGCCCACGTGCTGGCCGACGAATGAGAGCAGCTCCAGGTCGACGTCCGTGTAGAGAACGTCCGCCGTGTACGACTGCACCACGAGGACCCCGACCGTGTGGCCGTCTCCGGACTTGAGCGGAACTCCCAGCCAGTCCACGGAGACCTCGCCGATCACCTCGACTTCGCCCAACTCGACGAGCTCTTCGATCCTCTGCCCCGTGATGTGTTGTGGCTGACCCGTCCGGAGCACATAGGCGGTCGTCCCGCCCGCGCTGCCGCTGCCGAACTGCTCCCACCTGTTCGGATCGGGAAGGTCGGTGTCGAACGCATCGACGTAGTAGGGCCAGTTGATCAGGCGGCGCTCCTCGTCATAGAGCGCGAGGAAGAAGTTGCGGGCATCGATGAGCTCGCCGACGACAGCGTGGATCGCCCGGTAGAACTCCTGGAGGTCACGAGCGGCGCTCGCCAGCTCTGCGATCCGGTACAGAGCGGCCTGCACCTCGGCGGCCCGCGCCCGATCAGTCTCGACGGCTTCGAGCTCTGCCAGCCGCCGGCGCGCCTCGGCCAGCTCTGGCGAAAGGCCCCCGGACCCAGTCATCCCGTATCGATCCCGACCCTGGGCATGGCGCAAGTATCACGTGGGGCGGAGGACCCGTCCAGCCGGCCGTGGAAACGAGAGGACCCGTCTGGGCGGTGGTACCGTTGCGCGGTGGGGACCGGACCGCAGCAGGATGTACGCTGAGCGCAAGCTCGAGGAACCGGCGCAGGCCGCCGAGCCGGCGGTGGTCGAGGTCCCGGCCGCGCCGCTGAGCGAGACGCTCACGGTCCTTTCCGCGGCCGGCCGGCGAGGGGCCGCGCCGTCCCCGCCTCCTTGGACCGGTCCGCCTCCGGATCCGGCAACGCTCAGCCGCGGTGCGCAACTGCTGGCCCGCGCGGTCCGCGAGCGACGCGGGGCGAGCGCGTCCCAGCCGCCTCGCCGCCGGCTGGCGCGGATCTTCGAGCGACCCGACGCGCAGAAGGATGCCGCGGGCGCGAAGGCGGCGGTGCAGGAATTCGCCAAGCTCAACCCCGCCGCTCAGGAGGCCGAGCTCAACGCTCGCTACCCCAGCGGCGATCTCGCCAAGTCGCTGCACCGTCTGCCGGTCAACGCGCGGCCGGATCCGGACATTGCCGACACGATGCTCACGATCCTCAACTGGATCGAGGGCTACGAGACGCGCAAGGTGACCGGCAAGACCGACGCCGAGCTGGCCAAGCTCGAGGCCGATGTGCTCAAGGCCGAGGCCAAGAAGAAGAAGAAGCCACCCGCCAACTGGGGCGGGGTGGCGGCCAGCAAGACGCGCTGGGCCGCGCTCAGCGCCGCCCAACAGGCGACCTGGACCACGCGCGGCCAGGCGGCGATCAAGAAGATGGCCGCGTTCTGCAAGGCCAACAATCCCGAGCTCCAGGTCACGGAGGCCACATTCGAGCTGAACTTCTCCGGCGTCGACGAATCATCGCTCGGGGCGATCGCCACCGGCGGATCGCAGGCGGGCAAGACCGTCCAGGTCGGGTTCGAGTTCGTCCTGGCGGTGGAGATGAACGAGCGCTACGCGCTGTCCACCGTCGTGCACGAGCTCTACGGCCATCCTGGCTATGACCCCGCCGGTCACCTCAGCTATGAGCAGAGCCTCTATCAGAAGGCGGTCAAGCTCACGCCCAAGGGGATGGTCAAGGACCGCAAGGGCGACCAGACCTATGGCTACTGGCCGTCGGAGATGTACTCGCTGCTCAAGGAGGTCAGCTACTTCACGCCCGTCTCGGCCGCGGACGCCAAGCAGACGGTCAACCTCCCCGGCGGCAAGACGACGACCATGAACGAGATCAACTTCGACGTCGCCGACATGGTCGAGACGTATCTGAGACGAATGCAGGTCCGCTGGGATCCGACCGTGCTGCCCGGCCTGCTGCGCGGCTTCTACATGCGCCTCTACATGGACCCGACTCAATCGGGCAAGGCCATGGCTGCGTTCAGGAAGGCCGTGGGCAACGTGTTCGGCGCCCAGGCGGTCTCGGACATGACGAAATGACCGACGACCTGGATCTGGACGATCAGCTGCGCCTGCTGCTGCACCCCTCGGGGGACGCGGGCGCCCAGCGCGCGCGCGGGGAGGCGCTGGACGAGCTGCTGGAGCGAGCCGACGAGGCGCATCCACGGTTGCTCGCTCTCGCCCAGGCCCAGCCGCCGTCGCTCCAGGCGATGCTGGCCCTCCCCCGCTTCGGGCGCCCGGAGAGCGTGCCGGTGCTCGAGCACGTTCTGCTCACGGCCGATGACCCGACGACCGCAGTCGCCGCCGGTGCGCTTTCAGACCATCCCGCCCCAGAGGCGCTGGCCGCCCTGGAGTCGGCGCTGGGCAGCGATCGCGCGCAGGTCGTGCTCTCCGCGGTGATGGGCCTCGCCGAGCGAGGCGACCGGCATGCCTGCGGCGCGCTCCGGGGCGCGCTGGGGCACGCCGATGCTGAGATCCGCGAGCGTGTCGCCCAGGCGCGCGCCCGCCTCGGCTGCGACTGAGGCGTACGGCAGGGATTGGCTGCCCGGCGTGCATGAACGGCAGGTGCAGCAGCTCGCCCGAAGAAACCAGCGCGACCAGACGCCTGGTTAGAGCCGCTTACGGGACCAGCCCGCGCGGGCTCAGATGCCCCGCCGGACATCCCGCTCGACCGCGTGTTCGAGGTCGCGGAGCCGGTGGAACCCGGGTATCTTGGCCGGCACGTCGGTGTGCAGGGTGTCCAGCGCGCAGGCCAGGAAGCACGCGGCGCCGAGCGAGGTGTTCCAGTTCGCCGCCGCCTGGTCGAGAACCGAGCCGGTCGCGGGGACGACGTAGCCCGCGACGGCGGAGATCCCGAAGAAGATGCAGCCGATCAGGTTGATCGCCGGCTGCCACCAGCCGGCGCCGCCGACCGCCGGTCGCCATCCGTGACGCGGCGAGGCGAGGTACGCGATTGCGCCCGAGACCAGGAAGCAGATCGACCCGCGCCAGTCGGGCCGCCATACGAGCCGGTCGTATTCGGAACTGGTCACGGCGGTGTGCATCGCCTGAAAGGTCGTGACGTTGAAGAACAGCGTGCCCGCGGACTGAATCACGGCGGCCCACCACGCAGCGCGTCCGTCGGCGGATGAATGCCTCGCGGGCCAGGCAAGCCAGCTCTGGAGCGCGCCGCCGATCGTGAACAGGATCGACCCGACGAAGAACGTGACGGCGTCAGCGGCGTCACCGACGAGGCTTGCGTAGCCGGGAAACGGGCCGACGAAGAAACACGCCGACCCGGCGGCGAAACACAGCGCCATCCAGCGCCGACGGCTCACCCTGCTCGGCTGGCTGGTGGGCTACAGACGGCGCTTCGCCCGTGGCGCACTGGAGCGCGACGCGTGATCGCGGCCGTCATGCGCGACAGTCCAGCAACCGCTCTCGGGCGCGCATCACCCAGACCAGATGACAGACTCAGCTAGCTGTGCGAGATGGGGCTCAGCAGATCGACCGAGCCGTCGAACTGCCAGAGGGGATTTGGCGCGTCACCCATCGAGGTGTGCACCTGGAAGAAGCCGTTGACCTCCTGCGGTCCGTCACCGTCGGCGACATATCGGCCATCTGGGTGGACGTCGAGTTGGTAGATGGCCGAGCCGATCGCCGCGGAACCCGGGAGCTGCCATCTCACGACGCATCGCCAGTCGTTGCCCGGTCCCACATCCTCGACCAGGGAGCCGCCCTTGTCACAGGAGGCGCTGGTTCGCAGTTGCGCTTCCACGACGGGCGGACGATGGAGCTCTCCGGTCTGCATGCGGTACAGATGGGCGAAGGCCGTCACGAGCGAACGGTCCAGCTTCGCTTTGTCGATCCCAGACCCGGAGGCCGATGTTGCGCCGGCGATCACCCCGACGGTGAGCGCGAACAGTGCCGCCAACGGCAGCACGACCCACGCCATGACGCGCCGGGCGGACCCGTCGTACGCCAGATCCGTGAAGTCGCGCCGCATGAAGAGCACGTAGGCCAGTGCGGTCACGGCCACCGCCAAGACCAGGCTGACGACGATGCCAAAGGCAAGCGGGCCGGCCTGGACCGGGTCGGTGAACAGCCCGCGCCAGGCGATGAAGGCGTAGCTCGGTAGCGAGACGCGCACGACGACGGGCAACGGAAGCAGCTGCGCAATCTGCAGCAGCAACGCGAGCAACGCCGGGATCACCAGCCCCAAGGGGGAACGGCCGAGGGCCACCGAGCCGAGGAGCCCGACCGCCGCGAACGCCAACGTCGGCGCGAGCGAGCTGGCCCAGGCGAGCAGTACCGCGCCGGCGGCCTGCCCCGGCGCCAGGAGGTGGCCGTCGAGGCCCACCAGCGGCCGGTTGCCGACTGCGATCAGCCCGCCGACGATGCCCGAGGCCGCCAGCCCGAACGCCAGCAGCATGATGATCGTGAGGCTCGCGAACGCCTTCGCCGCAAAGATCCGCCGCGGCGACCGCACGGCGACGAGCAGATGTCGCCATGTGCCGAGCCGGTCCTCGGCGGCGAACACGTCGCCGGCGACCAGAGAAGTCAGTAGCGGCAGCACCCAGCTGCAGGAGAACGACAGCACCACCAACGAGCCCGCCCAGCCGGTCTGGCTCATCCAGCGACCGAAGACCGTGTCGGCCGGCAACGAGCTCTGCTGACTGATGATGGCCACGATGAGCGCCGGGCCGAGCCAGCAAGCCAGCAGCGCCAGGCGGATCGGCCACTGGGCCAGCAGCTTGGTCAGCTCGAAGCGATAGCCGCGCCAGACGGGTGCCGGGCGGGCGCCCGCGGTCGGCAGCGCGACGGCTGCGCCGGTCACAGGGCCTCACCCTCGCTGGGCTGGACCGCGCCTGTGGTCAGGGCCAGGAAGGCCGCCTCGAGTGGCGCCACCACCGGCGCCAGCTCGCGCACACCCACATCCGCTCCGACCAGGCGCGCGACCAGGTCGTCCAGGGCGGGCACCGCAGCACGCACGAGCAGCGCCTCGGCGTCCGGCCGTCGGAGCAACCCGCCGTCCTCGAGAACGTGCACCTGAGGCGTGTCGATCGCAACTCGCCGGGCCGCTGCGGGATCCGAGGTGCGCAGCCGGTAGTCCAGCTCGTCGGCGTCGGCGGCGAGCTTGCTCACCGCGCCGGAGAAGACCACGCGCCCGGTGGCGAGGAGCGTGACCTCGCTGCACAGGGCGGCCAGATCATCCATCCGGTGGCTGGAGAGGACGACCGAGGTCCCGCTCGCCGCCAGCTCGGTCAGCACACGGTGCACGTGGCGGGTGCCGGCAGGATCCAGGCCGTTCGCGGGTTCGTCGAGCACCAGCAGCCGGGGCATTGTCAGCAGCGCCGCGGCAAGTCCGAGACGCTGACGCATCCCGAGCGAGAAGCCGCGGACGCGGTCGTCGGCGACGTCGGTGAGCCCGACCTGCTCGAGCGCGTCGCCGATCCCGGCAGAGCCGTCGCCCCGCAGGCGGGCCAGCGCGTCGAGGTTCTGCCGAGCCGTGAGCGACGGGTACAGACCCGGCCCGTCCACGAAACCCGCAACCCCGTCAGGAAGAGCGAGCGTCCTGCGCACGCGGGTGCCGAGGATCTCCAGGTCTCCGCCGTCGGCCTTCGCCAGTCCGAGCAGGAGTTCATCTGCTCCGGGTTGGCGTAGTCGGGGATCGCGCCGTTGCCGGTGAGATGCTGGCCCGCGAGCCAGGTCCGCCACTCGGCGGCGACGGCCTGCTCGTCCGCGGGCACCGCCATCTTCTGAGCCTCCGCCCTGTTCAATGCCGTCGCCTGGGCGCCGGTCTGCCCCAGCGTGTCCAAACCGCAGGCCGGCGCGGTGGCGATGCCCTCCGTGAGCGGGATCTGGTTCGGGACCGCATTGAAGGGCTTGTAGTTGGGCCTCGAGGTGAAGGCGTCGTACATCGGCGTGGCCGCGGCGACCTTCTCGTTCAGCGGCTGGGCGCCGAGGATCTGCTCGATCGTCCGTACCGCCGAGATCTGCGAGTAGTAGGTGTTGATCACCTTGCCGTGCACGGCCCATGGGCTGATCACCTGGACCGGGGCGCGGTGGCCGTCGACATGGTCCGCGCCGTCCTGGCTGTCGTCTTCGAGGACGAAGATGGCTGAGTTCCTCCAGTACCTGCTGTGCGAGATCGTGTCGACGATCTCGCCGGTGGCGAGATCGTTGTCGGCCACGCCGGACTCCGGGGTCGTCGGCCCACCGGTGTGATCACTGGACAGCCAGACCATGTTGAAGTTGGCCGGACCGTTCTTCTCGAAGTCCTGCTTCCAGATCTGGTAGCGGTAGATGTCCGGGATCGAGAGGTCGAACGGCGGGGACTGCGGATCGGCGATCTGGTTCAACGACGGAATCACGGAGCCGTAGTTGCCCTTGAGGTCCGCGGAGGTCAGCTGAGCAGGGTCACCGCCATCCTGCACGCTCTTGCTCGCACAGTAGTACTGCTGCCACGTACCGGGTGGCTTGCCCTCCATGTATTCGAACTCGCCGTAGTTCCTGGCCGACGCGCCGCCGGACTCGACAGCCGTCCACAGGAAGCCCGAGCGCTGATGGCCCAGCACATCCTCCTCGGTGTCATAGCTGCGCTGGTACTCACCCGCAGACGACTCGGTGTATTCGGGGTTGTCGCCCTGCATCAGCCAGTTGTGACCCTCGGCGGAGTTGGTGCCCACGTCGTAGGTGTTGTCGTAGAGACCGAACTGCGTCGACAGCGCGTGCTGGTTGGGCGTGGCCTTCTCGCCGAACTGGGTGAGCGTCGGGTCGCCGTTGCCCTGACTCATGTCGCCGAACAGCTGGTCGTAGGTGCGATTCTCCTTCACGATCAGGAAGACGTGCTTGATCGTGGAGGGGTCGCCGATGCGCGTCGGGACAGGGACACGCGCCGCCCTATGGCCCCTGGCCTCCTGCACGTCGTTCCTGCCCCAACCGTTCTGCGCGAAGACCGTGGCGGTGTCGCGCGCGATAGTCCGGTCGTTCGGCAGGGCAAAGCGCGTCAGGGATGCGGTCGTGCTGTGGGTGTCGTGACCACTCACAGGGACAGTTCCCTCTCCCTTGTAGGTCGTGATGGCCGGGCCGCGCGCGTCGATGCCACGGGTGTTGGTGACGACGATCTGGCTGCCGACGGACGCCACTGTCGCCGGGTAGTAGTCCGTCGGCAGGAGGCCGATATAGCTCACCGGGTCCTTCGGCCTGCCGTCGTAACGGTAGACGGCGACCGCGTTTGCCCTTCCGAGCGTGACGAGCAGGCGACCGTCCCTGGTCAGGTCGATGCCGTCAGGCTCGTAGCCCACCGCGGATGACGGCCACGGCTTGGTCTCGATCGTCTGCACCACCTCGTTGAGGCTCGTGTCGATCACAGAGACGGTGTCGCTGTTCGTGTTGGCGACGAACAGAGCCCTCCCATCTGTGTACATCGCCGCTGGGTGCAGCCCGACCGCGATGGATCCGACCGCCGCCGACAGGTTGGCGGGGTCGATGACGCTGACGGTTCCCGTCGTCGACGTGCCCAGGTAGCCGTTGGCGGAACCTGGGTGCCGTAGGAGCCCATGGTCGTCTCGCCCGGCTGCGCCTGACGGCCGCCCTCGTTGCTCACGTAGAGCTTGCCGCCCACGAAGCTGAGCTCGCGCGGGGCGATGCCGACGTTCCAGGTGTGCTCGATCGCGCCGGTGTTCGGGTCGAGCGCGACGACGGTGTTCTGGCCGTTGATCGCCGCGTAGAGCGTCGACCCGTCGGGCGAGTACTTGGTCTGTCCCACCAGGGCGGAGTGGCCGTTCACCGCCGGGATGGCGACGGTCGTCGGCGTGCCGAGCGTGCCGTCGGCGTTGACGGAGAAGCGGCTCAGGCCGTTCTGCTCTGGAAGCCAGAGGAACTTGCCGTCCGGCGAGTACGTCGGGCCCTCCTGACCGACGGTGCCGTCGGTCAGCTTCTGGTTGACCGCCGTCGCGCTGCCCACCGTCCAGATGAGCTTGTAGCTCGACCGGCCGAGCGGGGCGATGCGAGGCCTCGCGATGAGTTCGGCGCCCCCGCCGAGTCTTTTGTCGGGACCGGTCTGAGCGAAAGGCGAGCATGTCCGCGTACATCGACCTCGGCGGGATCCACACCTGGTATGACGAGCGCGGGCAGGGGGAGCCGCTGGTGCTCTTGCATCCCGGCGGGGCGGGGGTCGATGCGCGGGCATGGGGTCCGAACCTCTCAGCGTTGGCGCAGCGCTTCAGGGTTTTCACGCCGGAGCGACGCGCCCACGGCCGCACCCCGGATGCGGACGGGCCGATCACTTTCGAACTGATGGCCAACGACACGATCGCATTCCTCGATGCGGTCGTCGGCGAGCCCGCCCACCTCATGGGCTGCAGCGACGGCGCAACCGTTGCCTTGCTCGTCGCGCTGCGCCGGCCCGACCTGATCCGCAGGCTGGTGTTCATCGCGGGGGTGTTTCACCGAGATGGCTGGGCGCCCGGGGTCGTCGACCCAGACAACATCCCTCCCGCGTTTCTCGCGCGGCTGTACGGCGAGCTATCCCCCGACGGGCCCGAGCATTACCCGGTCGTCGTCGCCAAGCTGGCACAGATGCACGTAGAGGGACCGACGCTCACGGCCGGCGAGCTCAATCGGATCGGCAACCGGACGCTGGTGATGGCCGGCGACGATGACGAAGTCCGACTCGAGCACGCCATCGAGCTCTACCGGAGCTTGCCCGACGGCGAGCTCGCGATCGTCCCGGGAACCTCGCACGGCCTGCTCGTCGAGAAACCGGCGCTCTGCAACACCGTCATCATCGACTTCCTGACGACGGACCCGGTTCCCACCATGGCGCCGATCCGCAGAGCCTGACAAGACGAGCGCCCCAAGGTCGGAGCTGACGGGCCGTCCTCGACACGGGTAGCCGCGCGGACTGCGATCCCCGCGAACTGCGATCCGCATCTGCGACGATGACTGGCATGTCGACCGCGTCGTCTGGCCCGGATGGTCCGCCGGGACCGGCGACGGTGACCGTTCGAGGTGAGGCGTCGGTGCGCACGGTCCCGGACGAGGCGCTCCTGTGGATCACGCTGGGCGCGTTTGAGCAGTCTCCGGGTCAGGCGCTCGACGACATCGCCCAACGCGGCGAACGCCTGGTCGCGCTCTTGGATGAGCTTGGAATCGGTGAGGCAGAGCGCACGGTCGGGGCCGTGTCTGTCGGGGAGGAGTTCGAGCCTCCCGGTCACGGCGGGCGGGGCCTCGGTCATCGTGCACGAGCCCGAGTGGCTGTGTGGGTGCGCGATCCCGAGCTCGTCGGGCGGGCCATATCACGGGTGAGCGAGGAGCTCAGGGCCAGCATCGATGGTCCGCATTGGTACGTCACGCCGAGCAATCCTGCGCGCTTGGAAGCGGCCAAGCTGGCCGCGGCGGACGCCAGACACAAGGCGCAGGCCTACGCCGAGGGAGCCGACGCGGGTTTGGGAGCTCTCGTCCGGCTGGTTGAGCCCGCCATGATGCCGGGACCGACGAGCGTGTCGCGCCGGGCGTCGGCTGCCGGCAGCGATGAGGAGATGCCGACAGAGGCCGAGGACCATGAGGTTCACGCGTCGATCGATGCCACGTTTGAGCTTGACGTCTCGCGCCGGCCTCGTCGAACGAGACAGCGACCGAGGTAGCTCGATGTCGAAGTGGCTCAGGGCGACGAGTCGTTTCAGGCGTACTGCGTTGCCGGACTGTCGGCGCATCTGGGCGACGCATAGCCGACATGCGTGATCTTTCGTTGAGGCACGGGCATGCCGATCCTCCAAGACGGCGTTGCGCGCCGCTCGGCCGTCGCTCAGTCGCGCGCTGGCAGCCTAACGACGTCGAGGGCGAGCGGTGCGCAGACGAGCGCGGGATGATCGGACCGCGTCAGCTTGCGCCGCAGCAATACGAACGCCGGTGCGCCGAGGGCCGCCGGCACGATCAGGGCAAACAGGCGATACAGCAGCACGGCAGCGGTGGCCTGCGTGACGTTGACACCGTAGAGCACAAACATTCCGATCAGCGCGCCCTCGGTGCCCCCGATTCCGCCCGGTATCGGGATGAGGTTGCCCAGCTGCCCGATCAGATATCCGAGGACCAGGACGCCGAAGAGCGGCTCGTGGCCCACCGCGGCAAAGGCGAACCCGAGCGCGAGGATGTCGAATGCCATGTAGGCAAATGAGCCGACGGCGACCGGCACGTTGCCTGAGCGGAGGAGCGCGATCGCCTGCTCCACGCCGTCGGCGGTCGCAGCCAGCCACGCGCGCAGCTTGACCGCCACCCGGCCACGGCGGTCATCGCGTTCGGCCGGTGCGCCAGGCTTCGCTGATTTGCGCAGCAGCGTCGGGCTCAGGGCGACGACCAGCACGCCGAGGGCCGTGATCAGCGCCGGGACCAGCGTGAGCAGCACCGAACCGCGCCCGGCGATCGCGCCCACGAAGACCCCGATGCCGACGATCACGAGCGCAAAGAAGTTCGCCGCACTTGTCACGACGAAGAACGCGACCGAGCGGCGGCCGATGTGCGCGGTGGGCATCCCGGCCAGCCGCAGCGCCCAGACGCCGAGCGCCAAGCCGCCGGCGCCGCCGGCCGGCAGCAGGGAGTTCGCCGCCAGCTCGGCCATGGCGATGTCGTAGCTCAACGGCCACGCCATGCCCGAGCAGAAGGTGAAACGGAAAGCGAGCAGATAGCCGGCGCATGAGCCCACCTCGGCCAGCACGACCGCCACCACCCAGCCCCAGGCGACACCAGCCAGGCGCGCCCGAACCTCGTCGAGACCGGGCAGGGCGTTGATCGCGATCGCGACCAGCGCGATCACCGCCGCGAGCTCCGCCACCCGGACGACGAGATGCCTCGGGCTCAGCTCCTCCGGGATCGCGGTGGAGCGGGGCGCCGGCGCGGCGGCAGCCGGATCAGTCACCCCTCTCAGGCTACGGTTCCTGCGGGGTCGTCGCCGGAGTGGCCGCGCCGAGCCCGCATGGGCACCTCCGCGTAGAGCTTCGCCCGGCCGTCGGCTCGGGCCACCTGTCCTTGGTCCAATCACCTCCGAGGATCGCCCAACTTCGGGTGAGACGTCATCACCGCGTCATGGTGATCTTGGTCGCGTCGGGATCGGGGGTCACGCTTCCCCCGCGCGCCGCCACGCGAGCAGCAGCCCGTCGCCCACGGTCAGGAGCACGTTGTGGAGTTGATCGTGTTCATGAACCCGGCGTGCGAAGTCCAGTACGCCTCGGGTCGACTCGTCGTCCGCGGGAGGCGGGAGAGTGGCGCCGTCGCGAAACATGTTGTCGGCGACGATGATCCCGCGCGATGCGAGCTTGGGCACCACGAGGTCGAGGTAGTGCGGGTAGTCGGTCTTCCAGGCATCGATCCACACGAGATCGAACGGTCCGGGTAGCCGCGGGAGGGTCTCGCGGGCGTCGCCCTGGATCAGCTCGATCCGGTCGGCCAGCGGGCTGGCTGCGATGTGGCGTCGGGCCACGGCCGCGTTGTCCGGGTCAAGCTCAAGTGTGACGACGCGGCCGCCCGGGGGCAGCGCGGCGGCCATCGCCAGCGCGCCAACGCCCGTGAACGTTCCGAGTTCGAGCACGGAGCGAGCGCCCGAAACCACGATCAACGCCTCGAGCAGCCGCGCCTCCGGCAGGCCGGCCATCATTCCCGGCCACGACGTGTTCGCGTCAGTCCAGTTCGCAGCCGCCGCCAGCGCGCCGTCAAACGGAGTGGTGTACGCGGCCGCGAACTCCTCGGCCGCCTCTGAGATCAACTCATTCATCGATCGGAGACTAGCCCCGGGCCACCTCAGCCACGGACGGCTGAATCGGCGGCTCGCCCGCGATCGGGAGCGATCGTTTCGTGGTGCGTTGGGACTGACCGATGAGTTTGGCCGGCTGGGCCGGTCTAGCAAGGCGTACTCATCGAACCATCGCCTGGAGGCCATCTATGACCACCGCCGCACACCCCGGCCGGATGCTGTTCGTGAACATCCCGGTAGCCGACCTCGAGCGCAGCAAGGCTTTCTTCGCCGAGCTCGGGTTCAGCTACAACCCGATGTTCACCGGCGAGACCGCCGCCTGCATGCTGGTCGGCGAGCAGGCCTTCTTCATGCTGCTCAGCTACGAGACGTTCGCGCAGTACTCGCACCGGCCGATCGGCGATCCCACCACGCATACGCTGGCGCTCTACTGCTTCACCGTGTCGTCCCGCGATGAGGTCGACACGGTCGCTGCCGCTGCGCTCGCCGCCGGCGGCTCCGCGGCCGATGACGCCGAGGACCACGGCTTCATGTATTCACGCAGCTTCTTCGACCTCGACGGCCACCCCTGGCAGGTCATGTGGATGGATCCGGCGGCGGCGCAACAGGGCCCCGAGGGGTTCACGGCGGCCACGCAAGACAGCGCCGCGTGATCGCGTTCGCCTGAATGGAGTGGGCTCCCGGTCAGCGATCGGCGGCGGGGAGCATCCGTCCGACGGCGGCCAGCGCTCGCATGGGGATCCGTTCGCGCGCGCGTCCGGGATACAACGTGTCGGCGTAGTCGAGCATGACCGCCGAGAGGTAGACGGCGACGCGAGGGTCGCGTTTGCGCCTCACCCCGGCTGACTTCAGGGTGCGGCACGTCCGCTCGATGAACTCCTCGAACCGCATCGCCGGCGTGTGCCGATTGCGGACGCGAACGGTCTCCCCGGAATGGTTTCGGAACGTGTGCAGCACGCCGACCGGCACCGCAGCATGGTCACCGGGCGCCAGGGCGCGCCACTGCCCATCGATCACCACCTCCAAGCGGCCCTCCAGCACCTCGTAGTCCTCGACCTGATGGGGATGGACGTGCGGCGGCGGGGGGACGCATCCGTGGGGCAGGACGAAGTCCATCTCGACAAACGCGCCATCGCTCTCGGCGGCGGGTCGTCGCACGATGTAGATGCTCCCATCGGGCATCGCGAACTGCTCGCCTCGCTTGGCCATCCGAGATCCTCCCTGTCCGATCACGACCCGCCACGCTGTGCCGGCTGGGCCCCGCCTCTCATTAAGCCACACGGGCCGGGCGCGCTGCCTGCGGCCGGCCCGTGCCGCGCGTGGTCTGCTAGCTGACGAGCGCTACCACGCCGCGGTCGAGGGCGAACTCCAGGCAGCGCCAGCGCCCGCGCCGCCCATCGGCCGAGAACACCGGTTCGCCCTCGAGGCTGACCAACGACCAGCCGTCCCCCGAGGCAACCAGCCGCAGTTGCGGGGCGCCTCGCTCAGCGTCGCGGACGCGTTCGTGTGAGCGGGGTCGACGCCGCACGCGGGTGTGGATCAATGCAAGAACCGTCACGAAACGCACCTTCGCGCGCGGACATAAGAGGGCGACAAGATCGACTGGTGAGTTCGGTAAGAGCCTCGCGCGGAAGTCTCAGGCGAGGCGTTGGCCGGCTCTTCGACTGGCCCGTGGGGCTGGTTTGAGTCGGCTCGCAGCTGGGTACGGCAGGGGTCGGGACGGAGCCTTGTCAGGCCATCCAGGAGAGGGAGGGAGTTGTTATGCAGTCATCCGGGTCACTCGGGCGCCGGCTGCTCGCCGTGGCGGGGGTCGTGCTCGCTGCCGCGGCGGTCGCCTCGCCAACCGTCGGCGCGACGGGACACCGCAGCACCAACGCGGCGCGCCCGCACGACGGGCAGCCGTTGCCGTACCAGAACGCAGTGCTACCGGTCAGGCAGCGCGTCCAGGATCTGCTGTCGCGCATGACGTTGGCCGAGAAGATCGGCCAGATGACCCAAGCAGAGCGCGCCAGCGTGGACACCGACACGTCGAAGATCACGACGGACAACCTCGGAAGCGTGCTGTCGGGCGGCGGCTCGGTGCCGACGCCCAACACCCCGACGGCGTGGGCGGACATGGTTGACCGCTATCAGACGGCGGCGCTGGCCACGGGGCTGCACATCCCGATCCTCTATGGGATCGACACCGTGCACGGCGACGGGAACATGTACGGCGCCACGGTGTTCCCGCATGACATCGGCCTCGGGGCAAGCCGTGATCCGGGGCTGGTCCGCGACGTAGAGCACATCGCGGCAGAAGAGACCAGGACGACCGGACCGCAGTGGGTCTTCGCCCCCTGCATCTGCGTCGCGCGCGACGACCGCTGGGGCCGCACGTACGAGTCGTTCGGCGAGGACCCCAGCCTCGTGAAGGAGATGGAGACCGCGATTGACGGCTTCCAGGGTCCTCCCGGGCATCTCTCGGATCCCGACCGCGTGATGGCCACCGCCAAGCACTTCGCCGGCGACGGCCTGACCACCTACGGCACCGGATCCAACATGCAGACGACCGGTAACTATCCGATCGATCAGGGTGTTGACCAGGTCAGTCACGCCACGTTCGACCGGCTCGCGCTCTCGCCCTACGTGCCCGCCGTGCGCCAGCACGACGTGGGCGCCGTGATGCCGTCCTACTCCGACGTCCAATGGGATGGGGTGGGCAACCGCATCAACATGCACGCCAACCGGGATCTCATCACCGGCTGGCTGAAGGGCGCGCAGGACTTCGACGGGATCGTGATCTCCGACTACAACGGCATCGATCACATCAATCCGGAGGCCGGTCCAGACTCGGATCCGGCGGTGTTCGCCATGAGGGTGCAGGCGGGCGTGATGGCCGGCATCGACATGTTCATGCAGCCGCAGAACTTCGCGACGTTCGAGTCGACCTTGACCGATCTGGTCAACTCGGGTCAGGTTCCGATGTCCCGGATCGACGACGCGGTGAGCCGCATCCTGACCAAGAAGTTCCAGCTCGGGCTGTTCGAGCATCCCTACACGGACCGGCGCTACATCGACCAGGTCGGCTCCCCGGCTCACCACGCGCTGGCGCGTCGGGCGGCCTCGGAGTCCCAGGTGCTGCTCAAGAACAACCGGCATGTGCTGCCGATCCAGGGCCACGGCAACGTGTACGTCGCCGGCTCGAACGCCGACAACATCGGCAACCAGGCCGGCGGATGGACGCTGACCTGGCAGGGCGGCTCGACCAACGTGATCCCGGGCACGACGATCCTCGACGGGATCCGCCAGGACGCTCGCGGCAACGTCACGTACAGCCAGGACGCGTCAGCGCCAATCCCGCACAATGCGACTGGCATCGTGGTCGTCGGCGAGACTCCGTACTCGGAGGGCTTCGGCGACGTCAACGGGCCGCAGTGGAGGTTTGACCCCGGCGACAACGGCGTGCTGCGGCCGGTCAAGGACATGCAGCTGTCGGCGGCGGACAAGGCGGCGCTGGACAAGGTGTGCGCAGCGGCGAAGCGGTGCGTCATGGTCATCGTCTCGGGCCGTCCGCTCATCCTCGACCCCGCCCAGCGCAACGAGACCGACGCGATCGTCGCGTCGTGGCTGCCGGGCAGCGAGGGCGCCGGGGTGGCCGACGACCTGTTCGGGGCCCGGCCGTTCATCGGCAAGCTGCCGGTGTCCTGGCCGCGGACGCTTGCGCAGGAGCCGATCAACGTCGGCGACCCCAACTACCACCCGCTGTATCCCTACGGCTACGGCCTCAGGACCCACGTCGGACACGGATACGGAAGCGCGACCGACTGAGCATCGAGGTGGCGGCCTGCTCGGCGGGCCGCCACCTGCCGTTCACCAGATCAGTCGTGAGACCCCATCGTGGGAAACACGCTGATCGCCACAGCTGGCGCTGAGGCGTCTGAAGACCGCGTCGCCGGCGCCCGGTGAGCGCGAAGCGCGCTCACCCAGGCCGTGCCCGGGTCAAAGATGCCGGGAAGGAGAGGGGCAAGCTCTGCGTGTCGCCCGGCCACTGCGTCGTAGCGCTCTCTGGTGACCTCGACGTGCCGATTGCCATCGTCGAATATGAGGTGACCCTCGTCGGTCACGGTCTCGAGTGAGGAGCCGTAGGGCAGATCGACCTTGATGGCTTCGACGAAGCGATCGTCGAGGGAGTGGATACGGCAGGTGACCTTCTCACGGAGCTCGTCGAGCCCGAATACGAGGCGGATCGAGAGGGATTGGCCGAGCTCGCGCACGATCGGCGGTCCCTCTGCGAACGGCATCGCGATCGCGTCGTGGGCGTCGGGTTCCAGGCGCGCCCAGTCGCGCCGCTCGGACTCGTGCACGACGATCGCGCAGAAGCGTCCGGGAAGGTCAGTCCACATGAAACGATCGAAGTGCAAGTGCTCGGCCCCGCAGCGTGGACAGGCGATGCGCAGGAGGCGGCGTTCCAGCAGTTGCTCCTGGAAGTGGGGGTGACGCATGAGGTTGGCGCTCTCGATGGTGATCGCTTCGATCGGCCGTCCGCACTCGCGGCAGGGGATCCGGCGGACCCGCGTGATCGACATCAGTCCCCCATCCCCTGTGCCGGCGTCCACCCCGCGCCGGCGTCGACCTCGAGCACCCACTCGAGCGATCCGTCCAGGGCCAAGCGGACGCGGCCGCAGCGGTTCATCGCATCCGGCGTGTAGGCGCCGGGGACGCGTGGACATGCTCGTCCGCCCCTGGCAGCGGCCCATTCGACAAGCGGCGCCGCCATCTCCGCGACCAGCTCGCCGTCAGCGACCCGAGCGCCATCGAAATCGATGGGCAATAACCCGTACGGCAGGGAGGCGGCGGCGCTGAGCTCCGTGACGATCTCCTCGGCCGAGGCGTCGCCGGCGAGCTGGGCGACACGCGGCCCCGGCGGCGAGCCGTCGCCGACGCGTACGTACACGGTCCCCAGCGCGAACAGCTCGACCGCGAACACGCCGTCCAGGCCGTCGACCGTGTGCGGCTCGGCCACCGGCATCGCACGCGGTGCCCGCGCGCGCTCGCGGGCGCCCTCGAGCACCGCGATGAGCACCTGCTCGTCGAGCGCCGGCGGCTGGGATGCCGGCGTCCCAGCCGGTCCCGCATGATCGGCGTCACCGAGGCGATAACGCCATCTCATCGCGTAGCCGGACGTGATCTCGAGTGTGGCCTCGGTCATGGGCAGCGGTGGCGCGAGACCTCCCCCCGACGAGCCGTCGCCGGGCTGTCCGGCACCGCCCGCGAGCGCGAACGCGACCTCCCGCTCGGTCATCCGCACGGTGATGGACACGCCGTCCGCGCGCGTGGTGTGCTCCACGGTGTCCCAGACATCGGGGTAGGCGGGCGTCGTGCCTCCGGCAGCAGTTACGAGGTAGATGAGGCCGCCGTCCCAGTCGCGGTAGGCAAGCGGATCCATCTCGCGCAGCTCGCGGGCGGCCTGGGCCATTCCGGCCGGCACGGCGACCCGGTCCCCACAGACCCGAAGCCAGGCGCCGCGACGCTCGCGCGGGTCCTCCACCACGACGCTCCAGATCCCTGTGACGCGATCCTCCCAGCTACGGCGAGGTGAGCTGACCGCGCCGGTCGGCATGGCGGTTTGCAGGCGCGCGGCGGCGGCAAGGCGCTCAGCGGTGACGTCTTCGTTTGGCATGTCCTAGGACCCGAACTCAGGGTCATGCTGGTTCTCGAGCTGGTTAAAGAACCCCTGCGGGTCCCACGTGCCGCGTCTGGCCGGCAGCCTGCCCTGCGAGTAGTAGATCGTGTACATCTCGGCGAACATCTCGAGCGGCGACGAGAGGGCATACCACGACAGGCCCATGAAGTTGTTGTGCGCGTCGCGGGAGTAGCTGACGAAGTCGTTGTCCCACCGCGTCGAGAAGATCTGCACCGGATCGTCGGGAGTGAAGCCGGGGAACTGGTAGGCATCGTCGCGGATATCGCTGGCCTTGGCGTCACCGATGGCGATCATGTAGTCGACGAGTCGGTTCGCCGACCACAGCGAGCCCTTCAGTGCGGCGAGCTTGTGCTGCACGTTGCCCGCCGCCCCGGCTCCGAGCGGGTTGTCGGAGTCCTCCTTGCCGTCCTCCATGATCCCCATGCACCAGTCGCGGGCGTTCTCGTTGCTGACCGTGATCCGGTTGCCGGCGATGACCAGAGTCGGCCATCCGGCCCTTGGCTGGGGGACGTCGGTCCAGAGCGTCCTGCGAAATGTCTTCTTCGATGACTTCTTCCAGTCGCCGTACCCCGTCGCGAAGTCGTTGCCGGAGATGTCCATGTTGCCGACCTTCTTACGTCCCACCGCGTGCCCGATCTCGTGTCGGACGTGGTTCTGGAAGTAGGTCAGGGTGGAGCTGTACGCACGCGGGGTCGGACCCACCCCCGCCAGCGCCGGGTCGCTGCCGATGCTGCTGATCACGTTCGTGCTTCGCGCTCCGTTCTGGTCGACCTGGATCAGGATCCACGGGTCAGAGAAGTAGCTGGTGTCCACGGCCTTGGGCGGGTCGGTACTGGTGTCCATGTAGATGAAGGCGAGCTTGCCCATGGCGAGCTGCTCGCGCGACATTCCCTTGGGCCCACTCGGCCCCCCGGGCCGGAGGATGTCCATGAACTCCCTTGCCGTGTCGTCGTTCGGGTCCGTAGCCAGGAAGTCGCGATGCGGCACCTTGCCGCTCCTGCCGGGCAGGAAGGGCTCGATGCCGGTGAGGACGCCGACCATGTGCATGAGGTCCTTGGCGTGCGCCGTGGCAGGCGGCATCTGCGCGTAGGCCGCCCAGAAGACCTTGACGTTGAACTCGGGACGGATGGTGTCGTGAAACTTGCTCAGGATCTCGTTCAGGCGCGGGCCGAGATACGGCGCCCACGCCGCCGGAGCGCCGCTGCCGATCCACAGGACGTCGTTGGCGTCGATCACAGTGATCTTGCCGGCGTCGTCCTTCTGTGAGCGATACCTGATCAGCGCGTCGACCCACGCCGCCGACGGGGCCCTACCGGGTATCTCGTTCAGGCCCTCGATCGGAAGGTCGGCCTGGAACAGGAACATGAGCTGGTCCGGAACGCCGCCGAGCGCCTTGGCCATGGCGAGCCGATCCTGCTTGCTCATCTCCAGGAGCCGAGACCGCGCAGGACCGTCCATGTAGACAGCGACACGCTGCGCGGGGTCCTCGATCGCCTTGACGCGCTCCCAGATCCAGCCGTCGTCGCATCCGCGCCGCGACATCCACGAGAGCTGCAGGCTGAGCGGGCCGCCGAGCAGGATGACCGCGTGGTAGAGCTCGCTCTTGCTGCACTCGTCGAGGAAGATGGCCCGCATCCGGTCGTCCTGCATCAGCGGCGCCCGCTGCTCGGCCGGCGAGGCGAGGATCACGTCGCGCATCAGGCCCCAATCGGTTCCCTCTTCGTGCATCCACTGCAGCCGATCGGCGAGCGAGAGCGGAAGCAACTTGACCAGTGCCGCCATGTCCTTATTGCCGAGTTCCTTGATCCAGTAGCGCTTCCAATCGGGGGTCGCGATCCATTTGCGCTCGTCCATCGAAGCCTGGCGGATCACGGTGCTCTGCAGGCCCCAGTCCGTGCCCTCATCGTCCATCCACGTCAGTGCCTCTCGAAGGTGCCCGCCCTTCGAGACGAGGATCGCCATCCCCTGGCCCATCGTCTTGTTGCCGAAGCACTTCACCGCCGCCCGCTGGTAGGTCCGCAGCACCGCGTTCGCCTGGTCCGCGGTCGTCAGGGCACGCATCAGATCGAGGGCGTCATCCTCCTCGTCGTTAGCAAGGGCGCGCCCAACAGCGGCCGCGGGATCGAGTCCCTGGTAGCTCCGCTTCAACCGCGATAAGGTCCGGCGGTGCGCCTGGCCAGCGACGGAGCGGTTACCCACCGCGCGCTGGAGCTCCTCGACCGCAGCCCTCGCCGTCACGGAGTGCTTCGCCGCCTCAACCGCAGTGGCGAAGTCAGCCGGCGAGCCCGTCGGGAACGTCCCCGTCGATCCCGGTTCGCGCTCCGCGACCGACTCGTGCTCGCCCTGTTCGCGCGTGGGCTCCTGTGCCCGGTCCACCGCGGCGATCATAACCGTCGGCGCGCACCTCGTCGACGGCGGCGCGCGCCCCTCAGCGCTTGACCCGATAATGCAGGTGCGTGACCCCTGCGTCGCCCTGAAGGACGCGAGTGCGCTCGAGCTCGATGTGCTCCGCAGCGAGGTTGTCGAAGAGCCGGCGTCCCTGCCCCAGCAACACTGGGACGACGCTGATCTCGAGCTCGTCGAGAACGCGGGCGGCCAGCGCGAGCTGGGTGATCCCGGCGCCGTGAACGAGTACGCCCTTATCTCCCGCGGCTCGCTTGGCCTCGGTCATCGCGGTCGCGACGTCGCCGATGAACGTGACCAGCGGCATCTCACGCACTCCGGCCGGAGGCTCGTTCCGGCTGACGATGAAGATCGGCACGCCGTCGTGGTGATCGCCGTCCCAGTAGCCGGCAGGCTCCACCGTCCCCCGGCCGGCGACGACCGCCCCGGTGGCCATGAACTCGTCGATCACCTGGCGATTGACCCCGGAGGCACTCCCCGCGATCGCTTGCCGTAGGTCCTCATGGCCCGCGTCAGGCCCACTCTCGGCGATCAGCCAATCGTGCAGTCGCTGCCCGCCGTCACCCAGACCGTTGTCCGGCGTCTCATTCGGCCCGGCGATGAAGCCGTCGAGGGACATCGACATGTAGAGAACAGTCGTGGACACAGGGGGTCCTTTCCGTCGCGGGTGAATTGAGCCCCGAGAGCTCGCTTATACCCGGGCGTCGAACGAGCGCCGGCGGACTCGACATGCGTTTCGTTGACCACGGCGCGCGCCGCCGCGGCCTCAGAAGCGATGTCGGGTGTGGCTGAAGCCGCCCTTGGCGAAGGCAAGGACCTTGGCTGGGCGGACAGCGAACACCAACGCGGTCCCAGCGTCGTGTCCGAAGCCATCCTGGCCGACCTCGTACTCCCATCGCCCGTCCCACTTCTGCCTCCAGGCTGCGGCGAGCCGGTTGAGCTGCTGTGTGTCGGTGACGCGGGCCGCCTCGCCCTCGACAACGACGTCGACGCCGCTCTGCCAGTCGTTGGTGCCCGTGGTCAGCGCGACGCGCGGATTGCCGGCGAGGTTGCGCGCCTTCTGCTCGTCGGGGCCCGTACTGAAGTGCAGGGCGTCGTCGAGCCAGACAGCGACGAGCGGAGTGACGTGCGGCCGGCCGTCTGCGCGGACGCTGGAGATCCAGAAGATCTCGGCCTTCTCGATCGCCTCCAGCGTGTCTTCCCAGCTGATGGGCTGTGCTGCCGGCTCGCTGAAGCGGGTGTCGAGCTCTGTGCGGGGTGTCGTCATCACGGGCTCCTGTCCTCGGGGTTGGCGGGTGGCCGGGTACGTGCTGGCGGCGGCGTCGTTCAGGCGCGCGTCGCCCTCAGGCCAGAGACCCCCACGCGCCGACGAACTCATCGGTTCGGGTCGCGATCCTGATCGTGTGACGGGATCCTGCGGCGAATTATTGGTGGGTGTAGTGGTCAAGGCCCTCAGGCCGAGTACGGTGAAGTGATCGATACTGAACCACGCAAGCCGCGACGGTCGGCGCGGCAGCTCGCCGATGCGGTCCGGGGCGGCCGGGACGTCGGCGCGGCACTGAGGCATCTGGACGCTCATGGGTCTGAGCCTGGAGCCGTGGGGGTGGCGGACGCGCTGGCCCGGTTTCTCGTTGCGCGTTGCGATTCGCACCATGCGGGTTGGCGAGTGGTACGCCAGGTCGTCGTTGATTCGGCGGCGGACGCCCCCTGGGAGAAGTGCGCGCGGCGCGCGATTCCGCTGGTATCAGACGATCTCGTGCGGCTTGCCGGTGATCGTGGCCGGACGCCGTTGGTGCGCGCCCAGCACATCGCGGCCCAGCGCCGTGCCGAACAGATCGCCGTTCATGTCGACCAGGCCACCGTCCTCGCAGATCTGCAGCTGAAATGTTCCGCCGGGACTCCCGAACGCTGGCGCATCGCGCTGACATCCGCGGTCGGGGCCCGATCACGTGAGCAGGTCGCGCGCGCGCTCGATCGCTCGCTTCGGGCCTAGCGGCTCACGCACGACCAGACGCAAAAACGGCCGCCCCGAGTGACTGGGGCGACCGCAAAAATCAGTGCACGCGCGAGATCTTTGGCGAGAAGTGCGCGGGCACCGACCCCAGGAGGGTAGCTGATGCCCGCCGCGTCGCAGCATCATCCGAGATCGACACCGAGATCCAGTTGCGCCGAGCCCGGAAGAAAGCAGTGGTAGGGATTGATGTACAGCACGATCTTCAGACCGCCGGACGCTTCGCGCTGGACAATCCAGTCCTCACCCACTACGGCTTTGATTACCGCCTCCGGTGACCTGAGGGAACGTCCCTCCCAGTAGACGGCTCCGACGAAGCGGGCGCGCTCCGGCTCGGTACAGACCATGGTGATGTCCGACGGCTCTAACGGAACATGGACCTCGTCCGCGAGTTCTTGGTGGACCTCGTAGTTCGCTTGCATCGAAATGTCCTCCCCATGGGGGACGATCACCCGTGCTTCGTCCGGGCGCAGGAAGAACGCGGCCTGCTCCGCAGCCGTTCCCTTGCGCACCATCGAGACCTCGTGAAACGCATTCATCAGGGTGATCACTTCGTCCTTGGTGATTGCCATCCCAGCACTCCTCTCGGTCGACGAACGGGCCCGGCAAGCCTCTCGTGCTGCCCTACACGAAGTGCTCGCGGAACTCCTCGATCGCCTCTGTAGCCGGGAGGGCAAACGCAGACCGCCGGCTCGTTGCGGTCCCATTCAGCCGGCGCAGCGAGACGGCAGTCTGAGCGGCGGCAAGCGCCACGGGGAGTCCGTTGAGAACTGTCGCGCCATCGATGGTGAAGCTGTCCTCGCGGCTGAACAACAGCATCGGATATCCCCCCGCAGGAATGATGACGTCGATGCCCAGCGCCAGGAGGGGCTCCGCCTGCCGCACAAAGTCATCACGCATTCGCCGGTAGAGGTGTTCGTCGTCGAACGCTCTGTTGAAGTCGGCGACCTGGGCCTCGACCGCGCGCACCGCGACGATCCGGTCGGCGAGGCCGTGGCGAGCGATCTGGTCTTCGTGGTAGGGGACGAACGCAGGATTGATCGTGACCAGTCCGGCCTTTCGGCCGAGGGTGCAGGCGTGGAGCATCGTCGCCTCCCCAAGCCCGATCACGGGAATGTCAACCGCAGCCCGCGCCTCGGACAACGCGGGCTCTTGGAAGTGGCCGATCACGAAGGCTGCGTAGCCCTGCTCCTGCGCTGTCACCGCATTGACGATCACCTGGCCCGCACATCGAAACTCCGTGATCGGGTGCAGATAGCGATCACCGGGTTGGATCCCATGTACGACGGACTCGAAGCCCGATGCCGTCACCGACCGGACGTAATCGCGCAGGCGTCCGAAGTAGGAACCATCGACGTCCGGGTCGGTGAAGCTCTGATACCAGATGCGCGTGGGGGTGCCGTCGATGCTCATCTCCACGCGCGCATCGTATGGCAGACCTCGGCCCCAAGCGCCGATCTGCCATGAAGCAGATCGTCGCGGCGCGGAGCGGGCGCGACGCATGTCCGCCGCGAGCTTCCGATGAGTTTGATCGCCGTTGGCCGTTTGACGGTTTGCTGGATCGCAAACGTCAACAGAGGAGCAACGAAATGTCTTTGGCGATCGTGGATAAGACGGTATTGGTGACCGGGGCCAATCGTGGCCTGGGACGGGCGTTGGTCGACGAAGCCCTGAGGCGCGGCGCGAAGCGGGTGTATGCCGCCTCGCGGCAACCGATGGCCGTGCCGGATCAGCGCGTCACCCCCTTGCTATTGGATGTGACCGTCCCGGCGCAGATTGAGGCGGCCGTCGCTCGAGTCGACTCTCTTGACATCCTGATCAACAACGCGGGCGTCTCGGTCGCGGATGACCTGAGCGACCGCTCCGCGTTTGAGCAGCACCTCGCGGTCAACCTGTACGGGACGCTGGACGTCACCCGGGCGTTTCTGCCCTCACTGGCGCGCAGCCGGGGAGCCGTCGTGAACATCGTCTCTCTCGGCGCCGTTGCGGCGGTGCCGGTGTTGCCGGCGTATTCGGTCTCCAAGGCGGCGTCCCTGTCGCTCACCCAGTCGCTCCGGGCGCTGCTGGCACGCCAGGGCGTGAGCGTGTCCGCGGTCATGCCCGGTCCGATCGATACGGACATGGTGCGCGACCTCGACATCCCCAAGACGCTCCCCGAGGACGTGGCGCGGGGCACCCTGGATGGCGTCGAGCGCGGCGAGGAGGAGATCTTCCCCGATCCGATGTCGCAGACGATCGCCGACGGTTGGCGGGCGGGGGTGGCGAAGGAGTTCGAGCGCCAGAACGCGGCCCTCGTGCCGGCCGATCCAATCGCGGCGTAGGACCAGAACATGGAAACGACGACGACCCACACGATCGGGACGCGAGACGAGTGGCAGGCGGCGCGGGCCGCGCTGCTGGAGCGGGAGAAAGAACACACCCGCATGGGCGACGAGCTGAGCCGGCAGCGCCGGTCGCTCCCCTGGTTGCCGCTCGAGAAGGAGTACACGCTCGCGACGGCGGAGGGCCCGAAGACGCTGTCGCAGCTGTTTGACGGGCGATCTCAGCTGCTGATCTACCACTTCATGTTCGGCCCGAGCTACAAGGCAGGTTGCCCTGTGAACTCATCGATGGCCGACACCTTCGACAGCCTGATCCCGCACTTGAAGGAGCGAGACGTCACGCTGATCGCGGTGTCGGGTGCGCCGATCGAGAGGCTGCTGGCCTATCGGAAGCGGATGGGGTGGACGTTCAACTGGGCGTCGAGCTACGACAGTGATTTCAACACCGACGTCGGCTTCTCGACCAGCCTCGAGCAGACGCGGGAGGCGATCGAGCCGATGCTCGACCAGTTGCCTGCGGTCGCCTTCCGAAATGCCGAGTCAGCCGGCACCGACATCTACGGCTACCTGACCGAGCTGTTCGGCTTCACCGCGTTCAACCTCGAGGACGGGGCCGTCTACCAGACCTACTCGACGACCGGCCGCGGGGTTGAGTTCCTGATGCCGTACTACGGCATCCTCGACCGTGCGCCGAAGGGGCGCGATGAGGGTGAGCGATGGCAGCTCTGGATCCGCCGCCACGACGAGTACGACGCCGTTTGACAGGGTGAGGCGATGAACGTCACAGGTCACGATGCGGATCAGCGGTTGCTGCTGGCCTGCGCGCAGGCCGGCGATGAGCGGGCGTTCCGGCAGCTCGTCGAGCCGTACCGGCACGCCCTGGAGGTGCATTGCTATCGCATGCTCGGTTCCGCGCATGACGCGGAGGAGTTGTCGCAGGAGACACTTCTGCGTGCATGGAGGGCGCTGGAACGTTTCGAGCCCAGAGCGCAGTTTCAGACGTGGCTGTATCGGATCGCGACGAACGCGTGCCTGGATGAGCTCGAGCGGCGGCCGCGGCGGCCGGAGCCGGTCGATCCGTTCCCCGACCGGCCTTCGGACGAGATGGCCTCGCCGACGTATGACCCGGCTGCGCGCTACGCCATCAGGGAGGGAATGGAGCTGGCGCTGCTGCGTGCGATCCAGGAGCTGCCGGGCCGCCAGCGCGCTGTGCTGATCTTTCGCGACGTGCTCGGCTGGACCGCGCCGGAGGTCGCTGAAACGCTGGACTCCACGGTCGCGTCGGTCAACAGCGCGCTGCAGCGCGCCCGAGCGACGATCGAGCATCAGCTCCCTGAGACCACGAGCACGGAGGCGGACCCGACCGAGCGCGAACTGCTCAACCGCTATGTGGCCGCGTTCGAGCACGCTGACATGGACGGGCTCGTCGCCCTGCTGCGCGAGGACGCGACGCTACGGATGCCGCCACAGCCGTCGCTCACCGGTGGCCTACGGATCGCAAACTTCTTCCTCGATACCGTCGCCCAAGGCGACCTGACGCGGATCCGGCACCGGGCGACCTCAGCCAACGGCCGCCCTGCCGTCACAATCGAAACGCGAGCCGAAGACGGCACCTGGACCCCCCACGGGATCAGCCTGCTGGAGGTCGAGGGGGGACAGATCGTCGGGATCGACGCGTTCCTCGACCCCGCGCATCTACCACGATTCGGCGTCCCACTCACGCGTTAGCAGCGGCCGGTCACAGCCGCTTTACACGATCCACAGGCGTGCACGCATCAATCAGGGGGCGTCTCTCCTTGAGGGACCCTGGCCGGCGCGCCATGCTGGATCCGGGCCGCCCGGACCCGGCTTATCGGCGAACGAGGAGCAGTGATGACCGCAGAGCACCGTCGGCTGGAAGAGAACCGGACTGGCTCGGCGGACTGGCTGGGCTGGGGGCCGTACCTGAGCGAGCGCCAGTGGGGCACGGTCCGTGAGGACTACAGCGCCGATGGCGAGGCTTGGGACTACTTCCCGCATGACCACGCGCGCTCACGCGCGTACCGCTGGGGTGAGGACGGGATCGCCGGGATCTCCGACGCGCGCCAGCGTCTGTGCTTTTCGGTAGCCATGTGGAACGGGGTCGATCCGATCCTCAAGGAGCGGATGTTCGGGCTCACGAACGGTCAGGGCAATCACGGCGAGGACGTCAAGGACTACTGGTTCTACCTCGACAGCACCCCGACGCATTCCTACATGAAGGTGCTCTACAAGTATCCGCAGCGCGAGTTCCCCTACGACGACCTCATTGCGACCAACGGCCGGCGCAGCAAGGAGGAGTTCGAATATGAGCTCATCGACACCGGCATCTTCGACGACAACCGGTACTTCGATGTGTTCGTCGAATACGCCAAGGCGGCGCCCGGCGACATCCTGGTCGAGGTGAGGGTCCACAACCGCGGCCCCGAGGCGGCAACGTTGCACCTCCTCCCGACGCTGTGGTTTCGCAACACGTGGATGGACGGCCGCACCGATCCGCCGTCGCTGGAGCGGGCCGCGGCCGCGCGTGGCGCGGCCACCGTACATGCGTCCCATCCGGAGCTCGGCGATTGGCTGCTGTTCTGCGATGAGTCGTCTGAGCTGCTGTTCTGCGAGAACGAGACCAACAACGAACGTCTCTTCGGCGCCCCGAACGTCGCCCACTACGTCAAGGACGGGATCAACGACTACGTCGTAGCCGGGGCGACCAACGCGGTCAACCCCGCGCGCACGGGGACGAAGGTGGCCGCGCTGCACAGGCTCGAGCTGGACGCCGGCGCGAGTGGTCGCGTCCGAGTGCGGCTGACCTCGACTGCCGGGCGGTCCACCGGCCGGTCCTCGGCGAAGCCGCTCGGTGCCGGTTTTGATCGTGTGCTGGCGACGCGGCGCGAGGAGGCCGACGAGTTCTACGCGACGGTGATCGACCCCTCACTGGGCGAGGACGCCGCCAACGTGATGCGCCAAGCGCTCGCCGGCATGCTGTGGAGCAAGCAGTATTTCGAGTACGACGTCCACACCTGGCTGCGCGAGCACGGCGTGAACCCGTGGTCGGTGCACGCCCAGAACACGAGCGTCCGCAACGCGTCCTGGTTCCATCTTGATGCCGGCGACGTGATCTCGATGCCCGACAAGTGGGAGTACCCGTGGTTCGCCGCCTGGGATCTGGCGCTGCAGACGGTGCCGCTGTCGCTCGTCGACGTGGATTTCGCCAAGGGCCAGATGGAGCTGTTCCTCACCGACCGCTACCTGCATCCCAACGGGCAGATACCGGCGTACGAGTGGAACTTCAGTGACGTCAACCCACCTCTCCACGCGTGGGCGGCGCTGTACCTGTATGAGCGCGAGCGGGAGATCCGTGGCGAGGGCGACGTGGAGTTTCTGCAGCGCGTCTTCCAGCGACTGCTGACGAACTTCACCTGGTGGGTCAACCGCAAGGACCCGGATGGCCGCAACCTGTTCCAGGGAGGCTTCCTCGGACTCGACAACATCGGTGTGTTTGATCGCTCGGCGCCGGTTCCGGGGGGTGGCTCGCTTGAGCAGGCGGATGGGACGGCGTGGATGGCGTTCTTCAGCGCGTCGATGCTCCAGATCGCGCTGGAGCTGACGCGGCGGGATCTCGCCTACGAGAGCATGGCCGCCAAGTTCGCCATGCATTTTGTGTGGATCGCCGCCGCCATGAACCCGCCCGACGGTGACTCGCTGTGGGACGAGGAGGACGGCCTGTTCTACGACGTGATGCGGCTGCCGGACGGCAGCACCCAGCAGCTGCGGGTGCGCTCGCTGGTCGGCCTGCTGCCGATGTGCGCCGCAACGGTCATCGATCCTGACCTGCTCGATCGCAACCCCGAGCTACTGGCGCAGTGGGAGGCGTTCATCGACAAGTACGCGGACTCGATTCCTGCGCTCAAGCAACGGCCGGGCCCGAGCGTCGGGGGCAAGCGTCTGGCGTCGCTGGTCGGCGAGAAGCGGTTGCGCCGGATTCTGGCGATCATGCTCGACGAGTCGGAGTTCCTCGGACCGCACGGGATCCGCGCCATCTCGGCCTACCACGCCGAGCATCCGTACATCTTCGATATCGCGGGACAGGAGTTCCGAGTCGACTACGAGCCGGCCGAGTCGCACACCGGGATGTTCGGCGGCAACTCAAACTGGCGCGGGCCGGTGTGGTTCCCGATGAACATGATCATCCTGCGCGGCCTCCTGCAGCTCCATGAGTACTACGGCGAGAACCTCCGGGTGGAATGCCCGACCGGCTCGGGTCATGAGCTGAACCTGCTCGAGGTCGCCCAGGAGATTGGCCGGCGCCTCACCGCGATCTTCCTACGCGACGACGACGGTCGACGTCCGGTATTCGGCGGGATTGAGCCGTTTCAGACCGATCCGCACTGGCGGGAGCTGCTCCTGTTCCACGAGTACTTCCACGGCGATAACGGCGCCGGGCTGGGCGCCAGCCATCAGACCGGCTGGACGGGCCTGGTCGCGCTGCTCTACGCGCAGTCGACGTCCGCCACGGCCACAGCCCAACGTACGCACCCGATCACGGAGCAGCCCGTCACTCCGCCGGCACGCGAGGAGGTCTCGCCATGACCGTCGCCGCGACAAGTCAGCCCCTCGCTCCCGCGCAGACGGCGCAGCTGGGCGCTCTGTGTGACGGCGGCGGCGCAACGTTCGCCCTGTTCAGCAGCGTGGCCGAGGCGGTGGAGCTGTGCGTGTTCGACGATGAGGCCAAGGAGACGCGTTGGAGCCTTGACCAGGGCGACGCATGCGTGTGGCAGGGCTACCTGCCAGGCGCGCGACCGGGTCAGCGCTACGGCTTTCGCGTGCACGGTCCATGGGACCCGTCGTCAGGCGCGCGCTGCAATCCGGCCAAGCTCCTGCTGGACCCCTATGCGCGTGCCGTTGCCGGTGAGGTGCGCTGGGACCCGGCGGTCTTCGGCCACGCGGCCGATGACCCGAACCGCGCCGACGACACCGACTCAGCCCCGTATGTACCCCGGTCGGTGCTGACGGCGGACGATTTCCAGTGGGGCGAGGACCGCCGGCCCGACCGACCGATGGCCGATTCGATCTTCTACGAGGTCCACGTCAAGGGCTTCACCGAACTTCATCCCGAGGTGCCCGAGACGCTGCGCGGTACGTACGCCGGGCTGGCTCATCCCGCCGCCATCGCACATCTGCAGCGGCTCGGCGTCACCGCGGTGGAGCTGCTCCCGGTGCACCAGTTCGTCCACGACCAACAGCTCGTGGCGCGCGGCCTGCGCAACTACTGGGGCTATCAATCGATCGGATACTTCGCCCCGCACAACGGCTACGCCGCCAGCGGCGACGGCGGCAGCCAGGTCGACGAGTTTCGGCAGATGGTGCGGGCGCTGCACGCGGCCGGGCTGGAGGTAATCCTCGATGTCGTGTTCAACCACACCGCCGAGGGGAGCGAGGCTGGGCCCACGCTGTGCTTCCGCGGGATCGATAACGCGACCTACTACCGACTGCAAGAGGACCCCTCCCGCTACGTCGATGACACCGGATGCGGCAACACCGTCGACCTGCATCTCCCCCACCCGCTGCGGCTGGTCATGGATGCGCTGCGCTATTGGGTCCACGACATGCACGTGGATGGCTTTCGCTTCGACCTGGCGGCCAGCCTCGGCCGCGGAGCGAACGACTTTGACCCGCATTCGTCGTTCCTGGAGGCCGTGGCGCAGGACCCGGTGCTCGCCCAGGTCAAGCTGATCGCCGAGCCGTGGGACATCGGGTCCTACGACGTCGGACAGTTCCCGGCCGGCTGGAGCGAATGGAACGGCAAGTACCGGGACACGGTGCGCGATTTCTGGCGCGCCAGTGCCGGCACGCTGCCCGATTTCGCGACGCGCATCAGCGGGTCCAGGGACATCTACGGCCACGGCGGCCGCCGACCAACCGCCTCCGTGAACATCCTCACCGTGCACGACGGCTTCACGCTGTCAGACCTCGTCAGCTATGACGCCAAGCACAACGAGGCCAACGGGGATGACAACCGTGACGGCACCGATGACAACCGCAGCTGGAACTGCGGCGTGGAGGGCGCCACCAGTGACCCCGCCGTGCTCGAGTTGCGGGCGCGCCAGCGGCGCAACTTCCTCGCCACGCTGATGCTCTCCGAAGGTGTGCCGCTCCTGCTCGGCGGCGATGAGTTCGCCCGCAGCCAGGACGGCAACAACAACGCCTACTGCCAGGACAACGAGCTCAGCTGGTTTGACTGGAAGGCGGTCGCCGCGAACATCGACCTGGTGCGGTTCACCTCCCGCCTGTGTCACCTGCGCGAACAGCACGCGGTGTTCCGGCGCCGCCAGTTCTGCACCGGCACTCCCGTCCACGAGGGCGGTCGCGACGACCTCGACTGGTATCGCCCAGACGGCATGCTGATGGCTCCGGACGACTGGGGTGCGTCATACGCGCGGGCCATCACCATGGCCCTCAGCGGCGACACCAGCGACGACGCCCATCCCGACGACCCGTTCCTGCTGATGTTCAACGCCTGGTGGGAGCCGATCGACTTCAGCGTGCCCGAGCCGCTGCGGAACCTGGGCTGGCAGCTCGAGATCGACACCGCCGATCCAGAAGCGGCCGGTCGCGTCGTCGATACGTCGAGTGCCGTGCCGGTGACCGAACGCTCGCTCGTGGCGCTGCGCGGCATCCAGCCCGTCACCTGACGAGCCGGCGCGATCATCAGCCGCGTAAGGCCTCCCGTTAGGCGAATTGCCGATGACGCACCGGCGGTCTTAGTTCACGCTGGATCCATGTTCCGGCGCGAGCGTCCTCTTGACAAACGGAGGTGTCCTCCGCTATCGTTACCGGAGGCCCCCTCCGGAACTACCTCCGGAGCTGGCCTCCACTTTAGCTCCTGAACCCGAGACCCTTTTAGAAGGTGAGCATGGAATCGATTTACGTGGCCGCCTCATCCGGCCGTCTACTGGCATCTGCGGTGACGACCCTCGGCGCGGGGAGCAAAGGGGGCCCTCGATGAGACAGGGCCCGTTGGCCGGTCGTTACCCCGCCGCGGCGGCGATGGTGATCTTCGCCCTCGTGCCCTACCTGGCGCTCTCGGCCGCGCTGCAACCGCTTGCTCCGACCATCGGCGCGCAGCTTCACATGAGCGCGCAGACGATGAGCCTCGGCCTCGGCTTGGCGAACGCCGGGTACGCCGTCGGCACGGTCCTCGCCGTGCAGTTGGCCCAGCTTCTGCCCCAACGGCGACTGATGGTTCTGTACGCGGCGTTGCTCGTGATCGGGTCCGTGCTGGCCGCCGCGGCCCAGAATCCAGCGATGTTCATCGTCGGCCACGTACTGCAGGGCCTGTGCACGAGCCTGTTGTTGATCGCGGCCGTCCCGCCGCTGGCGATCGGCTTCGGACTGCCCAGGATCCGCACGACTGCGGTGATCATGAACGTCTGCATCTTCGGCGCCGTCGCTCTCGGGCCCACGCTCGGCGGGATCCAGGCCAGCGCCGGTGGATGGCGCCCGTTGTTCTGGATCACGGCAGCGATCTCCGTCGCCGCGCTGGCCCTCTCGGTGTTGACATTCGAAGACGCCCCGCCCGCTGACCGGGACGCGCCGCTGGCCGCGCACGTGCTCGGTCTTGCCGCCGCGGGCTGCGTGGCCGCCTTCTACGGCGCCTCGGAGCTGCTCACCCATCCGTTCCTGAGCGTCCAGACCGTTGTGCCGCTCGCGGGGGGCCTCGCGCTGATCGTCATCCTGATCATCAACCAGTACCGCAGCAGACACCCGCTGTTGACGATTCGCAGCATGCTGACGAGCACGGTGCCGGTCGCGGGGATCGTCGTGGCGCTGACGGCGGCAGCCGCGTCGGTGACCGCGACCGATCTGACCGCCACGGTGCTGGCGCCGCACTACACCCCGCTTCACCTCGGGCTGCTGTTCCTGCCCGAGTTGGCCGGGGCCCTGCTGACCGCAGTGGCCCTCGGCGTCGTGCTCAAGACCCGCGAGCTGCACTACCTACCTCTGGTCGGCATGGCATTCCTCGCTGCCGGCATCGCAGTCTTCCGCGTCGAGGTCCCCCCAACCCAGACGCTGACCCTGATCGGCTCCGGGCTGACCGGGATCGGTCTCGGGGCCGCTGTCGCACCGGCGCTGTTCGTCGCCGGATTCTCACTGCCTGCCGCAAGCCTGCAGCGGGTGTTCGCGATCGTCGAACTGTTGCGAGCGGTTGCCGCGTTCATGGTCGCTCCGGTGTTCGCCCACTTCGCCGCCACGGTCGGCGGCAGCCCCATCGCCGGCACCGAGATCGTCCTCTGGATCGGTCTGGGGATCGCAATCAGCGGCGCGGCCGCCGCCGTCCTGCTCTATGCCCTGGGCGGCGCCCGAGCGCGCACGCCGGACCTCGAGCGCTTCATGAACGGCGATGGCCCCGCGTGGTACTCACCGCCACTGCTCGCCCGGGTCCGCAACCGCCGGCGCCATCGCGTGCTGGCTCAGGAGGCGGCATGAGCACAACCACCCCGCATCCAACCCCGGCGCAGGGCCCGATCGTGTTTGCCTACGATGGATCTGAGCTCGCGAAGCGGGCCATCGACGAGGCAGCGCACCAACTGGCACCAGGACGGGCCGCGATCGTGCTCACCGTCTGGCACCCCTTCGACGTCGGGTTCGTGCCTGCGGGCGACGTCCGGTTCGACGCCGCACAAATCTCCGATGTCAAACACGCGGCCGAGGACACCGCGGCCGAGGGCGCCTCACGCGCCCAGGCTGCAGGGTTTGACGCGCGCGGTGCCGCGGCCGAGGGCGTGCCCACGTGGAAGGGCATCGTCAAGGCCGCCGACGAACACGACTCAAGCCTCATCGTGCTCGGCTCGCACGGCCGGAACGGGCTCGCGGGTGCCCTGATCGGCAGCGTCGCCGAGGCCGTCGCTGCGCACTCACGACGCTCGGTCCTGATCATCCACCGTCTCGACGGAGACGAGGGACGGTCTGTGCGATCTTGACTAATTGAGCACGCAACCATATGATGGGCGTGGGCATGAGTCCGTTTGGTGTTCGCCGGCGCCATCCCCTTGCCGCAGCCGATGCGGCGATGGAGCGCTTGATCCTGCGCCACTTCGGTCTTCACCTGAGCCGAACCGAATCCAAGCAGCCACCGTCACGGTCAGCACCTGGCGACCTCCGCCCGAGGCAACAACCTCCCGGTTGAGCCGGAGGTCGGTGGCCTCGCTCTCAGCGATGCCAGGTCCGGCCGCCGTCCTTCGAGACGTACTCCACGGTGCTCGAGCCCGATGACTGGACGAAGGCGAGGAGATGGCCGGCGAAGTCGTGGACCACGGCAATCGGCGAGCCGACCGTGAACAGAGCGCGATACCACGTCTTGCCCCCGTCATTCGTGGTGTCGATCACCTGGCCGCCGCCCCACGCGAACACTGTCCTGGAGTTGACGGCGCCGATGAAGCTGACGACGAGCGGAGCCTGCAGGGCGTGCAGATGCAGCGCCGGTCCGTCTGTCTTCCACGTCTTGCCACCGTCGCTTGTGGCGACGGCGTAGTCGGCCTCTCCGACCGAGGTGAGCGCGAAGCCCCGCGTCGCGTTGGTGAACGTCCGCTGGCCGGCGACCTTGGCGGAGCCGACATGGCTGCCGGGTGCCAGCGTCCCGGACTGACGCGCGATCCGCGTCGCCTTGACAGTCTTCGGGGGCTTCGGCGTACTCGCCGCAGCGCTCGCCAGCGCAAAGCCCGATCCCAGTAACGCGACGCTGGCAATGCCCGTCACGACAGCGCCGCGCGGCGACGAAACGAACGGCATGACACCCTCCTCCTCGATAGCTTGAGCGCATCCGTCTTGGCGTGCGACCGCCCGCCCACGGTGGTTCCGATGGAGCCCCCGGCGAGAAGCTACCGCGACGTGCTGCCCTGATCGCACCGAGTCCGATTTTGCGCAGCTTTCCGGAGCCCGTGCGTGAGCCCTCGGGTTCATCGACTGGGCGACCCGGCCAGGATCCGGCTGACTCTCACTGCCCGGCGTCGGCGGGAACGCCCTCTGACGCCAGCCGCTGATTCTTGAACCGAGCGTCGTCGGTCACCTCACGCCCGAACCAGGCCGGCGGCGCGAACGCATCAGCCGCCTCCTCGGTGCCGAATTCCACCTCCGCAACTGATAACCCGGTGAGCGCACCCGCATAGACATCCACCTCGATGTTCAAGCCCTCGCCCGCGGCAATCACGTGGCGCGTCTTCTCGAGCCGACGACCCTCGGTAAGGGGCCAGAGACGAGTGAAACGCTCGTCCTCGATCCCGAACTCCTCCTCCGTGCGGCTGCGCCCCCCTCCGCCCTTGATCGTCAGCACGGCATGGCCGTCGCGTCGCCTGACCCGAACCTCGGTGCCATCGTCACCGATCGCGAGATACCCCTGCTCGATCCGCGTCGCCGGCCATCGCTCGAGATCCTGCGGAAGCTCCGGCACAAGGAACTTTCGCTCGATCTCCACGATCGCATCAAACCACACGGCCCTGCTATGGGTCAGGAGTCCGGCAGCGTCGAGCCGGCCGGGCTCTTCGAGCGGGGGGCCGGCTCGGCGTGCGGGTCGCCCAACCACGAGATGTGGGGGCGGGGGCGCGCATCGACGTTGAGGCTGAAGATGTCAGGCCGGTTGTAATGACCGACGACGTCCATCGCGTACTGCTCGCGCGCGGCGTGCTCGAGATCAAGGTCGGCGTAAATGATGATCTCCTCGTTATAGACCGGCCCGGCGATCCATTCCGCGTCGGGACCGAGCACGCCGCTGCCGCCGGTGAGCATCACCGACTCGCCGCCCTCGGGGTCCGCGCCGGCGCGCATCGCCTCCAGCAGCTCAAAACCGTCGGGCACCGCGCTGGTGGGCATATACCCGCCGGCGACCAAGACGAAGGCACGGCCCTCGAAGGCGTAATGGCGGCTGGCCAGGTGCGCCAGCTCATAGCCCCACGGCCACACCGCCACATGGATGCGCTCGGAGCGGGCGTGCATCGCAAACCGGGCCAGAGGCATCCAATGCTCCCAGCAGATCAGGCCACCGAGGCCGCCGTACGGCGTGTCGGCGACCACCAGCCCGCTGCCGTCCTCGGCCCGTCCCCACACGATCCGTTCCGCGTGGGTGGGCACCAGCTTGCGATGGACCAGCACTTCTCCGTTGGGCCGCAGGTACAGCAAGGAGTTGAACAGCGTGCCGCCTGAAAGCTCGTTGATTCCCATCACAACCTCGATGCCGTGCTCGACCGCCGCGCGCGACAGCTCGTCGGCTGCCGGGCCGGGGACCTCGATCGACTGCGCCAGCAGCCGGGCATACGCCCGCTTGGCCTGCTCGTCCCCCCAAGCCGCTGCGCCGTAGATCCACAGCGGATAGCCAGGCACCCAGCTCTCCGGGAAGGCGACGATCTGCGCACCGCGCGCGGCGGCCTCAGAGATCAGCGACACACCCTTGGCGATCGTCGCGTCGCGATCCAGGAAGACCGGGGAGACCTGGGCCACCGCCACCCGACACGTCGCCGGCCCGTCCGGCTCGCGCTGATCGTCACCCATGGTTTCCCGGTCCTCTCTCGGTCAAGCGTCAGATCCGGAAAGCCTAACCGGCGCCGGTCCGCTCGCCGACGGCGGCTGACGGCTTCTCAAAACGGAGGCGGGGCACGTGTCCGCGCGCGTACGTTCTCGCGAGGACAGGCGGCCGTCCCCAGAGTCCGCTCACGGGGTTGTTAGCTGACCAACAACCTCTACCAAGGAGGCAGCATGCTTCTTATCCTGGCGGCGATCCTGCTCGTTATCGCCATCGCCGGCGGCGTGATCGTCCATCCGTTGCTGTTCCTGCTCGCCATCGTGGCGATCGTCGTGTTCTTCACTGGTCGTCGCGGAGCCGTCCGCTGACCCCGCGCCGCGGCGCTCGGCTCGTCTGACCGAAGCCGAGCGCTGCGGTTCACAAACGCCTTAGCTCATTGTTGCCGCGAGGCGATGATGGCGGAGCTCCTCGGGTGGAGACCCGTGCAGCATCCACGTCCGGTCCCCGCGGCGACTGATCTGTCCTCGCTGCTGGAGTGCACCCAGTGCGCTGGTCACTGCGGGGCGATGCGCTCCGATGAGATCCGCGAGCCGCTGATGAGAAAGCGGGAGCGGTACGGCGATGCCGTCGGGCAGAACCCGACCCCAGCGTTCGGCCAGATGCCAAAGCGTCAGCAGCAACCGGTCATCGACCCGTTGATGGTGAGAGATCGCCAGGGAGACGGCGAGCGCGTGGGCGCGCCGAGTCCCGCGGTTGAAGAGCTCGAGTCCGAGTTGGGGCCATGGGGTCATGCGCACCACAAGGCGGTGATCAAGCACGGCCAACCGCGCAGGCTCTAGGACGACCCAGCCAACCTCAGCGTGAACGTGAGATCCCTCGTCGTCCCAGCTCCATGGGCGAATCACGTCACCGGCCCCGATCAGTTCGACACACCGCCGTCCCAGCACTTCAACCTCGCGGCTGATCAGTCCATCGACAATCAAGAACCCGCGATGATGGCTGTCGGGCTCCTCGGCGGCGGCGACATCCCAATCGCCGGTAGACAAGCGCCGTACGACCGTCTGAGTCTCGCGCCGGGCCCGCTCATAGTCGTCCGCAGACAGGAGATCTCTCACCTCAGGGTCTGCATCGACGATGCTGATGGACGCTACGGCGGTGCTCACTTGGGCCAGACCCGCTCGCAGGGACCTAGGTCGAGACCCACTTTCGCTTGGCGGCGCACGTCGAGGCCAGCATATCCGTCACCTTGCGCATGACGCCGGCGACGCCGCACGCCTCCAGTGCAGAGCGCTGGTCCGAGGATGTCGCGAGCCGTATGTGTCCGCGCGCGTACGTCCTCACGTGTACCAAGTCGCTGGCTCATGGACCCCGCCCGATCGTAGTTTCCCCGGACGTCAAAAGTCACGACGGGTGCGTGACATCACAAAGGAGCGGTCATGATCACGTTGGGCATCCTGCTGCTGATCGTCGGCTTCATCGCGAAGGTCGCGATCTTGTGGACGGTCGGTCTCGTCCTACTGGTCGTCGGCCTCATCCTGGTTCTGCTCGGCTCGGCGGGTCGTGCCGTTGGGGGGCGGCGGCACTATTACTGAGTCGGTGGGGTTCGGCGGTCAATCCCAGCGCGCCGCGTTGATGACCAGGTGCCGCGGTCCCGCCGTGCGGTGCCCACGCTGCAAGCTCCTGATCGCGCCCCGCATGCCGACTCTGGCGCCCCGGCACTGTCCGCGATGTCTGGCGCGTCGGCGACTCGTGGTCGAGCTGGAGATGCTCCCGTCGCAGCGCTCGGGCGACGGCCGCGACGAGCCGCCTGCCAACATGTAGTGATGAGCGATAACGACCGTTTTGAAGATTGGGTCCGCGCCATCGCCGACGAGGTCAGCCGGTCGGTGCAACGGATGTCGGAGTTTGACGTGGACGAGCTTTCCGAGCGCTATGGAGTGGATGCGGATCGCGCCCGCTCGTTCGCGGACGCCGCTGGGCGCTGGCTGAACGACCGCTTCTCCGCGGGCGATCCACTATTCGGCCGCGTCGAGCACGCTGATGACGACAGCGGCGTGCCCCCAGCCAGCGCGGATCTGGATGTGGAGGCGCGACCCGCGGCCGGGCAGACACGCCCTGCCGGTGGAGCAGGTCCGCATCCGCTGGACCTTCCCACCGATCCGCAGGGCATCTCGTTGAGCGCGCTGGATTCGGGTCGCTGGACCGTGCGACCTGGCAGCAATCAGCTAGCTGGCACCGGCGCGGGCGCTGAGCCAGTGCCATCTGAGGTGGTCGGCGAGCTACGCGCCCGCGATTGGATCACGGCCGACGGCACGCTGACCCTGGTAGGCCACCATGCCCTGGGTCGCTGGTGCCGCGCCGTGGCCGAACCCGGGCCTCCGCCCACGCCAGACGTGCCGCCCGCGTAGCCGGCAATCCAGCGCGGACGTGTAGGCGCGCCCTGTCACGTGGACGGGTTGGGCGGTTCGACCTCGCGGGCGAGTTCAGCGTGCGAGGCGTCGTCAGCCGACAGTTGACGGGCGGTGAGCCGCGGACTGGCGTGACGGATCTGCTCAGCGCGCCCGTCGCGGTCGAGCCCGAGGTCGGTGAACTGCTTCATCCGGCGGCTGGTGCTGTCCAGAAACAGCGTCCGCTCGTGGGCGCGGAGCATCCTGAACCCGAGTCGGATGAGGAGGTTGGGGTCCGTCGCCGGACGCGAGACGGAACGGACGTGGAAGTCGACTTCTCCTGACTCGAGCCACTTGCGAACCTCCCAGTTCATCTGGCCCTGCTCCACGTGACCCTCGAGGGTGCGGTAGTACCAGCCAAACACGCGTGCGGCGCGTCCGTCCACGTTGCGGTCATCGTCGTAGACGTCGCCGACGCGCACCCCGACATGGACGCGCACGAGCCTGAGCGTGCGCAGCTCGAGCAACATGTCGCGGCCGGCGAGCGGCAGGTCCGGGTCATAGAACGCCCGCACGATCGAGGGATCAGCGAACTTGTAGCCGCGAATCAGGCGAGAGGCGACCGCGAAGCTCCCGTGTTTGGCGGGCTCCCCCGGCGCCTCTGCGGCCAGAGGCTGACGACGGTCGTCGACATGCCACCCGTGGGGCGGGTCGTCCAGGTCCAGCGTGGCGGGGTCGTAGTTGACCGGCTTGTCCGCGAGAGCGGCGAGGCGGCGGCGGATAGACGGCGACAGGGTCACGCCGCCGTCAGGTCCTCGACCCGGCGGGTGTCGATCTCGATCCCGCCGGTCATCCTTCCGCCCGACATCGCGACGACGCCCTCAAGGAACGAGATCCACATGTGCAGCTGGATCTCCTTGGCCATGCGGACATGGTGATAGAGCAGGTTTGAGAGCCGGTCGGCGCTCCGCGTCCAGGATTCGATCTCGAACACCACCAGGCTGTCCTGGCTGACGCGAAACTCGATCTGTCCCGCCTCCAGGTGGCCGACGAGCGTCACCAGGCGAAACGACCGCTCGCAGAAATCGACCACCCGCACCGGACCATCCCACGGCCCCGGCATGCGGACTACGAACTCATCGCCGAGGGCGACCGCGTTACCGTCGCCGAGCACCTTTTGAAACCGCGCGAACGTTGTCGGGGCGACCTGGTTCAGGTTCGCCGTGAGACGCCCGAACAGAACCTCCGGGGACAGCTCGCTGTCGCGGATCCGCGTTCGGTAGCGGCGATGAAACAACGGTCCGTGCCCGCCGTCGACGCCCTGGACGTCGGTCGCGTCGACGCTGTCCGGGTAGCGTGGCGGCAGGTGTCCATCCGAGGCGGGCTCGAGCACCTCGCGACGGTGAAGTGGCGTTGTACGCCACATGTAATCCCACGAGGTCAACGCGATGCCGACCGGCCAGGTCGTCGCCGTCAGCCAGCGCCGGCGTGCGCTGGGTCGTCTCGGCATACGTCCTACCTCTTCCCGCGACGCCGCTCTTGCTCAGCGAGCGAGTCTCCGATCAGCCAGATCGTCGGGGGCCACAGTCCGACGAAGATGGCGCGCCGCTCGGCGTTGCCGCGCTCGTCCTGATCGACCGTCTTGGCGCGAATCCATAAGCCGATGCACAGCCCGACCGCGCCCATCGAGCTCAGCTGAAACTGCCAGGCGCGGAGGCCGATCCGGTGCAGGCGCTCGGTCAGCACTCGCGGACCTTGATTGGCTGTCCGGCGCTCCAGGCGCGAGCCGACGGACCTCATCAGGACGGGGCGCCGATTCGGGTAAGGACCTGGCGCACAACTGAAGCACGGCATCCCCGGCGCGACCGATGAACGGCAACTCGAGCGGGTGAGACCGGCCGCGGGTCGCGACCGTCATCTACGGCACGTGGACTTCCAGACAAGCCGAAACCTCCGTCGCGAAATAGCCGACTCCGATCGAAAGTCAGCCCCCGCTGCCTGCGCTCGACGGTCGATCCCCGTCAGTCAGACTCCGCGACGTCTGCCCTTCACCTAGCCGTGGCTCCCAAGGACGCTACGACTCGGCTACCACACGCTAGCGCGGCCAAACAGAAATCCCCGACAACACATTTGTGGAGGTGAACGTCGGGGGGACCGATGCGTCGAGTCGCTCGCTCGCAGCCCACCAGTACGCTGCCGGCGTGATCAATGGTGGCCACGTCATCATCTACAGCCGCGACGCTGACGCGGACCGTGCCTTCCTTCGAGACGTGCTCGACTACCCGCACGTCGACGCCGGCGCCGGCTGGCTGATCTTCAAACTCCCGCCCTCCGAGATCGCCGTGCATCCCGGCGACGGCCCACCGGCACACGAGCTGTACCTGATGTGCGACGACCTGGACGCAACCATGGCTCAGTTGACCGCCAAGGGTGTCACGTTCGCAGCCGTCACCGAAGCCCGATGGGGCCGGCTGACCAAGCTGCGACTGCCGGGGGGTGGCGAGCTCGGGTTATACGAGCCTCGACATCCCCGGGCTACCGAGCTGTGATCATCCTTCCGGTAGCAGATCCGCTTACGCCGGGGATGGGCGCGGGATCCACGGCGTGCGTAGCGCGTCTCTGGCGCTCGCGGCTCAGCGGGTGAGAGCCGGCGACTTAGACCCCGTTCGCACGCAGAGTCGCGCAAGCTCGGTCGGCTGGCCGGTTGCGGTGGTCGCGCAATCTCGGCACGCTTGAGGCGTGTCGTCGCCCGTGGCCTTGGAGTTTGAAGAATTAGATGATTGGCTCTGGTGTCTGCGCACCATGACCCTGACCGGCATCGCCGCCGACCTGCGTCAGCACGACCATTTTGCGGTCGTCCGCCGCGTGCTCGCCGTGATAGCGATGCTCGCCGGCGCCGTCATCGGGGCGTTGCTCGTCCTCAACGTGAGCGACATCGCAGCGGTCGGCTTCGCGGCGTGTCTGCTCATCATCGTTGCTGGCAGCGCGATCGCGTCAAGCCGCTCACCCGCGGCTTGGCACGCACCTCGTTCTTGACCGCGCCGGCGGGGCCCCGGGTCGTCGCTGGCGGTCAGCTCTCGCCGCCCCGGTAGTTATGACCGAGGAGGCGGTGCGTGGACGAGCTGGTCGAGATCGCCGGCGAGCTCGGCACGCACCGCCCGGCCGTCACGGGCGGGCGAAGCCCGCGGCGCCGTTGACGATGTGGAAGTGTTGGAAGGCGACCTGCAGATCGCTGGTGGTGGCAGGCCCGTTCCACGCGAACAGCCCGACCCTGACGTTGCTGAGGCTCGCTCCGACGTTGTAGATCCGGGTGAAGTGAACTCCGTCGGTGGAGTAGTAGGTGGTGTATCGCGCGCCGACCTTGTCCATCGCAAGCCATACGGTGTTCGAGGTCAGGATGCTGGCCGTGGGGATCGTGGTGAGTACCTGCGTGATCTGCTTGCCGGTGATGCTCTGGTTGTCGGAGGCTGTCTCGGCCAGCTCTGCCGCGCCGTTCGAGTACTCCCAGTCGATCTTCAGCCAGTTCGCGTCGTCCTGATAGGCGATCAGGCCGGCCTGCTGGTTGGCGACATGGGGGGCCGTGCTGAAGGTGAGCTTGGACACCATCGCCCAGTTCCCCAGCGCGGGCTGGAGCAGGGTGTTGCGGGCGGGGGGGTTGGTGCCGCTGAGATCTCCTTGCTCGGGTGTGATCGTCAGGGCGCCACCCGACACATGCTCGTTGGCTGGATCCTGGCGGAGCCATGTCCACTGCGGTCCGATGCTCGTGCCCCTGAAGTCATCGCTACGCGCGCGAGGCGCGAAGTAGACCGTGTATGTCTGCGTGATCCCGTCGGGGCCGGTGACGGTGGCGGTGGCGTGCCCGGGAACGCCGCTCGCCTGCGTCACGTCGACGGTCGCGGCCGGGTCGGGAGTGTGCGCAGTGACCCGTGGGGTTCGCGCCCCGTCCGGCACGATCGAGTCATAGCTGAACACGTCCGGGTGGAACCCGCGGACGCGTTGGCCGTCGATGCGCAACCGATCGAGGTCGGACTGGACCTTGACCACGAACTGGGTGGAGCGGCTGACACCTCGATAGGTCACTCTGGCGGTGATCGTCGCCACACCGTTGCGGAGCGTCCGGATGATGCCGCCCTGGTCGACCGCGACCACGTCGGGGTGGTCGCTGGAGAACTCAAAGCGCATTCCGGCCGGGAACGGCTTGCTCTGCCCGGGCTCGATAAACCCATGGAGCGACTCATCATTCATCGATACGGTCAGATGCGGGATCACCGTCGCGTTCTCGGGATACGTCAAGCGCGACTGGATGCGTCGCTGGGTGTCGCCGAGCATTGTCGGCTTCGCCGTCAGGACGGCCGGGACGGGGGTCAGGCGGCCACTGACGGTGACTTCCCGCTGAGCGAGGATGTCGCCGTTGGCCGCTGAGCTGGCGATCTGGACGCCGTAGCGGCCGTCGTAGACCTGGTATCGGTTGGCGCTCTCGTTGAAGAACGCCAGATTCGGCACGGACACTGGCAGGGTCACCGTCTTGGTCTGGCCGGGATCCAGCCCGACCTGCTGGAACCCCTCCAGCCGCTTGATCGGCAGCTGCATCGACGTCGGCGCGTCCGGGGTACTGATGTACAGCTGCACCAGATCCTTGCCGGCGACCGAGCCGGTGTTGGTCACGTCGACACTGACGTGGAAGGTGTCGTTCGCGCCGATGTTGCTGCGATCGACCCTCAGTTTCGAGGTCTTGAACGACGTGTAGCTCAGGCCGTATCCGAACGGGAACGACTGAGGGCCGCGGTAGTACATGTACGTGCGGCCCATGCTGGTCGAGCTCGGGCGGATGCTGTAGTCGTCGAGGGCCGGCAGATCACCGGTGTTCTGATACCAGGTGAACGGCAAATGACCGCTCGGGTTGTAGTTGCCGAGCACCACGTCGGCGAGCGCGTCGCCCTTCCGCTGGCCGTTGTACGAGGTCCACAGCAGCGACGGGACGTTGTTGCGGAAGCTGTCGACGTCGACCTGACCGATCGACTCGATCACGGCGGCGGTGTTCGGGTTCTTCGCCGCCACCTGGTTGATGAGGTCCGCCTGCGCGCCGGGAAGCGCCATTGTGCCGCGGTCGACGAACTCGTTCGCGGTGCTGTCGTCGGTGCCGACGTACACGATCACGTCGTCGTAGCTGGCAGCGGCGTTGACTGCGTTCTGGTCGATCGTCGTCAGCTGAGATGCGTCCGTCGGAGTGCCCTCAAAGCCGTTGTAGAAGTCCACGGTGGCGCCCGGATCCATCGCCTGGATGGCACGCTTGAGGCCCTGGTAGGGGGTCACCTCGTTGGCGTTGCCCGGCGCGCCCTGGTCGCTCGAGTAGCCACCGAGGTACATCGCGCCCGCCGCGGCCCCGGTGGAACCGACTTCCCCCCGGGGCGTGGGGTTGGCCAGGTAGCCGATCACGGCGACCCTGAACGGGCCGCTGCGCGGGACGTGGAGCGGCAGCGCCGTGCCCGCGGTGCCGTTCTTGAGCGTCGTGTTCGCGTTCTTGAGCAGCACGAATCCGCGGTCGGCGACCTGCTGGGCAAGCTGCAGACGGGCCGGCGTCTCGGTGACGGCGTTGTTAGCGTCGGAGTTGGTCCAGGTGCCGGGCGCCAACTGTGCGCGGGCCGCCTTCACCCACGGCTCGTTGGCGACGTTGTCGAACTCGCCCAACTGCATGCGCGCGGTGAACAGCCGCGCAAGCGAGGTATCGATGTCGCCCGAGTTGAACGTGTCGGTTTGGGTCGGGATCGCCTCAGCGGCGGCGGCGGGCAGCGTGTTGCCGTAGCTGAAGTTGTCGGCATAGCCGGCGTTGCAGTTCAGATCCTCGCCGGCTGCGTTCGCGAACGCACGCGCCTCGTTGACATTGAGCGGGCGGCTGTAGCCCGGCGGCTGCCAGTTGTGGCCGTGATAGATCTCGTACACCGAGTCGCAGTCGGAGGTGAAATAGCCGCCGAACCCGAACGTCTGTCGCGCGAGCGTGTCGATCAGGTGGACGTTGGCCGGCGACGGGATGTTGTTGACCGAGTTGTAGGCGGACATGATCGAGCCCGGATGGGACTGCTGGATGATCTGCTTGAACTGCGCCGTGTAGTACTCGCGCAGTGTCCGCTCGTCCATGTTCGAGGTTCCGGTGAGCCGATCGGTGGGACCCCCGATCCGATCGCCCTCGGTGTTGTTGGCCGCGTAGTGCTTGATCGTCGCGATCGCCTTGAGATAGCCGCCGCCCTGCGGCAGCAGGTTGCCGTTCTGGTCCTTGCCCTCCAGGCCGTCGACGAACTGCGAGGCCATATCGGCGGTTAGCAGCGGATCCTCAGAGAACGCCTCGTCGTTGCGGCCCCAGCGCGGATCCCGGCCGAGGTTGACCGTCGGCGAGTAGAAATCAAGGTCCAGCGAATTGTTCGGCACGACCTCGCGTGCCTCGTCGGAGATCGCGGATGCCTCTTGGTACATGGTGTTCGGGTCCCACGAGGAGCCGAGCGTGAGGCTGATCGGGTAGGAGGTCGTGTTGTCGAGGACGGTCGAATTCCCAGACGGGGCCAACTGCAGCCTGGACACTCCGTGTAGCGCCTCGTTCCACCAACCGTAGGCGGACACGCCGGTCGGGATCGTCGGCGAAGCTGGAATCGCGGGCGCCTGGCTCGAGTTCATCTGCGACGCCTTCTCGGTGAGCGTCATCCGCGACACAAGGTCCGCTGCACGCTCGGCCGGCGAGTACGACCGGTTCAGGTAGATCGGCCCGGGGTTCGGGCTGGGCCGCCTCTTGGCGGAAGAGCCGGCAGTCGGAACTGCGATCAGGGCGACGAGGATGACCGACGGCAGGACCAGGCGCAGACGCATGGGGGCTCCTTCGTGAGGACAACGTGATCGCTGCCCAAGGGAGGCGGAGAGAATGCTCCGTGCTCGCCGCCCGCCGACAACACGCGCCATTCCTTGATTCGCCCCGCTACGCCCCCGTCGGTGTCAGCGTCGATCATCTACCTCTGCTCCCTGGACGGGTGAGCACATTACGTCGACGATAGGCAGAAGTCAAGCTTGCTCGACGTCTAAAGACCGGAGAATATGTCAAGAGTTGGTCAGAACCAGCCGGTCCGGTCCGCGTACGACGGTAGATTCCGCTGTTGTGGATGCGGAAGAGTCGAGCCTGGGTCCCCGCCAGATGAGCCGTCTACGGATCATCGAGGCCCTGTACCGGCGTCCGCTCTCGAGCCGAGCCGACCTGGCGCGGCACACGCAGCTGTCACGGGCGACCGTGTCGACCCTCGTCGAGGAGCTGGTGCGAGCAGGGCTCGTCGAGGAGGGGGCGGGCTCCGGGCCTGCGGACGCGACCGCCGAAGGCGGGGTGGGCCGACCGCCCGTCCTGCTGTCGCTCGTCTCGGGTGCGGCGTTCGCGCTCGGGCTCGACTTTGGCCACCAGCACATCCGGGTCGCGCTGTGCGATCTGTCAGGTGAGCCCATCGTCGACGACTACTCGCTGGCGGAGGTCGACCACGAGCCGAGCCGGAGCCTGGACCTGGCGCAGCGTCTGGTGCACGAAGCGCTGCACCGCGCCGGCGTTGCGCCAGACCGGCTGCTCGGCGTGGGCATGGGCCTCGCGGCGCCGATCAACAAGGCAAGCGGCAACCTCGAGGCCAATGGGATCCTCCCCGGCTGGCACGGCATCCGCCCTGCCGCCGAGATGGAGGCCCGTCTGGGTATTCCGGTCGCGCTCGACAACGACGCGAACCTCGGGGCGCTCGGAGAGAAAGCCTTCGGGGCCGCGCGCGGTGTCGACGACCTGGTCTACATCCGCCTGTCCGCCGGCATCGGTGCCGGCCTCATCATCGACGGCCAGCCGTACCAAGGCCGAGTCGGCGTGGCGGGCGAGATCGGTCATGTGCTCTCTGATCCAGACGGGCCGATCTGCCGCTGTGGCAATCGCGGCTGCCTGGAAACGGTTGCGAGCCCCGTCGCGGTCGCGGCCCTGCTGGAACGCAGCTTCCGGCGGCCCGTCACCGTTTCGCAACTGCTCGAGCTCGTCGCCGAAGGCGACCGCGGGGCACGGCGCGCGGTCGCGGAAGCCGGCGAGGCAGTCGGTCAGGCGTTATCGATGGTGGTCAACCTCCTCAACCCCGAGCTCGTGGTCGTAGGTGGCGACCTCGCGCAGGCAGGCGACATCCTCCTTTCCCCGATCGCGACCGCGATCGAGCGCCATAGCGTCGCGCCCGCCGCCGCCGCGGTGAGGGTGACAGCGGGCATGCTCGGACCTCGGGCCGAGGTGCTCGGCGCCGCCGCCCTGATCCTCGCGGAGTCACCCCGAGCGCTGGTGGCCAGACTGGAGGCGTAGCCCGGCCAATGCAGGCGCCCACCGGCAGCGGACATACGACGGAACCACGGCGTTGGGATGAGCCTGATCTGCAGCTTCTTCTGACGATGCCGCCGCTGGGGCTCCAACCCAGGACCTTCGGATTAAAGGACTCTTCTTAGCAGGCTCTTTGCGTGTATCTGCAGGCCTTCGGGTTCGTTCAGGTGCTCTGAGTTCGCCTCAAATTTGCGGAGTTCGGGACGTGGTTCGGGAGAACAGCGGTGGCACAGCAGCCGCCGCGTCTGACCAGTGCTTTGGTCGCCCGACGATGCGCAGCCGACGAGCACAATGGCGAGCGGGTTCGGCCGCTCGGCAGGTGGACCACTGGTTGGTCTCGGCGACTGCGCCGGTCACGACGCGCAACGCGGCGATGACGCCGGCCGCGCTGGCCTGCCAGGTGCGCTCAGTGCGGATCCAGCCGACACTGCTGCGCGGGTCCAGCCAGTGGTGAGTCTGCCGGCGCGCCACGGCCATACTGAACCGATGCATGGTCTTGCGGCAGATCGGCTTGCTGAGCTCGTGGGTCGCGGTGGCGTATGTGTGCTGTCGGGCGCCGGGCTGTCGACCGAGTCCGGTATCCCGGACTATCGCGGTCCGAGCGGCGCGCTACGCGCCCGGCTGCCGATGACGATCGCCGAGTTCCGCGGCTCGCCGGCAGCCCGTCAGCGCTACTGGGCTCGCGCTCATATCGGGTGGCGGCGGATCGGTGCGGCGCAGCCCAACGCCGGGCACCGAGCGGTCGCTGCGCTGCAGCAAGCCGCAGTGGTGGGCGGCATCATTACCCAGAACGTCGACGGGTTACATCAGGCCGCCGGTGCCCGAGACATCATCGAGTTACACGGCACGCTCGCTCGTGTTGTGTGCCTGGAATGCGGGGCGCGCAGCACCCGGGACGCGCTCGATGAGCGGTTGCGCGCCGCCAACCCGGATCTAGATTGGGCGGCGGTCGTGACCAGCAACCCCGACGGGGACGTCGAACTGGCCGATGAGCAGGTCGCGCGATTCCGGCTAGTCGGCTGCGAGTGCTGCGGGGCCGATCTGCTCAAACCTGACGTGGTGTTCTTCGGCGAGAACGTGCCGCGGCCCCGGGTGCAGCGTTGCTTCGAGCTCGTCGACGGCTCGGCCTGTCTGCTCGTGCTCGGGTCCTCGCTGACCGTGATGTCAGGGCTGCGGTTCCTGCATCGGGCCCGGGACAAGCGGATACCGGTCGCGATCATCAACCGGGGCGCGACCCGTGGCGACCCGCTCGCCGAGCTCAGAATCGACGCCGCACTTGGCGAAGTGCTGCCCGCATTGGTTGGGGCACCCCGATGACCCAGGCGGCCTGGCGAGATGTCGCTGGCCCGCCGGTCCGAGCGACGCACGGGACCGCGTGGAACCAGAGATCCGCGAGAACCCTTGTCACCCGACGTTCCGGTGACCACCGCGCCCAACATCTCGAGCACAAGCCGCGGACCCCGCGGTCGTGGTGAGTCGTCGGGCGTAGCCGCCCGGACGATCCCTTTCGTCGTCGCGCCCACTGCGCGGTGCGCAATCGCATTGGCGACACAGGGTGCGTCGGCCGGCGGAACGGCGCCGTTGCCTGCCGCAGCTACCTGCCGGTTGGGCGATGTGTCGCGCCGCGCGCGAAGCCGGCGCGTCGTTGTCCGCCGCGTGTCGTGCCGCGCGCTAACGCATTCGGCGGTGGCGGCGTCCGGCGAACGAGCAGACGCAGCACCCGGTCGTTTGGACCCTCCTGCTCGCGCTCGGTCAACGTGTTCGGATTGACCGTCCGAAAAAGCGGGCCGCGCGTGGGGTCAACCACAGCGACGATGACCTTGGAACTGCTCGGTCTGTCAAACACGAGTCCATCGAGCTCCGTGCTGCCGTCCGCGACTTTCACCAACTCGCCTGCGCTCACCGCGTCCATACACATGAGCTTAGGCGACCGCGAGACGGGCCGTGCCCTGGCCCGCTCGCCCAGGAGCACGCCCGGCGGACCACCACAGCACACGATCGCATTCATTCTCGCGCCTGACGGCCAGCGGCCACTGCATTGGCGACGAACCGTTCCTCCCGGGGCACCTGCAACTCGCCCCGAAACCAGGACGCACCGCATACCTGGCACAACCTGCTGGACCATTCGAGCGCGGGCTTTCAGACTCAGCGCCGCGTTAGCGTGCAATCGCATCCGGGTTCTCCTTGGGACTGGGGCTTCGAGAACCACCAGCCTCCGAGGAGGCCCGGATGAACAACGTGAGGTGCCTGGGCCTGTCGAAGTTCGGCTGTCTGACGGCTCGGGAGCGCGGGATCAGACCGCGTGGGCGTATAAGCACCGTATTGTCTTGCGGAGCCGGTTAGTGCGGCTGTCCGATCGCGGCTGGCGAAATGAGAGGGCGAGGAGGACGCGCGGTGGATCACACGTCGATCGACATCTATCTGGTGATCGACACGTTCCTGCTGCTGTTGATCGGCGTGGGACCAAAGATCGCGCTGGTTCCGTTTCTTGAGGTCACGTCCGAGATGGACGCTGCGACCAAGGCGCTCGTCGTGCGCAAGATGCTCACCACTGCGGGGGTCGTCGCGGTCCTGCTTGTCGGACTCGGCGAGTTGTTGGCGAGGCTCCTGCATTTTTCGACGGGGTCGCTGTCAATCGCCGGGGGTGTCATCCTGATCATCATCGCGGCGACAATGGTTCTCGGGTCGGCTGACCCGCGCGAGAGTCAAGCGATCAAGGGTCAGGATCCGGAGCGGATCGCGGTCTTTCCTTTGGCGGTTCCGTATCTCCTGAACCCGGCGGGGATCGTCACGCTGGTGACGCTGTCGGCCGAGTCGGACTCATTCGCGGTTTTCGCGATGGTGCTGGGCGTACTCGCGCTCGTGCTAGCGCTCGACGTTGCGGTGTTTCGATGGGCGAACCGAGTGAGTGCCCACCTCGATGAGAGTCGAATGCTGGTGACCGAGAAGATCTTCGGTTTCCTGCTCGCGGCGCTCGCAGTCCAGCTCATGCTCGACGGACTGGACAGTGTTGGCGTCATCCACCTGGTCGGCCACTGAGCCAGATCCAACGCGTCACGGAGCGCGGTTCGCGCCTGCCGAGATAGCGCGAAGGAGCAGCCGACCCGACAGTTCGGCTTCTGAGCAAGCGGGCGGCACCGTCGTCGGTCCAAGGTCGCCCAGCTGCGTTGTCCGCGGAACTCTCGCGCCACCGATGACGCGGCTCCGGGGAGATCGCGGGCGTCTCCGGCCACCAGACCGGGCGAAGGGCAAACCGGATCGTCCCTGGCTGCTGGGACCGGCGCGGCTCGAGACCGATGACGATGGCATCGCCCGCTACCGCACGGAGTCACGATCAGATCCCCAGGCGCCGACAGCGTCGGCGGGGCGAATCACGTCCGATGCTCTGCGGGCCGTAGAACGGCGAAGGGATCGGTGATCTCGAGTTGTGTGTGGCGGAAGCGGAATCGTGCGGCGGGTCGCCCGCCGGCGCTGCTGGGGTGGGCGGTGGCGCCGGTTGGCTCGAGTTGGCCGCGGCGCTGGAGGACGCGTTGCAGGTTGGTCGCGGAGATGTCGCGCCCGAGCGCTGTGGCGTAGATGTCACGGAGTTGGGCGATCGTGAACTCGGGGGGCGCGAGGGCGAACCCGATGTTGCTGTAGGACAGCTTGCTGCGTAGTCGCTCGATCGCTGACTGCACGATCGAGGCGTGGTCGAAGGCCATGGCGGGCAGGTGTGTGGTGTCGAGCCAGTTGGCGCTCTTGGGCAGCTGCGGGTCGGCGGTGCTCGGGACGAGGCCTAGGTAGGCGGTGGCGATCGTGCGCTGGGACGGGTCGCGGTCGGGGTCGCTGCGCGTCTCGAGCTGCTCGAGGTGGGCGATCTTGGTGATGTCGACGCGGCTGGCGAGCTGGCGCGCGACGCAGGCGCCAAGGGTCTCGCCGGGGCCGACCGGGCCGCTGGGGAGCGCCCAGGCTCCTTCGAACGGCTCGCGCAACCGCTGCCAGCAGAGCACCGAGAGCGCGTGATTGCTGACGCGGAACACGACGCCGAGCGCTTCGTGGCGGTAGCGCGCGACCTGGCTGTGGCGGTCGTTTTGAGCGGGCGGCATCGGGTCATGCTAACGTCGCCACCAGTTTTCGACTTGTAGGCGTAAACCTCAGAGCATGGGAGTCCAGATGACCGATGTCGAGCTGCGCACCCGCCCTCCCCAGCAGTTCACCGACTGGGATGAGTGGTCATGTGAGGTCCGGCGGCTGGCCGCCGAACTCGACGCGGTAATCCTGGCCCACAACTACCAGCGGCCGGAGATCCAGGACGTCGCCGATCACGTCGGGGACTCGCTGGCGCTCTCGCGGCTGGCGGCCGCGGCGCGGCAGTCGACGATCGTGTTCGCCGGCGTGCACTTCATGGCCGAGACGGCCAAGATCCTGTCGCCCGACAAGCGGGTGGTGATCCCCGACGCGCGGGCCGGCTGCTCGCTGGCGGACACGATCGACGCCGATCAGCTGCGTGTGTGGAAGGCCGAGCATCCCGGCGCGGCGGTCGTCGCGTATGTCAACACGACCGCCGAGGTCAAGGCCGAGAGCGACATCTGCTGCACGTCCTCCAACGCTGTCGATGTCGTCAACTCGCTGCCGGCCGATCAGGAGGTCCTGTTCCTGCCGGACATGTTTCTCGGCGCGCACGTCAAGCGGATGACCGGGCGCACGAACCTGCGCACCTGGATGGGCGAGTGCCACGTCCACGCCGCCATCTCCCCCACCGACCTGCAGACCGCCGTCCGCGCCGAGCCCGACGCCGAGCTGTACATCCATCCCGAGTGCGGCTGTTCGACCACGGCGCTGTGGCTGACCTCCGCCGGCGAGCTGCCGGCCGAGCGCACCCACATCCTCTCAACCGGAGCGATGCTCGACCGCGCGCAGCGCAGCACCGCCGGAAAGGTGCTGGTCGCGACGGAGATCGGGATGCTGCACCAGCTGCGCCGCGCCAATCGCGACACCGCCTTTGAGCCAGTCAACCCGCAGGCGAGCTGCCGGTTCATGAAGATGATCAACGCCGAGAACCTGCTCACCGCGCTGCGCGACGGGCGCGACGAGGTGATCGTTGACCCGGTGATCGCGGCACGCGCGCGGCAGGCGGTGCAGCGAATGATCCAGATCGGGCAGCCGGGGGGTGGAGAGTGATCGCCGCGCAGCTGGATGTCGGCGGCGTGACCTGGCAACGCGAGAGCGATGTGGTGATCGTCGGCGCCGGCGCCGCCGGGCTCTCCGCGGCACTGCGACTGATCGGGGCCGGCCGACGCGTCGTGCTCGTCACCAAGGGCTGGATCGGGGACGGTTCGACCGCCTGGGCCCAGGGCGGTCTGGCCGCGGCGATCGATCCCCGTGACAGCGCCACTGACCACCTCAGCGACACGCTGCAGGCCGGCGCCGGACTGTGTGATGAGCCGACGGTCGCGGCACTGGCGAGCGCTGCTCCAGCCGCGATCCGCCGGCTCATCGCCGTGGGAGCACGGTTTGACCGAGAGCCAGGCGGCGAACTGGCGCTCGGACTCGAGGGCGGCCACCACGCCCGGCGGATCGTGCATGCCGGCGGCGACGCGACCGGCGCGGAGCTCGCGCGGGTGCTCGCCGCAGCGGTGCGGCGCGCCGCCGAGCGCGGACAGGTCGAGCTGCTCGAGGGTGCGGTGGCCGTCGACGCGCTCACCGCCGTCGACGGCGCGGTGTGTGGGCTGCGGCTGATCGACGCCGGCGGAGCGGTCGGTGAGCTGCAGGCCGGCGCGGTCGTGCTCGCGACCGGCGGGATCGGCCAGGCGTGGCCAGTCACCACCAACCCCACGACCGCGACGGGCGACGGCCTGGCGCTCGCGCTACGGGCAGGGGCCATCATGCGCGACCCGGAGTTCGTCCAGTTTCACCCGACCGCGCTCGCCCCACCGCCCGCGCGTCGCTGCCTCGGCGACCGCGTCGCGCTCGTGTCCGAGGCGGTCCGAGGCGAAGGCGCGCTGCTGATCGACACCCACGGCCGGCCAGTCATGACCGGTGTCCACCCGCTCGGCGACCTCGCGCCACGCGACGTCGTCGCCACCGCGATCCAGGCGCGGATGACGAGCACCGGCGCCGACCATGTCCTGCTCGACGCCACCCATTTCTCCTCCGGCACCTGGCTCGACCACTTCCCGACGATCCTCGGCCTCTGCACCGAGCGCGGCATCGACCCGCGCCACGAGCCGATCCCGGTCGCCCCGGCCGAGCACTACGCCTGCGGCGGGGTGTGGGCCGACTTCGACGGCGTCACCTCCGTCCCCGGCCTCTACGCCGTCGGGGAAGTCGCCAGCACCGGCGTGCAGGGCGCCAACCGCCTCGCCTCCAACAGCCTCACCGAGGCGCTGATCGCCGGCGAACGGGTCGGTGACCTGCTCGCCCGCACCCCGATCCGTCGCCTCGCCGCGACCGATCGAGACCAACTACCAGGGTTGGGTGCACAGCTGCGACCAGAGATCGTCAGGGTCACCGGCGACGGGCTGGGCGTCTTGCGCAGCGATCGAAGGCTCACCGAGCAGCTCACGGCGCTGGCGCGCCTGGGCGCGCCGGCGGTCCCCGGCGACCGGGACGCCCGGATCGACTACGGCGGCACCCGCGCCGCGGTCGAGGCGACCAACCTGCACACCGTCTCCACGTTGACCGCGACCGCTGCCCGCAACCGGACCGAGAGCCGAGGCTGTCACCAACGATCTGACTTCCCCGACCCCGAGCCGGAATGGCACCGTCACCAGCTCCTGCGGCTGATCGATGGCGAGATCCAACAGCTCCATGCCGAGTCGGCGGTCGCGGCATGACAACGGTCCCCGCTGACACCCACGCGACCAGCCGCGCTCTGCTGGCCGGTACCGGGGTCGATCACGACCACGTGCTGGACGTCGTTCGCGCCGCGCTGGCCGAGGACCTCGCCTGGGGACCCGACATCACCACCCAGGCCACGATCGGCCCCGACGCCCACGGCACCGCCCACGTCGTCACGCGCGACTCTGGCACGATCGCGGGTCTCGGCGTCGCCGCGGCGGTCCCGGAGATCCTGTGGGCGACCGGCGACACGTCGCTTCCGCCGCCCGACGTCACCGCCCTCGTTCGCGACGGCGACCGCGTCACGCCGGGGCAACCCGTCCTGCGGATCAGCGCGCCGCTGCGGCTGCTGCTCACCTCAGAGCGGACACTTCTGAACCTGCTCTGCCAGCTCTCCGGGGTCGCGACCGAAACCGCCCGCTGGGTCGATGCGCTTCAGTCAGGCGCCAACGCTCACCCAGACTGGCCACAGGTCGCCGCGCGCGACACGCGCAAGACCGTCCCCGGATTGCGAGTGCTGCAGAAGTACGCCGTCCGCTGTGGCCGCGGAGTCAACCACCGGATGGGTCTCGGCGACGCCGCCCTGATCAAGGACAACCACGTCGCCGCTGCCGGCTCGATCACGGCCGCCTTCAAGGCGGTCCGAGCGCGCGCCCCCGACGTGACCGTGGAGATCGAATGCGACACGCTCGCCCAGGTCACAGAAGCTCTCACCGCCGGCGCCGACCTCATCCTGCTCGACAACATGACCACCGCCCAAATCCGCGCAGCCGTCGGACTCGCGCGGTCCTCCAGCGCCAAGCTCGAAGCCAGCGGAGGGCTGACCGTGCACCACGCGGCCGATATCGCCGCGACCGGAGTCGACTACGTCTCCGTCGGCGCGCTCACCCACTCCGCAAAAGCGCTGGACCTCGGACTCGATCTCGACCGAAACTGAAGCGAACACCAGACCACAACCCACACCACCTCACCCGCGACGCCAGAACGCAGCGCTCCGCCTGCGGGCTCTCCGTTGGTCCTCGTGCGTAGGTGAGCCAGCCGTCGTGGGCGGGCTCGAACTGCTGGTCAGCTCGCGTACGCATTGCGTACGCGTGGCCTGGAGCGCCGCGAGCCATGGCGCGCTCTCGCGTCTCGTCCGGAGCGTCACGTGCTCAGCGACCGCACCGGTTGGCTCTCACCCAGTGAAGGCAACCTTTCTTTGCGCGGCGTGGGGGATCTGACGGCTAGAGGCTTGGGCGGCGTGGTTCGCCGTTCGGCTCCCGCCTGGGGCGTGTGTCCAAATGCGGGGCCATGCTGCGTCGTATTGGCAAAGTCAACTAGGAGGGATGATGTCCCAGTACATGCTGTTGCTGTATGCCACGGAGGCCGAAGGCGACCAGCTCGCAGAGCGCGAGGCGGAGATACCGACGGTGTGGGTGGAGTTGAACCGCAGCCTTGAGGAGGCCGGTTTGTTGGTGGCAGCCGGCCGCCTGCATCCGACCACGACGGCCACGACGGTCAGCGCGATCTCCGGTGAGATGGAGCTCACGGATGGCCCGTTCGCGATAACGAAGGAGGCGCTTGCGGGCTACTACCTCATTGAGGTCGAGAATCTCGATCAGGCGCTGGGCGTGGCCAAGCGGATCCCGCTCATCCGCTACGGACGCGTCGAGGTCCGCCCCGTCATGTGACTGAGGGCTTGAGTGATCCGACGGCGGACGCGGTCGCTCGCGCGTTTCGCGACGAGCGGCCGGCGGTGCTGGCGACGCTGATTCGTCATGTGGGAGATTTCCAGCTGGCCGAGGACGCGGTCCAGGACGCGTACGCGGCCGCGCTCGCAACGTGGCCGCGCGACGGCGTCCCGGCGAATCCGGGCGCGTGGCTTACGGTCACGGCGCGGCGGCGCGCGATCGATCGCCTGCGTCGCAACCGCTCGGTGGCGGATCGCGCCGAACGCGTTGCAGAGCTCGTGCGCCTCGACCAACAGGAGCACCACGCGGTGAGCGAAGAAAGCTCGATCGTGGATGATCGCTTGCGGCTGATCTTCACCTGCTGTCACCCGGCGCTGGACGGTTCTGCTCGCGTGGCGCTGACGCTGCGCGCGCTCGGTGGCCTCACGACCGGTGAGATCGCGCGCGCGTTCCTGGTTGCCGAGCCGACGATGGGTAAGCGGATCGTGCGGGCCAAGCGGAAGATCGCCGACGCTCGGATCCCGTACGAGGTGCCGCGCGACGATGAGCTGCCGGATCGGGTGCGCGGGGTGCTCCGCGTGGTCTATCTCATCTTCAACGAGGGCTATTCCGCTACCGAGGGCGACCGTCTCGTGCGCGAGGAGCTGTGCGACGAGGCGATCCGGCTCGGGCTGCTGCTGCGCGAGCTGATGCCCGACGACGCTGAGGTGTGGGGACTGTTCGCGCTGATGCTCCTGCATGACTCGCGGCGCGTCGCGCGTGTCGACGAGCACGGCCGCTACCTCGCGATCGGTGAGCAGGACCGCTCCCGGTGGAACCAAGCGCGCATCCGGGAAGGCCTACGGGCATTGGAGCGTTCCGTGCGTCAGCGGCGGCCCGGTGAGTACCAGCTGCAGGCGGCCATCACGGCGCTCCAGATGGAGCAGGAGCCCGACTGGCGGCAGATCGCCGACCTCTACGGTGCGCTCGTGAAGCTCACACCGACTGCGGTGGTCGAGCTCAACCGTGCCGTCGCCGTCGGCTTCGCCGACGGACCGCAGGCAGGCCTCGATCTGCTCTCTCCGCTGCTGCGCGATCAGGCGCTCGAGCGCTACCAGCCGTTGCACGCCGCCCATGCCGAGCTGCTCAAGCGCGCCGGGGATCGCGGGGGCGCCGCGCGCGCCTACGAGACGGCGATCGAGCTGAGCGCCAATGCCGTCGAGCGGGGCGAGCTCGCGCGGCGCCTGCAGGATCTCTGAGCAGGCTGTCCAAATCGCCGCTCCTGCTGCGTCGGATTGGTGAGGCCGCCTCCAGACGGCGGCGAACTCCGATTCAGAGGACGCGTGATGCCCCAATCTCCACCCATCCATCGCTGGCGAGCGTTCTCGCTGCTCGCCGTCGCCGCGTTCATGACCGTCATGGATCTGACGATCGTCAACACAGCCCTGCCGACGATCGGGCGAGAACTCCACTTCTCGCAAACGAGCCTGTTGTGGGTCGTGACGGCATACGAGCTCGCGTACGGCGGCTTTCTGCTGCTCGGCGGTCGCGCCGCCGATCTGCTCGGGCGTCGGCGCATGATCGTCGCCGGGATCGCCGTGTTCACCGCCGCCTCGCTCGGCGCATCGCTGGCCGGCAGCGAGACGCTCCTGATCGCGATGCGGGCAACCCAGGGCTTCGGCGCCGCAATGTTCCTTCCGGCCGCGCTGTCGACCGTTCGAAACATGTTCGCTGAGGGCGCCGAGCGCAACAAGGCGCTCGGCATCTGGGGCGCCCTGGCCGCTCTCGGCGCGACCGCCGGACTCGTCTTCGGCGGCCTGTTGACGCGGTTCGCCGGATGGCAGACCGTCTTCCTGCTGAACGTCCCGGTCGGCGTGGTCTCGCTGCTGCTGATCCGCCGGGTCGTGCCCGAGACCCGCGTCGATACCGCGCGGCGGCGCTATGACCCGCTCGGCGCGGCGACCGTGACCGGCGCGCTCGTGCTGCTCGCGTACGCGATCGCGCAAGCGCCACGGGTCGGCTGGGGACAGCCCAGGACGATCGCCGAGCTGGGGATCGGAGCCGCGCTGCTCGGAGCGTTCCTGTTGATCGAACGCCGCGGCCAGGCACCGCTGATGCCGCTCCGGATCTTCCGCCTGCAAACGCTAGCCGGGGCGAACGCCGTCGGCTTTCTGCTTGGCGCGAGCTTCTACTCGTTCATCTTCATCGGCACGTTGTACATGCAGCAGGTACTCGGCTTCTCCGCTTTGCAGGGCGGCTTCGCGTGGGCCACATCCGGGATCGCGTCGATGCTGTTCGCCGGCATCTCGCAGGCGCTCGTCACGAAAATCTCGGCGAAGCTGGTGATGGCGTTCGGAATGACCGTCCTCGGCGTCGGGATCCTCTGGACCGCCCAAGCGCCGGCGCACGGACATTTCCTGGGCGACCTGTTCGGGCCGTTCCTGGTCGCTGTCGGAATGGGAACCGCCTTCACATTCATCCCGATCCAGATCGCCGCGCTCGCCGGCGTCTCAGAACACGAGGCCGGGCTCGCATCCGGGCTCATCTACACCTCCCAGGAGCTCGGCGGAGCGCTTGGCATCGCGATCGCCTCGAGCATCGCCGCCAGCCACTACACAACGCTCGTGCACGGCGGAGATACTGTCCGCGCAGCGCTCACTGGCGGATTCCACTCCGCCCTGTGGGTCTCCGGCGTCATCGCTCTGCTGGGGATCCCGGTCACGTTCTTGCTCATTCGCACGGACGAGATGGCAAAGGCAGTCGCCGCGGCCGCCCTCAGCGACCCACAGCCCGTGCCGGCCTCATGACACGAAGCACCGCCACGACCAAACAGGAGTAACGATGCACCACACGATGGTCACCTACACCGTCAAGCCCGGACGTGAAGAGGAGAACGCCGTCCTCGTGAGCGCCGTCTTCGACGAGCTCGCAGAGACACGACCGACCGGACTTCGCTACGCGGTCTTCTATCTCCCCGACTCGCGCCAGTTCATTCATCTCTACACGGATGAGGGCAGCACAACCGGCGTGCAGGGACTGGACTCATTCAAAGCCTTCGTGGGCGGAGCACAGGACCGCCACGAACAGCCCGCCACCTTCACCCGGCCCGAACTAATCGCCGACTACCGCACATTCGCCGACTGACCGCCCACCGTCCGCCGGCGGCCCGGCACGCCCAGTGTCCGCCGGCGGACCTCACGGCCCACTCCCGGTACGACGGACAACAAAGGAGAAGCTCGCGGTCACCACCCGTGAGGACGGCGTCGCAAGATCCAGGCGGGGCCAGAGAGAGAGGATCTGCTCGGCTGCATCGCGCACCGATGCCGCGGATGCCATGTTCAACTCCACGACACGGAGGCGGTCTGGGTCGACGCCGAGTCAGCGAGGACGTCGCCAGCGCCGACGAGAGCGCCGTGTCCGGGACGCCAACCTTCTTCATCAACGGCCGCCCAGCGAACCCTCGGGCTCGCCCACGAGGCGGTGTCTCAGAAACGGACAGTGGACCAACCCTGGCGTCAGCCTATGTAGATCGCGCAGCCGACCCTGGCGTCGCAGGTTGCGCTCATGCCGCCGCTGGGGCTCGAACCCAGGACCTTCGGATTAAAAGTCCGCTGCTCTACCAACTGAGCTACGGCGGCGAAGTTCTGAGGCTAGCCCGCGTAGGCCACGGTTTCGACCTCGACGAGCATCCGTGGATCGATCAGCCCGCTGACCTCGACCATGGTGGCAAGGGGGCGGTGCTCGGCGAAGAAGTCGCCGTGGGCGCGGCCGACCTCGTCGGCGCGGGAGATGTCGGTGACGTAGATGCGGTTCTGGATGACGTCGGCCGGGCCGAGGCCGACGCGGGACAGCTCGTGGAGGATCTTGGTGAAGATCTCGACCGCCTGGTCGTAGGGGGTGATCCCGCACACCGCGCCCTCGGGCGTCACCGACGTGGTCCCGCCCACCAGGACGAAGTCGCCGACACGCACCAGCCTGCTGTAGCCGAACTGACTCTCGAACGGGGACGGCGGGTCGCCGGGGAGGCGCTCGGTCAATGGAGGAAGTGGCGGCGGCTGGTGAACACCATCGCCCCGCCCACCTTGTCCACCGCCTCCACCGTCTCGTGGTCACGGACCGAGCCGCCGGGCTGGATGATGGCGGTCACGCCGGCTTCCAGTGCCAGTTCGGGCCCGTCGGAGAAGGGGAAGTAGGCGTCGGAGGCCAGCACCGCGCCCTCCACGCCGTCGCGGGCCTTGGCCAGCGCCAGGCGCACCGAGTCGACACGGCTCATCTGACCGGCCCCGACGCCGATCGTCTGCAGGTCGCGGGCGACGATGATGCCGTTGGACTTGGTGTGCTTGCACACGCGCCAGGCGAAGGAGAGCTGCTGCCACTCGGCCTCGGTGGGCCGGCGCTCGGTGACCACCTGCATCTCGGAGCGCTCCTCCAGGTCGAAGTCGCGGTCCTGCACCAGCATGCCGCCGATCACCTGGCGCAGGTGCGGCTCGATCATGTTGGGAATCCGCCGCTCCTGGTCGTCGAGGATGCGGGTGTTGGGCTTCTCCGCCATCACCGACAGCGCCTCCTCGTCATAGCCGCGCGCGAACAGCACCTCGACGAACTGGTCGGACAGGGCGCGGGCCAGGTCGCCGTTGACGCCGCGGTTCATGCACACGATCCCGCCGAAGGCCGACTGGGGGTCACACGCGTAGGCCTTGACGTAGGCCTCCAGCGCGGTGGAGCCGCAGGCCACCCCGCACGGGTTGTTGTGCTTGATGATCACGCACGCCGGGATCTGGAACTCGCTGAGGAGCAGCCGGCCGGCGTCGAGGTCGAGCAGGTTGTTGAACGACAGCGGCTTGCCGCCCAGCTGGGACACCATCGAGAGCACGTGCGTCCGGGCGCCGACCTGCTCGTAGTACGCGGCGCGCTGGTGGGGGTTCTCGCCGTACGGCAGCTCCAGCACCTTCTCGAAGGCCCGCACGAACAGGGGCGGGAAGTCCTCGCGCTTCTCCTGGAACCAGCGGGCGATCGCGGTGTCGTAGCGCGCGGTGTAGGCAAATGCCTCGGCGGCGAGGCTCTCACGCGTGTTGGGAGAGAGCCGGCAGTCAGATTCGCGCAGCTCGGCCAGCACCGCGTCGTAGGCCACCGGGTCGACCACCGGCACGGCATACTGATGGTTCTTGGCGGCGGCGCGGATCATCGTCGGGCCGCCGATGTCGATGTTCTCGATGATCTCCTCGTCCACGGCGCCACGCTGGGCGGCGGTGCGCTCGAACGGATAGAGGTTCACGCACACCAGGTCGACGAACTCGACGGCGTGCTCCTCGGCGGCGGCGAGATGCTCGTCGTTGTCGCGCACCGCCAGCAGACCCGCGTAGAGCTTGGGGTGCAGCGTCTTGACCCGGCCGTCCATGATCTCCGGGAAGCCGGTGAGCTCTGAGATCGAGCGGACGCGGATGCCGTTCTCCATGAGCGCGCGCGCCGTACCCCCGGTGGAGATGACCTCGATCCCGAGTTCGGTGAGGCCGCGGGCGAACTCGATGATCCCCGTCTTGTCCGAGACTGAGAGCAGCGCGCGCTGGACCTGGACCTCTTCGGACGCCGCGGCCGGGACGCTCATCGGCTGTGCACTCGCGTCCATAGGCCCCCCAATCTACCGTGAGATGACCACTCGGCGCGGGTTGGCGGGGTCCCGGCGTACCGCGCCCGCCGCAATCGACTGCACGGCGCCGACGAGCAGCTCGTGCTCGATGGGATGCAGCAGCTCGAGCACGGCGTCCGCGCTGGTGACGTCGGGCAGCTCGACGGCGCGCTGGACGATGATGGGACCGGTGTCGACGCCGCCGTCGACAAAGAACACGGTGACCCCGAACACCTTGGCCCCGTAGTCCAGCGCCTGCTGCACGGCGCCCAGCCCCGGGAAGGCGGGCAGCAGCGACGGGTGCACGTTGATCACCCGGTCCGGGAACGCGGCCAGAAACGCGTCTGAGACCAACTGCATGTAGCCGGCCAGCACCACCAGATCGACCTCGCGCGCCCGCAGCCAGCCAACGATGGCGGCATCCCGATCAGAACGATCCGCGAACCCCTCCAGGGGAAAGACCTCGGCGTCGATCCCCGCCTCCCGCGCACGCTCGAGCGCCCGCGCCCCCGGCTTGTCCGACGCCACCCCACGCAGCACCACGCCCTCGCGTCCGTGGGCCCGATCGATCAGTGCCTGGAGGTTCGAGCCGTTGCCGGACGCCAGGACACCGACGTTCATGCCGTGGCCAGCTTGGGGAAGCGCCCGCCGGTGGAGCGCAGCGTCCCCGCGGCGAGCAGCTCGTCGACACGACCGAGCACCTCCTCGGAGCGCAGGTGCGCGAACGCTCCGTAGGCGGCCAGGCCGTCATACGCGTTCTGGACCACCACCTTGGAGCGCCCGCCCCGGAGGATCTCCACGGCACGGGTGCGCCCGACGGGCGGCTGGGCCGAGACGACCAGGCCCAGGATCGCCTCGTCCAGGTCTCCAGGCGCGGGACCGCCCGCGGCCCCGCCACCAGGGCGGGGCATGGCCCGGGGAGCGGGGACCAGGTCGGCCGCGCAGACGTCGCAGCACGGCACCCCGTCCAGCGGCGATCCCGCGGACGCGTCGCCGAAGTGATCGAGCAGCGCCCGCCGGCGGCAGCCGTCGCCCTCGACGTAGCCCCACACGGCCCGGTACTGGCTCCAGCGCACCCGCTCGGCCTCGCGCGCCGCGGACACGCACACACCCGCGGCCCGGCGGTCCCAGCCACCGGTGATCTGCCCGACGGCCCGGTCGGGCGGCCCGGGCGCGGGCGCGAGCACGCCGGCCCGCGCGAGGTGGCCCAACACCGCGCGCACCCCCTCGGTGTCGTCGGGAGCCCGGTCGGCGAGGGCGCCGGCCAGACTGGAGACCGGGAGGTCATAGCGGCCGTCACAGCCCGCCCAGGTCAGCCGCTCCCCCACCCGGTCAAAGTCCTCCGCGGTCAGCCGCGAGCGCTGGATGAAGAAGACGTGCAGACCCTTGTCCCGCGATTCGGCGAAGAGCAGACAGCGTGCCGGCCGGCCGTCGCGGCCCGCGCGGCCGGCCTCCTGGTAGTAGGCCTCCAGCGAGCTGGGCACGGCGGCGTGGCAGACGGTGCGCACGTCGGCCTTGTCGATCCCCATCCCGAAGGCGTTGGTGGCGACGATGACGTCGGCGCGCCCGGTCATGAACTGCTCCTGGGCGTTGCCGCGCTGCTCGGGGCGCATGCCCGCGTGGTAGGCGACCACCCCACACTCCAGCGCGCGCGACAGCGCCCCGGCGAGCTTCTCGGTGGCGCCGCGGGTGCCGGCGTAGACGATCGCGGGCCGAGCCTCGGGGTCAGACAGCGCCGCCTCCAGCCGCTGTTCCTTGTCACGCGCGCCACCGCAGCGCACCACGGCAAAGCTCAGATTGGGGCGGTCAAAGCCGGTGGTGACGCGGACCGGTTCGCGCAGCCGCAGCCGGGCCGCGATGTCCGTGGCCACCCGAGGCGTCGCGGTGGCGGTGAGCGCCATCAGCGAGCGCGCGCCGACGCCCGCCGCGACGTCGGCGAGCCGGAAGTAGTCCGGGCGGAAATCATGGCCCCACTCCGACACGCAGTGGGCCTCGTCGACCACGAACAGGCCCACGTCCACCGAGGCCAGCGTCCGCGCGAACGCCGGCGAGGCAAAGCGCTCGGGCGCCACGTAAACGAGGCGGACCTCGCCACGGCGCACGCGGGCCATCGCCTCGGCGTTGGCGTTGTGGCTGCGCTGGGAGTTGATCATCGTCACCTTGCCGGGCGCGATGCGATGGATGGCCCAGGCCTGGTCGCGCATGAGCGCCACCAGCGGCGAGACCACGATCGTGACGTCGTCGCGCATCAGCGCCGGGAGCTGGTAGCACAGCGACTTGCCCGAGCCGGTGGGCATCACCACCAGCGCGTCGCGACCACTCAGCGCGGCGCCGACCGCCTCGGCCTGGCCGGGGCGGAAGTCATCGAAGCCGAAGACCTCACTGAGGGTGTCGCGCGGATTGGACCCAGCCACCCAGGCGACGATACTGCCGCCCCCGGGCGGACCCGAGCGTCTTCGTGGAGCGGCAGACGAAGTCAGACGCGCACGAGCGGGAGCTCGTGCTCGAGCGCGAACTTGCCGTTGGCCGTCTCGGTCCCGGCCAGCGGGTACTCGCCGCTGAAGCATGCGTCGCAGTGCTCGTCGCGCGAGCCACCGATGGCGTCGTAGACGCCCTGCAGCGACAGGTAATGCAGCGAGTCGGCGCCCAGCTCGGCGGCGATCTCGTCCACGGTGCGGCCGTGGGCGATCATCTCCTCGCGCGTGGACATGTCGATCCCGTAGTGGCAAGGGTGCTTGATCGGCGGCGCCGAGATGCGCAGGTGGACCTCGGCCGCGCCCGCGTCGCGCAGCATCTGGACGATCTGGCGATCGGTGGTGCCGCGCACGATCGAATCGTCGACGACGATGAGTCGCTTGCCGGCCACGACCTCGGGGACCGGGTTGAACTTCATGCGCACGCCCTGGCGGCGCAGCTCCTGCCCGGGCTGGATGAACGTCCGGGCGACGTAGCGATTCTTGATGAAGCCGTCATCGGTGGGCAGCCCCGAGGCACGGGCCAGGCCGCGGGCCGCGGCGTTACCCGAGTCGGGCACGGGGATGACGACGTCGGCATCCACGGGTGCCTCGCGCCATAGGTTCTCGCCCATGCGGGCCCGGGCGACCTGGAGCACGGTGCCGCCCATGCGCGAGTCGGGGCGGGCGAAATAGATGTACTCGAACACGCAGAAGGCGCGGCGGGCCGAGCGCACGATCTGGCGAGAGGTGAGGCCCTCGGCGCTGAGGGTGACCGCCTCGCCGGGGAGCACCTCGCGGATGAGGGTGGCGCCGATGAGGTCAAGCGCGCAGGACTCGCTGGCGACGCAGTAGACGGGTGGCTCATCGGAGTCAGACGGTGGATCGATGCGGCCGATGGCCAGGGGGCGCAGTCCCTGGGGGTCGCGGAAGGCGGTGACCGCGTTCTCGGTCATGACCACAGTCGAGAAGGCTCCGCTCAGCCGCGGCAGCACGTCGGCGATCGCGTCCTCGACGGTCTCAGCCGGATGGGTGGCCAGCAGCGCGGCGATGATCTCCGAGTCCGAGGTGGACTGGAAGGAGACGTCACGCCCGCGCAGCTCGGAGTGCAGCTCGACGGCGTTGATCAGGTTGCCGTTGTGGGCCAGGGCCAGGGTGCGGCGGTCGTCACGGACGATCGGCTGGGCGTTCTCCCATTCCGAGGAGCCCGTGGTGGAGTAGCGGACATGGCCGATGGCCATGTCGCCGACCAGCGAGCGCAGCGTGTTCTCGTCGAAGACCTGGGAGACCAGACCCTGGTCGCGGATGCCCATGATGTTGCCGTGCGGGTTGGCGGTGGCGATGCCAGCCGACTCCTGCCCGCGGTGCTGCAGGGCAAACAGCGCAAAGTACGACAGACGCGCGACGTCATGTCCGGGCGCGTAGATCCCGAAGACGCCGCACTCATCGCGGGGTCCGTCGCGGTGGTCGTTCACGAGAGAGGTCACGGACCAAGCATGGCGGAAGGCTCGGCCGGACAGTTATGAAGGCTAGCAGCGAGACGAGGCGGTCCCGAGCGCCTCAGGCGCAGGTGCCGACCGTCTTCCCGGAACGTGGTGTGTTTCGCGCGCACGCGCACGCGCGGGGATGCTCACGCCGTGAGCGTCCCTACATGAACCTGACGAGGCCCTCGCTGCGGGCCTGGGCCAGCCGGGAGACCTCAACCTCCAAGACCCCCTCGAGCCGCAACGCCGGGCCACCGACCCGGCCGAGCACGGGCAGGCCGCGCAGGGCCTCGTCAGAGCCCGAGACGATGAAGGCCCGCCCGGGCGCCTCGGCAAACGGATCGAGCCCCTCGGGCAGCTGGATCTCTGCACCGATCTGACCGGCGATGCAGCACTCGGCGATGGCCGCCGCGATCCCGCCCTCGGCGATGTCGTGCGCGCTGCGCGCGGCACCGGTGTTGACCATCGCCCTGACGGTGGCGAGAGCGGCGCGCACAGCGTCCTCGTCGATCACCGGCAGCGGCCCGGTCACGGCCTCGCCGCGCAACTTGGCCAGCTCGGAGCCGGCGAGATCGGCGCCGCTGAAGTCGCCGACCAGCGCCACCGCGTCGCCCTCGCGCGCAAACGCCAGCCGGCCGGCCCGTGAGGGGTCGGGCAGCCGGCCCACCATCCCGATGACCGGGGTGGGGAAGATCGGACCGGTCGGCGCCTCGTTGTAGAGCGACACGTTGCCGCCGACGACCGGCACGCCCAGCGCGCGGCAGGCACTGCTGATCCCCTCGACCGCCTCCACCAGCTGCCAGGCGACATGCGGCTTCTCGGGGTTGCCGAAGTTCAGGCAGTTGGTGAGGCCGAGCGGCTCGGCACCGACGCAGGCGAGGTTGGCGGCACATTCGTAGACGGCCTCGGCCGCGCCGCGCCGCGGGTCGCAGGCCACGCGCCGGCCATTGCCGTCGATCGACACCGCGATCGCCTCGCCGGTGGGGAGCGTCAGCACCGCTGCGTCGGCGTCATCGGGGCGGCGCACGGTTCGCGACTGCACCACCGGGTCGTACTGCTGAAACACGGGCAGGCGCGACGCGATGTTGGCCGAGCCCAGCAACCCCAGCAGGGTGTCGGCGCCGGACGCCTCGGCGCCCAGCACCGCCGTCGCCGGCTCGTACAGAGGCGCCGTCGGTGGCGCCGGCTCGAGGTCATAGAGCGGGCAGTCGTCCACCAGGATCCCGACGGGCAGGTCGGCGACGACCTCGTCGCCGGAGCTCACGCGCATCCGCCCGGAATCGGTGACCATCCCGATCGGCGTGGCCAGCGTCTCCCAGCGCTCGCACACGCCGATGACCGCGTCGAGCTGGTCGGGCTCGACCACGCAGAGCATCCGCTCCTGCGATTCGGAGACCATGATCTCGAAGGGCTCCATGCCCGGCTCGCGCAGCGGCACGCGCGCACAGTCGATATCCAGCCCCACGCCGCCCTTGGCCGCCATCTCCGACGAGGACGAGGTCAGCCCGGCGGCGCCGAGGTCCTGCAGCGAGACGAGCAGCTCTGAGTCCAGCAGCTCCAGGCAGCACTCGAGCAGCTTCTTCTCCGCGAACGGGTCGCCGATCTGCACCGACGGGCGCTTGGCCTCGTCGCCCTCGCCGAGCTCAGCGGAAGCCAGCACCGAGGCACCACCGATCCCGTCGCGGCCGGTGAGCGCGCCGAGCAGCACGAGCACGTTGCCGGGGCCGGCCGCGGCCGAGCGGATGAGCCGGTCGTGGGGGGCGAGGCCCAGGCACATCGCGTTGACCAGGCAGTTCTGCTCATACGAGGATTCGAAGTAGATCTCGCCCCCGACCGTGGGCACGCCGATCGAGTTGCCGTAGTGGCCGATACCGCCGACCGCGCGGTCCAGCAGATAGCGCGAGCGCTCGGACTCCGCCGGCTCGCCGAAGCGCAGCGAGTCCAGCACCGCGATCGGCCGCGCGCCCACCGCGAAGACGTCGCGCAGGATCCCGCCGACCCCGGTGGCGGCCCCCTGGAAGGGCTCCACCGCGCTCGGGTGGTTGTGGGACTCGACCTTGAAGGCGACGCCCAGGCCACCGCCGACGTCGACGACGCCCGCGTTCTCCCCGGGGCCCATCAGGACGGCCGGCCCCTCCGTCGGGAGCCGGCGCAGCAGCTTCTTGGAGTGCTTGTAGGCGCAGTGCTCAGACCACATCAGCGAGAGCATGGCCAGCTCGGTGACGGCCGGCTCGCGGCCCAGCCCCGCCACGATCAGCTCGTACTCGGAGTCGGTCAGGCCCAGCTCGCGGTAGGTGGCGGGGGCAGCGCTCGGGGTCACGTCAGCTGGGGCCGGCGACCGCTCATACCAGCGCCGCGCCGTCGGCGACGTGCGCGCGGATGGACTCGAAGATGGGCAATCCACCGGTCGGCCCGGTCAGCGGGTCCACCGCGTGCTCGGGATGGGGCATGAGGCCGAACACGTTGCGCTGCTCGTTGCAGACGCCGGCGATGTCGTTGAGCGAGCCGTTGGGGTTCTCCCCGGGGGCGTAGCGCAACAGCACCTGATCGGCCTCCTGCAGGCGCGCGAGCTGTTCGTCAGGCGCGTAGTAGCGACCCGTCGTGTGCTTGACCGGGATGGACAGGCGTTGGCCGGGCTCGCATCGACGGGTGAACGGCGAGTCAGTGGTCGCCACCTCGAGCTCGACCTGGCGGAAGATGAAGCGCAGCGAGGGGTTGGGCAGCAGCGCGCCCGGCAGCAGTCCCGCCTCGCAGAGCACCTGGAAGCCGTTGCAGATGCCCAGCACCAGCCCGCCCGCCGCGGCGAACTCGGCCACCTCCTCCATCACCGGGGCAAAGCGCGCGATCGCGCCCACCCGCAGGTAGTCCCCGTAGGAGAAGCCGCCGGGGACGACGACGGCGTCGACGCCCTGCAGGTCGCGGTCGCCGTGCCACAGGATGACCGCCTCCCCGACCCGGCGGCAGGCCATGAGTGCATCGACCTCGTCGCAGGACCCGGGGAAGCGGATGACGCCGAACTTCACGAGACGGTGGACCCCGTCCCGGAGCCGTTGGAAGCAGCCGCCCCGTCGGCGTCGACGATCTCGTAGTCCTCGATCAGCGGGTTGGTGAGCAGCCGCTGGCACATCTCGGGCAGCCGCGCCGGGTCCTCGACGTCGAGCTCGATGAGCCGGCCGACGTGGACGTTGCGCACCCCCGTGAAGCCAAGGGCCGGGAGGGCACGCTCCACTGCCTGGCCCTGGGGATCAAGGATGCCGGCCTTGGGCTTGACCAGGACCCGGGCGCGCATCAGTGGCTGTTCGTTCCCCGGGGGCCCATTAGGCACCCGTGCGATCGACCCAGGCGCTGAACGGCTCTCCCGTGACCCGCTCGTAGGCCTCGACGTACTTCTCGCGCGTGCGTGCGACGACGTCGTCGGGGATCGGCGGCGCCGGCGGGTTGCGGTCCCATCCGGTGGAGGAGGCCCAGTCGCGCACGTACTGCTTGTCGAAGCTGGGCTGGCCGCGTCCGGGCTCGTACTGATCGGCGGGCCAGAACCGCGACGAGTCCGGCGTGCACATCTCATCGCCGATGGTGAGCTGGCCGTCGCCGTCCAGGCCGAGCTCGAACTTCGTGTCGGCGAGGATGATCCCGTTGTTGCGCGCGTGGTCGGCGGCGTACTCGTAGAGCGCGAGCGACACGTCGCGGACGCGCTCGGCCAGCGCGCGGTCGCCGATGAGCTCCACCGCGCCCTCGAAGTCGATCGCCTCGTCGTGGCCGACCTCGGCCTTGGTGGACGGGGTGAACAGCGGCTCGGGCAGACGGTCCGATTCGCGCAGGCCCTCGGGCAGCGTGTGGCCCGAGACCTTGCCGGTGGCCTGGTAGTCCTTCCAGCCCGAGCCGGTGATGTACCCGCGCACGACGCACTCGACCGAGAGCATCTTGAGCTTGCGCACCACCATCCCCCGGCCGCGCGCCTCGTCGGGCACGCCGTCGGTGACGGAGATCACGTGGTTGGGGAGGATGCCGGCCGTACGTTCGAACCAGAAGGTCGAGAGGCCGGTGAGCACGCTGCCCTTGTCGGGGATCGGCGTGGGATGAACGACGTCATAGGTGGAGATCCGATCCGAGGCGACGATCAGCAGCTCGTCGCCCAGGTCGTAGATCTCCCGGACCTTGCCCGAGGCAAGGAGGGGGAGGTCGGCGAGGGCGGTCATCCGGCCGATCCTAGCGCGGCGTTATGACGACCCGATCTCCGCCCCCACAGACCGCCCCTAAGCTCCGCCAGGGCCCCCGCGGTCAGCTCCCGTCGATCACCTCGTAGTGGACCATCACCGGCGGCTGGTCGGCGTAATTGGCCACGTCGGCGGCGACCTTGGCCCCGTGCTCGGACTGCATCGCTGCCCCCATCGCGGCGGCGTCATCGAAGTCGGCCTCGAAGGTGCACCAGTACGGGCTGTCACCGGCGGGAGCCCCGACGTCAAAGGCGTAGCGATAGGCGCGCAGCCCCGGAAGCTGAGCCGCCAGCGGCAGGTGGGTGCTCTCGTAGTAGGACCGGAACTTGTCCTTGTCGGCGGGCGGCGGGTACAGGACGACGAGCTTGTGCATGGAGTGCAGGGCCTTCCGGGTCGGGATGTGGTGTCGTGGGCGGCCCGCTAGGCGGGCACCGCGGTATGGCGGGCGATGAACGCGGCGGTTCGCTCAGGTGTGGCGACCGTATCCCATTGGCGGTCGGGGTGGTTGAAGTTCTGGGTATAGGCGTCGCACACGGACTTGTTCTGGGCCATGGTCATGAGCAGCCCGACGACGTGGGGCTCGGGGTTGAGGATCATGTTGGTCCAGTCCGAGACGCCGTGGACGAAGGCCTGGCGCTCCCGCGCGACGCGGCGGCAGAACTGCTCGTCGAAGGCGAGGTCGGCCAGGATGGCGTGGCCGATCACCCAGGCCGAGTAGGAGGCCGAGTTGGCGCCCTGGCCGTTGACCGGGTCCACGACGCAATGGGCGTCGCCCATCGCCAGCGCGAACCTGCCGTTGTCCAGGCGCACGTAGTCCTCGCGCACCACCGGCGTGAGCGCGCCCTGGAGCAGGTCGGTGGGTCCCTGGAGGCGGAACTCCGCCGGCTCGATGCGCTCAAAGCACATCGGGTAGTGGGCCTCGAGCTTGCGCAGCACGGTCTCGTCGTGGGCGCGCGGGTCGGCCTCGTAGTCCAGATCGGCGAGTACCTCGAGGTCCCCGCCGGGAATGTTCTCGAACAGCAGCGCGGTGGCGAACCCCTCGCGCGAGGTGATGGGCAGTTCCAGCAGCTCGCCGTGGCCGAGCGACATGTGCACGCCGACGCCCTTGGGCTCTGAGTAGCGCACCCCGTGGTAGATCCCGGCCGAGAGCCGGCGCTGGGGCTTGTCGTAGGGGCACTTGTCGGCCAGCGGGGCGAACATCGCCCCCATGCCGCGGCCGGCCGCCACCACGACGAGGTCGTGGTCGGCGCTGATGCGCTCGATCTGCTCGGCATCGATCGCACCGACGACGACGTCGCCGCCGCGCTCCTCATAGTCGCGCAGCAGGCGCGGCAGGTAGAGGCGGTAGTCGATGATCGAGGACGGGTGCTGGAAGTCACCGCGCCAGCGCATCGGCTCGGGCGTGCCGACGACGGCGTGCTGGTGGCACACGTAGCCGTACTCGCTCGCGTCCCAGTGGTGGACGCCGAGCTCGCGCTCACGCTCGAGCGTGTGATGGTGATGGGCGACGGTGTTGAGCAGGCGACCGGACGCGATCTGCTCAGCGGTCTTGTCGCTGTAGAGCGTCACCGGGACGTCGTGCTGCTGCAGAAACAATCCGAGGTGCAGACCCGAAACCCCGGATCCCACGATGGCGATGCTGGTCATCCTCTTCCTCCTTGAGAAACCTGCCGCGTAGCTAACCCGGCCCGCGCCGTTGGATCAAGTCGCGGTCACGGAAGCTTGCGTTGCGTCTCACGCAATGATGTACCGTCCGCGGCGTGATCGAACTGCGTGAGCTGCGCTCGGTCGGCGTCCTCGTCGACGAGCTGCACTTCGGCCGCGCCGCCGCCCGGCTCGGGGTGACCCCGTCCACGCTCAGCCGCCGCATCGTGGCGCTCGAGCGCGAGCTCGGGGTCAACCTGTTCGAGCGCACGAGCCGCCGGGTTGCGCTCACCGACGCCGGCCGCCAGCTGGCCACCCGGCTCCCCGCGGCGCTGCGCCAGCTCGACGCCGCGCTCGCCGCGGCCCAGACGGCCGACGACGGCGGCTGGGAGATCTAAAACAGCACGCGCGCTCTGGGTCAAACGACCTAGGTGGCGCGACGCGCCTCACGTACCTTCCCAACACAGACAGACATGACCCCCGCGAGTCGTGTCTCTCTCGCCTGGCAGCGCCGAAAGAGACGAGTCGTGGGAAGGGGGGTGCCGAGCAGGGGCGTGCTCGACACAGGTCGCGTGAAGGCGCCGCGGGGGGCGGCGCCTCAGGCGATCGCGTCCAGGCGTCCGACGATCTCGTGGGCGTGGGACACGAACGGCGCGTAGTCGAAGATCGCGTCGAGATCGAGCCCCGCTCCCGCCTCATCGGCGGCCAGCAGCTCGCGCATGGGGGTGCGCTCGTCGAGCGCCTGCTGAGCCACCCGCTGCACCACCCGGTAGGCGTCATCGCGCGTGTTGCCCGCCGCCACCAGCGCCAGCAGGACCCGCTGGGAGAACAGGGCGCCGTAGGTGAGCTCCAGGTTCTCGCCCATGCGCGCGGCGTCGACGACCATCCCCTCCACCAGCGCCAGGGCGCGCCGCTGCATGTGGTCGAGCAGGATCGTGGTGTCGGGGAGGATGATCCGCTCCACCGAGGAGTGCGAGATGTCGCGCTCGTGCCACAGGGCCACGTCCTCCACCGCCGCGCTGGCGTTGCCGCGCAGCACGCGGGCCAGCCCGACCACCTGCTCTGACTTGATCGGATTGCGCTTGTGGGGCATCGAACTCGAGCCCTTCTGGCCCCGCCCGAACGGCTCGCGGACCTCGCCGACCTCGGTGCGCGCCAGGTGGCGCAGCTCGGTGGCAAAGCGCTCGAGCCCCGCTCCGGCCAGCGCGATCGCCTGGAGCAGCTCGGCGTGGCGGTCACGGGCCACCACCTGGGTCGAGACCGGCTCGCGCTCGAGCCCCAGCCGCGCCAGCACGCGCGCCTCGAAGTCCGGGGAGGTGGCCGAGTATGTGCCGACGGCGCCTGACACCGCGCCCACGGCCGCCTGGGCGAACGCCCGCTCGAGCCGTCGCGCGTTGCGGTCGGCCTCGAAGGCGAACCCGGCCAGCTTGATCCCGAACGTGGTCGGCTCGGCATGGATCCCGTGGGTGCGCCCGACGCACAGCGTGGCGACGTGCTCGCGCGCTTTGGCGGCGAGGGCCTCGGCGAGCCGGCGGGCGTCGGGCAGCACCAGGCCGCCGACCTGCTTGATCTGCAGCGCCAGGCCGGTGTCCAGGACGTCTGAGGAGGTGAGCCCGTAGTGGATCCACCGCCCGGCAGGCCCCGCGGACTCCGACAGGATGTCGACGAAGGCCGCGGTGTCGTGGTCGGTGACCTTCTCGCGCTCGTCGATCGCCTCGACCGTGAAGGTCGCGGCTCGGATGGCATCGAGCTCCTGCGCCGTGGGTCCCTCCATCTCCTCGCAGGCGGCGACCTCGACGCGGCGCATGGCGTCAAAACGCGCGTGGTCAGACCAGGCCTCGCCGAGCTCCCGGCGTGTGTAGCGCGCGATCAAGCTATGCGACGACGGGGCTGTCAGCCGCGTCGACCGCGACCACGCTGTCCAGGGTGGCGGCGTCGTCGTCGCCGAGCACATCAGCGCGCTCGGCGGCCTTGAGCACACAGTCCAGGAGCCCCGGGAAGCGAGCTTCCAGGTCCTCGCGCCGCAACCGGTTGAGCCGCGTGGTGCCTTGGGGGCGCTGCTGGATCACCCCCGCCTCGCGCAGGACCTTGAAATGGTGCGTGCACGTGGACTTGGTGACCGGCAGGGCGAAGCTCCCGCAGGTATGGTCGCCCTCGCTGCGGGCGAGCTTGGCGACGATGCGCAGCCGCACCGGGTCGCTCAGCGCGTGCAGAACGGCCCCGAGCTCAAGCTCCTCCGTCGCGGGATGAGTGATCGATTCAGTGGTGTGCGTTGACATTGCCCCCTCCACTATAGGAACCCTGTGGGCATTGTACGAAGGTCATCGTACAATCTGCTATTGTACGACGCGTATCGTACAACGAAAGCTCTGCGAGGAAGCCAGATGAGAACACAGAGCCCAGCTCCCCCGGTCCGGGAGACCACTCGGGTCCCGCGCTCGAGCCGCAGTGACGCGGCCGTGATCGCGCAGTACATCCGGGATCTGCGCCAGGCGTCCTAGACGCCTCGCCCCGACCGTCCGCCGGCCGGCGGGCGGTCCCGCCGCTCAGAGCGAGAGCCACCACAGGTGACCGGGCACCACGCCCGCGCACCGGCTAGATGGACAGGATGCGCGCCGCCAGCACGGCCGCGTTACGCGCGTTGTCGACGCCCACGCACCCCACCGGCACGCCGGGGGGCATCTGCGAGATGGACAGCAGCGCGTCCAGGCCACCGGCCACCGAGGTACGGCTCGTCAGCGGCACGCCGATCACGGGCAGGTCGGTATGGGCGGCGACGACGCCGGGCAGCGCCGCCGACAGGCCCGCACCGGCGATGATCACCTTGATGCCGCGCATCCGGGCGTTCTTGGCGTAGTCCGCGACGGTGTCGGGCTCGCGATGAGCCGACATCACCCGGGTCTCGGAGCGGATACCGCGCTCGGCCAGCTCGGCCTCAGCCTTCTCCATCGCGGGCAGGTCGCTCTTCGAGCCCATCAGGATCGCGACGTGCGGCTCGTCGGCGGCCAGCTCGTTGATCTCGACCGCGGTCTCGGCCATTGCCTCGGACTCGGGCTCGGGCAACGGCTCGGGCCGCGTCCCGGCATGCTCGGGCTCGGGAGCGAGCTCCCCGCCGGCCTCGAGATCTGGCTCCGTGTCGGGGCTCATCACACGAGCTTGAGCGCGATGTCGCGCCGCATCTGCTTGCCGTCGAAGTGGATCACGTTCGCCGCAGCATATGCGGCCGCGCGGCACTTCGTCGGCGTGGGCCCCAGCGCGGTCACGCTCAGCACCCGGCCGCCCTTGGTCACGAGCTTGCCGGTGCGCGAGCGCCCGGTGCCGGCGTGGGTGACGAAGATCTCGGGCCCGATCCGCTCCAGCCCGCGGATGACGTCCCCGGCGTGAAACGTCTCGGGGTAGCCGGCGCTGGCCAGCACCACGGTGACCGCCATCTCCTCGGTCCACTCCAGCGGCGGCACGGCGGCCAGGCCGCCCGGCTCGGTCGCCGCCTCCAGGAGCGCAAGCAGGTCGGAGCGCAGCCGGGGCAGGATCGCCTGGCACTCCGGGTCGCCGAAGCGGACGTTGAACTCGAGCACCTTCGGCCCGGCGGCGGTCATCATCAGTCCGGCGTAGAGGATGCCGTGAAACGGCGACCCGCGCCGGGCCAGCACGTCGAGCACCGGCTGGTGCACGGCGGAGCAGATCTCACGCGCCCGCGCCTCGTCGATGGCGGGCACGGGCGAGTAGGAGCCCATCCCCCCCGTGTTGGGGCCCAGGTCGCCGTTGAAGATGCGCTTGTAGTCCTGGGCGGAGGCCAGCGGCAGCGCGGTCACCCCGTCGCAGACCGCCAGCAGCGAGACCTCCTCGCCGACCAGGTGCTCCTCCACCACGACCTTGGTCGTGTCAAAGCGCCGCGCCACCAGCAGAGCCTCCAGCGCCTCCCGGGCCTCGCGCTCGTCGGCGGCGATGATCACGCCCTTGCCGGCGGCCAGGCCGTCGGCCTTGATGACCACCGGGTAGCCGGTGATCGCCTCCATGCCCTCGTCGGGGGTCGTGACCACCGAGTAGGCGGCCGTGGGGACGCCGGCCGCGACCATGATCTCCTTGCAGAACGCCTTGGAGCCCTCCAGGCGGGCCGCGTCGCTGGTCGGCCCGAAGCAGCGGATCTTGGCGTCGGTGAGCGCGTCGACGACACCCGCCACCAAGGGCGCCTCCGGTCCCACCACCACCAGATCGGGGGCGATGTCGCGCGCCGCCCCGAGCACGGCACCGGGGTCGGCGAGATCCAGGGGGCGCGTCTGCGCGTCGCGGGCGATGCCGACGTTGCCCGGCGCGCACACCAGCTTGGGCTTGCGGGGCGACCGTGCCAGCGCGTGGACGATGGCGTGCTCGCGCGCGCCGGACCCGAGCACGAGGACGGTCTCCGTCACCGCGGGGACTCCGTGGTCGTCGCTCTGGCCCCTGAGGCCACCTAGATCAGGCCGATGAAGTCGTCGATGGGGATGGCGGTCAGCGTCTCATAGCGACCGGTCCCCCGCGACCCGAGCTCCAGCGAGATGCGCGTGATCGTCTGCTCGTCGGGCGCCTCGATCACGTTGACGAAGTCAAACCGGCCCAGGGTCGCCCACTGCGCCTTGACGGTGGCCCCCAACTGCTCGACCTCGCGGTTGACCTCCTTGATGCGGCCGGGGTTGTTCTTGATCGTCTGGACGCCGTCGGGCGTGAGGGTGGTGAGCATGACGTAGGTGGGCATCTGGCGCTCCCTTGGTGCGTTGGCGGTGCTCTCACGCCACTTGTACCGGATACCGGGCCGCCGCGTGCCCCGATCCGCAGGCCGCGCGAGGCGCTCGCCACGGATTCCGTCGCCTGCGTCGCTCCTGGCGCTATTGTCGTTGCCAAAACCTATTCATCTCACCTATTCCGTCGCAGTTGCCGTTTATATAGTGGCCGCTGCCGCAGTATGCAACTGAATAAGTGGAAAGAACGCTGAAATGCCGTCGCCACAGCCCAAACTCGACGAGACCGACGCCGCGATCATTGCCCTGCTCCAGGAGGACGGGCGGCGCCCGTACGGCGAGATCGGGGAGGCGGTCGGCCTGTCAGAGGCGGCCACGCGCCAGCGGGTCAACCGGCTGCGCGAATCTGGCCTGATGCGGATCGTGGCCGTCACCGACCCCGTGGCCCTGGGCCGCGGCGTGGTGGCCACGATCGGCCTGCGCGTGAGCGGGGACACGCGGCGGGTCGCGGCCCGTCTGGCTCAGATCGCGGAGATCGAGTACGTCGTGGTCACCGCGGGCTCCTTCGACGTGATCGTCGAGCTCGTGTGCGCGACCGAGGAGGAGCTGCTGGGCGTGCTCAACGACGACATCCGCTCCATCCCCGAGATCCGCGAGATGGAGACGTTCATGCACCTGCGCACCGAGAAGAACGTCTTCGCCTGGGGGCAGCGCCTCACTGAGGAGTGAGGCGCCGCCCCGGCGGTGAGGATGACGGGCCCCGCCCGCCCCGCCGTCAGACGGTGGCGGCAGGGGCGTCGACGCCGGCCCGTTCCAGCACGAGCTCGCCGTCGGCCGCGTCGACCTTCACGGTGTCCCCCGGGACGAACCGCCCCTCGAGGATCGCCAATGCGAGCGGGTCGACCAGGCGCTTCTGGATGACCCGCTTGAGCGGACGGGCGCCGTAGGTGGGGTCGTAGCCGAGATTGCCGATGAGCGTGCGCGCCGCATCGGAGAGCTCGACCTCAACCTCACGCTCACGAACGCGCTTGACGAGCACCGCGACCTGAACATCGACGATCTCGCCGATCTGCTCGCGGGTGAGCGACGCGAACTCGACGATGTCGTCCAGGCGGTTGACGAACTCCGGCTTGAAGTGCGACTCGACGCCGGCCCGGCCACCCGGGATGTTGGAGGTCATGATCAGGACGGCGTTCTTGAAGCTGACCGTCCGGCCCTGGCCGTCGGTCAGCCGCCCGTCGTCCATCACCTGCAGCAGGGCGTTGAACACGTCGGGGTGGGCCTTCTCGATCTCGTCGAGGAGCACCACCGAGTAGGGCCGGCGGCGGACCGCCTCGGTCAGCTGGCCGCCCTCCTCGTAGCCGACGTAGCCCGGAGGCGCGCCCACGAGGCGGCTCACGGCGTGCTTCTCCATGTACTCCGACATGTCGATCCGGACGATCGCGTCCTGGGTGTCGAACATGAACTCGGCCAGCGCCCGCGCCAGCTCGGTCTTGCCGACGCCGGTGGGGCCGAGGAACAGGAAGGTGCCGATCGGGCGGTTGGGATCCGACAGCCCCGCCCGTGAGCGGCGCAGCGCCGCCGACACCGCGCTGACGGCCTCGTCCTGACCGATCACGCGCTGGTGCAGTCGCTCCTCCATGTGCACGAGCTTCTCGATCTCGCCCTCCATGAGCCGCGCCACCGGAACGCCGGTCCACTTGGCCACGATCTCGGCTACGTCGTTGGCGTCGACGTTGTCCTTGAGAAAGCGCGGCCCGTTGGCGCCGTCGGTGGCCGCGGCGGCCTCCTGCTCGGCGGTCTCGGCCTCCTCCAGGCGCTTGGTCAGCTCGGGGATCGTCCCGTATTGCAGCTCGGCGGCACGACCGAGGTCGGCCTCGCGCTGCGCGCGCTCGAGCTCGACCTTGGCCTGCTCCAGGCGCTCCTGGATGTCGGCCACGGCACCGAGCGTCTCCTTCTCACGCTGCCACTCGGCGTGCATGGCGTCCGAGCGCTCGCGCTCCTCAGCCAGCGTGCGCTCGAGCTGCTCGCGACGGCTCAGGGTGCCCGCGTCGTCGTCGTCGCCCAGTGACTGCAGCTCGATCTCCAGCTGCATGATGTGGCGGTCCACCTCGTCGATCTCGGTGGGCTTGGAGTCGATCTCCATGCGGACGTGCGAGGCGGCCTCGTCGACGAGGTCGATCGCCTTGTCGGGCAGGAAGCGGTCGGCGATGTAGCGCTGGCTGAGCGCGGCCGCGGCCACCAGGGCCGAGTCCTGGATGCGGACCTTGTGGTGCACCTGGTAGCGCTCCTTGAGCCCGCGGAGGATCGCGATGGTGTCCTCCACGCTCGGCTCGCCCACGTACACGGGCTGGAAGCGGCGCTCGAGCGCAGCGTCCTTCTCGATGTGCTTGCGGTACTCGTCGAGCGTCGTGGCGCCGACCGCGCGCAGCTCACCGCGGGCCAGCATCGGCTTGAGCAGGTTGGCGGCGTCGACCGCGCCCTCCGCCGCGCCGGCACCGACGATCGTGTGCAGCTCGTCGATGAAGAGGATGACCGTGCCGCGGGCGTCGGCGATCTCCTTGAGGACGGCCTTGAGACGGTCCTCGAACTCGCCGCGGTACTTGGAGCCGGCGATGAGCGCGCCGATGTCGAGCGCCACCACGCGGCGATCGCGCAGGCCCTCGGGGACGTCGCCCGAGACGATGCGCTGGGCCAGACCCTCGGCGATGGCCGTCTTGCCCACGCCGGGTTCGCCGATCAGGACGGGGTTGTTCTTGGTCCGCCGCGACAGGACCTGGATGACGCGACGGATCTCGTCGTCGCGCCCGATGACCGGGTCGAGCTTGCCCTGCGATGCGGCCTCGGTGAGATCGCGCCCGTACTTCTCCAGGGCGCGGAACTTGTCCTCGGGGCTGTCGTCGGTGACGCGGTGGGACCCGCGCACCTCCTCCAGGGCCTTGATCAGCGCCTCGCGGGGGGCGCCGCTGGAACGCAGCGCCTCGCCGGCGCCGCCGGGATGGGCGGCGAGGGCCAGCAGCAGGTGCTCGGTCGAGACGTACTCGTCGTTCAGGTCGCGCATCTCGGTCTCGGCAGTGCGCAGGATCTGGACGAGCTCGGTGGAGCCACCGGCCGGCTCGGCCGCAGAATTCGGTCCTCGCCCACCCGTCAGCTTGGGCAGGGCGTCGAGGCGCGGCCCCAGGGACTGGCGCACCGCCGCCGGGTCGGCGCCGAGCTTGCGCAGCACGGGCGCGACGACACCGCCCTCCTGCTCCAGCAGGACGGCGAGCAGGTGCTCGGGGGTCGTCTGCGGGTTGCGGCGCTCGTCGGCCAGCCGCTGGGCGGCCTGAAGCGCCTCCTGGGACTTGATGGTGAAACGGTCTGGTTGCATAGGCGATTCCGTGTTTCAGAGTGAGAAATCTAAGTCTGTGTGACTAAGATTATCGCACGAATCCGGTCCGTCTTCAAGCGCACCGGCCGCAATCGGTCGGTGAGCTCCGCAGGCATCGTCATCGCCCGCGCGGCGGGCGGGGCCCTAGCCCGTGACCCGCAGATCCCTGCCGCGCGTGCGCGACTCGATGTTGCCGCTCGGATCCAGGATCGCTCCGAAGATCGTGGCGGTGACCTTCTGCCGGTGCCCGAGGGCGGTGTGGAGCTTGCCCACGGTCTTCTTGTCCAGGCCGATCTTGATGGTCTTGTGCCCGCCGTTCTTGAGCAGGAAGACGCTGGAGTACTTGGTGATGACCTTGCGCGAGCTCCCGATCCTGATCCGGGCGTACGCGCCCATCAGACAGTGCCCGGAGCAGCTGACCTTGGCCAGCAGGTGCTTGTCGCCCACGGGGTGGCGCTGCCCGGGCACTGCGAGCCCGACGTTGACGATCGGGGGCACCAGCGACCCGGCGACGAAGGCCAATCCGGCCAGGTTGACGCTGCCCAGCCCCGAGGCCTCGTCGTAGCCCGCGCCGGCGGTGCAGCAGCCGAACGGCCGGCCGATCAGGCTCGAGCCCAGGTCGTTGTTGTTGGCCACGATGTCGGAGATCACGCTGGCCGCCGACGCCGAGTGGTCTACCGCGTAGAGCAGGGGGTTGGCCAGACCGAGGTCCTGCCGGTGGCCGCGGCGCAACGCCTGGTCGACGAGGGCCAGCCCGCCCGCCAGCAGCGGCGCGGCCGCGCTCGTCCCGCCCACCTGCGTCCACGGGCTGTTGTGGCCCTGGCCGATGCAGTCGCCCTTGGCCGTGCAGAAGATCTCGTAGCCCGGAGCGACGTCGGCCAGCATCGAGACATCGGGGACTCCGCGATGCGCGGCGACCACGAACCCGTTCTGGTAGGTGGGCCGCTTGAACAGGGAGCTGAAGCCCCCGCCGCCCGAGGCGTTGACCAGCGGGGAGTCGTTCCACACCTGCTCGGAGACGATGTGGTTGGTCGCATCCAGCGCGAAGTTGGTCCCGCCGACGCCGGTGACGAACGGTGACGACGCCGGGAAGCTGACCGCCAGGCCGGGCAGCGGCCGGCCGTCGGGAGTCAGGCACGCCGACGAGCCGTCGTCGCCGCTGGAGGCCAGCACCGAGATGCCGCTGGCGGCGGCGAGCGCCAGCGCGCCCTCGACCCGGCGCAGCCCCTTGTTGCCGATCGTCAGGTGCGTCGCCTCTTCGCAGGAGCCCAGCGAGGCGGAGATGATGTCGGGCTTGCTGCCGGCGTTGCTCAGCGGCGCGGTGAGCGAGTGCAGCACGTCGACCGCGTTGGGGCTCGACTCATAGACGTCCACTGCCTTGAGCCGGGGGGCGGCGGCGTCCAGGACCTCCAGGTCCAGCGTCGACTCCCCGCCGGGGGCCAGCGGCTTCTTGAGACCGACGCCGAAGCCGTTGATGGCGGGCGTGGCCAGGCCGAAGCACTTGGAGAAGTTGCGCAGGTCCGAGTAGCGGAACCCGTCGATCTCGATGAGCGCCACCCGCTCGCCCTGACCCTGCAGCCCCGCGCTCTGAAGCGGGGTGTAGTTGTAGGCGGTCAGGTACTGGTTGGGGGTGAAGCCCGACTGCGACACGGCGTCCGCGCAGCCGGCCGCGGTGCCGGTCCGCTGCAGGTAGCCCGACTCATCGGCGGTGGTCTCGTCTCCCGGCGCGGCCGCCTTGTGCGGGAACGCCGCGTTGTCGGACACGGTGGGCGTCGAGGATCCGAACAGGGGCAGGGTGTTGAGCCCGATCACGCCGGCCACGTCGTTGCGCAATGCCACCGGGATCCGCACGCCTGACTCGGGCGCCATGAACGTGGCGCCATGGGTGCCCTTGGCGGCGGTCCGGAATGTGCCCAGCGTGGTGCCGAACAGCCGTCCGGCCTCCGACACCTTCATCGTCGCGTCCGCGAACAGGCCGGTGACATCGATCTTGACCCCGGTGGCGCCGGCCTGCTTGAGGTAGCCGACGACCCGGGAGCGCTCGGCGGCGGGCGCGCCGAAGCGCTTGGCCAGGTTGGCGATCGAGTCGTACTGGCCGTACCGCGGCGACTTGGGATCAGACACCGCGGTGGCGAAGCTCTCGAGGCCGTCGAGGTCGGCCTTGAGCGGCAACGCCAACGACACGGTGCCGTTGGCGGGCGCGGCGCCCAGCCAGCTCCAGTGGGGGTTCGAGGTGGCCGCCACCGCGGGACCGGCCCACAGCGCCCCGGCGCACACGAGACATGCCGCCGTCGCGACCGCGATCCGAGCGCGGCCCAGCGCTCGACTCAATCCCCAGCTCGAAGTACCCATCGCGAAATCTCACTTCCTCGTTGTCTGACCGGCACTCAGCCGGGGCTGGGCAGGACCGTCTTCCCCAAGGGGAGGATCGTTGCACAATCAAACACGCACAAACGTTGCCCGGTGCGGTGCGTGTTACCCGCCCAGACGGTCTGGCATCGGGTTTTATTCCCGGTCACGGCCCGAGCCGCCGAAGCTCAGGGCCTGGAGATCGGCGTGACGCACCAGCTCGCCGCCGCGCACGTAGGGCACGATCTCGGCGCGCAGCTCACGACGGATCGCCTCCAGCCGCGCGACCTCGGCGCTCAGCTCGTCAGCGCGCTTCTGCAGCGCCGCCACCTTGCGCGACATCGAGTCCAGCTGCTGCTCGAGCTCGAAGACCCGCTCGACCCCCGCCAGGTTCATGCCCAGCTCGGCGGTCATCTCCTGGATGCGCCTCAGCCGATCGACGTCCTTCTGGGAGTACAGGCGCGTGCCCTTGGGGGAGCGCTTGGGCTCGATGAGCCCGCGCGCCTCGTACATCCGCAGCGTCTGGGGGTGCATCTCGGCCAGTTCGGCGGCCACCGAGATCATGAACACGCCGCGCTCGGAGGAGACCTCGACGCGCGTGGTGGTGCGGACCCGGCGGGAGGCCATCACTTGGCCTCCTCGCCGGCCGCCGCGAACAGGCGCTCGCGGGGGTTGCCGTTCATGACCTTCGACAGCCTGTCAACGGCCTCGGACTGCTCGGGTGAGAGCGAGGAGGGCACGTCGAGGACGAAGCGATAATGGATGTCGCCGTTGCCCTTGCCGCCCAGCCGTGCCGGCCCCTCGCCGCGCAGTCGCTGCACCGTCCCGTGCCTTGTCCCGGCGGGGACGCGCAGGCGCTTTGACCCGTTGAGCGTGGGCACCTCGATGATGGCGCCCTGCAGGGCCTCGGGGATGGTGAGCGGAACCTCGACTTCGAGGTTGTCGCCGTTGCGCTTGAACACGGAGGAGTCGGCCACGCGCGTGATCACGTAGAGGTCGCCGGCGGGACCGGAGTCTCCGCCCGGACCGAACCCTGGCTCGCCCTTGCCCGCCAGCCGGATGCGACTGCCGTCCTTGACCCCGGCCGGGATGTTGACCCGCATCCGCTTGACCGAGCGCTGGGCGCCGGTGCCCTGACAGGTCGCGCACGGCTCGTCGATCACGGTGCCCGACCCATGGCAGTTGGAGCACGGCTGGGACATCGAGAAGATGCCCTGGCTCTGGGACTCCAGCCCGCGGCCGTTGCACACCGGGCAGACCCGCGGGGAGGTGCCGGGCTTGGCGCCCGAGCCCTTGCACGTCGGACACGGCGCAGAGGTCGGAACGGCCAGCGGGACCTGGGCGCCGTTGACGGCCTGGTCGAAGGTCAGCGACACCTCGGTCTCGAGGTCGCGGCCACGTTGCGGGCGCGGGCGCGCGCGGGTGCCCGTGCCCCGTGCGCCACCGCCACCGGGAGCCGCGCCGCCGCCGCCGCCGAACAGGTTGGAGAGGATGTCGGAGAACCCGCCCGTGAACGAACCCGGGTCAAAGCCGCCGCCGGCGGCGCCGCCCATTCCGCCGAGCCCGCCGAACAGGCCGCCGCGATCGTAGGCCTTGCGCTTTTCGGGGTCCGACAGGACGTCGTGGGCCTGCGAGATCTCCTTGAAGCGCTCCTCGGCCTTCTTGTCGCCCTGGTTGGTGTCGGGGTGGTACTTGCGGGCGAGCTTGCGGTACGCCTTCTTGATCTCCTCGTCGGAGGCGTTCTTGCCCACCCCGAGGATCTTGTAGTAGTCAGGCCGCTCAGCCACGGGTGTTCACCTGCCCGGTCACCCGGCGACGACGACGCGCGCCGGGCGCACGACGTTCTCGCCCATGCGGTAGCCGCGCTGGAACACCTCGACGACGACCCCGGGCTGGAGCGCCCTCCACCGGCTGCTGTGCCACCGCCTCGTGGAACTGCGGGTCAAACGGCTCGCCCTCGGGCGAGTAGCGCTCGATCCCGACGTTGCCCAGGGCGGAGATCAGGTCGGCGTGGACGTGCTTGAGGCCGGCCACCAGCGACTCGGCGCCGTTTGCGCCCTCGCCGGCCGCCACCTCGTCGGCGTGAGACAGCGCGCGGTCGAGGTTGTCGATCGCGGGGAGTAGCGCGAGCGCGAGCTTGGCCGCCCCGCGCTCCTGCGCGGCTGCGGCCTCGCGGGTGGTCCGCTTGCGGTAGTTCTCGAAGTCGGCCTTGGTGCGCTGGGCCAGCGCCAGGTACTCGTCGGCCTTCTCGGCCCTGGCGGCAAGCGCCTCCAGGTCGCAGGGCGACCCCGGGCCGTCGCCCTGGACGGGCGCGGCGGCGTCGCCCGGGGCGGACGCCGCGTCGTGCCGTTGGGCGGGCGCAGCGTCGTGGCCCTCGGGGGCGCCCGGCGGCGCCTGAGGCAGCTCGGCCTCAGGCGCCTGCTGGTGCGTGACAGCGTCAGGCGCGTGGTTGGGGTGGTCGTGGGACATCGGTGTTTACTTCCCCTCGTCCACAACCTCGGCGTCGACCACGTCCTCCTCGGCGCTGGCGCCGTTGCTGGACGACGCGCCGTTCTCGCTCGCCTCGTCGCCGGCGGAGTCGGCCGCCTGCTGCTCCTGGGCGCGCTGGTACATCGCCTCGGAGACCTTGTGGAACGCGGACTGCAGCGCCTCGGTCTTGGCGTTGATCTCAGCGGCGTCGCTGGAGGTCAGCGACTCGCGGACGTCCTTGATCGCCGCCTCGATCTCGTCCTTGGAGGAGCTGTCGATCTGCTCGGCGAGGTCCTTGAGCTGGCGCTCGGCCTGGTAGGCCGCGTTCTCGCCGTTGTTGCGAGCCTCGGCCAGCTCGCGCTGGCGCTTGTCCTCGTCGGCGTGAGACTCGGCGTCGGTCACCATCCGCTTGATCTCGTCCTCGGACAGACCGGAGCCCGACCGGATCTCGATCTTCTGCTCCTTGCCGGTCCCCAGGTCCTTGGCGGACACGTTGAGGATGCCGTTGGCGTCGATGTCGAACGCCACCTCGATCTGCGGGATGCCGCGCGGCGCCGGCGGGATGCCGGTGAGCTGGAACTTGCCCAGCGACTTGTTGTAGGTCGCCATCTCGCGCTCGCCCTGCAGCACGTGGATCTCCACGCTCGGCTGGTTGTCCTCCGCGGTGGAGAACACCTCGGACTTGCGCGTGGGGATGGTCGTGTTGCGCTCGATCAGCTTGGTCATCACGCCGCCCTTGGTCTCGATGCCGAGGGTGAGCGGGGTGACGTCGAGCAGGAGGACGTCCTTGACGTCGCCGGCCAGCACGCCCGCCTGAATGGCGGCGCCCACGGCCACGACCTCATCGGGGTTGACGCCGCGGTGCGGCTCCTTGCCGGTGAGCTCCTTGACCTTCTCCTGCACGGATGGCATACGGGTCATGCCGCCCACCAGGACGACGTGGTCGATGGTGCCGGCGCCCTTCTCCTTGGCGTCGTCGAGCGCCTGGCGGACCGGGGCGACCGTGCGGTCGAGCAGGTCGGCGGTCAGCTCCTGGAGCTTGGCGCGCGTGAGGCGCATGTCCAAGTGCTTGGGTCCGGACGCGTCGGCCGTGATGAACGGCAGGTTGATCTGGGTCTCCTGGGTGGTGGAGAGCTCGATCTTGGCCTTCTCGGCGGCCTCGTAGAGCCGCTGCAGCGCCATCGGGTCGGCGGCCAGGTCGATGCCCTGGGACGCCTTGAACTCCTTGACCAGCCAGTCGACGAGCGCCTTGTCGAAGTTGTCGCCGCCGAGGTGGTTGTCACCCGCGGTGGCCTTGACCTCGAACACGCCGTCGCCGATCTCCAGCACCGACACGTCGAACGTGCCGCCGCCGAGGTCGAAGATGAGGATCGTCTGGTCGGTCTCCTTGTCGAGCCCGTACGCCAGCGACGCCGCCGTCGGCTCGTTGATGATGCGCTTGACGTCCAGACCGGCGACCTTGCCGGCATCCTTGGTCGCCTGACGCTGGTCGTCGTTGAAGTACGCGGGGACGGTGATGACCGCACTGTCGACGGTCTCACCCAGGTAGGCCTCGGCGTCGGCCTTCAGCTTGCCGAGGATCATCGCCGAGATCTCCGGCGGGGAGTACTGCTTGTCGCCCGCCTCGACGCGGGCGTCGCCGCCCGGCCCCGACACGACCTTGTACGGCACGATCGACTCCTCCTCGCGCACCTCGGCCTCCTTGCGGCCCATGAAGCGCTTGATGGAGAAGACCGTGTTCTGCGGATTGGTGACCGCCTGGCGCTTGGCGACGGTGCCTACGAGCCGCTCACCACCACTGGTGAATGCGACCACCGACGGAGTCGTGCGCCCACCTTCGGCGTTCTCGATCACCGTCGGCTCGCCACCCTCGAGCACGGCCATACAGCTGTTGGTCGTCCCGAGGTCGATTCCGATCGTCTTTCCCATGTTCTTGTCTGCTCCCTTGCGGTTACAAAAATCTGAGTCCGAGGGTAGCAGATCTATCAGGCCGCTCCGGCGACCCGCGACGAACGTCCAGGACGACTTGGGAGGTGTGGCGCCGAGTCCCCGCCGAGGGGGTGATGCAATCTAAGCCCGCATACGGCGCTTATTTTGCGTCACGTCGCCGCGACGACCTCCTCGCTCTACCCGAATGAGAACGCGCTCGGACACATCCGCTGCAGCGCGCACGCCCCGCACTCCGGCTTGCGCGCATGGCACGTCCGCCGCCCGTGCCGGAGCAGGTTGATGTGGAACTCCAGCTCCTGGCCCTCCGGCGTGATGGCGAGCATGTCGTCGTGCATCTCCTCGAAGGGGGCCTTGGGCCGGAACAGGCCCAGGCGCGTGCCCACGCGCGAGACGTGGGTGTCGACGGGGATGTCGCGCATCCCGAGCGCGAACAACAGCACGCAGGCGGCGGTCTTGCGCCCGACGCCCGGCAGCGCGGTGAGGTACGCCTGCGCCTCGGGGACCGTCATCGCGGCCAGCCCCTCCAGAGAGATCTCCGCCGTCGGCTCGATCGCGTGCAGGATGGACTTGATCCGGGCGGACTTGACCTTGGAGATGCCACCCGGGCGGATCGCCTCCTCCACCTCGTCCACCGGCGCGTCGCGCACGTCCTCCCACGTCGCAAAGCGCTCGCGCAGGCGCAGGTAGGCCACGTCGCGGTTGCGGTCGTTGGTGGACTGCGAGAGCACGGTGAGGATCAGCTCGGCGATCGGATGCCCGTGCGCGGCCCAGCCGGGGATCCCGTAGACCAGGCGCAGCCGGTCGCGCACGGCCCGGATGCGCTTGGCGGTGGGGCGTTTCCAGGCGGGATCGGTCACGCCGCGGACGTTATCCTCGGCCAGGCGTGGGCGTCGACGAGAACACGATCGAAGTCGCCGGAGCCTCCGTCTTCTACCGCCGCGCCCCGGCGCGCGACAGCGAGGTCCTCTACCTCCACAGCGCACCGACGAGCTCGGACGATTGGCTCGGGCTGCTCGAGCTCAGCGGCGGCGTGGCCCCGGACCTGCCCGGGTTCGGGCGCACCGACAAGGCCGGCAATCTCGACTACGCGCTCCCTGCCTATGCGTTGTTCGTGGAGCGGTTTCTCGACGCGCTCGATGTGCCCGAGGTGGCGGTTGTCGGGCACGGTTGGGGGGCGGCGATGGGTCTGCTCTTCGCCCAGCGCCACCCTGACCGCGTGACACGCCTGGCCATCGTCGACGCCGTCCCGCTGCTCGACGGCTTCGAGTGGCCGGCGATGATCCGGTGGCTGCGCCGCCCCGCCGTCGGCGAGCTGGTGATGGGATCGGTCAACCGCTGGCTGCTGGCGCGGACCCTCCGCCACGCCAGCGCCACGACCGGGGCTTGGCCCGACGCGCGCGTGAACGCCGTCTGGGAGCAGTTCGACCAGGGCACGCAACGCGCGATCCTCAGACTGCACCGCTCCGTCGACGCGGCCGCGTTGGCCAGCGCCGGCGAGGGCCTGGGCGACCTGGAGCAGCCGGCGCTCGTCGTCTGGGGCGAGCAGGATCCGTGGCTACCCCCGGCCTTCGCGGATGCCTATGGCCGGCGGCTCCCCCACGCCGTGGTCGAGCGCGTGGCGGGCGCGGGGCACTGGCCGTGGCTCGACCAACCCTCGCTGGCCGAGCGCGTGGCCGGCTTCGTCACCGACACAGGCACGCCATGACCGTGACGGGCGCGCGATGACCGCCACCGCGACGCGATCACGCGCACGCGCGCTGGTTGCCTCCCCCGCGACGGCACGGACCGCGAGCTATGACCGCTGGGGCCGCCTGGCCCCAGCGCTCGCCGCCGCCGCGTTGGCGGCCGCCTACGTGATCATCTCGCCGCCCACGCGGGACCTGGCGGCCCACCTGTTCCGCGCCCGGCTGTTCAGCGAGCAGGGCTTCGGGCTCTGGAACAACGACTGGTACGGGGGCCACCACATCCTCGGCTACAGCGTCCTGTTCCCCGCGGTCTCGGCGCTGCTCACCCCGCAGCTCGCCGCCGCGCTCGCCGCGACCGCCACGGCCGCACTGTTTGAGCCGTTGGCCCGCCGCCACTTCGGGCCACGGGCCTGGCTCGGGGCCCTGGCGTTCGGCGCCGCCACCGCGATCAACCTCTACGCCGGGCGGCTGGCCCTGGCCTTCGGCGCCCTGCCCGCGCTGGGCGCGATCGTCGCGCTGGACAGCGACCGGCCGTTCACCGCGGCCGGACTGGCGCTGCTCGCGGCGCTGTGCAGCCCGGTGGCGGCGCTCTTCGCGGCTCTGGCCGCCGCCGGGCACGCGCTCGCCGCGGCGCTGACCCGGCGCCGTCCGGCTCCCGCACTCCCGGGCCTCGCCACCGCGGTCGCGGCGCTGGCCCCGGTCCTGGCCCTCGCCGTCGCCTTCCCCGAAGGCGGCACCGAGCCGTTTGACCTGGGCACGCTCCTTCCCGTGCTGGCCATCTGCGCGGCGGCGCTGGTCGCGGTCCCGCGTCAGTCGACGAGCCTGCGCGCCGGGATCGCCCTCTACGGACTCGCGACGCTCGCGGTCTTCCTGATCCCCTCCCCCATCGGCAGCAATATCGCCCGTCTCGGCACGCTGCTGGCCGCCCCGCTGGCGGCGCTCATCTGGTGGCGCCGGCGCCCCGTGCTGCTGGGGCTGTGCGCAGTCCCCTTGCTCTACGTCGGCTGGCAGGCGCCGGTGTCAGACGTGACGGCGCTGTCGGGCGATCCCTCCACCGGCGCCGCCTATTACCAGCCCCTCCTGCGCTTCCTGCGCGCGCAGCCGGGCGGGCGCAACGGCGCCTTCCGCGCGGAGATCCCATTCACCGACTCCCACTGGGAGGCCTACCGCGTGGCCTCCGAGTTCCCGCTGGCCCGCGGCTGGGAGCGCCAGCTCGACCGCGCCGACAATGGGCTGTTCTACGACGGCCGGCTCACCGCGGCGCGGTATGACCGGTGGCTTCACGCCAACGCGATCCGCTTCGTCGCCCTGCCCGACGCCGCGCTTGACCCGTCGGCCGATGGCGAGGCGGCGCTCGTCCGGGCCGGGCAGCCCTACCTGAGGCCGGTGATGCGATCGGCGCACTGGCGCGTGTACGCGGTCGTGGATCCGACGCCGCTCGCGCAGGGCGCGGCGACCGTGCGGGCAATGGGCTCTGACTGGATCGCGCTCGAGGCCTCGCGGCCGGGCACGGTGACGCTGCGCGTGCGCTTCACGCCGTACTGGGCCCTGGCGGGCGCGCCGGGATGCGTCGCCCCAGCCGGCGCCGCGACCCGGCTGACACTGCGCCGGGCGGGCCCGGTGCGGCTCGTGATCCGCTTCTCGCCGGAGCGGATCGGCGCGACGTCGCCACGGTGCGCTTAAGCCACGCCGGTCCGCTGCCTAACGAAGCACAGACACACGCCTCTATAAGATTTTGTCCGGTCCATGCAGCGGCGACTCAGAGACATTGAGGCGCGCGTGCTTCCGCGCGGCTGGGGAGACGTGCTCCGGCAGGTGTCCCTCTTCGTTGGCGCCTACCTGCTCTACCAGGTGGTGCGCGGCGTAGTCGACGGCAACGACGTCGCCCAGGCAACCTGGAACGCCTACAAGGTGATCAGCCTCGAGCAGGCGCTGCACGTGTTCGTGGAGCCGGGCATCCAGGCGTGGGTGGTCCACAAGAAATGGCTGATGGACATCGCCGCCTCGTCCTACCTCAACGCGCACTATGTCGTGACGATCGGGGCGCTGGTCTGGATCTACCTGCGCCGCAACGAGTCCTTCTACTTCGTGCGCAACATGTTCATGGTGGCGATGGCGTTTGCGCTCGTCGGCTACGCGCTGTACCCGACGGCGCCGCCGCGGCTGATGCCCGAGTGGGGCTTCACGGATTCGATCCAGCAGTTCACGGGCATCACCGTGGAGCACGGGCCCTCCAGCGCCCTGCTCAACCTCTACGCGGCGATCCCCTCGATGCACGTCTGCTTCGCGCTCATGATCGGCTGGCCGACGGCCCGGCTCGTCAAGAACCGGTTCGCGAGGGTGGCCTGGGCGATCTATCCCCTGTTCATCACATTCGTCGTGATCGCCACCGGAAACCATTACCTCACCGACGTCGTCCTGGGCGCGATCACCGCGCTGGCGTCGGCGCTGCTCTCCAAGCAGTTGCTGGCCCGCGCGAGGCCGGACGTGTGGGCGTTCGGGCAAGCGCCCGCTTAACCGCCTACGCTGTTGGAGCGGATGGCCTCGCCAAGCTCGCCTCCCAGACCGCGCCCGCCGCGGCCGCGCCGACCCCGGTCTCGCCGGGAGGGTCCGACCACCCAGGAGCTGATGCGCGAGCGGCTCATCGAGAGCCGCCTCACGCCCAACACGATCTCCCTCACGGGCTTTGCGCTCAACCTCGCCGCCGCGGCACTCATCGTCGAGCGCATGTTCTTCCTCGGCGGCGTCGCCTTCATCGTCGGTTCGATCATGGACACGCTGGACGGCCGCTACAGCCGGATGTCGGGCAAGGGCACGCCGTTCGGAGCGTTCCTGGACTCGACGCTGGACCGGCTGGAGGAGGGCATCGTCCTCACCGCCGTCGCCGCCTACTTCGCCAGCCGCCACAACCAGGCGGCGGTGGCCGCGGTCGTCATCGCCGTCCTGGCCTCGCTGATGGTCTCCTACACGCGCGCCCGGGCGGAGGCGCTGGGCGTCGCCTGCAAGGTGGGGCTGGCCACCCGGCCCGTCCGCGTCGTGATCCTCTCCATCGGGCTGGTGTTCGCCCAGGGTGCGTCGCTCGGCCACTTCCAACTCCTGGCGCCAGCCGTCTACGTTCTGGCGGCGCTCAGCGCGTTCACGGTGCTGCAGCGGATTCTCTACGTCCGCAAGCAGCTCAACGCGTCCATCGCCGACGACGACTGACCGCCGGCCGGCCCGTCGGGGAAACCGGGCGGTATCCTCGCCGCCGTGCCCGCGTCGCGTCACCGGCCGCCCCCGTCCGCGGGCCGTGGCGCCCGTGATCGGATCCTGGCGGCCGCCCGCGACCTGTACTTCCGCCAGGGCATCAACGTCACCGGGGTGACGGAGCTGTGCGCGCGGGCCCGGGTGTCCAAGCGGACGCTGTACCAGCATTTCGCCTCCAAGGACGAGGTGGTGCTGGCCTACCTGGCGGAGTTCGCGGCCGATCCCGCCTACCCCCCCAACGCGATCCTGGCCCGCCAGGACCTCGCGCCCCGCGCGCGGCTCCTGGAGCTCTACGCCACGCTGGCCGCCGGTCACCATCCGCTGCGCGGCTGCCCGTTTGTCAACGCGGCCGTCGAGGTGTCCGACCCCGCTCACCCGGCGCGTCGCCTCGCCGCCACCTACAAGCGGGAGTTCGCTGACCGGCTGGCGGCGCTGGCCCGTGACGCCGGCGCTCGCAGTGCGGAACGCGTGGGACAGCGGCTCGCGCTCCTCTATGACGGGGCCGCCGCCCAGGTCACGCTGCAGGACAGCCCCGAGCCTGCCTCGGTGGCTCAGGCTCTCGCCGCCGCTGTGCTCGAGTCCGCCACGGACTGACCACCGCTCCGCCTCTCGCTCACCCCGGCCGCCCCGGTCCCCCACCTCGCTACAAGTAAACTCATGAGTTTACTGAGCTAGTCAGACCGGCCCGGCTGGGCGTGTGGAGTACACCGGTCGGTCTACAAATCAGGTGTAACCTCACACGGGTTGCCGGCATATATCTGGCAATGCCCGCCGACGAGGAGCGGGGCTCCGAATTTGAGAAGGGACACACCTCACGTGACCACCAGCAACGGTTCGTCCAACGGGACCGCTCGACACCAGCACGAGAAGGTCCGCGTCGCCATCATCGGCGTGGGCAACTGCGCCAGCTCGTTCGTGCAGGGCGTCCAGTACTACAAGGACGCCGACCCGACCGGCCAGGTCCCCGGCCTCATGCACGTCGATCTCGGCGGCTACCACGTGCGCGACATCGAGTTCTCCGCCGCCTTTGACATCGACGCCGACAAGGTGGGCAAGGACCTCTCCGAGGCGATCTTCGCCGGGCAGAACAACACGCTCAAGCTCGGCGACGACATCCCCAAGCTCGGGGTCGAGGTCATGCGCGGCATGACCCACGACGGCCTCGGCCGCTACCTCAAGGAGAAGATCACCAAGGCGCCCGGCCCCACCGCCGACATCGTTGAGGTGCTCAAGGACACCCGCACCGACGTCGTCGTCTCCTATCTGCCGGTCGGCTCCGAGCAGGCCACCAAGTGGTACGTGGAACAGATCCTGGAGGCCGGCTGCGGCTTCGTGAACTGCATCCCGGTGTTCATCGCGCGCGAGGACTACTGGAACAAGCGCTTCAAGAAGGCCGGCCTGCCCGTCATCGGCGACGACATCAAGTCCCAGGTGGGCGCCACCATCGTCCACCGGGCGCTCGCGCGGCTGTTCCACGATCGCGGCGTCAAGCTGCTGCGCACCTCGCAGCTCAACGTGGGCGGCAACATGGACTTCTACAACATGCTCGAGCGCGACCGGCTGGAGTCCAAGAAGATCTCCAAGACCAACGCCGTCACCTCGATCATGGGCCACGAGCTGCCCAAGGATGACGTCCACGTCGGCCCGTCTGACTACGTGCCGTGGCTGACCGACCGCAAATGGGCCCACATCCGCCTCGAGGGTCAGGCGTTCGGCGACGTGCCGCTCACCGCCGAGCTCAAGCTCGAGGTGTGGGACTCCCCCAACTCGGCCGGCATCGTCACCGACGCCGTGCGCTGCTGCAAGCTGGCGCTCAACAACGGCCTCGCCGGGCAGCTGGACGGCCCCAGCTCCTACCTGATGAAGTCGCCGATGAACCAGCGTCCCGACGATCAGGCGCGGGAGCTGACCGAGGCGTTCATCGCCAAGTACTCGCGCAAGCCGGTCGCCGCGGCGACCAAGGCCAAGGCGCCCACCAAGACACGGGCCAAGGCCGCCGCGAAGGCCTAGGCTCTCCGCCGCCGGACGCGACTAGGACCTGATCGCCCGCTGCAGAGCGGGCGCCAGGTCCCCGCGGCGGCGCACGACGACGTCGTCGAGTCCGAGCCACGTCGCGCAGACGCGCAGCTCGGCCGCCAGCTCGGCGGCAACGCGAGCGGTGTCGACCCCCGGCTCGGCGAAGGCCGCCTGCACGAGCAGCGAGCCGTTCTGGCGGTCTGACTTGAGATCCACCCGGCCCACCAGGGCGTCGCCGAGCAGGAACGGCAGCACGTAATAGCCGTGCACCCGCTTGGGGGCGGGGACGTAGATCTCGATGCGGTAGCGGAAGCCGAACAGGCGCTCGGCACGTGGCCTGAACCACACGAGCGAATCGAACGGCGACAGGAGCGCCCGCGCGTCGATCCGCCGCGGCCGGCGGGCGGCGGGCCACAGGTACGCCGGGGCCGCCCAACCTGCCACCTCAGTCTCGATGAGCTCCCCGGCCGCAACCAGCTCGGCCACCCGCGCCTTGGAGTCCGCGCGGGGCAGCCGGAAATAGTCGCCCAGGTCGGGCTCGGTGGCGATGCCCAGCGCCGCCGCCGCCATCCGGACGAGTTCGCGCTGGGCCTCGGCCGGGTCCGGGGTGGGCGCGGCCAGGACCTCGGCGGGCAGGACCCGCTCAGGCAGGTCGTAGAGGCGCTCGAAGTTGACCCGTCCCGCGGCGACCACCTGGCCGGTGAAGAACAGGTACTCGAGCGCGACTTTGCCGTCATGCCAGTTCCACATGTCGCCGGCCCGCCGCTGGGGACGGGGGATCCCCGTCGCGCTGGCCCGGATCGGGCCCTGCTCGCCGACCAACTCCAGCGTGTCGGCGACGAGCCCGGGACGATCGCGGATGACGCGCCGAATCGAGCCCCACGCCTCCGCGTCCACGCCCGCCATCCGCCACCGGAACAGCGGGTGCCTCTCCACGGGGATGAGCGACGCCTCATGGGCCCAATACTCCACCAGACGGCGAGTCGGTCGAGGGGTGTCGTGACCGGCGATGCGGTCCAGCAGTGAGCGGTCATACGGCCCCAGGCGCGAGAACACCGGCATGTAGTGCGCGCGGCTGAAGACGTTGACCGAGTCGAGCTGCAGGACCCCGAGCCGGGTGACCAGCTCCCGGATCTGGCGGGTGCCCGGCGGCGTGGCCGGCCGCGGGCGCCCGAAGCCCTGCGCGGCGAGCGCAATGCGTCGCGCGGCGGCGGCGCTCAGCCGGGGCGGAGCAGCGGTGGTCACCCCGGCACTGTGCCGCATGTCGCGGCCGGATTCGGTCCGCGAGCCGTTCGGGCGGGGCGTGCCGGCCAGGCGAGGCCCAATAACATGTGCCGCGTGCCCGCGCCCCAGCGTCTGGCCATCGCGCAGGTGACTCCATTTGCGTGGGAGGTGGCCAACGAGGTCAACGAGTACGTCGCGCGGGTGGCCGATGAGCTCGCCGCCCGCGGTCACCACGTCCTCATCGTCGCCCCGTCGGAGTCGGCGTCGCTGGTGCGCGACAGCCGTCGCACGCTGCGCTCGCACCCCGAGAAGCTGCTTGAGGGGACCGACGGCGGCGTGGGTGGGGTCAGCGTCCTCGGCGTCGGCGAGGTCCTCCCCTTCGCCCCCGCGCGCCGGCGCGCGGCATCGCTGCCCGTCGACGTGGCCCGGACGATCGAGGAGGCGCTCACGGCGCTCCCGCTGGACATCGTCAACGTCCACGAGCCGTTCGCTCCCAGCGCCTCGAGCGCCGCCCTGCGCCACTCGCGCGCGCTGAACGTCGGCAGCTTCCATGCCCCCACCGAGCGCGTGCTCTCCACCCAGCTCACCGGTCCGCTGTCGCGGCTGCTGTTCTCCCGCATGGATGCCCGCGTCGCCAGCTACGCGGCCACGCGCAACCTGCTCCAGCACTACTTCCCGGGCGAGTACACCGTCATCGCCCCCGGCGCCGACGTGGCCCCGGAGCGCGCGGTCGCCGAGGTCCCGGAGATCGTGATGATCGCCACCGAGGAGCGGGCCGCGCTGCGCTTCTTCCTGCGCGCGCTGCGGGCGCTGCCGCCCGAGCCGCGCTGGCACGCCACGGTGTGGTACCCGCGCCCAACGGCCCCGCCGGCCACGCTGACCCGGCTGCTGCGCGAGCGGATCACGTTCGTGGAGGCCTCCGAGTCCGACGCCGCCGAGCTGCTGCAGACCGCCGAGATCGCGGTCTTCGCCTCCGAGGGCGACCGCGCGACACCGGGCACGCTCGTGCGCGCGCTGGGGGCCGGCGCGGTCCCGGTGGCCTCGCGCCTGCCGGCCTACGAGGAGGCACTGGGCGACGGCGAGTGCGGCTTCATGTTCGAGCCCGGGGAGACGGCGACGCTCGCCGCGCATCTGCAGCGCCTGGTCGCCGAACCTGATCTGCGCGAGCGCGCCCGCCGCGAATCAGAGCGGCTGCGCCGGTCCCTTGGCTGGGGGCGGGTGGCCGAGGAACTGGAGACGATCTACCTCGATCTCGCCGGCCGGCGCCGGACTGACTCGGGCAACGGCACCGTCCGCGCCCGGCTCGCGTCGCGGCCGCTGATCGACGTCGACCTCCACATGCACACCGACCACTCCTATGACTGCGCCACCCCGGTAGAGGTGCTGCTGGCCGAGGCCCGGACGCGCGGTCTGGGTGCGATCGCCGTCACCGACCACAACGAGATCTCCGGCGCGCTCGAGGCCCGCGCCAAGGCCAACGGCGTCAAGGTGATCGTCGGCGAGGAGGTCAAGACCAAGGAACAGGGCGAGGTCATCGGCCTGTTCATCGAGGAGAAGATCCCGCGGGGGATGACGCTGCAGGAGACGATCGCCGAGATCAAGCGCCAGGGCGGCATCGTCTATGTGCCGCATCCCTTCGACCGCATGCACTCGGTGCCCGACTACGAGCACCTGGTGGCGGTCATCGACGACGTGGATGCCATCGAGGTCTTCAATCCACGGATCGCGATCTCCGAATTCAACGAGGAGGCGGTGCGGTTCGCCGCCAAGTACCGGATCCCGGCGGGGGCCGGCTCGGACGCCCACGTGCCCCAGGGCCTGGGCTCGGTGCGGATCCGCATGCGGGATTTCAACGGCCCCGACGAGTTCCTCGAATCCCTGCGCGACGCCGACATCATCCGCAACCCGGCCAGCCTGCTCTTCGTGCAGGCGCTCAAGTTCATCCAGACCAAGGCGCTGCCCGGGGCGGCCCGGCGCGCGAGCCGCGAGCGGCGCGTTCGGCGCGCCACCGGGCGCAAGTCCTGATGCAGCCGCAAGGACAAGCACGACCTCCGTCCAATCGGAGTGTGGTGCCGGCAACCGACGACGAGATCCGAGAGAAGTACCTTGAGCGCGCGATCCGCGAGCTCAACGCATTCGCCCGTCGCCTCGGGGACTGCGCGCACTGCCCTCGCGGGCAGCTGATGCCCGTGCTGGGCTCCGGCCATCCCCAGGCCGACATCTTCATGGTCAAGTACTCGGCGCGGCCCTCAGAGGTCGAGGAGGGGGTCGCGTTCTACGGTCGGACCGGCAACGCGCTGATGAAGTCGCTCAAGCGACTGAACATCGATCCGCTCGCGGTCTACGGCACGCTCTGCGTCAAGTGCCCGGTGGCTGACCCTGCGATGGCCGACCCGGGGTGCGTGAGCCGCCTCATCGAGGAGCTCGCGATCGTCCAGCCCAAGATGGTGGTGGTCATGGGCGAGGATGCGCTCAACGTGGTCAACGACCTCGACGTGCCGCTCTCGCGCGAGCTGACCGCCAGCCCCGGAGAGCTGCAGCGCTTCACGCCCTCGATCGAGGCGCTGTTCGTCCCCAACATCGACGAGTCGATGGACGAGGACAGCGCCAAGCGTGCGTTCTGGTCTGCGTTTCGCGTGCTGGGGCAGTGGTGGGAGGACCTGCCGCCCTACTAGTCGTCCATCGTGAGGACGATCTTGCCCAGCTTGCCGCCCGCCTTGAAGTGCTCGTAGGCGGCGGGCGCCTCGGCGAGCGGGTAGGTCTTGGCGATCGGCACCTTGATCTCGCCCGACGCCAGCAGCGGCAGCACCGAGCGCTCCATCGCCCGGGCGGTGAGCGCCTTGAGCTCGAGCGGGCGGGCCCGCAGCGTGGAGCCGTGGATGCGCGCGCGCTTCATCATCACAAGGCCGAGGTTGATCTCGCCCGTCGCGCCCGCTCCCGTGCCGATCACGGCGATCCGTCCGCCGGTGTTCAGCGCCTTGAGGTTGTCCATCAGATTGACCGCGCCGACGAGCTCGAGGATGACGTCGTAGGGGCCCTGGTCGAGGAAGTCGTCGGGCGCGTAGACGTCGGCGCCGAAGGTGCCCACCCCGTCACGCAGGTCGGGGTTGCGCACGGTGGCTGTGACCTGCGCGCCCGCGGCCTGCCCGAGCTGCACCGCGGCGCAGCCCACGCCGCCTGCGGCCCCGTGGACGAGCAGCCGCTCGCCCACGACCAGGTCGGCCTGGGTGAACACCGCATCGTGCGCGGTGGTGAAGACCTCGGGGAGTCCGCCCGCCTCGGCCCAGGACAGGTTGTCGGGCACCGGCATGAGGATGCGCTCGTTGACGGCGGCCAGCTCGGCCTGCCCGCCACCCCCGACGATGGACATGACGCGCTCGCCCACCGCAAAGCGCTCGGCGCCCGGGCCGCGATCCACGACCTCTCCGGCGAGCTCGAGCCCCGGGATGTCCTGCGGTGAGCCGGGAGGCGCGGGATAGTGACCGGCGAGTTGGTGCATGTCGGCGCCGTTGAGCCCGGCGGCGTGCACCTTGACGAGCACCTCGCCGTGACCCGGAACCGGGTCGGGATGCTCTTGGATCGTCAACTGCTTGTCGTTGATCGTGGCGGCGCGCATGTGAGTCACCCTACCCGCGGCGCACGAGCTCAGCCACGCACTCGATATGCGGCGTCTGAGGGAACATGTCAACCGGGCGCACGCGCACGAGCTCGTAGCCGGCGTCGACGAGCTGCGCGGCGTTCGGGGCGAGCGTGGTGGGGTTGCATGACACGTAGACCACACGTGTCGGGGAGGCCTCGATGATCCGCCGCACCACCTTCTGCGACAGGCCCGCCCGCGGCGGGTCGACCATGAGCACGTCCGGCCGCCCGGCTCGCTCCACGAGCTCGCGCATGGCCAGGCGCACGTCGCCCGCAAAGAAGTGAGCGTTGTCGATCTCGTTGGCGCGGGCGTTGGCGATCGCGTCGGAGATGGCCTCTGGCACCAGCTCCAGGCCCCACACCTCGGCCACGCGTGGCGACATGAGCAGGCCGATCGTCCCGATCCCGCAGTAGAGGTCGTAGACGCGCTCGAAGCCGACCGGGGCCGCGTACTCGATGGCGAGCTGGTACAGGCGCTCGGCCATGGCGGTGTTGGTCTGGAAGAAGGCCTCGGCGGAGATCTCAAAGTGCATACCGCCGAGCACGTCCTCGAAGCGATCAGACCCCGCGAGCAGCTCGGTCTGGCCGCCGTGCGTGGTCTCGGCGACGCTGTCCACGCGCGTCCACAGCAGGCCGCCGAGCCCAGCACCGGCGCGGATCAGGCTCTCGCGGTCGAGCTGGCCGACGCTGGTGACCAAGCGCACCTGAACGGCGTCCGTGCGCTGGCCCTCGCGCACGACGAGGTTGCGCAGAAAGCCCTCGCCGCTCCGCCGGTCATAGGCGCTCAGGCCCTCGGAGCGACACCACGCGACGATCTGCTCGCGGGCGGCGTTGGCTCGCTCGGAGGCGAGCAGGCAGTCGTCCATGGCCACGATCTCGTCCCAGCGACCGGGGGCATGAAAGCCGCACACCAGCGCGCCCGAGCCGTCGACGCCGAACGAGTACTCCAGCTTGTTGCGGTAGCGCCACTGCGCCAGCGCCGGGATGATCGGCTCCAGGGCGAACCCGTCGAGCTTGCCGATGCGGCGCAGCGCGTCGTCGACCTGTCCCTGCTTGACCTCGAGCTGGCGTTCGTAGGAGAGGACCTGCCACGGGGCGCCCGGATGATCGGCCACCGGTGCGATCCGGTCGGGCCCGGGCTCGAGGATCTCGACCGCGCGGGCCTCGGCGTAGGCCCGCTTACGCTTGCCGATGACCGCGCGCACGCGGTCGCCGGGAACGGCGCCGGTGACGAATACGACGTAGCCGTCGGTGCGCGCCACCCCGGCGCCGCCGAAGGCGAGCGTGTCGATCGTCAGCTCGAGCTCGTCGCCGCGCTGGGGCCGGGGTTGGGTGGGAGGGGCGGTGGACATGGGACTACACAACTAGCAGGCGCCGACGCTCTGACACCGGCGCGTACGCCTGAAAAGCAGCCCACCCGCCCCACGCACCGCGCCCGGGTGTGACCGGGCCCCGACGTGAGAGGTGTGAGCGGCTTACGCCAGGGACTTCTCGAGCGCGTTCACCACCGACTTGCGGTTGGCGTTCTTGCGCTCGTAGGTGAGCACCTTGCGCAGCTCGGGCTTCTTGAGGTCCTTGATACGGGTCGTCACCTGCGACGCATTGAGGTCGTCGTAGCCCAAGATCGGGAACGACGGTCCAACCCCGGCGGCCCGACGAGCGCGATCGGCGCCGCGCACGATGCGATCGACGGAGTCCGAGCCGCGGGCGCGCTTGGTCGCCGCGCCGGCCTTGCCCAGCAGCGACTCGATCTCCTTGACCACGTCACCCCCGCCACCGCGACCACGGCGCACCAGCTCGGACACGAGGTCGTTGGCGTCCTTACGCGTGACCCGGCCGCGCGAGGCGGCGTCGTCGAGTGTCTCCTGGATGTGGCTACGGGTGAGCATGACCAGGTCGCGCGGTTTGATGGCGCCCTGCGCCAGCTGCTCGGCGACCGACTTCACTCCGCCGCCGCTGGCCCGCGTCGTCTTGGTCGACGCCGCCTTGGCGCTCGTCTTGGTGGTCTTGGCTCCGGCGGCCGCTGCGGTGGCCGTGCCCTTCGCGCCCGCCCGCGCGCTGCGTGCGGTGCCCGCAGCGGCGGCGCGCGCCGTCTTGGCCGTTCTTGCCGCGGACTTGGCCGTCGACTTCGCGGCAGTGGCCGTCTTGGCGGTGCCGGACTTCGCCGCGGTGCGTGTCCGCGCCGCGCCCGACTTGGCCTGCGTCGCGGTCTTGGCCGCGCCCTTGCGCGCGCTGGTGGAAGTGGACTTTGCGCCGCTGCGAGCGGCAGCCTTCGTCGCCCGCGCGCCGGTGCTGCGCGAACTGGCGCTCGTGCGGGTGCCGCCAGATCGCGACGAAGACGATGAAGTTGAACGGCCGGACGACGAGCGTTTGGCGGGGGGCATACGGAAGCTCCTGCTCCTTATTGACGAGGGGCGCCTGCGGGATCTTGACTCAAGACGCTTGCGCGAATCTACCCAATGTCCGCACAACGTGCGCGTGACTGGGCGGAACGTTTCAGGCTACAACGAACTCCAAGAGCGCTTTCTGCGCATGGCGGCGGTTCTCTGCCTGATCCCAGATGCGCTGCCGGTCGCCGTACAGCACCTCCGCGGTGATCTCGTCGCCAGGGTGCGCGGGCAGGCAGTGCAACGCGATCGCGTGCGGCGCGGCGAGGTCGAGCAACGCATCGTCGATGCGGTAGCGCGACAGTGCGCGACGGCGTTCCTCGGCCGAGGCTGGATCGTCACTCATGCTCACCCACACGTCGGTGTACACGGCGTCCGCACCCTCGACCGCGGCGCGGGGGTCGTCAGTCAACTGCACGCCGTCGATCGGCTCCAGCTGGTAGCCGTCGGGTGCCGCGACGCGTACCTGTACACCTGCCAGTCCGCCGACGAGCGCCAGTGACCGTGCCACGTTGTTGCCGTCACCGACGTAGGCAAGTGTCAGTCCATCCAGTGACCCGAACGTCTCGCGCAGTGTCAGCAGATCGGCCAGCGCCTGGCAGGGGTGGTGCTTGGCGGTGAGCATGTTGATGACCGGCACGGCGGCGTGGCGGGCGAGCTCCTCCACCTCCTCGTCGGGCGCGGTGCGGATCCCGATGGCAGCGGCATTGCGGGAGAGGATGTAGGCGGTGTCGCGGATCGATTCGCCGCGGCTGAGCTGCAGCTCACCGGTGCGCAGCACCATCGGGTGACCGCCCATCTCCACGATGCCGGCCTCGAACGACGTGCGCGTGCGCGTGGACGCCGCCTGGAAGATGAGCGCGATGGAGCGGCGGGCCAGCGCGTCGGAGCTCAGCGGCGCGGCCTTGAGCGCGGCGGCGCGATCCAACAGGGCGCTGAGCTCGGTTGCGGTGAGCTCGGTTCCGGTGAGGAAGTGGCGTGGCAAGGGCCGCAGTGTACGTTGGGGCTCGTGCACCTGCGGGTCCTCACGTGGAACCTCATGCACGGGCGCTCCATTCCGCCGTCCCGCCGGGAGCTGCTGGACGAATTCGGCGCGGCGCTCGCGGGCTGGGATTGGGACGTCGCGCTGCTGCAGGAGGTCCCGCCGTGGTGGACCGCTGCCGTGGCCGCGCGCCTCGGCGCCGAGCACCGCCAGGCGCTCACCTCGCGCAATGCACTGCCGGGTCTGCGCCGAGCGCTGGCGCGCCGCTGGCCCGAGGTGATGAAGTCACAGGGCGGCGGCGCCAACGCCATCCTCGCGCGGCTTGACCGGATCGTCGACCATCACGTCGCGGTGCTGACGCGGAGTCCGGAACGGCGCGTCGCCCACGGGGTGCTGCTGGGCTGCGGCCTGTGGGTGGTCAACCTGCACGCGACCGCGCACGACAGCACCGCCGCCGAGCGCGACGGCATGCTCGCCGCCGAGGCCGCGCGGGAATGGTCGCGCGGCGACCCGCTGGTACTCGGCGGGGACTTCAATCTGCGCGCGCCGCAGTGGCCGGAGTTCACCCACACGGGCGGGCACGACGTCGATCACATCTTCGTCGCTGGGGCGGTGAGGGCACTCGGCGAGGCGCAGGTGCTCGACCGCGGCACGCTGTCTGATCACGTTCCGGTAGTGGTCGACGTCCGGTTGTTGGCCGGCGAAGACGACCCTGAGCCGGACGTATGATTTGTCGTTCACCCGCACCGGAGGAGGGCCGATTGTCACGACTCATCCGCATGGACCAGACCGGACACACCGTGCTCGCGCACTGGAGTCCGGATGACCTCGCCGGGACGAAAGCCGCGCGGGCCGCGCTGCAGACCGAGCTTGACCGTGGCTACCTGGCGGTGGCCTCGGAGCCCGATGGCACCGCCGTCGCCGTGCGCGAGCTCCCGCTCGACTCCGAGCTCGTCATCCTGCGGCGCCCGATCGCCGGCGGCTGATGGCCACAGGAGTCCTGGGGGCGGCTGGCGAGCTTCCCGAGCTCGCCAACGTCGATTGGCGCGAGCGCGCCGACGAGGCGTCGCTGCGTCGCGCCGACCGCGCCTGGACGTTGAGCGTCGTTGCTCACGAGGTCCCGTTTCTCACCACGGCCGTCGTGCTCCCGCTGCTCGCGCCGGTCCTGGCGGTGGTGTCGGTCTTCGCGCTGGCGTTCGCCTGGGCGATCCCCGCGCTGTACGCGGCCCGTGGCGCCGGCGTGCTGCGTCCGCAGAGGCGGCGAGCGCATAGCGACGAGAGTGCCGAGGCACGAGCCCTGGGCTTCCTCGGCGACCTCGTCGGACACCAGGCGCGCGAGCTCGTCACGCACACCGGGCTGGTGGTGGAGCGCGGCACGTTTGGGGTGTGGGTCCTCGGGCCGGCCGGCGCGCTGCTCGTGCGCCCCGGCGGGCGGCGCGTGCAGTGCTACTGCGTGCGCGTGGCCGACGCCGACCTACCGGCCGCCGACCGCGTCGCGCATCTGCTGCTTGCCCTCCGCGCCGACGAGAGCGGCTTTGCCACCGTGGCCAACCTCACCTTCAGCGGGGCGTGCTGGCGGCTGCGCCGGCACCTGTCGCCTGAGGCTCGTGAGGGGTTGGCAGTAGGGGTCGAGATGTCGCCAGGGCACCCGCGCAGCTGAACGGCGGCTATCGAAGGCGGCCTTTGACGTTCGCTGATACCCAGCACAGACGTCACAGGTCACACGTCAGCCCCACGACCCTCAGCTACGAGTTGCGCGCGCTGCGCAACCCGAAGCCGCGCAGCATGAGCAGCGCCTTCTCGCCCATCGTCCCGCGCGCCGGCAGCACCCCCAGCTGCGTCGCCGCGTCGTAGACGTCGAAGAACGCGCGCACCCGCAGCAGGAGCTCGTTCTGAAGCTCGCAGTAGAAGATGCAGTGCACGACGACGAAGCGGTTGCTCGCCGGCAGGCCCGCCAGGGGCGCGCGGTGGGTGCCCAGGACCTTGCACGGCGCGGCCACGAACTGCTCGTTGGTCAGCCGCTCGCCGGTGCGCTCCAGCCGGGCGTCGGGGAAGCCCTCCCACAGGCGCGCCGCATGCGCGGTGAGAGCGTCCAGGCCCTCCAGGGGCTCGCCGGTGAGCGGGTCCTCGTACTGGATTCCCGAGGCGCACACCTCGGCGAACGCGCCCGGATCCTTGCCCGACCAGGCCGCCTGCCAGCCGTCGATCAGCTCGTCGACCGTCACTGGGGAACGCCCTGGGCATCGAAGGCCGGCATGCCCTCCTCCGGCGTCGAGGCCTGCGCGTAGCGCCGTCGCGGGATGCGCCCGGCGCCGCGGGCCTGCCGGCCGGCCTGCACGCCCAGCCGGATCGCATGGGCCATCGCCACCGGGTCGTGCGCCCGCGAGATCGCGCTGGCGCACAGCACCGCGTCGCAGCCGAGCTCCATGGCCAGCGCGGCGTCCGAAGCGGTCCCGACGCCGGCGTCGAGGATCACCGGCACGCCGGCGCGCTCGAGGATGATCGACAGGTTGTAGGGGTTGCAGATGCCCATGCCGCTGCCGATCGGCGAGCCCAGCGGCATCACCGCGGCGCAGCCGACATCCTCCAGGCGGCGCGCCAGCACCGGATCGTCGGTGGTGTAGGGCAGCACGGTGAAGCCGTCGTCGACGAGCTCCTCGGCGGCGGCGACGAGCTCGACGGCGTCGGGGAGCAGGGTGCGGTCGTCGCCGATCACCTCCAACTTGATCCAGTCGGTGGCAAACGCCTCGCGGGCCAGCCGCGCGGTGGTGACCGCGTCGCGCGCCGTGTAGCAGCCGGCGGTGTTGGGCAACACCGACACACCCACCTCGTCGAGCACGTCCAGGATCGACCCCTGAGCGGCCGCGTCCAACCGCCGCAGCGCCACCGTGCACAGCTCGGCCTCGGCGGCGCGACAGGCCTGGGCCAGAAGGTCGTGGTTGGCGAACCCGCCGGTGCCGAGGATGAGCCGCGAGCTCAGGGTGCGATCGGCGATGCGCAGGACATCCTCGGACATGGCGCTCATCCTCCTCCAATGGCGGCGACGACCTCCACCATGGAGCCCTCGCTCAGATGTGTATCTGCCCATCGGCCCCGCGACACGACCTCGCCGTCCACGGCGACGGCGACGCCGCGAGCGCCCGGCGCGACATCGAGCATCTCCACCACGCTGGCGACAGTAGCGCCGGCGCCGACCTGACGGGACTCCCCGTTCACCGTGACATTCATGCGCCGCTCCCCACGGCCATGGACGCAAAGCGTCCCGGGGCAAACGCGCCGGCGTACGGCGGCATCGCCTCGCCGGCCAGCGCGCCCGCCACCAGCTCGGCCGTCACCGGCGCCAGCAGGATGCCGCCGCGCCGATGGCCGGTGGCCCAGTGCAGCCCCTCCACCGATCCGGAGCCGATCGCGGGCAGGTTGTCGGGCGTCCCGGGCCGCAGGCCGGCGGCGAACTCGTCGAGGACCAGCTCCGAGATCCCCGGCACGAGCTCGGAGGCATCGCGCAACAGCTCAAAGCCGGCGCCCGCCGTGACGGTGGTGTCAAACCCCCGCTCCTCCGAGGTGGCGCCCAGCACGTATCGGCCGTCGCCGCGCGGGGTGATGTAGGACGAGCCCATGCGAATGACCCGATGGAGCAGGCCGGGGCCCGCCGGATCGTGCAGGCGCATGATCTGGCCCTTGACCGGGCGCACCGGGACGCGCTCGTCTTCTGGCAGCCCCGACAGCTCCGGCGACCACACGCCGGCGGCGACCACCACCTGCTCGGCGCGGACCGTCGCGCCGTTCTCCAGCACCACGCCCTGGGCTCGGCCGCCGGTCAGCGCGACCCCGGCGACCGGGGTGTGCTCGCGCACCTCGCCGCCGGCGTGGGCCACCGCCGCCGCCAGGGCGGGGAGCAACATGCGCGGATCGACCGCGTGATCGCCGGGGACGTCGAGGGCCAGCCGCAGCGCCGGAGCCAATCCGGGCTCGCGCCGGCGCGCCTCGGAGGCGCGCAGCCGCTCGACGGGCAGCTCGTAGCGGTGGCGCAGCGCCAGCTCTCGCTCCAGGGCCTCGGCCTCGTCGGCGTCGCGAGCCACCAGCAGGGTTCCGCGCGTGGTGTACCCCACGCTGTCCACGCCGGCCGCCTCCACCAGTTCGGACACGAACCGCGGATACAGGCGGGCGCTGCGCAGCCCCAGCTCCAGCAGCGGCTCCTCGCCGGGCGTGACCTCGGCTACGGGCGCCAGCATCCCGGCGGCGTAGCGCGAGGTGCCGTGGCCGGCCAAGCCGCGCTCGAGCACGACCACGCGCAGGCCGCGCTGCGCGGCGCGCCAGGCGATCGACAAGCCGATCGCGCCGCCACCGATGACGACGACATCTGCTGTCTCTGACTGCTCGGACAAAGCACCTCCCTGCGCCGGCATTACCCGGTCAGGTCGTGACGGTCGGCGGATCGGCGTCCGCCCTCTCAGCCCAACGGTGGGGCTCCCGTAAGGGGTGCATGCTAGCGCGGCAGGGCCTGGCAGACTGGAGGCGTGCCCGACGTTCGTGACGCCCTTCATGCCGCACGGCTGTACCTCGTCTGCGGCGAGCAGACCGACGTCTTCCTGGGGCAGGCTCTGCGCGGCGGCGTCGACATCGTGCAGTTGCGCCTCAAGGACGCCGGCGATGAGACCATCGTCGCGACCGCCCGCCGGTATGCGGCGGTGTGCCGCGCCCACGGCGTGCCGCTGATCCTCAACGACCGCCCGGACCTGGTCACGGCCGCGGGCGCCGACGGCGTTCACGTGGGCCAGGACGACACGCCGGTGGCGCAGGCCCGCGCGCTGGTCGGGCCCGATCGCATCGTCGGGCTCTCCACCCACTCGCCCGCACAGATCGACGCGGCCGCCGGCGACCCCGAGATCGACTACATCGGGGTGGGGCCGGTCCACGCCACGCCGACCAAGCCGTGCCGCCCGGCCGTCGGGCTGGATCTCGTGCGGTACGCCGCCGCCCACGCCGCGACGCCGTTCTTCGCCATCGGCGGCATCGACGCGGGCAACGTCGCCGGCGTGCGTGCGGCCGGCGCGACGCGGATCGCGGTGGTGCGCGCCATCACCGACGCGGCCGACCCGGCACGGGCGGCGCGCGCCCTGCGTTCGGGCAGCGAGGCGAGCGTTGGCGCAACGTAGCCGCAAGCGGGGGCGCCGCGGGCCTGCCAAGGGGAGGCAGTCGGCCACGCCCGCCCCGGCCAAGGCGGCCGCAGCCGCGCCACCTGCGCCCGAACCCGCGAAGCCCAAGCGCCCCGGCCAGTGGGCCGTCCCCACGGGCGAGGAGCTCACCCGCAGCCAGCGGCGCGACGCCGAGGCGCGCGCCAACCTCAAGCCGCTCGCCCCCGGCGAGCGCCCGCCGGTCATCTGGATCTCGGCGCTGATCGCGGCCGGGTTGGGCCTGGCCAACTTCATCGCGTGGCTGGCCGGGGACAAGATCGGCGGCAAGCACCCGGCCGCCGGCGGCATCATCATCTTCACCGCGCTCATGTGCGCCTGCGCCATCGGCCTGTGGCGGCTCTGGTACGGCGCCGTGCTCGCGTTCATGGCGCTGCTGGCCATCATCGCCACGCTGTTCTCGCTGTACCTGCTGGAGGCGAGCAACGCGCTCGGCTTCATCGTCGCGCCGATCATCGTCGTCGTCGCGGGCTACCTGTTCTTCAAGCTCGTGCGCGTTCTCAGCCGCATCCAGATGCCACAGCGGCCCGGAAGCTGATCTCCGCCGCGCTTGGATAGGCTCGTATCAAATGCCTGAATCCTCTTACGAGTGCGTGGTCATCGGCTCCGGGCCCGGTGGCTACGTCACCGCCATCCGCGCCGCCCAACTCGGAATGAAGACCGCCTGCGTCGAAAAGGACCAGATCGGCGGCCGCTGCCTGAACTACGCCTGTATCCCCGCCAAGGCCGTGCTCCGCGTGGCCGACATCGTGTCCGAGATCCGCGAGGCCGACGAGTTCGGCATCAAGGTGTCAGATCCCGAGATCGACTACGCCGGCGTGTCGGAGCGCCGCAAGAAGGTCGTCTCGACCCTCACCGGCGGCGTCGCCGGGCTGCTCAAGAAGAACAAGGTCGACGTCATCGAGGGCGAGGCCACCCTCACCGGCAAGGGCACGCTCACCGTCGGCGGCCAGGAGATCTCGGCCAAGACGATCGTGCTGGCCACCGGCTCGGTCAAGCGCCCGATCCCGGGCGCGCAGTTCGGCGGCCGCGTGATCGGCACCGAGGAGGCGTGGGCGCTGGACGAGCTGCCCAAGAGCATGGCGGTTGTGGGCGCGGGCGCGTCGGGCTCGGAGATCGCCTCGGGCTACGCGCGGCTCGGCGTGGAAGTGACCCTGTTCGAGGCGCTGGAGCGCGTCCTGCCCACCGAAGACGCCGACATCTCCAAGCTGGCCGAGCGCGGGTTCAAGCGCCAGGGCATCACGGTGCACACCGACACGCTGGTCACCGACATCACGTCGGCCGAGGTCAGCTGCACGTTCAAGCACGGCGACAGCTCCGGCGAGGCGGACTGGCTGGTCATCGCCGCGGGTCGTGGCCCCGACGTCGAGGCCCTGGGCCTGGAGGCGGCGGGCGTCAAGCTTGCCGAGAACGGGCTGATCGAGGTCGACGGCGCGATGCGCACCAACGTTGAGGGCATCTACGCCATCGGCGACCTCGTGCACGGACCGGCGCTCGCCCACAAGGCGTCGGACGAGGGCGTGATCGCCGTCGAGGACGCCGCGGGGATGAGCACTCACCCGATCGAGTACATCGACATCCCCCGGGCCACCTTCTGCACGCCCAACGTCGCCAGCTTCGGGCTCACCGAGGCCCAAGCGCGCGACGAGGGCTACGACGTGGTCGTGGGCAAGGTGCCCTACGGTGCGGTCGGCGCCGGCACCGTCTACGGCGATCGCACCGGCCTGGTCAAGGTGGTCGGTGAGACCAAGTACGGCGAGCTGCTCGGCGGCCACATCATCGGCGCCAAGGCCACGGAGCTGATCCAGGAGCTGGTCAACGCCCGCGCGCTGGAGGGTGGCTACCCCGAGGTGGCACGGCTCATCCACGGACATCCCACGATGTCCGAGGCGGTCATGGAAGCCGCGCGCGCCGCCGACGGCTGGCTGATCCACGGCTAGCAGCGATCAGCGCGTGGCTCCGCAGCCCGCACAGCCCGTCTTCTACTACGACCTGGGCGACCCCGGCTCGTACGTCACGGCCGAGCGGATCATGGCCGAGCTTCCGGTGGCGCCGGAGTGGGAGCCGATCCATGGCCCAGCGCTGGGCTTGACGCCGCCCGAGCCCGACCCCGAGGCGCTGGGGCTCGCCGTCGCCGGCCATGGGCTGCTGCCGCTGCGCCTGCCGGCTGCGTGGCCACCCGACTCGGAGCTGGCCATGCGCGTCGCCACCTACGCCAAGGGCGGCGGACGCGCGGTGGCCTTCTCGCTGGCGGCCTTCCGGCAGGTGTTCGCGGGCGGGCGCGATCTCGGCGACGAGGGGACCGTCCTGCTCGCCGCTGCCGCGTGCGAGATGCACCCGACCGCGGTGCTCAAGGGAGTGGGCCTTCGCTCGGTGCGCGCGTCCCTGGCGCGGGCGGGTGAGCGAGCGCGGCAGGCGGGGGTGTCCGCGCTGCCGGCAATCCAGATCGGGCCCGACGTGTTCCAGGGCGAGGGCGCGCTCGAGCGGGCCAGCGAGGCGCTTGCGGCCGCGGTGGCGCCGACGCTCATGGTGACGCGCCACCGGGACGACCACTGACTGACGGAACGCACTGACGATGAAGGCCAACCGCGTCTTTCACCTCGCCGTGACCCGCGGAGGGCGGGAGCCGGTGTTCATGGCCGATCGCCGGCGTGTTGACCGCATCGAGGTGGTCTCCGTCGACGACGGAGAGCTCCTGCTCTACTGGGAGCTGCCGGCCAAGGACGCCGCCAGGCTGCTGCGCCAACTGCGCGCCGACCTGGCCGGGCTGGAGGCCGAGGAGTTCCTCTCCATCTGGGAGGACGCCGACGCGTAGCGCGGCGATATGTTGGACCGACTGTGGATGCCCCGACCACACCCGCGTCCGCCCCGTCGCTCAAGGGCGAGACGACCATCGAGGAGCCCGATCACGCCGGCCGGGCGATCGCACGACGCAGCGCCGAGATCCGCGCCACCGTCCCCGACCTCGAGCTGTCGGTGGAGGCCGGCGCCGATGCGCTGGTCGCTCGTGCCCAGGCCGAGGGATGCACCACCACCGCGCTGCTCGTCGCCGCCTGCGCGGGCGCGCTACGCGCCTTCCCGCGCGTCAACGGCGCCTACCGCGACGGGCGCTATGAGCTCTACTCCCGCGTCAACATCGGCCTGGTGATTCAGACCGCGGAGGCGCCGGTGACCGCAACGGTGCTCGACGCCGACGCCAAGGCGGTCACCGAGCTCGACCAGGAGATCGCGCGGCTGGCCGCACGGGCGCGCTCCGGGGAGCTGACCCCGCCCGAGCAGGCGGGCGCGACATTCACCGTCGAGGATCTCGGCGAGTCCGGAGTCCACCGCGCCGCCGGCCTGGTGAGGCCGTCCCAGGCGGCGATCCTCACCGCCGGCGCCATCCGTGCCCTTCCGGTGCTGCGCGACGGCGCCGTCGTCCCCGGGCACCAGCTGACGCTCACCCTGTCCTGCGATCACCGGATCGTGTTCGGCGCGCGGGCTGCGGGCTTCCTACAGCGGGTCACGGAGCTCGTCGGAGGGTGAGCGCCGCCTCCGACCTGGCCGCCGCCGAGCGGATCGTCCTGCAGGGACGCCAGGAGCTCCAGGCGCGGCTGCGCGCCGCCATCCTGCGCCAGGTGGGGAGCGCCCCGGAGCCGATGACCCTCGAAGCGGCGCAGCTTGACCGCCTCGTGGACGGTGCCGCCGCCCGGGCGGGCGGCGTGCTGTGGCGCCGCTGCCTCGCCGGCGCGGCGACCACCGAGCTCGGCGTCGACCTCGCGCAGGCCGTGTGGCATCCCACCGTGCAGCGCGCTCACGAGCTCGCCGGTGCGCCGCCCTTTGAGCCCGTGGCGGTCGAGCCACCGGTGGCGCTCGCGGCTCCCGGCACGCCCGAGGGCGACCTCTCCGAGAGCCCTCTGCAGGCGTTGCGCCTGTCGGCCGTGCACGTGAGCGGGATCGAGAGCCTGCGCAACGGCGAGAGCGACCTCGAATTGCGGTTCTCCGACGCCGGCCTGGACCTGCTCAAGGCCTCCAGTGGGGCCGCCATCGGCCGACTGTTGTGGTCAGAGATCCACAGCGTCGACGTGGCAAGCGCACGTCGGGGCCTGCGGCCCGGGCGGCGCGTGCACGAGCTCCATGTCAAGGCCCAGAGCGGGCGGGCCACCTTTCAGCTGCCCGGCATGACCTCAGAGCAGATCAACCAGCATCTCGGACCGGTCCTCGACCGCCTGCGCGGCGACCGTGACCGGAGCTGAGTCCGGCGCTGGGAAAGCTCGGGTGCGGCATCGGGCGGCGGACCGCACGACGACGGGGCGGGTTCTCGTTGCGTGAGGTGCGGATCGCCCACGCCAGCATCCCCGGGATGGCGATGAGGACGAGCGCGGCGAGCACGGCGTTTGTGATCAGAGATAGGGTCATCGAATCTCCCGATGGTCGGGGGCCTGGATACAACAGGCCTTCCCGCAATGCGCCGTTTTTCACCTGAGAGTCCGCTTACGACCCCTCATTCCTACGCTGGTCTTACGTTTGCTACCGGATGACCGCGTCGATCGCGACGGCCAGGAACAGCAGCGAGAGATACAGCAGCGAGTAGTGAAACAGCACCGCCGCGCGCGCCGGAGTCGGGTCGCGCCACAGGCGCCACGCAAGCGCGAAGAAGACGGCGCCGAGCACGACGGCGGCGACCAGGTAGCCGGCCCCGAACGTCCCCAGGGCCGACGGCACCAGCGAGACCGCCACCAGCGCCATGGTGTAGAACAGGACGCGTACCGAGGTCCCCGACGGCCCGCGCACCACCGGCATCATCGGCACGTCAGCGGCCTCGTAGTGGCGCGAGAGCAGGAGCGCCAGCGCCCAGAAGTGCGGCGGCGTCCACAGCAGCACGATCGCGAAGAGCAGCCCTGCGCCCAGGCCCAACGTACCGTGAGCGGCCGCCCAGCCGGCGAGCGGCGGGATGGCGCCGGCGGCACCGCCGATGACGATGTTCTGCGCCGTGCTGCGTTTGAGCCACAGCGTGTAGACGAGGACGTAGAAGGCGCCACCACTCAGGCTCAGCACGGCCGCCAGCAGGTTGGCGAACACCGTGAGCACGGCGAACGCGAGCGCGGACAGGACCAGGCCGAAGGCCACGGCACGGCCCGCCGAGATCCGGCCGGCGGCCACCGGCCGCGACGCCGTGCGCGGCCCCATGAGCCGGTCGATGTCACGATCGAGCACGTGGTTGAGCGCGCTTGCGCCCCCACACGCGAGCGCGCCCCCGATCACCAGCGCGGCCAGGGGCACCGTCGCCGGGGCCCCACCGGCGGCGGCGACCATGGCGCACACCGCCGTGAGGACCAGCAGCGACATGATCCGCGGCTTGGTCAGCGTGACGTAGTCGGCGAGCGTGGCACGGGACTCCGCGCCCCGCCCGCCCCGAGCGCGCAGCGCGGCACCGTCGGCGGCCAGCCCATCGGCCGGCACGGCCCCGATCAGGTCAGGCATGCTCGCCCCCCTGCTTCCCGGCCAGCACCCGCAGGTCATGGGTGACCGACGCCGGGAGGTACGGGAATAGATAGCCGGACCGCTCATCGCCCCGGCGGTCCAGCAGGTAGAGCGCCTCGGTGTGGCTGATGTCGCCGCGCGTGGGCCGCACGAACACGTGATATGCGGCCCACACCGGCGCGAGCTGCGCGTGTGTCCCCATCAGCCAATGCCACGGCGCCACGTCGGCCAGGCCCCACGACCGGACCGCCGCGCGCACGCTGGCCGTCGTGTCCTTCGGGTTGACGCTCACCACCACCAGCACGGGGCGCTGCGCCGCCGGCAATGCGCGCTCAGACGCGGCCAGCGCGCGGCCCGCGAGCGGGCACTCCGCCTTGCAGTGTGAGTCGAAGAACTCCACCACCACCGTGCGCCCGCGCAGCGAGCTGAGGCTGAACCGGGCACCGGACTGGTCGTGCAACGCCGTGATGGCCGGCGCGGGCCGGGCCCCGGCCGCCCACGTGGCCTGACCGCGCAGGGGCCCGTGGCGGACGATCGCGTCCGCGCTCGCGGGGGCGCCACCGCCCCCGCTGAGCAGCAGGTGTGCGGCGGCCCCGGCGGCGATGCCCACCAGCACCGCCACCACCATCACGACGGCGAGCTGCCCGACGGCGCGCCGGCCGCCGCGGAGCCGAATGGCGGCGCCGCCACCGATCATCTGATGTCGCCCGGCGGCGGGCCGGCGGGCTGCGTGAGGTCAGCGGCCTCGCCGGCGGCGGCGACGACGTCGGACGGCGGCAGCGCCGGCGATGACGGGTCCGTGTCGGGCGCCCGCTTGGCGAAGCGCACGTACCAGACCGCGATCGCGATCAGCAGGCACACGGGCAGCAGCAGCGAGAGCAGCGAGCCGGCCAAGAAGTCGGCGAACAGGGGCATGCCGGTCAGTCCTCCTTGTGTCCTGAGAGGGAGCTCATGACACTGTCGTGATCGCCCGCTCGGCGGACGCGGGCTTCCCCTCGGGCTCGAGCCACCGGTAGAAGCCGATCATGAACGTGATCGTGTAGGCCAGCGACCCCGGCACCCACATCATGCCGGCGGCCAGCTGCTGGTCGGTCAGCGCCGTGATGCCGCCCGGGCGGTGCGCCAGCGCGGCGTAGAACGGATAGAGCGGGTGGGGCGCGAGCACCAGCGTGATGGCGAGCACCCACCCGACCACCATCGCGCCCACGGTGAACGCGATCCGCGCCGGCCACACGAGGCGCGGGCGCAGCGGCCCTGGATCGATCACGCGTGCCCAGAACAACAGCCCGGTGAAGAAGAACATGGCGTGCTCGAGGTCGTGGACCGCCCAGGAGCGCAGGGTCGCGTCGTAGGCGCCGGGGATGTGCCAGGCGATCACGGTGGCGTTGAAGAGCAGGAAGACGGGGAGCGGGCGCGCCAGTGCACGCAGCGGAGCCGTCCACCGCGCCCGGGCCAAGGTCCGCCCCACCCGCGTGCGCGTCTGCAGCGGCAGCGCCCGCCACATCCGCGGCCAGGGACGGCCGAGCAGGATGAGCGGCGGCGCAACGGTGAGCAGGAGCACGTGCTGGAGCATGTGCACCCAGAAGAGCTGGTCGGCGTAGCCGTCGATCGGGGACTCCAGCGCGAGCACGATGGTGATCAGCCCGCCGGCGAACGCCGCCGCGCGCAGGCCCTGGCGCCCGGAGCCGCGATACCCGATCCCGCCCGCGTAGTAGAGCATCGCCGCCACGGCCACGTAGAGCAGCGGGGGCTGGATGGACCATCCGTGCCAACTCATCGCCCGTAGCCGCCCATCGCCCGTGCGCCGTTAGAGCACGTAGAGGAGCACGAACATGACCAGGCCGCCGGCCACGAAGAACGACCAGAAGAACGAGCAGGCTTCCAGGCCCGCTTCCACCACCGGCGCGTCGGACATCACCTCGGCCGGCGTGGCCACGACGCCCTCGCGCCCGCGGCGCCAAGCGGTCGCCACCTGTGTCTCGATCCAGTAGACGCAGGCCAGGGTGAGGAGCGCGTAACACACGGTCCAGCCGACGAACACGCTGGCATAGCCGCCGCTCTCCGGCCCGAATCCGAGCGTCGTCCAGTCGATGACCTGGAGCACGACCGACAGGAGCGCCAGGCCCAGGGCGGCGGCGCCGGCGCTGACTGTCAGCTCGGGACGGGTGGCCGCGGCGCGCATCGCCACCGCACTGGCCACCAACACGAGCAGGATGATCAACCCGAGGACGAGGGAGGGCTTGACGTGGCCGATCTTCCAGTCCTTGTCGGGATCTTGCGCGCGCAGATAAAAGTAGGCGAAGACGAACGAGACCATGAAGAAGGCCACCGCGCCGCACAGGCCCCGAGCACCGGCGCGCAGCGCCCGCGGCTGCCACTCGGGCGGCTCGAGCTCGATGTGCGGATGGGTGGGTGCGGAGGCTGAGCCTTCCATGTCACGCCCCCTGCACGACGGGCGCCGTCACCGGCACGGGGTCAACGCCGTAGGGATACGGGTCGGAGTCGAACACCGGGATCTGGTCGAAGTCATGCACCGGCACCGGGGTGGGCAGCTGGAACTCCGCCGACTTGGAGTTCCACGGGTTGTCCGCCGCCGGCTCGCGCTTGACCAGCATCGACCACACGAGGTTGTAGAGGAACACCAGCATCGACAGGCCGATGCAGAACGCCGACACGCTCACCCAGTCATTGAGCGCCTGCAGGTGGGTGGGGTAGGTCACCACGCGCCGCGGCTGGCCGAGCAGCCCCAACGCGAACAGCGGGCCAAAGGTGGAGTTGAACGCGATGAACAGGGTCCAGAAGTGGATCTTGGCCAGCCGCTCGTTGAAGTTGAACCCCGTCATCTTCGGGCCCCAGTAATAGATCGCCGCGAACACGGTGAAGACCAGCCCGCCCATGATCGTGTAGTGGAAGTGGGCCATGGAGAAGAAGGTGCCGTGGGTGGTGACATCCGAAGGCACGTCGGAGAGGAACACCCCGGAGATCCCGCCGAACAGGAAGTTGAATGCCCAGCCCATGCAGAACAGCATGGGCACCGAGTACCGTATTCGCCCGCGCCACATCGTGCCCATGGCACATAGGAAGATGAACCCCGTGGGCAGTGAGATCAGCTCGGTGGACAGCATGTAGAAGGGGCGCAGGTCGGCGTTGATGCCACTGACGAACAGGTGGTGCTGCCACACGAAGAAGCTCAGCAGTGCCACTCCCAGCATCCCCGCCACGGCCAGGCGATAGCCCCAGAGCGGCTTGCGGCAGAACACCGGCAGCAGCTCCAGCACGATCCCAAAGCCGGGCAGGGCCACGATGTAGACCTCGGGGTGGCCGAAGACCCAGAACAGGTTCTGGAACAGGTATGAGCTCCCCCCTTGGCTGGCGACGTAGAAAGCCGTCTGGATGGTGCGGTCAAAGGCGCCCATGAGCAGCGCGGCGATCAGCATCGGCGCCGCCAGCATCATCAGCAGCGCGGTGGCCAGCACGCTCCACACGAAGATGGGCAGCCGGTTCCAGGTCATCCCGGGCGCGCGCATGGTGATGATGGTCACGATCAGGTTGAGCCCCAACAGACACATCGACACCCCGACCAGGGCGAAGAAGCCGATGTACGCGTCATAGCCGGCGGTGCCCTGGTCCCCGAGCGGCTGATAACCGGTCCACCCGGTCTGGAAGCCGCCCATGAAGATGGTGGTGACGAGGACCACGCCGGCGGCCATGAGCAGCCAGAAGGTCAGCGACTCGATCCGCGGGAAGGCCATCCGGCGCGATCCGATCATCAGCGGGACGAGCCAGTTGGCGAACGGGCCCAGCACCCCGCTGGTCATCATCCCCATCATCATCGCCCCGTGCAGCCCGACCAGCGTCACATACTGGTTGGGGCCGAACACGTGGACGTTGGGCTGCAGCAGCTCGGTGCGGATCAGCATCGCGTTGATCCCGCCGACGAGGAAGAACACGCCGATCCCGACGATGTACTGGATCGACACCACCTTGTGGTCGGTGCACAGCCGGAAGTAGCGCCCGACGCCCTCGCCCTCGGACTCGTGCTCGGCCAGCGAGGCCGGATGGCCCATCAGGCGCCTGATCGGGTAGTTGGCGAACCCCAGGCCGATGAGGAACCCGATCACGCCGAACAGGTAGCCGAGCATGATCCCGATGTCGTTCTCGCCCGTGTCGGCGAAGTAGTCCAGGCTGGGCGCGTGGATCCGCGCGCCGATCCAGCTGCCCACCAGCCACCCGACCACCGCGAGCACGATCCCGGTCAGCAGGTTGAACCCGACCAGCTTGCGCCATGCCGGTTGTGGTCTGGCTGCGATCGTGGCTGCGGTCATCCGCCTCTCCTCTGCGGGTCCGGGAAGTACTGCTTGCGGTACGGGGGCAGGCTGTGGGTGGCGGGCGCGAACTGCACTCGCTGCTGCGCGATCCACGTCCTGAACGCGCCGGGGCTCACCACGTGGCCGGTCTCGAACATGTAGCCGTGCCACACCCCGCACAGCTCCGCGCAGTGGATGTTGAAGGTAAACGGGGCCTTGGTCGTGACGTAGGCGATGTTGTCGAACCCGGGGTTGGCATCGGCCTTGACACCCAACTGGTAGGCCCAGAACGAATGGATGACGTCCAGCGAGGTGACGTGGAACTCGACCATCGTGTGAGCGGGCAGTTCGAGCGTCGGCGTCTCCACCCCGCCATAGGCCGGCCAGCGGTACGTGAACTTCCACTGCTGGGCGATGACCTGGACCTGGAGCGCATTCTTGGAGCCGGCGGGCGCGGCGATCGGGTTCGGCCCCTGCCCGCCACCGGCGCCGTCAGCCAGGAGGCGGACGGTCCCGTAGCCGGCCAGGAAGAGGACGATCGCGGTCGTCACCACGAGCCACCAGGTCTGGACCTTGGCGTCGCCGCGGATGGGTGGGCCGTCGATCACGGCCGTCGCGTCGCGCTCGCGGAAGGCGATGAGCGCGTAGATGAAGAAGACGAGGACCGCCATCGCGACCGGCGTGGAGATCCCCAGCAGCACGGTGTTGTCCACCACCTGTCCCGAGGCCTCGACCGAGCCGTTGCCCGGGGGCAGGACCGGCGCCAGGAGCAGCACCACCAGCAGCGTCGCGACGATGCTCGTCCCCAGCCACCACAGCACCACACGGCGCCAGTGATTGACCTCGCTCATGACCGTGACCGCCTCATACGACCTTGATGAAGCCGTCCATGTAGCCGACCGTCTGCATCGGCCCGCCCCACCCGGCGATGTAGCCGGCGGCGCACGGCACGAAGCATTGCCAGCGATACACCCCTCGCTTGCCCGTGCGGAAGGTGAAAGTCGTGGTGCTGTGCGCGGTGCTCAGGCCACAGGGCGCGTTGGCGCACTGGTTCTTGGCGTCGTCGGGCACGCCGTAGATCGGGACGGACACCCCCAGCTGCGGGATGGCGAAGATGTGCGACGCGGTATCGGGGCCGATCGCCTTGGTGGGCTTGCCGTTGAGCAGGAAGCTCCCACCGGCGATTCCCTGGGCCTGCGAGATGAACGGGTTGCGCAGCCCGCTCTGCCCGTCGTAGTTGTAGACCGTGACGTGCACCACCGAGTTCGCCGGCAGGATGAAGGTGGTGTCGTGGCGCCAGTTCTGGCTCTGGGCGTCCACGGCGTAGTACGACACCCAGCTTGGATGCGGGTCGGTTCCCTCAGACGCGGGGACGGTGCCCAGATACAGATGCACGCCCGTGGGCGACGAGGCGGCGGACGCCGCGCCCGGCTGGCTGGTCAGATAGACCCCGATGTAGAGGCCCAACAGGACGCAAACGATTGCGGCCCCGACGACGATCCCTGTCACGCGCTTGGCATATCCGCTCATCGAAGTCCCTCTCTCCTCGAGCGGGGATCTTCTATGGATGCGGCCTCGGAAGGCAAGCACATGACCGCGATGTCATCTGCCCGTCATTTACAAGTCGACCGCCGGCGGATATCTTGCCACCGGGCCGAAGAGCTCGAGCGAGGAATCGGGGAATGCGCATACTGGTCGTCGAGGATGAGGCACGGATCCGTGCCTTCCTGGCGCGCGCGTTCGAGGCGGAGGGCTTCGTCGTCGACGTGGCCCCCGACGGCGAGCAGGGGCTCGAGCGGGCGCTCTCGGGCACCTACGACGGCGTGATCCTGGACCTGCTGTTGCCCGGGCAGGACGGCCTCGAGGTTCTGCGCCAGCTCCAGCTGGCACACCACGACACGCCGGTGCTCATCCTCTCGGCCCGCAGCGACATCGCCACCAAGCTGCGCGGCTTTGAGCTGGGCGCGGTCGACTACATCGTCAAGCCGTTCTCGCTCGACGAGCTGCTGGCCCGCCTGCGCCTGCACATGCGACACGCCGGCGGCTTCACCTCGGGCGACGGCGGCGTCCTGCGCGTCGGAGTGCTGGCGCTGGACCTCACCCGGCGCCAAGCGCGCCTGGGCGACACGGTCGCGGACCTGGCCGACCGCGAGTTCCGCCTGCTGCACTTCCTCATGCTCCATCCCGGCGAGGTCATCAGCCGCCAGCGGCTGCTCTCGGAGGTGTGGGGCTTTGACTTCGACCCGCGCTCCAACGTCGTGGACGTGTGCGTGCGCCGCCTGCGCCGCCAGCTCGGCCCCGACGCGCCGATCGAGACTGTGCGCAACGCGGGCTACCGCGCGGCGGCATGACCCCACGGTTGCGGCGGCTGCTGGACCTGGCGCAGCGACGGCAGGTGGAGCTCGCCTGGGCGGCGTTCGCGGCGGTCAACTATGCGGCCATGGTGGCGTGGCCCAGCTGGGAGACGGTCCCGTTCCACTTCGTGTGGATCAGCCTCACGCTGCTCTACGGGTTCCGCGTGTGGGACCTGCGCCCGACGCTGATCGTGCTCGGGACCGTGATGGCGCTGACCGGGTTCTCGATCGGGCTCGATGCCTTCCACGGCGTCCAGCTGTGGGGCGAGCTGTTCGAGGTGCCCCTGATGGCGGCGATGTTCCTGGCCATGGTGTGGCACGCCCGCCGCCGCGTGGACGCCCAGCGCATCGCCGAAGGGCGCGCGGAGGAGCACCGGCTCCTGCTCGAGAGCCAGGAGCGCTTCATCCACGACGCCTCCCACGAGCTGCGCACCCCGGTGACCATCGCTCGCGGCCACCTGGAGCTCCTGCGCTCCGAGTCCGGAGCACCGCCCGAGGTGGACGTGGCGCTCGACGAGCTCGGGCGCATGGACGGCATCGTCGCCCGCCTGCTGGTACTCGCCGTCGCCAACCAGCCCGACTTCCTCCAGCTCGACGAGATCGAGCTCGAACCGCTGCTCGACGAGGTGTTCATGCGCTGGTCAGAACTGGCGCCGCGCGTGTGGCGGTTGGGCCCGCTGGCCCCGGGCCGGCTGTCGGTGGACGCCGACCGCCTGCGGGCGGCGTTGGACGCTCTGCTGGAGAACGCGGTCAAGTACTCCTCCCCGGGGGCGGCGATCGAGCTGCGCGCACGAACGTGCGAGCGCGGCGAGGTGCTCATCGAGGTCGAGGACGAGGGGTGCGGCGTGCCGCCGGAGGCGCTCTCGCGGGTCTTCGAGCGCTTCGCTCGGGCTGACTCGGCGCGGACGCGCGCGGCCGGCGGGGTGGGTCTGGGACTGGCCATCACCGATGCCATCGCGAAGGCCCACGGCGGCGGCTGCACAGTGGCCAGCACGGCGGCGGGCTCGACCTTCGCGCTGCGCCTGCCCGGCTTCACCCCGGCGGGGGTGCGGGCGCCCGTCAGGACTGGCGCTCCAGCACCCTGATGTCGTGGGCCAGGCCCTCGGGCGTGAGCTGATCGGCGGCGAAGCCGACGCGCTCGTAGCCGCGCTTGTCGATCAGGAGCACGAACGTCGAATGGTCGATCTTCGGGGTGACCGGCTGGATGTGCCACGCGTGCCAGATCCGTCGCATCGTCGGTAGCGGGCCGTTGACGAACTCGATGCGCCCGGTCATGTCGTGCTTGGCCAAAAACGCCTTGCGGTTGTGCACCGTGTCCTCCGCCTGGGCCGCGCTGACGCCGATGGTGGGGATGTCGGCGCCGTTGCCGGGCAGGTCGTTGAGCGCGCCCTTGATCTGCTCGACCATGAACGGGCAGGTGTCGTGACACAGGGAGTGGATGAAGGTGAGCACGACCACCTTGCCCCGGTCGGCCGCGAGGCTCACCTTGTGGCCGTTCTGGTCGGTGAGCGTGAAGTCCGGGGCCCGTAGGTTCGGCGGCATCGTGGGCCCGTCGAACAGGGTCTTCGCCTGTCCCGCATCGTCGGGCCCGCGATCGCTGACGATGATGAAAACGATCGACGCCACCAACGCCACCAGGACCAGCATGAGCGCCCGCTGCAGTTTGACGCTGGCCAGCATGCCGTCGATTCAATCACGTCGGCTGGGACAATTACGCGGGTGGACCCTGCCCAGGGACTCGCGCGCCAGCTGGCGCGGTCGGTGCGAGACGAGCGGGTGCTGGACGCCGTCGCCGCGGTGCCCCGCCACCGCTTCGTGCCGCACGCCGAGCGCAACCGGGCCTATGAGAACACTGCCCTGCCGATCGACTGCGAGCAGACGATCTCCCAGCCGGTCGTGGTGGCGCGGATGCTCGAGCTGCTCGAGCTCACGCCCTCGGACCGGGTGCTCGACATCGGCACGGGGTCCGGATACCACGCCGCCCTGCTGGGGCTCCTGGCCGCGGAGGTCTGGACGGTGGAGCGTCACGCGCAGCTGAGCGATCAGGCTCGGCGCACGCTCGCAGGCCTGGGCTACGCCAACGTGATCTGCGTCGTCGGCGACGGCTGGGAGGGCCTACCCGACCAGGCGCCGTTTGACGCCGTCAACGTGGCCGCCGCCACCGGGGAGGAGGTGCCGCGCGCGCTGGTCGCGCAGCTGGGCGCCGACGGGCGTCTCGTGGCGCCGGTCGGCGGCGAGCACCAGTACCTCACGCGGATCCGCCGCACGCCCGAGGGCCTTGTCCGGGAGCGCCTTGATCCGGTCAGGTTCGTGCCGCTGGTGCACGACCGGGATCGCTGAGCTCGCCGCCCAGCCGGGTGCGCATCACGTCGATGGCCGCGGGGCTGGAGTCGATGAGCACGAAGCGCCGGCCCAGCGCTCGGCACACGGCGCCCAACGTGCCTGACCCGGCGAAGGGGTCGAGGCACCAGGCGCCGGGGCGCGACGACGCCGCCACCAGGCGGCGCAGGACGCCCGCGGGCTTCTGGGTCGGGTAGCCGGTCTTCTCGGAGCCGTTGGTGGGGACGATCGTGTGAAACCACACGTCGGTGGGCCGCTTGCCCCGTGCCGCCTTCTCGGCGCCGACCAGCCCGGGCGCCATGTAGGGCTCGCGCTCCACGGCATCGGCGTCGAAGTGATGGCCGCCTGGAGTGCGCACGTAGGCCAGGATCGTGTCGTGCTTGGCCGGCCAGCGCCGGCGCGGCTTGGCCCCGTAGTCGTAGGCCCAGATGATCTCGTTGAGGAACGCGTCGCGGCCGAACACCTCGTCGAGCAGCAGCTTGCAGTAGTGGGCCTCGCGGTAGTCGATGTGGAAGTACAGCGTCCCGTGCGGGGCCAGCAGCTCCCGCGCCCGCGTCAGGCGCGGCTCCAGGAAGCCCAGGTAGTCGCTGAAGGCGTCGTCATAGCTGAGGCTCTGCAGCAGCTCGGTGCGATAGCGCCGGCCGCCGAAGCCCACCCGCGAGGCGTCGGCGTCGGCCGTCGCCGTGAGCGAGCGACGCGTCTGCGCCCGGCCGGTGTTGAACGGCGGATCGATGTAGACGAGATCGAACGCGCCCTCGGGCAGTCGCTCGAGCACCGGCAGGTTGTCACCGGCGATGACCAGGTCGTCGTCGAGCACGACCGGTGAACCCGCATTCGCAAGGCGCATACGCCGATCTTATGCCCGTAGCCGCTAGGATCCCGTGTGGTGGTTTCCGACCTATATACACGCCTGGGCGCTTTGCCCCTGGCGCGGCGTTTGTCGCAGACCGCATACGCGGCCAAGGTGACCAAGTACGCGATCGGGTCGGTCATCGCGCTGGCGACGAGCATCGTCGTCTTCGCGGTCTCCTACGTGATTCTCGGCGGTCACCCGACGACGTGCTCGATCCTGGCCTTCTTCGCCGGGGCCATTCCCAACTGGATCCTCAACCGCCGCTGGGCGTGGAAGCTCAAGGGCCGCGCCGACTTCCTGCGCGAGATCGTCGCCTACGTCGCGATCTCCGGCGTGGTGCTCGTCGCCTCCTCGGTCGGCACCACGGCGATGCAGCATTGGGTCCTGAAACACGTCCCCGAGGGCCACGGGTTGCGCGCGATCCTCGTCACCGGCGCGTACGTGTTCGTGCAGGCGGTGATGTTCGTGGTGAAGTTCGTGATCTACGAGAAGTGGGTCTTCTCGGGTCAGTCGCGGCTGCGCGCCGCGGTCCGGTCGCGCCACCAGGTGTGGAGCGCGGCGCGGGCGAATCGCACCCCGTAGAGGAGGTTCCCGCCCTTCTTGGTGCTGGTCGCGTGCTGGCCGCGATCGCGCATCGTGGTCGGCACCTCGCCCAGCCGGTAGCCGTGCAACGCGGCGGAGATCATCAGCTCTGACGCCTGGTACTGGGGCTGCTCGAGCACCACGTCGGCGGTCAGCTCGGAGCGCATGGCCCGCAGGCCGCATGCCGGGTCGGTGACGCGATGGCGGACCAGGACGGAGATGAGTGCGCCGAACACGAGGACGCCGAGATGGCGCGTGGTGTCCGTGGTGAGCTCGTTGCCCAGGCGGCGGCTGCCCGACACGAAGTCGGCCTCGTCGTCGAGGATGGGCTGGACCACCGCACCGATCTCGTCGGCCTCGTACTGGCCGTCGGCGTCGATGGTGACGATCACCTGGGCGCCCCGCGCCCGCGCCAGCCAGTAGCCGAGCCGCAGCGCGGCGCCCTGGCCGCGGTTGACCGGGACGTCGCACACGAGCGCCCCGGACTGGGCGGCGACCGCGGCGGTGGCGTCCTTGGCGCCATCGACAACGACGATCACCTCGGTCTGCAGGCCGGCGGCCTCAGCGGGGATCTCGGCGATCACCTCGGCCACGGTCGGCTCCTCGTTGTAGGCCGGGATGACCACGGCGAGCGGCGCGCCCGCGCCGGCGGGGTGCTGGTCCAGGAACGCCTCAGCCGCGCCTCGCTCGGCGGGATCGAGGCGGTCGTACTCCTCGCGGCTGACGTCGATCGCGGTCACCGCGTCGCCGGCGCCTTGACATCGACCACCGACCACTCGTCCCACACGCCCACGAGCCCGTCGTCGAGATCGGGGTACCGGGGCGCCCAGCCGGCGGCGTGGGCATGCGCGGGATCGACGATCACGGCAGGCATCTCGCCGGCCTTGGCGGGACCATGCGTGTACTCGATCTCGGCGCCCGAGACGCGCTTGACGGCCTCGATCACCTCGATGACCGACAGCGAGGTTCCCGACCCGATCACCGTCGAGCCGGCCCACTCGTCGGAGGTGAGGCCCAGTCGCATGGCGGCCACGACGTCGTGGGCGTGTACGTAGTCGCGCACCTGGGTGCCGTCGCCGTAGACCTCGAACGTCGTGCCCAGACGGATGCAGCGCATGAGACGAGCGATGATGCTGTCCTTGGCCTGCATACCGGGACCGTAGACGTTGGTGAGGCGGATGCAGGCACACCGCAGGCCGTAGGAGGCGGTGTAGGCGGACATGAGCATCTCGCCCGCGGCCTTGGTGGACCCATAGGGTGTGAGCGGGCGCAGCTTGGCGTCCTCGGTGATCTTCGGCTGCTCCATGGGGCCGGTGACGGCGTTGGTGGAGGCGAACGCCAGCGAGGTCACGCCCGCGGCGCGGCCGGCCTCGAGCAGCGCATAGGTCCCCGCGACGTTGGTGCGAAAGGTCTTGTCGGGCTCCTCGAGGGAGCGCAGCACCGACGTCACCGCGGCCAGGTGCACGATCGAGTCAAAGCCGCCCTCAAACGCCGTGGCCAGGACGTCGCGGTCGGCGATGTCGCCCTGGACGAGGTCCACGGCAGGATCGGGATGGGGCTGCAGGTCCACCACGCGCACCTGCGCGCCGTCGGCGGTCAACTGGGAGACGACATGGCGTCCGATGAAGCCGGATCCGCCGGTGACGAGGACGCGGCGGCCTGTGAGGTCGGGGGTACTCATATCCAGTGCGGGTCGTCGGGGGGTGGGTGCTGGCCGCGCGGGTGAGCCGTGGCGCGTCACTGCCGGCCTCAGGCGGCCCAGCGAGCGCAGGAGGATAGCCGATCGCCCCTCGCCCACCCCTGCTGATACTTTCGGCCCGGCGTGTCCTACGGACCTGGTCCCTCGAGGCCGCCCGGCCCGGTCCCGGAGCGCCCGCCCAGTCGACGGGGGCGCCGGCGCCCGCGATCCATGACGACCGCCCGACGGCGGGCGCGGCTGGTCGTCGCGCTGGCCGGGCTCATCCTGGTGGTGGCGATCATCGTCTCGGGCCTCAGCGGAGGTGGCCTGCCCCGCCCGCCCGCCCCCAGCGTGGCCGACAGCGCGGGGCCCGGCGACCCGTTCGCCTACCGCTCCAGCCAAGAGGCGCAGTTCGTCGCCCGCGCCACTGCGGGCAACGCGCGCCCCCTGTTCGTGCTCAGCCCGGGTGGCGTTGTGGCGACGGCCGGGCGCGTCGCCGCCTTCCGCGGGGCGATCAACCGGGCCACCGCCGGCTCGGGAATCGACCCATCGCTCGTGGAGGGCCTGGTATTCCTCGAAAGCGCGGGCAGGCCCCAGGCGATCGCCGGCACCGACCCCGCCGACGCGGCGGGCCTCACCCAGATCCTCGCCGCCACCGGCCAGTCACTGCTGGGAATGCACATCGATCTGGCCTCCAGCAGACGCCTGACCCGCCAGATCAACGCGGTGGCCGACGGTACGCGCCGCGGCCGCCTGGGCCGTCTGCTGGCCCGCCGCGCCGCCGTCGACGACCGCTTCAACGTGACCAGGGAATTGGCGGCGACGGTCCGCTACCTGAAGATCGCCGAGCAGCAGTTCGGGCGATCGGACCTCGCGGTCGAGTCCTACCACATGGGCATCGGCAATCTGCATAACGTCCTGGACGCCTACGACGGCGGCCGATCGGTCCCCTACGCGCAGCTGTACTTCGACAGCGCCCCGACCCGGCACGCCGCCGCCTACCGGCTCCTCGCCAGCTTCGGCGACGACTCGTGGACGTACTACTGGCGCGTGCTGGCCGCCGTGCAGATCATGAAGCTCTACCGGACCGACCGTGCCGCGCTGTCCCGGCTGAGCGCGCTGCAGTTCGCCGACGATGCCGGCGGCGCGGTGCTGCACCCGACGGCCACGCCGTTCGGGAGTCCCGCGGCGCTGGCCTCCGCCTATCAGGACCGCTCGATCGTCCCGCTGCCGTCCAACGCCGCGGCGCTGGGGCTCGTCATCGATCCCGCGATGGGGACGGGCGCCAAGGCCGTCGGCGCCCCGCGGTCGCTGTATCGCGGGCTGCGGCCGCAGGCGCTGCGCCTCATGATCGACCTTGCCGCCCAGGTGCGCCGGGTCTCCGGCCTCCACGCCGCCCCGCTGCGTATCCAGAGCACCGTGACCGACGCACGCCTCGCCGGTCAGCTCGGCGTGTCGGACCCGCCGGCGGAGACGGGCTGGGCCTTCTCGGTGCAACGCCGCTACGTCGCTCCCGCCCAGGCGGTGGCGTTCCAGGCCATCCTGGACCGCCTGCAGTCTCTGAACCTCATCGCGTGGGCCCGCGAGCCCGACACCATCCGCATCACCGTGGCCTCCGATGCCGCGGCGTGGCTGCGCCGGGGCTGACCGTCTTCCGGTAGGTTGCGGCCCCCAGCCGTGACCGACGTGGTCCAGACACCCCCCGAGGCACTCGAAGGCCTCCCGGACTTCCCGTTTGCGTCCACGTTCACGGACTTCGAGGGCGTGCGCGTCGCACACCTCGACGAGGGCGAAGGCGCGCCGGTGGTGTTCGTCCACGGCGAGCCCACGTGGTCGTTTCTGTGGCGCAAGGTGCTGGTGCCGGTCCGTGACGCGGGCTATCGCTGCATCGCGCCCGACCTCCCCGGGTTCGGCCGCTCGGACAAGCCCACCGACATCGGCTGGTACACGTATGACCGCCACGCCGCGGCGCTGACCTCCGTGCTGGAGGCGCTGGACGTCCGCGACGCCACCATCGTCGTTCATGACTGGGGCGGCCCCATCGGACTGCGCGTCGCGGTGCAGTCACCGGAGCGGATCGCGCGGATGGTCATCCTCGACACGGGCCTGTTCACCGGCCACCAGCCGATGAACGACGCCTGGATGGCATTCCGGGACTTCGTGGCGCGCACCGACGACCTGCCGGTCGGCTTCCTGGTGCGCGGCGCGTGCAAGCGTGACCCGGGCGATGAGGTCATCGCCGCCTACGAGCGGCCGTTCCCGGATGCCGCATCCAAGGCCGGTGCGCGGGCGTTCCCGCTCATCCTGCCCACCACGCCGGAGATGACCGGCGCCGAGGCCGGACAGCGCACCCTCGATGCCCTACGCAGCGACGCCCGGCCCAAGCTGATGCTGTGGGCCGACTCAGACCCGGTGCTGCCGCTCGAGACCGGCAAGCGGTTCGCTGCCGCGCTGGGCGGAGAGCTGGCGCACGTCATCGCCGACGCCGGCCACTTCCTGCAGGAGGACGCGGGCCCTCAGATCGGCGAGCTGATCGCCGACTGGCTGGGCGGCGTCTAGACCGTCTCCTTCTCGGGCTCGGGCGAGGCGGCCGTCGCCGCCACCACCGGCACCGCCGGGGGCGCCTCGGTCAGCTCGGGCTTGTCGCCCGTGCGCTTCTCGTAGGCCTCGCGGAGCAGGTGGTCGGGGTTGACCAGCACCTGGTCGCCCTTGAGCAGCTTGGTCACGAAGTCGGCCGTGCTCCGGGGCACGACGTTCATGAGGCGGAAGATCATGCGCATCTGCTTGGGCACGTAGACGTCGACGCGGCCGGTCTGGAGCGCCTCGACGATCGCGTTGGCGACGTCCTCGGGCTCGACCACCTTGATGCCGCGGCTGCGCTGCAGGCCCGAGCCGAGCTCGGTGTTGACGACGACGGGCATGACGATGCTCACGTCGATGTCGGTCTTGCGCATCTCGGCGCGGATCGCCTCGCTCAGGCCCACGACGGCATGCTTGGTGGCGCAGTAGGTGGCGCCGCCGGGGAAGCCGCCCTTGCCGGCCACCGAGGCGATGTTGACCAGATGGCCGCGCCCGCGCGGCATGAACCGCTCCAGCGCCAGCTTGGAGCCATAGATGACGCCGTGCAGGTTGATGTCCACCAGCCGCTTGGCGGTCGAGTCGGTCTCGTCCACGAACGGCCCGATGGGCATGATCCCCGCGTTGTTGATGAGGACGTCGAGCGGGCCGACGCGGTTCTCGACCTCGGTGAGGAACGCGTCGAAGCTGTCGCGATTGGTGACGTCCAGCGGGAGCCCGATCGTGCCGCTGCCCAGCTCGGACGCGGTCTTCTCGGCCAGCGGCGCGTCGATGTCGCCGACGGCCACCCGGGCGCCCTGGGCGATGAGCGCGGTCGCGGTGGCTCGCCCGATTCCGCGGGCGCCGCCGGTGATGGCGACGACCTTGCCGGCGAGCGATCGTGGAGCCTTGGCCATGAGACGAGTCCCTCCTGAAAAAGTCTTGTGGTGCGGTAGCTGGTGCCGGTCCGCGCGGTGGCTGGTACCAGACTGTACCGCTCCCCGTTGTCCTCGGCCGTCAAACTGGTTGACTGGCCAGTCAACGCCTCTGCGCCCTCTATGCTGCCGGGTTGACGATGGCCGAGTTTCACCTGGACGGGCAACGGCTTGCCTACACCGTCTACGGGGAGGGCTCACGGACGACGGTCCTGCTCCCCGGTCTCCTGCTGTCCCAGAAGATGCAGGCGCCCTTGGCCCGTCGTTTGGCCGCGCGCGGCAACCGGGTGGTCACGCTCGACCCACTCGGTCACGGGGCATCGTCGCGCCCGCAGGACCAGTGGCGCTACTCGATCAGCGCCTTCGCCCAGCAGACGGTGGCCCTCCTGGACCATCTCGAGGTGACGCGCGCGGTCGTAGGGGGGACCTCGCTGGGGGCCAACATCAGTCTCGAGGTCGCGCTTCAGGCCCCCGAGCGCCTGGCCGGCATGGTCATCGAGATGCCCGTCCTGGACAACGCGATCGCGGCCTGCGGCGCTGCGTTCACGCCGCTGCTGTTCGCGCTGAAGTTCGGCGAATCGGGGATGCGGCTGCTGGCCCGTGGGGCGCGGGCCGTTCCCCGGCGGCCGCTGCCCTACTTGGCCCAGATCGGGCTGGACTGGATCGCCCAGGACCCCGGCCCGAGCGCCGCGGTGCTGAGCGGGATCCTCTACGGCCGCGCGGCGCCCAGCCACCACGAACGCTGCCGCTTCGAGACCCCGGCATTGGTCATCGGCCATCCCCGCGACCCCGTGCACCCGTTCTCCGACGCCGGCATGCTCGCCTCCGAGCTGCCGAACGCCCGCCTGCTGCATGCCAACTCGATCCTCGAGCTGCGCATGAAGCCCGCCCGGCTGACCGGCAAGATCGCCTCGTTCGTGGACCAGTGCTGGGACGCTGACGCCGCGGCGTCGGCGTCGGCGTCGGCCGTGGCCTGACGCGTTCTAGTCTGCGACGAGACCACCTCGTCGAAAGGGGAAAGCCGATGGATTACCGGACGCTGGGCAGCTCCGGGCTGCACGTCTCTTCGCTCACGCTCGGCACGATGACGTTCGGCGGGCAGGGCAACTTCGCCAAGGTGGGCGACACCGACCTGGCAGGGGCACGCCGCCAGATCGACATGTGCCTCGACGCCGGCATCAACCTGATCGACACCGCCGACGTCTACTCCACCGGTCGCTCGGAGGAGATCGTGGGCGAGGCCATCGCGTCCAAGCGCGACGACGTCCTCATCTCCACCAAGGTGCGCATGACCATGGGCAGCGCCCCCAACATGTCGGGGCTCTCGCGCCACCATGTGATCAGCGGCTGCGAGGCGAGCCTGGGGCGCCTGCGCACCGACCACATCGACATCTACCACGTGCACGAGTGGGACGGCCTGACCCCGCTCGAGGAGACGCTCGAGGCCCTGCGCTATCTCGTGGACAGCGGCAAGGTCCGCTATGTCGGGGTGTCCAACTACACGGCGTGGCAGCTCATGAAGGCGCTGGGGATCGCCGAGCGCGATCACCTGCCGCGCTTTGTCTCCCAGCAGATCTACTACTCGCTGCAGGAGCGCTCCGCCGAGTACGAGCTCATCCCACTGGCGGTCGACCAGGGACTGGGGACGCTCGTGTGGAGCCCGCTGGCGGGCGGCCTGCTCTCGGGCAAGTACCGCCGTGGACAGGACGCGCCCGCGGGATCACGCCACCTCACCGACTGGAACGAGCCCCCCGTCTACGACGAGGACAGGCTGTATGACACCGTCGACGTGCTCGTCGCCGTGGCCGAGAGCCACGGTGTCTCGGCCGCCCAGGTGGCGCTGGCGTGGCTGCTCGGGCGCCCCACCGTCAGCTCGATCGTGATCGGAGCGCGCACCGACGAGCAGCTTGCCGACAACCTGGCGGCCGCCGAGCTCGTTCTCTCTGAGGAAGAGGTCGGGCGGCTGGAGGAGGTCAGCCGCCCGCCGCTGATCTACCCCTATTGGCACCAACGTAAGACGGCGGCGGACCGGCTGGGTCCCGCCGACCTGGCCCTGCTGGCGCCGTTCCTCGCGTAGGGTCCTGGCGATGGAGCACGCACAACAGATCGAGCAGGCGTTCACGACCCAGGCCGAGGCCTTCGAGGATCCATCACGCAACCAGGTCTTCACCTCCGAAGCGCGGTGGGTGTTCGAGCGCCTGCCCCTGACCGCCGACGACGTCATCCTCGACGTCGCCGCCGGGACGGGGCACGCGGCCCGCCAGCTCGCCGCGTCGGCGCGAACCGTCGTGGCGCTGGACGCGACCGAGGCGATGCTGGCCCGCGGCCAGGCGCAGGCGGCGCGGGAGGGGCGCGACAACGTGCTGTTCATGCGTGGGGACGCCGGGGCGCTGCCCTTCCTGGACGGGTCCTTCGACGTGGTGGTGTCGCGGTTTGCCGCCCATCACTTCGAACACCCCGAGGCGGTCGTGGCCGAGATGGCCCGCTGCACGCGGCGCGGCGGCCACGTCGCCCTGGTGGACCTCGTCGCCGACGAGGATCCCGAAGTGGCCGCCGAGCAGAACCGGCTCGAGCGCCTGCGCGACCCGTCGCACACCCGGATGCTGGCCGCGCTGGAGATCCAGGCGCTGATGGCCGAGGCCGGCCTCGAGGCGATCGACGTGGCCACGCGATCCCTGGAGAGGCCGTTCCTGCCATGGCTCGAGCAGGCGAAGACGCCCGCGCAGACCGCCGGCGAGATCCGCGCCGCGCTCGACCGCGAGGTGGCGGGGGACGCCGTGACCGGCTTTCGCCCGCGGGCGGACGAGGACGGGCACATGTGGTTCACCCAGACGTTCGGATCGGCGATCGCCTCGAAGCCCTCATGACCGACCTGCATCGCAACGCGGCCACCATCCAGGAGCGCCTGCGCGAACTCGGGCTCGAGGTGGAGCCGCGCCAGCTGGACTCGTCGGCGCGCACCGCGGCCGAGGCGGCCGCGTCCCTGGGTACGACCGTGGGCCAGATCGTCAAATCGCTCGTCTTCTTCCGGGGCGAGGAGCCGGTGATCGTGCTGTGCGCGGGAGACCGGCGCGTCGACGCCGACCGCCTGGGGCTGCGCGTGGCCACCGCCAAGGAGGCCAAGGCGGCCACCGGCTTTGCCATCGGGGGGATCCCGCCGCTGGGTCACGACCGGCCGCTGCCCACGATCATCGACGAGTCACTGCGGCGCTTTGACATCGTGTGGGCCGCCGCGGGCACCACCCATTCGGTGTTCGGAGTGGAGGTCTCGGCGCTCATCGACGCCATTCCGGGCGCCGACGTCGTCGCGATGTAGGTCGGGCGTCCCAGTGCCACTAGTAGGCCGGGAACGGGGTCGAGGTGAGCGAGCGCACGGTGACGCTCACCGTCGTGGCACCATGCTGGGCGCTGAGCGTGAGCAGGGCCGCGTTGGGGCGTGAGGTGACCCGCGCGCCGGTCACCGTGACGCTGTAGCCCAGCGGGTAGGTGTAGGGCGGGATCTCGATCTCGGTGGGGGCGTGGACCTTGAAGCTGGGGGTGTAGCGGTAGCGGTAGGTCTGGGCCGGGCGATAGAAGGACTGGGCGCCGGGCGTTCCCGCCGTCGCCCAGGCGTACGGGACCGACATGGCTCGCGCCTGGTTGGGGTAGGGCTGGCGCGTCGTCTGGTCGAGCAGGCCCTCGTAGGCCTGGCCGCCGGTGGGGTCGTTGAGCTGCATCGCCGACCAGTAGGCCCATGAGAGGTTGCCGGCCTCGGCGAGGCTCACCGTCGCGGCGCTGGACCCGTCGTTGTTGTTGGCGCCGAACTCGTCGAGGATCCACGCCGGCCCGCCCGGTTGGCTGGTGCGGGTGTGCGCGCGCTCGGTCGTCACCAGGGCCAGCTCCTTGGGGATCTGGCCGTAGGCGTGGAAGGCGAGGGCCAGGCGCGCGAAGCGCAGCGGCTCGGTCATCCCGATGCTCTCGGGGGCGCCGAAGTTCGTGTTCCCGGAGGGCTCGAAGAAGACGACGTGCCCCGGGTCGGCGGACTGGATGGCGCCGATGAGGCCGTGGGGCAGCGCGTTGGGGTGGTTGACGGCGCAGGACTTGGGCTCGTTGACCGTGCCGCCGTAGTCGCACTGCAACTCGGGGTCGAACTGCTTGACCAGGTAGTCGTTGGGCTCGTTGTAGATCTCGTAGCCCAGGACGTCGCGGTTGCCCCGGTAGTGGCGCGCGACGGCCTGCCACACGCGGGCGTACTCGCCCTGCAGGTCGCCGCGCACGTCGTTGGCGAAGAAGTGGTGCATCGCGACCTGGATGGGATGCAGCAGGTAGAAGATGCCCCAGCCGGGGCTCGGTCGGAACTTCTCGCCGCCGGTGCACGTCGCCCACAGGGGCGCCCCCTCGCCGTTCCACGGCGTGGTCCCCTTGGTGTTGAAGAACGCCGATCCGTACGCGTCGGAGTGCATGTCCACGATCACGCGCAGCCCGGCCTGGGCCAGCAGCTGCACGATCCGGTCGGTCTTGGCCAGGTAGGCGCGCACCGTAGCCGGGTTGTAGGGATCGGCATGGCCGCTGAGCTTCGGGAACGGGGTGCCCGGCCTGTGGGCGGCGCAGTAGTGCGGGTCGTTGATCCGCGCGTCGGCCGGCCCGGGCTCGAGCCCCTCCCAGATGATCCCCAGCCGCACCGTGTTGAACCCAAGCCCGACGAGCGTCTGGGCGTCGGCGGCGGTGAACCGGCGGCCGGGGTCGTCGGCGTCGGGCGAGAGCACGTAGGCCAACCGCGGCCCCTGCGCCGGCCCCACGCACGGGGTGCCGGCCTGTGGCATGTCCACCGACCCGCCGCCACACTTGGCCACCAGGTTGACCCCGTGCAGCTGGAGCGTGCGGCCGAGCCCGTCGGTGAGGAACGGCCCGCCCCTGGCCTCGACCATCCCGGCGCCCACCCATCCGTCGGCGGACGCCACCGCGGCCGTCCCGGCGAGCGCCGCGCACAGCACGATGACGAGACTGGCAAGCCGGCGTCGCAAGGCGGCGCGACTCTACCCGACGCACCAGACCCCCGGGCATGTGCCGCGGTCGGCTCGCCCCTCCGACCTGCACAACGAGCCAACCGTGACCCGCACCGGCCGCGTCTGCACGGACTGCACCTCTCACCTGCACAACGCGCAAACCCACCCACGCGGCCGCACGCTTTTCACACCGTGCAGGTCAGGCCCCGCCTCCGCCCAACGCAGGCCCCTCCCGCGCGCTAGCGCCGGGCCAGCTCCAGCTCGTCGCGCCCCACCGCGTGCCCGTGCTCGCACCGCAGCTCAACCCCGACCGGCGCCTCGCACCCGGCGTGGCGGATCTCGACCCGCGCGCCCCCGGGCAGGGCCCACTTGTCGCCCCACTGCATGAGGGCCACCAGCACCGGCAGGAGGTCGGATCCCTTCTCGGTGAGCCGGTAGAGCCGCCGTGTCCGCTGCCCGGGCTCTTGGTAGGGCTCGCGCTCGAGCAGCCCCTCGTCGGTGAGCTCGCGCAGGCGCGCAGCGGTCACCGGCTCCGAGAGGCCCGTGCGCTCGGCGAACTCCTCGAAGCGGGTAGCGCCGTAGAAGGCCTCGCGCAGGACCAGGAACGCCGAGCGCGTGCGCACGACGTCGAGGGCGCGGGCCATCGGACAGCGGTCCGCCGTCCAACCCTCGCGCGGCTCCAGGGCCCCGGTCATCTGAATCGTCGTGGTCGTCGCCATAGAGGCAAGTATAGCTGACTTACAAAGTCCTAAGCCAGTGTGGTAGGGTGCCTGACTATGAGCTTCCTAAGTCAGACCCGTACCCGACGCGCTGACGCGTCGCCGAAGCTGGTGCTGGTGATCGTGTGCGCCGGGGTCGTCCTGGCCAGCCTCGACCTGTTCATCGTCAACGTGGCCCTGCCCGACATCGCGCGGGACCTGCACGAGCGCAGCCTGGGGGATCTCTCCTGGGTGCTCAACGCCTACGCCATCGTCTACGCCTCGCTGCTGGTGTTGTTCGGCCGCCTGTCGGAGAGCCGGCGGCGGGAGAACGGCTTCCTGCTCGGCGTGACCATCTTCACCCTCGCGTCCGCGGCGTGCGGCGCCGCCTCGAGCCTCACCATGCTCGTGGCCTTCCGGATCCTCCAGGCCGCCGGTGCAGCGCTGCTGACGCCAACCTCGCTCAGCCTGGTCCTGGCCACCACGGCGCCCGACCGCCGTCAGGGCGCGGTGCGCGCGTGGACGGCCATCGGAGGGCTGGCCGCCGCCCTGGGCCCCGTCGTCGGCGGGCTGCTCGTCGCCGCGAGCTGGCGGTGGGTGTTCTACGTCAACGTCCCCATCGGCCTGGCCGCGATCGTCATCGGATGGCGGCGTCTGCCCCAGGTCCCTGGACACCCGGTTCCCCGGCCCGACGCGCTGGGTGCGCTGCTTGTCACCGCGGGCGTGGGCGCGCTGACGCTCGGACTGGTCAAGGGCAACGACTGGGGCTGGGGCTCGGCCCAGACGATCGTCGTGCTGACCGTGGCCGTCGCGGCGCTGGCCCTGTTCGCGCTGCATTGCGCGCGGGCCCGCAATCCGCTGATCGACGGCGCGCTCTTCCGCATTCGAGCGTTCACGGGCTCAAGCGTGGTCGCCATCGTGTTCTCGATCGCCTTCGGCGCAATGCTGCTGTCGCTCGTGCTCTGGTGCCAGGACGTCTGGGGATGGTCGGCCTTGCAGACCGGCCTGGGCGTCGCTCCGGGCCCATTGATGGTGCCGCTGTTCTCGTTCCTGGTCGCCGGCAGGCTCATCGCGCGCTACGGGCCCGGGCGGGTCATCGCCGCGGGGGCGACCGTCTACGCCGCCGGCGCCGTCTGGTGGACGCTGCGGGCCGGGCTCGATCCCGACTACGTGGGCCAGATGCTGCCCGGGATGCTCATGACCGGCATCGGCGTCGGGCTGACGCTGCCGACGTTCATGTCCACCGGTGCCTCGTCGCTGCCTCCGCGTGCCTTCGCCACGGGATCGGCCGTCGTCAACATGCTGCGCCAGGTCGGCCTTGCCGTCGGCGTCGCGGTGCTCATCGCCGTCATCGGCACGCCGCACACCGGCGCGGCCCAGGTCAGTGCGTTCCAGCACGGCTGGATCGTCATCGCCTCGACCGCCCTGCTCGCCGCGATCTCAGGAGCGGTGCTGCTCAGGCCTCGGCGCGATCGCGTCCGTGAATCGGCCCGCTGGTCTGGCGCAGCGGCGACCCCGCCCGCTCTGCACGAGCGGCAATGATCTCGGCCAGCACCGACACCGCCGTCTCCTCGGCGGTGCGGCTGCCGATGTCCAGCCCGCATGGCGCATGGATGCGGGCGAGATCGGCCTCGCTCACGCCCGCGCGCTTGAGGCGCTCCTCGCGCTCGGCCGTCGTCTGACGGGAGCCGAGCGCGCCGATGTAGCCCGCGTTGGTCTTCAGCGCGGCGACGAGCGCGGGCTCGTCGAACTTGGGGTCGTGCGTGAAGACGAGCACCGCGTCGCGCGGCCCGAGCTCGACGTCGGCCATCACGTCCTGGGGCCAGCCGACCTTCACGTTCGCCGACGACGAGAAGCGCCGGGCCCGCGCGAAGCGGTCGCGGGCGTCGGTGATCGTGACCTCGTAGCCGATCTGAGAGGCGAACGGGGCCAGGGCCGCGGAGAAGTCGATCGCGCCGAAGATCCACATCTGCGGCGGCAGGGCATAGGAGCGGATGTGGACGCGCAGGTCGTCTCCCAGCGTGGCGCCGTCTGCGCCGAAGCGGCGCAGCGTCGTCTTGCCCTCCTCCAACAGGCCCTGGGCCTCGCGCGCGACGTTGCGGTCCAACAGGTCGGTGTGGTGCAGCGAGCCGATGAGGGTGTTGTCGATCACGGCCAGGCGCGCCCCGGCGGTGTCACCGTCGACCAGGGTGGCCACGGCAGCAGGCCGGCCATCGGCGTGGGCCTCGAGCACGGCGCGCTCCACCTCGGCGGTCTCTCCGGTCAACTCATAGACGAGGATGTGCACGATGCCGCCGCACATGAGCCCAACCGTGCCGGCCAGCTCGTCGGAGATGCCGTAGCGCAGCAGCTTCGCGGCGGCGGGCGACCCGGTGGCGAGCAGGTCCTCGGCTTCGGTGACGACCGCGCCCTCGACGCAGCCCCCGGTGATCGAGCCCTCGATGTTGCCCTGGTCGTCGATCACCATCATGGCTCCCACCGGCAGGGGCGCGGAGCCCTCGACTTCGACCAGGAGCGCCTGGACCACACGACGCTCCTCCGCGAGCCAGGCGATTGCCACTTCCTGTGTGGCGGCTACGACACCCGAATCGATCACACGGAAAGCCTAGCCAGCGGCGGCCTCCGGTCCCAACCGCACCTAAGCGAAGACTTAAGGGTCGCGTCGCGCCGCTCAGCCCACGGCGACGGCGTCCGCTCGGGCGCGGTCGCCCCCGAGCGCCACCGTGGCCCGCGCGGTGACCAGGTGATAGAGGATGAGCAGCTGGACCAGCGCCAGCGCCTCGGAGCGGCGCAGGTCGGTTGCGACGGTGAACTCGCCGAGCCGCCGCGCCCGCAGATGCGTGGCGAAGTGCATCCGGGCCCAGATCGCCTCCTCGATCGCGGCAGCCTGGCCGGGCTCGATCCGGCCCGGGATCTGCAACACCCGCTCGCCGTCGCGCTCGATCAGCACCAGGCCGTCGGGCCGGCCGTCGATGAACGGCGCCAGGTCGGGATGCGGCAGCCCGTCGCGCAGGGTGAGCTCGGCGTCGAGGTGGTCGTCGTCGCCATCGGCCGGGGGCAGGAAGGAGACCAGCATGTCGGCGTGGTGGCGCTGGGGGCGGATGAAGGCCTCGGAGTCGGGCTCGCGGCGATCGAGCTCGGCCAGCACCTGGTCGGTGGTGTAGCCGCGGCGCGAGCAGTCGCGGGCCACCTTCCAGCGGCGGCGCAACCGCTCGGGCGGCGCGAGGAACACGCGCACGTCGTAGACCTCGCGCATGGCCGGGCGGTAATAGCCGAGCAGGCCCTCGATGATCGTGAAGCGCTCCGGGCGCACGTGCACCGCCGGCCCGAAGGTGCCGTCCTGGTGTCGGTAGACCGGCTTGAGGATCGGCTCGCCCCGGCGCAGGTGTCCCAGATGCTGGGCGATGATGTCCATGTGGTTGCAGTCGGGGTGCAGCGGCGTGATCCCCAGCTCGCCACGCTGCGCGCGGTCATAGCGGTGGTAGTCGTCGGTGCAGATGTGGGCGACGTTCTCCTCGCCCAGTACGCGGACCAGCCCGCGACTGATCGTGGTCTTCCCGCTCGCCGAGTCGCCGACGACCCCGAGGATGACCGGGCGCGGCATCACGCGATGTCCTGGGCCTCGATGCGCATCAGCTCACGCGGCGTGGCGGCCGCGCCGGAGCGCACCGCGTCGTAGATCCGGCTGGCGTGGCGCAGACGGGCACGCTCCACCGCATTGCGCACGCTGCGCGCGTGAGCGAACCCCGGGCGGGCCGCACCCCGCGCCAGCTCGCCGCTCAGAGCGGCTTCCGCGCCGGGGGTGAGCTCATAGGAGGCCTCCGAGAGCATCAGCCGCCCGATCGCCAGCAGCTCGTCGGTCCCGTAGTCCGGGAAGTCGATGTGGTGGGCGACGCGCGAGGCCATCCCCGGGTTCAGCTCGAAGAACTCGTCCATCCGGTCACGGTATCCGGCCAGAATCACAACCAGCCGCTCACGCTCATTCTCCATCACCTGAAGCAGAATCTCGATCGCCTCGACTCCGTAGTCGCGCTCGTTCTCGGGACGGTAGAGGTAATAGGCCTCGTCGATGAACAGCACCCCGCCGTAGGCGCGCTTGAGGACCTCCTTGGTCTTGGGCGCGGTGTGACCGACGTACTGGCCCACGAGGTCGTCGCGGGTGACCGCCACCACGTGATTGCGCTTGACATAGCCCAGGCGGTAGAGGATCTCGGCGATGCGCATGGCCACCGTCGTCTTGCCGGTGCCGGGATTGCCGGTGAAGCACATGTGCAGCGTCGGCCGGGCGGAGGTGAGCCCCGCGCGGCGGCGCAGCTCGTCGACGACGAGCAGGGCGGCGATCTCGCGCAGGCGGCTCTTGACCGGGGCCAGGGCCACCAGCTCGCGGTCGAGCTGGGCCAGCACCGGCTCGATGTCGATGTCGACCGCGGGCGCGAGCTCCTCGGCCACGGCCACCGCCTGCAGCGCCGTCATCGGGTCGGGGCCAGCCGGTAGCGGACGACCCGGTCATGGATGTCGGCGCGTTCGGTTGAAAAAGCCGTCTCCACCGACGGCCGATTGACGACGAAGCTGAGCGCCGTGGTCTGACGCCCGCGCCGGGCGTCGTAGGCGATCAGCTTGACGTAGTGGTCGGGGTGGGCCTCACGGCAGGCCCGGACCTCACCCAGCACGACCTCGTAGTCCTCGGGCAGCAGCTCAAAGTACGGCTGTCCCCACATCTCCCAGTAGGAGTTGCGCGGGTGGGCGTCGTCGGTGTACTCGACGCTCATCGACCACCCCTTGTCCAACGCGTAGCGGATCTGGGCCGCGATCTGATCATCGGTGAAGTCGGGGAGGAACGAGAACGCTCCCTGGGTGACGCGCATGGGCGGACCTTTCAGCCGAGGGTGGGCGTGACGACGTAGTCGGGCGTGTCGGTGGACTGGAAGTCAAAGGTGACGTCCTTCCAGACCTGCAGCGCGGCGTCGAGCTCGGGGCAGCCGCGGGCGGCATGCTCGAGGATGTCGGGGCCTTCGGAGAAGTAGTCGCGGCCCTCGTTGCGCGCCTGGATCATCGCCTCGACGGCGACACGGTTGGCGGTCGCGCCGGCGGCGATGCCCATCGGGTGCCCGATGGTCCCGCCGCCGAACTGCAATATGACGTCCTCTCCCAGATAGCGCAGCAGCTGATGCATCTGGCCGGCGTGGATGCCGCCGGAGGCGACGGGCATGACCGCGGGCAGCGACGCCCAGTCCTGGTCGAAGTAGATCCCATGCTCGGGGTTCTCGGGGACGTGGTCCAGGCGCAGGGTGTCGTAGTAGCCGGCGATCATCGCCGGGTCGCCCTCGAGCTTGCCGACGACGGTGCCGGCATGCAGATGGTCGACGCCGAGCAGGCGACACCACTTGGCGATGACGCGGAAGGAGACGCCGTGGGTCTTCTGCCGGGTGTAGGTGCCGTGGCCCGCGCGGTGCAGGTGCAGGATCATCCCGTTGCGCCGCGCCCATTTCGACATCGACTGCATCGCCGTGTAGCCGACGGTGAGGTCCATCATGATGATCACGCTGCCCAGCTCGCGCGCGAACTCGGCGCGCTCGTACATCTCCTCCATCGTCGCCGCGGTCACGTTCATGTAGTGGCCCTTGATCTCGGCGCTGGCCGCCGAGGCGCGGCTAACGCCCTCCATGGAGTAGAGGTAGCGATCGCGCCAGCGCATGAACGGCTGGGAGTTGATGTTCTCGTCGTCCTTGGTGAAGTCCAGGCCGCCCCGGAGCGCCTCGTAGACGACGCGGCCGTAGTTCTTGGCGCTCAGGCCGAGCTTGGGCTTGACCGTGGCCCCCAGCAGCGGGCGCCCGAACTTGTCCAGGTACTCGCGCTCCATGACGATGCCGTGCGGCGGGCCCTGGAAGGTCTTGACGTAGGTGATCGGGATGCGCAGGTCCTCCAGGCGCAGCGCCTGCAGCGCTTTGAACCCGAACACGTTGCCGATGATCGAGGAGGTCATGTTGGCGATCGAGCCCTCCTCGAACAGGTCGAGGTCATAGGCGATCTTGGCGATGTACTCGCCCTGGCGGCCGGGCACGGCGGTGACGTCGTAGGCCTTGGCCTGGTAGTGGCGGTGATCGGTGAGGCGGTCGGTCCACACCACCGTCCAGGTGGCGGTGGAGGACTCGCCGGCCACCGCGGCGGCCGCCTCGACCGCGTCGACGCCGGGCTGCGGCGTGATGCGGAAGGCGGCCAGGACGTCGGTGGACTTGGGCTCGTAGTCGGGATCGAAGTAACCCATCTCGGCGTACGGGGTCACGCCCGAGGCCCAGCGGTCCCTGTTGGTGTCAGCGGTGGAGAGCATGCGCGGCAGGGTAGGCCCGGATCGGCATAGACGTCAAAGACTGATTTGCCTTTCAGCCATAGAGACCGCGCTATACGTTCCCACCCGATTTGAGTTGTTGTGGGGCGCGGCGCTCCGTACGCTGCTGGCCACCGATGCCCCGGCCGATCCTCCTCGGAATCTGCGGCGACTCCGCCACCGGCAAGACGACGCTCACGCGCGGGCTCGTGCGGATCCTCGGCGAGGCGCAGGTCACCCACATCGACGGCGACCACTACCACCGATACACGCGGGCCCAGCGCGGCGAGCTCGGGGTGACGCCGCTGCACCCGGAGTCCAACCACCTGGACATCCTCGAACAGCACCTCGTCCACCTCCGCGGCGGCGAACCGATCCTCAAGCCCGTCTACCGCCACCGGGACGGCGCGCTGGCGCCGGCCGAGCACATCACCCCGGCCCAGTTCACGATCGTCGAGGGGATGCTGGGCTTCCACACCCCGGCGATGCGCGACACCTACGACGTGCGGATCTTCCTGGACCCTCCCGAGGACCTGCGACGCCGCTGGAAGGTGCAGCGCGATTGCAGCCGCCGCGGCTACACCACCGACGAGGTGCTGGCCGAGCTGGACCGGCGCGAGGCCGATGCCGAGACGTTCATCCGCCCGCAGCGCCGCCATGCGGACATCGTGATCTCCTTCATGCCCGGCGACCGCGGCGACCCCGAGCACCTGGACGCCAAGCTCGTGATGCGTCCGGGGCTGGCCCATCCCGACCTGCCCGCGCTCACGGAGGGCGACAGCGGGGTCCGGATGGCCCAACGGGGCTCCGAGACCGAGCTGTGGGTCCCCGGGACGATCGACCCGGGCCGCAGCGCCGCGTTCGAGGAGGCGATCTGGGACCGCCTGCACTTCGCCAGTCACCTGCGCACCGATCGGCTGGGCGAGTTCACGGTCGGCACCGACCTGCATCGGTCAGAGCCGCTGGCGGTGACCCAGCTGCTGGTGCTCTACCAGCTGGTCACCGCACGGGCGGCGGTGGCCCTGGGGGCCAACGGAGCGCGCGCCGACGCCGACCAGCCCGCGTCCGCCCCGTCGCCGCTCCCGGCGGCCTAACCCGGGCGCAGGTGGTCCAGGAGCTCCTGCACCACCGGCCGCGCCGGTCCCACCGCCGAGCGCAGCACGTACCACGGCCGGGCGCGCGGGGCGTCGCGCAACGGAATCTCGCCCAGCTGACCGCTGGCCAACTCGGCCTCGACCGCGGCCCGTGAGAGCAGCGAGATGCCCAGGCCGGCACGCGCGGCCTGCTTGATCGCGCCGTTTGACCCCAGCTCCAGGACCCGCGGGGTCAGCTCGCGGTCGGCCAGGAACTGCTCGTTGAGCGCGCGCGTGCCCGAGCCGGGCTCGCGCAGCAGCCACGGGCGGCCGACCAGCTCGGCGGCGGTGTGGGGCTTGCCCAGCGTCGCCGGGTCCTCGGGCGCGGTGATGCAGACGATCCGGTTCTCGCCCAGCGGCTCGGCCAGGAGCCGGTCATCGCCGGGCGGCGTGCCGGAGATGGCCAGATCGGCGCTATGGCGCAGGACTGACTCGATCACATGGGCGCGGTTGCCCACCTCGAGGGTGAGGTCGACATCAGGATGGGCCTGCGCGAAGTCGCGCATCATCTGCGGCACGAAGGACTCGGCGGCCGTGGTGACGGCGGCGATGCGCAGCCGCCGGCCGCTGGCCGACGACGCCTCGCGGGCCGCGCGCCGGCCCCGTTCGAGCAGCCCGATGACGTCGGCGGCGTACGGGGCGAAGGCGCTCCCCGCGTCGGTGAGACGGATCCCGCGCCCGGCGCGCTCGAACAGCTCACAGCCCACCTCGCGCCCGAGCGCCGAGATCGCCGAGGAGACCGACGGCTGCGTGACCACCAGCTCGTCGGCCGCAGCCGTCACCGAGCCACCGCGCACGACCGCCAGGAACGCTGTCAGCTGGGTGACAGTAATAGCCACAGCACTAAGAGTACCGGGAATCGTTAGAGCCTTGGCTAAGTGTCTGCCGGCGCGGGGACGGGTGGGGATGGGGTCGCGATCAGATCGCGTCCCGTCGGCCGCAGCTCGTCGTCGAGCTCGAGCTGCCAGTAGTAGCGGGTGAAGGTGACGCCGTCGCGGAACTCGCCGATGTGGGGCTCGAGGCGCTCGCCGCGCGCCATGCGCACGATCAGCTCGGGGTAGGTGCGGCCGGGAAGCGCGGCATACAGGTGAGCCGGGCAGGCGCCGCCGAAGCGGGTGTTGACGTCGGTGATGCCCAAGCCGATCTCCTCGTCGCGGAACGCCTGCACGGTGCACGGGCCCCGGCAGCCCAGCGCCTCGACGACGCGGCGCCCGAGGTCCATGAGCTCCTCGTCGGCGATCACGGTGCCCTTGATCGATTCCCCGCCGCGCGACTCGATCATGGTGCGCGGGATCACGTTGAGGCAGCGGCCCTCGAGATCTGACAGGCAATCCATCGAGAACTCCGGCCCCTGCATGGCCCGCTGGACCATCGCCGGCTCGCGGATGTACTCGGCCAGGAACTCGGCCTCGCGCGCGTCGCGGGCGAGGTGGATGGACCGCGCTCCCGAGCCCCACCGGGGCTTGATCATCACGGGGTAGCTGTCGACGGGCTCGCCCGGGAGCACCGTGGGCGGCGAGGGGAGCTCCAGGCGCTCCAGCAGCCGGTGGGTCTCGTACTTGTCAAACGTCGCACGCGCAACGTCTCCGTCAGGGACGAACGCGGGCAGCTGGCCCGCCTGGCGAGCGTGTCCGAGGATCTCCAGATCCAGGTCGGTGAGCGGCACCACCGCCCCCACGCCGAATTCCGCGCACAGCTCCTGGAGGGCCGGGACATAGGCGGGGTCGTCGAAGCGCGGGACCGAGCGCCGGTGATGCGCGGCGTACTGTGCCGGGGCCAGCGGGTTGGGGTCGGCGGCGACCGTCACCGCGTGCTGGGCGAACACCGACACCAGCGTGTAGCGCTTGCCCACGCCGGTGAGCAGGACGGCTACGTCTGCGGGGGTGGCTGCCATCCGCCCGTGGCCCCCTTGTAGATGCCGTGGCCGCGGAGCACCTGGCCGAGCGTCCGCTTCAGGATCTGCAGGTCGAGCGCCAGCGAGCGGTGCTCGACGTACCAGAGGTCGAGCTCGATCCGCTCAGGCCACGGCAGCGAGGCGCGGCCGTTGATCTGGGCCCAGCCGGTGATCCCGGGCTTGACCGCGAGCCGGCCGCGCTGGCGCTCGGTGTACTGGTCCACCTGCGCCTTGAGCGTCGGGCGTGGCCCGACGATCGACATGTCGCCGCGCAGGACGTTCCACAGGTTCGGCAGCTCGTCGAGCGAGTAACGGCGCAGGACCGCGCCGGTGCGCGTGATGCGCGCGTCGCCCGCGGCGATGGCCAGGCCCGCGCCGGTGAACTCGGCGCCGTGCACCATCGTGCGCAGCTTGTAGATGTCAAACAGCGACCCGTCCTGGCCCACGCGGGTCTGGCGGTAGATGGGACCGCCCCGGGACTCGAGTCGTACCGCGAACGCCAGGACGGCCACCAACGGCGCGGTGATGATCGCCAGGGGCAGGGCGATGGCGATGTCGAGGGCCCGTTTGACCGTCATCGCGTGCCCTCCGCGGCGTCCCAGCCCACGTGGGTGCCATGGGCCAGCCAGTCCCACAGGCCGGCGGCGAGCGAGGCGGTGGTGAGCACGTAGTAGCGCGCCACCAGCAGCGGGCGCAGCGGCAGGACCCGCGCGGTCAGCGCGGCGGCGAGCAGGCCGGCCTGGAGGACGGTCGCCGCCGCGTAGACCCAGCCTCGGCCGATGAGGGCGATCCCCGCGGCCAGGGCGGCGACGTGCAGGAACGGTGAGGCGTAGCGCAGCACCCGGTGCGAGACGATCATGGCGGCGTACCCCGGCGCGTAGCCGCGCGGCGAGAGCATTCCGCCGCGGACCATGATCGGCCAGCCGTGGCTCATCATCCGCCGCTTGCGCCGGAACTCGCCCTCGATCGAGGGCACCATCTTCTCGGTCGCCCGCGCCGCCGGCTCGTACACCGCCCGCCAGCCGCGCTTGACCATGTTGAAGGGGAACGACAGGTCGTGACCCATGATCGGGTCGACGACGATGTAGGAGTGGCGACGGGTGGCGTAGATGGCGCCGTTGCCGCCGGTCACGGAGGCCAGGCGGGACTCGAGCGCGCGCACCGCCATCTCATAGCGCCAGTACAGGCCCTCCTGGTTTGTCCCGCGCTCGTTGACGAACTGCACCTGGCCACAGACGTAGCCGACCTGAGGATCGGCGAACGGCGCGACGAGGCGCCGCAGCGCGTCGGGCGCCCAGGCCACGTTGGCGTCCGAGAAGGCCGTGATCTCGTGGCGAGCGTGGCGCACGCCGGCGTCCTGGGCGCGGACCTTGCCGCCGCGCGGAAGGTCCAGGACCACGTCGGCCCCCGCGGCGCGGGCACTCTGGGCGGTGTCGTCGGGCGAGCCGTCGCAGGCGACGATGACCTCGAGCCGGTCCGCCGGGTAGTCCAGCGCGCGCAGGTTGGCGACACGATCGGCGATCACCGCCTGCTCGGCGTAGGCGGCGACGATCACCGAGACGCCGGGCAGCTGCGCGTCAGCGAGGGGCGTGGGCGCTTCGTGGGGCGTGCGGGCCCGCGCCCGGAGCCGATCGAGGGCGGCCAGGGCGGCCGGGTAGCCGGCGTGGGTGTAGACCAGCAGGCCCGCTGAGGCCCAGAACGCGGTCTTGAGGAGCGTCACGGCGCAGGATTGTGCCGCACAGCGGCCCGTCGCCGTTTGGCCGTGCCCCGAAATGGGCACCACATCCTCAGTGCCTGGTCCGCCCACGCGACGCGGGTACCGGGGAATGTCGCTCGACGGCGCTCACCACGCCAACGAGCCGACGGCGTACGACGAGAGCGCGTTCCTCGACTACGTCGGGACGCCCTGGCTGAGTGGAACCATCAGCTTCGCGACGGTCATCGGCACGTTCGTCGGATGCTGGGCCGTGATCCTGTTCTTCGGGCAGCTCCACGACGGGTTCGGGGCCTCGTGGCCACCGATCCTCGTCGTGGCGCTCGACCTCGCCGTCAACGTCGGGCTGCGCCTGGAGCGCCGGCGCCGCCGCCGGGCGCGCGGCCTCGCCTAGCTCCCGGACCCGATCGGCCTCACCCCGCCGAGTCGTCCCCGCCTCGGCGCTTCTCGTTTCGCTCCTTGGCCACCTTGGGCGACGGGACGATCACGACAGGCCGGTCGGCGTGCTGCAGGAGCGCGTGCGAGACGCTGCCCAGGAGCACCGAGCCCAGCCCACCGAGACCGCGTGAACCGACCACGATCGCGCTCGCATTGACGCGGTCGGCCTCGTTGAGCAGCGTCTCGGCGATGGAGACCCCGTGGGCAACGCTGTGGGCGGACGCCTCGATGCCGTGTGTGCGCGCCAACGCCGCTCCCTCCTCGGCCGCCTCGTCGGCGGCGCTGCGGCTGGCCTTGTCGATCGCCTCGAAGTCCTCGCCTGCAACGAGCCCGCCGGCCGCGGGATAACGCGTGAGGAGCTTGACGTAGGGCTCCCAGACCGTCACGACGACGGCCGGCTGGCCTGACACCAGCTCGGCGACGCGCTCGATCGCGGCCTTGGCGTCGTCGGAGCCGTCATAGGCGATGAGAATCATGGTGCGGCGCCTCCGGGGGTCAAGTAGGCCAGGGGGACATCAGCAGTATGCAGCCCATCCTGTACGCGCCGTCATCGCGAGGGCGCCGCACTCTCGACGCATGCAACTACGCAGCGCCGGACGTCGGCGCCTCGATCCGACGGCCTGACACCACCCGGGCACGGACGCGGATCCAGTGGGCGTCGGAGCCGGCGACCCAGCTATGCAGCGCCAGGCGCTCCAGGCGCGCCACCTCGTGGCGCTGGGTCACGGGTTCGGTCACCCCCGCGATGATGACGCTCCACCCCGTCCGCCGCGCGGGATCGATCTCGTCGACCTCGAACCAGGCCCTCGCGGCGCCGAGCAGGCTGATCAGCTTCGTGCCCCCGCTGCAGCGGAACACCACCGACTGTGAGCGCTCGTCAAAGACGAAGTTGACCGGGCGGATCACCGGGGTCTCAGCGGCGGTCAGCACCACGACTCGCCCCACCGCGGCCGTGCCGAGCAGCCGGAGACATTCCTCGCGACTGAGGTCGACGAGCGCGGACGGGACCGAGGGGGCGGCGGGCATGACGGTCATCAACGGTCACGCCGGCGAGCCGGCGGTCTCCCTGGGGCTCGCCGTCTCGCTCGCCATGCTGGGCGGCACGGCGAGGACCGGGACGTGCGACACGTGCATGAGGCGCAGGGTCACGCTGCCGAGCATCAGTGCCCCGACCGCCCCGTGACCCCGGGTGCCGACGACGATGAGGTCAGCGCCGGCCTCCTCGGCGACCTCGGCGAGACGGTCGCCGATGCGGTTGCCTTGGCCGGCGGTGATCTCGACGCTGATGGCGAGGTCTCCCTCCGCGGCAATGGCGGCGGCCTGGCCCTCGATCTTGGCCCTGATCTCGTCCTCGTTGGCGAACGCGTCCAGACCGGCTGCACGACTGCTGACCAGCTTCTCGACGACGTGCACGACAAGCAGGTCGGCGCCGTCGCGCTTGGCCACGCCAACCGCGTGAGCCATCGCGCGGTCGGCGTGCTCGGATCCATCGGTGGCCCAGATGACCTTGGTGAACATCGCGCACCTCTTCGTTGCTCAGGGATCGGTGATCACTGCCCAGCGTGCCGGAGCACGCCCCGCCGGCCATCCGGGTCATCCCGCAGTTCGCATCAGGGGACAACCCGGAGCCAGTCCCGATAGCTTTAGTAATCAGCGGGACCGGCGATCCGGTCCAAGCCTGTCCTTCGAGAGCCCGCCGTTACGTTCGCTGATACCCAGGGCAGACGCCGAGGGCCGGCCGCGAGAGGAGCGCTCAGCCGTGAACGCTGGCGGCGCCCTCGTCCAGGGCGTCGAAGTCCAGCTTCAGCAGGGCGTCGGTGACAGCCGGGTCGAACTGGCGCCCCGCCTGCGAGATGATCTCCTCCAGCGCCCGCTCGCGCTCCCACGCCGCCTTGTAGGGCCGCTCGTGGGTCAGGGCGTCGAAGACGTCGGCGACGGAGGTGATCCGGCCCGAGAGCGGGATGTCCTCGCCGACCAAGCCGGCCAGGTAGCCGTTGCCGTCCCAGCGCTCGTGGTGGCTGACCGCGATCTGCGCGGCCAGGCGCAGGATCGGGGAGCGGGCGGTGGCGAGCATCTGGGCGCCGAAGTGGACGTGGCGCATCATCTCGGCGCGCTCGTCGTCGGTGAGGGGCCCGGGCTTGAGCAGGATCTGCTGCGGGATGGCGACCTTGCCGAGGTCGTGCAGCGGTGCGGCGCGGCGGATCTCGTTGACGAAGGCCTTGGGCATGCCGAGCACCTGGGCCAGGCGCGCCGCGGTGGCGCCGACGCGCTGCGTGTGCTGGTGGGTGTCGTCGTCGTGGTACTCCGAGACGGCGGCCAGGATGGTGAGGCTCTCGAGGCGGGCCTCCTCGAGCTCGACGGTGCGGGCGCGAACGGCGTCGTCGAGCTCGTCGGCGCGGCGCTCGGCGTGGCGCTGGAGGTGGCGGGTGAGCAGGTGGGTGCGCACCCGCAGCAGGAGCTCGATCTGGTCGATCGGCTTGGTCAGGAAGTCACGTGCGCCCGCCGCGAGGCAGTCGTAGCGGCGCTGGGAGCTGGGGTCTGAGGTGACGACCAGGACGGGCAGGCTCTCGGCGCCGTGGATGAGGCGAGCGATCGAGCCCAGCACGTCCAGGCCGGTCATCCCGGGCATGTGGAAGTCGAGCAGGACGAGGTCGGGGCGCTCGGCGGCGCACACCTCGGGAACGCTGCGAGGGTCGCGGGTGCTGGTGATGTCCTCGTATCCGGCCTCGCGGAGCAGGCCGCTGATCACGGCGATGTTGAACGCCTGGTCGTCGACGATGAGGATCCGCATCGCGGTGAGGACCGCCTCATCCGTGGTGGCGGCGGATGCCGCGTGCCACGGGGCGATGAGACCAGGGGCGAAATCGAGCTCAGCGGGTGGGACGGGGGACTGGGCGGGACCCATACCTCCTAGGGTCGACCGATCACACACAAAGTTGAGGCTCTCAGCGCGAGTGCGACAGATAATTAGTTGTCTGCGCAACTACCTTGCTATCCTGCTCCTCCGGTCATGGAACTGGGACTTGCCACCTTTGCCGATCTCAGCTCGGGCGTCAGCCCGGAGCAGCGCATGCGCGACCTCATGGAAGAGGCCGAACTGGCCGAGCAGGTGGGCCTGGACGTGTTCGCCATTGGCGAGCACCACCGTCCCGACTTCCTCATCTCCGCCCCCGTCGTCGCCCTGGCGGCGATCGCGGCGCGGACCGAGCGCATCCGCCTCTCCAGCGCGGTGACCGTCCTCAGCTCCGACGACCCCGTGCGCGTCTTCCAGCAGTTCGCCGAACTTGACCTGCTCTCGGGTGGGCGCGCCGAGATCATGGCGGGGCGCGGCTCGTTCATCGAGTCCTTCCCGCTGTTCGGCTACGACCTCGACGATTACGATGAGCTCTACGCCGAGAAGCTGGACCTGCTGCTGGCCATCCGCTCCCAGGAACGCGTGACGTGGTCCGGCCGTCTACGCCCATCGCTTCGCGAGGCGGGCGTCTACCCACGCCCGGTGCAGGACCCGCTACCGGTGTGGGTGGCGGTCGGCGGCTCGCCGCAGTCGGTCGTCCGCGCGGGCGTGCTGGGCCTACCCCTGACGCTGGCGATCATCGGCGGCCAGCCCGAGCGCTTCGCGCCGCTGGTCGCCCTCTATCGCCACGCGGCGGCCGAGGCGGGCCACGACGCCGCAGCCCTGCCGCTGGCCATCAACACCCATGCGTTCGTGGGGGTGACCTCGCAGGCCGCCGACAGCGCCTTTGCCGGCTCCTATCTGGCGATGATGAACCGGATCGGCCGCGAGCGCGGCTGGCCGCCGTCCGGGCGCGAGGAATACCAGGCGCTGCGCTCGCCGCGCGGCGCCGTGGCCGCCGGCTCGCCCGAGCAGGTGGCCGAGAAGATCCTGTTCGAGCACGAGCTGTTTCACAACACCCGCTACGTCGGCCAGATGAGCGTCGGCGCCGTGGCCCACGCGGATGTGATGCGCTCGATCGAGCTGTTCGGGACCAAGGTCGCGCCGGTCGTGCGCGACGAGGTCGCCCGGCGCCAGCCCGTGCTCACGAGCCCGTAGCCGTGACGCGCCCGTAGAGCGACAGCGTCGCCTGCGCGGCCGCGTCCCAGGAGTACGGTCCGCGCGCAGCGGACAGCGCCGCTGCGCCCAGTCGCTCGCGCTCCGCGGGAGCGGCCAGCAGGTCCGCTAGCGCGCCGCCGAGCGCCGCCGGATCGTCGGGCGCCACCAGCCGCGCCGCCCCCATGGCGGCGATCTCCGAGAACCCTCCGATGTCCGTGACCACCAGTGCCTTGCCGAACGCCAGCGCGGTCGCCAGCACGCCCGACTGGTCAAAGCGCTGCGTGCGCGCATAGGGGAGCACCACGACGTCGGCGCGCTCGAGCAGCGCGGCCAGCTCGCCGTCTGAGACGAAGCGGGGTACCCACCGCACGCCGTCCCCCCCGAGGGCCCGGAGCCTCGCGATGTCCATCATCGGCCGCCCGGCGATCCACAGCTCGGCGCCCGTCACCCGGCGCCAGGCCTCCAGGAGCGTGTCGAGCCCCTTGTAGGGGCGCAGCAGGCCGGCGAACAGCACGACCGGCCGCCCACCGGGGCCGTCCGCCCCCGACAGCTCCGCCGGCAGCGGCGCCCGCGGCGCGCTCACGGCATGCGCGAAGGCGCCGTGGTGGATCACGTGGACCCGGTCGGCGTCCAGCCCGAGACCGTCCACCAGCTGGCCGCGCCCGTACTCGGAGTGCACGATGACGGCGTCGACACGCTCGAGCAGCCGTCGCTGGGCGGCCAGCTGACCGGGGCGGGGCTCGCGGGGGAGCAGATCGTGCGCGGTGAGCAGGATGGGACGTCGCGGCAGCAGGTGGATGTCGAGCACGGGCGTCGTCAGCCACTGGAAGTGCACGACGTCGGCGTCGGCGGCGACTCCGCGGTAGCGCAGCATCTCGGGGACGTGGAGGGCGAGCTTGCTCAGCCGGCGCGTGCGCGAGCCTGCCGCGCCCACCGCCCGCCGATAGAACAGCTCGCGCCGCGCGTAGCCGTCGGGGTCGGGCACGGCGCCATAGGCAAAGCGACTGGTGATCAGCTGCACATCAGCGCCGGCGCGGCCCAGGGCGGCGGCGAGCGCGTGGTCATAGGGCGGCGTGAACGCGGGCGGGTCGACCAGGTGGACGCGCATCAGGTCTCCAGCCGACGGCCGGCCAGTCGCGCCAGGCGCACCGCGACGGCGCGCGCCTCCTCGCCGCCCAGGGGGTGCACCCGGGCGTCGCCGTCCCGGGCCAGGCGGACCACCGCGGGGGCCAGCGCGGCGAGGGTGGGGGCCCCGGCGCGGCGGCCGACCAGGTCGCGGCCACAGCGAAGCGGGTGGCAGACCAGCAGCCGCGCCAGCGCCAGAAGCCGCGCGCCGGCGCCGTCGTCCTCGCGGTAGTCGATGGTCAGCCCCTGGGCGGCCCGCCGCCCCAGCGCCTCGGGGCGTGCCGCGGCCTCGACGCGCGCGCCGGCCAAGGTCAGCGCGAAGTCGGCCAGCGGGTCGTCGGGCGCGGGGAAGCGGTCGGCGACGAGGACCACGCGGGCCGGGGCGCGCCCCTCGCGGCGCGGACGGTTGGACAAGGCAAACCCCGCCAGCTCCTCCAGCCCCAGCACGGCATCCAGGGCGAGGAAGCGGCCGCGATCGAGCGGCCCCACGGCGGGCGCCCCGCCCGGGACCTGCGGCGTCGGCCGCGCGGGCGCGGTGGGGCCCGACCGCCGATGCAGCACCCGCCCCGCCGCCCGCGCCAGCGCGGACTGGGGCGCGAAGCCGTCGTAGCGGCGGCCCAGCCAGGCCCGCCCCGCCGCATAGCCTCGCCACTGCCGGCGCAGGTCGCGCACGGTGGTGCGGTAGCGATGCTCCACCTCGGCGTCCCGGCGACCCTCCAGCCGCCAGCCGGCGCGCTGCAGCCGCCACGAGAAGTCGGTGTCCTCGGCGGCGCGTACGCCCTCATAGAAGCCGCCGATGGCCTCGAACGCCGCGCGGCGCACCAGCAGGTTGGCCGCGACCGCACGGGGCATGAAGGGGTGGGCCAGGTGCGCCTCCTGGTCCAAGAAGCTCTTGGCAGCGCCGTAGCGGACGGCCAGCCCTTGCGGGCGGGATCCGGATCCCGCGGCGGGGACCACTGCCCCCGCCACCGCGCCCACGTCGTCGGGAACGTCCTGGGCGAAGAAGCGGTCCAGGAGGTCGGCCGGGGCGCGGCAGTCGGCGTCCAGGAACAGGATCCAGTCGCCCCGGGCGCGCTGGGCCCCCGCATTGCGCGCGTGCGACGGTGACTGCTCGCCGGTGGCCTCGACCACCGTCACCCCCTCGGCGAGCGCCGCCACGCCCGCGTTGTCGGCGAGGATGAGCTCGTCGCCGGGCCCGGTGTGCAGGGCGCGCAGCGCGCCCAGCGCCGCGTCGGCCTCGGCCCGGTTGCCGGCGAAGGGCATGACGACGGTCACGGAGGGGCGGGTCAGCACGCACTCACCACGAGACGCCTCACGTCTTGCCCTCGGCGGGATCGGAACCCGGCCCCGCCCACCCGCGCAGACGGCCCAGGAGGGCACGGGCCTGCGAAAGCTCGGCGCCGTGGGCAAAGCCGGTGGCCAGCAGGACCGGCGGGATCACCGCCCACACCGCCGCGCGGCTGATGAAGCCGACGACGCCCGAGGTCGGCAGGGCCAATTCCCCGGCGGCCGCAAGGCCGCCCACAATCAGTGTCAGCTGTGCCAGCCGGCGCCATTCGAAGGCCACCGGGAAGGCGTGGCGGGTGAGCAGGTGCATGATGCCCAGCATCACCACGTACGCGCCGCATAGCGCCAGGCCGGCGCCCGCGAGCCCCAGCGGCGGCACCAGGACCACCAGCAGGATCACGTTGGCGACCAGTCCGGCGATCGCTGCCGGGAAGTTGCGTTCGGTCACCTTGGCGCGCCCGGCCACCGCCAAAAACACCACCCACAGCCCATACAGCGCCCACCCCAGCGCGACCCACGGCAGCGCCTTGTAGGCCTCGTAGAACGTCGGCGCCGCCAGCAGCCGCAGTATCCAGCGGGCCTCGAGGGCCAATCCGGCCACCACCCAACCGCTCACCAGCAGGTAGTACGTGGTCACCAGGCCATACAGGCGGCCGGCCTCGCGGTCATCGGTGACCGAGTAGGCCAGCGGCGGCCACGCGTACTGGAACGCGCGCACGATGAATGCCACCGCCCCGGCCAGCTTGATCGCGATCGAATACAGCCCCGCCATGGCCGGGCTGCGGTGGTGATAGATGTAGTAGCGGTCGACGATGCTCAGCGCGTACACCGAGGCCTCCGCGGGGACGGTGGGCAGCCCGAAGCGCAGCAGTTGACCCATCTCCTCCACGTGCGCTCGGCGCGGGCGCAGGCGGTGGCGCAGCTTGAACCACAGCGCGAACAGCACCACTGTCGACGCGCCGTAGTTGCCCAGCAGCAGGCCGCGGGCGCCCTTGCCGAGCACCACCACCAAGACCACCGAGGCCGCGACGGTCAGCAGCACGTTGCTCACCGACGCGACCGCGTACAGACGCAGCCGCTCGTCGACGCGCAACAGGCCGTAGGCGAGCTCCAGGTTGGTGAACGTCCACAGCCCCAGGACGGCGATCCGCATCGTCGTGGGGTCGCGGTAGCCCAGGACGACCTTGCTGATCGGGGCCGCGAACACGGCCAGGATCAGCGACACGATCGTGGTGGCGATGAGCAGGAAGGCGACCGCGCGCCGGGCCAGCGCGTCGCGGCGTTCCTGGTCTGAGTCGGTGAAGTAGAAGCGCAGGAACGCCTCGATCATCCCGAAACGGACAAGGATGCTGACGAGAATCACGCCGTTGGCGAGCAGCTCGACCACGCCGTAGCCCTGCGGCGAGACGTACCGGGTGTAGACCGGCAGCAGGATCACGGCGATGAACTTGGAGACGATGTCGGCGACCTGATAGGCCGCCAGCGACGAGACCAGCCGCTTGAGGTACGCGGTCACACCGGGAACGGTACGGGGCTACCCGACCGTCACGACGGCGTGCGGGGCGCCGGCGGCGGACACCGGCGAGGTCCCGGTGGTGCACGCCTTGTCGATGACCCGCACCGCGATCAGGTAGGTCCCGGAAGGCGCCGGCCTGCCGCCGCTCAGCGTCCCGTCCCAGGCGCTGGACCCCGACCTGGTGGTCGCCGCGAAGTTCTTGACCTGCTCAGGGGGCCGGCCGGGGCGGATGCGGAAGACGAGGATGCGCGGGCGCAGAGTGCCGGTGCCGGTGTAGTGGATCGTCGCCGGCGCGCCGGAGCCGGGCGTGATCCTCGCCGGGGTCACGCCGGTCACGCTGACCTGGGGCCGGGTCGTCTCGACCGTGACGGGGCGCGCGGCGGTGCTGTTGGAGATGATCAGCTCCCGGGCCTGGTGCAGCAGGGAGACCTTGACGTAATAGGTGCCCGCGGGCGCGATCGACCCGTCGGCGAGGCGCCCGTCCCAGGTGAACTTGTGACGCTTGGGAGGTCGGGCGCGCATGAACACGTTGTTGCCGATGGTCCGCACCACCTGGTCGTCGTGAACGATCTGGACGGTGACGTCGTCCGAGCGGTTCTGGAGGTAGAAGGAGATCTGCATCTGCCGGTAGTTCGTGGGCACGAGCATCCCCTTGCCGTTGCGGCGCACGCACCTGCCGCCGTGCACCGGGTTGATCGTGCTCGGCACCGGCGCCGGGCTGCCCTGGATGAGCGGCGTGGTCACCTTCAGGTGCTGGGTGAAGAAGAACGCCGCCACCGTGGCGATGACCAGCGCGACGAAGGCCGCCACCGGCGCGCGACTCACAGCGGAACCACCGCCACGTTCGGCACGTCGAAGGTGTGAAAGGCGTCGAGCCCGCGCGGGTCGGCGGCGCACAGCATCACGCGGATGCTGCCGCCGTGGCAGACGACGAGCGCCGGTAGGGGACCCGCCGTGTGGATCTCGTGCAGAGCCGCGGTGACGCGCTGCTGGTGCTCGAGCAGCGACTCGCCCTCGGGGAAGCGGAACAGCGCGCCGCCGCGGCGCCAGGCGGCGTAGAGCTCGGGTTCGGAGCGCTCGACGTCCTGCATGAGATGGCCCTCCCAGCGGCCGCGCGCCCCCTCGCGCAGGCGGGCGTCGAGCGTGGGGGTCATCCCGATGCGCTCGCCGACGATCTCGGCCGTCTCGCGCGCTCGGCTGAGATCGGACGCCCACAGCGAGGCAACCCCGTCGCCGGCCACCTTCTCGGCCAGCTCGTGCGCCTGGCGACGGCCGGTGTCGTTGAGCGGGGTGTCGGTCCAGCCCTGGAAGCGGAAGGGAGGAAGGTTGTCGTTTGTCTCGCCGTGGCGAGCCAGCCGGATTCCGCCCAGGCCGAGGTCCACGGCTAGTTGCGCCCGGCGCGGCCTACATCAGTCATTGAGCTCGGCGACCGCGGTGTCCGAGCGCAGCCCCACCCGGATGGTCTCGAGCGAGAGGACGTCCTCGGGGGTGATGTTGCCGAGGTTGACGTCGGGACCGAGCCGGCGCACGAACCACACCTGCTGCTCCTTGCGCGGAGCGTCGAACATGATCTTGTCGCCGGGGATGCCGTGCAGGATCTCGTCGACGAGCCCCTGGCGCACCTCCCCGTCGTGGCGGAAGATGCCCACGGCGCCGCTCTCGCGGCCCTCGGCGATCACCTTCCACGCGCCGGCCTCGAGCTCGGCCCGCATCTGCTCGACCCAGCGGTAGGGGGCCATGATGCGGGTGTCGTCCTTGGAGCCGACCTCGGAGAGGACGGTGAACTCCTCGGCCAGGCGGGTGATCAGCTCGAGCTTGCGGTCGAACTCGATGTTGAGCGTGCCGTCGGAGAGCTCGATGTGGTCAAGGCCCAGCTCCTTGAGCCAGGCGACCAGGCGATCGAGCCGGTTCTGGGCGATGGCCAGCTCGGTGAGCGTGCCGCCGAACATCACCGTGACGCCGTGCTCCTTGTAGCGGGCCAGCTTGGCCTCCAGGTTGCCGGTGGCCACCGCGGTGCCCCAGCCGAGCTTGACGATGTCGATGTAGTCGCCCGCGATCTCCATCAGGCCGTCGATGTCGCTCACCGAGAGACCGCGGTCGAGGACGTGGGTCAACCCTTCCTGGCGGGGCTTCTCGGTGCGCGAGGGGAGGTCGAGGAGATCCTTCATGGCGGACATCGGACGGAAGAGAGTAGCGGCGAGACGGGTGAGGGCGAATCGCGGCTCAGCCGTTGACGCCGCGGCGCGGGCTCAGCACGGCCGCAGGGTCGCCGTCAGCCGCTCTGGGCCAGGTCGGAGCCGGCGGTGACGATGACCTGCGTCGTACACGCCGTGGTGCTGCCGCAGACCTTTGCGCGATCGCCCTGGCTGACCCCTTGGACCGAGGCCGAACCCAGGTTCAGCGATTTGGCCACCGCCAGCGCGTCGGCGCGATAGCTCGGCGCGGTGTAGCCGACGATCGTGGAGGTGACGCCGGTCTCGGTGGCGTTCTGCTTGGTGCCCTGCTTGTACCCGACGGTGGTCAGCTTGCCCAGCACGTCAGCGGCGAGATTGTTGGTCGAGGTGCCGTTGAGGACGGCGACGGTTACCGCGCTGGGTGTCACCGTGGTGGTGGTGGCCTTGTGCTGCTTGGCCGTCTTGCCCTGCTTGGCCGCGGTGGTGTTCGACGCCGACGCGGCTGACCCCGACGATGAGCTCGACGACGAGCTGTTGTTGCTCGAACCGGTCACGAACACCAGCACGACCGCGACGACGGCGGCCACGAGGATGGCGGCCAGCACGAAGAACACGGGACTGATGCGCCGCCTGGGCGGGCCGGACTGGCGTCCGCCGCGGCGCGGGGGCGGCGGGGAGACGGGCGGGCGCGCCGGCGGGGACTGCTGCGGGCGGGGTAGGGCCACGCGCGGGGGCGGCGTCGCCTCCGCGGCCGCACCCATGGTGGGCATGGGGACGACGGGCGGACGGGCAACGCCGTTGCCGCCACCGGCGGGCGTGGACGGCGCGGGGCCGATCGGCGGCGCGGGGGGCGGGGTCGCGACGGTGGCGTCAGAGACGTGGTTCTCGCCGTCGCCGTTGGTGGACGGCTTCAGCGCGCGGATCGAGATCTCGTCGGGCTCGACGAGGGGGATGAGCCGCGTCGCCGAGCTCAGCGCTGGAGCGCCGACGCCCGCGGGGGCCGCCGGGATGAGCGTGGCCACGCCGCCACCGGCGGCTGCCGCGACCTGCTCGCCGGGGATCGCACGGGTCGCACCCGAACGGGCCAGGGCGGCAGCGGGGGGAGCGGCTACCGGAGCGCCGGTCGTCTGCGCCGTGGCCGGAGCGGACGCCTGCTGGCTGCGCTGGCGCGACAGGTGGTCGACGTAGAGCTGAAGCTGGTAGAGCTGCTGCTCGGCCTCGTCGGCGCGGCGGCGGAGGTTGGCCGTCTCGCGCGACTGCGTGAAGAACAGGAGGACCAGAAGCGCCAGGCCGATGATGGAGGCGAAACCGGCCTTGGCACCCACCGAATTGATGAAGTGCTGGATCGAGAGGGCGTACGCGATCGAGGCCATGGGTTACGGGCGCAGTCTAAGGGTCGAGGGCGGCGCGTCGCCGGACGGGAGGACACCACGCGCACCGGACAGCTCAGACACGGTTTTCGCCAACACGGCGGCGTCACCTTCGAGAACGAGCAGGTTTATGTCCGCGAACGTCTGGTCCACCCACTGGGGGTCCAGACGCTCGTGGCTGGCCCGCTGGATGCGCTGAACCGGCGTGGGCTGGGGGTGCTCGTGGGTATCGAAGAGCTCCTCGTGGAACTTCTCGCCGGGGCGGGCGCCGACGATGTCGATGGCGATGTCGCGCTCGGGCTCGAGGCCCGAGAGGCGGATCATCGTCTTGGCCAGTTCGATGATGCTGACGGGCTCGCCCATCTCCAGGACGAAGATCTCCCCGCTGGTCTCGTCGCGCAGCGATCCGGCCCGGATGATGAGCTGGACGGCCTCCGGGATGGTCATGAAATAGCGGGTCATGCGCTCGTCGGTGACGGTCACCGGCCCTCCGGCGGCGATCTGGCGGCGGAAGATCGGCACCACCGATCCCGAGGAGCCGAGCACGTTGCCGAAACGCACGGTGGCGTACCGCGTACGTGGGTGCTTGGACGCCTCCGCCTCCACCGCCCACTCGGCCAGCGCCTTGGAGGCGCCCATCACCGTCGCCGGCTTGACCGCCTTGTCGGTGGAGACGAGCACGAACGTGCTCACGCCGAGCTCTCCGGCGATACGCGCCACCAGCCGGGTGGCCAGGGCGTTGTTGCGGATCGCCTCGACCGGATTGGCCTCCGTGATGGCGACGTGCTTGTAGGCGGCGGCGTGGAACAGGACCGACGGCTGGTGCTCGGCGAGCACCTCGCGCATGCGCTCCTCCTCCTTGCAGTCGGCCAGCACACTCACCGCGGTGCGGACGTGGCGCTCCTCCTCCAGCTCGCGGCGGATCTCGAACAGGTTGTCCTCGGCGTGATCGACGAGGACGAGCTTGCGCGGGCCCACGCGGGCGATCTGACGGCACAGCTCGGAGCCGATCGAGCCGCCGGCGCCCGTCACCATCACGATCTCGCCGGCCAGGTAGGCGCCGACGCGCTGCAGCTCCTCGCGCACGGGCTCGCGGCCGAGCATGTCCTCGACGCGGACCTCGCGCAGCTGCCGGGTGACGCGCAGCTGGCCCGACCCGTCGCGCAGCAGCTCGAACACGGTCGGCATCGTGCGCACCGGGATGCCGCGTTCGCGGCAGGACGCCACGACGCGGCCGCGCAACTCGCCCGGGGCCGAGGGGATGGCGATGACGACCTCGTCGGGCTCCACCTCGTCGAGGACGCGGGCCAGATCGGAGTCAGTGTTGCCCAGCACCTTGAGGCCGTGCTCATCCTTGATGCCCCGCTTGCGCGGGTCGTCGTCCAGGAACCCGACCGGCGTCAGGCCCAGCTCGGGGTTGCGCATGAGCTCGCGCACGACGAGGCGGCCGCCCTCGCCGCCGCCGACGATGAGCACCTCGCGCGCGCCCTTGCCGGTACGGATGCTCCGGATCCGCCCCTCGACGATGAGCTGCACGGCAAAGCGCGCGCCGATGAGCAGGGCCAGGCTGAGCAGGAAGAACAGCGAGATGACGCTCGACGGCATGCCCACCGGGGCATCCGGGCCAGGCCTGGAGTAGGCCTTGTGAACATGCTTGATTCCGTTCACGTGGATGATCGTGGGCGCCGAGACGGGGTGCAGCAGCGCGATGACGCCTACCACGACCACGGTGGCCACGAACACGCTCTTGAGCACGGCCTCGTAGTCGCGCTGGCCGATGAACCGCCACAACCGCTGGTACTGGCCGAACGCACCCAGCGCGATGAGCGTGAGCGCCACCACCCAGCCGATCGTGGCCGTGAGGAGATGGCCGTAGCGCTGATTGGGGGCGTCGAAATTGCCCTCGAAGCGCAGCCAGAAGGCAAGGAAATATGCGAGCGCGACCAGTAGACCATCGACCACCAACTGGGGGACGGCGTGACGATGGACGGGAAAGGCCGCGGATCTGATCCGTCGGCGCATGCGGCGCGGATTCTAGTGGCGGCTGTGTGAAGAACTGCTAAGCCGTGCGTCGGGAAGCGCAGTGCGGCGCCGGCGCAGCCCCCGGGGCGGCCTCTGCCCCGTGCCCGGCTACTTGGGAACGAAGACGCCCTCGGGATGCCGGGCCGTCGGCACGAAGAGCCCGTTCATGGTGGTCGCGCACGAGCCGCCCGCCGGCTGGTGGTTGGGGGTGACCTTCCAGCCGTTGGGCAGGGGCACGAAGTACAAGTCCGGTCGCTTCTTGGCCAGCTCGATCTTCGGGCGGTAGCCGATCACGCCGGTGTTGCGGTGCAGATACCAGCCCATGACGCTGACGTACTCCACGTTGAGCACCGGCCAGCCGCAGGCCTGCACCTTCTGAGGCCCGCCCAGGGCACTGATGAGCGCGCCGAGCTTGTTGATCTCGATCGTTCGGGCGCGCTCGTGATAGATGTCCTTGTGCTCGGCGCGGGCGTTGGCGATGCCCTTCGGGACCATGACGACGAGCAGGACGGCGGCCACCGGGATCCCCGCCCAGGAGGGCAGCGCCCGCCAGTAGCGCTTGGCGTCCAGCAGCAGCCAGCCGAAGCAGATCCCGGCCAGCACCGCGGTCAGCCCGGCCGGCTCGAACAGGTAGCGCGGCACGCCGGGGAAGCCGTGCAGGACGAACGCGATCTCGATGACGACCCAGCCGGCGGCCATTCCGGCAAGGGTCACCACGGTCCAGTTCCGGCGCAGGACCGCCAGCCCCAGGACGAGCAGAGCGGCGAGCTCCAGCGCGATGTAGTCCAACGCCGCGAAGCGGCTGATCGTGCAGGTGATCTTGCCGGTGGTGCATTCGCGTGGCGAACGCAGCGCGAGCTGGCCCGCGATGTTCGGCCGCCCGTTGGTGATGGTGGGGACGCCGAACCACATGAACAGGGTGATGACTGCGCCGCCGATCACGTCCTTGCGCATGTTGGGGTGCTTGCGCAGCAGGTACAGGCCATACACGGCGGTGAACGGCCACACCTCGGGACGGCCCAGGCCGGCCAGCACGGCCAGCCAGAACGCCCAGCGCAGGCGCCCGCACAGGTACATGTCGATCGCGGCCAGGCAGACGCTGACGAGCATCGAGTCCGACTGCGCGCTCATCAGGTAGTGGAAGTAGTCCTGGATGCCCAGGACGGCGGCGCCGGCGAACAGGCCCGCGGCCCACGCCGTCCACCGCGGCCCGCCCTCACCCGCGGTCAGGCGGAAGGCGATGCGCCCGCCGAACACCGCGCCCGAGAACGAGATCGAGACCGCGGTGAGCATCCACAGATACAGCGCCCAGTGACCGAAGAGCGCGTAGACCACCGTGAAGATGAAGGTGAAGGGCTTCCAGGAAGGCGCGCCGCCCAGGTCAAGCGTGGCGTGAAGGGTGTGGTAGCCCCAGTTCAGCCAGCCGTATGGGTCATAGCCCGGACGGGTGTTGGCCCACCGCAGCGTGATGGCGGCGGCGAGGACCACGCCCAGCCCCACGAGCCACCACGCGTATCGCTGCAGCAGCGCCTGGCGGCCCGCGGAGGGCGGGCTCGGCGGCGAGGAGTTCTTGCCCTCGGGACCGAAGGCGTGCGGCGTCTCTAGCGTGGTGTCAGACACGAGGAGCCACGCACGGTACCAGCCTCGCGCGCCGTTGCCGCCTCGGACTCACCGCCCTGTTAGCGCCGTGTTCAGACGCGATTGGCGGGACGTGAGAGGAGCTCCACCAGCAGCCCCGGGTCGCGGCGCACGCGTTCGCCGGCGCTCCCCGGGGTCTCGCGCTTGACCAGCTCCACCTGTTCGGGGCGGTCGAGGCGAGCCAGGCGGCCCTCGGCGATGAGCCGCTCGTCAACGGCGCCCAAGCGCCCCTCGAACACGGTGAACACCGGGGTGCCCAGCGCCACCGCCTCTCGGTTCATCGTGCCCCCCGCCGACACCACCAGATCGGCGTAGGCGATGAGCGACTGGGCGTCGATCGCCCGCTCGGGGACGACAAAGCCGCCGGCGCGGTCCAGCTCGGTGCGCTGCTCGGGCGTGCGGGGCAGGACCACCGTCTGGCGCCCGCGCAGCCGATCGAGGACCTGGCCGAAGACGTCGTTCTCGAAGCGGTGATACAGCGACACCGCCGGCGGGGTGCGCACGACGGCGATCGGCTCGGCGGGATCCAGCCCGAGCGCCGCGAGCACCGAGCTGTCGGGCTCGAAGTCGGCGAGGTAGTACTCCTCCTTCAGGCCCGGATACTGCGCCAGCTTGCGCCGCGCGCCGTAGCGGTCCATGCGCTCGGGCGGAATGGCGTCAGGGATGACCACCGCCTGGGCCAGCCGGCAGTTGACGTTGTGCTGCACGGTGGCCCACTCGTAGTCAAACGTGGTGGAGCAGGGGATGCGCAGCAGCGCAGAGGCCACGGTGATGTCGTTGGAGCCGTGGCCGATCGCCAGATGGAAGGGCCCGTGGCGCCGCGCCCACCGCGTCAGCGCAAACGACCGGTCGCCGAGGCCGCGGGCCTTGTCGAGCAGCCCGGCGCCACGGTGGCGGCCGATCGCGGTGTGCTCGATCCCGAAGCGGTCACACAGCGCGAGCGTTTGGGCAAAGTCGCGAGCGGTGACACGGACCTCGTGGCCCTGTGCGCGCAGCCGCTCGATGACCGGCCGCAGGACCAGCACATGCGGGGAGTTGGTGAAGTCGACCCAGACCCGCACGGTGAGCGCAGCGGCCCGCGCGCGCTAGGCGACGGTCGCCAGCGCGGCGACGACCTCGCCGGCCTGCTCCGTGCTCAGCACCGGGCTGATCGGCAGGGCGATGTTCGTCGCCGCGATCTCCTCGGTGACCGGCAGCGGCCCGATGCCGTCCACGTACGGCGCCATCGACGGCTGGCGATGCAGCGGCACTCGGTAATAGCCGCGTGCCTGAACCCCGGCCTGGTTGAGTGCGGCCATCACCTCGTCGGCGCGGCGGTGGGTGACCGCGAACAGGTGCCACGCCGGGTCCAGCCCGTCGGGGACCACCGGCAGACCGACGTGCTCGCCCACACCCGCCGCCATGTAGGCGGCCGCGGCGGCGCGGCGACCGTCACACCAGCTGTCGAGCTCGGGGAGCAGTACCCGGAGGATGGCGGCCTGGATCTCGTCCAATCGCGAGTTGTAGCCGACGTACTGAAAGCTCTCCTTGTCGCGCGAGCCGTGGAAGCGCAGCGACCGCGCCACCGAGGCGACCTCGTCGTCGTCGGTGACCACGGCACCACCGTCTCCGAACGCGCCGAGGTTCTTGGAGGGGTAGAACGAGAACGTCGCCGCCGTGCCGAGCGTGCCGGCCATCTTGCCGTGGCGGCGCGCGCCGGCCGCCTGGGCGGCATCCTCGAGCACCGGCAGGCCGAGCTCTGAGAGGTCAGGGGCGGGGAGGCCGAACAGGTCGACGGAGACGATCGCCGTCGTGCGGGGGGTCAGGGCGGCGCGCACGGTGTCGACGGTCACGTTGCGCGTGTCGAAGTCGACGTCGCAGAACACCGGCCGCGCCCCGGCGTTGGCGACGGCCTCGGCGCTGGCATAGAACGTCAGCGCGGGCACGACGACGTCGTCGCCGGCCTTGACGCCCATGGCGCGCAGCGCGACGGTGATGGCGTCGGTGCCGTTGGCGACCCCGATGACGTGGCGGGCGCCGAGGTAGGCGCCGAACTCCTCTTCAAAGGCACTGACGTTGGGGCCGAGGATGAACTGGCCGCCGGTCACGACCTCGGTGATCCGCTCGAGAATCGTGTCGCGCAGAGGCGCCATCGGTGTCGCGTTATCGAAGAGCGGGACGGCCATCGCCGCGCAAGGTTAGATGAGACCCCGTTCACAGTGCCCGCTCAGCCCGGGTACGGGCCGCTACGCTAGGCGCCAGTGCCGTTCCTCATGGCCTCCCTGACCGGTCCGCTGGTCGACTTCGCCACAAATCTGATCGACAGCCTGGGGCTGGCGGGCGTCGCGCTGCTCACGCTGAGCTCCGGCGTGATCGGGATCCCGGGGACGGAGCCGACGATGCTGTTCGCGGGGTTCGACGTGTTCCGAGGCGACCTCACCCTTCCGGGCATCATCATCGCCGGCGTCATCGGCGATGTGGCGGGCGCCTCGATCGCCTACGCGATCGGGTACTTCGGGCGCCGCGAGCTGCTGGAATCGCATGGCTCCAAGCTGCATGTGAGCGCCGGCGGCCTGGATCGCGCGCACCGCTGGTTTGACCGCTACGGCTCGCCGGTGATCTTCGTCTCGCGCTTTTTGCCCCTCATCCGCGCGGTCTTCCCGTATGCGGCGGGCGTGGCGCGCATGCCGTTTCTCCGCTTCGTCACGATGGCCACCCTGGGCTCGATCGTGTGGATCGGCGCCCTGGGCCTGCTGGGCCGCGAGGTCGGCCACCAGTGGCAGGCCTGGCGCCATCACCTGGAGTACGTCGACTATGTCGGCGCGGTGATCCTGGTGGCGGCCGTGATCTATCTGATCGTCCGGTGGAGGCGCTCGCGCATTGAGGCGGCGCGCGCGCACAAGCCCGAGCCGGCGGCGGATGTCGTCGCCGACTGAGCCTCGCGCGACTCACCCCGAGATCGGCGTGGCGCAGGCGCTGGTGCTGGGCACCCTGCACGGCCCGGCCGAGCTGCTGCCGATCTCGTCCTCCGGCCACATCGCCGTCATCCCGTGGCTGCTGGACTGGGACTACTGCCACGTCGACGCGGAGGTGCGCAAGGCCTTCGAGGTCGCCCTGCACGCCGGTACGGCCGCGGCGCTGCTGATCACCCTGCGCACCGAGGTCTCCGACGCCGTGCACGACATGAGCCTGCGGATCGCCGAGCTCATCGCCCTCTCCTTCGTGCCGCCGGCGATCGTCGGCTACACGCTCGAGCGCCCGATCGAGCGGCGCCTGGGGACCCCCGGCACGATCGCCATGGGCCTCGTGGTGGGGTCCCTGGCGATGGCCCGGGCCGACCGCACTCCTCAGACGCGGACCTCGCGCGACGCCGGGCTGACCGATGCGCTGTTCCTGGGGATCGCCCAGGCGTGCGCGCTGCTGCCCGGCGTGTCGCGCAACGGCGCGACGCTGGCCGCCGCCCGGCGGCGCGGGTTCACCCGGGAGGACGCCAACAAGCTCTCGCGCCACGTCGCCCTGCCGGTCATCGCCGGCGCGACAGTGCTCAAGACGGTCCGCCTGGCCCGGCGCGGCCTGCCGCCGCGCAGCGCGCTTCCCATCGCGCTCGGAGCCGGGGCGTCGTTCGCCTCCACCCTGGGCTCGACGTGGCTGATCCATCAGGTGGAGCGCGACCGGTCGCTGTTGCCGTATGCCGCGTACCGCCTGGGGTTGGCAGCCGTCGTGCTGGGCCGCCTGCGACGGCGGGCGGAGTCCGATCGATATACGACAATGGCATCGTGACCGACGCGTACGCAGCCGCAGGAGTGGACACGCGTCAGGCCGACCAGGGCGTGGCCGCCCTGGTCTCTGTGCTCAGCTCGATCCAGACCGGGCGCGAGCGCCTGTCGGTGCCCCTCCCAGGGCACTACGCCAGCGTGATCAGGATCGCCCCCAACCTCGGCGTGGCCCTGGCCACCGACAGCGTCGGCTCCAAGGTGATCGTGGCCGAGCAGGCCCGGCGCTTCTCCACCATCGGGATCGACTGCGTGGCCATGAACGTCAACGACCTGATCTGCGTCGGGGCTGAGCCGCTGGCGCTGCTCGACTACCTCGCGGTCGAGTCCGCGGAGCCGGCCTTGCTGGCCGAGCTGGCCGAGGGCCTGCGCGCCGGTGCCGAGGATGCCGGCGTCGAGATCCCCGGCGGCGAGGTGTGCCAGCTACCCGAGGTCATCCGTGGCCACCCGTCGCCCTACGGGTTTGACCTGGTGGGCTCGGCCTTCGGCACGGTCGCGCTCGACGCCATCGTCGACGGCCGGGCATGCGACCCGGGCGACGCGCTCATCGGGCTGCCGGCGTCAGGCGTGCACTCCAACGGCCTGACGCTGGCGCGGCGCGTGCTCCTCGACGACGGCGGGCTGTCGCTGGACACGCGGCCCGGCGAGCTCGGCGGCGCGAGCGTCGCCGACGTCCTGCTGGAGCCCACCGTCATCTACGTGCGCGCGGTGCTCGACCTGCTGCGCTCGGACGTCGCCGTCCACGGGCTGGCCCACATCACCGGCGGCGGCCTGCTCAACCTGCTGCGGCTCGGCGACGACGTCGGCTTTGAGATCACCGAGCCCTTGCCAATGCTCCCGGTGTTCTCGCTCATCGCCGAGCTGGGCGACGTCCCCGCCGCGGAGATGTGGGAGGTCTTCAACATGGGCTGCGGCTTCTGCGCCGTGGTACCGGCTGCGGACGCCGACCGCGCGGTGGCGCTCCTCGGCGACCGCCACCCTGGGACTGCGGTCATCGGCCGTGTCACCGACGCCGGTGGTCGCGTGAGCGTCCCCGGCGTGGGCATCGAAGGCGAGGGCGGGCGGATCCGGACGGTCTGACGTCCCGTGCCCCGCCCTGTTAAGCACAGTCTCATGAACCACGGCGTGCACGCGCGCCGTCAATCCGCCCGCTGGATCGGCGCGTGCCGCACAATACGGACGGACGCATGAGCACGCTGGTGGGCACCAGTCTCAACGGCCGGTACCGCCTGGAGGCGAGGATCGCCGCTGGGGGCATGTCGACGGTCTACCGGGCGCTGGACGAGACGCTCGAGCGCCAGGTGGCGGTCAAGCTCATGAACCGCGAGGTCGCGTCGGACTCCGACCAGCTCGAGCGCTTCCGCCGCGAGGCCCGCGCCGTGGCCCAGCTCTCTCACCCTCACATCGTCGGGGTGATCGACGCGGGAGAGGATGACGGTCGCCCCTACATCGTCTTGGAGTACGTCGAGGGCGAGACGCTCAAGGACCGGATCCGGCGCCTCGGCCGTCTGCCGATCACCGAGGCGGTCGCCTACGCGATCGAGATCGCCCGGGCCCTGGGGGCGGCGCATGCCCGCCACATCGTCCATCGCGACGTCAAGCCCCAGAACGTGCTCATCGATCACGAGGGCTCGGCGAAGGTCACGGACTTCGGCATCGCCCGCACCCTCGAGGAGGATGGGCTGACCGCCGACGGCCGCGTGCTGGGCACCACCGACTACGTCTCACCTGAGCAGGCCCTGGGCCAGGACGTCACCGGGCAGTCGGACCTGTACTCGCTGGGCGTCGTCCTCTATGAGATGCTCACCGGCGAGGTGCCGTTCACGGGGGAGAGCCAGGTGGCGGTGGCGATGAAGCACGTGCGCGAGACGATCCCCGACGTCCAGCTCAAGCGCCCGGAGATCTCGGCGGCGCTGGCCTCGGTGGTGGACACCGCCACCGCCAAGCGCCTGGACGAGCGCTACGCCGACGATGCCGAGCTGATCGCCGACCTCGAGGACGTGCTGGCCATCGAGACGGCGCGCTCGGGCAACGTCACCGGCGAGGTGACCACGGTGCTGCGGACGCTCCCGTCACGGACCAGGCGGCGGCTGCCGCTCCGTCGCCGCCAACCGGCGCTCGTGGTCGCGCTGGGGCTGATCGTGGCCGCGGCGGTCGTCGCAATCCTCGTCTTCGCGGCCAACAACACCCACCGGGGCACGCCGCAGCTGCCGCAGCCGGCGCCCAAGGCCACCCCGCACCAGGTGCAGCCGTGCGACTCCTGCGCCACTGACTACAACCCCGACGCGCTGACCGGGCCCAAGAACCAGCACCCCGAGCAGACGGGCTTCGCCATCGACAGCAATCGCAACACCGCGTGGTCCACCGAGAGCTACCTCGGCGACACCCTGGGCAAGCCCGGGGTCGGGATCTACGTGGACTTCAAGCCCGGTGTGGCGGCCGGCTCGATGGTGATCGACACCGACACGCCGGGGTACGCGGTCACCATCTACGCCACCAACTCGCGGCCCAATCCCGCCACGTTCAACTCCGGGCCCGGCGGCTGGGTCAAGGTCGGCGCCGCCCCGAGCGTGCACAAGACGCAGACGATCAAGCTCAGCTCGACGACTACGAAGTACCGGTACTACCTGGTGTGGATCACCAGCCTTGGCGGCCACAGCCACGTCGACGTCAACGAGATCGCCCTGTACACCGCGTAGCTACCAGATGCGGTCGGGCAGCGGCCGAGCCGTCCCGGCGACCAGAGCCGCCGCGGCCGCCAGCATCGGCCGCGCGTGATCGGAGAAGGCCAGCTCCTCGGGCAGCGCGGAGAGATCGAACCAGCCGTAGGCGGTGGCCTCCTCGGCGTCCGGCCGCGGCTCGGCCTCGGGGTCCGCGAGCTCCATCAGGTAGGCACTGGTGATGCAGTGCAACTGAACGCCGTCGGGCGCGGGCGGGCCGTAGACATCCATCCACGCCCCGATGTAGGCGGTGGCTCGGGCGCTGAGGCCCAGCTCCTCGGCCAGCTCACGCTCGGCGGCGTGCATGGGGTGCTCGCCGCCATCGCAGAACCCGCCGGGCACGTCCCAGAACCCGCGGTGGGGATCCAGTGCCCGGCGCAGGAGCAGGACCTTGCCCTCACGCACGACGACGGCCTCGCCACACGGAGCGGGATTGAGGTAGTGGGCCTCCCCGCAGGCGGCGCACGTCGTGGGCGGCGCGGCTCCGAGCGCGGTCGCGCACCGCCAGCAGTACCGGACCCACGCGTCTTCTAGCGCCACCGGCGCGCCCGCGAGAGCCATCAGTGCCGGTGCTTGCCCGCGGCGTCGTGGCGCTCAAGCGCCAGCGCGACGAGCCGGTCCAGCAGCTCCGGGTACTCGATCCCACTGGCGGCCAGCAGCGATCCGTACACGCTGGTGGGGGTGAAGCCGGGCATCGTGTTGAGCTCGTTGACCAGGACATCAGAGCCGACGACGAAGAAGTCGACGCGCGCCAGGCCCTGGCAGCTCGATGCCGTGAACGCCCGCACGGCGAGCTCGCGTACCCGATCGCGGACCTCGGGCTCGACCCGTGCGGGGACGACCAGGCGCATACCGCCCTCCGTGTACTTGGCCTCATAGTCGTACCAGCCGCCCTCGCCGGCGGCCAGGAGGATCTCCCCGGGCTCTGAGGCGATCGGGTCCCCGTTGCCCAGCACGGAGCACTCGACCTCACGACCGGCGGCAAACGCCTCGACGATGGCCAGCGAGTCGTGTGCGAACGCGGTCTTGAGGGCGCCCTCCAGCTCGTCCGGATCATCGACCTTGGCGATGCCCACCGACGAGCCCAGCCGCGCGGGCTTGACGAACACCGGATAGCCCAGCTCGGCCACGCTGTCTGCGGTGGCGTCGCGATCGGCCGCGTGGGCAAGTTCGTCGACGGGGCGGTAGGCCACCTGCGGGATGCCCTGTTCGGCCATGAGCTGTTTGAACACGACCTTGTTCATGCACAGCGCCGAGGCCAGGACGCCGGCGCCGACGTAGGGCATGTCGAGGCATTCGATCAGGCCCTGCACCGTCCCGTCCTCGCCGAACGGCCCGTGCAGCACCGGAAAGACCACGTCGACCCCGGGCAGGGGGGAGCCCAGCGCCACCGTCACCGGCTCGCCGTCTCGCCGCCACACGCCGTCGCGGCCGATCTGGATCTCGGTCACGGAGTGACCGGCGGTGCGCAGGCCCTCGGCCACCGAGGCGCCCGAGGCCAGCGAGACGTCGTGCTCGGAGGAGCGCCCTCCGGCGAGCACCGCCACTCGCTGGGCGCTCATTGGCCCGGACTGCTCGTGGTCGTGGTGGTCGACGTCGTCGGCGAGGTCGTCGTCGTGCGGGTCGTGGAGGTCGAGGTCGTCGTGGTGCTCGACGAGCTGAGCACGCCGACCACGATCGTCACCGTCGTCCCCTTCTTGGCCGTCGAGTTGCCCCCAGGGGTCTGGCTCACCACGACTCCATTGTTACTGGGCTTGGTGACGGCACGGGTCGTCTGGTGCACCTTCAACCCCGCGGCGGTGAGCGCGCTCACCGCGCCCGCCGCGGGGTCGCCCACGACGCTGGGGACCGTGACGGTGGGCGGGGCCGTGGCCACGGTGATCGTCACGCCGGAGCCGTTGGCCGCCTTGGTGTTGCCGGCCGGGCTCTGGCTGATCACGTTGCCCACGGGCACCGTTGAAGAGGCCTGGTTCTTGGTGTGCGGCGTGAAGCCGGCGCGGGTGAGGTCGGAAACGGCCTGCGTCTGGGTCTCGCCCACGACCGACGGCACCTGCTTCTGTGCCGGGCCGGAGGAGATGAACAGGGTGACCGTGAACCCCCGCGGCACATCGTGGCCCACTCCGGGATTGGTCGCCGTGGCCTGGCCGGCCGGGAAATTGTTGTCGGCGCGCTGGACGACGTTTCCGACCTTCAGCCCGGCGCGGTGCAGCGCCTTGGTGGCGGCGGCCTGACTCAGACCCTGCACCGTCGGGACCGAGACGTCGCCGGGGCCGCTGGAGACGCTCAGCGTCACCGTCGATCCCCTATCCGCCTTGGTGCCGGCCGCCGGGGACTCCGATACCACGATGCCCGACGGCTTGCGGTTGGTCACCGCCACCGTCGCCACCTGGAATTTGGCCTGCGCGAGGGTGGCGTGCGCCGTTGTGATCTGCTCGCCGGTGACCTTGGGCACGAGGACCTGCTTGGGGCGGGTCAGGAAGTAGGCGGCGGCAGCGGCTCCGGCGATGAGGAGCAGGACGAGCGCGAGCCAGCCCCAGAGGGCCCACCGCGGCCCCTCGTCCTCCTCGGGCGGTCGCACCGCCGACATCTCGCCTGAGCCATTGGTGGCCTGGGCCTGGGCCTGCTGGTAGGCGGCCAGGCCGTGGGCCCCGATCGCCGCGCCCGCGCCCGCCGCCGCCCCCGCGGCGGCCACTGCGGCCATGCTGGCGGTGTGTTGGCCGGCGTCGGCCGAGGCGATCGCCTCGCGGCAGTGCTCGAGCACGGTGATGAACTGGTCGGCGTCGGCGGGGCGATCCGAGGCGTTCTTGTTGAGCACCCAGAGCACGGTCTGCTCGAGCTCGGGCGGGATATTGGGGTTGATCGAGCTCGGCGGCGGCGGCGCCTCGGAGACGTGCTTGAGCGCGATGCTGACCGCCGAGTCGGCGTCGAACGGAACCCGTCCGGTGAGCATCTCGTAGAGCACGACGCCGATCGAGTACAGGTCTGATCCGGCGTTGACGGCGTGGCCCTGAGCCTGCTCGGGGGACAGGTACTGCGCGGTCCCCATGATCGAGCCGGTCTCGGTCATGTCCGAGGCGCCCGCGCGCGCGATCCCGAAGTCGGTGACCTTGGCGTGGTCGGAGTCGTCGATGATGACGTTGTGGGGCTTCAGATCGCGGTGGATCACCCCGCGGCGGTGCGCGAAGCGTGCCGCCTTGAGGATCTGGATGGTGATGTCGATGGCGCGCAGCGGGTCCAGCGGCGCCTCCTGGCGGATGAGCTGCTTCAGCGACCGTCCCGGGAGATACTCCATCGCGATGTAGTAGGTGTCGTCGAACGACCCGCGGTCATACACGCTCACGACGTTGGGGTGCTGGAGCCCGGCCGCGGCCTGGGCCTCGCGGCGGAAGCGCTCGACGAAGTCGGGGTCCTGCGCGAAGCGGTGGTGCAGGAGCTTGAGCGCCACCTTGCGCCCGAGCTGCTGGTCCTCGGCCAGGAAGACGTCCGCCATCCCGCCCGAGCCCAGGCGCGACAGCACCCGGTAGCGCCCGTCGACCATCGTGTTGGGGACCGGGTCGGCCATCAGCTTGCGCTCCTGGTCGGCTCTCGGTCCAGGGCGCTCACCGCTACTTGCCCTCTCCCAGCAGGGTCTGGACGATGTCGCGCGCGATCGGCGCGGCGACCTGGCCGCCGAACTCGCCCTGCGTCTTCTCGATCGTCACCGCGATCGCCACCTTGGGGTTGTCGGCGGGGGCAAAGCCGATGAACCAGGGCTGGGTGAGCCCCGACCCGGTCGCCCCGATCGATGCTGTTCCCGTCTTGCCGGCGAAGGGGATCCCGGATCCCAGCCGCGCCGGGGTACCGGTGCCCTCGTCCACGACAGTGCGCATCATCTGGTTGACCTCGGACGCCGTCTTGGACGACATCACCTGACGCAGCTCGGTGGGCTGGAAGGTCTGGACGGTGCGGCCGTCGGGATCGACCACCCGGCTCGACAGGCGCGGCTCCATCAGCTTGCCGCCGTTGGCGACCGCCGAGGCCACCATCGCCATCTGCAGCGGCGTGACCAGGAGGCCGCCCTGGCCGATGGCGATGCGGCCGATGTCCTCGTTGGGGCTGCCCGGGAGGTACGGCCTGCCCTTGTCGTTGTACGGGCGGCTGCTGCTCACCTCGCCTGGGGGAAGGTCGATCGGCGGCTTGGAGTAGAACCCGAACCGCTTCATGTAGTCGGTCATCTTGGGCCGCCCCACGCTCTCGCCGACCTGGGCGAACACCGTGTTGACGCTCTCCGTCAGCGCCCTGGTCAGAGTGATGGGCCCGAAGCTCTGGTTGTTGTCGTTCTCCAGCGGGACGCCGGAAATCGTCTTGGGGGAGTCCCCGTTGATGATCGAGTCGGGCGTGTACTTGCCGCTGTCGATGGCCGCGGTGGCGGTCACCACCTTGAACGTCGATCCCGGCGGGTATTGGCCCTGGGTGGCCCGGTTGACCTGGCAGGCGATGGCGATGCACGCCTTGCTCGGCGTGGGGTGGTTGCTGTCGTAGGTGGGGTTCGAGTACATCGTCAGGATCGCGCCCGTTCGTGGATCCAACGCAACCACCGAGCCCGCGCGTCCGGCCAGCTCCTGCTGGGCCTGCTTTTGGGCCTTGGGATCGAGCGTGGTGTAGACGTCGTCGCCCACGTTCTGAGTGCCGCCCAGCGGCCCGAACACCGAGTTGAGCGTCGTCGGGGGGCCCTTGAGGTCGCTGAGGCGGGACTTCTCCAGGCCTGCCGACTGATCGCTGCGCAGGTCCGAGTAGCCCACGGGCTGGGCGAACAGCGAGCCCGTCGGGTAGGTGCGCAGCCAGTAGCCGCTGCTCTTCTGCTTGTAGGAGCGAGCCAGGACCTGCCCGTCCGCGGCCAGGATCCTGCCGCGCTTGATCTTCAGAGTCGCGACCTTGGTGCGAACGTTCAATGGGTTGTTGTTGAGCGCGGTGGCATCGAGCACCGTCCAGCGTGTCGTCCACACCACGAGCAGCGCGAACAGCACCACGATCACCCCGAAGAGCTTCATGATCTGAGCGCTCACGGGACCGGCCTCCGCGCGCGATCCGAGACGAGCAGCAGCAGCGCCAGGAGCACGAAGTTGGCCACGATCGAGGCGCCGCCGTAGGAGACGAACGGCAGCGTGACCCCGGTGAGCGGGATCACGCGCGTCACCCCGCCCACGATCACGAACACCTGCAGCGCGAACACGGTCGACAGGCCGACCGCCAGTAGCGTGGAGAACGAGTCGCGGGCCAGGACCGCGGTCTTGAAACCGCGATAGACGAACAACAGGTAGGCGACGAGCACCGCCACTGCCCCGAACAGGCCGACCTCGTTGGTGACGACCGCGTAGATCATGTCGGTCTGGGGGAACGGGATGAGCGCCGCGTGCTGCGTCCCCACGGTGAGGATCGACTCGCCGAAGCCCTGGCCGAACAGTCCCCCGGCGGCCTGGGCGAAGATTCCGTTGGCCACCTGGAAGCTGCCGCCGACCGCGTTGTAGAGCCGATGGTCAAACGGGTGCTGCCAGTCCTCGAAGCGCGCGTTGACGTGCGGGATGTGGGTCCCCAGATACCACGCGCCCACGGCGAACGCGAGCAGCCCGATGACGACGAACGAGAGTCGCCCCGTGGCGACGTAGAGCATCGCGAGCAGCGCTCCGTAGAACATCAGCGAGGAGCCGATGTCCGACAGGAGGACCAGCGCCACCATGGCGACGCCCCAGATGATCAGCACCGGCCCGAAATGCTTGAGCGGTGGCAGCGTGACCCCGAGGATCCTCCGCGCGCCCAGCACCATCACCTGCCGAGTGTCACGCAGGTAGCTGGCCAGGAAGATGACCAGGCCGATCTTGGAGAACTCCGTCGGCTGAAAGCTCAGCCCGCCGGGGACCTTGATTTCCAGATAGGCGCCGTTGACCTGCTCGCCGATCCCCGGGAACCGGGGCAGGACGAGCAGGACGAGGGAAACGACCACGATCAGATAGCGGTAGTGCTCGAGCTTTCGGTAGTCGCGGAAGACGATGATCGTCGCCGCGAACAGCACCAGGCCGAGCACGAACCACTGCGCCTGCTGGCGGGCGTCGGTGGCACTGATCCGGTAGACCATCACGATCCCGAAGCTGGCCAGCAGCGCCACCAGCGGAAACATGTATGGATCGGCGTTGGGGAGGGTGACGCGGATCACGATGTGCCCGGCCAGGCACAGCCCCAGGAAGATCGCCCCGTAGGTGAGCGACGCGTTGGACAGGACCTGCTCGCGCTGGATGAACACCGCGGTGAATCCCGCCGTGACGAGTAGGGCGGCCGGGATCAGGCCGAACAGCTCTCGGTTACGTGCGCTCATCGCGCCAGCTGGCCGAGCTCGGCGGCGTGCACGAGGCTGATCGCATTCCCCTGCGACCGCAGCTGATGGTTGAGCAGCCGCGCGCGGCGCTCGGCCGGGACGGCGGTCACCGGCACGCCCGAGACGTAGAACTGCTCGTACATGTTGATTCCCAGCGGCAGGCTGTAGGGGAAGCCGCGGAAGATCGTGACGATGCCGTCGGAGTTGGTGCCGATGAAGAAGTACTCGCGGCTGGCCAGGTAGGCGCCGCCCCCAACCACGAACACGACGATCACGACGGCGATGAGCGCCGCCACGGGCTTCATGAACCGCGGCGGACGGCGCCGGCCGGGCCCGGCCTCCGAGCGGGTGGGCGGGCCTTGGGTCCGCGCCAGCCTCGCGGTCGGGCGCTCACGCCGGCTCTCGAGCTGGGGCGGGGGCACGGTGAGCACGGCGCCTCCGTCGGCGCGGCCGGTCGGCGCCTCGGCATGGGCCTCACGATCGCCCCCCGCGCCGTCCTCGGGCTCGGCGACGGGCTCCATGCCGACCACGGTCGGCTGGTCGGACTCGTCCCCGGCCGCCGCGGCGCGTCCGGAGTCGGTCTCCTCGAGCCGGAAGAGGACGACCGTGATGTTGTCACGCCCACCGGCATCGTTGGCCGCGCCGATGAGCTGGTCGGCGGCGCGCTGAAGGCTCGCCTCGCCTCCCAGGATCCGCGTGATCTGGTCCTCGCCGATCATCGACGTCAGGCCGTCCGAGCACAGCAGCACGATGTCGCCCGCACGCATCGAGTACGACCAGGTGTCGACCTCGACGTCGCCCTCGATGCCGAGCGCGCGCGTGATGATCGAGCGCTGGGGATGCTCGGCGGCCTGCTCCTCGGTGAGCTTGCCCTGGCGGACGAGCTCCTCGACGAGTGAATGGTCCTGGGTCAGACGGGTGAGCTCGCCGTCGCGGAAGATGTAGGCGCGGCTGTCGCCGACGTGCGCGACCGCCAGGTGGTCGTCGTCCAGATACACGGCGGTGAGGGTGGTGCCCATGCCGGCGTGCTCGTGCTCGGTGCGCGAGAGGTCATAGATGCGGCGGTTGGCGGCGCGGATGCGGTCAATCAGCCGCTGCTCGGCGCTGCCCTCATCCGGCAGGGCCTCGTGGAACTCCTCCACGGCCAGCTTGGAGGCCACCTCTCCGGCCTGCGCACCGCCCATCCCGTCGGCGACGACGAACAACGGCGCCCGGACGAACGCGTTGTCCTCGTTGTCACGACGCTGGCGTCCGGTGTCGGTCTTCCAGATCGTGTCGGCGGCGCGAAGCATGCTGGTGTGTTTCTACCGCCCTGCGGCGCGGCGCGGGGGATCGCGGTGGACGATGGGGCGTGGCGTCTTCGAGGTCATTGCAGGTAGGAGAACTCGCTGTCGCCGATTCGGATGCGGTCGCCGTCGTAGAGGGGCTGCGGCCCTGACAACGGCTCCTCGTTGAGGTAGGTGCCGTTGGTGGAACCCAGATCCTCTATCACCAGGACGTGGCCTTCACGGGAAATCCTCGCGTGGCGCGATGACGCGAAGGGATCCTCGAGCTTGATCTCCACGTCGCCCCGGCCCAGCACGGCCCCGTCCATGAGGTCATAGGCCACCCCGCTCTGGTGCCCGGCGGCGCGCTCGACGAGCAGCCGCGGCTCGAACTCGCCGAGTTCGCCCCGTCCCGAGGCGGCCTCGTACATGCCGGTCTCGTCGGGCGAGGGCGCGTGGTCGGGCATGGCGGGGGCGCCTCGCCCGCGCCGCAGGTCGCGGATGGCGCTCCACGCCACCCAGATGAGGAACAGGTAGAGGACCGCCAGGAAGCCGAACTTCAGGCCGACTGAGACGGGCTGCAGCACCGTTGAGGTCACTACTCCAGCTCGAAGCGCAGAACGGTGGTGCCGAGCTCGATCTCGTCGCCGGGCTTGAGGACCTCGGAGCCCTCGACGCGGTGCCCGTTGAGACGCGAGCCGTTGGTGGAGCCCAGGTCGTTGAGTACCCAAGAGCCGCCGCGGGGGCGGACCTCGGCATGCTGGCGCGACACGTTGGCGTCATCGACCGTCACGTCGCACTGGCGGCTGCGTCCCATGGTGGCGCCGCCGGGACCGACGATGAGCCGCTTCCCGTCCGTCAGCAGCAGCGCGGTCTGCTGACGCGACCGGGCGCGCTCCTCCAGCGGCTCGGCAACCCGGCCGGCGGTGCTGTAGACCATCGTGCGGCCCGAGGCCTCCTCCTCTCCCAGCGGCACGTCCTCCTCGTCGGGTTCGGGGTTGACCACGCGAGTCTGGATCCCGAACTCCCCGAGGCCGAGACGGTCATCGGTCTCGAACTCCACCACCGGCCGCGACATGAGGACGAGGCGCTCACGGCGCGCGTGCTCGAGCAGGTAGCCCGTCAGCTCTGAGATGAGGGCGTCCTCATACTCGGCGAACCGTTCCCTGTCGCGCGGGGACAGGTAGACGCGGTATTCGTTGGGCACGTACGTGCGCGAGAGCGAGAAGGTCCGATGCTCCTCCATCTCACGCGCCAGTTTCCGGGCGATCTCGACCGGGCGCACCTCCGAGCGGAAGGCACGGCTGAAGGTGCCTTCGACGAGGCCGGCAATCTTGCTCTCGATGCTTCTGAGCACACTCATGGGGTCGCCCCGGGAGGCGAATCCATGCTACGGAACTCTCGCCCGAGGACCATCTGAATGCAACGCCGCGCGCCACATCCCGAGCAGTCCCGGACCCAGAGCCACGGCGGCCGAGGCCACCGCCCCGAGAAGCGCGCCGGAGGCGGCGACACCGCCCGCGGCGGACCCTGACCCGTGCATGGCGGCGATCGCCGCACCGGTTGCGGACACGACGATAGCGGCCCAGATGATCACGCGGACGACGTCGAGGGCGATCGAGCCGCCCCGGATCAGCCACGGCAGGACGGCCGCGGCCAGCGCCCACACCACCGCGGGTGCAAGCACGCCGGCGGAGATCTCGGGGCGCAACAGATGGTCAACGGCGGTGGACAATGAGCTCATCCAGGCCTGGGGGGTGGCCTCCCCGGGCACCCGGGGCAGATAGAGAGACTTCCCGGCAACGGCCGAGGCCAAAAGCAGCCAGACCCAGCCGATCGCGCCCAGCGCCGCCCGGCGCCATGTCGTGGTGGCACGGGCCGCCACGGCGGGCCACGCACCGGCGAGGCCGATGAAGCCCAGCGCCGGCGCACCCGCGCTGAGCGGCCACGTCGTGGGGGCGGCCGGGGTGATGAGGAGCGGGAGCAGCATGGCGATCGCGATCACGGCGGCCGCGCCGGGGAGGTGCTGGGCGGCCGCCAGTACCGCCAGAGCGATCGTGAGCGCGCCCCAGCCGAGGCGCGGCAGCAGCAGGACGGCGGCGCCGGCGAACAGCCCGGCGGCGGCCGGGGGCACCGGAGAGGGCGCCAGCGCTCCCGCGGTCAGCCATACGGTCAGCGCGGCGGCGCCGACGGCACCCAGGGCGCGTGGGGGCCAGGCCTGGTCGGGACCCGCCAGTGGTTGGCGGTCGATCTCAGGCGCGCGCGGGCCGGCGTGGCCGACGGGGTCGCCGGGGTCGCCGGGATCGCCTGGCCGGGGATCACGCCACAGCCGCTCGCGCTGCTCCTCGTCGGCCCCGTCCTGCTCGTCGTCGCGGGGGCGCAGCGTCGTCCAGGCGCCGGTGACGATCCCCGGCTCGTCGCCGACCTCGTTCTGGGCGAGGGCGAGGGCACTGCGCAGCTCCGCGAGGGTGCCCCGGTCGCGCGGGCGGGGACGCAGCGCACGATCGATGCCCGCCGCCAGGCTGCGGGGCAGGTCGCGGCGCTGGCGGCGCAGCGGCGGCAGGTGCATGGCCACGCGGCGCACGCCCCGGCCGGGGCGTGTGTACGCGACCGGATTCACCCCGGTGAGCGCCTCGTAGATGACCAGGGCCAGCGAGTAGAGGTCCGCGGGCTCCGCGGCCTCCAGCCCCTCGGCCTGCTCAGGGGCCATGTAGGCCAACGTGCCGAGCACGTCGCCGGTGTGCGTGAGGGCGTCGCCGCCGAGCACACGCGCAACGCCGAAGTCTGTCAGCTTCGCGAGTTGCGTCGGGCTCGGCGGGGCTTCGGGCACGAGCACGTTGGACGGCTTGACGTCGCGGTGGACGACGCCCTGGTCGTGCGCGTGCTGCAGCGCGTCGCACAGCGCCAGTGCGATGCCGGTGATGTCGCGATCCGAGAGCTGGCCCTGCTCGAGCAGCGCGTCCAGCGTCTCGCCGCGGACCAGCTCCGAGACCAGGTAGGCGCCGTCGTCGTCGACGGCGGCCTCGTACAGGGTCACGATCGCCGGGTGCGAGAGCCGCGCCGCCGCTCGGGCCTCGCGCTCGAAGCGGCCGCTCATGACGCGCTCCCGGGGCAGGACCTTGACGGCAACATCGCGCTCGAGCCGCTCGTCGCGAGCCATCCAGACGGTGCCGAAGGCGCCCGCTCCGAGCCGGCGTTGCAGGCGATAGCGGTCGAGCACCACGGCCGGCGCAGGCGTCGCTGCGGTGAGGTGGCGGGTCGCGAGTGTGCGGGTACGGGCCGTGGACGGCTCGGTGGAGCGCATGGGGCGCTTTTCCACGTCTGAGGGGCGGTCCCTGCGTGCGCAATGCCCGCGCACGCTTTCCCGCGCGCGTGGTTGGGATCTTGTGAATCCAGCCGCGCCTGAGGTCATACTGCGGACTTCCACCGGCACAGCAAGGAGCGGTACCGCTTGTCGTTCTTCGACGAGGTCGACGAACCACCTCGGACAGAGCCTCGCACGACCCCTCGCACGACGTCCCGCGGCGGACCCCGCGGCCGCCGGCCATCCGGCCCCGGAGGCCCCGGAGGACGGCGCCCGTCCGGTGATCAGCAGACGATCCAGCTTCGGCGTGCGATCGCGATCGTCGTCGTCATCATCCTCATCGTCGTCGTCGCACTGCTCGTCCACGGCTGCCAGGTCAGCGCCACCAACTCGGCGCTCCAGGACTACACCAACAGCGTCTCCTCGCTCAACCAGCAGTCGGCCGCCAACGGCCGCCAGCTGTTCACGCAGCTGGGCCAGGCCGCCGGGTCCTCGGACCCCACCACCGTCCAACATGGGATCAACTCGGTTCTTCAGAGCGAGCAACACGTCTACGACAAGGCCACGGCCATGAGCGTGCCCGACCAGGTCAAGACCGGCAACGCCGACTTCATCAAGGCGCTGAAGATGCGCGTCGACGGGATCAGCGGCATCGCCAAGGAGATCCAGCCCGCGCTCTCCAGCACGGCCACGCAGGCGTCGGTCAACGCCCTGGCCGGCGAGACCGCCAAGTTCTACGCCTCTGACGTGCTCTACAAGAGCTACGCGCTGCCCGAGATCTACTCGGCGCTGCATGCCGCCGGCACGCACTTCAGCCCCATCAACGGCGACCAGTTCCTGCCCAGCATCGAGTGGCTCTCGCCTGACTTCCTGGCCTCCACCCTGCATGTGAACGTCCCGGGCGCCCAGCCGACCAAGGCCACGCCGGGCCTGCACGGCCACGAGCTGACGTCGGTCTCGGTCGGGACCAACACGCTGGCGACCGGGGGGGTCACCAATACCGTCGCGTCGAGCCCGATTCCCACCTTCACCTTCAGCTTCCTCAACGGCGGGACCAACAACGAGCACAATGTCAAGTGCAAGGTCTCCGTCAACGGGACGAGCGTGACCGGGACCGGGACGGTGGCCGAGACCTCCGCGGGCAAGACTGCCACCTGCACGGCCAAGCTCAACGCCGCGCCGCCGAAGGGCACCCAGACCGTGGTGGCGACGATCGAGCCGGTCCTGGGCGAGAAGAACAAGTCGAACAACTCGAAGACGTACACGATCAACTTCACGTAGGCCCCCCCTATCCTTGGTGCGGTGCACGACCTGACGAGTACCGTCGGCATCGTGGCGATCGCGGCGGGCGCGGTCGCTGTCATCGCCTTCCTCACCAGCGTGGTGCTGGCCTTCCGGCTCTCACGCGTGCGCTCCGAGCAGCGCGCCGTGCTCGGCGACCGCCGCGAGGATCTCGTGGCCCACGCCGCCTCTCTGAGATCCCAGTTCGAGGCGCTGCACCAGTACGTGGAGGACGTCTCGGGCCGGCTGGATCAACGCATGACCACCGCCGAGCAGCGCCTCGACGGGGCCATCGCCTACAGCTCGCTGGTCCGCTATGACGCGTACGGCGAGATGTCAGGGCATCAGTCGATGTCGATCGCGCTGCTCGACTCCACCCGCTCCGGGGTGGTGCTCTCGGCGATCCTGCACCGCGATCAGGCCCGGCTCTACGCCAAGCAGGTCCACGAGGGCCGCGGCGAGCTGGAGCTTTCGCCCGAGGAGGACGAGGCTGTCAAGCTCGCTCTCCAGGGCGGCGGCGGGGCTCAGCAGCGGGCCGGCGGCGTCGCGTCCACCGGCGCCCGCTGAGGTCCGAGGCGGTGCGGGCCGGCTACTTCGGTCCCGAGGGGACCAATACCCAGGAGGCGCTGCTCGCCGACACCGTGGGTCTGGAGCTGGACACCGTGCCGCTCCCGACGATCTACGACACGGTGATGGCGGTGCACGAGAGCACGGTCGACATCGCGATGGTGCCCATCGAGAACTCGCTGGAGGGCTCGGTCAACGCCACGCTCGACGCACTGGCCATGGAGACCGATGACGTGATGATCGTCGGCGAGGTCGTCCAGCCGATCCGCCATTGCCTGATCGCGCGGACCTCGCTGGAGCTCACGGACATCGAGACCGTCGTATCGCACCCCCAGGCCAACGCCCAGTGCGCGCGCTTCATCCGCACCCGGCTACCCAACGCCCGCGTGCTCTCCGGCAGCTCCACCGCGGACGCGGTGCGGCTGGTGGCCGACCACGACGGGCCGTGGGCGGCGCTGGGCAACCGCCTGGCCGCCCAGTTGTACGGGTGCGTGGTGCTGCGCGCAGGGGTCGAGGACGTCGCCGAGAACGAGACCCGGTTCGTGTGGCTGGCGCGCAGCGGCGCGGCGCCCGGGGGACCGCGGGTGCTGTCCTCGGGGGCGCCGCCCCTGGGGCCGTGGAAGACGGCCGTCGTGTTCTGGGGCGTCGGCTCGGAGGCGCCGGGGTGGCTGGTCGCCTGCCTGTCGGAGTTCGCCGAGCGGGGCGTCAACCTCACCCGGATCGAGTCGCGCCCGCGCAAGCAGGGCCTGGGCCGCTACATGTTCTTCGTGGACATGGAGGGCCACGAGGAGGACGCCGCGGTCGTCGCCGCCCTGGGGGGGCTGCGCGGCCACGTGGAGCGGCTCAAGGTCCTGGGCTCCTATCCAGCTGCCTGAGTTCCGGGGCGCGCCCGGTAGACTGCGCGCGAGCACGCTGCCTATGGCTACCTCCGTAACACCAGAGCCATTGGGGTCCGCGCCGCAACCAGAGCACCAGCGGCGCGGGCGGGCCGTTGGCCGGGTGCTCGTATTGAACGCGACGTACGAACCGATCAACGTGTGCACGGTTCGCCGCGCGGTCGTCCTCCTGCTCAAGGACAAGGCCGAGATGATCGAGCGCGCCGAATGGGAGCTGCACTCCGCCAGCTCGACCATGGCCCGCCCGGTGGTGATCCGGCTGGTCAGCTACGTGCGCATCCCGCGCGACACGCACCGGCGCAAGATCACACGCCGCGCCGTGTTCGCCCGCGACGACTGGACCTGCCAGTACTGCGGCAGCCGCTCCAACCTCACGGTGGACCACGTGGTGCCACGCTCCAAGGGCGGCCCCTCCAGCTGGGAGAACATCGTCGCCTCGTGCGCGCCGTGCAACCGTCGCAAGGGCAGCTCCCTGCCGCGGCAGGTGGGCATGCACCTCAGCCGGGAACCGCGGACGCCCAGCCCCAACGTCTTCATCCAGGTCGCCAGCCCCACGATCCCGGCCGCCTGGCGCGCCTACCTCGCGGCCTGAGCACGCCGGCCGAGATCTTTCACATCACCACCCGCGACGCGTGGGAGGCGGCGGCGGGGTCCGCGACCTATGCCGCGGCCGGCCTGGGCAGCGAGGGTTTCATCCATCTCTCCACCCGCGAGCAGGTGGTGCGGGTGGCCAATGCGCGCTTTGCCGGCGCAGGCGGGCTGGTCCTGCTCTGCGTGGCTGTTGAGCGGCTGCGGGCTCCGCTGCGCTACGAGCGCGGGGACGCGGGCAGCGATGAGCTGTTCCCGCACCTCTACGGTGCGCTCGACGTCGATGCGGTGGTGTGGGTCGCTCCGTTCGCGGAGGGCCCGGACGGCTTCGAGCTGCCGCCTCAGGCGGCGTAGCGCTCGGCCGCGCGGGCCCGTGCCTTCCCGGCCTCGACCTCGCGGTTCTTCGGCGGCGCGTTGCTCGTCAGCGCGGCGAGCAGGCGCGCCGAGACTTCGGCGACCTCGTGGACCGCGGCGTGGAAGGCCTCCTCGTTGGCCTTCGACGGCTTGGTGAACCCGCTGATCTTGCGGACGTACTGGAGGGCCGCGGCCTCGATCTCATCGTGGTTGGCCGGCGGCTCGAAGTTGTGGAGTGTTCGGATGTTTCGGCACATGGACCGATCGTAACGATCCCGGCCGCCGGGCTTCCCGGCCACCCACGGCTGCCCGCGCGCCGGCCTTCAACGGCCGGGCTGGCCGCGTGGCCGCACCCCTCGCCCCCTTAACGTGTGAAGGGCGCCGCTCGACAACGGCGCCCTTCACGAATCTGGCTGCTGTCCGCCACGAGCCGTTACTGCCGGAGGGACGAATCCCGGGCGCTCATGACGGCGGTGTCGCGGGTTGGACTCCGCTAAGCGGGGTCAGCCTCCGACCTAGCGGCCGGACACCTCCAGGGTCCCGCAAAAACTGTCAGACAAGCTCGGACCACCTCCTTTCTCTGGTACTCAGGAGGTTATCGAATCCGCCCGGCGGAATCTGCCGGTTTCCGGAATCGCTACTCGGAATCGTCCGCGGAAGCGTCGTCGCCGGGGCCGTCGTCGTCCACGGGGGCATCCTCGGCGGCGGCCGATTCCGCGTCCGCGCGGGCAGCGTCGGCCTCAGCCGCCGCGTCGGCCACCACGTCGTCGTCCGCCACCGAGACCGGGGCGTCGCCGGCGACCTTCGCTGCCGTCTCGGCCTCCGATTCGACCACCAGCGCGACCGCGCTCACCTTGTCGTCGTCGCGGATGTTCATCACGCGGACCCCGGTGGCGGCACGGCCCTGCTGGCTGATCCCCCGCACCGCCGTGCGCTGGACCATGCCCTCCTGGGAGATGAACACCAGCTCCTGGTGTTCGCGCACCACCATCGCGCCGGCGAGTTGGCCCTTGCTCTCGGTGAGCTTGATCGTCATGACGCCCTTGGCGCCGCGCGACGTCTTGCGATATTGGTCGATCCGCGTGCGCTTGCCGTAGCCATTCTCGGTGACGACGAGCAACTCCTGGTCGTCGCGGGCGACGTCCATGGCGATCACCTCGCCGCGGGCGCCGACGTCCATGCCGCGGACGCCGCTCGTGTCGCGGCCCATCGCGCGGGCATCGGACTCGGCGAAGCGGACGGTCAGCCCCGCCCGTGAGACCATGATCACCTCGTCGCCGTCATCGACGCGCCGCACCGCGATGAGCTCGTCGTCGTCGCGGATGTTGATGGCGATGATGCCGTCGGCCTTGATCGGGGTGTTGTAGGCCAGGAACTCGGTCTTCTTGATCTGGCCCTCACGCGTGGCGAACACGAGGTACTTGCCCTCGGTGAAGTCGCGCGTGGACAGCACCGACTGGACGCGTTCGCCCTCGCGCAGCGGCAGCAGGTTGACCAGCGCGCGGCCCTTGGCCGTGCGCGACGCCTCGGGCAGCTCGTAGACCTTGAGCCGGTACACCTTCCCGCGGTTGGTGAAGAACAGCAGGTAGTCATGGGTGGAGGTGACGAACAGGTGCTCGATGTAGTCGTCGTCCTTCATGTCCATGCCGGTGACGCCGACGCCGCCGCGCCGCTGCTGGCGGTAGGTGGAGAGCGGCAGTGACTTGATGTAGCCCGAGTGGGTGATCGAGATGACCATCTGCTGGTCGGCGATCAGGTCCTCGATGTCGATCTCGCCCTCGGCGTGGGTGATCTCCGTGCGCCGCTCGTCGCCGTAGGCGTCCGAGATCTCGGTCAGCTCGTCCTTGATCAGGTCCAGGACGCGCTGCTCGTCGCCCAGGATCTCGCGCAGCTCCTTGATCCGCTCGGTGAGGTCGGCATGCTCCTGCTTGATCTTGTCGGCCTCGAGCGCGGTCAGGCGGCTCAGCGTCAGCTGCAGAATCGCCTGGGCCTGGATCACCGAGAGCTCGAAGCGCTCAACCAACCCGGCGCGCGCGGCTTCGCTGTCACGCGAGCCGCGGATGAGGGCGATCACCTCGTCGAGGTTGGCCAGCGCGATGAGCTGGCCCTCGAGGACGTGGGCGCGCTCCTCGGAGCGGCGCAGCTCGTACTTGGTCCTGCGGACGACGACCTCGCGCTGGTGATCGACGTAGTGGCCGATGACCTCGCGCAGTGACAGCGTGCGCGGCACGTTGTCGACGAGCGCCACCATGTTGACGCCGAAGGTCGTCTGCATCGGCGTGTGCTTGTGCAGCTTGTTGAGGACGACCTTGGGGATCGCGTCGCGCTTGAGCTCGATCACGAGGCGCATGCCGCGCCGGTCGGACTCGTCACGGACGTCGGTGATCTCCGGGATCTTCTTCTCGTGGACGAGATCGGCGATCTTCTCGATCAGGCCTCCGTCGCCACCCTTGCGAACCTGGAAGGGCAGCTCGGAGACGATGATCGCCTCCTTGCCCTGGCCGATCGGCTCGATGTGCGCCTTGGCCTGCACGCGCACGCGGCCGCGGCCGGTGGCGTACGCGTCGCGGATGCCGTCGCGACCGAGAATCGTGCCCGCGGTCGGGAAGTCCGGGCCCTTGATGTGGCGCATCAGGCCCTCGACGTCAATCTGCGGATCGTCGATGTAGGCGATCGTGGCGGCGACGACCTCGCGCAGGTTGTGGGGCGGAATGTTGGTGGCCATCCCGACGGCGATCCCGGAGCCTCCGTTGACCAGGAGGTTCGGGAAGCGCGCCGGCAGCACGACCGGCTCCTGGCGCGTCCCGTCGTAGGTGGGCGCGAAGTCGACGGTCTCGGCGTCGATGTCGCGCAGCATCTCCGTGGCCAGGCGCTCCAGGCGCGCCTCGGTGTAGCGCATGGCGGCCGCGCCCCAGCCGTCGATGTTGCCGAAGTTGCCGTGGCCGTCGACGAGCGGATAGCGCATGGAGAAGTCCTGCGCCATGCGGGCCAGCGTGTCGTAGATGGCCGAGTCGCCGTGAGGATGGAACTTGCCCATCACCTCGCCGACGATCTGGGCGCACTTGACGTGCTTGCGGTTGGGCTGCAGGCCCAACTCGTTCATCACGTGCAGGACCCGGCGGTGGACCGGCTTCAGCCCGTCGCGCACGTCAGGCAGCGCCCGCCCGACGATGACCGACATCGCGTAATCGAGATACGCAGAGCGCATCTCCTCCTCGAGCCCACGAGGCTCGATGTTGCCGCCGCCGATGGTGTCGATCGCTGACATCGCCGACCTCCTTAGATGTCGAGGTTGGTGACGAGGCGGGCGTTCTCTTCGATGAACGCGCGCCGGGGCTCCACCTGATCGCCCATCAACATCGAGAACACCAGGTCAGCCGACGCGGCGTCCTCCATCGTCACCTGCACCAGGGTGCGGGTCTCGGGATCCATGGTGGTCTCGCGCAACTCCTCGGCGTCCATCTCGCCCAGGCCCTTGAACCGGTAGTAGTCGATGCCCTTCTGGGCGATCGCCAGGACCTGGTCGTGGAGGTCCTCGAAGCTGCCCGCGTCGGTGACGCTGTCGCCGAGGGTGATCGTGAACGGCGGTGTCCCGGTGAGGGCATCCAGGTCACGGTGCACGTCGGCCAGCCGCCGGTACTCGTTGGCTTCCAGGGCGGCGCGGCGAACGTGATGGGTCGTGGCCAGGCCGGTCTTTGACTCCAGGGTGCGGATCACGAGCTCCTCGGGACGCTCCTCGATCAGCTTGAGGTGATATGCGTGACCGTTGTCGGCCCCGTTGCCGGTGTCGACATGGCTGAGCAGGGCGGGGACGTCGGTGATGTGCTCTTCGAGCATGCGCGCCTGTTGCATGAAGGCGACGACGCCGTGGCCGTGTGCGGCCCGAAGTGCCGAGGCCCAGCCCTCGTACTGCTTGAGCAGCCGGGTGAACCGCTTCCACCGCGCCTCGGTGAGCTTGAACGCCTTGCCCTGGCTGTCGGAGATCTCCAGCCGTTCGAACTTGTCGCCGAGCAGGATGTCCTCGAGCTCTGACTCGCGTTCGATGTAGCGATGCTTCTGCCCGCGTGTCAGCCGGTAGAGCGGCGGCTTGGCGATGTAGACGTAGCCGGCCTCGATCAGCGGCTGCATCTCGCGGAACAGCAGCGTCAGCGCCAGCGTCCGGATGTGAGCGCCGTCGACGTCGGCGTCGGTGAGGAGCACGATCTTGTGGTAGCGCGCCTTCTCGATGTCGAACTCGTCACGCACCCCGGTGCCGATCGCCGTGATGAGCGCCTGGATCTCGGTGTTGGCCAGGACCTTGTCGATCCGGCTCTTCTCGACGTTGAGGATCTTTCCGCGCAGCGGCAGAATCGCCTGGGTGTTGCGATCGCGCGCGCTCACGGCCGAGCCGCCGGCCGAGTCTCCCTCGACCACGAACAGCTCCGCCAATGACGGATCCTTGACCGAGCAGTCCGCGAGCTTGCCGGGAAGGGTCGAGTTCTCCAGCGCCGACTTGCGTCGGGTCAGGTCGCGCGCCTTGCGCGCCGCGGCGCGAGCCTGAGCGGCCGACACCGCCTTCTTGATCACCTGCGCGGCGTCCTGAGGGTTCTCCTCCAGGAACTCCGACAGCCGGGCGTTGACCACCGACTGCACGAAGCCGGCCATGCCGGGGTTGCCGAGCTTGGTCTTGGTCTGGCCCTCGAACTGAGGGTCGGTGAGCTTCGCGGAGATGACCGCGGTGAGGCCCTCGCGGACGTCCTCGCCGGCGAGGTTGTCGTCCTTCTCCTTGAGGAATCCCTTCTCACGCGCGTAGCGGTTCAGGACACCGGTGAGTGCTGAGCGGAAGCCCGAGAGATGGGAGCCGCCCTCGATCGTGTTGATGTTGTTGGCAAACGAGAACACCGACTCCTGGTAGGAGGAGTTCCACTGCATCGCGACCTCGAGGGCGCCCTCGGAGCTGTCGCCCTCGAAGAAGATGATGTTCTTCTGGATCGGGTCCTTGTTCTGATTGAGGTACGCGACGAAGTCCTTGATCCCGCCGTCGTACTGGAACTCGACCCGCTTGCCCTCGTCACGCTCGTCGATGATCGTGATCTTCAGGCCGCGGGTGAGGAAGGCGGTGTCGCGCATCCGCTCCTCGATGACCGTGAAGTCGATCTCGAGGGACTCGAAGATCTCGTCGTCGGGCAGGAAGGTGATGGTGGTGCCGGTCTCGGAGGTGGGCTCGCCCTTGGCCAGGTCGGCCTGCGGCTTGCCGCGCGAGTAGGACTGGCGGAAGACGTGGCCGTCGCGGCGGACCTCGACGTCGAGGCGCTCAGACAGCGCGTTGACCACCGACACCCCGACGCCGTGCAGGCCGCCCGAGACCTTGTAGCCACCGCCGTCGCCGAACTTGCCGCCGGCATGCAGCACCGTCAGCACGACCTCGACCGCCGGGCGCTGCTCCTTGGCCATGATCGCGACGGGGATGCCGGCGCCATCGTCGACCACCGTGACGGAGTTGTCGGGATGGATCGTGACCGTCACCTGCGAGCAGCGGCCCGCGAGCGCCTCGTCGACGGAGTTGTCCACCACCTCGTAGATGAGATGGTGCAGACCGCGCACACCGGTGGACCCGATGTACATGCCGGGTCGCTTGCGGACCGCCTCGAGCCCTTCGAGAACGGTGATGTCTTGTGCGTCGTAACTGGAATTGCCAGCGCCCGTCGGGACGCTCTCGTCGTTCGCCACGATCCTCCGATGACGTTGACACGCCCCGGTCCCGCGCCATGCCAGGCGCGCCGGGGCGTGAGGAATGGTGTACAGAACTATAGCACGGGGGCCGGGCGAAACGGCCCTGGCGACGACCTCCTTTTACCTGCAAAACACGGAAAAAGCTGGTGCTTGGATCGGGGCGTCAGCGACCCCCTGCGACGCACCTGAGGCGCGATATCGCTCCAGAACGAAGTGCCTCGTTGAGGCGCTCGAGTATGGCCACGGACATCAGGTCCAGCTCCTGGGCCCAGACCGACGCCGAGCACGCCACCGTGAGCACCCCGCCGCGCTCCGCGGTCGGCTGCGCCTGAGCCGCGATCGCGGGCCCCACGACCTCCGGCCAGGCCCGCTGAACGTCGGCCAGAAGCGTCTCGGGCGCGAGCTCATCGGCGAGCAGCGCCAGCGCGGGCGCCATCGAGCGTGGGGACCGGCGGTGGTGGGTCATCTCGCCTCCGCCATCGCCTCGGTCCGCACCTCGCCGTCGGCGACCTCGAGGCGCATGACGCCCGGCTCGTCGGCCCCCGGGACCTGCTCGAGATCCGTGGCCGTGATCACCGACTGGCCCTCTCCCGCGCGCAGCAGGTCGATCAAAGCGCGGCGGCGCTGGCGATCGAGCTCGCTCATGACATCGTCGAGCAGGAGGAGGGGCGGGCTCTGGCGATGCGTGGCCAGGGCGTCGCGCTCAGCCAGGAGCAGCGCCAGCAGGGCGAGGCGCTGCTGGCCCTGGGAGCCGTAGGCCCGCAGCTCTCGTCCCTCGCGCGTGGCCACCAGATCGTCGCGGTGCGGGCCGTGGCCGGTGAACCCGCGCTCGATGTCGCCGTCGATGCGCTCGCGCAACTCGGCCACGAGCTCCTCCGCCGCCGAGGCCTTGGAGCGCGGCCGGTAGCGCATGCCCGGGTCGCCGCTGAGCCCGAGATCGGCGCACCAGCGCTCAAAGGCTCCGGCGATGGCGTCGACCGCGGCCTGGCGGTCGCTCATGAGCGCCAGGCCGTGACGCGCCAGCTGCGCGTCCCAGCTGTGCAGCGAATTGCGGCTGCCGGCGCCGGAGCGGATGCGGGCGATGAGCGCGTTGCGCTGCGCCAGGGACTGGTGGTAGGCGCGGCGGGTGGCCACCCGAGCCGGCCACAGACCGGCGACGAGCTGGTCGAGATGCGCTCGGCGCAACGAGGGAGCGCCCTTGATGAGCTCCAGGCGATCGGGGAGGAACACGCTGACCAGCGGGCGCTCGGACACCTCCAGCAGGCGCTCCACATCGGCTCCGTCGACGCGCATGCGCTTGGGCTCCCCAGGGGAGAAGCCCACCGACAGCTCGTGAGCCCCGTCGTCGGCCTCGGCGGCGACGACGACCCGGGTGGCGCGCTCGCCGAAGCGGACCACCTCGCGCTCGTTGGTGGTCCGGCACGAGCGCCCGGTGCAGCCGAAGTACAGCGCCTCCAGCAGGTTGGTCTTCCCGGCGCCGTTGGGCCCGGTGATGACCGTCAGCCCCTCACCCAGCTGCGTGCTCGCGTCGTGGTAGCCGCGGAAGTCTCGGACGCTGAGGCGGACCACCCGCACGCGGACCCGTCCCGGCGCGCTTAGACGTTGAGCCTGATCGGCATGATCAGGTAACGGAAGCGGCTCTCGTCGGCGGCCTCGATGAGGCCGGGGCGCAGCGGGCTGATCAGCTTGAGCAGAACGTCGCCCTCGTCGATCGCCTCCAGGCCGGCACGCAGGAACTCCGGGTTGAAGCCGATCTCCAGCGGTTCGCCCTGGAAGGCCACGGGCAGCGACTCCGACGCCTCGCCCACATCGGGCGTCTGGGCCGACACCGTGAGCTCACCGGGCGCGAAGGCCAGACGCAGCGGCGCGTTCTTCTGCGCCAGCAGGCTGATGCGGCGGACGACGTCGGTGAACTCGCCGCCGGCCAGCCGCAGCTCGTGCTCGAAGCTCTCGGGCAGGAGCTGGCGGTAGTTGGGGAACTGACCATCGATGAGCCGGCTGGAGAGGACGACGCGGCCGAGGGTGAAGAGCACCTGGTTCTGGCGGACGCTGATGCTGAGCGACTGGTCCTCGCCGTGGCCGGTCAGCCGTCCGAGCTCCTGCAGGGCGCGCGCCGGCACGTTGACCTCGAAGCCGGATGACAGCGGCGTCTCGAGAGTCGTCTCCTTCACGCTCAGGCGATAGGAGTCGGTGGCGACCATTCGCACCTCACGCTCAGACGCCGAGACCAGGATGCCGGTGAGCACGGGGCGGGTCTCGTCGCGCGAGGCCGAGCCCGCCACCTTCTGCGCGGTGGAAACGAACGCGTCGGCCGGGACCTCGACCGCCGTCTCGGGCTCCGGCTCGGGGAACGGAGGGAAGTCGTCGCCGCGGAGCGTGCGGATGTGAAAGCGCGCGTTGCCGGACACGACCTCGACGTCCTGCTCGGCGGAGCGGAGCTCGAGCGTCACGGCGGCTGCGGGCAGCGAGCGGACGACGTCGAGCATGAGCCGGGCCGGGAGGACGACGGTGCCCTCGCGGGTGACCTCGGCTTCGAGGGGGACGCGCAGGCCGACGTCCATATCGGTGGCACGCAGCTCGCATCCGTCCTGCTTGGCGGTGAGCTGGACGCCGGACAACGCCTGGATCGCACTGCGGGTTGAGGCCACTCTGCTGACGGTCTGCAGCTGTGCGAGCAGAACATCGCGCTCGAGTGAGATCTTCACGATGAATACCTCTGAAAGGAGTTAGAAGTCATAGAGGGAACGGAACCTGTGGAGAACTGCGCGATCTCCAGCAAATAGCGAGGGGATGGCTGTTGAAGGCGGACAGGCAAGTCTGTCAACAGTTGCGGTCGGCTTGACGCGCGGAGACGAGAGCCGACAGCGTGGCGATCTCATCAACAACGTGTTGATCGTTCTTGAGACGTTCGGAGACGCGCCGGCAGGCGTGTATGACGGTGGCGTGATTGCGCCCGCCGAATGCCTTGCCGATCGTCGGCAGAGAGGCGCCGGTCAGGTCGCGAGCCAGGTGGATGGCGACCTGGCGGGGCCAGGCGATCGCGTTTGTCCGGCTGGGCGAGGTGAGTTGCTCGACCGAGAGCTTGAAGTGGGTGGCGACGATCGACTGGACCTCGTCGATGGAGGGCGGCCCGGATCGCCGGCGGACGGGGTACATGGCATCGAGGACCTCGAGGGTGAGGGCTTGGTCGATGGGCCGCTGCGTGAGCGAGTGAAATGCGACGACGCGGATGAGTGCGCCCTCGAGCGCGCGGATGTTGTCGGCCACGCGGTCGGCGATGAGCTCGAGTACGGCCGGATCGGCGAGCGGGACGTGGTCGACCGCGGCGCGCTTGCGCAGGATGGTGACGCGGGTGGCGTGGTCGGGCGGCACGATGTCGGCGACCAGGCCGGCCTCGAAGCGCTCTCGGAGTCGCTGCTCGATGGAGACCAGCGCGCGCGGAAGCCGGTCGCAGGTGAGCACGAGCTGGCGCCCGGTCTCATACACGGCGTTGAAGGTATGGAAGAACTCCTCTTCGGTGCGGGCCTTGCTGGCCAGGAACTGCACGTCGTCGATCAGGAGGACGTCCGCGTCGCGGTAGGCATGCTTGAAGGCGCCCAGGGACTTGGTGCTGAGCGCGCTGATGAAGTGGTTGGTGAAGGACTCGGCCGTCGTGTAGCGGACCGTGGCACCACCGCCGTAGTCCAGGACGTAGTTCCCGATGGCGTGCAGCAGGTGCGTCTTGCCGAGCCCGGGCGGCGCGTAGAGGAACAGCGGGTTGTAGGCCTGCCCGGGGATCTCGGCCACGGCCAGAGCGGCGGCGTGGGCCAAGCGGTTGCCCTCGCCGATGACGAACTGCTCGAAGCGGTAGCGGGGGTTGAGCTCGGTGGGCTCGCCGTCGGGTCCGGAGCGTCCGCCGGGGGCTTCGTGGTGTGCCGGCGCGGTGCCGGCGAAGGAGACGCGGGTGTGGGCGCCGAGGACCTGGCGCACGCAGCGCTCCAGTACGGGGCCGAACCGCCCGGTCAGCCACTTCTCCGTCGCTTGAGGTGCCCGGAGGGTGAGAACGTCGCCGTCGAAGGAGTCGAGCTCGATCGGGGCCAGCCAGATCTCGTAGGCCGAGTTCCCGACGCGTCGCTGGAGGTCCGCTCGGATCGCGCGCCATGCGGACACGGCGTCAGGTTGAGCGGGCAGCGACAAGCAGCTCCTCCCAGGAGCGGTACGGGACGATGGGTGAGGGCCCCGGCGAAATCGCGCGGGGGTCGGCGAATATACCAACGGGCTTCGGGCCGCCTGGGCGGTTCAGCGAGGCGTTGGCGCAAAGCGCGGGAAAAAGCTCCGGGGCCCCTGCGGAGGCCCGCGGCGAGCCTCAGCGCCAACCCGCCGGGGGAGGCTCGGCGCCTGCGTATACTGCGACGTTCCTCCCTGGTTTCAGGACCCTTGAGATGAAACGTACCTACCAGCCCAAGAAGCGCAAGCGCGCTCGTACCCACGGTTTTCGCGCCCGCATGCAGACGCGCGCGGGGCGCCTGACGCTCAAGCGACGGCGCGCAAAGGGACGTAAGCGCCTGACGGTGTGATGCCCCGCGGGTGGGCGGGATCCGTGTCCGCACATCGGCCAGGGCGAGGAAGACTCTCGCGCAGCGCAGAGTTTGACCGTGTCTTCCGTCACGGCCGGTCGCATGCCGGCCGCGATCTGGTGCTGTACGTGTTTCCGCGCGGCGACGAGGACGCCTCGCCGCGGCTCGGACTGTCGGTCTCGCGCAAGGTCGGGGGCGCGGTGGAGCGCAACCGGGTCAAGCGGCTCCTGCGCGAGGCCTTCGCGCGCGAGAGCGAGCGGCTGCCGGCGGGCACCGACGCGGTGGTGATCGCGCGTCAGGGAGCCAGGGAGCTGGCCGAGCGCGACGGGCTGGCTGGGATCCAGAGCGCCCTGGGCGCGCTGGTGGACAAGGTGCCGGGCGCGACGGTGACAGCCGTGGAGGGTCCCGGCGGCTCGGCCGACGCCGACGCCGGGGATGCGCTCGAGGCTCACGAGGACACCTCCGAGCCTCACGAGGCGACCTCGAGATGACGCTGCTGCGCCGCGTCGCGATCCTGCCGATCCGCGCCTATCAACTGCTGCTGTCGCCCATGGTGGGAGAGCGCTGCAAGTACTACCCGTCGTGCTCTGAGTACGCCGCACAGGCGATTCAGCGATACGGCATACTGCGCGGACTCGTCCTGGCCGGCTGGCGGCTCCTCCGGTGCAACCCATGGAGCCGAGGGGGCTTTGACCCCGTCGAGGAGCAACGGCTGTTCAAGCCCCGAGCCGCCGTCCCGAGCGCCTGACCATGCTGCTCGTCACCGCCAACATCTTCCAGCCGCTGATCGACATCTTCGAGTCGGTCCTGACGTTCTTCCATAACAGCATCGGGATCCCGTGGGGCTGGGCGATCGTGCTGCTCACGATCTGCGTGCGCGCGCTCCTGGTGCCGCTCACGGTCAAGCAGATCCGTTCGATGGCGCGCATGCAGCAGCTCGCGCCTCAGATGAAGGAGATTCAGGCCAGGTACAAGGAGGACAAGCAGCGCCAGCAGCAGGAGATGATGAAGTTCTACAAGGAGAACAACGTCAACCCGTTGAGCTCCTGCCTCCCGCTCGCGGCGCAGCTGCCGGTCTTCATCTCGCTGTACTACATGCTGCGCCAGAGCCTGCGCATCGACATCTGCCCGGCGTGGCAGAGGGCCAACAACCACGGCGTTCTCAGCGTGGCGCACACGGTGCCCTGCGGCAGCCACGGCCAGTCGAGCTTCCTGTTCATCGGGGACATCACCGACAAGGCCACCGGCGCCACGCTGGTCGTCCTCATCCTGCTCTACGTGGGGACGCAGCTGGGCTCCAGCCTGATGATGTCCGGCGCGATGACCGACCGCACGCAGCGGCAGATCATGCTCTTCATGCCGCTGGTGTTCGTGATCTTCGTCATCCGGTTCCCGGCCGGGGTGCTGGTCTACTGGATCACCACCAACCTGTGGACGATCGGCCAGCAGTACGTGGTCAAGCGCCGCATCGGCCCGATGCGACCAGCAACGGCCGGTGGGCCCCCGCCGGCGGGCGGCGGCGGCGGCAGTGGCGGCGGTCGCTCCGATGGAGGCGGCCCGCCCAAGGGCGGCGGCCCCAACGGCTCGGGCGGCTCGGGCGGCGGCCTGGGCGCGCTGATCCGCAAGCCCAAGGAGACCGAGGCCGCGAAGGAGCCGGTGGGCGCAGGTGCCCGCGGAGGTGCCCCGCCGAAGCCACCGCGCAAGAAGAAGAAACGCTCAGGCCGGCGGAGGTAACGGATGTCCACAAGCTCAGAGATCGCTGCGGAGCGCGTCCGCGAGTTCATGGCGCGGATCGTCGATGCCTCCGGGGTCGACGCGACCATCGAGGTGCGTGAGGACGCCGACGGGCTTCACGCGGAGTTCGTTGGCGATGGCGACGACCTCGGCCTGCTCATCGGCCACCATGGCCAGACGATCGACGCGATCCAGCATCTCGCCTATCGGATCGCCACCCGTGGCGACGCAGAGCGCGTCTCGGTCCTCGTCGACGCCGCGGGCTACCGCGAACGTCGCGCCTCGGCGCTGCGCGCTACCGCTGACCAGGCGGCCCAGCAGGCGATCAGCGGCCGCCGGGCGGTGTCGCTGGACGCGATGAGCGCCCTGGAGCGCAAGGTGATCCACGAGCACCTCAAGGATCGCCACGACGTCGAGACCTACAGCGAGGGCCAGGAGCCGTCGCGGTACCTCGTCGTCGCTCCGCTCGTCGACTGAATCGCCGCGGCGCTCACGCGCGGGCGTTTCACGTTTTTCTTGACGGTGAAACACGCTGACCGATAGAACTCCGCGGGTGGCGGCGCTCTCGGACTTCGACCGTGGCTTCCTGATCGGCCTGCTCGTGGGCGAGGGGTCGTTCGGCGGTGACGGTCGGCAGCCGCAGGTCGTGCTGCGCATGCACACACGCCATGAAGCGATCTTCCGGTGGCTGGAGATGCGCTTTCCGAACTGCCGCCTGTACGGGCCGTATCACCACGGGGGGCGGTCGTATTACCAGTGGATGGCGCGGGGGCGGGCGCTGGTGGAGGACATCCTGCCGATTCTCGAGGCGGGGTTGCTTCCCGAGCGCGATGTGCACAGCGCCGAGCGGTTTCGGACGATGTGCGAGCGCTACGCAGCGTTCATCGCCCGCGAGCGCGCGCGGCTGCGCGCCGACACGGGCGGGGACGGTGACCTCTGACCACACTGACCGCTCTCGCGCACCGGCACTCTCTGACCGACGGCCAAACGGGACAACTGAACGCCTTGGTCGAGTCTGTCGCCAGTGACTCAGAGGCGCCGACCACGGTGACCGAGCGGGCAGGGATCCTCCGCGACCACCTTGCCGACTCGCTGGTCGCACTTGATCTGTCGGAGGTTCGCGGCGCCAGGGCCATCGCCGACCTGGGCGCCGGGGCCGGTTTTCCGGGCCTCCCGCTGGCCATCGCGCTTCCGGCAGCACGGGTCAGCTGCGTGGAGAGCAACGGGCGCAAGTGCGCCTTCATCTCGCGGGCCGCGGAGGCGTGCGGGGCCGCGAATGCCATGGCCGTGCACGCTCGCGCGGAGGATTGGGGCGCCGGCCTGGGTGCATGTGACCTGGTCACCGCGCGGGCCTTGGCGCCGCTGGCGGTGGTGGCGGAATACGCGGCACCGCTGCTGGCGATGGGCGGGTGGCTCGTCGCCTGGCGGGGGCGGCGAGACGACGCGGATGAGGCTGCCGGGGCCAAAGCCGCCGCGGAGCTGGGGCTGGAGCCCGGGCCGGTGATCGCGGTCGAGCCCTACCCGGGCGCGCTGCACCGCCACCTGCACGTGATGCGCAAGGTCGCCACGACCCCGGAGCGGTTTCCCCGGCGTCCCGGAATGGCGCGCAAACGCCCGCTGGGTGGGGCATCTGACCGCCCTCGGCGCTAGCTTCATTCCCATGGGGACCGTCTACGCGATCGCCAACCAGAAGGGCGGGGTCGGCAAGACCACCACCGCCGTCAACCTCGCCGCCTGCATCGCCGAGGCCGGCTACGCGTCGCTGCTCATCGACATGGACCCGCAGTCCAATGCGACTCTCGGACTGGGGATCGACAAGTACATCACCCCGACGGTCTATGACGCGCTCCTGGACGATGTGCCACTGGCCGACACGATCGTCGGCTCGCAGATTCCCAATCTGGGCGTGGTGCCGGCGGGCCCCGACCTGGCCGGCGCCAATGTCGAGCTGCCGCGGACGCCGGGGTCGGAGGGGCGGCTCCGCGACGCGTTGGAGCCGATCCGCGATCGCTACGCCTTCGTGCTGCTCGACTGCCCGCCCTCGCTCGGCCCCCTGACCGTCAACGCCCTCGTGGCTGCCGACCGCGTCATCGTCCCGGTCCAGTCCGAGTACTTCGCGCTGGAGGGCCTGGCTGGGCTGCTCGACACCTTGTCGCTGGTGCAACGTGAGCTCAACCCGAGGCTGACGGTTGCCGGGATGCTGCTCACGATGCACGACAACCGCACCCGGCTGGCCCAGGACGTGGAGTCCGAGGTTCGCCAGCACTTCCCGGAGCTCGTGTTCGAGACGGTGATTCCCCGCAACGTCCGGGTGGGCGAGGCCCCGAGCTTCGGCAAGCCGGTCATCCACTACGACCCGCACTGCGCCGGCGCGGACGCCTACTTCGAGCTGGCCAAGGAGGTCGCGGCCCGTGGCTGAGCGCCAGCGAGGCATGGGCCGCGGGCTGGCGGCGATCCTCTCGGTCGCCCCGCGCGAGGAGGCCGAGGAGCTGCGCCAGATCCCCCTCGAGCTCATCTCCGCGAACCCCCACCAGCCACGGGACAGCTTCGACGAGACGGCGCTGGTTGCCCTGGCCGAGTCGATCAAGGCCCGCGGCGTGCTCCAGCCCGTGCTGGTGCGTCCGCTGCCGGGCGGGACGTACGAGCTGATCGCCGGTGAGCGCCGCTGGCGCGCCGCCAAGCTGGCCGAGCTCGAATCTGTTCCCGCCATCGTCCGCCATCACGATGACGCCGCGTCGCTCGAGGTCGCGCTTATCGAGAACATGGCCCGCGAGGACCTCAACCCCGTCGAGGAGGCCCGCGCCTGCGCGGCCCTGACAGAGGAGCTCGGCCTCTCACGCGAGGAGGTGGGCCGGCGGGTCGGTCGCAGCCGGGTGGCCGTGTCCAACCTCATCCGCCTACTCGACCTCCCGGATGAGACGCTCGAGTCCATCCAGGCCGGTGACCTCAGCGAGGGCCACGGCCGGGCGCTCCTGCTCGCCCCCGACCACGGTGACCGCCGCCGCCTGGCTCGCGCGGCGGTGCAGAACGACTGGTCGGTGCGCGAGACCGAGCAGCGCGCCCGCGGGGCCAAGCACGACGGCGATGCCACGGCCGCCCCCACTCGCCGCCGCGCGCGGCCGCTTCACCCCGATCAGGAGGCCGCCATCGCCGAGATCGGCGACACCTTCGAGGCCGCCCTGGGCCGCGAGGTCAAGGTCTCACCCTCAGGTGCAGGCTTCCGGGCACAGTTGGAATTTGCGAGCGCCGAGGAAGCTCTGGAGCTCGCACGAAGCCTCAAGCTGCATGCACCTGCCTCTAGCCAGGCTTGAGCGTATGTGATATTTGATCAGCCAAGTCTGGACAGACGGTCACGGGTCAGTCCCGTGCCGGGCGTGACGCTGGGGGAGAATCCGCGCGCCACCCGGCGCGGCCGCCGGTAGAATCGCGTCCGGACGGGCGATTAGCTCAGTCGGTTAGAGCGCTTCTCTGATAAGGAAGAGGTCCCAGGTTCGAGTCCTGGATCGCCCACTGGCTAGAGGCGTCCGCGCAGCACCTCGTGAATGACGCGCGCGGCAGTCGGCGCCGCCTCGATGCCGCCGAAGCCGCCTCGCGGCACGGTGAGCACAACCGCGATCGCCACCGTGGGGTGATCGGCCGGAGCAAAGCCGATGAACGACGCGACCGTTCCGTGGGCGCCGTTGGCGCCGCCGGCCGGCGCCGTGCCCGTCTTTCCGGCGATCCTCAGGCCGGGGAGGTTGGCGGCGGTTCCGGTGCCCTGCGTCACGACGCGCCGCAGCATCTGGGCAAGCAGCCCCGCTGTCCCGGCCGTCATGACGGTCCGCTGGGGTACCTGGCGGCTCAGCTGCTGCATGTGGGGCTGCGCCAGCCGGCCCCCGTTGGCGATCGTGGCGGCGATCCCCGCCAACTGGAGCGGGGTGGCGGTCACCGTCCCTTGGCCGGCGGCGAGGCGGCCGACGGCGAGATTGGCTCCGGCGCCGCGCCGCGGCGACAAGTCAAAGAGCCGCATCTGCCGGGTCAGAGCTTCGGCGCCCACGTCGGCGCCCAGGCGCGCGAAGACGGTGTTGACCGAGAACGTCAGCGCGTCGCTCAGCGTCACCCGTCCGAGGCTCTGGTCCTCGTCGTTGCGGACCTGAGATCCGCCGACCCCGAGCGGGGACGCCCCGGAGATGAGGCTGTTGGGCCCGAAGCGCCCGCTGCCCAGCGCGGCGGCCACCGTCACGACGTCAAACGTCGCCCCAGGCGGCACCGCCGTCCCGGCGCCCCCGCGCAGTCCACCCGCCGAAGCAAACGCCTCGACGGCTCCCGTCTGCGGGTTCATGACAACGATCGAGCCCGAGCGCCCCGCCAGCGCCCGTCGTGCGCTGCGCTGCACGGCGGGATCGATCGTCGAGTGCAGACGGTGGCCCTGGTTCACGGGGGGCCGAGCCGGGGTGCGCCGCGCGGTGTGCCCCGAGAGCGCGATGACGATGACGGCCAGGACCGGGACGACGACCGCCGCCATCAGCACCACCCGCGCGCTCCGGTGCCGCCATCGGCCAGGATCTGCGGGCGGTGCCGAAGCGGCGATCTTGCGCCACACGTCGCCGATCGGCGGGAGCTCGTCATCGCGGGCGGGATTGGCCGCCGCCATACGGTCCAGTACGTCGGTCATCGCGTGACCTCCATCGGGTCAAGACACGGCTGGTCAAGGCGCGCCAGGGCGGCCGCCAGACGCCGGCGGGCCCGGTGCACCCTCATCGAGAATGCGCGGGGCGAGCAACCCACCACCACCGCGGCCCGCGTGTGGTCAAGGCCTTCCCACACCACCAGCATCAGGGCCTCGCGGTCCTCGGCGCTGAGCGTGGCCAGACCCTGGGCCAACCGTGTGTCGGCGATCGTCAACTCGGCCGGAGCCGGGCGCTCGAGCGCGAGCCGGTGACGCAGCGCGGCCTGACGACGCGTCCCGCGCACCTGATTGGCGACGATGCGACGCGCGCAGGCCAGCAGCCACGGCAGCGCGTCGTCAGGCACGTCCTCCAATCGCCGCCACGCGACCACGAACACGTCGCTGGCCACGTCGTCCGCATCTCCCGCCGCCACACGGCGAGCGGCGTACGCGCGCACCGCGGCGCCGTGCGCCACGAACAGGGCCTCCAGCTGCCGCCGCCGCTCGAGCTCGTCCATATCCCAACTATGTCCGTCACGCCGCTGAGCATCACACCCGGCCCCACACCGTCACGCAGCCGCGAGTCCGCACCACAGAGATCACCCGTGTTGGGTGATGCCGTCGGCCTGGTGAAGCCCGAGTGTTCCACCGAAAGCTGGTGCCGAGCGTAGGCAGAACGGAGGACAGACGTGACGCTGATCGCAAGTTCCTATCCCTTCCTCGAATTCCTGTGGTCGATGTTGATCTTCTTCGCCTGGGTGATCTTCATCTGGATCGCCATCACGGTGCTGATCGACGTCTTCCGTCGGCATGACATGTCGGGCTGGGGCAAGGCGGGCTGGACCATCCTGATCGTCCTGCTCCCGTGGATAGGCGTATTGATCTATCTGATCGTCAATCACGAGGGGATGGCCGAGCGTCGCAACCGCGAGTCCGCGAACGCTCAGGCTCAGTTCGACGACTATGTCCGGAAGACGGCGAGCGCGGGCGGTGGCGCGGCGAGTGAGATCGAGCGCGCGAAGAAACTGCTCGACGACGGCACGATCACGCAGGCCGAGTTCGACGCGATCAAGTCCAAGGCGTTGGCCGCCTGACCGGCAGCACAAAAGCGTGCCCGGGCTGACGCTCATGGGCACCGTTAGCTGATCTGAGGGCAGGCGGCGGCGATGGGGTTGCCTTCGGTTCCCGGCGTGCGAGCCGTGGCCACCTACCGGGCGTCCTGGCTTCGCCGGGACGTGGTGGCGGGAATCGTCCTGACGACCCTGCTCGTCCCACAGGGCATGGCGTACGCCGAGCTCGCCGGCCTGCCGGCGATCACCGGGCTGTACACCACGATCCTGTGCCTGCTGGGCTACGCGGTGTTCGGGCCGTCGCGGATCCTCGTCCTCGGCCCGGACTCGTCGCTCGGTCCGATGATCGCGGCGACGATCCTGCCGATCCTCGGGGCAAACGGCAGCCCGGAGCACGCGATCGCGTTGGCGTCGATGCTCGGGCTGCTGGTCGGGGCAACCATGACCCTGGCCGGGGTCGCGAAGCTCGGCTTCGTCGCCGACCTGCTGTCCAAGCCGACTCAGATCGGCTACATGAACGGCCTCGCGCTCACGATCCTGATCGGGCAGCTGCCGAAGCTGTTTGGGTTCTCCACCGACGCGGACGGCCTGATCAACGAGGCGCGAGCCTTCGTTGACGGTCTGTCCGCGGGCGACGCGGTGGGCGCGGCCGTCGCCATCGGCGCCCTGAGCCTCGTGGTGATCCTGGGGCTCGGCCGCTGGCTGCCGAAGGTCCCCGGCGTGCTGGTCGCGGTCGTCCTGGCGATCCTGGCCACCTCCGCGTTCAGCCTCGCCGATCACGGCGTGTCACTGGTCGGATCGTTGCCCCAGGGATTTCCGCCGCTCACGGTGCCCAGTCCCGTCTCGGACCTCCCGCTGCTGGTGGCGGGTGCGCTCGGGATCGCGCTCGTCGCGCTCACCGACACGATCTCCACCGCATCGGCGTTCGCCGCTCGCACCGGACAGGAGGTCAGCGGCGACGGGGAGATGATCGGGATCGGCGCCGCGAACCTCGCGGCCGGGTTCTTCCAGGGCTTCCCGGTCAGCACCAGCGGCTCGCGCACCGCGGTCGCCGAGCAGGCCGGCGCCAAGACGCAGTTCACGGGCGTGGTCGGAGCCGCGCTGATCGTGCTGATGCTGGTGCTGGTGCCGGGACTGCTCAAGAACCTCCCGAACCCGACACTGGCCGCGGTGGTGATCGCCGCATCGCTCTCGCTCGCCGACATCCCCGGGGTCGTGCGGCTCTGGCATCAGCGTCGCGCCGAGTTCGTCCTGTCGATCGCCGCGTTCCTCGGCGTTGCGCTGCTGGGGGTCCTGGAGGGCATCGCGGTCGCGGTCGCGCTGTCCATCCTGAACGTGTTCCGGCGGGCCTGGTGGCCCTATCAGACCACTCTCGGGCGCGTCCCGGGCCTGGCCGGCTACCACGACCGGGGGGTCTACCCGGAGGCGGAGAGTCTCCCCGGTCTGGTGATCTTCCGGTTCGACGCGCAGCTGTTCTTCGCCAACACGCGCACCTTCCGCGACCAGATCCGGCGTCTGGCCGCTGCCGAGCCACGGCCCGAATGGATCCTAATCGCAGCCGAGCCGATCACCGACGTGGATACCACCGCGGCCGACATGCTCGCCGAACTCGACGAGGAGCTCAACGCCGCCGGGACCTCGCTTGTGTTCGCAGAGCTCAAGGATCCCGTCCGCGCGAAGCTCGAGCGCTACGAGCTCATCGGCCCGCTCGATCCCGGCCACTTCTTTCCGACGCTCGATGCCGCTCTCGACCACTTCCGGCGTTCGCGCAGCGCTGACTGGACGCCGGTCGAGCCCGACCCGAGAGTGACGTGACTTCCGTTGCCTCGGACTCAAGCGAGGCCGTGCGAAGCGGGGATCCGGGCGGTGGCCGCCTGTCATCATCGGGGCATGGCGCGGGCCCGACTGAGTGCACCGCTGGTGCTGGTGGCGGCGCTCATCGCCGTCGGCTGCGGATCAGGCGGTCACTCCACCGCGAGCCACACGTCGACCACGCGCTCGCAGACCACGGCCCGGCGCCACGGGCCGCTCACCGCGCCCGCGAACCCCGTCCCGTCGCACGCTCCGAGGCCCGCCGACGCGCGCACGGTGGCGGTGATCCGGCACTGGGCCGACGCGTTGCGGCGGGGCGACGTGCGCGGCGCCGCTCGCCTCTTCCAGATCCCCAGTGTGTTCGCGCCCGGGCCCGACCAGGAGGTGACCATCCACAACCTCGCCCAGGCCGAGGCCGCCAACCGGACGCTGCCGTGTGGGGCGCGGCTCATCTCGGTCGTCAGGGTGGGCGGACAGCTCGTGCAGGCGCTGTTTCGGCTGACCGGTCGCCCCGGTCCCGGCGGCAGCACGTGTAACCCCGGCGCGGGCGAGACCGCGCGCACGAACTTCGTGATCAGGTCCGGCCACATCCGGGTGTGGCTGCGTGCGCCCGACGAGCCGGGCGACAACCAGCCGCCACCGGCCGGGGACTCGGGCGGCGGCGGACCGACCGTCTGACGGGCGCTACGCGCCCGCGCCGGCTCACCGACGGGAGCCGTCGACTTCATAAGAGGCTTCTCATCGGGTCTCGATTGACAGCACCCAACCCCTGCCGCTACGTTGCTTTTGCAAACGATTGCAGTACCCCGGTACGTCCGTCCCTGAACGGGACGGCACACGAGAGCGGAGGGTGAGGGAATGAGGATCCTTCGTAGGTGTCTGACACCCGGGCTCGCGCTTGGCGCGGTCATGGTCGTCGCGGCCTGTGGCAGCTCCTCGAACGGGAGCAGCTCGAGCAGCAGCAAGAGCGGAGGCGGTGGTGCCACGAGCTCCGCGAGCGGGACCGCGTCGTCGGGCTCGTCGAGCAAGGCCACCGGCAGCCCGATCACCATCGGGACTTCGCTGTCACTTTCGGGGGACTTCTCCGCCGACGGCCAGGCCTTCGAGCGCGGCTACAAGCTGTGGGTCGCCGATCAGAACAAGGCCGGTGGCCTCCTCGGCCATCCGATCAAGCTCGAAGTCCTCTCCGACTCGTCCAGCCCGGCCCAGGTCGTCTCCAACTACCAGAAGCTGATCGGGTCCAACAAGGATCAGCTCGTGTTCGGGCCGTTCTCGTCCCTGCTCACCGTTCCGGCCGCGCGCATCGCCGCCCGGTACGGCTACGCCTTCGTCGAAGGCGCCGGCGGGGCGCCCTCGGTGTTCGGAGCCGGCCTGCACAACGTGTTCGACGTCTCGATCCCGGTCAGGGACAACCTCGTCACCTTCTCGCAGTGGGTGGCGTCGCTGCCACCGTCCAAGCGCCCCAAGACGGCCGCGTACGCGACCGTCAACGATCCGTTCACCCAGCCGCAGCTCCCCGTGGCCCAGAAGATCCTCGAGGCGGCCGGGGTCAAGACCGTCCTCAACAAGGTCTTCCCCGCGGAGGTCACCGACTACACGGCGATCGCGGGACAGGTGGCGGCGGCCAAGCCCGACGTCGTTCTCCTGGGCTCGGTTGATGTGCCCACGGTGTCCGCGTTCACCCACGTCTTCATCCAGCAGCACTTCCAGCCCAAGGCATTCATCGCCACCGCGGGTCCTGACCAGGGCGCGCAGTTCATCAAGGCCGTCGGTCCCGGCAACGAGAACGGGATCTTCGTCCCCAACGGCTGGTACGGCGGCTTCAAGAAGGCCGACAGCCAGCAGATGGTCAAGGAGTACATCGCCCAGTACGGCGGCAACGCCTCGGGGGTCAACGCCGACGTCGCCGAGGCCTACTCCGTCGGCCAGGTCCTGGCCCAGGCGGTGCAGGCGACACACGGCTTTGACCAGCAGAAGATCATCAGCTACCTCAAGACCCCAGTGACACTCAACAGCGTCCAGGGTCCGGTCAAGTTCGACTCGCTGGGTGAGAACACCGCCCAGAAGACACTCACCTTCCAGTGGCAGAACGCCACCCTGGTGCAGTCGATCCCGACGGCCACCCCGGGGTCGACACCGCCCATCTACCCCAAGCCCCCCTGGCAGTAGTGCAACTGGTCACCGGCAAGAGAGGACACTGAGCCAGTGTCCTTCACCGAGCTGCTCCAGGCAATCGTCGATGGAATCCTGACCGGCGGCGTCTACGCGCTGATGGCCGCCGGTCTGACGCTCATCTTCGGCGTCATGGACCTCATCAACATCGCCCAGGGCGTGATGGTGATCCTGGGCGCGTATCTCAGCTACGTGCTGTCGGTGAACCTGGGCATAGGACTCCTCCTCGGCCTGCTGCTCACCGTGCCGGTGATGTTCGCGCTGGGAGTGGCGGTCGAGTTCTGTTTCATGCGCCGGCTGCGTGACCAGGACCGCACCCAGATGTCGATCCTGGTCACCTACGCGGTGGCGATCGTCATCGAAGGGATCCTCACGGCGATCTTCGGCGTCGACTACCGCCAGCTCCAGTCGTCCTACGTCAACAGCTCGGTGCACATGCTGGGGTTCTACCTGCCCGACATCTACCTGATCGGGTTCGCGCTGGCCGTGATCCTGCTGGCCGTCCTGTACTACGGCCTGTACCGGACCAAGTTCGGCCGGGCCGTGCGCGCCTCGCTGCAGAACCGCACGGCCGCGGACCTGATCGGAATCGAGGTCAACCGCGTCCGGACGATCTCCGTGGGTATCGGCGTCGCCGTCACCGCGGTGGGCGGCATGGTCTTCGGGGCCACGAACTCGTTCAACCCCAACAGCGGCTACGACCTCATCTCCCGACTGCTCGCGATCGTCATCCTCGGCGGCATGGGCAGCATCGGCGGCGCGATGGCCGCCGCGGTGTTCCTGCTGGTCATCAACGACGTCGTCGCCGTGGCGTGGTCGCCCACGTGGGCGCCGCTCGTGTACTTCGCCGCGCTGGTGCTGGTGCTCTCCATCCGGCCCCAGGGCCTGTTCGGGCGCACGGCGGCGCGCGCACAATGACCAAGCGCGCTCCCGCTGTCGCCGCCGTCGTCGTGGTCATGGCGCTGATCGCGTTGTTCCCGCTGGCCGTCACCGACCCGACCGCCACCTCGATCGGCTTCTTCACCCTCGTGTTCATGGTCTCGGCCGCGGCCTGGAACATCTTCAGCGGCTACTCCGGGTATCTGGCACTGGGCCACGCCGTCTTCTTCGGCACCGGCGGCTACGCCGTGGCGCTGGCGGCGCGCGACTGGCACGTGGCCGGCGGGTGGCCGGTCTTCCTACTGCTCCCGTTCGGGGGGATCGTGGCTGGGCTGATCGCGATCCCGGTGGGTCTGGTGGCCCTGCGCACCCGCCGCCACACGTTCGTGGTCGTCACCATCGCGATCTTCTTCATCTTCCAGCTCGCGGCGACGAACCTGGGGTTCACCGGGGGCACGTCCGGGATCCTGCTGCCGATCGCGCCGTTCTCGGCTGCCAACTACAACCAGCCCTTCTACTACGTCGCGTTCGTCATCCTGATCGCGACGGTGCTGGTGTCGTGGGGGGTCCGCCGGTCGCGCTTCGGCCTCCAACTGCTGGCCATCCGCGACGACGAGGACCGCGCCCTCGGGCTCGGCGTCAAGACGCGCCGGCTCAAGCTCATCGCCTTCGTCATCTCGGCGGTCCCGATCGGCATGGTCGGGGGGCTCTACTTCTACTTCGTGGGCCAGATCTTTCCCCAGTTCGCGTTCGACCCGCTGTTCGACCTGTCGATCGCGCTCATGGCCTTCCTCGGGGGGCTGGGCACGATCACGGGACCGCTGCTGGGCGCCGCGGTGCTGGAGTCCCTGCAGCAGTACCTGACCCAGACGTTCTCGTCCAGCGCCACCTACCTGATCGCCTACGGCGTCCTCTTCCTCGTCGTCGTCCTCGTGCTGCCCCGCGGCGTGGTTCCGGGCATCGCCGAGCTGCTCGAGCGCCGGCGGGCCCGGACTGCCGACGGGCGGGGGTCCGTCACCGGCGAGCGCGAGGGCCAGGTCACCGGGGGCGTCGCGGGAGCCGCGCGATGACGCACCTCATCGAGGTCCAGGGCGTGAGCAAGAACTACGGCGGCGTGGCCGCCCTGTCGCAATGCGACCTGCAGGTCCACGAGGGCCAGATCAACGGGCTCATCGGTCCAAACGGATCGGGCAAGACCACCCTCTTCAACGTCATCACCGGCTACGAGCGCATCCAGCAGGGCGCGGTGAGCTATCGCGGCACCGAGATCACCAACGCCCCGCCCAACCGCGTGTTCGACCTCGGCATCGGGCGCACCTTCCAGCTCACGCGCCTGTTCATGCGCCTCACCGTGCTGGAGAACCTGCTGGTTGCCACCCAGCGTGACGAGGGGTGGCTCCGCGCCGTCCTGCGTCGCGCCGGCTCGGCCTCCGAGAAGCGTCGCGCCATCGAGCTGCTGGACTTCGTCGGCATCGCACGGCTGGCCCACGAGCCCGCCGGCAATCTCTCCTATGGGCAGCGCAAGCTGCTGGAGCTGGCCTCGCTGCTCGTCGCGGACCCCGCGGTCCTGCTCCTCGACGAGCCCGCCGGCGGGGTCAACCCCACCCTCATCGGGCACCTCGCCGACCGCATCGCCGAGCTCAACCGCGGCGGCAAGACGATCGTCGTCGTCGAGCACAACATGGAGTTCGTGATGAACCTCTGCTCGCGAGTGACCGTGCTCAGCCAGGGCACAGCGCTGGTCTCGGGGACGCCGGCGGAGGTGCGCAGCAACCCGGCCGTCCTCGATGCCTACCTCGGCGGCGAAGACGATGCCTCGACCCAGCAGGAGCTGGCGGCCGAGGCCGCCCGTCCGCGGGTACGGGGCACCGCGCCGGCGCCCGCCACGACCCCGCCCCGCACGACCCCGCCCCGCACGACCCCGCCCCGCACGACGGCGCCCGAGCCCGTGGATGGCCCGGCGCCGTTGTTGCGCATCCAGGGCGTGACCGCGGGATACGGAGGCGGTGACATCCTCAAGGAGGTCTCCGTCGACGTGCCCCGCGGCAGCATCACGTGCGTGGTCGGTCCCAACGGCGCCGGCAAGTCCACGCTGCTGGCGACGATCAGCGGGCTCCTGCGCCCCCGGGCCGGGTCGATCGAGTTCGACGGCGCGGCGATCTCGGGTCACACGCCCAAGCAGATCCTCGGCCGCGGGCTGGCGCAGATCCCCCAGGCCCACAGCCTGTTCAACGAGATGACCGTGCGCGAGAACGTCGAGATGGGGGCGTTCACCGTCGACGACGCCGCCCTCGTACAACAGCGGCTACGGGCGGTGGAGGAGCTGTACCCGATCGTTCGTGAGCGCGCGGGCGAGAAGGCGGGCAGCCTCTCGGGCGGGCAGCAGCGCCTGGTGGAGTTCGCGCGGTGCCTGATGCTCGACCCTGAGCTGATCATGCTCGACGAGCCCTCCATGGGCCTCGATCCCCAGACCCGGGGGATGGTCTTCGAGATGGTCGAGGAGATGAACCGCCGCGGCAAGACGATCCTGCTCGTCGAGCAGAACGCGCGTGCCGGGCTGCGCCTGAGCTCCCACGGCGTGGTCCTGGAGAACGGGCGCGTCCGGCTGACCGGCTCGGGCCACGAGGTCCTCGAGCATCCGGAGATCGGCGCCCTCTACCTCGGCGGCGCCGTGACCCAAGCGGGCCCCGCGACGTGAGCGAGCGCGACGACACGGCCGCCGTGGCGGACGTCGTCGTTGCCGGCGCGGGTCACAACAGCCTGATCACCGCCGCGTATCTCACACGCGCCGGATACCGCTGCCGAGTGCTCGACGCGCGCTCGACGCCGGGCGGCGGCGTCGCCTCCGAGGAGCTCCTGCTGCCGGGGTTCAAGCTCGACTCGTGCTCGACCGGGCACACGTTGATCCAGACCAACCCGGTCCTCAGCGCCGATGAGCTCGGGTTGATCGCCGATCACGGGCTGACCTACATCGAGCCCGACCCGGTCGCCCACGTCGTCTTCCCCGACGGTGACTCGCTCACGATGTGGCTCGACCTGGAGCGCACCTGCGAGGAGATCGCCTACTACTCGCGGGCCGATGCCGCGTCCTACCGCCGTGTGCTGTCCGAGTACGACGCCGTGAAGGACGTGTTCAACCGGCAGCGCTTCACGCCGGTCGGCCTGGGCCCGAGCCTGGACGCGATGCTCGACGGCCGTCCCGGCGGCGCGCGGTGGCGCCGGCGGGCCGCGATGAGCGCGTGGGACGTCGTGCGCCGCGAGTTCGAGAGCCCGCACGTGCAGTCGTTCATGCTCTGGATGGCGTTCCAGACGGGGCAGCCGGTCGACTCCGTCGGTTCCGGACCGTTGGCGTATTCGATCGTGTTCGGCCGCCAGCGCCGCAGCTGGACTCTCCCGCGCGGGGGGTCGGGCGAGTTGGTGCGAGCGCTGGTGGAGGTGATCGAGCAGGGCGGCGGCGAGATCCTCTGCGACCAGCGCGTCGTCGACCTGATCGTGTCCGACGGACGCTGCGTGGGCGTGGTGACCCAGGACGGGACCCGGCACGTCGCCGGCCGGGCGGTGCTGTCGACGATCCACGTCAAGGATCTCGTGCGAATGGCGTCACCCGCCGACTGGGGCGAGGACTTCGCCTATGCGATCGACACCTTCGACGAGGGCATCTCCGCCTTCGCCGCCCATTACGCGACAACCGAGGCGCCACGCTACGCGACACGCGACGGCGGCGAGATCGAGGTCGTCTCGGCCGGGGTGGCGGGATGGGGGGCCGACATCCGCAGGATGGGACGCGACGTGCGCGAGGGCCGGCTGGTGCGCGACGGTGCATGGCTGTTGTTCCCCGCGCCGACGGTGGCCGATCCGACGCGGGCCCCGGCGGGCCATCACACGGTCAAGATCCTCGGCATGCAGCCGCACGAGCCTCTCGGTGCCGCCGGCGGGGCAGACGCGGCCGACTCCTGGCGGCACCTGCGGGAGGAGATCGCGGCGATCCACCTCGGGCATCTCCGTCGCGCCGCCCCGAACATGGTCGATGACGCCATCCTCGCCGAGCTCATCGTGTCGCCGGTTGACCTGGAGCGCTCGAACCCGCACATGTGGCATGGCACGTTTCATGGCGGTGATCGCTCGCTGGCCAACAGCGGCCCGCAACGGCCGGCTCCTGGCTGGGCGCAGCACCGGATGCCGATTCCCGGTCTGTACCAGACGGGCGGCACCACGCATCCGGGTGGTTCGGTCACCGGCGGGCCGGGGCGCAACGCCGCCATCGTGATGTTGGCCGACCTGGGGGAGGATCTCGATGCCGTGGTCGAACACGGCCGACGGCGCCGGCCGACGGCGGTCTGAGCCGCGCCGGGGGGTGTGACACGGGCGGATCGAGCCATGGACCCGGGCATAATCGACCCGTGCGAACCACGGTGACGATTCGCGATGTCGCTCGCCTCGCGGAGGTCCACCCCGGCACCGTGTCCCGCGCGCTCAACGAGCAGACCCGCGCGCTGGTCAACGAGGAGACGGCCGAGCGGGTCCTCCGCGTGGCCGAGGAGCTCGGCTACCGGCCCAACCCGATCGCCCGCGGCCTGAAGACCAATCGCTCCTACACCGTCGGGGTGCTCATCCCGGACCTGACCAACCCGCTGTTCCCGCCGATCATGCGCGGCATCGAGGACCGGCTGGGCGACGCCGGATACACCGCGCTGATCGTCAACACCGACAATGACGCCGGCCGCGAGCGCAGCCAGATGGACGCGATGCGGGCGCGACAGGTCGATGGGTTCATCGCCGCGACGGCGCGGCTGGACACGGAGCTGCTCGCCGACGTCGCCGCCGGCGGCGCCCCGATGGTCTTGGTCAACCGCCGCCTCGAGGACGGGTCGTTGGCGGCGGTGACTGTCGACGACCGCCAGGGGATCCGCCTGGCGGTCGACCACGTCGCCGGTCTCGGGCACCGGCTCATCGGCCACGTCGCCGGGCCGCAGAACCTCTCGACCGGCCATCTGCGCCATCTCGGCTTCCGGGAGGCGATGTCCGACCTCGGGCTGCCGGCGCCCGCCGAGCAGGTCGTGTTCGCCGCCGCGTTCACCGAAGCACACGGCCAGCAGGCCTGCGCGGAGCTCCTGGACCGGGCGCCGGGGGTGACCGCCGTGGTCGCCGCCAACGACCGGCTGGCCATTGGCTGCTACGACGCGCTCGAGGCCCGCGGCCTCGGCTGCCCCGGAGATGTCTCTGTGACCGGGTTCAACGACATGCCGTTCGTCGGTCGGCTCCGTCCGCCGCTCACCTCGGTGCGGGTGCCTCAGCGGGAGATCGGCAGCGTGGCGGCGGATCTGCTGCTCAGCCAGCTCAGCGACGGCTCGCGCGACGTGCGGCAGATCCTGCTCGAGGCGACGCTGATGGTGCGTGGCTCGACCGCGCCGGCGTAGGTCCGATCCACCAGTTCGGGCCGCAAACGCCATGTGCGCAGCAGCGAACCGCAAACGTTTGCAGTAGGCTTGGCGTGAGATGGGCGACGAGCGCGTTGATGCGGCGATTCGGCACTGGGCCGGGCGGTTCATCGCCAACGGGGTCGACTACAACGACTTTGTGCGCACGACGGCATCGATCTCCCGCTGGGAGGACTGGCTTGACGCGTGGACCGCGACCGCAGAGGCCCACGCCGAGCTCGCCCGGGCCGCGCTGGAGCACGGGCACCGCCAGAGTGCCGGCGAGGCATTTGCCCGGGCTGCGGTCGCCTACCACTTCTCCAAGTTCGTGTGGGTGCTGGACCCGGAGCGCAACCGGCGCAATACCGAGGCGGCCATCAGCGCTCTCTACGCCGCCCACGCGATCCTCGATCCCAGCGCGGAGCGGATCGAGGCTCCGCTGGACGGTGCCATCGTCGCGGCGAACCTGCGGCGGCCGCCCGCGCCCTCGAGCGGGCCGGGGCCGTTTCCGCTGGTCGTCCTGATCCCCGGGCTGGACTCGACCAAGGAGGAGTTCTTCCTCTGGGAGTCGGTCTTTCTCACCCGCGGCATGGCCACGCTGTCGCTCGACGGGCCTGGTCAGGGCGAGACGGGCTTTCACCTGGATATCCGTCCCGACTACGAGGTCGCTGTGGCCGCGGCGTTGGACGCGGTTGCCGGTCGGGAGGGCCTGGACAGCCACCGCATCGGCGCGGTGGGGGTCAGCCTGGGCGGGCACTACGTCGTTCGCGCCGCCGCCTTCGAGCCGCGCATCCGGGCGCTGGCCGGGATCAGCGGGCCGTTTGACTTCGGCGCCAATTGGGACTCGATGCCGGAGCTGACCCGGGAGACGATCTGCCATCACACCGGCGCGACCGACGCCGCCGACGCCCGGCGCCGTGCCGGTGCGCTGAGCCTGGAGGGTGTCGCCGACCGCGTCGAGCAGCCGTGCCTGGTCGTCACCGGCAAGCGTGACCGGGTGATCGCCTGGGAGGAGACCAAACGGATCGCGGACGCCGTCCCCGACGCCGAGTGGGTCCTCTACGAGGACGGCACCCATGTGTGCAACAACATCCCGTACAAGTACCGGCCGCTGGTGGCGGATTGGATGCGGGAGCGCTTGGCATGACCACTGTCGAGGCCAAACCGCGTGAGCAGTGGGGCGCGTTCGTCGGCGGCCGCTGGGTCGACGTCGGCGATCGGGCGACGTTCGGCGTGACCGAGGCGGCCACCGGGCGCGAGATCGCGCGCGTGGTCCAGGGCGACGCCGAGCTGGTCGCCGACGCGGTCGCGGACTCACGCCGGGCGTTTGCGCAGTGGCGAGCGCTCGCCCCCCGGGAGCGAGGCCGCCTTCTCCGGCTGGTGGCGGCGACGATCCGCCGGCACCTCGACGAGCTGGCCGAGTTGGAGGCGCGAGAGGTCGGCAAGCCGCGACGCGATGCCCTGCGCTTCGACCTGTCCTTCTGCCACGCCGGCTACGACTACTACGCCGGTCTGGCCGACACGCTGCACGGCGAGATCCTCGATCAGGGGGCGATCGAGGCTCGGGTCATCTACGAGCCCTACGGCGTCGTGGCGGCGATCCTGCCCTTCAACTGGCCGCCGATTCACTTCACCAAGAAGTGCGCGCCCGCGCTTGCCGCCGGCAACACGGTCATCGTCAAGCCGGGGGAGCAGGCGCCGCTGACGGTGCTGCGGCTCGTCGAGCTGGCCAACGAGGTGCTGCCGCCCGGCGTGATCAACGCCGTGCCCGGCCTGAGCGCGGGGCCCGCCCTCTCCAGCCACCCCCGCGTCGAGCGGATCACCTTCACCGGCGCGACCGAGACCGGGCGTCGGGTCCTGCGCGGCGCCGCGGACAACCTGACGTTCGCCACCATGGAGCTCGGCGGCAAGAACGCCGTCATGGTGCTCGCCGATGCCGACCTGGATCAGGCGGTGCAAGTCGTCGTGGAGGGGATGTTCTACAACCAGGGCGAGGCGTGCACGTCGACGGCGCGGATCCTGGTCCATGACTCCATCCACGACGTCTTTCTCGACCGGTTCGCCGCGGCGGTGACCCGGCTGGTGGTGGGCGACGGACTGGATCCCGCGACCGACATCGGCGCCATGGTGACCGCCGAGCAGCGCGACAAGGTGCTCGCCCACCTGCAACGGGGGTTGGACGAGGGGGCTCGGCTGGTCGTCCAGGGTGAACTGCCCACCGGCGAGCGCCTCCAGGGTGGCTACTGGGTCGCCCCGACCGTGCTGGCCGATGTGACCCCGGCGATGTCGATCGCCCAGGAGGAGATCTTCGGCCCGATCGCCTGCGTCATGCGCTTCGCCGAGGAGGACGACGCCGTCGACATCTGCAACGGCACCGCCTACGGCCTGACCGCCGCCATCTGCACCACCGACGAGACGCGGGCCTACCGCATCGCGCAGCGCCTCGAGGTGGGGATGGTCTTCGTCAACAACTACATGCGCCGCTCGTTTCTCGGCTCCCCGTTCGGCGGCCAGAAGGGGAGCGGGTTCGGGCGCGAGAACGCCGTCGAGACCCTCCACGAGTTCGTGCGCGCCAAGAACATCCGGTTCCCCTCCGGCCGCGGGGAGATCCCCGCCTGGCCGCCGCGCGACTGACCGGCGCGCGGAGCCGGGCTCAGTCCTGCGCCCGGGGGGTCGCTTCCTGGGTGTCTGGATCCAGCACCGTGTTGCGGTGTGACTGTGGGTCGCGCTCCAGCGCCAGGCTCCCGCCCGCGGTGAAGTACGGCTTGCCCGCGATGACCAGGTCCTCCGCGGGGAAGCGGGTGATGATCTCGCAGCCATCCCCGGTGACCACCAGCTGCTCCTCGATGCGCGCCGCCGACCAGCCGTCGGAGGCGGGCCAGAACGTCTCCAGCGCGAACACCATCCCCTCCTGGATCTCCTCTGGGTGGTCGAGCGACACCAGCCGGCTGAAGATCGGCTTCTCCCAGATGGTCAGCCCGACGCCGTGGCCGAACTGCAGCGCGAACGCCGCCTCCTCGTCGGGGAAGCCGAACTCCTGGGCCCGGGGGAACACCTTCACCACCTCCGCCGTGGTCACGCCGGGGCGGATGAGGTCGATGGCGGCGTCCAGGTAATAGCGACAGCGCTTGTAGGCGTCGATCAGCGGCCGCGACGCGCTGGCCACCGCGAACGTGCGGTAGTAGCACGTGCGGTAGCCCATGTAGCTGTGCAGGATGTCGAAGTAGGCCGGGTCGCCGGGGCGCAGGGCGCGATCGGTGAACACATGCGGATGCGGGCTGCAGCGCTCGCCCGAGATCGCGTTGACCCCCTCCACGAACTCCGAGCCCATCTCATAGAGCACGCGGTTCACCAGCGCGACGCAATCGTTCTCGCGGATCCCCGCGCGCATCGTGCGATAGAGCTCCTCATAGGCCGCGTCGACCATCGCGCAGGCCATGTTGAGCAGCGTGATCTCGTCCTGGGTCTTGATCATCCGCGCCTGCTGCATGAGCTGCTGGCCGTCGACCACCTGGATCCCCTCGCGCTGGAGCGCGAACAGCACCGGCGGCTCGATCGCGTCGATGCCCACGGGCTCTGACAGCAGTCCGCGCTGCTTGAGCTCGGCGGCGATCTTGGCGGCCACGTCCTCGGCGCGGCCGGCCTCCGGCGACATCGCGCCGCGCATCGTCGAGATCCCCGCCCGGGAGCGGCCGTCGCCCAGCCACGGGTTGTAGAGCTGGTGGTGGCGCGCGGCGGACCCGAAGTCCCACATGATCGGCTCGTCGCCTTGCGGCAGCAGGCAGAAGCGATTGAGCTTGTCCTGGGCCCAGGTGCCGATGTGCGTGGCCGTGATGTAGCGGATGTTGGACATGTCGAAGCAGAGCAGCGCGCCGAGCTCGGACGCCTCCAGCAGGCCCTTGATGCGGGCCAGGCGCTCCTCGCGCAGGCGGTCGTGGCGAACCCGCTCCTCCCAATCCACGCCCATGACGCCGTAGCTGTGCAGACCCACTGGCTTCACCCACCCTCACTGTCGGTGTTGGCTGCAAACGATTGCAGAGGCATCATACCCGCGAGCTTGACGGCCCTCAAGCGCTCGGCTACAGTCTCTGCAAACGATTGCAGAGGGAGGAGTTACACGCGTATGGGCGCCGATCAAGGGACGAGCCTCGGTTGGGTGGGGGTGGGACGCATGGGCCGCGCGCTGGTCGTCAGGCTGCTGGAGGCCGGTCACGAGGTCAGCGTCTACAACCGCACCCGGGAGAAGGCCGCCGACCTCGAGCGGCTGGGCGCGACCATCGTCGGCTCGCCCGCCGACCTCGCCGATCGCGACATCGTGTTCACCATGGTCGCGGGCTCGGCCGACGTCGAGGAGGTCTGTGACGGGCTGCTCTCGCGCGCCGACGCCGCGCCCGCGCTGATCGTGGACTCCACCACGATCTCACCGACCGCCGCCGAGCGCATCCGGGCGACCGCGGAGGAGCGCGGCACCGCCATGCTCGCCGCCCCGGTCAGCGGTAACCCCAAGGTCGCCGAGAGCGGTCGGCTCACCATCGTCGCCTCCGGGCCCGCCGACGCCTTCGAGCGCGCTCGGCCGTATCTGGAGCTGCTCTGCCGCCGGGTCACCTACGTCGGGGAGGGAGAGCGCGCGCGGCTCGTCAAGATCTGCCACAACCTGATGCTCGGGGTGGTCGCCCAGTGCATGGCCGAGATCACGGTGCTGGCTGAGAAGGGCGGTGTCGCGCGCGCCGACTTCCTGGACTTCCTCAACGACAGCGTGATGGGGTCCACCTTCACGCGCTACAAGAGCCCGGCGTACGTGAACCTGGACTTCACGCCCACCTTCACGCCGGAGTTGCTGCTCAAGGACTTCCATCTGGGCTTCGAGGCGGCACGAGCCCACGACGTGACGATGCCGCTCGCCGCCGCCACCGAGCAGATCGTCCAGGGCCTGGCGGGGCTCAAGGGCAACGAGGTGGATTTCGCCGCCCTCATCGAGTTGTGCGCCGACGCCTCGGGGCTGCAGCTCGAGCCCGAGAATGTCGAGGTCGACGATGGGCTGGGCCCGCTCGGCGCCGCCCGTGCGCCCAGCGGCGACGGCGTCCGGCGCGAGCCCGCCCCGGCGTCCTGACGATGGCCGGCGTCTCGTCCACGGAGCAGGTGGGCACAGGTCAGGCCTACCTGGAGGCCTACGGGAGGATGCGCCTCATCCGCGAGTTCGAGGGGGCCATGCATCGCCTGTTCCTGCGCGGCGAGGTCCACGGCACCACCCATCTCTACGCCGGCCAGGAGGCGGTCGCCGTCGGGGTCTGCATGGCCCTGGAGCCCGACGACTACGTTGCCGGGACCTACCGGGGCCACGGCCACGCGCTGGCCAAGGGGACGGGGCCTGAGCCGCTGTTGGCCGAGATGCTGGGCCGGGCCTCCGGCGTCTGCGGCGGCCGGGCCGGGTCCATGAACGTCATCGACCTCGCTCACGGGCTGGTCGGCTGCTACGGGATCGTCGGCGGGTCGATCGCCGCGGCGCTGGGCGCGGGGTTCTCGGCCCAGCGCCAGGGGCGCGTGTCGGTGGCCTTCTTCGGCGACGGGGCCGCCAACCAGGCCTACTTCCACGAATGCCTCAACATGGCCTCGGTCAAGCGGCTGCCGGTCGTCTTCGTCTGCGAGAACAACCTCTACGCCGAGTTCACGCCCATGGCCGACGGCACGGCCGGGGCCGACATCGCTGCCCGCGCCGGCGCCTACGCCATGCCGTCGGCCGTGGTCGACGGCAACGACCTGTGGGCGGTACGAGCTGCGGCGGCTGATGCTGTCACCCGCGCCCGAGCGGGGGATGGGCCGACGCTGCTCGAGTGCCGCACCTACCGCCACTATGGCCACTCCAAGAGCGATCCGGCCACCTACCGGGCCGACGGGGAGCTCGAGCGTTGGCGCGAACGCGATCCGCTCACTCTCGCCCGCGACCGCTTGCTGGCCGAGGGCCTCGCCGAGCACGAGATCGCCGCCGTCGAGCAGGCCGCCACCGCGGAGCTCGAGCAAGCCGTCGAGGACGCCCTCGCCGCGCCCTATCCCGATCCCGCCGCCGACCGCGCGACGGAGTACGCGCCATGAGCGAGCTGGAGTTCCGCGTCGCCATCCGTGACGCGCTGGCCGAGGAGCTCGAGCGCGACCCGGCGGTGGTGTTCTTCGGTGAGGACGTCGCTGCCGCCGGTGGCGTCTTCAAGGCCACCCCCGACCTGGTCGGCCGCTTCGGTCCCGACCGCGTCTTTGACACGCCCATCTCCGAGCTCGCGCTCGCCGGCGCGGCCTACGGCGCCGCGGTGACCGGCCTGCGCCCCGTGTTCGAGGTCATGTTCGGCGACTTCATGGCGCTGGCCATGGACAGCCTCGTCAACCAGGCGGCGAAGTTCTGGTACATCAGCCGCGAGCAGGGCACGGTGCCGCTCGTGGTGCGCTCGGCCGTCGGCGCGGGTGGCCGCTTCGGCGCCATTCACTCCCAGACCCACGGCACCTGGTTTCAGGGGATCCCGGGGCTCAAGATCGCGTTCCCCTCCTCGCCCGCCGAGGCCAAGGGCCTGCTCAAGGGCGCGATCCGAGACGACAATCCGGTCGTCTTCCTAGAGCACAAGCGGCTGTACTCGGTCAAGGGGCCGCCGCCGCCGCCCGGTCAGGAGGTCATCGCGCTGGGCCGCGCCGCCGTTGCCCGTCCCGGTGAGGACCTGACCATCGTCTCGGTGGGAAAGGGGGTCCCGGACGCGCTGGCGGCCGCCGACGTGCTGTCGGCTGAGGGGATCTCGGCCGAGGTCGTGGACCTGCGCACGCTGCGCCCCCTGGACGTCGCGACGGTGCTCGAGTCGGTGGCGCAGACCAACCGCCTGCTCGCCGTCGAGGAGGGCCCGCGCACCGGCGGCTGGGCCACCGGGCTGCTGGGCGCCGTGGCCGAAGAGGGCCTGCACGACCTCGACGACGCGTGGATCCTGGCCACCGACGAGACGCCGATCCCCTACAGCCCGACCTTGGAGGATGCGTTCCTGCCCGACGCCGAGGCGATCGCCGCCTCCGTGCGGTCGCGGCTCGGCCTGGCGGCCTGACCGCGACGGGCAGACCACGAGTGCCGGCGGCCCACACGCGTCGCGCGTGAACCGCCGGCAGGAGCAGCAGGCCCCTTTGTGGGTCTTGGCAAGTCTGTCTCTGGTGTGGCCGCCGACCCGCGGCCATCGCCTCTCTCCCGAGCGGTGCATCGTCCCGGTCTGCGTGATCAACGTGGGCGCGCCGCCCAGATTTGTATCGCTCGCGCGGCAGAAGCTTCAGCGATACTCCAGCGCCCGGTGCAAGGGCGCGAAGCCGCTCAGCCGACCGGCGCGGCCGCCGACTTGACCAGCGTCGTCGACGGGGAGATGTAGGTGCCCCGGTTCTCGCCCTGGCAGATCGCGGCGATGGCACCGCGCTCGTCGAAGTCGAACACGTGCAGGGGGAGCTCGTAGTCGCGGGCCAGGACGATCGCCTGCTGATCCATGACGCGGAGGTCGCGCTCGAGCACGTCGCTGTAGCCCAGTGAGTCGTAGCGGTGAGCGCCGGGCTCCTTGCGTGGGTCGGCGTCGTAGATGCCGTCGGTGCCATGCTTGGCCAGCAGGATGGCGTCGGCGCGCAATTCGATGGCGCGTTGCACCGCGGGATAGTCGGTGGTCACATAGGGCTGGCCGATGCCGCAGGCGAGCAGCACCATCTGGTCGCGCTCCAGATGTGACAGCGCCTTCAGCCGGATGAACGGCTCGGCCATCGACTGCATCGGCAGCGCGGTCATGAGGCGCACGTCCTCGAGGCCCCGGTGCTTGAGCACCCCGCGCAGCAAGATGCCGTTCATCACGGTCCCGAGCATGCCGATGTTGTCCGCCTCGGCGCGCTCGATCCCCCACGCCTCGGCGACGTTGCCGCGGAAGAAGTTGCCGCCGCCCACCACGACGGCCTCCTCGACGCCGAGGTTGCGCGCGGCGATCAGCTGATCGGCGACGTATTCGATCGCCTCTGACTCGAGCCCGAAGGCCGCGCGTCCGGCAAATGCACGCCCGCTGAGCTTGACGATCACGCGCCGGTAGCGGAGCGAAGACACGCGGCAAGCCTAGCGTATGGCGGGCGCCACGCCAGGTGGCCGCGAGCGTCTGAGAAACGTGTCAGGCTTGCGGGCAGATGCCGGATCCGGGCGCCGCCAAGACGTCGCCTCCGCACGCCCCGGGCGCCGCTCGCGCCCGGGCCCGTAGCTGGTTCTCATACCAGGCCAACGTCACCGGCCGCGGCATCGTTGCCAGCTACAGCCCGCGCTTCTGGGTGATCGTCGTCGTGCTCGGGGTCATCACCGGGGTGGGCGCGTCCGCGCTGGTCGGTCTGCTGCACCTCGTCGAGCACCTCGCCTTCGGCTACCGCAGCGGCCCGTTCCTCGATGGCGTGGCCGCCGCCGCCTCTTGGCGTCGGGTGGCGGCGCTCGTGGTGGCAGCCGCGGTCGTCTCCATCGGCGTCTACCTGCTGGGGCGCCTGCCGGTGTCGGGCGGCATCGAGGTCTCCGAGGCGGTGTGGCTGCGCGGCGCCCACATGGCGGTGGCGCAGAGCGTCGCGCGGGCCGTGCTGTCGATCATCACGGTCGGCCTCGGCGTGTCCCTCGGACGGGAGGGCGCTCCCCAGCTTGTCGGCGCCGCCACCGCGAGCTGGCTGTCGGATTGGGGCGGCCTTCCGACCTGGCAGCGGCGCCTGTTGGTGGCCTCGGGCGCCGGGGCCGGCTTCGCCGCGATCTACAACGTCCCCCTGGGCGGCACGCTGTTTGCCCTCGAGGTGCTGCTGGGCACGCTTGCGCTCCCCCTGGTGCTGCCCGCGCTGGCGACATCGGTCATCGCCACCTGCGTGGCCTGGATCGCCCTGGGCACCGGGCCCACGTACCGCCTGCCGCTGTACGCGATTCATCCCCAGCAGCTCGCCTGGGCGGCGCTGGCCGGGCCGATCATCGGCGTCGTCGCCATCTGGTGGGTGCGCATCATCGCGTGGGCCGGCACGCACCGCCCGACCGGCCGCGGGCGCTACATCGCGCCATTCGTCGTCTTCCCGATCCTCGGGCTGGTCTCCATCCAGTACCCGCAGCTCCTGGGCAACGGCAAGGGCGTCGTCCAGCTGGCCGCGCTGGGAAGCGTCTCGTTCGGTCTGCTCTGGGTCCTGCTCCTCCTCAAGCCGCTGGCGACGGCCGCGTGTCTGTGGACCGGGTCGCCCGGAGGGCTGTTCACGCCGAGCCTGACCATCGGCGCGCTCCTGGCCGGGGTTCTGGGCTACGGCTGGCTGCACCTGTTCCCGGGCGCCAGGCCCGGCAGCTACGCCATCATCGGGGGCGGCGCCTTCCTGGCGGCGTCGATGCAGGGACCGCTGTCGGGGGTGGTGCTGGTCCTCGAGCTGACCCGCAACTTCGACTCCTTGATGGCCCCGACGCTCCTGGCCGTTGTGGAGGCGACGGTGATCGCCAGGCGTCTGGGCGCGCCGTCGATCTACTCCGCCCGCCTGCGCCCCGATCCGGACGAGCTCACGGCGCGCTCGCCGGGCGCCGCCGCCGTCAACACGCTCGAGCGGGTCGGTTCGCTGCCCGGCGACGACGAGGCCGGGGACTCGGATCCCGCCGGCGACCCGGCTCGCGACCCGGAGGCCAGGTCGCCTTAAACGACAAGAGCCCCGGTCACCTCTCGGCGACCGGGGCTCCTGGCGTCAATCTGTTAGGCGGCTCGCCGAAGCTCCTCGAGCGAGTTGCTCGTGGCCAGACGGCTGAGGCCCTGGGCCTCGAGCTCGCGGGCCTTGCTGAGCGGAATGCCCAGCTCGATCCCGGTCTGGCGGAGGTTCAGCGGCTCCGTGCCGGCCAGGCCGAACCGCAGCCGGATGACGTTGCGCTCGGCCTCGGGCAGCTGGGCCACCGCGCCGCTGATCAGCTCCTGGCGCTCGGCCGACTCCACCTCTTCGGTGGGCTCGGGCCGATCGGAGGCGAGCAGATCGCCAAAGGCGGTCTCGCCGTCCTCGCCGACGGGCTGATCCAGGCTGGTGAGGCCCCGCGTGAGCTCGCGCAGCTCGGCGACCTCTTCGACGTCGAGCTTGGCCTCGGCCGCAATCTCCTCGTCGGTGGGCTCACGGCCCAGCTTGGTGCTGAGCTCGGACTCCACCTTGCGCACCTTCGTCTGGCGCTGGGCAACGTGCACAGGCAGTCGGATGGTGCGCCCGTGGTTCTGCAGGCCGCGCTGCAGCGCCTGACGGATCCACAGGGTGCCGTAGGTCGAGAACTTGAAGCCCCGGCGCCAGTCGAACTTCTCGACGGCGCGGATCAGGCCGAGCATTCCCTCCTGCACCAGGTCTTCCATCGGCAGGCCGTGGCCCTGATACCGGCGGGCCTGGGAGACGACCAGCCGTAGGTTGGAATTGATCATCCGCTCCTTGGCCTCGAGGTCTCCGCGCTCGATGCGCTTGGCCAGCTCGATCTCCTCATCGGCCGTGAGCAGGGGGTGCTGCCGCGCGGACCGCAGGAAGAGGTCAAGCGAGTTCTCCGTCATGGCGCCCGTGCCGACGCCCGCGGTCAGACGCGCGTCAGTGGCCGGGCGGCGCTCCGCAGGCCGTGCCGCGCGACGCCGGGGCTGGCGGCGACGCGACGGGCCAGTCGCGGCAGTGCCATGCTCGCCGCGACCGCGGCTCCGCGGGCGCTGGTTTGTATCGTGATGCTCACTGTGCCCCGAAGTCGGGGTCTCGCGAGCATCTGTGTCAAAGCTGTTCAGAACGATCTCCGTGTCTCGCATGGGGTTTTCTCCACCGGTAATGATACCAACTTGTTCGACGATTGTCGAACTAAGGCGCACCGCCAGAAAAGAGGGCCTGGGGGCGCTATTCGCCCACAGACCCATCTTTCCCGCCTGCGCACCAATTACGCAGGCACAATCTCAAATGGACGTATTGACGGGGTAAGAATGTCGACAAATCGTGCGTTTCCGCACGTTCCGCACCCCCACATGGGGGGGTCCGGCAGTCGCTATGTCTTCTTAGACCCGGCGATCTGCGGTTCGGTTCAGGCGCCGTTCACCAGCTTGGCGATGTCAGGCGTCCCCAGACCGGTGACCAGATCGTACCCGGGTCCGGCGGTATATGCACCGTTGGCGCCGAGCGTGATGTCGTTGAACGCGCTCGACTCGCCGCTGGAGTAGAGCACCGGACCGGCGAAGCCGAGCCCGGAGTGGGCCCCGTTCACGCGGGCCCAGATCCCCTGCCACGACGGGGCGCTGGCGCTGGTGCCGCCGATGCCCTCGACCGTGCCGCCGACGACCACGTCGTAGCCGCTCTCAGGGTCGGCGTCGAGGCTGACGTCCGGCACGCCGCGCGTTGGCGGAGCGGCGACGCCCAGCACCTTCGCGTTGGCCTGGAAGGCCGCGGCGGGCTCGATGGGGCTGAGACCGCCGCCACCGGCGTACCAGCCGATCTCCGACAGCGGGTTGTTGTTCAGGACGCTCGTCCCGCCCACGCCGATGCCGTACGGGCTCGAGGCGGGGTAATTGGTGTCCGGGATCCCCGCGGGGACGCCGTTGACGCCGGTGATGGCCGGGCACTGCGAGCCGGTGTCGCCCGAGGAGAAGAACATCGTCTGACCCTGGGCGTCGGCCTGCTTGAGGACGGCGTCCAGCCCGGTGGTGAAGCCGGCCGCGTCGGCCAGCAGATCGCACTCGCCCGCGGAGAAGCTGCCCTGCTGGGCGATGTCGTCGGTCACCCACTTGTTGATCGTGGACAGGATGTCGGTGTCGTTGAGCGACGGCCCGACGTACACGTTGAGCGTTGTCACGCCCGGGGCGAACGCGGTGGAGTACTGGCTGTCCAGATCCCACTCGTCGTCGCCGGAGGTGTCCGTGGACGGCGCCCCGACGTTGATCTGGTTCCACGCCACCGTGGGCAGGCCGTAGGTCTTCTCGAACGTCGCCAGGTCCGCCTTGGGCTGGCTGACGTCGCCCTCGGTGATGATCGCCAGCTGCTGCCCGGCGCCCGTCTGGGCCGACGGCGCGTCATACATCGCGTTGAGCTGCTGCGGGGTGTAGGTCGCCGGGTAGTTGAGCGAGGTGGGCAGCCCAGCGGCCGGGAACGCGGCCTTGCCGGCGCGCAGCGCGGCGGCCGAGCGAACCGACGGCTTGGGCAGCGCCACCTTGGAGAGGCTCGAGAGCCCGAGTACGGCGGTCACGTTGGAGGCGAAGGACGCCGGCAGATGGGCGGCCTTGGACGCCGCGAAGAAGTTGCCGGCGGCGGCGGAGTGGAAGCGCTCGAATCCGGTCTGCAGCGCGCTCGAGAGCTGGCTGGAGGAGCCGGTCAGCGTCACCAGGAGTCGGTTGGCCGAAACGGAGGAAACGCTGAGGTTGTTGGCGGCCGCCCAGCTGCGGATCGCGTCGACGGTCGCGGTCGATGGGGCGAACTGCGCTGCGAACTGAGCCGGACTGAGCGGCGCGTGGGGCCGGGCGATGAGGGCGTCGAGCGCGCTCTGATTGCGCTCGGCCAGGGCCAGCGTGACCGACATGCGAGACGCGCTATAGGCGCCCGAGTCGGTGGCGTTCTGCACGCGCCACGCCGATGTCCCGGCGGTCCCCGCCAACGCCGACGGCGCAAAGGCCATGGCTGCGGTCACGGTCGTGGCGGCGATGGCCAGCCACACACGGCTACTCAAGCCGTTCCTCATCGGTACTCCCTCCTGGAAGGTCGCTCAGGTCGGCGCTCCCCTGGATTTCGGAGCACCGTGTGGCGTCTACCGTGATGGCACGGAGCCCAAACCTTAAGAAATGAAGAGCGTTGGGCTCTCCGCCGGTCTCAGAAGTACAGACGCTCGATCGCGCCGTCGTCGACGTCCGCGTCGGGATCGGCGAAGGTCTCGCGCGCCAGGTCCAGGAACGCCGCCGCGGCCGGGGCCAGCCGGCGTCCCTCGCGCCAGGCCAGCGTGATGTCGCGTCGCAGCGACGGCTTCACCAGCCGCAGCACCGCCACCTCGGCGCCGGGTCGCTCCGCGTCTGAGCGCGGCAGGATCGACACGCCGAGGCCGCGGGCGACGAGCCGGCGGATGCGCTGGCTCTCGTTTGACTCCAGCGTGACCCGTGGCTCGAAGCCGGCCTCGCGCCCGGCGGCGAACAGCAGCTCGCGCAGCCGGGCCCCGACGCGGAAGCTGATGAACTGCTCGTGGGCCAGCTCGGCCATGCGGACCTGGTCGCGGCCGGCCAGGGGGTGATCGAGCGGCAGCAGGACGACCAGTTCCTCGGACACGAGCTGGTGCAGCCCGAGCCCCTCGGACTCGACCCGCTCGGTCACAGACAGGAACGCGAGGTCGATCTCGTCGACGCGCAGCATCTCGGCCATCTCCTCGCTGGACTGCTCGCGCACGGTGAGGCCAACGCCGGGGTGCAGGTCGTGAAACAGGGCCAGGGGCAGCGATAGGTCGATCGGACCCATCGTGTGCATGGCGCCGATCGTGACGTGGCCGGTGTCCATCCCGCGCAGCGCCTGCAGCTCGGTGCCGGCGGCCTCGAGCTCGGCCAGCACCCGACGCGCGCGGACGACGAGCACCTCGCCGGCGTCGGTGAGCGCCACGTGGCGGGTGGTGCGCTCCACCAGCGCCAGGCCCACCTCATCCTCCAGCCGGCGGATCTGCTGCGACAGCGCGGGCTGGGCCACGTGCTCGCGCTCGGCCGCGCGCGTGAAGTTCAGCTCCTCGGCGAGCGCGACCAGGTAGCGCATCTGGCGCAGTTCCATAACGTCAGATTATAAATCACCACGAATACTCGTCTTGGACTTCTAGAGCGCGATCCCTCATCATGCTTCGCGCAGTACCTCTCCTCCCTCGAGCGCGCCCCGAGTCCGGCCTCATATCCCGCCGGTTCCGGGGCGCTCTCACTTTAAGGACCGATTCCTGCGGCGAGCTCTCAACGTCGAATCCGTTCCAAACTCGCCGGACGCGCCGCAGTTTGGAACGAATCGCGCGCCATAGCTGCACATCCGTTCCAAACCGGGAGCGCCCGCGCCAGTTTGGAACGAACTGGGGGTCGCTGACGTTCGCCGATACCCCGGGCAGACGTTTCGAGGTCAGCCGAGGCCCAGCAGCCGAACCGCGTTCTCCTTGAGCACCTTCGGCCGCACCTCGTCCTTGATCGGCAGCTTCTCGAAGTCAGACAGCCACCGGTCCGGGGTGATCAAGGGGAAGTCTGACCCGAAGAGCATCTTGTCCCGCAGGCGGGTGTTGATGTACTGCACCAGGATCTCCGGGAAGTACTTGGGCGACCACCCGGACAGATCGATGTAGACGTTGGGCTTGTGGACAGAGATGGCCAGCGCCTCCTCCTGCCAGGGAAACGACGGGTGGGCGAGGATGATGTCCAGCCCGGGGAACTCGGCGGCCACGTCGTCGACCGCCATGGGATTGGAGTACTTCAGGCGCACGCCGCCGCCCCCTGGCATGCCGGCGCCGATCCCCGTCGTCCCGGAATGGAACAGGGCAATCAGGCCGGCCGACGCGATCACGTCGTACAGGGGAAACCACGCAGGGTCGTTGGGCCAGAAGGCCTGCGTGTTGGGGTGAAACTTGAAGCCGCGCACGCCGGCCTCGATGAGCTCGGTGGCCTCGCGCACGGCCAGCTTGCCCTTGTGGGGGTCGACGGATCCGAACGGGATCAAGACGTCGGGGTTGGCGCGCGCCGCCTCGAGCACCTCGGCATTCCCCAGCCGCCGCCGGCCCATGCCGGCCTCGTCGTCGACGTTGAAGATCACCGCCATGAGGTTGCGCTCGCGGTAGTAGTCGGCCACCTCCTGCGCGCTGGGCTGGGGCGGATGGCCGCCGAAGTACTTCCCGGCCGCCTCCAGGATCTCCAGTGTGACCGGGTCCTGGGGCTCGTCGTGGTTGCGCTCGGCGTGCACGTGTACGTCGATGGCGGCGACCTTGGTCAGGTCGAGCTCGGCCGTGGCCATGGCGATCAGCCGTACATGCGGACCAGGGACTCCGCCACCATCGCCGGCTTCTCGGAACCCTTGACCTCGACGGTCACCTTGAGCTTCATCTGCTTGCCGCCGGGAACGTCGGAGACCTCGAGCACCTCGGCGCCGCCGCGCCACTCGGCGCCGACGGGCAGCGGCGCCGGGAAGCGCACGCGATCAAGGCCGTAGTTGAGGCCCGTCTTGGCGTCGCTGACCGTGAGCAGCTCCTGGGAGATCGGCGCCAGCAGCGAGAGCGTCAGAAACCCGTGGGCGACGGTCCCGCCGAATGGGGAGTCCTTGGCGCGCTCGGGATCCACGTGGATGTACTGGTGGTCGTCGGTGGCGTCGGCGAACTGGTTGACGCGGTCCTGCTCCATCACGTGCCAGGCGGTGTAGCCGGCGTGCTTGCCGGCCAGATCCTGGAGGCCGGCCAGATCAGTCACAAGGCCGGAAGTCTCTGAAGTGCTCACGATCGTCCTTTGCGCAGTGGTGACGCGTCCAGAAATTCTGGACGCGGGCTCGGCGGCCCGTGGGGGATTGGTGAACGCTACCGATAACTCGAGATATGTCAGTTGGCGCGCACCCCGAGCCGCAATCCCTGAGTGCTCAGGGCAAGCATTTCTCATGCTCGATGAGCGCGGTCCTGATCGCCCGGGTCCGTGAGTACGGCGGGGAGGCCGCCGTTGCCGAGCTGCTGCGCGTGGCCGGTAGCGATCGCTCCGTGGCCCACCTGACCGACGTCGCCAACTGGATCTCCTTCGACGAGGGCGTGGCCCTGTGGCGCGCCGGAGCGCTGGTCACCCATCATCCGGAGTTCGCGCGTGCTGTCGGCGAAGACGCCGCCCGCTATCTCAACGCCTCGCCGGTGGCCAACCTGCTGCGTCAGCTCGGCTCGCTCGAGGTGGTCTACGGGCAGATCGCCACGACGGCGAGCAAGTACAGCACCGCCACCATCCTCGAGGCCGTCGACTGCGGGCCCGGCTTCGCCGAGATCCACGCCACACCGGTCCAGGGCTTCCCGCGCGACGCCAATCACTGTGCCTGGACCTGCGGCATGCTCACACAGCCCGCGATCCTCTTCGGCCTCCCGCCCGCGGTCGTCCATCACGAGCGCTGCGCCGCCTACGGCGCCCCCCGCTGCGAGTACCGGGTCACCTGGCTGGCGAACCCGAACGACGCCGACACCGACGCGGCCCAGCAGATCGCCGCGCTGCACGGCCAGCTCGACGCGATGAAGGTACGCCTGCACAGCATGTTCCAGACGGCATCGGACCTGATCTCCTCGGGCGACGTCGACGAGGTGCTGGCGCGCATCGCCGATCGCGCCGCCATCGAGGTCCGCGCGCCCCGGCACATGCTGGCGGTGCGGATGACCGCCGACGGGCCGCTGCACTGCCACCACAAGGGCTTTGACGACTCCGAGGTCACCGGGCACGCCGAGCGCCTGCTCTCCGAGGCCGTCGAGGATCTGCCCGAATCGTGGCTGGTCGTGCCCGTCCGCTCCAACCGCCGCGAGTACGGCCGGCTGCTGGCCACGTACGACGACGGAAGCCGCTTCTTCGAGCTCGAGCGCGAGCTGCTCGAGGTCTACGCCCGCTATGCCGCCAGCGCGCTGGACAGCGCGACCGCCCTGCTCGAGGCCGAGCAGCGCTTCGAGCAGTCAAGCGCTCTGCTGGAGCTCGCGCGCGCGTTGGCCCAGGCCGGGACCAGCGCCGAGGTCGCCCGCCGCCTGGCCGACGCGGTGCCGGCGGTGGTCGACTGCGACCGTTGCGCCGTCTACCTCTGGGACGACGAGCACAACGAGCTGGTCCGTTCCGCGCACTTTCCGCTGGAGGCGACGGCGGGGCCCGTGGTGTCCGACCGTTCGAGCTGGGCTCCCGAGCCCGGCGGCACGCTGGAGGCGTTCCTGCGCGACCCCACCCGCGCCCCGCAGTTCGTGGGGCCGCAGGACGGGGTCGCCGGAAAGGTGCTCGCCGGGATGGGCATGGTCGGCAACATCATGGTCCCGCTGGCCACGCCGGGCGAGTTCCTGGGGCTGCTGTCGGTGTCCGTGCGCAAGCGCGCCGAGCGCCTGCACCTCACCGAGGACCTGACTGACCGGTTGTCGGGCGTCGTCGCCCAAGCCACTACCGCGCTGCAGAACGGCCGCCTCGTCGATCTCATCACCCATCAGGCCACTCACGACCAGCTCACGGGGCTCGCCAACCGGCTGCGCTTCGCCACCGAGCTGCGCGATGCGGTGAGCCGGGCCCAGACCGGGTCAGAGAGCGGCGCCCTGCTGTACGTCGACCTCGATCAGTTCAAGCCTGTCAACGACGAGTTCGGCCACGAGACCGGCGACGCCCTGCTGGTGGCCGTGGCCAAGCGGCTGCAGGGCTGCACCCGCGCGTCCGACGTCGTCGCGCGACTGGGCGGAGACGAGTTCGCGGTGCTGCTCGTCGGGGCCGGCGCCGACGAGATCGAGAGGGTCTTCGAGCGCATCGCCGCAGCCTTCGCCGAGCCGTTCGTCGTCGGCGAGCGGTGCCTGCGACTCGGCGTCAGCATCGGGCGCTCGCTGTACCCCGTCGACGCCGGCGACCCCGACGGTCTGCTGCGCCGGGCCGACAGCGCCATGTTCGCGGTCAAGCGCGCGCACCACGCCGAGCGCGCGGCGCTGCGCCAGTCCCGGGCCGCCGCCTGACGCGGCGGCCCGGGCTCCTCCCCGACGATCGTCGTTAGATCGGGCCGACCGTCGCCATCTCGATCTCCCTCCGGAGGTTTGCCGCTGATCCGGCCGCGGTTTCGGGCAGGGACGGGTCGTCGTGACGGCGAAGGGGTAGGTAGAGGGGGCGCTTAGGCAGACGCCTATACTGAGCCGACCCGACGAGGAGCGACGCTTTGCAGGAAATGGTGATCTACGGCGTGAGCTTCGACATGGTCGGCAAGCAACCGATCGTGCTGCTCAAGACCGTTGAGAGCAACAAGTTCCTGCCGATCTGGATCGGACATCCAGAGGCGGCGGCGATCCTGATGAAGCTCCAGGGCGCCTCCACTCCGAGGCCGATGACGCACGACCTGCTCTCCGAGATGCTCGGCGAGCTGGAGGTCGAATGCACCCGCGTCGCCGTCACCGAGCTGCGCGAGAACACGTTCTACGCCTCGATCTCCCTGCGCGCCAACGGCCGTGATCTGGAGATCGACTCGCGCCCCTCCGACGCGCTGGCCCTGGCCGTCCGCTCGGGTGCCCCGATCTTCGCCGCCGACGAGGTCATCACGGAGTCCGCGATCGAGTTCGAGCACGAGGTCGAGGACACCGAAGAGGTCGTCGAGAAGTTCAAGGACTTCCTGGACAAGGTGACCCCGGAGGACTTCGCCTCCGACGAGTAGCGGCCTTCGGTCCGCGCCCTCGCCTCCGTCAGGTCCGTGTGCTGACCCCGGGGGTTCCCGACGAGTCCGCCACCCCCCGCGAGCACGCGAACGACGGTGGCGACGGCGCTCGCCGCGCTCTAGCCCGCGCAGCGGACGGATCTCACAGTTCTCCGGGGCCGCGCCGTTTAGGCTGCTCGGCGCCCTGGTCGGGCCGTGATGGGGGAAACACGCCCGGCCGACAACTCGTAGACCGACGCCCTACCGGGGGCGGCGAAAGGTGAATACATGTGTACGCGTGGAGCATGGCGTCCACGGCTGCTGCCGTGGCGCGCCGCGTTGCTGGTGCTGGCCGGTGTCCTGATCATCCCCATCGCCTCCGCCCAGGCCGCGGCACGGGCCAAACCGCCCAAACGTGGCGACGTCGCGGCCGCCCGGGCCCTCATCGCGGCCCAGACGCACTACTTCGCGGCTGGCTTGGCGACCCGCCGCGAGGCGACCGCCGACGTGAACGCGTTCATCGCGCAGACCAAGGCGCAATGCCCGAACACTCTGCCGGCCACGCTCCTCGACGGCGGCCCAGCCCAACGCACCGTCTACCAGCAGCTGTTCACCGAGGGCGCGTTCGATCTCGCCATCGCGCAGCTGCGGGCCACCGGTGATGCGACCACGACCGAGGCCGAGGCGCTGGACAGGATCCACTTCAGCAGGCGCGCGGTCAACCGCGACATCCGCCAGCTGGCGCGCTCGCTGCGCGCGGAGGTCGCGCTCGCCCCGGTCGACCTGTGCGCGGACATCAAGACCGCGGCGGACGGCGGCTACAAGCAGGTCCCGACTCAGACCACGCAGTTCGTCAACCACTTCGAGAACACGGCGGCGGAGCCCGCGCCGTCGTTCGACCAGCTCGTGCAGGACATCCAGCCCGACGTCGTCACCCATCGTGATGCGGGCGCGGTCAAGCACATGCGGGCGCTGGGTATCCGCTACACGAGCTTCATCCTGGGCCTCGCCACAGACTCTGGAAGCAAACTCGCCGACGCGCTCGGGGCGAGCTCGTGAGCGGTTCGTGGAGTCGCGCCCAATGGCTGCGCCGCTGGGCGCCCGGCGGCGCCTGCGTCATCGCCGCGGCAGTCGCGATTCAGGCCCCCATGGCCATGGCCGCCCCCGCGCCGCTGAGCCGCAGGGACGTGAGGTCGGCTCGGCGGTTCATCGCGATCCTCAACGGGTTCTATGAGACCGCGCTGCGCACCCGGCGGGAGGCGAGGGCAGACGTCAACGCGCTGCTGAAGCACGTCAAGGCACAGTGTCCGATGATCACGCTCCCCTCCGGGGGCAGGCGCCAGGACCGCGTGCTGTCACATCTCTTCACCGAGGCGGCGGACAACCTCGGCCTCGCCATCTCCGGTCCGCTCGACGACGCCGCCGCGCAGGAGGCCGGCGCCCTCGCGCACCTGCACTTCAGCAGCCGGCGGCTCAACCGAGACGTCCGCCAGATGGCACGCAGCCAGCGGCTGACTGCGGAGCTGACGCCCTCAGATCTCTGCGGCGACATACGCGCCGCCGCGGGCGCGGATTACCGGCGTCAGTCACGTGCCACCACGCGGTTTTTGGCCGTCGTCCACCGCGCCCTGTCGGCCCCGGCGCCATCGTTGGCCGAGCTGGAGAAGGATCCGAGGCCGTACCTCACCGCACCGCATGACAGGGCGGCTCTGCGGCGCCTGCGCACCCTCGTCACGCGCTACGCCGGGTTCGCGCTCACCCTCGGGATCAATGCGGAGTTCAAGCTCTCCGGTCTGCTCACCCACGTCCCCGGCCCGATCGGCGATCAGGCGGTGACGACCACGGCAGCGAGCACCCGTTCGACGAGCTCGTCGAACGAGATCCCTGCCGCCTCCGCTGCCAGAGGGAGGAGGCTGGTCTCGGTGAGCCCGGGGATGGGGTTGACCTCGAGCACGAACAGCTCGCTGGTCGAGCTCTCGAGCATCAGGTCGACCCGTGCGAAGCCGGCGCACCCGAGCAGGCCGTACGTCTCGAGCGCGATCGCCTCCGCGCGCGTGGCGACCGTGTCCTCGATCAGGGCAGGGCAGACGAAGCGGGTGCGGCCGATCTCGTAGCGGGCCTCGAAGTCATAGAAGTCCTCCTGCTCGGGCACCGCCTCGACGATCGGCAGCACCACCGGCACGCCGTCCTCGTCCAGGATCGAGACGGCCAACTCCCGGCCCTCGACGTAGCGCTCGAGCAGGACCTTGCGGTCATAGGAGAAGGCGGCGACGAGCGCGGTGGGAACGTCGGCGGCGCTGCGCGCGAACTTGATCCCGAGCGCCGACCCCTGGCGCGCGGGCTTGACCACGATCGGGAACTCGAGGCGGTCCTCGATCGCGGGTAGCGCCTGGGCCGCCCCCAGGGCGCCGAGCGCGGTCTCGTTGAAGGCGTAGAAGTCGGGCGTCGGGATTCCTCGATCGCGCATGGCGTGCTTGGCCAGCACCTTGTCCGAGGCGCGGATACAGGCCGAGATCCCCGAGCCCGTGTGGGGGATGCCGACCACCTCCAGCAGCTCCTGAACCGTGCCGTCCTCGCCGTCGGACCCGTGCAGCGCGACGAAGGCGACGTCGGGCCGGTGGCGGGTGAGCTGGGCCACGAGGTCAGAGCCGACGTCGATGGGGATCGCCTCGTGGCCGAGCCGTTCGAGCGCGTCCTGGACGCGTGCTCCGGAGCGGAGCGACACCTGGCGCTCCAGCGAGCGCCCGCCCTTGAGGACGGCGACGCGCACTAGCCGGTCCTCACCCTGCGCGCTTGTGCGAGACGGGCATGGGGAGGATCTTGGCCAGCTCCTCGCCGCCGCGTTCCTCGCCGCTCCGTCGTTCCCGGTCCTCGGCGATCCGTGCCGCCGCCGCCGTCATGTCGGAGCGCGGGGCGCTCTCCTGACGCGGCGGCTCCGCGGACTGGGCGCCGGTGAGCGTGCCGTACATCGCCACCTGCTCGCGCACGACCTCGCCGATGCGGCGGATGCCCTCGCGGATGTCGTCCTCGTCGACCCCGGAGAAGTTCAGGCGCATCGCCGAGCCGCCGCGGCCGTCGACGAACGCGGCCCGGCCGGGGACGAAGGCGACGTGCTCGCGCAGCGCCCGGGCCAGCAGGTCGGTGGTGTCGATGTAGTCGGGCATCGTGGCCCAGATGAACAGGCCGCCCTGAGGGTGGGTCCAGTCCGCCTCGCGCGGGAAGTGCTCGGCCAGCGCGTCGAGCATCACGTCCCTCCGCCGGCGATAGATCTCCAGCAGCGAGCGGACGTACTCGTCCCACGGCCCGGACTCGAAGTAGGCGCTGACGAAGTACTGCGAGATCGACGACGAGCACAGGTCCGAGCCCTGCTTGCCGATCTGCATCTTGGCCAGAATCGGCGCCGGCGCGGCCGCCCAGCCCAGGCGTACGCCCGGGGACAGGATCTTGGAGAAGGTGCTGGCGTAGATCACGAACTCGTCGTCGAGCGAGTGCAGCGGCGGCAGCGACTCGCCCTCGTAGCGCAGCAGCCCGTACGGGTTGTCCTCCAGGACGATGAGCTCCCGCTCGCCGGCGATCCGGACGAGCTCGCGCCGTCGCTCCAGCGACATCGTCACTCCGGCCGGGTTGTGGAAGTTCGGCACGGTGTAGATGAACTTGGGGCGCCGCCCGGTGCGCTCGAGGTCGTCGAGCGTCTGCTCGAGCTCGTCGACGCGCATGCCGTCGCGATCCATCCGCACCTGGACGACGTCGGCCTGGTAGGAGTGAAAGGTGGGAATGGCTCCCGGGTAGGTCGGCGCCTCGGCGACGACCACGTCGCCGGGGTCCAGCAGCGTCTTGCACACCAGGTCGATCACCTGCTGGCCGCCACTGGTCACCAGCACCTCGTCGGTGTCGACCTCCATGCCTTCCGCCGCCATGACGCGGGCGATGCACTCCTTGACGCGGGCAAAGCCCTCGGTGGGGCCGTATTGCAGCGCCCGAGCGCACGACTCACCCGCGATCGTGTTCATCAGCGCCGCGTAGGAGTCGGCCGGGAAGGTCGAGGTGTCCGGCAGGCCGCCCGCCAGCGAGATCACGTCCTCGCGCTCGGTCAGCGCCATGAGGTCGCGCATCGCCGACGAGCGCATCACCTTGGTCCGCTGAGCGAACAGCGCCGCATAGCGCTGGATGTCCCGAGCGGACGATCTGCGACGCGGTGCGGCGGGGTCTTGATCTCGGCCTGTCATGCCGGGAGGGACGGGCTCCGAGTCGCGCTCAAGCCCACCGGGGCTCGCGCTTCCGTCTCGTCTATCGTCACCACGGTCACGGTACAGCACGGTGCACCTCGTCTTCGACATCTTCCAGGGGATCGGCGTCGCCGCGGCGGTGGGAATCCGGCCGTTCCTCCCCGCGCTCGCCGTGGGCGCGCTGGGTGCCGCCGACGTACAGATCAACTTCTCCCACACTTCGTACTCTTTCCTGGAGCAGGCGCCATTCCTGCTTGTCATGCTCATCGGCGTGGTCCTGCTGGGGGCCGTCGAGCGCCGGGCCACGCGGGCGATGCTCGATGGGCGGCTGGTCACGCTCGTCCTCGCCGCGGCGAGCCTGATCATCGGCGCGCTGCTGTTCGCGGGGGCGCTCGCCCAGGATCACCACGGGGTGTGGCCGGGCTACATCGCCGGGGTGGTCTGCGCCGGCGTCGGTCTGATGGCCACGCGTCCCCTGCTGGAGCGCGTGCGCGCGCGGCTGGACGAGCAGACGGCCGCGATGCTGCCGCTGTTCTCGGAGTCGAGCGCGCTGGCCGCCGCCGTGCTGACGGTGCTGCTGCCTCCGGTGGGCGTGATCGTGCTGGCGCTGCTGCTGTGGCTGCTCTTCGCCGGCCGGGGCCGCGCCGAGCAGAAGTACGCGGGCCTGCGGATCCTCAGATAGCGCGCCGTTAGATCGACGTGGCCAGCGCGCCCAAGAAGCTCGTGCTCGTCGTCGTCGACGCGATGAAGCCCGCGATGCTCGAGCGGGTCATCGCCGCGGGCCGCGCGCCGGCGATGGCCCGCATCCAGGAGGAGGGCGTCTACGTCGGGGACTGCGTGGCTGCGTTCCCCTCGGTGACCCCGGTCTGCGCGGCCACGATCACCACCGGCGTCGGTCCCGACCAGCACATGATCCCGAGCATGAACTGGTACCACAGGGAGGAGAGTCGCTACGTCGAGTACGGCTCGAGCTTCTCGGCGTCTCGGCAGTTCGGCGTGCTGCGCTCGCTCACCGACACGGTGTATCGGATGAACGCCGAGCACCTGTCCCGTGAGGTCGAGACGGTCTTCGAGTCGCTCGACGACGCGCAGGTGCGCACCGCCGGGACCACGTACCTCATCTACCGCGGGCGTCACGAGCACGAGGTCGCCAACGAGTCCGCGCTTGCCCGGATCGCCACCTCCACCTTCTTCCGGCGCACCATCGAAGGACCCCAGGAGCTCTTCTACGCCGACCTGTACGCCTCGCGGCGGACCGGCTGCCGCGGCCAGCTCGGCCTGCCCGGCGCGCGCGACCAGCACACCGGATGCGTTGGCTCCTATCTGGTGGAGAACGACCTGTTCGACTTCATGCTCTATTCGCTGCCCGACAACGACGCCTTCTCTCACCGCAACGGGCCGCACGCCCAGGTGACCTCACTGGCGGCGGCCGACCGGCAGATCGAGCGGTTGATGCACGCGGCCGGAGGGGCCGACGAGTTCCTCGAGCAGTACGCCGTGATCGTCTGCTCTGACCACTCTCAGGCGCCGGTGGAGGAGCGCATCCGGCTCGACCTCGCCTTCGAGGACTTCGACGTGGCGCGGCCCAGCGCCCGCACCACCGGCGGTGAGCTCGCGCTCAGCCCCGCGCAGCGCTCGGCCATGATCTACGCGCTGGACCCCGAGCAGGCCCCGGACCTGTGCTCGCGCGCGCGCGACGTCGTCACCGAGCTGGAGGGCGTGGACCTGGTGATGTGGCGCTCGGACGGCGAGGCCATCATCCGCAGCCGCCGCGGCGAGTTGCGCTTCGCCCCCGGAGGCGAGCTGTCCGACGCCCGGGGCGAGACGTGGAGCGTGGAGGGCGATCTCGGCGTTCTGCGGGCGGAGATCCAGGACGGGCGCATCCTCTCCACCGAGTATCCGGACGGTCTGGCGCGCGCGTGGTCGGCGCTGAACTGTCCCACCGCCGGGGACATCCTGCTGTCAGCCGCGCCGGGCTATGAGTTCGTGGATTGGGGGGGATCGGATCACGTGGGCGGCGGGTCGCATGGTTCCCTCCATCGCACGGATTCGCTGGGGGTGCTGCTGTGGTGCGGCACCGGAGAGGACTCCCGGGCCGCTCGCGACCAGTGGTCCCTGCGCGACATCGCACCGATGATCCGGGCACACTTCGGGCTGGCGTCCTGAAGATAGGATCCGATGCCTCCGGTGACCAGCTCAGCGACCGCGCAGACCGACTCTTACCGAGACTCAACAATTGACGGCTACATTCACCCGATGCCCGAAGACCTGACAACGGCCGTCGAGCTGCCGTTCCGTCACCGCGTCCGGCACGGGGTCCGCAAGCCCCACAACTGGCTGCAGCTGACCCGCTTCGCCGCCGTCGGCGCCAGCGGCTACGTCGTCAACCTGATCGTGTTCGCCGCCAGCGTCCACCTGCTCAGGATCGACTACAAACTCGCCGCCGTGGCGGCGTTCGTCGTCTCCGTCCTCAACAACTTCTGGTGGAACCGGCACTGGACGTTCCGCAACCAGCGCGAGGCACACCCCGTCGAGCAGGCGTTCAAGTTCTTCGCCATCTCGTTGGTCGCCTTCGGCTTCAGCTACGTCGTGCTGGTCTCGCTGGTCGACGGCGCCGGGTTCCCCAAGGTCGTGGCCCAGGCGATCTCGATCGTCGCCGCGACGCCCCTGTCCTTCGTGGGGCAGAAGCTGTGGAGCTTCAAGGCGTAGACCTCCGGGGTCGTGGCATCAAGCATCTAGGTCTGCGGGTCGGCCTGCCGGTCGTGGTGATGCTCCTCGCGCTCGCGGCGCCCGGAGCGGCGGGGGCGGCCGGCACCAGCGGCACCGGCATCAATGCGCTACCCGGGCCGGGGGCGGCCGCGGGGCGCACCGCGACGGCCACGACGGCCACCATCACCACGGTGACCAAGACCGTCACCAAGACGGTGGCCGCCTCGGGAGCCCCGGTGCTCGTCACCGATCCGAACACCCCGCCCAGCGGGTACCACCTCACCGCCAACAAGGTGCTGGCCATAGCCTCCGCCGACAGCCGCGTCAAGGCTGAACTGCGCCGGCATCCCAAGGCGATCCCCTACGAGTACACCAAGGGGGCGCCGACCTGGCAGGTGAGCTGGTTCTCCAACACCAAGCCCCAGCGCGAACTGCTTCAGGTCTACGTCGACGACAACACCCGAGCGGTGACCCAGGCGTGGACCGGCTTCCAGGTGGCCTGGACGATGGCGCGCGGCTACCCGGGCGCGTTCGGCCGGCGCGTGAACTCCTGGTACATCTGGGTCCCGCTCTGCATCCTCTTCGTAGCCCCGTTCCTTCCCTGGCGCCGCCGCCCCAGCGTGTGGCACCTGGACCTGCTGGTGCTGGTCAGCTTCTCGATCTCGCTGGCGTTCTTCAACAACGCCAAGATCGGGCTCTCGGTCCCGCTCGTCTATCCGCCGCTCATCTACTTGATGCTGCGCCTGTTCTTCTTGGCCAACGGTCGCGGCATTCCCAAGCGGCCGCTGAGCACGCTGACGCCGACGTCCTGGCTGGCCGTCGGGACGGTCTTCCTCATGGCCTTCCGCATCGGCCTGAACATCCTCAACTCCAACGTGATCGACGTCGGGTATTCGGGCGTGATCGGCGCCGACAAGCTCATCCACAACGTCGCGCTGTACGGCCACTGGCCCAAGGACAACATGTACGGCGATACCTACGGGCCGGTCAGCTACATGCTCTACGTCCCGTTCCGGCTCATCTTCGGCTGGAGCGGTAGCTGGGACTCCCTGCCGGCCGCCCACGGCGCGGCCATCTTCTTTGACCTGCTGTGCGTGGCCGGGCTGTACCTCGTCGGCCGTCGGCTCCGCGACAACCGCATGGGCGTGGTGCTGGCCTATTGCTGGGCGGCGTACCCGTTCACCCTCTACGCGCTGAACTCCAACACCAACGACGCCCTCGTGGGGGCGGCGCTCGTGTTCGCGCTGCTGGCCATCGGGACCGCGCCGGGACGGGGCCTGATGGCCGGGCTGGCGGGCATGACCAAGTTCGCGCCCTTCGCCCTCGCCCCGCTGCTGTTGCGCGGCACCGAGGAGCGGTTACGGGTACGCCAGGTCGTGGGCTTCGGGGTCGCCTTCGTGGCTGCGTGCGTGCTCACGATGCTGCCGGTGCTGCTCAAGGGCGACCTGTCGGCCTTCTGGCACGACTCGATCCTCTATCAGTCAGATCGCACCACGCCGTTTTCGATCTGGGGGCTGTGGGGCGGCCTGGGCTGGCTCCAGAGCCTGCTCCAGGGCGCGGTGATCGCGCTGGCGCTCGGCGCCGCCTTCCTGCCTTCGCGCCGCACCGTCGTGGACGTGGCCGCCCTGGGCGCCGGGATCCTCATCGCGCTCCAGCTCACCCTCAACTACTGGCTCTACCCCTACATCGTCTGGTTCTTCCCGATGGCCATCGTGGCTCTGGTGGTCAGCCACCCGGAGCGTGAGCGGGTCCCTGAGGCGCCCGCGGACCCGCAGGCCGAGGATCAGCCGCAGCCGATCCGGATCCACATCGCCTCCCCGTAGCCGGGCCCGCGGGGGTCGTGGCGGATTTTGCAGCTATGTGTCATGCACTATCGACCAGAACCTCCGGCGCGCCAGTCGTGGGAGATCGTCATGGGTGGCCAGGGACGATCTCCCGAGCCCCCCGCGAAGGCCCGCAAACCCCACAGCCGACTAGCTGATCCCCTCGCCGGGCTCCAGCAGCTGGCGGATGGCCACGGCCCGTCGCGGCTCCTCACCCGTGGTGATCAGCACCGCGTTGAGCCACGGATCCTCGGTGGAGGTCTCGAAGCGCACGGGCATCTTGGTGGCCATCGCCTCGATCGCCTGCTCGCGCTTGACCCCGATCACCCCGCCCCGCGGCCCGGTCATCCCGACGTCGGTCACGTAGGCGGTCCCGCCGGGGAGGATCCGGGCGTCGGCCGTGGGCACGTGAGTGTGGGTGCCGACGACCGCGGTGACGCGCCCGTCCAGGTACCAGCCGATCCCGATCTTCTCGCTGGTCGCCTCGGCGTGCATGTCGACGAGGATGTGGTCGGCCTTGTCGCGCAGTGCGTGGACGGCGGCGTCGGCCTCGGCGAAGGCGGGGCGGCCGGCGTCCATGAACAGGTTGCCCGAGAGCGAGATCACGCCCAGCGACACTCCATCGCGCTGGACCACGCACGAGCCGTGGCCGGGCTGGCTGCGCAGGAAGTTGGCGGGGCGCAGAATCTCCTTGCGGGCGTCCAGGTACTCGTAGATCTCGCGCTGGCGGTAGGTGTGGTTGCCCAGCGTGATCACATCCACGCCGGCGGCGAAGAGCTGATCGGCGATCTTGGGGGTGATGCCGAGGCCCCCGGCGACGTTCTCGCCGTTGACCACGACGAAGTCGGGCGCCAAGCGCTCGCGCAGTGCCGGGAGCATGCCCAGGAGCGTGCGCTTGCCGAGCCCTCCGACGAGGTCACCGGCGAACAAGATGTTGACGGCGCGTGCCATTCAGGGATTGACCCCGCCCACCCTCATAATCACAAGTATGCGTCGATGGGCCCGACCGCGCACGCCGGACCCGCCGGAGCCCGAGGGCGAACCGGATCCTCAGGCGGTCCAGGCCGGGGGTCCCGTGGGCGCCGAGGGGCCCGAGGAGGAGCCCGCCAAGACGGCGGAGCACCTGCGCGAGCTCGCCGTGGCCCCCGTCGTGGTCCCGCGGTGGATCCAGCTCGTGCTGCTCCCACTGGCCCTGCTCGGGCTCTGGGCGCTGGCCCGCGCCGCCGGCTCGGTGCTGCTCATCCTGGTCGTCGCCGCGGTGGTCGCCCTCGTCCTGACCCCCGTCGTCCGGACGCTCGAGCGGTGGATCCCCCGCGGCCTGGCCATCCTGCTCGTCTACCTGGGCGGCTTTGCCCTCCTCGCCGGGATCGCCGTGGCCCTGGCCAGTCCGATCACCAGCCAGATCACGCACTTCGAGCACAACGTGCCCGACATCACTCGTCACGCCAACCAGCAGCTCGACAACTTCCAGACGTTCCTCAACAACCACGGGATCAACGTCCACATCAAGCAGCAGGGCTCGAGCGCGCTCGACACGCTGCAAAAGGACGTGCTCAAGCGCTCCGGCGACATCGTGTCCTTCTCCCGCGACCTGCTCTCGGAGATCGTCACGATCGGCTTCGACCTGGTCCTCATCCTCGTTCTGTCGATCTACCTGCTCGTCTACGGACGCCAGATCGGCGAGCTGGTCCGGCGGATCATGCCGTCCGGCGACGGCACGCCCGAGGACGACTTTCCGATGCTCGTCCAGCACGCCGTCTCGGGCTACGTGCGCGGCCAGCTCCTGTTCAGCCTGGTGATGGGAGGCAGCGCCGCCATCTGCCTGGAGATCCTGGGGCTGATCGGGATCTTCCCGGCGGGCAAGGACTACGCCGTCTTCTTCGGGGCGTTCTACGGGCTGATGGAGTTCATCCCGTACATCGGGCCGATCGTCGGGCCCATCCCGGCGATCCTCGTCGCGCTGTTCGAGAACCCGATCAGCGCCGTCTGGCTCATCCTCCTGTTCGTGGCCCTCCAGCAGCTCGAGGGCCATGTGGTGGCGCCGCAGGTGTTCCGGATCTCGCTGCGGATCAACCCGATCATCATCATCCTGGCGCTGCTGATCGGCTTCAAGCTCTACGGAGTGGTGGGCGCGCTCGTCGCGCTGCCGGTGATCGCGGTGATCCGCCAGACCGTCATCTACCTGCAGCGCCACCTGGTGCTCGAGCCGTGGGCGACCCAGGGGGTGGGGCTCGGCGTGCTCTCCCGGGGCAGTCCTGACCGATGTCCGGACTGCGGCACGCTCGCGGCGGGCGGCGACGCCTACTGCCGGGTCTGCGGCGCCTCGCTGGAGCCGCGCGTGACCACGCCGCGATGAGCGTCGGGAGCCCCGCGAGCCCGATCGCCGTCTGCGGCGTGACCAAGCGCTTCGGCGCGCGCGCAGCGCTGCAGTCGGTCAGCTTCTCGCTGTCGGCCGGAGAGCTGGTCGGCATCGTCGGGCCCAACGGGGCGGGCAAGACGACCCTCCTCTCGATCCTGGCCGGCGTGCTGGTCCCCGACGAGGGCGACCTCACCATCTCGGGCCGCGACGCCGGGTGGGTCCCCCAGCAGCCGGCCCTGTACTCCAAGCTCTCGGTGGCCGAGAACCTGCGCCTGTTCGCACGGCTGGAGAAGCTCTCCGATCCCGAGGCGGCGGTCGCGCGGATGCTCGCCCAGACGGATCTGGCCGACCGGGCCGACGAGGAGGTGGGCAAGCTCTCGGGCGGAAACCAGCAGCGGGTCAACATCGCCATCGGCCTGCTCTCCGAGCCCGCGCTGCTGTTGCTCGACGAGCCCTCCGCCGCCCTGGACCCCCGCCAGCGTGAGCGCCTGTGGGAGTTCATCTCGGCGCTGGGCACCACCGTGGTCTTCTCCACCCACGACGTCGGCGAGGTCGAGCGCTACGCCACCCGGGTGCTGCTGCTGGCCGATGGCGAGCTGCTCTTCACCGGCACGCCCGGCGAGCTCGAGCAGGCCGTCGGCGGGGACCCGCGCGACCTCGAGGCGGCGCTGGTCAGCTTCCTGCACCAGCATGGGCACTGACCGCGCGCATGCGCTGGCTGCTCATCAAGGACCTCCAGATCCTGCGCCGTTCGCCACTGCTGGTCGGACTGCTGGTGGTGTATCCGATCGCCATCGCGCTGATGATCGGCTTCGCCCTCTCCAGCCCGCCCAGCAAGCCGACCGTTGCCTTCTACAACGAGGTGCCCAAGGGCAAGGCGACGATCAGCCTCGGCACCCAGAAGCTCAATGTGGCCAGCTACGCCTCGGACCTGCTCAGATCCGTGCAGCCGATCAAGGTCCACTCCCGAGCCGAGGCGATCGCGGCCGTGCGCGACGGCCGGGCGCTGGCCGCGGTGGTGATCCCCGCCGAGCTCCCGCAGCAGATCCAGAGCCTCATCACCCAGGGCGTGGGCAACCCGACCGTGCAGCTCTACCTCAACGGCAAGGACCCGATCGAGCGCCAGTTCGTCGACCAGGCGATCTCATCGCGCATCAACCAGGTGGAGCAGGATGTCTCCAAACAGGTTCTGCGCGTCGCCATCACCGACCTCCAGCAGGTGCTCAACGGCGGCAGCGTGCAGATCCTCGGCCAGACCGTCCGCCTGCTCGGATTGCGCAACGCGCGCACGATCGTCCAGGGAACGCTGGCGTCTCTGCCCGCCGACTCGCCCCTGCGCCCGGCGCTCAACCAGGTCATCAGCTTCGCCGACCTCGCCATCCAGGGGCTGGGCTTCGCCAAGCCCGTGCTCGGCAGCATCGGGACGCCCCTGACCGTCAACGAGACCCAACTCGACGGGCGCACGACGCCGAGTGACGCCTACGCCGCGGCGATCGCGGTGGTCGTGTCGCTGATGTTCGTGACGATGCTGCTGGCGGCGGGCATGCTCGCCCTCGAGCGCACGGAGAACGCCTACCCGCGCCTCGTCCGTGGCCTGGTGACCCCCGGCAGACTGCTGTCGGAGAAGGTGGCTCTCTCCGCGGGCTGCGCCACCGCGGTCACGCTGTTGATGGCCGCGTTCGTGTCGTTGTTCGTGCATCTTGACTGGGGGCGGTTTGAGCTGTGGGTGGCCGCGCTGGCGCTGGGCAGCGTCGCGTTCGGCGCCCTGGGAGTGGCGATCGGCGCGATCGCGCGCGAGGTGAGCGCGGCCTCGTTGATGGCGTTCCTGGTCTCCCTGCCGATCGCGTTCGTGGCGCTCATACCCGCCAGCGCGGTCTCGGGGGCGATGAAGACCGTCCTTGACGTCGTCGCCTTCCTGTTCCCGTTCAAGGCGGCGCTCCAGGCGGTGTCCAACGCCTTCAGCGGGACCTCGCCTCAGATTGGCCTTCCGCTCCTGCACCTCGCCGTACTGGCGGTGGTGTTCGGCGCGATCGCCACGCTGAGCATGCGCCGATTCGCCGCCCGCTAGGCGACAGGCCGGTACGCAGCCGAACCTCCAGATCCCGGTGACTTGACACCCGGGATAGTGTTTCCGCCGCACGGTGCCCACCGGGGGCCGCCGTCGAACGCCGGGGGTGACTGGTGAGAAGCATGTGGCGTCGTGTCGTCTGGGGTGTCGTGCTCGGCTGCGTGGCCGCGGCCGCGACCGGCGGGGTCGCCGCCGCCAAGGGTCATCCGTTCACGACCCCCGGTTATCACTGGAACCACAAGCTCCCCAAGGTCGCGCCGGTGATCCCGGGCAAGCTCATCAAGCTCGGTGACGGCGTCGAGCCCCGGGTGCTCGTCGATGCCGCCGGCACCGGGCAGATCGCCTATAACGTCACCCCGACCGACGTCAGCGCGGCCTCGGTCCTGCACGACTGTGTGCTGCTGCGCGGCCAGACCGGGTGCGCGTCCAATGCGGGCCTGATCCCGCCCGAGACGGGGGATCCGCAGTACAACATCGACGAACACGGTCCGGTGCCGCTGTCGATCGGCAATGAGCTGCTCATGGTCGACAGCCGCTTTCCCAACGTGGAGACCATGCCCGACGGGACCACCGGCTACCCCACGTTCCTGTGGACATCCGAGGACGCCGGCAAGACGTTCACCGGTCCGGGCACGATCGGCAACCTCGAGATCACCGGCAACGCGGTCGTCTTCGGCGGAGCCAACCCGCAGATCGGCGTGATCACCGACACCACCACCGGCGGCACGTTGTTCCAGGCCACCCCGCCGGGCGCCTACTCCGGTCAGACCCTGAACCTGGGCGACAGCGGTCCTGACCAGGCCTACGACGGCCGGCTCGCGGTCGATGGCACGCGCCCGGTGGCCGAGTTCCAGGATCTCTCCAACCACATCTACGTTCGTGAGTACAACGGCGTCGGCGACATCTACAGCTCCTCGAGCTGGTCGCGGGCCGAGATCAACGGCCAGGGCTACTCGCGGATCGTCAGCGGCCCCAGCGGCGTGTGGCTGATGTACCAGAAGACCTTCTCCGGTCCGCTGTTCCTCCAGCGCATCGTCAACGGCCAGCCTTCGGGCGCGCCCAACCGGATCACGCCCAACAGCAACTTCAGCCACGCCAACTACGACATCACCGAGGATGCGTCGGGCCGCATCACCGTCGGGGTCTTCTCGTCCACCGGGAACGCCTTCGGGCTGTTCGTGACCAGCTCGACCGACGGCCGGCACTGGTCCGCGCCCCAGATCATCGCGCGCAACCTCAATTCGCCCAGCGACATCCAGCTCGGCGCCGCGCAGGACGGCGGTGGCTTCGCCGCCTTCCAGGAACCGGAGCCCGGCGGGTTCAGCGGCTCCCAGATCGATGTGGCCGCCTTCGGATCGTTCGCGGCCACTCACGTCCCGGGGCTGGGCAATCTGAACGGCGACGGCCTGGGCGGCCTGGGCGGCGACCCGCTGGCGTCGGTCTCCTGCACCGACGTGCACTTCGGGGACATCGACGCCATCGCCGAGGCGGGCTGCTTCCTGCGCGACCCGTCCAACCCGACGAGTGGCGCAGCGATCATCTCCGGCGAGATCCGCCTCAACGGCCTTGAGATCATCCCCGACGCCGGCGTGCAGATCGTCATCGACCCGCGCCAGCACACCATCAACACGACCGGGTCAGTACGCGTCGTGCTGCGCGCGCCCGGGATCGGCGACATCACCCTGTATCACCAGGCGCTCCACATCAACCTCCAGGGTTCGCTGGACACCTCCGGGCACACCCTGTTCAACTTCGACACATCGACGGCGTCGTCACTCGAGGGCTTCCCCTTCGACACCAGCATCGATGTGCAGATCCAGCACGACGCCGTGGTCATCCCGGTGTCGCTCAAGCTGCCGGCCTACATGGGCGGCGTCACCGGCCAGGCCACGCTCCAGGCCGACAACGCCAACGGACTGAAGCTCTCCTCCCTGCACATCGGGGTGCCGGAGCTGGTGCTCGGTGCGCTCGAGGTCAAGGACCTCAACATCGACTACGCCGCCACCGGGAGCGTGTGGAACGGCGCGGCCACGCTCAACATCCCCGCGGGCACGCCGTACTTCGGCATCGCTGTGGCGGTGCGCTTTGACGACGGCGACTTCACCATGGGCTCGTTCAACGTCAGCGTGCCCTTCCCGGGGGTGCCGATCTTCACCGACACGTACCTCGACGGCTTCGGCGGCGGCTTTGACATCCACCCCGACAAGCGCAGCTTCCACGGCTCGGTCTCGGTCGGGGCCATCCCGCTCGATCCGCCCAATTACACGATCGGGGTGACCGGCTCGGTCACCATCACCTTCATCAACGGTGGGCCGGTGGTGCTCGAGGCCGACGGCTCGGGCTCGGTCCACGGCTTCGATATCGCCAATGCCAAGCTGCTGTTCCAGACCAACGGTTACTTCGAGGTCAACGGCAACGTCGACGTCGACCTGGACGTCGCCGAGCTCACGGCGAGCATGGACGCGTTCGTCGACCTGCCGGCCAGGGAGTTCTCAGCCAACGTCAACGGTCAGCTCGACATCGCGGGCTACTCCGCGATCTCGGTGCAGGCGGTCATCTCATCGCTGGGCGTCGCGGCCTGCGGCTCTGACTTCGGCCTGCACGCCGGGCTGTCGTACCCGTGGGGCGGGACGCCCGACGCGTCGGTGGGAACGGGCAGCTGCGACCTCTCGCCGTTCGAGGTGCGGCCGGTGTCGGTGGCCTCGGTGGCCGGCCGCAGCGGGCGCACCCGGGTCGCCGAGGTCGCGACCGCCGCGGGCACCCCGTTCGAGGACATCGCCGTGACCGGCGCCGGCGGGGCTCCGTCGGTCGTGCTCACCAGCCCGAGCGGCAAGTCGGTGGTCCCGGTGGCCTTCGGGCCGGGCGCAGCAAGCGCGGCGGCCGTTGCCCTGCCGGTGGCCAAGACCCGCACCACGTACGTGATGGTGCGCAACCCGGGTGCCGGAACGTGGAAGGTGTCGCCGGCGCCCGGTTCGAGCGCCATCACGCAGGTCCGGCAGGCCCGCGGCTACCCGGCGCCCACGCTCCACGCGCGGGTCTCAGGCCACGGCGCGACCCGCCAGCTCACCTACACGGTGACCAAGCGGCCGGGGCTGTCGGTCAGCTTCGCCGAGCGCGCGCACCGCGTCTACCGGGTCCTGGGCACGGCCAGGGCCGCGCACGGCATGCTGCGGTTCACCCCTGCCCCCGGCCCCGCGGGCAAGCGCACCGTCTCCGCGATCGTGTCCGAGGGCGGGGTCGCGCGTGAGAGCGTGCCCGTGACCAGCTACCGCGCCCCGGCGCCCGCGACCCCGGCGCGCGTGCGGGGGCTACGCGTCCGCCGCCACCGCCGCACGTTCGCCATCTCGTTCGGCGGCGCGCGGGGGGCGTCGTACTACCTGCTCACCGTCCGCGGTAGCGACGGACGCCACCTGCTGCGCGTGATCCGCGGACGGCGTCACTCGCTCACGCTCCCGTACCTGGGCTACACCGATCACCTCACTGTGACGGTGACCGGCGTGTCCGCGTTGGGCAAGCACGGGCGCGCGGTGAGCAGGCACATCTAGTGTGACTCAGCGCATTAGGCCAGGAGCCGCTGCAGGGCGGCGGCTCCGCCGCTGAGCAGCGGTGCGCCATGGGTGACGAGGATGCGCTCCACGGGCAGTCCTCGCAGCGGGCGCAGCAGCGCGCGCAGGTCCGCCTGGTCGCGCGGCGGGGCGCTGAGCCCGAGCTGATCGCGGTAGTCGTGCAGGTAGGCGAGCCACGAATCCGGGCACAGCCGCACGCCACCCGCACGATCGCCGATGATGCGGTCCCCGGTGACCAGCGCCGCGTGCTCAGGCACCCAGAAGATGGTCTCGTCGGCCTCACGGAACGGGAAGGCCTCCACGCCGGGCGGGAGCCTGCGCACGTCGGTCAAGACATCGCCGCCGTAGCGCTCGGCCACCGTGTCGCGGCTGCGCCCGTGGAAGCGGATCGTGGTGAGGATCTGCACGGGGCGGGCGCCCACCGCCTCATCGCACCATCGCCAGAAGCCGTCGGTGTCGGTGGGCAGCAGCGGATCGAAGAAGACCGCCGATCCGGCTTCCACGTACAGCACGGAGCCGACGTCGCGGTCCCAGTCGTGCTCGCTGTCAGGCGCGGCGTCCGGGTGCCACGCGGGGTGCGGCGCGGCCCACCTCCAGAGTCCCGGGGCAAGCGCGTCGGGCACCGCGCGCTGGGGTCAGCGCTGGCCGGTGGTGCGCAGGAACCCGAAGATGCAGAGTGCGGCGACGATGAAGGCGATGATCGGCAGCGTCCCCCCGATCACCCCGGCGATCGCCAGCACGAGGGTGATCACGCCGATGCCGCCGGCCGCGGCGCCGGTCACCACCAGACGGTAGGCGCGCTGCTCTCGCGCGCGGCGCGGTGTGTAGCCCTTGCGTCGATCCAGGTTGCTCACAGTCTGCGGAGCGTAGCGCCCCGGCCACCCGTCCGCCGCCCGTACGCGGTAGGTTGTGCCCCAATCATGGCCGACCAGGACACGTACCTGCTGCTCTACACCTACGTGGAGGACATGGCCGAGCGCCGCGGCCCCTACCGCGAGGAGCACCTGGCCAAGATCCGCGCCGAGCGCGAGGCGGGCCACATCACGCTGGCCGGCGCGCTGGGCACGCCGCCCGGCGGGGGCGCGATGGTGTGGACGGGCGTCGCCCCCGAGGACATCGAGCGCTTCACCGCCGCCGACCCGTATGTGATCAACGGGCTCGTCACCTCCCAGCGCCTCGAGCGCTGGAACCTCGTCTAGAGATCCGCGAGCACGCGCCGGACCACGTTCTCCGAGTGTCTGCGCGCCCGCGTGTCCTCGACGGATGACCATTCGGGCGCCGCGCCGCGCAGCGCCCGGCGATCGAGCTCGTCGCGGCGACGGTTCTGGAAGGCGCGCACGATGGCGCGCTGAGGCTCTCCGTAGCCGAGCTCGTCGAGTAGGTCGAAGGAGAAGGTCTCGACGATCCCACACAGGGTCCCCCAGTCGATGAACCGCTGCATCTCGGGGAGATCGCCGACATCGGGGAGCGCCACCGGGAGCAGCTCCGCCCAGGTCGCGGCCAGGAAGGTCGGCCACGGCCGAGGATCCAGGCGGGCCGCGGCGGAGAGCCAGGCGTCGATGCACGGCAAGGGGATTGCCGCGTGCGCCGCGTTCCACAGCTCACCGAAGCGCTCGAGCACCATCCGCGCCAGCGCGGCGCCCTCGCCCGCCAGCATCGCGTCGCCGACCGTCACCTCGAGCAGCTGGTCCAGCGCAGTGAGGACCGTGGCCGTCTCCCGTGCGTCCAGGTCGGGGCCCAGCGCATAGATCCGGTCCCCGATCGCATCCCAATCCTCGTCGCCTGCGATCAGCGGCAGCTGGCGGCCGCCCTCGGCGCCGCCCCCCGTGGACATGGCCAGCGCGATCCCGTGCGGGCCGCAGTGGTCCAGGAAGTGGCGCCGCAGGGCCGCGTCCTGGCTCAGGCGCTCGATCACGAGGTCGCGCCAGGTCGGGTGCACCCACGCGACCCTCATGCCGACACCCGCAGGAAGTGGTCGGCCAGGCGGTCGACGAGGTCCAGTGGCTGCCTGGACAGGGATCCCTCGTGGTGACGGCGCAACGCCGAGACGAGCTCGCGCTCGGGCACGGGCCCGGGCGGTGTGTCGAGCAGCGCCACCAGCAGGTCGCGGTGCTCCTCGCCCAGCGCGCCGAAGGACCTCGCCATGGCCTCGGTCGGTGTCGTCAGCTCCAAGTCGGCGGCGCGCGCCACGTTGCACTCCCCGCCGCCCAGCCTGAGCACGAGCCGGCGGATGCGTTCCGGGGTGAACGTCGGGGTGGCGACGATCTCAGGCCCGAACATCCTCAACGAGCGCCGGGTCGTGGCGCACAGTTCGGCGGCCTTGGCGTGGCGGAACAGGATGAGCACCTTCTCCTCGTCGTCGAGGATGCTGGCGTCCACCAGCACCCGCGCCGGAGCCGGGAAGCGCTCGGCCCCGCGCTCCTGGTGCAGCCGGTGCAGCGCGGCGTGCAGGGGCGCCGGGCGGGAGGTCCAGATCAGCCAGTGGCGATCGTCGAGGACGCCGAGCAGCCGCTCCATCGCCCGCGCCCAGCGCTCGGCGGAGTCCGGGCGGTATTCGGCGGACCCGAACGCGTCGTCGGCGATGAACACCTGGCCCGCCTGCGGGTCATAGGCCGCGTGCAGATCGTCGGGGCTGATGCACTCGTGGGCCTCCCAGCCGTCGGTCATCTTGGCCAGGGCGACCATCCGCGCGGCGGCGGTCTTGCCCATCTCCGGCGGCCCGGCGAGGACGGCGAAGCGGTGCTCACTCAGGGTCCTCAGCGCGCGGGCGTAGGTGCGCGTGGGCACGAACACGGCGGCCAGCCGCTCCGCGTCGGCGCGGTCGAGCGTCGAGCGACGGGCCACCTCCGGGCCGATGAGCGGATCGAGGTCGCGCACGCCCAACAGCGACGGCATGGCCAGACGCAGCTCCGGGCGCGCGTCGATGCGCGCGCTCAGCGCTGGGGTGTCGATGACATCGACGCTCAGGCCGCCCACCTCGGCGCGCTCGTGGATCGCATCGCCGTTGGCCATGAGCACGTACGAGTACAGGTCGCGCAGCTGGTCGCTGTGCTCGGCAGCGAGCGTCTCGAGGGCCATCACGACCGGCGCCATCGCACCCGGCCGCAGCCATGCGCACTGCACGAGCACCCGGTCGGTCATCGGGGTCTGCAGCAGGGGCGCCCCGACCCCGGCCTCGGCGACGGCGAAGCGGCACTCGTCGGCGTCGCCCTCCCAGGCGCCGAGAGGCACGCCGGCATCGAGCTCGAGCACGTGAGCACACAGCTGCTGGAACTGCAGCCATCCGAGCCGATCAAGCGCGTAGGACACCCCACGCACAGTGTGCCGTGAACGGGCGCGCAGCGCCAGTATTCTCGGTTGACAGCTATGTCGTTCCCGCAGACCCGCCTGCGCAGGCTCAGAGCCACCCGCGCGCTGCGCGGCCTGGTGCGCGAAACGCGCCTTGAGGCCGCGGACTTCGTGTACCCGATGTTCGTGGCCCACGGCATCGACCGCCGAGAGCCGATCAAGGAGATGCCCGGGGTGGACCATCTCTCGATCGCGCACGCCGTCGAGGAGGCGGGGGAAGTGGCCGCGCTGGGCATCCCCGCGGTACTGCTCTTCGGCCTGCCGGCGTCCAAGGACGAGGAGGGCTCGGGAGCCTGGGACGACGAGGGAATCATCCAGCTGGCCACGCGGGCCATCAAGGACGCCCATCCCGACCTCCTGGTCATCTGTGACCTGTGCCTGTGCGAGTACACCAGCCACGGGCACTGCGGGGTGCTGCGCGAGAGCGCCGGCGGCCCGGTCGTCGACAACGACGCCACGCTCGAGCTGCTGTCGCGCACGGCGGTGTCCCAGGCCCGTGCGGGGGCCGACATCATCGCCCCCTCGGACATGATGGACGGACGCGTCGGCACCATCCGGACGGCGCTCGACGACGAGGGCCTCACCGACACGCCGATCATGGCCTACTCGGCCAAGTTCGCGTCCGCGTTCTACGGGCCCTTCCGCGTCGCCGCCGACTCCGCCCCCGCTTTCGGCGACCGACGCGGCTATCAGATGGATCCCGCCAACGGCGATGAGGCGGTGCGCGAGGCGCGCCTGGACGTCGAGGAGGGCGCCGACATCCTCATGGTCAAGCCGGCCCTGCCCTATCTGGACCTGATCCGCCGCATCAAGGACGACACCTCGTTGCCCGTGGCCGCCTACAACGTCAGCGGCGAGTACTCGATGCTCAAGGCCGCGGCCGCCGCCGGGTACCTTGATGAGAGGAGCGCGGTGCTCGAGACGCTGACCTCGATCCGCCGCGCGGGGGCCGACATCATCATCACCTACCACGCCAAGGACGCTGCTGCATGGCTGCAATGAGAAGCTCCGGGACCACAGACGGAATCCAGGACGGCCCCGCGGGCGGCTCGCGGCACGGCCCCAAGCTACGCAGCCGCAAGGAGGGCGCCGCGATCGCGCTCTCCGACCTCGACAAGCGCCTGCTCAACCTGATGCAGGGCCAGTTCCCGATCGCCGCGCGCCCCTACCAGCACGTCGCCGCGGAGGCCGGGATCACCGAGGAGGAGACGATGGCCGCGGTCTCGCGTCTGCTCGACGAGCGGATCATCCGCCAGGTCACGCCGATCTTCGACACCCGGGCGCTCGGCTACTCCTCAATGCTCGTCGCCGCCAAGGTCGACGCCGAGAACCCGTGGCGCGCCGCCAACATCATCAACGCGCACCCCGGGGTCTCGCACAACTACCTGCGCAACCACGAGTTCAACATCTGGTTCACGATCGCCACCGAACCGGGCTCCAAGCTCGGCCTCCAGGGCACACTCGACGTCCTGGCGCGGGAGGCCGGAGCGGAGTCCGTCCGGCAGCTCCCCACGCTCAAGCTGTTCAAGATCCGCATGGACCTGGAGATGGAGGGCGGCACGGACGCGCTGTCCAAGGCCGCCGAGGCTGCGGAGCCCGCCGAGACCGAGCCCCAGCCCTACGACGAGTTCGACCGGGCCGTGATCCGGGCCCTGCAGGGCGACATGCCGGTGATCCCCGAGCCCTACGGGCCGGCCGCCGGGGAGCTCGGGATCGCGCAGGACGAGCTGCTGGCGCATCTGCGGGGGATGCAGGAGCGCCGGCTGCTGCGCCGCGTCGCCGCGATCCTGTTTCACCGCCGGGCCGGCTTCAGCGCCAACGGGATGGGGGTGTGGCAGGTCCCGGACGAGCGGATCCTGGAGTTGGGCATGCGGATGGCGTCGTTCCGCGGCATCTCGCACTGCTACCAGCGCCCGACGTACGCGGACTGGCCCTACTCGGTATTCACGATGGCCCACGGGCGCTCCAAGGAGGAGTGCGACGCGATCCTGGACTCGATTGCCGCCGACACCGGCATCTCCGACCGCGCCACGCTCTACTCCTCCACCGAGTTCAAGAAGATCCGCCTCCTCTACTTCACCGAGGAACACCGGGACTGGGAACGTCAACACGCGGGCGTGTGAGCGACACCGCCGTGGACACCTCGCGCTCGGCGCACCTGTTCCAGCGCGCCGGTCTGGTCCTGCCCGGCGGGGTCAACTCCCCGGTGCGGGCCATGCGCTCGATCGGGCGCGACCCGATCTTCATCGAGTCGGGTTCGGGCCCGATCATCCGCGACGTCGACGGCAACGAGTACATCGACTGGGTGAGCTCGTGGGGCCCACTGATCCTCGGCCACGCCCACCCTGACGTCGTCGCCGCGGTCAGCCAGGCGGCGGCGCGCGGCACCAGCTTCGGAGCGCCGACCCCGGGCGAGGTGGAGTTGGCCGAGCGTGTCGCGGAGCGCATGCCGTCGGTCGAGATGCTGCGGATGACCTCGTCGGGCACTGAGGCGACGATGAGTGCGCTGCGCCTGGCCCGCGCTGCCACCGGCCGCGACACCATCGTCAAGTTCTCGGGCGCCTATCACGGCCACGTCGACGGGCTGCTGGCCGAGGCCGGGTCGGGCCTGGCCACCCAGGGGATCCCGGCCAGCCCAGGCGTCCCGGCCGCGGCCGCGGCGGCCACCGTGATCGTGCCCTGGAACGATCCCGCAGCCGTCAGCGAGGCGGTGGCCGAGCACCGCCCGGCGGCGATCGTGGCGGAGCCCGTCCCGGCCAACATGGGCGTCGTCCCGCCCCAGCCCGGCTTTCTCGAGCACCTGCGTGAGGCCGCCACCGCGTCCGGTGCGCTGCTCATCTTCGACGAGGTGATCACCGGCCTGCGCGTCGCCCGCGGGGGCGCCCAGGAGCGCTTCGGTGTCATGCCGGACCTCACCATCATGGGCAAGATCATCGGCGGCGGGCTCCCGGCCGCCGCCTACGGGGGCTCGCGTCAGCTCATGGAACGGATCGCCCCGGCCGGCGACGTCTACCAGGCCGGGACGCTGTCGGGCAATCCGCTGGCGGTGGCGGCGGCGCTGGCCACCCTCGAGCACCTCGACGCCGTCGCCTACGAGCGCCTGGCCGAGACCACCGAGGCCCTGGCCGACGGCATGCGCGAGGCGGCCCGCGGCAACGGGGTGCCGGTCCAGGTCCAATCGCTGCCCGGGCTGCTGACGATCTTCTTCACCGACCGCCCGGTGACCAACTACGCCGGCGCGGCGGCGTGTGACACGGCCGCTTTCGCGCGGTGGTGTCGGGCGCTGCTGGCGCGCGGGGTCTACCCGCCGCCCTCGCAGTTCGAGGCGTGGTTCCCCTCGCTCGTCCATGGTCGCGAGCATGTGATGCGCACGGTCACGGCGGCGGCCGAGGCGTTCGCGGAGCTGACCGGCGCATGAGCCTCGCGGCGCTGCGCGAAGCCCTGCTGGACCACGGCGGCACGCTCGCCGACGCGCTCGGACCGCCGACGGATCCGGCCCCCGCGATGACAGCCGGCCGGCTGGAGCCACAGGCCGACGCCGGCGGGGGAGCGCCCCAGCTGGCGGCTGGCGGCCCGCGCACCAGCGGCCGCGAAGGCGATTACGAGCTGCTCCTGGAGATGATCCTGGAGGGGTCGCTGCTGCACTACGGGGCGCCACGGCTGGTGCGCTGCGCCGATCCCGACCTGGCGCTGCTGCTCGGCGACCAGCTCTACGCGCTGGGGCTTGCCCGCCTGGCCGAGCTGGGCGATCTCGACGCCGTGGCCGAGCTGGCCGATCTCATCTCGCTCCTGGCCCAGGCCCGGGCCGCGTCTGATCCCGCGTTGGCCGACGCCGTGTGGCAGGCCGGCGCGACGGCGATCGGATGGGGCATCACCGCCGAGCACACGGCGGCCAAGGCCCTGGCGCGAGCCGGCGACGCGCGCGCCGCGCAGGCTCTGACGGGCGCCCGGGACGCCGTCCTGGCTGCGGCCGGAGGGCCACCCTCGTGACGTCCGCCTCGTTGTTGACGGTACGCTTATTGGGGCGTTCAATTGGGTTTAGCTGCGGTTGACTAAAGGCTCAAGTGGCAGATCGGCACAAAGAAGGATTCAAGTCCAAATACACGGAGGATCGGCAGATCCCGGGCGCCTTCGAGGGCGAGACGGTCAGCCGGCGCCGGTTCATGGGCTTGGTCACACACGGGTCCGGGCTGGTCGCGGCCGCGGCCTTCACGCTCCCGGCGCTGGGGTTCGCGCTCGGCCCGCTGTTCAGCCGTGTCCCGTTTGATTGGCAGCCGATCGGCACGCCCGACGACTTCACCAAGACGACCTACGCGACCAAGGTGCTCACGATCGTTCAGGGCATCGGCGAGGCGGGCTACTCGATCGCCTATGTGCGCACGCGCGACCCCAGCATCGACAAGGAGCCCGTCGACCAGTACAACCACTGGGTCGCGCTGTCCTCGCGCTGCATGCACCTCGGCTGCCCGGTCCGCTTCGTGGCCGCCGCGCAGCGGTTCATCTGCCCCTGCCACGGCGGGGTCTACGACTTCCGTGGGATGGTCGCCGGCGGGCCTCCGGTGCGCCCGCTGGACCGGTTCTACACGCGGCTGAACGAGTCGACGGGCCTGGTCGAGATCGGCCCGCGCTACTCGGTCAATTCCGAGCTGGAGCGCTTCTCCCCGCGTGACCCGGGGCAGCCGCTGGACGGCATCGGTCAATATCTCTACCCCGCGCGATTTGACACCTCGTCCGGCCCGCCCGGCCACCCGTAGCGATGCCCAAGCTTCCCGCACCCCCACTTCCGAAGATCCTCAAGCCCGTCCCCAAGCGCCCCGGCGAGGAGGGGGAGCCGATGACGCCCCTGGAGACCGCCGCCGAAGGCGGGATCCACGTCGTCGACTGGCTGGACGAGCGCACCTCGATGTCGCCGGGCATTCGCTGGCTGCTCTTCCGCAAGGTCCCCAAGGGGATCAACTGGTTCTACACGCTGGGGTCGGCGACGATGTTCGCCTTCCTCAATCAGGCCGTGACCGGCGTCTTTTTGGCGATGTTCTACCAACCGAACGTCAACGGTGGGGCCTACGAGTCGATCCGCTACATCACCGACGATGCCTTCCTGGGCCAGCTGGTCCGGGCCATGCACAAATGGGGCGCCTCGGTGATGATCATCCTGATCTTCCTGCACATGGCGCGCGTGTTCTTCTTCGGTGCCTACAAGTACCCGCGGGAGCTGACGTGGATCATCGGCGTCGTGCTGCTCATCCTGACGCTGGCCATGGGCTTCACCGGCTACCTGCTGCCGTTCGACCAGCGGTCCTACTGGGCGACCATCGTGGGCGTCAACATCAACGGCACCGGCCCCTTCCTGGGCCCGTACCTGTCGGACTTCCTGCGCGCCGGGCCCGAGTTCGGAGCGACCACGCTGTCGCGGTTCTACGCCATCCACATGATGCTGATCCCTGGGCTGATCGCCGCCCTGATCGGCGCGCACCTGTACCTGATCACCAAGCTCGGGATCTCCGCGCCGCCGTGGCTCAAGGCCGAAGAGGAGCCCGAGATGCGCGAGGCGGAGATTTGAGGATGGCCTCGTGAACCAAGCCGAGAAAGAGGCCTATCTCCGCGAATACGCCCTCCTGAAGAACAAGGGCAAGCCGTTCTTCCCCTACGCGGTGGCCAAGGACTCGATGATGGCGGTCGTCGTCATGATCGTGATCCTGTTCCTCGCCGCCATGTTCGGCGCGGAGATGGGGCCCAAGGCGGATCCGACGACCACCACGTACGTCCCCCGCCCGGACTGGTACTTCTTCTTCCTGTTCGAGGTCCTCCGGGTGATGAAGAACATCCCCAAGTTCACGGACCTCGCCACGATCGGCGTCCCCACGATCTGCATGATCCTGCTCTTCCTGCTGCCGTTCTACGACCGCAGCCCGGAGCGCCGGATCGAGCGCCGCCCGATCGCCCTGGCCGCCGGCCTGACCACGATCTTCGCCATGGCCTTCCTCACCTACTCGGGCGCGAGCACCGGCTCGCCGAACTCGGTTGACATGGCGCCGCCGGCCTCGCTCACCGCCGCCCAGAAGGCGTCGTTCGTCGCCGGCGAAGACGTCGTGGGCGAATCGGGCTGCCTGGCCTGCCACGTGATCGGCGACAACGGCAACAACGGCCCCGGTCCGCCGCTCACCCACATCGGAGCGATCCGCCGCCCGCAGGCGATCGCGTCGACGCTGCGCAACCCGACCGCGCCGATGCCCTCGTTCGCGGATCTGGCCAAGAACGATCCCGAAGAAGTTCCAGGACCTCGTCAACTTCCTATCGATGCTCCAGTAGGGCGGTGCCCAGGGACCATGACGGCGAGCCGATCTTCGCCGCCGGGGCACTCCGACACGGACGTCTCTGAGCCGATCGCGGAGTCCACCCCCGGCACACTGCCCGAGCCCCAGGTCCGGGCCATGTTCGACCGCATCGCGGGCGTCTATGACCGGATGAACTCGGTCATGACCGCCGGCCTGCACCACCAGTGGCGCCGGCGCGCCGCCGACCTGGCGGGGCTGGCCCCGGGCCAGCGGGCACTGGACGTGGCCACGGGCACCGGCGACCTGGCGCTCGAGCTGGCGCGCCGGGTGGCGCCCGGCGGGACCGTCGTCGGCGCCGACTTCTCCGAGCGGATGCTCGAGCTGGCGCGTGACAAGGCCGTCAGCGAGCGCGCGGCGGGTCGTGTCCCGGCCGAGGCGTCGGTCCGGTTTGAGACCGCCAACGCGCTGGAGCTCCCCTACGACGACGACCGCTTCGACGCGGCGACCGTCGGCTTCGGGGCCCGCAACTTCTCCGATCTGCCGCGCGGCCTGCGCGAGATGGCCCGCGTCGTGCGCCCCGGAGGGCGGGTCGTGGTCCTGGAGATCACCACCCCCACCGGTCCGCCGCTCTCGACCTTCCTGGATCTCTGGTTCGATCGCATCATCCCGGTCCTCGGGCGCGTCGCCGGCGATGCCGACGCCTACAGCTACCTGCCCAACTCCGTCCGCCGGTTTCCCCCACCGCAGGCGCTGGCCGCGGTCATGTGGGAGTGCGGGCTGCGCCCCGTGCGTTACGTGATCACCGCCGGCGGCATCATCGCCCTGCACGTGGGCGAGGTTGCCTAGTGGTCGCTCCAAACGCCGTCCAAGGGGCGGTGCAGGCGGTTGTGGCGGCCGGCGGCGAGTCCGCCGCGCGGATGATGAAGCGCCTGGAGGGCCGGCTCGTCGAGGCCGCCGACGGCCACGGCGAGCTGCTGGCCCGCCATGCCGGGGAGACGATCGCCGCCGGGGGCAAGCGTCTGCGCCCGCTGCTGCTGTTCCTGGCCGCCGGCGCCCCGCCGCCCGAGTCAGAGACCCTGCTCCGTTCCGCGGTGGCCGTGGAGCTGGTGCACTCGGCGACGCTCGTTCACGACGACGTGCTCGACGGGTCGCCGTTGCGGCGCGGGCGCCCGACGGTGATGGCCGCCGGTGGGCGCCTGGCGGCCACGGCAACCGGCGACCTCCTGTTCTCGCGGGCGTTTGCCGAGCTCACGCACACGGGCTCGGTCGCCGCGGTGCAGGTGCTCTCGCGGGCAAGCTCGGAGCTGGCCACCGGCGAGCTCATGCAGCGGGCCGACGCCTGGCGCGCGGTGGCCCCGGAGCGCTACCTCGAGCGCTGCCGCCTGAAGACCGGCGTGCTCTTCCGGGCCGCCTGCGAGCTTGGGGGGCTCGAGGGCGACGACGAGGAGCGCCTGCCTGGACTGGCCCTCTTCGGCGAGCGGATCGGGCTGGCCTTCCAGCTGCTCGACGACATCCTCGACGTCTCGGGCCCGCCGGAGCGGACGGGCAAGCCCCGCGGCGCCGACCTGCTGGACGGCACGGTGACGCTGCCCCTGATCGTCGCGCGGGACCGCGACCCGGAGCTGCGAGCGCTTGACCTGCGCTCGGTTCGCACCCCGGAGCTGGCCGCCGAGGTCTGTGCCCGCATCGCCGAGACGGGCGCACTGGAGGAGACGCGGGCGCGCGCGCTGGAGCTGGTGGCGAGCGCAAAGGCAGAGCTACCGGAGATGCCCGCGCGTCAGCGCGGTGCGTTGGAGCTCATCGCCGACGGCGTCGTCGAGCGCTATTCGTAGGGCCGGCGGAGCGGGATTTGGATCACGCCCGTACCGCCCGCCCTACGGGCGAGACGTTTAGAAATCCTCGGGGAGGATGAGGTCAGCGTTGAGCGCTGCGGCGAACCGCTCGATCTCCTCGGTCATGTTCGCCTGGGTGAGGCGACGCAGGTCCGAGAGCATGTCGGTCAGTCCGTCGTCAAGGTGCTCCTCGAGCGCGTCGACCTGATCCTGGTCGAAAACGCCCTCGTCCATCCAGTAGCAGTTAGGGCACTGGAGGATGAGCTCCCAGAAGCCCTGGGGCGCCTCGGACCAGTCGATCGGCTGCACCAGGTGCGACCCGCAATCCGGGCACACATGCAGGCCAGGATGGGTCGTCTCCTCGGCGTAGAACCGTACGACTTCGATCGTCCGACCGCTGGGGAGGACGATGCGACGAATGGAGTGGCGTTCAGGGTGGTTGCTCATGGCTGCTCGCCCCATTTATCGGCCTACCCCGCCCCCAGCTTGAGCGCGATGTACGGATCTATCCGCGTTAAACACATCCACGCGGCTCTCCGACCGCTACGCTAGTGCTCCCCCCCGATTTGGAGAGGCCTAGAAGCACATGTTCCGTAACCCAGGCATAGACGCCATCGTCGTCCTCATCATCGTTCTACTGATTCTCGGTCCCAAGCGGCTTCCGGGAATCGGCAAGGGCCTGGGGTCGGGGATGCGTGAGTTCAAGGAAGGGATCACCGGCGAAGCCAAAGACGACGACAAGCCCGCGCTGTCGGAGTCGAGGACCATGCCGGAGGCCAAGGCGACCGAGCCCGCGGCCACCCAGGGATCCGGCAGCGCCGGGTCCGAGCGCTCTTAGCGGCGCAGCGGGGCGCACATCATGGCGAAGGTTCTCCGGCCCATCGGGCACGAGGATCGCCTGAGCATCGTCGACCACCTCGACGAGCTTCGCAACCGCCTGTTCATCTGCCTCGCGGCGCTCGCTGTGGCCTTCGCGCTCTGTTACTGGCAGAACAACACCCTCCTGAACCTGCTCAACAAGCCGCTGCCGCCGCCGTCGCAGACGGGGTCGAACAAGATCGGCGGCCTCACGCGCGACAGCCACACCGCGGCCAAGGACCTCGCCAGATCGGCCCAAGCCTTCCAGTCGCTGTCAGGCTCAGCGGACCTGTCGGCCGCTGATCGAGCCCTTATTGCCCGGGCGGCTCAATCTCTGCAGTCGGCGTCCAAGGCGCTGCCTCAGCGAGAGCCCAAGAACGTGCCGGTCACACTCGGGCCGGGCGAGGCGTTCACCACCACGCTGACCGTGACGTTCTACGCCGCGGTCCTGCTGATGCTCCCGGTCCTGCTCTATGAGATATATGCGTTCGCCGTCCCGGCGCTCAATCCGTCCGAGCGCAGGGTGGCGACGCCCGTCGTCGTCGCGGCGCCCGTGTTGTTCGTGATCGGGGTGGTGTTCACATACATCGTGGTGCTGCCGGCCGCGCTCAAGTTCCTCCAGGGCTACAACTCCAGCCAGTTCGACAACCTGGTCCAGGCCAAGCCCCTGTACTCGTTCGAGGTCGTCACGATGGGGGCGATCGGGTTGGCCTTCCAGTTACCCCTGGCGATGCTCGGGCTGCGTGCCGCCGGAGTGATCAACGGCAGCACCCTGACCCGTCACTGGCGCTACGCTACGGTGATCATCGCCGTCATCGCGGCGGCCATGCCCGGAGCGGATCCCGTCACGACCGGCTTGGAGACCGCCCCGATCGTCGTCCTCTTCCTCGCCAGCATCGTGTTGCTCAAGTTCGCAGACCGCCGTGACGCCAAGCGCGCCGCCGCTGACCTGATCACCGTCGGCCCCCCGGACGCGGACGAGTCTGACTGATGCTCTTCGATCTGCGCAGCCGTGGCCGTCGCCGCACCGTCCAGGTGGTGTATCTCGGCCTGGCCATCCTCATCGGCGGAGGCCTCGTGCTGTTCGGCGTCGGCACGGGCAGCGGCAACGGCGGCCTGCTCAACGCCTTCGGCGGCGGCGGCTCCAACCAGCAGAACCAGATCATCAGCTCGGCGGAGAAGGCCGCGCTCAAGCAGACCCAGAAGAATCCCAGCGACCCGGCGGCGTGGGCCGCCCTGGAGACCGCGCGCTACCAGAACGCCTCCAGCAGCGGCTTCAGCACCGCCACCAACACGTACACCACCGAGGGCAAGAAAGAGCTCGCCCGGGCCATGGCCGCCTGGCAGAAGTACCTCACGTTGAGCAAGAACCCCCCCAACGAGCTCGCGATCTTTGCCGGCAACGCCTACGCTGCCCTCGGTCAGTACGCCGACTCCGCCACCGCCTGGGAGTACGCCACCCAGGCGGACTCGACCGCGATCAAGAGCTTCGAATGTCTCGCCATGACGGCGTACGCCGCCCAGCAGACGCGCAAGGGCGATCTCGCCGCCGCCAAGGCGGCCAGCCTGGTGACCGACAAGGCCAGCCGCAAGGCGCTGACGGCCCAGATCGCCCTGGCCAAGACCCAGCCCAGCGCGGCTCAGGCCTGCTGACCCCGGCCCCCGGGGCCGGGGTAACATCGGCGAAACCTCAGGGCCGTTAGCTCAGCTGGTAGAGCAGGGGACTCTTAATCCCAAGGTCGTAGGTTCGATCCCTACACGGCCCACTTGAGAAGGCCCCGGTGACCCGGGGCCTTCGTGCTTGGAGGGCGCTAGTGGTCAGGCTCTCGTTGGTGCTCCAGCGCTCGTTCAAGTCGTTGCAGCCGCCCGAGGATGTCCCTGACCTCGGCGAGCATGTCGGCTTCGTCGAGCTGCTGTTCGTGCTGGCGAGGGCGGATGAACCTCTCGGCGGCAGCGCCGATCACCTCCATCCCCCATTAGTTCAACGGCGAGATGCGGATTCCGGCCGGCCCGGCGCCGGATGACGGATCTGGCCGAGTATGCGATCGAGTTGGCGACACGGCCTTGACTTTGCCCCACAAACTCTACTATGGTTTGCGTCACAAACTCTAGCTGGGAGCCAGGGCTATGACCACACATATCGGATCGTCATCGGGAACCCCCGAGGAGAGCAGGATGGAGGCGCGCGAGGCGGCGCGCCTGCTGGCGCAGACCCAAGCCGACGCGCGGCGCTCGCTGGACTTCCGGGCGCCGTGGTTGTCGCTGGTGGCGGCGGTGGTGGCGCTGGCCGGCTTCGGGATCGTGTGGCTCAACGTCCGCAATCAGCACCCCTTCACCGGCCCCAGCCCCGCGTCGCTGGTGTTCTTCTACGCGCTGATCGCACTGCGGATCGCCACCGTCATCTTCGCCTACGCGCGAGCGCGGACCGGCGTCAGTGGCCACTCGGTGACGGTGCAGCGCAACGAAGCGGTGGCGATGGCCGCGGCCCTGTTGGTCTGTTACGTGCTGCTGATCGCGATCGCGACCAGCGCGCACCAAAGCGCAGGCGTCTACTGGTCGGTGTTCCTGAACGGAACCCTGATCGCGCTCGCCGCCGTCTGGGCGGGGCGCTCGGCGATCCACAAGAACTGGCACCAGGTCGCGCTCGCCGCGGCGGTCGCGCTGATCGCCATCGTCGGCGCCATTGCCGGCCCCCGAGGCATGTGGCTGGTCAACGGTGTGGGGTTGTGCGTGTTGCTGCTGGCGGAGGCGGCGATCGGCACGTGGCAGCGGCGCGGGACTCAAACACACACGATGCGGACGGGCGCGTGACCGCGGAGGCGCTTGACTCGCTCATTCACGTCCCGGCGCGACTCCAGATCATGGCGGCGCTGGCCACCCTACCCGACGGCGACCAGCTGTCGTTCAAACGCCTCCAGGACATGATCGAGCTCACGCCGGGCAACCTGATCACGCATCTACGCAAGCTCGAAGAGGCCGGCTACCTCGCGACCAGCAAAACGGGCAGCGGGCCGGCCTCGCGGACCTCGGTCGCGCTGACCCACGACGGGCGCCACGCCCTCGAGAGCTACGCCACGACGCTCCGGGGACTGCTGAACGGGGTCTCAGCAAGCCCCGCAGGCCTGCAGGGGTAGCGCTGCGGCCGAGTTGCCAGAATGCCCGCGATGACCGACGGGCCGCGCCGTAAGGTGGCTCCCGCATCCATCCCGACGTCGTCGCTGGCGCGGGCTGTGGCGTGTCAGTGGTGGGTGGTCTCAGTCGGTTGGTGTGCGACGGCGGATGTGTCGGGATCGCGTGGGCGCTTCGGGCTGAGCTTGCGTTCGACATCGTCGACGAGCTGGAGGTGAAGTTCGAGCACCTGCCGTAGGAACCCTGCGACGAGCAACAGGTACTTTCGCCGGTGGGGAGCGCCGCTGCTGCCGCTTCGGTCTCGGTGAGTCGCGCCGATAGGTCAGCGATGTCGTCTCTGAGGGTGGCGATGCTGCTGCGCTTCGGCCTCTCGCCCACAAGGTCGGCGATCAACAGACGCAGCAGGGCCTCGCTCTTGACCGGGGTGACGCGGACGGGGGTCCGCGCCCAGTCGCGCAGCGCCTGCAGACCTTTGTCAGTCAGCGTGTAGATGGTTCGTTCACGGGTCCTGCCTGGCTCCTTGCGGGCCTCCAGGTAGCCGAGCTTGGCGAGTCGCTTGGGCTCGGCGTAGTACTGGCTCTCGCCGGCGGCCCCGTCTCCACGCTCGACCTCCTCCGCGACGGCCTGACGTTGTTCGTCGGCCCGGATTGGGACGGCGCCCCGACGCGCCTCGACCCAGGCTCACCGCCGGTCACCGTGGAGCGACTGGACGCGATCAGCGCCCGTGGCCTCGGCCTGACGGCGGTCGGCTCGCTGCTCGCCCGGCCTGACGGCCACCCACTTGCGCTCTGGAACCAAGACACACCACGACGCGTAGGTAGAGTTTCCGCCGCCGCCGTGCGCCAGGAAGCCTTGCCCAACCGTGACTCGATATGAGACTTACGCGCACGTCGCAGAGTTGCCGCTGACCATCGAGCGCTGCGAGCTGCAGCCCATCGTGCGCGACACGACGAGCGGCTTCACCAAGGTCTCGATCGTGGTGCGGCTCATCGGTGCAGACCATGTCGGCGAGGGCGAGGACATCACGTGGGACCAGATCGACCAGATCGAGCTCCTCCGGGCCGGCGGTGACCTGAGCTGGCTGTACGGGACGCGCACGTTCGACGAGTTCTCGCGGCTGCTCGCCCTGGCGAACCTCTTTCCGGTCCGGCCGATCCGCGCGAGCGCCCGCTACTACCGGCGCTGGGCGTTCGAGAGCGCGGCGCTTGACCTCGCCCTACGCCAGAACGGCGTCTCGTTCCAGCACGCCGTCGGCCGTCGGGCGCAGCCCGTGAACTTCGTGGCATCGGTCCGGATCGGCGATCCGCCGAACCTCGCGATCCTGCGCGCGTGGTTGGGCGAGGACCCTCAACTGCGCTTCAAGCTGGATCCGACCCCCAGCTGGGACGACGGCGTCGTGGGCGAGCTCGCGCACCTGCGATGCGTCGACGTCATCGATCTGAAGGGCTTCTACCGCGACCTCACGGTGGCGATGGAGCCGGAGATGCGCCTCTACCGGCGCGTCATCGAGGGTCTGCCCGAGGCGTGGATCGAGGACCCGTCTCTCGCGCCCGGTAACGCAGGACTGCTCGAGCGCCACCGTGATCGGATCACGTTCGACGAGCCGATCCACTCCATCGCCGACATCGAGGCGCTGCCGTGGCGGCCGCGCATGCTCAACGTCAAGCCGGCCCGCTTCGGCAGCCTGCGGGCCCTCCTTGACGCCTACGACTACTGCAACGAGCATGGCATCGGCCTCTACGGCGGGGGGATGTTCGAGCAGGGCCCGGGCCGTGGGCAGCTGCAATACCTCGCCTCGGTGTTTCACCCGGACACGCCCAACGACGTCGCGCCGCCGGAGTACAACCTCCCGGAGGCTGTCGCTGGGCGGCCCCGGGCGCCGCTGGCGCCCGAGCCTCACCCCACCGGCTTCCGGTGGGGCGCCTACGACGGGCGTCGCACCATACGTGAGGCCCCGGCCGGGCCACCCGTTTAGGATCACTCGCCATGGGACCGGAGCGGGCGCTGCTCGTGATTGCCGACATCGGCGGTTACACCGAGTACATGAGGACTCACCGGATGAGCCTCGCGCATGCCGAGGTCAACACCGCCAGGTTGCTCGAGGCGGTGATCGACGCCGCCAGCGACTTCGAGCTGATCGAGATCGAAGGCGACGCCGCTTTCCTCTCCCGTCAGGCCGACACCCTGGACGCCGCCGCGACAGGCGCGGCTCTGACTCAGGCCGTGGCCCACATGCATCAGGCCTTCCACCGCGAGCGCCAGTACGTCGCCTCCAACCTGTGCCCGTGCGATGCCTGCGAGCAGGCGAACAACCTGAAGCTGAAGTTCGTCGCGCACGTGGGCGAGGTCGCGACCCAGACCATCAGAGATCGCCGCAAGCTCGTCGGGATTGACGTCATCCTGGTCCACCGGCTGCTGAAGAACTCCGTTCAGGCGCCGGAGTACCTCCTCTTCTCCGAGGAGCTCTATCGCAACTGCGGCGACGCCTTTGACCCGGTGCAGCAGGTCGAGCAGGAGCTCGAGGGGATCGGTCGCGTGCAGACGTATTTCGCGGATATCGCGAGCGTCGGCGGGTCACTGCCCCCGATCGTCGATCCCGGCTGGCTGGGGCGGGTCGCCAGGACGCTCGACGTCGCCGGCCGCGGGATGCCGTACATGCTGGGTCTCCGGCGACCGAGGCGCGTCGCCGCCGAGCCCTGACGCCGCGGCGCGCTGCGCGTCGGCCTCGAGTCGGCTGGTGACGAGGTCGTCGCCCGCCGCGGCGGCGGCCGGGTAGCCCGTCACCGCCGTCAGATAGGCACTACGGCGCAGCCGGCTGAGCTGCAGGCACCCCTCGGCCGAGGCGCGCACTGTGGCCGTGCGCGGTCGGTCCTGCAGGAGAGCGATCTCGCCGAAGCACTCACCGGGTCCGAGGGTCCTGACGACGCTCCCGTCGACGAGTACCTCAGCCCGGCCCGACTGCACGACGTAGAAGTGTTCAGCGGGCTCCCCCTGCCGGAACGCCGGTTGCCCGGGCGCGAGCTCGGTGTGGTCCAGCGCGCCGGCCAGCTGCTCGATCGTGGCCAGCGGGAGTACGCCGAGCATGTGGATCGAGCGGAGGGTGGCGACATCTGCGTCGCGCACGCGCACGGTGGCGTCGATGCGGCGCAGCGCCGGCCACCCGGCGGTCACCGCCAGGGGCGCCAGCAACCCGATCACCACCAGGGCGGGACGGACGCCGATGAGGTCGATGAGCAGCGGCGCGGCCACGCTCCCGGCCGCGACCCCGAGCGTGAGGATCGCCTCGAATCCGGCGAACATGCGGGCCAGGACAGCCTCGTCGGTGAGCCGGGCCAGCAGGGTGAAACCTCCGACGTCGATCAGGGCGTTGCCGATGCCGACGAGGCCCAGCAGCAGGATCGCGCCCGCCTGCCCAGGGGCGGCGCCCACGACGAGGAGCGGCGCCCCGAAGAGCGCCACCCCGACGCCGAACCAGAACGCGAGCCGACCGCGCCCGACGAGGCGGAATGCGAGGAGCGACCCGAGCATCCCGCCGGCGCCGACGGCCGCGGTGAGGACGCCGACGCCTGGATTGCCCGTGTGCAGGAGGTCGATGGCGAGCACCGCGATGAACACCGTCAGGCAGCCACGCGTGAACGTCTGCACGACGCCAAGGCCCGTGATCAGCGTCAGCGTGCGATCGGTGGCGATGGTCGTGAACCCCCACAGCAGCTCGCGGGCGCCGCCCGCGCCGGCCTCTGCGCGCGGTGGGGCGTCGTATGACAGCCCAACGACGACCAGCCCGCCAAGCAGGGACGCGCCGGCGCACGCCGCGAACACCGTGGCCGGCCCGCTCACCGCCAGCAGCAGGGCCGCAACCGCCGGCCCCCCGAGCGTGGCCGATGAGTCCAGCAGGCCGCGCACGGCGTTGGCGCGCGTCAGCTGCTCGGGCGACCGGCACAGCGCCGGGAGCAGCGCCGAGTGCGCCGGGCGGTAGAGCCCCTGTGCCACCGTCGCAACGACCGCCAGGCCGTAGGTCACGGCGGTCGGGCCGCCGGCGGCCGTGACCGCGGCTGCGCCGCCCAGGGCCGCGCCCCGCACCAAGCCGACGCAGCTCAGGACCCGCTCACGCCGCACCCGGTCGGCGACGGCGGCGAGCCACGGGTCCAGCAGCGCCGCGGCGCCCATGCGCGCGGCGGTGACGATCCCGACTGCGCTGATTCCTCCCTCACGGAACGCCAGGACGGTGAGCCCAACGGTGAACGCGCCCTCACTCGCCCACAGCGCGCCGAACGAGATCTGGGCACGGCGGATCGCTCCGCTCGGCGAAGCCGTCTCCTGCGAGCGGGACCGCGACACGGGGCGACTATCTCATGGCTGCGCACAGGCGCGACTTCTGCCAGCCCGGGCGCCGGGGCCCGCTGCCGGCGACCCCCAGGCGGCGCGGGCCCCGGCTCGCGCGTGCCGATGGGGGGCATAAGCACGACGCGGCGCATCCGTGCTCAATACGATTTAGTGCCGGAACTTAGGCACTCGATAAGACTTATCGCGTCCGCTTATCGCGTCGGTCCGGCGCCCGCGCTCAGCGCGCGTCCCACTGGAACCAGCGGATGCCGATACCGGCGAAGACGACGATGTAGGCCAGGCAGGCCAGCACCGAGAGGGTGTCGCGGCTGTACCACGCGTGCAGGTCGAGCACCCCGGCGAACAGGGTCATCACCGCTCCGACGGGGCTCCAGCGCGCCACCGAGCTCCAAAAGGCGCCAAGGCCGCCGCTCTGGCCGAGAAGTCCGAGCAGGATCAGGACGGCGAACAGCACGCGCGCGACGGCCTGGACGCTGTCGGCCGACTTCACCAGACCCACCAGCGCTTGGCCGAGGCTGAGGAACACCGCTCCGGCCAGGATCGAGACCAGGAGCACCAGCGCGTACTGCCCGGCGGAGGGGGAGATGTGGTGGATCAGGCTGCCGATGATCACGACCGCGATCGCGATGATCAGGTTCGCGACGGCCTGCATCGCCAGGCGGCTGGTCATGATCGTCCAGGTGGGCGCCGGTGTGACGCGCAGCCGCTGGAAGACCCCCTTCTCGCGGTCTCGCGCGACCGTCAGCGCGTAGCCGATCAGCGCCGTCGAGAGCAGCCCGTAGGAGATGGCCAACCCGATCACGAACTCTGCTCCGCCAAATTTGTCGGTCGCCTTGTTCCCACTGGTGCTGACGAGAACGAAGACGGGCAGCAGCATGCTGATGATGAGCGCGCGCCGGTGCTTGAGGAACACGAGGAAGTCCGCGCGCAGCAAGGAGCTCAAGACGAGGCGAAGTGGTGGCCCGGTGACCGTGCCCTCCGGGGTCGGAGCGGTGGTTGAGCTAGTCACGGATCTCGCTCCCAGTCAGACCGATGAAGACATCCTCGAGCGTCACCTCGCCGCGGGAGACCGCCCGGACGCGCGGATCGTCCTTGTGCTTCTCGATCAGATCGTGCGGGGTCTCGACGGTGAGAAGCGTGCCGTTGTCGATGATCGCGACGCGGTCGCACACTGCCTGGGCCTCCTCCATCGAATGTGTCGTCAGCAGGATGCTGCCGCCGCCCTGCCGGATGTTTTCGATCCGGCCCCACAGCTGCCGGCGCGATTGCGGATCCAGGCCGGCGGTCGGCTCGTCGAGCAGCAGCAGCGCGGGATCGTGGACGACGGCGGTGTACAGGGAGAGACGTTGCTGCTGTCCGCCGGAGAGCTGCTTGAACGGCTTGTGGGCTTCGTCCTGGAGTCCGATCTCACGCAGGCCGTCGGCGATCTGCCGGTCGGAGAGCGGCACCCCGTAGAGCCCTGCGTACAGCCGCACGATCTCGGTGATCTTCAGCTCGGACTGGAAGCTGGTCGCCTGGAGCTGCACGCCCATCCGGGCCCGGGCCTGGGTGGGATGGCGCATGGTGTCGATCCTGTCGAGCAGGATCGACCCGGCCTGCGGCTTGACCAGCCCTTCGATCGCGCTCAGCGTGCTCGTCTTGCCCGCGCCGTTTGGCCCGAGCAGTCCGAAGATCTCTCCCCGCCGGATCTCGAAACTGATCGAGTCGACTGCCGTCTTGGGCCCGTAGGCGACTCTCAGGTCGCTGACCTCGAGGATCCCGGCGACCCCGGCGACAGCGCGGATGTCAGCACGCCGGTCCACGGCAAGTGCCGTGGCCTGCCCGTCGCCGGACGGCTCGGGTGCCAACAGCAGGGTTCCGTCCGCGTGTTCCGCCGCGACGACGTATGCCCGTGCCTGTCCGCCCCTCAGCACCTGCACCTTCTCCGTCACGTCCATTCAGCGTACCGCCTCGTCGGCACGTTATGCGTCGTCCTTCGAGCCGACCCGGCGCCGCAGCGAGGGTGAGCGGTCATCGGGGCCCTCCGCAGAATCGTGCAATGAGCTCACCATGTGTCCGTGATGGTGTAGTAATATACTCACGATATCACGAGGAGGCGAGATGGACGAGACCGCGCAACCCCCCGGCGGTGGGCGTCAGCAGCCCAGCAGCGAGCGCCCCGCGCGCGTTATCCCCGGAGTGCCGGTCCTGGCGGGCGCCGTCGTGGCGCTGGTCGTGGCCATCGTGCTGCCGATGCTCGGCTCGGGCGGGGCGATCACGGTGATCTGCATCATCCTGGTCGTGGCCGTCATCCTCGTCGGGCTCGGCATCGTCGTCGTCCAGCCCAACGAGTCGTGCGTGGTGATGCTCTTTGGCCGCTACATCGGGACAGTGCGTCACGCCGGGATGTGGTTGCTCAATCCATTCACGGTGTTCTCACGCCCGAAGATCTCGCTGCGGATCCGCAACTTCCAGAGCGACCGGATCAAGGTCAACGACCTCAGCGGCAACCCGATCGAAATCGCCGCCGTCGTGGTGTGGCGCGTCACGGACACGGCCAAGACGGTGTTCGACGTCGAGGACTACCAGCAGTTCGTGGTGGTGCAGAGCGAGACCGCCCTGCGCCATCTCGCCAACGAGTACCCCTACGACGACTACGACCGACAAGCCACGTCTCTGCGCGGGAACACCGACGAGGTCCGCGCCAGCCTCCAGGCCGAGCTCCAGGTGCGGCTCGAGCGCGCCGGCATCGAGATCATCGAGACCCGGCTCACCCACCTCGCCTACGCGCCCGAGATCGCCGAGGTGATGCTCCGCCGCCAGCAGGCCGAGGCGATCCTCGCGGCACGCCGGACCATGGTCCAGGGGGCGGTCACGCTCGTCCAGATGGCGCTGGCCCAGCTCGCCGACTCCGATCTCATCGAGCTGGACCCCGAACGCAAGGCGGCTATGGTCTCCAATCTGATGGTCGTGCTGTCGGGCGACCACTCCCCGTCGCCTGTCATCAACACCGGGACCCTGTACAGCTGACCATGGCCGAGAGCAAGCGCTTCCTTCTGCGACTCGATCCTCGCCTCTTCGAGGCGCTGCGCCGCTGGGCGCAGGATGATCTGCGCAGCATCAACGCCCAGATCGAGTACATCCTCACCGATCAGGTCCGCCGGGCCGGCCGGCTCCCGCACCGGCCCAGCCGCGGTCGGCCCGAGGAGCCGAGCGCTCCGCCAGACGACGAGGACGACTCGGTCGACTCCGAGGCGTCGGCGGCGTCGAGCCGCCGCTGAACGCGGCGCACGCGCGCCCGCGCGGGCCAACCGCCGGGCCGCGCCATCGGTGTCGGTACCCTGTGTGAGTCGTGCTCCCGCCCTCTCATCCGCCCGCGGACGGCGGCCGGGCCACGTCGCTCATCGTCTGGCTCGCTGCCTTCGCGCTCCTGTTCGGAGTCTTTGTGGTGTTCGCCGGCTCGCCGCGCGAGCGCAAGCCCCATTTCTGGCTGCGAGTCGCCGCGCTGCCGCTCGTCCCGGCGCTCATCGCGGCGATCCTGATCACGTGCGGCGACCTGCGCGTGGTCCCCGAGAGCGTCGCCGTGACCCTGCTGCTCACTCTGGTGTTCCTCACCATCCCCGGACTGATCCTGGTCCCGATCCTGCTGTATCGGCGGCCCGGCCCGCCCGCGGACTCCTCGGACGATGAGGGCGGGGGTGGTCGCGGCCCCGAGCCGCCCCCGGCGCGTCCCCCGCGGCCGCGTGGCGGGGTGCCGCTGCCTGACGCCGAGCAGGCGCGCCTGCGCATCCGTGAGCACGGTCGCCGGCTGGCGGGCGCGCGGCGCTCGCGGCGGCCCGCGCGCGAGCCCGGTCGCCGGCCGGTCCGTGCCCCGTCGCAGCGCTGAGCCCCGCCGCACCGCCCGGCCACCGCCCGGGCCGCACCGCCGGTCCGTGCGCCGGCCGACCGGCTCGTCAGGACAAGCGCAGCCGCAGCTTGAGCGTGCTGGCGTTGCGTGCCGCGTCGTGCAGCTTCAGCGTGACCGTGCCCCGGCCCGCCCGCCGCCGCCGGACCTCTCTGGCCAACGTCCTCGTCGCGGAGAGCCCCGGGGTGGCGATCGTCACGGCGATGCGCCTGGCGCCGCGCTTGAGCCGAATCGTCAGGACCCTGTGTGAGACCGTCAATCGCCCATGGGGCTTGCGGCCGCCGATGAGCACGTGCCCGGTGAGACGGCGCGCGTTGAACCACAGCCCGCGGGGCAATGCGACCGCGACCGAGGTGAGCTTGGGTGAGCGCCTTCCGGCGGTCACGGTGAAGCTGAGCCGCGGAGCTCTCCTGGCCACGCTCCGGATGGACGCGCCCGATGGTCTGAGGGGCGCGAACGGCGTGACCGCGCGCGTCAGCTTCGAGGAGGGGCTCGTGCCGCCGAGGTTGGTGGCGAACACCCGGAACCGATACCGCGTGCCGTTGCGCAGTCCTCGCACGATGAGCGGGCTCTTCGAGCCGGAGGCCTGGGCCCCGTCGGGCGATGCGATCACCCGGTAGGTGACGGGCCCGCTGGCCGGCCGGGGCCTGAACGCGACCCTGACCCGGCGGTTGGCGCCCGTCGCGGTGATCCTCGTGGGGGCGCCCGGGGCGGCGATGTAGCGGAACTGGTCGGCGGCGACGATCGGCGACGCTCCCGACGGCGCGGTGACGACGACGTCGGCCGGCCCGGCGCCGTGTGGAGGCGCGACGGCATCGATCTGGGTGGGGGACACCACATGGAAGGACGTCGCCGGCACCCCGGAGAACGTCACCGACCCCACCGCGTCGATGCCGGTCGCCGCGAACCCGGTGCCCTGAATCACGACCGCCGTGCCGCCGCGCGCCGGTCCCACCGCCGGCGCCACGCCGGAGACGGCCGGCGGCGTCGTGGCGACGTAGGACCACACCGCGCCCGCGAGATTGTTGTCCGCCTGGCCGCTGACGAGCAGCGTGTCCGCCGGTTGGGAGAGGGCGAGGTGCGCCCCGAACACGGCCGACCCGACCTCGGCGTCGGTCCCGGCGGGGCCGGTGAGCTTGCCGTGCAGCGTCCACGTGCCGCCGACCTGGGCAAACGCGTAGGCCGCGCCGACCGCGGAGTTGTCGATCGGCGCGCCCACCACCGCGGTGGTGGCGTCCGACGAGAGCGCGGCCGAGGCGCCGAAGAAGCCCTGTCCGATTTCGGCGGCGCTGCCACTGGCTGGCGCGACGAGTTTCTGGCGCTCGCTCCACGTGGTGGCCGTCGTGCGCGTGAAGATCCATGCCGCGCCGCGCTGGTTGTCTGACTGGCCGCCGATCAGCGCGGTGCTCGCATCGTCAGACAGCGACACGGCGCTCCCGAACGTCGTCGTCCCGACGCCGGCGTCCGGGCCAGTGGTGGGGGGCACGAGCTTGGTCTGCTCGGTCCACGTCCCCCCCGAGTTGCCATAGACCCACGCGGCTCCGGTGCTGCTGTTGTCGCCGTCGCCGCCGATGACGCTGCTCAGGCCGTCGGGAGACAGCCACACCGCGCTGCCGAAATCGCCGGCGCCCACCTCGCGATCGGCGCCGGTGGTGGGAGCGGTGAACTTGCGCTGCACGGTCCAGGTGGTCGCTGTGGTCGAGGGGCGGGTGTACGTCCAGGCTGCTCCGACGAACGAGTGGTCCTCGACGCCGGCGATCAGCGCGGTTGTCCCGGCGGCGTTGAGCGAGATGCGGCTGCCGAACTCGCCCGGGGCGATCTCGGCGTTGGCGCCGCTCGTGGGCGCCGTCAGCTTCTGCTGCACGGTCCAGCCCGACGGCCCGCGCGTGAAGACCCAGGCGGCGCCGGCGTCGCTGTTGTCGCCGAAGCCGCCGATCAGAGCCGTGTTGCCATCGGCCGACAGCGCGACCTCGTTGCCGAACTCGACGTTGGTGCCGAGCGCGCGGCTGGTCCCCGTGGTGGGCGCGGTGAGCTTGGCCTGCAGCGTCCACGTCGCGCTCGTGCGCGTGAACACGTAGGCCGCGCCCTTGGCGCTGGCGTCGTCGAACGCCCCGGTGATCGCGGTGGTCCCGTCGTCGGAGATGGCCACGGCGCCCCCGACCTCGCCCGCGCCGATCGCCGCGTTGGCGCCCGTGGTGGGCGCGGTGAGCTTGGCGGACTCCAGGAACGTGTCTCCGGGTGCCGCGCGCGCCATGCTCGCCCACGCGCAGCACGCCGCGACGGTCGCGGCGAGGACAACGCTCAGATGGCGACCCCCGGCCCAGCCCAAAGTGTGCAGGAGGTTACCCACCGGCCGTGCGCGCCATGCCAGACTTCGTCCATGGGACTGCACCTGCTCGTGTTCATCGGGGTCGCGGCGATCGTGATCGTCATCCCTGGGCCCGACACCGCGGTGGTGACCAAGAACGTGCTCATCCACGGCCGCCGCGCCGGGCTGGGCACGTCGCTGGGGGTCAGCGCCGGGCTCTCGCTCTGGACGATCGCCGCCGCGGTCGGTGTCGCCTCGCTGGTCCGCGCGTCCGAGGTGGCCTTCACCGTCCTCAAGCTGGCGGGTGCGCTCTACCTCGTCTGGCTCGGCGTCCAGGCCCTGCGTGCTGCGGGCCGGGAGCTCGCCGACGCCGACCCCACCCGACCGGCGGGCAGGCCGGTGATGGGCGTGCGGGGCGGCTTTCGGCAAGGGGTCCTGTCCGATCTGGCCAACCCCAAGATCGGGATCTTCTTCACCAGCCTGCTGCCGCAGTTCGTCAGCGCGGGGCACGCGGTGCTGGTGCCCTTCCTCATCCTGGGCGCGATCTTCGTCGCCATGACCTTCCTCTGGCTGCTGGCCTACACGCTGGTGGCCGCGCGCGCCGCGCAGACGCTCATGCGCCCGCGGGTCAGAGCTGCGCTGGACCGCTTCACCGGGGTCGTGCTCATCGGGCTGGGCCTGCGTCTGGCTGTAGAGCGGCGCTAGCCCCACCACGGACCGAGCAACGCGGCGGCCGTCTTATGGGGACGCTGGTAGGGGGCAGGCGCGTCCCGGCGTGTAACGCTGTGCCGGGACCTCTCCAAGTACTGGTCATGAGCGCCCCACCGGCCCCCGCCCGTCGACCCGACGCACCGGCCGCTCCGTCCCCCGGCGACGCGGTCGCCGCGTTCGAGACCGTCTACCGCGCCAACGTCGCGGCCATCACCGCATACTTCGCCCGCCGCTGCGCCGAGCCCCAGTCCGTCGCCGACCTTACGTCGGAGACGTTCGTGCAGGCCGTCGGCTCGCTGCCGACGTTCGATCCGCGCCGCGGCACCCCGCGCGCATGGCTGTTCGGCATCGCCCGCCGCGTCTACGCGCACCACTGCGAGCAGGCCTCCAACGGCCGCCGGGTGGTCGTGGCGCTCGCCGGGCGCAGGCCGCTCGCTGACGACGAGCTCGAGGAGCTCGCGGCGCGGATCGATGACCAGCGCGCCGGGCGTCAGCTGCTGGCGGCGGCGCAGCGCCTCTCAGCCGTCGAGCGCGGCGCTCTCGAGCTCGTCGACCTGGCCGGCCTGGCCCCGCGCGAGGCGGCGGCCGCCCTGGGCGTCTCCCCGGGCGCGTTGCGCGTTCGGCTGACGCGGGCCCGCAAACGACTCCGCACCGAAAGGGAACCGTCATGACCAGCTTCGAAGATCAGCTCTGGTCCGATCTCGTCTCCGAGCACGCCGACCGGATGCGGGCCTTCCCCACGCAGGCCGCGGCCCTCGCCGGCTCGGGCACCGTGGGACGGGCGCCGCGCGCGCGCCGCCTGCGGCGCACCGCGATTCTCTCGGGCACCGCGCTGGCCACCGCCGGCGCCACGACGGCCGCCGTGCTGGCCCTCACGGCCTCCGCCACCCCGCCGGCGTTTGCGGTGACTGACAACGGCGACGGCACCATCACGGTCACCCTGCGAGAGATCAGCGCCGTGTCCGCGCTCAACGCCGAGTTCGAGCGACGGGGCCTGAACGCCCGCGCGGTGCCCTTCTCGGCCACCTGCCCGGTCAAGGGCTATGCCAACAGGCTGCCGGTCGGGACGAACATCGACACCTTCACCATCACCCTGAACCCGGGACTGGTCCCGAACGGGTACACCGCCGTGGTGGCCGCGACGCAGACCTCGTCGGGGCGAGTGGAGCTCACCCAGGGCGCCGTGCCCTCGCCGGCGCCCTCCTGCTTCAGCACCGAGGTTCCGACGCAGATCCCGCTCAAGGGCCCGATCCCGCCGGCGATCCAGGCCCAGATCCGCAAGATCCAGCGTGAGGTTGCCGCCAAGCGGGCCGCCGAGGCCCGTCGGGCCTCTTCCAAGCATTGAGGTTGGCCGCTCGCGGCGGGCTCAAGTCGCGCGTGCCAGAAGCCGATGAGGCTCATCACACCCGCCCGTGTCTCACCGCACTGCACGATGACGATCGCCGAAGCCCGCCGCCAGTACCAGGAGTTCATGTCGCGCATGGACGTCGCCTTCGCCTTCGGCCACGGGTGCGCCATGGACGGATCGCATCCGCACCTGCGCGCCCTGCGCGACGAGGCCGACCGCCTGCTGGCCCAGTTGCGCACGCTGCAGGCGCTGGGCGGCGAGCGGCCGCTCAATGCGCCCGGCCGGGTGGTCGGCGGCGAGTTCTGCGGCAACTGACCCAGGTCGGGAGCACCCACACGATCCCGCGCCGGGGTCCCGTCTGTGCCCACTGAAACAATGAACCCGTGATCGAAAGGCTGAAGGCGGAGCTTGCCGAAGCCGACGCCGCGCTCAAGGCGCACATGGCCTCGTGGGAGTACGCGTTTGCCATGGGATCGAGCCGCGACGGCGCCAGTGAGCACCCCAAGCACGCCGCCACCCGGGCCCGCACCACCGAGCTCTCCATCCGCGTGAAGGATCTCCGCGCGCGGCTGGCCGAGCACGAGCTGTAGCGCTCAGCGAACCCGCGGCGACCTGCACCCGACGGCTCAGGTTCGGGCGACGGGGGCAGGGTAGGATTCCCTGCAGGAGCGACCCCAGGGAGGGAGCAGTGCAGGACCTGAGTCCGACCCAGGCGACAGCGCCGCGGCCGGTGCCCCCAAGCTCCTCGGGCACGCGCGGGCGCGTCAGCAAGTTCGTCATCCCGGACGTGATCTTCGGGATCGGGACCCTGGCCGAGGTGGGCGGTGCGGTCCGCCGCGTCGGCGGCCACCGGCCGATGCTCGTCTCCGATCCCGGCGTGCTCGCCGCCGGTTGGGTGGATCGGGCGCTGCCCTATCTCGCTGACTTCAGGGTGCAGTCGCGCCTGTGGCACGACCTCACGCCCAACCCCAAGGACTTCGAGGTCGAGGCCGCCTTCGAGAGCTACCGCGAGAACGGCTGCGACGCGCTGCTGGCGATCGGCGGCGGTAGCTGCATCGACGTCGCCAAGGCGGTCGCGATCCTCAGCGGCAACGGTGGGAGGATTCTCGACTACGAGGGCATCGACCGCGCCACCAGGCCGATCCCGCCGATGGTGATGGTGCCGACGACGGGCGGCTCCGGGGCCGACGTCTCGCAGTTCTGCGTCGTAACCGACACGACGCGGCGGCTCAAGGCCACCATCGGGGGCCGAGCGCTGGTCCCAGAGATCTCGCTGACCGATCCGGAGCTGCTCACGACGATGCCGGCGGAGCTCACCGCCCACACCGGGCTCGACGCGCTCAGCCACGCGATCGAGTCGTGCGTGTCCGAGGCCTGCGACTTCCTCAGCAAGGGCCACGCGGTGGCGGCGATCGAGGCCCTCGCGCAGCACCTGCCCAGGGCGGTCCAGGATCCACTTGACCTCGACGCGCGCGAGGCGGTTGCCCGCGCCAGCCTCCAAGCCGGCCTCGCCTTCACCAACGCGCTGCTGGGCGCGACACATGCGATCGCGCACCAGATCGGAGGCGCGCTCGACCTCCCGCACGGCCTTCTCAACGCGATCCTCATGCCCCATGTGATGCGGTTCAACGCCGAGACGCACGCGTCTCGCTACGTCGACGTGGCGCGGGCTCTGGGCGTCGTGGTCGACGGCCTCACACCCGCGGCCGCGGCCGACGCGGCCATCGCACGTGTCGAGGCCCTGACCCGTGCGCTCGACATCCCCCCGGGCCTGCGGGCGCTGGGCGTCGATGAGGCGGAGTTCCCGCGCTTTGCGGTCACCGCCCTTCGCGATGCCTACATCACCACCAACCCCCGGCCCGTCACCGAAGCCGATGTCCGCGACATCTGCATCGCCGCCTACTGACCGCGATCGGACGCTCGAACGTCTGATCGGCGTCCGCTCGTCCAAGCCGAGCTTCTACGCCGCCTGGCGCGACAAGTCCGAGCGCCTGGACCGCTTCATCGAGACGCTGGAGCGGATCTCCACCGCTCTCTGCGCCGCCCCGGAGGGGCCGGGCGCGCTCTGCGACGCCGTGGTCGAGGCCGCGGCTCATCACTTCGACGCGCCGTGGGCGTCGATGACGTTCACCGACGACAGCGAGGGCCAGGAGCCCGCTCATGTCATCCGGCGGGGCCACGGGGCCGTGGTGCCGCGTCCCGGCGAGCCCCAGCCGGTGCTCGAGCTCGTGGCGAGTCGGGCGCTGGCGGCCGAGGCGCCGGTGATGATCGATGCCGCTGACCTGGGCGACGGGGCCTACGAGCTCACCGATGCGACCGGCGGGGTCGTGGCCGCGCCGATGCCGGTACAGGGGGAGCTCGTCGGCGTGCTCGCCGTGGGGCTGCCGCGCGACGCCGTGGTGCAGTCCACGGACCTCTCGATTCTCGTCACGCTCGCCAACCACGCCGGGGTGGCGCTGCACCACGCCCAGCTCTTCGCGCAGTCAGAGCGCGTGCGGCGGCGCCTGGAGGAGGCGGGCCGGCGCCAGCTGCTCAGCCAGGAGCGCAACCGGATCGCGCGGGAGTTGCACGACTCGGTCGCCCAGCACCTGCTCACGATCGGCATGGACCTCGAGTGGTGCCGCCGCCATGACTCCACCTCGCGCCCCGTGCTCGAGCGCGTGACCGCGGCCAAGTCGCTGGCGCGCTCGGCGGTCGACGAGATCCGGTCAGTGATCTTCGAGCTGGCCAGCGACGGCAACATCGACCTGCGCCGGGCGCTGCGTGAGGTCATCGAGGACGTCGTTGCGGGGACCCGTCTCCAGGTGGGCCTGCGCACCTACGGCCCCCAGCAGTCGCTGCCGGGCGCCACCCAGCACGCGCTCGTGCAGATCGCACGCGAGGCCCTGTTCAACGTCGTCCGCCACGCCGACGCCGGTCACGCTTGGCTCACGCTGCGCTGGGCGCCCGCGCGGGTGCGGCTGGTCGTCGCGGACGACGGCGGCGGGGCCGTGGGGGTGGTGCGACGCGGGCTCGAGGCCGGCACCCCGGCGGGTCACCACTTCGGCCTGGCCGGCATCGGCGGCCGCGTCCGCGAGCTCGGCGGCAGTGCGACGGTGAGGCGCCGCCGCGGGGGTGGGGTGAGCCTAAGCGTCGAGGTCCCGCTCCCGGAGAGGCGCGATGCCGGCTGAGAGCGCCGTGACCGCCGCCCGCGTGATGCTGGTGGACGACCATGCCATCGTCCGCCGGGGGCTGCGCTCGATCCTGGAGCTCGAGCCCGACATCTCGGTCGTCGCCGAGGCGGGCGGTCGCAGCGAGGCGCTGCACCTGCTGGACCGCGTCCACCCCGACGTGATCCTGCTCGACCTCAAGCTGAGCGCCGACCACGACGCCGAGGGTCTGGAGCTGTGCAGCGAGATCCTGGCTCGTCGCCCGGGGTCCCGCGTGGTCATCCTGTCCACGTTCCTGGACGAGAACCTGCTCAACCAATCGCTGCACCGCGGGGCCAAGGCGTACGTCCTCAAGGAGGTGGACCTCGTCGAGCTCGTCCGGATCATCCGGGCCGTCTCGCACGGGGAGTCGGGCTTTGACAGCCGCAGTGCCGAGATGATGCGCTCGCTCGTCGTCCAAGGGGGCGACGGCCCGGACTCCGAGCTCACCTCGCGCGAGCGCGAGGTCATCGGGTTGCTCGCACACGGCCTCACCAACCGCGAGATCGGCACGCGGATGTTCGTGAGCGAGAGCACCGCGAAGTTCCACGTCCACAACGTCATGCGCAAGCTGGGGGTGCGGCGGCGGGCGGAGGTCGCGTACGCCGCGGGCAAGCTGGGCCTGCCCGACGTCTGAGCAGAAACTGACCGGCCGGGTAGGCACAAGCGCCCGTCCGGCTAGGTGAATCGGAGCACCTTCGCCGGTAGCTTCGAAAGTCCAGCCAATCAGCACTCGAAAAGAGGAGAGAGATGGCGGACAACAGAGGCGTTGCCTACATGGGCACGGGGAAGGTGGAGGTCCACGACATCGACTTCCCGACGTTCGAGCTCCAGGACGGCCCGGGCGTCAATCCCGCCAATGTGGGCCGCAAGCTCCCGCACGCGGCAATCCTCAAGTGCGTGGCCACCAACATCTGCGGCTCCGATCAGCACATGGTGCGCGGCCGCACGACGGCGCCGGAGGGCCTCATCCTCGGCCACGAGATCACCGGCGAGGTGGTCGACGTCGGCCCCGGGGTGGAGTTCATCAAGAAGGGCGACATCTGCTCGGTCCCCTTCAACATCGCGTGCGGACGCTGCCGCATGTGCAAGACCCAGAACACCGGCGTGTGCCTCAACGTCAACCCGGACCGGCCGGGCTCGGCATACGGCTATGTCGACATGGGCGGATGGGTCGGCGGTCAGGCCGAGTTCGTGGCCGTGCCGTACGCCGACTGGAACCTGCTCAAGTTCCCCGACAAAGACGCAGCGATGGAGAAGATCCTCGATCTGACGATGCTGTCGGACATCTTCCCCACCGGCTATCACGGCGCCTACACCGCCGGGGTGACCTCGGGCTCGACGGTCTACGTCGCGGGCGCCGGTCCCGTGGGCCTGGCCGCGGCGCACTCCGCGCAGCTGCTCGGCGCGGCGGTGGTCATCGTCGGCGATCTGATCGAGGAGAGGCTCGCTCAGGCCCGCAGCTTCGGCTGCGAGACGATCGACATCTCCAAGGGCGACCCCAAGGATCAGATCGAGCAGATCCTCGGCGTGCCCGAGGTCGATGCGGCCGTCGACGCCGTGGGCTTCGAGGCTCGCGGCCACGGCGCGGACTCTGGCCACGAGGCGCCGGCAACGGTGCTCAACTCGATCATGGACGTCACCCGGGCGGCCGGCAAGCTCGGCATCCCGGGCCTGTATGTCACGGGCGATCCGGGCGGGGTCGACGATGCGGCCAAGGTCGGCTCGCTGTCGATCCGCATCGGCCTGGGCTGGGCCAAGTCCCAGAGCTTCACCACGGGTCAGTGCCCGGTGATGAAGTACCACCACGGGCTGATGCAGATGATCCTCAACGACAAGGCGCACATCGCCAAAGCCGTCAACGCGACGGTGATCTCGCTCGACGAAGCTCCGCAGGGCTACAAGGACTTCGACAGCGGCGTCGCCAAGAAGTTCGTGCTCAACCCGCACGGGTTGATCAAGAGCTAGTTCCCAAGGGGGGACTGACCGCTGCGTGCCCGCCGGCGCGCAGCGGTCCCCTGAGGGCATTGCTCCCGGGCGCGCCGGGTGGGAGACTGCGGGCGTGCCGGGGCTGCTGGAACGTGGGGCAGACGTTGCCGCGCTCGCCGATCTGTTGGGCGAGGTGCGGTCCTCCTCGCATGGGCGCCTGGTGGTGGTCGGCGGCGAGGCTGGGGTGGGCAAGACCGCGCTGCTGCGCGCCTTCTGCGAGGCCCACGCGCCTCCGCGCGTACTGTGGGCCGGGTGCGAGCCGTTGCGCACGGCCCGCCCGCTCGGGCCGTTGCTCGATGTGGCCGAGGCGGTGGGCGGCGAGTTCCAGGAGCTTGTCGCCGGCGCGGCCGAGCCCCACGACGTTGCGCTCGCACTTCTGCGCGCCCTGCGTCGCGGACCCCTCAGCGTGCTCGTCGTGGAGGACGTCAACTGGGCCGACGAGGCCACCCTGGACGTGCTGACGCTGCTGGCGCCGAGGATCGGATCGGTCCCGGCGTTCCTGCTCGTCAGCTATCGCGACGACGAGCGCGGCGGTTCGCCGCAGCTGCGCACGCTGCTGGCCGAGGTGGGCGGCGGCCGCGAGCGCCTGCGGATCGCACCGCTGTCGGAGGCGGCGGTCACCGAGCTGGCGCGGCCTCACGGCGTTGACGGGCCGCAGCTGTATCGCCGCACGGGCGGCAACCCGTTCTTCGTCGCCGAGGCGCTGGCCGCGCCGGGCGAGCAGCTCCCCGCGACGGTGCGCGATGCGGTGCTGGCCCGGGCCGCGCGTCTGTCCGAGCCCGCGCTGCACCTGCTCGAGGCGGTCGCGGTCGTGCCCGGACAGGTGGACTTCTGGCTGCTCGAGGCGCTTGCCGGTGAGCTGGTGGACCAGGTGGAGGAGTGCCTGGCCTCGGGCATGCTCGACGCCGCCGGGCCACGCGTGCGCTTTCGCCATGAGCTGGCGCGGCTGACCGTCGAGGAGTCGATGTCCCCCGCGCACCGGGTGGCGCTGCATCGCCGGGCGCTGGCGGCGCTGAGCGACCGCGGCGGCGATCTCGCCCGCCTCGTGCATCACGCTGCGGCAGCCGGCGACGACGAGGCCGTGCTGCGCTGGGCGCCGCTCGCGGCCGAGCGGGCCGCCATGTCGGGGGCGCACCGCGAGGCGGCCGAGCACTACGCGCTGGCGCTGCGCTGCGGCGACCGGTTGTCGCCGGGCGACCGCGTGGCGCTGCTGCGGGGCCGCGTGCACGAGTGCTGGATGACCGACCAGCTGGCCGCGGCTCGCGCGGCGCAACAGGAGCTGCTGGAGTGCCAGCGGCGGCTCGGCGACCGGGCGGGGGAGGGCGATGCGCTGCGCCTGCTGGCTCGGCTGCTGGCGTTCGACGCCGAGTACGAGGAGTCGCAGAGGTTGGTGCTCGAGGCGGTGCAGGTGCTCGAGCCGCTGCCGCCCGGGCGGGAGCTGGCCATGGCCTACGCCGGCGCCGCCGAGGAGCGGTTCCCCTATCACGACCTCCAGGGCGCCCGCCACTGGGGCGCCCGCGCCGTGGAACTGGCCACCCGCCTGGGCGACGACGAGGCGCTCGTCTACGCGCTGGAGAGCGTCGGCGCCGCGGAGCTTCAGTTCGGATTGGGCGAGGGTCAGGCCAAGCTGCAGCGCGCACTGGCGATGGCCCGGGACCGGCGGCTGCACGATCATGTCGGCCGGGTGTACTCGCTGGTCGTCCGGTGTGACCTGCGCCTGCGCCGGTTCGAGGCCGCGCTGGACGATGTTGCGGCCGGGCTGGCCTACTGCGAGGAGCGTGGGCTGGACACGTGGCGGCTGTATCTGTTTGCCGCCCGCGCCCGCGCGGAGATCGCCCTGGGACGCTGGGCGGAGGGGGCGGCGTCGGCCGCGCTGGCGCTGCGCGATCCGCGATCCGCGCCATCGGCGCGGGTCTGGGCGCTGGCCGCGCTGGGCCTCGTCCGGGCGCGGCGCGGCGACCCCGCGGCGGCAGAGCCGCTCGAGGAGGCCGTTGGCGTCGTGCACGGGACCGGGCAGCTCGAATGGGTCGCCCTCGTGGCCGGTGCGCGGGCTGAGCTGGCGTGGCTGTCGGGCGACCGCGACGGCGTGGCCGCCGCGACCGACGCGGCGTTCGCGCTGGCGCTGGAATGCCAGGAGCCGTGGTCGACCGCGGAGCTGGGCTTCTGGCGCTGGAAGGCGGGATTGCGCGACGAGCCGCCCGCGCTCGCGCCGGTGGCCACGGATGCGCCCGCGGGCGGTGAGCCCTACAGGTTGGCGATGGCCGCCGACTGGGAGGCGGCCGCGGAGCGATGGCGCGCCATCGGCTGTCCGTATGAGGCGGCGCTCGCGTTCGCGGGATCCGACGATGAGCAGGCTCTGCGTCAGGCCCACGACGAGTTGCACGCCATGGGAGCGAGGCCCGCGACCGCGATCGTCGCCCGGGCGCTGCGCGAGCGCGGCGCGCGCGGTGTGCCGCGCGGACCGCGGCCGCGGACCCGGGCCAATCCGGCGGGGCTCACCGGCCGCGAGCTTGAGGTGCTGGCCCTGCTGGGCGAGGGGCTACGCAACGCGGAGATCGCCCAGCGGCTGGTCGTGTCCGAGAAGACCGCCGAGCATCACACGTCGGCGGTGCTGCGCAAGCTGGGCGTCCGCTCCCGCGCCGAGGCGGCAGCGGCCGCGGCGCGTCTCAGCGTGGGCACGGACGACGCATGACGGCGTCGGTGCGGATCGATCACGTCGTCTACGCCACCACGGACCTATCCGCGGCGGGCACGCACAACCGCATCGTGCCGCTCTGCAACGGCATCGGCGCGGCCGAGCTGCGCTCACCGTGAGCGGGCGACCCAGGCGACCAGGCGGGCGGCCTAGGCCAGAGCGGCCTTGAGCGCCTCGAGGTCGGTCGCCCCGAACACCACGCGATTGCGGGTGGCCACGTACACCAGGTCGAGGTCGACCCCCGCCTTGGCCACCTTGCGCGTCAGGTCGGCCAGTACCCCGGGCCGGTCCTCGACGTCGACCACCACCACCTCGCGCTCACGCGTCACCGCGAGTTGGGAGATCGCCAGCGAGTGCCGGGCCGCCTCGGCGTGCTTGACCAGGATGTGCAACTCGGCCCGTTCGCCGGCGCCGAGGCACGTCGCCGCGGCGATGTTCACCCCGGCGTCACTGATCGCGCTGGCGACCTGCGCCAATGCGCCGGGCGTGTTCTCAACGTCGATGACCAAGTCGACTGCCATATGTCCTCCCCCGCAAAAGGTGGCGGCTCCGCCGGTGCGCCGACATTCTGACCCATTCGCGCCCGTCGGGGGCGGCTCAACCGGTGGCCGGTGAGTGCTCGTCGTCGTGCAGCGGAGGCGTCCCGGCCAGTCGTTGCGCCATTGCCGCCGGCACGGTGAGGCGCGCCGGCGAGGGGTCGGCGGCCGCTCGCGCCGCGATCCGAGTCAGGTCCAGCGCCGCGACGCTGCCGGCGACGACCGTGTTGCCGACCCGCCCCCCGAGCGACCACACGCGCGGGTAGGCGTCGGACAGGCCCGCGGCGACGGCGCGTACGTCGCGGGCCGCGCGGTTGTCGACGACGTTGACGAGGGCCAGGGGAGCCACGCGCGCGACGTCCGCGAGCGCCTCGACGGTGATCAGCCGGCGCGGCACGGCGGCGCCGACGAAGGCGTCGATGACGACCGCGTCCCAGCTGTGCGGCGGCTGCCCGGCGACGAACGCGCGGCCCTCGGCGTGGCGTACGTGCAGCCCGGGCGCGCGGCGCAGACCCAGGTGCTCGCGCGCCAGGGCGAGGACGTCGGCGTCGACCTCGCACACCTCCTGGCGACCGCCCGGATCCTCGGCGGCCAGCGCGCGCGGCAGGGCGCACGCGCCCCCACCGACGTGAAGCACGCGGCGGGCCCGCGCGGCGCGCAGGACGATGCGGATCCAGCGCAGGTAGTCGAACTCCAGGTGCAGCGGATCGGCCAGGTCGACGTAGGAGGCGTCCATGTCGCGCTGGCGCAGCAGCCAGCCTGACGGGCGCCGCGGGTCGCGCTCGGCGATGAGATCACCGCGCCGCGCGACCGTCTGGGATGCGCCGCGGGAGGGCACGGCGCACAGTGTCGCGTATGCCTGGGTGCGGCTCAGCCGCGATCGTGCATCGAGCGGCGCGCCTGGGCGAAGGTCCAGCGATGGCCCTCGGGATCGGCGGCGATGTACGCGGTGTCGCCGCGACGGTGAACCGCCTCGACGATTGTGGCTCCGGCCTCCTCTGCGCGGCCCAGGTGGGCCTCGAGGTCGTCCACGTAGACGTAGGTCATCGTGCGCGCGACCGGTGCCTCCCCGTCCGCACGGCGCAGCAGGACGACCCCGCCGTCGAGCTCCAGCTCGGCGTACTCGCCGCCGAAGCCGCCACGGCTCCAGAACCCGAACGCGGCGGTCAGCCACCGCGCGGCGCCGGGCACGTCGACGTAGTGCAGGACGGGGGTGACCCGCGGCATCTCGGCGGCGCGGTAGCCGTCGTCGGCGCGGTGCACGAACCAGCTGAGGATGTTGGGCCATGCGCTCATGCCGGGTCCGCGCTGCTCGACGGTCACTCGCGTGCCGCCCGCGACCGGTGCGAAGTGGATGTCCACCGTGGCTCCGTCGCTCGTCTCATAGCTCAAGTGCGCGCCGGGCTCCCAGGCGGTGATCCGCCCCAGCTCGCGGTCCTCGGTGCCGGCGTTGACCTGGAGGAAGCGACCGCCGATGCCGGGGTCGAACCGCATACCCAGGGCGCGCGCGCCGTCATAGAAGTTGGCCGGGCCGCGCACCCACCACGCGTCGATCTCCTCGGTGAACACGCGAAACGCGTCCGCGGGGCCGATCTGGACTTCGACGTGGACGCGGACCGCGTCGTCGGTCATCGCCGGCGCGCCTCGGCGTGGGCCTTGAATGACCCGAGCTGCTCGGTCCAGTGGGCCTGCACCTGATCGAGCCAGGCCTGGAGATCGCGGAAGGGCTCGGGGCGCAGGCGGAACATGCGGACGCGGGCGTCGGTGGGGATGCGCTCGTCCTCGACCAGCCCGCTGTCGAGAAGGATGCGCAGGTGGCGGCTCATGGTGGCCGGCGACGTGCCCATTGCTTCGGCCAGCTTGCCGGCCCGCTGGGGGCCCACAGCGGCCAGGAGCTCGACGACACGCCGGCGCGTCTCGTCGCCCAGCACGTCGAAGCTCACGTCGGTCGTATCCATCCGTCCGTCACAAATATTGTGGCTAGACGCAAATATTGTCAAGGGACGGCAGGGTGTGCCCGGCAAGCCACCCGTTCACGACACCGCGAGCGAGCGGCGACTCAGTGCCCCCGCCCCGGCGATCAGGTTCAGCACGACGAACACCAGGATGAGGGTGTCCGGACGGTGCACCACGCCGCCGACTGCCGCCCCGGCGGACAGCATGACCTGCTGGATGCTCGTGATCGTGGTCATCACCTGCGCGCGGGCCCCCAGCGGCGCGAAACGCTGTCGCAATGCGATCGTGCCCGAGTACGCGGGTCCCTCGAGAAAGCCGGTGATCAGGATGAGGATCACGCCCGCCACCAGCGATCCCGCCAGCGGCCACAGCAGCGCCGACAGGCCGAGGGCGGCGTAGGAGAGCCCGACGCGCCGCAGCGACGGCGCGCCGTGCAGGATGAACGTCCCCAGGATCGAGCCGCCCGCCACCGCTGCCCAGAGATACCCGCTGGCGTGCGGCGCGCTGTGCAGCCGCTGCACCGCGTAGAGCGGAAAGCCGACCAGCATCAGGCCCCAGCTGCACGAGGCCAGGCACTGGCTGAACGTCGTGGCCATGATCACGCGCTGGCGCGTCAGGGCGCGCAGTCCGGTGCGCAGGGCGTGCGAGAAGCTGCTGGGCCGATCTTCGGCTCGGCCGAGGTCGAACACGGGGTTGATGGCCACCAGCACGGCGACTACGACCGTGAACCCGGCCTGGAGCAACACGGTCCGCGCGGGGCCGATGAGACCCGCCAGGGTGCCGGCCAGGATGGGGCCGACCACGACCGCCATGTTGAGACTGGTGGCCTCGATCGCGCTCGCCCGATCCAGCAGCTCGGGCCCCGCCACGACGGCCAGGCTGCTGAAGAAGCTGCCCTGGGTGAGCGGACGGGTGAGGCTGTAGACGACGGTCACCGCGGGCACCGTCCAGTTCGGCGCATGCCCGGCCAGCGCGACGATCGCAACCAGGCCGACGACGCTCAGCAGCTGGTCGAAGACGATCAGCACGCGCCGTCGCCGGGCGACGTCGAGCCACGCGCCGAGCAGCGGACCGGTGATGGCGGCGGGCACCACGGCCGCGGCGGCGGTGAGACCGGCCAGCGGCGCGCTGCCGGTGCGCACCAGGATCAGCAGCACCCCAGCCGTGTTGAACATCGTCGCGCTGATGCGCGCCACCGACACGGTGAGGATGAAGCCGGGGTACTGCGGCCGCTCCCACAACGCCCGAAAGCTGTTCTGGGGCGCAGTGAGGGAGGTCAGGGCCATGCATCCAATCTTGGCGCAGCGTGTTCGGAGTTGGCGGCCGCCGAGCGATGATGTGGTATCGGACCCCGCCAGACGACCGACCCCGCCGACCCCGCTGGCCCCGCTGACCCCGTGGCGGCGATCTACCCCGTCGCGCTGCCCCAGGTCTACGGGTACCTGCTGCCCCGCTGCGGCAGTGTCGCGCTGGCCGAGGACCTCACCGCCGAGACGTTCATGGCTGCGGTGGCCTCCTCCCGGCGCCACCCGTCTCCCCGCGTGACCGTCGCCTGGCTGATCGGTATCGCCCGCCACAAGCTCGTGGACCACTGGCGCCGCGCCGAGCGCGAGCAGCGCGGACTGGCCGCCGTCGAGCAGGAGCACGCCGCCGGTGAGGATCCGTGGGGCGAGCTGCTCGACGCGCAGGCAGCTCACGTCGCGCTGCTGCAGCTGTCGCTTCCTCAGCGCACCGCGTTGACGCTGCGATACCTCGACGGGCTGTCGGTGCCGGAGGTGGCCGTCCACCTGGACCGCAGCGTGCACGCCACCGAGACGTTGCTCGTTCGCGCCCGCTCCGCATTGCGGCGCGTCTACCGGGAAGGGGAGCACCATGCCGCGTGATCCGCTGGAGGCGCTGCAGCTGCCCGTCGTGCCGATCGAGCCTCGCCCCGAGTTCGCGGCCGCGCTCCTGCGCCGCATCCGTGGCGCACCCGAACCGTCCGCGGCGGCCTCGCCCACCGTGCCGCCCACGCAGAGTGTGCGGCACGTCGCAACCGTGCGCTACTTCGTGAACGACATGGATCGGGCAGTGGCGTTCTACTGCGGCTCGCTGGGCTTCGAGGAGGAGCTGCGCCCGGCCCCGGCGTTCGCGATGCTCTACCGGGGGGACCTGCGACTGCTGTTGAGCCTGCCGACCGAGCCGCATGCACTGGCCGACGGCACACTGCCCGCGCCCGGCGGCTTCAACCGGATGTCGCTGCGGGTCGCCGACCTGGTGTCGACCGTCGACGCGCTGCGCGACCAGGGGGCGACGTTCGCCACGCCGATCACCGCCGGGCCCACCGTCGACACCGTTCTGGTCCGAGACCCCTCGGGCAACCTCGTCGAGCTCTTCGAGCCGCGCGGCGAGGGCTACCACGAGCGGCCGCCCGCCGGCGGCACCGCCACACCCGACACGGAGGGATGAGACATGAGCACCGTCAGCGTCCGCTACATCGTCACCAGCGTCGAGGAGGCGGTCGCCTTCTACCGCGACCGGCTCGGCTTCGAAGTGCTCATGTTCCCCGACCCGGCATTCGCCATGCTCACCCGCGGGGACCTGCGGCTCGTGCTGGCCTCGCCGGTGGGAGCCGACCACCACGGCGGCGGCTCGCGGCCGATGCCCGACGGGACGACGCAGGGTCCGGGCGGTTGGAACCGGATCATGCTGGAGGTGCCGGATCTGGCCGAGACGGTGGAGCGGCTGCGCGGCGACGGCGCACGCTTCCGCAACGAGATCGTGACCGGCGTCGGCTCGGCGCAGATCCTGCTCGAGGACCCCTCGGGCAACCCGATCGAGCTGTTCGAGCCGCGACGCGCCGAGGCTTCGCCGAGCACCTAGCGGTCGGGCGGCGAGCGGTCTGGCTGCGGGCGGTGCAGGGCCACGCCCGCCACCACCAGGGCGAGCCCCGCCACCTCGACCCAGCTGGGGATCTGGGCCAGCACGATGATCCCGATCACCGTCGCCAGCGCGGGCAACAGCGCGACCATGGTGGCGTAGGTGGCGCGCGGCAGGCGGGCCATGGCCAGCTGGTCGGTGACGTACGGGATCACCGACGAGGACACGCCGACGCCGATCCCGGCCAACAGCGCCACCGGGTCCACGAACGCGTGCGCCGCCTGCCATCCGCCGATCGGAGTCACGGTGACGGCGGCGATCAGCATTGCCGCGGCCAGCCCGTCGATGCCGCTGAGCGCGGGGCGCTTGGCTACGCGGTCGGCGAGCACGATGTAGAGCGAGAACAGGATCGCGTTGGCGAAGGCGAACGCGAAGCCCAGGGCGGCGCCCACCAGCCGGATGTCCGTGAGCAGGTAGACCCCGCCGACGGCCAGCGCCAGGGCGAGCAGGTTCCGTGACGAGCGCGCCCCGATCGCGGCCAGCAGGATCACCGGCAAGAACTCGATGGCCGACACGGTCCCGAGCGGCAGGCGGCTGATGGCCGAGTAGAAGCACGCGTTCATGACCGCCAGCACCCCTCCCCAGGCGATGAGCAGTCGGCGTCCGTCACGGTCCAGCGCCGCGAACGTTCGCCACGGCCGGCGCCACAGGGCGAAGATCACCGCTGCTGAGGCGATGCGCAGCCAGGCGACGCCCAGGACCTGGACGCGGGCGAACAGGAGCACCGCGAACGACGGGCCAAGGTAGTGGAAGACCGCGCTCACCACGAAGTACACGTGCGGCGGCGGCGCGGTGCGTGACCGAAGCGCGGTGGCCTCTGCGTCCATCGGTCAAGCGTGCCTCCACGACCGGAGCGTGTCCATAGTCGATCACAGGTAGGATTACGTTCATGCCTGAGAATCGAAGGCGTAATGGTCGAAACGCCGATGGTGGCACGCTCCTTGACGCCGTCAACCTGCGGCTCCTCGCCGAGCTCCAGGCCGATGCGCGGCTGAGCCTGGCCGAGCTGGGCCGCCGCGTGGGGCTCTCGTCACCCGCGGTGGCCGAGCGCCTGGCCCGCCTGGAACAGGAGGAGGTCATCCGCGGCTATCACGCCGAGCTCAACCCGCGCGCCCTCGGCTTCAGCCTCACCGCGGTGATCCGCATCCGCCCCGCCCCGCGCCAGCTGCACCAGGTCGGCGAGCTGGCCCAGCGCACGCCCGAGGTGGTCGACTGCCGCCGGATCACCGGCGATGACTGCTACATCATGACCGCGCACGTCCGGACGGTGGAGCATCTGGAGGAGGTCATCGACCGCTTCGCCGCCTACGGGCAGACGACGACCTCGATCGTGCAGTCCGCGCCCGTGGCCACCCGTGGGGTGGCGCTGGAGGAGCTCTCAGTCGAGGGCTGATCCCAAGCATCGCGCGGGCTCGCGCATCGAGAAATCGTCGATCGCCTCCTGGGCGCAGCGCGCGAACAGCCAGCGGATGACCCGCTCGGCGTCGAGATCGAGCAGCGCGGCCATCCGTCGCGCCATCTCCGCCGGATCTGCGGCGAGCCGCTCGTCGCAGTTGAGCATGTGCTGGACGGCGTCGTACGCGGGGTCGCCGACGAACGGTTTGGGGTCGATCGCCAGCCATGGCTCGCGTTGCGCTGCCAGCACGTTGCCGGCGTGCAGGTCGGTGCACAACAGGACGGCGCGGTCCGCCGAGGCGGGTAGCTCGCGCAGCGCGTCGGCCCCGGCGCGGGCCAGGCCCGGATCCAGACCGCGGCCGTCGGCCGCGAACCGGCGCTCGAACGACGCGGCCCACCGGTCGCACATGAACCGCAGGGGCCGGAAGGGGGTGCCGGCAGGTACCGGCGCCTCCCACAACCTGAGCAGCAGCCCGGCGATGACGGGGTCCTGCTCGGACTCCGTCATCACGGTGCCCAGCGTGTCGCCCGGGACGCAGCGCTCGAGCAACAACGCCTCGGTCTCGCCGAATGTCTCCGCGCGTTCACACCGCACCGCCCCGTTGCCGTCCCACACCCGCAAGCCGTCGGCCTCGTGGTCTGCCTCCCAGTGACGCCACCCGAGCTTGAGCATGAGATCGTCTCCCGATGCGGTCCGCGCCGGTGCCAGCCAGGCGTCGTGCCCGGCGGCCTGGATCGCCTCGCCCACCGTGAGCTCCCAGGCGACGGCGAGCTCCCGCGCGAGCGCCGGGAGCCCCGACCGCCATATGCCGTTCACGTCGCGGTCTCCCGCGCGCGCAGGTACTCGTGTGCCTCGGTCCGCTCGAAGTGCTCGGCCCAGCCGCCCGGCGTGGCGTCGTAGCCGGAGTCGCGGATGTCGGGGTCCGCGCCGTGCTCCAGGAGCAGACGGATCAACGTCATCTCGCCGATCCTCGCCGCCTCGTGCAGCGCCGTCACGTGCACGGGCGTGGTCCGGTTGATCGCGTTGACGTCAAAGCCGAGCTCGATGAGGAGCCCGACCGCGTCCACGCGGTGGGCTGCCGCGGCGCGAACGACCTGCTCGGGGCGCCGGGCGATGGCCTGCTGGCGCAGCGACGGGTCGGCGCCGAGCATCTGCTCAACACCGACCCGGTCACCCGCGGTGGCCGCGCAGAGGAACCGGTCGGTGTCGTCGAGATCATTCCGAGCCCCGGCCTGCTCGAGCATGGCGACGATTTCCGGATATCCGTGCAGCGCCGCCTCCTCGAGCGCCGAGCGCCCGTGGTAGACCGGATGGCGGGTGCCGTAGCCGTTGGGATCGGCGCCGTGATCGAGGACCACCCGGACGCGGTGGGTGAACCCGTTGCCCGCCGCCGCCTTGAGCGCGTCCTCGACCATGTCGCGCGGGCTCTCGAGTGCGGGCGCCAACCGCCGATGCCAGGGCCCCCCGTCGCCGGTGCCCAGCCCGAACTCCAGCAGCAGCTCGATCCACTCGTCGTAGCTGTCGGGGTTTTCGTTGTACAGCGCCTGGGAGTCGTTGGGATCGGCGCCGCGCTCGAGCAGGAGACGGGCGAGCGCCAGGCCGTGCTCCTGCGGGCGCGGGTCGGGCTCGCTGGAGCCCAGCGCGCCGGTGAGCGCGGTGAACGGCGGTGACAGCCCCTCCCACAGATACCCCGCATTGGGATCGGCTCCGGCGTCGAGCAGGAGCCGCGCCACCTCCACCGAGGACGCCCCCAGCGGGCGGTTCCCGATGCGGCTGTAGGCCACGTAGAGCAGCGGCACCCAGTCGAACGGGCCGCCCTCCCTGTCCACGCACGACGGGTCGCTCTCCAACAGCGACCGGGCGGCCTCGACGTCGCCGGCCGCCGCGGCGGTGTAGATGCTGGCCGACGCCAGTTGCGGGTTGGCACTGAGCAGCTCGGCGGCGCGCCGGCGGCGCGCGGGGTCGTCGTTGCCGTAGTTCAGGCAGGCGAGACGCAGGAACTCGTCGGCGAGCTCGCCGTCGTCGGCGATCGGTCCGCCCACGGGCTGATCATGGGGCGCACGGGCATACGCGGACACCGTCTCCAGGTAGGCCTTGAGCCTGGGCCAGCTGGGGAAGTTGAAGCTCCGCGCCACCACGAGCTGCGCGTCGGCACGGGTGAAGCCGGCGAGCTCGGGCGAGCCGGGCTGCGCGCCGGCGAGGCGCGGATGGAACTCGCGCACGACCGCGGCGGCGCCGGCGTCACCGACGCGGACCGCGCGCTGAAACGACTTGGCCCCGTTGCGCAGCTGCTCGAGGTTGGCGTTGCCTGGAAGACCGCGGGGTGGCACAAAGGCCTCCTTTCACCAAGGCCCGGCGTCCGCATACTCGGGCCGGAAAGGAGACACCAACACCGGCAACGAGTCCTTCGGGAGTTCAGGTGGGCTTCGCCCTTTCCGCGGACCGGGTACGCCCTGACGCGCCTCTGGATCATAACCCCGCCGCAGGTCCGGCCGCCACGGCGGCGAAGCTGTGCGGCGATGCCCGAGGCCTGGGTCTACCTGCTGCGCTGCCGCGACGGCTCGCTCTACACCGGGTGGACGGTGGATGTCGAGCGCCGGCTGGCCCGCCACCGTGCGGGAGTCGCCAGCCGCTACACCGCGAGCCGGCTCCCGGTGGACCTCGAGCTGGCGATTCCCATGCCCGACCGCACCGCGGCGCGCCGCGAGGAGGCCCGGATCAAGCGGCTGAGCCGTGCCGGCAAGCTCGCGCTGCTCGACGCGGCGCGTTGATCGGCACAACGTCGCCGGCCGGCACCGGCCAGTCCGTAGACTGCCCGCATGCCCAAGACCCCCCGCGTGTGCGTGATCGGCGCCGGAGTGAGCGGCCTCACGACCGTCAAGTCGCTGGGCGACTGGGGCGTGGACCACACGTGCTTTGAGGCCAGTGACGAGGTTGGCGGCAACTGGTACTTCCGCAACCCCAATGGGCGCTCGTCGGCGTATCGCTCCCTTCACATCGATACGTCCAAGACGGCGATCTCGTTCCAGGACTTCCCCATGGACGAGCGCTATCCGGACTTTCCGCACCACGCTCAGATCCACGGCTTCCTGCGCGAGTACGCCGATCGCTTCGGCCTGCGCGAACGGATCCGCTTCAACACCGCCGTGCAGCGAGCCACTCGTGCCGACGGGGGCGGCTGGGACATCGACGGCGAGCGCTTCGACGTGCTGGTGGTCTGCAACGGCCACCACTGGGACCCGTCCTATCCCGACTTCCCCGGCAGCTTCGCTGGGCCCACGATCCACTCCCATCACTACATCGACCCGACCGAGCCGCTGGCGCTGGAGGGCAAGCGGGTGCTGGTGGTGGGGATCGGCAACAGCGCCGTCGACATCGTCTCCGAGCTGTCGCGCAAGGGCGTGGCCGAGCGCGTGTTCATCTCCACCCGCAGCGGCGCCTGGGTGATCCCGAAGTACGTCCTCGGCCGCCCGGTGGACACGATCGTCAAGACCAACCCGCGGATCCCACTCGGCCTGCAGCGCCGCTTCGCCCAGCTGCTGCCCCGCCTCATCTCGGGACGGATGGAGGACTTCGGCCTGCCGCGGCCCAACCACCGCTTCCTCGAGGCCCATCCCACCGTCTCCAGCGAGCTGCTGCTGCGGTTGGGGTCGGGCGACGCGCTCGCCAAGCCCGACGTCGCCGAGCTCGAGTCAGACCGGGTGCGCTTCACCGACGGCAGCGTCGAAGCGGTCGACGCGATCATCTACGCCACGGGCTACAAGATCACGTTCCCGTTCTTTGACCCGGCGTTCATCTCGGCTCCGGGCAACGTGCTGCGCCTCTACAAGCGGATCTTCAAGCCCGGCCTCGACGACCTCGCCTTCGTCGGCCTCGGGCAGGCTCTGCCCACGATCTTCCCGTTCGCCGAGTGTCAGGCCAAGCTCGTCGGCCGCTGGCTGGGCGGTGACTGGGCGCTGCCCAGCCCCACCGAGATGGAGGCGGAGGTCCGCCGCGACGAGCGCCGCTATGTGCGCCACTACTCGTCGCGTCCACGCCACACGATGCAGCTCGACCACTGGGTCTACGAGCACGATCTGCGCACCCGGATCGTCCCGGAGGGCCAGAAGCGCGCCGCCTCGGCCGCCGGCGTGACGCGCCCGCAGCCGGTTCCCGCCTGACCCGCGCCTGCTAAAGGTGGAGAGGATGCCCCAACCGACAGATGCCGGTCGCGGCCGTCGAGCCGCCCGGGCGGCCACCACGGTCACCGCCACCAACCTCACGCGCACGCTCCAGCACCCCGCCGACCGAATCGAGGATCGACGGGGCCGGTTTGACCAGTTCGCGGAGCGCGCCTCGTTCCTGGCCAGCTCCCCGCTGTTCTTCGTGGCCTGCGCGGCACTGGTGGCCGCGTGGGCGGTCGGCCTGGCGCTGGGCGCCAGTGATCGCTTCGAGGCCGCGATGGCGGGCGGGATGTCGGCCGTCACGCTGATCCTCGTCGCCGTGCTCAAGAACTCAGAGCTGCGCACCGAACGCGCGCTGCACACCAAGCTGGACGCGATCGCCAGCTCGATGCTCGAGGAACGCCGCGGCCACCAGGGCGACGCCGAGGAGCAGCTCGAGCGCTCCATCGGCGTCCACGACGAGATCTGACGGCGACCCTCAGGCGAGTGTGAGCGTCTCGCCGCGCTCGGGCATCCTCAGCACGTCGGTGACCTGGTTGCCGGCAAAGGCGGCCCGCAGCGCGTCGGCGCCCTGGGTGAAGTGCTTCCAGCCCTCGAAGTGAACCGGCACCACGAGGCGCGCGCCCAGGATCTTCGCCGCCTCGGCAGCGCGGTCGCTGGAGAGCGTCAGGTAGGCGCCGTCGAAGCGCTGGGGCAGCTGCACCGCGCCGGCGAACAGGACGGCCACGTCGATCGGCCCGGCGCGCTCGGCGATCTGGCGGACCACGTCGAGGGACGCGTTGTCCCCGGAGACGTAGATCGTGTCGGCCCCGGGTGCGGCGAGCACGAACCCGATCACCGGTCCGGTGATGTGGTCCGTGCCGTCGGGGCCGTGCTGGGCGGGAACGGCCGTGACGGTTACCGTGGCCCCGCCGCCGGGACTCTGTACCTCGACCGAGGACCACGGCTCGAGCCCGATGGCGTTGCCACCCAACCGGTCGGCGCCCGCCGCCGTGGTCAGCACGCGGCCGGCGCGAGGCAGGAACTCCCTGCCCGGCCGGGTCCAGGTTGTCCGGATGGTGGTCGTGGGAGAGCAGCACCACGTCGATGTCGCCGACGGCGGCGGCCTCCACGGCGGGCCCGGTGAGCTTGGTCAGGTACTCGTAATCGCCCGGCGGCGAGAACGCGGGGTCGGTCATCCAGCGCAGCGAGGCGTGCTCGAACACGGCGGTGGGCCCGCCGATGAGAGTGAAGTCGTTCATTGTGGGTTGCGCTCCCGGATCGTGCGGTAGAGGACGTGGGGGTAGCCGGCGTGCTCGAAGTCGCGCTCGTGGATGAGGCCGAGCTTCTCCATGACCCGGCGGGACGCGACGTTGTCGGCGCGGGTGTAGGCGACGAGGTCGGTGATGCCGCGCTCGACTCCCGACGCCAGCGCGTGGCGGCCCATCGCGGTGCCGACGCCGCGCCCCCAGTAGCGGCTGGCGACCGCCCAGCCGATCTCCACCTCGCCGCGGCCGTCGACGATCGAGTGCTCCAGCAGACACCGTCCCGCGCACACCTCCTCGTCCCAGGCCAGCCACGGGCCGAAGCCGTGGGCACCCCAGTGCGCCGCATCCCGGGCGGCCCACGCCTCGCACTCCGGCAGCGTGAACGGGCCGCTCTCATCCTTGCCTCGCAGCCACCTCGCCACGTCGGGATCGGACATCAGGGCATGCAGAGCCACGGCATCGCCGGGCCGCACCGGGCGCAGGTCGAGCATCGCGGAGAACGTACCAGTGCTCCGCGAGCGCCATCCGGCTTCAGATGGACTCCAGGGCGTTCGTGACCGCGCGCGTGGTGCGGGCCACGTCTGCGGTGGCGAGCAGGTCGAGCAGGGCGCCGCGCAGGATCGCCAGCACCAGGGTCCGCCGCGCCTCCCCGGCGGCGGTCTCGCGCTCCTCCGGCGCCTGAGTGTCGGCCAGAAGGGCGAGCCAGTCCTCGACGGTGCTCGCGGCAAACCCGGCCCACGGCCCGTCGGGCTCGATCAGCGACCGGGCATAGCTCTCCGTCCACAGCGTGAGCAGCCCCCGGTGCTCAGCCGCGGTCAGCCAGCGCCACACCTCCAGGCCGACGCGCGTGAGGTCGACGCCGCCCTCGAGCCGCACGCGCTGCACGTAGGCCATCTCCTCGGCCCGCGCCCGCGCCAGCAGGGCCCGGACCAGACCGTCCTTGGAACCGAACAGGAACAGGAGCACGCGTGGGCTCGAGCCGATCTCGGTGGCCAGCGGTCGCAGTGACATCGCCGACAAGCCGTGCTCGGTCACGTACCGATAGGCGCGGTCCAGCAGCTCGTCGCGCCGCGCTGATGAGACTGGTGCCGTCTCGGTCATGATGCGGTAGTCTACTGACACAAGTGTTTCAGTAGCGAAAGCGAGGGCGGCGATGGCAGAGCAGGTGACGATCAGGGAGCTGGGCCGCCCCGGGGATCTCGGCTGGGTGGTGATGGCTCACGGCGAGCTCTACGTCGAGGAGTTCGGATGGGACACGACCTTCGAGGCGATGTGCGCGCGGATCGTGGCCGACTACGCCGGCACGGCCGACGATCCCGGCCACGCCGCCTGGATCGCCGAGCTCGACGGCGAGCGTGTCGGTTGCGTGTTCGTCGTCAGCGGCGACGAGCCCGGAGTGGCCAAGCTGCGCATCCTGCTCGTCACCCGGCGGGCCCGGGGGCGGCGCCTGGGGTACCGCCTCGTCGCCACCGCCCTGGACTTCGCCACGGCCGCCGGCTATGAGCGGATGCAGCTGTGGACCAACCATCCCCTGGCGGCGGCGCGCCACGTGTACCTCGCGCACGGCTTCTCCCTCATCCGCTCCGAGCCGCATCACAGCTTCGGCGTCGACCTGGTGGGCCAGACCTACGAGCTGGATCTGCGTGAGCGCGCCCTCGCCGGCGGCGGCGAAGGGCGGGCTCAGCCGGTCGACACCAGGTGATAGCTGGCGCCGCCGTCGGTGGTGATGTAGAGGCGCTCGCTGTCAGGCGTCGGGCTGGAGCCCACGTAGCCGATGGCGACCCCATGCGTGGCATCGGTGAAGCCCAGGTACTGGAACGCCGTCACGGTGCCGACGCCCGAGACCGGCGTGTAGTGGGCGCCCGCGTCGGTGGTCCGCAGCAGCTTGTCGGCCCCGAGCACCGCGGTGCGCGACGAGGCGGCGGCGAACAGCGCGGAGTTCGGCAGTCCGGGCTCGGGACCGCCGAGGGCCTGGAAGTGAGCGCCGGAGTCAGTCGAACGCCAGGTGGCGCTCTCGGTCCCGGTGGCGCAGTGCGCCCACACCACGCCCGCCGCCGGCTCCTCGAAGGCGCACGGCAGGCCCTTCGAGGGTGAGGACGCCGCGACGAAGCTCACCCCCGCGTCGTGCGAAACCGCGAGGGCCGCGCCACCACTTGAGCCGACGAGGACGTCCGGGCCGTGGGCCCACAGGCCGGCGTAGGCGCTGCCCGCCCCGGTCAGCGTGGTCCACGTGTCGCTGCCCAGAGGCGCGCGCTCGAGACGGCCGGCGCCCTTGTGGCCGTACCGGACGATCGCATAGGCGAACCCGCCGCCGGTCGCCAGCTCGGTCACCGCGCCACCGAGCCGGACCTGATGCCAGCTGGCGCCGGCGTCGTGGGTGACCCAGAGCTCGCTGTCGTAGGCAAAGCCATCCGCGGCGTTGGCGAAGCGCAGCTGGGACACCTTCGCCGTGCGCGGGGCGGGTGTCCCGACGAAGCTCTGACCGCCGTTGTCGGTGCGCAGGATCGAGGTGCAGGGCGGGGTCGAGCAGGGCGCGCTGCCGAGCAGCCACCACGTGCCGGTGCCGATCGCCGTGAACGACTCGGCGCCGAACCCGGGCGGGACGGGACCGGCGGGCGCGTGCACGTGGCGCGGCGCCGTGGCGCTGGCCGGGGCCTTGCTGCTCAGCTTGCTCGAGGTCGACGTCTGCGCCGTCGCATGGTGCCGGTGCCGGTGGCGGGTCGGATGGTGCTGCGTGGTGGTGGCCGGGTGGTGCGTCGCGGCGCCGTGGTGGGCGCCCAGCCCGAACGCGAGCAGGCCGACCACGACGACGATGGCCACGACCAGTGCCGGGACGACCACCAGTGCCTCACGGTGCCCGCGGCGGTTGTGCCCGCCCCAACCACCCGAACCGCCCGGGCCACCCCGCCCCGCCGGACCGCCTGACCGGCGCCAGCTTCGGCGGCGCGACGCCTCGGGCCCGTCCTCATCCGGGTGACCGCTGTGGCGCAGCGGCTCGCGGAGCAGCGTCGGGCCGCTGGTGCGATCCACGCCGCGGGCCGTGAGCTGTGCCAGTTGGGCCTCGACCTTGTCCAGGTAGTCCGCCATTGCCTCAGTTGCCTCCCAATCTTTCGCGGAGCCGCGACAGCCCGCGGCTGACGCGCTTGCGCACCACCATCTCCGAGCAGCTGAGCTCGGCGGCGATGTCGCTGTAGCTGCGCTCGAGCACGACCCGCGAGAGCACCGCGCGGCGTTCATCGTCGGGCAGATCGTTGACGAGGGCGCGCAGCGGTCCCTGGCCGTCGTCGGCCACCGCGATGACCCGCTCCAGGTCGGAGTCCTCGAGCGCCATCGGCTCGAAGCCCAGTCGCTTTCTCGCCTTGGCCTCGACGCGCCCACGCCGCAGGCTCATCAGCAGCTTGTTGCGCGCGATGCCGATCACCCACGGCGTCGCGGTGATGCCGTGATCGAGGTAGCGGTGGGCGGTCAGCAGCACGTCGGCGAACACCTCGGCGGCCAGGTCGGCGGCCAGCTCGGGATTGCGGGTCTCGCGCATCAGGTAGGCGAGCGCGACGGGCAGGTGCCGGCGATAGAAGACGGTGAACGCCTCGCCATCGCGCGAGGCGATCGCCCCGAGCAGCTCGTCATCGGTTGCGTGCGTCAGATCCATCCGGTCAACCACCACGCCTCTTAATTGCCCACCGGGGCGGCCGTGTGACCGGACACCGGGCACCGGCAACGCGCTGTGCCGATGCGACGCTCACGACGCGTAGGAGATGAACTCCATGAGGCTGCCATCCGGGTCACGGAAGTACACGCTCTGTCCCACGCCTCTGGCCCCGTTGCGGGACACGGGCCCCTCCTCGATCTCGACGGCGTGCGCGCGCAGATGCGCGACGGCGCCCTCGATGGGCCCATCCCATTCGAAGCACAGGTCGCTGTTGCCAGGCGCGACGGGCACGCGCGCAAGCGGGGCCGCCGGCACGCCAGGGCCGTGGACGTTGAGCTGCTCGGTGCCGAACCGGTACGCCCACCCGCCATTGCCCCGGTCCACGAGTTCCGCGCCCAGGACGTCGCGATAAAACGCGTTGGAGCGGTTCCAGTCGGTGACATGGATCACGCAGTGGTCGAGCTTGCTTCGGACGTCGGCCATCGCCATACGCTAACGGGACTTGGTGCGTGCGGCCGCTACCGTCGTTGCAGCCGGATCTGGCTCCGAACGCCACTTCTCGACCCCATGCTTCCCACCCACGACCGCCGCGAGCTGGCCGCGATCTTCTGCGGCGGGATCGTGGGCGCGCTGGCGCGAACCGGGCTCTCGCAGGCCTTTCCCGACAGCGTGCACACCTGGCCGTGGGCGATCTTCTCCGTCAACGTTGTCGGCGCCTTCCTCCTGGGCTATTTCGTCACGCGCCTGGCCGAGCGGCTTCCCACCTCGGCCTACAAGCGCCCCTTCCTGGGCACGGGGGTGTGCGGCGCGCTGACCACGTTCTCCACGGTGCAGCTCGAGCTCTACAAGATGACGCGCGCACACGAATGGGGTCTCGCCGTGGGCTACGCCGCCGCGACGCTGGCGGCGAGCTTCGCCGCCGTCACCCTTGCCACCGCGGTCGTGCGTCGGGTGCGGACCGTCCTATGACGCTGGGGACGTGGGTGCTGGTCGCGTTGCTCGGGGGCGCGGGGTCGATCGCCCGGTTCGTCATCGACGGGTGGGTGGGCGAGCGCTCCGGCGGCGGTTGGGTCGGTGGGGGTCGCTTTCCGTGGGGGACGTTCTTCGTCAACATCTCGGGGGCGGCGCTGCTGGGCGGCGTGGCCGGGGCGGCGCTGACGGGCAACGCCCTCATCCTCGCCGGGACCGCCACGCTGGGCTCCTACACCACGCTGTCGACCTGGATGCTGGAAAGCCATCGCCTGGGACAGGACGACCAGCTCGCCGTCGGGCTGGCCAACCTGCTGGGCTCGCTCGTGGTCGGGTTTGCCGCCGTGACGCTGGGCCACGCCGTGGGAGCGGCGCTGTGAACGAGGACTGTCTCAAGCTCACCGCCTATTTCGCCGAGCGCGACCGGTCGGGGGAGGTGTTCCTGGGCGACGCGCTCCTGTCGATCTGCGAGCGCCACGACCTGGCTACGAGCATCCTGCTGCGCGGCGCCGAGGGTTTCGGGCGCCATCAGCTGCTTCAGACCGACCGGCTGCTCAGCCTCTCCGACGATCTGCCCATGGTGCTCGTCGCGGTGGACGCGCGGCCGCGGATCGAGGCGGCGCTCCCGGAGATCGGCGCCGCGGCCGAGCATGGCCTGGTGACGCTCGAGCGCGCCCGCCTGCTCAGCGGCCGCGTGGGCGCGGTCGCGCTCCCCGAGGAGCTCCACGAGGCGTCCAAGCTCACCGTCTACTGCGGCCGCCACGAACGGGTCGGCCGCCGTCCCGCCTTCGTGGCCATCGTGGACCTGCTGCGCCGCCGCGGTCTGCTCAGCGCCACCGTGCTGCTCGGTGTCGACGGCACGGCGCACGGCGTCCGTGAGCGCGCCCGCTTCTTCGCCGCCAACGCCCAGGTGCCGCTGATGATCATCGCCGTTGGCCCAGGGACCGAGCTCAGCCCGGTTCTGCCTGAGGTGGCGGCCCTGCTGGACCGGCCGCTGCTCACCCTCGAACGCGTGCGGATCTGCAAGGTGGACGGCGACCGCCTGGCGTCGCCCCACGACGTGGCGGGCACCGATGACGCCGGGCTGAAGACGTGGGTCAAGCTCATGGTCCACGCCGACCACGACACCCTCCACGAGGGTCGTCCGCTGTTCTTTGAGATCGTGCGCCGGCTGCGGGCGGCGGGGGCCGGGGGTGCCACCGTGCTGCACGGGATCTGGGGCTACCACGGCGACCGGGAGCCCCAGGGCGACCGGCTGCTCTCACTACGCCGCCACGTCCCGGCGACGACCGTCGTCGTCGACAAGCCCGAGCGCATCGGCGCGTGGTTCTCCATCATCGATGAGCTGACCGACCAGGGCGGGGTGGTCACCTCGGAGCTCGTCCCCGCCTTTCACGCGCGCGGCGCCTGGGGCGAGGCCGGAGGCCTAACGCTGGCGGAACGCGCGCCGGTACGCCGTCGGGGTCGTGGCCAGACGCCGCCCGAAGTGGGTGCGTAGCGTGGTCGCGCTGCCAAAGCCGGTGCGGACGGCGACGTGCTCGACGGAGAGGTCGGTCGTCTCCAGAAGGCTCTGCGCGGCGTGCGTGCGCTGAACGAGCACCCACTGGGCCGGCGTGGTCCCCGTCTCCTGGCGAAAACGGCGAGCGAAGCTGCGCGGTGACATGCACGCCCGGCGGGCCAGCGTGGCCACGTCGAGCGGCTCGTCGAGGCGGTCAAGCGCCCACGCGCGCGTGTCCTGGAGCGAGGTGCCGGCGTCGTCGTCGGCGATCGGCCGGGCCAGGAACTGAGCCTGGCCTCCGTCCCGGTGCGGGGCCACTACGGTGCGCCTCGCGATCTGGGCGGCGAGGGCAGCGCCGTGGTCGCGGCGGATGACGTGCAGGCAGAGGTCCAATCCGGCGGCGACGCCCGCGCTGGTCAGCACGCTTCCCTCGTCCACGTAGAGGACCGACGGATCGACCGACACCCTCGGATAGCGCCGGGCGAGCCGCTCGGTGGAATCCCAGTGCGTCGTGGCGCGCCGGCCGTCGAGCACGCCGGCCTCGGCGAGCACGAACGCCCCGGTGCAGATCGACATAACACGCGCGCCCCGCCGGTGAGCCTGCGCGACGGCGGCGGCCGCGATGGCGAACCCCTCGAGATCGCAGCCGGCCTCGATCCCGGGCACGACGATCGTGTCGGCGGCCCCGAGCGCCTCGATGCCCGCGGCGGCCACCACTTCGATCCCGGTCGAGCTGCGCACCGGGCCGGCGTGCACGCCCGCCAGCGTGAACGCGTACTGGGGCGCGCCGCAGTGGCCGAAGAGGTGGGTGGGCGCCGCCAGATCCAGCAGGACCACGCTGTCCAGGGCCAGCGCGACCACGCGGTGAGCCCCGCGCGAGGGCCGTCGGGGCTCGGTTGGCATGAATCTTACGATACATGGCATTTCTGCCACTTGCGAGACGCGCCCAGCGGCCTCACGATGGCGCCATGACCGAGCACAGCACTCTTCCCCTCACAGAAGTGGTCGTCTTCGACGGCTTTGACGACCTGGATGCCATCGCGCCGCTGGAGATCCTCACCGCGGCCGGATTCCCCACGCGCGTCGTGCGCCCGGCCGGGCACGCCGCGACCGTGCACTCCGCCCACGGCCTGGTGATGCGGGTGGACGCGGAGCTGGGTGACTCCCCGGGGCTGGTGATCGTCCCGGGCGGCGGCTGGCTGGACGCCGCGGCCGGGGTGCGCGACCAGTGCGAGGGCCAGTTGCCGGACGCTTTGGCCGCGCTCCATGCGGCGGGGACGGTGGTGGCGTCGGTGTGCACCGGGGCGATGCTCCTGGCGCGCGCCGGCCTGCTGGTGGGGCGCCCGGCCGTCACCAACCGCAACGCCCTGGGCGACCTGGAGGCCGCGGGCGCCGACGTGCGCCGCGAAGCGCGCGTGGTCGACGACGGCAGCGTCGTCACCGGCGGCGGGCCGGCGGCGGGGCTTGACGTGGCCATCCGGCTGGTCGCGCGGTTCGCCGGTGATCAGGCGGGCCGGGAGGCGGCATCCCGGCTGGAGCACGAGCCCGTGGGGCCGGTGCTGGTGGGCGTCGGGACGGCATAGTGTCCCCTGCGCGCCGCCTCGTTCGTCTCTGAGACGACATAGGCCCACTTCCCACGGAGGTCCACATGAAGTACGCCCTGCTCGTCTATACCACGCCCGGCATGATCGACCACCTCAACAACGGCGAGCTCGAGGCCATGAGCGCCGAGTACTACGCGCTGCGCGACGAGCCCTCGTGCCTCGACGGCGGTCAGCTGGAGGACGTCGCCACGGCCACCACGGTGCGCGTCGATGACGGTCAGACGCTCACCACCGACGGTCCGTTCGCGGAGACCAAGGAGGTGTTCGCCGGCTACTACCTCTTCGAGCTGGACAACCTCGATGCGGCGATCGAGCTGGCCGCACGTATTCCGGCGGCTCGCCTGGGCGGGTCGGTTGAGGTCCGCCCCCTGGTGCACGGCTGACCCGAGCCCGTGCTGGACAGCGTCTTCCGGCGGCACTGGGGCCGCGTGGTGGCGTCCCTGGTCGGCTACCTCGGCGACTTCGCGCTCGCCGAGGACGCCGCCCAGGAGGCCTTTGCCATCGCCGCCGAGCGCTGGCCCCGCCAGGGCACGCCGGAGAACCCCGTCGCCTGGCTGATCACCACCGCGCGCAATCGGGCGATCGACCGGATCCGCCGCGAGCGCACGCTGGCGGCCAAGGCCCGCCTGCTTGAACGCGAGGAAGCCGTGGAGGATGACGTGAACGAACTCGGCTCCGATCAGATCGGGGACGAGCGGCTGGAGCTGCTCTTCACCTGCTGTCACCCCGCCCTCTCGACCGAGGCCCAGGTGGCCCTGACCCTGCGCACCCTCGGCGGCCTCACCAACGACGAGATCGCACGCGCCTTCCTCGTCTCGCCGGAGACGATGAAGCGTCGCCTCTCCCGTGCTCGCACGAAGATCAAGGTGGCGGGCATCCCGTTCAGCGTGCCGCCCGCGCGCCTGCTCCCGGAGCGCCTGAGCGCCGTCCTGGCGGTCATCTATCTCATCTTCAACGAGGGCTACGGCGGCCGCGTCGACCTGGCGTCAGAGGCGATCGTCCTGGGCACCGTGCTCGCCGAGCTGATGCCCGACGAGGCCGAGGTCGACGCCCTGCTCGCACTGATGCGCCTGCACCACGCGCGCCGTCGCGCCCGCTTCGTCGACGGCGAGCTCGTCCGCCTCGCCGACCAGGACCGGACCCTCTGGGACGCCGACCAGATCGCCGCCGGCCGCGCGCACCTCGACCGCGCTCTGGCGCTCCACGGTCGCGGCCCCTACGTGCTCCAGGCCGCGATCGCGTCGCTGCAGGTCGAGGACCCCATCGACTGGTGGGAGATCGGCGCGCTCTACGCACAGCTGTCCCGACTCACCGGCTCGCCGGTCGTCGAGCTCAACCGAGCCGTCGCGGTGGCGGAGGCCGGCGCGCCCGACGAGGCGCTGGCCATCGTGGACGGCCTCAGCCTTGACGGGTATCGCTACCTCCACTCGACCCGGGCCGAGCTGCTGCGCCGCCTGGACCGCCCGGCGGAGGCCGCGGCCGCCTACCGCCGCGCCCTCGAGCTGACCGAGGCCGACGCGGAGGTCCGCTTCCTGCGCGAGCGCCTCGCCAGCCTCTGAGGTCCCGTCCCAGGCTCAGTCGGGCAGCAGCGGCACCCATATGTCCACCTCCTGTCCCACCAGCGTCCCACGCGAGATGACCTTCGAGCCGAAGCGGTCACGCAACTCGTCGATCGCGCGGTCCAGCCCGGCGGCGCGGTCAAACGGCAGCGCCAACTGGATCGCCTTGGCGTCACACAGGTTGGTCAGCGCGATCCCGATGAGCGTGAGCCCGCGTTGCGCGATCACGGCGCCCGACGCGGCCAGCAGCCCCCGGGCGATGCGCAGCAACGTCGAGGTGCGCGTCGTCGCCTCGGCCATCGTGTGCGAGCGGGTCGCGCGCGAGAAGTCGTCGAAGCGCAGCCGCAGCACGACGGTCCGGCACGCCCGCCCCGCGGTGCGCATGCGCCGCGAGACGCGATCGACCAGGGTCATCAGCGACGCGTCCAGCTCCGCCGGCGACCGCCGCCGCCGGCCGAGCGCCCGCTGCGCCCCGATCGACCGCCGCCGGCGCCGTCGCGTCACCCGACGCGGGTCCCGGTTGTGCGCGAGCGCGTAGAGCTGGCGGCCCGACGCCCGTCCCAGCATCGAGACGAGGGTCTCCTCGCCCAACCGCGCAACCTGTCCCACCGAGGTCAGTCCGTGGGCATGCAGCTTGGCCGCCGTCACCTTGCCCACCCCCCACAGCCGCTCGACCGGCAGCGGGTGCAGGAAGGCCAGCTCCCCACCGGCGGGGATGACGAGCAGGCCGTCGGGCTTGGCCACGCCGCTGGCCACCTTAGCCAGGAACTTCGTGCAGGCCAGGCCGACCGTGATGGCCAGCCCCACCTCCTGACAGATCTCCGCGCGCAAGCGCACCGCGATCTCGGTCGGCGTGCCCGAGATGTGCCGCATGCCCCGAACGTCGAGGAAGGCCTCGTCGATCGAGAGGGCCTCCACCAGCGGAGACGTCCGCTCGAACACCGCGAACACATCCTTGCTCGCCTCCGTGTAGGCGGCGAACCGCGGAGGCACGACGACCGCGCGCGGGCACAGCGCCCGTGCCCGCGCGCCTCCCATCGCCGTCCGCACCCCACACGCCTTGGCCTCGTAGCTGGCCGCGAGCACCACGCCGCCGCCCACGATGACCGGGCGCCCGCGCAGCGCCGGGTTGTCCCGCTGCTCCACCGAGGCATAGAACGCGTCGAGGTCCGCGTGCAGTATCGTGGGCTCATCCGGCACGAACATATGTTCGCATCCGCCGCGGACGTCACACTGTGAAAAGCACGCCTCACACCGACAGGAGGAGACCGAGATGGGAGCGACAGACGGGATGGTCAAGGGGGTCGATTTCGTCGCCTTCCAGACCACTGACTTCGATCGCGCGATGGTGTTCTACGGGGAGACGCTCGGCCTGCCGCGCTCGGTCCATATGCCCGATCGCGGGTTCGCCGAGTTTGAGACCGGCAATCTCACGCTGAGCATCATCGACTCGGAGAAGATGGGGATGGAACACCACCCGTCGCTCGGCCCGGTGGCCCTGCACGTGGACGATGTCGCGCAGGCGCGCACGCAGCTCGAGGGGGACGGCGTGACCTTCCGCGGCGAGGTGCTCGACACAGGCGTGTGCCACATGGCGTTCTTCGCCGACCCGGACGGCAACGCGCTGATGCTCCACCACCGGTATGCGCCCCGTCACACCGATCTGTGAGCGGCGCCGAGGGTCAGGGCGCGCCGACGCGGGTGAGCATCTCCGCGCCCCAGCGGGCTCCGATCGCACACGCCTGCGCGACGGGTTTCCCGGCGGCCAGGCCGTAGGTGACCCCGGCGGCGAAGGCGTCGCCACAGCCGTAGCTGTCGCGCACCGGCCCGGGCGGCGGCACCGCCGCCCAGCGGCCTTCGGACGCTCCCCACCAGCGCCCCCCGTCGGCGCCCTCGGTGGCGACCATCAGGCGCGACTCTGAGCGCAGCCGTTCGGCCCAGGAGACCTCGGTCGCGTCAGAGGCGCTGAAGATCAGCGCGTCGATCTGCACGGTGCGGTCGTCAAGGCGCTCGCGTAGCCGGGGCGTGGCGACCAGCACGCGTGCTGCCCGCGCACGTTTCAGCGCGCCCTGGTCACCCGCGGTGATGTACGCGCCGTCGGCGTCGGCCACGCGGTCCCAATCGAGGACGTCGTCGCCCTCGGGCTGGAGACGCTCGCCGATGGGAAGGATCGTGCGCTCGCCGTTGCGGTCAAGCAGCGTGAGAACCTCGCGCGTGGGTCCGGGGCGCCGCGCAGCGTGCACGGTCATGCCGCGCTCGGTCAGCTCGCTCACCGCCGCGTCGCCGAGGGCGTCGCTGCCGACAGCCCCGTAGAAGTCCACCTCGGCGCCCAGCTCGCAAAGAATCGCGGCCGCCACCACCGCCCCGCCGCCGGCGTGAGTCGACTCGCGGTGCGCCGCCTGGATCTCCCCGGGGACGGGGAAGTGCTCCACCCGGAGGAACTGGACCCACTCGACGTGGCCGATGACGGCGATCCTGGTCATCGCGTCTGCTCAGGCGGCCTGGCGCGCCGCCGGCACCTCGCGGATGTGGGCGGGCAGGACCGGCAGTACCCCGCGGCGCACATACGCGGCGCCGGCGCCGACCAGCGCCTTGCGCACCGTTGCCGGGGGCAACGGGAAGAAGCCGTACTGCGCGCGGATCTCGTCGGGAAGCAGCGCGATGGTGATGAAGTTGACCGTCTCCACCAGCGGCCGCGCGATCGGCCTCACCGGCGGCTCGAGCACGATCTCCCTCGCGCGGCGGCGCGCCCAGTCCCCCACGAACAGCCTGTCCCCCGACAGCATCCCCCGGCCGTACTGCTCAAGATCGGCCAACGTCGCCGGCATCTGGCCGCGCCGCAGCCCGAACAGCCGGCCCACCACCTTGTAGTCCTCCCACAGAGCCGCGCGGTCCGTCGCGCTCAGGCGCCCGACATAGGCGCAGTAGACCACGATCGCGGAGTCGACGAGGCTGTAGAGGATCCACATCAGGAGCTCCGGGTCATCGGCGCGATACGGCGCGCCGGCCGGATAGCGCCCGACCGCCTCGGGCAGGCGCCCGCGCACGGCGCGGTGCATCGCGCGCACCCGGCGCGTCGCCCCGTCGGCCTCGGCGCGGGAGCCGAACGTGATCAGGCTCATGATCTTGGCGGTGCGCGCGAGGCGGACGTACGGGTCCTCCAGCGCGTCGGAGTGGGCCAGCAGCCCGGCGACGGCCAGAGGATGGGCGGCTTGCATCAGCAGCGCCCGCGGGCCCGACAGGCCCAGCGCCCGCTCGCGCAGGACCCTGCGGATCACGGAGTCGTCGTCGAAGTAACCCGCGGAGTCGCTCATGGCCTGATTCACGTTAGCTCGACGGCCTCCACCGTCTCGCCGATCCGATCCGTGGTGCCAGCCGTGGGCGCGGAGGTCCAATCCGCGGTGTCGTAGTGGCGCAGCGCCGGGAAGGCGAGCGCGATCACCACCACGCCGAGCATGCACAGCAGCCCGCCGGACACGACCGAGAAGCGCACGCCCGCGGCGCCCGCCACGCTGCCGGACTCGATGTCGCCGAGCCGCGGGCCGCCGGTCACCACCAGCGAGAACGCAGCCGACATCCGCCCGCGCATGTGGTCGGGCGTGACTGTCTGGTTGATCGTGGAGCGGCAGACAGCGGAGATCGAGTCGGCCGCGCCGGCGATGGCCAGCAGCGCCACGGCCGGCCACAGGGAGCGCATCAGCCCGGCCAGCGAGACCGCGACGCCCCACACCGTCACCGCCCAGATGACCACAAGCCCGAGCCGCCGGGCATGGTTGATCCAGCCGGTGAGCAGCGCGGCAACGGTCGCTCCCGCCGGGACGGCCGCATACAGCGCTCCGGTCCCCGCCGCGCCCGCGTGGAATACGCTGACGGCCAGGACCGCGAACAAGGCGCGCGGCATCCCGAACGTCATCGCCACCAGGTCGATGGCGAACGAGCCGACCAGCGCGCGGTTGCCGAGCACGTAGCGCAGGCCCTCGCCGATCGAGGCCAGCACCTTGGGCTGCTCGCCGACCACGATCGGAGGCTGCGGAGCGATGAGGAGCACCGTGAACACGACGGCGAGGCAGCTCGCGGCGTCCACCACGTACGCCGCCTGGACCCCGACGGCGGCGATCAGCAGCCCGCCCAGTCCGGGCCCGAGCACCATCGAGAGCGCCGAGAGCCCGTAGCTGACGGCCAGCACGCGCGGCAGCCGCGGCCGGTCGATCAGGTTGGGGATCAGGGCGGAGATCGCGACGTTCTGCAGCGCGTTGAACCCCGCGAGCAGCCCGCCCAGCGCGTACAGGGCCGCCACCGGCGGCTGTCCCAGCGCCGGCAGCAGGGCGAGACCGCCAGCGGTCGCCACGAGCCCGAACTGGGTGAGCAACAGCAGACGGCGGCGGTCCATGCGGTCCGCGATCGCACCTCCCAGCAGCGCCATCGAGACGAGCGGGACCAGCTCCACGGCCCCGAGCAGGCCGACCACCAGCGCCGACTTCGTGAGCAGGTAGAGCTGGAACGGCAGCGCCACGAGCGTCGCCTGTGCGCCCAGGTTCGAGACGAAGCTGCCGCCCACGACCAGCCGCAGATCGCGGCTGTCGCGAAATGGCGAGAGGTCGGGGCGCAGGCGGGGGAGACGCAAAACCTCGAGTGAGGCTAATCGGTGCGTCTCCCCGGTCCACGGGCCAGGACCGTCACTGTCCCGGCCGCTCCGCCGCGTCCGTCACCGGGCGCGGCCGGCGCGCAGCGATCTGTGGCGATGCCGTGTTGCCCGACGTGCCGGTCAGAAGGATCGTCTTGCCCTTGACGCCGGCCACGGTGCCGAACGAGGCGCCGGCCCCGCCGCCGCCTCCGCCCGCAAAGCCGCCGCCGAGGCCGGCGGCGCCGGGACCGGCCGCGCTGCTCTCGCCGGCCGCGCTGGATGCGCCTGAGCCTGACGCCGCGCCGCCCGCGGGCCGAGCGGCCAGGGTAAGACAGAAAAACGTGAGAAAGCCGCGCACGTGATTGAGTCGGGCAGGAATGGGGTAATGGCACTCCACCATGAGCACTGCCACCAGTTCCCCCCCGCAGCAACAGCGCCGGCTCAAGCGCACCGGCGCTCTCGGTCACGTCGGTAACGAAATCCTCTTCGTTCGTTGGCAGCAAGCCGGCGACCGCCAAGCTCGCGACGAGCTCGTCCAGCGGTTCCTCCCCCTCGTCCGTAAGCTTGCCCGCCGCTACAGCGGAGCTCGCGAGCCGTTCGACGACCTCCTGCAGGTCGCAAGCCTCGGTCTGGTCAAGGCGATCGACCGCTACGACCTCGAGCGCGGCACCGCCTTCTCGTCATTTGCCGTGCCGACGATCCTCGGAGAGCTCAAGCGCTACTTCCGTGATCTCGGCTGGGCCGTTCACGTGCCCCGCGGCGCGCAGGAGCGCGCGGTCAAGGTCGAAGAGGCCCAGCAGGCTCTCTCCAGTCGCCTGAACCGCGCCCCCACCGTGCCCGAGCTGGCGCAATATCTGGAGTTCGATATCGAAGATGTTCTCGACGCTCTGGAGACCTCGCGCGCCCACCACGCCTCCTCGCTCGACGCCCCGTACGACGACGGAGAGGGCGAAAGTGGGACTATGGTCGAATCGTTCGGAGATCTCGATCCCAGTCTGCAGTCCGCCGACGACCGCGTCACCATCACAGCGGCGGCCCGGCAACTCCCCCAACGGGAGCGCGAGGTGCTGACCTTGCGCTTCGTGCACGACCTGACACAGACCCAGATCGCCGATCACATCGGGGTGTCGCAGATGCAGGTCAGTCGCATTCTGCGGCGCGCGGTCGCGCATTTGACCGAGATCACAGAGGGCTGAATTCGCAAGCGGCTGGGCCTTCAAAGCGCCCAACGCCTGTTTGTCGGCGTGGGCGCGTGGGAACCTGCTCTGTGCTGAGGTGATGGCTGAAGGCTCAACCGTTCGCCTGCGTCTTGAGAGCAGGCCACAGACCCTGACGATCGTTCGCGGGATGCTCGGCGGTGTCGCCGAACTCCTGTCGATCGATCCCGAGCTGCTCGACGACCTCAAGACCTCCGTCAGCGAGGCCTGCAACAACGTTGTCCTCCATGCCTACGGCGGCGAGCCCGGTCCCATGGAGGTCGGGCTCTTCGTCACCGACGACCGTTTCAGCGTCCGCGTCAGCGACGAGGGCGTCGGCATGCCCGCACCGCCGCCGGCAGGGGATGTCAGCCAGGGGATTGGCCTCTCGGTCATCCGGGCGCTCACCGAGGACGTCCAGTTCAGCTCCGCCCCGGGCGGTGGGACCGAGGTGCGCATGGACTTCTCCGTCCGTCGCGACGGTCGCAGGCTGTTCGAGGCGCCGCCCGCCGCCGCCGGCGACGGGGACATGACGCCGTCGAAGGACGGCGAGGGCGAAGTCATCGTCTCGTTGTCGCCGGTGACGCTTCTGCCGGGCGTACTCGGGCGGCTGGCGCGCACGCTGGCGGCCACCGCCCACTTCTCGCTCGACCGCTTCTCCGACGTCTACCTCGTGACCGACACCTTGGCGGCGCACGCCTCCACCGCCGCGGAGGGGCAGCGGATCGAAGCGCGCCTTGCCGCCCAGGACCGGCGGCTGGAGCTGGTCGTCGGCCCGTTCCGCAAGGGCACCGGCTCGCGCCTGGACACCCAGGCCACCGATCACCCTGCCTCGCCGCTGGTCCTGCTGTCCGATCAGGTCTCGGTGCAGGAGGCCGGCGACGCCGAGCTTCTACGGGTGATCGTGATCGACCACCGTCGCTGAAGCGGCGCCACTCAGCGCGGGTCGAGCAGTTCCTCGGGCGCGTCGACGAGACGCAGGCGCTCCGCCACGCCCGTGAGATCCAGCAGGCGTTGTACCTGCTGTGAACCCTTGACCAGGCCCATCTCGCAGCCCTCACCGGCGAGCCGCTGGTGGGCTCGAACGAGGATGCTGAGACCCGTGGAGTCCATGAAATCCAGGGCGCGGAGGTCGATCACGACGAGCTGGATGTCCGGTCCGGTCAGCTGATCGAGCTCCGCTTCGAGCTCGGGACCCGAGGCCAGATCGAGCTCTCCGGTGACCGCCACCACGGCGGCCGCACCATTTCGGCGGACTTCTACCTGGAACTGATTCTGCACGGTGATGACGAGCCTACTGATCTCGGGCGTACCGTGTTGTGGTCAGTTCTGCCCAACGTCAGGTTTGGAAGTGGCAGGACCAGGAAACGGTACTCATAGCGGGAGATTCTTTGGCCGACGCGCGCACATCCTCGCACAGTCCGGCGCCCGGATTTGTGCATGAAGCTCTCATGTACCGCGACGAGGCCGAGTTCGAGGCTGCCGTGCACGCATTCCTGCAGGAGGCGGCGGCCGCGGGCGAGCCCGTCCTGGTGGCGCTCCCCGGTCGTCATCTCGCGCACGTGCGCGAGGCGCTCGCTGACGAGATGCCCGATGTCCGCCTCGTGGACGTGGAGCAGGTGGCACGCAACCCGAGCTGCCTGCTGTCGATGATCGAGGAGTGGGTGGAGTCCCACGACGGTCATGCCCGGATCGTGGCCGAGGTGGTCTGGCCCGGGCGCACCCATGCCGAGGCCGTCGAGGCCCTGCGTCACGAGGCCCTCGTCAATCACGCGCTGGCCGGCTCCGACGCCACGGTCATGTCGCCGTTTGACGCCAGCCGACTGGACGAGGACATCCTCGCGGCCGTCGAGATGACCCACCCCACGGTCGTCGAGCGCGGCCGGCGGCGCGCCGGAACGGCCTACACCGACCCACTCAGCACCAGGTTCGGGGAGCTGTGGCCTCTCGAGGACCCGACGGGGCCGGTCTCCGAGCATCCGCTCGACGGGAGCCTGAAAGAGCTGCGCCGTGCCATCGCCGACGATCCGGTGCTCGGATCGCTGAGCGCGCAGCGACGCTCCGACCTGGTCTTCGCGATCAACGAGGCCGCCAGCAACGCGGTGAAGCACGGCAACGTGACGTGCATGACCCGGATCTGGCACGAGGGAGACGAGGTCGTGACCGAGGTCAGCTCACCGTCGGGGATCCCCGACGTGATGGCCGGCCGCCGTCGCCCGGCCGCTGACGCGCTCCAAGGCCGGGGGCTGTGGCTCATCAACCAGCTTTGCGACTTGGTGGAGCTGCGCAGCGGAACGTCGGGGACGACGCTCCGCATGCACGTCAAAGAGCACTAGCCCCCGCGCTGCCGGCGGGCCGGCGCTCAGGCTGGCTGGGGGCGCTCCTGGGTCAGATCGCGCAGCCGCTGTACGGACTTGCGCAGGAGGCGCGACACCTGCATCTGCGAGACGCCGATGCGACGGGCGATCTCGGCCTGGGTGAGGTCCTCCCCGAAGCGCAGGTACAGGATCCGGCGCTCGCGCTCGGGCAGGTGCTGCGCCGCCGCGAACACTGTCGCCTGGTCGTCGACGAGATCGAGCCGGTCATCCTGCGTGCCCAGAGCCTCGATGCGGTTCTCCGCCTCCTCGTCACCGGCGCGGGGCGCGTCAAGCGAGACGGTGTCGTAGGCCTCGTTCGTCTGCAGGCCGTCCAGCACCTGCTCCTCTGAGATCTCGAGGTACTCGGCCAGCTCGGGCACGGTCGGCGAGCGTCCCTGGCGAAGGCTCACCTCGCGGCGGGCGTCCGCGATCTTGCGGGCCAGCTCCTGGGCGCTGCGGTCGACGTGCAGGGCCCAGGCGCTGTCGCGGAAGTAGCGCTTGAGCTCGCCGACGATCGTCGGCACGGCAAACGACGTGAAGGCAAAGCCGCGGGTGGGATCGAAGCGCTCGACCGCCTTGACCAAGCCCAGGCTGGCGACCTGCACCAGGTCGTCATAAGGCTCGTTGGAGCCCGCATATCGGCGCGCCAACTTGCGCGCGAGGGGTAGAAAACGCTCGATCAGCGCATCGCGAGCGCGGACATCCTGGTCCTGATACCAACGATCGAACAGCTCTCCCGAGCCGACGGCCAAGACAGGCGGAGACGTGACCGCCATCGCTGACCTCCCAAAGTCGCAGACAGCATGTGTTGTATCACAGCGCACCCGTCTTCCCTGGTAGATCCTGTGTTTTCCGGACGGATGGGGGGACGGCCTTATGCAGCTTTGGCTTTGCCGTCGAAGCGCTCGACGGCCGCCGAGGCGTGGTCGTCATCCAGCAGATCGAGCACCGCGTGCTCCAGCCGCGTGCGCCGGCGGTCGTCGGGGCCGCGCAGCGCGCCGATCCGATCGAGCTCTCCGCCGATCGTCCATCCCGAGAGGTAGCGATCGAACACGCGGGGGTCGATATATGAGCGCCGCGCTACCGCGGGCGTGTTGCCCAGCACCTCCGAAACGCCCCGGACCGCGCCGTTGATCGCGCGCTTGCGGGCCGCCGCGGATGTGGCCGCTCGCCCGTCGGCAGCAAGCGAGACCGCGGCGAGCACGGTTGCGTTCCAGGTCCGGAAGTCCTTCGCCGAGTACTCGTCGCCGATCAGGTCCTTGAGGTGCTCGTTGATCTGCTCGGAGCGCACGTCGTGCCAACGGCCGCGCTCCTTGTAGGCGAGCAGCTGATCGCCGCCGCGGCGGCGCTTGAGCGTGGTGATCACGTCGATGACGGGCGGGTCCTGGACCGCCTGCACCCGGCGCAGCCCGCCCTTGGCCCGATAATCGAACACGAGCTCGGACGCGGACACGGTGACGCCGTCCTTGGGCACGGTGGCCAGGCCGATCCCGCCCTCGTCGTCCGCGTACTCCTCGGAGCCGACGCGGAACAACCCGACGTCGAGCAGGCGGATCGCGCACGCGAGGACCCGTTTCTCGTCCGCCCCGTCGCCCGTCCGCAGCGCACGGAGAACCCGCCGGCGCAGGCTAGGCAGCGCACGGGCGAACTCCACCATGTGCTCGAACTTCTTGCGGTCCTGCGCCTCGCGCCAGCGTGGGTGATACAGGTACTGCTTGCGCCCGGCGGCGTCGACGCCCGTGGCCTGGAGATGCCCCAGCGGGTCGGGGCAGATCCAGACGTCCTCCCAAGCGGGTGGGATCGCCAGCTCCTTGATGCGCAGGAGCGTCTCGGGATCGCGCAGGCGACGGCCGGCCGGGCCCGTGTAGCTGAACCCGCGTCCGTGCCGCCGGCGGTCGATGCCCGCGCTCGAGCAGTCCGATCGTCGGAGACGGCCTCGCCGAGCGAGCGTCGACGTGGCTGTGTTGCTCATCTACCCCTCGGAGCCGAAGTCCCGGAAACGCGAGGTCATGCGTGCGTCGGGATCGTCGCCGTCCGCGTCCTCGTCGTCGGGCTCGTCTGCCGTGTCATCGGCGTCGTCCGGGTCCACATGTGCCGCATTGGCCTGCTGAACGGCGCCCTCCAGGAAGAACCGCAACTCCTCCTCGCTGCCCTCGGACACGTCCGCCACCTTGACCTTCGCCCCCTTGACGGACACCTCGCCCCACCTGCCGCCGCCCAACAGCCTCACGGTCCGCTCGAACGTCGCCTTCCAGCCTTTGGGCCGGTCGCCGTCGATCGGCACCGTGAGCGTGTCGTCACGAACCTCTGCTGCGCTCCACTGAAGCCTGGGAGCCTCCATGGGGGCGGGCTACCCGCCCCCGTGGAGCGCAAGCAGTTGCGAGAGCGCTAGACGCGGGCCCCGCGGCTCCCGGTGAAGAACATGACCAGCGCGACCAGCGCCAGCGCGAAGATGATCGGGTGAATGATCACACCGCCGGCGATGGCGATGATGAGCAGGACGATGGCAAGAGCCAGCAGCATTTGCATCCCTTCCCTTTCTTGATGGTTCCAGCCCTCAAGAGCTACCCCGTCTGACGACGGACCAACCACTCGCACAGCGCCACTGGTTTACTGAGTGGTCGATGAGCCTGCCCTACACCTCTGAGCTCGCCGAGGCGCTGGCGCCTGATCTCCTGCGCCGTTTCGAGCGCTACGTCCGCATCGACACTCAGTCCGCGGACGACCGCCGCCAGTCCCCCAGTACGCCCGGTCAGCTGGACCTGGGCCGCGTGCTCGTGGAGGAGCTCGCGGCGGCGGGTCTCGGCGACGCAGCGCTGGACGGCAACGGCTACGTCACCGCGACGCTCCCAGGCAACGCCGGCAACGGCCTGGTCATCGGTCTCATCGCCCACATGGACACCAGCCCGGACGCTCCGGGCGCCGGTGTGGAGCCGATCGTGCATCGCGAGTACGACGGCGGCGTGATCGAGCTCCCGCGCCAGGGCACGCGGCTCGACCCCCAGACGATGCCCGAGCTCGCGACCAAGGTCGGGCATGACATCGTCACCTCCAGCGGTGACACGCTGCTCGGCGCCGACGACAAGGCGGGGGTGGCCGAGATCGTCTCGGCGGTGGCCCATCTCGCCGCCCACCCGGAGCTCCCGCGTCCCACCCTCCGCGTCTCCTTCACGCCCGACGAGGAGATCGGCGAGGGGGCCACGCTGTTCGACATCGAGCGCTTCGGGGCGCTGTGCGCCTACACGATGGACGGCTCGGAGATCGGCGAGTTCACCGACGAGACGTTCTCAGCGCAGGAGGTCGTGATCACGATCCACGGGGTCGACGTGCACCCCGGCTACGCGACCGGGAAGCTCGTGAGTGCGCTGCGGCTGGCCGCCGACATCGTCGCGGGCCTGCCGTCGGATCGCCTCACGCCGGACACGACCGCCGGGCGCGAGGGGTTCATCCACGTCTCGCGCCTCACCGGCAGCGCGGCGACCGCCGAGATCCGGGCGATCGTCCGCGACTTCGATGAGGAGCGCCTCGCCGAGCACGTCGCGCTGTTCGACCGGACCGCCCGCGAGGTGATGGCGCGCGCGCCGCGGGCCACGCTGGACTTCCAGGTGCGTCGCCAGTACCGCAACATGCGCGAGTACATCGATCCGGTCCCGTTCGTGGTGGAGGCCGCCGAGGCGGCGATCAGCGCCGAGGGCGTCGAGCCGGTGCGGGTGCCTGCCCGGGGCGGGACCGACGGGTCCCGGCTGTCGGAGATGGGTCTGCCCACCCCCAACATCTTCACCGGCGGTCACGAGTACCACTCGGTGCGCGAATGGGCCTCGATCCAGGACATGGCCGCGGCGGCGGCCACGGTGATCCGCCTGGCCGAGATCTGGACGCGCCCGGAGTGGTCCGAGCGGGCCGCCGCCAACCACTAGCCTGTGCGCGGATGAGCCCCACCGGTCCGACCTCGCTGGCCTCGCTGGATGGCGAGATCATGGCGGCCGCCGACGCGATGATCCCGGTCACCGACGAGGGTCTCGTCCGCGGTGACGGGGTCTTCGAGGTGATCCGCGTCTATGACGGCATGCCGTACGCGTTCGACGCGCACCTCGCGCGCATGGAGCGCTCGGCCGCCAACCTCCGCCTTCCGGTCGACCTCGAGTCCGTCCGCGCCGACAGCTTCCGGCTCTTGGCGGAGGCCGGCACCGGCCCTGACCACCAATGTCTGCGGATCATGATCACGCGCGGCGGCCGCCGGATCCTGCTCACCGAGCCGATGGTGAGCGTGGCCGACGACGCACGGTTGATGTCGATCACCTACTCGCCGACCCGGATCCTGGACGGCATCAAGTCACTCTCCTACGCCGCCAACATGCTGGCCGGGCGCCTCGCGCGCGAGCAGGGTTACGACGAGGCGCTGCTCGTCACCCCGCACGGCCGGGTGCTGGAGGCGCCCACGAGCTCGATCTTCTACGTCAGGGACGGGCGGCTGCTCACGCCGCCGCTGGACGAGCACATCCTGGCCTCGATCACCCGGGCGCTCGTCATCGAGGTGACCGGCGCCGAGGAGCGGCCGTGCACGCTGGAGGAGCTCTACGACGCCGAGGAGATATTCCTCGCCTCCACCGTGCGTGAGGTCCAGACGGTGGCGTCGATCGACGGCCACGAGTACCCGGGTCTGCGGCCGGTCTCTGACCGCACGCGCGACGCGGTCAGCGCGCGCATCGCCGAGCAGCTGCGCGTCTGAGACCGCGCCGCCGCCTCTCTTGCCATGAAGGTTCTGACCGTCATCGGAAACCGGCCGCAGTTCATCAAGGCGGCCGCGGTGTCAACGAACCTGCGCCGGGAGCACGAGGAGATCCTGGTCCACACCGGCCAGCACTTCGACGACAGCTTGTCCGCGGTGTTCTTCGCGGAGCTGGGCCTGCCGGCGCCCGACCGCCAGCTCGCCATCAACCTCGGGACCGCGAGCTCGCAGACCGCGCGCATGCTCGCGGCGCTGGAGCCGGTGCTCGGAGAGGAGGCGCCCGACGCGGTCCTGGTCTACGGCGACACGAACTCCACCCTGGCGGGCGCGCTGGCCGGCGCGCAGGCCCGGGTCCCGGTGGCCCACGTGGAGGCCGGGATGCGCTCGTTTGACCGCTCCATGCCCGAGGAGCTCAACCGCGTCCTGACCGATCACGCCAGCGCGTTGCTGCTCTGCTCGACCGAGGTGGCGATGACGAATCTGCGCCACGAGGCGGTGGCCGGTCGTGCCGAGCTCGTCGGGGACGTCATGGTGGACGTGGCCATGGCGATCCAGCCCCAGGCGCGCGAGCGCACGGACCTGGTGGCGGCGCGGGGCGTCGAGCCCGGGAGCTATCTACTGGCGACCGCACACCGGGCCGGCAACGTCGATGACCCCGAGCGCCTGGCTCGACTCGTGGAGGTGCTCACGGGGCTGCCGCTCCCCGTGGTGCTGCCGCTCCATCCCCGCACCGACGCGCGGCTGCGCAGCGCGGGGCTGCGCGATCGCCTGGCCGAGGCGGCGGGCGTGACGCTGACCGAGCCGCTGGGCTACTTCGAGCTCACGGCGCTGTTGTGCAACGCGCGCGCGGCGATCACCGACTCCGGCGGGCTGCAGAAGGAGGCGTACCTGGCCGGCGTGCCGTGCGTCACGTTGCGCGCCAACACCGAGTGGACGGAGACGGTGGAGCTGGGGTGGAACGTGCTCGCCGACCTCGATCTCGAACGGGTTCTGGCCGCCCTTGAGCGCGAGGTACCGACGGCGTCCCCGCCGGTATATGGCGACGGCCACGCCGGTGAGCGGGTCGTCGCGGCGTTGGCCGGCCTGTCGGCGTGACGCCGGTCGCGGTGTCTAGACTCCTGCGGCCATGAGCCCGTCTGTGCAGCCGCGGGGCCAGCGGTGACCCGGCCCCTGTCGGTCGGCGTCGTCGGTCTGGGCTACTGGGGTCCGAACCTGGCGCGCAACTTCGCGGCCATCCCCGGCGCGGAGGTGACCTACCTGTGCGACGCCGACGAGGCGGCGCGCGACCGGCTGGCCCGCGCGCTGCCCGCCGCCCGGGCCACGGCGGAGATCGACGATCTCCTCAATGACCCCGACCTGGACGCGGTCGTGCTGGCCACGCCGGTGCCGACGCACGCGGACCTGGCCGTGCGGGTGCTGGAGGCCGGCAAGCACTGCTTCGTCGAGAAGCCGCTTGCGGTCACCTCCGCCGACGCGGAGCGGGCCGTGGCCGCGGCGGAGTCGGCCGGCCGGATCCTGATGGTGGGGCACCTGCTCGAATACCACCCGGGCGTGCGCAGGCTGAAGGAGCTGGCGGCGTCCGGCGAACTGGGCGATGAGATCTTCTATATCTACGGCAACCGGTTGAACCTCGGCAAGCTGCGCGCCGACGAGAACGCCCTGTGGAGCCTCGGCGCGCACGACGTCTCGGTGGTGCTCTACCTCGCCGAGGAGGAGCCCGAGGAGGTCGAGGCCCATGGCGCGTCGTACGTGCGCAATGGGGTCGAGGACGTCGTGTTCTGCTTCATGCGCTTCCCGTCAGGCCTGACCGCCCACCTGCACCTCTCGTGGCTCGATCCCCACAAGGAGCGCCGGTTCACCGTCGTCGGCTCCCAGAAGATGGCCACGTTTGACGACATGGAGCTCGAGCGCAAGCTCACGGTCTATGACAAGGGCTTCGACGAGGACTCGCGGACCTACGGCGAGTACATCACCCGCAGCGGGGATGTGTTCTCACCGCGCATCCCCAACGTCGAGCCCCTGCGCGTCGAGTGTGAGCACTTCATCGACGCCATCCGCTCCGGGGAACCGCCGCGCTCGGACGGCGCCAGCGGCCTGCGCGTGGTGCGCGTGCTCGAGCGCCTCCAGGAGTCGCTGGACGCGCGAGGAGTGGCCCGATGAGCCCGCCCCGGCCGCCTCAGGCCCGCCCGGACGGCGCGTTCGTGTCGGCCGACGCGGTGCTCGCCGACGACGTGGCCCTGGCGCCCGGCGCCGTGGTGTACGCCGGCGCGGTCATCGGCGCCGGTTGCAGCCTGGGCACGGGCGCCGTCGTGCATCCCGGCAGCCGACTGGGCGAACGGGTGCTCGTCGAGGACGGGGCCGTGCTGGGCAAGCGGCCCCGCCTGCGCCCCGGGTCAAGCGCCGAGGGGGCGTTCGGCGAGCTGGTTATCGAGGGCGACGCGACGATCTGCTGCGGCGCCGTCGTCTACGCCGGCGCCAGCATCGGGCATCGGGCGATCATCGGGGACCAGTCCCAGGTCCGCGAGCGCGGGGTGCTCGGAGAGCGTTCGGTCCTCGGTCGTGGCTCCACCCTGGACTTCGACACGGTCGTCGGCGCGCGCGTCTCGGTGCAGACCCTCGTCTACATCACCGCCGGGACCGTCGTCGAGGACGACGTGTTCATCGGCCCTGGGGTGATCATGACCAACGACGACACCATGGCCAGGCACCGGCCCGAGTACCCGCTGCGCGGGGCGACGCTCAAGCGGGCGTGCCGCGTCGGCGGGGGCGTGGTCCTCACGCCCGGCGTCGTCATCGGCGAGGAGGCGTTCATCGCCGCCGGAGCCGTCGTCGTGCGTGACGTCCCGGACCGCGGCGTGGTCATGGGCGTCCCCGGCCGGATGGTGCGCGAGGTCGGCGCCGACGACCTGCTCGAGCGCTGGCGCAGCTAGGCCCTGCGGGACCGGCGCAAGGGCGCCGGCCGATCAGCTCGCACTCGTGGCGTGGTCCGTCGGCGGTCCGATGGCCACGTTGTTGGCGGCCTCGGTCCAGACGACCTGCTCGCGTCCGGGGCCGACGCCCACCATCACGATGGGCACGCCGACGAAGTCGGCGACGAACCGCAGGTACTCGCGCGCGGCGTCGGGCAGATCGGACTCCGAGCGGCATTCGCTGAGGTCCTCGGTGAACCCCGGCATCTCGATGTACTCGCCGGCCGCGTGGTGCAGCACCGTCTGGTGGTAGGGGAAGTGGCTGAACTCCGCGCCCTCGTCGTTGCGATAGCGGACGCACGCCTGGATGGCGTCGAACCCGGCCAGCACGTCGAGCTTGGTGATGGCCAGCGAGGTCATGGAGTTCAGGCGCGCCGCGTAGCGCAGCGCCACCAGATCCATCCAGCCCACCCGGCGCGGGCGCCCGGTGGTGGTGCCGTACTCGCCGCCCCGCTCGCGCATCTCGTCGGCCAGCGGCCCCTCGATCTCGGTGGGGAACGGTCCGGCCCCGACGCGGGTGACGTAGGCCTTGGCCACGCCCCACACCTCGTCGATGTCCTTGGGCCCCACTCCGGCTCCGATGCACGCTGCCCCGGCAACCGGGTTGGATGAGGTCACGAACGGATACGTGCCGTGGTCGATATCGAGCATCGCGCCCTGGGCGCCCTCGAACACCACCATCTCGTTGCGGTCCAGACGGTCGAGGACCAGGCGCGAGGTATCGGCGATGTAGGGCTCCAGCACGTGCCCGTAGGTCAGGTACTCGTCGGTCATCGACTGCAGGTCCAGCCGGGCGTCCTTGGCGTAAGGGCGCAGCGAGAGCCGCTTGGGGTCCAGCGCGGCGACGATCTTCTTCTTGAGGATCTTCTCGTCGAGCAGGTCCTGGACGCGGATCCCGAGCCGGGCCGCCTTGTCGGCGTAGCAGGGGCCGATGCCCCGGCGGGTGGTCCCGATCTCCAGCTTGCCCAGCTTGGTCTCGCCGGCGTGGTCAAGCAGCATGTGGTAGGGCATGATCAGGTGGGCGTTGGCCGAGATCCGCAGCGCGCTGGTGTCCACGCCGCGCCGGCGTAGCTCGTCGAGCTCGTCGGTCAGGACCTTGGGGTCGATGACCACCCCGTTGCCGATCACGCACAGCTTGCCCGGGTGCAGGATCCCCGACGGCATGAGATGCAGCTTCCAGGTGACGCCCTCGCGCACGATGGTGTGGCCGGCGTTGTTGCCGCCCTGAAAGCGCACGATGGCATCGGCACGCTCGGCGAGCATGTCGGTGACCTTGCCTTTGCCTTCGTCGCCCCACTGGGCGCCGACCACAACGATTCCTGGCATCGCGCAGTGAGTTTAGGGCGCTCGCAGGCCGACACGCCGTCGCTTGACACCTAGCGTCACTAGGCTTAGCATTGCGAGGTATGAGAGCAGAATCCCTCAAAGGTCACCTGGACGCCCTGATCCTCGCCGTCCTCTCCGACGGTCCCCTCCACGGTTACGCGATCATCGAGAAGCTCAAGCGCCGCAGCGACGGCGCCCTCGAGCTGCCTGAGGGCACCGTCTACCCGGCGCTGCACCGCCTGGAGGCGGCCGGGCTGCTCTGCAGCGAGTGGTCAGAGGGAGACGGCCGGCGCCGCCGCATCTATGAGCTCACGCGGCGCGGCCGGCGCGAGCTCGGCACTCGCCGTACCGAGTGGCGGGAATTCTCCCGCGCGGTCGAGGCGGTGCTGGTATGAGCGCCGATTTCGAGAGCCGGCTCGGGCGAGAGCTGAGCGCGGTGGGCATCCGCGGGCGCCTGCGCGGTCGCATCCTCGCCGAGTACGCCGATCATCTCGCCTGCGATCCGCAGGCACAGCTCGGCGAGCCCGGCGCGTTGGCCCGCCAGTTCGCCGACGAGCTCGGCAGCACCCGTGCGCGCCGGGCCGCCGCGTACGGGTTCGGCGCCCTGGCCTTGGCCGGGGCCCTCTTCGGCATGGCTTTCGTCACCTCGGACTCGGCCTTCGGGGCGGCTCCCAGGGGCGGCCCGGTCATCGGCCGGGTTGCCACCGTGCTCGCGATCGTCTTCTCCCAGGTCTCGTTCGTCGCTGGGATGCTCGCCGCGCTGCGGTGGGTCCAGCGCCGTGGCTCCGGGGTGCTGCCGGCCGCCGAGGCGACCGTGATCGTGCGCCGGGCCGCGGTGGGCGTGCTCAGTGGGATCGTCACCATGGTCAGCCTGGGTGCGATCGCGCTCGCCTACCAGCGCTTTCAGTCCGGAACCTGGGTGACGTTCACGATCGTGGCGGCCGCGGTGGGCACCGCCGCGTTGGTGGCGTCGTTGCCATCGATCTGGGAGGCGGCGCGGCTGCGACCGGTGGCGTCGGGGGACGCCGGCGACATCTTCGACGACCTCGGGGAGCTCGTGATCCTCGTGCCCTCGCCCCTGCGCGGGCGGCCGTGGCGCTTTGCCGCGGTCGTGTCGGTGGCGGTCGCCGTGGCGATCACCGTGGTCGCGGTCCCGGCCCAGGACGCCTATGACGGTGCGCTGCGCGGCATCCTCGACGCCCTGCTGTGCATGGCGGGATTCGCCACGCTGGGCCGCTACCTGGGGCTGTGGAGCCCGGGGCGGGCCACGCACGCCGAGCCTTAAGCTTGGATCCGGGTTCAGGCGGTTCGGAGGTCCATCCGGTGGTCGTGGCCGAGCAGGGGCAGCTCGTCGCACATCTCCGTCAGCCGTGAGACCGTGCGGGAATTGATCTGCTCGCACAGCTCCTCGCGGTCCAGGCAATTGGTGGTGAGCAGCATGGAGCGCCGGTCCTCGTAGCGGGCGTTGACGATCGAGTAGAGCTCCTCCAGCACCCAGTCGTTCTTGCGCTCGGCGCCCACGTCGTCGATGTGGAGCAGGTCCACGGCGGCGAGGCGGTCCAGGAGCTGATTGTGGCCGCCGGTCTCGTAGGTGTGGCGGATCTCGTTGAGCAGCCGCGGCAGCGAGTAGATGGCCGCCGTGCGCCCCGCCTCGAGCACCGCCTTGGAGACGAGCATGGCCAGCGTCGTCTTGCCGGTGCCCGGGGGTCCCATGAACCACAGCCCCCGCCCCGCGTCGAGCTGGTCGTCGATGGTGGCCGCGAACCGCCGGGTGGCGGCGACGATCGCGGGCTCGATGTCGGTCACCGGCGGGCGGTCGAACGAGACGTCGCGGTAGCGGCGCGGGATGATCGCCGACAGGCTGCTGGCCCGCCGCCGCGCGATGAGCTGCTGGCGGCAGCGGCACGGGTAGGCGGTGTTGGTCCCGGCGTCGTAGCGCAGGCCATCCCCGTCGCACAGGTCGAACGCGCACCCGTCGCTCATGGCTCAAACCTCTCTCCGGCGAAGTTCATGAACTTCGGATACTCCTTCTGGAACGTGAGGATCACGTCCCCGACGGGCCCGTTGCGGTGCTTGGCGATGATGATGTCGGCCTCACCGGGCCGCTCGGATTCCTTCTCGTAGTACTCCTCGCGGTAGATGAACATCACGAGGTCCGCGTCCTGCTCGATCTGGCCAGATTCCCTCAGGTCGGAGAGGATCGGCTTCTTCTCCCCGCCGCGCTGTTCGACGCCACGGCTGAGCTGCGACAGCGCGATGACGGGGACGTTGAGCTCGCGCGCCAGGCCCTTGAGCCCTCGGCTGATCTGGCCCACCTGCTCGACGCGGCTCTCGACCCGGCCCTCGTGGCGCATGAGCTGGAGGTAGTCGATGATGATCAGGCCCAGGCCGCCCGGGACCTGGGCGTGCAGGCGCCGGGACTTGGCGCGGACCTCGAGCACGCCGGTGTCTGACGAGTCGTCGACGTACAGGGGCGCCTCGGCCAGGCGCTGGCAGGCCTCCAGGATCTTGGGCCAGCGCTGCTCGGCCACCTTGCCGCGCCGCAGGTCCTCGCCCTTGATCCGTGCCTGGGAGGCGACGAAGCGCTGGGCGAGCTCGGACTCGGACATCTCCAGGGAGAACAGCGCCACCGCGTGTCCGGCCAGCACGGCGTTCTCGGCGACGTTGGCCACCAGCGCCGACTTCCCCATCGAGGGGCGAGCGGCGAGGATGACCAGGTTGCCGGGCTGAAAGCCGCCGGTCTTCTCGTCGAGGTCCTTGAAGCCCGAGGGCGTGCCCGTGAGGGCCGTCTTGGCGACCGACAGGCGGTGCAGCTTGTCGGTCTCCTCGTGGAGGATGTCCGCGATCGAGCGGATCTTCTTCTGGCGGTCATCGGTGGCGACCTCCAGGACCGCGCGCTCGGCCAGCTCCACAAGCTCGCGCGCCGGCGCCTCCCGGGACAGCACGCTGGCCTGGATCTCATAGGACGCCGTGAGCAGCGCGCGCAGCTTGTAGTTGTCGTGGACGATGCGGCCGTACTCGCGGGCGTGTCCCGCCGCGGGGACCCACCCGGCCAGTTCGTCGATCGCCGCCGGGCCCCCGGCCTGGTCGAGCTTGCCGTGCTGGCGCAGCTTCTCGGAGACGGTGAGGTGGTCGATCTTGTTGTCGCCCTCGTAGAGCTCGAGCATCGCGGCGAACACGGCACCGTGCTGCTCGCGGTAGAAATGCTCGGGCCGCAGTTGCTCCTCCACGAGCAGCGCGTGCAGGTGGCGCTCGTCGAGGAGTACCGCGCCCAGCACCGACTTCTCCGCTTCGAGATTGTGGGGTGGGACGGCGATGTTCTGGACGGTGCTCATGAGGGGGTCCGAGCATAGGTTCCGGCGCATACGCTCCGGAGGAGCGATTCCGGTAACAGCGAGGTTTGGTTTTCACACCGGTCGCCGCGCGAACGCGCGACTCCGGCCCTTTCCATTAAGAGCCTCGAGCCGGACGCCTTGCACCTCCCCGTGCAGCCCACGCGCTCTCAAAGCGAGGGTGGACGCCGGCGGGCCTGCGTCCGTCGCGCCTGGTCAGCGGCAGACGTCTCGCGGGCCGGGGCCCACGCTCAGGGCGCACCTCGCAGCCACGACAATGCCTCAGCTCACGCCCCACAACTGCCCGGTGCGCACGAGCGGGCGGCCCCGACCCGCGGGGCCAAGAGCAAACCGAGGCTAGGCCGCGACGACCATTGTCTTGACCGCCGCCGTCACATCGTCGGTGATCTCAACCACCACCATGTAGGTCCCGATATTGCGAATCGGCTCCTCCAGGTGGATCTTGCGGCGATCGATCTTGATCCCGCGGGCGTCCCTGATGGCATCGGCGATGTCCTGGGTCGTGACCGACCCGAACAGCCGCCCGTCGTCCCCGGCCTGCTGGGGGATGGTGAGCACGGTACGCCCGAGGACGGCCGCGCCCTCGCGGGCACGCTCCTCGGCCTCGCGCACGGCGCGCTCCGCATCCTCCCGCCGGCGCTGCGCGACTCTGATCGACGAGTCGGTGGCGGGCTCGGCGAGCTTGCGCGGCTGCAGGTAGTTGCGCAGGTACCCGGCCGACACGTCGACCACGGTCCCGCGCTCACCGAGCTGCTCTACGTCCTGGAGCAGGATTGCCTGCGGCATCGACGGTTCCAGCCTCTAGCGGTCGCGGTCGCGGTCACCACGGTCACGGTCGCCGCGACCGCCGCGATGGTCTCCGCTGCCTTCGGCGACGTACGGCAGCAACGCAAGCTCCCGGGCGCGCTTGACCGCGCGGGCCACCTGGCTCTGGTGCCGGCGGCACGCCCCGGTGATACGCCGCGAGCGGATCTTGCCGCGGTCGGAGATGAACCGGCGCAGTGTGGACACGTCCTTCCAATCCACCTGCTCCACCTTGTCCCGGCAATACGGACACGACTTGCGGCGGGTCGAGGTCGGCCCACCTTTTCGATCGCGCCTGCGCACGGGTCGTCTGCGTTGCTTTGCCACGGAGATCAGCCTAGCGTGATTGTTTGCGAACTGCCTTTAGAACGGGATGTCCTCGTCGCCGCCACCACTGGCGCCGACCGACGTGCGCTCGAAATCGCCGGTATCGATCGGGACGTCGCTCTCCTGCGCGCGTGAGCTTGAGGAGAACCCGTTCCCGTTCCCGCTACCGGCGTCGTCGCGACCGCCGAGGAACTGCACGGAGTCAGCGACTATATCCACTGATTGGCGCTTGTTGCCGCTCTGATCGGTCCACTCGCGCCACTGCAGGCGTCCATCGACCGCGATCGGGCGTCCCTTGGACAGGTAGCGCTGGCAGTTCTCGCCCTGCGCGCCCCACACGGAGACGTCGAAGTAGTTGGGCGCGTCCTCCCAGTCGTTCGTCTGAGGATTGCGCCGGCGGCCGTTGCAGGCCACGCGCAGCGAACACACCGTGCTGCCCGATCCGGTCGAGCGAGTCTCGGGGTCTCGCGTGAGGTTGCCGGTGATGATCACCCGGTTGATGTTGGCGCCAGCCATGTTGTGGCTCCTTTCCCAAAGGCCGTTTTGAAAGCTCGAGTCGAGTCTATGGCTGCGCCAGACGGCAACCGGCGGCAGTCAGCGGAATTTGGCGGAAACGTTGCCCGCCCGGCACACGGCGCGCGTTTCGTGAGGCTTTCGTCACACGTCTCGGCCGCAGTCACGCACGAGCGCCCTCGCGACGTCTGGCCCAGCGCAGCTACGAGGTTGCTTCTTCGACGACAGCCGGAGGAGCCGCCGGAGCGGCGGCGGCAGCGGCCGGGGCGGGCGCGCCCGCCATCACCGGGGGAGCCGACTCGGGTGCGGGAGGCGTCCCCGGCACCACCCGGATGATCCGGAAGCGCAGCACGGCGTCGTCGATGCGCAGGTTGTGCGACACGTCGTCGAGCAGCGAGGTCGGCCCGGTGAACTGGAACAGGTGGTACTCGCCCTCGGCCTGGTGGTTGATCTCGTACGCCAGCGGGCGGCTGTGCCAGTCGTCGTTGCGCTCGATGGCGCCACCGCCGCTGGTGATCTGCGCCTCGACGTCCGAGAGGATCTTGGCGCGGCGCTCGTCCTCGGCGGTCGTCGAGAGGACCAGCATCAGGTCGTATAGGCGAGCTTGCTCAGGCATGGAAAATGGCCCAGTCCAGGGCGGGCGCCGACTATAGCGGGTGCCTGTCACCATCGCCCCATGGCCACCAAGCCCACCGACATCCCGCTCGCCGACCTCAACATCGTCGAGTGCCCCGACGACGCCCACTGGGAACGCTGGCTCGAGGAGCACCATGCCACCGCCGCCGACGCCTGGGTCAAGATCGCCAAGAAGGGGTCCGGCGTCACCACCGTCCACTACCCGGAGGTGCTGGACACGGCCATCTGCTTCGGCTGGATCGACGCCGTGCGTCGCCCGCTCGACGACACCTACTTCCTGCAGCGCTTCACGCCCCGGGGGCCGCGCAGCAAGTGGTCGCAGGTCAACCGCACCAAGGCGCTGGCCCTCACCGACTCCGGGCGGATGCGCCCGGCCGGTCACGCACAGGTGAAAGCCGCGCGGGCCGATGGCCGCTGGGACGCCGCGTATGAGCCCCAGAGCCGAGCGTCCGTCCCCGACGATCTTCAGAAAGCTCTCGACGCAGAGCCACGCGCCAACGAGTTCTTCGCCACGCTCAAGGGCCAGCAGCGCTACGCCTTCCTCTACCGCCTACACAACGTCAAGACCCAGAAGGCACGCGACCGGCGGATCGCCAACTACATCGAACTGCTGCGCGAGGGCCGGACGCTCAACTGATGCGCCCCGGCCCGCCGGGGCCCCGGCGCCGGCTCAGACGGCGCGCTCGCGACTCGCTTCCTTGGCCCGGATGTCCGCTAGCTGATCGTCGATCCAGTCACCCGGGTCGCGCGCGGTGACGATCGAGATCAGGCCCTCGTGGCGGCGTTTGCGCTCCTCGATGGGCATGGTCAGCGCCGCGTGGATGGAATCGGCCAGCTCCTGGATGTCGAACGGATTGACCGACAGCGCGTAGCGGCCCAGCTCCTCGTGGGCGCCCGTGTTCTCCGAGAGCACCGAGACGCCGGCGCGCTCGTTGACCATCGGGCCCTCCTTGGCCACAAGGTTCATCCCGTCGAACATGGCGTTGACCATCAGAACGTCGTAGTGCTTGTAGGCGGCCACCGCCTCCTCGAGGTCGTCGCGGAGCTTGAGCTGGATCGGCATCCAGTCCGGCGAGCCGTGCCGGTGATTGACGACCGCCACCACCGCCTCGATGCGCTCCAGGTACTCGGCGTACTCGGGCACGTCGGTCCGCGACGGCATCAGCTGGGCGATGAACGTGACCCGCTCGCGGAACTCGGGGTGCTGCTCCAAGAAGGTGTCAAAGGCGCTGAAGCCGCGCAGGATGTTCTTGCTCAGGTCGGCGCGGTCGACGCGCAGGATCAGGTGGTCGCGCCGCCGGCGCAGCAGCTCGGACTCGAACTCCGACACCCGCGGTCGGGCTGCCACCGCCTGGATGGCGCTCGAGTCGATGGGCAGCGGATAGGCGCGGACCCAGACCTCGCGGTCCTCCACCTTGACCACGCCGGCCTCGTGGTTGACGTCGAGCCCCATGAGGTCCTCGCAGCACTGCAGGAAGTTGCGGCGGTAGGAGCGCGTATGGAACCCGATGATGTCGTTGGAGAGGATCCCGTTGTAGATGTCCTGGCGGATCGCGGTGGGCAGCACCCGCCAGGAGTCCGACTGGCTCCATGGGATGTGGACGAAGTGGTGGAGGAAGACGTCGGGCCGCTCGCGGCGGATGAGCGCCGGCAGGACATACAGGTGGTAGTCGTGGACCATCACCACCGGCTTGTCGATGTCCTCGATCTCCTCGAGCACCGCTGAGGCCAGGTCCTCGTTGACCGCGTTGTAGCCGAACTCGTAGGCCTCGGTCTCGTTGCGGCGGATGTCCGGGGCGTTGGACAGGTCCCACAGGTAGTGCTGGATGAACCACAGCAGCGGGTTGGCGATGATGTTGTAGAAGCCGTCGTAGGCGTCGGCGTCGGAGGCGACCAGCTTCACCCGGTATTCGCCGCCGTCGGGTGCCGTGACCGGGAACGGACGCCCGTCGTTGCGCTGGGCCTCGGTCACGTCCTCGTCGGTCATCGCCGAGGCCACCCAGGTCACCGGACGGTGGGAGGCCAGGCCGATGAGCGCGGTCACGAGACCGCCGGTCCCTCGCTTGATCTCGCCACCTTCCTGGAAGGTGACGGGGCCCCGGTTGGAGACGAGGACGAGTGGCGTGTCGGATGACATGCGTCTCAGCTAGACGATAACCGGCCCCCGACCTCGGAACATAGTCGACAGGATCGGTGAACTTGTTAGCGTTCGGTTCCCGCCGCCCCGCAAAGGAGAACGACCGTGAGCAGCACCGACGAGTTTCTGGCCAACAACGAGGCCTACGCGGCGTCGTTTGACAAGGCCGACCTGCCGCTGCCTCCTGCCAGGAAGGTGGCCGTGATCGCCTGCATGGACGCCCGCCTCAACGTCTACGGCATGCTGGGGCTCACCGAGGGCGACGCCCACGTCATCCGCAACGCCGGTGGTGTCGTCACCGACGACGAGATCCGCTCGCTGGCCATCTCCCAGCGGCTGCTCGGCACCGAGGAGATCATCCTCATCCACCACACCGACTGCGGGATGCTCACCTTCACCGACGACGAGTTCAAGGCCGCGATCGAGAAGGACACCGGGATCAAGCCCGCTTGGGCCGCCGAGGCCTTCCCGGACCTCGATGGGGACGTGCGGCAGTCGATTGCGCGCATCAAGGCTTCGCCGTTCGTCCCCAACAAGGACTCGGTGCGCGGCTTCGTCTATGAGGTGGAGACCGGTCGCCTGCGCGAAGTCTCCTAGTCGCGGCCGTGCGCCGGGGTAGCTTCCCGGGCATGGCCGAGCATGATGTGATCGTCATCGGGGCCGGCCCGGCGGGCGAGGTATGCGCCGGGCGGGCCGCCGCGGAGGGCCTCGATGTCGCCCTCGTCGAGCGCGAGCTGGTCGGCGGAGAGTGCGCCTATTGGGCCTGCATGCCCTCCAAGGCGCTGCTGCGCCCGGCCCAGCTGCTGGCCGAGGTCCGCCGGGTCTCCGGAGCCCGGCAGGCCGTCACCCGCGACCTTGACCCCAAGCTCGTGCTGGCCCGCCGCGACGAGGTCATCCACGACCTCGACGACGACGCCCAGCTTCCGTGGGTCTCAGACCGCGGCATCACGCTCTACCGCGGCCAGGCGCGGCTCGCCGGGGAGCGCGTGGTCCGGGTCGGGGACGAGACGCACACCGCGCGGCGTGCGGTCGTGATCGCGGTCGGCAGCGGCGCGGCCATGCCGCCCGTCCCCGGCCTGCATGAGATCGCGCCGTGGACCAACCGCCAGGCCACGACGGCCAAGGTCGTCCCGGAGCGCCTCACCGTCCTGGGCGGCGGAGCGGTGGGGTGCGAGCTGGCGCAGGCATGGGCGTCGTTGGGCACGGCCGTCACCCTCGTCGAGGCCGAGCCGTCGCTGCTGCCCGGCGAGGAGCCCTTCACCGGCGAGGAACTGGCCGCGGCGCTGAGCGACGGCGGACTCGAGCTCAGACTCGGCGCTACGGCCACGCAGGCCGCGCGCGCCGACGCCGGCGAGTTCACCCTCACCCTCGACGGTGGGGAGGCGATCGTCTCCGATGAGCTGCTGGTGGCCGTCGGCCGCGCGCCCCACACCCGGGATCTCGGTCTCGAGACCGTCGGCTTGGCGCCGGACGCGACGATCACCGTCGATGACCACATGCGGGTCACCGTCCCGGCTCACGCCGGGTGGCTCTACGCCATCGGCGACGTCACCGGACGCGCCCTGCTCACGCAGGCGGGCAAGTACCACGCGATGATCGCCGTGGCCAACATCATGAACCGCGAGGTCACTGCCGACTGGGACGGCCCGCTGACCCCGCGGGTGGTGTTCACCGATCCTCAGATCGCCGCCGTCGGGCGCACGCTGAGCGACGCGCTCGGAGCGGGTATCCAGGCCCGCGCCGTCGACGCCGAGCTGGGCCGGACCCCGGGGGCGAGCTTCGTCGGCAGGGGCGCGCCCTCCGCCTGCCGGATCGTCGTCGACGAGCAGCGCGAGGTGATGGTCGGGGCCACGTTCACCGGCCCCGAGGTGGCCGAGTCGCTGCACGCCGCCACCATCGCCATCGTCGGTGAGGTGCCGCTGCGGCGCCTCGTCCACGCCATGCCGCCGTTCCCCACCCGCAGCGAGGTGTGGCTCAAGCTGCTGGACCCCTGGATGTCCTGAGGCCCGGTCTGAAGTCGCGGCCGCTCAGGCGGGGATCTCGAGCGTGAACGTCGTCACCCCCGCTCCCGACTGCACCGAGAGCCGGCCCGCCATGCGGTCGGCCAGCTCGGACGCGATGGCCAGGCCCAGCCCCGAGCCCTGGGCGTCGTCGGCGGTGTAGAAGGGCTCGAAGATCCGCTGCTGGGCCAGCCGGTCGATGCCCTCGCCGTCGTCGCGCACGGCCAGGCGCACGTGTCCGTTCTCGCGCGCGGCGGTGACGACGATCTGGGTGCCCGCAGGGGTGTGGGTGAGCGCGTTGTCGATGAGGATGCGCATGATCTGGGCCACGCGGACCGGGTCGCATTGGGCCTCGATCGACGTCGGCAGGCGCAGCTCCAGGCGGCTGTCGTGCTGGGCCAGAGTGGGCTCGAACTCGCCTGAGACCGAGCGGGTGAGCTCGCCGAGGTCGACCTCCTCGGGGCGCAGCTCCAGCGAGCCGGACTCCAGGCGCGACAGGTCCAGCAGATCGACCGAGAGCTTGCCCAGGCGCTGCACCTGGTCGCGGACCTGGTCCAGGAAGCGCCGGCGGGTCTCAGCGTCGAGCTCCTCGTCCTCGAGCAGCTCGACGAAGCCGCCCAGCGAGAACACGGGCGTGCGCAGCTCGTGCGAAGCGGTGGCGATGAACTTCTTGCGCGCCTGCTCGAGCTGCTGGAGCTGCTGTTGCATTTCGTTGAAGGCCACCGCGAGCTGGCCCAGCTCGTCGGTGGAGTCGACGGGGATCGGGCGGCTGAAGTCACCGGCGGCCACCTGCTTGGCCGCCAGCTCCAGCCGCTTGACGCGCCGGGCCAGAGCACGGGCCACCAGATAGCCGGCGATCAGGGCCAGCAGCAGCGCGATCGCCCCGGCGACGAGGATCTCGTGGCGGACCGTCGAGACGGTTCGCACCACGTCGGCCAGCGGCGCCGTGTAGACGATCACCCAGCCCACGGCGCCGTGGGAGTAGGGCACCGGCCGGGCCGCCTCGGCCACCGACGCGGACCCCGACCGCTCCAACCCGGTGACCAACCGGCGCTGGGTCACCGCCCGGCTGGCGGTGCGGAAGCCCACGGCCGGCCCCGAGCCCATCCCCGAGTCGGCCAGCTTAGAGAGCTGGATCGACCCCTGCACGACGTTGACCGACAGCAGCGACACGCGGTTTCCGGATATCCCCGCCGTCTGGTTGACCAGCCGCCGGACCGTGGGGAGCGGAGTGGAGCTGCCCACGGCGCGCTCGAGCCTGCCCGAGTGCGTCCGCGCGGTCGTCGCGAGGGCGGTGAGCTTCTCGCCCATGAGCCGGCTCTGGAGGCCCGGCGCGACGTACAGGTACAGCGCTCCGATGGCCAGCGCGGTGATGGCGAAGAACACCAGCGCCAGGCGATTGCTCAGCGACAGCCTCATCCTGAGTGGCCCCTCAGTGTGGCTCCGGTCAGGCCGCGGCCGGGTCAGGGGTCGGTGTCGCGGAAGCGGTAGCCGACGCCCCGCACGGTGAACAGATATTCCGGGTCTTTCGGGTCACGCTCCACCTTCTCGCGCAGATGCCGGATGTGCACGTCGATCGTGCGCGGGTCACGGTACGCCGAGTCGCCCCAGATCCGCGCCAGCAGCATGTCGCGGGTGAACACCCGCCCCGGGGCCCGCGCCAGCGCCGACACGATCTCGAACTCCACATAGGTGAGCTGGGCGTCGTTGCCGCGGATCCGTACGCTGCGCTTGGCGAAGTCGATCCGCAGGTCCCGGATGACCAGGGGCGCCTCGCCGGGGAGTGCCTGGTCGGGGCGGCTCATCTCGGCGCGTCGCAGCGCCGCCTTGATGCGGCTGGAGAACTCGCGCAGCGAGAAGGGCTTGGTGATGTAGTCGTCGGCTCCCAGCTCCAGGCCCACCACCTTGTCGATCTCCTCGGATTTGGCGGTGAGCATGATGATCGGGACCGAGCTGCGGCTGCGCAGCCTCCGGCAGACTTCGAGGCCGTCGATCCGGGGAAGCATCAGGTCGAGCACTACGAGGTCGAAGGACTGCTCGTCGAAACGCTCGAGCGCCTGACGGCCGTCGGTCGCCTGGACGACGTCGTAGCCCTCCTTGCGCAGCGGGTACGAGAGCAGCGTCTGGATCGACTGCTCATCGTCGACGAGCAGGATGCGGGCGCTGCGTTCAGGCACCGTCGTCTCGGTCAACCTCCCAAGAGTAATGAGTGGGGGGTATCGGCGGATAACCTTGGCTCGATGCTGGATCCGCGTATCTATCGGACCGGGCTGATCATCGCGGCGCTGGCTCTTGTTGTCCTGGCGTTCTCGCTGACGGATCAGCAGAGCGCGCTGAGCCCGACGCTCGCCCCCTCGGCGTTCAACGGCGAGAACGTCTCCGCGAAGATGGGCACCCTGGCCGTGACCGACCCGAGCCGCCGCCCCGGCTCAAACGGCGATCAGTCGCTGGCCGTGACGGTGCGCAACACGCTGAACCACTACGGCTTTGCGCCCAGCGTCGACACCTTCATGGGGCGCACCGTCGATGGGACGGTCCCGCTGGAGAACGTCGTGGGCATGCGGCCCGGTACCGAGAGCGGCAGCATCGTCATCGTGGCGCCGCGCGATGCGCTCGGCTCACCGGCCGAGGCGTCGCTGTCGGGCACCGCCATGCTGATGGAGCTGGCCCGCGACCTCGAGGGCGAGACCCTGCACCGCAGCGTCGTGCTCGCCTCCACCAGCGGCACCCAGGGGACCGCCGGCGCCATCCGGATGGCCTCCACATTGGCCGGTCCCGTCGACGCCGTGCTCGTCCTGGGCGATGTTGCCAGCGTCCACGTCCAGCAGCCCGTCATCCTCCCGTGGTCCACGCGCCAGGCCGTCGCGCCGACGGCGCTGCGCAACACCGTGGCCGCCGCTCTGGCGGGGCAGACGTCGCTGTCGAACAGCTTCACCGGCCTGGGCGGGCAGTTCGCGCACCTCGCGTTCCCGTTCACGCTGGGCCAGCAGGCCCCGTTTGGCGCGAACGGCATCCCGGCGGTGGAGCTCACGCTCTCCGGAGAGCAGGGCCCGGCGGCCGACGCCCCGGTGATGGGTCCCGACCAGCTCACCGACGTGGGCCGCGCCGTCCTGACCACGATCTCCGCGCTGGACAGCGGCACAACGGTGGCGCCGCCGTCGGCCTACGTGCTGCTCGGCGGCAAGGTGGTGCCCGGATGGGCCATCTCGCTCTTCGTCCTCTCGCTGCTGGTTCCCGTCCTGCTCACCACCATCGACGGCGTCGCCCGCGCCCGGCGACGTGGCCATGTCATCTGGCGCTCCCTGACCGTGGTCCTGGGCGCGGCGGTCCCGTTCATGCTGCTGGTCGGGATCGTGCTGCTGGCCCGGTTGATCGGGGTCATCACGGTGGCCCCGCCCGGCCCCGTCGCGGCCGGCGCGATCCCCCTGGGCAGCGCAGGCGCGGCGCTGCTGATCGTGATGGCGGTGGTGCTGGTCGCCGGGTCGGCCGGCGTACTGGCGCTCGCCAGGCGGCTGCCGACGCGCACGCGCACCTCGCGGCGCCCCCCCGAGGGCCTGGGCTCAGACGGCGCTCTCGCCGGCCTGCTGGTGGTGATGTGCCTGATCACCTTCGTCATCTGGCTCAGCAACCCGTTCGCGGCGTTCCTGCTCGTGCCGGCGCTGCACCTGTGGCTGTGGGCCGTCAGCCCCGACATGCGCGTCCCGGTGCCGCTGCGTCTGGTGCTGATCGCGATCGGGATCGCGCCCGCCGTGCTCGTCGTGGGCTACTACGCCAACGAGCTCGGTTACGGCCCCATCAACGTCGTGTGGGAGATGGTGCTGCTCCTCGCCGGGCATGGGGTGAGCATCGTCGCCGCGCTGGAGTGGAGCGTCGTGCTCGGCTGTCTGGTGAGCGCGGTCACCTTGTCGCTGCTGGCCGCGCGTGGCTCGCGCACCGTGCCGATCCCGGTCACCGTGCGCGGCCCGGTCACCTATGCCGGCCCCGGCTCGCTCGGCGGGACAAAATCGGCTCTGCGCCGTTAATCGGTCATGCGACGCTTCCCGATGCGACGGCTCGTGCGCGACATCTCGTCGGTGCTCATCCTGTCCGGGCTGCTGCTCGTCCTGGACGCCGGTGCGACCCTGATCTGGCAGGAGCCCGTGACGGCCGCGATCGGCGTGGTCATGCGCAGCCAGGTCGACCAGCGCTACCTCAGCTACAAGACCGCGCCGCTCACCGGCTCAGACGTCAAGGCGCTGCACACCATCAAGCCGCTGGGCGAGCGCATCGCCTACCTGGCCCGCCGCGAGCGCGCCCAGATCACCACCGGAGACGCGATCGGGCAGATCGAGATCCCGCGTATCGGCAACACCTACAACGTCGTCCAGGGCACCGACACACAGAGCCTGGAGGAGGGTCCCGGGCACTACCCGCAGACCGCGCTGCCCGGCATGGGCCAGACCGTGGCCATCGCCGGGCACCGCACCACGTACCTGGCGCCGTTCCGCTTCCTCGACGAGCTCAAGCGCGGCGATCGGATCTACGTGAAGATGCCCTACGGCAAGTTCACCTACGTGGTCCAGTACCAGCGGATCGTCAAGCCCACCGAGGTGTCGGTGATCAATGACGTGGGCTATGACCGGCTCGTCCTGTCGGCCTGCAACCCTCTGTACAGCGCCGCTCAGCGGATCATCATCTTCGCCCGCCTGGCAGGGGTGCAGCCCCTGGGCCCGGCGCGCGCGGCTGAGGCCTGATGGTCGGCGGTGGGCGGGGTTCCATCCCCCACAATCAAACGACGTTCAAACGTCCAGGCTCGCGCTTCGGCATGAAGCTCGAAAGCTTGAACGCCGACACCTAGGACAGGAATTGATCGGTCACACTCAGCCGATAGGCGAAGGGAATCGCGACATGCGGATCAGTCAGATACAGGAGCAGGTGGGGCGCGGCGAGTACCGCGTGGACACTCACGCTGTCGCCGAGGCGATCCTCCGCCGGCTTCTCCAAGAGCAGAAGCAGGACGGATCAGACAAGCGCCCTCACGGGGAGTGCTCGTAGCCCGTTAGCTCGCCGGTGCTGCCGGCGAACTCCAGTCCGGCGGCCTTGCCGGGGTCGTCCTCAACCCGCCCGATCCAGGTGAGCGGTACGCCGGCCGCCGCCGGCCACTCGGTCTCGGCGGCGGCGCGCGCTCGCTGCGGGATGCAGGCACACAACTCGTAGTCCTCCCCGGCCGTGGCTGCGAACGAGGGCGGGTCGGCTCCCAGCTGGGTCGCCACCTCGGCGACCCCCTCGGCGAGCGGCAGCGCCGCCAGGTCCAGCGCGATACGCACGCCGCTGCGCAGCGCGAGATGCCGGGCGTCGGTGGCCAGTCCGTCGGACAGGTCGATCATCGCGGTGGCTCCCAGGGCGCTGAGCGCCCGGCCGGCCTCCAGGCGCGGACGGGGTCGGGCGTAGCGCTCGCGCAGCTCCTCGGCCGCGGGCCCCATCAGACTGGCACGCCCGTCCAGCAGGGCCAGGCCGGCGCCGGCGGCCCCCAGGGAGCCGGTGACCGCCACCAGGTCGCCGGGGCGCGCGCCGTCTCGCCCGACGAGCTCGGCGGGGTCGTCCGCCCACCCCACGACCGTGACCGCCACGCTCAGGACCGGCGCGGCACTGACGTCGCCCCCGGCGACGATGACCCCGCACTCGTCGGCGAGCTCTCGGGCGCCCCGCAGCAGCGCCACGGCGTCGTCCAGCTCGGCGCCCGCGGGCAGGCAGAGGGCGATGTAGGCCTCGCCTGCACGTGCCCCCATGGCGGCGAGGTCAGACAGCGCGCTGCCGAGCGCCCGCTGCCCGATCTCGCCCGGCGTCAGCTGCCCTGAGCGGAAGTGCACGCCGTCGACGACCGTGTCCACGGAGGTCACGGCGTAGCCGCGGGCGCGCACCACCGAGGCGTCGTCGCCGAGCCAGCGCAGCACCGTCGGGGCGGTTCCGCGGGCGGGCGTCAGCACTCGCTCCAGCTGCTCGATCAGCTCCAGCTCGCGCATCGCCGCCGGCCGCGAGCGGCGCTCGTCTACCGATGCCGGTAGACGATGCGAGCGCGGTCGAGGTCGTACGGCGACAGCTCGACGCGGACCCGATCCCCGGGGAGGATCCGGATGCGGAAGCGGCGCATCTTCCCGGCCACGTGGCCGAGCACGACGCGGTCCATGTTGTCGAGCTTGACGCGGAACATCGCGTTCGGGAGGGCCTCGACGACCTCTCCCTCCAATTCGACCTTTTCTTCCTTGGGCATGCTGTGTGACGAACCTTGTGAGAGCACGGGGACATTGCGCCCCCGTTGCAGAGACGAGGCTACCAGCCGCGTGGACCCCGGCGGGCCGTCAGTTCCCGTTGCCGCCGCCCGCGCCCGCTCCGCCGGGCGGATTGTGGGCGGGGGGCGGGGTTCCGGTGGTGCCCGAGCCCGACTGCGGCGGATGCTGGTAGAGCGTCGGGTTGTGGTACTGCGTCGTCGAGGTCCCCGAGCCGGTCGAGACCCCGGAGCCGCCGCTGGGCGTGGTGCTCGTGCTCGAGGACGTGGTGCCCGTCGAGGTCGTCGGGGGCGTGACCGGCTGGCCGGTGGTGGCGAACGGGCCGAAGAACGGCTTGCCCTCGAAGGGCACCTGGGGTGGGGTCCAGTCGCCGCAGTAGCCGCTGGAGGCGTCGTGCATGTACTGGTTCCAGATCGGTGCGGCCAGCGCGCCGCCGAAGCCGTTGTTCATGGGGATGTTGCCCTGCGGGTAGCCGACCCAGACCGCCGTGGACATGCGCGGCGAGTACCCGACGAACCAGGCGTTCTCCAGGTTGTTGGCCGTGCCGGTCTTGCCGGCCACGGGGCAGCCGTAGTTGGCGCTGGTCCCGGTGCCGCTGGTCACGACCTGCTTGAGCACGCTGGTGCCCTCGTAGGCCTCGTCGTAGGGGAACACCCGGGTACCGGACTCGTTGCCGAAGTTACGGGTGCTTCCGTCGGGGAAGACGACGTTGTTGATGATCGTCGCCGGGTAGTGCAGCCCGCCGTTGGCCAGGGTCGCGTAGGCGTCGGCCATCTCGAGCGGGGTGACGCCGACGCGCAGGCCCCCGATGACCTCAGCCGGGTTGCCGTCCAGCGGTGAGGTGATGCCCATGGCGCGGGCGGTGGCGTCGAGCTTGTCCCAGCCCAGATCCGCCGCCAGCTGCACGTAGACGGTGTTGTCAGACAGGATCGTCGCCTTGGTGATGTTGATGTCGCCCTGGTAGGAGTCCTCGGCGGTGTGGACCTCCCAGGTCGGCGCGGCGCTGAGCCAGCCCGGCGCCAGCGGCTTGGACACGTAGTACGTGCTGTTCGGGTTGCCCTGGTCGTCGTGGATGAGCGTCATCAGCGCGAACGTCTTGAACGACGAACCCGGCTGGCGGTGGGCGGAGGTGGCGTAGTCGACCTGGGTCGAGGCATAGCTGCCCGAGGTCGCGATGGCCAGGATGTGCCCGTTGGACGTGTTCACCGAGGCCACCGCCGCGCCGGCGGTGCCATGGCCCTGCTCGGCCAGCAGCGACTCATGATCGATGATCGACTGGCTGGCGAGGGCCTGCTTGCGCAGGTCGATCGTCGAGTGGATCTTCAGCCCGCCCTGCTGCAGCGCCTTGCAGTTGTTCGGCGTCTTGGGACACAGGTCGCGGGCCGCCTGCTGCACGATGAAGTCAAAGACGTAGGGGTCGCGGTGGTAGCGCAGCGTGTTATCGGCCCTGACGCCGAGGCGCTTGGAGGCGGCCAGGTCGGCTTCGGCCTGCGTGATGTAGCCGGCGGTCACCATCGACTGGAGCACCTCGGAGCGGCGGTGCAGCGCGTCGGCCTTGTGCAGGAACGGGTTGTACGACGACGGCGCCTGCGGCAGACCGGCGAGCAGCGCGAACTGGGCCAGGCTGAGTTTCTGCACCGGCTTGTCGAAGAAGATCTGCGACGCGGCGGCGACGCCGTACGCGGTCTGCCCGCCGACGGTCCCATACGGCACGTCGTTGAGGTAGTTGTTGAGGATCCAGTCCTTGGAGTGCTGGGCCTCGAGCTGCTCGGCGAGCTTGGCCTGGACGATCTTGTACTTCAGATCGTGGTTGCTGCGGTAGCGATGCGGCAGGTACGTGTTGTCGACCAGCTGCATGGTCAGCGTCGACGCGCCCTGCAGGCCGTTGCCGCCCTTGACTGCGTCCTTGATGGCCGCGCGGACGATGCCCTGATAGTCGAGGGCCCCGTGCTGGTAGAAGCGCCGGTCCTCGATGGCGATGGTGGCGTCCTTGAGCATCTGCGGGATCTTGTCGCCGGCGATCTCGTTATGGACCGACGGAGACCAGATGTAGCCCAGCGACGTTCCGTCGGCCGCAAACACCTGCGACGGCGAGCCCGGCACGTACGGCTTGAGGCTGGAGAGGTTCGGCGCCGAGTGGGCGACGTTGACCACCCATCCCGCGATGGCAAGAGCGCCGACGGTGAGCGCGCAGACGATGAGGACTCCGGTCATCGCCACGACGCTCTTGAGAGGCGATCCTCGGTTGCGCCGGCGTCGGCGCTGTCTGTCACGTCGGCTCATGAAGTCTCAGTCGAGTTGGACGGGCGCCAGGGCGTGGTCTTTCCGTCGGTGCAGGCGCCGCACTCGTGGCTCGCCAGTGTAGCTGTGTGGGTTGTTCGGCCCGCCGGTTCGGGGTCCTGCAATCGCTGGCAAGATCGCACGGCTGATGCACTCTCGCGCCCTGCTCATCGACGGTCTCGGCACGCTCGTGTCCCTGGCGCCGCCCGCCCCGGCGTTGCGCCGGGCGCTGGCCGCGCGCTTTGCCATCGAGGTCTCCGAGGAGCAGGCGGAGCGGGCGTTGGGCGCCGAGATCGCCTTCTACCGCGCCCACATGGGCCTGGGCCGGGATCTCGACAGCCTGGCCGCCCTGCGCCGGCGCTGCGCCGAGGTGATGCGCGGGGCCCTCCCGCCTTCCGACCGCCTGGCCGCACTGGACCTCGGAGCGCTCACCGATGCCCTCCTGAGCGCGCTGCGCTTCGACGCCTACCCCGACGCGCGCCCGGCCCTTGTACGGGCCCGCCGGGCCGGGGCTCGCATCGTCGTGGTCTCCAACTGGGACGTGTCGCTGGCCGAGGTGCTCGAGCGGGTCGGCCTGGCGCCGCTCGTCGACGCGGTGATCACCTCGGCCGCGGTGGGGGCTGCCAAGCCGGCCCCGGAGATCTTCACCCACGCCCTCGCCGTGGCCGGCGTGGCCGCTGAGCACGCCCGACACGTCGGCGACAGCCTCGAGGAGGACGTCCGAGGCGCGGCGGCCAGCGGCATCGACGCTGTACTCCTGCGCCGCGACGAGAAGCCCGTCCCGCCCGCCCCGGGTGGGGCGGTGTCTTCGGACGGCGTGGCGGCGATTGGCAGCTTGCTCGAGCTTGACTGGCCGTAACCTCAGCCACATGTCGTCCTCGTCCTCGCATCCGGCGGTCCCGCCCGTCGACGAGCCTCCGGACGTCCGGCCGGGCGAGGCCCCACGCGAACGGCCGGCACCATGGCCGCTGTGGACCGTGCCGGCCGCGATCGGCCTCGGGCTGGTGGTGTCCGTGCTGGCCATCACCATCGTGGACGCGATCGCCAGCGCAGGGGGTGGGAGCTTCTCTCATCCGGGAACGGCCGCCTCGATCATCGGCGACCTCGTTTTCGACCTCAGCTTCGTGGGGGCGGCGGCATGGCTGTCCGTGTCCTTCGGAAAGGCCACGCTCGAGGACTTCGGCTTTCGGCGTGTGCGCCCCGCCACCGGGGTGGCGGCGGTCGTGATCGCGGCCATCCTGTACTACGGCGTCACGGCGATCTATGGCGCGCTGGCCCACCTGCACGGCAAGGACAAGCTGCCGAGCGAGCTCAACGTCACCCACAACACCGCGGCGCTCGTCGGCGTGGCCGTGTTCGTGTGCGTCGTGGCGCCGATCTGCGAGGAGTTCTTCTTCCGCGGGTTCGTCTTCGGCGGCCTGCGCAACATCCCGCTGCGCATCGGCCGCGTGGATGCCAGCCCGTGGCTGGCTGCGGTGATAACCGGAATGCTGTTCGGCGCGGTCCACGCCTCGTCGGCGTCGGCGCAGTACCTGATCCCGCTCGGCTTCCTGGGCTTCGTGCTGTGCCTGGTGCGCTGGCGGACCGGCTCGCTGTACCCGTGCATGGCCCTGCACAGCGCCAACAACGCGCTCGCTCTGGGCATCAACGAGCTCGGCTGGAGCGCCCTCGCGATCCTCGGCATGGTCCTGGCCTCATGGGTGGTCATCGGAGTCGTGGTGGGCCCGCTGAGCCGGCCCTTGCCGCGCCCCGCCTGACCCCGCGCCAGGGCACCGCGCGACCCCGCGGCAGGGCTCCGCACGACCCGCGCGCGCGGCGACCGACCGTAGTCCGGGTTGTTGACTGGTTTACTTTCCCGCCTATGCGTCGCCATTTCGCCTCCTGCACCGCGGCCCTCGCCGCCACGATCGTGTCGCTCGGGATGTTCGCCGGCGCCGCTGTCGCATCCGGCTCGTCCACCGCCGGGTCCCTCACCACCGCGGTCTCGACCGCCACCAGCGCCGTCCCCGCGGCCACCACCACGACCACCACGACTCCGACCACGACAACGCCGACCACGCCGACGACCCCGACCACGCCTCCCGTGCCGCCGCCGGCCAAGTCCAAGGCGAAGCTCTACGTCAACGACGCCTTCAACGTCAGCAAGAACCTGGTCACGGTCCCCGACCGCGTCGTCGAGGTCCAGGGCTACGTTCGGCCCTACGTGGCCGGGCAGAAGGTGAAGGTCCAGTCCTACCTGGGGCACAAGCTGATCAAGACCGACGTGCTTCGGATCAAGCCGGCCAAGGGCGGCATCGGCGCCTTCACCGAGAAGGTCAAGGCCGCGTCCGCCGGCCTCGCGCGCGTCAAGGTGACGCATGCGCGCACGCCGCAGATGCTCGGCTTCTTCTCCGAGCGCACCTTCACGGTGCTCAACCCGCAGGCGGGTTTCGGCTCAGGCGGCCCATTCGTGACGCTCATCCAGCAGCGGCTCAACGCCCTCCACGTCTACGTGCCGCAGAGCGGCGTCTACGACACCTACACGGGCCTGGCGCTCGACGCCTACCACCGGCTGCTCGGGCACGGCGTCTCGCAGTCGTTGGACGCGGGGACCGTGTCCGACCTGCTCAACGGCGTCGGGACCTTCCACGTCCGCTATCCCAAGGACGGCACCCACGTCGAGGGCGACCTCAGCCGTCAGCTGCTGGCCGAGATCAACGGCGACCGGGTCGTTTGGATCTACCCGATCAGCTCGGGCAAGCCGTCCACGCCGACGGTCCTCGGGCGCTTCCGCGTCTACTACCGCGTCCCGGGCTACCTCCCCGACGGCATGTACTACTCGAGCTTCTTCTTCCGCGGCTACGCCATCCACGGCTACAACCCCGCGCCGGACTACCCGGCCAGCCACGGCTGCATGAGGCTGCCGATCATCGACGCGATCTCGGTCTACAACTGGGTCAAGTTCGGGGACTGGGTGGACGTCTACTACGAGTAGGCGACCCCCGGGAGCAAGTGAGCATGTCCGCGCGTGATCGGCTCCTGCAGGAGCTCCGGACCCATGCCCTGGTGATCGGCGAGGTGGTGCTCACCAGCGGCGCCACCGCCCAGTACCTCATCGACGCCAAGCGGGCCATCCTGCTGCGTCCGGGCTTCACCGCGCTCGCCGAACTCGTCGCCGAACAGGCTCGGGAGTGGCGCGCCACGGCGGTCGGCGGGATGACCATGGGCGCCGACCCCATCGCCTGCGCCGCGCTGGCCGGCGGCGCCGACGTCAAGGCCTTCTTCGTGCGCAAGGAGGCCAAGGCCCACGGGCTCGCGCGGCGGATCGAGGGCCCGTTGCTTGCCGACGGCGACCGCTGCATGCTCGTCGAGGACGTCGTCACCACCGGCGGCTCGACCCTGCGCGCGCTCGAGGCGATCCGTGCAGAGGGCCACGAGGTCTGCGGCGTGCTGGCCATCTGCGACCGGCTGGCCGGCGGCGCCGAGGCGATCCAGGAGGCCGCCGGCGTCCCCTACGTGGCACTGACCACGATCGACGACGTCTATCCGGAGCGCCCCGACCGGTAGCGGCGAGTGCGCCGGCATTCCGGCGGGGTCGTGGCGGATAGTGCAGGAAATGGCTGCAAGATCGACCACAACCCTTGCGGGACCGCCGTCAACGCCCCAGTCAGCCCCTCCTAAGCAATGCCGTTTAGCGCGCCTTCGCGTCGCCGCACACGCAGCGACCCCTACAGCAAGACGACGCTCAGTGCGCCTGCGGCAGCGCCTTGCACGACGGCGTGACCTGGTGCATGGCCAGCACCTGCCACCCGCCGGACACCGGCGTGAACATCACGATCGGGTTTCCGTGGGCGATGGCCTGCCCGTACTTGAAGCCGATCTTGGAGACGTTGACGCCCAGGCTGTAGGCCAGCGCGGTCTGGTACTCCAGGCGGGTCAGCGGCTCGCCGCAGGCCCGTAGCCGCGCGGCGCCGCCGAGCTGCCCGATCACCGAGTTCAGCTTGCCCAGCTGGATCGTCCGCGCCCGCTGGACGTGGATGTCCTTGTGCTCGGTGCGCGCCGCCGACAGCGCCGGGGGCAGCAGCCCGATCACCAGCAGGCCCACGGCCACCGCCCCCACCGCCGTCGCGGCAGAGCCGGCCATCGCCCCCAGTCGTGGCGGGTCGGCCAGTACCCGCCCCACGAATATTCCGGCGAGCACGATCATCACCCCCGCGGCCTCGAACATGTACCGGGCCAGCCCCGGCCAGCCGTGCAGCGCAAAGGCGATCTCGACGACCACCCAGCCGACCACGGCCCCGCCCAGCGCCAGCGTGACGCGATCGGCGCGCGAGCGCCGCCAGGCCGCCAGCGCCACCGCGAGCAGGGCGGCGATCTCCAGCGGCCAGGAGTGCAGCTCCAGGAAGCGGCTGATCGTGCCGCCCACCTGGTCGGAGGTCAGCCGGCGGCCGGAGTCCATGGCGTTGGCGGCGGCGACGAACGGCGTGCGCGAGGTCAGCGCCGGGATCCCGAACCACAGCAGCGCCATCACCACTACGCCGCCGATGAGCACGGGACGGGTGGCGGGCCGCCGCGACCATGCCCACAGGAAGTACAGGCCCAAAAACGGCCACACCTCGGGACGGCCAAGGCCCGCCAACACGCCGGCGCAAAAGGCCAGGCGCGTGCGTCCGTCGAGGTGCAGGTCGATCGCCGCCAGGCACAGCGCCACGATCATCGGGTCCGACTGGGAGCTGAGGATGTAGTGGAAGTAGTCCTGGATGCCGAGCAGGGCCAGGCCGGCGAAGATCCCCGCTGCCCAGCCGGCCCAGCGCCGTTCGGGTGGCGCGTCGGTGAGCTTGTAGGCGATCCGTCCGGCGAAGATGACCCCGCTGAGCGAGACGGCGGCCGACGTGATCATCCACAGGCGCAGCTCGTGGGAGCCCAGCAGCGCGTAGACCGTCGTGAAGATGTAGGGCAGCGGCTTCCACGACGGCGCGGCGTTCGTGTCCAGGCCGCCGTGCAGGGTCATGTGGCCCCAAGTCAGCCAGCCGTATGGATCGAAGCCCGGCCGGGTCTTGGCCCAGACGACGAGGATGGCCGAGAACACGACGAGCGCGAGGGCCACCAGCCAGCCCAGGTAGCTGGCACCCCACCGCCGCAGGGGCGGGTGCGAGGCGGCGGAACCGCGGGGTTCGCCCCCGTCGGGGCGCGACGAGGCGGCTTCGAGGGTGCTCTCGGACACGAGGTCGCGCGACCGTAGCATGGAGCTTTGCCGCGTCTGGTGGGCGGGTCCGGCGCTCCGATGCACCACGACGCGCCTTTGCGACGTACAATCCCCTCCGTCGCCCGGGAGGCGAACGTGCCCCCGGCAGGAATCGAACCTGCATCCCGCGCTTAGGAGGCGCGTGCTCTATCCATTGAGCTACGAGGGCTTGAGCGGTGAGAGTAACCGCCCCCTGTCCCCGTCCATTCGTTGAGCACGCATTAATCGTGAGTGACAGGAATTCGCCGATCTGCTTCGATGCCGCACATGGAGGTTGGTAGGTGCGCGCCGTGAGGTCGGCCGCTAGACCATGAGCATTGGCACGTCTGAGCTCCTCGTCGAGCCCGAAGCCAGTGTCGACGTCGTCGAACTCGCCGGCCAGGAGGTCACGGCGCGGTCCCCGCGCCAGCTCTTCTGGCGACGGTTCCGCGCTGACCGCGTCGCGATGGTCTCGGCCGGATTCATCATCCTGCTCATCGTGATCGCGATCCTCGCGCCCCTGGTGGTCAAGCTCCTCGGCGTCCCGGGTCCGTATGTCAACGATCCGAACGCCACCGACGCGTTCGGGAGCCCGCTGGGCCCGACCGCCGGCCATCCCTTCGGCGTCGATCAGCTCGGCCGCGACGTCCTGTCACGCGTGATCTACGGAGCCCGCGTGTCACTTGAGGTCGGGATCTTCGGGACGGCCATCGCCACCGTCGTGGGCACCGTCGTCGGGCTGCTCGCGGGCTTCTACCGCGGCTGGGTGGACACGATCATCTCCCGGGTCGTCGAGGTCTTCCTGGCCTTCCCCGTGCTGGTCATGGGCCTGGGCATCGGCGCGGCGTGCGGCGTGCGCGGCTGCGTCAACGGCCTCATCCAGCCCGGCCTCGGCACCGTCATCTTCATCATCGTGATCAGCTCGTTCACGTACATCGCGCGCATCGCGCGCGGGCAGGTGCTCTCACTGCGTGAGAAGGAGTTCGTGGAGGCGGCGCGCTCCCTGGGGGCGTCGAACACCCGGATCTTGTTCCGGGAGATCCTGCCCAACCTGGTGGCGCCCCTGATCGTCTACGCGAGCCTGCTGATCCCCACCAACATCCTGCTCGAGGCGGGGCTCTCGTTCCTCGGGGTCGGCATCCGCCCGCCCACCGCGTCGTGGGGCCAGATGATCTCCGACGCGTCCGCCACCTTCAACACCGCGTGGTGGTACATGGTCTTTCCGGGAGCGGCGCTGCTGCTCACGGTGCTGGCGTTCAACCTGGTCGGAGACGGCCTGCTGGACGCCCTCAATCCGCGTGGGGAGTCGCGATGAGGCGACATGCCTCATACCCCGCGCACAACGCAACAGGAGGACACACCCTATGAGGGTCAGTCGTAGCCTGATCGCCTCGGTGGCGGTCACCGGGCTGCTTGCCGTGGGCATCACCGCCTGCGGGTCGAGCAGCTCGAAGAGCTCGTCCGGGGGAGGATCGAGCTCACAATCAGCCAGCAGCTCCAGCAGCGGTGGGGTTCAGTCGATTCCGCTGAAGGCGGGGGAGAACCCCGTCGGCCAGGTTCTCACCGGCGGCACGAAGAAGCGCGGCGGGACTCTGACCGTGTACTCGAGCGAAGACTTTGAGCACCTGGATCCCGGCGAGTCCTACTTCACGCAGGACTACGGTGTGGACTACGTGTCGCAGCGGCCGCTGTTCGCGTATATGCCCAACACCGCCAACGTCCTCAGTCCCGACATGGCGGCGACGGTCCCCACGACGTCCAACGGCGGGATCACCGACGGCGGCAAGACGGTCACCGTCCACATCCGCCAGGGCGTGCACTTCAGCCCGCCGGTCAACCGCGAGGTGACCTCGGCCGACGTGGCCTACGCGATCGAGCGTGCTGCGAACCCCAACGTGGCGAACCCGTACTTCGCGGGGTACTTCGGCGCCGGCGCGTTCGCTCCGCTGGTCGGGGCCCAGAGCGCCAACTACAAGGGCGGCCCGATCCCGGGCATCCAGACCCCGAACAAGTTCACGATCGTGTTCCACACGACCAAGCCCAGCGGCGCGTTCCTGGTCTCGGCGTTGAGCCTCCCGATCTCTGCGCCGGTGCCCGAGAGCTTCGCGGGCCCGCTGGACAAGAAGTCGCCGACGACGTACGGAACCAAGTACCTGGTCGCCACCGGCCCCTACATGATCAAGTCCGACAAGTCGGGAATGTTCCAGGGCATCGGCTATCAGACAGGTAAGTCGCTGAACCTGATCCGCAACCCCAACTGGAACCCCAAGACCGACTTCCGTCCGGCGTACCTAGACGCGATCAACTTCAGCATCGGCGGTGATGCGACTGTCATCGGTCGTCAGGTGCTGCAGGGCTCGAAAGCGGTTCAGTTCGACACGCCGGCGCAGTCGATCGTCAAGCTGGCCTACCAGTCCTACCCCTCGCAGATCACGTTCACCCCCGGGTCGGGCGACCACTACGTGGCGCTGGACAACTCCGCGGGCGTGTTCAAGGACGTCAACCTGCGCCGGGCGGTGTGGGCCAACCTCGACCGTGCCGCGATCATCAAGCTGCGCGGCGGTTCGCTCGCGGGCAGTCCCGCGACGCACTTCATCTACCCGGGCATCGACGGCTACGAGCAGGCGGGCGGCGCCGCGGGTCCGCAGGTGCCGTGGAACAAGAGCGTCACCGGCAACCTGCAGGTCGCCGAGCAGTACATGAAGGCAGCCGGCTTCAAGTCCGGGAAGTACACCGGGTCGTCCACGGTGCAGATCGTCAGCTCCAACAACGGAAACGACCCGGCGATCACCCAGCTGCTGAACTCCGACATGACCCAGCTGGGCTTCCACACCCACGTGAGCCTGGTCGATCAGTCGGTGATGTACGCCAAGTACTGCGGCGTGCCCAAGCAGGAGATCGACGCGTGCCCGGCCGTGGGCTGGGTGCGTGACTTCGCCGACCCGCTGACGGTGCTCTACGTGCCGTTCTATGGCCCGGCGATCACCCAGACCAACAACTCCAACTGGGGTCAGGTCAACGATCCGCAGATCAACGCCGCGATGCAGAAGGCGGCCCTTGTCGCCGATCCGACGGCGCGCGCGCAGGCGTGGGCGAACATCGACAAGATGCTCGTCAACCAGGCTGTCGCGATCCCCGAGGATTTCGACAACCAGCCGAACGTCGAGTCCAAGGACGTCGTCGGCGTCAACGAGCTGTGGAACACCGGGACCTGGGACCTGGACTTCACCTCGTTGAAGAATCCGTAGGAAAGGGATACGGCCCCGCCGCGCTCGCGGCGGGGCCGGATCCTTCCGCCGCGGTTAGCTAGAAACAGTCAAGGCAAGTTATGGGCACATACATCGTCCGTCGCATTCTCTGGGGCATCGTGCTGCTCCTCGCCGTCAGCGCGATCACGTTCATCTTCTTCAACGTGTTCCCGTCCGCCGACCCCGCTCAGCTGCGCGCCGGGCGCAATGCCAGCCCGCAGATCATCCATTACATCCGCCATGAGCTGGGGCTGGACAAGTCCGTGCCGGTCCAGTTCTTCGTCTACATGAAGAACATCTTCCTGCACTTCAACTTCGGCTACAGCTTCTACACGGGCGCCTCCGTGCTCAGTCTCATCCAGGACCGGCTGCCGGCCACGCTGTCGCTGGCCGTCGGCGCCGCCATCATCTGGCTGATGATGGGTATCCCGGTGGGCATCCTCTCCGCGATCAAGCGCGGCACCATCTGGGATCGCATGGCGATGAGCACCGCCCTGATCTTCGTCTCGATGCCGGTGTTCTGGTTGGGACTCGTCGTGTTGTTCCTCTTCGCCAACGACATCGGGCGCTTCCATGTGCTGCCCGGGGCCAACACCTACGTGGGGCTCACCGTGAACCCGGTCAAGTGGTTCACGTCGCTGATCATGCCGTGGTTCGTGCTGGCCGCCACGTCGGCGGCGGTGTACTCCCGCGTCCTACGCGGCAGCCTCATCGAGGCCATGGGCGAGGACTACATCCGCACGGCGCGGGCCAAGGGCCTGCGCGAGCGCCGTGTCATCTTCCGCCACGGTGTGCGCTCCGCCATCACGCCGGTGGTGACGATCTTCGGACTGGACCTCGGCGCCCTGCTGGGCGGCGCCGTCATCACCGAGACGGTGTTCAACATCCCCGGCATCGGCCGGCTGAACCTTGACGCCATCAACCACTCCGACTTCCCCATCGTCCAGGGAACGGTCATCCTCGCCACGCTGTTCATCGTGATCGCCAACATCATCGTCGACATCCTCTACGCCTACCTCGACCCGCGCGTCAGGTACACGTGACGACCGAGACCGAGACCGCACCGAGCAGCACCAACGGGTCCGGGCAGCCGCTGCTCTCCGTCGAGGACCTGCGCGTCTCGTTTCACACCGACGACGGGGTCGTGCACGCCGTCGACGGCATCTCCTACGCCCTGGAGGCGGGCAAGACGCTGGGCATCGTCGGCGAGTCGGGCTCCGGCAAGACGGTGTCCTCGCTCACCACGCTGGGCCTGACGCGCAGCAAGCGCTCGAAGATCGAGGGCAGGATCATCTTCCAGGGCCAGGACATGGTGGCCATGGACGACAACCACCTGCGGCGGGTTCGCGGGAACGACGTGTCGATGATCTTCCAGGACCCGCTGTCGGCGCTGCACCCGTTCTACAAGGTCGGCACCCAGCTGGTGGAGGCGATGCGGGCACACCGCGGCATCTCCAAGTCCGCAGGGCGCGCCCGCGCGGCGGAGCTGCTCGAGCTCGTCGGCATCCCCGATCCCAAGCGCCGCACCGAGCAGTACCCGCATGAGTTCTCCGGCGGCATGCGCCAGCGCGCGATGATCGCCATGGCGCTTGCCAACGAGCCCAAGCTGCTCATCGCCGACGAGCCCACGACCGCCCTGGACGTCACCGTGCAGGCCCAGATCCTGTCGCTGCTCCAGGATCTTCAGCAGCGACTCGGCACCGCGATCATCATCATCACCCACGATCTCGGCGTCGTCGCCGAGATCGCCGACGACATCTGCGTGATGTACTCAGGGCGGATCGTCGAGCGCGGGAGCACGGAGGAGATCTTCCACTCCCCCCAGCACCCGTACACGTGGGGCCTGCTCAGCTCGATCCCGCGCCTGGACAACCCCCGCGGCGAGGCGCTCGTGCCGATCGCGGGCCGGCCGCCGAGCCTCATCAACCGCCCCAGCGGCTGCCACTTCCATCCCCGGTGCCCCTACGTGCGCGAGGCCCACAAGCGCGTCGATCCCAAGCTGGCCGCGGTGGACGGCAGCGCCGAGCATGTCGTCGCCTGCCTGCTGGAGTCCTCGGTTCGCAGCCGGATCTGGGACGGCATCCAGACCGGTCGCGACGCCGAGTCGCTGCGCCGCATGGCCAACGCCTCCGCCGAGCCCGACTACTCCGACGTCGCGATTCCGGTCGACGAGGAGTCCGAGGGCCGCGACCTCTCGCCGACCGAGGAGGGCCTCGTCGAGTCCGAGGCCCCGGGCGTGCGCCACGGCGCGGCGCCGCCCGACTCCGTGGACGAGGTCAACCGCCGCTTCGAGCAAGAGCGCAACCCGCCGGGAAGTCGCGACATTCCAGGACCAGGGGGACCCTGACCCGATGACCAACCTCGTTGAGGTGCGTGACCTCGTCAAGCACTTCCCGATCAAGCGCGGCGTGATCTTCCAGAAGCAGATCGGCGCGGTGAAGGCGGTGGACGGCATCAGCTTCGACGTCAAGCAGGGCGAGACGCTCGGGATCGTCGGCGAGACGGGGTGCGGCAAGAGCACCACCGCGCGCCTGCTGTGCCGGCTGATGGACCCGACGTCGGGCACCATCACCTTCGACGGCCGCGACGTCGGCGCTCAGAAGGGCGACCACCTCAAGGCGCTGCACCGCGACATGCAGATGGTCTTCCAGGACCCGTACTCCTCCCTGAACCCGCGCAAGTCGATCGGGTCGATCATCTCGGACCCGTTCGTCATCCACGGCCTCTACACCGGCGACGGGGAGCGCAAGCGCCGCGTCCAGGATCTGATGGACCGCGTCGGGCTCAACCCCGAGCACTACAACCGCTATCCGCACGAGTTCTCCGGCGGGCAGCGCCAGCGCATCGGGGTGGCTCGAGCGATCGCCCTGGAGCCCAAGCTGCTCATCGCCGACGAGCCCGTGTCCGCGCTCGACGTCTCGATCCAGGCCCAGGTTCTCAACCTGCTGCGCGAGCTTCAGCGCGACATGGGCCTCACGCTCGTCTTCATCGCCCACGACCTGTCGGTGGTGCGCCACATGTGCGACCGCGTGGCCGTCATGTACCTCGGGAGGATCGTCGAGATGTCCGACAGCGACGTCCTCTACACCGCGCCGCGCCATCCCTACACGGGCGCGCTGCTCTCGGCGGTGCCCGTGCCCGACCCCAGCGGCGGCACGAAGCAGCGTCAGCTGCTCACCGGCGACGTCCCCAGCCCGGCCAACCCACCGTCGGCGTGCCGCTTTCACACTCGCTGCCCCAAGGCGCAGCCGAAGTGCTCAGAGGACGACCCGCCGCTGGAGGTCAAGCCCGGCGGCAGCGTGGCCGCGTGCCATTTCCCGCTGACCGACGAGGAGGTCCAGAGCCGGCTCCCGGTGGCCCTCTCGCGCCAGCGCAGCGAGTCCGCTCACGCGTCGTAGGACAGGCTGCCGGCTCAGAGGGCCGGCTCACGCCTCCGCGGCGTCGTCGTCCTCGTCTGCGTCTTCGTCTTCGTCGTCATCGTCGTCATCGTCGACGTACAAGGACTCGCTGGCCAGCTCGGCGCCGCGCTTGTCCCACAGCTTGATCTCCAGCAGGTCTGACCGGTAGTCGTCGGGCGCCACCAGCGTGAAGCGCTCCTCGACGAGCGCGCACTGATCGACGGCGAGGCTGGCCAGTTCCGCGGTCACGACCGCGCCCCCCGGGATCATCGGCACGCCCCACACGAGCGTGATGTCCGCGACGTTGCCCTGCTCGCCGCGCCACTGGGCCACCACCTCGTCGTTGATGTCCAGCTTCCAGTCCGGGTTGGTCTCGGCCGTCTCGGACGTGTAGTCGGCCCGGGTGTCGAAGTCAACGGGACCCCGGACGCCCTGCGCGGCGCCCTCGGTGAACGACACGAACCCGAACAGCTCATACCCGGTGGTGGTCCGGGCCACGGCGGGCACGTACGTGCGCCCGGCGTAGGAGCGGTCGGGGAACCAGGCGATGTCGCCCGGCCTCGCCGAGGTCCTCGCCCTCGGAGTCGATCTCGCGGCAGGCGGCCAGGAAGTGGTCGCGCAGCGTGTCGGCCCAGCGACCGTAGGGCAGCGCCTCCTGGGGAGGCTCGGCGGCGAAGCTGATGACAAAGCGGTCTGTGGGGGGCATATGCGGCCGGGAGCCTAGCGGCCCGTGGGGGTCCAGCGTGCCGTGGGCACGTGACGAGCCTCAACGACGGGCAACAAAGGGGAGGGTGCAGTGGCCGCGAATGCGCTCCAGCTGAGCGTTAGAAAGCCCCACGGCGCGTCAGCACCGCCGGGATGGTCTTCAGCAGGATCGAGAGGTCGAGCAGGATCGACCACCGCTCCAGGTACAGGAAGTCCAGGCGCACCAGATCGTCGAAGTCCAGCTCGGCACGGCCCGAGACCTGCCACAGGCCGGTGATTCCGGGCATGACCAGGTAGCGCTTCTTGTGCCATTCCTCGAGGCGCTCGAAGTCGCGCATCGGCAGCGGCCGCGGCCCCACCAGTGACATCTCGCCGCGGATGACGTTGACCAGCTGGGGGAGCTCGTCCAGGGAGAAGCGACGCAGGAACCGACCTGTCCGGGTCAGGCGCGGATCCTCCCGGATCTTGAACAGGGCGCCCGAGAGCTCGTTGAGCGGCTCCAGGTCATCCTGGATCTGGTCCGCGTGCTCGCGCATGGTGCGGAACTTGAAGCAGCTGAACGGCTTGCCGCCCATCCCCGGGCGGACTGAGCGGTAGATGATGGGTCCCCGGGAGCTGAGCTTGACGGCGACGGCGATCGCCGCGAGCACCGGGGACATGAGCACGAGCCCGATGGTGGACAGGGTGAGATCGAACGTCCGCTTGGCGGCGAACTGGACGCCCTCGAACACCGGCGGGCGCAGCGTGAACAGCGGCACCGACTCGCCGGGCATGAACACCGCGCGATCGATGAGGATCTCCATCGTCGACGGCGCGACATGCACGGTGACGCCGCGCTGGTGACAGCGGTCCACCAGATCCACCGCGCGCTCCTGCGGGAAGTCCGGGTCGGCGATGATCACCTCGTCGATGCGCTCGTTGCCCAGCACGTCGGAGAGCTCGTCGAGCCGGCCCAGCGACCGCAAGCCGTTCTCGGGGCGCGGCGTGAGCGAGATGAAGCCGACGAGGTCCACCTGGGTCCGCGAGCGGCCGCCCAGCGCGTGGGCCACCTCCTCGATGTGGCTTCCGGAGCCCACCAGCAGCGCGCGGCGCCGATAGCCGGCCTCCTCGAGCACCCAGCCGGTGAAGCGGGTGTACCACTCGCGCAGCACCGAGATGTACGCCGTGCCGAAGAACAGCGCGCCGTAGAAGATGTAGTAGCTCTTGAAGTGGTTGCCGGTGGCCAGGGCGAAGATGAGCGCGATCACCGTCGCCTGGAACAGGGCGGAGAAGATCTTGGGCAGACCGGGGCGTCGCGGCCGATCGGCGTACAGGTCGGCGCGCGCGAACATCAGGACGGTGAGCAGGTAGGCGAAGGCCAGCGGAGAGCGGGTGTTGGTCCACACCGCTTCGAGGCTGAAATCGCCCCGCAGCGCCAGCTTGATCGCGATGGCGGTAGCGATCGCGGCCGTCACGCCGACGAAGTCGACGACCAGCAGGGTCAGCACCCGCGCCAGGCGCCGCAGCGTCTCCTTGCGCAGGAGAAACATGAGCAGCGGCGCTCGTTTGCGCCGTACATCGCGCTCGGGCAGCACGTCCGGCACGGCGGCGCCGTGCCTGCTGGTGCGGCTTGGGATGGCCTCTTTGTGCTCGATTGTCACGCTAAGCAGGGCCGTTAGCCTGGACCCCCGCACGTCGTAACGGTATCTCGTCTCTGAAGTTACGAGGAACCCGGCCGTGCAGGGCCCCGCCGCCGATCCCGCTTTATGCGGGCCCGACGGTCACGAGATCTCGCCGACCAGCCCGTCGCGGCCTGCCCGCTCGATGGTCCGCCGCAGGCCCTCCATGAGCTGGATCTCCGGGCCCCAGCCCAGGATCTCCTTGGCCAGCGAGATATCGGGCTGGCGCACCTGCGGGTCATCGACAGGGAGCGCCTCGAAGACGATCTGCGACTTCGAGCCCGTGACCTCGATCACCGACTCCGCGAGTTGCAGCAGCGTGAACTCGTTGGGGTTACCGACGTTGACGGGCTTGTGGTACCCCGACTCGGCGAGGGCGATCATCCCTCGGATGAGATCGTCGACGTAACAGAACGACCGCGTCTGCGATCCGTCGCCGAAGACGGTGATCGGGCGATCCTGCACCGCCTGGCGCAGGAACGTCGGGATCGCGCGGCCATCGTGTGGGCGCATCCTGGGGCCGTAGGTGTTGAAGATCCGGATGATTGCCGTGTCCACGCCCTGTTGGTTGTGGTAGGCCATCGTGAGCGCCTCGGCGTATCGCTTGGCCTCGTCATAGACCCCGCGCGGCCCGATCGGATTGACGTGACCCCAGTAGCTCTCCGGCTGGGGGTGGACCTGCGGGTCGCCGTAGACCTCGCTGGTGGAGGCGGTGAGGAACCGTGCCCGGTGCTTCTTGGCCACGCCGAGGGTGTGGTGGGTGCCATAGGAGCCGACCTTCAGCGTGTGCAGCGGAAGCCGGAGGTAATCGATCGGCGAGGCGGGCGAGGCGAGGTGGTAGACGAAATCGATCGGCTCGTCGATGTAGTACGGCTCGATGATGTCCACGCTCTCGTAACGGAAGTCGTCGGAGCGGATGTGCTCGATGTTGGCCAGTGAGCCGGTCTCGAAGTTGTCGACGCAGATGACGCGGTGGCCGCGCCGCAGCAGCTCTTCGCACAGGTGGGATCCGAGGAAGCCGGCGCCCCCGGTGACTAGGCAGGTTGACATGAGCGGCAATCTACAGCGCCGCGCACCGGCCCGTCAGCCGGAATCAGGCGTTGGCGCCGGCGGGGGCGTGGGCGGGCGGGAGCCGCTCACCCAGTCGCCCTCTTCGCGCTTCCAGATCGGAGCGCGGGCCTTGATCTCGTCGATGATCTCCCGGGCTCCGGCAAATGCCTCGGCGCGGTGGGGCGCGGACACCGCGATCGCCACCGACGCCTCCGACAGCGGGACGGTCCCGACCCGGTGCTCGGCCGCCGCCGCGCACAGCCCGTGTCGCTCGATGGCATCGGTCACGATCCGCTCCATCTGGCGCTCGGCCATCTCCGCGTAGGCCTCGTAGTCCAGCTCGGCCACCTGGCGGGTGACCCCGGTGAACGTCACCACCGCTCCGGCCCGCGGGTCCGACACGCGGGCGACGAGCGGGTCCAGCGCCAGCGGTTCGCCCGTCACGCGCACGTGGGCGAGACCCACCGAGCCTCCGGACACGGGTGGGATCAGCGCCAGCTCGTCGCCGGCGGACAGGCTGTGGCCGTCGTCGGCGTACTCCTGGTTGACCGCCATGACCACGGGCACGTCGTGGATGACATCGCGCAGGCGAGCCAGCGCGTCGGACACTCGTGCGCCGTCGGGGAGCTCGAGCGCGACCTCGTCGCAGCCGGCGCGCTCGCGCAGTCCGGCGAACAGGCGCACCGTGACGTTCATGGCCACAAGGCTACGCCAGTGTTGCGCCGCGATTAGGACGCCCGGCGGCCCGGCGCGATGTTGCCTATCCTCCCGGCTGACTTTCTGGGACTCAATGAGGAGGAGCGCTATGCGTTCAATGAGGACATGGCTGTCCGTCGCCGTACCGCTGGTGTGTGCGGCAGCCATCGCGGGCTGCGGGAGCAGCAATTCGTCATCGTCAACGTCGGCGGCCGCCGCCGCGCCGACCACGTCGTCCACGCCGGCGGCGAGCACCGGAACCGGCACGAGCGCGGGCACCGGTACGGGCACGACGGCGGGCGGGGGCGGCACGGTGTCCGTGCCGGCCTCGATCAAGTCCAAGGGCACCCTCACGGTGGCCGCCGATGCCAGCTACCCGCCCAACGAGTTCGTCGGGCCCGACGGCAAGACCGTGGTGGGGATGGACGCCGACCTGATGAACGCTCTGGGTGCCCTGATGGGCCTCAAGATCAAGGTCATCAACGAGACGTTCGACAGCATCATCCCGGGTCTCGCCTCGAGCAAGTACGACGTCGGCGCCTCGTCGTTCACCGACACCAAGGAGCGCGAGAAGACCGTCGACTTCGTTGACTACTTCGTCGCCGGCGAGTCGTTCTTCACCAAGACGTCCGGCGGCGCCAACATCTCTGGCATCGGCGACATCTGCGGCAAGTCCGTCGCGGTGGAGAAGGGAACCACCGAGGAGGCCGACGCGCAGGCGCAGAGCGCGAAGTGCAAGAAGGCCGGCAAGCCGGCCGTGAACGTGCTCTCGTTCCCTGACCAGAACGGCGCCAACCTGGCCCTGTCCAGCGGCCGTGCCCAGCTCGGCTTCGCCGACTCGCCGGTGGCCGACTACCAGGTCAAGAAGTCCGGCGGCCAGTTCAAGCTCGTCGGGCCCTCGATCGAGAACGCCCCCTACGGGCTGGCCGTGCCGAAGAACAGCGGGCTCGCGCAGCCGATGTTGGCCGCGCTCAAGGTGCTCATCAACAACGGCAAGTACAAGGCCATCCTCACCAAGTGGGGGATCGAGAGCGGCGCCATCCCGATCGGGCAGGTCAAGATCAACGGCGCGACAAGCTAGCGCCGAGCTAGTAGAAATCGCTCCGAGGTGAGCACCTCCGAGCTACCGACGCAGGCGGCGGAACGGCCCGACGACATCGAGGCCGTTCCGGTCCGCCACGTGGGACGCTGGGTCGCCACGGTGATCGTGCTGATCGTCGCTGCGTCGATCGTGCGCGCGGTCATCGTCAACCCGCGCTTCCACTGGGACGTCGTCGGCAACTATCTGTTCGACCCGCGGATCATGCGGGGCGTCGTCAAGACCATCTGGCTGACCGTGGTGTCGATGGTCATCGGGATCCTCCTGGGGATCGTCCTGGCCGTCATGCGCCTGTCGCCCAACCGGCTCATCTCGGGGTCCAGCTGGCTCTACATCTGGTTCTTCAGGGGCACCCCGCTGCTGGTGCAGATCCTGTTCTGGAACTTCATCTCGGCGTTGTTTCCGAAGATCACGCTGGGGGTTCCGTTCGGTGGGCCGGCGCTCATCAACGCCGACGCCAACCACCTCATCTCGACGACCACGGCGATCATCCTCGCGTTCAGCCTCAACGAGGCTGCGTACATGGCCGAGATCGTCCGCGCGGGGATCATCTCGGTGAACGAGGGCCAGACCGAGGCCAGCCAGTCCCTCGGGTTATCCCGACTGCAGACGATGCGATTGGTCGTCCTTCCCCAGGCGATCCGCGTGATCGTCCCGCCCACGGGCAACGAGGTCATCTCGATGCTCAAGAACACGTCGCTGGCCAGCGTCGTGGCGTACACCGAGCTGCTCTACTCGGTGCAGCTCATCTATTCCGTGAGCTTCCAGCAGATCCCGTTGCTGATCGTGGCGGTGATCTGGTACCTGGTGATGACCAGCGTGCTCTACGTGGGCCAGTACTTCATCGAGCGTCGCTACGGTCGCGGCTTCACCCGCGCCCAGCGCGCGACGATGCAGGAACGCTGGCTGGGCTTCGGACACGGCCAATGAGCGAGCTCATGGTCAAGGCCGAAGGCATCCACAAGCGCTTCGGGCGCCTGGAGGTGCTCAAGGGCATCAACCTCGAGGTCAAGCGGGGCGAGGTGATGTGTCTGCTCGGACCGTCGGGCTCGGGCAAGTCGACGTTCCTGCGCTGCATCAACCACCTGGAGAAGATCAACTCCGGGCGGCTGTTCGTGGACGGCGAGCTCGTCGGCTATCGCGAGTCCGGCGGCAAGCTCTTCGAGCTGCGCGAGGACGTCATCAGCCGCAAGCGCTCGGAGATCGGCATGGTCTTCCAGCAGTTCAACCTGTTCCCGCACATGACCGCGGCGCAGAACGTCATGCTGGCGCCGGTGCGGGTCAAGGGGCTGAGCCGGGCCCAGGCGCGCGACAAGGCGGTCGAGCTGCTGGGCAGCGTCGGCCTCTCGGACAAGATCGACACCTACCCGGTGGCGCTGTCCGGCGGCCAGCAGCAACGCGTGGCCATCGCGCGAGCGTTGGCCATGGAGCCCAAGCTGATGCTGTTCGACGAGCCCACCTCCGCGCTCGACCCCGAGCTGGTGGGCGATGTGCTCGACGCGATGCGCCTGCTCGCTCACCAGGGCATGACGATGATCGTTGTCACGCATGAGATCGGCTTTGCCCGCGAGGTCGGCGACACCGTCGTCTTCATGGACGCGGGCGTCGTCGTCGAGTCGGGCAGGCCCGACGCGGTCCTCGACAACCCGCGCCACGCGCGCACCCAGACCTTCCTGCACAAGGTGCTGTAGGCGCGCCACGGCGCGCCGGTGAACGCTCAGCCCGCGGCGATCGCCGAAGCGGTGCCGGGCTGCTCCAGCCAGGCACAGAGCGCGTCGGGCGGCATCGGCCTGCACAGGAAGTATCCCTGCGCGTAGTCGCAGCCCAGCTCCGCCAGCGCCGTCCAGATCGCCTTGGTCTCGACCCCTTCGGCGACCACCCGCAGCCCCAGGTTGTGGGCGAGCTCCACGGTCGACTGCACGATGAGGGCGTCTCCACGCTCGCGATCCATATGCGCGACGAACGAGCGATCGATCTTGATCTCGTCCACGGGCAGACGTCGCAGGCGAGACAGTGAGGAGTACCCCGTGCCGAAGTCGTCGATGGACAGCGACACTCCCAGCTCGCCGAGGCGCACCAGAACGTCCAGCGAATGGGTCTCGTCGGACATGACCGCGCTCTCGGTGATCTCGAGGATGAGGCGATCGGCGGGGACGCCGTGGTCGGCCAGCAACCCCGCGACGGTCTCCGGCAGGTCGGCCTCGAGCAGGTTGCGCGCTGACAGGTTCACGGCCACGGTCATGTCGCGGCCGGCGTCGGCCCAAGCGCGCATCTGTCGCAGCGCTGCGTCCAGCACGCTCACGCTGAGCTGCTTGATCAGTCCGGTGCGCTCGGCGAGCGGGACGAACTCGGACGGGGGCTGCAGGCCGTGCCCGGGCCGGTCCCAGCGCACCAGCGCCTCCAGGTGGCTCACCTGCCCGGTCGCCAGCGCGGCCTTGGGCTGGTAGTGGAGCGTGAGCTCGTCGTGCTCCAGCGCATGGCGCAGGTCCCCGAGCAGCGACATCAGCCCCGGATGATCTGAGTCGAGCTCCGCGGCGTAGACGCCGAAGCCATCGTGGCGCTCCTTGGCCCGGTACATGGCCAGGTCGGCGCGCTGAAGCAGGATGTTCACGTCGGTCCCATGGTGGGGATGCAGCGCGATGCCGATGCTGGCCTCGATGTCCATGGTGGCGCCGCCGACGCTGAAGCGCTGCCCGAGGGCCGCGCCGATGCGCTCCGCCACCTCCGTGGCCGTCTCCTCGGCGGCGCCGCGGAGCAGGACAGCGAACTCGTCGCCGCCCAGTCTCGAGACGACGTCGCAGTCGCGCACGGCGTCCCGGATTCGCTGCGCCACCGCCTGCAGCAACAGATCGCCGCTGTGATGGCCGAGCGTGTCGTTGACCTCCTTGAAGCGATCGAGGTCGATGACCATCACCGCGCAGGGGTCGCTCGAGGCCTGCTCGGGCAGCGCCTCCCCGGCGTGCTCGAAGAACGCGCGGCGGTTGGGCAGCGCGGTGAGCGCATCGAGCCGAGCGTGGCGGTGGTTCTCATTGGCCTGCCGGCGCAACTGCCGCGAGGCCCCGGCCACGATCCGGAACAGCAGCAGGTAGAAGAGGAGCAGTCCGATCGCCAGCGCCAGATACAGCCGGTGGGTGTCGTGCGCGATCGCCGCGGCGACCGGGGCGTACGGGGTGTAGACCTCGAAGGCTCCGTCCGGCAGCCCGAGGCTTGAGAACTTCAGGGGCACGAAGCTGTCGATCATCCTGTCGCCGCGACCCACCACCTCGGCCGTGGTCTGGCCTCTGAGCGCCGCCGTGAGCTCGGGTCCTCGGGGGAGCGTCCGCCCGATCAGCCTGTGGTTGTTGGAATAGATGACGCGCCGGCGGGTGTTGATCACCTCCACCTGCGCCAACGTCCCCGCCTGGTACCCGGACAGGAAGAGGTAGTCCAGCGACTGGACGGTCTCGGGATTGAGCCCCTGCTCCAGATCCGTGTAGGAGAGCTGGACCTGCAGCCCGAAGGTCGCGACCAGGTGGGCGGACTGTGCGGCGCTGCGCAGCGCCCGACTCCGGATCTCGTGGCTCACGAGGTCGCCCAGACCCAAACCCAGCATGACGGTGGCCACGAGGCTGAGCAGCGTGAAGCGACCGAGGAGCCCGATCTTCGTGATTGTGGTGCGGAGTCGGCGCACAGGCATGCTCGCGTATCGACCGCGAAGCGCCGCGCCTTGAGGATGGGGGAGTTGACTCCGTGATCACGGGCCGGCCGCCAGCCCGTCGCCGGTAACCTGCAGACGATGGCCACCGCCGACGAGCACCGCACGATCGCCCCGATCGTCGGTCCCGATGACCCGCGCCACTTCACGGACTCGGGGATCGAGATCAACGCGCTCTATGACGAGCGCGATCTCCCGCCCGATCTGGACAAGCGCCTCGGGCAGCCCGGCGAGTACCCCTACACGCGCGGCGTGCACCAGGAGATGTACCGCAAGCAGCTGTGGACGATGCGCCAGTACGCGGGCTACGCCTCGGCCAAGGAGTCAAACGAGCGTTACCGCTACCTGCTCGAGCACGGGTCCACCGGCCTGAGCATGGCGTTTGACCTTCCCACGCAGCTCGGCCTGGACTCCGATGATCCCCGCTGCCTGGGCGAGGTCGGGCGTACCGGCGTCGCCATCGACACGATCGACGACATGCGCACGGCGTTCGATCAGATCCCGCTCGATCAGGTCTCGACCTCGATGACGATCAACGCGCCGGCCGGCGTGCTGCTGCTGCTCTACGAACTGGTCGGCGCCGAGCAGGGCGTCACCTCCGAGCAGCTGCGCGGGACGACTCAGAACGACATCCTCAAGGAGTACATCGCTCGCGGGAACTTCATCTACCCGCCCGACGGCGCCATCCGCCTGACCACGGACCTGTTCGCCTACTGCAACGAGCGCGTCCCCAAGTGGAACACGGTGAGTATCAGCGGCTATCACTTCCGCGAGAAGGGCTGCTCGGCCGTCCAGGAGGTGGCCTTCACGCTGGCCAACGGGATCGCCTACGTGCAGGCGGCGCTCGATGCAGGGCTGGAGATCGACCGCTTCGCCCCCCGTTTGGCCTTCTTCTTCAACGGCCACAACAACGTCTTTCAGGAGGTGGCCAAGTTCCGCGCCGCCCGACGCATGTGGGCCGAGATCATGCGTCAGCGGTTCGGCGCCCAGGACGAGCGGTCCTGGCGGCTGCGCTTCCACACCCAGACGGGCGGCGTGACGCTGACCGCTCAGCAGCCGGAGAACAACATCGTGCGCGTGGCGCTGCAGGGGTTCGCCGCGGTGTGCGGCGGGACGCAGTCCCTGCACACCAACGGCTTTGACGAGGCGCTGGCGTTGCCCACCGAGCGCGCGGCCAAGATCGCGCTGCGCACCCAGCAGATCATCGGCTATGAGTCGGGCGCGGCCGACACGGTCGACCCGTTCGCGGGCTCCTACTTCGTCGAGGCCCTGACCGACGAGATCGAGAGCCGCGCCCAGGAGCTCATCGACAAGGTCGACGAGCTGGGCGGCTCGGTCCAGGCCATCGACTTCATCAAGAACGAGATCGAGGAGTCGGCCTTCGGCTACCACGAGCGCTACCGCATCGAGCAGGACATCGTCGTGGGCGTCAACAAGTTCGTCGAGGACACGGGTGGTGGGGTCGACATCCCCGACATCCTCCGGGTCGACCCGGAGTCAGAGCGCGAGCAGGTCGCGCGCCTGAAGGCGTTCAAGGACAACCGCGACGCCGACCTGATCGCGTCGCGACTGGAGGAGATCCGCGAGTGCGCTCGCGGGACCGACAACATGCTCCCGGTCCTGCGCGAAGCGCTGAAGGATCGCTGCTCGATCGGCGAGGTGTGCGGGGCGATGCGCGATGTGTTCGGCGACTACAAGCCGAACTTCTAGTGCTCCTCGCCGCCACCATCACCTTCGCGCAGTTCGTGCTGGCGATCCACATCCTCGCGGTGGTGATCGGGTTCGGCGGCGTCTTCGCCTTCCCGCTGCTGTTCGGCGCGGCGTCGCGCGCCGATCCCGCGGTCATCCCCTGGCTGCTGCGCGCCCGCCAGCAGCTGGGGCGCTACCTCATCAATCCCGGGCTGCTCGTCGTCGTGCTGGCCGGCGTGTACCTGGCCTCCAAGGAGCACCAGTGGAGCAGCTTCTACGTCGGCTGGGGGATCATCGCCGCGATCGTCCTCGGCGCACTCGAGGGCTCGGTGATCATCCGGTCTGCCGGGCGGCTCGCCGAGCAGGCCCAGCGCGACCTCGCCGCGACCGCGGTGCCCGCCGGCGGCCAGCGCACCAGCGCCACCTGGAGCGCTGAGTATGTCGCCACCATGCGCCGCTTCACGCTCGCCGGAAACGCCATGGCCGCGATCGTGGTCCTGACGGTCTTCTTCATGGCCACGCACCTCGGCGCCTGAGGATGCGCATCTTCCTCGCCGCGGCCAGCGGCGTGATCGGGGTGCGGCTGCTGCCGCTGCTGATCGCCGACGGGCACGCGGTGGCCGCGATGACGCGGACGGAGGTCGTGGAAGCGAGCTAGTGCCCGGTCTCCTCGCGGGCCCGCATCGGCAGCTTGAACGCGAGGGCGAACGTCAGGGCCAGCGGGATCAGCGTCACCCAGGCGGTGATCTCCAGCGCGTTGGTCGGCAGGTGCCCGGCGGTCAGCCGCGAGAAGAACACCGTGCCCAGTACCGCCACGCCGAGCGCCGAGGCGAGCTGCTGGACGGCGTTGAGCAGCCCGGAGGCCGACCCGACCTCGTCCATGGCCACGCCGGCCAGGATGATGTCGAACAGCTGGCCGAACACGAACCCGGCGCCCAGCCCCATCAGCAGCAGCGCCGGGAGCAGCGCCCACGTGCTCGCCCCGGTGGCGCCCGACACGGTCAGCGCCAGCACGACGGCGCCGGCGCCCGAGAGCGCGATGCCGAGGTGCAGCAGATGGCGCCCCAGCTTGGCCACCAGCGCGAACGAGATCACCATCGAGACCACCATGCCCGCGGTCATCGGCACCAGGGTCAGGCCGGCGTGCACCGGCGAGAAGCCCTGGCCGACCTGGCAGAACAGCGACACGATCAGGATCAGGCCCGCGAACACGGCAAAGAAGCCGAGCGCCACCGCGATGCCGTCCACGTAGGTGCGATTGCGCAGGAGGCTGGGCTCGATCAGCGGAGCCTCCTTGCGCCCGCGCTCGTAGCGCAGGAATGCCAGCAGGAGCGCGACGCCGACGGCGAGCATGACGAAGATCCACGCCGGCCACGCTTCGGCCCGGCCCTCGATGAGCGGGTAGATGATCGACACCGAGGCCAGACCCACGAGCGTCATGCCGACGAGGTCGAGGCGGGTGCCGGGCTTGGCGGCACCGTGGGGCAGGTAGCGCAGCGCGCCGGCGAAGGCGACGATGCCGACCGGGACGTTGATCAGGAACACCATCCGCCAGCCGGTGCTGAGGATGTCGGCGTCGATCAGGACGCCGGCCAGGATCGGCGCGGCGATGGCCGACAGGCCCATGACCGGTCCGAAGCTGGCGAACACCTTGCCCTCCTCCTCCGGGGGGAAGACCTCCTTGAGCAGCCCGAAGCCCTGCGGGATGAGCAGGGCGCCAAAACCGCCCTGCAGCGCCCGGGTCACGATCAGCAGCTCGGCGGAGGGCGCGACCGCGCACAGCGCCGACATCAGCGTGAACCCGAACGAGCCGATCAGGAACAGCCGGCGCCGACCGAAGATGTCGCCCAGGCGGGCACCGGTGACGAGCAGCACCGCGAAGCTGAGCGTGTAGGCGGCGCCCAGCCACTGCAGCGTGGTCGCGCCACCGCCGAGGTCGCGGCGGATCGACGGCCCGGCGACGTTGACGATCGTGGCGTCGATGAGGTCCATGACCTCCGCGCACAGGACGATGGCCAGGACGAGCCAGCGGGCCGCGTACAGGCCGTCGCTCGCCGGCGCGCCGTCGGCGGTCGGTCGGGGCTGCTCGACGGCGTCGGGGGCAATGGAGGTGGTGGACATGCGCTGCCTCTCGCTGGGAAGTCTGAGTGGGGGTGAACGCTGTTCGGGCCGAACAACGTTCGTAACGAACACTGTACGTCACGAACGATGATCGGTCAAGGGATAGAATTCTTGAGGTGCAGTCACCGCGTCCGCGCAGCACCCGGGACCGTCCCTCCAAGCCACCTCTGAGCGAGGACGTGATCCTGGACACCGCCCTTCGCATCCTGCGCGAGGAGGGCCTGGACGCCGTGACGATGCGCCGCCTGGCCTCGGAGCTCGACACCGGGCCCGCGTCGCTCTACGTCTACATCCGCAACCGTGACGACCTGCTCAACGCGCTCTTTGACCGGATCGGCGGGATGGTGGAGATCGAGGAGCCCGATCCCGCCCGCTGGCGCGAGCAGTTGCACCGGCTCGTGGACAATCTGCTCCGGGTGTTGGAGGAGCACCGCGGGATCGCGCGCGTGGCGGTGGCCAACGTGCCCACCGGGGAGAACGCGCTCCGGGTCGCCGACAACCTCATGGGCCTGCTGCTGGCGGGCGGGGTGACGCCCCGGGATGCGGCATGGTCCTGTGACGTCCTGCCGCTGTTCGTGACCGCCGCGGCGGTGGAGACCGCGACCTACCAGGAGCGAGGCAGCGTGCCGGAGGACGTCGTCGACAAGCTCGAGGCGGTGTTCACCACCCTGCCGGCGGAGCGCTTCCCCCACCTCGCGCGTCACGGCGAGGACCTCGTCAGCGGTGATGGCGAACAGCGCTTTCACTTCGGGATCGACACCTTTCTGGACGGGCTCGTCGCCCGGGCGCAGCGCTCGTAGACGACCCGCGCGCGACCGCGATGCAAGGCTCGGCACGGCGGGAGGAGTCGCGTGCGCCCGCGCGAACCCCGATGGCATGACTGAGCACCAGAGCAGCCGAACGCTCGTCAAGTCGGCGCCCGAGCTGTGGGCGGAGTGCAGCGACGCCGCGTCGCTGGCCCGGCATCTGGGGGCGTTCGGCGAGATCCGCATCACCAAGCTCGAGCCCGAGACCGCCGTTGCCTGGGAGGGCGCCGCCGCCAGCGGCACGGTGAAGCTCGAGACGGCCGGATGGGGGACCCGAGTGACCCTGACGGTCAAGGAGGAGGAGGCGCCGGCGGAGCCGGAGCCCGAGCCCATGGCGATCGAGCCCGAGCCCAAGCCGGTAGCGATCGAGCCCGAGCCCGAGCCGGTGGCGGTCGAGCCTGAGCCCGAGCCCGAGCCGGCGGTCGAGCCTGAGCCCGAGCCAGCCGCGGTCGAACCCGAACCCGAACCCGAGCCCGAGCCCGAGGCCGTGGCGATCGAGCTGCCGTCCCGTGCCGGCATGTTCGCGCGCTTCCGTACGGCGTTCCGGCGCAGGCCGCTGCCGGTGATCGAGCCCGACGCGCCGGACCCCGAGCCCGTCGCGCTACAGGAGCCCGAGCCCGAGCCCGTCGCCGAGGCACCTCCGGAGCCCGAGCCCGAGCCCGTCGTCGAGCCACCCCCCGCTCCACCCGCGCCCGCGGCGCTCGAGATGCCCTCGCTCACCGGCGAGGAGGCGCTCGTGGCGGCCCTCGACAGCCTGGGCATGGCCCACCACCGCCCGTACTCGCGCGCCTAACGCGCCCATTCTGTCTCCATAGAATCCGGTGGGGTGTGGACGGCCACCGCCGAACTCGTCGGCCGCAGCGATGAGCTGGCGACGATCCGTCATGCCCTGCGTGACCGGCACGGCACGCACCTGATCGTCATCGAGGGGGCGCCGGGGATCGGCAAGACTCGGCTGCTCGAGGAGGCCGCGTCCGCCGCCGCCACCGGCGGCGCGCGCGTGCTCCGTGCCCGGGGGAGTGAGCTGGAGCGCGAGCTGCCGTTCGGGGTCATGCGCCAACTGCTCGAGCCGGTGCTCCGAGGGCTGCCCGAGCCCCGCCGCGCCGCGCTGCTCGACGGGGACGCTGCGCTTGCCGCGCCGGCGCTCGACGTGCGGCCGACGCAGGAGATCGTCGACGCCTTCGCGGTCCTGGCCGGTCTCTACTGGCTGATCGCGGCGATCGCGTCGGCCGAGCCACTCGTCCTCTGCGTCGACGATCTGCACTGGGCCGACGAGCCGTCGCTGCGAGCACTGGCCTATCTGCTCGGTCGCCTGGACGGGGTCGACGCCCAGCTCTGCGTCGCGCTGCGACCGCACGAGCCCGGCAGCGAGGAGGCGGTCATCGCGGAGATCGTCGGCGCACCGCGCGCCGCGGTGGTGCGCCCCGTACCGCTGGACCACGAGGCCGCGACCGCGCTGGTGCGGGCCCGGCTGGACCCGGCGGCCGACCCCGCCTTCTGTGCCGCGTGCCAGGTCACGACGCAGGGCAACCCGCTGCTGTTGTGCGAGCTGTCGCGCGAGCTCGCCGACCGCGGTGTCGAGCCGACCGCCGCGGCCGCGGCGGTCGTCGACGAGGTCATCCCGCGCGGCATCGCGCCGTCGGTGCTCCGACGGGTGCGCCGCGTCCATCCGCAAGCCTCGACGGTCGCCGCGGCGGTGGCCATCCTCGGCGACGGGGCCGAGCCGGGACACGTCGCCGCCCTGTCGGGCCTTGACCCGGGGGCCGCCAACGCGGTGCTCGAGGCGCTGACCAGGGTTGAGGTGCTGGCCCGGGTCGACCCGCCGACGTTCACCCACCCCGTCGTCCGGGCGGCGATCGCCGCGGAGGTCGAGGCGGACGACCGCGGCCGCCTGCACCGGGATGCCGCTCGGCTGCTGGCCGGTGACGGCACCCCGCCGGAGCGCCTCGCCGTCCATCTCACCGAGACGCCGCCCGCCGGCGACCCTTGGGTGGTCACGACGCTCGAGGCGGCGGCCGCGGAGGCGATCGCCCGCGGTGCCCCGGGCCTGGCGGCGCGCTTCCTGCGCCGGGCGCTCGAGGAGCCACCCGAGGCGAAGCAGACGGCCGCGGTCCTGCTCGCCACCGGCCGGGCTGAGGCCCGTGCCGGGGATCCCAGGGCCATCTCCCATCTGCGCCGGGCGATCGAGTCGGCCCCGGATGTGACAACGCACGCCCACGCGGCGCTCACCCTCGTCCAGATCCTGGGGCCGGCAGGCCAGCTCAAGGCCGGGATCGACCTCGCGCTCGAGGCGCTCGGCCGCCTGGACCCCGACAGCGAGCTCTCGCGGCGGCTCGAGGCCGAGATGCTGAGCCTGTCGGTGATGGACAGCTCGCAGCGGGCCTTCGCCGTGGAGCGCCTGGCCCGGCTCGATCCGGCGATGGCCGCCGACGGGCAGGGCGCCTGCATGCTGTTGGCCATCCTCTCCAACGAGGCACTGGCCAAGGTCCGACCGCGCGAGGAGGTCATCGATCTCGCCGAGCGCGCGCTGGGCGGCGGCTGGTTGATGGAGTCGGTCCTCATGTATGCCCATGCCACCAACGCGCTGATGCACAGCGGTCGCTATGCGCAGGCGCTGTCGGTGTGGGGGGACTTCAGCGCGCACGCACGGGCACGGGGCGACGTCGTCGGGCTGGCCCTCGCCCACGCCTTCCGCGCCGCCACGCACTGGCACGCCGGGTCGCTGGATGAGGCGATCGCCGACGCCGACCTGAGCATGCACGTGGGGCCGGCGCGGGTGTCGGCGCTCACGGCCGCGTTCGCGCTGGCGTTCAAGATCGAGGCCCTCGTCCTGCGCGGCGAGCTGAATGAGGCTCGCACGGCTCTGGCCGGAGCCGCCGGCCCCGAGGACCAACTGCCGTCGCCGATCGTGCTCAGTGCCCGCGGACGCCTGCGCTTCGCCGAGGGCCGGATGCTCGAGGCGCTCGAGGACATGCGCCTGGTCGGCCGCGTCGTCGAGCAGTGGCAGACCGCCAACTCGGCGTTGGCTCCATGGCGTGCGGAGGCGGCGCTCGCGCTCCGGGCTCTGGGCAAGACGGCGCAGGCCCGGGAGCTGATCGCCGAAGAGGTCGCCGTGGCGCGGCGCTGGGGCGATCCCTGGCTGCTGGGGCAGGCACTGCGCGCCCAGGCACTGGTCGGGCCGCCGGAGGACCGGCTGGCCGTCCTCGAGGAGGCCGTCACGGTCCTGCGCGTGTCAGAGGCGCGACTGGAGCTCGCGCGGACGCTGCTGGAGCTGGGGGTGGCCCTCGGCGACACCGGCCTGCCCGGTCCTGCCCGGGAGGCCCTGCGCGAGGCGCTCGAGCTCGCCACCGAGTGCGCCGCGCCTGCCATCGCCGAGCGCGCCCGCGACGCCCTCATCGCCGCCGGCGGACGGCCCCGGCGTGCCGCCGCCAGCGGTCCGCTCGCACTCACCCCGACCGAGCGCCGCGTCGCCCGCATCGCCGCCGCGGGGGTCCCCAACCGCGAGATCGCCCAGACCCTGTTCGTCACCGAGAAGACGATCGAGACGCATCTGGCCAGCGCCTATCGCAAGCTCGGGATCCGCGCCCGCGGCCAGCTTGCGGGCGCGCTCAGCGGACCTTGAAAGTGCGGGTCACCGTCCGCTTCTTGCCGGCGGCGTCGGTGATGACGAGGCCCAGGGTCAACGTCGGGTGGTGGGCATGCTCGAGGACCCTGGCGCCCTTGCGCGACACGTGCACGGCCAACGATGCGGCTCCGCGCTTGGCCAGCCGTTTGGCCGCGCTGCCCAGCGCGGTGCGCTTGAGCTTGAGCGTCGTGTTGAGTCGGCACGCCGCCGAGCAGGTCACCTTGACCCCCAGGCCCTTGCGTAACAGCGTCCGCATGCGCTGGGTGCCGATGGGCGCAACGCTGACGGTCAGCCTGGCCGGGTTGATGCACGATTTGCACCCAGGCGGCGGTTGCGGCACGCACGAGGGGCACGGGGGTGGGGGCGGGTTGTTGCCGACCGCCTTGATCTCAGCGCCGGAGGTCGTGTAGCCGAAGCCGGCGGTGCTCAGGACATAGTCGTCGGAGACGTACTGCGAGCCCGTGAGGTTGGAGACCCCGGTGCCCGTGGCGGCGTTGCAGCTCGCCGGACGGCAGGTGGTGGGCATTGTGTACAGGCTGACCTTGTCGCTCGTGGGCCCGGCGGTGAAGCCGATCTTGCCCGACCCGACGTAGCGCACGCTGTAGAACAGCCAGCCACTGGGGATTGCCAGCAGCTCGGTGGATGACGCGCCGCCGTTCTGGCTCGCCGAATAGGTGTAGATCCCGGCGCCGTTGCCTCCGTGGATCTCGACCATCTGGGTGGCGTCAGGCGAGAAGTCCAGGTCGCCGATCTGCGTGCCCGCGTCCTGCAAGCACTGGGCGTTCGGGTCGGAATCGGTGTTGTAGACCTTGTCATCGGCGGCGGTGGACGGGGAGGCGCCCGAGTCGATGACGTCGTAGCCCGTGGTCCAGTCCAGCACGCAGGTGCCGTCATTGGTCGCCTCGAGGCAGTTGGCGTAGGCGATCTGGCTGGGGATGAGCGGGTTCACGGCCAGCACGTCGGCGTCGGTGATCTCCCTATTGGCGGTGCTGGTTCCGTCGCACGCCGTCGGCCAGCGGGTCTGGTTGGCGCCGGAGCTGTCGCGCGCCAGGAGATCCGACTGGCCCTCGATCGGCATCCAACCGCTCGGACCCATCTGGCTCACCCAGGTTTGGAACACGTAGGCCACCGAGCCGTCGCGCGCCACTCGCGGGTCGGTCTCCTGGGACTCGCAGGGCTGGGCTCCGCAGTCGAACGGCGCGTTGGTGACGCGCGTCGCCGCGCCGTTGACCAACTCGTAGACGCCCTCACAGTTGCCACCGCACATCCCCGGTGCCGGGCCCCAGTGGTTCTGCTCGTAGTAGGCCTGGCTCCAGCGGCCGTCGAACGCAACCTCGGTCCCGTTGGGCTGGACGCTGGGGTCGCCGAGGTGCTCCATCCCGGTGACCTGGCTGGTGTCCACGAGCTCGCGCTTGGCCGAGCCGTCCTCGTTCATGACCCAGATCCCCGTCCCCGACGGGTAGACGATCTGCCCGGCGTGGGCGGGCCCGGCGAAGGCGAGGGTGGCGAGGACGGCCGCGATGATCAGGCGGCAGACGTGGGCGAGACATGGCCAGGACCGGAAGCGGTACCGCGGTGCGCTGCGGGTGTGCGCCCGCCCCCAATGCAGGACAGCAGGTACCAGCTTCCGGTCCTTCCCCGCGCGGGAGTCGTGAGAGTGCGCTGAGAGGACTCGAGGGCCATTGAGGAGCATTGGACGACACCGTAGGTACGGGAATCCGGTGCGACAAGATCGCCATCCCTGGATTCATCCCTGAGATTTGGCACAGGGCCGGCGCCGCCCCGAGCGCGCAGCGGTCCGTAGACTCGCCCGCCATGATGCGAGACAAGGCTCCTGAGACGTACGAGGAAAAGCTGGCCCAGCTCGAAGGGCTGCGCGAGCACGCGATCCACAACGCCGGCCAGGCCGCGGTGGACAAGCAGCACGAGAAGGGCAAGCTCACCGCGCGCGAGCGGATCGGCAAGCTGCTGGATCCGGGGTCCTTCCAGGAGCTCGACGTCTTCGTGCGCCATCGCACGCTGGACTTCGAGATGCAGAGGAACCGGCCCTACGGCGACGCGGTCGTCACCGGCCACGGGACCATCGACGGCCGCCGCGTGTGCGTGTTCTCCCAGGACTTCACGGTGTTCGGCGGCTCGCTGGGCGAGGTCATGGCCGAGAAGATGTGCAAGATCATGGACCTGGCGGCCAAGATCGGCTGCCCCGTGATCGGCATCAACGACTCCGGTGGCGCTCGCATCCAGGAGGGCGTCGTATCGCTGGGCGCCTACGGCGACGTGTTCCTGCGCAACGTCCGCAGCAGCGGCGTCATCCCCCAGATCTCCCTGGTGATGGGCCCGTGCGCCGGCGGGGCGGTCTACTCGCCCGCGATCACGGACTTCATCTTCATGGTCAAGGAGACCTCGCACATGTTCATCACCGGCCCCGACGTGATCAAGACGGTCACCGGCGAGGAGGTCGGCTTCGAGGAGCTGGGCGGCGCCATGTCACACAACTCGAAGTCCGGCGTGGCTCACTTCGCCTCCGACGACGAGGACGCCTGTCTGGAGGACGCCCGCTACCTGCTCAGCTTCCTGCCCCAGAACAACCTCGAGATCCCCCCGCGGGTGATCCCCACCGACGACCCGCTGCGCGAGGACCCGGAGCTGGACACGATCGTCCCCGACAGCCCCAACAAGCCCTATGACATGCGCGACGTGATCCACCGCATCGTCGACGACGGGGAGTTCTACGAGGTCCACGAGCACTTCGCCCGCAATCTGGTGTGCGGCTTCGCGCGCCTGGACGGCTACTCGATCGGCGTCGTGGGCAACCAGCCCTCCCAGCTTGCCGGTGTGCTCGACATCGAGTCCTCCGAGAAGGGCGCGCGCTTCATCCGCACGTGCGACGCCTTCAACATCCCCATCCTCACCTTCTGCGACGTCCCCGGGTTCCTGCCGGGCACCACTCAGGAGTGGGGCGGAATCATCCGACACGGCGCCAAGCTGCTCTACGCCTACGCGGAGGCGACCGTCCCGAAGATCACGATCATCACCCGCAAGGCCTACGGCGGGGCCTATGACGTCATGGGGTCAAAGCACCTGGCGGCCGACTTCAACTTCGCGTGGCCAACGGCCGAGGTCGCGGTCATGGGCCCCGAGGGCGCGGTCAACATCATCCACCGCCGCGACATCGCCTCATCGCCCACCCCGGACTCGCGTCGGCAGAAGCTCATCGACGACTACAAGGCGCACTTCGCCAACCCCTACGTGGCGGCCGAGCGTGGCTACATCGACGACGTGATCGTCCCCCACGAGACGCGCCCCAAGGTGATCACGGCGCTGGAGACCCTCCAGACCAAGCGCGAGCCGGGCCCGCGCCGCAAGCACGGCAACATCCCGCTGTAGTCGGCCGCGCTCAGAGCGAGATCTCCTGGGCCGGCACGGTACCGGCCCGCCACGCGTCGTAGGCGGCCTGCGCCACCGCCAGGTCCTGGATGGCCAGCCCGGTCGAGTCAAACAGGGTCACCGACGCCTGTCCCGGTCGCCCCGGCGCCTCCCCAGCGAGCACGGCGCCGAGCTCGGTCACCTGCTCGCGGGCGACCAGCCCGCCCGCGATCGCCCCGGTCAGCTCGCCGCCGTGCGATGCCTGGTGCCACTCGTCGCAGAACAGCGCGCAGGAGGCCACCGCCTCCGGCGTCGCCTCGGCCTTGCCGGGGCCGTCGGCGCCGAGCATGTTCAGGTGCATGCCGTCGCGCAGGTCGCTGGCGCCGATCACCACCTGCGATCCCGGTGTGACGCAGCAGACGATGTCGCAGCTGACCGCCTCCTCGCGGGACCCCACCGACCAGCCGAGCTCGTCGGCCAGCGCCGCGGCGACGTCCTCTCGCGGGTCAGCGCAGACGCCCGCCGAGTAGCCCGCTGCGAGGAGGCAGCGCGCGGTCCATGCGCCGTGCAGCCCGCAGCCGATGATGCCCACGGTGGCAGCGTCCTGCGCCGCCAGCGCCTGTGTGGCCACCGCGGCCACCGCTCCGGTGCGCAGCGCGGTCACCGCGCGGGCGTCGAGCAGCATCAGCGGCGCGCCGGTCTCGGCGTCCGAGAGACAGATGACCCCCATCACCGTCGGCAGGCCCCGGGCCGGGTTGCCCGGGAACGAGGTGATCCACTTGAGCAGCGCCACGCCCCCGCCGCGTGCCGGCATCGCCCGAAAGTCGCCGAACGGAGGGCTTTGAAGGTAGATCTTGGCCGGCATCGACCAATCTCCCGCGTGAAAGCGCAGAAACGCCTCGCGAACCCGCGCAATCGCGTCCGACGGCGGCACGGCAGTCAGAATTGTGGGGTAGTCAAGAACCGGTAAAGGTGACACGCCCTGCTGACGATACCTTTGGTAACGCGATGAACCGACGTCCGCAGCTCTCGATCGTCGCCCCGGGCGCCTCCGAGGAGGAGGCCGCTGCGGTTGTGGCTGCTCTCGAACGGTTCATGCGTGAGACCGCGCCGCGGTCCGCGCCCTCGCACGAATGGCGCAACCCCTGGCAACAGGCGGCCCTGCGTGAGGGAGTGGCTCGCCAGCCGGAGCTACTCCCACCGTGGATCTGAGCCTGCACATACTCGTCATTCGCCGCTTCGCCGCCGCGCTCGTCGCGGCGGTTCTGGTGCTGATGGGGGGTCTGGAGGCGGTCGCCTCGGCCGCCCCGTCGCGCGCCGGTTCCGTCAGCGCGCTCATGCGCGTCGGTCGCGCTCCCGTCGTCCCATCCGGGGCGACCGCCCGCGGAACGCTGCCACGCTCCTCGGTCATCGACGCCACGGTGGCGCTGCAGCCGCGCGACCCCGCGGCGCTGGCCGCGTACGCCCAGGCCGTCTCGACGCGGGGCTCGTCCCTCTACCACCACTACCTGAGCGTCGCGCAGTTCGCCGCACGGTTTGCCCCCGGCGCGTCCGACGTCGCCAGCGTGCGGGCTGCGCTCCAGGCCCAGGGCCTGCACCTGGGCCCGCTGGCCGCCAACGGGCTCTCACTGGACGTCACCGCATCGGCCGGCACCATGTCGAGGGCGTTTGCCACCTCGTTCGAGCGCTACCAGGTCACCGGCGGTCGTACCGCGTTTGCCAACACCGCCGCGCCCGCCGTCCCCGCGGCGGTCTCCGGCCTCGTGCAGAGCGTGGTCGGGCTGGATTCCCTGCAGGTCCCGCACCCGGCCGGGCTCGCCAAGGTGTCGCGCACCCAGGGACGGGCCCATGCGGCCGCCACGACGGCCCCCGGCGAGGGGGCGCCGTGCACCGCCGGCGCCAACAGCGGCGGCTACACCGCGGGCGAGATCGCCGGCGCCTATGGCCTGTCCGACCTCTACGCCGCGGGCGACGGCGGCAGCGGGACCACGGTGGCCGTGTTCGAGCTCGAGCCCTACTCCGCGTCGGACATCGCCGCCTACCAGGCCTGCTACGGCACCGCCACTCCGGTGACCAACATCACCATCGACGGGGGCCCCGGCACCGGCGCGGGCCAGGGCGAGGCGGCGCTCGACATCGAGGATCTGATCGGGCTGGTGCCCAACACCTCGATCCTCGTCTACTCGGGCAAGAACAGCGGCGCCGGTGCCCTCGACACCTACCGGGCGATCATCACCCAGAACCGCGCCAAGGTCGTCTCCACCTCGTGGGGACTGTGCGAGCCGCAGGAGGGCTCGTCGGCCGCCTCGACCGAGAACACGCTCTTCCAGGAGGCCGCGGTCCAGGGCCAGACGATCTTCGCCGCCTCCGGCGATCACGGCGTCAAGGACTGCACCAGCGGCAGCCACTCCACCAGCGCCACGGTGGACGATCCGGCCAGCCAGCCGTACGTCACCGGCGTCGGGGGAACCTCGCTGAGCGCGGTCGGGCCCCCGCCCACCGAGGCCGTCTGGAACAGCACCTGGAACACCGGCAGCGGCGCGGCGTCCGGCGCGGGCGGCGGCGGCGTCTCCGTCCTGTGGGGCCTCCCCGGTTATCAGTCGGGAGTCGCGCTCCCTCAGTCGGCGGTGGCATGCGCCGGCGCGGGCACCTCGTGCCGAGAGGTCCCCGACGTCTCGGCCGACGCCGACATCCTCACGGGCTACAGCATCTACTACAACCGCCGCTGGTCGATCTTCGGCGGCACCAGCGCGGCCGCGCCCACCTGGGCGGCGGTGGCCGTGTTGGCCAACGCCTCGGTGGCGTGCACCGGCAAAAGCGTCGGGTTTGCCAACCCGGCCCTCTATCAGGCGGCGCGCTCCGCGTACAGCACGTACTTCAACGACGTCACCACCGGCAACAACTCCTTCGGCGGTCTCTCCGGATACAGCGCCGTCCCCGGCTACGACATGGCCGCGGGCCTGGGCTCGCCCAAGGGCGCGGCGGTGGCCGCCGTGCTCTGCGGGTCCACCTGGACCCCGCCTGCGCCGCCGGCCCCGGCGCCCGCTCCCACTCCCGCGCCCACCCCGGTCATCACGCTGACCCGTCCGCCCGCGCAGCGCGCCCGTGTCGGCCAGGCCGTCCGTTTCCAGCTGCACGCCACCGACAGCGCGGGCCAGGCCCTCACCTACCACGCGACGGGCCTCCCTGCCGGGCTGTCGCTGGGCGCCTCCACCGGGCTGATCACGGGCAGCCCCACCCACGCGGGGAAACCCGCCGCCACCGTCACCGTCACCGACGCGTCAGGCTCGACCGCGCAGGCGGCCCTCACCTGGAACATTGCCGGCCGTCCGACGATCACCGGTGGGCTCAGCGTCAACGCCAAGGGCCGCCCGTCCCTGTCTCTGAAGGTGGGCGCCGGAACCAACGCGCCGCCGATCCAGTCGATCGTCGTCGTGCCCTCGCGTCAGGTCCGCTTCGCCAGGAAGTCCCGAGACCTGGCACGCGGGGTCACGGTGCGCAGCGGCTCGGGCCATCGGCTCAAGAGCGCCTCCCGCCTGCGCGGATCCGATCTCGTCGTCACCCTGCACAGCGGCTCTGTGCGGACCGCGTCCCTGCGCGTCACCGTCCCCGCGATCACGCTCATCAAGACCAAGGCCAAGGCGGGCAAGCATCGCGGCTCAGCGGTGCTGCAGAGCCTGACGGTCACGGTCACCGACGCCTTCTCCTTCCGCACCGCCTTCACCGTGCGCTGATCGGGGCCCATTTTCCCGTAGCTGAGGGAAAATCGGTTGATCCAGATCGGGTTTTGGTAATTTGTTTGCGAGCCTTTCGCGGCACGCGCCCGTTCCCAACCCGGAAGGACCCCATGGAGCCCGCATCGATCGACACGAAAGCATCACGCACCGGCTCGCTGGAGAACCCGGAGGTGGTGGAGAACGTCCCCGGCCACGTCATCCCGATCCTGGAACGCGAGTTCGACGACTTCGACACTGAGTCCACCCGCTTCTTGAAGGGCGAGCTCGAGCAGGACGACTTCATCAAGTTCCGCCTCAAGCAGGGCGTCTACGGCCAGCGCCAGGCCGACGTGCAGATGGTGCGCGTCAAGCTCCCGATGGGAGGCGTGACCCCAGATCAGTTGGACGCCTTCGCCGATGTGATCGAGAAGTACGTGCCCCTGCGCAAGGGCCACATCACGACGCGCCAGAACATCCAGATGCACCACGTGCCGCTCCCCGACGCCGCCTCGCTCATCCGCGAGCTCGGCGACGCGGGCCTGTCCTCGCGCGAGGGCTGCGGCAACACGATGCGCAACGTCACCGGCGATCCGCGTGCCGGCACGCTCGACGGCGAGCTCTTCGACATCACGCCCTACGCCGGGGCCTACGTCCGCTACTTCGTCCGCCACCCCACCACCCAGGCGATGCCGCGCAAGGTCAAGACGGCATTCACGGCCACCGACGACGACAACGCCATCACCCAGATCCACGACATGGCCTTCACCCCGCGCGAGCGCGACGGGGTCCGGGGCGTCGAGGTGCGCGTCGGCGGCGGCACCTCGATCATGCCCCGCCTGGCCCCGGTCCTCTACGAGTTCGTCGAGCTCGACAACGGCGACTACCTCAAGGTCACCGAGGCCTGCATGCGGATCTTCGACCGCCAGGACTTCCTGCGCGTCAACCGCGCCCGCGCCCGGATCAAGGTGCTCGTCGACAAGATCGGCATCGACGCCTTCCGCGACATGGTCGAGGAGGAGCTCGAGGGCGAGTGGGTCGCCGAGCGCGACTTCTCGATCGACGAGATCTTCTACGAGGTCGATGAGGAGGCCAACGCCCCTGAGCCCAGCGCGCAGTACGCGTCGGCCAACGGCGACCGCCGCCAGTTCGACCGCTTCATGGAGTCAAACGTCCAGGCCCAGCGCCAGGGCGGGTTCTCCACGGTCGAGGTCAAGGTCGTCCGCGGCGACCTCACCCCCGAGCAGCTGCGCGGCCTGGGCGAGATCATGCGCGACTACTCCGGCGGCTCCGCTCGCACCACGGTCCACCAGAACCTGGTGCTGCGCTGGGTGCGCGACGACTCGGTCTACGAGCTCTGGCAGGAGCTGCTGAAGCTGGACCTGGGCGAGGCCGGCGCCGACGAGATCTCCGACGGCGTGAGCTGCCCCGGCACCGACTCCTGCAAGCTGGGCATCACCAGCTCGATGGGCCTCAACGGGGCCATCCAGGAGCGGATCGCGCGGATGGACATCGGGGACCCGCTCACCCGGCGCATCCACATCAAGAACAGCGGCTGCCCCAACGGCTGCGGCCAGCATCACATCGCCGACATCGGCTTCTACGGCGCCTCGATCAAGGTCGGCGACAAGACGGTTCCGGCCTACATCCCGCACATCGGGGGTAAGTACGAGGGTGGTGAGGTGCGCTACGGCCAGCGCCTCAAAGCGCGCCTGCCCGCCAAGCGCGTCCCCGAGGCGGTCGAGCGCTGGGTACGCTTCTACGAATCGGATCGTGAGGAAGGCGAGCTGTTCCCCGCATTCGTGGACCGAGTCGGCGTCTCCGAGTTCGAGGCCCGCGTGAAGGATCTGACGATGCCGATCGAATTCAACCTCGAGAACATGAACTACTTCATCGACTACAACCGCGAGGCTCCGTTCCAGGTCATCCGGGGGGAGGGAGAGTGCGCGGTTTGACCAGCCGGACGACGCACGCCGCGCCCGTTCAGGGCGAGCCCGGATGGCGAGCGGGCGCGATGAGCGAGCGCGTCCCGGATCTCGAGCGCGCGACCGCGCAGGAGGTGCTGGCCTACGGGGTCGAGCGCTTCCACCCGCGGCTGACGCTGGCCTGCTCCTTCCAGAAGGAGGAGTCGGTGCTGTTCCACATGCTCTCCGAGCTCGAGGGCGGCCACGGGCCGCTGAACGCCTTCACCATCGATACCGGTGTCCTCTTCCCCGAGACGCTGGCGACGTGGAAGCAGTTCGAGGACCGCTACCCGCAGATCGCCATCAGGGTCATGGACGCGCGCAGCCCCGGCGAGCCCTGGACCGCGCAGAACTGCTGCAGCGCGGCCAAGGTGGCGGGGCTCGAGGCGGCACTGCAGGACGTCGACGCCTGGATCACCGGGATCCGCCGTGAGCAGGCGCCCACCCGCGCGGCGGCCCCGAAGCTCGAGCAGGACGAGCGGCGCGGCATCTGGAAGCTCAACCCGCTCGCCGACTGGTCAGAGAAGGACATCTGGACCTACATCTTCAAGCACGACCTGCCCTATCACCCGCTGCACGACCAGGGCTACGCCTCCATCGGCTGTGCCCCGTGCACCCAGCCCGGCGAGGGCCGCGACGGCCGTTGGGCGGGCAGCGACAAGACCGAGTGCGGGATCCACGTGGTGTAGTGACCGTGTCAGCTCACCACCCACTCCGCCGCCCCAGCTACCGGCCCTCCGGATAGCGTCAAGCCCCCCGACCAGCCTGCCCGCTGATGAACCCAGTCCACTATGAGTTGTCCCACCTCGAGACCCTCGAGGCCGAGTCCATCCACATCTTCCGTGAGGTGGCCGCCGAGTTCGAGCGCCCCGTGCTGCTGTTCAGCGGGGGCAAGGACTCGATCGTGCTCCTGCGGCTGGCCGAGAAGGCCTTCCGCCCCGGCAAGTTCCCGTTCCCGATCATGCACGTCGACACCGGGCACAACTTCCCGGAGGTCATCACCTTCCGCGACCGCATCGTCTCGGACATCGGCGAACGGCTGATCGTCGCCTCCGTCCAGGACTCGATCGACAAGGGCCGCGTCACCGAGGAGACCGGGCCGCGCGCCTCGCGCAACCGCCTCCAGACCACGACGCTGCTCGACGCCATCGAGGAGCACGGCTTCGACGCGGCCTTCGGCGGCGCCCGCCGCGACGAGGAGCGCGCCCGCGCCAAGGAGCGCGTGTTCAGCTTCCGCGACGACTTCGGCCAGTGGGATCCCAAGCGCCAGCGCCCCGAGCTGTGGTCGCTCTACAACGGGAACATCCGCAAGGGCGAGCACGTGCGCGTGTTCCCCATCTCCAACTGGACCGAGCTCGACGTCTGGCAGTACATCGCCACCGAGGAGCTGGAGATCCCGTCGATCTACTTCTCGCACGAGCGCGAGGTGTTCGCTCGCGACGGCATGCTCTACGCCCAGAACGAGTTCATCGAGCTCATCGACGGCGAGGAGCCGTTCTCGGAGTCGGTGCGCTACCGCACCGTCGGTGACATGACCTGCACGGGCGCGGTGCGCTCGACGGCATCCACGCTCGAAGACGTCGTGGCCGAGATCGCCGCCACCCGGATCACCGAGCGGGGCGAGACCCGCGCCGACGACCGCGTCACCGAAGCGGCGATGGAGGATCGCAAGCGTGAAGGCTATTTCTGAGATGAACGACAACGGCTCCGCTGCGGCGGCCACCCACAACGCGTACGCGGTGCGCCGGCGTGCCTCCGAGCTGCTGCGGATCGCCACCGCCGGCTCGGTCGACGACGGCAAGTCCACGCTCATCGGACGCCTTCTCCATGACTCGAAGTCGATCTTCGAGGATCAGATGGAGCACGTGGTGCAGACCTCCGAGCGCCGCGGCGACGGCTACCTGAACCTCGCGCTGCTCACCGACGGCCTGCGCGCCGAGCGTGAGCAGGGGATCACCATCGACGTCGCCTATCGGTATTTCGCCACTCCGCGGCGCAAGTTCATCATCGCCGACACCCCCGGCCACGAGCAGTACACGCGCAACATGGTCACCGGCGCGTCCACCGCCGACGTCTCGATCGTGCTCGTCGATGCGCGCAAGGGCGTCTCGGAGCAGACGCGGCGCCACATGTACATCGCGTCGCTGTTGCGCATCCCCCATCTGGTGGTGTGCGTCAACAAGATGGACCTCGTCAACTACGACGAGGACGTCTTCTACTCCATCCTGGAGGAGGTGACCAACTGGTCCTCGCGCCTCCAGGTCCCCGACATCACCTTCGTGCCGATCTCGGCGCTGCACGGCGACAACGTGGTGGACCGCTCCCACGCCATGCAGTGGTACGGCGCCGCTCCGCTGCTCTACCACCTGGAGCACGTCGTCATCGCCCAGGACCGCAACCTCAACGACGTGCGCTTCCCGGTGCAGTGGGTGATCCGCCCCATGAGCGACTCCCACCACGACTACCGCGGCTACGCCGGCCAGGTCGCGGGCGGCGTCATCTGCCCCGGCAGCGAGATCGTCGCTCTGCCCGGCGGCCAGCGCACCACCGTGGCCGCGATCGACACCTTCAACGGCGAGGTCGAGGCGGCCTTCCCGACGATGAGCGTCGCGCTGCGCCTCGCCGACGACATCGACGTCTCCCGCGGCGACATGCTCGTCGAGGCCGACGATCAGCCCACCTCGGCCCGTGAGCTCGAGGCGCACATCTGCTGGATGAGCGAGCAGCCGATGAGCCCGCGGGGTAAGTACGCGATCAAGCACACGACGCGCTCGGCCCGCGCGATCATCGAGGAGATCGAGCACCGCATCGATATCAACACCCTCGAGCACGTCAAGGCCGACCAGCTCGGTCTCAACGAGATCGGCCGGGTGCGCCTGCGTTGCAGCGCGCCGCTGGTGGTCGACCCCTACTGGCGCAACCGTACGACCGGCAGCTTCATCCTCATCGACGAGTCGACCAACGACACCGTCGCGGCGGGGATGATCATCAACGCCACCGCCTAGAGGCGGGCGGCGACCGCCCCGATCGCCAGGAGCACCAGGGCGATCCACAGCGCGCCCAGGGCGCCCTCGAGCGGCGCGGCGATGCTGTGGGCGTCCAGCGGGCGTGTCTCGCCGGTGGTCAACGTCTGGGCGCCGCTGAGATCGGCGGTGCGCCGGCGCAGCTCGCGTACGGGGGTGCTCAGCCGGCGCTGGGCGACGCTGAACAGGCAGCAGGCGGCCGCCACCAGCACGCCGGCCGGGCGGACCTGCAGCGCATTGACGAAGTAGCCGGTGAAGGCGGGGAAGCCGCCCCAGGCCAACGCGAACCAGACGTCGTCGTGGACGCGGCCGCCGAACAGCTCCAGGTTGTAGGCGACGACGAGGAACGCTCCGACGGCAACCAGCGGTGCCAGCCAGGCCGAGATGGTGAGTGTCCCGATGACGCCGATGGCGACCGCGCCGGCGAGGCTGCTCGTGGCCAGGGCGATGAGCGTGGTCCGGCCGAGGCGGGTCTGGAGCGGGCGCCCGTGCAGTTCGTCCAGCGCATGGGCGGAGACCCCGACGGCCAAGAAGAACGCCGCCAGCGCGGCGGCGAGCCGGCCCAAGTGGAGGGTGGGCGCCACCGCCGCGCCCAGGGCGACGTAACTGAGATGCCACGCCGTGTAGGGCGGGTGCAGCAGCGTGACGAGGTCGCGCCAGCCGCCGGGGGCCAGGGCGTAGAAGGCCGGCCGCGCCAGCCGGGTGCGCTCAGGTGCGGTCGCCGTGTCGGACTCCCCACATCACCAGGCCGGCCCCGAAGCTCATCCGGCGCTCGACGACCCCGCGGATCCCCGCGGCCATCCACAGCTGCGAGAGGTCGGGGTGGGCGGCGTGAAACTGCTCGATGTTGGGGCCCAGGAAGCGACCGACCTCAAACCAGGCAGGCGAGATGAGCCGGCCGATGACCGGCAGGCCGGCGCGCGTGTGGGCTCGCCAGAGCTGCCTGAGCACCGGGTCGCCCGGGACGCCGAACTCCACCATCCCGATCCGCCCGCCGGGCTTGACGACGCGGGCGAGCTCCGCGACCGTCGTAGCGGGGTCGTCGACGTAACGCAGCAGGTAGGTGAAGGTCAGGGCATCGAAGGCGCCATCGTCGAAGGGCAGGCGCTCGGCCTCACCCTGGACGAAGGTGACCGTCCCGTGGGCGGGCGGGGTGCGGCGGCGGGCCACGCTCAGCATCGCCTCGGACTGATCAAGCGCGGTCACGATCGCGCCCCGCTGTGCGAGCGCGTTGGCCACCATGCCCGTGCCGGTCGCCACGTCGAGGATCCGCTGTCCCGGCTGGGGGTCCACGGCGTCCACCATGGCCGCCCGCCATCGCGGGTCCTGCCCGAAGCTCATCATCGCCCCGGTGCGGTCATAGCGCCGCGGCAGCCCCTCGAACAGCTCGAGGGCGTGGCGCTTGCGGGGTGACTCGGCGGCGGTTTCCACGGCTGCCATCAAGACTACGGAGTGGGGGGGTGAATGAGGGCCACCTCGCGGCTCTCATAGATATGAGACCCCGCTCACACGCCCCGCCCCGCCCGACATGGGGGTAACCGAGCCAACTGAGCCAGCACCCCCGCTGCCGCCCCACCTGGCTCAGTTTCCCCCGTCGAGCGAGGGAAACCGAGTCAGGATGGTGCAGCTGCTCGGTTGTGGCTCGGAAACCCCCGTTTCGGGCTCACGGGACGAGCGCATCTTCGCGATCGCGGCCGCCCAGCGCGGCCGAGTAGCCCGTCGCCAGCTTCTGGCCGCCGGCATCGGAACCAACACCGTCGATCGCCTCGCGCGCTCCGCCCTGTTGCGTCGGATCCACCGCGGGGTGTTCGCGGTGGGCCCGGATGTGCCGATTCCGCTCGCAGACGAGGCCGCGGCTCTGCTTGCGGTACGCCCCGGCGCCGCGCTCAGCCACCACACCGCAGCTGTCCTGTGGCGCCTGCGCGGGCCGGGCTCGGGCGATGACCTCATCCACGTCACCGTGCCCGGCGCCTCCGTGGGGGATCCCGACGGCGTGCGAGTTCACCGCAGCACTGTGCTCAAGCCTCTCGACGTTCGCCTCCGCGAGGGCCTCCCGGTCACGGCTCCGCCGCGTGTCCTGCTCGATCTGGCGCCCAGTATTGCCCCGCGAGAGATCGAGCGGGCGCTTGACCGGATGCTGATCGAGCGTGCGGGCACACTCGGCCAGCTCCGCGAACTCCTGAGCCGTGCCGGACGGCACGCCGGCCGAACCCTCCTGCAGGACATCATCGACAGTTACACGACCTCGACCTTCACGCGGTCAGAAGCCGAGGAGCGATTTCTCGCACTCGTGCGCCGTGGCGGCCTTCCCCAACCGCTCGTCAACGTCAAACGCCTCGGCTATGAGATCGACTTCTTCTGGCCCGATCAGGGCGTGGCGGTGGAGGTCGACGGCTTCGCCTACCACAGCACACGCGATCGCTTCGAGGGCGACCACCAGCGCGATCGGCGGCTTCGAAAGGCGGGAATCACCGTCATTCGCGTCACCTGGCGTCAGCTTCAGCGCGAGCCAGAAGCCGTTCTGGTCGACGTGGCACAGGCCCTTGCGCGTACTGCCCGGTAAAGTCGCGCCGGATGTTCTCGAAGGTGTTGATCGCCAATCGCGGCGAGATCGCGGTCAGGATCGTGCGCGCGTGCGAGGAGCTCGGGATCGCCACGGTCGCCGTCTACTCGGAGCTCGACCGCGACGCGCTGCATGTCAAGCGCGCTGACGAGGCCTATCTGCTCGGTCCCGGGCCGGCCTCGGAGAGCTATCTCAACATCGCCAAGCTCATCGAGGTCATCAACCAGTGCGGCGCCGAGGCGGTCCATCCGGGCTACGGCTTCTTGGCCGAGAACGCCGCCTTCGCCAAGGCGCTCGAGGACAACGGCACCGTGTTCATCGGCCCGCCCGCCTCGGCGATCGAGGCGATGGGATCGAAGACCCGCGCCCGCGAGCTCATGCAGGAGGCCGGGGTCCCGATCGTCCCGGGCACCACGGAGCCCGTGGAGACGATCGAGGACGCGCAGAAGATCATCGACGAGACGATCGGCTACCCCGTGGCGGTCAAGGCCGCGGGCGGCGGTGGCGGCAAGGGCTTCCGCGTGGCGCTGTCCGAGGACAAGCTCTCAGACGCATTTGAGGGTGCCGCGCGCGAGGGCGAGAAGTTCTTCGGCGACGCCACGGTGTATCTCGAGCGCTACCTGCCCGACCCGCGCCACGTCGAGGTCCAGGTGCTGGCCGACGGTCACGGCAACGTGATCCACCTCGGCGAGCGCGACTGCTCGCTGCAGCGCCGCCACCAGAAGCTCGTCGAGGAGGCGCCGGCCCCCGCCGTGGACGAGAAGCTGCGCGCCAAGATCGGCAAGATCGCCACTGACGCCGCCGCGGCGGTCAGCTACACCGGCGCGGGCACGATCGAGGGGTTGCTCCAGGACGGCGAGTACTTCTTTTTGGAGATGAACACCCGCGTCCAGGTCGAGCACTGCGTCACCGAGATGGTGACGGGCATCGACATCGTCAAGGAGGGCATCAGGGTCGCCGCGGGGGAGAAGCTCTCGATCGCTCAGAAGGACGTCGAGCTGCGCGGGCATGCCATCGAGTGCCGCATCAACGCCGAGGACGCCTCCAAGAACTTCGCTCCCGCGCCGGGCACGATCGGGCAGTACCGCGAGCCCACGGGGCCGGGCGTGAGAGTGGACTCGGGCGTCGGCCCGGGGTCTGAGATCACGCCGATGTACGACCCGATGGTGGCCAAGCTGATCGTCTGGGACGTCGACCGCACGCAGGCCACCGCCCGCATGCTCCGCGCGCTGGGCGAGTACGAGATCACCGAGCTCAAGACGCTGATCCCCTTCCACCAGGCGATCATGGCCACCCGGCAGTGGGCCGACGCCGAGACCTGCCGCGACCTCATCGAGGACCGCGCCTGGCTCAAGGAGCTCGCCTTCCCCGCGCCGGCGGCCACGGACGACAGCGGCGACGAGGACGAGGGCGAGCCCGTGGAGCAGAGCTACACCGTCGAGGTCTCGGGCAAGCGCTTTGACGTCAAGGTGATCGGCCCACCGTTCGCCGGCGGCACTGCCGTCAACGGCTCCGCCCCCGCGGGCGCGGCCACCGCGGGCGCCCGCCGGCCCGCCCGCCGCGCCGAGCGCTCGGGCGGCGGTGGCGGCGGTGGTGACACGCTGACCTCGCCCATCCAGGGCACGGTGCTCAAGGTGGCCGTCGAGGCCGGCGCCGAGGTCGAGGAGGGCGCGCTGATCGCCGTGATCGAGGCGATGAAGATGGAGAACGAGATCACCGCCCACAAGGCGGGCAAGATCGCCGAGCTGCCCATCTCGGTCGGCGTGTCGGTGGCCACCGGCGACACCCTCGCCGTGATCACGGCCGCCGCGTCCGAGTAGCCGTCGGCCGCGTCTCGGTAGCCGTCAGCCGCGGGTGGCCGCGGCCACGTTCTCCGCGTGGAGCCGCTTCTGCGGGACGGTGGCCCGCCCTGAGGGCAGGAGGACCGCGTCGGGGTCGGCCTCGAGTTGCTCCAGGTAGGCGTCGTCCTCGGCCAGGATCTCGCGGGCTCGCGGCCCGGGGTAGGGCGCGCCGTGCCCGGGGACGACCCACTCGGCCTGCTCGGCCAGCGGCGCCAGTCGCTGCAGGGTGGCGCGGTAGACCGTGACCGACCCACCGGGCGACAGCGCCGGGATCTCCACCGGCGACAGGTAGTCGCCGCACACCAGGACGCGCGCCCACGGCAGCCAGTACGCCACGCCGTCGGCCGTGTGCCCGCCTGTCTCGTGCAGCTCGAGCTCGTGGCCCTCAGGACCCGAGCCGATCTCCAGATGACCGGGCACCGGCAGGGATTGCAGCGACCCCAGGGCCAGCGGGCCGCGCCCGTCGACGTAGTTCTCGGCGTCGAACTCGCGCAGCTCGCGCTGAGCCTGCCCGAGCTCGGTGCTCAGGCGGGCGACGGTCGACTCCGCGCACCCCAGCGCCGCCCCCGGGAAGGCCAGGCGCCCCATCAGGTGGTCCCAGTCGCCGTGGGTGGTGAGCAGTCCGGAGACCGGGAATCCGGCCTGGTCGAGCACGTCGGGGAGTGCCCTCAGCTCCTCGGGGTACAGGACCGAGTCGATCACGAAGCCCTCGCCCCCGCCGCGCACGGCCGTGCACGTCGTCTGCCACATGTCGGAGACGAAGACGATCACGTCGGCGTGGAGCGCTACGACGCGCATGGGGTAGGTGGGGACGGGGTCCGCGGGTCAGCCGATACCGAGCAGCTTGGCCGCCTCTTTGAGGCTGGCGACCTCGGCGTCCGGCTTCTTCTGTCCGGCCTCGAGCACCTGCTTGGTGCGGTTGACCCAGATCACCGGGATCTTCTTCTTGAGGCAGGGCTCGATGTCGTGGTAGTAGCTGGCGGCGATGTGGACCCACCCCTTCTTGGAGCCGATCCGCCGCTCGCACTCGGTGAAGTGCGCCGGGTCGGGCTTGTAGGAGCGGACCTGCTGGGCGGTGACGACGAGATCGAAGTCCAGCGGGATGTGGCGCCGGGTCTGACCCAGGAGCTTGTCGTCGATGTTGGAGATGAGCCCGCACTTGTACTGCTTGGCGATCTTCGTGAGGGTCGGGTTGGTCTCCTTGAACGGCTTCCAGCGGTGCACCGAGTCCGGCAGGAAGCCTGAGCGCGAGGGCTCCAGCGGCCACCCGAGCTGCTTGGCGATCTGCACCGCGGTGCGGCGCAGGACCTCCGCGTAGAGCTCGTAGGACCCGGCTTCGATCTGCTGCTGGATCTCGTGGAACAGCGGCAGCAGCTCGTCGCGCTCGACGGTGAACCCGTCGCGCTCGGCCTCCGCGCTGAATGCCTCGAAGGCGCCGGTGTCCCAATCGATCAACGTCCCATAGACGTCGAAGGTGAGAAATGAGACGTTTTTCGGTATGGCCATGGAGGGCTGATGATGCCATGGCACCGCCGTGCGGCGCTTCGTCGTCGCGCCTCGCGATCGGCCGCCCCCGAACGTGACGCCGCGTGCGCAGGGGAGTCAATACAGTGAATCGCCGTCATGGATCTACTCGAATATCAGGGCAAGCAGCTGTTCGCCCGCCACGGAGTGCCGGTTCCCGACGGCCAGCCGGCCCGCACAGTGGAGGACGCCGTCTCCGCCGCCGAAGCGATCGGATACCCCTGCGCGATCAAGGCGCAGGTGCAGATCGGAGGCCGCGGCAAGCTGGGCGGGATCAAGATCGCCAACACCCGCGCCGAGGCCGAGGAGTACGCCCGGGCCATCCTGGGCATGGACATCCGCGGGCTCACCGTCCACGAGCTGTGGATCGAGGGCGCCTCGCAGATCGCCTCGGAATACTACGCGTCGGTGATCTTCGACCGCTCGGCGAAGGCCCCGCTGGTCATGCTCTCGACCAAGGGCGGGATGGACATCGAGCAGGTGGCCGACGAGGACCCTGACGCCATCGCCAGCCTCCACGTCGACCCGCTGCTCGGCTTCCAGGACTTCCATGGCCGCCGCCTCGCCTACGAGGCCCGGGTCGACGCCGACGTCGTGCGCCCTGTGGGCGCGATGCTGGCCAAGCTGTACGAGGTCTTCACCGCGGAGGAGGCGACGCTGGTGGAGGTCAACCCGCTCATCATCACCCCCGAGCGCGAGGTCAAGGCGCTGGACGCCAAGGTGACGCTCGACGGCAACGCGCTGTACCGCCATGGCGAGAACGCCGCTCTGCGCGATCTCTCGGCCGAGGATCCCCAGGAGGTCATGGCCAAGGAGCGCGGTCTCACCTACGTCAAGCTCGACGGCGACATCGGCATCCTGGCCAACGGCGCCGGGCTGTCGATGTCGACGCTGGACGTCGTCGCCGAGGCCGGCGGCAGGCCCGCCAACTTCCTCGACGCCGGCGGCGGCTCGCGCGCCGACGCCATCACCGCGGCCGTCGAGGTGATCCTCTCCGACGACAAGGTCAAGGCGGTGCTCTTCAACATCTTCGGCGGGATCACTCGCTGCGACGAGGTGGCCAAGGGCCTGATCGAGGCCTTTGAGCAGATCAACCCCGACGTACCCTTCGTGGTCCGGTTGGACGGCACCAACGGGGAGGAGGGGCGCGCCCTGCTGGCTGAGGCGCAGCTGCCCAACGTCCACACCGAGGCGACCATGGACGGCGCCGCGGCCAAGGTCGTGGAACTGGCGGCCGCCGCGTCGACAGGAGCGAGCGCATGAGCATCCTCGTCGATCAGGACACCCGGCTGTGCACCTCGGGCATCACCGGCCGCGAGGGCACGTTCCACTCGCTGCGCAACCGCGAGTACGGCACACAGGTCGTGGCCGGGGTGACCCCCGGCAAGGGCGGCCAGGACGTGGAGGGCATCCCGGTCTTCAACACCTTCCACGCGGCGGTGGAGAAGGAGGGCGCCAACACGGCGATGATCTTCGTGCCCCCGCGGTTTGCCGCCGACTCGATCCTCGAGGCCGAGGACGCGGGCATCGAGTTGATCATCTGCATCACCGAGGGCATCCCCGCCCACGACGAGCTGCGCGTCTACAACACGCTCAAGAAGAACGGCCGCAGCCGCCTGATCGGCCCCAACTGCCCCGGGATCCTGTCGCCGGGCAAGGCCAGTGTCGGGATCATCCCGGCCTCGTTCTTCAGCGCGGGCAACGTCGGGGTCGTGTCGCGCTCGGGCACGCTCACCTACCAGATCGGCAACGTGCTGGCGCAGAGCGGCTTCGGCAACTCGTCGATCGTGGGCATCGGCGGTGACCCGGTGCCAGGCACCGACTTCATCGACGTCATCGGCATGTTCCAGGAGGACGACGAGACCGAGCTGATCGTCATGTGCGGCGAGATCGGCGGAGATGCCGAGGAGCAGGCGGCGGAGTTCATCGCCGACAACGTCACCAAGCCGGTCATCGGCTACATCGCCGGGTTCACGGCCCCGCCGGGCAAGACGATGGGCCATGCCGGAGCGATCGTCTCGGGCTCGAAGGGAACCGCGGCCGCCAAGGCCGAGGCGCTGGAGGCCAAGGGCGTGAAGGTCGGGCGGACTCCCACGCAGGTGGCCGAGACCGCGGTTGCGCTGCTGGGCAAGTAGCCGCCGAGCCAGCCGGTAGGCTCGCCCGCGATGTCGGAGAAGTCGATCCTCGACGCCCGGCTGGCCGAGATCGACCGCCGTCTGCGGACGATCCAGACCGGCCTCGAACCGGCGGCCCAGGCGGCCCAGGCGGCCCAGGCGCCACCCGACGCCCCGGCGGCGGTGATCCCGCCCGAGGCTGCGCCCGTCCCCAAGCGACTCACCGGCGACGCACGCGCGCTCGACGAGCTGGTGGGGCGGCTGACTGCGCTGGTCGAGGCTCACGAGCGGCTCCTGACCGCTGCGCGCGAGCTCGCCGAGCGACGAGAGCCCGCCGAATCCGGTGCCACCGTGAGCGTCTCGGCGGGCCCGTTTGCCAGCACCGATGCACTGCGGCGCTTCGAGCGCTCGCTGCAGACGCTGCCCGGGGTGCGCAGCGTCACGGTGCGCGAGTACGAGGGCGCCGACCGGGCCATCGTCGACGTGCACCTCTCCGAGCCAACCCCGTAGTCTTAGGGTCGTGCCAGGTTCGATCTCCTTCGCCCGTGGGGCGCCATCCCTCGACATCGTCGACGTCGACGGCCTGCGGGCCGCTGCCGAGCAGGCCTTCATCAGTGATCCGGGCGGGATGACCGCCTACGGGACCGCCGTGGGCTACGTGCCGCTGCGCGAATACATCGCCGAGTACCACGGCGTGGGCCCCGAGCAGGTGCTGGTCACCAACGGCTCGATGCAGGCCGACGCCTTCCTCTTCGACGCGCTGGTGTCGGCGGGAGACACGGTGATCGTGGAGCTGCCCACCTATGACCGGACGCTGCTGTCGCTGCGCAATCGGGGCGCCGACGTGCGGATGGTGGAGCTCGAGCCCGACGGCATCGACACCGCCGCGCTGGAGCGGGTGCTGGCGGCCGGCGCGCAGCCCAAGCTCGCTCACATCATCCCCAACTTCCAGAATCCCGCCGGCTACACGCTGTCTGCGGCCAAGCGCGAACGGCTGGTCGAGCTCGCCCGCACGCATGGCTTCACCATCTTTGAGGATGACCCCTACGTGACGCTGCGCTTCGAGGGCGAGCCGCTGCCGACGATGTTCTCGACGGCGAGCGACACCGTCGTCTACGCCTCCTCGTTCTCCAAGACCGTGTGCCCCGGGATCCGCGTCGGCTACCTCGTGGGGCCGGCCGACCTCATCGCGCGGATCGTCAAGATCGCCACGAGCACCTACATCTCGCCCAACATGGTGGCCCAGGGGATCGTCAACCAGTTCTGCCGCTCGGGCGCGATCGATCGTTCCATCGCCAGGGTGCGCGAGGCGCTGCGCGAGCGCGCCCAGACGCTGTGCGACGAGCTGTCCGAGCAGATCCCCGACGCCCGCTTCGTGGCGCCGGAGGGCGGTTACTTCCTGTGGGTGGACATGCCCGACGGCACCGACGTGTCCGCCCTCTTCGACGCCGCTGCCGCGCGTGGCGTGGCCTTCGTCAAGGGCACCGACTTCGTGCTGGAGGGCGGGGAGTCATCGCTGCGCCTGGCGTATTCCGGCGTGACCCCGGCCGAGATCCGAGAGGGCGTCAAGCGCCTGGCCGAGGCCTACGCGGAGGTCGGCCGCCCGGTCAATGCGGCGTGAGGAGCTGAAGGCGCTCGGCGAGCTCGCCGGCGACGCCGCCGCCGGGATCGCCACCCAGGCCCGTCAGGTCCACGAGAGCGTCGCCGCACGGGTGTTCGGCGCGCTGGGCCCGTCGGCCGCGCCGGTGCGCGAGATCCATGACCGGGTCGCCGCCGGCGCCTACACCGCGGCCTCGGCGCTCACCGGCGAGCTGGTCAAGGGCGGAGCGGCGGTGGCGAGCCTCGCCCGGCCCGATGACGCCCCGTCGCTGACCGAGGCCCCACGCGGGGGCCTGGCCGTCGGCGCGATCAACGGCATGTGGGGCGACCGCCTGCACCGCGAACGCAGCGCGCTGGCCACGCCGATGGCGGTGCGCGTCCGCGGGCGCGACGTGGCGCCGGACGCGGGCTCGCTGCGCGCGACGTTCCCGCGGGCGACGCCGCGGCTGGCGGTGTTCCTCCACGGCCTGTGCGAGACCGAGGACGCCTGGCGGCTGCGCGCCGCCCGGAGCGTCCCGTACGCGGAGCGACTGCGCGCCGAACTGGGCTACACGCCGCTCCTCATCCGCTACAACAGCGGCCTGCACATCTCCCACAACGGGAGGGCGCTGGCGGCACTGCTCGACGCGCTCACCGCGCACTGGCCGGCGGAGGTGGCCGAGGTGGCGCTCATCGGCCACTCGATGGGCGGCCTGGTCGCCCGGGGCGCCTGTCACTACGCCGCGGCGGGCTCCTGGCGCGAGCAGGTCCGCCACGTGTTCATGCTGGGCACGCCTCACAAGGGCGCGCCGCTCGAGCTCGGCGCCAACGCGGTCTGCCACGCGGCCGGGCGCGTCCCGGAGCTCGCGCCCTTCGCGGCGCCGATCCGGGTCCGCAGCGTCGGCGTCAAGGATCTCGCCTACGGCTACTTCGTCGACGACGACTGGGAGGGCCACGACCCCGATGCCTTCTGGACCAACACGGGCAGCGAGGTGCCGTTCCTCGAGACCGCGACGCACTACTTCGTCAGCGCGAGCCTCAGCCGGGACCCCGACGCACCGGTCGGCCGGCTGCTCGGCGACCTGCTCGTGCTGCGACCCAGCGCCTGGTCACAGGGCGGGCGCGGCGAGCGGCTGCGGTTCCCGGTCGAGCAGTACGCCCACGTCGGCGGCGCCAGCCACTTCGACCTGCTCAACCACCCGGCGGTGTACGCGCAGATCCATCGCTGGCTGTCGGCCGGCACGCCGCAGCTGCCGGCTCAGGTCTGACCGCGGCCCGGCCTCAGCGCCCGTAGCGACCGCCGAGCACCAGCTGCTCGGGCAGTGCGATGCGCGGCGGCGGTGAGGGGTCGGCCAGGACCGACACGGTCTCGGCCACGCTGAACGTGACCGTCGCGGAGGCGCCGTCGCTCTGCACCTGGACCTCCTCGCCGTCGTTGGCGGCGACGGTGCCCCTCAGCCCTGGCTCGATGCCCGCGCCCTTGAGGTAGTGCAGGAGGTCCTCGGCCTCGTTCTCCAGGCGCAGGATGGTGACGCTGGCTCCGACATCACAGTCGGCCAGCGGCACCCCGACGATCCGCTCGCCCACCTTGATCGGGTGGCCGTGGGGGCAGGTGGTCGCGTCGCCGACGGCGGTGCGGATGTAGGCCTCAAAGCGCGGGGTCATCGCGTACTCGAGCTTCTCGGCCTCCTCGTGCACGTCGTCCCACGGGACCCCGACGACGTCGGTGAGGAACCGCTCGATCATCCGGTGGCGGCCGACGATGACCTGGGCCTGCTCGCGGCCGGACTCGGTGAAGGCGATTTTCCGGCCGTCGGTGCGCTCGATGAAGCCGTCGCGCTCCAGGCGCCCGAGCATCTCATGCACGGTCGGCGCCGACAGCTGCATCGCCCGCGCCAGGTTGGCGCCGCTCATCGGCAGCCCCGCTTCATAGAGCCAGAACAGCGACTCGAGGTATTCCTGCTCGGCGGCGGTGACCTGGGGTTCAGCCATCCTCCGATCCTATCCGGTGCCCTTCCGATGCCCCGCGCGTCACCCGGCTCAGGAGTGCACACGGCGGCGGCCGCGGTGGGGCGACAGCTACCATCGCCGAGACCGTGTCGCTCCCGCTCAAGCCTCCGATCGAGCCCCAGCTCGCCCGCTCGGGCAAGGAGCTACCGCTGGGGGAGCAATGGGCCTATGAGCCGAAGTTCGACGGCTTTCGCGCCATCGCGTTCGTCGACGGCGAGCAGTTCACCATCCAGTCGCGCAGCGGAAAGCCGCTGGAGCGCTATTTCCCCGAGCTGCGCTTCCCGCCGGGCCGCTACGTCGTCGACGGCGAGATCGTCATCGACGCAGCTGACGGCCACGAGGACTTCGGCGCGCTTCAGCAGCGCATCCACCCGGCGGAGAGCCGCATCAACATGCTGGCCGAGCAGACGCCGGCGCGCTACGTCGCCTTTGACCTGCTGGCCCGCGACGACGAGGAGCTTCTGGCGCTGAGCTTCGGCGAGCGCCGCTCCGCGCTCGAGGAGCTCACCAAGTCCGGCATCGACCTGACCCCGCTCACCCGCGACCCCGAGGGCACGACCGACTGGCTGCGCGACGGCGAGGGGGTCGTGGCCAAGGAGCTCGGCGCGCCCTACCGTCCCGGCCAGCGCAAGGGCATGGTCAAGGTCAAGCGCGTCCGCACGATCGACGCCGTCGTCGTCGGCTACCGGCCCGGCAAGGAGGAGGGGACCGTCGGCTCGCTGATCCTCGGCCTCTACGACGCCGACGGCAAGCTGCACGTGGTCGGGCACTCGTCCGGGCTCAAGGCGGCCGAGAAGCGCGCCCTGGTGGCGAGTCTCGAGCCCTATGAGACGGGCGAGCGGGGGAGTGGAGATCCGAGCCGGTGGCAGAGCGAGCGCGAGCTCGAGTGGATCTCGCTGCGCCCTGAGCTCGTCGTGGAGGTGACCTTCGACCACGCCAGCGGCGGCCGGATCCGCCACGGCACCAGGATCCTGCGCTGGCGCGATGACAAGCCTCCGGCGGACTGCCGCCTCGAGCAGATGAAGTCCTAACGAGAGGGAGATAGCCATGCCGCTTCAAGGTGAATACGCCCCCAGCTCGGCCGAGTGGGTGCGCAAGCAGGTGGAGGAGATCGAGAGCTCCGGCGGGACCCAGGGCACGGTGCTGCGCGGCGTCCCGGTGATCGTCATCACCTCGATGGGCCACGGCTCGGGGAAGCTGCGCAAGAACCCCGTGATGCGCGTCGAGCACGACGGCAAGTACGCGGCGGTGGCCTCCAAGGGCGGCGCTCCGGAGCACCCCTCGTGGTATCGCAACCTGGTCGACCACCCGCTGGTGGAGGTGCAGGACGCCACCGCCAAGGGCGACTTCACCGCGCGCGAGCTCAGCGGCGACGAGCGCGCCGAGTGGTGGGAGCGCGCGCTCGCGGTGTGGCCCGACTACGCCAATTACCAGACCAAGACCGACCGTGAGATCCCGGTCTTCGTGCTCGAGCCGGTGAGCTGACCGGCCGATGAGCCGCATCCCCGGCGTCCCGGAGACCGTGCTGGTCGCGCCGGACAAGTTCAAGGGGACATTCCGCGCCACCGAGGTCGCGGCCGCGATCGGCCGCGGCCTGGAGAAGGCGGGGCGTCCGGCCGACCTGTGTCCCGTTGCCGACGGCGGCGAGGGCACGCTGGACGCGCTGGCCGCCGGGCTCGGCGCCGAGCGCCGCCACGCCGCCGCCACCGACCCGCTGGGCCGCGAGATCGAGGCCGAGTTCGGGCTGGCGGGAGACATCGCGCTGGTGGACACCGCCGCCGCCAGCGGGCTCACACTGATCCCCGAGGCCGAGCGCGACGCCATCGGCGCGACTACCGCGGGCACCGGCGAGCTCATCGCCGCGGCGATCGCGGCGGGTGCCCGGACGGTGTATCTCGGGGTGGGCGGCAGCGCCACCACCGACGGCGGCGCGGGTGCGATCAAGGCGATCGAGCGGGCGGGTGGTCTGAGGAACGCCCGGCTGGTCGTGCTCAGCGACGTGCGCACCCCGTTCGAGGACGCCGCCAGGGTCTTCGCTCCGCAGAAGGGGGCGGACGGCGACGCGGTCAAGCGGCTGACCGCGCGGTTGCACGCGATGGCGCGCCGGCTCAAGCGCGACCCGCGCGGTGTGCCCATGACGGGCGCGGCGGGCGGGCTGTCGGGCGGGCTGTGGAGCGTGTTCGGCGCCGAGCTCGTGCCCGGGGCGGCCTTCGTGCTCGACGAGGTGGGCTTTGATGCCCGCATGCGCTCGGCCCGCGCCGTGGTCACCGGCGAGGGCAAGCTGGACATGCAGAGCCTCGTGGGCAAGGTGGTGTCCGAGGTCGCCACGCGCGCCCGGCAGTCGGGCGTCCCCTGTCACGCCGTTGTGGGGACGCGCGAGCTCGACTCGATGGGGGCGCGGATCCTCGACCTGGACCGCGTCATCGAGGCGTCGACGCTCGCGCAGCTCGAGGCCGCCGGGACCGCGCTGGCTGAGGTGCTGTGACGCCGGCCGCTGCGCTAGTGCGCGAACGCGGCCGTCGTGCTGGCGACTCCTTCCGGTAGCGGCGCGGACAGAGATTCGAGCTTGTTGGTCTTCTCCCTCAGGGTGTCGAGCAGCTCGTCGGCCATCTCCTTGTGCATCCCCGCGCGCACGACCACCCGGAGCACGCTGAGGTCCTGGCGGTTCTCCGGGAAGGAGTAAGCCGGCACCAGCCAGCCACGCTCGCGCAGCCGCTCGGACACGTCGAACACCGTGTAGTTCTTGACGTCGGGGTTCAGGGCGAACGCGAACACCGGCAGCTCGTCGCCCTTGGAGAGAAGCCGGTACGGGCCCATGTCAGCCACGCCGTCGGCGATGTACATGGCCACGTGCTGCAGCGTCTGCATCATCGCGGTGTAGCCGGCCCGGCCCAGGCTCATGAACATGAAGTACTGGGCGATGACCTCGCTCCCGGGCCGGGAGAAGTTCAGGGCGAACGTCGGCATGTTGCCGCCGAGGTAGTTCACGTTGAACACGAGATCGCTCGGGAGCGCGTCGGAGTCGCGCCAGATCGCCCAGCCGACGCCGGGATACACGAGCCCGAACTTGTGGCCCGAGGCGTTGATCGACTGCACCCGCTCCAGCCGGAAGTCCCACTCCAGCTCCGGCGCCAGGAACGGGGCGACAAAGCCGCCGGAGGCGGCGTCGACGTGCACCGGGACATAGCAGCCCGTATCCGCCTCGTACTGGTCCAGAGCCTGGGCGATCTCCTTGACCGGCTCGTAGCTGCCGTCGAACGTCGAGCCGAGGATGGCCACCACGCCGATCGTGTTCTCGTCACAGTGGGCGATCGCGCGCTCGGCGGTGAGGTGATAGGTGTCGCCCTCCATGGGCACGAGCCGGGGCTCGACCTCCCAGTAGCGGCAGAACTTCTCCCAGCACACCTGGACGTTGGCCCCCATCACCAGGTTGGGCTTGTCGGCGGGTTTGCCCGCCTTTTGCCTGCGTGCGCGCCAGCGCCACTTGAGCGCCATCCCCGCGAGCATCGCGGCCTCGCTGGAACCCGTGGTGGAGCAGCCGGTGGCGGTGACGTGCTCGGGCGCGTTCCACAGGTCGGCGAGGATGCTCACGCAGCGCGCCTCGATCTCCGCGGTCTGCGGGTACTCGTCCTTGTCGATCATGTTCTTGTCGGCGGTCTCGGCCATGAGGAGCTCCGCCGGCTTGGGCATCCAAGTGGTGACGAAGGTGGCCAGGTTGAGCCGCGCCTGGCCGTCGAGCAACAGCTCCGAGCTGATCACCTCGTAGGCCGCGTCGTTGCCGAGACCGCTGTCCGGAAGATGATCGATCGGCAGTTCGGCATCTCCGCCCTGCGTGGCGAGGAGCCTCAGTGGGTGGTTGTGCCTGCGATCCTGCTCGCGTGCGCTGAGTGCCATGGCAGCGTCACCCCGTCGCGAGGATGACGTCGGACGCCTTGACGATCACGGTCACGGCGCTTCCCTGCGCCAGCCCGAGCTCGTCGGCGGCCTCGACGGTGATCGAGGACACGATGCGTTGGCCACCCACGTCGACGGCAACGTTGGCGATGGCCGCTCCCTTGTTGACTTCCGTGACGGTCCCGGCAAGTTGATTACGTGCGCTGAGCTTCACGTTGATCCTTTCTGATCAGAGAGCACAGGTATGTTTCCAGAGGTGAGCGCCAACCTGACCCTGGGGGAGGCTGCGGCTGCCATCGGTGTCAGCGCTGACACGCTGCGCCGCTGGGACCGCGCGGGCAAGCTCAAGACGTTCCGTGATGAGCGTAACCGCCGCATGGTCACCGCCGAGGAAGTTCGCCGCCTCAGCCGTCGGCCCCAGCGCCACGAGACCGGCCGCAAGCTGTCGGCGCGCAACCGCATGACCGGCGTGGTCCGCTCGGTCGAGGTCGATGGTGTGATGGCGCTGGTGGAGATCGAGGCGGGGCCTTTCCTCATCACCGCCGCCGTGACCCGTGACTCCGTGGAGGAGCTCTCGCTCGCGCCCGGGGTGGAGGCCATCGCGACGGTCAAGGCCACCTCGGTGATGGTCGAGCGGGCCTAACGGCCCGTGCTCCCTGACGACTTCCACGATTTCTTCGTGGCCGCGGCCGGCGTGGCCGGCGCGCTCGTCGGCCTGCTCTTCGTCGCGGTCTCCGTGACCCAGGAGCGGCTGGCCAAGGAGGGTGAGAGCCAGTTGCACCGCATCCGCGCGTCGGCCGCGCTGACGTCGTTCTCCAACGCGCTGGCCGTGTCGCTGTTCGTCCTCATTCCCGGCGTCGGCGTCGCCTGGCCCGCGATCAGCGTCGCCATCCTGGGCCTCTTCTTCGTGGCGGCGTCGGTGCTCTCGCTGATCCGGCTGCGCGGCCGCCACAACAGCGCGCCGCGCGACGCGTTCTTCCTGGCCGGTCAGACGATCGCGTTTCTGGTCCAGCTGATCGCTGGCATCAGCGCCAAGAGCGGCGGCAGCGACGTGGGCGCCACGCGGGCGATCGCGATCATCGTCATCGTCAGCTTCCTGATCGGGATCGCGCGGGCCTGGGAGCTCATCGGCGGACCTGAGATCGGCCTCTTTCACGAGCTCAAGCTGCTCGGGCGCGGCGACGAGCCTGCTGACTAGGGGTCTTGGTTCCAAACACGCCCCAGAGGCGGACGATCGCCCAAAACCCCTTCCGGGCGCCAGCACTCAGCCCGCCGCCCACACCACATCGAGCCGCTGCGGCTTGCGGAACACGAGTCCCCGGATCGCCGCCGGCCGCGACGGGTCCAGGGCCACTGCGGGCAGCCGTGTCAGCAGAGCGCTCAGCGCCGCGCGCGCCTCCAGGCGCGCCAGGTGCACGCCCACGCACACGTGTGGCCCCTGGGCGAAGGCCACGTGGCGGCGCAGGTTCGCCCGGGTCGGATCGAACGCGTCGGGATCGGCGAACACCGCCGGGTCGCGGTTGGCGGCGGTGATCGACAGCCGCACCAGGTCGCCGCGCGCGATCTCCGCCCCACCGAACGCGACGTCCGCGGTGGCATAGCGGTCCACGACCGCGGCCGCCGGCTCCAGCCGCAGCGACTCGTCGATGGCCGCGCCCAACGCCGCCGGCTCGGCCCGCGCGACGTCCGCCCGCGCCGGGTCGGCCAGCAGGTACAGCGCCGCGGTGGCGATCATCCCCTCGGTCGTCTCGATCCCGCCGAACAGGAGCACCGCAGCGTTGGAGATGACCTGATCGGCCGACAGCACCCCCGCGCCCGCGGCCGCCGCCAGCAGCGACGAGTGATCGCCGCCCTCGATGACCACGCGCAGCCGCTCGCTGAGGCTGGCGAACGCCTCCTCGCCCGCTTCCGTGGCGCCGTGGCCGGACGTGATCTCCGTCACCGAGGTGACGATCGCGTCATACCAGGCCAGCACGTCGGCCACCTCGTCGCGGCCCAGGCCCAGCGCCTGGGTGACGATGGAGGCCGCCATCGGCCCCGCGAAGGCGCGCCGCAACTCCGCGGCGCCCGCGGGGGCCAGCTCATCGATCAGCCGGTTGGCCTCGTCTTCGGTGCTCTGCGCGAACCGCCCCGCCACCTCGCCGGCGCGAAACGGCCCCACGAACGGCGCCCGGTGGCGATCGTGCTCGACCCCATCGAGGCTGAGCATGCTCGGCCCCACCACCTGCGCGGTGGAAAAGCGCGGGTCGTCCACGGTGAACGCCTTGGCGTCGCGCATCGCCGCCAGCACCAGGTCGTGGCGCGTCACCAGCCAGCCCTCGAGGCTGGGCAGCCACGACACCGGCTCGGCCGCCCGCAGGCGGGCCAGCGCGGGGTGGGGGTCCTGGTCGAGCTCTGACAGTGTCACCGCGGCGCCCAGGGGAAACGCTGCCTGTCGTTGAGCTGCTACGGGCTCCACGTGGCCATGATTGTGACCGCATCGTCATTCCACAGGTCGTCTGCTCGGCGGCGGCTGGCATCCGAGGTCGATGAGATGGCGCACGAACCCCGTGCGATCGCGGTCGGGATGGAAGGGGTCCACGCCGTCGCGCAGCAGCGCCGCCACGCGCTCGATGTCGAACAGAAGGGCCAGCTTGCCCGGCGGGTCATCCCATTCGCCCGAGTCATAGCGCTCCGTCCAGGCCGCCAGGGCGGCCAGTGCCTCGACCTGGACGTCGTCCTCCCACCACAGCGAGCGCACCCCCAGCCGGTAGCGCACGCGCAGCTCGCAGACGTCGGCCCACAACCGCTCAAACCACAGCCACCGCTCCCGGGGCAACAGGCCGCGCCAGGTCAGGGGCCAGCGGATCGCGTCGTCCTCGGACCACCCGTCGTCCTGGGGCAGGTCGTCACGCCAGTCGTCGGCTCCGTGCCAATTCACGTGGCCAACCTCCTCAATCGGGTCTCGTGTCGGTTCATCCGGCCAACCGCCTCAGACGGCGGTCGGCAAACCACATCCGCAGGCGCACCTCGGCGGGCGGGATGCGCCCGTACAGGAGCAGCGCATGGCCCGGGGCCAGCTGGCGCAGCGCCTCGGGCGCCACCAACGGCCGCCGCCGCACGCCGATCGTCCGCGAGCCTCCGCCCGCGGCCACGGTGCGCGTCGTCTCACGCGTCTCCTCCTCGCCCGCCAGTCCTGAGAAGTAGCGCAACGTGTCCAGGTCGGCCACTCCCGGCAGCAGCATCCGCGCGCGATGCGCGTTCACCACGGTCTCCGCCTGTTTGCCATAGCGGCTGTGGGCCTGGGCGAGGTCGTGGAAGATCGAGACGAGCTGGATGTTGTGGCTCGGTGCCGTCGAGGCGATCTCGGCCAGGTTGGGCAGCGGCGCCACGTTGCCGGCCTCGTCGAGACACAGCAGCAGGGGCAGCGCAAGCCGCCCCCCGGCCAGGGTGGCGCGCTCGTAGGCACGGTCGACGACCTCCGACAGCAGCGCCAGGAAGATCGGCCGCAGCAGCTTGGACGCCTTGGCGTCCCCGATCAGATACAGCGTCGCGCGCTCGTCCAGCAGTGCGTCGGGCGTGATCTCACAGGACCGCGCGGAGCGCAGCACGCGGGCGAAGCGGTAGGCGCGCAGGAGCCCCTGGGCGGTCGCCTCGATCGAGGAGCGGGTGCGGTCGGCCTGGGCCTCGAACGCGCGCACCGCGTCATACGCGGCATGCGCCCCCTCCAGCTCGTCCTCGTCGCGCGCGGACCCGGTGAGCTGCGAGATCGCCTCATACAGCTCCCGCGAGCCCTGCCCGTACGCCCACCGGACCACCGCGGCCATCCCCGCCCCGGTGCCCGCCGCGGCGAACAGCAGTGGCGCCAGGCGCTGCTCGGCGGCGGTCGCCCAGAAGTCACCGCCGTCGACGCCGCGCTGGTCAAGCTCGCCGGCCGCCGCCAGGCGCCACGCGACCTCGAGCGCCCCATCCCAGCTCGACGCGCCCCGCAACGGCGACCACGTCTGGCCCTCCGCCCCCGAGAGCTCGAACGGGTCAAACACGAACACCGGCCCCAGCGCCCGCCGGCGCGCCAGCGTCGACGCCAGCAGGTCGGTCTTGATCGACGAGGCGACCGCCGGCCCCTCCCACTCCAGCAGCGCCGGAACTGCCAGGCCCGCTGACTTGCCCGACTGCGGCGGACCGAACGCCACCAGCGCGTGGCGTTGCTCGGCGTACAGCAGGCGTCCGCGGCAGCGTCCGAGCGCGAGCCGGCCCGCGTGGGCCCGGCCGTGCAGCGCCCGCAGCTCTCCCGCCGCGGCCCAGCGCGCGCCCGCCGTGCGGCTGCCCAGCCACGACGACAGTCCCGCGCGCGACGCGCCGGCGATCAGCGCGGCCGCCACACCCGCCAGCACCGTGAGCGCGGCATAGAACCCCGCCGCGCCGGGGAGGAGTGCCCGCGCCCCGGGCGGCCATGCGGCGGCGGGCTCTGCCAGCCGTGCCGGCAGCCGAACCATGACCGACGGCAGTTGCCCGGCGGCGACGTGCGGCCAGCCGCGCCCGAACATCAGGCCGGCCAGGCCGCCCCACAGCCAGACCGCGGCGGCCAGCGCGGCGGCGCCGCCGATGAGCGCCAGCATCGCCGCATCCGAGATGCCCGTGGCGCGCGGCTCTCTCATCGGCGCCGGCTCCCCGCGCTCGTGGCGCTCATGCCCGTGTCGGTGTTGGTCAGCCGCGTTTCGACCCGTGAGCGATGGTGGGCGACGACAAAGGAGCGCGCCCCGACTCGCCACAGCGCCTGGCCGGGGGAGAGCATCGAGATGAGCCGCGCCTCGCTCGCCGAGAGTCCCAGCAGCGACCGCGTCAGCGGAATCTGGCTCTCGTCCTGGTGGTAGATGATCCGCGTCGAGGCGTCGGCGACGAGCCCCTCGGCGATGCGCGCGGCACGGGACCCGGCGTCGCCGGCCGCCTGGAGGTCGGCGAGCTTGTGCAGCACGACCAGGTTCATCACCCCGAACTGCCGTGCCAGCTTGAAGTTGGCCTGAAACCACTCGCCCAGCCCCGTGTGCTGGACGATCTTCCAGGACTCGTCGGCGACGTTGATGAGCCGCTCGCGGCCCGGCCGCTGGGCGGTGCGTGCTAACAGCGCGCTGATCCAGGCGCTCGCACACGCCATCAGGATCCCGACCGCCGGCGAGTCGCGAACGGCGTGCAGGTCGAGCACGAGCAGCCTGGCGTCGAGGTCGAGCCCCGGCGTCGTGGGGCCGTCGAACATCCCGCGCAGCGGCCCCTCGCAGAGATCCTGGAGCGCCAGCGCCGCCCGGCGCACGTCGGCGGCCAGCGCGCCGATGCTGGTCTCCAGGCGACGGGCCATGGCGTCGACCGGCGCGAAGAGAACGGCGGCGACCTGCGGCAGCGTCGGCTCCCCGTCAGCGCGGGCTCGGACGACCCTCAGCGCCTCACGGAGCGCGCCGGCCTCGACCTGGGTCAGCGCGTCGCCCATCGCCGCCACCGTCACCGCGCGCAGGAGCTCGAGCTGGGCGTGCTCCTCGGGGCGCGAGGCCAGCGGGTTGATCCGCACGCCCGCGCCGGGCACGAGCGAGATCGGCCGCACCCCGACCGCGTCACACAGCGGGCCGTACTCGCGCTTGATGTCGAGCACGAAGGCGCGGCGGCCGAACAGCAGCATCCGCCACAGCAGCGTCTTGACCAGCGCGCTCTTGCCCTGGCCGAGCTTGCCGAGCACGATCGCGTTGGGGTCGTCCAGGCCGCCGTCGCCGTAGAGGACCCACGGGTCATAACAGAACGCCCCGCCGCCGGAGTCGCGTCCCACATAGACGCCGCGGCCGCCGAGCCCGCCGGCGTTGACGAACGGGTACACGGCCTGCGCATGGCGGGTGGTGCAGCGGTGGCCGGGCCGCTCGACGGCGCGGAGGCTCACCGTAGCCCCCGGCACAACGGCAATGTGAAGGTGAACGCGTCGCCCTGCTGGCCGTAGAGGCGGTGCAGCTCCAGACGCGCCCGCGCGGCCTGCTCGGTGACCTCGGCGCAGGCGCGGCGCAGATCGTCGGCATCGCGGCCCGTGACGGTCACGAAGCCGCTGAGGCGGACCTCGCTGTGGCCGGCGGCGAGCTCGGCCTCGCGCCGCCGGGTGGCGTCGGCCGCCTGGCGCTGGCGCGCCGTCTCGGACTGCCCGAAGCGGGCGCGCAGCTCCCGGTCGGCGCGATCGCGAGTGATCGCCGCCTCCACCTCGCGCGTGGAGCGGTCGCCGGCCAACGGCTCGAACGTCACCGAGACGGTGCGCACGACGCCCGAGTGGCCGAGCAGCGAGTCCATGAACATCGGCGAGACGTCGACGCGCGGCCACGCGCCGATCCAGTACGTGGCGTGCAGCGCGCCGTCTGACTGGTAGTGCTCCCAGCTCTCGCGCGTGCCCAGGGGCCAGGCATTGACCTCGTCCAGGCCGTCGCGCTGAGGGTCGCAGGCCTCCACGGAGGTCAGCTCGGAGCGAGCGTACGGGTCAAAGGCCGTCCGCAGCGCGCGGGCGAGCTGACCCGGACTGAGTGCGCCCAGCACCGTGACCTCGGCGGCCTCCAGGCCGTGCGCCACGCGCTCGGTCTGCTCCACCAGCGCCCGGGTGACGCTGTCGGCTCCGCGATCGCGCACGCGCTGGGCGTCGACCTGGATCGCCAGCAGGATCTCGTGCTCCTGGGCCACGCGAGCGGCGGACGAGATGAGCTCCAGGTAGGAGTCGATCATCGGCGTGCCGCGCAGCGGGACCGCCGGATCGTGCTCGGCGTGCACCCAGCGCACCAGCTCGTCGCCCTGGGCGGGCGCGGTGCGCTCGATCCACTGCACGCGTCGGATGGGACTGCCGCCGGCCCCGGAGAGCACGAGTCCCCACCGGGCCAGGCGACGCTCCTGGGCCTCCTGATCCAGGAGCGAGAACGCGACGACCCGGCAGGCCAGCACCGACGTCAGTCGCCGGCCCGAGCGTTCGGACACCGCTCCGATCGGATGCCCGTGGTAGCCGGCGGCCACCAGCCGAACGTCACGCATCTGCGGTGGCGCAACAGCAGCGGGCGCCCGCCGCAGCAGCCCGCGGCGCCCCACCCGTGACCCGGCCGTCATCACGTCCGAGGCAAACCGCCCGTGCCTCAGCCGGCGCCACCAGAACGCGAGCGTCAGCGGTAGCCACTCCTCCGCGGTGCGGCCTCCGAGCGGCAGGCACGCCGTTGCCAGCGCGATGCCGAGCAGCGCCCCGGCCACGAGCACGCCCAGCGCCGACGGCGCCACGTCGAGAGCGGCGATCCCGGCGACGCCGCCGGAGGCGATCACCGCGGCCTGGCCGACGCGCACCGGGCCCAGCAGCCCCCGCCGCTCGAGCGGGCCGAACGAGTAGGTGAGGCGTCGCTCGCTCACTCCGGCTCGTCCTCGGCCTCACCGAGTTCGGGCGGCTGAGGCAGCGCCGGCGGCCCGGCGTCGGAAGGCCCGTCCGCCGTCTCCATCGGCGGGCCGAGGTACAGGACGTCGGCGTCGAGGCTCATGTTCTGAAACACGGCCGGGAGGTCGCCGTCGCGCGCCGTGGGCCCGAACGCGTCCGTCTCCGGGACCGGTATCCCTGTGGGTGGGGAGTCCGGGGCCTCGGTGGGTGAGGGACCCGGCGCCACGGGCGGTGACGAACTCGCGTCGCCGTCCGCGGCCGAGGCGGGCTCTCCGCCTGTCGCCTGGACGCCCGCCGCCTGGACGCCCGCCGGCGCTGACCCGTTGGCGGGCTCGGTTGTGCGCTCCCCGTCCGTCCCGTCGCGCCGCGTGAACGCACGCAGCCGCGCCGGCAGGCTCGCGGCGACGTCCTCGCTGGCGGCGTCCGCGCCGACGGCTCTGCCGCCGGCAGCGCCGCCTCCGGCCGCGTCCTCGGCGGTATCGGTCGCGGCCTCGGTCCGGGCGCCGGCCACCTGGGGTGGCTGCGCCGCATGGGGTCGCAGGCCCCCCGCGGCGGCCGCCGCCAGCTCGTGCAGCGGCAGCAGGCGGAGCATCGCCCAGGGCGAGAACGCCGCCAGCAGCACCAGCGTGGTGCCCGCCAGCAACGTCCCGATTCCGGGCAGGATCGTGTGGCCCAGCGCCGCCCCGCCCAGGCCCAGTACGGCGACGATCGCGAACTTCGAGAGGATGAGCGCCACGAGCAGCTCGACCGCGCGCGCGGCCCAGATCCGCCGCGCCGGCCACACCATCGCGGCGAAGAACAGCGGCAGCATCAGCACGACGACGTAGACGGCGGCCTCACGGATGAGCAGCTCGAGCCACAGCGTGATCGCCGCGGCGATGGCGAACAGCGCGATGAAGAACGAGACGAAGGCGCTGCCGCTGATCGCGGAGATGGCGCCGCCAAGGCCTCCGACACGGTCCAGGAACGTCGCGCCCGCGTGCCCAGACGCCGAGGACACGATCGAGGACATCTCGTCGGACCCGGCCAGCAGCAGCGCCGTGAGGGGGGCGGCTACCCCGACGGCCAGGAGCCCGACGGGGAGGTAGCCGAAGGCCGAGCGGATCAGCAGGGTCAGGTCTGAGCGCAGCATCGCCTGGATCGCCGCCGCGAACAGGAACGGCACGGTGAGCAGGGCGGCGACGGCCGCCATGCGCCAGTACGAGGACGAGAACCACACGGCTCCCAGATCGGGGTTGGTCGAGGACCCGATCGCTGTGGCCGTGTGCTTCAGCGCGTAGTGGGCGCCGCCGATCACTCCCGCGATGAGGGCCGTGATGCCCGCGGCGCGCGCCACCGTCTTCGACGCGCTCCCGGTGAGGGCGCCGAGTGCGCCGCCCACGTGGCCTCCGGCCAGCTTCTTGCCTGCGTCGAGCACGCGTCCCGGGTGCCCGGCGACGGTGCAGAGCTTGCCGGCCAGGCCGCTGACCAACCCGGCCAGCGAGCACACGGTGCCCCCCACCCCGGCCGACGCGGTGGCAGGGGTGGCCGAGAGCACGAGCGCGGCGATGGTCGCGGCCAGAGCGAGGGTGCGGGCGGCGGCGGTCATTTGGCCGTCGCCCCCAGGTGGGCGAAGAAGTTGACGAGGCCCGGAGCAGCGCCCACGACCAGCGCCGACGCCGCCGAGATGAGCGCGGCCATGCGCCCCCGCGCCGCGTAGTGGTGATTGTGGGTGTGCGACGCGACCGCCCACAGCCCCGCGCCGATGAACGCTCCCAGGAGAGCGATCACCAGCGCCCAGGCCTCAGCGCCGTTGACGAGCTGCTGGAGCACGTTGCTGCCCGGGAGCCCATGGAGATCCGGATGGGCAGACACCGCGGCCACATCCCGGACCAGCGCCACGGCACTGCTCGCCGCCGCGGTCGGGACGACCGCCATCGAGTTTGCGCCCATCTGAATGACCTCCTTGAGTCTAATTGAGCCAAATGAAGCTCAACCAGCCTAGTAAATTTATTTGGCTGTTGCTAGGTTGAAACGTAAATAATTAGTCTCAATTAGGCTCAGAGGTGGTCATCATGTCTGTGAGGGCGTGCAAGATTGACGAATGCGCACTCGGTCACGTCGGAGAAGTCGCGGAGCTCTATGCGCGCAGCGCCGCGCTGGTGCGCGGTCAGGTGTGCAGCGAGGTGAGCGCGCCCGACGCGGTGATCGACGACGCCTGTCAGTTCGCCTGGATCCGGCTCCTGCACCATCGCCACCGGGTCGGACGCGACCGTGCCATCTCGTGGCTCATCACCACCGCGCTGCACGAGGTGTTCAAGCTTGTGCGCCGCGCCGGTCACGATCTGTCGCTGGAGCAGCTGATGGAGGAGGACGGCGAAGCGCGGATCAATCGGACCGCAGCGGCGCCCGAGGAGGCCGTGGGCGCGCGGCTGCGGCTCGAGCTCCTCCAGGAGCTACCCGAGCGCCAGGAACGGCTCGTCTGGCTCCAGGGGCTCGGCTTCAGCTATCCAGAGATGGCCACGGAGGCTGACCTGACCGTGCGAACGGTCGAGCGCCAGCTCATGAAGGCTCGGCGCAACCTGCGGTTGCTTGAGGCGCCCTAACGGGCCTTGCCACGCTTGCGCCGCTTGCGCTCAGCCGGGCTGAGCTTGCGCGGCTTGGGCGGGGCCTTGGAGCCCCCTCGGTGTCCGATGACGCCCAGGCCGGCGTCGCCGTGCTGAAGGGGCGCGCGTCGGCGGGCGTCACGCCAGATGAAGTAGGCGATCCCGCCCAGGACCGCGACCGCGCCCAGCACGATCACCGCGACGCTGGCGCTCGACAGGCTGCTGCTGCCGGCGGTCTGAGCCGTCTGGTTGGTGATGACCTGCGTGGGGGTCGTCGCGGTGGGCGTGGGGGCCGGCGAGACCGGCGCGACCCCACCCGAGAGCGGGTTGGTGGATCCGTTGGGGGTCGGCACAACCGGCGCCGTGGACGGGCCGGCGGTTGAGCTTGCGGTCTGCGGGGACACGCCGCCGGACCCCGACGCGCCGCCCGACTTCGCGGTGGTGGTCGCCGCCAGCGCGGCGCCCGGCGCTGCGGCCAGCAGCACCAGGGCCAGCAGCAGGGCCAGGACCCGCCTCATCGCTCTGAGGCGAGCGGCTGCTCCATGGCCGGTGTGGTCGGTGGGCGCCGGTAGGGGTCCTCGTTCTCCTGGTGCTCCTCGTGGTAGACGCTCTCGGCGTTGACCGCCCAGATGTCGTGGTGGGTGCCCAGCACGATGTTGTCGACCGCGCGCATCGCGGTGAGCATCGAGTGATCGGAGTTGTTGTAGCGGTGCAGTCCGTTGCGGCCCACCTGCGTCAGATTGCCGATCGTGCCCAGCCAGCCGCGGATCGTCTTGACCCGCTCGCCGTAGCGCTCGTCGTAGATCGGATAGGCCTTGTGCACCCGCTCGACGAAGCCGAAGCGCACCTTGCTGGCCTGGGCCAGGTGCAGCTTCTCGATCTCGCGCGAGGCCATCGCCACCAGGTCGTCGTCGGACATGTTCCACAGGTCGTCGCCCTCAAAGCAGAAGTACTCCATGCCGATCGACGAGGCGGTCTCGCCCTCGGGCACCATCCACGGGCTCCAGGACTTGAAGTTCTGGATGCGCAGGACGCGGACACCGGGCTGGTGGATGTAGATCCAGTTGTCGTCGAACGGGTCGTCGACGTCGATCACGAGCAGAACGGTGAGGAACTCGCGGTAGCGCAGGCCCTGGGCGGCGTCGCGGACCGCGAGCGGGGCCTCAGGCTCGGTGATGCCGACCGTCGTGCGCAGCGGCAGCGAGGAGATCACGTGCGACGGATAGAGAGTCTCGCCGCCGGCGACCACCTCGGTCACACGACCGTCGGCAACGCGCAGACGGGTGACCGGCGCGTTCAGGCGGACCTCGCCGCCCTGCTCGCGGATGTCGGCGGTCATCTGCTCCCACATCTGGCCCGGGCCGAAGCGCGGGTAGTTGAACTCGGAGATGAGCGACTTGATCTTGTTGCCCTCGTTGCCGAAGAACGCGGCCTTGGCGGCGGAGAAGAACGACAGGCCTTTGATGCGCTGGGCCGCCCACTCGGCGCGGATCTCGGTGGCCGAGACGCCCCACAGCTTCTCGGTGTAGGTCTTGAAGAAGTGCTGGTACAGCCGCTTGCCAAAGCGGTTGGACACCCACGCCTCGAACGTGTCCTCGCGGCCCTTGGGCTTGATCGCCGCCCAGGCGTAGGACAACAGGCAGCGCGTCAGCTCCACCGGTCCCAGCTTGCGGATCACGTCCATGCCCTGCAGCGGGTACTCCAGGAACTTGTCGTTCCAGTAGATCCGGCTCTTGCGCGGGCGTTTGAGGAACTCCTCCTTCATGATCTCGTGCCAGAGGTCGTCGACCTCCTTGACCTTGGTGAAGAAGCGGTGCCCCCCGAGGTCGAAGCGGTAGCCGTCACGGATCTGGGTGCGGGCGATCCCGCCCACGTGATCGGTGGACTCCAGCACGATGACGGGCCTGCCCTGCTTGGCCAGCAGGTAGCCGGCGGTGAGGCCCGCGGGGCCGGCGCCGAGGACGACGACGGGGTGCTCGGCGGTGATGTCGGAGCCGGGAGCGGGGATGGGGTTGGTCTCAGTCATGTTGGGCTGGCGTTAGAAGGCCTTCTGGTAGAGCACCGCGCTGGTGGCCACACAGCACGCGCTTCGGTAGTTGTGCGGGGCCGTGGCCACCGTCTTGAGCGTTCCGTTGGCCTGTTCGTCCTGCAGCAGCTGCCCCCACTGCGCGGAGCGCCGGCGCACCAGCGCCGGCCACGCCGCCGACCAGTTCTTGGCGCCCTCGGTCAACGGACGCACGTAGAGCAGCTGCTGACCGGGCTTGAGACTAGCAACCAGGGGACCGACCACCGCCCGCGGATCGGCATCCTGCAGGCGGCCCATCGCCCCCATCCAGTTCATCACCGAGGGGTCTGAGAGCGGCCCCATCGTGCTGGCGTAGCGCAGCTTGCTCGGCAGGTAGTACCAGGCCAGCGGAGCCTGCTCGGGCTGGCCGAGGACCACCAGGTCGCCGGGGTGCAGGTAGCGGTACATCTCGGCGGTGACGTCCTTCGTGTCGCTCTTGTAGGACGGCGCGAAGGACCCGGCGTTGGCCAGGAAGGCGACGCAGAAGAGGATGGCGAGGACGCCGACGATCCGCGCCCGTGCCGTGGACAGCGCCCCCAGGAGCAGGAGCGCCGCCAGCACCGGGGCGAAGTAGCGCCAGGCCCAGATCGGGACGAAGAAGCCGACGATCCGCCCCACCGCCAGCGCCACCCCGGGAATCGCCAGGAGCACCCAGAACACGGCGGCCTCCGGGGTGCGGCGGCGCGCGCTGACCGCCAGCGGCGCGACGGCGATGACCACGCAGATGAGCAGCGTCACGTCGACGCGCTCTGAGCCCAACAGCTGGCTGGGCACCGTGGCGCCCATGAGCGGCGTGTAGTGCCACGGGTTGGTGGCGTGGGCGATCTGGTCGATCGCCGTCGGCAGCCACGGCAAGAAGAGGATCGCCGCGCCCCCGAAGCACAGCGCCGCGTCGCGCACGAAGCCCGCACGCCCGTCGGGCACCGAGCGCCACACGAACACCAGGGCCACCGCGGCACCGACCCAGAACAGGAGCGCCGAGCCCTGGGTGTAGAGCATCAGCGCCAGGCAGACGCCGAACAGCCACAGGTACGCGCGGCGGCGGAACACGAACCCATGGATGAGCCCCGCGGTGGCCAGCAGCCCCAGGAGGATCATCAGCTCATAGGGCTGGGTCTCCTGGGCGTAGCGCGTCAAGAACGAGCTGAAGGCGAACAGGACCGCGGCGAAGATCCCCGCCCGCTGGCCGGCCAGGCTCCACGCCACCCACATCGCCACGGGGATCGAGGCCAGTCCTAAGAGCAGCGAGAACAGGTGGGTGACCGTCTCGCCCGAGCCGAACAGGCTGACCCAGATGTGCAGCAGCACGTAGTACAGCGGAGCGGCGCCGGCCCGGTGCACGGCGCCCAACAGGGAGCCGAGCGGCTGCGAGGCCAGCCCCACGGCGCCCGCCTCGTTGAACCACAGCTCCCCGCTCAGTGTCCGCGTCCGGATGAACGCCGAGACGGCGATCATCAGCACGAGCACCGCGCCGCTCGTCGCCCACGCGGGCAGGCGCTGGAGCCGGCGCGGCACGCGCACGTCGACGATCTCGGGGACCTCGAGCAGCGAGGGAAGCGGCGGTGGCGGGGTCGCGGTGGTCATCTCTACAGGGGCACGTGGTTCGCGCCGGGGTCAGGACGCCTTCTCGTAGAGCACCGCGCTGTTGCCCACGCAGCAGGCGCCACGGTAGTAGTGGGGCGCCACGGCCACGGGCCGCAGGATCCCGCGGTCGACGTCGTCCTGCAGCAGCGCGCCCCACTGAGCCGAGCGGCGGCGCACCTTGACCGTCCACGGGGCCTCCCAGTTCTGGGCGCCCTCGGTGAGCGGCCGGACGAACAGCAGATGCTGGCCCGGGCGCAGGGCGTTGACGATCGGCGTGAGCGTCGCCCGCGGGTTGGTGGTGGTCAGCCGGTGCAGGGCCTTGACCCAGTCCATGTAGCGCGGATCGGAGACCACGCCCGCGGTGTTGGCGTACTTCAGCCCGGCGGGGAGGTAGTACCAGGCCAGCGGGGTCTCCTCGGGCTGGCCCACGACGACCTGGTCTCCGGGATGGAGGTAGGGCTGCATCTCGGCGCCGATGTCGCGCATGTCGGACTTGTACTGCGGCGTGTAGGAGCTCGGATTGGCCAGGAAAGCGACGGCGAGCACCATCGCCACCAGGCCCAGCAGCCCGGCCCGGGCACAGCCCCAGGCGATGAGGAGCAGGATCGCGCCGATGACGGGCGCGAAGTAGCGGGCGACGAAGGCGGGGTTGACCTGGGACTCCAGCCAGGCGATCCCCAGCGTCGCCACCGGGATGGCCACGAGCGTCCACACCATCACCCACTCGCGCGAGCGTCGACGCGCGCGGGTGAACAACGGGGCCACGCCGATCGCCGCCGGGATGATCAGGAGCATCGTGATCCGGTCGCCGCCGATGACATCGCGCGAGAGCAGGATCGGCGCGCCGAAGCGGGGCACGTTGTCCCACGGCGCCGCCGTGTTGGCGGCCTGGTAGAGCAGCGTCGGGACCCAGGGCAGATAGAGGATGCCGGCGCCGATGAAGGCGAAGGCGGCGTCGCGGATGAGGCCGCGCCGGTCGTCTGAGGCGATGAGTGCTGGGATCAGCGAGACCGCCGACCCGGCGAAGAAGAACGTGCCCCACGTGTGCGTGTAGAGCATCACCGTCAGCGCTCCGGCGAACAGGAACAGGTAGCGGCGCCGTCGGTGCACGAAGCCCAGCAGGAAGCCCGCGGTGGCCAGTACCCCCAGCAGGCCCATGAACTCGTACATCCGGGTCTCCTGGGCGTACGCCGTCAGCCAGGCGTTGAATGCGAACAGGACCGCGGCGTAGATGCCGGCGCGGGCGCCGAAGAGCTTCCAGGCCGCCCAGCCGCCGGCGGGGATGGTGAGCACGCCGCACACCAGCGACAGCGCGTGAGTGGCGGTCTCGGTCGTCCCGAACACCGACATCCAGACGTGGAGCATCATGTAGTACAGCGGCGGGTTGCCGTCGTAGCGCAGGACTCCGGGGATCTGGCTGATCGGGTGCAGCGAGATGCCGGTGGTGATCCCCTCGTCCATCCAGAACTCGCCGCCGATGTAGCGGGTGCGCAGGAACGCCGAGACCGCCATCAGCAGCGTCAGCCCGCCGCCGACCCACAGCCAGGTGGGCAGGTGCGCGAGCCGGCCGGGGAGGCGGGGCTCGGTATCCGACAGTCCCGAGCCGGGCGTCTGGGCGCCGGGCGACGGCGCGGTGACCGTCGCCATCAGCGGCAGCGGCGGGCGGCGCCGGAGGTCATGCTGATCCCCCGGAACAGCCCTGGGTGAACATGTGAACCGGCCCCGAGGTGCCGGCGTAGTGGTAGCGGACAGTCGGCCACGTGCTCAGGTACGGCAGGCGGGACGCCGAGCGCGTGTCGCGCGTCTGGAGGATGAGATTGGGCGCGGCGCTCGCCGGCTCTGGGTACTGCGCACCGCCCAGCCTTGGCGGCGCCTCGATCCGTGTGGTGGGCACGTTGAGGATGAACGCCACCATCGGCACCTGGAAGCCCTCGGTCATCACGGTGCCGCAGCCCAGGACCTTGTCGGCCCCGCCGAAGCGCTTGACCAGGTCGTTCATGCCCTGGCGCAGGTGCGCCTGGTAGACGAGCGAGCCGTGGGTGCGGGGGATCGAGATCATGTTGTTGCCGACCCAGTTGGGCAGCACCAGGAAGACGAGCGCGACGAGCGCCGCGGCCGCCCACTGGAGCACGGCGCTGAGCGTCGTGCGCCCCGTCCCGCTCGCCGCGCCGCGCCGCCGGCGCATGGCCAGCACGGCGAGCTCGCGCGCGGCCCATCCGAAGCCGATCGCGCCGCAGATGTCCACCAGCGATGAGCCCAGCACGAGATAGCGGTTGTTGCCGCTGAACCCGACCTGGGTCATGACGGCGATGACCACGAACCAGGACAGCCCACCCACGCCCAGCAGGGCCGCCGTGATCCGCGCCTGGCTCCGCTCGGTGCGCAGGCCGGCGAGGCCGGACCGGCGGTAGGTCTGCCACGAGATACCCGCCACGGCGACGACCAGCAGCGCCGCGACGACCTTGATGCGCAGCAGCATCGTCGGCCAGGCGGCGCGCTCGAGCTCGGCCACGAAGGGGTTGGACGCGAAGGCGAGGCTGTTGGAGCGCGGGTGCGTGGCCCGGCTCACGCTGCAGCTGAACGAGCCGCAGCCCAGGTAGACGGGCAAGAACCACACGATCGGCGTGATCACGAACAGCGCCGCGACCAGCAGCCGGGCGCCCGGGTCCTTCCAGAACAGCCACAGGCCGTAGGGGCCCCAGAACAGCCAGATCTCGGGCCGGTCGAGCGCGACGAGGAAGCCCACCACGAACGCCTGGCGCGGCTTGCCGTCGATATGGCGGTCGATGCTGATCAGCAGCAGCGCGGCCGCGAAGCCCTCCGAGTACCCCAGCGCGTTGGAGGACACGAAGCCGCCCGAAGCCGAGAGCGCGAGCGCCACGGCCCCGATGAGCCCGGCCAGCAGCGCGGGGGCGACCGTGGTGACCCGGTCCATGCCGGCGTCGGCGTCGCCGAACAGGCCACCCACGCGCAGCGTGAGCCGGTAGGCCAGGCGGAACACCATCACCACGGCGGCGAGCGCCCCGGCGCGGGCCACCACCAGCCACAGGTCGGGCGCCGCCTTGCCGAACAGCGCGAACGGGATCGTGAAGATCATCGGCAGCGGCTTCCACGAGGTGCCGCCGCTGGTGATGGTGAGGTGGCCGTGGATGATCTGGTGGCTCCACACCAGCCAGGACCACGGGTCATAGCTCGGCGTGGAGGGGATCAGCAGGGAGAGCGCCCCGATGGTCAGCGTGACGACGACCAGGCCGAAGTAGAAGTTGCGGCTCGGCAACAAAGTGGAGATCGCCCGCGGCGCGGTTCGGCTGGCGGCGCTAGAGGCCGGCCCCGCCGGAAAGTCGGTCGTCGAGGCGGAGGCCGCGCTCGCCACGGGGCGGCGCGCCATCAGCCCGAGACTCCCTTGGCCACGCAGCGTTCGACCACGGACATCAGGCCGTCCGGCGCCTGGTTGGGATATACGACGGCGCTGCCGATGATCTCGGCGCCCTGGGCCTCGCCCTGGATCTGCACGCCCTGGGCGTCGCCCGGGGTCGGCTCGAAGCTCACCGTCGGGCCCGCCGGCGCGGTGCCCACCTGGAAGCTCGGCAGGACCTTGCCGGCGACCGTGAGCTGCTCGTTATGAAACGGGATATGGGCCTGCTCGAGACAGGCGGTGTGCTTGATGCGTGGATCGTCGAGACCCTTGTGACCGTTCGCGATCGCCTTCGGCGTGCCAGCCTCCGGCTTGGAGGAGACCCCGCACGCTGACAGCGAAAGCGCGGAGACCACGATGGCCGCCGCCAGCTTCGCAGAGGGCATGGGGCAAGAGGGTAGTGGATGATTCGGTTTTAGTGATCGCGTTCGCTGCCCTAGCCGGACCCTTACCGAAGGCCGGTGTCGTCGTCGTGGCAGTGCTGGCGGCGGCCGTGCTGCTCGGTGGCCAGGGACTGTCTGCGCGCGTGCGGGCTCTCGCGATGCTGGGGGCGCTGGTGCTCGCACCGGTGCTGCTGCTCACCGACATCTGGAACTCTCCGCAGCTCAACATCGTCCATCGCCACCCGCTGGAGGCCGTGGTCGGGGCGGCGGTGGCGCTCGCCGCCCTCGCCGCCGCCGCCGCCGTCATCGCGCGGCGCCCGTGGCTCGTGGCGCCACTGGCGGTGTTCGCACTGCCCTTCCGCGTTCCGGTCTCCACCGGCGCCACCACCGCGAGCGGCACCACCACCGCCAACCTGCTCGTGCCGCTGTACTTCGTCGTCGCCGCCGGGGCTCTGGCCTGGATCTACACGGCCCTGCGCGGCCCAGGCTCAGAACCCGAGCCCCCGCCCGGGCGCGCGGACGACCTCATCGGCTGGGTGGTCCGCCTGCTCGCGCTCTACGTCGTCCTCTACGCCATCCAGGCCGCGTACTCGCCCAACTTCGAGGTGGCGCTACAGAACATGGTCTTCTTCTACGTCCCGTTCGCGGTGCTGCTGGCACTGCTGCGCGGCGTGTCGTGGGACCGGCGGGTGGTGCGCATCTGCCTGGGGGTGACGGTGGCGCTGGCCGTGGCCTTCTCGTTCATCGGCTTCTTCGAGTACGCCACCAAGACGGTGATCCTCAGCTCCAAGCTGGCCATCGCCAACGGCCTGCACACCTACTTCACCGTCAACTCGGTGTTCCTGGACCCCGACATCTTCGGGCGCTACCTGGCCCTGGTCATGATCCTGATCGCGGTCACCCTCATCTATGACCTGCCTCAGCGCGTGCAGGTGGCGGCGACCCTGGTGCTGGCCGTCCTCTGGGTGGGGCTGCTGCTCACGCTGAGCCGCTCGAGCCTCGCCGCTCTGCTCGTCGGCCTGGCGGTGCTGGCGGCGCTGCGGTGGAAGCCGGGACGGGCGCTGGTGGTGGCGGTGGTGGTAATCGCGCTCGGCGCCATCGCGGTGGCCGCGTCGCCCAAGACCTTCGGGCTCAACCAGGGGATCAACGGCGCCTCCAGCGGCCGGGGCGGCCTGGTCAGCGGCGGGCTGTCGCTGTTCGGCGACCGCCCCGTGTGGGGGTACGGCTCGGGCTCGTTCGTCACGGAGTACCGCCGTCACAATCGCCTCACCGCCACGTCGCTGTCGGCCTCGCACACCATCCCCATCACCGTCGCCGCCGAGCAGGGGCTCATCGGCGAGCTGGCCTACCTTGCCTTCGTCATCTCGGCGATCCTCTGCGTGATCCGGCGCACGCGCGGTGACCCGGTGCGCTCCGCTCTCGCCGCCGCCTTCATCGCGCTGGTGTTCCACACGGTGCTGTACGCCGACTTCCTGGAGGACCCGACCACCTGGGTCCTGCTCGGCGTCGGCCTGGCACTCGCGGCCGCCCCGCCGGGTCTCGGCGCCGCCGAGTCAGGCGCGCCCGCCCTCAGCCGTCGGACTTCGGCGGCGGTACCGGGTCCCTGAAGCCGATCGGGTCCTTGTCGTCGGCGCCCACCGCGGTGACGAGGCGCAGCAGCAGGTCGTGCAGCTGGGCGCGCTCGATGTCGTCCAGCGGGGCGAGCAGCTCGTTCTGAGCGCCACCGGCGAGCCGCCGGGCGCGCGTCAGCGTCTCGCGACCGGCGTCGGTGATGTGCAGCGCGTAGGCGCGCCGGTCGGTCGGATGGCGGCGGCGCTGCACCCACCCCTTGGCCTCGAGCTCGTCGATCGTGGACACCATCGAGCTGGGATCCATGCCGATGGCGCGCCCGAGCTGCTGCTGGCTGACGTCGCCTTCGAAATCGAGGGTGTTCATCGCTCCCCACATCCGCGGGGTCAGTCCCACCGTGGCCAGCCGCTCCGCGAACTGCTTGGCGGCGTAGTAGCCCAGGCGGCTGATCAGGTAGCCGGTGTTACGCACCAGCGCGGGGTGAAGCAGTGCGGCGCCAAATCGCGGCTCGGACATCGGGTGAGAGTTTATTTACTTGACGCACGTTGTGTCGATCATATTGTTTGTGATACAAATGATGCGCTCAACGAACTAAATGCGGAAGGGAGCGGGCGATATGACGACGATCACGCGCTGGGTGTTGGCGCACAGACGATGGGTGGCGGCGTTCTGGATCGTCGTGACGATCGTCGGGATTGCGACCGTGGGCCAGACCACGAAGTCGTTCAGCAGCGAGTTCAGCGTCCCGGGCCGCCAGGGCTTTGAGACCAACTCGCAGATCCAGCGGCTGTTCGGACAGGGTGGGCGCACCTCCCCGCTCATCCCGGTGGTGACGCTGCCGGCGGGCACGTCGGTGAGCTCGCCGGTGGTGCGCGCGGGCCTTCTCGACGTCCAGCGGCGGCTGCAGCGCGCCATCCCGGGCCTGCGCACCGCGTCGTTTGCCTCCACCGGCAATCGCGCCTTCGTCTCCGCCGACGGGCGGACCACGTTCGTCCTCGCCTACCCGCCGCCCGACAACGAATCCTTCGGCAACAACACCCGGGCGGCCAAGACGGCGCAGGCCGCCCTGTCGGGCCAGACCATCGCCGGCGCGCCGGTTCGGGTCACCGGGATCTACGCGCTGCAGAACCAGACCGGCGGCTCCAGCGGCCCCGGTGTCTTCCTGGAATCCGTCCTCGGCGGACTGGGCGCGCTCGTCGTGCTGGCCTTCGTCTTCGCCTCCCTGCTCGCCTTCGTCCCGCTGCTGATGGCGATCGTCTCGATCATGGCCACCTTCCTGGTCCTGTGGGGCGTCACCGCCGTGACCAGCGTGTCGATGATCGTCGAGTTCCTCGTCGCCCTGATCGGGCTGGGCGTGGCCATCGACTACTCGCTGCTGGTCGTCGTGCGCTGGCGCGAGGAGCGCGCCCACGGCCGCACCGGAGACGAGGCGGTGGTGCGCGCGATGGCAACCGCCGGTCGTGCGGTGGTGTTCAGCGGCACCACGGTCGCGATCGGCCTGCTGGCGATGATCGTCCTGCCGCTGCCGTTCCTTCGATCGATCGGCTATGCCGGGATGCTCATCCCGCTGGTCAGCGTGATCGTTGCCACCACGTTGCTGCCCATCGTGCTGGTGACCGCCGGCAGCCGGCTGGACTGGCCGCACAAGCGCTCCGATGACAAAGCCAGTCACGCCTGGACGCGGTGGGCGGGGCTCGTCGTCAAGCGCCGGTGGTTTGCTGCCACCGGGGCGGCGGTCGTCCTCGTCGCGCTCGTCCTCGCCGCCACCGGGCTCAAACCCGGCCAGGCCAACGTCGACACGCTGAGCAAGCAGGGCGACGCGCGCGCGGGCCTGGCCCAGCTCGAGCGCTCGGGCATCGGCTCAGGCGCCCTGGCGCCCATGGAGATCCTCGCCCCGGCCGCGCAGTCCGAGCACGTGGCCGGCACGCTGGCGCAGGTGCCCGGGGTGCACGGCGCGGTGGCGCCGGCCAGTGCCCAGTGGCGGCGTGACGGCACCGCGGTGCTCGACGTGCTCGGCGGGGCCGACCCCTCGACCACGGCGGGCGGCGACACGCTCACCCGCGTGCAGGCCGCGGCGCATAGCCTCGGCGATGGCGTGCGCGTGGGTGGCACCGGTGCGGAGAACAAGGACTTCGTCGACGCGATCTACGGGAGCTTCCCGCTCATGATCGCTCTCATCGCGATCCTCACCTTCCTGTTGCTGGCGCGGGCGTTCCGCTCGCTCCTGCTCCCGCTCAAGGCGGTGCTGCTCAACGTGATCAGCGTCGGCGCCGCGTGGGGCGTGATCACCCTGGTGTGGCAGCAGGGCCACGGCTCCGGCGCGCTGTGGGGCATCTCGGCCACGCACTCGGTGGACGCCTGGATCCCGTTGATGGTGTTCGCGTTCCTGTTCGGGCTCTCGATGGATTACGAGGTGTTCATCCTGGCCCGCATGCGCGAGGAGTACGACGCCACCGGCTCCACCGACACGGCGGTGGTGCGCGGGATCGGGCGCACCGGGCGCCTGGTGACCAGCGCCGCGCTCATCCTGTTCCTCGCCTTCGCCTCGATGGCCTCGGCGCCGGACACCACGGTCAAGGTGTTCGCCACCGGGCTGGCCGCCGGGATCATCCTCGACGCCACCATCATCCGGGCGCTGCTCGTGCCCGCGGTGGTCTCGCTGTTCGGGCGCTGGAACTGGTGGCTGCCCGAGCGCCCGGCGCGGCTGCTGCGCGTCGAGCCCTCGCTGCCGCCGCGAGCCGCCCCGGAGGGCGCCGGCTAGAGCGGCGTGGTGTAGGCCCCGCTGATCCCGCCGTCGACGAGGAACTCCGTGGCGTTGACGTAGGAGGACTCGTCGGAGGCCAGGAACAGCACGGCGTTGGCGATCTCGTCGGCGTGCGCGAAGCGGCCCATCGGCACGTGGACGAGCCGGCGCTGGGCGGCCACCGGATCAGACGCATACAGCTCGCGCAGCAGCGGCGTGTCCACCGGGCCGGGGCACAGTGCGTTGACCCGCACGCCGCGCTTGGCGAACTCGACCCCGAGCTCGCGCGAGAGCGCCAGCACGCCGCCCTTGGACGCCGTGTAGGAGATCTGCGAGGTGGCCGAGCCCATCACGGCGACGAACGAGGCGGTGTTGATGACCGAGCCACGGGTGGGCGGGTCGTTTTCCAGCAGATGCGGGATGCCGTGCTTGCAGCACAGGAACACGCTGCGCAGGTTCGTCGCCTGCACACGCTCCCACGCCTCCAGGCCGGTCTCGAGCACCGAGGCATCGTCGTTGGGCGAGATCCCGGCGTTGTTGAAGAGCACGTCGATCCGCCCCAGCTCGCGGCGCACACGCACGTAGAGCTCTGACACCGCCGTCTCGTCGGTGACGTCGGCGGTGAGCGAGAGCTCGCCCACCGTGTGCTCGAGCAGGTCGACGCCCACCACCTGCGCGCCCTCGCGCTCGAACACGGACGCGGTGGCACCCCCGATCCCGCCGGCGGCGCCGGTGATCACGCACACCTTCCCGGAGAGCCGACTCATACGCCCGTGGCGTAGAAGATCGACTTGACCTCGGTGTAGGCGTCGAGCGCGTGCGGGCCCAGCTCGCGCCCGTAGCCTGACTGCTTGAAACCGCCGAACGGCGTGGACACCCGCACCGACGTGTTGGAGTTGATGGACAGCACGCCCACGTCGAGCGCCCGCGCCACCCGCAGCGCCCGCCCTCCATCGCCGCTCCAGATCGAGCCGCTGAGCCCATAGATCGTGTCGTTGGCCAAGCGAACCGCCTCCTCTTCGTCGTCGAACGGGATCACCACCGCCACGGGTCCGAAGATCTCCTCCCGGGCGGCGCGATCGTCCGGCGATACCGGACACAGAACGGTCGGGGCAAACCAGAAGCCGGGGCCGTCGGGGGCTGAACCGCGGATCGCAACCGACACGCCATCGTCGACGAACGACGCCACCGACTCTCGGTGCCCGGCCGAGATGAGCGGCCCCATCTCGGTCGCGTCGTCGAGAGGGTCGCCGACGCGCATGCCGGTGACCGCGCGCTCGAGCTCGCCCATGAACTCGTCCATGGCCTCGCGCTGGACCAGGATGCGCGAGCGCGCGCAGCAGTCCTGACCGGCGTTGCCGAACACCGCCCCCGGGGCCGCGGCGGCGGCCGCCGCCAGGTCGGCGTCGGCGAACACGATGTTCGGCGACTTGCCGCCCAGCTCCAGGGTGACGCGCTTGATCGTCTCGGCCGCGCCGGCGGCGATCGATCGGCCGACCTCGGTGGAGCCCGTGAAGGCGATCTTGGCCACGCCCGGGTGTGCCACCAGCCGGGCGCCGCACACCGAGCCCGGTCCGACGACGACGTTGAGCACGCCCTCGGGAAGGCCCGCCTCGCGGGCGAGCTCGGCGAAGCGCACCGCGGTGAGCGGCGTCAGCTCCGCCGGCTTGAGCACGATGCAGTTCCCGGCGGCGAGCGCCGGTCCCATCTTCCACGCCGCGATCGTCAGCGGGAAGTTCCACGGGACGATCAGCCCGACCACGCCGAGCGGCTCGCGCACCGTCCATGCCTGCCCCCCCGCGACCGGGATCGTGTCGCCCAGCAGCCGCTCGGGCGAGCCGGCGTAGTAGCCGAACACCTGGGCCACCATGTCCATCTCGCCGCGCGCGTCGCCGATCGGCTTGCCGGCGTTGCGCGCTTCGAGCTGTGCCAGCTCCTCGAGGTGCTCGCGCACGATGTCCGAGATCGCGCGCAGCTGCGCCGCGCGGTCTGACGGCGACACCGCGCTCCACGCCGGGAAGGCGTCGGCGGCGCGCTGCACCGCGCGGTCCACGTCGGACGCGTCGGCGCGCGGGAGCTCCTGGAGCACCGCCTCGGTGGCGGGCTCCAGGACCGCCAGAACGCCGCTAGGCAAGTTCGGCCGCATCGGGGTCGATCACGGTCACCCCGTCCTCGGCGAACTCGATGGTGTGAATCGGGCCCTTGAACGTGCGCTTGGCCGAGGTGTAATACCAGATCGTCACGGCCAGCATCACGATCACCGTGACCAGCGGCGCGTAGTTGAATGCCGACCACGTGAAGCTGCTGTTCCACGGGACGGCGGCGGGGGTGAACGGCAGGCAGAAGATGATCACGCACAGTGCCACCCACAGGATCGCGATGACGTTGATCCACTTGTACTTGCGTCCCAGGGTCCACGGGCCGGCCTCGAAGGCGTCGCCCATTCGCCATCGGAGGAACACCGGGATCGTGTAGGCGATGTAAAGACCGATGACCGAGATGGACGTGACCGCCAGGAAGGCCACGGGCAGCCCTGCGTGGTTGCCCTTGTACGCCGGGATCGTGATGATGAACGCGCACACGGCGACGAACACGACGGCCCAGCTCGGCGTGCGGTGGCTGTTCAGCCGGCGCCACAGGTTGTGACCGGGGACCGCGCCGTCGCGTGAGAACGCGAATGTCATCCGCGACGCGCTCGTGACACATGCCATCCCGCAGAACAGCTGGCCGATGGTGGAGATGACGAGCACCGCCTTGGCCGCCGAGGAGGTCAGGGCCGACTCGATGATCGACTGCGAGGTCCCTCCCGCGGCGTCGATCGCCTTCGTGTGCGTGGCGGCGAAGGTGAGTGCCAGCAGCACGAACCAGCCGAAGACCGCCGAGTAGAACACCGAGCGCCACACGCCCTTGGGCGCCGCCATCGCGGCATCGTGGGTCTCCTCGGAGATATGCGCCGAGGCGTCATAGCCCGTGATCGTGTACATCGTCAGCAGGAAGCCGAGCGGCAGCACGTAGAACCAGTACATGTTGTCGCTGAAGCCCGACAGGTTCTGGCGGTGGCCGAACACGAAGCTGAAGCTCTGGTGATGGCTCGGAACCGCCACCAGCAACACGATGATCACCAGCACGCCGATCACGTGCCACCAGACGGAGATCTGCGTGAACAGTGCCACCAGCGGCGACGAGAAGATGTTGATCAGCGCGTGCGCGGCCAGGATGATGGCGAACAGCACGAACACGTGGTGCAGCGAGGACTGCACGCTGGCGGTCGCGAAGTTGACACCGAAGAGGTGCAGGCCGTAGAACGACAGTGTGGAGTTCAGGAACGTCGCGGCGGCGTAGTCGACCGACGCCGTCACCGCCACCAGGCCCACGAGGTTGAACCATCCTGTGAACCATCCCCATGCGGGCCCTCCCAGCTTGGAGGACCAGTAGTAGATGCCACCCGCGGTCGGCATGGCCGACGCGAGCTCGGCCATGGAGAACGCCACGAGCAGGATGAACACGCTGATGACAGGCCAGCCGATCGAGATGGCCACCGGGCCGCCGTTGATCCACGCCTGGCCATAAGTGGTGAAGCACCCCGCCAGGATCGAGATGATCGAGAAAGAGATGGCGAAGTTGGAAAACCCGCTCCACCCACGCTTGAGCTCCTGCTTGTAGCCCAGCTCGGCGAGACGTTGCTCGTCCGCTGAGAGAGTCTCAGTGCTTGCGGTCATCCGGCCCTCCTCGGGAAAAGGTCTGCTGATCCAACCTTCAAGGCGCGAGAACCATATGACCGCATTACAGGTCAAGTCAAGGGCCGGACGGCCAACGCACGCCGGCGCCCAGCGCGACGGCCGCGTCAGCCGCGCGGCAGCAGCCCCGCCAGCACGTGCTCGGTGCCGCGCAGGTGCTCGGTCATCACACGCGCGGCCAGGGCCTCGTCGTGGCGGCGCAGCGCTCCCACGAGACGGCGATGCTGGTCGTTGGCGGAGTCAAGGACCTCGGGCGGGTGGGCGATGTGGGAGATGAGCGCGCTCATCGCGCCCTGGATCTCGGTCATCTGCTTGACCAGGCGGGCGCTGCCGGTGAGCTCGGCCAGCCCCACGTGGAAGCGCACGTCGAGCGGGCGGTAGGCGGGAAAGTCGTCGAGGAGGTCGTCGATCGCCACCACCAGCTCCTCCAAGGTGTCGACGGCCGCCGGCTGGGCGCGCTCGGCGGCGAGGACCGCGATCCCGACCTCGACCGTCATGCGCCCGTCGCACACGTCGCGCCATCCGGCCAGGACCTCGTGGGACGGCGGTTGGGCGGGCGGCTGGGGATCGGCCACGAACGTCCCGCCACCCCGACCGCGGGTGGCGTGCAGGTGCCCGCTCTGGCCGAGGGCCACCAGCGCCTGGCGCAGGGTCGAGCGCGCGATGCCCAGCCGGGCGCACAGCTCGCGCTCGGCGGGCAGGCGCGTGCCGGGCGGCAGCAGGCCGAGCTTGATGGCGGTGCCGAGCCGGTCCACCGTCTCCTCGAACGCGGTCTGCGAGTGGACAGGGCCAAACACGGCCTCCAGCGAGCTCGAGGCCTCGTGGTCGATCACGCGCTCAGAGCCGTTCGAAGCCGCGGAAGCGCTCCCAGTCCGTGACGGCGGCCTCGAACGCCTTGAGCTCGACGTCGGCGGCGTTGACGTAGTGGTCGACCACCTCGTCGCCGAACGCCGCCCGGGACACCTCGCTGGTGGCGAACAGGTCGCGCGCGTCGCGCAGCGTCGTTGGGAGGCGGGGCTTGTCGGTGGCGGTATACGCGTTGCCCTCGTACATGGGTTCCAGCTCCAGCTGTGCGTCGACCCCGTGCAGGCCGGCGGCGATCATCGCGCTGAGCGCCATGTACGGGTTGAGGTCCGAGCCGCCGGCGCGCAGCTCGAAGCGCTGCCCCTGGCCGTGGCCCACCACGCGCAGCGAGCAGGTGCGGTTGTCCTGGCCCCAGGCCACCGTCGTTGGGGCGAACGACCCCTCCACGAAGCGCTTGTAGGAGTTGATGTTGGGCGCCAGCAGCACCGTGAGCTCGCGCAGGCAGGCGAGCTGGCCGGCCAAGAAGGACTCGAACAGCGCGCGGTCCCCCGCGAACGCGTTGCGGCCGTCGGCGTCGGCCAGCGAGAAGTGGATGTGGCACGAGCTGCCCTCGCGCTCGTCGAACTTGGCCATGTAGCTGATGGCCATGCCCTCCTCGGCGGCGATCTCCTTGGCGGCGTTCTTGTAGATCGCGTGGTCGTCGGCGGTGCGCAGCGCGTCGGCGTAGTGGAAGTTGATCTCGTGCTGGCCGAAGTTGCACTCGCCCTTGGAGTTCTCGACGGCCATTCCCGCGCCCTCCATCGCGTTGCGGATGCGGCGGATGAGCGGCTCGATCCGCGCGGTGCCGAGCATCGAGTAGTCGACGTTGTAGAGGTTGGCCGGGTCGAGGTTGCGGTAGGCCTTGTGCCAGGCCGACTCGTAGGTCTCGCGGAAGACCATGAACTCGAGCTCGGTGCCGGCGTTGGCGCTCCATCCCCGTTCGGCCAGCCGCGCCAACTGGCGGCGCAGGATCTGGCGCGGCGAGGCGGCGACGTCGGAGCCGTCCTCCCAGGCCAGGTCGCAGAGGACCATCGCGGTGGCCTCCTGCCACGGGACCAGACGCAGAGTGTCCATGTCGGGCTTGAGCACGAAGTCCCCGTAGCCGCGCTCCCACGAGGACATCGCGTACCCGTCGACGGTGTTCATGTCGACGTCCACCGCCAACAGGTAGTTGCAGCCCTCGGCACCGTGATCGACGACCTCCTCGACGAAGTGGCGCGCCGTCAGCCGCTTGCCCTGCAGACGGCCCTGCATGTCGCACAGAGCGATCAGCACGGTGTCGATCTCGCCGGCCTCGACCCGGCTGCGGAGCTCCTCGAGCCTCATCCCACCACCCTCTCAAGTCCTCGTTCTGGGGGCCGTCGCGGTAACGCTTTGGACAACCTGTTTGCCGCGCGAAGGTATAGGAATCAGGCCTTAAACGCTAGGTTTCCGCCCGGTGGCCGGTTTGATCGACATCGTCGAGCGTCTGGCGACCCGCCTCGGGCCGGTCGCGAACGAGCCCGTGCCCTTGGACGGGGGCATCACCAACCGCAACTACCGGGTGCGTTTCGGCGAGCGCGACTGCGTCCTGCGGCTGCCCGGGCGCGATACCGAGCTGCTCGGGATCGACCGCGCCGCCGAGCGCGTGGCCACCGAGCGCGCGGCGGCGCTGGGCATCGCGCCGCCGCTGATCGCCGCCGACGACGAGTGCATGGTCACCGAGTGGCTGGAGGGCGCCCCGATCGATGGTGAGCGCCTGCGTGCGGACCCGTCGAGCGCGGCGCGGGCCCTGCGCGCCTTTCACCGGTCCGGCCTGCAGCTGCCCGTCCGCTTCTGGATCCCCGATCTGCTCGACGACTACGAGCGCATCATCGGCGCGCGTGGGGGTGAGCTCCCGGAGGCGTACCGCCGCACCCAGGAGCTCGTCGCCCGGGTCGCCGCGGTCCTGCCCCTGTCCGATCCGGTTCCCTGCCACAACGACCTGCTCCCCGGCAACATCCTGGCCACGGACGCTGATCCCGGCCACGCGCTCCTGGTGGACTGGGAGTACGCAGGCATGGGCCACCCTTACTTCGACCTCGCCAACCTGGCGGTCAACAACGAGCTCGACGAGGCTGCCCAGGACCGCCTGCTCGAGGCCTACTTCGATCAGCCCGCCGCGCCCGGGCGCAGAGCCGCGCTGCGGCTGATGATGCTCGTCTCCGACGCCCGCGAAGCCGCCTGGGGCGTCGTCCAGGGCTCCATCTCCGAGCTGGACTTCGACTTCGCCGACTACGCGCACCAGCACTTCACCCGGCTGGAGCGCAATGCCTCTGACCCCCGACTCGAGGAGTGGATGCGTGCCGCGGCCCCGTGAGCTGCCTGACCGTGCCCGTGTCGTGATCATCGGCGGCGGGGTCGGAGGAGCCTCGATCGCCTACCACCTCGCCCAGCTGGGCGAGCGCGACGTCGTCCTGGTGGACCGCAACGAGCTGACCAGCGGCTCCACCTTCCATTCCGCCGGACTGGTGGGGCAGCTGCGCGGGAGCGTCTCGCTGACGCGCATGATGATGGACTCGGTCGCGCTGTACCGGACGCTTGACTGCGGCTGGGTCGAGTGCGGCGGGATCCGCCTCGCGTGCACCGAGGAGCGCGAGCAGGAGGTCATGCGTCAGGTGGCGTGGTCCAAGACCTTCGGGCTGCCACTGGAGCTGCTGTCCGCCGAGGAAGCCCAGTCGCTGTTCCCGCTGATGGTCACCGACGGCGTGCGCTGCGCCTCCTACCTCCCCACCGACGGCTACCTCGACCCGTCGCTGCTCACCTATGCGCTCATCGACGGCGCCCGCCGCGGCGGCTGTCAGGTGTTCACCCACACGCGCGTGCACGACGTGGTGGTCACCGAGGGTCGGGTCCGCGGCATCAGGACCGAGTGGGGCGACATCGAGGCCGAGATCGTGGTCAACGCCGGCGGCATGTACGCCGCCGAGATCGGCCGGATGGCCGGGGTCCGGGTCCCCGTCATCCCTTTCGCCCACGAGTACCTCGTCACCCAGCCGTTCCGGGAGCGCTCGGCCGGCGAACACCTGCCCACGCTGCGCGATCCCGACAACCTCGTCTACTTCCGCGAGGAGGGCGCGGGACTCGTCATGGGCGGCTACGAGCGCGAGAGCGCGCCGTGGTTCTTGGACGAGCACCAGGTCGACCGCATCCCGCCGGACTTCAACGGGCGGCTGCTGGAGGAGGACTGGCCCCGGTTTGAGGAGATCGCCGAAAACTCCTCCAAGCGTGTCCCCGCCATGGAGGACGTCAAGGTCACCCGGCTGATCAACGGCCCCGAGGCGTTCACCCCCGACAATGAGTTCTGCCTGGGCGAGACCGACGTCCGCGGCCTCTTCGTGGCCGCCGGCTTCTGCGCGCATGGGCTGGCCGGCGCCGGCGGGATCGGCAGGGTCGTCGCGGACTGGATCATCGCCGGCGAGCCGTCGCTGGACGTGTGGGAGATGGACATCCGCCGTTTCGGGGCGGGAGGTGGCCATTTCAGGTCGCCGCGGTACTCCCTCGCGCGCGCCCGCGAGGTCTATGAGACCTACTACGACATCCGCTACCCCGGCCACGAGCGCCAGGCGGGCCGCCCGCTGCGGACCTCGAGCGCCTATGCCTGGCACCGCGATCACGGCGCCGCCTTCGGCGAGAAGTCGGGCTGGGAGCGCGTGAACTGGTATGAGTCAAACGCGTCGGCCGGAGACGAGAGCCTGCGCCCGCGCGGGTGGGCCGGCCGGCACTGGTCCCCCGCGATCGGTGCCGAGGCGATCGCCACGCGCACCGCCGCGTGCCTGTTCGACGAGTCGTCGTTCGCCAAGCTCGAGTTGTCCGGGCCCGGGGCGGCCCAGTTGCTCGAGCGCCTGTGCGACAACCGCATCGCCGACGAGGCGGGGCGGATCACCTACACCCAGATGCTCAACCGCCGGGGCGGGATCGAGTGCGACTTCACCGTCACGCGCGTGGAGCCCGAGACGTTCCAGATCGTCACCGGCACGGCCTTCGGGAACCATGACGCCGCGTGGATCCGCCGCCACCTGCCGCACGACGGCTCGGTCACCCTGTCCGACGTCACCTCGCGCTGGGCCTGCTTTGCGCTGTGGGGGCCCAAGGCGGCGGAGATCCTGCGCCCGCTCACGCCCGATCCGCTGGACTTCGGCTACATGCGGATGCGCGAGGTCGCGATCGGCGACGTCCCGGTGCGGGCGCTGCGGGTCACCTTCGTCGGCGAGGCCGGGTGGGAGCTGTACTGCCCCACCGAGTACGGAGTGGGCCTGTGGCGCGCGCTGTGGGAGGCGGGCCGGCCCCACGGCCTGATGGCCGGCGGCTATCGGGCCATCGACTCGCTCCGGCTGGAGAAGGGCTACCGGGTGTGGGCCGCCGACATCACCCCCGACGAGACCCCCCTGGAAGCGGGGCTGGACTTCTGCGTGCGCGAGGACCGCTCGTTCGTCGGCGCCGACGCCCTGGGTGAGCCCGAGCGCAAGCTGCGCTGCCTGGTGTTGGAGGATCCCCGCTCGGTGGCGCTGGGCAACGAGCCGGTCCGCGTCGCGGAGGAGATCTGCGGGCGCGTGACCACCGGGGGCTACGGCTACACCGTGGAGCGCTCCATCGCCTACGCCTACCTGCCCACCGAGCACGGAATCGGCACCGAGGTCCACGTCGACATCTTCGGTCGCTGGGTCCCCGGCCAGGTGATGGCCGAGCCCCTGCTCGACCCCGAGGGTGCGCGGATGCGGGCGATGGCCTGACCCTACGGGTTGCATCTACGCCCATAAGGGATAGGATCGGTTTTCTCGTGACGTGGGGATTTCTGTGGCTGATGCTCGCGCTCAAACTGCCGATCGCGGCGCTGATCTACCTGGTCTGGTGGGCGATCAAGCAGGAGCCCGAGGACGAGACCTCGTCTGATGACGACGGTGGCATCAAGCGCCACCGCCCGCATCCCCGCCAGCCGTTTCCCCGCCGCCCGCGGCGCGGCCCGCACGGCGATCCGGCCCCGCAGCCGCCTGCGCGGGTCCGTACGGTGCGCGCCCGCGCCCGCACCGTCGGCCACTGACACGTTGGCCCCCACGGCCACGGAGGCGCGACGCGACCTGCGTCGCTGTCAGACTTGCCGCCGATGAACGGCGATAGCGCACATACGGCCACCGCGAGCAGCCGGGAGGCGGCGGTCTCGGTCCTCTCGGACGGCACGATCCTGCGACTCGTGGACGAGGGCCGGATTCGCATCGACCCGTGGGATCCGGGGCTGGTCCAGCCCGCCAGCGTGGACCTCCGCCTCGGGGACTCGTTCCGCGTCTTTCACAACCACCGCGCGACGGCGATCGACCTGCGCCACCCCCCGGACAACCTCACCGAGGAGGTTCTCGTCCCCGAGGGCGAGTCGTTCGTCATCCACCCCGGGGAGTTCTGCCTGGGCCGCACGTTGGAGTGGGTGGAGCTGCCCGACGACATCGTCGCCCGGATCGAGGGCAAGTCCAGCCTCGGCCGTCTGGGGCTGATCGTCCACGCCACCGCGGGCTTCTGCGATCCCGGCTGGAAGGGCACGCTCACCCTGGAGCTCAACAACCTCACCCGGGTGCCGATCATCCTGCACCCGGGCCTGGAGATCGCCCAGCTCTCGTTCATGATGCTCGACCGTCCTGCGCGCCGGCCCTACGGCAGCCCCGAGCTGGGCAGCCACTATCAGGGCCAGCGCGCCGCCACCGCCAGCCGCTACCGGTCCTGACTCGGCCCCCACCCGCCCCGCGGCGATTTTGGATAGGCTCGAGGCCCCGCGATGTCCGCCCTGCTGCTGATCACGGCCGCCTCCGCGCCCTCGAAGGTGCCGTTCTTCATCATCGGCGGGGCGCTGGCCGTGTACGCGGTGATCCTGAGCACGATCGGCATTCAGCGCCCGGACTTCCCCTCCAACGCGAGGGGCCAGCGCGGAGTGATCGCGCTGACGGCGGTGTTCGCCGTGCTGGCCGTCGGCGCCGCCATCCTCACCTCGTAGGACGCCCTGCTACCCCCGCGCGAGGTAACGCAACGGTCACATACCGGGTGTCTCCGGCGACGAGCCGCGGGTAATAAAGTGATCGAGAAGGCAAGGTCGTCGAAACTTGTATGACGGAAGTGGCGGCCTCCGGCAACGGCATCAAGGAGCGCTATGACCACCGAAACTCAGCATTCGACGGATGGGGGCGGCGTAGCGACGTCGGCCGACACCCTCACCGTCACCGACAACCGGACCGGCAAGCAGTACGAGATCCCGATCGAGGACAACACGATCCGGGCCACCGAGCTGCGCAACATCAAGACTCACGACGACGACTTCGGGTTGATGACCTACGACCCCGCCTACATGGCGACGGCGTCGTGTCGCTCGGCCATCACCTACATCGACGGGGACAAGGGCATCCTGGAGTACCGCGGCTACCCGATCGAGCAACTGGCGGAGCAGTCCAGCTACCTCGAGGTCGCCTACCTGCTCATCCACGGTGAGCTGCCCACCCAGCAGCAACTGGACGAGTGGGATCACCTGATCACGATCCACACCTTCGTCCACGAGAACGTCAAGGAGTTCATGCAGGGGTTCCGCTACGACGCGCACCCCATGGGCATGCTGCTGGCCTCCGTCGGCGCGCTCTCCACTTTCTACCCCGAGGCGTCGGCGATCAAGGAGTCCGACACCCGCTACCTCCAGGTCATCCGGCTGCTGGCCAAGATGCCGACGCTGGCGGCGTTCTCCTACCGCCACAACCGCGGCATGCCGTACGTCTATCCCGACAACGACCTCAGCTACGCGGGCAACTTCCTCTCGATGATCTACAAGATCGCCGAGCTCAAGTACCAGCCCGACCCGCGGCTGGAGCACGCGCTCGACGTGCTCTTCATCCTGCACGCCGACCACGAGCAGAACTGCTCGACGAGCGCGGTGCGCAGCGTCGGCTCCTCCCAGGTCGACCCCTACTCCGCGGTGGCCGCTGGCGTGGCCGCGCTCTACGGGCCGCTGCACGGCGGCGCCAATGAGGCGGTGCTCCGGATGCTGCGCCGGATCGAGACCAAGGAGAACATCCCCGACTTCATCGACGGCGTCAAGAACGGCAACGAGAAGCTCATGGGCTTCGGTCACCGGGTCTACAAGAACTTCGACCCGCGCGCCAAGATCATCAAGAAGGCCGTCGACGAGGTCTTCGAGGTCACGGGGCTCAACCCGCTGCTGAACATCGCCACCGAGCTCGAGAAGATCGCGCTGGAGGATGAGTACTTCGTCAAGCGCAAGCTCTACCCCAACGTCGACTTCTACTCCGGCCTGATCTACGAGGCGCTGGGCATGCCGGTCGAGATGTTCCCGGTGCTGTTCGCCATCGGGCGCACCAGCGGCTGGATCGCCCAGTGGCTGGAGATGATCGACGACCCCGAGCAGAAGATCGCGCGGCCCCGCCAGATCTACACCGGCGGCCGTGGGCTGGAGTACGTTCCGATCTCCGAGCGTTCCTAGGCCCAAACCGTGATGGCGGGCACAATCCGTGCCCGCCCGCCGTCCTAGATTTGAGGGCGTGGACATCCACGCCCTCAGCGACGGTCGCATCGTCGCGATCCGCCCTATCCGGGTTGATGACGTGGACCGCCTGCAGGCCGCTCACGGCCGGCTGTCGCCGCTCACGCGCTACCGCCGCTTTTTGACCTCCAAGCCGTACCTGAGCTCCGCCGACGCGATGTACCTCGCCAACATCGACGGCTGCAACCACTACGCCCTGGTCGCCACGTTCGCCGAGCAGGAGGGAGACGAGGACGCTCCGATCATCGCCGTGGCACGGTTCGTGCGCTCGCCCGAGGACTCGGCGGTCGCCGAGTTCGCCATCGTGATCGGCGACGACTGGCAGGGCGAGGGCCTCGGCCGTGAGCTCATGGGCCGCCTCGTCGACGCCGCTGTGACCCGCGGGGTGCGCCGCTTCCAAGCCACCATGCTCGCCGACAACGTCGCCATCCACCGGCTGTCGGAGCGCTTCGCCGCCGGGCCGCTGCGCCGCCTGCGCCGCGGCAACACCTTCGAGGTCGAGTTCGATCTGCCCATCCGGAGCACTGACCCTCCTGCGATGATCGCCGGGTGCGCTGGAAGCTGACCGAACGGGCCGGCCCCAAGGTGAGACGGTCCTCGTTTGGCGACGTGGACCGGGCGCTCGACGCGTTGGAGTCGCGCGGGCGCGAGCTGGCCACGGCGGCGGGTGGGACCTGGTCATCCGTCGACGTCAGGTACAAGCGCTTCGAGCCCCAGGAGCGCGTGGTGGCGCGCCTCGAGCTCGCCGGGCCCGAGCGCTTCGTCCCCAGCGTGCGCGCCGGCATCGACGTCCGCGGCGACGGCTCCGTGGAGGCCTTCCGCGGCCGGGTCCGTCGCGAGGTCATCTCCGAGCAGCGGGGTGAGAGCGCCTACGCGGCGCTGCGCCGCGCGCTGAGCGAGCGGTAGCCGGCCCCCGGCACTACGGGGACGCCGCGTCCGCCGTGGCCGTCGGGGTGGTCACGTAGCCCGCGCTCAGGATCGTGGTGTAGGCGACCACCGAGCCCTGGAGCGCGTCGAGATGGTGGGGCGGGCCGCCCAGCGTGTCATCTGACTCCAGCAGCGCCCCCGTGGCCGGGTCGAAGATCAGGGTGTAGGTGATCGGCTCCCCGCTGTAGCTCGAGTCCAGGCTGACCGCGGCGCCGGTCCGGCCCGCGCGATCGATGGTGTTCCCCTCGTTGACGACGCCCGGGATCACGGCCAGCCGCCGCAGCAGGAGCGCCTGGGCGGCGCCGGGCACCGGCCGGCTGCGCGCCAGGGCGACGAGATCCTCAAACGCCCACCCCGGCGCCCAGCCGCCACCGCGGCGCCCGGCGACGAGCAGTTGGGCCGCGGCAGCCGGCGATGCGCTGAGCGCGGGCACCTCGCTGCGCATGTGCCAGGCCGCAGAGGTGGACCCGACCACATTGGCCTGGCCGCCGTGCGCGCGCAGGCGCCAGCTGCGGACCTTCACGTACGCGTACGGTGCGTTGGCGGGCCACGGAGGCGAGCTCTGGCTGGCCGCGACGGCGCTGAGGCGCAGGAGCACGTCGGCTCCCGACGGTGGCGCGGGCGGCTGGAAGGCGAGTGTCCGGGGCGTGGGTGGATACGTCTCGCTGCCCCACCCAAAGAGCACGTGACCGATCAGCCAGACGCACTCGGCCGCCAGCGCGGCGAAGATCAGCCCGTTGACGATCGCACGAGCGCGGAGGCGGGGCATCGGCTCAGAGCACGAGCGTCTGGCCGTGCCGGCGCAGCCAGCGCGAGCGCTCCCGGTACTCCGGGCACCAGCGCGCGAGCAGCGCCCAGAACCGCGGCGAGTGGTCCATCACCTCAAGGTGGCAGACCTCGTGCCAGACCACGTAGTCGAGCACCTCCTCGGGCGCGAGCAGCAGCCGCCAGTTGAAGCTCATCGCACCGGTGCGCGAGCAGCTCGCCCAGCGCGTCCGCTGACCGCGGATCGTCAGCTTGGAGTAGGAGAGCCCGGCCAGCGCGCACGCGTGATCGAGCCGCGGCGCGATCTCGGCGCGCGCTGTCCGCCGATACCAGCGTTCCAGCGCCGGCGCGCGCTCGGCGCCGGCCGGAGTCCACAGCACATCACCGCGACGATGCACGCGCGCGCGGCCGGGCTCGGCGCGGACATGCAGCAGCTCCCCCAGGTAGGGCACGGCATCACCGCGCGCGGCGACCGCCTGCTGGGCATGGGCGACCTCGCTCAGCCGGCGGCGGATCCACGGCTCGAGCTCGCGGACGGCCGACGCGGCCTCGCGCGCGGCGGCCCGGCGCGGCAGCACCACCTCGACGCCCTGAGCGTCGACGTTGACGCGGATACGCCGGGCGCGCTCCGAGCGCCTCACCCTGTACTCGATCTCCTGCCTGAATTCGATCTCCGACATGCCGTTGATTGAGAGTACGGTCCAGTGCCGACATGCCGGCCTTCCCTGAACCGACCGACGCCCTGCGCACCGCCTCCGTGGCCCTTCGGCTCGCCGCCGAGCGCGACATCCCCGAGGTCCTGATCGCTCACCAGGACGATCCCCAGCTCTATCGTCAGCTCGGCCTCGCCCGCCCGCCCAGCGGCGCCGAGCTCGGACGCCGCGTCGAGGGCGGCGCCGGTGACCGGGCCACCGGCACCGCCCTGTGGCTGACGGTCGTCCGGGCGGGCGCCGACGAGTGCATCGGCCAGCTCGACGTCCACGACGTGGACTGGGATCACTCCCGGGCCGAGCTGGGGATCTGGACGGCGCCGGCCCAGCGCGGGCGTGGCGTTGCCACCGACGCCCTGCGGCTGGCCGGGGGGTGGCTGCTGGGCGAGTGCGGCCTGGCCCGCGTCCAGCTCATCACCGAGCCCGAGAACGCCGCCATGGTGAGCGCGGCGCGCGGGGCCGGGTTCGCCGAGGAGGGGGTCTTGCGCGGCTACCTGCGCGAGCACGGTCAGCGCGTGGACGTCACGGTGCTCTCGCTCGTCGCCGGCGACGCGGTGGTGTCGGGGTGAAGCAGTGGCGCGTCACGCTCCCGCCCGGAGTCCGACCGCCGTTCGAGGTCTACGTCAACGGCGTGCGCCAGGAGCTCGGGTCGGACTACCGGATCTCCGAGGGCGAGGTGCTCTTCGGGCGCGAGCTGGTGAGTCAGAAGCTCGGGCTCCGCGCATGGTTCTTGGGCTTCTGGGGGATCGGGACCTACAAGCGCAACGACGAGGTGGACGTGCGCTACGAGATCGACGGCCAGCCGACCGTCGCCCACGCTCTCCCGATCACACCACCGCCGTCTTGACGACCTCGCGCGCGACCCACGGCCGGTGCAGGCGCAGGGCCGACAGGATCGCGCGCGTCGCGTGCGACTTGTTCAGCGTGTAGAAGTGGACCCCCGGCGCGCCGCGGGCCAGCAGCTCGGCGCACTGCAGCGTCGCGTACGACACTCCGAGCTGGAGCACCGCGTCGGGATCGTGCGAGCGCCACTCGAGCGCCTCCAGCAGTGACGGCGGAATCGTCGCGCCGCACATGCCGGTGATCGTCTTGATCTGGCGCAGGTCGGTGATCGGCATCACGCCGGGGATGATCGGCACGTCGATGCCGGCCGCCCGGGCTTCGTCGACGAAGCGGAAGTACAGCTCGTTGTCGAAGAACATCTGCGTGATGAGGAACGAGACCCCGTTGTCGATCTTGTCCTTGAGGAAGCGCAGGTCGTGGGCCAGATCCGGGGCCTCGGGATGGACCTCGGGAAAGCAGGCGCCGCCGATGCAGATGTCGTGGTCTGCGTGGATGAGGGCGGCCAGTTCGGTGGAGTACTGCAGGCCACCGGGATGCGGCTTCCAGTCGCTCTCGCCGCGGGGCGGATCGCCGCGCAGGGCGAGGATGTTCTCGATCCCGGCCTGGCGCATGTCGGCGATCACGTTGGTCAGCTCTTCGCGCGTGGACCCGACGCAGCTGAGGTGGGCCATCGCCTCGATCCCGAGCTCCTGCTTGATCCACTTGGTCAGCTCGAGCGTGCGCCCGCGCGACGTGCCGCCGGCGCCGTAGGTCACCGACACGAAGGACGGCTCGAGCTGCCGCAGCGACTCCAGCGCGAGCCCCAGGACTCGCTCCCCGGCGTCGCTCTTGGGCGGGAAGAACTCAAAGGAGAAGATCGGCTCGTCGGCCTCCTCCATGATCTGATCGATGCGCATCTGCGCAGCCTACCAACCTTGACAAGATCGTGTCAAGGTTAGGATCGGGCGTCGGCGACTACGTGGCCCGCCAGCGCTCGACGTCCCCGTCGGGCTCAGGGGCGACGCGCCCCTGGCCCTGCAGGTGGCGCAGGTACGAGAGCGTCTCGGAGAGAAACCAGGTGGCGTTGCGCACGTCCACCGGCTGGCTGTAGACCGATGGCAGGATCTCCAGCGCCGTCTTGGCCTCGGTGCGGACGGCCCCGAGAACCGCCTCCAGTCGCTCGGCGACCAGCGCCCGGTTGCCCTCGATGTGGCCGTGCACGTCCACGAACGGCTTGCCGTGCCCCGACAGCGCCAGGCGGGCGTCGAGCACATCGACCGTGTCCAGCGAGCGAAGGAACTCGCCCACCGGATCGGCCGTGTGGCCGTAGTCGTAGAACAGGGAGATCCGGCCCAGGACGTGGTCGCCGGAGATGAGGAGCCGGCGCTCGGGCTGGTAGAGGCAGACGTGGGACGGCGCATGCCCGGGCGTCTCGTACACCGTCCACTCGCCCAGATCGGTCTCGATCCGCACTCCGTCGACCAGCGCGTGATCGGGCTCGACCACCTTGGCCACGCCCGAGGGGAAGTTCTTGGCGCGCTCGGCGTACTCGGCCAGGGCGCGGGGCGGGACACCACTTTGGCGCCCGACCTCCAGGCGCCGCTCGAGCGCCGCCTGCGGATCGTCGGCCCCGGCCGTGGCGTGGGCGTGGTTGGGGTGCATCCACAGCTCGCACCCCGCCCGCTCCATGATCGGCGCGGCCTGGCCCCAGTGATCGGAATGGGCGTGGGTGCACGCGAGCAGCCGAACGTGCTCGAGGCGCAGGTTGACCTGGTCCATGGCGCGCTCGAGCTGCGCCAGCGACCCCGGCTCGTGCATCCCGGTGTCCACGAGCACGATTCCCGGGCCCGACGCGATCGCCCAGGCGTTGCAGTGGGGGACGCCGGGCCAGGGCAGCGGCAGGCGCAGGCGCCACAGCCCCGGCAGGACGCGCTCGCCCCGTCCGAGCTCTTTCTGGCGTGTCGTCGGTGCCATGGGCCCAGACGTTATTGACGCTGCGTAGACTGCGGCGCCTTGGCCGGAACGTCGGACATCGCCAAGCGGTACTTCGCCGGACCGGTCGAGGCCCCCTGATGGGCCGCAAGGCACGCCAGCGGGCCAAGCAGGAGACGCTCAGCGCGCCGGTCACCGAGTACCGCGACGACGACGGCAACGTGCTGGCCCTGCGAGGCGTGCTCAGCCCCGCCACGCGGCGCGTGTACGCCGAGACGGTGAGCGGCGGCCTGCACCGCGAAGACGCTCGGGCGCGCGCCATCGAGGTTCTCTTCGAGCGCCTGGCGGTGTCGTGGACGATCTCAGGGATCGAGACCTCGCGCCAGAAGGAGCTGCTGGCGCGCTACCGGATGGCCACGGCGGCCGAGCGCGAGTTCGTGCTCGCCTCGCTGCGCACGCACCTGGCCGAGAACTTCCCCGAGCTCGAGGCCCCGTGACCACCCCCGTCCCCGATCCCGACGCCTTCGCCGCGCTGCTGTGCGACTGGTCGATGGCGGTCACGCCCGGCGACCGCGTCGGCGTCCTCTCCACCACCCTGGCCGAGGACCTGGCGGCGGCGCTGCACCGCGCCGTCCTCGAGCGTGACGCGTGGCCGTACGTGGCGCTGGAGCCGCCCGGGCTGGCCGCCGACCTCTACCGCCTCGCCCACCCCCGTCACCGCACCGAGCCGCCGCCGACGCACATGGCGGTGGCGGGCGCACTCGACGCCTTCGTGCGTATCGAGGCGCCGGCGAACACCACGGAGCTGGCCGGCGTGGACCCCGCAGTCGTCGCCGAGGTGGCCACGGCGCGCCGGCCGTTTCAGGAGGCGTCGCTGAAGTTGCGCTGGACGGGCACGATCCTGCCCACGCCGGCCCTGGCCCAGCAGGCCCAGATGAGCACGGCGGAGTACGCCGCCTTCGTCACCGGGGCGCTGTTCCTGGACCGGACGGATCCCGTCCAGGCCTGGCGCGAGCTCAGCGCCACCCAGGAGGCGATGGTGGCGCGGCTGACCCCGGCCTCGGAGATCCGCATCGAGGCCGAGGGCACCGACATCCGCCTCGGCGTGGCCGGCCGTACCTGGATCAACTCCGACGGTCGCCACAACATGCCGAGCGGTGAGGTCTTCACCGGCCCTCACGAGCGCTCGGCCAACGGCACCATCCGCTTCACCGTTCCCACGGGGCCTCGCGGGGTCACCGTCACCGGCGTCCAGCTGACCTTCAAGGACGGCGAGGTGGTCGCGGCCAGGGCCGAGCGCGGCGACGACTACCTCCAGGCGGCGTTGGCCACCGACGCGGGCGCGCGGTACCTGGGGGAGATCGGGATCGGCACCAACGTCGGCATCGATCGCGCCACCGGCCACATCCTGCTCGACGAGAAGATGGCCGGCACCGTGCACCTTGCGCTGGGGCGCTCCTACCCGGAGACCGGCGGGACCAACGACTCGGCCCTGCACTGGGATCTCATCTGCGATCTGCGCGACGGCGGCCGGCTCAGCGCCGACGGCGTGCCCGTCGTGGAGGACGGCGCGCTCACCGTGTGAGCCGCCCCCACTTGTGAGCGCTCACACGCTCACCTGCTATTAACGAATCGTTCCCCTGCGGTCCAGTACGTTGGTCTGCAAATGCGCCGCACGAAGATCGTTGCCACCATCGGCCCCGCCTCCCGCGACCCTGAAACGCTCGCGCGGATGGTGTCGGCCGGGCTCGACGTCGCCCGCCTGAACTTCTCGCACGGCGACCGCGAGATGCATGCCGAGAACGCAGCGCGTGTACGCGCGGCGTCGGCGGCCGTCGGTCGCCCCGTGGCGATCCTCCAGGACCTGCCCGGGCCCAAGCTGCGCATCGGCCCGCTCGCCGAGGACCGGGTCGAGCTCAAGCCCGGCGAGCGGCTCCTGCTCGCCTGCGGCACCACCGATCCCGGCAACGGCAGGCGGATGTCGGTCTCGTGGGCCGGCTTGGCGGAGTGCGTGGATCCCGACGACGTCATCTATCTCGCCGACGGCGCGATCCGCCTCCGCGTCGAGCAGGTCCGCGGCGGCGAGTGCGAGGTCGACACCATCGTCGAGGTCGGCGGCTCGGTCGCCTCGCGCCAGGGCCTGAACATCCCCGGCAACACGCGCGGCCTGGTGGCGGTTCCCGAAGAGGACCTGGACATGCTCCGCTTCGGCGAGTCGATCGGCGTCGACGTCGTGGCGCTGTCCTTCGTGCGCAGCGCCGAGGATGTCGAGTCCGTCCGGCGCCACACGCGGCTGCCCCTCGTGGCCAAGATCGAGAAGCCGCAGGCTGTCGACAACGCCGAGGAGATCATCCGCGCCGCTGACACGGTCATGGTGGCCCGCGGTGACCTGGGTATCGAGTTGCCCATCGAGGACGTCCCGATCGTCCAGAAGCAGCTGCTGCGTATCGCCGGGCGCCTGGCCCGCCCCTCGATCACCGCCACCCAGATGCTCGACTCGATGGTCTCCTCCTCCCGTCCCACGCGCGCGGAGGCGACCGACGTCGCCAACGCCATCCTGGACGGGACCGACGCCGTGATGCTCTCCCAGGAGACGGCCGTTGGCGCCTATCCGGTCGAGGCGGTGGAGATGATGGCCTCGATCGCGGAGCGCACCGAGGGCGTCCTCCCCTACCGCGAGTGGAACGAGAACCGGGTGCGCCGCGACGCCCGCGACCCGGCGTACACGATCGCCTACAGCGCCTGCGCGGCGGCCCGTGACCTCGGCTTGGCCGCGCTGGTGGTGCCGACCCTGTCGGGCCGTTCGGCGCGGCTGATCTCCGCGCACCGCCCCTCGGTCCCGATCTATTGCCTCTCGCCCGGCCGTGAGACGGTGCGCCGCTGCAACTTCATGTGGGGGGTGCAGGCCGAGTCGATCCGCCGCCACGAGGTCACCGAGGAGCTCATCGCCGACAGCGCCCGCCGTGTGGTGGAGCTGGGGTGGGTCCAGCACGGCCAGCGCATCGGCATCACCGCGGGGCTGCCCAGCGGCCGCCCCGGGACCACGAGCCTGTTCCAGGTTCAAGAGGTCTAGGCCCGGTAAGGGCGAACACCACGTGTTAGGGCGCCCTACTTAGGGACGCCTAATCTGTGGTACCGTGCCGACAATAAGCCGAGCGCTGCACTCGGAATTGCCTTCTCCCGTGAACGAGACCTCCGCCCTCGCCTCTCGCCCCGCCAAGCGGATCGCCTCCCGGTCTGGCTCGGTCAGCTTCTACGTCTGGACCGTGGTGGTCCTTGCCGTCGCTGTGGCCGTCGTGATCGTGAGCTGGCACGCGGCCGGCGGCACCAGCGATCCGACCGACCTGCCCGCGGGCCATCGCCTCAGCCACACCACTGTCGTGCTCGACAGCGCCATCCTGGTCTTCCGCGAGGGACTGGAGACGATCCTCGTGCTCGCCGCCATCACCGCGAGCTTCCTGGGCGCCAACACGGTCTACCGCCGCCCCGTCGCGGCCGGCGGCGCGCTGGCCATCGGGGCCGGCGTGGCGACCTGGTTCGGCGTCATCTGGATCATCGGCCAGTTCTCGGGCTCTGAGCTGTCGATCCAGGCGGCCACGGGGATCCCGGCCCTGATCGTCCTGCTCATCGTGATGAACTGGTTCTTTCACAAGGTCTATTGGACCGGCTGGATCTCCCATCACCACAAGCGTCGCCGCACCCTGCTCGGCGCCGACGCGGAGACCAACAAGCGCCGGATGCTCCTCGGCCTCGGGCTGCTGGGCTTCACCTCGGTCTACCGCGAGTGCTTCGAGATCGTGATCTTCCTGCAGAACCTGCGCCAGATCTACGGGCCCGCGGTGGTCCTCGAGGGCGTGGTCATCGGCCTGCTCTTCACCGGTGCGGTGGGCGTGCTCACCTTCGCCCTGCACCAGCGGCTGCCCTACCGCCGCCTGCTCATCATCACCGGCGTCATGCTCCTGTTCGTCCTGCTCGTCCAGGTCGGCGAGCAGGTCAACGAGATGCAGCTCGCCGGCTGGATCGGCACCACCGAGATCCACGGGCTCACCATCCCGGGCTGGATGGGCACGTGGCTCAGCCTCTTCAACAACTGGGAGACCTTCATCGCCCAGGCCATCGCCCTCGTGCTCGTCGTCGGCTCCTACGTGCTGGCCCAGTACCTCCGGGTCTGGCGGCCTCGCCGGCGTGGCGCGCAGCCGGCCCGCCTGGGCAGCGAGGCGCCCGCGCAGCCGGCCGACATCGCCGTGGCCACGCGCGTCGCCGCGACCGCCCGGCCCACCCTCTCGATGGCCCGCCGTTGACGTTCGCCGGTACCTAGCCCAGAAATCACACGGCAGCCCCGCCACCGCACCAAACCGCGCTCAGGCAGCGGCGCGCCCGTAGAACTCGGCTTCCAGCGCCCCGAGCTCGGTCGCGGGCGGATCGCCGTAGAACCACTCGCGCGCGATCCGGTGGAAGTTGCCCGCCGCGTGCAGCTGGGCGATGACGGCCAGCGTGAGCACCTCCATCCGCCGCCCGAAGATGTGGTCGGGCGGGGCGGACTCGTGGCGCAGGTAGCCGAAGTACTCCGAGCGTGGGTCGCTCATGTCGATGAGCACCTGGGTGGCGTACTCGGGGGTGAGCTCGACCTCGCGGTCGCAGGTGTACCAGGAGGTGGCGGCCCGGAAGTGGGCGAGCACACGGTCGGGGTTGAACTTCTCCGGGTCGCGGAAGAAGCCGACCTCGGTCCCCAGACGCATGATCGTCTCGGTGTCGCCCTCGATGATCGCGCGGGCCACCGCTTTCTCCAGCTCGACCGCCCCGGGGGGCATGCGCTTGAACAACCCGAAGTCGAAGAAGGCCATCCGCCCGTCGTCGAGCAGCATCGAGTTGCCCGGGTGCGGGTCGCCCGAGAACTGGCCGTGGCGGTACAGGCATCCGAAGTAGAAGCGGAAGAGGATCTCGCCGATCCGGTCGCGATCGGCCTGTGAGTAGCTGCGCAGATCCTCGAAGCCGGTCCCGCTGATGTACTCGGACACCATCACCCGCTCGCGCGACAGAGAGCCGATCACGTCGGGGATGGCGATGAACGGGTGGCCGCGGAAGATGCGGGCCAGCGAGCGCTGGTTCTGGGCCTCGAGCTCGTAGTCGAGCTCCTCCTGGACCCGGGCGCGGATCTCCTCGCCGATGGCCTTGGGGTCCAGCCCGGGGGCGATCCGCTTGACCAGGCGGAGGATCAGCCCCAGATTCTGCATGTCGGCGCGCACGGCCGCGGCCACGCCGGGGTACTGGACCTTGACCGCCACGGGCCGCCCATCGGTGAGCCGGGCGCGGTAGACCTGCCCGATCGAGGCGGCGGCGATCGGCTCCTCGTCGAACTCGTCGAAGACGTCGGACAGCCGCTCGTCCAGCTCTTGCTCGATCACCTTGCGCATGTCGCGGAAGGTGACCGTGGGCGCGGCGTCGCGCAGGACGGCGAGCTTGCGCTGAAACTCCTCGCGGTACTCCTCGGGCACCATCCCGACGTCGAGGAACGACAGGACCTGCCCGACCTTCATGGCGGCGCCCTTCATCGTCCCCAGGGCGGCGACGATCTGCTCGGCGGCCTCGAGCTGGCGGCGCTCGAGCGCCACCTGGCGCCCCTCGGGCGACCGCGCGACGTTGGCCGCCCGGGTGCCGGCCTCCCTCATCACCTGACCGGCTGCCAGACCCCCGATCCGCGCGGTGCGCCCCACCCGGGATGTGGGGATCTTGTCCTTTGCCACCGGGTGTCAGTCAGGGGTGGGTGGGCTCGTAGTCACCTGCGAGCCGGGGACGATGTCGTCGGATCCGTCAGGCCAGCGGACCCACGCCTTGTGCCCACCGTCGTAATCGTCACCGAGCAGGATGAGCGTGGCCGGATCGCCCATGGCGGTGCACGGCTCGTCGCCCTCGGGGTCGACCCCGCGCCAGATACGCACGAACTTGTTGTTCTCCAGCTCCTCGGCCACGGTGGTCGGGTCGGTGTGCCCGGGGTGGATGCGCGTCGACGCCGGCAGGGCCAGCAGCTTGTCCATGATCGAGGTCTTCAGGTCGGCGTAGGTGGTGTGCCCGGGGGCGCGGACGCCACCGACCGAGCCCTTGAAGAGGGTGTCACCGGTGAAGACGTCGGTGCCGTCGAACAGCAGCGACAGCATGCCCGCGGTATGGCCCGGGGTGTGGATCGTCTCGATCTTCAGTGCGCCGATCTCGATCGTCTCGCCGGGCTGCATCAGCTCGGTCGCGCCCGGAACGTGGTCGCGCTCGAGCGGGTGGATGAGCACCGGGACCTGGGGGAAGGCGCTCTTGACCGCGTCCAGCTCGGCGACGTGATCGTGATGGTGGTGGGTCAGGAGCACGTGGGTCAGCGTCAGCTGGCCGCGCTTGAGGAAATCGAGCAGCGGCGCGACGGGGCCGCCGGCGTCGACCATGACGGCGCTCCCCCCGATCTCGTCGCCCACCACATACGTGTTGGACAGCCATCCATCGCTCATCGAGCGCTCAACGATCATGCGAAGAGGCTATCGAGCTACGCTGTCCGGCAGACATGAGCCTGATCCACACCTGCTACCGGATCACGGACATCGACCGTTCGGTCGCGTTCTACGAGGCCCTGGGCTTTCAGGAGATCCGCCGCGCGCCCATTCGCGACGAGGCGATCAACGTCTTCATGAACCAGCCCGAGGACGGCGACAACCCGCGTCTGGAGCTCACCTTCAACTTCGGCCGCACCGAGCCGTATGAGATCGGCACCGGCTACGGCCACATCGCCATCACCGCCCAGGACCTGGACAAGACGCTGGCGAACCTGTCCGATCAGGGCATCGAGCCCGAGCGGGCGCCATACACCGTGCACGAGGGCGGAAACCGCATCTGCTTCGTGCGCGATCCCGACGGCTACCGCGTCGAGATCATCGAACGGGGCTGACGCCGAGTCGATGGTCGACACCGCCACGATGGCCAAGCTGTTGGAGCGCTTCGCCCAGGGCGTCGCCGCCCACGACCGGGAGAACCCCGATCACAACAGCTGGGGCATCGGGATGGCCAACTTCGACATCGAGCGGCTCGGCTTGGAGGAGGGCGAGGAGATCCTCCCCGGGATCGTGCTCCAGGCCGACGGTGGCGGCACCGGTAACTTCCGCGTGCTCTGCGACGGCCAGCACGACGGCGCCGGTGAGATGGAGGAGGAGGAGGTCGTGGACGCGGTCGCCTCCGAGGAGATCGGCGAGCCTGTCTACATCGACGGCCCCGCCGAGCCGATCAGGCCGCCGCTCTAGGCCCCCGTCAGGCCACCGCGCGCGCCTCGCGCACCGCGACGCGCTCGGCCAGCCACTGCACGGTCGGGCAGCGCAGCCCATGGCGCCCTCCGGCGCGCAGCACGGCTCCGGCGATCGCATCAAGCTCGGTCGGCCGTCCAGCCGCGATGTCGCGCTGCATCGAGGAGCCCAGCTCGGCGTGAGCCGCCTCGAGCTCGGCCAGGGTGTCGGATGCCCGCAGTCCGGCGCCGTCGGCGTTGGCCACGGCCACCGTCTCTGACACCGCGCCCTCGAGCGCCGAGCGCCAACGCGGGTCCGAGCGCACGTAGCCGATCGGGCGGTCCGAGGCGCTCGTGGTCAGCGCCAGCGCGCACAGCCGGGCGAGCTTTGACCACATCACCTGGGCCTCGCTGTCACCGATCCGCGCCTCGATCCCGGCGTCGCCCAGCAGCGTGGCGGCCTGCTGCAACGCCGTCGCCAGCTCGAGGCGGGCACTGGCCATGTCGATGCGGACACCTGGACTGGTCTGCGCGATCTCGCCCGTCGACGGCCGATCTGACTCGATCCGGATGACCGCAGCCGCCACCCGCGCCGCGCCGAAGCGCGCCCGCAGGACGTCCAGGTGCTCGAGGCCGTTGAGCAGCGGCACCACGATCCCCGGCGTCGCCGGCACCCGGTCCAGCGCCTCGGTCAGCCCTATCGCCTTGGTGGCGACGAACAGCACGTCCACCGGATCGCCGGCTTGCGTGGCCACCTTCGGGTGCGCGGTGAACTCCGCGCCGAGCGCGCGGCTGGACACGCTGAACCCGGTCTGCGCCAGCCTCTCCGCCGTCTCGGGACGGGCCACGACCACCACGTCGGCGCCCGACCGCGCCAGTGCGGCCGCGACGAACCCGCCGACCCCGCCGGCCCCGAGCACCGCGACCGACGTCATGGCCGCTCGCCGCTCCGCGCATCACGGCGCACCTCGGCCCACGCCGCGCGCGCCTGGCGCAGCGCCTTGAGCACCTGAGTGCGCGCGTCCTCCGCCGCCCGGGCGGCCTCGACCGCCTGCTGCTTGGCCCGCTGGCCGCGGGGGAGGTTGAAGGACCACAGGCCGGTCTCGAGCAGCCGCGCCGCGCGGTTGAGGTCGTCGTCGATGGCGCGCCGCAGCTCCTCGCCGCGCAGCCCCTCCCGGATCCGGCGCACCCTCGACTCCAGCGCGACCTCCGCCAGGCCGGAGAGGGCGCGGCCGGCGGCGATGGGCTCGGGATCGCGCGGATCGATCCCGGCCTGGGCGGCGAGCTCGTCGCGGGCGACGTTGGCCAGGCGGTCATGCATCTCCAGCCACGCCGCGCGCAGGGCCGGGGTGCTGTCGATCATCCCCAGAAACAGTGGGACGAAGTCGACGAGCTCCTCGGGAGCCTGGTCAAAGCGCTCGGTGTCCTCCTTGATCGCTCGCACCACCGCGTCGGTCAGCGACTCTGCCGGGCCGCGCTCGCGCAGCGCCAGGGCCATCCGCTCCACCGCCTCGTCGGCGTAGTCCAGGACCAGCGACTCCTTGGTGGGAAAGTAGTTGTAGACCGTCTTCTCCGACACGCCGACGCGGTCGGCGACCTCGGACACCTTGACGTTGTCAAAGCCCCGGGTGGCGAACATCGTGGTGGCGGCGTCGGAGATGAGCTGGCGCGTGACGCGCCGCTTGCGCTCGCGCAGCCCCTCGTCGGGGTTGCGCGCCCGGTACCACGCCTCCTGGGCGCGGCGGGCCCCCCGCATCACCCGGGCGATCTTCTCGCCCATCTCATCGGAGATGAGCCGATCCAGCAGCTCCTCACCGCTGGTCTCGGAGAGTACGTCGTCGTCGCGCGCTCGCGCCGCGTCTTCGTTGTCCATGTCGTGCAGGTCAGGCGGCGGGGATCCGTCGCCGGTCAGCGTAGCAAAAATTTCACTTGCAGAATACTTTCAGTCTCTGTATTTTTACGGCCCATGACAGAAATTGCCATTCACACCGAGAGCCTGACGAAGCGCTTTGGCGCCTTCACCGCCGTCGAGGACCTCTCCCTGGAGGTCAAGGACGGCACCGTGGTGTCGCTGCTGGGCCCCAACGGCGCCGGCAAGACCACCACCGTCCGGATGCTGGCCACGCTGTTGCGCCCGGACGCCGGCCGTGCCTACGTCGGCGGACATGATGTCGTCACCGACGCCGCGCGCGTGCGCGAGCTCATCTCCCTCACCGGGCAGTTCGCCGCGCTGGACAAGAACCTCACCGCCCGCGAGAACCTGGTCCTGATGGCCCGTCTGCGTGGGCGCAACCTGCGGGCCGCGCGGGCGCTCACCGATCAGCTCATCGATCGCTTCGACATCGGCGGCTTCCGCGACCGCCTGGTCAAGAACCTCTCCGGCGGGGAGAAGCGGCGCGTGGACCTGGCCGCCGGCCTCATCGACACCCCGCACGTGCTCGTCCTGGACGAGCCCACCACGGGGCTCGATCCCCGCAGCCGTCAGGTGGTGTGGTCGACGATCCGCGAGCTGGTGGCAGACGGGGTCACGCTTCTGCTCACCACCCAGTACCTGGAGGAGGCCGACGCGCTGGCCGACCGCGTAGTCCTGATCGACCGCGGCACCGAGGTCGCCGCCGGCACACCCGCCCAGCTCAAGGCCCAGGTGGGCGAGCAGCGCGTCGACGTCATCGCCGCCGATTCGGCCGCCTTCACCGAGCTCTGCGACCTGCTGTGGGAGCGCTTCGAGCTGACGCCCGCCCCCGAGCAGCGCATGATCTCCATCCCCGCGCCCGACGAGGTCGCCGATCTGGCCCGGATCGCCGGGGCCGTCGACGAGTCCGGGATCAGCGTCGACGAGGTGGCTCTGCGCCGCCCGACGCTCGACGACGCATTCCTGGCCCTCACCGGGCGTGCCGCCCACGAGCAGACCCCCGAGGTAGAGGAGGCCGCGGCATGACCGCCACCACCGCTCCCATCCGCGCCGTGAGCCTGCCCACGAGCCCCATGGGCTTCGTGCGTGACACGGCGCTCCTCACCGGGCGCAGCCTGCGCGCCATCCCCCGCGTGCCCGAGCGCCTGCTGGACGTGACGATCCAGCCGATCGTCTTCATCCTGCTGTTTCTCTTCGTGTTCGGCTCGGCCATCCACGTGCCGGGCGTCAGCTACAAGGACTACATGTTCCCGGGGATCATCGGCCAGTCGCTGGCCTTCGGGATCATCGGCGCGGGCGTCGCCACGTCCAACGACATGACCGAGGGGGTGATCGACCGCTTCCGCTCGATGCCCATCAGCCGCCTGTCGATCATCACCGGCCAGGTGATGGGTCAGTTCTGCGAGCAGGTGCTGGGCATGGTCATCGTCGTCGGCTTCGGCCTGGCCCTGGGCTGGAACCCGCAGCTGACCTTCGCCCACGGCCTCGAGCTGGCGGGGCTGATGGTCCTGGGCATGTTCGCCTTCACTTGGGCCGGCGTCCTGTTCGGGATGCTCGTGCGCTCGCCCGACGCGATGCAGGGCGTCGGCTTCATCGTGATCTTCCCGCTCAGCTTCCTGGCCGGCACGTTCGTCCCCATCGCCGGGATGGACGCCATCCCGAGGGCCATCGCCCAGTGGGATCCCATCTCCGCCCTCGTCGCGTCGGTCCGCGGTCTCACCACGCCCGGGGTCCACGCCGGGGGCTCGTGGCAGCTCCAGCATCCGGAGCTGGCGATGGCCCTCTGGTGCGTGGTCATCCTCGCCGTCTGCGTCCCGCTCGCCCTGAGGCGGTTTAACCGTACGCTTGCGGCATGACCTACTCGATCGTGGCCCGCGATGCCGAGACGGGTGAGCTGGGCGTGGCGGTCCAGTCGCACTGGTTCAGTGTCGGGCCCATCGTCCCGTGGGCCCGGCCCGGGGTGGGGGCGGTGGCGACCCAGGCCAATGCCGACGTGGCCTACGGGCCGCGCGCGCTGGACCTGCTCGAGCGCGGGATGTCGGCGCCGGGGGCGCTCAAGCGCCTCCTCGCCGAGGATCCCCTGGCGGCATCGCGCCAGGTGGCGATCGTCGATGCCCGCGGAGAGGTGGCCGCGCACACCGGCGACGCCTGCATGGCCTTCGCCGGCGACGCCCAGGGCGACGGCGTCTCCTGCCAGGCCAACATCATGGCCAACGCCGAGGTCTGGCCCGCGATGCTCCAGGCCTACACCGGGGCACGGGGCAGCCTCAGCGCGCGACTGCTCACCGCGCTCAATGTGGCCGAGGCCACCGGCGGCGATCTGCGGGGCCGCCAGTCGGCCGCTGTCCTCATCGTCCCCGCCTCCGGGGACCCGTGGGCGACCGTCATGTCGCTGCGGGTCGAGGACCACCCCGACCCGCTGGTTGAGCTCGCGCGGCTGGCCAAGCTCGACGAGGCCTACCGGATCGCGGGCGAGGGCGACGAGCGGCTGGCCGAGGGCCGCCACGACGAGGCCTCCGTCCTCTACCAGCGGGCCTGCGAGCTGGCCCCCGAGTCAGACGAGCTGCGCTTCTGGGCCGGCCTCGGGGCTGCGCAGGTGGGCGACATGGACGGCGCACTGGCCCACGTGCGGGCCGCCATCGAGGTCCATCCCGGGTGGCTCGAGCTGCTGCGCCGCCTCACTCCGGAGCTCGCCCCGTCGGCGCCCGCGGTGCTGGCCGCCCTCGACGGCCATCCGAGCCGCTAGTCGATCAAGACCCCGGGGTTCAGCGCCCCGTCGGGATCCAGCGCCGCCTTGGCGCCGCGCAGGGCGGTGGCGAACGGCTCGGGCCGCTGGCGGTCATACCAGGGGCGATGGTCGCGCCCGACGGCGTGGTGGTGGGTGATCGTCCCGCCGGCGTCGATGATCGCGTCCGCGGCGGCGGCCTTGATGTGCGCCCACTGCTCGAGCTCCTCGCCGTGCCGGCCGGGCGCCAGCACCGTGTAATACGGGGCCGGCCCATCGGGATACACGTGGGTGAAGCGGCAGGTCACCGAGCCCGCGCCGCACACCTCATCGATGGCGGCCCTGGTCCTCTCGGTCACCGTCCGATGCAGCTCCGCGAAGCGATCCCACGTGACCGCGGTCTCGAAGGTCTCGGAGATGACGCCCATCGCCACCAACGTGTCACGCAGGTAGGGGACGCGCAGGAACGCGTCGCGCCAGGTACCGACCGCGTCCTCATCCGAGCTCGCGCCGCCGCGCGTCTCCCACGTGCCGCCGTGATCGGCGCAGCACGTGAGCGCCTCCTCCAGCCGCGGCGACACATCGACGGCTGCCGACTCGAAGCCCAGCACCAGCAGGGCGTGATTGCCGTCTCCGGCCCCGGTCAGCCGCGCCTCGGCGGGGTCGATGAGCCGGCAGTTGGCGGGGTACAGCCCCGACTGCGACAACGCGCGGACCGCGGCGGCGCCGGCCGCGAAGGTGCCAAAGCGCACGCCGGCCGATGCCCGGAAGCGCGGCCGCGGGCGCACCCGCATCCACGCCTCCGTGATCAGCCCCAGCGTTCCCTCCGACCCGATCAGCATCCGGTCTGGGGAGATACCCGCGCCCGACCCCGGCAGCCGCCGCGACTCCCACACGCCGGCCGGCGTGATCGCCCGGACCGACTGGACGAGGTCGTCGATGTGGGTGTAGACGGTGGCGAAGTGACCACCCGCGCGGGTGGCGATCATCCCGCCGAGCGTCGCGAACTGAAACGACTGGGGGAAGTGGCGCAGCGTCAGCCCGTGGGGGCGAAGCTGCTCCTCCAGCCGCGGCCCACTGGCCCCCGCCTGGATCCGCGCGCTGAGCGACTCGGCGTTGACCTCCAGCACCCGGTCCAGGCGGCCGAGGTCGATCGTCACCACGCCGTCGAAGCGACGCGGGTCGACCGCCGGCTCCACTCCGCCCACCACGCTGGTCCCGCCGCCGAACGGGATGATCGCCGCGTTGGCGCCGAGCGCCCACTCCAGGACCGCCTCGATCTCGCCTTCGTCGGCGGGATGGGCGACGACGTCGGGCGGGTGGTCGAACTGGCCGCGGAAGGCGCGGACGACGTCGCGGTAGGAGCTGCCGTAGGCGTGAAAGGCGCGCGCGTGGTCATCGACGGCGCAGATCTGCGCCAGTCGCGCCGGCACGGCCAGTCGCGGCTCGGGGAGGGTGAGCTCTGACACCGGCACCGGCTGCTCGGGCTCGGTCGAACCGAACCCCAGGTGCGAGGCCAGGAAGGCCGCGGTGCTGCGGACCTCGTCGGGCGGCGGCTGCTCGTGCTCGAAGCCCCAGCCCCAGTGCTTGCGTCGGCCCTCGGCCATCGCGGCAGGGTAGCGTTCAGCGCATGACCCTCCCGCCCGGCATTCTCGCCCGCGGTCCGTGGGAGCCGGACGACATCCAGGTCACCTGGTCCGATGAGCCCTACCGCGCTCCGCAGGAGGTGGTCGAGGAGGCCGACCGCGTCCTCGCCGAGCTGCGCGATCGGGGCTCGCCGAGCCACGATGGCCTGGCCGCTCGGCTTACGGGTTTCGAGCTCGCCAACGGGACGCTGCGCCTGGACTGCGAGCCCGTGCGCTGGGCGCTGCGCCTGCTCCCCGGCGGCGCGGCGCAGAGCCTCTCGGCGATGTGCGTCGTGCGGACGGCCGACGGCCGCTGGCTGGCCGGGCGCCGCGCCGCCTGGCTGGCGACGTGGGCCGAGCGCTGGGCCCTCGGCGCCGCGGGGTCGGTCGAGGTCGGCGAGAACCCGGTCGAGACGCTCGTGCGCGAGCTCGACGAGGAATGGTCGGTCACTCCCGAGCGCCTGTCGGTCGAGGCGCTGGTCAAGCTGCCCAGCGGGCTCGTGTCCCTGGTCGGGCTGGCCTGGCTGCCGGACGGGATGGCGGTCACGCCCGACGCCGAGCACGACGACTTCGCATGGTGGCCGGCCGACGTCGAGAGCTGGCCCGAGCACGGCGATGCGCCGCTGCGGCGGCTCGCCGAGTTGGTCACATCCCCCGGTTGATGCGCCTCGTCACATTCCGGCGCCTGGAAGTGGCGTCGTTCGCCCATTCGCTGGTCTACCTGGGGCTGCTCGTGTGTGCCTTCGCGCTGGGAGGCCCCCAGCCGGAGACGTTCATCCTCGGCCTGGCGCACGGCGTGATGTGGATCGCCATGTCGCTGCTGTGCATCGATGCGGCGCGCCGTCACGTGATCCCCTTCTGGCTGGCGGTCGTGGTGGCAGTGATCGGCGGCCTGGGACCGTTCGCGGGGTCGATCGGGTTCGTCGTTGCAGACCGCCGTCGACACCGAACAACGCAGTACAGTGAGTGACTGACTGATGGCGGTCGATACCAGCACTGTTCAAGTCGTCATGCCGGCCATGGGCGACTCCGTCGCCGAGGGCACGGTCCTCGAGTGGCACAAGCAGGAGGGCGACGCCGTTTCGGCTGACGAGACGATTGTCGAGATCTCCACGGACAAGGTCGACGCCGAGGTTCCTGCTCCCGTCTCGGGGACGATCACGCGGATCCACGCCGCCGAGGGCGACACCGTTGCGGTTGGTGCGCTTCTGGCAGAGATCGCCACCGATGGTGACGGAGCGGCGGCCGTCGCACCGAATGGCGCCACCGCCGCTGAGACGACGACGCCGGTCTCGGGGGAGTCACCTCCGGCCACCGCCGGCGAGGCCGTGGCGGCGGCGAGCACCGAGGCCGAGGGCGTCGCCGCGTCCGAGCAGGCCGCCGGCAAGACCGTGGACATCGTCACCCCCACCGGCGGTGAGTCGGTCACCGAGGGGACGATCCTGGAGTGGTCGGTGAAAGTGGGCGACACCGTCAAGGACGGCGACACCGTCGTCGAGATCTCCACTGACAAGGTCGACATGGAGCTCCCCGCTCCCACCGACGGGACGATCACCGAGATCCTCGCCGACGAGGGTCAGACCGTCACGGTCGGACAGGTCATCGCGCGGATGAGCGCCGGTGCGGGCGCGCCATCGGGCAATGGCACGAGCGCCGCGTCAACCGCGCCGACGGCACAGGCCGGCTCTGCCGGCTCCACCCCCGCCGCGGCCCCGCCGACCACCCCCGCCGCGGCCCCGCCGACCACCCCCGCCGGGGGCAACGGGGCAGACACCAACGCCTCGCCGGTAGCCCGCCGCGTCGCGGCCGCCGAGGGGGTTGACCTCTCGGCGATCCAAGGTAGCGCCCGGGGCGGCCGGATCACCAAGGCCGACGTCCTCAACGCCGGCAACGGCGCCGCGGCGCCACCGGCCCCGACCGCGCCTGCGGCCGGGGCGCAGCTCATCAAGGGTGGTGGCGCCGCGCTGGCGCGCTACATGGACCAGAGCCGCTCGATCCCGACGGCCACCTCGTTCCGCACCCTGACCGTGACCACGCTCGACGAGCGGCGCAAGCAGCTCAAGAACGGCGGCAGGAAGGTCTCCTTCACCCATCTGATCGCCTACGCGATCGCGCGGGTGGCGACGTCGGAGATGCCGGTCATGGCTCATCACTTCGAGGAGATCGACGGCAAGCCGTACCGCCACGATGACGGCGCCGTCAACCTCGGCCTGGCCGTCGACGTGGAGAAGAAGGACGGCAGTCGCACCTTGATGGTCCCGGTCATCCGCGACGCCGGCCGCATGACCTTCAGCCAGTTCCTCGATGCCTACAACGCGCTCGTGGACAAGGCGCGGACCAACACTCTGACCGCCGACGACCTCACCGGCGGCAACGTCACGCTCACCAACCCCGGTGGCATCGGCACGATCGCGTCGGTGCCGCGCCTGATGGTGGGCCAGGGCACGATCGTCGCCACCGGGTCGATCGCCTATCCGGTGGGCCTCGAGCGGATCGGGCCGATGATCGGGGCCGAGAAGGTCATGACGATGACCTCCACCTATGACCACCGGATCATCCAGGGCGCCGAGTCCGGCCGCTTCCTGCAGCGCATCGAGGCGCTGCTGCAGGGCGACGAGTCCTTCTACGAGAACGTGTTCGCCGACCTCGGCGTCGAGCTGCCCGAGCTTCCGGCGCCACCCGCTCCCGCGGCAGCCGCGGCCGCCTCCCGTGCGCCGTCGGCTCCGGCGGCCGACGCCGGCCATGCCCACGACGAGGAGCTGATGATGGCCGTGCAGGCCGCCACGTCGCTGCTCAAGGCCCACCGCACCCACGGCCACCTCGCGGCGCGCTTGGACCCGCTCGGCCGCGAGTCCGAGGGCGATCCCGCGCTGGACCCGGCGCCACTGGGCCTCACGGCCGAGGTGATGGGCCAGATCCCGGCCCACGTGCTGCGCATGTACGTGCCCGGCGCGACGCTGGCCGACGCCCTGCCGCACCTGCGCGAGACCTACTGCGGCACGATCGCGTACGAGATCGAGCACATCGCCTCGCACCGTCAGCGCCTGTGGCTGCGCGAGGCCATCGAGTCCGGGCAGTTCCGCCGGCCACTCACCAACGAGGAGCAGAAGGCGCTGCTCAAGCGGCTCACCGAGGTCGACGCCTTCGAGCGCTTCATGCACAAGGCCTACCTGGGCCAGAAGCAGTTCAGCGTCGAGGGCCTGGACATGACCGTGCCGATGCTCGACGAGCTCATCCAGCTGTCGGCGACCCGCGGCGCCCGCGAGGTCGTGATCGGCATGGCGCACCGCGGCCGCCTCAACGTCTTGGCCCACAACCTCGGCCGGCCCTATGACTCGATCTTCGCCGAGTTCGAGGGCTCGTCGACGCTGGAGCCGATCACCACCCTGCCCCAGGGCGGCACCGGTGACGTCAAGTACCACCACGGCGCACAGGGTTCCTACTCGCTGCCCGGCGGCGAGTCGATCATCGTGCGCCTGGAGTCCAACCCGTCGCACCTGGAGTTCGTGGCTCCCGTGGCCGCCGGCGCCACCCGCGCGGCCCAGACCACCCGCCAGGGCCCGCACGCCCATCAGGACACCAACGCCGCCATCCCGGTGATCGTGCACGGCGACGCCGCCTTCCCCGGCCAGGGCGTGGTCGCCGAGACGCTGAACCTGCAGGCGCTGGACGGCTACACCGTCGGCGGCACGATCCACCTCATCCAGAACAACCAGGTGGGCTTCACCACCGACCCTGACGATTCGCGGTCCACCACGTACGCATCGGACCTGGCCAAGGGCTTCGACGTCCCGATCATCCACGTCAACGCCGACGACGTCGCCGCCTGCGTGAGCGCGGTGCGCCTGGCCTTCGCCTTCCGCCAGGAGTTCGGTCACGACGTGCTCATCGACCTGATCGGCTACCGCCGCTTCGGCCACAACGAGGCCGACGAGCCCGCCTACACCCAGCCCGAGATGTACCAGGTCATCAAGAAGCATCCTTCGGTGCGCGAGCTCTTCGCCCGCCAGCTCGTGGACCAGGGGATCGTCACCGAGCAGGACTCCACCGAGATGACCGACGAGGTGTGGTCGATGCTCTCGGACTCCCACACCCAGCTCAAGGAGCGCATCGCGGCCGCCAAGGGCGTCGAGCACCAGACCGGCGAGTATCAGCTGGACCGCACGCCGTCGCCCGAGGTCAGGACCGCGGTCGCCGAAGACCGGCTCAAGGTGCTCAACGAGGAGCTCCTCGCCGTCCCCGACGGCTTCACCGTCCACCCCAAGCTCGTCAAGCAGCTCGAGCAGCGCCGCGAGGCCGTGGTCAACGGCGAGGGGCTGGTGTGGGCGCACGCCGAGGCGCTCGCGTTCGCGACGCTGTTGACCGAGGGGATCCCGATCCGCCTCACCGGCCAGGACACCGAGCGCGGCACCTTCAGCCAGCGCCACCTCGTCCTGCACGATCCCAAGACCGGCCAGGAGCACTGCTCCATGCAGCACCTCCCCGGCGCGCTGTCGCCGATGGAGCTGCACAACAGCCCGCTGTCGGAGATGGCCTGCGTCGGCTTCGAATACGGCTACTCGCAGGAGGGCCCGGAGACCCTGGTGCTCTGGGAGGCCCAGTTCGGCGACTTCGTCAACGGTGCCCAGGTGATCATCGATCAGTTCATCACATCGGGCCTGGCCAAGTGGGGCCAGACGTCGCGGCTGACGCTGCTGTTGCCGCACGCCTACGAGGGGTCGGGTCCCGAGCACTCCTCCGCCCGGCTCGAGCGCTTCCTCCAGCTCGCCGCCGAGGGCAACATCCGCGTCGCCAACCTGACCACGCCCGCCCAGTACTTCCATCTGCTGCGCCGCCAGGCTCGCATCGCCAAGCAGCGGCCGCTGGTGATCATGACCCCCAAGAGCCTGCTGCGCCTGCCCCAGGCCGCCAGCCGGCTCGAGGACCTGATCGAGGGCCGCTTCCAGCCGGTCCTGGGCGACGCCAACGCCGACATCAACGAGGTCACCCGCTTGGTGCTGTGCACCGGCAAGATCTACTACGACCTGCTGGCCACCAAGGCGCGCGACGAGGCCGCCAGCCGGCACGTGGCCATCGGGCGCGTCGAGCTGCTCTACCCCTTCCCGCAGACCGAGATCCTGAACGTGGTGGCCCAGTACCCGAACCTGCAGGAGGTCGTGTGGGTCCAGGAGGAGCCGCGCAACATGGGCGCTCGCGCGTACATGTCGCCGCGCCTGCTCCAGGTGCTGCCCGAGAACCTCAACTTCGGCTACATCGGCCGGCCCGAGCGGGCCGCCTCGGGCGAGGGCTACCCCATCGCGCACTCCAACGAGCAGCACCGGATCCTCGCCACCGCGCTCGATCTCAAGCAGACCGTCTCGCAGTATCCGCGCAAGCTGCCCGGCGAGCGCTGAGGTCTCTCTGATCTTCAGGGCGCGGGCCCGCACACGGACGTGCATACAAAATAAGCCCGCATAGGGTGTATTGGACGACACACGCCCTCCAGCAAGCCGCCTGGGCCGTCTTCGATAGCTGTCGTTGACGTGCGCCGCGCGCCCCGCTCGAAGCTCCACGGCCGCCAAACCACCTGCAATCCGGCGGCCGCGTCTCACGCCGACCTCTCGCATCTGACAATCTCTGGCCATCCGCTTTCGCAGAGACGGCTCTCGTCGCGACAACTCACGGCGCCATTTCGCGCCCACGCTTGGGGTCCACGATATGGCGATCGACCTCGGGACCGCCAACACCCTCGTCTATGTGGGAGGGCGGGGCATCGTCGTGTCCGAGCCCTCGGTCGTCGCCTCTGACGTCGCCACCGGCGAGGTCCACGCCGTGGGCGCCGACGCAGAGCGGATGATCGGCCGCACGCCGGCGACGATCTCGGCCACGCGGCCGCTGCGCCACGGTGTGATCGCCGACTTCGAGGTCACCGAGGAGATGCTCCGCTACTTCATCCGCAAGGTGATCGACCGCCGCACGGCCCATCCGCGCCTGATCGTGTGCGCGCCGTCGGGCGTCACCGAGGTGGAGAAGCGCGCCGTCGAGGAGGCCTCGCTGGCCGCGGGCGCCCGCCGGGTCCACCTCATCGAGGAGCCGATCGCCGCCGCCATCGGGGCCGGCGTCGCCATCGAGGAGCCGGTCGGGCGCATGGTCGTCGACGTCGGCGGCGGCACCAGCGAGATGGCGGTGATCTCGCTGGGCGGCATCGTCGTCTCCCGCTCGGTACGGGTCGGCGGCTATGAGATGGACGAGGCCATCGCCCACTACATCCGCTCGGTCCACCAGCTGGCCATCGGCTCGCGCACCGCGGAGGCGATCAAGATCGAGCTGGGCTCGGCCATGCCGCTCCAGGAGGAGCAGGTGACCGAGGTGCGCGGGCGCCACCTCGCCAGCGGCCTGCCCACGGCCGTGCAGCTGCGCTCCGAGGAGGTCCGCTCCGCGATCGCGGGGCCGCTGCGCGAGATCCTGCAGGGCATCCGCGACACCCTCGAGCAGACCCCGCCCGAGCTGTCCTCCGACATCGCGCGCGACGGCATCCTGCTCGCCGGCGGCGGCACGCTGGTCCGGGGCTTCCCCGAGCTCGTCGCCGCCGAGACCGGGATGCCCGTCTACCGGGCCGACTCGCCGCTGACCTGCGTCGCCGTCGGCTCAGGCCAGGCGCTTGACCACCTTGACCAGCTGAGCGTCGTCGCCCGCCAGCTCGGGCGCTCCCCGACGACGCCGGACTGGCGCACGGCCCAGCCCTAGCGCCCAGTGCGCCGCGGTGGCCACCGCGCACGCCGCCAGCAGGATGAAGAACGGGTCGATCGGCGCCCGGAAGCGCGGAGTCTCCAGGTTGACGAACGTGACCGACAGCCAATAGAGGACCGGGAAGGCCCACAGCCAGCGGGGCGCCTCGCGACGCACCGCCGTGAACAGCCCCGCGATGGCCAGCGCCAGCAGCACCCAGAAGCTCACGACTCCGATCCCGGCAGCCGTGGCCGGCAGGCTGATCGCCGCATACGAGGCGTGCCAGGCGAACGAGCCCTCCAGCTCGAACATCCGCAGCGTGTTGTGAAAGCCCACGTCCAGCGGCGAGAAGGGGTGCGCGCGGATGTAGTCCAGCGCCCGGGACTGCAGCACGCTGGACAGACCCACCTCGTCGTAGTCCGACGCCCGCTTGGCCAGCGCCTTGAACTCCGGCATCTTGAGGAACAGGTCCCACTTGTAGGGCAGGGGCTCGGCGGCGGCCGAGGTGGCGTTGTAGGTGCCGACCAGGGTGATCCCGGTCTCGGTGGAGACCGGGACGAAGTGGTGAAGCTCCTTGGCATTGCGGATCGTCCAGGGGGCGATCATCGCGCAGGCACAGAGCACGAGCACCGCGGGTCCGGCCAGCGCGCGCAGCCCCGGGCGGCGGGAGACTCGGCCCCCGCCCACCCCGGCGCGGGGTGGGCGGGCCCGCAACGCCGACCATGCCGCCACTCCGAGCGGCAGCACGAACAGCGCCGCGTTCTCGTGGGTGAGCGTGGCCAGCCCCGCGAGCACGCCGGTCGCGGCGATCCAGAGGTAGACGCCACTCACCCGCCGCGCGCGCCGGGCGCGCAGCGCGGTCCAGATGGAGAGCAGTTCGAACACGAGGAGCAGGTTCTCGGCCACCAGCGTCCCCGACAGCTCCACGAACACCGGGTAGACGGCGCCGATCGCCACCGCGGCCACGGCCACGCTGCCCCCGAAGACCTCGAGCGCCACCAGCCCGATCAGGCCCACGCTGATGGTCCCCACCACCGCCTGGGCGACGCGCTCGGGTCCGACGGCGGTCTTGCCGCCGGCCTGGTGACCGTCGATCAGGTCGACGAGGCCGAGGAAGTAGGGGAAGCCCGGGGGGAAGTAGGCCGTGGGGCCGCGCGAGCCTCCCGCTCCGGCGTGCGGCCCCGAACCGGTGTGGTAGTCGCCGTACTGGGCGACGTTGCTGCCCATCCGGTTGTAGGTCCCGGCGTCGTTGATCGCCTTGTAGTACGTGTTGTCGACGTAGACGAGGCGGATGAGAAACGCCCCGACGAGCAGCGCCGCCACCAGCAGCTTGACGGCTGTGGCGGAGCGCGACCTGCTCAGGTGATCCCGACGATGCCGGCGCACACCCAGTTCGATGCTCCGGCGCCGTTGTTCCAGATGCGCGTCGCCACCGCGTCCTGCTCGGCCTTGGAAGCGAGGTAGGCGGCCGGGCCGGTGCCGCCGAACAGCTTCCAGGTGGACGGGAGGATCTGGTAGTAGCCCGAGGCCCCGGCGCTGTTGGGCGGGAGGTTCTGGCCGCCGGACTCGCACATGACGATCGCCTCCGGGATGGCCCAGCCGCCGGACGGCGTGGCCGAGACCGGGCTGCTGCTGCTGGTACTACCGCTGCTGCTGTTGGCCGCGGCGGCGGCCGCGGCAGCCGCAGCGGCGGCGGCGGCACGGGCGGCGGCCTGCTGGGCCTGGACACGCGAGATCTGATGGCGCAGCTCGTCGCTGCGGGCCTGGCTGGACGCCAGTGCGGACCGCTGGGCGCTCCGGGCGCTCGACAGCGCCGACTCACGCGAGGAGAGCAGGTTGTTCATGCCGGCCAGCGCCTGCGCGCGCACCTGGGTCTGTGCGGTGATCTGCCGCACGTCGCGCTGCAGCCCGGTGAGCCGCTTGACGGCGGCGTCGGCCGCCTCCTTGGCGGCCTCGGTGATCGTGATGATGCTCTGCTGCTGGTGCTTGGCGCGTCCCAGGAAGTTGAGCTGCTCGAGCAGGTCGTTGAAGCCGTTGGCGTTGAGGATCACCGAGACGACATCGGGCGGGGAGGACTCGTATTGGGAGACGAGCTGCGCGCGCAGGATGGTCCTGGCCTTGGCCAGCGTGCGGCGCAGCTGCGCCAGGTGATCGCGCTCGCGCGTGATCTGTCCTTCGAGCGCGGCAAGGCGGGCGCGGTCGGCGGCCAGTGACTGGCGGACCGCCGCCTCGCGGTCCTGCACGAGCGAGATCTGGGATTCCAGGGAGCTGATGCTCGCGTCGAGTCGGTTGACGCTGGAGGCGAGATCGCTCGAGCGGGCCTGCTGAGCTCCGAGCTCGTCATGGAGCTGACCGAGGCTCTGACTGGCTCCCGAGTGCTGCGGCGCGAGCAGCGCGAAGCCCGCCAGCGACATGGCGATCGCCATGGCGACGACGACTCGGATCGGGACCCTACGGCGGCAAATGGTCATCAGAGATCGTCTGCGGAAAACCCAATTCTCCCCATTAGCTGGGAAATCCGCAGGCAGGCGACCTTATCAGGATGCGCTCAGAGCGGTCTGTCGGTTCCGGGCGTCGCCGCGCCACCGTCCGGGGGCGACCCCGTGGTGGCGCTTGAAGGCAGCGGCGAACGAGAACTCCGAGGCGTAGCCCAGTGAGCTCGCGATCGCCGCCAGACGCCCATCGGTGTCGCGCAGCCGTTCTCTGGCCAGCGCCATCCGCCAGTCGTTGAGATAGGCCAGTGGCGCCAGCCCGACGAGCTCGGTGAACTGGCGCGCGAAGGCCGAGCGCGAGAGCGCCGCCTCATCGGCGAGCGTGGCGACCGTCCACGTGCGGCCGGGGTCGGCGTGCAGGGCTCGCAGGGCGGCGCCGACGCGCTCGTCGGCGGAGGCGCGAAACCAGCCGGGGGCGGCCGCATCACGGGAGCTGAAGTGCTCGCGCAGGATCTGCACGAGGGCCACGTCGAGCAGACGATCCAGGAGCGTCTGCTGCCCCGGCTCGTCGCGCAGCATCTCTCCGGCCAGCAGGTCAAGCGTCGCGCGCAGCGTGCTGCCCGCCGCGGGGCGTATCGGCAGCAGCTCGGGCAGGGCGGCGAGCAGGCTCTGGCAGAGGTCGCCCTCGAACCGGTAGGCCCCGCAGAAGAACGTCGTGCGCGGGCCGTCCTCGGGAGCGCCGAGGCTCATCCGATTCGACACTCCGGTGCCCGGGGTCATCACCTCCGCCGCCGGCCGGCATGGCGCGCCGCCGGCATGGGCCAGGTGCTGGGCCGCGGGCTCGCGCACGAGTGCGACGTCGCCGGGCAGCAGCCGCACCGCCCGCTCGGGCTGCGTCGTCCACAGGTGCACCTCGCCCTCGGCCACCACGTGGACGGCCAGCGCGGCCCCGCCGCCGAAGCGCAGCCCCCAGTCGCCGTGCGCGGTGGTCCGTGAGAACGCGGCGCCGCGGGCGCTCGAGCGCTGGAGCAGATCCGTCAGAACGTCCATAGATAAGGACGATGACATATGTTTTCGGCACTTTCAAGCATGGAAGGTCCGGCTTGGCTGCGATTAGCTATGCGGGCAGTCACGAACCAAGGAGCGAATGAGATGTCACGAGCGGTGAGATTCGATGAATACGGCGGCGTCGGCGTGCTCAACGTCGTCGAGGTCGAGGATCCGGTCCCTGGCCCCGGCCAGCTGCTGATCCGCGTCAGGGCGGCCGGCATCAACCCGGGGGAGGGCAAGATCCGCGAGGGTCTGCTGCACGAGCGCTGGCCCGCGACGTTCCCCTCGGGCCAGGGCTCTGACCTGGCCGGCGTCGTCGAGGCCGTGGGTGCGGGTGTCGACGCCTTCCAGGCCGGCGACGAGGTGATCGGCTTCACCGACGACCGCGCCAGCCAGGCCGAGCTGGCCGTCATCGACGCCGCGCACGCCACCCGCCGCCCGGCGGGCGTGCCCTGGGAGGTGGCAGGCGCGCTGTTCGTCGCCGGCGCCACCGCCTACGCGGCCGTCCGCGCGGTCAACCCGTCCGGGGGCGACACCGTCGTCGTGTCGGGCGCGGCCGGCGGCGTCGGCTCGCTCACGGTGCAGCTCGCCCGGCGGTCGGGCGCCACCGTCATCGGCCTGGCCTCCGAGCACAACCACGAGTGGCTGCGGGGCCACGGCGTGGTCCCCGTGACCTATGGCGAGGGCGTCGCCGAACGGGTGCGCGCCGCGGCCCCCGACGGTGTCGACGCGTTGATCGACACCGTCGGCGGCGGCTACGTGGAGCTGGGGCTCGAGCTCGGCGTGGCGCCGGACCGCATCGACACGATCGCGGATTTCTCGGCGCCGGCCAAGTACGGCGTCAAGGCTGAGGGCAACGCCGCCGGGGCGAGCGCCGAGACGCTGGCGCAGCTTGCCGCGCTCATCGACGAGGGCGCGCTGGAGATGCCGATCGCCGCCACCTACCCGCTCGACCAGGTGCGCGAGGCCTACGCCGAGCTCGAGCGCAACCACACGCGGGGCAAGATCGTTCTCGTTCCGTGACATCACCGCGCCGCCGCCGTCCGGGCTGCTGACCGCCCCGGGCGGCGGCGAGTGCGATCCGCGGCGGCGGGTGCGATCCTGTAGCGGTGCGCCTGTCCGATGAGCGAGCCGCCACGATCCTGAACCGAGTGCGGGCGACCCCCGAGGGGTTCGTGCGCACCTACGGCGACATCTCGCCGGGCGCGCCGCGGGTGGGCGGCGCGGTCCTGCACGAGTGCGACGACCCCGACGTGCCCTGGCATCGGATCGTCCGGGCCGACGGCTCGTTGGCCAAAGGCACGCGCCAGCGCCGGCTGCTCATGCGCGAGGGGGTCCCGTTCCGGGGGGAGAGGGTCGACATGCGCGTCGCGCGCCTGCCCGGCTGATGTGGATCCAGCGCCACCTGCGGCTCTCGCCCCAGCCCCGCGGCTTTCATCTGATCACGCGCGAGGTGCTGGAGGCGCTGCCCGAGCTCGCCGAGCTGCGCGTGGGAATGCTCCACCTCCTGATCCAGCACACCTCGGCGTCACTGGCGCTGAACGAGAACGCCTCGCCCGATGTCCGCCGGGACTTTGCGACGTGGTTTGACCAGGCCGTCCCCGACGGGGCGCCGTACTGGTCGCACACGCTCGAGGGCGACGACGACATGCCCGCCCACGTCAAGTCGGCGCTGCTGGGGTCGACGCTCATGCTGCCGGTGATGGGCGGGATCTTGGCGCTGGGAACGTGGCAGGGCATCTACCTGTGCGAGCACCGCGACCACGGGGGCGGCCGGGTCATCATCGCCACCGCGTGGGGCGAGACCGGCTAGGACGGGCTGCGCTCCGGCGCGCCGTGGCGCCCGTCGCGCCTGACGCCGTTTGCGCCTAGCGGCCTTTCCAGACCGGAGCGCGCTTCTCCGCGAACGCCGTGGCGCCCTCGCGCGCGTCGTCCGAGGCCCGCACCGGCGCCGCGATCTCCTCCTGGCGGGCGAAGAACTCCGCGTCGGGCCAGTCGACGGACTCGGTCAGGATGCGCTTGGTGGCGGCCAGCGCCAGCGGTCCGTTGGCGGCGATCGCCTCGGCGAGCTCCAGCGCCATCTCCAGTGCATCGCCCGGGTTGGCCAGCCGGTTGACGAGGCCGAGCTCGGCGGCCCGCTCGGCGAGTATGAGGTCGCCGGTGAGGGCCATCTCCATCGCGATGTTGCGCGGGAGCATGCGGGGCAGCCGCAGCAGCCCGCCGCCGGCGGCGACGAGGGAGCGCTTGACCTCGGGGATGCCCAGGCGCGCGCCGCGCGAGGCGACGATGAGGTCACACGACAGGGCGACCTCCAGACCACCTGCGACCGCGAACCCCTCGACCGCGGCGATCAGCGGCTTGACCGCCGCACGCTGGGTGATGCCGGCAAAGCCGCGGCCCTCGACCACGGGCGACTCGCCCGTGACGAAGGCCTTGAGGTCCATGCCCGAGCAGAAGCCCTTCCCGGCGCCCGTGATGACGCCGATCGACAGTCCGCCGTCGGCGTCGAGCTCGTCCAGCGCGGCGGCGATCCCGTTGGCGACCGCCGCGTTGATGGCATTGCGCTGATCGGGCCGGTTGAGGGTGACCAGCAGCACGCGGTCGCGGTGCTCGGTGAGGACCGCCGGCTCGGCCCCGCCGTCCGTCATGCCGCGAACAGCCTCAGGTCAGGTTCGCGTTCGCCGCGGACGACCGCCAGCTCGACCTCGACGCACTCGATCTCGCGCGCGCCCGCGAGCACGCGCGCCTGCGGCTTGATCACCTGGGCCGCCAGCACGCCTCGGCACTCGGCGAACGCGGGGTCGCGCCGGATGCGCTCCAGGTAACGAGACAACTGCTCGACGGCGTCGATCCCGGCCACGCGCTTGATCTCGACCGCCACCCACCGGTCCTCCTCGTCGCGGCACATGAGGTCCACGGGGCCGATGTCGGTCGGCCACTCGCGCCGCACGAGGCGGAACCCCTCGCCGCACCACTGCGGGGCGGCGGCGAGCGCCTCCTGGAGGTGGGCCTCGACGCCGTCCTTGGCGAGCGGCACGTCGGCGTCCGGCGAGCCCATCACATGGGTCACGTCCGACAGGATCTCGTGCAGCTCGATCTCCACCCGGTCCTCCGCGGACCCCGCGTGCTTGCGCACGATGATGCGCTCCGGCGGGCTGCCGACCTCCTCGATCGCGGTCGGCGGGGTCATCCAGTTCAGCGGCTTGACGCTCTGGCTGCCGTGATCGGACCACACCATGAACGTCCCGTCGGCCTTGAACATCAGCAGCCGCGTGGCCTCGGCCAGGTGGGTCTCCAGGCGGCCGGAGTAATCGATCGAGCAGCTGGCGACCATCAGGCGCATGAGGAGGCCAACGCTAACGGGGATGGCGGACCGACGGAGCGTGCCGCCGCACCCGCGGGATCGTCGCATCTATCATCAAACGGTGTAATGCGTAGCCAACTCCGCCCATTGTTCGATCGAGTCGTCATCAAGGAGCTCGATCCAGACCGCATCCGCCGCTCCGGGCTGCTGGTGCCCGCGGGCTCCGACGAGCCGCCGCCCCAGCACGGGATCGTGCTGGCCGTCGGCCCCGGGCTCGATTGGTGGGACCACGTCGGCGTGCGGATGCCGGTCAAGCCCGGTGACCACGTCGTCTTCCCCGCCTCGGCGGGCAGCTGGATCGAGATCGACGAGGAGCGGCTGCTCGTCTGTCGCGTCGGGGAGATGCTCGGGGTGCTCGAGCAGATCGAGCGGTGCCCGGCCTGTGGGGGTCGCACCCTGGAGCCGCAGGAGTCGTGCCCGGTGTGCGGGCGCGAGGGCTCGGTCGCGTCGTCCTAAGCGGCGACTGCGGTCCCGGTGAGAGCCGCCTGGATCCGATCCAGGGCACCCGCACGCCCGGGGTCTGAGACGGCCACGGTCAGCCGCCGCTCACGGGGCGCATAGTCCAGCGTGAAAAACGAGCAGCACGCGCGTTCGGTCTCGATCGTGATGCGCAGGAGCTCCGGGTCCGGCTGCGCCGCGAACTGCGCGGTCAGCTCGAGCGCCGATGGTCGCGTGACGGATGCGCCGGCGCCGAGCTCGCGATAGCGGGCGAGTTGGTGTCGGAGCGCGATCTCGTCCAGGCCGCAGTCGGCGATGGCCATCGGGAGCTCGATCGGCGCCGTCATGCGTGCGGTCAGGCCGCGGCGCTGCGCTCCGACAGCCCGCGCGGCGCCGCCGCCTCGACGCGCGCCAGAAGCTGGGATACCTCGTCGTCCTTGCCCAGCTTGAGCGCCTTGCGGCATGCCTGGGCGCACTCGGCGAGGCGGTCGGTGCGGGCCAGCGCGTGGGCGTAGGTCGACCAGGCCCGCTGGGAGCTGGGATCGATCTGCGTGGCCGCATGGGCCGCGGAGACCTCGGCGCCGACGTCGCCGGCCAGGTGGTGGGCGAGCGCCAGGTCCAGCAGGCCGTCCACCGAGGGGCCCACCAGCCGCGCGCGCTCCAGCGCGCTGATGGCTCCGGCGCGGTCGTTGAGGCGCAGCCGCAGCCGGCCCAACCGCTCCCACGCCGATGGGTCGCCGGGCGCGCGATTGGCGGCGCGGACGGCCGCCTCGGCCGCCAGGTCCACCGCTCCCATGTCCTCGTAGATGCGACTGGCGAAACGCTCGGGGGTCGGGCGGTCGGTGTCCACGCGCGCCCAGTCGCGCACGGTGCGTGCGGCCGCAGGCAGGTTGCCGGCCTGCCAGAAGGCCGCGGTCAGCAGCCGCAGCACCATCGGGTTCTGCGGTTCGGCGTCGCGCGCGTAGACGAGCCGCTGGGCGGCCAGTGCGGCGTCGCCCTCGGCCAGGGCGTGTTGGGCGGCGGTCATGAAGCGCTCGACCCGATCGGCCGCCGGGTCGGGCCTGGAGAAGTCGACGAACTGCAGCGAGCCGGCGGGCACGGTGCGGACCCCGACCGAGAACATCACGCGCGCCCACTGCTGGGAGGCCTCCTCATCGCCCGAGAAGTAGATGCCGCTCACGGTCCCGACGCCCCACTCGGGGTAGGAGACGCAGCGCGCGTAGCGGTGCACCACCGAGTGGTCGGGCACGCGTGAACCGAACGGGTCGTGCTTGGCCCGGTCGGCGGCCTGCTCCCGGGCACGCTGTTCGTTCTCATACGCACGGCGCCCCGCATCCTCTCGGGCGCGACGGGTCGCGGCGGCCGACGCCTTGACGGCGTTGCGGCTCACCTTCCCGCCGCGCGAGGACTCGGCCAGGCGCTCCAGCTCGTCGGCCGCCTCGTTGATGGCCTGGAGATGGCGCTGATGCTCGTGGCGCCGCCCCGGCGGGGCGATGTCCGGATGCCAGCGCTTGGCCATGCGCCGGCGTGCCAGCTGGACGGCACGCTGATCGAACGGCGGCTCCAGCTCGAGGAGCAACAGCGCGGCTTCGACGTCCAGGATGCGTGGCATGACACACCAACGTTAGCGAGCATCTGGCGGCTCGCAAGGTGCGCCAACCACCCCAACTGCAACGAATGTGTGCCAATCCGCCGGGTGGGGCGCGCCCCGGCTTATCGTCGCCGGGTGCTCTCCGCGCTGCCCCCCGCCCATCGTGCCGCCGGGCCTTTCGTGCTCGGCGGCGCGGCGGCCGTCCTCGCCGCCGGGTTCGGGCTCCTGGCGCTGGCCGCGGCTCTGCTGGGGACCTCCTCCGCCGGCGCGCCGTGCGCCGAGCCCGCCGGTGCGATCACGCCCGCGGGGCTGGGGGCGACCGGCTCGGCCCGGCCGGTCGGTGCGACCGAGTACGGAGGGCCCGGCGACCCCGGCAGCGGGACGGTGGGAGCGTCCGGGGCGAGCCTGCTCGCACATCCGGACAGCTACGCCGAGCTCGGCGGCGTCACGTTCCAGTCGGCCAGTGCGATGGGCGGCCTGCCCTACCTGACGCCGCTCCGGGTGACGTGGAACGGCCGCTCGGCGGTGGCCTACAAGCGCGACTTCGGTCTCGGCGGCGCCCCCGTCGACGGCCTGCCCCGGGCGATCGATCTGTGGTGGCAGTTCGCGGCGGCGCTGCGGATCCCGTATCTCGACGGCCGATGGTCCGGCGCGGTGCAGATCAGCCGCCCACCCGCGGTCGGCGCGGGCGGTGTGCTGGCCGAGGCGCCCTCACCCAGTGCGACTCCGCCCACGCCGGCCGGCACCGGCGGGTCCGCGGGCGCGTGCGCCGCCGCTGACCCCACCGCGGCCGGCGTCGCCCTCAGCTCAGGCCCACGGGCCCAGCTCCTGTCCGGCGGCCAGGCCTCAGCGCCCGCCTCGGCCCCGGCGTCGGTCAAGGGGATCATCGCCGCGGGCAACCAGATCGTCGGCACGCCGTACACGGTCGGCGGCGGTCACGGGATCTCGCTCAACGCGATCGCACCCGCCTACGACTGCTCCTCCAGCGTCGAGCACCTGCTCTATGGCGGCGGGCTGCTGCCGGCGGGCTACGACGCCGCATCGGGTGCGCTGGAGTCGTTCGGCCGCCCGGGGCCGGGCCGCTGGGTGACGATCTACGCCTCGGCCGACCACGTCTTCATGTACGTCGCCGGGTTGCGGTGGGACACCCACGACGCGGCGGGCCCGGGCGACGGGAGCGCCGGGATCGGGTGGCATCCGCTCGTGCGCGAGTCCGCAGGGTTCGTCGTGCGCCATCCGGTGGGGCTGTAGATGACGCGCGGGCGGTCGCTCGGCGCGGTGGCGGCGGCGCTGGCGCGAGCGGCACTGGCGCCGGCCGTGCTGGCTGCCGTCCTTGCGGGATGCGGCCTGTCGTTGGCCGGATCGCGGGCGGGCGGGCGTCCCGCGCTTCCCGCCGCCACGACGACGGCGCGCGACAAGGCCATCGTGGCCCGCGCCCAGCGCACCCATGAGATCCCGACCCCGGCGCCCGCTCAGAGGGCGATCGGCGGCTGGCGCTCGCCGGTGCAGGCCGTCCAGGTCTTCGCCCAGTGGTACATCAACTGGACGGCGGCCACCGTGGCCGCGCACCTGCGCGTGCTGGCCCAGGTGGGGGTCGGCCAGGCGCGCTCGGCGATGACGCTGGCCGCGGCCCAGGTGGCGCACGACAGCTCGCTCAGGCTCGGCGGCATCGCCAACGCCGGGACCGTGGAGGCGATCGCGCCCGTGACCGGCGAGCGCGACGTCTACGCGGTGGTCACGCGCGAGCGGACCACCGCCACCAACACGGGCGCCTACAGGGGCCTTCGGCCCGCCTGGCACGTGACGCTGGCGACGGTCACCGCGGTCGACGGCAGGCTGTGGACGATCAGCGCCTGGCAGCCCGAGAACTGATGCCCGCGCGCGGCCCTTCGTCACCACCCAGTCCGTCGGCCGCCGACATGAACGTGACCGACCCCCAGCCCCGGGATCCGGACCACCAGCAGCACTCGGGTGGGATGGCGCAGCCGCGCCGCGCCGGCGAACGGCCCCCGCCGCGAGGCCACCCGGCCGTGCCGGACGGCGAACCGCGCGCGGGCGTGGAGTACCTCGACCCGCGCTTCATCGGTCAGCGTGCCCGGGGCCAGGCTCAGCGCAAACCCGAGGCCGTCGGCCACGCTCTCGCCCTCGACCGGTGGTGGGCTCGACTGGGCGTACTGCGCAAACGCCGCCGGCAGCCCGTCGCCGACGGCATAGGCCAGCGCCGGCCAATCGCGCGCCACCGCCCCCAGGCGCTTACGCAGCAGGGAGGCGCTCGCCGCGGCCAGATCATCGCCGTCAACGCCGGGCGGGGACGGCCCGCGCCCATGGAGCGAGTCCAGGAACGCCGCCTGCTGCGCCGCGAGGCGGTCCCGCTCAGAGGACACGGCCGGCTCGCCGGGCCGCCCCAGCGAGCGCCGCCGCCGCGATCGCCTGCAGCTCGGCGCGCGTCTCGTCTGCCGTGGGGAAGCCTCCGTCGCGTTCGAGGAGGAGGCCCGGCGGGTCGGTCCGCGCGCAGAGCTCCTCCACCAGACCCAATACCTCGGGCACCACCGCGTCCGTGTGCGTGTCGTAGTAGCGGCCGTCCCGGTGGGTGCCGCCACCCACGTGCACGTAGGCGATCCGCTCCAGCGGCAGGGCGCCGAGCGCGTCGATCACGTCGAACCCGTGGTTGTGCGCGTTGGCGTACAGGTTGGACACGTCGAGCAGGAGCATCGCGTCGGTGCGCTCGAGCAGGGCCGCGATGAACTCGGGCTCGCTCATCTGCGGGTCGGGCCACTCCACGAGGGCGGCCACGTGCTCCAGGGCGAGCGGTACCGGCAGGTGGCGCTGGGCCACGGCGACGTTGTCGACGATGATCTCCAGCACCTCCTCGGAGCGGGGAACCGGCAGCACGTGGCCGGCCTCGACCCCGTGCGCCCGCGCGAACGCGATGTGCTCGCTGACGAACGGCGCCCGCACGCGTTCGGCCACCGCGGCCAGGTGCGCGAGCCGCTGGGGATCCGGGTGCTCGCCGCCGCCCAGGGACAGCCGGATCCCGTGCGGGATGACGGCGCGCCCCTCGTCGACGAGCGCCGCCAGGTCATGCGGGAGGCGACGCGGGTTGACGTTCTCGGCGATGACCTCGACGAACAGGGACGGGTCGTCGGCCAGGACCGCGGACAGCTCGGGACGCCAGCTCAGGCCAATGCCAAGCGGCTCACCCACCACAGCCGCCACCCCCTCCGCCACCGCCGCACCCGCCGCCGCCCCCACACCCGCCGGCGCCGGCGCAGTTGCCGCCGTAGTAGGTGCCGGATCCCGACGCCCATCCGGCGACGGTCCCGCGCGGCATGGCTGTCGCCGCGGCGAACGTCGGGTCAAGCGCCCATAGCGCCCCGCCGCCGAACAGCGCCACGGCGAGCGCCGGCGTGATCTGCTCGGGCCGGGCCCGCCAGCCCTGCTCGCTTTGGCGGCGGGCGTCGAGGATCCGCCGCCCGGCGGCCGTCGCCCAGGGGGTCCGCCGGCCGTTGATGAGCGCGAACAGCGCCACGACGATCAGGACGATGGTCAGATCGCCGACGGGCTTGTTGTTGTTGACGCCCGCGACCAGCCGGGCCACGCCCAGCCCCAGCACGGGCAGCACCGCCACGCCCAGCCACCGCAGCTGCGTGCGCTGGGCGGGGCTGAGCAGCAGGCCCTGCTTGGCGAGGCGCGACGCCATGGCGCGGACCGCCGGGCCGCGGGCCACCTCGGCGCGCATGCGGCGGAACGTCGCGTGCGACGATCGCGCGACCGCCGCCAGGATCTCGCGCTCCAGCGCGTCCTCGCGCGCCGGTGCGGCCGGGTTGACGCCCAGGGTGTGACGGCGTTCCCCGGGCTCGAGCGCCTCATCGGCGCGCAGCCGGGCGGCCGCGGCCGTCACCGCCAGCTCGGGGCCGCCGCTGAGCAGTGCGAGCTCGTCGTCGCCGGGGTGATACGTCGACTTCTTGCGTGGCCCCAGGACGTGTGAGCGCCACCCCAGCAGCGCCAGGCCCCAGACGATGCACAACCCTCCGTACAGCACCAGAAACGTCTGACCGGTGATGCCCCACGTGTCCGCCGCGATGTGCAGCATGGCCACCCTTTCTCGAGAGCGACAGCCCTGGGCGGATTATCTCCGCTGCCAGATTCGTCTAACTACGTTTCCCCACGCTGGTCATCACACAGACGTCGGGAGGCATCCCGTCCTTCCCGCGTCAGTGCGCGGCCACGTTCAGCGCCACCGCGGCGCCGAAGCATGCCAGCGCCGCGATGCGCAGCACCAGGCCCGCCCGCTCGGCCGGGCGCCCGGTGACCATCCCGATGATCGCCAGCGACATGCACCCCACCGAGACCAGGGCCAGCAACAGCGCGAAGATCCGCAGCACGAGGCCCGGCCCTAGGGGGCGCGCATCCCCAGCAGCCGCAGGTAGCGCGACACGGCCTCGGCGCGGTTGGCGACGCGCAGCTTGCGCAGGATGCTGTTGACGTGAAACTTGACCGTGCCGTCGGAGATCACCAGGGCCTCGGCGATCGCCTTGTTGGAGTTGCCGTCGGCCAGCAGGCGCAGCACGTCGAGCTCGCGACGGGTGAGCAGGCCCTCGAAGACCACCCGGTCATCGCGGCCGCCACCCACCGGCACCAGCGGCGGCGACGCCGAGCGCCGCGCCGGGCGCTGCATCGTGGCCAGGCGCAACGGCGCATCGGTCAGCTCTCCCGATCGCGCTCCCAGCCAGTCCAGGAACTCGCGCAGCTGCTCGCGCTCGTGGCGCAGCGCGCGGCGCAGGCTCGCGCTCTCATACGCCTGTGCCAGCAGGCTGGTGAACTCCCAGAGGACGTCGCGGTCGAGCACGTCGAGCCGCTGTCCGGGGCCTCGGTCGGCGTGCAGCATGCCGAGCACGTGCGGGCCTACCACCAGCGGCGCGGCGGCGTACGACGTCCAGCCCATCAGCTCCACCAGCCGGCGATCCACGCGCGCGTGAACCTGCGCGTCGTCGACGATCGTCGCGCGGCGGCGGCGCAGAAGCTCGGTCTCGATCAGCGGATGCTCGAGCGCGATCGGCTCGGCCCGCAGCGTCGCGACGACATCGGCGGCGCCGGAGCTGTCGTCGGTGAAGTGCGCCGCCTCGGCCACCATCCGGCCGTCTTCGGTGAGCGACAGGACCACGCGCTGCAGTTTGGACGCTCGGCACAGTGCTGCCGGCGCCTGCTCGAGCATCGACGCCGGCGACGTGATCGAGCGCAGCTCGTCGATGGCATGACGCACCGCTGACAGGGCCTCGAACCGCGTGCCGTAGCGGTGGCGCAGGCGCTCCAGGGCCGCCTCCTGCTCCTGCACCGCGGCGCCGGGTGCATCGTCTCGCTCCCGGCTCAGCCGGTCGGTGAGCGCTGCGATCAGGAGCCGGAGCGCCTCGGCGGGCCCGGCGGCTGGACCCGGGGCCTCGCGCTCGGCGTCCACGTCGTCCCCCAGCAACGCCCGCGCCTGGGCCGCCGCGGCGGCCACGCGCCCCCGCAGCTCGATGTCGAGCGGCCCCGCGAGGCCCTGGCGCGAGAGCGTCGCGGTCACCGTGGCCCCCCGCCCGTGCCGCTTTCGGGCCCTCCGCCCGCCCGTACGAAACGGGCCACCGCATCCGCGCGATTGGTGGCCCCGAGCTTGCGCAGGATGTTCTTGACGTGGTACTTCACCGTGCCCTCGCGGACGACCAGCGCGGTGGCGATCGCCATGTTGGTGTTGCCGCGCGCCAGCAGCCGCAGCACTTCGAGCTCGCGGGCGGTCAGCGACTCCACCAGCCGCGTGTCGCCCCCGCCGCGGCGCGGGCTCACCAGCCCCGCGGCGTCCTCGAGCCGCCCCAGGCGCGTGCTCATCCAGTGCACGGCCGCGCTCAGCTCGGCTCGGTGCAGCTCCAGCGTGTGGCGCAGCACGGCGCGCTCGAACACCCCGGCCAGTTCTTCGGCGAAGCGGCCGACGACCTCGCCGTCGAGGTCGTCGACGGTCCGGCCGCTGTCGGTGGCGTCAGCGTGCAGGAGCCCGATCGTCGTGTTGCCGATGGCCAGCGCGGCCACCGCGTAGGAGCCCCAGCCCAGGCTCTGGGCCAGGGGCGCGGGCGTCCGCGCGCCGGCGTCGGCGACGATCACCACCTCGGAGGCGCGCCGGCGAGCCACCTCGTACTCCAGCAGCGGGTACTCGAGACGGATCGTGGCCTCGGCAAGCTCGGCCAGCGCGACGTCCGCGGCCGCCTGGTCCGCCCCGGCCCAGATCGTCAACGGCATGAGCCGGCCGTCCACCACCTCGGAGATGAGCACGCGGTCGAACTCCGAGCCCGCGCCCAGCTCGGCGGCCGCCCGGGTGAGCAGCCCCTCCGTCGCGCCCAGCTCGCCCAGCCGCCGCACCGCCTCGGAGACGCGCTCCAGCGCGTCGGCGCGGCGGACGTACTCGAGCTCCAGCAGCTCTCGCTCGAGGGCGAGCAGGTCCACCAGCGCCCGCTCGGCGGCCACGACGTCGACAATCGGAGCCCGGGCCATCAGCCGACCCTCGCCTCCTCATGGGGGGCAAGGGCCGGACCGGGGGCGGCGGGACCGAGCGTTACAGCGGACTGGCGATGCGGCGGATCAGCGCGTAGCGGGCGAGGGCCTCCTGGCCGATGGCGCAGAGGCCGAAGCGCTGGCCGGCACGCTCGATCGTGTGCCACACCGCGGGGGCGTCCGCGGCGGCCATCAGCGCCAACGCCTTGTCGTCGGATTCCAGCAGCCACAGGACGTCCGCGCCCGCGCCGCTGTGCGCGGTCAACGGCGGGACATGGCGGGGATTGCCCGACTCGCCGTAGACGCCCAGCTCGGCCAGCAGTGCCGAGGCGCGACGGCCCACGACGGCCAGCGCCGCCAGATCCGCGCTGTGGTCCGTGAGGGTCACCGCCGAGCGTCGCGCCACCCGCGCATGCAGCACGCCGTACAGGCGGTCGCCGCGCTTGGCGTCGCAGATCACGATCATCCGCTCCGGGCTCTCGGCACACCACCACGCACCGCCGCTCAGCGCGGCGCCACCGGCCGCGACCTCGCTGCCGGTGAGCCGCTGCGCCAGGTGCTGCAGCTGTCCGGGCGGGCCCTGGAGGACCAGCTTGGCCAGGTCCGAGCGATCGGCCATCCCGACGGCGCTCACGCATGCGGCCAGCTCCCCGGCGGCGGAACCGTAGTGGGCGACCACGCCGTGGCCGTCGTGCATGACCAGCACGGCGCCCGCCTGGCGGAGGACGGGGTCCAAGGCGCTTCGGGGGCGGTCCGATGAGACGTGCACTGACAACGCATCGGGAACGTACCGCGGCTCGCGCGCGGGCGACCTATCCTTTTTATCGGAGTTGGCCTACACAACGGGCGGTACAGGCCCCGCGGGTGCCTCTGCGGCGGTTCGGACCCCGTTGGATCGGTCATCCTACTCAAAAGTCTAGGTCGTTTAGGAAGTGTGAGAGTGTCGCCCGGTCGCGTGGACAACGAAGCTGTCGTGAGACCGCCGCTATGGAGTGAGAGTGAAGAGAGAGGCTGAGATGACCGCAACGGGAACGGTCGACCGCTACGCCCGCCTGACCCACATGATCGCCACCGATCAGTGCGTGATCCTGGACGGCGCCAACGGCACCGAGCTGATCAAGGTCCGCGGCGGGCCGCCCGAGGTCGAGGAGCACGTGTGGGGCCTCACGGCGCTGCTCGACGCGCCCGAGGACGTCGCCCGCGTACACCGCAGCTACATCGACGTCGGGTGCGATGTCGTCTGCACCAACACGTGGGGCCTGCCCACCGCGCTGCGCGACGGCGCGACCTTGTCGGAGTCGTCTGAGCCCGTGCACTGGATGGACATCGTTCGCCGTGCGGTCGGCCTCGCCCGTTCGGCGGCGCAGGATGCCGGGCGCGCCGACGAGGTGGCGATCGCGTTCAGCATCAACGGCGACGTCGACACCCCGGACGGCCGCGAGACGATCGCCCTGCTCTCACGCGCGTTCGAGGAGGAGCCCCCGGACCTCATCCTGCTGGAGACCCTTTCGCTCGTGCGCAGCTCCACCTACGCGACGGTCGAGGCGCTCCTGGACACCGGCATTCCCGTGTGGCTGAGCTTCCGGCGCTGTCGCCACGGGGTGTGCGGGGTCTACGGCGAGCACTGGGGCGGCCCCGAGGGCGATGCCTTCGGCCGTGCCGCGCGCCGCTTCGAGGAGATGGGGGTGGGAGCGCTGGCGATCAACTGCATTCCGCCCGATCACGTCGCCGGCATGCTCTCGTGGCTGCGGGACTTCACCGATCTCCCGCTCGGGGTGTACCCCAACCTCGGCTACCTGTCGGCCGCCGGGTGGCGCGACGAGCCGGGCGTCAAGGGCAAGGAGTACGCCGAGTTGGCCCTGAGCTGGCGCGACGAGGGCGCCCAGATCATCGGGGGCTGCTGCGGCGTGCGCCCCGAGCACCTCAAGGCGGCCCGCGGCGCGCTGTCGGAGACCAAGCCCGGCCACGAGCGCCCCACGGTCCTCATGAACGAGAACGGCAGGAACGGCAAGCGCCGCGAGGCGCCGTCCTGGGCGGACCCACGCGGGCGCGAGATGTTCCCACTCGACATGCCCGAGATCGACGTCGAGGATGGCGTCTTCATCCCCACCCAGGGCAGCTTCCTGATCTGGAAGTACCTCTACCGGGAGGGCGTCGGAGCCCATCAGCGCTGCCTGGACATCGGGTCGGGCAGCGGGCTGCTCACGGTGCAGCTCGCCCGCAACGGAGCCGCCCACGTCCACGCCATCGACATCGACGCGACCTCGGTCAAGAACACGCTGACCAACGCGTTTCGCAACGGCGTCGCCGACAAGGTGAGCGCCGCGCCCCAGGATCTGTACCCGTGGGTCCCGGAGGAGCGCTACGACGTGATCGTGGCCAGCCTCTATCAGACGCCGGTCGATCCGTTTGAGCAGGTCACCACGCACCGGCCGCTGGACTACTGGGGCCGCAACCTGCTGGATCACCTCATCCGGCTGCTGCCCGAGGCCCTGGCCGACGACGGAACCGCGTACATGATGCAATTGAGCGTCATCGGCCGCCGGCGGACGGCGGAACTGCTGGACGGGCTCGGGTACCAGGCGCGCGTTGTCGACTTCTCGTTCTTCGAGTTCTCCGAGCTTTTCAACACCAAGCGTGAGCAGATTGCCCGCGTGGAGGAACATTCCGACGCATATCACCTGAGGTTCGGCTCGACCGACGTGATGGTCGCCTACCTGCTGGAGATCACCCGCAAGAGCAAGGACACCCCAGATCGATGAGCTTCGCCGAGAACGAGTTCCTCTTCACCTCCGAGTCGGTCACCGAGGGACATCCCGACAAGATCGCTGACCAGATCTCCGACGGCGTGCTGGACGCCGTCCTCAAGGACGACCCCAAGGCCCGCGTCGCGTGCGAGACGTTGGTCAACACCGGCCTCGTCGTCGTGTCCGGCGAGATCACGACGACCACGTACGTCGACATCCAGGACATCGCCCGCGAGACGATCAGGAAGATCGGCTACACCGACGCCACCTTCGGCTTCGACTATCAGACGTGCGCGGTCATCAACGCCATCGACAAGCAGTCGCCCGACATCGCCCAGGGCGTCGACGCCGCCTATGAGACCCGCCAGGACAGCGCCGGCGGAGACGAGCTCGACCTCGCCGGCGCGGGCGACCAGGGCATGATGTTCGGCTACGCCACCAACGAGACGCCCGAGTTGATGCCGCTGCCGATCGCGTTGGCTCACCGGCTGGCCCAGCGCCTGGCGGCGGTGCGCAAGGACGGCACCCTGGCCTACCTGCGCCCCGACGGCAAGACCCAGGTCAGCGTCCGCTATCAGGACGGCACGCCGGTGGCGATCGAGAAGCTGCTCATCTCCAGCCAGCACGCCGAGGGCGCCGAGACCCACATCCGCGACGACATCTGGGAGCACGTCGTGCTGCCGGTGCTCCCCGAGGGCCTCTACGACCCCGCCGAGCTACAGCGCAGCTTCCTGGTCAACCCGACGGGCCGGTTCGTCATCGGCGGCCCGATGGGCGACTGCGGGCTGACTGGGCGCAAGATCATCGTCGACACCTACGGCGGGATGGCTCGCCACGGCGGCGGTGCGTTCAGCGGCAAGGACCCGTCCAAGGTCGACCGCTCCGCCGCCTACGCGGCCCGCTACGTGGCCAAGAACGTGGTCGCCGCCGGCCTGGCCGACCGCGCCGAGGTGCAGGTGGCCTATGCCATCGGCGTGGCTCACCCCGTCAGCGTGATGGTGGAGACCTTCGGCACCGGCAAGATCGGCCGTGGGCGGATCCTCGAGCTCATCGGCGAGCACTTCGACCTGCGCCCCGGCGCCTTTCGCGAGTATCTGCGTCTGCACCGGCCGATCTACCAGAAGACCGCCGCCTACGGCCACTTCGGCCGCGATGACCCGGACTTCACCTGGGAGCAGACCGACAAGGCCGAGGCCCTGCGCGAAGCCGCCGGCCTGTAGCCGCCGCCGCGGCGCGGGCTAGTGCCCGTACCCGTGCCGGCGCAGGAACTTCTGCAGCCTGGTCACGAACCGCTGCCCCTGGGCGACGCTGGCGCCCAGCGGGCTCTTGAGATGGCCGGCCTTGGCCTGCTGGTGCAGGTACCGGTTGGCGGCGCCGACCTTCCCCAGCCGGTACTCGTCGGCCGCCCACGCCGCGATGACGCCCACGCTGTCGGAGTAGTGGTCGCGGGCCTCGCCCTTGAACGCCTTCAGCCACCGCGTCGCGTCCTTGCGGATGAGCGCCGGGTAGCTGTTGGTGACGTCCTGGAAGCGGCTGCCGGTGAAGGTCAGGATCTGGAGGGGGAGCCCGGACGCGGCGAAGTCGGTGAACGCATAAGCGAAGGCGTCATCGGCGGTCACGAACTCGAAGTGCCCGTCGTGCTTGAGGTCCTCGATGCGCGTCCCCGGGTCCCCAAAGTTCCGCTTCGTCACGGCGTAGGTCATCGTCCCCGGGGCAAAGGTGAACACCTGCTCGATCGTGCAGCAGTGCGCACCGCCGGTGTAGAGGTCGAGCACGACGTTGGGCTGCCCCGTGTCGTCGAGGTCGATGACGTGGACCGAGGGCGCGCCGGCGCTGGTGGACAGGGGCGCGCAGATGTCGCCGCATCCCTTGGAGGTCACCGGCTGGTCATAGAGGACCGAGCCCGACTGCGCGATGGTCAGGTGCAGCCCCGAGAAGGTCGGAAACTGACCTGAGAAGGTGAACGTGGCCGTCACCGCGCCCCCGGTGGCCGTCTGGGTCGTGGCCAGGGCGACCGGCGCCAGCAGCGCGGACGCGGCGAGCACGAGGACGGTGACGAGGATGCGGCGCATGGCGCGGGCATCCTATCCGCCCCTCCTATGCTGGGGAGGAATGTCTGCTCAGTACATCTTCACGACGCACAAGCTCTCCCGGCGCTATCCGCCCGACAAGGAGGTCCTCGCCGACATCTCGCTGTCGTTCTATCCCGGCGCCAAGATCGGCGTGCTGGGCTACAACGGCGCGGGCAAGTCGACCCTGCTCAACATCATGGCGGGGATCGATACCGAGTTCGACGGCCACGCCCAGCTGGCTCCCAACGCCACGGTCGGTCTGCTGGAGCAGGAGCCCCAGCTCGACCCCGCCAAGGACGTGAAGGGCAACGTGGAGGACGGCGTCGCCGAGATCCGGGCGCTGCTGGACCGCTTCAACGAGCTCTCGATGAACTACTCCGACGAGACCGCCGACGAGTTCTCGCGCGTGCAGGAGCAGATCGACGCCGTCGACGGCTGGAACCTCGACACCACGCTCGAGTACGCCATGGACGCGCTGCGCTGCCCCCCGGCCGACGCCGACGTGACCACGCTGTCCGGCGGCGAGCGGCGACGGGTGGCGATGTGCCGGCTGCTGCTGCGCCAGCCCGACCTGCTGCTCCTCGACGAGCCCACCAACCACCTTGACGCCGAGTCGGTGGCGTGGCTGGAGCAGCACCTGCAGGATTACAAGGGCACGATCGTGGCCATCACCCACGATCGCTACTTCCTCGACAACGTCGCCGGCTGGATCCTCGAGCTCGACCGCGGCCGCGGGATCCCCTACCAGGGCAACTACTCCGGCTGGCTGGAGCAGAAGCAGATTCGCCTCAGGCAGGAGGAGCGCCAGGAGTCGAGCCGCCAGCGCACGATCGCGCAGGAGCTCGAGTGGGTGCGGATGAACGCCTCGGCGCGTCGCGGCAAGCCGAAGGCGCGCCTGAACGCCTACGAGGCGCTCCTGGCCCAGGACCGCAACGTCAAGCTCGATCAGGTCCAGATCCACATCCCCGCCGGCCCCCGGCTCGGTGACGTGGTCGTCGAGGCCGACGGCGTGCGCAAGGGCTACGGCGACCGGCTGCTCATCGACGACCTCACCTTCAAGCTGCCCCCCGCCGGCATCGTCGGCGTCATCGGCCCCAACGGCGCCGGCAAGACGACGCTGCTGCGGATGATCACCGGCCAGGAGCAGCCCGACGAGGGGACGTTGCGCCTGGGCGAGACGGTCAAGCTCGCGTACGTCGATCAGTCACGCGACGCCCTCGATCCCGAGAAGACCGTCTGGGAGGAGATCTCGGGCGGCATGGATGAGATCCCGCTCGGTGACCGCACCGTGGCCAGCCGCGCCTACACCGCCGGCTTCAACTTCAAGGGCACCGATCAGCAGAAGAAGGTGGCCAAGCTGTCGGGCGGGGAGCGCAACCGGCTGCACCTGGCCAAGCTCCTGCGCGAGGGCGGCAACCTGCTGCTGCTCGACGAGCCGACCAACGACCTGGACACCGACACCCTGCGCGCCCTCGAGGAGGCGCTGCTGGCGTTCGCGGGCTGCGCCGTGGTCGTCTCCCACGATCGCTGGTTCCTGGACCGCATCGCCACGCACGTGCTGGCCTTCGAGGGCGACTCGCAGGTGCGCTGGTTCGAGGGCAACTTCGAGGCCTACGAGTCCTTCCGCCACGATCAGCTCGGCGCCGAGGCCGACCGGCCGCACCGCATCACGTACAAGAAGCTCGTCCGTAACTGATCGGGCGGGAGGCTCGGCCGTGCGGGGCCGCGGCTGGGGTCGCACACGTGCCGACACGGGTCTCTCCGGCGCGATCGGCGCGAGCACCGGTCGCGGCACGCCCACGCCGGGCGTGAGACACTGGCGGAGCATATGGCCACCGGTCCGGTCCTGATCACCGGTTGCTCCTCGGGCATCGGCTACGCCATCGCCGAGCGCCTGCTCGACGACGGCCACACCGTCTACGCCACCGCCCGCCGCCCTGAGGCGATCGCGGCGCTGGCCGCCAAGGGCGCCGCCACCCTGGCGCTCGACGTCACCGATGAGGCGTCGATGAGCGCGGCCGTCGCGCGCGTCACCGATGCCGAGGGCGCGGTCGGCGTGCTCATCAACAACGCCGGCTACAGCCAGTCCGGCGCGGTCGAGAGCGTCGCGCTCGACGACGTCCGCCGCCAGTTCGAGACAAACGTCTTCGGGCTGATCCGCATGTGTCAGCTCGTCCTGCCGGTGATGCGCGAGCGCGGGCAGGGGACGATCGTCAACGTGGGATCGATGGGCGGCCGGCTCACGTTCCCGGGCGGGGGCATCTACCACGCCAGCAAGTACGCGGTGGAGGCGATCTCCGACGCCCTGCGCTTCGAGGTGCGCGGGTTCGGGGTGGACGTCGTGCTCATCGAGCCCGGGCTGATCGTCACCAACTTCGGCGAGGCGGCGGCGGGCTCCGTCGGCGCGGCCGCCGCCGGCGGCGGCCCCTATGACGACTTCAACCGGCACGTCGCCGAGACGACCGCGGGCGTCTACAAGAGCCCGATGGCCAAGCTCGGCGGCGGCCCCGAGGTGGTGGCGGCGACGGTCGCCAAGGCCCTCGCCGCCAAGCGCCCCAAGGCGCGCTACGCGGTCACGCCCAGCGCGCACCTGCTCATCGGCCAGCGGCGCTTCACCCCGGATCGCGTCTGGGATCTCATGATGCGCGCGCAGTTCCCCACGCCCAGGCGCTGACCGCTAGGCGTCCAGCGCGGCATCGATCAGCCCGCGCAACTGACCGGCGTCCTCGGCGATCCCGTCCGCGTCACCCAGCTCAGCAGCCTCGAACGGCCCGCTGGTGACCGCGAAGCAGCGCACCTCGTCAGCCCGCGCGCAGGCGATGTCGCGCGGCGTGTCCCCGATCACGATCGTTCGCCGGCGCGGGTGCGAGACGCCGTCGTGACCGGCGCGCTTGCGGGCGATCCCGGGCAGGGCGGCGCGATCCTCGGAGTCTGAGCCGAAGCCGCCCTGGCCCGACGGGAAGTGGCGGCCGATCCCTGCCCGCTTGAGCTTGAGCCGCGCCACCGGCTCGAAGTTGCCGGTGACCAGCGAGAGCCCCACGTCGTCACGCCCTGCCAGCGAGGCCACGAGCTCGGCGACGCCCGGCACGAGCATGTCCGACAGGTCGGGCGGGCACAGCCGGGCGTAGTTGGCACAGCAGAGGTCGCGCACGTCGTCGGCGTGCTCGTCGATGGCGAGAGCGCTCACGCCGGCGTCGAGGAGGAGCAGCCGCGCGATCTCGCCGTCCGTGCGCCCGGCGGGGGAGATGCCCGCCCGCAGGCGCCCCACGTAGACGCCGTGGACCTCGTGAATGGCCTCAGTGAGGGCCTCGGCGTGAGCCGCTCCGGCCCGCTGCACCAGCGTCCCGTCGATGTCGAACAGGAGCAGCAGCGGCGGGTCGGCGGCCACCGGACCGCCTATCGCTCGAAGGTCATGCCCGGCTCCAGCCGCTTGGCGAAGGCGGCAATAAGCTCGGCGGCGACCTGGACGTCGGCCAGCGAGACCAGCTCGACGGGAGAGTGCATGTAGCGCAGCGGGACCGAGACGACGGCCGTGGGCACGCCGGCGCGGCTGGCGTGGACGGCATCGGCGTCGGTGCCGGTGGCGCGTCCCAGCGACTCCAGTGTGAATGGGTGCTCGTGCTCCTCAGCGATGTCGATGAGCAGGTCGCTGACGGCCGGGTGCAGCACCGTGCCGCGCGCGATCACGGGGCCCGAGCCGAGCGGGTGCTTGGTCATCGGGCCCAGCTCGATCCCCGGCTGGTCGGTGGCGAAGATCACGTCGACGACGATGGCCACGTCGGGCTCCAGGGCGAACGCGCTCGTCCGCGCCCCGGCGAAGCTCGTCTCCTCCTGAGTGACCGCGAGCGCGATCACATCGCCGGGCGCGCCGCCGTCGGCGGCCACCAGCCGGGCCGCCTCGGCCGCGACGAAGCAGCCGATGCGGTTGTCCAGCGCGCGCGAGACCAGCCGGCCGTTGGGCATCTCCACGGGGGCGGCGTCGATCACGCCGGCGTCTCCGATGCGCACCATCTCCTTGGCCTCGTCGCCGTCGTTGGCGCCGATGTCGATGTGGAGGTCCTTGATCTTGGGCGCCCGGTCGCGCTCGTCGGCCTTGATGAGATGGATGGGCTTGCGGCCGATCACGCCGGGCACGTCGCCGCCGCGGGCCGCGATGGTCACGCGCTGGCCCACGAGCACGATCGGGTCCCAGCCCCCGACCTCGCCGAAGCGCAGGTGGCCGTCGTCCTCGATGTGGGTGACGTGAATCCCGATCTCGTCGATGTGCCCGATCACGGCCAGCATGGGGCCGTCCGCGGTCCCGGGGACCCGGGCCATCGACGAGCCGACAGCGTCCACGCGGACGTCGTCGGAGAAGGCGGCGCAGCCGTCGCGCCAGACCTTGGCGGGCGCGGTCTCGCGCCCCGATGGTCCGGCCGCGACCAGCAGCCGGTGCAGCAGCTCAGGAGTCGCCATGGCGGAGGAATCTAGTGCACGCGCGGTCGCACTAGCCCAGGAGCTGGCGCAGGACGAACTGCAGGATCCCGCCGTGGCGGTAGTAGCGCTGCTCCTTGGGGGTGTCGATCCGGACGGTGACCTCGAACTCCTTGTCGTCGGCGGAGACCGTCAGCGTTCGCGGCACCGTGTCGGCGTCGGCGATCCCCTTGATCGTGAACTTCTCGCGGCCGGTCAGGCCGAGGGACTCGGCCGACTCCCCGTCGGAGAACTGCAGCGGCAGCACGCCCATGCCGACCAGGTTGGAGCGGTGGATGCGCTCGAAGCTCTGGGCGATGACCGCGCGGACCCCCAGCAGGCGCGTGCCCTTGGCCGCCCAATCGCGCGAGGATCCCGAGCCGTACTCCTTGCCGGCCAGGACGATCAGCGGGACGTGCTGGTCGATGTAGCGCATCGACGCGTCGTAGATCGACAGCTCCTCGTCGCCGTCGCCACCCAGGTACGTCGTCACGCCACCTTCCGTCCCCGGGGCGAGCTGGTTGCGCAGGCGGATGTTGGCGAACGTGCCGCGCATCATCACCTCGTGGTTGCCGCGCCGTGACCCGTAGGAGTTGAAGTCCCGCGACTCCACGTGGTTCTCGTTGAGGTACGCCGCCGCCGGGCCGTCGCGCTTGATGGAGCCGGCGGGGGAGATGTGGTCGGTGGTGACGCTGTCGCCGAGCACGGCCAGCACGCGCGCGTCGACGATGTCCTCGAGCGCCTCGGGCTCGCGGGGCATGTCCTCGAAGAACGGCGGCCGGCGGACGTAGGTGGAACGCTCATCCCACGCGAAGGCATCCCCCGTGGGCACCTCCAGCGAGTTCCAGCGTTCGTCGCCGTCGAACACCTCGCCGTAGCTCTTGTGGAACATGTCGGACTGGACGGCCTCCTCGATGGTCTGGCCCACCTCCTGGGAGTCGGGCCAGATGTCCTTGAGGTAGACGGGGTTGCCGTCCTTGTCCTCGCCGAGCGGATCGTCGTAGAGGTCGATGTCCATGGTTCCGGCGATCGCGTAGGCGACGCACAGCGGCGGCGAGGCCAGGTAGTTCATCTTCACGTCGGGGTTGATGCGGCCCTCGAAGTTGCGGTTGCCCGACAGCACCGACACGACGGCCAGGTCCTCGGCGTTGACGACGTCGGAGATCTCCTGGGGCAACGGGCCGCTGTTGCCGATGCACGTCGTGCAGCCGTAGCCGACGAGGTTGAAGCCCAACGCGTCGAGGTACTCGTCCAGGCCGGCGCGCTCGAGATACTCGGTCACCACCTTTGACCCCGGCGCCAGCGACGTCTTGACCCACGGCTTGACCTGCAGGCCCTTCTGGACGGCGTTGCGCGCGAGGATCCCGGCGCCCAGCATCACCGACGGGTTGGAGGTGTTGGTGCAGCTGGTGATCGCGGCGATGACGACGTGGCCGTGGTCGAGCTCGGTCTCGGTGCCGTCCTCGAGCGTCACCGGCGCGCGGAGGCTGCGGCGGTCGGCGACCTGGGTCCCGCCGGTGCCGCCGTGGGGCGCCTGACCGTGGTCGCGGCTGCCGTTGGTCGCCGGGGCATCGGAGGCCGGAAAGCTGTCGTCGTCGGCCTCGTCGATGTCGTCGGCCTCGTCGGGCAGCAGGTCGTCCAGCGCCATCCGGAACGCGTCGCGCGACTCGGTGAGCGAGACGCGATCCTGGGGCCGCTTGGGGCCGGCGATGCTCGGCACCACCTGGGAGAGGTCCAGCTCGATCGTGTCGGAGAAGGTGGGCTCCTCAGAGCTCTCGTCATGCCACAGCCCCTGCTCCTTGGCATAGGCCTCCACCAGCGCGATCTGCTCGGAGGGGCGCCCGGAGAACTTCAGGTAGCGCAGCGTCTCGGCGTCGATGGGGAAGATGGCGCAGGTCGAGCCGAACTCCGGGGACATGTTGCCGATCGTGGCCCGGTCGGCCAGCGGCAGGCCGGCGAGCCCGGCGCCGTGGAACTCCACGAACTTGCCGACGACGCCGCGCTCGCGCAGCATCTCGGTGACGGTGAGCACGAGGTCGGTGGCCGTCGCGCCCTCGTTCAGCTCGCCGGTGAGCCTGAAGCCCAGCACCTGCGGGATGAGCATCGACATCGGCTGGCCCAACATGGCCGCCTCGGCCTCGATGCCGCCGACGCCCCAGCCCAGCACGCCGAGGCCGTTGATCATCGTGGTGTGCGAGTCGGTGCCGACCAGCGTGTCGGGGTAGGCGAGGTTGCGCTCATGGTCGACGAACACGACGCGCGCCAGATACTCGAGGTTGACCTGGTGCACGATCCCGGTGTCGGGCGGGACGACCTTGAAGTTGTGGAACGCGCCCTGGCCCCAGCGCAGGAATGCGTAGCGCTCCTTGTTGCGCTCGAACTCCAGCTCGGCGTTGCGTTGGAAGGCCTGCGCCGAGCCGTACGCGTCGACCTGTACGGAGTGGTCGATGACCAGCTCGGCCGGCACGAGCGGGTTGATCTTGTTGGGATCGCCGCCCATGTCCTTCATCGCGTCGCGCATCGCGGCCAGGTCCACGACCGCGGGAACACCCGTGAAGTCCTGCATCACCACGCGCGCCGGGGTGAACGCGATCTCCTTGGAGGGCTCGTCCGAGGCGTTCCAGGTGGCGAGCGCCTCCACATCGGCAGCGCGGATGGCCTCGCCGTCCTCGTTGCGCAGCAGGTTCTCGAGCAGGATCTTGAGCGAGAACGGCAGCCGCGCGATATCGAACTTGGACTGGAGGGCGTCCAGTCTGAAGATCTCGTAGGACGCGTCGCCGACGGTCAGCGTCGCCTTGGCGTCAAAGCTGTTGGTGGTCGCGGACATATCTGGAAAAACTCCTGGTTTCAGACGCAGTTCCCCTAACTGTAGGCGCGCGCTCCGCCGCGCGTCTGCGCGCGCTCCTACGCACGTCTTACCGACGTCTTCGACGGGGCTTCGATGTCCTGCCGATGCTGACCGTGCCCACCAGGATCTCGTCCGTGCAAGGAGCCGTTGCAATGTCCTCCCTCCAGATCGCCGCATCGACCATCGCCGCCCTCGGCGCCGGTTTGCTGCTGGCGGCCGCCTACTACACCGAGGCGCACCGTGCGCCCGACCAGCCGTGACCTGAGAGCTGCCTGAGAATGCGCGCGCCTCTTACCTCGCTCTCACCCGACCGCTCCATGCTGCGCCGATGAGCTCGGACTCGACGCCCTACCGCGAGTCCCTGCGCCCTGCCTGGGTCCAGGGCCGCACCGTCCCGGCCTGGCTCCAGGGCCTGCGGACCCGCCCCGAGCTCCTTGCCGTCGTCGGCCTCGCCGGGGTTCTCAACCTATGGGGCCTCAGCATCAACGGCTGGGCGAACACCTACTACTCAGCCGCCGTGCGCTCGATGACCACGAGCTGGCACGACTTCCTGTTCGCCTCCCTGGACAAGACCGGTCTGATGACGGTCGACAAGCCGCCGCTCTCGCTGTGGGTGCAGGCGCTGTCGGCGCGGGTGTTCGGTTTTCACCCGCTGAGTCTCCTCGTCCCACAGGCGCTCATGGGCGCCGCGGCAGCTGCGCTCACCTATGACCTCACGCGCCGACGCTTCGGCCGCCCCGCGGGTTTCGCGGCCGGGGTCGCGCTGGCCACCACCCCGATCGCGGTCGCCATGTCGCGCCACAACAACCCCGACGAGCTGCTCGTGCTCTGCTGCGTGGCCGCCCTGTGGTTCGCCGTGCGCGCGCTGGAGGATGGCCGCACGCGGTGGCTGGTGTGGTGCGGCGTGTGCATCGGCCTCGGCTTCGAGGCCAAGATGGCGGTGGCGCTGTTCGTGGTGCCTGGGATCGCCCTCGCCTACCTCTGGGTGGCCCCTCGTGGGCGTATCGCGGCGATCCGCCAGCTCCTGGCCGGCGGCGTCTCCCTGGCCGTGGTCGGGCTCGTCTGGCCCCTGCTCGTGACCTTGACCCCGGCGGCGGACCGGCCGTGGATCAGCGGCACCGCGGACAACAGCGTGTGGTCGCTGATCTTCAACTACAACGGCCTGGGCCGGGTCACGGGCCAGACCGGCGCGCCGGGCGCCGGCTTCGGCGGGGGCGGCGGGGGCGGCGGCGCCTTCGGCGGGCCCACCGGCGTGTTCCGTCTGCTCTCCTCGGGCCTGGGCGACCAGGCCGGCTGGCTGCTCGGTTTTGCCGTCGTGGCCGGCCTCGGCGTGCTCGTGGCCACGCGGCTGCGCCGAAGCGACCCACGCACCGGATGGCTGATCGCCGTCGGCGGCGCCTTCCTGGTGAGCGCGGTGGTCTTCAGCTACGCCTCGGGGATCTTCCACCCCTACTACGTCTCCTTCCTGGCGCCGTTCACCGCCATGCTTCTCGGGGCGGGCGTCGGTGAGGCGCTGTCGGGCGGCCGGGCGGCCCGGATCGCGGCGCCGGCTGCGATCGCCGCCGGAGTGGTCACCGAGCTCGTGGTGCTCGGCAACATCGCCGGTGACCTCTCCTGGGCCAAGCCGCTGATCATCGCCGTCGGGGCCGTGTGCGCCGTCCTGGTGGCGGTGCAGCTGTCCCCGCGCCTGCGTGCCGCGGTCATGGCGGTGGCGCTGGCGGCCCTGCTGGCCGCGCCGGCCACCTGGGCCGCTGAGACGATCGGGCATGCCACGGTCGCCACGTTCCCGGCCGGCGGGCCCGCCAGCGCGCAGAACGGCGGCTTCGGCGGGCCGGGCGGGGGCCGCTTCGGCGGGTCCGGCCGCGGGCGCGCCTTCCGCTTCCCGGGTGGCCACCCCGGCGCCGCCGCCTTCGCGCCTCCTGGCGCCTCCGGCAGCGGCGTCCAGGGTCTGTTCACCAATCCCCAGTCCCAGTCGCAGTCGGGCTCGGGTGGCTTCGGCTTCCGGCGCCCCGGCTTCGGCGGCGGCGGCTTCGGCGCCCCGGGCGGTGGCGGTGCGTTCGGCAGCGACTCCACCAGCCTCAACGCCGCGGCCCAGTACGCCAAGGCCCACGGCGGCGGCGCCATCGGCGTCGAGAGCCAGAGCAGCGCCGCGGCCGCGATCCTCGCCACGGACGCCAACGTCGCCGGCCTGGGTGGGTTCTCCGGGCGCGAGAGCACGGTGAGCGCTCAGTGGCTGGCGATGGAGGTCCGCAACGGCCGCCTGCGCTGGCTCGTCGACGATGGCTCGGGCGGCTTCGGCGGGTTCGGCGGCCCGGGCGGCGACTCCCGTCAGGGCAGCCGCGCCGCGCTGGACATCGCCGAGCAGGTCGGCAAGAAGGTCACGGTCACCGCCAACGGGGCCACGGTCACCATGTACGACCTCCAGGGCAAGGCCTCCGCGATCCTGGCGTCGGCGGGCAAGTCATGACCCGTCGCTGGGCCGCGCTGGCGGTGATCGCGTTTGCGTCGCTGGCAAGCGCCCCCGCGGCCTTCGCGGACAGCACGCAGAGCTCGAACTGGGCCGGCTATGCCGTCCACCGCAGCGGCGTGCACTTCACCCGCGTCGCCGGCACGTGGACACAGCCGCAGGCCACGTGCACCCGCGGCCAGGCGACGTACTCGTCGATGTGGGTCGGCGTCGGCGGCTATGACCTGAGCTCCCAGGCGCTCGAGCAGATCGGCACCGAGTCTGACTGCACCGCGTCGGGCCGGGCGGTGTCGGATGCCTGGTATGAGCTCGTCCCGGCGGCCTCACACCCAATCAAGCTCACCGTGCGCCCCGGCGACCGAGTCCGCGCCGCCGTGACGGTCACGGGCAAAGAGGTCACGGTGACGCTGTCCGACCTCACCAGGCACAGGTCGTTCGCCAAGCGCCTGCACCCCGCGGTCGTGGACACCACCTCGGCCGAATGGATCCTCGAGGCCCCGTCGGTGTGCTCGAGCTCATGGAGCTGCCACACGCTGCCGCTGGCCGACTTCGGCTCGGCGGGTTTCCGCGCCGCGGCGGCCACGACGACCAACGGCCATCGCGGAACCATCGAGGGCCGCGGCTGGAAGACCACCAAGATCAACCTCGCCGCCACCGGCAGGACGTTCGTGTCCAACCCGCCGGCGCCGGCGGCCACCGCCTTCCCGTCATCGCTCTCGGCGCAGGGAAGCGCCTTCACCGTCACCTACCGCGGCGGCGCGAGCTCGACCCAACCCACCACCGCCACCCGGGCCGCGTTCGTCGCCGGCGACCGCCTGGCCCGCCCCCATCTGGAGTCCCGATGACCATCGCCACCTCCGCGAGTCCCCATCTGTTCTGGATCACCAGCCGCGCTGCGGGCATCGTGTCGCTCGTGCTCGCCAGCCTCGCCGTCTCCATCGGCCTGGTCATGAGCCTGAGGATGATGCGCGCGCGCCGCCCCGACCTGCTCGCGCTGCACGAGGTGCTGTCCCTGGCGACCCTTGTCGCGCTCGCCGTCCACGGCGTCTCGCTACTGGGCGATCATGTGCTGAGCCCGACGCTGGCCGACATCGCCCTGCCCTTTGACTGGAGCTACAAGACGCTCTGGACCTCGATCGGGATCATCGGCGGCTGGGCGCTCGTCGCCCTGGGCCTCTCGTATTACGCCCGGCACGCGATCGGCGCCAATCGCTGGCGCAAGCTGCACCGCTTCACGGCGCTGGCCTGGATCGCCGGCATCGTCCACACGCTGGGCGAGGGCACCGACGCGGGCCAGCTCTGGTTCCTGGCCATGCTGGCGATCGTGGCGGTCCCGGCCGTCCTGCTGCTGGCGGTTCGCTACTTCACCGATGAGGCACCCCGGCCAACGGCGGGCTCGGAGGATTCAGAGCCTCCCCGTCCGCCGGCCGGGGCGAGTGGGCCGGCGCCGGGCACGCGGCGGGGCCGACGACCGATCCCCGCCAGTCCGTCGCTGCTACAGGCCGGCCGGGTGGCGGACCACGAAGCCGGAGAACTCCCCGCCGCCCCGCGCCCAGCGGGTCCCGCTCTCGGCTAGGGCCACGGTGTCAAAGCGCCAGCCGGCGACCTCCATCCACACGTGCCCGGCGTTGGCATAGATCGTGATCCAGCGACCCGGGCCGGCCTCACCCCAGCTCTCGAAGTCCCCGGACACCATCGGCGAGCTGACCAGGCCCGCCGCCGCGAGCGCATAGCTGACCGAGCCTGAGCAGTCATAGCCGTCGGCGTGGAAGGAGGCATGCCCGCCGCCATAGATGTAGGGCAGCGTCGCGATCGCGTTGCCGGCGGCGATCACCTGCCGGACCGCCTCGGGCGCGCCAGCCGGGGGCTGGACCATGCCGCCGGTGTTGACGGCGATCCCGCCGACATTGGCGTTGCCGGTCGCGGCGGCGCGGGTGGCGGCCTCCGCGGCGGCCTTTTCCATTCGGTTCAGCCGCGCCTGCAGCGAGCCGAGATGGCCCTTGACCGCGTCGTAGCGGGCGGTGGTGTCGGCGCGCTTGCTCTCCTCGGCGATCTGCTGGTGCAGCAGTGCCGTGCGCAGCGCCGCCGCGTGGTTGCGCTGGGTGAGGATCTCCGCCGCGAGCGTCCGGTCGCGCGTCTCCAGGCCCTCGAGGGCCGTGGCCTGGCGGGCCACCTCTGCTCGCGCGGTCCGGGTGAACTTGAGGATGTTGGCGTCCTGGTGCGCCACCCGGGACATGAACCCCATCTGGTTGAGCAGGTCCGAGAAGCCCTTGGAGCTGAGGATCACCGACACGATGTTGGGCTGGCCACTCTCGTAGCTCGAGACCAGGTTGGCCGACAGCGCGGTGGTGGCCGCGTGGAGGCGGTTCTCGAGGTCGACGAGGTGGTTGCGCGCGGCCAGCAGCTGGGCCTGGACGGACTTGAGCTCGGCCACGCGTGCGTTGAGTCGCTCCTGGATCGCGGACAGACGCGCCTCCGCGTTGGCGACGCCGTTGCTGGTGTTGGCGATCTGCTGCGAGTCGGCGGCGATCTCGGCCCGTAGCGAGGCGGCTGCCGACCGCGTGCCCGCAATCTGGCTCTGAAGATCGCCCGAGCTGGGGGCGGTCAGGCCGGTTCCGAGCAGCGCGGCCGACACCGCGGCGGCAACGACGGCGCGAGTAAGTCTGTGAGAGCGGGACACGGGGGCTGTGGACGTGCGGCACCGCGCCCCGCGCGGGGCGTCGATCACCAGAGAGGAGGGCGCGGGGACGCCCGATTTACGACGGCTGGGGGTACGGCGGCAGCCACCCTAACATGACCCGTCGCCCGCGCCGACACAACTCCTGGTTCTGCAAGAGATCCTGCAAAACGACGGTTTGGGGTGTAAGCGTGCGCGACGCCACCGCGGTTGCCATACTCGCATGGGTGCGCACCCCCCGTTGGTTGGTGACCTGCATGCTGTTGCTCGGCGCTCTGGCCCTCGCCGTCCCCGCGGTGACGCTTGCCGGCGGTGGCGGCTCCGCCGGTGACCAGCAGTACACCGACCCGTTCGCCGGGACCTCCCCGGGCAAGAGCAAGCCCAAGACGACGACCACCAGCGCGCCCACGACGTCGAGCGCGCCGGCTACCAGCACCCCGCCGCCCACGCCGACGACGAGCGTGACCCCGGTGGCGAGCACCTCGACGGCGAGCGACCCCACCACGCCGACGGCGACGATCGCGTCGAGCACCAGCGGACAGCTGCCCCACACCGGATATGACGGCTGGCTGGCCGCCACGCTGGGCTTCGTGCTCGTGGGCGTCGGACTGGGGCTCCGCGCCCGCCTGCGCCGTACCTGAGCGCACCTGATTACACTGCGCCGCCATGCCGCTGCGCGCAAGGAGGTTCGCGGACCGCCCTCGACTGACCGGACTGCTGTTGTCGCTGGCCGCTGCCCTCGTGCTCGCGGCCGCCTTGGCCACGGGCGCGGGCGCGACCGGGGCGCCCAAGAGCACGTCCAAGACGAGCACGCCCACCACGAGCACGGTGCCCGCCCCGGTGCCCCAGGGCTTCGTCGGCGTCGACGTCGACGGCCCGATGTTCGGCTCCGGCACGCCGATCAACTTCTCCAACCAGCTGACGACCATGGTGTCCAACGGCGTGCAGAGCGTCCGCGTGGCCTTCAGCTGGGCGTCGGCGCAGCCCTACAAGACCGACGCCGACGTCCCCGCCGAGCAGAAGGCGAACTTCACTGACGTGGGCGGCGTGCCGACGAACTTTCAGTTCAGCGACATGGTCGTCGGCGACGCGGCCCGGGCGCGCGTCACGGTGCTCCCCACCGTCCTCTACACCCCTCAGTGGGATGCCGTTGACAATGACCACGGGGTCGACTACCCGCGCGACTACCCGCCCTACGCCGCCTATCTGACCGCGCTCATCGGCCGCTATGGCCCGAAGGGGAGCTTCTGGCGCGACAACCCCGCGATCCCCAAGATGCCGATCCGGTCCTGGCAGATCTGGAACGAGCCGAACCTCGCCTACTACTGGAAGCAGCCGTTCGCCTCAAGCTACGTGTCCTTCCTGAAGGTGGCCCACGCCGCGGTCAAGAAGGCCGACCCGGGCGCCCAGGTGGTGCTCGGCGCGCTCACCAACACCGCGTGGATTTCGCTGGGCCAGGTCTACAAGGTCAAGGGCGCCAAGAACCTGTTCGACGTCGTGTCGGTCAACGGCTTCACCAAGATCCCGGCCAACGTCATCGAGTTCATGCGCTTCGTCCGCCACGCCATGTCGCGCTTCGGCGACGGCGCCAAGCCGCTGATGGCGACTGAGATCAGCTGGCCATCGGCCAAGGGCAAGACCAACGCCAAGTTCGACTTCATCACCACCCAGGCCGGCCAGGCGCACAACATCTCCACGCTGCTGCCGCTCATCGGTGAGCAGCGCCTCTCGCTGCATCTCAGCGCCTTCTACTGGTACACGTGGATGGGCCAGGAGGACCCCAACACCGGCCCCTTCAACTTCTCCGGACTGCTCGGGTTCCACAACGGCAACGTGACGGTCAAGCCCGCCCTGCAGGCGTTCAAGACCGCCGCGCTCACGCTCGAGGGCTGCAAGCGCAAGGGCGCTGTCGCCACGAGCTGCATCAAGTAGGGGCCTCGTGACGGCCTAGCAGCCCGGCGGCGGCGCCGCGTCCGGCGCGACGGCGGCGCGCAGTCCGGCGGTGAACGCGTCGGTGTCGGGTGTGGCCGCGCTCGGGTCCGTGGGGTTGGCGATGCCGTACCAGTCCTGGCCGTCGGAGGCGTCGCGCTCCGGCGTCACCCAGGTGTAGAGCACGGTCGCCGCCAGCCCGCAGTCGAGGTGCCCGAGTGACTGCAGCACGCTCTCGATGTCCGCGGGGCGCCGGCTCGCGGGGGCGTGGTTGATGGCCCCGGCGGGCTGGGTTGTCCACCCGAACTCGGTCACGTACAGCGGCACGGCGCCCATGCCCAGGCTGACCAGGGCGGCGCGCGCCCCGCGCACCCGCGCCAGCACGACGGCGGGATTGCCGTAGGGGTGCAGCGCCACGCCGTCGACATGGCCGCGCAGCTGGGGCGCGGCGCGCACCATCTCGGGCAGGAACGCCGACGCATTGGTGAGGCCGCCGACGAGTACCCGGATCGCCGGGTTGGCCGCGTCGATCGCCGCCCGCGCGTCCAGGTACATGCGTGCGTAGGCGGCCGCCACGGGGCTCGGCGTCCAGAACTCCGGGTTGTCGGGCTCGTTCCAGATCTCGATCGCGGTCACGGGCGCCGCGGTCAGTTCCGGATGGGCGTGCCAGAACGCGCCGCCGCTCCCGTAGCGCGCGGCGAACGCCCCGGCGTAGGCGGCGAAGTCGGCCGGCGAGCGCGGCGGCGAGTGATCCTGGCCGGGCACCGACTCCGCCCACGGGGCGGTGTAGTCGATGATCGGCAGCCACGTCAGGCCGTGCGCCGCCAGCGAGGCGGCGACCCGGTCATCGAAGGACCAGTCGTAGTGGTGCTGCCCGTTGACGGGCGCCTGCGGCTCGGTGGCCTCCCACAACGCGTCGCTGCGCGCCACCGTGGCCCCCGTGGCCTTGACCGCCGCAAGCTGCGCGTCGATCTGCGGCTGGCTGTAGGTCAGGTCGTTGAAGACGCGATTGACGTTGATGCCGAACACCTGGCCGGCGGGCGCGGCCAGGGCGGCTCGCAGCGGTGCCGCCGGCCGCACCCGGGGATGCGCGCGCTGTGACCCCGAGCTGGTGAGCACCAGGATCACGCCGACGACGATCGCCGCGACGGCCGCGGCCGCCCCGAGCGCCTCCCGGCGTCTCATGGCCCGGCGCCGCCCCGGCGCGCGGAGTGCAGCGCCCGCAGCTGGGCGCGCTCGCGTCCGGCCGGCCGGCGCAATGCCGTCTTGACCGCGATCCGGGTGGCGAAGGTCAGTGCCTGGAGCGCGTCGTCGAGCGCCGCCCGCCGCCGGCCCAGGCGCCGGCGCACGACGTCGTGGCGGGCCGCGGCCAGCCGCGCGACGGGCTCGCCGCCGAAGGCGAGCTGCGAGGAGTGGGCGCGGTGGTGACGGACCCTGGCCGCGGGCCAGAACCACGTCGGCACGCCGCCGGCGCCCGCGCGCAGGCCGAGCTCCATGTCCTCGCCGTACAGGAAGATCGTCTCGTCAAACGGCCCCAGCCGCCGCAGCGTCTCGGTGCGGGCGGCCAGCGCGCACCCGACCGCCCAGCCCACCCGCCGCGGCGACGCCGACCGCCACGGCGCCAGCCAGGCGCCCGCGCGGCCCGGCACGAGCGACGGCGAGACGAACACCCGGACGAGGTCGGCCGCGCCGGCCGGCATCGGGTGCACGGTGTCCTGGCGCGACCCGTCGGGATACAGCACCAGCGGAGCGAGCAGCCGCTCGGGCCCCGCTGCGGCCTCGGCGGCCAGCGCCCATATGGAGCCGTCGAGCACCTCCACGTCGGGGTTGACCAGCACGGCCACCGGCTCGGACACCTCAGCCAGCCCGCGGTTGTTGGCGCGGCCGAACCCGATGTTCTCGCTCAGTGCGACGACCACGGCCTGGGGGAACCCGCCGGCCACGGCCACGCTGTCGTCGCCCGAGGCGTTGTCGACCACGACGACCCGCACGCCCGGGAGGTGCCGCGCAGCCGACACCAGCAGGGCGCGCAGCGCGGCGGCCGAGTTGTGCGTGACCGTGACGAGCGCAAAGGCGTCGGGCGATGGCGGATCCGGTGTGGGCATCGGCGTCAGGCGCAAAGCTAGTGGTCGCGACCGGTACCGGGTTGTGTCCCGAGTGGACCAATCCATACACTGCGCCGCCATGGCGCATGCCCCCTCGACGACCCCGGGGACCGCTCCGAGGGTTGCGCTGGTCCACGACTTCCTGCTCGACGTCCGCGGCGCCGAGCGGGTCTTCACCGAGCTGTGCACGATGTGGCCCGACGCCCCGATCTACACCGCGGTCTACGACGAGGAGGGCACCGAGGGCCGCTTCTCGGGCCGCACGGTCCACAGCTCGTTCCTCCAGCGCCTGCGGCCGTCGGCGCGCACCTTCCGCGCGCTGCTGCCGCTGTACCCGGCGGCGATCGAGTCCTTTGACCTGTCCGAGTACGACCTCGTGGTGTCCAGCTCGTCGGCGTGGGCGCACGCGATCCTGTGCGACGAGCACACGGTTCACGTCAGCTACTGCCACAACCCGTTTCGCTATGCCTGGAACGATCGTGACCAGACGCTCGGGCGGGTGCGCAACCCCGTGGCCCGGACGTTCCTGCGCGGCACCTTCCGGCGCTGGCGTCAGTGGGATTGGATCGCGGCCCAGCGCACCAACCGCTACGTGGCCAACTCCCAGACCACGCGGGCGCGGATCAAGGCCTACTTCGGCCGCGAGGCCTCGATCGTCTATCCGCCGGTCGTGACCGCCCGCTTCTCCCCGGGCCCGGTGGGAGAGCACTACGTGATCCTGTCTGAGCTCATGGCTCACAAGCAGATCGACGTGGCCATCGAGGCGTTCAACGACCTGGGCCTGCCGCTGATCGTGGTCGGCGACGGTCCCGATGCGCGGCGGCTGCGGCGGGATTCGCGCCCCAACATCCACTTCACGGGGCGGCTGAGCGACACCGCGGTCGCCGAGATCCTCCAGGGGGCGCGTGCGCTGATCGTGACCGCCGTCGAGGAGTTCGGGATCGCCGCCGTGGAGTCCCAGGCCGCGGGCCGGCCCGTGATCGCCCGCCGTGGGGGCGGCGCCCTGGAGACGATCGTGGACGGGGTGACCGGTCGTCTGTGGTCCGGTGGGCCGGAGGAGCTGGTCGAGGCGGTGCGGACGTTCGATGACGGTGCGGTCGATCCCGTGGCGTGCACGCGTAACGCCCGGCGCTTCGACGCGGCCGGCTTCCGGGCCGCGATGGCGACCGAGGTCGAGCAGGCCATCGCCGCGGAGGGCCGGCCGGGCGGGGGCGACCGTCAGCCCCTGGCCACCACGCGCCTCGTGCGTCGCGCCGTGCGCGACGCGCAGCACTGATGGCGCCGACCCGCCGTGCCCGCGACGCTCGACACGCCCACACCCCACCTCCCGCGCACCAACCGGCCTCGGCCGGCCGCTGACCGGCTCGCCGACGCGGCCCGCGTCGCGCTCCTCGCCGGGCCCACCGCACTCGCCTTCTTCGCCGGGGGCTACTTCGACGGCCCGCGGGCGTGGGCCGGCGTGGCCGCATGGCTGCTCGTGGTGGTGACCGCGGTCGTCTACCCGCGTCTGGTCACGAGTGGAGACGGATCGCGCCCGTCCCACCCGGCCCGGATGGCCGTGATCGCGCTGGCGCTCCTGGGGGCATGGACACTGCTGTCGCTCACGTGGGCGCCGGTGGCGGGAACGGCCTATCACGACGGGCAGCGCGTGCTCATGTACCTGGGAGTACTGGTGTCCGCGGCGGTACTTCTGCGCACGCGTGCCGCGCAGCGGGCGGTCGAGCCCGCGCTGGCCGCCGGCATGCTGATCGTGATCGGCTACGGGCTGTCGGAGCGGCTGCTGCCGGGCGTGCTGCACTTTGCGCGCTCGGTGAGCGCCCAGGGCCGCCTCGAGCAGCCGCTCACCTACTGGAACGCGATGGGCGAGCTGGCGGCGCTCGGCTTCGTGCTGGCGACGCGTCTGGCGGGGGACCGCTCGCGCCCCACCGGCGTGCGCGTCGCCGCCGCCGCGGCCGCCCCCGCCCTGGGACTGGGCCTGTACATCAGCTTCTCCCGGGGGGCGCTGTTTGCCTGCGTCGCCGGCCTGGTGACCCTCGTCGTGGTCGCGCCCGAGCGGGCCCAGGCGCGCGCCATCGCCACCACCTTGGCCGCCGGCGTCCTCGCCGCCCTGGTCGCGGCCCCGTTCAACGGCGTGACCTCGTTGGCCGGTTCGGCGTCCTCACGCGAGCGCGGCGGGGCCGTCGTGCTCGTCGCGCTGATCGTGATCACGGCGCTGGCGGCGCTCGCCCAGCGCCGGCTCTGCCGCGATGCCTCCGACGCCCGCGTGCGTCTCCCCGCGCGGGCGCCGCTGCTGGCCACGGTCGTGATCTGCGCCGGACTCGGGCTGGCGATCGTGCTCGGCGCCCATGAGCAGTCGGCCCAGCCGCTGCAGGGCGGCTCGTCCCGGCTGGTGTCGCTGCAGAGCAACCGCTACGCGTACTGGCGAGTGGCGCTGAGGGCATTCGGCTCTGAGCCGGTGCACGGGGTGGGGGCCGGCGGTTGGGCCGTGGACTGGCTGCGCTGGCGGCCGTTCGCCGAGGGCGCCCAGGACGCCCACTCACTGGAGCTCCAGACCCTCGCCGAGCTGGGCATCGTGGGGCTGGCGCTGCTCGCCGCCTTCCTCGCCGGGGTGGGGCTCGCCGCGCGGGCCGCCTACCGGGCCGCGCCGGGCGCTGCCGCCGGGGCCATCGCCGCCTGCGTGGTGTGGCTGGCCCACTCGCCGCTCGATTGGGACTGGGAGATGCCCGCGGTGACGCTGGTCGCGATCATCCTCGCCGGCTCGCTGCTGGCGCTGCCCGCCGCGTTCGGCGCGGGCGCCGCCGGGCCCGACGGCGCGCAGGGAGGCCCCGCGACGGGCCACGGCTCGCCGCTGCGCTGGCTGCTCGCCGCCGGCGCCGTGGTGCTGTGCGCGTGGTTTGCCCTGGGCACGGTCCAGGCCCACGACGAGAATCGCGCGACGGCGCTGATCGACGGCAGCGGCACCCCGTCTCCCGCCCTCACCGCGCGGATCCTGAACCTGCTCGATACCGCGGGGACGCTGAACCCGGACCGGGACATCGCGCTGCTGCGCTCGCAGGCGCAGACACGGGCGGGCCGCGACGCCGCGGCCGTGCGCACGGCGGAGGGCGTGGCGCGGGCCGAGCCGCTGAACATCGACGCCTGGACCGTGCTCGCGTTCGCCGCGCAGCCGATCGATCCCGCCGAGGCGAGGCTGGCGCGCGCCCATCAGGCCAGGCTGGCCCCGCCGGTCCCGTCCGCCCCGTGATGCGGCGACTGCGGTCCGACCGCGCGATCACGCTCGGCTTCATCGCCTTCGCCTTCGCCCTGGCGTTCTGGCAGCACCCGGGCTGGGCCACCGCCGACACCAAGATCGACCTCCACGTCGACCCGGGGCGCTTCCTCTCCCAGGTCGCCGCGGCATGGGCCCCCACCACCGACCTGGGCGAGGTCCACAGCGCGCAGTACAGCGGCTATCTGTGGCCGATGGGACCGTTCTTCGCCGTGCTGCACGCCGCCGGGCTGGGCGCCTGGGTGGTCGAGCGGATCTGGATCGGCCTCCTCTTCGCGCTGTCGGTGTGGGGATTGCTGCGGCTGCTGGACGCGCTGATCGGCCGCCCGCGGGGCGTCGCCCACGTGGTCGCCGCCGCCTTCTACCTCCTCAACCCGTACATCACCGTGTTCACGGCGCGCACCACCATCACCCTGCTGGGCTACGCGGCGCTGCCGTGGCTCCTGCTCATCACCCATCACGGGCTGCGGACGACGCGAGGGTGGCGTGGCTGGCGGCCGTGGTTCTGGGCCGGCGCCTTCGCGCTCGTGCTCACCTCCTCGGGCGGCGGCGTCAACGCCGCCGTCGTCGGTTGGATGCTGGTCGGACCGCTTGTGTTGCTCCTCTACGAGCCGGCCGTGGGGACGGTGCGCTGGCGCGATAGCGGCGGCTTCCTCATCCGCGTCGGCGTGCTCGGCGTCCTCGCCTCGCTGTGGTGGATCGTGCCCGTCCTCGTCCACGTGAAGTACGGCATCGATTTCCTCCAGTTCACCGAGCAGCCGGGCACGATCTGGGGCACCAACAGCATCACCGAGTCCCTGCGGCTGATGGGCTACTGGACGTCGTACATCGGCGTGGGGTTCGGGGTCAGCCGGCCGTTCTTCTCCGACGGGGGATCCCTGCTCTTCAACCCCCTGGTGGTGACCGCGTCCTTACTGGTCCCCGCGCTGGCGGTGGCCGGCTTCGTCCGTGCCCGGCGGCTGAGCTACGGGCCGTTCCTGCTGCTGCTCGTCGTGGTGGGCGCGGTGATCGAGACCGCGGGCTTCCCCGACGGCACACCGGTCCGGGGGACGATGGACTGGATCTATCACCACATCTTCGTGCTGAGCTTCATGCGCACCACCAACAAGGCGGCCCCGCTCGTCGCCGTCGGGGTCGCGGGCCTGCTCGGCATCGGCTTCGCCCATGCGCTGCGGCGGATCCGCGCGCTGGACGACGTCCGCGTGCGCCGCACCGCTCTGGTGGCGGCGCCGGTTGCGATCGTCGCCCTGGTGGTGCTGGCCTCGCTGCCGCTCATCCGCGGCCAGGCGATCGACACCCAGCTCTCCTACAAGCGGATTCCCGCTGCCTGGACGCAGGCCGCGCAGGGCCTTGACCGCACGCTGCCCGCCAACGCGCGCGCGATCGTGCTCCCGGGCCAGATCTTCGGCTACTACAACTGGGGCGGCACGCTGGACGCCATCCTCCCGCGGCTGACCTCCAAGCCGGTGGCGGTTCGCTATGAGACGCCGTACTCGGACCTGCACGCCGTCGACCTGCTGACCACCATCGACGACCTCGTCCAGCAGAACCGTCTGGTGCCGGGCGAGCTGTCGCCGCTGCTCCGGCTCATCGGCGCTCGGGCCGTGATCACCGGGACCGACGACGACATCTCGCGCAGCGGGGCGCTCGCCCCCGCCACGGCCGCCCAGGTGCTCGCCGGCCAGGGGCTGGCCACCCCGTCGCAGAGCTACGGGCCGGTGACGCACCACCCCGCCGCCGAGGGCGATATCGGAGCCGGGGCCTCACTGCCCCAGGTGCGTCGCTACGACATTCCCGCCGGGCGCGGCATCGTCCACGTCGACCCCGTGGCCAACCCCACGGTCGTCGACGGCAGCGCCCGCTCCCTGGCCGCCATGGCCGCCTTCGGGACGCTGCCGTCCACCGCCGCGATCCTCTACGCCGGCGACCAGACCTCCGCGCAGATGCGCGCGCTGGCGGCGCGCGGCGCGAACATCGTCGTCGGCGACTCCAACCGCCGCCAGGAGTTCCTCCCCGAGTCCACGCAGCAGAACCAGGGCGCCACCCTGCCCGCGGGCACGCCGATCCCGGTCGGCGCCGCGGAGATCGACCCGTTCCCGGATCCCGGGACCAACGGACAGACGGTGGCGGCATTGCAGGGAGCCCGCTACCTGCGCACGCCGGTTCAGCCCGGGGAGCTGCAGTTCCCCGAGACCGGGCCGATCGCCGCCTTCGACGGCAGCCTGCAGACCGGCTGGGTGGCCGACCGCAACCTGCCGGTGGCCGACCGCTGGATGGAAGTCGGCTTCACCGCGCCTCGCGCGGTCCCCTACGTCGACGTCTACCCCCTCAACGACCCCCACGGCACGGTGACCGAGGTCGACGTCAACGGGATCCATCACAAAGTGGGCCCGGGATGGACTCGGATCCCGCTGCACCTTCGCTCGGTCAGCGCGCTGCGGTTCACCATCGATGGGCTGCGCCAGCCGCCGACGGGCCTCGCCGGCGCCGGCGGGTTCCGCGAGATCCGGATCCCCGGCTTCCACGTGCGCCAGTGGCTGCGGTCGCCGGCCGTGGTGGCCCGCGACCTCGCCGGGACGGATCTCAGCCACGACAGCCTGAGCTACCTGTTCGAGCGCGCCACCGGCGACGACCCGTTCCAGCGCAACCCCTATGGCACCAACACGCTGCTGGACCAGCCGTCTGACCGCGGTGACGCCGAGCAGCAGATCCAGCGGATCATCTTCGCTCCCGCCGCCCGCACCTACACACCCAGCGCCTGGGTCCAGGCCGCCGTGAGCACGCCGGACTCCGCGCTCGATCGCCTGGCCGGGTATCGGGGAGCGGACCGCTTCGATTCCTCCAGCCGCTTCGACGACCTACCGGGCTACCGCGCGTCGCGCGCCTTCGCGCCGGCGTCGGGCTCCGGCGCACGGACGGGCTGGATCGGCTTTGACCGCGGGTCGGCGGCTCCGGCGCCGTGGATCGGCTGGTCCACGCCGCGGCCGCTCCGGGTCGCGCAGCTTCGCCTCACGCCCTCGTCGGCCGCGGTGCGCCGCCCGACGCGCGTGCGCGTGAGCTGGCCCGGCGGTGAGACCGGCTCGCTCGCGGTCGGGGCCGCCGGTGAGGTGACGCTGCCGCGTCCGGTGAGCGCCAGGTCATTCCGGATCACCGTGGTGGCGTCGGCGTTCGCCCCTCAGACGAGCGCCGCCCAGCGCCGCGTCCAGGCGGTCGGCATCGGCGCCGTGATCGTCCCGGGCCTGACGGCCCCGGCCATCCCGACCACCGGGCCGCTCCAGGCGGGCTGTGGGTCGGTGGCGATCTCGGTCGGCGGGCTCCGGGTCCCACTCGTCCCCGAGGGCACCGTGGCCCAGCTCGACAGCGGGCGTCCGCTCCCGGCGCGCGGCTGCGGCGTCGTGCACATGGGCGCCGGCGTTCAGCACATCGCCTCGTTGCCAGGGACGTTCAGCGTGGACCTCCTGCAACTCGCTTCAGCGGCGCCCGCGCCGGTGGCGGCCTCCGGGTCGGCCACCGGGCGCGTGGTCGATCCGGGCCGGCTGGGCAACAGCTCGGTCGACGGCGTCAAGGTGGCGCTCACCGCGCCCTCGTGGCTGGTGCTCGGCGAGAGCTATGACGCCGGCTGGCAGGCCACGTGCAACGGCCGCTCTCTCGGCGCGCCCCGGGTCGTGGACGGCTACGCCAACGGCTGGCTCGCGCCCGCCGGCTGTACGCGGGTGGCCTTCACCTTCGGGCCCCAGAGCGGGGTCAACAAGAGCTACGTCGTCTCCGGGGTGGCCTGTGCGGTGATCCTGGCGCTGCTGGCCTTCGGGGCGTTCCGGCGCCCGACCCTGCCCGCGCCCTCACGTGACTCGGCGCCTGCGGGCGCCCCCGCGCCCGCGTCGGGCCCCGCGCCCGATCCGGCAACCGCCGGCGAGCACGGCGCGCGCCGCTCCCTGCCCGCGGCGGCGGCGCTGGCCTTGGCGCTGGCGATCCCCCTGGGCTACCTCTTCGCGATCCGTGCCGGCGCGGCGTTGTTCGTGCTGCTCACGTTCCTCCTGTGGCGCGCCTTCGCGACGCGGACGCTGATCGTGGCCGCCGCGGTGCTGCTCGGGCTCGCGGTCCCCGCGGCCTACGCCGTGGCGCAGCCCCACAACCAGGGCGGATATGGCTTTGGCTACGCCACCCAGACGATCGGCGCGCACTGGCTGGGGGTGACCGCCGTCGTCCTGCTCGCGCTGGCGCTGTGGCGGATCATCAGAGCCCGCGCTCGATGACGGCGAACAGCACGGCCCGGGCGCGGTAGAGCAGGAAGTCATACGGCGCTCGCCATGCCTCGGCGGGCGTCACCTCCCGCCACCGGGTGCCACTGCCCGTTCGCCGCAGCGCGGTGAGCGACCGGGTCGGGATCGCGCCGTCGGCGACGGCGGCATCGAAGGCCGGGTTGTAGCCGGCCGGGATCGTCACCAGCAGGCGCCCGCCGGGGGCCAGCCGCTCGCGCAGGGCAGCCACCGCGCGCGGTGCCGCCGCCGGGTCGCGCGGGGACTCGTCGTGGCCGACGTGCTCCAGGGTCGAGACGGCCACGATCAGGTCGAAGGGTCCGAGGTCGCCGAGCTCCAGGACGTCGAGGTTGAGGACGCCGGGCGCCCGTTCGTACTTGTCCACGACCACGTGGGAGCCCGGCCGATAGTGGCCGAGTACGTGTCCGACCTCCAGGATCCGCCCGCCCGCCCACCGGTCGACCTCCGCCTGGGCCACCGGGACCTCGACCGCGCGCTCGGTCAGCCAGCTGAGCTTGTAGCGGTGGTAGAGGTAGCGGTGTCGCTCGCCGGCGAGCTCGAACGTGCCGTGAGCGCCCGCCGGCACCCACGGGGCTCCCAGCACCGCCGCCGTCCCCCAGCGCGCCAGGTCGCCGGCCACCGGCCGCAAGCCGCGCGCGTGCACCGCCGCCCGGGTGCGCGACCCCAGCGCCTGCGGCGTATAGCCCGTCCCGGCCATCACGCGGGCGCGCGGCGCCGCCGGGCCACCAGCGCGGTGGCGACCGCGGCCAGCAGGCCGAGCGCGCACAGCGCCGAGATGATCCAGCCCACCGTCCAGCTGGCCGGCTGGTAGCTGAACACAACCGTGTGGCTGCCGGCGGGCACGGCCACCCCGCGCAACAGGTAGTCGACCCGGTGCACGGTGGCCGGATGGCCATCGACGGTCGCACTCCAGCCGGGGTAGAAGTCGTCGGTGAGGACCACGAGGCTGGGCGCGGTCGCGGTGGCGCGGATGACCGCGCGCTGCCCGCTGTAGGAGACGAGGCGTGCGCTCGTCCCGGTCGGGCGCCGGCGCGGGTCCCACCGCGGGCGCCTCTGCCAGCCCGGGCAACGGCGTGTCTGTGACCGCCACCGCGCGTCCGTCGAACGCGGGAGCGGTCACCGCCGCCAGCTGCGCTCCTCGCCGCGCACCGTCGCCTGGCGGTCGACGACGAACACCCGCGGCAACGCGTTCGCGTTGCGGTACACCACTCCGTCTGACCCGTGGTAGGCAACGCTCAGACCCGGCGCGCGCAGAGGGAACTTGATCGCCTGCAGCGGGCCGATGAGCAGGTCCTTCACGCTGAGCAGATCCAGCGCCCGCAGCGCCGCCGGCGTGGCCCCCGCGAACTCCTCGGGCTGGGTGAAGTCGCCCACCCCGGGAGCCACGTTGCGACGCCACAGGGTGTCGAACCGTTTCTCCACCGGGAAGTCATAGCCGCGGGCGTCGTACAGGCCGAACGTCATCGACAGGTCGGAGGGGAGCGGCTGGGTGAGCTGCTCCAGGCTCACCCCGATGAAGCGGTTGGGGCGCTGGGTCTGCAGGTAGCGGATCGCCCCGGTCACCGGCGGCGAGGCGTGCTTGATGGGGATGGCCGGGTTGAAGCCCATGTTGGCCCGGAACAGGTCGACGACGACCAGCGCCACCATCAGGCCGACGAACACCGCTGCGGGCAGGGGCCGGCTCGCGCGCAGCCGCAGCGCGATGAGCGCCACGGCGGCGGCGGCCAACGGCAGCCAGATCTCCAGTGAGCTGTCGCGGACGATCGCGGCGGTGACGGTGCCCTCGACGTCCACGCCGACCGGTGGCGGGGGAGGATGGGCGAACCCCCAGGCCACCTTCAGCCCGGAGCCCAGGTGGTGCAGGTCCAGGCTCCCGGCTGCCACCAGCCACACGACCGGGATCAGGAAGATCGTCCCGGCGGCGGCGAGCACGACGCGGCGGCTGGGCCGGGGCAGGCGCAGCGTGGTGAGGTCGTCAAGCCCCCAGCCGGCCAGTAGCGCGAGGCTGAGCAGCACGTAGATGAGCAGCCGCTCGTTGTGGGCGGCGCTGAAGCCGGGCAGCGCGCTGACCACGCTGAACACCGGGCGAATGCCCACGACCATGCACGTGCAGAACGCCGCGTAGATGGCGACGGCCCATCGCTCGCCGCTGCGGCGCACGAGCAGGGCGGTGGCGGCCAGCATCAGCGTCGCCGCGCCGGCGTACCAGCCGCGCACCTGCATGAACGAGGCGAGGTCCACCTGCGTGGGGCGGCCCCAGTAGTCGTGCAGGAACAGGGCCCCCAGGTACTTGCGCGGCCAGAAGCCGGCGGCCGCGTTGAGCCGGTGCGAGAGATCGCCCGAGTGCAGGACGAACTCCAGGAACGGCGCCAGCACGAGCGCGGCCAGGCCCGCGCCCGCAGCCAGCGCCACCACATATGCCGCCACCGGCCGGATCAGCTCGCCCCACGCCATGCCGCGCCGGCGCCGCCACCACAACGCGCGGAAGACGAAGAACACCGATGCCGTGAAGAGCAGATGGAAGCTCGACTCCGGGTGGCCGCCCAGGAACTGCAGGCCCACCACGGCGGCGAGGCCGGCGACCGGCAGCCGCCCCGGGCGGCGGGCGACCAGCTCGGTGAGCGCCAGCGTCCAACCGATGAAGGCGTAGACGCTGGCCAAGGGCCAGGCCAGCCACACGACGAAGAACGTCCCGAACGCGAACACCACGCCGGTGAGCAGCGCGCCGCCGAAGCGCATGCCCAGGACCCGCGCCAGCAGGAACGCGCCCAGGGCGCCGAGGAACAGCTTGAGCATCGCCGCGATCGCCAGCGACTTCCAGAACGGCAGGATGTAGGAGGGGACGCTGAACGGCGAGAAGACCGCCGACTGCCCGTCGGCCAGCAGCGGCCGCCCCGCCATCATGTAGGGATTCCACAGCGGGATCGTCGGCAGCTGCGACCGGGTGTAGCGCAGCATCGGCTGAAACACGTTGGAGGCGTCGGCCAGCTCGAAGTTGGTGCCCAGGCCGGGCACGTCGGCCGGCTTGGACGCCTGCCACGGCACCGAGCTCAGGAGCCCGTCCGAGCTCGACAACGTCCGCCCGGGCGCGAGTCCCTGGCCGACCATGACCAGCGCCAGGAAGGCGTAGATGACCGCGGCGGCGAGCGTCGGCCGGCGCGACCACCAGCCCCAGACGCGCGTCAGGCCGGACGCCCGCTCACCGCTCGCCGTGGCGGCGACAGCCGACGTCGGAAGGCTCAGCACCGGCGGTATCGTAACTGCCGCCCGCCCCGGTCAGGTACCTTTCGCCCGCATGGAAAGCGGCATCCAGGTGGAGCCAGACGACGCGGGGGCGGTTTCGGACGCGGCGGACGGCCGCAACGGCGGCGCGCCCGCGGGCGAGGACCGGCCGCTGAAGATCCTGGTGCTGGCCGACCGCGATTGGACCCATCCCCAAGGCGGCGGGACCGGCGCCAACGTCTACGAGAACATCGTCCGCTGGGCCCTATGGGGTCACCAGGTGACGCTCGTCGCGGGCGAGTACCCGGGCTGCCTGCCCGTCGAGATGGTCACGCCGAACCTGGTCGTGCACCGGATGGGTGGCCGCGGGTCGGTGTTCCCGCGGGCCGCCTGGGCGGTCATGCGCGGGCTCGGGGCCGACGCCGACGTGGTCTTCGAGGTCATCAACGGGATCACGTTCCTCACCCCGCTGTGGCTGCGCAAGCCGCGGGTGGCGCTGGTCAACCACCCGCACCGGGCTCTCTACATGGGCGAGTTCGGCTCCCGCCTGGGCCGGCTGCTGTGCGCCGCCCTGGAGGAGCTGCCGCTGCGGCTGCTCTACCGCCGGGTCCCGTTCCTCACCATCTCCGACTCGGCGCGCCAGGAGCTGGTCGCCCTCGACGGCGTCCCGGAGCGCAACATCACGATTGCCTACTGCGGCGTCGGACCAGGCCCCTACGGCCCGGGCGAGCGAGCCCCCGAGCCGCGCCTGCTGTACGTGGGGCGCCTGAAGGCCTACAAGCGCATCGAGGTGCTGCTGGACATGCTCACCGAGCTGCCCGAGGCCACCCTGGACATCGCCGGCCATGGCGACCATGGGGAGACCCTCGACGACGAGATCGCCCGGCGCGGGCTGGGCGAGCGGGTCCGCGTCCACGGCTATGTCGACGAGCAGACCAAGGCCGACCTCTATCGCCAGGCCTGGCTGCACGTGACGGCCTCGATGTCCGAGGGCTGGTCGCTGACCGTGATGGAGGCGGCGCTCTGCGGGACCCCGAGCGCCGCGGTGGCGATCGGCGGCCTGCGCGAGTCGATCGTCGACGGCGAGACGGGCATCCTGGCCCGCGACCCTGCCGACCTGCGACGCCGCGTCAAGGAACTGTTGGAAGACCACGCGCTCCGTACGCGGCTCGGCGAGGCGGCGCTGGCCCGGGCCGAGACGTTCACCTGGGAACGGACCGCGTCCACCACGCTGGCGGTGGTGCAGGAGCGGGTCGCGGGCGCCCGGCGCCGGTCGGCCGGGGCGTGAGCTTGACCGGGGCGGCAGCGCCCGCGGCGGGCTTCGCCGAGGTGCTGACGCGCCTTCAGGGCGTGGACGGCTGGCTGACCGAGGCGCAGGCACGCCGCCTGTGGGACGCGGCCGGCGAGGTGCGCGACGGCGGGCGGATCGTCGAGATCGGCTCCTTTCGCGGCCGCTCCACCATCGTGCTGGCCTCGGCCGCGCCGGCCGGTGTGGAGGTGGTGGCCATCGACCCCCATGGCGGCGGCGACCGCGGCCCCCAGGAGATCACGCCCGACGCCCGGCGGGGCCACGAGGACTTCGACGCCTTCCACGCCAATCTGGAGCGCGCCGGTGTGCAGGCTCGCGTGCGCCATGTGCGCCTGCCCTCCGAGTCGGCGCTGCCCGAGGTCCACGGCGCGGTTGACGTGCTCTACGTCGACGGTGCCCACCGGTACCGGCCGGCCCGGGCCGACATCGAGCGCTGGGGCGCACGGGTGCCCCCCGGCGGGGACCTGCTCATTCACGACTCGTTCAACGCGATCGGGGTGATGCTGGCCCAGTTGCGGCTGCTCGTGTTCTCCCGTCAGTGGCGCTACCGCGGACGGGCCGGCTCGCTGGCCGTCTACCGCCGCGAGCGGCTCGACGCGCCCGCAGTGGCCGTCAACGCCGGCCGGCAGCTCGCGGCACTGGCGTACTTCGCGCGCAACATGGCCGTCAAGGTGGCGCTGGTGGCCCACCTGCGGCCGGTGGCCCGCCTGCTGGGCCACGGCGACGAGCCCTGGCCCTACTGAGCCGCCCCGGAGTGGTCCCCTACTGGGCCCGGGCGGCCACGGTCGCGGGGTCCCCGGGGGGATCTGAGTCGCCGCCCAGCGCCGCCTCGGCGTCGAGCACGGCATCGGGATCCACGTCCGGGTCGGCCAGCGGCACCCCGCGCACCGGCCACGCCCGCCGGAGGGTGGGGAAGCGCAGGCTGGGCACCAGCCACAGCGCCTCGAAGGCGATCGGCAGCGAGATCTTGCTCTCGCCCACGGTTCGATCGCGGAACACGATCGGTACCTCGGTCACGCGGAAGCCCGCGCGCAGCGCCCGGAAGCCGAGCTCGATGTTGAAGACGTAGCCCTGGGAGCGCAGCGTCGCCAGGTCGACGCCCTCGAGCACCTCACGGCGGATGCAGCGAAAGCCGCCGGTGAGGTCGCGTACCCCGACGCCGAGGATGCGGCGGGCGTAGAGCGAGCCGGCTCGGCTGAGCAGCCGCCGCAGCCACGGCCACTGCTCGATCGCCCCGCCGGCCACGTACCGCGAGCCGACCACCAGGTCCGAGTCGCGCGCCGCGGCCAGCAGCGCGGGCAGGTGGGCGGGGTCGTGGGAGTAGTCGGCGTCCATCACCAGCACCAGTTCGGCGCCGCCGTCAAGCGCGCGCTCGAAGCCGGCCAGGTAGGCCCGGCCGAGGCCCTGCTTGCCCGGACGGTGCAGCACCTCGACCGCCTCCAGCTCCCTGGCCAGCCTGTCGGCGATCCGGCCCGTGCCGTCGGGCGAGGCGTCGTCGACGATCAGCACGCGATGCTCGCCGGGCACGAGCCGCTGGAGCTGATCGAGCGCCGCGCGCACGATCCGCTCGACGTTGCCGGCCTCGTTATAGGTGGGCACGGTGAGCCACACACGGCGTCCGTTCATCCGCGCAACCCTACGCGTTTGCGGCGATTTGTGAGCCCGCTCGGCGTGTGCGGGCCACCGATACGCTTCCCCGTCGATGTCTACGTGGCCAGTTTCGCAATTACGCGGCGGTTCGCGGCGTCTGGACGCGCCTGGCGGGAGGCCGTGACACCGCCGGACCACCAGTACGTCTCGTGTCACGGCCTCCCGCCAGCCACGCCCAGCCACTCGCGAACCATCCACGTACTTCCGAAACCGCCCACCCAGGCTCGCCGAGACGTGCGCGTGCCCGCGCTTCTCGGCGCCGTGGCCTTCCTGCTCGCGTTCGCCCAGCGCCCCGGCTGGGCCACCGCCGACACCAAGATCAACCTGCACGTCGACCCGGGCCGCTTCCTGGCCGACGTGGCCTCGATGTGGACCTCGACCGGGCAGCTCGGGGACGTCCAGACCGGACAGCAGGCCGGCTACCTGTTCCCGATGGGGCCGTTCTTCGCCGTCGGGCACGCGATCGGGCTTTCTGACTGGGTCGTTCAGCGGCTGTGGCTCGGCACCGTGCTGGCGCTGGCCGCCATCGGGATGGCCCGGCTCGTCACCGTGCTGCTCGACCGGCGCTCGGCGTCCGCGCAGCTGGCGGCCGGGGCGGTGGTCCTCCTCAACCCGTTCGTCGTCACCTACGCCAACCGCACCACCGTGACGTTCCTGGCCTACGCGGCCCTGCCGTGGCTGATGGTCGCCGTCCACCAGGGACTGCGCGAGTCCCGCGGCTGGCGGTGGCCGGCCGCCGTCGCGCTGCTCGTCACCGCCTCGGGCGGCGGGGTCAACGGCGCGGTGACCGCGTGGATGCTGCTCGGGCCGGTGCTGCTGGCGGCCTATGAGTGGGCCACGGGCGTGGTGGACCGCCGCCAGGTGCTGGCGTTCGGCGCCCGCGCCGTGGTCCTCACCGCCCTGGCGTCGCTGTGGTGGGTCGTGCCCGCCTGGATCCAGTCCTCCTACGGCATCAACTTCCTGCACTTCACCGAGCAGCCGGGGACCGTGTGGGGCACCACCAGCGCCACCGAGAGCCTGCGGCTCATGAGCTTCTGGCTCTCCTACGTCGGGATCGGCTTTGCCGGACGAGCGATCCCCTACTTCGACGACTCCCACACGCTGCTGTTCTCCGTACCGGTCGTGGTGGCGTCGCTGCTGCTGCCCGCCGCCGCGCTGGGGAGCTTCGTGTGGACGCGCCGCTGGCGCTACGGCCCGTTCCTGCTGGGCCTCGCACTCGTCGCCGTGCTGGTCATGCAGGCCGGGTTCCCCGAGGGGACGCCGCTGCGCCACGGCCTGACCTTCACCTACAACCACGTCTCGGCGGTCCAGTTCCTGCGGGCGTCCTACAAGGCGGCGCCCCTGCTGGCTGTGGCGCTGGCCGGCCTGGCCGGAGCGGGCGCGGAGGAGGTGTGGGCGCGCCTGGGCGCCCGCACGAGCGCGCTGTGGTGGCGGGCCGGGACGGTGCTCGCCGGCGTGGTCGTCCTCGTGCTCGCCGCCTGGCCGCTGGCCTCCGGGCGCGCTCAGGACGCCCAGGTCTCCTACAAGCGGATCCCCGTCGCGTGGCGCCAGGCGGCCGCCCAGCTCGACCGCCAGCTCCCGGCGAACTCGCGCGCCATGGTGCTCCCCGGTGACCTGTTCTCCTTCTATGACTGGGGCGGCGCGGTGGACCCGATCCTGCCCGCGCTGTCCACGCGGCCGGTGGCCGAGCGCGCCGAGGTTCCCTACGCGGACCTGCGCGCCACCAACCTGCTGTGGACGATCGACGGGCTCGTGCACCAACAGCGGCTGCTGCCGGGCCAGCTCTCGCCGCTGCTGTCGCTCATCGGGGTGCGCTCGGTGATCACCGCCACCGACGACGACCTCGCACGCAGCGATGCGCCCGCGCCTGCCGACGCCGCTGCGCAGCTGGCGCCACAGCCCGGCTTCGCCCGGCCCGCTCACACCTACGGGCCGGTCACCCGCTTTGCCCCCAGCACCCCCGGAACCTCGGTGGCGCTGCCTCAGGTGCGCCGCTATGACCTGCCCTCGGCGCGGGGCCTGGTCCGCGTCGAGCCTCGCGCCCAGCCGGTGATCGTCGATGGCTCGGCCCCGGCGCTGGCCGGCCTGGCGGCGTTCGGAGCGCTCCCCGCCGACCGGCCGCTGCTGTACTCCGCCGACCTCGATGCGGCGCAGCTGCGCGCCGAGCTGCGCTCCGGCGGCCAGCTCGTGATCAGCGACTCCAACCGCCGCCAGGCCTTCGTCACCGGGTCGCTGGAGCAGAACGCCGGGCCGGTGCTCACCCCCGCCCAGGACGTGAGCGCCGACGGGCTGATCCTCGACCCGTTCGGCCGCGGCCCCGACGCCGAGACCGTCGCCGCCTACTCGGGCGTGCGCTCCGTGGAGGCTCCGTCCTCGCCCGAGGTCGTCCAGTTCGCCGAGCATGCCCCGTTCGCCGCCGTCGACGGCTCGCCGTCGACCGCGTGGCTGGCGGACCCGACCCTCGGCGCGGGCGATCGCTGGCTCCAGGTCGACTTCGACCGTCCCCGCGCGGTGCCCTCGGTGCAGCTGCTGCCCTACGGCGGGCTGCGTCAGGTGCAGGTCGCCGGCCGTACCTTCGCCGTGCATCCCGGCTGGAACCGGCTGTCCCTGGGCCCGAGACGCGCGTCGAGTCTGCGCGTGTCGCTGACGGGGGTCTCCTCGGGCGCCTCCGGGATCTCCGAGCTGCGCATCCCGGGCGTCACGGCCACCGAGGCGCTGCGCCTCCCCGTCGACGCCACCGCCGCGCTGCGCGGCACCGACCTGCGCTCCACCGGCCTCACCTACCTGTTCGAGCGCACCACCGGCGACGACCCGTTCCAGCGAGACCTCGCCCACGGGCCCCGCGACGTGCACCGGCCGGGCGACGCCGAGCTGACCATGCGGCGGGTGTTCGACGTGCCGGCCGCCCGCCGGTTCAGCGCCAGCGCATGGGTCACGCCGTTTGCTCAGACCCCCGACGACACGCTGGACCACCTGGCGGGGTACCACGGGGCCGTCCGCGCGACGTCATCGAGCCGGGTCGGCGGCGAGCCCCGCCGGCGCGCCTCGATGGCCATTGACGGCGACCCGGGGACCGCATGGGTCGCGGACTGGAGTGCCGCGGCGCCGCCTTGGCTGTCCGTCACGCTTCCCTCGCCGACGCGGGTCTCGAAGCTGGTCCTCACACCAGCGTCAGATCCGGTGCGCCGCCCCACCCGGGTGCGCATCCTGTGGCCCGCTGGATCGACGCCGCCGCTGGCGGTCTCCGCCGGCGGTCAGGTCACGCTGCCCCAGTCGGTGCGGGCGCGGACCTTCCGGCTCGAGGTGCTGGACGCGGCCGCGCCTGCGGGCGCGACGCCCGCCGACCGCCGCGCCGTGGGCATCGCCGAGATCGCCGGGCTGCCGCAGGTGCACGCAAGCGGCTCAGCCCGCTTCAACGGCCGCTGCGGCATCGTCCGTATCCAGGTCGGGACGGTGCCGGTGCCGCTGCGCGTCTCGGGCTCTGCCCACGCGTTCGAGGACGGCACGCCGCTGCGCGCCCAGTCGTGTGGGAGCCCCGTGACGCTCGCCGCCGGAGTCCACCGCCTGGCGGTGGCGCCCGGGGCGCTCGCGGTCGACGACCTGCGCCTGTACTCGCCGGCGCCGGAGCCGGTCGCCGTCGCGGCGAGCACCGGGTCGGTGACCAATCCGGGCACTGCGGGCCGCGGCTCCTATGACCACGTGCGCGTGATCGTGAGCGCGCCGTCGTGGCTGGTGCTCGGCGAGGGCTATGACCGCGGGTGGCGCGCGTCGTGCGACGGCCGCTCGCTCGGCGCCCCCACACCGATCGACGGCTATGCCAATGGGTGGCGCGTGCAGCCCGGATGCACGGAGGCGAGCTTCACCTTCGCCCCCAACCGCGTGGCGCTGGTGGGCTACGCGGTCTCGGCGGCGACGTGCCTGGTCTGCCTGGTCCTCATCGCCGTCGGCTGGCGGCGCCGGCGGAGTGTGGGAGGAAAGGGTCCTGAGAGGACCACAATCGCCCATACCCCGACGCGCTCGGAGGCCTCGAACACCGCGAGCGCGCCCGCCCGCGCGCTGACTGTCGCCGTGGCGGCCGCCATCGTCTTCGGCTTCGTCTTCGGCGTCGTCGCGGGCATCGTGGCGGTGCCGGTGGTCGCGCTCGTGCTCTGGCGCGGGATCGGCGCGCGCGGGCTGACCCTCGCGGCGGCCGCATTGCTCGGCATCGTCGTGCCGATCCTCTATGTCGTGCACCCCGGCGACGAGGCCGGCGGCAACCACTTCGGCTACGCCATGGGCCATCTCGGGGCCCACTACGTCGCCGTGGCCGCCCTGGGCCTATTGATGTTGGCGCTGTGGCGCAGCCTGCAGCGCGGGCGAGGCGGCGTCGCGCGCTGACTGAAGCGCGGTCTCGCGCACGTGGGCCCGCGTGGCCACGAGCTCGCGCAGGACCGGGATGACGATCCGCCGCATGGAGAGCCGCGACCCGGGCCGGTGGACCCACACGATCCCGCATGGCTCCACCCGGTAGCCCATCGCCCGCGCCAGCGCGAGCGCCTCGGCGTCGAACGCCCATCCTTCGATCCGCGTCCGCGAGAACACGTCCTGGGCGGACTCCGCGGTGAACAGCTTGAAGCCGCAGAAGACATCGCGCAGTGGTTCGCCCATCACCCGGCGGCAGAGGAAGATGAAGCCGAGGCTGGCCGCGCGCCGCTGCACCGGCTGGTAGCGGCCGACCCGCGAGTCGGCGGCGTTGCGCGCTCCGGCCACGATGTCGCAGGAACCGATCATCGCCTCCATCGCCGGCAGTGAGATCAGCGACGGGGTGCAATCGGCATCACAGAGGAGACGCAGCTCGCACGAGGCCTCGAGCATGCCGCGGCGGACCGAGTACCCCTTGCCGCGGTTGCGCTCGTTGCGCAGGAGCCGGATGCGCGGATCTTGGAGGAACGGGGTCATCCGCTCCGCGGTGGCGTCCTGGCTGGCGTTGTCGACCACCAGGATCTCCCAGTCGGCGCCGCGGCCCTCCAAAACCCCCTGCACCGCGGGGACGATCGTGCCGATCTCCTCCTCCTCGTCGTAGACGGGGATGACCACCGACATCGAGCGCGCCCTCGGCATCGCCACAGTCTATGTGCGCGTGGGCGAGGCGCCGCGCAGTCGATACAGGAGCACCCCGCCGATCGATGCCGGGCGAACCCCGAGGCTGCCGAACAGCGTCCGCCACGGCCCCTGGACGGTCTCGTCGACGACCACCGCGGTCACCCCCTTGTCGTGGACGAAGCGGCGCAGCTGGGCGGCGTAGTCGCTGGTCAGGTGCCCGGTGAGCAGGGTGTTCCAGGTCGGATAGCGCGTGTAGCTGGGCGGGAACGGGTTGCCCGCGTAGCCGTCGGCCAGCTGGAACGCGAAGCGGGTGTCGGCCTGCCAGCGCTCGTTGGGCCCCCATGCGGGGATCGTCAGCACGTGATCGTCGACCGCGAGATAGCGCTTGTAGGTGCCGTGAGCGAAGAAGGGCGGATCCTGGATCGGCGTGTTCCACGCGGCGTTGCCCACGTCGGGGAGGATGAAGGCCACGGTCAGGAGCGCCAGGCCCCAGCGCCACCAGCCCCCGCGGCTCCGTGGCCCGGGACTCACAAACAGCGCGACGATGATCGCCGCGGGCAGGACCACGAACAGGGCCAACCGCACCGGGATGGCGTACCGCAGGATCGGGAGCTTCTCCAGCACCAGCCACGGGGCGGGGATCGACGTCTTGTGCCCGCTCACCACCACGTGCGTCCCCAGCGTGCACAACCCGGCGACGACCAGCGATCCGACGAGCACCCACGTCGTGCGCCGGTGGCGCTCTCGCCAGGCGAAGGCCACGATCAGGATCACCAGCGGCAGCCCCAGATAGGACTCGATGCCCGATCCCACGAACGCCGGCGACCGGCGGGTGATGGCCATCAGCGGGGAGGGCAGCACGTAGGCGGCGAGGTCGGCCGGAAAGCCGATGGCGCCCGGCGGGTAGTGGTGGCCGAAGAAGAAGAAGGCCAGGAACGGGCTGATGAGGACGGCCATGCCCACGTAGGCGCCGATCAGCCCCCGGACGGTGTCCAGCAGTTCCCGGCGCCGTTCTGCCAGCAGCGCGAAGGCCAGCGCCAGCGCCACCGCGCCGAACAGCGTGGCCGTGGCCAGCACCTCGCTGGAGATCAGGTACTGGCCGGTCAGCGCCAGCCCCATCCACACCACGAACGCCCGCGACCCGATATTCCCGTCCACGCGGCGCAGCACCAGCCACACGCACACCGGAAGCAGCGCCACCAGCGCCAGGTAGGGGCCGCCCGTCAGGTGGATGAGCACGTACGGGGAGAACCCGAACACGTAGCCGGCCACCAGCGACGGCCCGTCGCGGCCGGTGAGGTAGCGGCAGAGGATGAACGCCGTCCACGCGCTGAGCGCCGGCGAGGCGAGCTGGATCACGTTCCACGTCACCAGCGGCCCGAAGGCCAGGGTCACCGGCGACAGCAGCAGCGCGGGGCCCGGCATCGCGGTGGCCCAGGTCAGGTTGAAGCCCTCGGGCACGAACATCGCGTGGGTCACAAACGGGTTCAGGCCGTGCAGCAGCGCGTGGGGCCACCAGGCGAAGAACCACATGAACTGGCTGGAGTCGATCGCATCGGAGGCCAGCGCCCGGCTGCCCAGGTGGCCCAACACCGGGAGCCCGAACAGGACCACCGACAGCACCACATAGAGCCCCAGGGCCCCGAGGGTGGGCAGGCTCCGGCGCCCGGTCTGGCTGACGAACGGCCGCGGCCGGCTCAGCGGCCCGTCGAGTGCGGTCACCGCTCGGCGGGAGAGGTTGCGGCCGTCGAGGCCTCGTCGTCTGCCGAGGCGTCTCGGACCACGCGTTCGGCGGGCCCGGGGTCGCGGCGGGTGACGGTGTCGATCAGGTACAGGGGCCGGCCCAGGACCTCGGCGTGCACGCGTGCCAGGTAGCGGCCCAGGATCCCGACCGTGGTCAGCTGCACGCCCGACAGGATCAGCACGGCGGCCAGCACCCACACCCACACGCCCGGCTGCACGACTCCGGCCAGCTTGAGCACGAGGATCACGATCGCCCCCAGGGCGCTGATCTGGGCGATGAGGATCCCGAACAGGGTGGCCAGCTGCAGCGGCACGTCCGAGAACGCGGTGAGCGCCTCGAGGGCGAGCGCCAGCAGCTGCGGGTACGACGCACCGCGTCCGGCGTGGCGGCCGGCCCGCCGGTACTCGACCGGCACCTGATTGAAGCCGACCCACGCCACCAGTCCGCGCAGGAACCGCCGTCGCTCGGGCATCCGTTGGATCGCCTCCACCACTCGGCGCGACATGACCCGGAAGTCCCCGGCCTGCCCCTGGTAGGGGACGCGGGCGACCCGCGCCATCAGCCCGTAGAACATGGTGGCCAAAAACCGCTTCAGCGCGCTCTCGTCGCGACCGATCCTCCGTGCGTAGGCCACGTCGGCGCCGTGCTCGATCGCCGCCAGCATCTCGGGCAGGAGCTCGGGCGGGTCCTGGAGATCGGCGTGCATGAGCGCGACGTTCTGGCCGCGGGCCTCGTCCAGGCCGGCCGACATCGCCACCTCCATCCCGAAGTTGCGCGACAACGTCACCAGCGCGAGCCCGACGGTGGGGGAAGGGTCTTGCATCCAGCCGCTGATCAGCGCCCCCGAGCTGTCCGTGGAGCCGTCGTCGACGTACACGATCTCGGTGGGTCCGTTGACGCCCGCCAGGGTGTCGGTCAGCCGTCGGTGCAGCTCGGGCAGTCCCGCCTCCTCGTTGAACACCGGCACCACGACCGACAGCAGCAGCGGTTCCTCGTCGCGCGCCATCACGTGCGGAGACTAAGGGGTCTGCTTAGATTCGCGCGCCTTGGAGGAGCAGGCCTACCGCCAGCAGTTTCAGCTCGAGAACAGCCACTGGTGGTTCGAGGGGCGACGCGCGGTGATGTGGGCGCTGCTCGGACGCGCCGGGGTGCGCGACGGCGCGCGGATGCTCGACGCCGGCTGCGGTACCGGCCGCAACCTGCAGGAGTTCGGCCGGCTGGGGACCGCCACCGGCATCGACCCCGCGCCGGAGGCGATCGACTTCTGCCGCCAGCGCGGGATCGAAGGGGTCGCGCGCGGGACGATCGAGCACCTGGAGTTCGCCGACGGCTCCTTTGACCTCCTCCTGGCCACCGACGTGCTCGAGCACCTGCGTGACGACCGCGCCGCCCTGCGCGAGCTGCGGCGCGTGGCCGCGCCGGGAGCCACGCTGCTGTGCACAGTGCCGGCCTACCGGTGGCTGTGGAGCGGGCACGACGAGGAGCACCACCATTTCCGCCGCTACACCCTGCGGGAGCTGCGCGCGGCGCTGCGGGCCGGGGGCTGGCGCCCGCTGGCCGAGAGCTACTTCAATACCCTGCTGCTGCCGCCGATCGCCGCCGTCCGCCTGCTGGCCCGGCGCCGGCGCCGCGAAGCGGAGGCGGCACGGCCTGACCTCCGGCTCACGCCCGCGGCGCTCAACGGACTGCTGGCATGGCCGATGCGCGCCGAGGCGGCGCTGATCGGCCGCGGGCTTCGTCTGCCCGCCGGCGTCTCGATCGGTGTGGTGGCCCGTCCCGCCGACGTAGAGTGAGGCGGACGTGATCAACCGCGCCGCCCGGTCGCTGCGCCTCCGCGCCGCCGACCTGTCCGACGTAGCCCTGCGCCGCCGGGACCCCCTGATCCCACCTCGTCGCCTGGCCGGCTACGTGGGCGACTCCGACTTCGCCGCCACCGGCGATGAGTTCCTCGGCCACTTCCGCGAGCTAGCGGGGCTTCGCGCCCAGGATCGGGTGCTCGAGATCGGGTGCGGGATCGGGCGCATGGCCCGCGTGCTCGTCCCGGTGCTGACGCCGCCCGGGTCCTATGACGGCTTCGACGTCGTCGACCTCGGGATCGCCTGGTGCCAGGAGCGCTATCGCGAGACCCCGGCGCCGTTTCGCTTCGTCCACGCCGACCTGCGTAACAGCGCCTACAACCCGGGAGGGGCGCTGGACCCGGGCAGCTATCGCTTCCCCTACGAGGACGCGGCCTTTGACCTGGTCATCGCGACCTCTCTGTTCACCCACCTGCTGCCCGAGGCCGCGGCGCACTATCTCGCCGAGGCCGCGCGGGTGCTCGCGCCCGGCGGGCGGCTGTTCGGGACCTGGCTGCTGTTCTCGGCTCTGCGTCGCGCCCCGCGCGCGTTCGTCGAGTTCGACGGCCACACGCTTCTGGGCGACCCTGACGTTCCCGAGAGCGCCGTGGCCTATGAGGAGGAGTGGGTCACCCGGGGCCTCGCCGCCCACGGGCTGTCACTGGACCTGCTCGCCCACGGGACCTGGTCGGGCCTCGAGGGCCGCAGTTTCCAGGACATCGTCGTCGCCCACCGCGAATGACCCCGGCGCGACCCCGGCCGCGCCGCCGCCGCGCATCGCGCCCAGCAGCTCGCCAACCAGGTCGCGCTCGCGTCGAAGCGCCATGACCGTGTAGGCGGCCACGAACAGCGCCAGCTCGGCGATCGCCTGCCCCAGGGTGCGGTGCCGGCCCCACAGGATCGCCCGGAGCACCAGCGGCGCCGCGGCCGCCACCAGGATCGGAATGAGCGTCGGGGCCACGATCTGGCGATAGCTCACGTCGGGCAGCAGCCGGCGCACGAACACGCCGCGCACGGCGCACGGCACGAGCGCGGCGGCGATCCGCGCCAGCACGAAGCCGTGAAAGCCGTCGGCCAGCAGCCCCGCCGGGACCAGCACGAGGAAGGCCACCGCGCCGGCGGTCGCCTCCACCGCCGGCGGGCGCGTTTCGCCGTGGGCGCGGAAGAACGAGAACCAGTTGAAGCCGAGCTGGGTGATCGCGCCCACCACGGCCAGCCCCTGGAGCAGCACCACGGCGGGCGCCCACCGGTTGCCCAGGACGAAGTGCACGAGATCGGGCGCGAACAGCACCACCCCGACCGCGTAGGGGAGCACCCACAGCAGCGTCGCCCGGTTGGACTTCAGGTACATCTCCTCGAGCGCCCGGCGCTGGCCCTGGATGGCGCAGATCGCGGGGTAGATGGTGGCGGTGACAATCTGGTCGGCGCGGTCGATGTAGCGGGTGAGCGTCACCGCCAGCGTGATGAAGCCCGCCGCGGCCAGGCCGTCGTTGAGCTTGATGCTGAGGATCTGGCCCTGGGCGATGACCAGCGCCCCGACGATCGTCAGCATGATCGGGCCCGAGAAGCGCAGGTACCGCGCCGCGACCTCGCGGTCATAGCGCAGGGCCAGGCGATAGGGCGTGACCCTCAGCGTGGCGGCGACGGCCACCACGTAGCCGGCCACCTGACCCACCACCAGGCTCCACACCCCGAGGTCCGTCGCCGCGGCCAGCGGGACCGTGACGGCGAAGCCGACGACGGGCTGGATCGCCTGCAGCGAGCGCTGGCGCCCGTAGTCCATGCGCCGGAAGAACACCCACAGCGGCGCCTGGAGCGCGAACGCGATCGGCAGGTAGGCCAGGCTCGCCATCAGCGCCACCAGCCGGTCGTCGCGGTACACGGCCCCGATCACGGGCGAGAGCGCCAGGATGATCAGGCACATCGCCGCCGACAGCGCCAGCTCCAGCGTGAACGCGTACTGGAACTCGCGCTCCTGGTCGGCCTCATCCTGCTGGACGAACAGCTCGTCGATGCCCACCCGCTTGAGCGCGATGAGCGAGATCACGGTCGTCGAGACGACCCCGTAGAGCCCGATCTCGCGCGGGCCGAGCAGGCGCGTGACGACGAGGCCCTGGACAAGGACGAGCCCATCGATCGCCGCCAGGAAGCCTGCGGTGACGATCGTGCCCCGCAGCGTCCGCCGGCGCAGCTCGGCGCGGGGGAAGGGCAGGCGGTCGCTCACGATCTGCGGCCGGGGTCGCTCACGGACTGCGGCCGGCGCCCCGCGCCAACAGCACCTGATAGACGCCGTAGCGCGCGATCGGGCGGTAGTGGCTGCGCAGGTATTCGTCGAGGGTGTGCACCCCGCTCGACCGTGAGGACCCGTCGGCCTCTGACTGCTCGCCACGGGGATCCAGCCAGCGCACCACCACCCGCGTCCGCGCGCGCTCCAGCGAGTCGACGATCTCGTTCTGCACCGGCGCGGTGGTCACCACTCCCGGCTGCATCACGTCGTAGCGCGTCGCGTTGGGGTGGCCGGTGATGACGTAGAGCAGCGAGTCGCCCGCGGTGACGCGGTCGGTTCGAGCATCGGTGACGAAGATCGGCTCCCCCGGTCGCGTGATCTGCGCCAGCTCGGCTCGGAGCGCGCTCAGCGCCCGGGCGTCGGCGGGCGAGGTCTGCACGCCGTCGCCGGCCGGGCCGGGCACCGTGGCGCCCGCGGGCGGGTGCAGGAGCTGCCCGGCGCGCCGCTCCACGCCGTAGACGGCGATGAGAGCCAGCCCCGTCAGCAACGCCACCCGCAACAACTGCACGCGCGACACCGCCGCCGCCCACGCCAGCATCACCGGCAGCACGGCGGCGAGCGGGACGAGGTGGTAGACGTCGGTGCGCCCGATCAGGTAGCCGAGGCCGACGAGGGCCAGCGGGGTCAGCGACCACGCCTCGGGGTCGGGGCCGGGCGCCGGGGGCCCCGCGGCGATCCCTCCGTGCATCGACGCGCGGGCGTTGACGCGGCGGCGCTCGTGCCCCAGGGCGATCTGCGCGCACCACAGCGCCAGACCGACGACGAGGATGAGCGGGATGTAGAACTCGATGAGCTTGCTGGGGCGCCACGGGCCGTGGAAGGCCAGGGGGAAGGGGAGGCGCTGGAGGTCCTGGATCGCGTAGAACCCGATCGTGTCGTGCCACATCGCGTGCGGGGCGACGACCAGGAACGGCCCCAGCGAGACCACGGCCACCGCCGCCGCTGTCCCCAGCGCCCGAGCGCGCTGGCCGCGAGGCGCGGTGAGGAGCACGCCCGCGATGGCGGCGACGCCCAGCTCGAAGCGAAAGAGGCAGGCCAGGCCCGCCACCGCGCCGGCCGGCCCCGGGTGCCTGCGCGCCACCATCAGCGCCGCGAAGGACAAGAGGAGCGCGGGGGGGTTGGGTCCGGGGAGCATCGGGAACGCCATCACGCTGGCCACGGCCAGCCACGCGCCCAGCGCGTAGATCTCGGGGGCCCGGCGCTGCGCCAACCGGTAGGCCAACAGCGCGACGCCCGCATTCACGGCCACCGCCACCACCCGCCAGGCGAGCAGCGACGCCCCGAAGATCTCCTGCAGCACCGCGAGCACGAGCGGCTGCCCGGGCGGATAGTTGGTCCAGAAGTCGCGATACGGCCACTCCCCCGAGGCGATCCGCGCGCCCGCCTGCAGCATCAGCCCCTCGTCGTGGGGGGCGATCCCCTGCACGATCGTGAACGCGGACAGAGCTGCGGCCAGGGCGAACAGCACGATCTGCAGCAGCGCGCCGGGACGCTCCCCGACGGGTGTCTGGCCCCGCCGCGTCTCGTAGCGCGAGCCTCTGGCGGAGTGCAGGTAACGTGGGGGGCGCGTGCGCTCGCCCGCCGCCACACGGCCCGCGGCGCTCATCGCCTAGTGCCGGGTCCGAGACGACGTGGAGCCCACCGGCGCGAGTCTATCTGTGAACGTGGCGTGTACGGTGCGGGCGGCATGAGGGTGGGAGTGGACGCTCGAGCGCTCGTCGGTGCGCGAGGGGTGACGCGTTATCTGCGCGAGCTTGTGGCTGCGCTGGCCCGCGTGCACTCGGACGACGAATGGCACCTCTTTCTCCCGGGACGGGGCCCGGTCCTGCTGGAGCCCGCCCCGAACGTGGTCATGCATCGCCACGTGCTGCCGGGCCGGGTTCTCTTCGGCGCCGCTGCGGTGTGCCGGCGGCCCCGGCTCGACCGGCTCCTGGCCGACGCCGTCGATGTGGTCTGGGCCCCGACGATCGCCCCGATGGCTCTGTCGCACGGCGTGCCGCTGGTCCTCACCATCCAGGACCTGAGCTTCGAGCTGCGCCCCGCGGACTTCACGCCCTACGAGCGGATCTGGCATCGCCTGGCCCGGCCGCGTGCGCTGGCGCGGCGGGCGGCGCGCGTGATCGTGCTGGCGCCGCCGACGCGGGGCCAGCTGGTGGACCGCTGGGGACTGGAGTCAGGGCGGATCGAGGTGGTGGCGCCCGGGGTTGCGGCGCCCCCGCCGCCCGCGGCGTCCGCCGCCCCCGCTCCCCTGGGCGGGTCTCCATACCTCCTCGCGGTCGGAGCGCTCGAGCCCCGCAAGGCCCCGGACCTGCTGGTCCGCGCCTTCAGCGCCGCCCGCGCCGGCGGTCTGCGCGCCCGCCTCCTGTTCGCCGGGGAGGGTCGGCTGGCCGGGGCGCTGACCGGGGAGGGGGTCACCGTCCTGGGCCAGGTGAGCGACGCGGAGCTCGACGCGCTCTACCGCGGCGCGATGGCCCTGGTGATGCCGTCGCTGCTCGAGGGCTACGGGCTGCCGGTGGCCGAGGCGCTGGCCCGCGGGACGCCCGCGGTCATCTCAGACCTGCCCGTGTTCGCTCCCGAGCTGGACGCCGCGGTGCTCCGCGTGGCGCCCGGCAACGAGCCGGCGCTCACCGCGGCGCTGCTGCGTCTGGAGCGCGAGGAGGGACTGCGCGCCGCGTTGGCTGCCGCCGCGCCGGGCGCGGTCGCCGGGCTGACCTGGGACGAGGCGGCGCGGCGGACCCGGGCGGTCCTGGCCGCCGCCGCGGGGGAGCGGCGGTGATCTCGGTCGTGATCCCCAACTGGAACGGCCGGCGGTGGCTGCCCGGCTGCCTGGCGGCCCTGGCGGCGCAGGAACGCGCCGCCGACGAGGTCATCGTGGTGGACAACGGATCGCGCGACGGCTCGCTGGAGTACCTGCATGACGAGCACCCCGAGGTGCGGGTCGTCGCCCTGTCGGACAACACGGGCTTTGCGCCCGCCGCCAACCTCGGCCTGCACGTCGCCGCCGGCGACGTCGTGGCGCTCGTCAACGCCGACGTCGAGCTCGCCCCCGACTGGCTGGCGCGGACCGCCGCCGTGCTCGACGCCCACCCGTCGGCGGCGTCGGTGGCCTGCAAGATGCTCTCGCTGCACGACCCGCGGATCGTCGACGATGCCGGCGATGTGCTGCGCCGCGACGGCGTGTGCGAGCAGCGCGGACGCTTCGGACCCGACGACGGCCGCTGGGACCTGCCCGGTGAGGTGTTCGGCGCCTGCGCCGGCGCGGCCCTGTACCGCCGGTCCGCCGTCGTCGCGGCGGGCGGCTTTCACGAGCCCTACTTCGCCTACGTGGAGGACGTCGACCTCGCGCTGCGGCTGCGCCTCGCCGGCTGGACCTGCCGCTACGAGCCCGCGGTGGCACTGCACGCCGCCCAGAGCGCCTCGGAGGCGCTGCCCGGCGGCGCGCCCTTCCTGGCCACGCGCAACACGCTGATCCTCATCGCCCGCTTCTGGCCCGCGCGCTGGCTGGGGCTCGTGCTCTATCGCCAGCTCGGCTGGGCCTGGCACGCGGCGCGCGAGCGGCGCCTGCGGGCCCACCTGCGCGCCCTGGCCGCGGCGCTCCCGATCCTTCCGGCCGCGGTCCGTGAGCGCCGCGCGCTGCGGGCTGGGGCCGTCGTACCGATCTCCGCCGCCATCCCGGCCCGACCCTGGCGGGGCACCGACGAACGTCAACGTCGGGCTTAGGAAGGCGGGGGGCCGGCGATCCTCGCCAACCGTCCACCGGGGCGATCCGTGCCGCCTTCCCAAGTCCCGCCGTTCAGCCACGCCGAGGCCCCGCGAAACACGGGACCTCCACCGGGACCGCTCAGGCCACAGAGCCCGCTGCCGCCCGCGCCTGCCGGGCCTCACGCACCCGGTCGGTCTTGTCGAGCGTGACCTTGCGCAGCCGCACGCTGTGCGGGGTCACCTCGACGCACTCGTCGGCGCGCAGGAACTCCAGGGCCTGGTCGAGCGAGAGCTCGCGCTTGGGCACGAGCCGGACCAGCTCGTCGGCGGTGGAGGAGCGGATGTTGGTGAGGTGCTTCTCCTTGACGGCGTTGACGTCCAGGTCCTCGGCGCGCGAGTTCTCGCCGACGATCATCCCCTCGTAGACCTCGTCGCCGGGCTCGACGAACAGCGTGCCGCGCTCCTGGAGGTTGAACAGCGCGAACGCCGCCACGGTGCCGCGCCGGTCGGCCACCAGCGACCCCGTGGGCCGGGTGCGCAGCTCCCCGTGCCAGGGCTCCCAGCGATCAAAGACGTGGTGGACGAGGCCGGTGCCCCGGGTCTCGGTGAGGAACTCGGTCCTGAAGCCGATCAGGCCGCGCGCCGGTACGAGGTACTCCATCCGCACCCAGCCGGTGCCGTGGTTGACCATCTGCTCCATGCGCCCCTTGCGGAGGGCCATCAGCTGGGTGATCACCCCGACGTACTCGTCGGGAGCGTCGACGCTCATGCGCTCCACGGGCTCGTTGGTCTTGCCGTCGATCTCCCGCGTGACCACCTGCGGCTTGCCCACGGTGAGCTCGAACCCCTCCCGGCGCATCAGCTCGACGAGAATGGCCAGCGCCAGCTCGCCGCGTCCCTGAACCTCCCACACGTCGGGGCGCTCGGTCTCGGTGATGCGCAGCGAGACGTTGCCCACCAGCTCGCGTTCCAGGCGCGCCTTGACCTGACTGGCCGTCAAGAGCGTCCCGTCCTGTCCCGCCAGCGGGCCGGTGTTGATCCCGATGGTGACGCTCAGCGACGGCTCGTCCACGGTGATCACCGGCAGCGGCTTGGGGTCGGCCGCGTCGGCGAGGGTGTCGCCGATCGTGATCTCCGGGATCCCGGCGACGGAGATGATCTCGCCCGCCGCGGCCTCGTCGGCCTCGACGCGGTCCAGCGCCTCGGTGACGTAGAGCTCGGAGACCTTGACGCGCTCGATCGAGCCGTCATGCCTGCACCAGGCGACTGTCTCGCCGCGGCGGATCGTGCCGTTGTGTATCCGGCAGATGGCCAGACGCCCGACGTACGGCGAGGCGTCGAGGTTCGTGACGTGGGCCTGCAGCGGGAGGTCGGGCTCGTACTCCGGAGCCGGGATGTGCCCCACCAGCAGGTCCAGCAGCGGCTGCAGGTTGGCATCCGGCTCGGCCCAACCGGTCGCGTCCAGCGACGCCGCGCCGGCCTTGGCGTTGGTGTAGACGATGGGGAAGTCGATCTGGGACTCGTCGGCGTCAAGGTCCAGGAACAACTCGTAGACCTCGTCGATCACCTCGTCGATGCGCGCGTCGGGCCGGTCGACCTTGTTGATGACCAGGATCACGGGCAGCCGTGCCTCCAGCGCCTTGCGCAAGACGAACCGGGTCTGGGGCAAGGGCCCCTCGGAGGCGTCGACCAGCAGCAGCACGCCGTCGACCATCGTCAGCCCGCGCTCGACCTCGCCGCCGAAGTCGGCGTGGCCCGGGGTGTCGACGATGTTGAGCTTGACGCCCCCGTAGCGCACGGCGGTGTTCTTGGCCAGGATGGTGATCCCCTTCTCGCGCTCGAGGTCCATCGAGTCCAGGACGCGCTCGGCGACGTCCTGGTTGGAGCGGAAGGCGCCTGACTGCCACAGCAGTGCGTCGACGAGCGTCGTCTTGCCGTGGTCGACGTGGGCGATGATCGCGATGTTCCGGATGTCAGATCTGATTGCCATGGGCGGCGCTTGAGGTTAGTGTGCCCGCCGTGCGTGCCGCCCGTGCCCTGCGTCGAGCGCTGCTCTTGACGCTGCTGCTGACGCTCGGCGTGGCGGTGACGGCGGCGGCCGCCGTCTCGGCACCGATCGGCGGCAAGTTCCAGGTCCGCCATGTGTTCGTGATCGTGCTGGAGAACGAGTCGGCGGCCGTCACCTTCGGGCCAGACTCTCCGGCGCCCTTCCTCTCCAAGAGGCTGCCCGCCAAGGGTGCCTTCGTGCCCAACTACTACGGCGTCGGCCACGCGTCGCTGGACAACTACGTCGCCATGATCAGCGGCCAGGCCCCGAACCCCTCCACGCAGGCCGACTGCGGCGTGTTCGCGAACTTCACCGCGGCGGGGCTCGGGTCATTCGGCCAGCAGCCGGGGAGTGGCTGCGTGTACCCGGCTGACGTGACGACGCTGCCCGCGCAGCTGCAGGGCGCGAAGTTCAGCTGGCGCGACTACAACGAGGACATGGGCGCCGATCCCACCCGCGAGTCGGCCACGTGCGGCCACCCGGTTGTCGGCCAGCCCGACCACACCGAGGCGGCCACGGCCACCGACATGTACGCCACCCGCCACGACCCGTTCGTGTACTTCCACTCGATCATCGACCGCGCGGCCCTCTGCGACAGCCATGTCGTCAACCTGAAGCACCTGCCGACGGACCTCTCGCATGTCGGCGGCACGCGCAACTACACCTTCATCACCCCCGACCTGTGCGACGACGGCCACGACGCCACCTGCGCCAACGGGCAGACGGGCGGACTGCCGGCCGCCGACGCGTTCCTGAAGATGTGGGTGCCGAGGATCACCGCGTCGCAGGCGTTCAAAGAGGACGGCCTGCTCATGGTCATCTTCGATGAGGCGGCGGGCGGGGACTCGAGCTCGTGCTGCGGCGAGATCCCCGGCCCGGCGGCGCCCGAGCCCGGGGGCGCCGGCCCCGGTGGTGGGCGCACCGGCGCCGTCTTCCTCTCCCCGTGCATCGCCCCCGGGACCGTCACGAACACGGCCTACAACCACTACACGATGCTCGGCAGCGTCGAGAACATCTTCGGCGTGCCGCACCTGGGCTACGCCGGGCTGCCGCACTCCACGTACTTCGGCACCGACATCTTCAAGCGCCAGTGCGGGCCTTCGCCCCCGCAGATCACCGGCGGGAGCGCGGGGATCAACGGGGCAGACAAGGCGGGACAGGTCCGTCTCAGCCTCGGATGGCGGGTCTCGACCAAGGGGGGGACCCCGCTGGCGTACTCCCAGCTCCAGGAGCGGGTCCATGGTGCCTGGCGGGCGATCTTCAAGCACACGCGGCACACCAGCTACGCCTTCACGGGCAACCCCGGCCAGACATACCGGTTCCGCGTTCGCGCCGTCAACACCGCCGGACAGGCGAGCCGATGGTCCCCGAGCACGATCAGCGGCACCGCGACGCCCCACCGCGCATAGCGCTTACATCGCGGTAGCACCCACGCCCGCGGCCATCGCGTCACGCACCGGCTGACGGGTCTTCCCCGACGGCGGGCTCCGTCTCCGCCTCGGCGTCCGGCGCGCCATTGGCGGTGCTGTCGGCTCCCGGGTGGGCGGGACCCAATTCGCCCCGCCGCGCCGCGTCCAGCTGCTCGGCGACCAGTGCGTCCAGCGCCGCCGTGCCCGACGCGTCCTTCGGCGCCGCCGGCGCCTGACCGGAGACCGCGGGCGCAGCACCCAGAGCCTCGACCATCGGGCGCACCACGTCGATGGGAAAGACGATGGTCGAGTTCTGGTTGCCGCCGATCTCGCGCAACGTCTGCAGGTAGCGCAGCTGGAGGGTCACCGGATTGCGGCCGATCACGTCGGCGGCCTCGGCCAGCTTGGCCGCCGCCTGGGCCTCACCCTCGGCGTTGATGATCTTGGCGCGGCGCTCGCGCTCGGCCTCGGCCTGGCGGGCGATGGCGTGCTGCATGCGCTCGGGAATCTCGACGTCCTTGATCTCGACCGTGGTGACCTTGATCCCCCACGGCTCGGTCTGGGCGTCGATCACCTCCTGCAGCGAGGTGTTGAGGTGCTCGCGCTCGGACAGCAGCGTGTCGAGGTCGACGACGCCGAGCACGGAGCGCAGCGACGTCTGGGCGATCTGCAGCGTCGCGGACTGGAAGCTCTCGACCTCGGTGATGGCCTTGCTGGGGTCGATCACGCGGTAGTAGGCCACGGCGGTGACCCGCGCCGGGACGTTGTCGCGGGTGATGATCTCCTGGGGCGGGATCGAGAGCGTCACCGTGCGCAGGCTGACGCGGACCATCCGGTCAAGCGACGGGATGAGCAGCTGCAGCCCGGGGCCGCGCACCTCCATCAGGCGGCCGAGGCGGAAGACGATCCCGCGTTCGTACTCGCGCAGGACGCGGACCGCGCTGGCCACGGCGGTGAGTGCCACGACCAGGATCACGGCAAGGACGACGATGACGGCGGTGACCATGGCTACAACAGCTCCCATTCCTCGGCCGGGCGTACCGACAGTGTGAGCCCGTTCAGGTTCTCGACCACGATCGGATCGCCGACGTGGAGTGGCGGCACCTGTTGCTCGTCATCGTCCGGCCCCGGTGAGCGTCGCGCGCGCCACAGCGCGCCATCGACGCTCACGCTGCCCGACGCGTCGGTCCAGTCCCGTACGGTCCCGAGGTGGCCGATGATTCCCTCGGCCCCGGTGCGCACGCGCCGGTGGCGCACCGCGCTGCCCTTGCGGACCGACAGCAGCACCCCGCCCGCGCCCGCCGCCGCCAGCGCTCCCCCGGCCAGCAGCGCCACGAGCACCCCGGCGCCGAGTCCCGTGATCGCGAGCACCGCGCCCACGGCCATCACCAGCACGCCGGTGCCCCCGGCAATTCCCTGCGTGGGGTAATGGGCTTCCGCGACCGCCACCACGGCCCCGATGACCAACAACGCCAGGCCAAGCGACGTCATGGCTTTAATCGTACGCCGCTGATGACCGACGCACGCCTGCGCAACACCGCCCTGCTCGTCGCCGGGTGCTTCTTCATGGAGAACCTGGACGGCACGATCGTCACCACCGCCGCCCCGCGCATCGGCAGCGCCCTGCACGTCGCCTCGACTTCGGTCGGTCTGGTGATCGCCGCCTACATGGTGACCCTGGCGGTTTTCATCCCCCTCAGCGGCTGGCTGGCGGCGCGCTGGGGAGCGCGCACCGTGTTCCTGTCGGCGATCGTCATCTTCACCCTGTCCTCGCTGGCCTGTGCGGCCAGCACGACGTTCGCCGAGCTCGTCGTCTTCCGGGTACTGCAGGGGGCGGGCGGGGCGATGATGGTTCCCGTCGGGCGCCTGGTCGTGCTCGCGCGCACCCCGAAGTCCCAGATGCTGCGCATGGTGGGACTGCTGGTGTGGCCGGCCCTGCTGGCTCCGGTGATCGCGCCGCTGGCCGGCGGCGTCATCACCACCTACGCGAGCTGGCCGTGGCTGTTCCTGGTCAACGTGCCGCTTGGGGTCGTGGCCCTGGCCGTCGCCTGGCGGCTGATCGACTCCCCGCGCACCGCGGACGCACCGCCGCTCGATCCCCTCGGCGGGGTGCTCACCTGCGGGGGCCTGGCCGCTGCCACCTACATGGCCTACCTGCTGTCCGAGAGCCGCGTCCCCTGGGCCGGGGTCATCGCCTGCGCCGTCGTCGCCGCGGCCGCGCTCTGGGCCGCGGCGGTGCACCTGCTGCACACCGCGCATCCGCTGATCAACCTGCGCACGCTGCGCGTCCCCACCTTCCGGGCGGCGCTCGGCAGCGGCTCGCTGTTCTGGACGGCGATCACGTCCGTGCCCTTCCTGCTCACGCTGCTCTTCCAGGAGGCGTTTGGCTGGAGCCCGGTGAAATCCGGCGCCGTCGTGCTGTTCGTGTTCGTGGGCAACATCGCGATCAAGCCCGCGACGACGCCGATGCTGCGCCGGTTCGGCTTTCGCCCGGTGCTGATCGCGGCCACCACCGGCGCGGCGGCCACCATGGTCGCGGCCGCGTTCTTCAGCGCCGGGACGCCCCTCGTCCTCATCGCCTTCGTGGCGGTCCTCAACGGCATCGGCCGCTCGGTCAGCCTCACCTGTTACTCCACGATCGCCTTCAGCGACACCCCGCCCGAGCAGATCCGCGACGCCAACACGCTGCAGGCGACGGCGCAGCAGCTCGCGGTCGGGCTCGGAGTGCCGGTCGGCGCGGTGGCCCTGCGCGCCGGGGGCGCCCTCAGCGGAGCGTTGCCCGGCACCGCCACAGCGGTGACCCCGTTCTCCGTCGCCTTCGTGCTGCTGGCCATGGTGGCGCTGGGCGGTACCGTCGGCGCGCTGCGCCTGCACCCGGACGCCGGCTCCGCGGTCACACGGCGCCCCGGCCGCGAGCCCGCAGCGGCCACGGCCGCCGGCGATCCATAGTCACATTCCGTATGACCCATAGAGGCCCGCGGGTGCTATTAACCCTTGAGTGCGCGGGATGTTTCGCGTCTGCGCCTAGCGCGCAATTCCTCACTGAACGGCCCCGATCCAGAGGAAGGCCAGATGACCAACGAAGAGATCCATCAGCTCGCCCAGCGTCTGCGCATCGACTCGATCCGCGCGGCGGCCGCCGCCAACTCCGGCCACCCCACCTCGTCGATGTCCGCGGCCGACCTCATGGCGGTCCTGATGGCGCGCCACCTGCACTACGACTACTCAAAGCCGGAGAACCCCAACAACGATCACCTGATCTTCTCCAAGGGCCACGCCTCCCCCCTCGTCTACGCCATGTTCGCCGCCGCCGGCGCGATCACCGACGAGGAGCTGCTGACCTTCCGCCAGTTTGGCTCCAAGCTCGAGGGCCATCCCACGCCGATCCTGCCCTGGGTCGACGTCGCCACCGGCTCACTGGGCCAGGGCATGCCGATCGCAGCCGGCGTCGCGCTCTGCGCGCGTGACCTCGATCGCCTGCCCTACCGCGTCTTCACCCTGTGCGGGGACTCCGAGATGGCCGAGGGCTCGATCTGGGAGGCCGTCGAGCACGCCGGCATCAACGGCCTGGACAACTTCGTCGCCATCATCGACGTCAACCGCCTGGGCCAGCGTGGCGAGACGATGCACGGCTGGGACCTCAGCTCCTACGCCAAGCGCGCCGAGGCCGCCGGATGGCACGCGATCGAGATCGACGGCCACGACATCGCCGAGATCGACCACGCCTTCTCCGAGGCCGAGGCCACCAAGGGCAAGCCGACGATGATCGTCGCCCGCACCGTCAAGGGCCAAGGGGCCACCGAGACCGCCAACGTCGAGGGCAAGCACGGCCAGCCACTCAAGGATCCCGACAAGGCGATCGAGGAGCTCGGCAACGTCGGGCCGGTCCACGTCGACGTGGCCAAGCCCGAGAGCACGGGTACGCCGCACGTATTCGATTCCGACCCGTCGGTGCCGCTGCCCACCTACGAGGTCGGCGGCGACGCCGTCCCGACCCGCAAGGCGTTCGGCGAGGGGGTCGCCGCGATCATGCAGCGGCGCGGCGACGTCGTGGTCATCGACGGCGAGGTGAGCAACTCCACGCACACCGACGAGGCCATCAAGAAGACGCCCGAGCGCTACTTCGAGGCCTACATCGCCGAGCAGATGATGATGGCCACCGCCATCGGCTTCCAGGTCCGCGGCTGGACCCCGTTCGCCGCGACCTTCGCGGCCTTCCATTCCCGCTCATATGACTTCGTGCGCATGGCCGTGATCTCGCAGGCCAAGCTGTGCCTCAACGGCTCGCACGCCGGAGTGTCGATCGGCGAGGACGGTCCGTCGCAGATGGCGCTCGAGGATCTGGCCGAGTTCCGCGCCCTGGGCGGCTCGGTGGTGTTGTACCCCTCCGATCCCAACCAGACGGTGAAGCTCACCGAGGCCATGGCCGAGCACGACGGCATCTCCTACCTGCGCTCGACCCGCGCTGCCCTGCCCACCCTCTACGGGCCCGGCGAGGAGTTCAAGATCGGCGGGTCGCGCGTGGTGCGCGAGTCCGACGACGACCAGGTCACCCTGATCGGCGCCGGCGTCACCCTGCACGAGGCGATCAAGGCCGCCGATGCCCTTTCCTCTGACGGCGTGAACGCGCGCGTCATCGACCTCTACTCGGTCAAGCCCGTGGACGTCGCCACACTGACGGCGGCCTCGCAGGCGACCGGCGGCCGGTTCGTGGTCGTCGAGGACCACTGGCCTGAGGGCGGGATCGGCGAGGCGGTGATCAGCGCGATGGCCGACACCGACGAGCGGCCGCGTGTGGTCAAGCTCGCCGTCACGCACCTGCCGGGCTCGGGCAAGATGGCCGAGCTCCTGCACGACTGCGGGATCGACTCCGACGCCATCGTCGCCGCCGCGCGCCGGCTGGTGGAGCTCGGACCCCAGATCGGCAGCGCCGCCGCGGCGGGCGCCCGCTAGGGCCCCGGCGACTCCGACGTTTCCGGGGTCACCCCGGGAATCAGCCCCTGCACGATCGCGTCGCGCTTGGCCATCGCGCTGTCGTGCGCGTCGAGGACGTGCTGGGCGGTCGGCGCGTCGTGCGGGTGGTGCTTGCGGCAGACGATGTACCCGGTGCCGGGGACCACGGCACGCGCGATTCGCCAGCAGCCCTTCACGTGGCAGTTGTGGCGACGCGCGATCGCGTACGCCCCACCCAGCAGCGTGATGTCGGCCAGCGGGCCTGAGATGAAGTTGTAGCCGTCAGGGTCGTGCCACGTCCAGCGCGCGGCGTCGTAGACCCATGTCCACACATCCGAGATGGCGCCCGTCGTCACGGCCGCACAACGTACTTGCCGCTCCGGCGGCACCTCGGCCATCTCACCGGGAAACGGCTCAACTCTCAGGCGGCGCTGCCGACTACTAAGGGGATCGTGTCGAGTCCAGCCTCCGCGAGGAGCCAGACGAGGTGAATCACATGGAAGTGACTGAGGCCGACGGCCGCGCAGAGCGCATGTTGCATGACGAGCAGGTCCGCGCCGACGGCGTGCTGTCCAAGCTGCTGCTCGTCCATCTCCCCTTCGGGATCGGCCTGGCCGCGCTGCACGGGTACTGGGTCATCGGGATCGCCGGCAGCCTGGCGCTGTCACTGACACCGTTGCTCGTCGTCCGCGCACGTCCCGGCACCCTTGCCTCGCGCCTGGTCATCGCCGCCGCGTTCGCCGGCTACTCCGCCCTCCTCATCCAGGAGACACACGGGATGACGGAGATGCACTTCCACATCTTCGGCTGGCTGGCTTTCCTTCTGCTCTACCGCGACTGGCGCGCGCCGGCGTTCGGCGGGCTCGTCGTGGCGGTCCACCACCTCGCGTTCCACCTCCTCCAGGCGGCCGGGGCCGATGTATGGGTGTTCCCGGCAAAATGGGCGCACGCCCACGGCATCGAGATGGTCGCCCTGCACGCCGGGTTCGTCGTCTTCGAGGTCGTCGTCCTCATCTACATGTCGATCGCCCTGGCGCGCGAGACCCACAGTCAGGCCGAGTTGCTCGTCACCCACGAGCATGATCACGAGACGATGCTCACCCTCGCTCAGGGCCTCCAGGCACGTGACCTCTCGATCGGCGCCACGATCGGCGGCGATCAGGACGCCGGCTCCGCGATCGGCACGCTGCGCCAGGGCATCGGCTACGTCGCGGAGCTCGTCCAGGCGATCGAGCGCACCGCGGCGGGCGTCGCCACCTCCTCGGCCGAGATGGCCGAGACGACGGCCGAGGCGGGCCGCGCGAGCTCCGACGTCGCCGGTTCGCTGACCCAGCTCGCCGAGGGCGCAAAGCGCCAGGTGGATGCGGTCGCCGCGGCCCGCGAATCCGCCGAGCAGGTGGGCGAGGCCATCGCCTCGAGCGCCGAGAGCGCGCGCCGAACCGCCGACGCTGCCCGGCGTGTGCAGGAGGCCGCCGCCCAGGGCGCCACCGCCGCCACCGAGGCCACAGTGGCCGCCCAGGCGGTGAGCGACTCCTCGGCCCAGGCGTCCCAGGCGATCGGTGAGCTTGCCGCCAAGTCCGAGCACATCGGCGCCATCGTCCAGACGATCACCGGCATCGCCGACCAGACCAATCTGTTGGCGCTCAACGCGGCCATCGAGGCCGCCCGCGCGGGCGAGTCCGGCAGGGGCTTCGCCGTCGTCGCCGAGGAGGTCCGCAAGCTCGCCGAGGAGTCATCTCGGGCGGCCGCGTCGATCTCCCACATCGTCGATCAGATTCAGGCCGACACACGGCTCGCCGTGTCGGTGGTGGAGGACGGCGCCCAGCGCACCGGTCAGTCGGCGGCCACGGCGGCCGAGACCCGCATGGCGTTCGAGCGCATCAGCGAGGCGGTGCTGGAGATGACCGAGCAGTCCGAGGACATCTCCCGCGCCACCCGACAGATCGCGGAGGGCGCGGACCGGATGGCGCAGGAGATGGAGAGCGTGGCCGCGGTGGCCTCGCAGGCCTCAGCCGCCACCGAGCACGCGTCCGCGGCGACCGAGCAGACGTCTGCCTCCACCCAGGAGGTTGTCTCGTCGGCCGAGCAGCTGGCCAGCTCCGCGCAGGAGCTGCAGGCGCTCGTCGGCGCCTTCAGGCTGACCTCCGCCTGAGCGCGTGGCCTCGGATCGCATCACCCAGATGGTGATGAAGGTCCTCGCAGGGGCCCTCGCCGCCGTGTACATCTTCTCCGCGCTGACCATGCCCGCCGGTCACGGCGCCGTGGCCGCCGGTGAGGCCGCCATCGCCGCGCTGCAGCTCGCCTGGATTGCGCTGGTCAGCCTCCGTCCGCGCCACGCCTGGGTCTACGGCGCGGGCATCGCGCTCCAACTCATCCTCACCGCGCTGTGGACCGTGACCCGCACCGCGGGCCTGCCGGGCATCGGCCGCCTGCCCGTCGGGGAGTTCGACCTGTTGTGCGCGCTCGACGCGCTGGCCGTGGCGGCGCTGTGCTGGCGCTGCGCACCTTGGGCGGGGGCGGTGACCGCCCGCGTGCGGCTCGGCGCCTGTCAGGCCGCGGTGATCCTCGCCGCCTGCACGCTCTACATGTCGATGGCCAGCATGATGGCCATGGCCGCCTCGTCGTCGGCGCATGCCGACCCCGGCTCCGTCTCGGTCTCCAGCGCGCACGGCGCATCGGGCCACGAGAGCGAGCGCTTCTTCTGCCACTTGCTCTGAGCGCCCGCGCCGCCCTGCGGCGCTGAAGAAGCTCCGAAGAATCCGCTGCTCGTGGGCGAGTTTTCGCCCCATCCGCGGTACTCTTAGCAGTGCCGGGGGGCAGTATCCCCGAACGGGCGTCGCTCGTCAGTACGGCTCTCTCAGAGCCCGGGCACGCCGGCCCCACAGGGGCGGGAGAAACCTTCGGCTGATCGTCAAATCACGGCGCTCAGTCGAAAGGAGACTCGAGACCATGAGCATCACAGCGACTCGTTTCGCTACTCAGATACGTACCTGGCTGCTGATCGCAGCCCTCACCGCATTGCTGATCGCGATCGGCGGTGCCATCGGCGGCGGCGCGCTGTACATCTTCGTCGCGCTGGCCGTCCTCATGAACGTTGCCGGCTACTGGTTCTCCGACAAGCTCGCGTTGGCGGCCAGCCGCGCGCGCCCGTTGGAGCCCGGCGAGATCCCCGAGCTCGAGGAGATGGCGGCCGACCTGGCGCGCCGCGCCGGGGTGCCGGTGCCGCGGCTGTACCTGATCGGTTCCGAGCAGCCCAACGCGTTCGCCACCGGGCGCAATCCCGAGCACGCCGCCGTGGCGGTGACCGACGGGCTCCTGCACCACCTGCCGACCGATGAGGTCCGGGGCGTGCTCGCCCACGAGTTCGCGCACATCAAGAACCGCGACATCCTCGTCTCGTCCATCGCGGCGATGATCGCGGGCGCCGTCTCGGCGGTGGCCACCGTCCTGCAGTTCTCGATGCTGTTCGGCGGCAGCGACGACGACGAGTCGCCGCTGGGCCTGATCGGGACGCTCGTGGCGATCATCGTCGCCCCGATCGCGGCCACGCTGCTCCAGCTCGGGGTCTCGCGCCAGCGCGAGTACCTGGCCGACGCCACCGGCGCCAAGCTGCTGGGACGGGCCGGTCCGCTGGCCGACGCGCTGGAGACCCTGGAGCGCGGCTCCGAGGCGATCCCGATGAACGTCAACCCGGCGACGGCGTCGATGTACGCCGTGAATCCGCTGCCGCGGCGCGGCATGGCCACGCTGTTTGCGACCCACCCTCCGATCGAGGAGCGGATCCGGCGCCTGCGGGCGCTCGACCACAGCCGCGACTCCGAGCGTGTGGTCTCGCTTGCCGCCTAGCGGACCGCGAATGGGAGAGTCCGCGGCCGGTTTACGCCGGCCGCGGCACACTCTGTCCATGACCGGTGGGCACGACGACGTCGATCACCCGAGCAAAGACCCGGCTTCGGCCGCCGCCGAGCCGGACAAGAAGCTCAGCGACCAGTTGGAGGAGTGGCTGGGCGGCGACGGGGACCGGACCCTCGGCGCGCTCGTCGACGCCTTCGGTGAGAAGAGCTTCGCCATCATCTTCGTGGTCCTGCTGGGCGTGCCGGCGCTGCCCCTGCCCACCGGCGGCGCCACCCATGTGTTCGAGATCATCGCCGCGCTGTTGGCGCTCGAGCTGATCGTCGGCCGCCGGCAGGTATGGCTGCCCGAGCGCTGGAAGCGCCTCAAGCTTGGCGGCGACAAGCAACAGCGATTCATCGCCGGGCTGACGCGGCTCATCCGCCGGCTGGAGCGGCTCTCGCGGCCGCGCCTGGTCTTCCTGTTCGACCACCGGCTGTCCAACGCCGTCTTCGGGCTGCTGGTTCTGGCGGGTACCGCGGGCGCGTTCTTCGCCCCACCGTTCACCGGTCTGGACACGCTGCCCGCGCTGAGCGTGGTGGTGCTGTCGCTCGGGATGCTGCTGGAGGATTTCCTGGTGGTGGCGGCCGGCCTGGTCCTCGGAGTCGGCGGCATTGCGCTCGAGATCGTCCTTGGCGCCGCGGCGGTCCACGGCGTGAGCTCGATCTTCTAGGCCCCGAGCGCTCGCTTCAACGCGTCGGCGGCCGCGACGGCCGCCTCGCGCACCTGCGCGCGTCGCGGGTCCTCTGGATCGCTCGCCAGGTTGAGCTCGACCAGCGGAACCCCGCCCCGGGCCACGCTGTCGGCGAGCACCAGCGCGGTGATGGCCTCCCCGCGCACGCCGCCGCGGGCGTCGGCGAGGGCCCCGGTGGCCAGCTCAGCAACCTCGCGCGCGGTCTCGATGATCCCCACCAGCGGGTCGGCGGCGTCGGCCAGCGCCTGGCGCAGCCGCCGCGGGTAGCCGGGGTCTTCGCGGCTGCGCTGCACCACCAGCACGTTGCCGTACGCGGCAGCGTCGAGATCGGCCAGCTCGAGAGCCGTCGTGCGGAGGGAGTGGGCACGATCGCGCCGGATCGCCACCGCCTCCGGCGACTCCGGTTCCTTGCGCAACGTGACCGCGCTCACCATCTCCACGAGGGCGGCCGCCAGGGCGCAGGTCCAGGCCAGGGTCGGCCCGGCGCCGGGGGTGGGGTCGCGCGCGGCCACCGACTCCACCAGCTGGCTCAGCGGGAGGTCGGCGAACTCGGACATCGCCGCCAGCCTAAGGACTCAGAGCTTCCATCGTCTTGCGGCCCGGTGGTCTTGCCATCGGCGGTTTGCAAAACCTCCGGCATGGACGTGTCGAGCCCGGCGCGAGACGCGCTGGCCCAGCCCACCCGCTGAGGCGCGCCGGGGCCTGTAGACCGCTCCGCCGCGCGGCGGTTCGAGAAACGGCATTGCTTGGGAGAGGGGGGTGGAAATGCGCGCGCTGGAGGCTCTTAATAGTGGGTGGTAGATCGTCATTGGCAGCCAGGGAATATCTCCCATGCCCGGGTCAACGCGGCTATCCGTGAGCGCGCGGGACGCCAGTCGGGCAACGTGTCGCGGGCTCAGCTGTTGGAGCTCGGGCTGAGTAAGGGCGGGATCGAGTGGCGTCTGGGGAACGGGTCGATGGTGGTCCGCTACCCAGGCGTCTACGCGTTGGCCCCGGCGCGGTATGACCCGCAGGCGCTGATCGCCGCCGCGGTTCTGGCCGGGGGGCCCACGGCGGTGGCCAGCCACGCGTCCGCGGCGTGGCTGTGGGGGTTTGTGGCGCGCCTCGAGCCGCCCCTGGAGATCAGCCTCCCACGAGGGGATCGCCGTCCGCGCCACATCCTCGCCCATCGTTGCCCGTCGTTACAGCCACGCGACGTCACTCGCCAACGCGGCGTCCCTACCACCACTCCGGCCCGCACCGCCCTGGACATCGCGCCCACTCTCAACAAGAAGCAGCTGACCCGCCTGGTCAACGACCAGGTGCGCAGCGGCTACCTCAAGGCCGCCACCCTGCGCGACCTGCTGGAGCGCAACCCCCGCCATCCGGGCACCAAGCTCCTCAGACCCTTCGCAGAGAACCCTACGAACCCGACCAACTCCCCGTTCGAGGACGACTTCCTCGCCTTCGTGCAGAAGTATGGGCTCCCTCAGCCCGAGATCAACTTCCCGTTCAACGGCCGCAAGCTCGACGCGTTCTTTCCGGAGCACGGGGTGATCGTGGAGCTGGACGGCTGGGACTTTCATAAGGACCACGAGGCGTTTGAGGAGGACCGCGAACGCGACGCCGATCACCTTGACCATGGGCTGATCACGGTCCGGATCACCAAACCCCGCTTCACAGCCCAGCCCGACCACGAGGCCGCGCGCCTCAAACGCATCCTGCGCCGAGCGGCGGCCGCCAAGCGCGCAACACCACCCTGAGCCAGTCTGGCACCACTCTGGCTTGACATGGTGCCAGAGTGATGCCATGCTGGTGCCATGCAACTAGATCGACATATGGAACGGCTGCGGGACCGCCTCGCGCTGGTCGCCGAGGGCGACAACGAAGAGGAGCGACGCGCGGCCCAGCGGCTGCTCGCGTCACTGGACGACACGGTGCGGCTGATGCTGCTCGACGTGTTGGCCGCCGCCGCGGCCGAGATGACGCGCGAGCTGGCCCCAGGCTCGGTGGAGCTGCGACTGCGCGAGGGCGAGCCCGAGTTCGTCGTCGCCACGCCGCTGGGGGCGCGGGAGCGCCAGAGCAGCGACGCCGCCCCGATCGAGGACACGCCCGCCGGCGACCCGACGGCCGGCGAGGGCGCCCAGGCGCGCATCAACCTGCGGCTCCCCGAGCAGCTCAAGACCCGCGTCGAGCAGGCCGCGGAGCACGAGGGCCTCTCCATCAACGCCTGGCTCGTCCGCGCCGTCGGCGCGGTGGTCGACCGCGGCCGCTCCGGCGGCGGCGAGACCCGTTCCTCCCAGGGCGGCCGGCGCTACACGGGATGGGGGCGCTGATGCCGCGCTTCACCACAACCGAGCCGATTTACCTGGAGCTCGACCTGTCGATCGCCGACGTGTGGATCGACGCTTCCGATCGCACCGACACCGTGGTCGAGGTCCTTCCCGGCGATCCGTCCAAGCGCGACGACGTGAGTGCCGCCGAGCGCACCCGCGTTGACCACGGCTCCGGCCGCGTCATCGTCAAGACGCCGAAGAACTGGCGGACCTACAGCCCGTTCGGCTACGGCGGCGGAGTGGAGGTGCATGTCCAGCTTCCGGCCGGCTCGCGCGTCGTGGCCAAGTCCGCGATGGGCTCGGTCCGCACGAGCGGCTCGCTCGGCGACAGCCAGATCAAGACGGGGATGGGCGACATCCGGCTCGAGCAGGCGGCGACCGCGCGCCTGACCACCGGCATGGGCGACATCGAGCTCGGGCACGTCAGCGGCGTCGCGGAGCTGAGCACCGGCAGCGGCGAGATCCGCGCCGGCGAGGTCAGCGGCGCCATGAGCATCAAGAACGCGAACGGCGACGTGCGCGTCGGCGAGGCCGTGCGCGGCTCCGTCGCAGCGCGGACGGGATACGGCCAGATCGAGGTCGGCATCGCCGACGGCACCGCCGCCTGGCTCGATCTCAGCACCGGATGGGGCGAGGTGCGCAACGGACTTGACCGCAGCGGTCCACCCGAGCCCGGCGAGGAGTCGGTCGAGGTGCGGGCCCACAGCGGCTACGGCGACATCACCATCACCCGCGCCTACCACGACGCGAACTGACCACGGAGACAGACCATGACCCCACATCCTTTCGCCGTGCGTAGGGCGATGACGACTTAGCGGCACAATGCGCCCGCATGGGGGCGGTCCTCCAGCGCAACGAGTCACGGACTCCGTCGGAGGATCGTCCCACCCGCTATCGGGCGGACATCCAAGGCCTGCGCGCCGTCGCCGTGCTGGCGGTGATCGCCGACCACTTCGCGGGCGGCCCCAGGGGCAGCTTCGTCGGGGTCGACGTCTTCTTCGTGATCTCCGGCTACCTGATCACCGGGATCCTGGTGCGGGAGTTCGAGGCGCGCCAGACGATCTCGTTCGGCGGCTTCTACGCCCGGCGGATCAAGCGGATCCTGCCGGCGGCCCTGTTCGTGATCGGCGTCACGGTGTGCGCCACGCGGGTGCTGGCGGGCATCGACCGCTACCACTTCGCCGCCAAGGACGCGATCTCCGCCGTCCTGTTCTCCGCCAACTGGCACTTCGCCCACACCGGCATCAACTACTTCAACCAGTCGCTGCCGCCCTCGCCGCTCCAGCACTACTGGTCGCTGTCGGTCGAGGAGCAGTTCTACTTCGTGTGGCCGTGGCTGATGTTGGGCCTGCTGCTGGTCGGCCTGCGCCTGCGGCTGTGGCGACACGAGCATGCCCGGCTGGTCGCCGGCGTCGCGATCGCGGCGATCTCGGGCTTCTCACTCGCCCTCGCCTTCGCCCAGACCGCTGACAACCCACGCGTGGCCTATTTCTCCACGTTTGACCGGGCCTGGGAGCTGGGGTTGGGAGCACTGGTCGCGCTCGCCGCCCACCGGCTCGCCCGCGGTGACGCGCGCCTGCGCGCGGCGGCGGCGTGGACCGGCCTGATCGCCATCCTGGCCTCTCTCGTTCTCGTCCCCACCACCTCCGGCGTCCCCGCGCCATGGCTCCTCCTGCCGACGCTCGGGACCGCCGCCGTGCTGGCTGCCGGAGCCGGCCTCTCGGCGCGGTCGCTGCTCCCGCTGACCAACCCGGTCAGCCAGTACGTGGGCAAGATCTCCTACAGCCTGTACCTCTGGCACTTCCCGGTGGCGGTGCTCATCGTCGCGGTCGTCCCCCGGTACTCGGCGGCGTACTGGCTGGCCGGCCTGGCGCTGATCTTCGGGCTGTCCGCCGCCTCGTTTCGCCTGCTCGAGGATCCCGCGCGGCGCGCGACGTGGTTCGTGCGCCGCCCGGGACGCGTGCCCACCCCCGCCGCCGGCTGGCTGCGCTACGCCGCCGCCTGCGGGGTCGTCGCGGTCGTCGCGCTCGCCGGACTCCTGGCCGTCCGGTCGAGCAGCCCGACCCGGCTCGTCCTCGGGGCGCCGGTCCTCGTCGGGCACACGCAGGACGATCCGAGCGACTGCGTCGGGGCGGCGGCCCTTGACCCCCGCCACCGCTGCCCGCAGCTGAACCGAGGCAACCGCGTCGCGCCGCTGCCCGGCGAGCTCCCCGACGACACGGGCGGGGCCTACGCCTGCTACGCCTACCTCGGCCAGCCGGCTCACCCGTGCGAGTACGGCAGCCGGAAGCGCGACGCGATCCGGGTGGCGCTGATCGGTGACAGTCACGCCGCCGCGCTGCTGGCGGTCCTCGAGCCGCAGCTCGACGCGCTGAACTGGCGGCTGACCGCCTACACCGGGCAGACGTGCGCGTGGCTCTCGCCCCGGCTCGCGCCGCAGTGCCGGGGCCTGTCGCAGATCCAGCGCGCGCTGGTGCGCCGCCGCTATGCGGTGGTCATCGCCACCGAGCTGCGCCAGTACACCAATCCCGTCGCCGAGCACCTCGCCGCGATGCGGCCGGTGGCCGCCACCGGCACGCGCATCGTGGTCGTGCAGGACGACCCCGGCGTGACGCCTGACAGCACGGCGTGCGTCACCCGGATCTCCTATCGCCCGACCGGCGACTGCGGGACCCCGGTCAGCGTCGCCTACCGGAACCCCGATCGCCTGGCCCAGGCCGCTGCGCGGATTCCCGGGGCGCGGGTGATCACCACCCGCCGGTTCTTCTGCCGCGGCGGCTTCTGCCCGGCCACGATCGGCAACGTCCTGGTCTACCGCGACACCGCCGCCCACGTCACCGCCAGCTACGCCCGGACCCTCAGCCCGTATCTGGCGGCGGCGATCGAGCGCGCGCTCCCGGCCTCGTTGCGCTGAGGGCACCCGGTCGCGCCGGTGTGCTGAGATGGAACCGATGCGACTCCTGGCGCATGCCCGCTCACGAGCCGGCCGGTGACTGACAGGCCCCGCAGCGGCGTGAGCCGCAGGGTCGTCCGCGGCGTCGGACGCGGCACGCGATGGACCGGCCGCGCCGTGCGCGGTCAGGTGGTCAGGCGGGTCGGAGGCCCGGCGCGCGCCCGGGTGATCGTCCTGTTCGCGTCGGTCCTGGCGCTCAACGGCGCCGATGCCGCGACGGTCGGCGCGGTCGCGCCGCAGCTCGAGGCCTCGCTGCACATCAACAACGCCGACATCGGGCTGCTGAGCTCCGTCTCGCTGCTGGTCGGCGCGATCTTCACCATTCCCGTCGGGTTGTTCGTTGACCGCACGCGGCGGATGCCGCTGCTCACCGTCACCATCGTCCTGTGGAGTGCCGCGTCGCTGCTGAGCGCGTTCGCGGGCGGGTTCTCGAGCCTGCTGCTCACGCGCGTGGCCCTCGGCGCCGTCGCCGCCAGCGCCGGTCCCGCGATCGCCTCGCTCACCGGGGACTACTTCGCCGCCGGCGAGCGGGGGCGGGTCTGGTCCTACATCCTGGTCGGCGAGGTCGCCGGGACCGCGTTCGGGTTCATCGTCAGCGGGTTCGTGGCCAGCGCCATCGACTGGCGGGCGGCGTTCGTGGTCCTGGCGATTCCGGGGTTCTTCCTGGCCCGTGAGCTCTACCGGACCGTGCCGGAGCCTCTTCGAGGAGGGCAGAGCCACCTTCAGGTGGGCACGGTCGATCTGGAACTGGCGGTCTCGCAGGCGGCGACCGGTGCCGACGGCGAGGACGGGGCCGCGCAGGCCGAGGAGGCGCCGGAGGCGGCGGCCGCGTGGGACGCCGCCCGCCGCGCCGGGGCGGTCCCGGATCCGGAGCGCGTGCTCCATGAGGATCCGCGCGCCATGTCGCTGGCGGAGTCGCTGCGCTACCTGTTCGCGATCCCGTCCAACGTCCTGATGATCGCCGGCTCCTCGTTGGGCTACTTCTTCTTCGCCGGGCTCCAGACCTTTGCGCTGCTCTTCGTCAAGGGCCACTACCACGCCAACCAGGCCACGAGCGAGCTGGTTCTCGCGCTGCTCGTCATCGGCGCGGTGATCGGCACGCTCGTCGGCGGCCGCCTCCCCGACGTGCTGCTCAAGCGCGGGGATCTCGGTGCCCGCATGTGGTTCCCGGGCGTGTGTTACATCCTTGCGGGCCTGTGCCTGATCCCCGGTTTTCTGGGGAGCACGCTCACCCCCGCCGTGTGGTTCGACGTCGCCGGCGCGGCGTTCATCTCAGCGGCCAACCCGCCCATTCAGGCCGCCCGTCTGGACGTCGTGCCCGCGGGCCTGTGGGGACGCGCGCAGAGTGCCCTGACCGCGGTCCGCTCGCTGGCGCAGGCGGCGGCGCCGCTCGTCTTCGGCGGGATCTCTCAGCTGGTGGCGGGGATCGTGCCCAGCCAGGCGCCGATCGGGACGCATCCGAGCGCGCCATCCTCCAGCGCCGCCACCGGGCTGGAGATCACGTTCCTCATCCTGCTGTCGACCCTCTTTGCCGCGGGCTGGTTCCTGTTCCGCGCCCGGAGGACGTTTGCCACCGACGTGGCCACCGCCGCGGCGTCGGAGCCCGGCGCCGGATCCGGCGCGGCGTCCCCGGCGCTCTGGTCCGACGGGGAGTGGAGCAAATGATGGAGCTAGCGAGACTCGAACTCGCGACCTCCTGGGTGCGATCCAGGCGCTCTCCCAACTGAGCTATAGCCCCGCGGGTGGCTTGGGCCACGCGGTGTGCGGGAAGAGTTTAGACGGCCGCACGGTCCGTCTACTCATCGCCCTCGACGTTAGTAGGAGACTTCGGGGCTACGGGAAACGCTGGAATCTGCCGATACAAATCGTTAGCGACCGATGATGAGCTTCCGTACACGCCTGTCGAGCTTCTTCGTATTGATCGTCGTCGTCCCCATGGCGGCGGTCGGTTTTCTGGTGTTTCGCCTGATCGACGACAGTCAGTCGGGCAAGGCCGACGCGCGCGCCAGCGCGGCGGCCGGCACCGCCGCCAGCGTCTACGCCAACGCCAGCACCGAAGCGAGCCTGCGCGCCCGTGCCGTGGCCAGCGACATCGCCCTCATCCCGCCGGCCAAGCTCGACGCGCGGGTCCGCGCCCTCGCCGCTCAGATCGGCCTGGCGCGTGTCACCGTCAGCGTCGGCGACGCCCGGAAGGTCGACATCGGCGACCACACCGCGATCGCGCCCGGGATCGCCGTGGTCAGGGCGGCGCCCTCCCGGCCGGCCCGGACGGTCGTGGCCTCGACGCTCACGGCGGGCGAGCTCACCCGCGACCTCGCCGGCTCGGGCATCCAGGTGGTCGTGCGCTCGGGCCCCACCACGCTGGCCTCGACGCTGCCCGCCGCCGCCGGGCGCGCACTGCCGCACTCGCGCGGGACGATCACCATCGGCCACACGACCTACCAGGTGGTCACGCAGACCTTCACCGGCTTTGACAACGCCCCGGTTTCGGTGTCGATCCTGTCCAACGCGCAGGCCACGGGCGGCGCGGTCGGCGCCGATCGCCTGCTGGCGGGGATCTTCATCGCCGGGTTCCTCATCCTGGCCTTCTTCTTCTCGCTGCTGTCCTCACGCGCACTGCACGGGCAGATCGGGCGCTTCCTGGATGCCGCCCGGCGCCTGGCCGGCGGCGACTTCTCCTCTCCCGTGCCGACCTCCGGCCGCGACGAGTTCGCCCTGCTCGGCGAGGAGTTCAACAACATGTCCCGCCAGCTCGAGCGCCGGCTGGCCGAGCTCGAGCAGGAGCGCGCGCGTGTGCGCCAGTCGATCCGCCGCATCGGCGAGGCGTTCGCGTCCGGCCTTGACCGCGACGCGCTGCTCGAGCTCGCGCTGCAGACCGCGATGGACGCCACCGAGGCCGACCGCGGCCGGGTGAGCGCGCGTCAGAGCGCTGAGGACGTGCTGACCGAGACCGTCCACGTGGGTCGCCTCGCCGGCCTGGAGGGGACGATCTACGACGCCGAGCGCCGCGCCCTCACCACCGACGGGGTCGGCGAAGGGTCGCTGGGCGACGTCCATCTCGCCACCGTCGCCCTGGGGCCGATCATCCCGGGCGGTCCCACCCACGGGCTGATCACCGTCTGTCGCGAGGGCCGCCGGTTCACCGAGGACGATCTCGAGCTCCTGCGCTCGCTCGCCTCACAGGCGACCCTGGCCATGGCCAACGTCAACCTGCACTTCGACGTGCAGCGCCAGGCCATCACCGACGACCTCACCGGTCTGGCCAGCCACGGGCACTTCCAGGACCTGCTCGGCGCCGAGATGGAGGAGGTCCGCCGCTACCAGTACCCGGTCGGACTGATCATGCTCGACATCGACAACTTCAAGTCCGTCAACGACGTCCACGGCCACCAGCAGGGCGATCTCGTGCTCCGCTGCGTCGCCGACGCCCTGCGCGAGACCTCCCGCGACGTCGACGTCGCCGCCCGCTACGGCGGCGAGGAGATGGCCCTCATCCTGCCCCACACCGACCTCGAGGGCGCCTTCGAGATGGCCGAGCGCGCCCGCCTGGCGATCGCGTCCATGGAGATCCCCCTGCTGGAGGGGGAGGGATGCCTGCGAGTGACGACCAGCGTCGGCGCCGCGTCGTCAGTCGAGGGCAACAAGGACGAGCTGATCGCCGCCGCCGACGCGGCGCTCTACGTGGCCAAGCGCGAAGGCAAGAACCGCACCGTGAGAGCTGAGCCGGATACAGCTAACGTGGTCAGCGGCGAGTAGCCTTTGCCGCATGGGTCTTCTTGACGACGCAATCCGAGAGCACCTCGACCTGAAGCGCCGCCGCGGCGCCGATCCGTCAGAGGTCGAACGCGCCGAGCGGGAGGCGCTCGGTCCCGTCCGGCGCAACCCAACCCCGGCTGAGCTGGACGAGGCGGAGGCCGCAGCCGCGCCCGACGGCGCCCCCGCCTATGACCAGGCGGGCGAGGAGGGCTGGTCGCACGATTCCTTGCAGGAGCCGGCGGCCGACGCCGGCATCGAGGCCGACTACGACGAGCCGTCCCTGGAGCCCGTGCAGGCCCCGCCCGAGTTCCCGGCGCCCGAGACCGCTCCGCGGCACGACAGCCTGGCCGAGGAGCCCTTTGAGGACGAAGAGCCGTTCGATGACGCGCCCGCCGACGAGCCCCACCGCGAGCCGCCCGCGGCCGCGTCGGCGATGGGCGCCGGCCCTGAGACCGCCGAATACGACGTCGAGGACGCGCTCGCGGCCGAGGACCGCCGCGATCACGGGACTGCCGACGACGACGTGCTCGAGGAGACGCCCGAATTCCTGCAGGACACGCCGGATCACGACCGCCTGTGGTTCGAGCAGCGTCCTCCCAAGGACTTCGACTTCGACGAGTAGGGCCGGCCAAAGCGGCCAACGCCGACAGGCTTTCCGTCCATTGACGGTTGATCACATCTCGGCTATTTCTCGGTGCAGTAGACCGTTCGAGCTGTAGCTGAAAGGACCGTTCGTGCTGTTTCGCCAAGTGCTCTATCACGACCTCGGCTGCGCGTCGTACCTCCTGGCCGATGCGGGCGAGGCGATCGTCATCGACCCCCGCTGGGACATCGCGCCCTATCTGGAGATCGCCGAGGCCGAGCGGCTGCGGATCGCCCATGTGATCGACACCCACGACCACGCCGACCACGTCTCCGGCCGCCGCCGGCTCGCGCGCGGCCACCGGGGCGCGCGCCTACCGCCCCGGCCCGCGCGAGGACGGCGCCACCGACGTGATCATGGCCGGTGACGAGATCATCGCCGGCTCGGTGTGCATCGCCGCGGTGGCCACCCCGGGACACCGGCCCGAGCACCTCACCTTCGTCGTCTCCGACCTCAGCCGAGGTCCTGAGCCGTGGATGGTGCTGACCGGCGACTCGCTGCTGGTCGGCGACATCGCCCGCCCCGATCTCGCCGTCGAGGCGCGTGAGGGCGCTCACGATCTGCACGCCAGCCTGCGCCGCCTGCTCGATCTCGACGACCACGTCGAGGTGTGGCCCGCCCACATCGGAGGCTCGCTGTGCGGCGGCTCTCACCTCAGCGGCAAGTCGAGCTCCACCATCGGATTCGAGCGCCGCCACAACCCGCTTCTCGGACTCGACGAGGGCAGCTTCGTCGAGGGTCTCACGGCCGAGCTGCCCTCGCGACCGCCCAACATCGAGCGGATCGTCGAGCTCAACCGCGGCTCCGGCGGGGCGTCGCCGCCCGAGCCCGGCCTGCTCACCGGAGATGCCCTGCTCTCACTCCTCGGGACCGGCGCCACCGTGCTCGACAGCCGCGTGCCCGCGGAGTTCGACACCGGCCATGTCGCCGGCTCGATCAACCTCCCGGTCTCCGCCGCGGGCGTCGGGACCCGCGCCGGGTGGGCGCTCGATCCCGAGGCGGCGGTGGTGATCGTGGCGCGCGACATGTCCGAGGCCGGTCGAGATGGCGTCCGCGCTTCAGGCGGTCGGTTTCTGGAACCTCGAGGGCGTCTCGATTGCGGATCCCGAGGAGTGGCAGCACCACTCGGTCCCCGTGGCCCACGCGGCCTCCTGGGATCTTCGAGCAGCTCGCCGACGGGCTGCGCCACCACTCCGTGGACCTCGTCGACGTCCGCGAGCCCAGCGAGTGGGTCGCCGGCCACGTCCCCGGCTCCCACCACGTGCCGCTGAACCGCCTGCGCGACGTCCAGTCGATCGTCCTGCCCCAGCACGGCCGCACGACCGCGGTGGCCTGCGCCGCCGGGATGCGCGCGGCCTTCGCCGCCAGCCTCCTGCGCCGCGCCGGGCGCGCCGACGTGGTCCGCGTCGTCGGGCGGCGGCGTCGGCGATCTCGGCGCGCTGGGCCTCGAGCTCGCGGCGGGCGCCTAGCGGGTCTCGTCGCTCGGCGTTCCGGCGACGACATCGCCGATTCGCCGGCGCCGCGCCTCGATCCGCGCCCAGCGCGCCTGGGCCCGATCGTGCTTGCGGCCCCACTCACGCCAGGATACGGGCGGCGTTAGACTCGTCCCGCGAGGGGCCATAGCTCAGTTGGGAGAGCGCCTGCTTTGCAAGCAGGAGGTCGCCGGTTCGATCCCGGCTGGCTCCATCGCAATCGGTGACCCGCCCGCGGCGCGCTCCGCCTCCGCCGCGGCGGGGGAGCGGCCGGCTCAGTCCTCCGGCGGGCGGCGGGCGAAGACGACGCGCTTGAGCTCGGCCAGAGCCGGGCCGCTCAGGCGCAGGGCGGTCTGGAATCCCTCCTGCCCCAGCTCGCCGGCGTCCAGGCCGCGGCGGAGCTCGTCGAGCGCCGGGCGATCCTCGTCGGCCACCGCATCGCGGGCCGCCTCGACGAGGATGAGGTGGCGCGGCCGCTGAAGGCCGTGGGCGAGCCGGACGAACGTCTCGCGCTCGCCGGCGTCGAGCGTCTCAACGGGCACGACGACGGACTGATTGGACTGCAGCCGCTTGCGCACCGCCGCGGCGAGCAGCTCGGGGGCTCGGGTCTCGACCTCGTCCTCCGGGACGCGCCCGGCCAGCAGCGTGCGGACCCGTGCCAGCGAGAGGACGGCGCCGCGCTCCTGGACCGTGCGGTCGGCGAACTTGGCGGCCTCGGACGCGGGCGCGCCCACCACCACGACGAGGCTCCCGGGCGAGTAGCGCATCCGGTCGGTCGGGGCGAGCACCCGGCAGCGTACGGACACGTCCGGCGGGCGGGGCGGGCCGGCGTCGCGCCGGGGGCGCTCGGACGACCACCCCGTGCGTTCGTCGGCTCCGATCTTGACGCTGCGGGCGGGAGGGGTGTCGGCCATGCCTCCATCATCGCTGATGCGGGGGCGCGGCGCTTCCCGGGCTCTGACCCCGCCGGTACGCTGTGCTCACACGATGGGGTCGCGCGAGACCGAGGCAGTGGCGACAGAGGCCGCGACGACACAGGCCGCGACGTCGGGCGCCGCCGCCGTGCCGCGGCTCGCCGCCCTCCGGCCCGCCGCCGACCCCGGCCAACGGGCGCAGGCGGGCCTGTGGCTGCAGCGGACCATCGGCAACGACGCCACGCGCCGGCTGGCGCGGCACATCGTGGGAGACGTTCAGCCGGCGACACCGTCGCTGACGGGGCTCCAGGCGCCTGCGCGCAAGACGTTCAACTCCCGCGAGGAGATGCTCGCCGCGCTCACCGGCAAGGGCATCTGGACCGGGCCCGACCGCGCCGACATCTGGGGCGCGCTGCGGTGGCTCGACGCCCAATCTGTGGACGAGATCATCAGCGAGGCCAAGGCGCTCAACGCCGGCTACGCGCTCGGTCTGGTGATGGACCAGGTCGGCGCCGTGCCCGACATCGACAACGAGCGGCTGCGGGTGGTGGGGCTGGCCGTCCTCCAGGCCGGTTCTCTGTCGCGCGCGTCGTTCGAGATGCAGCATGGGGCGGCGCTCAGGCGCCTGGCCGACGCTGACCGCAGCCACGTCCTGGACCTCCTCGGCGGCGAGATCGCCGCGATCACTCAGATGCGCGCCACCGCCGGATTCAAAGCGCTGACGCCGACCGAGCAGGAGCAGCTCACCCTCCTGCTCGGCAGCGATCTCAGCTTCTCGTGGTGGGAGCCCGCGGAGATGGCCAAGCTGTTGGCCGACCCCAAACAGGACACGACGAGCGCCGCGACGTTCCGCAAGTTCCTCCACGACCAGCCGGGCCTCCCGGGCGGCTCCTACTGGGGTACCAACGTCCTCAAGAGCCTCAGCCCTGCCAAGCACGAGTACTCCGGCCCGGCCAATGTCAAGGGCCACGACTTCCATTCGGGGTCCTTTGACGCGAAGTCCTACCAGCTGACCATCGGCAGGCTGACCGGTGCCGTCTTCACGTTCCCGGTGTTCGATCCGGTCACGCGGCCCGTGGCGCCGAAGGAGCTGCCGACGCTCGAGCACCTGGCCACCGCGCTCAGCCGGGTGCCGCCTCCGGTCCTGACCCTGATCAAGCAGGTCGACCTCAACCCCGTGGCCAACCCCGACGACGCCAAGTGGGCGGCCGACCCCGGATACGCCAAGGCCTCGGGTGGCACGTTCACGGGGTCGTTCATGACCTGCGGCGCCGATGGAGTCGTCAGCATCTATCCGTCGACGACCGAGCACGCCCAGTCGGTCGACGAGCTCAGCACCGCGCTGCTGCACGAGAGCGGCCACGCCGAGTCGATCGGCAAATGGGGCGATGCGGCCAAGGACAAGCGCTGGGCGCCGTGGAAGGCGGCGATGCAGAGCGACCCGGTCAGCGGCTCCAAGTACGCCCAGGCCTCGCCCGACGAGGACTTCGCCGAGACGTGGCTCCAGTACCAGCAGGTCCGCGGCACGCTGCGCGAGTACGAGCTGAGCCGGCTCATGCCGGCACGCTTCGCGATCCTCAAGACGCTCGCGCCGTGACCGAACATCCAGGCAAGGTCGAGTACGTCGACGGCATGACCGGGAAGGTCCTCCACGTCGCCGATGCCGCTGATGTGGACGACGCCATCGGCTTCGCTCCGGGTGCCGACGGCACGCTGCAGCCGGTCACCCGAATCGTGATCACGACCGTCGGGGAGCGGCGCGAGGTTCGCCAGATGGGCGCGGACGGCGCGTTGCTGCGCACGACGTTCCAGCGCGTCTCCTGACCGCAGCGGCTACGCGAGCCACGCGGCGATGTCGGTGATGACCGCCTCGTCGACGTGCTGCGCGGGCTCGTACTCGGCCGGGGTGGCCGGGCCGCTGCCGGCGACGAAGAGGTGGTTGAAGCTCGGGTACACCCTGACGGTCACGTCGGAGCGGCCGTCCAGGGCCGCCCGCCAGCGGGCCAGGTCGTCGTCGACGGTGACCTGGTAGTCGCGGCCGCCCTGGAGGATGAGCACGGGCTTGGCCAGGGTGGCCGCCAGCGCCGGCGGATCGTAGCCGCGGATGTCGAGCCAATAGGACGCGGGAGCCCCGAGCGGGAGGTCGGTGACCGGGGTCGAGGGGGAGAGCTCGGGACTGTCGACCATCTCGGCCTTCTCGGTGAGCGCGTCGATCACCGGCTCCGACCCCGCGGCGCTGGCGGGGTTCAGGGACGCCAGGTAGCGGGTCTGCCTGACGATGACCCAGTGCAGCGGCTGTGCTCCGCCCGCCATCAGGATCATCCCCGCCACCGACGGGTCGGCCTGCGCGACCCGGGGCGCGACCGTGCCGCCCAGGCTGTGGCCGAGGACGATAGACCCGGGCGGGGTCGACGCCGGCGTGCTGCTGGAGGAGCGTGACCGCCGCCGTGGCCTGCGGCAGGTACTCGTCGCTCAGGGTGAACTCGCGCGCATCCCTGAGCTCGGCGGCGTGCGCATAGGTGACCTTGTCGAAGCGCAGGACGGCCACGCCCCGGCTGGCCAGTCCCCACGCGACGTCCTTGAGCGGCTTGTTGCGCCCGATCGTCTCGTCGCGGTCGAGTGACCCCGAGCCGGCCAGGAGCACCAGGCCGGGCCACGGGCCGTTCCCGTGCGGGGCGGTCAGCGTGCCGGGCACCGCGTAGCGGCTCGGGCCCGAGCGTGACCTCCTGCTCATCGAACTTTGCGACGTCGGCGTAGTGCGGAGGCTCCCACGGTGCGATCGGGGCCGCCGCGCTGAGCGGTGCCAGCTGCAGACCGATGAGCTGCCCCTCCGCGCTGACCGGCGCGATCAGCGCGAACCCGCCGCGCTCGCAGGTCACCGGCAGCTTCACGACCACCGAGCCTCCCGCACCCGGATCGATGACCGGGGCTCCGACCGAGGTCACCGGCCCCTGCTTGTCCAACTCGGCCTTCCAGGCCGTCTCGAGCGCTTCGGGGGTGACCAGATCGCGGAGCTGGGGCGCGAGCAGGTCGCGGACCTCGGCAAAGCGCCCGGCTCGGGCCAGCTCGAGGACGGTGAGCGCGATCTGCTCCGGCGGGGTGGCCATCGCCACATCTTCCCGGTCGGGGCGACTCGGCGCGCTTTGCCTGCAACCGAACCTACTACTATGCTGTGTAGTAGTTAGTTCAACCACACACCAGAAGGAGTTAGTCTCATGAACGCTCGAGTGTCACTCTCGGCCCTCGTCTTCATCGTCGCCGCGGTCATCGCGGTGATCGTCACGACGAGCGGCGGGAGCGCGTCGACGGTCCGGCCGCGCGCCGTGGCCAACGCGTCGATCTCGGTCAAGCAGACCCCGCTGGGGCGGACGCTCACCGACGCCGATGGGCGCGCGCTGTACCTGTTCGCTCCCGACAAGCCCAACATGTCAACCCTCTCCGCCGCCGGCCGGGCGGTGTGGCCGCCCTTCACCGCGACGGGTCGTCCCGTCGCGATGGATGGGGCGCAGGCCGGTCAGATCGGCGTCGTGTCCGGTGGCGGCGCTGGGGCCCAGGTCACCTACCACGGCCATCCGCTCTACTACTTCGTCGGCGATCGCGGGCCTGGCCAGGTGACTGGCCAGGGGCTGAACGAGTTCGGGGGCCGCTGGTACGTCCTCTCGACGACGGGCGCCGCGATCACCGCGGCGTCGCACGCCGGCGCCGGCTCGTCGGCCGCGGGCGGCTCGCCCTCGTACGGCTACAAGTACTAGTGGGCTAGAGCGGTGAGGACGGTGGGCGCCACTACGCCCACCGCCCCTCAGCCGCTTCACGACGGCCGGCCGGCCCCCTCGGCGACGGCCATCGGTGCGGCGCCGCCCCGCGCCGCACGGCCCGCGGCCCGCTTGCCCCGCAGCGAGCGCAGCTCAGCGGCGTGGCCGCAGACGATGATCAGGGCGCTGCCGCTGATCAGCTCGTCCAGCCACGCGAGATGGTTCGCCGGCGTAGCCGAGCGCCCACGGACTGGCGACCAGCCAGACCCCCGCGAGCAGGGTGACGATCGCGGCCGCGCGCAGATTGGCGATGAGCAGCGCCAGTGGGGCGAAGCCGAAGACCAGCGCGACGTGGTTGGCCACGGCCGGATGCGCGCCGGCGAAGCCCCACGCCCACGGGGACACGGCGACCCAGAGAAAGATCGCCGCGGCGGCGATCGCGCGGCGATCGGGGAGAGGGGGCATCGGGATGGATTTCATTCGCTTACCTCCAGCACGGGGCGGTCAAAGAGTGAGAAGAGGAGAACGGTGGCGGGCGCCACCACGACCAGGACCGCGCCCACGGAGACCGCGACGGCCACCAGCGCGGTGTGCGTCGCGGCAGCGGAGTGCACCGTCAGGTGCGGGCCCACCAGCCGCGGCGCCTGGGCGATGAACCACCCCCAGAGCACCGCGCTCGCCGACGCGACCCCGGCGGCCCGCGCCATCAGGTATCGCCGGCGCGCCAGCGCGACCACGGCCACCAGCTCGGCGGCCGCTGCTGCCACGACGAGGGGAAGCGCAGCGCCGGTGAGGCGCGCCCACAGCTCCGGCGCGCTCGCGGCCACCGTGCCCAGGGCGATCGCCATCGCGACCAGGACGGCGATGCCCGACGCTAGGGCGCGGCGGCGGAAACGCTCGGTGACGGCGGGCCGGTCCGAGCGGACGCAGCGCAGGGTGACGAATCCGGCCGCCAAGGCGGCGCACAACGCCACCGCCAGCGCGCCGACGGCGAGCGCAACCGGACTGGTCCAGCGAATGGCCAGAGCCGGCGCAGCGTGCGGCGCGGGCGTGAGCGCCGCCTGGGCCAGGCCGCCGGCCACCATCCCGAACGCGAACGGAGCGACCACGCTGGCCAGGCCGAACGCCACGCTCAGGCGGCGGTGGCTGCGCCCCGGGCCCGCCGCGCTCCCGCGCAGACCGAGCGCGGCGCTCCGGACGACAATGGCGAGCAGGGCCACCGTGAACGGTGCGAGCAGACCCCCGCCGATGGCCGAGAAGGCACGCGGGAAGGCGGAGAAGAGGATCGTGATGGAGAAGATCAGCCACACGTGGTTGGCCTCCCACAGGGGGCCGATCGACGCGGCGATGGCGCCGCGATCGGAGCCGTCCCGGCTGTCGGGGTCGCCGCTCTCAGGGCCGGCGCCGGCGCGCAGGTCCAGGATCCCGGCGCCGAAGTCCGCGCCGGCCAGGACGGCGTACGCGGTGAGCGACGCCCCGAGGATGATCGCCAGCAGCGCGGGGAGACTCATCAGGCCGCGCCCGCGAGGCTGAGGAGCCCCTCGACGGGACGCTTGGCGATCCGGCGCACGCTCCAGACGGTGAGCGCGGTCAGCCCGACGTAGAGCAGGGTGAAGGCGGTGAAGGTGGCGCCGAGGCCGGGGGCGGACGTGATCCCGCTCGACGTGCGGAACACCCCGTAGACGATCCACGGCTGGCGCCCCAGCTCCGAGACCAGCCAGCCGAGCTCGTTGGCCACGAACGCCGCCGGCCCGGCCGCGGCCACGGCGATCAGGGTCACCCGGTCCTCGGGCGCCGGGCCGCCGCGGCGCCGGCGCAGCCAATACCAGACGCCGAGCGCGACGAGCGCGGTGCCGATACCGACCATGCCGATGAAGGCCAGCCGCACGGGTGCCGTGAGCGGAGTGCGGTCGGCCGAGGGGAAGGTGTCCAGGCCGCGGACCGGCGCCTTGGGGTCGTCGAATGCCAGCAGGCTCAGCAGATGGGGGACCTTGACGTTGAGGACGTCGCCGTGGTGGCCCGGCAGCGGGAAGCCGCCGACGTTCAAGCCGGCGCCGTGCTCGGTCCGGGTGACGCCCTCGATCGCGGCTAGCGTCGCGGGCTGATGGGCCGCGACGGTGCGGCCCAGGAGGTCACCGGCGGCCAGCTGGAGCGGCGCGATGATCGCGGCGGTCGACATGGCCAGGGCGATCGCCTTGCGGTGGTAGCTGTCGCGGCGTCCGCGCAGCATCCCGATCGCGTAGACGCTGGCCACGCCGAACGCCGTCGCCAGATAGGCGCCCAGCACCATGTGCGAGGTCTCGGTCGCCCACGCCGGGTTGAACATCGCGGCCAGCGGATCGACGTGGGTCACGCGTCCGCCGACGATCTGAAAGCCGCGGGGGACGTTCATCCAGGCGTTGGCGGTGACGATGAAGAATGCCGACGCCACCGCGGAGATGGCGATGGGGAAGCCCGACAGCCAGTGGGCGCGCGGGGAGAGACGGTTCCACCCATACAGGTAGATCCCGACGAAGATCGCCTCGATGAAGAATGCCGCGCCCTCGAGTGAGAAGGGCAGGCCGATGATCCCGCCGGCGTAGGCCATGAACTTGGGGAAGAGCAGCCCCAGCTCGAAGCTGATGATCGTTCCCGAGGCGGCGCCGACCGCAAACAGCACTGCGAACACCTTCGACCACCGGCGGGCCAGCGCCCGCCAGACGGCGTCGCCGGTGCGCAGATGCATGCCCTCGGCCACGAGCATCATCACGGGCAGGCCGACGCCGAGCACGGCGAAGAACAGGTGGAAGCTCAGCGAGGTGCCGATCTGGCTGCGGCCGGCGGTGAGGTGCGATATCGCGGCGGTGTGAAGCATCTACTACGCAGCGTAGCAGATGGGCGCAACCGCGGTTTCGTGATTACTACCTTGCATAGTATTCTCTCTGTCGTAGGTACCGTCCATCCCCCGCCGAGCCCCAGGAGCCCAGCCGATGAGCAGCCGAGATCCCGGCCGTGACGACCCGCCCCCGCTGCACGAGCTGGAGGCCGAGGTCATGGGTGCCGTCTGGGACCACGGCGAGAGCTCGGTGCGTCAGGTCATGGAGACGCTCAACGCCGATGCGGCCCGGCCGCGGGCGTACACCACCTATATGACGATCATGGCCCGGCTCGACGGCAAGGGCCTGCTCACGCGCCGGCGCGAGGGCAAGAGCGACCTGTACCGGCCACGCTTCAGCCGAGATGAGTACGCCGACGTGCGCGCCCGTGCCGAGGTGGACTCGATCGTCGATCAGTTCGGCGAGCTCGCGCTCGCCCACATCGCGCGACAGATGGCGGCGCTGGACCCCGCGCGCCGTCGGGCCCTGGAGCGGCTCGCCCGTGACGCCTGAGCGTCCCGCGCGGATCCTGGGCCTGACGGCGGTGCTCGGCGGCGCTGGGATCGCCGCTGCCGGTGCGGCGGTCGGCACCGCCATCGGGTCAGTTCACCATGTGACCGTGGGCGCCGGGGAGCTCGCCGTGGCCGGCCTTGCCTTCTCCTACCCGAGGATCAACGCGGCCGCCGCGCTGATCCTCATCCTCGCCGGCGCGGGGCTGGCCACCTTCACCCTGACGCTCCGCGCCGCCTGGCGGCAGAGCCGAGCTCACCGGCGTCTGCTGGCCGCGGCGCGGATCCTGGGCCCGCTCGAGGGCCATCCCGGCGTGACCGTGATCGCGGGCGCACGGCCTGAGGCGTTCTGCGCCGGCTTCGTTCGTCCCAGGGTCTACGTGTCCCGCGGGGCCGTCGACGCCCTGACGCCCGTCGAGCTCGCGGCGGTGCTCGCCCACGAGCACCAGCACCGCCGGACGCGCGACCCGCTGCGGTTCGCCTGTGGGCGCGCGGTGGCCCACGCGGTGTTCTTCGTGCCGGTTCTGCGTCCGCTGTGCGATCGCTACGCGGATCTCGCCGAGCAACGAGCCGATCGCGCCGCGGTGCGCGCCAGCGCGGGCCGCCCGAGCCCGCTGGCCTCCGCCCTGCTCGTCTTCGACGCCGCCGCCCCTGCGGGCCTCAGCGGTGTGTCGGCGGCGCGGGTGGACGCCCTGGTGGGCCAACCGGACCGCTGGCGCGTGCCGCGCCCGCCGCTGCTGGGGTCACTCGCGGTGCTCGCCGCCGTGAGCGTCGTGATCTGGCGGACCAGTGCCGGCGCGTCGGCCGATGCCACCCTCAACGCTCCGCTGTTCAGCACCGCTCCCTGTCTGTCGCTGTTGCTCCTCATGGCGGTGACGGCCGGAGCCGGACTGGCGCGGCTGCGGCCACGGATCGCCCGGGCATGACGTCGGCCCGTCGCGCGGGTCGGCACGTGGCGCACGCGCGGCGGGTGTCGGGCGCCCAGGTCCTCCTGGGCATGCTCGCGCTGGCCTGCCTCGCCGTGGTCTTCGTGCGGGTCGCCGAGCGGTGGCGGGTCACACCCTCGGCAGCCTCGCACCGGATCGTGGTTCTCGGCCAGCGCCTGAGCTACCCCGCGGCCAACCTCGCGGCGATCGTGATCGTGGCCCTCGCCCTGCTCGGCGTCGCGGTCGTCGCACGGACGGTCGCCGGCGTGATCGGCGAGGTGACGGCGTCGCGGCGTCTGCGCCGCCGGCTGGCCACGGCACGGCCGCTTCCCGGAACCGATGCGCTCGTGGTCGACGGTGAGCGCCCCCACGCCTTCTGCGCCGGTCTGTTGCGGCCGGCGGTGTACGTCACCGATGGCGCGCTGGCCATTCTCGACGAGCAGGCCCTGGAGGCCGTCCTCGCCCACGAGCGCCATCACGCCCGGCGGCGTGACCCGCTGCGGCTGGCGGCCGGGCGGGTGCTGGCCGGCGCGCTCTTCTTCCTGCCCGGGCTGGGGGACCTGGCGCGCCGGCGTGAGGCGCTGGCCGAGATCGGAGCCGACGAGAGCGCGGTCGCCGGCGGGCCCGAGCAGCGCTCAGCGCTCGCTCGCGCGATGCTGTCCTTCACCGAGTCCCCGGGCGCCGACGCCGGCGTCGGCATCGATCCGGTGCGGGTGGACCATCTGCTGGGCGAGCCGCCCCGGTGGCGGTTCCCGACGCTGCTCTTCCTCGCGGCGCTTGGGCTGATCGCCCTGTTGGCGGCAGTGGCGGCGCTCGCCGGCCACGAGGCCTCCGGGTCCGCCTCCCTGGCGCCGCCGTTCCTGTCGGCGCAGCCGTGTGTCGTCGTGCTGGCCCTCATTCCGGCCGGCATCACCCTGGGCGCCCTCGCGATGACGCGTACCGGCCGCCGAGACGCGTAGTCGCTACTACGCACGGTAGTAGTATTAGTCCCTCGCCACCTCTCACGAAAGGAGACGGGCATGCATCCGTCATCGCGGGCGCGCCTTCGGGCGCTCGCCGCCCTCCGCGTCATCGCGGCGATCGCGCTTCTGGCGACGGGAGGGATCCACCTGGAGCAGTACCTCGTCGACGATTTCTCGGTGGTCCCCACGATCGGTCCCCTGTTCCTGCTCAACTTCCTGGCGGGCTCCGCCCTCGGCGTCTACTTCCTGGTCCCGTCCCGGGGAGCGCGCGGGTGGGGGCGCCGGGTCCTCGACCTGATGGCTGCGTGGGCCGGGATCGCCGTGGCGGGAGGCTCGCTGATCGCGTTGTTCGTCAGCGAGCGCACCCCGTTGTTCGGCTTCATGGAACGGGGCTATCGGCTCGAGATCGTGATCGCCATCGTGGCGGAGGCCGTCGCCGTATTCGCCCTGGGCGCCATGGTGGCCCTTCGGCGACCGGCGGCACCACCCCTGCTCGCCGCCTCCCAGTAACTACACAGCGTCGTGACGGCGGTCTATCATCGCCGGGCATGCCGCGGTCCAAGCCCACTCCACCGCCGCCGCCCGCTCTGCACGAGCTCGAGGCGGAGATCATGGAGGAGGTCTGGCGCCAGGGTGACACCACCGTCAAGCTGGTCATGGAGGCGCTCAATCGCAAGGCCAAGCCGCCGCGCGCCTACACCACGTACATGACCGTCATGCGGCGGCTCAACGACAAGGGCCTGCTGGACCGCACGCGCAGCGGCCGCCATGACACCTACTCGCCGCGGCTCAGCCGTGACGAGTACCTGGAGCTCCGCGCCGGGGCCGAGGTCAAGGATCTCGTCGATGAGTTCGGCGACGTCGCCCTCGCCCACTTCGCGCGCAGCCTCTCGAGCCTGGACCCGGCGCGGCGCCGGCAGCTCCAGCGGCTCGCCTCCGGCCGCTGAGCGACGCGACGGTCCCGCGCCGCCGCGACGCGACGGTCCCGTGCCGCCGGTCGCGTACCGGTCCGTGATCATCTACTACGCTGCATAGTGCTATGCTGCGTAGTAGATAACCCTCGCACACTCTGATCGGAGATCTATCGTGATCAAGCGCCTTGCCCTCGCCGGGGCCACGGCGACCCTCGCCCTCGGCTTCGCGACCACCGCCATGGCCAGCGGACCCATGTCAGGCCACCGCGCGGTGAAGCCGCGCCACTCCGTCCCCGCCGTCCCGGACCAGGTGGTCCAGTGGAATCAGGTGCTCCAGCAGGTACTGGTGGCGCCCGGGGCTCAGCCGCCGTCGATCCATCCCACGCGCACGATGGCCATCACCCAGATCGCCGTCTATGACGCGGTCAACGGCATCCTGCGACGCGACCGTCCGCTCCTCGTCGACGTCCGCGGCCCGCGCGAGGCCTCGCCCGACGCTGCCGTGGCATCGGCCGCGCACACCGCGCTCGACGCCCTGCTGCCCAGCCAGGCGGCGACGATCGACGCCGCCTTTGCCACCTCCATGGCGCAGCTGCGCGACAGCTGGGCCGTGCGCCGCGGATACGCCTTCGGGGCGCGCGTGGCGCGGGCCGTGCTCGCCGCGCGCGCCGATGACGACGCCGCGGTGACCCCGCCGGTATTCGCCCCCATCGCCGGGCCGGGCAACTACCAGCTGACCCCGCCCGCGTTCGCCCCGGCCGGATTCACCCAGACCGCGCATGTCGCCCCGTTCGTGCTCGAGTCCGCGCGCCAGTTCCGCCCCGGCCCACCGCCGGCGCTCACCAGCGCCCGCTACGCGGCCGACTTCCGGGCGGTCCACTCGCTCGGCGAGCTCAACAGCATGACCCGGACCGCCGATCAGACGGCGATCGGCACCTTCTGGGGCGCCGCTCCGGTGTGGGTGGTGTGGAACCAGATCGCCGCTCAGGCGGCGGCCCGGCTCGATCACTCGCTGGCCGACAACGCGCGGCTGTTCGCGGTGCTCGACACCACGCTCGCCGACAGCGCCATCGCCCTCTACGACGCCAAGTACACCTACGCTCGGTGGCGGCCGATCACGGCGATCACGGCGACTGACCAGGGCAACCCCAACACCACCGCCGACCCGAACTGGGTCCCGCTGGCCAACACGGCCAACGACCCCAGCTACCCGGGGGCGCACGCCGAGTTCAGTCAGGCGGCGGCGACGGTGCTCGACCGCTTCTTCGGGCGAGACACCTTCCGCTTCTCGGAGACCAACGCGACGGTGGGGATCACGCGGACGTTCGGCAGCTTCTCGCAGGCCGCCGCCGAGGCGTCGGCGAGTCGCATCTTCGCGGGGCAGCACTTCGGCTACGACGAGGACGCCGGGCAGAGGCTCGGAGCCCACGTCGCCGGCTTCGTGCTCGACCGCGTCCTGCGGCACCCGGCTCACCGGTGATGCATCTCGCGGCGGTCTGACCGACGCACCATCACGTCTCACCGCGGCGGTCGCGCCGCGGTGAGACGATCTCGTATCCGGCGCTGCCGAAGACGCCGGGACGCCCGTGCGCTAGGGTCGCGCGCCGTGAGCCGCATCGTCGTCATCGGCGCCACGGGGCACGTCGGGACCTACCTGGTCCCGCGCCTGGTGCGGGCCGGCCACGAGGTCGTGGCGCTCAGCCGCGGCGAGCGCGAGCCCTACCTGCCTGCGGCGGAGTGGCACAGCGTCGAGCGGGTCACCGTGGACCGCGACGCCGAGGACGCCGACGGGGTGTTCGGTGAGCGGGTGGCGGCGCTCGGCGCCGACGCCGTGGTGGACATGGTCTGCTTCACGCCGGAGTCGGCGCGCCAGCTCGTGCAGGCGTTGCGCCCCGCGCGGCCGCTGCTGGTGCACTGCGGCACGATCTGGGTGCACGGCCCGGCCCATCGCGTCCCGGTCACCGAGGATGAGCCGCGGACCGCCTACGGCGACTACGGGACCGGCAAGGCGGCGATCGAGGCGCTGCTGCACCGCGAGTGGCTGGCCGGCGGCGTGCCGAGCGTGGTGCTGCATCCCGGCCATATCACCGGGCCCTGGCCGTCGATCACGCCCGCAGGGAACCTCGATCTCGACGTCTGGCGGCGGCTGGCCACCGGTGAGCCGTTGGCGCTGCCCGGGCTCGGGCTGGGCGTGCTGCATCACGTGCACGCCGACGACGTCGCCCAGGCCTTCGAGCGGGCCCTGACCCGCCCCGCGGCGATCGGGTCGAGCTTCCACGTCGTCTCCGAGCAGGCGATGACGCTGCGCGGGCTGGCCACCGGCGTCGCGGCATGGTTCGGCCGCGAGCCGGTGATCGAGCTCGTCGAGTGGGCGGAGTTCGAGCGGCGTAGCGGCGCCGAGCACGCCGGCGCGACGCGTGAGCACGTCGCGCGCAGCATCGCCGCCAGTATCGACCGCGCCCGCGCCGTCCTCGGCTACCAGCCGCGCTACACCACGCTGCAGGCGCTGCGCGAGTCCGTCCAGCACCTAGTCGCCACGGGCCAGCTCGATGTCCCCGACTTCTAGCGGCGGTCACTAGGATCGCGGCAGAACCCTCAGACAGCAAAGGAGCGCCATGCCAGCCAAGGGCAATGCAGAATGGAAGGGCGACCTCAAGGGCGGAACCGGGACGTTCACCGCGGGGGACAGCATCTCGGGCGACTACTCGTTTCGCTCGCGCTTCGAGGACGGGCCCGGCGCCAACCCCGAGCAGCTGATCGCCGCGGCGCACGCGTCGTGCTTCTCGATGGCTCTGTCGTCCGCGCTCGCCGACGCGGGAACGCCGGTCAACTCGGTCAAGACCGACGCCACGGTGACCCTGCGGTTCGTGGACGGCGCGCCGACCATCACCGCCATCGCCCTGACCACGGTGGGCGACGTCCCCGGGATCGACGAGGCGGCGTTCAAGGAGGCGGCCGCGGGCGCCAAGGCCGGCTGTCCGGTGAGCCGCGCGCTCGCCGGTGTCCCCGAGATCACGCTCGAGGCGTCCCTGCAGTAGCGATCCGCGTCGGCGGGCGGCCGGGCCGGCGGGTTAGGCGCCCGCCCTCGACGCCGCGCCGGCCAGCAGCCAGCGCAACGAGGCGACCACCACCTCCTGAGGCTGAGGCGGATGGGCGAGGCGGTCGAGCAGGACCCCGTCGAGCATGACCGCCATCGCCCGCCCGTCGGTCGCGGGGTCCTCGGAGCCCAGGCCCTCGGCGATCGCCGCGCACATGTCCCAGAAGACCTGGGCGGCCCGGGTCATGCGCTCGGCGTGCGCGGGCTCGCGCGCACCCTGCAGCTCGAGCTCCATCCGTGCCAGGTGATGGGGGGCGGCGCCGTCCATCCACGCCGACAGCGCGTGGGCGATGGCGTCGATGTCCGGCGTCTGCCCGGCGGCGAGCTGCTGCTGGACCGGGGTGGCGATGGCGCGGACCTGGCGCTCTGACTCGTCGCACATCCAATCGACGAGCGCCGAGATGAGCCCCTCGCGGCTGCCGAACCAGTAGGTCACCGAGCCGTGGGGCGCGCCCGCGGCCTGCTCGACGTTGCGATGGGTGACCGCGCCCAGCCCCGACACCGACACCAGGCGCAGGGCCTCCTCGAGCAGGCGGGTTCGGCGCTCAGACGAGGGCATCGAGGGCACGAGTATCGCAGCGGGGGTTGACAACGGACGGCATTTCTTCTACAAGTGTAGAAGTCTTCTACAAGTGGAGAAAATCATGAGTCGCTCTCGCCCAACACTCGTCCTGTTGCTCGCCTGCGTCGCCCAGTTCATGCTCCTGGTCGACGACACGATCACCAACGTCGCCCTGCCCACCATCGGCCGCGAGCTGCACTTCTCGGTGGCCAACCTCTCGTGGGTGGTCAACGCCTACCTGCTGACCTTCGGCGGCCTGCTCCTGGTCGGCGGCCGTCTCGCGGATCGCTTCGGTCCGCGCCGCGTCTTCGCCATCAGCCTGGCGGGCTTCGCCGCGGCGTCGGCGCTGTGCGGCATCGCCCCGAGCTCCGGCGTGCTCGTCGGCGCGCGGGCGCTCCAGGGGATCTTCGGCGCGATCCTGTCGCCGTCGGCCCTCGCGCTCCTGCTGGCCGCCTCGCCCGCCCCCGCCGAGCGCCGCCGTGCGCTGGCGATCTGGGCCGGGCTGCTCGGCCTCGGCGCCGCCACCGGCCTGCTCGCCGGCGGCGCGCTCGTCCAGCTCGCCGACTGGCGCTGGATCTTCCTCATCAACGTCCCGGTGGCGATCGCCGCGATGGCCTCGATCCCGCGTGTGCTCGCCCCCGATGACCTCAGCGCCCGGCGCAGCTCCCCCAACATCGGCGGAGCGGCGCTGGCCACGGTGGCCCTGCTCCTGCTCGTCTACACCGTGGTCGAGACCGACAGCCACCCCTGGACGTCGGCGCGGACCCTGGGCGGCCTGGCCGTCGTCGCCCTCCTGGGCGTCGCCTTCGCGATGAGCGAGCGCCGCGCCGAGTCCCCGCTGCTGCCGGCCGAGCTGCTGCGCCGCCCGCTGGCCCTCCGCGCGGACCTCGTCATCTTCTTCGCCGCCGCGGGCCTGCTGGCGATGTTCTTCTTCCAGACCCTGTACCTGCAGCGTGTCCTGGGCTTCAGCCCGCTCACCACCGGGCTGTCGTTCCTCCCCTTCAGCGGCGCGATGGCGATCGCCTCGGGAGCGATGGGCAAGCTGCCCCAGCGGGTCGACCCGCGCCTGCCGATCACCATCGGCTGCAGCCTGGCGGTCGTGGGCCTGTGGCTGATGGCCGGGCTGAACCCCGCCAGCTCCTATGGCGCCGACGTGCTGCCCACGCTCATCCTCACCGGACTGGGCCTCGGGCTGGCCTTCGTGCCGGTCATCGGCCTGGGCACCGGCGACGCCGAGGAGCGCGACGGCGGTCTGGCCTCCGGCCTGATGACCACCGCCCAGCAGATCGGCGGCGCGATCGGTATCGCCGCCCTCATCACCATCGCCACCGACCGCACCACCAGCGCGCTGCACTCGGGCGCGCAGGCTGCCTCCGCGCTCACCGACGGCTTTCAGGCCGCCTTCCACGTGGAGGCGGGGATCATCGGCGCTGCGGCGGTGCTGGCGCTCGTGCTGCTGCGCCGGCCGCGGGCTGCACCGACGGCCCGTCGGGTCGAGCGTGTCGTGATGAGCAGCCGCTGAGCGCCCTGTTACGCCGGGGGCCCGGGCAGACCCAGAAGCTGGATCACGGAGATGACGAGGAGCACGCCGGCAACCCCGATCAGGCCGTGTCGCGCCGCGCGAACCGGGAATCGGCTCCCGATCCCGACGAGAAAGAGCACCGCCGCGAGCAGAACCGTGAGGCGCACGTACTTGTCCTCGGTGTCGGCCGCCGATTCGCCCTGGGAGAAGAGCGCATCGGCCTGCGCGTTGAGCGCGGTGGCCTGCGCCGCCTCGGGGACACGGTACTGGGGCATGTAGGCCGGGCCCGGAGGTGCCTTGGGGTTGGTGAGCGGGTGCGTGGCGATCCAGGCTCGGAACGCCGGGCGGTAGCCGGGCCGCAGGCGGCGCACAGCGATGCGGAACAGCTTGGCGTCACCTGACGTGTAGGCGGTCTCGACCGCATTGAACGACACTGAGTCCAGGGTGCGGATCTGGTTGGCCTCGACGTCGGCCAGGTTCGCCTTGCCGCGCGTCGTGGATGCCTTGGCCAGCGCCAGGGACGAGTGGGTGCCCCACTTCGCGGCCGAGTAGCCGGACCACGCGGCCATGAGGGCCACGACCGACAGGATCACGGCTTCGACGATCGAGATCAGCTCGGTGCGGGAGTGGTGCGTCGCCGTCGGCTCGGAGTTCGCGGCGTGCTCGGCCCGCTCGTGGTGCTCGGCGATCTCCTTGCCGACCTCGGCCGCCGAAACGCCCTCAGGCATGGGTGACTTGCCTCAACGCGCACACTTCCGTGAGGCTGCGGGCGGATGAGCGATCCACATCACCCGGTTCGGATGATCGCGCCTACGATGGCCCCTGATCATGCTCGAGGAGGAACGGGAGATGGAGCGCGTCGGGGATCAGCTCGTGGCCGCGGCCCGGGCGCTGCGCGAGCAGCTGATCGCCGAGCAGGCCGATACCGAGGAGCGCGCCACCTACTCGCAAGAGATCCACGAGGCCCTGCTGGAAGCCGGCTTCTACCGCATGTACGTCCCCCGGCGCTACGGCGGCCTCGAGGTCGACGTGCCGACGTTCATGCGCGTCGGCGTCGAGCTGGCCCGCGGCGACATGGGCGCCGCGTGGGGGGCGTGCCTGTCGGCCAACCACGCGCTCCAGGTCGGGTCGTGGTTTCCCGAGCGCACCCAGGACGAGGTGTTCGGCGCGGGAGACTTCCGCGCCGCCTCGGTCGCCGCCCCCACGATCCGCGCGACGCCCCACGACGGCGGCTACCGGCTGGAGGGCGCGGTCGCGTACTGCTCGGGGATCCCGTACTCCACCTACTACATGGGGCAGGCGATGCTGCCCGACTCCGACGCCGACGGCGTGCCCCGGATGGCTCTGTTCGTGGCCCCGCGCTCGGCCTTCACCCAGCTCGACGACTGGGGCGACACGCTCGGGCTGAAGGGCACCGGCTCACACACCATCCGCTTTGACGGCGCCCAGCTGCCCGCGCACTACGTGATCGAGGACGTGAACATGGTGGACGTCGCCGTGGAGGACGGCACGCCGGGGCTGGCGCTGCACGGCAACCCGATGTACGGCGGCCGGGCCCTGGTCATCTTCACCCTGTCCCTGGCCTGCACCCTGGTCGGCGGCGGCTACAACGCGCTGGACGAGTACCGCATCTGGGCGCTGGACAAGCCCACGCCGCTGCCGCCGTTCGGCCCTCGCTTCCAGGACGCCGACTTCCAGCGCTGGTACGGCGCCGCGTTCGTCAAGCTGCAGACCGCCGAGGCGGCCATGATGCGCTGCGCCGAGATGCACATGGAGGCCTGCCGTCGCGGCGCCGCCGGCATCGAGCCCTACACCTGGGCCGTCGACGCGCGGCTGGCGGCGATCGCCCGCGAGGTCATGGTCCAGTGCTGGGAGGCCGTCGAGCAGCACCTGTTTCGCACCATCGGCGCCAGCGCCATCAAGAGCGGGCAGCGCTTCGAGCGCCTCTTCCGCGACCTCGCCACCTCCGCCGCGCACCGCAACACCCAGCTGCGCGACGAGTTCTGGCGCCAGCTCGGCGCCATCGAGCTGGGCGTTCCCTACCCCAGCCCCGCGGGCACTTACCCGAGCCCCACCGACCCCGCCAACCCCGGCGCCACGCACCCGCCGCGCTGACGGCTCAGCGCCCGCCGTCGCGGGTCCGCGTCGTGTACACCCCAGTCGGCTCGGCGTGGTAGCCCTTGGCCCCGATCGTGTGGGTGAGCGGACTGCGGGGATCCTCGCCCGCGGCCACCAGGTCCAGTGCATGGCGGAAGTCATACCGCGGCGACCAGCCCAGCTCGTCGCGCGCGTGGGCGTTGACGTAGACGCGGTCGATCGAGGGGAGCATGGTCCAGCCGCGGGCGGCGTAGATGTCTTCGAACTCCGGATACAGCCGGCGCACCACGGCCGGCGCGTCGCGGTGCAGCTCGGCGATGTCGTCGCGCGTAAACGGCGTGGTGGCGGTGATGATGTAGCGGCCAAAGCCGATGTCCGGCGCGCGCTCCAGGGCGAGCAGATGCGCGTCGACGGCGTCCTGGATGTCCACCCGGCGATAGAGCAGCTCGTTGACCTTGAGGTTGAGGTCGTCATACCCCGCCCGCGCATCGTCGCGGTCGTCATCCTCGGGGAAGAAGCGCGATGTGCGCAGGATCAGACACGGCAGGCGGTGGTCGCGCCACACGAGCTCGCACAGGTTCTCGGCCGCGGTCTTGGTGACGCCGTAGATGTTGCGGGGCACGGGGGCCACGGCCTCGGTGATCCACGCCGCCGGGTCCTCGGGCGCCGGGGTCAGGGCGCGGCCGAAGGTGCTCGTCGTGCTCGTGAACAGAAAGCGGCTGACCCCGGCCGCCACCGCCTCCTCCAGGAGGTTGAGGGTGCCCGTGATGTTCGTGTCCACGAACTCACCGCGGCCGTGCGAGCCGACGTGCGGCTTGTGCAGGGTGGCCGAGTGGATGACCGCGTCGGCGCCCGCCATCGCCTCGCGCACGCAGTGGGGGTCGGCGATCGAGCCGACCACGCGCGTGAAGTCAGAGGCCAGCAGGTCCAGGCCCACCACCTCGTGGTCGGTCTGACCGAGGACCCGGACGAGCGCCTCGCCCAGGTGCCCGGCGCTCCCGGTGACGAGAATCCTCATGCGCTCCCTCCGGGGACCCGCGAACGCAGCGCGGTCTTCAACTCCTCGTCGCAGAAGGCGGCGTCGATCGCGGTGAGCGTGACCGTCGGTCAGATCATCCTCGCTGAACCCGAGCCGGTCCGAGCACACCTGGTACTCGCCGCCGATCGTCGCCCCGAAGTACGGCGGATCGTCGGAGCCCAGGGTGAGACGCACACCCGCGTCGCGCAGCTGGGGGAGCGGATGCTCGTCGAATCCCGGGAACACCCCGAGCACGACATTGCTCGTGGGACAGGTGTTGAGCACGATGCGCCGCGAGGCGAGCTCGGTCACCAGCGAAGCATCCTCGATGGCCCGGACCCCATGGTCGATGCGCGTCACCGGCAGCGTGAGCGCCGCGCGCACGCTCTCGGGGCCCGCCCACTCCCCGGCGTGCACCGTGCAGCCCAGTCCGGCGCCGGCCGCGATGGCGTAGGGCTCGGCGAAATCGCCGATGGGGAAGTTGGCCTCGTCGCCGGCCATGGAGAATCCGACCACGTAGGGGTGCGCCTCCGCCGCGGCATAGCGGGCGACGGCCAGCGCCTGGTCCAGCCCGAAGTTGCGCACCGCCGAGATGAGGATTCGGCCTTCGATGCCGTGCAGGCGGCGAGCGTCATCGATGCCCCGCGAGATCCCGTCCAGATGCTCCTCGTCGGTCAGCCCCACGAGCCGGGCGTGATCGGGCGAGGCGGTGAGCTCGACGTAGATGGCCCCCTCGGCGGCGCAGTCGCGCAGGTACTCGTAGGTGATGTCGCGGTAATCCTCGGCGGTGCGGATCACGCTCGCCGCCATGTCGTACGTGCGCAGGAAGTCCAGGAAGTCTCCGTAATGAAAGCGCCCGTGCTCGTTGAGCAGGCGCTCGGGCAAGGCCATCCCGTTGCGGTCGGCCAGCCGCTGCACCAGCTCGGGCGTGGCCGTGCCCTCGAGATGGACGTGGAGCTCGATCTTGGGCAGGGACTCGATGGTCATCTAAAGCCCTCCATCACGATTGGCTCAGACGGCCCGGGGCCGTCCCCGAGCTCAAACGCGGCGCGCAGCGCCTCGGCGGCCCGGTCGGCGCCGGCCTCATCGCGCGCGTGCACCATCGCCAGGGGACGCTCCCCCGGCCCGACCCGCTCGCCGAGCGCCGCCACCTCGGTGAAGCCGACGCTGTGGTCCACCGGGTCGGTCTCCCGGGCCCGCCCGCCCCCGAGGGCGACGACCGCGATCCCGACCGCGCGCACGTCGGCCGCGACCACCGTCCCGGGCTCCGACGGCTCCACGGCGCGGACCACGGGCGCCGCGCGCAGATGCCGGTCGGGCGCTTCCATCAGATCCGCCGGGCCGCCCAGCTCCGCCGCCATCGCGGCAAAGCGCTCCGCCGCGGCGCCGCCGTCAAGCGCGCGCCCAGCCGCCTCACGTGCCTCGTCGACCCCCGCGAACACGCCGCCCAGGACAAGCAGCTCCGCGCTCAGCGCGAGCGTCACCTCGGTGAGGCGCTCGTCGCGCGCGGCGCCGGTGAGGTGATCGATCGACTCGCGCACCTCGACCGCGTTGCCCGCCGTGCGGCCGAGCACCTGGTTCATGTCGGTGAGCAGCGCCGCGGTGGGCAGGCCGTTGCCGCGGGCCACGTCGACGATCGCGCGCGCCAGCTCCCGCGCGCGCTCCACATCGGGCAGGAACGCGCCCGAGCCGAACTTGACGTCCATGACCAGGGCATCCAGGCCGGCGGCGAGCTTCTTGGACAGGATCGAGCCGACGATGAGTGGGATCGACTCGACCGTCCCGGTGGCGTCGCGGATCGCGTACAGGCGGCGATCGGCCGGCGCCAGGCTCGCCGTCTGCCCGACGATGGCGCACCCCACCCGGACCACGGTGGCGCGCAGACGCTCGGATGACGGAGCGACGTCATACCCCGGGATCGCCTCCAGCTTGTCCAGCGTTCCGCCGGTGTGGCCGAGCCCGCGGCCGGAGATCATCGGCACCGCCCCGCCGCAGGCGGCGACGATGGGGGCCAGCAGCAGGCTCACCTTGTCGCCGACTCCGCCGGTCGAGTGCTTGTCGAGCACCGGGCCGGCCAGCCCGGCGTCGCCCCACTGGAGCACCTCGCCCGAGCGCGTCATCGCCCCGGTCAGCGCCACGCGCTCGGAGGCGGTCATGCCCCGCAGGAAGATCGCCATCGCCAGCGCGCCCACCTGGGCGTCGGTCACCGAGCCGTCGGCGATCCCCGCCACCAGCCCGGAGACCTCGTCGGCCGACAGCTCCTCGCCGTCGCGCTTGCGGCGGATGAGCTCAGAGGTCAGCATCGCCGCTCCCGACCCGCTCCAGAAAGCCCAGCAGCAGGCGGCCGAGGTCGCCGGCGGCGCGCTCGCCGTCGCGCAGGGTCTGCTCGTGGCTGAGCGGCACGTCGGACATGCCCTCGGCCAGGTTGGTGATCGCCGACACGGCAGCGACGCGCAGGCCGCAGTGGCGGGCCACGGTGGTCTCGTGCACGGTGGACATGCCGACGGCGTCGGCGCCCATCCGGGCAAAGGCGCGGATCTCGGCCGCGGTCTCAAAGCTCGGCCCGCTCACCGCCAGGTACACCCCCTCGGCGAGATCCACCTCCAGCTCCCGTGCCACGTCGCGCAGCTGTGAAAGCAGCGCCGGGTCATAGGCGTCCCCCATCGGGGGAAACCGCGGCCCGATCGCGTCGTCGTTGGGGCCGACGAGCACGTTGATCCCGGTGAGGTTGATGTGATCGGTGATCGCCATCAGGCGCCCCGGGCCGACCTCGGGGCGCAGCGACCCGGCGGCATTGGTGAGCACCAGGATCTCGGCGCCGGCGGCGCGCAGGGCGCGCACCGGCACCCGGAGCGCGTCGATGGGGCCGCCCTCGTAGACGTGGGCGCGGCCCTGGAGCACCGCCACCGGGACGCCGGAGACGTGTCCCAGCACCGCCCGCCCGGCGTGGCCGGCCACCGTCGGGCGCGGGAAGCCGGGCAGGTCCTCGTAGCCGACCACGAGCGGGTCGTCCACGGCGTCGGCCACCGCGCCCAGACCGGAGCCCAGCACGATGCCCACCCGTGGCCGCGAACCCCAGCGCTCCACGAGCACGTCGCCGGCGGAGGTCATCGTCCCAGCTCGCCGCGCCCGAATGACAACGGCAGCAGCTCGGCCAGGGTGGTGGTGTGCGGGTCAGAGCCCGGCCGCCCCAGGTACACCGGCGTGTCGGCGGACCCGAACTCGGCCAGGCGTTGCCGGCAACCGCCGCACGGGGGACACACCTCCACCTTCTCGGCGACGACGGCCACGGCCGTGATCGCGGACTCGCCGGCCGCCACCAGGGCGCCGATCGCCGAGGCCTCGGCGCACTGGCCCTGGGGGTAGGCAACGTTCTCGACATTGGGGCCGGCGTAGATCGCGCCGTTGCCCGCCCGCAGGGCGGCGCCCACCTTGAACTCCGAGTACGGCGCGTAGGCCACGCGCATCGCGGCATCGGCGGCACGCAGCAGCGTCTGGACGCCGTCGAGCAGCAGATCGGAGTAGCCGACCGCGACCAGGGCGTCGTCGGCGATGGCCAGCTCAGAGCGCAGCCGCGCCACCTTCGCGGACGCCTCTTCGGCGGAGTTCAGGCCGGGCCCGACCATCGCCTCGAGTTCGATGAAGGTGCCCAGGCCCTCGACGTCGTCGAGATGGATCCGCACGTGCTCCCACATGAACAGGCGGCGCCGCTTGACCACCACCACTGTCTCGCCCAGCGCGGCATCGAGCGCTTCGCGCAGCAGCGCCGGGTCCGCGGCGGGCGCGCGGATGAAGGCGCTCTGCTCGGCCTCGGTCGTGTCCAGGCGCCGGTAGGCGATCAGCTCTGCGATGGATCCGCCCTCCTCGCGGAGCTTGAGCCGGCCATGGCGGCCCGCGAAGTAGGTGTCGCGCTGCTCCCGGACGCCGTGGTCAACGGCGCCCAGCGCCTCGCAGCGGCCAGCCGTCGCGGCCGGGTCGGAGTCGCGGGCTTTGAGTTCGACGTTGGTCGATGGCATGGCGGCCGTGAGGCTATCGGTCTAGGATCGCCGCGTGGCTCAACGCGTGAACCTGGTCCAGCACGCCGTCCTCGCCGATCGTCTCTCGGTGATGCGCGACCGCTCCACCCCGCACGGCGTGTTCCGCCAGGCCGTCTACGAGGCCTCCGCGATCATGGCCGTGGAGGTCACCCGCGAGCTCCCGGTCAAGGAGGTGGACATCGAGACCCCGCTGGAGACGACCCGCGGCCTGCGCCTGCGCGATGAGATCGCGGTGGTCCCGGTGCTGCGGGCCGGCCTGGGGATGCTGGAGGGCTTCCTCCGCCTGGTCCCCGACGCCCGCGTCGGGCACCTCGGCATCCAACGCGACCATGAGGACCACGCGCCGATCGACTACTACGAACGGCTGCCGCCGGGCCTCCCCGATGTCCCCGTGTACCTGCTGGACCCGATGCTCGCCACCGGCGGCAGCGCGGTCCGGGCCCTGCATCACCTCAAGCGCGCGGGCGCGCGCCACCTCGAGCTGGTCTGCCTCGTCGCCGCGCCCGAGGGGCTGGCGGCGTTGGAGGCCGAGCACGAAGACGTCATCGTGTGGACTGCCGCGATCGACCGCGAGCTCGACGCCAACGCCTACATCCGCCCGGGGCTGGGCGACGCCGGCGACCGCGTCTTCGGGACGCTCTAGCCCTTCGCGGCGCGCCGGTCCAGCCATTTGTCGGTGGCGTGATGCTGATACGCCTCCAGCTGATCGAGCATGTCGGGGGCGGTATCTGAGACCAGCAGCGTGTCCCGGTGCTCGGCCCGCAGCAGCCGCTCGTCCACCATGTGGTCGAGCAGGGCCAGCAGCGGTTGCCAGTAGCCGGCGACGTCGAGCAGGCCAATCGGCATGCGGTGGAGGCCGAGCTGGCTCCACGTGAACAGCTCGAACAGCTCGTCGAGGGTCCCCGTCCCGCCGGGCAGCGCGATGACGGCGTCTGACAGCTCGGCCATCAGGGCCTTGCGTTCGTGCATCGTGCTCACCTCGCGCAGGTCGGTGAGACCGGTGTGGGCGAGCTCATGCTCCACGAGCCGGCGCGGGATCACGCCGATCACCTCGCCGCCCGCGGCCAGCGCGCCGTCGGCGACGGCGCCCATCAGTCCCACCCTGGCGCCGCCGTACACCAGCCCCAGGCCGCGGGTGGCCAGCAGCCGCCCGAGCTCGTCGGCGGCGGCCGCGTACTCAGGCCGCGCGCCCGGGCTCGAGCCACAGAACACGAGAACGCGTGAGATCACAGCGCCAGCGTAGTGGGTGGCCCGGGCCGGGCGGGGTCCGAGTCAGATGAACGACGTGCCCGGCAGCGCGGGCGCGTCACGGCCCGTGAGCCAGCGCATCACGCTCGCGCCCACGTCGGCCAGCGCTCCGTCGTGGCGGCGCCCGCCGTCGCCCGCAAACCGCGCCAGCAGCGGGGCATATTCGCGGGTGTGGTCGGTGTGGTCGGTGGTCGGGTCCACGCCGTGGTCTGCCGTCAGCACGAGCAGATCGTCGTCACGCAACAACGGGAGCCACCCACCCACAGCGTCGTCGATCGCGCGCAGCGCCGCGGCGAATCCGGGCACGTCGTGACGATGCCCGTACACCTGGTCGGTCTCGACCAGGTTCACGAACACGAACCCCTCCTCGAGGTCACGTAACAGCGCCGTGGTCGCGGCGATCCCCTCGGCGTTCGTCGCTCCCGGGTGCTTGACGTCGACACCGACGCCGGCGAACAGGTCCCGGATCTTGCCGACGCCGTGCACCGGGATCCGCGCCGCCTGCAGCTCCTCCAGATATGAGCGCGACGGTGGGGGCAGGGCAAAGTCGCGCCGCCCCTCGCGCCGGTGCCACGCGCCCGCTCCGCCGTCGAACGGCCGGGCGATCACCCGGCCCACCGCGTGCTCGCCGGACATCACCTCGCGCGCGGCCTCGCACACGCGATACAGCTCGGGCTCGGAGAGCACGTCGATGTGCGCCGCGATCTGCAGGACCGAGTCCGCCGACGTGTAGAGGATGAGCTCCCCGGTCTCCAGATGATGCTCACCGAACGCGTCGAGCACCGCCGTGCCGCTGAAGGGCTTGTTGCAGCAGTACCGCTGCCCGGTGGCGCGCTCGAGCGCCGTCACCACCTCGGGGGGGAAGCCCTCCGGGTAGGTGGGCAGGGCCCGATCCACCCTCACGCCCATCAGCTCCCAGTGCCCGGTGGTGGACTCCTTGCCGGGCCCGACCGCGCCCACCCGGCCGTGCAGCACCGGTGAGCCGGCCGGCGGGACGCCCTCCAACGGCACGATCGAGCCGAGCCCCAGGGACCCCAGCACCGGCAGGTCCAGCCCTCCGGCCTGCTCGGCGAGGTGGACCAGCGTGTTGGCGCCCTCGTCGCCGTACGAAGCGGCGTCGGGCAGGGCCCCCACCCCGCAGGCGTCCATGACGATGACAGCGGCGCGTCGCATGTGGAATGCATATCAGTGGGGCGCTACGCTCGCCCCATGAGCCGTCGCCTCGTACACGTCGACCGGGTGGGCGTGGAGGAGCGCGCCGCCCAGCTCGGCACACGCTCGATCAAGACGACCGCCAAGCAGCAGGGCATCCGCCTCGCGGTCTCGATGGTCGATCTCACCACGCTGGAGGGCGCCGACACGCCCGGCAAGGTCCGCACCCTGTGCGCCAAGGGCGTGTGCCCGGCGCCATCGATGCCCGAGATTCCGTCGGTCGCCGCGATCTGCGTGTATCCGTCCCTCGCCGGCGTCGCTCACGCCGCGCTGGAGGGCACCGGCGTCCACACCGCGTCGGTGGCCACCGGCTTCCCCGCCGGCCAGGTGTCGCTCGAGGCCAAGCTGCGCGACACCGAGGACGCGGTGGCCGCGGGCGCCGACGAGATCGACATGGTCATCTCGCGCGAGGCCTACCTCGCCGGTGACGACGCCCGCGTGCAGCGCGAGATCGCCCGGATCAAGGACGCGTGTGGCGATGGGGTGGGTGGGGTCAGTCTCAAGGTGATCCTCGAGACGGCCGAGCTCGGCTCCTACGAGCACGTACGCCATGCGTCGCTGCTGGCGATGGAGGCCGGCGCCGACTTCATCAAGACCTCGACGGGCAAGGCCGCCAGCGGCGCCACGCCCGGCGTCTGCCTGGTCATGCTCGAGGCGATCCGCGACTACACCGAGCGCACGGGGAAGATCGTGGGCTTCAAGGCCGCCGGCGGGGTCTCGACGAGCAAGGAGGCCCTCAAGCGGCTGGTGCTCGTCAAGGAGACCCTGGGCGACGAGTGGCTGACCCCCGACCGGATCCGCATCGGCGCGTCGAGCCTGCTCAACGACCTGCTGCTCCAGTACGCCAAGACAGAGACCGGGCGCTACGGGCGCTCCGAGGACTTCTCCAGGGAATGACCACCGACGCAGCGCACCTCCATCGTCTGGGACTACGCCCCCGCTCCGGAGGCGACCGATCACGTCCGGCTGGCCGACCGCTACGGCCTGTTCGTCGACGGCGCCTTTCGCGAGCCGGCCGACGCGCGCTACGAGGAGACGCTCAACCCCGCCACCGAGCAGCCGTTGGCCGAGATCGCTTGGGCCGGCCCCGCCGACGTCACCGCGGCCGTTGACTCGGCGCGCGCCGCCCAGCCCCGCTGGGCCGCCCTGCCCGACCGCGAGCGGGCCAAGTACCTGTTCCGGATCGCGCGGCTCATCCAGGAGCGCGCTCGGGAGCTGGCGGTGGTCGAGACCCTCGACGGTGGCAAGCCGCTGCGCGAATCGCGCGACGTCGACATCCCGCTTGCCGCCGCGCACTTCTTCCACTACGCCGGCTGGGCCGACAAGCTGCGCTACGGCGTGAGCGCCCGCGAGGTGGCGCCGCTCGGCGTCGTCGGCCAGATCGTGCCCTGGAACTTCCCGCTGCTGATGGCGGCATGGAAGCTCGCCCCGGCCCTCGCCTGCGGGAACACGGCGATCCTCAAGCCGGCCGAGACGACCCCGCTCACCGCGCTGCTGCTGGCCGAGATCTGCCAGGAGGCCGAGCTCCCGGATGGGGTCGTGTCCATCCTGCCCGGCGACGGCGAGACCGGTGCGGCGCTCGTCCGCGCCCCGGGCATCGACAAGGTCGCCTTCACCGGGTCCACCGCCGTCGGGCGCGACATCCAGGCCGCCCTGGCGGGTCGTCCCACGAGCCTCACCCTCGAGCTCGGCGGCAAGTCCGCGAACATCGTCTTCGAGGACGCCGCACTGGACCAGGCCGTCGAGGGAATCGTCAACGGCATCTTCTTCAATCAGGGCCATGTGTGCTGCGCGGGCTCGCGCCTGCTCATCCAGGAGAGCGTGCTCGACGACGTCATCGCCAAGCTGTGGCGGCGGATGGGCCGCCTGCGCGTCGGCGACCCGCTGGACAAGAACACCGACGTCGGCGCCATCAACTCCGCCGAGCAGCTTCAGCGCATCGAGACCCTTGTCGCGGCCGGGGAGAATGAGGGCGCCCACCGCCGCACCATCGCCTGCGAGCTGCCCGAGCGCGGCTACTGGTTCGCGCCCACCCTGTTCACCGACGTCTCGCCCGCGCACCGCATCGCCGTCGAGGAGATCTTCGGTCCCGTCGTCTCGGTGCTGAGCTTCCGCACGCAGGCCGAGGCGATCGAGAAGGCCAACAACTCCCGCTACGGGCTGGCCGCCGGGATCTGGACCGACAAGGGCGCCAAAGCGTTCGAGGTGGCCGGCGCCCTGCGCGCCGGCGTCGTCTGGCAGAACACCTACAACCACTTCGACCCCACGGCGGCGTTCGGGGGCTACAAGGAGTCCGGCTTCGGCCGCGAGGGCGGTCCGGCGGGCCTGCGCCCCTACCTGAAGGTGGTCCGATGAGTAGCGGGCGCATCGCGGTCCGCAAGACCTACAAGCTGTGGATCGGCGGCGCCTTTGTGCGCTCGGAGTCCGGTCGCTATGACCATGCCGCGGTCGGCTCAAAGCAGGTCAACATCCCGCGCGCCTCGCGCAAGGACGTCCGCGACGCGGTCGCCGCCGCGCGCAAGGCCTTCGGGCCGTGGTCGGCGCGCACCGCGTACAACCGCGGCCAGATCCTGTACCGCGCCGCCGAGGCGCTCGAGTCCCGGCGCGACCAGCTCGCCGCGGTGGCCGGCGACCACCAGGTCGACGCCGCCGTCGACGTGCTCGTCCACTACGCCGGGTGGACCGACAAGTTCCAGGCTGTGCTGGGCGGGATCAACCCGGTCGCGGCTCCCTTCCTCTCCTTCTCGCTGCCCGAGCCCACCGGGGTCGTCGGCGTCGTCGCCCCCGACGAGCCGGAGTTGCTCGGCCTGGTGGCCGAGATCGCGCCCGCGCTGGCCGCGGGCAACACCGTGGTGGCGATCCTCTCAGAGGCCAAGCCCCTGGCCGGGTTGGACCTGGCCGAGGTGCTGGGCGTCTCGGACATCCCCGGCGGGGTGGTCAACCTCCTCTCGGGCCGCCGCACCGAGCTGGCCACCGCGCTGGGCGCCCACCGCGACCTCAACGCGATCGTCGATGCCGGCGGCGACGCCGAGCTGGGCGTCCGAGCTCGACCGCCTGGCCGCCGAGACGATCAAGCGCGCGCGTCATCGCGACGCGACGGCGAGCTACGACACGGCCGTGGCCGACGCGCTGGAGCGCATCGACGCGCTCACCGAGCTGAAGACGGCATGGCATCCGGTGGGCGCGTAGCCCCGGCGCGGTCCGTCGCCCGGCGCCCCCTCCCGCTGAGCACACCTTCGAGCATCAGCACGCGGCGCATGATCGCCAGCGAGCTGGCGTAGGTCGAGTCCATGCCGTAGTAGCTCAGCCCACGGGCGCCCAGCGTGCGCGCCTGCGTGTACGGCGTGTCAGAGGCGTAGTGGATGATCCCCAGGTCGATCGGCAGCTTGGAGAAGTTGACCGCCTCGCCCACGGGATGGCGGTCGGCGTCGGCGATCTCGTAGACGGCGTTGCAGAACGGCCCTGCCTCCATCTCGACCACCGTGTAGGCCTCGCGGTAGTAGAAGTCCAGGTAGGAGCGGTTCTGCAGGAAGGTGCTCTTGACCGTCACCGCACGCTGGTTGTCCAGCCCCGTGCCGAAGCGCAGGTCGCCGGCCAGGTCGTCGACCCCGAAGGCGTTGTCGAGCCAGTACGTCGAGTTGGAGTGCTCGTCGTGAACGACGCTCGAGATCATCACGTCGCCGACGTCGGCGTTGAGCGTCGCCGCCTTGCCCAGCACGTACACGCCCCGCAGTGCCGCGCGGTCGACGGCCACCTCGCGCAGGATGTTGTAGGCCGCCAGGCCCAGCGGATAGTCGATGTTGACGATCACCGCCTCCGAGGCGGCCAGGGCATCGGCGTCGACCTCGCCGATGCGGGGGTCCAGCCCGTCGCAGCGCAACGCCGCCAGCGGCAGGATCTGTGCCGGCACCCGCAGCGCGGTCGTGCTGCGCATGTGGGTGACGCCGCCCGCCTTCTCGGCGTCGCGGCGCTCGGCTTTGCCCGCCCTGCCCTTGGTGGCGAAGTAGATGCGGGCCACGAAGTACAAGAAGTTCTCCCACGAGCCCTCGGACCGTCCTTCGCGGAAGGCGGCCAGCTCGTGGACCAGGATGTCGTCCTCGGGCATGGTCTCCACGAAGGCCACCAGCTCCTGCTCGCGGTCGCGGGCGACCGAGGTGGCGATGTTGACCAGGCTGTGGGTGTTGGAGCTGACGAAATACAGCGGCCGCTCGACGGTCAGCCCCTCGCGGTTGAGCTCGGCGCTGACCGGGGCCCACCAACGGCGGGTCATGCGCGCGTAGCCGGTGTTCGAGCCGCCGAACATCCGCATGCGCAGCGCCATCCGGTCCCGGGCGATCAGCCGCATGTGCTCGGCGAACCGGTCGCCCCACGACTCCTCCAGACGGCTCCAGTCGTCGGCGCTGCCGCCGAGCAGCCGCGCGCATTCCTCAGGCGCCGGCTCGCGGTCGCCGACCACGTCTGACCAGCCGGCCGCGCGCTGGCGCACGCGGATCTTGTTCCACTCGATCTGGAAGGCGACGAGCGTCGGCAGCAGGTCGTCCAGGTCCGACGCGCTGGCCAGCAATACCGCCAGCGTGCCCGCCCCGTCGTCGTACCAGCGCCGGCGCCGCGCCGGGGCCTCGGCCTCGGCCCACGAGTCCACCGGGAACCCGGCGCTGATGAGCGCCTCGAACTGCTGGGCCATGGCGACCAGCTGGGCCCCGACGATGCCCTCCGGGAGGCGGCGGATCGCGTAGATGAAGGCGCCGAGGTCGATGTCGTCCGACGCCGCCAGCGGATGCAGGCTCGAGCCGATCGCCCGGTGCGAGGGCTCGAGCACCCGCAGGTGCGTCTCGCCGCTGGAGCGCAAAAGGGTGTTGTAGGTGCGCTGGTAGAGCTCGATCTCGTCGCTGAGGCCGACGGCCCCCTCGGATCGGTTGTCGATGGAGAGTCGCGCGACGGCCACCGGCTACTCCTTGACGTAGGGGATGCCGCTCGCCGCCGGCGGGCGCGAGGCGCCGATGAGACCGGCCACGGCAATGAGGGTGAGCAGATAGGGCAACGCCTGAAACAGTGTCGCAAGTGACGCGGAGAACGTCGGCAGCCGGTCGGCCATCGCCTCGGAGAAGCCGAACAGCAGTGTGGCCACCAGCGCCAGCCCGGGACGCCAGCGCCCGAAGATGACCGCCGCCAGCGCGATGAACCCTTTGCCCTCGGTCATGTTCGGGGTGAAGGAGCCGACGAACGCCACCGAGAGGTAGGCGCCGCCCAGCGCCGCCAGCATGCCCGAGACCACCACCGCCAGGTAGCGGATGCGCAGCACCGGCAGGCCGACCGTGTCGGCGGCGCGCGGCTTCTCGCCGACGGCCCGCAGGCGCAGGCCCCAGCGGGTGCGGAACAGGAACACGGCGAGCGCCGGCACGAGCAGGAGGCCGATCCACGTCATGAGGTTGGCGTCGCCGATCGCCTGGCCGAAGAAGCCGAGGTTCTGGATGAGCGGCAGCTTGACGTTGGGGACCTGGGAGATGTGGGTGGGGGTGCCGTTGGTGCCGTAGTGGGCGGTGAAGAAATAGCCGGTGATGCCCAGGGCCAGGAAGTTGATGCCGGTGCCGCTGACCACCTGGTTGGCGCGCAGGTGGATCGAGAAGAGCGCGTGCACGAGGGCGAGCAGCCCTCCGGCGACAAGGGCCACCACCAGGCCCATCACCCACGAGCCGAGCACGTCGGCGCCGAAGATCCCGAAATAGCAGCCCATCAGCATCATGCCCTCCAGGCCGATGTTGATGACGCCGCTGCGCTCGGACACGATGCCGCCGAGGGCCGCGAACAGCAGCGGCGTGGCGTAGCGCAGCATGGCCGCGACCAGCGCCGACCACACGAACACGGTGTTGAGGTGGCCGATGCCGGACTTGGTCGCGGCGATCGCGCCCGCGATGGCCAGAAGCCCCAGCCCGAGGTCGATGTAGCCCAGCCGGCGCTCCCCGCCCTGCAGGGCGATGGCGCCGGCCAACATCGCGGCGAGGCCGAGAATGATCGACGGGACGGCGGTGCGGACGAGCAGGGGCGGCAGTGTGATGACCCACGTCGCCACGGCCAGGACCACCCCGGCGATGCCGACGTGCTTGGCTGACGCCAGCCGGCCCGGCGATACGGCGATCGTGCCGACGCTCACGAGGCGCCCTCCTCGGTGCCCGCCGCAGCCTGGCCACCCGGCCTTCGTCTGAGCCCAACGGCGATGCCCCGCCCGCCCTTGAGCACGCGCAGGGCGATCACATCGGTGGACACCAGCAGCACGATCAGCCCCTGGATCATGAAGGTGAGGTACTGGGCCAGGTTGGGGTCGAACACGGTCGGGTCGAGGTTGCGCTGCGACGTGCCCGTCAGCAGCGCTCCGAACAGCAGCGCGGCGGCCACCACTCCTCCCGCGGTGTTGCGCCCCAACAGCGCCACCGCGATCCCCAGAAAGCCGATCTGCGAGGTCTGGATGTCGTTGGTGAAAAGACTGAACTTCCAGCCGAGGATGTCCATCGAGGCGCCGACGCCGGCGAAGGCGCCGCAGATGAGCATCACCCGGACGTAGTTGCGGCCCACGTTCATCCCGGCGTAGCTGGCCGCGTCCGGGTTGAAGCCGACGGCGCGGATCTCGTAGCCGAGGCGCGTGCGGTTGATGACGATCGCGAACACCACTACCGCCGCGAGCGCGATGAAGATCCCGATGTCCAGGCCCTGGAGTTGAGCCGAGCCCCAGAACACCGGGAGCTTGGCCGAGGCGGCGATGGTCTTGGAGACCGGCACCGAGGACTGGCTGGGGTCCTGGAGTGGTCCGCCGAGCTGGAACAGGTAGACGCCGACCCAGATCGCGATCCAGTTGAGCATGATCGTCGAGATCACCTCGTGGACGCCGGCCACGGCCTTCAGGAGCCCGGCGATCCCGGCCCAGAGCGCGCCCGCCAGCGCGGCCAGCGCGATGGCCAGCGATGATGTGCAGCACCGCGGGCAGGCCCGACAGCGACGAGCCGACCCAGACCGCCGCGATCGCCCCCATCGTGTACTGGCCCTGGCCGCCGATGTTGAACAGCCCGGCCCGGAAGGCGAACGCGACGGCCAGGCCCACGAAGATGAGCGCGGTGGTCTGGATGAGCGTCTGCTGCAGCGCAAGCGCCGCCGCCGCGCGCTCGGTCCCGCCCACCCACGGGAACAGCCAGTTGAGCCCGGTGCCCTTGAAGATGGCGCTGTAGGTGCTGAACGGGTTGTGGCCCGTGAGCAGCACCACGATCCCGGCGACCAGGAACGCGATGACGGTGGTGAGGATCGGGACGAGCACGCCGCCGCGCCGCAGGTAGGCCGTCAGCCGCGCGGGCGAGGTGAGCGACGCCTCCAGCGCCTCCTCCTCGAAGGGCTGGACGCCGCCCTCGATGATCTGCTCGACGTCGGGCTCTAGGGCCCGCTCAGCATCGCGCTCAGAGTCGCGGTCGCTCATGTGGCGGCCTCCCTCATGCCGCGGCCTCGCTCACGCGGCCGCCGGTCATCGCGATGCCCAGCGTCTCCTCGGTGACGTCGGGCGGGAACTCACCGACGATCTTGCCCTCGTAGATGACGAGGATGCGATCGGCCAGCGCCCGCACCTCCTCGTACTCCAGCGACACCAGCAGGACCGCCCGGCCCTTGTCGCGCTCGGCGATGAGCCGGCGGTGCACGAACTCGATCGCGCCCACGTCCAGGCCGCGCGTGGGCTGGTGGGCGATGAGGACCTTCGGGTCCGACGCGATCTCACGGGCGACGCAGACCTTCTGCTGATTGCCGCCCGACAGGGCGACGGCGAAGGCCTCGGGGCCCCCGCCGCGGACGTCGAACTCGCGCAGCAGCCGCCGAGCGCGGTCGCGCATCCGCCGCAGGCGCAGCCAGCCGCGAGCGCTGAACAACGGCCGGCGGTACTCGCGCAGGGCCATGTTCTCGGTCAGGGTGAACGGGAGGACGAGGCCGCGGCGGTGGCGATCCTCGGCGATGTGGGCGATTCCGGCCTCGGTGGCCACGCGGACGCCCCGGCCGCCGATGTCCTGCCCGTCGATGACGATGCTGCCCGACTCCGGGAGGCCGCAGCCCGGTGATCGCCTCGACCAGCTCCTGCTGGCCGTTGCCGTCGACGCCGGCGAGGGCGACGATCTCGCCCGTCCGCACCGACAGCGAGAGTCCGTCGACGGCCGGCAGCTCCCGGTCGTCGCGGACGTGCAGCTCATCGACGCGCAGCAGCGGCTCACCGGACTTGGACGCCGTCTTGTCGACGGCCAGCAGCACGTCGCGGCCGACGACGAGCTGGGCCAGGCTGCGCTCGGTGGCCCCCGCCCGCGGCACGGTGTCCATCCGCTTGCCGCGGCGCAGCACTGTGATCCGGTCGGCCACCTCGAGCACCTCGTTGAGCTTGTGGCTGATGAAGACGATCGCCGTGCCGTCCTCCTTGAGGCGCTGGATCACGCCCATCAGCTCGCCCACCTCCTGCGCGGTGAGCACCGCGGTGGGCTCGTCGAGGACGAGGATGCGCGCGCCCCGGTACAGCGCGCGGAGGATCTCGACGCGCTGCTGCGCGCCGACGGTCACGTCCTCGATCGTCGCGTCGGGATTGACGGCGAGCCCGTAACGATCCGACAGCTCGCGCACGCGAGCGCGAGCGGCCGCGAAATCGAGCATGCCCCCCGCCCGCTGGGGCTCCTGGCCGAGCACGATGTTCTCGGCCACGGTCATCACCGGCACCAGCATGAAGTGCTGGTGGACCATGCCGATGCCGAGCTTGATCGCCGCCGACGGCGAATCGACCTCCACCTGCCGGCCGTCGACGAAGATCTCGCCCTCCGTCGGCTTGTAGAGGCCGTATAGGACCGACATCAGCGTCGACTTGCCAGCGCCGTTCTCGCCGAGCAGCGCATGGACCTCGCCGGCACGGACGTCGAAGTCGACTCGGTCGTTGGCGACGACCGAGCCGAACCTCTTCGTGATGCCCTTCAGCTCGAGCGCCGGGGGCGCCGAGCTGGCCGAGGGCGGGCTATCCGTCATTCAATGTCGCGTCTACGTCTTACTTGACCGTGTTCGGGATGTTGGAGATCTGCCCGCTCTTGATCTGGTCGTAGATCTTCTGCGATCTCGGGCGCGAACTTCAGGCCGGCCGCGCCGATCTTGCCGTAGCCGATGCCGCCGTTGGCGATGTTGTTGGTGACGTTGGCGCCGGCCGCGAACTTGCCGGCCATCAGGTTCTTGATCGCGTTGAACACCGCGACGTCGACCTTCTTCTCGGCCGAGGTGAGGATGTAGGACCCCAGGTATGCCTGGTCGGCGTCGACCCCGATGCCCTGGTCGCCCGCCTGCTGGGCGGCCGACAGCGCGCCCAGCCCGCAGGCGCCGGCCACCTGGAAGACGACCTTGGAGCCCTGCTGGATCTGGTTGAGCGCGATCTGCTTGCACTTGGACTGGTCGACGAAGTCCTGCGAGTACCCGTTGAGCGTCTGGATGCCCGGGTCGGCCTTCTGAGCGCCAGCCTGGTAGCCGGCGATGTAGTGGTCGACCGGCGGGATCTTCTGACCGCCGACGCTGGAGATGGTCTTGTAGCCCTTCTCCTTGGCGTAGAGCCCGGCCAGGTACCCGGCGAGATAACCGGCCTGCTGCTCCTCGAACAGCAGCCCCTCGATGTTCTTGGGGTCGCCCTTCTCCGCGGTCGCGTCGGAGTCGACCATGGCGAACTTCACCTTCGGGAACTGCTTGGCCACCGCGTCGGTCGCGTCGGCCATCAGGAAGCCGACGGGGACGACCAGGTTGTAGCCCTGCTGGGCCAGGGTGGTCAGGTTCGGGGTGTAGTCAGCGCCCGAGCTCGACGTCAGCACGCGCCCCGGATGTGCAGTTCCTTCTCGGCCCGCTGCAGGCCCACGTAGGCCAGGTGGTTGAACCCGTGGTCGTTCAGACCACCGATGTCGGTCACCACGCCGACCTTGAAGTTGGCCGGGTTCACGCTGGTGCCGCTGCTGGCCGTGCCCGTACCCGTGGCCGCAGCGCTCGACGAGGTCGCGGCCGGGGCGCTGGACGAGGTCGAGCCTCCGCCCCCGGCGGCCGCGCTGCTGCTCGACGAATTGCTGGAGCCGCACGCGGCGATGGCCACGGTCGACAACACTGCGCCGGTCCACATCCCCAGATGACCGATCTTGTACCTCACGTCAGACTCCTCTCAGTCCTCAGTCTGGAAAGCGCGAAGGTATAGCAAGCCGTCCTTAAATGCAGAAAACCAAACCCGCATCGTCGCCGGTTAATCTGCGCGTAACACAACCTACGACATCCACCGCGCGCTCAGTGGGGGGCGGTGAGCCCGTGGGCGTACATCTCGCGGAAATCCGCGACGCTCGCCGGGCGCGGGTTGGATGGGGCCGACGTGTTGGCGGCGGCCTTCTCGGCGAGCAGGTCCAGGTCCTCGCGCCGGATGAGCTCGGACAGCGGGGGCATGCCGAGATCGGCGTTGAGTGCGGCCACGTAGTCGACCGCGAGCCGGGCGGCGGTCTCGGTCAGCAGGCCCTCGGTGGCGATGCCGAAGGCGCCCGCCAGCCGGGCATAGCGCTCGGCGGTCGCCGGGTCGACCAGGTTGAACTCCATGATCGCCGGCATCGTCGCCGCGCAGCAGACGCCGTGGGGATGGTCATAGACCGCGCCGATCGACTCGGCGAGGCAGTGGCAACCCGAGACGTCGGTGACGCCCACGGCCAGCCCGGCGGTCAGGCTGGCCTGCATCATGCCGCAGCGCGCCTCCACGTCGCCGCCGTCGGCCACCGCGCGGCGCAGGTACAGGGCGACGAGGCGCGCCCCCTCCAGCGCCAGCGCGTCCGAGGCGGGATTGGCCAGAGCGCAGTGCAGCGAGTCGACCGCGTGCGACAGCGCGTCCATGCCCGTGGCCGCCGTCAGTGCCGGCGGCATCGACAGGGTGAGGTCGGGATCCACGAGAGCCACCCGCGGGCAGATCCGCGGGTCGAAGAGGTTCATCTTCTTGTGGCGCTCGGTGTCGGTGACGATGGCCGAGGGGGAGACCTCGCTGCCCGTGCCGGCCGTGGTCGGCACCGCCAGGACGGGCAGCGGGGCGGTCTGCAGCGTGCCGAAGTCCTCCCAGTCACGAGGATGGCCGCCGTTGGTGATGAGCAGCGCGATGCACTTGGCCGTGTCGATCGCCGAACCCCCACCCACGCCGATGAGGATCTCGGCTCCGATCGAGCGCCCGAGGTCGGCGCCCTCCAGGCAGTGGACATCGCGCGGGTTGCCCTGGACGCGGTCAAAGACCTCGGTGGCCAGGCCGGCGGCCGCCAGCGACTCCAGCAGCGGATCACACACGCCGGCCGCGCGCAGCCCCGGGTCCGTGACGAGCAGCGCCCGCTCGATCGGCGCTGCTCCGTCGGCCCCGAGCCCGCAGGCCTCGGGGCCCAGCCGGTCGCGGGCCACCCCACGGGCGAACTCCACACGCGTCGGCATCCAGAACGTGCTCGAGGCGCCGATCCCGCTGCCGGTGCGGGCCAGGGCCGGATGTAGCTTTCCACCACCCGCGCTCACGACCGGCCGTCAGATCCGCGTCGAGCCGCCGTTGGGCCCCAGGACGTGGCCCACGAAGGCGCCCGCGGGTGCCGAGAGCAGGAACGCCACGGTCGCCGCGATGTCCTCGGGCCGCCCGATCCGCCCCAGGGGCACGTCGCGTCCGTACACCTTGACCATCTCCTCGTGGCTGAGCCCGGCGTCGGCGGCGTCGACATCGAGCTGCGGGGTGTCGGTGACGCCGGGGGCGACGGCGTTGACGGCGACCCCTTCGCGCGCGTACAAGCGGGCCGCGCTCTTGACGAGGGCGATGATGCCGCCCTTGGTGGCGGCATATGCCGTGGCGTTGGGCCAGCCGATCTGACCCCACTCCGAGGCGATGGCGACGATCCGCCCGTAGCCGCGGGCGGCCATCGCGGGCGCACACAGAGACAGCAGCCACGCCGTGCCGAGCAGGTTGACCTCGAGCGTGCGCGTGAACTCCGCCTCGCCGTGGGTCACGAAAGGCGCCATCACCATGAAGGCGTGGTTGGCGACGAGCAGGTCGATCGGGCCTCGCTCGCGCTCGCAGCGGGCGATCTGCTCGCGCAGGGCGCCCAGATCGCTGACGTCGCACGGTGCGCTGAGGCCGCCCACCTCCTCGGCCACCGCGCCGGCGGTCGCCGGGTCGATGTCGTTGACGCACACCTGTGCGCCCTCGCGCGCGAGGCGCTGCGCCGTCGCCCGGCCGATGCCCTGCCCGGCCCCGGACACGAACGCCACGCGGCCCGTCAGTCCCTGGAGGGCCGCCGGCGCGGACGTCGCCGTCACAGCACCGCTCCGGCGTTGGGCGAGACGACCTGGCCGACGAAGTTGGTGTCCTCGAGCAGGACGAACGCGACGGCGGCCGCGATCTCGTCGGGGGCCAGCACGCGTCCCAGCGGGAGCGCCTCGGCGTACCCGGCCATGTTCGGGTCGTCGCCCAGCAGGGGCGTGTCGGTGGGGCCGGGGGCGACGCAGTTGACGCGGATGCCGTCGGGCGCGAGCTCGACGGCCAGGCTCTTGGTCATCGCGTGGATGGCGCCCTTGGCGGCGGCGTAGTGCGGCGCGGAGGGGTCGCCGATGATCCCCAGCTCCGATCCGATGGCACAGATCGCGCCGCGCCGGCGCGAGCGCATCCGCGGCACCACGGCGCGCCACGCGTTGGCGGTGCCGCCGACGTGGACCTCGAGCATGCGCCGCCACTCGGCCTCGTCGGGCTCGGCGAGGCCGGCGGCGCGGTAGTGCCCGGCCGCGGTCACCAGATAGTCAATGGGGCCAAGCTCCGCCTCGACCCGGGCCACGGCGTCCGCCATCGCCGGTCCGTCGCGGACGTCGAGGGTCAGGCTCAGCGCGACGGCGTCGGCGTCGGCCGCAGCGAGGTCGACGACCGCCACCTGGTGGCCATGCGCGGCCAGGCGGGCGGCACAGGCGGCGCCGATCCCTGAACTGCCTCCGGTGACGAGCGCGGCGGACATCGGTCGTTAGTGGCCCCTCCCGCAACTACGCTCGCATTCGAGGCGCGCCTGGCGGCGCCAGACTTTGTCCTCGGACCCTCGTGTAGCAGGGCTACACGTCGGGTCCTGCGTCCTCGCCTGGCATCCGCCATTCGCACCTCTCGGTGCGAACGTACTTACGGGAGTGACCACGTCGCGCGAGCCTAGGCAGCCCCGATGGGTGCAGCCATTGGGTCAACGACCGAGACTGCGGCCGTTTGGTTGGGATAGCGTACAGCCAGGCACATGAGCTCCTGCACGGTCGCCGCCCTTGCCGCCGATTCGTCGCTGCGCCTGCGCGTGCTCGTCGACGCCGGCAACCACGATCGCCTGCTGCGCGGGGTCCACGTCTCCGACCTCGACCATCCCGCCCAATACGCCTTTCCCGGCGAGCTGCTGCTCACCAACGGCCTGTGGCTGACCACCACCGATCCGCGCGAGTGGGTCCAGGAGGCCCAGGCGGCGGGCGTGGTGGCGATCGGCTACGGCGTCGGCGAGATGGGCACCGTCACCCCGCCCGCAGTGATCGAGGCGTGCCGCGAGGCCGATCTGCCGCTGGTGGAGGTGCCCGCGGACCTGCCCTTCAGCGCGGTCGGCGAGTGCGTGATGGAGCGCAACCGGGCTCCCGACGCGACGGTCCGCCTCCAGTTGATGCGCTTGCGCCGGCTGCTGGAGGAGCTCGCTCGCGGCGAGGGTTACGGCGCCGTGGTCGAGCTGCTGCGACGCGAGACGCGGCTACAGGTGTGGCTCGTCGGGCCCGGAGGCCACAGTCTCACCGACGAGGCGCCCCCTGACCGCGACGCGGCCCGAGTGGCAGCCCGCGCCGCGCGGCGCGGCGACCTGCCGTGCGCGGTGGCGCCGGGTCTGAGCGCCTTCGGCGTTGCCGACGCGCTGTCCTCGACCGCGGTGATCGTCTCAAGCCCTCTGGCCGAGGTCTCCGACGACGCCCGGCTGGTGATCGAGCAGGCCAGCGCCTATCTCGTGCTGGAGGACGCTCGCCGCCGCGAGCACGAGAACGTCCGCTCCGAGCTCGTGGAGGAGCTGCTCACCCGGTTGTGGGACGGGGAGCTGGGGATGCGCTCGCTCAGCGCGCGCCTGGAGGCGCTGGACATTGCGCCCGGCCAGCCGATCACCGCCGTGATCTCGTCGAACTCCACGCGCGACGTCACCTATGCCGCGATGGCCTGCCGGGACCACTGCCTGGGAGCGGCCCACCGCGGCGCCCGGGCGCTCCTCGTCCAGTCCGGCGACGAGGACGTCATCGACGAGATCGCCGACCTCATCCGCGACGGCGGCGCCGACCCGGTGCTCGGGATCGGCCGCTCGCCCACCGGTGCCGGCGGCCTGCGCCGAGCGCTGGCCGAGGCGATGAGCGCGCACCAGCTCGCGCTGGCCCGGCCACGGGGGGAGCGGGTCGTCCGCCGGCTCGAGGTGGGCGCCCACCGCCAGCTCCTGGACTTCCTCGATCCGCACGTCCTGCGGGCGTTCCGCGACACCGTGCTCGGCCCCGTCGAGCGCTGGGACGAGGAGCACCACTCCGAGCTGCTCGAGACGCTGTCGGCGTTCTTGGACAACGACGGCCACTGGCGCCAAACGGCGACCCAGCTGCACATCCACCACAACACCCTTCACTACCGGCTGCAGCGCGTGTCCAAGCTCACCGGCCGGCCGATCGAGTCGGTCTCCAGCCGGATCGACCTGGCCCTCGCGCTGGCGATCCCGCGCGCGCCGGCCGCGATCAGCCCTCCCTGAGTCCGGCCCCGCCCACGCCCGCCGACGCCGCGCGCGCCAGCGTCACCATGCTCAGCATCTCGAACACGGCGTTGGCCGCAAACAGCGCGGTCACCTGCCCCGGCCCGTCGTAGGCGGGCGCCACCTCGACGACGTCATAGCCGACGAAGGGCAGCCCGGCCAGCGCGCGCAGGAACGACAGCGCCTGAAAGCTCGTCGGGCCGCCCACCTCGGGTGTCCCCGTCCCCGGGCAGAAGGCGGCGTCCACGAAGTCGACGTCGAGTGAGAGGAACGCCGGCTTGTCGCCCAGCCGGGCGCGAGCGCGCGCGGCCAGCTCCGCCGGCGTCATCTCGGCCAGCTCGGTCCACGGGATCGTGTCCACCCCCAGCGCCGCCGGGATCTCCTCGTCGGCCTCTCCGTACAGCGGCCCGCGGATGCCGGCCTGGAGCATGCGCGAGGGCTCGACCACGCCCTCCTCGAGGGCGCGGCGGAACATCGTGCCGTGCGAGTAGGGGTGGCCGTTGTACTCATCCCACAGGTCGGTGTGGGAGTCGAGATGGACCAGGCCCAGCGGACCGTGGACGGCTGCCAGTGCGCGCAGTTCGGCCAGCGTGACCGAGTGATCGCCGCCGACGCCCACGCTGACCACGCCGGCCTGCGCCAACGGGGAGACGAAGGCGCTGATCCGCTCGAGCGTGTCCTCGATGTACCCGGGCACGGTCGGCGTGTCGCCGTAGTCGATCGTCGACAGGGCGCCGAAGACCTGCACCTTCTGGACCGCGTTGTAGGTCCGGATCATTCCCGAGGCCGAGCGCACGGCTTCGGGGCCGAACCGTGCGCCCGAGCGAAACGACGCCCCGCCATCCCACGGCATCCCGAACACCGCGGCCTCTACGCCGGCCAGGTCCTTGATGTAGGGCAGGCGGGCGTAGGTCCGCGGCCCGGTGAAGCGCGGAGCGTCGAGGGCGTTCCAGGGCTCGTACATCACATCTCTCGCGGGGAGGTCGACGGTCGCCGCCTCGCCTGAGCTCGCCACACCGGGGGCGAGGTCGGTCCGGCCACGGAAGATGCGGGTGCACATCACGATCCCGATGATGCCGAGGACCGCGCTCATGAGGATGATCCCCCAGTTGAGCCACCACTGCGGGTTGAAGTCGCGCGGCCACGCGACGTTGATCGTCTCGAAGACGATCCACACCGCGGCGATGAAGGTCACCGGGCCGCTCCAGGCGCCCATCGACACCGGGCCCGGGACCCATCGCTTCTTCAGGCGCGTGTAGGCCAGGGCCAGGATCGGCATCGCGTAAGAGATGTAGAAGCCGGCCGTGGAGAACGAGAGCAGCAGCGTGTAGATCTTGGAGAAGCTGATGAACGGCAGCGGCGCCGCGATGCAGACGGTGAGCGCGATCGCGCGCCGCGGCATCCGGTGCTTGCCCGAGAGCGAGCCCAGGGCGTCGGCGGCCGGGAGCACGCGGTCGCGTGCGGCCGCCCAGATGGCCCGGCTCACCGCCGCCTGGACGGCGATTAGGCTCGCGGTGAAGCCGATGGTGAGCACGAACAGCAGGATGCGGCCGACGCCTGACCCCAGCCGGGTCTCGAGCGTCGAGGTGATCGGGTCGGCCACCTGACCTGACAGCACCGCCCCGATGTTGGGGATGGAGAGGCTGATGCCCAGGCAGGCGAAGATGACCAGACAGCCGGCGGCAGCGAGCGAGAGGATCATCGCCTTGGGGAGCACCTTGCGGGACTCCTTGACCTCCTCGGCGATCGAGCCGGCCGCCTCGAAGCCCACGAACGAGTAGCCGACGAACGCGACCGCGCCCAGGAACGGGCCGAGCAGGAGCGGCGGGGCGTGGCCGCTGCCCGCCCCGTGGAACAGCGTCGAGAACGAGTTGGTGCGGTGGAAGAAGAGCAGCGCCGCGCCGATCCCGACCGACGCGATCAGCTCGCAGGTGAGGGTGATGTAGAGCAGGCGCTTGAGCGTGTTGCCGCCGATCATGTTCATCGACGTGGCGAACAGGATCACCCCCAGCGACACGGCGGCGGTGGCCTCCTTGCTGAAGCTGGTGACGTTGAGCGCGGCCAGCAGGTACTGGGCCGCGGCCAGCGACAGCACCGACAGCGTCAGCGTCAGGCCCCACATGTAGGCCCACGCCGTCATCCAGCCAAAGCGCGGGCCGACCAGCTCGCGCGACCACGCGTAGACGCTGCCCTGGAACGGCCACTTGGAGACCAGATCGCCGAAGACGCCGGTGACCAGGAGCTGCCCGATGAGCACGATGGGCAGCGCCCAGAACCAGCCCGGCCCCGCCAGCACGAAGCTGATCGCGAACACCGAATAGATGCCGACGATCGGCGAGATGTCAGAGAAGGCGAGGGCGAACGCCGACGAGAACTTGAAATCGCGCGATGGCGCGCCTCCCTGCTGCTCCTCGATGCGTTCGTGCTCGAGGTCCTCCCTGAGCGCGGCAGCCGTCCCGCTGGGGTCGGCGCTCCGGCCCGGATCAATACCCGATGACATCGATCCTCTCTCTCCTGAGTGCGGTGCGTACGCTTCGGGGCGAAGCTAAGAAGAAGCCCGCGGAGCTGCCATTGGGCCAAGCACCAAATGCCCGGGTGGCTGCCTGGGCAAGTGACCAAGTCAGGTCTCCGCGCCCTCGCCACTAGGATCGCCGCGTGCCTCCGCGCTACCAGCCGACCGACTCCTCTGAGAGCCCGCGGTTCACCGGCGTACGCACCTACGCCCGCTGCCCGCTGTCCGACGATTGGGCCGGCGCCGACGTCGCCGTGCTCGGCGTGCCGTTTGACTCGGCGGTGAGCTTTCGCCCAGGGGCGCGCTACGGGCCCGCCGCCGTGCGCGAGATGAGCCTCATGATGCGCCGCTGGCATCCCGCGCTCGAGGTCGACGTGTTCGACGAGCTGTCGGTGATCGACGGCGGCGACATCACCACCACGCCCGGCAACGCCGAGCGGACCGCCGGGCAGATCGCCGAGGCCCTCGCCCCGGTGGTGGCTGCCGGCGCCGTTCCGCTGGTGATCGGCGGGGACCACTCGATCGTCCTGGGCGAGCTGCGCGCCCATGCGGCGCAGCACGGCCCCGTGGGCGTCGTGCTGCTCGACGCCCACGCCGACACGTGGGACTCCTACTGGGGCGAGCGCTACACGCACGGGACGCCGTTTCGCCGCGCGCTCGACGAGGGCCTGATCGAGCCGCACCGCTCGCTGCTGGCGGGGATGCGCGGCTCGCTCTATGCCGCGGCCGACTACGAGGAGCCGCGCGAGTGGGGGTTTGCCATCGTGCCCTGCGAGGAGCTGCGCAGCTGGACGCCGGAGCGCTACCGCGCCGAGGTGGCCGCGCGTCTGGGGCAGGGGCCCGCGTACATGTCCTTCGACGTCGACGTGCTCGATCCGGCCTTCGCTCCCGGGACGGGCACGCCCGAGACGGCGGGCCTGCTGCCCCACGAGGCGCTGGCCTTCCTGCGAGCGCTCGCCGGCACCGCCTTCGTGGGCTACGACGTCGTCGAGGTGTCGCCGCCCTACGACACCGCCGGTCAGGTCACGGCGCTCAACGCGGCCACGGTCGCCTTCGAGATGCTGGCGCTGACCGCGATCGCCCGCCGCGGCGCTACGGGCTGACCGATCCCCGCCCGAGAACCGGAGGAAACGATGACCACCACCGCCGTGCTCTCCTTCGACGTCGACGCCGAGTCGGCGATCCTGGCCGTCGGGCGGCGCTATGCCGACCACGCCATGGCGATGACCCACCAGGCCTTCGGGCCCCGCGTGGGCGTCCCGCGCATCCTGGGGCTGCTCGCCGAGTACCAGCTGTCCGCCACCTTCTTCATCCCGGGCCTCACCGCCGAGCGCTATCCCCAGACGGTCGCCGACGTCCTGGAGGCGGGCCACGAGGTCGCCCACCACTCCTGGTCTCATCGCTCGGCCGTCGACCTCGACGCCGACGGCGAGCGCGCCGACTTCGACCGGGCCTTCACCACGCTCCAGGCGCTGGGCGTGGAGGTCAAGGGCCACCGGGCCGCGATGTGGGAGGCGAGTTGGCGGACGCCCGATCTCGTCGCCGAGTATGGCCTGGCCTATGACTCGAGCCTGATGGACTCCGACGCCCCCTACGTGCTGGAGACCGCCAACGGCGCGATCGCCGAGCTGCCGCCGTTCTGGGGGCTGGACGACTGGGAGCAGTACGCCTTCCTGCCGCGCCCGGCGATCGGCGATCAGGTCCGCTCGCCGCTCGTCGTGGCCGAGGCGTGGGTCCACGAGCTCGATGCGATGCGCCGCCACGGCGCCCTGTTCATGCTCACCTGCCACCCGTTCCTGTCAGGGCGCGCTGGGCGCGTCGAGGCGCTGCGCATCCTCATCGAGGCCGGTCTGGAGCGCGGGGATGTCGCGTTCCGGACCGCGCTGCAGGTGGCCACCGCGACACTGGCTTCCGCCGACGCGCCCCGGCGCAGGCTCGAGCCGGTGATCGTGTCCGAGGCCGACTTCCCCGAGTGGTGAGCTAGCTCAGCGCGGCGGCGGCCTGAGCGTGCACCGCTGCGCTGACGCGCTCCAGCGCCGCGGAGCTGCGCTGCCACTGCTGCCAGTACAGCGGCACGTCGATCGCGCCGCGCGCGTCGAACTCCACCAGTGGGGTCTCGCCCGGCGGCGGCACGGCCTGCAGGTCAGGGACCATGCCCCAGCCCAGCCCCTGCCGGACGGCCTGCACGAACGCGCCCGAGCCCGGGACGTAGCAGCGCGGCGGGGACAGGGGGCGGCGCGAGCGTTGGCGCAGGTACTGGTCCTGGAGGGGGTCCTCGCGGTCGAACAGGACCACGGGCGCCGCCGCCAGCGCCGGCGCGGTCACCCCGTCGGCGAACCACCGCGCCGCGAACGTCGCCGACGCGCGCGGCCGGTAGCGCATGTGCCCGAGCCGGCTCACCGTGCATCCGGACACGGGCTCGGCGGCCGCGGTCACCGCCGCCATCACCGTGCCGTCGCGCAGCAGTTCCGCGGTCCGCGTCTGGTCGGCGCGGCGGATATCGAAGGCCAGCCCGGGGCCCGCCGCCGCCAGCGCCGCGACGAACCACGTGGCCAGGCTGTCGGCGTTGACCGCCAGCGCCACGGTCAACGGCGCGCCCGCCTCGTCGTCGCCGAGCTCAGCCAACGCGTCGGCTTCGATCGCCTGCATCTGCCGGGCGGCCCGCAGCAGGACGGCGCCCGATGGTGTCGGCGCCACGGGCTTGGAGCGCGTGACCAGCACCCGTCCCACGCGCGTCTCGAGCGCCTTGATCCGCTGGCTGACCGCGGACGGCGTCACGTGCAGAGTCCGCGCCGCGGCATCGAAGGTGCCCTCGGTGACCGCCGCCAGGAGGGCATCGAGCTGTCCCTGGTCAATGGGCTCGGCCATTAGCTGCATTAATGGTAGTTCAGGAACATAAGTGGCGCTGGAGGATGGCTCGGCCTACCGTGACGGTGTGATCGACGCCCCAGCGCTCAGTGCGCTCCTCTCCGGGCTGCTCTTCGGCCTCTCGCTGATCGTGGCCATCGGGCCGCAGAACGCGTTCGTGGTGCGCCAGGGCGCGCTGCGCCGGCACGTGCCGGTGGTGGTGGCGATCTGCGCCGCCTCCGACATCGTGCTCATCGCCGCGGGGGTGTCGGGTACGGGAGCGGCATTGGCCGGCCGCCCGTGGCTGCTGGAGGTCACACGCTCGGCCGGCGCGGCGGTCCTGCTCGCCTACGCCGCGCTGGCGGCGCGACGGGCGCTCAACGCCTCGGCCATCGAGCGGGCGCACGAGCCTGCCGGCGCGGGCCGCACCGCGGCGATCGCGGCCTGCCTGGCGTTCACCTGGCTTAACCCGGCGGTCTACCTGGACACGATCGTCCTGCTGGGCTCGGTCGCCCATGCCCAGACCCCGCGCCAGTGGTGGTTCGGCGCCGGCGCAGCGATCGGCAGCGTCGTGTGGTTCGTCGCGCTGGCGGCCGCGGCGTGCCTGGCGCACGCGTTCCTCACCCGCCCGCGGGTGTGGCGCGCGGTGGACTGCTTCGTCGCGGTCGTGATGACCGTCACCGCGTTGCGGCTGCTGCTGGCGTAGCCCGCGGACCGCGGGCTAGGCGGCTGCGTAGACGGCCGGCCGTGCCCGGATGGCCCGGTGCAGCAACGCGGTCAGATCCGCCGGGGCGATCCCCTTGCGCACGTAGGTCATCGCGCCCGCGATCATCAGCTCGCGCACCATCGGGTCGAACTCGTCGGCCGAGAGGACGACGGCCGCGGTCCCGGGCGAGACCTCGGCGATCTCCCGGATGGCGCGCAGTCCGCCGCCGCCCGGCATCTGCACGTCGATGAGTGCGACGTCGGGCTGAGCCGCCTGGGCCAGCGCGATCGCCTGATCGCTGTCACGAGCGGCGCCGACGATGTCGAACTGGCGCTCGAGGGTGAGGCTCAACATCGAACGCACGACCGCGTCGTCGTCGGCGATGAGCAGCGTGGGGTGGTCGGGGTGGGTCCGGTCAGGACCGAGCATCGAGGGCTCCATGCCCCCATCATCGACCGGACAGACAGGAAACTTGAGCACGGAGAAGCCTTGGGCAGGGTCGTGCACGGATGTCAGCGCCGCAGCGTCTCGAGCAGCTGCCGGGTGGTGGAGGAGGGCGTCGTGCCCAGCTCGCCCAGCCGCCGTTCGCACCGGCGGTAGGCGGCGATGACGCGGTCCTCGTCACCGGTCGCGTTGGCGATGCGCATCTCCAGGCGGTGCGCCGCCTCGCGAAACGCATCCTCGGCGAGAATGGCGTCGACCAGCCGCGCCGCCTCGGCGTAGCGCCCGGCGGCGAAGCACAGCTCGGCGGCATCCTGGCGGGCGTCGGCGACCAGGCGCGCCAGCCGGTCGCGCCGCTCCTCGATCCAGATCGAGCTCAGCCCCTCCAGGTATTGCCCGCGGTCGGCGACGGCGAGCGCGCGCAGCGTGGCCTCCACCCGCTCTTCGCCCTGCAGGCGCGCGGCCTCGGCCAGGGCCGCCTCCAGCCGGGCCGACTCCCCGGTCACGCTCGCCGGCTCCTTCAGCCATGTCCGGGCGGGCTCGGAGACGAGCCGCACCTCACTGGGCAGGACCTCGCGCAGCTGATGGACCGCCTGGCGCAGGTACGCGCGCGCCGAGTCGTCGGTGCGGCCGTCGAACAGGGCGCTCAAGAGCTCCTCGCGGCCGGCCGCGGCGCGGTCGCGGCCGAGCAGGAACGCCAGCAGCTCATAGCTCTTGGCGATGCGCGGACGCGGGGTGGGCTCGCCGTCGACGAGGATGGCCGGTGGCCCGAACTCGGCCAGCTCGACGCGCACGGCAGGCGGGCGGGCGGTGGTCACGCCCTGGGCGTGCAGGGCTCGGCCCAGTTCGTGCCACGGCGAATCGGCGCGGGGCTCGGAGTCCAGCCGCCGGGTCACCACGGCGGGGAAGGAGGCCAGCGCCTGGAGCAGGTAGTGGTTGGAGCCCTGCCGCCGCGCGGCGTCGTGAGCCAGGTCCGCGGCGGCGTCCGCGCCGTCCTCGTCGCCGGCCCGCCATCGTGCCTCGGAGAGGTAGACCGCCGCGGTGGGCAGCTCGAGGATGCGGTCCGAGGCGGTCATCGTCGCCACAGCGCCCTCCAGGTGCTCGAGCGCCCGCTGGTCCTCGCGCAGCGCCAGTAGCGAGAGCCCGGTCCACACGTCGGCCGCCTCGCCGATGAAGCGGTACTCGCGGGCCGCGTGGCGATCCTGGAGGCGGGCGAGCACGGCAAGCGCCGCGTGCGGATCGCGGTTGAGGCGGATCTCCATCTTGGCCTCGATCAGCTCGTTGAGCATCACGAACACCAGTGAGCCACTCGCATGGGTGAGTTCGCGCCCGCGCATCACGGCCTCGCGCGCGGCGCCGGCGCGGCCGAGGTCGATGAGGATCTCGGGTCCGACCATCGCGTGCAGCCACACGTGCGCCCAGTCGGCGACGCGGGCGCGCTCGTAGATCTCCATAGCCTCCTCGGGGTGGCCGGTGGCCCGCAGCAGCCCGATCCGCCACGGCTCGGTGACCGCGGCCGTCCATCCCGAGGCGTGCGCGTCGGCCAGAGTGCGCAGACGCCCGTGCGCGTACAGGACGCGCATGACCAGCGCGTCGAGGGGACTGCCGCTCAGCGTCGGATTGATCGTCTTCTCGCCCACGAGTGCGTGGTCGACGAGGTTGAGGGTGAAGCGCACCGCCTCGCTCTCGGGGCTCTCGGGGGCGGCCGCCGAGCTCACCTCCTGCGCGTCGCGCCAGCGGCCCAGGTGCCAGTAGCTCCACGCCATCATGCCCGCGGCGCTCGATGACTCCCGCGCAAGGCGCTGGCGCTCGGAGGCCATGTGCAGGCGATCGGCGACCCGCCCGCACCGCGCGTAGTCCTCGCGGCCGAGCGCGAGCATCATCTCGGCGACGGCCAGGCGGCTCGAGTCCGCGCCCGAGAGGCCCTTGAACGCCGACAGCCACCGCTCGGCCACCGCGTAGTCCAGGCGATCGATCACCTGCTGGATGATCGACTGCGCGGCGTCCAGCGCCCGCTCGGGCATGCCGGCGCGCAGGAACTCCTCCACGGCCTCCTCCTCGTGGCCTTCGTCGCGCAGCAGCTCCGCATGGGCGGCGCGGGTCCGGTGCAGCTCCTCGATGCCGCGCCGCTCCAGGCGTTCGAGCAGGTACTCGCGCAATCGGGCATGGCAGCGCAGCGAGTGGCCCTCCTGCCGCCAGGCGACGGGCAGGTGCCGCGTGCGCAGCGAGGCCAGCCGCGCGGCGGCGTCGCTCTCACCCAGAGCGACGGCACGGGCTGCGGTGACGTCGTCGAGCACCGACGTCGTGATGAGGAACTCGCGGTCTGAGGGGCTGAGCTGGTCGAGGATCTGGGAGGACAGGTAGCCGTGCAGGGCGTCGGCCTCGCCGCCCATGCCGGCCACGTGGTGGGTGGAGCGCCACGCCTCGAAGAGGACCCCGGCGACCCAGCCGCCCGTGACCTCGACGGCCTGGCTGGGGTCCATGTCCGGGCGGCCGGCGTAGGCCAGCGCCTGCGCCGCCTCGTGGGTGCGGAAGGCCAGGTCGGCCTCGCTCACCGTCACGGCACCGCCGAGCGCAGCGGCCGAGTCCAGCGCGATGTCCACCTCGACTCGGCTGATCATCACGATGCGCAGGGCGGGCGGCGCGTAGCGGACCAGCGCTCCCAGCACCGCGAGGGCATCGGGCGCGTGGGCGATGCGCTCGAGCTCGTCGATCACGAGCACCACCTCGGTCTCGTCCACCGCCTCGGCGAGCAGCCCGGCCGCCTCGCTGTGGGGCAGCCGCGCCGCCAGCGCGGCCGTGGCGACGCCCTGGGTGGCTGGGACCTGAGCGGCCAGGGCGGCCTCCAGGTAGGTGACCAGGCGGCCCGCGGCGGCGTCGGTGTCGTCGAGCGTCAGCCACGCCGCCCGTCGGCCCAGCCCCGGCAGAGCCTGGATCACCGCGGTCGTCTTGCCCGAGCCCGCGGTCGCGCACACCCACACCAGCGGATGGGCCGCGATGAGGTCGCCGACCAGGCGGTCGATCCGCTCGCGCACCACCAGCCGTTCCGGCGAGGGCGGAACCGTGATCTTGCGGCGGATGACCGGCGAGCCGGGATCGGGTGTGCGACTGGTGGGCATCCGTGTCTCGCGACGCGCGAGCTGAGGCCGGCGCCGCGCCTGAACCCTATTTGACCACCGCGGGGCGATCGCGGTCAACGCCCGACAGCAAGCGGTTTCGCCCTGGTTAACCGCCGCCGAGGACCGTGTGGCGGGACACCCCTGTCGTGAAGGAGAGAGAGACATGATCAGGACTGGCCGGCAGTTCCTCGAGTCGCTGCGCGACGGCCGCCGTGTGTTATGCGGCGGCGAGATGATCGACGACATGACGACTCACCCCAAGACGCGGGGGTTCGCGCAGGCGCTGGCCGAGTACTACGACATGCATCACGACCCCGAGCACCAGGACGTGATGACCTATGTGGACGAGGACGGCGAGCGGTGGGCCAAGCACTGGTTCCTCCCGCGCACCAAGGAGGACCTGGTGGCGCGCCGCGAGTACCACGACTACATCTTCCGCCACTGGTCGCGCGGGGCCATGTTCACCCGGCCGCCGGCGAGCATGCTTCCGGTCTTCTACACCCTCTATCAGGACCCGGAGCCGTGGGAGTCGGAGTCCGTCGGCCACGACGGCCGCCCGCTGGCCCAGAACATCCGCGACAAGTGGGAGTACCTGAAGTCCAACGACCTCTCGGCGTCCCCGATGTTCCTCGACGTCCAGGGAGACCGCTCGGACCCCGACTCGGTCGCCGAGACGCCTCAGCTCCGGATCGTCGACAACAACGACGAGGGGATCGTGGTGCGGGGCTGGAAGGCGATCGGCACCGGTGTCGCCTTCGCCAACGAGATCTTCATGGGCGTCCTGTGGAAGCCGGGCACGATCGGCGAGCAGGTGGTCTTCGGCCTGGTGCCGGCCAACCACCCTGGCGTCACTCACGTGGTGCGCCCGTCCTTGGCCCAGGCCGACGCCGATCCGTTTGACCGGCCGCTGGCCAGCCGCGGCGACGAGCTCGACGGGATGGCCTACTTCGACGACGTGCTCATCCCGTGGGACCGGGTGTTCCACATCGGCAACCCCGACCACGCCAAGTTCTACCCGCAGCGGCTGTTTGACTGGATCCACGCCGAGACCCAGATCCGCCACGTCGTCAACGCGGAGATGATCGCCGGACTCGGCATCCTCATCACGGAGGCGCTCGGTACCGCCCAGGCACCGATCGTGGCCTCCCAGGTGGCCGACCTCGTCCGCTTCCGCGAAACGTGCCGCGCCTTCACCATCGCCGCCGAGGAGACCGGGTTCATGTCACCGGGCGGCCTCTACAAGCCCAACAACATCTTCGTGGACTTCGGGCGCGCCTACTACCTGGAGAACGTCCACAAGATGATCGAGACGCTGATCGACTTCTGCGGCCGCGGGGTGGTCGTCTATCCCACCAAGGCCGACCTGGACAACCCCGAGCTCGGGGGCGCCCTGCGCGCGGCGCTGCGCGGCCACAACACCAGCGCGGAGGACCGCACCAAGATCTTCCGCATGATCCACGAGCGGTTCCTCACCGAGTGGGGCGCCCGTCACGCGATGTTCGAGAAGTTCAACGGCACCCCGCTATGGGTCATCAAGCTGCTCACGATGCAGCGGGTCGAGTACCAGGCCGATGGGCCGCTCACCCAGCTGGCTCGCGATGTGCTGGGCCTGGGCGACGTCTCCGGGCTGGCCCAGCGCGCCGACGAGGAGAAGGCGGACTACCCGTCGATCCGCGTGCGACCCGAGTACATCAAGCCCCAGGACGTGTCCACCACGCAGGACGTCGTCGCCGCCACCTGAGGGCCTGGCCGCCTCGACGGGGGAGATCGGGGCGGCCCTGGGCGAAGCATGGCGGGCTCCAAAGGGGGTCGTGGCGGTTAGTGCATGAATAGCTGCACTATCCGCCACAACCCCTCGCGGCGGCCGTGAACGAGAGAGTCCGGCGTCGCAACGGCGCCCGCTCGGGATAATGGATCCGGCGCCGACGGCGGGCGCGACCCGATGGCAGCCCACCCGGCCACATCCACCGCGGGCGAGCTTCAGCTCGTCGATTGGCGCCGCCGGGTGGCGGCCCTCTATGCGGCCGTGCGCGCCGAGGCCGAGCCCAGGGAGGGCCACGCGCTGTGGCGGCGCGGCCGCGACGAGCTCATGCGCGAGCACCCGCAGAGCCCGCTGCTCCCCGACGACGAGATGCGCGGGGGCGGGGTGCCGTACTGGCCCTATGACGCGGAGCTGCGTTTCGAGCTCGCGCTCGAGCCCGCCGCCCAGCCCGCGACGCTCACCCTCCAGACGGGGGGCACCGACACGACCCTCCTGCGTCGGATCGGCGTGGTCACGCTGCCCGCGCCGGTGGACGCGACGCTCGACGTGTGGTGGATGGAGCAGTACGCGGGCGGGGTGTTCGTCCCGATGCGCGACGGCACCGCCGGGGACACCAGCTACGGCGGCGGCCGTTATCTCCTGGACACGGCCAAGGGCGCCGACCTCGGGGGCAGCGACGGCCGGATCGTCGTCGATCTCAACTTCCTCTATCACCCGTCATGCCGCTACAACCCGGACTGGCAGTGCCCGCTCGCCCCGGCCGGCAACACCATCACCTACGCGGTGCGGGCGGGCGAGCGACTGTGACGTGTGCCACTAGAGCGTGTTGAAGCAGCCGTAGACCACAAACAGCGGATTGACGACGCTCCGCCCCCGGACGTCGGTCATCGTGGGGCCGCCGATGAACGTCGGCGGCGACTGGGCCTTGTAGCACCCGTCGTAGCGCACGCTCACGTCGTACTCCACGTTGGTGCGCTGGAAGGGCACCGCGTTGGGCTGGGGCAGGTAGACGTAGACGTTGCACAGCCAGTCACCCGGCCCCTCGGACTTGGCGCCTCGGCGGTTGCAGAAGGGCTGCACCTCGAGCTTGGCGCCCGCGGGCGCGATCCGCCCGATCAGCCTCTGCTGCAGCAGGCTGACGTTGTTGAACGCGGCGGCGATCGCCGTATTGAGCCGGTGGGGGGTGATGCCGACGGGGCCCAGGTTGCTGGCCACCGCCAGCACGGCCACGACCGCTGTGGTGGCGGCGACGACGCGCACCGGGGCGTGCCAGCTCGGCGCGCGGACCGACGAGCCGGCGAGGAAGTCGCGCCGGCGCAGGATGAACCACGCCGCGCCGAGGCACCCGACGATCCAGAGCAGGCTGACCAGGCTCGTGATCAGGAGCGGCCCGAGGAACGGGTCTGCCGTGAACAGCCCGTACATTCCGCCGAAGCCCGAGCCGATGAGCAGCAGATGCACCCACACGCCCTTGCCGATGAGGTCGATGAGCGTCGTGGCCAGCGCGATCACGATCGGCCCGACCACGCCCACGATCCCGTTGCGGCTCGCGATCGAGAACAACGCGGCCAGGCTCACGTAGGCCAGCAGCGGCAGCACGCACAGCGCCCAGCTGACGAGGGTCAGCGCCAGCGACCGGCCCGAGGACTGCAGAGTGCCGCTGAGGTCCACCAGCCCATGGCCGCCCACCAGGATCAGCCCGGCTGCCAGGCTCGAGATCATGGCGACGATGAGCATGGCCACGGCGACGGTCGCCGCCGCCAGCAGCTTGCCGGTGAACAACTCGCCGAGCGAGCACGAGCGCGTGAGGATCGTCTTCCAGGTGTTGTGGCGGTCCTCGGAGGCGAACTGGTCACCGGCCACCAGCCCGGCGATGAGCGGGAAGCCCCACGAGCCGGCAAAGCCCATGACCACGAGGCACACGGCGAAGCCGGACGAGTGCACGTAGGCGCCGAACAGCGCGTCGGCCGGGGTCCCCGACTGCACCTTGAGCAGCGCCGAGAACGCGAACGGCCCGATGGCGCACACGAGCATGAGCAGCCGCACCGCGAGCTGGGAGCCCAGCTTCAGCATCTCGGTCTGGTAGGCGGCGAAGACCCGCTGGTCCAGCGCGCGGCCCGTCGCCGTCGGCGCGGCGCCGCCCCGCGCGGCCACGCCGCCCGCGCTCACGCGTCGGCCCCGGCGCCGGCGAAGACCCGCTCGGCGAGGTCGTAGGGGTCGAGCTCGTCGACCTTCTCGTCGCCGCTGAGCGCGAAGAACATGCTCTCCAGCGGGCTCACCAGCAGTTCCAGGCGCCGGACCGCGACGCGCGCGTCGCCGAGGGCGAGGACCAGCGCGTCGAGGCTGCCCTCCCGGACGGCGATCGCGAGCCGGCCGCGGGGCGAGCGGCCTGCGCGCACGCCCTGGATGCCGGCGGCGATCTGCAGCGCGCGATCGTCATCGCTGGTCTGGAGGCCGTAGGCGGAGGCGGGCGCCTGGGCGGTGAGCTGTGCCGCGGTCCCGTCCCACACCACCCGGCCCTCGCGGATCACCGTGTAGGCGTCGCACACCTTCTCCAGCTCTCCGATCTGGTGACTGGACAACAGCACGGCGACGCCTTGGCTCGCCAGGTCGCGCATCAGCGTGGCGACGGCCCGGGCGCCCGCGGGGTCAAGGCCGCTCGTGGGCTCGTCGAGGAGCAGCAGACGCGGGGCGCGCAGCAGCGCGGCGGCGATCCCCAGACGCTGCCGCATCCCGGTGGAGTAGCCGCCCACCCGGCTGCCGGCGCGCTCGGTCAGCCCCACCTGCTCGAGAACCTCGCCGATGAGGGCCGCCGGCACGTCGCCGTCGAGCTTGGCCAGCAGCGCCAGGTTGGTGGAGCCCGAAAGGTAGGGATAGAAGGTCGGCTCCTCGACGAACCCGGCGACGTGGTCCAGTGCCGCCGAGCCCGGGCCGCCGAGGGGACGCCCGAGCAGAGTGATCGCGCCGGCGTCGGGCGCGATCAGCCCGAAGAGCAAACGCAGCAGCGTGGTCTTGCCGGCGCCATTGGCGCCCAGGAGCCCATGCACCTGACCTGGCTGCACGACCAGGTCCAGCCCGCTGACCGCGGTCGTCGTGTCGAAGCGCTTGACCAGGCCAGTGGCGGTGACGGCCTCCACGGCGGCCAATATAAGGGTCGTGTGACGCTCGCGCCGAGTTCAGTCCGGCGCCACCAACTCGTCGAGCACGTCGGCGAGCCCGCTGAGCCCCGGGAGCTCCCGGGTTGCAGGCGGCTCGCCGCGCTCGCCGAGGCGGTTGATCCACACCGAGCGGATGCCGAGCTCGGTGGCGGGCACGACGTCGTGAAAGTGACTCTGGGCGACGTGAATGTGGTGGTCGCCGTCCGCACCGGTCTGCGCGTAGAACGCGCGCCAATGCCCATGGGCGGGCTTGTAGGAGCCGATCTCCGAGGCCACGATCGCGCCCTCGAACGGGACGCCGATGGTCTGGAGCGACACGTCGATGAAATCGCGATCGGTGTTGGAGAGCGCCATCAGCTTCCAGCCGCGCCTGTGGGCTTCGGCCAGCTCGGGGCGCACATCGTCGAACACGGGCCAGGCCGGGAGCGAGCGCCCCAGCGCGTCCTCCTCGCCGGCCGGCAGCGGCCGCTCCGACTCGCGGGCCAGCTCCGCCAGCACCGCGGCCATCACGTCGCGGTAGCTCCAGGTGGGGTGCTCGCTCTGGATCCGCGGCTCGACCGCGTGATAGCGCTCCAGCAGCGATGCCTCTCGCTCGGCCCCGAGCAGCCGGCCGAGCTCCCCTGCGATGCCGGCGTTCCAGTCCACCAGCGTCCCGTAGCAGTCGAACGTCGCCCACCGGTCCATCGGCGGAGGATACGGCCGAGGGCTACCCCCGGAGGTCTCGGCGCTCGAAGGTCAGCATGGCCAGCGCCGTGACCACCACCGCGACCGCGCCGAGCACGAGAAGATCCCCGGCGTCGATCCCCTGGGTCAGCGGGTCGTGGCCCGCGTAGTAGTAGAAGGGCGACAGGTACTTCAGCCAGTCCAGCGCACTGACCAGCGGCGCGAAGCCGTTGATGAGCCAGCCGAGCACGCCCACTCCGGCGGCGACGCCGCTGGCCAGCGTCCGCCGCCCTGTCCCCGCGCCCATGGCCAGGGCCACCGCGCCGATGGCCAGCCCGAAGAACGCCAGGTGAACGGCGAAGGCGGCCATGTTGCCGATGCTGATCCCGCCGCCGCCCAGCGCGACCCCGATGAGCAGGCCCACCCACGCCGCGGCGGCGATGATCACCACCAGCCCCACGATCGCCCCCGCTTTGGCCAGCACCAGGCGGGCGCGCGTGATCGGGTGGGCGAGCACGAGCGCGAGGATCCGGTCCTCCTCCTCGCCGGCGGTGATGGCCGCGGCGGAGGTGATGGCCACGGCGCCCATCACCAGCGGTCCGTAGACCGCCCCGATCTCGCTGCGAAACCAGCCGGAGAGGGTCGCGTAGTCGGCGCCGCCGAGCAGCTCGGACACCCCGCGGGGAAGGTTGAGCTTCCCGATCGTGCCGCCCACCGCCGGGAACAGCGCGCCCACGATCACGAGGACAGCCACCAGGCCGAACGCCGCCGAGGCGGTCGCGGCGAGGCGCAGCCGCAGCGCCATGGTGAGCGGGGCGGTGGTCACCGCGGGCCTCGGCGCGTCACTGCGGGCCTCGCCGGGTCACCGCGGGCCCTCGGCGCGGTAGTAGCGCAGGAAGATCTCCTCCAGGTCGTCGTCGCGTGAGCGGATCGCGCGGACCTCGTGCGCGGCAGCGGCCTTGATCACCGCGTCGGCGGAGCCCTCGAAGGCGACGGTGAGCGTCGTCCCAGCGCCGGTCACCTCGCGCACGCCCGGTAGCGCCCGGAACGTCGTGGCGGGCGGCGGCGGGTCGGCGAACTCGATCTCCAGCCGCTGGACCGCGATGCGGCGCAGGTTTTCCAGGGAGTCCACGACGACGAGCCGGCCCTCGCGCAGGATGGCCAGCCGGTGGGTGACGCGCTCGACCTCGGACAGGGTGTGGGAGGAGAGAAAGATCGTGACGTCCCGCGCGCTGCACTCGGCCAGCAGCGCGTGGAAGCTCTGCTGCACCAGCGGGTCCAGGCCCGCGATCGGCTCGTCGAGGATGAGCAGCTCGGGGTCATGCATGAACGCCTGGATGAGCCCGAGCTTCTGGCGGTTGCCGGTCGAGAGCTCGCGGATCGGGCGGTGCAGGTCGGCGCCGAAGCGCTCGGCCAGGGCATCGCGCCGCCCGCGATCCACGCCGCCACGCAGCTCGCCCAGGTAGTCGAGCACCACCGCGCCGGTGAGCTTGGGGTACAGGCCGAAGTCACCGGCCAGGTAGCCGATCCGGCGGCGGATCTCCAGGCTGTCGGCGTGGGCGTCGAGGCCCAGCAGCGACGCCGACCCCGCGGTGGGCCGGATGAGATCGAGCAGCAGGCGCATGGTCGTCGACTTCCCGGCGCCGTTGGGGCCCAGGAACCCGAACACCTCCCCGCGCTGAACCTCCAGGTCAAGGTCGAACAACCCCCGCCCTGAGCCGAAGTCCTTGGAGAGCCCATGGGTGGCGATGGCGAGGGTGTCAGTCATCTCTGACATGACGGTACGCTCGCGGGGTGCCTGAGGACCTGAGCCGCCACATCGCCTTCGTCGGCTTCATGGGCGCGGGCAAGTCCACGATGGCCGAGCTCACCGCCCAGCGCCTGGGCCGGACGTGGTTTGACACCGACCATGTCATCGTCGAACGCTGCGGCCGCTCGATCCCGGAGCTGTTCGCCGGCGGCGAGCAGGACCAGTTCCGGGCGATGGAGAAGCGGATCATCGCCGAGCTGCTGGCCGGCGAGCCGGCGGTCCTTTCACTCGGCGGCGGCGCGCTGGAGGACGCGGACACCCGCACCCTGCTGTTCGAGCTCGCGTTCGTCGTCAACCTGGACGTGTCGTGGGGCGAGGTCCAGGCCGACCTGCCGACGTTGAGGCTGACCCGCCCGCTGCTGCAGAACCGCACCGAGGGCGAGATCCACGAGCTGTTCCTGCACCGCCAGGCGACCTACCGCAAGGCCCACCTGCGCATCCGTGTGCCGCGCGGTGACGTCGCGGCTGCCGGGGATTACGTGTTCTCGGCGCTGACGGCCTCCACCGTATAGGGCGTCCCCAGGAGCCGCCATCAAGCGCGGATCGCCATGCGGGCCACACGGTCGCCTTCGACGGCGAAGCTGAAGTGGCTGGGTCCGTTGAAGCCGTCACCGCCGACCTCGGCGGTGACCACCGTCGTCGCGCCGTCCTGCTCGACGTTGCGCACGTCGAGGCTGACCCGCTTGCCGATGAACTCGTTGTCGCTCCAGGATCGGATCGCGTCGGCACCGGCGAACTCCCGGCCCCAGTCATCCACGACCCCATCGGCGGTGAAGCCGGCGAGGAACGCGTCGATGTCGTTGTCGTTGGCGGCCTGAAGCAGGCGCGCCACGGGCTCGGGGACGCTCGCGGTCACGTGGCCATCGCGTACAGGGTGTCACGGCGCGGCTGGCCCGGGCGGCCGTGCTCCCGGATGCCCGAGCGACGCCGCCGCGGCCCGCAGCGCGAACCCCACCGCCGCATCGAGCGAGTCCCCCCGCGCCAGCGCCGCCGCCAGCCCGCCGGCGAACGCGTCACCCGCCCCCACCGTGTCCACGATGGTGTTCGCCGCGGCCGCCGGCACGCGCGTCACGCTTCCGTCCTCGGCCACCACGCACCCCGCCGCGCCGAGCGTCACCACGGCCGGGCGCCCGGTCAGCTCGGCCAGCCGCCGCGCCGCCTCCTCGACGTCCGTGCACTCGGTCAGCTCGAGCGCCTCGGACTCATTGGGGGTCAGGATGGCGCCGAGCCGCGCCGCGTCCAGCAGCACGGGACGGGCGGGAGCGGGGTCAAGGATGGTCGCTGCGCCGCGCTCGGTGCCTGCGCGCACGGCGGCCTCGATGGCCGCGTCGCGGATCTCGGCGCTGACGAGCACCGCGTCGCCGGCGGTCACGTCCGCGAGTGCGCGGGCGACGTGCTCGGGACCGACGCGGGCGTTCGCCCCGGCGGCGACGGCGATGAGGTTGGCGCCCTCGGCGTCGGTGACGATCAGCGCCGCGCCGGTGGGCGCGTCCTCGCGCACCGCGACCCCGTCGATGCCGACGCCCTCGGCCCGCAGTGTGGCGATCGCGGCCTCGCCGTCGGCGTCGGCCCCGACCGCCGAGACGAACACCACGGCGGCGCCGGCCCGCACGGCGGCGGCCGCGGCGTTCGCGCCCTTGCCGCCGGCGCTGACGACGAGCGCGTCGCCGAGGGCGGTCTCGCCGGGCCGGGGCAGCCGCGGCACCTGCACCGCCCGGTCCACGTTGGTGGACCCCACCACGAAGACGCGTCCGGGGGCCCGCGCCATGTCCGGGGCTACCGGCCGAAGTCCGCCGTCACGCGCCTGGTGCCCTGCGCGTGGGCCACGGGGGCTCTGAAAAGCGGCATGGCGCAGAGACTAATCGGTCGCCCGCGGGGCCCCGCCGGCCTTCCGCCACGCGTCCGGGCGCCGCGGCGCTTAATATGTGTCGCGTCGTCAGGAGGCACGAGTCGATGAGCGAACACGACCCATCCAGCTCTTTCAGCGCCGCGCTTGACCCCGCGGCCCTTCGCGCCGCACTGGTCCCGCAACGGCCCGTCTTCGCGAACCCGTGGGACTCGACTGAGGACATGTTCGCGTGCTACTTCGCGGTCGCCTTCTTCGACCCGCTCCTCCTGTGGGCCGGCGGCAAGCTCATGGGCGCGATCTTCGGCTTTGGCACCCACTGGCCGCTGGGCGTGTTCCTGCTGGCCGCCCTCGTCGGCGCCGGAGGCTTCATGACCATCGTCGGACGCGAGCGCACGAGCCTCTCGGTGGACATCGTCGCCATCGCTGCCTGGATCGTTTTGGGACTGATCGTGGCGCCGATCGTCGGGCTCGCCCCGCCCGCGATCGTGGCGGTGATCATCTACGCGGTGATGCTGGCGGCGATCTTCGGCTATGTGCTGCTGCTGGGCCAGTGGGAGAAGGCGTTCATCAAGACGCTCACCTGGCCGGTGACGTGGAGCCTGCTCGCCATCGGCTTCGCCTTCATCGCCTACCACCTCATCCTGTTCCAGTAGCGCCCGGCTCTGACAGGAGGCTGTCGGCGTCGGTGACCGTGGCGTAGCCGTCGGCCAGCGCCGCCATGAAGGCGCCGTGGACCGTCTCACCGGGGATGGTCGAGCCCCCGAACGCGAGGTCGGGGGCGGCACAGGCGTCGTGGACCACGGTCGCGGCCAGCCCCTGATCGACGGCGGAGCGCACTGTCGCGTCGACGCACATGCTGCTCATCATCCCGGCCACGATCAGGGTGTCGATGTCGCGGGCCCGCAGCTCGTCGGCGAGCTTCGTGCCCAGAAAGCCGTTGGGCTGCTCCTTCTCGATGACCGGCTCGCCGTCGGCGGGCGCGACCAGGGGATGGATCTCGACTCCGGGTGTGCCGGGGCGCATGAACGCGGCGTTGGGGGCGTCCCATACGTGCTTGAGGTGGACGATGGGCTCGCCGCCGGCACGAAAGGCGTCAAGCAGCCGGCGTGCTGTCTCGGCGGCCGCGTCGGGCTCCACCAGCGGGTAGGCGCCACCCGGGAAGTAATCGCGCTGGATGTCGATGATGAGCAGGCCCCGGGCCACGCGCGCATCCTATTCGCGGCGGAGGGGCGGCCACGCCGGCCGCCCCTCCACACGTTTTGCATCTGCCGGAGACGCGGCTTACTGAGCCATCGCGGTGTGGAATGCCCTCATGGCGTCCGCGCTCGCGCCGCCGGTGTTGGTGGTGGCGCACTGGCCCACCGACCGGCCGTCGACGGTGTTGCCGAAGCCGCCCACGGAGTTGATCGGCGCCGGGTTGTTGCCCAGGCACACCAGGTTCTGCTTGATGTGGTTGAAGAAGATGAGGATCTCGGCCTGGTTGTTGGTCAGGACCGCATTGCCGTCGATCTCCTGCATGGAGCCGTCAAGCTGGGTCCCGCCGATCGCCCATGTCGCGGGGTTGTCCGCCGTGCCGGAGCCGTTGATGACGAGCTGGCCGGTGATGACGCTGCCGCCGATGAATCCGCCGAACTGACCCTGGTTGGAGACGACGCTGCCGTCGATGGTGGCGTTCTGGGTGTCGAGCGCACCCACCTTGTTGGCCAGGATGCCGTGCACCGTGCCCTCAAAGCTCAGCCCGCCCGACCCGCTCCCGACCGCCTGGCCGGCGATCGCCCAGCCGGCGTCCTCGAACGACGAGGCCTGGCTCCCGACGAGCAGGTCTCCACCGACCGTGCCGCTGTTCTCCAGATCGAGGTTTCCGGTCTGCTGCACGGTCACGTTGCCGCGAACCGTGGAGTTCGAGAGATTGCAGACCTGCCCGGGCGGCACGACGACGTTGTTGTAGGTGCCGCTGAAGAACGGCTGCGAGCTGTCACACGTGAGGTTCGGCGGGTTGTGCCCGGCGGCGAGCGCCCCGGCCGGGAAGGCCAACGCGGCCGCGACGCCCACCGCGAACGCGGCAGGACGAAAACTGCGACTCATAGGTTCTCCTTGAGGAATGGAGGGAAGTGCCCCTGCGGTCCGACCGGCCCCGTCGCGCCCGAAAGCAGTATTTCATCCTTGAGCGGACAACGTATGTAGAACATTCGTCCAGGTTGGGGCGGAATGCTCAAGGCGGGGCCGGGCGCTGCCGAGGCCCGCGCCCGGGCGCCGGGCCGCTGACGGCGGGTCAACTGGAGACGCCGATGCCGCTGATACGCGGCTGACCTGACGCCGCGCGGATCACCAGGTCACCCATTCCGTCGCGCTCCACGCGGCGCGCCGGCAGGGCAACGTCGATGAGGTGGAACTCGCCGCTGTGGTCCGGCGCGTTGAGGTTGACGGTGGCGAGCTCGTGGTTCTGGTTGTGCGTGTTGCCGACGAAGCGGTTGAAGTCGATCTCAACGACGCCGCAGTTCGGACAGCGCTCCGCGATGAGGGCGACGCGGGTGGGGGAGAAGTAGAACTCGTCGCCGATGTCCTGGACGAACTCGTAACCGTGGGCGCCGAGGCGGATGTAGTAGCCGCGGAACGCCTTCGCGTCCTTGGTCGGTGGCGGCCCGATGTCCCGCGGCGTGAAGGAGATCGGAATCGTGGTGCAGGAGGTCCGCGATCGGGACACGTTGCCGACCTTGTCGGTGGCGCTGACCTTGACGCACACGGTCGTTCCGACGAACAGCCGCAGATTGAGCGCCGTGCGGGTCGTGTGGCGGTACTCCATGTGTGTGTCCAGATCCTCGCCATGGAAGCCCATGCCCGTGGAGTCCATCGGGAACTCGTCGACGGTCACGTCATAGGAGTGGGCGCTCGAGTCGCTCGACCACTGGGCATGGAGCCGGGTCGACTCCTCCCACGGCGGTGTCGAGAGGAGCGCGTTGAGCGGGTTGGTGAAGGTCAGTCCGAGGGGCGGCCTGACCTTGGCCACGGGCCGCGGCGGTGCCGCGCGGGCGGTGGCCGGCCGCGCGACCGCGTGCGCCTGAGCCGACGGTGCGGCGAAGATCGTCACCGTCGGCCGCTTGGGCGCGGTGAGGTCGCTCGTCCATTGATGCGTCGCCGGGGTCGGGTCCACGTTGCCGGCGCCGTCGACCGCGCGAACCTTGAACACCTGCGCTCCCGAGCCGGGGACGTCAACGGCGTCGGGCGAGGTGCACGCCGTGAACGCGTGGTGGCGGAACGCGCATTGGAAGGTCGAGCCGGCCTCGGTGGAGGTGAACGAGAACACCACCACGTCCTTCCCGGTCAGGCCTCCCGGGACCTTGAGCGTGGTCCCCGGGGGGGTTGTGTCCACCGTCCAGGCGATCGGCTGGGCCTGGGGGTCGACGTTGCCCGCCGGGTCCACGGCCTGGATGAGCAGGGAACGGGTGCCGTCGGAGAGGCCGGTGTAGGTGAGCGGCGAGGTGCAGGCGGCCGCGGCGCCGCCGTTGAGCGTGCAGCGGAATGTCGCGGTCGCGTCGGGCGAGGTGAACGTGAACGTGGAGGTCTTGGAGTTGCTCGATCGCCGGAGGCTTGCCCGTGATCTGGGTGGTCGGCGGGGTGAGGTCCACCTTCCACGTGTAAGAGATCGGCGGTGGAGGCGTCCCGACGAGCGCGTTCTCATTCACGACCAGCGTGTGAGGGCCTTCCGACAGCCCGGAGACCGTGTGCGGGGAGGTGCACGACGACGCCGGCAGAGCGCCGTCCAAGGAACACGTGAACGTCGCGCCGGTGACGGTCCCGTGGAACACGAACGTGCCGGTGGTTTGGTTCGAGTCCGATGGCGGAGTCGAGTCAAAGGCAAAAGTCGCCGCGACCGCCACCCCCGGCGCGATCGCACACACCGCAAGACACCCGAGCAGTGCACGCACCGCGACCCCTGCCGCAACGGCCCTCCGGTCCACGTGCGGATCGTTGCAAAGTCACGCCCGCAGGCGCAAGGGGCCGATGGCCTACATCAGCTCAGCGGTGGTCGAACGCACGCTGCCACGTGTCCACGTACGCCTGAGCCGAGTTGAACAGGAGGGGCAGCGCCCGGCGCCCCACGCTCGTGCGCTCCATGTCGGCGATCAGGTCGGCGACGAGCCCGTAGTGGGCCACGCCGTCGCGGTTGAGGTCAAACGCGCGCGTCCCGGTCCGCTCGCGGGCGAACGTCGCGCTGCCGTCATATGAGGTAAACGGGTAGCGCAACGGGTGGGCCTTGGCGTCGGGCCGAGGCCCGGGCAGCGAGCTGAACCCGTTGGTGTCGGTGCCCAGGCCGATGCCGACGAAGGCCCCGGCGGGCTTGTCGTAGCGGGCCATGGTGAGGATCTTCTGGGCCAGTGCGGGCGCGAGGTCGGGCGTGACCGCGGCGAAGCCGCCGACCGAGTAGAGCCGTCGCAGCTCGGCCGGCGTCCATTCGCCGCCGGTGCCGTTGTGGCTGGAGATGAGCGGGTAGTGGGCCTTGGCGGCGATGGCCAGGACCGCGTCACGCGCGCGCTCTGACAGGTGGTCGACCTCGATGAGCATGTGGTCGGCGATCATGCGCTGGATCAGGTAGCGGCCCAGCGAGGTGAGCCCGTTGGAGTTGCACTGCAGGCCGCTCGGATATGCCGGCATCGGGTCGTTGGCGATCGAGGCGGCCGCCGGGAAGAACGAGGCCAGCGCCTTGAGCAGCGATTGGCTCAGGGTGGTGACGGTCACGCCCTGGCCCGGTCCCGGGCACGCCGATGTCGCAAAGTAGCTGCCGGTCTGGAAGCGGTTGAGGATGTTGATGAACACGCCCTTGGTCCCGCCTTCCAGGGCCGCGCCCGAGAACGCGTTGTTGACCCAGTGCGCGACGAACATCCCGCGCACGCCCATGCGCTTGTACATCGCCAGCCCGCGGTTGATGTCGGCGCGCGTGCACCCCGGCCGGCCGTCGCCCTCGCTGCACCCGAACAGGTCCGAGGACTCGATCCCGATCATCACCGCGAGCTTGCCCGCCCTGCATCACCGCGCGGGCCTGGGCGGGGCTGTAGACGAGCCGGAACCAGCCTCGGCCGGGCCCGCCGCTCTGGGCGTCGACGTAGCTCTGCAGCCCCTTGAGCGTCCGGATCTGGGCCAGGATCGAGGCCGTCTCCGAGCACGTCTTCGTCTGCCGGCGCGGCTCCAGCCGGCACAGCGGCTCGTCGTCGGCGGTCTGTGCCACCACCATCCGCATGCCCGCGCGCCACGCGCGCTCGAGCCACACGTAATACGCCTGCTGGTGGGTCATCGAGTTGTAGGTGGGCCACCCCTTGAACGTCGGCCAGCCATGGGTGTCATGGGTGCCGATGGGGACCCCGCTGCGCAGCAGGTTGCCGGTGAGGTCCAGCTTGCCGTCGACGCCGTGGATCTTGGCGTCCTGCCCGAGCGCGGCGGGAGCTCCGAACCGGTCATACGGCTCCCCGGAGATGACGTCGCCGCCCGCGCGCATGTTGCCGGTGATGTGGACGTGATCGTCGATGAAGCCGAAGATCCGCCCGCGCTTGACCACCGTCGCCGGCCGGTGCGCGATCGCGTCGACCCCTGCCTCGGGGAACGGCGTGCACCCGCCGCGGGCCACCAGGGTGAGCGCCGTCCCCGCTCCGTCCGTCAGTGCCAGCGCTCCGTGGCCGCCGCGCGCGATCACGTGCCGGTGGCGCGCCGTGGAACGCAGCGTGAACTCTGAGCCCGACCCGACGGCGGCCAGCGCGAACTCGGTGGCCGGCCCGGCGGCGGCGACGCGCGTCACGCGCTGACCCGCGCCGGCGCTCATCAGGCGCGCCCCGCGGTCATAGAGCATGTAGGTGCCCAGCCCGGTGGGCTTGAGGTAGAAGGCCGTGGCCCGCGTCCGGCTTGGCGCCGACGCCGCGTACGCCCCGCTCCGGGCCGCCACGAACGCGGGCCGGCCCGCGCCCGCCACCTGGAGCGCGAAGCACCGGTTGGCCGGCGCGTACACGGAAATGTGCGGCGCGCGGGCCCCGGCCAGTGGCGTGGCCGACAACACGCCGGCGGCGACCGCCGCCACGGCCACGATGCGAACAGCTCTCACAACCGCTCTCCCTCTCCCGAAAATCCAGCCCTGGCCGGGGTCCGGCACGAGGCGGGCCGGATTGTACGCTCGGCCTTCTAGGCGTCCCTCGGCGAGGCCCTTGGGAGATAGCTCTCGTCTGGTAAGAGGTATCTACCAGGGTTCCCTGCAAATGTGACCAGCGAGCCCCAACCCCCGCCGCGGACCCGCAACGCGCCTCACGCTTTGGTCGCGCACCCGGTGATCAGCGGCCGGATGATCGGCGGCATCGCGCGCCAGTTGGCTCGGTCCGCATTGACCGACAGGCCGCTGGCCGTCATCAGCGAGGCCGTCGGCCGGTTGCAGCGGCATCCCTCGGCAAAGCGCCGCCAGGGTCCCATCAGCCGGTCCTGCCACCAGGCGAGCACGCGTGAGTCAGACCGGACGTGCTCGATGAACAGCAACCGGCCGCCAGGTCGCAGCACCCGCACGATCTCACTCAGCGCCGCCGCCGGGTCCTCGACCGTGCACAGCACCAGCGTGCTGACCACCGTGTCCACCGAGGCATCGCCGAACGGGAGGCGCTCGGCCGGCGCGTCGATGACGCGCACCCGGCCCTCGGCCCGCTGCACGCGGCGCTCGAGTCGCCGGCGCATCGCCGGGTGGGGCTCGGCCACGATCAGCTCGGGCAGGTCCGTGGGGTAGCCGGCCAGGTTGAGCCCGGTGCCGCCGCCGATCTCCAGTGTTCGCCCCGTCGCGTCGCCCAGCAGCGCGCGGCGGTGTCGGCGCATTCCGGCCAGCTCGCCGAGCCACAGCGACGGCTCGTAGATGGCGGCGAAGATACGGCTCCAGGCGCGGGAGTCGGGGGGTGTCGGGCGGGCGTCGTCGAGCATGCGGCCACCGTACCGGCGCGTGCCCCGGTGCCGCATCGCCCGCACCGGCCATCTCGTCGCGATGGCCCGTTCGGGCCAGTGTCCCGGCGCGCGGGCGCTAGTGGGCCTCCCACAAACGTTGCACCCGAAATGGCGGATCCGGATGACCGCCAGGCTGTGTCCTCGGACCTCGATGTGGCAGGGCCACACCTTCGGTCCTGCGTCCTTGCCTGCCGGCCCCCGGACCTCTCCATTTCAGGCACAACCATCCCGGGAGACCCACTACAGCAGCCCGATCCGGGCGGCTTCGGCGACCGCAGCCGCGCGCGACCCCGTGCCCAGCTTGGCGCGGATATTGGCCACGTGGCGGTGGACGGTGTGCGGGCTGACGACGAGCCGCTCGGCGATCTCCGGGTCGCTCAGCCCCTCGGCGACGAGGGCCAGGACCTCGTGCTCACGGGCCGACAGTGGCCCGTGCGCGACCCGCGGCGCGCCGGCCGGCTCGGCGCGCAGCGCGCGCACGACCGAGCCGACGTCTCCCACCCACGGGAAGTGCGCGCGGCCCTGCACCGGTGAGAGCACCGCCCCCGGGATCCCCGCTGCCACCCCGCGCCCCAGTTCATACGGGATGGCGCGGTCGCCGCGGCGGTGCACCACGAGGGTCGGGCAGCGCACCCGGCCGAGCTCGCCGCGCACGTCGTTGCGGTAGATCAGCTCGAGCAGTGCGGCGGCCGTCTCGGCGGTTGTCGCGGCGCGCTGCAAGCGGGCGAACCGGTCCTGGGCAGCGTCGGCCGACTCGCCCAGGAAGATGTCGGCCAGCACCCGCGATCCGAGGCCCCAATGGGCGCGCACCGTGTCGACGATCGCCCGGCGGACGGGCTCCGGCGCGATCGAGGGCCCGTGGGCGTAGGCCCCGTAGAGCACGAGCCGCTCCACCCGTTCGGGGAAGCGCGCGGCGAACGCGATCGCGGCGCACCCGCCCGAGGAGCCGCCGAGCAGGGTGACCCGGTCCAGACCGAGCTCGTCGAGGACGCCGCTGAGCACCGCCACCTCGTCGTCGAGCGTGAGCGCGCCCAGGTCGATGTCGCGGTCGGACATGCCCACCCCGGGACGGTCGTAGCGCAGCAGCGTGTGGCCGGCGCCGACCGACTGCCAGAACCCGCGGAACGGGTCGTCTGACCAGTCGAGCTCCAGGTGGCTGACCCACCACGCCGGGGCCACCAGTGGAGGGCCCTCGCCGACGAGCTCGTAGGCGACGGCGCGGCCGCCGACCGAGCAGAACCGGATCTCCTGGCCGGGCATCGCCGGCGAGCCTACGCCAGAAACGCCGCCACGGCCTCGGCGACCTGAGGGCCGTGCTCCAGGTGCGGGCTGTGGCCGCCGCGGAGCACCAGGCGCTGGACCGGCCCGCGGGCGCGGGCCTCGATCCGGTCGATCTGGGCCAGCGTCCCGTACGGGTCCTCGGCGCCCTGGATGAGCAGCGTCGGCGCGCGGAGCAGGCCCGCCTCCTCCTCCAGGCTCCATTGCGCGAACGCGGGGTCCAGCCACACGTCGCACCAGCCCCAGAAGGCGGCGTCCGGGTTGTCGTGATGGCGGGCCATCCGCCCGCGCAGCTCGCCGTCGACGAAGGTCTGGCGCGTCTCCCGGATCGCGGCCACGCAGATCTCCTCGACGAAGACGTGGGGCGCGAGCAGGACCAGCGCCGTCACCGGATGATGGGCGGCGTGGATGAGACCGATCGACGCTCCGTCGCTGTGGCCGACGAGCACCGGCGCTGACACGTCGAGCGCCGACAGGAGCTCGGGCAGGACCTCCAGCGCCTCCTCGTGAAAGAAGGCCGGCGTGCGCGGGCGCGGGGGCGGCGCCGAGCCGCCGTGCCCGTAGCGCGAGAAGGCGATGAGCCGGCGCCCGGTCGCCGCCTGCAGCTGGGCCGGGAACTCGCGCCACAGCCCCACCGACCCGAGCCCCTCGTGCAACATGACGAGCGGCGCGCCGTCCGAGACCCCCGGCAGGTCAAGGACCTCGATCGGCAGCCCGCCGATCGCGACCGTCGCCGCGCTCACGTGCCCGGCAGCGGGCGCACGGCGATCGTCACGTCGACCAGTGCGCACAGGCGGTCCTGGTCGTCGCGGAACTCGTGGCCCCACACCCATTCGTGATCGTCGTGGCCCCGGCAGTGCGCCGAGACGTGGACGGTGCCGGCGGTGACGGGACGCAGGAAGCTGGCCGAGTTGCTCAGCCCCGAGCCGATCTTGCCCTCCTCCCACACGGCGCGGACGGTCGCCACCGACGCCACCGTCTCAGCCACCGCCGAGTAGATCCCGCCGTGCAGCAGCCCCAGCGGCTGCTTGAGGTTCTCGCGGACCTCGAAGCGGACGCGGGCGACGTCGGCGGTGAGCTCGAGCCACTCCAGGTCCAGGAACCCCTCGAACGTCCGCGACAGGTCGATGAGCGGGACTGGGAAGTCGCTGAGATCCCAGGGGGAGTCCCGGAGCGACTCGCCCTCAGGCACCGAAGACAACGGACTTGGTCTCCGTGTAGTAGTCGAAGGCCTCCGAGCCGTGCTCCTTGCCGTAGCCGCTGGACTTCCAGCCGCCGAAGGGCAGCTCGTCGTAGACCTTGGTGCGCGAGTTGATCCAGGTGTAGCCCGCCTCGATGCGCTCGGCGGCATGCCGGGCGCGGCCCAGGTCGCGCGTCCACACCGAGGACCCCAGGCCGAACGGGGAGGCGTTGGCGCGAGCGATGGCCTCGTCGAGATCGGCGACGCGCCAGATCGGCAGCGCGGGGCCGAACACCTCCTCGGTGGCCATGGGCGCGTCGTGCGGCGGGTCGGCGACCACGGTGGGCGCGTAGAAGAACCCGCCCTCGAGATCCGGGTCCTCGGGCGGCGCGCCGCCGGCCAGCAGCGTCCCGCCGGCGTCGAGCGTGCGCTGCACCTGGCCGGCCACCTCGTCGCGCTGGGCGGCGGTGTGCAGCGGTCCCATCTGAGAGCCCTTGACGTCGCCGCGGCCGACCTTCAGCCGCTTGGCTTTGGCGGTGACCTGCTCGATGACCTCGTCGGCGACCGCATCGAACACATACATCCGCTTGATCGCCAGGCACGCCTGCCCGCAGTTGTAGAACCGGCCCATCGACGCGGCGCTCGCCGCCGCGTCCAGGTCGGCGTCGTCGCAGATGATCATCGGATCCGACCCGCCGAGCTCCAGCGTCACCCGCTTCATCCCGGGCGCCGCCAGCGCCATGATCTGCTCCCCGACCGGGGTGGAGCCGGTGAAGGCGATCTTGCGCACCTGCGGATGGGTGACGAGCGCCGTCCCGGTGACCGAGCCACTGCCGGTGACCACGTTGAACACCCCGGCGGGCAGCCCGCCCTCGGCCAGAAGCTCGGCGAAGCGCAGGGTCGTCAGCGGGGTCGTGCCCGCGGGCTTGGCCACCATCGTGTTGCCCGCCACCAGGGCCGGGGCCAGCTTGTTGCACAACAGCGTCGTCGGGAAGTTCCACGGGACGATCGCGCCGACCACCCCGAGTGGCCGGCGCAGCACGATCCCATCGACCCCCGGGTCCAGCCCGGGAGTGTGCGCGCCGCGCAGCGTCTTGGCCAGGCCGACGTAGTGCATGAGCGTGTCGACGGCCTTGGTCAGCTCGATCCGCGAGTCGCGCAGCGTCTTGCCCTGCTCGCGCGTGAGCAGCGGCACCAGCTCGTCGAGGTTGGCCTCGACGTGATGCGCCGCCGCGCCGAGGATCTGACCGCGCTTGGAGACGGCCAGCGCCGACCACTCGCCCTGTGCGCGGGCCGCCGCGCTCACCGCGGCGTCGACGTCCTGCGCCGTGCCGCCGGGCACCTCGGCGAAGACCTCGCCAGTGCCCGGGTTGGTGATCGGCAGCGGCTCACCGCCGTTGCGGTGCTCGCGCCCGTCGATGAAGGCGCCCGCGACTGCTGTGATCGTCTCCGTGCTCATGAGCCCTTGAACTCCGGCGTCCGCTTTTCGGTGAACGCGGTGACGCCCTCTTCGGCGTCGCTGGAGCGAAACAGCTCCTCCATGAGGTCGCGTTCGAGCGCCAGGGCGTCGGGCAGCGGCTTCTCCATTCCCTCGAACACGGCGCGCTTGATGTTGCGCAGGGACAGCGGCGGCAGGGCGCGCAGGCTGTCGATGTGCGCATCGAACGCGGCCTGGTCGGCGAACACCTGCGAGACCAGGCCCAGCCCCTGCGCTTCCTCGGGCGACAGCAGGCGGCCGGTGGCGAGCAGCTCCAGGGCCGGCCCGGCGCCGATGAGGCGCGGCAGGCGCTGGGTGCCGCCATTGCCCGGCAGCAGGCCGAGCGTCACCTCGGGGGTGCCGAGGCGGTAGCGGCCCGCGATGGCGTAGCGCACGTCGCACGCCAGGGCGATCTCCAGGCCTCCGCCCATCGCGTGCCCCGCGACGCAGGCCACGAACAGCTTGGGCGAGCGCGCGATCGAGGCCAGCGCCTCGTGGGCCAGGCGGATCATGTCCATGTTGGCGTCGACGTCGTTGGCGGCGAACGCCTTGATGTCGGCCCCGGCGCAGAAGAACTTCTCGCTGGCCGAGCGCACCACCACCACGCGCACCTCGCCGTCGGCGCCGGCCGCCTCGACGGCCGCCCCGAGCTCGCGCATGTAGTCGATGTCGTACGAGTTGGCCGGCGGCTTGTCGAGCGTGATCGTCCCGGCTTCGTAGGTGACCGCCATCAGGCCAGCCCTCCCACCACGACGGACTTCAGCTCGACGTAGGAGTCCAGGGACTCCAGGCCGTGCTCCTTGCCGAAGCCCGAGGCCTTGGTCCCGCCGAAGGGCAGCTCGTCATAGCCGTAGTGGATCTGGTTGACCCAGGTCATGCCCGAGTCGATCTCCTGGGCGGCGCGGTGGATGAGCCGAGCGTCGTGGGTCCAGATCGAGGAGCCCAGCCCGTAGGGCGTGTCGTTGGCGCGGGCGATCGCGTCGTCGAACTCGGTGAAGCGCAGGACCGGCAGCACCGGGCCGAACACCTCCTCGGTCATCAGGCGCGAGTCGGCCGCGGGCTCGGCGATCACCGCCGGCTCCAGGAACCACCCCTTGTCACTGGCGCCGGTGCCGCCGCCGATGAGCAGCTCGCCGCCCGACGACGCGCCGCTCTCGATCTGCTCGAGCAGCTCGTCGCGGCCGGCGCGGGTGTGGATCGGCCCCATGCGCAGCTTCGGCTTCTCCGCCTTGACGGTGCCGTCGCCGGGCTCATAGCGGCCCACGCGCTCGACGAGCGCCGAGACGAAGGCGTCATAGACGCTGTCGTGCACGAACACGCGCTTGCAGCCCAGGCACGCCTGGCCCGCGTTCCAGTAGCGGCCGATGATCACGGCTTTGACCGCGGCGTCCACGTCGGCGTCGGCGCAGACGATCACGGGGTCTGAGCCGCCCAGCTCCAGCGACAGGCGCTTGAGATCCGGGGCGGCCAACCGAGCCACCTGCCGTCCCACCGCGGTGGAGCCGGTGAATGCCACGCGGCGAACGTCGGGGTGTCCGACGAGCGCGTCGCCGATCACCGAGCCGCGCCCGGTGACCACGTTGAGCACGCCATCCGGGACCCCGGCCTCGGAGAACAGGCGCGCCACCTCGAGCGTGGCCAGCGGCGTCGTCGCCGCCGGCTTGGCCACCACGGTGTTGCCCGATGCCAGCGCGGGGGCGACCTTGGTGCCGAGCAGGGTGAGCGGGAAGTTGTACGGGGTGATGGCCGCGCACACGCCCATGGGGCGGCGGATGACCATCCCGTACGCGGGCCCCAGGGTCGACGGCAGGTCCTGGTAGGAGCCGCGCACCTTGGTGGCGGCCTCGGCGTAGTAGCGCACGCCGTGCGCCAGGTGGGTGACCTCGCCCATTGCCTCGGCCACCGGCTTGCCCTGCTCCGAGGTCAGCGTTCCCGCCAGCTCCTTGGCGTGCTCGTGGATGAGATCGGCGGCCTTGCTCAGGATCGCCGCGCGCTTCTCCACATCGGTGCGCGACCACTCGCCGAACGCGCGCTTGGCGGTCGCCACCGCCAGCTGGACGTCCTCGGGCGCCCCCGACGGCACGCTGGCCACGACATCCTCGGTGGCCGGGTTGACCACCTCGATCTCCTCGTGCGCCGCCGCTTGGCGCCACTCTCCTCCGATCAGCATCTCAGGCACAGGTTGTCCTCTCGGTCATACGTCGTGGTGACAGATCCAATCAGCGCCCCGCGAATTCCGGCGCGCGCTTCTCGCGCGCGGCCGCCAGCCCCTCACGATGGTCCTCGGAGCCCAGCAGCGCCGTCTGCGCCAGGGTCTCGGCGAGCATCCCGCTGCGCAGGTCGGTGTCGGCCGCCAGATGGGCCAGGCGCTTGGCCGCACCGAAGGACAGCGGCGCGCGGCGCAGCATCCGGCGGGCGCGCTCCTGTGCCGCCACCACCGGATCGCCCTCGACGACCTCGGAGACGAGGCCCAGCCGCAGCGCGGCGGCGGCGTCGAGGTCGTCTCCGCCCAGCAGCGCCTCCTTGGCGCGGGCCAGGCCGATCAGCTTGACCAGCCGGGTCACGCCCCCGTGGGTGGGGACCAGGCCCAGGCGGCCCTCGCGGAAGAGCAGGCGCGCGCCCGCGCCGGCGGTCCGCCAGTCACAGCACAGCGCCAGCGTCAGCCCCGCGCCGGTGGCGACCCCGTCGATCGCGGCGACCACCGGCTTCTCGAGGCGTTCCACCGCGTCGAGCACCGCGGTGAGCTCATGGCTGACGTGCCGGTAGAGGCGCGCGTCGTGCAGATCGTCGAACGCGCCCAGGTCGCCGCCCGCGCAGAACGTCTGACCGGCGCCGGTGATGACCACGCCGCGGATCGAGGCCGACCGCGCGGCCTGGTCGAGCGCCGCTGCCAGCTCGTCGCGCATCACGGGGTCGAGCGCGTTGCGGCGCTCGGGCCGGTCCAGGGTCAGCGTCAGAAGCTGGTCTGAGACCTCGGCTCTCACCCGGGGAGTCCCTTGGCTTGACGACACGATTGAGAGACTATACGATGGCGACCGTAAGTCAAGTGTCACACCTGCCGAGGAAGGGTCTCTTGTCTGCCACACCGATCGAAGAGCTCGCGCCGCTGACCGAGGAGCAGGTTCAGGAGCATCTCGCCGCCGGCAAGCTGGTCGAGGGGCTGCAGCACATGTCGCCCAAGTACCTGGAGGGGATGCGCCGGATCCTCACCGTGTCCGCGGATACCGAGTTCGTGAGCGCGCCGTCCTATCTGCGCGCCGCGGGCCACGCGCCGGCGCTGAACAACTTCGGCTCGGCGATGAGCATCATCCAGGATGAGCTCGCCCACGCGCACATCGGCTATCGGTTGCTGGGCGACCTTGGGGTCGACATGGACTGGCTCATCTACGAGCGCCCGGCCGAGCAGTTCAAGTACCCCTACGCCTTCGACGTGCCGCTCAACTCCTGGGTCGAGCTGGTGTGCGCCAACGCCATGTACGACCAAGCCGGGTTCGTCCTGCTCTCCGACGTCTTCCAGTCCAGCACGTTCGGCCCCTGGAAGCGGGCGCTGGCCAAGGTCGACAAGGAGGAGACCTTCCACCTTCGCCACGGCCGCACGTGGCTGAAGAAGCTGTGCAAGGAGCCCGACGGCCGCGCGGAGGTCCAGGCGGCCGTGGACTGGATGTTCATCCTCACGCTCGAGTGGTTCGGGCTGCCCGACGATCGCAAGAAGCACTCCGAGCAGCTCGACTACGGCTTCAAGGGCAAGTCCAACGACCAGCTGCGCCAGTGGTGGATGAGCGAGGTCGTTCCCTTCATGGAGGAGATCGGCATCGCGGTGCCCGCCCACTTCGATCAAGAGCTCGACCGCTACGTGGTCGACTGCCCCTTCCCCGCCCGGTTCGACTCCGAGAAGCGCGAGTGGCTGCTTTCAGACGGCGCCGTCGACTGGGACGACGTCCTCACCCGGTGGCGGGCGCGCGGCCCCATGAACCGCGACTACGTCACCACGTTGCAGCGCGGCTACCAGACGACCTCCCTGCGGCGGGCGGCATGACCAGCATCGCGCCGCTCGTCCCCGCTCAGCAGGTCGAGGCGCGCATCTGGGACGCGCTGCGCCACGTCGAGGATCCGGAGATCCCGGTGTCGGTGCTGGGCATGGGGCTGATCGTGTCGGTGTCCTACGCGCCCGCGGAGCGCCGCGCCGAGCTCCAGATCACCTTCACCTCGATGGGCTGCCCCGCCACCGAGTTCATCGAGTCAGACATCCGCGACGCGCTCCTCGCCGACCCCGACGTCGACGCCGTCGAGATCGAGGTGGTGTGGGACCCGATGTGGACCAAGGACCGCATCCGCGCCGACGCCCGCCAGACGATGCGCGAGCTGGGGATCGTCGTATGAGTCGCGCCGACGAGACCGTGTGGGAGGTGTTCGCGCGCAAGGAGTACCAGGAGCCGCTGCACCACGTCGGCACGGTCACCGAGTCAGACGAGGACCTGGCCCTGGTGTGTGCCCGCGCCATCTACGACGAGCAGCCGTGGATCCACATGATCCTGGTCCCGCGCTCAGAGATCCGGGAGGCGATCCGCGCATGAGCACGAGCACCGACCCCACCCTCGATGCCGCCACCGCCACCATGGTGTCGCTGATCGGCTCGCTGGCCGACAACAAGGGCGCGCTCGGCCGCCGCTACGGCGAATGGGCGGTGAGCGCGCCGACGATCGAGTCCGCCGTCGCCGCCGCGGCGATGGCCCAGGACGAGCTCGGCCACGCCCGCTCGACCTATCCGGTGCTGGCCAAGCTCGGGGTGCAGCGCTCCGACGACGGCCTGGACGCCGGCCACCCGCTCTCCGTGATCGCCGCCGAGCTGCCCGACTGGGCATCGGTCATCGCCGCCAACCTCGTCGTCGACGGCATCCTGACCACGTGGGTGGCCGGCGCCCGCGACAGCTCGATCGAGCCGCTGGCCCAACGTGCGCGCAAGATCCTGCAGGAGGAGGGCGCCCACCGCGTTCACGCCGAGGCCTGGCTGCGGCGGATGTGCGCCACCGGCGGCGCCGACCGCGAGCTCCTGCTGCGGCGCATCGGCGAGATGTGGGACGCGGCCGCGCGCTGGCCCGGGCCCGACGACCATCCCGGCTATCGCGCAGCGCTGGCCGAGGGAATGGTGAGCGACCCCCCGGACCGGATCCGCGCCCGCGTGCGCGACTGGCTGACCGGCCGCCTGGGTGCCGCGGGCGCCGCAGATCACGCTCGCCGACCCCGAGGACTGGTCAGACTGGAACGAGCAGCACCGCCGATGACCGAGACGCCGCTCACCTGCCCCTTCTGTGACTCGCCCGACATCGAGGTCGTCTCGGCCTGGGGCGGCCAGCTGATCACGCGCCAGCTGCGCTGCCGCACCTGCAACACCCACTTCGAGGCGCTGCGGTCCGCGTTCGACTCTCCGGAGGACGAGTCATCGACGAGCAGCTGAGACGGCGCTCGGTCGGGGCCCCCGCGGCACGGTCGCTGCTGCTGACCGTGCTGGGCGAATACGTCCTGCCGCGTCCGCAGGGCGTCTGGCAGGAGACGCTCGTGGCCGCGCTGGTCTCGGTCGGGTACACCCAGCAGGCGGCGCGCCAGGCGCTGGCGCGCAGCACCCGTGACGGCTGGCTGACCGCCGAGCGCCGGGGTCGTCGGGCACGCATGACGCTGGGCGGGCGCACCGCGGAGCTGCTGAGGACCGGCGCCGAGCGCATCTACTCGTTCGGTCGGCCATGGCAGTGGGACGGTCGCTGGCTGGTGGTCGTGCTCCGCGTCCCCGAGGAGCGCCGCGCCGTGCGCCACCAGCTGCGCTCGCGCCTGGCCTGGACGGGGCTGGGCTCGCTCGGCGGCGGAGTGTGGCTGACGCCGCACGTCGAGCGCGAGGACGAGCTCGCCGCCGCCATCAACGACGAGCCGGCGGCCGAGGCCCGCTCGTTCGTGGCCCGGCTGGGCAGCATGGGAGACCCGCAGGCGCTGGTGGCCGACGCGTGGGACCTCGACGCGGTGCGCGCCCAGTACGAGGCGTTCATCGACGACTTCGCGGGCGTCCGGGCACTCGCGCCCGAAGCGTGCTTTCGCCAGCAGACGCTGCTGGTGCACGCCTGGCGCAAGTTCCCGTTTCTGGACCCGGACCTGCCCGCCGAGCTGCTCGGCGACCGGTGGCCGCGCCAGCGCGCCCACGAGTTGTTCGCCGGCCGCCACGAGCGGTGGCAGGCGCGGGCGACGGAGTACTTCGCGCAGTTGGAGGGAGAGCTCGAGCCGGTGGAGGAACGAGCGGCCTAGCGGCCTCACCGCGGGACGCCCGGGATCGGAGAGGAGGAGAGATGGGGCAGGCTGCAGATCAGACCAACGCCAGCGACATCGTCGCGCGTCAGGTGAGCGTCGGCCGCGGCGACGCGACCGCGTTCATCGCGCCCGACGCGACGCTCACCTATGAGGAGCTGCGCCGGCAGGTCAACCGCGCCGGCCACCTATTGCGAGAGCTGGGGGTGCGCCGCGAGCAGCGGGTGCTGCTGGTGCTCGACGACAGCACTGTGTTCCCGATCGCGTTTCTCGGCGCCATCCGGATCGGCGCCGTGCCCGTCCCGGTGAGCCACCTGGACAAGGACGACAACTTCCGCCACTTCGTCGATGACTCCTACGCCGAGGTGGTCGTCACCGACGCGGGCGTGCTGGACCGGGTGCGCGGGGCGCTGGGCGACCGGCCGGTGCGCTGGCTGGTGCGCGGTCGCGACGACGGCGGGGTGACCGAGTTCGACGCGGCGATGGCGGCGCAACCGGACGAGCTCGATGCCGCCCCCACCCACCGCGACGACATGGCCTTCTGGCTCTACAGCTCCGGGTCCACCGGCAAGCCCAAGGGCGTCGTTCACCTCCAGCACGACATCGCCGTGACCTGCGATCAGTACGCCGGCGGCGTCCTGGGGCTCGGACCGGACGACGTGCACTTCTCCACCACCAAGCTGTTTCACGCCTACGGGCTCGGCAACGGCCTGACCTTCCCCCTGTGGTTCGGCGGCACCTCGGTGCTGATGTCCGGGCCGCCGAAGCCGGCGGCGATCCTGGAGACCCTGCGGCGCCACCGGCCCTCGGTGTTCTTCAGCGTGCCGGCGCTGTTCGGGTTGATCGTCCGCGATCCCGCCGCGGACGGCGCGCTTGAGTCGGTCCGCTTCTGCGTGTCGGCGGCCGAGCCGCTGCCCCCGACGACGATCAACCGCTGGCGCGAGCGTTTCGGCATCGACATCGTCGATGGCATCGGCTCGACCGAGATGCTGCACATCTACTGCTCCAACCGTCCCGGCGATGTCCGTCCCGGGACCACCGGGACACCCGTGCCCGGCTATGAGCTCAAGCTGGTCGACGACGCCGGCGTCACCCTGGAGGGCCCGGGCATCGGCGCGCTGTTCGTGCGCGGCGACTCCTGCGCGGCCTTCTACTGGCACCAGCACGAGAAGACCAAGGCCTCGATGCTGGGCGACTGGTTTGCCACCGGCGATCGCTACGAGCGAGCGCAGGACGGCACCTACGCCTACGTCGGTCGCGTGGACGACATGCTCAAGGTCGGGGGGCTGTGGGTGTCACCGGTCGACATGGAACACGCCCTCATGGAGCACCCGCGCGTGGCCGGCGTCGGCGTGGTGGGGGTGCGCGTCGAAGATGCCAGCCGGATCGCCGCCTACGTCCAGTGCGCCGGCGACGAGCCCGGTGACGACGCGCTCGCCGACGAGCTGCGCGCCTGGTGCAAGGAGCGCATGCGCCGCTACGAGTACCCCCATCTGGTCCAGTTCGTCGACGACCTGCCGCGGACGCTCACCGGCAAGGTGCAGCGCTTCCGGCTGCGCGAGTGGGCGGCTAGCGACGCACGCGGAAGTACATATGAGTCACCCGTGACCCCGGCACGATGACCGGGTCGTCGAGCAACACCGGGTAGCGCTCGAGTCCTGAGAAGAACGGGATCCCGCGCCCGAGCATGACCGGCGCCAGGTTCACCTGGATGACGTCGAGCAGCCCTGCATCGAGGCATTGCCGGGCGATGTCGGCGCTGGCGATGACGACCGACCGCTCGCCCGCCATCGCCTGCGCGCGGGCGATGGCGCTCTCCACCCCGTCGGAGACGAACGTGAACGGCGTGCTTCCCGACGGGGCGCTCTCGGGCGGTGTGTGGGTGACGACGACCACCGGCACGCCCGCTGGGTGACTGCCGCTCCAGGCATTCGCGACTTCGTAGAGCCGCCGCCCGGTCACCAGCGCCCCCAGTTCGCGCACCAATCGCTTCAGGTGCCCGGCGCTCGCCGCCGAGACGTGCGCCTGCATCCCGTTCCCGGGGAACGCGAACTCCACGTCGCCCTCGCCGTACCAGTCGAAGAGAGGTCCCACGCCGTCATCCGGGTCGGCGATGAAGCCATCCACCGACATCGTCATATCCGCCACCACTGTGCCCATTGCCCGTTGTCCTTTCGATACTCGATTGCGTGACACGGGTCTTAACGCCGCCGCGGGCGAAATTCATCGCCCGCGGCAGGTGCGTCGTCAGTGCGCGGGCACCACCGGAGCGGCAGCGGGGCCGACGGCGAGCGGGCGGCGCAGGAGCACGGCCGCGCTGAGCGCGACGAACGCGCCGGCGGCGGCGAAGGCGCCGTGAAGCCCGAGCAGTGACACCAGCGGCCCTGCCGCCAGCGCCCCGACCACGATCCCGCCGATCGAGACCGGGACCGCCAGGCCGTAGGCGCGCCCCAGGACCTCGTCGTCGAGCATGCGCGGCAGCGCCGTATCGGAGAGGACCTCGCCCACGATCATGCCGCCGCCGCCGAGGACCGCCAGGACCAGGGCCTGCGCCAGGCTGGTGCTCTGGCCGAGCGCCGCCATCGAGGTCGCCACCAGCAGCAGCGCCACCGCCAGCGTCCGCCGCCATGTCGCCCGGCCGTCGGCGCGGCTCATCAGCGCCGCTCCCACGAGACCGCCGGCGCCGAAGCCGCCCAGGAGGATCCCGTAGCCGCCGTCGCCGGCCCCGACCTGCCGGCTGACCAGGACGAGCATCACGGTGAGGAGCCCGTACACGCCGCTGCACAGCACGTCGCCGGCCACCAGCCGCAGCGCGACCGGGGCGCCGCGCAGCGCCCGCGCGCCGGCGCGGAGGTCCGCGACGAAGCTCGGCAGCTCGCCGTCTGACCGCGTGCGCGGCCGGAACGCCACGTCGGGCCCGATGGCCAGGACGGCGGCGGCGGAGACGGCGAACGTGGCGGCGTTGAGCAGGATCGCCACTGCGGGATCGAACAGCGCCAGCATGACCGCGCCGAGTGCGGGGCCGGCCACGATCGCCCCCTGGCCGATCGCCGAGCGCAGCGCGTTGGCCCGCTGCAACTCGTCGTCGGCGACCAGCCGCGCCGTGCTCGCCGCCACCGAGGGCGACGTGACCGTCCCGGCGGCGGTGGCCATGGCGGCCAGCACCGGGGCGAGCACGATCGGCAGGCCCGCCGCGGCGACGGCGGCCAGTGCGGCCATCAACACCATGCGGATGACGTCCGCGCCGATCATCAGCGCCCGGCGGTCATGGCGGTCGGCGAGGACGCCGCCGAGCGGGCCGAGCACGACGACCGGCAGCACGCGGGCCGCCGTGGTCAGCGCGACCCAGGTGGCGGAACCGGTGCGACCGAAGATCAACGCGAGTAGCGCGACGTTGTAGAGCCAGTCGCCCAGGGCGGAGGTGGCAAGGCCGACGAGGATGAGGTGGAAGGGGCGGCCGCCCGGCAGGCGGCGGCGGCTGGATGTGGTGGTGGTGAGCATGCGGTCAAGCATGCGTCTAAGCCCCCACCCCGCACATCGGGCGCGCGCCCGGTCTTGGGCGCCCGCCTACCTCAGATTCCCGGCCGCCCTACCTCACGCCTCATTCGGAGGCGCCGGGGATCCCGTCGACCGACCGCAGACTGGGCAGGTTGACGACGATCTCCTCGGGCGTGCTGCGGGCGAGAACCACCACGGCGTCCTCGTAGTCGGACGGGTTCTCCTCCCGGTGCGGGACCCACGCCGGGACGTACACGAAGTCGCCGGGGGCCGCGTCGATGTGCTCCTCGCGGCCGTCCACCAGGAACACGAAGCGCGGGTGGCCGGAGACGACATAGATCCCGCTGTCGGCTTCCCCGTGGTGGTGGTCGGCCGACTTCTGGCCCGGGCGGACGGTATTGCCGCCCATCCACAGGTGCTGGGACCCGGTCAGGCCGCCGGAGATCGCGGCGTAGCGGCGCATCCCGGGCGTCTGCAGGGTGTTGGACGTGCGGTCGTCGGGCCGGGAGCGCACCAGCGGCCGGCGCCAGTACGGGACGCCCGTCTCCGACGCCGGTTCCTCGAACGCCGTCATCGCTCCACAGTATTGCGCGCGCCACGGGCGGCAGGCAGCGTCTCCGGCGAGGCGGCTCAGCCGCCGCGGTCTCCGGCCAGCAGGCGGGCCAGGAAGCGCCGCGTCTCCTCGCGCGCGGGCGCGGTGAACATCTGCTCCGGCACGCCGCGCTCCACGATGCGGCCGCTGTCCAGGAAGCACACCTGGTCGGCGACGTCGCGCGCGAAACCCATCTCGTGCGTGGCGATGAGCATCGTCATGCCGTCAGCCTTGAGCTCGCGGATGACCTCCAGCACCTCGCCCACCAGCTCCGGGTCCAGGGCGCTGGTGACCTCGTCGAGGAGGAGCGCGCGCGGCTTGGTGAGCAGGGCGCGTGCGATGGCCACGCGCTGCTGCTGGCCCCCGGAGAGCCGGTCGGGATAGTCGCGCCCGCGACCGTCCAGCCCGAAGCGCGCCAGCAGCGCTTCGCCCGCCGCCGCCGCCTCGTCGCCGGCCATTCCCTGCGCGCGGATCGCGCCCATGGTCACGTTGTCGATCACGTTGCGGTGCGGGAAGAGGTTGTAGGCCTGAAAGACGAGGCCCAGGCGTCGCCGGGCCGGGACGGGATCCTGGCCGGGCGCGGTGATCGGCTCGCCGTCGAGCAGGATGTCGCCGTCGTCGATCTCCTCGAGCAGATCGATGCAGCGCAGGAGCGTCGACTTGCCCGACCCCGATGCGCCGATGAGGGCGATGGCTTCATGCTCGCCCACGGCCAGGTCGATCCCGCGCAGGACCTCGTTGGGCCCGTAGGCCTTGGTCACGCCGCGCAGCTCGAGGACCGCGCTCATCGCGGGCCGAGGGCGAGAAGGCCGCTGCGCTCGCGCCGGTTACGCGCCTGGAGATGGTCGACGATCCGCGTCAGCGGAATCGTCACGCACAGGTACAGCGCCGCCGCCGCCAGCAGGGGGGTGTAGTTGAACTGCGAGGCGGCGAAGATCTGGGCCACGCGGAACGCCTCCTGCGGGCCGACGATCGAGACGAGCGCCACGTCCTTCTGCAGCGCGATGAAGTCGTTGAGCAGCGGCGGGACGACGCGGCGCACCGCCTGGGGGACCACGACGTAGCGCAGCGCCTGCGCCGGGGTGAGACCCAGCGCGAGGGCCGCCCCGCCCTGGCTGGGATGGATCGATTCCAGGCCGGCGCGGAAAACCTCGGACACGTACGCCGAGTAGCACATCGCCAGGGCGATCCCGCTGAGCACGATGGGGTTGGTCGGCACTCCCTTGAGGTCGAGGCCGGGCACTGCGAACCCGATGATGTAGACGAGCAGGATCGTCGGGATCCCGCGCATCACGTCGACGTAGACGATCGCCAGCAGCCGCAGTGGGAACAGCACCGGGGCGTTCACGGTGCGGATCAGCGCGATGAGCAACCCGAGGATCAGCACCGCGACTTCGATGACGAGGAACATCTTCACGTCGAGCCAGAAGCCGCTGAGCACGGCGCCGAACGACGCGCCGAACTCGCCCGAGGAGAAGAACTCCGCCCGCACGTTGGGCCATCCGGGGCTGGTCAGGACATAGGTGACCAGCCCGCCGACCACGACGATCGTCGATATCGCGGAGATCGTCATCGACCGCCGCGCACGGCGACGGTGGTCGCGAATGCGGTCCGCCTTGGTGGTGAGGGTGGGCGTCGCGCTCACTCGGCCTGCGGAGCTCGAGCGCGGCTCAGTGTTCTGAGCCGCAAATTCGGTGGCGGCCCCGCAGCGTCTGGACGCGGAATCGAACCCACCCACCCCGCGGCAAACACGCCGGACCACCAGTACGACTTAGTTCGTCGCCCCCCGCCAGCCACGCCCAGCCACTCGCGAGACCACTCACGAATTTCCCGCTCATGACACCTAGTGCAGCTCGGGCACGTCGGCCGCCGAGGCGATCCAGCGCTTGTTGAGCGCCGCCAGCGTGCCGTCGGCCTGGAGAGCGTTGACCGCCTGGCTGACGCAGGGGGTGAGCTTGGAGCCCTTGGTCAGCAGCACGCCCCAGTTGTCACCGCCGGGCGCCGTGAACTGGCCGGCGATCGTGCTGTGCTTGATCTCGCTGGTCAGAGCGAACGCGGTGGCCAGGTCGACGACGATTGCGTCGACGCGATGGATCTTGAACGCGGCCACCACGTCGTTGGAGGTGTTGAACACGTCGGGCTGAGCGCTCGGCTTGATCACCTGGTTGGTGGCGTCCAGGCTCGTGGTGCCGATCTGCACGCCGATCTTGGCGTCGCGCAGCGCCGCCAGCGAGGTGACGTGCGCGTACTTGCCGGTGGAGCTGACGATGATCCCCTGCGGGTTCGTGTAGTACGGCGCCGAGAAGTCCACGGCCTTCTGGCGCGGCTTGGTGATCGAGATCTCGTTGATGTCGAAGTCAAACGACTTCGGGCCCGGGGCGTAGGACGAGTCAAACGGCTCGGTGACCCACTTCACCTCGCCGGGGGCGAACCCGAGCTTCTTGGCGATTGCGTAGGCCACGGCGCTCTCGAACCCCTTGCCGTTGGACGGCTTGTTGTCCTCGAAGTAGGGCGGGTAGGCCGGGGAATCGGTGGCCACCGTCAGCACGCCCGGGCTGTGCAGCGCCAGCGTGGCCTTACTGCAGGCTGACGACGACGTGCCCGCGGCCGACGACGTCGCGGCTGCCGTCGAGGTGCCCGTGGCTGCGGGCGCGGCAGTGCTCGTACCCGCGGAACTGCTGGAGCTTGAGTTCGAGCTGCCGCAGGCAGCGATCAGCACGGCGGCGAGGGCCGGCAACAGAACGGCGGACAGACGGCGCGCCCAGAGCAAGGCGCACAATCTACACCTGCCGCTCCGCGCCTGAGATAGTGAGCCGTGCAAGGCCCGGCTTCGGGGCCGGGCCGCAACTGGAAGGGGGCCTGACCATGGCCGATCGCCTGCTGTTCCTGAGTTGGGGCGCCTCGGTGCGGGGCATGGAGGAGCGCAGCGTCGAGGTGTTCAACGAGGCGTTGGGCTACTACAGCCGGCTGCAGCAGGATGGCCGGATCGAGTCGTTCGAGGTGGTCCTCCTGTCGCCCAATGGGGGATTGGACGGATACATGGAGCTGCGCGGCAGCGCCGCCCAGCTGGCCGAGGTGCGCGAGGACACGGTGTTCCGCCGCCTCCTCGTCGACGCCGGCCTGATCGTCAACGACCTGCGGATCGTCGACGGGTACTGCAACGAGGGCGTCGCCGAGGCGATGGGCATCTATCAGGAAGCCATCGCCGGCACACCGCAGCGCTAGCCGGGCTGCGCGCACTCAAGACCACTGGAGACAGTCGCCGGGCGCCCCGCGGCAACCGCGGCCACGGAGCGTCCCCGGCGCCCGTCTGGAGACCCCTCCCTACGATGAGGGTGGTGAGGTCCAGCACCGATCCGGGTATCTGCAACGCAGGCGCGACCCCCTCCCCACCGCGCGCCGCCTGCACGATGACCCACGAAGAGCTACGGATCCACATCGCGGCGTCGGTCACGACCGCCGAACCGGCCGCGCTGCGGGGGCTGACCTCACGCATCATCTCCGTCTGCTGGCCGGGCGGGCACCAGGATCGCACCAACCCCGCTGCTCGGGCGTGGCTTCGCCACTGGCGCCCGCAGCGGACTGGCGCCGAGATCCCCGTGTGCTCGTGCGCGAGCGGCCGCTGCTCTGTATGCAACTAAGCCAGGATCCCCCGATCCTGGGGTCGTCTCAACGCCGGATGGCCGTCGCTATACGTCATCGGCGTCGCTCATAGGGATCACCCTTATGGTGCTCCGCCGATGACGTCTAGCTCGGCCCCCGACGCCGATACTCCGCGCATCATCGGCGGCGCCAGGCTCCGCGGCGCCAGGCCGCTCCGATCGCTGGTCGCCGCTCTGGCCGTGTCCGGCCTCCTCGCCGCGTGCGGCGGGTCCCAGCCGGCCGCGGACTCCGCCGCGCCCGACGCCGGGGCCCTGGGCGCGCTGCCCCAGGGCCATCCGCAGGCGGTCGAGCCGGTCGCGGGGGCGCATGCGGCGGCTGCCGCCGGCGGCGATGCAATCGTCGGAGACCCCAACGCCCACGCCCCTTCCCTGGCCGAGGTCAAGAAGGAGCTCAAGCAGCTCAACCTGTGTGGTGGCGCGCTCTCCAGCGCCGACGCCGCCCCGGTCGTCAGGGCCTCGGGCCCCGGCTTCGTCGCGGACCCGGGCACGATCCAGAGCGTGGGCCAGCTCCCGGTGCTCACCGCTCGCCTGGATCAGCTGGCCAAGGCCCTGGACGTCGTGATCTATGGCATCAGCGGCTACCGCACACCGGCCCACAGCGTCGCCGTCGGCGGCTTTGCCGACGACCCCCACACCAAGGGCGAGGCCGAGGACATCGGCGTCAACAGCCTGTTGCGCTCCAGCGCGGCGCAGATCTCGGAGGCACAGCTGGCCCAGTACGGGCTCTACCGGCCGTTTGACCCCTCCGACGACCCGGGCAACACCGAGGTCAACCACATCCAGGTCATCCCGTCCGGCGGTCCGCTGACCTTGGCGCAGTCCACGGCCACGTTTGACCCCGACCCGAGCTGCAAGTAGCCCAGGCCAGGCCCGATACGCCGAATACCACGTTCCGGTCTTTCAGACCGGGGCCGATCTGCCGAAAACTGACGACATGGGCGTGAAATCAGCCACGGACGCCCGTGCGCAAATCATCGAGGAGCAGTTCTGGGCCGTCGTCGCGAACATTCCCGGCGCCGTCTACCGCTGCGCGTGCCGAGACGACTGGCCGATTCGCTTCATCAGCGACTACATCGAGCTGCTCTGTGGCTACCCGGCGGCCGACTTCGTCGACAACGCCGCCCGGACCTACGGCTCCATCATCCACCCGGACGACCGGCCCTACGTGGCCGAGCAGATCGACCGCGCGCTGGAGGTCGGAGCGCCCTACGCGCTGCAATACCGCGTGCTGCACGCCGACGGCGGCGTGCGCTGGGTCTCCGAGCGCGGCCGCGCCATCCTGGGCGAGGCGGGCGAGCGACTGTGGCTCGACGGCGTTCTGCTTGACGTCACCGAGCAGGTCCTGGCCGAGCAGGACCGCGATCGGGCCGAGGCGGCGGTCCGCCAGCAGGCCGAGCTCAACCGCCATCAGGCCCTGCACGACTCCCTGACCGGGCTGCCCAACCGCGTCCTCTTCCAGGACCGGGTGCGCCAGGTGATCCGCAGCAGCCAGCGTGAGGGCGGCGGCGTCGCCGTGATGGTGATGGACCTCGACCGCTTCAAGGAGATCAACGACACGCTTGGCCACGCCAGCGGCGACCAGCTCCTGGTGGAGGCGGCGCGCCGCCTGCGCACGACGCTCAGGGGCGCGGACTCGATCGCGCGTCTGGGCGGGGACGAGTTCGCGATCCTGCTCCACGACGGCTCGCCCGCGGGCGTCGCCGGTGCGGCCCGGCGCATCCAGGCCGCCTTCGCCGCACCCTTCTCGCTCGACGGGCTGCCTCTGCAGATCGAGGCCAGCATCGGCGCCGCCACCTATCCGGAGCACGCCGACGACGTCGAGGGCCTGATCCAGCGCGCCGACATCGCCATGTACGTCGCCAAGCGCGACAACTCCGGCTGGGAGCTGTATGACCGCGGCCAGGATCGTCACCAGCCCCAGCGCCTCTCGCTGATCTCCGAGCTGCGGCGGGCCATCGACGAGCGCGAGCTGGTGCTCCACTATCAGCCCAAGCTCGAGCTGCGCTCCGGCGAGGTCTCCTCGGTGGAGGCGCTCGTGCGCTGGCAGCACCCGACGCGGGGGCTGGTCGGCCCCAACGAGTTCATCGATGTGGCCCAGGAGACGAGCCTCATCCGGCCACTCACCCTCTACGTGATCGACGAGGCACTGCGCCAGTGCCGCGCGTGGGTCGAGGAGGGCCACACGCTCGCGGTCGCCGTCAACGTCTCCACCCGGAACCTGATCGACCTCGACTTCCCCGACCAGGTCGCGGCGCTCCTGTCCAAGTGGGACGTGAGCCCACGGTTGCTCGAGCTCGAGATCACCGAATCGGCGATCGTCGCTGACATGTTCCGCATGCGCGGCGTGCTCGAGCGCCTGGGCCAGATGGGCCTGCGGCTCGCCGTCGACGACTTCGGGACCGGCTACACCTCGTTGGGCTACCTGCGGCGCCTGCCCATCACCGAGCTCAAGATCGACCGCTCGTTCGTCTCGCACATGGCGACCTCCGAGGAGGACGCGGTCATCGTGCGCTCGACCATCGACCTGGGGCGCAACCTCGGCCTCGGCGTGGTGGCCGAGGGCGTCGAGGACCCCGAGGTACTCGAGCGGCTGCGCGGCCTCGGGTGCGACGTGGCCCAGGGCTACCTGATGAGCCGCCCGATCCCGGGCGACGAGCTCATCAGCTGGCTGGTGCAGTTCACGGCCCGGTCAGCGTCGGCTCTGAGAGCATCGCCTCGGTGAACTGAACCGCCGCGGCGACGCTGCGGCGCCGCTACGGCGGGCTCGGCGCCGCGTGGGGCGCGCTCGGACCGGCCCATCCCGGTCAGTAGTGTCCGGCTGAGCCCGATGAGCTCAGCCGAGATCTGGATCTGCCCCGCGTGCGGCGCCAACTATCCCCCGGCCGATGCGCCGCCGGAGCGCTGCCCGCTGTGCGAGGACGAGCGCCAGTGGGTCTCGCCGCAAGGGCAGACCTGGACGACGATGGCGCGGCTGGCCGCCGAGGGGTGCCACAGCGACGTCCGCGCGGTCGAGCCCGGCCTGACCGGGATCGCCTGTTCGGCCGATGTGGGGGTGGGCCAGCGCGGCCTGCTGGTGCAGACCGATGCGGGCAACCTGCTGTGGGACCCGGCGCCGTTCCTCGACGAGGCGGCGATCGAGGCGGTGCGCGCCGCCGGTGGCCTGCGCGCGGTCAGCTCCAGCCATCCCCACATGTACGGGGCCGCGGTGGAGTGGAGCCACGCCTTCGACGCGGAGATCCTCCTCGTCGAGGTCGACGCCCCCTGGCTGATGCGCCCCGACCCCGCGGTGCGGACCTGGTCGGGGGCGCTGGAGGTCCTGCCCGGCGTCACCCTCGTGCAGTGCGGGGGCCATTTCCCGGGGAGCGCGGTGGCGCACTGGGCGGCGGGCGCCGAGGGCCGCGGCGCCATCCTGTGCGGCGACACGATCATGGTCGCGCCCGGGGAGGACCGGGTCACGTTCGTCTACAGCGCTCCGATCCGCCTGCCGCTGGCCGAGCCGGGGGTGAGCGGCATCGTGCGCGCGCTGGCCCCGTACGATTTCGATCGCATCTACGGCGGCTGGTGGTCCCCCGCGATCCCCGCGAATGGCAAGGCCATCCTGCAGCGCTCGGCCCAGCGCTACATCGAGCTCCTCACCACGCTCGTCTCGCCCCCGCCGCCGTCCCCAGCACAAAAGTAAACTAATGAGTTTAGTTCCTGCATCGGGAGGTGGGCGGTGAAGACGGAGTTCTCCGAGGGCGACTACGACATCCGGCTCGATGACAAGTTCGGCCACCTGGCGCTGATCGACATCGGCGCCGAGGCCGCGGCCCACGAGCCCTGGTTCAACCAGACGCTCACCTCGGTCAACGACTCGGTCATCCGCCTGGGCGTGGTGCAGGGTGACTTTCACTGGCACAAGCACGACGACACCGACGAGTTCTTCATGGTCCTCGACGGCGAGCTGGTGATCGACCTCGAGGACCGCGACTCGGTCCGCCTGTCGCGCCATCAGAGCTACACGGTCCCGCGCGCCGTCATGCATCGCACCAGCGCGCCGGTCCGCACCGTGATCCTCATGGTCGAGGCGGCCGGGGTGACGCCCACGGGCGACGAGCCGCCCGCCGGCTAACCGATCACGTTGCGCGCACGCCCAAGGTTGCCTGTGCCGAGCGTGCGTGGGAGATAACCGTTACCGCGTGATGGTTATCGCCCACGCTCCCCGTCGCGGGCACTCGCCAACGCCCTCAGCCCGCCTTCCCGCCGCCACCGCCCGCGACGCTCAGGTCTCGATGGGCACCAGCAGCCGGTGGGGCGCCCGCAGCACCTGAGACACCGGGTCGTCGCGCATGGGCTGATGCCCGCGCCGGCGCTCGGTGAGGATGTCCTCCGGTCCGGGCGTCACGTCGCACGCGTCGCAGTGGCCGCTGTCGGTCAGGCGCGTCCCGCACAGCGCGTGGCGCAGCACGCGGCTGTTGGGTCGCCGGTGCTTGCCCCCCCACACCAGCAGCGCGTGGATCACGGGCCACAGCTCGAGACCGCTCGGGGTGAGCTCGTACAGGTGGCGCCCGGAGTGGGCGGGGTCCGGCACCCGGGCGAGGATCCCGTCCTCGACCAGTCCGTTGAGCCGGTCTGACAGCACCGCCTTGGGGATGTCCAGATGGGCTTGGAAGTCGTTGAAGCGCCGGACGCCGTAGAAGGCGTCGCGCACGATCAGCAGCGTCCAGCGCTCCCCGACGGCCTCCAGGGCGCCGGCGATCGAACAGTCCTGTGCGGAGTAGGTCTTGCCAAGCATCGTGCACGGCATTCTAGCACCCCAGGTCTGGTCATTGAACTTGTGTGTGCTAGCTTGTGGTTCGGTGATCGAACTCGTGAGCGCGGCTCGGACACAGGTGCGGGGCAGGGCGATCGGCGCGGCGGCGCGCACGAACTGGCTGCGCGCCGGCGCGGCACTGTTCGGCGCCGCCTGGGGGTCCAACCAGTTCACGCCGATGCTGCTCGTCTACCGCCAGCAGCTCGGCCTCTCGACCGGCACGCTCGAGGCCCTGTTCGGCGTCTACGCCCTCGGGCTCATCCCGGGGCTGCTGATCGCGGGGCCCCTCTCTGACGCGCGCGGGCGCCGTCCGGTGCTCCTCGCCTCCGCGGCGCTGTCGCTCGCGGGGACGCTGGCGCTGGTCGTCGCCGATCATGGCCTGACGCCGTTGTTCGTCGGTCGCTTCCTCACCGGCCTGGGCAGCGGAGCGGCGTTCGGCGCCGGGACGGCGTGGCTGCGCGAGCTCTCTCGCCCGCCCTTCGGCGACGCCACCGACCACGCCGCCGCGCGCCGCGGCGCGGTCATGATGACCGTCGGGTTTGCCATCGGGCCGCTCGTCTCCGGGATCCTGGCCCAGTGGGCGCCGGATCCGGCCGTCGTCCCCTACCTGCCCCACGCGCTGCTGATGGTGGCCGTGCTGGCGCTGCTCCCCGGCGCGCCGGAGACCGTGACGCGCGGCGCCGCGGGCGGCGCGATCGCCCGGGCGCTGCCCAGCCTGCGCCATCCGCGCTTTCTCAGGGTGGTGGCGCCGATGGCGCCGTGGGTGTTCGCCGCCCCGGCCGTCGCCTTCGCGCTGCTGCCCAGCGTCGTCGGCGCGGCCCACGCCACCGACGGCATCGCCCTCACCGCCGTGGTGGCCATGGTCGCGGCCATGGCGGGCGTCCTCATCCAGCCGGTCGCGCGGCGCCTGGACGCCCACGCGACGGGCAACCGCGCCGCCACGCTCGGGCTGGCGCGTCATGGTCGCGGGTCTGGCCCTGTCGGCGCTTCACGGCCCACGAGCAGCACACGTGGCTGCTGGTCCCCAGCTCGATCGTGCTGGGGATGGGCTACGGGCTCTGCCTGGTGGCGGGCCTCGTCGAGGTCCAGCGTCTGGCCCACCCCGAGGCCCTGGCCGGCCTGACCGCCATCTACTACGTCCTCACCTACATCGGCTTCGCCGTGCCCTACGTGCTGGCCCTGGCCGCGCATCTGACCGGCTACGCCACCCTCTTGCTCATCACCGCCGGGCTGGCGCTGGTCACCACGTTGTGGCTCAGGCTCCAGGGCCGGGCGCCAGCGCGCGCCTGAAGCGCCCGGACTCCGCACAGCGGTCCTGGTAACCGAGCGCCGCGTAGAAGCGGTGGGCGGAGTCGCGCGAGCGCAGGCTGGTCACCTCGACGTTCACGCACCCGTGCGCCGCGGCCCAGCGCTCGACGGCGGCCATGAGGCGCCGTCCCACGCCGGCACGGCGATGCGCAGCGTCGACGCTGAGGGCCACGACGCGGGCGAACGCCCCCGGACGCTCGAAGTACGGGGTGCGGTGGACCGCGACGAACCCCGCCGCCGAACCCGCGGCATCGGCGACGAGCACCTCGCCCTGCGGCTCGGCCGCCCACGCCAGCAGCTGCGCCGCGGCCTGGTGCCGATCGTGCGGGTAACCGAGCTGGGTCAGAAGCGAGGCCATCTGGTCGGCGTCGCGCGGGCCGGCGATCCGGATGCCCTCACCGTAGGCGGCGGGTCGGCGGTAGTCGGGCTCGAGCAGGCTCATCGCAATTCCGTCCCAGCGACCGTCCGAGCCGCGGGTCGCATCGCGCGCCACCCCCTCGACGACGAACCCGACCGCGCGATAGGCGGCGATCGCCGCGGCGTTGAACGTGTACACGGTGAGCTGCAGGCGGTGGAGGCCCAGCTCGTCGAAGCCGCGGCGGACGGTCGCGCGCATGAGTGCCGTGCCCAGGCCACGGTCGCGCTGCTCGGGCGCGACGGCCACGCGGCCGATGTGGCCGAGGCCGTGATAGGGCTGTGGCTCGATCAGCACGTGCCCCACCATCTCGCCGCTCTCGTCGACCCCGGCGTACAGCCCACCTGAGTCGCCGCGCGCGGCGAGGTCGCGCAGCAGCTGCCCGCGGTCAAGCGGCCACGTGAACGAGCGTGACCCCGACCATTGCCACAGCGCGTCGGAGCTCTCGATCCACGTCAGCAGGCGGTCACAGTCGGCGGGCTCCAGCGCGCGCAGCGCGAGCGCCGGGCGGGCGGAGGTCTCGCTCACGCGTCCCACGATGGCAGCTCCGCGGTGAGCGCGTGGGCGCAGAGATCAGGGTGGGGTTAACCCCACCGGCAAGTCGGGGGTCCCCCGCGGCGCGTCCGCCTCCGTGCCCCAGCGACAGGGGATCAGCCCATCGACAGGCTGGCGGACATGAGAAATCCACGCGACGTATCCCACACCGGAAGTGAGCCGTCCGGGCGTCTCGCCCGAGCGGTGAGCTCGATCTCCGGCGCCTCGGCCCGCCACCCGCGGACGATGGTTGCCCTGTGGCTGGTCCTCATCGCCGGCTGCATCTTCGCCGGCGCGCGCAGCCGGCACCAAGACCCTTTCCAACGCGGGCTCGGGCACCGGCGAATCGGCTCGCGCCGACGCCGCTCTGTCCGCGGCTCACCTCAAGTCGCCGGCCACCGAGAGCGTGCTGGTCAGCTCCGGCAGCGCCCGCAGCACCGGCGCGGCGGTGACCGCGCTCGAGATCCGCGCCCGCCGCCTGCCCAGCGTGGCCTCCGTCCAGGGCCCGCGCGAGGTGCCGACCCTGTCGCGCGCCGGCGGACGTCAGCAACTCGTGCAGGTGCAGCTGCGCGGGGATCCCAACCACAGCGACAAGCATGTCGCGCCGCTCGAGGGGGTCGTGGCCTCGGTCGTGGCCGCCCATCCCGGCGCCACGTTGTATGAGGCAGGCGAAGCCTCGGGCGGCAACGCCATCAACAAGGTCGTCAATGATGACCTCAGCCACGCCGAGCTCATCTCGCTGCCGATCACGCTGATCATCCTGATCGTCGCCTTCGGCGCCCTGGTGGCGGCCGTCGTGCCGCTGCTGCTCGGCCTGACGTCCGTCGCGGGCGCACTCGGCGCGATCGGTCTCATCTCGCAGATCGCCCCCGAGGGCCAGTCGACCGGCCCCGTCGTCGTGCTCATCGGGCTCGCTGTGGGCGTCGACTACTCGCTGTTCTACATCCGCCGCGAGCGCGAGGAGCGCCGGGCCGGTCGAGACAGCCATGCCGCTCTGACCGCGGCGACGGCCAGCGTCGGGCGCGCCATCATCGTCGCCGCGCTCACCGTCATGGTGGGGCTGGCGGGACTGCTGTTCACCGGCCTGGGCGTCTTCACCTCGATGGCGCTCGGCGCGATCCTGGTGGTGGCGATCGCGGCTCTCGGCTCGGTGACGGTGCTGCCGGCGGTTCTGGCGCTGCTGGGTGACCGGATCGACCGCGGGCGGCTGTGGCCGCGCCGGCGCCGGCGCACCCCCGACGCTCCGGGCGCGTGGCACCGGGTGGTCAGCGCCATCACGGCTCGCCCGGCCGCCTCGTTGCTGGTTACCGTGGCGCTGCTCGGAGCGCTGTCGGTTCCGGTGCTCAGCATGCGCACCGGCGACCCCGGCATCCGGGACCTGCCCGCCAATAATCCGGTTCGCGTGGCCGACGAGGCCATCGACCGCGCCTTCCCGGGCACGCCCACCGACGCGCAGCTCGTCGTCACCGGAGATCACCTGGGACGGCCGGCGGCCTTGCGCGCCATGCGGGATCTGGGCCGGCGGGCCGAGCGCGTGACCGGTGGTCACGGGTCGGTCAGCGTCGACGTGGCCCGCGACGGCTCGACCGCCGTGGTGTCCGTGCCGTTCCCCAACGTCCCGCTGCCTGCCCAGCAGGACGCCGTCAATCACCTGCGCCAGTCCGTGGACCACACGCTGGCCCTCCCCGGCACCAAGGTCATGCTCACCGGTTACGCGGCGGGCAACGCCGACTTCTCCGGTCGGCTGGCCACGATCACGCCTCTGGTGATCGCGGGCGTGCTGGGTCTGGCCTTCCTGCTGCTGATCGCGGCGTTCGGCTCACCGGCGCTGGCGGCGTCGGTGATCGGCCTGAACCTCCTGTCGGTCGGGGCCTCCTTCGGGGTGCTGGTGGCGGTCTTCCAGCACGGCGATCGGAGAGAAGCTGCTGGGCTTCACCTCCGACGGGGCGATCGTCGAGTGGCTCCCGCTGTTCGCCTTCGTCCTGCTGTTCGGGCTGTCGATGGACTACACCGTGCTCATCCTCCAGCGGGTGCGCGAGGAGCGCGACCGCGGCGCTGACGCCAGGACTGCATCGGTGCGGGCCCTGGGGGCGACCGCGGGCACGGTGACGAGCGCGGCGGCGGTGATGATCGCGGTGTTCTCGATCTTCGCCACCCTGCGCCTGTTGGAGTTCAAGCAGCTCGGCTTCGGCCTCGCCGTGGCCATTCTGATCGATGCCACCATCGTCCGGGCCGTTGCCCTGCCGGCCGTCGTCACCCTTCTGGGGCGGCGGTCGGCACGGCGCCGGGAGTCGTTCGCCCCCGTGATGGAGCCCTCGGCGCTGCGATGATGTGGCCTTGGGAGTCACCGGTCATGGCTAACCCTCAGTCTCAGGTCGCCCGGCGAACCGGCAGCACGCTGCTGGCAGGCGGAGCTCACCCTCTCCGTGGTGTGCTGCGTGGCCGTCACCATCATCTGGGCGGCGACCGGCGGCCCGTTCTGGCCGGTGTGGGTGTGGACGAGCCTGGGCCTGCCGATCGCGCTGCAGGTGGCGTGGCGGCGGGCCTGGGCCGCAGCCCCGCGGGCCGCGGCGCCGGCTGGCGATCCAGGGATCGATCTCCGTGGTCCTGGCCGGCTACTTGCGTGATCGTGTGGGCGATGGCCGGGTTCGGCTACTTCTGGCCGGTGTTCCCGGCGGTCGGGCTGGCCATGGCCTTCGCCCTGCACGCGGTGTTCTACTCACCGCGCCAGACCGACCTCAGCGCCCGGGTCGACGAGCTGACCCGGACCCGCCGCGGGGCGCTGGACGTCCAGTCGGCGGAGCTGCGCCGGATCGAACGCGACCTCCACGACGGCGCCCAGGCGCGGCTGGTGGCGCTGACGATGCAGCTCGGCCGGGCCGAGGCGCGGCTGGAGGACCGGCCCGAGACCGCCGAGCTCATCCGTCAGGCGCGCGAGGAGGCCACCGCCGCGGTCGCCGAGCTGCGCGACCTCGCGCGGGGGATCGCCCCTCCGGTGCTGGCCGACCGCGGCCTGGTGGCCGCGGTCGAGGCGCTGGCTCAGCGCTCCGGAATCGACACCACGGTGGAGAGCAAGCTGACCCAGCGGCTGGCGCCCGTCGTGGAGTCCGCGGCGTACTTCGTCACCGCCGAGGCGCTCACCAATGCGGTCAAGCATGCGCCGGGCGCGTCGGTCCGGATCGCGATCCGGCGGCGCCGGGGCGCGACTGGTCGTCGAGATCGCCGACAACGGCCCGGGCGGCGCCGATCCGCGCGGCAACGGGCTCAGCGGCCTGCGCCAGCGTGTGGAGGCGCTCGACGGCACGCTCGACGTCGACTCGCCCGAGGGCATCGGCACGACCATCCGGGCGGTGTTGCCATGCGAGTCGTGATCGCCGAGGACTCGGTGCTGCTGCGCGAGGGCATCGTCGCGCTGCTGCAGGAGTACGACATCGAGGTCGTGGCCCAGGCCGATGACGGCGACGGGCTGCTGCGGATCGTCGCCGGCCACAAGCCGGACCTGGCCATCGTCGACGTGCGCCTGCCGCCGACGTTCACCGACGAGGGGATCCGCGCCGCGCTGGAGGCGCGGCGCCGGTATCCCGACCTCTCGGTGCTGGTCCTCTCCCAGTACGTGGAGCCCGTCTACACCGGCGAGCTGCTGGCCTCGGGGGAGAGCGGGGTCGGCTATCTGCTCAAGGAGCGCGTGGGCGAGGTGCGCAGCTTCCTCGACGCCGTGCACCGCGTCGCCGCGGGGGGCACGGCGCTGGACCGCGAGGTCATCGCCTCGCTCGTGCGCGCCCAGACCGGCGCCGGGGAGGACGCGCTCGCCGAGTTGACACCCCGCGAGCGCGAGACGCTGTCACTGATCGCGCAGGGCCGGACGAACGCGGCGATCGCGCGCGAGTTGGTGATCACCCTGGGCGCCGTGGAGAAGCACGTCACCAATATCTTCGGAAAGCTCAATCTTCCTGCCACCGACGATGATCACCGCCGTGTGCTGGCTGTGCTGACCTACCTTGGAGCGGCCGGGCCCGAGCCCTCCGACGGCGCGCAGTAGGACTAGACTCATGGGTGCGATGAGCCTGGAGGAGCACAGCATCGAGACGGCAGGCGAGCGATGCGAGGAGTGCGGCGCTCGGCTGACCCCGTCAGAGCTCGAAGCGGTCCTTGAGTCCGGCGGCCCGACGCTGTGCGCCATTCACGCGGCCGAGGATGAGCCCGGCCTCGCCGCAGACGACGCATTGGCCGACGAGTAGTCGCCGGTGTGATCGGCGGCCGGGCCGGAGCGCCCGGGCCGCCGAAACCGAATTCTCATCCCCGGCGGATGGCGCCGGCGCCGTGGGTCGCTTACTTGGCGGCTGCGCGCCGACCCGCGACCGCGTTCTTGAGCGTGGCTCCGGCGGTGAACTTGGCGTTCTTGGACGCCTTGATCTTCACCGGCGCGCCCGTCTGAGGGTTGCGGCCCGTGCGCGCCCCGCGCTTGGCCACCGAAAACTTGCCGAAGCCGGTGATCGCCACTTCGTCACCCTTCTTCAGGGTCTTGGTCACCGTGGTGAGCAGCGACTCCAGCGCACGTGACGAGTCGGCCTTGGACAACCCGCTGTCCTTCGCGATCGCGTCAATGAGTTCCGTCTTGTTCATCCTGTCTCCTAGCGTGAAACGTTGATTGGCGGTGGGCAGAGTAGCCGCATCGCAGGCGGACCGGTGGGAAGAGTTGACACAGTGTCACGTGTGCCGGACCTCAAAGCTTGCAGAAGACGCCATCGAAGTCGCAAATTGCTCGCTTGGTCCGCCACGCCATGACCCTCCCGGCGCGCGCGACGCTCGGCGCAGGGTAGCTCAGGAGCTCTAAGCGTCGAGTTCCGGCAGCAGGTCGGCGATCGACTCGACGATCCGTCCGGCCCGGTAGGGGTGGCGCTCGGCGTCCTCGCGCGTGGTCAATCCCGAGAGGACCAGGATCGTTTCCATGCCTGCCTCCAGCCCGGAGACGACGTCGGTGTCCATCCGGTCGCCGATCATCGCCGCCGTCTCGGAGTGGGCATCGATGGCGTTGAGCGCCGAGCGCATCATCAGCGGGTTGGGCTTGCCGACGTAGTAGGGGTCGACACCGGTCGCGCGGGTGATCAAGGCCGCCACCGAGCCGGTGGCCGGCAGTGGCCCGTCCACCGACGGGCCCGTCGCATCGGGATTGGTGGCGATGAAGCGTGAGCCGGTCTCGATGAGCCGGATCGCCTGTGTGATGCGCTCGAAGCTGTAGGTGCGCGTCTCGCCCAGCACCACGTAGTCGGGGCTGCGCTCGGTGAGGGTGTAGCCCGCGCTGTGCAGCGCGGTGGTGACCCCGGCCTCGCCGATGACGAAGGCCGAGCCTCCGGGACGCTGGTCCTGGAGGAAGCGCGCGGTCGCCAGCGCCGAGGTCCAGATCGCCGCCTCGGGCACGTCGATGCCGCTGTTGCGCAACCGCGCCGCGAGGTCGCGCGGCGTGTAGATCGAGTTGTTGGTGAGGACCAGGAAGCGCGTGCCGTTGGCGCGCAGGCGCGCCACGAACTCGTCGGCGCCCGGGATCGCCTGCTCCTCGTGGACGAGCACGCCGTCCATGTCCATCAGCCACGAGTGGATCTCTCGATGCGACATCAGCTGAGACTGTGACAGGCGCCCGTATCCGCCGTAGTCAGGGCAAGATGAGGTGGTTGCGCCAGTCGATCGTGGTGCTCGGGGCTCTGGCGCTCATCGCGGCAGGTCCGGTGAGCGCGGGCGGTGACGCGATTCCGCGCGGAGCGCACGTGCTCGAGGTGACCGTCAGGCGGCCGCATCGAGCGCCGCTCAGCGACGTCACGGTGACCAGCGCGGCGAAGGTCCGGCACTTCGCGAGCCTGATCGACGCGCTCAAGGCCGTCGGGCCCACCGCGGAGGACTGCGCGGGGAAGATCGACGATCCGGTCGTGACGTTCACGTTCCGTGCCGCTCCCGGGGCTCGTGTGCTCGCGCGGGCGCGCCAGCTCGTCGTGCCGGGTGCCCACGGCGGATTCTGCGAGGCGATGACGCTGGTGGTCGACGGCCACCCTCAGACCCCCCGGCTGGGCGGCGCGCGTGTCGTCCGCGCCGCCCAGCGTCTGCTCGGCATCCGGGTGCCTCGGCCGTGAAACGTCGGGATCGGGGCTAGCTCAGCGGCTCGGTGAGGTCATACAGCGTCTGGCCGCCGATCGTCACGGCCTTGTAGTGGGCCTTGACCCAGCTGGTGATCGCGCTCGACGAGCCGGTGGCGCCGCCCGGTCCGCCACCCGCTCCGCCTGAGGCGATGTAGTAGTGGATGTCGCCGGCCTTCACGTAGCTCTCGAACTGGGCCAGCGTGAGTTCGCCGCCCTGCCCGCTGAAGCCGCCGATCGCCATCACCGGCTCGCCGCCGGTGGCGAGCTCCAGCGACGCCGCGGACTGTGAGCCCGACGTCGCCGCCACCCAGCGGTAACGGCCGGCATCGGCCGTCAGCGCCCGCTTCAGCGCTGTGCTGACGGTGGTCTGGCCGCCCGGCATGCCGCCGCGCGCGCCGGTGGGCATGGAGCTGGCGCCGCCAAGAGCCCCGTTGGGCGCACCGCTCGGCACCGCGCCCCGCGCACCCGTCGGTGCGCCGCCGGCGCCGGCGCGCATGCCACCCGGCATCCCGCCGCCGCCGAAGCCGCCGCCCATCCCCTCGGCGCTCGCCGGGCCGGCCGACGGGACCGAGCCCGTGTGCGCCGTGGAGATCGTCTGAGCGGCGTAGGCCACCGGGCCGGCCACGGACGCCATCACGCCGACCACCACCGCGGCGACGGCGAGCCGCGGTCGCAGCGGCTGCCACACCGCGGAGGCGATGAGCCCGGCGACGGACACCGCTCCGCCCACCAGAATGCCCGTGCGCAGCCACGGCTCCCAGCTCGGCGTGCGGTCCAGGAGCTCCCAGGCCCAGCCGGCGCTCAGTGCCACCGCCGCGGCGGCGGCCAGCCGCGCTCGCGCGGTGTCGCGCCGCGCCCACAGCATCCGCCCGCCGATCGCCACCAGCGCCGCGATCGCGGGGGCCAGCGCCACCGTGTAGTAGGTATGGATGACTCCGCTGGAGAGGCTGAAGACGAGGCCGCTGACGATCAGCCAGCCGCCCCACAGCAGCAGCGCGGCCCGTGTGCGGTCGGTGCGCGGCGCTCGGCGCGTCGCGAGCAGCCCCGCGCCGAGCGCCAGCAGGGCGGCAGGCAGCAGCCACGACGCCTGCCCGCCCATCACCGAGTTGAAGAGGCGCAGGACGCCCGTGGCGCCGCTGAAGTTCCCGCCGCCGCCACCGCCACCGCCGCCCGGTCCGCCGCTGCCGAAGATGCGCCCCAGCCCGTTGTAGCCCGTGATGAGGTTGAGGATGCTGTTGTCAGACGAGCCATCGATCATCGGCCGCGAGCCGGCGGGCCACAGCGCGACGATCGCCACCCACCACCCGGCGCTGACCACCATCGCCACACCGCCGGCCAGCATCTGCGCGACGCGCCGGCGCAGGCCGGTGGGCGCCGCCACGAGGTAGACGAGCGCGAACGCCGGCAGGACGAGGAACGCCTGCATCATCTTGGCCAGGAAGGCGAAGCCGATCATCGTCCCCGCCGCCACCACCCACGCGGGTGCCGGCGCGCTCCAGCGCGCGGGTGAGGCAGTACGCCCCGGCCACCAGCAGGAGCACCAACAGGGCGTCGGGGTTGTTGAAGCGGAACATGAGCGCCGCCACCGGCGTCGCGGCCAGCAGTGCGCCGGCCGCCAGCCCCGCGCCCGTGCCGAACCACCGCTTGATCGCGGCGTAGAGCAGAGCCACCGCGGCGACGCCCTCCAGCGCCTGGGGCGCGAGCATGCTCCAGCTGCTGAAGCCGAAGATGCGGCCGCTCAGCGCCATCACCCACAGCGACGCCGGCGGCTTGTCGACGGTGATGTAGCTCGACGAGTCAAGCGAGCCGAAGAAGAACGCCTTCCAGCTCTTGGTGCCGGCCTGCACGGCCGCGGCGTAGAAGCTGTTGGCGTTGCCGGACGCGCTCAGGTCCCAGAGGTAGGCCACCGCGGTGGCCAGCAGCAGGGTGGGCAGCGCCAGGCGCTGCCAGTTGGCGGCCAGCCACGCAGAGGCGGCGGGCGCGGGCCCGCGCAAGAAGCGGACCGCGCCCCCCCGCGCGGTGGCGGGCCGTCGGAGAAGGCCAGTGCTCGAGTTCATGCCAGCAGGTTCGGCGCGCCCCGTAAGCCAAGCGTCTTAAACGCCGAAGGACTGCCGATGTGCCGCGTGCAGAGGTGCGTTACGGGTGGCGCTGCACGCCGCGCACGATCGCGTCGACGTCGCGGTGCCCGGCGCGCACGCCCAGCCCCACCAGGTCCAGCTGCTCGGTGGCGACGGCTCGCACGGCGGCGCGGTTGTCGGCGTCGTTGCCGGTGACGAACATCTCGGCCGTGTAGATGGCCACCGGGACCTCGCGGCGCGCCGCCCGCTCGCGCAGCGTGCGCAGCTTCTCGCCGCCCGTCTCGAACACCAGCACCGGCTGCACCAGCAGCGGCAGGTAGCGCACCCCGTCGCCGTCGACGTAGTCCTCGCCGATCGCCTCCCCGCCGGCCGACGCCACGAGCCCGCTCATGAGAAACGCAGTCACGTTGAGGCGCTGCCAGGCGGCGAGGTCGTCGCGGACGACGATCGCGATCTTGGTGTCGAACTCGGCGACGGTCATGAGCGCCACGGATCATCGCCGCGGGTGGGCGTCGCCGTCTTGAACGATGTTGCGCTCTTTGCCGCCGCACCGACGCTCCCTCACCGACACCGCAGAGCACGCGGTGTGTGCTCTGTCGTGTCAGGATCTCGCCGCGCAGGCCCGCGCGTATGCGCCCGGCGTCACGCCCACCAATCGCTTGAACACCCGTGAGAGGTGCGGCTGGTCCGCGAAGCCGCACGCCGCCGCCACCCCGGCCGGAGGCATCCCGTCGCCGAGCATCGCTCGCGCCCGGTCGATGCGCAGGTCGCGCTGGAAGGCGTGCGGGGTGAATCCGTTCTGCTGGCGAAAGCGCCGGATCAGCTCGAAGCGCGACAGCCCGGCCACGCCCGCCAGCTCCGCCAGCGACACCGGCTGGTCCCAGCGCTCCTGGAGATGGAGGCGGGCCCGCCGCACTGCGGCGTGCTCGCCGCGCTCGCGCCGTCCGGCGGCCACCGCGCCACGCAGATGAGGCCTCAGGCGCACGATGGCCTCGAGCACCCGCTCCTCCACGGCCAGCCCGGAGGCGTCAACCGCGAGCGTGGCGTGCGCGCGCAGCAGCGAGGCGCGGAGCGCGTGGTCGCGGAACACCACCCAGCGCGCCGCGCGCGGCGCTGGGCCGTCCCCCTCCGCCCAGTCGTGCAGCACCGACGGCTCGACGTAGAGCACCTTGTAGGCCCACCCCTCCGGCACCGCCGCCATCCCGGTGTGGACCGCCTCGGGCTCGAGCACGAACAGCTCACCGGCATCGGCGCGCTGCCGTGTGCTGTCGACCTCGAACCGGGCCGCCCCGCGCTGGACCACCGCGATCGTCCACGTCCGGTGCGAGTGCGGCCGGTACTCGTGGTCCACGAAGCGTGCGTGCAGGGCCTCGATCCCGGTCAGGCCCGGCGGACGAAAGTAGGTGGCGTACTCGGCCGGCAGCCCCGCGAAGTCTAAGACGCGGACCGGGGCCGACCGTCTAGCGCATCCGTCCCGCTGCGACCGCGGGCTTGCGGTCACGGCCCCTCGGCATCTCCCGCGCCTCCACGTGGCGCACCAGCGCCCCGGTGTGACGCTCGATCCGCTGGGGCAGTCCGGACCTCATCCACCGCGAGCCCCACGAGGGCAAGGTGGAGACGATGATCTCGTCGAACTCGGCGGGGCTGTAGACCTCCAGGACGGCGCGCAACGGATCGGGGTCGCCGGCAACCGAGCGCACGTCGAGCCCGACCTCGCGCATGTGGGCGTTCATCTGCTCGACCGCCCGGCGGCCCTCCAGGCCGCGGCCGACGGGGATGACGAGCGTGAACCGCGCAGGGCACTCCTCGCCGCGCGCACGCATGGTCTCCTCCAACGCGCCGGACATCGCAGTGCGGTTCGCGACGACAAGGATGTTCAGTTCTCGAGGCAAAGCTTCCTCCTCGCGCTCGTGTGGACGTTGTCGAGCGGGCCACGAGGTGGCCCGGTAGCGATACGGTTCTCCTGTCACGGCGCGATCGCCATGGCCGTGAGGCCAAATGCCGCCTTCATCACGATCTCCTAACACTCGCGTCGCCGTCCTGGACGACTACCAGCGCCGGGCGCGCAGCTACGCCGACTGGGAGTCACTCGGCGACGACGTCCTCGTCGAGTTCTTCTCCGAGCCGATCGCACAGGACGAGTTGCCCGCAGCGCCTCGCCCCCTTCGACGTGCTCGTGCTGATGCGCGAGCGAACGCGCCTCGGACGCGACGTGTTGTCACAGCTGTCGAACCTCCGGCTTGTCATCACCACCGGCATGCGCAACGCGTCGCTGGACGTCTCCTACCTCGCCGAACGTGGCATCACCGTCTGTGGCACTCAGTTCGCCGGCGGGGAGCGGCCCGGGGTGCCCAGCACGGTCGAGGTGGCGTGGGCGCTCATCCTCGCCGTGGCCAAGCGGGTCACCCAGGAGGACCGGGCTCTGCGCGCCGGGCGCTGGCAGCTCGACCTCCCGACCAACCTGGCGGGCGCCACGCTGGGCCTGTGCGGCCTGGGCAACCTCGGGGCGGCCATGGTCGGGCCGGCGCGCGCGTTCGGCATGGAGGTGATCGCCTGGAGCCAGAACCTCACCGACGAGCGCGCCGCCGAGGTCGGGGTGCGGCGCGTCTCCAAGGACGAACTGCTGTCCACCGCCGATTTCCTCTCCATCCACCTCGTCCTCTCAGACCGCAGCCGCGGCCTCATCGGCGGTCCTGAGCTGCTGGCGATGAAGCCGACGGCCGCGCTCATCAACACCTCGCGGGGACCGATCGTGGACGAGGCGGCGCTCGTCGCGGCGCTGCGCGTGGGCATCATCGCCGCGGCCGGGCTCGACGTCTATGACCAGGAGCCGCTGCCGGCCGGGCACCCGCTGACCATGCTGCCCAACATCGTCCTGCTGCCTCACCTCGGCTACGTCTCGGAGCCGGGCATGCGGCACATGTACAGGCAGGTGGTGGAGGACATCGCGGCCTTCCTCGCGGGCCAGCCGATCCGCACCGTCGGCTGAGCCGACCAGGTCTAGGATTGGCGGCAGAGCCGCCGTCCACACTGAAAGGGAGAGCCGCATGGCGCTGGACCCCAAGCACACCGCGATCGTCCTGATCGAGTACCAGAACGACTTCACCTCCGAGGGCGGGGCGCTGCACGGCGCCGTGGCCGGTGTCATGGAGGACACGGGGATGATGGAGAACACCCGCAAGCTGGTCGACGCCGCGCGCCAGGCGGGAGCCACCATCGTCCACGCCCCCATCACCTTCGCGCCCGGCTACAACGAGATCGCCGAGCACCCGTACGGCATCCTCAAGGGCGTCGTCGACTCCACCGCGTTCGTCAAGGGCGAGTGGGGGTCGGAGATCGTCGACGCGCTCGCGCCGCAGGCCGGCGACGTGGTGGTCGAAGGCAAGCGCGGCCTGGACACGTTCGCCACCACCAACCTCGACTTCATCCTGCGCGCCCGCGAGATCACCACCATCGCGCTCGGTGGCTTTCTCACCAACTGCTGCGTCGAGTCGACGATGCGGACGGGCTACGAGAAGGGCTACAAGGTCATCACCCTGTCGGACTGCGTCGCCGCCACCTCCGCCGAGGAGCATGAGAACGCGATCAAGTTCGACTACCCGATGTTCTCCGACGTGATGACCTCGGACTCGCTCGCCGGCGAGCTGGGCGCCGCGCCGGTCACCACCTAGCCGGCGCGTGCCTCTGACCCGCGACGCATCCGTCACCCAGCTGTTCCTGGAACTGGTGGCGGTCCCGTCGCCGAGCCGGCGCGAGCGCGTGGTCGGCGAGCTCATCCGTGAATGGCTCGCGGGCTACGGCGTGGTCTCGGAGTACGACGACGCCGGCGCGGTCAACGGGTCAGACGCCGGCAATCTCATCGCCACCGTCCCCGGCGCGGCCGGCGCCCCCGTGTACCTGTTCGTCGCCCACATGGACACCGTCGAGACGGGCACGCCCGCCGTGACGCCCCACGTGGGCGACGACGGCGTCATCCGCTCAGACGGCGAGACGATCCTCGGCGCCGACAACAAGGCCGCCGTCGCCGCGGTGATGCGCGTGTGTGCGGCAGCCGCAGCGCTGCCCGGGGACCGGCGGCCGACGGTGCACGCCGCCTTCACCTGCTGCGAGGAGAGCGGCAGGATGGGCGCCGGGCTGCTGGGCGCCGAGCTGCTGAGACACGTCGACTGCGCCTTCTCGGTCGATGGCGCCAAGCCCGTCGGCACCGTCATCACTCGCGCGCTCGGCCAGACGTCGTTCGCGTTCGTGATCCATGGGCGCGCCGCTCACGCCGCGGCCAATCCCGAGGCGGGCATCAACGCGATCGCGGTGGCCGCCGAGATCGTCGCCGCGCTGCCGCTCGGCCGCCGGCCCGGTGGCGGCAGCGTCAATGTCGCCGCGATCGTGGGCGGCTCGGTCATCGAGCGCCTCACCCCGGAGGCGCTGTCGAGCAAGGGCGTGGAGGCCGCGCTCCACACCGCCCTGACCAACTCCATTCCCGACCGGGCGCTCGTGCGCGGCGAGGTACGGGGCTACTCGGTGCAGGAGATCGAGGACACGGTCACGTCGATCGCCGACACCGTCGCCCGCGTGTGCGACGCCCACGGCGCGCGCCACGAGTGGATCCGCGACCGTGAGCGGATGGTCCCGCCGTTCCCGCACGCCGATGACTCGCGGGCCCGGACACTGGTCCAGGCCGCCGCCGCGCGCGTCGATGGCCTGCACGTCGTCCTGGAGGAGCGCCAGGCGACGCTCGAGGCCAACTACCTGGCCGCGCGCACGGACGTCGTGGCCCTGGCCAGCGGAGGGCGCGATCCCCATCAGGTCTCGGAGTCGATCCCGGTCGCCGAGCTCGAGCGCCTTGAGGCGCTCCTCACGGCGACCCTCACCGCGGACGCAGACGCAGACGCTGACCGCTAGCCCTGACCGTCCTCGGCGACGGCCTGGGCCAGCACCCCCGCCGTGGCATAGATGTGGGCGAACGCGCGCGCCTCGTCGCCGGTCCACAGCGACGAGCCGTGTCCGTAGGTCGACCCCAGGCGCCGCCCGGCGTCGAGCAGGCTGTAGGGGCTGCGCGTTCCCAGCGCCACGATGTTGCCCTTGTGCAGGCGCATCCGCACGTCGCCGGTGACGCGCTCCTGGGAGCTGTCCAGGAACGCGCGGATGTCGGTGAGCAGCGGGTCGTAGTAGCGGCCCTCGTGGAGCATGTCGCCGAACGTCGTGCCCAGCGACGCCTTCGCCGTCTGCTGGGAGTTGGTGAGCACGAGGCGCTCGAGCTCGCGGTGAGCGGCGATGAGGACGAGCATCCCCGGCGCCTCGAAGCCCAGCCGTCCGACGATCCCCATGATCGTCTGCCCCGTGTGGATCCCGCGGCCCACGCCGTGCATGCCTCCGATCCGGTTGAGCAGCGCCAACGTGTCGTAGCCGGGAACGCCGATGCCCAGCTCGGCGACGGCCGCGTCGACCTCGGACACGCCGCTCACCGCGTCGCACGCCACCGGCAGCCCCCGCTCGAAGCGCAGCACCAATTCCGCCGGCTCGTCGGGGGCGTCGGCGATCGAGCGCGTCGTCGGCCACGCCTCCTCGGGCAGGTACTCCCAGGAGCCGTAGGTCTCCTCGCCGCCGATGGTGGTGCCGAGGATCCCGAAGTTGAACGAGTACTTGGCCGTGATGTCAGACACCGCATGGCCGCGCTCGCGCAGGAAGTCGCGCTCCTCCTCGCGGGTGTGCTCCTCGTCGCGAATGAGTCCCGCGATCTCCAGCTTGGGCGCCAGGGCCTTGGTGACGGCGTCGAAGCGGACGTGGTCGTTGCCCGCGCCCGTCGAGCCGTGGGCGATGACGTCGGCGCCGCGGTCCAGCGCCACCCGCGTCACCTCCTCGGCCTGGAGCATCCGCTCGACGCCGACGCACGACGGGTAGACGCCGTTGCGCAGGTAGTTGGCCTTGAGGATGTAGGAGACGAACTGGTCGTACAGACGAGCGCGCCCATCGATGACGACGTGTCCCTCGGCGCCGAGCTGCGACCGAGCGCTGCTCGATCTCGCGCAGCTCCTCGGGCGGGAAGCCGCCGGTGTTGACGGTGACGGTGGTAACCCGCTCGCCGCGATCCACCAGCACCGCCAGCGCGTAGGACGTGTCCAGCCCGCCGGAGAAGGCGAGCACGTAATGGCGGCCGGGCATCAGTTCTGGACCTCCACTAGGACACCTCCAGGATCGGGACCCGGTGATCGACGAAGCCGGGGGAGAGGACGAAGTAGCGGCTGGCGCCGGCGTCGATCTTGGCCTGCATCTCCCGCTGGGCCTCCAGGTCCCGGGAGTCCAGCCACACGGTTGGGGCCCGCTCGCCGTCATCGTCGTGGACGTCGGTGCGGTAGACGAGCGTGTGCGGCACCGGATGCAGGTCCAGCACGGCGGAGACGATCTCCATGCGCCCGAACTTGCGGTGCACGCGGATCGCCTGATCGGTGAACTGGGCCACTCCGGTGAGCGTCCGGGCCCGGTAGACCTCCAAGCCCAGCCCCTTGGTGGTCGTGCCCAGCCCCGGGATCGACGAGCACAGCGACCAGCCGACCCAGCCGCCGGCCACCGGGGTCGGAGCCGCGCAGTAGCCCGCCACCGGGATCGGGCCCTCGTAACCGAGGCGGTCGGCCTCGGCCAGCACGGCCCCCAGAACCTGGGCGGTGCGGGCCCGCTCAGAGGCGTAACCGCGCTCCTCGACGGCGGCGGCGCGGGCACGCTCCAGCGGCAGCGTCACGAGCAGAAAGGCCGAGGGCAGCAGCCCCAAGTCGATCATCACCCAATTCTGCAACGGAATGCCCTTGTCCCCGAACGCGGTGGCGTTGAGCATGTTGTAGACCCGCATGAGGTCGGCGATGCTCCATGACTCCGCTCCCCCGTCGGCCTGGGCGCGGTTCGGTTTCAAGAAGTCGACCATCGTCACCGGCACCCCGAACGGAGCGGTCTCGAGCTCGGCCAGCACCGCGCCGTTGGAGGCCAGGTACAGGCCGTAGCCCTCGACCAACAACTGGTGGGCCTCGGGGGCGATATCGGCGCGTGTCAGCGGCACGGGCGCGACTCTAGAGCCTCCGGCCCGACGCGATCGCGCTCAAGAACAGCGCCTGTGCGGCCGATGTCATGGGAAGTGAGCATCAGCGCCGTGGTCGGGCGTATCGACCAGATCATCCAACTCCAGCAGCAGATCCTCGACCCGGCGTCGCTCGCCGGGAGCTCTGCCGCGACCGCGTCGGCGTCCACCGGCACTGGCGCCTCGTTCTCCACCGACACCGCCGGCACCGGCACGTCAAGCGACTTCGCCAGCCAGCTGGCCAGCGCCCAGGCCGCCGCCTCGCCCCTCGCCTCGTCGGTGTCGGGCGTCGTGGGCTCGACGGCGACGGGCGTCGTCGGCTCCAGCGGAGGCGTTGGCGTGGGCGACCCGCGCGTGACCGCCATGGTCAACGAGGCCAACTCGCTCGTCGGCAAGCCCTACGTCTACGGCGGCGGTCACTCCGGCTGGGGACCCCAGACCGGCTATGACTGCTCGGGCTTCGTCTCCGCCGTGCTGCACGCCGGCGGCTATCTCACCTCGCCGGTCGACACCACCGCGCTGCCCAGCCAGCCCGGCATGGTCTCGGGTCCCGGCCAGTACGTCACCGTCTATGACCGCGCGCTGCCCGGCCAGAACGGCCACGTGATCATCCAGATCAACGGTCAGTTCTACGAGTCCGGGGGCATGCACGGCGCCTGGGGCGGCGGCGGAGGCGTGCAGAAGATCGGCACGCCGTCGGCGTCCTACCTGGCCACCTTCCCGACGGTCCTGCACCCCGAAGGTCTCTGACCCCGGGCCAGCGGCGTCTCAGGGACGCCGCGCGCTGGTCCGGTAGTGGATCGGCATCAGCGGCCGCTCGGGCGTCTGGACCTCGGAGATCTCGACCTCGTCGAAATCGCGCAGGAGCGCGCGCAGCCCGTGCTCGGTGAAGCGCCAGCAGTCAGGCAGCGGCCCGTGGATGCGGAAGTTGAACGGCGTCGTGATCACGACCCGGCCTCCCGGGGCCAGGATGCGCCGTAGCTCGGCGACGGCATCGAAGGGCTGCAGCGTGTGCTCCAGCACCTCGGTGCAGAACACGCAGTCAAAGCGCCCCGCGGGGATGTGCTCGTTGGTGGCGCACAGATCGGCGGTGTAGGTCGCGCCGGCGGCGGGATCGATGTCGAGCGTCTCCAGGGTGGCGCCCGCCGGCAGCAGTGGCCCCACACCGGCGTGGTCCTGGGGCGCGATGTCGAGCACGACGCTGGCCGGGCTGACCCAGCGGGCGATCGCATCGGCCTGAAAGCTCTCGACGCTCGCGCGGATCTCGGCCAGGTGCGCGAGGTCCATCGGTGCGGGCGTCAGGCGCTCGCCGGTCATCAAGCGCAGGCCGCGCGCAGCAGGGCCGGGATCCGCTCGTAGGCGTCCTCGGGCAGCTGGTTGGCCATGGGCAGCGCGAGGGCGCGCTCGCCGAGCGATTCGGTGACGGGCAACGGCCCGCGCTCCGCGCCGGCGAAGGCCGGCTGCAGGTGGAGGACCGGGGAGTGCATCGTGCGGACCTCGATCGCGTGCTGCGGGGCGAGCTCGACGCACCGATCGCGGATCTCCGGTGTGGGCGCCAGGAGGTGGAAGATCTGCCACGTCGAGCGGTCCGATCCGGCTTGCAGGCGGTAGGGCAGATCGGTGATCGCCTGGTGCAGGCGCTGCGCGTTCAGTCTCCGCCGGCGCACGACGTCGTCGATCCTATCGAGCATCGCCAGGCCTGCCGCGGCGTGCAGCTCGGACATCTTGGCGTTGATGCCGATCTCCGACGACGCCCGCGAGCCGGGCTCCAGTCCGAAGTTGATGAGTCGGCCGATGCGCTCGGCCAGCTCGGGATCGCCGGTGGCGATCATGCCGCCCTCGCCGACGGCGAACGGCTTGGTGGCGTGGAAGGAGAAGATCTCGGTGTCGCCAAGGCCGCCGAGCGGACGCCCCTGGTCGTCGGTGGCGCCGAAGCCGGGGGCGGAGTCGATGAGCAGCGGCACGCCGTGGCGCTGGCAGGCGGCCCGCCAGGCGGAGCGCTGCACGCTCGCCGGCGGCGTGCCGAAGGTGGCGCACGCGAGCACGCCGGCCACGGTGTCCCCGTAGTGATCGAGCGCGGCCTCCAGCGCGGCCGCATCGATGTGCCAGCCATCGGGCTCGACGTCGACGAACACCGGCTCATAGCCGGCCCACGAGATCGCGCACGCGGTCGCGGTGAAGGTGTAGGAGGGGGTGATGATCCGCCGCCGCCGGCCGGTGGGCTCGCCGCAGGCGCCGCGGATTGCCACCATCAGCCCGACGGTGCAGTTCCCGACGGGGATGGCGATGGTGTCCGAGCCGAGGTGGTAGGAGAGATGCTCGGACAGCAGGGTCGCGCACGGACCGCCGTTGGAGTAGAAGCTGGCCTCGCGGGCGAGCTCGTAGTACCTGAAGATCTCCTGCGGCTCGGGCGGCTCAGGATGCTGCAGGCGGATGACCGCCTTGGGGCCGGGGCGCAGGCTGGGGGCCGGGGTGGCGGCCACGCGGGTAGCGGCCGGGGTCTCGCGGGCAGCAGCCGGAGACGTGACGGGCCGGGTCGCGGAGCGCGCCATGCCTTTCTCATCGGCACACGCCTGTTTTTCTTGAGATCGCCGCCCCCGCGGGGGCGGTCAGGCACGGTCGTCGAGCAGCAGCTCGATCATCGTCGCGTCGAACGTCGCGATCCCGCGCCGCTCGTGGGCGTCGGCGCGCTCGCGGAACGAGTCGTCGATGAGGATCGCGTCGGGCTCGGCGATGAAGTCGGCCTTGGCCTCGCCATCGGCGACGTGGACGATGCGGTCCCACAGGCCGTGCAGGCGAAAGCGGCCCAACGTCTGCTCCAGGTCGCCCCGGTGGCGGGTCAGCAGCACCAGCGGATGGCCGGCGTTCAGGCACTGGTACAGGAAGGCCACCAGGCTGGCGTTGACCGCGTCGCGCACGATCAGCGTGTCGTCGAGGTCGACGTACACGGCGCCGTAGCGCAGGTCGTGGCGATAGCGGTTGACCAGGGCGCGGTCCAGCTCGACGCTCAACGCGTTGGGCGAGACCTGCACCGGGACGCGGAGCTGCTCGTAGATCGACAGCAGCGCGAAGTTGACCCCGGTGACCCGGTGAACCGCACTGGTGCCCGCTGCCCGCGGCGCGACCTCGAGCAGCCGCAGCCGGCCGCCCGCGTCCTCGCGCAGCTGAAAGAACCACGCGCCGTGCAGATCGAGCCGGCCGTCGATCGCCCGGGCCAGCTCCCGGATGACCGGATCGTCGGGCACCGTCCGTGAGGACATGCTGATCCCCGCGCGGGTGCGCAGCCGCGGGCGGGCGCGAGCGAACAGCAGCCCGCGCTCGCGATCGGAGAAGCAGTCGATGGTCAGCTCCTCGCCGGGCAGGTACTCCATGATCAGATCCGAGCCGCGGGCGACGGCGCGTTCAAGCGCACCGGCGTCGTGGACGAGCATCGCCCCCTGAGACCCCTGGGCCGCGTCGGGCTTGACGAACACCGGGAAGCGGTCGACGGCGGCGGCGTCGGCGAACACCCGCGGGACCGGGACGACGTCGCTCAGCGCCGCGTAGGTGGCGCTCTTTGACCGGGTCAGCCGGCACGTGTGCGCCGGGGAGGTGACGATGCACGCCGCGATCGCATCCGCGTCCTCGGCCAGGGCCAGGAGGGCGTCGTCGTGACCGGGGAAGACGAAGTCAATGCCGAATCGCTCGATCACCGCGTTGAGCTCGTCCTCCCAGCCGGGCTCGTCGACCGACGGCACGGTGGCCCAGCGGCGGTAGGCGAACGGCCCGTGGCGGTCGGCGAGGGCGCCGGCGCCGGCGAGCTCGATCTCCTTGAGGTCCGCGAGGGAGCGCCTGACCTCCAGGCCGATCTCGGTGCCGCCGGGCAGGACGAGCACGCCGAAGGGCGGTTGTGGGGATGGCGTCACGGGAACGGCGTCACGGGGTCGCGCTGCGCCTGGCGAGGCTACACACGGTCACGGCGGGCCGTCGGATACTGTCCGCTGCGCGCTCCGGCGCGCGATCATGCTCAACTGGCTGACCCGCTATGCCCCGTTGACCGCCGAGCTGGAGCTCGATGAGTCCGGGGCCCTGCGTGAGAGCGTGCTCGACGTCGGCTGCGGGCCCTACGGCCTGTCGATCGTCGTCCCGGAAGCGACCTTCGCCGGGGTCGAGGTCATCTTCGAGGCGCCGGTTTCGCCGGGCATGGTGGCGATCCGCTACGACGCGGGCCCGCTGCCGTTCGAGGACGGCGCCTTTGACACCGTCATCTCGCTCGACGTGCTCGAGCACGTGCCGCCGCCCGCGCGCGCCGGCTTCGTCGCCGAGTTGGTGCGGGTGTGCGCGCGGCGGGTGTTCATCGCCTGCCCGTCCGACGAGGCCGTCTGGGCGGAGGAGGTGCTCAAGCAGGTCTACGCCGCCCAGGGGATCGCGCTCCCGGGCTGGCTGAACGAGCATGACGAGCACGGGCTCCCGACCGCGGCCGAGATCGCCGGCTATGTGTCGTCGATGCCCGGGGCCACCGCCCGGCCGCTGACCATGCCCAACGGGCTGCTCTCGGCGCTGACGGTGCTCGGCGACGTCGTGCCGGGCCTGGCCGAGCACGCGGCCATGGAGTGGGCCCACCACCGCGCGCAGTGGGAGGCGCTGTTCAGCGCCGCGACCTTCGGTGACTGTTACCGCAAGGGCTGGGTGATCGAGCGTGACGCGCCCGCCGCCGCCCTGGTGAGCGCCGGTGACCTGCGCACGTCGGTATGGGGCGCCACCCGCTGCCCGGCCTGCGGACGCGCGGCGCTGGCGCCGGAGAGCGTCGGGGTGCGGTGTGCCCACTGCGGCCATGGCGCCGGTCCCGACGACACCGGCGCCGTGGACCTGCGCGCACCCGCGGCCGCGCCGTCGCCACCCGTCCAGCTGCCGACGCGGTCAGGCGACGAGCTCGTCCTGCGGCCCGAGCGTTGGAGCCATCCGCTGGACTGGCTGCCGACGCTCAGCGCCTACGTCGTCTGGGTGCCGGTCGGGCGGGAGGTGATGCTGTACCTCGACGCCCGCGGCGCCGATGTCGACGCCGCCCTGCTGCGTTCGATGGTCGAGACGGTCTGCAGCTTCCTGTCGGGCGGTCAGGAGTACGCCCCCATCGGGTTGATGGAGGACGGAGTCGAGCCGCCGGCGGGGGCCGAGACGGTCAGCGGCCCGCTCGAGCTCATCCAGCGCCTGGGTCTGGAGGTCCCCACCCTCACCGAGGATCCGCAGCACGTCGTCGAGCACGCACGCTGGGCCAAGGAGATCCTCGACGCTCTGCAGGGCGACATCGATCGCGCCGCCTTCGAGGCCGCCCCGCGCCCCGCGCTCAGCTACGACTCGCTGGTCACGGTGCGGATTCCCACGTTCGGCTCGGCCGAGCTGCTGGTCGAGCGGGCGATCGCGTCGGTGCTGGCCGGCGTGCACCAGAACCTCGAGCTGCTGGTCTGCAGCGACGGTCCCCAGCCTCACGCGCGGGCGGCCGTCGAGGCGGTCGAGGACTCGCGCGTGCGCTACCTGGAGCTCGACGAGCGCCCGACCTACCCGTCACGCAAGGAGTCGTTCTGGCAGGTGGCGGGGACCTACCCGGTCAACCGGCTGCTCGACGAGGCCCGGGGCGAGGTCATCGCCCCCCTGGACCACGACGACGGCTTCACCTACGGCCACATCCACCGGCTGATCGAGGAGCTCATGCACGGCGGCGATTTCGTCTACGGCCAGGCGATGACCGAGTACCCGCTCGGCGACTGGCGGCTGCTGGGTTCCGCGCCGCTGCGCTACGGCGAGATCGTGCACGCCACCGTCATGTACACCTCGCGGCTGCGCCACATGCGCTACGACCCGTACGCCTGGCTGATCGACGAGCCGGGTGACTGGAACATGTGGCGGCGCATGCAGGCGACCGGCGCGTCTGTGCGGCACGTTCCGGAGCCGGTGGCGGTCCATTTCAAGGAGCGCTCCAGCATCGGCGGCGAGGAGCGCGATCCGGCCGACGTTCTCGCCGATCTGGCCAGCGATGTGCTCGGCACCCCGGCCCGCCAGCTCCTGACCATCAGCTCCCGCGAACGCGGCGTCCGCCTCACCTGACCTCGGCCGCGTGGGCGGTTAAAGGCCGCGGCGCGGCCGGCCGATTACGTCTACGTGAGCGTTTCCTCGAGCGACGACGTGCGCGTCTCCGTCGTCATCCCCTGCTTCAACTACGGCCATCACCTCTCAGAGGCCGTCGAGACCGTCCTTGCCCAGACGCTCCGGGCCTTCGAGATCATCATCGTCGATGACGGCAGCACCGATGACTCGGCCGCCGTCGCCCAGCGCCTGATCGACGCGCATCCCGAGGCGTCGATCCGCCTCATCTCACAGCCGAACTCCGGCTCGCCCGGCCACAGCCGCAACGTCGGCATCGCCGCGGCCCGCGCCGGATACATCGTCTGCCTCGACGCCGACGACATGCTCGCCCTGGATTACCTGGAGCGCTGCGCGGCCGCGCTGGACAGCCACCCCGAAGCGGCGATCGCCTACGGCGCCCTGCAGTGCTTCGGCGACGACACGACGCTCACCGATCCCCGCGAGTGGGACACCCGCGCCGAGCTTGACTGCAACTTCCTCACCGTCGCCTCGATGTTCCGCCGCGAGGCGTGGGAGCAGGTCGGCGGCATCGACACACAGATCGGCTACGAGGACTGGGACTTCTGGGTCGGCTGCATCGAGCAGGGCTGGGTCGGCGTCAAGGCTCCCGGAGCGCTCTGGTACTACCGCGTCCACGGCGGCGGCGTCTACGAGGGCCACGTCGCCAAGGACCAGCAGGTCAAGGCCGAGATCGTCCTCAAGCACCCGTCGGCCTACAGCGACGGCCAGCGCCGCTGGGCCGAGGGCATCCTCGCCGGCGATCGCGTCGCCCTCGCCGCCGGCACCCAGGCGGGAGCGATCCCGGCCTACATCCCGCCCGCGCCGCGCCGCGCCGCGCTGCAGCGCACCGAGCTTCCCATCCGCAGCATCTGCCTGATCACCAAGGACTACCCGCCGAACGTCCCCGGCGGCATTCCCCGCGCGGTCCAGATGCAGGCCCACATGCTCGCCGCATCCGGCGTCGAGGTCCACGTCATCACCCGCTCTGACAGCAACGCTCCGCTGGTGCGCCACGACAACGGTGTCACTGTGCACGAGGTCCCCGAGCCCGGCGTCGCCACCCCGCCCGGCCTCGGCTACCTGGAGATCCCTGTGTGGAGCTACGTCGCGGCGGCGAAGTTCGCCGAGCTCGACGCCACCGAGCGCTTTGACGTCGTCGAGACCCCCGACTACCGGGGCGAGGCGCTGCACCTCGCGCCGCGCCCGGAGACCGCGCTCATCGTGTGGCTGCACTCGACCATGAAGGTGGTCTGGGACATCGAGCCCGACTGGGTCCGCAACCCCCACGACGACGCCTGGCACAGCCTGGAGATGGCCGCGCTGGAGCGCGCCGACCTGCTGCTCGCCCCCAGCCAGCTGCTCATGGACACCACCGCCACGTTCCTGGGCGACCGCATGCGCCCCGTCGAGCTCATGCCCTACCTGTTTGACTCGGCGCAGTTCCCGGTCCAGCGCCGGCCCTCGACCGACGGGCGCATCCGCGTCCTGTTCTATGGCCGCCTGGAGGCTCGCAAGAACCCCGAGCTGGCGCTGCGCGCCGTCGCGGCTGCGCGTGCCAACGGCCACGACGTCTCGCTGACGATGGTCGGCCGCAACAACGGCGACTACACCGAGCGGGTGCTGCTGCCGCTGCAGGCGGAGCTGGGCCTGCACGACGTCACCTACATCCCGCATGTGGACGTCAACGCGCTGCGCGAGATCCTCGCCGATTCAGACGTGGCCATCCTCGCCTCGCGCTTTGACAACTCCCCGCTGACCATCTTCGAGGCGCTCTCCTCCGGCGTTCCGGTCATCACCTCTGACCGTGTCGGCACCGCCTCCTGGATCGAGCCCGAGAACGGGCTGCTCACGCTGCCCGTCACCGATCCCGAGCTCTTCGGCCGCCAGGCCGCCGAGGCGATCGCCGATCCGGCGTGGATGGCGACCGGCCCCCGGGCGGCCGCCCGCATGCGCGAGAAGTTCGCTCCCGAGATCGTCACCGAGCAGCTGCTGGAGTGCTACGGCCGGCTGATGTCCGCTCGCGGCGTCGCGCCGTACCGGATCGCCGCCGAGACCGCGGCGACGCCGGACCAGCTGGCGCAGAGCGCCGGCGCGCTGTCGCGGCTGGCCCAGCCGGCGGCCGCCGAGCGCCTGGACGGAGCCCGCGCCCACGCGGTCCTCTCCTTCGCCGACGAGCTCGTCGATGACCCCTCACTGCTGGCGGCGTGGTCTGAGACCTTCACCGGCGCCGACGACATCACCCTGGTCATCTACGCGCCCGGGTGGAGCCCCGAAGACGCGGGCGCGCGCCTCGGCCCGGTCGTCGAGGCCGCCGGCCTGGGCGCCGAGGACGCCGCCGACCTGATGGCGGTGGCCACGACGGCCACCCCGGCCCTCGAGGCCCAGCTCGCCGCCGGCTGCAGCGCCGTGCTGACCGGCCGCGCCGTGCGCGTGCCGTTCACCGCCCTGCCCGCCGTGGCCGCCGATGCGCTGCCAGGCCTGCGGGCCGCCGCGGTCGCCTGAGCCTCGCTGTCGCGGTCCCGGGCGTCTGCCCTGGGTACCCGACACGGACGTGCATACAAAATAAGCCCGCATACGGCGCATAACTTGACACACGTCCCCCAGAGCGCCCTCAGTCCGCTCCTCCAGAGCCGCTGTTGACGTGCGCTGATACCCCGCTGCAACGTTTCGGGGTCACCGCAGCCGAAGCAGCGAGCGCGACCGGATCAGGCAGCCAGCGCGGCGGGAGCGGCCGGAGCCGCGCCCGCGACCACAGCGTGCGCCGGAACCCCGGCATACGCGTCAGGCACGGCGCCGTCGCTCAGCACCGCAGCGGCCCGACCGGCCAGCAGGCGCCGCCCCGGCGTGGAGCCGGGCTCGGTGAGCGCCTGCAGATCACAGCGCGGGTCGCTCAAGGCCGGGTCTGACTCGACCAGGGCCACCAGCGGCGCCAGATCAGCATCGGGCGGCGTCAGGATGACCAGCGTCCCGTCGCCCGAACCCGCGGTGGCCTGGGCGTAGGCGCGCAGCAGCTCGGGGCGCTCCATGAGCTCGTCCAGGAACCCCAGCGTCAGCTCGCGCCGCGCCTCGAGGACGACGAGCGGCGGCGAGGGCTCGGGCCACAGCTGCTGCTGGGAGGTGGCCTCCATGATCGCGATCTCCAGATCGGTCAGCGTCGCGCCGTCGAAGGGGTCGTGGGCGAGGGCGCGCACGAGCGCCAGGCAGCGCTGGCGGCCGTGGGGCAGCGCCTCGGCCCGCGCGAGCTCGGCGGCGGCCGCCTCGCGGTCGGCCTCCATCAGCGTGCGCACGCTGCGCCCGGAGGACATGCCGCCGTGAGCCAGCGCAGCGCGCCAGCGAACCACGAACTGGCCCACATCGGCCAAAGAGACGGTCTCGTCGGCGAGCAGGTGGTGCATCATCCAGCGCCGGAAGGGCAGCTCGCGGCGCTCGATGGCCAGCAGCTTGGGACGGTCGGCGCCGAGGCCCATGTTGGCGCCGTGGAAGCGGTAGCGGTTGGCGCTGGCCGGGTCAAAGACGATCTCGGACACCGCCGCGATGTTCGTGGCGATCCACCAATCGGGATAAGCGGCCTCGGCCGGGATCGGCCAGATCGCGGGCAGCAGCGATGCCCGGAAGGTGCTGGCGCCACCGGAGACGAAGTTGTCCTTGGCCAGACGGGCGAGGACTCGGCCGTCGCTGGGCTCGTCCTGCTTCCACGCGAAGAATGACGGGTGGATGGTGCTGCCGCTCGCGTCGATGACCTCCATGTCGCCATGGACGAGCCCGACCTGCGGGCTGGCATCCAGGATCTCGGCGTGGCGGCGCAGGCGGTCAAGCGGCCACTCGTCATCGGCGTCGAGCAGCGCGATGTACTCGCCGCGCACGGCGCCCAGGCCGGTGTCGACGGCCTTGACCAGCCCGCCGTTCTCCTGGCGGATGACCTCGACGCGATCCGCGTAGGCGGCCAGCACCTCCTGGGTGTTGTCGGTCGAGCCGTCGTCGACGACGATGATCTGGACGGGGCCGCCGGCCGACTCCTGGGCCAGCGCGGTGTCGAGCGCGGCCGGCAGGTACGTGGCCAGGTTGTAGGCGGTGACGATCACCGACACGCGAGGGCGCCCGGACATGTCTGAGTAGTCGGCGAGATCGGGCATGGCTTGAACGGACGGGGGGTTCAGGCCCGCGGCCCGACGGTCTCCGCGGCGGTCGTGATCCGTCGGAGCGCGGCGGCCAGCTCCCCGCAGCCGACGCCCAGCACCGCGTTGCCGGCCTCGCGGGCCAGACGCTCATGCCCGGAGCAAGCGTCGTGCAGGGGGACGTAGGCGTCCACGGCAGCGTGCAGGCGCACGTCGCGCTCGGCCACGGCGGGCTCCATCAGCACGTTGATGTCGGCCCCGCCCTCGAGATCGACCCCGGCCTCCTCGGCCGCGGACAGGATGTGCGCTTCGAGCTCCTCCGGCGACCCGTCGACGCCGGGATCGGCCAGCAGGTACAGGCAGGCGTCCGTCTGGCGGGTGGTCGAGCCCACCCATTCGGCCAGCAGTTCGCCGAGGCGGTCAGAGCGCCGCCACGCGGGGGTGGCGAGCACGCCCAGCGCGACCTCCTCCTCGAGCGGGAAGGGATCGTGCACCGCCGCGCTCGCGGACCGGGGACGGCGCGCGGCCAGGGCGGTGATCCGCTCCTGGTAGCGCTCGGCCACCGCGTCCCACGAGAAGCTCTCGGCGGCGCCGCGGCCGGCGCGGCCGCGGGCCTGCAGCGCGTCGTCGTCGGCGGCATCGGCCTGGCGCAGCAGCGCCACGAGATGCGCGCGGTCCGGTTCGAGCAACCACGGGCGCCCCCGCGTCTCGAGCGTGTCGATGCGGTCCTCCGCGAACCACACCTGGCGCGCGTCGATCCGCCAGCCGGCGTCGTCGGGCAGGAACTCGTCGGTGGGGCCCCCGGCGGTGACGATCGCCGGCAGCCCACAGGCCATCGCCTCCAGCACCGGCATCGCGAAGCCCTCGCCGCGGTAGGGATGGACGAGCACGTCGCAGGCGCGGTACAGCGCGGCCACCTCGTCGGTTGAGAGGTGCTCGTCGACGAGCACGATCCGAGGCAGGGCGCCGGAGGCGATGTGCCGGCGGATCGGCTCGCGGCCGGAGTCCCGATAGATGTCGTCAGCGCCGAAGTCCTTGAGCACCAGGGTGACGTCGTCGCGGCCGGCGAATGCCTCACGCCAGGCGTCGAAGAGCACGTCCGCGCCCTTGCGGCCGATCAGCCCGCCCACGAACAGAAAGCGCGTGCCCTCGCCGGCCTGGGGCAGGTCGCGCTCCGGGCCCTCGGGGTGAAACACCTCGAGGTCCACGCCGTTGGGGATGGTCACCACGCGGTCGGCGTCGACCCCGGCCTCGAGGTACATCCGCCGCACGAACTCGCTCGGCACCCACAGCTCGTCGACGTCGACGTGCAGCGGCGTCAGCCACTCCTGCGGGATCGCCCCGAACTCCCAGGGCTGGATGATCGCCAGCCGGCCCGCGCGGGCGGGGCTGAGGTCCGGCGGCCACTGGTGGCGCACCTCGACATCGGCGGTGTGGACCAGCGGCGGGGACGCGCTCTCGTCGCCGTCGCGACCGACCCGCTGTACCGGGCCGCGCAGGCGGTCCGAGACACGATCGTTGATGATCGACAGGCTGGTGGGCAGGCCGTGGTCGCCCTGCCAGCGCACGGCGATGTCCTCCCCCGCGGGATCTCCGTGAACCCGGGAGGGACGGGCGCCGCCGTAGTACGCCTCCAGTTCGTCGACGTAGGCGGCGAAGGCGCGCGGCTCGGAGATCCCGGCCTGCAGCTGCTCGAGCAGCCCGGGCTCGAGCGCCAGACGGTCCAGCGTGCGGGCGAGGTCGTCGACATCGAGGCCGTCGAAGGTGAGGCCGTCGATCCCGTCGCGGATGGCCTCGGGCAGGCCGCCGAGGCGCGGGACGAGCACCGGGGTCCGCGCCGCCAGGCACTCGGCGGCGGCCAGCGGGGCGCAGTCCCACCACATCGACGGCAGCGCCACGGCGTCCACGCCGCGGAGCAGTCCGCCGATCTCGGACGGCGAGAAGGAGCCGCACAGCTCGACGTTGCCGCGGCGATCGAGCGCCTTGAGCTGTTCGGCGAAGCGGTCGGGCGCCTCGCCGAGGATCTTGATGTTCAGCCGCGCCTGGGTCCGCTGGGCCGCCTCGATGAGCAGCTGCGGGCCCTTGTGCGGGTACGCCGAGCCCAGGAAGGCGACGGTGAGGTCCTTGCCGACGCGCCCGGGCCGGCGGTCGCGGCCCACCTGCTCCCAGATCTCGGCGTCGTGGGGCATGGCCTGGCGCACCGTGTCGATGAGGTCGGCCGGGTAACCGGCGTTGATCAGGGTGCGGCGGACGGCGTCGGAGACCGAGAGGATCGCGGTCAGGCCGCGCTCGGCGCGGGAGCGGATCTCGGCCAGGCGCCGCTGGTAGCCGGCCACGTCTGAGCTGCCGACGCACGCGGCGCAGCGGCTGCCGTCGCCGGGCCCGGCGCAGATCGCCCCCCGGTCGTTGAGCAGGTACGCGCGCGGGCAGATGAGCCAGTAGTTGTGCGTGGTGAAGTACGACGGGCACCCCGCGCGCGGCGACCTGGTCGATCAGCGCCGCGCCGAGATTGTGGAGGTTGTGGAAGTGCACGACGTCGGGGCGCACCTGCTCCAGCGCCCGTTCGAACGCGGCGGAGATGGCCGGGTCGTTGATCTCGCGGTCGGGGTTGCCCAGGTCAAACAGCCCGTGCGGCCGGTTGTGCACGCCGATCAGGCGTACGCCGTCCTCGACCCATTCGACGACCTCGTAGGGCTGCTTTGACGGGGTGGGCTTGACCGCGGCGTGAAAGACGGTGACGTCCCAGCCGCGCCGGGCCAGCTCCTTGGCCGCCAGGCGCGGGACGGTGGTGCCGCCGCCGCTGTCGTTCCAGCCAAACGCGGTGATCAGCAGCCGGCGGGGGCGTCCGGAGGCGTCGGCGGGGCTGCCCGCAACGGTCACGGGGCGCGCCGGGGGCGCGATCGCCGCGGCGCGCTCGCGCAGCGTGGCCGCCAGACCGGGCACCGGCAGCAGCCGCTTCTCCAGCGCGTCGGCGAGGCGCAGCAGCGCCTGGCGCTCGGCATCGGCGGGATCGAGCACGGCCCAGTCGAGCTCGGGGACCAGGTCGCGCAGGCCGTAGAGGTCGACCGCGTCCTGGAGGGCACCCTCGACGTCGGCGAGCTCACGCGCCCGCGCGGACTCGTCGGAGGTGTTGGCGCCGTGGCGGCGGATGGCGACGAGCGGGCCGCCTGCGACGTGGCGGAAGCGGAACTCGCGTCCAGCGCGCAGGAAGAAGTCGAAGTCGTTGGCCAGCGGGTAGCGGTCGTCGTAGCCGCCCACGGCCTCGTAGACGCGTCGGTGCACCATGCGCGAGGGGTCGACGAGGTGGTTGTGGCTGCGGAAGAACGACTGCACCAGGGCCGCCGGCGTGAACTCCGCGCTCGGCCACACGCCGGTCTGGCGCCCGTCGGAGTCGATCACGATCGCGTCGCCGTGGACCACTCCGGTCTCGGGGTGGCGATCGAAGACCTCGACCTGGCGGCGGATGCGGCCCGGCAGGCAGAGATCGTCATCGCCGATCATCGCGATCAGCTCGCCCCGGCCCTCCGAGACGAACGTGTTGTACGCGGCGGCGATGCCGCGGTTGGTCTCGTGGCGCACGACGCGCAGGCGCGGCTCGTGGGCGAAGGACCCCAGCACCTCGTCGGTCTGCGGGTTGGTGGTGCCGTCGAGCACCACGAGGACCTCCAGGTCGGAGAAGTCCTGGTCCAGCGCGCTGCGAATCGCCTCGGCGAGGTAGTCGTGGCGGTTGTAGGTCGCGATCCCCAGCGTGACACGCGGAGACGCTCCATCGAGGGGCATACCGTGGTTATCGGCAGCCGTCAAGGGGCGCTTAAGGCGGCGATCAGCCCGCAACCTGCTGGTACAGCGAGGGGAGGCTCGGGTACCCGCTGGAGGCCCAGCCGGAGTTCTGCAGCGCGGAGATCTGCGCCTCGGGCGCCTGGCCGGCCGTGGACAGGATCGACTGGATCCCGGAGCTCGCGGTGCCGTAGCCGGGGATCGTGTTCTGGCCCTTGAGCCAGCCGGCGGTGGCGTCGGCGGCCGCGCTCGGGTCGGCCCAGATGTTGTCCGACGAGCCGTAGGTGCCGCTGTCGGTGTAGCCGATGTTCAGCCAGTCGTTGTTGTTGGACGCCTGGCGCGACACCGCGGCGCCCCCCGACTCCTCGGCCAGCAGCCAGGCGGAGACGACCCCGCTGTCAAGTCCGGTGTCCGCCGCCAGGCGGCTGGCGAACGTCTGCTGGGAGGAGGTGAGCATCGTGCCGGCGTTGGCCGGCAGGCTGCCCGTGCCGGTGGCGGCGGTGCTGCCGGCGGCGGCGGTGGTGCCGGCGGCGGCGGTGGTGCCGGTGGTGCCGGTGATCGCGCTGGAGAGCTGCGAGGAGAACGACATCGACGCGCCGGCCGTCCCGGGCGAGCTGGTCGTGGTGCTCGCGGCGGTGTTGGCCGACGGCGTGAACGCGGTCGCCAGGTTGGAGAGCTCGGAGTTGATCATCGCCACCCGAGCCGTGACGTCAGAGATGCTCATCTTCTCGTTTAGATCATCGACCCCCGAGGCCCCGAACTTAAACAGAGAGGGGCGGACCGAAGTCCGCCCCTCTCCAACCGTTCCCTCGATGGATCGGATCTGATATAGGCCTCGCGTGGTTAGCGACCTGGGTGAGCGCGAGGCGTTGTTGTTCTCGAGGCGGTCAGCCGAGCTGCCGCAGATCGAGCTTGTGACATCGGGTCGGCGGCGCCTAGCAGTCGCCTGCCCACCTGATGAAGACTTATGGGAGAGGTGTCTGGCCGGGCGACGCCCGAAGGCGCCGCCCGGTCAAACCAACTTCAGTCGGACTAGCCGAGCAGCTTCAGGATGAGCTGGGGCTGCGAGTTGGCCTGAGCCAACATCGAAGTACCGGCCTGCTCAAGGATCTGCTGCTGGGTCATCTTCGTCATCTCCTGAGCCATGTTGACGTCCTTGATCTGGCTGTTGGACGCCGACAGGTTCTGCTCGGTCGAGGAGATCGAGTCGGAGGTGTACTGGAGACGGTTCTGCACCGCACCCAGCGTCGCCGCCATGCTGGAGATGTTGTTGATGGCGCTGGTCAGGCTGGTCAGAGCGGACGCAGAGGACAGGTCGATGACCGTGCCGCCGGTAGCCGCGCTGCCCCAGCTGAAGCCCAGGCCGCCCAGGCCGCTGCTGCCCTCGACGTTCGAGAACGTGGCGGTCAGGGTGTCGCCGCTGTTGGCGCCGACCTGGAAGGTGACCGTGCCGCTGCCGCCGGCGGTGCCGTTCAGCAGGTTGAGCCCGTTGAAGTTCGAGGAGCTCTGCTGGCGGTCGATTTCCTGCGTCAGCTGGTTGACTTCGGACTGGATGTCCGTCTTGTCCGTGCTCGAGTTCGAGCCGTTGTTGTACTGCACACCCAGCTCGTAGACACGCTGAAGCATGCTCTGGATGTTGTTGAGCGAACTCGACGCCGTCTGCACCATGCTGATGGCGTCGCTGGTGTTGCTGCTCGCCTGGTTCAGGCCGTTGACCTGAGAGGTCAGGCCCTGCGAGATCGCGTAGCCAGCGGCGTCATCCGCAGCGGTGTTGATGCGCAGGCCTGAAGACAGGCGAGCCATCGACTGCGAGACGGCGTTCGACGACTTCAGCAGGTTCTGCTGAGTGTTCATCGCCGAGATGTTCGTCAGAATAGACAGGGACATAGTGAGTACACCTCCGTGGTGTGATTGGGTTTTTAGTCCCCCGGCTGCTCCTTGCGGCCGGTTACATCCGGAGTTATCGACGCCAGGCGGGGCGACTTTAGGACTGTCCAGAACTCTCTGGACACTTTTTCTGAGGACTTCGGCTCACGGTGCTGTGAGACGGGACCGCACCGCCATCGGACGGGGCGTCTGACCGGCTGGCGGCAGGCCTGGCGGTGGACCCCACGGCGGGCGCGGCGGAGCGTCAGACGATGACGTCGACGTGCAGGCGACCGTCGTCCTCGCCCTCGTCGTCGTCGTCGGAGGGAGACTCCTGATCGTTGTAGGAGTCCCCGCGCTGCCGGCGCCGGCGCCGCTCCTGCTCTTCTTCCCGGCGCCGGCGCTCGATCTGGCGATCGGTCGGCGTCACCGCCGGGGCCGGCGCGATCGGCGCAAGGCCGGGGGCCGTCGGGACAATCGGGTGAATCGGGTCCATGGCCTGCTCCTAATCCGTCACGCGCGCGAGGTGCGGGGTGCTACTTGCCGTCCCCGTCAGGCGCGGCGGCCTCGATGGCGGCGGGGGTGCCTGCGGCCACGGGCTCCATGCGGGCCCGGCCACTCTCGATGGCGGCCTTCAGCTCGGCCAGCACCAACTGGCGCCACACGGTCACGGAGCACATCCACGCGAGCAGGTAGCCGCCGATACCGGCGATCAGCGCGCGCACGGCCACCTGATCGCCCGGAACCCCGGCCTTGTAGGAGAAATAGGCGGTGATGAGGAAGAAGGTGACGCCACCGAAGCCCTTGGCGCGCCGGACCTGAGCGGCAGCGCGGGGGTGCCCGGCGACGCTGATGCCGTCAGCCGCGCCCTTGCCCTTCTTGCTCTTCTTGTCGCCCTTGTTCTTGCTCTTGGCGTCGCTCTTGTTCTTAGCCATGGTGGTGTCCTCGGTCGCTGGTGGGGACGGCCTGCTAGATCCGGTCGCCTCGGGTCCGGGCCCGGGCGGTACGCATGCACTCGAATACGAAGCGGATGAGCCGCTGGCGGTCGTGCTCGGCGATCTGCTCGAACATCAGGGCCCGTTTGCCGTCCTCGCGGACGCGGACGACACGGGCGATCCCCTCGATGGGGAGCTCGGTGGTGACGACCGAGATGGTGAAGCGGATGGTCTGATCCACATCGAGGCTCTCGTCGTCGGCCAGGAGCATCCCGCCGCCGCTGAGATCCACGGTGTGGACGCGCCGCCTGGCGTCGTCGTCGGACTCGACGGTCACGGGGTGGGGGGTGTCGACACGGACGAAGTCCCGGCGCTGCAGGACCTCCGCATCGCCATCGGGATGGAACCGGATGAGGCTCTGATCCTCGAACACGGCTTCGCCGCGCAGCTTGACCAGCCCCCGGCGCGAGGTGTACTCGAGCCTGGCGGACTCCATCGAGTCGCTGCCGCGCTCGTCGTCGTCGATGTTGACGAGCACCACCAGCACGACCTCCTCGCCACGTTCGAACGTGCGCACGGGCAACTCCTCGCCGGCAGGCGTGGTCAGCGTGCCCTGCCCGCTTCCGGGAAAGAGCGTCACGTTGTTGGGGGCGATCTCGGTCTGTTTGGTCATCTCAGCAACTCAGCTGCGATGTGCTCAGGATCGGCAGATTCGACCGCCTCCTGAAGGGCAAATCCGTTCAGCGTGTACGCGAGCGGGATTCCGGTCTGCATGGCGAGCTCGGCGATCTGCCCCAGTTCGTCGGTCTCGTCGACGTGCGTCGCGATCATTCCGGTGAGATCGAAGGCCGAGAAGCTGTCGACGAGCCGCACCGCGGCCCCGGGGCTGAGCGTGGCCGGAATCGCCAGATAGATGGCGTCGAGACCGAAGCTGTGCAGGGCCTCGGCCATGACGTCGATCGTCGAGTCGTCGCGCGGCGCCGCCGCGGCCGTGTCGATGATGACCAGGCCCCGCTCGCGCGCCGAGCCGACCGCCCGCGCCGTGGCCCGCGTGCGCATGGCCGGGATGATGTTGACGGCCTCGCCATGCAGCAGCGCGCCGAGCTCGTCCTCGCGCCCGGGCGTGCCGAGGCTGGCGACGCTCACCAGCGTGCCGGCGCGGGCCTGCGCTGCCGCCAGCGCGGCGACGCTGCGGGTCTTGCCCGAGCCGCCGGCGCCGACCACGGCAATCGCGCCGTGCTCGTCGGGCATCGCCACCGGCGTCGGGAGCGACGCCGCGATCAGCCGCGCGACATCGTCGATCAGGGTGCCGCCGGAGCTGAACGGACCGCGACCGGAGATCGCCGCGCCGATCAGGGCGGCGGCCCGGCCCGGCGTGAGCCCGGAGGCGATGAGCCGGCGCTCGAGGTCGGCCTCGCGGCGATGCTGCTCCTGGCGCTCGCGGGCGCGCTCCTCCTCCTCGCGCATCGTGTCGGGGCTGGCGGCGGGTGCCACCGGGGCGGGCGTCGCCGGGGCGGGCGTCGCCGCGCCCGGGAAGGCGGAGGGAGTGGGCCGGGCCGCCCGCGTCTGGTACTCACGCTCGCGGCGCTCGTTGGCCGCGGTGGTGGCATCGAGCGCGGCGCGCAGCATCCGCTCCGCCGCGGGGAGCAGGCCGCCGCGGCGGCGGGTGCCGTAGCCGTACCCGGGTGCGGTGGGCGCAGGCTGCGGCGGGGGCGGGGGTGTGGGGGTCTGCGAGGCCGCCGGCGTGATGGGCTCGTGGATCGGCTCCGGTTCCGGCGCGGGCTCCGGCTCGGGCTCGGGCTCGCGGCTCCGGCTCGGGCTCATACGCGACGGGCTCTACTGCGACGGGCTCCGGCTCCGGGTCCTGAGCCATAGGCTCAGGCTCCTCCACAGGGTCCTCGGCAAGGGTCTCAGGCTCAGGCTCAGGTTCAGACTCGATCACCGGGGACTCCGCGGCGAACGCCAGCCAGGGTGCCGGGTCCAGCTCCCTGGGTGCGGGGCGCGGTTCGGGCTCGTGCACGACCGGCTCGGGCTCCTCGGCGACGGGCTCGGGCTCCTCGGCGACGGGCTCGGGCTCGACCCACGCGGGCTCGGGCTCGGGCTCCACCCACTCCGGCTCCGGCTCCTCGGCGATCGGCTCGGGCTCGTGGTCGACCCACTCGGGCTCAGCGAACACCGGCTCGCGGTGGGGCTCGGGCTCGACGGGCGTGGGCGCCTGCGGCTCTGGCGCCGCCAACGGGGCATCGTCGAGCTCGTCGAACGCGATGAACGAGGGCCCCGAGGGCACCGGGGGAGCCGGTGCGGGCTCTGGTTCCGGCTCGGGCGCGAGCTCCGCCAGCCGGGCCTCGGTGTCAAAGCTCGCTTCCTCCAGCCGCGCCGCGAACGAGGCCTCATCGAGGAACGGGGCCAGCGGGGCGGGCGCGGGGGGCTCGGGGGCGGGCGGAACCGCGGCGGGCACCTCGGACACCGGCGGCGCCGGCGTGGGCGGGACGGTTCCGCTCGCGCTCGCGTCGGAGACCGGCGGGACCGGGATCGGCGCTCTCGCGGGCGGCGGCGCAGGCGGCGGGGGAGCCGGAGGGGCATCAGCGACCGGCGCCGCAGGAGCGGGAGGCTCCTCGGCAGCCGGCGCTGGCGAAGGCGCGGACGCCGGCGGTCCCTCAACCGCGGGCGTCTGCGGGGCGTCGTAGTCCGGCGGCGGAGCGTCGGGCAACGGCACGGGCACATAGCCTGGGGGCGGTTCGGCCGAGAACTCGTCGTAGTCCTCGGGCGCGCCCTCGAAATCATGGTCTTCGTACTCGTCCTCGAAATCGTCGGCGTAGACGTTGACCCTGGGAGCCGCCTGCGCGTCGATCTCCACGCACTTCTGGGCGAAGAAGCCGCCGATCCCGCCCATGAGCCCCTCGCGCTCACGCAGGATGATGGCGTCCGGGCCCAGCTCGGCGCGGATCCGCGGAATCAGCTCCTCGATCGTGCGCCCGCGGTAGGTGCGCACCCCGTCCGCGTCGCCGGACGGTGCCGATGACGGCGAGGAGGGATCGGTCACGCGCTAATCACTCCGATCGTCTCGACGCTGATGCCCGACGCGATCTCGTTGTAGGAGCAGACCGCCAGGTGCGGCACGGCCGACTCGACGAGCCGGCGGATGTGGCGACGGACGCGAGCCGAGCACAGGAGCACCGGGCGGATGCCGCCCAGCGCCGCGGCGTGATCGGACTGCGCACGGACGGCGCCGAGCAGGGCCTGGGCGCGAGACGGCTCGAGGGCCAGGAACTCGCCGTCGGTCGTGGCCGTGATCGACGTTGCCACTTCCTGCTCAATCGTCGGATCGAGGGTGATCGCGCGCAATGTCTGGTCTGCACCGAGGTGGGGGGCGGTAATGGCTCGGCCGAGCGCCTGACGCGCGTACTCCGCGAGGAGTCCGGTGTCGCGCGTGATCCGCGCCTTGTCACCCACTGATTCGACAATAGCGCCGAGATCCCTGATCGAGACGGCCTCTGACAACAACGTTTGCAGGACGCGCTGGATCTCACCGAGCGACAGGATGTCGGGCACGACCTCGTTGACGACGGCCTCGTTGGACTCCTTGAGCTGGTCCAGGAGCTGCCGCACGTCCTGGCGGGTGAGCAGCTGCGCGGCGTGCGAGCGGATCGTCTCGGTCAGGTGGGTGACGATCACCGACTCGGCGTCGACCACGGTGTAGCCCAGGGCCTCGGCCTCGGAGTGCTGGGAATCGGCGATCCACACCGCCGGCAGGCCGAAGGCGGGCTCGGTGGTGGGGATGCCGGACAGGTTCCCGACGGCGTCGCCCGGATCCATGGCCAGCTTGTGACCGGCCATCACCCGGCCGCGCGCCACCTCGGTGCCGCGGACCTTGCAGACGTACTCGTGGGAGTCCAGGTCGATCTCGTCGTGGATGCGCACCGGCGGGATGACCATGCCGAGCTCTCCGGCGATCTGGCGGCGGATCAGCGAGATGCGGCGCACCAGGGTGCCGCCGGAGCCGCGGTCGACCATCGGCACCAGGCCGAAGCCGATGCCGAGCTCGAGCGGATCGATCGGAAGCTCCTTCATCACCTCGTCGCGCGGCGCGGCCTTCGTGTCCTCCTTGGCCGCGGGGAGCTCGCCCACGGCGGCCCCGGCCACGGCGGGGGCGGCCATGAGGGCCGCGATGCCGCCCTCGCTGTTGCGCAGCGCCCAGCCGACGGAGAAGAGCAGCCCGCCGATGAGCAGGAACGGGATCTTGGGCAGGCCCGGGACCAGGGCGAAGGCGAGGATCGCGCCGCCGGCCACCAGCGGGGCCTTCTTCTGACCCAGGATCTGAGTGGCGATCTCGGAGCCGAGGTCGCGCTCGGAGCCCGAGCGGGTGACGATGATGCCGGTGGCCACGGAGATCAGCAGCGCCGGGATCTGGGCGGCGAGACCGTCACCGACGGTGAGCAATGAGTAGTGCTTGGTGGCATCGCCGAAGGCCATGTGGTGCTGGAGCATGCCGACCACGATGCCGCCGATCAGGTTGATGGCGGTGATGACGACCGCGGCCATGGCGTCGCCCTTGACGAACTTCGAAGCACCGTCCATCGCCCCGTAGAAGTCCGCCTCGCGGGCGATCTCGGAGCGGCGGGACCGCGCCTCCTGGTCGGTGATGAGGCCGGCGTTGAGGTCGGCGTCGATCGCCATCTGCTTACCGGGCATGGCGTCGAGGGTGAAGCGCGCCGACACCTCGGCGACGCGGCCGGCACCGTTGGTGACCACCACGAACTGAATGACGATGAGGATCATGAAGATGACAAGACCGACCACCACGTTGCCGCCGACCACGAACTGACCGAAGGAAGCGACCACGGAGCCGGCGTTGCCGGTGGTCAGCACCAGGCGCGTCACCGACACGTTGATCGCCAGCCGGAACATCGTGGTGAGCAGCAGCAGCGTCGGGAAGGCGGAGAACTCCAGCGCCTTGTTGATGTACATGGTCGCCACCACGATCGCCAGGGCGCCCGAGATGTTGCAGGTGATCATGAGATCCAGCACCGCCGCCGGCAGCGGGATCACGAGCATCGAGACCAGGAGCACGACGCCAACCGCCGCGATCAGATCGGTGTGCTTGAGCAGCTTGCGTACCGATTGCTCGTTCATGCGGCGATTCTCCTTCGACCAGCCATTTTGTAGACGAATGCCAGCACCTGCGCCACGGCGGCGAACAGCTCGGCCGGGATCATCCGGTCGATCTGGACCATCGCGTGCAGTGACCTCGCCAACGGCGGATCGGGCACGATGGGGATGTTGTGTTCAGTGGCGATCCGCCGGATCTGCGCGGCCACCAGGTTCTTGCCCTTGGCCACCACGATGGGGGCGGGCAGGCTGCCGTCGTACTTGAGCGCGACGGCATAGTGGGTGGGGTTGGTGACGACCACGTCCGCGGTGGGGATCGCGGCCATCATCCGGGCCCGAGCCGCCATCATCTGGCGGCGGCGGATCGCCCCCTTGATCTCGGGGGGAAGGTCTGTCTGCCGGCCCTCGTCCTTGACCTCCTGCTTGCTCATCTTCATGCCCTTGGCATGCGTGCGGCGCTGGTGGATGAGGTCGACGACGGCGATCAGCAGGTAGACGATGACGATGCGCTCGATGATCGACCGGGCGGAGTCGTTGAGAAGGCTGCCCAGCGCCATCGGCGTCGTGCCCATGCTGGCGCCGAGGTTGGTGATGAGCGGGATGAGGCTCATCGCCGCCGCGCCGCCGACGATGGCGACCTTGGCCAGGACCTTGCCCAGCTCGAAGCCGACGCGCTTGCCGAAGATCTGCTTCGCGCCCTGCATCGGGTTGAGCTTCTTGAAGTTCGGCTTGAGCAGGTAGGGCGTCGGGCGCAGGCCCACCTGGGCGACGTTGGCCAGCACGCCGCCGGCCATGCAGATGACGCCGATCGGCAGCGCCGTCGTCTCCATGGTGTGCAGCATCAGCCCGACGATTCCGTGCAGGCCCGCCGCCGAGTTGACCTCGTTGGGCGTCGCCACCATGCCGAAGAGCGTCCGCATGGCGCCGGCCATCGAGTTGACGACCGCCGGGCCCTGCATCGAGATCGCGACCAGCCCGGCCACCAGGACGAGAGCGCCGTTGACCTCGGTGCTCTTGGCGACCTGGCCCTTCTTGCGCGCCTCGCTCTTGCGTTTGCCTGTTGGCTTTTCTGTCTTGTCGTCGTTGGCCATGGCTCTAGATGAAGTGCAGGGCGCCGGTGACCGCGTTGGCGATCTGGTCGCTCATGAACGAGCCCAGGAAGGGGAGGGAGGCGGCGACGACGAGCATGGCCACGCCCACCTTCATCGGGAAGCCGACCCCGAAGATGTTCACCTGGGGGACGACCTTGGCGATCATCCCGAAGGCCACGTCGGTGATCATCAGGGCGAGGATGACCGGGGCGGCCACCTCGACGGCGGACACGAAGATCGTCGCGAAGGACTGCTCGACGCCGGCTGTGAGGGTGGCGATGTGAGGGGCCTTGGTGAGCGGCACCAGGTCGAAGGTCCGCTGCAGGCCCCGCAGGGTCCAGGCGTCGCCGCCGATGGCGATGAACAACGCCAGGCCGACGAGGCTGTAGAGGTTGGTCATCGTGCCGCCCTGGTTGCCGTTGATCGGATCCACCACGGAACCGAACGAGAAGCCGGCCACCATGTCGGTGAGCGCGCCGGCGGCCTCGACGGCGGTGAGGACCATGCCGACGGCAAAGGCGAACGCCAGGCCCACCAGCACCTGGATCACGAGCATCCCGGCAACCGCCATCGGGTCCGTCGGGATGGTCTGGCCGTGCACGGCGAGCGGAGTGAGGCCGATCGAGAGCCCGACGGCCACGATGCCCTTGACCCGGACCGGCACCATCTTGGACGAGAACAGGGGCGCCAGGACGAACAGCGGGCTGACCCGAGCGAGGACGAGGAAGAACCCCGTGACCTTGTCGCTGCCGATCTGTTGCAGCAGCGTGCTGAGCGTCAGCTGACTCATCACCACTACCTACGAGATCAGCGACGGGATCGACGTGTAGAGGTTCTGGGCGTAGGTGACCAGCTGGTCGAGCATCCACGGGCCGAGGATCACCAGGATGGCCGCGAGGGCGACGATCTTGGGGATGAAGCTCAGGCTCTGCTCCTGGATGGAGGTGACGGCCTGGAAGATGGACACGATCAGTCCGACGACGAGCCCGACGAGCATCATCGGGCCGCCGATCTCGAGCGCCAGCTTCATCGCCTGAGTGGCGAGGCTTACGACGGTGTCCTGGTTCATGACGGCGGCGTCCTGGTCGTGGGCTCTAGTGGAAGCTCGCGATGAGCGAGTGCGTGATGACGTCCCAGCCGTCCACCAAGATGAACAGGAGGATCTTGAACGGCATCGAGATGAAGCTCGGTGGGAGCATCACCATGCCGACGCTCATCAATGTCGAGGAGATGATCAGGTCGATGATCAGGAACGGGAGGAAGATCAAGAACCCGATCTCGAATGACGTCTTGAGCTCGGACATGATGAAGGCGGGGATCAGCACGTAGGTGGGGACCTGAGCGCGCGTCTGCGGCGTCTTGATGCGGGCGAGGCTCACGAACAGCGAGATGTCCTGGTTGCGCGTCTGGCGGAACATGAACTCCCGCAGCGGCTCCTCGCCGCGCTTGATCGCCGTCGCCGTCGAGATCTGGTGATGCTGGAGCGGCTCCCAGGCGTCCTTCTTGATGGCGCTGATCGTCGGCGACATCACGAACAGCGTGAGGAAGAGGGCGATCCCGACGAGCACCTGGTTGGGCGGCGTGGTCGAGGTGCCCATCGCCGAGCGGATGAAGCCCAGGACGATGAGGATCCGGGTGAAGCCGGTGACGGTGAACAGGATCGCCGGAATCAGCGAGAGCCCGCCCATCAGCAGCAGGATCTGCAGCGCGTTTGAGGAGTCGATCTTCATCAGCGCGTCAGTCGCGGACGGTCATCCGGCGCAGGCCGTTGATCACTCGGTCAAGCGGCTTCTCGGTCGCGTCGAAGTCGTCGAGGTCCTCGGGGAGGTCGATGCCGGCGGCGATGGCCTCGTCCTCGGTGTAGGTCTTGATCGGCGTGACGCCGTGCTCGCCGACGCCGAGCAGGATGATGTCGGTGCCCGAGCGCAGCAGCGAGACGGACTTGCCGTTGGCGATCGGCAGCGTGGCGATCTGCTCCAGGCCGTTGCCGCTGGCGCGGACCGCGTCACGGCCCTTGACGGCCTTGAGGATCTTCGAGATCGCGTAGATGATCGCGATGACCACCACCAGGGCGATGACCGTGCGCAGGATCCCCGATCCGCTGCCCCCGCTGGAGGCGACGTGAGTCGCGCCGCTGGTGGACAGGTGCAGGGGCGTCTGCTCGCCGGTCGCGCCGGTGGCGGCATGCGCCATCTGGGCGTACGAGAGCGTGAGGGCGCCGAGCAGGCCGGCGCCACGTGTGAACGTGGAGAACCGCATCGAGGGAAGACTCCGAGGGAAGAGTCACTCTCTTTGTCGGCTCATATCGCCGCGGGCTTTAGGCCCAACAGGCCGGATTCTTGATCCGGCCTCCCCGGCTGGCCTCCCCGCCGCGCAGTGGGCGGCGGCGGGGGGCTGAAAGGCTTAGGCCAGGGCCTTGCCGACAGCCTCGAGCAGGCGGTCGGGCTGGAACGGCTTCACGACGAAGTCCTTCGCGCCGAGCTTGATCGACTCGATCACCTTGGACTCCTGACCGAGCGCCGAGCACATCAGCACGCGGGCGCCAGGGTCGATGGTCATGATCTCGGCCAGGGCCTCGAGGCCGGTCTTCTCCGGCATCGTGATGTCGAGCATCGTCAGCTCCGGCTTGAGCTCCTGGAAGCGGGCGACCGCCTCGTTTCCGTTGCCTGCCTCGCCGATCACTTCATGGCCGCCGGACGCGAGCGCGTCGCCCACGACCTTTCGCATGAAGGCAGCGTCGTCGACTACCAGTACACGGGCCATTACTCAACAGCTCCTTCGTCATTAGGGGTTTCCGCGGTCTCGGCGGGGGTCTCCGCCGGGACGGCTTCGGGGGTGTCTGCGGTCTGCGCGGGGGTCTCCGCTGCGACTGCTTCGGGTTCGTCCGCGGGGGTCTCCGCGGCACTCAAGTCCTCGGGGTCGCCGGGGGTCGCGTCCTCGACAGCCTCGGGCGCCTCGTCGATCTCGTCGACATCGAAGCCCTCGGGCACCTCGACGATCTCCTCGGCATCGAGGACCTCGGCGAACAGATCGGTGGGGGGCGTCTCGCGCGACGTCGGGTCGGGGACCGCGCGGCCGCCGACGGTGTCGCACTGGAACGCCCACTCGCCGTCATCGGTGACGATCAGGTGGCCCTGGGCGAAGCGAAGCCCGTTGACGTAGAGATCGACGGGCGCATCCGCGGGACGGTCGAGCTCGACCACGGAGCCCAGGGGAAGCCCCAGCGCCCGCGACAGGCCGATCTCCGTGCGGCCCAGCTCGGCCCACACGCGCAGCCGGATGCCGGTCAGAGCCTCCACCAGAGCCATGCTCTGCGGATTGCTGCCGCCGGCGCTGTCGGCTGCCGAAGCGTCGTCGTCATCGATGGTCTCGTCCATTTCATCCAGGGCACGCGCCATGCGGACCACGAACGCCCGCGGCACCAGCTGGATCAAGCGGCAGGACTCGCCGCCGATGAGGAACGTGGTCGATGTCGCGTGCGCCGAGGATCCATAGATCTCGGCGGCGGCGTCGGGGTTGCCGAGCACCGAGATGTCGGGCACCGAGATCTCGATCTCCTGGCCGAGGACGACTCCGATTGCGCTGGCGGCGGCGGCCATCATCTGGTTGGAGGCCTCGCCGACGGCCGAGAGCTCCAGCTCGGAGAGCTCGTCGGACTCGCCTTCCTCGGGCGCTGGCATGCCCATCGCCTGCGCCATGTTGCGAACGCCCGCGGCGGTGAGGATGAAGATGTTCGCGCCGGTGACGCCGTCGACGTAGGACACGCTGGCGGCGACCGAGCCGGCCTCGATGCCCATGAACGGCGACTGGCCATCGCCCATGACGCTGACGTCGCCGCGCTCGATGGCGCCGGGGGCGAACATCTCCAGCACCTGGGCGATCGCCTCGGCCGTGGACGCGCCGAGCCGCAGCAGCGCGTCGCGCGGCGTCATGTCGGCGGCGCTCATGAGCGGGCGTCCTCCGGCCCGCAGATCTGCACCGCGCGGCGCGGCCCATGCGAGCCGGGCTGGGCTCGGGCCAGCTTGACGTTCTCGGCGTAGAGCATGACCCCGTCATCGGCAGGAACGCCAAACTTCACAATGCTTCCCGGAACCAGCGACAGGATGTCCGACACCTCGAGGTCGATCGAGGCCACCTCGGCGCGGAGCATCACCGGCACGTCGGACATCGCCTTCTGCATCGGTGACGTGCTCAGCACCTGGTCGTCGTGGCTGCCGTCGCGACCGGAGATGGCGTCCTCGACGGGCTCGATCGCGGCCCACGGGATGAGCATCCCCAGGGCGAAGGACTGCTTGGCCATCCGGCACTCGAGCAGGATCGTGAACGTCGGCTCCGACACCGAGGCCACCTGGCCGGCGTCGTGCGGGTCGATCTCGCCGGCGCTGAGGGTCACGCCGCCGAGCTCCTGCCACACCATCGACAGCTGGTGGACGAGCGACTCGAACAGACGGCGAGTCAGGCTCCAGTCGATCTCGGAGAGGCGCCGCTCCTTGGGCGTGCGATCCGGCGAGCCGCCCAGGAGCGACTCGATGCCGGCCAGGACGAACGACTGCTCGGCGGTGAAGAGCATGCGGGTGCCGATCGGCGCGACCTCGAGGATCAGCGAGAGCGAGTTCGGCGGCATCTGCGCCTGCGCCGCGGCCCAGGTGAGCTGCACGGTGTTGAGGAGCTCGAGCTCCACCGGCAGGCGCAGCTCAGTGGATAGCCGCGTGTTGGCGGTCTGGCAGAAGGTCTCGGTGGCGCGCATGATCCGCCGCGCCTGGTCGGCGCTGAACTTGGTCGGCCGGGAGAAGTCCACGGTGCGCAGCCGATGGCCGCGACGGCTCGGCTTCTGCGAGGCCCCGGCGTCGGGCAGCTGGCCCTGCTTGGCGGCGTCGACGAGTGCGGCGATCTTGTCGGGAGTGAGGAGCTCGCTCATCGCGCTGCCCCCAGTCCGGCGGTGGCCCGCGGCTTGGGGCCCTCCAAGAGAGTCTCGGGCTGCTGGCCGGCCGAGCGGACGGTGACCAGCAGGTCGCCGACGGAGATCTTCACGGTGCGGCCGGTGTTCCCGCCCGTCTGCGCAGCCTTGACAGAGATCCGGGCCTTGGCCAGGGCAGCCCGGACCGCAGACTCGTTGCGCGAGCCGATGTCCAGCCCGCCGCTCATCTCGAACATCCGCGCGCCGCCGGCGATCGCGGTCTCGAAACGGCGCTCGAAGGCGCCCGCCTTGCGCATCTTCGCGACCAGCTCCGGAACGGCGGTGTCCGCGAACTTGCCCGGCTGATCGGCCCGGTCGTTGGATTCGGGCAGGACGATATGCGCCAGTCCAGCGACGCCGGCCGTGCGGTCGACGATCGCCAGCCCGATGCAGGAGCCGAGCCCGAGGGCGACGAGCTCTTCGTTCGGATCGTTGGAGACCACCATCTCACCCATACGAGCCGACGCCATGGTCAGGCCGAAGGGTCGGCAAGACCGAGCGGCGCCAGCAGATCGGAAATCTGCCCGGAGGTCGGCAGCAGGAGGAACGAAATCGAGCACGGGTCTCCGGACACGTCGAGCTCGGAGTCCAGGACGAGCGCCAGGTCGTCGGGACCGGCGGTCCCGACGAGTAGCGAGGACACGATGGCGGCCAGCATGTCGGAATGCAGATGCGGCGGCGAGGGCTCCAGCTCCAGGCCCGTCATTGAACCCAGCCCGTTGAGGTAGGAGGTGGCGAGGATGTTGCCGATCTCGCGCAGCGCGGAATCTCCGACCTCGGTGTGGGCCTCGACGCCCAGCAGGCTGCACAGGATCTCGGCCTGCTCGTAGGGGATCAGCAGGAGGACCATGCCGTCGATGTCGCCCTGGATGGGGACGACCACGCCCGCGACGTGCTGCTCCGGATCGCCGCACTCGTCCACGGCGTCCGCCGGCGGCAGTGCCAGCGCGCGGGGCACGTTGATCTCCACCTCACGGGCGAGCATCTGCGACAGCGCCGTGGCGGCGGTGCCGGAGGCGATGTTGGCCAGCTCGCGCAGCGCGTCGAGCTGGATCTCGGACAAGGACGGGTTCACTCGGGTCTTCTCCTGGGATTGATGTTCGGTCATGCCGCCACCCGTCCATTTCCGGTGACGGTCGAGGTTTCAGAGGCGCGGGCGCCGCGGTCGCGGCTCTCAGCTTTTGGGGTGCGCGCGTCGAGGGCATCGCAGTCGACGATCAGGGCGATCCGGCCATCGGCCAGCGCGGCGCCGCCCGACACGGGCTCACCGCTGACGGCCGGCGGCAGCGGACGCGTGACGAGCTCGCGCTGGCCGATCAGATCGTCGACCGACAGCGCCAGGCGCTTCTCCTGCGTGCGCACGATGACCACGAATTCATGTTGGCCGGGTGAGCGCAGATTCTGACGCCCAAACACGTCGGCGCCGTCCAGCAGCTGGAGCACGCCGTCGTCGAGCACCAGCATCCGCCGTCCGGCCACCGAGCGGACCGTCTGCTCAGCCAGGCGCAGCGTGCGCTCCACGCGGTCCAGCGGGATCGCGTAGGGGCCGCCGGCCACGTCGACGTGCAGGGCCGAGACGATCGCCAGCGTGAGCGGCAGCCGGATTTGGGCGGTCGTGCCCTCACCCAGGACCGAGTCGAGGATGACCTCGCCGCCCAGCTCGCGGATCTTCGACCGCACCACGTCCATACCGACGCCGCGCCCGGAGATGTCGCTGGTGGTCTCGGCGGTGGAGAAGCCGGGAGCGAACAGCAGCTCGACGGCGGTCTTCATGGTGATCTCAGCGGCGGCCGCGGAATCGATCAGGCCGCGCTCGACGGCCTTGCGAGCCACGGCCTCGGGGTTGATGCCGCGACCATCGTCGCGAACCTCGATGACGACGCTCCCGCCGGCGTGGCGGGCCGAGATCTCCAGCGTGCCGACCTCCGGCTTACCGGCGGCGACGCGCGCCTCGACGCCCTCCAGGCCGTGATCGAGCGAGTTGCGGACCAGGTGGACCAGCGGGTCGCCGAGCGCGTCGACGACGGTGCGGTCCAGCTCGGTCTCGGAGCCGACCAGGTTGAGCTTGACCTCCTTGCCCAACTTGCCCGACAGGTCGCGGACCAGTCGCGGGAAGCGCAGGAAGACGACGTCCACCGGGATCATGCGGACCTGCATGACCATCGACTGCAGCGCCTGGGAGCTGCGGGTGAGCTCCTGCATGGCCTGTTGGAGCCCGGGGACGTCCAGCGAGCCGGTGAGGGCCTCGACGGCGGTGCGGTGGATGACCAGCTCGCCCATGGAGTGCATGAGGGCGTCCAGGCGCTCGGCGTCGACGCGGACGGTGCGGGCGGCGCTGGAGGCCTTGGGCGCGGCGGCCTTGGCGGGAGCAGCGGCCTCGGCGACCGGAGCGGCCTCGGCCGGCGGCTGGGCGGGCTCGGCGTCCTGCGCCGGGGCGTCGGCCTCGACGACCGGAGCGGGCACGGGCTCGGGCTCGGAGACCGCGGCGGGGACCGGGGCGGCCTCTGCCGCGCCGACTTCGTCGATCTCGACGGCGACCACGTCCGAGACGGCGGAGACCGTCTTGGTGACGGCTTCCTGCTCGTGCTCGGAGGCGATCCACGCCTCGACGCGCTGCCCGGAGAACTGCTCGACGTCGTCCACCGGCGGAGCGCTGGCGATCAGCTCGCCGTGCTCGCCCATGGCAGAAAACGCCATGTGGGCGCGGACGGCCGGCATCAGGACCTGATCGTCGAGGACGGCGACGACGTGGAGCACGCGCTGGCGGGCGGCGATGTCGAGCACCACCTCCGGCACCGGCTTGGTCGCAACGCGCTCGAGCTCCTGCTCGGCCGTGCGGGCGCGCACCAGGCCATGCAGGCGCTCGACCAGCGGTGTGGGGTCAAGGGCCTCCTCGCCGTCGGCCTCGATCGAGTCAAACGAAGCGGTCAGCGCGTCCAGGCAGGCCAGGACGGTGTCGATGGCCTCGCGGGTGAGGCCCTCGCCGCGCTGGCGCAGCAGCTCGAACACGTCCTCCATCTCGTGGGTGAGCTTGGCGATCTGGGCGAAGCCCATGGTCGCGCTCATGCCCTTGAGCGAGTGGGCGGCGCGGAAGATCTCGTCCACCGTCTCGCGGTCCCGCGGATCCTCCTCCAGGCGAACGATCGCCAGGTTCAGCTCCTGCAGGTGTTCCTGTGCCTCGGCCAGGAACATGGGCATGTATTCGGAGGTGTCCATTACGCTTTCCGGTAGATGAAGGGGTAGGCCATCTGGAGACCCAGTTCGGCCGGCTTGGAGACCCGCTCGGTGGCCCCCACGACCAGGAAGCCGCCGGGCCGCAGCGCCTGTGCGAGGCGCGCGTGCAGGTCGTCGCGGATCGGTTCCGCGAAATAGATGACGGTGTTGCGGCACATGATCAGGTCCTTGCCGGCCGACGGGGGGCGCAGGCGCAGCAGGTCGCCGATCTCGAAGGTCATCATCCGGCGCAGTGCGTCCTTGGCACGCCAGCCCTCGGGCACGCGGTCAAAGGCGCGCTCCATGACCTTGACGTCGACGCCGCGGGCGTCCTCGGCGCTGAACACGCCGGCGCGGGCACGCTCGATCATGCGCTTGTCGATATCGGTGCCGGTGATCTTGACGCGGGCGTTGGGAATCGCCTTGTGGCACACCGCGGCCAGGGTGGTGGCCTCGGCGCCGTAGGAGCAGCCGGCGCTCCAAGCGCGCACCTGGCCGTGAGCGGCCAGCTCGGGCAGCACCTCGCGCTCGAGGCGGACCCACTGCTCGGGGTGGCGCCACAGCTGGGAGACGTTGATCGTCACTCGGTCCAGCAGAGCGTCGAGCTCGGTCTTGTCCTTGCGCAGCGCATCCAGGCAGTCGGTGAGGAGGTGAATGCCCTTGCGGGCGAAGAACGAGCGCAGCCGCCGCTCCATCTGGGGACGCTTGTACTGGCTGAGGTCCACGCCGCAGATCTGGCGCAGGCCCTCGCAGAAAGCCACGTAGTCGTCGCCCGAAGCACCGATGGCGCTCATGAGTTCACCTCCGCCGCGATCGCCGCAGCCATTTGATCAAGGGCTAGCACCTCGTCGGCGAGACCGGCCTCGACAATGGCACGTGGCATGCCGTACACCGTGCAGGTTTGCTCAGCCTCCACGAGGATTCGTCCGCCATGGCGGCGCACCTCTTTTGCGCCACGCAGGCCGTCGTTGCCCATGCCGGTGAGCACGACCAGCGTGAGCCGGTCACCCCACTTGGCGGCGGCATCCTCGATCAGCAGGTCGGCGCGCGGTCGCAGGCCGCCGAGCGGGGCCTCGTCGGTGAGGGCCATCTGGCCGGTCGGGCTCAGCCGCAGGTGACGGCCGCCCGGGGCGATCAGCGCGACGCCCGGCTCCAGGGACTCGCCGCCCTGGGCCTCGCGGACGCTGAGCGGGCTCGAGCGATCCAGGCGGGCGGCCAGCGAGGCGGTGAAGCCGGCCGGCATGTGCTGGACGATCATGGTGCCCAGGCCCAGCGGCGAGGGCAGGCCGGGGATGACCTCGGCCAGTGCGCGCGGCCCGCCGGTGGAGGTGGCGATCAGCAGCGCCCGCGAGAGGCCGTTGCGGACTCGGACCCCGCCCACCCGGCGCGGCGTCGCCGCGTGGCCGTTGCTGTCGGGGGCCACCGCGGCGCCACTGCCGTTGAGGCGCCCGCGCGCGGAGCGCAGGTGGCCGCCAAGGCGGCGCGTCTTGGTGGCGACGAGGATCTTGGTGAGCAGGTTCTGCTCGAACGCGTTGACCTCGGCCTGGCCCGACGGCTTGGGCACCAGCTCGAAGGCGCCCTCGGCCAACGCGTCGACCGCGTAGGCACCGTGGGCCGGTGAGAAAGCGGAGACCACCACCACCGGGATCGCCGGGCCGCCGCGCTGCCTGAGCGCCTTGAGCACGTCGATCCCGCCCAGGCCCGGCATCGCCAGGTCCAGCGTCATCGCGTCGGGCGTCTCACGCTCGCACAGGGCGAGCGCCTCGTCGCCGTCCTTGGCGGCACCGATGACATCGATGCCGCCCTTGGTCAGGACGTTGGTGACGATCCGGCGCATCAACGCGCTGTCGTCCGCGACGACGACGCGAGGCTTGGAGGTGGTGGTGGTCATCGGAGCTGCCGTACGTCAGTCAGATCAGACAGCTCAGGCGGCGGCCGAGAGCTCGGTCGTGGCCTCGAAGATCGTGCTCAGCGTAAGCAGCACAATCAGGCGCTCGTCGATCCGGACGATCGATTCGATCATGGTCGAGTCGGCGCCCGGCGCCTCCTCGATCTGGGCGTCGGAGACGGTGAGAACCTCCTCGACGGTATCGACGATGACACCGGCCGTCTCGGCGCCGGCCTCGACGATCACGATCTTGGAATGCTCGGTGAGCTCGGAGGTGATCCCCAGGCGGGCGGCCACGTCATAGACGGGGACGATCCGGCCGCGGAGGCTGATGACGCCGCGGACCCAGTCGGTGCGGGAGGCCACCGAACGGGGCTCGGCATAGCGGATGATCTCGTTGACCGCCTGGATCGGAAGCGCGTAGTGCTCCGCGCCCAACGTGAATACCACCAGCTGCTGATGATTGGCTTGCTCTGACATCGTGTCCTACTCCTTGTTTCCGTAACGAGCCGTGGGGCGCGTCCTGCGCTCGGCTTTCTCTAACGAGATATTCGGCGTCTGACGCGCCAGCTTGAGGTTTGTGTCAGTTATCCGGCCACGGCCTCTACGGCCCGGGCCGGTTAACCGGCCACGGATTCAGTGATTCCCGGCGCAGCGTGGTCTGACTCGGCGACTTCGCTCGGCTGAGAGCCGACCGGGGCCGCCAGCACCTGCGTCAGGCGCAGACCGAACTGCTCGTCGATCACCACGACTTCGCCGCGGGCGATGGGCGTCCCGTTGACGAGCAGGTCGACGGGCTCGCCCGCCATCCGGTCCAGCGTTACGACTGATCCCTCGCGCAGCTCCAGCGTCTCGCCCACGGACATGCGCGCCCGGCCGATCTCGACGCTGAGGTCGACCGGCACGGCCGACAGGCGTCGCAGGTCGGCCATCGACTCGCCGCCGGCACGGATGGTGCCGCCGTCGCCGTTGAGGGGCTCGAAGTCCACGTCGTGGCTCATCTGAGTTCTCCTTACTGGACTGCGACGTCGGTGAAGAGGATGTCGGTCACCTTGACGTCCGTCGTCCCCTTGATCTGGCTGAGGATCTCGGACTTGAGCTTCGTCCGGCCACTGTCGGTGAGCAGCGCCGACGAGGGGTCGTTGGTGATCGTGTTGGTGATGATCGCCCGGATGGCCGGCTCCTCGGGGAGGGTGCCGATGCCGGCGGGAGTCGTCGTGGCGCCCTCGGCGGTCGCGCCGTCGCTCTGGCCCGGGGCCAGGATCAGGCCGATGGTCATCGTCGCGTAGCGACCGTCGGTGAGGTTGAGCGTGAAGCCCTTGGGCAGCACGTAGATCTCGCCGTCGATCTTGGGCTTGGCGACAGCGGGCTTGGGCAGCAGGAAGGTCTTGGCGGCAAAGCCCCCACCGGCCACGACGACCAGCAGGATGATGATCAGCTTCTTTTTCATTGTCGGGTGGTCCTAGGGGTTCAGGTCGGGGTAAATGCGGTCGAGCACGATGTCCACGCGGCGGTTGCGGGCGCGCCCGGTCGCGGTGGCGTTGGAGGCCAGCGGATGCAGGTCGGCATAACCGGACGCCGACAGCCGTTGGTCCTGGACCCCGTGGGAGATCAGGTAGCGAACGACGGTGGTGGCCCGGTCAGTCGATAGCTCCCAGTTACTGGGGAACTGCGAGCTCTGGATCGGCTGGTTGTCGGTATTTCCTTCCACCGTTATCGGATGCTTGCGGTCAACATTGAGCAAGTGCGACATCTCTCCCAGCAGCGGCAGTCCGGCGGCCTGCAGCGTGGCTGAGCCCGAGTCGAACAGCAGCTTGTCGGTGAGCACGTGCACGACGAGCCCCTGACGCGCGATCACGGCCTGCACTTCGCTGCCGAAGCCGTGCGCCTTGGCGTAGGTGTTGAGCTCCCGCTGAAGCTTCTTGAAGTCCTGCTGCTCCTGCTGGGCGGCGCTGGCGGCGAGCATCGCCTTGCTGATCTGCGCCGCCGACGTGTCGCGGGGCTTGGGGATGTTGGGCGTCAGCGGAACGATCGACGGAACCTCGGCGGTCGCCGGCGTGTGTGCCTTGGTCGACTCCGAGCCCGACTGGATGATCGCCCTGCCGCCCGAGAGGATCGAGCCCGAGAAGGCGGCCTTGAGCGACTGCTGCAGGCTCTGGTACTTGGAGATGTTCACCGAGGAGATCGAGTACAGGACCATGAACAGCGCGAACATGAGCGTGAGCATGTCCGCGTAGGTCAGGAGCCAGCGCTCCTCGTTCTCGAACTCGGCCGCATGACCGCGTCTGCCGCGACGACCGGCCATCGGATCACGCCGCCTCGGCCTGGGGCATCTGCGACACCGACCCGCCCTCTTCCTGGGACTTGCGCTCGGTCGGGGGCACGAACGAGCCGAGCTTCTCGGCCACGACCCGCGGGTTGTCGCCGGCCTGCACGGCCAGGATGCCCTCGAGGGTCAGGGTCCGCAGCTCGACCTCAGCCTTGGACAGAGACTTGAGGCGGTTGGCGATCGGGAGGTAGATGACGTTGGCGGAGCCGACGCCCATGAGCGTCGCGATGAAAGCCGAGGAGATGGCGGGGCCCAGCGTCGCCGGCGCCGACAGGTTCTGGAGCACGTGCACCAGGCCCATGACGGTGCCGATGATGCCCATCGTCGGCGCGAAGCCGCCGGCCTTCTCGAACGGAGCGGCGCCCTCGTGGTGGCGGGCCATCATGCCGTCGATCTCGGCTTCGAGGACCTCGCGGACCAGCTCGGGATCTGAGCCGTCGACGACGAGCTGCAGGCCCTTGCGGGTGAACTCGTCCTCGATCTCGGCGGTCTGACCGTCGAGGGCCAGCAGACCCTCGCGGCGCGCCTGCTCGGCGAAGCCGACGAGCTGCTGCACGCGGGCGTTGAGGTCGATCTCCGGGGGGCCGAACGCGATCTTGTACAGGGCCGGGATCTTCTTCATCGACTCCATGCCGCAACTGGCCATCGTGACGCCACCGGTGCCGCCGATGATGATCAGCAACGCCGGGATGTCCATGAAGGCGGCGGGACTGGTGCCGCCCATGATCCCGGCCATCAGGATGCCGATCGTGGCGACAACGATTCCGATTGCGGTTGCGGGCTTCATCTCACTCTCTTAGATCGACAGGGGCGGGAAAAAATCAAGGGCTGAAGGGGTAAATCGGGAGTCGGTCTGCGGGGGTAAGGCGGGGTCGGGCAGGGGTTGCGGGCAGGGGTGGCCGAGGGTCAGCCGTGGTGGTGGCGTGCCTCGACGGCGGCGTCGTGCACGGCGGTCAGCGTGGAGGACTTGCGGAGCGGCGTCACCCGGCGCAACTCGTTGCGCTCGGCGCGGAGCTCGTGGCGCATGATGAGGGCCTCGGCGAGCACGGTGGCACGGTAGGTCGCGATCATCTCGGCCACCCGGTGGGGCGGCTCGGCGACGACGATCTTCTGGCCGTTGAGGATGGTGATCACGGTGTCGGGCGTCGCCTCGATGGTCGTGATCGCGTCGGGATTGATCTGGAACGTGTCCACCGCGTGTCCCAGGCGGTGCAGGGTGATCATGGAGTTGGTCTCCTGAAAGAAGGGTTGGTGAGGGAAAGAGAGGAAGAAGGGGGCGGCGTTCCCTCGAGCGCCGCCCCCTCAATTCAGCTAATGCGTCTAGCCCTGGACCATGTTCACAACGGTCTGGAGCATCGTGTCGGCCGTGGTGATGACCTTTGAGTTGGCCTGGTAGCCACGCTCGGCGGTGATCATGTTGGTGAACTCGCTGGCGAGGTCGACGTTGGACATCTCCAGAGAGCCTGAGATGGTCGTGCCGAAGCCGCCCACGGTCGGGGTCCCGACGGTCGCCGGGCCTGAGCTCGCGGTGGCGGTCCAGTTCGAGCCACCGTCACGCTGCAGGCCGGCCTCATTGGGGAACGTCGCCAGCGTGATGTAACCGGCGGTCTGGGTCTGGCCGAACGTCGGGCTCGTCGAGTTCTCGTCGGTGTAGGTCACGCTGCCGTCCTGGCCGATCGCGAGGTTGGCCGATCCCGGCGGAACGTTGATGTAGGTCGGGGTGGCCGAGCTGGAGCTCGAGGGCGCGGTCGAGCCGACGACGTACTGACCGCTCTGCGTGGTCAGGAAGCCGGCGGAGTTCAGCGTCAGGTTGCCGGCGCGGGTGTAGTCAACCGTGCTGGGCAGGTTGTTGGTGTACGGCGCGGTGCTGCCGGGGGCGCCGTTGCCGACCTGCAGGAAGCCGTCGCCCTGGATATAGACGTCCAGCGCGTTGCCGGTGGTCTGCTGTGAGCCGTTGCCCATCATGTTGTCGATGGAACCGACCTGGACGCCCAGGCCGACCTGCTTGGCGTTGGAGCCGCCGTTGAACCCGTTAGGGCCAGTGGGCGCGCTGAGGGTCTCGGACAGCTGGTCCACGAACGTGGTGCGCTGCGCCTTGTAGCCGATGGTGTCGACGTTGGCCAGGTTGTTGGCCGTCACGTCGAGCATCGTCTGGTGAGCCTCGAGTCCGCTGATCGCGGAGTACATGCCTCGCATCATTTGAGGTACTTCCTTTCTCGGCTTCCTACTTGGAGGACCGGCCGGAGGGTTGAATCCGTTCTCGCTAGGCGATGACGGCACTGTCGATGTTTGTGAACACGTGCTCGCGCATGTGCTCGGAACCCACCGCCGTGACGACGGTGTTGTTGGGGACCGACACCACAAACGCGGTGTTGTCCACAAAGACCACTGCAGCCTTTGACCCCTTGGTCGCGGCTCGTGACACACCGCCCGCCAGTCGCTGCAAGGTCGACTGGTCGAGCTGGATTCCCCGCCGATTCACGCGCTCCAGCGCGTGGCGAGAAAAGGTCGGCGCTTCCGCCGCCGTCGTACTGTGGGCCAGCACCGACGCGAACGTCGGCGTGCCCACCGGAAGATTGAGCGCCGCGGCCTGGGACACGGCTCCCGCCCCCGCAACTGCGGGCACGGCCTCGGCGGCGACGAGTCCGGGTCCGACCAGCGCTGCGTTGGGGACGACCGACGTCACGTCGCCTCCAGGATGGAGCCGAGCGAGACGCCGGTGTTGGTGCCGATCGTCAGCATCGGGCCCGACGAGGTGAAATCAACCTTCGACACGGCGCCCGTCTGGGTGACGCCGTCGGCGTCCTTGTAGCTGACCGTGTGGCCGAGCAGCCCGAGCGCGGAGCTCGAGGCCTGCTGGGTCGAGGCCGACGCCGTGGACTGGGCGATCTGGGTCTGCTGCTCCAGGCTGGAGAAGCTGGCGAGCTCGGACATGTACTGCGTCGGGTCGCTCGGGTTCAGCGGGTCCTGATTCTGGAGCTGGTCCATCATCAGCTTCAGGAAGTCGTTCTCGCCCAGGTTGTCGCTGGGGTTGGAGAAGCTGGTGCCGGACGTGCCCGTCGGCGCGAGCTGGGTGCCGGTGGTGCCGGTGACGTTGGACATGGTCTTAGGTCCTCTGGTTCTGGAGTGGGGGCACGCCTCAGGCGAGCACGTTCACGAGCGCGGAGCCCGAAAGGGTTTGCAGGTGGGTGTCAGCGGCGGTCGGGGCCACCGCGTCGCCGGTGCCGTCCTCGTCCGCCGAGCCGTTGCCGTTGCCGGCGTCGGAGTCGTTCGACGCCGAGCCGGCCTGCCCGTCGCGGCCAGAGCGCTGCTGGCCGGAGGACTCGATGTCCAGGCGCAGCAGAGCGGTGCCGTTCTGCTGCAGCTGGCGCTTGAGGTCGTCGCCGCCCTGCGACAGAGTCTGAGCCGCCTCGGGATGCTCGGTGACCACGCGGGCCACGAGGCCGTCCGGGGTGTGCTGAAGGTGGATCTGGATGGCGCCTAGCGACTCCGGCGAGAGTTCGATGCGCGCCATCGATATGCCGTCGCGGGCGCCCATGGCGATCGTGTTGGAGACCTTCTCGGCGGCCTCGGCCAGGCGCACGCCGTAGGCGGTCGGCAGTGCGGTCGCGTTGCCCGTCGGAGCCGTCTGCGCGGTCTGCGCGACGGGCGCCGTCTGCGCCACGGAGGCCGCCTGGGCCGGCGCCGGCGGGGCCGCGGCCGGTGCGGCTCCGGCGGGTGCCGCGGCGGCCGCCAGGGGCTGATCGCCTGATCGGATGTCGCCGTCCGAGCTGTCCTTGTCGGCGGAGGAGTGGCTGGTGGAGCTCCCGCTCGCGGTGGCGGCGGCGGCCCCGACGACGTTGAGGTCGGGCGTCGCCGCCGGGGCAGGCGCCGTCGCGTCGGTGGTCACCTGCGTCGACGGGGCCGCCGGAGCGGGAGTGCTCGCCGGAGCCGGCGTGGCCGAAATGCTGGGAGCCGCCGAGCCGGTGGCCGGGCTGGACGGCGTGGCCGCGGTCGCGGTCGAGGTCGAGGTCGAGGTCGGGGCGGCCGGTGCGCTCGGCGCGGCCGGAGCGCTGGGGGCGGACGGCGCGGCCGGGGTGCCCGGGGCCGAAGCCGCCGGGGCCGAAGCCGCCGGGGCGGGAACCGCCGGTCGCGGCGTCGTCGGCAGGGTGCCCGTCGTCGTCGGCGCGTTGGCGCCGGCAGACGCGGGGGCGGAAGGCGTGGCCGGGTCGCTCGAGGCAGCCACGGGACCGGCGGGCGTCTGGCCCGCGGCGTACTGGGTCAGGGCGGCGCGCACGTCCCCAGAGGGCGCGGCGCCGGCCGGGGCGGCGGTGAGCACGGCAGGCGCCTGGCCCGGGAGCGTGGGGGCGCCGGACGTCGTGGGAACCTGAGCGGCGCCCGAGGCGGCGGCCTGACCCGGCGCGGCGGGGACCGTTGTCGCGGGGACGGCGATCGTCAGCGCGGCGGCGATGAGTGAAGTGGGGTCGGCGCTCGCGGCCGACGTCGAGCCGTCGGCGGAGCTGCTCGTGTCAGAGCCAGTCGAGCCGGAACCGAGGCCGGATGCATCGGCGTCCGTTCCGTCTCGCTTCCCTCCCTTCGTGGAGGTCTGCTTGTTCTGGCCTTCCGCAAGTGCGGTCCGGGCCACCTGAGTTGACAGGACGCTGGCGAAAGCGTCTGTCGGCGGGGCGCCCTGTGTCGGTGGGCTCGTCCCCTGGCCGTCGGCGGTGGGCGGCGAGCCCCCGGCGAGCGGCGCGAGCGGCCCGCCGGCGTTGGCCGGGCCTGTGCCGGGAGCGCCGGTCGGCCCTGCGGAGGGCGCGTCGGTGCTGACGGCCGGCATCATCGATGCCGATCCGATGCCGGGGCTCATGCGGCCCTCCGGCGGAATCCGTTGAGCGCGATCTCGTCAAGGTCGGCGGCCTCGATGCGCTCCTGCTCACGCACGAACTCGAGGCGGCGGTTCTCCTTGAGGCGCTCCAGGGCCTGGCGCTCACGCGCGGCCTCGGTCAGCTCCTCGCGGCGCTCCTCCAGAGCCTGATCGCGACGGTTGAGATCGTCCCGGCTGGCCTGATGGGCGCGCTCGGAGCGCTCCAGGTACGCCTGGCGAGCCATGAGCTCGGTGGCGCTCATCGGCGTCGCGGTGGCGTCGAGCTGGGCCTCGCGGGCCTGAGCGACCCGCTGGGCGGCGTCCGCCATCTCCTGCTCGGAGCGGACGCGCTCCATCATGGCGCCGGCGAAGGCTTCTTTGGCCTCATCTTCGGCGCGCTCGCGCAACGCGCGCACACGCTCGAGGCGGAATCGGAACGAGGGACCGGCCATAGTCAGTTAGTCGGCCGATTCCGGCGAGACTTCAATCCCGTTTGGACGGTTATCCGAGCCGCGTGCAGCATCTTCTGCGCTCAGGAGTTCAGTGCCAGCGACGGGATCGCGGCAGGGGCGCCACCGGGCGCGCCCACCGGGACCTGCGGCGTCGGGATGGCGGGCGGCTGAGCCACGGCAACGTCCACCGCCGGTGTGAGCTCACCGCTGCCGGGCAGCTGCGCAGCCAGCGAGAGCAGGGCGTCGTCGGCATCCTGGGCCGTGGACTGGTCCTCGATGCTCTGGCGCAGGAAGCCGTCCATGGCGGGTCGCAGCGCGATGGCCGCGTCCAGGACGGGGTCGGTTCCGGGCTGATAGGCGCCGATCGAGATGAGGTCTTCCTTCTCGCGATAGGCCGCCAGCGCCGAGCGCAGCCGGGTGCCGGCCTCGCGGATCTCGGGGGCTACGATCTCCCCGACGAGTCGGCTGACGCTCTGCAGCACGTCGATCGCCGGGTAGTGGCCGGAGTGCGCGAGCGAGCGCGTGAGCACGATGTGGCCGTCCAGGATCGACCGGACCGCATCGGCGATCGGCTCGTTCATGTCGTCACCGTCGACGAGCACGGTGTAGAGGCCGGTGATCGAGCCCTCGGGGCTGGTGCCGGCGCGCTCGAGCAGCCGGGGCAGCAGGGCGAACACGCTGGGCGTGTAGCCGCGCGTGGCCGGAGGCTCGCCGATGGCCAGGCCGACCTCCCGCTGAGCCATGGCGAAGCGGGTGACCGAGTCCATCATCAGCATCACGTTCTTGCCCTGGTCGCGGAAGTGCTCGGCGATCGCGGTGGCCGTGAACGCGGCCTGGATGCGCACCAGCGCCGGCTGATCGGAGGTGGCCACGACGACGACGGAGTGGGCCAGGGCGTCGCCCAGGTCGCGCTCGACGAACTCGCGGACCTCGCGGCCTCGCTCGCCGACCAGGGCGATGACGTTGACATCGGCGGTCGTGGAGCGGGCGATCATGCCCAGCAGTGAGGACTTGCCGACGCCGGAGCCGGCGAAGATGCCCAGGCGCTGGCCCAGCCCGCAGGGGACCAGCGTGTCCAGCGCGCGCACGCCCAGGCCCACGCGCTCTGAGATGCGCGGCCGGGTCAGGGCGTCCGGGGGGGTGGCGGTGGCGGCGCGCAGCTTGGCGTCGTCCAGGTCGCCGAACTCGTCCAGCGGCTTGCCCAGCCCGTCGATGACGCGCCCGAGCAGACCGTCGCCCATCGCCACCTTGAAAGGACTGCCGGTGGGATGCACTGAGGTGCCAGGGCCGATGCCGCTCAGCTCGCCCAGAGGCATCAGCAGGGTCCTCCCGCCGCGGAAGCCCACGACCTCCGTGGGCACCCTCGGGCGGTCGCGACCGTCACCAACCAGGCAGATCTCACCCATTTCCACCTGGAGGCCGGTCGCCTCGATGATCAGACCGATCAGATCGCGCACCCGGCCGCGCCGCCGTGCCAAATCCTCGTCCTGCATGACCCGCGCCACACGACCCAGGGCCGGACGCGCGAAGGTCTCAGACCTCATCGTCGACAACTCCGCTGCGGGGGCCCAGCTCGGCGGCGACGACTTCGCGCGCACGCGCCAGCTGCGTCTCCAACGACGCGTCGATCTCGCCCTCGTCGGTGCGGGCCAGCACGCCGCCGCGTCCCACCCGGCGGTCGGACTGGACGTTGAGGTGCTCGATCCCGCCCAGCTCGGACTGCAGTCGCGTGATGGAGTCCGACATGAGGTCGAGGTCGGCCGGATTGACGACCAGCGTCACGTGCTGGCGGTCGCGGATGCGACGCAGCGCGACCGCGGCGATGTCGACGATGCGCTCCGGCTCCACGTCGATGGTGCCGGCGACGATCTGCTCGGCCAGCCGCAGCGCGAGCGCGACGGCGTCGTGCTCGAGCTCGGCGATGACCTGTTCGCGGGCGGCGTCCAGCGCCTGGGCGGCGCCGGCGACCGCGTGCAGCGAGGGCTCCATCTCGGCGCGGGCCGCGGCCAGGCCGGCGGCGCGACCCTCGGCCTCGCCCGCGGCACGGGCCTGATGGCGGATCTGGTCGGCGTCGGCGTGAGCCGCCGACAGCACGTCGGCGACATCGCGCACGGAGCCGGCCGGAGCCTCCAGCTGGCGGAAGGTGTAGGCCGCGATCGTGGCGGCCGCGGTCTCAGAAGACAACGTCTTCTTCCGATCGCGACAGGACGACGGCGCCGGCCTCCTCGAGCTTGCGCACGATGGCCACGACCCGTCCCTGAGCCTCCTCGATGTCCCGCTTGCGCTGCGGCGGCTGGAACTGCATCTCCTCGACGAGCATCTGCGCGCCGCGCTCGGACATGTTGGCCAGGATGCGGTCCTTGACCTCGTCGGCGACGCCGCGCAGGGCCAGGGCCAGGTCCTTCTGGTCGGCCTCGCGCAGGATGAGCTGGATCGAGCGGTCGTCGAGCTTGGTGATGTCCTCGAAGATGAAGAGCAGTCGCCGGACCTCGGCGCCGAGGCTCTCGTCGGTCTCGGTGATCTTGTCCAGCACGTTGCGCTCGGTGGAGCGGTCGGCGTTGTTGAGGATGTCGGCCAGCGACTTGATGCCGCCGGCGGCCGAGTACTCCTGCTGCACGACGTTGGCCAGCTTGGCCTTCATCACCGCTTCGACCTGCTTGACCACGTCGGGGCTGGTCTCCGACATGCGGGCGATTCGCAGCGCGATCTCCGGCTGCTCGTTCTCGGGAAGGTTGGAGAGGACCTGCGCGGCCAGCGTGGTGTGCAGGTTGGCGATGACCAGCGCGGTGGTCTGCGGCGACTCGTTGCGCAGGAATGTGACCACCTGCTCGGGCGGCGTCTTGCGCAGGAACTCGAACGGGCGCTTCTCGATGACGCTCGACAGACGGCCGATGATCTCGTTGGCGCGATCGGGACCGAGCGCGCGCTCCAGCACCTCGCGGGCGTAGTCGACGCCGCCGGCGTTGAGCGAGTCATACGCCTGGACCGTGGCCGCCAGCTCGGAGAGGACGCCGTCGGCGAGGCCCGGCTCCAGGAACTGGAGCTTGGCCATCTCCAGTGACAGGGACTCGATCTCCTCGTCCTTGAGCCGCGAGAACACCTGGGCGGCGCGCTCGGTCCCGATCGACACGAGCAGCACCGCCGCCTTCTGGCGGCCCTTGATCTTGGCCAGGGCCGCGGCGGCGGCCGCGTTGGCGGCGCCGGATGCGGCGACCGCCGCGCCCTGAGGCTGGAAGACTTCGACGGCACCCACGGCCCTAGTCCTCCTCGGTCATCCAGGCCCGGACCTGCTGGGCGACGCGCTCGGGATCACGCTCCACCAGGTCCTCGACCTGGCGGCGAGCGACGTTGACCGGTGACTGGAGCGACATCACCTCGGTGGGGCTGCCGTTGACCATGGTGGCGCCGCCGTGCTGTCCGGCCTCCAGAGAGGCCAGGCTGCGGGGGGTCTCGAGCTCGCGCAGCCACGTGGGCTGGCCGGCGAAGGCCTCACGCTCGCGGCGGCGCAGCATGCGCCCGGCGAAGACGAGGAAGATGAGGGAGCCCAGGGCGGCGGCGCCGTACTTGGCGTACTTCATCATCGAGGCGGGCCCGGCCGCGGGGGGCGTGGCCACCGGAGCCTTGGCGAAGGCCAGCTGTCCGACCGACAGGGTGTCGCCGCGCTTGGCGTTGAGGCCCACCGCGTTGGACACGGCCTGCTTGATCGCCGGCAGCGACGCCGCCGGGACCGACTTGTCGACGAGCACCGACACGCTCTGGTTGAGCACGTTGCCCGGGGCGATGGTCGTGTGGGTGACGGTCTTGTTGACGCCGTAGCTCGTGTTGGTGGTCTTGTTGGAGTAGTTGGAGCCGCTGCCGCCGCCGGCCGCGCCGGCCGCGTAGGCGGGGATGTTGCCGGCGGTGCCCGAGACGCCCGACGCGCTGGCGTTGCCGCCCTTGAGCGTCTCGGTGGACGTCGTCTGGGTCAGCGGGGTGCCCTTCTTGGCGTAGCTGAGGGCGTCCTGGGTGGACTGGTTGGCGTTGACGTTGGCGTTGACGACGACCTGCGCCTTGCCCGCGCCGAGCGTCTGGGCCAGCATCGCGTTGACCTGGCTGGTCATGGAGGCGTCGTACTTCTGGTCGGCCTGCTGCTGCGTGGTGCCGCCGGAGCCGCTGCCGTCGGACGCCGGCCACAGGAGCGAGCCGTCAGAGCCGGTGACCGTCACCTTGTTGATCGACAGGCTGGGGACGCTGGAGGCGACCAGCTGCGCGATGCCGCGCACCGAGCTGGCGGCCAGCTGGGTGCCGCCCAGCAGCACCGAGGCGGTGGCGGGCTGGCTCTGGTCGGAGAAGAGCTGATCCTGGGAGTTGGGGATCACCAGGTTGACGGTGGCCGAGCTGACGCCGTCGATCGTCTCGATCGTCTGCGCGAGCTGGCCCTCGAGCGCGCGCTCGTAGGTGAGCTGCTGCTGGAAGTTGCTCTGCCCGAGCTGCTGCTTGTCGAGCAGGGCGAAGCCGGGCTGCTGGTTGGTGAGCAGGCCCGCAGTGGCCAGTGCGACGCGCGCCTGCGCGGTCTGGCTGGAGTTGACCGCGACGGCCGTGCCGCTGTTCTGCAGCTGGTAGCTGATGCCCTGGGCCGCGAGGGTGCTCGTGATCTTGCCCGTCTGCGCGGGATCGATGCCGGCCTCGAGCGTCGAGTAGCTGGGCTTGGACGCCATCGACATGACGATCATCAGGAAGGCGATCCCCAGCACGAGGGAACCGCCGAGCATCACCCAGCCCTTGGGCGACATCTTCTTGGCCATCTCTCCGAAGTTGGGCATGGGTTAAACCTGGGTCTGGAAGATCGTGGTTTCAGCCGAGACGAGCTTGTCGCGGATCTGGGCAGCCAGATCCATTGACAGGGACGCGTTCTCGACGGCGGTAATCGCCTGCGTGGGGTCCGACAGCTGGCCGGTGGCCAGTCCCTGCGACGCCTGGGTGGCGTTGGCCTGCGTGGTCTCCAGCGAGCCGAGCGCGTTGCTCAGCGCACCGCTGAAGCTTCCGGCGCCGGCCTGGCCGGCGGGGTTGGTCTGAGCCGCGCCGATGCCGCCGACGGAGCCGACGCTCCACTCGCTCGGGTTCAGCTGGCCGAGTGCTCCTGAGATCGCCGGAATCATTTGAGGAGATCCAGGGTCTTGGAGTACATGGTCTTGGCCGTGCTCATCGCGGTGACGTCGGCCTGGTAGGAGTTGGACTCCGAGATGAGGTCGGTCATCTCGGTCACCGGGTTGACGTTGGGCATGCGCACGTAGCCCTGCGCGTTGGCGCCGGGGTGGCCGGGGTCGTAGACGAGCTGGTCGGGCGTCGCGTCGTCCACGATGCCCGCGACCTCCACGCCGCCCGGCGTCGCGCCGGACTGGCCCATCGCGCCGGCGAGCTGGGTGCCGAAGGTGTTGCCCACCTGCTGGAGCACGACCTCCTGGCGGCGATACGGCTGGCCGTTGGCGCCCTGGGTGGTCTGAGCGTTGGCGAGGTTCTCGGATGTGACGTCCATCCGCGTGCGCTCGGCGGTGAGGCCCGAGGCCGCCAGGTCGATAGCGTCGAAGAAGCTCATGAGCCGGGCGCGCCCATCGCGGTCTTCAGGATGGACTCACGCTGCGCGGCGACGGCCGTCAGGTCCTCGTAGAGGAGGCCGTTCTCGGCCAGCTGGGCCGAGTCCTGCTCGCCGCTGACGCCGTTGCCGTCGGCGCCGACGGTCCCGGACTGGGTGACCGGGCTGAAGTTCACCGCGTTCGGCGACCGGCCATTCTGGATGGCGTTCGCCAGGGTGCTCTGGAAGTTGACGTCCTCGCGCTGGTAGCCGGGGGTATCGGCGTTGGCCAGGTTGTTGGTCAGGAGCGTCTGGCGCAGCATCGAGCCGCGCATGGCTGCCTCGAGGGCAAGCTGAGTGGAGTCAAGGAGGGACATAGGTTCAGGTCGCTTTGCACTGGCCCTCCTTGGGCTCTACATGACCACTCCGTGCGGTCACATCTAATGTCGGCGTCTGGCGGAAAGTCTTTAGGGCCAAGTGGGTGAGACGCCCCAAAAAACTTTGCGTCGGCCGTGAGGCACGACCGGCCGGCCCCAGCACGGGGTGCTGAGGCCGGCCGATCCGGGAACTGCGGCTGTCGCCGCCCGCGTGTGCGGGCGACGCCCCTTAGCTGAAGTTGAAGTGGCTGACGAGCTTCTGAAGCTCATCCGCCGTCCGGGCCAGGTCAGCGGCGGAGCTGGCCACGACGGTGAGGGAGGCTCAGGCGGTGGCGGCGACCACGGAGGTCCGCTGGCGCGGCGGGGCGTACCCGTCGGCGGTCCGCTGGGCCTGACGGACGCGGCCGAGCTCGAGGAGGAGCACCTCGCGCACGCGCAGGAGCTCGATCTCGACGCGCTTCTGGAGCTGGCGGCAGCGCTCGAGCGTCGCCCGCGCGGCCTCCGGGGGCGCGGCCGGGAGCGAGCGTTGCAGCTCGGTGCGGACCTCTTTCAGCGTCTGCAGCTCGTCGAAGCTGCGCTCGGAAACGAGCTGCAGCTCGCGCTCGATGAGCGCGGCCAGCGCCTCGTAGGGCTCCAGCGACTCAGCGCTCATCGACCGGCTGGTCGGCGATGGCCGCCCAGGACTCGCGCAGCTTGCCCAGGATGTCGTCGATCTCGAGGATCTTCGAGGGATCCTGGTCCAGGCGCGCCTGGCGCAGGTGGGAGAGCGAGAAGGTGTAGATGGACTGCAGCCGCGCGGCGATCTCGCCCTGGTCCATGTCGAGCGTGTTGCGCAGGTGGCGGATGATGTCCTCGGCGCGCGTCAGCTTGTTGTGGGCGGTGGGGATGTTGCGCTCGCCCATCGCCGCGGCGGCCTGGTGCAGGAAGCGGCGGGCGCCGTCGTAGAGCATCACGACCAGCTGGCCGGGTGACGCGGTGAGGACCGCGCTGGCGCGGTAGGCGTTGGGGGAGTAGGTCGCGGCGTATGTGCTCATTTGTGTTCTCTCACACCAGGTCGAGTTGCGTGGTTACTCCGTGAGGGGTCCGGTCCGCACATGACGTCGGGGCCAGAAGCGATCCATTCGCTACCCATGTCATCGGCCGACGCGGCCGAAAATTGAGGAAGAACAGGAGTGATCGGCATCCACCGAGGGGGCGGTCGGGCCGGGTCACGCCGTCGCTCAGACGCCCGGTAGGGACGCGATCTGGCTGGTCAGCCAGCTGCTCTCCGACTGGTTGGAGGAGAGCGCCGCCTCCAGCTGCGCGAACTCCTGCACGAGGAAGTTCTGCTTGTCGGTGAGCGCGGACTGCATCGTCGAGATCTGATTGCCCAGGTTCGAGATCTGGGAGTTGTCGCCGGTGATGCGTGACGCGATCGTGCCGCTCGGATCCGACGCGTTGTCGACCAGCCCGACGAAGCTCGAGGACCAGCTGCCCAGGATGGACTTCACCCCGCTGGCGTTGGAGGACAGCATGTTGGCCAGCGTGGTGGCGTTGAGCTGGAGGTTGCCCGCGAGCGTGGAGGCGGACTCGGCGCCTCCGCCGGTGGTGGCGCCCGTGCTGACGCCGATGTCATCCATTGTGGCCGCGCCGGCCGGCAGGCCCGCGCCGGACGAGTACATCATCGAGCGCATCGAGGTGAGCAGGTCCTTCAGACCGGGGTCGCCGTACAGGGTGCCCTGCGTTGGGTCCGAGCTCGACGGCTGCTGCTGCAGCTGCGTCTGGATGTCGGAGATCACCTTGTTGTACTGCGTCACGAAGGTGTTGATCGCGTTGGAGATGTTGGTCTGGTTCGGGGCGGGGGCGCCGACGTTGACGGTGACCGGGCCGCTCGTGGTGGTGACGCCGGTCAGCGTCAGCGAGACGCCGCCGATCGCGTTGGTGACCGTGTTGGACGCCGAGCTGCCGTTGACGCCGTCGACGCTGAACAGGGCGTCCTGCCCGGGCTTGGAGGACTGCAGGGCCAGTGCGCCGCCGCTGTCGGCGATCGAGATGCTCTGGCTCGCGCCCGTCTGTCGCGAGGAGAACACGACGGTGCCCGAGTTGGTGGCCGCGGCGTACGTGCTCCCGTTCTGGTCTGAGTTGATCGAGTCGACGAAGTCCTGGATCGACTCGCCGGCTGTGATCGTGTACTGGCTGCCGTTGACGGTGATGTTGTCGTTGCTGGTGGGGCTGGTGAAGCCGTACGTTGCCTGGGCCGAGTTGGCGAGCTGGGTGACCGCCACCTGGTAGCCGCCCACGCCGGCGCCGGTCGCACTCGAGGCCTGAACGCGCGTGGTGTCCGAGGAGCTGACCGACTGCTGGGTCTTGAACAGGGTCGGGTCGCCCACGGCCAGCGCGTCGCTCGACAGCGTCTGGAGCTCATGCTGGATGCTGGTCAGCTGCTTGTTCATCGCCGTCAGACCGCTCTGCTGGTTCTGCAGGTTGGTCACCGGCTGCTGATAGATCGCCATCTCCTCCTGGATGATCTGGTTGGTGTTCAGACCGGAGGCGAGGCCCGTCACCTGCAGACCGCCGCCGCTCAACGAGGAGAGGTTGAGCCCGGACGTCGAGGTGGAAGTGGACGATGAGGAAACGGAGCTGGTGGACATGGGTGAGCCTCTTTTAGTGCGTCAGTCGAGCGTGGCGCCTGCGGCGAGTTCCAGCACCGCGCGCGCAGACAGGCTGCGCAGCGGAGTGCCCGACGCGTCGGTCAGCTCCATCGCGAGCCGGCGCGAGGTCTCGTTGAGGTCGAAGCGGACATGCCGACCGGACGCCTCCAGGCGCTCGTAGGCCTCGTGCGCGCGGGCGATCGCATCCAGCACCTCCGGGGGCGGGCAGGCGGGGATGTCCCCGGTGAGGGCGCGTGTGCGTGGGAAGCGGGAGAACCGAGAAGACATGCTGCTCGGTGTAATCGAGCGCAGCCCCTGGCAACTTGAGCGCCATCGGCCAGATGTCCAAGAATCGTCCTACGCCGCGACCGGGGCCGGGAGTGCGCTCAGCAGCGCCTTGGCCTGGGCCGACGTGGGGTCGAGCTCGAGCGCGGCGGTGGCGAAGTTGCCCGCATCCTCGGTCATCCCCTGAGCCAGCGCGACGTGCGCCAGCCCCACCATGGAGCGGACGTCGGGAGCCTCGGAGGCCACCGCGATCCACTCCTGCGCGGCGCGGTCGACGAGACCGTGCTTGAAGTACATCTGGGCCAGCAGCTCGCGCTGCTCGCGGTGGGCCAGCTGCGACCGCTCCAGTGCCGGCAGCAGGGCGACGAAGCGCTCACCGTCGGCCCCCTGCAGCAGGGTCTCCAGGATCACGCCCAGCAGCGGCGCTCCCGCCACGGGCATCGGCTTGATGTCGGTTGCGCCCTGGGCGATCGCCGCCCACGTCTCGAACACGGCGCCTTCGGCGACCGACAGTCCGGCGCGCGCGGCGCGCCCGAGCGCGGACTGGACGGTCTCGGCGTCGGCGCGGCCGATGAGGCCGCACAGCTCGATCCGGACGGCGAGCCCGCCGTAGGGGTCATCGGCCGGCACGCGCGAGGCGAGCGTCGCCGCCTCGTCCCAGGCACCGCGGCCGAGCAGGAGCTCGGCCAGCGCGGTCTGGGCCCGGGTGTCGGCCGGGGCGGCGTCGAGGGCCAAGCGGAACTGCGCCTCGGCCTCGGCGCGCGCGCCGGCCTGCTGGAGAGCGGTGGCCACCATCAGGCGGACGCCGGCGGGGAGAACGTCGAGCTTGTCGAGCTCGGCGACCACATCGGAGGGGGCGACGCCGTCGCGCAGCAGCGCCGACGCGTAGGGGGCCGCCGCCGCCAGGAACTCGGGGTGGTTGGAGACGCACCACTGCAGCGCCGCGCGGGCCTCGGCGGCCTCGCCGAGCTCGAGCTGCAGCTCGGCCAGCGCCAGGCGGGCCAGGAAGGTGCCGCTACCGACCATGGGGGCGTAGCGCGCGGGCGCCTCGCCCATCTCGATGGCGCGGTGCAGCAGCGCCTTCGCCTTGTCGGTGTCGCCGTATGTCTGGGCGATGCGGGCCTGCGCCAGGACGAGGTCGGTGAACTGCGGGAACAGCGCCAGGCCCTCGGTGGCGGTGGTGTCGGCCTCGATCAGCTTGCCCGACATGCGCAGCACCATGACCAGGCGCGTGTACAGGGACGGCACGTACTCCGCGCGCGTGAGGTTGCCCTCGGCGCGCACGAGCGACCGGGCGGTCTTGAGCTCCTCGATCGCGGCGTTCAGGTCGCCGACGACGATGTACTCGGAGCCGAGGTTGAAGTGCAGGAACGGGGTCGTGGGGGATTCGGCGGCCTGCTTGCGCAGGAGCTCGATGTTGCGGCCCGACTTCTCCTTGGCGTCGCGCACGGAGCCGAGGTAGCCGTAGTGGGTGACGCGGACCGGCGTCTGCTCGACCCGTCCGGGGATGTAGGTGGGCAGCGTATGGGCGATCTGCTCGTGCAGGCGGTCCTTGAACCGGTACTCCGGCCGGTTGCGGAAGACGCGCAGCGCGTTGTTGACCAGCGCGCCGCCGTCGCCGAGCTCGCCGGTGTAGCTGGTCTCGACCAAGTAGAAGGCTTCGCGCCAGGTGCGGCCGGTGAGCGAGCGCAGCAGCTCGACGTCCTCGGCCACGAGCACCTCGTCGGCGTCCAGGTACATGACCCAGTCGCCGGTGGCGGCCTCGAAGGAGACGTTGCGGGCCTCTGAGAAGGACCCGGTCCACTCAAACTCGATGACCTTGGCGCCGAACGACTTGGCGATCTCGACGGTCGCGTCGGTGGAGCCGGTGTCGACGATCACGATCTCGTCCACCGCGGAGGCCACGGCATCCAGGCAGCGCGGGAGCATCTGCTCCTCGTCGCGGACGATCATGCACAGGCTGAGCGTCAGGCCGGTGGTCGGCTTGGCACGGTTGGCGACGCTGGTGGCGCGGCGGGCCAGGCCCGGCACGGCGGCGTGCAGCGGGCGGGTCCGACGCCCGGCGCGCTTGCGGCGCGCGACCTCGTCGAGGTTGGCCTCGACGTTGGGCAGGCTCGAGTCCAGACGGCGGGCGGCGCGGAACAGCGCCTGCGCGGCGTCGAGGCTCCACAGCTCGTACAGGGCCACGCCGGCGAGGTTGAGGATGGTCGGCTCACTGGGGGTGTCCTCGAGCATGTCCAGCGCTGCGCCGGCGACGGCGACGTACACGCGCGTGGCCACGCCCTCGGAAGCCTGGCTGGTGACGCTCATGCCGGCGTCGATCAGAGCCAGCTTGGCGTGAAAGCGGCGGTGCGGGTCGGTCAGCTCATCCGCGGCGGCAAACAGCGCGCTGAACGCGGCGACATTGCCCTCGCCCAGAACGGTGCGCGCCTGGAAGGCAAGGCTTTCGGAGGTGACGGCCGGCGCGGCCGACGTGGCCGCGGGGGTCGAGGACTGCAGAGTTTTGCCAGTGAGGCGAAGAGCCATAGAGAGATCCTTACCGAGGGAGCACTCTCATCATCGGCGTCCCAGCGCCAGACTTAAGTCCAGCCAGAGCCGCTGTTGCTCAAGGCCGCCGGGCGCCCGCGTCCAAGCGGTAGGCCCAGGCCAGTGTCTCGGCCACGGCCTTCCACAGCGCCTCGGGCACGTGGGTGCCGAGGTTCAGCGCGGCCAAGGCCTCCACGAGCGCCGGGTCCTCGCGCACGGGCACGCCGGCCTCGCGCGCGGCCGCGATGATGCGTTCGGCCAACAGGCCCGCGCCCGTCGCCGTCACCGTGGGGGCAGCATCGCCGTGGGTGTAGTGGAGCGCGGTTGCGCGCCGGCGTGGCGGCTGTTCAGGCATAGAGGTCCAGGGGCTCTCGGCGAGGGGCCACGGTCACCGACACGGCGCGCCCGGGCAGCGATGCGGCCAGCACCTGGCGCAGGCTTTCGGCGCCGGCCTGCGCCAGCTCGAGCGGCTGGCCGGCGGCCAGGCTCACCGACAGGCTGAGCGCGCCCGCGTCCATCTGAAAGCGCAGGTCGACCGCGCCCAGCGCCGGCGCGTTGTAGCGCAGCAGTACGTTCTGGCGGTCGGCGGCGTGTGCGCCGGCCCCGCCGGCATCGCGCTCGGTGACCTGCACGTTGCCGCCGCCGGGGAGGGGCACCGCCGGCTGTGCGGCCAGCGACGGGTCCGCAACGGCCGGCTGGGCCGGCTGCGTGGGCGGGGCCTGGGTTCCCTGCTCGCTCTGCTGTGCGCGCTGGGCCTGTTCGGCCTCGCGCGGGTCGGTGATGGCCAGCAGCACGCGCTCGGCGTTGACGTCGCGGACCACTAGCCGCAGGTCCTGGCCGGCCTGGACGTCCTCCGGCAGCTCGGCGTCCAGCAGGTACCCGGCGATGCTCAGCGAGCCCTTCTGGCCCGGCGGCGCCTGGACGACTCGCGCCATCACCGCGCGGCCGGGCACGATCTTGATGTCGGGACCCACCAGAACACGGAGGGCTTGAGGGCTGATGGCCAGCGGTGCGGACATTGGGCTCAAGAACTATGCAGCACCTGTCGATCAACTCCGTACGATGGATCCCGGTCTCTACATCGCTGCGTCCGGCATGCTCGCCGAGCAGGTCCGCCAGGCCCAGCTGTCCAACGACCTGTCCAACGCCTCGACTCCGGGGTACAAGACCGACCAGGCCGAGCAGCAGAGCTTCGGCTCCCTGCTGCTGTCCAACACGTCCACCGGGCAGCAGATCGGCACGATCAGCACCGGCGTGCGCATCGACAAGGTCGTCACCGACACCACCCCGGCGACGCTGAACCAGACCGGCCAGCCGCTGGACTTCGGGATCGCGGGCACCGGCTACTTCGCCGTCCGCACGAGCTCGGGCATCCGCTACACGCGCGACGGCCAGTTCGGCTCCAACAGCTCCAGCCAGCTGGTCGACCAGCAGGGCAACCTGGTGCTCGGCCAGAACGGCCAGCCCATCACGGTGAGCAAGACGGGCACCGTCCCGGCCGGCGCCCTCGGCGTCTTCAACGTGCCCAACGTCACCAAGCAGGGCACCAACTACTTCTCCGGAGCCTCCACCGGCAAGGCCGGCGGCACCGTCCACCAGGGCGAGCTCGAGGCCTCCGGCGTGAACCCGGTCCAGACCATGACCGACATGATCGCCTCGCTGCGCGCCTACCAGGCCGGGCAGAGCGCGCTTCAGTCGATCAACCAGACGATGCAGGAAGACGCGCAGAGCGTCGGTCAAATCCAAGGATGATCTAGATGTTGCAAAGCTTGTACGCCGCGGCCTCCGGAATGGAGGCCCAGCAGAACCAGTTCAACGCCATCGCCAACGACATGGCGAACATCGACACGCCGGGGTACCAGGCGACGCGGATGGGCTTCGAGGACCTGCTCTATTCCAGCGCCGGCTCGGCCAGCGGCAGCCCGAACATCGCCACCGGCGCGGGCTCGGCATCCACCATCGTCGGCCGCAGCATGACCCAGGGCGCGATCCAGAACACGGGCCGCTCGCTCGACGTCGCCATCCAGGGCCCCGGCTATCTCCAGGTGCGGCGTGACGACGGCTCGACCGGCCTGACCCGCAACGGCGCGCTCCAGGTCAACGCCCAGGGCGAGATCACCAACCAGGAGGGCAACCCCCTGGTCCCGCCGCTCAAGCTGCCCAAGGGCACCAACCCCGACAACATCAAGATCGAATCCAACGGCCAGGTCATCGACGGCACGCGGACCATCGGCAAGATCGCGCTGGTCGACGTCCCGGCCCCGGATCAGCTTCAGCCCGACGGCAACAGCACGTTCAGCGTCACCGCCGGCAGCGGCGCCACCCGTCCGGCCGCCGCCGCTTCGCTCCAGCAGGGCGCGCTCGAAGGCTCCAACGTCGACATGGCCGCGGACATGAGCGCGATGATCACCGCCCAGCGCGGCTACGACATGGCCTCCAAGGCGGTCCAGTACCAGGACCAGATGCTGCAGATCGCCAACCAGATCAAGTCGTAATGAGTGCCATCTCCGCCAGCGCCGCGCTGCCGACGACGAGCGCCTCGATGCCCGCCGGCTCGCTGCCGCTCATCGATCCGGCCAACGAGCCCGCCGCCGTCCGCAACGGCGGCCAGAAGGCCAAGGACGCCTACCAGACCGGCCTGGCCTTCGAGAACGTGCTCGTCAACGAGCTGGCGCAGCAGCTATCGGCGACCGTCCCGGGCCTCGACGGCTCCGACGACGGCCTGGGGGGAACCAGCGACGGCTCTTCGGATGCCGGCCGCACCGGCGGCGTGGGCGGCGGCGGAGGCCTGGGTGCCTACTCCTCGCTGCTGCCCCAGACGCTGTCCACCAGCATCATGTCCGGTGGCGGTACCGGGATCGCCATGCAGATCGCCAAAGCCATCGATCCCGCGCTGGGAGTGCCCAAGAAATGAGCGTCATCGTGCCCGCCGCCGAGCAGTTCGACACGGCCCTCACCACCGACGTCATCGCGCATCTCGAGGCCCAGCTCGTCTCGGCCCGGCGCCTGCTGCAGATCGTGCTGGAGCAGGGCGCGTCCATCCGCGCCCGCGACGTCCAGCAGGTCGTCACCCTGACCGGCATGCTCCAGGCCGAGCTGCAGCGCCGTGCGCTCATCGAGCGTGATCGGGCGCGCCTGCTCGACCGCGCGGGCGCCCACCTCGGCGTGTCGCCCACGGCGGTGTCGATGAGCCTGCTCGACGCCGTCATGGATCCCGGCCGCGCCCCGATGGCCCACGCGCTCAGCGCCGAGCTGCGCGGCATCCTGGAGGAGGTCCAGCGCGAGCATCACGTCAACCGGGCGCTGATGAACCAGGAGCTGTCGTTCCTGGACCATCTGCTGCGCCTTGCCGACGCCGACCGCCATCTGGGCTACGACTCCGCCGGCGATCACAACCGCGTGACCGCGCCGCGTCTGTCCAGCCGCCACCGCGTCCTGGACCTGGAGGTCTGACGCCGTGACGATCCCGTCCTTCACCGGTCTGCAGACGGCGCTGAGCGGCCTCGAGGCGGCCCAGGCCGCCATCACGACCACGGGCGAGAACATCGCCAACGCCAACACCGCCGGCTACACGCGCCAGACGGTGCAGACGTCCGCGACCACCCCTCTGACGATCGCGATCCAGGGCGGCGGCACGCAGGTCGGCACCGGTGTCTCGATCACGGACATCAGCCGGATCCGCAACCAGTTCCTGGACGTCCAGTACCGCGCGCAGAACACCGCCACCAGCAACGCCAATTCGAACGCCACCGAGCTCGGCCAGGTCCAGACCGCGCTCAACGAGCCTTCGGACAGCGGCCTGCAGAACATCATGGGCCAGTTCTGGAGCGCGTGGTCCTCGCTGGCCAGCTCGCCGAACAACGCGGCCGCCCAGCAGGCCGTCGTCGACGCCGGCCAGACGCTCGCCTCGACCTTCAATGCGGTCTCCCAGCAGATTCAGACCGTCCAGTCCCAGGCCTCGCAGCAGTACGCGTCGCTGACCGCGTCCAACGGCCAGGTGGCGCAGGACGCTCAGCAGATCGCCACGCTCAACCAGCAGATCGCCCAGGCCACGCAGGCGGGCATCTCGCCCAACACTCTGCTCGACCAGCGCGACAAGGCGCTCGACGATCTCTCCGGCCTCGCCCAGATCTCGGTGAGCACCGGGTCCAATGGCGCGGTCACGGTCAACTTCGGCGACGCCTCCAGCCCGCTGGTGAGCGGGACGACCGTCACCTGGCCCCAGACGCTGACCTCGGCCGCCGGGGGCCAGCTCGGCTCGCTGCTCAACATGTCCTCCAGCACCGGCCCGGTCGGGCAGTTCCTCTCCTCGCTGGACGGCGTGGCCAACCAGGTCATCAGCTCGGTCAACGCGCTGCAGCCCTCGAGCCCCTTCTTCAGTGGCACGAGCGCCGGGACGATTGCCGTGTCCGCGACCGCCTCCACCCTGCAGACCTCGAGCTCGAGCACCTCGGGCGCCGATCTGGCCACCGCCGTGGGCAACCTCGCCAACGGCGCCCCCGATCAGGCCTACGCCAGCTTCGTGGGCCAGGTCGGCTCCGGCGTCGCGGCTGCCCAGACCTCCCAGAACACCCAGCAGGCGGTGCTCACCGCCGTCTCCAACCAGCGCCAGAGCGTCTCGGGCGTCTCGCTGGATGAGGAGATGACCAACCTGATCCAGTACCAGCAGGCCTACCAGGCCTCGGCCCGCGTCATGAACGCGATCAACAGCACGCTGGACACCCTCATCAACAGCGTCGGCGCAGGCCTGTAAGCCATGTTCTCCGGCCGTATCACCACCCAGATGACCACGGCGTCGGTGCTCGCCAGCATCAACAACGTGCAGGACCAGATGGCGACCACCCAGCAGCAGCTCTCCACGGGCAAACGGATCAACCAGCCCTCCGACGATCCCTACGGGACGAGCCTGGCCATCCAGCTCAAGAACGACATGCAGGGCCTGACCAACTACAACAACGCGGTCACCGACGGGACCGCGTGGACCTCGGCCGCCACCACGTCGCTCTCCAACGTGATGAGCATGCTTCAGCGCGCCCAGGAGCTGACCGTGCAGGGCTCCAACGGCAACCTGTCGGCCACCGACCTGTCCTCCACCGCCGCCGAGATCGACCAGCTGGCCGACGCCATCAAGCAGGAGGCCAACACCCAGTACAACGGCCAGTACATCTTCTCGGGCACGGCCACCAACACCCAGCCCTACTCCAGCTCGACGGGCGACACGTTCCAGGGCAACACCGCGGCGATCACGCGCCAGATCGGGCCCGGCTCCTCGCTGCAGGTCAACGTCGACCTCTCGAGCCTGCTCGGCAGCGGGACGAGCGCCAACGACGGCAAGCTCCTGGACACCCTGCGCACGATCGCGTCCGACATGCGCAGCGGTAACAGCGCGGGCATCGCCGACCTGTCGGGCAACCAGATCACCAACCTTCAGAACAGCCTGAACTCCCTGGAGCAGCTGCAGGCCAACGCCGGCGCCGCCCAGAACCGGCTCACGCTCGCGGCCGACCGCATCCAGGGCCTCCAGAACAGCGACACCGCTGCTCTCTCCAACGACGAGGACGTCAACATGGCCCAGGCCGTGACCACCTTCTCCAGCGAGCAGGCGGCCTTCACCGCCGCGCTGAAGGCGGGGGCCAATATCGTCCAGTCGTCGTTGATGGACTTCCTGAACTAACCGTCGCCTCCCCCGCAAGTACGCTTAGGGGACCGTCAACCTGAACGTCATCCCCAGGTAGAGGAGCTACCGCTGTGGCACTCGCGATTGAGAGCACGCGTTTCGGACACGTCGAAATCGACCCCGAGACGGTCATCGAATTCCCGGACGGGCTGATCGGCCTCGGCGGCTCGCGCTACGCGCTGCTGACGAGCGACCCAGCCAGCCCGTTCTTGTGGTTGCATTGCATCGATGACCCCAGCCTGTCGCTGCCCGTGACCGATCCGCACCGGTTCTTCGCCGACTACCAGGTGGAGCTCAACGACGACGACGGCGAGCGTCTCGGCCTCGACGACGCCACGCCGGTCGACGTCTACGTCACGGTCGTGGCCGGCCCCGAGCTCTCGGAGTTCACCGCCAACCAGAAGGCTCCGATCCTCATCTGGAACGGCCAGGGTCACCAGATCATCAACCAGGCGCCCGGCTGCGAGCTGCGCGCGCCCCTGTTCGCCGAGGTCATGGGCAACTCGTCCGGCTCGGCCGGGGACCCCTCCTAATGCTCAACATCACTCGCCGGCGAGGCGAGCGGGTCGTCCTCGGCGACGATGTCTTCATCTCCGTCCTGGAGGTCTCCGGCCAGACCGTCCGTCTCGGGATCGACGCCCCCCGCTCGGTGCGCGTCTACCGCGAGGAGATCTGGCTCGAGGTCAAACGCGAGAACGAGGCCGCCGCGCACGCCACGGGCGCCGCGCTGCCCGCCGACCTGCCCGCGCCGCTCAAGAGCACTGACGGCGAGGCGACGCGCTCCAACGTCGTCAAGCCTCCGCAGCAGTCCTAGCCGCACGGCGGCGAGCCCGCGGCCTCGCAACGGGGTTGAGGCGGATTGAGGAGCCATGTCCTCCAAAATCCGCCACGGTCTCTAACCCTCGCGCGCGCAGGCCACCATCGCCGCCGCCTGGACCCGCGTGCGCGCCCCCAGCTTCCCCACGGCGTTGCGGATGTGGGTCCGGACCGTCTCCAGCGACAGGAACAGCTGCTCCGCGATCTCCGGGCCCTGGAGCCCGTCGACGAGCAGTTCGAGCACCTCGCGCTCTCGGGGGCTGAGACGGGCCACGCGCTCGTCCTCGGCGCTCGCCGCCAGGAGCGCCGTCACTTCCGGGTCCACGAAGCTGCCCCCCGCTGCCACGGCGCGCAGCGCCTCCACGAGCATCGCGGCCGCAGACGAGGTCAGCACCAGCCCTGGGGCCCCGAGCCGGGACGCCGCCAACAGCGGCCCGCGTGGCGCCGCGTAGCCGGTGCAGAGCACCAGCGGCGCCCCGCCCCCGGCCTCGAGGGCCTCGCGGGCGAGCTGCACGCCGTCGCCGGCGTGGCGCCGGAGCTCGACCAGCGCGACGTCATGACCACCTTTGCGCAACTCTGCGCAGGCCTGGTCAGGGTCGTCGGCGCAGACGGTCACTGCGAAGCCGGCGTCGCGGAGCAGCAGCTCCATCCCTCGCCGTGCGGCGAGGTGGTCGTCGACGATCAGCACCTCTGGCTGGTAAGCCTCCATAACGCCTCCTCCCGTGCGTCGGCCGTACCTGCCACATATCTACCGCAAAATGGGGATGGGCGAAACCTCCCTTCCGGTCGACATAAATCCGGGGTGTTCAGCGACCTTCACCCCGACGCCGGCCCAGCCGCATGGGCCCGGCGATTTTCCCTCGTATCGGACCAAAAAGTGGGTGAGATGGCTTCAACGGAACGAGCCGGACGGTTGTCGGCTGAGCAGAGCCTCGATTTGTGGCGTCAGTACCAGCGGACCGGCGACCCTCGGCTGCGCGACCGTCTCGTGCTGACCTTCGCGCCGATGGTGAAGTACATCGTCTACCGCAAGATCCGTGAGATGCCGGCCCGCTGCGAGGTCGATGACTTCATCTCGTGCGGCCTGGAGGCCCTGATCAAGTCCATCGACCGTTACGACCCGGACAAGGGCGCCACGCTCGAGCAGTTCGCCTGGACCCGGATCCACGGGGCCGTGCTCGACGAGCTGCGCCGCAACGACTGGGCCCCGCGCTCGCTGCGCCGCTGGGACCGCGAGATCGGCAAGGCCCGCGACAACTTCTTCCACCTCTACGGCCGCCGTCCCAGCCGGGAGGAGCTGGCCGACGCTCTCGGCATCGAGGTGCGCGACCTCGTCCGCCACCAGGACGAGCTGGCGCAGGCCCAGGTGGGCTCGCTCAACGCGCTCGTCAACGGCGAGGAGGACCAGGCCACCGAGCGGATCGACACCCTGATCTCCGAGGACACCGACGCCGATCCCGAGTACTTCGCCGTCACCGGCGAGGCCAAGGAGCGCTTCCGCGAGGCCTTTGACTGCCTGGCCCCGCGCGAGCGCAAGATCGCGGTCCTGCTCTACGTCTACAACCTCACGCTGCGCGAGATCGGCGAGATCCTCGGGGTCACCGAGAGCCGCGTCTGCCAGCTGCACGCCCAGATCCTCAAGACGCTGCGTGCCCGCCTGGCCGACGACGAGCAGCTCTTCACCGTCGTCGCGGCCTGAGCCGCGCCTCTAGGACGAGTAGTCGTAGAACCCCTTGCCGGTCTTGCGGCCGTGGTGCCCTGACACCACCATCCGCTTGAGCAGGGGGGTCGGGGCGTACTCGGGCCGTTTGAACTCCTCATAGAGCGAGTCGCAGATGGCGTAGAGGACATCGAGGCCGATGAAGTCGCACAGGGTGAGCGGGCCCATCGGGTGCCCGCAGCCCAGGCGCATGCCGTCGTCGATGTCCTCGCGCGTGGCGAAGCCATCCTCGTACATGCGCACCGCCGCCATCAGGTAGGGGACGAGCAGCATGTTGACGATGAAGCCCGAGCGGTCCTTGGTGCGAATCGGGCGCTTGCCGAGTTCCGACGCGAACGCCTCGGCGGTGGTCAGGGTGTTCTCGTCGGTCTCCAGGCCCACCACGACCTCCACGAGCTTCATCACCGGCACCGGCGAGAAGAAGTGCAGCCCGATCACCCGCTCGGGCCTTCGCGTCCACGCCGCGAGCTCGGCGATCGGGATCGAGGACGTGTTGGAGGCCAGAAAGCGCGCGTCGGGCAGCGCCTCGTCCAGGCGCTGGAAGAGCTTGCCCTTGACCCGCGGGTCCTCGGTGACCGCCTCGAGCACCGCGTCGACCCCGGCGAGGTCGTCGAAATCATTGGTGTACGCGATCCGGCCGCTCAGCTCCTCAGCATCCTCCGCGGTGAGTTTTCCGCGCGACACCGCGCGCTCCACCGAGACCGCCAGCCGCTCCCGCGAGCGCTTGAGCGGCGCTGCCTCGGGCTCGAAGACGGTGACGTCGATTCCCGCCGAAGCCGCGGACTCCGCGATGCCCGAGCCCATGAAGCCGGCGCCCACCACTCCCACCCTCGCGACGTTCTCGGCGGCCATCAGCAGCCTCCCAGCCGGCGCAGGCGCGCACGGTAGGTCTGCATGTCGCGGTGGACGAAGTCCGAATGGGTCTGGGTGCGCAAGGAGGGCACGTCCTCGTGGTGGTAGGGGCTGGACAGGCTCTCGGCGTGGCCGATCACGTTGCGGATCTGGATATTGAAGCGACACTGCAGACTGTGGACGAGCCGCAGGCTCGATCGCATCTGGCTTGCGTCGCCGAGCACCTGGGCGTCGCTGAAGCCGACGTGCTCGATCCCGATCGCCGTCCAATTGAGACCCACCGTGTGGCGGCACATGGTCTGAAGCGAGACGAGCTGGTGGATGACGCCGCCTGAGTCGATGACGAAGTGCGCGCACGTGGCCGGGAGCTCGTGCAGCTCGGAGTCCGGAACGTCGTTGGCGAAGGTGTTGAACGTCGAGGAGTAGCTGGCGTCGGTGTAGTGGATGACGATCACGTGGGGGTGCACGAGCCGCCACGTCGGCTTCATGAAGCTGCCGTAGTGGCGGCGGACGTACGCGGTCATCTGGGCCTTGCGGGTCGCGCCGAATGGGATCGGGTCCCACACGATGTGGGGCTTGGTCGAGGTGCTCGCCGCCACCGCCGCCGGATGTGTTCCCACCGCTCCCGTCACGATCGCCAGGACTGCCATCAGCCATCTGAGCATTGCTACAGCGTGGCATGTCGGGCCGCATCTATCCTGCGGCCTCGTGAAGCCGACCCTGATCATCACCCATCTCCCCGACCGCCAGGACGGCATCGTGCGCGAGGCGCTGGAGGCGGCCGGGTGCGCCGTCATCGCACGCAATCCGGGCGACGCCGAGGCGCTGCCCGCGGTGGATGAGATCGCGGGCGTGGTCACCCTCGGCGGGCGCCAGAGCGCGACGCGGGTGGCGCAGGATCCCTTCCTCATCGCCGAGGTGGCGCTGCTGCACGACGCGATCGAGCAGAGCGTCCCCGTCCTCGGGATGTGCCTCGGCGCGCAGCTGCTGGCCGTGGCCGCGGGTGGCACGGTGTCCTACGCGGGCCACATGAACGCGGGCTGGCCCGAGCTCAGCGTCCTGCCCGCCGCCGCGGACGACCCGCTGTTCGCCGCCTTCCCGGAGCACATGCCCGTCCTGAAGTGGCACGAGGACATCATCGAGCTGCCGCCGGAGGCGATCGAGTTGGGGACCACGCCCGGGCCCGGCACGGCGCTGTTCCGCGTCGGCCAGTCGGCCTGGGGGAGCCAGGCCCACCTCGAGCTCACCCCGTCGATGCTCATCGAGGGCTGGACCGCCGATCCCGCCGACATCGCCGAGATCGAGGGCGCCGGCCACCGGATCGAGGAGTTCCGCGCCCAGAGCCGCGACCACCTGGTCGTCCAGATGGCCGCGGCCCGGCCGATGTTCACCGCCTTCGGGCGGTTGGCTACTTCTTGCCCTTCTTCCGCGGCTTAAGCGTCAGCGTCAGGTTGCGCGCGGTCACCTTCGTGTGCTTGGCCACGGTCTCGGTGATGGTGCTCCCGACCTTGATATGACCCTGCTTCGAGGCCAGGAACTTCTTGCCGGCGCCTGTGAGCTTGACCGCGAGCTTGTGGGCGCCGGACTTGGTGATCGTGAACTTGCCCTTGGCCAGGGTCACGTTCTTCGGCTTCTTCTTCTTGAGCGCGACCGAGGACGTGTGTACGGTCACCGTCGACGAGGTGATCGTGATCGTCACCGTGCACGGCAGCGACGTGCACGTCACCGTGACGGTGACCGTCGTCCCGGTGTCCGTGGCGCTGCCCCCGACGCTGGCGGGCGAGATCGCGTCCGCGGCCTGGAAGGGCTGCGCGAATACTGAGCCGTTGTTGGTCCACACCGCCCAGCCCTGCCCCGCGCCGTTGACCCCATTGGTCGCGTTGGCGTCCTGGCCGTCCTTGTCGGCCTCCAGCACCCCGCTGGTGAACGACTTGCCGCCGTCCGCGCTGTAGGACAGGTTGATCGGACCACCTGCCCCGTCGAGAAGGTAGGTCCCGTAGATGCCGCCGGCGCCGTCCTGGGAGAGCGCCGCATCAAGCTCTGACTGCTTGGCGACGGTCACCAGGGGGGTGTCGAACTTCATCGTTGCCGCATCGAAGCGGTGATAGGCGGTCGTGCTGTTGGCCTCGTTGGTCTCCAGCACGCCGAAGCCACTCGGGCCTCCACCGACGCCCGGGTTCTCGACGTTGCAGTCGGCCTGGGTGACCGGCACCTTCCACGCGCTCCCCGGCTGGCCGGGGGAGATGTTGTAGCTGTTGGCGGCGGACTGGTTGCCCGAGCCGTAGACGTAGGCGGTGCCGAAGCTGAACTGCACCGGGCACCCGAGCGGGCCGTTGGTGAAGTTGGTGTCGAAGATGCCCAGCACCCCCGGGTTGGATCCCGCCTGCGCAGCGAACTGGCCGAACGGATTGCCGATCTGGTCCGGGTTGCTGCTGGGCTGCAGCGTCGCGAAGCCAGCCGGGCAGGTCGCCTTCGAGCACTCGGGCGGGCTGCTCAGCGGAAACGCGTTGAACGTCGGTGGCTCGCCGCCCGCGGTGTCCCATCCAAACCCCAACACCCCGGTGCCGGGCACGATGACAGCGCTCAACGGCCCCGTGTCGGCGCTGATGTTCCCGTTCGTCACCGACAGGCCGCCGTTGATGAGCGTCCACGTCGCGCCCCCGTCGGTCGACTGCCATTCCTGCACAGGCTCATAGTCCGCCGCGCTGTTTCCGGCGGCGCCGAAGACGTCGGCGAGGATGATCATCGTGCTGCCGTCGACAAGCACATGGACCCCGTCGATGAACCCCGCCGAGTCCCCCGGATCGAGGTTTCCAGAGTGCGAGCACGCCGTCGCGCCGGCGGGGAGGACGCAGTACTGCACGAAGTTCGGCGCCCCGGCCACCCCTTTGTCGTCGTTCCAGGCGATGAGTGCGTCGCCGGTGCTGCTGACCGCCACCGAGGGCGGATTGTTGGTCAGCGGCGAGCCGACCGTCACCACCTTGCCCGCCGCCATCGCGCTCGTGCACAGCACCAGGGCGACGATCGCCGCCAGCCCGCACGTGAGACACGCCCGTCGCAAGACGTTCGTGCGCCCGAGTTCACGCCCCATACCCCATCCCCTTCGTTTCGATCCCGTTGAAATGACGCCGCAGCCCAGGGGCGGGCGCGCAGCGCCGCAGCATCCTACATCCGCGGCTGTTGGTCAATCGTTAGGCGGCTCAAAGCGCAGGCGTGGAGCCGTCTGACCGCCGCCCGCGGTGAACATCGCGGTCGCGCGGTTGAGCTCGAACGTGACCGTCGCGCCGTCCTCGGTCACGACCTCCACCCGCCGGCCGTCGTCGGCCACCGCGTGGACGGTCCCGCGGACCGTGGACCCCAGGTAGTCGATGAGGACCGATCGACCGACCTCTGGCATCGCGCGCAGCGGCACGGGTCAGTGATAGCACCGAGCCCGTCCGCCGTGGCGCCGAGCGTCAGCCGGTGGGGTCGTCGATGAGGAAGAGGCGGGTCGGCCCGCCGGCGAGGTTGCGCCCGCGGTGTCCCTGTCCGCCCGGCAGGCGGAACGCCTCGCCGGTCGCGGCGCGCAGCGGCGCGTGACCGTCATCGAACTCGTACTCGATGTCGCCGCTGACCACCCATCCGCGATGGCCGTCGGTGCACCACTCCTCACGGTGAGCGCCCGGCGCGTACTCGACGACCGCCCAGCGCGAGCCCTCGTGCGTCGTCGCCTGGGCCCGGATGCCGGGCGCCTCGTCCTCCCATGGGAGCTGGGCGAAGTCGATCTGGCGCGGCTCGGGCATCGTGGTCCGCTTCAGTGCGCGCTGCTGCGCGCACTCACCACGGCCTCGAGCGCCTCGCCGATGGTGCTCGCCATCAGCTCGATCTCGTCTGGCTCGATCGTGAGCGGCGGCGACATCGCCAGTCCGGCGCCGAGCGGCCGGGTGAGCAGGCCCCGTTCACGGGTGGCCGCGAACGTGTCGGCGACGATGCCCGGCCCGGCATCGAGGTCGAGGCCCACGGCGGCCATCAGCCCGGTGCCGCCGCGGATCTCGGTCACCAGCTCGTGGTCGCGCAGCCGTGACAGCGCATCGAACAGCACCCCTTCGAGCTCCGCGCCGCGCGGGATGAGGTTGTCGCGCTCGAGGATGTCGAGGTTGGCCAGCCCCGCCGCGCAGCACGCCGGATGGCCGGCGTAGGTCGCGCCGTGGCGGAACATGTGCCCCGGCTCTGACCAGAACGGCTCGGCCACCCGCGCCGAGACGACGACGCCGCCCAGCGGCAGGTACCCGCTCGTCACGCCCTTGGCGAACACGATCATGTCGGGCTGGAGCGACCAGCGTTCGACTCCGAACCAGCTGCCCAGCCGGCCGAACCCGCAGATGACCGAGTCGGCGATGAACAGGACGTCGTACTCGGCGCAGACGGCCGCGACGCCCTCGAGATAGCCGTCGGGGGGCGGATAGACCCCGCCCGCGCCGATCACGGGCTCGGCGAAGAAGGCGGACACTCGGTCGGGACCGATCCGGAGGATCTCCTGCTCCAGGGCCTCCACCGAGTCATAGACGACATTGGAGGTGTCGAGGACGAGCGGGCCGAAGCCGACGCGATTGGGCTCGATCCCCCCGAGCGAGGTCCCGAAGCCGTTGGTGCCGTGGTAGGCCGCGGAGCGGGTGATCATGTGCACCTTGCCCGGCTGGCCCTGGACCGACCAGTACTGGCGGACGAGCTTGGCCGCGGTGTCGATCGACTCCCCTCCGCCCGTGGTGAAGAACACGCGCGCGTCGGGCATCGGCGCGTGCTCGGCCAGCCGCGCGGCGAGCTCACGCGCCGGCTCGTTGGTCCAGTCGCCGAAGGTCGAGTAGGCCTCGAGCCGGGACATCTGCTCGCGGACCCGGTCGGCGATCTCGGGGCGCCCGTGGCCGACGTTGGCGTACCACAGGCTCGCCGTGCCGTCCAGGTAGCGCCGGCCCGCGGAGTCGTAGATCCAGATGCCCTCGGCACGGTCGATCACGACCTCGTGGCCGCGCACCGCGTGCATGTCCGAGAACGGATGCCAGAAGCGGGTCTCCTGGTCTGAGCCTCCGTTGGGGGACGATGCGGTGGCCACGAACGTGACCCTACAGCCCACGTGTGCTCCGCGTTGTCAGACCTTGGGCGCCCGGCCGCTCCGGCCGGGCGCCATGGCCCGCGGCGCCATCAGATGCCCATGGCCTCCGAGGCCATCCGCGCGCCCTCCAGTCGTGCCGAGATCTTCTGCATGGCCACGTCGCGCGCGAAGTCGGGCGAGCCGTGCTTGGGCTTGACGTCACGGCTGAACGGCGAGAAGCCGCAGTCGTCGGTGGCGCCCAGCATGTTCATCGGGATGTGCTTCGCCGCCATCATCAGCTCGTCGCGCACGTGCTCGGGCGTCTCGACGTCGGGGCTGAGGGGGTTGATCACGCCCATGAAGCACATCTGCGAGACGCCGTCGGCGTCGTCGCGGCGGTACTTGCCGCACATCTCATAGACGCTCTCCCGGTCCTCCTCGGAGGCGCACTGGATGAGGAAGTAGCCCGCGTTCATGTCGAACATGTGCTCCAGGAGCATCTCGTAGGGGACCTCCTTGGAGTGCACCGAGTCGCAGTCTCCGCCCGGGCAGGTGTGGATGCCGATGTTCATCCGTTCCGCGGGGGTGAACCGGGCGAACAGCTGATTGTTGAGGTCGATGAAGTCCTGCAGCATGTTGCGGCCGGTCCAGGGGTTGCGCGAGTCGTTCTTGTTGGCCAGGCGACCCTCGGTGAAGTCCACGGAAACGCGCACCGCGCCGGCGTCGAAGCACATGCGGATGTCCTTCTCGGCCTCGTCCACGCAATCCATCAGGAACTGCTCGCGCGGGTAGCCATCGATCTCGCTGTCCAGCGGGTACAGCAGCATCATCATCGAGGGCGAGATGACCGCCTGCTTGACCTCGTGGGTGGCGATCATCTTGTTCTTGGCCACGAACTCCGAGGCGTAGGTCTTGTAGCGGAACGGGCCCTGCGTGATCCGCGGCAGCTGGCGGTTGTGGCCGTCGTCGAAGATGGCGAAGAACTGCCCGTCGCCGGCCAGCCCATCGGCGAGGCCGGTGCCCGCGAGCGTGTCGGTGATGTTGTAGGTGGCAAAGCTCGACTCGCGCTGCTCGCCGTCGGTGACGATCGGCTCGCCGGTGGCCTCCAGCCGTTTGATCGAGTCCTCCGCGGCGGCGTCCTGTGCCGCCTGGAGATCATCGAATGAGATCTTGCCCTCGTCGTAGTCGGCGTAGGCCTGCTGCAACGACATCGGGCGCGGTAGCGACCCGACCAGCTCGGTGGGAATGGGCACGTGCGTCCTCTCCTGCTGAGGATTGAGGGTGAGACCGACCGGTCTCCCTCCGGCCAACATACTCCCGCCGCCGATACCAGTCAAGACGGCCACGGGCCCCGTGGACACGGGCGCCCTGAGGTCCTTGTTACCGAGTGCCGCTAACCTGCGCGGCCGCGCGAAACGAGACAGATTCAAGAAAGCGAGGCCTCCGGATGGCCACCCCCACCAGGCAGTATCTGTTCACATCCGAATCGGTCACGGAGGGCCACCCGGACAAGGTCGCCGACCAGATCTCCGACGGCGTGCTCGATGCCGTCATGGCGCAGGACCCCCATGGCCGCGTGGCCTGCGAGACCCTGGTCAACACCGGCCTGGTCGTGGTCTCCGGTGAGATCTCCACGAGGGCCACGTTCGACGTCCAGGACATCGCGCGGGAGACGATCAGGCAGATCGGCTATACGGACGCGGCGCTGGGCTTCAGCGCCGACTCGTGCGCGGTGCTCAACGCGGTGGACAAGCAATCGGCCGACATCGCCCAGGGCGTCGACGCCGCGTATGAGACCCGCCAGGGCAATGGAATCGACGCCGCCCACACCGACGAGCTCGACCTGGCCGGCGCGGGTGACCAGGGGATGATGTTCGGCTACGCCACCAACGAGACGCCCGAGCTCATGCCGGTGCCGATCGCGCTGGCCCACCGGTTGGCGCGCCGGCTCGCCGAGGTCCGCAAGGACGGGACGCTGGACTACCTGCGCCCCGACGGCAAGACCCAGGTGAGCGTGCGCTACGCCGACGGGGTGCCGGTGGGGATCGAGAAGCTGCTGATCTCCACCCAGCACGCTGAGGGCACCGAAGGCCGCCTGCGCGACGACCTGTGGGAGCACGTCGTCGTGCCCGAGCTGCCGGCCGAGCTCTACGACGCGACCGCCCTGCGCGCGGACTTCCTGGTCAACCCGACCGGCCGGTTCGTCATCGGCGGCCCCGTCGGCGACTGCGGTCTGACCGGGCGCAAGATCATCGTCGACACCTATGGCGGGATGGCTCGCCACGGCGGCGGCGCCTTCAGCGGCAAGGACCCGTCCAAGGTCGACCGCTCCGCCGCCTACGCCGCTCGTTGGGTGGCGAAGAACATCGTCGCCGCCGGCCTGGCCGACCGCGCCGAGGTGCAGGTGGCCTACGCGATCGGCGTCGCTCGCCCGGTCTCGATCATGGTCGAGACCTTCGGGACCGAGGCCGCCGGCCTCTCGCCCGAGCGCATCGAGGTGCTCGTCTCCGATCGCTTCGACCTGCGCCCGGCCGCCTTCCGACAGCGGCTGGATCTGCATCGCCCGATCTACCAGAAGACCGCCGCCTACGGCCACTTCGGCCGCGACGAGGCCGACTTCACCTGGGAGCGGACCGATGAGGCTGGTGCCCTGCGCGACGCGGCCGGCCTGGCCGAGGAGGTCGCCGCGTGAGTATCACCGTTGTCGGCTCGATCGCCTACGACGCGGTCGAGACTCCGTTCGGCGTGCGGGAGCGGATGCTGGGCGGCGCGGCCACGCACTTCGCGCTGGCCGCCTCCCTGCTCGACGACGTCCGGCTCGTGGGCCCGGTCGGCGACGACTTCGATGATGCCGACCTCGCCGTGCTGCAGACCCGCGGCTCCAACATCGACGACGTCGAGCGCGTGGCCGGCGGCAAGACCTTCTTCTGGAAGGGCAAGTACGGCTGGGATCTCAACACTCGTGAGACGCTGGACACCCAGCTCAACGTGTTCGAGCACTTCGCCCCCAAGCTCTCGCAGGCCTCCCAGGACTGCGACGTGCTGTTCCTGGCCAACATCCAGCCCGGCCTTCAGCTCCAGGTCCGCGAGCAGTGCGCGGCGGCCCGGTTCGTCGCGCTGGACTCGATGAACCTGTGGATCGACGTCGCCCGCGATGAGCTGCTGCAGATCGTCGGCAAGGTCGACTGCCTGATGCTCAACGACGAGGAGCTGCGCCAGCTGACCTCCAAGCCCAACCTGATCTCGGCCGCGCACGAGATCCTCGGATGGGGTCCGTCGGTCGTGGTGGCCAAGCAGGGCGAGTACGGATCGGCGCTCATCACCAAGGACGACTTCTTCGCGCTGCCGGCCTACCCGCTGCACGAGGTGATCGATCCCACCGGCGCCGGTGACACCTTCGCCGGCGGATTCGTCGGCTTCATCGCCAGCCAGATCGACGGCGGGGTGACCACGCCGGTGCTGCGCAACGCGATGGCCTACGGGACCGCGATCGCCTCCTTCAACGTCGAGCGGTTCGGGACCGAGGGCGTCGAGTCGCTGGACGCCGAGGCGGTGCGCGCTCGCGTGGCCGACCTCTACGACTTCGCCCACTTCGAGCCGATCGACGTCGCGCTGAAAAGCTAGTGCCGCCTCCGGCGATCAGAGCGGTCGTCGCCGGAGACGCGGACAAGTTACGGCAGCTGCGCCTGCGGGCGCTTCGGGACTCCCCGGACGCCTTCGGCTCGAGTCTCGAGGCCGAGCTCGCCTATCCCGACGCGGAGTGGCTGGCCCTCGCGCGGCGCAGCGAGACCGCCGATGAGATCGCCGTGTACGTGGCCGTCGACGGCGACCGCTGGCTCGGGATGGCTGCGGGACAGTGGTATGACCGCGAGGCCGGGGTTGCCGGGCTGTGGGGCATGTGGGTTGATCCGCGGGCGCGCGGCGCGGGCCTGGGAGAGCGCCTGGTCGCCTCGGTCCACGAGTGGGCCGAGGCGCGGGGCGCGCGGAGCCTGCGCCTGGGCGCGCTCACCGGTGAGGGCGACCCGGCGGGTTTCTACGAGCGCCTAGGCTTCGCGCGCACCGGCGAGACGGGCACCCTGCGCCGCGATCCCACCCGTGTCTTCTGCTTCATGACCCGGCCGGTCTGAGCTGCGGGCCTGGCCCAGGAGCACGCGCCCGATGCGCTTGGCCCGGCGCGCCGCCTCCAGGTCGCCCTCGCCGGCGGCCACGATCGAGCCCTTCATGAGGATGTGCCACTCCCGGGCGAATGACGCCGGATCGGCGAGGCCGGCGTCGCGGGCCAGCCCCTCCAGAAAGGCGCGGATCCGTGCCAGATACCCGGCGGCGGCCACGTGCAGCGGGTGGTCGGCGGCTGGGTGCTCGAGCATCACGTTGATGAACGAGCAGCCCTCGAAGTCCGGGCGGCGAAACCACTCGTCGAAGACGTCGAAGATCGCCAGCAGCCGGCGCCGCGGGTCGCGCTCGCGACGCTGCACCTCGCTGGCCAGCCAGCCGTAGGTCCACACCTCCTCACGCCGCTCCAGGAAGGCGAGCACCAGCTCCTGCTTGGAGCCGAAATGGCGATAGAGCGTCTGGCGGGCGACGCCGGAGCGCTCGATGATCGCGTCCACGCCCACGGCTTGGACCCCGTTTTGCGCGAACAACTCGTAGGCAGCCGTCACCAGCCGTTCCCGTACCACCGTCACACGGCGAATCTACCAGTCGCCCACCGGCCGGCCGGGCGAAATCTCGCCAGCGGACCAGAGCGCGACGGCCCCGGCGGCGGCGTCGGGATCGAGGACGGGCCGCCCGGCACTCAGCGCCGGGGCGGCTGCACCAGCGCGCCGACGATCCCGGTGCCGAACAGGATCACGATGAGGATCGCCAGCACGTCGAGCCAGTTGACGCCGTGGCGGATCATGTCCAGCGCCGTCAGCACGCCGATCAGGACGGTGAAGACCACGACGAGCACGAGCACCACGATCCTCATCGGTACGCTGCCCGCACCGGTGGGGTGGGCTTGCGGCGCTTGGCCCACAGCCGGATCGTCAACAGCCCGAACGCGAATCCGCCGACGTGGGCGAAGTAGGCCACGCCCCCGCCGGCGTTGGTCGGGCTGGTGAGGCCCACCGCGCCGAAGACGGCCTGCTGAACGAACCAGATGCCGAGCATGACCAGCGCCGGCAGCTCGAATACTCCGAAGAAGAAGATGAGGAACATCAGGCTCAGCACCCGCGCGCGGGGATAGAGCACGATGTAGCCGCCCAGGACCGCGGCGATCGCCCCCGACGCGCCCACCGTCGGCGCGACGGTGTTCGGGCCGATGGCCACCTGCAGCGCCAGGGCCGCGACGCCGCCGAGGAGGTAGAAGATGAGGAAGCGGATCGGGCCCATCGAGTCCTCGACGTTGTTGCCGAAGATCCACAGGAACAGCATGTTGCCGGCGATGTGCAGGATCGACGCGTGCATGAACATCGCGGTGAACACCGTCTCCCACGCGGGGAGGCCGCTGACCCCGCGGCCGCAGCCCAGCTCGCTGGGGCTGACCAGCCCGCAGTGCACGCCGGAGTGCGTCAACGCATACGGGGTGGCCCCGTACTTGACGAGCTCCTGCGCGTCGGGGCCGCTGATCAGCGATCCCCCGTGCCGGATCGACAGCAGGTAGACGATCACGTTGGCGACGATCAGCGCCACCGTCACGAGCGGGAAGCGGTCGGTGGGGATGTTGTCCTTGATCGGGATCATGCGATCGGGGAGCTTATGGACCGGTCCGGTGTGCCCGCATCGCGCGGTCGTCGCGGGTGAGCGGCGGGCTGGGCCGTCTGGTCGGGGCGGCTAGGCGAGGCCGACGGGCTCGCCGACGGCGGTGATGCGCCACGGCTGCGCCTCGTCGCCGGTCAGGCTGAGCGTCCAGCGCTCGGTGAAGCTGGTCTTGCGCGTCCGGCTGCCGGCCACCACGGCCGCGGTGTCGCGGTTCTCGACGTAGCGCCGGCCGGTGAGGTCCACCTCCACCGTCATCGTGGGGGGCTCGGACCCCGCGTCGAGGGACACGATGCGGATGCGGTTGACCGCCGGCCCGCGCACCACCATGCGCACCGCGCCGCTCGTGTCGCCGGCGTAGAGCAGCTCACGCTTGGCCGCCGGGGTGGCGATCCCATCCAGCAGTGCGTCGTCACCGTCGATCGCCTGCGCCCAGGCGCTCACCGCGCGCCGGGCGGCGACCTCGAGCACGTCGGGGGCGAAGCGGCCGTCGGCCAGGCTCAGGTCCATCGCCGCCGCGTGGGCGTCGCCCTCGTACTGCAGGTCGGCGACCTCGGCCACGGTGGTGCCCTCGGGAACCTGATCGGCCACGGCACCCTGGATGAGTGCCTCGTCGCGCATCGCCTTCTCGTCGCCCCAGGCGGTGGCGACGATCTCCTCGTCGAGCGCGTGCTTGCCCTCGCCGCCCTGCTCGATCGAGGCGAGGATCCAGTGCCCGCTGCGCTTCTGCAGCGTCCAGAACTCGCGGATACGGGTGATCTCGCTCATGCTCCCGGTCCGCTTGAGGTGACGGCCGGAGCGGTCGACGACGTAGTCCTTGACCCGGGCGTCGATCTTGACCACGACGCGGTCGGTCTCGGCGTTGCCCGTGCGCGTGAGTCCCACGTACTCGACGGAGGGCTCGCCGATCGGCTCCACGTGGTTGTGCCAGCCGCGTCCCTCGAAGTCGTCCAGGCGCCGCTCCCATTCCACCAGCAGGTCGGGTGAGACGAGCGCGCGCATGGCGAAGCGATCGCCGCTGTCCCACGCCGTCTCGATGTCGAAGAACAGCTGGCGGCCTGTCTTGCGGACCTGATCGGGCGCGAAGTCCGGATCCTCGTCTGCGGCCTCCGCGGCGGCCAGCTCGACGCGGCGCTCGCGCTTGGACGTGGTGTGGTGCCCGCCGGCGCGCTGGGCGGCCCGCTCGGCCCACCACGCCTGGAGCTTGGGCAGCCCGCGCGTGACGAACCAGAAGAGCAGCCCGGCGGCGATGAGGAACAGCAGCCCGAGGCCGTGGCCGAGGATGGCGATGTCGATGAGCAGGCGGATGAGGATGAACAGGGCAAAGCCGCTGCCGTGGCCGCCGCCGCCACCGCCACCGCCGCCACCGCTGAAGCCAGAGGATCCGCCGCCTGCGGCGGCCAGCGCGGCCGGCGCGACGATCAGCGCCACCGCCAGGGCGGCGAGCGCGACCAGCGCGAGGCGACGGCGCGACCTCATGCCGCTGACTCCCGCAGGGGCCCGACGCCGGGCTCGCTCTGGACGATGTGCTGGTCGGCGTGATAGCTGGAGCGCACCAGCGGGCCGGCGGCCACGTGGTCGAAGCCCAGCTCGTAGGCGGCCGTCTCCAGCGCCTGGAACTCGTCGGGGTGCCAGTAGCGCACGATCGGCAGGTGGCGCTCGGTGGGCCGGAGATACTGGCCGACGGTGAGCACCTGGACGTGGTTCTCGCGCAGCTGGCCCAGCGCGTCGACCATCTCCTCAAAGGACTCCCCGAGCCCGACCATCAGCCCGGACTTGGTCGTCACCTCGCCGCCGCCGTACTCCTTGGCGTTGCGCAGCACCCGCTTGGACCGCTCCCACGTCGAGCCGCGGCGGGCCACCGGATACAAGCGGGGTACCACCTCGACGTTGTGGTTGAAGACGTCCGGGCGCTCGGCGATGACCTTGGCCAGCGGCATCTCCGAGCCGCGGAAATCCGGGGTCAGCACCTCGATCTTGGTGGCGGGCGACTGGCGTCGGATCTGGCGGATGACGCCGACGAACGCGGCCGCGCCGTAGTCGGGCAGATCGTCGCGGTCCACCGAGGTGATGACCGCATGGCGCAGCCCCATCCGGGCCACGCTGCGCGCCACCCGCGCCGGCTCCAGGGGGTCGTTCCACGTCGGCTTGCCCGTCTTGACGTTGCAGAACCCGCACCGGCGCGTGCACGTGTCGCCGAGGATCATGAACGTCGCCGTGCCCCGCTGCCAGCACTCGCCGATATTGGGGCAGGCCGCCTCGCGGCACACCGTGTGCAGGTTCTCGGACTCGATCATCTCCTGCAGCTGCCGATAGCGCTCGCCGCCCGGGGCGGGCACCTTGAACCACGGCGGCTTGCGCCCGCGGTAGGGCTGGACCTCGTCGCCCGTCACGTTGAGCACCGTGAGGACGTCGGCGATCCCGCCGGGGTTGGCGCGCGATCGCGTTTGATGGAGCCGCTCGGTTATCACTCTGGTCTTCAAGGCTACTCGTACGGAAGTGCGACCTGAGCCGCACCATGGTGGTCGGGGTCGACACCCGGCGTTGCGACCGGGTATCGGCGGACGTCAACGGCGGGCTTGGGAAAGCGGATCGAGCGAAACCGCACCGTTTACAGGGAGTTCTGGGAGATAACCATCACCACATGAGGGTTAGCTACCACAGCCCCTCTCCGGGGCCGACCCGCGACTCCTCGTTCTCTGCTCCCAAGCCGCAGTTGACCTGCGCCACTACCCTGCTTCACGCCGAAGGCGCCACCGCTAACGCCCCGGCGCCCTCAAGCGCGGCCTCCAGCCGCGCCCGCGACATCAGCCGCTGGCGCCGCCCGAGCGCCCGCGCCACCTCATACGCGGCGCGCTTGCGAAAGCACGGCATCTGGCCCGCTGCCCGCCCGGTCTCCCTGATCAGCGACGTCATCTGGACCTCGGGCAGGCCGCACGCCACCACCCACGAGAACGGCTGGAGGTCGTTCTCCACGTTCACGGCCCACCCGTGCGTGGTGACTCCGCGCGCGAGGTGGACGCCGAGCGAGGCGATCTTGCGCTCGCCGACCCAGACGCCGGTGTAGTCGGGCCCATCCTCGGGGCGGCCGCGCGCGCCGGTGATCCCCTCCTGGTGCAGCGCCGCCGCCAGGCCGTCCTCGAGCGTGCGCAGATAGGCGACCACGTCATCGACGCGCACGATCGGATAGCCGACGAGCTGGCCGGGGCCGTGGTAGGTGATCTTGCCGCCGCGATCGACGTCGACGATGTCGATCCCCTGGGCCCGGTACCAGTCCTCGCCCATCGGCAGCTCGCCCGCGCCCGAGCGCCGGCCGCGTGTGTACACGGGCCAGTGCTCGAGCATCAGCATCACGTCGGGGACCTCGTCGGCCTGGCGGGCGGTCCGCACCCGCTCCTGGAGGTCGAGCGCCTCCCGGTAGTCGACCGTGCCCAGGTGGCAGACCCAGAGCTCGTCCATACCGCTACGAGGGCAGGCTCTCCAGCCGGCGCTTGACCGTGGCCAGGAACTGGGCTGACAGCGCGCCGTCGAGCGCGCGGTGATCCCAGCTCAGCCCGAGGATCGTCATCGGCCGGATGGCGATCGAGTCGTTGCCGTCCTGGTCGGTGACCACCACGGGACGCTTGACCACCGCCTCGAAGTCGAGGATCCCCACCTGGGGCAGGTTGATGATCGGCGTCGCCATGATCGAGCCGAACTGGCCCGGGTTGGTGATCGTGAACGTCCCGCCGAGCACGTCGTCGGCGGTCAGCTCGCGGGCGCGGGCGCGCCGGGCGACATCCTTGATCCGGGCCGCCAGGCCCTCCACCGAGAGCTCCTGGGCCTTGTGGATGACCGGGACGATCAGGCCGTCCTCACCCAGCGACACCGCGATCCCGAGATTGACGTCCTCGGGCCGCGCGTAATCCTCGCCGTTGAGCCACGCGTTGAGGGCCGGGTGCTCGCGCAGGGCGTCGACCGTCGCCCGCGCCACGAACGCGAGGCCGGTGACGCCGAGCTTGGCGCGCGCCGCCTCGACGCGGCTCATGTCCACCTCGATCCACGTCGTGCACGTCGCCGCCGTGTCCAGCGACTGCTTCATGCGCTCGCCGATCGTGCGCCGCATCCGCGACAGCCCGCCCTCGACGACCGCCGCCGGCGCGGAACCGGCCCCGCCGGCCGGCGGATCGGGCCGGTAGGGGCTTTCGATATGCAGGGGCGGGTCCTCCGCGGAGCCCGCGTGGCCGTTGCCGCTGACCACTGCCAGCACGTCCTGCTTGCGCACCCGGCCGCCGCGGCCGGTGCCCTCGACGGTGGAGAGGTCGATGTCATGCTCGGCGGCGATCCGCGCCACCACGGGGGAGTACCGGCGGCCGGGCACATGCGAACGCGCCGGGCCGCTCTCCGCCGGCGGGGACTCAGGCGCAGCGGGCGCGGCCGGAGCGCTGGGCGCGGCCGGGGCTTGGTCTCCGTTCGGGCTCGCCCCGCCCTCGACGGCGATGCGCGCCAGCACCGTTCCGACGTCCACCGTCTGGTCGACGTCGACCAGGATCTCGGCCACCACGCCGGAGACCGGCGCGGGCACCTCGGTGTCGATCTTGTCGGTGGAGATGTCGCAGATCGTCTGCTCGGCGGCGATGGCGTCGCCGACGCTGGCGCGCCAGGCCACCACGGTGCCCTCGGCCACCGACACCCCCATCTGGGGCATCGTCACGTCGACGAGGGTCTCAGTACGCGAGGAGGTCACGGCACGCCTCCTTCACGCGGTCGACGCCGGGGAGCACGGCCTGCTCCAGCGGCGGCGAGAACGGGATGGGGACGTCGGGGGTCGCCACGCGGACCACCGGGCCGTCGAGATCCTCGAAGCCCTTCTCGGCGATCAGCGCAGCCACCTGGGCGCCCGCCGCGCAGGTCATGTTGGCCTCGTCGACGATCACCACCTTCGAGCAGCGCGACACCGAGTCCAGGATCGCCGCCTCGTCGAGCGGGACCAGCGAGCGCAGGTCGAGCACCTCGATCGATGCGCCGTCCAGGTCGGCCGTGGCCTCGAGCGCCACCTCCACCATGGCGCCGTACGCGATGACCACGAGATCGCTGCCCTCCCGGGCCACCCGCGCGGTGAAGGGCGTCTCGTAGATCTTGTCGGGCACCTCGCCCTTGACGCGGCGGTAGAGGTGCTTGTGCTCCATGAAGCAGACCGGATTGGGATCGCGGATGGCCGCGTGCAGCAGCCCCTTGGCGTCCTCGGCGGTGGACGGCGCCACCACCTTGATCCCCGGAGAGTGCATGAACAGCGCTTCGGGGTTCTGGGAGTGGAACGGGCCACCGGAGAACCCGCCGCCCGACGGCAGGCGGACCGTGATCGGGACCGCCAGATCCTGGCGATAGTGCATCTTGCCGGCCACGTTGACGAGCTGGTCAAAGCCGCAGGAGATGAAGTCGGCGAACTGCATCTCGCAGACCGGGCGCATCCCGACCACCGCGGCGCCGATGGCGCAGCCGATGATCGCGGACTCGGCCAGCGGCGTGTCCATCACCCGGTCGGGGCCGAACTCGGAGATGAAGCCGTCGGTGACCTTGAACGCGCCGCCGAAGACACCGATGTCCTCGCCCATCACCAACACCCGCTCGTCGTCGCGCAGTTCGTCGCGCAGTGCCGCGGAGATCGCCTGCAGGTAGGTCAGGGTCGGCATCAGGCCTCGCCTCCCGCCGTGTCGGCCGCGTAGCCGCTCCAGGGCGCCCGGCCGTCGCCCAGCGGCTCGGCCACGTCGGCGAACACGCCGCTGAGCACGTCGTCGCCGGCGGGCATCGGCCCCGCCAGCGCCTCGGTCGCGGCCGCGTCGATCTCGGCCGCCACCTCGGCGCGCAGCGCGTCGACGTCCACCTCGAGCTCGCGCAACCGGCGCTCCTGGCGCTCCACCGGGTCGCGCCGGCGCCACTCCTCCACCTGCTCCTTGGGGACGTACTTCATATCGTCGTGGGCGGCGTGGCCGTGCATGCGCATCGTCACCGCCTCGATCAGCGTGGGGCCCTCGCCGTCGACCGCGCGCCGGCGGGCCGCCAGCGTGGCCTCGAACATGGCCTCGGCGTCGTTGCCGTCCACGGTCACGCCGGTGAAGCCGTAGGCGGCGGCACGCTCGACGGGGTCCACCGCGAACTGCTTGTCCAGCGGCGTGGAGTAGGCGTACTGGTTGTTTTCCAGCACGAACACGACCGGCAGCTTCTGGACGCCCGCCCAGTTCATCGCCTCGTGGAAGTCGCCGCGCGAGGTCGAGCCGTCGCCGAACCAGGTCAGTGCGCAGCGGCGCTCGCCGCGCAGCTTGAAGGCCATCGCCATTCCGGTCGCCACCAGCATCATGTCAGGGAGCATTGAGACCATCCCGACGCAGCCGAGCTGCCGGTCGCCGAAGTGCACGTTGCCGTCGCGGCCGCGCGTGATGCCGCCGGCCCGGCCCATGTACTGCGACAGGATCCGGACCGGGGTGACGCCACGGATGAGGTGCGCCGCCAGGTCACGGTGCAGGATGCACAGCCGATCCTCGGGCGCCATCGCAAACGCCGCGCCGGCCGAGACCGCTTCCTGGCCGTAGCCGTCGTAGAAGGAGCCAGGGACCTTGCCCTGGCGGTACAGGCTCATCGCGCGCTCCTCGATGCCTCGCATGAGCAGCATCGCGCGTAGCAGCCAGATCCGATCCTCGAGCTGCAGGTGCCCGGGGTGGGCGGTGTGGGCGGAGCCGTCTCCCGGCGTCGTGCTGTCCTCGGCCTGAGCCGTTTCGGTCGCCATTCTCGGTTGCTTCCCTTTCGTCGATGAGCGCCCGGGATCTCCGGTCCGCTCCACTCTCCCGGGCCGTGCGGGATCGCCGCGTGGCCCGCCGATGGGCTGGCCCGAGCTTACTCTCCGGCCGGATGTCGGCTCAAGTTCGCAAAGTCCGCCGACAGAGTTCACAATTCGGCCACAAAGGGGTCTAAACTACGTTAATCGGCCGATCGGTCGAAGCTGTTGTGACAAGGATGGTTGGGAAAGGCGGGCAGATGGTCAGGGGCGTGAACACAGTGGCGGACGGCACGCGTGCCGCCGCTGAGCAGTTCCAGCTAGGCGTGCTGCTCGAGGAACGTGGCGATCCGGAGAGTGCCGCGCTCGCCTACCGCGAAGCCGACGCGCTCGGCCACGCGGGTGCGGCGTTGAACCTCGGCGTCCTCCACGAGACGCGGGGGCAGCTGAGTTCGGCGAAGGCCTGTTACCGGCGTGCTCAGCGCCGCGGCGATGAGAACGGCGCGTTCAACCTCGGGGCGGTACTGGAGGAGCGCGGCGATCTGGCCGGCGCAACGCGCGCCTATAGGCTCGCGGACCGGGCCGGCCACGCTGCCGCGGCGACTCGGCTGGCCGCGATCCTTGCCGCCGACGGTGACGTCGACCGCGTGCCGGTGGCACGTCAGCGCGCGCAGACCCGTCCGGCCGCCGCTCGCGATGAGCGACCGATCGTGTGGTGGCGCGCGGCCCTGGTCCTCAGCACCTCGGCGGCGGTCGCCATCGGGCTGTTCGTGGCCCGCACGACCTCACACACCGTCGCCACACCGCCGGCTTCCGCGGCGGCGCTGGCCGACAACGCGAGGCAGCCGACGCCGACGGGCACGAGCACTGTCGCCAGCGCCACGCGTCCGGCCGGGTCTCGCAGTTCACGTCCTGTCGCCGCGGCCCAGAAGAGCAAGCCGGTGCGCACCCGCACCCACGGATCGCGTCCGGCGCACACTCACGTGACCGTCAAGGCGCCGACGCGCTCCTCGCACGCCGCGAGGCCGGTCACGACTCAGTCGGCCCCGGCGAGCGTGCCCTCGAGCTCGAGCAACCCATCAACCTCGACTGGGACACCACCCCCGACCGTCACGCACACTCCGTCAGTCACCCCGACTCCGCCGCCGACTCATACCACTCCGCCGCCGACTCATACCACTCCGCCGCCGACTCATACCACTCCGCCGGCGACGCACCCGAGCGGGTCCGGCAGCGGCGTGGCCAGTGGGGGCGGTCCACCCTCGAGCAACGGCTCGTCGGGGAGCGGCCAGGCCAGCGGGGGCGGTCCACCGGCGAACAGCGGCTCGTCTGGCAGCGGCTCGTCGGGCAGCGGCTCGTCGGGCAGTGGGGGCCCGCCGGCCGCCGGGAGCAGCGCCTCAGGGAACGGAACGGCCGGCGGCTAGGCGGCGGGCTGCTCCGCCGAGCCCGACGCGAGCAGGCGGGCCAGGGCCGCGTGCAGCAGCTCGGGATCGTGTGTCCCAGGGTCTGACTTTTTCCGAAGCGGGTGGGCCACGGACTCCACGCCAAGCGCTGACAGCTCGGCAGCGTCGACACCGAGGTCGGCCGACGGGTCGTGCAGCACCATGTCCACGCGCACCCCGTGCAGTCGGAGGAGGAGCAGGTGATCGATCGCGGTCATGCCCGGTGCATCGTGCGGGTCGGGCTGAAGGTTCGCGATCCACACCACGCGTGCCGACGTGGCGGCGAGGGCGCCCGCAAGATCCGGCACCGCGCACGTCGACAGGATGTTCCGGTAGAGCCCGCCCGGGGCCAGCAGGAGCACTGTGGCGTTGGCGATCGCCGCGAGGGCGCCTTCGGGCGAGTCGCTTCCGCTTTCGGGGAACCGCAGCCGTCTGACCGGTTGCCTCACGGTCTTGCCCAGCGCCGGCAGCGTGGCGTCCTCGATGTGCTGCGACGCGGGCTCGATCGTGGCCGGGAACACCGAGCCCTCGATGCCGAGCTGATCGCCCAGCCAGACGCTCGCGCGCCCGTAGCCACCCAATGCGTCCGCGGCCGCGGTCAGCGTGAGATCCCCCAACGGGTGCTCTCCGACTCCATCGATCGTCAGTGGCCGGCGGATCGCGTGCAGGAGCGCACCGTCCTGGTCGCTCAGCGCCTCGAGCGAGCGACGAAGGTCCTCGACGGGACCCCTCAAGCGCTGTCGCGCGTCCTCGTCGCAGTTCGGCTCGATCGCGATGCTGGTGATGACCGTCAGCGGCATCCCCGCACTGCGCACGGCGGGTAGCACGCACGCCAGTCCCCGACCGCCGCCGAGCACGACCACCTGGTCGCTTGATCTGCTGTGTTCTGACAAGGCCAACCCCCCATGCCCCTTCCAAGCATGCGTCGGCGTCATTACTCCATGAAGGAGGCGGATGCGTCAAGGGGATGGCCGAGCCATCCCGCGTTCACACCTGATCAGGTCATCCCGAGAGCGCGTCGCACCTGGTCAGGTCATGGAGTGAGTCAACCGATCGCCGAAATGCCTCGCGAGCGGCACCGAGCTCTTCGCGCTCGTGCAGCAATGCCCGAAGTTCCTCGGCCGCCGCAGCGCCGCCCTTGAGACGCTCGCGCAGGCGATCGTCCAGTCGGTGATACTCGACGTCGAGCTTGAGCGCGTACGCGCTCAGGTTGGTGATCGCGTCATCCGCGACCTTGCCGACGTGGTCCTCGGGCGCGACGAGCTCACGTCTGGCGCGCCGACGCATCCGCGCTGTCCCAGCAGTCATGGTCACGATTCGTAGCGGCTTGTCATGTCACGGGCGCCCCCACGCCCTCACGGCATCGGATCGAGTGTGACGTCCGCCACACGTCCCGTAAATGGGTCACCTCGGGATAAAACGTTCACACGTGTGAACTTCTGTGCGACCCGCCGGCGGCCGGGATGACTACGGATCGTTCACCAATGAACGCAGGACGGGAGACAAGGGGGATAGGCGTCGCGACGATAACGGAACACACTACCCGAGGTGGGGAATCGGCGGTGGAGGAGCCTGCTCCTCCGGGGCGTTTGAGCATGATGGGGTACGGGCTGAACTTGAGTCATAACGCATTTGGCGGGCCGGCGGGATGAGGCGCATCGGGGCGATCGCGCTGATTCTCGGAGCCGCGCTCGTGTCGGCCGTCGGCGCCCAGGCACGGCTCGGGCATCAGCCGTTGCGATGCAGGGCCGGGTACGCGCGCCGCACCGTCTGGGTCCCCATACGACGCCACGGCCGGATCGTGCGACGGCACGGCCGGATCGTCCGGGTCAAGGTCCAGCGCTGTGTCAAGCCGAAGCCAAAGCCAACGCCAAAGCCAAAGCCAAAGCCGTCATCACCGAGCGGTACTCCGACGACCACTCAGCCTCCGGTGACGCCGACCGTTCCGACGACGACGACCACCAAGACGACCACGGCACCGACGACGACCACGACCACGACCACGACTCCGCCGCCTTCGGGGGGTCCTCCGAGCAACACCGCGGCGCCGGCGATCAGCGGCACCGCGACGCAAGGCAACTGGCTGACCGCTTCGCCCGGGTCGTGGACGAACGCGCCCACGAGCTACGGCTACCAGTGGCAGCGCTGCAACACGGGAGGCTGCCTGAACGTCTCCGGCCAGACCAGCGCGACCTACCTGCTCGTCAGCCAGGATGTCGGCTCGACCATGCGCGTCTCGGTGTCCGCGAGTAACAAGGCGGGCTCGACGTTGGCGAGTTCGGCCCCTACCTCGACCGTCGCCTCCAGCGGCGGGTCAAGCGGCGACCCCGTCGTCGTGGCGGTGGGAGACATCGCGCACGCTTCCGGCTGTTCCCCATGCGCACAGACTGCGACCGCGGCGCTCGCACAGAAGATCTCGCCGAACGCCGTTTTCGTCCTCGGCGACAACCAGTACGAGTCCGGCTCGTTTAGCGAATACACGGGGTCCTACGACCTCTCATGGGGGCATGACTTCAACTCGATCGTGCACCCCGTGCCGGGCAACCACGAGTACGCCACGTCCGGCGCGGCGGGCTACTTCCAGTACTTCGGTGACAACGGCGTCACGGCCGGCTCCCCCGGCGGTTATTACTCGTTCAACCTCGGGAGTTGGCACATCGTCTCCCTCAACTCGAACTGCTCCAATGGATGTCAAGACTCCCTCACGGCAGGCGAAACGCCAGCCGAGATGTCGTGGCTGCAGTCCGATCTGGCGGCGAACCGGAGCGCGTGCGTGCTGGGGATGTGGCACCACCCGCTGTTCTCCGACGGGTGGATCAGCGGCTCCCCAGGCGCGCTGCCACTTTGGACCGCGCTGTACAGCGCCCACGCGGACGTGGTGCTCAATGGGCACGACCACGTTTACGAGCGCTACGCGCAGGTGAATCCGTCCGGAACGGCGAACGCGAACGGGATCGCCGAGTTCGTGGTGGGGACCGGCGGCGAGAGCCTGAACGGGCTCAGTACGAATCGGTCCACCCTGCTGGCTTCTGACGGCAGCGACTATGGGGTTTTGGTGCTGACGCTGCACGCCAGCAGCTACTCGTGGAGGTTCGTCAACACCGGCGGCACGACCGTCGACAGCGGCACTGCAACGTGCCACGGCCCGGGGGCCGGCGCCGCGTCGGTCGCGCACGCGCATCGGGCCGCGCCGATCGACGCCGCGCGACTGGCGGGCCTGCCGCTGGTCTTCGACGCGCATCCAGTTCGCAGCTCGCTGACCTCGGTGACGCGCGCCGGCCTGCCCGTGGCGGTCCTCGCCTCACGCGCGGTGGACGTCCGGGTGACGGCCTGGCTGCGCCAGGGCCACCGCCTGATCCGGCTCGCGTCGTTCTATGAGACCGAGTCGCAGATCACCCAGCCACACAGCGTGATCAGGCTCCGCTTCGCTGACCGGCTCAAGGGCGTGAGGGCGGGCACGCTCGTCCTGCGCTTCGCGGCCGAGGATGGGGCGGGGCACCGGCACACGGTGACGCGGACCGTGAGGTTGGGATGAACATGGTGCTCGACCGCATGCGTCCGGCAGCCCGGGTGAGTCGCACCGGACGGTCCCGGCATCTGCGTACCCACCTGCTGACGGCGGTTCTCGTGCTGCTCGTCAGCGTGTGGGCCGCGGGATCGGCGATGGCCGCGGCCGGAACGATCACCGCGACGTCCGCTGCCTCGAACGGGTCGGTGACGACGCCCACGCTCGCCAGCGGGACGACCGCGACGGACTCGTCGGCTACCGCGGTCACCCCGCCAGCGTCCGGCGGCAGCACGACACCGGCAAGCAACAGTCCGCCCCCGGTCGCCGGCTCGACCACAACGGCCAACCCGCCGGCGACGCCCGCCCCGGCATCTTCCACACCTGCCCCGGCAACTTCGACACCTGCCCCGGCAACTTCGACACCTGCCCCCGCAACTCCGCCGCCGCCCACGACCGCGACGATGCCCACCCCTGCACAATCGTGCGCGGGGTCGTCGGTGGCCGGGGTGGCGGCCGGAGCGGCGGCGAGCGCGCCGGCAACATCGCCATCTGCGGCGCCGGTCACGGCGTCGTCGGCGGCCACCGGGGGGCCCTCGTGTGACACGGCCGCGCCGCCTGCATCAGCCTCGGCCTCGACCGTGACCGCCGGTGCCATCATCACTCAGCCCGCGGCAATCCAGGGCGATCAGACACCGTCCTCGACCGGTCAGACTCCCAGTGCGGACCGTAGCTCAGCTGCGCCCGCGGCGACTTCCGCGCCACCTTCGACTCGTAGCGTGTCCAGCCACCCTGCGGCGGCAGTGGCGCACCCCGGAAGCCGGGCCGGTGTGCGTCTCCTGGTGAGGTTCGGCGCACGCCGCTCCAGTAGCACGGACGCGCGCCGATCGCGACCGAGCGAGGCCGGACGAGCCGGCAACGCCTCGCCGCGAGCACGGGTTCGTCACCTGGCGCGCATCGGACACCTGAGCGCTAACCCGCTGGTGCCCGACGTCGCGGCTGCCGGCACGAACGGGGGCCCTTCACCAGTATCGTCGGGCGCTCGTCTCGGGCGCATGTCGGCGGGGGCCTCCGGGTCCGCGCCCACCAATGCGCACGGCGTCCGGCGCGGCGACGGCGCATCGGCCGCACCCGTCCCTCCTCAGCCCGACGCGTCTCCGTACGGTCACGGAGGGCGACCGACCCGCGGCGTGGGACTGGCAGCGTCTGGAGGAACGGGCGCGCCGAGCTCCTTGATGGTCCGGGTCGGCTTCGCCCGCGTGGCAGCGAGTTGGCTTGCCGCCGTGACCGGTGAGGCCTTCCACCGTCAGTTCCCTGTCACCCACCGGTTGGAGCGGCCTGGATAACCCCGCGGACGGCGACGAGCCGTCACGCACGCGTCGCCCGGCCAAGGTGCCGCGGCGGAGCAACTCGATCGCAAGCGAGGCGGGATCAGCCAGAGCGCGATCGAGCCGGGTCACTTCAGACGAGGGGCAAGACGATGGGCATGAACAGACAGCCGGAAACTGGAAATAGGAAAGAACAGGGGCGCGGGTCGTCACCGGTGGCGGCCATCGGGTATGCGAGCTGCGCCCTCCCAGGTAGTGCCACCGCAGCTGAGCTCAAGGAACAGGCGGAGGTCATCACCCACGAGTGCAGGCTTCGCGGCCTGGAGCTACTCGAGGTGGTCGGCGAGCCCAGTTCGCGGCCCGGGAGGGCGAGCTCCCGCCCGGGTCTCGAGTACGTGCTCGACCGCATCGCCTCCGGCGCCGCAAGCGCGCTGGTGGTGGTCGAGCTCTCTCGTCTCACCCACTCGGTCGCGGAGCTCGGCCGGACCATGCGATGGCTGCTGGATCGCGGTGTGCGCCTGGTCGCGCCCGCCGATGCGCTTGACACGGAGACTGAGAGTGGCCGGCACGCGGCAGAGCTGCTGGTCGCAGTCTCCCAGTGGGAGCGAAGCAGGATCAGCGAGCGCACCCGACATGGTCTGGAGCTCGCGCGTATGAATGGGCGAGCGGTTGGTCGTCCCGCGGTCGCGGACAACCCGGATCTCAGTCAGCGGATCGCGGCGATGCGGGCGGAGGGGATGACTCTCCAGGCCATCGCCGACCGGCTCAACGCCGAAGGGGTCCCGACCGTCCGCGGCGGGGCCAAGTGGCGTCATTCGAGCGTGCAGGCCGCAGCCGGGTACCGCCGCGGCGAGCAATCGGCACCTGAGATCGTCAGGGCGCGACCCGTGCCGGTGGGCGACCCCAGAGGCGAACTGGCGTGAGGGAGACGTGACGTGAGGCGGGCTCGAGTACGTGGCTGGTTGTGGTGCGCGGCGGGAGTCGTCGCGCTCGGCGCGACGTGGGAGGGGCTCGGCCTCGCTGGAGCGACGCCGCCGCGCCCCCCGCCCGTCACTCCAAGCGTCCAGGCCCATCCGGCAACTGCGGACGCGCGCCACCTGAAGGCGGAGCGGGACAAGCGGACGGGATGTCCGGGACCAGTCCCGAGCCGAGCCTTGACAATCGGACGCAGACGCTACGGACGCGAGGGCATGGACACATTCACCAAGGCGGCGTCCACCGGCTCGTTCGCCCAGCGAAAGGCCGACGCGATCGTGTACACCGGAGATCACGGGATGAGGTGGACCGGGTATCCCGACGGTTGGCCCTCCACCTATTCCGGTCACGGGGAGGGCTATCAGCCGTCGACCGTGCTCTCGGTTCACAACGGCATGCTCGATTTTCATCTGCACAACGATGCCCAGGGGAATCCGGTGGGGGCCGACCCATCCCCGCTGCCTCGAGGCCATCGCTACCAGACCTATGGGGCCTGGTCGCTATGTGAGCGCGTGGCTCCGTCCGACGCTCACAACCTCGCCGACTTCCACCAGGCCTTTCTGTTGTGGCCGGCCAACTTCAATGATTGGGAGCGGGCGGAGTCCGACTACCCCGAACAGAACCTCAACACCTTCGACTTCGCCGGCTATTCGCACTACGGCGGAGCCGGGGCGCAGGACATCTTTGACATCAAGCTGATGAGCCCGTCGTTCGACGCGAGGCGCTGGCACGTCTATACGCAGACGTGGGGCCCGGGGTACCGCTCCTACTTCGTCGACGGGCGGCTGGTCGGGACCACGAGGCGCCAGGTGTGGTCCGGCCCGGAGCGCTGGCAGCTGCAGATCGAGCCGATGGGCTCGATGGGCCCGGTTCCGAACGACCGCGACTCCGGCCACGTCTACGTGAAGTGGGTGTGGATCGGCACGGGCCCGCTGCCCTGATCGGCCGGTCGCCCGGAAGTGACACCCGAGCGGTGCGCACGGGAACCCCGCGCGGCACGACTAGGAGGAAGCACAACCGGGTAGCACGAGGCTGCTCTTCATCGCGACCATCGAGCGCGCACGCTCAACCAAACGGGATCGATGCTGAAGCAGGTCGCCTTCGCGCCTTGGCGACGGGTGATATCGTGCCCGCCTCCGCGAGAAACGGCCGCCGCCCCCGCCGACTCTAAGAGGACGTTCATTAACCCTCCTCGGGTCGCGAGTGGCTGCGCCAGGTGCCCTCGCTCCTCGAGCATTCGAGTCCCGTGGCACCCCGTCACCGGCGCCGAGAACGGCGTGTGCGACTGCACGGCCATCAAGGAGGGATTCACCCCGTGAGACGCTTACTGATCGTCACTTGTCTTGTCACCGCGTGCATCGTTGCGTCTGTCACCGGGGCCGCGGCGACCGTCGCGTCCGCTCGGACTCAGCCACGTCACGCGAAGCCCCCGTTGCGTGCTCGACGGCATCCCGCCCGGGCCCGGCATCATCACCGCCGCCGCCGCCATCACGGGCACGTCCACCATCGCAAGCACAAGCACCCGGTCCACCGCAAGAAGAAGAGGAAGCCCGTTCTCCCCGCTCCCACGCCTCCCGCTGTCCCCACCGCCGCGCCCGTGAGCAGGATCCAGCATGTTGTGTGGATTCTCATGGAGAACAAGGACACCGGCTCGGTCATCGGCTCGCAGTCGGCCCCGTTCATCAACAGCCTCGCGAACGTGTTCGGCCTGGCCACCGACTACTCGGCGATCTCGCATCCGAGCCTCCCCAACTACATCGCCCTGACCAGCGGTAGCGCCCAGGGCATCACCGATGATTCGGACCCGTCCAGCCACCCCCTGAACGTGCCGAGCATCTTCAGCGAGTTGCCGGCCGGCTCGTCGCGGTCCCTGGAGCAGGACATGCCGTCGAACTGCGCCACGGGCAACTCGGGGGACTACGCCGTGCGGCACAACCCCGAGGCGTACTACACCAACCTGGGCAGCGAGTGCAGCGCGTACGACGTCCCGCTAGCTGCGAGCCCCGACCTCAGCGCGCGGTTCACCTTCATCACGCCGAACCTGATCAACGACATGCACGACGGCACGGTCGCCGATGGGGACAGGTTCCTGCAGGGGTATCTCCCCGCGCTGATGGCGACCCCCGAGTATCAGGCGGGCAATACCGTGATCTTCATCACGTGGGACGAGAACGACGGAGCCAGCGGCAACCAGGTTCCGTGCGTAGTGGTCTCGCCGTACACACACGGTGTGAAGGATCCGACCCCGTACACCCACTATTCCCTGCTGCGCACCACGGAGGAGCTGCTCGGGCTGCCGCTGCTCGGCAACGCAGCCTCCGCGACGTCGATGCTCGGCAAGTTCGGCTTCTGAGCATGGAAGGAGCCGGTGGGGTCACACAGCGAGGAGTGAAATGGTGAGGACCTTGGCGAAGGTTGGGTGTGTCACGTTGATGGCCCTGTGTGGCATTGCCACTCCTGTCGTGGCCGGTGCGCAGCGACCCCACGGCGTGCCGCGACACGAACGAGCGATGCGGCGGCAGCCTGCCGCGCGGCACCGACACCGAATTGAGCACGTGGTCTGGATCCTGATGGAGAACAAGGACTATTCCTCGGTGATCGGTGGCGGATCGGCTCCGTTCATCAACCGTCTGGCCCACACCTACGGCCTGGCCACCGACTACTCGGCGATCTCGCATCCGAGCCTCCCCAACTACATCGCCCTGACCAGCGGCAGCGATCAGGGCATCACCGATGATTCGGACCCGTCGAGCCACCGCCTCCACGTCCCGAGCATCTTCAGCCAGTTGCCGGGCGGCGGATCGCGGTCCCTGGAGCAGAGCATGCCGGGGAACTGCGCCACGGGCGACTCGGGGGAGTACGCCGTGCGGCACAACCCGGAGACGTACTACACGAACCTCGGCACGGAATGCCGGAGGTACGACGTGCCTTTCGGGGCGGGACCGAATCTCGGTGCCCGGTTCACCCTGGTGACGCCGAACCTGATCAACGACATGCACGACGGCTCGATCGGAGATGGGGACAGATTCCTGCAGGGATACCTACCGGCGCTCATGGCCACGGCGCAATACCGGGCCCGGAACACCGTGATCTTCGTCACCTGGGACGAGAACGAGGGCTCAGGAGGTAACCAGGTGCCGTGCATTGTGATCTCCCCGTTCACCCACCACGTCAGAGACCGCACCAAGTACACCCACTACTCGCTCCTGCGCACCACCGAAGCGCTGCTCGGTCTCCCATTCCTCGGGAATGCGCGATCGGCGACCTCGATGCTCGGCAAGTTTGGGTTCTGAGGCGATGTCCGGCCGAGCCACATCCTCATCACGCCCGCGTCGAGCGAGCATGCGACGCATCGCGCTCCTAGCGTGCGTGGCGATGGTGGTTGCGCTGGGTGCGTCGTACTCAGCCGTCGCGCACGATCAGCAATCGCATCCCAGCGGCACCGCCACGCACAAACAGCCCCGCCACCATAAGCCCGCGGCCCACCATAAGCGAAAGCGTCATCACAAGCACAAGCACAAGCACAAGCACCACCGCCGGCATCGGCACAAGCACCCCCCGAAGAAGATCGCACCTCCGGCTCCGGCTCCGGCGCCCGCGGCGCCGGTCGCTCCGTCCTACGCCGGCCCGTGTCCGGCGGCGCCCCCCGGCAACGCGCTGGCGCTTGGTGCCACCACGTACGCCCTGGAGGGAATGGACACCTTCACCAAGGCCGCCCCCCTGGGCTCGTTCGCTCAGAGTACGAACAACCAGATCGTCTACACCGGCGACCACGGGATGAGCTGGACCGGCTACGGGGACGGCTGGACCTCCACGTACTCAGGTGGGAAGGAGGGCTACCAACCGTCGACGGTGCTGTCTGTCCACGACGGGATGCTCGATTTCCGTCTGCACAGCGACGCCAACGGCAATCCGGTCGGTGCCAACCCATCGCCGCTGCCCGGTGGGAATCGCTACCAGACCTATGGCGCGTGGTCGTTCTGCGAGAAGATGGCGCCCGCTGACACCCACAACCTCGACGACTTCTACCAGGCGCCTCTGCTCTGGCCATCGAACGACGGCGACTCGCCCTCGGCCGAGTCGGACTTCCCGGAGGGCAACCTGTCAGGCCCGGACTTCAAGGGATTCGCGCATTACGGGGGATCCGGTGCGCAGGATTACTTCTCCATTCGCACCGTGATGCCGACGTTCGCCGCCACGCAATGGCACGTGTACACGCAGACCTGGGGGCCAGGGTTCCGCTCCTACTACGTTGACGGCCAGCTGGTCGGCACCAGCACCCACCAGGTCTGGTCCGGGCCGGAGCGCTGGCAGATGCAGGTGGAACCGTCGGGTACGAATGACGGCGATGCCGGCGATGTGCTCATCGCGTGGGTCTGGATCGGTAACCCGGCGTCATGAACGTGAGCGGCGACCCAGCGTGAGCCAGACCGCGATCGCCGCTCCCAGCGTCTGACCGATCAGCCAACCCCAGCCGGCTCCAGTGAGACCTCGGCTCGGGATCAGCCACAGATCGAGACCGATGGTGAGCGCGGTGGACGCTCCGGCAATCAGCAGTGCCCGGCCGACTCGCTCCCGGATGCGCTCCACCGCGATGACGAAGTTGAGGATCGTGAAGGGGATGAGCGACACCGCGAAGAGCCGCAGCAGGTTGGCCGCCTCGGTGTACTTGGGGCCGAACGCGGCCATGATCGGATCGGCTGCCACCACGATCACGATGACGATTGGGATCACCACCACGAACGCCATCCGGCTCACCTGCCGCACCAGAGACTGGACCTTGCTCTCCGCGAGGGCGCCCTCGACGACGAGGGCGCTGGACATGTTGACCGCCAGCAGCCGGAACGAGAAGCTCACCGCCCACGCCGCGTAGTAATACCCGTTCGCTGCGCCCGGCATGAAGGCCAGGATGAGCAAGGAGACGAGCGAGTCCGGTAGCGCCGCGGTGACGGCGACGAGGTGGTGCCCGGTGGCGAAGCGGACCAGTTGTCGCTGAGCCGGGAGCCGCGACGGCACGGTTTGCTCTCGTTTGAGCAGACGTCCGAACAGGGCGACGTTGATCACCACAACGAGTCCGACCAGGCCGAGCACCCACGCGCCCAGGATCGCCCATGCGCTGGCCGATGCGGCGAGCGCCACGAGCAGGACCGCCTTGATGGCGCCGAATGCGGTGTTCTCGATCGGGACCCATCCGGCACGTCGCAGGCCGATGAGTGCAGGATCCTGAAGCGAGAACACCACCCAGAAGACGACCGACGCGCCGAACAGCAGGACGGTCAGGGGACTCTCGGTCAGGATGCCGAGCCCGGCCAGACGCGCGAAGCCGGCCAGGAAGATGCCGGTGGCCACGAGCGCTATGGCGATCGCCGCCGCGTAGCAGAGCCGGACGAGGCGCGCCTGAGCCCGGCCGGCCACGGGTACGTAACGCAGCAGCACAAACTGGAGCCCGACCCATCCCAGGCTCGACACCAGCGTCATCGCGCTGATCGCGCCCGCCCCGATCCCGACAACCTTGACCGGGTAGAGCCGGGCCGCCAGGACCCAGTACGCGAAGCCCAGGATGCCGTTGAGGCCGGTGGTCAGCATCAGCGCGAACGAGCTGCGGTACAGCGGGATGCTGCGGACGTTGTTCAGTCGCGCGACGTAGCTCATGGTCAGGCGAGCTCGAGCTCGTGTGCGAGTGCTCCCACTGCCTGTTCCGAGCTCCAGGAATCGGGCACGAGAACACGGCGCGCGGGCGCCGCCGCGAGCGCGCACGCGATGATGGTGCGCTCGTGGGCGAGGAGCCCTTCATAGGCGGCCTGCACGCCCGGCACTTTGAAGATCTCGGAGCGCTGGCTCATCAGCACATCGTCGGCTTCGGCGCTGAGCTCGCCCAGATCGAGGGGCTGAAGGGTGAGCGCGTCCACTCGGGCGCGGTGGACCACCACCACCTCGCCGATCATCACGCGCACCTGATCGGTCGCCGTTCCGCCGAGTGCGGACGCGCTGACGCTCACCGGTGGAGCGACGAACCCTCGGGTGAGGGCCTTGACGCGTCCGAGGGCGGCGAGCCGTGTCCGCACCGACGGCCGGAGTGCGGCGAACGCCGCCGGGGCCGTTTGCGAGAGATCCGGATAGAGACGGAGGCGTCTCGGGAACGGGAGGCACTCCCGCTCCGCGTTGATGATCACCTGGTCATCGCCGAGCACCCTCAGGCCGGCGGCCAGGGCTCGCGCCGCGAGGCTGGTCTTCCCGCTGCGTGACCGCCCCAGCACCAGCACCGTTCGATCCCCCTGTGCGATGGCGGCGCCCGGCAGCAGCACCAAGCCGGCCCGCACCGCCGCGAGTGAGACGAGCGGCTCGATCACGGTGCTCTGCACGAGCGCGAGTCCGAGCGGTCCGCGAACCGCGACAGCGACGCGCATCGTGTCCAGCTCGGGTCTCACCGGAACCGATGCGCTCCACCGCGCGAGCTTGTGGGCACCCGACAGCTCGGGCTCGTCCGCGGAGATATCACGCGCCCGATCGCCGATGACCGCCTCGAGGGCGGGCACCTCCGAGCCGGTACTGAGCGAAGCGGCCCCGTACTCGGTGCGAAAGTACGCCCTGGCTCGGCGCTCTCCGCGTACGGAGATCGTCAGACCGGGTCCGAACCGGTAGAGATCCCGCGTCTCGGATCCTTGGTCAGCGGTACTTGGCCAGAGCATCGGCCACCCTCCCCGGATCCGTCGGGAATGGGGCCGTGACTTCGAGGACCTCCACGCCTTGGAGGAGCGCGCGCAGCCGTTCGGACTCGCGGTCGGCGACGGCGGCGAGGGGAGAGGCGCCGGCGATCGCGGCGGCGTAGCGCACCCGCGCGTCAAGCTCATACAGCGACCGGCGCTCGTAGGCGGCCGTCTGCGCCAGGCGCTCCGCCGCCCACCCGGCGTCAGCGGGGCGAACGGCGATGTCGTCCGTGGAGACCGTCGTGAGCATGACCAGTCGCTGCAACGGCGGCGTCCGACGAGCGTCGTCGGGCGACCCGTAGATCGCCGCCACCTCCGTTTGCCGGAGCGAGAGGCGGCTGGCCAGCGTGAACGCGCGATCGAGTTGTGACTCCATCGCCGTGCCGATCCGCGTCGGGTGTCGTGTCAGGAGAGGGAGCGGCCGGCGTGCTGCACGCGCCAGGCGCAGCCGAGCGCGCTGTACGCCTCGGAGGTGAGCGCGCAGGCGCGGCAGATATTCGAGCACCCAATCGCGTACGCCGACCGCAACCGGAAAGGCGTGCAACCGCGCGTCGCTGTCAATCATTGTCCATTTGTCCGAGATGAAGCGTGCGCCTCGCTCGGCAACGGCAAGCGCTGTTTCCGTCTTGCCGCTCTCTGACCATCCGCAGACCAAGAGTCCGCCGCCCTCCACTTCCACCGTGGCTCCGTGCACAGTAATTGCCCCGCGCTCAAGTGTACCAAGTTGGAGCAGAGGACGCACTAATTCCGACAGCGCCTCCCACAACGGAAAGTCAGGGTCATAGCCAAGCCTGATCGGCCCGTTCCCAGGGTAGGTGCGGGGCAACTCGAAGCGCAGGTCGCCCCGTAACAGGTAACAGCTGTCGCCGTCCGATCCGGTGCGCCTCCCATCTCCCGCTGGCCCATGGACATCGCGCAGGCTGCGAGATACCATTGCGGTGTTGGGGCTAAGCACGATGTCGGCATGGGTCGGGATTGGCCCGACACTCGGCTCGTAAGGATCGAGCTGTGCGTCGAGTTGCCGCGCGATGTGCTCTCGCTCATCATCGATGGCGAGGCTCACCAGCCCGTGCAGATCAAATATCCGTGCCACGTTTATGAGTAATTTCTCACAGTGTTGACCGAGGCTCAGCCCGTTGTGGCAAACCTATCGGGAAGACCGCGCACTGTGGTGGATCTTGCGGCGTCACCCGTGATCGCCGTGGCCGCGCTCGGACTGAGCGTCATCCTGCTCGCCAGCGCCCACCTCACGCTCGACGGGTACGGATTGCTGCACAGCCTTCCCTGGGGTTACTACGTCGGGCTCGTGGGTCTCGTTCTCGCCTCCGCGGTCGAATGGCGCCGCGAGCAGTCCCGGCCTCTGCTCGTCCTCGCCTACGCGTTCGCATTCCTTCTGTTGGTCTGGCTGACGCCGTACGTTCTTGAGGGCACGCCCCGGTTTCGGACCTCGTATCTCAGCTACGGATACGTCGACCCGGTCGCCCGAGGTCAAGGTCTGTTCCCCCGCCTGTTCGTCTATCACAACTGGCCCCTGTTCTCGATCGCCATGGCGGCAGTGAAGAACGTCTTTGTGATGTCACCTCTGACGCTGATGGCGTTCTTCCCCACCATCATGATGGTGCTGTATCTGGCGCCACTGTCGGCTCTCCTGCTGATGGCGACCGACCGTCAATGGCCCGCACCCAGGGAGCGCTGGCGCACCGTGCGGGGGATCTTCGGCTCAGATGGCCGCTGGGTGATCGGGCTCTGGATCTTCGTCGTCTTCCAATGGACCAACCAGGACTACTTCAGTCCGCAGGCCCTGGCCTTCCTCTTCTACCTCGGCTTGATGGTCGTCCTCGCCCATACGGCCCTACGGCGCGACGGGACGTTCCATGCGATCAGCGGAGGTGCGACGGTCGTCCTGTTCACGCTGATCGTCGCCACACACGTTCTCAGCGGGCTCATCGCGCTGTTCGTCATCGCGGGCCTGACGTTGAGCAAGCAGCTTCGCCGACCGACCCTTCTCCTGCTCTGCCTGCTGGTGTTCGTCGCGTGGCAGGCGTATCCCGCGGCGCCGTTCTACCAGTTCTACGGTCATCGGTTGCTGCAGACCGTGTTCGCCGCCGGCGACTTTCTGCAGACGAACGTCTCTGGGCGCATCAGCGGAAGTGGAGAGCACCTGACGGTGAGCCGGGCGCGCGTGCTCGTGACGGCGATCGTCTTCGCGCTCGGACTGCTGGCGCTGGCCGCGAGCCTGTCGCCGGGGTCCCGGGACCGGTGGCGGAGGCCGCGCGTGCTCTGGCATGCGCTTCCCCACGAGCAGCGCTTTGCCCTTGCCTGGCTGATCTCGACGGTGCTCGTGGGGCCGGTGTCGGTCTATGGCGGCGAAATGCTCATCCGCACCGAGCTGTTCAGCCTTCCCCCGCTCGCGATGATCGTCGCCGCGGCGGCCAACCGCCGCCGGATCCTTGCGCTCGCCGCGGCCACGGTGACGGTGATGGCGCCACTTCACATCCTCACCCACTACGGAAACGAGCTCTACGACTACGTCTCACCGGGCGAGCTCGCCGGCTTCCGGTTCGTCGCCGATCATCTGGCCCCGGCGAAGATCTACGGGGGCTTCCCGGGGGGCGGGTTCTTGAAGTCGGTGAGCCTGCGCTGGCGAAACAGCTCGGTCCCGGGGGGCAGCAAGGTACCCAACGCCGTCGACTTCCTCCAGCCCAACGCACACCGTTGGGGCCGCGCGCCAGGCGGTGTCTATGTGGCCTTCAGCCGCGGGGATATCGCCGCGGCGACGCTGTTCTACAACAAGCCGCACCTCATCAGCGACATGCGGCGCCTGGTCGCTCACGATCCGCGGTTCCGGCCGGTCTACCTCACGCCGGACTACTCGATCTACCGGTGGATCCCCCCGGCTGCGCGGCACCCGCGGGCGCGACGGGCCGGCTACGCCGCGGCAACCTCTGCCGGCCGGGCCTCCGGCGGCGCACCGACGACGGCCGGCGGCCGCGCGCGGAAGACCACCAGGCCCACGAAATAGCCCGCGGCGGCGACGCCCACCGAGCCGGCCACCGCGGCGACCAGCCCCAGGCCCTCGGCGAGGTGCCCCCCGCCGGCGCGCCGGAGCCCCGATCTCACCCGCGATGGCAGGGCCTTGCGCAGGTACGCACGCTCGGTGTCGAGCGACCGCTGATCTCCCAGGCCGCGCACGAGGGCCTTGGAGATCCCCTCGAAGAAGCAGCGGCGCAACAGGTAGCTGACGGTCGCACGGGAGCTGGGCACGTGATGGTCGATCTCGGCGCCGGCGACCAGGACGATCGCGGCGTTCGGTACCACCCGTGTGGCACGAATGCACAACTCGGTCTCCTCACAGCCGAGGGGAAGGCTGCCGAGACGGCCGATCGCGGGATTGAACATGCCTGCGGTACGGAACACGTCCGCCCGGAACGCCATGTTGCAGCCCAGAGGATTGCGCACGGTCCCGGTCTCGGGAAGCCCCGTGTAGGAGCACCCCACGACCCACAGGAACTCGGGAGGGAACCATGAGGGGGGTGGCTGGGCCCAGAGCGGTCGGGCGTGGCCGCCGGCCCCGATCACGGTGGGATCGCGGAACGCGAAGAGCAGCCGCGCCAGCCACTGGTCGTGGGCGACGGCGTCATCGTCGATGAAGACGATGTAATCCCCGCGACTTCGGGCGATTGCCGTGTTGCGGGCGGACGAGAGCCCTCGCGCATCGGGATTGGCGACGATCTCCACTGCGTCCGGAAGGCGCGCCCGAAGGTCGGCCAGGAGGGCGTCGTTGTGGTCCACCACCACCACCGTCTGGGCGGGCGGAGGTTCCTGGCGGAGAACCGACTCGATACACGCGACCGTCTGCTCGAGTCGGGCGGAGGAAAACGCGCAGACCACCACCGTGGCATGCGCCGCGGTGGGTCCCGGGCCCGGATCCATGCTGTCAGTATGTGTATCCAATTGACCGCTGGCTCCTGCCGGAGTGTTCACGGTTAATGCTGCGTGTGCCCTCACGGGCATCCTATAGCATCGAGAGGCATGCTTCGAGCGCATCGGCACACCGAGTGCCGCCTCCGTTGTGTCGCGTGGGCGATCGTCGCGACCGCCCTGAGCGTGCTAGTGGCCGGGTGCGGCGGTGGCACCACTTCACCGCCATCACGATCGTCATCGATCTCGGGCACGCAGACCTCGACCGCCACCTCGGCAGCGGCAGGAGCTCTTCCGGGGCCGGCGTCCCGGATCGCTGTCATCGTGCTGGAGAACAAGGAGGACGACCAGGTCATCGGCCGCCCCGGAGCGCCGTACCTCAACGCCCTGGCGCGCCAGGGCGCCTTGGCGGCCAACTCCTACGCGATCACCCACCCCTCGCTTCCCAATTACCTTGCGCTGACGAGTGGGTCGACGCTGGGCTTCAGCGGCAGTGACTGCGGGAGCTGCTCGGTCTCTCACCGGAACCTGGTCGACCAGCTCGACGCCGCAGGGATCTCCTGGAAGGTGTATGCGGAGGATATGCCCTCCACATGCTCCACGGCGGTGACCGCGGGAGCCTACGTTCGCCGTCACGACCCATTCCTCTACTACCGCGACGTGGCCGACAACCCGAAGCGATGCCGGTTCATCGTCCCGGCGACCGACCTGACCCGCGACCTCGCCGATCACGCGCTTCCTCGGCTCGTATGGCTGGTGCCAAACATCTGTCATGACATGCACTCCTGCAGTGTCTACACCGGCGACGTCTACCTCCGATCGATCGTGCCGCGGCTGCTGTCCGAGCTCGGCCCGTCCGGGATCCTGTTCATCACCTTCGACGAGGGCGATTCCGACCGTGGATGCTGCGGCGTCGCCAAGGGTGGTCACATCGCCACGGTGATCGTCGGTCCCGGCGCGCGTGCCGGAGTCAGCTCGACGAGGCCCTACGATCATTACTCGCTCCTTCGCACCATCGAGGATCTGTGGGGTTTGCCCCGGCTCGGGGGTGCCGCGCTGCCGTCGACGCTCCCGATGACCGATCTCCTGCGCGTGCGCCCCACGCGCTAGCCGTATCGTCGGCCGGGTCGCGCGCAACGCGAAGAGCGCCGACGGCATCTGGCCGGCCGCCGGCGCTCTTGCTGACGCAACGTCAGCAGCAGGGGCTACCGCCGACGCCTCCTCCGGTGGGTACCGGATGAGCCTGATCCTCCCGGAGGCGCTGGTGGTGCTCCTGCGTCTGGTGGTCGCGCCGGCACATCAGGTTCGCCGGCACTATGGTGTGGAACGCCGGCGACTGGAGTCCAGCCGCCGGCGCTCCACGGCTCCCCTCTCCTACGCCTTGAGCGTGATCTGCCTCGAAGCGCTGATCGCACCATGACCGGCGGGCGTGAAGGTGCCCTTCGCGGTGAGCTGCATCCGTCGCATACCGCTGAGCAGTCGCCGCCCCTTGTCGTTGAGCACGATCTTCGCCGTCGCCTTACCGCTGCTGTGGAACACCAGCGTCACCGTGGCCACGAGGACCTTCCTGCCGTGCTTGGGTGCGGAGTACCAGTTCAGGACGAGACGCCCCGCGGACGGGGCCGTGAAGGAGAACGAGTAGCCGGCGTGGTTGAGCACGCCGCGGATCGTTCCTGCCTTGCCGTGCAACGCGAGCACGTTACGTAGCAGACCACGGATCTTGGAGGCACTCAATGTGACGGTGCCACCCGAGCCGCCATTGTTCCCGGTGGTGCCACCGCCAGTGGTGCCGCCGCCGGTGCTGCCACCACCGTTACCACCGCCAGAGCCGGCCGGGGCCGCGGTAACGACGCCGGTCGCGTTGGAGTTCGCTGGACTGCTGCTGACCCCGCTGCTGACCGCCGACTCCTGCACCCTGAGGGTGTGGCCGACGTCCGCGTTGGTGGGTGTGTACGTCTGGGACGTCGCGCCCGCGATGGCCGAGCAGTTGGCGCCGGAGCCGTCGCAGTCCTGCCACTGGTAGGTGAAGCTCGCGGGCTTCTGGGGGATCCAGCCGCCGTGCGCCTCGGTCAGGGTCTTGCCCGCCTGCGCGGCGCCCGTGATGGTCGGGGCTGCGGTGTTGCCCGGAGTCACCACCGTGGACGTGGTATGCGAGTGGACCGATGTGGGTCCCGCCACGTTCGTGGCGGTGACGTACGCGACCAGGATGTGACCGAGGTCGGTGTCCTGGAGGGTGTACGTCGGGGCAGCGGCCGGTGTGCTGGGGAACGTCTTGCCGCAGTTGAGGCCGGCACCATCGCACCGCCGCCACTGATACGCGTAGGTGATCGGCAGCGTGCCGTCCCAGTTCCCCGACGTCGACGTCAGCGTCTGGCCATCCTGAGTCAGACCCGAGATCGTCGGGGCGAGGCGGTTGAGCGGCGTGCCGTTGTTGACCAAACCCGACGCCGCCGAGTTCGCGCTGGCGGTGCCGTTGGCGATGACCTGGAACACGAGGTAGTGAGTGACGTCGCCCTGGGCGATCTTGTATGTCGTGTTCGTGTTCGGCGTCCCCGCGGCCGGGGTGCAGACGGTCGCCGTCGCGTCGCAGTCCATCCACTGGGTCTTGTAGAAGGTCGGGGTAGGGTTCTGCCACACGCCCTTGTTGCCGAGAATCGTCCTGCCGACCTGCGGGCTGGTGACCTCGTTCTGCGGCGTCGGCGGTGGTGGCGGCATCATCGACGGCGCGGTCGTGTAGCACGGGCTGCTCGCGACAGCCGGCGCTGCCACGGTGCACGACGTCGCCGGCGTCGCCGCGAAGGCAGCCGCTGGGAACGCTGCGGCGGCCAGAACGCCGAGAGACGGCCCGATCAGCCGTCGTGCCAGATGGTGGTTCTTATGCATGGATACTGCCCCCTGTCGCGTGTGTTACCTGCGGCATTGATGTAGCCCCTTTGGTTGTTGACTGCGGCCCCTGTGGTGTGAGTGATTACATGCCTACGACCTTGGCGAGTCTCACCGCGCTGAGCAGCAGCGCGAGCACCATGGCCCACGCGGCAAACGGTGCGAGAGATCTCGCGATGGAGGGGAAGCGTCCGGTGCCTGCCCCTTTCCCCACTTCGAGGGGAATCGCGACGGCGAGCGTCGCCAAGATGATCGGGAGGAGATGCCCGTCGTAGGCCGCGTGACATGCCTGGAACAGCAACCAGGCGAGTGCGGCGGCCCCGAGTCCCAGCAGCGCTGGAAGGGCGATGAGCCATGCAACCGTGCCGCCGACCAGCAGGCGACGGACGGGCGAGGTCGCGGGAACGCGGCGGTCGAGCAGGCCGCGCCACAGGCCGATGTAGTTCCCCACGGCAAAGCCGGCGAAGTACGGCCAGGTGCGCAACGCCCGGCCGGCTCCGCGGATCAGTCCGAGGCCCGCGGCGGCAAACGGGATGACCAGCGCGTTGACCAGCGCCGGGCGGCCGTGCTTGCGCACCATGCGGCCCAGCCCGGCACCGTCGGCAAGCCACTGGTTGCCGGCGAACGCGAACCCGTTGCCGAACCGGTGCTGACCGATCATCGTCTCGGAGACGCCCACCGGGAAGCCGGCCGAGGTCAGCCGGATCCTCAGGTCGATGTCCTCGCCCGATTGAAGGTCAGCATCCAGGGGGTTGGCAAGGAGAACATCGCGGGACACGAGGCTGGCGCAGACCCCGAACCAGCCTCGGCTCTTTCCCGCGTTGTGGTGATCGGCCAGCGACTGGCTCCAATAGTCGCCGGCGCCGACGCTGTGAAGTCCTGCCTGGAGCGCGACGAGATGACGATCCCGGCGCTCCCGGTCCAGGTCGCGCAGCGCGTTTGACGGGAGCACCACATCGGCGTCGACAAGCGCAACCCAGGGCTGGGACGCCGAGGCGACGCCCATCATTCGTGCCGCGGCGACGCCGGCGCCCCCGTCATCGATCACCCTGTCGATCCAGGGCCGCGCGAGCTCCACCGTGCGGTCGGTGGAGCCACCGTCAACGAGGATGATCTCGGCCGGGGCGTTGGCGCGGATCGCCGACAGGCAGGACTCGATCCAGTGCTCCGCGTTGCGAGCGGGCACGACCGCGCTGATCCGCGGGGCTCCCTTTGCCGTCGTGGCCGGCAGCGCAAGCTCGATCGCGACGTCGGGGCGCAGCCCCGACGCCGGGTCACTCGCCTCGGCTTCGCCGCTCGAGCGCCAGGAGAACCGAGTTCGCGCCACGGGGGCCTCGTCGAACCAGACGACGTTGATCGTCTCGCCTCCGACCACCAGCCGGCGCACGACTTGGAGCGTTTCGGGCGTCGAGGAACGCGTGCGGCCGCCGCGGCGAGCACGGGCGAGGAACGCGCTCCAGAGATACGCGAACGGCCCGAGCAGCATTCCGAGCCGCAGGAGCCATCTGAGCCGAAGCGGATAGTGGCGAAGCTCGTGGCCGGTGAGTTGTGGCGCAGGCTCGCGCGAGTAGCGCACCGCGGCGGGGATCGCTCCCAACCACGTCCAGCGCGCCGGGCCGGCGATGAGCCGCTTGGCGAAGATCGCACCGAGGCCGATCCCGTAGCGATAGATCTCTCGCCGGCGGGCCTCCGGGTTGGCCGGATGCTCACGCCAGACGATCGCCTCGGGCTCGTAGGAGACCGTATACCCGCGACGGAGGAGCCGGACGAGCAGGTCGATGTGCTCACCGCCGCACGCCGGCGTGCCAGGCCCCAACGCTGGGTCGAAGCCCCCGAGCTCGCGAGCGACATGAGTCAACATGACGGTGCCCGCGCCCGCTCCAAGCCCCCCGGCCGTGCAGGCGAGCAGAGGGTGTCCGTTTCGCGGGTCAGAGCGGCGATAGGTCCGAGGCGCGCCCCTCTCGGCCGACAACTCCGGGGCGAACCCGGTCGCATCTCGCACCTGAGGTGACGCGCTTCGACCCGTCACGCAGGCGACATCCGCGTCCCTGAGCAGGCACTCGGCGCTGCGACGAAGCCACTGCGCGTCGAGGACAACGTCATCGTCGACGAAGGCCACGATCGTTGCTGCGGTCTGAGCCAAGGCGGTGTTTCGGGCCGTGGACGCTGACGAATACGGCTCCTCCAGATAGCGCAGCCGCCGCTCGCCGGGGAAGTGGGTGATCAGCAGCCGCGGGGTGTCGGGAGATGGTGGCCCGTGATCGACGACCGTCACGGCGAACCCGTCGTAATCGGAGTCCAGCACGGATTGCAGGCACCGCTTCAGGCTCGGCCGGTTACCCCGTGTCGTGACGATGACGCTGACCGAGGTCGGCATCTCGGTGCGCGTCTCGGACGCGATCTCGTCGGGATCCGGAGGCCGGTCTCCGGTGATGGCTCGGGTGCTCTCAGGCGCTATCGCCATCTGCGCGCCCCGTCCGCCCGATGCGTCGTCCGATTGCGCGTCGGCCACCACGATGTCGCGCCGGCCCCGCTCTGCGCCTGAGCGAACGCGATCGGGCTCGCCACGCGTCCGGCCGCGCCGACCGCTTCTCTCACGCCTTCGACGTGCTCGGACAGAGGTGACGTGTCGAGCAGTTCCTCGTAGACCCCGAGGGTGGCGTCGACGGCAGCGTCCCAGGATGCTGCCGGAGAGCTCAGCATTTCGGCATTGGGGATGACCGCGAGCTGAGAGCCCTCAGCGATCGCATCCGCCACATCCAGCGGTGAGCCTCTCGGTGCAACGAAGATCACGCCGCCTCCTACGCGCTCCGCGGCGTGGCGGTGGATGGGGAGGTCGGACGCCACAACTGACGTCCCGGCCGCGCATGCCTCGGTCACCGCGGTCCCGGAGCTTCGCTCGGCAGGCACCGAAACCACGACACGCGCCGTGCGGAGCCACCGGTAGAGCTCGGCGTCGGGAATCGCCCCGGTGAAGTGCACGCGCGAGGAGACCCGAAGGTCGTCCGCGAACGCCTCGAGACGATCGCGCGTGGGTCCTGCGCCGACCACGACGAGGCGGAAGTGTGAGTCAAGGCTGGCCATCGCGGCGATCGCCCGACCCACGCCGGTGCCGCGGTCAAGGCGGTCGACGGCCAGCACGACTGTGCCCGGCGTCGCGAACGGCTCCGCACCGCGGATGGCTTCCGGGTCGATGCCGTCGGGCACGACGGCCGTCCGGCGCGCCACCTGCGGGACGCTGCCGCAGAGCAGCTCCCGCTCGATCCCGGATCGGCAGACGATCTGTGGCGTTGTCGCGAGCATGGCCCGGGTGGCCCGCGTGTGAGGCCAGGCCAGGAGGGCTCCCGCGGAGGCGCATGGGGTCAGGACGATCCGGCGAACCCGAGCGCTTGCCACCGCCAGGGCCAGCGGCGCCTGGCGGGTATGCACGTCAATGACGTCGAAGTCGCGTGCGGTGAGGCGGAGCCGCTCGCGCAGCCGCGGAGCGATCGCGAACCGCAGAGGGCCCGCGCCGGACGGGAAGGTGCGCGTGGTCACACCGTCCCGATGCACCACCGACCCACGGCCAGGCCCCTGGGTGAGCACCTCAACCTGTACGCCGCGCTGCGCGAGTCCGCGCGCCAGCCGATCCACGCGGCGCTCGAGCCGGCCCGGCTCGGGCAGGGCGCTTGATGCAACCAGTGCGACCTTCATGATCCGACAAGACGTGCGGCGATGCGCGGCAGGAACGCTCGTCGCGAGCTCGTGACGGGCAGCTCACGCATGATCGTGCGCAGCACGCGCGATCCATCGGGCAGCGCCCGGAGGTTGCTCGTGCCGTGCAGTCGCACGTTCTCGTAGCTCGGGACCTCATGAACGATCAGCCCGGCCTTCGCGATCCGGACGTTGATCAGGGTCTCGACCTCGAACCCGTCGCAGTCGACCCGCATGTACGGGAGGCACCGCGCCCAGAAGGCGTTGTAGCCGTAACACAGGTCGGTGTAGCTGGTCCCATACAGCGCATTGACGATCCCTCGGAGGGCGCGATTACCGAGCCCTCGTGTCAGCGTGATATCCGCACTCGAGCCTCCCTGAGCGAAACGCGAGCCCTTGACGAAATCAGCGCCGTTGCAGAGCGCCGAGACGAACCGCGGGATCTCTGCGGGGTCCGTGGACCCGTCTGCATCGAGCATGACGATGATCTCACCGGTGCAGGCGGCGAACCCGTCGGCCATCGCGTTCCCCTTGCCCTTTCCGGACTGGGTCACGATGCGAACGTCGGGACGCAGGCTCTGAGCGACGGCCACTGTGTCGTCGTGCGAGTGGCCGTCTACCAGAATCACCTCGTGGAGCCCTTCGGGAAGCCGCGAGAAGGTGTAGGGCAGGTTCTCCGCCTCGTTCATGGCGGGAACCACCACGCTCACCTTGGGGCAGCCGAGCGGCAGGATCGCAACTGCCTGCCGTACACCCCGCATAGCCACAGGATTGTCATTTGAACTCTCAACGCGCGTGTCGCTGAGTACGTCGAGCCCCATCGAAGACATCCGATCCTCGTTCCACTGCAACATGGCCTACGCCCCCCCACAAATATGAAGTTGTGATCATCGTGTGATCGCGCTTTCGATTAATGCATTCGGATCACACGACTGCAAGAGCTGGCGCCAATGACGTGACGCACCTGTTACGTCAGAGGTGTGAGTTACGTCACAGCGCCGACATGGCGCCGACGTCGGGCGTCAGCGAGGCTGAGCGACGGCCCGTCGTATGAGCCGGCGGCCCGCCGGGGGCTGGAGCCGTCAGCGGAGGTTGGAGTCGTCCGGGTCGACGTGCTCGAGCATCTCGATCGCCCGGCGGCGATTCGGAGCCCCGAGCTTGCGCAGCACCGAGGCGACGTGACGGCGGACGGTCACCTGCGAGATTCCGAGGCGAGACGCGATCTGCGCGGTGCCCTCGTGTCGGCGCAGCCGTTGGAAGACCTCGAACTCGCGAGCCGTCAACTCGACCTCGGCTCTGTCTGGATGCACCACGACGCGGCGACGCATCCCGCGCTCGCGAAACTCGAGGATCAGACGCGCGGTCATCTCGCGACCAAGAGCCGCTTCCCCTCGGGTGACGCCACGGATCGCGTGCGGGAGGCGGCTCGCCGGCGTGCTCATCAGGAGATAGCCGTCGGCGCCGGCCCGGAGCGCCTCGATCAGTTCCTCGTCACGAGCGGTCGCCGACATCATCACGATCTTCATGTCGGGCAGCGCCTGCTTGACCGCACGTGCGACCTCGACCCCGCTGCCTGGAAGGTCGACGGCGATGATGCAGACATCCGGCTCGTGCGCGACGGCCATCCGCACAGCATCGTCCGCATTCATGGCCTCCGCGACGACGTGTAGCCCGTGGGGCTCGATCGCGCGCTTGATCCCTGCGCGAGCGGCGGTGCTGTCGTCGGCGACCAGCACCTGCAGCAGCTCCGGTGGAGCCGTCGCCAGTCCAAGCCGATTCGCATCGTCGTGCGCGTCGTGCGCGTCGTGCGCGGCCTCGGTCGCCTGCACCCGCGTGATCCTGTTTCTCAAACTTCGCAAAACCTACCACGCTTTAACGGCGCTAAGTGTGAAACGTTCACTCGTGAACGCAGAAGGGGCGAGGGAGGCCATACCCGATCAACGTCGCGTTCACGACACTTTCACCTCAGCACGGGGGCGCGTGACCGCCCGTTCGATGAAAAAAGTCTTATAAAAGCGTGACGACCGGCGCCCTCTCGCCATTAAGTGAGAGGACTCTTAGACAACGTCGCCGGCGGTACTGATCCATGTAGTGAGTGATGGGCTGGCGCAGTGGGGGTCAGGGGCAGATGAACAAGCAGTTAATGAGTAAGTTCTTACGAAGCCGCCGCATGGCCGGTTGCGTCGCCGTCGTCGTGACGGCCGCTCTGTCGCTGGTGCTGGCCGGCACGGCGCTGGCCGCGCCCGCCAATACGGTGGCGCCCGTCATCTCTGGACTGCTGCGGGCCGGCCAGACCCTGGCGGTCAGCACCGGCACGTGGACACCCGGGGTCACCAGCTTTTCGTACGCGTGGACGAGGGGTGGGGCGGCGGTCGGGTCCGACAGCCCGAACTACGCTGTGACCACTGCTGACATCGGCCAGGAAATTGCCGTGACCGTGAGCGCGACCGACGGGACAGGCACCACACCGGCCACCCCGGTATCAGCAGGAGTGGTCCCCGCTCCGCCGGCGAATACGGGAGCACCGACGATCTCGGGTATCGCCCAGCAAGGGCAGCTCCTGACCGCCGGCACGGGCACGTGGAGCGGGACGGCCCCGATCACCTACACGTATCAGTGGAGCAGCGGCGGGACTCCCGTCGGGACCAACCTCTCGACCTATGTCGTGGCGCCGGCGGACATCGGGAAGCTGATCACGGTCGCGATCACAGCCAGCAACGCCGGTGGTGGGCCCGTCGGTCCCGTTGGCTCCGCGGCCGTCGGCCCCGTGCTCCCGCTGCTCCCCGCCAACGCGACGCCCCCGACGATCACCGGGACCGCTCAGCAGGGGCAGGTGCTGACCGTCACGCCAGGAACCTGGACCCCCGTCCAGTCCTTGATCACCGAGCAATGGGAGGACTGCACGACCCTGGTCTGCACGCCCATCCCGGGCGAGATCGGGACCACCTACACGGTCGGCGCCGGCGACGTCGGACACACGATCCGGGTCCTGGAGACCGACTCCAACGCCGCGGCGTTGCTCGGGGTGGGCAAGGCGTCCGCCCAGACGGCGACGGTATCCGCAACGAGCGCCACGTCGGTCGTCGCCTTCTCCCAGAACGCGCCGAGCACCAACCAGACCGTCACGCTGGTGGCGACCGTGAGCTCGAACTCGGGCAACGCCAATCCGCATGGCTCGCTGACGTTCCTCAACGGCTCGAATGCGGTTCCCGGCTGCGCCAACAAGGGCGTCAGCGGTGGTCTGACGGTCACGATCGTCTGCCAGAGCTCGTTTGGCGCGGGCCAGGCCCAGATCTCCGCGACCTACGTGCCAGATCCGACAGCGCTTGTCGCCGGCTCGACCAGCGACACGACGTCGGTCGACATCGGCAAGGGCTCGACGTCGATGTCGCTCGCGGTGACGCCCAAGGTCGCCCCCGGAGGACGGGCGACGTACGTCGCTACCTTGGGCGTGCCACCCGCCGACGCGGGGTCGATCCTGCCGTCGGGAACTATTGACTTCCTGGACGGTGGCCAGCCGATCGCTGGGTGCGTGAATCAGGCATTGAGCAGCCTGACGGCCACATGCTCGGTGAGCTACCCGTCGGCCGGGCTGCACAGCATCACGGCCCGCTACGACGGCGACTCCAACTTCACCGGTTCGACCTCCCCTTCCAGCGGCGTCCAGGTCGTCAAGGGTGCGCCCAAGGCCCCATCGGTGCGGGGCGCGCTCGGGTCGACGCTGGGCTGGAGGCTGTTCTACCACCCGCGTTACTCGGAGATGACCGAGCTCAAGGTATTCGCCATCGCCAAGGGCACCACGATTCTGGTCCAGTGCTCCGGCAAGGGCTGCCCGTTCGCCAGCCGGGACATCAAGCACGCGTCCGGGCAACTCGACCTCCTGCCGGCCTTCCGTCACCGCCACCTGGGGCCCGGCGCGCGGATCACCGTGCGATTCATGCGCACGCACTGGATCGGCAAGTACTACTCGATCACGATCCGCCCCGGCCGTAAGCCGAAGACCGTACAGATGTGCCTCCCACCGGGTGGGGGCACGCCGGGGGTGGGCTGCCGGTCCAAATGATCGCTGGGCGCGGAGGCACTGACAGTGCGCGCGCCCGGGCGATCTGCGGTCAGAGGTTCTTCACAGGAATGCTACAATTTTGTGAACAACCGGTAGGTTTCTATGAAGCCACTTATAAACGGTCACATGACGGGGTGGTCATGTCCAGACAGACAGGTACTCAACGCGGCGCCGGCAAGCCGAGCGTCGGGCTGAGCGAGGCATTCCGGTGTCGGAGGAACGGCTGGTGAAGGCGGTCGATCTTGATGTCAGGACGGGCGAGCGAGCCGAGCCACGCACGCGGGTCATCGCCGCGACCGCGCTTGCGGTCGCCGTCGTGACGGGCGCCCTCCTTGTGCTGGAGCTGCTTCGGCCGGTCCACGGTGTCGACCGGGGAGCTCGGGCCGCGATCGAGACGGCCATCGCCGCGGCGGCCATCCTCACCGGTCGCCTATTGATCGAGACCGCGGACGGACGTCCCCGGCTGCGCGAGCTGTTGCTCGCCCTCGGGGTCTTCGCGCTCGCGGTCGCCGGCTTTTCGTATTGGGCTGGTTCGGTTGTGGCCGGTGCGCCACAGGCCGCGTTCGGTGGCATTGCCGATCTCGCATGTGAACTGGTCGGCGCATTCGCATTCGCCGCGGCTGCTCTCGTCCCGTCGAGCGCCACCGTCCGGCCGCTCGGCGGACGCGCCAGAGTCGCGGCGGCGCTCGGGGCCGTCACGGTTGCGGCGGCGATCATCCTGGCGGATGCGCTCGCCGCGAGCCCGGGCGCATCGCGCACGGCCGGGGCCTTCACGCCCCACGCCGTCGGGGTGGGCGCAGGCGTGCTCGCGGCGGTCACCCTCGCTGTCGCCGCCCTGGCGTTCGCCGCCCGTTCGTGGCGGGCGGAGACCGGGACCGAGCTTCTCGCGGGGGCGTGTCTGCTGCTCGCGGCGGCTGCTGTCCAGTTTGTGGCGGTATCGCATGTCGGCGTGGACTGGGTCACACCAGGCGATGGCGCACGCCTCCTCGCCTTCGTCCTCATCCTCGGCGGCGCCTATCTCAAATGCTCGGCCACGCGCCGCCGGCGCGCGCACGCCTCGATTCGCTCTGAGCGTGAGCGTGTGGCGCGCGACCTGCACGACGGGTTGGCCCAGGACCTGGCCTGCATCACCACCCAGGCGCAGCGCCTTGACTGCGACCTGGGACCCCACCATCCGCTGATGCTGGCCACCCGCGACGCCCTCGGCGAACTGCGCGCGCTGATTGCGGACCTCACCGCCTCCGCGGCCGACAGCTCAGAGGAGGCAGTAGCGCTGATCGCGCGCGACATGGGACGCCGTCTTGATCTCGACGTCGAGCTGCGAGCCGGCGCCGATGGCTTGCCCACGCTCGAGCGTGGCCTGGAAATCGGGTCGCGCGACGACCTCATCCGTGCCACCAAAGAGGCGATCACCGATGCTGTTGTCAACGGTGAGGCCCGCCACGTCGATGTCTCCTTATCACGCCGAGCCGGCCATGTCGTGGTGCGGGTGTGGGGCCGCGGACGGGTGCCCGAAGGACCCGTCGACGAGGCAGCGCGGAGGCGGCACGCGGGCGGTGGGTCTCGGCTCTCGGCCGGGTGGTCCCGTCGCCCGCGGCGGCCACGAGCGGTCTGAACGGGCCGAGCCTGTGAGTTCACGCAGCCCGGGACGGCGGGATGACCCCAAGGTCATCGTCGTCGATGATCACGAGCTGTTTCGTCAAGGCGTGGTCGGGCTCCTCGAGGAGCGCGGTATCGAGGTGGTGGGGGAGGCCGGACTGGCCGCGGACGCGATTCGGCTGGCCGAGGGGATCGGCCCTTGCGTCGTGCTGATGGACCTCCGGCTGCCGGGTATGTCCGGGATCGAGGCGACGCAAAGGCTGACGGCCGTGGCACCGCTGGCGCGTGTCCTGGTCCTCACGGTGTTCGTCGACGACCAGCACATCATCGACGCTCTCCTGGCGGGAGCGTGCGGCTACGTCCTCAAGGACGCACCGATCGAACAGATCGTGGAGGGGATCCGGGCCGCTGCGCGTGGAGAGTCGCTCATCTCTCCCCGCATCGCGAGCCGGCTCGTCCGCCGCGTGCGCGAGCCGGGCCTGATGGAGGAGTCCGTCACCCGGGAGCCGCTGACACCGCGCGAACTGGAGGTCCTTGGACTGCTGACCCGCGGACTCGACAACTCCGAGATCGCGCAGGCGCTGTACCTCAGTCAGCACACCGTCAAGAACCATGTCTCCACCATCCTCAGCAAGTTGCAGGTGGAGAATCGGATACAGGCCGCGGTCCGGGCGGTACGCGGGGGCCTGGTCTGAGCGGTGGCTCGAGTGTCAGCCGGCTGACAGTCAGTGATTCGTCGGTGTCACTGAGTCCCGGCGCTGCATCAGCAGTCGGGCCGCGGCCATGCGGTTGCGAACACCGAGGCGGAGGAATATCGACCTCACATGGAACTTGACGGTGTTCAGCGAGATGAAGAGCCGCGCGCCGATCTCCTCATACGAGAACCCTTCGGCGAGCAGGACCAGCACCTCCATCTGACGCTCGGAGAGCGCAGCCAGAGGATCGTCGCGACCGGCCGACAGGGCCCCCTGCCACCCGGACGGCAGGACCGCGCGCCCGTGTGCGACGTGGTCGAGGCAGGCCGCGACGTCGCGCGCCGCGGCGTCACTGAGCAGCAGGCCCCCGATGCCGTGATCCAGGACGAAGCTGACGAGCGCCGGCTCGAGAGTGTCGGCCACGATCACGATCTCCATGCGTGGGACACGCCGGCGCAGCTCGCGCACGAGCTCCATGGCAGCGCGTGTGTCGGCGCCCGCACCGACGACCACCACGTCCGGGCGCTGCTCGGAGATTGCCTTGGCCGCGCCCGCGGCGACGATCGCCCCCGTCACCGCGAAACCCTCTCGGCTGGCGATCAGCGCCGCCAGCGCTTCGGCGATCAGGCGGCGTGGGTCGGCGACCGCAACCCGGACGGGGCGGCTGGCAGGATCAGGCTCGGCGGTGGCAGTCGTGAGGCGTGATCGGTGATCAGATCTCACCGCTGAGTGGCCGCCGCCTGGCACAGCCGGCTCATAGAGCGACACAAGGTGTTCCCCCACTTCGCGTGCGACCCGTTCCCCAAGTCGCGTATGGAGCGCATGATGAGCTTTGCGCAGCTTTAACACTACCGTACGCTGTCAACCCCGCGTCGCCGTGAAGGTGTTCACAAAGTGACATGGTGAGCGTGCGCGTCGCGCGCCTAGGGCCGCTCGGATCCGCCCGGCGGAGGCGTCCGGGGGGGTACTGTTTGGCCATGGAGGCCGCCTGGATCGCCCGCGCACGCTGGCGATGGCGTGGCGCCTGGCTGTGGCCCACGTTCGTCGTCGCCGCGCTGCTGGACGGGGTGATCGCGACGGTTCGGCCGTTCGTGGGCGACCGCCAGAGCTTTGCGGGCGGGGTGCTCGGTGGGCTGGTGCTCAGCCTGCTCGCCGTGCTGTTCTGCTCGCGCGGTTTCGGCCTGCTGCTGCGCCGCCGCCGTACCGACATGCCGGTGAGCGTGGCCCGCAACTACGGGGGGACGATCGCCGTCGCCCTCGTCACCGCGGGCCTACTGGCCATCGGGCTCGCGCGCCACCCCGGAATCGTCGCCAACCAGCGCTCGCTCCGTGACGCCATCGTCCGCGCTGTCGCCTTCATCGGCGACCACGCGCCGCAGACGTTTCGTGCCAACGCCCAGCGGACCGACACCTTCACGATCCAGGCCGGCTCGATGTACCGCACCTGCGTCCCCAGCCAGGACGCCAAGCACTCCTACTGCGTGATCGTCAAGCCGCGCCTGCCGCTCACGCGCAGCGTCGTGTTCGACGGCTACGAGCCGAACTGGCTCTTCGCCGAGGGCGTCAACTAGCGGCCGGCTGCCGGCGTAGAGGGTCGTGAGCCGAGGTCGGCTCCAGCACGACCGGGAGCCGGAACAGACTGGCGAAGCGCAGCGCCAGGAAGGGGTCTCCGGTGAGCTGGAAGCGGCCGCTGGAGAGCAGTTGCGGCCATGTCACGGCGCCGCCGGCGAGCAGGATGAGATCGTCGGCGCCGATCGCCGCCCGCGCGCCGGCCTCGGCGGGGGCGCCCGCGCGCACCGCGCAGTGGGAGGCGGTGATGGCCAGTGCGTAGCTGGCCGGGCGCGAATCGTGGCGGACGGCCAGCTCCAAGGTGGCGTCGAGGTCGGCCGCGGCAGAGGCGTCGAAGCGCCGGGCGACCGCCCGCGGGAGCGCTGCCAGGATGAGCGCGTGCGCCACGCGGCCGCGGTCGCGGCGGGCCAGCCACCGTGCCAGGGCCCGCTTCATGACAGAAGGTGCTCCATCGCCTCGGTGGGATCGGCGAACAGCATCAGGGCGTCGTCGGTCGCGACCATGCGCCCGTAGTGCGTCGACATCTCGTGCTGGATGGAGTAGGCGTCGATGTCGTAGCCCAGTTCCTCGGACACTTCGGCGTACGGAACGACCAGGCGGTGGGCGGCCCGGATCTCCCAGAAGGCGGGCTGCTCGATCACCTCGGCGCGCCCGGAGAAGAAGCGGGCCACCGCGTCGCCCTCGGCGCTCTTGGCCATGACGATGCCGACGTGGTCATGGGAGCCGTCGGTGGAGGCCTCGCGCCGGGGTCTCGCCGATGCCGCTCGCCGACCGCGCCCGTTCGCCGGGCCCGCGGCGTCGTCGGTCGCCGGACTCAGGGCGTCGTGCACCGTGCGCCGCGCGTACTCGCCCACCTGGCCCGCCGCGTCGGACACCGCCGCCGCGGCTTCACGCGCCGGCCCCGCCCAGGTCTCCAGCCACCGGTCAACGACCGCCCGGTTGTGGGCCCCGTGCGCCTTGTCGGATACCAGGAAGCGCACCAGGGCGACCGTCCACGCCCGGGACCACTCCCACTCCTGCGTGGCGATACGGGCCAGCACGGGGGTCACGGTGTCGCCGCTGGCCGCGGCGGCGCGGGTGCCCAGCTCACGGCGGATCAGTGTCCCGACGACCGGCTCGAAGCACAGGTTGGCCGCCACGATCACCTCGGCCCAGTCGGGCGTGGCGGCCAGGCGCTCGAGGTAGCGGCGGGTCGGCTGCCAGGCGGGGTCGCGCAGGAACGCCTCGCGCGCGACGTCGATCGGCAGCGGGCATCCCAGGTGGGGCTCGAGGTCCATGGCGTAGAGGACGATCGCCTGCGCGGAGCGCTGCTTGTGGGCCGCCTGCAGGCACACGCAGGTCGCCACCGAGTCAGATAGGCAGTCGCGCGCGGCCGTGGCCAGCGCGAACCAGAGCCCGTGCTCCACGAAGGCGGGGATCTGCAGCGACGTGCGCAGGAACGTGACCCAGTCGGGAGTGAAGTCCGCGATCAGCCCCTGTTCGGCGGCCGACGCCAGCGCGCTCTCCAGCTGCTTCTCGACCGCGGCGGCGGCCTGGTAGAACGGCCGCTCCCATTGCTGGCCGGGATCGCGGAAGGCGAACCAGTCGGTGCAGCGCAGCGCCGTCGACGCGTCGTTCCAGGTCCCGCGCCCGTCGGCGAAGCTCACCGGCCACCCGCGCGCAAGGTGGCGGTGGATCGAGGGCTGGGTGTCGACGGTGACGTCCTCGTAGAGGGTGGCGCGGCGTCCGGCGGGCTCAAACCAGGCGAACTCGCGCTCGGACGCCGCCCGCCCCGGCGTCTCGGCTCCCGCCGCCGCAGTAGTGAACCGGTCGGCGTGGATGCGCTCCGGGTCGACACCGGCCGCCGTGACCACCGCCTCGGCGTCGTCAAGTAGCCCCGGTGGACCGCACATGTAGATCTCGGCGTCGGGGTCGACCCGCAGCACCTCGGTCAGCGACCCGCGGTCAAACAGCGTCGGCCGGCAGCCCAGGTCCTCCAGCTCGTCGAGGAGAAAGGGCTCGCGCGCGGCGAAGTACAGCTGAGCTCCGCCCGCTCCGCCGTCGGCCGCCAGCTGTCGCAGCAGCCCCAGCACCGGGCCGATTCCGGACCCGCCGGCGATCATGACGATCGGTCGGTCTGACTGGCGCAAGCGCAGCGTGCCGTACGGACCGGTCAGCCGCAACTCGCTCCCCGCGACGATCTCGGCGCCCAGCCGGCTCGACAGCTGTCCATCCGGATAGCGCCTGACGATCAGCTCGACGGGGGTCGGTGGGGACGCGTTCGGGAGGTTGGCGATCGAGTACGAGCGCGTGACGCCCGCCGCGTGCACATCCACGTACTGCCCGGGTGTCCAGGTGAACTCCTGCGCAACAGACAGCGTCACCGAGACGATCTCGTCGGTGAGCGCGGTCACCGCGGTCACCGTCGCCGCCACCTCGCCGATCGTGTTCTCGAGCCGGTAGTTGTCCGGGTCGTAGTGCAGGAGCTCGATCGTCACGTCGGACTCCGCCAGGGCTCGGCACATGAGCGCGTAGCCGTTGTCGCGCTCGGTGTCTGAGAGCGCGAAGTTGGAGTACCGCTTGAGCTCCACCTCGCCGTCGATCAGGTAGCACTTGCACGCCGAGCACTGGCCCTCGCGACACCCGTGGGCGAGGTTGTAACCGTGGCGAAAGGCGGCGTCGAGCACCGTCTCGCCGGCGTCGCAGTCGATCTCCTCGCCCAGGGGCTCGAAGCGGACTCGCGCGCTCACAGCAGTCCGGTGGCGAGCTCGAGCGGCACCGCGCCATCGGAGCGTGGCGCGTCGGACCAGTCTCCCGTCGGCAGGCCGAGCTCGAGGGCCACCCGGATGTTCGGGCTGATCAGCTTGAGGTTGTGGGCGCGTATGTCCGACAGCGTCCAGCGGTGCTCGTCGCGCAGATGGGGCTGGCCGATGAGGGTCTCGCCGTCGGAGCGCACGAACCCGAGGTCCTGGATGACCTCGGAGGCCTCCCACCCGTGGTAGCGGTCCAGGTAGTTGCGGTCGCCGGTGTAGCGGCCGGGATTGGACTCGTCCAGCCAGCGGCACTCCTTGGAGCAGTAGAAGCGCGTGCGCTGCGCGACGATCCGATGCACCCGGTCGGCCTCGTTGACGCACAGCCCCTGGCAGGTCCAGCAGAACGGCGGCGCCATGTTGATGAAGTCCAGCGGCAGGAAGCCGTTGCGCGGATCCGCGCCCTGGCGGAAGGCCTCCCAGAACCCTCCGTACTGGGCATACCAGCCGGGGTACTTGGACTCGAACCACTCGAAGTCGCGCTCGTCGAGGGGATCGAAGCGCCAGAAGCTCAACGGCCAGCCCGCGAAGGCCAGGATCGCGTGCCGGTGGTGCAGTCCGGCCACCAGCCGCTCGCGGGCGCGATCGAACATGTCGGGCGGGATGTCGAGCCCGAGCTTGCCCAGCTTCATGATGTAGGCCCGGTGCCAGTCGTCGCGCACCCACCGGTCCCACTTGTCCAGAAAGCACTCGGGGTCCGAGCGATCGCGCGAGAAGTACTCGATGACCACCGCGCTGAAGACGTCGATGAAGGCGTGGTTGATCCAGAAGGCCTGCTGCAGGTCGCGCTCGATCAACGGCGCGTTGTGGTCGTCCTGCAACACCGTGAGCAGCGTCGCGTAGCCATTGGAGATGTGGCGCGCCTCGTCTGACTGGACGCTGAGATAGGTCGTCGGCAGGGTGAAATCGCCGTTGCGGGCGGCCACGTCGGGGGTGGCCACGAACACGACGTTGGTGAACGCCGTCTCGGCCACCACCTGGAGCGTGAACGCGCACTGGATCGGGTCCCCGACGATGAAGTGAGAGAGCATGTTGAGGCCGGGGTTGGTGAGCACCGAGCCCGAGAACGCCTTCGGCCCGAGGTTCCACCCCGCGGGATCCGGGACGTTCTGGGCGTACCAGCGGGCCAGGGCCATCTGCATCCCGGTGTGGCGGATCTCGTCGACGAACTGGACGTGGTAGCCGTTGCGCAGCTCGTTGTTGGGCACCGCGCTCATCAGCATCGACATGCAGCGTCCCGCGGCCACCTCGGCGTAGTTGGTGATGACGATGAACGGCTTGAGGATCTCCAGCCAGCGCTCGTGGGCCCTGTGGGGCATGTCGGCGCGGACGGCCGCGTCATGGCCCCCATAGACGCGCTCGTCCTTCTCGAGCTCCATTGGCAGGTACTCGCGCATGATGTGGCGCATCGGGTCCTTGGCCTTGTGCGGGAACCGGTAACGCGTGGGGTAGCGCACGGCGGGTTGGTGGTACTCGGGCTCCCAGCCCAGCTGAGCGATGCGCTCGTGCGTCTGGGTGATGCTTCTCCGAGGCATGCCGGAAACCGTAGTGCTGTGCCCGAGGACGTGTCTGCGGGCTGAGACAACGTCGATGGGCCGACCGTTTGTCACAATATGACAATGAGCGAGTGGATCGCCGAGTCCCTTCCGGCGGACACGATCGCCGCCGTGCGCAACGAGCTGGGTCCCCTCGCCGACGGGATCATCGAGGCGGTGCGCGCAGCGAGCCCGATCTACGGCGAGGTGTTCGGCTCCCCGGAGGGGATGGCGCTGCGCCTGGGGGTCGAGCAGGCGATCCGCGCTTTTCTGGACGCGGTGGAGCGCGGGGAGCGTCCGGCGAGCGACACGGATGAGCTGTGGCGGATGCTCGGCGAGGCCGAGTATCAGGCCGGCCGCAGCCTCGACGACCTGCGGGCGGCGTTTCGCAGCGGCATCCGGGCCGCGTGGCGCGGAGCCGCCGAGGTGGCCACGCGCGCAGGCGTCTCGGCCCCGGCCACCATTTCGCTCGCCGAGGCGATCTTCGTCTACGGAGACGAACTGGCCACCGATGTCGTCGAGGGCTATCTACGCATCCAGTCCGACGACGCCGGCGAACGCGAGCGCCGTCGCCGGCGCCTGGCGGCCGCACTGCTGGATCCGGCCGGCCACGATCCCGAGACCGTCGTCCGTATCGCCGACCTCGCGCAGTGGTCGCTGCCGCATGAGCTCGCCGTGGTGGCCCTCGCCGGTGAGGACCCGGCCGCCGTGGCGCGGCGCCTCGACCTCGACGTCCTCAGCGGATCCGACGGGGACGGGCCCTGGCTGGTCCTGCCCGATCCCGATGCCCCGGGCCGCCGCGCCGCTGTGGACCGCGCGCTCGCGGGAGAGCCCGCCGCCGTCGGCCCCACGGTCGCCATCGCCGGCGCGCACCGATCGCTGCGCTGGGCGCGGCTGGCGCTCGCCGTCGTCCCGGGCGGCGGCGGTCCCGTCCGCGCCGTCGACCACCTGGCCGAGCTCATCCTCCTCCAGGACCGGGAGCTGGCGGGACTGCTCGTCCGCTCGCGCCTGGCTGCGCTCGATGACCTGGCCGCCGGAGAGCGCGATCGTCTCACCGAGACGCTCGCCGCGTGGCTGGCGAACCAGCGCCACACCCCGGCGATCGCACAGCAACTCCACGTCCATCCTCAGACCGTCCGCTATCGCATCGCCAAGCTGCGGCAACTGCTCGGTGACGTGATGGACACGGGGGACGGGCGCTTCGAGCTCGAGCTCGCGCTGCGAGCGCGGTGAGGACGGCGAGCTAGCGTCCTAAGCAGGGGCTCCGAGACACACCGCGCAGAAGTCCTCCCCGAATGGCGTCAGGTGGATACTGCGCTGCACGGTCTTGGCCCGCGACACGCTGCGCATGGCGTCGAGCACCTCCGGCTGGGCCTCGAGCACCTGATAGGCGACGGGGTCGCCGACCGGCTCACGTGAGAACCACACCAGTCCCAGCCGCTCGAGATTGTTGAGGTACGCCGGCACGCGCGCATGGTGCTGGCACCCGGCCTGCGCCCCGATCATGTTGATGCCGCCGGTCACGAGCTCGGAGCCCATCCCGATGAGGTTGGCGGTGCGCACATCGACGGCCGGCTGCGAGCCGTCGGTGGCGAGCAGACGCAGGATGCGGCCCTCGTCGGGGGCCAGCTCGGTGAGAATGCGCGCGTAGGCGGGATGCGCCCGGTCGTCGGAGTCGATGCGCGCTGACTGCGCCAACAGCTGGGCGCCGCGGCGGCGGAGGCCCTCCCGCTCGGAGACCACGCCGTCGTCGGGCTCGGGCTCGGGGCCGTCGGGCGGCGTGAGCTGGGCGATGCGCTCCGCCAGCTCGCTGACGCCCAGCAGGTCCCGTGTGTAGCGACGCAGCTCCCGGCCGAGGTCGTCCAGGAGGTGGGCAGACCGGGACGGGTCGGCGGCGGCGCGCGCCAGCCGGCCGCTCGCGTGCACCGACTGCGCGGCGCCCCACCGGGCCGCCTGCCACCACAGGCCGGCGGCGGTCCGTGCCAGCGCCGGGGCGCTGCGCAGCAGCGCGGCGTCCAGCGCGGGGCCGCCCTCGTCGACGACGACTCCCTCCAGTGGTGGTTCGCGCTCAAGCGTCATCGGGCTGCCGCCATGGTGTCATCCGAAGACAGCCAGGTGGATGAGACCACCGGCCAGGCCCAGAACGGCGCCGTGGACCAGCAGCAGCCACTCGTCCTCACGGGTGGCCGTGCGCAGCAGCTCGCCGAAATCGGTGGGCGACATCTCGCGGATCCGATCGGTGATGAGCTTACGCATCGTGGCCGATTGCTCCCGGCTGAACGCCGGGTCGGTGAGTGGCTCCATCATCTGATCGACCGGCTCGGTGGCGAACGACTCGCGGAGCGACTCGTAGCGGCTGGGCCCCAGCGCGACGCGCACCGCGCGCCGGGCCGGACCGACGGCGCGGTCGATCGCCGGGCGCAGCGCATCCTCCACCAGCGCCCGCGTTCGATCTGACTGCGGGCCGGTCAGGAGCTCTGACCCGAACTCCGACACGGTGAGGATCTCGTCGGCGACGATCGTGGCGTACACCTCGGCGACGTCGTGCTGGCGGCGGATGAACAGCCCGTGGACCCGTACCGGTCCCCACTGTCGCGGCTCGGCGGGCTCGTAGATCATCCACAGCGCCACCCAGTTGGTGACGTAGCCGATGACCACGCCCAGGGTCGGCAACAGCCACCAGAAGGTCACGAAGTGGGTGACCACGGCGACCGGGATCCCGAGCACGAAGCCGAATGCGAACCCGAAGTTCTTGATGAACGTCAGCTCGCGCTGGCCCATGTCCAGGAAGACCCGGTTGGCCAGCTCGGGGTCGAAGCGCTTGATCACCATCAGCTTGACGTCGACGAGCTGCTCGATGTGCTCGCCGATCTCGTCGGTCAGCTCGTGGACGACCGCGGGGAGCTGTCCCAGCACCCGGGCCTCGATCATGTCCTTGATCTGCGGGGGCAGCTCCCGCCACAGCCGGGGCTGCTCGCGCTCCATGATCCCGTCCACGATCGCGGGCAGCTCCTGGCGGGCGGAGACGATGATCTGCTCGGCGATCTTGTCGGGCTCGAGCTGGTTGAAGAACTCGCTCGGCCGTCCGATCTTGGCGATGCCGCTGTCCACCGCCAGGCTGCCCATCTTCGCCGCGCGGGACGGCACGATCCCCTGCCAGCCGATCCCGCCGACCATGACCCCGGGGATCTGCTGGAGCTTGTGGGGCAACAGCCGCACCAGCGCCTGCACGCCGGGGACCCGCCACCCGCGGAAGCGGACCGGGTAGAACAGCATCAGGACGCCGGTCCAGTTGGTGACGTAGCCGATCACGCCGGTGACGATGGGCACGGTGAGGAGGGCCAGCGTGCTGTGACTCACCCGCCAGTGATACCCCGGCAACTGGTGCGTCCAAGCAGTGCCGGGTCTCGGAGCGCGCCGCGGCGTGGGTCGCGTAGCCTGCCGGCGATGGCGTTCGTGGCATTGGTGACCGGCGCGTCCTCCGGGATCGGCGCGGCGACGGCCCGCCGGCTGGCGCGCGAGCCCGATGCCCGTCTGATCCTGGTCGCTCGCCGCCAGGACCGGCTCGAGGCGCTCGCCGGCGAGATCGGCGGCGCGACCGTGATCGCCGTCGACCTCACCGATCCCGAGGCGCCCGGCCGCGTGCGCGAGCGGGTGAAGTCCGAGCACGGCGCGCTTCACCTGCTGGTCAATAACGCGGGCGCCTCGTGGCGCGGGCGCTTCGGCGATGCGGGATGGGCCAATGTCGAGCGCCACATGACGCTGGACTTCGATGCGCCGGTCCGGCTCACCGAAGCGCTGCTGCCCCTGTTGAGGGCCACCGCGGCGTCCGCGCCACCCACCGCGGAGGGCCACCGCGCGCCGGTCAGCATCGTCAACGTGGCCAGCACTGCGGCCCGGGTCGCTCGCCCCCGCGCCGCCGCGTATTCGGCGGCCAAGTTCGCGCTGGCCGGGTGGACCGACGGGCTGCACCTGGAGGAACGGGAGCACGGGATCCACGTCGGGCTGGTCCTGCCCGGCTTCGTCAAGACCGAGGGCTTCCCCACCACCGAGCTGCTTGCGCGCCGCGCGACGCGGTGGATGGTCTCCTCGCCCGAGGCGGTGGCGGAGGCGATCCTCGAGGCCGGCCCGGGCGGGCGGCCCGAGCGCTACGTGCCACGGTTCTACTGGGTCTTTGCGGCGCTGCGCATCCTGGCGCCGCGCCTCGTGCGCCGGGCCACCGGCGGCGGCGCCTTCACCACCACCACGGACCACAGCTGACCGATCGGGAACGCAAGCTACAGAACCGTAACTTACGGGTAAGCTACGGATGCGTAACTACACGATCGAGGAGCAGCAGAGATGAATGCCACCGCCCGTCGCGTGGCGGTCCTCGGCGGGACCCGGATCCCCTTCGCCCGCCAGAACGGCCCCTATGCGCGTGCTTCGAACCAGGACATGCTCACCGCGACGCTCGACGCCCTGGTGACGCGCTTCGGCCTGGAGGGCGAGGTGCTCGGTGAGGTCGCCGCCGGCGCAGTGCTCAAGCACAGCCGCGACTTCAACCTGACGCGCGAGTCCGTCCTCGGATCCAGGCTCGCTTCAGAGACGCCCGCCTACGACATCCAGCAGGCCTGCGGTACCGGCCTGGAGGCCACGGTGCTCGTCGCCAACAAGATCGCGCTGGGCCAGATCGATTCCGGCATCGCCGGCGGCGTCGACACCACGTCCGATGCGCCCATCGCCGTCAACGAGGACCTGCGGGCGGTGCTGCTCGAGCTCAACCGCACCAAGTCCAACGCCGGGCGCCTGAGAGCGCTGACCAAGCTGCGCCCGCAGCAGCTCGTCCCCGCGATCCCGCGCAACGCCGAGCCCCGCACTGGGCTGTCGATGGGCGAGCACACCGCGATCATGGCCACCGAGTGGGGGATCGGGCGCGAGGAGCAGGACGAGCTGGCGGCCGCCAGCCACCGCCACCTCGCCGCCGCCTACGACTCGGGCTGGATGGATGGCCTTGTCACTCCGTTCCTCGGCCTCGAGCGCGACCAGAACCTGCGCCCGGACTCCAGCGTGGAGAAGCTGGGCAAGCTCAAGCCGGTGTTCGGCGGGCCCGACGGGACGATGACCGCCGGCAACTCGACCCCGCTCTCTGACGGCGCCTCCACCGTGCTCCTCGCCTCCGAGGAGTGGGCCAAGGCCCACGACATCCCGGTGCTGGCCTACTTCACCGACGCTCAGACCGCCGGGGTGGACTACGTCCACAAGCGCGAGGGCCTGCTCATGGCGCCCGCGTACGCCATGCCGAGAATGCTCGCGCGCAACGGCGCCACCCTGCAGGACTTCGACCTCTATGAGATCCACGAGGCCTTCGCGGCACAGGTGCTGTGCACCCTGAGGGCGTGGGAGGACCCGGTGTTCTGCTCCGAGCGCCTCGGCCTCGACGCGCCCCTGGGCGCGATCGACCGCGAGCGCCTCAACGTCCACGGCGGCTCGCTGGGGGCGGGCCACCCCTTCGGCGCGACCGGCGGGCGCATCGTCGCGGCCCTCGCCAAGGCCCTGAGTGAAACCGACCCGGAGCGCCCCGCGCGCGGTGTGATCTCGATCTGCGCCGCCGGCGGACTCGGCGTCACCGCGATCATGGAGGCTGCCCATGACTGACCGCTACGCCCAGCTCGTCAACACCCCGATCGGCAAGCTCGTCACCAAGCAGATCGGGCTGCCCCAGCCGCCGCGGCTGGACAGGTTCGAGCCCGGCGCCCCGGTCATCAGCGGCCCCGTGCTGTTCGGTGCCGCGGGGGGCGCGTCGCGGCTGGCCGCGCCGGTGGCCAAGGTGCTCAAGGCAGTCGGCGCCGACGTGTCCACCCTCATGGATGAGGACCTGCGGGCCGCAGCCGCCGAGGCCAAGCTCGACGCCGGCCTGTTCAACCCCGAGGTGGCGCCCGAGGATCAGCGGTTCAAGGCGCTCGTCTTCGACGCCACCGGCATCGCGTCAAGCGACGAGCTCGAGCAGGCGTGGGCCTTCTTCGGACCCGCCATCCGCCGGGTCCTTCCCTCGGGCCGCGTGATCATCCTCGGTACCTCGCCGGAGGACTGCGCCACCCCGCCGATGGCGATCGCACAACGAGCGCTCGAGGGCCTGGCGCGCGCCATCGGCAAGGAGGTCAAGAAGGGCGCCACCTCGCAGCTGGTCTACGTCAAGCCCAAGGCCGAGGGCCAGCTCGAGTCGACGCTGCGCTTTCTGCTCTCGCCCCGGTCGGCGTTCGTCTCCGGCCAGGTGATCCGCGTCGGCTCGGCCGCCGCCCCGGCCGGCAAGTTCGACTGGGACGCGCCGCTGGCCGGCAAGGTGGCGCTCGTCACCGGCGCGGCGCGCGGGATCGGCGCCGCCGTCGCCGAGGTCCTCGCCCGCGACGGTGCGCACGTCGTCGGGCTCGACGTGGCGGCGATGGCCGACGAGCTCGCGGCGGTCACCGTCCGGCTGGGCGGCTCTTTCCTGCCCGCCGACATCACAGACGAAGACGCGCCCGCAGTGATCGCCGGCCACCTGCTCGGCCACCACGAGGGGGTCGACGTCGTCGTGCACAACGCCGGCATCACCCGGGACAAGACGCTCGGGCGCATGACCGAGGAGCAGTGGAGCAAGGTGATCGCCATCAACCTCACCGCGCCCCAGCGCATCACCGAGGAGCTGCTGGCCCGCGATGCCGTCCGCCGCAACGGCCGGATCGTCGGCGTCTCGTCGATCAGCGGCATCGCCGGCAACGCCGGCCAGACCAACTACTCCACCTCCAAGGCCGGCGTCATCGGATTCGTCCAGGCCTACGCCCCGGCGCTGGCCAAGCGCGGCGTGACCATCAACGCGGTCGCGCCCGGGTTCATCGAGACCCAGATGACCGCCGCGATGCCGATCGCGATCCGCGAGGCCGGCCGGCGCATGAACAGCGTCTCGCAGGGCGGGCTTCCCGTCGACGTCGCCGAGACCGTCGCGTGGTTCGCCGGCCCGGGCTCGGCAGGGGTCACCGGCAACATCGTCCGCGTCTGCGGCCAGAGCCTGATCGGGGCGTGAGTCGCGCCATGGCCGACAAGGAACTGCGGGGTTCACCCTCGATGCTGCCCCTGTTCGCGCGCGCGAGCCTGGCCGTCATCCCGGGCGCGGGCAAGCTGCCGTGGGTGGGGGGAGGCGGCGGCGAGGTTCCCGACCGGGCACTGACACGGGCCGATGTCGCCGTCGAGCCCGACCGCCTCGCCGTCTATGACCAGGTCTGCGGCTTTGACCTCTCCGACACGCTGCCGGCGACCTACCCGCACATGCTGGCCTTTCCGATGCACCTCGCGCTGATCACCGACGGCCACTTTCCGCTGGCGGCGATGGGACTGGTGCACATCGCCAACTCGATCACCGTGCACCGCCCGTTGCGCGCCTCCGAGCGGCTGTCGTTGCGCGTCTGGGCGACCCCGCTCGAGCCCCACCCGCGCGGCCGGCAGTTCACCGTCCGCACCGAGGCGCGGGTGGGCGAGGAGCTCGTATGGGAGGAGTCCTCGACGAACCTGAGCCGAGGCAAGGCGCCGTCACATGGCCTGGTCGCGTCGCCGCCGCCGCCGGTCCCCTCAAGCGAGCAGCTGCCGGCAACGGCGACCTGGCGCTGCCCCGGTCACCTGGGGCGCCGCTACGGGTCGGTGTCCGGAGATCTCAACCCGATCCACGTCCACCCGTTGACCGCGCGGTTGTTCGGCTTTCGCGGCGCTATCGCCCACGGCATGTGGACCAAGGCCCGCTGCCTTGCGGCGCTCGGCCCAAGGCTGGGTGGGCGAGGACGGGGTTACACGGTGGAGGTCGCGTTTCGCAAGCCGATCGTGCTGCCCGCGACGGTGGCCTTCGCGGAGGCCGTGGAGGACGGCGACGGCGCCATCGCGTTCGGCGTGCGCGACGCCAAGCGCGACACGCCGCACCTGGACGGCGTGGTCAGCCCCGTGGGCGCTTAGTCCTCGGCGCTGGGGTGGATCTCGTCGAACATGGCGCCGAGGCGCGCGAACACGGCCGCCGCGGTGCGCAGCTCGTCGTCGGTGAACTCCGCGAGGGCGGCGGAGAAACGCGGCGCGAACTCGGCGTGACGCGCGTCCACCAGAGCCCGGCCGTGCGCGGTCAGCGAGGTAAGCACGACGCGGCGGTCGCGCTCGGATCGCGTGCGCTCCACCAGGCCCGCCGCGACGAGCCCGTCGAGCATCCCGGTGGCGGTCGCCGGCGAGAGGTTGGCCAGGCAGGCCAGCTCGCTCGTCGGCAGCGCCTGGTGGTCGACGAGGTTGAACAGCAGTCCGTACTGGGCATCTGACAGCTCGCCGTGGGCGCGGTTCTCACGTCCACGCAGCCGGCGCACCGCGCTCAGGCAGCGCTTGAGCGCCTGGCCGAGGTCCCTGGCGGCCGGGCGCATGTCGGCGTCGAGCGTGGACCCCGGCGAGGTCTTGGCGGGGGTCGGGGTCATGCCGCCAGCGCCTCCGCCAGCGCCTCCTCGGGCACCTCCACCGCCGCGGCCTGGGCGCGCTTGGCGGCGCGCTCAGCCCGGACGAGGATGACGCAGGGGATGATGGCCAGCGCGGTCAGGCCGGTCGCCCACCAGAACGCTGCGCCATAGGCCGCGGCGCCGGCGGCCAGGGTGTGCGCGTCGGCCAGATGGCGCGACAGGACAACGGACAACACCGCGATGCCGATCGAGCCGCCGACCCGCTGCAGCACGTTGAGCTGGGGCGTCGCGTCCGACAGCTCGCTGCGCTCGAGTGAGGCGAAGGCGGCCGTCATGGCGGGCATGAACGCGAAGCCGATGCCGATGCCGCGCACGACCATGGCGACGCACAGGATCGGGATCGGGGTGTGGGCCCCGATGAGGGCGAAGGGGATCGTCGCCGCCGCGGTGAGCACCACGCCGAACAGGGCCAACGGGCCGCCGCCGAAGCGGTCGGTGAGCTTGCCGGCGAGGGGCATCACCATCGCCGCGCCGATCCCCTGGGGCGCGGTGAGCAGACCGGTGACCACCACGCTCTCGTGGCGGATCGTCTGCCAGTACAGCGGCAGCAGGATCATGCCGCCGAACAGCGCGGCGCCGATGCAGAACATGGCGATCGAGGCGGTGGAGAACGTCGGGCGCGCATAGAGGCGCAGGTTGAGCAGCGGCCGCTTGACGTGCAGCGCGTAGACCGCGAACGCCGCGACGAGAGCCAGACCGCACAGCAGTGGGCCAAGGACCCGGGTGGCGGTGAAGCTGCCGGTCGTGCCCACCTCGGCCAGGCCGTAGGTGATCAGCGGCAGGCCGATGGCCACCATCGCCAGGCCCTTGTAGTCCAGAGCCTCGGTCGGCTTGCGGGCCACCTTGGGCAGGATGCGCGCCGCGGAGATGACGGCGATGATGCCGATCGGGACGTTCACGTAGAAGATCCAGCGCCACGAGGCGTTCTCGAGGATCAGACCGCCGATGGTGGGGCCGAGGATCGGGGCGAGCATCGCCGGGACGGCGACGACGCTCATGACTCGGCCCATGCGCTTGGGGCCGGCGGCCTCGGCCATCATCAGCTGCCCGACGGGCAGGATCATGCCGCCGCCGATGCCCTGGAGCACGCGGAACACGATGAGCTCGGTCGTCGAGGTGGCCAGGCCGCACAGCGCGGAGCCGAGCGTGAAGAGGATGAGGGAGGTCAGGTAGACCGGCTTGGCGCCGAAGCGGCGCGCGGCCCAACCGGTGACCGGGATGACCGCGGCGAGCGCGAGCAGATAGCCGGTCGCCACCCACTGGATGTTGTCGATCGTGGCGTGAAGGTCGCGGGAAAGGGTGTCGAGCGCGACGTTGACAATCGTGGTGTCGAGGATCGACATGATCGAACCCAGGACCACCACGGCGCTGATGCGCCACACATAAGCGTCGATGCGGTTGGAATCAGAAGAAGAAGAGGCCATATACGGGGTTGTCGTCACAAATACTTGGTTCCTAAAGTTTCGGAACCGAAGTTTAGCCACCGAAGCATCTCATGTCAAGGCTGCGCGGGCCTGTGGGCCTGTCTCCGCGAAGCCGGGGGAGAAGCGCCGGCGAACGTCAACGGCGAACTGCGGAGGGGCTGGCCGGGGGGTGCTGCAATCTAAGCCCGCATACGGTGCACCAGATGACACAGTCTGCATCTCCGCCTGGCGGAAGCGGTCTGAGCCCGCCGCCGCGCTGCGGCAGCCGCCCCCGCTCTCCCCAGCCCGTCGTTGAGCCGCTTCATGCCCCGTGCCATTGCGACCCCTCCCGCCAACGCTGCGCGCGTCGCCGTCATCACCAACCGGTAACACCGCGAAACCCCCGCACCGCCGCTGTGAACTATCGTCCGAGGCCTCGATGACCACCTTTGCCGATCTCGGCCTCTCCGACACCGTCCTCGCAGCGCTCAAGGACGTCGGCTACGACGCGCCGAGCCCCATTCAGGAGCAGGCGATTCCGCCGTTGCTCGAGGGGATGGACGTGATCGGCCAGGCGCAGACGGGCTCGGGCAAGACGGCGGCCTTCGGGCTGCCCATGCTCCAGTACGTCGATCCCGACGAGGACGACGTGCAGGGGCTCGTGCTCACGCCGACCCGCGAGCTGTGCATCCAGGTCACCCAGGCCCTTCGCGCGTACGGGAAGCGCAAGGGCGTCGACGTGGTTGCCGTGTTCGGCGGCGCCCCCATCCGCAGCCAGCAGGCCCAGCTGCGTGCGGGTGGCCAGGTCGTGGTGGGCACGGTGGGGCGGGTCAAGGACCTCATCAGCCGCCATTCGCTCGTGCTGCACGCGTGCCGCTTCGTCGTCCTGGACGAGGCCGACGAGATGCTCGACCTCGGCTTCCTCGAGGACGTGGAGCGGATCCTGTCCCTCACGCCGTCCAGCCGGCAGACCGCGCTGTTCTCGGCCACCATGCCTCCGGAGATCCGGCGCCTGGCCGACCAGTACCTGTATGACCCGGTCACGGTGAAGGTCAAGACGGCGACGCTCACCGTCGACACGGTCGAGCAGTTCGCGCTCGAGGTGGCGGCCCGCGACAAGACCGAGGCGCTCGTCAACGTGCTGGATGCCGAGCGCCCCGACCAGGCGCTCGTGTTCGTGCGCACCAAGATCCGCGCCGATCAGCTGTACCGCACCCTGCGCGACCGCGGCATGAACGTCCGCGCGCTGCACGGGGACATGACCCAGGGCGCTCGCGACGGGGTGATGATCTCCTTCAAGGGCGGCAGCGTCCCGCTGCTGGTGGCCACCGACGTGGCCGCTCGCGGGCTGGACATCTCCGGCATCTCGCACGTCATCAACTACGACGTGCCCACGTCGCCCGACGTCTACGTGCACCGCATCGGGCGCACGGGCCGGGTCGGGCGCAGCGGCCGCGCGATCACCTTCTACGAGAAGCGCCAGGCCCGCGACATCCAGGCGATCGAGCGCCACGCCGGCGTCAAGCTCTCGCCGTGGGTCAAGGACGCGCACGTGGCGCCGACCCCGATCACGGCGCCGCCGCGCCGGCACTCCAAGCCGCGCGTGTCGGCCAACGGCCACGGGCGGGAGGGGATCTATTCGAAGGTGATCGTGAGCGGGGGCCGCGCCGCCGGGCTGGAGCCGTCTGACATCATCCACGCCATCACCTCCGCCACGCAGCTCGAGGGTGAGTCCGTGCGCAACGTCCGGGTGCTCGAGCGCTTCGCCTTCGTCGAGGTGCCTCAGCAGGACGCCGAGCGCGTGATCGAGCAGACCGGCGGCACCGAGGTCCGGGGGCACGTGCTGCGCCTGGAGCTCGCGCGCACCTGAGCGCCGCGCGCCCGCGCACCTGAGCGCCGCGCACCTGAGCCGCCGCCCGCTCTGGGCTGCAACTTCTCGCCCAGGCACGGCCCTGGCGTAAGGCCGGTGTCAGCCTAGGGGCACCCGCCCGCGACTTCGCGTGTCCGGCGCGTGTTGTGGATGTGAAAGCCCAACCGACCCACCTCCGGGAGGTAATTCCTTGTCATTGAAGTCCCTCATGAGCCGTCGGCCCTCTGCGGCGATCGTGATCTCATCCGCTGCCCTGTTCATGTCGCTGGGCGGCGTCGGCTACGCCGCCATCGCGATCCCCAACAACAGCGTCGGCACGGCGCAGCTGAAGAACAACGCTGTGACCAACAGCAAGATCAAGAACAACGCCGTCACCTTCAAGAAGATCAACCCCGGCTCGGTGGGTCTGGTGCGCGCGAACACCAACCAGCTGCAGGCGCGCGTGAGCGGCACCTGCGCGGCCGGGACGGCCGTCGCCACCATCAACCAGGTCGGCAAGGTCACCTGCAACACCGCCCTGCCGGCGGAGTTCGGGACCACGAGCAACACCGCGACGGTGACCCCGACCGCGACGACGGTGACCAGCGCGACGCTGCCGGCCGGCCCCTCGTACCTGGCCTTCGCCAACCCGGCGGCGACCGTCACCAGCGGCGCGACCCCCCAGCGCGTCACCGTGACGTGCACGCTGACGGTCGGCTCCAACACCGTGACGCGCTCGGCGATCGTCGGTACCACCGGCACCGCCGGCCAGGACAGCACCGCATCGATCCCGCTTCAGCTCGCGGGCGGCGCGGGCGCCAGCACGGTGAGCTGCACCAACTCGATCCCCGGGACGGGCACGATCCCGGTCACCTCGGTGAGCTCGGCGATCAACGCGATCCAGACCGCCAGCAACAACTAGGGCGCCAACCAGACGACACGCGGACGGGCGCCAGGGGGCGGCGCCCACCGCGACCAGCCGCTGGGCCCACCGGAGACCCACCTGATGGTTGAGTCCACGACCCCGCGTGCCGGATGAATCCGGATGATCGGCGGGCGGGTGTCCGATTCCCCCGGCAACCACGCGGCCGCGGACTCAACCATCTAGTCTCGGGGCATGAGCACAGCGAACATGAACACAAGCCTGGGCACCATCGCGCTCGAGTTCTTCGACGACGACGCCCCCAAGACGGTCGAAAACTTCCGCAAGCTCGCCTCCGAGGGCTTCTATGACGGGATCATCTTTCACCGGGTGATCCCGGACTTCATGATCCAGGGCGGGTGCCCCGAGGGCATCGGCACCGGCGGACCCGGTTACACCTTCGAGGACGAGATCAACTCGCACAAGGTGGTCCGCGGAGCGCTGGCGATGGCCAACGCCGGCCCCAACACCAACGGCTCGCAGTTCTTCATCGTCACCATCAACAGCGCCCCCTGGCTGGACGGCAAGCACACCGTGTTCGGCCAGGTCACCGCCGGTATGGACGCCGTCGACGCGATCGAGGGGACCCCGACGGGCGCGGGTGATCGTCCCGTGGACCCGCCCACGATCGAGTCGATCGAGCTGGACCCCGCTTGACCTTCAGCGCTCTGTGACCCGAACCCGCGCAACTCGCAGCGCGTTCGGGGTATAGGAAGGGTCGGAGAGCGATGCGGCGCGTTTGGACGACAGCCAGAGGGCGCGCGGCCGGCAAGGGAGTGCGGCGCGCCGCCATCCTGGTGCCGGGCGTCATCGGCCTGCTGACCGCAGCGGTCATGTCCGCGACCGCGGCGACCGCGCCGCCGCCGAGCACGCTGAGCGCCAACGGCGTGCTCAGCTACCCGAACTATCTGCAATCGCCCGACGGCCACTACCACCTGGTCGTGACCAAGAACGGCAACCTGGACGAGACCATCCCCGGGATCCGCACGCTCTGGTCGACGGGCACCTACCAGTACCCGGGAGCGCGGGCCGTGATGCAGGTCAACGGCAGTCTGGTCATGTACGACCCGACCAACACCGCGGTGTGGAGCTCCAACAGCCCCACGGTCGGCTGTCCGCGGCTGGTGCTGCAGAACGACGGCAACCTCGTCATCTACGGCAACACCGCAGCCAGCTGGTCCGACGGCGCCCCGGTCAACAAGATGCGCGCCGGCGACCTGCTGAAGTCAGGCTGGAGCATCTACTCCCGCTCGCCCGAGGCCTATCGGCTGGTCATGCTCACCGACGGGAACCTGGCGCTGTTCGACGGGTCGGGCACCGAGCTGTGGTCGGCCAAGACCTGGAGCCATCCGGGCGCCTACGCCTCGATGCAGACCGACGGCAACCTCGTCGTCTATGACAAGACGGGCCACGCGATCTGGTCCACCGCCACCAACGGGCACCCTGGGTCCTACCTGGAGATGCTGGGTGACGGCAACGTCGACCTCATCGCCCCCAACGGCACCGTCCTCTGGCGCAGCCACACCTACCACAAGGGCTCGGGCGTGTCGCTGGCCCCCAAGGCCCCGGCGCCGGTGACCTGCCCCGCACCCACGCCGCCTGCCCCGCCCGTGACGACGACCACCACCACGACGGCCCCCGTGGTCACGGTGCCGGTGCCGGTCCCGGTCCCGACGCCCAAGCCGCGGTCGCACGCGTTACGCATCAAGCTGACGATCAGCTGGACCTTTGACCGCGCCACCACCCGCTTGCGCAAGGTCAAGGTCGGGAGCTTCCCGTATCGGACCAAGCTCGAGGTCCAGTGCAAGGGGCATGGCTGCCCGCGCCATCGCGGCAAGGACGTCGCCACGGGCATCCGCGGGGTGCACCACCTCCTGCACGCGCTGGTCGGCCGGCGCTACCGAGCGGGCAACAAGGTGATCCTCACCCTCCGGGCACCGGGCTACCGGCCGGAACGGGCCGAGCTCGACATCCGCTGGGGCGCCAAGCCGAAGGCCCGGCTGCTGCGCTGATCAGCCCTTCGGGCTGATCGTGGGCAGCGGGCGGGCGTAGCGCGCCGGGTCACTCAGCGCCTGGGCGGTGTAGCGCCGAGCACCGACGTAGTGGCCCGCGAATCCCGGATCGGCGACCGAGGCCAGCCGGACGCCGCCGCCACCCTCGGCGGCGGTGACGAAGCGGCCGTTGCCCACGTACAGCCCCACATGGTCGACGTACCCGTCGCGCTCCGCGAAGAAGACCGCGTCTCCGGGCTTGAGGTGCCGCTCGGAGACGGGGATCCCGATCTCGAATTGCTGGGCGGCCACCTTGGGTACCTGCACACCCTGCTGGGCGTACGCGTACTGGACCATCTCCGCCGAGGTGGGGCCGGTGTCGAGGCTTGACCCGGGCTGGCCGCCGCCGGTGAAGTGCATGGCCACCTTCAGCGCCGCCTGGCCGACGGGGACCGGGGGCGCGGCCGGCGCGACCGGCGCCGCCGGCGCCCCTGAGCTCAGGTCGGCGCCGCGCAGCAGCGCCTGGGCGGTGGAGAGCTGGAGCTGGTAGCGATAGCGGTACTGCGCGGCCGGCTGCTCGATGTTGGCCACCCATTCACCCCAGCTGTTGGGGTTGTCGACGAGTGCCGGGTACTCGCTCTTGACCGCGACGGCGTGATCGATGAACCACTGGATCTGAAGCTCCGGGTTGCTCGGGTAGCCGGCGTAGGACCCCTGATCCCAGATGCCCACCCGCATCTGGAAGAAGCCGACGGAATCGCGGTCGCCGTAGGAGAGGTTGCGCAGCCCCGACTCGGTGAGCGCCGCCATCACCGGGAGCTCGGGCGGCAGGCCGGCTCGCTGCGCGCGCGCGCCCATCCAGGCTGCGATCTGCTGTGGGGTGGCCTGGTCGCCGGGGTACACCGGGCCGCCGTCGGCCGGCTCGGGCGCGACCGGCGCCGCGTCGCTGGGGTGATGGCCGGCGGGCTGGCTCGGATGCCCAGAGACCGCCGCCCCACCGGACCCGCTGTGGTGAGACGCCCCATGGCCGCCGCCCGCCTGACGGCCGGCCCCTCCTTCGGACGCCGTCACCAACCGGGCCCCCTGCGAGGGCGTCTGCATCGCCGCTGGTCGGGCGGCCGGGGCGGGTTGAGGCTGTGCCCCGCCAGCGGGCGTGGCCGCCGCCCGCGTCTGGCCCTTGGGCAGCGCATCGCCGGCGTTGGCCGACTTGGGCTCGGGCGGGGCGAGCGTCGGCGTCTCGGCCGGGGGCGCGAAACTGGGCTTGGCCGGCTGCGGGGCCGCGTCGGCGACCGGCTTGGGCGCGGCGTGATGGGGCTGCTGCATAAGCCCATGGATCGCCTGGCCGGCGTCGCGCGCCAGCGCCGGGGCGGCGTGCTCGGCGAACTGGGCCAGGTCGACGCCCTCCGCGGCGGCGGCGACCATCACCCCGGCCAGGCTCGAGCGCGACTCGCGCATCTCCAGCGTCATCAGCGCGCGCCCGCCATGCCCGAGGCCGGCGGCGAGCTCCGGCAGACCGGCCTCGGCCAGCACCGTGGCCGCGTCGTTGCGGAAGCGGCGTCGCAGCTGCGGATCGCCCAGCAGCCGCTCCAGCAGTTCGACGCTGCGCTCGAGCTCGTCGGTCATTCGTGCTCCCGCTGGGTGACCGGCAGGCGCCTCACAGCAACCTCACCGCCGGTCGCCGCCGGTCGCGAATCGTGATCTGGGCCCGCTCGGTCCGATAGCGGGGGCGCTGAGGGTGAGCCTGATCCGGTCGTTGGTCGCGTAGCGCGTGCCCAGCACCGCGTGCACGAAGCGTTGGACCGGAGCGGACCACCCGACGATCCCGGCCACGCCACGATGGAGTCCGACCGATCGGCCTCCTGCCGATCCACCCCTCTCCTGCACATCGCATCACCGACAGTATCCCCCCAATCCACCGGTTTTGCACCGTATACGCGTCGATGGCAGCGCAGAGCGGGTGAAGGAAGGATCCATGCGGGGTACTATTTGTCTGTGCGATTGGCAGGGACAGCCATCATCTGCATCCTGGCGGCGTTCGGTGCGGCGTTCTTGGTATCTCGCGCGGTCCACCACGAGACGCCGGCCCGTGCGGCAACGCCGCCGCCGGCGACGCCTGTCGCCGACACCGTGACGCACGCGAGCGCTTCGCACAAGATCAACGTAGAGCTCGTCTCGGAGTTCGCTCCGGTCAAGGCCTCGCTGAAGCCCAAGCCCAAGCCGAAGCCCAGGAAGCACAAGCCCAAGCCGTCGGCCTCCGTCACGCCGGCCGCGCCCAGCACGGTGTCGTCGACTCCCACCTACACCGCTCCCGCGTACACCGCGCCGACCTACACCCCGCCGCCCGCCTCCACGAGCCCCGCCCCGACGCATCACAAGAAGAGCGGCGGTAGCAGCGGCGGCTCGGGTACGACGACCATCGGCGGCTGACGCGGGCCCGCCCGCCGGGGCGGCTGGTACTAGAGCTCGTCGGTGCGGACGGCGCCGCTGGACAGCGCCCGTTCCGCCAGCAGCAGCCGCTTCTGGTTCTGGGGCGCCTCTTCGAGCCCGAACCGCGTGAACAGGACGCGGAGATGCCCCTTGACCGCCGACAGGCTCAGCACCAGCTCGGCGGCGATCTGCTCGTTGGTCGCCGGGGCCGCCGACTCCTCGGAGGCCAACGGCCGGCACAGCTCGACCAGGACGCGCCGCTGCGCCTCGGAGACCGAGGGCGCCGACAGCGTCGGGACGGAGATCGTGGCCAGTACCGGCTCGGGCTCGGGATCCCGGAAGCCCAGGACCGTGTCCCCGACCCCGATCACGTCTCCGTCGCGCAGCGTGCGCTGCCCGCGCAGCCGCTCCCCGTTGATGAACGTCCCGTTGCGCGACAGACCGTCGTCCTCGATCGTCCAGCGCGGGCCGCGCCGCTCCAGATGGGCGTGGACGCCCGACACGCGCGGATCCCAACCGATCTCCAGGTCGCTGCCCGGGGCGCGCCCCAGCACCAGACGCTCGCCGTCGAGGGTGACGACGACCTGGTTGCCACTGTCGTCGCGCAGGAACAGGAACGGCGCGCCGCGCCGCGCTGCGTGAATCAGGGTCTGCAGCTCCGTCGCGCTGACGGCGGCTCCCAAGACCGCCCTTTCCTGAGCCCGCACCTGGCCAGCGTACAAGGTGTCGCGGGCGCGACGGACCGAGGCACGGGCCCGATGCACCGGCCGCCGGCGTGACGGACCGACGCGATTCCCGGCCCGCGGGGCTCATAGCCCGGCCGGATGCAGAACCGTGTTGAACGACGCCAGGTAGGCGGAGCTGGGGGTGAACTGGTGCACGAACGGAGCCCCGCCGCTCGCGCTCCCGCCCCCTGACTCATAGAAGCGACCGTTGATGTTGATGATGACGTGCTCGTTGGCGCCGCACCCGGTGCGGTCGTAGATCGTCACGTACCGGCCCGGGCCCGACGCGATCCCCGGCTGGCTGGCAAAGCCCTCGGTCGTGACCGCGCCGTTGAGAAAACCGCCGGACCGCAGGACCGCCGACACGAAGCCAGAGCAGTCCAGGCCTCCGCCGGCCCCGTGCCCGCCGCCATAGACGTAGGGCGTGCCCAGCAGACCGTCGGCTGCCCGGATCATCGCCTCGATGCGCTTGCGCTCCTCGGGCGACAGCGCCGTCTCGCCCGCCCCGGCGACCGGCGTCATCTGCCAGACCGCCCCTCCGGCTTCCGAAAGCTTGCCGTTCGGGGCGGTCACGCGCTTGCCCTGGCCGGCCTGCGGCCGCACCGGCGCCGTGCGCTGCGCGGCCTGGACCGTGGCCCGGCAAAGGCCGCGGGCGGCATCGAACTCGTCAAGCAGAGTGAAGGCCCGTGAACGCAACGAGTGGGCCTCGGTGTGATAGCCCTCGAGCGCCCGGCGCGCCTGGGCGACCGCCAGCTCGGCCTGCCGCAGGTCGTTGAACGACATCGGGTGGCCTGGCGTCATCCCGTTCTGCGCGTTGGTCGCGGCGGTGTGCGCGGTGCCGATCTGCGTGCTCAGGTCGGTGAGCTGGCCGACCACCTTGACGAACTCGCTCTGGACGAGCGCCAACGTGACCTCGTAATCGCTGAGAGCGGTGGCCACCGCCGAGTAGCCGAGCTTGATGTGCTCGAGCTCGGACGGGACCTGGCCGATCGAGTCGCGGAACGAGTCGGCGGCGTGGCCCGTCCAGGTGCCGTCCTGGCGGGCGGCCAGCAGCCCGGTGGCGGTCATGGCCGCCTCCTGGGCGGCGGTGTGGAAGGCGGACGCCAGCGTGCTGACGTCGGCGGGCACCGCCGCCAGCAGATCCGCGGCCCGAGGGTCACTGAGGGGATCGATCACCGCTCCAGTATCAGGCGCAAGCACGGGCCCGAGAAGTGACCCGAGGTATCGAGTGCGTCATACCCCGGCGCGGCACCGGGTCGGGGTCAACGCAGCAGGCGGGCGCGGGGCTTGAGGCCGTCGCGGATCTTGCAGACGATGCGCTCGGCCGTGTGGTGGGGCGCGGTCACGGTGATGAACAGCGCCTGGCCCGCGCGGAGGCGGCGTCCGGAGAGGGAGCGCAGCTTCCTGGCCACCTTGCGCGGGCCGTGAGCAGCGAACCCGAGGCGGGGGCAGTGCTTGCCCGCGCAGTGCACCGTGACCCGGGCGCTGTGAAGCAGATGCTTGACCCGGATCGAGCGCAGCAGCGTGGTGGCTCCGCTCCAGCGCCACGAGATCGTGAACTGAGCGTGCAGGGCTCGACGTCCGCTCGGCCTCGGCGTGGTCTGCGGGTTGGAGGTGGTGATCGTCTGGTCGAGCACCGGGCTCGTGTTGCCGGCGGCGTCGGTCACCGAGACCGCGAGCACATGCTGGCCGTCGGGCAGCCCGGCGGTGGCAACCGGGATCGACACCGCTTCGGCCGCCGGGCACGGCTGCTGTGAGTCGAACATGAGCGCTCCGGAGTCCGAGCCCACCGCGACGCACGCGCCGCCGTTGGCGTTGGGGGTTCCGGACCACACCGCGTTGCCGTCGATCGTCGCGGTGACCGAGTAGACGCCGGGCCCGCCGGTGTCGGTGGCGGTGAACAGCAGGTTCCCGGTCCCGCGCACGCCCCGTTCCAGAGCGGTGCCGCTGAAGCCGCTGGCCGCCGGGACCGCGCTGCTGCTCAGGTTGAAGTGCGCCCAGTTCACCTGCACGCTTGACCAGGGGCTGCTGGCCGAGCTGCCGTTCTCATGGTCGCTGCACGTCCCCCCGGCGTTGCCGCCGCAGGTCGCCTGGGCGAAGAAGCTCCCGCCGGCGTCCGACGGAAGATTGATGCTGCCCGTGGTGTCGCTCGGGCTCGACGGCGGTCCGCACGGCCCCTGGTTCTGAAGCGCCCATGCGCACTGGAAGAAGACGCTTGACGGGTACGCCAGCGCGGGCTCGTAGAGGACGGCGTCCCCCGATCCGGTGGGGCCGCCGCCGTCGGCGGTCATGGTCATGTTGACCACGCCGCCGATCAGCTTGGAGCCGTCCGGCGGGGTGTACTGCACGTACTCGCTGTCTCCGACCTTGGCCGCTCCGCCGATCGGCGACAGCTCGCCGTACATGGGACAGCGCGCGCTGCCGCTCGAGCCCGCCTCGGGGGTCCCTGTGGAGCTTGCCGTCCAGCCCTCGCTCGGCGCGGCCGAGCCGTCTGGGTTCACGCAGGAGACCTGGATCCACGTGCCGGCGTGGGCGACCGAGACGCACACGAGCAGGGCCGCGAGCGCCACGACGCTCGTCAACAGCCGGTGCAGGGACGACGTGCGCATCAGTGCGTGAGCAGCCGTGCCGCGGGCTTGCGGCCGTCGAGGATGTCGAGGGCGATGCGCTCGGCGCGATGGTGCGGGGCGGTGACGGTGATGAGCAGCGTCTGGCCGGCGCGGAGGTGGCGCCCGGCGAGGCTGCGCAGCTTCCTGGTCACCTTGCGTGAGCCCCTGACAGCGAAGCCCAGCCGCGGACAGTGCTTGCCGACGCAGCGGACGCTCAGTCGGGCCTTGCGCGGCAGGTCCCTGACTCGAATCGACCGCAGGAGCGTCGTGGCGCCGTTCCAGCGCCAGGAGATCGTGAACTGGGCATGCAGGGCGCCCCGACCCCTGGGCTTCGGCGTGGTCTGCGGGTTGGAGGTGGTGATCGTCTGGTCGAGCACCGTGGAGCTGTTGCCGGCGGCGTCGGTCAGCGTCACCGCCAGCTCGTGCGAACCGTCGGGCACGGCCGCGGTGGGCACCGGCACATCGACCACCTCGCTGGCCAGGCACGGCTGCTGGTAGTCGAACATGAGCGCTCCGGTCCCGGGGTCGGTCCCTACGGGCACACACCTACCCCCGTTGGTATTGGGCGACCCACTGGACACGGTCTGCCCGTCGATCGCCACCGAGTAGGTGTAGATGCCGGGTCCCGACGACTCCGCGGCGGTGAACACGAGATGCCCGGTGCCACGGACACCGGGCTGCAGCGCGCTGCCGCCGAACCCCGATCCGGTCGGCGAGACGCTGCTGGAGAGCAGCAGATGGGCCCACACCACCTGCACCTGCGCCCAGACGTTGTTGTTGGGAGTCGCGTCGCATGGGGCGGTGCCGTCGTTGGCCTGACAGGTCACCAGGGCGATGAGGTCGCCCTGCGCGTCATTGGGCAGGTTCACCACTCCGCTGAAGTCAGGGGCGCTCGCGCTGCAGATCTTGAAGCCGGCCACGCATTGGAAGAACGGCGAGCTGCTGATCACCGGCTCGAACAACTCCGACCTGGCCACGGCGGCGCCGTTTGCGTCGCTGCCGGTCCCGTCCGCGGACATGTTGACGTCGACCGAGCCCCCGACGAGGGCCGACCCCGCGGGTGGCTGATAGGTGAGCAACTCGGTCGAACCCGCCGGCGCCGCCGACAGCACGCTGAGCGCGGCCACCATCGGCGTGCCTGGAGAGCACTGTGTGCCGGCGGTGCCGCCTCCGTTCACCGGGCCCGACGCGCTCGCCGTCCACCCCTCGCTCGGGGCGGCCGAGCCGTCCGGGTTGACGCAGGAGACCTGCATCCACGTGCCGGCATGCGCAGGCTGGGCGTTCACAGCCGCCATGATCAGCATGGCCAGCGCCAACCCAATCCCGCCGCGTCGTCCGTTCGCGATCCTGCTCAAGCGTCCGGGATTCTAGAGTACTGGTCAGTCCTTGACCATTTTCAGCACCGAAGCCAGCTCGGCGCGCTGGCGCTCCGCGGACTGATGGATCTTCTCGTCAATGGTCGTGGTGCCCGAGCCGTTGCCCGAGCTGCTGCTGGTGGAGCCGCTGCCGATGACCGTGGTTCCCGTGCCCGACCCGCCGCTCGGGTGATGCTTGGCCGGCTGATGTGAGCCGCCGGCCGACCCCGGCGGGATCACCGTCGTGCCGGTGCCGGACCCCGAGTTGCCGTTGTGCTGGGCGCCGCCGCCGTGGTGCGAGCCACCGTCGTGATCTGAGCCCGTGCCGTGATCCGGGCCGCCGCCGATCACCGTGGTGCCGGACCCGACGCCCGGGTGCTTGTCGCCGCCGTGCTTCTCGCCGGAGTGACCGGAATTTCGCGAGCCGGTGGGGGCGGGGCCGAGCCCGGCGCCCCCGGAGTAGTGCGTCCCGCCTGGCGCGCTCGGATCAGAGTGATAGCGGGCCGCGGAGTGCTTGGCGGTGTGGCGCCCCGAGTTCGTGTGCTTGGCGGCGGGGTGGTGCACGGGGGTGCTCGCGTGCCCCGACCCGGTCGAGGTGACGGGCGCGCCGCCGGTGCCCGTAGCTGACCCGCCGCTGGCGTGGACGATCCGCTGCTCGATCCGTTCGTAGGCGTTGGCGGCCTCGCCCAAGCGGCGCGAGAGGTCCTGGAGCTGCCCGCCCAGCTCGGAGACTCCGTAGTGCCAGGTGCCGCAGAAGTGCTCGAGCTCTGACTCGAGCGCGTGGCCGCCGAGAGTGCCCCACTGATGCCAGATGACCGTGTGCATGCCGACGAGCTGGTCGTGCAGGCGACCCAGCGTGTCGCGCACCGCGCCGAGCGTGCGCGAATCGACGACGAACCCGGACATGGCGTGGAGTATCAGGCGGCGCGTGTGGGTCCGGAAGTGTCCCGGGGTATGGACGGGGCAGTACCCGACCCGCGCAGCCCCCCGGTAGCCTCAACCCCCGCATGGTGGTCGCTCGCACTAGATGCGCGTAGTACTGGACAACCACGCCGGCGCGCCGGAGGACCTGGAGCTCCGGCTCGGACGCGAGGACGCCACGGTGGGCGACCTGCTCGACGCCCTGCCCGATGCAGCGCAGGCTCGCGGCATCGTCGTGGACGGCCGTTTCTGCCACGTCGACTTGGCGCTCACCGAGATCGGTCTCTATGAGGGGGCCCGCATCCAGCCGGCCGACGGCGCTCCCGAGGCGCAAGAGCTCGCGCCGGCCGTCCTCGAGCTGCGCGTCATCGCCGGCTTCGACGCGGGCCGGACGATCCCGCTGGCGCCGGGGGGCGTGGTCGTAGGTCGCGACGCCGACTGCGATCTCACGCTCAGCGATGAGGGCGTCTCGCGCCGCCACCTCCGCGTCCAGCCGAGCCCCGGTGGGCTGCGCGCCACCGTCACCGACCTCGAGTCGGTCAACGGGACGTGGGTGGAGGGCAGACGGATCCGCCAGCCCACCGACGTCGAGCTCGAGGCGGTGTTCGAGGCCGGCGACGTCGCCTTCATCGTGGCGCCCCGGATCCCCGGGCTCCCCGTCGACCCCGTGCGCCAGGCGAATCTGGCGGGGACGATCCCGTTCAACCGGCCGCCGCGCACCCGCCCGCCCGCCGGCGACGACGCGCTCGTCGCGCCCGAGGAGCCCAAGGAGACCTCCCGGCCGCGGTTCAGCTTCGCCTCGGCCTTCGGCCCGCTCATCCTCGGCGTCGTCATGGTCCTCGTGCTCAAGAACATCCTGTTCGCGCTGTTCTGCCTGCTCAGCCCGGTGATGGTCATCGGCAGCTGGCTGGAGCAGCGCCGGCAGGCGACTCGCACCTCCCGCGGTGACCGCCGCGACTACGAGGACAAGATGAAGGCGTTCAAGCGCGACGTCGCCGCGCGCCACGAGGAGGAGCTGACCCGCCGTCGCGCGTCCTTTCCCGATCTCGCCGAGATCGCCCGCCGCGCCACCGCGCCCGACCCCCGGCTGTGGGAGCGACGTCCGTCCGACAATGACTTTCTGGCCCTCTCGGCCGGCTACGGCGAGGTCCCGTTCCGTCCGCGGCTCGCGGACCGCCACACTCCCGGGGCCGCGGCCGAGGTGGTGCTGGCCGAGCATGGCTGGCTGCAGCTGGCGCCGGTGGAAATTCCCCTTGCCCACGGCGGCGTGGTCGGGATCGTCGGCGAGCGAGGCCAGGCCCTCAGCCTGGCGCGGGCACTGCTGTGCCAGGCGGCTGTGCTGCACGGGCCCGCTGATCTCACCGTCGCGGTGCTCACCGAGGACGGGGGCCGCGATGACTGGGACTGGGTCAAGTGGCTGCCTCACGCGCGCGATGCCGGCGGCGCCGCCGGGCGCCAGCTCGCGGTGGGGACGAACGCGGGGGCGACGCTGGCGGGCGAACTGGCCGACCGCGACGCCGACGACCCGCGCCAGGTGTTGGCCGTGCTCGACAGCCCGGCGCTGATCGAGGGCCGGGGCGCCGCCGGTCGCGCCCTGCTGCGCGCGGGCGAGAAGGTGTCGGGGATCGTCATCGCCCGCACCAGCGAGCGCCTGCCGGCGGCGTGCACGACCGTCGTGGAGCTGGCCGACGAGGCCGGCGAGGCGCGGCTGCTGCGGCCCCAGACCGGTCAGCGGATCGATCCGCTGCTGGTCGCCGGGATGTCGCCCGAGTCCGCCCGCGAGTGCGCCGTTGCGCTGGCGCGCTTCGAGGATGCCGACCTGCAGCTGGCGGGCGGGGCGCTCCCGGCCCACGTCGGCCTCCTCTCCCTGCTGGGGATGGGCGAGCCCGCGGCCGCCGACGTGCGCCGGCGATGGGAGACCAGCTCGGGGGACACCCGACTGGTGACGCGTTTCGCCCTCTCCGAGGACGGTCCGCTGGACATCGACCTGATCGGCGACGGGCCGCACGGCCTGGTGGCCGGCACGACCGGAGCCGGCAAGAGCGAGCTGCTGCGCAGCCTCGTCGCCGCGCTGGCGGCCACGCACTCGCCGCTGCGCATCAACTTCGTCCTCGTCGACTACAAGGGCGGGTCGGCGTTCGGCGAGTGCGCCGAGCTGCCCCACACGGTCGGGATGGTCACCGACCTCGACGAGCAGCTGGGCGAGCGCGCCCTGCTCTCCCTGGAGGCGGAGCTGCGTTACCGCGAGCGAGTCCTGCGCGAGCACCGGGCCACCGATCTCATCGAGTACGACCGTCTCGTCGCCCAGGGGGAACGAGCCCGCCCGCGCCGCTTCCCCGGCTGCTGGTGGTGATCGACGAGTTCGCGACGCTCGCCTCCGAGCTGCCCGACTTCGTCCCGTCGCTCGTCGGCATCGCGCAGCGCGGCCGCAGCCTCGGCGTGCACATGCTGCTGGCCACCCAGCGGCCGTCGGGCGCGGTCAACGAGAACATCCGCGCCAACACGAATCTCCGGGTGTGCCTGCGCGTGCAGACCACCCAGGACTCCAGCGACGTGATCGACTCGCCCGCGGCGGCCAAGATTCCGCGCAACCAGCCCGGCCGCGCCCAGGTGCGGCTCGGCCCGTCCGAGCTCATCCCGGTGCAGACGGCGCTCGTGTCCGGCGTCACCGCCGGCCCGGCTGCCGCGGCCGTGTCCATGGAGCCGTTCGTCGTCACGGGCGACGGCGATCGCCAGAACGGCAGCGACGGCGAGTCCTCGGCGGCCTCCGACCTCAAGCGCCTCGTCGGCGCCGCCGGCGAGGCCTTCGCCGCCGCGCACCCACTGCGCCGGCCGTGGCTTCCGCCGTTGCCCGGGCACGTGGCCCTCGACGAGCTGCTGGCGATGGGCGCGCCCCGCGCGCTCGGCGGCGACAGCGGCCTGGTGGTCCCGCTGGCGCTCGCGGATGACCCCGAGGCGCAGGCCCAGTATCCGATCGGCTGGAACCTCAACGCGGGGAACCTGCTCCTCTATGGGATCGGGGGCAGCGGGACGACCACGGCGCTGAGCACGCTCGCCCTGGCGCTGGCCGAGACCTCGGATCCCGCACGCCTGCACATATACGTGCTGGACTTCGGCGCCGGAGAGCTCGGCGCGCTGGCCGAACTGCCCCATGTGGGCGCCGTGATCGGGGCCGCCGAGCACGAGCGTCAGCGGCGGCTCCTGCGCCGCCTGCGCGGTGAGCTCGGGGTGCGCCGCTCGATGGACCCGGCGGCGCGGGCGGGCGGGCCACGGATCGTCGTGCTCCTCGACGGCTACGGGGCCTTTGCCTCCGAGCACGGCGACATCGGCGGCGACGCCCTGCGCGAGGCGCTGGCCCGCGTGTGGGCCGACGGGGCCGAGCTCGGGATTCACGTGGCCATCGCCGCCGACCGCCTGGGGGCGGTTCCCACCGCGCTGGCCTCGCTGGCTCAGCAGCGGCTGGCCTTCCAGCTCGCCGACGTGGCCGACTACGCCCAGTTCGGGCTCATGCGCCGCGCGATCCCCCACTTCGTGCCCGGCCGCGCCGTCGTCGGCGGGTCGGCCCAGGTCATCCAGGTGGCTCGACCCGCCGGAGAGCTGCCCGAAGAGGTCACCGCCCGCGCCGCGCGCGTGAGCGGTGCCACGCCGGCCGAGGGCGGGCCGCCCCCCGTCGGAGTGCTGCCCGAGAGCGTCGGCGTCGATGCGCTGCTCGGCGCCGGCCGGGCCGAGCGAGAGCCGCTCTTCATCCCGTTCGGGATCGGCGACGAGACCCTGGAGCCCGCGGGCTTCGAGCTCTATGAGGGCGACCACGCGATGATCGCGGGGCCCGCCCGCACCGGACGCAGCACGGCCCTGCTGGTGGTGGCCGAGGTGCTGTCGCGGCTGTACCCGGACATCCCGCTCATCGGGATCGCCACACGTCGCTCGGCCCTGCGCGAATGCGCGGCGCTCACCAGGATGGTGACCGCCGCTGACCAGCTGGCTGAGCTGGTCACCGAGCTGCGCGATGCCGAGCGGCTCCAGGTGCTCCTCGTCGACGACGCCGACGTGGTCGACGATCCCACCCGCGGGCTCTCCGACCTGTTCGCCGCGCCGCGCGCGAACCTCCACGCGGTCGTCGCCGGGCGCACCGACGCGCTCAAGACCCTCGGGCACTGGAGCGTCGGGGTGCGGCGCTCGCGCACCGGGCTGCTGCTCCAGCCCGACGTCCAGGTCGATGGACCGCTGCTCGGCGTCACCCTCCCGCGCCGGCCCACCCCGCCGGTTCGCCCAGGATGCGGGTATCGGGTGGACCCCGGCGGCTTCGAGCTCGTGCAAGTCGCGCTGCCAGAAGCGGCGACCGCCCCGGCCTAGGCTCCGGCCACCACCATCCTTCCCTCAGGGCAACGGCGCCGGCGGATCGAGGATGCCCGGCGACCCGTGCTGGGTGCGACCGAGCAGATCGTTGATCACGTCATCCGAATACCGGTGGCCTCTGCGCCGCCGCCCCGAGACGTAGGTGATGAGCGCGCTGGCCCGCACGGTGTGGCCGTCCTTGAGCTTGATCGCCACGACTGACTGGGTGGCGGCATTTCCCGTGCCCGTGTAGCCGACGGTGGAAATGCTCGCGATCTGGTCATAGCCGATCCGGTAGGTGCGCAGCGGGTTGCGCACCGTCACCCCGTTGCCGTCGGCGATCACCGCACATGCCGCCCAGCGCAGGAGCAGCGCCGCCACGATCAATCCGACCACGATCGCACCGACCTGGCCGCCCGTCCCGTTGGCGCCGGTCGCCCCCACCACGGCGACGAACACGACGAACGCGGCGGCCAGGAGGAACCCGGCGGCGCGGGCCCTTGAGTAGTAGACCCGTCGGTTGCTGTCGTGGCTGCTCATGTCACCGCCTCACCCTGCGGTACCCGGATGGTGGCATAGCCACCCGTCGCTCAGGCCAGCTCCGCGGTCCGCGCCATCGCGTCGAACATCTCCTCCCACTCCTCGGTCGAGGCCGCCTGAGGGGTGCTGAGCGTCATCGTCAGCAGCCCCCGGCTCGTGTGGATGAGATATTGGACGCTGAGTACCGGGATCGGCTCGCCCTCGATCTCCGCCCCGTCCTGCACCTTGCGCACGCGCAGGCCGCTGCCGACCGGAAGCTCGATCGCGGACACGCGAGCGTCGCCGAAGTCCGTGTCCTCGAGACGTGCCGCGGAAACCGGAGCCTCGCGGTCGGCCAGCAGAACGGACAGGCCCATCCCCAGAGGGCTGCCGCCCGGCGTCGCCATGTACAGGCTGCGCGCCATCAGCAGGCGGGCATGCGGGCCGCCCTGGGCGCCGCGCTGCAGCGCGGCCGCGAGCGGGGCGTCGATCACCTGGTCGGCATCAGGGTCCAGCAGATCGATCTGCTGCCAATCCGGGGCCAGCGCGATGGCGAAGGTGACGTCCACTGAGTTCATTGTCGCCTGCTAGCCCGCCGCTCCGGCCGGCTCCTTGGGCTCCGGGAAGACCTTGTCCAGGACCTCGTCCTTGGCGTGATCGGCGATGTGGTGGCCGACCTCGTTGCCCGCGTGGACCAGGTGCAGATGTTTCTCGGCACCCTCGAGCTCCTCCAGGGTGCTCGAGCGCATGTAATTGAGCCGCGCCGGGTTGGCGAGCTGCCGGGTGCTCGAGGTGATGACCGACCGCTGCTCGTTGGTGAGGGCGTTGTAGGCCTGCCGCGGGGTCGCGCCCAGGGCCCGGTTCTCCCCGTATTGCTCCAGCGCGCCGCTCTTGGCGCTGAGGTGCTCCACGTCGGTCTCGGCGTTGCCCTCGCCGGGCGCGATCTTGTCGATGCCGTAGGAGGCGACGTCCGAGACGACCGCCTTGAAGCTGCCCTTGCCCTCGGCGAACAGGGTGGTGTCGGCCACCGTCTTCTCGCCCTGGGCGTACGTGGCAACCGCAGTCGCGCCGCCCTCGACCACCTCTGCGCCCTCGGCCAGAGCCTCGAGCCCGAGGGCGTCGGCGGGGCAGATCACGACCGCAGCGACGACGGCGACGGCGCCCGCCACGGTGGCGGCGTCCTCCCCGAGCTTGGCCCAGTCATGCAGGTTCGTCGGGTGCTCGATCACGTGAGCCACGTCGGAGGGCAGGCTCTTGGCCGCGTGCCACACGTCTTCGCCGATCCCGGCGAAGAAGTGTCCGACCCCGCCCATGAAGTTGCCGATGCTGTGCATCATGCTGGAGAACCACCCCTGCGACGGGGCGATGCCCGCCGCGCTGGACACCGTCGAGCGGGCGTGTCCGCGGATCGTGTCGAACTCGTCGAGGAGGCGATAGCCCCGGCTCTCCAGGCCCGACACCTGTCCCTGGAGGTTGCCGACCGCGCTCGACGCGCTGGACACCGCGGTGTGCGCGTTGGCGACGGCAGGCGTTGTCGAGGTGGCATGCGGGGCCGACGTGGCGGTGGACAGGTTGCTCTTGGCGGTGGACAGGTTCGACTGCGCCGACGACAGGTTCGACCGCGCCGTCGACAGCTGCGAGGCCACCGAGCGGAACTGCACCTGGATCGGCTCGAGCCCGGTGGCGTAGCCGCTCAGCGCCGTCGCGACCTCTCCGTATGACTGCTGGACCTTGTCCAGGTCACCGGGCAGCTTGCCCAACTGCGTGCGGAACGCGTCCGCGGCCTTGCCCGTCCAGGTGCCGTCCCCGTTGGCGCCGCGCAACGCCGCCGCGGACGTCTGGGCCTGACTGGCGACGCGGTGAAACGCCGCAGCCAGGGAATCGATCTCGCCGGTGCTGGCAGCCAGCAGGCCATGGGCGCGCGGGTCTGACAGTGGATCGCCCATGATCAGCCCCCCTTGCCGGCGGCCGTGGCGATGTAGCCCTCGGACTTGGCATAGCCCTGGGCCGCGGCATTCAACCGCTGTACGACCTTGGTCATGTGGTCAGCCAGCTGCCCGATCCCGTAATTCCAGTGGCTGCAGAAATGCTCCACCTCGCCCTCGAGGTCGCTGCCCCCCAGGAGCCCCTCGTACCCCGTCGCCACCCCGTGCATGTTCTGCATCTCGGAGTGGACGCCAGACAGGGTCGAGCAGAGCTCCTGCAGCGTTGCCGGATCGACTGTGAACGTGGTCATCGGCGCTCAGTCCTGGATCGAAAGCGGCCGGTGCACCCGGTCAGCTCATCGACGAGCGGATGGCGTCCTCGGTGGACTGATACTGGGTGCCGGCGTTGGCGAGCAGGCGGCTGATGCCGTCCAGGGCGTCCTTGAGGCCGGCGGCCGAACGCTGCCACTCGTCCCACAGCGCGTGGAACTGGCCTGATGCGGCGCCCTGCCACTCGCCGCCGACGACGCCGAGGACCTCGCCCTGCATGCGGCTGAGCTGGTCCTGGATGCTGTTGGAACCGGTTGCGACGTTGGAGGAGAGGCTGTGCAGTTCCTCCGCGGTGACCTTGATGAGACTCATCTAGAACACTCTCCGTACAGGTTGTGAGGTCGTCGGTTGAGGGTCAGCCCATCGAGGAGCGGATGGCGTCCTCGGTGGACTGATACTGGGTGCCGGCGTTGGCGAGCAGGCGGCTGATGCCGTCCAGGGCGTCCTTGAGGCCGGCGGCCGAACGCTGCCACTCGTCCCACAGCGCGTGGAACTGGCCTGATGCGGCGCCCTGCCACTCGCCGCCGACGACGCCGAGGACCTCGCCCTGCATGCGGCTGAGCTGGTCCTGGATGCTGTTGGAACCGGTTGCGACGTTGGAGGAGAGGCTGTGCAGTTCCTCCGCGGTGACCTTGATAAGGCTCATGTGAAACACCCTCCGTACTGGTCTGGTAGGCGCCGTAGGACACGACGCACCAGCAGTATCACCTCGGCCAACCCGCCCTAAAAGTGGCCCAGGGTATGAACCCCGCCATACCCCGTCAGGCCGGAGATCTGCCGCGCTGGGACCCCTGGGGATACGCGCCTGGCTTAGTTCCCGGGCGGTCTCAACGGCTCTTCGACCTAGAGGGTCCCCAGCTCGCGCTGCAGCGTCTTTTCGTCGTGGACGATCGTGTTGAACACGCGCGTCCAGGTGGCGGCCTTGTTCGCCTTGCCGGCGGCGATGAGCCGCCCGTAGTCGTTGGCGATCGTCGTCATGGTCTTTGCCATCGGCGCCGCCTGCGGCGTCTTGGACTGAAGCCTGGTCACCTTGTGCACGGCCGCGATGTAGGCGTTCTTCACCGTGGTGGCGTCACGGACCTGGGTGGTCGGCGTGCTCTCGTTGAGCAGGCGGGTGAGGTTGCGGGTGCGCGTCAGGGCCAGCCTGCGCAGGATGCTCTCGAGCTGGGTGTTGGCGGCGGCGGTTGCCGCGGCCTTCTGCCGGGCGGCGGCCGCGCGTTGCTGCGCGGCGCGGATCTGAGCCTGGGTCGGCCCGTGGTGGACGGGCGTGCCCGGGCGCGCCACCAGCACCCCCACGACCGCGGCAACGATCATGGCCAGCACGATCCCCCCGGCGATGAGACGCCGGCGCATCACGTCGGGGGGAACCGCGCCCTCGTCCTCGCCGACGTCGCGATGGCGCCGGGCCAACCGGAACATCGTCGTGTTGCTGCGCTCCCGGCGCCGGCTGGGCGCGACCGTCGGCGGCGGGGTCTGCACCGCCGGGCCCGTGATCGTCTCGGGCACGGCGGGCCGTCTCTCGGCCGCCTCGCCGCCGGCCGCGTCCGGCAGGGGGGTGTCGAGCGCGACCGAGCGGAAGGAGGCGGGGGTGAGGGTGCGCTGGGCGCGGGGGTCGTCGTCGAGCGCGAGGCGCGCCTCGCGCCGCCAGCGGGGTCCCAACAGCTCCAGCACCAGGTCCTCGAGCGTCACCCACGCCTCGTCGGCGGACTGGAAGCGGTCCTCGGGGCGCTTGGCGAGCATCTTCTCCAGCCACTCCGCCACGCCCTCGTCGACCTCGGGCGCCACCGAGCGCACCGACGGGACCGGCTCGTGGACATGGCGGTAGAGGACGGCGACGGGGGTGTCGGTCTCGTCGAACGGAACCTGCCCGGTGAGCAGCTCCCAGGCCACGACGCCGAGCGAGTACAGGTCGGTGGCCGGGGTCAGATCGGTGCCCAGGGCCTGCTCGGGCGACATATAGGCGGGGGTCCCGATCGTCGTTCCCGCGACGGTCACCACCGCGCGGGTCGCCGCCTTGCTGTAGGCGCGGGCGACCCCGAAGTCCGCGATCTTCACACGGCCGTCGACGGCGACCAACAGGTTCTCGGGCTTGAGGTCGCGGTGCACGATCCTGTGCGCCTCACCGTGAGCGAGCCCCGCCAGCACGCCCTCGAGCACCCCGGCGATCTGTGCCATCGACAGGCGGCCGATGTATTGACGCAAGGAACCGTGCGGCAGGTACTCCATGGCGATGTAGGGCACCGAACCGTCCTCGAAGAACTCGTGGACGGTGACGATGTTGGCGTGATTCATCGATCCCGCCAGGCGGGACTCCTCCACGAAGCGCTCGGCGAAGCTCGAATCGGCCAGGTGGAAGGGCGCGAGCTCCTTGAGCGCGACGTGTCGCTGCAGATCCCTTTGTAGAGCGAGGTAGACGACGGCTGCGCCCCCGCGCCCGATGACCTCGAGCAGGTCGAAGCGACCCACCCGCTTGAGCACATCCTGCATTGCGCTTAGGAGTCTGCCACCGTTAGCCCGATGCTATGCACGGTCTGTCACCGCCAGGTGCCGCGGACCGATGCCCGTTGCCGCTCGTGCGGGACGCCGCGCGACGGCGCGGTGCACCTCGATCTGGTGCTCCCTCGGGGTGAGCGGGTGCCGCTGGACCGTGCCCTGATGATCGGCCGTGCCCCTGCGTCGGATCTCCTGCTGGACGATCCAAGTGTCTCGCGCGCGCATGCGGAGATCGTTGTCGACGAGGACGGCGCAACGCTCCAGGATGTGGGGTCCAGCTATGGGACGTTCGTCGACGGACGCCGGCTCTCCGGGCCCGTCGCGCTCGCGAACGGCATGCACATCGACCTGGGCGACTGTCGGCTCGAGGTGGCCGAGCGGGTGGATCGGGCGGCCGCCGGAATGACGGTGTCGGTGCCGGCGGGCATCAGCCTGATCGTCGAGCAGCCGTCGGTGCGCCGCGCGCGGCTGCGGGGGCAGCAGAACCGCAAACCGAAGCTGCGCTCGGGCTGGTCGCTCAAGCGCCTGGACGAGGCCGAGGCGGTCGGTGGGGCGCGGTTCGTGCTCAAGGACCACCGCTCCTCGGTGATCGTCCGGCTGGGCGCGGAGGAGGCCGAGATGGCCCAGCTGCTCGACGGCGATCGCGATCTCGTGTCGCTGCTCGGCGAGGCGGCGACACGGTGGGGCGCCGACGGGCCCGCTCGCCTGGCGCGGCTGCTCGCCGAGCTGGCCGACAAGGGCATGCTCTCCGGTGTCGAGTCCGACGACGCGGCGACGGCCGCCGTAGTGCCGTGGCTGGCTCGCATCGTTCGCCCGCGGGAGCGGGAGCTGCCCGGCGTGCCCGAGGCGATGGCGGCGGTCTATCGCCGCGGAGGCTGGGTGCTGTTCACCCCGGCGGCGCTCGGGGTGCTGGCGGTGATCGCCCTCGGGGGCCTGGTGGCGTTCGCTGCGCTCATCATCGGGCGCTATGGGACGCCGTTCGTGGTCGCGCAGCGGGTCGGGCTCGGTGCGCTCGTGTTCGTCGTGGGTCGCTTTGCCCTCGTCGTCTGCCACGAGCTCGCGCACGGGCTGATCGCGGAGTCGTTCGGGCGCCCCATCTCACGCGCGGGGATCAAGGTGGCCCTGGTGTTCCCCTACGTGTTCGTGGACACCACCGATGCGTGGTTCGAGTCCCGCCCGCGGCGGATGATGATCAGCCTCGCGGGACCCGCATCGGACGTCATCCTGGGCGGCGCGTTCGCGCTGGCCTGCCTGGTCACCGCGCCGGGCAGTGTCCGCGACATCCTCTTCCAGGTCGCCTTCGGCGGGTACGTCGGCGCGCTGTTCAACCTCAACCCGCTGATGGAGCGCGACGGTTACCACGTGCTGGTCGACCTGCTCCGGGAGCCCGGGCTGCGCCGCCGCGCCACGCGCCACCTCCACGAGGTCCTGTCCGGGCGCGGACCGGCGGACTCCCGGCGGCTGCTGATCTACGCGGTCGCCTCGTTGGTGTGGTCGGTGCTGACCGTGGCCTTCGCCGTCGTGTTGTCGCTGCGCTACTACCCCACCCTGGCCAAGCTGGCCCCGCCGGCGCTGGTGTGGACGGTGCTGTCGGCCTTCTACCTCGTGCTTGCGCTCCCGCTCGCGGTTCAGCTGCTCCGCCCACTCTGGACGCGGGTGTATCGGCCGCGGCCCGAGCCGGCCGCTCGGTGAGAGCGGATCCCCCGGCCGGCGCGACGGCGGTGCAACCCACCCTCTAGCCTTGGCGCCCGACCCTGAGAGCGCACGAGGAGCAGTCATGGCAAGCGTCGAGCAGGACACACCGGTCATCACCAACGGCGCGGCGGCGCACACGATCGCCGTCGAGAACCCCGCGACCGGGCAGCTGATCACCACCGTCCCCGTGCTCGGGGCCGAGGAGCTTCAGGCCATGGCCCAGCGCGCGCGCCAGGCCCAGCCGCAATGGGAGGCGATCGGCTTTGACGGCCGGGCCCGCATCATGCGCCGGGCCCAGAAGTGGATGCTCGACAACGCCGACCGGGTGCTCGAGTGCGTCGTGCGCGAGTCCGGCAAGACCTACGAGGACGCTCAGCTCGCCGACCTGGGCTACACCGTCACCGCGCTCGGGTTCTGGGCCAAGGAGGCGGCCAAGTATCTCGCCGACGAGCGGGTGCCGTCATGGAACAACCCGGTAGCCGCCGGCAAGAAGCTGGTCATCCGCTACGTGCCCCTGGGCGTGGTCGGGGTCATCGGGCCCTGGAACTACCCCATCGCCAATTCGTTCGGTGACTGCATCCCGGCGCTCATGGCCGGCAACGGCGTCATTCTCAAGCCCAGCGAGGTCACGCCGCTGAGCTCGCTGCTGATGGCCGAGATGATGCGCGAATGCGGCCTGCCCGAAGACGTGTTCCAGGTCGCCACCGGTGACGGCGGCACCGGCGCCGCGCTCATCGGCCAGGTGGACTGCGTGATGTTCACGGGCTCGAGCCGCACCGGCAAGGCCGTGATGCGGGCGGCCGCGGACGCGCTCGTCCCCTGCTACCTCGAGCTCGGCGGCAAGGACCCGATGATCGTGTGCGCCGACGCCGACCTCGAGCGCGCCGCCAACGCCGCCGCCTTCTACTCGATGAACAACGGCGGCCAGGTGTGCATCTCGGTCGAGCGCTGCTACGTCGAGGCGCCGATCTACGACGAGTTCGTGGCCCGGGTGACCGACAAGGTCCGCGCCCTGCGGCAGGGCGAGCCCACCGGGGTCGGGACCGTCGACGTGGGCGCCGTCATCTTCCCGCCGCAGCTCGACATCGTCGACGAACACGTCCGCGACGCCGTGGCCAAGGGCGCCAAGGTGCTCACCGGTGGCCACGCCCACTCGGAGCGCGGCCGCTACTACGAGCCGACGGTGCTCGTCGACGTCGACCACTCCATGCGGCTCATGCAGGAGGAGACGTTCGGCCCGACGTTGCCCATCATGAGGATCGCCAACGCCGAGGAGGGCGTGCGGCTGGCCAACGACTCGGCCTATGGGCTCCAGGCGAGCGTGTGGACGGGCGACGCCGATCGCGGCGAGGAGCTGGCACGGCGGATCGAGGCCGGCGTCGTCTGCGTCAACGACGCCCAGATCAACTACTCGGCGCTCAACCTGCCCATGGGCGGCTGGAAGACCTCGGGGATCGGGACCCGGCACGGCGCCAACGGGATCCGCAAGTACACCAAGACGCAGTCGCTGATGGTGACCCGCCGCGCGCCGTTCAAGCGCGAGCCGTTCATGTTCCCCTACAAGCCGCGTCAGACGATGCTGCTGCGCCGTTTCTACAAGCTGCTCTACGGTCGCGGCAGGCGTGACTGAGGCCCGACGGCTGAGGGGGCGCGGCGGCGGCCGTGAGCCCGTCGCCGCACCTGCCTCGCGTCGCTACTTCTTGGCCGTCGTCTTAGGCGCGGGCTGGGTGACCTTGCCCGTCTGCTTGCAGGCGAAGTGCACCGAGTCGGCGGTCGAGCACTTCAGCGTCCCGGTTCCGGTCGCCTTCGCGAAGGCGCCCGAGCCGCTCTTGACGATGAAGCTGCCGGTGTAGCTCGCCGCACTGAACGACGTGGTTGTCGTCGGAGGCCCGTTGTCATCCGGGGTGAGGGTGAACGTGCCGAACACGGTGCCCGTCCCGAACCACGCCTGCCACTTGCCGGTGAGGTCGCCGGAGTCCTCGGTCGTGTAGGACTGCACCTCGACGCCGCGACCGACGGAGGCGCAGTTTGTCGAGCCCATCTCGGTCCCTTCCTGGCTCGCGGGTGAGACGTCGGTGGCCCCAGCGGGAACCTGAAGGGTGAGCGCTGAAACGCAGGACACCTTGGTCGTGACCGTGGAGGGCGTCTTGCTCTTCTTGCCTCCCTTCGAGGAGGAGGAGGTCGCGGCCAGGGCAGACGCGACACCGATGATGAGAACGGCGGCGATGGTCGCGCCGAGGAGGCAGATGCGCTTCACGCTATCTCCTGATTCGTTGTGAGACGGATGAACCTATGCGGCGCGGGATTCTCTCGGTCGCTCATGGGCATGGAGGTGAATATTTGGTAAACCAGGCGTGTCGGCCCCACATGTGTGCCCGGCGCGCCGCGTTTCATGACTCAGCCGGCGGTGAAGTTGTTGAACACGACGGTGTCGAATTCGGGCAGCGAGGTGTCCTTGGCGTAACCCAGGTTGGGGACGCTGAACAGGTCCTCGACCGTCTTGAGCAGCGAGAAGTGGTTGAACGTGTCCGCGGCGTCCTCGGAGTTGGCCTTGACGTAGCGTGAGATCACGACCGCGCCGACCTGGCCGCCCCCGGGCGGGGTCCCCGTGCCGGTGCAGTCGCCCGTCGTGCCGGTCGTCGGAGTGGTCGTGGACGTGCCGGGGGTCGTGGTGGTGCTCGTGGTGGTCGTCGCGCCCGGCGTGGTCACAGGAGTGGTCGTCGTCGGGCAGCCCGTGTTCGTGGTCGTGGTGGTGCTCGTCGTGGTCGTCTCGGTCGTCGTGGCCGGCGCGGTCGCACCGGCCGGCGGCGTCGTGGTCGCCGCGGTGGTCGTGGTGTCGGTCGGCGTCGTGGCCGTCGGCGGCGTCGCCGGGGCGGTCGTAGCGGTCGTCGTCGCGCCGGGCGCCGTCGTGCCCGTCGGCGTGGTGCCCGTGGTGGTCGTGCCCGTCGTCGTCGCGGCCGATCCCGAGAGATTGGGGAACGTCGGCTGATCGCAGCAGCTGCTCGCGTCGGCGGTCGGCCCGGTCTGCGGCGCCTGGTCGAACGTGACGATGATCATGCCGTCGTGCTTGTAGGCCGGCGAGGCCGTGATCTCCGGGATGACGGTCTTGAGGAACTTGTCGGACTGCGCCAGGCCCGCCGGCGCTCCGGGGGTGCACGGGGTGTCGGAGCCGTTGTCGCAGGCATCCGGGGCGATGTAGGAGAAGTTGGCCGTGCTCTTCTCCTGCTTGAGGTCCTTGGCGAGCTTGCCCAGGCCGACGTCGGCCTGCGCGCACTGTGTCCCGGTGGTCAGCGCGGCGAAGTACACGAACGGGTTGAGGTAGGTCACGTATGGGTCGGTCGTGGTCGCCGCCTGATTTGGATCGGCGACGCCCGCGTCCGGCATGCGGCAGCTCTTGGGCTGCCCGGCCGCGCCTTGGTCGATCCCCTGGATGTAGGCTCGCCAGGTGTTGCCGTTGTCGGCGAGCTGGGTCGGCAGCGACTGGGTGGCCTGCGGATAGACGCAGCCGTTGCCGGTCACCTGCGCGCCGGCGGCGTTGCCCGTCGGCACGATCGGCGTGAACACCGGGCAGTTGGCGGCCGTGTCCTGGGTCGGGCCCTGGCCGCTGATCAGTGCGATCTCGCTGGCCAGCGACGATTGCGCGACGCCGTAGTACTGGGTGATCAGCTCACCCTGCTTGCGCAGCGTGCTCGACAGGTACGGATGGCCCTTGGTCGTGCCGAAGGACTGGTTGTACCCCTGTCCCGAGAGCATGACGAGGAAGACATGCTTGATCGGCGGGAGCGTGACCGCCGCCGATCCCGAGTTGTCAGTAGTAGGGGTCGTGGTCGTGGTGGTGGTGTCGACCGGCGCGGCGGGCGTGTTGCCGCCCCCGCCGCCCGAGGGCGCGGGCTCGGTGATCGTTTCGGTGATCACCTGCTGGGAACCCCCACCGCCCCCGCCGCCACCGCCACCGGTGTCCGCCGCCACGGCAGGCACGGGCGCCGGCGCGGCCGGCGGACTGACGGACACCACGATCGACCGCGCCAGTGCCTCGACCCCGCCGGGCTGCGTGAGTGAACCGGCCACCACCCCGAAGGACAGCATCGCCATGGTCGCGAGCGCCGCTACTCGAGGCGTCGGCAGCGTGAGCCCGAGCGGTGGCCGGGGCTCGGCCACTGGTGGCGGGAGCTTCTCGATCACCGGGGTGGGCGGGACTCTCATCCCGCGCATCTCGCGCAGGGTCGAGTCCACCGGGGCGGGCAGCGGCCCGCGGCGGGTGCCACACAGGACGCAGTAGCGCTGGTCGGTGGCCAGGCGGCTCCCGCAGTTGGCGCAGTCCCGGCCTATGTCCGCGCGCAGGGAGGCGCCGCTGTGGTCGTCCGTGTCCATGTGTGAGTGTGAGTCTGTCCGGTCCGCGGCGGCGGGATGTGAACATCCAGAACCCCACATGCTCTCACCGGTTGCCCGCCCCGTGCACGCCTGGTCACAGGTTGTTCACAACTGACCGTGGCGCCCGCCATACGCTAACTGCCGTACATGCCGCCGACCCGACGAGCGCGATGAGTCTCGGCCCCGAACGATCGAACGTGTCCACCGCCGCGCCCGAACAACCCACGCGGCAGATCTCGCTGGCCGGGACGAGTGAGCACTGCGTGAACTGCGGAGCCCCGCTGGCGTTGGACCAGCGCTACTGCGTCGTCTGCGGCGAGCGGCGCGGCAAGCCGCGCTTCGCGCTGGCCGATCCGCACGAGGAGCCCGTCGAGAAGGTCGTGACGACCAGCTCGGCGTCACCGCCGCGCCGGTCGCGCACGTCGGCCGGGTTCAACCTCATCGCCGGCATCGCGACGCTGCTGCTGGCGATGGGCGTCGGCGTGCTCATCGGACACAACAGCTCGAGCAGCACCACGGGCAAGAGCAACCAGCCGGCGATCACGATCAACGGCGCCGGCGCGGCCAGCGGCGCGGCAGCGTCGACCACGCCCTCCAGCGCGTCGGGCTCCGGCTCCGGCAACGCCGCCAGCACCGGGAAGTCCAAGCACAGCAAGTCCGCCAAGACCGCCAAGACCGCGGCGCCCTCCAAGGTCGTCGTCCAGAAGGCGGCCGCCGCCGCGAGCAAGGTCACCGGCGGCAGCGCCAAGGTGGCCGCGCCCACCGACACCGTCGGCAGCTCGTGCAACTCCGGAGAAGCCGGCTGTCAGAACGGCAAGCTGACCGGCAACTACTTCGGCCAGTGACCGGCTTGTCGCCCAACGGGGACACGGCGGAGACCGCGGTCCTGCGCCCCGCTCCGGTACCGGCGCCCGCGCAGGACGCTCCGGCGCCGCCGTTGACGTCGAAGTCGAAGATCGGCGACGATCGCCGCTTTGACCTCAAGCGCCGTCGCGACCAGCTCAACGCCCGCGTCGCCGAGCTCCAGTGGGACCTCGGCGGGCTGGTCTACGAGATGGCCATCCGCAACCGGATCCGCGTCGAGGTGCTCGTCCAGCGCGCCGCCGTGCTCCAGGAGGCCGACGCCGAGCTCAGCGAGGTCGAGCGCATCCTCCGCCTCGAGGAGACGGGCATGGCGGGCGCGTGCGCCAACTGCGGCGCGCCGCACAGCACCGGGGCCTCCTTCTGCTGGCAGTGCGGCCAGCCGCTGCTGGCCCAGGTCACCCCGGACTCGATCGCCACGTCCTAGCCGTCCATCCCAGGCCGGGACGACTAGCCGAACCGGCCCGTGACGTAGTCGCGTGTCCGGGTGTCAGCCGGGTTGCCGAAGATGACGCTGGTGTCGTCGTACTCGACCAGCGTCCCCACCCGCTCGTGCGGGTCCAGCGAGAAGAACGCCGTCCGGTCTGCCACGCGGGCCGCCTGCTGCATGTTGTGCGTGACGATCACGATCGTGTAGCGGTGCTTGAGCTCGTGCATGAGATCCTCGATCGACGCGGTGGCCACCGGGTCCAGGGCCGAGGCCGGCTCGTCGAGCAGCAGGACGTCGGGCTCGACCGCGATCGCCCGCGCGATGCAGAGGCGCTGCTGCTGGCCGCCCGACAGGCTCAGCGCGCTGACCTTGAGCCGGTCCTTGACCTCGCCCCACAGCGCCGCGCCGCGCAGCGCGCGCTCCACGCGCTCGTCGAGGTCCTTCTTCATCCCCAGGTTGCGGGGCGCCCACGCCACGTTGTCGTAGATCGACTTGGGGAAGGGGTTGGGCCGCTGGAAGACCATCCCGATGCGCCGGCGCACCTCGACGCGGTTGGTTGCCCGGGCGTAGACGTCGTGGCCGTGGTAGAGCACCTGGCCGCCGAGCTGGAAGCCGGGGATCGAGTCGTTCATGCGGTTGAGGCTGCGGATGAACGTGGACTTGCCACAGCCGGACGGGCCGATGACCGCCGTGACGAGGTTGCGGTAGATCTTCAGCGTCGTCCAGTCCAGCGCCTTCTTGGTGCCGTAGGTGACCGACATGTCGCGAATGTCGAACACCGTCGCGCGGGCCGGCTCACGACGCGCGCCGTCGATCTGGGGCGGCGGGGCCGGAACCGGCACGGCGGCGGTCGTCTGAATGCGCTGGCGTGGCACCACGTCCTCGCTGGGCAGGGCGCTCGTCGCGTGGGGGTCCCGTTCGGTCATCCGGTGAGCTTGCGTTTGCTGCGGGCCAGCAGGAACCTGGCTCCGATGTTGGCGATCAGGATAAGCACCAGCAGCACCAGCGCGGCGCCCCAGGCTCGCGGGAATCCGGACGGGTTGAGCGAGTCCGACGCCGTGAGGATGAGCACGGGGATGTTCGGCATCGGGCCGAACCAATTGAAGGTGATGTGCGGGCCGAACGTGGAGTTGTTGACCAGGAGCGGCGCCGTCTCGCCTGCCGCGCGCGCGATGGCCAGGATCGAGCCCGTGACGATGCCGCCGAGCGCCGCCGGCAGGACGACGGTGATGATCGAGCGCCAGCGGTCGACGCCCAGCGCATCCGAGGCCTCGCGCAGCGGCGCGGGCACCAGGCGCAGCACCTCCTGGGTGGAGCGCGCCACCAGCGGCAGCATGATGATCGCCAGCGCCACCGATCCCGCAAAGCCGGTGTCCTTGTGCAGCGGCTGCGTGATCAGGCCCAGGATGAAGATGCCGATCACGATCGAGGGGACGCCCTGGAGCAGGTCCAGTCCCAGGCGCAGTGCGCCCGCGAGACGCGAGCGCGGGCGGGCGAACTCCGTCATGTAGATGGCGATGAGGACACCGATCGGGACCGCGATCACTCCCGCCAGCGCGACGATGATCGCCGATCCGATGAGGGCGGAGCGGATGCCGCCGCCGGGGCCGCCGAATGCCGGCGGGTCCTGAATGAGGAAGTTGAGGTTCAGCGCCGAGGCGCCCGACTTGATGACGTCGAAGACGACGATGGCCAGCACCGCCACCGCGACGAACGCCGCCGCGACCGCCATGCCCTGGGTGAGGCGGCTGACGATCAGCCGCCGGCGCAGGTTGCCCGACGGCGTCAGCGGTGCCGTCGGGTCATACGGGAGCGACTCAGATCTGGCGGTGGACGTCATAGTGGCGCGCGATGAACCGCGCGGAGAGGTTGGTGACGACGCCGAACACGAGCAGGATCAGCGCGAGGTAGAAGATCGAGTGGATCTGGAGCGCGTTGGTCGGGTACGCGATGTCGTTCGCGATCCGGGCGGCCATCGTGTTGCCGGTCTCGAACAGCGATTTGTGGATGACCGCGCCCGTGCCCACCACCGACAGCACGGCGATCGACTCGCCGAGGGCACGCCCCAGCCCCAGCATGGTGGCGGCCACGACCCCGGAGATCGTCGAGGGCAGAACCACGCCCCGGATGACCTCCCACTGCGTGGCGCCGAGCGCCTCGGCGCCCTCCTTGAGCTCGTTGGGCACCGTGAGGAACAGGTCCCGGCTCAGCGACGAGATGATCGGCACCACCATCACGCTGAGGATCAGGCCGGCGGTGAAGAGGCTGAGACCGGTCGTCTGCGGGGCCCCGAAGATGCCGAGGAACCCGAACGTGTCATGGAGGAACGGCTCGATGGTGGTGTGCACGAAGGGTGCGAGGAAGATGAGGCCGAAGAACCCCAGGATCACGCTCGGGATCGCCGCCAGCATCTCGACCAGCGGCCCGACCACGGTCCGGACCGAGCGCGGCGCGAGCATCGCCAGGTACAGCGCGATGGCGATCGACAGCGGGACCGCGATGATCATCGCCATCGCCGACGTGACGGCCGTGCCGTAGAGCGGGACCGCGGCCCCGAAGCGGCTGAAGTTCGGCGCCCAGTCGATGTGGCCGAGGAACCCCAGCCCGAACTTCGAGATCGCGGGCTGGGCCCCGGAGATCACCTGGTAGGCCACCTCGACCAGGATGAGGGCGGCGAGCAGGCCGGCAGCAAGGCACAGCGCGCGCAAGATCTGGTCGCCACGGCTGCGCTCGGTGGCCCGCCGGTCGGCGACGAACCTGATCAGACGGCTTTTCGGGGCGGGGGTCGCCGACATCGACGGCGCAGCGTAAAGAACGGGCCCAAAGGCGAGCCGCGACCCTACCCCGCGTTACAACATCTCAAAACGCTGGTAACAACGCGGCAACAAGCGGGGCAGCCGCGATCCGCATGCTAATGCTGCTCGTAAGGTCGGCCGGGCCGCCACGGGCGCACTGTCTCCAACTCGAAAGGGCCTCAATCTTGAAAGGCTTCGCCTTCCAACGCAGGAAGCTCGTGTCGGTGTCTGCCGCGGTACTGGCCATCGGGGCATCGACCGGCTTCATCTCCACCGCGGTCGCGTCTGCGACCAGCGGCACGTTGAACGGCGCTGGGTCGACCCTCGTCGCCCCGCTCGAGGCCGAATGGGCCTCCGCGTTCAACAGTAAGACCGGCAACACCGTCAACTACAACCCCGTGGGTTCGGGTACGGGCATCGCGGACATCTCGGCCGGCACGGTGGACTTCGGTGCGTCCGACGCTCCGCTGAGCGCCACGCAAGCCGCCGGATGCCACAACTGCATCCAGATTCCGTGGGCGCTGTCGGCCACCGGCGTCGGTTACAACGTCCCCGGTGCCGGCCACAAGCTGCACCTCACCGGGGCGCTGCTGTCCCAGATCTATCTGGGCCAGATCACCACCTGGAACGCTCCGGCCATCGCCAAGGTCAACAAGGGCGTTCACCTGCCCAACCTGAAGATCACCCCGGTGTTCCGCTCGGATGGCTCGGGTGACACCTACGCCTTCACCAACTACCTGACCCAGGTCAGCAGCGCGTGGAGGAGCAGGGTCGGCGTCGGCACCTCGGTGAGCTTCCCCACCGGGGCGTCGGGCAAGGGGAACTCCGGCGTCACCGCGGTGCTCCAGGGCACCCCTGGCTCGATCGCCTACATCGCCGTCTCGTACCTGATCGCCCATCAGCTCCCGGCCGTGGCGATCCAGAACCGCGCCGGCAAGTACGAGTACCCGAACCTGTCCAACATCGAGAACGCGGCGGCGGTCGTCAAGCACGTCCCGGGCAGCGGCGCGCTCAGCATCGTCAACCCGCCCAAGAGCGCCAAGATCGCCTACCCGATCTCGACGTTCACGTACGTGATCGCCCCCACGGGCGGTCCGCAGAGCGCCCTGGTGAAGTCCTTCGTGCAGTACGCGCTGGGCCCGGGCCACTCCTTCGGAGCGAACCTTGACTTCGCGCCGCTCCCGAAGGTCGTGGTCAAGTCCGACAAGTCCATGGCCGGCCGCCTGTAGGCCCAGCCATCCAGTCGCGGCTCCCGCACTGCGGAGCCTCCGGCCCGGTCGGGCGACGCTTTCGTCACCCGGCCGGGCCGCCTCTTTTCGGGAAGCGCCCGCCGGCTCTGGTCACGCGCCGGTGCAGGCGGGCACACCGACCGCCCGCCACGCCGCGCTCGCCTGCCTCTCCAGCGGAGCCAGCTGTGTCTGGAGGGTCTTCATCGCCACGATCGGGTCGTTGCCCGCTTTGAGCCCGTCCAGAGCGGACTGCAGGGCCTTGAGCTCTTGCTCGGTGGCGTTCAGCGCGTTGCGGTAGTCACCGCCCAGCGCGCCAGTGGGGTGCATGGTCGACAGCGCGGTGAGCTCGGGCCGCAGCGCGCTGACGCCGCGGCGCAGGAAGGCGGTGCCTCCAGACGGCAACTGGGGCGTGGGGATGTCGTTGAGGTGCTGCGTGGCGGCCGTGCACACCCGCGCCGCCGCGGTCCGCAGCTGACGGGCGGACACTGAGGACGAGCCCCCGCAGCCGGCCGCCGCCAGCGCCAGCACGAGCGCCGGCGCGCAGGCCCAGCGCAGGCTCAAGCCAGCCCCACGTCGAGCAGCCGCTGGAGCTCGGAGATCGTCTGGGCGGCGTCGACGTGGCGCACCGTCGCCATGCCCAGCTCGCGCGCGGGCTTGAGGTTGAAGGGCAGGTCGTCGACGAACACGCACTCGGCCGGCGGCAGATCGACGGCGCGTGCGCCCATCGCGTAGATCTCCGGCGCCGGCTTGCGCACCCCGACGTCGCCGGAGATCACCACTCCGTCAAACAGCTCCGCCAGCAGCGAGCGGTCGTAGGTGGCTGCGCCCCACGAGTTGGAGATCAGGCCGGTGCGGACGCCGGCGGTGCGGGCGCGGCGGACCGCGTCGAGCATCGCCTCGTCGGGCCCGCAACCGGCGAACAGCCGCTCGATCAGCCGCCCCGGCTCGACGCCGAGGATGGTGGCGAAGCGCCGCTCGAACTCCGCGTCTCCGAGCGTCCCCTCCTCCAGCCCCACGAGCAGATCGCGGCTGGCCTCGTCACCTCGGAACAAGTCCCGCACCGTGTCCGAGGGCAGGCTCTCCTGCTCGCAGAAGGCGCTGAATGACGCGAACACGTTGGTGGTCATGACCCCGCCCCAATCGACGAGGAGACCCCGGCGTGGACTCACTAGTAGCCGTTTCGCGTCACGTCGAGCGCCCGCTGGGCCAGCTCGACGACGCCCTCGCCGAACGCCTTCAGATACGGGTCGTCGGTGGTGCCCATCACCGCGCGCTTGTAGTTGCCCTCCATGAACACCGAGGCCTTCCACATGGCGAGCGTCACGTACCAGTTCAGCGATTGCACCGACCGGCCTGAGCGCTCCTCGTAGCGGGCCACCATCTCCTGCCGCGTCGGGAACCCGGGCCGATCGGTGACCGTGTGCATGGCGAAGCGGCTCTTGACGTCGGTGGACTGCACCCAATGGACCATCAGGTAGCCGATGTCGGCCAGGGGATCGCCGATCGTCGCCATCTCCCAGTCCAGGATCGCGGTCAGCCGCGGCGGGGTCTGGTCCGCGAACATCGTGTTGCCCAGCCGATAGTCGCCGTGCACGATGGTGGCGGGCAGCGACTCGGGCATGTTGCCGGCCAGCCACGCCCCGACCTCGTCGAGCTCCTCGATCTCGCGGGTGCGATTGACCTCCCACAGGCCGTTGAACCGCCGCAGCTGGCGCTCGAGATAGCCCGTCGGCTTTCCGAACCCCTCCAGCCCCAGCGTCGTCCAGTCCGTGGCGTGCAGCTCCACCAGCGCGTCGATCAGCTCGTCGGCGATGCGGGCACGGTGCTCGGGCGTGTCCAGCGACACCGGGATCTCCTCGGTGATGACCGCCCCCCGGACGCGCTCCATGACGTAGAACGGCGCGCCGATGACCTCCGTGTCGTCGCACACGGCCAGCACTCGAGGGGTGCGGACCGAGGTCGGCTCGAGCGCGGTGAGCAGGCGCGCCTCGCGCAGGACGTCGTGGGCGCTGGGGGGCAGGGGCCCCCGCGGCGGGCGGCGCAGGATCACGTCGGTGGACAGCCCGAACGTGACGTTGGAGTGGCCGTCGCCAACCGGTACCGCGCTCAGGTCGCCCGGGGCATCCAGCCCGTGGGCCCGCAAGAACGCGCGCAGCGGCTCGAGCACCAGCAGGGGCTCGCGGTCGTTGGCCGCGCCCTCGGCGTGGGTGGCAACGATGTCGTCGGGTGCGAGCGTCACGCTCATCGGTGCCGGAGGGTACCGGTCACGCCGGTACGCTCCGCCACCGGGCGGTGCGAGCGATCAGGCGGCGATCGGGGTGCGGGCGCTGACCTCGCGGTCAAAGCGCCAGCCGATCAGCTGGTTCCGTGAGCCCGCCAGCCCGGTCACGATCGCGCCGGTCTCGCGCTCGATGGCGGCCATCAGGGTCGCCAGCCGGTCGCGGAGCTCGACGCCGGCCACAGAGTCGTCATACGCCCAGTTGGCGTCGACGTCCTCTATCAGCACCGTGACCCGGCTCGGGCGCAGGCGGGAGATCTCGCTGATCAGGTCCGTATCGCTGGCTGAGGGTCCGAAGATGGCAAGCAGGTCACTCATGGCAATCAGTCTTCTCATCCTGCGTAAAGCGAGTCTGAAGGCGTGTGAACAATTCGCCACCTTTGTCTAAGACCTTGCAGTCTGAGCGGCGGCGACGCCTCAGTAGCCTCTTAAAGGCATGCCAGAGCTACCCGAAGTTGAGATCACCGCCCGGCTCGTCGGTGCCGGCATCGCGGGCGCCGAGGTCGAGTCGGCGCTGACCCCTGGGATCAACGCGCTGCGCTCGTTCGACCCCCCGCTGAGCGCGATCGAAGGCCGCGCGCTCACCGGCATCACGCGCCGTGGCAAGCTGTTCGTCGTCGGTGTGGAGGACGACCTGTCGCTGGTCATCCATCTCATGTCGGCGGGTCGGCTACAGCTCTTCGACACGCGCGCGTCGCTGCGCGACAAGTCCTCCCGCCTGCTCGTGCGCCTCGCCGACGGGCGCGAGTTGCGCCTGCGCGAGTTCGGCACCAAGCAGGCCGCGTGGGTCAAGGTGCTGACCCCGGAGGGCGTGGAGGCCGAGGAGCACATTGCCACGCTCGGTCCTGAGGCCTGGCCCGACCCGCCCGAGCTCGGGCCTCTGCTGGACGCCCCACGGCCCCTGCACGGCCTGCTGCGCGACCAGCGGGTGATCGCGGGCATCGGCCGCTCCTGGGTCGACGAGATCCTCCACACGGCCAGGCTCTCCCCGTTCAAGCGCGGCTCGGAGCTCTCCGATGAGGAGGCCGAGCGGCTGCGCGAGGCGATCGTCTCAGAGCTCGGCCGCGCCCTGGCTCACTACGAGGAGCATCTGACCCTCCCGATCCCCGACAAGCTGCCGATGCCGCTGCGCGTCCACCGCCGCAACGGCGAGCCCTGTCCCCGCTGCGGCGATCAGCTCGAGGCCGTGTTCTACGAGGACTACGTGATGTGCTACTGCCCCACGTGTCAGACCGACGGCAAGCTCCTCAAGGACCGGCGCCTGTCACGCCTGCTCAAGTAGGGTCGCGCGTCCCGTAGGCAGGGTCGAGCGCCGAGCGCAGCCGGCGCGCCCCGGACTCGTCCAGCACGCTTCGGGCGTGCTCGGCGACCTCGCGCGCGGTGGCGAACCACACGCCCCCCAGCTCGCGGGCGAAGCTGGCAAAGCGCCCGATCGTCCGCGACCGCGCCGGGCGGCCTGACAGGAACGGGTGCATGGTGAGAACCTGCAGGCAGCCCTCCTCGCGGAAGGCCTCGAGCTCGCCCTGCCAGATCTCCAGCAGCTTGCCCGGCGGCTCCAGGCTGTCGCCCAGCGGCGGGTCGACGAAGAACCCGTACTGCTCCCAGTCGTCGAAGGACCAGTGCACGGGCAGCTCGACCAGGGTGCCGGCGTCGGAGCCCAGCAGGTAGGGGACGTCGTCGTCCATGAGGCTCGAGTCGTAGCGAAAGCCCGCGCCCGCCAGCAGCTCCGGCGACTCCAGGCTGAGCTGCCACCACGGCGCGCGATAGCCCACCGGCCGTTCGCCGGTGAGCGGCTCGAGGACCTCCGCGGCGCGCTCGATGATCGCCCGCTGCTCGGCCACGCTGAGCTCGTGCGGCAGCTCGTGCATGTACCCATGCCACCCGACCTCGTGGCCGTCGGCGACGATCCGGCGGATCGTGTCCGGATAGCAGTCGGCCGTGAACCCGGGGACGAAGAACGTCGCCCGGATCTCTGCCTTGCGCAGCTGCTCGAGCAGGCGCGGGACGCCCACGCGGGGCCCGTAGGCCTGATGGCTCATCGTCGTGGCATGGGTGGCGTACTTGGGATCGACCTGCAACACCGCGGACTCGGCGTCGACGTCGAACGAGACGACGCAGGCGCAGCGGCTGCCGTCGGGCCAGGTGAAGCGGGGCTCGCTCACGCCTCGCTCACGCGGCGGCCGCCACCGGCTCGCGGCGCAGCTCGTGGCAGGAGCAGTGCACGCCGCCGCCGGCCAGGGCGAACTGGTCGTACTCGATCGCGGTCACCTCGAAGCCCTCGGCCTCCAGCTGGGCGTTGACCGTGACGTTGTGGGCCATCGAGAGAATCCGGCCGCCGCCCAGGTTGACGAGGTTGCCGCCGAGCTTGACGCAGTCGCGGTAGGCGACCGGCATCCAGCTCACGCCGTGGCCGCGCAGGAAGTCCAGCACGTAGTCCTCCAGCGCGTCCTCGCACACCAGCGCGTACTTCTCGGCCAGCATGACCAGCGTGGCGTCGAGGTGGACGAACTGGGGCGCCAGCGGCACGGTCAGGGTTTCCCATCCCTCGCCGGCCATCCAGCCGGCCACCTGCTCGGCGCCCTCCTTGGTGGAGCGGTTGCCGGCGTATCCGAGCACCACCACCCCAGGCTCGATGATCCCGAAGTCGCCGCCCTCGAAGTGCCCGGCGGTGACCCAGTTCCAGATCGGGATCCCGGCGCGTCCGAAGAACGAGGCCACCACCGCGTAGTCGCGTCGGCGCGGCGGAGTCTGGATGCTCGCCACCACCGGCCCCCACGGGGTCATGAAGCTCGAGTCGCGCGCGTAGACGCTCGACGGCAGGCCCTCATCGGCGTCGAGGAAGTGGCACCGCACCCCGGCCTGGCGGTAGACATCGACCATCTCGCGGTGCTGGGTGAGCGCCCGCTCCTGGTCGAAGTGGTGGCCCGACCGCTCCATGTTGGCGAACGTCACCGCCGAGATCGAGTTCAGCGGCACCCAGCGGAAGTGATCGGGCTTGCCCACGAGGACGTCGGTGAGGACCCCGGTCTGGTTGTCGATCCCGAACCCCCCGGCGACGGCACCCGTCGCCGTCGCGTCGATGGCGGTCATGGACGGACCACCTCGGCCCGCGGCCGCTCGTCCACCGTCGCGGGCGCCGTGGCCGGCATCTGCCGCGCCCGCGCCATCACGTAGTAAGCCCCGCCGCTGGCCAGGATGGCGGCCAGCCAGGAGAAGTCCACGCCGTTGGTGGCGCGCGACAGTGGTCCCTGGAAGAGGCTCGCGCTGCCGTACTCCCAGGCCCAGCCGGCGATCAGGCCGAGCAACAACGAAGCCAGGGCCGGCCACCGGATGTCGCCGTAGCGAGACGTCTGCGGGTCGTCGTAGAGCGCCTCGATGTCGGTGTGGCCCCGGTTGATGACGAAGTAGTCGATGAGGATGATCGCGCCCCACGCCGCCGTCCAGATCACGAACGAATTCATGTAATTGGTGAACGATGTCGCGAACGTGCTGGAGGCCAGGAAGGCGACGAGCACGCCGCTGGCGATGATCCCCGTGACGATGCTCCCGACCCACCGCTTGAGCTTGATGCCGCCCGCGAGCATGCACAGCGGCGCCGAGTAGACCGACTCGATGTTCACCGCGATGGCGCCGTGGATGATCACCAGCAGCACGGGGATGGTCATCACGCCGAACAGCGACGCCACCAGCTCGGCGGGGTCTGCGTTCGTGGATCCGCTGGCCATCGCCGCCCCCAGGACCCCGAGCCAGATGAGAGCCAGGAAGGTGCCCAGCACCGAGTACCAGTAGAGCTTGCGCTCGGTGATCTCGGGGCGGGTGAAGCGCGAGTAGTCAGACGCCCACGCCACCCAGGAGAAGCCCCACCCGATGCCGACAGCGGTCATGAACTCGGTCCCGGCGGTCAGCAGGCTCGACCCGTGCACCGTGGCGTGGTTCCAGACGATGTGGCCTTTGACGAAGGCCATCACCGTCATCACCGCCATGATCGCCGCCAGCACCGGCACCGTCCACTTCTCGAATGTGCGGATGGCGTAGAACCCCAGGGTGCCGACGCCGATCTGGATGAGCATGATCACGCCGGCCACCGTGTATTCGACCGCGTGGTTGTTGGGCAGACCCAGCTTGTGCAAGCAGTAGGTGGCCAGGCTCAGCACCACGTAGGTGTTCAGGCCCACCCATGAGAGCGTGATCAATGCCTGGAGAATGGCCGGGATGTTGTTGCCGCGCCGGCCGAAGGCCATCCGGCCCAGGGCGAGCTGCGAGACGCCCGTCCGCTTGCCCATGAGGGTGAAGAAGCCGAAGATCAGCGCCCCCACGGCTTGGCCGACGAGCATCAGCACGATCGACTGCACCAGACTCAAGCCCAGCTCCGGCCCGATCGCTCCGACCACCCAGCTCGTGGGCGTGATGTTGGCCCCGAACCAGATCCAGAACTGCTGCCAGGACGTCGAGTCCCGGTCGCTCAGGGGGATCGGCTCGATGCCGTGCTGATCCACCGAGAGCGCTTTCTCGAACTCGCCCACCTCAGCCAAACCGCTCGTCGACATTGTCCTCGTCTCCTCGGATTTGCGATTGCTCGCCGCGGCCCGTGGCCGCAAGGGTCCCGGTGCTCGTCACCGGCCTGGCGTTCGCCTTCGTCCGGCGCCACCTCCGCAGCGTGGCGACCTGCAACGGCCCGGCGTCGAGACTGCGCATCAGCTCGGCCATGAGCCGAGCCCGGGGGACCAGGCTCGACACGAGCAGGTGCTCCTGTGCGGTGTGAAACGCGTGCCCGCAGACGCCGATGCCGTCGAGTGTCGGGACGCCCAGCGCCCCGGTGAAGTTGCCGTCGCTGCCGCCGCCGACGGTGCCATGCCCCGGATTGAAACCGATCCGCTGCGCCAGCGTGCGGGCGCGCTCATACAGCGCCAGGTTCTCGGGAGTGGGCGCGAACAGCGGGCGCACCGGTCCCGGTGTCACCTCGAGGCGGATCCCGGGGCTCAACGGCTGCAGCTCGCGTATCTGCCGCCGCACCCCATCGAAGTCCTCCTCGGTGGCGGTGACGGCGAGCACCTCCGCGCGGCAGTGGTCGGGCACGACGTTGACGAACGTGCCCCCGCTGACGACCCCGACGCTGACGGTGACGTCGCGCTCCGCGTCTGACAGGGACTCGATCGCCGGGATCTGGGCCGCGATCTCCCGGATCGCCGAGGCCCCCGCCCCGCCGGCCCCCCCGGCATGGCCCGAGGCTCCGCGAGCCTCGACGACGAACCTCTGAAACGCCCAGCGTCCGGTGATGAGGTTGCCGTGATCCTGCGCGGGCTCCGGGACCAGGACGTAGTGATGACGGCTGGCCTCGGCCTCGATGAGCGGTCGTGTGATGGGACTGCCGATCTCCTCGTCTCCGACGAAGAGGAACGTGACCGAAAGGCGCGGCGCCTGGCCGTCGTCCATCAGCGCGCCCAGCGCGTAGGTGGCCAGGAAGGCGCCGCCCTTCATGTCGAAGGCGCCCGGGCCGTAGAACCGGTCGCCCTCGCGGCGCATGCGCTCGGCCGCCGATCCCACCGGGTGGACCGTGTCCAGGTGCGCGAGCACGAGGATGCCCGGCTCGTCGGGGCCGACGCGCGCCACCACCGTGTCGCCGAGCCCGTCGCGGCCGGGGTGGCGGGTGATGCTGGCGCCGAGCCCGTACATGACCGCGGCGGCGGCGTCCATCATCCGGTTGACACCGTCGCGATCGTGCGTGGGGCTGTCGATCTCCACCCAGCGAGCGATGCCGTCGAGCATCTCGCGCTCGTCGAACAGGTCCCGGGGCACCGCCATGCTCACGACCGCACCCCGCCCGGCCGCATCCGGCCGGCATTGCCCTCAAAGGCGATCAGCAGGGTTCGGAGGATCCGCGTCAGGTCCTCGCGCACGTCGGAGTCCAGCGGGCCCAGGAGCTCGGTCTCGTTGGCCACATGGGCCTCGATGGCGGCCTCCTGCAGCTCGTGGCCCGCCGCGGTGAGGGCGACCACCACGCCGCGACCGTCGGTGGCGTCGGGGGTGCGGACCACCAGCCCGCGGGCCTCGAGCCGTTCGACGAGCTTGCTCAGCCCGCCAGAGCTCAGCATCAGCCCGCGGCTGAGCTCGGTGGGCGACAGCGCATGAGGCTCGCCGCGGCGGCGCAGCGCGGACAGCGCGTTGAACTCCGAGATGCTCAGCCCGAAGCGAGCGAGCTCCAGTTCGACATCGCGCTCGAGGTAACGGGCGATCCGCAGGATGCGGCCGATGACCGCCATCGCCTCGGTGTCGAGCGACGGGTACTCGCCGGCCCAGTCGCGGACGATGCGGTCGACGTGGTCCTCACCCGGCATCGGCGGTGGGCTCATTCGGCGGCTCGCGAGATCGGCAGGGTGACGCAGCGCACGGCGCCACCCCACGCGCTGAGGTGCTCGACGTCGATTCCGATCGGTTCCATCCCATGGCGCTGAAGCTCGCCCATCACGCGCTCCAGCCGGCCGTCGATGAGGTGGCGGCGGGCGTCGAGGTTCATCCCGACGGTGGCGAGCATCCGCGCCTCGTCCTCGGTGATCTCGATCACGTCCCAGTCCGCGATGGGCGTGGGGAGCGTGCCGCCCAGCGCGGGCATGTAGGCCATCGCCAGGCCCTCGCGCAGCACGCACATCACGCCCAATAGATGCAGCCAGGTGCCTGTGACGGCGACGGGATGGACCCGGTAGCCGAACGGCTCCAGATACCGGCGCAGCCACGCCGACCCCGCGGCATTGGATGTGAGGTCCGTGTTGCCGCAGAGCACGTCCTGGCCCACGACGACGATATCGCCGCCCTCGAGGAACGGGCCGGCGCCCTCGTGGCCCGCCACCCCGAGCTCTGCGCGCGGGCTGGCGACGTGCCGGACCTCGGGGTCGGCATCGATGAGGGGCTGGAGGACCGTGCGGGTGGCCCATGCCTCCTTGCGGCGAAACGGACGCCGGATGCACGTCTCGATCACGTGCTTGCCCAGCACGTAGATCGGATCGGCGGGATACAGCAGGCTCGCGCCCTCCTGCAGCTCGTCGAGATAGCTCCGCTCCTCGGGCGCGAACGGCCGCGGGCGCAGCACTGTGACATCGTGCCGGGTGAACGTGTCCGCCACTCGCTCCACCGCCTCGGTGAGCTGCTCCCACAGATGCGGGGCGCTCTCACGCACGTCCACCGAGCTGCCAGGCGGCGCGCTGGAGAGCACCTCCGCGATCTCGCCCGACAGGTACCGGATGTTGCGGTTGAAGGCCGGGTAGCGCAACCCGTCGGTACGCCCGACCACCACCGCGTTCAGATGCCCATATTCGCTGTGGCAGCCCAGCTCGAACGGCGGCGTCGTCATCATCCCCTCAGGTCCGGTCCGGTGTATACCTAGACCGATAGCTTTCTGTCAAGATACTTTGTCAGGGCGGCGACGAATGGCCGAGGTATTGCCCGGTCAGCACCCTTGGCCAGTTACTTGCGGGGCGCGGGTGACGGAAGCTTTCAGCTGTGTCACACATCGAGGTTGTCAGCGCTGCGATCGAGGACATGGCCGGGCGCCTGGGCGCCATCGCGCCCGGGACCCGGGATTTCCACGGTCAGGTCGCCACGCACGCCACGGCCGCGACCGACACCTCGGCGCATGCGGCGATGAGCGGGCTGATGGCGCGCTGGGCGGCGGCCCTGCCGCGGTTCGCGGAGGCCGGGGACCGCCTCCAGGCCGCGATGCACGGCGCCGCCCGGGCGTATGCCGAGTCCGATGGGGCCGTCGCCGCGGCGGCGGAGAAGGGCGAGCGGCGGTCGTGAGCATTCCCGTCGATCCGGGCGTGTCCGCGCCGACGGGCGACCCCGACAGCCTGCTCGCGGCGGCGAGCTGGCACGAGAACCTGTCCGGGTTCTTCGAGACCACGGCGACGACGCTGCAGTTCACCGCCGGTTCGCTGACCGGCGAGAACTGGTCGGGCGAGGCGGCGACCTCCTACCAGGCGCTCACCGGCCTCGTCATCGGGCACTTCCGCCAGGCGGCCACGACGGCGAGCGCCGCCGCCGAAGCGCTGCGCCGCTACGGCCACAAGCTCGACCAGCTCCAACAGGAGGGGGTCGCCGCCGTCAAGCAGGTCGTGCATTGGATGACCCTCCGCGACGCCGACCAGAAGAAGCTCCAGAAGGCCCAGGCCGACGTGACCGCCGCCCAGAACGCCGTGTCGTCCGCTCAGTCGGCGATGAGCTCATATGTGCCCCACGGCGGACCCGGCGTGGTGGCGACACAGGTGCACGAGCAGGCCCAGCGTCTCAGCCAGGCCCAGGCGGCGCTTCAGACCGCGCAAACAGCCGAGTGGGCCGCGCAGAATGCCGTCGACAAGGACGACCACCAGGTGCTGCGCTGGCAGACGCGGGCGCGGTTGATCTGGCACGAGGCGCAGAACGAGGCCGCTCTGGCCACCGGGAGCCTCGAGCCGCTCCAGGTCCCGCCTCCGCCGCTGGCCGGCGCGCCGGCGACGTTCACCGACGTGCTCGCCGACGACGCCCCCTTCCTCGCCGCCAACCCGCAGCTGACCGGGCCGCTGGCCGACACCATCGCCGCCGCCAACGCCAAGAAGAACCACCTGTCCAGCTCGGACGAGAGCAACGACGTCCAGAAGATCCTCGATGCCCTCAACAGCGGCACGAACCTCAACGACGTCAAGCTGAGCGTCCCCCACCAGAGCGGCGGCGGGGGCTTGTTCAAGGGGATCCTCGCGGGAATGGCCGTCGTCGGGACCGAGATCGTGGGAGGCGGTCCGGAGGACCCCGCCGCCGACGCGGCGTCCGTCGCCGAGGTCGCCGCGATCGAGGGGACCGAGGAGACCGTCGAGGCCGCCACTGCGGGCGCCGACGCCACCGACGCGGCGATCGAGGCCGACGCGGCCGCCGCGGACGCGGACGCCGCCGCCGGCAGCGCCGGAGATCTCGCCTCCGGCGAGGACCCGCTCGGCTACGGCGAGGTCCGGCCGTCGGACGGGAAGACCAGTCTCGAGCACATCGTCGAGCGACACGGCCCGGAGAGCACCGCCAGCAACGCCGGCCGATTCGGCGACGGGACGACCACCGACGACATCAAGCAGATGGTCGACGACACGATCGAGCGCGACCCGACGGGCGAGCCGAACACCGGCGGCCGGGCTGGCACTCGCTACAACGCAAACCTCGGCCGGACCATCGGGACGACGCGCACGGGCGCGCCCACGTCGTGGATGCGCGTCGTCATCGGCGCGGATGGCAAGATCATCACGGCGTTCCCGATCCCTGCGCCATGACCATCACGCTCGACTACAGCGACCTCCAGTTCGACGACGACCGCGCCGTCCTGCTCGCTGACGAGAACGACTTCCACTACGAGCTCCTATTCGCGCGGATCGTCTTCCGCGTCGACGCGGCGGACTTCACCCTCGAGGGCGATGAGGCCCCGCCGCTGCTGGACTTCTCGTTCGCGCTGCGCACGCTCGCGGCGTCGCTGGCCGACGGCGAATCGGACAGCTACAAGTCGCCCACCGCGTGGGCACGCATCACCTTCACTCGCTCAGGCGAGCAGGTAGCGATCTCGGCGAGCTTCACCGAGGCGACCGCGACCGTCGGGCTCACGGAGCTTCAGGACGCGACGGCGACGTTTCACGCGCGTGTCATCCAGGACCTGTTGATCCGGTATCCGGCGCTCGGAGAGAACCCGGGGGCGCAGAAATTCCTGGTCCCGGATCCGGCGCAGCCACTTGAGTAGGGTTCGGGGCATGACCCTGAACCCCGGAGATCCAGCGCCCGACTTCACCCTTCCCGACCAGGCCGGCAACGACGTCTCGCTGTCGGGTCTGCGCGGCAAGACCGTCGTTCTCTACTTCTATCCCAAGGCCGACACCCCCGGCTGCACCACCCAGGCCTGCGGCGTGCGCGACCACAAGGCCGACTACACGGCCGCCGACGCGGTCGTGCTCGGCGTGTCGCCCGACGCGCCCAAGAAGATCGCCAAGTTCGTCGACAAGTACGACCTGGGCTTCACGCTGCTGGGGGACGAGGACCACTCCGTCGCCGAGGCCTACGGCGTGTGGGTCAAGAAGTCGATGTACGGCCGCGAGTACATGGGCAACGAGCGCACGACGTTCGTGATCGCGCCCGACGGCACCATCAAGGACATCCTGCACAAGGTCAAGCCGGCCGAGCACGACGAGCTCGTGCTGGGGGCGCTCAAGTCCTGAGCGGCGGCTACTGAAGGCCCTCGCGCGCTTCGCGCACGAGCGTTACGGCCTCGGGGAAGATGACCGCCATCACGGACCGGAGCTGCTCGGCCTGCTGTTCGGTCGTCCCCTGGATGTTGGCGCGGTTCATCGCCGCGACCGTCAGATCGACGGCCAACTTGATGGCGTTATCGGCCCAGGCCAGACGCTGCGCGCCCTGCATCTGCTCGGCGAACTCGCCGAGCCGGCGCTGCAGATCGTCCGGGTCTCCGAACAGACCGCCGAATCCACTTCCTTCCATGGGTCCTATGGTAGCTGGCGCCCGGTGGCGGCCTTTTGGAGACTCTGATGCGCGTCACGGCCGCCGGGCCAGCACGGCGATGGTGCCGCCCCGCCGTGCCATGCCCGCGCCCAGCTCGGCGGCCGCCGCCACCGGCGCCAGCGGCAGCGCCAGCGCCGACACCGCCAGGTCACGCGAGGCCGGCGTGGCGTTGCGCTTGAGCAGGTTGTAGACGTAGGAGGGGTCGCGGGTGAGCCAGTTGACCGCCGACTGCCACATCCCATAGGGGTTGTGCTCGACCAGTAGGTGGTGGACGGCGACGGAGGCCAGCCCGCTGCGCTCGCGCAGGCGCTCTAGTCCCTAGGGGGTGAAATGGGTGCGGTGGCGGGGAACGTCGAGGTGGTACCAGCGCTCGCCGCCGACCTGCGCCTGCACCGAGGCGAGGTTCGGGACGCCCACCACCAGGCCCCCGCCGGGCCGCAGCCATCCCGCGATCCGCTGCAGCGCCGCGAGCGGGTCGGCGACGTGCTCGAGCACGTGCCACAGCGTGACGGCGTCCAGCGACCGCGCCGCGATCTCGGCCTCCTCGATCGCGGCGGCGTGGACGGGTGCGCCGATCTCGCGGGCCCGCTCGAGCCCCCGTTGCGCGGGCTCGATCCCAAACGCGTCATACCCCGCCGCGCGGGGAGGGCGGCGCGATACAGGCGTGGGGTGCCGGGGCGGTAGGCACCTGACGCATGGAGATCGCGGGTGCCCGCCGGGTCGACGGTCACGCCGGTCCCGCAGGCGGTGCAGCGGCGCAGTTCGTACTGAATATGGACCAGGCCGGGCTCGGAGCCGGGAACGGTCCGCCACGGGGCCAGGCTCCCTCCGCACGCCGGGCAGGTCACCGGCGCCAGTCTAGGCGTGAGCGACTCTTCCGCCGGACCCGGGACCGCGCCGACGCGCCCGGCATTCCCCACTAGCATTGGGCGGCCGATGAGCCCGGATGAGACCCTGATCTACGAATCGCGCGTGCGCCAGCGCCAGGTCGCCGTGGCGATCGTCGCCGGCCTGTGCCTGATCATCGCCTCGGTCATCCAGCTCAGCGGCCCGCACACCAAGGTCGACGAGCTGACCCTCGATCTCCTCGTGGCCAACCAGCGGTTCCCGCTGGACCTGATCTCGTCGGTGATCAACGCCATCGGGTCGCTGGCGATCGCCTGGACGCTGCTCTTCCTCTTTCGCGCGGCCCGCGCCCGCAATCCGGACAAGGCGCGCCCCTACGTGCGGATGCTCACGCTGGTCGGCGGCGGGCTGGCCGCCGTGGCGGGCGTCATCTACGCGGTCGTCGTGGCGATCAAGGTCAACGAGTTCGCCACCACCGGCTCCCAGACCTACGCCGAGGCCAACCACCTGACCAGCGGGACCGGCCTGCTCGGCCTCCAGCTCGTCGGCCAGCTGGCCGCGCTGTTGGTGGCCGTGGCCTTCGTGCTCGTCTCGCTGCAGGCCATGAACCAGGGGCTGCTCACGCGCTTCATGGGCTACCTGGGCATGTTCGCGGGGGCCCTGGTTCTCTTCCAGATCACGCAGGTGCCCGTCGTACAGACCTTCTGGCTGCTCGCCATCGCCTACCTCATCTCCGGCCGCTGGCCCACGGGGGTGCCGCCGGCGTGGCGCTCGGGCCGGTCTGAGCCCTGGCCGTCCTCGGCGGAGACGCGGGCCCGGAGGGCCTCTGAGATGGGCGAGCGCCGTCAGCGCGGCAAGAAGCCTCCGCCCGCCGCGCCGGAGCCCGAACCCGCGGCCGCGCCGGTCAACGAGCGCACGCGGGCCGCGACGCCCAAGCGCAAGCGCAAGCGCCGCAGCTGACCCGCTTCCGTCCCTGGACGGTCGCCGTTCGTCGGTCCGGCGCGACCGTTCAGCGGTCCCGCGCGACCGTCCAGCGATCTCTCCTTTGCGCGGCGCCGCGCCTTTGCGAGCTTTTCCGTCCGTCTCGTCAACTCGAGTAGGAGGAGAGATGGAAGCAGCCAACCTGCCGTCCCGGGAGGCAGACATCGTCCCCGAGTCCGACCCGACGTCTGGCCGCGGAATCGCGTGGTCGCCGGCGGACCCAGGGCCACTGGGTCTCGCCGCATTCGCTGGGACGACATTCATGCTCAGCCTGATCAACGCCGGGCTGGTGGGCACTCAAAAGGCGCCGGGAGGCGGCCTGTTGCCGATGGTCGCCGCGCTGGCCCTCGCCTACGGCGGCGTCGCCCAGCTGGTCGCCGGGCTCTGGGAGTTCCGGACCGGCAACACGTTCGGCGCAGTCGCGTTCTGTTCGTACGGGGCGTTCTGGATCTCGTTCTTCTTCATCGTCCAGTCGGTTGGGAAGAACGTCCCGACCGAGATCTTCAGCGGGCTTGGCCTGTACCTATGGATGTGGGGCATCTTCACGGCCTACATGTTCATCGCCTCGCTACGCACCACGGGTGCCGTCGCCCTCGTGTTCCTGCTGCTGGCGATCACGTTCATCGTGCTCGGCATCGGCAACTCCTCGCTGGCCGGGACGTTGCACGCCACCAACGGAACGATCAAGCTCGGTGGCTACATCGGGATCGTCACAGCGATCGCCGCCTGGTACGCGTCGTTTGCCGGGGTGATCAACGCGACCTTTAATCGAGTCATCGCGCCGGTCTTCCCGCTCAGCCGCTGACACGAGGTCCTGCCAGCTTGATCTGAGTGGGGTACAACTAGAGACATAACAGCCGCGAATTCGCGGCCAGCACGGGCGCCGGCATCCTTTGCCGGCGCTCGGCGCTGACGCGCACAGCGAAAAGCCATGGTTTACAAGGAGAGGCTTGTATGGCAGACACGGCATCGACGCGTGAGGGCACGCTTGAGCAGCAGCTCGACGAGATGCTGCAGATCGAGAAGTTCGACCCGCCGGAGTCCTTCCGCGAACACGCACTCCTGAGCGATCCGGCGGTGTATGACAAGGCCGACGGCGACTGGAAGGGCTGGTGGACCGAGCAGGCCAAGAACCTGGCCTGGTTCAAGGAGCCCACCACCGACGTCAACGAGTCAAACCCGCCGTTCTACAAGTGGTTCGAGGACGGCAAGATCAACGCCTCCTACAACTGCCTGGATCGCCATGTCGAGGCGGGCAAGGGTGACAAGGTCGCCTACCACTGGCGTGGCGAGGAGGGCGAGGAGCGCGACATCACCTACGCGGACCTGCACCGCGACGTGCAGAAGCTCGCCAACGCCATGAAGGACCTCGGCATCGCCAAGGGCGACGTCGTCGGGATCTACCTGCCGATGATCCCCGAGGTCGCCGTGGCGATGCTCGCCTGCGCCCGCATCGGTGCGCTGCACAACGTCGTCTTCGGGGGCTTCTCGGCCGACTCGGTCAGGGAGCGCATGGAGTTCGCGGAGGCCAAGGCGCTGATCACCGTCGACGGCGCCCGGCGCAAGGGCAAGACCGCCCCGATCAAGGCGGCGGTCGACAAGGTGATCGGCGACGTCAAGTCGATCGAGCACATCGTGGTCATCAAGTCGACCGACGCCGACTGCGAGATGCAGGACGGGCGTGACGTCTGGTACCACGAGGTCTGCGACGCCGCCGACCCGGAGTGCCCGGCCGAGGAACTGGACGCCGAGCACCCGCTCTTCATCCTCTACACCAGCGGCTCCACCGCCAAGCCCAAGGGCATCCTGCACACCACCGGCGGCTACCTCACCGGGGTCAGCACGACCCACAAGTACGTGTTCGACCTCAAGCCCGACGAGGACGTCTACTGGTGCGCCGCCGACGTCGGCTGGATCACTGGCCACTCCTACATCGTCTACGGCCCGCTGTGCAACGGCGCCACCTCGGTGATGTGGGAGGGCGCGCCCGACTACCCCAACAAGGGGATCTGGTGGGAGATCGCCGAGCGCTACGGCGTGACGATCTTCTACACCGCGCCGACGGCGATCCGCGCCTGCATGAAGTGGGGTGCCGAGCTGGTGGAGAAGGCCGACCTGTCCAAGCTGCGGCTGCTCGGCACGGTGGGCGAGCCGATCAACCCGAAGGCGTGGCTCTGGTACCACAAGATCGTCGGCGGCGAGCGATGCCCGATCGTCGACACGTGGTGGCAGACCGAGACCGGCGCCATCATGATCACGCCGCTGCCGGGGATCGTCGCCACCAAGCCGGGGTCGGCCACGCGTCCGTTCCCGGGGATCAAGGCCGACGTCGTCGACGAGCGCGAGGGCAAGCCGCTCGACGAGGGCCAGGGATTGCTGGTGCTCCAGCGGCCGTGGCCGTCGATGCTGCGCACCCTCTACAAGGAGGATGACCGGTTCATCGAGACGTACTTCTCCAAGTTCGACGAGGAGACCTACGTCGTCGGGGACGCCGCCCGCAAGGACAAGGACGGCTATTTCTGGGTCATCGGGCGCATCGACGACGTGGTCAACGTCTCGGGCCACCGCCTGTCCACCGCGGAGGTGGAGTCGGCGATCGTGTCCCACGGCAAGGTTGCCGAAGCGGCGGTGATCGGCCAGACCGACGAGGACAGCGGGCAGGCGATCTGCGCGTTCGTGACGCTCGAGGGCGATCTGGCCGGCTCCGACGAGCTGATCGAGGAGATCCGGGCGCGTGTGGCCGACCGGATCGGCAAGTTCGCGAGGCCGAAGCGGATCATCTGGGCTGACGACCTGCCCAAGACCCGCTCGGGCAAGATCATGCGCCGGCTGTTGCGTGACATCGCCGAGGGACGCGCGCTGGGCGACGTGACGACGCTGCGTGACCCCGACGTCATGCAGCAGCTTGAGGGCAAGATCAAGGAGGAGCAGGCCGCCGAGGCCTAGACCCCCATTGCGAGAGCCGGCGGCCTACGTCCCGCGCAGGCCGCCGGCGCGCATTCGGGGTACCCCTGGCCGCGCTCGCGGGCGGCCGGCGCGGGATGCTAGACGCTGAGCCGCCGGCCCAGCTCGCCCGTGTGTCGGCGGGCCACCGGGATCGTCTGGCCGTCGGAGAAGGTCAGCTCCGCGGTACCGCCGAGCATCGGCGCCAGCTCCACCGCGTTGCGCAGGTTGGCGACGTATTGGCGGTGGACGCGGACAAAGCCGTGGGGTTCCCACCGGCGCTCGATCTCGGCCAGCGTGGAGCGCAGCAGGTAGCGCCCGTCCGCGGTCACGATCCGCACGAAGTCGCCGTAGGACTGGACGTAGAGGATCTGGCCGCGCGCGAGCAGGCGGGTCGAGCCGCCGTGCAGGTTGGCAACCGCGATCATCTCGTGGTCGTCGGCATCCGCTGCACCCGTTCCGCGGCCGGTGCCGGGCAGCGCACCCGATCCACTTCCCCGGCGCTCACCCGCGCTTGACTCGACCGCCGCCGCGATGCGCTCGATCGCCTCCTCCACCCGCCGCCGTCCCACCGGCTTGCGCAGGTAGTCCAGCGCGTGGAGCTCGAACGCGTCCACCGCGGCGTTGTCGTAGGCCGAGACGAACACCAGCTGTGGTGGGGCGGCGAAGCGGCGCAGAACCCGGCCCAGCTCGAGCCCGTCGAGGTTGGGCATGCGGACGTCGAGGAAGATGGCGTCATACGCCTGGGTCGAGGCCTTGACCAGCGCATCGTGGCCGTCATAGGCGCACTCGACCTCCTTGACGCTGGGGGAGTTGCGCAGCAGCCGAGCCAGGTCCTCGAGTTGGGTGCGCTCGTCGTCGACGGCCAGGATGGTGAGCTGGTCGCCGCTCATCCCACGGCTCCTGTCGCCGCGGTGGCCACGTGCAGACCGTCCTCGCCGGCCAGATTGGGCACGGTCATGATCGCCGTCGTGCCCTTCCCCAGCTCGGACTCCAGGCGCAGCGCGTAGCGCTCGCCGAACGTCGCCCGCAAGCGGCCGTCGACGTTGGCCAGCCCGATGCCGCCGCCGGCGCCGGCGATGAGCCCGGGCAGCCGGTCGGGCTCGATCCCGCTGCCATCGTCGGAGACCCGCAGCTCGATGTCCCCGCCCACGACGCGGGCATGCACCGCCACTGCACCTGTGCCCGCGCGTCGCTCGATCCCATGACGGACCGCATTCTCCACCAGCGGCTGCACGGACATCGCCGGTACGACGGCGCCGAGCGTCTCGGGCGCCACGTCGACGCTGACGCTGAGCGAGTGAAACCGGGCCTGCTCGAGCCGGAGGTAGCGCTCGACATGCTCGAGCTCCTCGGCCAGGGTCACGTAGGACCGGCCGTCGCGAAACAGGTAGCGGGTGAACTCGGCAAAGTCGATCAGCAGCTCGCGCGCCTCGTCGGGGCGGGTGTGGATGTCGCCGGCGACGGCGGCCAGGGCGTTGTAGATGAAGTGCGGGGAGATCTCGGCGCGCAGTGCGCGCAGCTCGGCCCGGGCCAGGCGCTCCTCCTGGTCGGCCACCACACTGAGCTCGAGCTGGGCGGAGACGAGACTGGCGGCCTCCATGACCACCCGCACCTCGCTGGCCGGCGGACGGCCCGGCTGCCGGTAGAAGGCGATCAGGGTGCCGGCGCGCCGCCCCTGCACCAGCAGCGGCGCCAGCACCGCGGAGCGCAGCGGGCAGCTCGGGTCAGACGAGGTGAGCCGGGGCTCGATGCGCACGCGGTCGTCTCGGGTGCGCGCCAACAGCCGGCTCAGCATGTCGCCGGGCCGGACCTGGTCTCCGCCCTCGCCATCGATGGCCAGCACGGTGCGCGTGTCGGCCAGGGCTACGGACGTCGCGCCGGTGAGCCGGCGCAGGTGCGGCACCGCCTGAGCGGCGGAGCCGGCGCTGAGACCCCGGCGCAGGTGCGGCAGGGTGGCGGTGGCGGCGTGCAGCGCGGACTGCATCCCGATCGCCGCCGGCGTGCGCGCGGCGCGCGGCGCGCGCACCAGCCACCAGCCGATCCCGATCACGGTGGTAAGCCCGGCCCCGAGCAGCACGCCTACAACGACGCTCATGGGTAACGGCTAACCATACCGGCGGCAACGGCGGGGCCCCTCGGTACGGCCACGAACATCCCCTCGCCGGCCGCGTGCCCAATATGCTCACCGGCCACAGTGGAGGTGATCCTCGGTGTTCTCCTCGGATGGGCGATCGCCGCGTCGGTGATCGCGGCGTTCCGTCTGATCCGGCCCCCGCGCGTGATCTCCAACGAGCAGCGCGCGATGCAGGAGGCGCTGCACGCCGCCACCGCCACCCTGCCCCATCTGCGCCGCGGCCTCTCCGCCGACAGCGCCTCCAAGACCGTGGGGCACCTGCTCACGCTCACCCAGGCGCGCGCGGTCGCCCTGCTGGACTCCGGCCGCGTGCTGGCCTTCGCCGGCGCCGGCGCCGACCACCACGACCCGTCGGAGTGGGTGGCCCTGGCCGCTCAGGCCGGCCGCGACGACCGGCTCCACGTCGAGAACCGGATCCGGTGCTCGGATCCGAGCTGCCCGATCGGCAGTGCGGTGCTGGCACCGCTGGTCGTGCGCGAGGAGCGCGTGGGGACCTTCCTGGCGCTGTTCTCCCGCGGCTGGCGCCTGACGCCCGAGGAGACGCGGACCGTCGGCGACGCCGCCAGCCTCGTCGCGGCCGAGCTCGCCCTGGCGGAGTTCGAGGCGCAGTCAGAGCGCCTGGCCCGCGCCGAGCTGCACGCTCTGCGAGCCCAGATCTCCCCGCACTTCGTCTACAACGCGCTGGCCGCGATCGCCGGCTACATCCACTCAAACCCCGAGGAGGCGCGCGAGCTGCTCACCGAGTTCGCCGAGTTCACGCGCTACGCGTTCCGCGGCCGCAGCCCCTACGTGACCCTCGCCGACGAGCTCAGCTACGTCGAGAAGTACCTGCGCCTGGAGCGCGCGCGGTTCGGCGATCGGCTCGAGGTCCGCCTCCAGGTCGCGCCCGAGGTGCTCCCGGCCGTGGTCCCGATGCTCTCGCTGCAGCCCCTCGTCGAGAACGCGGTGCGCCACGGTGTGGAGCGGCGCGGCCGAGGCCGGGTGGAGATCGTGGGCCGCGACATCGACGCCGACGTGGAGCTGCGCGTCACCGACGACGGGGTGGGCATGGACGGCACGCGGGCCTCCGAGATCCTGGCCGGCCACGGCAAGGGGGTGGGGCTGATGAACGTCCAGGCCCGGCTGCAGGCGGCGTTCGGTCCCGCCTACGGCCTGGAGATCGAGTCGGCGCTGGGTCGCGGCACCACGGTGACGATGACGCTGCCCAAGTTCCGGGCCGGGGTGCGGGCGGCGTGAGCGCAGCCGACGGCGATCGCCCGCCGCCGCCGCTGCGATCCCCCCGCCAGGAGCTGGCCGACTCCACCGCCCACGGCGACGTCTACCTGCGGCGGCTGCGCCACGCCCAGCTCCACCTGTCGCTGCTGGGGCTGGTCGCCTTCGGTGCCGTGTTCGGCGTCCTGCCGCTGGCGCTGTACCTGCTGCCGGCGCTGGACCGCGTGCACCTGCTGGGCGTCCCGCTGGGGATCTGGATCATGCTCGTGCCCCTGTGGCCGCTGTTCATCGCGATCGGCTGGCTGTACGCCCGCCGCGCCGACGCGTTGGACGCGGCCTTCCGCGACCTGGTGGAGAAGTGACCGGGCGGGCCGGGCGGCGCGCGTGACCGCGCTGCTGGCGATCGGCGCCGTCACCGTCGGCACGCTGGGGCTGGGGGCATGGGGCGTGCGGTTCGTGCGCACGACGTCGGACCTGCTGGTGGCCTCGCGCTCTGTGACGGCATGGTGGAACGCCGCGGCGATCTCGGGCGAGTACCTGTCGGCGGCGAGCTTTCTGGGGATTGCCGGCCTGGAGATGAAGCTCGGGGCCAGCGCCCTGTGGCAGTCGCTCGGCTTCACCGCCGGCTATCTGGCGCTGCTGCTGTTCGTCGCGGCCCCGCTGCGGCGCTTTGGCTCCTACACGATTCCCGACTTCGCGGAGGCGCGGCTGCGCAGCCCCCGCATCCGTCCGCTGGCCGCGGCGATCGTGCTCCTCATCGGCGGGTTCTATCTGCTGCCCCAGCTCAAGGGGGCCGGCCTGGCGCTCGGAGTCGTGACCGGCGCGCCCTACTGGGTCGGCGTCGTCCTGGTGGCAACGATCGTCGCCATCAACGTGGCCATCGGCGGCATGCGCGGCATCACCTACGTCCAGGCCTTTCAGTTCTGGATCAAGGTGTTCGCGATCTCGGTCCCGGCCTGTCTGCTCATCATCCACTTCGGCGGGCTGCCCGGACGCGCCGCCCTGTTCGGGCGTGAGTACCCGAGCGCCCCCCACGCGCTGACGATCCGGCTGCCGGGGCCCCAGCCGGTCCAGTTCCCCGAGGCGGCCACGTTCACCATCGCGGGCCGGCGGGTCTCGGTGCCCGCGGGCGCGCGCCGCACGCTGCCGGGTCACGTCGCCGTCCGCTTCCCCGCCGGCACGGTGGTGCCCGTCGCCGAGGGGACTGTGCCGCAACGTGGAACGGAATGGTCGCGCCCGGTCGGCGGGACCGACCAGAGCTCGCCGCTGCTCGTCTACTCGCTGCTGGTCGCGACCTTCCTGGGCACGATGGGGTTACCGCACATCCTCGTGCGCTTCTACACCAACCCCGACGGTCACGCGGCGCGGCGCACCACGGTTCACGTGCTCACGCTCCTGGGGCTCTTCTACGCCTTCCCCGCCGTCTACGGAGCGATGGGGCGGGCGCTCACGCCCCAGCTCTACACCACCGGTGCGACCGACACCGTCGTGCTCACGCTGCCCAGCGCGGCCTGGCCCGGCACCGTGGGCACCGTGCTGGGCGCGCTCACCGCCGCGGGGGCGTTTGCCGCGTTCCTCTCCACGTCCTCGGGACTGCTCGTGTCCCTGGCCGGGACGATCAGCCACGACATCTGGCCGCGGCTCCAGCGCGAGCCGGCGAGCGGCGTGGCGATCCGGCGCCTGCGCTTCCGCGTGGCCGCGCTGTCGGCGATGGTCGTGCCGGCCCTGCTGGCCCTGCTGGCGCAGCAGATCGACATCTCCATCCTCGTCGGCTGGGCGTTCGCGATCGCCGCCAGCACGTTCTGCCCGATGTTCCTGCTCGGGGTGTGGTGGACCCGCCTGTCCGCGCGCGGCGCGGCAGCGGGCATGCTGAGCGGAGCGGTCACGGCCACCGCGGCCATCTTCGTGGGGCTGGCCCTCGGCGACGAATCGACCAGCGTGGCGGGGGCCCTGCTGGCCCAGCCGGCGATCGTCACCGTGCCGGTCGCGTTCCTGGTCATGATCGTGGTCTCGCTGCGCGACTCGCGGCGGGGCGCCTCGACGGAGATGCTGGCGCTGCACGCTCCCGAGGGCCTGGGCCTGCGACTGGCCGAGGACGACATCGATGCCCCGGCGGTGCCCTCATCGGTCATGATTGAACGATGAGCGCCACACTCTCCTACGAACAGGTCTGCGCCGCGCACCGCTGGGAGGTGCCCGAGCGTTACAACATCGCCGCCGACGTGTGCGACCGCCACCCCCGCGACAAGCCGGCGATGATCCACGAGGACTTCAACGGCACCGTGCGCCGGCTGACCTGGGGCGAGATCCAGGACACCGCCAATCGCTTCGCCAACGTGCTGGCGGCCCATGGCGTCCAGAAGGGCGATCGCGTGGCCATGCTGCTGCCGCCCACGCCCGAGACGGCCGCGGCGTTCTTCGGCACCTGGAAGGTGGGGGCGATCCTGCTCTCGATGTCGGTGCTCTACGGCGACGAGGGGATCCGACACCGCCTCACCGACTCCCAGCCCAAGGTCCTGGTCACCAATCAGGCCAACGCGGGTCGCATCGAGCCCGAGCTGGTGGAGCACGTGCTCATCCTGGACGACGCCCTGCTCAGCACCGGCTCGGACTCGTTCACGACCGTCGACACCCTCGCCGAGGACCCGGCGCAGCTGTACTACTCCTCGGGCACCACCGGCCTGGCCAAGGGCATCCTGCACGCCCACCGCTACGTCCTGGCCCACGAGGAGTTCGTCTACTGCCACGACGTGCAGGACGGTGAGCTGTTCCACGGGATGGGCGAGTGGGCGTGGGCGGCCGGGATCGCGCCACTGCTCGGGCCGTGGCGCTACGGCGCCGTCCAGTGCGTCTACCAGCGTGAGGGCGGGTTCGATCCCGCCAAGCAGCTGGACTTCCTCTCGCGCCACGAGGTCACCAACGTGTTCGGGACGCCGACGGCGATCCGGTCGATGATGTCGATCACCGACGCCAAGACCCGCTATCCGCAGAAGATCCGGATCATGTGCTCGGCCGGCGAGCCGCTGAACCCGGAGGCGATCAGGTGGGTGCGCGAGCAGTACGGGATCACCGTGCTGGACTTCTACGGGCTCACGGAGTCCTATCCGCTGTGCGCCAACTTCCCGTTCATGGAGGTCCGCGCCGGCTCGATGGGCAAGCCGATGCCCGGCTGGGACGTGGCCATCCTCGACGAGGACGAGCGCCCGGTGGGGCCGGGGGAGCGGGGCGAGATCTGCCTGCGCGCCCGCTCGAACCCGCACTACCCGCTCGGCTATTGGAACCGGCCCCAGGAGGACTCCGACGAGGTCTTCGGCGGCGACTGGTTTCACACCAAGGATGCGGCCTCGGCCGACACCGACGGCTACTACTGGTACGAGGGCCGCGCCGACGACGTGATCATCTCGGCGGGCTACCGGATCGGCCCGTTCGAGGTCGAGTCGGCCTGCCTCGAGCATCCGGCGGTCGCCGAGGCCGCGGCGGTGGCCGTGCCCGACGAGCGCCGCGGCAACGTGGTCAAGGCGTTCGTCGTGCTCAGCGCGGGTCAGGAGGAGTCCGACGCACTGGCCGATGAGATCAAGGCCTTCGTACGCGACCACCTCTCGGCGTATGCCTATCCGCGCCTGATCGAGTTCGTGCCCGATCTGCCCAAGACGCTCACCGGCAAGATCCGCCGGATCGAGCTGCGCCAGCGCGAACAAACCAACCCCTAACACACACCCCCGTAAACAAAGGGTGTTCAGGCACAGTTGCCTGTTGCGCCCGGCTGGGCGCAGCGGTAGGTTCACGCACAGGCGAGGGAGAACTACCGTCCAATAGGAGGGCCCAACATGACGCGGCCGAGTCGCGCCGTCATGATCGCGGGCGTGTGCCTGTTCATGGCACTGTCCGCCAGTCCGGCCTGGGGTAAGCCGGTGTTCCACCCGCGCGTACGGAATGCGCTCGGTCTCGTCCCGCCGGTCAACAGCCAGGGCAAGTTCGCCGCCCAGGCCGATGTCGCCAGCGGGGCCCCCACTCCCGTCACCTATCACGGCGGAGCCGTCATGGCGGGTGGCATCACCATGCACCTGATCTTCTGGACCGGGGGCACCAATCCGTTCCAGGGCCAGCCTGCGGGCGCCCCCGCCGACTACGTCGGCATGGTGGAGCGGCTGTTCACGGATGTGTCACATGACAGTGGCGGCATGGCCAACATCTTCTCCGTGCTGCCCCAGTTCGCTCAGGGAACGGCGCGCGGCGCAATCACTCCAGGCGACTACAGCATCGGCTTCAACGCGGCCAACGCCAACGATGTGATCATGGACAGCAATCCGTATCCGCCGGTGGCCGACCAGTGTGCGTCGCCCAACGACACGGCGATCTGCATCACCGACGGCCAGGTGCAGACTGAAGTGGATCACGTCGTCTCGGCCCACGGCGGCGGTCGCGGCCTGCACAACATGTGGTTCATGATCCTGCCGGCCGGCGTCGATGAGTGCATCACCGCGGGCGTGTGCGGGACCAACGCCTTCGGCGCCTACCACTCGGTCTCGGATGTCGGCAACGGACCCGTGATCTATGCCGTGTCGATCGACCCGATCATCGAGACCAGCGTGGCGCCCGGCGCGGACCCGCAGGGCTACCCCGACGCCGAGGCGGCGATGGACGCCGACGTCCACGAGACGGTCGAGGCCATGACGGATCCGGAGGGCATCGGCTGGATGGACCCCAACGGGTTCGAGGTCGCCGACAAGTGCGAGTTCGGGCCTCAGCGGGGTAACCCGCTCGGGTTCGCCCCGAACGGTTCCCCGTTCAATCAGGTCGTCAACGGCCACGAGTACCTGTTCCAGCAGATGTGGTCAAACGACGACAACGCATGTGTCCAGCGCACGAGTCAGACCAGCAACCCGCTGCCGCTGCCGCAGGTCAACTTCGCGCAGTTCAGCCCGGTGGTCAGTGGCAACATCGAGTCCAGCACTCCGGGCGTCGGCGTGAAGGTCACCCTGCTCCGGGCCGACGCAAGCGGCAGCCCGGTCGCGGTCGCCCAGGCGGCGACGACCACCGCCGCCGACGGGACCTGGTCGGTGTCGCTGGCCCCGCACGCCATCGGCGACGATCGCGACGAGATCGACGTCGACTATTCGCACAACGGCGCGCCGTCGCCCGGCCATCAGGTGATCCTCACCGGCAACGGCGGCAACCCGTTCACGGAGTCCGGCTGGACCGGATGGACCGCGCTGGACAACGGGAGCTCCCTCACCAACGACCCGTCGCTGGGTGGGCCCTCGCTGTCGATGTCGCCGTGCTTCCAGACCGGGGTGCTGGTCGCGACGTTCAACGGGGCCGCTCTCACCGGGCCCAACGGTGAGGGGATGACCGACACCTGCAACACGCAGACCGGCATCGCCACGCTCCCGCTCCCGCGCAATGCGGCGGCGGGCGACGTGGTCACCGACAGCTCCAACGACAACCGGGCGTTCTCGCCCCCCGACGGGCCGACGCCCAACGGCGTCGGAGGCCTGGTCAAGCTGACCGTTCCGGTCGGCGAGGCCGACGCCGTGTCGCTGTTCACCAGCCCGATGGCGTTCTTCACGCCGAGCGGGTTCCCGACGTGCAGCGCGGATCTGGAGGGCCAGAGCCTGAGCTGCGCGGGCCTGGTCGCCGACGGCAACTACACGGCCAGCGACGGTGGCGGCCACGCGTCCGGCACCGCCGGCGCCAACGGCATCCTGACCGTGCCGCTGGCGCTCAAGGAAGGCAACGTGGTGTCGCTGTCCAATGGGGCCCGCAACGTGACCATGCTCCATGTGGCCGACCTACGGGCCGACATCGACGGCGAGCAGACGGTGCTGGCCGGCGGGACGTGCGCCCCAGGGCAGTACTACGGTCCGCCACTGAGCGAGGCGCCGACCAACGCCTCGGCCGGCTTCGCGTCTGCGGTCGCGGGCGGGGCCGCCCTCACGGGTGAGATCTGTCCGATGAGCGGCAACGCGGCCGGCCTGCCGTCGAGCCCGATCGTCCAGACCGACGAGCTCAGCGGCGGCCAGACGCAGACCGAGGTGCCCGACCTGGAGAACACCTCGCCTCTGAACGGCGAGATCGTGGCCGGCGGCTTCCCCGCCATCGGTCAGTCCGGGTTCCCCGGGCCCAACAACTCGGTCACGCCGGACGCCAGCAGTCGGATCTCGTTCACCGTCGCCCCAGCGGGCGGCGGGGGCGCCGTGTTCACCGCGCCCAACGTGAACTCGGTCAACGGCACGCCCGTGCCGGCGCTCAAGCCGGGCAGCTACAACGCCAGCTGGGTGATCGCCGATGTCAACGGCGACACCCGGACCGTGATGACGCGGTTCGTCGAGCAGGCCACGTCGGGCAAGGGCTCCGGCGGCTCGGGTCGACAGCTGAAGCTGGCGATCCGCTGCGAGGTCCAGCGCCACGGCATGATCAAGTGCACGGTGACGTTCAAGAGGTCCGCCCACATGCGAGGCAAGGTCCAGCTCCGGCTCGCGCATGGCAAGCGGGTGACGGCGCTCGGCCACGCCTCGGTCAAGGCGGGCAGAGCAACCGTGAAGATGCGGGAGCTACATCGGGTCGTCCGCGGTCGGTACTCGCTGACCGTGGTCGTGACCCCCTCCGGGGCCAAGCCGATGACGCTCAAGCAGTCTCTGCGGCTGCGCTAGGTACCTGACTGGCAGGCGCGCGCCCCGCCGTACCGGGGGCGCGCGCTCGCCGGCCTGCGCGGGTTAGCCGGCCTGCGCGCGTGTGTGTGAGCGCATCTCGGACAGGATGCGCTCCAGCCGCGGCTCGGTCTCGACGTCGACGTGGCGCATCGCGCCGGCCACGGCGGGGTGGACTGCGGCGATCTGGGCGTGCATCTCGTGGGCGACGGCGCGGTAGCTGGGATGGCCCTCCCGGCCGGAGCGCAGCTCGATGAGCTGCATCGCTTCGCGGGCGTTGAGGTCCAGGACGAACCGGATCCTGTAGCCCAGACAGAGCGCGTAGGGAGCCGCGCCGGCCAGCCCGGCGTCGACCAGGCGCTCGTACTCGGCGCGCGACACCTCGAGCGCGCGGCGGTACGCGTCACCGGCGCCCGCCAGGTCGACCTGCCCGGGCACGCCGGCGCCGAGGTCGGGGGTCAGCGCCTGCCACTGCACGGTGAGCATCCGATGCCGTTGCAGGTCGCGGAACGCCCCGTAGTCGGCGACGATCTCAAAGCGGTAGCGCAACGCCTCAAAGCCGCGCCCCGGGCGGTGGCGACGGTTGGCGCGTTCGCCCACGAGATCAGACAGGAGCTCCGCCCGCTCCGCGTCGGACATCGCCTCGACCGACCGCCGGATGGCCTGCTCCGAGGTGGTGCTGGCTTCGAACATCAGCGCGGTCAGCAGGTCGTCCTCGTCGCCGTCGACGTGGGTGAGTCGCACCGACGGGCCGCCGGCCGCGTCGGTCTCCTCATCGAGGCCCAGCCGCTGCGCCCAGCGCGCTCCGGCCTGCGCGCGCGACTCCAGGTAACCGATCCACTCGCCGCCGCGGTCGGGCCGATCCACGCGCGCGACGAAGCTCGGCATCACCGACTGGATCTCCCGCAGGATCATCGCGCCGTAGCGGCGGGCCTCGGGCAGCGGGTGGGCCAGCAGGTGGAGGATGAGCTGCTCGTAGGTCTGCCCGGTGGCGAAGATCCCCATGTGCGACAGCGAGCTGGCCGGCAGCAGCCCACGCAGCAGATCCAGCGCCTTGGCCTTCAGCGCACGGGCGTGGGCAGCCGGCGCGTCGTCGACCCCCGGGGGGTACTCCGTCTCGGCCCACGCGAGCACCATGGGGAGCGCGGCCGAGTAGGTCTCAAACAGCTCATCCATCGCGCACGTGTACGCCGGCCCGAGCTCGGCGTCGCGGTAGTAGCGGTAAGCAGGGCCGGCGGGGCCGGATCCGGGCATCGGCGTGTCATAGGCGATGTAGCGCGTGGACTGCTCCAGGTAGGCGCCCAGCCGGGGGCGCTGGAGGATCTTGGTGAGCACGTTGGACACCCACTCGCAGGCGACATGCGCGCCCCCCAGCTGCGCCACCGAGTCGTCCCCATAGCCCAGGAAGATCCGCTCGTAGAGCTGTGCCGCCCGCGACGAGTCGGCGGCGCCGGCCATCGTGTCGGGATGTTCGGGCAGGTCTGAGGCGAACTCGTCGAGCAGCAGCCGCCGCAGCGTGCCCTGGTAGCGCGAGTACCGCGCGAACAGCGCTCCCTTGAGCGTCTCGGGCAGGTTGACCAGCGCGAACACCGGCCGGTCGAGGTTGGTGACGTGAGCGCGCAGCAGTGCGCGTTCGTCGTCGGTGAAGCTCTCGACCGGGTAATCCACGGACGGCCGATCGTAGCGACGGCTCCGGCGGTCCGGCGGTCCGGCGGGGCCGGGGCCGGGCGGGGGCCGCTACCAGCCGCCGCGGTGCACGACCTCCTCAAACGGCCGCCGGTCCGGCCTGCGGATCGGCGCCAGCGGTCGCTCGGCCGGGTAGCCGAAGTCGATCATGATGTAGGCGTAGCGGTCGTCGGGGAAGCCCAGCAGCTCGCGCGCTCGCGCTTGGTCGCCCACCGCCGAGTGGCCCGAGCCGATGCCGAGGTCGGCGGCGGCCACCATCATCTGCACCGTCGCCTGCCCCACGTCGTAGGCGGCTCGCTGCCGCCGGTCGGCGTCGTCGTCATCGGGCACGACCACGACCACCGTCGCGGCGGAGTGCGCGATGTGCCCGCCCCCGCGCCACACCTGCGCGAGCTCTGAGAGCTGCGCGCGGTCGGTGACGACGACGAAGTCCCACGGCTGCCAGTTGCGCGAGGACGGCGCCCGGCGGCCCGCCTCCAGGATCCGGTCCAGGTCCTCGCCGCGGATGGGTCGATCGGCGAACTCGCGGACGTTGCGCCGGCTGGTGATCGCGTCCCAGGTCTCCATGTCTGAGTCCTCCCGTGCTGATGGCTGTCGCGGCTCGAACTCTAGGGAGCGGGACCCGTCCGCGGTACTGAAAGCCCACGACACACGCCGCCGGCTCCCTGAGCGCGTGTCGTGAAACCCGGGTCATGTTGAAACGACAGAGCACGCGATTCCTCAAACCCGACCGCGTGTCGTCAGGTTTCAGCGTCTCAGCGTCTCAGCGTCTCAGCGCACCGAGCCCGAAGCCGCCCGGTAAGCTGCGCCTGATACGCATGCGTACCACGGACGCCACGGACGCCATGCCCGCCGGGGCCGGGACCGCCACCGCCACCGAGCACGTCGACGTGCTCATCGTCGGCGCCGGGCTGTCGGGGATCGGCGCCGCCTGCCACCTGCAGCGCAACTGCCCCGATCGCTCATACCTGATCCTGGAGGCGCGCGAGCGGATCGGCGGCACCTGGGACCTGTTCCGCTACCCGGGCGTGCGCTCGGACTCCGACATGCACACGCTGGGGTACTCGTTCAGCCCGTGGGAGGACGCCAGGGCGATCGCCGACGGCCCGTCGATTCTGAGCTACGTCAAGGAGACCGCGCAGCGCTACGGCGTGATGGACCGGATCCGCACCGGCCACGCCGTGCAGGGCGCCGAATATTCGACCCAGGACCAGCGCTGGACCGTCCACGTCCGCCGCGCCGACACCCGCGAGACCCAGGCCTTCACGTGCGCGTTCCTGTTCTGCTGCGGCGGCTACTACCGCTACGACGAGGGCTACACGCCGGCCTTCGAGGGCGTGGGGCGCTTCCCCGGCCCGGTGGTCCATCCCCAGCACTGGCCCGAGGACCTGGACTACGCCGGCAAGCGCGTCCTGGTCATCGGCAGCGGCGCCACCGCCGTGACGCTGGTCCCGGCGCTGGCCGAGACGGCCGCGCACGTGACCATGCTGCAGCGCTCGCCGACCTACATCGTCTCTCTGCCGTCACGCGACGGCGTGGCCGAGTGGCTGAGGCGCCGGCTGCCCAGGATGGCCGCCTACCACCTTGTCCGGGTCAAGAACGTGGCGCTGATGACGCTCTCCTACCAGCTCAGCCGCCGCCGCCCCAACCTCATGAAGTCGATCATCCGGCAGGGCGCGCGCCGCCAGTTGCCCGACGGGTACGACGTCGACACGCACTTCAAGCCCGATTACAACCCCTGGGATCAGCGCATGTGCGTCGTCCCCGACGGGGATCTGTTTGCCGCCGTCAGCACCGGGCGAGCCTCGATCGTCACCGACCAGGTGCAGACGTTCACCGAGCGTGGCGTGAGCCTGCGCGGCGGCGGCGAGCTCGAGGCCGACGTCATCGTCACCGCGACCGGTCTGCAGATGCTCGCCCTCGGCGGCATCGGCCTCGCGGTCGACGGCGAGGCCGTCCGCCTTCCCGATCAGGTCGTCTACAAGGGCATGATGCTCAGCGGCGTGCCGAACTTCGCCTTCACCGTCGGGTACACCAACGCGTCCTGGACCCTCAAGGCCGACCTCACGGCCTCCTACGTCTGCCGCCTGCTCAACCACATGCGCCGCCGCGGCTACACCGAGTGCATGCCCGCCGATGAGGACCCGGCACTCATCCGCGAGCCGCTGCTCAACCTCAACTCGGGCTACGTGCTGCGCTCGGTGCAGGACTTCCCCTCGCAGGGCTCCAAGCGCCCCTGGCGGGTGCACCAGAACTACGCCCTGGATGTCCTTGACTTCAAGCTCGGCGGGGTCGACGACGGGGTCATGCGGTTCACGCGCGGTGGTGGCCCCGCCGCCCGGTTCACCCGGGCCGCGGAGGTTCAGCCGGCGCTGTCGGGGTGACCCGTCGACTGGGAGCCCTCTCCGGCCTCCCCGCCTGACTTCTCGTCGCCGCCATGACCGCCCTTGTGGCGGACAGGCCGGCCGTCGCCGTGGCCCGGCTCGGCCTCCTCGGCGTTCTGATCTGAGACCGAGCCGGGCAGCGGCTGGTCGGTGCGGTCACGTTCATCGCTCATGGCGACTTCCCTACCCGTGCGCGGGCGGCGAAAACGGCCGGTAGGCTCCGATCCGTGGAGGAGCGACTCGTGCCCCGCTCATTGGTGTGGGCGACCAACATCGACGTGCTGGCGCCCGATCGCACCGTGCGCCGCGCCGACGGCTATCTCGTGGTGCGCTCGCCGAGCAACCCGACATTCTGGTGGGGCAACCTGCTGGTGTTCGACGCGCCGCCCGGAGAGGGGGACGGCCAGCGGTGGGAGGCGCTGTTCGAGGCCGAGTTCGCCGACGAGCCGCGGGTGGCTCACCTGACGTTCGCCTGGGACCGGACCGACGATGAACGGGGTGCCGCTGACAGCGAATTCATCGCCCGCGGGTTTGACCTCGAGCTGAACGTCGGCATGATCGCCGCCCCCGAGGAGATCCACCCCCACCCGCGGGCCAATACCCAGGTGCAGACCAGGGCGCTGGATCCCCGGGCCGGCGGCCCTGACGAGGCGCTGTGGGAGCAGGTGATCGGGCTCCAAGTCGCCGCGCGCGACACCGAGCACCTGGAGGAGGAGCCCCACCGCGTCTTCAGCCGCGGCCGCCAGGGCGAGCTGCGCCGGATGTTCGCGGCGGGTCTCGGGGCGTGGTACGTGGCCCTCGACGGTGACGTGGTGGCCGGGTCGATGGGGATCGTCGTCACCGGCGGCCGCGGCCGCTATCAGGCGGTGGACACCGCCATCACCCACCGCCGCCGCGGGATCTGCTCCCGCCTCCTCATCGACGCCGCCCGCCACGCCGTGGCCACCTACGGGGCCACCCGCCTGGTCATCGTCGCCGACCCCGAGTACCACGCCGCCGGGATCTACGAGTCCGTCGGCTTTCGCCCGGTGGAGCGGGTCTGCGGGGTGTGCCGGCCGCCTGCCTCCGATCGGCGCTCCGGCCCGGACGGCGCGCCCCCAGCGCGCAGCGGCTAGGTCAGGCCCAGTGCCCGCCCAGCGTGGGCGGCGAAGTCAAACAGGACCTGCGGGAAGATCCCGAACACCACGCAGGCGGCGCCGAACAGCACCGCCACCGCGGTCACCTCCGGCGCCGGCCCGGCCGCGGCGACGCCGCCGGCCTGCGGGACGGTGACAAAGCCGTCGTCGTCATCGGCCTCGGACGACCCTCCGGCGATCGGCGCCAGCCCACCGCGGCCTATCAGCGCGCCGCGGATGACCGGCTCGGGAGCGGGAACCTCGTCGCGCATCCACAGCGTGGCGATCACGCGCAGGTAGTAGCCCAGCGAGATCATCGAGCCGATCACCAGCACGATCGCCAGCCACGTGTAGCCACCGTCGACGAGCGCGTGGATGAGCTGGAACTTGCCAATGAAGCCGACGGTTCCGGGGATGCCGGCGAGCGCCAGCATGGCGATCGACATCGGCCAGGCCAGCCATGGGTTGCGCCGGCCCAGTCCCGCCAGTCCCGACAGCTCATCGCCGTCGGCACGCTCGTGCTGGACGGCGACGATCACCGCGAACGCCGTGATGTTCATGAACAGGTAGAGGCCCAGGTACAGGACGGTCGCGTTGACCCCGAGCTCGGTGGCGACGATGACGCCGGTCAGCATGTAGCCAGCCTGAGCCACGCTCGAGTAGCCGAGCATGCGCTTGAGCGATGACTGGTTGAGCGCCCCGACGTTGCCGACGATGATCGTGATGGCGGCGATGGTCGCCAGCGCCGGGGCCCAGGTGTCCTGGGCATGGATCGCGGCGACGTCGAAGAAGCGCAGGAACGCGCCCAGTGCGGCCGCCTTGGTCGCCGTCGCCATGAACGCGGTGACCGGGGTCGGCGCACCCTCGTATACGTCGGGGGTCCACTGGTGAAACGGCGCGATCGAGGCCTTGAAGGCAAAGCCGACGATGACCAGGGCCAGCCCGGTGAGCAGCATCGGGTCGCCGAGGAGCCCGTGGCCCGCGCCGCCGGTGAGGATCGCGTTGGAGATCCCCGAGAACTGGGTGGAGCCGGTGGCGCCGTAGACGAGCGCCAGCCCGTAGACGAGGGTGGCTGAGCCCACCGACCCGATGACCAGGTACTTCAGGCCCGACTCCAGCGAGCCCTCGCGGCGGAACTCCGAGGCGCACAGCACGTAGAGCGGGATCGAGAGCAGCTCGAACCCCACGAACAGCGTGACGAGGTTCTGCGCGGAGACGAGGACCGCCATGCCGAGCACGCTGAAGAGCAGGAGCGAGTTGTACTCGCCCTGGCCGGCGCTGCGCGGCGCGCGATCGCGCAGGGAGAGCACCACGGCGGCGATCGCGCCCGCCGCGAAGATCATGTCCAGGATCAGGGCCAGGCCGTCGATCTGCAGGGCGTCGGAGATGATCGATGCCGGATGGTGCAGGCGCGTGGCCTCGACGACGATCGAGGCGACCAGCGTGGCCACCGTGAGCGCCGGCACCACCACGCGGCGTGCGACGGCGCCGAACAGGCCGACCATCAGGACAAGCAGCGCGCCCACGCCGAGGATGACCAGCGGCATGAACGAGGCCCAGTCGATGTGCGGGCCCTTGAACTGGGCGGCGGCGAGGATCGTCGTGCTCATGGAACCTGGGCCACCTTGTGTGAGCTTCCCGACGCCTGGGCGGCGATCTGCGCCTGGGCCGGCGCCACCGCCGCCCTCACCGTGGGCTCGGAGCGCCGCAGGCCGAACTGCGGATAGAACGCGAGGACCAGGATCACCGCGAGCAGGCCGACGACCGGGAGCGCGTCGCCGAGCGAGATGTCAAAGGAGGTCACGCGCGGGCCCACCCGGTTGTGCATGGTGGTGATGAACGCACGCAGTGCGTAGGCGGCCGCGCCGACGACGCCGAGCGAGGCCACCAGCGCGATCGGCAGCTTGGTGTTGAAGACGCCCAGCAGGATCATGAACTCCCCGACGAAGTTGGCCGACCCGGGCATCGCCAGCCACACCAGCGTGGCGATGAGGAAGAGGCTGGCCAGGACCGGGGCGCGGAAGGCGATGCCGCCCATGTCGGCGAGCTTCTCGGAGCCACCGGCGCGGGCGGCAAGTGCGGCGACGATGAAGAACAGCGGCGCGGTGACCAGGGCGTGGTTGACCATCTGCAGCAGCGCGCCCTGGTCGCCCTCGGGCCGCAGTGAGAACACGCCGAGCATGATGAAGCCCAGCTGGGCCACGCTCGAATAGGCGACGACGAGCCGCGCATCGGGCGTGGTCATGGCCACCAGCGTCGCCCACAGGATCGAGACCAGCGCGATGAGCAGCATCAGCGTCTGGAAGTGCACCGCGGCGTAGGGGAACAGCGGGAGCACGATCCGCAGGAAGCCGTAGGCCGCGACCTTGGACAGGATCGCCGAGAACACGGCCACGGCGGGGATCGGCATCGCCTTGTAGCCGCCGGGCAGCCAGCCGTGGAAGGGGACGAGCGGCATCTTGACCAGGAAGGCGACGGCGAAGGCCAGGAACACCCATGTCTGCGTGGTGTGCGAGAGCGGGAGGCCGCGCAGCGAGCTGAGCACGAACGTGAGCGGGGTGCCGTGCTGGCTGGAGGCCAGCGCGCCGGTGGCGATCGCCGCGACGAGCATGAAGAACGAGCCGATCAGCGTGTAGATGACCAGCCGGGTCGTCGCCCGCACCCGGTCGGGCCCGCCCCACATCCCCGAGAGGAAGTAGAACGGGATGAGCATCAGGTCGAAGAAGGCCACGAACAGCGCCAGGTCCTGGGCGCAGAAGGCCCCGAGGACGGCGCTCTCGGCCAGCCCGAAATGGAAGTAGAAAACCCGCGAGCGCTCCCACTCATGCGTCGAAGCCCAGAGCAGCGCGGCGGCGAAGATGATCGTGGTCGTCAGCACGAGCACGACGTTGAGGCCGTCGAGCCCCAGCTTGTAGTGGATCCCCAGCGCGGAGATCCACACCTTGTCGGTGACGAACTGCAGGCCGACGCCACCCGTCTTGAACCGGGCCACGAAGCTGATGGCCAGGCCGAGCGTGATCGCGCTCCACACCACGGCGGCGCGGCCGGCCAGCCGTGCCGGCAGCAGCGCCGCCACCAGCGACAGCGCGAGCGGGACCCAGATGAGGATGCTCAACGTCATGACGCGGAGATGAGGAAGTAGAGGGCCATGCCGGAGATGCCGACGACCACGACGGCCGCGTAGTAGCGCAGGTAGCCGGTCTGGGCTCGCCGCACCGCCGCCGAGGCGGCCCGGACGGCGCCCGTGGTGCCGCCGGTGATCCCGCCGGCGATCACGCCCTGCTCGAGCACCGTGCCGGTGAAGCGGCCCAGCCACTGCGTCGGGCGGACGATGATCATGTCGATCAGCTCGTCGAAGTACCACTTGTTGTAGAGGAAGGTGTGCAGCCGCGGCAGCCGCGCCTCGAGCGCCGCCGACGTGCCGGGCTTGAGCACCCAGGTCCGGTACGCGATCAAGATGCCGCCGACGGCGATGATCGCGCCGATGATCAGGCCGATCCACTCGGCGCCGGTGCCCGCGCCCAGGTTGTACAGCGGCGAGGTCGCGAACGTCGGCTCCAGGAACTTGGTGAGAAGATCGTCGACGCCGGGGATCTGGAGCGCGCCGCCGAATACCGCCAGCACCGCCAGCCCCCCCATCGCGAACCGCATCGGCCAGTCGCGCTCGGCGATGTGGTGCTCGGAGCCCGGGAAGCCGACGTCGACGTCCTCGGCCTCGCCGGTCTGCGGATTGGTCGGGACGTCGTGGTGCACGAGGTGACCGTGCTCGAGCTCGCGGGCCTCCTCGCATGGCTCGCCCCAGAAGGCGCGGAAGATCATCCGGAAGGTGTAGATCGCGGTCATGAACGCGCCGATGTAGCCGAGGATCCCGAGGATCTCAAAGCCGCCCCCGCGGTTGTCCAGGTAGCCGATGATGTCGTCCTTGGACAGCCAGCCGGAGAACGGGGGTAGCCCCGACAGCGCCAGGCCGCCCACGATGAAGGCCAGGAACGTGAACGGCATCGCCTTGCGGAAGCCGCTCATCCTGTTCAGCGACTGCTCGCCGCCCATGGCGCTGATCAGCGATCCGGCGGCCATGAACAGCAGCGCCTTGAAGAAGGCGTGGGTCATCAGGTGAAAGAGGCCGGCGGAGTAGGCGCCCACCGAGACGCCCATGATCATGTAGCCGATCTGCGACATCGTCGAGTAGGCGATCACGCGCTTGAGGTCGGTCTGAACGATGGCGATCGTCGCCGCGATGAGCAGCGTCAGGCAGCCGATGATCGCCCCCACATCGGCGGCCGTGGTGGCGATCTCGAAGAACGGATGCATGCGGGCGATGAGGTACACGCCCGCGGTCACCATGGTGGCGGCGTGGATCAGCGCCGACACGGGGGTGGGCCCCTCCATGGCGTCGGGCAACCACGTGTGCAGCGGGACCTGGGCCGACTTGGCGAACGCCCCGACCAGCAGCAGCAGGCAGCCGGCGACCAGGTCGGTGCTGTTGTGGCCGAACACGTGGGGGGCGGCCGCGAACGCCTTCTGGAAGTCGAGCGTATGGGTGTGGCGGAAGATGAAGAACGTCCCCAGGACCAGCCCGACGTCGCCGAGCACGTTGATGACGAACGCCTTGATGCCGGCCTTGGTGGCGGTGGTGCGCCGATACCAGAAGGAGATGAGCAGATACGACGCGGCGCCGACGAAGGCCCACCCGACGATGAGCAGCAGGAAGTTGCCCGCCAGCACCAGCACCAGCATCGAGAAGACGAAGAAGTTGAGGTAGGAGAAGTACCGGCTGTAGCCGCGGTCTGACTTCAGGTAGGCGATGGAGTACAGGTGGATGAGGGTCGAGACCCCCGACACCACCAGCGCCATGAAGACCGACAGCGGGTCCACCAGGATCGAGAGCTGGGCGTCGACGCCGGCGCTGACGTTGTAGTCCCACAGGCTCGAGGTCAGCTCCCGGTGGGTCGTGGGGTTGCCCAGCAGAGCGAACAGCGCGCCGATCGAGGCGGCGAAGGCCAGGGCGATGGCAGTCGTCGCCAGCCACCCGGCGCTCGCGCCGGGCAGCCGGTTGTAGGCCAGCGCGATGACGATCGTCCCCACCAGGGGGAAGAGCAGGACCAGCCAGCCGAACGTGGTTGCGCTCACGCCGGCGTCACCCGCTGAGCTCGTTGAGGTCGTCGACGTTGACCGGCAGCTGGCGACGGTAGATCGCCACGATCAGACCCAGGCCGACCGTCACCTCGCAGGCGGCCACCACCATCACGATCAGGGCGAAGATCTGTCCGTCCTCGCTGCCCCACATCCGCGAGAAGGCCACGAGTGCGAGGTTGGCGGCGTTGAGCATCAGCTCGAGGCAGAGCAGGATCACCAGCGGGTTGGGCCGTGTGATCACGCCGACGGCGCCGATGCAGAAGATGAGGGCCGAGACGGTGAGGTACCAGCCGATGGCCATCTACCAGCCCCCCTCGTCCTGGTCCCCCGAGCCGGCCACGCCCGCAGGCGAGGTCTGGGCCCCGATCGGCTCTGTCTGCTCGTGGGCGTCCGTCGTCGTCCCCGCGCCTTCGCGGAAGCCGGCGGCCTCGGCCATGGTGCCGGTGAACACCGAGCGGGGGAAATGCAGCTGCGCCTCGTACGCCTCGTCGGGCTCCAGGCCGCGGCGCCGGCGGGCCAGCACCACGGCCCCGATCGCCGCCACCAGCAGCAGCAGCGACGCGAGCTCGAACGGGAACAGGTAGGTGGTCAAAAACAGCGTTCCGATGTGCTTCGGAGTGCCGAAGCCCGGGACGTAGGGGGCGCCCTTGGACGACACGCCCTTCAGCGCCGTGCCCAGCATGGCGATGCACAGCTCGATGGCCACGGCGAGCCCGAACAGCGGCGCGAGGACCTTGAGCGCGCCGCCCGGCCGGTGCAGGGGGTTGTCGGCGCCGCCGATGTAGGCGACGACGAACACGTAGAGGACCATCACTGCGCCGGCGTAGACGACCACCTGCGCCGCGGCGACGAACTCGGCGCGCAGGAGCAGGAACAGCGCGGCCAGCGCGATCAGATGGCACACCAGCGCGAGCACGCTGTAGAAGGGGTTGCGGATGACGACGACGCCGACCGCGCCGGCCAGCGCGCCGATGGCGGCGATGAAGAACAGGACGGCGCTCATTCGCCCTCCCTCCGCAGCGGCGTGCGCTCGATCGCCTCGGACAGCAGCATCTCCTTGGTGAAGATGAGGTCCGAGCGCGTGTAGTCCGACATCTCGTAGTCGTGGCCCATGGTGATGGCGTCAAACGGGCACGCCACCTCGCAGTAGCCGCAGAAGATGCATCGGCTGAGGTTGATCTCGTACACCGCGGCATAGCGCTCGCCCGCCGAGACGCGGTTCTCCGGCGTGTTCTCCGCGGCGACGACGCGGATGCAGTCGGCGGGGCAGGCGGCGGCGCACAGCGAGCACCCGACGCACTTCTCCAAGCCGGTGTCCTCGAAGCGGTGCAGCTTGTGGCGGCCCCGGAAGCGCGGGTAGACCGGGGTCTTCTCCTCGGGGTACTGAATGGTGACCGGGCCCTCGACGATCCGCGCGAAGGTGGTCTTGAGCCCGCGCAGCGTCTCGCCGAAGATGCGATAGGCGCCGCGCACCGGGCCGGCGCCCGGGCTGCGGATGACCTCGACGACATCGGCCCCGGGGTTGTAGGGGGTCATGTGAGCCTCCCGTGTTCGAAGCGCGCGGCGGTCATGAGACCACGATGATGGCCGTGACCAGCAGGTTGAGGGTCGCCAGCGGCAGCAGGACCTTCCAGCCGAAGGACATCAGCTGGTCGTAGCGCAGGCGGGGCAGCGTGGCGCGGATCCAGATGAAGAAGGTGATGACGCCCATCATCTTCACGACCACCACGATCGGGTCCACCCAGCCGGGCGGATGGATCCCGAACGGCATCAGCCAGCCGCCGAAGAACAGCGTGGTGGCCAGGCCCGAGACGACGATGACGTTGGCGTACTCGGCGAACTGGTAGGCCACGAAGGCCATGCCGCCGTACTCGGTGAAGTAGCTGCCCACCAGCTCGGCGTCGGCGATGACGACGTCGAACGGCGCCCGGTTGGTCTCGGCGAACGACGCCGTCATGAAGATGAGGAAGCCCGCGAACTGCGGGATGAAGTACCACATGCCCTCCTGGGCGTGGACGATCCCGGTGAGCGACAGGGTGCCCGCGGTGATGATCACGCCGACGAGCGCGAGCCCCTGGGAGACCTCGTAGGAGATGAGCTGAGCGGCGCCGCGCATCGCGCCCAGGAACGAGTACTTGGAGCCCGAGGCCCAGCCGCCGAGCATGATCCCGTAGAAGGAGATGCCGCCGAAGGCGAAGACGTACAGCGGGCCGATCGAGACGTCGATCCCGTAGAGGCCGATCGGCTGCCCGAAGATGTTCTGGACGTCGCCGAAGGGGAGCAGCGCCATCGCTGACACCGCGGTGAGGATCGCCACCATCGGCGCGATCCGGTACAGGGAGCTGACCGCGGTCGCGGGCCGAAACGGCTCCTTGACCGCGAGCTTGACCGCCTCGGCCAGCGGCTGGATGAGCCCGAAGGGCCCGACGCGGTTGGGCCCGTAGCGGCCCTGGAAGCGTCCCAGCAGCTTGCGCTCGTAGACGATGATGATCGGCAGCACGGCGAAGATCACGGCGAAGATGACGAGCGCCTTGAGGATCTGGATCCACCAGGGCTCGATCAGGTTGACGTCCGCCATCACGACGCTCATGGCCTGATCACCTCGATCAGTGACTCGGTCAGGACGTTGGCCGAGTCGGCGGCGAGGCCGTCGGCAAGGAAGGCGCTGCCCGCCGGGACGGCCGAGCGCACGAACGCCTTGGCGGCCAGGCGCGTTCCGTTCTGTGCAACGACCACGTCCTCGCCGTGCAGAATGCCCAACCGCTGGGCGTCGTCGGGGGAGAGCTCCACCTGCTGCTCGGGGATCAGGAACTTCAGCGCCGGCGAGATCTCGCACTCGGGCGCGGCCCAGATCGGGCGGTAGGTCCCGAGCCGCAGGTGGCCGTTGGACACGGGCTCCACCGACTCTTCGGGGTCGGCTGACGCCGGCGCCGGGTGGGCGGGATCGGTGTCGCGCAGCGCCATCGACTGGGCCTGAGGCCGCTCCGCCCAGCGCACGCCACGGCCACCGATCTCCTCGAGGGTCAGCCCATCGTAGAACGGGACTGCCGCGACCAGCTGGGCGAAGGCGTCGCCGGCGCGCTCCACGCCGGTGTCCAGCCCGCATGACGCCGCGATCTGAGTGAGGACCCACCAGCCCGCGCGCACCTCGCCGGGATAGGCGATGGCGATCCGCTGGCGCTGAAGCCGGCCGTCGGGGTGCACGATCGTGCCCTCCTTCTCCGCGTGCGACTCGGCGGGGAAGATGACGGTGGCGTGCTCGGCCAGCCCCTCGGTGAGGACCGATGCGTGGGCCACGACGAGTGCGGCGGAGTGCATGGCGCGCTCCCACAGGCCGCGGTCGGGCTCGTCGCGCAACGGGTCGGTGCCGAACAGGTGCAGAGCGGTGATCTCGCCGGCCGCGGCCGCGGCCCCGATCTCGGCGGCGGAGCGCCCGGCGGGCTCGATGGCGGCGTGGCCCGGGCCCGCGTCGGGGACGGCGCCGGCCTCGCGCAGCCCGCGCCCGTTGGCGCCCGTTGGCAGCGCCAGCAGCCCCGCGCCCTCTCGTCCGGCCAGGCCGAGCCGCCGCGCGATGCGACCGATCGCCCCAGCGGCGGCCGCGCCGATGCGCTCGCTGAAGATGATCACGACGTCCTGGCCGCCGTCGCGCAGCAGCGTGGCCAGTCCGGCGACATCGTCGGCCACATCGGCGGCGCCGTCGAGCGCGCGCTCCAGCGCCGCGGCGAACTGCGCCTCGGCGCCCGGTGCGTAGCGCAGCGCTGCGGTGGCGTTGGCCTCCAGTGCCGTCGGGCGAGCGGTGGCGATGGCCAGCTTGACGCCGTTGCGGCGCACGCCCTTGCGGATGCGCAGATCGAGGATGGGGGAGTCGTCGCGCGGATCGCAGCCGACCAGCAGCACGGTGTGGGCGAACTCGATGTCGGGCACCGTCGCGCCGAGCTCGGGTGCGGCCAGCCCGCGGGCCAGCCCCGCCGGAATCGGATCCCCGCCCACCCTGGCGCCGCGTGAATCGATATCGGAGGTCTGCAGAGCCTCGCGGCTGAGGCGCTGGAGCAGGAAGCCCTCCTCGTTGGAGGCCTGGCCGCCGACCAGCGTGCCGACGCGGCCCTTGTGCCGGCTCAGGCCTGCTGCGGTCTGGAGCGCGCGTTCCCAGGAGACCTCGCGCAGCTCGCCGCCGTCGCGGACGAGCGGCCGCGTGATCCGGTCGTCGACGTGGATGGCCTGATAGGCGAAGCGGCCCTTGTCGCACAGCCAGCCGTCGTCGACGTCCTCGTTGTCCCGGGCCAGGACGCGGACGACGCGCTCGTCGCGGACGGTGAAGGTGACGTTGCACTGCGACGAGCACAGCGTGCAGACGCCGGCGCCGCCCTCGATGTCCCACGGGCGCGCCCGGAAGCGATAGGGCTGCGAGGTCAGCGCGCCCACCGGGCACAGCTCGATGATGTTGCCGCTGAACGGGGCGACGTACGGGTGGCCGTCATGCGTGCCGACAAAGGTGTGGGCGCCGCGCTCGGTGAAGATGAGCTGGTAGTCCTCGGCGATCTCCTGGGAGAAGCGCACGCACCGGTAGCACAGGATGCAGCGCTCGCGGTCGATGGCGATCAGCGGCGACAGCGCCAGCGGCTTCTCGAAGTGGCGCTTGGGCTCGATGAAACGGCTGCGGCCCAGGCCCCAGCCGAAGGTGATGTCCTGCAGCGGGCACTCGCCGCCCTTGTCGCAGACCGGGCAGTCGAGCGGGTGGTTGACGAGCAGGAACTCGACGATCGCGTTCTGGGCCTCGCGGACGCGCTCGGTCTGGGTGTGAACGACCATGCCGTCCTTGACCGGGGTCGAGCAGCTGGTCTGCAGCTTCGGGATGCCCTCGACCTCGACCAGGCACATGCGGCAGGCGCCCACCGGCTGGCCCAGCTTGGGCTCGTAGCAGAAGTAGGGGATCTCGACGTCGCCCTGCTTGGCGGCGTCGACGAGCATCGCGCCCTCGACGGCCTGCACCTCGCGGCCGTCAATGGTCAGCTGAATGGTCTTACGCTCTGGACGTGGCATGGGTGCGTGGGGGTCAGTGGACGGGGATCGGGCCGGCGTGCTCGTCGGCCACCCCAAGCGCGACGACGTCTTCCAGCGCCGCACCCTGCGCGCGCTCGCGCGCTGCCTCGATCTCGGCCTCGAGTTCGGCCCGGAACTTCTGGACCATCGAGCCGACCGGCATCGCCATCGCATCGCCCAGGACGCACAGGCAGTTGCCGATGATCTGCTCCTGGACGGACGCCATGATGTCGAGGTCCATCGGCGTCGCCTCGCCGGTGTAGATCCGCTGGACCATCTTGTGCGTCCAGTTGGTCCCCTCCCGGCACGGGACGCACTTGCCGCACGACTCGTGGGAGTAGAACTTCGTCACCTTGAGCATGGTGTCGAGGATCCGGCGCCGCTCGTCGGCGATGATGATGGCCCCGGAGCCGAGCATCGTCCCCGCCTTGGCCATCGAGTCGAAGTCGTAGGGGATGTCGAGATCGTCGCCGGTGAGCACCGGTGAGCTCGAGCCGCCGGGAAACCAGAACTTGACCCTGTGGCCCTCCGGTGGGCCTCCGGCGAGCCCGTAGATGATCTCCCGGGACGGGATGCCCAACTCGATCTCGTAGTTGCCCGGGCGCTTGACATCGCCGGAGATCGAGATGAGCTTGGTGCCCGTCGAGGTCTCGGTGCCGATCTTGGCGTACTCGCCGCCGCCCATCCTCAGGATGTAGGGGACCGTCGCCAGGGTCTCGACGTTGTTGATGAGCGTCGGCCCCGCATAGAGGCCCTCGATGGCGGGGAACGGGGGCTTGAGCCGCGGGTTGCCGCGCTTGCCCTCCAGTGAGTCCAGCAGCCCGGTCTCCTCGCCGCAGATGTAGGCGCCGGCGCCGCGGTGGAGCACGAGCGACATCGTGAAGTCCGCGCCGAGGATCCGCTCGCCCAGATAGCCGGCGTTGGCGGCCTCCGCGATCGCGGCCTCCAGGATGTCGGCCTGGAGTTGGTACTCGCCGCGGATGTAGATGAAGGACTTGTTGATGCCGCCGGCGTAGGCGGCGATGGCGATCCCCTCGATGAGCGCGTGCGGGATCTTCTGCATCAGCTCGCGGTCCTTGAACGTCCCGGGCTCGGACTCGTCGGCGTTGCAGACCAGGTACTTGACCATGTTGCCGTGGGGCAGGAAGGAGATCTTGCGCCCCATCTGGAACCCGGCGCCGCCGCGGCCGCGGATACCCGAGTCCATGATCTGGGTCAGGACGTCCCCCGGGGACATGCTGAGCGCCTTGCGCAGCATCTCGTAGCCGCCGCGGCGCTCGTACACCTCCAGCGTGTTCAGCCCCGGCTCGTCGATGCGGTCGAAGAGGATCGGCTTCATGTCTCGCTCTGGTCTTGGGGGGGAATCTCCAGCGGCGCGCTCGGCCCCGGGCGATCGGCGGTGTGGTCGGCTTCGGTGAGGCCGGCCGTGTCGGCGCGGTGGGGATGATCGGGCTCGGAGAACTCGGAGGCGTCGCCGCCCGCGTTGGGGTCCACCGAGCGGCGATAGCGCAGCTGCTTGTCGCGCAGCACCGGCTGGCCGGCGTTGAGATCCTCCACGATCCGCTCGGCGTCGGCGAGCTCCAGCGGCCCCACGTACTCGCCGTTGACCGACGCCATGGGCCCGATGTCACAGGCGCCCAGGCACTCGAACGAGCGGACGTCGATGTCCTGGCCCTCCGCGGCCGCGGCCATCGCGTCGTAGAACTCGTCGGCGCCGAGGATCGAGCAGGAGATGTTCGTGCACACGAACACGTCGTGAGTGTGCTTGGGGTGCAGCTCGAACATGTCGTAGAAGCTGGCCACCGAGGTCAGGTACGCGGGGGTGAGCCGCATCACCGCGGCGACCTGGTTGATCGCGTCCGGGGAGCACCATCCGTGTACGGCCTGGGCGGCATGCAGGGACGGGATCGCCGCCGAGCGGCGGTCGGGGTACTTGGCCATCGCGGTCTCGATCTCCCGGCGCAGGTCGTCGGGCACGGGCGTCGTCGCGGGGTCGGGGATGACGGCGGGATCCTTGGTGAGATCGACGGCGTCGTCCCAGCCGGGAACGCGGGAGCCGTGACCGAAGCGCGGGACCCGGTCCGCCAGCGACCCGAGGGCCTCGCGGTGCGAGGCGCGGCGCTCCGAGATCTCGTCGTTGAGGTCCGCCGGATGGTGATCGCGGAAGGTCATCGGTCGATCCCGCCCAGGATCGGGTCGAGCATCGCCAGCGTGGCGATGAGGTCGGCCAGGTAGGAGTCCTGGACCATCGGGCTGAGCGCCTGGAGATTGACGAAGCTCGAGTCACGCATGTGCACGCGCGCGGGCTTGGCCGAGCCGTCGGCGCGCACGAAGCAGCCCAACTCGCCGCGCGGCCCCTCGATCGCGTAGTAGGCCTCGCCCGGCGGCACCCGGAAGCCCTCCGTGACGAGCTTGAAATGGTGGATGAGGGCCTCCATCGAGGTGGCCAGCTCGTGGCGCGGGGGCAGCGCGATCTTGCGGTCGGTGGTGATGAAGGGCCCCTCGGGGAGGCCCTCCAGGGCCTGGGTGATGATCTTCACCGACTCGTAGATCTCGGCGTGGCGTACCCGGTAGCGGTCGTAGTTGTCGCCGACGGTGCCCACCGGGACCTTGAAGTCGAAATGGTCATAGCTGCAGTACGGCGCCGCCTTACGCAGGTCCCACGGGTTGCCGGCGGCGCGCAGGAGTGGGCCGGTGACACCGAGGGAGAGCAGCGTCTCGGCGTCGAGCGGGCACACGTTGTGCAGCCGCTCGAACACGATCTGGTTCTTCTCCAGCAGGTCCGCGTACTGGTCGGCGCGGGTGGGCATGTCGGCCAGGAAGGTCGCCAGCTTGGCGCCGAAGCCGCGCGGGATGTCCTCCATGACGCCGCCCACCTGGAAGTAGCGGGTGTGCATCCGCTGGCCCGAGCTCATCTCGAACAGGTCGAGGATCTTCTCGCGCTCGCGGAAGCAGTACCAGAACATGGAGATCGCGCCGAGGTCCAGCGCGCTCGTGCCCAGCCACACCAGGTGAGACATGATCCGGTTGAGCTCGAGGTGGATGACCCGCAGGTACTGCGCCCGCGGCGGCACCTCCACGCCCAGCAGGGTCTCGACGGCGCCGCAGAAGGCCAGCGAGTTGAAGTAGTAGGCCAGGTAGTCCATCCGCTCGACCACCGGGATGACCTTCCAATAGGCCTTGTCCTCGGCCGTCTTCTCGATTCCCGTGTGGACGTAGCCGATGATCGGCTTGATGTCGCGGACCACCTCGCCCTCGAGCGTGGCCAGCAGCCGCAGGACGCCGTGGGTGGCGGGGTGGTGCGGGCCGATGTTGAGGGTCAGCAGCTCGTGGGTCTCGCCCTGGCCCGCCGGCTCGGCCGAATAGGTGATCGACTCCTCGCGCTTGCGGTAATCGGAGGTGTCGAGGGTCACTAGCTCCACTTCCCGTAGGAGTTCTCTTCGTTGTAGGTGAAGAGGACCGGCTCGCCGCCGACCGGGAAGTCGCGGCGCTGGGGGAAGCCCTCGAAGTCCTCGGGCATGAGGATTCGCCGCATGTCCGGGTGCCCGTCGAACACGACGCCGAACATGTCGTAGACCTCCCGCTCGGGGAAATTGGCCCCGGGGTACAGCCCGGTCGCCGTGGCGATGCGCGGGTTGTCGGTGTGGACGCGCGCCTTGACGCTGATCCGGTCCACGTCGGTCATGTTCAGCAGCTCGTAGAGCACGCCCAGCCGGGGCTCTTCGGGGTAGTAGTCCACGCCGTGCAGGCTGGCCAGGAAGGCATAGCCGTCGTCCCGCAGGGAGGTGAGAATGTCGATGACGTGTGCCGGGTTGACCACGAGCACCGCCCGGTCGCCCCGCCCAAACTCGGTACCGAGGATGGACTCTGCGTTGCGGTCGCGGAGCGCGCTGGCCGTCAGCTCGAGCCCGGTGGCGTCAGGCACCGGCGGTGTCCCCGGGCCGGCCTACGGCCCGCTCGGCATCCGGCCTCGCCTGCCCGGGCCGGGCCGGCGTCGTCCGGTCGAACACATTCACGGCTGCGTCGCTGGCGCTGGAGCTGGTCCCGTTGGGGACTACTTCTTCGGTGCCCACTGCGTGGTAGCGCTCCCGCCAGCCGTCGCGCTCGGTGCCGTGGATCTTCTCGCGCAGGCGGAGGATGCCGTGCAGCAGCGCCTCGGGTCGAGGCGGGCAGCCGGGCACGTGCACATCGATCGGCAGGAACTTGTCGGCCGGGACGAGGGCGTAGTTGTTGAACACCCCCATCGAGGAGCAGCACGCGCCCATCGAGATCGCCCAGCGGGGCTCGAGCATCTGGTCATAGATGCGACGAATGACCGGCGCCATCTTGACCGACACACGGCCCGAGAGGATGAGGAGGTCCGCCTGGCGCGGCGAGGCCCAGAACGCCTCCCAGCCGAACCGGGCGACGTCGACCCGCGCGCCGACGATCGACATCATCTCGATGGCGCAGCAGGCCAGGCCGAAGGTGAGCGGCCAGATCGAGTTGCCCTGCGACCAGGCCACGGCCTTGTCGACGGTGGTGGTGAGGACTGACTCTTTGACGTAGCGCTCCAGCGCCTCGCCCTCCAGGTCCCCGCGCAGCATGTCGCGGGCCTGCAGTTGGCGGGCACGGAAGTCCAGCGGCGCGCCGGGGCCGGCGTCCAGTGACTCGCGCTTTATTTCCATTCCAGGGCTCCTCGGCGCCAGACGTACACGAACGCCACCATGAGGAGCGCGACGAAGACGATCGTCTCGCTCAGCGCAAAGGTGCCGAAGGCGCGCAGCTGGACCGCGATCGGATACAGGAAGATGACCTCGATGTCGAACAGGATGAACAGCATCGCGATCAGGTAGAAGCTGATCCCGAAACGGAACCCCCGCTGGATCTCCGACGGCAGACCGCACTCGTATGGAGTGGTCTTGCTCTGCTGGCGGTGCGTCCCGCGCACGCCGGTGAAGAGGTTGAGGACTCCGAAGAGGCCGCCGACGGCGCTGCCCAAGAGGAGGAAGACGATCGCCGGTAGATAGCTTCGAAGCACAGAACCTCTTATATCACCGACGTAGGGAACCTTGTAACACAGTGTTACTTAGTGCGAAATGCGGCTATCTACTCCGTGCGTTACTCGCCATCCCTGGTGATACCCGCAAGGTACGCGATAACGCGGATACCCGCGTGAGGGTCCGGTGAAGCTTGTTCATCTGGTCGTCGGGGTTCTCTCCATCGTCCTGATGGCGGGTGCCGGCGTATGGGGCGCGTGGTGCTGGTACCGCGTTCGCCACAGCGCCTGGTTCTGGCGCATGCTCCGCGCCGGGCAGGCGGTCGTGGTCGTCGAGGCGGCGCTCGGCGGGGTGCTCGTGCTCATGGGCCGCAAGGAGTCGAGCCTCCATCTCATCTACGGATTGCTGCCCCTGGGCATCTCGTTCGTCGCCGAGCAGCTGCGGATCGCCTCCGCCCAGATGGTGCTCGACAGCCGCGGCTTTGCCTCCAACGCGGAGGTGGGCCAGCTGCCCGAGTCAGAGCAGCGCGTGGTCGTGATGTCGATCCTGCAGCGCGAGCTCGGCGTGATGGTGCTCGCGGCGCTCGTGATCCTGGTCCTGCTCATCCGGGCGGCCGGGACCGGCGGCTGAGGCGGCTGAGGCGGCTGAGTCCGGCCCGCGCGAGCGCGCGCGCGTGTGGGTACCCCCCGGCGTCAGCACCTCTGGTTGCCGCCGTAGGAGGACGATCGCGCTGTTGTTGTGAGTACTGCGGTGGCGAACGTCGCACAAGCCGGCGCCGGGGGTGGGCTTAGGTTCGGCGCGCGGTGTCGGTGTCCTGCAACGCTCAGTGCACGACCAGCGAGCCGTACGCGCCCAGCGCCTGGTCGGACAGGATCGAGGAGGCCATGAGGTAGCGGCCGGGGCCCAGCGCCGCGTCCAGCTCCTCGGTCTGGCCCGGCGCGATCGGCTTGGTGGCGGCCTCGGTGCGGCCGTCGAGGCTGATCACCAGGTTGTGGGTGAGCCTCCCGTAGTTGTGAACGAAGATCGTGAGGAGGCCGGTCTGCGCGCGAATGTCCTGCGGCGTGACCCGGTACTCGTTGAGCGCGATCTGCAGCGTGCGCTCGTGTCCGACCGTCGTCGTCTTGCCGCACGCGGCCACGGCCAGCGACGCCAGCGCGACGGCGAGCAGCGGGAGGGGAGGGCGCTTCGTACGCACGGCGTCCCGATTATGATCCCTGCCCGATGAGCCGGTTGGCGAAGATCCTGGCGCTCGGCACGGCTGCGATTGCGGTCGCCGCCATCACCGCCGCGTGCGGGACCCAGCACATCGCGGTGCCCAAATCCGAGGTTCAGCTGCGCAGCGGCGCTGAGCTGTTCCAGCAGCGCTGCTCGGGCTGCCACACGCTCTCCTACGCCGCCGCCAACGGTTCGGCGTCGAACATCCGCACCGCCCAGGCCACCAGCGGCCCGAACTTCAACCAACGCTGCGAGCGGCCCGTCGACCGCGTGCTCTACGCCATCGAGAACGGCGGCTTCTCGGGCGCGTACATGCCCCAGAACGTCGTCGTGGGTCAGGACGCCCTCGACGTGGCCAAGTTCGTCGCCACCTACGCGGGCCGCCAGGCCCCGAAGGAGATCGGCATCGTCGACTGCCAGCAGAAGCCGATCGGAACCCTGCCCCCCGGCAGCCAGTAGAGCGTGGGGGCCCGGCAGTTCTCGACATCAGGCTGATCCGCCGCGACCCCGACGCCGTGCGGACGGCGCTGTCGCGCCGCGGGCCGGGCGTAGCGGAGACGATCGACCGCGTCTTGGAGCTCGACGAGCAGTGGCGGGCCCTCACCACCCAGCTCGAACAGCTGCGCTCCGAGCAGAACGCGGCCAGCAAGGCGCTGAAGGGCGCGCCCAGCCCCGAGCAGCGCGAGCAGCTCGCCGAGCTGTCGGCCCGCGGCCGCGCCCTGTCTGATGACGAGACCCGGCTGCGCGCAGAGCGCGACACGGCGCTGACCTCACTGCCCAACCTGCCCTCCGACGACGCGCCTGACCAGGACACCGTGCTGCGCGAGGTCGGGGAAGGCAAGCCCGAGGGGCGCGACCACCTGGAGCTCGCGGGGCCGCGGATCGACATGGAGCGGGGCGCGCGGCTGTCGGGCTCGCGGTTTGCCTACCTGCGTGGCGATCTGGTCCTGCTGGAGCTCGCCCTGGTCCGCTACGCGATGGAGAAGCTCCGCGGCGAGGGCTTTGAGCCGGTCATCCCGCCGGTCCTGGTGCGCGAGGCGGCGCTCTACGGCACGGGCTTTCTCCCCGACACCGAGCAGCAGATCTACACCCTGCCCGACGACGACCTCTACCTGGTCGGGACCTCCGAGGTGGCGCTGGCCTCGATGCACCGCGACGAGATCCTGGCCGCCGACGAGCTGCCCCTGCGGTACGCCGGCTTCTCCAGCTGCTTCAGGCGCGAGGCCGGCGCGGCGGGCAAGGACACCCGCGGCATCTTCCGCGTGCACCAGTTCGACAAGGTCGAGATGTTCTGCTTCGTCGAGCCCGACACCGCGCTGGACGAGCACCAGCGGCTGCTCGCCATCGAGGAGTCCATCATGCAGGACCTCGAGATCCCCTACCGCGTGGTGGCGATCGCCGTCGATGACCTCGGCGCGTCGGCCGCCTCCAAGTACGACATCGAGGCCTGGCTGCCCGGCCAGGGCCGCTACCGCGAGCTCACCTCGACGTCGAACACCACCGACTATCAGGCGCGGCGCCTCGACATCCGCTACCGGCCGGCCGACGGTAGGCCCGCGCACCTGGCCACGCTGAATGGCACCGCCGTGGCGGTGGGGCGGACGATCATCGCGCTGCTGGAGAACGGGCAGCGCGACGACGGGTCGGTGGGGCTGCCCGCCGTCTTGTCGAGGTGGGGCGCGCCTGAGGTGCTTCCGGCCGCGCCGGGGCTCAGCTGACTCTCGCGCGGGCGCGGTTTCTCCACCGCTTACCAACAGCGACTTCGTTCCAAACCGCGCTTGCGCCGTCCAATTTGTCCGCTGGAGTGCGGCCAGCAACCAATTCGTGCCAAACCAGCCGCGCGAATCCCGGTTTGGAACGAATCGGTCGCTGGAACACCACCGATCCGCTCGGCCCGCCTTCCCAAGCCATGCCGTTGACCCCGCCCCGCCCACCACAGGCGCAGGTCCCCCACCGCCCCCACCACCCCACCAGGCCATAAAAAAGGCGCCGCATCGCGGCGCCGACCGTCAGCGCGGGTTGGTGACCGCCCGCAACGCGGGTGGCCGCCCATTCTCGAGTACTACCAGCGCAGCCCGCGGCGGCCCGCAGGTGGCGATCCGGGCCCGCAGGCGGACACCGAAGGTGTTCCATGGGCGGACGAAGTTGCGCGTGCCCTCGGGGTCGTCGCCCGCGGCGGCCTGGACGATCGCCGCGGCGAAGCCGGTGCGGCCCTGGGCCTCGGTGTCGGCGGGCACGAGCAGCTCGGCGACCGGCCGGTCGATCGCTGCCTCCTCGGTGACGCCCAGCAGCGACTGGGCCTCGCGGGACATGGCCTGGACCGACATCGATGCGTCAACGACGAGGAAGGCGTCCTTGTTGGACGGGACGGCGTCCTCGCGGGCCTCGAGCAGCAGGCCGAGCCCGCACGACGTGCAAACGCGTGCGGTCGGAGGCGGGGCGCCGTTGGGCGAGGGTGCGGCGCAGTGCCCGCAGAACCAAAGCCACGTCGCAGTGGAGTCAAGCCCACCTTCTACGAGTCTCAGTGCCGGTCTTTGGATCATGGACGTGGAGAGGATCAAAACGGCATCTGCCGTTCCCCTGCATCCTCCCTCCCTTACGAAAGAAGTTTACGAGAGCAATCGGACGAGCGCAAGGATCCTTGATCGGTTCTTCGCTTTTTGGACCAACGATCGAACGGAGAGGGGGGGATTCGAACCCCCGAACGAGGTTAACCCCCGTTACGCGATTTCCAGTCGCGCCCGTTCAGCCGCTCCGGCACCTCTCCAGGATGGGGATTCAGCGTAGCGTGGCGGGGTGGGCGAGGGCCGTTTCCAGCGCTCTCAGCGCGCTAGATCTGCCATTTCCCATCGCGCAGCAGCGGGACCTCATCGCCGTTGGCCAGAAATCCGGTGACAGCGACCTCGTTGCTACCGATCATGAAATCGGTGTGGATGACGCTCTTGTTGGCCCGCGGCGCGTCAGCCGGATCACGCACGCCGGCCACGTAGCCGTGGCCCAGGGCGATGTGGCTGGCCGCGTTCTCGTCCAGCAGGGTGTCGTAGAACACGGTCCCCAGGGGGCCGATCCGGCCGTCGCGGTCGACCAGCGCCACCTCGCCGAGCCGGGCTGCGCCCGCGTCGGCGGTGACCATGCCCTGGACCACCTCGCCGCCCTGCTCGGCGTCGACGTGCACCGCGCGTCCGCCCTCGAAGCGGATCTTCAGCCCGGTGACGGTCGTCCCCGACGTGAACAGGGGCTTGGTCGAGGTCACCTCGCCGTCGACGCGCTCGGGGTCGGGGGTGGTGAACACCTCTTCGGTGGGGATGTTGGGCTGGTGCTCGACGCCGCCCTTGGTGCGGAACTTGGCCGCCAGCCAGGTGCTGGACGGCAGCAGCCCGATGGTGAGATCGGTGCCGGGGCCCTCGAAGCGCACGCGGTCGAGCCGGAGCTCGTCCAGCGCGCCGCTCACGCGCTCGAGCTCCTGCATGCGGCTCTCCCACGCGGCCACCGGATCGGGCTCGTCCAGCCGCGTCACGTGGGCGATCTCTGACCACAGCCGCTCCAGCGCGGCCGGCGGCTCCAGCCGCGGGTACACCAGCGAGGCCCACGCCGGCGTCGGGCAGGGCACGATCGTCCAGTTCGTGGTCGCGTCGTTGAGGATCTTCATGGCCTCGGGGACTCGCGGCAGCCGGTCGAGGCTGATCAGCTCCGGGTCGACGTCGTCGAGCGCGTGGGGCGCCACCGGCCCGGACAGCGAGATCCGCGCGGCGCGGTGCTCGCCCAGAGCCAGGACGCGCTCGCCCAGCCACGGCGGGACGTAGCCCAACGTGTCGCGCTGGGCGTTCAGCGCCCGTGCGCGCTTGAAGTACACGTCGAACACCGTGAGGTCGACGAACTTGGCGCCGGCGGCGTACGCGGCCTCCGCGACCGCCCGCGCCATTGCCTCCTTGCCCGGTTCCGAGGAGACCGACACGATCTGTCCAGGCTGGACGTTGGCGCCCAGGCGGACCGCGAGGGTGGCCATCTCGGTGGTGAAGCGCTCGGCCTCTGTCATCGCCACATCATTCCCGATCCGCTGAGGCGGAGGCAGCGCCGCCGTCCTGCGCCAGCAGGATCCCGGGGTTGAGGATCCCGGCCGGGTCGAGGGTGCGCTTGACCGCGCGCAGCACCTCGACGCCCAGCGCGCCCACCTCCCGCGGCAGGAGGTCGCGGTGATCGGCCCCGACGCCATGGTGGTGGGTGATCGAGCCGCCCGCGGCGAGGATTGCCTCGCCGGCGGCGGCCTTGGCGGCCTCCCACTGGGCGATCGGATCCTCCAGCTGGGCGCACGCGACGGTGAAGTACAGCGACGCGCCGGCCGGATACACGTGCGAGATGTGGCACAGCACCGCCGGCGGGGTCCCCAGCCGGGTGAGCGTGTCGCGCAGCGCGCCGGCCACCGCGGCATAGAGCCCGGGCAGCGCCGCCCAGAACGCCACGGTCTCCAGCGTCTCCACCAGAGCGCCGGCGTCCAGCAGCGCGTCGCGCAGGTAGGGGCCGCGGTAGCGCCCGCTCGCCCACCCCTCGCCGGCGCCCGGCACCTCCTGACCGCCGGCGGCCAGCAGCAGCTCGGCGGTGGCGCGCCGGCGGCGCTCGACCTCGTCAAACCGGCCCTCCCACCCCACGATGGCCAGGCACCCGCCGGCCACTCCGCCCCCCTCGCCGCCGATGTCCAACGGCCGCGCGAGGCCCATCGCCGTCTCGGCCTCGTCAGAGAGCCGCAGCACGGTGGGCCGGGGGCCGTCCTGCGCCAGCCGCCGCACGAGCACGGTGCCCTGTGCGAAGGACGGCAGCGACCACCCCTCATAGACCTGGTGCTCGGGCGTCCGGTCGACGGCCAGCGTCAGCGACGTGATCACGCCCAGCGTTCCCTCGGACCCGAGCACCAACTGGCGCAGGTCCGGGCCGGCCGCCGACTTGGGTGCGCGACCCAGCTCGAGCGTGCCCGCCGGCGTCGCCAGGCGCAGGGCCAGCACCCGGTCGTCAAAGCGCCCATAGCCCGCCGAGCTCTGGCCGCTGGAGCGCGCCGCGGCAAAGCCGCCGAGCGTCGCGTACTCCCAGGACTGCGGGAAGTGGCCGAGCGTCCACCCCTGGGCGCCCAGCAGCGCCTCGGCCTCGGGACCCCGCAGTCCTGGCTCGAACACCGCCAGCCGCGACTCCTCGTCCACCGAGACGAGCGCGTCCAGGCGCCGCACGTCCAGCGCGACCGTCCCGGCAAAGCCGGCCACCTCCGGTCGCAGGCCGCCGACCACCGACGTGCCGCCCCCGAACGGGATGACCGCCACCTGATTCGCGCTGCAGCACTCGAGCACCGCCTGGACCTCGTCATGAGACGCGGGGCTGACCACCAGGTCGGGGGCGCTGATCGGACCGCCGCCGCGCAGTTCGAGCAGGTCGATGGTCGATTTGCCGCGGGCGTGGCGGGCGCGGGCGTCGTGATCGCCGCGCGCGTGGTCTGCCCCCACGATCGCCGCCAGCGCGGCCACGGCGGCTGGGGGCAGCCGCGCCGGCACGAGCTCCAGGGCCTCCAGCGACGGGGGCGCCGCCCCGCGGCGACCGATGCGCAGGGCGTCGCGGAGCGCCGCCTCGAGCGCTTCGGGCAGGGGGGCGGCGAGAGCCGGGTCACCCCAGCCCGACCACGAGATCTCCGGGCGCGGTTCGTCGGGTCGCGTCGCCATCGGGCTGACCGTACCCGCTGAGGGGGTCAGCGGGTACTGCGCCAATGCGGGATCGCCAGCGCGATCAGCCGCAGCTGCTTCTCGGCCTGGGTGGCGATTCGCGCCTCGGTCTCGGGCGAGATCGCGTCGGTCCCGGCTCCCGCGTTCGACGCCTCCAGGATCGCGTCGATCGTGGCGATCATCGTGTCCACGAACAGCCCGGCCAGCATCTGCAGGTCGGCGGTGGTCCACTCGCGCAGGACGGGGAAGCGGGCGATGTCGGTGGCCAGCTCGGAGGCGAACAGCCTGGTCTCGGAGCGGATCGCGTGGCGCAGCACGGCGTTGCCCGAGGCCCGCGCGTGGGCCATGAAGGCGAAGTGGCGGCGGTGCTCGCGCACGTGCGCGACCAGGATCTCGACCGACTGCGCGATCAGACCGGACCCGCGCTCCGCCGCACCGCCCTCCCGAGCCTCGCGCAGCATCGAACGCAGCGTCGCCACCGACTCCTCGACCAGCGCGAGCCCGAGCTCGTCCATGCTGTCGAAGTGGCGGTAGAACGCGGTGGGCACGACGCCCGCCGCGCGGGCGACACGGCGCAGGCTCAGCGAGTCAAAGCCATATCCGCCGTCCATCTGCTCCAGCGCTGCGTCCAGCAGCGCGCGGCGCGTCTGGCGGCGGCGCTCGACCTGGGAGCGACGCTCCGGCGAGCGGTGCGTCGACCCGCGGGAAGAGTGGGCTCGCCGCGCCGGGCTCGGGTGAGTACGCCTGTTCACGCTACCCATGTGGGGGTGATCACAGATGTTCTGTTTGCCCTTGTCATACCCCGAGCATACCCTCTATACAGATTGTGAACACTCGTACACTAAGAGGATCTGACTAACGACATGGCAACCATTGCACCCCACCCGCGGCCCAGCCTGGCCCGTCGCCTGTTGGGCTCGCCGGTCGTTGATCTCCTGCTCGGCCCGCACGGGGTCGATCGCTATCTGGAGCTGATCAGCCCGACGCTCACCGTCACCGACGCTCGCGCCGAGGTGGTTGCGGTGCGCCGACAGACGGCCCGCAGCGTGACGCTGACCTTGGCCCCCAACCGCGCCTGGGCCGGCTTTGCGCCCGGCCAGTACGTCGCCGTGGGCCTCGAGATCGATGGCGTGCGGCGGACGCGAACCTATTCCCCGGCCGGCTCGGCCCACGAGCCGCGCATGTTGGAGCTGACCGTCACCGAGCATCCCGAAGGTCTGGTCTCCGGCCATCTGCTGCGCGCCGCGCGGCCCGGATCGATCGTGCACCTCGCCGCCGCTCAGGGCATGTTCACCCTGCCCTCGCCCCGCCCTGAGCGGCTGGTGCTCATCAGCGGAGGCAGCGGCATCACGCCGGTGCTCTCGATGCTGCGCACGCTCGTCGACGAGGGCCACGACGGCGAGATCGCCTTCCTGCACTTCGCCCGCACCGAGGCCGACTGGCTCTACGAGCACGAGGTCCGGGCGCTGGCCGTGCGCCACCCGGCCCTGCGCGTCGGCTACCTCAGCACTCGGGGCGCGGCGCCCCAGCGCCTCGACGCCGACATCGTCCGGGCCCTCATCGGCGACGCCGCTGAGGCCACCGCGGCGGTGTGCGGCCCTCCGGGCCTGGTGGATGCCGCCCCGGACGTGTGGGCTGCGCTGGGCGGCGATCCCGCTCGGCTGCTCAGCGAGACCTTCACGCCACCGCGTGCGCTCGTCACCGGCGATGCCGCGACCGGCACCCTGCGCTTCCTGCGCAGCGATCGCACCGCGCAGATCGGCGACGGCACGCTCCTTGAGCAGGCCGAGGCCGCCGGGCTCTCGCCCGAGTTCGGCTGTCGCATGGGGATCTGCCACACGTGCACCTGCCGCAAGGCCGCCGGCGCGGTGCGCAACCTGCGCACCGGCGACATCTCAGAGGAAGAGGACGAGGACATCCAGCTGTGCATCTCCGCCCCCGCCGGAGATGTCGCGCTTGAGCTCTAGCGCGCTTCGCACGCCCGAAACCGACACCACCTGACACCGGAGGAACTGACACATGAGCACTGCACCCCCCACCCTCACCCCGGAGCAGATCGAGGCCCTCGGCGACGAGCTCGACGAGCTGCGCGGGCGGACCATCGCGAGCCTCGGCGAGCGCGACGCCTCCTACATCCGCAACGTGATCAAGGCCCAACGGGCCCTCGAGATGGCCGGGCGCGGACTGCTGTTCGCCGGCTTTCTGCCCCCGGCGTGGATCGGCGGCACGACGGCGCTGGCCCTCTCCAAGATCCTGGACAACATGGAGATCGGCCACAACGTGATGCACGGCCAGTACGACTGGATGAAGGACCCCGCGCTGGATTCCAAGCGCTTTGAGTGGGACACCGCGTGCCCGGGCGACCAGTGGCGCTACTCCCACAACTACATGCACCACACCCACACCAACGTGCTCGGCAAGGACCGCGACATCGGCTACGGGATCCTGCGGATGTCCGAGGACCAGCCGTGGCGCCGGCGCGACCTGGGCAACCCTGTCTACGCCACGCTGCTGGCGCTGCTGTTTCAGTGGGGCGTCGCCGTCCACGACCTGGAGATCGAGCGCATCGAGGCCGGCGAGATCACGTTCTCCGACAAGCGCGACATCCTCCAAGCGGTGTGGCGCAAGGGCCGCCGTCAGGTGCTCAAGGACTATGTGGTCTTCCCGCTGCTCGCAGGCCCGTCGGCTCCGTTGGTCGCCGCCGGCAATCTCACCGCCAACCTCACGCGCAACGTGTGGTCGTACATGATCATCTTCTGCGGCCATTTCCCGGAGGGCACCCAGGAGTTCTCCGAGGAGGACGTGGAGGACGAGACCCGCGGTGGCTGGTACGTGCGCCAGATGCTGGGCTCGGCCAATCTCACCGGCAGCCGGCTGTTCCACATCCTCAGCGGCAATCTGTCGCACCAGATCGAGCATCACCTGTTCCCCGACATCCCCGCGCATCGCTACGCCGAGATCGCCACCGAGGTCCGCGCGATCTGCGAGCGCTACGGGCTGCCCTACAACACCGGTCCCCTGCACCGGCAGTTCGGCTCGGTGGTCAAGAAGATCTTCCGGCTCGCGCTGCCCAACCGCGGTGACGCGGAGCCCCTCGATCGCACCACGGAGACCGACGGCGGCGCACGCAGCCGGCCCGAGCTGGCGCTCGCCGCATGACGCGCTGACCCTGGGTGGCGTTTCCGTTACCCGCCGCGTAGGCTCATGGGCGACGGAGAAGGCCAGTCACGGGAGAGAGACATGCGTGAAGGACTGATGATGGATGACTACCCCCTCTCGCTCACGAAGGTGGTGGAGCGCGCGGAGCGGTTCAGTCCCGAGCGCAAGGTCGTCTTCCGCCGCCCCGACGGATCGGTGGGACGGACCACGCTCGGCGAGTGCGCGGCCCGGGCCCGCCGTCTGGGGACCGCGCTCAGCGAGCTCGGGATCGCCCCCGGCGACGCCGTCGCCACCCTCATGTGGAACCAGCCCGAGCACGTCGAGGTGTACTTCACCCTGCCCTCCATGGGCGCGGTCCTGCACACGCTCAACCCGCGGCTGCACCCCGACGAGCTGAGTTTCATCGTCAACGATGCCGAGGACAGCGCGATCATCGTCGACGAGTCGCTGCTCGAGGTCTTCGAGTCCTTCCACGGCGCCCGTGACTTCGAGCACGTGGTCGTCGTCGGCCGTGACGGGCCCGTCCCCGACGGCTACCACGACTATGAGGCGCTCATCGCCGACGCCGAGCCGATGCAATGGCCCGAGGCCGACGAGCGCGCGGCCGCGGCGATGTGTTACACGTCGGGCACCACCGGGCGGCCCAAGGGCGTGGTCTACTCACACCGCTCGCTGGTGCTGCACTCCCTCAACGCGGCGCTCCCCGACGCCAACGACCTGGGCTCGCGCGACACCATCCTGCCGGTGGTCCCCATGTTCCATGCCAACGCCTGGGGCCTGGTCTTCGCGGCTGCCCTCGTGGACGCCGGCCTGGTCCTGCCCGGGCCCAAGCTCGACGCGGTCAGTGTCCTGGACCTTCTCGCGGCGGAGCGGGTGACCGTCACCGCCGGCGTCCCCACGGTGTGGATGATGATGCTTGAGGCGCTCGATGCCGAGCCCGACCGCTGGGACCTGAGCGCGCTGCGCATGCTTCTCGTCGGCGGCTCGGCCGTGCCCCGCAGCATGCTCATCGGCTTCGACCGCCACGGTCTGAAGATCGTGCAGGCGTGGGGGATGACCGAGACCTCGCCGCTGGGCAGCGTCTGCCACCAGCCGCTCGAGCTCGACGACGCTCCCGAGGAGGCGCGGTATGACTACCGCGCCCGTCAGGGTCGTCCCAGTCCCTTCGTCGAGATCCGCGCCCGCGGCGACGACGGCGAGCTGATCCCCTGGAACGACGAGGCGATGGGCGAGCTCGAGGTGCGCGGCCCGTGGGTGGCCCGCGCCTACCACCAGGGCCAGGGCGCCGAGAAGTTCTCCGACGACGGCTGGTTCTCCACCGGCGACGTGGTGACCATCGACCCCACCGGCAACCTGAAGATCTGCGACCGCTCCAAGGACCTCGTCAAGTCCGGGGGCGAGTGGATCTCCTCGGTCGATCTCGAGAACCTGCTCATGGCCCACGACGCCGTGGCCGAGGCGGCGGTCATCGCCATCCCGGATGAGCGCTGGGGCGAGCGCCCGCTCGCGGTGGTGGTCCTCCGCGAGGACCACGCCATCGAGGCCGACGACCTCAAGGCCCATCTCGCCCAGCAGTATGCGAAGTGGCAGATCCCGGACCGCTTCGAGTTCATCGAGGAGATCCCGAGGACCGCGACGGGCAAGTTCAAGAAGACGGCGCTGCGAGATATGTACGTGGGCGCGAAGGTGTAGTGATCAGACCGCCGGCGCGGCGGTGAGGATCGTGCCGTTCAGGGGGTGACGGTCAGCTCCTGGAGCATCGGCATCTGCACCACGGTCTGCTTCTTGTCGTTGATCGTCTGTGTCACGGAGATCCCGGTGCCCTGGGTGAGCTTGACGCGCACGAAGCGTGCCCTGACCTTGGGGAAGGTCAGCGTGTCGGTGACGCGGTTTCGATGCCCGGTGACCGCGGCCACCGTGAGCCACCGGCGGCCGTTGCGCGACACCTGGAGCTCGTAGGCCCCGGGGCGCAGCGTCTTGACCGGCCCTGCCTTGGGGTGGACGTTGGGCTTGGGCTGTGCCGGCCACAGCCGGCCCCACTGCACCACCGCGCGCGTGATCATCCGGTGACCGGCACGGACCGGGGCCGACAACGTCGCCGGGACCGACACCGGCTGCCAGTCGGTGGCCGGGCTGCCGTCCACCGCGGCCAGCGCGGGCGCGCCCGGCTGCGGGCTCGAGCTCGTGGCCGTCTGGCAGCGCACCGCGTCGCGCGTGGCCGTGAGGTCCGGGCGGGCGGTCGGGATGTTGACGCTGTGGCCCACCGAGACCGTGCTCGTGCCCGAGGGGGTGCTCAGCGGGAGCGGCGCGCCGCTGAGCAGGGTCACCGTCGTCCCGCGCGATCCGATGGAGACCTGGAACGTGCGCCCGCGCCAGCTGAGATCGCGCAGGACCACGCCGGAGATCTGGCGGTTGAGGCTGGGAGCGAGGTGGACGGCCGATGCCTGCCAGCGCAGGCCCGAGTAGCCGTAGAGGAACTCCTGCAGGAACCCGCCGATCCCGGTCATGAAGGTGAACGCCCCGCCCGTCCGCGTCTCCGAGAACTGATGGAAGACGTCGCGGATGAACGGCTGGTAGCTGCGCTGGGTGAAGACGAAGGCCGAGCATCCCGGCGTGCCCAGGTTCAGGCTGTCGATCTCGTTGACCGCGTCGCTCATCGACGGGCCCGACGGATCGGTGCGTGGCACGTAGTAGTTGATGTCGTTCTGGGCGACCGACGGCGACATCGGTTGCTGCCACGGGTACTGCAGCAGCGTCACGTCGGCCTGCTTGACCAACTGACCGCCGTAGCCGGCGTACTCGGGATGGATCCGCGCGCCGCCCTTGACGGCGGTGGGCACGGTGAGTCCCGCGGCGATCGCCGACCACGACGCCGGCACGGTCTGTCCGATCGCACCGGCCGCCGCGATCGCGTCCTGGAGCGTCGTCCGGGCGCCGGCGTTGGTGAACGCGGCGTCGTTGACGTCGGGGTTCTCCTCGTCGGGATCGGTGACGCCGTCGATGTGGTAGCGGCCGTTCGCCCCCGCCTTGGCGTGTGAGGCCCAGAACGCCGCCGCGCCCGAGATCACCGGCCAGCCCTGGGTGGCCAGCCACACCGTGTTGCCGGTCACCAGGTAGTACTGCCATTGGGCCAACGCGATGTCGGCGGTGATGTGCTGCTCGAACAGGCCCTCGCTGTTGACCGACACCGGGGGTGGGATCTGCTCGGTCCCGTCCAGGGCGGACTCCCACGGGAACCGTGCGCCGGCAAAGCCGGTGGCGACGGCATGCTGCTGGGCCTCGGTGAGCCGGTTGAAGCGATAGGCGTTCATGCCGGCCGCCAGCTCGGGGTGCTGGGCCAGCAGCGACGGATACATCCACGTCTCGGCGTCCCAGAAGATGTGGCCGTCGTAGCCGTTGGAGGAGAGGCCGGCGGGGGAGATGCTCCAGTTCACCCCGTCGCGCGTGTTGGACCACAGGTAGAACTCGCTGGCGTTGACGTCGGTGGCCACGGTGGGGTTGCCCAGCACGTCGATGCGCCCGTTCCACAGCGCCGCCCACGCGGCCTGGTTGGCGGTCAGCGCGGCGTCGTAGCCGGCCGCCGCGGCACTCGCGGCCTCGGCCTGGGCGGCGCTCAGCGGGGCGCTCGTGTCCTGCGAGTCGTCGATCCCGACGTACTTGGTGAACGTGTAGGTCTGGCCCGCGGTGACCGGGAAGCTCACCTGCTGGCCGACGCTCTGGGCCCGCGTCGCGTCGACCTCGGTCGGCGTGGCGGTGACGTTGGCGCTCGCCTGAAGCCGGCTGGCGATGGCTGCCTCGATCCCCAGGGTCTGGCTCTTGACGTCCACGAACGCCTGGTGGGTGGCGGCGTCAAACCCCTTGCCCGCTTCGTCGCTGAGCGTCGCCGGCGCGCCGTCGATCTCGTCGGTGACCGTCGCCGTTCCCGACCACTGCGGCGTCAGGGTCAGCTGCACGAGGCCGAGGTGCGCGTCGCCGCGGTCGGTGAACACCTGGTAGCTGAGCTTGGTGGTGTGGCCGTCGGGCGCCTTCCACGTCGCGCCCGTCGTGATCACGCCGGTGTGCAGGTCCAGCGACTGGCGCCAGCCGGTGGTGGTGCCGGCGCTCAGCGAGAACGGCTGCCCGCCGTCGGCGAAGGTGAGCGTGGACCAGGTGGGGATGTTGGCCCGCTGCTGCACGGCATCGCTGTCTGTCTTGGGCTTGGTCGGCTTGGCGTAGAAGCCCGCCAGCTCGGACTGCGCGGGCACGCTCCCGCCGGCGTAGCCCTGGCCGGTCGCGGGCACGCGGACGCCGAGCAGCCCGTTGCCGGTGAAGGTGGGGGCGTATCCGGACGCCGTGGTGGGGCGCGTGGCGGTGAGCACGTAGCTCCCGCTTGCCGCGGCCGACGACGCTGCCAGCGCCACCACCGTCCCGGTGACGCAGACCAGCTTCAACATACGCATCCCAACCTCCCTTGCCTCAGACGTCTATTGCGTACCCACGGACGAGGGACGCAAACCCCAAGGCGGTGAGGAACCTACGCGGCCCCGAGGCGCGCCTTCTGCACCTTGCCCATGTCGTTGCGCGGCAGCGCGTCCAGGAAACGCACGTCGCGCGGGCGCTTGTGGGGGGCGAGCAGGCCGGCCACGTGGTCGATCAGCTCGGACTCGGGCACGCTCGCCCCGTCGCGCAGCACGATCCAGGCCACGACGCGCTCGCCGAGGTCCTCGTCGGGCTCTCCGGTGACGGCGGCGTCCTCGACCGCGGGGTGCTCACGCAGGCAGCCCTCGATCTCGCCCGCGCCGATCTTGTAGCCGCCGCTCTTGATGAGGTCGGTGGCGCGGCGCCCGACGATGCGGATATAGCCGTCGCCGGTGCGCGTGGCCATGTCGCCGGTGGCGAACCAGCCGTCGCGCATCGCCTCGGCGGTGGCGTCGGGGCGGTTGAGGTACTCCAGGAACAGGTTGGGCCCGCGGACCTCGATCTCGCCGATCGTCTCGTCGTCATCGACGTCGAGCGCCGCACCGTCGTCGTCCACGAGCCGGACGTCGACCCCCGGCAGCGGCGGGCCCACCGTGCCCGGCGCGGGGCGCGCGTCGGCATGGATGGCGGTGTTCATGAGCGTCTCGGTCATGCCGTAGCGCTCCACGACGCCGCGGCCCGTCAGCTCCTGCAGGCGCGCGTGCTCGGAGGCGGGCAGGGCGGCGGAGCCAGACACGAGCAGCCGTGCGCCGCCCAGGGCGCGGGCCAGCTCCGGCGACTCGGCGGCCGCGTCGGCGAGGCGCCGGTACATCGTGGGCACCCCGAAGAGCATCGTCGCCTCCCCGCTCAGCGCGTCGCGCACGCCCTCGGGCGAGAAGCGTCCGAGGTGCAGAGCCGTCCCGCCGCGCCGGACCGGACCGAGGATCCCGATCACCAGCCCGTGCACGTGAAAGAGCGGCAGCCCGTGGGCGACCACGTCGGCGGCCGTCCAGCCCCACACCTCGGCGAGCCCGTCGAGGTTGGAGGCGATCGCCCGGCGGGGCAGGACCGCGCCCTTGGGCCGCCCGGTGGTTCCTGAGGTGTAGACGATGAGCGCGGGAGCGTCGTCGGACAGGTCGGGGCGCTCGCCCGCGCCGCCGCCCGCGGCGTCCAGGTTGATCTCCACCCGCCGTCGGCCCGCAAACGCGTCGGGCGCCTCGCTACCCGGCGCGACGGCGAGTGCGTCAGGCTCGGCGTCGCCGACGATGTGCGCGAGCTCGCTGGAGCCCGACTTGGGGTTGATCGGGATCACCGGCACCCCGGCCACGAGCGCCCCGATCACGGCCACGGCCGTCTCGATGCGCGGCTCGGCCAGGACGGCCACTCGGGCCGTCCCCTGAAGCTCGGCGGCGACGGCGCGAGCCGCCCGCGCCAGCTGCGCGTAGGACAGCGATCGGTCCGGGAAGGTCAGCGCCGTGCGATCAGGCGCGGGATCCGCGAGGACCGGGAAGAGCATGGCGTCACAGTGTGCCCGACCGCCCTCCGACGACGAGCCGCCGCCGGGTCTGGGTCTCCGGCCCAAACACCGCCGGGCGTGCCTTTTCGGGTGGTCGTGAGCGATCCTCGCAGTGGTCGAGCCGGCCGTGCCGACCCGACCACCACAGGAGGAGAGACTGCGCGGATAGTCGCCCGGGCGGGCCGTCTCACGACCCCGCGACTCCTGCGGCCTCCACTGCCCTGGAGACCGGCCGGCGAGCGGCTATCCACACAATTTCAATTGAGATTATCATATTAGGATGGCGGAGCGGCTGACGGAGCGCTTGCGCCATCGGACGCGATCGCCCGGTCAGGCGGCCGCTGCGACCGGCTCGCCGAGCAGCCCGCGACGACGCAGGACGGGGACCACGCCCTCGCCGAAGGCGTAGGCCTCTTCCACGTGCGGGTAGCCGGACAGGATGAACTCGGAGATGCCGAGATCGTGGTACTCGGCCATGAGGTCGGCGATCTCCTCATGGGAGCCGACCAGCGCGGTGCCGGCGCCGGTCCGCAGCAGCCCGATCCCGGCCCAGAGATTGGGGTAGACCTCGAGGCTGTCGCGCCCGCCGTTGTGCAGGGCCCGCATGCGGCGCTGGCCCTCGGACGCCATCCGCCCGAGTCGCTCCTGGGCGGCGGCGACCGTGGCGTCGTCGGCGTCGGCGATGAGTGCGTCGGCTGCCTCCCACGCCTCCTCGGAGGTGTCACGGGCGATGACGTGCAGGCGGATCCCGAAGCGCAGCTCGCGTCCCGCGCCATCGGCCAGCTCGCGCACCTTGTCCAGATGCGGCGCGAGCCGCGGCGGAGGATCGCCCCAGGTCAATGCCACGTCGGCGTGGCGGGCGGCGACGCGCAGGGCGGCATCCGATGCGCCGCCGAAGTAGATGTCGGGCGGCTCCTCCATCCCCAGGGCCACCGCGCCCTCGGTCCACAGGTGATCGCCGCGGAAGTCGAAGGGCGTCCCGCTCCATGCCCCGCGCAGGATCGTCAGGAACTCCTCGGTCCGCTCGTAGCGCTCGCCCTTGCTCAGCCCGTCACCGAACCGGCGCTGCTCCTCGTCGTCGCCGCCGGTGACGATGTTGAGAGCGAGCCGGCCGCCGGTATGTCGCTGGAACGTCGCCGCCTGCTGAGCGGCGAGCGTCGGGGAGATCGAGCCGGGGCGAAAGGCGACCAGGAAGCGCAGCCGGTCCACCACCTGGCTGAGCGCGGCGCAGGTGATCCACGCGTCGTGGCAGGTCGTGCCCGTGGGCGTCAGGGCCGCATCGAAGCCCGCCTCCTCTGCTGCGCGTGCGACCTGTGCCAGGTAGTGGAGCGTGGCTTCCCGGCCGGTCCCGGCGCTGTCGGGGCGACTGGTCTCCTGGAGCAGCTGGGCGGCGGCGCCCGCCTGGACGAGCGTGCGCCCGTCGCCGTGCGTGGGCAGGTACCAGTGAAGTGCGATGCTCATGGGATCTCCGGGGGTCGGGGCACGGCAATCCAAGTAAGTCAATCAAGTTTATATACAACGACGTGTCCCCACCGCGGCGCCCGAGGCATCAGAATCAAGAGATGACCGCTCATACCGAACCTGCTCGGATCGGAGACTCGATCCTGGACACCATCGGCGACACCCCGCTGGTCCGGCTGTCCCGAATCGGCGCAGGGCTGCGCCCACAGCTGGTGGCCAAGCTCGAGGTGTTCAACCCCGGCGGGTCCATCAAGGACCGCGTCGCGGTGGCCCTCATCGAGGCCGCCGAGCGCGATGGCCGGCTGCGCCCCGGCGGCACTATCGTGGAGCCCACCTCCGGCAACACCGGCACCGGCCTGGCCATCGCCGCGCGGCTGAAGGGCTATCGCGTCATGGCGGTGATGCCCGACAAGATGTCGCGGGAGAAGATCGACCTGCTGCGCGCCTACGGCGCCGAGGTCGTCCTGGCGCCCACCGACGTCCCGCCCGACTCGCCTCGCTCCTACTACCGCGTCGCCGACCGGCTGACGGCGGAGATCCCCGGCGCCTTCCAGCCCAACCAGTACGCCAACGAGGCCAACCCCCGCGCCCACTACGAGTCCACCGGGCCCGAGCTCTGGGAGCAGACCGAGGGCCGCATCACCCACCTGGTCGTCGGCGTCGGTACCGGCGGCACCGTCTCCGGCGCGGCCCGCTACCTGCGCGAGCGCCGCCCCGACCTCGTGGTCGTCGGCGCCGATCCCGAAGGCTCGATCTACTCCGGCGGCGAGGAGAACGTCCGCCCCTACCTCGTCGAGGGAGTGGGCGAGGACTTCTGGCCCCAGACGTTCGACCCCGCGTCGGTCGACCGCTGGGTCACGGTCTCCGATCGCGACTCCTTTCTCACCACGCGCCGGCTGGCCCACTCCGAAGGGATCCTCGCCGGGGGCTCCGGCGGACTGGCCCTGCACGCCGCGCTGGTCGTCGCCGCCGAGATCGACGACCCCGAGGCGATGGTGGTGGTCATCCTCCCCGACGGCGGCCGCTCCTACCTGTCCAAGATCTTCTCCGACGCGTGGATGCGCCAGTACGGGTTCCTCGAACGGGACGCCAACCTCACGGTCGGCGACGTGTTGCGACGCAAGAGCGAGGCCGGCGAGTTCCCCACGCTGGTCACCGTGCAGCCCCACTTCAAGGTCCGCGAGGCCGTCTCGCTGCTGCATGAGCATCGCGTCTCCCAGCTCCCGGTGGTCTCGTCGCACGACCCGGGCGCCGTGGTGGGCGCCATCGGCGAGCGGGGCCTGCTCAAGCACGCCGCCTCTGACCCCGGGCTGCTGGACGCCGAGATCGCCGAGGTGATGGAGGCCCCGTTCCCCGCGGTGTCCAGCGAGGATCCGGTGCGCGAGGCCGTGGAACTGCTCACCGGTGACACGCAGGCGCTCCTGGTCACCCACGAGGGCCACGCCGAGGGCCTGGTCACCCGGACCGACCTGCTCGAGGCGCTGGCGATATGAGCGCCGACCGGCCCCAGGACGCGTTCGCCACGCGGGCGGTCCACGCCGGGCTCACTCCCGACCCGTCGTTCCGATCGGTCATCCCGGCCATCCACCAGACCTCGACCTATGCCCAGGCCGCGCCGGGCCAGTTCGTCGGCGATTACGACTACGCGCGCTCGGCCAACCCCACCCGGGCCGCGCTCGAGCAGGCGCTCGGCGAGCTGGAGGGCGGGCAGGCGGTCGCGTTCTCCTCGGGCCTGGCCGCCGAGCACGCGCTGATCACGGTGACCTGCGAGGCCGGCGCGCACATCGTGCTCCCCAACGACCTCTACGGCGGCACCTACCGGCTCGTCGACAAGGTGCTCAGCCGCTGGGGCCTGGCCCGCGACCTCGTCGAGCAGACCGACCTGGACGCCCTGGGGGCGGCGGTCGGCGAGGCCACACGGCTCATCTGGGTCGAGAGCCCCACCAACCCGCTGCTCAACGTCGTCGACATCGCGCAGGTGGTGGCACGGAGGGGCGACGCGCTGGTCGCCGTCGACAACACGTTCGCCACGCCGGCCAACCAGCGCCCGCTCGAACTGGGCGCCGACTTCGTCGTGCACTCCACCACCAAGTACCTCGGCGGCCACTCCGACGTCGTCGGTGGGGTGGTGGTGACCCGGCACCCGGAGTGGTACGAGCGCCTGCGCTTCGTCCAGAACGCGGTCGGCGCCGTGCCCGGCCCCTTTGACTGCTTCCTCGTGCACCGCGGGCTGCGCACCCTGCACCTGCGCATGGAGGCCCACGCCCGCAGCGCCGCCGCCGTAGTTGAGCTGCTCAACGGCAGCCGCGGAGGTGCAGGACGTGCGCTGGCCGGGCTTCAGCGGCATGGTGAGCTTCCGCCACCCCGAGGCGACCGCCATCGCCGCCCGGACGCGGCTGTTCACCCTCGCCGAGTCGCTGGGCGGCGTCGAGTCGCTGATCGAGGTGCCCCAGGCAATGACCCACCAGTCCGTCGAGGGCTCGGCCGCGGCCGTCCCGCCCGACCTGGTCCGCCTGAGCTGTGGGATCGAGGCGCCCGAGGACCTCGTCGCCGATCTGCGCCAGGCCCTCAGCAGCTGAGTCGCCCGCGCGGCGACGCCACCGCTGCACATCCTGAACGCACAGAGCACACACCGCCAGATCCCGCACCGTGTGCTCTGACGATTCAGCGGGACTGCACTTTCAGAGCACACGCTCCCGGCAACCGGACCGTGTGCTCTGAGGTTTCAGAAAACGCGCGGCCGCCCGCCTTGACCTTGGCCGACGCCGGCCCGCAGAACCGCCGCCCGTTCAGGCGCTGAGCGCGGCCAGCCGTCCGGCGGCCTCGGCGATGACCTCGGGCCGCTTGCAGAAGGCAAAGCGCACGAGCGTCGGGGCGGCGCTCTTGTCGTCGTAGAACACGCTGGTGGGGATCGCCACGATGCCGCAGCGCTCGGGCAGGGTCGCGCACCACTGCGCCGCGTCGGTGCCGACGTCGGCATTGATGAAGTAGGTGCCGGCCGGCACCAGCGGCCGCAGGCCGGCCGCGGCCAGGCCGTCACAGAGCTGGTCGCGCTTGGCGCGCAGGTCGTCGCGCAGCGCGTCGAGCTCCGCGCGCGGGAGGCGCAGCGCCGCCGCGGCGGCATGCTGCAGCGGGGTGCCGCCGGCGAAGGTGAGGAACTGCTTGACCGTGCGTGTCGCCGCCACCAGCGGCGCCGGCCCGCTGCACCACCCGATCTTCCAGCCGGTGACCGAGAACGACTTGCCCACGCTGGAGATCGTCAGCGTTCGCTCGGCCATCCCGGGCAGCGTCGCCATCGGGATGTGCTCGCCATCGAAGACCAGGTGCTCGTAGACCTCGTCGGTGATGCAGATCAGGTCGTGCTCGATGCAGGCGTCGGCCACCGTCTGGAGCTCTGAGCGCGAGAGCACCCGGCCGGTCGGGTTCTGCGGTGTGTTGACGAGCACCGCCTTGACCCGGCCGCGGCCGCCCTCGATGGCGGCGCGCAGGGCGTCGGCGTCGAGCGCGAAGTCGGGCGGGCGCATCGTGACAAACCGGCATGTCGCGCCGGCGAAGGCCACGCACGCCGTGTAGGAGTCATAGGACGGCTCGAACACCACGACCTCGTCGCCGGGATCGCACAGACCCATGACCGCCGAGGCGATCGCCTCGGTGGCCCCGAAGGTCACCAGAACCTCCTCGGGCTCCAGCCCGTACCACTCGCGCTGGTGCGCGAAGATCGCCTCGCGCAACGCGGGCACGCCGGGGAGGGGCGCGTACTGGTTCTCGCCGCCGCGCAACGCTGCCACGGCCGCCTCGATCACGGCGGCGGGGCCGTCGGTGTCGGGAAACCCCTGGCCGAGGTTGATCGCGCCGGTGCGCACGGCCAGCGCGGTCATCTCGGTGAAGATGGTCGTTCCCAGTCCGGCGAGGCGGGCAGCGGCGGGTGGCATCGCGCCGGTCAGGCTACCCCGCGGGCCACGCGCGCCCCGCGCCGGTCACGTCGATCCACACCGCCTGCCCGGCCTGGAGCGAAAGCTCGCCCGGGATGCGCGCCAGCAGTACCGGCGCCGACGCGTCGTCGAGGCGCAGGTGGGCGAGCGCGTCGTGCCCCAGATATTGGACCTCCAGGACCCGCGCCGTGGTGCGCGCGTCGCCAGCCACGAGCGTGATCCGGAGCTGCTCGGGGCGGAGCATGACCTGACAGCTGCCATGGATCGCCTCTCCGTCGACCCCGTCCCCGGCAACGATCGGGATCTCGCCCAGGACGGTGCGGGCCACTCGGCCCTCGGCGTGCGCGGCCAGGAGGTTGAACTCGCCGATCGATGCCGCGGCGTCGAGCCCGGGCGGCTCCTCATAGAGCGTGCGCGGCGCGTCGGCGGCGATCACGGTGCCGCCCGCCAGCAGAGCGATCTGGTCGGCCATGGCCAGCGCCTCTCCCTGGTCGTGGGTGACGAGCACGGTGGTCGTGGCGGTCTCGGACAGGATGCGTGCGACGTCTCGGCGCAGCTCTGAGCGCAGCGAGGCGTCCAGGGCGCTGAAGGGCTCGTCGAGCAGGACCACCGACGGGCCGATGGCCAGTGCCCGCGCCAGGGCGACGCGCTGCTGCTGCCCGCCCGAGAGCTGGTGGGGGTAGCGACGCTCCAGCTCGCGCAGTCCCACCAGGTCAAGCAGCTCGCCCACCCGGTCGCGCTCGTGGCGGGGCAGCCCGAAGGCCACGTTGCCGCGTACGGTGAGATGCGGGAACAGCGCGCCCTCCTGGGGCACGTAGCCCACGCCGCGGTGCTGGGCGGGGACCGAGCGGGCGCCGTCGTCGACGAGCCGCCCCCCGATCTTCAGGCTCCCGCCGTCCAGGGCCTCAAACCCGGCGATCAGGCGCAGCAGCGTCGTCTTGCCGCTGCCCGAGGCCCCCAGCACCGCCGTGATCGAGCGTTCGGGCACATCCAGGTCGACGCGCTCCAGCACCCGGGTGGGTCCGAAGGCCTTGCTGGCGTCGCGAAGCTCGATGGCGCTCATCTTGCGGACTGTGGTTTACCGCTCGCGGTCGAACCACAGCCCCAGCAGAATGCCGGGGACCACCGCGAGCGCGACCATCACCAGCGCGTAGGGTGCGGCGGCGCTGTAGGCGATGTTCTGCTGGAAGGCCCAGAACTGGGTGGCCAGCGTCTGCACGCCGATCGGGGCGAGCACGAGTGTCGCGGTGAGCTCGGTCACCGCGGTGAGGAAGACCAGGCAGAACCCGGCGAGCAGCCCCGGGGCCAGCAGCGGCAGGGTGACGCGCGCGAACACCGCCACGGGGCCCCGCCCCAGCGAGCGCCCGACGTCGGTCAGCCGCGGCGGGACATGCGCCACCGACGCCTTCACGCACACGAGCGCCAGCGGGAAATTGAGGATGACGTAGGCCGCGACCAGCAGCGTGCTCGTCTCATAGAGCCCGAAGGCGTAACGGGTGGCGAAGAAGACGAGGCTGAGCGCGATCACCACCCCGGGCAGCGCCTTGGTCACGTACGTGCTGCGCTCCAGCACCGAGCGCGGCACCGAGGAGCGCCGAAACGAGACGAGGGCGACCGGGAGCGCGAGCACCACCGCCACCGCCGCCCCGGCCGCGCTGTAGGCGAGCGTCGTCCAGGTCGCGGTGGCCACCGTCGCCGTTGCCGGAAGGGTGGTGTGCTGGCCGGAGGCCATCCAGTAGACGATCGTCCCCACCGGCACGCCGACGCCCAGGATCACCAGCCCCGTCATGGCCAGCATCGCCGGCACGGCCAAGCGGCGCAGGCGCGCGGGGCGCACGGCGCGCCGCGGCGCCGATCCCGTGACCGTGCGTCGCGGGATCAGGCCCTCGGTGAGGAGCGCCACCAGTCCCAGCAGCACGAGCGGGATCGCGAGCGCCCCGGCGGCCCTCGAGTCGAACTGGAACTCGGTGAAGATCTCGGTGGTGAACGTCTGGTAGCCGAGGATCTCGAACGCGCCGTACTCGGAGATGACGGTCAGCGCGACGAGCACGCAGCCGCCGAGGATCGCCGTGCGCACGAGCGGCAGGGTGACACGGAAGAACGTGGCCGCCCGTCCGACCCCGAGGCTGTGCGCCGCCTCCTCCATGCTTGGGTCGGCGCGACGCAGCGCCGCCGCGACCGGCAGGTAGACGAGCGGGTAGGTGCCGAGCGTCATCACGATGCTCGCCCCCACCAGCGGCGCCAGGTTGGGGGCGAACGAGTGCCACGCGTAGCCGACCACGAAGTCGGGGATCGCCACCGGGAGCACGAGCAGCACGGTCCACAGCCGCCGTGCCGGCAGCGCGGTGCGTTCGGTCAGCCACGCCATCGCCGTCCCGATGACCGCCGCCAGTGCCGCCACGACGACCGCCAGCACCACGGTGTGGCGCAGCAGCATCACCGAACGCGAGCGAAACAGCGTGCGGTGGATCTCGCTCCAGCCGGCGCTGTGGGCGTCGAGGCCCACCAGCACCAGGGGCGAGAGGAGCGCGAGCGCGATCACGCCCCCGAGGACCAGCAGTCCGACGTCTCGGGCGGGTCGGCGCCGGCGGGTCACCCACGTGCCGGCCCTCGGGTCCGACAGCGTCGCCATGGTCAGATCAGGCCGGCCTGGCGCAGCAGGTCACGGGCGTCGGTCCCGGTGCCGATCTGAGCCGGAGTGATCGGGTTGGGCTCCAGGGTGCTCACCGGGGGCAGCGCGGCATTCGGAGCCACGCCGCGGACCAGCGGGTACTCGAAGCTGGCGCTATGCGCGATCACGGTCTGGCCGGCCCGGCTCACGAGGAAGGCCAGGAACTTCTGTGCCGCCGCCGCGTGGGGCGCGGACTTCAGGATCCCGGCAGCCGAGATGTCCTCGACGAAGCCGGGGTCGCGCGGCGCGAACCACGCCAGCTTGGCGTGAAAGGAGCCCGCATCGGCTTCTGAGCGGATACGGAAGAAGTAGTAGTGGTTGATCAGCCCCAGGCCGGCGTCGCCCTTGTTGATGTCGCCCACGAGCGTCTCGTTGTCGGGCGTGTGGTCGTCTGACCCGGCGTTGGCCTTCAGCCCCTGTAGCCAGGTGAGCGCCGCCTGGCGCCCGTGCGCCCGGATGATCGAGCTGATGATCGGCCAGAAGTCGGTCTCGGCCGGGGCCAGCTCCAGCTTGCCCTTGTAGCGCGGGTCGGCGAGCTGCATGGCGGACGTGGGCAGCTGCGACGCCGGGATCTTGGAGGGGTTGTAGATGATCACGCTGAACCGTCCCGACACCCCGAGCCATCTGCCGTTGGCGGCGTTGTCGCGGCTCGGCACGCGGGCCAGCGTCGAGGCGTCGACGTTGGCAAGCAGGCCTTTGTCATCGAGCTGCTGGAGCCAGTTGGAGTTCTCGGTGAAGAACACGTCGGCCGGGGAGCGGCTGCCCTCCTGCCCGATCTGGGCCGTGAGGACGTCCTCGTTGTCGTTCTTGAACTGCACCTTGATGCCGGTCTGCTTGGTGAACGCGGCCACGAGAACCGCCGTGGTCTCGGGGTGCTGGGCGCTGTAGATGACGAGCGTTCCGTTGCCGTCGTTCCCGCTCGACCCAGAGGCGCCGCCGCACCCGGCCAGTGCCACGCAGACGCCTCCCGCCACGACCATCGCCAACCCCGCGCGTCCGAGGGCCGACCGTCTCAGCCTGACGGGCAGTCGCCGATACAGCTGCATCTCAAAGACTCCTTGTGCGATGGGGCGGGCAGCCGTTCAGGGGGCGCGGCGAGCCACACAGTTAGGTGACCCTAATTAGGGTAGCCTAACTGGCGCGGCGGTGCATGGGTCGACGCCGCCGGGTCGACCTCGCCCGGGCCGGCGCCGTCGATGCGCCTTTTCAGCGGTTCTCGGCGGCGGCGCGGAGGCGCGGGCGGATGTCGGCGCACTCAGCGCACACACTCGCCGGGACGATCCCGGCGCGCATGAGCAGGCCGAAGACCTTGCAGCCGACGCAGTAGCCGACGATCGACTCCAGCCCGGCCGCGGGCAGGAACAGGACGAGGACCACGTCGGCGGCGGTGTGGTCGCCCGCGATCAGCGCCAACACGAGGGCGGCGCTCGACATCACCGCGCCCATGAACTGGGCGAAGCGCTTGGGCGGTCCCGGGACGGGCCGGCGCTCACCCAGGCGCGGGGCAATCACGTTCTGTGCGGTCCAGCCCAGCGGGCTGAGCGTGGGCCCCGTGAGCACGCGCGCCCAGAACCCGTAGGCCAGCGGAACGAGCAGCCAGTACCAGCCGGTGGCGAGGATGACGACCACCGTGGCGAGGACGACGCCGGCGACCGTCCGCGCCGCCTTCTCGTTGACCGGGTTGGGGAAGGAGAACAGCTCACGCATACGGATTCCGAGTCTATCCCACCGATTCGGTGCTCTTTGGGCGCACCTATCATCCGTGCATGACCGCCCGCCACGAGACACCGCTCGGGGCGCGCGTGTCGCGGGCCGAGCTTGTGGCCCGAGAGCTCGAGCGGGAGATCGTCGATGAGCTCGAGGCCGGCGAACGCCTGGGCACCAAGGAGGATCTGCGGCTGCGGTTCGGCGTCGCGGTGGCCACGATCAACGAGGCCGTGCGGCTCTTGGAGACGCGCGGCCTGATCGAGGCCCGTCCGGGGCCGGGCGGCGGCGTCTTCGTCTCCGGGCCGGCGGCGCGCCTGGCGATGGCCCACGCCGTCCTGGGCTTCGCCTCGGAGACGAGTACCTACGAGGAGTGCCTGGAGCTGCGCGACGCGCTGGAGCCGCTCGTCGACCGCTACGCCGCGCGCTACCACCGCGCTGCCGACATCCGCGCGCTCAACAAGGTCCTGGACAGGATGGGCCGCTGCACGGACGACGCACCCGGCTTCTTTGACGCCAACTGGGAGCTGCACCGGCGGATCGCCAAGCTCTGCGCCAACGCCCCGGTCCGCGGCATCTACCTGACGATGATCGACTTCCTCCAGGAGACCGTGGATCAAGCTCAGTTCCCGGAGTTCGACGGCGAGGCGATGCTGGCGGTCCACCGCGACCTGGTGGCCGCCATCGACGCCGGCGAGGGCCCCAGCCTCGACGCGGCCGTGGCGGCGCACCGGCCGACCCAGCGCCTCGTCGGCCGCCGCCCCCGCCGGTAGCTCGCGCGCCGCACGCGACCTGGCATCGTTAACCCATGGGGCAGAGCGGATGTGAGCGGATCGGGCACGGCGGAGCCAGCGCCCTGGCACCGGCCAACACCCTCGCCTCGTTTGACGCGGCGCTCGAGGTCGGCGTCGACATGGTGGAGTTCGACGTGCGCGAGTGGCGCGGCGAGCTCGTGCTGGCCCACACCGTGCTGCACGCCCGCCGGGGCGGCAGCATCCGGTTGCAGGACGCGCTCGCCCACCTCGCCGGCGGCCGGTTCGCCGATGTCGGCCTCAACGTGGACGTCAAGCACGTCGGCTGCGAGGCGGCGCTCCTGGAGGGCCTGCGCCGCACGCGGCTGCTCGACCGCTCGTTGCTGTCCTCCCAGGTCCCGGCGGTGCTCGACCGGCTGCGTGAGCGCGAGCCGCGGGCGCGGCTGGGGATCTCGGTCGGCGGGCGGATGGCCCGCCTCAGTCGACGGTGGGGCGACTGGCGCGCCCAGGTGCTCAGCGGCTTGGCCGCTCGTCGCTGGGAGGCGCTGATGGCCCAGCACCGCCTCGTCGACGCGGCGTTGCTCGAGCACGTCGTCGCCCGCGACGGCCGCCTTTACGCGTGGACCGTCAACGAGCGCGCGGCGATCCAGTCGCTGCGCGGGCTCGGGGTCCATGGCATCACCACCGCCGACCCGCGCCTGTTCGTGCCGGCCTCGCCGGCCGTGTCGCGGTGAGCGCGATCACCCCCGCGCAGGCCTCCGCGCTGGCGCTCGCCCTGCCCGAGTCCGTCGAGTCCGACCATCACGGCCGCCCCTCCTTCCGTGTCAACGGAAAGATCTTCGCCACCCTCCCGGACGCGGCTCACATGAACGTGATGCTCGACGAGCCCGGGATCCGCACCGCGGTGCAGGCACACCCGGAGGCGTGTGCCGAGCGCTGGTGGGGCAAGCGGCTGGCCGCGGTCCAGGTCGACCTCGAGTGCGGCGATCCCGCGCTGCTCTCCGAGCTGCTCGCCGACGCCTGGGAGGGCAAGGCGCCGGCGCGGCTTGCCCGTCCGGCGCCCGATCCTTCAGCTGACCGCTGAGCTGGAGAACACCCGGATCGAGATCGCGGTCAGCGCTACTGCGAACAGGGCGACCACGCCCAGGCTCAGCCATGCCTCGATCGTCACGTTGCTCATCCCCCAGATGTCGTGCAGCCCCTGGCCCGAGGGATCGATGAACCCGTAGCGCAGCAGCGCGAGCGCGTGGGTGAGCGGCATGGCCTTGGCGATGTCGGCCAGGACGCCCGGCATGGCCGCGATCGGGAACAGCGCGCCGGCAAAGAAGAACGGGAGGATGGCCAGCACCGGCGTGGCGCCCACGTAGTCCTCCTCCTTGGTCACTCGGCTGGCCACCGTCTCGGCCAGGCCGTACATGAACACGGTGAAGAGCACCGTCGCGCCGAGGAACCAGGCGACGCCGGCGCCGGTGATGTGGAACACGCCGCCGCGCAGCGCCGACAGCCCGACGACCACCAGCGCCTGCAGCGCCGCGAGGAACAGGGCGACGATGAGGTTTCCCAGGACCAGGAAGCCGCGCGGGATGGGCGCCGCGAGCAGCTCCCGCTGGGCGCCGCTGTGGCGGTCGACCAGGACGCTCAGCCCGGCGAACACGCAGCTGAGGGGGATCACGAGGCCGACGGCGCCGGTGCCCACGTATGCGGTGTAGTCGATGTGGGAGTGCAGCCCGCCGGTCGCCTTCGTCAGCGCCGGGGCGAGGATGAGGGCGAGCATCGCGGGACCGAGCAGCGGCACCGCGATCTGGCGCGGCGTGCGCGATGTGAGCATCGCGCGGCGCCGGGCCAGCGTCAGCAGGGCGCTCGTCCGGCGCGTGCGGCGTGCTGGCGCGAGCGCGAGCGGGGCAGGTTGGGCGAGGGTGGTGGAGGACATGTCGGAGGACTCCTGTGTCGCGGATGTGGTCAGTTGACGCCGGCGAGCTGGGCGCCCGTCCGGTTGAGGTAGACGTCGTCAAGGGTGGGGACGCGGGTGGCGATCTCCGAGAGCCGGAGCGACTCGGCGTCGATCGCGGCCAGTGCCTCGGCGGCGGGGCGCCCGTGCAGGGGCACGGTGATGCGCGCGCCGACCGCGAAGGCGTCGTCGCCGGCGATCTCCGCCGTGCGGAGGGCGTGGAGCGCGGCCTGGGTGTTCCCGCTCACCCGGAACTCGAGGATCTCCTCCCCGAGGCCGGCCAGGAGCGCCCGAGGGGTGTCGAGGGCCACGATCTCGCCGAGATGGATGATCGCCACGCGGTCACAGAGGCGCTCGGCCTCATCGAGATAGTGCGTGGTCATCACGATCGTCATCTCCTCGCGCGCCCGTAGCCCGGCGATGACATCGAGGAGCTCGTGACGGATCCGCGGGTCCAGGCCAACCGTCGGCTCGTCGAGGAACAGCACGCGCGGCGCGGAGACCAGGGCACGAGCGATCTCCAGGCGCCGGCGCTGGCCCCCGCTGAAGGTCGACACCGGCCGGTCGATCAGCTCCGACAGACCGATGGCATCGACGAGCTCGCCGATGCGCCGGGTGGCATGAACCGCACCGACGCCCCACAGCCGCGCGTGCAGGTCGAGGTTCTCCCGGCCGCTCAGCGATCCGTCCACGACGGTGTCCTGGAAGACGACGCTCGAGACGCCGCGAGCCAGCAGTGGATGGCGAGCGACGTCGAAGCCGGCCAGCCGGGCGTGGCCGCCGGTAGGGGTGACGGTCGTGGTGAGCATCCCAACCGTGGTCGATTTGCCGGCGCCGTTGGGACCCAGCAGCCCGAACACCTCGCCGGGGGCCACGGTGAAGTTGATGCCCTTCACGGCCTCGATGCCGCCCGGATAGGTCTTGCGCAGATCCTCGACCTCGACCGCCGCGGCGGCGGCGGTGGGGGTGGTCGTGGTGGTCGTGGTCGCGGTTGTCGTGGTGCCACTCATGGTGGATGCGCTCCTGTCGAGGACGGGGAATTCCATAACGAGGCACTAGTGTAACGATACGATGCTGCTACGTAATATTACGATTCGATTACAGCGCGACGCGACCGCCGCCACCGCCCGCCCGACCGGGTGGCGTCTGGGACACTTGCCGCCGTGTCGGTGAGCGGCGGACAGAACGACGACGGCGACGCCGCCGTCCGGGCGCGCGGTGCGGGCCGGCCGCTGGACGAGGCCGTCGACAGCGCGATCCTCGACGCCGCGTGGCGGCTGTTGCTCGAGGAGGGGTACGCGCGGTTGTCCATCGCCGGCGTGGCGCAGGCCGCCAAGGTCGGGCGCCCCGCGATCTATCGCCGTTACAAGGACAAGTCCGAGCTGGTGGCGGCGGTCATCGCCGACAAGGTCTCGAACGTCCCGCCGATCGACACCGGCAACGCGCGCGACGATCTCATCGCCCACCTCGAACTCGCCCGCAGACGCTTCACGGTCAGCCTGGCCGGCACCCTCATCGTCGAGGAGCGCAACCACCCCGAGCTGCTCGACCAGTTCCGCAAGGAGATGATCGTCCCCCGGCGCGACTCGATCGCCGAGGCGCTGGAGCGCGGCAAGGAGCGCGGCGAGATCCGCGGCGACCTCGATAGCCAGATCGCCTCACATGCCCTGATGGGCAGCTTCATCTTCTCCTACCTCGCGGGCGGACGGCCGCCGAAGGGGTGGAGCGAGCGGGTCGTCGACACGCTCTGGCCCGCCTTCGCGGCCTGACCTGCCCCTCCGACCGGCGCGCTCTCGGTCACCCCGCGAACAAATCACGACTAAAAAGATGGTGATGATGGTATTAGTGGGTAATAGGCCCGCAGACCGGGCCCACGCCACCATGACCGCGACCTCGCAGACGACCACCATCCCCGGGCGCCAGCGCACCGAGCTCGTCGACGTCGACGTCCACGAGCGGGCGGCGCTCGAGGAGCTCGTGCCCTACCTGGAGCCCCAGTGGCGGCGCTACATCACCGAGTTCGGCTGGCAGCCCGAGCGGCTGCTGCCCTACGCCCAACCCACCGCCGGCGGCCTTGACCGGGCCGATGCCAAGCTCCCCGACGGCCGCCCCGGTGGCTCGGACCTGGGGCTGGTGCGCGAACAGCTCCTCGACCTCTACGAGATCGACACCGCCATCCTCACCGGCTGGCTGAACGCCTCGGCGCTGGGGCCGGGGTGGCCCGAGTTCAAGACCGGGCTGATGTCGGCCTACAACGACTGGCAGGTGGAGACGTGGCTGGAGCGCGAGCCGCGACTGGCGGGCTCGATCCACGTCAACGCGCACGACCCAGCGGGCGCCGCGCGCGAGATCGACCGCCTCGGCGATCACCCGCGGATCGTCCAGGTGATGCTCTACATCGGCGACAAGCCGTTCGGCGACCCCTTCTACGAGCCGCTGTTCGCGGCCGCCGAGCGCCACCGTCTGGTCGTCGGCATCCACCACTCAGAGAACTCGCCGACCGCGCTCGGCCACCACCGGCTGTTCGCCGAGTGGCACACGCTGGTCTCCCAGGTGTTCATGTCCCAGGTCGTCAGCCTGGTCTTCAACGGCGTCTTTGACCGTCACCCCGCGCTGCGTGTGGCGATGATCGAGGGCGGCTTCTCGTGGGTCCCGCACATCATGTGGCGCTCAGACCAGCAGTGGCGCGAGCTGCGCTCCGAGGTGCCGTGGCTGCACCGCAAGCCCTCCGACGTCATCCGCGAGCACGTCCGCTTCGCCACGCAGCCGATCGAGGAGATGACCGCCCGCCAGTTCCTCGGGCTCGTCGATCAGATGGAGTCAGACGAGCTCATCCTCTTCTCCTCGGACTATCCGCACTGGGACTTCGACTCCCCCGAGCGGGCGCTGCCCTCCGGGCTGCCCGACGAGCTCGTGCGCAAGATCCTCGCTGGCAACGCCCGCGCCGCCTACCGCCTGCCGGACGGCGTATGAGCGCGACCGTCGACTCAGACCAGGCCACCCGGGTATGCGCCAGCGACGAGTTGGCACCGGGTGAGATGCGCGCCGTCTCGCTGGGGCGGCTCCCCGCTGTCGTGATCCGCCTGCGCGACGGCAGTCTGCACGCGCTTGTCAACCGCTGCCTGCACCACGGGGCCCCGCTGTCGCGTGGGCGTCTGGGCCACGGCAGCCACGGCCGGGACGGTGTCGGCGACTACCGCGACGAGGACTCGGTGAGCGCGCTGCGCTGTCCGTGGCACGGCTACGAGTACGACGTGCGCACCGGCTGCACGCTGTTTGACCCCTCGCGACGGCTGCGACGCCTGACCGTCTGGGAAGAGGACGGCTCCGTCCTCCTCGCGCCCTAGAGCCCAAAGGAGATGAGATGACCGACATCACGGGCGCCCGCGCCCTTCGCCCGTCAACGCGCCGGCGCGGCACACCGTCTGCCGTGGCCCAGCCCCACGACATGCGCCAGGCCTGGCTGGTCGCGGTTTCGGCCGGCCTGGGATTCCTGTTCGACGCCTACGTCGTGAACATCTACTCGTTCGTGCTGCCGCTGATCGCGGTGAGCTTCAGCCTGTCCACCACGGCTCAGGGCGTGATCGGCTCGATCATGCTGGCGGGCTACACGCTGGGGACGTTCGCCTTCGGCTACGCCGCTGACCGGTTCGGCCGCAAGAACACGCTCGGCACCTCGATCGCCCTCTACGGCCTGACCACGGCCGCGTCGGGCGTGGCCGGCAGCGCCGGTGTGTTCGCCGGCCTGCGTTTCCTCACCGGTCTGGGCGGCGCGGGCGAGCTGGCGGTCGGCGTGCCCTACACCGTGGAGGCCTGGCCCCACAAGCGCCGGGCGATCGGCGCCGGCGGCGTCATCTTCTCGCTCTACGCGGTGGGCGCGCTGATCGCGCTCGGCGTCGCGCTGGTCGTCGCGCCGGCGGCGGGATGGCGGCTCACGTTCATCCTGGCCATCATCCCCGCGGGGCTCGTGTACGTGATGCGCCGGGCCCTGCGCGAGTCCACGCCCTACCTCGTGGCCCGCAGCCGGCGGCGCGAGGCCGGAGAGACCGGCCGACAGGTCCGCGAGATCCTTTCCACCCCGCGGCTGCGCCGTCGCCTGGGCATCGCGACGCTCATCTTCATCGCCAACGCCGTCGGCTACTGGGGCTTCCTCGTGTTCCTGCAGAAGTACATGCTCGGGACCTTCGGGCTCACCTTCCGCCAGTCCCTGGCGCTGACGATGGCGTTCTACGTGGCCATGGCCATCTGGCCCTTCGTCGGGGCCCACGCGGCCGAGCGCTTCGGCCGCCGGCCCGCCGCCATCGTGGGCGCGATCGTGCTCGCCAGCTGCAGCGTCATCGGGTTCTCGACCAGCCACCTGCTGGTGTTCGCGCTCGCCCAGGTGTTCGGCATCGGGCTGCTGGGGTGGACGTGGTCGGTCGGCCAGACCTATGTCGCAGAGCTGTTCCCCACCGCCCTGCGTGGCACCGGGTTCGGGCTCGGCGTCGCCTTCGGGCGCATTCCGTCGATCGCCGGCCCGGTGCTGACCGGGAGCCTCATCGGCTCCGTGGGACTCCCCACGCTGGCCAAGTGCTTCGCGGTGCTGTGGCTGCTGTACATCGTCGCCTTCCTGATCGGCCCCGAGACCCGCGGCCGGCGCCTGGAGGAGCTCGACGCCGCGTAGGCGTCGTGCCCTGTGCTCGCCGCCCGGGCCGTCGGCGCGCCGACGCTAAGGTGGCGAGCACGACAATCGAGGGAGGCGACGTGAGCGAAGACGGTCGGCGGCGGACCCTGTCCGATGGCAACTCGATCCCCACCGTCGGACTGGGCCTGTGGCAGGTCCCGGACGGCCCGGAGTGTGAGCAGTCGGTGCGCTGGGCGCTCGAGGCGGGCTACCGGCACCTCGACACGGCGCAGGGCTACGGCAACGAGGCCAGCGTCGGCCGGGCGCTACGCGACAGCGGGGTCCCGCGCGAGGACGTCTTCATCACCACGAAGTTCTATCCCGGGCGCACCGACCCGGCCGCCGAGGCCGAGAAGAGCCTGGAGCGTCTCGGCGTCGAGCAGATCGACCTCTACATCATCCACTGGCCCCAGAAGGGCGCCACCTGGGCGTGGCCCGGGATGGAGGCCGCCCGCGAGCGCGGCTACGCGCGCTCCATCGGGATCTCGAACTTCAGCGTGGCCGAGCTCGAACAGCTCCTCGGCGTCGCCAACACCCCGCCGGTCGTCAACCAGATCCAGTTCAGCCCCTTCGAGTACCGCCGCGAGCTGCTCGAGGCCTGCGCCGGTCACGACATCGCGGTCGAGGCCTACAGCCCGCTGGGCACCGGGCGGCACCTCGGCGACACGATCGTGGCCCAGGTCGCCGAGCGCGCGGGCCGGACCCCCGCCCAGGTCCTGATCCGGTGGTGCCTGCAGCGCAACACGATCGTGCTGCCCAAGTCCACGCACCAGGAACGCATCGACGCCAATCTCGAGGTCTACGACTTCACCCTGTCCGACGCGGACATGCGGCTGCTCGACGACCTCGACCAGAGCCACGGCACCGCCGAGGCCCTGGAGCGCGCGCGCAAGTGGTGGTGAGACACCGGCCGAGGCGGCTCGGGCCGCCAGGGCCGGTCAGCCGTCGCGCATGACCCGCAGGATCACCGGCCGGCGCGCCCGCCGCGCCGCGGCGGCCACCGCGCCGAGCTCGTCGTCGCGGAGCACCTCGGCCGCCTCGATGACGATCACGATCGGCTCGGTGCTGGTACCGGCGCCATCGATCAGCCTGGGCAGCTCGTCGGCCTGGCGGCGCAGGGCCTCGGGCGAGGGCACCGAGAGGACCACCTGACCGGCCACCGGCGCCTCGAGCACGCCCTCGGAGTCGGCGGGGCTGCGCTCCACGACCACGTCAGGCCCGGCCAACGTCCCCGGCGGGTCATCCACGAGCTGGTCATCCAACGGGCCCCCGGCGGGGATCTGGAGGATGAGGGCGACGTCGGGTTCCATGCACGCGGAACGGTACACGTAGCGCCTGAGCGCAACGCCGTCGCCACGAGGCGCCGGGCGCCGGCGTCACTCGTCCACGGCCGTCAGGTCGAGCTGGCTCAGGCGTTCGGGGTCGGCCAGGATGTCCATCTCGACGATGCGCCCGCCGCGCACCGTGATCGCGCCGACCGAGAACGGCCGGCCGTCGCGGTAGGACATCATCCCGAGCGTGCCGTTGACCAGCACGGGGCGGTTGAGCAACTGCAGCCGGGCGTAGGTGAGCGCCCGGCCGGCCACCTCGGCCGCCCCGCGGACCTCGATGGTCCCGCCGGGGAGGCCCGGGCCGGAGTCCGCGCGCAGGATGACGTCGGGGTCCAGGAGGGCGACGAGAGCGTCGAAGTTCCCCTCGCGGGCGGCGGCGAGGAAGGCCTCGACCACCTGGCGCTGCTGTACGGGATCGGCGTCGCCCACGGGCGCGTTGCCCTGGACGCGGCGGCGCGCCCGGCTGGCGAGCTGCCGCGCGGCCTCGGGCGTGCGGTCCACGATCGGGGCGATCTGGTCAAACGGCACCGCGAACATGTCGTGCAGTACGAAGGCCAGGCGCTCGGCCGGCGCCAGCGTCTCCAGGACGACGAGCAGCGCCAGACCCACCGAGTCGGCCAGCAGGGCCTCGTGCTCGGGGTCGACGCCCGCGACCGGATCGATGATCGGCTCGGGGACGTGGGGCCCGAATGGCTCCTCGCGCCGGGTCTGGCGCGAGCGCAGCATGTTTAGGCACACACGCGCGATCACGGTGGTCAGCCAGCCGCCCAGGTTCTCGACCTCCTCGGCGTTGCTGCGGCTGAGGCGGATCCAGGTGTCCTGCACCGCGTCGTCGGCCTCGCTCAACGAGCCCAGCATCCGGTAGGCCACCGCGCGCAGGCGGGAGCGGTGCTCCTCAAAGCGCTCGGCCAGCCAGTCCTGTTCGTCCATCGTCACGTCCTCGGTCGGCTCCGGCTCATACAACCACTTGACCCGTGCCGACCGTGGGATGTGACGCGGCGCGGCGTCGCGTGCGACGGGGATGTGACGCGCCGCGTCCGGGTCGCCTACGGCGAGCCCGTCGGCGTCCCGTTCTGGCACACGCCGGTGTTCTCGGCCTGCACCAACGGGCCCCTCGGCGGCGTCGCGTAGACCGTGTGATGCAGCGAGGCCAGGTAGTCGGTCGTGGCGGTGGGGCTGGCCTGCCGCGACCCGTTCTCGCCGAAGTACCCCTGCCAGCACGCCCACGGCTGGGCCTGGACGTCGACCAGTGGCGTGGTCTGCGCCCGGAAGGCGAACCGGCCCGATCCGCACGCCAGCCAGTCGGCCGTGACGTCAGCCGCCACCGCGCGCGGGCCCGGCCCGCAGCCGGGCAGGTAGCTGGGGTGGCCGCCGAACGCGGCCTGGATCACCGGGTGGCCGTCGTCGAAGCGCATCATCGGGCTGTTCCACGGGATGAAGGCGCCCTCGAAGTCGTGGCGGGCCAGGTACAGCCACCGAGGCTGCATCGTCGCGGGATCCAGGAGGACGTCGACGTGCTCCCAGTCGCCCTGGTGCAGGTCGACGTTGGCGCGGTCGCCGGCGATCGGGGCCTGGTCCATGAGACCGTCGTCGATGACCGTCGGGTAGTAGTTGAACGGGTAGAAGAACCAGTACTCCAGGCCGATCAGCCCGCCGGTGACGCCACTCGGGATCAGTGCCCTCTTGGGGAACGCGGTCCGTGGGATCCCGGGGGCGTAGTAGACGTACAGCTGGGCTGACTGCCATGGGTCCAGCGAGCTGGGGTCCGCCAGCCAATCGCGCCGTTGCGGGAGGCTCTGGCCCATACCCGCGACGAACGCCCGGAACTGCGCGTCGGGGCCCGGATGGCTGCCCAGGGTGGCGGGCAGCTGGAGGTAGCCGTGCGACTGCGACGTGAGCTGCGCGGCGGTGGGATGGCAGAGTGGCGCGCCCGCCGTCCCGCGCGGCGGATGGAGGCAGACCGCCTCGCCGTTGGCTCCCCGCTCGGCCAGGACCGCGTTGACCGACACCGGCCAGTTGCGGTCCGCGGCGGTGACCAGCACGGTCGGCTGGTAGCGCAGGGCCAGCGCGGCCGTCGCCGCCGTGAGGTGGCCGTCGGGCCCGACGGGCGCCTCGCCGTCGAGCGCTCGGCCGTGCGGCGGTGCCGGCCCCGCCACCACGCCGGGGCCCAGTTGTGGATCGGCGATCCCCGGGGGCGTGGCCGGCGGCCCGGTGCCGGCGCAGGTCGGCTGCGGCGAGCGCAGCGTCGCGTTGAACAGCGTCGGCGGGTCGGCCCCGATCCCGATCGCGTGCAATGCCAGGCGGCCGAGCGACGGCCGGGCCCCGGTGTCCAGGTAGGCGGTACCACCGCCGACCAGGACGGAGTCGACGAGCCTGGTGGGGACCAGGCGCAGGCGCGTGTCGGTGGAGGTCGCGTCGGCGAGGGCGGTGCAGGTGGCGATGTCGACGCCCTCGCTGCTCCGCCCCACGTAGCCGCCGACGAGGTCTCCGCTCGGGGTGCCCACGACGACGCGTGGGAGCCCCACGGGCCCCATCGCGCTGTAGGCGACGCCCAGCAGCCCACAGATGGCCAGCACCAGCCACACGACCTTGGAACGGGCGAACCCGGCCAGGGTCTGGGGGCGCTGCCACTTGGCGATCCGCCGGCCGGCTGTGGCCACGAGCGCGCCGGTGAGCAGCAGCACGCCGACGGGCGCTGACGCGAACAGTGCCGCCAGCACCACCGCCAGCCAGACGAGGATGTGCGCCCCGGGCTTGAGCAATGGGCCGACCTTGGTGAGCACGAACCACGCCACCGCGAACACCACCACGCCGACCACGACCGCCAGCCAATCGGCCCCGGTCTGGTAGGCCTTGGTGACGAACAGCGAGGCGATGCGGCCGGCCGCGATCGCGATCAGCCCGGCGACGATGAGGATGTTGAAGCCGGCGACCACCTGCAGCGGCCAGTCGCCCGGCGGCGTGGCGTCCCTGGTCTCGGCGGCCCTGGCGACGCCGCGGGTGCCGATCGCCTGCCACGTCTTTCCGTGCGTGTCCCAGTTGCGGCGCGCTGCCAGCCAGGCGACAACCCCCAGCGCGGCGCTGACGACCACGATCTCCGCAGTCCAGAGCGCCCCGTGGCCCAGCACCTGCCCGAGGCTCATCGCCTCCACGCTGTCCACGGCGGGAAGCCGCGCGGCGGTGAACCGGACGATCGCGAGCAGCCACCCGACCACGAACGCCACCAGCGCCACCGCCAGCGCGACACCGGCGACCTTCAGCAGTGCGCGCAACCCGCCGTTAAGTGAAGCGCTGGCCCCGCCCATGACGCATCATCCCGGACGTCGCAGGCGCCGTCCAGCACGGGTGCGGACCTGCGCCGGCGCCTTGACGGCCCGACGAACGGGGCGAGGACTGCGAGGACTGAGGCGGGCTACTTCTTGGTGGTAACGCCGGGCAGCGCGTTGATCTGGCTGGTGAGCCAGCTGCTGGTGGACTGGGTGCTCGACAGGGCCGCCTCGAGCATCGCGAACTGCTTGGTGAGCTGGTTCTGCTTGTCATCCAGGGCGGACTGCATGGTCCCGATGCGACGCCCGAGCGAGGAGACCTGGCGGTTGTCGCCGGAGAGGCGGATCTCGATCGTCCCGCCGAGCCCGGAGTAGTTGTTGACGGTGGTCGCCATGTTGTTGGCCCAGGCGCCCACCACCTTCTGCACCGCCGTGGAGTTGGTCTTGAGCGCCGCCTCCAGGGTGCTGGCGTTGAGCGTGAGGTTGCCGGCCAGCTCCGACGCGGTGGGGCCGCCGGTACTGGCAGAGCCGGTGCTGACGCCGATGTCCAGCATCGTCGCCATTCCCGCGGGGAGCCCGTCGCCGCCCTTGATCATGAGCGAGCGCATCGAGGAGAGCAGGCCCTTGAGCTGGTTGTCCCCGTACAGGGTGCCCTGGGTGGGGTCGCTCGCGGTCGGCTTCTGGGAGAGCTGGGTCTGGATCGCCGAGAGGGCGGCGTTGTAGTCGGTGATGAACTGGTTGACCGCCGACTCCACCTTCGACGAGTCCGCCGCGGGGGCGCCGACGTTGACGGTGATCGGCCCGGAGGTGGTCGTGACGCCGGTGAGCGTCAGCGTCACCCCGGGGATGGCCCCGGCCACCGAGTTCGAGCTCGAGGACCCCGAGACCCCGTCGATCGAGTAGGTGGCGTTCTGCCCCTGCTTGGCGCGGCCGGCCTGCTCGGAGAGTATCCCGCCGGCCCCGGAGACGGCGATGAAGCCGGGGCCGGTGTCGCCGGTGTTGCGGTTGGAGAAGACGAGCGTGCCCTGGTCGGTGGCGGCCGCGTACACGGTGGCCGACTGGTCGCTGTTGATGGCGTCGGCGATGTCGTAGACCGAAGCGCCGGCCTTGACGCTGGTGTCGTGGCCGTCGATCGTGATCGTCCCGTCGCTGGTGGGCGCGGTGAAGGAGAAGGTGCGCTGGGCGGCGTTGGCGAGCTGGCTGACCGACACCTGGTAGCCGCCGACGCCGGCCCCGGTGGTGGTGGTCGCCGCCACCCGAGTCGTGTCGCTGGAGCTCGCCTTCTGCGTGCCGCGATACACGCGCGGGTCCAGCAGCGCGAGCGCGTCGCCGTTGACCTTCTTCAGCGCTGCCTGGATGCTGGTGAGCTGCGCGTTGCGGGCCTGCAGGATCTTCTGCTGGTTCTGCAGCATGGTCACCGGGCGCTTCTGGATGTCCATCATCTGCGACACGATCTTGGCCGTGTCGAGGCCCGACGCGAGACCCGTGACCTGCAGCGGGGCGCCGTTGGCGGAGGATGTGGTGCTCGCGCTCGTGCTGGCGGAGCTGCTTGAGATCGAAGAGGTGGACATCGCCACCCTCGACATCGGCTCAAGTGGCGACTCCCCGTATGGGGTCTAGACCCCATATGTGCGATCGTACCGTCGCGGCGCGCTACGCGGCCATCGTCAGCGGATGCTCCAAAAAGCGCTGCACATCGACCAGAAAGGCGGCCGCATCGGCCCCGTACAGGATGCGGTGATCGGCGGCCAGCGTCATCGAGGCCATGGGCCGGATGACCACCTCGCCCTCACGGGCCACCGGCCGGTCGCGCACCGCGCCCACGCACAGGATCGCCGCCTGCGGGGCGTTGATGATCCCCTCGAAGCGGTCGATTCCGAACATGCCGAGGTTGGAGACGGTGAACGTCCCGCCGTCCAGCTCGGCGGGGCTGAGCCGGCCGGCCCGGGCGCGCTCGATGAGCCGCCGGGTCTCTGACGCGATCGCTCCCACGGACTGGGCGTCGGCATCGCTGATCACCGGGGTCAGCAGCGATCCCTCGACCGCGACCGCGACCGCCACGTTGACCCGCGGATGCAGAACGAAACGCCCGTCCGCGAAGCTGCCGTTGGCGCGTGGATGGCGCCGGAGAGCCAGGGCACACGCCTTGACGATGATGTCGTTGAGCGAGGGCCCGGGTTCACTGACCGCCCCGAGCTCACGGCGCATCTCAAGCGCGCCGCTCATGTCCACTTCCACCTCGAGCGCGAACTCGGGCACGGTCGCGCGCGAGTCGGCCATCCGGCGGGCGATGAGGCTCTGCGTCCGCGTCGGCTCCTGCACCTGGTCCCCACGCGAGGGCTCATCCGCCTGCGAGCGCTCGTTCCCACCGGCACCGCCACCATCACCGCCGCCGCTGCCGGCCGCGGCGATGACGTCGCGCTTGATGACCCGGCCCTGCGGCCCGGACCCAGAGAGCCCCGAGAGCTCGACGCCGTGTTCCCGGGCGATCCGTCGGGCCAGGGGAGAGGCCCTGACGCGCGTGGTCGCACCACGTGTCCGGACAGCGGCCGCCGTTTCGTCGCCGATGAACGCGATCACCGCCCCGACCGCGACCACGGCCCCCTCGGGCTCGCGAATCGACAACGCACCCGCTGCCTCCGCCTCGTAGCCGACCGTCGCCTTGTCGGTCTCGACCTCGACGATCTCCTCGCCACGCTCCACCGCGTCGCCCTCGGCCTTGAGCCAGCGCACGATCGTCCCCTCCGTCATGGAGTCAGAGAGGCGGGGCATGACGACCTCAGCCATCGTGGCGCCACAATACCGCAAACGTTTGCAGCCGTGTGTTGCGTGGGGCGCGTTCAGCAGGCCGCGCGGGCGATCGGCGGCCGATGCCGCGTCACGTCGTGAGCTGTGGCGGCGCACGCCACCAGCGGGCCGAGCACGACAACCCGCGTCGCCGCGTGCACGGGGCGCGTCACACCGGTGGCCGTGGCGATGCCGACGGGGAAGACGAGCCCACGCGCCGAAGCCAGGCCCGAGACGGTGAAGGTGAGCGACCGGCCGGCCCCGAGATGGCCGGCGGTGGCGCACCGGCGGCCGCGATAGCTGAACGTCCCCGGCGCGCGGACGGCGATGAGGCTCGCGGGCGGCCTGCTGCACAGGCGCACAGAGTCGGCGCCCGCCTTGCCGCCGGCCGTCACGGTCACCCGGTAGCGCACACGCTGCCCGACGTGGACGACCGACGGCGCGCCAATCGCCGCGGCGATGTGCGGCGTGGGGGCGAGCGCCGTCACCCGGGCGATCGCGATGTTGTTGGTCGTGTTCGTCTCGGGAGTGTCGGATGAGACCACGACGATGCTGCGCAGCGGGGCGGCGACAAGCACTCGGTCCCGGGTGCGGATCGTCACGCTCGCCCCAGGGTCAAGTGTTCCCAGGCTGCAACTCACCGGACGGCGGCTCGCGCATCGGCCGCGGGTCGTCGCGATGCTGAGGACGTGGGCGACCTGGTTGGCCTGCGCCGGGTGGTATTGGGGGATCTCCCGTGCAACCACGCCGACGGCCGCGGTGTGGCCGAGGTTGCGCACACGGGTGATCGTCGTCACCGTGCCGTCCACCCGCACGCGAGGCGGGCTGACCTGATGCGTGATCGAGAGGTCGGTTCCCGAGGCGGACGCCTCGAGGTCCGGCCCCGGGAGCGGATCGGGGGCACCGGGCGGGAGCGTCGGCTGCTCGGGCTGCTCGGGCTCGACCACTTCAGGTCCCGGAGGCGGCTGCTCGAAGGCGATCGTGACCGTGACGAACTCGTGCTGGCCATCGAGAATCTCGATCGGGTTGAGGCTCACCGTCGCCGTGCCCCCGAGCGTGTCAGGGACGGACACCGTGTACGCGACGCCCCCGATCACCTGGTCAATCGGCGCCGCCCCTGACGTATAGCCGCCCGCGACGGTGATGGTGCGCTGCTCGCCGGAGCCCAGGGTGACGGTCGGGGCCGGGTCGACACCCGCGTCGAGTCGCACGTCCCAGGTCGCTCCGTCCGGTGCCGGACCCGACGTGACGAGTCGGACGGTGATCTGGCCCTGACACGGTGCGGTCGTGCCCGGCGCCGTGACCGTGGTCGCGCCCGACGTGACGACGATGATGCTGTTCGCGGTCGGATCTTGGACGTCGAAGAACAGGTCACTGTGGGCCGGAACCGAGAACGGCGCGAAATCGGTCCCGCCCTGGTCGACCCACCGGCCCGTGCGGGTCTGATCCCCGGTGTTGCGCAGCCTCATCGTGAGGTCGCCGGTGGCGTTCACGCACAGCGCGGTGAGCGTGAGCGAGTCGTCGGCCGGGGACGTCGGCTGCGGCGGAGGCAGGCAGCCGGTGAACGCGACCTTGGTGAGCGTCCGGCTGGCTTCCGGGATGGTCGCGGCGACGACCTGGCCGTTGAACTGTCCGTTGGAGTCCAAGCTGACCTGGGCGTTGGGGGCCAGGAGGAGGCCCTGCCAGGCCTCGGGCCCGCTGATCGTCACGTTTGTGGCGAGGGCGAAGTTCCAGGCGACGTGCGAAGCGCTCGTCCCCGAGAGGTTCATGTACTGCAGTGAGACCGACAGCACGGTGTCGGTGGTGACGTTGATGAGCGCCGTTGCGCCTGGCTGGGTGAGCGTGATGGTGACGCCCGCGGCCTGCGTGATCTGGGCTGCGCTCACCGTGAAGACGTTGAGGCCCGCGTTGGGCCCGGTGAGCTCGAGCGCGTGCGAGTCCGGGTTGAGGCGCACCGTCGCGCCGGCGCTCTGACCCTGATCGGCCAGCGAGGCGCTCAGAGTCCGTAGCGAGGTGAACTCGTCATCGAACGAGAACGGCGCCGTTGCCTTTGTGGCCGGCGGTGTGACGAAGAAGTTGGCGGCCACGCTCACCGCGTTGCCGTACGTCGCCCCGCCGCTGAGCGTCCCGCCCGCCCCTGACTGGCCCACGCGCAGGTCGTGCCCGGCGATGACCGTCGGAGAGGTATCACCGGTCGCTCCGCTGACGAACACGCCGCCGCTCCCGGGGCCGCCGAACGTGACGTTACCCGCCGCGGCGATCCGTCCGGTGATGCTCTCGCCGCCCGGCGGCGAGGCGTTGAAGTCCCCGTGCGAGAAGGCCGCGAAGTGGGCTGCCTGCCCCAGCGAGGCACACTCGCCGGCCCCTGAGGCCGACGCGGGGCTGAGCTGTCCCCAGGCGACTGCGGATGCGACGACGGTCGCGACGGCCCCCCCGAGCAGTCGCCGGTTTCCCCATGCCAGTCCCATCGCCGACATGATCCGCCCGATCAGGATGAGGCCGCCTCACCCAGTCCGGGTGATCTAGCCCCGGCTCTCCAGCGTCTCGGTCAGCTTGGCGATCGCGAACCCCCAGGCCTGAGCGGGTTTGGTCTTGGGCGGGAGCGAGATCTCCTCGGGGTTGGTGACCACATCCACGAGCACCGGGCCGGGATGGGCGAAGGCCGAGGCGATCGCGTCGTCGAGGTCGTCGGGGCGCTCGACGCGGACGGCGTGCAACCCCGCGGCCTGGGCGATCCCGGCCAGGTTGACGTTTGACAGCTGGGTGCCGAACTCGGGCAGGCCCGCCTGCTCCTGCTCGAGCTTGACCATCCCCAGGCGGCCGTTGTTGAAGACCACCAGGCGCACCGGGAGCTGGTGGGTGACCGCGGTGATGATGTCCCCGAGCAGCATGGTCAGCCCGCCGTCGCCGCAGAAGGCGATCACCTGGCGGTCGCGGTGCAGCGCCTGGGCCCCGAGCGCCTGGGGCATCGCGTTGGCCATCGAGCCCAGGTTGTAGGAGCCGATGAGGCGGCGGTCGCCACGCATCGGCACGAAGCGAGACAGCCACACGGTCGACATCCCCGTGTCGCTGGTGAAGATGGCGTCGGAGGTGGCATGGCGGTCGACGCTCACCGCCACGGCCTCGGGGCGGATCCGCTCGTCGGGGTTGTCGAACTTCGCCCGCACCTTCTCGACGACCCCGCGGGTGTCGTAGTCGGGGTCGGCCAGGTGCATCTGACGCTCGAGCCAGTCGCGATAGCGCCCGGTCGCGTCCTCCAGATGCGCGCGGTCGGTCTTGGCCCGGACGCGCTGGAGCAGCGCCCCGACGGTGAGTCGCGTGTCGCCCACGATTGCGTGATCGACGGCCGTCCGCCGTCCGATGTGGCCGGAGCGGCGATCGACCTGGATGACCTCCTTGCCCTCCGGATACCAGTCGGTGTAGGGGAAGTCGGTGCCGAGCATCAGCAGCAGGTCGCAGCGGTCAAACGCGCGCTGCGCCGCCGGGTTGCCGATCAGGCCGCTCTGCCCGACCGCGTACGGGTTGTCGGCCTCCAGGCCCGCCTTGGCCTTGAGCGTGAGCACCATGGGCGCGCCCAGCCGGTCGGCGAGCTCAAGGACCTCGGTCCGGGCGTGGCGTGCGCCATGGCCGACGAGCAGCGTGACCCGCGCTGCGCCATCGATCCGCTCGGCCGCCTGCGCGACGGCGCCGGGCTCCGGAACGACGGGCATCTCGGCGTGGGCGATGCGCGCCGGCGGCCCGTCCACGTCGAGTGCGCCGACATCCCCGGGCACGGTGAGCACGGCGACGCCGGGGGCGTCCAGCGCGCGCTGGATCGCCTGCTCGACCAGGCCCGGCAGTTGCGCTGGGCTGGTGATCGTGCGGCAGAACACCGACACGTCGCGGAACACCGCGTCGTTGTCGATCTCCTGGAAGAAGTCGGAACCCAGCTCCGCGAGCGGCACCTGACCGCAGATGGCCAGCACCGGCGCGTGGGACTTCTTGGCGTCATAGAGACCGTTGAGCAGGTGCAGCGAGCCAGGCCCCACCGTGCCCATGCACACGCCCAGAGTCGCGCCGAGCTGTGCCTGGGCGCCGGCGGCAAACGCGCCGGTCTCCTCGTGGCGCACGCCGATCCACTCCAGGCGGTCCTCCTGCCGGATGGCGTCGGTGATCGGGTTCAGCGCGTCGCCGACGACGCCCCACACCGACCGCACGCCGAGGTCCGCGATCGCGTCGACGATCGTCTCGGCCACCGTGGCCATCAGGCGCTCCGCATGGCGATCTCGTGGGGCGCGAACGAGTCGGGGTCCGCGCGCGCCCAGTCGGCCTGCCAGGACTCCGGCGGCTCGTGGAGCAGTTGGCCTGGCTGTAGCCACTCATACAGCTCCGCGTAGCTGCGCGACGTGACGTGGTCAACCCGCCGCACGAGGTGATGCGGACCGACGTCGGCCGGCGAGTGCAGCCCCATGGAGGCGATCAGCCGCTGGGCCTCGGCCACGACGGCGTGCTGGTAGCGATACACCCGCTCGGTCTTGTCGACGACGTCGAGGGCGCGCGAGCGCTTGGGGTCCTGGGTGGCGACGCCCACCGGGCATTGGTTGGTGTGGCAGCGCTGGGACTGGATGCAGCCGACGGCCATCATCATCGCCCGCGCGGCGTTTGCGTAGTCGGCGCCGATCGCGAGGCGCTTGACGATGTCGGACCCGGTCGCGATCTTGCCGCTGCACCCGATCCGCACCTGGTCGCGCAGGCCGCAGCCGACCAGGGCGTTGTGGAGCATCATCAGCCCTTCGGCGAGCGGCGTGCCCATGTGGTCCTCGTATTCGGCGGGCGCGGCGCCGGTGCCGCCCTCGGACCCGTCGACGGTGATGAAGTCAGGGGCGGTCCCCTCCTCGATCATCGCCTTGCAGATCGCCAGCAGCTCGTGGCGGGCGCCGATGCACAGCTTGAAGCCGGCGGGCTTGCCGTCGGCGAGCTCGCGCATCTCGGCGATGAAGCGGATGAGCTCGCGCGGGGTGCTGAAGACCTCGTGGCCGGGTGGGCTGACGCAGGTCTGCCCCTGGGGCACGGCGCGCGCATCCGCGATCTCCTTGGTCACCTTGGCGCCGGGCAGGACGCCGCCGATGCCCGGCTTGGCTCCTTGGCTGAGCTTGAGCGAGACGCACTTGACGGCCTCGTGCGATGCCTTCTCGCGGAATTGCTCGTGGTCGAACCCGCCGTCCTTGGTCCGCGCTCCGAAGTACCCGGTGCCGATCTCCCAGACCACATCGCCGCCCTTGAGGTGGTACTTGGTGAGGCCGCCCTCGCCCGTGTCGTGAGCGAACCCGCCCTTGGCCGCGCCTTGGTTGAGCGCCGTGAGGGCCTCGCCGGAGAGCGCGCCGAACGACATCGCCGACACGTTGAGCAGGGCCATCTCGTACGGCTGGGTGCAATCGGGTCCGCCGATCGTGACCCTGGGGACCTCCTTGGGCGGATCGAACGAGCGGATCGACTGCAGCAGCCATTCGTAGCCGGGCTCCATGACGTCGCGCTCGGTCCCATAGGCCTGCTCGTCCTTGACGCCCTTCGCGCGCTCGTAGATCGACGTCCGCGTGTCACGGTCAAACGGCCGTCCGTCCGTGTTGCGCTCGATGAAGTACTGCTGCAGCTCGGGTCGCACCGCCTCCATGGCGAACCGGGCGTGACCCAGGATCGGGTAGTTGCGCAGGATCGAATGGCGACGCTGGGCGAGGTCATGGATCCCCACGAGCGCGAGGACGCCGAAGATCACGGCCACCACGATGAAGGCGACGCCGCCGAGCGTGAGGGCGGCGACGACGGCCAGGACACAGAGCGCCAGCGAACCGGCAAAAGCGGCGAACCTCATCCGAGCGTCGTTACCCGTAGCCGCGGCCGGCAAGCACCGTGTCGTTTGCTTGCGAACGCGGCGACCGGGTAAGAGCGATCCAGCCGGAGGTTCGTCAACAAGGGAGGAAGCTCGTGGTTGCCCTCATCGCTCTACTTCTCATCCTCGCCATCTTCGGCGGGCTCGGATTCGCCGTGCACCTGCTCTGGATCGTGCTGGTCGTCGCCCTCGTGCTGTGGTTGATCGGGTTCTTCGTCGGCGGCGTGGCCGACGCGACCGGGGGCGGGCGCCGGCGCTGGTATGGCCGCTGACCGCGGCCGCCCGCGGCTCGCAGCGCTACCCCGCTCCTACCTGCCCGATCCGCTCTCCAGGTCCTGGAGGAAACGCAGCCGCTCAAGGCCTCCCACGTAGGCCTCGAGCCGGTTGATGCCGCGGCTCACGCGGTGGCAGGGGATGAGGAGCGGCATCGGGTCGGTGCCGACAACGACCCCGCAGTCGTACGCGCTCATCGAGGCCATGATCCGGTCATAGGAGAGCGGCTCGGCGTACGGGATCTTCTGCACCGCGCGCAGGAGGTCGGCGGCGTCGTCGGGCACCAGGTGCCAGTCGACGACATCGGGCAACGCGTCGCGCCCGCCGCCCCAATAGCCCGTGAACCCGGCGCTCAGGGCCGTGAGGCGCTCACGTCCGGCCACCGAGCCACGTCGCGCCTTGGCTCGCCTGGTCAGGCTCGCGAAGTCAGCGTGGTCCTCGAAGGCGATCCGAACGATCCCGTCCGACGAGGCGCCCATGGCAAGCTCCCCGACGGGACTCTCCACCCGCAGGCAGGCGAGCTGACCGATGACGTCGTCACTGAGCGTGGGCCGCTCGATGACTCCGAGCGCTCCGTCGATCAGACCGCGCTCGTAATCGCGGCATTGGGCGCAGGTCCCCTCGGCCGAGACGGCCACCGCCTCGATCAAGTAGCCCGGGAGCGCGCGACTCTCCAGGTCGCGGCCCCCCAGCTCCACGTCGAACAGGCGCAGGCACACCCGGCAGCGGAAATGATCATGGGGCGTCACATTCGTCTCGTAACGCACCGGCTCGGGATGGCCCACTGACCCGATCAGGCCCAGCTCGGCGAGCTCGGCGAGAGTCGCGTAGACGGTGCCGCGCCCGATCTCCGGCACCGCCCGGCTGGCCCGCGACAGCACCTCCTCGGCCGACAGGTGCTCGTCGACGGTGCCCCGGAAGGCGTGGAGGATCGCACGCCGCTGCGGCGTCACCCGCAGGTTGTGGCGGCGCAGCAGCCCGGCGACATCGTCGCTGCTCATGGGCTCAGCCTACACTGCTGTACTAGGTATGAAAAAGTTCTAGATAGGATTGAGTCCTTGATAGATCGTGGTATCGAACAGGTCGGCGAGGTGCGGTTCGACATGACGCGTGCGCCCGTCGCTGCCCTCTGGGGCGTCCGCGCCCGCCTGCCCGCGGCGCGGGAGGAGCTGATGCGCCGCCATCTTCCGCTCGCCCGCAGGCTGGCGGCTCGTTACCACAATCCCCACGAGCCCTTCGAGGACCTTGTTCAGGTCGCCAACCTCGGCCTGCTCAACGCGATCGACCGCTACGACCCCGAGCGCGGCGTCCCGTTCGGGGCCTTTGCCGCCCCCACGATCCTCGGCGAGCTCAAGCGCCACTTCCGCAACACCGGATGGGCGGCGCATGTCCCCCGCGCCGCTCAGGAGCTGGCCCAGCGCGTGCAGCGAGGCGTTGGCGATCTCACCGAGCGCGGCGGGCGCAGCCCCGAGGTGGCCGAGCTCGCCCAGTTCCTGGGGATCGGCGTCGAAGAGGTCCTGGAGGGGCTCGAGTCAGCCCAGGCGCACTACTCGGACTCGCTCGATGCGCCGATCGTCGACGGCGTGCCCGAGCCGACGACGCTCATCGAGACGCTGGGGACCGTCGACGACGGATACGCGCTGGTGGAGATCGCCAGCAGCCTCAGCGGGGGAATCCGCCAGCTCCCCTACCTGGAACGCACCGCCCTGACCCTGCGTATGCAGGGCGACCTCAAGCAGAGCGAGATCGCCAAGGCGATGGGGTGCTCCCAGATGCAGGTCTCCCGCCTGCTGCGCCGGGCCGCCGACCGCCTCCACGAGCAGCTCGGCTAACGACTCCAGTCGAGGAACGTCTCGCGCGCGCCCTCGAGCTCGAGCTGCCCGAGGAGCCCCGCGCGGCGCAAGATGCTCGCGGCGGCACCGTGGCCGGGCATGACGGAGAGCCGGCAGGCTCGTGTGCGCGCGCGGCGGTCGACGGCCGCGATCGCGCTGACCACCGCGGGTGACATGGCCGTGGCCTGGCTGACGTCCAGGACGATCCGCGTGAAGCCACGGTCGATGAGGCCCCCGCACTCCTCGCGGAGCTGGCGGGCCGCGGACCCGTCCAACGAGCCTCCGCAGCGCACGCGCACCCGGTCACGCTCCGGGTCGACCCGGACCCACGCCTCCGAACGGGACCGGAAGCGACGCTCCTCGCGTTCCTCATCCCCTCGCTCGTTGACTGCTTGCTCGTCGACCGCTCCGGCCATCTCCCCCTCCATTCGTGCATTCCCCAAGATGGGCGAATGTCCGCTACCCACGTCACGCGCTCACACACACAATGCGTGCACCGGACGGCCTGGCACCCAGGAGTTCAGTCGGGCAGGATCAGGGCGGGCTCGTGCCGGCCGCTCCACAGCTCGTCCACCAGGATCGCGATGAGCGACAGAATCGGCACGGCGACGATCAGCCCGAGCAGCCCGAAGACCTCGCCGACGGCCACCACGCCGATTGCGATGACCGCGGGATGCAGGCGCACCGCCCGGGCCATGACCAGCGGGCCGATGACGTTGGCCTCGATCTGGTGGACGAGGATGTAGACGATCAGCACCACCAGCGCCCGCGTGGGGGAGATCGTGAGCGCAAAGGCGACGGGGGGGATGCCGCTGGCCAGCGCGCCGAGGTAGGGAACGACCTCGGCGCAGGCGCTGAGCACGGCGAACACCAGGGCGAAGGGGAGACCCACGACGAGGCCGAGGGCCACGTAGAGCATGACCCCGATGAGCACCATCGACGCGGCGAGACCGCGCAGCCACCCGAGCCAGGCGGCGCGGATGCGTGTGAGCGTCGCCGCGGCCCGCGGCCGCGCGTCGGTGCTGAACAGGCTCAGGAGCCCGCGGGTGAGGGGCTCGGGCTGCGCCGCGATGTAGTACGCCGTGATCACGCCGATGACGACGCCGCCGACAATGGTGGCCACGCTGGCCCCGATGGTGGTGATCGGCCCCAGCAGCTGGGAGGGGTCGCGGACAAAGGTGGTGAGGTTGTGCTGCAGCTGCGCGGCGACGTGGCCGGGACGATCGCCGGTCACGGAGCTCACCTTGATCTCGGCCGCGCGGATGAGGTGGGGCGCGTCGGTGACGAGGGTCCGGCCCTGGTCGATGAGCGGGGGCAACAGCAGCACGAGCGCTCCGGCGACCACGGCGATCCCGGTGAGCAGGCCGATGAGCGCGCCGAGCGCCCGGGGAACGCCGAGCGGCGCGAGCCGCTCTGCGCTCACCGACATCGGCAGGCTGATGATGATCGTCAGCATCGTCGCCAGGATGAGAGAGGCGAGCTGCTGGGCCACGAGCCCGGCGGCGATCAGCAACGCGCCCAGCAGGATCGCGCCGTAGATCGCGCGCTCGCCGCGGGAGCGGGTCATGCGCCCTCGGTTCCCGGTTCGCGCAGCGGATCACCGAGTGACCCGTGCGCCGAGCCGTGGGGCTTGATCCACAGCTCGTCGGCGAGGATGAGCGCGAACGAGATGAGCGGCACCGAGATGAGCAGGCCGATGATGCCGAACAGGGATCCCGCGACCAGGACCCCGATGGCGATCACCGCCGGGTGCAGGCTCACCGACCGCCCCATGATGAGCGGCAGCGCCACGTTGCCCTCCACCTGGTTGACGATGATGTAGACCACCGCCACCAGCAGGCCCAGATGAAACGACGATGACAGGCCATACACGATCGGCGGGATGGCGCTGATCACCGAGCCGTAGTTCGGGATCACGGTCATCAGCGCCGAGAAGATCGCGAAGCCGGCCGCGAACTGGAGCCCGATGATCTGCATCCCCAGGAACAGCAGGCCTCCCAGCACCAGCATGTCCAGACCGACCCCCCGCAGCCAGGCCAGCCAGGCGACGCGGATCCGCTCCAGCGTGCGCCGGACGTCGGGCTGTCGCTGCGCCGGAAACAGGCGCACCAGCCCGTTGACGAGCGGATCGGGGCTGATCGCCATGTACAGGGCGCTGATGATCACCACCACGATCGCGCCCACGGCGGTGGCGATCGAGACCCCGATGGCCGCCAGGGGACCGAGCAGCACGGCGGGATGGTGCGTGTAGCGGTTCACGAACTGCGTCACGGCCTTCGTCGTCGTCCCCCGCTTGAGGCCCAGGAGGTTGTTGACGGCGCGCTCGAAGTGCGCGGCCGTGGTCGGGAGCTGCGCGACGAAGTCATTGACCTGGTTGACGAACGTCGGCACGACGAACGCCAGCAGGACGCCGGTCACGACCGCTCCCGCCAGCAGGGACAGCACCGCGCCAACCGGCCGGGGAACGTGCCAGCGCCGCAACCAGCTCGCCGAGGCGGCAAGCGGCACCGCGATGACGACAGCGATCGTCACCAGCATGACGATCTGGACGAGTTCTTCGAACAGCAGACCGGCGGCCAGCAATCCCAACGCAAGGAGGACCGCCCGGTACGCGACTCGCGGATCAAATTCCGCACGCATCGGTGTCATCCCACTAGCCCGTGCGGCCCCTCTCCAAACGGCCGCACGGCCGTCTGCGTCACACCAGAACTTGGAGCGTTGCGAGCGCCGCATCGGCGGCGTAGGCGACGCGGACGCCGTCCGCGGCGGCATCGGTGAGCGCCGCGAGGGTCTGCTCGGTCACCAGCTCGCCCGGCGCGAGGACGGGGACGCCGGGCGGGTACAGCGCCACCAGCTCGGCGCTCACCCGGCCCACGGCGTCGGCGAACGCCACGGTCTCCACTGCGCCGAAGAACGCCTCGCGCGGGGCCACCTGCTGGTGCGGGGACACGATCCAGCCGGCCGACGCCGTGAGCGGCCGCGGGGTCCCGCGCCTTCGCTCGATCGACTCGATCAGCGCCGCGGTGTACCGGCGCAGCGTGTCCTGATCATCGGCGAGCGTCGAGATCGCGACGATCGTGTCGCGGTCGGCCATTTCCACCGGCACGCCCGCGGCCATGAGATCTGACTCCACCTCGACGCCGTGTGCGCCGGTGCCGGCGATGCTCACCGTGAGCTTGGCGGCGTCGACCATCGGGCCGTCGAGCACCACCACTCCCGGGACCTCGCGCAGCGCGTCGCGCGCCTCGGTGACCGCGTCGATCGTCTGCGACAGCAGTCGCTCGCCGTCACGCTCCAGCAGCGCTCGCGCCGCGTCCATGCTGGCCATGATCGTCCCGGCGGGACTGGTGGTGTGCAGGGCGTCAAAGGCGCGGTGCAGCCGGCTGGGGTCCAATCGCTCCGTCCGCGCCAGCAGCAGCGCCGCCTGCGAGTAGGCAGGCAGCGTCTTGTGGGCGCTGGTGATCATCGCGTCGGCGCCTGCGCCCAGCGCGTGGGGCGGGAGCGCCGGGTGAAACCCGAAATGCGCCGCCCAGGCGGCGTCGACCAGCAGCGGCACGCCGGCGTCATGCGCCACCGCGGCGTGGGCGCCGATATCCGAGAACGTGCCGACGTAGGACGGGTCGCCGAGGAACACCGCTTTGGCCTCGGGATGCTCGGCCAGCGCGCGGGCCACGCGTTCTGGCGCATAGCCCACCGGCAGGCCTGTCTCCATACTCACCTCGGGCTCGACCCAGATCGGGTCAAGTCCGGCCAGGACCAGGCCGAGCAGCAGCGAGCGATGCAGCGTCCGCGATACGACGACCGCGTCGCCGGGCGCCCCCACCGACAGGGCCAACGCCTGGTTGCAGTGCGTCGAGCCGCCGGCGGAGAAGCGGCAGACATCGGCGCCGTACAGCGCGGCGGCGCGGCGCTCGGCCTCCAGCAGCCAGCCGTGCTGCATCTTGATCGTGTCCAGGCCCCCGGCCAGGGGGTGGTCCCCGGCGACCACCGTGCCGGTGAGCGCGGTGGATCCCTTGTGCCCGGGGGTGTGGAAGGAGACCTCCCCGGCGTCCTGGCGATCCAGGCAGTCCAGATAGGCGCGCAGCAGCGGGGCGTCGCCGGCCAGCCCGAGCGGGTCGCGGGGATCGGTGCCCACCTGGGCATCGAGCTCTCTGGCGCTGGGGGACGACACGGACCGTGAGGCTAGCCATCCCCGCGGAGGCCTCGCCCGCTGACATGATCGAGGTCCGATGCCCGAGCAGATCGCCACGCGGCTGGGCTCCAGCGACGAGGAGCTGCTCTCGGCGCTGATGGCCAGCATGGCCGACGCCGTGTACGCGGTCGATGAGGCGGGCGTCGTCCTGTTCGCCAACGCCTCCGCGGTGAGCATCCTCGGCTATCCGTCCGAGGACGAGCTGATCGGCCGGCCCAGCCACGCCACCATCCACCACAGCCACCCCGACGGGCGCCCATTTCCGGAAGCCGACTGCCCGCTGTTGCGCCCGCGCACGACCGGCGAGCCCGTTCGCGTCGAGCAGGACTGGTTCATCCGTCGCGACGGTTCGTTCGTGCCCGTGGCCTACTCATCGGCGCCGGTGACCGTCGGCGACCGGCGCGGGGCGGTCGTGGTCTTCCGCGACATCTCCGAACGCAACCGTGCCGAGGCAGAGCGGCTGAGGGCCGAGGCGATCCACGCGTCGCGGGCGCGGCTGGTCGAGGCCGCGCTGGAGGAGCGACGCCGCCTGGGGCGCGACCTGCACGACGGGGCCCAGCAGCGGCTCATCAACGTCATCTTCGCCCTGCAGGCGGCGAGCCGCGGCGCCGGCGACGCGACCGCGCGACGGTCGATCGCCGAGGCGCTGGAGGAGACCCAGCTCGCCATCCGGGACCTACGCGACCTCGGAGCGGGCCTGGATCCGTCGGTGCTCGCCCACCGTGGCCTGGCTGCGGCCATCACCTCGCTGACGGCGCGCACCCCGGTACCGGTCTCGCTCGAGCTCCCGGCACAGCGCTTCGCGCCCCTGACCGAGAGCACCGCCTACTTCGTCGTCTCCGAAGCGCTCGCCAACGTGGCCAAGCACGCGCAGGCCTCCGAGGCGGCGGTCCGGATCGCGGTCGAGGCGGACCGTCTGGTCATCACCGTGACCGACGACGGGCGCGGCGGCGCCGAAGCGGACCTGGCCGGCGGTTCGGGCCTTGCCGGCCTGACCGATCGCGTCGCGGCCGTGGGCGGGACGCTGGCCGTCGACTCGCCGGCCGGTGAGGGCACGCGGGTGATCGCCGAACTGCCGCTCACCGAGGCGGTCAGCGAGCCCGCAGCAGGGTGAGCACCGCGAGGACGCGGCGGTGCTCGAGCGGCTCGTCGGCGAGCCCGAGCTTGGCGAAGATCCGCCCCACGTGCTTCTCGACGGCGGCGAGGGTCACGTCCAGCGACTCGGCGATGCCGCGGTTTGACTTGCCCTCGGCCATCAAGGCCAGCACCTGGTGCTCGCGCGCGGTGAGCGCCTCCAGCGGGTCCTGCTTGCGCCGCCGCCCCACCATCAGGGCGACGATCTCCGGATCGAGCGCCGAGCCGCCCTGCGCGACGCGGCGCACCGCGTCGGCGAACGATTCCACGTCGGCCACCCGGTCCTTGAGCAGATAGCCGACGCCCTGGGCGTTGTCGCCGATGAGGTCCAGCGCGTAGGCCTCGTCGCGGAACTGCGACAGCATGAGGATGCCGATCTCCGGCTCGCGTCGGCGGATCTCGATCGCGGCGCGCAGCCCGTCGTCGGTGTGGTCGGGCGGCATCTGCACGTCCACGATGGCCACGTCGGGGCGGTGGGCCGCCACCTTGCGGCGCAGGTCGTCGGCGTCACCCGCCTGGGCGACGACCTCGAACCCGGCGTCGGCCAGCAGGCGGCTCAGGCCCTCGCGCAGGAGCACCTGGTCCTCGGCCACCACAACCCGCACCGGCGTCACCGCTGCAACGCTACCGGCGCGCCGACGACGGTATGGCTCACCGGACATCCGCGGTCGGGCTCGCGGCCGCCGCCGGGGAGCGTGCCGGGTCGAAACGGCGGGCGGCGAGGGCGATCCTCCAGGTGACACCGGACACGCCGCGACATCGCATCGAGGACATCGCCATGACCCAGCCCGCCCTGCAGCACAGCACCGAGCAGCCACACGACACATCGCTGGGGATGCTCATCGTCCGCTACGGCCTCGGCGCCGTCATGGTCCTCGGCGGCGTGGTCATGCTGATCGTCTCGCCCGCGGGCCTGGGCTTTGACGGCTTCGCCATGGCCGTCGGCGGCGGGCTCTCCGTCGTCCTCTTCAATGTCCTGTTCCGCCTGGGCCTGAGCAGCGAGGCCGACCGCGAGGAGGAGGAGCGGGCGCGGGTCTACTTCGATGAGCACGGCGAGTGGCCCGAGGACAAGCCCAGCCAGGGCCGGGTGTGGGTGCTTCCGGCAGGCGTCGTCACCTACGAGCAGGAGCAGGCGAGACTCCGCCGCCGCGAAACCGCCGGCTCCGCCGCCTGACGCCATGAGCGCGCCCTCCCGCACCCGCCGCGGCGCCCATCCCACCATCGCCATCGAGTCGCGGTCGCGCCCGTCGCGCCGACACGGGCACGCGCGCGCCGGCGCCGGTCGCGCGCAGCGCCGCTCGCTGCGTGCGCGGATCACATCATTGCTGCGCCGCCGCTGAAGCAGCGGGCGTGTGTGCGCCCTCTCACAGCGCAGCCGATGAGTTTTTCCTCAGTTCGGAGTCTTAACCGACGACCGAATCGAGAGGACGACCGCAATGCTCATCACCCAGCCCCCCACCCGCGAGCTCGATCACCGCGACGGCGACGGCTACGACGTCACGCTGCTCTGGCACCCGGACACCGACCGCGTTTCCGTGGCCGTCGTCGACGAGCGCACCGGCGAAGTGCTGATGTTCAACGTGGACGGCGCCGACGCGCTGGCGGCCTTCCATCATCCGTACGCCTACGCCCCGTCGCCGACTCGCCCGCCAGGACACAGCCGCCCGGGACCGCAGTCCCGAGCGGCGCACCTCTAACCGAACGTGTGGCCGCCGGGCGATCGCGACGCCTGATAGACGTTGGGCATGGCCACCGGATTCGTCTGGCATGAGCGATATGCCTGGCACGACGCGCGCGGGCTGCTCGACACCTTCGACCGCAGCGCGCTGTTCGAGCCCGAGCCGAGCCTGGAGAGCGGGACGACCAAGCGCCGCTTGCGCAATCTCGTCGATGCCAGCGGCCTGCTGCGACGCCTGATCGAGATCGCGCCACGGCCTGCCCTCGACGATGAGCTGACGCGCCTGCACGCCCCCGAGTACGTGGAGCGGATTCGCGTCGCGAGCGCGGAACGCGGCGGCGATGCCGGCGGGTCGACGCCGTTCGGGCGCTGGACCTATGAGGTCGCCGCCCTGTCGGCCGGGGGATGCCTGGCCGCGGTCGACGCCGTGCTCGACGAGCGCGCGGCCAATGCCTACGCCCTCGTCCGGCCGCCGGGGCATCACGCCGGCCCCCGCGGCGGATGCGGCTACTGCGTCTTCAACAACATCGCGCTCGCGGCGCTGCACCTGCGGGAGCGGCACGGGCTGCAGCGGGTGGCCATCGTCGACTGGGACGTGCACCATGGCAACGGGACGCAGGAGACGTTCTGGTCAGACCCGGCTGTGCTCACCATCTCCGTGCATCAGGAGGACCTGTTCCCGCCCGCCGCCGGCCTGCTCAGCGAGGTGGGCGGCGAGGGCGGCGCCGGCGCGAACATCAACGTCCCGTTGCCGGCGGGTGCGGGGCGGGCCGCCTACCTCGACGTGCTGGACCGGGTCGTCGTGCCGGCGCTCGACCGGTTCGCGCCCGAGTTCATCCTCGTCGCCTGCGGCTTTGATGCCGGGATGCTCGATCCGCTCGGGCGGATGAACCTCACCAGCGAGTGCTTCGCGATCATGACCGCGCGCCTTGCCGCGGCCGCCGCCTCCCTGTGCCGGTCGCGGCTGGTCCTCTGCCACGAGGGTGGCTACTCGAGCACGTACGTCCCCTACTGCGGCCTGGCCGTCATCGAGGCGCTGGCGGGGATCACGACCGGCGTGGTCGATCCGTGGTTGACCGATGCCCGTCGTGTGCGCGAGCTCCCGTTGCGCGAGCACGAACGCGAGGCGATCGACCAGGTGCTCGCCCAGCACCGGCTGGGGTGAGCTCGCGATCCCGGATGCCGCGCCCCGGTGCAGCCCCGGATTCCAGATCGGAAAACATATATGATCTGGCGCGATGAGCAGCGACACGACCGCGGCCGAGCCCTGTGACCCGCCCGAGCGGGCCTACGGAACCCAGGAGCACTACATCGACGGTGCCTTCCGGGCCAGCGCCGGGGCCGAGACGTTTGAGTCGCTGAACCCGTCCACCAACGAGGTGCTTGCCTACGCCGCCGCCGGCGAGGCCGAGGACGTCGCGCTGGCGGTGGGGGCGGCGCGACGGGCGTTTGATCAGGGCCCGTGGCCACGGCTCAAGGCGGCCGAGCGCGCGGCGGCGCTGCGGCGGATCGCCGCGGGGATCCGGGCCCACACGGATGAGTTCATCGCGCGCGAGGTGGCCGACATCGGGATGCCGGTCGCGCAGATGAAGGGGCTGGCCGCCCGCGCGGCGCAGAACTTCGAGTACTACGCGGGCGTGGTGACCGAGCTGCACGGCCGCTCGTTCCAGGTCGGCGATGAGTTCCTCAACTACACGATCCGCAAGCCGGTCGGCGTGGCCGGGCTGATCATGCCCTGGAACGCGCCGCTGATGCTCTCCACGTGGCGGATCGCCCCGGCGATGGCCGCCGGTAACACCATCGTGCTCAAGCCGGCGGAGTGGTCGCCGCTGACCGCGACGCTGCTGGCCAGCGTGATGGAGGAGGCCGAGATCCCCGCGGGCGTGTTCAACGTGGTCCAGGGGTTCGGGGAGTCGGCGGGCGCCGCGCTCTCCGCACACCCGGGCGTGGACCTCATCTGCTTCACAGGCGAGACGACCACGGGCCAGACGATCATCGCCGCGGGCGCACCCACGCTGAAGCGATCGTCGATCGAGCTGGGGGGCAAGTCGCCGGTGGTGGTCTTCGACGACGCCGACCCCGAGCTGTGCGTGGACGCGGCGCTGGCACAGATCTTCACCATGAACGGGCAGCGCTGCACGGCCGGCTCGCGCCTGCTGGTGCAGGAGGCGCTGTATGAGCCGATCGTCACCGCCGTGGCCGAGCGCGCCCGCCACATCCGCGTCGGCGACCCCACCGACGCGCGCACCGAGCTCGGGCCGCTCATCCGCCCGGAGCATCACGCGCGCGTGCTGGACTACATCGGCTCGGCACGCGACGCGGGAGCGCGGATCCTGGCCGGGGGCGAGCGCCCGCCGCAGCTCGAGGCCGGCAACTTCCTGCAGGCCACGGTCATCGCCGACGTCACCGAGGACATGAGGGTCTTCCAAGAGGAGATCTTCGGGCCCGTGCTGGTGGCGATGCCGTTCTCCGACGAGGCGGAGGCGGTCCGTCTGGCCAACGCCACGCCCTATGGCCTGGCCGCCTACGTCTGGACCAACGACATCCGCCGCGCCCACCGCGTCGCGCACGCGATCGACACGGGCATGTGCTGGATCAACTCCCAGAACGTGCGCGATCTGCGCACCCCGTTCGGCGGCGTGAAGGCGTCGGGCATCGGCCGCGAGGGCGGCGACTACGCGTTTGACTTCTACTGTGAGACCGAGATCGTGCACGTCGCGCTCGGCTCACATCACATCCCCCGGCTTGGGCTCGGAGACGAGGACTGATGACCTCGGCCGCCGAGCAGCTCGCCACCACGCCTCCGGCGACGCCGCCGTTCGACATCATGCGCGCCGCCTTCGTGGAGCTGCAGGTCACCGATCTGGCCGCCTCCGAGCACTTCTACGCTGAGCTCCTGGGCATGGTCGTCTCGGCCCGGAGCGACGACGCGGTGTTCCTGCGCGGCTGGGAGGAGCGCCAGCATCACTCGCTGATCCTGCGCCGCGCGCAGACGGCCACCGCGTCGCGGCTGGGCTTTCGTGTGCGCACCGAGCACGACCTGGACCTGGCTGCCGCGCACTTCAGCGGTGAGGGACTCACCGCCCGCTGGATCGACGCCGGCTCCGACCCCGGGATGGGACGCTCCCTGCGCGTCTGGGACCCGTTTGGCTACCCGCTCGAGTTCTTTCACGCGATCGAGCAGTTTGAGACCCAGCACCAGCGCTTTGACCTTCACCGCGGCGCGCCCATCCTGCGCTTCGATCACCTCAACCTCCACTCTCCCCGCGTGGAGGACACCTTCCGCTTCTGGCTCGGGCTCGGCTTTCGCTGCAGCGAGTACATCTCCACCGACGACCCGGAGAACGAGCAGATCACGGGCGCGTGGCTGCTGCGCAAGCCCACCGTCCACGACGTCGCCCTCACCGCGGGCACCGGGCCTCGACTTCACCATTTCGCCTATTGGATCGCCGAGCCGTCCGGGGTGATGCGCGCGTGCGACCAGCTCGCCGGCGGCTACCACACCGATGTGATCGAGCGCGGGCCAGGTCGCCATGGTGTCTCCAACGCCTTCTTCGTCTATCTGCGCGACCCCGACGGCCATCGCATCGAGCTGTACTCGTGCGACTACTACACCGGCGACCCCGACCACAAGCCGATCCGCTGGTCGGTCAACGACCCGCGCTGCCGTTCCTTCTACGGCACCCGGGCCCCCGACAGCTGGTACGAGGAGTCCAGCCTGCTGCTCGGCCCTGACGGCGAGCCCGTGGGTGTCGAGGCCGCAAACGTCGACGAGCGGGCGCAGCACTCCGAGGTGGCGGCGTAGCGTGGCGGGCGCCGACCCACTGGTGCTGCCCGACGGCCTGACCCCGCGCAAGGTGATCGGGGTGCACCTCAACTACCGCAGCCGCGCGGCCCAGCGCGGGCGGGTCCCGACCGAGCCGTCGTATTTCCTCAAGCCGACGACGTCGCTGTCGGGCGGCGGCGAGATCGTGCGCCCGCGCGGCACCGAGCTGCTGGCGTTCGAGGCCGAGATCGCGGTGATCATCGGCACCCGCGCCCGCAACGTCACCCCGGTCCAGGCCGGCAATCACATCGGCTGGTATGCGCCGGCCAACGATTTCGGGCTGCACGACTTCAGGTGGGCCGATCGCGGGTCCAACGTGATGGCCAAGGGGCAGGACGGCTTCTCGCCGATCGGCCCGGCGATGGCGGCGCAGGGGGTGGATCCCGCGACGCTGCACGTCACCAGCACGGTCAACGGGGAGGTGCGCCAGGACGCCACCGGCGAGGATCTCATCTTCACCTTCGCCCAGCTGGTCGCCGATCTGTCGCGTTTCATGACGCTCGAGCCCGGCGATGTGATCCTCACCGGCACCCCCGCAGGCGCCAACGTCGTGGTCCCCGGTGACGTGGTGGTGGTGACGCTGGAGGGCGCCGGGTCGGTGACGAGCACCGTCGTCGAGGCTCCCGTCGACCTCGCCCCCTACGGCGCGATGCCCAAGGCCACCGACGAGGCCCGGGCGTTTGCCACCGGCGCGACGCCGACACCCGCCGGCCCCCCGCGCCTGACCGCGGACGCCGAAGCGGCGCTGCGCGGGGTGTCGACGGCCACGCTGACCGTCCAGCTCACCCGCCGCGGCATCCAGACGACGTTCCTGACCGGACTGCGGCCGACGCGCCCGGATCTGACCATGGTCGGCTACGCCCGCACGCTGCGCTACGTCGCCATTCGCGCCGACGTGCGCGAGGCGATGAAAGGGACCGAGGACGCCCAGAAGCGTGCGGTCGAGTCGATCGCCGCCGGCGACGTGCTCGTGATGGAGGCCCGCGGCGACGTCGGCGCGGGCACCATCGGCGACATCCTGGCCGCCCGCGTCCAGGCGCGGGGCGGCGCCGGCATCGTCACCGACGGCGGCGTGCGCGACACGCCCGGGGTGGCCGACCTGGACATCCCCACCTACTACCGGGCCGCCAACGCGTCGTCGCTGTGGAACGCCCACCTCCCGCTCGACCTCGACGTCCCGGTCACCTGCGCGGGCGTGCTGGTCATGCCCGGCGACGTGATCGTCGGCGACGCCGACGGCGTCGTGGTGCTGCCGTTCGCGCTGGCGGAGGAAATCGCCCACGCGGCGCTCGAGGTCGAAGAGCGCGAGGCCTTCGCGCTCGAGCGCGTCAAGGCCGGCGAGTCGTTTCGCGGGCTCTACCCGCTCTCCGACGAGCGCCGGCCCGACTACGAGAACTGGAAAGCGAAGCGAAGCGAGGACCCCAGGCCATGACCAGTCCGTTTGCCGGCGACGCGTCCGCGGTGCGCGGCGCCATCACTCCGCTCATCACCCCCTTCACCGACGCCGGCGAGCTGGACCTGGAGTCGATCCCGCGGCTGATCGACTGGCAGCTCTCGCGGGGGACGCACGGCATCTCGGTCGGCGGCTCCACCGGGGAGCCGACCTCGATGACCGTTTCCGAGCGCATCGAGGTCATGCGCGCCGCCGCCACGGCCATCGACGGCCGCGTGCCCTTCCTGCCCGGCACCGGGACGGCCCTGATGGCCGAGACGCTCGAGCTGACGGCCGAGGCCGAGCGTCTGGGCGCGAGCGCCGCGCTGGTGGTGACGCCGTACTACGGGCGTGCTCAGCAGGAGGGGCTGTTTCAGTGGTACTCGCGGGTAGCGGCCGAGTTCCCCGACCTGCCGATCATCGTCTACAACGTGCCCGTCCGCGCCGCCGTCGACATCACGCCGGCAACGGTGGGACGGCTACGCCGCGCCCATCCCAATGTCGTCGGCATCAAGGAGACCACCCATGACTTCGAGCACGTCTCCTACGTGCTCAACGAGGCCGGCACCGACTTCATCGCCCTGTCGGGGATCGAGCTGCTCTGCTACCCGATGCTCACCCTGGGCGGCGCCGGCCATCTGTCCTGCGTGGGCAACTTCGCCCCCGACCCGGTGGCCCACCTCTACGACGCCTTCGTCGCCGGCGACCACGAGCGCGCCCGCGCGCTGCACTATGACCTGCACCCGCTCGTCGATGCCGCCTTCGCCGAGACCAACCCCGTTCCGGTCAAGTGGGTGATGAAGCAGCTCGGCCTGCTCGCCTCCGATCACGCCCGTGAGCCGCTGGCGCCGCTGAGCGACGGCGGCCGCGAGAAGGTCCGCGCGCTGCTGGCCACAAGTCCGCACGTCGACCTCGACGCGCCGGTCAGCGCCCCCGCGTAGCGGGCCATGACCCCACCCGCCCGCGCGGCCGCCGCCGGAGCCGCAGTCCCCCAGACCAAGCAGCAGATGGTCTATGAGACCATCCGCGATCGGATCGTGCGCGGCACCTACGGGCCCGGATTCCGCGTGGTCATCGACTCACTGGCCGCCGAGCTGGGCGTCTCGGCGCTCCCCGTCCGCGAGGCGATCCGCCGCCTGGAGGCGGAGGGCCTGCTCGTCTATCGCGCCAACGTCGGCGCGCAGGTCACCCCCGCCGAGCCGGTCCTGTTCGAGGAAGAGCTCACCGTCGTCGCCGTCCTGGAGGGCTACGCCACCGCCGTGACCGCCCCGCTGCTGATCGGCAAGGACGTGGCGCAGCTGCGCTCAATCACCGATGAGATGGTCGCGGCGATGGAACGCCTCGATGTCATCGCCTTCGGCGAGCACAACCACCGCTTCCATCAGTACATCTACGAGCGGTGCCCCAACGCGTCGGTCATCCAGGTCCTGCGGGAGTTCGATCGCCGCCTCGACGCGATCCGCCGCACGGTCTTCGTCCACATCCCCTACCGCGGGGCGATCTCGGTCGCCGAGCACCGGCGCATCATCGACCTGATCGAGAGCGGAGCCTCCGCAACCAAGATCGAGGCGGCGGCGCGCGCGCACAAGCTCGCCACCGTCGAGAGCTTCCGCGACTGGCACGAACGCGAACAGGACCGGGCCGACACGCCGTAGGCGTCGCTGCGGCGGGCGAGGTGAGCTGACGGCAGGCTGCTAGAGGCTGGCGAACGGAGCGGCGTACCCGAACGCTCCGGTGACTGACGGCGGGCAGTCCGTCAGTGGCCGAACCTGAAAGTGCGCGCCCCAATCCGGATCGGGGGCGTCGATCCCGAGTCGGAACGCGGCGACGAAGCCAAAACGGCTGTAGAAGCGACGATCCCCAAGGAGCGCGATCAGCGGCTCGCCCATCGCATCGGCTGCCCCGACCACGGCATGCATCATCGCCTGGCCGATTCCCTGGCGCTGATGGGACGGCAGAACGCTGATCGGTCCCAGGCCGAGCGCCGCGGTCTCACCAACCCACCCGCGGGTGCACACGACATGGCCAACGACGCGCGCGTCGTGCACCGCCACCATCGAGAGCGTGTGGATCCATCCGCTGTCGGCCCGCAGCGATCGCAGCAAGCGGGTCTCGGCCGGCTCCTGAACGCCGTCGCCGACGGCAAAGGCGGCCGAGGTCACGGCCTCCACCGAGCCGACGTCTCCAGCCATCTCACGGCGGACGATCACCAGGAGTCGGTGTAGCACGATCCGCTGCATTTCCGGCCAGCGAGTCGCCCGATGTCGGGTGTTGCGACGAGCGTTCTCGGTCCGGTGGCCGCCCGGCCGGGGCAGAATGCCCAATAGGATCAATGCATGATCGACGAGAGCACCGAGTTCGGTGCGCGCGTCGCGCGACACCTCCGCCAGGAGACAGTGGTGTGGCTCACGACGGTGACGCCGTCGGGCGCGCCGCTCCCGCGGCCGGTGGGATTCCTGTGGGACGGCGCGGAGAGCGTCTCTGTGTACAGCCAGCCCGGCGCGCGGATCCGCAACATCGGCCACAACCCGAAGGTCACGTTGAACTTTCGCGGCGATGAGCACGGCCGCGACATCGTCGTACTGTCGGGTACCGCCGAGGTGGATGAGTCAGGTCCCAGCGCCGCCGCGGACGCGGCATGGATCGCCAAGTACGCGACTGAGTGGGAGCGGTTCGGGATGACGGCTGAGTCGTTCGCGCAGCGCTTCAGCGTCCCCGTTCGGATTCACCTCAAGGCCGTTCACGGTCTCTGAGCCCGCACGGGCTCGCGCCGTGTCAGCGACTCTCTGCGGAGGTACGCCCGGGTCGGGCCGCCCCTGCGAGCCACGCGAGGAGGTCGGCGCCCGGAACGGGACGGCTGAGGTAATAGCCCTGGGCGGCAGTGCACCCGAGGGAGGCCAGCCGGTCCCAGGACTCAGGAGTCTCGACACCTTCGGCGACCACGTCGAGGCCGAGGTTGCGCCCCAGATCGATGGTGGACCGGACGATGATCGCGTCGTCCTCGTCGTTGTCCATGTTCATCACGAAGGACCGATCGATCTTGATCTCGCTGACCGGGAGGCGCTTGAGGTAGGCCAGCGAGGAATAGCCAGTTCCGAAGTCGTCGATCGAGAGCCGGATCTTCAACGCCGCCAATTGCTCCAGGATCTCCTTGGTGCGCGCTGGATCGGCGAGCATCGAGGACTCGGTGATCTCGAACTCGAGCAGGCTCGGCTCGACATTCCAGTGTTCGAGGAGGCCTGCCACCTGTGCAGGGAAATCGGGATCGACCAGTGACCGGGTCGAGAGGTTGACGGCGATGGCCAGGCGCACACCCTCGTCCAGCCATGACCGGCACTGCCGCAGTGCCTCATCGATCACGTAGAGGGTCAAGGGCTTGATGAGACCGGTCTGCTGAGCGACCGGGATGAACTCGTCTGGCGCGACCAGGCCGCGATCGGGATGGTTCCAGCGGATCAGCGCCTCGACCGAGCGAATCTCACCATCGCTCAGGAAGGCCTTGGGCTGGTAGTGGAGGATCAGCTCACGCTGGTCCAGCGCGCGACGTAACTCCGCGACGATGGTCAGCCGGTTCGTACCCTGTGGGATGCAGTTGGTGTCATAGAACGCCCACCCCAGCTTCTCCCGCTTCGCGTGGTACATCGCTCCGTCCGCGCACCGGACGAGCGTCTCGACGTCATCGCCGTCATCCGGGTAGAGCGCGATTCCGATCGACGCCTCCAGCGCCAGCGGGAGTCCCTGGACCGTGACGGGGCGCTCGATGGCGGCGCGGATACGGTCAACGGCGGTAAGGACATCTTCAGGGACCGTTGCCTCCGGCAGGAGGACTCCGAACTCGTCGCCGCCGAGCCGTGCCACGGTGTCGGAGCCTCGAAGCGTCTCCGTCAAACGCACGCCCAGTTCGACCAGCAATTCGTCGCCGGCGGCGTGACCCAGCGAGTCGTTGATCTCCTTGAACCCGTCGAGGTCCATCACCAATACCGCAGCCCGCTTGCATTCGCGGCGCCTAAGCCTTAGTGCCTGGTCGATCCGATCGCGGAACAATGTGCGGTTTGCCAGCCCCGTGAGCGCATCGTGCAGAGCCTGATGCTCGTTGAGCTCAGCCTGCGCCAGGAGTGCCGCCTCCGCCGCCTTGTGCTGGGTGATGTCCTGGACCATGACGATGGCGAAGCCCTGGTCACCTGCCGAATCAGCCACCACGGATGCCGAGACGTCGACCCACAAGACGCCGCCGTCGCTGCTGAGAAAGCGATGCTGCATCCGCAACGAGCTCTCGCCCTTCTCGATCATGCGCAGGAACGCAGCGCGCGCCTTGCGGCGATCGTCGGGGTGGACGAACTCCGAGGTGCGCCGGCCGGCGAGCTCTCCATCGCTGCGACCCAGCATCGACTGGATGGCGGGGTTGGAGTCGATGATGCGCCCGTCGAGGTCCATCAGGAGCATGCCTGTCAGCGCGCCGGCGAAGGTGGCCTCGAACCGCGCCAGCGCTTCAACCTGGTCACGCTTGGCCTCAAACTCGGCCGCGTGCGCCATCGCACCTGACAGGACGACGGAGAGCAGTTCCATCATCGTGACATCGCGCTCGCTGAAAGCGCCGGCCCTGTCGCCGTACAGCAGCAGCAGGCCCACAGCCTCGCCACCATGAAGCAGCGGAACGGCGATGATCGAGCGAACACCGCGTTTGCGCGACAGGTCCGCGTCGACCCGGTCATCGTTTTCGGTATCGAGGCACAGAAGCGACCGCCGGCTGCGCATGGCGTGGCCGGAGAGGTTGTTCCCCAAGGGCAGGCGGTGCGGGTTCTGGATCTCCGGTGAGCCGCTCACCGCACCGCACACCAGGGCGTCACCGTCGAGCAGCCGGACTGCCGCCGATGTCCCGCCGGTGAGCTCACGAGTGCGATCGGCGATGCGCTGCATGACCGCCTTGAGATCGAGGCCGACCTCCGCCAGTTCGCGCTGCATGGCGCTGACGGCGCGCAGAACCGAGACGTCTACGGTCGCGCCGCCGACGATGCCGGCATCGGCGAGGGTCTCGACCACTGAGTCCATATCTAAGGCGATATCGGCCTGGGCGCGCATGACCTTAAGCGCCGCGAGTGAACCGGTTCCACACAGAGGGAGCACTCTCGCACGGTGCGCGACCGTGGCAACCTTTCGGCAAGGGGTCGGCAGTGGCCGTCAAGGGCGTGGTGGTGGGACGTTCGCCGGCGGACGGGACTGACGCTCGACACGGGGACGTTGTTCGTGCCAATTCCGCCGTACCGGAACTGCCCGGTCGGCGGCACGAGCTTCCCCCAGCTGCTGGAGACCGTCAACGGCCGCCAGATCATCTCCCCGGCGCAGGCGGCCGACCTGTTTGACCCGGCATTCAAGAAGCATGTGCTCCTCGGCAACGGCCGTTACCACACCAGCACGACCGATGGCAGCTCGACGACCACGCTCCACTGGGCCGTCACTCTCACCGCCGTCGACTGATCCTGCGCAGGAGACATCGCTTTCGCCCCAGAATGAGGTCCGTTGCCCCGGGATTTCCTGGTCCGGACGTGGGTACCGAAGGGGTAGGAGTCTGACTGAGAGGAGCCACATGGCGTACAGATTTGAGGTCGACGAGCGTGTGCAGGACGCAATCGTCCGGTGCGCCGGAGAGCAGCTGGATCATGCGGTCGGCGAGCTCACCGACGGGATCGACGACGATCCCGTCGGTGCGGTGCATTCGGCGCGCAAGGCGATCAAGAAGGAGCGCTCGCTGCTGCGTCTCGCGCGCGGTGCGATGTCTCCCAAACAGCGCCGGCACGAGAACCGCGCCCTGCGCGACGCGGCCCGGGGGCTGTCGGGCGTGCGCGACGCAGACGTCATGATCGAGACCGTGACCCAGCTGTCTGCTCGCTTCGCCGGCCAGTTGCCCGAGACCGCGTTCGCGGCCATCGCCGAGCAGCTCGAGCATGATCGCGACGCGCAGCGTGGCCAGCGGAGCGGTGCGATGCCCGACACGCGGGCGGTCGACGAGCTGGCCGCCGTACGGCGGCGTATCGATGACTGGCAGCTGACGCAGAGCGGGTGGAGCGCGATCGAGAGTGGCCTGCTGCGCTCCTACCGCGACGGACGCAAGGCGTTGGCACGAGCTCGGCACGACCCGTCGCTCGAAACGTTGCACACGTGGCGAAAGCGGGTCAAGGACCTGTGGTACCAGGAGCGGCTACTGGCGCCAGCCTGCGGCCCGGCGGTCACCGGGCATGTCAAAGATGCCCACCACCTGGCCGACCTCTTGGGTGACGATCACGATCTGGGCATCCTTCGCCGGACCGTGACGCGCGATCACCTTGCCGTCCCCGTGGACCTGGACGCCGTCATCGGGTTGATCGATCATCGCCGCGAGGAGCTGCAGACCGAGGCGATCCATGTCGGAGAGCGGGTCTACGCCGAGAAGCCCAGCGCCTTTAGGCGGCGGATGCGGCGCTCGTGGAACGCGGGTCGAGCCGTTGGGCACGCTCCGTTTGAACAGAATCCCGCCGAGCTTGCGCACGCCATCCGCGCAGCGCACCACTGACGCCACCGACGAATCTGGCTAGGGGCGGCCGGGATCCGTGGCCGCCCAGCCAGGCGCTGGTCTCTCTCAGGCGGTCGCGCCTTCGGAGAGCGACGCGTCGTTTGGGACCGCGGTGAGTGGCGTGGCGATGCCTTCCAGTCCTTTGCGTTCCGCTTTGATGCCGTAGACGATCTCGACGAGGCCGCCGACGATCATGAGGATCGCGCCGATCGCGAGCGCGAGGAACACGTCGGATGTCTTGCCCGTCGGAATGAGCCGGCCGAAGAGCTGCGGTCCGATGATGCCGCCGATCCCGGTTCCGACCGCGTAGAACAGCGCGATCGCCAGCGCGCGTGTCTCCATCGGGAAGATCTCGCTGACCGTGAGATAGGCGGCGCTGACGCCGGCTGAGGCGAAGAAGAACACCACCGACCACGACATGGTCAGGGTCGTCGCGGTCAGGGCGTGCTGGTTGAACAGATAGCCGGTGATCAGCAGCAGCACGCCGGAAAGGATGTAGGTGCCGGCGATCATCGGCTTGCGCCCGACTGTGTCGAACAGCGGGCCGAGTACGAGCGGTCCCAGCAGGTTGCCCACCGCGAAGGCGACGAGGTAGTACGGCGCGTCGCCGGTCGCGACGTGAAAGAAGGTGCTCAGGAGCGTCGCGTAGCCGAACAGGATCGCGTTGTAGAGGAACGCCTGGCCGATGAACAGCGACAGTCCGAGCACGGTGCGCTTCGGGTAGGTCGCGACGATCGCGCGGGCGATCTCCCATAGGCCGATCGACTTGCGTTGTTTGATCGTGATCGTCTCGTCGGGATCGTCAAGCTCAGCTCCGGTGTCCTGGGCCACTTGACGCTCGATGTCGCGCGTGACGTTTTCCGCCTCGTCCTCGTGACCGTGGATGAACAGCCAGCGCGGACTCTCGGGCACATGCCGGCGGACGATCAGGATCGCCGTGCCCAACACGAAGCCCAACGCAAAGCAGACGCGCCAGCTGAGCAGCGGGCTGAACACGTGCAAGGCCAGCACTGACAGCAGCGCCCCGGCGGCCGCACCGGCCCAGTAGGTGCCGTTGATGATGATGTCGATGCGGCCGCGATGTTCAGCCGGAATCAGCTCATCGATTGCGGAATTGATGGCGGAGTACTCGCCCCCGATGCCCATTCCGGTCACGAACCGGCAGACGAAGAAGAACAGCGCCGTGGGCGCGAAGGCGGTCGCCATCGTCGCTACCAGGTACACGCCGAGTGTGATCATGAACAGCCGCTTGCGGCCGAACATGTCGGTGAGGCGTCCGAACAGCAGCGCTCCCGCGCATGCGCCGGCGACATACAACGACGCGGCCCATCCGGCGATCTCGCCGGCCGAGATGTTGATGCCGCTGCCTTTGGCCGAGATCGCGCCTGCGATCGAGCCGACAATCGTCACCTCCAGCCCGTCCAGGATCCAGACCGTCCCCAACCCGATCAGGATCCTCCAGTGCCAGCGTGACCACGGGAGGCGATCAAGCCGCGCCGGAATGTTGGTCTCGATCGTGCCGAGCTGTTCTCTGGGGGCTACGGCGGTCGCCATCGTCGGATCCTCCTTCGATCTCTGTCTGCGCGTGCAGCTACCCCCGTCTGCGCCGGGCACGCACATCCTCAGCAGGCGACTGCTGGTCGCCACGCCGCACAGGCCGGAACGTCAGGCGAACGGCCGGCTCAGGTTTGGGTCCGGGCTGCCTTGCGCCGTGCCCGTGTGGCCGGGCGTGGGGGTGTGGCCGGGCGGTGGTCCTCGATCAGTCGGGTGGCCATTGCCTTGGCGCGTTTGGCGGCGTCGGTGTATCCCTCGGCGGCCGCGACGATCGAGCCCTTCATGAGGATGTACCAGGAGCGGGTGAATCCGTCGGGGTCCTCGAGACCGGCTCGGGCGGCGAGGTCGTGCACGATGGAGCGCAGGTTGGCGAGGTGCTCGATGCTGGCCTTGCCGGCAGGGTGAGCCGGGCCGAGCTCGAGCAGGACGTTGACGAACGAGCAGGCCTCGTAGTCGTCGCGGTGAAACCACTCGTCGTAGAGGTCGAAGATCGCCAGGAGCTCCTCCTCCGGGCTGTCGGCGCGTCGCCGCGCCTCGGTCTGGACCCATCCTCGCATCCAGCGTGTCTCGCGGAGATCCAGGAACGCGACCACGAGGTCGTCCTTGGAGGCGAAGTGGTGGTAGAGCGTGGCCTTGGTGACGCGGGCGCGTTCGATCACCTCGTTGATCCCCACGTCACGCACTCCCCGGCGGGAGAACAGCTCGTAGGCGGTCTCGAGGATCCGCGCGCGGACCTCTGACATCAGCACGGCGGGTACCCCGGAGACAGCTTGCATAATCGTAGAGGGTAGCTCTTGACAGACAAGTCTGTCTACGGTAGAACGACTTGTCTGTCTAGGACGTGTCTGTCGAGGACGTGTCTGTGTAGGGAAGGGCACGAGCGTGGTTGGGGTGCTCGGCGCCTCGCCTCGCGTGCCCGCGAGTTCAGCGATATCGCCGTCCGGTAGGTCGGACCCCTGGAAAGGAGCAGATACCGTGTCACAGGCAGCCAGGCTTGACAGCACAACGAGCACCCGGTCCCCGGCCGTGGGGGATCGCGACATACGACTTCGCCGGGCCGGACAGATGTCGACGCGCGAATTGACCCTGCGGTGGCGCGAGAGCGGCGACCGGTGGGCGCGTGACGCCCTGGCTGATCGCTTCGGACCGCTGGCGCGTCGGCTGGCACATCGCTATGTGACCAGCAATGAGCCCCTCGAGGACCTCGTGCAGGTCGCATCAGTCGGGCTGTTGGCTGCCATCAATCGCTATGACCCCGACCGCGGAACCCCGTTCACGGCGTTCGCGATCCCCACCATCCTCGGGGAGCTCAAGCGCTATTTCCGGGACACCGGATGGTCCGTGCATGTCCCGCGGGGGCCCCAGGAGATGGCCCTGCGTGTTGACCAAGCCTCGCGGGAGGTCGCCGCGCACACCGGCCGCGCTCCCCGCGTGAATGAGCTCGCCCAGTACCTGGAGGTGGACACCGAGCAGGTACTCGCTGGCCTGGAGGCCGGCAGCGCGCACTTCGCGACGTCGCTCGATGCACCAGCCGCGACACTCGACGGCGAGGAGCCCGAGCCGCTGCTGGCCCATATCGGGGCCGTGGAAGAAGGCTTTGCGCTGGTGGAGATCGCCGCGTCGTTGGCCGCAGCCATGACGCGCCTGCCCTACCTGGAGCGCCAGGCGCTCACCTTGCGCCTCCGCGGCAACCTCAAGCAGACCGAGATCGCCGAACGGCTGGGCTGCTCACAAATGCAGGTCTCGCGCCTGCTACGACGGGCCGCCACGAGGCTACGCGAACTCACTGAGTCCACCATCTGACGTCGTCGGTCCGCAGGCGGACACGGTGGCGGCCACGTTGTGTTGGTCCGTGATGCCGGGGTAGTGAGGCTGCGCCGTGCCTCGGTTCACGTCCCGCCCTTCGACGGCCGCTGCGCGATCGGTTGCCGCTCTGGCGATCGCGGCAGGTATCTGCGGGTGCGGCAAGCAGTCGATCCTCACCACGCGCAGCAAGCCCGCGCACGACATCGCGCTGTTGTGGTGGTGGATGCTGGCAGCCGCCACGGTCGTGTTCCTCGGCGCGGTGGCGCTGCTGATCATCGCGTGGTGGCGGCGCGACCGGCCCGGGCTCCCCTTCTTCGGTGAGCGCGAGGACCTGTCGCAGGGCATGGTCCTCGTGTTCGGGATCGCGGTGCCGCTCGTGGCCCTTGTCGCGTTGTTCGGCGTCTCCGACGTGTATCTGGTCGGCCAGACCGCGCCGCCGAGCCCGAGCAGCACGAGGATGACGATCGACGTCATCGGCCATCAGTGGTGGTGGGAGGTGCGCTATGACGGCGGACGCGCGGTCACCGCCAACGAGATCCACATCCCGGCCCGCACCCGGATCAACGTGGTCGCGACATCGGCAGACGTCATCCACAGTTTCTGGGTGCCGGCGCTCAACCGCAAGATCGACATGGTCCCGGGACTGCGCAACCGGGTGCTGCTCTACGCCTCCCGGCCCGGGGAGTACCGGGGACAGTGCTCGCAGTTCTGCGGGCTCCAGCACGCCAACATGTCACTGGAGGTGTTCGCCCAACAGCCTGCCGCCTTCCGCGCGTGGCTGGCACACCAGGAGCGGACCGCTGCGACCCCGACGACCGGCCGGGCCAGTGCCGGGCGCACTCTGTTCATGAACGCCGAGTGCGCGAGTTGCCACACGATTGCGGGCACCCCTGCGCAGGGCATGGTGGGGCCGAATCTCACGCACGTCGCCTCCCGGACGTCGCTGGCGGCCGCTGAGATCCCCAACACCCCGGCGTGGCTGGCGGCGTGGATCCGCAACCCGCAGAAGATCAAGCCCGGCGACCGCATGCCGGACCTGGGGCTGGGCTCGTCGCAGGTCGCTGCTCTCGTCGCCTACCTGGAGCAGCTCAGGTAGATGGCGACGGTCGTCTCACCTCGTGCCCGGCGCTATGTCGATGAGCTGGACCGTCTGTGGGCGGAGCGCCCGGGAGTGCTGGGGTGGTTGACCACCACTGATCACAAGCGCATCGGGATCATGTACTTCTTCACCGCGCTGGCCTTCTTCGCCGCCGGCGGGGTGGAGGCGCTGCTCATCCGCACCCAGCTCATCGGTCCCAACGGGCGCCTCCTCTCGCCCCAGGCCTATGACGAGGTGTTCACGATGCATGGGATCACGATGATCTTCCTGTTCGTGATCCCGATGACCACGGGGGCGTTCGGGAACTACCTGATCCCGCTGATGATCGGGGCGCGCGACATGGCGTTTCCCCGCCTCAACGCGCTGTCGTTCTGGATCTTCCTGGGATCGGGACTGTTCATGTATGCCGCCCTGCTGCAGGGCCACGCGCCCAACGCCGGCTGGTTTGACTACGTGCCGCTGGCCTCCAAGCAGTTCGATCCCGGCAACAACATCGACTTCTACGGCTACGGGCTGATCTTCAACGGGATCTCGAGCACGATCGCCTCGATCAACTTCATCGTCACGATCTTCAGGTTGCGGGCGCCGGGCATGTCGATCAACCGGATGCCGCTGTTCTGCTTCGCGTTTCTCGCGGTGGCGTTCGCACTGCTGTTCGCGCTGCCCTCACTCAGTGTGGCGGCCCTGTTCCTGGAGCTCGACCGCCAGCTCGGCTTTCACTTCTATGACGCCGCGTTCGGAGGTGCGCCGCTGCTGTGGCAGAACCTGTTCTGGATCTTCGGACACCCCGAGGTGTACATCATCATCCTGCCCGCCTTCGGGATTGCGACATCGATCATCCCGACGTTCGTGCATCGCCGGATGGTGTTCTTCCCACTCGTGGCCCTGGCCGAGATCCTCGTGGCGTTCCTGGGCTTCGGCGTGTGGGTCCACCACATGTTCACCGTCGGGTTCTCGACCCTGACGACCGTTTATTTCGCGGCCGCAAGCCTCATCATCGTCGTCCCGTCCGCGATACAGCTGTTCGCGTGGATCACCACAATCGTCACGGGTACGCCGGACTTCCAGACGCCGCTGCTGTTCATCGTCGGCTTCATCGTGTACTTCATCATCGGAGGTCTGTCAGGGATCACGGTGGCGGCGATCCCGTTTGACCAGCAGGTCCATGACAGCTACTACATCGTCGCCCACTTCCACTTCGTCATCTTCGGCGCTGCGGTGTTCCCGATCCTCGGCGGAATGTACTTCTGGTTTCCCAAGGTGACAGGGCACATGTACCACGAGCTGACGGGCAAGGTGAGCTTCTGGTTGACCTTCGCCGGGACGTTCACCACGTTCTTCCCCATGCACATCGCCGGCATCCTGGGGATGCCGCGGCGCAACTACACGTACCCGGCGGGCATGGGGTGGACGCTGCTGAACTTCATCGAGTCGATCGGCGCCTACCTGCTAGCGGCGGGCCTGATCCTCATCGTCGCCAACCTCACCCATAGCTATTTCCGGGGTTCGCGGTCAGAGCCTCCGTACGAGGGCGACACGCTGGAGTGGGCCACCAGCTCACCGCCACCGCCTTACAACTTCCTGGTCATCCCCACGGTCACCAGCCCATACCCGATGTGGGACAAGGAAGACCGGGAGCGCGACAACCGGCGGCTGGCCGAAGGGGAGGGACTGCTCAATGTCGGGCACGAGACCCCGGCGACCACTGCGCAGGACGCTCAGCTTGACGAGATCCTGACGATGCCCTCGCATTCGGCGTGGCCGCCGTTGACGGCCCTCGCACTGACCGGAATCTTCGCCATGCTGGTGATGGGGCACTACTGGATCGCCGCAGGGTTCCTCGCGCTGGCCGGGCTGACGCTGCTGGGGTGGCACCAGCACGAGGAGGAGCCATGACCGATGCCAGCGCCGGCGAGGTCCCACGTCCGGCCCGGGCCACAAGCTCGCGTGCCGCGGCGACGGTGGACCGCGGCCGTCACGCCCAGCCGAGCGGTTGGTGGGGCATGGTCCTCTTCCTGTGCTCGGAGGTGACCCTGTTCGGGACGCTCGTCGGCAGCTACCTCTACCTGAACTTCGGCGCGCGTCGCTGGCCGCCGCCACCGATCAAAGCGCCGGAGATCGCCGGCCCGGTGGTCGCCACGGCCGTCCTGGTCGCCACAGTCCCGCTCATGGCAGCCGCCGCCATCGCCGCGCGCCGCGGGCGACGCTGGAGCACGGTGCGCTGGATCGCAACCGCGACGGTTGTCCAGACCGCCTACCTCGCCGCGCAGGTCCTGCTCATCCGCCACGACCTCCGGCAGTTCACCCCTCAGGGGAGCGCCTACGGGTCGATCTACTTCACGCTGCTGTTCGCCCACCACGCCCACGTGCTCCTGGGCCTGCTGCTCGACGGCGCCGTCCTCTGGAAGGTGGCGCGCCATGGTCTCACCAGCTACTGGCTGATCGGAGTGCGCGGACTGGTCCTGTACTGGTATGTCGTGGCCGGGCTGGCGGTCGTGGTCCTGTTCACCGTCCTCTCGCCGTCGCTGTGACCAGCCGGCCGCCCACGGCGCTGGTGTGGTTCGGGGTCCTCGGCGGCGCACTGGCGTGGGCCACCCAGTTCGTCGCCGGCCTGGCCTTCACGTTCGCGCAGTGCAATGCGCCGCCGGGACGCTGGCAGCTGCCGGTCCAGGCCTGGCAGGTCACGTTGTCGATCGCGGGGATCGCGGTGGGGCTGGCGGCCGCCGCCGTGTCGCTGCGCATCTACCGGGATACCAAGGACGTCGACGACGTCGCCGCGGGCGAGCGTGAGGGGCTCGGGGACCCGCCGCCGCTGGGACGCGTGAACTTCCTGGCTACGACCGGGCTGCTTGTCAACGCGCTGGCGCTGGCCATCATGATCATGACCGCGATCGGCGCGCCGCTGCTGCGCCTGTGTCAGCAGTCATGACTGCCCGGCGCCGCGTCCTCGCCTTCGCCGTTGCCGCCGCGCTGACGGCGGGCACGGTGATCAGCGCTACGGCGGCCGCCCAGCCGCAAAGCGGCATCGTGCGGCCCACCACCGAGCCCGCCGTCCCGAGCGTCGCGCTCGGCGCGCAGCTGTATGCCGGCAACTGTGCGAGCTGCCATGGCATCGCCGGCTCGGGGATCAGCGCCCCGCGGCCCGGGGCCGGCGGAATCCTCGGCCAAGGGCCGCCCCTGCGCGGCGTCGGGGCGCTGGCGGCCGACTTCTACCTGCGCACGGGGTACATGCCGCTCTCCAGCCCTCGCGAGCAGCCGGGTCCGGACCGCGTGCTGTTCTCCGGCAAGGAGATCACGTCGCTGGTGCGATATGTGGCCTCGCTGGGCAAAGGGCCCGCCGTGCCCCACCCCGATCCCGGGGCGGCCTCGATCTCCGCGGGCACGCAGCTGTTCACGGAGCACTGCGCCGGTTGTCATCAGGAGCTGGCCCGCGGTGGCTTTGTCACCGGCGCCGTGGTCCCCCCGCTGCAGACGGTGAGCGCCACACAGATCGCCGAGGCGGTCCGCATCGGGCCCTACCTGATGCCGCGCTTTCCCCGCGGTCAAATCTCCGACGCGCAGCTGGACGCGATCGTCAAGTACGTCCTGAGCACGCGCCATCCCGACAACCGGGGTGGTTGGGGAATCGGGAACCTCGGGCCGATCCCCGAGGGACTGGTGACCTGGTGGATCGCCGCCCCGCTCCTGCTGCTCTCCTGCCTGGCTGTCGGAAGGAGGATGCGTCGCCCATGAAGCTCTGGCAATGGCTGTTCGTACTCATCTTCGGTCGTCTCCTGCGACGGCGCCCGCCTTCGGAGCGCTCGACTGAGATGCCGACGCGAATCGTGCCCGCCGGGACGCCCGAGCGCTCGGCGGAGAACGTGGTCCTCGTCCTCCTCGGCTTGGGCGCGCTGTTCGCGCTGGGTTTCGTCGTCACGTACGGAGCCTTCAGCAGCGCCGGCATGTCCAACGCGCTGCTGGGGATCTGCCTCGGCATGAGCCTCGTGTGCATCGGCGCGGCGCTCACCGTGGTGGCCAAGCGCCTGGTGGTCACCGAGGAGCTCGAGGACGACTATCCCCAAGAGCACCCCGAGCAGCAGCGGGAGGTCGTCCGGATCGTGCGTGACAGTGGCTCGCGAATCACCCGCAAACGACTGCTGATCGGTGCCGGTGCCGCCGCCGGGGGCGCGCTGGGACTGGCGGCTCTGACCCCGGCGCTGTCACTGGGGCCGGTGTGGGACACGGCGCCCTTGGACCAGACGCCGTGGCGGCGGGGCGTGCGGCTCGTCGATGAGACCGGCACGCCGCTGCGCGCCGCCGATATCCGTCACCAGAGCTTCTACACGGCGTTCCCCGAGGGTGGCGACGAGGAGCTCATCGGCGCCTCGCTCGTCGTCATCCGGCTGGATCCCGACAAGCTGCACCTCCCCGATGGGAGGGCGGGCTGGGCGCCGGCGGGGATCATGGCCTACTCCAAGATCTGCACCCACGCCGGCTGCGCCGTGGCGCTGTACCGCAACCCGAAGTTCCCCGCGACGCAGCCGTCCCCGGCGCTGGTGTGCCCGTGCCACTACTCGACGTTTGATCCGTTCACCGGCGGGACGGTGACCTACGGGCCGGCGGGTCGCCCGCTGCCGCAATTGCCCCTGATGATCGACGACGCGGGTCATCTGAGGGCGGCGGGCACGTTCTCGGCGCGGGTGGGGCCGTCGTGGTGGAACGTCCGGGAGCGGCCGACGAGCACATGACCGACCCGTTCGCCGAGCCCGTTCGTTTCATCGACGAGCGCACCGCGGCCGCGCCGCAGATGCGCAGGTTGATGCGCTACCTGTTCCCCGACCACTGGTCGTTTCTGCTGGGGGAGGTGGCGCTCTATGCCTTCGTGGTGCTGATCGCCACCGGGATCTACCTCACGCTGTTCTTCGATCCGAGCACCGCCAAGACCGTCTATCACGGCGCGTATGCGCCGCTGGACGGGGTGCGGATGAGCGACGCCTTCAAGTCCGTCGTGGACATCTCCTTCAGCTACAAGGCCGGGCTGCTCATGCGCCAGACCCATCACTGGGCGGCGGACGTGTTCGTCGCGGCGATCCTCATTCATCTCATGCGTGTCTTTTTCACCGGCGCGTTTCGCAGGCCGCGTGAGCTGACGTGGATCGTCGGCCTCATCCTGCTGTTCACCGCGTTGCTCGAGGGCTACATGGGCTACTCGCTGGTCGACGACCTGCTCTCGGGCATGGGGGTGGCCATCGGCTATGGGGTGGGGCTCTCGATCCCGGTCATCGGCGGCCCGGCGATGCTGGCGATCTTCGGCGCGCCGTTTCCGGGCGGCCCCCATTTCGAGTCACGTCTGTATATCGCGCATGTGCTGCTCGTTCCGGCGCTCCTGGCGACGCTCATCGTGGTCCACTTGGTCCTGGTCATGGCGCGCCACCACACGCAGTTTCGCGAGAGCGCGCGCCAGACTCAGAAGCGCATCGTGGGCGTGCCGCTGTTTCCGGGGCAGGCCCCGCGGTCGCTGGCGCTGATGTTCTTCGTCGCCGGCCTCCTCTTCCTGCTGGGTGGGCTCATTCAGATCAACCCGATCTGGCAGTGGGGCCCCTTCGAGCCGTGGCTGGGCACCAACGGCGCGCAGCCGGACTGGTATCTGGGCTGGCTGATCGGCGCGCTGCGCCTGATGCCGGGGTTTGACGTGACCGTCGGGCATTTCACGGTCATTCCCAACCCGTTCTGGGGTGGCGTGCTGTTCCCGCTGGTGGTCCTCGGCGTCGCGTTGGCGGTCCCATGGGGCGAGCGGCGGTTCACCGGGGACCGCGGCGTGCACAACCTGGCCGACCGGCCTCGGGACGCACCCGGGCGGACCGCGTTCGGCGTCGCCTTCCTGTCCTGGATGTTTCTCATCTTCGCTTTCGGCTCCGCGGACCGCATGTTTGTCGCGGTGGGCCTCAGCTACAACGTGCAGCTGTTCGCGTTCCGCGTGGGGATCTGGGTGGTGCCGGCGGTTCTCTACGTCGTGACTCGCCGCTGGTGTCGCGCGCTGCAGGTGGCTGAGCAGGTCGAGCGGATCCAGACGCGCGCCCAGGAGGAGATCAAGCTCCGTCGGGCTGGGTGAGCGCGCAGTGGAGCAGCAGCGCGTGCACGAAGGCCTGGGGCAGGTTGCCGCGCATCTGGCGCTGGACGACGTCGAACTCCTCGGAGAGCAGCCCGGCCGGTCCGCAGGCGGTACGGCTGCGTTCAAACCAGCGCGCCGCTCGGACGACGTCGCCCTGCTGGGCGTAGGCGAGCGCCATCAGGAAGCCGCACATGACAAACGCGCCCTCGGACTCGCCGAGGGGGCGTTCATCGGGGCGGAAGCGGTAGCAGTACCCATCCTCGGTGAGCTGGTCGGCGACCGCCGCCAGCGTGGCCAGCGTCCGGGGGTCACCGGGCGGGATGCCCCCGCGGATGGCGGGCAGCAGCAGGGCGGCGTCGAGGCGATCGTCGCCCGGCGATCGCTGCCAGTAACCGGCGGGGTGCAGGGCATGGCGCGAGGTGTCGGCGAGGATCGTGTCGGCCAGCGCAAGGCAGTCCGCGGCACGCTCCTGAGACTGGTGAGCGCTGATCCGTCGCAACCCAGCGGCGCAGATGAGACGGCTGTGGGTCCAGGCGTCGGGCTCGAGCTCCCAGATGCCCCCGTCTGGCTCGCGCCAGCGGCGCCTGATAGTGGCGGCGGCGGCGTCGGCCGCCCGCCAGCCGTCCGCGTCGAGCCGATCGTGGGCTGCCGCTTCGGCAAACAGGGCGAGTGCTTCGCCGAAGGCGTCGAGCTGGAACTGCCGGTTGACCCAGTTGCCGACGATGTCGGCGCCGCCGGGGTACCCGGGCAGCTCGAGGCTGCGCTCATCGGGGACGGGATCGCCGTCGACCGTGTAAGCAGGCGCGAGGCGGTCGCCGTCGGCGAGCAGGCGCTCGGCAACGAAGCGCACAGCCGCTTCGAGCACCGGCAGTGGTCCGGCCTGCGCCACGGCCTGCCCGGCGAAGCACTGATCGCGGATCCAGACGTAGCGGTAGTCGTAATTGCGTCCTTGGCGGGCGCGCTCGGGCAGTGACATCGTGGCGGCGGCCACCATGCCCCCGCCGGCGCTGGTCAGCCCGCTGAGCACGGCGTAGGCGTGACGGGCGTCACGAGGCGCGATCGCCGACCGGAGATCAGGCAGGCGGTCAGACCACTCGGCCTCAGTCGTTCGCCACGCCGCCTCGGGAGACCATTCGGGCCCACCCGGCGGCTCCCGGTTCTGACCGTCGCTGAGGATCAGCATCAGGTCATGGCTCTCCCCCTCGCTGAGTTCCAGGACGAGGACCAGCGGCTTTCCGCCCTTGCCGTCGGACACGCGCTGGGCCTGCGCGGCGCCGAGCCAGGTCATCCGTGTCCGGCCCACATGCCCGTTCCAGCACCCATCGTCATCGCGGCGCAAGCGGGTCATCCGCTCTGCGCCGAAGGCGCCTCGCAGGTCGAGCGTGACCCGCACGCGCGCGAAGCCATCCCGCACGCGGATCTGGCGCAGGATGACGGCGCGCCCAGAGGTGGAGGGCAGCGCGAGCGCCTCGCGGCATTCCACGGTGCCCTCGCCGGTAACCCACCGGTTACACCAGATGAGCCCGTGCTCGTAGTAGCCGCCCCACACGAACCGGCTCAGCGGCGTGACCGCGTACGTTCCCTGCCCTCCGATGAGCGTGGAAAAGCACGCGTCCGAATGCCAGCGGGGAAAGCACATCCAGCAGATGTCGCCACGCGGCCCCATCAGCGCGCCGCGCTCGCCGTCGGCGATGAGGGCGTACTCGCGGAGGATGTGGGGCGCGCCGATGTCGGCCAGCCCGGCAAGGTCGGCGCGCCTCACACCCGGTAACGCTCCGCGTCGGCGCCCTTGAGTTCGATGCCCAGCCCGGGGCGGCCGGGGTCCGGGACCAGCGCTCCGTCGATGGGGGCCAGCACGCCGTCGAAGAGGATCCGCTCGGCCCGCGCATGCGTGTGGAAGTACTCGCAGTGGCGCAGCGGTCCGATGGCGCAGCCGGCGTGCGCGTGGATCTGGGGTGCGCAATGCGCCGAGAAGGGGACCTCGTAGGCCGTGCACAGCGCAGCGACGGTCTGCAGGCCGGTGATCCCGCACGCGCGGGTCACGTCGGCCTGGAGCACGTCGACAGCCTGCGCGTCGAGCATGCGGCGAAAATAGCCGGGGTCGTAGCCGTACTCGCCGGCGGCGATCGACATGCCTGGCGGGGCGCGGTCGCGGATCCGGCCCAGCCCGTCCAGATCGTTGGAGGACACCGGCTCCTCGAACCAGGTCACGCCGGCGTCCTGCGCGTACGTCTCGGCGAGCGAGAGCGCCTGGGTCCGGGAGTAGGCGCCGTTGGCGTCGACGAACAGCTCGGCGCCCTCGCCGATCGCCGCGCGGGCGGCGCGGACGCGTGCCGGATCGGCGCCGGGCTCGCGGCCCACCTTCATCTTCACGCGCGTGATGCCCTGCGCCACCCAGTCGGCCAGTTGCCGGCACAGCTCGCTCTCCGGGTAGGACGTGAGCCCGCCGGACCCGTAGATGGGGACCGCATCCCGGGCACGGCCAAGGAGATCGGCCAAGCACACTCCCAGGAGCCTGGCCTTGAGGTCCCACAGGGCCACGTCGAGGGCGGAGATCGCGGTGGCGCTGATGCCGGGCCAGCCCAGGTTGCGAATGGCGCGAACCATGGCCCACCACGCCCCGTTGGTGGCCATCGCGTCGTGGCCGCGGACAGCGTCGCCGAGCGTGCCTGCGATCAAGCCGGACGCGGCGGCGTCGGTGTAGGTGTAGCCCAAGCCGGTGTGGCCGCCCGCGTCGACCTCGGCGACGACGACGGTGACGGCATCCCATTCGAGCGTGCCGTCGGATTCGGGTTGCTCGGTCGGCACCCGGTACGCGGCGGCACGCACATCGGCGACGTGCGTGTCCGGGCCCCTCATCGCCGCGCGACGCCCAGCGCGGCCCCGATGGCTGCGGCCGCCGCCGCGCCTGCGCCGAGGACTGCCCTGCGGTGAATGGACAGCCACAGCTGGGGGCTGCGCATCTTGGCCTGGTCGTCGAAGATGCCGTGGGTGGCAGCCTTGTCCGGCAAGGGCTCGAACAGGTTGTCGGGGCGATCCGGCGGGACGGGCCGGTCGGTCATCTGCTGGCCGGAGAAGCCCGTGCGGGCCAGGTAGATGTCTCCGGCGAGCGCCGACAGCTTCGTGCCGATGATCGCCTGCAGCGTGCTGTAGCCCACCCACAGCTCGCGGCGGCGATGGTGCGCAGCCCAGTAGATCGCCTCGGCGGGGATCTCGGGCTGATAGATGGGCGGGACCGGCTGGGGATGGTCAGGCAGCTTGGAGCGACACCAGTTGAATTGGGTGGTGTTCACCCCGGGCAGCTGGACCATGGTCATGTGGACGGCGCTGTGCTCGTGCCGCAACTCGGTGCGTATCGAGTCGGTGAACCCGCGGATGGCGAACTTGGAGCCGCAGTAGGCCGACTGCAGCGGGATCGCCCGGTACGAGAGCGCCGAGCCGACCTGCACGATCGTCCCCCGATCCCGGGCGCGCATCCGCCGCAGGGCGGCCATGGTCCCGTAGACGGCACCGAGATAGGTGACCTCGGTGGCGCGCTTGTATTCCTCTGGGGTCACATCGGCAAACGCGGCGAATACCGTCGCCATCGCGTCGTTGACCCAGACGTCGATGGGCCCGAATTCGGCTTCGGCGCGCGCGGCGGCGGCCTCGACCTGCCGGTGATCGGCGACGTCGGTGGGGAGACAGAGCGCCATGCCGCCCAACGACTCCACTTCTCTGCGGCAGTCGTCCAGGCCCTTCTCGCCGCGAGCCAGCAACGCGATCCGCGCGCCCCGCTTGGCGAAGGCATGCGCGGTGGCCCGCCCTATCCCACCGGAGGCTCCGGTGATGACGACGACCTCGCCGTCGCTGCGCGCGCTCATCGGGCCACCCGCTTTTCGGCGAGCAGGCGCGCACACCGGTCCGCGAGCGCCATGATCACAAGGGCCGGGTTGGCCGCGCCCTGTGTGGGCAGCACGCTGCCGTCGACGACGAACAGGTTGTCGACCCCCCAGATGCGGTGGGAGGAGTCGACGACGCTGTCATCGGCGGAGAACCCCATGCGCGCGCCGCCCACGAGATGGGCGAAACGGTCGATGGCGAGGATGTCCTGCGCGCCCGCGTGCTCCCAGATGCGGTGCATCGTCCGGGTGGCATAGGCGATGTTCGCGCGGTCGTTGTCACACATCGAATGGCTGAACCTCGCCACCGGCATTTCGAAGGCGTCCGTCTCATCGGCCAGGGTGACGCGGTTGTCCGCCTGGGGGAGCAGCTCGCAGAGCACTCCCAGGACGCTCCAATGGTTGTAGTCGCGCATGTAGGCACGCAGCGCGTGGCCCCAGTGGCCGTCGCCGTGGACGTGCTCGGCCCAGCCGATGGGCAGCGGCGAGACAGTCTGAATGGAGAACCCACGGGCGAAGCCACGGTCCGCGTCGGTCTCGTAGAACTGCTCGCTGGAGACCTCGGGGGGCGGCGCCTTGTACATGCGCAGGTCCTCGGGGAAGCGGCCGGCGACCTGGGTGGCGCCCTGCACCATGACGTAGCGCCCGACCTGGTCGTTGTCATTGCCCAGCCCGTCGGGGAAGCGCCGGCTGGTTGAGTGCAGCAGCAGGCGCGGGGTCTCGATCGCGTACCCGCAGACGGCGACGGCGTCGGAACCGACGAAGTGGGTCGCGCCGTCACTGACGTAGGTCACACCGGTGGCCCGTCCGGTGCTCTCGTCGATCTCGACGCGGACGGCCATCGCGTCGGCTCTGACCTCCACGCCGCGCTCGATCGCATCGGGAAGGTGAGTGATGAGCGGGCTGGCCTTGGCGTTGACCTTGCATCCCTGCAGGCAGAATCCACGGTAGATGCAATGGGGCCGGTTGCCAAAGCGGCCGTTGGTGATCGAGACCGGCCCGACGCGCATCTCGATGCCGCACTCCTCGGCTCCGCGCCAGGCGACCGCCGCTGCGCCTGAGATGGGGTGCGGTGCGTGGGGGTAGGTGTGGGGGTCCCCCCACGGCCAGTCCTGGCCGGCCACCGGCAGCTCCCGTTCGACCCGCTCGAACGATGCCTTGAGCTGCTCGTATGAGATCGGCCAGTCGACGGCGACGCCGTCGCGGGTATTGACCTCGAAGTCAGACGGGTGCAGGCGCGGGACATAGCCGGCGAAGTGCGTCATCGACCCGCCGACGCCGACGCCGCAGTTGTTCTTGCCCATCTCCACCGGGTCCTCACCGGCGATGATGCGCTTGTCGGTCCAGTAGATGGGGGCAGCGCCCTTCTCGTCGGAGACCCAGTCGCGATCAGGATCCCAGAAGGGGCCGCGTTCGAGGATGACGATCCGCCAGCCCGCCCGGGCCAGCCGCTGGGCGAGGGTGACCCCGCCGGCGCCCGCGCCGACAATGACGAGATCCACCGGGTCAGACGGTCCGTAGCGGCGCATCCGGTCGAGGTTCTGCAGGCCTCGGCGGTGGGGGTGAAGCAGCCACGGCGAGTCGTTGTCGTGGGGCATGCGGGTCACGCCCTTTATGAGACTGCCGGCCGGCGGCGTCATCCCGGCGGTGTCTCGAGCTTGCCGCTGACGGGATCGCGGTCGTAGTGCTCGGCGCCCTCCCACGTCTCGCGCTCGGCCCGCTGGAGGTCGGGACTGCCGAAGCGGCTGTAGCCGCGCGGATAGGCCGGGCCACCGAACCCGATCTCGTTCCACGCCCACGGGTGGGAGTAGAAGCAGGCGAGGGTCACGCGCATCACCAGCCCGAAGGCGCGGGCGACGTTGAGCTCCTCCCACGCTCCGCCATCTAGTTTGCCCGCGGCGAAGTCGGCGACGATCCCCAGCTGCAGCTCCGTGTCAGCGGCCTCAAACGAGGTGGCGCCCGCCCGCCGGGTGGCCTGCTCGTCCAGCCCACGGGCCACCAGGCGCCAGGCGTCACGGTCGTCGGGCATGTCGTCAAACTGGAAGCCGTCGAGGTCGCCGTGGTCGTATTTCTCATCGATGTAGTTGATGAGCGGGATCCGGGGCTCTGAGTCCTGGGCCGTGAGCAGGTCGCACAGCGCGCTCAAGCTGGCCGCCTCTCCGGTGGAGAAGAAGCGGATCTCGGGCACCTCGTGGACGCGCTTGAGCACCATTTGGCGGGTGACCGGATCCCAGTGGCCCGCCTGCTCGAGCACGTCGAAGTCGGGGTAGCGGCCATGCATCTGCGGCGTGCGGCCATGGCGCTGGCGCGGCAGCTCGTATGGATCCGCCGCCTGCCCGTCCGAGCGGCGCTTGGGCAGATGGTCGGCGTGGCGGAAATCGAGGGCCACGTCAGCGCTCCCGCTGCGCGATCCCTGCCAGGAGGGCGATCGCGCCGACGAGCATGAGCGACCCGGGAGCCAGCAGCGGCGGACCCATCACCAGGTTGTAAGTCGGCTCGGAGAACCCGCCCGGCTTGCGCGCGACCCCCCGCAGGTGCGTGTAGGTGCCGATGAGCCCGTTGAGCGCGTAGGCGGCTCCGGCGGCCGGCAGCACCGTGCGCGCCGCCGCGGGTGAGCGCATCCCCGCCACCCCGGCGGCGCTGACCAGCGGGCTGGTGACGATCGGGCTCCACATCCAGATGTCTCCGAATGAGCCCTTGTAGTGCTCCAGGTACATCTCGATGCCGAGCGGCAGTCCGCTCAGCGCCGCGGTTGTCGCCAGCGTCTTCTGGATCCGGCCGGCGCGCAGATTCCAGAGCCAGCGCTTGACGGGCGTGCGGGGGGCGACGGCGCGCATGTCAGCGGTGAACCAGCTCGTCGATCTTGCCCTTCAGCGCATTGCGGATGATCTGACCTCGTGCCGGATCTCCCGGCAACGCATGCGCGAGCTCCTGCGCCTGTTCGAAGGTGATGTGAGGTGGCAGCGGCGGCACCTCCGGATCGGTGATCGCTTCGATCACGGCGGGGCGCCCTGCCGCCAGGGCGTCGTCCCACGCCTGTCCGACGGCGTCCGGGGTGGCCACCCGGATCCCCTTGAGACCGATCAGCTCGGCGTAGCGGGCGTACGGGAAGTCGGGCAGCGTCTGGGAGACCGCGAGCCTGGGATCACCGGACATCACGCGCTGCTCCCATGTGACCTGGTTGAGGTCGTTGTTGTGGAGCACGAGCACGACCAGCTGGCGGTTGGCCCAACGGTCCTGGTAGCGCGCCACGTCGATGAGCGCGAGGTTGCCGAGCATCTGCATCGCCCCGTCGCCGATGGTGGCGATGACCGGCCTGTCGGGGTAGGCGAACTTGGCCGCCAGCGCGTAGGGCACCGCGGGGCACATGCTGGCCAGCGTGCCCGACAGCGCCGCCTTCATGCCGGTCCGCATTCGCAGGTGGCGCGCCCACCAGTCCGTTCCCGACCCCGAGTCGCTGGTGAGGATGGCCTGGTCGGGCAGGCGCTTGCTGAGCTCGTGAAACAGGAGCTGCGGGTTGAGCGGCTCGGCGGCCTCGTGGGCCTGGGCGTCAAGAATCTCCCACCAGCGGGCGACGTTGCCCTCGATGGCCTCGCGCCAACCGCGGTCCTCCTTGCGCTGCAACAGAGGGATGAGCGCGCGCAGCGTCTCGGCGCTCTCGCCGACGAGGTTGAGTTCCATCGGGTAGCGGATCCCGATCATGCGCGGGTCGATGTCGATCTGGATGCCGCGCGCCTGCCCGGGCTCTGGCAGCCACTCCGAGTAGGGAAAGCTCGAGCCGACCATCAGCAGCGTGTCGCAGCTCTCGATCATCTCGTACGTCGGCTTTGATCCCAGCAGGCCGATGGAACCGGTCACGAACGGGACGGTGTCGGGCACGGCAGCGCGGCCGTTGAGCGCCTTGGCCACGCCGGCGCCGAGAAGTTCGGCGACCTCCAGGACCTCCTTCTCAGCGCCGATGGCGCCCTGGCCGACCAGGATCGCCACGCGCTCCCCGGCGTTGAGGACATCGGCGGCGCGCTGCAGGTCGGCGTCATGGGGACGGATGACCGGCTCGAGAAAACCGACCGACGACGGGACCGCCCCGTGGGCGCGAGGTGGCTCGGCGTACTCCGCCTCCTGGATGTCGTTGGGCACGATCACGCAGGTCGGCGACCGCGTCGCCTTGGCGATACGCATCGCGCGGTCGATGAGGTGCGCCGCCTGCTCGGGGGCGATGCACATCTGCACGAACTCGCCGGCTACGTCCTTGAAGAGGGTGGTGAGGTCGACCTCCTGCTGGAAGTTGGAGCCGATCGCCATCCGGGCCTGCTGGCCGACGATGGCGACGACAGGGGCGTGGTCGAGCTTGGCGTCGTAGAGGCCGTTGAGCAGATGGATGGCGCCGGGCCCGGAGGTGGCCATGCACACTCCGACCTCGCCCGTGAGCTTCCCGTGCGCGCAGGCGGCAAACGCGGCGATCTCCTCGTGGCGGGTCTGCACGAACTCGATCTCGTCCTCGAATTCGTGGAACGCGCCGAGCAGGCCGTTGATGCCGTCGCCCGGGTACCCGTAGATGCGATTGACGCCCCACTGCCGGAGGCGGTCGAGCATGAAGGCGGCGACGGTCTGGGACATGCGTGTCAACTCCCTGTGAGTTGGGTGAGGTGGACGAAGCGCGAGCGTTCTCGCGGGCCGACTACCCGATCACCGGGCGCAGACACTTCCGTGTCCGGTGTCGAACAGTCGACTCACAGGCGCGGCAGCACGTGGTCGCGGTAGGCGGCGAAGAACTCGTCTTGCTGGGGCCCGATCTGGTTGATGTAGAGCTCATCGAAGCCCGCGTCGGCGTAGGCGCGGATGGCGGCCAGGTGCTCGTCGATGTCGGGGCCGCACGGCACGTCGGCCGTGGCCAGATCCTCGGTGACGAGCTCACTGGCCTGCTCGAAGTGGGCCGGGGTGGGCAGGATCTGCGCCAGTTCGCCGGGGAGCGCCTCGTTGGGCCAGAGGCGGTGGACGGTGGCGCGCGCCGCGGACGCGTCGGCGCCGTAGCAGACCTTGAGGCCGCCCTGGACGGGACCGGTCCCACCCTGCGCGCGGTAGCGATCGACCGATTCCGCGTCAGGGCCGACCGTGGCGTAGCCGTCGCCGACCTTGGCCGCAAGATCGACTCCGCGCGGACCAAACCCGGAGACGATGATCTGGGGCGTGGTCTCCGGGAGATCGTAGATGCGCGTGTGCGCGACGCGGTAGTGACGGCCTCGATGTGATTGGACGCCGCCGGCCCACAGCGTGCGGATCACGGTGATGGCCTCCTCGAGCATCTCGAGGCGTTCCGCCGCCTCGGGCCATGGGTCGCCGAGCACGTGCTCGTTGAGTGCCTCGCCGGAGCCGACGCCGAGGCTGAACTTGCCGTCGAGCAGGACCGCGGCGGTTGCGCCGGCGTGAGCGATGATCGCGGGGTGGATCCGTATGGTCGGGCAGGTCACTGCGGTGGTCACCGGCAGCCCGAGGCCGGCTTGGGCGATGGCGCCGATCGTGGCCCACACGAACGGGCTGTGGCCCTGCGTGTCGTTCCAGGGGTGGATGTGGTCGGAGATCCACAGCCCCTGGAACCCTGCGTCACGCGCCTTGACCGCCTGGGACACGAGATCCTGCGGGCCCCATTCTTCGCTTGAGAGGAAATATCCGATACGCATGTGTCCGCTCTGCCCCGCGGATGTGTCCGATCACATTTTTTCCGTGGCGACGTCGCCGCCTCTGTGCGCTTAGTCCTCGCGTGCGAGATCCTCGACGGTGCGCCCTGACTTCACCGACTCAGGCTGCGTGCTCGCCGGGTTGCGGCGAGCGTCGGCGCCCTCGTCGCCGCGCTTGATGAGCAGCCATTGGGGTTTGGCGCCGTCGCGCATGCGCTGAAGCGTCCATCCGCCGGTCAGCTTGTGACCATCGAGCCAGAACCTGGCGTGACCGGCGTCGAGCGCCTCGGCCATCGAGCGGTCGTCGTCGAGGTTGCGATAGGCCCCCTCGTCCCAGACGATTACCTGCCCCGCCCCGTAGTTGCCGTCCTCGATGGTGCCTTCGTAGTCCGCGTATCCCAGGGAGTGGTCCTCGACCTGCACGGCCAAGCGCTTCTGGCGCGGGTCGGTGGACGGTCCCTTGGGGACGGCCCAAGAGCGCAGCACGCCGCCCACCTCCAGCCGAAAGTCGTAGTGCAGCGTGCTCGCCGCGTGCTTGTGGACGACGAAACATGGCTCGCGGCGAGTCATGCGCGTCCGTGCGCGGGCCGCGCAGCGTGCGCCCGATGGGGCGGGTGCACGGTCATGGTTGCAGGAGGATCTTGATGGCGCCGTCCTGCTTCTTCTGGAAGATCTCGTAGGCGTGAGGGGCCTCGTCGAGCGGCAGCTTGTGCGTGGCAAGGTCCTGAACGCCGAGCGGGTCGGCGTCGTCCTCCAACAGCGGCATGATGTCGTTGACCCAGCGCCGGACGTTGGCCTGGCCCATCCGCAGCTGGATCTGCTTGTCGAACAGATCCATCATCGGCATGGGATCGGCCGAGCCCCCGTAGACGCCGCTGAGCGAGATCGTGCCGCCGCGGCGCACGGCGTCGATGGCGTTGTGCAGGACGCTGAGACGGTCGATGCCGGCCTTGTCCATCATCACCCGGGTGACCGCGTCGGGCAGCATGCCGGCGATCTGGTGGGCGAGTTTGCCCAGGGGTGACCCGTGGGCCTCCATGCCGACGGCGTCGATGACCGAGTCCGGGCCTCGACCGTCGGTCTGCGCGCGCAGGGCCTCGACCGGATCGCCGCCGCGAGCGTCGACCGGCTCGATGCCGTGGCGGGCGGCCATCTCCAGGCGTTCGGGGACCAGGTCGATGCCGAACACGCGGGTGGCGCCCAGGTGGCGCGCGATCCGCGCGCTCATCTGTCCGATCGGCCCCAGGCCGTAGACGGCGACCGTCCCGCCATCGGGAACGGCCGCATACTGAACCGCTTGCCAGGCCGTGGGCAGGACGTCGGACAGGTATACGAAGCGCTCGTCCGGCGGACCCTCGGGCACCTTGATCGGCCCGAAGTGCGCCTGAGGAACACGGAGGTATTCAGCCTGGCCGCCGGGCACCTGCCCGTACAGCTTCGTGTAGCCCAGCAGCGCGGCGCCCTTGTGCTGGTCGCGTACCTGCGTGGTCTCGCACTGTGAGAAGAGCAGCTGGTCGCACATGTAGCAGTGCCCACAGGAGATGTTGAACGGGACCACGACGCGGTCCCCGGGCTGGATGTGCACCACGTCGGCGCCAACCTCCTGCACGATCCCCATCGGCTCGTGGCCCAGGATGTCGCCCTCGTCCATGAACGCGCCCATGACCTCGTAGAGATGGAGGTCTGAGCCGCAGATCCCAGTGGACGTAACCTTGATGACCGCGTCGGTAGGGTGCTCGATCTGCGGATCGGGCACGGTGTCGACGCGCACATCGCGCTTGCCGTGGAATGTCACTGCCTTCATCGGGACGCCTCCAAACTCGTGTTGTGCGGCCTGCCTACCCCGTCCCCGGTGCCGAAACCTGACATGTCCACGCCGCGCTAGGTCCCGAGGGGTCAGTGAGTTCATCAGGACCTTCGCCGGCCCGGCCGGGTTCGTCGCGCCCCGTCCTAACGGCGTCTGTGCCCGTCTCCGACCCGCGTCCACCGTCGAACGACTGGCGTGGAGGAGCCATCGAAATTGTTTCGGCGCCCGGTTTTCAGCGCAGTCACCTAGGACGCTGTCCTAGTAAGGGGGATTCGTCGTTCACGTCCAGCTTCAACCGTGGCGTCAGGGCAGACGTCGTGGTGGCCGCCGCGTCGGGTGGAAAATCGCCGCTCTCGACCGCCGCCGCTTCTCGCGCGCCCTCGTATTCGGGTATCTCACGAGCGACACCGTCGTCGGATCAGACGGCACCTACGACGCGGGTGCCGATCTGGCTCTCCACGCAGAGGCCACCCTCGCGCTGCAGATCGGCCCACAGGGAAGGATCGTCGGATACGCGGCGGCCTTGGAACTTGTCGGCTTTGTCGATGAGAGCTGGCCCCGGACAGAACTGCTCGCCGCCGACCTTGGTCATCGCGCTGTCTGCTTTGGCCCGACTCGACCACGGTTGTCAGCGGTCGATGGCCGGCTGCTGATCAATGGCCATCTCCGCGCCGGCGCGTTTCTCGAAGGCGGCTACGTCGACCTTCTCGCGCAATTGTCAGACTGCTTGTCGGCCAAGGGGGAGTCGCTACTGCGTGGTGATTGGGTGATCACCGGGCCGATCGTCCGTGCGCCGGTCTGGCCGGGAGACCATGTCGTCGCCGACCTTGGTCCGCTGGGACACGCGGCGATCGTTATCGCGTAGTCCCTCTCGGCCGAGTCTCGAACGGGGGTGCGGTCAGCCCGGTTGGCGTGCGCTGGAGTCGATGGATGTGGGCCACGAGCGAGTCGGGGCGCTAAGGAATTCAAGGAGCGCCTGCGTGAGCTCTTCGGGTGCCTGCTCGGCCTGATGGTGCCCTGAGTGGATGGGCACGCTGCGAAGTTCGCCGGCGACCCAGGATCGCCAGATCGCTGCCGGGTCACCGTGGATGTCGATGTCGTCCTCTGTCGCGGCTAGGAGGAGCATCGGGCACGCGATTCGGCGACCCGCGGCCCGGTCGGCTTCTTCGTGCGCACGGTCGATGCGCAGCCCCGCGCGGTAGTCCTCGCACATGCCATGGACAACCGCCGGATCGCGCAACGCTGCCCAGACGTCGGCGTGGTTCTCCTCGCCCATCTCGGCCGGTGAGGGAGTGCGATACCAGGCATCCGGATCGAGGTTGATGGCCTCCTCCGCCGGCTTCTGGGTCTGGCCGAGAAACCACCAGTGCCACCAGGCGCGCACGAACGCCTCGTTGAGGCGCTCGAGATGCTCCACGACCGGGAGACCGTCCATCACCACCAGCCGTGTCACCGCATCGGGGTGATCCATGGCAGTGCGAAACGCGACCATTCCCAGGTTTGCATACCCGGGACGCGCGAGCCGAAGCGCCGGAACCTCACGAGTCCGGTGAACGTTGCTACGTGAGATGCGGCGGCAGCCGCTCTGTGTCCGGTGAGCGTGTACAGGGCCTTTTCTCGGGGACGTGGCCTCTTCGAGGTACGTGACCGTCGCAGATCTCCGCGTGGGCCTTCTCGTTGAGTATCTGGGCGGGACCCGGGTCTTGGCCATCTCGCCGAAGCCGATTTTCTACGTACGGAGCAGGCCCTCAGGGGAATGCTGGTCAGCGGACGCGATCTTTCTGACGGGGTCCCGCCCTGGACTACCCAAGAGCCTCCCTAGAAGCATCGCCAACCAACGCACCAAGCGGCTGGCACCGAGTGGCCCTCTACGCGGTATCGCGGTGTTCGTGCCGCGATAGCGCGTCGGTCAGACTCGTCCGGCGGCGGCTCTCCGCGACCGCGAGTTGCCGCCATCTCCACCCCCGACTGTCCGATGAGCGTTCGTCAGCGAACACTGGCAGGCTGTCCCGCGACAGGGCGGGCCAGCTCGGAGGGCTCAAGCCCACCAGCCCCCATTTGACCTCTGGCGCCGACGCATTCGTATTCCCTAGACGTACGTCACGCCACAGTCGATGATCGGTTCACTGCAAGCGAGGCCCGCCACCCGGGGCGCACTGACCCTGTTGTTGGCGCTCGTACCTTCTCCTGCAAATCGTTCAGGATCCGTTGCGCGTCCGCGCTCTAAGCACCATCCATTGAGGCATTGTCGCAGCCGGGCTTCGGCCTCGCCCCCAACTCCTGCTTCGTCGCGGAGTCAGTCTCACTAGCCGATCCGCTTGTCGTCCGCACCGGCCGCTCAGACTGCACGTCGCAGCACCGCCTTCCCTCGCGTCACCCCAAGCTGCGGGACCGGTGCGACCCATCTCACCATTTGGTGATCACGCTGTGGGGGCGCTCAGACGGACGTTCGTTGACCGGAGCCAGTGACGCATAGCCGACCGATGGCGGCCGACGGTCTCGTTTACCGACCACAGACTCAAGGTCGCCGAGACTCCTGTTGGTCGAGCTGGGGAAGCGGGGATTAGATTCTTCTCTGTGACGGCGACAGACTTAGTGCGCGTCGGGGGCGAGGAATCGTTGGGCTCGGGGTTCGGGCACTGGCTGGCAGTGCGCCGCGGCGTCCTTGTCCTGTACTCCATCTCGCTCGGGGTCTGGACCGCCCACTATGGGATTCCCGTGCAGCGCGAGCTGGTCGTTGCCTGGGTGTGCGGGGCGCTCGCCTGCGCGTCGCTTGGCCGGCCGTGGCGCGAGGCACTTCGGCTCGCGCGCGACTGGCTGCCGATGGTGATCCTGTTGAGCGCCTATGACTTCACGCGCGGCGCGGCCGACTCCCTCGGGGTCGGCGTCCATGTCCACGTGATGATCGACTTCGACCGCTTCGTGTTCTTCGGTACGACGCCAACCCAGTGGCTGCAGGCGCACGTGAACGATTCCAGGGTCGTCAACTGGGTCGACGTCGCCTTCACGCTGATCTACACGTCCTATTTCGTCGTCCCGTTCATCGTCGCGGGGTTGCTGTGGGCGCGCGACCGGCTCGAGTTCCTGCGCTTCGCCCGACGGCTGGTCACCCTGTTCGCCGCCGGCGTCGCGACCTACATCGCCTTTCCGGCCGCCCCGCCGTGGATGGCCGCCGACATGGGTCTGCTGCACCGCGTCGCGCGCACCACGGCAGACGGCTGGCAGGTGATCGGCGGCAGGACGGTCGAGTTGTTCAACGAGGGCCAGGCAACCGCGAACCAGGTCGCCGCGGTGCCGTCGCTTCACTCGGCGTTAGCGATGCTGGTGGCGTTGTTTCTCTGGCCTCGCGTGCGCCGCCCGCTGCGGCCGTTGCTTGCGCTCTATCCACTGGCCATGGGGCTGACGCTTATGGCCACGGGCGAGCACTACTTCTTCGACGTCCTTGTCGGGTGGATCTACGCCGCCATCGTGATGGGCGCCTGGGCCTGGTGGGAACGCCGGCGGGTGCGCGTGACGGTGCATAGCCGGTCGCGACCTCCGCGTCATCGCCGTGCGGGGGCAGTTCCGGAGTCCTAGTGCCGGGGGACTAGCGACGCCATTCTGGCCGAGAAGTCCGGCTATCGATCAGGTTGGGGCTGGCCGATCCCAGCCGCGACTCGTGCTCTTGCGCTCGTTCCGCGCCCGGCACTCATCAACACCGGCGTCTCGTGGTTCGTCCTGACAGCAACATCCGTTCAGCGACTGCTCGAGAGTGTCCCCTCGCCGACCCCAATCGCGACGACGGCGCGCGACCGCGGCGCCTGCTCTGGGCCCAAACCTCGACCGTGGCGCATTGGGAAACGAGCTCCTGGAAAGGAGCTTGAGCTCCTCGGTGGGTAGTGAGCGCGGATCCGTGAGGGGGTCCATCCGGATTAGCTTCTTCGGTCCCACCACGGTCGGCAAGCACCCTCGACGAATTGGCCGACTGGCCGGCAAGGTCGTGGTGTCCGCTGAGCGTTGGGCTTGTGACACGACCTGACTGCCGGCTCACGTCACGCGTGGCGAGCGCTCGGAGGTCCAGTGAGCGATCTTTACGGACGCATGCGAAAGGCCTCTAGGAGGGCGGGCGATGCCTGTCCCGCCAGGCTGATGGTGGCCATTTGTTCGAACGGAACAGATCCATGACGAAAGTCTGCCCTCCACCCTGTGATTGGGCCTCGCCGCCGAGCCTGCAGCCGCCAACGCGACGACGAGGCGTCTGCCAGACAGCAACAGGGCGCCCACGACGGCAAGAAGCCATCCAATCGGGGTGACACGCCAGACCGGTAGCGCACCGAGCGCCATCAGCACAAGGCCCAAAACTGCAAGCCTGACGAGGTATCGGCTGGAGCTGGTGGATCGGTTCACGCGACTCAACTATCCGATCACGACCGGAACCGAGAGCGCCGGAGTGGAGGAGCACATGATTACCGCGGCGGCGCAGGAGCGTCGTATCCCGGAATCTTCAGTCCGTTTGCCGTATTGCCGATATCAGAGGGTGCGCCGCCCTAGGAGTCGGGGCGGCCCTACGGAACGACTCATGACGACGTTGCCACCTGCCTGGTCTGACACGCTCTCGGCGCAGCACGAGATCGAGCGTGTCTGCATGCGTAACCTGCTGGCCAGCTCCGAGGAACGCATCTTCTTCAAGGACCGTGAAAGCCGGTTCCTGTTCGTAAGTGCTGGCTGGCTGAGCGCATATCACAGCGGCCGCTCACTCGAGGACGTGATCGGTAAGACGGACTTCGATATCTTCACCCGGGCGCACGCCCAGGCGGCGTTGGAGGACGAGCAGCGGATCATCCGGACCGGCGAGCCCTTGGTCGGGAAGCTGCAACGCGAGACGTTCCACGATCGTCCTGACGCCTGGAGTTCGACCACCAAGCAGCCCCTGTTCGATGAATCGGGGCAGATCATCGGCACGTTCGGTCTGTCGCGCGATATCACCGCGCAGGTCGAGGCCCAGGCGGCGCTGACCTATCAGGCGCACCATGACACCGTCACCGGGCTGGCGAACCGGCCCGCGCTCATGGAACGCCTCCAGCACACACTGGTCAGCCGAGAAGGGCGGCCTGGCCGGGTCGCAGTGTTGTTCATCGACCTAGACGACTTCAAGAGCATCAACGACACGCTCGGGCACGAGGTCGGTGATCGCGTGCTGCGCGATATCGGCCAGAGCTTGACGCGGATCTCGCGCCACGGGGACACAGTCGCTCGCCTCGGTGGGGACGAATTCGTGGTCCTCTTCACCGAGCTACGCGACGACGATGATGTCGAGCTGATCTGCGATCGCGTCATGCGTGCTGTCTGCGCGCCGCGGCATGACGGCCGTCATGATCTGACTGTCACCTGCAGTCTTGGAGCCGTCGTCACCAGGGAGTGCGCGGCATCACCTGAGGAGCTCCTCCAGCAGGCCGACCTCGCGATGTACGCAGCCAAACGCAGCGGCGGTAACCGCTTCGAGGTCTACACGACGGAACTTCGCAGCGGTGTCGGTTCGAGTCGAGTTCTGGCTGCAGAGCTTCGGCGCGCGATCGACGAGTCGGCGCTGTTCGTGCTCTACCAGCCGGTGTTCGACCTGCGGGACGGCTCGATGCGGGGCGCCGAGGCACTCGTGCGCTGGCGTCACCCCGAGCGCGGCGTGATCGCGCCCGCCGAGTTCATCCCGGTCGCCGAGCTGCGAGGGCTCATTGGCGCGATCGGAGAGTTCGTTCTCAACGAGGCGTGCCGGCAGCTCGCGTCGTGGATCAGCGAAGGTAGCTGCCCTGAGCATTTCACGATCGGGGTCAACGTCTCAGGTCGCGAGCTTCGCGATCACGAGCTGGCCAAGCGAGTCGCGGCAACACTGGCGCGGTATGAGATCGCCCCGACCAGGCTGGTCCTCGAGATCACCGAGAACGTGGTGTTGGGCGAGCTGGGCGACGCGCATCACGCTATCGAGGGCCTCGCCAAGCTCGGGGTGAGAATCGCCCTGGATGACTTCGGGACGGGCTATTCGACCCTCGCACACCTGCGCCAGCTTCAGACCAACATCCTCAAGATCGATCGCAGCTTCGTCTCACAGCTCGGCGGCGGTTCCCGGGACCGCGAGATCATCACCGCCGTGACTCGAATGGCGCATGCCCTTGGAATGACCGCCACCGCCGAAGGCGTCGAAACCGAAACCCAGCGCGACGAGCTCACCGCCATCGGTTGCGACGCCGCCCAGGGCTATCTGTTCGCCCGGCCTCTCACCCCTGACGCCCTCGCATCGATGTGGACCCCTCGGAGATCCCCGCAGCTTCTAGCGGCGCCCGATCCCGACAGTGCATTTGAGCCGTCGCTGCCGTCGAGCCTGGACCGCTCATCGATCGTTGGTTCCTGAGACGCGGACGCCAGCTTTGGGGCTGGCGCGGCGTGGTGTCAGTGGTTCAGCGTCGCCGGCGAGCTGCTGACGGAGAAGCTGGCCAAATCGGTCCGGATCGCTGCCGACGAACCGGCAGGATGCCGTAGACCCGCTCGGCCGGACGAGCGATTTGCCACTCAACGGAGGTTCACCGGCCGGGTTACGGCGCGATCGCAAGCGCGCGTGACACGAAGCGCTCGCTGAGCGTTCCCGGCTGAGACGGCCACGGCGCCGCGGGGATCAGAAGCCGAGAGCGTGCGATGGTCGATGTTTTCCGAGCGCGGCGTCGGTGTGAGCGGGCTGCGCACGGCAGGAACCCACCCCCAGGCCGCCGGCGTGTGGCCGGGCGCAGAGGCCGCCGTCATCGCACCCCACCCCGCCGCCCGGAACGTCATCGCCGACTACCCGGTTGGTCCTTCCTGCGGCTGGTTGATTCGCGCTTGCGCAATACGTAGCGCCAGAAGCCCGAGATCGAGTTCCCCATGTCATTGGCCTGACCCGGTCAGTCGGGACGCGGATGGCGCCGGGCGAACCGTACGGCCGCGACCATATATCCGACAAAGACGAGCACGATGACAAGAGCACGACCAATGCCACTGTGGTGTCCACGCTACCGGTCTACACCGCCGCGCGTCCGGCGTTGACATCGGGCATCAAGGCCGCGCTGATCGCTGGCCAGCCCTCGTCTGAATCCGCCGCCTGAGAAACGGGGAGATCGGGATCGCCAGCAGCACGAGCGAGACGAGAAGCAGCACCACGCCCACCGCGCGCGCCGTTCCGCGACCAAAGATCACGAGGCAGCCAGCGCCGGTCGGGAGAACGCAGAACACGACCATCCACACCCAGAGAAAGGCACGCTCGCCCGCGGTGAGCTGAGCCCGAATCTCGGCACGGCTGGCGCTCTTTCTCATGGCCAATCAACGGTACGAGAGCCAGCGTCACCAGCGAACCCGCAGCCCGGCCGGTTCCCCGCGCCGCGCCGCCGCCGACCACCTCATCGGGCGCGTCGCTTGTCCGATGAGTCCAGCATGTCTGAGACCGAGGATCGCTGCGGTCACGATCGGCGCGACGCCGTGTGCGTCAGCTCCGCGATGCCGCGCGCTGAGGCGGCGGATCAACGCGGGATGCCGTTGATCGCTCCACTAGCGATCCCCGGCCGTCCAGTCCGGTCTGCGTGTGCGCAGCTGATCCAATTTCGCCCGCGCGGTTTTCTCCTCGCCCCGACTGATCTTGAGCTTGAACGCGAGGGCCGCCTCCTTCGGATCACCGGACGCCTCTGCCTGCTGGTGTGCAGCCTGAGCTGCCTTGGTCGTCTCCGCCTTCGCGCGCCAGCGCCGATACGCAGTGTTCATCTCCCCGTCCGTCGGAACCGGCGCAACGCGGCTACCACTCGGCCGTGGCTGTATCGATCCCGGCGATCGGGTGCTCCCTGCCTCAGGCGCGCTCGCCCAGTCTGGCAAGACGAGCGCCGCGTGATCGTCCCCGCCGGACCGAGCGAGTGTCGGAAGGCTGGCAAGCGCCGACCGTGCCTGCGCACGCGTCTGTGACGCGTACAGCGTCCCGAGACGGTCTTCGAGCTCCTCGGTGGTCAGGCGGCCGTCGACCATGTGTTGACTGAGGACCTCCGCGATCAAATGTCGATCGGCGTCACCAATGCGCAGGCCGCCCGTGTCGGGCTCAAGCGGCTCGCCCACAGAAGTGGCCGCAGCCGTGGTCGAGGGCAGACCCAGCGCCGCCTCGCCTCGCGCGAGGCGCTCGGCGACCGCTTCGCGCTCCGCTGCGTCGTCCTGCTCGACCAATGCGCGGCGGTCAAGCTCGATCTTCGACCGGTCCGTCGGGTCGTAGCGCACAGGGATGATGTCCCCCACCGCCGCCGCCGCCAGCGTGCGGCCGAACGCGCGGCACGAGATCTCCGAGGTCGCGCCGTCTTGGAAGGCGACCCGCAACCGGTAACGGCAGGCGCTCGCCTCCCCGCTCTCGACCCCGGCGGCGTAGACCGTCTTCTCAACCACCAACGCCTCGGCTTGCGCTCCGTCAAGGCTCAGCTTGCGCCTGTCGAACATGTGCGGCCGTCATCTCCTGTATCAGACCCCGGTATCCGCCGCGGAGCCTAACTCAGGAGCGCCCGCCACCCAACGAGTCGCGCCTGGACTCAAGCGGCCGCCGCCGGCACTCTCGACAGCCGACACCGACCGCTCCGAAGCGTGTCCCGGTCGATCTATGTGAGCGAGCTCGTTTCATCGACCAAGGAGAGCAATGCTGCATGGCCGAGCCAAGCGCCCAGGAGCTGGTCCTTCAGCCGATGATCCATGCCCGTCCAATCGGCGGCAGGCTTACGCCCGAGACCCGCTGCCGCGGATCTCGGAGTCGTCGCAGTGAGCGTTCCGTTGTGAGACGCGCACGTCGCCAAAAGCGGGGCACAAGAACGCGTGCGCACGGGCCGCGCTACGTATGCAGCGCGCCCTCGTTTGCCGGCTGACATGGCATGCGTGGGCGACGTCCGGATCGGGCGGAGGGACGCGGGGCCCGCGTAGACCCGGCGATCCTGGCCGGCGCCCGAGGGCATCGTGGACTTTTTGATGAGCGGTCGAGGAAAGCGGAGGTTGGGACGACTGACGCGTATTGCCGTCGGGCCGGGCGGCGCAGTGAGCACCTGCCCGTTGGTTTGCGCTTGGAGCAGCCGTCAGAGTGCCGGATGGCGATCAAGCGGATGCGCTCAGAGGTCGTGGCGGAGAGGTTGCCCCGGTCGTCGCGGAACTTTGGTGGCGGCGCGAGCCGACAGTCGCTTCCGTGCAGAGGAGCCGCGGGACATCTGCGCCGCCGGGACGCATTTCACCGCCGACTCTGGCGAGCGGCTGATTCCAGACGGTCCTGGACAGTGGTCGGCGCATTTGCACCTGAGCCTTCGCGAAGCCGAGACGCTGGGCGATCACTTCCCGGGTGAGATCAGGCCGGACTCGTAGGCGAGGACGACCGCCTGCACGCGGTCGCGCAGATGCAGCTTCATCAGGATTCTGCCGACGTGGGTCTTGGTCGTTTGCTCGGTGATGAACAGCTCTCGACCGATCTCGGCGTTGGACATGCCGCGAGCGATCAGTCGCAGGACCTCGAGTTCCCGTGGGGTCAGTTCGTCGAGCCCCTGCGGCGTGCCCGCGTGACGCTCGCGGCGGGAGGCGAACTCGGCGATCAGCCGCTTCGTGATTGACGGCGCGAGCAGGGCGTCGCCGGCGGCGACCACTCGGACCGCGTGGACGAGCTCTCCGCCCGGCGCGTCCTTGAGCAGGAAGCCGCTCGCGCCGGCGCGCAGCGCCTCGTAGACGTACTCGTCGAGGTCGAACGTGGTGAGGATCAGCACCCGCGGGCGCTCCTCCGGCGAGTCGCCGCCAAGGATCTCGGCGGTCGCGACCAGACCGTCCATCACCGGCATGCGGACGTCCATCAAAACGACGTCCGGCTTCAGCTCTCCGGCGAGCCTCACGGCCTCCACGCCGTTGGCCGCCAGCCCGACGACGGTCAGCCCCGGCTGGGCGTCGAGCAGCGCGCCGAACCCCTCGCGCACCATTGCCTGGTCGTCGACGATCAGGCAGCGGGTCACGGCTTCCGTTTGGTCAGACGTCATCGATCGGGAGGACGGCGGTGACCGCGAAGCCACCGTCGGCTGTCGCGCCGGCGGTGAGCGCGCCGCCGAGCAGGCTCGCACGCTCGCTCATACCGGTCAGTCCCTGGCCGAGCGCCGTGTCGTCGTCGGCTGCCGCCGCCGTGCGACCGGGACCGTTGATCACTTCGAGCCGCAGCCCGTCCTCGTTACGGACCAGATGCACGGTCACCGCGGCGCCGGGCGCGTGGCGGCTTGCGTTGGTCAGCGCCTCCTGGACGATCCGGTAGGCGCACAACCCGATGCTCTGGGGCACGCACTCGAGAGCGCCAGCCGGCGTGTAGTCGACCGCGATGCCGGCGTTGCGGGCTGTGGTGATCATTTCGTCGATCTCGTCGATCTGGGGCTGCGGCGTCCGCGCCGCCTCCTCGTCGTTGCGGAGCACGCCGAGCAGCCGACGCATCTCCGCCAGCGCGGTGCGCGCGGTCGCGCTGATCGCGGTGAACTCGCCGCTGACGGGTTCCGGGATTTCACCGACTCGGTAGGGGGCCGTCTCCGCCTGGACCGCGATCAACGACATGTGATGCGCGACGACGTCATGCAGCTCGCGCCCGATCCGTGCCCGCTCCTCTAAGACCGCCCGGCGGGCCTGCTCCTCCTCGGCGTGCTCGGTCTCGACCACGAGCGCCTCGCGGGTCTGTCGCCACCCCCGGATTGCGTCCATCGCCACGGCCGCCGCGACGATCAGGCCGGACAATCCGAGCGCGTTCGTGCCTGCCTCGACGGGCATCGCGATCCAGAGGACCGCAAGCATCAGGCCACACATCCACCACAGCACGATCCGCTGGACGACGGCCGCGGCCACGCAGAACAGCACAACCAGCACCACCATCTCCAACGTCGCGGCCTTCGCGTGCTCCCCAGCGATGCCGACCGCCAGCGAAATGAACAATCCGAGGCGCCAGGCCGTCAGCCGAAACCGAGGTGCCAGCAACAGCAGGCCGGCGAACACCGCGGCAAGTTCGTCGCCCCTCCCCGAACCGTTGCCCCGCACCGCGACTGCGAGCAGCGACAGACTGATCAGGATCGTGCCGACGATCGCGGCGGTCGTCATGAGCTGCTCCCACCGTCGGCCGACCCGCGGACCTGGCTCGCCGCGACCGACGAATGTCAGCGCGAGCCCATCGCGTGCGCTCTCCACGAACCGCGTCACCGGCTCTGATCTGAGCGTCGCCGCAATGTTCATGAGAAGCAGGTTGCCATGCCTCCGAAAGGGGGTCATCACTCCTGGGAGGGTCATACGTGAGAGGGACGCTCCGGCAGAGCCACGTTCCGGCTCGCTCTCACGAGCGACGGCAAGTTCGTTCCCCCGGGCGACGACACCAAGGCGTTCGATCCTTAGCGTCCGGCGGCATGCGAAATCGAGCCGTTCACCGTTTCATTCGCCCGCGCCACCGCATCCGTCCCGCTGTGATCGCGGCTGCCGCGTGCTCCATCCTCGTCGCCGCCTGTGGCTCGCAGTCCTCCGCAACAGTTGGTGTTTCTGGGCAAAATGGCGGCGATCTCAACCCCGCCCACGCCCAGCGCGAGATCCTCGACTTCACCAGTTGCATGCGCAACGACGGCGTGGCGGGCCTTGCGACTCCGACCCTCTCGGACCTCAAAGCCGAGCTCGCTCCGACCGCGCCTCACTCGCCTGCGTTCCGAGCCGCCTTGCCGGATTGCGCGCACTTGCTTCCGTTCGGTGGGACAGACACGACCGCCGCACAGGCTCGGGCGCACAAAGCCGCTTTCATGGCGTTCGCCCGCTGCATCCGAAGCCATGGCTTTCCTACTTTCCCGGATCCGTCGACCAGCGGCCAGATCACCCATGAGACGGTCGCCGCCGCGGGGATCAACCTGAATCAGCCCGCGGTGCTGCAGGCGGGCGACGCGTGCGTCGGCGTCACCCACGGCTTCATCACGAAGGCCATCGTGGCCCGCTTCGTCGCCGGGCACTGAACCGTGGAGTGCTTCGCCGCCTACGCCGCTCACGAACTGCGACGCGAGATCACACTCCAGCTCGCGCTCGCGGGCATCGCGCTCGCCGACCCCGACGCCGACACCACCGCCCTGCGAAAGATGGGCGAGTGCGTCGTTGCCGGCTGCAAGCGCCAGGAACGGCTGCTCGAGGCGCTCCTCACCCTCGCTCGCAGCGAGTACGACCAACTACCACGCGAGCCCATCGACCTCGCCGCGACCGCCGCCGACGTCATGCGAGCCCACGACCCTCACCCGCTCCGGCGCATCACAACCCTCGAGCCCGCCCTCACCCTCGGCAACCCAGAACTGGTCCAGCACCTCGTGACAAACCTGGTCGAAAACGCCTTGCGTCACAACATTCCCCACGGCCGGCTCGACCTCGCCACGCACACCGCCGCGGGCCGCGCCGTCCTCACGATCGCGAACACCGGCCCCGTGATCCCAGCGAGCGAGGTCGACCGCCTGTTCCGACCGTTCCAGCGCCTTCGCACTCACCCAGGCCCCGCCACTGATGGCACCGGGCTCGGTCTTGCCATCGTCCACGCGATCGCCGACGGCCACGACGCCACAATTCACGCGAGCGCCAGAACCGGCGGTGGCCTGAGGATCGACATCAGCTTTCCGTTGCTCTCGCCCGGATCAAAAGCGTCCGGCGCGCGGCTGCGCGCGCCGCCTGGTCGGACCGCCGGAGACAACGCATAGTCTCCTCGACGCCGTGATGGAAATGGTTCGGAGTGCGAACGTCTGCGGACGCCCTATCTGCGACGCGACCAGTCCATCAGCTCTCGACCGGAGGCATGCGACCAGTCGGTATGAGCCGTCTCCACTGAGCGATCCCCTTTCGCAACGAGGCCCGCCTCTGCGCAGGCTGTCTCGCTGCGCCTGAGGCGATTTGGCCGCCGCTGGCGCTGACGTGACCCAGCCTCGCCAGACTGCTTACCGTTCTAGCCGGGGTCTGTGAACGGAGAGGGGGGGATTCGAACCCCCGATGGACTGATAGCCCATACCGGTTTTCGAGACCGGCGCATTCAACCGCTCTGCCACCTCTCCGGGGTGCGGCGGACAACAAGTTAGAGCACTCCGCCCCGCCTTGGCGGACGGGACGTTGCGCCAGTCCGACGTTGCGCGTTCGGACCGGCGGCGGTCAGCGCCGGGAGGCGAAAAACGCGCGCAGCATGTCGCCGCACTCCTGTGCCAGGAGGCCCGACTGGACCTGAGGTCGGTGGTTGAGTCGCGGCTCGGCCAGGACGTCGAGCACACTGCCGGAGGCCCCTGCCTTGGGGTCGGTCGTTCCGAACACCACCCGCGGGACCCGGGCGAGCACGATCGCCCCGGCGCACATGGCGCACGGCTCGAGCGTGACGTAGAGGACCGAGTCGAGCACGCGCCACGTCCCCAGCGCCTGTGCCGCCGCCCGCAGCGCGATCATTTCAGCGTGGGCCGTGGGGTCTTCCCTGAGCTCCCGTTCGTTGTGGCCGGCGCCGATCACCTCGCCGCCATGGACCACGATGGCGCCCACTGGGATGTCGTCGTGCTCGAGCGCCCGGGATGCCTCTCGCAGGGCCAGGCGCATGAAGTACTCGTCACGAGGGAAGAAGTGCGGCCCGTTCACTCGCGTTTTTAGGAAGATCGTTGTACTTTTAGACGGGGGTCCATAGCTGTCCAATCATGCCTCACGGTCAGGCCGTGCACGCTTGGGGCGCAAGCGGTGCGCGGAGATCCAGGCCGCCCACCTCTCCTGGCAGCCAGTGCGCCTCGGGCTGCTCGGCCTCATGCTGCTCGCTGCCGCGCTGGCCTTCGGGGCCGCGCGCGCTCGGGCCGCCGCCTACGTCCCCAACGAGGTGATCGTCGGCTACCGGCCCGGCGCCGTCGAGACGCCGGCGCTGGCGCGTTTCGGGGTGCGCTCCAGCACTCCGGCGCCCACGCCTGACAGTCGCGTCCTGCACCTGCGCCCGGGCCAGAGCGTCCAGGCGGCGATCGCTCGCCTGCGCGGCCAGAGCGGCATCGCCTACGCGCTGCCCAACTACATCGCCCATGTCGCGGGCGGCTCGCAGAGCGGCGGCACGCAGGCCGCCGAGGCCGAGCTGGCGGGAGAGTTCTATCCCGACGACGGCGGTCGCGCGAAGCGCGCCCGCGGCTGGGAGCAGATGCAGTGGAACATGCTCCCCGCCTCGGGCGTCAACGCGCCCGGGGCGTGGGCCAACCTCCTCGACGACCATCGTGCCGGCGGCAAGGGCGTCGTCATCGCCGTCCTGGACACGGGCGTCGCCTTCCGCGACTGGAAGCAGTTCCGCCGCTCACCCGACTTTGGCCGCACCCACTTCGTCGCTCCGTACGACTTCGTCTCCAACGACAAGTACCCCCTCGACCGCAACGGCCACGGCACGTTCGTCGCCGGGATCCTCGCGGAGTCGACCAACAACGGGATCGGGCTCACCGGCCTCGCCTACGGCGCGTCGATCATGCCGATCCGCGTCCTGGACGCGAGCGGCGAGGGCGATGAGGCCACGATCGCGCGTGGCATCCGCTACGCGGTCGACAAAGGCGCGCAGGTCATCAATCTCAGCCTGGAGTTCCTGCCCAGCCAGGTCAACTCCGGCTCGGAGATTCCGCAGATCGTCAGCGCCATCGGCTACGCCCGCCGGCACGGGGTGACCGTCGTCGGGGCCGCCGGCAACGACGAGACCGATGAGATCGCCTATCCGGCTCGCGCCCCCGGCGTCATCTCGGTCGGCGCCACCACCAAGGATCGCTGCCTGGCGGACTACTCCAACGGGGGCAATGGCCTGGACATCGTCGCCCCCGGCGGCGGCAACGACGCGATCATGCCCGGCGAGCCCGACTGCCACCCTGAGCGCAGCCTGCCGTCGATCTACCAGCTCACGCTGACCTCGCCGCCGCACTGGAACGAGTTCGGCTACCCCAGCTACTACATCGGGACCTCGATGTCGTCGCCCGAGGTCGCCGCCGCGGCCGCCCTGGTCATCGCCAGCCGCGTGCTCGGCCCCCACCCGACGCCCGACCAGATCCTCAACCGGCTCGAGGAGACGGCCACCACGCTCCCCATCGGCGGCACCAAGCCCAACTCCGACTACGGCTACGGGCTGCTCAACGTGGGCGCGGCGACCGCGCCGGCGCTGCCGACGCCGCCGCCGACGACCCCGCCGCCGACGCCGACCGCCCCGACGACCACCACCCCGACGACCCCGGCCCCCTAGCCGGTGCGCACGATCAGCACCGAGCACGGCGCGTGATGCGAGACCTTGTTGGGCACCGAGCCCAGCAGGAAGCGCGTCGCGCCGGTCATCCCCTTGTTGCCGACGACGATCAGGTCTGAGCCCTGCTCCTCGGCGACGTCGAGGATCGCGTCGGCGGCGTCGCCCACCCGCGCGAACGTCTCGATCCGCGACACGCCGGCGGCCTCGGCGTCGCCCCGCGCGGTCTCGAGCAGGGCCAGCACCTCCTCGCGCATGTTGACCTGGACGTCTGAGGGGACCTGCACGCGCTTGATGCGCAGGTGGCGCTCGGACACCGGCTCATAGGCCGAGACGATCTGCAGCCGCGCCCCGAGCGCGGAGGCCAGCCGGACCGCGCGCGCCACCGCCGCCCCCGCCGCGTCGGACCCGTCGGTGCCGACCAGGATCGACTCGAACATGCCGCGTCAGGCCAGGCGCGTGATCGCGATGACGATCCCGGCCACGACGAACACGACGATGAGCACCTGGGTCCAGAGGACGATGCGCGGCATTTGCATGGTCACCCAAAGCTATCGTCTCGGCTATGCCGGAGCCGGTCAGTCCCGCTCTGAAGGCGGTCAGCGACGCGGTGCTGGCGGTGGCCTCGCGGCGCTCGGTCGACGAGGTCCTCCAGCAGTTGGTCGACTGCGCGCGCGAGCTGGTGGAGGCGCGATACGCCGCGCTGGGCATCCCCGATGGCGCCGGCGGCTTCCGGCGCTTCCTCGTCGCCGGCATGACCGACGAGCTCATCGCGGCCATGGGGCCGCTGCCCCGCACGCACGGGATGCTCGGGGCGATGCTCGAGACCGACGGCGCCTATCTCACCGACGACATCCACGACGACCCGCGGTTTCGCGGCTGGTGGCCGCGCGCACATCCGGACATGCGCTCCTTCCTCGGCGTGCCCATCGTCGCCCCCGAGGGGGTGATCGGCGCCTTCTACCTCACCGAGAAGGAGACGGCGCCCACCTTCGACGCGCATGACCGCGAGCTCATCGAGCTGCTCGCGTCACACGCCGCCATCGCCATCACCAACGCGCGGCTCTACGAGCGCAGCCGCGAGCTGTCGATCCTCTCTGAGCGCAACCGGCTGGCCCTGGAGCTGCACGACGTCGTCAGCCAGAAGCTGTTCAGCCTCAACCTCGCCGCCGAGGCCGCCGCCACCCTGCTCGATCGCGGTCCCGAGGAGGCGCGCCCCCAGCTCGAACGCGTCCGCGATCTGGCGCGCGAGGCGCTGGGCGAGCTGCGCTCGCTGATCTTCGGGCTGCGGCCCGCCGAGCTCGAGCGCGACGGCCTGGAGGGCGTGCTGCGCAAGGAGGCCACGATGCTCCAGCGCGTCCATGGAGTACGGGTGCGCGTCGATGCCGACGACGAGCCGCCCGCCGTCGAGCCCGCCTGCGCCGGTGAGATCCTGCGCATCGTGGAGGAGGCGCTGCACAATGCCGTCCGCCACGCCGAGGCCCACACCGTCACCGTCCACCTCGGCGGCGCCGACCACATCCTCACCGTCGAGGTCTCCGACGACGGCATCGGCTTCGACCCCACCGACCCGGAGTTGCGCTCGCACCACCTCGGCCTGACCTCGATGGAGGAGCGGGCGCGCGAGCTCGGCGGGACGCTCACCGTGTCGGCTCGCCCCGGCACCGGAACGGTGGTCAGTCTGGAGGTGCCCGTCAATGGCCCCTGACCCCATCCGCGTCCTCATCGTCGACGACCACGCCGTGGTGCGCGAGGGCCTGCGCACGTTCCTCCAGCTCCAGGACGGCATCGAGGTGGTCGGCGAGGCCGCCGACGGCGAGCAGGCGGTGGCCCGGGCCACCGAGCTCGACCCCGATGTCATCCTCATGGACCTCGTCATGCCCCGCGTCGACGGCATCGGGGCGATGCGCGAGCTGCGTCGCCGCGCCTCCCCCAGCCGCGTCATCGTGCTCACCAGCTTCCTCGACGACGAGCGCCTGATGCCCGCCCTGCAGGCCGGCGCGGCCGGCTACCTGCTCAAGGACGTCGAGCCCGCCGAGCTGGCCCGCGCGGTGCGCAGCGCCTGCGCCGACGAGGCGCTCATCGACCCGACCGTGGCCGCCCGGCTGCTGCACACGCTGAGCGGGGACGGGCACGGAGGTGCCGTCGCCGGCGCCAACGCGGCCGGCGACGCCATCGCCCAGCTCACCCGCCGCGAGCGCGAGGTGCTGGAGCTGATCGCTCTGGGCCACTCCAACAAACGGATCGCATACGAGCTCGGCGTCGCCGAGAAGACGGTGAAGACCCACGTCGGCCACCTGCTGGCCAAGCTCGGGGTGGCCGACCGCACCCAGGCAGCGCTGCTGGCCGTCCAGAACGGCCTCGGCGAGGGGGCGGGGCCGAAGGCCTAGGACCAATTACCGCTACAAACTCAGACCGCGCCCGACGTACCGTCGATGGCATGTCCACAGCCATCATCACCGGAGCCTCCCGCGGCCTGGGGCTGGCGCTCGCCAGAGCGCTGGCCGACCGCGGATGGAAGCTCGTCATCGACGCCCGCGGAGCGCCTGAGCTCCAGCGCGTCGCCACCGAACTCGAAGCCATCACCCACGTCCGGGCGCTGCCCGGCGACGTGGCCGACGACTGGCATCGCGGCGCCCTCATCGACGCCGCCGGAGAGCGGGTCGATCTGCTCGTCAACAACGCCTCCACGCTGGGGCCCAGTCCCCAGCCGGAGCTGGCCGGATATCCGCTGGACGCCCTCGAGCGGGTCTACGCGGTCAACGTCGTGGCGCCCCTGGCGCTGGCCCAGCTCGCGGTGCCGCTCATGCCCGCGGGCGCGTGCGTGATCAACATCACCTCCGACGCCGCCGTCGAGCCCTACGAGGGCTGGGGCGGATACGGGTCCTCCAAGGCGGCGCTCGAGCAGCTCTCCGCGATCCTCGCCGCCGAGCAGCCGCTGCTCCGCGTCTACACCGTCGACCCGGGCGACATGCGCACCCAGATGCACCAAGAGGCCTTCCCCGGCGAGGACATCTCCGATCGCCCGCCGCCGGAGGAGAGCGTCCCGGGGCTGGTGGAGCTGATCGAGTCCACGCTTCCCAGCGGCCGCTACCGGTCCCGCGACGTCCTGGTCGAGGGGAGGGCGTGATGAGCACCACCGCCCTTGCCTTCGAGCTGCCCCACGCGCTGGAGGCCACCGAGCCGCCCGAGGCCCGCGGCAGGGCGCGCGACGCCGTCCGGCTCATGGTCGCCGACGCGCGGGCCGACCACATCACCCACGCCGCCTTCAGCGAGCTCCCGGAGTTCCTCGCCGCCGGCGACCTCGCCGTCGTCAACGTGTCCGAGACGCTGCCCGCGGCGGTCGCGGCCACGCGGGCCGACGGCACCGCGGTCCGCGTCCATTTCGCCACCCGGGCGCCCAAGCTCGACGACCGCTGGAGGGTGGTGGAGCTGCGCTCCGCCGACGGCGCCCGGCCCGCCCGAGGGCACGCCGGGGAGACGATCACGCTCCCCGGGCCCGACGCGGCCCACCCCAGGCAGCTGGCCCTCGTCGCCCCGTACGCGTCGGGCTCCCGTCTGCTGCTGGCGCGTCTGGACGGCCTGGGAGCGTCCGAGTCCGTCGAGGGCCTCCTGCGCCACCACGGCCAGCCGATCCGCTACGGCTACGTCCGCCACGCCTGGCCGCTGGCGGCCTACCAGAACGTGTACGCCCGGGTCCCCGGCAGCGCCGAGATGCCCAGTGCAGGGCGTCCGGTCACGCACCGCCTCATCTCCGAGCTCGCCACGCGCGGGATCGCGGTGGCGCCGATCACCCTGCACTGCGGGGTCTCATCCCCGGAGCGCCACGAGCCGCCCTTCCCCGAGGAGTACGAGGTGCCCGAATCAACGGCCCGCCTGGTCAACACCACGCGCGCCGGCGGTGGTCGCGTGATCGCGGTCGGCACCACCGTCGTGCGGGCGCTCGAGACCGTCGCGTCGGCCAACGGGTCAGTCGTCGCCGGGTCTGGCTGGACGAGTCTGGTCATCGATCCTGACCGCGGCGTCCACGCGGTGGACGGCCTCATCACCGGCTGGCATGAGCCCGAGGCCTCGCACCTGTGGATGCTCGCCGCCCTCGCCGGGGAGCCGTTCCTGGAGCGCTGCTACCGCGCGGCGCTCGACCACGGCTACCTGTGGCACGAGTTCGGCGACAGCCACCTCATCCTGCGCTGATCATTGCCGTCCCGCCCATGTGGAGCTGCGCGGCGCTCACGTCGTCGAGCAGCCCCACGCAGCGGGGCGGCTCGCCGTCTTCGAGCAGGACGGCGCCGCCGGGCCAGTAGGGGTGTGGCGCGGTCGCGCGGTCGACGAGCAGGGGCTCGTACAGCCAGGCGCCCGTGTTGACCAGCCGCGAGCGGCTGGGGCCGTTCTCATGGGGCCATGGCTCGTCGCCCATCGGGCCGCGGCGGTGCACGTGGCCAAACAGCACCCAGTCGGCGTCGATGCCGAGGTGGCGCACCACCCGAGCCATCCCCGGCGTGGCGGAGCGGCGCATCTGCACGTCCAGCAGCTTGGCCGTCACCGGCGCCAGGCCGGTGTCGAGCATGACCTTGGGCAGAACGCGCAGCCGCTCGATCGCGCTCTGGATGACGGTGGCACCCGGGCGCGCCAGCAGTCGGGCGAGCCATGACTCGCGCGAGCGCCGTCCGTAGCGGTGCAGGCGCTCGTATGCCATCGGCGATGTCGCGTGCGTGTCGCGCGCCGCGCGGCGCAGCAGTCCGAACGGCGAGTCGGGGAGCAGGTGATGGTCCAGGTAGTGGCCGTGCGTCGCCCAGATCCGATCGCCCAGCCACACCCCCGGGTAGTTGACCCGGACCCGCGCCGGGGTCAGCCACGACGCCATCAGCTCCAGCGCCGGGCTCGCGGTGAGGGGTACCGGATGGGAGGTCTGCAGCTGAGCCCCCTGGGCCAGCGCCCAGCTGCGCAGCAGGGGAGCGTCGTGGTTGCCGGGGACCACGACGACCTCGCGGTCGGGCCCGAGGGCCTGGCCCAGCGCACGCAGCACGGGTTCGGCCACGATCATCGAGCGGTGCGGCTGGCGGTACATGAGCTCGACGGTGTCGCCGAGCAGCACGAGACGCTCGGCATCGGCAACCGCGGCGAAGAGCCGCTCACGGATCTCCGGGAGGCGCAGGACATCGTGCCGGCTGCGGTTACCCAGGTGCAGATCGGAGACGACGAGCGTGCGCACGGCGCCGGACGATAGCCGCGCCCGTCAGCGCGGCCGCGACGCGGCGGGGCGCCAGGTCAGGCGTGCGGCGTCAGGCGGTGACGAGCGTCTCGAAGTGCAGCGGCACGCCGCGGGCGACGATCAGCACGGGCGAGGTGGCCTCCTCGATCACGTTGCTCGCGTGCGAGCTGAGCATCACGCGGCCGGCGCGGGCCTCGGGGCGCGAGCCGACGACCAGCAGGTCGACGGCGTGGTCGCGGTCGACGACCGTGGCCTGAAGACGGTCCGCGATGGAGAACGCGGTCTCGATCGCCGCCTCATCGGCGGTGCCGCGCAGGACGCCGACCGTGCGGATGTCGGGCTCGCCGGCGCCGGCATAGTCGGCGGGCGCCAGCGCGACCGCGCTCAGGCCGCCCTCGAGCAGCATGTGCGCGGAGCGTCCGACGGACACGTGGCCTCGCGGCGTCCGGTAGTCAGAGCCGAACACGATCATCTCGGCCTGTTCCGCGGCGGCCAGCCAGGCCAGACCCTCGCCCGTGGAGGCGTTCACCACCACGCGCCGCGGCACGTCGGGCTCATCCAGCCAGCAGGCGCCGCGCTCCAGCAGCGCATGCGCCTGGTGGTGGGAGAGCTCCTCGTCGTCCGGGCAGCGGTGCACGGCGTGACGGACGTAGGCCAGCGTCAGTCTCGCGCCGGCCTCGCGCAGGGTCCGGCCCAGCATGAGCGCGTCGCGGTCGTTCTGGGTGTCGTCGTAGGAAACGATCGCGTGGGGTGTCATCTCAGACGTTCTCTCCGTCGTCAGCCTGATATCTGCCGTGTAGTTGGCCGCAGCGTCGCAGTCTCATCCTCATCAGGACCAATGAAGTTGTTCATGGTCTCGATAAGATTTGCTAATGCTGAACTTGGGCCGGCTCCAGGTCCTGTGCGAGGTCGTCAACCGGGGCTCGTTCTCGGCCGCGGCGGACGCGCTCTCCTACACGCAGTCCGCCGTGTCTCAGGCGATCGCGCGGCTGGAGGCCGAGACGGGGGCGACGCTCGTCATCCGCGACCGGCGCGGGGCCCGGCCCACCGCGGCGGGGATCACGCTGGTGAGCCACGCCGAGACGATCTTCGCTCAGGTCGAGGCCGCCGAGAGCGAGCTGGCGGCGGTGCTCGGCGTGCGCGCCGGCCGCCTGCGCGTCGCGTCTTTCCCGTCGGCGGGCGCGACGCTGATGCCGCTCGCGGTGGCCGCCTTTCGCCGCGCGCACCCCGACGTCGCGCTCACCCTCGCCGAGGGCGAGCCCGAGGACATCGGGCCGCGATTGCGCGCCGGCGAGTTCGACCTGGCGTTGCTGTTCGAGTTCCCGGGCGTGCAGCCTCGGCGCGAGCGGCCGGGCGCCGGGCTGCGCTCGGTCACGCTGCTGGAGGACCCGATGGACGTGGCCCTGCCCGCCGACCATCCGCTGGCGTCCAAGCCCGCCCTGACCCTGGCCGATCTGCGCGACCAGCAGTGGGTCCAGACCTCGGCGGAGAGCCCGTGCGCGCGGCACGTCGTCCGCTCCTGCCTGGCCGCCGGCTTTGAACCGTACGTCGCCTTCGAGTCAGACGACTACGACACCGTCCAGGGCCTGGTGGCCGCCGGAGTGGGGGTGGCGCTCATCCCGCGCCTGGCTCTCACCCGGGTGCATCGCGGGATCGTCGTCCGGGCGCTGGCGCCGGCGAGCCCGATGCGCCAGGTCACCGCGGCGACGATGGTGGGGCCGGGCGTCGCCCCGGCCGCCAAGGAGATGATCAAGCTCCTCACCGAGGTCGCGCAGCGCTACACCGAGACGCCCGCCGCAGCCTGACGCCTTGCCCGCCCCGCCCGAGGCCTACTCGCCGCGCTCGGCCACCGCGCGCGCCAGCTCATCGGCCCGTCGCCCCACGACGAGCGGGCGCAGCGCCCGCTCCAGCGGCCGTGCCAGCATCCCGACATGACCGGGGTCGACCGCCAGCGAGTACGTGGCGCGCGTGCGCTCGGGCCCCAGCTCCTCCAGCTCCCAGGACGCCCGCATCTCATCGACGTCGTCTGACTCCAGGCGAGTGAACTCCAGGCGGCGGGGCGGGTCATACGTGACGCCGACGCGCACCCGGACCTTGGTGAACTTGGCGTCGTTGACGACGTCGCACACGCGCGCCCGCCCCACGTCGTCGCGCTCGATCACCTCGACGCTGTCCAGTCCGTTCTGCCAGCGCGGCGCGTCGGTCACGTCCTGGACCACCGCCCAGCACCGGTCAATGGGGGCGGCGATCTCGGCCGAGGACGAGCCGCTCAGCAGCGTCATCTGCCGGTGACCGCCACCTTCTCGCTCAACCGCGTCCGGCGCGCGGTCGCGTCCAGGACGCTCACCGTCACCACCTGGCGGTGGCGCAGCGCGGAATTCGGTACCCGCCCGCCCCGGGCGACCAGGCTCGGGGCCGCAAGGGTGATCCGCACGCTCCGAGCCGTCTTGCGCAGCTTGATCGTCAGCACCGTGCCCCGCGACGAGTGGTCGGTGAAGCGCAGGTGCGCGGGCTTGCGCGCCGTGCTCGTGACCGAGACGCCGCGGCCGGCGGAGACGATCAGCGCATGGGGCACGGTGACGTCGAGCGTGCGCAGGTCGGCCGCGCTCTTGCCGGCGGTGACGGTGAAGGCCAGGATCGGGCCGGCGGCGCCCTGCCGCAGCGACAGCCGCGAGATCGTCGGCAGCCCGCTGACCGTCCACACGAACGACGCGCCCGCGGTCTGCGACGCGCTGTCGCGGGCGCTGACGCGGACGGTGTAGCGGCCCCCGCGGGTAGGGCGCCCGGTGACGCGGCCGGCGGAGGCGTCGAGCTTCAGCCCCGGCGGCAGGCCCGCCGCCGCGTAGGTCACCGGTGCGCCCGAGGCCGACGTGGCGTGCAGGCTCAAGGACACCGACTGGTGGATGGTGGTCTGATGGGGCCCCGGGTTGGTGATCTTGATCGTGTTGGCGCACAGCGCGGTGGCCAGGCTGGCGGCGTTCGGCGTGCCCAGCCCGGTCGCGGGGTCGTAGCCCGGCGCGGCGGCGTAGCGGCCCCCGTTGCTGCCCGTGAAGTCGTTGTTGCCGCTGGCGACGTCGTTGAAGTCATCGCCGTACGCCGAGCCCGCCGCCCTGTACAGCGCGGGGTTGGCGTAGCCGACCGGGGCGCCGGAGCACGCGCGTGACGCGTCGGTGAGCGCCAGCATCGCCGCCCACAGCGGCGAGGCGCCGCTCGTCCCGCCGATGCCCTGCCAACCCGCCGGCTCGCCGGTGACCTCGCCCTTGCCGTTCCAGTAGATGAGGTAGCCGGTCGCCGGGTCGCCGTCGGCGGCCACGTCGGGGACCTCGCGGCAGAATCCGCCCGGGTGTCCGCAGGCCGAGCCGGCCGCCTGGGCGGTGCGGACGTTCAGCGCCGCGGCCGAGTCGAGCTGCGGCAAAGGCATCGGCCACAGGGCGGAGATGCCCCCGCCCGTGGCGCCGGGCTGGAGCATCCCGCTGAGGACCGTGCCGCCGCTGTTCCAGGCCGCTTCGGTCGGCCTCGGCCCCAGGGCCGACAGCGTGGTGCCGCCGACGCCGGTGACGAACGGCTGGCTCGAGGGGTCGTCGACGGCGGCCTGGGTCTGCGGCAGCGCCCCGCCGGTGTCGCAGTCCTCCGCGCCGCTGTCGCCCGAGGCGGCCAGGATCGACTGGCCCTGGATCGTCGCCTGCTGGAACAGGGTGTTCTCGGCGGAGGCGTCGGACTCGCCGAGCATCATCTCGCACTGCCCCCACGACACGGTGACCACGCGGGCGCGGTTCTGGTTGATGATCGCGCTGAACGTGTCGTAGGGCCCCGACCCTGGGGAGCCCGAGTTGGAGTTGGGCCCCTGGTACACGAGCACGTTGACGTTGGGGGCCAGGCCGATGAGGTTCTCGATGTCGAGCGCCGCCTCGCCGCTCCCCGGTCCCGTCCCCGCCCCCGCGTCGACCGGCACGTAGGAGATCGCGGCGTGCGTGCCGTAGCACGACTGGTAGGCGGCGATGTCGGAGGGGTCGTCGGGCTCGAGCTCGTAGACCGCCACGGTGACCCCGCCGCCGCGGTCGCCGGCCCCGTAGAGGCCCGAGAAGCCGTAGGCCGAGGCAATCTGATCGGCGGTGAAGGCCTGCTGGCTGGGGGCGGCCGCCGTGGCCGCGCTGCACGGCTGCGGGCCGCCGGTGGCTACGTGGGCCCGGGCCAGCGGTCCCCGGCGCGACCCCGGCTGGGCCCGGGCGAGCAGCGGCCGCGGCGACGCCATCGTGTTGAGGCCCACCACCGACTGCACCGCGCCGGCCAGCGACGCGGGCAGGGCCGGCGCGGCACTGGCCCTGATCGCCATGCGCCCGTCGCGCAGCGCCATCCGCGTCAGCGACACGGAGAACGCGCGCTCCAACCGGGCCGCGCTGGCCACGACGGAGATCGACAGCGCGCCGCGACTCACCGATCCGGGGGTGAGGCCGTGAGCGTGCAGCGACCGGCGCACGGCGCTGATCTGGGCCGCGGTGGCGCCGAAGCGGCGCGCGAACTGAGCTGGGGTGAGGTAGCGGCGGTAGTCGGCCGAGCCGGGCGTGGACACCGCCTGGGCGTAGGCGGCCAAAGCCGTCGGGTCGCGGGGCCGCAGCGCCACGGTGACGTGCATCCGGGTGCCGGTGGGCACCGCGCCCACGAAGCGGGCCCCGGCGGGCACTGTCGGCGCCGGGCCGACGCGGACGGACGCGGCACGCGCCGCGGCGACGGGAAGGAGCACCGCCAGAGCGAGAGCACACGCCAGGCGCCGGGCGGTTCGCGAGCCTGCCATACGCCCGGTCAGCGTAGCGCCGCGTCGCGGCGCTCGGCGAGGTGGCGCTTGACCGCCGGCCACTCGTCGTCGATCACCGAGTAGTACGCCGAGTCGCGCTCGCCGCCGTTGCGGACGACCATGTGCTTGCGCAGGATGCCCTCGAAGGTCGCGCCCGCCGCCAGCAGCGCACCCCGGGAGCGCTCGTTGCGCGCGTCGGTCTTGAACTCCACCCGCCGCAGCCCCGCCCGCTCGAAGGCGTGCTCGAGCAGCAGGAGCTTGGTCTCGACGTTGACGCCGGTCGACCAGGCGCTGCGCGTCACCCAGGTCCAGCCGATCTCCGCGCGGAGGTGCTCGAAGCGGAGCTCCAGGAAGCGCGTCGAGCCCAGGACTCGGCCGGAGTCGGCCGCGAGGATCGTGAACGGCACCGCGCTGCCCTCGCGCGCCGCCGCCAGGGTGCTGATCAGCCACTCGTGCAGCGCGTCGCGGGACGAGGCCATGTCCACCGGCATCCACGCGAACATCTCCGGGTCGCCTGCCGCCTCGATCAGCCCCGGCTCGTGGTCGGCGGCCAGCGGCTCGACCCGAACCAGCTGTCCGATGAAGGTGCCGCGCAGGTCGGCCGCGCTCACCTGCGGCAGCATTTCGGCGCGGGCGTCTGACACGACGGCGACCTTACGGCACGGCCCGGTTCGGCGCGTTTATATTCCACGCCTCGATGCCGAAGTTGCTCGTCATCATCGCCAGCACCCGGCCGGGCCGGATCGGAGTGCCCGTGGCCGACTGGTTCATGGAGCAGGCGGCGGCCCACGGCGGCTTCGAGCTGGAGCTCACCGACCTCTACGAGCTCGACCTGCCGCTGCTCGACGAGCCCAACCACCCTCGCCTGCGCAACTACACCAAGGAGCACACCAAGGCCTGGAGCGCGACGGTGGACAGCGCCGACGCGGTGGTCTTCGTCACCGCCGAGTACAACCACAGCTACACGGCGGCGCTCAAGAACGCGATCGACTATCTGCACCACGAGTGGGCCCACAAGCCGCTGGGCTTCGTCTCATACGGCGGGGTGGCCGCCGGCACGCGGGCCATGCAGGCGCTCAAGCCCGTCGCCATCGCGCTGGCGCTCGTCCCGGTCGTGGCCGCGGTCAACATCCCCTTCGTGCAGCAGTTCCGCACGGACGACGGCACGATCGTCGGCAACGACGTGATGGTGCAGGCGGCCGCCGCGATGCTCGACGAGCTGCTGACGATGCACGGCGTGCTTGCGCCGCTTCGCGCCCAGAACGCGTAGGCGTCCCCTCAGGCGTCGGCGTGCATCGCGGCCTTGCGCGCGTACATCGCCTCATCGGCGCGGCGCAGCAGGGAGCGGATGTCCTCGCCGGGCGTGGCCACGACGCCCCCGACGCTCACCTGTACCGGGTGAAACTCGCCCCCGTAGGCCACCGGGTCCGACAGAGCGGCCTCGATCCGGCCCATCACGGCCTCGGCGGCCGCCGGCGTCGCGTCGATCTCGGCGACGACGACGAACTCGTCACCCCCGATCCGCGCCACGGTGTCCTCGGCGCGCATGGCCGCCATGAGCCGGTGGGCGACCGAAACGAGCACCTGGTCGCCGGCCGTGTGCCCGTGGACGTCGTTGAGGGTCTTGAAGTGGTTGATGTCGATGGCCGCGAGGAAGGTGTCGCCGCCGTGGCGCAGCCGCCGGGCGAAGGCTTGGGCCAGGCGGTCGCCGAGCACGAGCCGGTTGACGGCGCCGGTGAGCGGGTCATGGGAGGCGACGTGCCCGAGCTCCACCGCGACGCGGGTGAGCTCGATCTGCGCGACGACCTGGTCGGCCAAATCCTCCAGCAGGGTCACCTGCTCGTCGCGGAGCTCATGGGACACCGTGTCGAAGGCGCACAGGGTCCCGAACACGGCGCCGTCGGAGGCGCGCAGCGGGACCGATGCATAGAAGCGCACGGGCGCGTCACCGTGGACGAAGGAGCTGTAGCCGAAGCGGGGGTCGGCGGTGGCGTCGGCGCACACGATGCGCTGCTGGGAGTCGACGACCAGCCGGCACATCGAGTCCTCGCTGGGATGCTCACCCAGTGGAGCGCCCGTCCCGGCCACACGGTGCTGGTGGGTGTCGTCGATCACGTGGACGGCGGCCGCGGCGGCTCCGGAGACGTAGCAGGCCAGTCGCGTGACCCCCGTCAGCGCCGGGTCGCCGGCGCGCTCGAGCAGGCCCAGACGCGCGATCGCGGCGGTGTGACGGGTCGCGTGGGCATCGTTGGCCAGCATCGCCCAATAGGATCGGCCGGGGCCCGCACTGCCTTGAGCACTTTCTGGTGACCCCCTTCCACGCCATCGCCATCTTCGTCGCCGGGATGGTTGCGGGCACGATCAACACTGTGGTGGGCAGCGGCACCCTGTTCACGTTCCCGGTGCTGCTGGGGTTCGGCTATCCCCCGGTCGTGGCCAACGTGTCCAACACCGTCGGGCTGGTGCCGGGCTCGGTCACGGGTGCCCTCGGATACCGGCGCGAGCTCTCCGGCCAGCGCGGCCGCGTGCTCACGCTCGCCTGCGCCTCGGTCATCGGCGGGGTCATCGGCGCCGTGCTCCTCCTCAGCCTGCCGGCCTCGGCGTTCAAGGCGATCGTCCCGGCCTTCATCGCCGTCGCGCTTGTGCTCATCATCCTCCAGCCGCGGCTGTCGCGGCTCCTCGCCAAGCACCGCCCCCACGGGCGTGACAAGCCGGGTCCGGTCGTGCTTCTCGGCGTGCTGCTGGGCGGGGTCTACGGCGGCTACTTCGGCGCGGCCCAGGGGATCATGGTGCTCGCCATCCTCAGCGTCAGCCTCGACGACGAGCTCCAGCGCCTCAACGCGGTCAAGGTGATCCTCACCGGGCTGGTCAACCTCGTCTCCGGGATCATCTTCATCTTCGCCGCCCATGTGGCCTGGGGGGCGGCGGGGCTGATCGCGGGCGGCTCGCTGCTGGGCGGCGTGATCGGCGCCCGCTACGGCCGGCGGCTGTCGCCGACCGCGCTGCGGGTGGTCATCGTGGTCGTCGGGGTCACGGCGATCGTGCGCCTGCTCGCCTGACGTGTGTCGGAATAAGCGCCGTAGTGGCGCTTATTTCGCCCTGACGGGGGTCAGCGCTTGTAGGTGCCCACCAGGCGCGCCTGCTCGATCACGTGGTCCTCGATGCGGTCAAGCAGCGCCCGGCGGTCCAGACCGGGCTCCAGCTCGAGGTCGGTGTCAAGCGCGTAGACCCAGAAGTAGTAGTGGTGGCTGCCGTGATCGGGCGGCGGCGCGGGGCCCATGTAGCCGGGCTCGCCCGTGGAGTTGACGCCCTGGACGGCGTCGCCGCCACCCTCGGGCAGCCCGTCAGCGCTGGCCGGGATGCCGTAGGCGACCCAGTGCGTGAACCCGTCCACCAGCGGGGCGTCGGGATCGTGGACCACCACCGCGAAGGCCTGGGTGCCCTCGGGCGCCCCGGTCCACGTCAGCTCGGGCGCTACGTCCTCGCCGTCCCCGCTGTGGCGCTCCGGGATCGCCCGGTGATGGTCAAAGGCGGGACTGGTGAGCTTGAGGTCGGCGACGTTCAGTTTCTGTGGCATGTCCTCACGCCTACCCTTGGTCTGACCGGGGAAACGGGCTCACGAGCGCGGGGGTGGTCGCCGCTTGGCCGGAGCGCGCCCCGGGGGCTGGCTGGGGGCGGGGCGCGGCTGCAGGTGGGGGATGGCGCGCTCGACGGTCTTGCCCGGCTCGATGGTCACCGCGTCGCCGTGGTGCTCGATCTCCAGCGACTGCCCGTCGACCACGGAGTAACGGGCGTGGCCGGAGTCCACCTCGACGCGCAGGCTCGTGCCGTGGAACATGAGGCGGAACTTCAGCCGGGTCAGCGCCCCGGGCAGCCGCGGGTGGAAGGTCAGCCGGCCGCCATGGTCGCGCATCCCGCCGAACCCGCACACGGCGGCGAGCCAGGTGCCGGCTACCGAGGCGATGTGGATCCCATCGCGGGTGTTGTGCTCCAGGTCGTCGAGGTCCATGAGCGCCGCCTCGGCGAAGTAGTCATAGGCGAGGTCGAGGTGGCCCACCTCGGCGGCGACCACCGCCTGACAGCACGCCGACAGCGATGAGTCACGGACCGTGAGCTCCTCGTAGTAGTCGAAGTCGCGGAGCTTCTCCTCCGCGGTGAAGGAGTCCCCGCAACAGAACAGGGCGAGCACCAGGTCGGCCTGCTTGACCACCTGCTTGCGGTACAGGTCGAAGTAGGGGAAGTTGAGCAGCAGCGGATACTGCTCGTCCTTGCAGGACTCAAAGTCCCAGCGCTGGTGATCGGTGAAGCGCTCTGACTGGGGGTGAACCTCGAGCGCCTCGTCATAGGGGATGACCATCCTGGCGGCGGCGTCTCGCCAGCTCGCCGTCTCCTCGTCGTCGACGCCCAGCTCGGCGGCACGGCGCGGGTGGCGCTCCACCGCGTCGGCGGCGGCGGTGAGATTGCGCTGAGCCATCAGGTTGGTGTAGACGTTGTTGTCGGCGACGGCGCTGTACTCGTCGGGACCGGTCACGCCGTCGATCCGGAAGTGGCCCGACGCGTCGTGGTGACCGAGCGACCGCCACAGGCGCGCCGTCTCGACCAGCAGCTCGGTGCCGACCCGATACTCGAAATCGGTGTCGCCGGTCGCCGCCTGGTAGCGGGTGACCGCCCTGGCGATATCGGCGTTGATGTGAAACGCCGCGGTCCCCGCCGGCCAGTAGCTCGAGCACTCCTCGCCGTGAATCGTGCGCCACGGGAAGGCGGCGCCGCGCAGTCCCAGCGTCTTTGCCCGGTCACGAGCCAGCTCGATCGTCTGCAGTCGCCAGCGCAGCGCGTCGGCGCATGCGTGCGGGGCGGTGTAGGTGAGCACCGGCAGCACGAACATCTCGGTGTCCCAGAACGTGTGGCCGTCATAGCCGGGCCCGGTCAGCCCCTTGGCGGCGATCGCGCGCTGCTCGCCCCGGGCACCGGCCTGCAGGGTGTGGAACAGCCCGAAGCGGATCGCCTGCTGGAGCTCGGCGTCGCCCTCGATCTCAACGTCCGAGCGTTCCCAGAACTCGTCCATGTAGCTGCGCTGGGCCTTGAGCAGGCCGTCCCAGCCGGCGTGGACGGCGCCATGGCCCGCGGCCGACACCTGATCGCTCAGCGCCGAGACCGAGCGCTGCGCCGACCAGCCGTAGGTGAAGAGCTTGACGATCCGCAGCGGCGTGCCCGGCGTCAGGTCGGCGGAGATGATGACCCGCGCATGGTCGGGGAAGGCCTCGGAGTCGGTGGTGGTCCCCTCAGGGCCCTCCACCAGATGGTCCATCGCCGCCGCCATGCGCAGATCGCTGGTGTGGGTGCGATGGACGAGGATCGACCGCAGGTCGACGGCGGCGTACATGTCGGACTCCAGCGGTGAGGCGAGCGCCGCTGCGGCACGGGGGTCTGAGCTGGCCGCCGGCCCTTCCTCGTTGGCCACCAGCAGGGACTGCACCACCACAGGGAATCCTGCGTCGACGGCCTCGACCACGTACTCGATGGCGGCCACCGCGCGTTGGGTGAAGGAGACCAGCCGCGTCGAGCGCACGCGGACCACGCGTCCGGTGGGGGATTCCCACTCCACCTCGCGGCGCAGCACCCCGTCGCGGAAGTCGAGGACGCGCTCGTGCTTGCGGACCACGCCGTAGCGGACGTCGAACGGCTCGTCCTCGACGAGCAGGCGGATGAGCTTCCCGTTGGTGACGTTGACCATCGTCTGGCCGTCCTCGGGATAGCCGAACCCCGCCTCGGCGTAGGGCAGCGGCCGGATCTCGTAGAAGCCGCCGAGATAGGTGCCGGGGATGGCGTAGGGCTCCCCCTCGTCGAGGTTGCCGCGCAGCCCGAGATGGCCGTTGGCCAGCGCGAACACCGACTCGGTCTGGGCCAGGTTGTCCAGGTGAAGCTCGGTCTCGCGGACCGCCCAGGGCTCGACGGGGAACGCCGGGTGCTCGATCACGACTCGTCGAGCAGCTGGGCCAGATCCTTGACCACGACGCTGGCCCCGTGCTGGCGCAGCGCGTCGGCATGGCCGTGGCCGACGCGGTCCACGCCCACCACGAACCCGAACTCCCCGTCGTGGCCCGCCTGGACTCCGGCCACCGCGTCCTCGAACACGGCCGCACGGGCGGGCGACACCCCCAGCGCGCGGGCTCCGGCCAGGAACATGTCGGGCGCCGGCTTGCCCTTGAGATGCTGCTCGTCCGCGGTGTGGCCGTCCACGCGCGCCTCGAACAGGTCCTCGATGCCGGCGGCGATGAGCACGTCCTTGCAGTTGGCGCTGGAGGAGACGACGGCACGCCGCAGGCCGGCGTCGCGCGCGGCCTTGACGAAGCGCACCGACCCCTCGTAGGGCTCGACGCCCTCCTCTTTGATGATCTTGAGCACGAGCTCGTTCTTGCGGTTGCCGATCCCGCAGATCGTCTCGGCGTCCGGCGGGTCGTTGGGCGTCCCCTCGGGCAGGTCGATCCCACGCGACTGCAGGAAGGAGCGCACGCCGTCGTAGCGGGGCTTGCCGTCGACGTACTCGTTGTAGTCCGCCTCGGCGTCGAACTCCTTGAACTCCTCGCCGGTCTTCTCGGCGCGGGCGCGCAGGTATTCGTCGAACGTCTGCTTCCACGCGCGGTCGTGGACCTTGGCGGTCTGGGTGAGCACCCCGTCGAGGTCGAAAAGACATGCCGTCACTGCTTCGGGCAATCCCAGCATGGGCCGAACCTTAGTCCGCGCGAGGCGCCGAGGGCGTGAGCGTCTGGTGAAGACGGCTCACTCAGGCGGCGGCGAGCATCGCGACGGCCAGCAGGCACACGACGTGAAAGCTCTGGTCCACCATCAGCCGCAGGCTGGGCGCGGGATCGGGCGAGTGCTTGACCTGGCGAAGCCACACCCGGACGAAGCGCCCGTCATCGACGGCCACGTGGGGCAGCGAGATGAGGAGCGCGACCGCGACCGCGCGCGCCGCGCCGCGATCGGCGCCGATCCACACCAGCACGGGCAGGTAGGGCAGGGTGTAGGTGGCCGCGTGTGCCATCAGCGCGCGGCGGCCCTCGGGATCGTTGAGGCCACGCACTTTGGTCAGCGCCTGCCACTCGGTCTGCAGCAGCAGGTCCCCGGCGAGGTGGCAGACCAGGAAGGCGGCCAGGACGGGCGCCCAGCTCATACGGACCCCGGCCTCAGCGGTTCCCCCTCCTCATCCGGCCCGATTGTAATGCCGGATTGCGGAGCGACAGGTCAGTCGTGCGTCCCGTCCAGCAGTGGCGGCCGCCACCGCTCGTGGGACGGGCGGCTCACGATCTCGGTGGCAAACCGGGTCGCGGCCTCGATGGCGGCGCCCCAGTCACGGTCGGCGCTGAGCGCCGTCACCAGGCCGGCGTTGAAGGCGTCGCCCGCTCCGGTGGTGTCGGCTGCCACCGCCACCGCCGGCGGGCTCGCCGAGAGCTCCTCCCCGCCGGGGCCGACCGCCAGGCACCCGCGGGCGCCGAGCTTGACCACCACCCAGCCGCCCGATGCCTCCTGCAGGGCGCGGCTGGCCGCGTGCACGTCGCCCTCGCCCGCGATGGCGCGGGCCTCGGCCTCGTTGGGCAGGAACACGTCGACGCGGGACAGCAGGTCGCGCAACTCGGCGCGCGTGGCCGCGGGGAAGTCCTGTGGGTCCCACGCGGTGTCGAAGAACGTCCGGCCACCGGCGCGGTGCGTGGCCTCGAGAAACGAGCGCGCCGCGTCCCCCTGAAGCCCCGGGGTGACGCAGTAGTCGCACAGCAGCAGGTTGTCGCACTGCAGCGCGTCGGCCGGGATCATCTCCGGCCCCCAGTCGGCGTTGACGCCCAGGTGGGTGAGAAACGTCCGGTCGCGCTCGTCTGACTCCAGCGCAATCGTCAGCCCGGTGGGCCGTCCCGGCACCACTGCCAGTTCGTCGACCAGCCCGGCCTCGGTCAGCTCCTGACGCATCCATTCGCCCAGCCGGTCCTCGCCCACGCATCCCATCAGCCGCACGGGCAGGCCGGTCTCCACGAACGCCAGCGCGGCGTTGGCCCCGGCCCCGCCGACGCGGATGCTCATGTCCTCGGTGAGCCGCGTGGCCCCCGGCGGTGGCAGCTCGGTCACGGGCCGGACGACGACGTCGGCCTGCACGCCGCCGATCACCGTCACCCCCTGCCGTCGGTGAGAGCCGTCCGCGCTCATGTGACCTTGGTGTCGTCCTGGTGGCGGCGCAGCTCGCCGATGGTGAGACCGCGCCGGGCGGCCACCTCATCCACGAGGAGCTGGACGGGGAGGATCTGCAGGATCGGGGCGGCGATCGGCGGGACCTCGGGCAGGGCCACGCCGGGGACGTCGGCGTTGCGGTCGCCCACCAACAGCACCTCCGCGCCGAATGCCGCCATCGACTCCGCCAGCGAGCGCTCCCGTTCGCGGCCGAAGATCACGCCGCCGAAGCCGGGGGCCACCGCCTCGAGCGGCCCGTGGAGATATTCGCGCGTGTCCATCCCGGTCGCGGGGAGACGCAGCGCCTCGCGCGCCAGCAGCGCGGTCTCGCGTGCCGAGGCCAGGCCCGGGCCGCCACCGACCGCGTCCACCGCGGCCACCTCGGCAAACGCGCCCGCCCGCTCGGCCGCGGCCGTGGCGCCGGCCTCCAGGACCTGCTCGGCCAGCGACGGCAGCTCGTCCCACACCGGCCCGGTCGTCTGAAGCAGTGCGTCGCACAGCATGCCCAGCGCCTGCAGGGTCGCCGTGTAGGACAGCGTGGCCACGGGCGTGTCGGGCTCGGGGCCGAGCGGAAGCCAGGCCTGGGAGGCCTCCGCCAGCGGACTGTCCCCGCGCGCGCTGATCGCCACCATCGGCACGCCCTCGATCCGCTCCAGGGCGGCGACGGTCTCGGTGCTCGCGCCCGATTGGGACACGAGCACAAACGCGTCGGCCAGCTCGCGGGGTGGGTGGGGACCGGTCCTCGCGAGTTCGGTCGCCTGCAGGGCGAAGGCGCGGCGGCCGGCGGCGCGCAGCGCCAGCACCGCCGGAATGAGCGCGTGGGCGCTGGCGCCGATCCCGGCGAACACGATCGTGCCGCGCCGCAGCGTCTCCAGGTCAAGCTCGGAGATGGCATCGGTGAACGAGGACGCCGCGGCCGCCAGGTTGGCGGGCTGCCGGTACACGGCCTCGCGCCACACGCTCATCCCTTGACCGCCCCCGACGCCAGGCCACCGACGATGTAGCGCTGGAAGATCACGGCGATCAGCACCGGCGGGATGGCGGCCAGGATGCCGCCGGCGGCCTGCAGCCCGAAGTCCGTGGTGTAGCGCCCGGTGAACTCGGCGATGGCGACCGGGATCGTCTTGGCGGCGGTCGTCGAGGTGAAGATGAGCGCGTAGAGGAACTCGTCCCAGGCGATCAGGAAGGCGAACAGCATCGTGGAGAGCAGCCCCGGCCGGGCCAGCGGCAGGATCACCCGGAACAGGGCGCCGATCCTGCTGCAGCCGTCGATCCGCGCCGCGTCCTCCAGCTCCCGCGGGATGGTCTGGAAGTAGTTGCCCATGATCCACAGCACGAACGGCGTGGCGAACGTGCAGTAGACGATGATCAGCCCGATCCGCGTGTTGAGCAGATGCAGCCGCACCATGATGAGGTACAGCGGGATCACGAGGGCGATCGGCGGCACCATGTACGTCGAGAGGAACAACAGCAGCGAGGCGCGCTGGCCGCGGAAGCGCAGACGGGCAAAGGCATAGGCGCCGAACACGCCGACCGTGATCGAGATGGCCACGGTCGCCGTCGCGATGATCAGGCTGTTGACCAGCGACGCGCGGAAGTTGGCGAAGATCGTCCCGCTCGACGAGGTGAAGATCTGCGAGTAGCGGCTGAACGAGAGGTGGCCGGGGATCCAGCTCAGCGGGATCTTGAGCAGGTCGGCTTGCGAGGACAGGCTCGCGATGATCAGCCACGCGAACGGGGCGAGGATGATCAGCGACACGACGATGGCGGCGGCGTGGATGAAGATCCGGAAGCGGAGGGAGTCGCGCACCGCTAGGCCATCCCGTAGTTCTCTGAGCGCAGCAGCCGGATGTAGATGATCGCCAGGACCATGATGAAGACGACGATCAGATAGGCCAGGGCAGACCCGTAGCCGAAGAACTCGTCCGAGAAGGCCCGCTCGTAGGTGTAGTAGGCGATGCTCTGCGTGCCGTTGGCCGGCCCGCCCCCGGTCATCACGTAGATGATGTCGAACACCTTGAAGGCCTCGATCGTGCGCAGGACGAGCACCACCACGATCACCGGCCGCAACAGCGGGAGCGTGATGTGCACGAAGGCGCCCCAGCGCCCGTAGCCGTCCACGCGCGCCGCCTCGTACAGGTCCCGGGGGATGGTGGTGAGCCCCGCCAGTAGGAAGAAGGCCACCAGCGAGGTGTTCTTCCACACGTCGGCCCACACCACGATGTTGAGCGCGGCGAACGGCGAGCTGAGGAACGCGTGATAGGAGGTGGTGATCCCCAGCTGGGTGAGCGCGGCGTTGACCACCCCGTACTGGGCGTTGAAGAAGTAGCGCCACATCGCGCCGTTGACGATCGTCGGCAGCGCCCAGGGGAGCACCACGATCGTGCGAAACAGCCACCGCCCGCGCAGCGGGGCGTAGAGCAGCAATGCGATCCCCATCCCGAAGAGCAGCTCAAAGCCCGTGGAGACGAACGTGAAGTACGCGGTGCGCAGGACGGCCGACCAGAAGTCGCTCTGCTGCAGCGCGTACTTGTAGTTGTCCAGCCCGACCCACGGGAAGTGACCGGCGAACGGGGTGTTGACGGCGAACAGCGACGTGTACAGCGTCTTCAGGATCGGATAGACCACGATCCCGAAGACGACGACGATGCTCGGCGCCAGCAGCGCCAGCGCGAACCGGCCCTCGCGGGTCCGGGCGCGCCAGCTCGTGCCGCCGGCACGGGGGAGAGCAGCGTCTCCGGGTGGGTGGGATCCGTTCGCCGGCGGGAGCTGCGCGGCGGTGTCGGTCACGTGGAGATCATGCGCATCCGCGACGACGGATCACGACGGCGGGCCCGAGGAGCTGAATGCGGCCGCGGCCGAATTGAGCGCGTCCTGGGGCGACTTCTTGCCCAGCAGCGCGTCCTGGATCTGGACCTGCAGCGCCTGGGAGGCGGCGTTGTAGTTGGGCACCTGCGGCCGCAGGATCATGTTGGGCAGCTGGGTCTTGGCCACCGACACCAGCTGCTTGCCCGCCTTCTTGATCACCTGTGGGTCGTCGTAGGAGGCCGACCAGATCGGCAGCGAGTCGGCGACATACTGGTTCTGCACCGACTGGCTGGTGATGAACTTGATGAACTCCCAGGCCTCGTTGGGGTGCTTGGTGCCCCTGGTGATCATCACCGGCTGACCGCCGTTGCAGCCCGGCGCCGGGCCGCCCGCGGAGCCGGCGGGCGTGTGCAGGATCATCACGTCGTCCTTGGTCACCTGTGCTCTGCTTGGGATCGAGCGAGGCGGCGAGCTGGAAGGTCCAGTTGAGGTTCATCGCGATCTTGCCCTGGGCGAAGGCCTTCAGCACGTCCTCCTCCAGCGAGCTGGTGGACGCCGGGTCGGCCAGGCCCTGGTCGATCAGCATCTTCATGAACTCCAGCGCCTTCAGACCGCCGCCCGTCTGGAAGGCGGGCTTGCCCGAGGCTGTCCAGGAACTTGCCGCCGAACGCTCCGAGCAGCTGCGCGTAGTCGCACACCACGGCCTCGGCCTGGGACCAGCTCCCCAGCCACGGGTACTTGACCAGGCCCTTGGCCTTGATCTGCTTGAGCGCGGCGACGACGCCGTCCCAGGTCTTCAGCGATGCCGGCGACACGCCGGCCTTCTTGAGCATCGACCCGTTGGCGTACATGTACTTGGTGTCCAGGATCCACGGCATCCCGTAGTACTTGCTCTTGTAGTCGGCCATGACCAGCGCGCCGGGGAAGATCTGCTCGGTGGGCAGCGATTTGACGTTGGAGCTGATGTCCTTGACGATCCCCTTGGAGCCGAACTCGGCCGGCCAGATGCAATCGCCCAGGACCACGTCGTAGGTTCCGGCCGGTGCGGCGGCGACGATCTTGTCGTGCAGCGCCTCGTAGGAGACCAACGTGTTGTTGACCTTGATGTTGGGGTTGGCCTGCTCGAACAGCTTCGTCATCCCGGCCAGGTCGGCGACGCTGTATCCGGCCTGTTGCTGGAAGAGGTTGTTGAGGGTGACGGTTCCCGCGGAGCTGGACGCCGCGGCGCTACTCGTAGCCGCGCCCGAGCTGGCGCCGCCGCGCTGGAGCTCGAACTCGAGCTGGAGCCTCCGCAGGCGGCAAGGTACAGCCCCATGCCCGCGGTCGCGGTGGTCGTGATAAAGCCGCGGCGCGTCGTCCGCTTCTGCTCTCCTGGCATCTCAGTTCTCCTCGTCCAGCAAGCCGGCTTTTGTAAGAAGCTTGATCTAACGACCATACAATTCGTATTCTGGGCCGTCAAGACGCATCACTCATTCGTAAGGAACCCTTGACAATGACGGATCGCGACGCGGAGAGCTCACCGCCGGCGGCACCGGCGGGCACGGCGGATTCCCGCCTGGGTCTGCTGCGCGAGCTGGGCGAGCAGGCCGTTCTGGAGGCGATCTTCCGCCGCGGCCCGGTCACCCGTCCGGAGATCGCGTCGTCCACCGGGCTGTCAAAGCCGACGGTCGGCGCCGCCGTCGGCCGCCTGGAGCAGGCCGGGATGATCTCGGCCATCGGGCCTCAGCACGGCCGGCGCGGGCGCAGCCCGATTGCCTACATCGTGCGCGACAACGCGGGCTTCGTCGTGGGCCTCGATCTCGGCGGCACCAACATCCGCGCCGGCGCCGCCGACGTGTTCGGCGAGATGATCTACGACGAGCTGGAGCCGACGACCAAGGCCGGCCGCCGGGCCCTGGCGTCGCAGATCGCCGAGGTCGCCACCCGCGCCGTCGAGCGCGGCCGCTCCACCCATGACCGCCTGCTCGCCGTCGCCATCTCGACCCCGGGCGTGGTCGATCGCGAGACCGGCCGCGTCCGCCTCGCCTACAACGTCTCGCCCGACGGCGCCCTCGACCCGCTGAGCGCGGTCGGCTCGCGCTTCGGGGTGCCTGTTCTCATCGACAACAACATCAACCTTGCCGCGTTGGGCGAGAAATCGTTCGGCCTGGCCCGCGGCGTCTCGACCATGGTGTTCATCGGCATCGGCGCCGGCGTCGGGATGGGGATCATCATGCACGACGAGCTCGTGCGTGGCGCGCACGGCGCCGCCGGTGAGATCGCCTACCTGCCGCTCGTCGGGGACCCGTTTGACCCGCGCCACAAGCTGCACGGAGGCCTCGAGGACGAGATCGGCGCGGCGGGCGTGCTCGCCGGCTTCGCCGCGCGGGCGCCTGGGCGCACCGCCGAGGTCGCGTCCGCCCAGGACGTGTTCGAGCTCGCGCGGACCGGGGACGGCGACGCCGGGGCGGTGGTGGAGCACATCGCCGCCCGTCTGGGCTCGGCCATCGCCACCGTGTGCGCGATCCTGGACCCGGAGCTGGTCGTGCTCGGCGGCGGCATCGGCTCGAGCCCGCTGCTGCTCAGCCCGGTGCGCGGCGCCGCGGCCGCGCTGGTCCCGCTGACCGCGCGCATCGAGACGAGCCTGCTCGGCGACCAAGCGGCGCTGCGCGGCGCCATCGCCTTCGCTCTGCACGCCGCGCGCAGCGAGCTCATCCCCCAGGGCGCCGGCGCGCGACGCACGGAACTGATCCGCTAGACACCCACGGAGGAGACCCATCGCATGGCCGCAATCGAGATCGAGGATGTGAGCAAGCGCTACCGCGACGGAACCGTGGCGGTGCACGACCTCAGCCTGGAAATCGCCGACGGCGAGTTCACCGTCCTCGTCGGTCCCTCGGGGTGCGGCAAGACGACGCTGCTGCGCATGATCGCGGGGCTGGAGGAGATCAGCGCGGGGACGATCTCGATCGGCGACCGTGTCGTCAACGACCTCACCCCCAAGGACCGCGACATCGCGATGGTGTTCCAGAACTACGCGCTCTATCCGCACATGACGGTGGCGCGGAACATGGGCTTCGCGCTGCGCCGCGCCAAGGTCCCCGCCGACGAGATCCAGCGCAAGGTCGAGCACGCGGCCGAGCTGCTGGGCATCGCCGATCAGCTGGAGCGCAAGCCCGGCAACCTGTCGGGCGGCCAGCGCCAGCGAGTCGCGATGGGACGCGCCATCGTCCGCGATCCCCAGGCCTTCCTCATGGACGAGCCCCTTTCCAACCTCGACGCCAAGCTGCGCATCCAGATGCGGGCCGAGATCACCCGCATCCAGCGCCGTCTGCACACGACCACGGTGTACGTCACCCACGACCAGACCGAGGCGATGACGCTGGGCGACCGGCTGGCGGTGATGCGCGACGGCGTGCTGCAGCAGCTCGGGACCCCCGCCGAGCTCTACGAGCGCCCGGACAACCTGTTCGTGGCCGGGTTCATCGGCTCGCCCGCGATGAACTTCCTCATCGGCGAGATCGCGGGCGGCTCGATTACCTCGCCGCTGGGCACGATCCCGCTCTCTGACGCGGCGCCCGCCAATGGCGCGGGTCACTCTGGGCGCGTCGTGGTCGGCGTGCGCCCCGAGAGCTTCGAGGATGCGGCCATGGTCGGCGAGCGGCCGGGGCTGGTCGCCGTCAGCGCGATGGTCGACGTCCTTGAGTCCACCGGCTCCGACGTCTACGCCCACCTGTCGCTCAACGGCGCCGGGCGGTCGGGGTCGGCGTTGGACGATCCCGTCCTGCGGGAGCTGGCGCAGGCCACCGCCGCGGAGGACCCCGAGGTGGCGCTGGCCACCGGCTCAGAGCTCGTCGCCCGCGTCGGCGTCTCGCACTCCCTCACCGAGGGCCAGGAGGGGCGGCTGTGGGTCGACGCCCGCCGCATCCACCTGTTCGACCCCGCGACCGGCCGTCGCCTGACCGATTGATCACGGGCCGGGGCTGAGCGCCGCGTGCTGGCGATCCTCGGCGGGATCGGGGCGGCCTGCGCGTGGGCGATCTCGCTCTTGTGCTCGTCGCGGTCGAGCCGGCTCATCGACCCACGGGCCGTGGTCGCGTGGGTCATGCTCGTGGGCCTCGTCGTCACCGCTCCGATCGCCGCGCTGACGGGTGTCCCGTCGGCGCTGCACGGGTCGGCGCTGGTGTGGCTGATCGTCTCGGGGGCCGGGAACGTGTGCGGGCTGATCGTCAACTACTACGCCCTGCGCATCGGCCAGGTCTCGGTCGTGGCGCCGATCGTCTCCACCGAGGGCGCGATCGCCGCGACCATCTCGGTGGTCACGGGCCAGAGCCTCGCGGTATCGGTCGCGCTGACGCTGGTGATGATCGTGGTCGGCGTGGTGCTCGCGTCTGTGCCCGCGCCTGATCTCGCTGCCCACGAAGCCGCGCGCCATCCGCGGACGATCGCCCTGGCGGTGGCGACGGCGGGCCTGTTCGGCGTCAGCCTGTACGCCACCGGACGCGCCGGCGCCCTGCTGCCCGCATCCTGGGTGGTGCTCTCGGCGCGGCTCATCGGAGTCGTCGTCCTCGCGCTGCCGCTGGTCGTCTCCGGACGGCTGCGCCTCACCGCCCGCGCAGCGCCCCTCGTCGTCGCCTCGGGGCTGGCCGAGGTCGCCGGCTTCTATGCGTACACCCTCGGCTCGCGCCACGGTCTCGCGATCGCCGCGGTCCTCTCCTCACAGTTCGCGGTCCTGGCCATGGGCGCCTCATACGTCCTGTTCGGCGAGCGCCTCAGCCGCGTGCAGTACGCCGGTGTCGCCTGCGTGCTGGTGGGCGTCGCGGTGCTGAGCGTCCTGCGGGCCTGAGCTGCGCCGCGGTACGCGCGCTACTGCCGACCCGCGTTTCGCGCAACCTGACGTGGGCGGTAACCGCATGTGGTGATCGTGATCTCCCACCCTCCCTGCGTCGTTGACGTTCGCCGATACCACGCGAAACGCTCCAGGCGCGCGGCACCACCGACTGCGCCTCATTTGGCGCATGGTTTACAAATGCCACTCTTCGTCCTCTGCTTGACAGCGGCTATACGGTCTGTTTCGGGAGGAGATCTAATGAATGCACTCGTTCGTCGTGTCCGCGCCGGTCTGCCGCTGATCGCCCTGACTCTGCTGGCCCTCGGCCTGCTCGCCCGTCCGCCGGTTGCCGGCGCCGCCACCCAGACTCTCGGCCTGACCGGCTGGCAGGTGCAGAGCAGCGCGTCGGCCGGCAGCGACGGCGCCGCCGTGTCGCGTGCCGGCTTCGCCGCCAAGGGCTGGTTGAAGGTGACGCCCGACGACGGCGGGGCGCCCGGGACCGAGGTGGAGGCGCTGGTCCAGAACGGACGCTGCGCCAACGTCTTCTTCTCCACCAACATGAAGCGCTGCTTCGGCTATATGAAGTCGCTCGGCGCCGACACCATCCCGCGTTTCGCGGTGCCGTGGTGGTTCCGCACCACGTTCCACGCGGCGCCGGCCGCGCATGCGAGCCTCGTCGTCAACGGGGTCGTCGGGGAGGCCGACCTGTGGGTCAACGGCCACGAGGTCGCGGGTCACCGCACGCTGCAGGGGGCCTACACCCAGTACGTCTACGACGTGTCCCGGTTCGTGCGCCACGGCGCCAACGCGCTGGCCTTCCGGCTGTACCCCAACGACCCGAACACGATGTTCACGCTCGACAACGTCGACTGGACGCAGATCCCGCCCGATAACAACACCGGCATCCAGTTCCCGGTACAGCTCCACAGCTCGGCCGCGCTCGCCCTCTCGGACGCCCACGTCGTCGAGCACAACACCCCGGGCGTGACGCGCTCGGACCTGACCCTCCGTGCTCAGGTGACGAACACGACGGGCGCCAAGCAGTCCGGGGTGCTCACCGCCCAGGTGACGCCGCCGTCCGGCCCGCGGATCCGCATCGCCCACCCGGTCACCGTTCCCGCCCACGCCACCCAGATCGTGTCACTCACGCCCGCCGCCTTCCACGCCCTGCGCATTGCCCATCCCCAGGTGTGGTGGCCCTATCAGCTGAACCCCCACCCGCCCGCCGAGCCTCTGTACGGCCTGACCATGGGCGTCGGCCGAGGCTCCGGTCCGGCCGACACCGAGTCAGAGACGTTCGGGATCCGCACCATCAGCACGCGCCTCATCGGCCCCTCGCCGATCGCGCCGCACGGCTCACGCCAGTTCCTGGTCAACGGCCGGCCGATCGTGTTCCGCGGTGGCGGCTGGTCGGAGAACCTGTTCCTGCACTACTCCGCGGCGGACACCGCCAACCAGGTCGCGCTGATCAAGAACCTGGGCCTCAACGGCATCCGCACCGAGGGCAAGGAGATGCCGGCGGACTTCTACGAGCAGATGGACCGCGCCGGCATCCTCGTCGACGCCGGCTTCCAGTGCTGCGACGCCTGGCAACTGCCCGACAACGGCAAGGGCGTCACCGCGCAGGACTACAGGGTGCTGGCCAACTCGGCGCTCGCCATCGGCCGCCGGCTGCGCAACCACCCGAGCATCCTCAACTTCAGCTGGTCAGACAACAACCCGATCCCGCGCCAGGCGGCCGTCTCGATCGCCGCCTTCAAGCGCGCGGACTTCCAGGAGCCGCTCATCGCGTCGGCCGAGTACAAGAGCGCCCGTGGGCTGGCGCCGTCGGGCGAGAAGGAAGGCCCGTACGACTGGGTGCCGCCCTCCTACTGGTACGACACCAGCCACTACTCCAAGGGCGACAGCACGCGCACCAACGTCGGCGGAGCGTGGGCGTTCGATTCGGAGGCGGGCAACGGCGCCACCATCCCCACGCTGGACTCGATCGATCGCTTCCTCTCGCCGTTTGAGCAGACCCAGCTGTGGAAGGCGCCGAACTACAACCAGTACCACCTCAACTACGAGCCCGACCTGCCCGGGCCCGACAACGGCGGCTACTCCTTCGGCACGCTGCACGACCTCGATCAGGCCATGAAGGCGCGCTACGGCTCGTGGTCGGGCCTCTCGCAGTACGTGTCCGAGGCCCAGCTGGCTAACTACGAGACCCAGCGGGCGGAGTTCGAGGCCTACGTCGACCACTCGTCGCGGGCGAAGGCACCGTCGACGGGCATCGTCTACTGGCAGCTCAACAAGGGCTGGCCCACGTTGCTGTGGGACCTCTACAACAACGACTACGACCAGGCCGGCAGCTACTTCGGCGCCCAGGAGGCCAACAAGCCGCTCCATGTCATCTACGCCTACGGCGCGGGCACGGTGTCGGTGGCCAACCTCACCGGGGCGGCCGTCAGCGGGCTGTCGGTGCAGAGCCGCGTCTTCTCGGTGACGGGCAGGCTGCTCGACGACAAGACGGTGGCCGGCGTGGCGCTCGGCTCCAGCCGGGTGCGCGAGAACGTGCTCCGGCCGGCGGTGCCCGCGGCCACCAGGCCGCCGGCCCGGGCGCAGACCTACTTCGTGGAACTGCTCCTGCGTCGCGCCGGCCAGGTGGTCGACCGCAACGTGTACTGGCTCTCCACCCAGCCCGACGTCGTGAACTGGCACAAGACGATCGGTCAGCCCCAGGCGACGATGACCTCGTACGCGAACTTCGGTGGGCTGCGCCAGCTCGCTCCGGCCACCGTCAGCGTGGCCGCGCACACCGCGGCCGACGGCGGCGACGACGTCACCGACGTGACGATCACCAACACCTCGTCCACCACCGCGCCGGCGTTCTTCATCCGCGCCGATGTGCGGCGGGGCAGCGCGGCCGCTGGGGTGGGTGGGGATCGTTTCCGTGACAACGAGGTCCTGCCCGCGTTGTGGTCTGACAACGACACCACCCTGTGGCCCGGCGAGTCAGAGACGCTCGAGGTCCGCTACGCGGCGGCGGCGCTTCACGGCGCCTCGCCGGTGATCACGGTCTCCGGGCAGAACGTCGCGGCGCAGCACGTACCGGCGCCGTGAGATGTGTTCCGGATGTAATCCAGATCTTGAGTGATTCCAGATAACTGATACGTTGGGGCGGTGAGCCCCGAGGGATGGACTGACGTCGCCGCGACCCTGCGTGGGGCCGGCATGCGCGTGACGGCGCCGCGCGTGGCGGTGCTGTCAGAGGCCATGGCGGGTCAGCACGTCACGCCGGACCAGATCGCCGCAGGTGTCCGGGGGCGCGTGGGACCGATCTCCACCCAGGCGGTCTACGACGTGCTCGCCGCGCTCACGCGGGCGGGCCTGCTCCGGCGCATCGAGCCCGCTGGGAGCGCAACGCGTTATGAGACGCGCGTAGGGGATAACCATCACCACGTGGTCTGTCGTGGCTGTGGCGCGATTGCGGACGTCGACTGCGTGGTCGGCGAGCCGCCGTGCCTGACGCCCGCCGACGCCGGCGGCTTCGTCGTCGACGAGGCCGAGATCACGTTCTGGGGCCTGTGCCCCAGCTGCCAGGCAGTCGCGCCTGAACCTGCAACCGAGATGAAGGAGAGCTAGATGAGCGAGAAGCGCCCCTATACGACCACCGATGGCGGCAGCCCGGTTCCCAGTGACGAGTTCTCGCTGACCGTCGGCGCCGACGGCCCGATCCTGCTCCAGGACCAGTACCTGATCGAGCAGATGGCCAACTTCAACCGCGAGCGCATTCCCGAGCGCCAGCCCCACGCCAAGGGCGCGGGCGCCTTCGGCGTGTTCGAGACCACCGAGGACGTCAGCGCCTACACCCGCGCGGCACTCTTCCAGCCCGGCGTCAAGACCGAGATGGTCGCCCGTTTCTCCACCGTGGCCGGTGAGAGCGGCAGCCCCGACACCTGGCGCGACCCTCGCGGCTTCGCCTTGAAGTTCTATACGCCCGAGGGCAACTACGACATGGTCGGCAACAACACGCCGGTGTTCTTCATCCGCGACCCGATGAAGTTCCAGCACTTCATCCGCAGCCAGAAGCGCCGCGCCGACAACGGCCTGCGCGACCACGACATGCAGTGGGACTTCTGGACGCTCTCACCGGAGTCTGCCCACCAGGTCACCTGGCTGATGGGCGACCGCGGCATCCCGAAGACGTGGCGTCACATGAACGGGTACTCGAGCCACACCTACATGTGGGTCAACGCCGGCGGCGACAGGTTCTGGGTCAAGTACCACTTCAAGACCGATCAGGGGATCGACTTCCTCACCCAGGAGGACGCCGACCGGATCGCCGGCGAGAACGCCGACTTCCACCGGCAGGACCTGTTCGAGGCGATCCGCGACGGTGACTTCCCGACGTGGACCCTCCACATGCAGATCATGCCCTTCGAGGAGGCCAAGACCTACCGGTTCAACCCGTTCGATCTCACCAAGGTCTGGCCCCACGGCGACTACCCCCTGATCAAGGTCGGGACGATGACGCTCAACCGCAACGTCACCGATTTCCACACAGAGATGGAGCAGGCGTCGTTCGAGCCCAACAACCTGGTGCCGGGCATCGGCCTGAGCCCGGACAAGATGCTCCTCGCGCGCGGGTTCTCCTACGCCGACGCGCATCGTGCCCGGCTCGGCGTCAATTACAAGCAGATCCCGGTCAACGCGGCCAAGGAGGCCGAGGTCCACAGCTACAGCAAGGACGGCGTGGGCCGCACCGTCAACGTCAAGGACCCGGTGTACGCGCCCAACTCATATGGCGGACCGGCGGCCGACCCGTCGCGTACCGACGACGCCGGACTGTGGGCGGCCGACGGGAACATGGTGCGCTCGGCCTACACCAAGCGCGCCGAGGATGACGACTTCGGTCAGGCCGGGACGATGGTCCGCGACGTGCTCGACGACGAGGCGCGCGAGCGCCTGGTGTCAAACGTCGCCGGCCACCTGTCGAACGCGGTGTCCGACAAGGTGCTCGTGCGGGCGTTCGAGTACTGGAAGAACATCGACGCCGATCTCGGCGCGAGGATCGAGCAGGCCGTCGGAGCGGGCGTCAGCGCCTGACCACCAGACGACGCGGGGCGCGCCCTCTCTCCCAGGGCGCGTCCCTAGTCGACCTCGTCGTCGATGTCCGCACCGGCGATGTCGGCGGGCTGCAGACGCTCGACGGCCTGGGTGAGGCGCTCGAGCACCTCAAAGATCTCATCGCGGTCGGCCTTGTGATCGACGGCGAGCCGCACGGCGGCGATCTCGCGGGCCAGGTATTCCGTCTCGGCCAGCGAGCGGGCGTTGGTCTCGCGATCACGCTCCACCTCGGCCTTGTCGCGGTCGGCCTGCCGGTTCTGGGCGAGCAGGATGAGCGGCGCGGCGTAGGCGGCCTGGGTGGAGAACGCGAGGTTGAGCAGGATGAACGGGTATGGGTCGAAGGCATGGTTCTTGCCGTAGTTGAGGGCCACATAGGCGTTGAACGCGATCCAGACGATGACGATCGCCGTCTGCATGATCAGGTAGCGCGGGGTGCCGAAGAACCGCGCCAGCCGTTCGGCGATCGCCCCGAACTGATCGGGGTTGTACGACGGCCCACCTGACGTGCCCTTCGGGGTCGAGAGATCGTCGCCGCGGGCCATCAGCTTGTCTCCGTGAGGGTCGCGCGCCAGTCGGCGGGCAGCAGCCGGTCCAGGACGTCATCGATGGTCACCGCTCCGACCAGGCGGTGGGTCTCGTCGATGACCGCCAGCGAGACGACGTCATAAGCGGCGAGCTGCACGGCCACCTCGCGGTCCCTCATGCCCTCCTCGACTGGCTCCACGTCCTCGTCGATGCAGCGGCCCAGCGGTTTGCTCGGCGCCTCGCGCAGCAGGCGCTGGATGCCCACGTTGCCGATGTAGCGTCCCGTCGGCGTCTCCAGCGGTGGCCGGCAGACGAACACGGCCGCCGCCAGCGGCACCGGCAGGTTCGGATCACGCACGCGGGCCAGCGCCTCGGCGACGGTCGTGTCGGGCGCGAGGATGACCGGCTCGGGGGTCATGATCCCGCCCGCGGTGTCGGGCTGGTAGGTGAGCAGGCGGCGGACGGGCTCGGCCTCTTCGGGATCCATCGCGTGCAGCAGCTCGGCCTGGCGCCCGGCCGGGAACTCGGCGAGCAGGTCGGCGGCGTCGTCTGCCTCCATCTCGTCGAGCACGCGGGCCAGCCGGTCGATCCCGAGGCCCTCGATGAGCCGGACCTGCTCGTCCTCGGACATCTCCTCCAGCAGGTCGGCGAAGCGGTCGTCCTCCAGTTCGGCCGCCAGCACCCGACGGCGGCTGAGCGGTAGGCGCCGGATCGCGCCTGCCATCTCAGCGGGGTGCAGGCCGCCCAGCTCGGCGGCCTGTCGGTCGACCGGCCGCTCGGAGGCAAACAGCTCGCCGGCCTCAGACCAGTCCAGGACGTCGGGCGCGCGGCGCAGGCCGGGGACTCGGCGTCCGCCCGACAGCGCCACTGTCGCCACCTCCCAGCCGGTGTGCTCGGGAACGTCGATCAGGCCGATATCGACGACTCGCTCGCCCTTGAAGCGCTTGCCGATCAGCTCGCCGGCGAGGAGGCGCTCGCCGTCGCGCAGCGCGAACTGGCGCATGTTGACCGAGCCGCGGCGCAGGCGCGCGCCGTCCGAACCGATCTCACCCACGCGTCCGATGCCCACGAACACGCGGCGACGCTGCACGCTGACGACGAACCCGTTGACCCGGGGCGGCTTGGAGCCGAGGTCGACCACCGCGTCGGCGATACGGCCCACCTCGGCGCCATCGGCGCCCAGGAGCGGCAATCGGGTGAGTCTCGTGAGATAGACGATGCGCCGTTCCATGGTCTGATCGTACCCCGCAACCTCGCCCTGATCCCGCTATTGGAGCGGGATGTCGACGCCCCGCTCGACCTCGGGCCGCGGCCCGAAGATTCGACGCGCGGATTCGTCGATGGCCAGGTCGTTGATGCTGGCCTCGCGCCGGCGCATGAGGCCGTGCTCGTCGAACTCCCACAGCTCGTTGCCGTAGCTGCGCCACCACTGGCCGTCGCGGTCATGGCTCTCGTACTGGAAGCGCACGGCGATCCGGTTGTCGTGAAACGCCCATAGGCTCTTGCGCAGCGCGTAGTCGAGCTCGCGCTCCCACTTCTGGGTGAGAAAGGCCACGATGGCGTCGCGGCCGGTGACGAACTGGTCTCGGTTGCGCCACACCGAGTCCTCGGTGTAGGCCCCCGCGACGCGCTCCGGTTCCCGGGAGTTCCAGGCGTCCTCCGCGGCCTGCACCTTCTGTGCTGCGGTCTCAGCGGTGAACGGGGGCAGTGGCGGCCGGTCGGCCATGGAGTCCTCCTTGAAGTGGGTAGGGTGAATTGTGCAATGAAGATCATCTACACCCAGACCGACGAGGCGCCGGCATTGGCCACTCAGTCGCTGCTGCCGATCGTTGAGGCGTTCGCCGGCGTGGCCGGGGTCGACGTGGAGCTGCGCGACATCTCGCTGGCCGGGCGCATCCTGGCCCAGTTCCCCGACCGCCTCAACGGTCACCACCGCGTCTCCGACGACCTCACCGAGCTCGGCGAGCTGGCCAAGACGCCTGACGCAAACATCATCAAGCTCCCCAACATCAGCGCGTCCGTGCCCCAGCTGCGCGCCGCCATCGCCGAGCTGCAGGCCCAGGGCTTCGAGATCCCCGACTACCCGAGCGACCCCTCCACCGACGACCAGCGCGACATCCGGGAGCGCTACGACCGCGTCAAGGGCAGCGCCGTCAACCCCGTGCTGCGCGAGGGCAACTCGGACCGTCGTGCGCCTGACTCCGTCAAGGCCTACGCGCGACACCACCCCCATTCGATGGGCGCGTGGTCACCGGATTCCCGCTCCCACGTCACGACGATGAGCGAGGGTGACTTCCGCTCCACCGAGCAGTCGGTGACCGTGGCCAACGCCGGGACGGTCCGGATCGAGCACGTGTCGCGCGACGGCGACGGTGAGGTCACCGTGCTCAAGCCCGACTTCCCGGTGCTCGCCGGCGAGGTTCTCGACGCCGCCGTCATGCGCCGCGCCGCGCTTGACGCCTTCCTCGCCGAGCAGGTGGCCGAGGCCAAGGCCCAGGGCGTCCTGTTCTCGGTGCACCTGAAGGCGACGATGATGAAGGTGTCAGACCCGATCATCTTCGGCCACGCCGTGCGCGCGTACTTCCCGGCCGTGTTCGCCGAGCACGCGGACGCGCTGGCCGCCGCCGAGGTCAGTGCCAACGACGGGCTGGGCGCGCTGCTCAAGGCCCTGGAGAAGCTGCCCGACGATGAGCGGACGGCCATCACCGACGCGGTCGAGGCCGCGTACGCCGACGGACCTCGCCTGGCCATGGTCGACTCCGACCGCGGGATCACCAGCCTTCACGTCCCCTCCGACGTGATCATCGATGCGTCGATGCCCGCCGCCATCCGTTCCTCGGGTCAGATGTGGAACCGCGACGGTGAGCTCCAGGACACCAAGTTCGTGATCCCCGACCACTCCTATGCCGACCTCTACGCCGAGACGGTCAACGACTGCCGCGAGCACGGCGCGTTTGACCCGGCGACGATGGGCACGACACCCAACGTCGGCCTGATGGCACAGAAGGCCGAGGAGTACGGCTCACACGACAAGACATTCGAGATCTCGGCGCCGGGCACCGTCCGCGTTGTCGACGGTCAGGGCTCGACGCTGCTCTCCCATGACGTCGAAGCGGGGGACATCTGGCGGATGTGCCAGACCAAGGACGCTCCCATCCGTGACTGGGTTCACCTCGCCGTCGGCCGCGCCCGCGCGACCGGCTGGCCGGCCGTCTTCTGGCTGGACGAGACGCGGGCCCATGACGCGCAGGTGCTGGCCAAGGTGCGTGCGGAGCTCGCCGAGCTCGACACCGAGGGGCTCCAGATCGAGATCCTCGATGTCGCACACGCCACTCGCTTCACCCTGGCCCGCGCGCGAGCCGGCGAGAACACGATCAGCGTCACCGGCAACGTCCTGCGCGATTACCTCACCGACCTGTTCCCGATCCTCGAGCTGGGCACGAGCGCCAAGATGCTCTCGATCGTCCCCCTCATGGACGGCGGCGGTCTGTTCGAGACCGGGGCCGGCGGCTCGGCCCCCAAGCACGTCCAGCAGTTCGAGCGCGAGAACCACCTGCGGTGGGACTCGCTGGGAGAGTTCCTGGCCCTCGCGGTCTCACTCCAGATGCTCGCCGACAAGACCGGCAATCCGCGGGCGCGGATCCTGGGCGACGCGCTGGACCGGGCCACCGGCGGCGTGCTGGAGCACAACCGCTCGCCGCTGCGGCGGGTCGGCGAGCTCGACAACCGGGGGAGCCATTTCTATCTGGCGCTGTACTGGGCGCGCGAGCTTGCCGATCAGTCGGAGGACGCCGAGTTGGCGGAGCGCTTCGCGCCGCTGGCCAGGCGCCTGGAGGACGATGAGGAGACGATCGTGTCAGAGCTGTCCGAGGTGCAGGGCTCGGCGGTGGAGCTGGGTGGCTACTACCACCCCGACTTCCAGAAGGCGGCGGCGGCCATGCGGCCCAGCCCGACCTTCAACGCGGCCCTGGAGACCCTCTAGGACGGCGGTCTCATCGTGACCACGTCGCTCCCCTCGGGCCGGGTGACGATGCTGTTCACCGACATCGAGGGCTCCACCCGGCTGCTGGACCAGCTCGGAGACGAGTACGGCGCCGTGCTCGCCGATCATCGCCGCCTGCTGCGCGCGGTATGGGCCCGGCACCGGGGAGTGGAGGTGGGGACCGACGGCGACTCCTTCTTCGTCGCCTTCGCCGACGCCGAGTCCGCGGTGGAGGCCGCGATCGCCGCGCAGCGCACGCTCGCCGCCCACCCGTGGCCCTCCGATGCCGGGGTGGGTGGGGTCCGGGTCCGGATGGGGCTGCACACCGGCGAGCCGCACATCGACCAGGGCGATTACTGGGGCGCCGATGTCCACTACGCGGCGCGGATCGGCGCCGCCGCCCACGGCGGGCAGGTGCTGGCCAGCCAGGCCACTCGGGCGCTCGACGACCGCCACGACTTCGCCTCGCTGGGCGAGCACAGCCTCAAGGACTTCATCGTTCCGCGCGAGCTGTTTCACCTGGTCGTCGACGGGACAGGTCCCGCGGACTTCCCGCCGCCGAGGACGCTGGAGCCGATCCGGACCAACCTGGCCTCCCCCACCACCGAGCTGATCGGCCGCGAGGATGAGCTGGCCGTGGTGCTCGACCTCCTCGCCACCGCCCGTCTGGTCACGGTGTCCGGGCCCGGCGGCTCGGGCAAGACACGGCTGGCGCTCGAGGTCGCCCAGCGCGCGGCCGAGGACTTCGACGCCGTGTGGTGGGTGGCGCTGGAGCACGTGCTGGACGCCAACGAGGTCATGGGGGCGCTGTCGCGGGCGATGGGGCTGCCCGAAGTCGCCGGGGTCGAAGCCGACGAGCGCGTCCTCGACCACCTGCGCGCCCGCAGCGCGCTCCTCGTGCTCGACAACCTCGAGCACGTCATCGACGTGGCGCCGCTCATCGGCGACGTGGCGCGCGCCGGGCCCGAGGTCAGAGTGCTGGTCACCAGCCAGCTCCCCCTTCGCGTCGGCGGCGAGCACGTGCTGAGCCTCGACCCATTGGCGGTGCCGACCGGCACCGAGCGCGAGCTCTCGGCTCTGCGTGAGGTTCCGTCGGTGGCCTTGCTCTGCGAGCGCGCGACCGCCGCCGGGACGGGGTGGACGCTGACCGAGGAGAACAAGTTCGACGTGGCGCGCCTGTGCCGCCAGCTGGAAGGGATGCCGCTGGCGCTCGAGCTCGCCGCGCCGCGTCTGCGCGTGCTCGACGCCGGCGCCCTCTCGCGCAAGATGGAGGACAGCCTCGACGCGCTGGGCAGCGGCGGCCCCGACCTGCCGGCGCGCCAGCGCGGGCTGCGGGCGGTGTTGGAGTGGTCGGTGGGCCTGCTGTCCGAGGAGGAGCGATCGCTCCTGCTCGAGCTGGCGGTGTTCTCGGCCGGGTTCAGTCCGTCGCTGGCCGAGGCCGCGTTCGGTGAGGTGGCCGAGCGACTCGGGGTGCTGTTGGGGGCGGGCCTGGTCCGGCCCGCCGAAGACGGGCGGTTCGAGGTACGGCCGCCAGTGCGCCGGTTCGCCGCCGAGCGGATCGACGCCGAGGCCGACGACGCGGCCCACGCGGCCATCGCCGACGCGCTCATCGCGATGGCCGAGCCGTTCGAGAAGCGCTGGATCGTGATGAGCATCGAGGGCCGGACCACCCTGAACCCCGAGGCGGGCAACATCTTCGCCGAGCTCGACTGGGCCCAGCTGATGGATTACGGGCGCCACGCCCGGCTCGCGGCCTCCACCGGGTGGTGGGTCAACTACTCGAGCGCCGTCGAGCTCAGCCGCGACCACCTGGAGATCGCGCTGGCGCGATGCACCGATCCGGTCATGCGCGCGCGCTGCCTGCAGGCGCTTGGGACGCTCGGCCTCAAGGACTCAGACCCCACCGGGTCGCTGGACGCCGCCGACGCCTGGCATGACCTCGATGATGCCGAGGGCGAGTTCTACAGCGTCATCTATGCCGCCAACCTCTACGGCCACGCCCGCGAGCCGGAGGCGATGGTCGAGGTCGTCGAGCGGGCCGCCGAGCTCGAGGCCCTGCTCGGGGACGACCCCGATGCGGGGTGGATCCTCGCCGTGGTGCGCGCTGAGGCGGTGTTGCTCTCGGGCGAGCCCAGCGGGGCCATCGAACCGCTGGTGCCGCTGTTTGACGAGGCCGCCGAGGGTTCGTGGAAGCAGTTCTGGCTGGCGACGCGCCTGGCCGACATCGAGCTCGTGCTCCATCGGCCCGCGCAGGCCCTTGCCCACTACGGCGTGGCCATGGGGGTGCTGGCCCCGCTGCGCTCGCCGCTGGGCGAGCTCATCCAGGCGGTGACCGCCGCGGTCGCGCTCGTGCGCCTCGGGCGCCTTCAGGAGGCCGCGACCACGTGGGCGGTCTGCGAGCTCGGCTTCGACGAGCTCTCCTCGCCCCCGCACGGCTCGATCCGTGACTGGTACGACGCCGTCGCAGCCGAACTCGATGAGCAGGAGCTCGCCGACGGCCGGCGGCGCGCGAGCCGCATGGGGATGGAGCACGGCCTGCTCTGGGTCGGACAGGTGGCCCGCGGCGAGGGGTGACCGCGCGCGCCACGGGCCCGAGCATTCGCCGCATCACTCCCGCGTACGGGCAAAGGAAGGAGGAGCCCCGCAGCCCCCGGGACCCCTCCTTTTACTGTCCAGGCAGGTAAGCCGGCTGCCGCTGCCGGCCCTTGGGAGAAACCCGCCTGGTTGGTGGCTTGGCGCCAGTCAATGCCCTCCCTCGGAATTGTTCTGCCCGCCCGGCCGGTGCCGCGTGGATCCGAGATTGACGCTCCGCAGTGTCCCCCATCCGGGCAAGTGCGAAAACGTACATGGACCCAGTCCCTGTGCGTCCTTTGACACACACGCGGGCTACCGCGACGCGCCGAAGTCCCCCGCGCCCGCCCGCGCCTCGCGCAGGATCTCGGTCATCGCCGCCAGCGCCTCGTCGCCCAGCGGCTCGGTGCCGAAGCGGATGTCGTGCAGCGCCTCGGTGGCGTCGCGGGCCACCGTCCGTCCCGCCGGGGTGATCGTGGCCAGCGTCGTGCGCCCGTCGGAGGGGTGCGGGGCCCGCTGCACGTAGCCGGCCCGCTCGAGCCCGTCGACGAGATTGGTCACGCTGGCGGGGTGGACCTGGAGCCGCGCTCCCATCTTGCCCAGCGGCAGCGAGCCGGCCCGGCTGAACTGCAGCAGCATCAGCGCCTCGTATCGCGCGAACGTCAGCCCGAAGGGGTCGAGCGCCTCGTTGAGACGCCGCAACAGGATCTGCTGGGCGCGCATCACTGAGGTCACAGCCATCATCGCCGCCACCGGCGACTCGGGCCAATGGGCGCGCCACTGGCGGCCGGCCTCCTCGATGGGGTCAAAGCTCAGCGGTCCGGGCATGGCCGCACAATGCCACGCCCGGCCGCCGCCGTCACATCTTCAGCGCCTCGGGCGCCGACGCCAGAGCCGCCTCGATGGCCGCCACCAGCTCGCGCGCCGACGCCGCGGTGAGCTCGACCGCCACCCTCGCCCCGGGTCCCTTGGACGGGTCAGCGAAGTCGATGTTGAGCGTGTGCTCGGCCATGGCGTGGACCGGATGGTCGAAGTAGACGGTGCCGTCGGTGACGTGGAACCACTTGCTGTCAGGACCCTTGGCGCTGCCGGTGAGCTCGGTCGTCACGGTCGCGTAGGTGCACATGATCAGCCTCCGAGGTGGGTGTTGTAGAAGGTCTCGATCCGCTCCCAGCCGTCGTTGGCCGCCTCGACGCGATAGGCGGGGCGGTCCACGGAGAAGAAGGCGTGGCCGGCGCCGTCGTAGCGGTGAAACTCGTGGGGCTTGCTCTCCCGCGTGAGGATCTCGTCGAGCTCGTCGACCTGTTCGGGACTGGGGTACTTGTCGTCGTTGCCGAAGAGCCCCAGCAGTGGGCAGCGCAGGTTGGGCAGCTGGTCGACCAGGTTGGTGACCTTGAGGGGGAAGCCCTCCTCCGGCGTGCCGGTGACAAACGCGCCGTAGCAGTCGACGGCCGCGTCCAGCGGCAGATTGCAGGCGGCCAGGACCGACTGGCGGCCCCCCGAGCAGTAGCCGATCACGCCCACCTTCCCGTTGGAGGTGGGCAGCGCGCGCAGCGCCGTGGCGCTGCCGCCGACATCGCCCACCAGGCGAGAGTCGGGTACCCCGCCGTTGGCACGTGCCGTGGCGGCGGCGTCGTCGGGCGCCGCGCCCGGCGCCTCACGCCAGTACAGGTTCGGACAGATCGCGTCATAGCCCATCTCGGCGAACCGCCGCACGATCTCCTTGGTCCCTCGGTCATAGCCCGGCATGTGGTGGATGACGACCACGCCACCCCGGGCCGCGTCGCCGGCGGGACGGGCGAGATACGCCTCGATCTCGTCGCCGTCGTGCCCGGTGATCCGGATCGTCTCCGCGCTCAGTGAATCGCTCATGAGCGCGATTCTTTCACGGCCACCGCGGGCGCCGCCGCGGTCGCCACCTCACGATTGGCACCGGCGCGCGCCGAGCGGACGGGAGTCACGGCAGACGCGTGCGAAGCGCCGGCTCGGCGCGTCCGCGCGCGACTCCTCCGGCGCGACCGGCACCTGCACGAGCCGGCCGCCGACGGTCAGCCGGCACCACGGGCGCGTGATCTGGGTGGGGTTCCAGGTCATCCCCAGCCCGCTGTACATGACGAAGGTCTCCGCCTCCAGTGCGTACTCGCCGTCCACCGCGGTCACGCTCGCATCGATCTCCACCTCGATGTGCCTGCCGCGCGCCATCAGATCGCCGACGACAGTCAGCCGATCGCCGGCCAGGCGCGCCGTACGAGAGACGAACCGGATGTACGGATCGCGGGCCACCGCGAAGAAGTCCTCCGAGCGCAGGTGATGGTCGCGGCGCGCACTGCCGGTGTCGACGCTGGCGGCGTCGATGGTCAGCTCGATCGCCGGCCGGGCGCCCAGCTCGAGCCGGCCCGCGTACTGCCGGAAGCGCCCCTTGACGGTGCCAAAGCCCCACCAGTAGGGAACGGCGAAGGACACGGTGGATCGCTGCGGATCAAGCTGCCAGGCGCCGCGGGCGAGAGTGGCCGGGGCCGTGTCCGGAAAGAATGCCGGCGGCCACACCCACTGTCTCCCGACATTCATCAGACCTCAATATAAACAGCCGCTCACCTCGGCCCAGCCCCTCACAGAGCCTCCGCGCATCTACTCCCGATCAGCCATGGAGTGCACAGGAACCGACGAGGCGGCGGTGGGTGCCGCCGCCCCGTCGGCTGACTCGTGTCAGGCGGGGCCTACCAGGTGTGGTCGCCCCGCCTTGCCGGCGGTCGAGCTGCGGGATCTGGTTCGCTGACTGCCGACGTCTCTCCCTGATCATCAGGGTGTGGCTGTGTGTGGATGGGGCTCGGCTCGGGCAGGTCCTCGCGCGCTGTCCGCGTGTCCTCCGCAGAGCCGGTGCGGCGAGCGCGTTGGAAGGCGCGGAGCGCCCCGATATGGTCGCCCTCTCGCTTGAGGAGCAGACCGAGGCTGAATGCGGCGCTCGGATCCCCGCGCCGATCGGCGCGACGATATGCAGCCTTGGCGCCCGACAGATCGCCATCCTGCTCGAGCAGCACACCGAGGCTGTAAGCAGCCTTGGAATCCCCTCGTTCATCTGCGCGCTGGTAAGCCTCCCTGGCGCCGCTCAGATCGCCCTGCTGCTCGAGCAGGGCGCCGAGGTTGTAGGCCCCAACGGGGTGACCGCGTTCGTCGGCTCGACGGTAGGCGTCTCTGGCACCGGCCAGGTCGCCGCGCCCCTCCAGCAGCACGCCGAGGTTGCACGCGGCTCCGGCGTGGCCTCGGTCATCAGCCAGCCGGAATGCCTGTTCGGCGGCAACCCGGCTCTCACCCTGGGGCAGCAGCGCCCCGAGGCTGAACTCGGGGTTTTGGTGGCGGCGCTGATCGGGCCGCCGGAACGCGTTTCGCGCAGCGACGCGATGCTGTGCCAGCATCAGCGTCACGCCGAGCTCGAACGCTGCCGTCGGCTCGTCGCGTCCGTCCTTTGCGTCGCGTGGACCAGCGATCGGCTGGGGCCCGGCCCCAGGCGTCTGATGCCGGCGATCTCGATCCTTTCGCCAGCGCACTTCCGCCAGCATTGCGACCAGCAGGCATGCGACGAGGACGATCCACAGGATCGGCGACGCCGCGACCGAACGTTTGCCACCAGCAGGCTGTGGCTTGGCGGATCTCGTCGGGGTTGGCGCGCCGCTGGGACGGCCGGACGTCCGTCGTGCCCGGCGTTTCGGGCCTGGTCGCTCGACCACCCGGTGCGGGCGGCTGGGGCTTGTTCGGACCAGCACAGCCCGGAGTTGACGGAGGGTCTGGGGCCCGGCGATTCCGTCAACCAGCAGATGGCGAGCATGCTGAAGGCGCATCACCGCGCGTTCGGTCCGGGGCCCGTAGCGCCCGTCGGACGGGCCTGGGGAGTAGCCAGCCGCGGCCAACTGGCGCTGAAGCCTGCGGACCGCTCCTGAGCCACCGCGGACGTCTCCGGTGCCCGGATTGAGGACCGGCTTGGCGTTGGCCAGTGCCGACCGCGTGACCGGGCCGGCGATGCCATCGGCTTGCAGGCCGTGCGTGGTCTGGAAGCCGATCACCGCGTGCTCAGTGAGTACGCCGTAGCGTCCGTCGATCGGACCCGGTGGGAATCCGGCCACGACCAGACGACGCTGAAGGACCTTCACGGCCTTGGACCCTTGGGCGGCGGCGTAGCCGCTGCCAAGCGCCAAGAGCTCTCGGGATGAATTGCGGGCGTGGTGGGCGGATCTCACCGCGCCCGGCGGATGTGAACGATGTGATTTGGAATGGGCGGTGCGGGCGGTTCGTGATGTCTGGGTAGTCGAAGCTGCCGATCCCCGGTGGTGCGGGTTGTCGGGCTTTCCCAGCGCGGTCGCCGGGAACAACGCCAGCATCAGCATCACGACCGTGGCCGCCCGCTCGATGGCCATGAGCGAAGAGACTGCGCGGGCGAGATACCCGTAGCTGCTCTTCGTCCACGCCCAGTGTGAGCGTGACACGAGTCTGTTCTCCTGTTACTTGCTAGAGGTGGGCACTCGTGGGGCTCGACGCCCTGGTGCCCAGGGACCTGAAAACCGAGACTGGGTCTCAGCCAGGTCGCTCTAGCAAGGAGAGAAGTGGCGGCGGGGGCGCCACGCGTGCCGTCGCACCAAGCGACCAGATCACGCCAGGCACGACAACAACCGCTAGCGCGAGCAGCGCCGCTACACCGAAGAAGAACGAGAAGCCCAGACCGCCGCCAGCCGCCGAGCCCCCGCCTACAGACACGGTCACGTCGGGGGGCAGCACGGGCGAGGTCGGCAGCCGCGACCCGCTCGTGACGCGGCGCTCGCGCGTCAGGCGCCCGAGCATGCTCCTGGCCCCGCTCAGCGGCGAAGACCCACTGATGGGCGCCGTTGCCGGCCACGCGCTCGCGACGTCGGTCACGTTATGGGCTGGCGCGCCGGTCTGAGTCGGGTCAGACGCGACGAACGTCCGTGAGGCTCCTGTCGTGATGACCGGGCGACCTCCGGGCATCAGCATGTCGGGGCGGCCAGAGGGGCTCAGAGGATTGCGGGAGGTGTCGCCGGCGCCGCCCGCCGTCGTGGTCGGGAGCGGCTGCGGCGTCGTCCCCGGCGTGTGCGTCAACTGCGTCAACGTCTCGGACCCGATCGAGTCGACCGGCGCGACGGCAGTCGATGCGGGGGCCGTCACTACCGTCAGAGCTCGGGAGACCGACCGTGTCGCGGGCGCCGTGACGCTGGCGACCGCGCTGGTGGCGGCGGTGATTGGGGCGACGGTGTGGGTGACCGGGGCGGCGGTGTTGGCGACGGTGCTGATGACGGGGGCCGCGGTGCTGACGACCGGGGCGATCGTCTTGGCGACCGTGTTGACGACGGGGGCCGCGGTGTTGGCGACGGTGCTGATGACGGGGGCGGCGGTGCTGATGACGGGGGCCGCGGTGTTGACGACGGGGGCGACGGTGTTGGCGACGGTGTTGATGACGGGGGCCGCGGTGTTGGCGACGGGTGATCGTTGGCGACCGTGTTGACGACGGGGGCCGCGGTGTTGATGACCGGGGATCGCTTGGCGACGGTGTTGACGAGGCCGGGGTGATGGCGCGCGGTGTTGACGACGGTGCTGATGACGGGGGCGGCGGTGTTCGCGACCGTGTTGATGACGGGGGCCGCGGTGTTCGCGACCGTGTTGATGACGGGGGCCGCGGTGTTGACGACCGGGGTGATCGTCTTGGCGACCGTGTTGACGACGGGGGCCGCGGTGTTGATGACCGGCGCCGCGGTGTTGACGACGGGGGCGGTGACGGGGGCGACTGCCTTGGCGGCGGTGTTGATGACCGGGGCGGCGGTATTCGCGATGGTGCTGATGACCGGCGCCGCGGTGTTGACGACGGGGGCGGTGACGGGGGCGACCGTCTTGGTGGCGGTGTTGATGACCGGGGCGGCGGTATTCGCGATGGTGCTGATGACCGGGGCCGCAGTGTTGACGACGGGGGCGGTGACGGGGGCGACCGTCTTGGTGGCGGTGGTGGTGACCGGGGCGGCGGTGTTCGCAACGGTGTTGACGACGGGGGCGGCGGCGTTGGCGACGGTGTTGACGACGGGGGCGACAGTCTTGGCGGCGGCGTTGGTGACCGGGGCGGCGGTATTCGCGATGGTGCTGATGACCGGGACCGCGGTGTTGACGACGGGGGCGGTGGTCTTGGTGGCGGCGGTGGTGGTGACGGGGGCGGCGGTGGTCTTGGCGGCGGTGGTGGTGACGGGGGCGGTGGTCTTGGCGACGGTGCTAGCGGTGGTCGTGACCGGGGCGGTGGTCTTGGTGGCGGTGGTGGTGACCGGGGCGGTGGTCTTCGCGACGGGAGCGGCGGCGTTCGTGACGGGGGCGGCGGTGGTGGTGGTGACCGGAGCGGCGGGCTTCGGGGCGGCTGGGGTGGGGGTGGGTGCGGCTGGCGCGGCGGGCTTGGGCGCAGCTTGCGGGGCGGCTGGGGTGGGGGTGGGCGCGGCTGGCGCGGCGGGCTTGGGGGCAGCTTGCGGGGCGGCTGGTGTGGGGGTGGGCGCGGCTGGCGCGGCGGGCTTGGGCGCTGCCTGCGAGGCGGCCGGCGCGACGCTGCTCGAGGCCGAGCTCGCGGTGTTGGCGGCGGCTTGCGGGGCGGCCGGCGCGACGCTGCTCGAGGCCGAGCTCGCGGTGTTGGCGGCGGCTTGCGTGGCGGACGCGATCGGGTTGGCCGCGGGTGCAGGGACGGCCGACGTCGGGACGGAGCTGCTCGCCGGAACGGGCCCGTCAGCCTCCGCGCTAGCCGCGGCCCACAGGCCGCCGAGCGCCAGGATGCTCACGGTGACGGCCGCGATGAGCCTCAAATGCCCCAGGGATCGCCAGTGAGCCAAACACCGAAATCTCCAAATACTGGCGAAAACCACCGATACCATCCCGACCCTTACTAGACCTTCCCTTATTGAGGGTTTGCCCCCAGCCGCAATTGCTAAACGCGGTTTGCGGAATTAGGGGCGCGCCGTCACCCGCCGGTCCCGCCGGCAGATGCGAACGAAGCAGTGGGGCCCGACGCCTAGGAGGGCAGCACGCGCCGGCCCCAGGTGAACTGGTCGCCTAGCCAGCTCCCGCGCAGCGGCAGCACGTACACGCCCTGCCCCGAGGAGTGGATCACCCAGTTGTCGCCGAGGTAGATGCCGGTGTGGATGACATTGGCCTCCGTGGCGGTGCTGTTGAAGTGGGCGCTGCCGAAGAACAGCAGGTCGCCCGGGCGCAGCTGGTCGTAGCGCAAACGGTCGCGATGGGGGATCTCCTGCGCCATCTGCGCGGCCGTGCGCCCGCCGATCCGGCGCCCCCAGGGCAGCCCTGAGACCTTGAACACGCGCCACACGAAGCCCGAGCAGTCAAAGCCGCCGTGGGCCAGCCCGTCGGCGGTGTTGTCGGTGGTCCCGGCGTACACGTACGGGTAGCCGATCCGGGACACCGCGATCCGCAGCGCCTCCAGCTGGTCGCTGCTCATCCGCGGCAGCGCGTAGGTCTCCAGGCTCTGGCGCGCGGACGCGATGCTCCAGCTGCCGTCGTCGAGCACCTGCGCCAGCGACCACGCGGCCTCGGCGCGGGTGATCGGGTCCCACGGGAACAGCTCGAGCTGGTCGGTTCCGGCGGGGTGGTCGAAGCGCAGGCCGAGGTAGCGGGCCACGACCTCGGTTCCGTAGTACGAGGGCGGACGCAGTCCGACCGCCGCGGTCGCCCGCTGTACGTGGGCGGCCACGTCGGAGAGGCCGAGCTGGTCGATGACGAGGCGATCAAAGGTGGTGACGGAGACCAGGCCGGTGGGCGCGTGGACGGCGGGGAGCGACACCGGCGAGCCGTCGGAGCTCGAGACGTCACGGCCGGCCAGCGAGGCGAGCGCGGCCAGAGCACGGTCGGCCTGGGCGCCCGGCAGGCGCTCGGCGCCGCCGAAGTCGTTGCCGTGCAGGTTGCTCATCAGCCCGGCGTGGACGACCTGGCGCTGCTGGGCGGCGTCCCAGTTGGCGAGGGTCACCTGAGCGCTGGCGGCGGCCGGGACGATCGCGCCGAGCGCGGCACAGCCGGCCAGGACCGCGGGCAGGGCAAGCTTGAGCACGCGGGCGGGCATCACTGCACCGGTCATCGGCGCATCGCACCGATTCCTGAACATCGCGGCGGTCTTGCCTGGACTGATACATGTACGGGCATGCCCGTACGCCGCGTCGTCATCGATCACGTGTCCGTCGGCGTCTCCGACCTGCCACGGAGCATCGACTTCTATACGCAGGCGCTGGCACCGCTGGGGTTCGAGCCGATGGGCCCATGGAGCGAGGGCGCGCCTTCGATGGCCTTCGGCGTCGATGACCTCGACGACTTCGCCGTGTCCGTCGACTATCCGGTCGGCCCGGGCGTGCATGTCTGCTTCGCGGCCGAAACCCGAGAGCAGGTGGACGCGTTCCACGCGGCCGCGCTCGCCGCGGGCGGTCGTGACAACGGCGCGCCCGGCCCGCGCCCGGAGTACTCCGAGGGCTACTACGGCGCCTTCGTGCTCGACCCCGACGGGCACAACATCGAGGCCGTGCACCACACCTAGAAGCGCGCCGCACCCCGCCTCGACCCGCTACCTTCCGACCCGCCATGGACTGTCGCAGCCTCTGGTGGCCGTTGGCACGGATCGCCCTCGCGCTTCTCGCGGCCGTGACGGCCGCCGTGGCCGTGTCCGGCTGCGGGGGCACGGCCGACAGGGCGCCCGCGCAGCTGACGTCCAACGTGACCGGGGCGGCGGTGAGCCGCCCGCTCCCCTCGGGCTTCGTCGGCCTCTCGACCCAGATCAAGGCGCTCGAGGAGTACGCGGGCACGAATCCCGATGCGGTCAGTCCCGCGTTCGTGCATCTCCTAAAGGACCTCGCGCCCGACCAGAGCCCAGTGCTTCGTCTCGGCGGCGACAGCACCGACTGGTCGTGGTGGCCGGTGAGAGGCCTCCGGCAGCCGCCCGGGGTGAAGTTCACCCTGACCGCGAACTGGATGGACGTGGCCCACGCCCTGACCGCCGCGGTGCGCGGGCGGCTGATCCTCGGGGTCGACCTCGAGGCCGGCAACCGCACGGTCGCCGCTGCCGAGGCCGATGCCATGGTGAGCCGGATCGGCCGCAGCTCGATCGAGGCGCTGGAGCTCGGCAACGAGCCCGAGCTCTACGGTACGTTCGGGTGGTACCGCTCGGCCACCACCGGCGAACCGGTCCCGGGGCGCCCGCGCGACTATGACCCCGCCGCCTTCCAGCGCGACTACTCGAGCTTCGCACCGCACCTGCCCGACGTCCGGTTGGCCGGGCCCAGCAGCGGCGCGGCGAAGTGGCTGACCAAGCTGGGGTCGTTCCTGGACGCCGAGCCCCGCGTCCGGCTGGTGACGGTGCACGCCTATCCGCTCAAGCACTGCACCAGCTCCAAGGTCATCACGAGCGCCCAGCTCCTCTCCGAGCAGTCCACTCATGGCCTGGCAGCGTCGGTGGCGCCGTACGTGGCCGTTGCCGCGGCGCATCACGCGCCGCTGCGCCTCGACGAGATCAACGGCATCTCGTGCGGCGGCTTCCGTGGCGTCAGCGACACCTTCACCTCCGCGCTGTGGGTGCTCGACACCCTGTTCGAGTTGGCCCGCACCGGCGTCGCCGGGGTCAACATCAACACCGTCCCCGGTGGCACCAACGAGATCCTCGGCCCCGACGCCGGCGGCAGCGGCCAGACCATCCGGGTGCACCCCGAGTACTACGGAATGATGATGTTCGCCCAGGCCGCTCCCGCCGCATCGCACCTGCTCAAGCTCGCCACGAAGACGCCGCCGGGGGTCAAGGTATGGGCCGCCCGCGCGCGGGACGGCGTCATCCACGTCGTCGTCATCAACAAGCGGCCGGCGAGGTCGCAGTTCGTGCGGGTGCGGGTCGCCGGGGCGCATGGCACGGCCCAGGTCGAGCGGTTGCGCGCTCCGAGCCTTCACAGCACCGCTGGCGTCACGATCGGCGGGCAGTCGTTCGGCGCCGAGACCGCCACGGGCGTCCTGGCCGGGCCCGCGACTCATGAGACGGCGACGCCTTCGGACGGCGGCTACGCGGTCACGGTGCCGGCGGCCAGCGCGACGATGCTCACCATCCCAGCCGCTTAGCCCCGTCTCTGCTATCTCCGGGACCATGGACCTGGCCGCGTACCTGGAGCGGATCGGGGTCGGCCCCGCCGCCGGGCTGGCCGCGGCGCACCGCGCCCACGTCACCTCGATCCCGTTCGAGAACCTCGACTCCCACCAGGGTCTGCCCGTGTCCCTGCAGCGCGCCGACATCGAGCGCAAGCTCGTGCACGGCGGCCGCGGCGGGTACTGCTTTGAGCACAACCTGCTGTTCGCGGGAGCGCTCGAGGCGCTTGGGCATCGGGTCGAGCCGATGCTCGCCCGCGTCCGTCTGGGCCGGCCGCCGGGGACACCGCGTCCGCGCACTCATCTCGTCCACCGCGTGCACGCCGGCGACGGGGTGTGGCTGGCCGACGTCGGCTTCGGCAACGGGACGCTGCTCGAGCCGGTGCCGTTCGGGCCGGGCGCCGAGCACGAGCAGTCGGGCTGGCGGTTCCGCATCGTCCAGGACGGCGCCGAGCACGTGCTCCAGACCCTCGAGGACTCCGCCTGGGTCGACGTGTACGGGTTCGTGCCCGAGCCGGTCCCGTTCGTCGACATCGAGACGAGCAACTGGTTCACCTGCACCCACCCCGGGTCGCCGTTCGTGGCCGGCCTGATCGTGGCGGTCAACCGTCCCGACGGCACCCGCATCGCCCTGAGCGACTGGAACGGGCTCTCGCTGACGCGGCGCACGCCTGCGGAGACGACGGTGTCAGAGCCCGCCCGCACGGAGATCCCCGAGCTCCTGGAGACCGTGTTCGGCCTGCCGGGATTCGCGCTGGGCGATAGCGGCAGGATCACACGCCGGGCTCCTCACTCCGAGTAAGCTATTCTTTACGTAAACGTGAAGTAGCGCGTTTACCTCTCGCCTCATCGGGACCGGCCCGAGCCCAGCCTGAAAGGAAGCCGTGAGCACGAACGGCGCAGATCACAACGGAGCCGTTGCCCCCCAGGTGCCCGCGGTGCGGCTCGACCACCACGGCAAGCCGGTCCCCGATCACTACAAGTGGATCGCGCTGTCCAACACGACGTTGGGCGTCCTGATCGCAACGATCAACGCGTCCATCCTGCTGATCTCCCTGCCGGCGATCTTCCACGGCATCAACATCGACCCGCTGCAGCCCAGCAACACCAACTACCTGCTGTGGCTGATCCTCGGCTTCCTCGTCGTGACGGCCGTGCTCGTGGTCAGCCTCGGGCGGCTGGGCGACATCTACGGGCGGGCCCGGACGTTCAACCTCGGCTTCGCCGTCTTCACCTTCTTCTCGATCATGCTGGCGGTCACCTGGATGAAGGGCAGCTCCGGCGCGATGTGGCTGATCATCATGCGCGCACTGCAGGGGGTGGGCGGCGCGATGCTGTTCGCCAACTCCAGCGCGATCATCACCGACGCCTTCCCGGCCAACCAGCGCGGCCTCGCTCTCGGGATCAACGGTGTCGCCGCCGTCGCGGGCTCGTCCATCGGCCTCGTCCTGGGCGGCGTGCTCGCGCCCGTCGCCTGGCGCGCCGTGTTCCTGGTCTCCGTTCCGTTCGGGATCCTCGGCACGGTCTGGGGCTTCGCCAAGCTGCGCGACCTCTCGGAGCGCAAGCCGGCCAAGATCGACTGGTGGGGCAACGTCACCTTCGCCGTGGGCCTGATCGCGGTGATGATCGGCATCACCTACGGCATCCAGCCCTACGGCCACCACACGATGGGGTGGACGAGCCCCAAGGTGATCGCGGAGATCGGCGGCGGGATCCTCGTCCTCATCGCCTTCTGCTTCATCGAGATGCGGGTCGAGCAGCCGATGTTCCATCTGGACCTGTTCAAGGTCCGCGCCTTCACCGCGGGCAACTTCGCCTCGCTGCTGTCGGGCATCGGCCGCGGCGGCCTGCAGTTCGTCCTCATCATCTGGCTGCAGGGGATCTACCTGCCCCGCCACGGCTACAGCTTCGCCGACACCCCGCTGTGGGCCGGCATCTACCTGCTGCCGCTCGTCGCCGGCATGCTCTTCGCCGGGCCGATCGCCGGCGCCCTGTCGGACCGCATGGGCCCGCGGCCGTTCGCGGTCGCGGGGATGGCGCTGGCCGCGCTCTCCTTCCTGCTGCTGTCCCTGCTGCCGGTGAACTTCTCCTATCCGGTCTTCGCCCTGGTGATCATCCTCAACGGTCTGGGAATGGGCATCTTCTTCTCGCCCAATCGGGCGAGCATCATGAACAGCCTGCCCGCCAATCAGCGCGGCGCCGGCGGCGGGATGGCGGCCACGTTCATGAACTCGGCGATGGTGCTGTCGATCGGGATCTTCTTCAGCCTCATGATCGTGGGCCTGTCGGGCGGGCTGCACCAGTCGCTCTACCACGGGCTCACCGCGCACGGGGTCTCCCAGACCGTGGCGCAGAAGGCCTCAAATCTGCCCCCGGTGGCCACGCTGTTCGCGGCGTTCCTCGGCTACAACCCGATCCAGACCCTCCTCGGTCCCCACATCCACGCCGTCTCGGCCCACCAGCAGCACGTCCTGCTCGGCCACACGTTCTTCCCGTCCGTGATCTCCGGGCCGTTCTCCAGCGCGCTCACCTCGGCGTTCACCTTCGGACTGGTCGCCTGCCTGATCGCCGCGCTGGCGTCGCTGGTTCCGGCCAAGGGCCAGCCGTGGTTCGGCCGTGGCCGCCGCGAGGTGGTCGACAGTCACGCCGCGGACTCGCTGCTGGTCGTGCCCGCCGGCAGCACGCTGGAGTACGCCGGGGCGGACGTCGAGCCGCCTGACCGCTAGTCGGGCTCGTGCCTCAGCCGATCCACCGCAGCCACGCGCCGTGCGGGTCGGCCCAGCCGAGCGGCTCGGCGTCGAGGCTGAGCAGGATCTCGCCGCCCGGAGACGGCCCCGGGCGCGGTGGTTGCTCGAGCTCGACGACCCCCGGCGGCTCGTTGGCGACCCAGCGCGCACCCAGCGAGCGCACGGTGTCGGCGAAGTCCCGGCGGTCCGCCGGGTCGCGCACGTAGCCGAGCACCGCGGTGTGGAGGACAACGAGCGTCGCGTCTGCCGGCGCCTGGTCGGCCAGCGCCGCCAGGTCGGTGCGCAGGTCGCCCTCGATCACGCGCGGCGGATCGGCGCGGGCCACGGCGACGGCCGCCCGCAGTGGCCCGATGCGGTCGCGCTCGCCAGGCCAGACCAGGGACTCCAGCCAGGCCACGCTCTCCTCGTCGGTCACGTCGATCGGGGCCAGATCCAGCCCCGCCCGCCACACCACCTCGGGGAGGGTGGCCGGCACCGGGGTGGCCTCGCCCACCTCACAGTGAAAGACCGGTCCGCCGTTGCCGTCGCGCGCAGGCGCGCCCAGCCGGCGGCCCCCGCCATAGTCGTAGCCGTAGCGGTCGGGCAGCAGGCACAGCCCGGCCGAGGTTCCGACCTCGAGCAGCGCCAACGGCTGGGGGAGCGAGGCCAGTACGGGGAGCAGAGTGGCGCAGCGCGCCGGCTCATTGGTCTGGGTCCGGTGCGTCCGGATGAGCTCGAGCGCGTCGTCGCGCCGCGCGAAGAACCGCTCGCGGAACTGCGGCCAGTCATGCGCGAAGCCTCCGTACAGGTGGCGCACGGCGGCGAGCAGGAGGTTGGGCTGGCGCTTGGCCGGCTCGAGCTCGCACAGGATCGCGAGCAGCTCGCGGTCATCCGCGATCCGGCGCGTCAGCTCCGTGTACAGCCCCGAGCGGCCTGCGGCTTCCTCCGCGGAGAAGCGCCGGTACTCGGCCGACAGTCGATCCATGCGACCCTCGTCCACGCTGACATCGTGCACGATCGGTCGAGCACAACCTCGCCGGCCCCGGCGGGGCCGGTTCGAGCTCAGGCGGCGACGAGCTGCAGATCGCCGGTGCGGCGGTGATGCTCGGCGAGGACTGCGTCGCGCAGAGCGGCGAACTCGCCGGTGTGCATGTCGGTGACGAGCTCGTCGACCGGGGCCTGCTCGGCCTCGGCGGGGAAGTGCCAGGCAAGGACCAGCGCGGTCAGACAGCCGGTGAAGCTCAGCACGTTGCCGATCGCCAGCACCGGAGCGTGGTTGCCGAACGCGTTGACGAAGGCCAGCGCGAGGTTGGCGGTGAACCCGAGCGACCAGCCGAGCTTGGACTGGCCCGCCGACGAGCGGTTGCGCAGCATCGTCGCCAGCTGGGGCACGATCCCCGTGACGCCGATCATCACGGCGAGCATCGAGATGGAGGTAATGACTTCGTTCATGTTCGAAAAGAAAGGTGAAGGTTGTACGGCTTAAGTGGTTGCGCCCTCACTCTTTCTCTCGGACGATATGCACGATTCCTGAAGCCCGGTTCTATTCTCGCAACGGGATGCGAACACTCACTCGCACCTTGGCAGGGGCCCTCGCGGTGGCGGTGGTGGGGTTCGCGCTGGCGCGCTATGGGGCCGGCAAGACCGCGGCGTCACCGCCGCCGCTGAACCGTCAGGCGTCGGTGGCCGATGCGAAGGTCGACTACCCGTCGACGTGGCGGGTGGTCCCGGCGGCGACCGTCCCGCTCGTCCCGATGAGCGACGCGCTGACCCTGGCCGCCGACACGTCCAAGCGTTCGCTGCTCACCATCGGGACCCAGAAGACGAGCACGCCCGGCGCGCTCCCGGCCCAGCTCGCCGCCGCAGTGCCGCCCACCACCAAGCCGCAGCTCGTCACTCTCGGCAAGACGAGGTTCTACCGCTACCTCAATCTGACCCCACAGGGCCAGAACGTGGCCGAGTCGGTGTACCTGTTGCCCACCTCGGCGGGCACGATCACCGCGGTGTGCTCCGCGCCGAAGTTCACCACCGCGTTCACCAGCGGGTGCGAGCGCACGCTGTCGACCCTCAAACTCACCACCGGTGACACCTTCTCGATCGATGTCGACCCGGGCTACGCGCTCGAGCTCAACCGGATCCTCGGCCAGCTCAACGCGGTGCGCCGCACGGCCGGCCCGGGGCTGCGGGCGAACAAGGTGGGGACGCGCGAGCGCGCCGCGTCCGCGCTGGCCACGGCTCACGCCCAGGCCGCGACGGCCGCCGGCCACATCACCGCGGGCCAGGTCAGCTCGGCCAACCAGGCGCTGGTCACCGCGCTCAACCAGAATGCGGCCGCTTACAAGGCGCTGGCCGAGGCGGCGGCCAAGCAGAACGTGTCGGCGTACGGGCGCGCCCAGGCGGCGCTGGCGTCAGCCGGCTCGGGCTTGACCGCGGCCTATGGCGAGCTGCGCCAGCAGGGCTACACGATCCACTGACTCGTCTCCTCAGCCGCTGCCGCTGGTCGTGCCGGTCCCGCTCGTCGTCACCGCCGAGCCGCCCGACCCGGTGCTGGGCGGAACCGTCGAGTGCGTGGGAGCGGGTGAAGACGACGCCGGCGGAGTGCTGCTCGCCGGCGGCGACGTCGCCGCGCTGTGGGTGACCGTCGCCGTCTTGTGGGCCGGCTTGGTGGTCTTCGCGGTCTTCGTCTTCTTCACTGCGTGGTGCTGGACGGTGAGGTCGGCCGGCTTGGGCACCGTCGCCATCGAGGCCACGGTCGCGCTGCCCTGCTGAGCGGACGGGGATGCCAGGCGAGGGGGCGCCGAGTCGTGCGGCCGCGATCCCGCCCCGAGGACGAACGCCGCGGCGAAGGCCGCCACCGGGATCGCGATCGCGACCGTGCGGACGACGAGCCCGCCCTTGCGCTTCTTGCCCTCGGCGCGTTCGGCCTTGCGCTCCTTGCGGCTCTTGCGACCCGTCGGCGCCTCGGCGGTACCGCGCGCGGCACGCCTGGGGTCGGTGCGCCGGCCGGCGGGCGCGCGGCGGGTGCTGCGCGGGGAGCCGCGGCGGCGAGCGCGCCTGCCACCCGTGGCGGCCGAGGCGGCGACCGCCGCGGCGAGGGCGTCGGCCTCGTCTGGCTCGAACTCGGCGTCGGCGGGTGGCTCCTCGGTTGCGGGCTGGAACGCAGCCAGCGAGGTGGTGAGCGGCTCGACCCCCTCGACGTAGGTCGGTGCCTCGGGGAGGAGTTCGGGCTCGTCGTCGGGAAGGTCGAGATCCTCCTCGGGCTCCTCGGGCTCCTCGGGCTCCTCGGGCTCCTCCGGCTCTTCAGCGACCGGCACGGGCTCGGGCGCGTCGGCGACCGGCTCAGCCTCCGGCTCCGGCTCCGGCTCCCGACGGTGCATCGACAGGCACCGGCATCGGCGCGATCATCGGTGCCGGGGCGATCACCGGCACCGGCACGGGCGGCGGCGCGGCCATCGCCGCGGGAGCGCCAGGCGGCGGGGGTGCCCCAGCAGCCGGTGGCGGCGCCACAGCAGGCGCGGGCGGCGCCACAGCAGGCACCGGCGGCGCCGCGCCATTGGTCGAGCCACTGCCGTGCGCCGGTCCGCCGCCATTGCCACGGTCGCCCAGCATCATCCGCAAGTTCGCATGCGCCGCCGGATGCCCGCGCAGCTCCGCGCGCCGGTAGGCCTCCTCGGCACCATGCAGGTCCCCGCCCTCCTGCAGCAGCCAGGCCAGGTGGAACGCTCCGGTCGCGTCGCCGCGCTCGTCGGCGCGGCGGAAGGCCTGCTCGGCGCCGTCGAGGTCGTCGCGCTCCTCCAGCAGCACTCCCAGGCTCACCGCCGCTGTGGCATGGCCCAGCTGGTCGGCGGCGCGGTATGCCTCCTCTGCGGCAGGCAAATCGTCACGCTGTTCGAATTGGATTCCCATGTCGAACGCGTCATTGGCATCGACCTGGGCCAGGGAGCCCGGGCCTGCGGGCGTTGGATTGCGCCTAGAGCCGTACATCAGGGGCGGTCATGAAGCCGACTAAGGATTCTAGAACCCTGGGTTTTGCGGGCGTTCTGCGTCGCCGGAGACAAGCACGGCCCACTACTTCGCCGCGTGAGCGCGCAGTCCGCTTTTTGGTTGCAAGCGCGCTGGCAGTGGCGGTGGGGGTCGCCGTCGCGTTTGCCGCCATCCCGTACAAGCCGGCCGCCGCCGCCGGCACCACGCAGACGACGCTGGGGCTCCGGGTGGCCAAGGCGGTCCGCCAGGGAGTGGGCACCACGATGACGGCCACGATCTCGGCGACGCCGGCCGCGGGCGCCCCCGCGCCCACCGGGACCATCACCTTCTCTGACCGCGGCAAGCCGATCGGAGGCTGTCGCTCTCAGAAGGTGACCCGGTCGACCGCCACCTGCGAAGTGACCCTCTGGGAGACCGGAAACCACCCGATCTCCGCGAAGTACGCCGGGGATCCGACGTATGCCGCTTCGACGGCATCGGGGTCGAACCTGATGGTCACCGCGATCCCGATCAAGGGCGACATCACTGCGCGGTCCAGCTGGACGTTCCGGTTCACGCCGACGTACACCAGCGTCCTGGACCTCAGGGTCACCGGGCTCTACGAGGGCAGCGACGTGGTCCTCGGCTGCCAGGGCAAGGGCTGCCCGTTCCGCTCGGAGGACTTCCCGGTGCTTCGGCCCAAGATCTGCCCCCCGAGCCGCCCTGCGCTGAGCTGCCCCCCCAACAACTTCTTCTTGACCAAGTACTTCACCGGCCGCCGGCTCGCGGTCGGGGCCCAGGTGACGATCCTCATCTCGCACCCCAGCTACATCGGGAAGTACTACAGCTTCACCGTCCGCGCGAGGAAGAGCCCGGCGATCAAGATCGCATGTCTGGCGCCGGGCAGCACCCTCCCCGGCGTCGGCTGCCGGCCTCGTCCTGACCAGAACATCCCGGGATGAGTCCCAGGCTGAGGCGGCGCGCGGCGGGGTGAGGAAGGCGCGCGACAGGGCCTCCTCGATCAGCAGCGGCGCGGCGATGAGCAGCATCGTCCCGTAGGAGCGCAGCTCGTCGCTGGCCGACTCATGGTCGCCCGTGCCCTCCAGCACGGCGATCGCGGTCTGGGAGGTGCGCGCCGCCTGCGTCATCACGATCGCCGCCTGTGCCGCGATCGCCCGGGAACGGTCGCGCAGCTGGCGTGCGTGGATGACCCGGTCGGCGACAAGCACGGTCACCAGCAGCACCATGATCCCTCCGACCAGGCTGGTCGTGAACGCGTGCTCCGCCCATCAGCGGTGCACCGAGCCGTCGAAGATGTCCAAGGCGGCGAGGACGACGGCGATCACGCTGATCGTCAGCGCACCGCTCCACTCGCGGCTCGGCATCTTCATGTCTGTAGATCCAGGATCGCGTCAGCGAGCCACGCCGCCTCCTCGGCCCATGACCCGACGGGCCCGGACGGCCGCACCACGAACTTCGAGAGCCCCTCGTCGATGCAGCCGGCGATGAACGCTCGCAGCCCGTCGGCGCCTGCCGGCAGCAGTCCGCGCGGGTCGATATCGCCGCGGCGTCCCGCGATCGAGCGCAGCGCTTCGGCGGGGGGCTCGCCGTGGGCGTAGGGGATGCTCAGGCCGAAGTGCTCGGGGTCGATCTCGCGCCCCGCGCGCGTGGCGGCCTGGACGATGCGCTCCCGGGCCACCCCCGTCTCGGCCGGCGTGAGCTGCGCTCCGAGCCACCCGTCGGCGACCCGGCCCACACGGTCAAGGGCCTGGGGGCCGCGCCCGCCCAGCCACACCTCCAGCGGGTCCTGGACCGGCCGGCCCGCGCTGTCCAGCTCACTGAAGGACCAACGCTCCGAATGGTGCGTGACCGTCTCGCCCGCCCACCACGCGCGCACGAGCCCGAGCACCTCCTCCAGGATCTCGCCCCGCGACGCCCCGTCGAGGCCGAGCGCCTCGCGCTCGCCCGGCTGTCCCAGACCGGTGACGAAGCTCAGCAACAGCCGGCCGCCGGAGAGCTCGTCGAGCTGGGCCAACTGCTTGGCCAGCAGGAACGGGTTGCGCCCCAGCGGCACCACGTTGGCGCCCAGCCGCAGCCGCTGCGTGCGCCCGGCGGCCAGCGCCAGGCCGAGCAGCGGGTCGAGCACCGGGGCGACGGGGAGGTCGGAGAGCCAGATGCCGTCAAAGCCGCTCGCCTCCAGTGCCTCGGCGAACTCCACCATGCTCTCGCCATCGAGCGACGCGGTCTGTGGGGCCACGGCAAACCGGATCTTCACGGTGCTCATGGTCGCAGGCGGGCGCCCGTTCCTAGACTCGAGGGGCCGCCACCGCCACCGTCAGGAGTCCCGTATGTCGACCTCGCCCGCAGACTTCAACGCCAAGATCATCGAGGAGTTCCGCGCCAACGAGGGCCGCGTGGGCGGGATGTTCGAGAGCATGCCGCTGCTGCTCCTCCACCACACCGGCGCCCGCTCGGGCACCGCCTACACCAACCCGCTCGCCTACCTGCGCGACGGCGACCGCTACGTGATCTTCGCGTCCAAGGGCGGGGCCCCCGACAACCCGGGGTGGTACTACAACCTCAAGGCCCAACCGGAGACCACGATCGAGGTGGGCACCGACACCCTCGACGTCCACGCCGACGAGGCCGACACCGCGGAGCGCAAACGGCTGTTCAGTACTCAGGCGGAGCGGTCCCCTGCCTTCGGCGAGTATCAGGCCAAGGCTGGGCGCGAGATCCCGGTGATGGTGCTCACGCCACGGTGACCGTCGTGCGCGTGGCGGCGCTCTCCCGCGCGTGCTCGAGCACGCGCAGCGTGGCCACCGCGTCGGCCGGATCGACCGGCGGTGGGCCGCCTTCGCGCAGCGCCGCCGCCAACAGTGCGTAGAACCGCCCCCAGTCCCCTCGCTCGCCGGGCACCGGCACGCTCGCTTCGCCGGTGACCAGCCGCCCGCGGTGGGCCTCGGGCTCCACCCCCCAGTCCGGGGCCGTATCGGGGCGCTCGCCGGCGCGCAGCCGGTCCTCCTGGGAGTCCAGCCGGGTGAGCACGAAGGCTGCCTCTGAGCCGAGCACCCGTAGGCGCGGGCCCGGCGCGCCGGTCACGGCGGAGGCACGCAGGTGGCTGATCGTCCCCGAGGCATGGCGCAGCGCGATGAACACGTCATCGTCGGCGGGCAGCTCGCGGCGGGCATCGACCTCGGCGTAGACGTGGGTGACAGCGCCGAACAGGGTGAGCGCCTGGTCGACGAGATGACTGCCGAGGTCCAGCAGCAGCCCGCCGCCCTGGCTGTCGGGAAGCGTCTCGCGCCAGGAGCCCGGCTTGGGCTGCGGGCGCCAGCGCTCGAAGCGCGACTCGTAGCGGATGACGTCGCCCAGGTGGTCGCCGCCGAGCAGGCGTACCAGGGTCAGGTGGTCGGAATCCCAACGGCGGTTCTGGAACACCGTGAGCAGCACGCCCGCCCGGTGGGCGCGATCCACGAGCTGCTCGGCCCGGGCGGCTGTCACCGCCAGAGGCTTGTCCACCACCGCCGGCAGGCCGTGGTCGATCGCCGTTGTCGCCAGCGGGAGGTGAGTGTCATTGGGTGTGGCGATCACCACCAGATCGTGGTCGTCGCGCTCCCACAGCCGGTCGGCGCTGCTCAGAGTCCGGGCGCTCGGGTGGTCGCGCGCCACCTCGGCCTGGCGCTCGGGGCTGGAGGTGACGACGCTGGTCACCGTCATCCCGCGCGTCGCCGCGATCAGCGGCGCATGAAAGACGCGGCCGGCGAGTCCATATCCGATGATCGCTACGCGCAGGTCGGCCACTCGCCCAGGATAGGCACGCACGCGCCCGCGGCTAGGCTTCGGACGCGGATGGAGTTCCAGCCCGCCATACCTCCGGGAGCGCCCGCACCGCCCGAGGCCTTCTACACCGGCCTCGGCCTCGGCGACCGGGCGCCGGCCGACCGGCCCTACCTCGTCGCCAACTTCATCTCCAGCGCCGACGGCAAGGCCACCGCCGACGGACGCAGCGCGGCGCTGGGCAGCCCCGGCGACCGCGCCACCTTCCACTTGCTGCGCACCGAGGTCGACGCGGTCCTCGCCGGCAACCGGACGATGTTCATCGAGAACTACGGTCCCCTGACCAAGGAGCCGCGTCTGTCCGAGCTGCGCGTGCGCGGCGGCCGCCAGGCCCAGCCGCTGGGCGTCGTGATCAGCCGGAGCGGCACCATCCCCTTCGAGATCCCCCTGTTCGCCGACGGCGATTCGCACGTCGCCGTCTACGCACCGGCGGGAACGGAGGTGCCCGACACCGCCGCCGAGGTCTCCTTCCACCCGATGCCCGACGGCGACGGCGCGCTGGCCGGCGTGATGCGTTCGCTGCGCGCCGATCACGGCGTGCGCTCGCTGTTGTGTGAGGGCGGGCCGAGTCTGTTCAGCGCGCTGCTGGTCGACGGTCTCGTCGACGAGCTGTTCCTGACCTTCGCACCCAAGCTGGTGGGCGGCGACACGGTGGGGATCACCACCGGCAAACCACTGGAGGAGCTGGCGGACCTGCGCCTCGTCCGCGCCCTCGAGCTGGACGGCACGCTGTTTCTCCGCTACGCGTGTGCGCGTGGGTAACCACCCCCGCCCGCTCGGCTGCATCGGCGTGGTGGTGCACCCGTCGCGCAACGTCGACGCGCCCCTGGAGCGCTTGCAGGCCTGGGCGCGCGAGCACGGCGTCACCGTCGTCCAGGCCACCGTCTCCGGGCAGCATCGCACGGTGGCCGAGCCGGGGGACGTCGCCGGCTGCGATCTGATCGTCTCGATCGGGGGCGACGGCACGATGCTCGCGGCGATCCGCGCAGCCGTCGCGGCGGACCTCCCGGTGCTCGGCGTGTCCTGCGGCAGCCTCGGCGTCCTGACCACGGTCGCGGCCGACACTGTCCAGGCTGCCCTGGACCGGTTCGTCGGCGAAGACTGGACGCCGCGCGTGCTGCCCGCGCTCGCCCTGTCCCGCCCCGACGGGCCGGAGATGTTCGCCCTCAACGACGTCTGCGTCGTGCGCAACGGCATCGGCCAGGTACGGGTCAGCAGCCGGGTCGACGGCGTGCTGTTTCACCGCCTGGCCGGCGACGGCTGCATCGTCAGCACCGCGCTCGGCTCGTCCGCGTATGCGTTGGCGGCCGGGGGCCCGCTCCTGGCGCCCGGCACGGACGCCTACCTCCTCATGCCGCTTGCCTCCCACGGCGGCTCGCGCGTGCCGCTCGTGGTCCCGGCCACGGCCGAGCTGGACCTGGAGATCTCGACCGGCGTGGGCGGCGCCCGCCTCGAGATCGATGGTCAGGTGCTCGACGAGGATCCCCGCGCGTTGCGGATCACACTGCGCCAGAACGTGGCCACGCTCGTCGCCTTCCCCGACCAGGAGCCGCTGTTCACCTCACTGCGGCGGCGCGGGATCATCGCCGACAGCCCGCGGATCGTGGCCGACGCCGCGCGCCGCGGCGGCGACCCGACTTAGACCAGCGGTGGCCGTGCCGAGGTCGGGGCCAGCGGCACCGGCGATTGGGCTAGCACACCTGTCGGACGGAACAAAGCCAAATCCGCACAAACTACGGATCAGGGTCCGGCGCGAGCGGACGATGACCCCACCACAGGAAACCCCGCTATTTGCACTAGGGCGGAGCCCAATCAATCGCCCACCGCCAACAGTGTGACCGGGGGCTATCAAGGAGGATAAAGATGCACCGCATTTCCAGGAGGATGGTCGCAGTGCTGATCGTCGTCGGCGCGATTGCCGCCGGTGGCGCAGCTTTCACCTTTGCGAACACCGTGCCGCCGAGCACCGCCGGCTATGGCACGTCCACCATCTCGGGCGCGACGGCCACCGACATCGTCTACGGCCTTTCGGCCGACGGCACCCAGATCAACTCGGCCACGATCACCTTCACCGGCGATCTGACCAACGACACCGTCAAGGCTGGGTTTGAGACCAACAGCCTCACGACCTGCTCGGCGCCCGTCTATGACGGCACCACGAGCAGCACGTCGACCTGCTCGGGCTACACCGAGTCGACGGCTTCGTCGACCACCTTCAACGTGGCGGTCACCAACAACTAGTGGCCGCGACGTATCGCGATGGGAAGAGCGCGGCCTCGATGGCCGCGCTCTTCGTCATCGACGGCAGGGCCGGCGGACATGAAGAGACATCGTGAAATCACACCGACTGCGATCCGGCCTCATCACCGGCGCCCTCGTCCTGTTCGCGGGCGCCTTTTGGCTGTTCCTCGCGCCGCCGAAGATCGGCGGCCGCACGACCTATGTGGTCACGAGCGGCAACAGCATGGAGCCTTCGTTCCATCCCGGGGATCTTGCCCTCATCCGGCCGACCGCCCACTATCGCGTGGGCGAGATCGTCGCCTACCACAGCACGCTGCTGCATGTGGTGGCCCTGCACCGCATCATCGCGATTCACGGTGGCCGGTACGTCTTCAAGGGCGACCACAACACCTTCATCGACCCCACGCGCCCCACGCGCTCCGAGCTGATCGGGGCACTCTGGGTGCACATCCCGCGCGGGGGTGTCGTGTTCCATTGGCTGCACTCGCCGATCACGGCGGCAGTGCTCTGCGGCTTCGTGGCCCTGCTGCTCGTCGGCACCGGGGAGACCCAGCGGCGGCGTAGCCGCCGGGGGAATCGTGGCAATGGATCCGCTCGCCAAAAGGCTTCGCCGGTGACCTCCTCCGACCGCGGCGCCCCGCTGGGCATCAGCGTGCGCTCGTTGCTGATCGCCGTCGCCACGCTGGCGGCGGCGTGCGCCCTCCTGGCCGTGTACGCGCAGACGCGTCCCGCCACGCGGGGCGTCACCAACCAGGTCCAGTACACGCAGAAGGGGCACATCGACTACCACGCGACCGCGCCCGTCGGAGCGGTGTACCCCGACGGAACGGTCAGCACCGGCGACCCGATCTTCCTCCAGCTCGTCCACCGGCTCGCCGTCAAGGCCGCCTACCGCTTCGCGGTCGACGCGCCCAGCCGGCTGCAGGGCACCCAGCAGGTGTTCCTGCAGTTGACCGGTCCGACCGGCTGGAACCGCCGGCTCGCACTCTCGCCCCTCCGTCACTTCACCGGCGCCGCCATCAGCACCCCGGCGACGATCGACCTGCGTGCGGTGCAGGCGCTGCTCACCGATGTCCAGAAGGCCACCGGGATCCCGGCGGTGGGCGCCAGCGTCGGGATCGTCATGAAGGTGCACGTCACCGGCACCGTCGCGGGCCAAGCCGTGGATGAGAGCTTCAGTCCCACGGCGGGCTTCCAGCTCCAGCCGCTCGAGCTCACCCCGAGCGGGAGCGCCCCGCCCCCGGCCGCGGGCAGCGCCGCCGCGGGCACGCCCTCCAGCCAGACCGGCTTTGATCCGACCGCGCAGGGAAAGGTGACGGCCGTCTCGTCGGTGCCCAACGCCTTCAGTCTGGCCGGCCATGTCCTCAGCTACTCGTCGCTGACGTGGCTCGCGCTCGCCGGGTTCCTGCTCACCGGCGCTCTCTCGATCGTGCTGGCCGTCCTGCTCAAGCGCAACAAGGCCTTCGACGAGGCCGCCCGCATCCGCAGCCGCTACGGCCATCTGCTCGTTCCCATCATGATCGGTGACGATCTCGGCTGGCCGCCCGTCGACGTCACCAGCTTCAAGGCCCTCGCGCGCCTGGCCCAGAGCGCCGGCCAGCTCGTCCTGCATCACCAGGCCGACGCTGTCGACACCTACCTCGTCAACGACAACGGCACCGTGTACCGCTACCAGATCAAACTCCCGCTGGTGACCTGGGGCGAGTGGACCGATGCCCACGTCGAGGTCGACCCGTCCGCCCTCGCCGATGCCGCCGAGACGCTGGCCGACGCCGCCGCGGGCGCCGAGGCTACGATCGAGGCGTGACGGACCTTCGCCGGCTGCAGTACTTCGTCGCAGTCGCGCGCGAGCGCAACTTCACCCGGGCCGCCGAGCAGCTCCACATCGCCCAGCCCGCCCTCTCGCGGCAGGTGCGCCTCCTGGAGGAGGAGCTCGGCGTCGAGCTGCTGCACCGCACGACGCATTCGTTCGAGTTGACCGACGCCGGCGCCTTTCTGCTGGAACGGGGTCCCGCGGTGCTTGCGGCCGCCGACGAGCTGTGGCGCGCCGCGCGCACCTATGGCAGCGGCGACCTCGGGAGCGTGGTCATCGCCTACGGGGCGAGCGCGAGCTATGAGACCGCGCCCAAGCTGCTCGCAGCCCTGGCGTCCCACCACCCCGGGGTGCAGATCGCGACCTCTGTGAAATCCGTCGGCGAGATTGTGGCGGGGGTGAGCGAGGGGTCGATCGACCTCGGGCTCATCCGCTGTCCCCCGGCCGATTCCGGGCTCGACGCCCGCACGATCCGGCAGGAGGCCCAGGGACTGCTCGTCCGCCACGACCATCCCCTGGCCGGTGCGTCGACGGCCGCCGTCAGCGAGCTCGCCGACGAGAACGTCCTCCTGCATCCGCGCGAGGCCAACCCCGGCCACTACGACGCCGTGGTCGACCTGTGCCGCGCGGAGGGATTCGAGCCCCGGGTGCTGCTGCGCAGCCTCAGCTTCGATCTTGCCTACACGCCCGTGGTCAATGGGGAGGCGGTCGCGATCATCGGCGAGTCGTCGCGTCTGGGGTTGCCCTCCGAGCTCCGGTGGGTCCCCCTCAGCCCACCGGTCACCCTGGAGGTGAGCCTCGTCGCGCGCCGCTACAACCGGCCAGCGGCGGTCGAGCGGATGCTGGAGACAGCGGTGGAGGTCTCGGCCTCGCTCGGCTGGACGTAGCCGTCCGCCGCGAATACGACCTCGCGCGCGTACAGCGTGTCCATGTACTCGCGCACGTGCTGGATCTGCCCCTCGGCGACCGTGAACACGCCGACGCATCCGTTCTCATAGGACCGGCCGGTGCGCGTCCGCGCCCGGCTCGTCCATTGCATGACGACCCGATCGTCCTGCGCGACGATGCCCGTGACCTCGATGTTGATCGAGCCCGGCGTGAAGTAGGACTGTGCGGTGGCGAGGAACTCGTCGATGATCGCGTCGCGTCCCTCCCAGGTGCCCGCGATCGGCAGGTCACCGGCGGCCAGCGTCCAGCTCGCGGTGGGGGCGAACAGCTCCCGCGCCGTCTGGGCGTCGCCCGCCGCGACGGCGGCGGCGTAGCGCTGCACCACGGCGCTGCTTTCGGTCTCGGTGTTCATCGGTGGCCTCCTTGGGTGGCGTGTCGCGTCGGCGAGGCAGCGTAGGTCGGCCCGCGCCCGATCGGAAATGCCCGGTCGGCATGACTTCAGACCCAATCGGGATTTCACAGCGCGCGCCCCGCGGCCTAGGGTCGCCGCCATGTCAGCCACGATGTCCACACCCTCCCCCAAGGCCCCCTGGCCCACCCTCGCCCCGCTCGTCGTCGCCGGTGGAAGCCTTGCCACTGGCCGCGAGCTGGCCCGGCAAGCGGGCGCCACCGGCCGCGAGGCGCGGCTCGTCGACGAACCCGGGAACGGGCGCGAGCTGCGGGCCGCCCTCGACGGCGCGGCGGCCGTCGCCGTCATCCCGGCGCGGACGGTGAGCTCGCTGGCGGCACAGGTGCGGGCGATCCTCGGGGCCGTCGGCGACCCTCCCGCCGGACCTCAGATCGTCCTCGTCACCGGATTCTCGATCGGGCACGGTCTCGGCCACGCGCTCAACACCCCCGAGCGGCTTGCCGACCGCCGGCGCGCCGAGACGCTGGTACGCGCCAGCGGTGTGCCGTACACGATCGTGCGCCCCACCTGGCTCACCGGTGACCCGCCCGGCCACTACGCGGTCACGCTGACCCAGGACGCACACGCCGACGGGATGATCGCTCGCGCCGACCTCGCCGCCGTCTGTCTGGCCGCGGTCGCCGAGCCGGCGGCTCGGGGCACGACGTTCGCGGTCTTCGCCCAACCCGGCCGCCCGCCGCGCTCATGGGCACCGCTGTTCTCCGCCCTGCGCCGCGACGCTGCGTGATGGCGCCCGAGGCCCAACATGCGTGGGAGGACACCTATGCCACCGACGCGCTCGGCCGTCCGCTCCCGGCCCGCTATCACCGCCTGCTCATGTTCGAGTTGACCCGCGCCCCGCGCCCTGCCGACGCCGCGCAGCTGGAGCGAGCCCTCTGCCGGCTCGAGGCGCGCCACCCTCGCGGCCCCGGCGGCCTGCTCATGTTGCTGGGCTGGGGATCGGGATATTTCGCACGACATACCAAAGGGGCCGCACCGATCGCCCCGCCCGTGGCGCTGGCCCGCGGTGAACATGCGGAGCTCCAGGACATCGACGCCTGCCTGCACCTCGCCTCCGACGACGAGGACCGCCTCGACGACGCGGTGGCGGCGCTGCTGTGGGAGGACGAGCTGGGAGTGGGATGTCCGCTGAACGTCCGCGAGGTCAGGACGGGTTGCGTCGGCGCCGGCCTGCCCGCACGCTTTGCCGCCGCGCCCGTCCCCGCCGACTCGCCGCTGCTGCTGGGCTTTCACTCCGGCCTGCGCCGCAACCAGGCCAGCGAGGCCGAGATCACGATCCCCGCCGGCCCCCTCGCGGGCGGCACGACGATGCACGTCTCGCGCATCAACCTCGACCTCGCAGCGTGGTATCAGCTCGATGCGGCGCGGCGCACGTCGCTCATGTACGCGCCGACCGTCACCCCCGCGCAGGCGGCGCGGTTCTCCGACGACGCCTCCGCCGACTTCGAGCACCTCCCGGAGACCGCGCGCCGCCACGGGGTCGTCGGCCACGCCCAGGCCGCCGCTCGCGCCCGGCTGGACGGGCGTCCGCGGATCAACCGCCGTGATTTCGTAACCTTCGACGACGGCATCCCCGGCACTCATTTCGTCTCGCTCCAGCGCCGCCTGGAGGACTTCAACGCCACGCGAGCGGTGATGAACGCAGCCGACGGCCCGCACCATCATCCGGCGGTCGGCCTGCGCGCCAACAACGGCCTCAACGCGTTCATGGAGGTGGTGAGCCGGGCGACGTTCGCGGTTCCGCCGCGGGCTCAGCGTGCCTACCCGGGACAGCGCTTCACCTGGAGCGGGCGCGTGCCCGAGGCGGCGTGACACATGACACGGTCACTGTCACCTCCACTGTGCGATCTGCTGGGGATCGAGGTCCCGATCGTGCAGGCGCCGATCGGCAGCGCCACCTGTCCCCAGCTGGCCGCCGCCGTCTCGGGCGCGGGTGCCCTCGGGACCCTGGCCCTGACCTGGACCGCACCCGATGGATGCGTGGAGAAGATCCGCGCCACGCGCGCGCTCACCGATCGCCCGTTCGCCGTCAACCTCGTGCTCGACTGGGACCCCCGTGAGCGGATCGAGGTCTGCGCCCGCGAGGGCGTGTCGCTCATCTCGACGTTCTGGGGCGATCCCGCTCCCTACGTCGAGCTCATCCATGCCGCCGGCGCGCGCCACCTGCACACCGTCGGCTCGGTCGCCGAGGCCGTGGCCGCCGCCGAGGCGGGCGTCGACGTGGTCGTCGCCCAGGGTGGCGAGGCCGGCGGACACGTGCGGGGAACGACCTCCACGCTCACGCTCGTGCCTGCAGTGGTGGACGCGGTGAGCCCCGTCCCCGTGATCGCGGCGGGCGGCATCGCCGACTCCCGCGGCCTGGTGGCGGCGCTATCGCTCGGTGCACAGGCCGGGTGGATCGGGACGCGCTTCCTCCTGGCCGCCGAGGCCAACGTTCACGCCGCCTACCGCGACCGCCTCGCCGCCGCGTCCGCCGGCGACGCGGTGTACACCGAGGCGTTCACCGAGGGCTGGCCCGACGCCCCCCACCGCGTGCTGCGTAACGCCACCGTGACCGCGTGGGAGGCCGCGGGGCGCCCCGCTGCCGGGCAGCGCCCCGGCGAGGGCGACGCGGTGGCCACCGCCCCCAACGGCGCCGTGCTCCCCCGCTACCACATGGCCATGCCGCAGGCGGGCACCGACGGGGACGTCGAGGAGATGGCCCTGTACGCGGGGCAGGGGGTCGGCCTGGTCACTGCGGCTGCGCCGGCCGCCGACATCGTCCGCGAGCTCCGCGACGGAGCCCTGCGCCTGCTCGGCTGAGCATGTCGATCGCTCCCTCCCTCAGGACCGACTGCACACTGAGACGATGATCGAACTGCAGTACGAGATGACCTACGAGGAGACGATCTCCGGGCCCCTGGGGTCCACCAGCGGTTCGCCGCTGGGTGAGCGCCTGTGCTGGAAGGTGGAGACGGGCCGGCTGCACGGATCGCGGATCGACGCCTCGCTGGCGATGCCCGGCGTCGACCTCATGCGCGTCGGCGCCGACGGGCTTCGGCGGCCCGACCTGCACGCCCAGTTGCTCACCGACGACGGCGAGCTCGTCCTCTTTCACTACGACGTGGCCGTCATCCGCTCCACCGAGCGCTTTCTCGCCGCGCTGGAGGCGGGGGAGGCCACCGGGTTCGACGACCAGTACATGCGGATGGCGCCCCGCTTTGAGGTCGGAGCCGAGCGGTACGCCTGGCTGCGCGAGAACCTGTTCATCGGCCGCGGCCGGCTGGCGGGCCCACGCGCGATCACCTACGAGATCTACCGCGTGCAATGACGCAAGGCGCCGATGTCACACGCGCCGGCGCTACGTCGTCTCCCCGGTGAAGGTCCCTCAGACAGGAGACGATTGCCATGACCCCCACGATTCCCGCTCACCGCCTGCAGCTGGTCGAGGTCGCGCCCCGGCAGTACGGGGCGATGTTCCGTTTCTCGGCCTCGGTCGATCTCGACCACGCCCTCCGCCTGCTCATCGAGATCCGCGCCTCGCAGATCAACGGGTGTGCGTTCTGCATCGACATGCACTGGAAGGACGCCCGCGCCGCCGGCGAGTCCGAGGAGCGCCTGTACATGCTCAGCGCCTGGCGCGAGAGCGCGCTCTACAGCGAGCGTGAGCGCGCCGCGCTGGGGCTGACCGAGGCGATGACCGAGATCGCCGGCCGGGGTGTGCCCGACCACGTGTGGGAGCAGGCCGCGGCGGCGTTCGGCGAGGAAGAGCTCGGCCAGGTCGTGTACGCGATCACGGTCATCAACGCGTGGAACCGGCTGCAGATCACCACGCAGGCCGAGCCGGGCCACTACTACCCCGGCATGTTCGAGACTCCGGCGGGCGCCGCCGATGGACGATAGGCGCACTGCCGAGCGCGGCTGCGAGCACGCCGTCTCGCGGCCGCGCCCGGCCTCGCCGGAGCGAACGCTGGCGGAGTTCGACCGCCTGCGGCCCTATCTGCTGCGGGTCGGCTACAGCCATCTCGGCAGCCTCAGCGAAGCCGAGGATCTCGTACAGGAGGCCTGGCTTCGGCTGTCGCGTGCCGACCGCGGCGAGATCCGCGACCTTCGGGCCTGGCTGACGACGGTCATCAGCCGCCTCGCGCTCGATGCCCTCACCTCGGCGCGGGCGCGCCGCGAGCGCTACGTCGGGCCGTGGCTCCCCGAGCCGCTCGTCCAGAGCGCCGATGAGAGCGCGAACCCGGCGCATCGCATCGACCTCGACGAGGACGTGAGCATGGCCATGCTGATCGTGCTCGAGTCGCTCTCGCCCGCGCAGCGCAGCGCGTTCCTGCTGCACGACGTGTTCGGATACACGTTCGACGAGGTCGCGCGTATCGTCGACCGCACGCCTGCGGCGACGCGCAAGCTGGCCGCCCGTGCCCGGTCGGCGGTCGAGTCGCGCCGCCCGCGCTACCCGGCGCGCGCCGAGGAGCAGCGCGAGATCGTCCAGGCGTTCCTGCGCGCCGCTCAGAACGGCGACATCGCCGGCCTGCTCACGCTGCTGGATCCGTCGGTGACCTACCGCAGCGACGGCGGCGGCCTGGTGACGGCCGCCCGCAAGGTGTTCACCGGAGCTGAGCGCGTGGCCCGCATCTTCACGGCGATGGCCGGCCACTACGGCGCGAGCTTCACCGGCTCGCCCATCACGGTCAATGGCGCGCCGGGCCTGCTGATGAAGATCGGGCGCGATCACTCCGTCATCGCCGTCACCGTCGACGGCGGCCGCATCACGTCGCTCGACGTCATGCGCAACCCGGACAAGCTCACCACCCTCAAGCTGACAACATAGGCCCCGTGGCGCACGTGGCGGTGTCGGGGCTGGCGTATGCACATCCGGGTGGAGACCTGCTGTTCTCAGACGTCTCCTTCCGGGTCTCGCCGGGCCAGCACGTCGGGCTGGTCGGCCGCAACGGCGTGGGCAAGAGCACCCTGCTGAGGATCCTCGCCGGCCTGCTCACGCCCGACGAGGGCGAGTACGCGGTCGGTGGGGCCGTCGGATACATGCCCCAGGACGTGGGGCTGGCCGATGAGGCGCGCACCGTCCGTGAGCTGCTGCTGTCGCTGGCACCGCTCGCTGTCCGCCAGGCGGGCGAGAGCATGCTTGCGCTCGAGGCCCAGCTGGCGGCGGGCGACGAGTCGGCGGGGATCAGGCTGGGCGAGGCGATCGCGGACTGGTCGGCGCTCGGCGGCTACGAGCTGGAGGGCCACTGGGACGCGTCGTGCCGGCGGATCGTGCGCGCGTCATTCGACGAGATCGCCGAGCGGCCCGCCCGTACCCTCTCGGGCGGCGAGCGCAAACAGCTCGTGCTCGACGTGCTCTTCGCGTCCGACGCCGACGTGCTGCTGCTCGACGAGCCCGACAACTTCCTCGACATCCCGGCCAAGCTCGAGCTCGAGCAGCGGATCCGGTCGTCCAAGAAGACGATCGTGATGATCTCCCACGACCGTGCGGTGCTGGCCGGCGCGCTCGGCGCCATCGTGACCCTTGAGGGCAACGGCGCCTGGGTGCACGGCGACTCCTACGCCACCTACGCCCAGGCGCGCGAGGACCGCCAGCGGCGGCTCGGCGACGCGGTCAAGCGCTGGCACGAGGAGGAGCGCCGTCTCTTCCGGCTCATGAAGACCTTCAAGGAGCGCGCCCGCTACGCGCCCGACTGGGCCAAGCGCGCCGACGCGATGGAGACGCGGTGGAACCGCTTTCGCGCGCCCGGTCCGCCACCGTCACCGGTCGCCGACCAGGCCATCGCCGTGCGCATCCGCGGCAGCGACTCCGCGCGGATCGTGCTCGACATGCGCTCGCTCCAGGTCGCCGACCTCGTCTCGCCGTTCTCGGACGAGATCCACCTCGGCGAGCGCGTCGGGGTGATCGGCCCCAACGGCTCGGGCAAGAGCGCGCTGATGCACGTGCTCGCCGGGGCCCGCGACCCCGACGGCGGTGAGCTCCGCGTCGGCCCGCGGGTCTCCACCGGCTTCTTCACCCAGCTGCAGTCGCGCGCGGACTTCTCCGGCCAGGTGGTGCTCGACATCGTCATGATCCAGCGAGGCGAGCTGCAGGCGGCGATGGCGGCGCTCGCCCGCTACGGCCTCGCCGAGGCGGCCCGCCGTCGCTACGACGTCCTCAGCGGCGGAGAGAAGGCGCGCCTCGAGGTGCTCATCCTGGAGCTCGAGGGTCACAACCTGCTGCTGCTCGACGAGCCGACCGACAACCTCGACACCGATTCCTCCGAGGCCCTGGAGACGGCGCTCGACGGCTTCGTGGGCACGGTGGTGGCCGTCTCCCACGACCGCGCCTTCCTCTCGACGCTGGACCGCTTCCTCATGGTCCTGCACGACGGCGCGGTGCTGTCATTCCCGGGCTACGAGCCTGCGCTGGAGGCGCTGATCGACCCGGTCCGGGCCGCCGACGTCCGCCTGGCCAAGCCGCTCTAGTTCTCGTTCGCGGCGGGCAGCAGCTCATAGTGCATGGTGCGGTACCGGCTGATCCGGTGCATGAGCGGGACCATCACCGCCTGCAGCACGCGGTGGCGCTGCGCCAGGGCACGGGCGGCGACGCGCGCCTCATCGCCCTGCAGCAGCCGGGCGCGTGCCGCCACAGCCGGACCGGTGACGGCGCCGCGCAGCGTGGACGGCGCAACCCGCACGTTGGGATTGCGCGCCAGCCGCTTGGTCTTCCAGGCCTTGTCGTAGGAGCGGAAGAACGCGCGCTCCCCGAGAAAGGCGATGCTCACCGGCGTGTCCACCGGCGCGCCATCTCGCTTAAAACTCGTCAGGACCACGGTCTTTGTCTCTTTGAGGGACTGCAGATCTTCGTTCATCGTGTCTCCTGTCCGGTTGTGTGACAGGCTCTGAGACGAAACAGGACCGAGGGGCGTGACAGCGATGAGCGAGGATCTGCGCCCACTGATGTTTGCGCTTGCCTACCGCATGGTGGGCAGCGTCTCCGATGCCGAGGACCTCGTCCAGGAGGCCTACCTGCGCATGCAGCAGGCGCTGGCCATGGGGACCGACGTGCAGGCGCCCAAGGCGTACCTCACCACCGTGGTCACCCGGCTGGCGATCGATCACCTGCGCTCGGCGCGCGTGCGGCGCGAGACCTACCCGGGCCCCTGGATGCCCGAGCCCGTGGTGGAGCGCCTCGACGAGGCGCCGGCCGAGAGCGCCGAGCTGAGCGACTCGCTGTCGATCGCCTACCTCGTGCTTCTCGACCAGCTGTCGGCGACCGAGCGCGCCGTGCTGCTCCTGCACGACGTATTCGGCTACAGCTTCGACGAGGTCGCCCCGATGGTCGACCGCAGCGAGGCGGGCTGTCGGCAGATCGCGGTGCGCGCCCGGCGGCGGCTTGATCGCGACCGCCCGCGCTTCGACGGCGACCCGCACGAGCGCGCCCTGGTGGCCGAGCAGTTCCTCACCGCGTTTCGCGACGGCGACATCGACGCGCTGCTGCATCTCGTCTCCGAGGACGCCGTGTTCGTCGGCGACGGCGGCGGCCAGGCCGCCGCGCTGCCCGAACCCATCTATGGCCGCGACCGCGTCGTGCACCTGCTCCGAGCGTTCGCCAGCCAGAACAGGCGCCTGAACCTGCGCTTCGAGCCCGCCCTCGTCAACGCCCAGCCGGGCGCCGTCGTGCGCGACCTCGACGGGCTCGTGGTCACCGTTCTCGCGCTCGACATCGCCGATGGCGTCGTCCAGACGGTCCGCTCGATCGTCAACCCCGACAAGATCGGCCATCTCGGCGCGGTCAGCCCGCTCACGCGCCGCCCCGGTCGCGGTGGCGACGGGTAGGCCGCCGGCGCTCACAACTCGGCAACATCGCCGCTCGAGCGCGACCGCGGCGCGGAGGGCGGCGCTGCGCGACTGGATCGCCTTCGCCGTCGGCGGAGGTCAGAAGTTCGGCCAGGCGCTGGACTTCGCGCCGGTCCCGCCGGTCGTCGCCACCGCCGACCGGCGGGCCGTGCGCATCTTCGCCGGCCCCTAGCGAGTGCCCCCACTCATGGCCTGAACCGCACCACCTGTGGATCGTCGTCTGAGGCCTGGTCGGCGTACTCAGGGCGGCGGTTTGGAACGTTCCGGGAAGGTTCCCCTAAGATCAGCGTCCTCGGTGGGCATGAACAATGGGACCGGGATCATCACCCGCGGGCGCGTGCGCCGGCGGACCAACAGAAGTGCCCTTTTCGCCGCTGTACCGACGGCTCTGGCGGCGCTGGCGCTCGCCGGCTGCGGTGGGTCGAGCGCGTCGGGCTCGAACACCACGGAGTTGAACAAGCTCATCGCCGCGAGCCTCGGGGAGCATCCGGGTTTCGCGGTGCGCTCGGTGCACTGCCCCGCGCAGATCAAGAAGGCCAAGGGCGTTGTCGTCCACTGCTCTGCGACGCTGCGCGACGGCGAGGTCGACCACGTCCGCGCGACACAGACCGACAACAACGAGACCTTCGACCTCGTCGGCAGCCTGATGTTCGCCGACAACGTGGAGCGCGCGGTCCGCGACAACCTGCCGGGCACCTCTGGATCCGCGCACGTGGTCTGCCCCAATCACGTCCCCGTGGTCATCGGCAGGTCGTTCAGCTGCACGCTGACCCGGGCCGGCTCCTATACGAGCGCCCGGATCACGATCGTCGACGACGACGGCGGATTTCACATGAGCTTCTCCTGACCGGAGACATCGCGCTCACACCGGTCGGCTGGACTCGGTGAACCGCAGGCCGTAGTGCGACAACGCGGGGCTCACCGCCGGGCGCGTCGAATGCAAGAGCAGCGTGGCGATGCCCGCCGCGACCCAGGCGCCGAGGACCCAGAGGTGCCCGGCGGTGTCGCTGCCGTGGAAATACATGGTGTTGCGCAGGGCATCGGTGGCGAGTCCCAGAGGGAGCACGGAGTGCAGGGTGCGCAGGAAGCCCGGTACGAATGCGGTCAAGTTGCTCGGCCCCCCGCTGGCCGGGATGCCGAGGACCAGGAAGGCCAGCACGGCAAGACCGATCAGCTGCAGCCTGATGCGCCCGAGCGCGGCGGTCGGCGCGGCGATCGAGAGCGAGAACAGCGCGACGATGCCGGCGATGGACAGGTAGTCGCCCGCGCCGGTGATGGCGTCCGCGACACCCGCGGCCGCGAGGCCGACCGCCACCGCGGTGACCACGGGCACCCCGATCCGCCAGGCAGCCCGGCGCCGGCGGAACAGGTGCGCGGTGACGGATCCGGTGGCCACGCTGGGAAAGAGGACACAGAGGATCATGAAATAGGGCGACAGCGCTTGGGAGTCGTCTGCCGGCGGCGGTACCGCGTCGGCCACGGCGAGGCGCTTCCCGGTCTGGCCCGCCGCGGCGGTGACGGCGGTCGTGAGGAACTGGGCGGGCGCAGAGCCGCCGGCCCGGGCGATGAGCAGGGTCGTGGCCTTCACCCCGGCAACCACCGCGCCGTCGATTTGCCGGTCGGCAATCGCGGTTCTGGCGCGGGCCTCGCTCGGATATGAGCGCAGGGCAAAGCCGCCGGGCTCGGTGCGTTCCAGCGCGGAGCGCAGCTGCTGGCTGCCAATGGCCGGCGCCACGATTCCCACGGGCACAGCGTGCGGGGTGGGCCTGTGAAACGCGCTCAGGGTGACCGTCAAGAAGACCGCGCCGAACGCCACATTGATGGCGACGAGCCCGAGCGGCACCCGAAGCCGTTTGAACATCTGGGAGCCCTGTCGCATTGCTGCCGTCCTCTCGTGATAAATGCCAACGCTTGTTGGCATCAACGGTACGCTCCTCGACGCCAAAAGTCAACAGCCGTTGGCAAACGCCTGTGGGCCTGGGTATGATGCGCCGTGGATGCCTCGCGACGCACCTCGTTCAGCCAATGCGCGCCCGGATGCCCTGGGCGTGGGCGGGCCGCGCTCGGAGGCCACGCGACGCACCATCCTCGACGCCGCGCGCCACGCCTTCGCCGCGCGCGGGTATGAGCAGACCACGATCCGGGCCGTGGCCGGCAAGGCGGGCATCGACGCTTCGATGGTGATGCGCTACTTCGGTTCCAAGGCGGGACTGTTCGCCGCCGCCGCGACGATCGACCTCGACCCCCCGGAGCTGGCCTCGGCTACGCCCCGCCGGCGCGGGGAGGTGCTCGTGCGCCATTTCGTCGACCGCTGGGAGCGTGATCCCAGCGAGGACATGCTCGTCTTCCTCCTGCGCACTGCCGTGACCAACGAGTCCGTCGCCGAGCAGTTGCAGATGACGTTCAACCGGATCGTCGTCGGGCCCCTTGAGGCGCTCGAATACCCGGACGCCCAGCGGCGCGCCGCCCTGATCGGGTCCCAGCTCATGGGACTGGGGCTGTGTCGCTACATCCTGCGCCTGCAGCCGCTCGCCTCGCTGACGACCGGCGAGGTGGTGGAGGGCATCGCGCCCACCATCCAGCGGTATCTCACCGCGCCGCTTTAGACCCATTCGCGAACGGGTAGCTCGCCGCCCAGACACCCGACCGTGCATAATGCACCAAGTTTCTGAGCGATGGCGACCGAGGAGATCAACATGGGTGCGAAGTGGCGGCGCGCGACAGGGCGCGCCCGGCGCGCGGGCAGGACGCGGGTGGGCCGCTCGATCGTCACCACGGCCGCCGTGGCCGCCGCGCTGATGGTCGGCTTGGGCAGCTCGCCGGCGAGCACGGTGGCACGCCGCCTGGCCACGACGCCCCAGGCCCAGACCCGCTACTCGCTCGTGCATGGGTGCTACTCGCTGAGCTCGCCCTCGCGCGGCACACCCATCGCGCCCTCGGTCGGCCCGTTCACGATGCAGGCGGCCGCGCTGGGTGTCTACCTGCTCTATGGGCCGCGGGGCGACTATCTCACCGATGACGGCACCGGCAGCCTCGCCGGCGCCAGCACGCCGAGCGCGGCCACCGAGTGGACCGTGGACGGGAGCTCGGCCCAGGGCTTCACCATGACCAACGCCGCGACCGGGACGCGGCTCCCCGTCAGCTTCGTTCCGGCCACCGGCTGCGCCGCCTATCCGGAGGCGCAGGTCGATGCCGTCGGCACGCCCTTCAGCGGCGCCAGCCCTGAGGCCGACGTGCTGGGAACGGTCGAAGGCCATGCCCACGTCACCGCCTTCGAGTTCCTGGGCGGCGACTGGCACTGCGGGCGGCCGTGGAGCCCGTTCGGCGTCGCCTACGCGCTCCCGGCGAGCTGCGCCGCCGACGAGCAGGGCACCAACGGCGCGTTTGAGTCCCTCATCGACTTCGGCGGGGCGACGCGTCCGGCCGACATGCACGGCTGGCCGACGTTCGTCGACTGGCCCAGCCCCACGGCGCTGGCCGAGGAGGGCGACTACTACACCGGCATCGAGCGCGCCTGGAAGGCCGGCCTGCGGCTCATGGTCACCGACCTCGTCGACAACGAGGCCCTCTGCTCGCTCATGACCACCAGTCATAACCCGTGCAACGACATGGACGCGGTCAAGATCCAGAGCGGCGACCTGTACGCGCTGCAGGACTACATCGACGCCCAGTCGGGCGGTCCCGGGAGGGGCTGGTTCCGCATCGTCACCGATCCCTTCCGGGCCCGCCGCGTCATCAACCAGGGCAAGTTGGCGGTCATCGAGGGCATCGAGGTCTCGCGCATCTTCGGCTGTGGCGAGGTCAACGACGTGCCCCAGTGCAACGAGCAGCAGATCGACGCCGGGCTCCAGGAGGTGCACGACCTCGGCGTCCGCACTTTCTTCCCCATCCATGAGTTCGACAACGCCTTCGGCGGCACCAAGATGATCGCCGGCGAAATGGGGGCGGTGGTCAACGCGGGCAACCGCGACGAGACCGGGAGCTTCTGGAACCTGGCGCCGTGCCCGGCCTCCGACCAGGACGCGGCGCAGGTCAACGTCCCGGCGACCGGCCCGCTGGCCCAGCTCGTCAATGGCCCGCTTGCCTCCCTGCTGCACGGCAGCGCGCTGCCCGTCTACGGCGACGGCCCCCAGTGCAACACGCGCGGGATCACCGACCTCGGCAGCTACGTCATCGGCCAGATGATCAAGAATCACTTCCTCATCCAGCTCGACCACATGGACAGCGCCACGGCCACCGCGGCGCTGGCCATCGCCACCGCGCATCACTACTCCGGCGTGATCTCGGCCCACTGCTGTTCCTCGGCCCAGCTGTTTAGGGGCATCTACGCCACGGGCGGGTTCATCAGCCCGCCGGCCGAGCCGGCGCCGGCGTTCGTGGCCACCTGGAAGGCCGACAAGGCGCAGGCCGATCCCAAGTACCACTTCGGCTTCGGCTGGGGCTCGGACATGAACGGGCTGGCCGATCAGCCCGGGCCGGCCGCCGGCACCCCGATCACCTACCCCTTCCCGTCCTACGACGGCAAGGTCAGCTTCACCCAGGAGCAGTGGGGTGACCGAACCTTCAACCTCAACACCGACGGCCTGGCCAACTACGGCATGTACGCCGACTGGCTGCGTGACCTGCAGCTCGTCGGCGGCAATCAGATGATGGCCGACATGTTCCAGGGCGCCGAGGCCTACCTCGAGACCTGGGAGCGGGCCGACGGCGTGCCCGCCACGAGCTGCCTCCCCGCGCGAGCGCGCTTCAGCCGGGGCGGCCTGGGCCGCGCTCTGCGCCTCGGAGACACCGCGCAGGCCGCGCTCTTCCGCGCCGGGCAGCCGCGGTCGCGCCCGGGCAGCTCCTTCCGCTACTGCCTGAGCGCCCCCTCGGGCGCCGGCGCCGGGCTGGCCAGCGTGTTCAACGCCGCCGGCAAGGTGGCGCTGATCGCCACCACGGCCAAGGGCGATAAGGCCAACGGCATCGGCGTGGGCGCCACCATGGCCCGTCTGCGGCGCGGGGCGACGCGGCTGTCCTCCGGTCTGTGGGAGGGACGCAAGCTGGCCGGCGGGTCGCGCTACGTCTACGGCGTGCGCGGCGGGCGCGTGCGCTATGTCGCGGTGGCCGGCGCAGGTCAGCTGCGCAGCGTCTCGCGGCTGCGTTCGGCCATCCGGTCCGCGGGCATCACCCAGTAGGCCTCCGCCGGTCCGTGACGCGGATGGTGAATTGCACCGTGGTGGTGCAATTCACCATCGGGGAGCGCCAACTCCGCCCCACGAGCACGGTCTACGCTCCCGGAATGGAGCTCCGCCCCCTCGAGCCGACCGATGGCCCGGCTGTGCACCTGAGCCTGGCCTCAGATCCGGAGATCGCGGCCTGGTTCGGGCCCCACGGAGTGCCGTCGCTCGACGAGACCGAGGCGATGATGGTGCGCAAGGCCGCTCACCGCACCGTTCACGGCTTCGGCTGGTCGCTGGCGTGGGAGGGCGAGGAGTGCCTCGGGTGGGCCGTGGCGCAGCACTGGGTCATCGACGGCTTCAGCGAGGTCGAGATCGGCTGGACCGTCGCCCGGGCCCACTGGCGGCGTGGCCTCGGCACGGCGATGGGCCGTCACGCCCTCGGCGAGGTGTCGGGCCGCGGGCTGCGCAGCGTCGTCGCCTACACCCGCGAGGACAACGTCGCCTCACGCGGGGTGATGGGCAAGCTCGGGATGACCTACGAGAAGGCGTTTGACGACGACGGCGAGACGCACGTCCTCTACCGCCTCATGCTCGACCGCGCTGTCGTCGGCCGGCCCTAGGCGGCCGGGCCGGCGGCGCTAGCCGAGCGTCTCGAAGGTGAGTGACGACGGCGCGTCCGCCGTGCGCCCGATGGTGTAGACGCCGCCGAGGAGATTGGGGAGATCCGGGGGCAGCGGCGTGAGGTGCGGCGTGTCGGCGGTGGAGAGGGTGAGGCGCAGGCTGTCTCCGGCGGCGACGGTCACCAGCGTCGGGAAGATCTGGATCTGGTACTCGGTCATCGTGCCCACGCTCACCGGCTTGGCCGACGCCTGCGTGTACGGGTGGTAGGGCAGGACCGTCATGCCGCCGGCCGACCACGACCTGCTCGTGTTCACCGCCCGCAGCGAACCGAGCAGCGCGCCCTCCGTCAACGGATAGGAAGTGCCGTCCGGGGTGACCTCCTCGAGCTCGGCGACGAGCTGGGTCTCAGACGTGGTGGCGCTGGCGTAGACGGTGGCGGTGACCGGCCCGGCGAGCGTCGTGGCGTGGGTGAACGGCGCGGACGTGTAGCTGGTGGCCCACGGTCCGGTCTGGGCGAGGCGGTCGTCGGTTGCGCACGGGGCGAGGAAGCCGGCGGAGCCCGCCGGGGCCGAGAGGCCGCCCATCGCCCACTGGTCGATCGGCCGCCCACAGGGCACGCCGCTCGGGCTCCACACGATCGTGTCGCCGGCCGACGCGGGCAGTGAGGGCAGCGGCAGGCCGGGGACCGGGGACGACGAGCTGCCGCCGGCCGGCGGCGCGGAGGAGGTGAGCGTCCCACCGGCCCCGAGGTACAGGCGGGTGGGGGTCGCGCCGGTGAACGGGTAGGTGGACGTCTCGGTGAACTGACCGCTGCCCAGGTCGTAGTAGTGCAGCGGGGTCGACGTGCGCGCCATGCCGGTCTTCTCGCCCTTCAGCCACGTGTCGAACCACTCCAGCTCGAGCGGGTCGACATCGACCGACGAGCCGTTGAGGTGCTCCCACGGCCCCACGATCAGCTGGTAGCGGCCCGTCGTGCGTTGCCCCGGCGCCATCGGCGCGGTGGTTCGCACGGTGGGCCCAGGCGTTCTGCAGCTCGGCGTAGTTGATGGGCTCGCCGTTCTGGAAGATGTCGAACTCGCCTCCCACCATGTACGCCGGGATGTGGTTGGCGGCGACGCGCGCGAGCACGTTCTGCGGGTTGCGGGCCTGCCAGTAGGAGCCGTCGTAGGCCTCGGCGCCGCCGCTGAGGATGTTCTCGGTCTGCGCCGCGTGATAGCTGGCCAGCCCGTTGGCGTGGTCGGCCTCGATGCTCCCGAGGTCGGAGAGCAGCGCGGGGTCTGACGCGCTGTCTCCCACGGGGTTGACCGTGTTGAGGGCGCCGGTGAGGCCGAGGTAGGTCTCGGCGAACTCGAAGTCGAGCAGCCCGCCCATGAACGAGGTGTCGCGGTAGATGTCGTTGGCCGGGACCATCGGGAAGGTCGCCTTCAGGGGCGAGTGCTTGCCCACCGCGCCCGCCAGCAGCAGCTGGTCGATGCCCAGATACGACGGCCCGTAGGTGCCGACCTTGCCGTTGGAGTGGGGCAGGTGCGCGGCCCACTTGAGCACCTTGATCGCGTCGCGCTGCTGGATCGGGTCAAACAGGCCCCAGCTGCCGTTGGAGTCGCCGGTGCCCCGCACGTCCTCGACGACCTCGATGTAGCCGCGCTGGACCAGGTAGTTATCCGCGCCACCGGTGGGCGAGCTGGTCGACGCGCCGCCTGAGGCCCCGGGGCTGCTCGAGCCGCCCTGGCCCTTGCCGTACGGCGTCATCGTCAGCAGGACCGGGAACGGTCCCTTGGCCGGCTGGCCGGAGGCGGTCGTGGGGTAGATCTCGTTGACGCGGATCGTGGTCCCGCCCGCGCCCGGAACGGCGATGTCGTTGGTCGACGCCGTTCCGTACACGGGCTTCTCCGGCGTCCAGTGGCTGCCCGGCGCCGCGCTGGCCGCGATGACGTCCGGCGGCAGCTGCGGGCTGAGGCCCACCAGGCTCGACGGGGCCGACTCGACCGCCGGTGCTCCCGGCGGGGGCGAGGGCACCACCGCCAGCGCCGAGGCCGAGGTGATACCGGCACAGGCGCATACGATGACGCCGAGCGCCAACGCGCGTGTGCGGGTGCAGGTACGCCAAGCAACGCGTCGAGGGGACAACCGTGCCATCTCAGCCCCACCCATACCCGAAGCACCATTTTTCTAGACATCGCTGAGGGGCGACGTCAGACCAATCACGGAGAACATGCCATGCCACCGGATCACATCGAGCCCGTACCGCCGCGCCTGGAGCTGCTCGGGCACTTCCGTGCCGAGCTCGGCGAGCCGCTGGAGCTCGGCCAGACGCTGTGGGGTCGCCGCCGCGTCATCCCGATCGCCGGCGGCGAGTTCGACGGGCCCCGGCTGCGGGGGACGGTGCTGGCCGGAGGGGCGGACTGGCAGGTGGTCCACCCCGACGGCATGGCCACGATCGACACCCGCTACACGCTGCACACGCACGACGGCGCGCTCATCTCCGTCGCCACCCAGGGCGTGCGCCACGGCCCCCCGGAGGTGCTGGCGCGGATCGCCGCCGGCGAGCTCGTGGACCCCGCCGAGTACTACTTCCGCGTGTCGATCCGCTACGAGGTGGCAGAGTCAGAGTACGGCTGGCTCAACCGCATCGTCGCCATCGCCTCTGCGGTGCGCCTTGCCAATACCGTCGTGTACGACGCCTATGAGGTGAGGTGACGATGACCCAACGTGACATGTTCACCCAGCGCTACTGGGACGACCGCTACGCCGGCCACCGGCACGTGTGGAGCGGGCGGCCCAATCCGTACCTGCTCACGGAGGCCGGTGACCTTGCACCGGGACGGGCGATCGACGTCGGCTGCGGCGAGGGGGCCGACGCGATCTGGCTGGCCGGGCAGGGGTGGGAGGTCACGGGCGCCGACGTGTCACCGGTGGGTCTGAAGCGCGCCGCGGCCAACGCCGAAACCGCCGGGGCCGAGATCGCTCAGCGGATCACGTGGCGCCAGGTCGACCTGTTCGCCGACGAGTGGACGCCGCTGGGCAGCTACGAGCTGGTGACCTCGCAGTACCTGCATCTCCCGCCCGAGGTGCGGGGTCAGTCGATGCAGCGTCTGGGCGAGGCCGTGGCCCCCGGGGGCGACCTGCTGGTCACCGCGCATCATCCGTCCGACCTCGAGATCCCGGGGCTGCGCCCCCACGTCCCGGAGCTGTTCTGCACCGCCGACGAGCTGGCGGCGTTCCTGGACCCCGAGACCTGGGAGATCGTGACCGCCGGGGCCCCGGAGCGCACCGTGAACGGGCCCGAGGGCGCGCCGGTCACCATCCGCGACACGGTGCTGCACGCCCGCCGACGGGGCTAGTCAGAGGGCTGCGTGACGTCCAGCATCCAGTGGTTGCACTGGAGCGTGCGGCCGGCGTAGACGAACGCGCGCTGCCGGAGCAGGGTGAAGTGAAACTTGCGGCACAACGCGTTGGACGGCGCGTTTGAGATCGGCGGGAAGGCGTGGACGCTCGGGAACTCCGCGGCGTCGCGCACGCGCTCGATCAGCATGCCCAGCGCGCGCGTGGCGATCCCGCGGCCCTGGAACGCCGGGAGCACCATCCAGCCGGTCTCGTGGATGACCACTCCGTCGAGCTCCTTCTCCCAGATCCCGATCGTCCCCACCGCCGGCCCCGCCGGGTCCGGGATGATCGTGAAGTACCACGCTTCGTTGACCCGCCGCGTGTGCACCTCCGCGAGCCGCGCGCGGTCGATCGGGCCGCCCAGTTCGCGCATCACCACCGGGTCGGTCTCGAGCGCCTCAACCAGCGCGAAGTCCGAGTCCTGGTAGTGCTCGAGCTGCATCCCGTCTGCGCGCCCGGCGCGGCTAGAGCTGGACGACGGATTCAAACGGCGCGGGGGCCTCGTCTGACTCGAACAGCCTGCGCTCGCGCATCCACTGCTGGGAGCGGTCATAGGAGTCCGACGTGTAGGGCAGGAACACGATCCGCTCGCCGGGACCGAAGCGGCGCACGTCGATCGCCTCGTGGAAGCGCTCGGGGATCTCCTTGAGGTAGTGGCGCTTGTAGCGCTCGGGTTGGAGGTCGAGCTCCATCTGGGCGCGCTTCAGCGCGTTGAAGTACTTCTCGACATCGGCGGGGTCGGTCTCGAAGTCGAACATGAAGCCGGCCATGAAGGTGGTGTCCACGATCTTGTGGCATCCCTGCTGCTCGACCAGGTAGCTCGGGGCGCTCCAGATCGCCGCGGCCGGCACCGTGCCGCCCAGGAGCGCGTCGACGCGGTCATAGGGCATGCCGCCGAAGCGCAGCTTGATCTCCTGCTGGCCGAGGAACGGCTCCAACGCCTGGAGCGTGGAGAAGTGGCTGCCCGAGTGATACCCGACGGCCACGTCCACGCCCGCGAGGTCCTCGGGGCGCTGGATGTCGGAGTCCGGGCGCACGTACACGCCGCTGGGGAGCACGGCGTAGCAGCGGCCCCACATCCGCCCCGCCTGGTCGCCGGCGGCCTGGTTGACGGCCCAGTGGCAGGCGCAGCTCATGCCCTTCTTGCCGCCGCCTCCCACGCGATAGAGCTCATAGGCGCCGGTCTTGACGTCCTCTTGGCCGGCGGGCTCGATGTCCTGGTCGGCGTTCTGCTGCGCGCGGACGTCGAGCTCATAGTCCAGGCCCTCGTCCTCGAAGTAGCCGTTCTCCACGGCGATCCAGTCCTGCAGCCGACCGTGGGTCGAAATCTGAAAACGTCCCATCGCGCTCTCCCTCCAACTCGCCTCTCTCAACGCTCAGTTGCAACCTAGACGATGGACCGCCGGGTCCGCACCTCTACCGTTGACAGCCGTACCGGAGTCGCACGAGGAGGGGAGTGGCAATGGCTGGGTTCGAGGCGCAGGGCCAGGAGATCGGCGCGGGCATCTCGGTGATCGCGGTCGACTCGAAGCCGGGTGACGGCCCGGCCCTGCACCGTCACGCCTACACGGAGGTGTTCGTCGTGCTCGAGGGCCAGGCCACGTTTACGCTGGGAAGCGAGGAACGCGTCGTCGATGGCGGCCATGTCGTCGTCGCTGCCGCGGGCGTCCCGCACCGGTTCGTCAACTCGGGACCGGGGCGGCTCGTGCAGGTCGATATCCATCAGAACGACCACTTCGTCACCGAGTGGCTCTGACCGGCTAGGAGGCGTCGGCGAACGAGTGGTGCTCGTGGGCCACGACCCAGCGGCCGTCCTCCTTGCGCAGTCCGATGGTGAGCCGCAGGCGATGCTCGGGGTTGCGCTCAAGCGCCTCGGGCGTGTCACACCGCAGCAACGCGAACGCATACGCGACGTCCGTTCCGGCCGTGACCTCGAGTGACTCGATCTCGAACATCGCGCCGGACGCCTGCCATTCGAAAAATCCCGGCCACGTCGCGCGGTAGGCGTCCAGGCCGCGGACGCCCTGCTCGGGCGGCGGCACGTCGAACATCACGATGTCCGCGGCGTGGTCCCGCAGGACCGCGGGCATGTCGCCATCGTGCACCGCTCGTGCCCAGCGCTCGATCATCTCGCGGACGTGCTGTGAGTCAGTCATGGTTCCTCCTGGGGTTGACCGGGTGTCGGTGGTGAAACCCCGGCCGGCGCGCAAACTCATCGCGCTCGCGAAGATGCGGATATGACGTCCGCCGCCGGTCTGCTCCAAGCTGCGCGTGATGGCGACGACCAGGCGTTTGCCGCGCTCGTGGCGCCGCACCGCACCGAACTGCAGGCCCACTGCTACCGGATGCTCGGGTCGCTGCACGACGCCGAGGATGCGGTGCAGGAGACGCTCGTCCGAGCGTGGCGCAGCGTGCGCGGCCTGGACGATCGCGGGTTTGTCCGCGCCTGGCTGTTCAAGATCGCGACGAATCGCTGCCTCACGGCGCTGGAGCGTCGCGGGCGTCGCGAGCTACCGGTCGACGTCGCCCCTGGGACTCCCCTGGCCGAGATCAGCTGGCTGGAGGCCTACCCCGCCGAGTCGCCCGAGGACGAGTATCTCGCTCGTGAGTCGGTCGAGCTGGCCTTCGTCGCCGCCCTGCAGAGACTGTCGCCGATCCAGCGCGCCGTGCTCATCCTGCGCGAGGTGCTCGGCTTCTCCGCCGCCGAGGTCGCTGAGCAGCTCGACAGCTCGGCCGCGTCGGTCAACAGCGCCCTGCAGCGGGCCCGGCGCGCGGTGGGCGCACCAGCTGGGTCCCAACAGGCCATCCTGCGCGAGCTGGGCGAGGACGGAGTGGCCGACCTGGTGGCGCGCTGGACGGATGCGTGGCAGGCCGGCGACGTCGACGCGATCGTGGCGATGCTCGCCGACGACGCGCGCTACTGCATGCCGCCGCTCCCCGAGTGGTATCGCGGCCACGAGGCGATCAGGGCGTTCCTGGCCGACGGTCCACTGCGCTCGCGGTGGCGCTTTGAGTCCACCACCGCCAATGGCCAGATCGCCTTTGGCACCTATCTGTGGGATGACGACGCCGGCTGCTTTGTCCCCGGCGGCCTTGATGTGCTCACCCTTGACGGCCGCCGCGTGGCCGAGGTCACCGCCTTCCTCGACGCCGACCTCACCCGGTTCGGGCTCCCGGCACGGCTCGTCTCCGGTGCGCGGTAGCGTCCGTCCCATGCTCGCATTCCCGACGGCGATCGGCACCTGCGGCATCGAGTGGAGCGATGCCGGCGTCACCCGCGTGGCCCTGCCTGGAACGCGCGCGCGGATCAGTCGCCCGGCCCGCGGGAAGCCCGACGCGCCCAAGCCGGTACGTGATGCGATCGACGCCATCGTGACGCTCCTGGACGGCGAGCAGACCGACCTGCGTTGGGTGGTCCTTGACGAAAGCGCGGTCGACTCGTTCCGCCGCAGCGTCTACGCCGCCACGCGAGAGATCGGACCGGGCTCGACCGCCAGCTATGGCGACATCGCCCGTGCGATCGGCAAGCCCGACGCGCCGCGCGCGGTCGGCCACGCGCTGGGTGAGAACCCGTTCCCGATCGTGGTGCCCTGCCACCGGGTGCTGTCCTCCGCCGGAGCGCTGCACGGTTTCTCCGCACCGGGCGGGATCGCCACCAAGCGGCGCATGCTCGAGATCGAGCGCGCGCCCGGCTTCACCCAGCTCTCGCTGCTGCCGGGCTGAGATAGGCGCCCTGGGCGCGCAGCGCGTCCTGAATCTCGGCCACGTCCACCGCACCCGGCCCCACCCCGGCCTCGGCGGCGAGTGCGGCCGCCACCCCGGCGGCATGGCCGGTGACCCAGCACTGGGGGATCTCGCGCATGAACGCCTGGGTCTGGGAGTCGCACGCGATGTGGCGACCGGCCACCAGCACGTTGTCCAGCTCGCGGGGCAACAGGGCGCCGTACGGGATCGAGACGTTCTCGAACGCCTGCGAGGGTGACGGAGAGACCCCGATCTCGTCGGGATGGCGCACCCCCCGCTTCCACTCCTCAGCGCTCATCGGATGACGCCCGACCACGCGCCCGGTGTGGCGCACGCCCACCTGGGGCGCGGAGAGCATGAACCAGGCCTGCTCGAAGCCCGGCGCGTGCTTTCGGAAGTAGTCCAGGTGCGCGACCATGCGCCGCCGCGACTGGATCTCCACCCGGGTGAGATCGGCGACATCGAGCCCGCTGTAGCCGCGCAGGCGGGGTCCCAGGAACAGCGCGACGTCATCGCGCCACCCGATCACCGGGCGCTCGACGTAGCCGAGCGCCTCGCGGGCCTGCTCCATGAGCGCGCGATGTCCCTGGGGATCGTCGCGCTTGAACGCCAGCCACCGTTTGAAGTCCACGCCCGCCCACGTCCACCCCGTGTTCAGGCAGTGCTGGATGTTGCTCTCGCTGCCCTCGCCGCCTGACTCGAAGGGTGCGCCGGCGTGGCGGCACACGTCGAGATCGCCGGTCGCGTCGATGACCACGCGCGCCAGCAGCGCCCGGCGGCCCTGCTTGCTCTCGAAGATGACGCCGTTCACGCTCGAGCCGTCGCGCACGACGTCGGCCGCCCAGCTGTGGAAGAGGAAGCGCACCCCGGCGGCGGCAAGGAGCTCGACCGACGCGAGCTTGAGCCATTCCGGGTCGATCATCGGTGACCACGTGACCACCCCGCGAAACGCGCCCTGGCGACCGCCCCAGTGGGCAACCTCCTCCTCGTCCTGCGAGCCCCACTCACCCTCGGGGGCGCCGGCCACGGCATCGTCGGGCAACTGCTCGAGGATCTCGCGGGCGAAGCCGTCGATGACGAGCCGGCCGGTCCAGTCGGTCATCCGGTCGATCCAGATCACCAACCCGCCGGTGGACAGGCCACCGAGGTGGTTGTAGCGCTCCACGAGCGTCACCTCGGCACCGAGTCGCCGCGCCGCCAGCGCCGCGGCGCAGCCCGCCGGGCCGCCCCCGATCACCAGCACGTCGGTGTGGGCGTGCACGGGCGTCTCGCGCGGGGATTCGTACACGGTCGTCCCCGGCGGCGCCGGCACGGGCGTCAGCTCGTCGCCGCCGAGGTCCGCGGTCGCTGACACATCGCTGGCGCCGTGGTAGAGCTCGTTACCGCCGCTCACGCGCCGAAGCTAACACCGCGCGCCGCCCCGACCAAAATCGAACTCTTGTATGGGCGGCATGCACCGCGTTGATACCGGGCTCGCCGTCGTCTGCGGTGCGGGTGGCGTGGACGGCCCGCGGCAGCAGCACCGGGGTGAGCAGCAGCAGCGCGCCCGCGATGCCGATCCCCGCACGCGGGCTGGTGACCGAGCCGATCACGCCGAACAGCGCCGTGAGCGCGGCGGTGGTCGCGCTGGTGGACACCGACCACGCGGACAGCATCCGAGCGACGCGATCGGGCGCGGTCTGCTCGAGCCGGTAGGTGGCCATGACGGGGTTGAACACGCCGATGCTGGTGATGAGGCCGAGCTGGAGGACGATGACGATCGCCATCCCGGCGATCCCGGGCTGCATGAGGACCAGCCCGACCGGCCAGCACGCGCGCAGCGCGCCGCCGATGAACATGACCTTCGCCGGCCCATGACGCGGGACGAGCCGGCGGGCCAGCCGGGCGCCGATCAGCCCGCCGACGCACGGTGAGGCGAAGGCGAGGCCGAACTGCCACGGCGCGAACCCCAGACGTCCGAGCATCAGGACGGAGAGCAGCGGCTCGGTGGCCAGGATGAGCCCGCTGACCAGCACCGTGTTGAAGAACAGGGCGCGCAACTCGGGGTGGGCGAGGATGTAGCGCCAGCCGTCGAGCAGTTCGGTGGCGCGCCCGCGCTTCGCGTCGGCACGCCTCACGGGTGGCTCGGTGTGCCGGATGGCGCCGATCCCCAGCGCGGAGAGCAGGTAGCTGATCGCGTCGGCGACGACCGTGATCACCGGCCCGAGCAGCCCGATGGCAGCTCCGCCCAGCGGCGGTCCGACCGCGGTCGCGCTCCAGGTGGTGGACTCGAATCGCCCGTTGGCCGTGAGCAGGTCCTCGGGAGCGACCAGCGCCTTGACGTACGCGCCGCTGGCGGCCCGGAAGGCATTCTTGGCGGCGCCGACGATCACCGACACGACCACGAGGTGAAGAAACGTGAGCCGGCCCAGCGCGTATGCGACCGGGATGCTCACCAGCGCCGCGAAGCGGACCAGGTCCATGCCCACCATCACCGGGCGCTTGCGGCGGAACTCCACCCACGGCCCGAGCGGCACCGCGATCAGGGCCCCCACCGCCAGGCCCGACGCCGAGAGGATCGCCACCTGGGCCGCTCCCGCGTGCAGCACGCGGATGGCGATGATGGCGAAGGCACCGAACCCGAGGCCGGTGCCATAGGCGCTCACCGCGTACGCCGTCCACAGCCAGCCGAAGTCCCTCCCCAGCGACCGCCGGACGTCCTTGGATTGTGTGCCTCGTCTGATCACCCTCATGACGCGGACGAGAGATCAAAGCGCCCGGTCCGGACGCCGTGGCAGTGCCCTTGCGGGCGGGCCGTCGGTCAGGCGCCGGAGGCGCGCAGGACGGCGGGATCCGCTGGCTCGGCGTAGAGGCGCGCGACGTCCGCCGCACGGCATTCGAGGGTCCGCCGTTGGTTGAGATAGCCCTTGTCGGTGATCTCCCCGGCGTCGAGGCTGGGCGGCTCTACGAGCAGCAGCAGCCGCTCGATCCGCGACGCCGACCCGGCATCGGCGTTCAGCGCACTGAGCGCGCCGCGCAGGTGCTGACGCAGCGCCGGGTCGTCGAGCGCGACGTCCCCGGCAGAGCCGGTCACGCGTTGCGCCTCGGCCTGGTTGACCCATGCCATGGCCGCCACGTACTCAGCGTCCTGCCCGCAGATGACGGCATCTGAGAGCACGCCCGCGGCGCTGATCAGGCGCGTGCGCAGCGCGCCGGCCGCGACCCAGGTTCCGGTCAGCAGCTTGAAGTTCTCGGCGATCCGCCCGTCGAATGCCATGCCCTGGTTGGGGTCCTCCTCGTTGAGCAGCGTGACCGCATCCCCCGAGCGGTAGAAGCCGTCCTCGTCGAAGGCGGCCCGCGTCAGCTCGGGCGCCCGGAAGTATCCGGGCGTGACATTCGGCCCCTTGACCCGGATCTCGAGCCGGTCCCCCACCGGCGCCAGCTTGATCGTGCACCCCGGGATGGGAACGCCGATGCACCCGGTCGGCGCGCCGAGGTAGTGCATGCTGGTGGCGCATGGCGCGGTCTCGGTGGTCCCCCAGCTCGAGGTGAGCGGGACCTCGTGGTCGGCATGCTCGGCGGCCAGCGTGCGCAGGCGCGCCGCGAGCGCGTCGGGGAGCGCCGCGGCGGCGTAGAACATGAAGCGCAACCGGCTGAAGAACCGCTCGGCCAGCTGCGGGTCGTTCTCAAGGGCGGGTGCGAGCAGGGCGTACCCGGCGGGCACGTTGAAGTACAGCGTGGGCGGGACGTCCTTGATCGCGGCGATCGTGCGCCCGAACAGGGCGGGCGCCGGCTTGCCGTCGTCGATATAGATCGTCCCGCCGTTGAACAGCGCCAGGTTGAGGTTGTGGTTGGCGCCGAAGGTGTGGCTCCACGGCAGCCAGTCGACCATGACCGGGGGCTCGTCGGCCAGGAACGGCCAGATGGCCCGGAGCATGGCCTGGTTGGAGCACAGCATGCGATGGGTGTTGACCACGCCCTTGGGGACGCCGGTGGACCCCGAGGTGAACAGCAGCTTGGCCACGGTGTCGCCCCCGGGCTCGTCCGCGACGCCGGTCTGCTCACCGCTGCCCGCGGCGGCGAGAAGGTCGCTCAGGCGCAGCGCCCCCGCGCGGTCCCCGCGCGCCACCAGCACCTGGGAGACGGTGGAGGCCAGGGCATCCAGCGCGGCGCCGAACGGTCCGGAGTCCTCGGCGAAGACCAGGCCCGGCTCGGTCAGTTCGGCGATGGCCTTGATCCGGGCATGGTCGGCGCTCATCAGCGAGTACGCGACGCTGATCGGCATCACCGGGGCGTGGGCGGCGTAGGCGCCGAGACTGACCAGCAGGTGCTCCAGCGAGTTGCCCGAGAGGATCATCAGCGGCCTGCCGGGCCCCAGCCCCAACCCCGCGAAGGCCCGGGCCAGCGCGAGTGAGCGGCGCTGCGCCTCGCCGTAGGTGAGCGTGATCCAGCGGTCCTCGCGGTCGCGCTGGGCGGCCAGCGGGCGGTCGGGGTGCTCGGCGGCGCGCCGCCTGAGCACGGCGGAGATCGACGGCTCGGTGTCGGCCGGCGCGTGGCGGGAGGCGAGCACGATCGCGCCGTCGTCGCGGCGCTCGATCGCGATGTCGGGCGGTGCGAAGGTTTGGAGTTCCAGCAGTGGGCTCATCGTGGTTCGTCCTCCTCTCCTGAGCCGGGCCGACCACATCATGCGCCGTCGTGAACGCGGCTGCGCCACTGACGCAACGATCTTGCGGCGAATTGGACCAAAAGCACGGTTCTATTGCGGCAAAACGGCGATAGGCTGCGTCTCCGTTGCGCGGTGGGCCGTACTGGGCAAACATTCCGCTCATGACTGCCATCGCCCATCCCCACCATGCCGCGAGCCGCACCGCCCTCGACCTCGACGGCGCCACGCTCACCATCTCCGACGCGCTCGAGGTCTCTCGCGGCGAGCGGACGGTGAGGTTGTCCGAGCAGGCCGCGGAGGCCGTGCGGTCCAGCTGCAGCCTCAAGCATGAGCTGATCGCCCGCGAGATCCCGATCTACGGCGTCACCACCGGGTTCGGTGACAGCGCCCACCGCCAGATCTCCCCGGACAAGACCGGGAAGCTCCAGCAGAACATCCTGCGCTTCATGGGCGTCGGCACCGGCCCGATCGCGCCGCCTGAAGTCGCGCGCGTGACCATGCTGCTGCGCGCCAACTGCCTGTCCAAGGGCAACTCGGGCGTGCGCGTGGAGCTCATCGAGCACGTGCTCGAGCTGCTCAACCGGGATGTCACGCCGTTCATCCCGGAGCGTGGCTCATGCGGGGCCAGCGGTGATCTGGCGCCACTGTCCTACGTGGGCCGGGCCCTGGCGGGCGACGGCGACGTCCTGTATGACGGTGTCCCACGCCACGCCGCCGAGGTGCTGGGCGAGCTGGGCCTCGAGCCGTTCCTGCTGGAGGCCAAGGAGGGGCTGGCGCTCACCAACGGGACCTCGTTCATGAGCGCGTTTGCGTGCCTGGCCGTCGGCGCCGCGAGCGAGCTCGCCGACCTGGCCGACCTGATGACGGCGATGGCCTCCGAGGCGCTGCTGGGCAACCGCGGCCACTTCAACGCGTTCCTCTTCGACCAGGCCAAGCCCCATCCGGGGATGATCACGAGCGCCCGGCACATCCGCGAGCTGCTGGCCGAGTCCAACCTGGCCGCCGACAGCGACGAGCTGTTCACCGGCGGCATGGAGGGGGCCGGGTTCCTCGAGCTGGACCGCCAGGTCCAGGACCGCTACTCGATCCGCTGCGCGCCGCACGTGATCGGCCCGCTGCGCGACGTGCTCGACTGGGTGGGGCGCTGGGTCTCGGTGGAGATCAACTCCTCCGACGACAACCCCCTGTTCAACGTCGCCGGTGGACGTGTCGAGAGCGGCGGCAACTTCTACGGCGGCCACATCGGTCAGGCGATGGACTCGCTGAAGGTGGCGCTGGCCAACCTGTGCGACCTCATCGACCGCCAGATCGCCCACGTGGTCGACGAGAAGTTCAACCGCGGGCTGACCGCGAACCTCATTCCGCGCTTTGACCCGACCGATCCCGAGGCCGGCCTGCACCACGGGTTCAAGGGCCTACAGCTCTGCGCGTCGGCGATGACCGCCGAGGCCATGCACCTGTGCGCGCCGACCACGATCCACTCGCGCTCCACCGAGGCCCACAACCAGGACAAGGTCTCCATGGGCACGATCGCCGCCCGGGACGCCCGCTCGATCGTCGAGCTGGCCCAGAACATCGCCGCGATCCACCTCATGGCCTGCTGCCAGGCCCTCGAGCTCCGCGGCATCGACCAGGCGAGCCCGCGCACCCAGGCGGCGTTTCACCGGGTGCGCGAGCACGTCCCGTTCGTCGACCGCGACCGCTACCTCGACGCCGACATCGCCACGACGGTGGCGCTCATCCGATCGGGGGCGATGTCGGAGTTCGTGGCGTAGCCGCCGGCGCCCTCACTTCAGATCGCTGGTGCTGACCCGCGTCACGTCGTAGGTGACGGTCACCGCCGGGTTGCCCGGGGCGCCGCCCAGGAACTTGACGGGGGTCCCGGTGTCGGCATCGATGATGAGCTGCTCCTGGTAGCCGCTCGGCATCGCCGGCGCGGTGGCGGTGAGGGTCACGGTCGGCCGGCCGTCGGTGGCGGTCTGGGTCACCGCCACGTCGGGGAGGGTGGACAGGATGCGCAGCACGCCGGCGCGCACCTGCGGGTTCCCGGCGCCCGCGATCAGCGCGTCCTGCGAATTGCCCCACACCGGTGGGTGTCTCGCCGTGGCGCCGAGTCCGCCACGAGCTGGAGTTCTGGGGGATGCATATCGGCCCCTGATCTCCCCGGCGGGGCGGAAAAGTTCTCGGCCCGCTCGGGGACGGTCCGCGTCACGGGCGTGCTCTCAGCCCACGAGGTAGACCTCGTAGACGACGCTCGCGGGCAGCCGGCCGCCGACCCCGACGAACACCCCCTTGTTGAGCCAGTCCAGATGCGGCGCGGCGGTCTCGATCTGCGTTGCCGTGCGGAACGTGTACTCGGTGGGCGCGACCTCCTCGCCGCGGGCCAGCCGGGCCAGAACCGCTGACGGTCCGTGGCGAACGCCGCGTGACTGGACGTAGAGGACGTCGCCCGCGTCGGTCTGCAGCGTGTAGCGGATGTCGCCCAGAGCGGTGCCGTCGTCGAGCACCACCTGCCAGTCGGCGCTGGCGCCGGGCACCAGGGTGCCGTTGAGCTCGGGTCCGGTGAACGTGCCCCCGGTGAGCGGGGCGATCCGCCGGCGGCCCTGGGGGATCGCGCCGAGATCGGCGGGCGTGCCGGTGGTCGCCTCCAGGTGGTAGACGAGGGTCAGCGTGGGCGTGGGGAGCGCATTGGTCATGCCGGAGATTGTCCCGCCCGGTGTCCTAGCCAGCGCGCTCGAGCGCACCCTGGGGGCGTCCGGGTCGCTTCGGACCAGCGGTCATTTCGCCAGCGAGACGGCGCTCTTGACCGAGCTGGCCTTGCCCTTGGCCGGGGCGAACGTCACCTTCAGCGTGCCGCTCAGTCAGCAGCGCGCCGCGCCCCGGCCGGAGCGCGTCGCGGTCAGCCGGTCCGTCTCACCAGCCGGCGCCGGTCGCCTCGTACTCGTCGACCCGGGCCTGCATCAGCGTCTTGCAGAGCTTGGTCGGGATGTCGCGGTCGTAGGGCAGCTTGATGAACCCGTCGCCGGCCTCATACCCGGCGGCCTCGACCTCTGCCTTGTGGGCGGCGAAGAACCGCGGCGGAAACCGCAGCGAGCAATGGTTCTTGAAGTTCTGAAGCATCCACAGACGTGCCTTCTCATCGCGGACGTAGACCGGCAGGTTGTAGGCCAGCTTCTCCTCGGCCTTCCGATCGGCCTTGAGGCTCAGCCTGCGGAGCTGCTCGAGGTGCGGGCGCTGATGGGGGTCGAGCTTGTCGAAGAAGTCCTCGACGCTCGATCGCTTGGGCATCGGCATGGCGCCAGCGTAGCGGCACGCCCCCGGGCGGTCGGTCCACCTCTTGCGCGGGCTTTCCGGGCAGGTAGGTTTGCCGCCATCGGACGTTCACTGCGCTGGTGGCGACGGGCGGGCGCTGATGCCGGGACGGGCGCCGGACGTGCTTCTTCGTCGACCCGAGTCCGGTCCGGCGGCGAGCCCGAGATGTTGGTAAGCCTCCGGCCCCGGGGGTGACCGGGGCCGGAGGAGTGGACGTCACGCCTGAGCGTGTGCTCAGTGGATTGGCATCGCCTGCGGGTTGAGCCGCAGCTTTGGCAGGAAGACACGGGCGGCTGGTAGGGCGATCAGGGCCACGATGCTGCCCACGGCTGCGACGTGGGCGGCGATGAGGAACGCGTCGGCGATGCCCGACGCTCCGCTTGAGCCGGTGAGGCCGCCGCTCACTCCAGCCGCGATGCTGGTGAACACCGCGATGCCGAGCGTCCCGCCGATCTCATGGCCCGTCGAGTTCAGCCCCGAGAGCATCCCGGTCTCCTCAGAGCGGGCGCCCGTGAGGATCGAGACCGAGATAGCGACGGTCGCGATGCCGAGTCCGAAGCCCGCGATCAGGATGCCGGGAAGGATGTCCTGGACGTAGCTGCCATGGGGCCCGAGCCTTGAGAGCAGCAGGAGACCGACCGACGCGATCCCGAATGCGGCCGCCAGTGGCCCGCGGACGCCGTGGCGGTTGATCACGTGCCCGCCGGCGTGTGCCCCGGCTCCCGCCGCGAGAGCCAGCGGGATGAAGGACAGACCGGTTGAGAGAGGCCCCTTGCCGAGGACGAACTGCAGGTAGAGCGAGCACAGCAGGAACAGCCCGAAGATCAGCCCGGCTCCGAGCAGCATCAGGAGCATCCCGCCGGCGACGGCGCGGTCGCGCAGTCGCTCGATCCTGAGCAGCGGCTGCTCTGTACGATGCTCGCAGGCGGCGAACAGTCCGAGACCGGCCAGCCCGGCGCTCCCCATGATGAGCGTCTGCGCCGAGGTCCAGCCCGCTTGGTCGGCCTGCGTGATCGCGTAGACGATCGTCCCGAGGCTCGCGGTGGCCACGGCGGCGCCGCGAAGGTCGAGGCCCTTCCACTGTGGCCGCTTGGCGTCGGCGGGAACGATTTTGGTCGCTGCGATTGCGAGCGCGATCGCGACCGGCGGGTTGATGAAGAAGATCATCCGCCAGTCGGCCAGCTCGGTGAGGACGCCGCCGAGCAGAACGCCGATCGCGGCGCCGGCACCGCCGATTGCGCCCCACGCCGCCAGCGCCTTGGCGCGCTGTTGACCGTGAAGTGCCGTGGTGATGATCGAGAGGGCTGCGGGCGACAGCATCGATGCACCCAGGCCTTGACCTGCCCGGGCGGCGAATAGCGCGGCCCCCGAGCCGGCCATTGCCGACAGCAGCGATGAGACGGTGAACACGCCCAGACCGGCCAGGAACAGTCGGCGGCGTCCGAGCAAATCAGCGGCGCGGCCGCCGAGGAGCAGGAGGCTGCCGAAGATGAGCGAGTAGCTGGTGATCGTCCAGCTGATGCTGGTTCCGCTGATGCCCAGATCCTTGGCGATATTGGGCATGGCGATGTTGACCGCCGTGATGTCGAGGATGACCATCAGCTGTGCGACGAGCAAGATGGCCAGCAACCAGCCTCCGACGTGCTTCGGCGGGTCGGAGCGGCCTGTGTGAGCGGTGTGGCTGTGATGGTGAACGTGCATCGAACCCTCCAGGCGGGTTGTGGAGGACTCGCCGTCATCGTTGTCGTCGGGCGAGTCTCCCTGGCGTGACGTTGCAGCCATCGTGACCCAGTTGCGGGCTGGCGCCTAGGTCGGATATCCCACGCTTTACGCCAAGGTGGGAACTCGCGGTCGAGCTGGCGGGATTCGTTGGGTATCCGTCCTTGGCGCCAAGCGGCGTTGGCGGCATGATGTGGCGATGCCGCGACCCCGCAAGATGCTCGTCTTAGCCGTTGAAGGCTGCCAGTCGCTCGACGTTCTCGGACCTGTCGAGGTCTTCCATCATGTCTCGATCGAGATTCCGGACGCGTACCAGGTCAGTGTCGTGGGGCCGAGCGAAACCGACACGGTCACAACGGACAGCGGCCAGCGTCTCGGCGTCGCGCCCCTGCCTGAACCGCCGCCGCGGCACGACACGCTTCTCGTCGCGGGCGGACCCGGGGCGCGCGCCGCCATCACAGACCAGGCACTCGTCAACTGGGTTCTCCGTGCGTCCCGGCGCGCGCGCCGTACGGTGTCTGTGTGCACGGGTGCGTACCTGCTCGCGGCCGCGGGGCTGCTCGACGACCGCAGGGCAACCACCCACTGGGCCTACTGCGATGACCTCGCGCGCCGGTACTCGCGGGTTCATGTCAACCCGGATCCGGTCTTCATCAACGACGGCGACGTCTGGACCTCAGCCGGCATCACCGCGGGGATCGACCTCGCTCTGGCGCTGGTCGAGCAAGACCTCGGTCCCGAGGCGGCGCTGTCGGCGGCTCGCGAGCTGGTCGTCTTCTTGAAACGACCCGGTGGTCAGTCCCAATTCAGCAGCGCCCTCTCAGCCCAACAAGCGACCAGACCCGAGCTCCGCGAGCTCCAGGCATGGATCTCCGGCCACCTTGAGGAGAACCTGTCGGTGCCCGTCCTGGCCGAGCGCGCGCTGATGAGCGAACGGTCATTCACCCGCGCCTTTCACCGCGAAGTCGGCCAGACCCCTGCCGCGTACGTCGAAACACTACGTATCGAACAGGCAAGAGACCTGCTTCAAGACGGCGCCCCCTCACTGGAAGCGGTCGCCCAGGCCTCGGGATTCGCCAGCGCCGAAGTACTTCGCCGCGCGTTTCACCGCCACCTCGGCGTCTCACCCGCCGAATACCGCGACCGCTTCCAGCTCAGCCGCTAGCGACGCTTCACGGCAAATGCGCGATGCCCTGCCACGCGCGGCAACGGCGACCGCCTCATGCCTCAGAGTGCGATGACGCTCTTGCCTCGAGCGTGTCCTTCTCCCTGGTGCCGGAGAGCTTCAGGAACATCACTCAGGGCGTAGCGCCTATCGATCACAGGCATGAGCTTGCCGGCTTCGACGAGTTCCTTCAGAACAGCGAGGTCCTGGCTGTTATGCCGAACGACGAACACCCGCATCCGCTGTCGCACGAGCGGTGATAGCACCAGCGCCTTGAACTGGCGCCCCAGGCCCAGCCAACGACCCATGTCCTTGACGCCAACGACGACATAGGTGCCCCGGGGAGTCAGCACGCGCCTGCAGTCCGATAACGAATGGCTCCCGACCAGGTCGAGCATCACGTCGTAGCGCTGTCCGGTGCGGGTGAAGTCCTCCTTTGTGTAGTCGATGACCTCGTCGGCGCCGATTGATCGGACCATGTCGAGATTCGGTGTGCTGCAGATCCCGGTGACGGTCGCTCCGAACGCCTTGGCGACCTGCACGGCGAACGTCCCAACGCCGCCGGACGCCCCGTTGATCAAGACCCTCTGCCCCGGCTTCACTTTCCCTTGATCGCGAACGGCAGCGAGCGCAGTGAACGCGGAGTCCCCGACCGCCGCCGATTGCTCCAGCGTGAGGTTCGACGCCGTGGTGAGGAGATTGCTCGCGGCAGCAGAGGCATATTCCGCGAACGCGCCGGTGCACCAGCCGAACACGTCATCGCCCGGCCGAAACTGCTGAACGTTTGCGCCGACCGCCTCGACCTGTCCGGCGATATCGAGTCCTGGTATCTGGCGGCGCGGCCGCCGCAGTCCGGCCACCAGTCGCACCACGTACGGCACGCCCCTCACCAGATGCCAGTCTCCGATATTGACGGCTGCCGCGCGAACGTGTACCAGCACCTCATCGTCTTTGGCGACCGGCTTGTCGACCTCCGCGAGCCGCAGGACATCGGGTGAGCCGTACCGCGTCTGAATAATCGCCTTCATCATGCCCGCCGAGTCAGGTACTCCTTCGCTTTCAAGGCTGACCCTATCGGCCCAGCAGCTCACGGAAGAAATCTGCCGCGTTGTCGTATTCGGACTCTCGCCGATCGTCTCTTAGGTGGACGTTGACCTGACCGGCCCTCGTGTGGCCGTGATCGCTACAGGAGTCAAACGATGTCGCCGACTGTCAAGCCCGAGCCAATTCCCGACCGATATCGCCGGGTTACCCCCGCTCTGGTCGTCGACGGAGCCGCCAAGGCGTTGGAGTTCTATACCGCCGTGTTCAACGCCACCGAGCGCCTGAGGTTCTCCGGCCCGGATGGCGCGATCGCTCACTACGTCGAGGACGTCGACGCCGTGATTGACCGGGCCGCGCAACTGGGGGCGACGGTCAAGCGCCCGGCGCAGAACCAGTTCTACGGCGACCGTGACGGACTCATCGTCGACCCGTTCGGGCACGGGTGGACGGTGGCCAGCCAGGTCGAGGACATCGCACCCGACGAGATAATGGGCCGTATGAGCGAGTTCGCCGATGCCGGCGCGGGGTCGAACCGGGCAACCACGGCGACGGGTTTACAAGACGACGCGCAGTCCGAAAGGATGGTCTCCCGGTGAAATACGTCCTGCTGTTCGTCGAGACGGAACAGTTCGAGAAGGATTTCGACGCGCTGAGCCAGGCCGACCGTGACCGGGCCGTTGGGCTGGTCTATGAGTGGATGGCTGAACACGCCGACAAGATCCGCGGCGGCAGCAAACTGCAGCCGGCCACGACGGCAACGACCGTCCGGCTGGACGTCGGCAGCGAGCCGGTCATCACCGACGGCCCTTTTGTCGAGGGCAAAGAGGTCGTCAGCGGCTACACCGAGGTCGAGGCCGACGACCTCGACCAGGTGCTGAAGATGGTCAGCACCTGGCCCGGCTGCCCCGTCGTGGAGGTACGTCCGATCATGGAGATGCCCCCCGCGCCGTGATGACCCTCACCGCCCAGGGCCAGGGCACGAGAGGTCGTGCCGCTTCAGATCGCGAGCTGGAACGGATCGTCCGCGAGCACGCCGGCCGGCTGGCGACGGCGCTGATGCGGATCACCGGTGACTTCGCCATGGCGGAGGACCTCGTCCAGGACGCGGTCCTCGCGGCCCTGCACCGGTGGCCTATCGAAGGCGTCCCTGACCGGCCCGACGCGTGGCTGTTCACGGTCGCCCGCAACCGCGGCCTCGACGCCCTACGGCGCCAGAGCAACTACCGCACCAAGCTGGCTCAGCTCCGGTGGCCCGTCCAGTCGGCAGGCGACGACCGGCTGCAGCTCATGTTCACGTGCTGTCACCCGGCGCTCTCGCGCCCCGCCCAGATCGCCTTGACCCTTCGTGTCGTGTGCGGGCTGACGACGGCACAGATTGCGCGCGCGTTTCTCGTGCCTGAGACGACGGTCGCCCAGCGCATCACGCGCGCCAAGCGGAAGATCACCGATGCCGGGATCCCGTATCGCGTACCCGATCCCGACGAGCAGGGCGCCCGCCTGCGTGAGGTGCTTGCGGTCATCTATCTGCTGCTCAACGAGGGCTACCTGTCGACCGCGGAGCGCGGACAATCACGAGATCTGGTCGATGACGCTGAATGGCTGGCCGCCCAGCTCGATGACCTCATGCCAACCGAGCCTGAGGTCGCCGGCCTTCTGGCCCTGATTCGATTGCACCGGGCCCGCTCTGACGCCAGATTCGACCCTGACGGAAACCTCGTCCTCCTCGAACACCAGGATCGCTCGAGCTGGGACCACGAGGCCATCGCTACCGCATCTGGTTTGCTCCAACGTGCGGCACGGCGCCGCCAGCCCGGGCCCTACCAGCTTCAGGCCGCGATCGTCGCCTGTCACGCCGAGGCCGCCGACTGGGCCGATACCGACTGGGAACAGATCGTGGTGCTCTACGACATGCTCCTGCACCTAGCGCCATCGCCCCTCACCCGGCTTCACCGGGCCATCGCCCGGCGCTACACCGCCGGGCCGGCAGCCGCTCTGGCCGAGGTCGACGCCCTCGCCGGGCCCCTCGACCGCTACCACCTCTATCACGCGACCCGCGCCGACCTGCTGCGGGCCCTGGGCCGCCCCGATGAGGCCCGTGCCGCGGACCGGCGCGCCCTCCAACTCACGGCCAACCCCGCCGAGCAAGCTCTGCTTCGGCAGCGGATCGATTGGGGCGACGATGCCGGCTGAAGACACCAAGCTCTCCATCCACCAGGGCCTCGTCAATCGCCTCCGGCACGGACCCGGCCATGCGCCGGCGGAGCAGCGCGCTTGCGCTTTCGACAACGAGCCTCCCCAACCCCTCCGCGTGTTGCTCGACAAGGTGGCGACGAAGTCCGCTCACGTGACGGATGCGGACTTTGCCGCGGCCATGGAGGCGGGCTTCACTGATGACCAGCTGTTCGAGCTCGTGATCTGCGCCGCGGTCGGGCAGGCGACCCGGCAGTACGACGCCGGCCTGGCGGCCCTGGCCGAGGCGACCGCCGACGCGGAGTCCACCTAGTGCGGCCCGGCGTCCTCGAACACGGCTACGGCGTCGGACCGAAGCTGCTCTTCCGGCTGATCCGTCTGGTCTCCGGTCGGCCACTCCCGGATGCGGCCCGGATCACGTTCTACCGACCCGACTTCTACGGCAGCCACATGAAGAAGTTCACCCAGCAGGCAATGCGCGGCCGCTCGACATGGTCGGTGGGCGACCGAGAGCTGATGGCGGCCTACGTATCCAAAGTCAACGATTGCCCCTTCTGCGTCGGCGCGCACACCGCCACTGCATCACGGGCCTACCAGGACGAGGAAAGGGTGGCCGCTGCCCTCACCGATCTCGACTCTGCTCCATTGGACGACGGCCTCCGGGCAACGCTCGCCATGCTCGGCAAGCTGACCAGCGAAGGAACGCTGAGTGCCGACGACATCCGAGCCGTGCTCGCCGCCGGTGTCTCACCCCAGCAAATCGAGGATGCCCTTGCCGTCGGCTTCGCGTTTAACACGACCGACCGTCTCGCCAACGCCTTCGCCTTCGACGTGCTCGACCGCGACGGATTCGAGGCGGGCGCGAAATACCTCCTCAAGCGCGGCTACCAATAGTCATCCGGATTAGCCGTGAGCTGGGCAGGTAGCTCCAGCGCCCTTCCTAGGGCAAGACCGGCGCCAAGGCCCGCGAGGCGCAGTTATGGCAGCACGCAGACGCGTCGGGCCATGTCATGGCGAACGTGTGCACGTGACAGTTCTGGCACTCGCACCGCACTCCCGGCGGCGGCCATGACGGGCGATCGCCGCCACGAGGCTGGGCCGTCACAGCCGGATACGAAGATGCAAGCATGTGCCCCGTTAAACGCCGCTGCTTCGACGAGGTTGGGCGTACCCGGGAGCAGATCACTCTTTGCACGGGCTTCTGCCACGAAGCTGCTGCGACGGGCCACGGCTTTCCGCGCTTCGCCGGCTCGCGTCGTCGAGCACCCTGCAAGATGCCCGGGTGGGTCGGGCGACGATCAGGAGCGTCGAGGATCCGCAGCGGCTCCATCATTACGAGCATGCGTATTGCCCGCGCCAGCACTGAGGCCGAGATGGTTGCCGTGTTCCTGAGCGGCGAATTGTCCAGCGAGCGGTTCGGCTCGGCGGTGCGCGACGCGCTGCTCGCTTGCAGTCAGTCTGAGCGGTTACTGGCCGGGCCAGACCTGAACGACGCGGACGCGAACCAGGCACGGCGCGCGGTGCTGGCGGCCACGCGCGGGTACAGCGAGGACCGCGAGCTCTTTGAGCACTTCCCCGCCCAAGTCAGGTGGGAGTGGATCGAGTTGACCGCGCCAGAGCTCGCTCGGGTCCGCTACATCGATTACTCCTACTGGAATGAGCTCTCGGGTGGCAGCCGCCTGGCGGCTGATGCTGCTCAGCGCATCAGCGCCGGCGTTCGACCCTGGGGCATCTCGAACGAGCGCTTTCACACTGCCGCCCAAGCGCTGCGCGCCGGCGAGCGGTTTCCGCCCCTCATCCTTGCCGGGCCTCACCGTGAGGATCTCGTCTGCCTGGAGGGGAACCTCCGCCTGACCGCTCATGCTCTTGCCGGCTTCCCGATCGAGACCGAGTGCCTGGTCGGCACGGCACCGGCACTGGAACGATGGGCTCAATGACTCGCGCGGGTCCAGGCCGGCGGACGAGCCCTACGTCGCCGAAGCAACGATCAGCTTCGAGCCGCCTGGTCGATGGAAGCGATGGCCAACGGCCGATGAGTGGGAAGCGAAGGGAACTGCTGCAACCGTGGCGATCACGCACCAGGAGTGCGTGACGGCTGGGAGCGGAACGGGTCCAACGCTGACCGTTATCACGTCCGTCGACGTACCCCTGGGTGATCAAGCCACGAGAGGGGACGGCCACTGCACGTCCGCTCCGATCACGGCGGCGAGCCGGCCGATGGCGCGCAGAGTCGATGAGTCCGCGATCCGCGCCGATTCCCAGGCGCAGGAGATACACGCGGCCGCCGGTGGCGCGCAATCAACGATCTGGGAGAGACACTCCTCGACGACCGACAAGGTCGGACCGTCCGGCGCGGGGAAGCGCAGGCCGGGTAGATCGCTGCCGTCGACGATGTCCACGTCGAGATGGAGGTAGACATCCATCGGGGGCTGCTGCTGCAGCGCGGCGCGCAGCGCGTCGGGATCGGCGTCGACGCGTGTGACGCGACTGACGGCGAGCGCGTCGCCCTCGGCGGGATCGAGATCCCTGGCACCGATCAGCAGACAACGCTCGTCCGGGACCGCCCGCAGCCCGACTGGCTCACCGACGAGCTGGGGAACGCGACCGGTCGCGGCCGCCAACGACATTCCGGCGAGGTATCCGCTGACCGAGATCTCCGGCGTGTTGAAGTCGCCGTGCGCGTCAAGCCAGATGATCGACAGGTTGCCGCGGCGGCGCTGCACGCCGGCGAGGATCCCGACCGCCGTCAGACAGTCGCCTGCGAGCACCAGCGGACGATCCGCTCGTGCGGTGCGGTCGGCCACAGCGCCATACCGAGCGGTGAGCCGTCCCAGCTCGGTCTGCGCCTGATCTGCCGACGTGGGCAGCACGACCGCACCCGCTGGGACCGGGAAGCCCTCGATGCGTTCCTCGAGGTGCCACGGGCTCACCAACAGATCCCAGTTACCTACAGGGGCCAGCGAATCAGGCACGATCAAGACCGTAGCCCTCATACCGGGGCCCTCTGCCCGTCTCCGAGTCTTTCATGGACGCATGCGGATGATCGTCTTCCCGTTGCGTCGCGCAGTCGGGTTGAGGGCGGCGACGGCATCGTCGAGGGTCGCGACATCGCCGATGTTCGTCCGCAGTCGTCCGTCCCGGACCCGCTGGACGATCTCAGTCAGCTGGGCACGATCGGACTCAACAACGAAGTCGACTGCCAGCCCGTCGGCGGGCCGCGCCTCGGGCGGCCCTACGACGGTCACCAGGGTTCCCCCGGCCCGAATCAGGCCTGCGGACCGCTTCTGGATGTCTCCGCCGATCACGTCGAACACCAGGTCGACGCCACCGACGTCTTCCAAGGCGTCGTTGTCGAGGTCGACGAACTCCTGCGCGCCGAAGTCGAGCGCCTTCTGGCGGTCGGCGGCGCGCCCGGTGCCGATGACATACGCGCCGGCCTCACGCGCGAGCTGCGTCACCATTGTCCCGACTGCGCCGGCCGCGCCGTGCGCGAGGACACTCTGACCCGCCCGAAGACGGCCGTGATCGAACAGGCCCTGCCATGCGGTCAGACCCGAGATGGGCAGGCTCGCGCCCACCGTGAACTCGACGTCGCCCGGCAGCGGCGCGAGGTTGCGCGCCTCGATCGCCACATACTCCGCCAGGGTTCCGTCGCGATGCCAGTCCGCCAGACCGAACACCCGCTGTCCCACCGACACCCCCGTCGTGCCGTATCCCAGCGCGGTGACCACTCCGGCCAGCTCATGCCCAGGGATCGACGGTGTCCGGTCACGGTTGACGCGATCGACCCAGGTCGAGGGCCACTCCATCTCAGTCGGGACGAACCCCGACGCATGAATCTCAACGATGGCGTCGTTTATCGCTGCCGGCGGCTCGGGCCGCTCCACCAGCGTCATCCCGACCGTTCCCGCAGCCTCGTCCGTCACCACAATCGCCTTCATCTCGCACCTCCGGTGTCGAGTCTTCGCCTGCCGGTGCCGGCCCAACGATACGGGCCTCTGAGACTTCTGCACCGTCCCCGAGATGGCGCCTCGTTAGCGCTGCCGCTCCCGGCCGGCACGGGTAGTCTCGCCGCCACGCGATCGCCGAACCTGCTGGTCGGCGATGCCGGAGCAGTACTCGGCAACTGATCCAGACATAGGGCAATTGCCCTATGTCCCTTCAGCCCCCGCGAGCACATACTCGCGCCAACCCCGGCGTCGTTCGGAGACGCCGGAAACGTAAAGGAGGACCGGGATGCTCCTGGCAACTACCACGGTCGAGGACTTCGACCGCTTTACGAGTGTCTTCTCCACCAAGGGTGCCGAGAAGCGCAAGCAGCACGGCTCGAAGGGCGCGCTCGTGTTCCGCGACCCCAACGAGTCCGATCGGGTCTGGGTGATCTTCGACTGGGATCTCGATGGCTGGCAGAGCTTTGCCTCCGATCCTGAGGTCCCGCCGATCATGCAGGAGGCCGGGCACAAGGGTCGGCCGCAGGTGCCGGAGCTCAGCGGCCACTACGAGGCCTAGGAGCGACGTCATGCGTGAAGTGATCAAGATCGGAGTGATCGCCGACAAGACGGGAGCGCTCTCCATCATGGGCGGCGCTCAGGCCAACACCGCGATGCTGGTGGTGGAGGAGATCAATGCGTCCGGCGGGCTGCTGGGCCGCCAGGTCGAACTGGTGGTCGAGGACAGCGCCACCGACGACGCGCAGGCGGCCGCCGCTGCCACCAAGCTCGTCCAGAATGATCGGGTTGACGTGCTCCTGGGCGGCATCTTCAGCTCGACGAGGCAGGCCATCAAAGAGCCGGCGGTGATGGAGGGCGAGACGCTCTACATCTATCCCGAGCAGTACGAGGGGCAGGAGTACCACCCGCTTCTGTTCTGCACCGGCGCCGTTCCCGCTCAGCAGGTCGAGCCGCTCATTCCGTGGGTGATGCAGCACACCGGGGCGCGTACGTTCTATCTCCCCTCGGCTGACTACATCTGGCCGCACGTGATGAACAGGAAGGTCCACGAGGTCGCGTCGGCCAACGGCGGCAGGATCGTCGGAGAGGAGTACTTCCCCGTCGATCACGCCGACTGGGGCGAAACGGTCGACAGGATCAACCACAGCGGCGCGGATGTCGTGTTCAACACGACCGTCCCGCCGGGGTGCTTCCCGTTCCTCGAGGCGCTCTGCGAGTCCGGCTTCACCGAGCGTGGCGGGCGTGTCATGACGACGTACTTCGACGAGAATCTCGTCGCCGCGCTGCCGCCCGAGCACGTCGAGGGGTTGTACGGGTGCATCGACTACTACCAGTCGGTGAGCGACCCGTTCAGCAAGGAGTTGCTGCGCCGGTACAACGTGCGGTTCCCGGATGGGCCACGGTTCAGCGCCGGCAGCGGGTGCACGGGTATGTACCGCGGAATCAAGCTGTGGGAGGCCGCCGTGACCGAAGCCGGCTCGCTCGAGCAGGCTGGTGTTGTCGCGGCGCTCGACCACGCGAAGATCGCCGGGGGCCCGGGAGGACCGGCCGAGATGGTGCCCGGCCAGCACCACGTGCGAATGAACGTGTACATCGCTCAGGTGCTGGGCAGCACGCTCGAGGTCGTCGAGAGCCTCGGCGCGATCGACCCCAACGAGCACGTGCGGGCGCTGGCCTAGACACCGACGCCGCCGATGGAAAGGGAAGCCGCCGCCACGGCGGCTTCCCTTGTGGGCCACCCAGACTTGCGCTGGCGCCCTAGGCGCGCATAGGATGGGACCATGGCGCGCGACGGCCACGGTCCGTCGGCAAGCCGATCCTCCGGGGGCGAAATGCCGGTCCGCGCCGCGGAGGTCATCGGGGCGATGTCGATAGCGACCGATCTGGGCACCGGTCAGCCTCTTGAGCACGCGCTCAGGACAGCGATCCTCGCCGTCCGCCTTGGTGACCTCGCGGAGCTCTCGGCGCCGGAGCTCGTGGACGCGTACTACATCTCGCTGCTGCACTCGTTCGGTTGTACCTCGGACGCGACCGAGCAGACGGAGCTCTTCGGGGATGACATCGAGCCACGCGCGAAGTTCGCACTCGTCGACGGAGGCAACCCTGAGGAGCTCAAGGCGTTCCTCCAGGATGTCGTGGGACAAGGACGACCGCCTGAAGTTCGCGAGGCGATGGTCGCACACGCGCTCGAGAACGCGCTCGAGATCGCACGCTCGACGTTCGCCCTGCACTGCGAGGTCGCGCAGCGCTTCGCCGGCTGGCTCGGCTTCGGCTCCGGCGTTATCTCGAATCTGGCGTACGCCTTCGAGCGCTGGGACGGAAACGGGTTCCCGGGCGCGGCTGCGGGGGAGGAGATTGGACTGCCGGCGCGGGTGCTTCACGTCGCCCGCGACATCTCCGTCTTCCTGTCGGCCGGGGGGCCCGATCGGGCGGCCGAGGTGGTTGAGCAGCGCGCGGGGGGCGCTTACGACCCTCGCCTGGCCGCTCTCGCGACCGACCACTTCGCCGAGCTGCTCGACGGGCTCGACGACGCCCTGATCTGGGAGCAGGCGATCGCGGCCGAGCCGCCGCCGCTGCGCTGGATGGCCGGCGACGAGATCGACGCCGCGTTCCGCGTGGTCGGGACGTTCACCGACCTCAAGTCGTACTGGCTGCGCGGACACGCCGAGGGAACGTCCCAGTTAGCCGAGGCGGCCGCGTGGCGTCTCGGTCTCCCGGAGCCCGAGGTGGTTATGGTGCGGCGCGCCGGGCACGCCCTCGACCTCGGCCGAGTGGCGGTCTCGAACGCGATCTGGGAGAAGCCTGGACCATTCGGTCTCACCGACTGGGAGCGCGTGCAGCTGCACCCGTACTTCACCGAGCGCTCGTTCGCTCACGCGCCGACACTTGCGCCCATAGGCGAGCTGGCCGGTGGCCATCACGAGCGCCTCGACGGCGCCGGCTACCACCGCAAGACCCAGGCTGCGGGGCTCGGGCGAGCAGCACGCATCCTCGCGGCCGCCGACTGCTATCAGGGGATGCGAGAGCGTCGCCCGCACCGCCCCGCGCTCGACGCTGCCGCAGCCGGGACCGAGCTACTGCGCGACGCGCGCACGGGCCGTCTGTGCCCTGAGGCGGTCGACGCCGTACTGGCCGCTGCCGGACACCGCGTCGCGAAACGGCCGCGCGAGCTGCCCGCAGGCCTCACGGACCGCGAACATGAGGTTCTGCTGGCACTCGCCGCCGGAAAGACCAACAAGGAGATCGCGGACGCTCTCGGCATCTCCGCCAAGACGGCGGGGCACCACGTCCAACACATCTTCGATAAGGCGGGCGTGCGGACCCGGAGTGCCGCGACCGTCTGGGCGTTCGAACGCCACCTCGTGCAGTCGCCCTAAGAAGTCGTCCTGACCGTGGGTTGCCGCGACCGCGATCCCGTCGCAGGGCTAACGAGCACGCTTCTGGCCCGCAAAGCGGGGCGATGGATAGGCTCTCGCCAGATGAGCGAGCAACGCCCGGGGGGTTGTGGAGTGCGCCAACGGCGCGAGGCGATCGTGCTCGAGCACATGGACTCGGAGAACCGCCAGGACTTCGACGCCACCATCGGGACCTTCTCGCATCCGCGCTATGAGCTCGTCCCGACGGGCGATGTCTTTGACGGCGAAGCGGAAGTCCGCGGATATTTTGCCGAGAGCCGCGCCGCCTTCCCAGACCAACGCAACGAACTCATCGCGATGCATCACGCCGACGACGCCGTCATCGTCGAGTTTGACCTCCTCGGCACACATCTGGGCCGCCTGCGCGCGCTACCGCCGACGGGGCGCTCGATTCGCTGCCGCATGACGGCGTTCTTCCTGTTCGAGGGCGAGCAGCTCGTATGTGAGCGCGTCTACTTCGACCAACAATCGATCATGCGTCAGCTCGGGCTCGCCCACGAGCCGACGTCGCTGGCAGGCCGCGTCTCCATGGTGGCGAGCCACCCGGTCACGATCGCCCGCACGCTGCTCAACAGCCTCACCAGCCGCGACTGAGCGCACCTCGTGTCTTGCTGACGGGCGGTCCTGGGCGGGGGCTATTGCACTCGGCTGAAGGTGACGGTGCCGTGGAAGTGCAGCTCGCCCGATTGCCCGCCTTGGTTGGAATGCTGCGGGACTTCGACGTTGAGCGGCAGCGTGTAGGGCAGCTGCTGGTACTGAACTGTCGCCGAGGCAGTGTTCCCGAGAGCGTAGGAAAATGCGCTGTCCTCTCCGGACTGACCAAGCAGGAAGTCGTTGGCGTCGCTGCGCTGTGGCACTGGGAACACAACGCCCTTCTGCACCGACGGTCCGTCCGGTCCCTTGCACACGGTCCCATTCTGCGTCGACGGCAGACCGGCGTTGCTCCCGAGGAACCAGCCGAAGGCGAGCGAGGTCGTAGGACTGTGGACGACGGCCGCCGGCGGGGTGAGGGCGCCGTCAATGAGCGTCTGCTCCCACTTGTCGCCGGAGCCGGCGGTCTCGGTACAGGTGTTCAGCTGATCCGCCTGACCGTATGCGGAGCTGCCGTCGGCAACGTAGGAGAAGTCGGCGACCTCGCGGTACCTGACGCTTCCCCCGGGCTGCGGTTGGCTGGCGGTATACGTGTCCAGTTCGGTGAGCGTCCAGGTGAAACTCGCGTTCTCCTGGTACGACGTGGCTCCGTTGAGCGGCGCGCTGGTGTAGTTGAAGCTGTACGAGCCGCTGAAAACAGTCTTGTAGACAGCGCCGGCCCGACAGGACACGTCCCACTGGTAGTCGGTGCCATTCGGCGCCTCTCCAGAGTGGGGCGACGGACTCTGGTTGCCGTCGAGCCAGTCGTTGGGGTACCTGCCCGGGTCAGCCACGGCCTTGTCGTGGTGCACAGTCAACGTGATCGTGCTGCCCGACGGGTTGCGCGGGACGTTCAGGTCGAACGAAAGCTTGGTTCCCCCGCCACCCCAAGTCGCGTGTGTCACAGTGGCGCCACAGCCCTGTGCGGTCACGACGCCGCCGCTGAGCGAGCGGGCCATCTGAGCGTCGAACGTTACCGACGCCGGTGTGGGCTTGCCGGCGGTCACCTGATCGCCGGCCTGCGGCGAGACCGAGACGACCGCAGGCGAAAGTACGACCGGCCGGTCGGGACTCGCGATCGCGAAACCGTCGGTTGCCTTGATGTCCGCGAACGCCGCCGAGCTCGTCCGCTTGTCGACCCCGGCGATCCCCGTCATGCGCCCAAGGACATTGATCGAGTCACTAAGGGCAGAGATGACCTGCACACAAGTGGTGTAGCCGAAGTAGGACCGCGCCTGAAAGTACTTGGCGTCTTGCAGCGAATCGCACGCCAAGCCCGCCACGAGTGGGACATGGCTGGCCGAGAAGAAGTGACGAATCCCGTGCGGGGTCAACCACAGCCCATGGACGTCCCGTTTGGCTTTGCCTACGCCCTCCCTGAAGGAATGCCCCTCGATGTCAGCCGGGCTGTAACCCGCGGCGAGGTATTTCGAGTACGCGCGGAGCAACGCCCCGGGCGTAGGCTCTCTCTGCACCAACAGGTTCCCGTGGTCGCCTCCGTGGGTGAAGAACACCGCGATACCCGCGCGCGCCAGCTTCACGAAGTTGGGCAGCGTGGCTTGCTTCCCCTCGTACACAACCACGTGGTAGTGCTCAGAACTCAAGTAACGCTCAAGGGTCTTCAGCCCTTGGCCATAGGCGTTTGGCCGGCCTGTGCGGGGATTTTGAGTCGGACCGAAGGTCGTGAAGATCGCCGCCGTGTTGTTGTGCGGCGTGACCGGTGCCGGAGCAGCGCTGGCAGCTGACGCGGCGGCCATCAGCAACAGCAGAGCTGCGGCCAGCCATGCAGCGAACCGGCCGGGCCACCCAGACCGCAGCAACGCAGCAGGTGTCCCGCCGGCCCGCACGGAGGGCCAACGTCCGTTGATCGCCCGGTACTCAGCGACCACCGCACGGGCCTGCCGATCCGAGACCGGACAACGTTTTACGTCGAGTCCTTTTGCCTGCATCGCTGTCCTTCGCGTGTGTGGTCCGAAGTGATGCCAACGCCCGGGATGGGGGCAATCCTTGCCGCCCGGTCTTGCGTTTCCGGCCCGCCCCGCCGCGATCCTTTCAGAAAGCTGCACCGAGCGCAATCCGTGCTTCCCCGCTCGCGCGGTCACGTGTGGGCCCCGGGGACGGCAATGTCGGGGCCAAGGAGATAGCCGGGCAGGAGCTCTTGTCACCTCGGTCGCCACAGGGGGGGCGATCGTTGGTCCGGCGACCTCTCGCTGTGTCGGCGCCGGGTGAGGATTCGCGAGCGCGCGGGCCAGGCTGGAGGGTCGTGGCCTTGGGGCGGGTCCTTGATTCGTGGGGGCTGGTTCGTCGAGAGCGGCCGGTCATCGCGGGTCCGGCTTACACGCGGTGGCGAGCTTGACTGCCACTGGCATCTCCAGACAGTCACCACGTCGGTAGCGGCCGGCGAGACGATCGAACGCGGCTCGGATGCGTTGCCGGACGTCCTCCGGCTGGCGCGTTATGAGCGCCGATGCACGTACCGTTGCGCCGAGCATGCCGTGCCAGAGCTCATCGGTGCTGGCGGAGCGATGCTTGAACGTGATGCCGGTCACGGTGGGACTTACTAGATGCTGTTGTCGCAGCGCGGCGGCGAATTCTTCGTCGTTGGAGAAGCGGAAGAAGTCAGGGCCTCGTGGGAGGTCTGCGGGCGGCGTGGCTCCGGCCTCCGCCACTGCATCGAGGAACACCCCGACCAGCCGGTGTTCGACAGGATGAGCCCATGCGGTCAGCGCCAGTCTGCCGCCGGGACACAGCACCCGCGCGCACTGAGCGATGGCGCGCTCGGGACGCGAGAGGTGCATGATCGCGAAGTTGCCGACGACAGCGTCAAAGGAGGCGTTTGGAAACGGCAACTCGTGTGCATCCGCCCAACGGAAGTCAAGCTGTGGGTGAGCGCTGCGAGCACGCTCAATCATCGCCTCCGCGACGTCGACGCCGACGACTGATGCCCCACGCGCGGCAGCTTGGGCGGCCACCCACCCCGGGCCCGTGGCCAGGTCCAAGACCCGCGTGCCGACGCCGATTGAGGCAGCTTCCAGGAGAGGCTCAACCACCCGACCGGCGATACCGCTGAAGAATCGCTCATAGGCGGCTGCTTTCTCCTCCCAGCTCGCTGCCTCGAAGGCATCGAAAGCGTCGGAGTCAACGGGCGCGTTCCCCACCGGGACAGACCGTACGACCTTTGCACCGTGCTCGTCCGAGAAACCTCGACCGACGTGCTTCGCCTGCGCTTCCGTGCCACGCGGCGACGACGCATACGGCGGTCCGACGTGCCTAGCCGACTGCGCTCTCGCCTGGATCGGGCGGCCAGCTCAAGCATCCACTTTCGGCCCCCGAATGCCGGCGACCCGGGGCGCCCGGCGAACGAGCGGTCGGCACCTTACCGACAGGCCTAACTGTGGTTCGCCTGAGGCGAGTTCGAGCCGAGCTTTGCATCGCCTGCATCGCCGAGGGGAAGCCGCTCGGTCTCGCGGCTGCGTGGCCGGGGGGCGTCGATAAATGAGGCGTCGTCGCCAAGCGGGACTCGTTCTTGGATGCGGGGGAGGTGCTCGCCGAAGAAGAGCTTCGCTGACAGTTCGCCTCGGGTGCGGGCGTCGGTCTTCTCGAAGATCGCCTTCAGGTGGTCGTTGACGGTGTGGGGCGAGATCGTGAGCCGTTGCGCAACCTGAATCGTGTTCGCGCCGCGGAGGATGAGTTGGGTGACTTCCTGCTCACGGGAGGTGAGGCCGTAGGCCTTGAGCAGAAGGGGTGCGACGAGGGTCGGGTGAGCGCGCTGAATGAAGATCGCGACCTCGCCTGAGCTCGGTGCGCCGAGAAGACCACCGTGAAGGACGAACCATGTCCCGGCCGGTGTCTTGACCACCGAGCTTGGAAAAGTCGCCGTACCCACGTGACCCGCGGCAGCGATGGTCGCTCGGGTCGCGCTTGCGATGGCGTGAATCGAAGAGGAGCGCACGCCGGCCTCGAACGTCGCCCCTGAGAGCTCCGCAAGCAACGGTTCGGCTGATGATGATGCCCGTAGCAGCCCTCCGCGAGCGTCGAGCTCGATGACTCCCGGAGCGTCGGGAAAGGAAATGCCCGAGTCGCACGCCTCGGCGATCAGCCCACGGCGGACGGCGCGCGCGAGCAGCGCGGAGGCGCGACTGAGCAGCTCGACATCGCGTTCCTCAAACTCCGGCCGCCCAGAGCGACGCACGAGGATCAGCGCTCCCCACGTCGCGCCGTCGGCGACGAATGCGCTGCGGAGCTCTGGACCGAGGCCCGCGGGTGTCAGCAAGTCACGAAACCGAGGGCTTCGCTCCGGGTGACCAGCGGTCGCATCTCTGAGCGTCGCGGCCTTGCGCTCAGCGCTCGCGAGCTCCTCGAACTTGTTGACATCCTCAACCGCGTACTCATTGTTCGCCAGAATCGGGAAACGGTCAGGGATGTCCTGGAGCCGATGCTGGGTGATCAGGTCTGATCCGGGGTCGAGCGTGTGCCAACACGCTCCGTCGAACGGGACGGCTCGCTTGAGCCGGACCGCGGCCTCGTCGAAGAACTCCGCGCGCGTCGGGGCACGAAGCGCGAGACGTTCGAGATCGTTGAGCACCCGCTCGGGCGCCCAACTGCCTCGCTTTGCGCTCGTGTTGCTCCTCTCCCCGGGTCGACGGTTTCATGCCAGCGTACCCCCACGAATTCGGGATGGCCAGCGAGCTCGCGAGACGCGACGGTATCGACATCGTCAAGCCAACCTCAGGAGTAGAGCGATGCCAACACAAGCCGAAGCCGTGCGGCCACCAATGATCAGGCCGGTCGTGCGCGAAGCCACGCCTGAGGACGGCGAGGACTGTGCGCGGATCTTCTACGACGCGTTCGAGTCGATCGCGACGCGGCACAACCTCCCGATCGAGCCGCCCTCACGCGACTTCACGCGCTTCATAGTCGCCGAGATGCTCGCCAATGAGGGTTTCGCCGGACTCGTCGCCGATCGCGGCGGAGAGGTAATCGGAAGCGCGTTCGTCGACGAGCGGTCACTGATCGCCGGGATCGGACCGGTGACGGTTGACCCCGCGGCACAGGACCATGGCGTCGGCCGAGCGTTGATGGAGGCCCTGCTAAAGCAGGAGCGCGATCGTGGCGCCGTCGGCGTCAGGCTCGTTCAGACGGCCTACCACTACCGTTCCCTCGCGCTCTACACAAAGCTCGGCTTCGTCGTCCGCGAACCGCTCTCGGTCATTCAGGGAACCCCACCGGCGCTCAGTGTCCCCGGCCTCGGTGTCCGCCCAGCGCGCGAAGACGACCTGGCCCCGTGCAACGAGCTCTGCGCCCGCGTCCACGGCCACGACCGCAACGGCGAGCTTCGCGACGCGATCGCCGCCGGAACCGCACACGTGGTGGAACGCCCCGGAGGTGTCTGCGGCTACGCAAGCGGGTTTGGATACGGCTGGCACGCCGTGGCCGAGACCAACGAGCACCTCATCGCTCTGATCGGCTCCGCGCAAGCGTTCATGGGCCTCGGGATCCTCGTCCCGACACGCAACGCAGAGCTCCTCCGCTGGTGCATGGCCCACGGCCTCAAGGTCGTCCAACAATCAACGCTGATGACTATCGGCCTGTACAACGAACCCTCCGGAGCCTGGCTGCCGTCGATCGCATACTGACGCCAACCGCGAGCCGCCATGCATTCGCTGAGGCCGATCCACAACCGGACGCCGCCGAAGTCGCTCAGCGGAGCGGTCCGCTCGCTCACCGTACGCTCGGCAGCTCCGCCGGCGTCTCGGCAATCCAAGGACTGCCCGACGCGATACGGACCTGGCGTCATCCGAGGTCGATCAAGGCAGCAGTTCGGGCTCGCCGGCATATCGCCTGGCAAGGGCTCCTCGGTCTGCCAGTGGACCGGCAGTAGGGTTCCGCGCGCTCGGGTGGAGGTGCGCTGCCATCCGCGCAAGGAGCGGTTCTTGGCGCGTCGAGGGGCCTTGTGCCGCCGTTGGGTGTGCGGTACGGTCTCCGGTGCATCGCGGTTCACGGGCGTTCACTGAGTGTCCGCGAAGCTGCGCATCAGAGAGCGGAACGAGTAGGCGATCACACGGTGGTCGCCCGGCTCTTGGGCCGTGGCAATGGGTTGGCTTGACTGCCAAGGAGCCCGCGGATGCGAACATCACGAGCGCGCGCTTGCCACGCGCTTCCACAACGGACGGCGCGCCGGACGGCGGCCAGAGACGGGGCGGTTTCCGGACTCCGGGGGAAGCTCGCGATGTTGTCCGGGGGGTGGACGGTGAGATTGCTCGTGGGGGCACCGGGGGCGCAGGTCAGCCATTGCCGGGGCACGGACAGGATTGGAGACGCTCGTCGCGGGGGTGCCGTCGGGCCGAGACGATCAGCCGCCTCTGGAGGAAAACGGTTTCGTCGGCCGCGCGCCCTAGACCGAGCGTGCGGTCGACGTGCCGATCGGGCCTCAAGCTCGCCATGGCGGCATGAGCCCCGCCGCCTGTGCCGGGCACTGGGCGACGCACATCAACCTTGGATGGGCGAGGTCTCGCCGGGCCCCGTCGAAGACTGGAGTGGTCAAATGGATGTACCTCTCGCCGACCGGAAGCCAGCCCTGCTCGCGGGCGGCCAATTGCTGGCCGCTGTGTCGACTCAGATCGTCGCAATCCTGCACGAGCACTACGGCCGAGGGCCAATGAAAGCCAAGACCTACGCAATTGACGACATCATCGTCGTCGTCATGCGCGGCAGCGGCTTCACCTCGTTGGAGCAGACGATCATGGACAGCGGCGAGCCCGATCGCGTCGTCGCAATGCGTCACGACTTTCAGCGCATGATGAGCAAGCGCTTTACCGAGACGATCGAGGAGCTCACCGGCCGCAACGTCGTCGCGTTCCTCTCCCAAGCGCATGTGGAACCCGACATCACGATCGAGATCTTCTTCGTCGATGGCCCCCTCGAAGGCTTTGGTGCCGTCGAGATCTTCGAAGTCGTATAGCACCTCGCTACCGGCCGCGCGCGCGACGTCACAGCTGCAGTGCGGGCGAAGCACCCATTAGAAGGAGAAGCCGCATGACGTTCTTCGATCAGCGCCTGGGGAAGCTCGACGAGCTTCTCGCCGCCGGGGCGTCGTTCGGCAAGATCGAAGACTGGATCGAGGATCAGGCGATCGACGACGAGTCCAAAGCGGCACTATGGCTGGCGGCTTGGTCCGAGCAACCGCGGGCGCAGCGTCGCGAAATGGTCGCGCCCGGGCGACACTCGCCCGGGCAGCCCGCGTCACACGCGCCGATCTCAACCCGGCCCAGCATGTGGAGTACGCGCAGTGCGAACAGAGGCTCCCCCCCGCGGACCGACAGGACGCGTCGCCATCGCCTGTAGCGGCTCCCGCCTGCGACGCACGTAACAGCCTCGGCGAAGCGGGGGATCGGTCGCAGATGCCCATCGACCACCGGACAGTTCCGAGCGCCTTCCACCCGTGCAGCGCCGGCCGTCCGGGCGTCTCACACGCCCACGACTTCCGAACCACCGCCTCTTCGCCTTGGGGGCGCGCACTACGATCCGGATTGTGAGTGTTCGATTTAGGGTCTGGATCGACGCCTACGAGAAGGCGTGGCGGACCGCCGGTACCGGGGCGCTGACGGGTTGTTCACTGAGGACGCGAGCTATCGCCCCGGGCCGTCCGAGCTGACGGTTGTCGGATTGGAGGCGATCGCCGAGTTCTGGGAGGCTGAGCGCGACGGCCCCGACGAGGTGTTCACGCTGAGCTCCGAGCTCGTCGCCGGGCAAGGGGACACCGGCGTCGCACGCGTCGAGGTCGTCTACGCCGGTTCGCGGGAGCGGACCTATCGTGACCTGTGGGTGATCACGCTGGCAAGGGACGGCCGCTGCCGCGCGTTCGAGGAGTGGCCGTTTCACCCCGAGCAGGCACTGAGCCCGCCCGAAGACACCCTCTACGACGGCGAGCTCGTCGACTTCAAGCTTCACGACGTGAGAGAGCTACTTACGAACGAGCTCGGCGAGCATTGCGGCGGCGTGTGGATGTCCGGCAGCGGGGAGACGCGGCGACTGAACGTCGCGGTCACCACCCGGGCTCCGGCGCGGACGCGGGCCGCCGCGGATGCGATCGCGGCGAACGCGGGCCTCAAGGAGCACGTCGCGTTTCCGCCGGTCGTCTGGAGTCTCGCGGAGCTCCAGGCGGGGCGGGAGCGGTTTGAGGCGGCTGCTGGCGGCTTTCTTTCGGACAGTCTCGCGCAGCTCCGTCACATGTCGATTGACGAACCGCGCAACGTTGTCACGGTCGGCATCGCGCCTGAACTCTCAGAGGCGGGGCTCGGCGTCCTTGGTCAGGCGATTGCGGCAGCTGGCGTCCCCGTGCAGGTGAGCGTCCAGCGCGGGCGTTGGGTCGCCCTGGCGGGCTGACAGTACTCACGCTGTCGGCGTTCTGACGGATCCTCCGCGATGGCGAGTTATCGCCATCGCTCTCGCCCGAGCAGCGCCTGCTGGCCGCCCAACGAGTCTCACTTGGATCGACGAGCGGACTCCTACGAGCGGTGCCGAGCCCGTCACGCGCTGGCAATCGGGTGTCTCACGAGCCAACCGCTGCTGCCACGACTGCATTCACGCGCTTCCGATCGCGCGGTCCATCGCCTGATCGACCGGCCGCTGCCCTGGCAGTGCATACGTCACAGCCAGGGTCTAAGCGGCGATCCGGGCTGACGAGCGCGCCCTGCGTTCCGCGCAACTCGGGGCTCGACCGCAGGCGCTCACCGGACCCTTCGTGTTACGAAAGCAGGAGGGCGCAGACGAGGCCCGGGCCGATGTGGGCCCGGGCCTCGTCGTGGACTTCGGGTTGTGTTTGTCAGGCGGCTGCTGGCGCCGGCTCGAGCCTTGGCTCGGTGTTGTGCTCGAGCTTCGGCAGCCAGTGCAGCCAGTTGGGGAGGTACCAGTTCCAGCGGCCGAGGAGCTTCATGCTCGCGGGGAGTAGGACCCCGCGAACGATGGTTGCGTCGATCAGGACGGCGGCGGCGAGGCCGATGCCCATCTCCTTCATCTCGAGGATCGGGAGCGTCGCGAAGATCGAGAACGCTCCGACCATCACGAGCGCCGCGCTGGTGACGGTGCCGGCGGTGGTCTTGATCCCGTGCTCGACGGCGTCCTCGCTGCTCATTCCGCGGTCGAACGCTTCGCGTATGCGGGTGAGGATGAACACGTGGTAGTCCATCGAGAGTCCGAACAGGAGCACGAACATGAACATCGGCAGCCATGGAGCGATCGCGCCGTTTGGCTTGAAGTTCAGTAGGTGCTCGCCCCAGCCGTACTGGAACAGAGCCACGACCACGCCGTATGCGGCCGCGACTGACAGCAGGTTGAGGATTACTGCCTTGGCTGCGATCACGATCGAGCGGAACGAGACCAGCAGCAGCAGGAACGCGAAGGTGAGGACGAACCCGAACACGATCGGGATCGACCTCTTCATCATCTGGTTCCAGTCGTATGACCCTGCGGTCTGGCCGCTCACGGCGTAGTTCGCACCGGGCAGCGTGCCGAACGTTTTCGGCAGCAGCTGGTTGCGGAGCGTCAGCAGCGCCTTGTTTGACGTGCCATCGGTGCCGCTGCCCGGCAGCGGGATCGACACTCGCGCGACCGTGTGCGAGGCGTTGGAGTCGACGCTGATCGCACCGTACCCCTGGCCGCTGGCTGCCGCGGCCTGCCGGAGTGAGTCGACTGCGTGCTTGAACGCGGTCGAGTTCGTGTTGACGCCAGCTTTGACGGCGATCACGGCGGGGCTTGACTTGCCTGGGAACGCGGCCTGGAGCCGGTCGAGCGTCTCGACCGTCGGGGCGCTACGCGGGAGCGATTGCGCGCCTGACTGCGCTGTGTGCAGCTGCAGCGTGGGGATCGCCATCGCGACCAGTACTCCCGCCGCGACACTCGCCGAGATGGCCGGATGACGCAGGACGGGGGTCAGGACGTTGGACCAGATCCGTCCCTCGCCGGGCGGGCGCCGCAGGCGTCCGAGCAGCGGGATCCGGCCCTTCTCGACGCGGTCGCCGAGCTTTGACAGTAGCGCTGGGAGCACGGTGAGCGAGCCGAGCATCGCGACGGCGACGACGATCATCGTGGCGATCGAGAATGAGATGAACGTCTGATCGCCGGAGAACAGCATCCCGGCCATCGCGATCATCACGGTGGCGCCGGAGATCAGCACCGACCGTCCCGATGTTGCCGCGGCCGCTTCGAGCGCGGCCCGCTCGCCACGGCCGGCGGCGCGCTCCTCGCGCTCGCGACGGAGGTAGAACAGCGTGTAGTCCACGCCCACGGCGAGACCGACGAGCAACACGACCGCTTGGACGTTCGGGTCCATCGGCGTGATGTGGCTGATGATGTCGGTGATCCCGACGGTCGCGATCACCGACATCAGCGCGAGCATGAGCGGAATCCAGGCCGCCAGCAGCGACCCGAAAACCAGTACGAGGATCAGCAGGGTCAGCGGGATCGACCGCATTCCGGCCTGGCCGAGCTGCTGGTTGAACAGGTTCGTGAGCGCCTTGTCGGAGCTCACAGAGCCGGCTTCACCGACATAGAAGTCAGGATGGGACTTGGCGACCGACGCGACCGCGCTGGTGAGCGGGTCGATCCGCGTCTCCGCGGCCTTGACGGGCCCGCTCATGTCCCACTCGACCAGCGCCGTGTGACGATCGCGGGATACCTGGTCGCGGTTGGCATGCGCGCTCGGCGAGCTCAGGTTGTGCACGGTGCTGAACGCCGCGACAGTCCTGACCACGTCGCCCACGACGGCTTGGAACGCCGGAGAACCGACCGTCAGAGTCTTGCTCTGGACGACGACGATCTCGTTCAGCGGGCCGGACTGAGAGAACCCGGCCTGCTTGAGGATCTGATCGGCGCGGTGCGCTTGGCCGACGTTCTGGTTCTGCTGGTCAATCGTCTTCTGACCAGCGCCGGTACCGATCGCGATCGCCGCGATCACGAACGCCAGCCAGCCAAAGATCGCCGTCTTGCGATGGCTCGCGCTCCAGCGACCCATCCGGGCCGCGAGGTTGCGAGATGAGTTGAGAGTTGGACGTTGCATGCATCTCCTCCGATGGTCAGTTGAAATCGAGATGCGATCGTGCTCGTCAGCCTCGAAGGTCGCATCGGTGAGATCACCGGTCGTTGGCGCCGGTCAGGCGGCGAGAGCCGGCTGCAGCTCATCCGCCAGCCTGTCGAGGGACAGGCGAAGGGCACCGGCGGCGAGAAGAGCCTCAGTCGCTTTGGCGAGCACTCGTCCGAACAGGCCGCGTCCCTCCACCGAGACCGATGCCTCGATCTCGCTGCCGCTGTCGGCAGGCCGAAGCGCGTAGCGGACACCGAGCGAGATCGGACCGGCGGCGACCAGTTCCAGCCGGTCATTGGAGGCGCTGAGGACGTAGATATCGAACTCGACCGAACGGCCGGCCAGCCGGCCCGCCACGCGCGCATGGCTGCCGGACTCAAGACGCGCGCCGTCGAGCGCGAGGACTTCGAACGCAACCGGAGCCCATCGTGCGATTGCCTCGGGCTCAGTCAGGAGGTCCAGGACGTCGGCGGGCGACCCCGGGACCGTTGCGTTGGAGTGCCACGTGCACATTTCGGTTACTCAGATTCAGCTCGGAGTGGCGGCTCATCGCGGCGGGCAGACACGGCTCGGAGGATCGCCCGGGCACAGATGTCGGCCTTCGCAAGGAAGATCAGCTCGCCCGGACCGAGGTCGAGCTGCTCCCGTTCGGTGCTCGAAGTCACCAGGACCTTGGGAGCGCAGGCCAGGGAGCGCAGTTGCCGCGTCGCCTCAGCGACTCGCGCCCCTTGCGGCGACGCGGCGATGAGCACAATCTCCGGCTCGAGCGTCTGAGCGAGGCTCATGACATCGCCATCTGGCGCAATATCGGCCACGGCGAATCCCTCGGTGCGCAGGAGGGCCGCACACGCGGCACGGAAGACCTCATGCTCGTCGACGATCAGGATGCGGAGCGGGCCAGACCCGGATCCGTGGCGCGCGGGCTGCATGAGCAGAACCTGGCGCTCCGCACGGGTGCTCGCATCAGCGAACCCACCAGTCTGGAGAGACGCCGCTCAGGCGCGGGCTGGCAGACCGTCGCGCACGAGTTCGGTTCGCGACGAGATCCCGAGCTTGCTGAACACCTTGTGCAGGTGATAATCGATCGTCCGCGGGCTGAGGTACAGCTGCGAGGCGATCTCCCGGTTGGTCATGCCCTGCGCGACGAGTCCCGCGATCTGAAGCTCCTGCGGGGTCAGCTCGTCAAGCGTGGAGGGATCACGCTTGCGCGCTGTCTCTCCTGTCGCCCTGAGCTCGGCCTCAGCACGTTCAGCGAACGGCGCCGCGCCCAGACTGCGAAACAGCTCGAGCGCCGATCGCAGGTGCACGCGGGCGTCCTGGCGCCGCCGCTCCCGCCGCAGCCACTCGCCGTACAAGAGCTGCGTGCGCGCGCGCTGAAGGGGTGGCAGGGCCTGCGCCCCCGCGACCGCCTCGCCGAAGGCCTGGTCAGGCGGGCGGACGCCGAGCAGCGCCTGACAGCGCGCGAGCAGGGCTCGGCGAGTATCCGAGGACGCCGCCGCGGTCCAGCTCTCGAACGCTGCCAGACGCCCGCCGAGCTCATCGTTCCGGCCGCCGCGTGTCGCCGCCTCGACGGCGTCAGGGATCGCAGGCAGCGCAACCAGGGGATTGACACTCGGCTCGCTGAGATCTGTCACCGCAAGCATCCGATCCGCGGCGTCGACCGGTCGGCCAACCGCGAGCTCGAGGAACCCGAGCATCCAATCGGCGGTGCCGATGAGGAACGAGTTACCGGCTTGGCGTCCAATCGCGAGCGCCTCCTCGAGGTGTCGACGGGCATCGGCCGCGCGACCCCACACGGTTTCGGCTCGCGCCATGTTGGTGAGGTGCCATCCGTGGCCATGGCCAACGTCCAACGACAGCCGATAGCCCTCCTCGGCCGCGGCGTAGGCCAACTCGAAGCTGCTGCTGTTGGCGAGTTCGTACGCCTGCTGCTCGAGCGCTTGCGGCAGCAGGCTGAGTACGCCCCGGCGCCGAGCGCACTCTACCGCTCGATTGGCATACCGCAGTCCGGCTCCACCCAGGTCACTGACGGACGCCGCGCTCGCGGCCAGCGTGAGCGCCCGGGGATCGTCGAGGACATCCGCTTCGCGCATGGCGTCCTCTAGCAGCGGCCGCGCCGCCCGCTGGTCACCGGAGAACACCTTCGCGAATCCACTGAGCAACGCGGCCATCAGCCGGTCGCGGGCCGTCCTGGCCTGCACCGAGCCACCCCGCTCACAGATCTCCACAACGGTCTCGAGCTGGCCGGTGAGCTCTGCCGCCTCAGCTGCATCCACCAGCAGCTCAAGCGTCAACGATGAGTCGTCAGTTGCGTCCGCGCCCTCGAGGAGCTGCGGAAGCGCCGCCGGCACGCTGCCGCACCGTCCCTCGATCGCGCCGCTGAGTTGGAGCAGCCTAACCCGCAGATCGCCGCTCGCAACCGGTAACGCCTGGGCGATCGCCTCGCGCGCGCGGTCTGGCTGCCCGGCATCCCAAGCCGCCGCCGCGGCAGCAGCGACCCGAGACACACGGCGATCGTGATCCTTGCTCAGTTCTACGGCCCGGAGAAAAGCCGACGCCGCCGATGAGTGTGCAGCGCGTAGCTGCGACCGGCGCGCCGAGGCTTCGAGCGCGGCCGCAACCTCCTCGTCGGCGCCCAACGTCGCCATCGCCTGGTGCCACACGCGACGGTCCGCATGCTCGTCACCGTCGAGGACCGCGGCCAACGCCGCATGCACTCGCTGTCGCTGGCTCATCGTCGCGCCGTCATACAGCGCCGAACGAACAAGCGGATGTCGGAAAGTGACCCCCCCGTTCGAGGTCCTGATCAGGTCAGCCGTCTCAGCAGGATCAAGCGCATCCGCGGGAAGGTTCATCTGCGCAGCCGCGCGCACCACGGTTGCAACATCACCCGTGTCGTCCGCGGCAAGGATCAACAAGACGCTCTGGGATGCCTCTGGTAGGCGCTCGACCCGCTGTCGAAACACGGCCTGAAGACGCGGAGTGAGCGGGATCGCGCCAGGCAGCGGTGCGTCCCCGGTGAGCTGATCGTCCGACAGCCCGGCCGGCAACTCCAGCAGCGCCAGCGGGTTCCCCGCAGCTTCTGCGAGCAGACGCTCACGCACCGCCGGTACGGCTTCACGGAAGGCAGCGGCAAGCACAGTCTGCGCGGCCGTTAAATCCAAGCCCTCCACCAACAGCTCGGGCAGGCCCGTTGCCTCGAACCGCCGCGGCTCACCCTCGCGGGCGGCGAACAGCATCACGAGGGGTTCGGCACGAAGTCGCCGGGCGCTGAACACGAGCGCGTCAGCCGATGGGCGATCTAGCCACTGGGCGTCGTCGATCGCACACACGAGCGGGCGCTCCTCGGCCGCCGCCGCCAACAGCCCCAACACGGCCGCCGACACCAGGAACCGATCCGCATTCATCGACGCCGCGAGGCCCAACGCTCCCGCGAGCGCAGCCCCTTGCGTCCGGGGCAGCTGGTCAAGCTTGTCCAACACCGGGCGCACCAATCCATACAGGCCCGCGAAAGCGAGGTCCGACTCGGCCTCCACGCCGGTCGTCCGTAGCAAGGTCATCTCGGCCGCCCGTTCGGCGGCGTACCGGAGCAGCGCACTCTTGCCGATCCCGGCCTCCCCGCGAACGACGATCGCGCCGGCCTCACCGGCGAACGCCCGATCCAACACATCGTCGATGACGGCGCACTCGCGCTCACGGCCGATTAAGGCCAAAGGCGGCTGCACCCCGGTGCCGGCCATCGAACGCATCGTAGACCCGCACGCTCAAGGCGACAATCGCCCCCGGGCTGTGATCCGGCCGATCGCGCCCGGGTCACGGACTAGTGATCTCGCTGATGCGACTCCAATCCAGCACAGCGATCCTCTGCTCCCAAGCAACCGAAGGAGCCGCCATGCACAGCTCAGCTCTCAGCAACGCACTAGTCCAAGCCCACATCGGAGACCTGCGACGCGCACGCCACGGCACCACCCGCGCCCCCGGCACAGCTAGCCGCATCACTCGCGGGATCGCAGCGCGGCTGTCGACCTACATCCGCCAGCCGACCCAAGGTGTCGAAATCGTCGGCAACACCTCGGCGACGAGGTCGGTCCAGCCGTCATGACCACGCCGGCCGTCACAGAAATCAGCCGCAACGGCAATCCCATCGGCGAAAGCGTCGATGACGGCTTCCGCGCACGGGAGGCTGCTCCGTCGCGACGAGTACTCCTGCGCGGCCACCCCCGCGGCCAGGTTCAGCCCGCCCTCGCCACGTAACGCCTCGCCAAGAGCCGACAGGAGAGGGCCCGCTTGACGGGCCCTCTCACATGTTGGACGGCGCGATACTTCGTTCAGAGCCACGGACGGCGGACCGGGTCAGCCAAGCACGGCTTGGGCGCGAGGAGAGGAGTCCAGCTATGGGCATGCAGGTCATACGCCATTCGGACCGTCCCGACCTTTGGGCGGACACCGCGACGATCACGCGGGAGGTCTGGCCCGAATACAACCTCCACAGCGAGGACCCCAACGGCTACTGGGGTCGGCTGTTCGACGAGTTCTCCGAGTTCCAGTTCGTTCTCTACAACGACCAGGAACAGGAGGTGATCGCCGAAGGCCACACGCTGCCATGCGATTGGGACGGCAGCCCGGAAGGCCTCGGGGACGGAATCGACGCGATGCTTGCCGCGGCGTTCGAGGCGCGCGAGGCGGGTCGTAGCCCGACCGCTTTGTGCGCGCTGGCGGCGGAGATCAGGCCGCGCTTCCAGGGCGGTGGCCTGGCCAAGCGGATGCTCGACGTGATGGCCGAGCTTGGCCGCGACGCAAGCCTCAACCATCTGATCGCTCCCGTGCGCCCGAGCTTCAAGGACCGCTACCCGATCACCCCGATCGAGCAGTACCTGAGCTGGACGCGCGAGAACGGCGAACCGTTCGACCCGTGGATCCGGATCCACACCCGCCGCGGCGGACAGATCGTCAAGCCCGCCCCCCGCTCGATGCGAATCACGGGAACGGTCGCGGACTGGGAGGAATGGACCGGCATGCGGTTCCCCGGCGACGGTCAGTACACGTTCCCAGCGGGGCTCGCTCCCGTCGACATCGACCACGCGGCGAACCGCGGGTGCTACTGGGAGCCGAACGTCTGGATCGTCCACACCTTCCACACCTGAGCGAAGGCGAACAGGGGACGCGGGCGGCGCAGATGCAGCCTTCGCCGTGCGAGCGTGCGCGAAGTACCGCGTTGACAACGAAGCAGTGGCGGGCACAAGAGCAGCGACGGCCCCGGTATTCGCGCCAGATGCGGGGTCATCCCGCCCGAGGCTGGCATGCGAGCATGCCCATGCAGCCCCGCCCACGGTACGGCCGGCGCTCTCACGAGCGGGTTGCGCAAAAAGCGAGCGCCGGACCGCCTCTTGGGTTCGTCTCAGACGGGATCCACCAACGGACTGTTTCGGGACGCGGTCCGACGGCGTGGTGACCGTCTCAACAACCAACGCCTGCAGTCACGCGAGGGATCGCGCATAACGACGCGGGCTGCATGCGCGGGCACGGGGTCCCGAACTTCCCCGACCCTGGTCCGAGCCGCGAGATCCCGATCATGCAGTCGCCGGCGTTCCAGTCGGCCCAGAAGTCGTGTCAGCATCTACTGGGCGCCGGTCTGGGCTCGGGACCCCCGTCGGCGCAGGCGCGTGCTCAGCTGCTCCAGACCTCGCAGTGCATGCGTCGGCACGGCGTCACGAAGTTTCCCGACCCGCTGGCGGGATCGCCACCGTCCAGCCTGACCGGCTACAGCCTGATCCTCGATACGGGCGGGTACATGCTCGCTATCCCGAGCTCGATCGATCCGAGTTCGCCACGGTTCAAGCAGGCCGCGACCGCTTGCAACTTCGGACCGCGGGCCTCTCACTAGCCCGTCGCGCGCAGACCCCGCCCCACTGACATGTGAGAAGTTCCCACGACGGCGCCCGCCGCATCGGTTGGGGGCGACCAGACGGGACACAATCGAGCCGTGGTGTGGTTTGCGACGAGCAAGCGTCCGACAACTCGAGCGGCCTGCAGGCGTTCGCGTATAGCGATCCATATCCGGACGGATCGTCTGCTGTGATGAACAGCATCCGGCAGGGACGTCGCGATCGCCTCGGAACACAGCGCCACGAGATCGTTCGGTGGCCCGAGGCCCGCGCGGATCCGACGTGGGCACTCAGCGCGTGGTCTCGTACCTGGTCAGCACCACGCCGTCGGGAAACGTCCGGGTCTCCACCAGGCTCAGGTTCACCCAGTTGTCCAGGGCCGTGAAGAACGGCGTGCCGCCGCCCACCAGGACCGGATGGGTGACGATCGCGTACTCGTCGATCAGCCCGGCCCGCATGGCCGCCGCGGCGAGGGTGGCGCCGCCGATGTCCATGGCGCCGCCATCCTCGGCCTTGAGCCGGGTGATCTCGGTGACCGCGTCGCCGGTGACCAGACGGGTGTTCCAGTCGACCGTGGTGGTCGTCGAGGAGAACACCACCTTCGGCATGTCCCGCCAACGGCTGGCGAACTCGATCTGCGGCGGTGTGGCGCCCGGCTGCTGGTCCGCGGTCGGCCAGTGGGAGCTCATTGTCTCCCACAGCCTGCGCCCGTACAGCGCCAGGCCTGTCGCCCCCACCCGGTCAGACCACCACTGAAACAGTTCGTCGCTCGGCACGCTCCAGCCGAGGTCGTCGCCGGGCGCGGCGATGTAGCCGTCGAGGGTCAGGTTCATGCCAAAGGTCAGTTTTCGCATGGCGTCAGCCTCCCATGAGTCGGTTTTCGGCGTACAGACCAGCGCGGCGCGCAAAAATCATCGGTCAGGTCCACCGGGGGCCAGTTGACCACGAGCCAAGCAGATGCTCCGTACGGAAAGAAACGCTCGCTGCGACGAGCCGCGTTGAGACGGCCGTCCGCGTTGAAGTGCTGCTTTGAGCTCAGCTCCTGATGTTCATCGGTGCGTTCGCGCCGCTGGCGGCAGCACCCACCGCCAAGCACCCTGTCCGGTCGGATAGAGGACCTCGTATCCGGGACCGAGCTCCTCCTGGGTACGCTTGGTCAGCTCGCGTCGACGGTCTCAGGGGGGTAGCGACCAATGGACACCCGAAGGCCACGCGGAGCCGATGAGTTATCGCGATCCTGCTCGCCTGACGCACCGGCCCGGTGGATGAGCGATCATTCCAGCGGTGTGTGATCGCGGGAGCGCGAGACCATGAGCGAGACCCTGTATGAGCATGCCGGCGGCGACGACGGCCTGCATCGGCTCGAGGAGCTCTTCTACGCGAAAGCGCTCGCCGATCCCGTTCTCAAGCAACTGTTCACGCACCCCGTCCCCACTCACGTCGAGCATCTGACCTGGTTCACGGCTGAATCGTTCGGCGGCCCGCCACGATTCACCGATCAGCTCGGCTTTGGATACATCATCGATGTCCATCGCCACCTGCAGATCACCGACGAGCAGCGCGAGCGATTCGTCCGGGCGTACATGGAGGCGCTCGACGAGGCCGGCATGCCCGACGACGAGCCGTTCCGCCGCGCCGTCCGCGAGCACGTGGAGTTCGGAGCACACGTTGCCCAACAGAACTCTCAGGCACGAACGGACACCGAGCTTCATCCGATCCGCGAAGTACCCCACTGGGACTGGCCCGACTCAGCGAAACGCCCCAGCTGAGCCACGGTCACCGAACGTCAGCTGCCCGGTCCAGCGGACCTCCCGGACGGCGCGCCAGCGCCACAAACCAACGCTCACCGAACAAGCGAGCCTGGCTGCTAGTCCTGGATTTGGGGAAGAGGACGGGCGCGTTGCCAGAGCGGTAGGCGACCTGCTGCGCGGTTGCGTGCGATACGAAAGAGAAAGTGCCCCTACGGGTCCCCGAGGCGCATAAAGCAGCCGTGCGTGCCGGGGCGGTCCGGCCGCCGGTAATCCCCGGGGAGGGGAACGGGACCGCCCGATCACGCCAGCGCCGACGCCCGCGCCGAGCGGGCGCAGGCGGTCGTCACCGGATCAGCCGGCGCTGGTGTTGCCGGGATTGCCCGGGTAGGGGCCCGTGTAGGCGTTGGGGCCGACGATGCAGGCCAGCTGGGAGGTGCCCTCGCCTGTGTTGCCGGCGCTCTGGCCCGAGCTCGAGCCGTCCGTACCCACGAGAACCTGTACGGGCGGATTCGGCGGGCCCGTGCCCGGCTGTGGTGTACAACTCACCGGGCCACTGACAACTGCCGGCCCGGGGATCAAATAGAGCGTAATCTGCTCGTGGGTCCCCATTTCGGTGAGCTTTTGGTTTGCCTGACCGAGGTCCTCTTGGCGGTTGAGCTGTACCAACACTGAGCCGTCGCTGTGCTTGGTGATGGCAAATGCGGGCGGTGCCGTGGCCCCCCCGGCGCCGAGGACGATCGCGAGCGCCGCGCCCACGCCCGCCAGCCCGAGCGTGCCGCCCGCCAAAACGTGGGGACGCCGAATGAAACCGGCCCCGCCCGACCGGCCCACCTCGGGTCGGTCAGCGTGCGCGAGCGTCGGGGCGAGCTCGGCGCGGACTGCCGCCTCGTACGCGGTGCCGAAGCGCTGCAGGCTGGGTGGAAGGTGATGTGTCATGTGTCCTCCTAGGGCGTGGTGCGGGCAAGGCGACGCAGCGCACGCGAGACGCGGAGTCGCGCGGCGGTGGGTCGGATATCCAGTTGTTCGGCGACCTCGTCGTAGGTCAGCTCATCGATCACGCGCAGCTGCAAGGCTTCGCGCTCCCCCGCAGGCAGCGTGTCGAGCTGGCCATCGAGCAACAGCCGTGGTGAGAGACGGTCCTCGACCTCGGTAAAGCCGTCCTCGGTAGCAAGATCGAGCGGCAGCCCCAGCCGCTCTCGGGCGTGGGTTTCGATGCGATCCGCACGCACGGTCTCAAGCAGCACGTTTCGAGCGATCCCGAGCAGCCACGGGAACGCAGATCCTTGGTGCGTGTCTTGAAACCGGTCACGGTTCAACAGCGCGCGAGCGAACGTCTCCGCGGTCAGATCGCTCGCCGCCCAGGCCAAGCGCCGAGACAACCAAGCGTAAATCTCCATCGCGTGCCGGGTGTAGAGCTCAGCGAAGCCCGCCGGATCATCGCCCGCACGGGCGATGAGCTGCGCATCACTGACGCGCCGGAGAGGAAGTCGATTCAGTCGCATCACATACTCATGGCACTCGGCCGCGTTTTTGTATCGTCACGCTGTGCTGCTCGATCCAGGCAGAAGCCGGTCAGTGAAGTGGTTCGAGGGCGTTCGTTAGGGGTCTCGGGCCCGTGGCCGGACCGTCTCACAAGCCGAACCCTCACTGCGACGAGACCTTCGACGCGATGAGATCGATCAGCACCTGCCGGACGACCTCGATGGAGCGTCGCCTGGCAGGTACTGGTCGTCGAATCGCTTAGGCCTCGCGGGCGCGCTCGTAGGTCAGGTGGGAGAGACCGTGACCGACGGTCTTGGTGTGGATGAGGCGCAGGGGTCGCTTGTCGCTGGTCTCGCCGAACAGGCGCTCGCCTGCGCCGAGCGCAACCGGGAAGACGGTCAGGCGCAGTTCGTCGACGAGGTCGTGCTCCATCAGCGTGTGCACGAGCGGGCGGCTGGCATACACGACGATGTCCCCGTCTATCTGTTGCTTGAGCTTCGAGACCTCGCTGACCACCTCGCCCGCCAGGACGGTCGCGTTCGTCCATTTCGGCTCTTGGAGCGTCGAGGACACGATGTACTTGGGCAGGCTGTTCAACCTGTCCACCCACTCGCCGCTCTGAGACGGCGACCGTTTGCCGAAGTACTCGTCGCTGCGCCGACCCATCAGCAACGCCTCGGCGCCTTGTGCCTCGGCCAGTTCCATCTGCGCCCACGCCTCCCAGTCCTGGCCGATGAACTGTTGAAACCACCCGCCGTGCTTGAACCCTCCCTCGCCGCTCGGGTCCTCGACGACGCCGTCGAGCGAGACATTCTGACTGACCACGATCTTTCCCATCTTGATTCTCCTTACTTGAGCTTGTGGGGGTTTCGTGGGTTGAGGCGTTCGCAGCGAGGGAAATTGAGCGACGAATTTCCGGGCGCGCCAACGTCATTACCAGTGATGCGAGCCAAAGGAATAGTCAACGCGAGGTTGCGAGCGTGACCAACCCGACCCTGGAGCGCCCACGCGCTGGCGACGAGGATGAGTTCCGCGCACTGATCGACCCCTACCGGCGTGAGCTCCAGTTGCACATCTACCGGATCGTCGGGTCAGTCCACGACGCAGAGGATCTGCTCCAAGAAACGCTCGTCGCCGCGTGGCGCGGGCTGGCTGCGTTCGAGGGACGGGCGTCGTTCCGCGCCTGGCTGTATCGGATTGCGACCAACCGTTCTCTCGATGCGCTGCGCGCGACCCAGCGCCGCCCGGAGGACCTTCTGCGGATGACCGAGATGCCCGAGCCCACCCGCTACGGCGAGGCGATCTGGCTTGAACCCTTCCCTGACGTCCTACTCGAGGGCATCGCTGACCAAGCTCCCAGCCCGGAGGCTCGCTACGAGACCAAAGAGGCGATTGAATTGGGGTTCATCGTCGGCCTGCAGCACCTACCTCCGCAGCAGCGCACGGTACTGGTGCTCCGCGACGTGCTCGGCTACCACGCCGAAGAGGTCGCCGACATGCTCGAGACCACCGCCCCGTCGGTCAACAGCCTGCTGCGCCGCGCCCGCGCGGCATTTGAGTCGCGGCTGCCCGCCGCCGGACGCGAACGGGCGCCGCTGCCTGACTCCAAACGCGAGCGCGACACCGTCGACCGCTTCGCCGACGCGATCCAAACAGGGGACATAGAGGGAGTGGTCGCCCTACTGACCGACGACGCCTGGCTCACGATGCCGCCCGAGCCCTACGAATACCAGGGTCGCGCTGCGATCGGCGCGTTCCTCAGCGACCGTACGATCAGGCGAGGCGCGCCACTGCTGGTGCCCACCCGCGCCAACACCCAGCCAGCATTCGGCGCTTACTTCCCAACCCTCGAGACCGAGATCGCCCGACTGTACGGCATGCTCGTCCTCACCCTGGAAGGCGGGCAGATCGCTGCGATCACCTGGTTTGGCGGCAACAGCACGTTCGCGCACTTCGGGCTGCCGCGGGTTCTCCGATAGCAAAGGCGCATCGCCCGAAGGCAAGACCTGCTCCGAGCCGCCGCGCCACTCGGCGCCGCTAGACGCCCGCGTCCTGCCTTGCACGGATAGCCGGACTCCTCGCACACGCCGATCGCTTACCGTACGCTCGAGCCGCGCTGGAGACCACCGAATCGCGGCGGCCCGCCGGTCTCACGAACCAACGCTGAACGGACGTCGGGGCTGTCGCCCGTACGTGGGTCTCAAGCCTTCTCCCAAGAAAAGTGCGCAGAGCTCCCACCGGTCGCTCACGACTCGATGCCTACCCGTACACGAGCCACGTTGAGTGAACCATCACGACCGACGAGTCGGGAGAGCGGCCGCTCTAAGCGGCCGTTCCCGCGCTCGCGGCGAGCGATTGTGCGCCTATCCGGGAAGCGGTTCTTGTGCCCGCGGCCCAGACGTGTACGCCTCTGCCGGTTCGAGGAAGTCGTGGAGCTGCTTGCGCATCTCTGGCGTGTCCTCGTGCCCGTGTACCGAGGCGGCGTGCTCCGCCGCGGCGCGCACGACTTCGTCCTCTTCGCCGATGATCACCAACGAGCAGTTGGTCTCGCTGGGCCAGCGGCGACAATCAGCCATGAATCTGCTCATGACCTCTCCTTCCGGTCGCCTGAGCGCATCGTTGCGCTTCGATCGCGCGCCGTCAATAGCCGGCATGGGAGCCGTTTGCCCGGTGGCCACGCTCCCCTGGGTGCCTTCGGTCATGTTGCGTCGGGAGGTCGCAGGCGCGTTGTGCTGCGCCGGCCCCGGGCGATCTCGCCCGTCTCGGCCTCGCGCCACGCTCGCAGCAGGAGCGCCACCCAGGCCCGGAAGGGCCGCCACGATTCGGTGATCCGGTGGATCGCAAAGTCGTCGGATGTGCTGTAGGCGGAGCGGATGGCGTCGTCGAGCCGTGTGTCGTGGTCAGGCAATGCGTCGGGGTTGCCGACACCGCGGATGAGGATGAGTTCGGCGGAGAACGGTCCTATGCCCGGCAGCTGTTGAAGGTGCTCAAGCCCGTCCTCGTGGGTCATGGCGCGAAGTCGCTCCCGCGTGAGCGCGCCGTCCTCGGCAGCGGTCGCAAGCGCACGGAGCTGACCGATCTTGCGGTCGGTCAGCCCCGGCTGGGGTGCGGAAAGCTGAGCGAGCAGTGCCGGCGCGGGAAACGCCCCGGATGTGCCGAGCTCATCACTCAGACGCTCCTTGATTGTGGCGGCCTGCGTCATCCGGATCCGTTGCCCGATGATCGCCCAGGCTGCGGCCTCATATGGGGTGTAGAACAAAACCGGTCGCAGTCCAGGAAACCGTCGCTGCAGCGCTCTCACAACACCGTCGCGTTCGCCGAGGGCAGCGAAGTCGGTCCCATCAACGTCGAGTGACAGCATCCGTTCAAGGTCGCGTGCTGCCCGACGGGCGAGCTCCGCCGGTGGCTGATCGCCGAACTCGGCATGGATCGCCTCATCGTCCTGGTGCACCGTGACCTGCACGGTGCGCCAGTCGCCGTCGACCGCCCAGGCGTAGCGCAGCGCCTTGGGTGGTCCCTCAGCCCGGGTGCCGGGAAAGTCTTCGGCAAACGCGGCCGCCGCGGTCAACGAGAACTGGCCGAGCGGATGAAAGGTGATCGCCATTCAGGCGGCATCGTGGATCGTCACCGCGTACCCGTCGGGATCCCGGAGAGCGAAGGTGCGACCGAACGGGCCGTCAAACGGGTCGGTCAAGATCGTGACCCCGCGCCCGGCGAGCTGGTCATGCAACGCCTGGGCGTCATCGACTTTGAGCCAGAGCGCGATGCCGAGGCCGGGCTGACCGGAGTCAAGGTCGGTGTCGGGCAGCGGCTCGCGGACGGCGAACGGGATCGGTTCGCTGGCGAACACCACGGCACCCGGCGGTGAGGCAGGCGCACGGCGCAGGCCGACACGATCCTCGTAAAACGCGGCCGCGGTGTCGAGATCGCGGACCTGCAGAGAGATGAAGTCGGGACCAACGGGCATCGGAACCACTCCTGTTCGCTTGTCAATGTCTTGACGATCAGGATATGTCAAGATATTGACGTGAGTCAAGTCGATCTCGATACGGCCGTTGGCTACGTGCTCAAACGCACCACGACCGCCCTGCGGACCGCGATGGACGCAGCCCTGCGAGACCACGAGCTGACCGTCCCTCAATACTCGTGTCTGGAACAGCTCGCCCACAGACCCGGGCTCACCAACGCCGCACTCGCACGTGGCACGTTCGTCTCTCGTCAGGCAATGCACCAGCTCCTCGGCACGCTGCGAAGCGCCGACCTTGTCCAAAGCGATGGCGCCGGCCGCCACGAGCACTTCACCCTCACCGACACCGGCGCCAAGCGCCTCGTCGGCGCCTCCGCGGCCGTCGCCGCCGTGCAGGAGCGGATGCTCGCCAGCTTTGACTCCGAACAGCGACGACGGCTCTACGCCGATTTGGCCGCCTGCGCCGACGCTCTCAGCTAAGACCGCCTCTCAATCGGGCTTCCGGTTTGTCGCCGTTGCGGCCACCGATCCCAGAGGTCTGCTTCAGGCGTCAAGCCGCAGCTCCTCATCGTGAGTCGTCGGCTGATCATCCGGCGGCGTCGCGTGCATCCCGGGGGTGCCGCCCCCATCAGGTGAGGATATTCACCGCGCGCGCGACGACGAGCCCGAGAATGATCAGCGAGATCAACGACTGCACGCCCATGGTCAGCTTGGCCCAATGCCGGAGCGGCATGACGTCGGTCGGGCTAAACGCGGTGGCGTTTGTCAGGCCAAGGTAAAGGTAATCGAGGAACAGCGGTCGCCAGCCGGGGGGCGCGAGGGCCGGGTTCATGTGCTCCGGGAACGCTAGGTGGGGGTATTTTGCCGTGCGATGAGCGCGCGCCGCGGGTCCACCTGCATCGATCTCCCAATAGGCGAAGGTGAACGCGACGATCGTTTCCAGCCAAACCAGCGCTCCGGATGAGAGCAGCTCATGCGGGTTGTTCAGCGCCCTGTTGCCGTTCACCAACTCGACTGTCAGCACGACCGCTTGTGTTGTCGCCCCCACGACGAGCACGACTAACAGCCCGACGCCGATCGCGCGAGTGGCGCGTGACTCCCGGTCGATGCGTCCGGGGTCGGCGATCACGTGCGCCGCGAGCAGCAGCGCCAGCACTGCCGGTTCGATCCACTTAGACGCCAGGCTGAAGCGATCGGGCAGCAGTAGAGGGACGGCGATCGCCATGCAAAGGACTACCGCCGGAGGCCAGCGACTCTCTCCGCGGAGGTCGTCGACCTGCTCCTGAGTGAGGCGACTTCCCATCACGGACTCGGCTGCAGAGCATAACCTCACACAGCGTGCTCGCTCCGCGGCCCAGCCGAGGCGTGACGGACCGCGCGGCGTTCCGGGTTCGGTCAGCGCCTTGACCGCGAGACGCTTTCGCCAGCATTCGCGAGGAGAGCGTGCTGGCCGGCGACGCCGCGGAAGGCATCCTCCACTGGCCCGTCGAGGCCATCACCACAACGTGCGTACCGGCGGTGACGGGCGCGAGTCCGACCGATGGCAGGTTGGCGGCGGTCCCGCCGCGATCGCCTTGTCTCTCGACTGCGTCTGTCGCACTACCGGTTGATGATCTCGGCGGCGGCGGTGAGCGGGTCGATGCTTGCTGCGTCAGCGATGCCGGCGCGGTACTCGTCGGTGTTGGTGAGCGGTGGGGTCAGGTTCCGCTCGTATCGGACTCGCTCGGCCGCGACCATCCGGAAGCCGATCTCGTGCTCGAGCCGCTCGGCGAGAGTCCACAGGCGGCCGGCCGCAGTTGCGTCCTCGTTTCGCGCGGCGACGCAGGCGAGACCCGCGAGGCAGTACGCCCCCAACCGCACGTCTCCCTCTTGCAGGCCGAGGGCGAGCGCCTCACGGTAGTAGCGCTCTGCGGTCGGCATATCGCCCGCGTCGAGATGGAGGTCGCCGAGGCTGTGGACCGTGGCCGCATCGCCGCCGAGTCCGTTTGCGCGCCGAATCTCGAGGGAACGGGCGAACAGATCGGCGGCGCGCTCGAAATCGCCGAGGTCCCGGAGAGCCTCAGCGATGCTGTGCAAGGTGCGGGCGATCCCCAGCGTGTCGTCAAGGCGCTCGTAGATCCGAAGCGCCTGTTCCGCCCATGCGAGGCTGCTCTCCGGCGCGCCGGCTATGAACTCGGCGGCGCCGAGGCGAAGCAGCACGAGGGTCTCGCCGCGTTCGTCGCCGGCGTTCCGGTAGAGCGCGAGCGCCTCTATCAGTGCCGCCCGCGCCTGCTCGAGGCGCTCGAGAAACAGCAGCGCGAAGCCGAGCCCGCCGAGGGCCCTGGCACGGTCTCCTGGAGACAGTGCGGTCGGATCGGCCAGCGCCCGCTCGTACCACCGCTCTAATTCACGGATGCGTCCGGCCCCTAACCAAGGGGTGAAGACGGCATCGGCGAGTGGGAGAGCCGCGGCGATATCGTGGTCGAGCGCCCAAGCGAGCGCGAGTCCGACATTGGCGGCGTCCTGGCGCAGCCGAATCAGGTCATCGGTGCCCTCCCGGGGGCCGTCACCATCAACGACACCGAGCGCGAAGTACCAGCGTGCGTGGCGGGCGCGAATCTCATCACGCTCGACGCTTGAGTCGAAATGCTCGAGCGCGTATTCGCGCGTAGTGTGCAACAGGAAGAGCCGGCCGTTGTCAGCGTGGCGCACGAGGCTCTTGTCGATCAGTGCCCGCATGGCGTCGAGATCGGCGTCGCAGATCTGTTCGGCTGCCTCAAGCTCGAAGCTGCCGACGAACACCGCCAGCCGTGTGAACAGCCGCTGCTCGGGCCGGGTGAGCAGGTCATAGCTCCACGCGATCGTCGCCCGCATCGTGCTGTGGCGCTTGGGGAGGTCGCGGCGCCCGCCGGCCAGGAGCGGGAGCCGCTGTTCCAGCCGGGTGAGGAGCTGCTGCCCGGAGAGGAGCTTGACCCGCGTCGCCGCAAGCTCGAGCGCAAGCGGGAGGCGATCGAGTCGCTCGCAGATCGCGTCGATCTCAGCGCCCGGCTCGTAGCTCGGCTCCACCTGCCGCGCCCGCGCGGTGAACAGCTCGACGGCGGCGTGGGGCGACAGCGGCGGCACCGGGTACTCCTGCTCGGCGGCCACCCCGAGCCGCTCCCGGCTCGTCACGATCACCCCGCAACCCGGCGCGCCGGAGAGCAGCTCGGCGACCGCGCGAGCTGCCTCGATCACATGCTCGAAGTTGTCAAGGACGAGCAACAAGGCTCGCCCGCGCAGATACATCGGCAGGTCCGCGATGTCGCCGAGCGCCGCCGCGATCGCCGCCGGTACCAGCCGCGCCTCGCTGACCATGGCGAGCGGAACCCACCACACGCCGTCCGGATAGCGGTCGGCCAGGCCCGCCGCGACCGTCATCGCGAGTCGGGTCTTTCCCGTCCCGCCGGTTCCGGTCAGGGTGATCAGCCGTCGCGAATCAGCGAGCGTCATCAGCTCGGCAAGTTCGCGCTCGCGGCCCACGAGGGGTGTCGCCTGCACGGGCAGATGGACATGGCCCGGCGCTCGCCCGTGCATCGCGGCGCCGGCGGGCGGGGCCGCCTGGCCTGGGTCGGTTTGGAGCAGCGCCCGGTCCTGGGCAAGGATCGCTTCGTGCAGTTGCCGAAGCTCGATCGAAGGCTCAATCCCCAGTTCGTCGACCAGCGCCGACCGCGCGGCACGGTAGGCGGCCAGCGCTTCCGCCTGCCGTCCGCTCCGGTACAGAGCCACCATAAGCTGGCCTCGCAGACGCTCGCGGTACGGGTAGTCGCGCACGAGGCGCTCGAGCTCGCCCAGCACCTGCGCCTCCCGGCCCAGCAGCATTTCGACCGCGATCCGCTCCTCCAGCACGGCGGCGCGCAGCTCGCCGAGCCGCGCGATCTCCCCCTGCGCGAACGCGTCGTATTGAAAGTCGGCCAGGACGTCGCCGCGCCACAGCTCGAGCGCGCCGCTCAGCGCGGCGACCGCCTGATCTGGTCGTCCTGCCGCCAGCAGCGATCGGCCCTCGCCGATCAGCCGCTCGCATCGCTGCACATCGAGCTCCTCGGGCCCGACTCTCAAGACGTAGCCACCGGCAGTAGTGACCAGCCTCTCCCCGTCCGGGTCTGAGTGCCCGGCGGCAAGGGCCCGGCGTAGCCGCGATACGTGCACGTGCAGCCCCCTCGCGCCGCTCGCCGGCGGCGCACCCGGCCACAGCGCCTCAACCAGCTGATCGCTCGACACGACCTCGTTCGCCCGCAGCAGCAGCAAAGCAAGCACGGCTCGCGGCATCCGCCCGCCCAGGGCGAGCTCACGCCCATCATCACCGATCACCTGTAGCGGTCCCAGGATGCCGAAATGCATACGCCCTCGCGACCGTACCGATCCCGGTGGCTCGCCGCCGACGGCACCCCACCCGCGGTTGCAATGCCCGGGCCGGCACGATCACCGGACTGCAAGCCGGCTGCAACCCGTGCGGATCACCGTTGGCCGCACCACAACGCAACACGAGGTCAGCCATGCATCCCCAAGTCACCCTCATCGCCGCCCGACAGCACATCGCCGACCTGCACCGAGCCGCCGACCACAACCGCCCCGTCACCACCGCCACCAGCCGCCACGCCGTCCCCGCACCCCGCCACGCCGCCGTCGCGCCAGTCTCGTTCCTGCGCTGGTTCCGCCGCCGACTGGCTTAAACGCACCGTTGCTCGAGAGCGCTAACTCGAGGGCGGCCCGCCGCAAGCACATAAGCGGTCACGGCCGGATAGGCGGCAGCGCTAGCGCTTCAGGCGTAATCCGGCAGCGCCTGGTCAGCGCGCCCGGAAGCGAGGGACCGCTGACGGGTGCTCTGCGCTGCGTCCTACGCATCTCGGGGGTGATGCCGACTCCCGTGCCCGGCGCGCGGACAGTAGGGCGCGTCGCAGAACCCATCGCTCACCGGACGTTCGGCGCCGGCGCCGGCGTCTCACTGCCCGACGCTCGGCGAACGCTGGCCTGTAGCGTCTGCGCGATGACGAAGGTGCTGGCATGGATGGGCGATGGGGCACCCCGCATGGAGGTTGCGCAGGTTGCGCAGGTCGAGCCGACGTTTGCGGCTTCTGGCACGCAGCTTGGGGTGAGTTATGAGCTGCGCTACGTGCTCGGACCCGAGACGCTCCATCTGGAGCTCGTCGGTGAGCGGACGCTCGAGCTTGGACTCGACGGCGCTGACTTCTTCGATCTTGGGTGGTCACCGTTGTTCAATTCGTTGCCGGTGATCCGTGACCGGCTGCTCGATCCAGGCCCCGCCCGTGACTACCGGATGCGGTGGGTCGAGGTCCCGTCGCTGGAGGTGACCATCTCCGAACAGCGCTACACGCCGCTGGGAGATGGTGTCGTTCGCTTCCAGGCCGGCGAGTTCGTCAGCGACATCGAGTTCGACGCCGAGGGTTTCGTCGTGAGCTATCCCGGGATCGGCGCGAGACCGTAGTTCGCCGGCGAGGCATCACACAGCCAGCACACGACAACGCCTGGTCGATGGCAGGCGAGGCGACATATGGACGACCGCTGGACGGCGAATGACGGCAGGCGAGCCGCGATACTCAACACGAGGATGGCGTCGTCTACGCACCCATCGGACCGCGCCGCGGCAGCCGAAGCCGAACCTGGCTGGCGGGTCGCCCGAGTCGCGTGCCAGTGCGCCAGCGCTGCACTCGGCACTCGCCTGATCTCGGCATACGCGATCGGGAGTCTCGCGCACGGGGGCTTTGCCCTCGAGGTCAGCGATGTCGACGTCGCGGTGCTTGTCGATCACTGCGATAAGAGCATCCCACCCCTCATTGGGACCGCCGTCACACGGTCACGAGAGCAACTGGGACCAGGACTGGCCGATCGCCTCTCGATCTTCTACGGGGACTGGGAGTCCTTCGGCAGACCTCCAGAAGCCGCGCGCCTGGGTGCCATCGATCGTCTCGACCTGATCGAGCACGGCGTGCTCCTGCAGGGGGTTGACCACCGCGCGGACCACGGCGTCCGGCCGACCCGCGACGAGCTCGTCGCCGAGACCGCCGCCTTCATGCCCTATTGGGAGACTCAGCGACGCGATCCTGACGAGCTAATCGCCGCCGGCGCGCGGGCACTGACGAAACAGGTTCTGTTCCCGGTCCGCTTCCTCTATACGCGCGCGACAGGTCGCGCCGGCCCCAACCAGGACGCTGTCACCTGGTATTGCCACCAGGGCGGTCCGCATGCCGCCCTGGCCCAGGCCGCGCTCGACTGGAGGTCCGGGAGCATCAACCCCCCCGTTGCTCGCGCTCTTCTTGAACGACACCTCGACGGGCTCTACGCCGAGTGCCGACGAGAGTTTGGGGCCTAGGGCGCGATCAGAAGGCCCACTGCAGGCCGATGGCCCCCTGCAGGTCCTGGGTGCTCTGCGGGTCCGTGCCCGTGATCGACTTCTGCGCCTGGATGAAGAGCTGCAGGTGCTTGTCGGTGCCGGGGAGCGTATAGACGACCTGCATGCCTCCGACTCCCTGGGCCATCGAGTAGTGCTTCATGTGAACCGTGGTGGACGCCGCCCCGGCCTCCTGGACCCAGTTGATCCCGGCGACCGCCTGGACGAACGTCTGCATCTGCAGGGCGCCCTCGAGGAAGGGGATCACCCATGCGGCCTGGCCGGCCATCTGCACGTTGGTCACAGTGGCCCTGACATCGTCGGTGGTGACGCTGGCGAGCGTCTGTGCACCGCGGGTGAAGACGAACGAGACACTGCCCTGCACCGCCAGCTCGAAGCCCATCTTGCCGGTGCCGTGCAGCTGGAGCGCGACCTGACCTGTCACCTGATAGGTGACGGGATCGGTCGACTTCTCCTTGGTCGCGAGCGCCTCGTGGCGAGTGAGGTTCGCCTGGATGCCGATCGTGACCTGAACCGGCCCGTCGGAGTCCTTGTCGGGCTTCTTGGCGTATGGACTCTCGCTTGCGTGCTTCAACGCGTACAAGAGGTTGCCCGTCCTGGTGTGCACGTCGGAACGGTCGAAGGTGAGCCCGGCGAGGCTCGCCTCGCGCATGAACTGATCGATCGCGACGTCGTACTGCACATCACGACCGTTGAAGGAGCACAGCCCGGGCGGGTCGCCGGGCTCCTCGCGCTTCTCGGCGACCCCGAAGTCGAAGTACCGCATCCAGTCCTCGCTCACGTCGGGACTCGCCTCGCCGACGATCGCCCACGGAAACCTTAGGTGGGTCTCGTGGTTGCGCAGCCAGACCGAGGTGTCCTCCTCGGTGAGATCCTCCACGCCGGGGATGAGCTTCAGGCCACCCCCGGGCCCGCTGCGCGTCCAGGGCGGCTGCTTAAGTTCCTCTTCGCCGACCGCCCGGCGGCTGAGGGCGCGCGCTCCGGCCGCGGCCCGCGCCGCGTGGCGGTTGCCGTAGCGATGCGCGATCTCGCGCATCGTCGCGACCTGACCCGCACCGGCGCGAACGCCCGCCAGCAGGCGACCGTGGTCGGAGGCGTCCAGCCGCGCCGCGGTGCCGACCTCCGCGGGCGCCGGTCCGGCCAGGTCGGCGGTCTGGGCGGCGGGTCGCGCGGCCGCGACCTCCTGTACCCGAGTCGAAGGCTCCTCACCGGACATGCCCGGCATTCTCTTCGCGCCACCCCGAGACGTCAACGGATCGCCCGAATTGTTACCTGCACGGGTGGGCAACAGGTGGTAGGCCGGCCGTCGCTGGTTCCCCGTTGCAGCCAGCAGCGGCCGGCGCGGTGCGCAGGCGTACGCTTGAGCAAATGAAACCGGCTCCCGGGCGATGGGATTCGTTACGTTTGGCGGCGAAGGCCTCCGATCGCGCCCAGGCAGCCGAGGCGCTGCGGCCGGCCTTCGAGAGGCGGCTGGGCGAATTGGGCTACAGCTCTCGGGCGATCGCCCACGCGTTCAGCGCGCTGATTGGTCCCGATACGGTCGAGGAGGCGCTGGCCGGACTCACGGAGCATGAGCGGCAAGAGCGCGTCGAGCCAGTCCCGCTCGAGTTCGAGATCGTCGAACGGGAACCAGCGTTACCGGCGGGCCACTCGCTCACGAGCACCTGCGTGGAGCGTGACGGTCGTGGCATCCGCATCACGTACGAGATCCAGCCGCCGCTCTCGCCGCCATCACACCCCCCGCGTGTGGAGACCCGCGACAATTGCGATCACCAATCTGGCGGTCTCGGCGCGTCGATCGGTCGCACCAGATCAGAGGCCCGCACGATCACGCTGGGCTCATTCACCGTGCCCCTTCCACAGGAACACGCCTCATTGCTACGTGTGCGCATGAGTTGGTCCCAAGGCTTCACCTCACTGTGGGAGCACCCAGCGCACGAACTACAGATCAGGCTCTGAGCGGGTCAGACCGAGAGCGGGGTGCGCCCTGGCGTTGCCGCCAACGCAGCCACGAACCAGAGACGGTCGCTGGCCCCCTGGAGGACGGTCACGTCGACGGAGCCGGAACGTTCACCTACCGTCGCCACACTCAACCCAGTCTGTGCACGCCACGGCGCTTCGCAGGCGGAAGGATCAACGGACGGTTGCCGACCTCGCGCTGGCTAGCTTCTCGATCGTTGCGGCAGCGGCCACGGCCCACGCGGTGAAGAGCTGGGAGTCAGCCGTTCGCAGCCGTCGAGCGCACGCGCAGCTGATCGCTCGAGGCGGTCGTCGTGCCCATCGCGTTTGAGGCGGTCACGCTGCAGCTCACGGTGCGTCGCTTGCCGCCTGTGCCTAGGGCCAGCGTGGGTTTTGCGTCTTTTTCTGTCGTGCGGTTCACCCGCCACACGTAGGAGAGGCGGTCAGTGTTGAGCCAGCTCCCGCGCCTGCAGGTCACTGTGCTGCCCAAGCGCGTGAGTGTTGGTCGACCCGTGTTGGCCGGCAGGGCGCTCGGGCTGGCGGTCCGCCAGAGCGTTCCTCCGTCCTCGTGCATGTACAGCGCGCCTGAGGTCAGCGCGAGCGCGAATCCCTGTCCATACCCAGCCTGTGAAGCCACGACCGCGGAGGGCAGCGGGATCGTGAACGGCTGAAGGCTGGGAAAAAACAGCCCTGTCAGCCGGCCTGGTGCCGCCTGCCACACGATCGCGCCAGCGCTCGAATCCGGCGAGTAGCCGGTGGACCCATGCGTCAGCAGTCGTCGCATGTGCGTCCCGCACCGCTCGAGAAACGCTCCATTGTCGGTGACGGCGAGCGCGAACTGACCGTAAGGAGTCAGCGAACCCCAGGCCGTCCCCCCCTCGTAGACGGTGTCAGAGGAGTTAGGCATGACCTGCACCCCTGGACACGTCGTGTGCGCCAGGGCGGGCGAGTTCAGGTCAGCGAACGTCGTCGCGTTCGTCGGGTCGCGCCGAAGCTCGCCGGTCTGGATGTTCTGAAAGTAGACCTCGGTCGCGGCGTGGTGGTAACTGCTCCCGACCCACTCAATCCAGTAGGCCCCAACGGCGACCGCGCTACATGAGACCTCCGAATCGAGAGGAGGCGAGGTGCAATACGGCATCCCGGGGCTGAGCGTCACTGTCTGACGTGTCCCGTCGGCAAGCGCATAGAGCTCAAGGTCGTAGGGCCCGTGCGGGTCTGAACTCTGCGGACAACCCATCAAGACCCACGGAGGCCCGAGTGCATCGCCATAGCAACTTGGGTCAAGCGCCGTCGTAGTGCCGAGCGGGTCGTTGACAACGATCGGAGCGAGACCGCTCGAGATCGTGCTGAGCAGATAGTCGCCGCTCGCAAAGACCTTCCCGATCCCGGCTCTGATCGGCTGAAACGAGCTACCCAAGACAACCTGAGTAGCAGGCGCCGCGCGAGCGGACCTGGGCGACCTCGTTGCCGCGGCCGGCGCCGCCCAAACAGCACAACAAACCAGCGCCAAGGTAAGGCATCTCAAACGACCAATCCGCACACCGCTACAACGGGAACCACCGCGAGAAGTTGCGCCCGAACACAGGGCGGACGCATTCGGTCGGGCTACTGCTTCGGCTAGAAAGCACCACCCTCATGCCGGCGCGCTGAGACTCATGTGCGATCGCTACACGGGCGCCGCCGGCTGCGAACGCTGCTACTGGTTGCGCGCCCGCCCGTCGTTGTCAGTCGGGTCGGTGAGCTTAGGTTGGGGTCATGGGCGACCCGTCGGTATGTCCGGCCGCTCGCTGGCAGACCGGTGGCTGGCGTCCTGTGATCCGGGCGACGGGCCCGAGCAGGCGAAACACGGCGTGTTGGATGACCGGCGGGGGCGTCGCGAGCACGGCGTGCTCGGAGGTGACCGGCCACACCGTCGCGATGTCCAGCAGGCCGGGCATGGCTTTGGCGCCGACGCGACCTTCCTGCGCGAAGGCGAAGTACAGCTCATAGAACCGTTCGGTGCTGGTCAACGCGGGTCGAAATTCAAACCGGACGCGCATCTCGTCTGCTCCGGCGTTGGCGAAGGTGTGCTTGGTCCCTCTGGGCACGTCGATGCTGTCGCCCGCGCCCAGGACGTGGTGGGCGCCGTCGATGTCAAACGCGGCATCCCCGGCGAGCACCTCAAAACGCTCATCCTGGTGAGGGTGGACGTGCGGTACGCCGGCGAACCCGCCCGGCGCGAAGATGCCTTCAGCGGCGAACAGCTCCCCGTCGGAGTCAGCTGACGTGACGAGGAAGATCAGTCGTTGCCCCGTGACCGGGTTCTCGATGACGTCGCCCGCATGTGCCATCCTCTACCTCCGATTAGTTAGGCCACCTAAGCGAAGGGTACCTAAGTAGTTTGTCTGAGTCAACGCCCGCACCCCGCCTTCCCATCGGCCAGCTCCTCGTGCATCACCTCCGGGTCTTTCGCGAACAACTGCTTGCCGCCGGCGAGCCCATCGCGCAGGACGCCGGGATCCGCCTACGGCTCAGTCACCTGCATGTGTTCGGCAACATCAAGGCCCAAGGCACCCGGCTGACCGACCTCGCCGCCTGGGCCGGGATGGCGCGCCCCTCGATGGCCGAGCTCGTCGACGAGCTCGAAGCCGACGGCCTCGTCGAACGCCGGCCCGACCCCAGCGACGGCCGCGCCAAGCTCGTCGTGCTGACCCCTGCCGGCTGGGACGCCATCCACACCGGCCGCGCCATCATCGCCAGCATCGAAGCCGACTACGCCCGACGTATCGGAACCGAACGTTACGAGGCGATGTGCCAATCCCTCCAGGAACTTCTCGACAACCTCAACGGCACGCCCGTCCGCGGCGCCCCCGAGCCCAAAGCGTCGCATCGGGGCTGACGCCCGCACCCCAGCTCACCACATCGAGCCAGTCGGCTTCCCCCCAAGCCCGAAGCCGACGCCTCACTGAGGATCGACAATCGGACACTCTCGAGTCTCAGCGGGAAGTCGGCCGTGGCTCGGACACTATGCCTGTTCCTCCGTCGGTTGGGCGTCATAGAGGTGCTGCGCGAAGGTCCACCGGTGCCCCTCGAGGTCGGCGACCTGGTAGCGCCGGTCGCCGGCATGTATCTGCAGCTCGGTGACGATCGTCGCCCCCAGCGCCCGGGCGTGCTTGTAATGACCCTCGACGTCGTCGACATACACGTAGAGCATGCTGCTGACGCCGCGACGAGGACTGTCGCCGTGAACCGAGGGCCGGCCGATCGTGATGAGACTGTCCAGCACCTTCATCTGGGCGCGGCCCGTCTTGCCATCGGCTTCGGTGTGATGCGCAGCCGTGCGCTCTTGAAATCCGAACACCTCGGTCAGCCAGGCGATCGCAGCGTCCACGTCGTCATAGATCAGATGCGGCAGAACCCGCGGAAAGCCCGCGGGCGGATTCGTGGCGGCAGATTCAGCTGGTGGGGCGCTCAGTACGATCGCCCTCCGCGACGTTCGAGGGCCGAGGGTCGAGGGTCGATCATGACACGCGCACAGGGAGCGCGACCGTTGACGAGCGGCGCGTCGCCGATGCTGTGCCGGCCACTGAAGGCGGCCCCCCGGGAGGCCGATCCACCACTGGACGCTCGGCACCCGCCGCTCGCGTCTCAACCTGGAACGTGACTGCGACGAGGCAGGCGGACCACGGGGCCGCCCTCCCGCTGCCTCTGGTCGCGTCTGCTGCCGGATTCCGCCCGAGAGGCGAAGCTGCTGCCCTCGATGGGCAGCCCGTAGATAGTGCTCCTAGTCGACAGCTGCTGGGACGCCGTCCTGTCGGCGCGGGTTCTACATCTAGGTCGGCACGTGAGCGCTCTTAGCGCCGGCTCGTCCGATCGGCGCCCCTGTGGACGCGCAGCGTGCGGTCGACGAGCTGATGCAGCACCTTGTGGTCGACGTCGTCCAGGCGTTTCAGGTACAGACAACCCTTGCCGGTCTGATGCGGCCCAAGACGCTGCAGGAGCTGTGGATAACGGTCGGTGAGGCCGCCGACCAGGTACAGCACCAGGTTCGCTCTGCGTGGAGAGAAGCCCACCAGTGCTGCCGTGCCCTCGCGGCCGCTCTCGTACCGGTAGTGGTAGCTGCCAAAGCCAACGATGCTGGGCCCCCACATCGCCGGCGGCTCGCCCGTCCATTCGGCCAGTAGGCGGCATAGCGCCCGCGCGTCTTCGCGCCGAGCCCCGTTCGAGACCGCAGCGAGGAACGCCTCGGGATCCTCGCCGGTGGGCTGCGTAGTCTGCGACTGCGCCATCGCGGAGGCCCAGCCTACCTCCCGGCGACGAGCACGTTCGTGCACCGCAAGCGCAGCGTGGCCGCGGTCGGGGGCAGGCGAGGCTCGGCCCGCTTGAGGTCCGGGTGCGCTGAGACAATGAACGGCGTGGCGCCGGATCCCGACCAACCGCCGGTGGCACGTCTCCTCAAGGCCGGCGCGAGGGGCGCCGAGCGCGTGGCTCGGGCGACCGGGGTCGACCGGGCTATCGACGAGGCCGTCGAGGAGGCGATCGTCCGCGCGCTCAACAGCGAGGTCGTCGATCGAGCGATCGAGCGGGCGGTGGCGCTGCGGGCTCCGAAGGTCGAGCTCAACGCGGAGGAGATCGCACAGCTGGTCAAGCAGGCGCTGGACTCGGAAGCGGGGGAGCGGGTCTGGGCCGAGGTATTGGCCAGCGACCAGGTACAGATGCTGGTGGAGCGCATCGCGGGCGCTCCGGAGATTCGCGCGGCGATCGCCGTCCAGAGCGCGGGCCTCATCACCGACATCGGCGTCCGGCTGACCAGGCTCACCGAGGCGCTCGATGACACCATGGAACGTGTCGTCCGACCGCCCGACCAGAGCGAATTGGAGACCGACCAGGCGGGCTTGGCGACCCGTCTTGTCGCCGCTGGGATCGATCTCGGCCTGCTGTTCGTGATCTACTCGCTGGCCTCGGGCGTGTTGGCGTCGGTCATCTCGTTCACATTCGGACACGAGCTGTCACTCGCCGGGGCGATTGTGCTCGGGGTGCTCGCATTCCTCGTCGCCGGCGCGGTCTTCTCGACGTTCTGGGCACTCGTCGGGCAGACGCCGGGAATGCGCTTCCTGTCAATCCGGCTCACCTACCACGGTTCTCGCGACATCACGCCGGGGTTGGCCATCCGGCGCTTTCTCGCGGTGATTCTCAGCGTGATTCCGTTGGGACTGGGCTTTCTCGCCGTGCTCCGTGATCCGTCACGGCGCGCCTGGCATGACCGCCTGACCGGCACCGAGGTCGTCTACGACGCGGTTCAACGCAGCGAGCCCTTCGGCCATACTGCCGGCAAGGGCTCGGCGGCCGACCGCGCGGCCTAGCCAGAAGAGCTGAGCCGACCATTCTTCGGTCGACCTCAGGCGGCGGTCGTGTCCCGTGCGGGGCCGTATTCGACGGGCGCATGAGCGGCGGTCCACTCGTTGAACGAGCCGTCGTAGACGCCGTCGACGTGGATCCCGATCCGTTCCAGCGAGAACAGCGCCACCGTGGCTGAGACACCGCTTCCGCAGGTCGCGATCAGCTCGCGCGGGGGTCGGTCGGGATCGATCCCGGCGTCACGGACCAGCCGCTTGACGGCCTCGGGGGCCGCCCACAGGCCGGTCGCGCCGTCCACCAGCTCCTGGTAGGGGAGGCAGTGTGACCCCGGGATGTGCCCGGTGTTCGCCACACCCTCGTCGCCGAGGAACAGGTGTCGCGGGCGGGCGTCAACGAGCTGCGCGCCGCGGTCTCGAGCTTCCTCGATGTCGGCCAGCGCGCGACGCAGCTTCGGCCTGGCCCGGGCCACGAACTGTCGCCGGTCGGGGGTCACCGTCTCGGTGCTGATGGGCCGTCCTTCGTCTTGCCAGGTGGTCCAGCCACCGTCGAGCACGCGCGACTCCGCGCCGTGGTAGCGGAATGCCCACGCCACCCGTGCGGCGAAGATCCCGTAGTAGTCGTCGTAGGTGACGACCAGATCCTCGTCACTGACGCTGAGCTCGCTCGCACGGGCAGCGAATGCATCGGCGGCTGCGATCTGGATCGGCACGGGGTCGTCGGCGTCGACGAAGTCGCGCTCCCAGTCCACGAACACCGCGCCGGGGATGTGCCCGGCCGCGTACTCGGCGTGTTTGGCGTGCGGCAGCGCCGAGCTGGGATGCCGGCCGCGCACGTCGAGTACCCGCACACGCGGGTGGTCAAGGTTCTCCTGCAACCAGTCAGCTTCCACGAGCGGCCCGGCGGGCCCCCGCAGCTCAGACGGCATCGGTCCCATCGCGCTTCCTTTCCACGTCGCGGGCGCCCACCGCAACGCGGGGGGTCGCCTATGCCTCTTCGGCCATAGCGATCAGGTCCTCGCGGGTGACCTTGGCGACCAGCTCAGGATGATCTGAGCGCATGTGCGCCTCGATCGCCGTCGCTGCCTCCTCCACGGTCTCACCGTGTCCGAGGAATCCGCACTGGCACCGGATGACCTTCGCCATGACCGTCTCCTGTTCTCCCTCGCCACCTTACGGCCGGCGGTTTGGACGTTTCTGCGATTCTCCTTGCACCAACCTTGGGCGACAACCCCGCCACCCGAATCCAACTGTGCGGGCGCCTCGCTGTCGAGCTCCTCGGCCGCGATCTCACCGCCAAGCTCCCGGTCGGCCAGGCCCAGGTCCTCTTCACATACCTCACCGTCACTCGCGCGCTGCCCTCAGGCCGCGACGAGCTCATCGAAGCCCTCTGGCCTGACCGCCCGCCCGCCGGCGCGGACACCGCGCTGAGCGCGCTCCTCTCCCGCCTGCGCTCGGTGCTCGGCGCTGATGTGCTGTGCGGGCGCAGCGAGATCCACCTCCGGCTGCCGGACGATGCCTGGATCGATCTCGAGGCGGCAGAGGAGGCCATCCACCGCGCCGAGGCCGCCGTGGCACAGGGCGAGTGGGCCCGCGGCTGGGGCCCGTCGCTTGTCGCGCTCTTCACCGCACGCCGCGGATTTCTCCCGAGACACGACCTGCCCTGGGCAGACGAGCACCGCCGCCGGTTGGAAGACATCCGGATCGCAGCCCTCGAGTGCTACGCCGCGGTAGCGCTCGGCGTCGGGGGATCAGAACTCGCCCCCGGTGAGCGCGTCGCGCGAGAGCTCATCGAACTTGCCCCCTACCGCGAACATAGCCACGCGCTGCTGATGCGGATCCTCACCGCGCGCGGTAACAGCGCCGAAGCGCTCCGCGTATATGAGACCCTGCGCCAGCGCCTTCGCGACGAACTCGGCGCCGCCCCCGCTCCCGAACTACGCGACCTCCAAGCGCAACTCCTCCATCACTAGACATCAGAGCTGCCTGCGGGTGTGCTGGTTGGCCAGTGGGCGGGCGTCCAGTCGCCGTCTGGGTCGGTGGTTTGCCCGACTTCGATGAGGTGACCGTCGGGATCTCGGATGTAGCAGCGGATCTCGTACTGGTGCTGCTTGGGCGCGGTCAGGAAGTTCGCTCCTCTCGCGCTCCACTGGGCGTAGACGGTCTCGATGTCTTTGACCCGGATGTTCAGGAAGCTGCTGACCCGGTCGGGATCGGGCGGCGTCTCCAGGGTCACCGCCGGCTTGTCATCCGTCGGTCCACCGCCCACGCTGCTGACGACAAAACAATTGGACAGTGCGACATTGGTCGGCTCCCCCGAGGGCTTTCCGGAGAAGACGACCCGGCCGCCGAGTACTTCGGTGTAGAAGCGCCGGGACCGCTCGACGTCGTCAGAGACGATGAAGCGGGTAAGCACGATCCCGTCGGACCCGCCTGCGGCCGTGCTGGATGGCCAGTGGGCGGGTGTCCAGTCGCCGTCTGGGTCGGTGGTTTGCCCGACTTCGATCAGGTGACCGTCGGGATCTCGGATGTAGCAGCGGATCTCGTACTGGTGCTGCTTGGGCGCGGTCAGGAAGTTCGCCCCTCTCGCGCTCCACTGGGCGTAGACGGTCTCGATGTCTTTGACCCGGATGTTCAGGAAGCTGCTGACCCGGTCGGGATCGGGCGGCGTCTCCAGGGTCACCGCCGGCTTGTCATCCGTCGGTCCACCGCCGACATTGATGATGATCCAGCTGTTGGACAGCGCAACGTAGGTCACATCTCCGGAGAAGGCCACCCGGCCGCCGAGCACGTCGGTGTAGAAGCGCCGGGACCGCTCGACGTCGTCAGAGACGATGAAGTGGGCCAACACGATCCCCTCGGGGGGCGGTGGGAGCTCGGCCATCTGGACCTCCACTGTTGGGTGGCGCACCGTCGAGGACGGGGTCGGCGGTCGATCCTACGGTGACCCCGAATGTGATTACAGGACAGTTCAGTTAAGCCCGCGGGTGAGGCGGGATCGTCAGCTGAATGCTGGTCGACGGGCCCGGTTGAACTTGGTGAGCTCGCTGGCCCGTATGCTTTCGCCGTGACACGACGCGGGGTGGCTGTCGGGAGCCTGATCTTCGTCGTCGCGCAGCCCGGCCTGATGGGCGGCCTCGTCCCCTACTTCCTGACCGGCGGCTGGGAGAGCGCTGACCCCCCGCTCGTCCTGAAGCTCGTCGGCGCGGCGCTGCTCGCCGCCGGGCTCGGCTTCCTGGCCCACACGGTGATCCGCTTCGCGGTCGAGGGCCGCGGAACGCCGTCGCCGGTCGCGCCGACCGAGAACCTCGTGGTCGGCGGCGCCTACCGATACGTGCGCAACCCGATGTACGTCGCGGTGATCGCGGTCATCCTCGGCCAGGCGGCGATCCTCGGCCGCACGGTCCTGGTCGTGTACGCCGCGATCTTCTGGCTCGTCGTGGCGAGCTTCGTCCGCTTCTACGAGGAGCCGACGCTGCGCCGCCGCTACGGCGACCAGTACGCCGCATACCGGCGCGCGGTCCGCGGCTGGTGGCCGCGGCTGACGCCCTGGGATGGCGGCGCAGGCACTACCGGCACGGACGCGCCCTCGCCCTCCAGAACCAGCGCGGCGAAGTAGCCGGGCCCCACCACATCTCGCAGCGGCCGCGTAGCCAATCGCGGCCGCGACGTCTCAGGGCACCACCAGGACGAGCTTCCCGCGCACCCGGCCCTGCTCGCCCACTCGATGCGCCTCGGCGATCTCGGCGAGCGGGAACGTCTGCACCACCGGGACCGCGAATTGCCCAGACTCGATCAGCTCGCCGATCTCGGCGAGGGCGTGGACGGCGCGGCCGCTGTCGCCGCTGCTGAACCTCACGCCGTGCTCCTGGGCTCCGGCGAGATCCGCGATCGTGACAACGTCCTCGGCGCCGCCGGCGAGCTCGATGAGTTCGGGAAGCACCCCGCTGCCGGCGATGTCGAGAGCCGCATCGACGCCGTCGGACGCGAGCGAGCGAACCCGCTGGACAAGACCCTCGCCGTAGGCGACGGGCTCGGCTCCCAGTGAGCGGAGGTACTCGTGGTTTGCCGGGCTGGCGGTACCGATCACCCGGGCGCCGCGCGCCACGGCGAGCTGAACTGCGGCGCTGCCGACGCTTCCCGAGGCGCCCTTGAGGCCCGCGGCGCGCACCGCGATCCGGACCTCTCCGGGACCTGGATGGGGATCAGGGAGATCAACGATCTCGAGGACCTCCGGGCCCCCGAACCGGTCGAAACGCACTGCCTTCATCGTTCGCTCCGGCCTCGACTCATGGGTCCAAAACCAGCGAAAAGCCCCGCTTCAGCGGGGCCCTGAGAGCGCGCCCGGAGAGATTCGAACTCCCGACCTTCGGTTCCGTAGACCGACGCTCTATCCAGCTGAGCTACGGGCGCGAGGCAGCCGAGTTTAGCCAGTGGCGGGAACCGCTCACGCCCCGTGGGCGAGCGAGCCCTCGGCGCCGCTGCCCCCGGAGGTGTCATAGCGAGCGACGGTGAAGGCGATCATGGCCGGGACCTGGACGGCGTAGACGAGCAGCGAGAGCGTCAGGATCACCAATGGCCCGCCCTTGAGATGGTTGCGCAGGAACGCGTACTCGATGATGGCCGCGGTGAAGAGGTAGGCGAGCAGCGCCCACTTGGCCACCTGGAAGAACCGTGGCCAGGCGAAGTCCGGGACACGGCTGAGCAGGGCCAGGTTGATGACCACCAGTGCGGCCGAGGCGATGAGCAGCGCCGTCGGCAGCCCCAGCGGCACGTGCTGGGGGATGTGAGAGGAGAGGTAGATCCCTCCGATCACGATCAGGGCAAGGGAGAGCATCCCCAACTCCGTGAACGGTGGAAGGCGGCGCTGCTCGCTCATCCGGAGGACAGCTTGGTCATGATCACCAGCGTCGCCACCTGCATCACGCCGAGGATCCCGGCGCTGTAGATGAAGCGCTTCATGAGCCGCTCGATGACCTCCGGATTGGGCCGAGGTTTCTTGAGCTCGAAGAGCACCGCGACGTTGGCCGGCTCGAGCAGTCCCAGGGCCAGGATGGCCATCACACCGACGACGATCATGCTGGCGACGACCCAGCCGTGCAGCGGGTTGCCGCTGAGGTTCGTGCCCAGGTAGGTGGACAGCTGCCACCCGGCGGCGAGCGTGGCCGTGACCACGGTGGGCATGATCAGCACCATCTTGGGCATCAGCTTGGTCGTGAACTCGATGCGGGCCGGGACCGACATCTTGCCCATGATCGGCCCCAGTACCAGCCCCAGGAACAGGTCGATGATCGTCCAGGCGGCCCCGCCGGCGACGTGGAAGAACTCCAGTGGCCACAGCTTGTTGGAGGCAATGGCGGCGATCAGCAGCCCCATGATCACCGCCACGATCGGCAGCCCCTTGAGCGGGACGATCTCGAAGTCAAGCGGCCGGGGCGGGGCTGCGCCCGGAGCAGGGCGCTCGGCCTCCGTACCGATCGGGGGCACCGTGATCTCAGCCATGGCCGCAATCCTATGCGCCTGTGCACTCCGATTCCAGGCAATACGACACATGCCCTCGCTCCGGGGTGGACTCCGGCTCCCAGCGGGAGTAGTGTCGCTGGCGAGCTTTGCCGGGGGCTGGGCGGTTGCGCGAGACCGTCCGCGCCGGCATCAACCCAGGCGGGAGGCGACTGTCATAGCGCCCCACGGGCCGACAGCTCGCCTCCCTCCCGGGACCCGCGTCGGGCGCCGGGGGCGAGAGACGTCTAAGAAGAGGCGGAGGGGGCGGGATTCGAACCCGCGGTCCGCTTGCACGGACTCTGGTTTTCAAGACCAGCGCATTCGACCACTCTGCCACCCCTCCACGGTCCGGCCGGCGGATCTGAGACTGCATGGTGCCATGCGCGCGGCGGGCGTGCGGGAAGCTTGGACGAAAGGCGTTTACACTCCAGGCTGCCCTTGGGAGAGGTGGCCGAGTGGCTGAAGGCACTCGCCTGCTAAGCGAGTATGGGGAGAAATCTCCATCGCGGGTTCGAATCCCGCCCTCTCCGTTTTCGCTGCAAAATGCCGTGGGCCGCCTACGTCCACGGGCCGCGCACCGGCCGCGCGACCCGTCGTGGGTCGCGCGGCCGGGATCACGCGAGCGTGCCTACTTGACGATCCGGATGACGCGCTCCATGCCCAGCTGGGTGTGCACGCGCCCGTCCTGCGTGTTCATGAAGCAGGCGAGCACGTAGAACCCGGGCTTGGCCTTGAGCACCTGCTGGTGCATCCCGCCTCGCCCGACGGTGCCCATGAGCTGCAGCGGCGGGCCGCTGACGAGCTTGTTGGCCTTCCTCTGATCGCCGGCCAGGAGGGCGGCGTCGAGGGCCTTGGCTCCCGCCTTGGTCTTCGCCGGGAGGGCGATGATCATGTGGTAGAGGTAGCCGTCGTTCTCAAAGCGCACCAGCTCGCCATTGTGGAGCGTGCTGGGGCCGGTGAAACGGAACTCCTCCGACCCGACCGTCGCCTGTGGCTTGGCCAGCGAGGCCGGGGCCGTGTTGTCCGTCACCGTGAAGGCGACGTGCGGCCACTTGTTGGGATTGTTGGCGATGGTGTCCAGCGCGACGTAGTTGCCCGCCGTCAGCACCGTCTGGACGGTGCTGACGCCCTTGAAAGCCTCCGGGTTCGCCACGATCGAGGCCAGGCCGTCCAGCGCGTTCGGATCACCGCCGGCCTTGATGGCCGCGCCGAACGCCTGCTCGAAGGTGACGCCCGGGTCGAGCCGGACCAACGTCGGAGACCCCACGGCCTCGCCGGATACGGTGGAGACGAGGTTGACGGCGCCGGCCGGGACCGAGCTGGTCGCGGTGATCGACTTGCCGGTCATGGTGAGCGCCAGCGTCGGCAGGGTGCCCGCCGCCGTGGCCGTTGCCCCGCTGGCCGCTGCGACTGCAGCGACGACCATCCCCGCGGTCAGGGCAGTGATGCGCTTCAAGAGGTTCCCCCTTGTAGTGGATGTTGTCTGCCCGGCCCCGCGCGAACTGAGGTATGCGCCCTCAGCCTGCGCCCCGCGGCCACCCTACCGATTCGCGGGAGAATTGTGAAGCTTTTGTTAGTGCTTGGGACCCGGCGCGGTGCCGAACACGTGGTCCCAGAACGGGGCGCTGACGCCGTAGCCGCGCTCGTGGTTCTGGAAGTGATGGCGCATGTGCAGCTCGCGCAGTCGCCGGCCGAGGCGTGTCTTGGGCCGGTGATGGTGCACGTGGTAATGCAGCATGTCGTAGCCCAGGTAGCCGGCCAGGAAGCCCGCGCCGAAGGGAAGGAACGTCGGGCTGCCGAGCACCAGATAGAAGCCGTAGACGAACAGCGCGGCCAGCGGCACGCTCAGCGAGGGCGGCATCACGAGCCGCATCGGGTCGTTGGGGTGGTCATGGTGCACCCCGTGGATGATCCAATGCAGCCGGGCGCCGATCCCGTCCTCGGGCTCGAAGTGGAAGACGATCCGGTGCAGCCAGTACTCGGTGAGCGTCCAGAACACGTAGCCGCACAGCAGCCACAGCGCGGTCAGTGCGCCGGCGCCGTGGACGAAGCCCTCGACCAGCAGCACCGTGATGACGGGGACGAACAGAATCGGCGGCACCGCCGGATGCACGCGCGAGAGCTTGTCCAGTACGGCCGAGTCGAACATGCGCGGCGAGGCGCGCAGGACATCGCTCCGGCTGAGGCCCTTCAGATCATCGGCACCTTGACTGGCCATAAGGCACCCCATATTACCGGGCGGCTCTGGCGTCCTCTGTGACTTGGTCACAGCGCGGACACGGCCCGGGCGCACGCGGCTTTGCGAACCTCGCGGGCCTATGAGGTGTGCTCGTCGGCGGGCATCGCCAGGACGACGTGGCGCAGCGACAGGGCGATGAAATCCCGCTTCTCGATGCGCGGCGAGCCCTCCAGCGAGGTCACCTCGACGTCGGTGAGCGCCAGGAACTCACGCTCGGACGCGTTGAGGTAGTCCGTGAGGCGGCTGCGGTAACCGTCGACGGGCAGCATCACGTGCCCGGTGATGCGGTGGCGGTCGGTCTCGACGATGATGCGCTCGGTGCGTTGATCCACGCGCGGGGCACCATACCGGCCGGATGGGGCGGTGGTGGCATGCTCTGGACTGATGTCCAGGGGACTGAAGGCGCGTTGGTACGCGGTGCGCCGTGCCCAGAACCGTAAGCCGGCCACCTACACGTGCCCTCTGTGCGGCCAACTGCTGCCCGCGCTGAGCGAGCACATGCTCATCACGCCCGAGGGCGACTCCTCCCGCCGCCGTCATGCCCACAGCGCCTGCGTGCTCACGGCGCGCCAGGCCGGGCGGCTGCCGACAAGAGACGAATGGGAGGCCACCCAGCCGCGCCCGCCCCGGCCACCCGGACCGCTCACGCGTCTGCGCAACGCGCTCGCGCGCCGCACAAGCCCCGACCGGTAGGGTCCGCCCATGGCGCGCGACCTGCGACTCGGCCTGAGCCTCGGCTACTGGGCGGGCGGCCCGCCGCCGGGGAGCGCCGAGGCGATCCAGGAGGCCGACCGTCTGGGCTTTGACTCGGTCTGGACCGCCGAGGCCTATGGCTCCGATGCCCTCATTCCGCTGGCCTGGTGGGGCGCCGCCACCACCCAGATCAAGCTCGGGACCTCGATCGTGCAGATCTCCGCGCGCACCCCCGCCGCGACGGCGATGGCGGCGATGACGCTCGACCATCTGAGCGGCGGGCGCGTGATCCTCGGCCTGGGGGTCTCGGGTCCGCAGGTCGTCGAGGGCTGGTATGGCCAGCCCTTCGCCAAGCCGCTGGCCCGGATGCGGGAGTACATCGGGATCCTCCGCGACATCTGGGCGCGCCAGGGCCCGGTGACCAACGACGGCCCCCACTACCCGCTGCCGCTGGTCGACGGGACGGGCCTGGGCAAGCCGCTGAAGGCGAGCATCCACCCGCTGCGCCCCGACATCCCCATCTACCTCGCCGCCGAGGGCCCCAAGAACATCGCCATGGCCGGGGAGCTGTGCGACGGCTGGCTCGCCCTCTTCTACTCGCCCTACCACGATGACTTCTACCGCGAGGCCGTGGGGGAGGGGCTGGGTCGCGCCGGCGCCCATCGCACGCGCGAGGAGTTCGAAGTGGCGGCGACCGTGCCGCTGATCATCACCGACGACGTCGAGGCCGCCGCCGATGCGCTGCGCCCGATGTACGCCCTGTACTTCGGCGGGATGGGGGCGCGAGGCACCAACTTCCACGCCAACGTGGCGATCCGCATGGGCTACGAGGCCGAGGTCGAAAAGATCCAGGAGCTCTACCTCGGCGGCCACAAGGACCGGGCGGCGGCCGCGATCCCCACCCGGCTGCTCGAGCAGCTCACGCTGATCGGCCCGGTCGACAAGATCCGCCACGACCTCGAGGCCTGGCGCGACTCGATCGTGACCACGCTGCTGGTCGGGGGCGATCCGGCGACCCTGCGCACGATCGCCGAGCTGGTCCTGGGCTAGGACCTACGGCGCGGCGAGCCGGCGCTCGACGCCGAGGATCTGATGGGCCTTGAGCCCGAGGCTCAGCCGCTCGCGGCCATCTGACTCATACGGCGACAGGCCCGACACCTCGTGGACCCGCGACAGGCGATACCCGACGGTGTGCCGGTGCAGCTGCAACGCGTCCGCGGTGTCGGTGGTGGATCCGTCGTGGCCGAGGAACGCCTGGAGGGTGTCCAGCAGGTCGGTGTCGTGGCGCGCGTCGTAGTCGGCCAGTGCGGACACGGTGCTGTCACGGAGCTGCTCGAGCTCGGCGCGGTCGCGCAGCAGCACCCCGATCAGCAGCCGGTAGGTCTCGTCGTTCCCGTTGGACGGCGCGTCGTCGGCGCCACTGAGCTCGGCCAGCAGCTCGGCCTCGCGGATGGCCTCGTGCAACAGCGCCGGGTCGCGCCGCGGCGAGGAGATCGCCACCGATGCGCCGCCGGCGCGCAACGCGGCGGCCAGCCCGGAGAGCCGGTCGGCGGCGCGACACACGGCGGCGAGCCGTCCGGGGCGCAGCTCGGCCATGAGCACGCCGTCGCCGGACGTGGGCACGGCGCTCGCCTTGCCTCCGAGGCCGCTCAACGCGACGCCGCCCCCTGACAGGTCGACTCCGAGCCGCCGGGCCCGCGCCAGGACTCCGGGGACGTCGTCCACAGGTCCCGCGGCGATCTCGGCGACGAGCGTCTCAGCGGAGTCGGGGCCGGGCGCATCGCGGATGAGCGCGGTCACCGACGCCGCCGCGGCGGCGGCCTCCAACCAGGCGCGTCGCTCCGCGGAGGCTCGCCCCGCCGTGGCGGCGACGATCCCCACCACCTGCTCGCCGATGCGCACCGGCACCGCCTCGGCGATCGGGGCCGGCGCCGGATCGCTGACCGAGCCGGCAGTCGCGACGGCCGCCGCGTGCGCGGCGATCGCCGCGGCCGCCTCGTCGCCGAGCGCGCCGGGCGGCGAGCTCACCAGCGGGCCATGAGCCGGGATGGCGATGGCGACCGGACAGCCCAGGGCGTCCGCGACGCTCGCGGCGACGCTCTCCAACGTGTCACCGGCGACCGCGCCGGCGACGAGCGTCAGCGGCGTGGGCCGGGGAGCGGACGCATCCGCTCCCCGGCCCGGTGCCGACTGGTGGCTTGAGTCAAGCGCCCGGGCGCGCTGCATGCTCGCGGCGCACGCGGGCCTGACCCATTACCGAATGCTGCGTCATAGGGCGGCGGTCGGCGCGCCTGTGGCGCCGGCTCCGCTCGCCACACCGGGCACCCCGTTCGGGTAGCCCAGTGACGGGATATCCGACGGGTACACCTCGTGCCCGTGTTCGGCGGTGTCGCCGATCTCCATGTTCTCCGTCGACATCCGCAGTGGCACAAACAGGCCCACGAGCTTCAGCAGGATGAACGTCACCAGCGCGGACCAGAAGATCACCCACGCCGCTGCGAACACCTGCCATTTCAACAGGGTGAAGCTGCCGTGCACCACCCCCGCGGCACTTCCCGTGGCGATCAGGCCATGCTTGGAGGTCGTGAACCACACCGCCATGTTCGGGTCGGCGAAGATACCCGTGAGCAGGCCGCCGGCCAGGCCGGCCATGCCGTGGGTGTACACCACGCCCAGGGTGTCGTCGACGTTGCGGAACGGGCGCAGACGGCTGAGGTAGTTCAGCGCGAAGTACACCAGGGTGGCGGCGATGATGCCGATGGCGATCGCCCCCCAGCCGTTCACGTAACCGGCGGCGGGCGTGATGGCCACGAGGCCGGTGATGATGCCGTTGACCCCGCCGATCATGCTCGGCTTGCGGCCGGTGATGTAGTCCCAGGCGATCCACATCATGAACGCCACCGCCGTGCAGAGGTTGGTGTTCAGGATCGCCGCGGCCGCCGACATGTTGGACGCGTAGGGGTCACCGCCGTTGAAGCCGTTCCACCCCAGCCACAGCAACCCGGCGCCGACTGCCACCATCGCCAGGTTGTTGGGGGCGTCGACCTCGCGGTCGCGCTGCAGACGTGGTCCGATCACGGCTGCGGCCACGAACCCCGAGACACCTGCGGCGAGGTGGATCACGTAGCCGCCGGAGTAGTCAAGGGCGCCGTGATGACCGAAGAAGCCACCGCCCCAGATCAGGAACGCGTTCACGACATACACGCACGTGATCCATAGGGCCACGAACGGGACCCATGCCTTGAAGTTGATCCGTCCGAGTACCGACCCGAGCATGAGTATCGGCGTGATCCCGGCGAACACGAACTGGAAGTAGACGAGTGTCGACTTCGGGAACGCCTGACTGCCGATCAATGGGACGTTGCTCTGTCCCTGCAGCTCCTTGTGGCTGAGGACGGGTCCTGGCTTACCGATGAAGTTCCCGAAGAAGCCCGAGTGCGACAGGCCGTGGAACGGTGAACCGAAGCCCATCTTGAATGCGTAGAGCACCCAGATGATCAGCACGACCGAGAAGGCCGCGAACGTCAGCATCATGCTGTTGATTGACCAGCGCTTCTGCATGATGCCGCCGTACAGCACGACGAGCCCCGGAACGCTCATCAGGCCGACCAGGGTCGCGGCGGTCATCTGCCAAGAAGTGTCTCCCGCGCTTAGCCATGTTGGCGCTTCGACAGGCATGCATCTCCTTCGTTTTTCGTGGACACCGACCCGCGTCCGCGAGTCGTGGCTGAGCCGCTCGGGCCCAAGCTGACAGCGGACAGGCTTCTGCAGGGCGCGACCTGCAGCCATAGCCGTGAGGCCAGCGATCGCGGGACATCGCTGGACATATGGATAAGGTGGCGCCGCTTGCAGGGAAAAAGCGCCCGCGGGTCGCAGCGCCTACCGCAGTCAAACTCCGCAATGTGCGGAGTTGGGCGAGCGACTCAGCCGATGGCGGGTGCGGCGGGGACCGGGAGACCGGCCTTGTGGCACGCCTCGGCCAATGCCCGGGCGAACGCCACGTTGGACGAGCGCTGTCCGCCCGGCTGGGTGCACAGATCGCGCGCGGCCTGGCCGCATCGGTAGAGCTCGGAGCCGCCGATCACTGTGGCCGCGCTGACGTCGATGCACCCGTTGCGCGACTGCTTCTGCACGCTGGTGAAGGCGACGACGACGGCGACGCAGATGACCGCCAGGAGCCCGAGGACGGACCCGATGAGCCAGCGCTCGCGGCGGCTGAGGCCCCGCCGCTGCGTGACCTCCTGCCCATGCCCTGGCGGCAAGATGAGCATGAGCGCAGTCTACGAGCGCGCTGCGCTCTAAAACGACAGCGCCGCGCCGCGCGGCAGCACGATGACCGACCCGCGCGCGGAGTCCAGCTGCGCCCGTGTGGAGCCACCCAGGGAGATCTTGCCCTCGGGCCCGTTGCTCTGAGAGTCGACGACGATGAGATCGGCGTTGCTGCCGTCCTCCAGGAGCTGGGCGCCTAACGCCTGCGCCAGCGCGGCCGCGGTGTGGTGGGCCGCGCCGTTGGAGCTGCCGGCCACCGAGATCGTCTGGATCGTCTCCGGGGCCCGGGTCCGCAACCCCGCCGCGGCGACGCCGATGGCCACCGGGCTGCCCTCGAGCAGACCCTGCGCGGAGCCGCCGGGCTCGACCCGTCCCGGCGGGGTGCGGTAGTCCGATCCGAACAGGATGAGCTGGGCGCCCTCGGCGGCGGCCAGCTTGGCCAGCCCCGCGCTGGTGGACGGATCGATCACCACGTGGCGCGCGATCTCGGGCTCCTCGAGCCAGAGGGCTCCCTGTTCCAGCCGGCGGTCGGCGTCATAGGCGCCGATCTCCTCCCGCCGCGGGTCGTACTCCCGGGCATGGCGCACGTAGGCCAGTGACAGCTTGGCGCCGCCCGCGGCCAGCATCCGGCCGAGCGCGAGCGCGTCGTCGTCGTTGGTGGTGCCGTCGTAGGACACGATGACCGGAGTCGCCATTGCGGTGACGAATCGTGGGCCACCTGACGGCCGGCGGCATTAGCCACGTGGACAATCATCGGGGCGCGGTGCTATCCACAGCGGTGATGGCGCTCCTGCATGACCTGCTCCAGCTCCATCTCGGAGCGGTCGCGCGTCATCGTGTCGAGGGCCCCGCGGTGGACTACTACGGCCTGGCCGCCGCGGCGGCGGCGAGCTGGATCGGCGTGCCCGGACCGGGTGAGCCCGTGCTCATCGCCGCGGGCGTCCTGGCTTCCAGGGGAAAGCTCGACCTGGCCACCGTGCTGCTCGTCGCCTGGGCGGGCGCGACGGTCGGCGGGATCCTGGGATGGGCGATCGGGCGGAAGGCCGGACGGAGCCTGCTGACGACGCCCGGGCCGCTGCACCGCCAGCGCCTCAGGGCGGTCGCGCGTGGCGAGAAGGTGTTCGAGCGCTACGCCGTGGTCGCGGTGCTGCTCACCCCGTCCTGGATCGCGGGCATCAACCGGGTGCGCTCGTCGGTCTATCAGCCGACCAACGCGGCGGCCGCCGCCGTGTGGGCGTGCGGGATCGGCGTCGGAAGCTATCTGGCCGGGCCGGCCGTCACCGACATCGTCAACGACTTCGGCACCGGCACGTCGGTGATCCTGGCGGTCGTAATCGTCGCGGCGGTGGGGCTGGAGCTGGCCCGCCGCCACCGGCTGCGCAGCCGTCCCGAGCGCTGACGCGCCGCCTCAGAGCTGCGTCTGGGACCAGTCGATGTTCACGATCGGCGGCGCCGGCTGACCGATCTGCAGCTGGACATCCTCGTGGGGGAGCAGCTGGATGTCCCGCGGATTCTTCTTCCACGGCTTGCCGTTGACGAACGCGGTGACGGCACCGCTGAGCGTCCCCACCTGGTTCTTGCTCAGCGGCTGATGCCACTCGTCAAAGAAGTCGCCGAGCGTGTAGATCGCCTTGCTGGGCGACTCGATGTGGATCACGCCATCGGTGGTGTGGGTGTGCAGCCAGTAGATGCACGTCCCCCCGCTGGCGATCGGTCCCTGGTTGGTGTTCACCGCATGTGATCCCGGAATCCCCACGCCGGCGGGCAGCGTATAGGGCTGGCCGTTCTTGAACACGGCCAGGTGGGCATGGATGTGGTAGACGAGCTGCTCGGTCGGGCCGCATGTGATGCCGTGCACCTTCGCGGTGCCGGTGGTGTTCGCCGGGGCGATCTCGGGGCCGGTCTGCAGCGGGACGCCCTCGAACCCGATCGTCGGCTGAGCCGCGCTCGACGTGGCGGCACTGGATGTCCCGGTGCCGGTCGCGGCCGACGTCGCGCTGCCCGACGCGGCCGACGTCCCGGTGCCGGCGGAGCTGGAGCTCGAGTTCGACGAGCCGCAGGCCGCGAGGGCCAGCGCACACGCCAGCGCGGTTGCGAGAGGGGTCACGGGGCGCATCGGATCCGCAAAGGTAGCTGGATACGGTGCGCGAAGCGTTGGTAGCGTGTGCGGCGATGTCCGACGCGACAGCACCCGCGGGCCTGCCGATGTCCACCGGCCTGGAGATCCCGGGCCTGAAGGTGGTGGAGAGCCTGGGGGTGGTCTACGGCCTGGTGGTGCGCAGCATGGGCTTCACCGGCAGCGTGGTCTCGTCGTTCAAGGCGCTGCGGCGAGGCGAGATCAGCGAGTACACGCAGCTTCTGGAGGACTCGCGCCGCCACGCCATCGACCGGATGGTCGACAACGCGCGGTTGATGGGCGCAGACGCGATCATCGCGGTGCGCTTTGACTCCTCGGAGATCGGCCAGCAGTTCACCGAGATCGTGTCCTACGGGACCGCGGTCAGGGTCAGTCCCTCGTCGTAGCTCCGCGGTTGCATGCGGCTCGACGACGCCGATCGGGAGCAGCTGTTCGAGCGGCTCAGCCGCCACCACGCCGAGGGCCATCTCGACCTCGATGAGCTGGAGCGCCGGGTGGCCGTCGTGGCCGGCGCCACCACGCGTGAGGAGGCGGCTGCGGTCCTCGCCGATCTGCCGGCGCTGGCCGGCGACACGGTGGGCCCCACCCGCGAGCGGCCGAGATGGGGGAGGGGTCACGGCGACGCCGACGCCCCACACGCGGGATGGCGCCCGACCAACGAGCGCTTCCGCGATCCCCGCACCAACCAGGTCATGCGCGTCTGGGAGGACGCCGGCGGCACCCGCCACTACGTTCCCGACGACGAACGGCCCTGATCGCGCTCAGCGGCGGGAGCCGCCGCCGAACAGCGACAGGAAGAACAGGAAGACGTTGAAGACGTCGAGGAAGATCGATGCCGCGATCGGCACCGCCCCACCCATCGTCGTCCGGCGCAGGCGGTTGAAGTCAAACACCGTGAACGCGCCGAAGATCGCCAGGCCGGCGACCGCGTAGATCACGTTGGCGTTTGGAATGGCGACGAAGGTCGCGATCAGGCCGAACACGATCAGCGCCAGCAACGCCCAGAACAGCGTCCGCGCCCACGAGGACAGATCGCGGCGGGTGGCGTACCCGGCGGCGCCCAGCGCGCCCGTGAACAGCGCCGTCGCCCCGGCTGCCTGATAGAGCACGTCGGGCTCCGCCTTGGCGTAGGCGTTGAGGACCGGGCCGACCGCCATGCCGATGAAGAACCCGAGGCCGAACAGCAGGGTGATCGCCAGTTGGTCGCGTCCGCGCGCCGAGGCGAACTGCAGCCCGAAGATGCAGGCGATGGCGGCGATGAACAGCAAGATCCCCGTGCCGCCGGGGATGTTGCGGCCGATGTAGGCGCCGAGCGCGGTGCAACCAACGGTGAGGGCCACAAGGCCCATCACCTGACCGAAGACGCCGCGCGTCTGGTCCCGAGTGAGCGCCTGGTCGCGGAGCGCGTACTGACGAGTGAAGGACATGGTCGTGAGGATAGGTCATGGCCGGCCCATTTCCCGCGGGTTCACAGACCCTTCATACACGGCGGCGCGCCCCGCGATCCGGAGTCGTGATACTGGGAGCGTGTCCCACACGACGATCGCGCCGCCCGCCTCTGAGCCGCCTCCGGCCAAGGCTCCGCTCCCGCGCTCGGCGTGGACGCGGCTGGCGGCCTGCACCGCCGCCGCGGCGCTCCTCCAGCTCGACGGCACCCTGATCACCGTCGCCCTCCCGTCGGTGGCGCACGGCCTGCACGTCAAGGGCAGCAGCACCTCGGCCGTGCTCAGCGCCTACTTCGGCGCCTACGCGCTGGTGCTCATCCCAGCCGGTGAGCTGGTGGACCGCTTCGGCGCCCGGCGCCTGGCGCTGAGCGGCCTGGGCGTGTTCGCCATCGGCGCCCTCGCCGGGGCGCTGGCCCAAAGCTTCACCGCGCTGCTCGTGGCGCGCGTCATCCAGGGCGCCGGCGCGGGGCTGGTCAGCCCCGCTGCGCTCGCCGGGGCCGTGTCGGGCTTTCCGCCCGAGCGGCGCGGAAGCGCACTGGGGATCTGGGGGGCGAGCGCGGGCATGTCCAACCTCGCCGGGCCCCTCCTCGGCGGCCTGCTCACGGTGGCCTTCGGCTGGCGGGCCAACTGGTGGGCCCTGTTGCCCCTCACCGCCGCGGCCGCGCTCGCCATCGCCGCGCTACTGCCCGCGATCCAGAACGACGAGGTGGGCGGCAACCCCGCGCTCAACCGCATCGTGCTGGCCGCGACGTTGGTGGCGGGGCTCACCTTCGCGGTGATGATCGGCGCCTTCTACATCGCCGAGCAGTACCTCCAGCGCGTCGCCGGCTTCTCCGCGCTCGGCGCGTCGGGCGCCCTCGTGCTGGTCGCGCTGCTCGTGGGCGTGGCGGCGCCGATCGCGGGCAAGCTGGTCGACCGCTACGGCGAGCGGCTGCCCGCGGTCCTCGGCTTCATCAGCGCCGGGATCGGCCTGGCCCTCCTGGGAATCCAGGGCTTCACCCTTGACGGCGTGGTGACCATCCTCCCCTTGATCCCGGTCGGGCTGGGGCTGGGGATGCTGTTCGTCCCCACCAGCCGCGCCGCCCTGAACGCCAGCCCGAACGCCTCCCACGGCCGCACCTCGGCGCTGCTGTCGGTCGGCCGTCTGGTCGGCGCGGCGATCGGAGCCGGGCTGGCGGGGGTCGCGCTGACCGGGACCCTCACTGCGTCCACCGTGCATCACGCGCTGCTGCTGGGTGCGCTCATCTGCCTCGTCGTCGGGATCCCCGCGTCGATGTACCTCTCCGGCGGGACCGTCGCGCCGGGGCTGGCCAACGGCTGAGCCGGCGGACGACCGCTAATCGGGCTGCTTGGACCGGTAGGTCCGCACCTTCTCGCGGTTGCCGCACACCGCCATATCGCACCAGCGCCCCGAGCGGTTGCGGCTCGAGTCATAGAACGCCCACCGGCAGTCGTCGGCGACGCACGCCTTCATGCGCGCCCATGTGCCGTCCATCGCGGCGTGGGTGACCGGAACGAGCAGCCGCGCCAGGACCCCGGGATAGCCGCCGGCCCGCGGCGCGATGTCGATCTCGCCGTCGCCGCCGAAGCGCACCGAGAGCCTGCCGCGCTCGGCGACGTCCTCGAGGTGGCGCGCCGCATCCGCGGCCGAGTCGTCGAGACGGTTGTGGCTCGCCAGCACGCTGCGCAGCGACTCGCGCAGCGCGATCGCCTGCTCCAGCTCCTGCGAGCCCAGCTCGGGCTCGGCGTCTCCGCACAGCCCCTGCTCGCCCAACCACTGCGCGAGATGGGCGGGGGTGTCCGTCCGGTCCTCGCCCGTCTCGACGTCAAGAGTGTTGACGAAGTCGATGACGAGCTGGAGGTTGTGCGGTGGGGATGACATTCGGCCTTGAAACCAGCGTAAACGTATAGTAGGTTACACCGACACCGGCTAAACGATTACGGAGGTGTTTGAGAGATGCTAGGCCACAGCATCGGAAACGACAACACATTGCAGCTCACGCGCCCGTGGCTGGCGTGCCCGGGGGCGTTGTTCGAGCCCACGCTGATCACCCGGACACGGGCGCGTATCCGCCGCCTGGAGCTCGACCGCGCGCTGGCCGACGGCGCCGATCCATCCTCCTCGCCGCTCCTGGCGGCTCGGGCAGGCCAGCTCGTCAAGCGGGCCAACCGCTACCGGCTGGCGGCGGGGCTCGAGGAGCTCGCGCTCACCGCCAGCCGTCCGCCCACGCGGTTCGGCGTCATGCCCCGGCGCCGGGCGTTGGAGGCCAGCCGTTTCGAGCTGCTGGAGCTCGCCGCCACGCTGCGCAAGGGCGGACTCCTCTACGCGCGTGGAATCGCCATCCTTGAGCTCGTGTTGATCGATGGCACCGGACCGGCCTACACCGACGCGCGCGGCGAGGCTCTCGCGCGGCAGTTGAAGCTCGCCGGAGCCGGCCTGGGCAGCTGACGCCGCCGCATGCCGCCGGCACGCGTGCCACCGACGCTCGTGCCGCCGGCTGCGCCGGCCGATTCCGACGCCGTCCGGACGCGGGCGCCGACGCGGGATCGGGTGATGGCGGGGTTTCGTGCGGGACTCCCGTACGGGGCCGCCTCGCTGCTGCTCGGCCTGTCCTTCGGCGTGCTCGCGCGGCCTCTGATGGGGCCCGTGGCCACCATCGTCATGTCGGCGATCGTGTTCGCCGGCTCGGCCCAGTTCGCCGCGCTGGCGGTGCTCTCCGCCGGCGGCGGAGCGGCGGCGGCGATCGTCGCCGGGTTGCTGCTCAACCTGCGCTTCGTGCCGATGGGGATCGCGATCGCGCCCTCCCTGCGCGCCGGACCGCTGGGCCGGGCGCTCCGTGGGCAGGCGATCGTCGACGCCTCATGGGCCCTGGCCAACCGCGGCGGGGGGCGCTTCGACATCGATTTCCTCGTGGGCTCGACCCTGGCCCAGTACCCGGCCTGGGTCGGCGGCACGGTGCTCGGCGCCCTCGCCGGCGGACTCATCGGCAATCCCCGCACGCTGGGGCTCGATGCGATCTTCCCGGCGTTCTTCCTCGGCTTGCTCGTCGTCGAGCTGCGCCGGCCGCAGGCGCGCCCCATGGCGGCGCTCGGCGGCCTGGTCGCGCTGGTCCTCATCCCCCTCACGCCCGCGGGGGTCCCCATCATCGCGGCCGCCGCGGCCGTGTTCGTCGCGGCGGGGTGGCGCCGGTGACCGCGGTGTGGATCACCGTCGTCGGCCTGTGCGTAGGCACGGCGATCATCAAGGCCTTCGGGCCGGTCGTGTTCGGCGGGCGCGACCTGCCCGGGGTACTCGCCCGCGCCATCCCGCTCCTGGCCCCGGCGCTCCTGGCCGCGCTCGTCGTCACGGAGACCTTCGGCGGCACGGGGCGCTCGCTAGTGCTCGACGCCCGGGTCGGCGGGGTGATCGTCGCGGGCTTCGCAATCTGGCGGCGGTGGCCGCTCGCGGTCGTGGTGCTCTGCGCGGCGGCGGCGACCGCGTTGCTGCGCGCCGTCGGCTAGGGCGACTCCCGCGCCGGCCTCAGGACAGGGGAGCGCCGCCGCCCCCACACCTCGTGGCGGCGGCGACGCCCCGGCCATCAGCGCCAGCGAGGATTAGCGCCGATGAGGTTGGCAAGCGCCAAGCCTGTCCCTCACGACGCCGCGCCGCCCAAATCCTTCCCGGGTCCTGCCAGAGCTCGGTCGCCAGCCGCTCGAGCGTCGCCTCGAACAGCCGCCGCACCCATGCTCGGCCCCCGCACGCCAGCAGCACGCGCTCCATCGTCGCCAGCCGCGTCACGGTCGCGGTCAGGGTCGCCACGGTCGTCCCGTCGCCCGGGTCCAGCAGATCCCAGCGCACCTCGACGTGAGTGCCGGAGCCGACCTGGGCCGTTCCCGTCAGATGCGACGGCCGGCGCGTGCTGACCAGGCGCGTGCGGGCGCGCCGGCGGAGCCACAGCGGTCCGCGCAGCGTCATCCGCGCGCCCTCCAGGTCGCCGTCGCTGCTCACGTCGAGCTCGCGCAGTCCGATCTTTGCCGTGGCCAGGCGGCGGTGGTTGTGGGGCCGGCTGAGGAACGCGAACGCCTCCGCGGGGCCCACCGGCAGCGCTGTGCGGGCCGAGATCCGCATCACGAGGCCTCGCCGGCGAGCTCCTGCTCCAGGGGCCGGGGCGCGGGGTCGCCGGACTCGCCGTCGCTCGCCGCCAGCAGCACCTCGGCCAGCGCCTTGGGCGCGTCCCACATCGGCATATGTCCGGCGTCGGAGAGGACGACGTTGCGGATCCGGTCAGGGACCCAGACGGGGCGGCGGATGAGGCGATCGTGGTCAGGCCAGACGAGCGTCACCGGACAGCGGATGCGCTCCAGGCCCTCGAAGCGGCCCGCCCGCATCGCGTCGTTGACCCGGACGAAGTCGGGGGAGAGCGCGTACGCCGTCACGAGGTCGCGGGCGGCGCTCGCGGGCACGCGGCGGGGATGGGCGACTGCACCGGACAGCAGCGCCGACCGACCCGCCCGCGTCCCCACGCACCAGCGGGCCGCGGGCAGCAGCGCCCGGGCCAGGCGATGGGCGATCGCCGCCTTGGGAACCAGGGGCTCGGGCCACAGGCCCGCGGGCGCGATCCCGCTCACGCCGCCCGCCACGCCGCTGAGGCCCAATTCCAGGGCCACCCAGCCGCCCAGCGAGTTGCCGGCCACGTGCGGGCGCTCGACCCCGATCGCGGCCAGGTGATCGGCGACCGCGGCCGCCAGCGCCCGGGGGGTCGGGTGGCCATCCAGCGGCGGCGATTCGCCGAAGCCGGGCAGGTCGATCGCGATGAGCTCGCGGCGATCGGCCAAAAACGGCAGCAGCGAGTCCCACACATGGCGGTCGGCCCCGAGTGGGTGGAGCAGCACGAGCGGGGATCCCTGGCCCGCCCGGTGATGGGCAAGTGTCGCCGCGGTGGGCCTGGTCATCACGGGGACCCTACCCGGCCCGGGCCGCAAGAGACGCGTAAGGGGCGTGTAAGGGCCCGGCACCAATCTGCATTCGTTAAATAAAGCCTCGGGCCTCCGGTGCCGACTCACCTGGGGACATGAGACGCGCGTCCCCACCGCGACGCTCCATGGCGAGGCTGTTCGTGGTCTACGCCCTCATCACGTCGATCCCCGTGCTGGGGCTCGGCGTGGTGCTCGCTGCCACCTTTCGCAAGGAGGCCGATCGCCGTGGGCTGGCCGAGGGGCGCTCCGAGGCCGCTCTCATCAGCCAGACCACCGTCGGGCCCGAGCTTGACGAACGGCCCCTGAGCCAAGGGGTCACCCCCGCGGACAGAGCCGAGCTGAGCCGGATCGTCCGCCGCGCCGTCGAGCAGGGCCGGGTGCTGCGCCTGCGTCTGCGCGATCTGGCCGGCGACGTCGTGTGGTCCGACGACGGCTCGGGATTCGGAGACCGGCCCGAGGACGAGGCCGTTGACGCCGCACGCGGCCAGACCGTCGCTCGGCTGACCCACCTCAACGCCGACAGCGACGACGACGGACCGACCGGCGTGGGGGCGGTTGAGGTCTACCTGCCGCTCGACGCCGGCGATCCCGGACGCCGCGTCGGTGTGCTCGAGATCTACCTCCCGTATGCGCCGATCGCGCGCGACATCCGCGCCGGGCTGCACAACCTCTACATCGACCTGGGCCTCGGCCTGGGCGCGCTCTATCTCCTCCTCTGCCTCATCACCGTGTCGGCCAGCCGAGGGCTGCGCCGCGAGTTGTCGATCAACGCGTTTCTCGCCCATCACGACCCGCTCACCGACCTTCCCAACCGCACGCTGTTCCTCACTCGCGCGCGAGCGGCTGTCGCCCAGGTGTCGGCGGAGCGTCCGCCGGTGGCGGTCGCGATCATCGACCTCGACCACTTCAAGGACATCAACGACACGCTCGGCCATCGAAGCGGGGACGAGCTCCTCACGCGACTGGCCCAGCGCGTCAACGCCAACATGCGGGCGGGTGACACCGTCGCCCGGCTGGGCGGAGATGAGTTCGGTCTCGTCCTCTGCGACGTCGCCGACGCGGAGCAGGCGCTGCGGCGTCTGCGCGACGTCGTCGCCGCCGAGATCGAGGTCCGCGGACTGTCGCTGTCGGTGGCGCCGAGCATCGGCTTCGTGACGGCGTCCGGCCGCGACGCCGATGTCGATACGTTGCTTCAGCACGCCGAGGTCGCGATGTACGCCGCCAAGGCCCAGCACGCGGGGGTACTGGAGTACCGCCCCGAGCTCAACCACTACGACGCCTCCAGCCTCGGCCTCCTCGCCGAGCTGCGCCACGCCATCGCGGACGGGCAGCTCGTCCTCCACTACCAGCCGCAGACGAGCACGGCGGGCGAACAGGTCAGTGCGCTCGAGGCGCTGGTGCGCTGGGAGCATCCGGACCACGGGCTGCTGTATCCCGGCCGGTTCCTCCCGCTGGCCGAGCAGACCGACCTCATCGACACGTTGACCGACTGGGTCATCGACGAGGCGCTCGACCAGATCCACCGCCTCATCGAGCTCGGCTTCGACCTCGCGATCGCCGTCAACGTCTCGGCCCGCAGCATCGTGCGGCCCGAGTTCGCTCGAGAGGTGATTGCGGCGCTCCACCGTCGCGGGGTGGACCCCGAGCGGCTCATCGTCGAGGTGACCGAGACGGCGCTGCTCATCGATCCCGCCCGCGCCGCCGAGGTCCTGGCCGAGCTGGCCGACGCTGGCGTGACCATCAGCCTCGACGACTTCGGTCAGGGACAGACCTCACTCGGATACCTCTCCCGGCTCCCGGTCCACGAGCTCAAGATCGACCGCAGCTTCGTCACCGACATGGACCAAAATCCAGCCCACGCCGCGATCGTCCGGTCGATCATCGATCTCGGCCACAACCTCTCGATGCGAGTCGTCGCCGAGGGGATCGAGAGCGAAGCCGTGCTCGCGGCGCTGCGCGACTGTGCCTGCGACCTGGCGCAGGGCTACTTCCTGGCTCGACCGATGTCCGCCACCAGCCTTGACGGCTGGCTGCTCGGCGCCCGCAGGCAATCGCGCTGCTGAGCGCGGCTGAGCGCGGCTGGGCGCGGCCGCGCGGTGTTGCCCCCCCGTGTCCGGCCTCGGGAAGCAATCGCGCCGCGGGGCGTCTTTGGTGGGAAATGACCAGTGAACGAGTCCAGGAGGACGGGCATGCGCGCATCTAGTCCGAGCCGTGTCTTGATCGTGGCTCACCAGACCGCTGACAGCCCGGAGCTGATCGAGGCGGTGGCTCGCCGCGTCGACGCGGGCGCCTGCACGTTCACCCTGCTGGTGCCCAGTCGGGCCAGCGGCCCGAGCCGCGTCAGCGACGCTCGGAATCGCGCCATCGGCGAGGCCGAAGAGCGGCTGGAGGCGGCGATCCCACTGCTCTCCGAGGCGGCGGGCGAGGCGATCCTCGGCGTCGTGGGCGCCCACGAGCCGTTGGCGGCGGTCCAGGACGCGCTCAACGTGCTGGGGTTTGACGAGGTGATCATCTCGATGCTGCCCGTACGCGACTCGCGATGGTTCCGCGTCGAGCTCCCGCGCAAGGTGCGGGCGCTCGGCGTGCCCGTCACCGAGGTCATCACGTCGGCCCGCGAGGTTGACCACACCGCGGCCTGAGCCCGCCGCCTCGCCGCGGGCGCTCCTTTAGGTCAAACGACGGCTGGCTGGGGCATCATCAGTTGTAGTGACGACGAATGCCCCACCGGCCAAGACCCGCGCCGCCGCGGTCTCGATCGCCTCCAACTCGTGTCTGATCGTGCTCAAGGTCGCCGCCGGCCTGATCACGGGCTCGGTGGGCCTTCTCAGCGACGCCGTCCACTCGCTGATGGACCTGATCGCCTCGCTGATCGCGTGGGCGTCGGTGCGCAAGGCCGATGAGCCCGCGGACGCGTCGCATCGCTACGGACACGAGAAGCTGGAGGACCTCGCCGCCGGAGCCCAGGCCCTGCTCCTGCTCTTCGGCGCCACGTTCATCGCCGTGGAGGCCATACGGCGCCTCATCAACGGAGGCGAGGTGGGCAGGATCGGGGTCGGCATCGCGGTCGCCGGCATTGCCGCCGCCGTGAACCTCGTGATCTCCACGTATCTCGAGCGTGCCGGCCGGGCTACCGGCTCGACCGCGCTTGACGCCAATGCCGTCGATCTGCGCACCGATGCGATCGTCTCCCTGGCCGTGCTGGTGTCGCTGGTGGTGGTCAAGCTCACGGGCGCCAACTGGATGGACCCGGTCGTCGGTCTGCTCGTGGCCGCGGCGATCACCCGGACCGGCGTGCGGATTCTCATCGAGGCGAGCCGGCGCCTGGCCGACGAGGCGCTGCCCGCCGACGAGCTGGCGGCGCTGCAGCAGGTCGTCGGCTCCTTCGTGGGCGACGAGGTCGTCGGCTATCACGATCTCCGCGCGCGCCACGTCGGCAGCAACCACCAGGTCGATCTCCACCTCCAGTTCGCGGCGGGCACGAGCCTGGAGCGCGCGCACTACGTCTCCCATCAGCTCCAGGACGCGATCGTCGAGCGGCTTCCCGGCACGACCGTGCTCGTCCACCTCGAGCCCCAGGACCGGGTCCGGCCCGACCGCTTCGAGCAGCCCGACAGCATCTCCTCGGCCCACTAGCGCACCGCCGCCCCGGGGAAGGATTGCCCTGGCCCGACGTCTGTACGTGGCAGATGCGCGTCCCTCCAGGCCGTCTGATTCTGGCCGCGGCCTGTTGCGCCGCAGTCGTCGCGGTGCCCGCATCGATGGCGCAGGCGACGTCGCCCGGGGCCTCTCTCTCCATCGGCAAGGCCGCGCCCTCGACGACGCCGGTGAAGTTGACGGCTCAGCCCGCCCGGCCCGCATCGTCACGGGCTCACGTCACCCGCAAGCCGCAGGCACACCGGACCCCGCGGGCGCGCCATCGCGCGACGGGCCTGAGCGGCCGGGTCACCGCCCACGTGGCGGGCGATCCCGGCGTCACCATCGCCGACTTCCACTTCTCGCCCGCGTCCACCACGATCCACCTAGGCGACACCATCACCTGGAGCAACAGCGGCCCGTCCAGCCACACCGCCACCGCCGGCAACGGGAGCTTCAACACCGGGATCCTGAAGAAGGGCCAGAGCGCGTCGCACACCTTCACGCAGCCCGGGACCTACGCCTACGCGTGCCAGATCCATCCGTTCATGCACGGCACGATCATCGTTCTGGCCAGCACGACGTCGACGACCACCTCGCCGGCGGCGACCACGCCCACCACGACGACGCCTGCGGCCACGACCGCGGCGGCAGCGGCCCCGTCCGGCCCGACGCTGCCCAACACCGGCTTCAACGTCCTCGCCGGACTGTCGGCCGGGCTTGCGTTGATGGGCCTGGGGGCGGCCCTGCGCCGGACCCGAGCCCGCTGACCGCCGCCGCGTCCCGCCGCGCCCCCGCTGACCGCCGCCGCGCCCCGCCGCGCCCCAGCTGACGCCGCGCCCCCGTTCCGCGCCGCAGAGCGTGGGGCGCCCGCTTGGTGAGAGCGGGCGCCCCCTCTGACACGCCTTTCCTGGTGGCGCAAGGGGCGGGCGCCAGGCGCGTCGAGCTCCAGGCCTGCGCGGTTCTCTGCAAGGCAAGACGCGACCGGCAGACCGATCCTTCCCACCCCGATACATCGCGTTCACCAGGCCGGCCGGGCGCCCGGTCGCCGGCTGATTCGTCGATCAGAGCCCCTACCCTTGGGGGCATGAGCATCGTCTCCACGCTACGCATGTATGTCCGCCGGACCCCCAAGCTGCACGAGCCCACCGACCTGTACACCCACCGGGTCACCCTGCTCGACGGCGGCGAGTTCGACCTCGCGGAGCTGCACGGCCGGCCGACTCTGATCGTCAACACCGCCAGCAAGTGCGGTTTCACCTCGCAGTACGAGGGGCTCCAGAAGCTGCACGAGCGCTACTCCGGGCGGGGCCTGCAGCTGCTCGGGTCCCCGTCTGCCGACTTCGCCGACCAGGAGTACTCAGACAACGACGAGATCGGCGCGTTCTGCCAGCGCAACTTCGGCGTGCAGTTCCCGCTCACCGAGCGGACGTCGGTGCGCGCCGACCCCAGTCCGCTGTGGGACGACCTGGCCCGTCAGCCCAAGTCCGGGCCGCCGGTGTGGAACTTCACCAAGTACCTCGTCGGTGCCGACGGCAAGCTCATCGCACGTTGGCCGACCAAGACCAAGCCGGAGGATCCGGCGATCATCGCCGCCATCGAGGCGGCGCTCAGCGCGCCGCAGTGAGCCCGGCGATGAGGCGCGTCGCCGCCGCCTCGAAGCGGCGGACGTCGTGGTAGGGCCGTGCCACCAGCATCGCGCCCTCGAGGCCCCCGAGGATCATCTGCGCGCCGTCAACAGAGGTGCCGTCGAATCGCATCGAGTCGTCGGAGCGGCCGTCCTCCAGCACGGCCTGTAGCCACTCCTCGTTGTGGTCAAAGAACTGCAGGATCGAATCGCGCATCGGTGCCGGGAGCGTCTCGTACTCGGCGGCGAGCATGCCGCACAGGCACATCCGGTCCTCCCGTAGGACGTTGGCGTACAGCGCGGCGTAGGCGGTCAGCTTGTCCGGCGCCGTCAGGCCGCCGGCGTCGAGCCGCTCGAGCTCGGTCGTGAAGCGTTCGCTGTAACGGCTGATGAGTGCCTCGCCGAGCTCCGCCTTGCCGGGGAAGTGGTAATGGAGGCTCGCCTTGGTGACGCCCAGCGCGGCGGCGATATCGGCGTAGCTGAAGCCGTTGAACCCGCGCGTCTGCACGAGGCGCTCGGCCGTGTCGAGGATCCGCTCTCGGGTACCGATCTCGGTGCTGGGCCGCGTCGCCGCCATGACAGCGCAATCGTAACGGAGTTGCCCTTGACGGTCTACCTACTAGTAGGTAAGTTTGGCGACGCTCTACCGACCGGCCTCCACCGGGGGCCACGGACCAACCGGGGGAACACCATGAGCACTCAGGTGAGCAGCACCTTCGACCTCGCGCGTTTCTGCGCCGCTGCCGAAGGACGGGACGCCGAGACCCAGCTCTCGATGTATGCGCCGGACGCGGTCATCACGATCGCCGACCGGATCAACCAGCCGGGGGCGCCGCAGCTCGTGCGCGGCCGCGATGAGATCGCGGCATGGCTCCGAGACCTCTGTGGGCGCGCCATGAGCCATCACGTCCAGCACAGCGTCGCTGACGACAGCGGCGCCGCGTTCAGCGAGGCCTGTCGCTATCCGGACGGCACCAACGTGCTGTGCGCGACCGTGCTCCGGCTCGCCGATGGCCAGATCGCCGCTCAGACCGTCGTTCAAGCCTGGGACGAGAGCCGACGTCAGTGATCGGGTAGCGCGGGCGGCGCGCTGCGGTACGTCGGTGGCGTGCGCGACAGCCCGATGGGGTTGCGCGTCAGCGCCACCGGCGGTCCGTCCGCCGACGGCACGTCGACGATCGGGTCCAAGCCCACGGCCTGCGCCAGCGCGAATGCGCCGGCCAGGTCGTTGACCACGCCCGCGGGGACCCGAACCGCGGTGAGCCGCTCTGCCCACGCAGACGCCGGCGCTTCCGCCAGGCGCGCGATCAGCTCCACTTTGAGCGCCGCGCGGTTGGTCACCCGGCCGCTGTTGGACGCGAACCGTGGGTCGGCGGCCAGTTCGGGTGCGCTCAGCACCTCGCACAGCGCCGCGAACTGGCGCTCGTTGCCGACCGCGAGCACGAGGTCGCCCTCACCGGTGGCATAGAGCTCGTACGGGGAGATGCTCGGGTGGGCGTTGCCCATCCGGCCGGGAACGCTCCCGGCGATCGTGTAGGCCGACGCTTGGTTGACCAGCCCCGCCAGCAGGGAGGAGAGCAGGTTGACCTCCACGCGCTGGCCCTCGCCGGTGCGGTCGCGGTGGCGCAGCGCCGCCAGGATCCCGACCGAGGCAAACAGCCCGGCCAGGATGTCGACGAGCGCGACCCCCACCTTCTGAGGCTCGCCGTCGGGGGATCCCGTGATGCTCATCAGGCCGCCGAGGGCCTGGACCAGCAGGTCATACCCGGGCAGCTCGGCGCCCGCGCCGGCGCCGAAGCCCGTGATCGAGCAGAAGATCAGCTGCGGGTTCTCGGCCGACAGCTGCGCATAGCCGAGGCCGAGCTTGTCCATGACGTCGGGGCGGAAGTTCTCCACCACCACGTCGGCGGCGCCGGCGAGCTCGTGCGCGCGGCCGAGGTCGCGCTCGCTGGTGAGGTCCAGGACCACGCTGTCCTTGTTGCGGTTGACCGACTGGAAATACGTGGCCCGGCCCTGGTCATCGAACGGCGGGCCCCAGCTGCGGGTCTCGTCGCCGGTACCGGGCCGCTCCACCTTGATCACCTCCGCGCCGAGGTCGGCGAGCAGCATGGTGGCGAACGGCCCGGCCAGGATCCGCGAGAAGTCGAGGATCCGCAGCGGGCCGAGGGGCGGGATGGCTATGAGGTCGTCGAGGGCATCGACGGGGTCGTCGTCCACGATCGCCATTCTTAACAGGTGAGGGCATGACCACCGCGCTCGCCACCGTCTTCGCCGCGCCCGGATCGGTCACCGCCGAAGCCGCCATCGCCGTCGCCGTGCTGATGGTGGCGCTGTGGCTGGCCAGCATCGCCCTGCACGATGTGTCGATCGTCGACCCGGCGTGGGGGCCGGCGTTCGTGCTCGTCGCGGCGGTGGCCGCGGTGGCCGGCACCGGCTGTGTGGGGCGGCGCTGGCTGCTGTTCGCCATGACCGCGGTGTGGGGCCTGCGGCTGGGGACCTACCTGTTGGTTCGCAAGCTCGGCGATCGTTCCGAGGACCGTCGGTATGCCGTGATACGCGAGCGGCAGGGCGCCCGGTTTGTGCCGTGGAGCCTGGTGATGATCTTTGGGCTGCAAGGGCTGCTGGTGCTCGTCGTCTCCCTGCCCGTGCAGGTGGCCGCCGGGCGCGGGGGCAGCCTGTCTGCCGCGGTGATCCCCGGCGTGGTGCTGTGGGTGGTGGGCTTCGCCTTCGAGTCCATCGGCGACGAGCAACTGCGCCGCTTCAAGACGCGCACGGAGAGCAAGGGCCAGGTGATGGACCGCGGCCTGTGGCGCTACACCCGCCACCCCAACTACTTCGGGGACTTCTGCGTGTGGTGGGGGCTGTGGCTGGTCGCGCTCACCGCCGGCGGGACCTGGTGGACGTTCATCGGGCCGGTGGTCATGAGCACGCTGCTCATCCGGGTCAGCGGCGCCGGGCTGCTGGAGAAGGACATCGGCCAGCGGCGGCCCGGCTACGCGGACTACATCCGCCGCACCTCGGGGTTCTTCCCGCTGCCCCCCAGGAAGGGCCCGGACGCGGGCGACGACTGACGCCACGACGGAGCAGGGCCGCGGCTGGCGGTACGGTATGGCAATCGATTGCCGTACCCGAGCTATGGGAGAGGACATGCCCCCCACGCAGCGCATCAGCTACGTCCCGCTGGCGGAGATGACCGAGGAAATGCGCGCCGAGATGGAGCGTTGCGCACGGGAGGGCACGCCGCGGCCCGAGAGCTCGGCGGTGCGGGCGCATGTTCCCGCCGCCTTCTGGTTCTTCGCCAACAGCTGGAACGATCTCTTCCGCCACGGCATCTGCGACCACGCGATCAAGGAGCTGTGCCGCGTCTACATCTCCCGCACGGTGAAATGCGAGTACTGCGGCAACCAGCGCTCGGAGGCGGGAAAGCGGCTCGGCCTGGTGGAGGGCCAGTACGACGAGCTGCTCAACTTTGAGACCGCGTCCGCCTTGACACCGCGGCAAAAGGCGGCGCTCGCCTACGCCGAGGCCATCGCCTGGCATCTCGACACCGACGATGCCTTCTGGGACCGCCTGCACCAGCACTTCACCGAGCCAGAGCTCGTCGAGCTCGGCTGTGCCATTGGCCTCACGCTGGGGCAGCAGAGCTGGCTGCGCCTGCTGAACATCGAGCACCACGAGGTCATGGCCGGGACGACCGCCTCCCTGGCCCCGGGGTTCGAGACTCGGGAGGCGCTCAGCGAGAGCAAGGCAGCGGACGCCTATTGGGCACGCGGATGACGATTCGGCGAATAGTGAGCCGCGAAAGCGCGCCCAGGCTCCGTACAGGGACGCGACGCGCAGCACCGGATCCGGGAGCAACGCGCCCTCCAGCGCATGGTCCAGCACTCGGTAGCGAAGGTTCGGATCCGTCACGGGATTGGGTTTATTCTGCGTCGCATGACCGCCCGATACATACACACCTGCATACGCGTTCAGGACATCGAAAGATCACTGCGGTTCTACTCGCATCTCGGATTCGAGCACCGCGGTCGCCTCAACTTCGGCTCGGCCTACAACGTCTACCTCGGCCTGCCCGGCGGTGGCGACGTGCTGGAGCTCACCGTCAACGTCGGCCGCGAGGAGCCCTACGACCTCGGTGACGGCTACAACCACATGGCGCTCGTCGTCGACGACCTCTATGCGCTCCTGGAGCGGCTCGACGACAACGACATCCAGCCGGAGAAGCCGCCCTATCACCCTGGGGAGCGCGAGGAGCTTCCCCTGATCTGCTTCGTCCAGGATCCTGACGGTTATCGCGTCGAGCTCATCGAAGGCGACTTCGCGACCCCCCAGGACCCACCCAAGGAGGAGTGGGTCGACTCCACGGGGTAGGGGCACTGGGCCTCACGGCCATACCTCTCCCGGCCAGGGACGGGAACCCCTAGACTCAAAACGAGATGTCGAATCCATGGCTGGCCATCGACGTGGCCACCGCTCCCGCGCAGCGCGCGCGGGAGGTCAGGCGAGCCTGGGAACGATTCGTCAGCGGAGGCTGGGACCGGTCAAAGCGCGGCGATGGCGTCCCCATGCGCGCGCCCATCGAGGACTCCTGGCGCCGCTCGGCGGCCGCCGGCGTGGATCCCTCGGGGGTGCGGATCGCGCCGATCGTCGCCGACGCCGACGAGACGACGGCCCGCTGGGAGATCCACCCGCTGGCCGAGACCGCCCCGCTCATCCGCGCCTGCCTCGCCGCCAGCGCGGACGAGTCCCGCCACCTGATCGTCGTCTCGGACGCCAACGGGATCCTGCTGTGGGTCGAGGGCAACCCGACTGTGCGCCTTCGTGCCGCGGACTCCATGAACTTCGCGGAGGGCACGCTGTGGAGCGAGGGCGGCGCGGGCACCAACGCCATCGGGACCGCCCTGGCGGCCGAGCACGCCGTCCAGGTGTTCGCCTCCGAGCACTTCAACGAGATCGTCCAATCGTGGACCTGCGCCGCCGCGCCGGTGCATGACCCGGACACCGGCCAGATCATCGGGGTGATCGACCTCACCGGCGCGATGGCCACCGTGCACCCGCACAGCATGGCCGTGGCCACCGCGACGGCGCAGGCCGTGGAGGCGCACCTGCGCTGCGAGATGCTCGACCGTGACGGGCGGATACTCAGCCGCTACGGCGACCACCTCACCTCGGGCCCGGGGCCGCGCGCGCTGGTGGCGCCGAGCGGGCGCGTCATCGCCAGCCAGCCCATCGGCTGGCTCCCCGTCGGGCGCCTCAAGCTGCCGCCCGGAGGCGGGCCGGTCAAGCTCAGCGGAGGCATGGCGGTGGCGGAGGCCCTTGGCTGCGAGGACGCCTACCTGCTGCGGGCCACCCCGGCGCCCATCCCCAGCGGCATCCCCGCCCCGGTGCTCAGCCTGACGCTGCTCGGCCGCGACGGTCAAGCGAAGCTGTCAGGACGCCAGCTCCCGCTGCGCCCGCGCCACGCGGAGATCCTCACCCTCCTGTGCGCCAACCCCGAGGGCATGACGAGTGAGCAGCTCGCCGAGGGCGTCTACGGCGACAGCAGCCGCGGTGGAGGGATCCGCGTCGAGATCAGCCGCCTGCGCAAGCTGCTCGGGGACGTCATCGAGACCGAGCACTACCGTCTGCGCGCCGGCGTGCTCTCCGACGTCGCGCAGGTGTGCGGCCTGCTGCACCGCGGGCGGGTCCGTGACGCGGCGACCCGGTATCCCGGCCCGCTGCTGCCCCGCTCGCGGGCGCCCGGCGTGGTCCATGAGCGCGAGGCGCTGGAGCGCTGGATGCGGCAGTCGGTGATGAGCGCGGGCGACCAGGACGCACTGTGGGCGTGGCTGCAGACAACCTCGGGCACCTCGGATCTGCCCGCGTGGCAGAGGCTGCTCGCCAACCTCCCGTTTGCCGATCCCCGCCGCAGCCTCGCGGCGTCGCGGATCGCCCAGCTGCGCGCCGACGCCGGAAGTGACGGCCACAGCGACACGCCGCACGCGGGCGTGTAACGCCGGTGTAACGCCCACCCGGCCAGGGGTGGGTTACTGTCGAATCACTCGCAGTGCGACCGCCACGCAGGCGGCCACCGATCAGGAGAGAGAGGAGCCGGATCTGTGCCGGGTGATTACGCACGCGTCCTCACGGACGCGCCCGTCGCTGCGTCCAGCCGCAGCCTCAGCACCGCCCGAGCGGTGCTCCGCGTGTTCGCGCTCCTGCTGGAGCATCCCGAGGGCGTTCGCGCCGACGAGGTGGCCAAGGAGCTCGGCAAGAGCGTGTCGACCGCGTACTACCTGCTCACCAGCCTGTGCGAGGAGGGCTTCGCCGTGCACGAGAGCAAGGGCGTCTATCGCCGCGCTCGCGGGCTTGAGGAGCTGACCGCCGCCGTCGGCGAGCACACCCATTCCGGCCCGGCGCTGCACGAGGGGCTGGCCGGCAGCGTGGACGAGCTGTTCCTGCGGACGCGCAAACGCTCCTACCTCGGCGTGGTCAAGGCCGGGCGCATCGAGATCGTCGCCTTCTGCGGCCGCCAGGGGGTGCCGCGCATGCCGGGCCTGGGCTCGGAGATCCGCGACAGCGCTCACGCCCTGGCCATGGGCAAGGTGGTGCTCTCGCTGCTCTCGCCCAGCGCAGTCGCGCGCTACGTGGCGCGCGGGCTCACGCCCTTCACGCCCCTGACGATCGTCTCACCCGACCAGCTGGCCGCCGAGCTGGAACAGGTCCGCCACGCCGGCTACGCCGTGGATCGCGAGGAGTTCGACGAGAACTTCTGCTGCATCGCCGCCCCGGTCTTCGACGCCCGCGGCAAGTTCGTCGCGGCGCTCGGGCTCTCGATGACCGCCAACGTCTTCGATTCCGATCGCGAGCAGCTCGCCCCGATCGTCGTCGACGTGGCGGGGCACGCTGCCCGTCGCGCCGAGCTGCAGACCCGCCCGCCCGCTCCGGGCGCAGAGGGCCGCCCGCTGGCGTCGGTGTCGTGAAGGACCGGAGAACTTGCAAGTAGATGCGAAAACCCGCCGGTTCTTGTCAGGACCATCTGCGCGGCTTAGCTTCAAAAAACAGGGCCGTGGCCCGGTAACGGGCGCATGCGGTGACGAGGGAAACCAGCGAAGGAGAGAAGCGTGAGTAGAGCGAGCATCACGAAGGCTCACAACAAGATCCAGGAGCTCTCCTGGGAGCCGACGTACGTCACGCCGGTCGAGAAGTACTCGACCGACTACACCTTCGAGAAGGCGCCCAAGAAGGACCCGCTCAAGCAGGTCCTGCGGTCCTACTTCCCGATGGAGGAGGAGAAGGACAATCGCGTCTTCGGGGCGATGGACGGCGCCATCCGCGGCAACATGTTCCGCCAGGTCCAGGAGCGCTGGATGGAGTGGCAGAAGCTGTTCCTGTCCATCATCCCGTTCCCGGAGATCTCGGCTGCGCGGGCGATGCCGCTGACGATCGGCACCGTGCCCAACCCCGAGGTTCACAACGGCCTGGCCATCCAGATGATCGACGAGGTCCGCCACTCGACGATCCAGATGAACCTCAAGCGGCTGTACATGAACCACTACATCGACCCCGCCGGGTTCGACATCACCGAGAAGGCGTTCCAGAACTGCTATGCCGGCACCATCGGCCGTCAGTTCGGGGAGGGCTTCATCACCGGCGATGCCATCACGGCCGCCAACATCTACCTGACGATCGTCGCCGAGACGGCGTTCACCAACGTGCTGTTCGTGGCCATGCCGGGCGAGGCCGCGGCCAACGGCGACTATCTGCTGCCGACGGTCTTTCACTCGGTCCAGTCCGACGAGAGCCGCCACATCTCCAACGGCTACTCGATCATCCTCATGGCGCTGGCCGACGAGCGCAACCGCGAGCTGCTCGAGCGCGACCTGCGCTATGCCTGGTGGAACAACCACGCGGTCGTCGACGCCGCCATCGGGACGTTCATCGAGTACGGCACCAAGGACCGCCGCAAGGACCGCGAGAGCTACGCCGAGGCGTGGCGACGGTGGATCTATGACGATTACTACCGCAGCTACCTGCTCCCGCTGGAGAAGTACGGCCTGGTGATCCCCCACGACCTCATCGAGGAGTCGTGGAACCGCATCTGGAACAAGGGCTACATCCACGAGGTCGCCCAGTTCTTCGCCACCGGCTGGCCGTTCAACTACTGGCGGATCGACGGCATGGACGACCGCGACTTCGAGTGGTTCGAGCACAAGTACCCCGGCTGGTACGACAAGTACGGCAAGTGGTGGGAGCGCTACGGCGACCTCTCCAAGAAGAACGGCCACGCGCCGATCCCGTTCGATGCCGACACCGACTACGTGTATCCGCACCGGTGCTGGAGCTGCATGGTCCCATGCCTGATCCGCGAGGACATGGTGGTCGACGAGGTCGACGGCCAGGTCCGCACGTACTGCTCGGAGACCTGTCACTGGACCGATGCGGTCGCCTTCCGGTCCGAGTACAAGGGCCGCGCCACCCCGTCGATGGGCAAGCTCACCGGCAAGCGCGAGTGGGAGACGATGTACCACGGGTACGACCTGGCGGAGTGCATCTCAGATCTGGGTTACGTGCGTGACGACGGCGAGACCCTCGTCCCGCAACCGCATCTGGATCTCGATCCCAAGAAGATGTGGACGCTGAAGGAGATGAAGGGGCACACCGTCCAGAGCCCCAACATCCTCCTCAACGAGATGACACCCGAGGACCGCGAGGCCCACGTGGCCGAGTACAAGCGCGGAGGTCCCGCCGGCCGCAAGCCTGCGGAGGCCGCCAGCTAGCCCGGGATCTGCCGAACGTGAGGCGATCGGTCTGAAACGCATGACCGGTCGCCTCTTCGGCACTCCTGGGGCACGACGCCATGGGTGAGACATTTCAGGTCCGGCTCGAGCCGGTCGGCATCGAGTTCGAGGTCGACGAGGACGAGACCGTTCTGCGGGGCGCCTTTCGCCAGGGGCTGATGCTCATGCACGGCTGCAAGGAGGGCCAGTGCGCGGCATGCAAGTCGTTCCTGCTCGACGGCGAGGTCGACCTCGACAAGTACTCGACGTTTGCCCTCAACGACTTCGAGAAGGAGGAGGGGTGGACGCTGCTGTGCCGGGCACACGCCGTCACCGATCTCGAGGTCGAGCTCATCAACTACGACGAGGAGGTGCTGCGCTCCGGCGTGGCACTCCAGACGCAGTCGATGCGGGTGGAGGCGATCGAGGAGCTCACCCACGACATCCGGCGGCTTGAGCTCTCCGGCGATGACGAGCTCGCCTTCAAGCCGGGGCAGTACGTCGACATCACGATTCCGGGCACGGACGACGTCCGCTCCTTCTCCATGGCGAATCTCCCCGGCAACTCCCACTTGGAGTTCATGATCAAGATCTATCCCGACGGCCAGTTCTCGAGCCTGCTCGCCGAGGAGCGGCTCAAGCCCGGGGACGAGGTCCAGGTGACCGGGCCCTACGGGGTCTTCACCCTGCGGGAGAAGTCCGAGCGCCCGTTGCTGTTCATCGGCGGCGGGGCGGGGATGGCGCCGATCCTCGCGCTGCTGCGGTCGATGGCCGAGAAGGGCAATGAGCGCCCCGCCGTCTACTACTACGGCGCCCGAGGGCCCAGCGACCTGTTTCACCTCGACGAGCTGGCCGAGCTCGAGCGCCGTCTGCCCAACTTCCGCTTCGTCCCGGCCCTGTCGCACTGCGACGAGGACACGGACTGGGACGGTGAGCGGGGCCTGATCACGGATGTGGTGACCCGGCTCGAGGAGGAGCTGGGGGAGGTGGACGCCTATCTGTGCGGTCCGCCGCCGATGGTCGACGCCGCCATCGCGATGCTGGATCAGGGGGGCGTCCCCGAGTCACGGGTCTACTACGACAAGTTCACGACCACCGCGCCCTGAGCGCGGAGAGGAGAGAGGCAATCGATGGCAACCGACACTGAAGCGCCCGTCAAAGAGCGCAGCGTTCCCAAGCCGGTGTTCACCGATGCCGAGGCGGGGGCCAAGGAGTTCCCCTCGTCCGGAAGTCGGACCTATAACTACTTCACCCCGGCCAAGCGGCGGGCGACGATCTACGAGGACGTCACCGTGGACGTCCAGCCCGACCCCGATCGTCATCTCCTCCAGGGCTGGATCTACGGCTTTGCCGACGGCACGGGCGGTTACCCGCAGGAGTGGACCGCGCTCAAGTCCTCCAACTGGCATCTGTTCCTGGATCCCAACGAGGAGTGGGAGCAGACGATCTACCGCAACAACGCCAACGTCGTGCGGCAGATCGGACAGAACCTGGCCAACGCCAAGGCCGCCCGAGCGTTCGAAGGATGGAACAGCGGCTGGATCAAGACGGTGGAGCGTCACGTCAGCGCCTGGGCTCACGTCGAGCACGGGATCGGTATGCACGTCTATCTCCCGGCCCAGCGCGACGCGCCCACCAACATGATCAACAACGCACTGTCGGTGGCCTCGGCGCACAAGTTGCGGTTCGGCCAGGACATCATCCTCTACAACCTCGAACTCTCCGAATCGCTCGAGGGCTTCGACGGCGCGGCCCACAAGGAGGCCTGGATCAGCGATCCAATCTGGCAGGGCGTGCGCGAAAACGTCGAGAAGCTCACGGCCATCCGTGACTGGGCCGAGGCCTTCTTCGCTGCCACGATCGTGTTTGAGCCGCTGGTGGGCGAGCTGTTCCGCTCGGAGTTCGTGATGCAGGTCGCCGCTCTCCAGGGCGACTTCGTCACTCCGACGCTGATGGGCGCCGGCGAGTCAGACACTGCACGCGACCTGCGTGTCTCCCGCCGGCTGTTCGCGATGCTGTCAGAGGACGAGCAGCACGGCGAGCAGAACCGGGCCATGATGCAGACCTGGCTGGAACGGTGGACCCCGGTCAGCGTCAGCGCTGCCCGGACGCTGCAGCCGATCTGGTCGCAGCCGGGCGAGAAGGTGATCCGCTTCGAGGAATCCCTGGAGCACTCCCGACGGCGCTACGAGGAGCTCCTCGCCGACCTACGACTCGACCCAAAGGAGCTCGATCGATGAGCAGCACCGGCAACGACCGATTCAAGACGGACCGCACGTCGTCCAACCGCGCCGGCGTGACCCTGATGAACAACCAGGTGGGCTACGTGGTCGCCGAGGTCATGCGCCACAAGGACGGCGTCACCGTCGAGGTGCTGCCCTCGATGATCCGGGTCGACGGCGACAACAAGTTCGAGATCGTCTACGAGGAATGCGCCGAGGCGCTCGGGTGGGACGACTTCGGTAACGACGATTTCGAGGAGATCATGTCCACCCATTACGGGCGGATGGTCGTCCTCGACGACCGCATCATCATGTTTGCCAACCCCGAGGATGCGGCGGAGTACATTAGCTTCGACCTGCAAGCTCTCAGCTGAGTAGGGAGGGAGAGATGTACGAAAAGAACGGCGAGAAGTACTTCATCGTCGACAGCCATCTCCACATGTGGTCCGCCGGGCCGGACAACTGGGTCAAGGGACAGGAGCAGTACGCCAAGGGGTGGATCGAGTGCTTCCACGCCTACATGGGCCTGGGCCCGGCCGAGACGCACTGGCCGATCGAGAAGTTCATGAGCTACACCCACGAGGACTTCGTCAAGGACGTCTTCGAGGATGGCGGCGTGGACGTGGGGATCTTCCAGTCCACCTATCTGAAGGAGTGGTACACGAAGGGCTTCAACAGCGCGGAGCAGAACGCCGCGTTGATGGAGAAGTATCCGGACAAGCTGATCGTCAACGGGCGCTTCGACCCGCGCGACGGCGAAGCCGGCCTCAAGCAGCTCGAGGAGGACGCCAAGCGCTGGAACCTCCAGGGCGTCAAGCTCTACACCGCCGAGTGGAACAACGGTTCCCGCGGCTGGCGGCTGGACGATGACGCCACCCAGCCGTTCCTGGACAAGTGCAAGGAGCTGGGGATCAAGAACATCCACGTCCACAAGGGCCCGACCATCTGGCCCCTGGACAAGGACGCGTTTGACCCTCGCGACGTGGACAAGGCCGCGACCGACAACCCGGAGCTCAACTTCATCATCGAGCACGTCGGGCTGCCCCGGATCGAGGACTTCTGCTTCATGGCGACGCAGGAGCCCAACGTCTACGCCGGCCTCAGCGTCGTCATCGGTGGCCTCATGCATGCCCGCCCCCGGTTCTTCGCCAAGGTGATGGGCGAGCTGCTGTTCTGGGTCGGCGAGGACAAGATGCTGTTCGGATCCGACTACGGGATCTGGGAGCCCAAGTGGCAGATCGACGGCTTCCTGGACTGGGACTACCCGGACCCCGACCACGACGAGTTCTCGGACTACCCGCGGCTCACCACCGCCGGCAAGCGCAAGATCCTGGGCCTCAACGCGGCCAAGCTGTACGGGATCAAGGTGCCCGACGGGATGGGCGACGCCGACGCCGCGGCCAAGGACGACGCGCAGCTCGTCGAAGCCGGATGAGCACCCCGGCCTCCCTCGGACCGGAGGCCGGATCGCGCCCCACTCGCGCCCCCGCCGCCCCATCGGCGGCGGATGGCGCGGGTCTGCGCGAGCAGGTCCTCGACGCGTTGGGCACGGTCTATGACCCCGAGCTCGACGAGCCGATCACGACGCTGCGCTTCGTCACCTCGTGCCAAGTGAGCGAGGACGGTGACGTCGCGGTCGTCCTGCGACTGCCCACGCCGCAGTGCGCGCCCAACTTCGCCTTCCTGATGGCCGCCGACTCGCGGCGGGCCGCGGGCGGCGTGCCGGGGGTGCGCAACGTCACCATCGAGCTGGAGGATCACTACACGGGCGATGAGATCAACGCGGCGCTGCGACGCGAGGAAGGCTTCACCGGAGCGTTCCCCGGCGAGACCGACGACGATGATCTCGAGGCCCTGCGCGAGCTCTTCACCCGCAAGGCGCTGATCGCTCGCCAGTCGGTGGTCTGCGAGCGGCTCATGGCCGGCGGCTGGACCCAGGCGGACGTGGCCGCGGCCTCCGTGGCCGATCTGCCAGCCGGCGACGCCACCGCGAGCCGGGCGCTGGAGCTGCGCGTCGCGCTCGGGATCGCGTGCACGCCCGATGCGCCCGCGTTCGTCACTCCCAACGGCGAGCGCGTCACAGCCGATCAGCTGACGCGGTGGCTGCGGGCCGGCCGCCTGGTGCGCACCAGCCTCGAGGCCAACGGCGGCATCTGCCGCTCGCTGCTGGCCTTCCGCCACAACCTTGACCCAGAGACACAGGAGGTAGGGAGATGAAGGCCGCGAGGCTCCACGCTTACCACGATGCCTTGGCGCTTGACTCGATCGACGAGCCGAAGATCGACGGTCCGTTTGACGTGATCGTGCGGATCGGGGCTGCCGGCCTGTGTCGCACCGACCTGCACATCCAGGAGGGCCAATGGGCCGAGAAGTCCGGCGTGAAGCTGCCCTACACCCCCGGTCATGAGAACGCGGGCTGGGTGCACGAGATCGGCTCGGGCGTCAGCAACGTCGAGGTCGGCGACACCGTCATCGTCCATCCCTACATCTCCTGCGGCCTGTGCCTGCCCTGCCGCGTCGGCGACGACATGCACTGCCTCAACGGCTCGTTTCCGGGTATCGACCGCGACGGTGGGTTCGCCGACCTGCTGAAGACCTCCGCGCGCTCGGTGGTCAAGCTCGGCCCCGGCCTCGAGCCCAAGGACATCGCCGCGCTCGCCGATGCCGGCCTCACCGCGATCCACGCCGTCAAGAAGGCGATCCCGGTACTGGGCGCGGGCACGCGCGTGGTGGTCATCGGCGCCGGCGGCCTCGGGCATATCGGCATCCAATGCCTGAAGGCCTACACGCCGGCCGAGGTGATCGTCATCGACCCATCGGAGAAGGCGCTGGCGCTGGCCGGCGAGATGGGCGCCGACCAGACCGTGAAGGTGGACGGCACCCATGTCGACACCGTCAAGGAGATGACCGACGGCTTCGGCGCCGAGGCGATCATCGACTTCGTCGGGGAGAAGGGCGCGATCGAGGACGGGGTCGCGATGGTCCGCGATGGCGGCTTCTACTACGTCATCGGCTACGGCGAGAACATCAACATCCCCACGATCGACGTCATCAGCCGCGAGATCTCCTTCATCGGCAACCTCGTCGGCACCTACGCCGACCTGCAGGAGCTCATGACCCTGACCGCTCAGGGCAAGGTCACGCTCCACACCAGCACCTACCCGCTCGACGCCATCAACGACGCCATGGCCGACCTCGATGGCGGGCGTCTGCAGGGCCGCGGCATCCTCATTCCCGCCGGCGCCTAGAAGGGGGCCACACAGCATGGGCAAGATCCTCTACTTCAACCACGAGGCGCGCCAGCTGTTGGCCGCCGGCGTCGACGAGCTGGCCAACACGGTCCGCGTCACCCTCGGGCCCAAGGGCCGCAACGTCGTGCTGGAGCGGCTGACCGGCGCGCCCATCATCACCAACGACGGCGTCTCGATCGCCCGCGAGATCGAGCTGTCCAATCCGCTGAAGAACATGGGCGCCCAGCTGGTGAGGGAGGTCGCGACCAAGACCTCGGATCTCACCGGTGACGGTACGACCACGGCGACGCTGCTGGCGCAGGCGATCATCCGCGAGGGCATGAAGGCGCTCGAGGAGGGAGCCAACCCGATGCTCCTGCGCCGCGGCATCGAGGACGCCACCGAGATCGTCGTGGCCGAGCTGCGCCGCGGCGCGCGGATCGTCGCGGGCCGCGACGACCTCATGCACGTCGCCACCATCGCGGCCAAGGAGGACGAGCGGATCGGCGGGGCCGTCGCCCAGGCGCTCGACCGCGTCGGGCCCGAGGGCGTCGTCACCATCGAGGAGGCGGATCTGCCGGGGATCGACGTGGAGTTCGTCGAGGGCATGCACATCGAGAACGGCCACTTCTCGCCCTACCTCATCCAGGACACCCAGCGGATGGAGACGGTCTTCGACGACCCCTACATCCTGCTCACCAACAAGCCCATCGCCCACATCCAGGACCTGATGCCCACGCTCGACGCGGTGATGAAATCGCCGCGGCCGCTGGTCATCTTCGCCGAGAAGGTGGACGGCGCGGCGCTGGGACTGCTGGTCCAGAACAATCAGCACGGCACTCTGAAGGCGGCGGTGGTGCGCGCCCCGGGCTTCGGCCATCGCCGGATCGCCCACCTGCACGATCTGGCGGCCTTCACCGGCGCCGAGGTCGTCGCCGAGGAGGCGGGCCTCACCCTCCAGCACGTCACGCCCGAGACGTTCGGCTCCGCCCGACGCGTCGTCATCACCCAGGACGCCACTGTGCTCGTGGAGGGGGCGGGGACCCCGGATGAGGTCGAGGCGCGCCTGGCGCAGATCCGCGTCGAGCTCGAGCGGGCCACCCAGGACACCGACATCGAGGTCCTGCGCGAGCGGCTGGCCAGGCTGTCGAGCAGCCTGGCGGTCATCCACGTCGGCGCCTCCACGGGCCCCGAGCTCAAGGAGAAGCTGCGTCGCTGCGAGGGTGCGCTGTCGGCGACCCGCGCCGCCGTCAGCGAGGGCATCGTCGCCGGCGGAGGAACGGCGCTGCTGCGCACCGAGACGGCGCTCGACGACACCGGGCTGACCGGGGACTACCTGCGCGGCGCCGAGGTCATCCGCGCGGTGCTGTCCGAGCCGCTGTACTGGGTCTCCACCAACGCCGGCTACGACGGCCAGGCGGTGGTCGACCAGGTCCGCACGATGCCGCCCGGGCACGGGCTCAACGCGCTCAGCGGCGAGTTCGGCGACCTCTTCGACGACGGCGTGATCGACCCCCTGCGGGTGACGCGGCTGACCATCGAGCATGCCGCCTCGGTGGCGGCGCTGATGCTGACGACGGAGGCCCTTGTCGCCGAGGAGCTGATCGCCCAGCCGGGCGCGATCATCGCGCCGGGGTTCGGGGACCTCGCCGAGGGTCTGGCGCGGCCCTCTTCGCCGGTCTAGATCCACCGGGAGTGTGACGGACCGCACATAGCGCTAAGCTCCCGGGCATCAAGTCCGCCACGCGCGGATTGCAGGCGCTCGAGGAGGAGCAACCCGATGCTGCTGCGCCGCGGCATCGACGACGCGACGGCCGGTCGCGTCTGAGCTGCGGCGCGGCGCCCGGGACTCCTCAGAGCACCGGCGCGTCGAGCGGCAGCTCGACCAGGCTTGCGGGGTCGAGCTCCATGAAGGCGCCCACCACCGACGGGTCAAACTGCCGGCCCTGCAGCGAGCGGATCTCCGACACCGTCGCGTCGAGGCTCCACGCGTGCTTGTACGGGCGCGGGTGCGTGAGCGCGTCGAAGACGTCGGCCAGCGCGACGATGCGCCCGGTGACGGGGATGTCGTAGCCGCTGAGCCCGTTGGGGTAGCCGGAGCCGTCCCAGCGTTCGTGATGAGTGAGCGCGATCTGCTCGGCGGGCGCCATCAGCGGCGACTGGCCGCCGCTCAGGATCGCCGCCCCGGCGGTGGTGTGGGTCTTGAGCTTCTCGAACTCGTGGTCGGCCAGCCTGTTGCGCTTGAGCAGGATCGAGTCCGGGATGGCCAGCTTGCCGACGTCGTGCAGCTCCGCCGCCTGGCCGATGAGCGACGCCTGGTCGTCGTCCATCCCCAGCACCCGGGCGAGCTCCATCGCGGTCCGTCCCACTCGCTGGGGGTGGCGATGCGTGCCGTCATCGCGGTACTCGGCCGCGATCGCCAGCCGCATGAGGCTGTCGCGCCGCGCCGCCTCGAGCTCGGCGATCATCCGCACGTTCTCCATCGCCACCGCGGTGGAGTCCGCCAGCGCCTGGAGCAGCATCACCTCGCGGTCCGACGGCTCGTGGTGCTCGGCCCAGTAGTTGCCGATCGCGCCGATCGGCGCCAGCCGGCGAATGGGGACCATCAGCAGGCTCTTGACGAACGTCGGGCGGTAGGCGTCGGCCGGGATCCGGTCGTCGGCGTAGATGTCGGGCACCATCGCGTGCTCGCGATTGAGCATCACCCAGCCGCTGATGCAGGCGCTCATCGGGAAGCGCTGGCCCTTCCACAGCGGCGCGATGGCGTCCTCGTCGGCGTAGTGGCACATGTCCCGGTCACGCAGGACGAACGTCGCGCCGTCGGCGCCGGTCAGGCGCCGGGCCGTGTGGCGGACGATGGCCTGGATCTGGCTCACCGAGCGCGCCAGCGACAGCTGCTGGATCGTCTCGATGAGCTCACCCTCCTCGCCCAGCGAGTGCATCGGGGTGAACGAGATCAGCGCGGACTGATCCCGGGTCATGAAGGGGGAGGGGGCTGTCACCGTCGTCCGATGCTTCCCACGCCTCTCGCCCGTCTGACAGGAAAACGGCATATTGCACTGGTTCTGAGCCCGAGCAGGCAGCCTTCCCCTGCGCGCCCTGCAAGATCGCTGACGCCCGCGGGTGGGTCACACCGCCGAGGGCGGTGTTGATGCGCCTGACCCCGGAGGGGTCGAAAAGTACCCAAGCGTCCCGGGGGCGCCGCCCCTACCGCCTAGGTGAGGGCGGGGGCCTCCGGCAGACGCGCCAGCGCGGCCTGCATGTCGGCGTCCGAGAACTCCGGGTCCTCGAGAGTGCCCGCCAGGAAGGCGTCGTAGGCGCTGAGGTCGAAGTGGCCGTGGCCGCACAGGCCGAACAGGATCACGCGCTCCTCGCCCGCCTCCCGCGCCGCCTCGGCCTCCTCGATGACCGCGCGGATGGCGTGCGCGGGCTCGGGGGCCGGGATGACTCCCTCGGTGCGGGCGAAGCGGACCGCCGCCTCGAACGTCTCGTTCTGGCGGTAGGCGCGCGGCTGCACCATCCCGGCCTTGACCAGCGCGCACACCAGCGGCGAGTCGCCGTGGTAGCGCAGCCCGCCCGCGTGGACCGGGGGCGGCACGAAGTCGTGACCCAACGTGTACATCGGCATCAGCGGTGTCAGCCCCGCGGTATCGCCGAAGTCATAGGCATAGACGCCGCGGGTGAGCGTGGGGCACGCCGCCGGCTCGGCGGCGACGAACCGCGTGGCGGCGCCGTCGCGGATGTTGCGCCGCAGGAACGGGATCGTCAGTCCGCCGAAGTTCGAGCCGCCGCCCACGCACGCCACGACGACGTCGGGGTACTCGCCGGCCATCTCCATCTGCGCGAGCGCCTCCTGTCCGATGACCGTCTGGTGCAGGAGCACATGGTTGAGCACCGAGCCCAGCGAGTAGTTGGTGTCCGGGTTCTGCGCCGCCACCTCGACCGCCTCGGAGATCGCGATCCCCAGCGAGCCGGTGGTGTGCTCCGCGTTGGCCTTCCCCGACTGGGTGAGGTCCGACGGGGAGCGGTGCACCGTGGCCCCCCATGTCTGCATCATCGAGCGGCGGTAGGGCTTCTGGTCATAGCTGGAGCCGACCATCCACACCTCGCACTCCAGGCCGAAGAGCCGGCAGGCGAAGGCCAGCGACGATCCCCACTGCCCGGCGCCGGTCTCCGTCGTCAGCTTCTTGATGCCGGCGGCGGCGTTCTCGTAGGCCTGCGCCACCGCGGTGTTGGGCTTGTGCGATCCCGCCGGGGAGACCCCCTCGTACTTGTAGTAGATGTGGGCCGGCGTATCGAGCGTCTTCTCCAGCCGGTGGGCGCGGAACAGCGGGGTGGGCCGCCACAGCTTGTAGGCCTCGCGCACCGGCTCGGGGATCTCGATCTCCGGCTCGGCCGAGACCTCCTGGAGGATCAGCGACATCGGGAAGATCGGCGAGAGGTCATCCGGTCCCGCCGGCTCCTTGGTCCCCGGGTGCAGCGGGGGAGGGGCGTCGCCGGGAAGATCAGCCATGAGGTTGACCCAGTGCGTCGGGATGTCTCGCTCGGCCAGCGTGAACTTGACCTGTGCGTCGCCCATCTCCCTCTCCTTTGGCTCGCTTGCGCCGCGATTCTATGGCCTGGACGTGAGCGTCACGTGCGCGGTCTCGACCGTCAGCGTCCGCGCTCCGTTGCGCACGGTCACCTTCACGGTGACCGCCAATCTGCCCGTGCTCGCCAGCAGCGCGCGGCCCGTCCGGTCCAGCGCGAGCGTCAGCGCGGCCTTGTGACCTGCGGCCAGACCGGCGGTCAGCGACCCTACCGTCACGCGGCGATGCCGGCGCATGGCCGTCGCGGTGTGGGGAGGAGAGGTGGGGCGGGAGCCGGTCGACGGCGTTCCGGTGCCCGGGGTGCCGGGGCCCGGGTTCCCGCCGGTGCCGGGGCCAGGGCTCGGGTTGCCGCCCGGTACCACCCGAGGGTTGCCGTCCCGGTCGGTCGTCGAGGTACCCGCGCCGAGGCTGCTCTGGGCAGCCGCGTCGATGAGCTCCGAGTCGGAGGCCAGGCGGTAGTCAGGTGCCTCAAATTCCGCCGGCAACCCCGCCCGAGGTGCCTCAGACGCACGTCTGTGAAAGCATCGGCGCCTCGATGAGGCGCAGCACCGACCGCATTCTCACTACGCACGCAGGCAGCCTGCCCAATCTGTCCGAGCCGGCGCCCGCGAACGAACAGGAGCTGACCGCGGCCGTCACCGAGGTGGTCGCGCGCCAGCGTGAGATCGGGCTGGACCTCGTCAACGAGGGCGAATACACGAAGGGCGGCGACTGGCTGTCGTTCGCCGACGATCGCTTCGAGGGGTTCGAGGTCGAGCCTCCGTCCGACGAGCCGCCGCTGATCGCGCGGGGCGCCGATCGCGCCGCCTTCGCCGACTTCTACCGCCACGCCACCGAGCGCGGGACGCTGTTCTACACGCCGGGCGACCAGATCAGCACCCGCCGGGTCCGCTGGGTCTGCACGGGGCCTGTGAGCTACCGCGGCCACGAGGCCGTGCGCCGCGAGATCGAGCTGCTCCAAGCTGCCGATCCCGGCGAGGACGCGTTTCTCACCTCTACGGCCCCGGCCAGCCTCGAGGTCTACCGCGCCAACCGCCATTACCGCGAGGACGAGGAGTACCTGTACGCGTTGGCCGAGGCGCTGCGCTCGGAATATGAGCTCATCGCGCAGTCGGGCCTGGTCCTCCAGGTCGACGATGCGTGGCTGCCGGCGCTGTGGGACCGGATCGGGATCCAGATGGGCCTGGAGGCATTCCGCGACCGCTGCCGTGTCCGCGTCCAGGCGCTCAACCACGCTCTGCGCAACATCCCCGAGGATCGCATTCGCTACCACATGTGCTGGGGCTCCTGGCATGGCCCCCACGCCTATGACATCGAGCTGGCGCAGCTCGTCGACGTCCTGCTCGAGGTCAAGGCGCACGCCTATCTGATCGAGGGTGCCAACGCCCGCCACGAGCATGAGTGGGCGGTCTGGCGCGAGGTCGCGCTCCCCCCGGGCCGGGTTCTCGTCCCCGGGGTCGTCACCCACTCCACCGACGTCGTCGAGCATCCCGACCTCGTCGCTCAGCGGATCGTCCGCTACGCCGAGGCCGTCGGCGTTGAGAACGTCGTCGCGGGCACCGACTGCGGCTTCGGAGGTCGCTCCCACCCGCAGATCGCGTGGGCCAAGCTCGGCTCCCTGGTGGAGGGCGCCCGGCGGGCCTCTCGCATGCTGGCCGGCGACGCAGCGTAAACGAGAGTAATACGACCCACGCCAGCAAGTCGGCGGTCTCTCGGGGCGTTGATTTGACACGAATAACGCGACAACGGGGCACCACGACTTAGGCACATCGCCAAACGGTCGACTTAACCGGTGGATGAGAATGGACAATCAGCCAACCGATATGAACGCTGATATGGAGGCCCGCCCGCCCGCTCGGCGGCGCGCCCGCGCCCGCGCTCGGCTTTCCGAGCTGACCGCCCCGCTCGGCGTCGTCGTGATCGGTGTCCTCGTGCTCATCTTCGACGGCCATGAGGTCTCCTGGCTGGCCGGCGTCATCGCCGGTGGCGGCGCCGGCGCCTGGGTGGCGCTACGCCGCGGCGGCGGGCCGGCCCGCCGCCGGGCGGGCAGGGCATATATCGACCTGCGCGCCGAGCACCGGACGGCCGGCGCCCTCGAGCCTCTCCAAAGCGCCGGCTGGCGCTTTGAGCACGACGTGCGCGGGCTCGACACCACGTTCGACCACATCGCCATCGGCCAGGGCGGCGTGATCGTGCTCCAGAGCATCAGCCCCGACGGCGTGGTGACCATGCGGGGCGGCGAGCTTCTCCTGGAGCGCCGGCCGAGTCCTGATGCCCCGCCTCGGATCGAGCGGCTGCGCCCGCGCGCCCTCGCCGATGCCTCCGCCATGCGCCACGACGTGGAGCGGGTGACCGGCCGGCGCCTGTGGGTTCAGGCCGCGGTCGTGATCTGGTCGGAGTTCCCGGCCGGGTGCGTCACCGACGGCCGCTGCGTCTATCTGCACGGGTCACGCCTGGCCGATTGGCTCGCGCGGCGTCCACACCAGCTTGACCCCGCCGAAACCGACGTCGTCGCCGCCGCGGTGGCGGCCCTGGTGGACTGCGGCGGCGAGCTGCCGCTGCCGCTCGCGGTCTGAGCGCCGGAGCGGCCCGTCAGCGCGTGAACGTCCCGGCGAAGCGCAGCTTCGTCACGCCCGTGTTCAGGTCGTAGGTGCCGGTGATCGTGTACGTGCACGTCTCGCCCTTGTGCAGCCCGCTGCCCGTCGTGCACGTCCCCTTGCCGCTGATCTCGCCGATCCCGTCGGTGTGGGGGGCGGCGCGCGTCAAGGTGTCCGACACGCGCTGCACCCCGTCGGCGTAGAACAGCCGCATCGTGTCGTTGCTCGTGGCCGGGTAGGTGCTGCCCAGCAGCACCCCGTCCTGGACCGCGGCGCCGCCGCCGTCGGGCGAGCGGATGACCCGGTAGACGGTCTCGAACCGATTGCCGTTGGTGCTGACCTGAGCGCCGGCCAGCACCGCGGTGAAGCTCCGCTTGTGGCGGGGCTTCCCCGCGGCCGGGGCGATCCCCGACACGCCCAGGCTCGCTGCCGCGGTGACCGCCACGCCGATGAAGGATGCTCTGCGCATCACGCCTCCTGCCTCACGCCGCTGAAGAAAGAGACGGCCGGCACGGGTGGTCGCACCAGCCGCCATATAAGTTGCGGTACCCCCTCGGCGGGGGCGCACACTTCACTCGCCGAGCAGGCCCTTGTCGGCCAGTTCCCGGCGCGCCGAGGCCGACTTCTCCAGCGCGCCGAGCCCCATGCCATGCAGCACGGCGTCGGTCTTTGAGAACTGGACGTCGCGGTAGTCGACGATCTCGATCACGTTGCCGCTCGGGTCACGGACGCGCAGCGATCCCGAGGAGCGGACGTCCTCGCCGCCCTCGCGCAGCGCAGTGCGCAGCGCCTCCTTGTCCTCGACCACCAGGCCGACATGGCGCGCGGCGTCAGCCGCGCCGCCCGGCCTACCGGAGACCTGGCTGAGGGCGACGAACTGGTCGCCGAGGTCGATCCACGCCATCGTTGCCCGCCGCCCCCGCAACTCGAAGGCAAACCAGCGCCCCCACCACTCCAGCGCCTCGTCGAGATCGCGCACCTCGAAGGCGACGTGGTTGATCCCGATGGCCCGAACGCCCATCGGCACACGATAATCGACGGTCGCGGCCGTGCCCGGCCCGCCGCCATCGCCAAAAGGAGTGCCGACCCTTGGATCTGACCATCCCCGCCGACGTGACCGCGCTGCTGGAGTCGATCGACGCCTTCATCGATCGCGAGCTGGTGCCGATCCAGGAGGCCAACCCGGACCTGTTCGATCATCGCCGGGAGTTCGCGCGCACCGACGTCGAGCGCGGCGGGATTCCCACCCAGCGCTGGCGCGACGTGCTGGCCCAGGCCCGGCGCCTGGCCATCGACGCCGGCTTCTACCAATACCCCTTCCCGGCCGAGCTGGGCGGCAGCGACGGCTCCAACCTGGCGATGGCGCTCATCCGCGAGCACCTCGCCCATCGCGGCCCGGGCCTGCACGCCGAGCTCACCCACGAGGCCTCCGTGGTGGCCAACGAGCCGCTCGTACTCGTCCTGCACGAGTACGGCACCCCCGAGCAGAAGCGCCGTTACCTCGAGCCGCTCGTCGACGGGCGGCTCGCCATCGCGTTCGCGCTCACCGAGCCCGGCCACGGCAGCGACGCCACCTGGCTGGAGACGACCGCCCGCCGGGCCGACGACGGCCAGGGCTGGGTCCTTGACGGCGTCAAGCGCTTCATCACGGGCATCGACGTCGCCGACGCCGTGCTCGTGTTCGCCCGCACCTCGGGCCAGGACGGCAAGGCCCAGGGGATCTCCGCGTTCCTGGTCGACGTCGACACCCCCGGTCTGGAGGTCCCCTACTACCACTGGTCGTTCAACATGCCCACCGACCACGGCGAGGTCACGCTCGACGGCGTCCGCGTCTCAGACGACGCCGTCATCGGCGAGGTCGACCGGGGGCTTGACTGCGCGCAGCTGTTCGTGCACGAGAACCGGATCCGCCAGGCGGCCTCCTCGCTCGGCGCGGCCCAGTTCTGCATCGACCGCAGCATCGCCTACGCGCGCGAGCGGGTGATCTTCGGCAAGCCGCTGGCCGACTACCAGGGCATCCAGTGGCAGCTCGTCGAGCTTCAGACCGAGGCTGAGCTCGTGCGCAACACGCTCTACAAGACGGCGTGGGAGATGGACGCGGCCGGCGACGGCGCCTCGACCAGCGCCAAGACGAGCGTCTCGGACAAGGTGTCGATGGTCAACTATCGCGCCAACCGGCTGGCCTGCGACGCCGCCGACCGCGCCATCCAGGTGCACGGCGGCCTCGGCTACACGCGCGCGCTCCCGTTCGAGTTCATCTACCGCCACCATCGCCGCTACCGCATCACGGAGGGCTCCGACGAGCTCCAGCTGCGCCGGATCGCCGGGCGGCTGTTCGGGTTCACGGGCGCCCGCCCCGCGCCTCGGTGAGCGCCGGGGTCGACAGTCCGGGGCTGCGCACCGCCGCCCGCCGCGGGGTCCCGAAGCTGGCGGCGCATCTCAGCGACGTCTACGGCGTCCGCGTCACCGAGATCGTCCAGCTCGACCTCGGCGTCTATCGGGTCGACCGCGCCGACGGCGACAGCTGGGTCGCGCGCCTCTTCCCGGCGGTGCGGCCTCGCGACCGCGTCGACGGCGACGCCGAGGTTCTCAGGTGGCTCGCGCAGCAGGACTATCCGGCGGAGCGCCTGGCCGCCGATCACCCCGTCTCCGAGCTCGAGTCCCAGCCACTGCTCGTCACCACGTACGTCACGCCGGTCCCGTCGCAGGAGCGCCGGGCGGCGATCGTGGCCGCCGGCGGCCTGCGCGCGCTGGGCTGGCTGCTGGGTCGCCTGCAGACCCTCGATGACCCGCCCGAGCGCGCCGGCGGCGCCTGGCATCACCTCGCCGACGGCGACCCGGGGGCGGAGGCCGAGGCGCTGCGCACCCTCGTCGCGGAGGCCGGCTCCTCGATGCCGGCCCGCGGGCGCCGCCACTACGAGGCGTTGCGCATCGACGTCGAGGAGCTCGACACCGGCGCGGGCCTCCCCGCGGCGTTCACCCACCCCGACTTCGTCATGGCCAACGTGGTGGCGCCGGGGGACGGCCGGATGGTGCTCGTGGACTGGGCGGGCGCTGGACGGGCGCCGCGGATGTGGTCGCTGGGCTTCCTGCTGTGGGCCGTCGGCTTCGGAGGTGACCTGGCGCGTGTCGATCGTGCCGTGGACGGCTACCGCCGCCGGGTGCGGCCCGAGCCCGAGGAGCTCGAGCGGCTCGGGCCCGCCTCGCGTTCAGCTGACGAGCTCGAGCCCGCGGGCCAGCATCGGCGCCAGCGTCCGCGCGGCGAGCTCCAGGCCCGGATCGGGCGCGGGCTGACGGCGATTGCGCTTGGCCAGCACCGACATCGCGGCGCCGAGCTTGTAGTAGGCGAAGGCCGTGAACCAGCGCAGATCGGCGGGCTCGGCGTCGAGTCCGGCCTCGTCCATGTACGCGGCCAGCAGCTCACCGGCAGTCGGCATCGCGTCGGCGGCCGATTGGTTGGCGGCGTCGCGCCGGGCCACCCGCTGCTGCACGGGGTCGGTGAAGGCCATCAGCCACCCCAGGTCGGTGCGCGGGTCGCCCACCGACCAGATCTCCCAGTCGATGATCGCCGCCGGTACCTCTCCGTCGAACTGGATGTTGCCCAGGCGGTAGTCGCCGTGAAGGATGCGTGCCCTGCGCGCCCCCAGCCCCGGCGGGACGCGGGCCGAGAGCGCCGCGTGCAGCTCGGGCTCATTGACGCGCAGGTCATCGCCGGCGGTGGCGAACAGCGTCGCCCAGCGCTCGACCTCCTCGCCCAGGGCGAGCGGCGGGTCCTCGATCCCCACCGCCGAGGGCGCGACCGCCTGCAGGCGCGCCAGCATGCGCGCGGCCGCCCGCGCCCGCGCGCCGACCACCGCCGGGGTGGGCGGCGTGCTGCTCACGTCCCACTTGGGCTCGTACGCCTCGCCGGGCACGAACGCCATGACGAAGAAGGGCGGCGAGCCGTCGTCGGTGACGAGGACCTCGGGGACGAGCACACCGGGTGCCCGGTGCACCGCGGCCATCACCCGCGCCTGGCGCAGCACGTCGCGGTTGCGCACGGGCTCCAGGCCCGGGGGCGCCACCTTGACCACGACCCTCCGGTCCCCCTCGCCGGTCGCGCTCAGCGTGGTGGCATAGGTGAGGCTCGAGATCCCGCCGGGCAGCGGCTCAAGCGTGCCGACGCGGGCGTTTGGCCAGCGGCGCCGGACTGCGCCATGCACCCGGGCCGGGAGCTCGGAGAGCGCGTCCTCGCTCACGACCCCGCGTCGGTGCGACCCCGGGCGACGCTGCTGGTCACCGACAGGAGATTGAGCGTCATGCCGCCATCGATGAGGAGCTCCTGGCCGGTGACGCTGCCCGCCACCGGGGAGGCGAAGTAAGAGGCGGCCGCGGCGATCTCGGCAGGCCGCACCATCCGGCCCGTGGGGATCTGCTCCAGCCACGCATCGATGATCTCCTGGGGCATCGCCTTGACGCCGGCGCTGCCCACCAGCCCGGGGAGGATCGCGTTGGCGGTGATTCCGAAGCCCGCGTTCTCGGCGGCGACCGTCTTGACCATGCCGATCAGCCCCGCCTTGCTGGCGCTGTAGGCCACCTGAGCCGGCATCCCGAACCGGGCGGCGAAGCTCGAGATCACGACGATGCGCCCGTAGCGCCGCTCGCGCATCCCGCCCAGGCAGGCCTGTACGACGCGGAAGCTGCCGGTCAGGTTGATCGAGAGGTCGCGCTGCCAGCGCTCGAGGTCCATCGAGTGCGCGCCGCCGACGATCGTGGGCAGGCCGGCGTTGGAGATGAGCACGTCGATGTCATCAAGCGGCGGCAGCTCGTCGGTGACCAGGTCGACCTGGAACGTGCACCCCGGGGCGCGGTCGAGCGTCACCACCTCCAATCCGTCCGCGGCCAGCCGCTGCGCGATCGCCGCGCCGATCCCACCCGGGTGCGCCGCGCCGGTCACCAGCGCCTTCAGCGGACGGTCCGACACGCCGCGGAGACTACTCAGGCCATCGTCAGGCCGCCGCTCACCGAGAGCGTCTGGCCCGTGATGTAGCCGGCGCCCTCGGAGGCGAAGAAGCGCACCGCGTGCGCGACGTCGTCAGGCTGGCCGAGCCGTTTCATGGGGACGGCGCGGGCCAGGCGCTCGAGCACCTTGTCGGCGTCGGGGTGGGCCTGGGCGACGTCACGGAGCATCTCGGTGTCCGTCGGACCGGGGCAGACGATGTTGGCGGTGACCCCGAGACGGGCCGTCTCGCGGGCGACGGTCTTGGTGAAGGAGATGATCGCGCCCTTGGCCCCGGCGTAGACCGACTCCAGCGAGGAGCCGACGCGCCCGGCGTCGGAGCTGATGTTGACGATCCGCCCCCAGCGGCGCTCGATCATCGCCGGCAGCAGCGCGCGGGTGAAGCGCAGGCCGCCCTTGAAGTTGACCTCCAGCACCTCCTGCCAGAACTCCTCGTCTGAGTCCACGAAGGGCTTGAGCTCGTCCCAGCCGGCGACGTTGACGAGCACGTCGACCTGTCCGTATTGCTCAAGCGCGCGTTCGATGCCCGCCGCCACGCTGTCGGGGCTGCGGACGTCGACGTCCAGGGCCAGCGCTCGTCCGCCCGCGTCGGTGATGCGTTGCGCGTTGGCCTGGGCCTGCTCGGTGCGGATGTCGGCGATCACGACGGGCATCCCGTCCTCGGCCAGGCCGCGAGCGATCGCCGCCCCGATCCCGCGTGCGCCGCCGGTGACCAGCGCAACGCGTCCTGAAGGGCTCGTTGACATGGCGCGGGACGCTACCCCCTCAACGGATATGAGGGAAACCAAACCCCCCGTTCCGGGGGTCGAGCGCTGGGGAGAAATAGTTGGACGTCAAACTATCTCGCGGCTACCATGTCTGCCATGACCGTGGTGGACAACGTTCCGGTCTCCTATGACGAGTGGCGCGCTGCCTACGGTCTGACCCCGGAGCGTGACGCGCCGTTCACCACGCTGTCGGGCGAGGAGATCAAGCCGCTCTACACCGAGCGCGACCTGCCCACCGGCGTGGGTGGCGACGACGATCCGATCGGCCTGCCAGGCCAGTATCCGTTCACCCGCGGGGTGTACCCCTCGATGTACCGCGGCCGCCTGTGGACGATGCGCCAGTTCGCCGGCTTCGGCACCGCCGAGGAGACCAACCGCCGCTTTCACTATCTGCTCGAGCACGGCCAGACCGGTCTCTCCACGGCGTTTGACATGCCCTCGCTGATGGGCCATGACTCCGATCACCCCCGGTCGCTGGGCGAAGTGGGCCGCGAAGGGGTCGCGGTCGACACGGTGCTGGACATGGAGACGCTGTTTGGCGGGATCCCACTGGATCAGGTCACGGTCTCGATGACGATCAACGCCCCGGCCGCGATCATGCTCGCCTTCTACGTCGTGGCCGCCGAGCGCCAGGGCATCGGGCCCGAGCGCCTGGGCGGCACGATCCAGACCGACATCCTCAAGGAGTACATCGCCCAGAAGGAGTGGTGCTTCCCGGTCGACCCGGCGATGCGGCTGGTCGGGGACATGATCGAGTGGTGCTCTCAGGCAATGCCGCGCTGGCACCCGATCAGCATCTCGGGCTACCACATCCGCGAGGCCGGTTCCACGGCGGCCCAGGAGCTCGCGTTCACGCTCAAGGACGGGCTCACCTACGTCGAGCAGGCGGTGGCCCGGGGGCTGGACGTCGATGACTTCGCGCCTCGGCTGAGCTTCTTCTTCAACGCGCAGATCGACTTCTTCGAGGAGATCGCCAAGTACCGTGCCGCCCGGCGCATCTGGGCCCGCGAGCTGCGCAACACCTTCGGCGCGCGCAAGCCCGAGTCGTGGCGGATGCGCTTTCACACCCAGACCGCGGGCGTCTCGCTCACCGCCCAGCAGCCGCTCAACAACATCGTGCGCACCGCGATCGAGGCGCTGGCCGGGGTGCTCGGCGGGACGCAGTCGCTGCACACCAACTCCTACGACGAGGCGCTGGCCCTGCCCACCGAGCAGGCGGTGCGCATCGCGCTGCGCACCCAGCAGATCATCGCCGACGAGACCGGGGTCACCAACACCATCGACCCGCTCGGCGGCGCCTACTTCGTCGAATCGCTCACCGACCTCATGGAGGAGCGCGCCTACGCCTACTTCCGCAAGATCGATGAGCTGGGCGGCATGGTCGAGGCCGTCAAGCGCGGGTTCCCCCAGCGCGAGATCGCCGACGCCGCGTTTGAGCTGCAGACCGAGATCGACGCGGGCCGGCGCACCGTCGTCGGCGTCAACCGCTACACCGAGGGCGACGAGCAGGCCACCGAGATCCTCAGGATCGACCCGGCGCTCGAGCGCAAGCAGATCGACCGCGTGCAGGCGGTCCGCGCCGACCGCGACGAGGCCACCGTCAACGCGTCCCTCGCCGCCATCAAGGACGCCGCCGGCACGAGCACGAACCTGATGCCGCTGCTGCTCGACGCGGCCCGCGCCCACGTCTCCGAGGGCGAGATCGTCCAGACCCTCCAGCAGGTCTGGGGCGACTACCGCGAGCAGCCCGTCTTCTAGACAGAGGCGGTTGCGCAATCGCCGCGGCGGTGGGATTCTCGGCGCCAGTGTTCGACCGGCTCACCGACGAGGCCCGCAACATCGTAGTCGCGGCCCAGGAGGAGGCGCGCGCGCTGCGTCACACATTCGTGGGCGGCGAGCATCTACTCCTTGGCCTGATGCGCCAGCCGCCTGACAGCGTGCTCACGGGGGTGATCGGAGCGCTCGGGGTCAGCGCCGATGGGCTCCGCCGGTGCCTGCTGGAGCTCGTGCCGGCCGGAGAGGGGGCGATCTCCGGGCCGATCCCGTTCACACCTCGCGCCAAGTGGGCGCTGGTGATTGCCCTCCGGGAGGCACACGGCCGCGGCGACCGGCACATCGGCGCAGAGCACATCCTGCTCGCGCTCACCCGCGATGACGCCGACAGCACGGCGCTGCGGATTCTCAGCGAGCGCAACCTCACCCCGGAGGTGGTCCGCTCCGCCGTCGACGCGGCGCTGCCCGCCCCCGAGCCGGGGCATGACGCCGACGACCCGCCTCCGCAGTCGGCCACCGGCTGACGACACCCGGACCGCAGTTGCCAGAATCAGGGTGATGCCGATCACCTCCCGCCTGTTCGGCGAGCGCGGGCGCAAGCGCGCCGCCTCGCTCGGGATCGATCCCGACCGCCTCCCGCCCGGCCAGTCGCCGACGGTCAAGTGGCCGACGCTGACCGTGGGCGAGACGCCGCGGGTGAGCACCGACCAGTGGCTGCTCTCGGTCGACGGCGCCGTCGAGGAGCCCTACGTGCTCGATTGGGAGACGTTCTCCGAGCTCGCCCAGACCGACTGGAGCGGCGACATCCACTGCGTCACGCGGTGGTCGAAGTTCGGCATGACCTGGCGCGGCGCCGACGCGCGCGCCCTCGTGGAGCGGGCCAAGCCCAAGCCCGAGGCCACCCACCTGCTCGCCCACTGCTACGGCGGCTACACGACCAACATGCCGCTGACCGACATCACCGAGCACCCTGCGCTCGTCGCCCATCTGGCCGAGGGCGCGCCGCTGGAGCCCGACCACGGTGGCCCCGCCCGGCTGCTCGTGCCCCACCTGTACCTGTGGAAGTCGGCCAAGTGGATCCAGCGGCTCGAGCTGCTCGATCATGATCAGCTGGGGTTCTGGGAGCGCAACGGCTATCACCATCGCGGGGACCCGTGGCGACAGGAGCGCTACAGCGTCGATGACTACGTGGCCCGGACGATGCGCCGGCAGGCCCGGACCGACGCCCGCGACCGCGGCCTGTGATCCTCAGCCGAGGTCGATCGCGTCGCGCGGCGCCGGGCCCCACGCGAAGTCACGCAGCGTCTCCAGGAACGCCCGCGTGAGGGGCGTCCATTCACCGCGGGTGTAGGCGCAGACGACGCGGGCCAGCCTCGGTGACGCCGGTCGCGCCAGGTGCACCAGGGCGGCCGGGACGATGTGCTCCGGGACCAGGGCGGGGCCGATGCCCGCCGCGGCGAACAGGGCGGCTGCCGCCACCTGGCTCGTCCGCACCGCGACGCGGGGACTGAAGCCCGCGCGGGCGCAGCAGAGGTCGACGACCTCAGCGAGGCCGTGCGTGGGGGCGAAATGGACCCAGCGGCGGTCGGCGAGCCGGTCGAGCTCGACGGCCTTGCCGCCGAGCAGCGGGTCGCGGTCGGGGAGGACCACCACGAACTCCTCCCAGCCGAGGTCTCGCACCTCGCCCGACCAGCTCTCGGGAAGCGAACCGACGGCGATGTCGCCGGCGCCGTGGCGCACCGCCTCGTCGAGCGCCCGTCGGTGCGGGAACTCGAGCAAGCTGACCTCGATCTCCGGATGCCGCTGCTGCCAGTCGCGCAGGACCGCCGGGAGAATGCCCAGCGCCGCCGAGGTGGTCACCGCCACCTCGAGCCGGCCGACCTCGAGCCCGAGGGCCTGGCGCACCGAACGGCGAGCGCGCTCGGCGTGCAGCAGCGCGGCGCGGGCCTCGCCGAGCAGCTCCTGGCCGGCGGCGGTCAGGCGCACTCCGCGCGGAAGCCGCTCGAGCAGCTCTCCGCCCAGCTCGCGCTCCAGCGTCCTTATCTGCTGGGAGAGGGACGGCTGAGACACCAGCAGCTCCTCCGCCGCCGCGGTGAGCGACCCCCGCTCGGCGATGGCGACGAAGTACTCCAGCTGACGCAGGTTCACGATATAAGTATTACCTATCGATACCTGCAATAACTAGTATTTGTGCTTATGTCGCAATGGCCCGACACTGATGGTGGAGAGAAGTCAGAGAGACGAGAGGGCTCATCGCTATAGAAACGGAATCTCCGCATGACTCAGAACAACACTCAGCCCCTCCAAACCACCCTGGACCACGCCCGCAAGCTGGCGGCGTCCGGTCAGGCCACCACGATCACCCCCAGCTGGGCCGTGCAGGCCCACCACGTCGGTGACCTCTCGGTCCTGGCGCTGGCTCTGCGCAGCTGACCCGCCGTCACCGGCTACTTGGGCTTGCGGTCGCGCTCCCCGGTGAGCTTGTGCGCGAGCTCGTCGATCAGGTCCGAGACCCGGTGCCCGGTCGGCGAGTCGCGCGTCTCGGTGAAGCGTTCGGACAGCTCGGCGGCGGCGTCGTCGAGGATCTGGGAGAAGCTGTCGGTCGTCGTGACATAGCCGAGGTCCTCGTCTGATGCCCGCTTGCCGGCCATCTCGCGCACGTCGCGGATCGTCTGCTCGGTGGCGCGGCGCGCCTCGCGGGCGGCACGTTCGCGCGCGTCGCGCGCGCCCTTGAGCTCCTGCTCCATCTTGGCGATCCGGGCCTCGAGGTCGGGATCGCCGCTGGGCGCGGAGCTCGCCCCCGGCCGCTCGCCTGCCGCCGCTTGCGGGCGCGTGCCCGCCGCGCCACCCGCGGCGCGCAGCCGCCGCGCCTCGGCGTACGCCTCCTGCACCTCCTCGAACCGCCGCGCCGACTCCGCCGACCCGCCGTTGTGGTCGGGGTGGTGCAGCTGGACCAGCCGCCGGTAGGCGGCGCGCAGCTCGGCATCGGAGGCCGAGGCGGCCACGCCCAGCGTCTGGTAGGGATCTGGCGACGGCGCCATCGTGCCAATAGGGTAAAGACCGGCCTCGAGCCCACGAGGCGCCGCCAGACCCGAGGGAGAACCAACACATGTCCGACACCGCCCACGAGACCGCTCCCAAGACGCCGGACGACATCACCGCCGACGTTCTGGCCAGTTTCGACCAGACCGAGGACCCTCGCCTGCGCGAGATCATGCAGGCGCTCGTGCGCCACCTCCACGGGTTCGTGCTGGAGGTGGGCCTGACCCCCCGGGAGTGGGAGGCGGCCATCGGGGTGCTCACGCGCACCGGTCACATCACCGACGAACGCCGCCAGGAGTTCATCCTGTGGTCGGACTCGCTGGGCGTGTCGATGCTCGTCGACGCGCTCGAGAACACCGTCCCACCCGGCGCCACCGAGTCCACCGTCCAGGGGCCGTTCTACGTCCCCGGCTCGCCGCTGCGTGAGTACGGGGCCAACATCGCCGAGGAGGCCGACGCCGGCGTTCCCGCGCTCGTGCGGGGCCGCGTGCTCAATCTCGACGGGCAGCCCATCGCCGGCGCCGAGGTCGACGTGTGGCAGAACGGCGCCGACCAGCTCTACGCGGTCCAGCGCCCCGAGGCCGAGGAGGACCATCTGCGCGGCCGGTTCATCACCCGTGAGGACGGCGGCTACGCGTTCGTGGCGGTGCGCCCGACGCCGTACCCGATCCCATACGACGGGCCGGTGGGCAGGATGCTGGACCTCACCGGGCGCCACCCGTGGCGCCCCGCCCACGTGCACATGATCATCCGCGCCGACGGCTACCGGACGCTGACCACGCACGTATTCGACGTCGAGAGCCAGTACCTGGACTCCGACGCCGTGTTCGCGGTCAAGCCCTCGCTCACGCGTGAGTTCGTCACCCACGGGCCCGGCGACCCCGACACCCCCGCGGGCGTCACGACCGAATGGGTCTCTGTCGAGAACGATCTGGTGCTCGCGCCGCAGACCTAGTGGGCCGCGGCGGGCAGGGGCGCGGCGAGCTCGCCGCATCCGGCCGCGGCCCGGTCGTCGCGCCGCAGCGTCGCCCGCAGCTGCACGAAGGCCACGCTGCCCAGCAGGGCCGGCAGCCACAGCGCCAGCGCACGGTAGGCGAGCACCGCGATCGTGGCCGTGGCCAGCGGCGCGTGGTAGAGCGCGAGCAGGCCGATGAGGCCCCCCTCGGTCCCGCCGATGCCGCCCGGGAGCGGGACCAGGCCGCCGAGCTGCCCGATGATGTAGGCGAGCACGATGATCGGCAGGGCGGGGGCCGGACCGAATGCGTGGAAGCAGAACACCAGCGCGGCGATGTCGAAGCCCATGTAGCCGAAGGACCCGACGAGCACGCCCGGCGACCGCCGCCGCAGTAGGAGCAGTGAGTCGCGCACGCCGTCGCCGACGGCGTTACGCACATGACGGATCGCGACGCGCGTCCGCCCCGCGTCGTCGGGCAACGAGGAGCGCGGCGCCAGCCGGTGGCCGACCACCGGCAGCATCAGCACGGCGACGGCGGCCACCAGGCCGGCAGCCCCGAAGCCGTAGGTGAGCGCCTGGTTGCTGTCACCGTGGAGCACCCCGGCGGCGAACAGCAGGGCGAAGAGCACCAGCGTGCCGACGTTGGCCAGGCTGGTGAGCAGGAAGAACGCGACGGAGCGGCGCCCGATGTGCGCGGCGCTCATGCCGCCGCGGTTGAGCGCCCACGCTCCCAGGGCGAGCCCGCCGGCGCCACCCGCGGGCAGGACCGAGTTGGCCCCCTGCTCGGACATCCCGATCTGGTAGCTGAGCCGCCAGCTCATGTTCGCGCAGAACACAGAGCGGAAGATCACGACGTACGACAGCGCGGAGAGCAGCTCCAGCACTCCGGCGGCCACCAGCCAGCCGGGCGATGCGTCGCTGATGCGGTCGCGCAGGGCACCCAGGCCCGGACCGACGAAGACGATCAGGATCGCCACCAGCCCGACGACGGTGAGCTGGAGCAGGCCACGGCGCAGGTGGCGCGGGCTCAGCTCGTCGGGCATCGCGTCGGTCAGGTAGGCCACTTACTAATCATAAGCAAGTGCTCAGACGGGCTTGCGTGCTCATACATCCGTCTAGCGCTCCAGCGGTTCTGTCAGTGGGACCCGATAACCACGGTATGTGGCTGCGTAAGCGGCATATCTGCGTGCGCGTCTGGGTGCTGGTGGCGGCACTGCTCCTCGGCACGGCCGCGGCTGCCCAGGCGCAGCCATCGGGCCTGAACCTCCGCCAGCCGCTGGGGCTCGGCACCGTGCATCACCAGCCCGGTGTGCGCGCCCAGGCACCCAGCCCTCAGGCGCTGGCCGCCTCCGTGCAACAGACCGCCGGGCTGCCGGTCTCCCAGGTCACCGCCGTCAACGTGTGCGACGCCCCGGAACCGGGCCATGCCGCCTGCGCCGCCCAGAAGCTCGTCCTGCGCTCGAGCCACCGCCTGGTGCACCCGCGCGTCAAGCCCCACCCGACCTTCACTCAGGTGTTCCCGCGCCACCGCTCGGCCGCGCCGGCCGCCGCTTCGCAGGGCTCGATGTCCTCCAACCCGGTGAGCGCACCCGCGGCGGGCACGCCCGCCTACCTCCAACAGGCCTATGACCTCACGTACCTGTCGCAGACCGCCGGGGCCGGGGACACGGTGGCCATCGTGGACTCCGGCGACGACCTCGGCGCCCAGGGCGACCTGGCCACCTACCGCAGCACCTACGGCCTGCCGCCCTGCACCACCGCCAACGGCTGCTTTGCCAAGGTCAACCAGAACGGCGCCGCGTCGCCGATGCCCAGCCCCGCGGGCTCGGACTGGGAGGCGGAGATCTCGCTGGACCTCGACGCGGTCTCGGCCGTGTGCCCCAACTGTCACATCCTGCTCGTCGAGACCAACAGCTCGTCGATCTCCGACCTCGACGCCGGGATCGCGGCGGCCGTCAGCCTCGGGGCCGACCAGGTCTCCAACAGCTGGGCGGGCACGTCCAGCGCGCCGGTCGGCGTGGGCACCTTCTCGGGCGCGGCGATCATCGCCGCCACCGGCGATCACGGCTATCCCGGGGCCGGCGTCGACAACTACCCGGCCGCGTTCCCCGGCGTCACCGCCGCGGGGGGCACCACCCTCTCCGGGGCCGCCGGGGGCACCAGCACGCGCGGCTACACCGAGTCGGCGTGGTCGCTGAACAGCTCCGGCCAGGGCTGGGGCGGGGGCTCGGGCTGCGACACCCACGAGCCCAAGCCCGGCTACCAGGCCGACACCGGGTGCACCGGCCGGTCCTACGGCGACGTCTCGGCCGACGCCAACCCCGACACCGGCCTCCGGGTGTATGACACCGGCAACGGCGGCTGGTTCGTCGAGGGCGGCACCAGCCTGGCCACGCCGCTCATCGCCGCCTACGAGGCGGTGACCGGCGTCAACGGCGCGACCGCCCAGTGGGCCTACACCAACAGCGCATCGCTCAACGACCCGGTGAGCGGCTCGACGGGGAGCTGCGCCGGCGGCATCGCCTACATCTGCAGCGCCGGCACCGGCTACGACGGGCCGACGGGCATGGGCTCGATATCGGGCGCGATCGTCGCCGGCGCTCCCGGCATCGGCGGACCGGCCATCGGCGACGGCACCACCAACAGCTACGCCCAGGCGGTGGGAAGCACGACGGCGACGCTCGTCGGCGGCGTCTACCCCAACGGCCTGGACACGACCTACTACTGGCAGTACGGGACCTCCACCGCCTACGGCCAGCAGACCACCCCGCAGGACGTCGGCTCGGGGACCGCGCCGGTCACCGCCCAGGCGAACCTCACCGGCCTCACCCCCGGCGTCACCTACCACTACCGCCTGGTGGCGACCAACGGCGACGGCACCGACTACGGCTACGACTACACGATGGCGACCTCGACGGTCAACAACGTCGCGCCGGTCAACACCGTAGCCCCCGTGCTGTCGGGGCAGGCGCTGCAGGGGCAGACCGTGAGCGTCTCCACCGGCACCTGGAGCCCCACGCCCACCAGCTTCGCCTACCAGTGGCAGCGCTCGACCGACGGGGGCGCCACCTGGGCGGGCATCAGCGGCGCTACGACGTCGAGCTACACGGTGGCGACCGGCGACCTCGGCGCCCAGATCCGGGCCGCGGTCAGCGCCAACAACTCCTACGGGACCACCACCGTGCAGGCCGCGCCGGTGACGATCGGGTCCGGCGCGCCGGTCGTGACCACCGGCCCCAGCGTCGCGGGCCACGCCAACCAGGGCCAGATCCTCAGCGCCACGTCGACGTGGAACCCCGCCGGGGCCTCCTATGCCTACCAGTGGCAGGGCTCAAGCGACAACGGCAGCACCTGGGCCAACATCAGCGGCGCCACCGCATCGACCTACACGCTCGCATCCGCGGACCTCGGCCACCTGGTGCGCGTCTCGGTCACCGCGGTCAACGGCTACGGGACGGCCACGGCCTCCAGCACGGGCGTCGGGCCAATCCTCAACAACGCGCCCATCAACAGCGGGGTCCCGACGCTCACCGGCAACCCGCAGCGCGCCGGCGTGCTCACCACCACCGCGGGCACGTGGACGGGGTTGGGCAACATCATCACCTACCAGTGGCAGCGCTCGCCTGACGGGACCGCGTGGACGAGCATCAACGGCGCGACGGCCACCACCTACACCGCGCAATTCGCCGACGAGGGCGACTTCGTGCGCGCCCTGGTCACCGCCACCAACCCGTCGGGCGTGACGAGCACACCCACCGCGTCCACGCAGATCATCGCGCCGTTCCCGCCCGGCAACACCGCGGTGCCCGTGATCAGCGGCGTGGCCGAGCGGGGCGTGACCCTGAACGCGACCCTCGGCACGTGGACCGGTCCGGACAACGTCTACAGCTACCAGTGGCAGCGCGACGCCGGCGAGGGCTACGTCAACATCTCGGGCGCCACCGCCGCCTCCTACACGCTGGTCACCGATGACGAGAACGCGACGGTCCGCGTGCTGGTCACCGCCACCGACGCCGACGGCACGGTCACCGTGGCCAGCGCGGCGACTTCCCCGGTCACCGACGCCATCCCGGTCAACACCGCCGTGCCGCAGATCACCGGCACGATCCAGCGCGGCTTCACCGTCGTGGCCGCGGTCGGGACGTGGGCCGGGATCGGCAACAGCTACACCTATCAGTGGCAGCGCTCGGCCGACGGGATCTCGTGGACGAACATCTCCTCGGCCACCACCTCGACCTACGTCGTGGACAAGGTCGACGAGAGCGACCGCCTGCGGGTGATGGTGACCGTCGCCAACCCCGACGGCACCGCGTCGACGCCGAGCGCGGCGACGATCGTCGTCCCCACCTCGCCGCCGGTGGCCACGACCGCTCCCTCGTTCGTCGGCACGGCCCAGCGCGGCAACGTGCTCACCGCCATGCAGGGGACCTGGAGCGCCGTCGGCAACGCCTACAGCTATGTGTGGCAGCGCTCCCCCGACGGGACCACCTGGACCAACATCACCGGCGCCACCGGCCTCACCTACACGCTGCAGACCGCCGACGAGGCCGACTTCGTGCGCTTCACGGTGACGGCGACCAACCCCGACGGGGCCACCACCGCCTCCAGCACGCCGAGCAACGTCGTCGTCTCCACGCCGCCGGTCAACACGGCCGTCCCGACGATCGTCGGGACCGTGGCGCGCAGCGCGAACGTGAGCGCGACCGTGGGGACGTGGAGCGGCATCGCCAACACCTACACCGTCCAGTGGCAGCGCTCCTCGGACGGCACGACCTGGACGAACATCTCCGGCGCCACCGCGTTCAACTACACGATCGCCATCGCTGACGAGGGATCGGCCATCCGCGCGCTCATCACCGCGGTCAACCCCGACGGCACCGCCTCCCGGGCCTCGGCCGCCAGCCAGACCATCTCCGCGGCGCCGCCTGTGGCGATCAACAGCCCCACGATCACCGGCGCCCCGCTGCGCGGCGCCACGCTCAACGCGACGCAGGGCACGTGGGCGGGCATCGGCAACGCCTACTCCGACCAGTGGCAGCGCTCGGGCGACGGCGGCTCCACCTGGACGAACATCACGGGCGCCACCAGCGCCGGCTACACCCTGACCATCGCCGATGTGGGCGACGTGGTGCGCCTGGTCATCACGGCGGTCAACCCCGACGCGACCGTCGCGGCGCCCAGCAACGTCACCGCGACGGTGAGCGCCACGCCGCCGGTCAACACGGCCGCGCCGGGCATCTCCGGCGCGCCCCAGCGCGGTCTGGTCCTCAACTCGGCCCCGGGGACGTGGAACGGGATCGGCGACGTCTTCACCTTCCAGTGGCAGCGGTCGGCCGACGGGACCACATGGACGAACATCAACGGCGCGACCGGGGCCTCCTATCAGCTGACGCCGGCCGATGAGGGCGACGCGGTGCGGATCGTGGTCACCGGCGCCAACCCCGACGGGACCAGCTCGGCGCCGAGCCCCCCGAGCGCGACGGTCGCCGCCACGCCACCGGTCAACACGGTGCTGCAGGTGATCACGGGGACTCCTCAGCGCGGGCAGACCCTGCTCTCGAGCGCGGGCACGTGGTTGGGCATCGGCAACAGCTACGCCTACCAGTGGCAGCACTCGTCTGACGCGGGCACGACGTGGACGAACATCGGCGGCGCCACCGCCGGCAGCTATCCGCTGGGCACGGCCGACGAGAACACCCAGTTGCGCGTCGTCATCACCGCCACCAACCTCGACGGGAGCACTACCGCCACGAGCGCTCCGACGGCAACCGTCCCGAGTGCCGGGCCGGTCAACACCGTGGCCCCGACGGTGACCGGCACCTCACGCCGCGGCTTCATCCTCTCGGCCACCCCGGGCACGTGGAGTGGGATCGGCAACACCCTGGCCTACCAATGGCAGCGCTCCAGCGACAACGGCAACACCTGGTCGAGCATCGCCGGCGCGACCTCCACCACGTACGCGCTGGGCGTCGGCGACGAGGGCGCGGTCGTGCGCATCCTGGTCACGGTCTCCAACCCCGACGGGACCGTCAGCGCCCCCTCAAACCCCACCGCGCCCGTCGTCACCTCGCCGCCGTCCAACAACAGCCTCCCCACGATCCGTGGCATCGCCCAGCGCGGCAACACGCTGTCCTCGACGACCGGCGCGTGGTCGGGCACCGGCAATACGTTCACGCTCCAATGGCAGCGCTCGGCCGACAGCGGCACGACGTGGACGAACATCACCGGCGCCACCGGCGCGGCCTACACGATGCAGGCCCCCGACGAGGGGGACGTGCTGCGTCTGACGGTCACCGCCGCCAACCCCGACGGGAGCGCCAGCGCCGCCAGCCCCGCCTCGGCAACGGTCATCGCCTCCCCGCCGGTCAACACCGCCGCGCCGGTGGTCTCCGGCACCCCGCAGCGCACCGCGACCCTGAACGCAACCTCCGGCTCCTGGAACGGCGCCGGCGTCACCGTCGCCTATCAGTGGCAGCGTTCGGCCGACAGCGGCACCACCTGGACCAACATCACCGCAGCCACCCGGGCCGCCTACACCGCGGCCGCCGCCGACGAGGGCGACGTGGTCCGCGCGCTGGTCACCGCCACCAACGTCGACGGCAGCGTGGCGGCACCCAGCGCGCCGACGCCGGTCATCCAGGCCGACCCGCCGGTCGGCGTCGTCGCACCGGTCGTGGTGGGCACGCCGAGCCTGGGCGCAACCCTGTCCACTGACAACGGCAGCTGGACCCCGGTCGGCGACAACATCACGTACTCCTACGCATGGCAGCGCGGCGACGCCATCACCGGCTACACCACCATCGCCGGCGCCACCGGGGCGAGCTACACGACGGTGTCCGCCGACGTCGGCGAGAGCATCCGGGTCGTGGTCACGGCCACCAACGCCGACGGCTCCCTCAGCGCCACCAGTAGCCCCTCCCAGGCCGTCCAGCCGCCGCCGGTCAACTCGACCGCGCCCGCCGCGCCCACGGGCACCTACATGAACGGCTACATCCTCACGCCGGACAACGGCACGTGGAACAGCCCCACCAGCTACAGCTACAGCTGGCTGAGCTGCCCCGGCAACGCCGCCGCGGTGACCGCCGCCTGCACCCCGGTCTCCACCCGTGCCACCTATGCCCTCACCGTGCCCGACATCGGCACCAAGCTCGCCGTGATCGTCACCGCGACGTCGATCGGCGGCTCCACCTCGGCCACCAGCGCGCTGACGCCGCTCATCACCGGGCAGCCGCTCACCCAGGTCACTCCGCCCAACATCTCGGGCAACCCGCAGCCGCCCAACACCCTGTACGCCAACCCCGGGACCTGGAGCGTCCCGCTCACCGCCGTCGACTACGACTGGAATCGCTGTGACGCCGACGGCATCTCCAACTGCACGCTCGTCGCCGCGGATACCGCGCACTACACGCTGAGCTCCGCCGACGACGGCCACACGATCGTCCTGATCGCCAACGTCTCCTCGCCCGGCCGCGTGGCCATGGCGCAGAGTGCCCCGCTCGTCGTCCAGGACCAGCCGCTGCCCCAGGCCACCGTGCTGCCCACGGTGAGCGGCACCACCGTGCGCACGTACGTGATGGGCGCCAACGGCGGCGCCTGGACCAACAGCCCGCGGAGCCTGGCCTACCAGTGGGAGCGTTGCAACGCCTCCGGGCACAACTGCCTGGCCATCCCGGGCGCCACCCAGCCCACCTACCAGCTCACCAACGTCGACGAGGCCTCCACGATCACAGTCGCGGTCAGCGCCACGAACACGTCGGGGACCACGACCGTCCTGGCCGCGCCCTCCGGCGTCGTCACCGCGCTGCCGCCGGTGTCGACGGGCCGGCCCGCGCTGAGCACGCTGGGCGTTCAGCAGAGCGTGCCGGTGACGGTCACCAACGGCACCTGGCAGGGCACGGGGCCCTCCACCTACACCACCGTCTGGCAGCGCTGCAACAGCTCCGGTGCGTCATGCGCCGCGATCAGCGGCGCCACCGGCAGCAGCTACACGCCCACGGCGGCCGATGTCGGCCACACCCTCGTCGTGGTCGTCACCGCCACCAACGTGGATGGCTCGGTGGCGTCGACCTCGGCTCCCTCCGACCCGATCCTGCCCGCGGCGCCGCGCTGGCGCGACCTCCCGGTGCTGAGCGCCAACAACGGCTACGTGGGCGGCGTGCTCAGCGTCACCAACGGCGTGTTCACCGGGCCGGCGATCGCCACCGACGTCACCCAGATCATGCGCTGCACCAACGCCTGCTCGCCGATCAGCGCCGCCTCCAGCTACACGATCGTGACCGCGGACATCGGCGCCATCCTGCGTGTTCGCGAGACCGCCTCGAACGCCGGCGGCACGTCGGTCATCTGGTCGGCTCAGTACGTGGGGCCGGTGGCCTCCTCGGCCTCGGCGTCCGCGGTGCTCGGCGTGGGCCAGGCGGTGCTGCGCAACAAGGACGGGGACCCGCTGGCCACTGTCCAGCTCAGCGCCAACGCCAACGTGTCCGCCGACGCGCTGGTCGCCCATGCCGCCCGCACATCCTCCGCGGCGGCGCGCGTTATCAGCGTGCGCCGCGCGGCCAAGGTCCGCGGCCCGTTGCGCGCCTGGGCGTGCGCCGCCGCCATCGCTCGCAGCAGCGCGCCGGCGGCGTGCACGCGCCAGGTGACGATCCGCGGCGCCTCGGCCAAGCTGAAGCTCCCGGCCACGATCACCGGCAAGGTCCGGGTCGTGGTGGTCCGCCGCGCCCGCTGACGGCGGCGCGGTCAGGCGGCGGGTCTCACCCGCCGCCCTTTGACCCTGCGCTCGAGCTGGTGCTCTGGGCGTGGGCCTGGTCGGCCAGACTCATCTTGATCGCGATCAGCCTGTCGTTGACCGCCTTCATCTGGGCGGCGGTCACCACGCCATCGGCGACGATCTTCCGGGGGTCGATCGACCCCGACTCGATGTCGGCGTCGAGCGTGCGCGCCTGAGCCGCGTTGATGGTTCCGGCCTGCTGCAGCTGCGCGATCGCGTCCAGGAACTGGTGCGGCACCCCACCCGGGTCGGGGGCAGGCTTGCCGGCGTCCGACGCCGAGGCCGCCCGCGCGCTCTTGGCCGCCGCGCACTGGCTCGCGCTCTGCCCGCCGGAGGCGATCGCCGACGGCACGACGATCGCCGCCGCGACGGCGAGTCCGGTCAGGGCGCCGATCGCCGGGGCGCGCCACCGGGCGCGTGACGATGGTTGTCCTTCAGGAGCTGACATGTGCGTCTCTCCGATCTCTTCGGGGCGGCGCCTCTCGCCGCCCGGCCCGTCCAGCGTCGGCGGCGGTCCTGAAATCGCGCTGAATTGCGGTGCTTCTTCAGCGGATCTTCAGCCGGCGAGCGGGAGAATGCCCTCAGCGTGAACGGAGCACTCGGACGTGTGGTCGTGGTGGAGGACGAGACGGCGGTGCGCGAGGCGGTCCTCGCCGGCTTGCGGCACGAGGGGTTCGTCGCCAGCGGGTTCGCCGACGTCGTGGACCCCGAGGCGATCCTGGCGTGCGCGCCGGACCTGGCCGTTCTGGACGTGCGGCTGCCCAGTGACAGCGGCTTCGCCCTCGCCCGCCGGCTGCACGCGCGCAGTGAGGTCTCGATCATCTTCCTCACCGCCCGCGATGCGGTGGCCGACCGGGTGGAGGGCCTCGAGCTCGGGGCCGACGACTACGTCGTCAAGCCGTTCGCGCTCGAGGAGCTCCTGGCGCGCATCCGGGCGGTGCTGCGCAGGTCGGGCCGCCTCTCCGCGGTGCTCGAGGTGGGGGACGTGCTCATCGACGAGCACGGCGGATGGGTCACCCGAGGAGGTTGCGAGATCCCGCTGACCGCCACGGAGCTGCGGCTGCTCGCCTTCCTCGCCCGCCATCGGGGCCAGGCGCTGTCCAAGGATCAGCTCCTGACGCAGGTCTGGGGCTATGACGCCTATGACCCGAACCTCGTCGAGGTGCATGTGAGCGCCCTGCGGCGCAAGCTCGAGCGGGCGGGGCCGCGCCTGATCCACACCGTGCGCGGGATCGGCTACCGGTACACGCCGTGAAGACCGGGTCGCTCACGCGCCGCACCGTCGTCGCGACGCTGGGCGTGCTCTTGCTCACGCTGGGGGGCTTCGCCACCCTGATCACCGTGCGCTACCGCGATGGCCTGCGGGCGCAGGCCCGCAGCCAGCTTCTCGCCGGGGCCCGGGCGCTCCAGGAAACGCCCGACGGGCAGATCAAGCCGCTGATCGCCTCGCTGGCGCACGAGGGCATCGACGTCAACGTGCCCGACGTCAGACGCACCTCGGACAAGCTCGGCGCGGCGGCGGCGGCCAAGGCCCCGCTCAAGCCCGGGGTCCTCACCAGCTCCGGTGATCTCCTCACGATCACCGAGACGATCCGCCTGGGTCCCGGCGTCGCCACGGCGACTCTGTCGGCGAGCGGGGCCTACGTCAACAATGCCGTCGATCGGCTGATCGTCACCGAGCTGATCGTGGCCGCCGCGGTGCTCGTGGCGGCCACTGTGCTCACGCTGCTGGCGCTGCGCTCCGCGCTCGGGCCATTGCGGCACGTCGCCGCGGTGGCCCAGCGGATCGCCGCGGGCGACCGCCAGCAGCGCCTGCTGCCGCGCCGGCGTGACACCGAGCTCGGTCAGATGGCGGCCTCGTTTGACGCGATGGTGGACTCGCTCGAGGACGCGGTGGCCCAGGCCATGCGCTCGGAGGCGAGCATGCGGCGGTTCCTCGCCGACGCCTCCCATGAGCTGCGCACGCCGGTCGCGGCGCTCCAGGCCACCGCCGAGACGCTGCTGCGCGAGCAGCCGGACCGGCCCCGCCGCGATCAGCTCGAGGCCGAGCTCGCGCGCGGGACCCAGCGGCTCGGCCGGCTCGTCGACGACCTGCTCAACCTCGCGCGGCTGCAGGCCAACGAGCCGCTGCGCGCCGAGGAGGTCGACCTCTCACAGGTGAGCGAGTCGGTGGCGAGCGAGACGCGGGCGCGCACGCCCGCCCACATCTCCGTCGCAACCGCGGGGCCGGCGGTGGTGATCGGCGATCCCGACGCGCTCACCCGGGCACTGCGCAATCTGCTCGACAACGCGGTGCGGGCGGGCGGGGACGACGGCGAGATCCTCGTGAAGCTGCAGCGATCGCCGACCCACGTCCGGGCCACCGTGTCCGACAACGGCCCCGGCGTACCGCCCGACGAGCGCGAGCGGATCTTCGAGGGCTTCGTCCGCCTCAACGGCAACTCCAGCGCCGGCACGGGCCTCGGCCTCGCCATCGCGCGGGCGATCGCCCACCAGCATCACGGGAGCGTCACCTGCGACGACTGTGAGACCGGCGCGCACTTCACGCTGGAGCTGCCGTCCGCCGCCGTCTAGTCGAGCGAGGCGACGATCTCCTCGAGCAGGTCGAGCGCGTCCTGCAGGCCGTCCTCCATCCCGGACTGGATGTGGGCGTCGCGGTGCTCCTGGCGCTCGTGGTCGACGAGCATCGTGAGCGTCGTGCGCCCGTCTGACTCCGTGAACGTCTCGGTGCTCAGCGCGCCCGCCTCGGGGAACGCCTCGTAGATCTCGGTGCGGACGATCCGCTCGTTGTCGACGACCTCGCGGAACTCGCCGTGGAAGGCGACCTCGAACTCCTCGTGGGCGATCATCGCGTAGCGCCACCGCCCCCCGACCCGCAGGTCGACCTCGGCCACCGTCACCTCGCCGCGGCGGGCGCTCCACCACCGCTTGATGAACTCCGGCGTCGTCCACGCCCGGTAGACGAGATGCCGCGGAGCGTCGAACTCCCGCGTGATCAGGATCTGGGTGTCGGTGGGCAGGGTCACCGCCGCCGAATGCTTAGCCGTTGCCGCCATCGTCTTCCTCCTGTTGTTTGAGTGCAGCGAGCACGCTGTCCATCGCCGCAAAGCGCTCCTCCCAGGTCCGCTCGTAGGCCTTGACCCAGTCGTGGATGGGCTTGAGCGCCGATCCGTTCAGGCGATAGAGCCGCCTGCGACCGTCGTCGCGCACGTGCACCGCGCCGACCTCACGCAGGACCCGCAGGTGCTTTGACACCTGGGGCTGGCTCAGTCCCAGCCCCTCGACGAGCTCGCCAACAGCTTGCTCGCCGGCCGCCAGCAGATCGAGGATCCGCCGGCGCTGGGGCTCGGCCACCGCGTTGAACGCGTCGGTTGTGGTCGCTGCTCGGGCCATGGCAAGATCATATTCCGATATAGGAATATGTCAAGCCACCCGCACTGATGACACCATGTCCCCATGAGCGAGGCCGGCCGTGTCGCCGTCATCACCGGAGCGGGGTCGGGCATCGGGGCCGCCGTGGCCGCGCGGCTCATCGGCGAAGGCTGGCGAGTCGCGCTGGCCGGCCGGCGTGAGCAGGCCCTGAGCGAGACCGCGTCGGGGGCGGCCCCGGCGGCGGGCGAGGCGCTGGTGGCGCCCACCGACGTCACCGACGCCGACTCGGTGCACGCCCTGTTCGCGCGTGTACTCGATCGCTGGGGCCGCGTCGATCTGCTGTTCAACAACGCCGGCGTGTTCGGCACGCCCGCGCCGCTGGACGAGTTCGCCCCGGAGCAGTGGCGCGCAGTGGTCGACACGAACCTGAGTGGCTGCTTCTACTGCGCCCAGGAGGCGTTTCGGGCGATGAAGGCGCAGCGCCCTCAGGGTGGGCGGATCATCAACAACGGCTCCATCTCCGCCGCCGTCCCGCGTCCCAACGCCGTCGCGTACACGGCCACCAAGCACGCCGTCACCGGCCTGACCCGGGCGGTCGCGCTGGAGGGTCGCCCCTTCCGGATCGCGTGTGGCCAGATCGACATCGGCAACGCCGCCACCGAGCTCGCCGCGCACATCGGCAAGGGGACCGTTCAGGCTGACGGGAGCATGGCCGCAGAGCCCATGATGGACCTCGGCCACGCTGCCGATGCCGTGATGCACATGGCCAATCTCCCGCTCGACGCCAACGTGTTGTTCATGACGATCATGGCCACCGCCATGCCCTTCGTCGGCCGTGGCTAGCGAGAGCGCTCGTGCGCGCGGTGGATCGTCTCCACCAACCGCTCGGCCGAGCCGCCCTTGACGAGCAGGCCCGACGCGCCGGCGCGCAGCATCGCCAGGTAGGCGTCGGGACCGTCGGCGGCGGTGAGGCCCACGATGCTCGTGCCCGGCGAGCGCTCCTGGATCTGGCGCGCGGCCTCCGGGCCGCCGCCGCCCGGCATGATGAAGTCGACGACGGCGACGCGGACCGCGTGAGATTCGCTCGGACTCGCGGCCGGCTCGACAGCGCCCACGCCGGCGCCCGACTCGAGCTGCGTGCGCGCCGCTCCCGCGGTGAGCCGCAGCGCCTGGCGCACGGCCGGCTCCACCTCGGCGGCGGCGTCGGCGTCGCCGCCGGCGGCGGCCGCGCCCAACTCGTGGCACACAACGGCGACGCGGGCAGCTCCCGCGTCGGCGGCGCGCTGGGCCAGGTCTGAGGCGGCGCGCTCGATGGCGGTCAGGTCGCCGGCGTTGGCGGCGCGCCACAGTGTCGGGAGGACAGGGATGGCGTCGCGCGCAAAGGCGGCGGCGCGCTCGGCGGTTGCGCCGGCTCGATGATCGGGCTGGGTCGCCAGCAGCGGAGTGGCGGAGCCGCTGCGCACGGCAGCCGGCTCCAGCGCGATGCCGGGGCGTGGGATGAGGCCGAGCTGCTCGCACTCGGCCTGCAACGTCTCGAGACGCAGCGGCTTGGCGATGTGATGATCCATGCCCGAGGCCAGGCACACCTCGCGCGAGAGGGAGGTGACCGCGACCACCGGGGGGCTGAGGGCAAGGCCGGCGCGGGCACGGATCTGCCGCGCGGTGCGGTAGCCGTCCACCGCCTCGGTCCCGCAATCCATGAAGATCGCGACATACGGCCACTCCGCGGACACCTTGACCGCCTCGGCGCCTTCGGAGACGACGTCGGCCGCGATCCCGAGGTTCTTGAACAACCGGCGAGCGGCGAGCTGGCAGACGAGGTCGTCGTCGACCACGAGCACGCGTGGCTCCCACCGCCATTGGACATCGCGAACCGGACCGCTGGTGGCGGCCGGCGCGACACCGGCCTGCGCCGCCGTTGTCTCGGCGTCGTCCATGCTCAAGAACCCGTCACCGTTGAAAGGGACCACATCATCATTTGCTTCCCCATCATTCGGCCTGCGACTCAGAGTCTTGACCGCTCTTGGGTCCTGGGATGCGGTTCAGCCGATGCCGATCGTGGTCCCACCCTGGACAGAGAGTGGCACAGGCTCAGACTGCGCGGGCGCGGCAGCCGTCCGGGCCGGGAAGTGGACGTCGACCTGGAGTCCCCCCTCGGGCCGCGCCCGGACGGCGAGCACCGCATCGTGTGCGCTCGCGATCGCGGCGACGATCGACAGCCCGAGCCCCAGGCCATCGCGGTGAGACGTCCGCTGGCTGGACACGCGCTGGAAGGGCGCAAGCAGCCGGTCCACCTCTTCCGGGGGCACCACCGGCCCCGTGTTGACGACGGTCAGGCTGGCTCGGCCGTTGGATTGCACCGAGACATCCACGCGGCCCCCGGGGACGTTGTGGCGGATGGCGTTGTCGACGAGGTTGGAGACCAGGCGCCCGACGAGACGTGCGTCCCCGGAGATCGTCGCCGGCGCGAGCGACTGACCGATCTCGACATCCCGGCCGGCGGCGACGCCGTCGCGTGCGCCCAGCACGTCGCCGACGATCGCGGCGAGGTCGAAGGCCTCCGCGTGGTCGATCCCGCGCTGGCCCTGCGCGAGGGTCAGCAGCGCTTCGATGAGCTGCTCCTGCTGCTCTGACTCGTCGAGCACCTGCTCGCATGTCGCCCGGAAGGTCGTGACGGTCGCCTTGGGATCGGACAGCACCATCTCCAGCAACGCGCGGACGGCGGTCAGCGGCGTGCGCAGCTCGTGCGAGGCGTTGGCCACGAACTGCCGCTGAGCATCGAAGGCACCCTCGAGCCGGCCCAGCAGCCCGTCGATGGTGTCCGCCAGCTGCCGCAGCTCGTCACGCGGGCCCTGCATCGCCAGGCGGCGGTTGAGGTTCTCCTCGGAGATCTCCTGGGCGGCGGTGGTCATCGTCCGCAGTGGGCGCAGGACCCGGCCGGCCACCACCCAGCCCAGCGCGGTCGAGATGATCGCCATCAGCGCCAGCGCCAGCGCGGACTCGATGATGAGCTGGTGCAGATCGGCGACGCGCTGGGTGTAGACGACCTGGCCCAATGCCTTCTGGCCCGAGCGGGTCCGCAGCAGTCGCTCGATCGGCGGCGGGACGGGCCTGCCGGCCACCTTGAATCGGGCGTTCGGGGGGAAAGTTATCGTCGCTCGGCCATGAAGCGCGGCGAGCTGCTGTAGCTCGGAGCTGACCAACCCCGCTTGGGCGCGGGCCAGGACTCCCCCCGGAGCGGCTCTGATGTAGCTCACGCCCGGCCCCTGCGGGAACACGGCTGCGTTGTCGACGAGGGTGTAGGTGATGGCCAGCAGTGCCGCTCCCGAGATCAGGAACAGCCCGCCGTAGAGCAGAGTGAGGCGCCACCGGACCGTCGTCTTGGGGTGGCGTGCTCGGCCGGCGAGCGTCGCCAGACGGCTCACGGCGGCTCTCCGATCCGGTATCCCACCGGTGTCACCGTGGCGATGACCGGCGGGTCCCCGAGCTTCGCGCGCAGCCGGCTGATCGTCATCCGCACCGCGTTGGTGAACGGATCGGTCGCGTCGTCCCATGCGTGCTCCAGGATCTGCTCGGTGGAGACGACGTCGCCCTCGGCGCCCAGCAGCAGCTCCAGGACGGAGAACTCCTTGGGGCTGAGCGACAGCGGCCGTCCGGCGCGGGTCACCGTCCGCCGCGCCGAGTCCAGCTCGACGTCGCGGTAGACGAGCGTCGGCGGCCGCACCGCCCGCGAGCGCCGCGACAGCGCTCGGATCCGGGCCACGAGCTCGGCCAGGTGAAACGGCTTGGACAGGTAGTCGTCGGCACCGATCCCCAGCCCCTCGACGCGGTCGGCGATCGTGGTGGCGGCGGTGAGCATCAGCACGCTGCCGGGCGCGCCGTTGGCCACCAGCGATCGGCACACATCGTCGCCGTGCACGCCCGGAAGGTCTCTATCGAGCACCACCACGTCATAGGCGGTCAGAGCGATCCGGTCAAGGGCCTCGCGGCCGTCAAAGGCGACGTCGACGGCCATGCCCTCGCGGCGCAGCACGGTCGCGACGGTCTCCGCGAGGCGCGCGTGGTCCTCCACCACCAGCACCCTCATCCGTTGCTCCTCACGCCGTCACTCATCCGCCTTGTGGTGCGCCGGCGCGGGCATCCCCGCGCCGGCGTCTGCCCCGTGAGGATGGCCCATGGCACATAACAGCCGCATAACAGCGTTACAGCCGCGTTACCGGTCGAGCCGTACAACGTCGAGCGCACATGCAGATGCACGCGGCGTACCGTCCGGGGGGTCACAGGCGCAGCGCTCTCGCCATCCGGCTGGCGGTAGCGCTGCCCACCGCCGGCTGCGCGGTGGCGCTACGCGCCCGTGGCTCCTCGGGCGGGGCCGGCTCCAACACGCGGTCGCTGCACCACGCCGTCCAGGCCTGCGGGGGGCTGCGCAAGCGATGAGCGTTCTGCGTCGGGTGGCGAGGCACCGGACGGCGCTTCTCGGGGCGCTCGCGCTTGCCGTGGCGGCGGCGGTGGTCGTCGTGCTCGTGCTCGTCGCGGGCTCGCCCGGCCCGACCCCGGCTGCGGGCGCCTCCAAGCCGGCGGCGGGCGCCGCGACCGTGAAGCGGCGCAACCTGGTGCAGACCGACACCGAGGCGGGGACGCTCAGCTACGCCAACCCCCAGACCGTCTATGACCGCCTCAGCGGGACGATCACGTGGCTGCCGAGCGTGGGGCAGGTGATCCGGGCCGGCGGGACGCTGTTCCGGGTCAACGGCTCGCCGGCGATCCTCATGGACGGCGACACCCCTGCCTATCGCACGCTCTCCTCGGCCGTGGTCGACGGTCCCGACGTGCTCGAGCTCAACCGCAACCTCGTGGCGCTCGGCTTCAACGCGAACGGCATCGTCGTCGACGACGAGTGGCAGACGGCGACCACGCTCGGGGTCGAATTGCTCCAGGAGTCGCTGGGGGAGACCGCAACCGGAAGCCTCTCGCTGGGCAGGGTCGTGTTCCTCCCCGGCCCCCAGCTCGTGTCCACCGTCGAGGGCACGGTCGGCGACACCGCCAACGGCGGCAGCTCCCAGACTCCCGCGTCGCTTTCCTCCGATCCGCCCGCACCGGAGTTCGTGAGCCTGACCACGCCCGACACGACGACCACCACCACGACCACCACGACCACGACCCCGACGACACCCACCGGGACGACGACGACCACGACCACGCCGTCGCCCACCCACCATCACAAGCCCAGCAAGGGCAAGGGAGCGGGGCGGGCGGGCCGGTCTCCGTCTCTAGCGGCGCTCCTGGCGCTGCTCAAGGCCGAGAGCCAGCAGCTGAAGGCCGAAGCCGAGCAGCTCAAGGCCGAGCAGCAGCACAGCGGAGGCGGCGGCTCGGGCGGCTCCGGCGGCTCGGGCGGCTCCGGCGGCTCGGGCGGATCCGGCGGCTCCAGCGGTTCCGGCGGTTCGGGCGGGTCCGGCAAAAACGGCAACAAGGGCGGCAGCGGGGGGAGCGGCAACCAGGGCGGCAGCGGCGGCGGTAACGGGGGCGCCAACAACGGCGCCAACAGCGGCGCGAGCGGCAGTACCGGTGAGGCGGTCCTGCAGACGAACTCCACCCACCTCGTCGTCACCGTCGACCTCGACGCCTCACTGCAGAGCGAGGCCAAGGAGGGCGAGCGAGTGACGGTCCAGCTCCCCGCCGGTAACACGGTGAGCGGCACGGTGACGGCGGTCAGCTCGGTGGCCCAGAGCTCGAGCTCCGGTGACAACGGCTCCGGCAATGGCAGCAGTGGTGGCGGAAGTGGGGGTGGCGGCGGTGGTGGCGGCGGCAGCGGCTCCGGCTCGCCGTCCACCATCCCGGTCACGATCACGCTCTCGGGCCATCACAAGGGCGCCGGGCTCGACGAGGCGGCGGTGAGCGTGAGCTTCGCGCAGGCGCGGGCCAAGAACGTGCTCTCGGTCCCGGTTACCGCCCTGCTCGCGGTGTCGGGCGGCAACTACGCGGTCCAGGAGGCGGCGGCGCCGCACACCCTGATCCCCGTGAACGTCGGTCTGTTCGCCGCCGGCTACGTGCAGATCTCCGGCCCGGGCATCCACCCCGGCCTGCAGGTCACCGACTCCCAGGGGTGAGCACCACGCTCACGCTCCAGACAGTGGTCAAGGAGTACGCCGGCGGCGTCATGGCGCTGCGGGGGGTGAGCGTCGACATCGCGGACCGCGACCAGGTGGCTGTCGTCGGCCCATCGGGCTCGGGCAAGACCACGCTGCTCACCATCCTCGGCACGCTGGAGCGTCCCAGCCGCGGCGACGTTCGGGTCGCCGGGGTCGACGTGGTCACCGCCTCGGACCGGCAGCTGGCGGGCCTGCGGGCGCACGAGATCGGCTTCGTGTTTCAGAGCTTTCACCTCCAGGAGTGGATGACCGCGATGGACAACGTCGCCAACGGCATGCTCTACACGGGCGCGCGCAGCCGCGACCGCCGCGACGCCGCGCGTGTCGCGCTGGAGCGCGTGGGCCTGGGGCACCGGCTCGATCATCGCCCCGGCCAGCTGTCGGGCGGCGAGCGCCAGCGGGTCGCGATCGCCCGGGCACTCGCCAAGCAGCCGGTGATCATCCTGGCCGACGAGCCGACCGGCAACCTGGACTCCAAGTCCGGCGCCGAGGTGGTCCAGCTCCTCCACGATCTGGCCTCCGAGGGCGCCACGCTCGTGCTCATCACCCACGACCCCGGCATCGCCGCCACCTTTCCGCGGAGCATCCACATGCGCGACGGCGAGATCGTCTCCGACGAGGCGCGATGACGAGCCTCGCCGCCCCGTCGCCCGCCCCGCCCCCCCGGCCCCCCACGGGTCTCCAGGCGGCCCGGCTGCCCCCGCGCGAGCTCTTCGGCGCGGCGCTGCAGGGCCTGCGCACCCGCCGGCTCCGGGCGGCACTGTCGGCGCTGGGGATCGCCATCGGGATCGGCGCGATGGTCGCGGTGGTCGGCGTGTCGGCCTCCAGCCAGGCTCAGCTGCTCGCCGAGATCGACGCCCTGGGCACCAACCTGCTCACGGCCACCCCCGGGACCACCTTCTCGGGCAACAACGAGATCCTGCCCTCGAGCTCGGTGCCGATGGTGGGGGGCATGACGTACGTCAACAACGACGTCGCCGTCTACCAGGTCTCGAGCGCCACGGTCCTGCGCACTCCCTATGTGCCGGCACAGGAGACCGGAGGGATCGGCGTCGACGCGGCCGGCGAGAACCTGCCCCAGGTCCTCGGAGTGTCGATGGCGGCCGGTCACTTCCTGGACTCGGTGAGCGCGCGCTACCCCGAGGTGGTGCTCGGCGCCCAGGCGGCCAGCGTCCTGCAGATCGAGAGCGTGGGCGGCCACGTCGAGGTCTACCTGGGGCACCGGTGGTTCACCGTTGTCGGCGTCCTCAAGCCGGTGCTGTTGGACTCCAGCCTCGACGCGACCGCGTTCATCTCCCTGCCCGTCGCCGAGCGCCTGTTCCAGGTCACGCCCAACCCGTCGGAGATCTATCTGCGCGCCAACGTCGACCACGTCCCCTCCGTGGCCGGCCTGCTCGCCGCGACCGCCGATCCCCAGAACGCCTCGGGGGTGAACGTCAGTCGCCCCTCCGACGCGCTCGAGGCCCGGGCCGCCGCCAAGGGTCAGTTCACAACGCTGCTGCTGGGGCTCGGCGCGGTGGCGCTGCTCGTCGGCGCCATCGGGATCGCCAACATCATGGTCATCTCGGTGCTCGAGCGCCGCGGCGAGATCGGCCTGCGCCGCGCGCTGGGCGCCACCCGCCGCCACGTCAGCCTCCAGTTCCTCACCGAGTCGGCGCTGCTGGCCGCGCTGGGCAGCGTCGTCGGCCTCGGGCTCGGCGCCGGGGCCACCGAGGTCTACTCGATCGGCCAGCACGAGCCCTTCGTCGTGCCCCTGTACGCGCTGGTGGCCGCCCCCGTGAGCGGGCTGGTGATCGGCGCTCTCGCTGGCCTGTACCCCGCGGGCAAGGCCGCGCGCCTGAGCCCCACCGAGGCCCTGCGGGCGTAGACCGTCCGCCGGCGTTCAGCGCGACGCGAACGAACGTCAACGACGGCTCCTGACACCACAGAGCACACACCGCCCATTCGCGGACCGTGTGCTCTGTGATGTCAACATGACTGCAGTTTCACGACACACACCATCCAAACGGCGACCGTGTGCTCTGTGGTGTCAGGAATCCCGGCGGCCACACGAGCGAGGCCCGCCGCGCACCTCCATGTGCACGACGGGCCCTGGAGAGGAGCTCGGAGATCTAGTTGCTCGGCACCCCGCTGGTCGGCGGCGCGGGCTGCGGCGTCGTGTACGGGGTGATCGGGCTGCCCGCGGCCGGCGTGGTCGTCAGGGGCCCGCCGAAGAGCACGATCTTGCCGTTCTGGATCTTGCCCATCTCGGTGCCGCTGAAGCCGCCGTGCTGAGTCCCGCTGTAGCGGTAGGGGACGAGCCCGGGGCCGGTCCACTTGCCGCCCTCCTTGGAGATCGCGTTGACCAGGTCCTGCCGGGTGAGGTTCTTGCCGGCCGCCTTGAGCGCCTGCACGAGCGTGTAGGCGTTGGCCATCCCGTACTCCACGTTGCCGTCGAAGGGCACCTTGGCGTCGTACTGGTCATGGATCTTCTGGAACAGCTTGATCCACGGGTTCGACGCGTCGGTGTTGGACGGGAGGTACCCGTCGGTGATGGCACCCTCGATGAGCGCCGTCCCGGACACCTTGCCCTTCGACTCGGCTTTGAGCAGCGCCCCGACGGTGGTCGGGTCGATACCGACGTTGGACACGACCAGCTGCGGCTTGTAGCCCAGCGTGAACGAGGTGAGCTCCGCGACCGCGGTGTAGATGGGGACGGTGAAGTCCACCATCACGTTGGCCTTGGCCGACTTGATCGCCGTCACCTGCGGGGCCAGCGTCGTTGTGCCTGCCTGGTAGGGCTGCTTGGAGACGATCGAGCTGGCCGGGAGCTCATCCTCGATGCCCTGCAGGCCGCCCTTGCCGAAGTCGTCGTCCTGGTAGAGGACGCCGACCTTGGCGTTGGCGAAGTGCTGCTTGAGGTATTGGCCGAGGATCTTGCCCTCGATCGTGTAGTTGGGCTGCCAGCCGAAGGTCTGCGGCTGGGCGCCGCCATTGTCCCAGCACGGGCAGCCCGAGGCCACGAACAGGTCCGGGACCTTGGACGCGTTGAGGAAGCTGACCACCTTGGTGTGCGTCGGGGTGCCCAGGCCCTCGAAGATGCCGAACACCTTGTTCTGCAGCACGAGCTGGTGCACGACGTTGACGGTGTTGGTGGGGTTGTAGCCATCGTCCTTGATGATCAGGTGCAGCTTGCGCCCGTAGACGCCGCCGTGGGCGTTGACGTAGTTGAAGAATGCCTGCGAGGCCGGAGCGATCTCGCTGTAGCCCGGCGCCGCCGGCCCCGTCAGCGGCTGATGGGTCCCGAAGGTGATGCTGTTGCTGGTGACCCCTGGAGCGCTCGAGCCTCCTCCGCTGCTCGAGGATCCGCAGCCCACGGCCGCCACGGCCACGCCTGCGGTCACCGCGGCGGCGATCAGCCGCCGTCGTTTGACAGCTCCCATCTCACTCCTCCTCCACTTGTGGGTGACCTTCTGCCGGCGCCCCGAAGCGGGCTTTCACCGGCTGCCCGAGCCCATTTGATGGCTCGAGTCATTTCGATACGTTTTCCCTCTTGCGTTTCAAATACTAAGGTGGTGGCATGAGCGCTGCAACCGCATCCCGTCAACCTCGGAGGGGTCGGCCCGCCACGGCCAGCCGTGAGAACGTGCTCTCCGCCGCGCGGGCGCAGTTCATGGCCGGGGACCGCGTGGATCTCACCATCGTGGCCCGGGATCTCGGGTTGGGACGCGCCACGATCTACCGCTGGTTCGGGTCGCGTGAGCGGCTGGTCTCCGAGGTCATAGCCGACGAGTCCGAGGTGCTCATCCGCGGCCATCGTCGCGCCGTGCGCCGCCGCGGTGTGCAGGGCCTGCTCGAGGTCTTTGACCGCATCAACCGCAGCCTGGCCAGCTCGATGCCGCTGCGCCGGTTCGTCGAGCAGGAGGGCGCCGCCGCGCTGCGCCTGCTCACCTCGAGCACCGGCGCGGTCCAGTGCCGGGGCGTCAGCCTCATCGCCGAGATGATTCAGGCCGAGGTCACCGCCGGCCGCTACGAGCCGCCGGCCGATCCCGAGACGCTGGCCTACGCCATCGTCCGCCTGTGCGAGGCCTTTCTCTACAACGACGCCGCGTTCGGGATCCGCGGCGATCACGAGCGGCTCCACGAGGTCGAGGCAGCGCTGCTCGGCGTTCCGCACGCCGCGTCTGCGCCCCCGAAGCGCCGTCGCCGATCCACTCGCACGTCTCCTTCAGGCTGAACCCCGTGCCGTGCGCAGGCGCCCGAACAGCGCGCGCAGCCCGCCCTGGATCCCGCTCGGCCACAGGATCATGGCCACGATGAGCACGACCCCGTAGATCGCCAGCGGCATGTTGGCCGAGACCTTCGTCGACAGCGAGAAGGAGTGCGCGATGTCGTTGGTCCAGTTGGGCAGCAGCGTGAGCAGCGCCGCGCCCCATACCGCGCCCACCAGCGACCCCAGCCCACCCAGGACGACGCCGGTCAGCAGCGACAGGGACAGCTGCAGCGGGAACGCCCCCGGCTGGGCCAGCTGCAGCACCACCGTGAGCATCGCGCCCCCCAATCCCGCGCATCCCGCCGAGATGATGAACGCCGTCGTCTGGGTGCGCCCCACCGAGAGGCCGGACAGCGACGCCGCGATCTCATCGTCGCGCACGGCGCGCAGCGATCGGCCCACGCCGCTGTCGATGACGTTGTAGAGCACGAACAGCACCACCACCGCTCCGGCCCCGGCGATCCACGCCTCCCAGCGCTCGAGCGGGAAGTCGGCGCCCAGCCACGACGGCGGCACCGGCGGGTTGATGGTGAGCCCGTTCTCGCCGCCGAGCAGGCCGGAGAACTTGTCGGCCAGCGCGGGCAGCCCGACCGCGAAGGCCAGGGTCGCGCCCGCCAGGTAGGGGCCGCGCAGGCGGCTGGCGGCCGCTCCCACGGGGATCCCCACCAGCACGCTCACGACCACCGCGGCGGCGATGGCCGGCACGAGTGCCCACCCCTCGTCGCCGATGAGCAGCGCCACGGTGTAGGCGCCCACCGCCATCAGCGCGCCGTGGCCCAGCGAGATCTGACCGCTCTGGCCCGCGAGCACGGTGAGCCCGGCGAGCGCGGCGAAGTAGTAGGCGCCCGTGGCCAGCTGCAGGTCGTTGTAGGCGCTGACCAGGTCCGAAACGACGACGATCGCCACCGCGGCGAGCACCGCCCACGCGAGCGAGCGCGCCAGGGTGCTGCGAGCCCACACGCCCCGCACGGCGGTCATACGCGCCGCTCCGCACTGGCCGCGAACAGGCCGCCGGGACGAAGCATCAACACCGCCACCAGGATCACCAGCGCCGCCATCGGGACCAGTGACGAGCCCACGTAGCCCGACACATACGACAGCGCCACGCCGAGCAACACCCCGCCGATGACGGCTCCGGGCGGGCTGTCGAGCCCTCCGAGCACGGCGGCCACGAAGCCGCTGATGAGGATCGGGTCAAAGCTGTTGGGGCCCAGGAACACCGAGGGCGCGACGAGCACGCCCGCCAGCGCCCCGGCGACCGCGGCCAGCGCCCAGCCGACGGTGAACATGCGCGCCACGCGCACGCCGAGCAGCCGCGCCACCTCGGGGGCGAACGCCGACGCGCGCATCTGCAGCCCCAGCGAGGTCAGCCTGAACAGCGCCGCCAGCCCGACGGCGACTGCGATGACCACCAGCACGATGAACGTGTCGTTGGGGGTGAAGAGCAGCCGGGTGCCGCCGACCTCGTAGCCGCGCAGCGAGAACGCCGGCGGGAACGAGCGCGGCGTGTTGCCCCAGATCATCCCGGCCGCCGCCACCAGCAGCGTGTAGAGCCCCAGCGTGAGGATGACCGCGTTGAGCGGCGGCGCGGACTCGACCGGGCGGATGAACACGCGCTCCACCAGCGCTCCGAAGACCAGGCCACAGGCGAGCGCCGTGACGAAGCCCAGCCAATACGAACCGCTCGAGTTGATGATCGCCGACGCGATGAACGTCGTGATCATCAGCATCGCGCCCTGGGCGAAGTTGACGATCCGGGTGGCGCGCCAGATGAGCACCAGCGCCAGCGCCACGGCGGCATACACCGCTCCGTCCGAGATACCGCTGAGGGTGAGGTCGATGAACTTGGTCACAGGCGGTCTTAAAAGCCCAGGTAGGCGTGGCGCAGGCGCTCGTCGGCGGCGAGCTCGCCGGGCTCGCGGTCGGCCACGACGCGCCCCAGGTTGAGCACGATCCCGCGGTTGGCGATCGACAGGGCGCTGCGGGCGTTCTGCTCGACGAGCAGCACCGCCAGCCCGAGGTTGTCGGCCAGCGACCGGATCATCGCCATGATCTGGGCGACGATCACGGGGGCCAGGCCCAGTGACGGCTCGTCGAGGAGCAGCACCTGCGGGCGGGCCATGAGCGCCCGCCCGATCGAGAGCATCTGGCGCTCGCCGCCCGACAGGCGCGAGGCGGGCTGGTGCTCGCGCTCGCCCAGACGCGGGAAGAGCTCATAGATCTCGGTCGCGGGCGCCGCCGCGCCGCGCCGCCACAGGCCGCCGAGACGAAGGTTCTCCGCCACCGTGAGCTCGGAGATGACCCCGCGGCCCTCGGGCACGTGGGCGACGCCGCGGCGCACGATCTCCTCCACGGCCATGCCGGTGATGTCGGCGCCACCGACCATCACCTTGCCCGACCGCGGGGCCACCAGGCCCGTGATCGTACGCAGCAGCGACGTCTTGCCGGCGCCGTTGGCCCCCAGGACCGCGGTCACCGTGCCCTCCGGCGCTTCCAGCGACACGCCGTCGACGGCGCGCACCGGGCCGTAATCCGTGGTCAGTCCCTCAACGCTGAGCATCGGCCGTCGCACTGGTCGTACTCGCGTCGGCCACCTCAGCCTCGCGCCCCAGGTAGGCCTCCAGCACCTGCCGGTCCTGGCGCACGGTCTCGGGATCGCCCGCCGCGATCACGCGCCCGAAGTCCAGCACCACCATCCGGTCACACACGGAGGTGACGAGGTCCATGTGGTGGTCGACCAGCATCACGGCGATCGAACTGCCCAGCGACCGGATCGTGTCCGCCAACGCCGACATCTCCTCGCTGTCCAGGCCGCCGGCGGGCTCGTCGAGGAGCAGCAGGTCGGGCTCGCAGGCCAGTGCGCGCGCGAGGGCGACGCGCTTTTGGACCGCGTACGGCAGCTGGCCCGGCCGGGACTCGACGACGTCGGCGCAGCCCACCGTCTCCAGCGCCGCCAGCGCGCGATCGGCCAGCGCGCGATCGTCCGCGTCGGCGCGGGGGCGAGCCAGCATGGCGCCGACGATGCCGGCGCGGCGGAAGCGTTGCGCTCCCACCATGACGTTCTCGCGGACCGTCAGGTCGGCGAAGAGCCCGACGCCCTGCAGTGTCCGGGCGATCCCCAGCGATGCCAGCTGGTGGGGGCGGATCCCGTCCAGCGGCCGGTCGCGCCACCGCATCGTCCCCGAGGCCGGCCTGACGAAGCCGCAGATGACGTTGAACAGCGTGGTCTTGCCCGCGCCGTTGGGGCCGATGACGCCCAGCACCTCACCCTGCGAGACCTCCAGCGAGACCCCATCCAGCGCGCTGATACCGCCGAACGAGACGGAAATCTCGCTCACCGAGAGCTTGCCGTTGGTCTCCTCCGCCGTCGGCACTGGCGCCAAGCTACAACAGCCGGCCGACGATGCCAATAGTGATACACGACACGCCGCGAGTTCTTAATACATCTCGCATCCGCTTGCGCCGGTTCGGCAGGCCTTCGCTCAGAACACCGGGTCAGAGTCCCGGTACAGCGGCTCGACGCCGGCCACCGCGAGCATCTCGCAATAGCCGATCACGTAGTCGAGCGGGCGTTCCATGGGCTCGGCGTGCTTCGGCGTGAGGCAGTAGGTCCGCTCGGCCAGGTGCGGGCCCTGCCAGCCGTGCAGGAAGTTGGCCGCGGTGGCGCCGCGCAGCATGGCGCGGATCTCGCGGTCGATCATCGGGTGAGGCGGGTGGGGGACACGCCCCAGTTTTTCCCAGCGGGGGACGCCTTCAAGCACCTGCGCGACAATTCTCATGTGACCGGTGTGCCTCTGCTCTTCGCCAGACACGGGCAGACCGCCGATAACGCCAACGGACTCATCCTCGGCCGCCGCGACCCTCCGCTGTCCGAGCTGGGCGAGCAGCAGGCCGCGGGGCTGGCCACCCAGGCTCTCGCGCGCGGGGTGGTCGCCATCTGGTGCTCGCCGCTGCTGCGCGCCCGCCAGACCGCCGCGGTCGTCGGCCACGTGGTCGGTGTCGAGCCGGCCGTGCTCGACGACCTCATCGAGTCGGCGCGCGGCGAGTGGGAGGGCATCCCGCAGACGGTGCTGGCGCAGAGCAGCCCGGAGCTGTTTGCCGCCTTCGAGGCCGGCGATCCGGACTTCGCCTTCCCGGGAGGGGAGTCGATCCGCTCTCAGGTGCAGCGCACTCGACGCGCTCTGACCGTGGTCGCGGACGGGGCACAGCCTGCGCTCGTCGTCGCCCATGCGGGCACGATCCGCGCGGCGCTCATCGCCGCCGGACAGCCGGTGCCGCCCGAGCGGGCGCTGGGCAACGGCGAGGCGATCGTCCTGGATTGGAGCCCCAAGGACGACCGCCCCGCTTAGAACCGTCTGACGTCGTGCGTGACGCCAGACGATGCGCCTGACGGGCTAGTGCTAGAAGACCCGGACCGCCACCTCGGCGGGGGCGTCGAACAGCTCGTTGAGCTCGTCGTCGAGCTTGACCAGCGTCAGCGACGCGCCGGCCATATCGAGCGAGGTGCAGTACTCGCCGACGTAGCTGCGCGTGACGTTGACGCCCCGCTGGGCCAGCTGGTCGTGGGCACGGCCGTAGAGGATGTAGAGCTCGGAGATCGGCGTGCCACCGAGCCCGTTGATCATCAGGGCCACATCGTCGCCCGAGCTGTAGGGCAGATCGGAGGCCACGGCCTCCAGCAGCTCGTCAACGATCGCGTCGGCGTTGGCCAGCTTCTCGCGGCGACGGCCCGGCTCGCCGTGGATGCCGACGCCCATCTCCATCTCGTCGTCGCCGAGGTCGAACAGCGGCGAGCCCTTGGCCGGCGGCGTGCACGAGGTGAGCGCCATGCCCATCGTGCGGGTGACCGAGTTGACGCGCTCGCCCAGCTTGACCAGCTCGTCGAGCTCCGCGCCCTTCTCCGCGGCGGCGCCGACCGCCTTGATCACGAAGAAGTTGCCGGCGACGCCACGGCGGCCGACGGTGTAGGTCGAATCCTTCACCGCCACGTCATCGTCGACGATGATCGTCGCGATCTTGATGTCCTCGGCCTCGGCCAGCTCGCGTCCCATGTCGAACGACATGCGGTCGCCGGTGTAGTTATTGATGATGTGCAGGACGCCCTTGGGGCTGGCCAGCAGCTTCGTCGTCTCATAGACGTAGTCAGACGGCGGTGCGGCGAACACATCGCCTGGACAGGCGGCGTCGAGCATGCCCTTGCCCACCACCATGACGTGCGCCGGCTCGTGTCCGGAGCCCGACCCCTGCACGATCGACACCTTGTTCTCGTTGGGGGCGTCGGCCCGCATGATCAGGTTGTACTCGGGCACGTACTTGAGCTTGCCGGGGTTGGCGAGCTGGATCCCCTTGAGCATCTCGGGGACGAACTGCTGCGGGTCGTTGACGAACTTCTTCACCGTCTCTCCTCTCGAGTGACCTGCCTGGTTTCACGCGTGACGATGCACGCGCTCCCTTCCCCTCGCTGCCTACCAGTCACGGCAGTCAGGCCAGCTCCAGCTCGGCCTCCTGCCACGCCTTGCCCACGGCTTCGAACATCACGGCGACGCCGATCGCTCCCGCGTCCACCGAGTCGCGGCTCCGCTCCCCCGTGTAGGACGCGCGCCCGCGCTGGGCGAGCATGCCCTTGGTCGCCTCGGCGCTCTCACGCGCTTTGACGGCGGCCTTCTCGATCGCCTGCCCCGCGCCGCCGGGCAGCTCGGCCTCCAGCACGTCGACCGCCGGCACCAGCGCGTCGAGCAGCGTCTTGTCGCCCAGATCGGTGTTCCCCCGCTGCTTGATGCCCTCGATGGCGGCGCGAAACGCGGCGATGACCTCCTCGCCGGTCGGCTGGGGCTTGTCGGTCAGCGCGCCGCCGGCGCGCAGGAACGCCGTGCCCCAGATCGGGCCGGAGGTTCCACCGATGCGCTTGGTCAGCGTGATCGCGGTCTTCTTGAGCAGGCCGGAGATGTCGGCGTACTCCATCGCCTCCCAGTCGGAGATCACGATCTCAAAGCCGCGCGCCAGGGAGTAGCCGAAGTCTCCGTCGCCCACCACCGCGTCGAGCTCGCAGAAGTACGTCTCGTTGTCGACGGCGGTCTGGGCGATCGTGCGTACCACGAGCTCGCCCCGGCTCAGTGCCGTGTCGCTCATACAGCCTCCTTGTCCAGTATGGGTTGGGTCCGGCACGCGTCGAGGTCGGCGAGCGTGACCAGCTGACCCGGTCGTGCCCCGCCGCGATTGGCGAGGACGACCGCCGGCTCGCCGGGGTCGCCCAGGCTGGTGACCACCATGATGGCCTCGCTCATGTCCTCGTCGGCCGTGTAGCTGGAGACGGTGACCACGCACCGCAGCCCGGCGCCGACCGCGGCGAGCAGGCCGTTGCGCGAGTCCTCGATGACGATGGCGTCGCCGCGCTCGATCTCGAGCTCCTCGACGGCGAGGTCGTAGATCGCCGGATCGGGCTTCTTGGCCGGCACGATGTCGCCCGCGTACACGCTGAAGTGAGCCGCATGGTCGGCGCCGACGGCGTGCTCGAGCACGGCGCGGACCGATTCCTCGGCCGAGGTCGAGGCGACCGCGAGCGTCCACCCGGCGGCGATCGCCTCGCCGACGATCCGCGCGATGCCGGGCCGTCCCGGCAGGCGCCCGGCGCGGACCATCTCCTTGTAGCGGGCCGTCTTGCGCCTGTGCCAGTCGGCCAGCAGCTCCTTCTGGCCCTCGGGGTCGGCCGGCAGGTCGTGGGCCCGGACGAACTCCGGGGTGAGCAGCGAGGCCATGCGCTCCTTGCCGCCGCCGATCTTGAGCTTCTCCGCGTACTCCTGCTCAGACCAGCTCACGGGCAGGCCGACCTCGGCGAAGGTCTCGTTGAAGGCCGGACGGTGGCCGTCGCGCTCGGTATCGGCCAGGACCCCGTCGCAGTCGAAGATGAGCGCGGGCATCGGGGCGCGCTAACCCGCCGACGCGGATAGAGCGCCGGCGCGGCCGGCCGAGCCGAACATGCCGATGTGGTGCTTGGCCATCTCCAGCACCGCGGTCCTGACGTGCTTGAGCATCGACGGCGGATCGTGCTTGCCGGGGTTGGCCTCGAGGTACTCGCGGTGGGCGTCGACGAAGGCGATCTTCAGGGCCGTGGAGATGTTGACCTTGGCGCAGCCGCGGGCGATGAGGTCGGAGAACTGGTCGGCGGTGAGACCGGTCCCGCCGTGGAGCACCATCGGGATCGGGTGCAGGTTCACGATCTCGGTCACGCGTTCGGGGTGGAGCTCGGGCGACGCCTTGTAGAGGCCGTGGGCCGTGCCGATCGCCGGGGCGAAGGAGTAGATGCCGGTCGTCTCGATGAATTCGGCGGAGACCTCGATCGGGTGCACGACCCCGGCCTCGTCGGAGCCGACGCCGTCCTCGACGCCGAGCACGCTCTCGATCTCGCCCTCGACCTGGGCGCCGTGGCGCTCGGCCTCGGCGACGACCTCGATGGTCTGGCGCGTGTTCTCGGCCACGTCGAGCTCGGACGCGTCGAACAGGACCGAGTTCCACCCGGCCTCCAGGCAGGTGGTGATCCACTCGCGGTCGGGGCAGTGGTCCAGGTGCAGTGACACCGGCACCGGCACCTCGTCGGCGCGGACGCGCCACATGCTGTAGAGCGCCTTGGCCCCGATCGACTTCACCGTCTTGAGCGACGTCTGGACGATGAGCGGCGACTCCATCTCGGTCGCCGCGGCCAGCACGGCCTCGAGCGTGAGGTCGTCGACCACGTTGATCGCCGCCACCCCGTACCTGTCGGCAAAGGCCGGATCGAGGATCTGGCGGATCGGGACAACGGGCATCTCACAACCTCCCTCTTGGCCCCGACCGCCACCCCGGTATGGATGCGGCCCTGAGCCAGGTCGCTGCAACCAATTTACCGCTCAAACGTTTAGCGCTCAAGGATCCACCGGGTTCCTTGGCGCGCACGGCACGGTTCGCCTGCACGGATTGGCGGCATGCCGGCGCTCAGCGTCGCCCCGCGAGCGTGCGTGGGCGCTGCCCAGGCACGATCAGCCCTCGACGCCGGTGTGGCTGCGCAGGATCGCGGCCAGCTCGTCAGCGGCGGCCGCGGACTCGCGGGCATCGCGCTCGCGGGCGGTCGTCTCCTCGCGTTCGGACGCGTAGGTGATCTCACGCTCGTCGTTGCGGCGCTCGGCCCACTGCTGCAGCTCGGCGACGAACTCGGCACTGGCCACCAGCGACTGATCGTCGCCGGCGTCGAAGCGGCGACGGGCCAGCTCGTCGCAGCGCAGGTTCTCGCCGTCGAACCAGCGGTCATACATCGCCACCTCGACCACGCCCTCCTGGGAGCGCGTGTCGACGAAGCACCCGAGGGTGCCCTCGTTCGCGTGGCGCGCGACCTGCTCGAGCTCGGCGGCGTAGCGCTCGAGCTCCTTGAGCTCCAGCAGCGGCTTGAACGTCCGGTGAAACAGCACCAGGGACTCGCCGCCTGAGCCTCGGTGCAGCGAGAGCCGGCGCGGCTGGGGCGCCCGGCGCACGAGCGCCACGTCGGTGCGCCCGGCGTCCCAGACGTCGCGCTGCACCTCGTAGCGATATGGCTGCGCACCCACCGTCGCCGATCATCTCAGTTCGCGCGCGGTGCGGGGAGTGATGGGGTCTAGACCCCATTGGACGAGGCGGAGGGCGCGGATACCTTCCCCGAGCAGACCACATCGCTCGGGGCGCGGTGCGGGGACCGGGGGTGGGGGCCGCGCGCGTCACCCCGCGCGCGGCCCCCTTTAGCGTCCACGCATCGGCGGCGTGCCCCGAGCGCTGTGGCTGTCCAACCTCGGCAACGTCGGGGGGGCGGTTGGGGGGCGAACGGTGCTAGGGCTCGACGAGGCCCTGGCGGATCGCGTAGCGCGTGAGCTGGACGCGGTCGTGCATGCCCAGCTTCTCCAGGATGTTGGCGCGGTGACGGTCGACCGTCTTCTCGCTGATGACCAGCGTGTCGGCGATCTGGCGGGTGCTGTAGCTCTCGGCGATGAGCTTGACCACCTCCTGCTCACGCGGGGTCAGCGGATCGGCCCGGACGGGCTCCTTGTCGTGCGCCTGGCGCAGGAAGTCGCGGATGAGCGAGGTCATCGCCCCCGGATACAGGAACGACTCGCCGCGCATCGCCGCCCGGCACGCCTCCACCAGGTCGCGGTCGGCCGCGCTCTTGAGCACGTAGCCCGACGCCCCGGCCTTGAGCGCCTCGTAGAGGTAGCGCTCGTTCTCGTGCATCGAAAGGATCAGCAACCGCAGGTCGGGGCGGCGTTGGTGCAACTCGCCCACCGCCTGCAGCCCGGTCATGCGTGGCATCGAGATGTCGATGATCGCCAGGTCGACGTGGTCGGCCAGAGCCAGCTGGATGGCCTCGGCGCCGTCCCCGGCCTCGGCGACGACCTCCAGGTCGGGCTCGGCATCAAGGACGAGCTTGAGCCCGCGCCGGACGAGCGCGTGATCGTCGGCCAGGAGAATCCTCGTCTTCAGCGGGGTCATGCATGCGCCTCGGCGGCTACGCCTTCGACGAGCAACGTTACCGCGCAGCCGACGCCGTCTTCGTTGGGTTCGACGTCCAACGTGGCCCCGATGAGCGCGGCCCGCTCACGCATGCCGCGGATCCCTGTCCCCGGCTCGCCGCCGCCGCGCAGGCCGCGCCCACGATCGGAGACGGTCACCATCAGGCTGCCGTTGCGTGCGGACAGGCGCAACTCGGCGTGGTCGGCGCCCGAGTGACGTGCGACGTTGGTGAGCGCCTCCTGGGCGACCCTGTAGACAACGAGCTCCTCGTCGTGGCCGAGCTCGGGCAGGTGCTCGTCGAGCTGCTGGCTGACGTCGATCCCGGTCCGTTGCGCGAACCGCTCGCACAGCACCGCCAGGGCGCTCACCAACCCCAGGTCATCCAGTGCCTCGGGCCGCAGCTCCAGAGCGATCCGGCGCACATCCTCCAGGCTGGCGCGCACGGCCTCCTGGATGTCCTCGACGTCGGTGCGCAGCGGAGCGTCGAGCATGCCGCGCACTCGAGCGAGGCCGAGAAGCACCGCGGTCAGCTCCTGGCCGACCTGGTCGTGCAGCTCCAGCGCGATGCGCAGGCGCTCGGACTCCTGCGCCTCCAGCACGCGGCCGGTTGCCTCGCGCCGCTCGGTCTCCAGGCGGGCCAGCATCTCGTTGAAGGTGAGCGCGAGCTCGCCCGCCTCGGAGCTCGCGTGCGCTCCCGGCATGCGGGCGCCGGGCCGCGTGAGGTCGACCCGCCGCGCCAGCGAGGTGAGCGTCTCCAGAGGGCGGACGATCCGCCGCAGCACGACGAGGTTGACGAGCGCCACCAGGATGAGCGCCGCGGTCAGGACGACCGCCTCGTCGGCGGCAAAGGACGAGAACTTGCGCGGCGCCAGCACGACGAGCGTCACCGCGACCGCGGCCACGAGCACCAACGCGTTGATGCCGGCGACCCGATAGACCAGGGGCACGTACTTTCTCCGGTGGTGTGGCTCGCTCACGATGCTTTCAGCGCGCGTCAGTCCAATCTCTCGAGCTTACGCAGCATGGCCCACTGACGGGTCTCGAGCTCGCCGATGTCGATGTGGAGCGTTCGACCGATCTCATCGCGGTCGATGCCGGCCAGAAGCAGCCCGAAGATCGCCTGCTCCAGTGAGTCAAAGCGCCGCCGCAGGCCGTCGGCGAGCGTGGCCGGCACCGGCGGGAGCCGGCTCGTCCCGGTAGCGGCCCGCCGGATCGCGGTGTAGAGGTCTGAGCCGAGCGCCGCCTTGCTCAGCAGCCCGTCGGCCTCGGCGACGACGCAGGCGGCGGCCAGCATGTAGTCAGAGAACGCCGAGTAGATCAGGACGGCCGGCGGCTCGGGGAGCCGCTTGAGCTTGCGGCTCAGCCACAGCCCGGAGTGTCCTGGAAGCTGATAGTCGACGATGGCGACGTCGAGTGACACCTGCTCGGCGACCTCAGCCGCCGCCTCGGCGCTGTCGAGCGCGCGGACGACCTCGAAGTCGGGCTCGGATGCGAGCAGGCCGCGCAGCCCCGCCAGGATCGCCGGGTGGTCGTCGACGACCAGGCAGCGGATCGGGGTCTGCATGGTCTCGGGGATGCCGGCGCCGTTGCGGCTTATGACCGGCTGCACGGAGGCTGTCATCGTGGGTCCTTCCTGTGGTGTGATGGCTCGCAGGTTGCAAGCCCGCGGGCGCCCCCGCAATGGGGGCGATCCCCCATCTGCGCCGGGTGGCGATGCCACGTGCCGGGTGGCAGCGCGTCGTTGAGATCAACGCGCCAACCTCCGCGACCGCCGCAGGTAAGAAAGCGGCGCGCAACGCAGCTAAGAGGGTGTGCGTACCGGAAATCCTCCCTCTTCCAACTCCGCCGGCGACTCTGCGGGGGACTCCACGGGCGACCGCGAGCGCTGGGTACGCTGGCGCGAGGGCCGGCTGCTGAGTGCCGGGTTCGGCCCCGATCTCGCCGACGTGCTCGCCCACCAGGAGCAGGTCGACCTGCACGAGCTGCTCGAGCTCGTCGACCGTGGATGTCCCCCGCACCTGGCCGCGCGGATCCTCGCGCCGCTCGACGCCCCGCTCGTGGACGCGGGGAGAGAGCGCACAGGTGCCTGGTAGCGTGCCCGCGGTGCAGCGCGTCACCGCTCCGGCAGCGCCTGACCGGGAGGCCGACGGCCGCGCCTGGCTCGGGGCGCTGCGCGCCGCCGGCGTCGAGCGCGACGATGCGATTCGCCGCCTGCACGAGCTGCTCCTGCGCGCCGCGCGCTTCGAGCTGGGCCGGCGCCGCGGCATGCTCGCCGCCATCGGCCGCGACACGGTCGACGACCTGGCGATGCAGAGCGCCGACGACGCCCTGACCGCGATCCTGGCCAAACTCGACGACTATCGCTTCGAGAGCCGCTTCACCACGTGGGCGTACAAGTTCGCGATCCTCGAGGCGGCGGTCCGCACGCGGCGGCGCGCCTGGCAGGAGCGCGAGCTGCCGATGGATCCCGACGCGTGGACCAGCCTGCCGGCGCGCACGCTCGACCCCGCCGAGGATCTCGAGTGCCGCGACCGGCTGCGCGCCATCATCGACGCGGTCCGGACCGAGCTGTCGCCCCACCAGAGGGAGGTGCTCGGCGCGCTCGTGCTCGCCGAGGTCCCGATCGACGTGCTCGCCGAGCGGCTGGGCACCACCCGCGGGGCGCTCTACAAGACACTGCACGACGCGCGGCGCAAGCTGCGCACCGCCATCGGAGCCGATTCATGACCGAGCCACGACGCCGGCACGAGCACCTCGTCGCCGGGCTGCTCGGCCCCTCGGGCGTCGAGCTCACGTGCGAGGAATGTTTTGACCTGCTCGACGTCTATGTCGACAGTGAGGTCGCCGGTGAGCATGCCGACGAGCGCGTCCCCGGGATGCGCGAGCACCTGGCCGGGTGCCCGGCGTGCGCCGAGGAGCACGACAGCCTGCGAGACCTGCTGACGACCCTTCCGTGAGCACACGCCGTCTACAAGCGGTGGCGGGCGACGCCCGTCACGTCGATCTGGCGGCGGCCGAGCGCGCGGCGCGGGAGCTGCTGGTGGCGCTCGGCGCCGATCTCGACGACCCCGGCCTGCGCGCGACCCCCCGGCGCGTGGCCGCCGCCTATGCCGAGCTGCTCACTCCCGAGCCCTTCAACCTGACCACCTTCCCCAACGACGAGGGCTACGACGAGTTGGTCGTGGTGCGTGATATCCCTTTTCAATCGCTGTGCATGCATCACATGCTTCCGTTTCACGGTGTGGCCCATGTCGCCTACCTGCCGGCCGAGCGGATCATCGGGCTCTCCAAACTGGCGCGCGTGGTGGAGCACTATTCGCGTGATCTGCAGGTGCAGGAGCGCCTGACCAAGCAGGTGGCCGCCTGCATCCAGGACGAGCTCGCGCCCAAGGGCGTCGGCGTGGTCCTGGAGGCCGAGCATCTGTGCATGTCGCTGCGCGGCGTGCAGAAGGCCGGCGCCAAGACGGTGACCTCGGCGTTGCACGGGCTGGTGCGCGACGACCCGCGCACCCGTGACGAATTCCTCAGCTTGACCGGAGGTAGGACATGAGCAAGAAGACATTCGTGATCGTCGGCGCCAGCCTCGCCGGCGCCAAGGCGGCGGCAGAGCTGCGCGAGCGCGGCTTCGACGGCCGCGTCGTCCTACTCGGCGCCGAATCCGAGCGCCCCTACGAGCGCCCGCCGCTCACCAAGGACTACCTTCAGGGCAAGTCCGAGCGCGCAAAGGCCTACGTGCACGACGAGGACTTCTACAGCCAGCAGGAGATCGAGCTGCGCCTCGGCGCTGTGGCGGAGTCGATCGACCCGCAGGCGTCGACCGTGACCCTGGCCGGCGGCGAGGAGCTGGCCTACGACAGCCTGCTGCTGACCACCGGGGCCAAGCCGCGCAAGCTCTCGGTGCGGGGCGCCGACCTCGACGGCGTCCACTACTTGCGCACGTTCGCCGATTGCGACGCGCTGCGAGAGCGGCTGGGCACCGGCGGTGGCCGCGTCGCCGTCGTCGGCGCCGGCTGGATCGGCTCGGAGTTCGCCGCGTCCGCACGCGGCGCAGGCCTGGAGGTGACCGTCATCGACCCGCTGGCGGTGCCCAACGAGCGGATCTTCGGTGCCGAGATCGGCACCTTCTATCGCGACGTCCACCTCAGCCACGGCGTGGAGATGGTCCTGGAGGACGGCGTCGACGCGCTGGAGGGCGATGGCGCGGTCAGTGCCGTGCGCACCGTCAATGGGCGACGCGTCGAGTGCGACTTCGCGGTCATCGGCGTGGGCGTCGTCCCGCGCGTCGGGCTCGCCGAGGCGGCGGGTCTGACGGTGGAGAACGGCATCCAGGCCGACGCCGCGTGCCGGACCTCGGCCCCCAACATCTTCGCCGCGGGCGACGTGGTCAACGCCTGGCACCCGTTCTATGAGCGCCATATCCGTGTCGAGCATTGGGCCAACGCGCTCAACCAGGGTCCCGCGGCGGCGCGCTCGATGCTCGGCGACGCCGTCAGCTATGACCGGATCCCGTACTTCTTCTCTGACCAGTACGACGTCGGCATGGAGTACTCGGGGTACGCCACAGAGTGGGACGAGGTCGTGTTCCGCGGCGATCGCGAGGGCGGCGAGTTCGTGGCCTTCTGGCTGGCCGACGGTCGCGTGGTCGGCGGGATGAACGTCAACGTGTGGGACGTCAACGAGCACGTCCAGGCGCTCATCCGCTCACGTCAGCCGGTCGACACCGGCGCGCTGCGCGACACCGACACGCCGCTGGAGTCGTTGGCCGCCCAGGTCGCGAACTGACCCCACCAGCGCTGCGGTGCCGGCTACAGCCCGGCGCCGCGGACGGCCTTCAGCCAGTGAAAGGGCAGCCAAGCCAGGCGGCCCTCGCGGACGCCGGCGGCCACCGCCTCCTCGAAGCTGCCCTCACGCCAGCGGTCGGCATGGGCGAGGCTGGCCAGCCGGTCGCTCGGCATCGGTCCCAAGTCGCGCAGGTTGCGCTCCAGCTTGTTGATCTCGGCCGCAACCGCGGCATCGTGGCGCTGGTGGTCGCGGGCAGTCTGGATTCCGCGGTGGGGCGAGTGTTTCGGGTCAGTCATCGGGTGACGGAAGGGTCAGAGTCTGGAGGTTTGACGGTTGCGGCTGATCTCGGCGCAGCGGAAGCGGGGAGCGAACCAACGGCTCGATGCGGCCCCGGGCGCGACACCGAGGGCAGGACGCGCGATCGGTGAGCGGGTTGCGGCTGCGAATGGACAGGCCGCACCCGCGGCAGTTCAGATACGGCACTTCAGCGGCGCCGCGTCGGGGTCGCACGCCCATCCATGGGGTCATACAGCAGGTTCTGCGCCGTGCCGGCGGAGCCTCCGCGGGTGGGGTCAGAGAGCGGGTTCTCCACGGTCCCGGCGGAGCCGCCCCGGGTGGGGTCAGAGAGCGGGTTCTCCACGGTCCCGGCGGAGCCGCCCCGGGTGGGGTCATGGATCGGATTCTGCGGGGTGCCGGCGGAGCGGCCGCGGGTGACGTCCTGGTGATGCACGTGCATACTCCTTATGAAGCTTTCTACAAGGCATAGCTGATCCAGCCCGGGCTCTTTCGATGCGCGTCATCCGGCGAACCCGCCGTGTTCGCCAGCGGACACGCAGCGGAGGCCAGGGGTAGTTTGGAGTGGTGCTGACACAGCTCGACCCCCGACATACGGTCGCTTTGCTCGACGCAGACCCCGACCTCGTCATCGGCGTCCCGCCCGACGAGGCCGAGCTGGCGCGCAGCCGGGCCCTCGCCGCGGTCCTCGAGGTGGAGCCGCCCACGTGGGACACGGCGCCGCTCGTGGCGCGGGCCGAGCCCGGCTGGCTGGGCCTGTTCGTGCTCGACGGGCTGCTTCTGCGCCGCGTCGAAGTCGGGAAGCGCTCGGCCTGTGAGCTGTTTGGCCCCTCGGATCTGATCCGGCCGTGGGACACCGACGGCGAGTACGACCCGCTGCCGATCTCGGTGGACTGGCTGGTGCTCAAGCGCACGCGCGTGGCCGTGCTCGACACCGCGTTCGTGTTGAGGATCGCCCGCTGGCCCACCATCACCAGCCGGATCGTCAGCCGCGTGGCCCAGCGCGCGCGCTATCTGACCCTCACCCAGGCGGTCACGCACCTGCCCCGTGCCTACGTCCGCCTGCTCATCCTCTTCTGGCTGCTGGCGGAGCGCTGGGGGAAGGTCGGCACCGAGGGCGTGTACGTCACCCTGCCGCTCACCCACGAGGTCCTGGCGATGCTCATCGGTGCGCATCGTCCGACGGTGACGATCGCCCTGCAGCGCCTCACCCGCGCGGGCTTTCTCATCCGCGAGCGCTCGGACCGCTGGCTACTCACCAAGCGCGCCATCGAGACGTTGGAGCATCCCGAGAGCATGGCGCTGGTCGTCGACGACGGCGCGTTGTACGGCGACGAACAGCAGGATCTCGATTCCTGAGCCCGACCGGCCGCCGGGGGGTACGGTCGTGGTCGCGATGCTGTCCCAGGATCTCGACGGGGTGCTGATCGAGTATCTGAGCGATGCCCATGCGCTCGAGCAGATGGGCCTGCGCGTGCTCGAGGAGGGCTGCCGCCTGGATCCCGACGAGACCACGGCCGACATCTACCGCGCCCACCACCAGCAGACGCGCGGTCACCTGCGCCTGATCGACGAGCGGCTCATCGCCCACCACGTCGACCCGCCGGCGCCCACCGACGCCGCCGTGCGCGTCGCCGCCCTGCAGATCGAGTTCAGCCCCGGCGCAGCCTGCACGCCCGCGGAGCTGGCCATCAGCGCCTACACCCTGGAGAACCTCGAGATCGGCGTCTACCACGCGCTCCGAGGCGTCGCCCGCCGCCTGCACGACCACGAGACCGAGGTCATCGCCCAGCAGATCCTGGAGCAGGAGGAGGATGCCGCCGAGCTGATGGCCAGCCGGATCGACCGCGCGCTGCCCGCCTAGGCTTACGCTGGATGCGCCTCGGCCGCCGCCCGGGCGCGCACGTAGTCGATCAACGCGCGGTCGTCAGACCGCCGCCGTTCCACCAGCTGGCCGGTGCAGGCGCACATGTCCAGCAGCGCCCGATCGTCTGAGAGCTCCACGACGCGCCACGTGGCGCCGAAGAGCTCCCAGCGTTCGAGGTCGGCCAGGGTGAGCGAGGTGTCGGCCATCGGCCCTGACAGCCTAACCCTCGCCGCTGCGACGGCTCGCGACTAGTGCGGCCGGCGACGACGGTGAAACTCGATGTCGCCGAACGAGCCCTGGCGCTGGACGTCGGGCGCGCCCGCATAGCCGCCGGCGGCCTGCCAGCGGCGGCGCGGAGGTCCCGCGTACTTGCCGAACGGGTCCGATGGCGACACCGGGCCGGCGAAGCCTCCCACTCGCTCCTGGCGGACGTCGTGGTAGGTGAGATGTGCGGCAGTGGGCATGGTGTCATGCCTCCCTTCAAATCGTGCCACGATATCGTAGCACGATATCTTAGACCTGCGAACGCCTCGGAGGCCGCGGAATCGGGATCCGCCGCGGCTGCAGCACGCGCTCGCGCTCGCGCTCGTAGAGGAGGTCGCGCAGGTGGCCCTGGAGCAGGTCCTCGACGGTGATCAGCCCCACGATCTGGTTGGGGTCGGCACGCGAGAGGACCACGGCCGTGGTCACGTGCTCTGAGGCAAAGCGCCGGGCGAGATGGCGCAGCGTCTCGTCGGGGAACGCGGTGAGCGTCGGGGGCAGCGCGGCCTCGCCGGCCGACATGCCACCACGGCCGTCGAGCTCGATGAGCTGGCGCCGCGGGATCACGCCCAGCAGACCGGCCGGCTCCTGCATCACCGGGTAGAGCCACTGACGGCGCACGTCGGCGCGGGCACTCAGATCGGCCAGGGATTCCTGCCCGTGGGCAATGATCGGCGTGGTGTGCATGACCTCGTCCACGAGCAGCACCTCGAGCGGGTCGACGGCGTACTCGCGCGACAGGTGCAGTCCCCGGCGCGCCACCTTCTCGGTGAGCACCGAGCGCTTGAGCAGCAGCGCCGACACGGTGTAGGCGGCGGTCGCGGCGATGAGCAGCGGCAGCAGGACGGGCCAGGCGTGGGTGAGTTCGAGCGGAAACACGACGCCGGTCAGAGGCGAGCGCATCACGCCGCCCACAACCGCCGACAGTCCGATGAGCGCCCAGAAGCCGGGCGTCACCCCCGGCAGGATGTGGGCCTCGAGCGCGCCGAGCGCACCCCCGATCATGAACACCGGGGCGAGCACCCCGCCGGAAGTGCCCGAGCCCAGCGACAGCCCCCAGATCAACGTCTTTACCACGAGGATGCCGACGATCAGCGACATGCCGGCCCGGCCGGTGAGGAGCTGGTCGATCACGTCATAGCCGACGCCGAGGGCGCGTGGCTCGATCAGCCCGCCGATGCCGATGATGAGCCCGCCGATCGCCGGCCACCACATCCAGTGCAGTCGCAGCCGGGAGAACGCGTCCTCGGACGCGTAGACGAGGCCGGTGGCCGCGATCGCCAGCAGGCCGCCGACGGCGCCCGCCGGAACGCACAGCAGCTCGTCCCCGGCGGTGAGGTGGAGATGCGCGAGCGTCATGGCGAACAGGGCCCCGTGGCCGATGAGCGGCCCGCGTAGGAGCGTGCTGGTGACGACCGCCGCCACCACCGGCACCAGGCTGCGTGGCCGCCACTCGAACAGCAGCAGCTCGACGGCGAGCAGCACCGAGGCCAGCGGCGCGTTGAAAGTGGCGGCCATGCCCGCGGCGGCTCCCGCGACCAGCAGGGTCTTGCGCTCGTCCGCGGTCATGTGCAGCGTCTGGGCCACGACGGAGCCCACCGCGCCGCCGGTCATGATGATCGGGCCCTCGGCGCCGAACGGGCCGCCGCTGCCGATGCTGATCGCCGCCGAGATGGGCTTGAGGACGGCGACCCTGGGGTCGACCCGGCTGCCTCGGGTGAGGATCGCCTCGATCGCCTCCGGCATGCCGTGACCGCGGATCTTCTCAGATCCGAACCGGGCCATCAGCCCGATGATGAGCCCGCCGGCGACCGGCGCCAGCAGGATGAGCAGCGGCTGGTGGTGCCCTGCGTCCGGCGCCACCAGGTGCGTCTCGAAGCGCTGGTAGAAGACGAGGTTGGTGATGAGGCCGATCAGGCGTAGCAGCGCGAGGGCGGCGACGGCTCCGGCGGCCCCGATCGGCACCGCGCACGCGGTGATCGTGAGCACGCGCGGGCTGAGCGAGAAGTCGCCCAGGTGATCGACGCGCTCTCGTACGGGCGCGCTCAAGGCAGCAGCATGAGATCTGCGGCTTCGCTGTCGCTGAGCTCCCCAAACAGTGCCTGCAACGTCGGCGCAAGCTGCGCGAGCTCACGCAGGTGGACCTCCGACAACGCGGTGAGGGTCCGGGCGCCGGACTCGGTCAGCCTCAGGTGGACGACTGATCCCGTGTCGGGATCGCGTTCGCGCGTGATCAGTCCGCCCTCCTGCGCGCGGTCGATCAGCCCCACCGCGCTGTGGTGGCGGATGAGCAGGACGTCGGCGATCTCACCGACGGTCGGTCCGCGTGGATCCCGTGATGCCCGGATGGCCAACAGGAGCTGGTGCTGGGTGGGCGTCACACCCGCGCCTCGCGCCTGCTCAGAGCTCCACTGCAAGAAGCGACGCAGCCCGTAGCGGAGCTCCGCCAGGCGTGCGTAGTCAGCGTCGGTCAGCTTCGGTTTGGGCTGTCTCATGTCGCGTCACGATATCGTGGGACGACATCGTGAGGCGATCAGACCGGAACCGCCGCGTCGGCGCCGGCCAGCCACGGGTAGCGTGCCGTGTCCTTACCTGCGTAATCGGGATCCAGATAGATGAAGCAGCGCTGGATCTGCCAGTCGCGGATCTCGAAGACATCGCACCAGCGGCCCGCGCCCCACTCCGGAACGTCGGCGCGCCAGGGGCCGTCCTGGTGCTCGCCGTAGCTGGTGCCCTCACACACGACGGTGTCCGACCCCGAGAAGATCCAGTTGAAGTTGGCGTAGTCGTGGCGGATGGACTTGAGCGTCGCCCCGACCTCCCCGAACATCTTGCCGATCTCCTCGCGGCCGTTGGCGATCCCCCACTTGGGGAACATCACCTGGGCGTCGACCGCGAACAGCTCGAGGATGCTCTCGCCGGTCGAAGTGATGCCGCCGTTGTCGAAGGCCTTGAGGTACTCCACGGCGACGGATTTGCGCTGCTCGTCGGTCATCGTCTGACGGGTCAGGGTCATCGACCTGCTCCTTTCGCTCCGCGGTGGGTCTGACCGCGCACGGTGGTCACGCCTCGCTCTCCGCGGCAGCATCGACGATCCCACGCCGATGCGCCAGTGCCGCCGCCTCCACGCGGGTCGCCACGCCGAGCTTGGAGAGGATGTTGGAGACGTGAACGCTGGCGGTCTTGCGTGAGATGAACAGCGTCTCGGCGATCTGGCTGTTGGATCGCCCGTCGGCCACCAGGCGCAGCACCTCGCCCTCGCGGGCGGTGAGGCCCAGCCGCGCGAGCGCGTCGGGCTCGGCCTCGGCGGCGCGTGCCGCCTCGGGCTCAGAGCCGTTGGCCGACTCCGCCGTCTGCAGCCGAGCGCGGCGGATGAGCGCGTCCACGTCGGCTCGGAGCGGTGCCGCGCCGGTGGCGCTGGCCAACTCGAATGCCTCGCCGGCGGCGACGCCCGCCGCGGTGGTGTCGCCGGCGCTGCTCAGCGCCTCGGCGTGGCGGACCAGCGCGTAGGCCAACGGCACCGGCTGGCGCATCGCGCGGCATCGCTCGACCGCCTCCTCCCAGGCGGTGATCTCACCCTCCTGCAGCAATCGCGCGTGCTCGGCCAGCACCAGAGCCCGTTGGCCGCGATCGGCAGCGCTGAAGGTCTGCAGCAAGCCGGCCTCCGCGCGGACCGCGTCGCCCTGGACCACCGCGTCGTCGGGCACCGGTAGGCCTTCGTCGCGGGCGGTCAGCGCCCGGTCTGCCTCGACGCGGGCCGACAGCGAGAGGACCACCCACCGGTAACGCGGCTCGTCGCCCAGGTCATCGCGCGCCAGCGCCTGCACAAGGATCCGGTGGGCGGCCTCCAGGTCACCCCGCGAGCGCGCCAGCTCGGCCTCGACCACAAGCAGCGGGTAGACGAACTGGGCGGCGGATGAAGCACGAAGATGCTGCCGGGCTTCCCGGAGCTCGTGTTCGGCCTCCGGTAGCCGGCCACGGATGAGATTGAGCTCGGCGCGGAGCAGCCACACGCTGGCGGCGAACACCCCGGGCGCCTCGAGGCCTGGCTGGGAGTCCTCCAACGCCTGCTCCAGCCGTCCCGACCGAGCCAGTGCCTCGGCGCGATTGGCGCGCAGGAACGCGCCCATGGTGCGTCCGAGGCCGAGCTGCTCGGCGGGGGCCAGCGCGCGGTCACACGTGGCGACCGCGTCGTCGTAGCGACACACCGTCAGGAACATGTCCGACAGGTTCACCAGCGCCCGTAGGCCCACCCACGACACGCCGAGCTCCAGTGCCTCGTCGGCGGTGCGCTGCTCCATCGCGATCGCGTCCTCGAACTGGCCGGAGATGAGCATCGTTCTGGCCAGCACCTCTTGGGCCTCCAGCCGGTCGGCGGTGGCGCCGACTGCCCGTGCGGCGGCAAGGGCACGCTCGGCCACGACCCGCGCGCGCCCGGCTTCCGAGACGCGCGCGAGCGCCCGCGCCTGGCGGCTGAGGACGTGGGCGCTGGTCGCCGTCGGTGGATCGAGGGGCAGCAGCGCGACCGCCTGATCAAAGCCGGCCATCCCCTCGTCCTCACGTCCAAGGTCGCCGAGCAGCTCGGCCCGGTTGGCCAGCAGCTGGGCGCGGTGCTCAGGCGCCGCGTCCTCGCCGGCCTCGACGAGCGCCTGGTCCAGGAGCGCGAGAGCGCGGTTGGGGTCTCCAGCCCGATGAGCGGCGCTGCCCGCGTGCTCGAGCAGCTCCACATGGCCGATGCCCGTGCGCTCCGCGGCGTCGGGCACCTGACTCCAGAGCTCCAGCGCCAGCTCGAAATGCCGGCGTGCCGTGACCGGCGCCGAGGCGGCGGCGGCTGCGTTTCCCGCTCGGACCGAGGCCGCCAGCGCACGTGGCACGTCGTGGGAGGCGAGCCAGTGGTGGGCGAGCATGCTGGCGGTGTCGAGCTCCTCGTCGTCGTCGTCCTCGGCGCGCCGCTCGATCGCCTCGGCATAGGCGCGGTGCAGCCCGGCGCGCTCGTGGGGCAGCAGATCCTCGTGGATCGCGGTCCGGGCCAGCGCGTGGCGCAGCGCGTAGCCGGGCCCTGATCGGTCCACCACCAGCAGCTGCTGGTCGACGGCCTCACGCAGGCCGGCGTGCAGCTCGGCCTCAGGCAGCTGGGCCACGGTCAGCAGCAGCCAGTCGGGGACCCACCGGGCGGCGGCCGACACCACGCGCAGCAGGTGCTGGGCGGGTTCGGAGAGCAGATCGGCGCGGGCCAGCACCACATCGCGCAACGACGGCGGGAGATAGTCCTGGTCGATCCCGCCCTCGCGCACCGCGCCAAGCAGCTCCTCGACGAACAGCGGGATGCCCTCCGAGCGCTCGAAGACCAGATCCACCAGCTCGGGCTCGGGCCGCTCGCCGAGGATCGCCTCCATCTGCGCGGCCACGTCGACAGCGCCGAGGCGGTCGAGCTCGAGGCGCTCCAGCGTGCGTTGCTGCTCCCAGCGCGCGGCCATACGGCGGAACGGGTGGGCGCGGTGCAGTTCGTCGGAGCGCACCGTGAGCACGAGCAGGATGGGCCGCGCGACCGAGCCGCCGACGAGCAGGGCGAGAAGGTCAAGTGTCGCCTGGTCGGCCCACTGGACGTCCTCGAAGACGAGCACCAGGGGTTGCGCCGAAGCCAGGCGTCCGATGACGGCGACGATCAGCTCCAGCAGGCGCGAGGGATCGCGCTCGCCCGGCATCGTGGGGGCGCGACCATCATCGAGCTCGGGCACGAGGCGGCCGAGCTCGCCGCGCGCGGCCCCGAGCAGCTCGTCGAGGTCGTCCTCGCTCACGTCGGCGGCCAGCGCGCGGAACATGTCGATCACCGGCGCCAGCGGGATGCCGCCGCCCTCGAGCTCGACGCAGCCGCCGGCCAGCACCCGCGCGTCGGCCGCCTGGGCAGACTGAACCAATTCGCCGACGAGCCGCGACTTGCCGACGCCCGCCTCGCCGCCGACCACCATGGTCACCCGCTCGCCGGCGAGAACCCGCGCCAGCGCATCCGACAGAGCCGAGGACTCCGTTCGCCGCCCCACGAGCACGGGGCTCACCAAGCTCGCCGCCACGTCCGCATCATTTCAGACGCACCGAAAAGCAAAGCCCTCAGCTCGGAGTTTGCCGCGCGTGTGGCGGTGGGTATGCCTTAGATGCCACCGAATGTGAGGGAGGATCGATGTCCGGCAACACGATCGCGTCGGGGGCGATGCGACGCCTGCTGGGGGCTTTTGGCTGCGCGCTCGTCGCAGCCGTCCTGACCGCGGGCGCGCTGACCGTGTCGGCAGCGGCCGCCGCGTCGCCGGCCGTTCAGCCCACCGGCGCGGCGCCCGGCGGGCCGGGCGCCCAGTCCTATCTGGACGTCGCGCGCAAGGACTGCTTCGGGACGGCGCGCAACGCGACCTCCAAGGTGTGGTTCACCGTCGCGGGCGGCGTGCTGTCCGACGTCTTCAGCCCCAACATCGAGGCCACCAACGTCAACACGGTGCAGTACATCGTCACCGACGGGCGCACGTTCGCCGACCTCCAACAGCGCGACATGACCTACTCGCTGTCATCGCCTGATCGCAGCGGCATGGTCTGCCGGGTGACGAGCACCGACCGGACGCACGGCTTCCGCCTGGTCAGCGACTACATCACCGACCCCGCACGCGACAGCGTCGTCGTGCACACCTCACTGCAGTCGCTCAGCGGCGCGGGCGCCAACGCCGTCTCAAAGCTCAAGGTCTACGTGCGTTACGACGCGACGATCGACAACAGCGGTGGCGGCGGGGCCACCAACGGGGGCGCCAACGACGCCACCGTCGACCCGTCCACCACGGCCCTGGTCTCGTCGGACACCACCGCCCCGACCGGCCCGTTTGCCGCCCAGGTGGTCGGTGCGCTCGTTGCCGACCACCCCTTCCTCGCGGAGTCAAGCGGCTTCGTCGGCACCCCCGGTGACGGCCTGAACCAGCTCGACAGCCACCACGCCCTGGTCAACGACTACCGGTCGGCCACCGATGGCAACGTCGTGCAGACGGCCCTGCTCGACACGACCCCGGGCAAGCCGTTCACGCTCGCCCTCGGCTTTGCCCCGAGCGCGAGTGGCGCGGTCGCGGCGGCTCACGGCAGCGCCGCGCAGTCCTTCGCCCAGACGCTCGCATCCTATGAGGCGGGGTGGCACAACTACGACGCCTCGCTGCGCCACCCGCCCTCCGGGCTGCCCGGCTTCTCCGGCGCCCAGAACGCGGCGATGCAGCGCACTTACTGGCTCTCGGCCAACGTCATCAAGGCCGCCGAGGACAAGACGAATGCCGGCGCGTTCGTGGCCTCTCCCACCGACCCGTGGGGCCAGTCGGTGCCGGCCTCCACGACGCACGCGGGATGGACCTACCGTGAGGTGTTCGCGCGCGACAGCTATGAGACGTTCACCGGCCTGCTGGCCGACGGCGACCGCGCCTCCGCCCGGGACATGGTCCTGTTCATGTTCGACAAGACCCAGCAGCCCGACGGCAGCTTCCCGCGCGATTCCGAGCTCGATGGCGCCGTGGCCCCGGACACGTTCGGCCTGTCGGAGATCGACGAGGTCGCCTACCCGCTGCTCATGGCATGGGAGGCGGGCCTGTCGGGGAATGCGGCGTTCTATCGCGACCACATCCGTCCCGCCGCCGACTACATCGTCGATCACGGGCCGAGCACCGGCGCCGAGCGCTGGGAGGAGCACCCCGGCTACTCGCCCGCCACGATCGCCTCCGAGATCGCCGGCCTGGTGGCGGCGGGGCAGCTTGCCGAGGCCGCGGGGGACACCGCCCGCGCGCACCTGTATCTGGCCACCGCCGATGACTACCAGCGCAACGTGAAGGCCTGGACGGTCACCACCTCGGGCCCCGACGGTCCGCGGTACTTCATCCGCGAGTCGGTCTCGGGCAACCCGAACACGGATCAGACCTACAACCTCGGCAACGGCAGCCTGAACAACATCGACCAGCGCTCCATCATCGACGCCGGCTTCCTCGAGCTGACGCGGATGGGCGAGCTGTCGGCGACCGATCCGGACGTCCGGGCCTCGCTGAAGGTGGTGGACTCGGTGCTCGAGAGCCAGACGAGCTCGGGCCCCGGGTGGCACCGCTACGGGATCAAGGCCAGCGGCAGCACCGACGGCTACGGCGACTGCTACACGCCCGATCCGACCAACTGCTCGCCGACCGGCGAGGGTTGGTTCACGCACGCCGTGGGCTCCGGCCATCTGTGGCCGCTCCTGGACGGCGAGCGCGCCGAGCAGGACCTCCAGTCGGGTGCGGCGCGCCACCGCATCACGGCTGGCGGCGACATTCCAGCGGATGACCTGGGGGCTCGGCTACGTCCCCGAGCAGGTGTGGGAGGACCCCGACACCCCCGCCTCGCCGTTCGGCGCCGATCCCACGAGCGCCTCGATCGGCTTCACCAACGGCAAGGCCGCCGGGTCGGCCGCGCCGCTGATCTGGGGCCAGGCTCAGTACCTGCGGCTGGTGCTCGACCTCCATGACGGGAAGGTGTCCGACCAGCCCTCGATCACCCGCGCCCGCTATGTGAGCCCAGGTCCGCCCTCCGACGTGGGGGTGACGATCACGTCGCCGTCTGCCGGATCGATGGCGAGCGGCGCCACGACGACGGTGACGGGAACCACGACCCCGGGCGCCACCGTCGAGGTGTCGGCGGGGCAGCCGGGCGCGACGGCGAACCCGACCACGGTCGTGGCCACCGTCGCCGATGCCACGGGCGCGTTCAGCGCGACGGTGCCCACCCCGTCGGGCACGACGGTCATCACCGCGGCGGCGACGACCGGCTCGCACGCCACCGGCTGGGCTCAGGAGTCGGTGATGGGGGGCGCCTGAGCGAAGTCGACCGACAGACCCGGTCCGCTCGCCAGCGTCTGGTAGACGACGCAGTAACGCTCGGTGAGCTTCTGCAGCAGCGCCAGCTGCTCGGGATCGAGGTCGCCATCGAGCTCGAAGGACAGGCGAATGGCGCTGAAGCCGACGGGCGCGTCTCGGTCGACGCCCAGGGTGCCGCGAAAGTCCAGATCGCCCTCGGCGCGCACGCGACCGGTCGTCACCGGCAGCTCCAGCGACGTCGCCACCGCGCGCAGCGTCACGCCGGCGCAGGCCACCAACGCCTCGAGCAACATGTCGCCCGAGCACAGCAGGGTGCCGTCGCCGCCGGTGGCAGGGTGCAGCCCGGCCTCGGCGAGCGCCCTGCCGGTCTGCACCGAGCAGGACACGCCATCGCCCAGCGAGCCCTCGGCGCGCAGCGTCACCAGCGCGGCATCGGGCTCATCGCGGTAGCGCTCCTTCAGCGGGTCCTGTACGGCCACCAGCTCATCACGGTTCATGCCCCTGATCATATGGTTGCGCGCCGCCCCCGCGCGTGACATGGTGCCGCGGCGTATGGCGAGCTTCACCCCCGTTCCGTTCGCAGACCGCTCCGAGGGCCAGAAGGTGATCATCGGCGCGGTGATCCCGGCGCTCGTCGGCGCGCTGGCCGGCTTCCTCGTCGGGGCGTCGGCGGCCGGCTACTGGGTCGTGGCCGTGCTCGCGGGGGTGGGGGCCTTCCTCAGCGGCTTCGAGCACCCCGACGGCTGGGACGCCGCGGACCGCGGCTTCTTCGGCGGCGTCATCTACGGCACCACCCTGCTGCTGGTCCACGAGCTCATCCACAACCAAGCCAAGGTCTCGCTGGGGAGCTTCCCGCCCTTCCTCGTCGTGGTCACCGCCCTGGCCGGGACGCTCTTGGCCGCGGCCGGCGGCCGGGTGGGGCGAGCTCAGCGCGGCCGGGCCGTCAGGCGCGGACCGGCGTAGCGCTCTCGAGCAGGTTGGCCTGAACGCGGGCCAGGTGTGCCCGCATGACGCGCACGGCGTGGTCCAGCTCGCGCTTGGACAGCGCTTCGACCAGCTCGACATGGTCGGCCTGATAGGCGGCGCGCCGCTCTCGTGAGTCATTGCGCCGCTTGAGGTTGCCCCAGATCTCACCCTCGCGGGCGCTCTCCACGACGCGATACATGGAGAGCAGAAGTTGGTTGCGGCTGGCGGCGACGATCGCGTGGTGCAGCGCGAAGTCCCACGCCTCGAACTCCTCCGCGCTCCCGGCCGAGCCGCCGCCCTCGACACACCTCCACAGCTCGTCGAGGTCACGCTGCGTCGCATAGGCGACCACCAGCGGCAGCACCTGAGGCTCGATGAGCTGGCGCGCGGCCATGACGTCGGCCGGCCCGACCTCGCCCGCGTTGGGGTGGTCGCGGTCCCCCGCCGATCCTCCTCGACCGTCGTGGGGCAGGAGGAACGTGCCCCGGCCCACCTCGCGCGAGATGCGCCCATCGGCCTCCAGCAGGGCCAGCGCATGGCGGACCATCGTCCGGGTCACGCCGAACTCGGTGGCCAGGCTGCGCTCGGTCGGCAGCCTGCCGCCGGGCGCGTAGTCAGGCTCGGCGCCCCGAGCCAGGATCAGCTGGGCCAGGTCATGGCTGTAGGCCGGTGGACGGGTGGGTGCCGGTGGGTTGGCCATGTCGTGTGGGCGAATGCTGACGGCGGCACCGGCGCCTCGTCAACCTGTCCCGGTGCGGCCGAGCAACCAATCCTACCCTTCCCGCATTTTCTAAGGGAATTCTCAACGGTTGAGAGTTGACGCTCCAACGCGCCAGGTGTAGGTTGAACCAATCCGACAAATCGGACCAAAGGTTCGATTGTCGGACCTCACCCGAGAGGAGAGAGACCAGCTGTGAGACTCGCGACCGTCATCACCGAGGAGGGTCTGCGCCTTCACGCCCGCGGGCGAAATGGCTACGTCGATGTCGCCCACGCCACGGGCGACAGCCGCTTCTCGCAGCTCAACGCCGTGCTGGCCGGCGGCCCCGAGGCGATGGAGATTGTGCGCGGCGTCTGCGACCAGGAGGGGCGCGATCTCAGCGAGGCCGAATACGGGCCGGCTGTCCCGTCGCCGCGGCGGATCCTGTGCCTCGGGGTCAACTATCTGGAGCACGCGCTCGAGGGCGGCCGCCCGCCGACCAAGTGGCCGGAGACGTTCGTCCGCGGCGCCGACTCGGTGGCCGCGCCCTACGGCGAGCTCGTCAAGCCCGCATTGAGTGAGCGCTTTGACTACGAGGGCGAGCTGGGTCTGGTGATCGGCGCCGGGGGCCGCTACATCCGGGCGGCAGACGCGCTGTCGGCCATCGCCGGCTACGTGATCCTCAACGACGGCTCGGCGCGCGAGTGGCAGCGCGCCGCCTCGCAGTGGACCCCCGGCAAGAACTTCGACGGCACCATGCCGATCGGCCCCGAGGTGGTCACCACCGACGAGCTTGACGCGTCGGCGATCCAGCTCACCACGACGCTCAACGGCGAGGTCATGCAGTCGGCCAGTACGGCGCAGATGATCTTCGACATCCCGCGGACGATCGAGTACCTCTCGTCGTTTACCACCCTGCGACCGGGCGACGTGATTGCCACCGGTACCCCAGGGGGCGTGGGGTTTGCGCGGACGCCGCCGGTCTGGCTGCAGCCCGGTGACCTCGTCGAGGTCACGATCGAGGGGATGGGCAGGATCGCCAACCGCGTGGCGGCGGAGGAGCGCGCACGCGACGGCTGGCCGTGGATTCCGCCGACCCCGGACAAGGCAGTGCTCTAGCCGCTCCACCCACCCACAGGTTGCACACACGAGGAGGAGAGATGTTGGGACGCAGATCAACGCGACGCGCCCGGCTGCTGGCAGGGACGGTGGTTGTGGGGGCGGTCCTGGCCGCCGGCTGTGGCTCGAGCTCCAGCTCCGGCGGGGGCGGCAGCGCCGGGTCCGGCGGCTCGGGCTCCAAGGTGTCAGCCGGCTCGGCTCTGACGGTCGCCGACGTGGCGCCGTTCACCGGCACCGATGCCGCGCTGGGCCCGACCTATCTGGTCTCGTGCGATGCCGCCACCAACGCGATCGATGCCGCCGGCGGGGTCCTCGGGCACAAGCTCAATTGCAAGTCGGTGGACACGCGAGGCGATCCGGCCGACGCCGTGCCGGCGGTGCACCAGATGTACGCGTCGACCTCCTCGCTGGCCTTCGTGATCGGGTGCACCTCGGACGAGGCCGCATCGGTGGTGCCGGTCTTTGCTGCCAACAAGACGGTCTCGTTCTGCATGACCGGGCAGTCGGAGTTCGACCACGTCAAGTTCCCCTACTTCTACCGCCTGGTGCCCCCGGACCTCTCGGAGTCCTACGCGATGGTGGCGATCGCGAAGAACCACGGGTACAAGAAGGTGGCCCTGGCCTTTGGCAACGACATCGGCTCGCAGACGTTCATCGCCCCGGCGATTGCGGCCATCAAGAAGGCCGGCCTGCAGCTGGTCTCCAACCAGACCCTCGACCTCAGCGCGAGCACGTTCCGGACCGAGGCGGCGAAGATCGCCGATAGCAAGCCGGACGTGATCCTCACCGAGGCGCTGGGCCCGACCGAAGCCTCATTCCTGACCGAGTTCAAGCAGCTCAACGGCGGCAAGATGATCCCGGTCATCGGGACATCGGCGACGATCTCGCCGGATTGGTTCAAATCGGTCTCCAACGCGATCGGCGGGAGCACCCTTGCCGGCGACTTCCAGGCCGACAACCTGATCACCGAGAGCAGCGGTCCGGCGTTCTCGGCCTTCGCCAAGGCGATCGACGCCGAGAAGGGCAAGGTCGGCAGCACGGGCGACTTTTCGACCTACCTCACCGCTCCGGGTGCGGTGCACCTGTACGACGGAATCAACCTGGCCGCCCTGGCGATGCTCGCCGCCCACAGCACGTCGCCGGCCAAGTACATGCCGTTCATCCTCAAGATCGGTGACGGCGCCCCCGGGGCGACTGTCGTCAACTCGTTCGCGCAGGGCGCCGCGGCGCTCAAGTCGGGCAAGCAGATCCGCTACGAGGGTCCGGGAGGTCCCACCAGCTTCGACGCCTACCACGACTCGGCCGGGCTGTTCCAGGTCGATACGTACACGGCCAACGGGACGGTGAAGGTCGCTGGGAACCTGTCGACGACCGAGCTGCGCTCACTCGGTCTCTGATCCAGACGCGCAATGAGCGTCTTCGTCGCCTCCATCGGGTTCGGCCTCGTCACCGCGGCCGTGCTCGCCCTGGCGTCGGTGGGCTTCACGCTGCAGTTTGCCGTCACGAACGTGCTCAACCTCGCCTATGGGGGGGTCATGATCGTGGCGGCATACGCGGCCTACGCGCTCAACAACGCCGGTGTCAACGTGTGGCTCGCGGCGATCGCCGGGATCGCCGTGGGCGCGGTGGCGTCGGTGGTGCTCAACACCGTGATCTACACGCCATTCCAGCGCCGGGGAGCGTCGCCGATCGCGATGGTCATCGTCGCGCTCGGGATGACCTTGATCCTGACCTTCGGCACACAGGCCCTCGCCGGACCCACCAACGTCTCCTACTCGATGAGCCAGGGCGCGACGGTCAAGATCGGCTCGATCGAGCTCACCGTGGTCCAGCTCGTGATCATCGCGCTGAGCATCGTGGTGATGCTCTTGGTCCACGCGCTCATCCGCTACTCGCGGTTAGGGAAAGCCATGCGGGCCACGGCGGCCAACCGCTCCCTGGCGCGCAACTGCGGCATCCGCACGGATCGCGTCGTGATGGCGACGTGGCTGATCAGCGGTGCGCTGTGCGGCCTGGCCGGGGTGACGTTCGCCATCGACTCGGGGACGTTCGGGGCGACCAGCACCGACGTATTCCTGGTGCTGATCCTGGCGGCGGTGTTCCTGGGCGGCCCGGGCGAGGCTTATGGGGCCATGCTCGGGGCACTGGTGATCGGCCTGGCCACCGAGGTGAGCGCCTCGGTGATCGTCTCGTCATACAAGGACGTGATCGCGTTCGTGATCCTGCTGGCGATGCTCACGGTACGCCCGAACGGACTGCTCGGGGCGCGGGCCTAGGTGATCTACTACATCACCAACCTCCTGGTGTACGCCGGCGTGGATGCGCTGGCCTGCCTGGGGCTGAGCCAGCAGTTCGGGGTGGGCGGGGTCACCAACTTCGGTTTCATCATCTTCCAGGCGGCGGGCGCCTATACGGCCGCCGTCCTCTCGCTCCCGCCCGACAGCGCCAACGGGGCATTCCAGACATATGTCCTCGGCCTCAACCTTCCGTTTCCCCTGCCCTGGATCGGAGCTGCGATCGTCGGCGGCCTGCTCGCCGTCCCATTTGCCGCCATCGTCGGACGGCGGCTGCGCGGAGACTTCGCCGCCGTCGGGCTGCTCGTCACCGCCGTCATGTTCAACCTGCTGGTGACGAACTTCGTGCCGCTCTTCAACGGCGCCGCGGGGCTCTCGCTGGTGCCCTCGCCGCTCCAGGGTTCGTTTGACCCGCAATCCGCCGGCTACCAATGGGTCTACGGCGCCGTCGCGATCCTCCTCGCCTTCGCGGTGTACTGGTTCGTCAGCCGAATCACCAACTCGCCATATGGCCGCACCCTCCGGGCCGCGCGCGACAACGACCTCGTCGCCGACTCGCTGGGCAAGAACCTGCGGTCGCTGCGGACGTCCAGCCTGGTCATCGGCGGAGCCATCGCCGGTCTCTCGGGCGGGGTCCTGGTTGGCTTCATCAACCTCTGGGACCCTCAGGCCTGGGGTTACGCCGAGACCGTGGTCCTGTTCGCCGCGGTCATCATCGGCGGGCTGGGCAACCATCGTGGCGCGATGCTCGGCGCGGTCCTGGTCCCGGTCGCGTTCGAGGAGGCGACGCGCTACATCCCGCCGGTGCCCGGAAACCCGAACCTCATCCCGGCCCTGCAGTGGGTGGTGATCGGCTGTCTCATCCTCGTCTTCCTCTGGTTCCGGCCCCAGGGCATCCTGCCCGAGCCGCGTCGCAAGCTGGCCACGCGCACGCCCGATGACTCACCGGGCGCGCCGGCCGACCTGGCGGTGCTCACCTCGCCCCCCGCCCGGGATGGCCTGCCGGCGGCGAGCGGCGCTGAGGTCATCCTGGAGTGCCGCGACCTGGTCCGCAGCTTTGACGGCGTGCGTGTCGTCGAGGGCGTCTCGATGGCGTTCCAGCGCGGCCGGGTCACCGGGATCATCGGGCCCAACGGGGCGGGCAAGTCGACGGTGCTGGCGATGCTGGCCGGGACGTTGGCGCCTACCGCGGGCCAGGTCTTCTTCCACGGGCAGGACATCTCGAGCCTGCCCGCCTACCGGCGCGCGCGCCTGGGCCTGGTCCGCACCTTCCAGCTCGCGAGCGAGTTCAAGCGGCTGACCGTGCTGGAGAACCTCCTCGCCGCGATCCCCGACCAGCGCGGTGACACCTTCCGCGGCGCGGTGCTCGGGCGCCGGTTCTGGGGCGCGGAGGAGCGCGAGGCGATCGACCGCGCCCAGGCGGTGCTCGAGCGATTCGGCCTGCTGGGCCTGGCCGACCGGTACGCCGGCGACCTCAGCGGTGGCCAGCGGCGGCTGGTGGAGATCATGCGGGCGCTGATGGCCGCGCCAGATGTCCTCCTGCTCGACGAGCCGATGGCCGGCGTGCACCCCCGGCTGGCTCACGATCTGGGTATGCGGCTCGTCGGGCTCAGCGAGGAGGGCACGACGATCGTCATGGTCGAGCACGAGCTGTCGATCATGGACGAGTTCTGCGATCCGGTGTACGTGCTCGCCGACGGGCAGGTCCTGGCCGAGGGCACGATGGCCGCGCTGCGCTCCCGCGAGGAAGTCGTCGAGGCCTACCTTGTCGGTTGACCCGGTCAGCGACGGCGGCGCGCCAGAGCGCTCAGTCGCCGGTGTGGCGCTCGAGACAGTGGAGCTCACCGCCGGGTACGACGGGAGCCCGGTCATCCATGGGATCTCGCTCTCGGTCGCTCCGGGGGAGGTCGTCTCCATCGTCGGCCCCAACGGGTCGGGCAAGAGCACGCTGCTCAAGAGCATCGTCGGCGTCGTCGAGACCCTGTCGGGCCGCGTCGTCATCGGCGAGACCGAGGTCACCGGCTGGCGATCGGAGGACATCGCCCGGATCGGCGTCGGCTACGTGCCGCAGGTCGATGACGTGTTCGCTCCACTCACGGTGCGGGAAAACCTCGAGATGGGCGGGTACCTGCTCAAGGCGCGTGAGGTCGCGGCGCGGGTCGAGCACGTGCTCGCCGTGTTTCCCCGCCTCAGTTCGATGATGAGCCGGCGCGCGGGCAAGCTCAGCGGCGGCGAGCGCAAGATGCTCGCCATGGGGCGCGTGCTCATGCTGTCGCCGGCGCTGGTCGTGCTCGACGAGCCCACTGCCAACCTGGCTCCGCGGATCGCCACGACGGTGTTGGAGACACACGTTCGCCAGCTTGCCCACACCGGCGCCTCGGTGCTCGTCGTCGAGCAGCGGGCGCGGGCGGTGCTGCAGATCTCCGATCGCACGTACGTGATGGGCGGCGGGCAGCTGCGGATGGAGGGAACCCCCGCCGAGCTCGCCTCCAGTCCCGAGTTCGTCGACTCGTTCCTGGGTGGCGGCAGTCGCGTGGCCTGACCCGGCGGCCGCCAGGCCGGCGCCAGGCGTGCCGCTGAGACGCTTCTTAGCCTGACCTTCACCGTCGTGGATGGTCTTCTCACCTGGATGCGCCAGTATGTGTCGCCAATGGCTGGCCCTGAGCGTGGAAGCAGGTCCGCGGTCCACGCACGTCGCCGGCGGCTCGGCGGACGCGCCCTCGGGACCGTCGTCATCGGCGTGGTCTCGCTCGGCCTTCTGCTGTGGGTGGCCCCGCCCGACGAGGTCATCGAACAGATCAGCCACATGAGCCCGGCATGGGTGCTGGCCGCGATCGGCCTGGAGCTGGGCTCGTGCCTGAGCTACGTGATCATCTTCCGGCGGTTCTTCCCCGAGCCACCGCGCTCGGTCAGCCGCAACGTCGCCTGGCTCGCGATGGGCGCGGGCGCGGTGCTGCCGGGAGGCAACATCTCCTCAGCGGCGGCGACCGGGGTGCTCCTGCGCCGTCACGGCATCGGGACCCGCCGGCTGCTGACCCGGTGCGCGGCGCTGCTCGCGCTGCTCACGGGCTTCGGCTTCGCCGTCAACGGCATCGCCGGGCTGTGGCTGCTGCTGAGACTGCCCGGCGGCCCCCACGACCTCAGCCACACCGGCATCCCCATCCTCGTGTCGGTCGCAGTGCTGGGCGCGGCGGCGCTCATCGTGTGGGCCGGGCGCCTGCTGGGCGCGACGGCGCCGCGGCCCATCCGCGCGGTGGCCACCGGCCTGCAGGGGGCCTGGAGCGCTGCTCTGACTCCGCACTGGCGGCTGGTGGGCGGCGCCGGATTCCTCTGCCTGGACATGGCCGCGCTGTGGGCTGCGTGCGCCGCCACCGGCCATCCCCTCGGCTTCCCGGCGACGGTCATCGCCTACTGCATCGGCTACATGGCGACGGCGATCCCGATGCCGGCCGGCCTCGGCGTGCTCGACACCGGCCTGGCCGCGGCGCTGGTGCTCTACGGCCTCCCGCCCGCGGCCTCGGTGGGCGCGGTGCTCGTCTATCACGCGATCTCGATCTGGGTTCCGGGACTGGGCGGCTTGGCCGCGTGGGTGCCGACGCTGCGTCAGCGCGTGACGACCCCGCTGATCCAGCTGCGCTCGATCGGTCCCCAGAACCGGCTGTCGTCGGAAGCGGCCCTGTTGTCGCCGAGCACGAAGTACTCGCCGGCCGGGACCACGATCGACTGAGGGAAGTTGCAGTCGGGCAGGCTCGCGGGCCGACACGGCGTGATGTAGCCATCCGGCTCCGGCCGGCCGTTGCGGACCACATGGCCGCCGCGCAGCGACAGCCGGTCGCCGGGCAGGCCGACGACCCGCTTGATGAGCAGTTCGGCTCCCGGCGACGCGGTCGGCGCCCCGCACATCCGCGGATGCCCTATGCCCTCGTCAGCGTTGCCGCACCGGGGCACGGCGGCGGCCATCCCGCTCGGCGGATGGGCCACCACGATCTCCCCGCGCCGCGGCGGTCGCACGCGCATCGCGGCATTGTCAACGGTGATGATCTGTCCCACCTTCAGGGTGGGGAGCATGGCGCCGCTCGGGACGCGGTAGGTCGCCGTCGGCTGAGCGGCGAGTTGGGAGCCGGTACAGCAGTCGATCTGCCACACCCCGCCCGGCGACTTGACGAACGAGGTGTGGGCGGTCGTGCCGTTGGGTCGGGTCGCGCCGATCGTCAGGTCGGCGCTGGCGGCGCGGCCGTGCGCGCGGACACTGGTGAGCGCGAACTCGAACGGCGTGCCCCTCGGCGCCGAATGCGCCAGCACGCTGGCGAGGCCCTGGCGGCACGTCTCGTGAGGCAGCGCGGCAAACGGGTCGTGCGGGCCCGTCACGGTCGGGTCCGCCGACTGAGCGACGATCTCGTTGGCCATCGCGGCCCAGTAGCGCGCCGTCACCACCCTGCAGGCGCTGGCCGCGTCGCGATGGGTCACCGCCCGGAGGTACATGCCCACACTCGCCCTGATGCCGTGGGCAGCCGAGCCGGCACTCCCGCTGCCACCGCAGCCGGCTAGGCCCAGCGCGCTGACCAGCGCAGCCATCAGGACGGCCGCGATCCGTAAGAAAACCTTGCGCACCGCAGCTAAGCGATCAACAGCAGTTATCGCCATCTTCAGGAGTGACGACATGACAACACATGTCCTTCCCCGCCGTGCGCTGACCGCGGCGGTCCTCACGGCGGTCGTCGCCACAGCGGCCTTCGACTCGGGCTCGGCCCGGGCCATGCCGAGCGCGAGCTCGCCCTCGTCGTCGGCCAAGGCGATGGCCTTCCACGACGAGATGCGCGCCCTGTGGGAGGCCCACGGAACCTGGACCGAGCGTGCCATCGTCGACTTCGTGGGTGGGCTGCCCGACTCCAAGCTCGTCGTGGCGCGCTTGCTGCGCAACCAGGTCGACATCGGTGACGCGGTCAAGCCGTATTACGGAGCTGTCGCCGGCAACAAGCTGACCGCGCTCCTCAAGGCGCACATCAACGCCGCCGTCGGCGTTCTGGCGGCCGCGAAGTCCGGCAACGAACAATCGGTGGCCAGGGCCAAGGCGGCGTTCTTTCACAACGGTGACCAGGTCGCCGCGTTCCTGCACGCGGCAAACCCCAAGCACTGGGCGCTTTCGGACATGCGGACGATGATGCGCATCCACCTCAACCAGGTCATCGCGCTTGCTGTCGACCAGCTTGACGGCCACTACGCGGCTGCGATACGGCTATACGGCGTCTATATCGACCACATCATCGAGATGGCCGACATGCTCAGCACCGGGATCATCGAGCAGTTCCCCTCGCGCTTCTAAGGCACTCACGCATGCCACCGAGCTCTCCCGCCCGTGACCAAGAGGTCGATGTCCTGATCATCGGCGGGAGCCTCGTCGGGCTCTCGACGGCGATGTTCCTCGGGATCCACGGGATCCGGGCGGTGGCGGTGGAGCGCCACGCCAGCACGGCCATCCACCCGCGGGCGGGCCACTTCCAGCTGCGGACCTCGGAGGTCCTGCGCTCGGCGGGACTGGAGGAGCGGGTGCGCCGGCGCTCGGAGGAGCAGTACCTGCCCAACGGCGGGATCAACAACGTCGAGTCGCTGGCCGGCCGGGAGATCGCCAGCTACTTCCCCAACCTGAACGCCGGGGTGGAGGAGTTCAGCCCCACCGTCAGGATGTTCATCGACCAGGACGCGCTCGAGCCGATCCTGCGTGAGCGCGCCCGGGAGCTCGGCGCCGAGCTGCGCTACCGGACCCAGTGCCGCGCGCTCGTGCAGGACGCCGACGGCGTCACCGCCACGCTCACCGACCTCGAGAACGACTCCGAGTTGACGATGCGCGCACAGTACGTGGTCGCCGCCGACGGCAATCGCAGCCCCACGCGCGAGCAGCTGGGCATCGCCATGCGCGGCCACGGGCTGCTCTCCAACAGCGTCACCATCTACTTCCGGGCCGACGTCGACCTCGGCCCGCTGCTGGCAGGGCGCGACCAGGGGGTCAACTACGTCACCAACCCCGTCCTGCGGGGCTTCTTCCGGCTGGACCGGACCGGCAACCGCGGCTTTCTCGTCGTCAACCTGGTCGGTGATACAGCGCGGCCGGAGATCATCGCCGCCTATCCCTCCGCTCCGTGGGCCAATGTCGCCGAGACGATCGACGAGGCACGCGCGCTCGAGCTCCTGCGCGCGGCCATCGGGGTCCCGGAGATTCCGGTCACCGTCGAGGACATCGCCACCTGGCGCGCCGTCGCCGACAGCGCGGAGCGCTACCGCGAGGGGCGGGTGTTCCTGGCCGGTGACGCCGCCCACACGATGCCGCCCAACGGCGGCTTCGGCGGCAACACCGGAGTGCAGGACGCCCACAACCTCGCCTGGAAACTGGCCTTCGTGCTCAAGGGGATCGCCGGGCCCGACCTCCTTGACACGTTCGACTCCGAGCGCCGGGCGATCGGCGAGCTCACCGTCGAGCAGGCCTACGCCCGCTACGTCACCCGCGTGGCGCCGTACCTGGGGACCGAGGGCATGCAGGAGATCGTCGACGACTGGTCGATGGAGATCGGCTACCGCTACAACTCCGCCGCCGTCGTGCTGGAAACGGATCCCCACCCGGCCGCCCACCCAGCCGCGCTCGCGCTGCACGAGCACCCGCGCGAGTCCTTGGGCCGGCCCGGCTCGCGGGCGCCGCACGTCCCGGTGGAGCGCGCCGGTGCGTCGCTCTCCACCCTTGACCTGTTCGGGACCGCGTTCGTGCTCCTGGCCGGGCCTGACGGCGAGGCCTGGGCCGACGCCGCGTCGCGCGCCGCCGACTCGCTGGACGTGCCGCTGCACGCCCACGTCGTGGGCGGCGGTGAGCTGCGCGACCCTGGCGGCGCCTTTGCCGCCGCCTATGGGATCTCGCCCTCCGGTGCCGCGCTCGTCCGGCCCGACGGCTTTGTCGCCTGGCGCGCCCATGACGCCGGGGACGCATCCGACGCGGCCGTGTCCGACGTGCTGGAAGCGCTGCTGCTCCGTCAACGGGACGCGCCGAGTGAAGCGGCCGTCTCGACCACCCCCAGTCACTGACCGGAAAGGACGATCCGATGTCGAACGTCGTTCGCGCCGACACCGTCGGCTCGCTGCTGCGACCTGACTATCTGCTGCGCGCCCGCGCGCAGTGCGAAGCGGGAGAGCTCGCGCCCGTGGACTACAAGCGCATCGAGGACCGTGCGGTGGATCAGGCGATCGCCATGCAGGAGGGGGCGGGTCTCGACGTCGTCTCCGACGGCGAGCTGCGCCGTCACACATTCATCGACCAGCTCGTCGAGGCCGTCGTCGGGCTCACGCCGGACCCGGCGTCCGATCACATCCCGGTGCCCTTCCACGACGAGAGCGGCGGCGAGCAGAGCGTGTTCAAGATCCCGCTCTCTGTGACTGAGAAGCTCACCCGGCGCCGGATGATGACCACAGAGGAGTACGCCTACGCGCGGGCGGTGGCGCGGCGCCCGCTCAAGGTGACGCTGCCCAGCCCGCTCATGCTGTTCCTCGTCTGGTCTCCGGAGCGCACGCGCGAGGCCTACTCCGACCCCTTCGAGCTCTTCGCCGACGGGCTGGCGCTCATGCGCGAGGAGGCCGAGGAGCTGGCCCGGATGGGGTGCACCTACATCCAGGTCGACGCGCCGGACTTCGGGCAGCTCGTCGACCCCTCCCAGCAGGAGGTGTGGGCCGAGGCGGGGATCCCGTTTGACCGGGTCCTCACCGAGGGCGTCGACATGCTCAACGAGCTGGCGACGGTCCCGGGCGTGACCTTCGCCGTGCATCTGTGCAAGGGCAACTACGACAGCCAATGGATCAGCGCCGGGGGCTATGAATCCCTCGCCGAGGGCATGTTCCCGCGCCTCACCAACTACGAGCGCTTCCTGCTGGAGTACGAGAACCCCCGGTCGGGCTCGTTTGAGCCGCTCAAGGGCCTGCCCGACGACAAGATCGTGGTGCTCGGCCTGGTCTCGTCCAAGTTCGATGAGCTGGAGACGGCCGAGGAGTTGCTGGCGCGCATCGACGAGGCCGCGAACTTCTACCCGCGCGACCAGCTCGCCCTCTCGACGCAGTGCGGGTTCTCGTCAGCCGGTCCCGGCAACGCGATCAGCGAGGACGCCCAGGAGCGCAAGCTCCAGCTCGTCGCCGAGGTCGCTCACCAAGCCTGGGGATAGCCGTGGACGGGGCGCGGCCCCGGCCGCCGCGTCCCGGTCCGCGTCAGATCTCCGGCGCGTTCAGAGACGGCTCGATGTCCCGTCGTGTCCACCGGCCTCGAACCAAACCTCCCCCGCATCCGTACCTCAAGGCAATGGTCACCCCGATCGTCACCGAGCTTCGCCGCCACGGCTCGAGCGTCCCCGCCGCTCCCTCGTCGACCCCGCCCAAGCCACGCATTTAAGTTCGCGGCTCAGCCGCCGATGTGTGAAGAGAATGAGTATTCAGGCCGTGCTCTCACGGATCGACGTCATCGCGCAGGCGCAGCAGCAACTCGCCTCGCCCATCGGCACCTCCGCCTCCGCCAACGCCAACGCGATCGGCGCGACGCTGAGCGGCACCGCGGCCGCCGGCGCGGCCCCGTCCACCAGCTTTGCCAGCGCGCTCGCGCAGGCTCAGGGCACCTCGCTCTCGGCGACGTCGCCGGTCGCCGGAACGGCCGGCACCACCTCGACGGCAGGCGTGGTCCCGGGGGCGGTCGTGCCCCAGGCCTCCTGGAACCCTGAGCAGAAGCAGATCGCCGGCTGGATCGCCCCGATCCTCGACTGGGCCTCCCAGCACGGCTGGAGCGGATCGGTCACCAGCGGCTACCGCGACTACCAGCAGCAGGCCGCGATCAACGCGTCGGGCGCCTTCAGCGCGCCCGCGGGCAAGTCAAATCACGAGACGACGCAGTACCCCGGCGGGGCCGTCGACGTCACCGACCCGTCGCAGCTCATCGAAGTGCTCAAGGGCTACGCCGGCCCCTACAAGCTCGTCGGCGGCGTCCTGGGCGCGGCCGATCCCGAGCACTTCTCGGCCACCGGCCACTGAGCTCAGACGTGGACCCGGCGGGTCCCGGACCGGTCCACGAGTTGTTAGGGCCTCGCTAGGGCGTTGCTCAATACTTGCTCACCATGTCGGTGGGCTTGTAGCGTTCGCTCGTTCGCCGGGGGAGTCTGAGTGACGAGCTTGCGAATTCTAGGGCCGATCGAGGCCTGGGCCGGGGACCGGCGACTTGGGGTCGGCGGGCCACGTCAGCTTGCCCTGTTGGCGTATCTGGTCCTCAACGCCAACCGTGCAGTGCCGAATGACGTGCTCGTCGAGGCGCTCTGGGGATCGTCGCGCTCGGGATCGGACAATCGTCTTCAGATGGCGGTGGCCCGCTTGCGCCGCGCACTGGCGCCGCTGGAGGAGTCGTCGGCGGCGACACTGCGGACGGTGGGTGGCGGCTACCTGCTGGCGGTCGCTCCTGCAGAGGTGGATGCAGAGGTGTTCACACTCCGTGTACACGACGGATTGACCGCCCTCGACGCGCGTGACGGGGCGGCCGCGTCCGCCAGCCTCGTGGATGCGCTGGCGCTCTGGCGCGGCCCGCCGCTGGCCGAGGTCGGCTTCGAGGACTTCGCGCAACCGGAGATCCGCCGCCTGGAGGAGCTGCGGCTGGTGGCGCTGGAGGGCCGGATCGACGCCGACCTGCAACTGGGCCGCCACGGGTCGCTCGCGGGCGAGCTCGAGGCCCTACTCGCCGCGCACCCGAGCCGGGAGCGGATCGCCGGTCAGCTCATGCTCGCCCTGTACCGGGGTGGCCGGCAGCACGAGGCCCTTGAGGTCTACCAGCGCACGCGACTGCACCTCGGCGAGGAGCTGGGCCTCGAGCCCGGACCCGCGCTGAAGAACCTGCAGGCGCAGATTCTCGAGCAGGCGCCGTCGCTCGCGGCCGTCTCCGACGGCCATCCGGTCCGGCTTGCCATGCACCCAACGTCCGGGAGTGGTGGATCCCGGTCGTCTCCTGTCAGGGCGCCCCTGCCCAGCAGACTCGAGCCACACGGTCCGCCGGTCTTCGTCAACCGGGAGACGGAGCGCGCCGTGCTCAGGGCGGCCCTCCAGGACGTCGTCGCGTCCGGCCGGCGAGCAGCGGTGATCACCGGCGACCCCGGGATCGGCAAGACCAGGCTCGTCAGCGAGTTCGCGCGCGAGGCACACACCGCCGGCACGCTGGTGCTCGCAGGCCGGTGCGACGAGGGACTCGACCTGCCCTACCAGCCATTCGTCGAGGCGTTCGAGGAGCTTGTTGCGCACGCCTCGCCGGAGATGCTGGAGGAGCATGTCGCGCGCTATGGGGACTCGTTGAGCCGGCTGGTCTCCGGTCTGCCGCAGCAGACGGATGCGTCGGCGGTACCGGCGGCTCCCAGCGAGGCGGAGCGCTACGTCCTGTTCCGTGCTGTGGAGGGCCTGCTGGACTCGGCGTGCGCCACGAGCCCCGTACTGCTCGTGCTCGAGGATCTGCACTGGGCGGACCCGCCGACGCTCCGGCTGCTTTGGCGGCTGGTCAGCTCGCCCAGGCGCACACCGCTGATGCTGGTCGCGACCTGCCGGGTGGCCGAGTTGGCTGAGGATCGGCCGCTGCGCCAACTCCTCGCAGACGCCCACAGGGAGCCGAACGTCGTGCGCCTGGACCTGCCCGGGCTGGGGTCAGAGGACGTGGTCGAACTGATCCGGGCCATCGGCGACCGCGCCGCGGACACGGCCGACGACCAGCTGGTTCGCGCGCTGGAGGCCAGCACCGACGGCAACCCGTTCTTCATCACCGAGCTGACCCGCAGTCTCTTGGAGACGGGTGCGCTGTCGAGCGCCGATGGCCGGTGGCACCTGATCGACGGAGCTGATGTCGCCGCTCGGCTGCCGCTGAGCGTCTCGGAGACACTGGCGGCCCGCGTGCGCAGCATGGGGGAGAACGTCCGTCGTTGCCTCCGGGTGGCGGCCGTCCTCGGCGAGGAGTTCGACCTCGATCTCGTGGCCGAACTGGCGGAGCTGCCGGACGACAGCACGCCGGCCGATGCGCTCGACCGCGCGGTTGAGCGCTCGGTGCTCCTGGAGGTGCCCACGCGCCCCGGCCGATTCCGCTTCGTGCACGTGCTCATGCAGCGCTACCTGTACGGTGAGCTCGGCTCGGCGCGGCGGACCGAGATGCATCGGCGGGTCGCAGAGGCGATGGAGGCGCGGTCCCAGGACGGCCGCTGGTCGAACGCCGAGCTGGCGCGCCACTGGGTGGCGGCGGGCGAGTCCGAGCTCACCAAAGCGCGCCGCTATGCCGCGTTGGCAGGGGACGACGCGCTGGCGAAGCTGGCTCCTGAGGAGGCCCGGCGCTGGTATGACCTGGCGCTCGAGCTCCTCACCCGGCAGCCCGGCGCTGCCCGATCCGAGCAGAGCGATCTCCTCGTCCGGCGAGGCGACGCCGAGCGGCAGGCCGGCGATCGCCGTTTCCGGGAGACCCTGCTGGACGCGGCCGAGCTGGCCCAGGAGGCCGGGGACGAGGAATGCCTGGTGCGCGCGGCGTTGGCCAACACCCGCGGCATGCAGAGCCAGACCGGGGTCGTGGACGAGGCCCGGATCGCCACGTTGCGAGCCGCGCTGCGGATTGTGGGTGAACGCGACAGTCCCGAGCGGGCGCGTCTGCTGGCGATGCACGCGGCCGAGCTCATGTACTCGCAGGACTGGGGAAGGCGGATCGAGCTCAGCGACCAGGCGCTTGCCATCGCACGTCGGCTCGACGACCCTCAAGCGCTCACCACGGTGCTGAACATGCGGTTCGTCACCCTCCTGGCGCCGCACACCCATGAGGAGCGGTTGTCGAACACGCTGGAGGCGGTCGGAGCCGCCGAGCGGGTGCGCAACCCGATCGCACGCTTCTACGCCTACCACTGGCGCGCCTACGTGTGCATCGAGGCCGGGGACCTCGTCGAGGCGCACGCCTGGCTGGCGCGCGAAGGTGAGATCGCCGAGCGGTTCCGTCAGCCGACCGCGTTGTGGCTGGCGCGCAGCGATGAGGCCAACGCGGCGATCGTGGCCGGGGACCTCGAGACGGCCGATCGGCTCGCCGCGGATGCGCTTGAGATCGGTCGCCACGGGGAGCCCGACGCGCTCGCCTGCTTCGCTGCCCAGCAGACCTCGATCGCGTACGCGGTGGGGAGGCTGGGCGAGCTCGCCCCGATGCTGGCGGAGACGGTCGCGGCCAACCCCGGTGTCCCCGGGTTTCGCGCCACCCTCGCTCTCGCTCAGCTGCAGGACGGCCGCGTGATCGAGGCTGAGGCCGCGCTGACCCGTGCAGTGGCGCTCGGCTTCGAGGACCTTCCGCGCGATGTCACCTGGCTCGCGGTCATCTGCATCTACGCGCAGGTGGCTTCGCAGCTCGAGCGGGCGCCGGCCGCAACGGCGGTGTACGAGCTACTCGCGCCCTGGGAGGAGCAGATCGCGTTCCCTGCATTCGGCGTCTGGGGGCCGGTGGCCCTGCACCTGAGTGCGCTCGCGATCTGCACCGGCGACCTCGAACGTGCACGGCGTCATCTCGCGTCTGCGGCGGACATGGCCGAGCGAGCCGGTGCGCCGCTCTGGCGGGAGTGGGCGAGTGAGCTCGCGACCCGGCTCACGGAGATCACCCGGTGACTGCCGCGGGGCCATCGGCGGCGCCCGATCGGGTGAAGGTGGCGATCCTGGGCGGGGGATGCGGGGGCCTCGCCGCGGCGTGGGGTCTGAGTGCCACCCCCGCCCTGCGCGAGCGCTTTGATGTCACCGTCTACCAGCTCGGATGGCTGCTGGGTGGCAAGGGCGCCAGTGGGCGCGCCCCACATCAGGCGGGCGCCGGCGGGCTCGGACAGCGGATCGAGGAGCATGGGCTCCACATCTGGTTCGGCTTCTACCAGCACGCGTTCGGAATGCTGCGCGCAGCCTACGAGGAGTCGGGTCTGGCCACGGGCGAGGACTGGTGGAAGACGGCGTTTGACCGTTGCGACTCCGTCTGCCTCTACGACGAGCGGCGAGACGGCACGTGGGCTCGGCAGACAATCCGGCTGCCGCGCCGCGGGGACGTGGACGGAGGTCCGCCAACCGGCTCGAAACGGCCCCCTTTGAGCCGGGTGCTCTCCCGGACGATCCGGCTGCTGGCCAACGGCGTGCGCTCGGAGTTCGGTGACGGAAAGCGGCGGCGTGGCGGCGGCGTGGCGGAGAGCGGTTCCGCCCTAGCGGCGACCGCGGCGACACTGCAGGACATCGCTGCCGAGATGGACCGGGCGGAGAGCCCATTCATGTTGGGCGAGGACGGCGCGACGCTGGTGGCGACGCGCGGCCGGGGTGTCATCGCCAGAGAACCATGGCGCCGGGTGCGGCGCGACGTTGTCGACCCGATGCTCGAGACCCTCGCGGGTCAGATCGGCGAGTTGCGCTCCCAACTGGCTGCTCGTGAGGCGTCGGATCGCTTGCGTCTCTGGCGCGAGGTGCTCGAGCTCATCGCGGCGTCGCTGGCCGGCGTGGTGCACGACGACGTTCTCATGCGCGGGTTGGGAATCCTCGACGACGAGGACCTGCGGGAGTGGCTCGGACGCCACGGCGCCAGCGAGGAGACATTGGCGCGGTCTCCGGTACTGCGCGGCCTCTATGACCTGACGTTCGCCTATCGCGAAGGGGACAAGCGACGGCCCAGCCTCGCCGCCGGCAAGGGCCTGCAATCCCTGCTGCTGATGATCAACTACGAGGGCTCGTTCATGTGGCGGATGCGCGCGGGCATGGGCGATGTCGTGTTCTCCCCTCTGTACCTGGCGCTGAGGCGGCGAGGCATCCGGTTCGAGTTCTTCACTCGGGTGACGCGTCTCAGGCTCATGCCCGGGCGTCCGGCGGTGGATCGGGTCGAGCTCCTCCGTGAGACTTCGGTCCGCGAGGGCGCGGATCGCTACGAGCCGCTCCAACGCATCGGAGACTGGTGGTGTTGGCCCGCGGGCCCGGACGAGAGCCAGCTCGGCGGCGCCGGCCCCACGCCGGTCGAGCTGCGGCGGGGCGTCGATTTCGACGAAGTCGTGCTGGCGATTCCAGTGGGCGCGCTGGGACCGATCTGCGGAGAGCTTGCCGACGCCGATCGGCGTTTCGCACAGATGCTGCGCAGTGCCGAGACCGTGCGCACTAAGGCCTTCCAGGTGTGGCTGACCCGTTCGATCGCTGAGCTGCGCGACCATCACGGTCGCGAGCGGCTGGACCCGCCGGCCACCGCGTATACGGCGCCCTTCGACACGTACTGCGACATGAGCCACCTCTTGTCGGTGGAGGGATATGACGGATCCGACGGGCCCAGGGGCGTCGCATATTTCTGCTCGGTGCTGCCCGAGACCGCCGCCTCCGCCGAGGCCGACGACGCGGTGCGCGCCGGTGCGGTGGTCCAACTGGAGCGCGCGGCTGCGGCGATCTGGCCGCGGGCGTTCCAGGGAGGGGTGTTCGATTGGAATGTCGTGTTCGATCCGATGGGCCGGGTCGGCCCGGCGAGACTCGAGGCGCAGTACATGCGCGCGAATGTCGCCGGAACCGATCGTTACGTGACTACGCCCGCCGGGAGTGTCCATGCGCGATTGGATCCGGAAGCATCAGGATTTGACAACCTCATGCTGGCCGGCGACTGGACCCACAACGGCATCGACGGGGGCTGCGTCGAGGCCGCCGTAGTCTCCGGCGAGCGCGCGGCGGCGGCGCTGATCGCGCGGACGGGCGCGCGGCAGTCGCGTCCTGCGGAGATGACCCGGTACGTCGAGTACGGAGCCCTGTCGACGGCGCCCGGGCCATTGGCGTGCGAGCGCGCGCGGCTGTACTGCTTCTTTCTCGCCTGTGACCGCGCGCGCGTGCAACAGCTCTGCGACACGGTGTTCAAGGCGCCTACCGGGGGCGCGCTTCGCTATCGCGTCCCGCGTCTGGCCCCGGTCGTCCTCACCTTCGGCACGATCGCGGGGCTGCGGTCGCTCCATCCCGACCACGCCGGGCACGGCACGGCCGATGAGCCGGAGTCGGCGATCTGGGTGCCGGTCATCGCGCAGCGGTGGGCGGACGGAGAGTACGTGGACGAGCACCTGGCGATCTTCATGCCCTATATCTGGGTCGATGACCCGATCGCGTTCGCCTCGGGGCGGGAGGTGTACGGCTTCGCCAAGACGCAGGGCTGGATGCCACGACTCGGGGATCCGCGTGGCGATGGATCGGCCTCGGCTGAGCGGTCGTGCCCCGACCCGCCGGCGGAGCTGGGACTGGACGTGTACGCGGTTCCGGAGTACGGGGTAAACGCGGAGGTCGGGCGCCGCCGGTTGTTGACGATCAGGTCGCGAGGGCCGCGTCGCGGGGGCGGATCCCCCGGTTCGGCCGGCACGCACGAGGGCGACGACCTCGGCTCGCTCATCACGCACTGCATCTCAGAGCTCGATCCGGCATGGGAGGGCGAGCTCGGCAGCCGGCGGTCGGCGCGACCAGTGCGGCGCGGCCTCGCCGGTGCGTCGGGCCGCGCACGGGTGATCACCGCCCTGATGTCTGAGCAGGCCGTTCGGCTCGTCTTCCTCAAGCAGATCCGCGACGCCGCGCGCGGCGAGCTCGCCGCCCTCCAGCAGGTCGTCGAGTCCCGTTCCGCGGTGACGCCGGGATCCATGCGGTGGCGCAGGCTTCGCGGGGCCTACGACCTCGAGGTCAACCCGCTGGCCAGTCATCCGCTGCGAGACGAGCTGGGGCTGGGGTCGTCTCAGACGATCTCCCGAGCCTTCGTCGCGGAGTTCGGATTCCGCATGGAACCAGGGACCATCCGCTGGCCGTGACGCGCGGCTAGCTCGGCGTGATCCGCGGGCACGTCTTCTGGAACGGGACCCCCGCCGCGTACTCGCGCCATTCCGTGCGGCTGAGTCCTCCTCCGAGCAGCCCACACACTTTGGCGCGGAGCGCGGCGGGCGTTCGAGGCAGCGTGAGCCCTGGCCATAGCCGTACCGTGCCGTCGATGCTCGCCGACGCGAGGGCCTTCCCGTCGGGCGCAAATGCGACGCTTTCCACCGAGCCGGTGTCCTCGCTGAACGGAGCCCCGAGCTCGGTGCCGTCGACGACATCCCACAGCCGAACGGTGGTGTCAGTGCTTCCGGACGCGAGTGTCGCTCCGTCCGGGCTCCACGCCACGCTGCGGATGAGATTTGAAGGTCCTGTGAGGGTCCCCGTCTCCGTGTACTCGCTCGCACCACGCCGCCAGATATGGATCGCATCGTCGGCGTCGCCGGACGCGAGCAGGTCGCCGCGCGGAGAAAAGGCCAGGCCGAACACGGCCTCGTCCTGCGGGATGACCGACGGCTGCAGCGGCCTCTGCGTGCGCGCGTCCCAGAGGCGGATGAGTCGATCGTTGCCACCGGCGGCGATCTCGCGCCCGTCCGGGCTGAAGGTGACGGCGAACACGCCGCGCCCACCCCTCATGGGCTTGCCCACCGACCGAAGATCACGTGCGTCCCACAGCCTCACCTCCCCGGCTGCCGAACCTGAGGCGAGCTCGGTACCGGCGCGGTTGAACGCGATCGAAAACGTCGCCCCGGCGTGCGTCACTGCGGTGGCCACGACCTGATGGGTCGCGACGTCCCACAGCCTGATCGAGCCGTCGTCGTAGGAGCCGGCGACCACTCGGCCCGTCGGGTCGAACACCACGTCGCGCACCCCGCCCACGGCGGAGTCGGGCGGGTCCAGGCTCGCCTGATGGGTTCGGTCCTTGCGTGACAAGACGATGACGCCGTCAGTGGCGCCGGCGGCGATTTCGCCCTCGCGGCTCAGCGAGACGCTGTCGAACTGAACCGGCTGCCGGATGATGGCGACGCCGAACGGCGTGGCGATCGGCCTGCGCCAGAGCAGGATCGTCCGGTCGGCGCCCGCCGAGGCCAGAAGCTCGCCGTCCGGACTCGTCGCGACGCTGTCGATCGCTCCCACGTGACCGCCCAGCGTCTCGATGCGCCGGTGACTCGTCGCGTTCCACAACACCGTCGCGCTCTCGCCGGCTGCGACCAGAATGTCAGTGCCGGGGACGAAGGCGATGCTGTTGACCGGCCTGTAGCCGCGCAGTGTCCCCACCCGCACGTGCGTGCGGGTGTCCCACAGCCTGATGGGCCCGTTCTGGCCGCTGCCGGCAGCGGCGAGGGTGCCGCCGTCCGGACTGAACGCGACCGCGCTGAAGGAGGAGGCCGCGCCCGTCAGGTCCGGTGCGACGACGCGGCCGGCGGCAACGTCCCAGATGCTCACCCCGTCGGCTCCGGCGACCGCCAGGAGGCTGCCGTCGGGGCTGAACGCGAGGCTCCTGACCAGGCCGCCCCGTCCGGCGGGCAGCACCCGCTGGTGGTGCGTGGCGGTGTTGAGAAGCAGGATCGTGCCGTCCGTGCCACCGGCGGCGATGATGCCGCCACGCGGGTCGAAGGCGATACTGGCGACGCCGTCTGCGTGATAGGGGATCTCGCGTTCCTCGGTTCCCCTCGCGATGCTCCAGAGGATGATGTTGTTGAAGCTTCCCGAGGCGAGGGTGCGTCCGTCGGGCGCGAAGGCAACGCTGTAGAGCGGCTCGTGGGCTCGTAGCGGCGAACTCAGCGGAACGGCTCCCGTCGCGGTGACTCTCCAGAGTCGCGCCGTCCCATCGCCGCTCACCGACGCCAGGACATGGCTGTTGGGGCCGAAGGCGACGCCTTCGACGGTGCCCGTGTGCCCATGCAGGATGCCGGCGGGGTGTGAGAGACCGACGGAGTTGAGCGTCGCCAGCACGTTGCGCTCGGTGCCGGGCTGAGGATGCTCCTGATACGCAGCCAGATACAGCAGCAGAGCGATCGCCGGCCGAGGCTGGGTCTCGGCTCGGGTCGTCAGCAGGAACGACGTCGCCTTCGCCGACTCTCCCAGTGCGGACCGCCTCTCTCGCAGCGCCGCCTGCTTCTCTCGGGTGGCGGTCGTGCTCTGCCGATGGGCGTACCGCAACGCGATGACAAGACCCACCAGCACCGCCAGCAGGCTCACCGCGAGCACGAGCGTGATGCGCGCGCGCCGCTTGAACCGGCGCGCCTGGCGGCGCTGGGTCTCGGCTTCCGCCTCGGCGTTGTGCCGGGCGCGTTCCAGCCGGGCGTTTTCCTGGCGATCGCGCCAATCGAGGATCGGCGCCGCCAGCCTGTCGTGGAAGATCTCATACCGCGCCTGGCTGGTGCCGGGTGCCGGATCGACCGCGCGCACGATGCGCTCCTCATAGAGGCGATCGAGGATGGCCGTGACGGTGTCGGTGCGCTGCCCGCTCATGTCGGCGAGGTCGGCGGCGGTGTGTGCGACCTTGGCGCCCGATGGGGTGACGAGGTCGCCGAAGATGTCGGTCGCGGTCTCGAGCTGGAGCTCATCGAGGCCGGCGAGGGCCCGGCCGACATGGTTGCGGACGATCGCCTCGGCGCCGCCGAGCTCATGCTCGAGCGTCGTCCTGCGCAGCACACGTGAGCCCTGGGCGCGTTCGCATTCCCACAGCCGGGTCATCACGAGCTGCAGAAACGGCGTCTCCACCTCGTCGCCCCGCCCGCTGGACCAGCGCCCGCCGCCGTCTCGGTCGGCACGCTGCCCTCCGAGCTCGAGATTGCCGCGGCGCACCTCGTCGAGGACGGCCTCGGTGAGTTCATCTTCGATCGTGATCGCCCCGTCCTCGCCGTGCTCCGCGTTGTACATCGCGACGGGCCCCTCGATGGCCTCGCGAGCGGCTGTCCGCGACATGTATTCGAGGTGCAGGTAGTTGTCGTAGACGTTGACGATCCGTCCGCTGAACAGATCACCAAGGCGCCCATACGCGTCCTCGCGCACCGCGATGAGGAAGTTGGCGGGCACCTGGGGAGAGTTGACGCATCGCGCGAGCTCGTCGGCGAGTCGGTCGGGACTGTCACCTGAGTGGCGGTAGCTGAAGTGCTCCTCGAACTGGTCGAGCATGATCACGAGCGTTGCGCCGAGCGCAGACGCCGTGGCGGTGACCGCATCGGCCAGTGAGAGACCGGCCACGGATCCTGCGTTCCCATCCGAGGATGAGCCGTTGCGGCCGGGCGCCAGTCCCCGGATCGCCGCGATGAGGTCCTCCACCGGGTCGTCCTTCCAGGCGCTGAAGACGATCGGGATGTACCTCGGGGACCGGGCGGACCCGCCTCGCTCGGCCAGCTCATGGAGGCGGGCCGATACGCCCGCGCGCAGCAGCGAGCTCTTGCCGACGCCACTTTCGGCGTACAGCAACGTGAGGCGAGCGGTGCGCAGGTGAGCGAGGATGACGCGCCGCTCGGTCACGCGGCCGAAGAACCACCTGGCGTCTGCCTCGGTGTAGAAGCCCAGCCCCTGGAACGGGCTGCGCTCCAGTGCGACGTCAGTGCCCGTCGTCATCAGCGAGCGACGAGCGCAGCGCCCGCACGTATTCCGGGAGTGGCGCGTCCAACAGCTCGACGTGGCCGATGACGCTCCACGATGCCTTCTCGAGCGGGTCGGGATGCGGCTCGATGGCCCATGAGCTCTCGCTGATCGGCTGACCCCGCCAGATCCGTCTCAGGAACACCCGGCTGTTCCAGTCGCGGAGCGGATATCCAAGGAACAGGCACCTGCTCCCTGTGAGCTTGTCCAGGATCTGGATCGGGAGGTGGTCCTGGATGTTGTGGGTGGGGAGGTAGTCGATGAACTGATCCTCAGTCACCACGTAGTTGTTGCGCCAGGTCACGTCGCCCTCTCGGCCGTCGGCGCCGCCGTGGATCTTGACGATGATCGTCCGCTCGAGTTGGCCGTCGTCGTCGATCGGGAACCCCACGTACCGCTTGGGCTCGAGGATGGTGGTGGCGATCGGCTCCGATGCGTGCTCCCCCCACGGCACGTGCACGAACCAGCCTCCGCCGGCCAGGTAGACCGCGTAGTCGAACGGCTCGTTGGCCTCCTCGAACGCTCGCTCGAGCGCCATGTCGTAGTTGGCGGTGATGATCAGCTGATGGCGGGCCGATAGCCCATGCTTCCTCAGCAACCCCGGGAACGCCGCCAGGAACCGATGCACATCGGTCGGCTGCGATTGCGCCGCGATGAGATCCTTCATCGCCGTATAAAGGCGCCGCTCGCCAAGCGTGACCGCGACCCGCTGGGCGATCTCGGCCAACCCCGCAACGCCCATCTGGAATCGGTCGGCGAGCGGCGCCGCGAGCTGATCTGCTTCCGGACGTTCGGCGTGGGCGCCGGTCCCAAGCAGCGGCACCACCGACCCATCCAGCATTCCCTCGATGACCTCGGCGTAGTGCGCCTCGTACGGCGCGGGGATCCCGGCGGCTCTTCGCCCCCCGTTTTCAGGCGGGGACACGACGATGACCGGTCGCTCCGCGGCGTCGGCAGCGTCGCGCCTGGCCCGAGTGGTGGCGGGCGCCTCGCTGCGACCGGCGACGCGACCGATACGCCCAACAAGTCCGGGAAGGTCCTCGTCGAAGCTCGCATGCCGCAACTCGGCAGGCTGGGTTCGGAAGAGGCCACGCAGCGATCGCGGCAACGAGGCCGGGTCGGGGACCGTCGCGTCCAGGTTGACCGGGATCACACGATCGGGCAGGTCGCGGAGCGCCCACTCGATCTCCCGCCGCACCCAATCCTCGCCGCGCCCATTTGCACCGGCGCCACGCAGGCTCGACACCCACGTCGGTCCGATGAGTGCGAGAAACACGTCCGATGCCTGGACCTGGGCCAGACGGTCTAGCTCGGAACCAGCCTCGGGGGCGAAGTGAACGCTCTCTGATCCGAGGTAGCGCCGGAGCCGATCGGCGAGCAACAGCGCGTGGCCCGCATCGTCGCGACGGTGGTTGATGAACACGCGCTGGACGTCGTGCGAGAGGGCGGCCCCGCGCTCGAGTAGCTGTGGGTCGGCGGCGGGGTTGTCCAGGCCGGGAACGCCGCCTCTGCCGTCACCCAGGTCGAAGATTCGCCCATCCGGGACGCGCATGAACAGCACGGGGGTACCCCACTCGATGTCGTCGCTGCGCTCGGCGAGCATCGCGAGCCGCGCGGCGCCAAGGCTCGCGTCGACGGGCATGCCCGCAGTCAACGACTCGTAGAAGCCCCCCGCGAACACGATCGCAGCCTCGTCGCTGATCTCGAACTGCATGGCTACCACCGCCGGGATGTCGCGTTGGACCAGCGCGCCGGCGACGCCCGCGAACGGATCGGTGCGCGCGGCGCGAGCGCCCTCGCACGCGTTGAGCGTCGCCAGGCGCAGCGATGAGTCGTGCAGCACCGTTCCCAGCTTGTCGCCGCCGACGGGCACGGCCCAGCCGCTCTCGTTCTCGAACAGGAGCACGCCGCGCTCGGCGTCGCGTTCGTAGGCCCCATGACCCACGTAATGCAGCGCGTGGAAGGCGCGGGTCTGAAGTGTCTTCAGCAGCGCGCCCAGCGTCGCCGGGCGCTCCAACCAATGGAGCTCGACCAAGCCGGCATCCCTCAGCGGCGACAGCGCACGCTCGAGGTTGTCACGCTCGCGGTCGACGTCGAGCGACTCGTAGTCCGCCGGGCTGCAGATCACGCCCAGGATTCGTAGGGGAGGCTGAACCAGCAGCGGGCGATGCGCACGAGGCAGGTCCAGGTACCGCACCACCGGGGTGAACGCCGACACCGCCAGGAAGCTCGGGTCGTCGAACAGATACTCCCAGGGAACGTCGATCAGCTCCGGTGAGCCGCTGAGGCACAGTGTCAGCCTGACTCCTCGTGCCTGCTCGCGCGCGTGTGCGAGCGTGCCCCGATACAGGTCGTGCACGTCACCGTGAAACAGTGCTTTGAACAGGCCGCCGCCGAAGCGCTGTGCGTCGCCGACCGCCGAGGTGTCAACGCGCCGTCGTCCGCGCGGACGGCTGACTCGCAGGATGAAATTCTCGATCTCGAGCTCGTTGAACGGCAGCACAAAGCGCGTCGTCGCCTCGGCTGACTGAGTGGTGGCCAGCACGTGATAGGCGTCGCCGGATCGGCCGTCAATTCTGAGCCTCAGCTCGTCATAGCCGTGGACGAACGGTGGCATGGATGTGCGCCTTTCGGTCACGCGATTCTATCCGCGTACCACCACGCGGTGTGACAAATTCAGCTTCTGAACACGTGTCACCTCTTCAGCAGCTGCCGGGCGGCCCCCAGAACCGCCGGCTGCAGCAGCGACGCGCAGTAGACCGAGAAGTGGATACCGTCGAAGCGGCAGTCCTGGCCGTTCACAGTCTCGTCGTAGTGGTTACCGGGGGACACGATGCCGTCGACGTTGTACACGCGCACGCGGGAGGGGTTGCGGGCCGCCGCTGCGTAGAGCATGGAATTGATCAGCACATGGCGGGCGGGCGAGCCAGCAGGTGCCGGTGCGCCGTCGGTCAGCGGCGGCGGCTGAACGAACGGTACGGTCATGAACAGGACCCGCGCGCCATCGCTGGTCAGGACAGAGGCGAAGCGATCGATTCGCCTCTGGACGTATGCGTCAAAGGCGGGCTGTCCCAGATGCACAACGCGGCCACGCCAGTTCCAGTTGAACTCGTCGCGATAACCGAGCTCGACCACCACTACCTGCGCGCGGAATGACCGCGCCGCCTGTTCCCACAGGGTGAGGTCGTCCGGGCATTGCGGCGGGAGCACCTTGTACGAGCCGTTGACATCAGGCACGCCTCTCCCTCCGAACGCACAGCCGAGGATGGCCGCGTCGGCCAGTTCGACGCCATAGCGATTCTCGTTCTCGAGCATCGGCACCCCGGCGGTAAATGCGATCGAGTCGCCGATCATGAGCACCCTCTTAGGTGGACATGTGTGGAACGCGGTGTGGCCGGAGTTCGGGTAGGGCCCGCCGTTCCAGTCGACGGCACCCTTCAGGATCCAGTGGAACACATAGCCACCGACGGCCTTCTCGGGCAGGGGAACCGTCCGATAGGCGGGGGAGTCATGGAGTGCGACCGGGCATGCGGCGTCGGTGCCCGCCAGCTTATGGATGATCGCTGCGGGTGTCACGGCGGGCTCGTTGCCCGGGATGTGGGCGTCGACAGCGGCGGCCATCATCAGCACCGCCACCGTGCTGGCCGCGGCGACCGGAACGAGTGCCCGAAGCGCGCGGACCGGGATCGACCGACGCCTGACGGGCTGCTCGATCGCGAAGAACGACACGAGCGACACCACGAGCGTCACGCTCAGACGCAGAGCCAGAAGCCCGGTTCCGGCCAGTCCGGTGTTGCCCTGGTCCAGCCACAGAAAGCAGGGGAAATGCCACAGGTACAACCCGTACGAGATCGTCCCGATCGCGCGCAACGGGCGGAGGGAGAAGATGCGCCCCGCCGCCGAACGCGGAAAGAGGACCACCGCCGCGATCAGGGCGGCGACCGCCGCGTCGATCCCGAGGAACCCCCATGGGAAGAGCCAGTTCGCCTGGCCGGTGGCCTCGCGCATGGCCACGAGGACCGCGACGAGCGCAGCCGCGCCCCCGGCGCCGGCCGCGAGTGTCCGCAGCCGGGCCGGGGAGCGCTGCTCGCCCCGCCTGCTCAGCGCCAGCCCCATCGCCAGCGATGCCCCCACAAGCAGTCCTGTCGCCCGGGTGTCCGTGCCGTAGTAGACCCGGTCAAGGCCCGCGCCCCCGCGGTAGAGGATCACGGTGTCGATCGCGGATGCGACCGTGGCGACGACCGTCACCGCGAGCAAGGTGCCGAGGGACCGTCGCACGCCGCGATCACGCCGGCCCGTGAGCCAGAAGATCGTGACCAGCAGGAGCGGCCAGAGCAGGTAGAACTGCTCTTCGATCGCCAGCGACCAGGTGTGTTGGAGCGGCGACGTCGGGCCTGTGGTGGCGAAATATCCGCTGCCGGTGGCGATCTGGTGCCAGTTGGCGACGTAGAGGAGCGTGGCCAACCCGTTGCCTTTGAGCCCTGGAATCTCGTGCAGGGGCCCAGCCAGTGTGTAGTAGACACCGACGACGAACACGAGCGCGAACAGAGCCGGAAGGAGCCGTCGCGCCCGCCGGGCCCAGAAGGCCCGCAGCCGGATGCGGGATGACGTACGCCACTCGGCGATGAGGAGCGAGGTGATCAAGAAGCCGGACAGCACGAAGAACGCCTCGACGCCGAGGAAGCCACCACGCGCCCACGGCACGCCACCGTGGTAGAGCAACACCGCGATGATCGACAGGGCCCGGAGACCGTCGAGCCCCGGCTGATAGGCCAGCCCTGATCGCGGATGGCGGGCTGCCGGGCCGGCAGCCAGTCGGTGGGGAGCCGCATGTCGGCGCATGGATCGACCTCAGGTGGTCCGGGTACACGGTCGCTGTACCGTCGCCGTCGCGGCTCACCCCGCCCTCACATCCCATAACCGTCCTCCGCGGACTGCGACGCGTCGCGCAGGCGGGACCGCAGGAAGTACAAAGTCGCCAGTAGCTCCGAGGGATGGATGTCCTTGTTGTAGAGCGGGCTGCCGCAGCCGTCGGTCAGCAGCCGGCGCACCTCGTTCAGGCAGTCTGGATCGACGTCATCGAGCGCTTGCTCGATGAGCTGCGCCAGTTCGAGAAGCTCGGTCCGGACGGCGTTCACCCGGTCGTGCTGATAGAGGACGTACCGGCGTCGGATGGGATCCCGATCGGGTTGCGAATCCGCAACCCGCCGCAGCTGGCGGACGAGGGCTCGCACTCGACGACCGCTGGGGACGCGGCCGGTCCTTCGCCGCGCGGCCGCGTCCCGGGGCGTCGATATGACGCTGCGGTGTGTTGGCGTGCGCCACACGGGAGCGACGATCCCCGCACCCGATAACGACTCGATCACTTCATATAACCGTCGCGCCCGTCGGGCGGGCGCGGGCAGAGCGCGTCAGCCGCTGCGCGCCGCGCGGATCGGCTCGAACAGGTCCGCGCACACCTCGGCGATGGCCGACACGTGGCGGTGATCGGTGCCGCAGCAGCCGCCCAGGATGGAGAGCTGGGGCAGCGCCATGACCAGCCGCCGGTACTCGACGGCGAGCTCCACGGGGTCGCCGTCGTCAAGCGTGGTGGCGGCGTCGAGCTCGGCGTGGCTGCGCCGCGACGCGTTGGCGCGGATGCCCCGCAGACGCAGAGGCCAGCGGCGGCCGGCCTGCAGCGCGGCGCTGAAGTGGCTCGGGTGCGCGCAGTTGATCATGTAGTACGCGGGCCCGCGGTCGGTGGCGGCGTCGACCTGGAGGATGGCGTCCTCGATCGTCGTCCCCGAGGGCAGCCGGCCGTCGGTCTCCACGGTGAACGAGATGACGACCGGCAGGCCGGCGCGGACCGCGGCACGCGCAATCCCCACGGCCTCGTCGACGTAGGTGATCGTGAGCGCCGAGACGAGGTCGACCGGGGTGTCGGCGAACGTCTGGATCTGCGCTTCGTGGTAGCGCTCGGCATCGGGCGCTCCCATGCGCAGGGCGGCGTCGTAGCCGTCGTGGCGTGGCCCGACGCAGCCGCTGATGAGATACGTGTCCGAGCTCTGCCCGGAGCGGGCGCGCAGCTCGGCCAGCTGCATGATCGCGGTGCGGTTGATCGCCGCCAGGCGCTCTGCGTCGTAGCCCAGCGTCTGGCCCCAGTCCGGGTTGGCGCGCCAGGTCGGCGACTCGGCGATGAACCCGGCGCCGTGGGTGCGTGCGATCGCGGCGTGGCGCTCGAAGTAGGCACGCAGGCGCTGGCGGCCCGCGTTGGTCTCCAGCAGCACGAACGCCGCGAACGCGGGCAGATCGAGATGGTGGCGGTAGATGAGGGTGGTCTCCAGGCCGCTGTCGGTGAGGAACAGGCCGTCCTGGAGCTGGGGAAGCGAGGCGGAGCGGCCCTCGGCGGTCACGGGCGTCTCGAACGGATCCATGCGGGCAATCCTGTCCGCAGCGGCGCGCCAATGCAATGGGGTGCTCGCCCCATGTGACCTCGCCACGCGCCGCGCCGGGCCGGAGTCACGGCACGCCCGGGGTCAGGGTCGCTGAGCGGTCAGGGGCTGCGGCCGGCTGACCACGCCCCCGCGATATCGGGCCACGTACGTCGCGTCGTCGCGACCGCGCACCAGGTGCCCGGCGCCGACCAGCGCGTCGATGGCCGCGCGCACGATGCTCTGGCGCACGCCCAGGCGGGCGGCCAGCTCTCCCACCGGGGCCAGGCGCGTGCCCGGCTCCGTGGTGCCGCCGGTCAGCTGGGCGAGCAGCGTGCGGCTAACGCGGTCCACGATGGATCCAGGTCGAGATGTGCTCGTGATGGCGGATCGTGCACTCGCGCCGGTCCGGCGCCAGCGCCCACACGCCCACGGGTGAGCCCACGCCGCGCAGGCCGACCACGTCGCGCCGCGGCAAGAAGCGCCGGACCCCGATGCCGGCCGCGTCACGGGTGGAGTCGGACACGAGCGCCTCGTTGGGCCGGGCGGCGCCGACCAGGCGCGCGGCCACGTTGACGGCGCTGCCATACCAGTCTCCGTCGTGCAGGACGGCGGGCCCGGTATGGGCGCCGATCCGCACCGGCAGCAGGTCCGGATGGGTGCCCACCTCGGCGAGAGTCCGACCGGCGAGCGCGACCGCACGGGTTGCGTCGGGCACGCAGATCATCGCGCCGTCGCCCATCGACTTCACGTGCCAGGCGCCGTGCTCGTGGCTGAGCGCGCGCATCACGCGCCGGAACTCCCGTGCCACCCGCATGGCCGCCTCGTCGCCGCGCTGCTCGGTGAGCGCCCCGTAGCCCACGAGATCGGCGAACACGAACGTCGGCGCCGGATAGCTCGCGAATCGACGGTGCCGGCGCGCCGCTCCCGCGCGCCGGCACCGCGCAATCAGCGCCCAGGTCGCGCACCCCGCGAGGACGGCGAGAACGTCCCCACTCATGCTTCCACGGTCCCGCGCGCGATGCGCCCAGGTTTGTGCGCGACGTCAGACGTCTGATGTCCCCGGTCCATGGTGAGGAAGACGGCCGCCCGCCGTCAAACCTTCCCCAAAGTTCTGGAACGTTCCACCGTGGCGAACGCCGGCGCGGCGGGTGCGCCGCTGCGGACAACTCGTGCGACGGCCCGCCCTGGGGAGGGCGCGACGGTGCCGCTACATCGCGGGCGGCGCCGGGTGAAGGCCTAACACAACATTTTTACGCGCAATTTGCGACCTGTTCTAAGATGCCCCCGCTGTGGCCCGGAGTCGCCACGTCCCATTCGTCGGAGCGGGTCTTCATCAGACGTTGGCCGCGCTGGCGTACGCCGTCGAGCAGCACGCCGGCCAGCGCCGGCCCAGCGACGGTGCGCCGTTCGTGCTGCACCCCATCGAGGTGGCCACGTTGCTCGCTGACGTCGGCGCGCCCGACCATGTCGTCGCCGCCGGTGTGCTGCACGACACGATCGAGAAGACCAGCACCGAGGCCCAGGATCTCTACGAGCGGTTCGGGCCCCGCGTGGCCGCGCTGGTCGTCGCTCTCACGGAGGATCCGGACATCTCCGGCTACAGCGCCCGCAAGGCGGCTCTGCGCGAGCAGGTCCAGGCGGCCGGCGACGCGGCCCTGATGGTGTTCGCCGCCGACAAGGTCTCCAAGGCCCGCGAGCTCCGCCTGAGTCTTGGGCGCGCTGAGCGGGCGGGCGAGATTCCGCCGCTGGCTCGCCGTGGCTCGAAGGCCCGCCGCAAGCTTGCCCACTACCGCCACTGCGCGGAGCTGCTCGAGGAGCGGACGGCCGGCTCACCGCTCACCGAGAGCCTGCGACGCGAGCTGGCTCAGCTTTCGCTGATCGAGCGTCCCGAGCTCGCCCCCGCCGCGTAGCCCGCCGGATCGGCGGGCGTCAGGACAGACCAGGCGGCAGGGCAGGCTGGCGCTCGCGCTCGCGGCGCTCGGGCAGAGCCCTGATGGTGTCGAGCTCCTGGCGGAGCAGGTGGTAGTGCGCCAGACCCGACAATGAACCGTCGATCACGGTCGTCAGGGCCTGCAGTGTGGTGTCGCACTCGGGAGGGGAGGTGTCTTCGTATCGCATGAGAGTCGATCCTTTCCGCAGTACGGAGATACCCGCGATCTGCGATTTATGAGCGGGCTCGGCACCGATCGGCGCCGAGCCCGCCCCCGGACGGCTGAGGCCGCGCCGCGGCCTCAGCCGTCCTCTGTGGTTGTTCGCTGTCTAGTGCCGGATGGTCAGGGTCACCGGGTTGGTGGTGCCCAGCACGTTGCGGTGCTTGTCCAGCGACCGCAGCAGGATCTGGTACCTGCCCTTGGCCAGCCGGTGGCCGTTCACCTTCAGATCCCAATGGATCTTCACGTGACCGGAGTGGTGGTGTCCGAGCGGCACCCGACCGACGGGACGCAGCACCGGCACCTTCGCGCCATGCACGTGCTTGATGCCCACGATGCGCTGCACCAGGATCCCGACCGTCTGGCCGGAATTCAGGGTGCTGTCGATGTCCGCGCCGTCGCCCGTCGGGACAACCGCCAGATGGCAGCCGGGGAACAGCGCGCCGTTCGGGCCGCCGATCACCGCCTGGCTGAACAGCCGCTGGGGCTGGCCGGCCGTGGTGAACGTCGCGAACGGAGCGTTGACCTGAGCCACCGGGCACGCCTGACCGTCGTTGGTGAACGGATCGGACGTGCAGTTGGAGGACAGGGCCACGCGCGCGTCGATCAGCGGCGCACGCTTGATCTGCGGAGCCAGCAGGATCCCGAACGGGGTGTCCAGGACGAACTGGCCGCTCTGCAGGAAGTGCCCGATGAACCCGCGGTTCTCATCCCCGTGGGGCTCGATCCACGACACGTACGGGACGTTGCCGAAGAACGTGATGTCGGGGCTCTGCGCGTCGCGGTGGGCCGGGGAGACCGGCGCGCCGCCGTTGAACAGCTCGAAGTGGTCGCCGCCCACGAGGCGGGAGACGAAGATCGAGTGGTTGCCCGATCCGGTGTCCTCCGACCACACGACCCACGGCACCGTCGGATTGCCAGGCACGAGCGTGCCCGAGGCCACCCGCGGATCCTCGGCGTTGTTGGTCGGCGCGGCGTTCAGCGAGCACGCGTTCTCGGCGCTCGTCGACGCTGCGCAGGCACCGAAGCCGTTGCCCGACGTGTCCAGGATGTTGGTCTGGCCGGCGGTCCCGTTGCCCACTGCCTGCCAATGGAAGCCGCCATCGGCGTTGGCGTCGGCGACGATCTTGGCCGCGAAGACCTGCTCGTTGTTGCTCAGGCCCAGCGCGCTCTGGTCCTTCTCGTACCAGACGACCCACCCGACCTTGTCGGTCGGGCCGGTGAACGCGATGTCGGGCTCGACGCCGTTACGGCTGGGGTCGATGTTCAGCGTTGGGTCGCCGGTGGCCGAGGAGCCGCCGTTCTCATCGAGGCGGTCCAGACCCACCTGCTGCCAGCAGAAATTGCTGACGCTGGCGGCATCCGAGGGCTTGAAGCCGGTGCAGGGGCTCTTCGGAGCGGCCTGCTTGACGCCCTTGGAGACGAAGATCTGGTCGTGGTTGCCGGAGCTGGAGACGTTGCCGTCCTGCTCCTCCCACGCCACCCACGGCACCGGGGCGTTGCCCGGAACCGCGGCGCCGCCCGCCACCGACGGGTTCTCGGCTTCCTTGTTGGTGTGGATGTTCAGCGAGGGGACGCCGGACCCGCGGTCCTGACCCTCGGGCACCCACGTGTTCGTGGTGGGATCGAAGCGGCTGGCGAAGATCTGCTTCTCGCCGCCCAGCGCCTGGTTGGGCTCATACCACGAGTCCCACGGCACGTTGCGTCCCGCGCCCGCGAAGTCGATCGACGGGGCCTCCGCGACGGCGTTGGGGTCGATGTTCAGAGACTTGCCCTGGGTCACCCACTGGCCGTTCTTGAAGGCGCGTACGAAGATCTGCTGCGAGCTGCCGGATTGCTGCTCGAACGTCCCCCATGGGACCCGCGGGCCGTTGGCGACCAGCGAGCCGCCGACCACGTCGGAGACGCCGGCGTTCTGGTTGGGGTCGATCCCGTTGGCCGGGTCGTTGTTGACCTGCAGGCCATTGATCGGAAGACCGATGACCGTCGCGTATGCGCCGGCGGCGCACACGAGGCCGGCGATGACCGCCAGCAGCGCGATACGGCTGAAACGAAGCCGTCTCATGTCCTTCCTTTCCCTCGTTGTGGTGTGGTGTGGTGTCACGCCGCGAGCGGCATCGCGGCGAGGCCGCGCAGCAAGCTGCGGGCCGTGCCGACGTCGCCGTTCTGGCGCAGCAGCTGGTAGCGCCGGCGCCGCAGCCGATGCACCGCATCGGCGACGGGCTTGCCCGGCTCGGTCAGGACCGCGCCGGTGGAAAGGGCCACGGCCGCCAGCAGTTCGCCGTCGTGCTCAGCGAGGAGCACGGGCCCGCGCGGGCGCGGCGCGACGGCTCGACGCGGCCAGGCGCGTCAGTGTTGCGGTGTCGGTAGATGTAGCGGCGCGGATGGTCATGGCGTCAGAACCCATGGATGAACCTCACTTGGTGCTCGTGGTTAGGTGAAGCCGGGTCGCGGGTGTCAGCCCCGACGGACCCGGGACGGGTCGGTCAGATGCCCCAGATCGAGCCGATGACCCGAACCTGGACGCTGTGCAGTCGCAGATGGCGCAGCAGCGCCGGCGTCGTCCGCGTCGGGTCGGACACGGCCCGGCCGTCGGCGATCCCCACGGCGGCGACCGGCCGGCCGCAGACCTCGGCGAGGACGACGGCGCCCTCGGGCGGTTCGGCCTCGGCGATCTCGGCCAGGCGGCGGATCGACTCTCCGTCGGCGCCCTCGCCCAGCGACGCCCGAATCGAGGCGACGGTTGGAGTCGTCATGGCGTCTCCTCCCGCGCATTCCCAACAGCGTGCATGTGTCACTCCCCGGTCCGTGTGTGCCTTCTGGCCGGTGTACGGATGACCCGGCCATTCGGTTCTCGCGGGTGCCATCAGGGTCGGCACCGATTACGCGATGGAGTCATGGTGCGACCCCCGGGCCCGGCTTCGCACCGTGGAAACCCCCCTGACTTTCCGGGCGGGTACCCCTCAGATCAGCTCGCCATCGCCTCCGCGAGCCCCTCGCGCGACTCGACGTCGAGCTTGCGGAAGACGTTGGTGAGGTGACCCTCGACGGTGCGTGCCGTCACGAACAGCGACTGTGCGATCTCGCGGTTGGTCAGCCCCTGGGCGGCCAGCTCGGCGACGCGCCGCTCCGAGGCGGTGAGCGACTCCACGCCCGCCAGCACGACGCGGCGCGGCCGTGCTCCGGTGGCGCGCAGCTCGGTCTCGGCCCGCGCCGCCAGCGGCCGCGCCCCGCATCGATGGGCCAGGTCCAGTGCCTCGCGGAGCAGGTCGCGCGCCTCGCGACGGCGGTTGCGCCGGCGCAGGAGGGCGCCGAGCTCGGTCAGCGCGCGCGCTCGGTCAAGGCGGGCGTCGGTCGCCCCCAGTGCCGTCAGCGCGTCGCGCAGCAGCGCCTCTCCCGCATCGCCGCCCCGGGCCACGCCCGCTGTGCACAGGGCGATCCCCAGACAGCGGGGGGCGCCGAACGCCCGGGCGAGGGCCAGCTCCTCGTCGGCCAGCCGGCACGCGGCGTCGTCCTCGCCCAGCGCCAGCTGCGCCATCGCCGCGTAGGAGCGCCAGGGCAGGAAGCTGGGGCACGTGACCAGCGCGCGCGTCGTGCTCGCCCCCGCCGCCAGCAGGTCCGCCAGCCCCTCGGCGGTGCGTCCCTGGGCGATTCTCAGCCGCCCCCGCGCGAAGCGCAGCATGACCGCGGTCAGGGAGCCGCTCTCGGGCGTGTCGCCCATCGGCGCCAGCGCCCGCTCGGCCGCCTCCAGCTCGCCCTGCTCGACGAGCGCGTCGACGAGGATGGCCGCATTGAGGACGCGATAGAAGGTGGGGGCGGGAAGCTCGGCGGCGGCCAGCGCGGTCTCGGTGTCGGCGGCGGCCTCCAGCGGGTTGCCCCGGCGCAGCGCCACCCAGCCGCGGTGCGCGAGACCGACGGCGAAGCGCCCGCTGTCAGCGGTGGCCCGCGCCCGAGCGATCGACTCGTCCAGCAGCGGCACCACCCGCTCGTAGTCCTCGGCCACCACCAGCGACACCGTCGTCTGGGAGAACCACGTCGCGTGCGCGTACCAGGGACGGTCCGAGCGATCGCCCAGCGCCTCGCGCCCCGCCGCCAGCGCCCGCCCGGCCAGGGCGATCGCCGCCTCGCGCGGCTCGTTGGTGAGCACCGCGGCGAACGCCGCCACCGCCAGGGCCTCGGGTGGCGCTGCGGCGTCGTCCTGCGCGCGCCGGCGCACCGTGTCGCGCCGGCGGGCCATCGCCGGGGCGGTCACGACGTCGATCATCCCCACGCCCACCGTCGCCGCCTCCAGCCGTGTCGCCAGCCCGCGCTGAGCGGGGCTGAGCAGCGCGGCGGCGCGGTCGAGCACCTCGACCGCCTCGGCAGCGCGCTGGGCGCGCCCCAGCGCGAGGGCGAGGACCATCGCCGCCGCCACCCGCGCGCCGTCGTCGGTGGCGCTCTCCAACGCGGCCTGCAGGCGAGAGGGCCACGTCGGCAGGCCGGCGCTGGCCTCGGCCATCCCCAGCTCCAGCATCAGCTCCGGCCGCTCGGCCGCGCGCGGCGGCTCTTCCAGCGCACGGCGCAGGTACACCGCCGCGGACTCGGGCGCGCCGCTGTGCGCCGCCGCGCGGGCCGCCGCCACCAGGCGCTGCACCACCCAGGCGTCGCCGCCCGGGTCGCTGACCAGTAGATGCTCGGCCACCCGCTCGTTGGCGCCATGGTCCTCGGCGAGCATCCGGGCGGCGGCTCGGTGCCCGCGCGCCCGGGCGCTTGAGGACAGGGCGTCGTAGATGCCCGCGCGGACGATCGGATGGGCGAAGGTCAGCGGTCGCCCCGGGGCCAGAATGTCGGCCGCGGCGAGCCGGTCGGCGGCGTCGGCCGCCTCGTCGAGCTCCAGCTCGGCCAGCCGGGCGGCCTGCCACAGCTCGCCGCGCTCCAGGACCGCCACCGCGCGGGCCAGCCGCGCGGCGGACTCGGGCAGTCGGTCGAGCCGCAGCAGGATCGAGCGCCCCACGGTGTGCGCCCCGATCGCCTCGACGCGCTCGGCGGCGGCCGCGGTCGGGTCGATCGCCTCCTCGCGCAGCGCCGACACCAGCTCGCGCATGAGAAACGGCGTGCCGCGGGTTGCGCGCAGGCAGGCCTCGACAAACGCCGGATCGGGCGTCGCGTCGAGCCGCTCGGCCACGAACTGCCCGACCCCGGTGCGGGTGAGCGGGGCGATGCGGATGAGCTCGGCGCTCGGGTCGGTGGCCAGGGTCGCCAGCAGCCCGGCGTCGGCTCGTGACTCGCGCGGTCGCGCCGCGACGACGAGCGCCGCGCCCAGGCCCTCCAGGCGCGGCAGCAGGAAGGCCAGGAAGCGCAGCGAGGGGGCGTCGGCCCAATGGGCGTCGTCGACGATCAGGCAGGTCGGCTGCGCGGCGGCGAGGTTCGCGCACAGCCAGTAGAGGCCGTGAAGGACCGCGAACGGAGGCTCGGGCCCGGCGGTGAGCGCGCGGCCCGACCCGTCGCGCCCTGGGAGGGCCAGCGCCGAGGCGGCCAGGCCCGCCGCGCCGTGCAGCAGCTCGGTGAGCTCCTCGGGGCTCGACTGGGCGAGCGGCGGCTCCAGCAGCTGGCGGACCACGCCGAAGGCGAACTCGCGCTCGAGCTCGGCTCCGCGGGCGCCGAGCACCTGCATGCCACCGGCCTCGGCGCCGGCGCGGGCGGCGGCCAGCAACGCCGTCTTGCCGATCCCGGCCGGCCCTTCGATCACCATGAGGCTCCCCGTGCCGGCGCTGCCGCGCCTCAGCGCGGCCTGCAGGCGGCCCAGCTCCTCGCTGCGCTCGAGCAGGCTGTGGGCCGCCGTCACCACCGGCGCCTTCGAAAGTCAGGGGGGTGGCCACGGTGCGAAGCGGCGCGAACGGGCTCCATCATGCGGCCGGCATGTACGCGCAGGTTCTGACAGAGGGAGCCACATCCGAGCGCTGTGGCGAGCTGGACGCGGCCATTCGAGATCGCCTCCTGCCGTCGCTGCGCGTCCAGGAGGGGTTCTGCGGGGCGCTGCACCTCGTCAGCCGCGACAGCGGCGAGGGGATGCTCATCGTCCTGTGGGAGACCGAGGAGCAGGCGGCGCACGCCGCGTCTGAGCACGAGCTCGCGGTCCTCGCTCCGTCCGCGGACGTGGGCTGCGCCCGGACGTCGGTATGGGAGGTCACCCAGCGCGCCTGAGCGTCTGGTCGCCGGTCGCGGACGTCCGGTCGCGCCGGAGCGTGCCACTACTCGCCGGCGCCGAGGATCGAGCCGAACGCCCGGACGCGCTCGGGTCGCTGCCATGAGAGCCAGGCCAGCGCGACCAGGCCCAGGCCCAGCCAGGCCAGGGCGATCCACGGGGACGCGGTGTTGGGCGGCGGCCCCGGCGCCTTGAACGACTCATAGATCGTGTAGCCGCAGATGGCGATCGCGCCGATCGGGAGCAGCAGGTCGAACACGATCTGAAACGCCGTGTCCTCGGTGCGGCTGCGCCAGAAGAACACCATCCCCGCCACCGCGATCAGGATGTAGGTCCCCAGGATCGCGAACGTCGCTGTGGTGGCCATGAAGCCGAAGTACTTGAAGGGGTCGTCCCAGGCCAGCCAGGCCAGGGCCACCACGAGGGCCAGCGTCAATGCCAGCACCGCGCCGATCGCCGCCCACGGCGTCTCGAAGCGGGCGTTGGTGGACGCGAAGGCACGCGGCGCCCCGCCCTCCCGCGCCATCGCGAACAGCGTGCGCGAGGTGAGGTTCACCCCGGCCAGAGCGGCCACCAGCGCGCCCACCGAGACGCCGAGGTCGACGAGCACGGCCAGCCACGTCCCGGCGTAGCGCGTGGCCAGCGTGTCGAGGGCGGCCGGGTCGGTGGCCCACTTGTCGATGTGGTCGACGCCGAAGCCGATCGCCATCACCCACGCCAGCACGATGTAGTAGACGACGCCGACCGCGATCGCCATGAGGATCGCGCGCGGGATCACCCTCAGCGGGTCGGCGGCCTCCTCGCCCAGCGCGGCCGCCGCCTCGAAGCCGATGAACCCGGTGAAGGCCAGGACCACCGCCAAAAACAGGCTGTGGCCGCTTGGGATGCGGCCGGGATCGAACGGCGCCAGCGTGATGCCCGCGTCACCGCCCTTGGCCAGGATGATCACCAGCAGCAGGAGGATCGGCGCCACGCTGGCCACGCCGATGACCAGCTGCGCGCGCGTGGAGATGCGGATGTCGGCGAGGGCGAGCGCGGTGAGGAGGACGAGCATGATCAGAAAGCACCACAGCCAGCCGTGCGCGCCGAGATGGATGCCCGTGTGGGCGTCGAGCACCTCGTTGAGGAAGAAGCCGGAGATCACCATCACGAATGACGTCCCCACCGCGAACGCCGGCGCGTACAGCCAGCCGGCGATGAAGCCGCCCCCGGAGCCCAGCCCGCGCGCGGTGTAGGTGTAGACGCCGCCGGCGCTGGCCATCCGGCGGGTGAAGCGGATGATCACCGAGGCCAGGCACAGGCTGCCCGCGCCCGCGACGATGTAGGCCCAGGGCGCGGTCACGCCCGTGGTGGCGGCGACGACGCTCGTGGCCAGCGAGCTGGCCAGGGCCAGCGACAGCAGCGCGAAGGACTGCGCAAACGCGTCGCCGAGCCCGAGCACGCCGCGCCTGAGCTGTCCCGGCGCCTCGCTCACGGGCCGTTGTGCTCGTCGGGAAGGAGCGCGAAGATGCGCGCCGGGCCCCCGTTGCCGCGGGCCAGCTTGATCGGCGCCACCACGACTTGGGCGCGCGCCGGGAGCTCGGTGAGGTTCGTGACGTTCTCGATGATCATCCGTCCCGAGGACAGCCACAGCCGGTGCAGGTCAAACGTGGTGGAGTCCACCGGGTCGGCCGACGGGCCGTCAAAGCCGATCGCCGAGATGCCGCATTCCACCAGCGCCTGCGTGCACTCGGTGTCCGGGTAGCTCCAGCCGGTCCAGTACGCCTTGGTGCCCCAGTTACGCGCGTTGTCGGAGCAGAGAAAGAGGATGTCCCCGGGGTGCAGGTGATGGAGCTGGGACTCGAGCTCGGCCAGCGGGATGGGGCCCGGCACGCGGTCGGACACGTCGATCGTGAGCGCGTGGGTGACCAGCCGCTCCAGCGGGATCTCATCGAGCGTGTCTCCGCCGGCGATCTGGTGCGCCGGGGCGTCGACGTGCGTGCCGACGTGGTTGAGCAGGTGCAGCTCGGTCATCGCGTAGCCGTTCTCGGGTACCGACGCGATCGGTCGAAACGACGGCTCTGGAAGGCCTGGAAAGACCGGCATCCCATCCGCGAACGGATGGGTCAGGTCAACGATTCGCACGTGCCTTGCGTCACCCGACGGCCACGGAGACAACACCCCGGACGGTCGTCCCCTCGTTGGCGCAAGCCTACCAGACGATCCCGATCGTTCAGGGGGGTTTCGGCGCCGTCGCTGAGCCGCTGAGCGACGTGCCGGCGGCCCCGATACAGGCGGCTGGTGACGGTGGCTTCGGGCACGCCGAGATGGCGCGCGGCCTCGGCGTAGGAGAGCCCCTGCACGTCGATGGCGACGACCGCGTCGCGAAACGGCGGGGCGGCGCTGGCGATCGCCGCCATGATCGCGTGGGCGTCGACGGCGCTGTCCTCATGTTGCTGGGGGGCGTCGTTCTCCAGCAGTTCGACGGTGAGCGGCCGTCGCGCCGCGCTGCGGCGGTGATCGGTGTGGGTGTTGCGCAGCGCGCGCAGCAGGTACCCCAGTTCCGTCTCGCGGATGCGGCGCGGGCGCGCCAGCACGTTGGCGTAGGTCTCCTGGACCAGATCCTCGGCGTCGTGGCGCGAGCCGGTCAGCGCCCACGCCGCGCGGTAGAGCACGTCGGCGTGCGCGACGAGGCGGCTGGGGTCGAGCGGCGCTCCGCGCAGCGATTGCATGCCCGACATGGTGCGCCACGCCGTGGCGGAGCACATCGGGCACGCACCCTGACATGGACCCTGACAGTGACCCGGGTGCTACTCCTGAGGCGTTCACCCCGGGGCGCCCGACGTGCTCGCCCGATCGAGGATCTCCCAAAGCCGCTCAGCCTCGTAGTCCGGCGTTCGGGCGACGCGCTCGGTGGTGATCCGGAGCGTCGAGAGCCCGTGCTTGAGGTTCTCGGCATCGCGGTCGCGGTCGTCCTCGAACGCGTCGTCATCGTCGTGGTAGTCCCGGCCGTCGAGCTCGATGATGAGGTTGGCCTGCGGGTAGTACGCGTCGATCTCCCGGCCGTTGATCCACACGTTGGTCAGCGGCATCGGGAGCCCGTATTTGGCGAGGAACGGCAGGAAGTCGTCCTCGAGGGGTGAGCGGGTGGGGTTGGCGGGGTGCTCGACGAAGCGGCGGAGCAACTTGTTGCCCGGGTGGAGGGGGTTGCGCGTGACGATGTCTTGAAGGGCCCCGAGGGTGAGGTGGCCCTCGTGGCGCTGGTCGTTGACCAGTCGGGTCAGCTGCTTCTTGGTAAGCCGCGGTGCGAGATCGAGTGCGGTCCGAGCGGCGCTGGTTGTGGCGACGCCGCGTTGGCGGGTGATGTCGCGTGGTGTCAACGACGGGCATCGATGGGTGAGGATGTGGCGTGGACGGCGATCCCCGGTGGGCAGGCTGATCTCGGGCGGAGGCTCGTAGTGGCGCAGGAAACCCCAGAGCCATGCCGCTGAGGCATGGCTGGCCACCGCGGCGTCGCCGCCGGCCAGCACAGCGGCGGCGATGAGGGCTTGTGGGTCCATGCGAGCCGGAGCAAGCGCGTACACCCCGTGGTGGCGAGGCACGAACGACCCGTTGCGCCGGCGGGCCTCGATGGCATCACCGCCGAGACCCAGGCTCAGCAGTTGGCGTCGCGCAACGTTGCCCGACTGCCGTGCCGCGAGCGCGCGAACGGCCGCCTCCACAGGGTCGTGGGCGATATTGCGCCTCTCAGGCGTATTTGCTCCCATACCCATTAAGAGCCTCGAGGGCGGCCGAAATCACCCCCCTTCCCCGGCAAAGCCGTTCAGCCGCGCCGGCACCACCGCCCACACGGGACCCCCACAGCTACCTAGGGGACTCAGAACCCCTAGGGGCCCCAACCACCCGAAACACTGGGGGCGCCGACTGGGGGCGCCCTCGATGTGCAAAGCCGCCCCAGGCCCGAATCTGGCCCCATCGCACATTCCCCGGTGATTTTGAGCATGCCGTGGACGGCCGCTATAGGCTTTGCACACCCGCGCCACCGGCGCGGTCGAAGGAGGAGAGACCATGTTTCGCGACGTCCTTGTCGTGGTGGATGCCACGCCCGACGCCAGGGAGGCCCTGACCCAGGCGATCGACCTCGCCCAACGTGAGCGCAGCCGCCTGACCCTGATCACCGTCGAGCGGCGCCTGCCGGCATGCGCCTATCTCGGGGTGGCGGCGGCGCTGCCCCTGGTCATCCCTGCCGCCGAGGCCGAGGCCCGCGAGCTCATGTGCGAGGCGCTCTCGCACGTGCCCGCCGACGTGCCGGTGACCACGGTGCTGGCCACACCGCCGAACCGCCAGGCGTTGATGAACGAGATCAAGCGCGGCGGTCACGATCTGATCGTCATGGGCGCTCGCCCGCGCGGCGGCGTGGCGTTCGGGACCCTCAGCAACTACCTGGTGCGCCGGAGCCCCGCTCCGGTCCTGGTCGTGCACGCCGCGTCGTCACGCGCCCGGGTCATCACACGCGAGGAGACGTCGAGGACCCGGACGCGGCGGTGGGCGACCCGCTCCCGGGTCGCCTGACGAATAGTTCAGCTGGGCATGACGAAGGCGCTGGTCTCGGACTTCACGATCCCGATCAGGTTCCCCAGCGACAGGTTGGCGTCCAGCAGGTGCAGGCCCCACTCGGGCGTCGGGGCCGGCGTCGGCGTCTGAGCGCCGTTGCGAGCGGTCACCATCAGCACGTGGGCGCCGTTGGAGTTCTCGCACTTGGCCGTATATGCGCCCGGCGAGGTCCAGAACACCGTCGACGGCGACGGGACGGTGTACTTCAGGACGCTCAGGCCCGCGGCGATCGTCGAGCCGGGCGCAAACGGCGCGCTGGACGAGATGGGGTCGAGGATCCCGCTGCCGCCGGCCAGGTTCGCCGGGTTGGTGCAGAGCACCTCATCACCCGTGGCCGGCTTGGGGCCCACGGCCAGGCTCCCGACCCGCCCGAACAGGCTGTCGCTCGGCGCCGGCTGGTCAAACGTGGAGAACGCGATCACGCAGCCCAGCTGGGTCGCGCTGCGGCACGCCGGGATGTGCTTGAAGTCGCCGCCGATGCCGGTGTTCCCCTTGACCAGCACGTTGCCGCCCATCAGGATCGCCGACAGCATCAGCTTGCGCACCGCGGGCTTGGGATCGACCATCTTGGCGATGACGGACTCGAGCACCCCGGACCCCTGCGAATGACCGATCAGCACGAAGCCGCGGCCGTGGTTGTACTTGCTCAGGTAGGTCTTCAGGGCCTGCTCCACGTCTGAGACGCCGAGCGCCGGGTTGGCCTTCGACGTCGAGCCCGACGCTCCCGGGAGGCCGGCTCCGCTCAGCGTCACCTGCCGGTACATCGGCGCATAGACCTTGCAGTACTGCGAGTAGCGCGCCGCCTGGTAGAGCGCGATCGACCGCTCCGTGTCCTGGATCGTCAGGTCGCTGTTTCCGGTCCTCTCGTCGCTGACGGTGGGGTAGACGTAGAAGCAGTCGACCGGCGGCTTGCTCTCCGCCTTCGGATGCGCGACGCGCAGGGCGTGCGTCAGGGGCGCGTTGTAGACGGTGGTCGACAGGCCCGGGGCGCACGGGTCGGGTTTGACGCCCGGCTTGCACAGCCACACCGTGCCCTTGGCGGACGCCGTCCCCGCCCACCCCGCTCCGACCGCGGCAAGCGCAGCGGTCACCACAGCGGTGCTCAGAACCGCTCAGCTCACGGCGGGAAGCCGCGCCTTCGCGCCGAAGTCGCTGACCATATGGGGGAGCGTCTCCTGCAGCGTCGGCCGCCACCGTCCCCAGGCCTGCACCGATGCCACGTCGCGCCACCCTCATCACCCCTGATCGGCGGCAAGCATATCGCCGCGCCCGCCCCGCCAGTCAGGGTGAGGTCAGGCGCGGTGCTCGCCCAGGTAGCTGGCGGCCACCAGCGAGCTGTCGCTGCGCAGCCGCTCGGCGGTGTCGTGCAGGACGAGCTCGCCGTGGGACAGGACGTAGCCGCGATCGGCGATCTCCAGGGCCAGGTGCACGTGCTGCTCCACCAGCAGCACCGCGGTGTGCTCGGTGTCGGCGGCGGCGCGCACCACCGGGAGCAGGCGCTCGACGATGATCGGCGCCAGCCCCAGGCTGAGCTCGTCGAGCAGCAGCAGCTTGGGACGGCGCACAAGCGCACGTGCGATGGCCAGCATCTGCTGCTCTCCGCCGGAGAGCAGGCCGGCGCGCCGATGGCGCAGGTCGCGCAACGCGGGGAAGTGCTCGAACGCCGCCTCGTGGCGGTCCTCGCCGTGCCCGTCGAGGCGGAAATGCTCGCCCACGGTGAGCCCGTAGAAGATGCCGCGGTCCTGGGGCACATGGACCACGCCGGCGCGCACGCGCGCGGTCGGCGACAGCGCCGCCAGGTCCTGTCCCTCGAGCGCGATCGTCCCGGCGCTGGGCTTGACCAGGCCGGAGATCGCCCGGAGCGTCGTCGTCTTGCCCGCGCCGTTGGCGCCCATCAGGGCCACCACCTCGCCGGCCGACACGGTGAGGCTCAGATCACGCAGGACGGGCGCGCCGCCATAGCCCGCGGTGAGGTCGGCGATCTCGAGCGTCGCGGTGGCGACCGCCGTCCCGGCGCTCACCGAGACTGGCTCCGGCGCAGCGGAGTGAGTGCGTCGGGCGCGTGTATCTCGCCATCGGGCGCCGCGCGGCGGAATTCACGCGGGGAACAGCCGTAGGCGTCGCGGAACAGCCGGCTGAAGTGCGGAGCGCTGGGTAGGCCCCAGCGGCTGGCGATCGCCGAGATCGACAGGTCGGCGTAGGCCGGGTCGATCAGGTCGTTGCGGCACCGATCCAGGCGCTCGGAGCGGATCCAGTCGCACACGCTGAGGCACTGCCCGGCGAACACGCGGTGCAGGTAGCGCGTGGAGATGAAGCAGGCGCGGGCGACCTGCTCGGGATTGAGGTTGGGATTGCCCAGGTTCGCGTCGATGTAGGCCTGCGCGTGCAGGAGCAGCTCGGCCTGGGAATGCGGACGGCCGGACTGCGTGGCGTCGACGTCCAGGTAGAGGCGGCGCACCAGGTCGATGACGTGCTCGGCCAGGCCGGTGTCGTTGCGGGCGATGCTCCCGTCGGCGAGGCCGGCGGCAGCACCGCAGAAGAAGCGCACGGCCAGCCGGGGGAGGCCGGACTTGCCGGGGATGCGGACCGCGGTCTGGCGCGACACGTTGGCGGCGTGCTTGCCCAGCGTGGCCTTGGGCAGCTTGAGCACCAGCAGATCAAACGGCTCGCCGGCGCGGAAGATGGCCGGCTCGGAGGTGTCATACGTGGTCATGTCACCCGGCGAGAGCACGCACTCGCGGTGATGCTGGGCGCCGTGCAGATGACCGCGCAGCAGGATCGAGAGGTGCAGGCACTCCGGATCTCCGGCGGCGATCTCGCCGCGTGTCCGGCTCATCGTGTTGGGCAGCGCCGCGACGCGGAACAGGCCCACCGACGCCAGCCACTCGCCCCACATGCGCGCCTGGAAGCGCTCCGCGGCGTCGGTCCGGATCGTGAGCGGGTGGTAGACCTCGTACGAGGAGTTCGCCCAGAACTCCACGCGTTCCCGCGGTGCTACTGCAGCGGTGTCGATCAGCAAACTCATGGCTTCGCAACGCGATCCACTCAGATCGCCGCTGTAGTCCCCCCTCTCTCCAAAGCGGACCGCTGAGCGACGGATCCTACCACCGGCAAAAACCCCTGGAACCACAGGAGTTAACTCTCAGCGCACACCTTGCGCGAGGGTCATTGCCGGTCAGTGCACGGTCACTCCCGGCCCCCGAGCACACGGCGCCGCCGCTGCAAGGATCGGCCGGCGATCACGGCCCGCCAGCCCACTCGGGGAGAGGGGAAGGAGCATGATGGACAGGATCCTTGCCACGCACACCGGGAGCCTCATCCGGCCACCCGAGCTGCTCAGGTTTCTCGCTGCGCGCGACGCCGGCGAGAGCTACGACGAGGCGCAGTACGCCGAGGTTCTCCGCACCGCCGTCAACGACATCGTCCAGAAGCAGGTCGATGCCGGCATCGACGTCGTCGACGACGGCGAGATGGGCAAGACCAGCTGGATCACGTACCTGTACGAGCGGGTCAGCGGGCTCGAGGCCCGGTTCGTGACGCTGGAGGGGGCGAGCATGCTCCCGCCCAGCCGCGACCGGCAGAAGTACCCCGGCGCCTACGCAGAGCTCGACGCCCTCGACGAGGCCGCGACCCGTTCGAGCAACATCGCCCCGGAGGGGACCTCACGCGGCGACGGCGACGGCGAGGCCGACACCGGCGCGGTCGTCCAGTGGGTCTGCACCGGTCCGATCACCTACGACCGCTCCGCTCTGGACCGCGACATCGCCAACCTGCGCGCCGCGCTGGAGGACCATCCGGAGACCGAGGCCTTCCTGCCGGTGGTGGCGCCGGCCAGCGCCTACTGGCTGGCCAACGAGCACTACGGCTCCGAGGAGGAGTTCATCTACGCCCTCGCCGACGCGCTGCACGAGGAGTACAAGGCGATCGTCGACGCCGGGATCCTGCTCCAGGTCGACGACGCCGTGCTCATGCACGAGTGGGACACGATGCTCTCGCGCGGGCAGACGGACGACGACTACCGCAAGTGGGCGCAGCTCCGCGTCGACGCGCTCAACCACGCGTTGCGGGGGCTCCCCGAGGACCGGGTCCGCTACCACGTCTGCTGGGGCAGCTGGCACGGCCCGCACGCGTATGACCCGCCCTTGAAGGACACCGTCGGCCTCATCCTGCAGGTCACCGCCGGCTACTACGCCATGGAGCAGGCCAACGCCCGCCACGAGCACGAGTGGCGAGTGTGGGAGGACGTGGCCCTCCCGGAAGGCAAGAAGCTCATCCCCGGGGTGGTGACCCATCACACCAACGTCGTCGAGCACCCCGAGCTCGTGGCCCAGCGGCTCATCCGCCTGGCCAATGTTGTCGGACGGGAGAACGTGCTGGCCGGAACCGACTGCGGCTTTGCCCAGGGCGCGTTCATCCATCGCGTGCATCCCGAGATCCAGTGGGCGAAGCTCGCCGCGCTCGCCGAGGGGGCCCGGATCGCCTCGCGCGAGCTCTGGGGCGCCGCCGCGGCCGTGTGAGTGACACCCAGCAGTTCTTCACTCACGACACCTTTCATCAGAGGAGAGAAAGTGATCACGGAAGCTCATCGCTGGTTGGTCAGGGCGGCCACCGTCGCGGTCGCCGCCGTGGCCGTCGCCGGCTGCGGAAGCAGCAGTAGCAGCAGCAGTAGCCAGAGCAGCAGCGCCGCCGGCGGCGGCGCCACCACCTCGGCCGCCGCCACCAGCAGTACGGCCGCGGGCACCACGTCGGCCTCGGCGGGCACCGGCTCAGGTGGCGCGGGCGCCGAGGCCGTGACCGACTACCTGAAATACGTCGACGGCAAGGCCGGCAAGGCCAACGCATCGCTGCCGCCGGTCACCATCGGCTGGATCAACCAGCAGGGCGGCCAGCAGGCGATCGGCCCGCTGGCGACCGCCGGTGCGCAGATGGCCGTCAAGTACATCAATGCCGAGCTCGGCGGCGTGGACGGCCACCCCGTGCAGCTCAAGACCTGTTTCATCACCAGCGCCGAGGAGGAGGGCAAGACCTGCGCCCAGCAGCTCCTCGCCGACAAGTCGGTCCAGGTGATCGACGAGGGCGCCGTGGCCATCGGCATCCAGTCGTTCTATTCGACGATCGCGGGCGCCAAGCCGGTGATCGTCGGCGTCGCCGTGACCCCGGTGGACTCCGTCCAGAAGAACGCCGTGATCATGTTCGGCGACGTCACCCACGTGCTGGGGCCATTCGGCACCTACGCCACGCAGGTGCTGCACGCCAAGACCGCGGCGCTCGTCTATCCGAACATCTCCGGGATCACCGACGGAGCGACCGCGATCTACAACTCGCTCAAGAGCGCGGGGGTGTCGGTCAAGAAGGTCGCCTACGACGAGTCCTCGACCGACCTCATCGGACCGCTCACCAGTGCCGGCGCCAGCTCGGCCGACATGGTCATCCCCTACAGCGACTCATCGGGCTGCGTGAACCTGGCCAAGGGCCTCAAGCAGCTGGGGATCACCGACGCCAAGAAGATCGTCTCGGCGCCGCTGTGCCTCAACGGCCAGGTCGCCGCAGGTCTCGGCGGCGACTTCCCGATCTGGACCTACGCGATCGCCAGCTCGCTGTTCGGCGATCCGACGGACCCGGGAATGCCCCCCTACATGAAGGTGGCGGCGAAGTACTCGACGCCCGCCAACGCCCCCGACCCGTGGAACATCGTCTCGTTCGCGCAGCTGCTGACCACGGTGCGCTACCTCAACCAGCTGGGCTACGGCAAGGCCACCCCGGACAACATCCTGGCCAAGGCCAAGGCGTTCACCGGTCCTGTGGCCCTGGGCGCGCCCCAGCTGGCCTGCGGTAAGTACCCGTCGGCGCCCGCCGTGTGCAACGACCGCGCGCAGTTCTTCGAGTACCACGGCAAGCACGTGTTCAAGAAGGTCGCTCCCTGGCTGCAGCCGCCGTCGTGACCCACGCCGGTCAGAGACCGGCTGCCGGTGGGCGGGATCCGAATCCCGAGCAGGCATGACACAGATCCTCCTGTTCATCCTGCTCGGGCTGGGGCCCGGAGCGCTGATCGCCGCGATCTCGCTGGGCGTCGTGCTCACCTACCGCGGCTCCGGGGTGATCAACCTGGCCACCGGCGGCGTCGCCATGGTCGGCGGCTATGCCTACTGGGCGCTGAAGACCGGGCAGGTCGCCGGCGTCCAGATGGGCACCGCCCCGGCCCTGGTGTCCAGCCTGGTCATCGTGCTCATCTTCGGCGTGTTGGTGGAGCTGATCGCGTTCCGGCCGCTGCGCAACGCCTCTCCGCTGGCCAAGCTGGTGTCCTCGCTCGGGGTGCTGCTCATCGCCCAGGCGATGGTGCTGCTGGCGTTCGGCAACACGCCCCAGCCCGAGCCGACGATCCTCCCCCAGAGCACCGTTCACGTCCTGGGCGCGGTCATCCCGGTGGACCGTTTCATCCTCACCGGGATCGTCATCGCGATGGCGGCGGCGCTGGCCGCCGCCTACCGGTGGTCGCGGTTCGGCCTGGCCACCCGGGCGGCGTCGGAGAACGAGGTGGCGGCGATGCTCTCAGGGCTCTCGCCCAGGCTGCTCTCGCTCGGCAACAGCATGGTGGCCTCGTTCATCGCCGGCGCGGTCGGCATCCTCGCCGCGGCGATCACCGAGCTTGACTCAAAGACGCTGCCGCTCCAGATCGTCCCGGCGCTGACGGCGGCGCTGATCGCGCGCTTCACCTCGTTCGGCCTCGCCTGCGCCGCCGGGATCGGGTTGGGGATCATCGAGTCCCTCATCCAGTACGCCAGCTCGCAGTCGTGGTTCCCGCAGGCCGGCGGCTCGGCCATCCCGGGCGTCGCCGAGCTGGTCATCTTCCTCATCACCGTGGCGGTCATGTACCTGCGCGGCGCCAGCCTGCCGCGCCGCGGCGACCTGGTCGAGCGCGGCCTGCCGCAGGTGCCCCGCCCCAACAACCTGGTGCGGACATCGCTCATCGCCGGGGTGGTCTGCGCGGTGGCGCTCGTCGTGCTGCCCTACGACTTCCGTGAGGCCCTCATCAACACGATGATCGGCACGGTGATGGCGCTGAGTCTGGTGGTCCTCACCGGTTTCGTCGGCCAGATCTCCGTCGTGCAGCTCTCGCTGGCGGGGGTGTCGGGGTTCACGATCTCGCACCTGGCTGTCAACGCGGGGATCGGCTTCCCCATCGCCCTCATCCTCGGGACGGGGGCTGCGCTCGTGCTGGGCATGCTCACCGCCGTCTCGGCGCTGCGCGTCCGCGGCGTCAGCCTCGCGGTGGTGACACTGGCCGCGGCGGTGGCGATCGAGAACTTCGGCTTCACCAACCCCACGTGGGGCGGAGGGCAGACCGGCTCGCCGGTGCCCGAGCCGCACCTGTTCGGGATCGACCTCGGACCCGCCGCCCATTTCCGGGGCCTGGATGGCAACCAGCCCAGCCCGGTCTTCGGCTGGCTGGTGCTGGCGTTCACGATCGCCGTGTGCCTGTTGGTGGGGTACGTGCGCCGCGGCAAGCTCGGGCAGCGCATGCTCGCCGTGCGCTCCAACGAGCGTGCCGCCGCGGCGGCCGCGATCAACCCGCGCAACGTCAAGCTCGCCGCCTTCGCCATCAGCGCGATCATCGCCGGGGTCGCCGGGGGGCTCTACGCCTACAACTTCGGCTCGGTGAGCGGCGACCGCTTCGACGCCTTCATCGCGCTCAGCCTCATCGCCTTCGCCTACGCGGGCGGGATCACCCTCATCTCCGGCGCGGTCTTCGCCGGGCTCATCTCCACCCAGGCTCTGTTCCCCTACGCCCTGGACAAGTGGTTCGGGCTCAACGGCAACTGGTTCCTGCTCTTCGGGGGCGTCATCCTCGTCGTCACCCTCATCCAGAACCCCGAGGGCGTCGCCGGCGCCTTCTACCGTCAGACCCACCGTCGGCCGAGGTTCAGCCCCGACCTGCCCGAGGTGGCCCTGCGCCCGCCCGACGCCGATGCCGCTGAGGCGCGTGAGCGCCGGCGCGCGGCGTCGGCGGACGCCAAGCCCGTCCTGCGCGTCCGGGAGCTGTCCGTGGCGTTCGGCGGGGTCCATGCGCTCACCGACGTCGACCTCGAGGTGGGAGAGGGCGAACTGGTGGGGCTGATCGGCCCCAACGGGGCCGGCAAGACAACCTTCATCGACGCCGTCACAGGGTTCGTGGGCCATTCGGGCAAGGTGGACCTGCGCGGTCACGCCGTCGCCGGGCAGACGCCGCACGCGATCGCCGCCCTGGGTTGCGCGCGCACCTGGCAGGGCACCGATCTGTTCGACGATCTCGATGTCCGCGAGAACCTGACCGTCGCCGCCGGAGCGGACGCGGCCCCTGAGGACGTCGAGGCGGTACTGACGCGGATGGGGCTTGCCCCGGTCGCCGAGGCCATGCCCCCTGAGCTCTCCGAGGGCCAGCGCAAGCTCGTCGGGCTGGCCCGTGCCGTGGTGAGCGGCCCGGCGCTGTTGTGCCTCGACGAGCCGGCCGCGGGCATGGACACCCGCGAGAGCCAGGCTCTGGGCCGGCGCCTGCGCGAGCTCGCTGACCACGGCCAGTCGACGTTGCTCATCGACCACGACATGGGCCTGGTCCTGGGCATCTGTGACCGGGTGGTGGTGCTGGAGTTCGGGCGGGTGATCGCCGACGGCGCGCCCGACGTCGTGCGCCGGGACCCGGCCGTCATGGCCGCCTATCTGGGCAGCGCGTCAGAGGCGGCGGCCGCCGTCGTGGACCCCACCACCTGATGAGCTCGCGGCAAGGGAATGATCACAATGACAAAAGGGAGAAACGGACCATGAGTGAGCGAAGTCTCGAAGGCCTGCTCGGCGACAGTGTCAGTCCCGCGGTGCTGCTGCGCAACTCACAGGCCGGTCCCAATGTCTATCCCGGCGTCCCGGCCGAGTTCACCAACTGGCGTGACGAACAGCTGGCGTGGCAGCACACGTGCGTGTTGTTCAACCAGTCCTATCACATGGCTGAGCTCGCGGTACGGGGCCCCGACGCACTCGCGCTCCTCGCTCGCCTCGGTGTGAATACGTTTGCCAACTTCGCCGTCGACAAGGCCAAGCAGTTCGTGCCGTGCACTCCGGACGGCTATGTCATCGGCGACGTCATCCTGTTCCACCTCGCCGACGATGAGTTCAACATGGTCGGCCGCGCCCCGGTGCTCAACTGGGTCACCTTCCACGCGCAGATCGGTGACTACGACGTCGAGCTCGAGCGCGACGAACGGAGTGCCATGCGGACCGACGGCCGCAGGCGCTCCTACCGCTTCCAGATCCAGGGGCCTCGCGCGATGGATGTCATCGAGGCGGTGCTCGGGCGCGCCGCGCCCGACCTGAAGTTCTTCCACTTGACGACCGTCCAGATCGCCGGCCATGAGGTTCGCGCCCTGCGCCACGGCATGGCCGGGCAGCCCGGCTGGGAGCTGTTCGGCCCCTGGGACGAGGGCGAGGCGGTCCACCGGGCGCTCGTCGCCACCGGCGAGGAGTTCGGCCTGCGTCAGGTGGGCGGGCGCGCGTACTCCTCCAACGCGCTGGAGTCGGGCTGGATCCCATCGCCGCTGCCCGCCATCTACACCGGCGACGCGCTGGCCGAGTACCGCCGCTGGTTGCCGGCCGCCGGCTATGAGGGCGCCGCGTCGATCGGCGGGAGCTTCTACTCCGACGACATCGAGGACTACTACTTCACCCCGTGGGACCTCGGCTACGGGCATCTGGTCAAGTTCGATCACGACTTCATCGGCCGCGAGGCCCTCGAGCGCATGGCTCACGAGGACGAGCATCGCGTCAAGGTCACGCTCGTGCTCGACGACGACGACGTGGCGCGCACCATCGGGATGATGTTCGGCCCGGGCGAGCGGGCCAAGTTCATGGACTGGCCCTCGGCGGTCTACGCCATGCACCCCTTCGACAAGGTCACCGTCAACGGCGGGACGGTGGGGGTGTCGACGTGGATCGGCTACAGCGCCAACGAGGGCAAGATGCTCACGCTGGCGGTGCTCGACGCCCAGCACGCCGACCCGGGCACCGAGGTGACGCTCGTGTGGGGCGAGGAGGACGGCGGCTCGGGCAAGCCCACCGTCGAGCGCCATGTCCAGACGGAGCTGCGCGCCATCGTCGCGCCTGTGCCCTATGTGGAGAGCGTCCGGACCGCCTACGCGCCGGGCAGTTGGCGGGCGACGCCGTCCACCAGCTCCAGGTAGCTGCGACAGGCCAGCTCCGCGCGGCACACCAGCGCGAGCGGTGAGGTGACCGGCAGTAGGCTGGTCAGGCCCGCCTGCGCCAACGCCGCGTCGTGCTCGCCGCGGCGCGCACGGCGGGCGAAGTATCGGGTCGTGGCGTGGTCAAACCCGTAGCGCCGGCGCAGCACCTCGCACTGGGCGGCGGCCAGCGGCGCCAAGGCGGCCTCGACGACCCAGATGGTGATCAGGTGCTCGCCCAGCGAGGCACTCTCCGTCGACCACGCGCTGGCGCACGCGACCGTCTCCGCCAGCGGGTCCTCGCCGAAATACCAGGCCGATCCCGACCAGCCGGCGGCGCGGGCGAAGCGCAGCCACAGCGACACGGCCCGCTCCTGGCCGGCGGCGTAGACGGTGAGCTGCTCGGCCAGGAGCCCGTCGGCCAGCCGAGCGGCGGCGGCCGCCGCGTCGGCCAGGGCGCAGATCGCGTGGTAGTGCTCGCCGGCGAACAACCGCAGGGCGTCCGCCGACAGCTCACCGCTCAGCCACCGGCGCATGAAGGGATGGCCTGACGGGCTCCATGCCTCGTTCAGCACCGCGAGCTCGCGTTCGAGCCGCTCCGCCTGAGCGAAGCGGCTGCGTGCGATCGATGCGTGCGTCTCTCCGGTGGCGGGGAGGCGCATACCGTCAGGACACCCCGGCGGTGCGCCAGCCCTCCGCGTACTCCGTCCGCGCGGTGACCGAATACGGCACCGGGCTGACGACGGCGCGCACGTGCAGCTGCTTGTGCGGCTGCACCGTGGTCTTGCGCGAGCCGCCGTTGGGCTCGCCCCAGACCACCGTGACCTCGCTGCCGATCTCGACGTTGGGGTTGATCGTGGCCAGTGACAGCGCCCGCTTCTCATTGGCGCTGTAGCCGCTGAACATCGAGCAGCCGATGACCTTGCCGTCGGGGTCCAGGACCGAGTCGAAGTTCGACGACCCGTAGTTGGCGATGGGCAGGTCGAAGAACTGGTAGGAGTCGCCCTCGACGTCGAACAGCGACGCGAAGATCTTGGCCATGTCCTCGCCGTCCCACGCCAGCGTGACCTTGTGACGCTGGGAGTCGGCGTCGATCTCAGACAGCGCGTCGCGCCCGATGAAGTCGTGGTCGAACTTGACGAACGGGCCGTAGCCGAGCTCCCACGGGTTGACGTAGTAGTCCTCGATGTCGTCTGAGACGAAGCTCCCGGCCAGTGCGTTGGTGGCCTCGTAGCTGTCGGCGCCGAGCCACTCGCGGTAGCCGCGGAGCTCCTCGCCGGTGTAGATGGCGGGCAGCGGCGACGGGATCCACCCCGACTCCAGCGTGTTGGAGGCGTAGGCGCGCGCGCCGCAGGGCTCCATGCCGAACTCGCGTCCGGCCTCGAGGATCGTGCCGCGGATCTCGTCGTAGCCCTCGTAGGGGCCCCACAGCTCCAGGCCGGGGGCGCCCGCCATCCCGTGGCGCAGGGTGCGCACGCGCTGGCCGCCGACGTTCATCTCGGCCATGCGGAAGAACTTGAGCTGCTCCAGCGGGCCGCCGTTGACCTTCTCGATGACCTGCCACGCGTTGGGCCCCTGGATCTGGAAGCGCCAGTACGCGCGGGTCACCGCCTTGCCGTAGGGGCGCGAGGGTGAACGGTCGTCCTTCTCGATCTCGACGTCGTAGTCGCCCTTCTCGGCCTGATAGGCCAGCCAGTTGGCCACCGGCGCGCGCCCGACCCACACGTATTCCTCGTCGTCGAGGTGAAACAGGATGCCGTCGCCGATCACGTGTCCGGCCGGCGTGCACGGCACGAACTGCTTGGCCATGTTGACCGGGAAGTTCTCGACGCTGTTGATGCCGGTGTCGGAGATGAGCTTGATCGCCCCGGGCCCGCGCATGAACAGGTTGGCCATGTGGTGGGTCTGATCGAAGAGGACCGCGGTCTCCCGCCACGCGCGCTGCTCGCGGCGCCAGTTGGTGAACTCGTAGGGCACCACCGGGTAGATGTAGGCGCCGATCTGCGAGTTGCGCAGCAGCTCGACGGTGTTGCCGGAGGCGTCGAGCAGCTCCTGGAGGTTGGTTGGGGTCATGACGTTTCTCTCCTTTTTCTGTCCGTGCGCTGAGCCGGCCTACGCCGGCTCCCGCTCGGCTTCGGCGAAGGGCCGGGAGCCGGCCGGCGCCGTTGGGCGGGCGGGCCCGGTACTGGAGTGCGCGTCATCATGAGCGCGCTGCCAATGCCAGGTCTCGAGCAGCTGGTTGAAGGTGAAGATGTGAAAGCCGGCGATGTTGAGGTCCGGGTCGTCGACCGCTGGAGCGAGCTTTGCATAGAGCTTGTCCGCTGTCGATCCTTTGGACAACAGCGCACGGATCCCACGCTGCTTGCGCAGAAAGGAGAGTGACGGGCCCACGCCGATCCGCGCCGACAGCTCCAGCAGCTTGGTGCGCGACACCTTGCCCGGGACGCCGATCATGACCGGCAGTGTCATCCCGTGGCCGCGCTGGCGGCCGACCCAAGCCAGCAGGGCGTCGGGGTCAAAGCACATCTGCGTGGCCACGTAGTCGGCGTGGCGGCTCTTGTGGGCCAGCGCCTGCTCGAGCGCGTCGTCGGGGATCGCGGGATGGCCCTCGGGATAGCCGGCGATGCCGATCGTCCGCGGTCGCTGCGGATGTGCCGCGACGACATCGATCAGCTCGACCGCCGAGGAGAACGCGCCCAGCGGCGGGTCGGCGTCGCCGCCGATCAGGAACAGGTCGTCGGCGCCGGCCTGGGCCATCGCGTCCAGAATCCGGTCCAGGTGGTCGCTGTCTGAGACCATGCGGGCGGCGATGTGCACGGTGACCTGATGGCCCATGTCACGCAGCTTCGCCGCCATCTCGACCGACCGGTCGGGACCGTGCTTGGGCGAGCATGTGATGGTCAGGCGCACCTTCTCGGGCAGCTGCTCGGCCTCCTCGAGGCTCCGCGCGAAGGGGAGGACCTCGAAGCGCGCAGCCTCGAGCGGGGGCGTGGCGATGCGGGCGTCCACCACCTGAAGGCTGTCGGACCAAGGCGGGCGGTGGCACTCTCAAAGGTTCAGGTTTCTCCTACCCTTTGGGTGGGTGGCGACAGCGATTGTCATCGGCGCCGGTCCCGGTATCGGCCTGTCCGTGGCCCGGCGGCTCGCCCGCGAGGGGCTGTCCGTCGGCGTGATCGCGCGCGCCGGTCCGACCGTCGATGCGGCGGTGGCCGCACTGTCCGGCCACGAGGTGCACGGGGTCGTCGCCGACGCCACCGACGAGGCGGCCCTGCGCCGGGGCCTCGACGAGGTGGCCGATCGCCTCGGGCCGCCGGAGATGCTGGTCTACAACGCGGCGCTCATCCGCGCGGACGCGATCGGCGAGCTCAGCGCGGGGCAGCATCTCGACGCGTGGGCGGTCAACGTCGTGGGCGCGATCACCGCCGCCGCGCACGTCGCGCCGGGCATGGCGCAGCGCGGCCGGGGAACGATCGTCATCACCGGCGGGATGCCCCAGCCGCTGCCCGCCTACGCGAGCCTGTCGCTCGGCAAGGCCGGGGCGCGGACGCTCGTGACGCTGCTCCACCAGACCTACGGGACCGCCGGAGTGCACGCCGCCAGCGTGACCGTGCTGGGCGAGGTCGCTCCCGGAACCGCCTTTGACCCCGACGACATCGCCGAGCACTACTGGCGGCTGCACACCCAGCCGCCCGGCGCCTGGGAGCACGAGGTCGTCCACGGGCCGTCCGCTTCCTGATGCTGCCCAGGCGCAGGCCGGCCAGCGCGGCGGGCGGCCCGCCCATCCCGATGGCATAGAGACGCCGCCGGGCGCCGGCAAGCTCGCGGCAAGACGCGGTCAAGCGGACGGCAAGGCGCCCGCACGAGAGTGCGCGGCGTCTCATCCATCCCACTCACAGGAGCAATCCAATGACTGCGTTGACACGCATCGCCGTACTGGCCGCTTGTCTGGCAGCCGTCGTGCTGACCGCGGCCTCCTCGGCGGGCGCCGCCACCATCACCCGCGCCTCCGACGGCACCCTGGTCGTCACCGCGGCCCCGAGCGAGCAGAACCACGTCGCCCTCGGCGGCCCGATGGACGGCAACAGCGGCGAGATCATGATCGGTGACCGCGTGGCGCTGACGGTGGCCACCACCGGCTGCGGCCCATCTGACTACGTCGTCGACTGCCAGGTCGGGGCCGCCGGTGTGCGGATCGACCTCGGCGACGGGGCAGATCTGTTCAGCACCAACTTCGACATGCCCGCATCGGTGCCGGTCGAGGTGCACGGAGGCGCCGGGAACGACAGCCTCACCGGCGGCGACGAGCGCGACGTGCTCGACGGCGGCGACGGCAACGACACGGTTGACGGCGCGGGTGGCTCCGACGTCGTCCAGGGCGGCGCGGGGGACGACACCCTCATGGGCGATCACTTCGAGGACGCCAACGCCGACGTGATCGACGGCGGTCCGGGCACCGACACGCTCCAGGACGACTGGACGAGCCGATTCACCGACCTCCACCCCGACGTGGCGTTGACGCTGGCCGGTGGCGCCGATGACGGCCGGCCCGGCGAGGGCGACGACGTGCACGGCGTCGAGCGCGTGATCGTCAACGAGGGCGGATCGCTCACCGGCACCGACGCCGCCGAGCACCTCGAGGCCTACCAGGTCCTGGGCAGCGTCCGGATCTCCGGCGGCGGCGGTGACGACGAGCTCATCGGTTCCGGCGGCGCCGACGCGATCGACGGCGGCGCCGGCAACGATTTCATCGATGCCGGGTTCGGCGACGACACGATCACCGGCGGCCCGGGCCGGGACACCATCTACGCCGACCGCCGCGGTGGTGACTGCGGCCCCCTGTGGTGCACCGAGCCCTACGGCAATGACACCGTCGACGTCCGCGACGGCGAGCCGGACTCCGTCGACTGCGGCTTTGGCCAGGATGTGGTCTACGCCGACGCCGTCGACACCATCGCGCCCAACTGCGAGACCGTGGTGCGCTCGGGCTCGGGCTCCGGCGCCGCTGGGTCCGGGGGTTCGGGCTCCGGCTCTGGCGCGCAGGGTGGGGCCAAGGGCAGCACGCCGGGCGCCCACAAGGGCGCCAAGCGCTGCGTGGTCCCGCGAGTCACCGGGCTCCGCGTGGGCGCCGCCCGCAACCGGCTGACTGCCGCGGGCTGCCGGTCAAAGACGATCGGCCACGGGCGCATCGTGCACCGCCAGAGCATCCGGCGGGGCAAGGTCGTGGCCCGAGGCACGCGGGTGACCCTGCGCACCTGACCGCGCAGGCCAGGGCGCGCCACGTCCGCGCCCTGGCCATCGCCGCCACCCGAAGGTTCACCGTCACCGGCGGGGAGCCCCCCGCGTCTGGCGCGCGTGGAGCACGGCCGAGATCGCGAAGAACAGTGCCATCAGCAGCGCGAAGACCCCGAACCCCAGCGCGAGCCCCAGCGCGAGCGAGTGCGCGCCGAGCACGAGCGCGAGCAGCAGCGCGCCGGTGGCGGCGAGAGTGACGGGACTCACCCTGAGCGCCGCGACCGCAAGGCCTACCGCGAGGACCGCGATCAGCGAGCCGCGATGGAAGACGAGTTTGGCGAGCCCCTCGGACTTGAGCACGGCGAACACAAGTCCGCCGATCGCCCACGGCCAGCGACGCTCGCGCTTGCGCGCAACCTTCGCCCCTCTACCGGGCTTCTCCAGCTCGGTCACATCAGGATGCTACCCGCGCCGGCCCGGCACCGGACAAGGGTTCGGGCCGGCGCGGTCAGGACGCCTCAGGCGGCCGCGGGATCGGCGGCGTGCTCGACCGCCCAGTCCAGCGCGTAGTCGGCGACTTCCTCCCAGCCCTCCTGGCCGATGGTGAAGTGCGACCGTCCCGGGAACTCCTTGTACTCGGTGACGGCCGCCGACTTTGACTGCTTCTTGGCCATCTGCCGGTCGACCGCGGCCGGCACCACATGATCCACTCCGCCCGCGATGAGCAGCAGCGGCGCACGGTCGTCGTTGTGGAAGTCCACGCGGTCGGGGGTGTGGGGGTTGAAGTTGGCCAGCGCTCCCTGCCACAGGACTCGGCCCGGTCCGGGCACCGCGTAGCGGTTGTAGACCTCGGCCGACTCCTCCTCGCTCAACGTGTTGGTGAACGCGTAGTGGAACTGCTCGGCGGTGAGCCCGACGGCGCGGTGGTTGTTGGCCGGGCTCTTGAGGACCGGGAACGCCACGCGCAGGGTCGAGAGCGGCAGCTTGGTCACGCCTCGCACCGAGGCGGCGTCGATGCCGACGCCCGCGGCGCCGAGGCCACGGTCCAGCAGGATCTCGGTGATCGCTCCGCCGAACGAGTGGCCCATGATGATCGGGGCGGACGGCAGGTCGCCGATGATCGCCTCGTAGTGATCGACGATCTCGCCGATTCCCAGGTGCTCCATGACGCTAGGGTCGGCGCGGAGCGCCTCGGGGTCGGCGTCCAGGCCTGGCCACGCCGGCGCCAGCACCTCGTGGCCGCGGGCCTGATAGCGGTCGATCCAATGCTCCCAGCTCAGCGGGGTCATCCACAGGCCGTGGATGAGGACGATGGTGCGGTTGCTCATGGTTGCTCGTTTCGGGTGGTGGACGGTGAGGGGACGGCAGGCTCAGGTCGTCTTGATGAGCCCGCCGTCGATGACCCAGCTGGCGCCGGTGACGTTCGCGATTCGCGGCGAGGCCAGCAGGGCGACGATGGTGGCGACCTCGTCGGGCGAGGTGAAGCGGCCCGTGGGCATGCCGGCCACCGCCTGGGCGCGGATGGCCTCGGACCCCGCGCCGGTGGCGCGGCCGATCTTCGCGGCCACGCCTTCGTCGCCGAGCCACAGGTCGGTGGCGACGGGGCCGGGAGAGACGCTGGTGATCCGGATGCCCTGCGGGCCCAGCTCCTGCGAGAGCGACTTGGCGACGTTGAGCAGCGCCGCCTTGGCGGCGCCGTAGTCGATCACGGCGCCGTCGGGCTCGAAGAACGCGTTGACCGAAGCGACGTTGACGATCACGCCCTCGCCGCGTGTGCTCATGTCCGCGACCGCCGCCCGGGTCGCGCGCAGGGCGGTAAAGAAGTTGAGCTGGAGCGAGGCCTCGAAGTCCTCGTCGCTGAGGCTGAGAAAGCCGTCCAGCCGGGGGTGGACGCCGCCGACGTTGTTGACGAGCACGTCGATCCTGCCGAAGGCCTCGATCGCCGCCGAGATGAGGCGGGCCGGGCCATCGCGGTCCACGAGGTCGACCGCGACCGGAGTGACGCGCTCGATCCCGGCGAGGGCGTCCACGGTGCGGCTGCCCGCCACCACGATGGCGCCCTCGGCGGCCAGGGTTCGCGTGACGGCCAGGCCGATGCCCTTGCTGGCGCCGGTGACGACCGCAATCTTGTCGGTGAGTTCCAGATCCATCGTGCCCCTCTCACTGTGATGTGCCGGGCGCGCCGGCGCTGACGCGAATGACTGCACCCCCGGGGTGCTCGCACTTTTGGAGCATACGGGGGCGCCGCACCCGCCCCGGCGCGCGTTCACGACCTGGTCGCGCCGAGACCGGCCGCTGACGCCCGGTCCGGAGCCCGGGCGTCAGCAGCCGGCGCGCGGAGGGCGCAGGGCCTCGAGCGCGCGCGTGAGGCAGCGCTCGAGGTAACCGGGCCAGGGCTCGTCGTACAGGGGGCCGGTGCCGTCGCGCAGCAGCAGCCTCACCTGGGCGACGCCCCGGGCGTCGACGGGGCCGGGACAGGAGAGCTCGCCGGCGAGGTCGTACAGCAGCGGCGCAGCGTCCATCACCTCGGGCGCGGCGGGATGCAGCCGGCGTTCGAAGGGATGGCGCGGCCGCGCGGCGTCGTGTAGGAGCCGCCGGATCTCGCGGGCCAGCCGCTGGCGGGTGCGCAGGCTGATGAGACGGTGGGCCCGCAGGGAGAGGTCACCGCGCGCGTCGGGCGCTGCCCCGCGCGCCAGTGCCACGTCCAGCCGCCAGGGCCACAGGCGGGCGCGGACCCGCTCGCGCGGCCGCGTCCGCCGGGCTCGCAACGGGGCGGTCTGGTCGGGGTGGATGAGCAGCATGGAGGCCATCGTGTCGACGGGCAGATGGTCCGCCGCGACGCGGTGTCCGACACCAGACCAACAGCGGTGCTGTCGAATTAAGCGACGCAGGCGGCGTATGACAAGCTGTGCGGACAGCCATGCTGGACTCCAGGGACATCGACCAGAGGGTGAGTACGGGCCTCGGCGCGCTCGATGAGGTGCTCGAGGGCCTGTACTGGGGCGACAACGTCGTGTGGCAGCTCGACGGCGCCCCGGTCGAGCCCTTCTACGCCGCGATCGCCGGGCGCGCCGACACGTTCGAGGGGCGCACCTACGTGGCGATCGCCGACTCCGTGCCCGAGCTGGGCGCCGACGGGCTCGACGTGTTGCGGGCCGGGCCCGGGACGGCGCTGGCCCATCCCGCCGATCTGCTGCGCGAGGTCCATCGGCTGTGCCGGCCCGGGGGCCGGCGCCTGCTCCTGTTCGATTCGCTGGACCGCATGGTGGAGGCGTGGGGCACCAGCCGAGCACGCGGCTTCTTCGCCCGCTGCTGCCCGATGCTCCTCGACCTCGGGGCCATCGGCTACTGGTCGATGAGCTCCGCCGACAGCATGGCCACGGTGCGCGACACCGTGGCGTCGGTGACGCAGTGCATCCTGCGCGTCGACGACCGCAACATCCGCGTGGCCAAGGCCGAGGCGCGCAGCGACGGCGTCCGCGGATCGGTGTTGCACTGGCACGAGGCCAAGGGGAGGGCCATCCTGTCGCCGGCCAACATCAATGGCCGGGTGGCGGCGTCGCTGCGGGCGGTGCGCCGGGCGCGCAGTCTCAGCCAGCACGACCTGGCCCAACTGGCCGGGGTGACGGCCAGCGCGATCTCACAGGCCGAACGCGCCGAGCGCGGCCTGTCGCTCGGGACCCTGGCCCAGCTCAGCCGCGCGCTCGGGATGACGATCGACGATCTGCTCCACGGCGACGGCCCCGACGCCTACCGCATCGGACGGCGTCCCGACGACCCGCATCACTCAGACGACGGCATCACCGCCCTGCTGGGCGACGCCAACTCTGACCTCAGCGTCGACCTCGTCCGCCTCGGGCCCCGGGAGTCGGCGCGGCCCGCCGAGACGCGGGAGGGCACCGGCATCGTGGCCGTCGCCAGCGGCTTGGTCCAGGTCCAGGTCGGCGGTCAGACGCCCACGGTTCGCCCCGGCGAGGTCCTGGTCACGGCTGGGGATCGCGTCGAGGGATGGCGCAACATCGCTCAGTCAGAGGCCATGCTGTTCTGGATCGTGCAGACGCAGACGCGCGCGCCCGGCGGCCCGGGTCGCTGATGGGGCGCGCCCAGCGCAGACGGGCCGACGAGCGCACCAAGCCGCCGAGCCGCGAGAAGGTCGGCCGCGAGGCCCCGGGGACGGTGCTGCACGGGCCGCCGATCGCGATCACCTGCGCCTGCGGTCAGCGCCAGTCGGTGCCCTACGGGACCGTCTGGACGTGCCCGGATTGCGCCCGCGTGTGGGACACCGCCGACGTCCCGCGCGAGGACTACGAGGCGATCCGCCGCATCACGCTGCGCTTTCGCGCGCTCCCCGTGGCATTGGGGCTGCTGGTGGCGACGGTCGCGTTGTTCTTCCTGCTCACCGGCAACACGACCGCCGTGTTCGTGCTCCTCCCGCTGTCGCTCATGGTCTGGTTCACCTACCTGCGCGACGCACACCGCCGCCGCTACCGCGCGGCCTTGGCCCAGCGTCAGCGCTGGCGGTTGGACAGCCGCTGAGCATGACCCAGAAGGTGGGCGCTCGCCGTAAAGCAGCGCTCACGGTTCTAGGGTCAAAACTGCTCATTCCTGCTTTCTGACAACAGCAATGCTGCTGATCACGCCTCGACCCGTTCGTGGCGCCGGTACGTTGACTCACGCCACTGAGCAAATTTGTCTAACGCCGTCTGACCCACTGCAGGAGAGGCTGATGGACGAGGGTGTGAGCACGCACGCGGGGACCGCGCCCGCCCAGGGCTATGCCGAGATCGACGACCGCGCACTGGTCAAGGCGATGTCCTGGTGGGACGGGTTCATGATCGCGCTGGCCAATCCGGGCTTCCTGTTGGCGGCCCTCGGGGGCTCGATCGGCGCGCTCGGCACGCTCGGGGCGACGATCGTGTGGACGGTCTCGGTGCTGCTCGGCGCGCTGCAGAACAACATCTACGCCGAGATGGCGACGATGTTCCCGGAGAAGTCCGGCGGCATCGCGCTGTTCGCCCACGAGGGCTGGCGCCGCTACTGCGCCCTGGTCGGCCCGGTGGCCACCTTCGGCTACTGGTTCGCCTGGTCGACGGTCCTGTCGATCAGCGGACTGATCGCCGGCACGTTGCTTCAGGCTGAGTTCTTCTCCTCGGTCACCTACCACTGGAGCGGGGCGCACTTCCATATCGACTTCGCGGTGACGCTCGCCATCGTTTTCCTGTTGCTCGTCTACTTCACCAACGCGCGCGGGATCCGGGGCACGGTGCTGTTCAGCTACGTCACCGGCGTGCTCCTGCTCATCCCCTGCCTGGCTCTGATGTTCCTGCCCTACATCACCGGCGACTGGCACAGCTCCAACCTGCACTCCAACATCGCCGGCGGGGGAGGGGCCGCGCTCGTGCTCACCTGGCTGTACTTCATGGGGTGGTCCTCCTACGGGTTTGAGGCCTGTGCCACCGTCGCGCCCGAATATCGCGACACCGCGCGCGACACCCCCAAGGCCCTACGCGCCTCGGCCACATTCTCGGTGCTGGTCTACGCGCTGCTGCCCCTGGGGCTCGGCGGCACGCTCAGCACGCAGCAGGTCGCCAACGATCCGACGGCGATCGCCTTCTTCAAGACCGCCTTCGACGCCATCGGCGGACAGTTCTTCGGCGGGGTGCTCGTCGTCTGCCTGTGCTGCGGGATCGTCCTGACCATGAGCACGGCGACGATGGACGGGTCGCGCGCGCTCTACGGCATTGCCAAGGACGGCATGACGATCAAGCAGCTCGGCACGCTCAACAAGTACAACGTGCCCGAGCGCGGGATGTTCGTCGACGCCGCTCTGAACATCTTCCTGGCCGTGTTCTTCGGCACCGCGATCGAGATCCTGGCCGCCGGCAACCTCGGCTACATCCTCGCCCACGTGTTCGCGCTGTCGGGATTCCTGCTGCTGCGCAGAGACCGCCCGAACTGGCCGCGCCCGATCCGCCTGTCACGTATCTGGGTGCCGATCGCGGCGCTGCTGGCGCTGGCCAACCTCGCCTTCGTCGTGCTGGGCGGCTTCGTCTTCGCCAACCAGTACGGCTATGGGCTGAGCAAGACGTTCATCGGCGTGGGCGTGCTGTGTATCTCCGTGCTGCTTTACGTCTACCGGCGTCGCATCCAGGACCGGCTGCCGCTGCATTGGCGTGAGGCGACGCCGGCCATGCCCGAGCACCAGCAGGTCCGCACCGAACAGGCGCCCGCGGCCACCCCGGCCTGAGCGGCCGCTCGCCCACGGAACGCTCATGGACACCGAGATTCCCGCACCGGCATCCACGATCCCCGCCGGGGCCGGCGCGGCCGCCGATGGCCCTGTTGACTACCTGGCATCGCGCCGCCACACCAACATGCGCCGCGATCTGGGGTGGCTGGGCGCCTTCTTCGTGGCCGCCGGCGTCCCCGCGCTCGTGCTGTTCTCGATGGGGGGCATCTCGGCGCTCACCGGCCCGGTGGCCGTCCTGGTGTGGACGCTCTCGGTCCTCATCGGGTTCGTCGACGCGTTCATCTTCGCCGAGATCGCCGGCCTGCATCCCCGCAAGTCGGGCGGCACCGCCGTCCACGGCGCCACCGCGTGGATCCGCTACGTCAAGGTCGCCGCGCCGGTCTCTCTGTGGTGCAACTGGCTGGCCTGGACGCCGGTCCTGGCCATCGGCTCGGGGCTGGGCGCGGGCTACCTGCTGTCGGTGTTCTTCGCCCCCGACGCCCACATCAACACGTGGCACGTGACCTTGATCAACCTCGGGTTTTTGAAGTCCGGCCTCACCCTGCGCATCAACGCGACGTTCCTCATCGGGGCGATCATCATGCTCGCGGTCTGGAACATCCAGCATCGCGGCATCCTGCGGACGGCGCGCATCCAGACGATCCTCACCGTCGGCTCGCTCACGCCGCTGCTGCTGGTCACCTTGATCCCGCTGCTCACGGGCGACGTGGTGGCTCACAACTTCACGCCGTTCACCCCGGTCAACGGCTCCTGGAACCTCGACGGCTGGACGCTGTTCCTCGGCGGCCTGTTCATCGCCGCGTGGTCGGCCTACGCCTTTGAGACCACCGTCTGTTACATGAGCGAGTTCAAGAACCCGGCCCGCGACATGGTGCGCGCCATCCTGTGGAGCGGCCTGTTCTGCGTGGCGGTCTACTTTCTGGTCCCGTTCGTGTTCCAGGGCGTCCTCGGGACCAGGGCGATGCTCGATCCTGGCATCGCCTCCGGGGCCGGGGTGGGGACGGCGCTGGCCAACATGCTCAACGCCGGCGACGTGATCACCAAGGTCTTCATCATCCTGCTCTTCTTCACCCTGGTGCTCGCGATCATGACCGCGATGTCGGGCTCGTCGCGGACGCTGTTTCAGGGCGGCGAGGACGGTTGGCTGCCCAAGTACCTCTCACACCTCAACGAGCACAAGGTCCCCACCTACGCGATGTGGACCGACCTGGCGCTCAACCTCGTGCTGCTGTTGATGTCGGACTACGTGTTCGTGCTCGCGGTCTCCAACTGCAACTACATGATCTTCAACTTCCTCAACCTCAACGCGGGCTGGATCCACCGCGTCGACAATCCCCGCGTGCCGCGCCCGTTCAAGGCGCCGCGGCCGCTGTTCATCCTCGGGGTCTGCTTCGCCTACCTCAACGCCTTCCTGCTCGGCGCGGGCGCGAACGCGTGGGGTCAGGGGACGCTGATCACGGGCTGGATCTGTGCGCTCATCGCCGTACCGGTCTTCTACTACCGCCACCACGTCGTGGACAAGGGGCGATTCCCAGAGCACATGTTCATCGACCTCGTTCCGGCCGGGGAACATGAGCTCGGGCCCAAACGGGCCGGGATCCTGCCCTACCTGGCGCTCGGCGCCGGGCTGGCGGTGATGTTGTGTGGCTACGTCGTGTTCTGGGTGGTGAAATAGCTCAGACCGGGCTGAGTGACATAGATGAGAGGTGATGGTCATGACCACATTGGTGTTGGCCGACAAGCGCAATCCCGGGTGCGTCATCGTCGAGCGCAGCAGGGCCACCGCGCGCGTGCGGGTACGCATGCGCGCACGACAGCTCGATCGCGCGCTCGCCGAGGGCGCGTCGCCGGACTCGAGCGCCGGCCTCTCGGTCCGCGCTCACGACCTGATCGGGTCGCGGGCACGCACCGTGCTCGCCGACGCGATCCGCAGACTCGTCGAGGACGCCGTTCACCCCCTGCGGCCGCTCCAGTTCAACGTTCCCGTCTGCCGCTCCAAGGTGCGGCGCTCCCGGCGCACCCTGGAGGCGGTGGCGGAGCGACTGGTCGCCGACGAGCCGCTGGACGCGCGCGGCCTTGCGCAGCTGCGTCTGTTGCTCACCGACGGCGCCGGCCCCGTCTACGACCATCCCGGCGCCAACGACCTCGAGCCCGCGCTGAGGCGGGTGATGGCCGCGCTGGAGGTGCAGGCCGCGTAGCGGCGGGGCCGTCAGCCCGGGGCGTCGACGACGCCCGCCTGGTAGGCCAGCACCACTGCCTGGACCCGATCGCGCAGCCCGAGCTTCTGAAGGATGTGGGTGACGTGCGTCTTCACCGTCGTTTCTGAGATGTAGAGCTCGCTGCCGATCTCCTGGTTGGAGAGACCGGAGGCGATGAGGCGCAGGATGTCCTGCTCGCGGGCGGTGAGGTCCTCGAGCTCCTTGGGCGGCGCGGGACGCGGAATCCGCGCGAACTGCTCGATCACCTGCTTGGTGACGGCGGGGGAGAGCAGCGCGTCTCCAGCGGCGACGATCCGGATGGCCGCGATCAGCTGCTCGGGAGGATCGTCCTTGAGCACGAAGCCGCTCGCGCCCGCCCGCAGCGCCTCGTAGACGTATTCGTCGAGCCCGAAGGTCGTGAGGATGAGGATCCGGGCGCCGGCGTCGGCGTCGAGGATGCGGCGGGTGGCCTGCAGGCCGTCGAGCTCTGGCATGCGGATGTCCATGAGGATGACCGTCGGCGTAAACCGCGCGGCCTTGGCCACCGCCTCGAGCCCGTCGCTCGCCTCGGCGACGACGTCGATGTCCTCTTCGTCTGAGAGCAGCATCCGGAAGCCGGCACGGACCATCGACTGATCGTCGGCGATGAGGACGCGGATGCTCATGGCCGGTACTGGGTCACCGGGAGGCGGGTGCTGAGGGTGAACCCGCCCGTGCGTGGCGTGCCCACGGCCATCTCGCCGCCGTAGAGTTTGACGCGCTCGCGGATCCCGATCAGCCCGTGGCCGGTGTCGTCGGGCGTGAGCACACCGGTGCCGTCATCGCTCACCTCGATGCGCACCTCATCGGGCGCATACCGGACCGTGACCGCGGCGTGGCTGGCCCGGGCGTGCTTGAGCGCGTTGGTGAGGCCCTCCTGGACGATCCGGTAGGCGGAGAGATCGATGCCCTGGGGGAGCGGAAACGGTGTGCCCTCGACGTGGAGCTCGACAGGGAGCCCGGCACGGCCCACCTCGCTCACCAGCGAGCCCAGGCCGTCGAGCCCGGGCTGGGGGGCCAGCTCCATCCCGTCCCCGTCGCGCCGCATCACGGCCAGGAGCCGGCGCATCTCGGTCAGGGCGGCGCGGCCGGCCTGCTCGACGCCACGCAGCGCGTCGCGGTCCTCGGCGCGGGCATCGGGGAGCTTGTGCCGGACGGCGCCGACCTGCAGCACCATCACGCTGACGGCGTGCGCGACGATGTCGTGCAGCTCCCGCGCGATCCGCGCGCGCTCATCGGCGATGGCGATGCGCATCGCCGCGTCGCGCTCGCTCTCGGCCTCGATGGCGCGCACCTCGGCCGCCTGGGCCTGCTCGGCGCGCTCGCGGACGACCAAGCCCGCCAGCCAGCAGATCCCGAACAGCACGGGAATGAAGACGAGCTGGCTCGCCGGGTGGCCGGGCGCGTTGTAGACGACCAGCGCGGACCCGACCAGGACGATGGCCAGTCCGGCCCATGCATGCCCGGTGTCAGACACGTTGCCGAGCAGGAACGCCACCACCATGCCGAGCACGAACACGCTTGTCGTGAACGTCAGCAGCTGCCCGTCGACGAAGGTGAAGGCGGCGGCCAGCAGCCAGTACGCCGCCGCGCCCGCAAAGGGGAACCGACGGTGGGCCAGGAGGGGCACGAGCAGCGCGGCCAGCGCGGGCACCGCGAACCACAGGCTGGACTGGGGCGCGTCGGGGGCGTCGCGCCGGACGATCACCTCGACGATGCCCTCCAGGACGAGCAGCACCAGCGGCACCTCCAGCCAATACCTGCGCACGAACTGCTCGATCCCGGTCACGCAGGTCAACGTACTCCACCCTCGTGGGGTCCGCCTCCTACCTGAGTAGGAGGCCGGATCGTCGCTGGGTAGGAGCCTCGATCGTGCCTGCGGACGATGTCGAGCTCCCGGCGCGCCCGTACCTTGGCGGCATGGGATCGATCGACACGAATCGAGGGCTGTGATGCTTCACTCCATCCTTGACCGCCGCACCGCGGTGGTTCCCACCGCGTCCGCCATCACGCTGCGCGACGTCCGCAAGGTCCATGGCCGCGGCGAGGGGGCGGTCGTCGCCCTCGACGGTGTCAGCGCCCGCATCGCGGCCGGCTCGTTCACCGCGCTGATGGGCCCGTCGGGCTCCGGTAAGAGCACCTTCCTCAACGTGGCCGCGGGGCTCGACCGCCCCACGTCGGGCGCCGTTGCCTTCGGCGACACCGACCTGTCCGGGTTGAGCGAGCGCCGGCTGACGATCCTGCGCCGTGAGCGGATCGGGTTCATCTTCCAGGCGTTCAACCTGCTGCCGTCGCTGACGGTGGCTCAGAACATCGCGCTGCCCCTGCGCCTGGACGGGCATCGCCCGCGGCGCGCGACGGTGCGCGAGGTCGCCGCGCGAGTCGGGCTGGAACGCCGCCTTCGCCACCGTCCCGCGCAGTTGTCGGGCGGCCAGCAGCAACGGGTCGCGATCGCCCGGGCGCTCGTCACCAGGCCCGAGGTCGTGTTCGCCGACGAGCCGACCGGGGCGCTGGACACGGGCACCGGGCGCGAGGTGCTGGGCCTGCTGCGCGAGGTCGTCGATCACGACGGCCACACCGTGGTCATGGTCACCCACGATCCGGTGGCCGCCGCGTACGCCGACCGGGTCATCATGCTCGCCGACGGCGGGGTGGTCGGAACGCTCGATGCCCCCACCGCCGACGACGTGGCCGAGCGCCTCGCGCATCTGGGGGGCTGAGCCATGCTGCGCATCGCCATCCTCAGTGCCCGCGGTCGGCCCGGCACCTTCGCCGGAGCCCTGATCGCCCTGTTCGCCGCCTCCGTCCTCGCCATGGCGTGGGGCATGCAACTCGAAGCCGTGCTCCGCGCCGCGCCGCCGGTGGAGCGCTACGCCGGGGCGGCGGCCGTCGTCACCGGCCAGCAGGAGGCCGGCGCCGACCGCGACGTGCTGTTGTCCGAGCGCGCCCGCGTGAGCAGCGGGTTGGTGGCCCGGCTGGCGAGCGTTCCCGGCGTGCGCGCGGCGATCGCCGACGTGTCGGTGCCCGCCGTGGTGGGGCATCGCCCCGCCGTCGCCCATGGGTGGAGCAGCGCCGCGCTGACCCCCTACGTGCTGAGTGCCGGGCGCGCCCCGGCGCGGCCGGGCGAGGTTGTCACCGGCTATCCGGCTGCGCTCGGCGCACGCTTGGCCCTGGCCGCCGCCGGACCCGTCCATACGGTCACCGTCGTCGGCGTGGCCCGCCCGCGGCATCCCGTCACCCGTCAGGCGCCGGTCTTTCTCACCGACGCCGAGGCCACCCGGCTCGCGGGGCATCCCGGTCGCGTCGACACGGTCGGTCTCCTCGCTGGACCCGGGTTCGATCTGTCGCGCGTGCGCGCGGCGGTGGCCGGCGCGGCCGGCGCGGCGACGGGCGGTGCACTGGTGCTGGCCGGTGCGGCGCGCGGGCAGGCCGAGTACCCCGAGCTCCGGCAGGCGCGCACCACCCTGATCCCGGTCGCGGCTGCCTTCGGCGGGCTGGCGCTGTTCATCGCCATGTTCGTGGTCGCGGGCACGCTGGGCCTCTCGATCCAGCAGCGCGAGCGCGAGATCGCTCTCCTGCGCGCGGTCGCCGCCACCCCGGGCCAGATCCGGCGCATGATCGCGTGGGAGGCGGCGCTCGTCGCCGTGATCGGCTCTGCCGCGGGCATCTGGCCCGGCGCGGTGCTCGGTGAGGCGCTTGGACACGCGCTCGTGCGCCACGGCATCGCCCCTGACAACGTCGTCGTGCGCGCGGACTGGATGCCGGCCGCCGCGGCGGTCGCCGCCGGGCTGGCCACGGCGCTGCTCGCGGTCCTGGCCGCCGGACGTCGGGCCGCTCGCGTGGCCCCGACCGTCGCGCTGGGCGATGCGGCCGTCGAGCCCCGCCTGCTCGGCCCCGGGCGCCTGATCGGCGGCGTGCTGGCCCTGGCCGGCGCGATCCCGCTGTTCACCGTGTCGACCACCACGAACACTCCGCAGACCGCCGCGGCGACCTCGGAGCTGACCGCGATCTGCCTGGTGGTGGCCGTGGGCTTTCTGGGGCCGGTCGTGGCTCGCGTCGCCGCCCGGGTTCTCGCGCCCCCGCTCGGAGCGCTTGCGCCCGTGGGCGGGTTCCTCGCCTCGGCCAATCTGGGCACGGCGACACGCCGCTTCTCGTCGGCGAGCACCCCGCTGGTGCTCACCGTCGCCATGAGCTGCACCCTGCTGTTCAGCACCACCACGATCGACCACGCCACGTCCCAGCAGCGCGACGCCGGTCTCACCGGTGCGCTCGCCGTCACCAGTACCGGGGCGGGGCTGCCGTCCGCGGCGCTGGCCGACGTGCGCGCCACGCCGGGCGTCCGCTCGGCGGCCGCCCTGACCCCGACGACGCTGGGCCCGAGTCTCGGCGCGTCCGGTGACGCGATCCCCGCCCAGATTCTCAGCGGCGGCGGAGGCGGAGCCGGTGGGCTCGACGTCGGCGTGACCGCGGGCTCTCTGGCCGCGCTGCACGGCGATGCGATCGCGCTCGGACGCCGGCGCGCACAGGCCGCTCACGCCCACGTCGGGGACCGGGTGCCGGTCATGCTCGGCGACGGGACGCGCACGCACGCGAGTGTCGTGGCGATCTATTCGCGTGAGCTGGCCTTCGGCGACGCATTGCTGGCCCCGGAGCTCGCCGCGGGCCACCAGACCAGTCCGTTGCTGAGCGAGATCGTCGTCCAGGCCGCCCGCCCGTCCGCGGTCGCGCGACGGCTGCACGCCCTCGGCGCACGCTACCCCGGGCTGCGGGTGAGCAGCCGGGCCTCGCTGGCGACCGCCAGCGACGCTGACCGCGAGATGAACCGCTGGCTGGGCCCGCTGTTCGTGGCCATGATCTTCGCGTTCACCTCGGTCGCCGTGGTGAACACCCTGGCGATGATCGCTCTGCGGCGCGGCCGTGAGCTGGCGCTCCTGCGTCTCGTCGGCGCCACTCGACGTCAGGTGCGCTCGATGGCGCGCTGGGAGGCGCTGCTGATCATCACCGTCGGACTCGGCGGTGGCCTGGTCATCGCCGCCACCGCACTCCTCCCGCTCAGCCATGCGCTGACCGGCGGCCTCGAGCCCTATGTCCCCTGGCGTCCGCTGGCCGTGATCCTCGGCGTCTCGGCGATCCTGGCCCTCGTCGCCCTGGCGGTGCCGACGCGTCGGGCGCTCCGCCGGCGGCCGGTCGAGATGATCGGCGTCCGCGAGTGACGCACGGCCGCGGTGCGCGAGACGCCGCCCGCGGTCAGGCCGGTGCGGCCGCTGCGTAGACGGTCATCTCGAACGCGCCGAGCGTCTCCAGCATCGCCTCGTCGAACATCGGGACGAGCTGCGTCAGCACCGCTCCCGCAACCCCGCTGCGCCGGTCGATCCAGAAGTGGGTGTTGAGGATCCCCGACCAGAACCCGGAGCCCTCCCGGCGCATCTGCGGGATGTCCTCCAGCATGAGCTGGAAGCCGAAGCCCCACGTCTGGCGGAACGGCAGCGCGACGACGTCGTGGATCAGCCACGGCGCCTGCGTGGGGATCAGGTCGGGAAGAGGCAGGCCGTCGAGCTGGTCGGAGAACGCCCGCTCGACGGTCTCGGCGGCCAGGACGCGGGCGCCGTCCAGTTCGCCGCCGCGCAGCATGGCGCGCAGGAACCGCCCGTAGTCGTGGGCGGTCGAGTACAGGCCGTGACCTCCGGCGCAGAACTCCGGCGTGTCGGGCCAGTCGAGACCCCGCGGGGTCACCCCTCCGCCGTCGCGACGTTCGTGCAGGGTCATGAGCCGCTCGCGCGCTCGCGGGGTGGGGGAGAAGGTCGTGTCGGTCATCCCGAGCGGGCCGAGCACGTGCTCACCGAGGTAGGCGCCCAGGTCCTGGCCGGTGACCGCCTCGATGACCCGCCCCATCCAGTCCATGCTGATCCCGTACTCCCAGCGCGTGCCCGGGTCGGCGATCAGCGGCGCCGAGAACGCGCCGAGCGGGCTGGTGAGGATGTCGGGCAGGCCGGTCTGCTCCCGGTAGCGGGCCAGCTCCGCGTTGCCGAACCAGTAGCCACAGCCGGAGGTGTGGGTGAGCAGCTGGCGGATGGTGGCCGCCGCCGACGGCGGGCGCAGCATCGGGGCATCCCCGCCGAACCCATCGAGCACCTGGAGCTCGCCGTACTCGGGCACGATCGACGCGACCTCGTCGTCCAGCCTCAGCCGCCCGGCCTCGACGAGCTGCAGCGCGCCGACCGCGACCAGCGGCTTGGTCATCGACGCGATCCGGAACAGGGTGTCGCCCGTCACGGGAGCGTCCTCGCCGGCGGTCAGGCTCCCGGCGCCGCCGAGATAGCGCTCGCCGTCGGGGTCGACCACGACCGCGGCCACCCCCGCGACGATCCCGCGTGTCACCGCACCCGACAGCACCTCGTCGAGCTGCCCGCCCAGTCGCCCGTCACCGGCCATGGTCTCTCCTCCTCGGTCGCGTGGGCGAGAACTCTAGTTTCCCGCCGCCCAAACGCCGCCAGTCGGACCGCGTCGAGCCCCGGACCCGATTTGCCCTTGACTTTGTGTCGCAAACCTTGGTAGTGTTTGCGCCGCAAACTTAAACGTAGGAGGGGCAGGACAGATGAACGGCACACGCGACATCGACGACACAGCCTCATCGGACCCGGGCGCCACATTCGACGCGCGCGCGGCGGCGAAGCTCCTGGAGCAGACGACCGATCAGGCCCGGCGCCGGCTCGAGCTCACCTCACCGCTGCTCTCGCTGGTGGGGGCGACGGTTGCGTTCGTCGCCCTCGGCGCGGTGTGGCTGGGCGTCCGCGGACAGCATCCGTACAAGGGGCCGACCCCCGCGGGTCTGGTGGTCATGTACGGCATCCTGGCCTGCTGGATCACGACGGTCGTCGTCTACCAGCGGCGGGCGTTGAGCGGTCGCAGCGGTCGCTCGGTGCGTGAGCAGCGCGCGTGGGGCGCAGCGATCGTGACCGCGTTGGTCGCCGTGTCCGTGGTCCAGGGCGTTTTGCACTCCGACGGGGTCAGCAACGGGATCGTCTACGGGGTCTATCCGCTCACGGCACAGCTGATCGTGATGGGCGCGGTCGCGGCCGGTTTTTACGCCGCCCGCGAGGAATGGCCCGGCTTCGGCATCGCGATCGCGGTGATGTGCATCGCCACCGGGAGCGCCTTTGCGGGGCCGCGTGGGGTGTGGCTGGCGGACGGCATCGGGCTGGCGGTCGTCATCTTCGGATACAGCGCCGCTCAGGCGTTGCTGCGACGCCGGTGACCGCCGATGCGCTTGACCCGCTGATCCACGTCCCGGCGCGGCTGCAGATCGTCGCCACGCTGGCGGCGCTGCCGGAGGGCGACGCTCTGTCCTTCCCCCGCCTGCAGGACATGATCGGGCTGACCCCCGGCAACCTGATCACCCACCTGCGCAAACTGGAGGATGCGGGCTACCTCGCCTCCGAGAAGAGCGGCAACGGCCCCGCCTCACGAACCTCCGTGGCGCTGACCCACCGAGGGCGATCGGCCCTCAACACCTACACCCAGACGATCCGCCGGCTCCTCGACGGGCTGTAGACCGAGCCCGGGGCCGCGCCCACCCCGCTGCGCGGTGCCCGCGTTCACAACGTCTGGATCCGCATCGACGCTCCGCGCCTGGCAGAGCTCGGGGCGCGCGACGAGCAGAACGACGACGGTGGCGTCGTGGCCGATGTCGATTTCGAGCCAGCCCGTTCGATGGCTAGATGAAGGGTCCGGTGGGACCCGCTGTCATCGACGAACGGAGGATCGGATGCGGAAGATCACTGCCATCGAGAACGTGTCGCTGGACGGGTTTGCGGACTCACAGGAAGGACTGGGCTTCGAATGGACAGCTCGTGCCTACGACGACGAGGTCGACCGTTACAGCAACGAGCATGTCCGGGCGGACGTCGACACGGCCGCGTACGGTCGCGCGACCTACTTGGGGATGCAAGGGTTCTGGTCGCAGATGCTCGACAACCCCGACGGCACACCCAGCGAACGAGCGCACGCGGAATGGGTCAACAACGTGGATAAGGTCGTCTTCTCGACGACGCTCGAGTCGGCGGACTGGGCGAACTCGCGGCTCATCAGCGGCAACGTCGCGGAGGAGGTCGCCGCGCTCAAGGCGCAGCCCGGCGGCACGATCGCCATCTATGCCAGCCCCAGGCTCGTGCACGGGTTCGTCGACCTGGGCCTGATCGACGAGTTCCGCATCCTCGTCCACCCCCTGACACTCGGCCACGGCACGCCGCTCTTCCACGAGGAGGCGAGGCTTAACCTGGAGCTTCTGGAGTCCAAGGCGTTCGGCTCCGGCGCCATGTACGTCCGCTACCAGGTCCTCTAGAGCCACGGCGAGGTGATCTCGATGCGTTTTCTGTTGCTGATTCAAGTCGACCCGGCCACTGCCGGGTCGACCGCACCGGATGAGCGGCTTGCCGAGGAGATGGGCAAGTTGCTCGAGGACATGACCAAGGCCGGCGTGCTGCTGGACACGGCCGGGCTGCGCCCGATCGAGGAGGCCACCCGCATCCGCCTTGCCGATGGCAGGCAGACGGTGATCGACGGTCCCTTCACGGAGTCCAAGGAGGTCATCGGCGGCTATTGCCTGCTGCAGGCGAGGTCGAAGGACGAGGCCGTGGAGTGGGCCTCACGCTTCCTCGCGCTTCACGGTCCGCAATGGGAGATGGGCATGGAGGTCCGTCAGCTGGATGATCCGGTCTGAGCGCACGCAGCTGATCGGTCGCGAGCTTTCGCCGAGCGAGCCGGCTCGGCGGGCGGCGGAGGCGGCGTGGCGGATCGAGTGGCCGAGGCTGGTCGCTGGGCTGACCCGCATGGTGGGAGACATCGATGCGGCCGAGGACCTTGCCCAGGACGCGCTGGTGGCGGCCCTGGAGCAATGGCCGCGAGATGGAGTGCCACCCAACCCCGGGGCGTGGCTGATGCTCACCGCCAAGCACCGCGCGATCGATCGGCGCCGCCGCGACGTAACCTTCCGCCGCAAGCTCTCGGTCCTGGGCGGCGAGCTCGTGATCGAGGATGGCGAGCAGCCTCTCCCCGCGAGCCTCGACCCGGACCTCGCGATCGAGGACGATCTGCTGCGCATGGTGTTCACCGCGTGCCACCCGGTCTTGGGGCCGCCCGCCCGCGTGGCGCTGACCTTGCGCCTGGTGGGGGGTCTGACCACGGCCGAGATCGCGCGGGCCTACCTGGTCCCAGAGCCCACGGTGGCGCAGCGGATCGTACGGGCCAAGCGCAGGCTCACGGCGGAGCGGATCCCCTACGAGGTGCCCCGCGGCGACGAGCTGGCAGGCAGGCTGGACTCCGCGCTCGACGTGATCTATCTCATCTTCAACGAGGGATACACGGCGACCGCGGGCGAGGATTGGGTCCGTCTCGAGTTGGTCGAAGAAGGGTTGCGCCTGGCGCGCGTCCTCGCCGGCCTGGTGCCCGACGAGCCCGAAGTGCACGGCCTCGCGGCGCTGCTCGAGCTGCAGTCCTCACGCGTGTGGGCGCGCAGCGGCCGGTCCGAGGCGCTCGTTCGGCTCGCGGATCAGAACCGCGCACGGTGGGACCGCCTGCTCATCCGCCGCGGCTTCGCCGAGCTGGGACGTGCCCACGCGCTCAACCACCGGCAGCGCCGACCGCCTGGGCGCTACGCGCTACAGGCGGCCATCGCCGCCGCTCATGCGATGGCGCCGTCGGCCGAGGAGACGGACTGGCGCCGCATCGCCGGTCTCTACGCGGTCCTCGCGCAACGATTCCCGTCCCCGATCGTGGAGCTCAATCGCGCGGTTGCCGTCGCGATGGTGGACGGTCCCGCCGCGGGACTCGACCTCCTTGACGCGATCGCGAGATCGGGAGCGTTGAGCGAATACCACCTGCTCCACGCGGTGCGCGGCGACTTCCTTGCCCGCCTCGGGCGCGACCGGGAGGCAGCCGACTCGTTCCTCCAGGCGGCCGACCTGACCGCGAACGTCGCGGAGCAGCGGTTCCTCCGAGACCGCGCCATGAATCGCGCCGTCCCGCAGACCTCGGAGATGTCGCAGGCGTGAAATTGGCGCCCACGGACGCTTCAATCGGAGTACTGTGGGTAGGTGACTGGCCCTGCGGCCAGAAACTGTCGGCCCTGAGCCCGACTCCCACCGACGGCGCGATCAGCGCCACGAGGCGAGAGGCGACGGTTGCCGACTCTGACTGCGGGGCCGGTGAATTCTCTACGCGGCCTCCGGGTTTTCGGCGACACCGAGAGCGACGTGATCACGCCCGCGTGAACCCTCGGCGCCACCCGTGGCCGGGCTCCTACTACTAACCGCTCGGCGCCAAGCCCATGCCCAACATGCATCTGGATGATCTGCGAGCGCAGGCTCAGCACGCCCGCCAGCGGTATGACTTGTACAAGGCCAGGGCCTATGGACAGCGCCCCACCAGCCTGGCACGGATGACCGAGCTTCAGCGCGCCTGCGAGCAGGCAGAAGCACGTCTTCGCGCCGCCGAGGTAGAGGAGCGGCGCGCCCGCATCGCGGGCGACAGCGCGCCGGGAGCGGACGGAGGCTGACTCGCAGCGCCTCTCTGGAACGGGCGATCGAGTCTCCCGGCCGAGACTCGCCGGTCGGGTTGGTGACGCCCTTGGTGTCGGTGACGTCCTGCTGATCGCGGGCGCCGGCTATGGCAAGACGCTGATCCTCGAGGAGTCGTTGAGCGGGGTGTCGGGTCCCGTCGCGTGGATCAGCTGCTCCGTCACCGAAAGGGCGCCCGGGGTCCTGCTGCTGCGGATCCTCGATGAGATCGCGCGGGTCGCGCCCGGTGCCTCCGACGCGTTGGCCGAACGCCTGGCCGCCGCGCCCGAGCAGGTCGACGTGTTCGCGGCCGCGCGTGAACTGCTGGCCGAGCTGCCCCGGCTGCTGGTCGAGCCGCTGGTACTCGTCATCGACGACGGCGAGCATCTCGACGGCGCCGACGGTGCGCTGCGGCTGCTCGGCGAGCTCATCCGGGCGCAGACGCCATCGCTGCACGTCGCCGTCGCCAGCCGCAGGCCGCTCGAGCTCCGCGTTGCCAAGCCGCGTGCCGCCGGCCGGCTGCGCGAGTTCACCACCTCTGACCTTGCCTTCGACGCCGCGGAGTGCGCGGCGGTTCTGCGGGCGCGGCAGGGCGTCGAGCCGTCCCCGGAGAAGGTCGATGGGCTGATGCGAGCGACCGAGGGCTGGCCTCTGGGTATCGGGCTCGTCGTCGCGGTCAGATCCGGCGCGGAACGGAGTCACGGCGACGGAGCTGAGCTGCGCGACCTGCGGTCGGCACCGGAGCTCCGCTCGTTCCTCTCCGAGGAGCTGTTTGACCCGCTCGACGCCGACCTGCGCCAAGCGGCGGTCGAGTCGAGCGTTGCGCGCGTGGTGACGCCGGCCATCGCGGCCGCGCTCGCGCTCGGACCGGACTTCAGAGGCAGGCTCGAGCAGGCCGGGATGCTCATCCGGCCGGTGGGCGGCGAGGGAGGGTTCGCCTATCACCCGCTGCTGCGGGAGTTCCTCCTGGAGCGCCTCGGCGCCGACCGTGGCGAGGACGAGCAGCGGCGGCTGCACGGGCTGGTCGCGCCGGCGATCGCGCGCGACGGTGACCCGATCGAGGCGATCGAGCATCTGCTGGCGGCACGGAGTTGGACCGAGGCCGTGTCGGCGATCGAACGTGAGGGCCCGGGGCTGGTCAGAAAGTCAGCCGGGCTGATGAGACACTGGTTGTCGCTGCTGCCGGCAGAGGCACGTGCGCTGCCGACGATGCTCGCGCTGGAGGGACAGCTCGAATGGGGAGCCGGTGACCATCCACGCGCAGCCGCCGTGCTTCGCGAAGCCGTGCGCGGATTTCGCGAGCACCCGAACGCGCCCTTTGAGTGGCTGGCGCGATTCGCGCTCGCGGATTCCATCTTTGCCACGTTCGAGTTCGACGAGCTCAGCCAGGTCGTCGAGGGCTGGGACGACGCCGCGGCGGCGCCGGCCGGAATCCTGGCTCCCGCCACCGTCGCCTACGTCTCGGTCACGCTGGCGATGCTTGGTCGCATCGAGGAGTCAGACCGGCTCGCGAGTCAGGCGCTGCAACATCCGGCCGCCGGGCTCCTCGGCCCTGTCGAGGCCCTCCGCGTCTCCTACCGCGACACGCCACGCGGCCATCTGGACGAGGTCCTGGCTCAGATGAAGGCCGCGGTGGCACAGCTTCAGGCTTCAGACCCGTTCAACCGGCGCCTGTATTTCCTGGCGACGTTGGCGATGATGTACTCCGAGCGGGGGTACCCCGCCGAGTCACTGAAGGTATGGATGCAGGTCCGTGAAGGCGGCATCGGCGGCTCGGTGCCGATTCTCATCGACGCGGCTCGCGCCTGGTGCGCTCTTCTGTACGCGACGCTCGGGCGCGTCCAGGAGGCCGAGACCGAGCTCGCGCTCCACGAGGGACAGGAGAAGGGCTGGCGCGACGTGCTGATCACGGGCCTCGCCGCGGCGTGCGTGGCGGCGCTGCACGGGGACGCGGCGACGACAGTCGCCAGCGCCGACCGGACGCTCGCGGTCGCCGTGCGCGGCCCCGTCATCTTTTTTCACCGAACCGCCACGCAGCTGATCCCGCCCCTGGTCGCGGTGGGCAGGCCGGACCGCGCTCGCGAGGTTCTCGAACAGACCTTCAGCCTGGTCGACGACGTGTATCCGGGGCCGCGTGGCGTCTTCCTCAGAGGACGGCTGCTCGCGCTCAGCGCGTGGCTACGGCTCACGAAGGGCGACGCGGACGGGAGCGATGCCGACCTGCTCCGATTCTGGGAGGAGGCTGGGGAGACCCTTCCTCACATCCTTCGGCGCGAGTGGGAGCGCCTGGAGGCGGTCGTGTGGGCAGCGCTGGAGCGCGGAGTCCTGGGGCCCGAGCGGACGGTCGAGGCTCTCATGACGGCCTTCCCGGAGGGGCTTCAGCTCGTCGCCTTCCTCCAGCATCCAGTCGCCTCGGTGCGCCGGGTCGTGCTGGAGCCGGCGACTGCGTCCGGGGACCCCGAGGCGCTTGTCCAGCTTCGCAAGCTCGCAGGCGATCCGGATCCGGAGATAGCGGCCGCGGCCTCGCGTGCCGTCCGGCGCCTGGCGCGCATTCTGCCCCCGCTGCACTTCGAGCTGCTGGGCCGGTTCGACGTCCGCCGGGGCTCCTGGCGGGTGAGAGACGCGTGGGGCCGCCCGATCGACGCACGCCTCGTGCGCTTCCTGCTCGTCAACCTGGGCCGTTCGGTACCGGAGGACCTGATCTTCGAGGCGCTGTGGCCGGGACTTCCGGCTGCCGGAGCTCGCAACAGCCTGCTGGTGGCGGTCTCCAGGGTGCGCCGCGTGCTCGACCCGCCCGGAGCGGAGCGGAGCGTGGTCCAAAGCGCCGGACGCAGCTACCGCCTGAGCCTCGCTGAGCACGACGTCGTCGACGCCGAGGAGTTCCGGTCCGCAGCAGGGCTCGCGCTTGCTGACAGCGGCGAATCGCGCAGGCGCCTGCTGGACCACGCCCGCTCGCTCTGGGGCGGCGAGCCGTTGTCCGAGGAGCGTTACGCCGACTGGGCCGCCGGATACCGAGAGCTGCTCGTCGACCGCTACACCGGTGTGCTGGCCGCGCTGGTCGACGTCCACGAAGCCGGTGGCCGGCACACCGAGGCGGCCGACGTCGCCCGCGAGCTCGTCGACCTCGACCCGCTCAACGAGGGCGGCCACAGAGCCCTGATCACGGCCTACGCCCGCGCGGGCCGCACCGGCTACGCGCTGCGCCAATACCTGGAGTGCCGGCGGGCGCTCATCGATCAGCTCGGGGTTGAGCCATCCGGCGCGACGTCGCGGCTGCAGGCGCGCATTCTGGCCGGCGAGCCGGTCTGACCAGCGCCGCGGGCGCGCGATAAGCGCCTGATAAGCGCCCGTCCATACGGTCACTGATCCCAAACCCAGTGACGACGGAGGTGCGCCGTGGTGCCCGTAGCGCTTGGCATTGTCCTAGGAGTTCTGCTGGCGGTCGTGTTCTCGGCGGCAGCGCTCGGAAAGCTGTCCGACCTCGCCGGCACGCGCGACGGGCTCGCCGGCTTCGGCCTGCCCAGTCCGCTGGTCGCGCCGGTGACGCTGGCGCTTCCCGCGGCCGAGCTGGCCGTCGCCGTCCTGTTGCTGTTCGGGTCAACGCGAGTGGCCGGAGCCGCCGGCGCGCTCGGTCTGCTGGCGATCTTCTCAGTCGTCATCATCGCCAACCTCGCACGCGGACGGACGCCCGACTGTCACTGCTTCGGGCGGCTGCACTCCGCTCCCGCGGGCTGGAGCACGGTTGCCCGTAACGTCGTCCTGGCCGCCTGTGCCACGGCGCTGCTCGCCGCCGGCACCGGCGCCCCAGAACCCGACGCGTTCGCCTGGGTCGGGAACCTCGGGCTCGCGGAGCTGCTGGCGCTGGCAGCGGTGCTCAGTGCCGTCGGTCTCGCTGCCGCGGGAGGCGCGGCTTTCCTGTCGCTGATGCGCTCGCACGGCCGCCTGCTGGTGGAGCTCGACTCGCTCCGGCACTCACTCCAGGGCGCCGGGATCGATCTCGCGCCCGAACCGACGCTGGTGGAGCTCGGTCGTGACCCGGGCACCCCCGCGCCGGACTTCGCGGCTGACACCGCGACCGGCCGGCGGACCTCGCTTGCGGACCTGCTGGAGCCGGGGCTGCCACTCCTACTCACCTTCACGAGCCCCGGCTGCGGCCCGTGCGCCGCACTCCTCCCGGCGCTGTCACGCTGGCAGCAGGAGCACGCCGCAGTCCTCAGCGTCGCCACGATCAGCGCCGACCGCGCTGCTTTCGAGGCCTACCAGGTCACCGGCACGCCGAGCGCGGTGCTGATATCCGCCGACGGGCAGATCGCCAGCTACCTGGCGGAGGGCGCCGAAGCCATCGAGCAACTGCTTCAGGGCGCGCTCCGGGGCGATGGCGACACCGAGGGCCTGCCGATCGGCGCGCCCGCGCCGTCGCTTGATCTGAGCGACCTCGACGGACGGGCGGTTGCGCTGGCCGACCCCGCGGGACGCGACACGCTCGTGGTGTTCTGGAACCCGGGCTGTGGCCACTGCAGCGCGATGCGCAGCGACCTGCTCGCCTGGGAGCAGAACACCGGCATCGATGCGCCGCGCCTCCTTGTCGTCTCCTCGGGCGACCCCGAGCAGTCACGGGCCGACGGGTTCGGCTCCGTCGTGGCGCTGGATGCGGACTACGCCGTCGGGGAGGCCTTTGGTGCGGCCGGCACGCCGATGGCGGTGCTGGTGGATGGCGACGGCCGGATCGCATCGGGGCTGGTGACTGGTGGCGCGGCGGTACTGGCGCTGGCCGGAACCCGCCGAGCGGCGCGTGGTGACAGCCCGATCAAGGTGATCCGATGAGACCCGGGTCCTTCGACGACCTCGCTCGCACGCTCGCGGAGCCGATGCCGAGACGCCGCGCGTTTCGCTTCACCGGTGCCGCCATCGTGGCGTCGGTGCTCCCCGCTCTGCGCCCGCGCGCCGCGTCCGCCGACGGGTGCGGGCCGGACACCCTGTGCGAATCGCTCTGCCACAGCCTCGGCCACATCGGCCCCTGTGGAACCGACGTGCAGAACAGCTGCGGGCAGACGGTGTGCCGGCTGGAGGGCTGCCTGTCGCCGGGCGAGAAGTGCTGTCGCGGAGGTGACCACCCGTGGATTTGCAACGAGACCGATCGATGCGGCTCGGCCAGTGGTCCTCACTGCGTCGCGTGCCCGGATGAACGCCAATGCGGCAAGGCATGCTGCAAGAGCGACCAGTTCTGCGCCTCGCGGAACCGCGAGCTCTGCTGCAAGCAGGGCGACAACGGCTGCCTGGTGCCGGGGTCGTCCGAGGGCATCTGCTGCCCGCCCGGCAAGCAGTGCTGCTTCAACAAGGACCGGGCCGAGTGCTGTGGCGCCAATCAGTCGTGCAAAGGCGGTAAGTGCGTCTGCAAGGAAGGCGTGACCTGCGGAGAGCACTGCTGCAAGAAGGGCGAGACATGCTCGAACGGCAAGTGTTGCCCCAAGGGCAAGGTGAACTGCGGCGACGGGGAATGCTGCAGGAGCAGCGCATCGTGCTGTGGTGAGACCTGCTGCACAGGCGCCCGGGAGACGTGCGTAGGCGGGGCGGCGGGCAAGCAGTGCTGCTTGCGCTCGCGGATCTCCGGGTCAGGCGCGTCAGCCCGCTGTTGCCCGGCCAACACGGTCGCGACGGCGACCGGGTGTTGCCCGCCGACCAACCTCAATTGCTGTGACTCCTTTGACCCCACCAGCCTCGCGTGCCTCGGGCCTCATCAGGTCTGCGTGCGGGGCGTCTGCAAAACGCTCTGAGCCACGTCCACCACAAGTCCACGAACCGAACGAAACCGAGGGCAACAATGACAAGAAGCACACGCATCCCATGGGTGAGCAGGATCAGGGCGCGACGGGCGCCTCGGGCGTGGTTCGTCGGATGTGCGGCCGCGGGCGCGATGGCCGCTCTGGCGGCGCCGGCGCAGGCGTACGTCTACTGGTCTGATGACAGCGACAACACCATCGCGCGGGCGACGCTCGACGGCCAGCAGGTGCAGCAGTCGTTCATCCAGGGCGTGAGCAACCCCGGGCAGGTGGTCGTCGATGCGACCCACATCTACTGGTTCAACCGCGGCGACGGCGCCATTGGCCGAGCGAACCTCGATGGCTCCGGTGTCAACCCGGACTTCATCCCGGGCGCGGCGGCGGCCGGGACCGGCCTCGCGGTCGGCGATGGCTACATCTTCTGGACCGACTTCCAGAACAGCACGCTGGGACGTGCGAACGTCGATGGCAGCGGGGCGGGCACGATCGTCACCGGTCTGATGTCACCGCGGGGTGTCGCCGTTGACGCGAGCCATGTCTACTGGACGAACTATGGCGTTGAAAACGGGCAGCTGCCGATCGGTCGCGCGAACCTCGACGGCACCGATGCAGTGAACGACTTCATCCTGGCGCCGTCGCCTGGAACCGGCCAGATCGGGCAGATGGTCGCTGACTCGAGTCATCTCTACTGGGGCCACGGCCCCAACATCGCTCGGGCGACCAGTGACGGGTCCAACATCAACACGGCGTTTGCCGTCGCGCCCGGGGGCAACGGCGGCCTCGCCGTCGACGCATCTCACGTCTACTGGTCCACCAACGGCGACTACTTCTATGACGGTCATCCCATCGCCCGGGCCAACATCGACGGGACCGGCGTCAACCCCACGTTCATTGACAACCACCCTCTCGTCGGCGGGATCGCGGTCGACGGTCTGGCGCCGCCTCCGCTGAGCGGTGGGCCGACCGGCGGCGGTGGCACGACCGGCACTGGCGGTGCCGGCGGCAGCACCGGCGCCGGGGGCACGGGCACGCCGAGCCGCTCGCGGTGCGTCGTCCCGGGACTGAAGGGCAAGACGCTCGGCGACGCTCGCAGGGCGCTGACGCGGGCCCACTGCGCCGTCGGAAAGGTCACCCGGCCTCACAGCTCCGGCCACAGGCCCCGGACGCAGACGAGGCGGAGCCTCGTCGTCAAGAGCGAGTCACCCCGGGCCGGGACCAGGCGTCCGGCGGGTGCTTCGGTCAGCCTGACGTTGGCCTACAAGACGCATACGGCAGGCCGGCCTGCCACCAACAGGTGAACCGATACACGTTCGTCGTCCATGCCTATCCCGGTGGCCCGTCCATGCTCGAGAACCTGAGCACGCACGAGCGGATCCGCGTGTCCGATCTCGCAGCAGTGGGACCGCAGATCGAGTGCTGGCTCGCGAGCCTGGCGCAGCACGGGGAGTCGGGCACACAGCCACTTCCGCGCCCCCCGGCCGATTGACGCGGCCGGGGGGGCCGTCGGTCCCGGGGATTCGTCCGACGGTCGGTGAAGATGGGCACGGCTGGGCTTGAACCAGCGACCTCTCGCGTGTGAAGCGGTTGAGCCAGATGAGCCGCGGATAGCGGCACGAGGATCAGAGTTGTGCCACTTGGGAGGAGAGGCTGTTTCTGCACATGTGCGCCGCCGTCGCCGGCGGTGACGCTCAGTACGCGAGCGCGCTCGTGTCGCCCGCGTGGACGTTCACGATCCCGTTCATCTCGTTAAGGTCGGCGGCGAGCTCGGCCACCGGTGTACGCCCTCGTATCTCAAGCTCGACGGTCACCTGCCGGTCGCGGTGTCCGTTGGTCCCGTTCCGAACCGAGTTGCCGTCATGCTTGATCGAGACATCGGAGATCGAGAATCCGCGCCGCGCGCACTCGGTGAGGATCTCACGGAGGATTCCCTGGCCGTCGAGGTACACCAAGCGCAGCTCCGAGGGCGCGTCCCGCGAGCGGGGAAGCAGTGGAACGAGCTGTGGGTAAGCGTACGCCACCACAAAGTAGATGACGGTGGTCGCCAGCGCGACGAGCGGAAGGTTCCCGCCGCACGCCATGCCGACCGCCGCCGTGACCCAGACACCGGCGGCGGTGGTGAGGCCACGGACGCTGTCGCGGCGGACGAAGATGATGCCGCCGCCGATGAAGCCGATACCCGAGACGATCTGCGCGGCAACTCGCGAGGGATCGAGCGACACGTGAGCCTGGCCGACCGCGTCGCTGAAGCCGAAGATGCTGACCAGCATGAAGGCGGCGGAGCCGACCCCGACCAGCGTGTAGGTACTCAGACCCGCGGTCTTCTGCCGGACCTCGCGCTCCACACCGATCGCCGACGAGAGGGCGAGCGCCAGTCCAAGGCGCCAGAGGATGTCCAGTTCGTGCATTGAACACTGTTCTACCCCGCTGGCGCAGCCGTCACTCCCCAGGTCGATCGAGGACGCTGCGACCAGCGATTATCGGGGCGTCCGGCCGCTCGCGCCATACCTTGCGGCGAGCGGCGAGCGGCGAGCGGTGCCCGGGCCTCTTCGCGGGACCTGAAAGAAATGGGCACGGCTGGGCTTGAACCAGCGACCTCTCGCGTGTGAAGCGAGCGCTCTCCCACTGAGCTACGCGCCCTCGGGGGAGCCATTCTACGCAGGGCCGAGCCGGGTGGCGGGGTAGCCCCGGGGCGGCGTGGCCGATCAGGCCGGTGACCGTCACCCCGCCCGGGGCTCCCGTGTCTCAACAGGACGTGAGACAGCGTGGATGATCGTGGCGGCCCGGTGGCGCCGCCAGTGGCCGAGGGTGTGGACCGGGCAGTACCCCTGGCCCGGCGCGGCCCGGAGCGGGCGCGGCGGTGAGACGCTCTTAGAGGCGCACGACGTCGCCGGTCGCCAGACGGCGCGTCGCGCCGCGCAGGTCGACGAACAGCTGCGAGGACTCCACCAGCGCCTGATGGTCGACCTGGGGGTGAGCGGTGACGAGCACGACCGCGTCGGCGCTGGTCACGGTGTCCAGGCCCGAGCTCTGCAGCCCGAGCTCGGGGAGCGCGGGGACGAACGGGTCGTGGTAGGAGAGCACGGCGCCGCGTTCGCCCAGCAGCTGCATGATGCGCAGCGCCGGGGACTCCCGGGTATCGCCGGTGCCGCCCTTGTAGCTGACGCCGAGGATCGCGATCGCGGACCCGTTGACGGGTTTCTTGACGTTGTTGAGCGCGCGCTCGATGCGCTCGACGCAGTAGTAGGGCATCTGCTGGTTGACCTTGCCGGCGAGCTCGATGAACTCGGTGGACATGTGGAACTCCCGGGCGCGCCAGGTGAGATAGAACGGGTCGACGGGCAGACAGTGGCCGCCCATGCCCGGGCCGGGCTCAAAGCGCATGAAGCCGTAGGGCTTGGTCGCGGCAGCATCGATGACCTCCCAGATGTCGACGCCCATCCGGTCGGCCAGGATGGCCAGCTCGTTGACCAGCGCGATGTTGACCGAGCGAAAGACGTTCTCCAGCAGCTTGGCCATCTCCGCCGCCTCGGGAGTGGAGACGCGGATCACGTGGTCACAGACCGTCTCATACAGCGCCACGGCGCGGTCGGTGCACGCCGGGGTGATCCCGCCGACGATCTTGGGGGTGTTGCGCAGCGTGTAATCGGTACGGCCGGGGTCCACGCGCTCGGGCGAGAAGGCCAGGTTGACGTCGCGGCCGACCTTCAGGCCCTGCGCTTCGAGCAGCGGCTGCAGCTGCTCGCGGGTCGTCCCCGGGTAGGTGGTGGACTCCAGCACGATCAGCTGGCCGCGCTGGGCGATCTCGGCCAACCCCCGGCCGGCGCTCAGCAGCGGCCCGAGATCGGGCTCGCGGTTGGCGCTCAGCGGTGTGGGCACGCAGATGAGCACCGCGTCGGCGCGAGCCAGGGGGGCGTAGTGGGTCTCGGCGTCGATCTGGTCGAGCACCGCCGTCAGACGCTCGGAGGTGATGTCCTCCACGTAGGAGTGCCCGGCGCGGATGGCCGCGATCTTGGCGTCGTCGACGTCGACGGCCACGACGTGCTGGCCCGCCTCGGCGAGGCTCACCGCCAGGGGCAGGCCCACGTAGCCCAATCCGATGATTCCGATCGACATCGGCGCTGACGATACACCGCGTCCTGGCGGCCCAAAGCCCCCGGCCCGTCGCGCACGCGCCGCGGGCAAACCAACTAGCATTGTCGACGGACCGTGCTAGGCGGGGTGCTAGCGGTGCCCTGTACCCGCAATCCGCTCTAGCGGGGCTGAATTCCCTCTCGAGGGGCTGGAGGCCCGAGGTCAGCGCCCTGTTTGAGGCGGTGATGGTCAGGTCCCTTTGCGATGGAGAGCCGTGAACCAGGTCAGGTCCGGAAGGAAGCAGCCTTAAGCGGTCACCTCCAGGCGCAACGGGAGCGCCGGACCGGAGTCATCAGATAGCGGCCGCGCCTCGGACCCGGTTTCGAAAGAGGGTGCACGGTCCGTTTTTTCGCCCGGCGGCACCGCCCGCCGGGCAGCCGGGGCCGCGATCTGCCCGGCCTTCCGGGGCTCACGATCGCGGACCGGCCCGGCATCTAGACTCGACATAACTGTGTCCACCGGGCCGTCCCTCTACCGCCGCCACCGTCCTCGCACCTTCGCCGACATGGTCGGCCAGGAGCAGGTCGTGCGCACGCTCTCCAACGCCATCACGCGCGGGAAGGTCCATCACGCCTACCTGTTCGTGGGCTCGCGGGGCACGGGCAAGACGAGCACCGCGAAGATCCTCGCCGCGAGCCTCAACTGCGAGCAGGGCCCGACCATCACGCCATGTGGCGTGTGCGAGTCATGCGTCTCGATCGCCAACGCCACGTCGATGGACGTGATCGAGATGGACGCCGCCTCCAACAACTCCGTCGACGACATCCGCGACCTGCGCGAGCGTGTCGCCTACGCGCCGCTGTCGGGCCGCCACAAGGTGTACATCCTCGACGAGGCCCACATGCTCTCGCCCCAGGCGTGGAACGCGTTCCTCAAGACGCTCGAGGAGCCCCCGCCGCGGACGATCTTCGTGCTGGCCACCACGGAGGCCCAGAAGGTGCTGCCCACGGTGGTGGACCGCTGCCACCGCTTCGACTTCGGCCGGCCCACCGTCGAGCAGGTCGCCACGGTCGTCGCCCGCGTCGCCGCCACCGAGCAGATCAGCATCGAGTCCGGCGCCGTCGCCCTCATCGCCCGGCACGCCACGGGCAGCTTCCGCGACGCCCTGGGGACGCTTGAGCAGCTCGTCACCTACGCGGGTGACGAGGAGATCGCCTCCGCCGACGTCCTCGCGGTGCTGGGCGTGGCCGATGCCGAGCAGCTCTTCGAGGCGTTGGACGCCGTCATCGCCCACGACCCCGCGGCCGCCCTGCGCAGCGCGGGCAAGCTCACCTCCGCGGGCCGCGACCCCGGCCAGATCCTGCGCGACCTCGAGGTCCACGGCCGCGAGCTGCTCGCCGTCAAGATGCTCGAGGAGGTGCCCGAGGAGCTGCGGGTCACGCCCGAACGCGACGAGCGGCTGCTCACCCAGGCCCGGGGCCTGGCCGGCACCGACATCGTGCGCCTGCTCGATCTCGTCTCGGCGGCGCTGGAGGCCACGGCCAACGGCGCCCAGCCCCGGATCCAGCTCGAGCTTGTCCTCATCAAGGCCACCGCTCCCGAGGTCGACCCGTCAGCCGCGGCGCTGCTGGCGCGCATCGAGCGCCTGGAGGCCGCGCTGGCCGGCGAGCGCCCCGCGCCCACGCCGGTCCCGGCGCCGACGTCGGCGCCCGTCCCCGAAACCGCAGCCGCGCCCACCCCGGCGCCCACCCCCGAGCCCGCGGCCACCCCCGAGCACACCAACGGCGGCGACCCCGAGCCGGTCGTTGCCCAGGCGGAGCCCGAGCCCTCGCCCGAGCAGGCCGCGCCGCCCCCGCCGCCCAAGCAGCCAGCCGGCCCACCCGAGCTGTCCACCGTGACCGCCTGCTGGCCGGCCGTGATCGACCTCCTCAACAAGGACAATCAGCTCCTGGCGTCATCGCTGGCGGCAGCGCGGCCCGTGTCGCTGAACGCCGATGCGCTCACGCTCGCGTTCCCGTCCGACAAGCAGTTCTATCTGCGCAAGGCCGAGCAGGATGAGAACCGCCGTGCGACCGCCGATGCCCTGCGGTCGCTCGTGGGTACCCCGCTCGTGCTCCGCTACGAGCTGCGCGACGAGCCCGAGCCCGCCGATCCCGCGGCCCAGCCCGGCGGCCTCTCCCACGAGGAGCTCGTGAAACGATTGGTGGAGGAGTTCGACGCCCACGAAGTGCTCGACGACGAAGAGGAGACGAAGTCCTGATGCCTCAGCCCAATATGCAGCAGCTGCTCAAGCAGGCCCAGAAGATGCAGGAGGACATGATGGCCGCCCAGGAGTCGCTCAAGGACGAGGTCGTCGACGCCTCCGCCGGAGGCGGCATGGTCAAGGTCCAGGTGACCGGCGATCTGGTCATCAAGTCGATCACGATCGACCCGCAGGCCGTCGACCCCGACGATGTCGAGCTGCTCCAGGACATGGTGCTGGCGGCGATCAACGAGGGGATGCGGGCCGCCCAGGAGCTGGCCGCCGACAAGATGGGCAGCATCGCGGGCGGGCTCGGCGGCGCGGGCGGGCTCGGCGGACTGGGCCTGCCGGGCCTCTAAGCGGTTTCGGCCTCCTCGGCCTCTAGTCTCTCGTCCCCTTGTACGCACCCCCGGTCCAACGGCTCATCACCGAGCTGTCCAAGCTCCCTGGCGTGGGTGGCCGCACCGCGCAGCGCCTCGCCTTCCACATTCTGCGCGCCTCCGACGAGGAGGCGTTCGCTCTGGGCGACGCCATTCGCGAGGTCAAGGAGCGGATCGGCCTGTGCGAGGTGTGCTTCAACCTCGCCGATGGGCCCCGCTGTCGCATCTGCGCCGACGAGCGCCGCGATCCCGAGCTCATCTGCGTCGTGGAGGAGCCCTCGGACGTCATATCGATCGAGCGCACCCACGAGTTCGCCGGCCGTTACCACGTGCTCGGCGGCGCGCTCAGCCCGATCGACGGGGTCGACCCCGAGGACCTGAAGATCGCCGAGCTCTACGAGCGCGTGGACGCCGACCCCGCCCACCCGGTCCGCGAGGTGGTCATCGCCACCAACCCCACGACCACCGGCGAGGCCACCGCACTGCACATCGCCGCCGGCCTGCGCGAGCGCGTCCCCGACATCTCGGTGACGCGCCTGGCCAGCGGGCTGCCCGTCGGCGCCGACCTCGAGTACGCCGACGAGCTCACCCTGGGCCGGGCCTTCTCGGGCCGCCGCGCCGTGTAGCGCGCCCGCGACGCCGTCCAGCGCGCCCGCCACGTACATTCCAGACCGTGACGGTCCCCAGCTCCGAAACCGTGGTCATGAAGTTCGGCGGCACCTCGGTCGCCGACGCCGAGCGCATCAAGCGCGCCGCGCGGCGCATCGTCGGCCAGCGCGAGTCGGGCAAGCGCGTGGTGGCGGTCCTGTCCGCGCGCGGGAAGACCACCGACGAGCTGATCGCCATGGCCGAGGAGGTCTCGCCCGACCCCGACCGGCGCGAGATGGACATGCTCCTGTCCACCGGCGAGCGCATCTCGTGCGCGTTGTGCGCGATGGCCATCAACGATCTCGGTCACCGAGCCATCTCGCTCACCGGCTCCCAGGCGGGCATCGTCACCGACACCTCGCACACCAAGGCGCGGATCCTCGACGTCCGCGCCGACCGCATCAAAGAGGCGCTCAGCGCCGACCAGATCGTCCTCGTCGCCGGCTTCCAGGGCGTCTCCATCAGCCGCGACGTGACCACCCTCGGCCGCGGCGGCTCCGATACCACCGCCGTCGCGCTGGCCGCCGCCATCCAGGCCGAGGTCTGCGAGATCTACACCGACGTCGCCGGCGTGTTCAGCGCGGACCCCCGGATCGTCCCGAACGCTCGCAAGCTGCCGCAGGTCAGCTTCGAGGAGATGCTCGAGATGTCGGCGTCGGGCGCGGGCGTGCTCCAGCTGCGCTCGGTCGAATACGCCCGGACCCACGGCGTCCGGATCCACTGCCGCTCCAGCTTCGATTCCGGCCCCGGTACCTTTGTCCTCGGAGAAGACGAGACCATGGAACACCCGCTCATCACCGCCGTGACCCACTCCACCGACGAGGCGCGGATCACGCTCGTCGGGGTGCCTGACCGGCCCGGCGCGGCGGCTTCGATCTTCATGGCGCTCGCCGACGCCAACTGCAATGTGGACACCATCATCCAGAACGAGCCGCTCACCGACGGCCGCGACGCCGAGGTGTCCTTCACCATCGGGACCGAGGACCTGCGCGCCGCCGAGGCGGCCCTGGCCCCGGTTCAGGCCGAACTGGGGGTGACACGCGTGGATACCGACCGTGAGATCGGCAAGGTCTCGATCGTGGGAGCCGGGATGCGCTCGCACCCGGGGGTGGCCGCTAAGGTCTTTCACACTCTCGCGACCGAGGGCATCAACATCGAGATGATCTCCACCTCCCCGATCAAGATCTCGTGCATCATCCGCGCCGAGTCCGTGCCGCAGGCGGTGCGCGCGCTGCACTCGGCGTTCGAGCTGGGCGAGGGCGGCATCGAGGTCGAGCAGGGGCCACGATGACCCGCGTTGCCGTTGTGGGCGCCACGGGCGCCGTCGGCCGGGTGATGATGGAGCTGCTGCGCGAGCGCGCGTTCCCCGCCGACGAGATCGTGCCCTTCGCCTCGGCCCGCAGCGCCGGGCTCGATATCGATGGCCGCGCGGTCCAGGTCCTCGATGACGACGCCGACCTGAGCGGCATCGACATCGCGCTCTTCTCCGCCGGGGCGAGCGCGTCGCGCGCGTGGGCGCCGAAGTTCGTCGACGCCGGAGCGGTCGTGGTCGACAACTCCTCGGCGTTTCGCCGTGACCCGTCGGTGCCGCTGATCGTCTCCGAGGTCAACCCGCACGCGCTCAAGAACCATCGCGGGCTGATCGCGAACCCGAACTGCTCGACGATGCAGCTGATGGTCGCGCTGGCCCCGATCCAGCGCGCGGTCGGGATCGAGCGGCTGGTCGTCTCGACCTACCAGTCGGTGTCGGGCACCGGCAAGAAGGCGATCGACGAGCTCGACAGCCAGGCCCGGGCCAGCCTGGACGGCACCGAGCTGCCGGCGCCCGAGCTCTACCCCGACCACATCGCGTTCAACGTGATCGGCGCCGCCGGCAACTTCGCCGAGGGCGACGACCACACCGATGAGGAACGCAAGATGATGTTCGAGACGCGCAAGATCCTCGAGGACGAGTCGATCGGTATCGCCGTGACCTGCGTTCGGGTCCCGGTCCGGGTGTCGCACTCGATCGCCGTCAACCTCCAGACGCGCGAGCCGGTCACCGCCGACCGCGTCCGCGAGATGCTCGCCGACGCCCCCGGCATCGCGCTGGAGCATGTGCCCAGCCCGCTGCAGGCCGAAGGCCGCGACGAGGTGTTCGTGGGGCGGATCCGCGGGGATGACTCCCATCCGCGGGCGCTGTCGATGTGGGTGGTCGCCGACAACCTGCGCAAGGGCGCCGCCACCAACGCGGTCCAGATCGCGGAGCTGCTGGTCGCCGACCGCGCCGGCTCCCCGGTCGCCTAGCGTCAGGACACTCGACGTGCCGGCAGGCGACGAGCTCTATGAGGTGATGCGCTGCGCGCCGTCGACGCGCAACTTCACCGACGAGCCGGTCGCGCGCGACGTGCTCGAGCGCGTCCTCGACAATGCGCGCTACGCCCCCAGCGGGGGCAACCGCCAGGGATGGCGGGTCATCGTCATCACCGACCCCGACATCCGCCGCCGGCTGCGCGAGCTCTATGAGGAGCCGTGGGACGCCTACATGGTCAAGACGGGCGGCCGGGCGGCGCTGGATGCCGGGGAGGCCAGCGGCCTGTCCAAGGGCCGGCTGCGCATGCTCCAGGGCGCCGACGACTACGCCCGGCGCTTTGACCAGGTCCCCGTCCACCTGCTGCTGTGCGTGGACGTCAGCGCGCTGGCCATCACCGACGAGTCGCTCGACCGTCCCAGCATCGTCGGCGGCGCCTCGATCTACCCCTTCGCCCAGAACATCCTGCTCGGGCTGCGCCACGAGGGCTTGGGGGCCGCCTTCACCACGCTCCTCGTGCCCGCCGAGCCCGCGATCCGGGAGCTGCTGACGATCCCCGACGAGGTCGTGATCGCCGGCCACATCTCGGTCGGCCACCGCTCGGACCCGTGGCCGCGCGAGCTCAGCCGCAAGCCGGTGTCGGAGTTCGCCTTCGGCGACCGCTACGGCGAGTCCTGGTAGCCCGTCAGCCGACGACCACGCCGACGAGCCCGAGCGCCGTCAGCACCACGCACACGACGAGATAGGCGGGCCGCGGCAGCACGTTGAGCAGCCAGTCCAGGAGCACGCCGTAGCTGCTCGTGGTGCGCCGTTGCCCGCGGCGGTGGGTGACTCCCCACGCCAGCGCGGACACCCCGATGACCAGCACGCCGGCGGCGAGCAGGCGGTGCAGGCCGGTGATCACCCCGGCCAGCATCACCGCGAGCACGACGTAGGTGACGACCGAGTCCCAGCCGCGCCACTCAAACCACGGCCGTCCATCGCGGCCAGTCTCCGGCTCCTCCGGCGCGGCGGGCGCGGAGGCGGCCGACTGGCGCGGCGACGTCTTGGGGGGCCGCGGGATCTTCTTGGGTTCGCCCGGCGATGCCGGATCGACGCCGCTCAGTGCGCGCCGTCGAGCGCGCCGGCGCGCGGCCGGGGTATCGCCCCGTCCCGATCGGTCAGGCCGGTGAGCGGACATCTCGCCCCGAAGGCTAGACCGTGGAGCGCAGCTCGCGACGGGTGCTCACACCCAGCTTGCGGTAGATGTGGCGCGCGTGGGTGCGGACCGTCTCCACGCCGACGTGCAAGGTAGCCGCGATCTCGGCGTTGGAGCTCCCGCTCTGGAGCAGCTCGAGCACGTCGGCCTCTCGGGCCGTCAGCGGAGTGGGCCCCGAAGGTTCGTACAGAGACTCGCCGGCCGAGGGGAGCACGTGCATCCCCCGCGAGGCCAGATAGATCGTGTGCAGCACGTCGCGCGCCTCCGCGTTCTTGGCCAGGCAGGCGGTGGCTCCGAAGCCGATCATCTGGCGGCACTCGGCTGTCGTCGGGTGGTTGGCCAGCACCATCAGCCGGACGTCGGGGAAGGCGGCATGCAGGTCGCGCAGCTCCGACGGGCTCGACAGTGAGGCGAAGTTGAGGATCGCCACGTCGGGGTCGTGCACGCCCAGCGTGGCCTCCATCTCCTCCTGGGGGACGTCGGTCGCCACCAGACGCAGATGCGAGTCGCCGTCGATCAGCGATTGCAGGCCACGATTGACGATGTCCTCAAACTGCGCGACCGTGATGTCGATCGGCTGGCGGTTGGCGATGCTCAATTGCGGCGGGTGTGTGGGCCTCTGGACCTCTGCCTCAGTCGTCCGCATATGAGGGGGAGGTGTTCTCACCCGTCTTTGTACCCCGAATCCCCCGAAGTTCACCCCTAAAAGGGGACGAAAATTCCCAGATCGCAGAGGAGACTTCCCACCGCTGATCTTCTGAGTCGCGGCAGCGCGGCCAAGAGGGACGGGCAAGGGAACAACGGGAGGCAAGGCGCGAGGACAACTGGTGGCTTCGCGCCTTTTCTCTCACAGGGCCACGTAGCGCCCCGGGATCGACGAGGGAGGGTCCCGGGGTGCAGCGTTCTAAGCGGTGGCGCCTGCGACCACTGACGCCGACCAGTCGATCACCGACGTCGGCTTGACCACGTGCTTGCTCATGCCCAGCTCCTTGGGGTCGAGGCCCATGGCCAGGCCGAGCAGCTGGGGGAGATGGAGCACCGGCAGCCCGAGGTCCCGTCCCACCTGCTTGGCCGCCAGCGGCTGCTGGAGGTCGAGGTTGAGATGGCACAAAGGGCAGGGCACGACCAGGCAATCGGCGTCGGCGTCGATGGCGTCCCCGACGTGGCGGCCCGCCATCTTCAGCGACGCCTCCATGTTCATGGTGATGATGGGGAACCCACAGCACTTGTAGACGCCCGCGTAGTCGATCACCGTGCCGCCGAGCGCCTCGATGACCATGTGCATGTAGCGATCGCGGGGGTGCTCCTCGTCGATGTGCAGGCGGTGGACGGGGCGGACGATGTAGCAGCCGTAGAAGGGGCCCACCTTGAGGTCGGTGAGCGGGCGCGTCACCTTGGAGCGCAGCGTGTCCAGCCCGATCTCCTCCACCAGCAGCCACAGAAGGTTCTTGTTGGTGAGGCCCTTCTCATAGCTCAGGCCCTCATCGGCGAGGTTGCCGTTGATGTAGTCGCGGTACTCGGTGTTGGCGTCCAAGCGCTCCTGGCACTCGGACTGCGCGCCCTGGCAGGTGGAGCAGATGTTCATCATCAGCTCGCCGTCGGTCTGCTGGGCCAGCGCGAAGGTGCGCGCGTTGAGCGTGTCGGCCAGCTCCTGGTTGTGCTCGGCGATGACGCCGGCGCCGCAGCACGCGCCCCGGTCGAGCTCGACGAGCTCGAGGTCGAGCAGCGGCGCGACCTTGGCCATCGAACCGTGCAGTTCCGGCGTGAACCCGCGGCTCACGCAGCCCGGCCAGTAGGCAACCTTCATGACGTCTCGCTTTCGCTCGAGGCGGACTCGGGTCCCTCTCCTGACGTTGATGCGGCCGCCGCCGCCCCCACCGGCGCGGGCTCGGGATCGTCCTCGTAGCCACTCACGTAGAGGTTCAGCTCCACCCGGTCCTTGCGGTCGTCGACCTTCTTGAAGATCCGCTTGACGGCGTCCAGATCCGGCTTGGCGATCTTGTGCCCGAGGATCGCGGTCTTGATGTTGACCTTGCCCTTGAGCACCGCCGGGACGATCGCCGGCAATGACTTGAGCAGCACCTGACCCGCGGCGGGATGAAACTTGCCGAACCATGAGTTGCCGCCGAAGCTGCGCGGCAGCAGCTCGGCCTCGTGCAGCAGGCCGTAGTCGCGCACCAGCGTGACGAAGGACTCCTCGTGCCGGTGACCGTTGTTGCGGTCGGAGATCTCGTAGTCGGCTCCGGCCCGGCGGCGCAGGCGCATGATCTGGCTCATCGGCGCCACCTCCTTGGGGCAGGCGTCGATGCAGTTGAAGCAGTGGGTGCAGTCGTAGATCCCGTGCTCGTCCTCGGAGAGGTCCTTCAGCCGCTCAGCGTGCTCGGCGTCGCGCGGGTCCCCGACGAAGCGGTAGGCCTTGGCCAGGGCCGCGGGGCCGACGAACAGCGGGTCGATCTCCATGGAGAGACAGTCCGACACGCACGCCCCGCACTGGATGCAGGCCATGGTCTGGGTGATGTCGACCATGTTCTCGTGCGGCACGATGTACTCGCGCTCGGGGACCGGCTGCTTGTTGATGAGGTAGGGCGTGACGCGCTGGATCTTCTTCCAGTGCACCGCGTCCATGTCGACGATCAGGTCGCGGATGACGGGCATGTTGCCCATCGGCTCGACCTCGATGACGCCCGCCGGGGTGGTGCCGGCCTCGCCCTCGCCCTCCTCGGCATATGGGCTGACCACGTCGCCGGGGGCCGGAGCATTCCACCCGGCGCCGTGCATTCGCGCCGCGGCCTCCTCCAGGTGGGTGTTGCAGGCCAGTCCCGGCTTGCCGTTCATGCGCACGCCGCACGAGCCGCAGATCGCCTGCTGACACGAGCAGCGGATCCCGACCGAGCCGTCGACCTCGTCGCGGATCTTCAGGATGGCGTCCAGCACCGAGTTGCGGGCCCCCAGCTCCACGCGGTGCTCGTCCCAGTAGGCGGCCTCGCCAGATTTGGGGTCGTACCGGCGGATCTTCAGCAGATACTCAGGCACGGTCTAATACGTCCTTTCCTGGGGCTCCCACTTGGTGATGGTCACCGGTGAGTAGCTGACCGTTGGCACATCGTCGCCGTTGGCGGTGACGTCGATGTGCTTGAGCCATTCGTCGTCGTTGCGCTCTGGGAAATCGGTGCGGAACTGAGCTCCGCGCGACTCCTTGCGCTCCAGCGCACCCACCACGATCGCCTCGGCACAGTCGAGCATGTAGCCGAGCTCGATCGCCCCGATCACGTCCTGGTTGAACACCGTGCCGCGGTCGTCGATCGACGCGTTGGGCGCCTCCTCCTTGAGCCGCCGGACGATCTCGTGAGCCTTGTTGAGCCCGTCGGCGTCGCGGAACACGGCCACGTACTTGTTCATCGTGTCGCCGAGCTCATCCTTGATCGAGGCCACGCGGCGGCCGCCGGACGGCCGGTCGATGATGGCCTTGATGTAGCGCTCGGTGTCCGATGCGCGCGTCGACGGCGTGGTGGGCATCGTCATGTGCAGCGCCTGCTGGGCGGCGTGCTCGCCCGAGCGCCGGCCGAAGATGAGCGTGTCCAGGAGTGAGTTGGCGCCGAGCCGGTTGCCGCCGTGGACCGACACACAGGCCACCTCGCCCGCGGCGTAGAGCCCTGGGATCGTCGTCTGGCCGTCGACGTCGGTCTTGACCCCACCCATGATGTAGTGCTGGCCGGGGTGGATGTGGATCGGCTCGCGGGTGATGTCCACGCCCGCGAAATCGCGCCCGATGTTGACGATCTCGCGCAGCGCCTCCAGGGTGCGCCGGCGCGGGACCTTGGTGATGTCCAGGGCCACCGTCCCGTCGGGGAACCCGCGGCCCTCGTTGATCTCGGTCTGCTCGGCGCGGGAGACGACGTCGCGCGAGGCCAACTCGAGCTTGTTGGGCGCGTACTTCTCCATGAAGCGTTCGCCGTTGGCGTTGAGCAGCCAGGCGCCCTCTCCGCGGGCGCCCTCGGTGATGAGCAGCCCGTTGCCCGCCAGCGTGGTCGGGTGGTACTGGATCATCTCCATATCCATCAGCCGGGCCCCGATCCGGTAGGCCTGGGCGATGCCGTCGCCGGTGACGATCAGGCCGTTGGTGGTCGGCCGGTAGGCCTGCCCGGCGCCGCCGGAGGCCAGGATCACGGCCTTGGCGTTGAACACCTCGAGTCGGCCATCGCGCAGGTTGCGGCAGATCGCGCCGATGCAGCGGCCGGCGTCGTCCTGGAGCAGGTCGGTGGTGAACCACTCCTCGTAGCGGTCCACGGTGTCCGAGTGTTTCATCAGCTGCTCGTAGAGCACGTGGAGGATGGCGTGGCCGGTGATGTCGGCGACGTAGTAGGTGCGGGCGGCCGAGGCGCCGCCGAAGGCGCGGGTGCCGAGGTTGCCGCGCTCGTTGCGGTGGAAGGTGACGCCGGCGTGCTCGAGCCAGAGGATCTCGCCGGGGGCCTCGCGGCACATGACCTCGATCGCGTCCTGGTCGCCCAGATAGTCCGAGCCCTTGATGGTGTCGAACGCGTGCGACTCCCACGTGTCCTCGGGGTTCAGCGCGGCGTTGATGCCGCCGGCGGCCGCCACCGAGTGGGAGCGCACCGGATGGACCTTCGAGATGATCGCCACGGTGGCGCCCGTTTGCGCAGCCGCCAGCGCGGCGCGCTGACCGGCCAGCCCGGCGCCGATGATCAGTACGTCATGGGAGGGCATTCAAAGCAATATAAATGAGGCCGATGGCGTGACGCCGCGCCCTCAATCGCCCGGGCTCTCAGGCCATCGAGCGGCCGAAGGCCGACGCGAGCGCCCGGCGGACCTGGTCGACGGTGACGACGCCCCGCAGGACGCCCTCGGCATCGACGGCCATGATCGCGCCCAGCTTGCCCAGCGTCTCGGAGGCGAGAAGCTCTGAGATCGGCCGATCCTCCTGCACCCGCAGGCCCGGAGCGCCGTCGGACTCGAGCACCGCACCCGTCGTCAGCCACGCCTCGCCGCCGTCGATCGAGGCCTGAGCCCGCTCCTGCCGTGCGATCCCGAGCAGATGGCCGGTGTCATCGACGACCGGGAGCCATGGCTGCTGGTAGCGCAGGAAGAAGGCGTCCACGGCCTCGGTCACGGGCGTCACGTCCGGGATCGCCACCGGGTGGGTGTCCATGATGTCGGCGACCCGGACCCCTTCGATGCGCTCCGCCAGCCTCGACTGGAGCAACGCGCCCTTGCACGACTGCCACATGAGGTAGGCCAGCGCGATCAGCCACACGCCGCCGAAGCTGGCCGCCGCCGCTGTCCAGTACAGCCCGAGACCGGCCATGAGCAGGGCCAGCCCCTGCCCCATGCGACTGGCCGCGACCGTGCCCCGGCGTTTATCCCCAGTCACCCTCCAGACGATGGAACGCGCCACGCGACCGCCGTCGAGGGGGAACGCCGGGAGGATGTTGAACGCCAGCAGCAGGACGTTCATCAACAGCAGCCAGCTCAGTGACAGGAGCACCGGGGTGATGCGGATCGTCGAGTCCAGGACGATGGCGTGCCCGAGCCGACTGGTGCCCACGATTGGCAGATCGATGGCGAGGCACAATAGGATGACGCCGAACGTCGCGAGTGGGCCTGCGATCGCGACCTTGAAGTCCTCTCCGGGCGATGCCGCGTCACGGGTCATCTGCGTGAGTCCACCGAACAGGTTCAGATTGATCTTCTCCACCTCGATTCCCTGCCGCCGCGCCACCAGAGCGTGCCCCAGCTCGTGCACGATGAGTGAGCCGAACAGCAAGAGGACGCTCACCACCGTCGTCACGTACGCGACGCCGTCGGAGCTGTGCAGCGTGTCCCGGAACGGCCCCGACAGGATGAAGATCATCAGGAACAGGACGACGAACCAGCTGCCGTCGACGCCGATCCGGATGCCGAACGCATCGAACAGCTTGATCGAGGTCGACCGGCGCAACATGGTGCAATGGTCTCATAGGCGCAATTTGCGCCTTCGAAATTCAGGAGACATGAGATGAGTGAGCGCCTTGACGGTCTCAAGCAGCGCCTTGGACAGCTGGCCGACCTGGCCCATGCGCTGTCGCTGGCCCACTGGGACCAACAGACGATGATGCCTCCGGGGGGCGGCGAGGCGCGTGCGGAATCGCTGGCCACGCTCACCCGCATCAGCCACGAGATGTTCGTCGACAGCGAGACCGGCCGGTTGCTCGAGGGGGCGGGTGCTGAGCTCAACGGCGCCGACCCCGACGGCGATGACGCGCGCCTCATCGCGCTGGTCCGTCGCCAGTGGGACAAGGCCCGGCGCGTGCCTCCAGACCTCGCCGCCGAGCTCGCACGTGCGGCGTCGGTGGGACAGGAGGCGTGGATCGTGGCGCGCCAGAAGGGTGACTTCCAGAGCTTCGTGCCCTACCTGGAGCACAACTTCGAGCTGGCGCGGCGCTATGTCGAATGCCACAGCGCCAGCGATGAGTTCGAGTGCGCCTATGACGTGCTGCTCGATGACTACGAGCCCCAGCTCCCCACGCGTGAGGTGGCGGCCCTGTTCGCCGAGCTCAAGGCCGAGCTGGTGCCGGTGATCGCCCGCATCGCCGCCGCGGAGCCCGTCGACGAGGCTCCGCTGCACGCCAGATTCCCGGTGGCGGCTCAGCGTGAGTTGGTGCGCGAGGTGGTCCGGTTGATGGGCTTCGACGATGCCGGGTGGCGGCTGGATGACACGGTGCACCCATTCGCCACGCGCATCGGCGGTGGCGACGTCCGGATCACCACCCGCTGGGACGAGCGTTTCTGGCCCACGGGCCTCTACGGTGCGATGCACGAGTGCGGGCACGGCCTGTACGAGGCGGGGCTCCCGCGTCGGCTGCGCCGCTTGCCGATCGGCGGCACCGAGTCACTGGGCATGCACGAATCTCAGAGCCGCCTGTGGGAGAACATGGTGGGACGCGGGCGCGCGTTCTGCACGGTCCTGGCCCCGCGGATCGCCGCGCTGGGCGGCGAGGAGCTGGCAGATCTCGACGCCGACCAGCTCTATCGCGCGGTCAACCGCGTCACGCCGAGCTATATCCGCGTGGAGGCCGACGAGGCCACGTACGCGCTGCACATCATCCTGCGCTTCGAGCTCGAGCAGGCACTCATCGATGGGACCCTCGCGGTACGCGACCTGCCCGAGGCATGGAACGCCCGCTTCGAGGAGTACTTCGGGATCCCGGTCGACAGTGATGTCGACGGGGTGCTGCAGGACGTGCACTGGTCGGCCGGGCTGATCGGGTACTTCCCCACGTATGCGCTGGGCAACCTCATCGCCGGGCAGTTGTGGGAGCGCGGGCAGGCGGACCTGTCAGACCTCGAGAATCAGCTCGCCGCGGGCGAGCTCGGCCCTCTGCGTGAGTGGCTCAGAGAGCGTGTGCACCGTCACGGGGCGAAATTCACGACCGCCGAACTGCTGGCCCGTGAAGCCGGCGGCCCGATGTCGGTCGCCCCGTTCACCAGCTACCTCAAGGCTAAGCTCGGCGACGTGTACGGCGTGGACCTGGATGCTTGACCGCCTGACCAGACACTAGAAAGGTAAGACGTCCTTTAGTTATGAGTAAGAGTTCAGTCAAAGTTGCAGTGACGGGCGCGGCCGGCCAGATCGGCTACGCGCTCCTGTTCCGGATCGCCAGTGGGCACCTCCTGGGCCCCGAAACCCCTGTTCACTTGTCCCTCCTGGAGATTCCCCAGGCGGTCAAGGCAGCCGAAGGCACCGCGATGGAGCTTGACGACTGCGCCTTCCCGCTGCTCACCGGCGTCGACATCTACGACGACCCGGTGAAGGCGTTCGACGGGGTGAACGTTGCGCTGCTCGTCGGCGCGCGGCCTCGCACCAAGGGCATGGAGCGCGGTGATCTGCTCGAAGCCAACGGCGGGATCTTCAAGCCGCAGGGCAAGGCGCTCAACGATCACGCGGCGTCCGATCTCAAGGTGCTCGTCGTCGGTAACCCGGCCAACACCAACTGCCTGATCGCGGCGTCCAACGCCCCGGACGTGCCCAGGGAGCGGTTCACCGCGATGATGCGCCTGGACCACAACCGCGCCATCGCCCAGGTCGCCGGCAAGACGGGTGCCGCGATCAGTGACGTGACCAACATGACGATCTGGGGCAACCACTCCGCCACCCAGTACCCCGACGTCTTCCACGCCAAGGTCAAGGGTGCCAATGCCGCCGAGGCCATCGGCGACCGCGACTGGATCGAAAGCGATTTCATTCCCACCGTCCAGAAGCGCGGAGCCGCGATCATCGAGGCACGTGGCGCCTCCAGCGCCGCCTCGGCCGCCAATGCCGCGTTGGATCACGTGCGCGATTGGGTCAACGGCACGCCCGACGGTAACTGGGTGTCGATGGCCATTCCCTCCGACGGGTCCTATGGCGTCGCCGAAGGGATCTTCTCCGGCTACCCCTGCACGTGTTCGGGCGGCGAGTACTCGATCGTCCAGGGACTCGAGCTCGACGACTTCTCACGTGAGCGCATCGACGCCACGGTGAAAGAGCTCAATGACGAGCGTGACGCCGTCAAGCAGTTGGGGCTCATCTAAGAGGGTTCCGGCCTCGGCTCGTCATGTCACGAGCCCTTGCGCCGCCGCGATCGTTCACATCGATCGCGGCGGCATCTTGCCGCTCCCGGTCCGGGCTGCGGCAGGGTCGCCTCAGGCGAACCTGAGGCGGTCCACTACTTCGCAGCTGCGGGGTGCCAGCCTTGGCCCTCGCGTGTGACCTGACCGTCTTCGACCAGCTTGGGCATGACGCGGTACAGGTAGTTCGGCTCGATCTTGAGCGACGACGCGATCTCCGGGATGGTGATGCCCGGCTTCTCGCGCACGAGCGCCAGCGCCTGGTTGGCGCGGGTGTTGCCACCCCGGCGTCCCCGAGGACGACCGGCACGGCGAGCGGTGCGGCGGCGGGGAGTCGCGCTGGCGCCGTTGGCGCTCGACGGGCGACCCGGGCCGCGACGCCCACCGACAAGTGCCGCCCGAGCGGCCTCAAGCTTTGACACCTCAACCTTGAGTTCGCTCAATCGCTTGTCGATGTCCTTCACGGTACTGTCAACGAAATCTGCCAACTTGGGCCACCTCCGCGGCAAGAGTTAGACGTAATCGTGTAAGACGATACAACCCGCGACCCCGGTCCGTGCAGATCGTGGTTCAGTTTCGCTCGACGAGTGCCTTCAACCGCTGGAGTGACTTCGTCGCCTCACGCTCAGAGGTGGCGCCGACGATCATGCGACTGGCAACGTTGCCCAGACGTCCACCCGGGACGTGGAACTCGTTGGTGTACCGAAATGTTGTGCGACCCTCACCATCGCTGGAGAGCTCGTATCGGATGACGGCCGTGGAGTGCGCCGGGCCGCCGCCCTCCCACTCGGCGCGGCGCGGACTGTCAACCGACATCAGCGTCCAATGCACCTTGAACGTGAGCCCGCGGACGTGCATCGACTGATCCATCGTCGAGCCGGCGCGCAGCGGCGCGTCCGAGACATTGGCCACGGACTTGTGGATCGTCACCCAGTCACCCAGCCGGGCGGGATCCATGACGGTCTCCCACACCCGCTCGATGGGCGCGTCGATGCTGATCTTGGCTGAAACGGTGCTCATGGGTCCGGGGCGAGAGTAGTCGGTGTCCGCCGAGTGCCGGGCACACTAACGACATGCGCCGGAGGCGTCACGTCTCACGTGGCGCCCCGCTCACCGTGCGGCGAGCGGCTCCTCACGCTCCCACACGGCCAGCGCGTGCTCGATCGCGGCATCAAGTGAGTGGAGCCTGACCCCGAGGAGCCGTGCAGCCTCATCGTCCTCGGGCAGGAGGTCGGTGTCCAGGCTCTCCATCAGCGGGCCCACGAGCTGCCACTGCTCCCCGGCGATGACCGCTGCCACCCGGCTGGCGATCGGCGTGGCCGATAGCCGCTTGAACCGCAGTGCGGGCCGGTCGACGAGCATGAGGTCGGCAATCCGTCCGATCAGCTCACCGTAGGTGACCACGTCGGGACCGCCCACGTCCAGCCGCCGGCCCGTCACCCGGTCAGACGTGGCGGCCCGTGTCAGCATCATGATGATGTCGCGCTCGTCGATCGGCGCGGTGCGGTTGGACTGCCACGCCGGGTAGGCGAGCACCGGCAGGCGCTCGACCAGCCGGACCAGGAAGCGAAACGAACGTGACCGTGCGCCGATGACGATCGACGCCCGCAGCGCGACCGAGTCGGGCACAGCCTCGAGCAGGATGTCCTCCACCGCCAGCCGGCTGGCCAGGTGCGCCGAGTGGGCGCCGTCGGGAGGGGCGATGCCGCCGAGGTACACGATGCGTGTCACTCCCGCCGTCCGTGCGGCGGCGGCGAAGCGCTCGGCCGCCTCGCGCTCGCGAGAGGCGAACGGCCCGCCGTTGGCCGGTTCCATACCGTGGATGAGGAAGTAGGCGACGTCGATGCCGTCCAGCGCCGCGGCCAGCCCTTCGCCCGACACGGCGTCGCCGGCGACCACCGGCACGTCGAGAGCCACCCGCTCGGGTGAGCGCGCGAAGCCGCGGACCGCGTGGCCCTCCTGCGCCAGCCGCGCGGCGAGGACCGATCCCACGTAGCCGGTGATGCCGGTCACGAGGACCGTCATCGAGGCGGTCCCGTCCAGGGTGCGGGGGTCACGAAGCTCGCGTCGAGATCGGCGGCGCGGGGACAGCCGACCAGAGCCAGTGCGTTGACGACCTCGGCCAACAGCGTCTCCAGTACGTGCTGGGCGCCGTCGGCCCCGGCCACCGCCAGGCCCCAGGTCACCGGGCGGCCGATGAGCACCGCGCTCGCGCCGAGAGCGAGAGCCTTGACGACGTCGGTACCGCGCCGGATGCCGCCGTCGACGAGCACGTCGATGCGGCCGGCGATGGCGTCGGCGATCGGGCCCAGCGCGTCGGCGCCCGACAGGACCGTGTCGAGCTGGCGCCCGCCGTGATTGGAGACCACCACGCCCGCCGCGCCGTGGGCGACGGCCAGCTCGGCGTCCTCGGCGGTGAGGATCCCCTTCACCAGGACCGGCAGCTCGGTCTCGGCGGCGAAGCGCGCGATGTCTGACCAACGCAGGTCCGGGTCGATCTGCCCGTACAGCGCTGCCGCCGGGACGCCGGGCGTCTGCGTGGGGTCATGGCGCGGGATGTCGGCCACGGGGTCGCGCAGGCTCACATCCCACTCGCGCTCGCGGATGCCGAGAACCGGCCGGTCGACGGTCACCACCAGCGCCTCGTACCCGCGCCGGGCGGCGTCGTCGATCAGCTCGCGGGTCACGGCGCGGTCGGTGAGGGCGTAGAGCTGGAACCACCGTGCCACCTCGGGGACCCCGTCGGCGACCGTCGCCGCCCCGGCGCTGGCGAACGTCGACACGCACATCACGGTGTCGGTGGCCGCCGCCGCCCGGGCGATGGCGAGCTCGCCGTCGGGGTGCGCGAGGCGCTGGAAGGCCGTCGGCGCCACGATCACCGGATGTGGCCGTCGCACCCCGAGTACCGTCACGCTCGGGTCGCAGCTGCTCGCCCCGACGAGCATCCGGGGCCGCAGCGCCCAGCGCTGCCAGGCGGCGACGTTGTCGGCCAGCGTGAGCTCGTCGCCGGCGCCGCCGTCGATGTACCCGAGCGCCTCCTGGCTCATCCGCTCCCGCGCCGCGCGCTCGTACTCGGCCAGCGTGCGCGGCCGGCTCGACCATCCGTCCGCGCCGGCGTTGTCAGAGGGGGCGCTCATCGCGACCTCAAAGCTACGGAAATTGCGGGCGGTGCCCGCCTCATCACGCAAAGTCCCCGCATTTTGGCGGTTTTTCCCGTCATGTGAAAAGACCCGCGATTTCCGGGAATGCGCTTTGCGAAGAGGGGTGGAATCCGCTTTGATGCCCGCCTTGCTTCCGGCGTGAGTTTCAGAGATTGGGGTCGAGGAGACGTATGGCAAATGGTCGGGCGCCCGTCGCGAAGGCGAGCTGCGAGAACTGCTTCTTTCGTCAGAATCTGCTGTGCGCGGTGGCCGACACCGAGCCCTGCGCCACGTTCCGCCCGGCGCATCCCGACGGCCTGCGTCCCCCCAGTCAGCTGCACTTCGTCTTTCGCCAGGAGCGGCGCCAGCAGGTGGCCTGGGCGTTCCCCACGCCCAACGAGCAGGTCGCGCTGCACGCGTGACCCCACCGTCCCGGGCCCTGGGGTAAGGTTCGCGCCATGTACTGGCCGCTGATCGGCGGATTCATCGCCTTCATCCTGGTCGCCATCTTCATGGGCTGGGTGATGGACACCTCGCGCCACGGCGACCGCGACGGCCACTAGACGTCCGCCACCGGCCGCTCAGCGCCGCCACTGCTCGCCTCCTCTCGCCGCGCCAGCCACTCGGCGCCCGCGGTGTCGGTCATGCCGTGGACGAGGATCGAACAGAACACCGTCAGCGCGGCGAGGTTGAAGATCGTCGCGCCGGCGCTGATGCGCTGACCGAGCACGAGCAGTGAGAAGGTCATCGTGGCCACCCCCTTGGGACCGAACCACGACATGAACGCCCGTGTTGCCGTGTCGGTGCGGGTCCCGGCCAGCGCCGTGAACACCGCCACCGGGCGGGCGACGAGCAGCGTGACGGCCACCACGCCCACCGCGGCCCACCCGGAGCCGAACAACCCGTCCAGCGTGAGCACGGCCCCGAACACCACGAAGATCCCCAGCTTGACCAGCTCGACGAGGTCGGCGGCCTGGCGCTCGAAGTAGCGCGCGGACGTCCGGGCGGCGGACGCCGAGCACGATCGCCCCGACGTAGACCGCGATCAGGCCGTTGCCGTGCGGCGTGAGCACGGCCAGCCCGTAGGTGGCAAAGGCGGTCCCCAGCGCGAACAGCGAGCGCTGATGCGCCGGGATGCCGTTCTCAAGGCGCACGTCGCGCGGGGCCAGCCACGCGGCGGCGAATCCCACCGCGAGGCCCACGGCGAAGCCGAGCGCGATGTTCTCGATCACGAAGCGCCACCACACGAAGTGGCCGCCGTCCGCCGCCAGCGCGGCGGTGAAGGCCAGCACCGCCGGCAGGGCCAGCCCGTCGTTGAGTCCCGACTCGAGGTTGAGCGAGTGACGGACCACCGCCGGGACCCGCGGATTGGTGACGACGCTCGAGGACAGCACCGGATCGGTGGGCGAGAGCAATGCTCCCACCAGGAACGACTCGGTCCATGACAGGCCGGTGAGCAGCTTCGTGCCGGCGGCGATGATCACCGCGGTGAGGGGCATGGCCAGGACCAGCTTGCGCAACGGCAGGCTCCAGTGTGACTGCAGCAGCTCGCCGTCCACCTCGAGCCCGTCGCGGAACAGGATGACGATGAGCGCGACGGTGGCCAGCTCGGACACGAACGGCGAGCGCGGATCGAGGTGCAGCACCCCGGTGACGCCGTCGCCGAGGATGAAGCCGGCGACCACGAAGACCGCGGTGAGCGAGACGAACGTTCGGCGGGCCAAGCCCGACAGCAGGGCCCCGAGGACGAGCAGGCCTCCGAGGGCCAGGGCGGCCACTTCGAACCGGTGCGACACGACCGCGAACAGCCACGGCATTTGCGTGTGCACCACGGCCACGACGGTTAGAGTGTCAGACGGAGACAGAGGAGGAGCGGAGTGCAGGTCATGGTGCTTGGCAAGTCGCCGTCCTGGCAGGACGCAGCCGGGGCATGCAGCGGCTATCTCGCGCAGGAGCAGGGCGCCAGCGTGCTCGTCGACTGCGGCAACGGCGTCTTCTCCAAGCTGCGCCCGATCTGCGATTACGTCGACATCGACGCCGTGGTCATCACCCACATGCACGCCGACCACTTTCTCGATCTCGTGCCGTTCAGCTACGCGCTGCGCTACGCCCCCCGCCAGCAGCCCGTGCCGGTCGCCGGCTGGCCGGGCACCGCCGATCCGGCGCGTCCCCGTCTGTACCTGCCCGCCGGCGGCACCGAGGTCCTGCGCCGCGTGGTGAGCTGCTGGGGCAACGACGACCTGATCGAGACCGCGTTCGACGTGCACGAGTACGCGGTCGACGACGAGCTGTCGCTGGGGCCGTTCACGGTGCGCTTCTGCGAGGTCCCGCACTACGTCGCCACCTTCGCGGTCGAGCTGGCCTCCAACGGGGCGAGGTTCACCTACGGCGCCGACTGCCGCCCCAACGACGAGCTGGTGCAGTTCGCCGCGAGACACCGACGTGCTGTTGATCGAGGCCACGCTCCCGCGGCCGGAGCGCGACGGCACGCGCGGGCACCTGACCGCGCGCGAGGCCGGCGAGCACGGGAAGGGGGCGGGCGCGCACCGCCTCGTGCTCACCCACTACTCCGACGAGCTCGACCCCGAGCTCACGCGGGCGGAGGGCGCCGACGGCTTCGGCGGACCGGTGGAGATGGCCTCTGAGGGCGCCGTCTACAGCGTCTGAGTGGCGCCCGGCGAGCGCGCGCCACCGCGAAATGGTGCATCTGTTCCGGCGGTAAGCCGGGACCCCGCGAGCGGGCTACGCTTAGGCCATGTCGGAGCGGGACCTGTTTGCCAACTTCGAACGGATGCGCCGCGAGATGGACGAGCTCTTCGGGGACGTGTTCGAGCGCTCCGGGCTGTCGCGCCGGCATACCGGCCAATGGCCTGCGGTCGACGTCGCCTACGCCTCCGATCCGCCCCGGGCGATCGTGACGGCGGAGCTCGCCGGCATGGACCCCGCGGACATCGCGCTCCAGATCGAGGGCCGCAAGCTGTTCCTGGCCGGCCGCCGCGGCCCGGCCCAGCCACCCCCCGACGGCTATCAGCAGATCGAGATCGAACGGGGATCCTTCCGCCGCCTCATCGAGCTCGGCGCCGACGTCGACGCCGAGCGCATCAGCGCCCGCTATGAGGACGGGATGCTCCGCGTCGAGCTTCCGCTCGTCGGCCGCCCGGAGGCCCGCCGCGAGGTTCCGATCCAGAGCGGCGACGGGCAATGACCGTGCTCGACGTCGGAACCGCGACGGGCGAGGCCGACCAGGAGCAGGAGAACGGGTTCCGCCGTCTGCCCGCGCAGGTCGGCGTGCTGCCGCTGCGCGACTCGGTGACCTTCCCCGACCTGGTCATCCCGCTCAACATCGGCCAGCCGCGCAGCCTCGAGCTCGTCAACGACGTCCTGCGCGGCGACCGCTCGATCGTGCTGATTGCCGGTCGCGACGCGGAGGTGGAGTCGCCGGGCCCCGACGAGCTGTACTCCGTCGGCGTGCTGGGGGCGATCGCGCGGATGGTGCGCCTGCCCGACGGGACGCTGCGCGTCCTCATCCAGGGCGGCCCTCGCGTGCGCGTGAAGCGAGTGGGTCCGGACCGAGCCCTATCTGGTGGCCGAGGTCGAGCACGCGCGCGACCGGGTGCGCGAGACCGCCCAGCTCGAGGCGCTGGCCCGCAACGTCCAGCGCACCTTCTCCAGCATCGTCGGCCAGGTGCCCTACCTGCCCGAGGAGCTGCAGGTGATGGTCGCCAACGTCGACGACCCGGTGATGCTCAGCCACCTCATCGGCGGCGCGTTGCGGCTGCCGACCGAGGAGAAGCAGGCGCTGCTCGAGGAGCTCGACGTCACCAAGCGCCTGCGCCGCCTGTCGGAGATCCTCGCCCGGGAGCTCGAGGTGGTGGCGCTCGACACCAAGATCCAGTCCCAGGTCCAGTCCGAGCTGCAGAAGGGTCAGCGCGACTTCTTCCTGCGCCAGCAGCTCAAGGCGATCCAGGACGAGCTGGGCGAGGGCGACGAGGCCCAGGCCGAGGTCAAGGAGCTGCGTGAGCAGCTCGAGGGGCTCCGGCTGCCCGAGGAGGTCTCCAAGCAGGTCGAGCGCGAGCTCGGGCGACTGGAGCGACTGCAGCCGGCGATGGCCGAGTACGGGGTCGTGCGCACCTACCTGGAGTGGATCGCCTCGCTGCCGTGGGACACCTCCACCGAGGACAACCTCGACCTCGCCCATGCCCGGCGGGTCCTCGACCGCGACCACTACGACATCGAGCAGGTCAAGGAGCGCATCCTGGAGTTCCTGGCCGTGCGGTCGCTGATCGGCTCCGCCAACGGCGACGGTAAGCGCCGGCCCGCCGGCTCGATCCTCACCTTCGTCGGCCCTCCCGGCGTCGGCAAGACGTCGCTGGGGCGCTCCGTGGCGCGGGCATTGGGCCGCGAGTTCGAGCGCATCAGCGTCGGCGGCATGCGCGACGAGGCCGAGATCCGCGGGCACCGGCGCACCTACATCGGGGCCATGCCCGGCGTGATCATCCGGGCGCTGCGCGACGCCGGGGCCAACAACCCGCTGTTCATGATCGACGAGATCGACAAGATGGGGTCGGACTTCCGCGGCGACCCGTCCAGCGCGATGCTCGAGGTGCTCGACCCCGAGCAGAACGCCACCTTCCGCGACTACTACCTGGACCTCCCCTTCGACCTCTCAGAGGTCATGTTCATCACCACGGCCAACAATCTGGACACGATCCCGGGGCCGCTGCGCGACCGTATGGAGGTCATCCAGCTCGCGGGCTACACCGAGGCCGAGAAGCTCCAGATCGCCAAGCGCTATCTCGTGCCGCGCCAGATCGAGCGCAACGGCCTGAGCAGCGCGAGGATCGCCTTCACCGACTCCGGGCTGAAGACGATCATCTCCGACTACACGCGCGAGGCGGGCGTGCGCCAGCTCGAGCGCGAGATCGGCTCGGTCGTGCGCAAGGTCGCGCGCCAGGTGGCCGAGGGGACGCTCAAGCGCAAGATGAGCATCACCGAGCCGCGCGTCCGCGAGCTGCTGGGCAAGCGCAAGTTCTATTCCGAGGCGCGGCGGCGCACGTCGCGCCCCGGCGTCGCCACCGGCCTGGCGTGGACCCCGGTGGGCGGGGTGGTCCTGTTCGTCGAGGCCACCGCCATGCCCGGGAGCGGGCAGCTCACGATCACCGGCCAGCTGGGCGACGTGATGCGCGAGTCAGCCCAGGCGGCGCGCTCCTACGTGCGCGCCAACGCGCCCGAGCTGTTCCCCGATCTGCCCGACGACTGGTTTGCCACCCACGACATCCACATCCATGTGCCGGCGGGGGCGACCCCGAAGGACGGGCCGAGCGCCGGGGTGACGATGGTGACCGCGCTCACCTCGCTGCTCTCGGGCCGGGCGGTCCGTTCCGACGTGGCCATGACCGGCGAGGTGACCCTCACCGGGCAGGTGCTGCCGATCGGTGGCCTCAAGGAGAAGGCACTGGCGGCCCAGCGCAGTGGCATCCACACCATCGTCGCGCCTGAGCTCAACGAGCCCGACATCGACGAGATCCCCGAGCATCTGCGAAAGTCCCTGCGCTTCGTGTTCGTCTCGACGATCGACGAGGTTTTGGAGGTCGCGCTGACTCGACGGCCGCAAAAGGGGTATCGCGTATCCTGACCACTCATCCGCCCATGACCACCTGAGGGAGACCAATGGGATCACGACGAAAGAAAGTCGCAAAGGCGGTGCCGTTCAATACCGCCGACCTGGCCAACATCACCAAGGCCAACCCGTACCTCCAGCGCCTCATCGAGGACGCGGAGCTGCGCGACAACGTGCGTACGGCGCTTGACTCCGGCAAGAGCGCGGCCAACCGGCTGAGCCATGCAAAAGCGCCGCAGAAGGCCCTGATCGAGGACAAGAAGCTGCAGAACGAGCTGCGCTCCGCGGCCGAGGCGGTCCGCGACGCCGCCATGGCCCTGTCCGACGCGCCCAAGCACTCCAAGCCCAAGAAGAAGCGCGGGCTCGGCCGCAAGCTCCTGGTCGTCATGATCGGCGCCGTCATCGCGCTGACCCTCTCCGAGGGGCTGCGTTCCAAGGTGCTCGACACCCTGTTCGGCGCCGAGGAGGAGTTCCAGTACACGCCGCCGGTCGGCACGCCCACGCCACCTCCGGCGAGCGCCGTCCCCGCCGCCTAGCGCGCACAGCGCTTTTCAGCAGCACCTGCGTAAGGGCGCCCCCGTGGCGCCCTTTTCGCGTCCCGTGCCGCAGCGCATAGACTTGCCCCGGATGCAGGCGGCCACCGCACTCGAGCGCTCGCTTGCCGGCGATCTCCCTTCCGACAAGGCGGTGCGGATCGTCGAGGCCATGCGCGCCAGCGTCGCCGAGCGAGGCATCGCGGGCTCGACGTTTGACCGCGTCGCTCGCGAGGCGGGGGTCTCGCGGGGGCTGCTGCACTACTACTTCGGTTCCAAGGAGCGTCTGCTGGTCGAGGTCGTGCGCCGTGAGTCTGAGGTGCGCGGCGAATCGCTGGACCAGGCCGTGGCCGGCGCGGCGGGCGCCGACGACCTGATCGACGCCCTCGTGCGCAGCCTGGAGGAGATCCTCGGCGACGGCACGCGGGCCATGGTGACCTTCTATGAGCTGCTCACGCTGGGCCAGCGCAACCCCGAGATCGCCACCGAGCTCGCCGAGCTGGCGCGTCGCACCCGCACTCGGCTGGCCGAAGCGCTGCGCGCGGGCAGCGAGGCGGGCAAGTACGAGCTGCGCGCCTCCCCCGACGACGTCGCGAGCTTCCTGTTCGCGCTCGCCGACGGGGTCACCATCCGCCGCATGGCCGAGCCCGACCTGGACACCCGGCCGCTCATGGACCAGGCGGTGGCCGCCGCTCGCGCGCTGCTGGCGTGACCGCGACGGCGCGGTGAGCGATGCGCCGTCTCGCGGCGTTGGCCGTCGCCGGGGTCGTGGTGCTCGTGTTGGTCGTCGGCCAGCTCGTCCTGCCGGGGATCGCGACTCAGCGCCTGCGTGACCGCCTGGCGCGATCGGGCCGGGTGCTGGAGGTGCACGTGTCCGCGTTTCCGGCGATCAAGCTGCTGTGGCACCACGCCGACTCGGTGGTGGTGCGCATGGCCAGCTATCAGGCGGCGCCGGCCAAGCTGCCCGGCACCCTGGACCAGGCCGGCGACGTCGGGTCCCTGCGGGCCTCGGCCCAGGTCTTTCGCGACGGCCTGCTCACCCTGCACGACGCCAGCCTGATCAAGCAGGGCAACCGCCTGAGCGGCAGCGCCGTCGTCGCGGAGTCAGACCTGCGCGCCGCGGCGCCGTTTCTCACCTCGCTGACGCCGGTCGCCTCTTCTGACGGGCGCCTGACCCTGCGGGGCACCGCCACCCTGCTCGGTCTCAGCGCCACGGTCGACGCGACGGTCTCGGCCCAGGGCGGCAAGCTCGTCGTCGTGCCCGACGTCCCCTTGGGCGGCCTGGCCACGATCACGGTGTTCTCCGACCCGCGGATCAAGGTGCAGGGGGTGAGCGCGGCAGCCGTGCCCGGTGGCTTTGAGGTGCGCGGGACCGCCACGCTGCGCTGAGGTGGCGCCCGCGTCTGGTGACGTGGGCACAATGGAAGGGTGAGCGAGGCGCCGAGATTGACGCGGCGCGACGCGCTGGGTGGTGCGGCGGCCGTCGGTGTGACGGCGATGATCGCACCGGGCGCTGCACTGGCACGGGACCGGGGCAGTGGTCGTGTCTTCTCCGTGGCGGTCGGCCGACTGGCCGCCGGGACGTCCCCCGCGATCGCGGCCGGGCGCCGATTCGTGCTGGCCGGGATCCAGTGGGCCGAGCCGGCGGCGGCGCAGGTGCAGCTGCGGGCGCGGCGCGGCGACGGGCCGTGGAGTCCGTGGGCGCAGGCCTCGGTCCGGGGCCACGAGCCCGATCGCCCCGCCCGGGGAGACATCCAGTTCGGCGAGCCGCTCTGGTTCGGGCCCGCCGACGCGGTGCAGCTGCGCAGCGCGGGCGCGGTCAACGACGTCGTGCTGCACTTCGTGGCCGCGGACGCGGTCTCAGAGACGGGCGCGCGACGGCCGCACATCACCGACGCCCCCTATCAGCTGGTGGACGTCAACCTGCCCGCGGGCCCCGGCCAGCCGCCGATCATCGCGCGCTCGGCCTGGGCGGGCACGCGCCACCCGCCCACCTCAGGGCCCTACTACGGGGCGATCAACCTCGCCTTCGTGCACCACACCGAGAACCCCAACGGGTACTCGCCCGGTCAGGTCCCGGGGATGCTGGTGGCGATCTATGACTACCACCGCTTCGCGCGAGGCTATTTCGACATCGCCTACAACTTCATCATCGATGCGTGGGGGCGGATCTGGGAGGCTCGGGCCGGCGGCGTGGACCTCCCGGTCGTCGGCGCCCACGCCGGTGGCTACAACGCGGTCTCGACCGGAATCGCCATCCTCGGGACGTTCTCGTTCGCCCAGCCTCCGGCCGCCGCGGTGGCCGCGCTTCAGCAACTGCTGGCCTGGAAGCTCGCGCTGCACGGGATCCCGTCGCTGGGCAAGGTCCGCGTCGAGGTCAACCCGTCTGACGCCTTCTACACGCCGTTCGCGCCCGGCCAGCGTGTCCTGCTCCCTCGCGTCGCCGGTCACCGCGACGGGGACATGACGAGCTGCCCGGGCAACGAGCTCTACGCCCGGCTGCCCTCCGTTCGCACCAAGGTCAACGGCCGAGCCGGCCCCCTCTACGCGCTGGAGCTGGCGGCGTCCGAGACGACGGTCGCTCCCGGCGACGGCGGTCACCGTCAGCGGCAGCTATGCGCAGCACCAGAGCGCCGCGCATGGCCGGGGCGTCGCTGGCGATCCAGAACGTCAGCGGCGACGGCGTGCTCACCACGCTGGCCACCGTCACCACCGACGCCGGCGGCGCCTTCACCGCGACGCTGCCGTTCGCGCAGTCCGCGGTCCTGCGCGCGCTGCACGCCTCCAGCCCGGCGTCGGTGTCCAACCTGGTCGTGATCGGCGTCGCGCCGGTGCTGACGCTGGCGCTCGCCTCCACCTCGCCGGTGCGCGTGTCGGGGACTGTGAGGCCCGCCAAGCCGGTGACCGTGAGCGTCTACAGGCTCGTCAAGGGCAAGCGCAAGCTCGTCTCCTCGCGGCGGCTCAAGGCGGCGAGCGGGAGCTTCAACGCCTCGGTCTCGCTCGGGCGAAGGCCGCGCGGCACGTACGTGATCGTCGCCCGGGTGCCCGCCGACGCCGTCAGCCTCGGCGCCGTGACGCCGGCCGTGCGGGTGACCGTCTAGGAGGCGGCGTCGCTGTCGACGGCCTGGTCGCCGAAGGGGATCTTCGGCGAGGCCCACGGCGCACGCAGCCGCCGCTCGATCTCATCGCCCAGCTCTGAGATCGCGATGCGGTCCTGGGCCAGGCTGTCGCGGTCGCGGAGGGTGACCGTGTCGTCGTCCAGGGACTGATGATCGATGGTCACCGCCCACGGCGTCCCGATCTCGTCCTGGCGCCGGTAGCGGCGGCCGATGGCGCCGCCCTCGTCGTACTCGGCCTGGAAGCGCTCGCGCAGCCCAGACCACACCCGGCGGGCCAACTCGGGCTGTCCGTCCTTGCGCACCAGCGGGAGGACGGCCACCTTGACCGGTGCCAGCACCGGATGCAGGCGCAGCACCGTGCGCTGCTCGCCGCCGATCTCGTCCTCGTCGTAGGCGTCGACGAGGAAGGCCAGCATCGCCCGGTCAGCGCCGGCGGCCGGCTCGATGACGTGGGGGACGTAGCGCTCGCCCGAGGCGGTGTCGACGTACTCCAGCTTCTGCCCGGAGTACTCGGCGTGTTGGGTGAGGTCGAAGTTGCCCCGGTTGGCGATCCCCTCGAGCTCCTGCCAGCCGATCGGGAACAGGTACTCGACGTCGCTCGTACCGCTGGAGTAGTGCGAGAGCTCGTCGGCGTCGTGGGCGCGCAGGCGCAGATGGTCGGCCCGGATCCCGAGCTTCAGGTACCACTCGTGGCGCTCGGTCAGCCAATGCTCGAACCACCTGTGCGCCTCGTCGGGAGGCACGAAGAACTCCATCTCCATCTGCTCGAACTCCCGGGTGCGGAAGATGAAGTTGCCGGGGGTGATCTCGTTGCGGAAGCTCTTGCCGATCTGGGCGATGCCGAACGGCGGCTTCTTGCGCCCGAACTGCAGGTAGTTCTTGAAGTTGAGAAAGATGCCCTGGGCGGTCTCGGGCCGCAGGTACACGGTCGAGCCCTCCTCCTTGACCGCGCCGACCGTCGTCTCGAACATGAGGTTGAAGTCACGGGCCTCGGTGAGGTCGCACTCGGGCGTCTCGCCCGGGTGCTTGGAGGGCTTGCGCCCGCAGGCCGAGACGTCGAGATGGTCGGCCCGGAAGCGCAGCTTGCAGGTGCGGCAGTCCACCAGCGGGTCGGTGAAGCCGGCCAGGTGCCCGCTGGCCTCCCACGTGCGCGGGTGCTGGATGATCGCCGAGTCCAGCGCGAGGATGTCGTCGCGCTCCTGGAGCATCGCGCGCCACCACTGCGCCTTGACGTTGTTCTTGAGCAGGACGCCGTAGTGCCCGTAGTCGTAGCTGGAGCCGATCCCGCCGTAGATCTCGCTGCTCTGAAAGACGAACCCGCGGCGTTTGCTCAGGGACACGATCTTGTCCATCGTGACGGGCTCGGAGGGCATGGCGGCGGCTTCGGAGGGCATGGGCGGCGGCCGTCGATGGTACCCACCACGAACGCCCGGCGTCCTTGGCACTCTGGCGCCGGGAGTGCCAGCTATATTCTCTGAAGCGATGCCCATTTACGAGTACCGGTGTAAGAAGGGCCATCAGTTCGAGGTCATGCAGCGGATCAACGACGATCCGGTGACCAAGTGCGAGGTGTGCGGCGCCGAGGTCCAGCGCGTGTTTCACCCCATCGCCGTGCACTTCAAGGGCTCGGGCTTCTACAACACCGACTACGGGACTCGTAAGCGCTCGCGCGAGATGAAGGAGGCCAAGGAGAGCTCGAGCAAGAGCGAGTCCTCCTCGTCGTCGGACTCCTCATCGGATTCGAAGAGCAGCTCCAACTCCGACGGCGGCTCGAAGTCGGACTCAGGCTCGGGCTCCAAGAAGTCCGAGAGCAAGGCCTCGTCCAAGAGCTAGATCGGTTGTGGTCGATCTTGCAGCTATTTGCTGCACTATCGACCTCACCCCCGGTGAGAGGCGACCCGCAGCCGCAGCGCGGGCTCAGGTCCCGTTCATCAGCTTGTTGACGGCCTTGTGAATCGCTGCCTGCCCCGAGGCTGACTGCACGTCGGGCAGCGGCAGGTGGTGGTCCTGGAGGATGTCGGTCGGCGCCGACCCGCCGATCTCGGCGGCCACGAACAGGGTCATCAGCGTGAAGCCGCCCATGTCGGTGCGCACGGCCTTGGGGGCGTTCCAGGCGGCCCAGGGCAGGTGGAAGAAGATGCCCGGGGACACGAGCCGGCTCTTGATGGCGTTGAGGATCTTCTGCTGGTAGGCCTCACGGGTGAGGTCGTTGGACGCCGCGTTGCATGCGTTCTCCCGCGTCCGGGCCAGCGTGAGCGCCTGGATGCCCGTGAGGTGGTGCGTACCGGGGCGCAGGAACAGCGAGAAGCCGCCCTTCTTGACGCCGCCGCTGATGTTCGAGCAGATCCGGCCGGTCTGTACGGTGACCCCGCCGATGGAGTCGATGAACTTGGGGAAGTTGGCGAGGTTGACGATGATCAGGTGGTTGATCTTGACCCCGGTGAGGTTCTCCACGGTCTTGATCGCCAGCGCCGGCCCTCCGTAGGAATAGGCGGCGTTGATCTTGGTCGCGCCGTAGCCGGGGATCGGGACCACGGTGTCGCGCGGGATCGACAGGCGCCGCGAGGTCCCGCCGCCGATCCGCCACAGCATCATCGTGTCCGAGCGGATCCCGCCCGCGAACGCGCCCGGCTCCTTGGAGCCCTTGGGCCGCTGGTCGGTCCCGATCACGAGCACGGTGTTGGGCGAGGTGAGCATGTTGCCGCCCGGGCTCAGGGCCGCCGACACCGAGTCGGGCACCGAGCCGCTCTGGATCTGGGCCGAGACCAGGAACAAGACCAGGGAGAGCACCAGCCAGCCGATGACGGCCAGGACCAGGTACTTGAGCACCCGGCGCACGCTCCAGCGCCGGCGCCACCACGGCAGCCCCGGCGACGTCGCGCGCCCCGGCCGTCCCGGCCCACCGCTGCCCGGCCCCTCGCCGTCGCCGCCGCCGCGACGCGGTTCGAGGATCTCCTCATCCTCGCCGCGCAGGCGCGACCTCAGCCCCTTGGGGGCCGAGCGATACAGCTTGTATGGGCGCTCCTCGGGCCCGGTCTCGCCTGGTCCTTCACCGGACCGGTAGACCTTGTAGGGCGGATCCTCCGTGGGCGCTCGATTTCGGGGGTCGTTGGACATCGAGCTCTGCATATAGTGACGACATGCCAGCGCGGCGGACCATCGGCGTCGACCTTGGCGGTACGAAACTCCTCGCCGGCGCTGTCGACCCAAGCTTAGGCGTTCATCACCGCGTTCAACGCAGCGTAACCGGGTTGCAACAACGCGCCCTGCTCGACATGGCGGTCGATGCGGTGGCCGAAACCCGCGAATCCGCAGGGGCTGAGGTGGATGCCGTGGGCTTTGGCCTGCCCGCTCTGATCGACCGCCGGACGGGCAAGGTGGCGGTCGGCGTGCACACGCCGCTGGCCGACATCGCCTTTGCCGACGTGATGGCCGAGCGGCTCGGACTCCCCGTGTTCGTTGACAACGACGGCAACAACTCCGCCCTGGCCGAGCAGCGCGCCGGCGCGGCCCGGGGCGCCTCGGATGTGGTGATGCTCACCTTGGGCACCGGGATCGGCGGCGGGCTCATCCTCGACGGGCGCCTGTATCGGGGCTCGCGCGGCGCGGCCGGCGAGCTCGGCCACATGGAGATCGACTTCGACGGGCCGCTCTGCAAGGACAATTGCCCCGGCCGGGGCTGCGCCGAGCTCTACGCGTCGGGCCCCGCGCTCGTCCGCGAGGCCACGCGGCTGGCCGCCGAGCGCCCCGAGTCGGGTCTGGCTCGCGCCATCGCCGACGGGCGCCAGCTGCTGGGGCCGCTGGTCACCGAGCTCGCCCACGACGGCGACGAGGCCGCCGTCGAGGCCGTGGAGCTCATCGGGGCCCGGCTGGGGGTGGTCATCACCAGCCTCGTCAACATCTTCAATCCCGAGATCGTGGTCATCGGCGGCGGGGTGATCGCCGCCGGCGAGCTCCTGCTCGCGCCCGCGCGCACCGTCGTGGCCGAACGCACGCTGCCGTTCCTGGGCCAGGGCCTGCGGATCGTGCCCGCCCGCTTCGGGGTGGAGGCCGGCATGGTGGGCGCCGCCGCGCTGGCCTACGACGGCCTCGACGGCTTGCTCAAGTAAACCAATAAGTTTACTTGGCGCGCGCGGCGGTGGAGGCGGGCCCTCGCCAACGGTGCGCGGGCCCGGCCGGCCCACGCACCGCCAGCAAGGAGGGTCACTCGGGCAGCTGGCGCGCCACCGAGCTGAGCTCGTCGGGCACCCGTGCCCCCACGTCGTCGAGCAGGTCCTCGGCGGACAGGCCGCCGAGCTCCACATGGGCGCGGGCCTCGGCCTCGAGCAGCGCCCGCTGCTCGTCGGCGATCTTGTTCTCCGCCTCGACGTCGAGGTCGCGGCACAGCCACAGATACAGGGCTGCGGCCACCGGGAAGCCGATGAACGGCGAGATGTCGCCGCCGTCCAGGGACTTGGCGACCGGGCCCTCGAGGATCGTGGTGGAGAAGAACGGGATCATCACCACGAAGCCCACGACATAGGCGGTCAGTCCCCGCCATGACCAGGCGCCGTAGAGGCCATTGGGGATGAACAGCTCCCTGATGGCGTAGTTGTGCTTGCGCACGAAGAAGTAGTCCATCAGGTTGATCGCCGTCCACGGGATCATGAAGTAGAGGACGATCAGCAGGAAGTTGTTGAAGTTGGTCAGGAAGTTGTCGGGCAGCACCAGCGCCAGTCCGGTGCCGACGACGGTGATGAAGCCGACGCCGAGCCAGCGGGCCGACAGAGTTGGCTTGATGCGCTTGACCGTGTCGACCGTGGTGAGCGTTGACAACGCGCCGCTGTACATGTTCATCGCGGTCACCGCGACCAGGCCCGGAATCGAACACACCAGCAGGATCGGCCCGAACCCGTGGAAGATCCTCTGGGCGGTGTCGTGGACCGCGTCCACCGGCGCGAGGCTGGTGTCGGGGGCCAGGATGAACGCGCCCAGCAGCATCATCAGGGCACCGGCGGCCGAGCCCCAGTAGGTCCACCAGAACACCGTGCTGGTGGGCGTGTCCTCGGGGAGGTAGCGCGAATACTCCGACACGTACGGAGCCCAGGTGAGCTGATAGCTGACCACCGCTCCGAACTGGACCAGGAACAGGCCCAGGTGAAAGCCACCGAGGTCAAACGAGTGCGCGGGCAGCGAGACGTTGAACAACGCCCCGATCGTGAATACGGCGTACGCGACGATGAACAGCCATGTCGCATAGCGCAGCCCGGTGTGGATGTAGTGATACCCAACGATCGTCAGCACGACCGAGAGGACGACCACGGGCAGCATCGCGACGAACGTGCCGGTGCCGGGGAAGAGCGATTTGATGACGTCGCCGCCCAGCAGCGTGTTGAACACGTTGAAGCCGATGAACAGCATCACGGCCACCACCACGGGCAGCAGCGAGCCGTAGTAGCCGAACTGGGCGCGCGACTGGATCATCTGCGGCAGGCCCAGCTTCGGCCCCTGGGCCGAGTGGAAGGCCATGAACAGCGTCCCGACGAGCGTCCCGGCGATGATCGCGATCGCCGCCCAGATGAAGTTGAGCCCCAGCGACACACCCAGCAGACCCACGGCCAGCGTGGAGATCTGCGCGTTGCCCTGGAACCACACCGGTCCGAGGTGCCACGGCTTGCCGTGCCGCTCGGTGACGGGGACGTAGTCGATCGACCGGATCTCGACGCCCTCGCCGTGATGCTCCGCGGACTGCGGAGTCCTCGACTGAGTCGTGGTCATTCCCTCTCCCTCACATCAGATGCCCTCACAGGGCATTGCCGAGTATGTGTTGTATACAAGATTGATGAGACCAATGCAACAAATGCGGCGTATGGGCCGGGCTTCTCAGAATCGTGCATCCGCGACCCGCTGGCACTGGCCCGCGGGCCAGTATCCGGCTCAGTTCGGCTATCCCAACGGACCTCCTCGAGCGACGGTCGGCGGGCTCATTCGACGTCCTTGAGGATGCTGAGCGGCAGGGTGAAGCCGACGTTCCACATGCCGGCGTCCACGACCTCCAGAAGCTTCAGGTCACCGGCGAGGCTGCACGTCACGTAGGCGTCCTCGCGGCTGAGGCCGTGCTCGTCCACCAGCCAGGCGATCGTCTCCCGCACGGCGGCGCGCGCGCCCTCCATGAGGTCAGGGCCGATGCCCATCGTTCCGTGGTGCCCGCTGCCCTCCACGCGTGGCGTCAGGGCGCCGCCGGTGCGAAATCGCGGCGCGCCGATCGTCCGCCGCTCGACGGTGAAGCGCAGCGTGGCGTCCATGTCGCACTCCAGCGCCGCCAGGCACACCTCGCCGTCGCCCTGCACGCCGTGCGGGTCGCCGCAGGAGAACAGCGCCCCCTCGCACCACACCGGCAGCCACAGCGTGCTGCCGACGGTGAGGTGGCGGGTGTCGATGTTGCCGCCGCCGCGATGGGGCGGGAACGACGGGAGATCGCCGGGCTCGTCGGGGTGGGTGCCCATCGTGCCCAGGAACGGGGAGAGCGGGACCTCGACGCCGGGGCACACCGCCACCGAGTCACGCCCGCGCAGATCGAAGGTCCTGACGAACGGGTCGGGGAAGTCCATGGGCAGCAGTCCGAGGTCGGGCTCGGTGCCACACCAGCCCCACTCGCCCGGGCGCAGCGAAAGGATGTCCACGCGCAGCGTGTCGCCGGGCCGCGCGCCCTCGATGGACACCGGGCCGAGCAGCCAGTAGATCTGGTCAGCGATGAAGTGGGTGTCGGCGTAGCTGTCACCTTCGTGGATCTGCTCGGCGCCCGCCATCCGCAGGGCGAAGCGGACGCTGTCGCCGTCGGCGATGTGCAGCGTCGGCTCTCGGTCGCGGTTCCAGGCGTGGTGATAGCGGGAGGGGTCGATCACGTGCTCCATGCGCTTCTCCTGTCACTCGCCTCGGCGGTCAGCCACGTCGGGTCCAGCTCGCGCACCGACGGGCAGCCCAGCAGGGTCATGGCCAGGCGCAGCTCGTCGACCAGGATCTGCATCGCCCGCTGGGCGCCGGCCGGGCCGCCGGCGGCGAGGCCGTAGACGAGCGCGCGGCCGGCCAGCACGCCGCGGGCGCCGAGGGCCAGCGCGCGGATGACGTCGACGCCGCGGCGGATGCCGCCGTCCATGTAGACCTCCAGCTCGCCGGCAGCGGCCTCGACGATCTCGGGCAGGGCGCGGATGGTCGAGGTGGCATGGTCGAGCTGGCGCCCGCCGTGGTTGGAGACGATCACCCCCGCCAGGCCCAGGCCCGCCGCCTGGCGGGCGTCGTCGCCGCGCAGGATGCCCTTGATCAGCAGCGGGCCGTCCCAGTGCTCCTGCACCCAGGCGATGTCGCGCCAGCTCAGCGCGGGGTCGAACTGGCGCCCGATGAGCTCGGCCATGCTCGCCGCCTGCCCCTCCTGGGCCATGCTCAGCAGCAGGCTCTCAGACAGGATCCGGGGGCGGCTGAGGAAGTTGGCCGTCCAGCGGGGGCGCCGCACCCCGTCCACGAGCGTGCGCGCGGTGACGCGCGGGGGCACGATGAAGCCGTTGCGCTGGTCGCGCTCGCGCGGGCCCGGGCGCGCGACGTCCACCGTGACCACGACGGCCTCGTACCCGGTCGCCCGGGCACGCTCCAGCAGCGCCTGGGCGAGCCCGCGGTCGCGCCCGACGTAGAGCTGAAACCACCGCGGGCCCGGACTGGCCGCGGCCACGTCCTCAAGGGTGCGCGACGCCGCCGAGGAGAGCACGTAGAGGCCGCCGGCCCCGTGGACGGCCCGGGCGATCCCGACCTCGCCCTCGTGGTGCACGAGGCCGGTGAGCCCGGTGGGCGCCCCCAGCACCGGGACCTCGACGCGCCGGCCCAGGACCTCGGTGGAGAGGTCGATCTCGGTGGCGCCGACCAGCATCCGCGGGCGCAGCGCCAGCGCCTGCAGGTCGGACTCGTTGCGTTGCTTGGTCACCTCGTCCCACGCGGCGCCGTCGACGTAGTCGAACACGCCCCCGGGCAGCCGCCGCCGCGCCAGGGCGCGCAGGTCGGCGATGTTGATGGCACGCTGGGCGCGGCCCGCCTCCGACAGCTGCTCGCGCGTCGTCTGGGGCAGGCGGCGCACGTCGTCGGCCAACTGGCGGCCGAGCATGCCGAAGAAGCTCACACGCCCACCTCGGCGCCCGCGCCGGCAAACGTCCCCTCGGGCACATCCGCGCCCAGAGCCAGCCGGGCCGCGACCGTCGCCGACACGCTCGCGGTCTCGGCCACGGCCGCCGCGTCGACCAGTCCGCGCACGTCCCCGCGCGAGTGGTAATAGGGGTAGTCCGGGCGCCAGCACAGCACCGACGGGACGCCGGCGTCGCCGAACGGCGCGTGGTCTGAGAACGTGCTGCGCGCGTGGTAGACGTGATCGGCGTGCCAGCCCAGCTCCGCCCCGGTCTCGGCGGCGAGCGACAGCAGCCCGCTGTGGATCGACCAGATCTCGCGCTGGGCCGGGTAGGCGCTGGCCAGGCCGTCGAGGTTGATCATCGCCGCCGCGCGTGCCAGCTCCGCCCGGTGAGCGTCGACGTAGGCGGTGGCGCCCCACACGCCGATCTCCTCCGCCGAGCTGGCCACCATCACGACGCGCCGCTCCGGCTCCAGGTCGCGCAGGGCCCGAGCCGTCGCAAGCAGGCCCGAGAGCCCGCTGCCGTTGTCATAGACGCACGGCCCCTCCGCCTGACTGTCGTAGTGGGCGGACAGCACCACCTCCTCCTCGCCGCGCCCCGGGACGACCCCGACGACATTGGCGGTGGTGGCCGGCGTGCAACTGCCCTCGTGGCCGATGGTGAGCTGCACCGCCGCCCCACAGGTGAGCGCGGAGATGAGCCCCCGGGCGGCCAGGTGGCCGATGGTGACCCCGGCGTAGGGGAGCGGGCGCCCCTCCCACGGCGGGGCCAGCGGCGGCGGGTACAGCGCGCCCGTGAAGTTGCCGACGATCCCGTCCGGCGTCTCGCACACGTGCACGAAGCCCGCGATCGCGCGTTCGGACAGGAGCGCCACGAGGTCGAAGGGGAACACCGAGTGGGCCACGACGACCTTGCCCGCCAGATCGACCCCCGCCGCGTCCAGGCGCGCGAAGTCCGCGGGCTCGGCGCCCCCGATGTAGATCGCCTGGCCACGCGCCGGGCCGGGCGCGGTGTACTGGAGCGGGTGGGCCTGGTAGGTATGGGTGCGCGCCCCGCCGGCCTCGCTGGCCACGCAGGAGGCGGGAGCGGGGGTCCAGGCCAGGTAGCGGAACTCCTCCAGGCGTACCTCGGCCAGGCCCAGCTCGCCGAAGCGCCCGAGCAGGTAGGACCGCGCCTCGGCCTCGCCGTGCGTCCCGCAGAAGCGGTTGCCGATGTCGGCCAGGTCGTCCAGCGTGGCGCCGATAGCGGCGGCGTCGAGGGAGATGCGGGTGTCGCTGGTCATGGCGCCTCGGTTGCGATCAGGGGGATGGGGGCGGGGTCGACGATGACGTCGATGACGACGGGCACCGTCGCGCGCAGGGCGCCGGCGAGGGCGCCCGGGAGCTCGGTGGCCTGGGCGATGCGCACCGCGTGGCAGCCGAACGACGCCGCCAGCGCGACGAAGTCCAGGCCGGGGAGCTCCATGCTCGGCAGGCCCTCGATGCCGCTGAAGCGCGCGGCCGCCTCGAGGATCGCGTAGCGCCCGTTGTTGACGATCACGAACGTGACCGCGGCGCCGAGCTGGACCGCGCTCCACAGCGTCTGGGCCGCATACAGCGCCGAGCCGTCGCCGACGAGGCAGACCACCGGGCGCTCGGGGGAGGCCAGCTTGATTCCGACCGCGGCCGGCATCGCGAAGCCCAGGCCGCCGCTCGTGGTGGCAAAGAAGCTGGCGGGGCGGCGGATCCACACCTGTGCGCGCAGGTCGTTGCGGTTGGATGGGGACTCCTCCACCAGCACGGCGTCCTCGGGCAGCGCGCGCCCCAGGGCCGCCATCAGGAACGCCGGCGGGATCGGTCCGGCGGCCGGCGCGTCGACGGGCGCCGGGGCCGGCCGCGGCGTCACCGTCGGGGCGGGAGACCGCGGGCGCAGCCGCTCCGACAGCCCGCGCGCCACCGAGCCCACCTCGGCGACCACGCTGAGCGCCGGGGCCCGTGCCGCCTCGGCGGGGTCGTCGGTGACGTGGATGATGTCGGGGAAGCGCGCCGCGCCCGGCTCGAACGGCAGGAACGCGAACACCGGGGCGCCCAGGACGAGCGCGAGGTCGCGCCGGGCGAGCTGCGCGGCCGCAGTGGCGCGGCCGGGGGCGAGGTGGCCCTGGTAGAGGGGGTGATCCTCGGCGAAGCCCAGCCGCGGCGCCTGGGGCGCCGTCCACACCGGGGCGCCCAGGCGCTCGGCCAGCTCTGCCACCTCGTCCCACGCGCACGCCTGGTCCACGCCCCCACCGACGATCAACGCCGGTGCGTCGGCAGCCTCGATCCGCTCGCCCAGCCGGTCCAACAGGTCGTCGTCGGCCCCCACCCCGAACAGCACGTCGCGCTCGCTCACGCTGCCTCCGGCCTCGTCGTCATCCACGGATGCCGGGGCGTCCCAGTCGCCGCTGGGAATCGAGACGAACGTCGGCCCCTGAGGCGGGGTCCGCGCCAGCGCCCAGGCGCGGTCGATGGCCGCCGGCACGTCCTGCGGCCGCGGCGGCTCGTGGCTGAACTTCACGTAGGGCTCCATCAACGCGGTGGAGCGTGCGAACAGATACGGCTCGAGCTCGAGATGGCGGCGATCCTGGTTGCCCGCGGTGATGACCAGAGGAGCCCGGTTGTGAAAGGCGTTGACGACGGCGCCCATCGCGTTGCCCACGCCGCAGGCGCTGTGCAGGTTGACCAGGGCGGGGCGGCCGGTCGCCTGGGCGTAGCCGTCGGCCATCGCCACCGCGACGCCCTCGTGCAGGGCGAGCGCATAGCGAAAGTCGGTGGGGAAGTCACGCAGGAGCCCGAGCTCGGTCGAGCCCGGATTGCCGAAGATCGTGGTCAGGCCACGCTCGCGCAGCAGCGCCATCGTGGCGGCGCGGACGGTCATGACGCGCCCGCGGTCAGCCGCTCATACGCCTCGGGGTCGGTGGCCCCCTCGGTACAAAGCAGGAGCACCCGGCTGTCGGCGCCCAGTCCCAGCGCGACGCGGGCGTCGGCCAGCTGCGCGTCCTGGGCCAGCGCCAGCATCCCGGCCAGGCCGCCGGCGCCGGTCTCGCCCGCGACGATCCCGTCGGCGGCCAGCAGGCGCATCGCCTCGGGCACCCGCGCGTCGGTCACGGCCACATAGCCGTCGATCCCGCGCGACACCGTCGGCCATGCGATCAGCGACGGCGTGGCGCAGTTCAGGCCCGCCATGATCGAGTCCTGGGGGTGGTCGAGGGTGACGATGTCCCCGGCGGCGACGGACTCCAGCACGCACGCCGCCGATGTCGGCTCGACCCCGATCAGCCGCGGCCGCTCGGCCGCTGTGCCCGACCAGTAGTGGCGCACGACGGCGGCGGCCAAGGCGCCGACGCCGATGGGCACCGCCACGAAACCGGGCCGCGCGCCCCCGTCGAGCTGCTCATCGATCTCCTCGAACACCGTCCCGTAGCCCTCGATCACCCACGCGGGCACCTCCTCATAGCCCTCCCACGAGGTGTCGGAGATGACCAGGCAGGTCTCGGAGGCGTCCTGGGCCGAGCGGCGGATGGCGTCGTCGTAACCGCCCGTGACCACGGTCACCGTCGCACCCTCGCCCTCGATCGCCTCGATGCGGGCGCTCACCATGTTGTCGGGGACGTAGATGGCGGCCCCCAGCCCCAGCAGCGCCGCCATATGGGCCACGGCGCGGCCGTGGTTGCCGTCGGTGGCGGCGGCCAGCGAGAGCGGGCGCAGCGGGGCGACGGCGTCGCGCAGCGCGGCGAACGTCGGCACCTCCTCACGTGACATCCCCAGCCGCGCCAGCAGCGCGCGATACACCGCCCACGAGGCGCCGAGCACCTTGAACGACGGCAGCCCCAGCCGCGCGGACTCATCCTTGACCAGCACCTCGGCGACCCCCAGCGCCGCCGCGGCGGCGGGAGCGGGGCGCAGTGCGCTCGGCGCGTAGCCGGGCATGCTGGCGTGAAAGGCGCGAGGGCGGTCGGCCGCCGCCAGGTCCAGCGTCTCGACGGGCCGTGGCTGGAGCAGGCCCACCGCGGGGCCGTCGGCGGCGACGACGGTCATCGGTCCTCCCGCTTCGGCCCCGGCACGGAGTCGTCGCGGCCGGTGCGGATCGCGGCCAGGACGCGCTCGGGGATCATGGGCAGGCGGCACATGCGGACGCCGATCGCGTCCTGCACCGCGCTGGCCAGGGCCGGGCCGCACGGCCCGATGGGCGGCTCGCCGATTCCCCGGGCGCCGAACGGTCCCTTGCCGAGGTACACCTCCAGGCCGATCGCCGTGATGTCGGGCAGGTCCAGCGAGGTCGGGATGAGGTAGTTGGCAAACAGCGTCGAGTGCAGCACGCCGCCCTCGGTCTCCATCTCCTCGCTGAGCGCGTAGCCGATGCCCTGCGCGACCGCGCCCTGGATCTGGCCCTCGACGCGTTGCAGGTCGATGGCGCGGCCCACGTCGTGGACGGCGACGTACTTGAGGATCCTGACCTCCCCGGTGCGCTCGTCCACCTCGACGTCGACCGCGTGGCAGCCGTGGGTGTAGTCCGGGTAGGTCTGGCCCTGCCCGGTCTTGGGGTCAAACACGCCGGCCTGGGCGGTGAATGTCTCGTGGGCGTAGGGCATGACGTCGCGCCCCTCCGCGGTGCGCGAGAGCTCGGCCATCGTCACCGAGCGCGCTCGGTCCCCGGTCACCCCGACCAGGTTGTTGGCCCACTCGAGCTCTGACTCGGCGCAACCGAGCAGATCGGCGGCCAGGGGTGACAGCTTGTCGCGCAGCGCCGTGGCGACCTTCACCATCGCGTTGCCCGACATGTAGAGCTGCCGGGTGGCGAAGGTGCCGCCGGTGAGCGGAGTGAGGTGGCTGTCGCCGATGTGCACGCTCGTGCGATCGACGGTGACGCCGAGGATCTCGCCGGCGATGTTGGCCAGCGAGGCCGCCTGCCCGGCGCCAAGGTCGGTGACCCCCGCCCGGATGACCATCGTCCCGTCCTGCTCGAGGCCGATCCACGCCGAGGCGTGATCGGCGAAGAACATCGAGCGGCCGTAGGGCTGCATGCTGCAGGCAAAGCCGCGCCCGATCTTGCCGCCGCGCGTCGGCTCCGACAGCGCGCCGAGCTCCTGCAGGGCCCGGTGCATGCACTCGCGCGTGCCGCACTCCATCTCGATCGGCTCGCCGGTCACGCGGATGTCACCCTGCTGGGCGAAGTTGCGCTCACGGACCTCATCGCGGCTGAGCCCGAGACGCTCGGCGATGAGATCCATCTGCGACTCGTAGCCGAACACGACCTGCATCGCCCCGAAACCGCGGAAGGCGCTGGTGGGCACGGTGTTGGTGAAGACCGCCGTGCTCTCCATCCGCGCATCGAGGCACCGGTAGGGCCCGGTCGAGTTCACGCCGCCGGCGAACAGCACCCGCGAGCTGAGCAGGGGGTAGGCGCCGGCGTCGCCGAGGATCTTGATGTCCTGGGCCACGATCGTGCCGTCGTCGCGCACCCCGGTCCGGTAGTGCATCCGGAACGGGTGGCGCTTCTGGCGCGCCAGCAGTGACTCCTGGCGCTCCCACACCATCCTCACCGGCCGGCGCGTCTTCCACACCAGGGCGGCCAGATACGGCTCCACCGTCATGTCCTCCTTGCCGCCGAATCCGCCGCCCATGTACGCCGCGATCACCCGCACGCGGCTGTGGGGGAGTTGGAGGATCTCCGCCAGCGCGCGAGCGTGCTCGATCACCTGCGTCGACACCCGCAACGTCACGACGCCGTCGGCGTCCACCCAGCCCACGCCCGACTCGGGCTCGAGGTAGGCGTGGTCCACGCGTGGCGTCTGGTAGGTCTCCTCGATGATGTGGTCGGCGCTCGCCATCGCGGCGTCGACATCGCCGATCGACGAGCGGTAGGTGACGTAGGTGTTGCCTCCGGGGTGCACGCTCGGGGCCCCGTCGGCGAGCGCCTCGTCGATCGTGAAGACGCCCTCGTCGTCCTCGTACTCGACGTCCACCAGGCCGGCCGCCTCGACCGCCGCCACCATGTTCTCGGCGGCGATGCACGCGACCGGCTCGCCGTCGTAGCGGATCCGCTGGCCCGCCAGGACCGGCTGCACCGTCTGCTCGATGCCGAGGCCCGAGGCCTCCTCGGAGATGGCGTTGTGGGGGATGTCGGCGGCGGTGAGCACCGCGCGGACGCCGGCTACCTCCCGAGCCGCTGAGGTGTCGATGGAGGCGATGCGCGCGCAGGGCACGCGGGCGCGCACCACCACCCCGTGCAGCATGCCCGGAAAGCCCCAGTCATCGGCGTAGGGAAGGGTCCCCGTCACCTTCTCCACGAAGTCGCGGTGCGGCACCGGGCTGGTCCGACCCGACGGCAGTCGCTCGGGCACCGGTCGCGCCGGCGGCTCCTTGACGGGCACGTCTTGCGCCTGGGGGCGCTGAGTGTCAGTCGCCATCGTGCTCGGCCAGGCGCAGGTCGCGATAGGCCTCGATCGCGTCGAGGATCTTGGTGTAGCCGGTGCAGCGGCATAGGTTCCCGGCGATCGCCTGGCGCAGCTCCTCGCGATCGGCGCGCGGGTGGCGGTCCAGATACCACGTGACGGTGAGCAGCATCCCGGGCGTGCAGAAGCCGCACTGCGAGCCGGCGTGATCCAGGAACGCCGTCTGCAGGTCGTTCAGCTCGCCGTCGTCGGCCAGGCCGCGCACGGTGACGACCTCACAGCCGTCGGCTTGCACCGCGAACATCAGGCAGGAGTTGACCGGCTCGCCGTCGAGCAGGACGGTGCAGGTGCCGCACACACCCTCGCCGCACCCGAGCTTCACCTCGGGGGCGCCCCCCTCGGAGCGCAGGAGCTCCAGCAGCGACAGGTTCGGCGTGACGGCGAAATCGGTCGGCCGCCCGTTGACGGTGACGCTGATGAGCTGCCGTCGGGTCGCGGTCACGCCGCCACCTTGATCCCGCGACGGCGCCGCTGCGCATCCTCGGACGCGCCGCGCAGCGCCCGGGCGATCTGCACCCCGGCCACCTCGCGCCGGTAATCGATGCCGGCGTGTGAGCTCGGGATCACCTCGGCCTCGGTGGCGATGGCGACGGCCACCGCCTCGCTGGATTCCTCGTCGATGACGTGTCCGACCAGCTCCTGGGCGGCCGCGGAGACGTCGACCGGACGGTTGCCCACCGCGCCGAGGACGAGGCGCACCCCGGTGCACGTGCCCTCGTCGTCGCAGGTGACCAGCGCAGCCACGTTGACCATGGCGAAGTCCCCGGGCCGCCGCGCCATCTCGATGAAGCACGAGCCCTGACCTGGGGTGAGCGTGGGGACGTCCACCCGGGTGATGAGCTCGCCTTCGCCCAGGGAGGTCATGAGCTGCATCACGGGCAGATCGTCGACTGCGATCGTCCGCTCACCGTCGGGACCGAGCGCCTGCACCGAAGCGCCGTGCGCGATGAGCACGCACGGCAGCTCCGCGGCCGGCTCACCGTGGGCCAGCGAGCCACCGATCGTCCCGCGGTGGCGGACGCGCACGTTCCCGATCTGGCGCACCGCCTGCGTGATCATGGGCACGTGCTCGGCGACGACGTCGGAGTGCTCGAGGTCGGCGTGGCGCACGAGCGCCGAGAGCACGAGCGTGCCGTCGTCGCCCAGCTCGATGGTGCGCTCGTCGACCCCGCCGATGTCGATCAGTGTCGACGGCGCCGCAAAGTGCAGCATCATCATCGGCACCAGGCTCTGGCCGCCGGCGATCACGTGCGCGTCATCGCCCAGCTCGGCGAGCTGCGCCACCGCCTCAGACCACGATGACGCGCGGACGTAGTCAAAGGCGGACGCGTACATCGTCTAGCGAGCCCTCACCACGGCTCAGACCGTCGCGGGCGCGCCGATCTGATCCAACACGCACACCAGGGCGGCGTGGTTGCTCGTGACCACCGGGACGCCGAGCGCCGCCTGGATCTCCTCGCGCGCGTCGATGGCGCGGAAGTTCGTGCACGAGGCGAACAGCAGGTCGATGTCTGAGTCCGCGAAGCACTCGGACGCGAACTCGGCGATCCGCGACGGCTCCACCTCGGCGATGGCGAAGTTCTCGGTGATGCCCAGCCCGTGGATGCCCACGACCTCGAGGCCGTCGTCCTCGAGGCTCTGGCGGATCTTGTCGTTGAGGCTGTCGACGTACGGAGTGATCACCCCGACCCGCCGTCCTCCGGCCTCGCGGATGACCCGCCGCACCGAGGCCGCGACGCTGAACGTCTGCGCGCCGGTCTCGTCGCCGATGCGCTTGATGAGCTCCGCCTCGTAGGCGTTGCCGCGCAGCGCGCCGGCGCTCGTGCAGCCGAACACCATGACGTCGGGGCGCGCCGAGCGCAGGTCGTTGATGGCGACGGGGAGGTGCTCGTCGAGCATCACCGACTCGCCCTCCGGAGTGGTCTGGACCAGATACATGCGGGCGGTGTGCAGCGTGGCGTCCGCGGGCAGACGCCGGTAGAAGTCGACCTCGATGACGCTGTTGGATGAGGGGACGATCAGCCCCACGCGCGTGCTCACGGGCGCCTCCTAGTCCGCTGCCTGGCTGGCCAGGGCGGCGCGGCCGTCGCTGGCGCCGTTGCTCGCCGCGGGCAGCGGCGGCGGGGGCGGCAGCTCGAGCAGGGCCAGCGGGTTGGTCTTGATCATGCGCTCGACGTCCTCCTCGCTGATGTCCGACTCATACACGGACTGGGCGAAGACGCGCAGGCACTCGGCCGGCATCGGGTTGTGGCGCTGGCCGGCGTCGCTCATGAGGATGCAGTGCTGTGCCCCGATCTCCTTGATCGCCGCCACCACCCGGGTCAATGGGGCGTGGTTCCACATCGGCGAGACGGTGCAGTAGCCGAACTCGGCGTAGGCGCCCTGGGCCACGAGGGCCTTCAGGTCCTCGAGGTCGAGCGCCGGGACCTTGAAGAACGGGTGGGTGATCATGATCTTCTCGACGCCGCGCTCGCGGGCCGTGGCCACCAGCTTCTGGATCTCGGGTACCGAGAGGTGGCAGGTGGAGAGGATCGCGTTGTACTGGGCGGTGAGGTCGAGCACGTCGATGAGCCCGTCGATCGGCTTGCCCTCGGAGTCAAAGACCTCGATGCCCTTGTCCTCGTTCTTGGCCACGGTGCTCTTCTGCTTGTCATAGACGCCCGTGGACCCGAACGTGCGCGCGTGGTTGGCGGCGTCGACGGTGGGCATCCATACGTGCTTGCCGCCGAGCTGGAGCGCGGATTCGACCGCGGCCGGGTTGATCCCGCCCACGGCGCGGTTGAGCACGATCCCGCCGACGATCTGGATCCCGGGCACGAGTTGCTGGGCCAGGTAGGCGCGGCTCGTCGTGCGTTCGGAGTGGCACTTGAGCGAGATCGCACGCAGCCCCAGGGACGCCGCATGCCGGGCGACGCCGACGTCGTCGGCGATCCGCGGGAAGAGATCGGGCTCGGAGTGGACGTGGACGTCGACGGCGCCCTTGATGTCGATGAATGGACCGATCATGGGGCTGAAGTCACCTCTCTCCTCGTGGCCGTGTTGTGCTCGCCGTCGCGCAGCCAACGCAGCTCGGCAAGTTCCTGCTCGGTTGGGGCCGCCAGCTCCGCCACGGTGTCGGAGACGAGCAGCTCGAAGCCGGTGCTGGCGTGGACATCCGCCTCGGTGACGCCCGGTTGGAGCGCGTCGAGCCGGAGCCGGCCGGTCTCCTCGTCGAACCCCAGCAGCGCCAGGTCGGTGATCACGGCCACCGGCCGGTTGCGCACCAGTCCCGCCTTCCGGCGCGACTCCGGGCCGTTCAGGTAGCCGGGGCTGGTGATGAAGTCCACGCGCTCGACGAACCGCCGCGGCTCGTGGCGGGTCATGATCATCACCTCGCGGCAGCTCGACACGATGTCGTTGGCGCCGCCCGAGCCTGGGAGCCGGACCTTGGGATGGTCGGCGTCACCGATGAAGCTGGTGTTGACGTTGCCGTACTGGTCGAGCTGGCCGGCCCCGATGAAGCCGTAGTCGTAACAGCCGCGCTGCCCGTAGAGGAAGAGATCGTTGATCGAGGTCAGCATGACCGCGTCGTGGGCGGCGCGCATCTCGTTGGTGGAGACCGGCAGGCGGCCCGGCAGCATCCGCGGCCCGATGGAGCCGCCCTCGAGCACGATCGTCAGCGACGGCGCGTGCAGGCGCTTGGCCAGCACGCTGGCTTCGAGCGGCGCGCCGACCCCGGCGAACACGACGCGCCCGTCGCGCAGCAGCCGGCTGCCGGCGATCGTCATGAGCTCGACGGGGGTGGGATCCGCCGTCGCGCTCACGCCGCCACCAGTTCCCGCGCGCGGCGGCGCTGCTCGAGCAGCGTCGAGGCGCCCACCGAGTCCAGGAAGCCGGCGAAGCTCCCCGCCCGCTCCACGACCTCGGCCAGATAGGCCTCCACCCCGGCGACGCCGTCGGCGGCCACCTGCTCGGAGTAGGCGTCGAAGTGGGCGAAGTCCGCCTCGTAGCGGCCGTGGCATTCGTGGGGGTAGCACCCGTAGGCGACCTCGACGACGGCGTCGACCACGAAGCCGGGGATGAGCGTGCGGTCGTTGTGGCGGACGATCGCCTCCTCGGGGACCACCTCTTCGGCGGTCACGATCACGGTCTTGGCCGCCCGGGCCAGCTCGACGTCCATGTAGGCCGGTCCCTCGATCTGCGCGTTGCCGGCGGCGTCGACGGTGTGGACGTGGATGAGGGCCACGTCGGGCACGAGCGCCGGCACGGCCACGAGCAGCTCGTCGGTGAAGGGGCAGCGCATCTCCTGGGCCGGGAGGCGCGCCAGCAGGTCAGAGCCCAGCAGCGAGGCGGTGGGGAGGAAGGGCATCCCCATCGAGCCCGCCATCAGCCGCAGCCCGAAGCTGAGGTGGCTCCACTCCTCATAGATCGAGGGATCGCGCTCGGCGTATTCGCGGAACACCTTGGGGATGCCCCAGCGCAGCCCGATCCCGACCCAGCTCGAGATGAGCTTGGTCGCGGCCCCGGTGGCCAGGAAGAGCTCGGACTCGTAACACATGAGGTTGCGACCGAGGGTGAGGTCGCGGCGCTGCGCGCGCAGCAGCTCGAGCAGCATCGCCCACGGCGTCCGCGAGTAGCAGCACCCGCCCGCCACCACGACGTCGCCGTCCTTGACCAGGGCCGCCGCGTCCGCCAGCGACATACGCTTGTCGGCGGCGGTGACCATCAGGCGCCGACGGCGAGCTCGGAGACCAGGGGCATGACCTCGGCGGCGAAGCGCTCGACCTGCTCGGTCTCATAGTCACAGGGGACCAGGCAGATGTGCTGCACTCCGGCGGCCGCCTGCTCGGCGATCTGCTCGGCGCACTGCTCGGGCGTGCCGCGGATGGCGGACTCCGCGGTCGACTCGCTCCACGCCGGGAGGTCGAAGTAGTCGCCGATGTACTTGCGGGCGCGCTGGTCGGCCTTCTCGAAGCTGTCGTCGATGCACAGGGTGAGCTGGGCCATGTTGTCCAGCGCGTCGGGGTCGCGCCCTGCAGCTTCGGCGTACTCGCGGATCCGCGTCCAGGCGGTGCTGAACGCCTCGGGCTCGTAGAAGTACGTCAGCCAGCCGTCCGAGCGCTCGGCCACGCGCTTGAGCACCTTGTCGACGTAGCCGCCGATGAGCAGGCGCGGGCGCTCGCGGGGGGACGGCTTGGGCAGCATCAGGGCGTTGCGGAAGGGGACGCCGCGGGCCTCGCCGGTGACGCGCTCGCCGGTCCAGAACTGCTTCATCAGCTCGAGGTTCTCCTCGAAGATCTTCCCGCGCTGCTTGAAGGGGACCCCGCAGGCGTCGAACTCGCGCTCATACCACCCGACCGCCATGCCCAGCGTGAGCCGCCCGTTGGAGACGAGCTCGAGCGTCGCCGCGGTCTTGGCCAGGACAGCCGCGCCGCGCAGCGGCAGCACGAGGATGCCCGTGCCCAGCTCCACGCGCTCGGTCTCACGCGCGAGCACGGTGAGCGTCGTCAGCGACTCCAGGAACGGGAACGGGCGCCCGGTGCCCAGGAACATGTGGTCCCAGGCCCACAGTGAGTCATAGCCGAGCTCCTCCGCGCGGCGCCCGTAGGCGACGATCGCGTCGAGGTCGGGCACCCGCGGGGCGGGGGTGAAGTTCTCGACGGCCAGTCCGAAGCGCAGCCGCGTCATTTGGCCAGTGCCTTGATCAGCACGGTCCGGCCGTGGTCGATGTGCTTGTGCATTCGCTCCTCCACCAGGTCGGCGTCGCCCTTCTTGAGCGCCTCGAGGATCTGGAGGTGCTCGTCCAGGAAGCGGCGCGGCACCTCGGTGTTGTAGACGCGTTCGGACAGCTCGAGCTGGAGCCGGGTCCAGTAGCCGCGCAGCACACTGAGCAGCTCGCTGCTCGACGCCTCGTAGATCGTGAGGTGAAAGTCGGCGTCGAGCTGGCCCGCCTCGTGGGCGTCGGCAGCGTCCAGGGCGTCGACGAACCGGGCCAGCACATCCTCGACCGAGGCCAGTGCCTCGGGGGTCATGCGCTCGGCCCCGAGCCGGGCCAGATGCGGCTCGAGCACGAGCCGGACGTCGTAGAGCAGCCGGGCCTCCTCGGAGGTCAGGCGGTAGGTGACGAACGTGCCCCGGCTGCGATAGGTGATGACCAGCCCCTCGCCCTCGAGCATGCGCAGCCCTTCGCGCACGGGCGTGCGGCTGACGCCGGTGCGCTCCATGACGATCGCCTCGGTGAGGCGCGCGCCGGCGGGCTGGCGGCCGGTCAGGATGTCGTCGCGAATGACCCGGCAGACGTGCTCGGCCAGCGAAGGTGGCCGTTCGGCGGGACTGTCGCCATCGTCATTACGACGGCGCAATCCGTACCGGTCCGCGCGCCGCGCGACGCGGCCTTGGGGAGGGGACATGGAGCGGCCTTTCGAAGGTCGGCGCAACGGGTGTTCAGTGTGCAGAGTATACAAGATCCGCAGTCCAGGCCAATATGCGGAGCGATCTTCCAGCGCTCAGAAGCGGTCGATGAGGCTGAATCCGACCGTGTCGAAGCTGGTCATGCGCTCCAGCACGCCCTGCGCGCCGTCCAGCCCGATGCGCTCGGTGATGAGCCCGGCGGGGTCCAGCCGCTTCTCGCCGACGAGGCCGAGCAATGCGGGGAGGTGGATGTGGGGGTTGCCGACGCTGCCGACGATGGTGAGCTCGGCCTCGATCAGCTCATCGAGCGGGATCCCGACGATGCCCTGCTCCTCCTTGCTGGTGAGACCCACCTGGACCAGGCGCCCGCCCTTGCGCAGGCTCATGATCGCGGCGTGCACGAGCGACGCGGTGCCCAGGCCGCCGAGAGCGACGTCGGCCCCGCCGTCGGTGGCGTCCTTGATCGCCGCGATGACATCCGTGTCCCGCGCGTTGATGGTGAGCGCGGCGCCCTGGCGCCGGGCGGCCTCGAGCTTGCGGTCGTCGATGTCGACGGCGATCACGGCGGCGCCGCTGGCGGCCCCGATCTGCACCGCGGAGAGGCCGATTCCGCCCACCCCGTGGACGGCCAGCCACTCGCCCGCGCGCAGCTTGGCCTGGTGCTGGACGGCATGCCAGGCGGTCATGAAGCGGCAGCCGAGCGCGGCCGCCGCCTCGTAGGAGACCGACTCGGGCAGCGGGACGCAGTTCAGGTCGGCGTTGACGACCCGGACGTACTCGGCGTAGCCGCCGTCGTGGGTCATGCCCAGGAACTCCATGGCGTCACAGAGGTTGGTGCGGCCCTGGCGGCAGTAGCCGCAGGTGCCGCAAGCCTCGTGGAAGGGGACGGCGACGCGGTCTCCGGCGCGGACGGCGGTGACCTCGCTGCCCACCTCCATGACCTCCCCGGCGAACTCGTGGCCCATGGTGATCGGCAGCGGCGGGGCGAGCCCCACCCAGGACCAGTCGCCCTGCCACGTGTGCCAGTCAGTACGGCAGATCCCCTCGAACGCGACCTTGACGATCGCCTCCCGCGGCCCGGGCGTCGGGTCCGAGACGTCGTCGATGACCAGGGGTTGGGCGATCTCCACCAGCCGAGCAGCCTTCAACTCATCCTCCTCGCGGTCACATGGGGGGCGGCCGGCCGACCGGGCCGGCCACGCCGGTTTGTGCAGTGTATACGTTGGGTGCGCGGGGGGTGCCAAGAGGGGCGAGTTCGGGTCGGTGCGGCCGTCCGCCGGGGGGTTGTGGCGGATCTTGGAGCTATGTCCTCCACTATCCGCCGCGACCCCCGTTCTGCGGGGTAGCCGGCGACGCCCAACGCAGACCGGCGCCCCAGACGACCACCACGTTCGTCAGTCGCGCGCGGCCGATACCAGCGACCGGGCCAACTCGGCCGGCCGGGTGAACATCACCTCGTGGCTGCCGCCCATCTCCACGAGCTTGAACTCGCCCAGCCGCGAGGACATGTGCGGGTGCCAGGTCCCGGGCGGGAGCGCGAGGTCGTCGGCCACGGAGATGAAGCTGCGCGGCAGCTCGCCGCGGTGGAACTCGGCGAGGTCGAGCTTCTCCGCCCATGGGGAGAACGGCTGGGGCACGAGCCGCTCCCACACCGTGCGCGCGGCCTCGGGCGACGCGTCCTGGATGAACAGGTCGCGGAAGATCTCCCACTGGCAGGCGACGGTGTTGTCGGGGCTCGACGCGGCCGCGGCGGCGAAGGCGTCGGTCTGGTCCTGGGGGAAGTTGTCGTTGACGCTGGCGCCGTCCTCCACGACGAAGGCGGTGTGGAAGACCAGCCGCGCCAGGCGCTCGGGGATCTCCTGGGAGACCCGGCTCACCACCGAGCCGCCGAAGCTGTGTCCCGCCAGCACCACGTCGCGCAGGTCGCGCCCGTTGATGAAGTCCACCACCGAGCGCACGTAATCCTGGTGGCGGATGCCGGCGCGCGACGCACCGGGTTGGTGGCCGGGGTAGGTCGGCGCGTAGACCTCGTGGCCGAGCTCGCGCAGGCACCAGGCCGTCGGCTCCCACGCCCAGCCACCGTGCCAGGAGCCGTGCAGGAGCACGAACGTCTCAGCCATCGTCACCTCCGTTGATGAAGCGGTCCAGGACGTTCCCGGTGATCCGCGCGACGTTGTTGTCATAGCCCGCGTGCGAGAGCGCGCCCGACCACGCGATCGACGAGGTCGCGAACACCGCCCCTCCGCCGCGCGCCTCGAAGTAGGTGAGGTCGGCGCGCACGTTGGGGTGCTCGGTGCCGCCCACGCCGTCGAACATGAAGTCGATCTCCTCGGGCACCACCTTGTAGGAGTCGTTCTGGTTCTGCGCCGAGGCCACGAGGTAGGTGTGGGGCGGGGTGCCAAGGGTCACGTCGGCCCGATCGATCTCCTGGCCCGAGGCGCCACCGCCGACCAGGCCGAAGTCGCCGATCGGCTCCCCGGGCGTCACCCCGTCGAACATCCAGCTCATCTCGGGCCGTTCGCCGTCGGGCATGCGGTGGTAGTGAAACGACCCGGCGTAGCCCTCGGAGGTGAAGCCGGTCCCGAACAGCTTCTGAGGCGGGCGGCCGCGGTTGCGCCAGATCCCGCCCTTCTCGCCGGTCGTCTGATGCGAGGTCTCACCCGGCGCCGCCTGCCACGCGCGCACGCCGTTCTCCCCACGGCGCACCTCCATGATCCACGGCTTCTCGGCCGAATAGGTGATCACCCAGTAGAACCCGTTGCCGCCCATCGACATGACGTTGCCGCCGCTCGTGACGTAGCTCTCGTAGGCATCGAGCATCGCCTCGGACGAGTACTCCGGGTGCGAGCCGGTGATGACCGCGCGATACGGGCGCAGGGCGTCGACGCCCTCGCGGTGCAGGTCCTCGTCGATGAGCACGTCGTACGGAGTCCCGCGGGCCTCGAGCCAATCGACGAGGTACAGGTCCGACGGGAACTGCCACGTCCCCAGGAAGCTGAAGCGGTGGCGCGGGCGCATGTTGAGGATCGGCCGCCGGCGGGAGCTGAAGGCCACGCCGCTGCCGTCGGTGTGCAGCTCATACATCGACAGCCCCAGCTCGGGGTGCTCCATGAGCAGCAGGTCCATCGGCTGGAGCGCCGGCGTGTGCCCGACGATCGCCTGGCCCATCGGCGCCGCGGTGGCCAGATGCTCGTTGGCGTAGGCCATGTAGCTCGCCGTGGGCAGGACCAGCGCCACCGCGTTCTCCCGGCCCGGGGCGGCGCGCACGAAGAACGGCGTGTGGTCCTCGAAGGCACCCGCGCGCAGCCGCAGCGCGTACACGCCCGACGCCAGGTCCTCGGGCACCGCCAGCTCACAGGTGGGCTCCCAGCCGACGTCGTCGATGTCGTCGTCGTGGAGGTGGACAGCGCCGTAGAGCTCGGGGGCGTGGCGCCACTCGTAGCAGGACCCGTCCCAGTTGTGGGCGGTGACGGCCCGGGTGGGCTGGTTGATCAGGCGGCCGTCGGGCGCGTCGGTCACTCCCGACGCGACGACGCTCGTGTCGAGGTGGCGGGTGAGATCCCACCACGCACGCAGGCGATCTGCGACGGCGGGCCGCGCGCCGCTGCCCGCCAGCGCCGCGAACTGCCCGTCGCCCAGGGGGCCGGCGTACACACAGGGAAGGGCGAGCTTGCCGTTGTAGGCGCCGCGCACGATCCGCGCATCGGCGGCGTCCAGCGCGCCGAGCAGCAGGTCGACGTCGGGCACGGCCGGCGCCTCGGCAGCGACCACCTCCGCGTTCTGCGGCGCGACCTGGGTCACGGGCCCGGACCGGGAGTTGTAGGAGTTCACCACCGGCAGGGCACGGATGACCACGGTGCCCCGGGCCGGGTCCCACGATCCGCAGAGGGCGTACCAGACGCCGGCCAGCAGTGGCTCGGGCAGCGTGACGCGCGAGCCGCTGGCCCAGAACGCGGGGCGCAGCCCGGGCTCGAGCACGAGCGCCACTCCGGTCTCGGTGGCCGTGTCCCAGGCCGAGAACAGCGGCTGGACGCCGGTGTCGGCATGGGGCTGGACCATCGCGCAGAGGCTGATCCCGCTCTCCTCGCCACCGGCAAGGATCGACCCGGCGCCCGGGATGCGCGCGTAGGAGCCGTGGTGGCTGGGCTGATCGCGCAGCGGGTACGCGCCGTCGACGGCGGAGGGCACCTCGACCTCTCGAAAGCCGGGGCCGCCGGCTTGGGTGTCGCCGTGGATCAGCTTGACCAGTCGGGCGTCGACCGTGTCCGCGCCGGCGCCGCTGACATGGAAGCGCACCGTCTGGCCGGGCCGGGCACACAGCTCATCGGGATAGCCGAGCGCCCAGGCGTCAAAGCGCGTCATCAGCCGTCGAGCCGCAGGCCGAACACGTCCGCGAGACGCTGCCGGAACACGGCATCCATGGCCTCGCCCTCGGTGTCGAAGGGCCCCAGGATGCGATCGGCGCGCACCGCGGGAAAGCCGGCGAGCCGCGAGACGAACCAGTGGTCGGCGCCGTCGTGCTCGGTGATGAGCTTGCCGTCGATGGGCAGGGCCCCGAGATAGTTCAGGACGCGCTGCAGCGGTGCGCTGTGCTGTCCCAGCGGCGTACGGCGGTGCTCGGCGATGAGCTCCGGGGTGATCAGAGGTCGCAGCGACGCCCGCGCCTGCGCGTGAAACGCCTCGCCCACCACCGCCTCGAGCGCCTCCTGTGATTCGACAGGCATCCTCTCCGGTCCCCCTCTTCGTCGGCCAAAAGCCCACCCGGCTCGGGCGCATAGAGTATACAATCGGCGCCGTACCGGGACCTACAGAGGGGACTGCAGATGTCGACGATGTCCGCTACGACGGCCGCCGAGCAGCTCATCGAGCGTGACCGGCAGCTCCTGATCCACCCGTACCTTCCGGGTGCGACCGAGGAGCGCGTGGTCATGACCGAGGGCGCCGGATGTCGCCTCAAGGACATCGAGGGCCGCGAGTACCTCGACGCCACCGGTGGCCTGTGGCTGGCCCAGATCGGCCATGGGCGCGCGGAGATCGCCGACGTGGCGGCCGCCCAGATGCGCCGGCTCGAGTACTTCACGAGCTTCTGGGAGTTCTCCAACGACCGCGCCATCGAGCTCGCCTCCCGGCTGGTCGAGATCTCGCCCGAGGGGCTGAGCCGCGTGTACTTCACCAGCGGCGGCTCGGAGTCAAACGAGGCCGCGCTGCGCATGGCGCGCTACGTCCACAGTCGCCGCGGCCACGAGGGCCGTGACTGGATCCTGGCCCGGCGCAGCGCCTACCACGGCATCGGCTACGGGTCGGGCTCGGCCAGCGGCCTGCCCATCTACCACGAGGGCTTCGGGCCCATGCTGCCCCACGTGCGCCACCTCACCCCGCCGTGGCCCTACCGAACCGAGCTGTTCGGCGGCGCCGACCCGACGGACTTCTGCCTGGACGAGCTCGAGCGCACCATCGAGGAGCTCGGCGGCGACCGCATCGCGGCGATGATCGGCGAGCCGATCATGGGCGTGGGCGGGATGCTCGTGCCGCCCGACGACTACTGGCCGCGCGTGCGCGAGCTCCTCAGCGCCCACGGAATCCTGCTCATCTTCGACGAGGTCGTCACCGCCTTCGGACGGACCGGGAGCTGGTTCGGCGCCCAGCATTTCGGTGTCGAGCCCGACCTCATCGTCACCGCCAAGGGGATCACCAGCGGGTATGTCCCGCTCGGCGCGGTGCTGGTGTCCGAGCCCGTGGCCGAGATGCTCAGCCGCGATCACGGTTTCCCCGTCGGCTTCACCTACAACGGCCATCCCACCGCCTGTGCCGTCGCTCTGCGCAACCTCGAGATCATCGAGGCAGAGGGTCTGCTGGACCGCGCGCGGGAGGTCGGCGCCTTCCTGCTCGACGAGCTGGCCTCGCTCGAGGAGCTGCCGATCGTCGGCGAGGTGCGCGGAGTCGGCATGATGCTGGGCATCGAGCTGGTCTCGGACAAGGCGACCCGCACCCCGATCCCCATGCACTGCGCTCCGCACGACGTCATCCGCCGGGAGACCGGCGTGCTGGTGCGCGATTGCGCCCACACGCTCGTGCTCTCGCCGCCGCTGATCATGACCGAGTCCGATGCCTGCGAGGTGGTGAGCGCCGTGCGCTCGGTGCTGGAGCGGATGCAGCCCGACGGGAGCATCGCGCCGTCATGACGACGTCCGTCCTGCCCGCGCGCCACGGCACGGCGGTCGCACTGGCGGCCGGCGAGCGGCTGCAGATCGTCAACCGCGACGGTGGGCAGGTCGTGGACTGGTGGGCGCTGGCCCACCCGGGCGACGGCGAGGACGAGTACGCCTCGATGGAGCACACGCGGGCGGCGCTGCGCCGGCTGGTGCCGCGCGTGGGCGATGCCATCTACAGCACCCGCCGCCGCCCGCTCGTGACGTTGGTCCAGGACACCAGCCCCGGCGTGCACGACACGCTCATCGCCGCCTGTGACCCGGAGCGCTACCGGCTGCTGGGCGGCGCCCCCGACCATCGCAGCTGCGCCCAGAACTTCGCCGAGGCCATCGCCGAGCACGGCCGCGGGCTGCCCCGCGCGCCGGCGCCGCTGAACCTGTTCATGGCTATCCCGTGGTCTGAGGACGGCGAGCTGGAGTTCGCGCCCTCGCCCGCCCAGGCCGGCGACAGCGTCACGTTCCGGGCGGAGATCGACGTGCTCGTTGTCGTCTCCGCGTGCCCGATGGACCTCAACCCCATCAACACGACGATGGGCGATATCGAGCTCCGGACGATCCCGCCCGGCTAGCGCGTCAGAGCGTCGCCGCGGCGGAGAGCACGGCCTCGAGCTGGCGCACCCCGGTCTCCAGCGACACGAGGTCGACGCGCTCGTGCACGGTGTGCATCCCCTCGCCGTGGGCGCAGCCGATTCCGACGGCGGGGATGCCCAGCACCGCCGCGGCGTTGGCGTCGGTCGAGCCCGCGCCGAACACCTCCCCGAGGCCCAGCGGCCGCCGCGCCTCCATCACCGCGCGCACCAGGGGATGGCCGGCGGCGATCTGACCGGCGCCGCGCCGACCCACCACCTCGCACTCCAACGACAGTGGCGGCGGCACGGCCAGCTCGCCCAGCCGCGCCTCGAACGCCGACAGGACCGCGTCGTCGAGTGAGCGCAGCTCCACCAGCATCTCGGCCGCCGAGGCGATCGCGTTGACCGCGCCGCCCCCGGACATCCGGCCGACGTTCACGCCCTCGTCCACCAGCTCTCCGCCCAGCTCGATCAGCGCGTGCAACGCGCTCGGCGTCCCGCGATCACGCCAGGAGTGCCCGCCGGGCCCCGACACCGCCAGACGCGCCCGCACGCTGCCCACATGCTCGATGACCACGTGATCCAGGCCGTGGCCCTCGACGGCGATGACTCGTTGGGGGGAAAGGTCGCCGCAGACCTGCCGTGCGCCGCGCAGGTTGCCCAGCCCCTCCTCGCCGACGGTGAAGGCGACCACGAGCCCGGGCGGGGGCGTCACCCGCTCCAGGGCCCACACCGTGGCCATCACGGCGGTGGCGTTGTCGCCGACGCCCGGACCGACGAGAAAGTCGCCGTCGCGCTCGAAGCGCAGCTCCACCTCAGCGTCGAACACGGTGTCGACGTGGGCCATGACCAGCAGTTCGGGGCGGCCCTCGCCGAAGCTCCACACCAGGTTGCCCGCCGCGTCGCGCCGGCGGATGCCCGGCGCGCCGTCCAGCCGCCGCTCGAGCCACGCCACCCGGGCCTCCTCGGCGCCCGTGGGCGCGGGAACCGCCGCAAACTCCGCAAGCTCGGCGGCGTCGATCACGCGATCACGGCGGTGGCGTCGATCTCCACCAGCCACTCAGGCCGGGCCAGCGCCTCCACCACCAGCCCGGTCGAGACTGGGTGCACGCCCTTGAGCCACCTGCCCACGACGCCGTACACGGCCTCGCGGTAGCGGATGTCGGTGAGGTAGATGACGATCTTGCAGACCTCCTCCAGCCGCGAGCCCGACTCCTCCAGCAGCCGGGCGATGTTGCTCATCGCCTGCTCGGCCTGCGCCGCGGCGTCGCCGATGCCCACGTTCTGAGCGGTGTCGAGGTCCTGGCCGACCTGCCCGCGCAGGAAGACGATGTTGCCCGCCACGACGGCCTGCGCCAGGTCGTTGTCCAGCGTCTGCTCGGGGTAGGTCTCGCGGGTGTTGAACGGGCGGATGCGCTGGTGGACCATGGGCCTCCTCAGGTCGGTGGCGGGGTTGGGGAGCGGAGCGGCGGTATGCACCACCTCGCCGCCGATGATCACCTCGGAGACGACGTTCTGGCCGGCGGCCAGGCACAGCTCCTCGGGATGGTCGACGGACAGGATCGTGATGTCGCCGCGCTTGCCGGGGTCGATCGAGCCGCGGTCGTCGGCGGCGCGCAGCGCATAGGCGGCGTTGAGGGTCGCGGCCACGATCGCCTCGCCCGGCGTGATCCGGAACCACGGCGCGCCGAGGGCGATGGTGGCCGTGAGCGACGTGGCATGGATCGAGGAGCAGTAGTCGGTGGCGATCGCGACGGGCACGCCGGTGTCGATGAACAGCCGGGCGTTCGCACGACGGTCGGTCATGTAGACGAGCTCGGCCTGGGGCAGCAGGACGGCCACCGTGTCGGTCTCACCGACGGCGCGGATCTCCTCGTCGGGCGTGTAGGTGAGGTGCTCGGCCGACAGCGCGCCGCCGCTCACCGCGGTCTCCCAACCCTGCGAGCTCGCCCATGCATCGGAGTGCGTCCGGGACCGGATGCCCAGCTCGGCCGAGCGCCGGAGCATGCGCAGCGCCTGCGCGGGGGTGAACAGCCCGGCCTCGCAGGTGACGTCGTGAAAGTCCGCGAGCCCCCGCGACACCACGGTCTCCAGCATGGCCAGGACGTCGTCGGTGTAGGCCTCGGCCTCCATCCCCGCGGGCACCACGTGTGCGCCGAGGAAGGAGATGAACAGGCTCAGCGGGGTGTGCGACCGGCTGGCCGCCAGCAGCTCGAGCTGGTGCAGCTCGGTCTCGGCCGTCAGCCCGTAGCCGGACTTCACCTCCAGCGTCGTCACCCCGCCGGCCAGGATGCGCCGGTAGGCGGCGGCCAACTGGGCGGTGAGCTGCTCGTCGCCGGCCTCACGCGTGGCCACCACGCTGGCCCAGATCCCGCCGCCGGCCGCGGCGATCTCGGCGAGGCTGGCCCCGGCCAGGCGCTTGGCGTACTCGGCGTGCCGGCTGCCCGCGAACAGGGGGTGCGAGTGGCACTCGATGAGGCCCGGGAGGACCGAGCGGCCGGTGGCGTCGATCGTGGGCACGTCGCGGTCGCCCCAGTCACGCAGGACCTCGGCGGTCTCGCCGACCGCGACCACGCGGCCGTCGCGGATCGCCACGGCCCCGTCGGCGATGAGGTCGAGCTCGCCCTGGGCTGTGCCCCGGCGCGGCGCGCCACGGTCTGACACCCGCGCGAGCTGCGCGGCGTGCACGACGTTGAGGTGGCTCATGATGCGGCGCCGGCCGCGACGGCGCCGATCTCCATCCCGGCGTAGCGCCGCACGAGATCCATGGGACCGTCGAAGTCGTAGTTGTTGTACACGGCCAGCAGGTGGGCGAACGCGGGGGACTGGGCGAACAGCTGGAAGGTGAGCCGGTGCCCGGCGTAGTCGGAGTTGAGCAGGTCGCGGGCGAACGCGAACAGGCGGCGCCGCTGCTCGGCGCTGATGTCGCCGACGGCGAGGTACTTGTCCAGCCACGGCCCGGCCTCGGGATCCTGGAAGGTGGCCGCGCTGGGCGTGACGCAGAGCTGGCCCCCGCACAGGTCGCGGGCGAGGTGCATCATCGCCGGCAGCTGGGTGCAGGCCAGGACGCGGCCGGTGTAGAGCAGCGCCTGGTTGGGCATGAGCAGGCCACCCGGGCTGGGCTCGCCCAGCTCGATCGCCGCCGTCAGGTGCGCATGGATGCCCTCGCGGTAGCAGGCCAGCTCGGCCAGCTTCTCGCGCACGCCCTGGTGGGCCTTGACCCCGGTCTGGTTGGCGTTGAGCGCCGCCACGCCCACCAGCAGGTCGGCGAAGCGGAGGTGGCGCTGGACGAAGGCGAACATGCTGTAGCGGTGCAGCGTCGCGCGGATGAACGCCGCCGCCTTGGTATGGCGGTAGAAGAGGACGTTCTCCCACGGGATCTCGACGTCGTCGAAGACGATCATCGTGTCGATCTCGTCGAAGTGGCCGGACAGCGGGTAGTCCTCGGCGGGGCCGCGCTGGGCAAAAGAGGAGCGGCAGATGTGACGGATGCCGGGCGCGCCCATGTCGGCGATGAACCCGACCGCGTAGTCCGACAGCGTCTCGTTGCCCCAGTCCCCGATCGTCGGCTTGACGAAGGCCTGGTTGGCGTAGGCCGCCGCGGTCTCGAACTTGGCGCCGCGCACGACGATCCCGTTGTCGGTCTCGCCGGCGACGTGGAGCAGGACGTCGGGGTCCTGGTCCTGGGGGCGCTTGTTGCGCTCTCCCTTGGGGTCGGTGTTGGCCGAGACGTGAAACGGGTCGGCGAGCTCGGCGTGGCGCACGTGGTGGCGGATGTGCGCGGAGAACTGCGGGTCGATCTCGTCGAGCACGTCCTGGCCGTCGTACAGCGACCACATCTCGCCGACGGTCTCGTCGCCGACGCGGGTGACGATCCCGCTCAGGTCATCGAGCACGGTGTCCACCGCCGTCCGCTTCGCGTACCAGTCCTCCCGGGTGTGCGGGAGCTTGGCGCCGGTCGGGCAGCGCTCGCCCGTCTCGGCATCGACGTATGACATGCGCTCCTGGGTGGCCGGATCGTGGGCCATGTCGTAGATGCGCGCCCGCGCGTCGACGATGGGGCGGAAGGCGGGATGGGTGGCCACGTCGGTGACGCGCTCGCCGTCGATCCACACCGAGCGTCCGTCGCGAATCGAATCTCTGTACTCGTCGCCCGTTCTGATCATGTGGTACGCTTTCCCGTATATCGGTAAATGTTTCCCGGAATTGACAGGCAACGTAGCAGTTCGCGGCCCGGGAGGCAAGCCTGATGGCGCGCCCGCGCAGCGACTCCGACCCCGACACCCCGAAGGTGCTCGATAAGGCGCTGCGGGTGCTCGAGGCCTTCGGCGCCGAACGCGATCGCTGGACCGAGGCCGACCTGCGCCGCCACCTCGGGATGCCGTCGAGCAGCCTCAACCGCATCCTGCGCGGGCTCGAGCGCGCGGGCTACGTTCTGCGCGACGAGGCCGGCGCCTACCGGCTGGGGATCGGCGCCGTGCGCCTGGGCGACCGCGCCCGCGCCTCGCTTGATCTGCCGGGCATCGTCGACGCCGAGCTGCGCGCGCTGGCGCAGGCCACCAGCGAGCTCGTCCTCTTCGCCGTCGCCGAGCCCGCCCTGGGCACCGCGCTCTACATCGCCGCCGTCGACTCGCCCCAGCGGGTGCGCGTGACCGCCGAGTTGGGCACGCGCGTCCCGCTGACCGCGGGCGCCACCGCGCGCTCGCTGCTGGCCTTCGCGCCCGACGCGCTCATCGAGCAGGTGCTCGCGCGCCCGCGCGAACCCCTCGCCGAGGGGACCCTGCTGGATGAGACCGCCATCCGCGAGCGCCTCGCTCTGATCCGCGCCAACGGCTGGGGCATCAGCTGGCAGGAGACGTTTGACGGCGCATGGGCGGTCGGCGCCCCCATCCTGGACGCGGCGGGCCACGCCCTGGCCTCCGTCGGGGTCGCCGCGCCGCTCAACCGACACAGCGAGGCCACCGAGGAGGCGAATCGTCAGGCGCTCCTGCACGCGGTGGCCCGCGCCGGGGAGCTGCTGCGCCCGCCCGCGCCCGTGGGGGCGGGCGGGGGCAGTCTCTCGGACACACCTGCCAAGCTGCACGCGTGAGCACCGGCCGCCTCATCGTCTGCCCCACGCCGATCGGCAACCTGGAGGACATCACCCTCCGTGTCCTGGCCGCGCTGCGCGAGGCCGATCTCGTCGCCTGCGAGGACACGCGGCGCACCCGCGTGCTACTGGACCGCTACGGCGTCGGCGCCAAGCTCGTGAGCTATCACGAGCACAACGAGGCCGAGCGCGCCACCGAGCTGGTGGCCAAGATGAACCAGGGCTCCGTGGTGGCGCTCGTGTCAGACGCCGGCATGCCGCTGGTCTCTGACCCGGGGTTCGTGCTCGTGCGCGCGTGCGTCGCGGCCGGCCTGGCCGTGGAGGTGCTGCCCGGCCCGTCGGCCGCGCTGAGCGCGCTCGTGGCCAGCGCCCTGCCCGCCGAGCGCTGGCAGTTCGTCGGCTTCCTGCCCCGCAAGCGCTCCGAACTCGAACGTGTCTTCGCGCAGCCCCAGACCGTGGTGGCCTTCGAGTCGCCGCGCCGTCTGGGCGCGTCGCTGACGACGTTGGCCACCCTTGACCCCGGCCGCCCCGCCGCGGTCTGCCGCGAGCTGACCAAGCTCCACGAGGAGGTGGTCCGGGGGACCGCCGCCGAGCTGGCCGAGCGCTACGGCGGCCAGGCGCCCAAGGGCGAGATCGTCCTCGTGGTCGGGCCGGCGCCCGAGACCGCGCCGGGGATCGACGCGCCGCTGGCCGCGCTGCGCCGACTCGTCGACGCGGGCGCCAAACCGCGCCCCGCCGCCGGGGTGGTGGCCGAGCTGACCGGCGTGAGCGCCAACAGGCTCTACAGGGCGCTCACCGAGGCCGCGGCGGACCGCTGAGCGCCCGCCTCGGCCCCTGGACCCACGTCGGCCCGCGCCGCCGCCTCGCTCAGTGACTCCGCGATGCGCGCCGCGGCCTTCACGGCGGCGACGGCATCGGCGCCGCCCGCCCCCTCCTGGGGCGCGCCGCGGATGGTCTGCGCGAACGCCTCGGCCTGTGCCCGCATGGCGGCCAGGAAGACCGGGGAGCTGCCGGGCGCCCACACGTCGGCGTCCCACATGAAGGGCAGCCGCGCATACCCGTCGGTCCCCCACACCTCCAGCCAGCACGAGTCGGCGTGCATGAAGCGCCGGCCGAGCGAGATCGTCGCCGCCGTGCCCCCGGACAGCTTGGCCAGGACGACCGCGGCGTCGGGATCTGCGGGCGACGCGGCCTCGGCCGGCAGCGCGCCGCCGGCGATCGCGGCGACCCAGCCGAACTCCTGACCGAGCAGCCACCGGGTCTGATCGAGCTCGTGGACGCCCATGTCGACGGCGATGCCGCCACAGTGGGCGCGGAACTCGGCCGACGGCGGCTCCTGGTCCCACTGCATGCACGACAGCTGGTAGATGTCGCCCAGCTCCCCGCGCGCGATCCTGGCCCGCAGCGCGCGCAGTTCGGGCACGAAGCGCCGCCAGTAGCCGACCTGGAGGATGACGCCGTGCTCGCGCGCCGCCTCGTGAGCGGCGATCGTCTGCTCGACGGCGACGCCGATCGGCTTCTCGCACAGCACCGCCAGGCCCGCGGCGGCGAACGTCGCCACCAGCTCGGCGTGCTGGTCAGACGGGGCGGCGATGAGCACGCCCTCGGCGCTCCCGTCGGCGATGAGCTCTGTCGGTGTGTCATACAGGGGCACACCGAGGTCGCGGTGGCGCGACCGGATCGTCGCGACCGGCTCGACGATCGCCGCCAGCTCGATCGCGTCCGACGCCAGCAGGGCCGCAAGGTGCACGCTCCCCATCCGGCCCGCGCCGGCCAGGGCGATGCGAACCGGCCGGCTCACAGGCCGCGCTCCCGCAGGTACTCCCGGTTGAGCTGCTGGTCTGAGACCGGCTTGCCCGGGTCAGAAGGGTCGGGCAGGATGTCCTGCTCCACCACGAGCCAGCCCTGGTAGTCGTGGGCGCGCAGCTGCTCGAGCACGTCGTCGAGCGCCACGTCGCCGGTGCCCAGGCGGCAGAACGCCCCTCGCTCCCAGATGGCCCGCACCGGGGCCCGGTCGGCCACGATCTCGTCGATCACGGCCAGCCGGGCGTCCTTGAGGTGCACGTGGTTGATGCGCGCGCCCCAGTCGCGCACCGCCTGCACCGGGTCGCCGCCGCCGATGAGCAGGTGACCGGTGTCCAGGCAGACCGACGCGTCGGTCACCGATAGGAGCCGGTCGATCTCCCACGGGGCCTCGACGAAGGTGGCGGTGTGGGGATGGAAGGTCGGCTCGTAGCCCCGCGCGCGGCAGCGCTCCAACAGGCGCGCCATCGCATCGGCGAACTGCGCCCAGCCGGCATCGTCCCAGCCCAGGCTGTGATCGCCCTGCGCCCGCCCCGGATAGGCGCGGCGGCTCTCCGAGCCCGCGTCGGCCAGCGTCGGCCGGGCGGGCGGGGCGGGCGTGTCCGATTTCGCGGCTGCGTCGAACACGTCGAGCAGCTGGTCGAGGCGCACCAGTTCGTCGGGGAGCGTCTCGGGCTCTGAGAAGGCGACCTCGAAGTAGCCGCCGGCGAGCGCAAGGTCGCGGCTGTGCAGCCGCCGCGGCAGGTCGTCGGCGTCGCCGAGGTACCCCAGCGGTCCCAGGTCGATGCCGCTGTAGCCGGCGCCCGACACCGCGTCGAGCAGTTCCACGCCCGGCGGCACGTTGGGGTCGATCCCCACCGTGATCTCGAACGCCCCGTAGCTGCACGGGGCGTTGGCGACGACCATCCCGTTGACGCTCATGCCTGCACCTGGGTGCCGAACTCCGACGGGTTGCGCACCGGCTCGCCGCTGAGGTGGACCCGCGCGATCGCGTGACACAGGGCCACGTCGTGCAGGCCGTCGATGGCGTCGGTCCGGGGCGGCCGCTGCTCGGAGATGGCGGCGTGGAACTCGATCAGCTCGCGCTTGAACGCCTCGACGTAGGAGACGGTCTCCACCGTCCGCCACGAGTGCGCGTCGCCGCTGGCGCCGGCCCCCTCGATGGCCAGTTGGGTCTCGTGCCCGCGCAGGTATGGGGAGGGCAGAGTGAGGATCACCCGGCGATCGAGCCCGTAGAAGGCCAGCTCCTGGCTGTAGCGCGCCATGCCGGGCAGGTCGACCCAGGACAGGTGGCAGTCGACCCCCGCGAACACGAGGCTCAGGTTGACCACGCGCGGGGTCAGCTCCGCGTACTTGACGACGTCGGGCTCGCCCAGGGCGCCGCGCAGGGCGTTGAGCTCGTGCACGAGGTTGTCCAGCAGCATCCAGCGGTAGCAGAACCGGGTCTCGTCGTCGGCGTCGGGCAGCGCCGCCGCCAGCCGTCGTTCGTCGGCGGCCCGCAGCTCGGCGAGCAGCTCGGGCGGCGCCGGCATCGCCGGCTCCATCGGATATCCCTCGACGTAGGGCTCGAACGGGGACTCCAGGGTCGTCACGCGGATCAGGCGCAGCTCCCCGGCATCGGGCAGCACCTCCAGCATGCGCTCGTACGCCGGGTCATAGCGCTTCATGGTGCCGACCATGAGCTGGACCCCGCCGTCGCGCGCGGCCTCGTGCATGGCGAGTCCCTCGTCCAGGTTCAGGCACATCGGCTTCTCCACCAGCACGTGGACGCCGGCCCGCGCCGCCGCGATCGCCGCGGGGGCGTGGCTGCCGGAGGTGAGGACGAGCACGGCGTCCAGCGTCTCGGAGGCGAGCATCTCCTCCCAGGATTCGAACACGCCGGGCGCGCCGAACCGCCGTGCGCACGCCTCGGCCTTGGCGCGCGAGATGTCGCACACCGCCCGCAGCTCGAACAGATCGTCGAGGTCGTTGAGATGGGGCAGGTGCATCACCTCGGCGATTACGCCGCAGCCGATGACCCCCACCCGTAGCCGTTGTGTCACACCAAGCTCCTTCCCGTGTCTTGAGGGCTCGTGGCCCTTACGTCTCCGTCACCGGTCGCGGGGCGATCCGTCTCCTGCGCCGGACGCGTCGCACTGCGCCGGGCAGGACGAACGCGGCCGCGGTGATGGTCAGCGACGCCGCGATGAGCAGCGTCGCCAGCGCATTGACCTCCGGCGTGATCCCGAACTTCACCTGCGTGTAGATGTAGATGGGCAGCGTGTTGCCGCCGCCGATCAAGAACAGCGTGATCACGAACTCGTCGAGCGAGAGGGTGAACGCAAACAGCGCTCCCGCGAAGATGGCCGGCCCGATCAGCGGCAGCACGACGTAGCGCAGCCGCTGATACGAGTTGGCGCCCAGGTCCGCCGCGGCGCGCTCCAGCGAGCGGTCAAAGCCCTCCAACCGCGACGCCACCACCAGGATCACGAACGGGGTGACATACACGCTCTGGCCGATCACCACCGTCTGGTTGGACAGCGTCAGGTGCAGCACGCTGGTGAAGAAGGTCAGCAGCGAGACCCCGATGAGCAGGCCGGGGAGCATGATCGGGAGCGTCAGCGCGGCCCGGATCCCGCTGCGGAACGGCAGGTGGGCGCGCACCAGCGGAAACGCCGCCGCGGTGCCCACGACGGTGGCGATCACGGTCACCTCGAGTGCCACCGAGAGGGTCGTCTTCAGCGCGTCCTGAATCTGGAAGTCGCTGAATGCGGCGTGGTACCAGTGCAGCGTCCATCCCGTGATCGGCAGCGTCCCGTACTGGTTCGCGTTGAAGCTGAACAGGATCAGCAGGATGATCGGCGCGAACAGGAAGAAATAGATGAACACCGCCCACGCGACCAGCGCGCCGCGGGCGAGGCGCTTGTGGGGCGCGACGGCGTCGGCAGCCTCACCGGCCATAGGTCTCCGCCACGTCGAGTTGCTTGCGGAACGCCACCAGCAGCGCCACGATCAGCGCCGCGATGAGCAGGGAGATGGCCGCGCCACGGGTGTACTCGGCCCCCTGGAAGAAGTTGACGATGAGGTTGCCGATCATCACGCCGCGGGTGCCGCCGACCAGCTGCGGGGTGAGGTACTCGCCCAGCACCGGGATGAAGACGAAGATGACCGACACCGTGATCCCGGGCCGGATCTGGGGGAGCAGGATGCGGGTGATCGCCGCCCGCGGCGGGGCCCCGAGGTCCATGGCAGCCCGCATCTGCATCCAGTCAAAGCGCTCCAGTGACGCGTACAGCGTCAGTGCGGCGAACGGGAAGTACAGGTAGATGAGCACCAGGATCACGGCCGGTCGGTCGTAGAGCAGGAACGACAGCGGCTGGTGGATCACCCCGATGAGCTCGAGGAACCGGTTGAGCACGCCCTTCTGGCCGAGGATCGTCGTCCACGAGGTCACCCGCAGCAGGTAGCTGGTCCAGAACGGCACGATGATGAGCACCAGCAGCGGGCGCCTCACCGCGGGCCGCACGTAGCGCGCCAGCCAGTAGGCGAGCGGGAACGCGGCCAGAAGGGTCAGCGCGGTGGTGAGCGCCGCTACCCAGATCGTGTCCCACAGGGTGGAGACATACGTGGGCGTGCTGAAGAAGTAGTGGTAATTGTCCAGCGTCCAGTGGTGGACGACGTCGTAGTTGATGACCTCCCAGAAGCTGTAGAGGACGATGAGGACCAGCGGCGCCAAGAAGAAGCCGCCGAAGAGCACCACGGCGGGGGAGAACCCCGCGTAGGGCGCGAGCCGCCGGGACAGCGGGGCGCGCCGCGGCGTCGCCGCGGGCGCGGGCCCCACTGCCGCTTCCGGCGCTAGGGCCACTTAGGCCCCGAACACCTGGTTGAAGGCGTCGATGTAGTCCTGGACGTTGCCGGAGGGACCCTTGAGTGTCATCTTCAGGGCCCGGTCGGGCTGGTTGTACCAGAGCAGATCGGCGCGCTCCTTGTAGCCCTGATTGACGAGGACCTTGTACGCCTTCTCGTTGAACAGGGGCCGGCCGTTGACCAGGAAGTTCTGGGCCACCCAGTTCGCCTGCTCCATTCCGTTGAGGAACTGCTCGAAGCGGTCCTTGTGCTGCGAGGCCTTGACCATCTGCTCACCGTCGATCCACCCGACCACGCCCTCCTTCGGCGTCGCTTCCTTGACGGTCGGGCCGCCCGCGGCCTTGACGCGGAAGTCGGTTCCGAGGTTCTCCAGCGCCATCCAGGCCGAGCCGTCGGCCAGCGCCCGGACGGAGTCCGAGTTCTGGGAGACCAGCTTGAGGAACGCGGGCTTGGCGGCCTGGAGGAACTGCTTGGCCTTGGAGATCTCGGCCGTGGTCATGCTGTAGGGCTCCTTGGCCCCGGTGGCGAGCCCGGCCATGGCCATCAGGTCGGTCGGCTGGTTCTCGGCGACGACCTTGCCGGCGTACTTGGGCTCGGTCAGCACCTCCCACGAGGTGGGCGCCGGCGAGACGAACTTCGGGTTGTAATAGATGTTGACCGACGACCAGCCGTTGGGATAGACGAGGTAGCCACCCGAGGCCTTCCAGAACGGGACCTCCCTGGCGATCGAGTACAGCTGCGACGACACCGCGATGGAGTCGATGTCGAACGCATCGGTGAGGCCGTCCTTGAAGTACTTCGGCGCCCACAGCGCGTCCGTCGAGACGATGTCGTACTGCCCGCCCGTCTGCTTGACCTTGAGGTACCCGTCGGAGTCGTCGGACTCCAGGCTCGGCCGCGCGGCGATGCCCGTGGCCTTCTTGACCGCCGCGATCTGCTGGGGCAGATAGTGGTCGTTCCATGTCTCCCAATTCAGCGTCACCGGCGACGTCGACGCTTTGGCGGTGCCGCCTCCACTTGACGCCGCGCTCGAGGCGCTGCCGCTCTGCGTCGTGCTCGACGAGCCGCACGCAGCCACGTACAGCCCCGTCACACCCAATGCTCCTGCCCTCAGCGCCTGACGGCGCGTCACCGGCCCGTTGATGCTCATGTCAGCTCTCACTCCTCGTTGTCCATGTGTGGATCCAGGACCACCGCGTCCTGCGGCGACCAGCTCACCGTCGCTGTGGCGTTGGCCGCCAGCGGCGCGGCAGCGTCTGCCGTCAGCGCCGCGATGATCGGGGTGCCAAGGGCCTCGCACTGCACCGCCACCCGGCTGAAACTGCCGAGGAACGACGACCCCACCACCATCCCCACCAATCCCGCGTGATGGCCGTTCTCGGCGTTCACGCGCACCGACTCGGGCCGCACCATGAGCGTCGCCCGCCGCCAATCTCCCTCTGGCACCGGACACGGCACGGGACTCCCGTTCTTGGCCACCACGGTCCCGTCGGCGGCCCTCGTCACCTCCAGGAAGTTCGACTCACCGATGAAGTCGGCGACAAACCGCGTCGCCGGCCGGCGGTAGATCTCCTCCGGAGCGCCCACCTGTTCGAGGCGCCCCTCGTTCATCACCCCGATACGGTCCGCCATCGCCATCGCCTCTTCCTGGTCGTGGGTGACGAACACAAACGTCGTGCCGACCTCGCGATGGATTTGCGCCAGCTCGATCTGCAGGCGCTTGCGCAGCTTGAGGTCCAACGCGCCGAGCGGCTCGTCCAGCAGTAGCACCGCCGGCTTGTTGACCAGTGCGCGCGCCACCGCCACCCGCTGCTGCTGACCGCCTGACAGCTCGCCCGGGAGTCGCTCCGCCAGCTCGGTGAGCCCGACGAGCGCCAATGCCTCATCGATCCGCGGGCGCGCGTCGCGCCGCGCCACCCGGGCCATCTTGAGGCCGAAGCCCACGTTGTCGGCCACCGTCAGATGGGGGAAGAGCGCGTAGTTCTGGAACACCGTGTTGACGTTGCGTTTGTGTGGCGGCACCCGGTCGGCGCGGCGGCCCTGGATGAGGATCTCGCCGCCGGTGGCCTCCACGAAGCCGCCGATGAGATTGAGCGTCGTGGTCTTGCCGCAGCCCGAGGGGCCGAGCAGACAGAAGAACTCGCCCTCGCGGATCTCGAGGTTGAGCGGCTCGAGCGCGGTCTGACCGCCGTAGCGCTTGGACACGCCGCGCAGCTCGATGGCGGGCGGGACGTCCGGAGTCGCGGTCACGGGCCCGCCGGTCTCGGCATGCTGGGCGGGCGCGGTCATCGCAGCACCTCGGCCAGCGCCTCGCCCGGGTCGTGGTCACAGCCGCATGACCGCCGGCACACGAGCTCCACGTCGATGCGCGCCTCGCTCCATGGCGCGTCTTGGTCCTCGATCGCCGCCAGCAGCAGATCCGCCCCGTCGCGGCCGATGGCGCGGGCGTCGTAGGCGATCGAGGTCAGCGACGGCTCGAGCAGCGGCGCGAAATAGAGATCGTCAAAGCAGGCGAGAGCCACGTCCTCGGGGATCGCGACGCGCGCGCGGCGTGCCGCCACCAGCGCGCCCATCGCCAGCTCGCCGCTGGCGGTGATCAGCGCGGTGGGCGGCTGCGGGAGCGCGAGCAGCGCCCGGGCGTGGTCGAACCCGCTGGCGATCGTCCAGTCGCACTCGCCGACGAGCTCCGGCGCGAGGTCGACGCCGTTGCGGGCCATCGCGGCCTTGAATCCGTTGAGGCGCTCGACGCCGCTCGTCCGGTTGTTGGGGCCGCCGAGGAAGCCGATCCGCGTGTGGCCGTGGGCCGCGATGTGGTCGACCAGCAGCTCCATGCCGCGCTGGTTCTCGAGGACCACGTTGCCCACGCCGGCACCGGGGGCGAGCTCGTCGATGAAGACGCACGGTGTGCCGTCCAGCAGCACGTTGAACTGGTCGGCGCCGACCGGAGCGGTCGACATGAGGATGCCGTCGACCTCGTGCTCGAGCAGCGTCTGGACGGCCGCCGTCAACGTCTCGGGGTCCTCGCCGGAGTCGACCAGGATGAGCCGGTAACCGTGATCCTGGAGGCTGGTCTGGGCGCCGTTGGTGACGGCGGCGTAGAAGCTGTGGGTCACCGTCGGGACGACCAGGCCGATCGTCTTGGACCGGCGGGTTCGCAGCGAGCGGGCCAGGGGGGAGGGCCGGTAGTCCAGAACCTGCGCCGCACGGACCACCGCCTCACGAGTCTCGGGCAGCATCTCGCCAACCCCGTTCAGCGCTCGCGACGCCGTCGATTTCGACACCCCGGCTTGACGCGCCACGTCGTTCAGCTTGGCCCTCGGCATCCCCTCGCGGTCCCCACAATCGGTTGCGCAATCGGTTTCGGCGCGGATATCAGTACCACTTGGGGCCACGCGGTGTCAACGCCCGCTAACCGACTGGCAACGAAACGCGCTCCGTGGCGGGTCCTCCGGGAGTCAGCGGTAGGAGGACTGCGGGGGCGTGCCGGTCGCGCCTCGAAACACGGGAAGGCTCCGCGGTTGAAGGCAAGCCACACGTCGATCAGCCTCGGGTCCGTCGCCGGGCGCATGTCGATGACCACCACGCAGCCCTGGTCATAGCGCTGCTGGAGCCCGAAGCTGAACTGCTCCCCGTCGGGGTTGATGCTGATCACGAACGCCGCCGTGAGGTGATGCAGCTTCAGCGGGCCGCGCACCCGCTCGCTCGTACTGGCCGGCCCGCCGCACTGTGCCGCCGATTCCCGGGCCATCTGCGGTTCGAGCCGCCCGCGCCCCGCCCGCGAGTCACGGCCGGGCATCACTGCGGCCAACGTCGATGGCGAATTGCACCGTAGCGGTGCAATTTGCCATCGGGGTCGCGGCCCGCCGCCGCGAACAACGCGGCGCGCCGCCCGGGAGTGTCAGCGCTCGACGAAGTAACTGCCCGAGCCCTGGCCGCTGGAGAAGTAGCGGCTGGTCACGGTCTTCTTGCGCGTGAAGAACTCCACCGCGTCGGTGCCGTGCGCGTGGACGTCGCCGAAGAAGGAGTCCTTCCAGCCCGAGAAGGGGAAGAACGCGACGGGCGCGGCCACGCCGATGTTGACGCCGATCATCCCGGCCTGCACCTCGTGGCGGTAGCGCCGGACCGAGGCTCCGGACTCGGTGAAGATCGAGGTGCCGTTGCCAAAGCGGCTGGAGTTGACGATCTCGATCGCCTGGTCAAGCGACTCGGCGTGGATCACGCACAGGACCGGGCCGAAGACCTCCTCCTGCGCGATCGCCATGTCGGGGGTGACGCCGTCAAGGACGGTCGGGCCCAGAAACGCGCCCTCGGGGGCGATGCCCTCGCCCGAGATCCCGCGCCCGTCGACCACCAGCGTGGCGCCCGCGTCGACGCCGCGCTGCACCCAGTCGGCGATCCGGTCGCGCGCCGCGCACGAGATGACAGGGCCCACCTCGTTGGACTCGTCCAGGCCGTCGCCGACGTGCAGCGCCTTGGTCGCATCGGTCAGCGGGCCCATGAGCTGCTCGTGGGCGTCGCCGACCGTGACCACCACCGAGCCCGCCATGCAGCGCTGCCCGGCGGCCCCGAAGGCCGACCCGAGCAGCCCCTCGACGGTCTTGTCGATGACAGCGTCGGGCATGACCACCATGTGGTTCTTGGCCCCGCCGAGCGCCTGCACCCGCTTGCCGTGCTTGGCCGCGCCCTCGTAGACGAGCTTGGCCACCGGCGCCGAGCCGACGAACGACACCGCGTCGATCCCCGGGTGCTCGAGGATGCCCTCGACGATCTCGCGCCCGCCGTTGACGAGGTTGACCACGCCAGCGGGCAGGCCGAGGCCGTCAAGCTCCTCAAACGCGATCTGCTGGGTCAGCGGCACCTGCTCAGAAGGCTTGAGGATGAACGTGTTGCCGCAGGCGATGGCGAAGGGCAAGAACCAGAACGGGACCATCGCCGGGAAGTTGAAGGGCACGATGGCCGCGCACACCCCCACCGGCTGACGGATGGTCTCGGCATCGATGTTGCGCGAGACGTCCTCCAGGATCCGGCCCTGCATCGTGGTCGGGATGGCGCACGCCGCCTCCACCATCTCGATCATCCGCGCCACCTCCGCGGAGGCGTCGGCGATCGTCTTGCCCATCTCGGTGGTCACCGCCCGTGCCATCTCGTCCTGGCGCGCGATCAGACGCTCGCGCAGCTCAAACAGCTTGCGCGCCCGCGCGATCGTCGACACCGCGCGCCACTCCGGCAGCGCCGCCCGCGCCGCCGCCACCGCGGCGTCAAGATCGGTGCGACCCGACAGCGGTACCCGGGCCAGCGTGTCACCCGTGGACGGGTTGGTGACATCCAGGACCTCGGTGGCGGCCTGCGCCGGGGTCCAGCGTCCAGCGATGTAGTTGTCCAGCAGACGGGTGGCGGTGGCGGACATGATCGAAAAGCTCCTACTCAGGTTGCGGGCGAGGGCGCGGCGCGCCATTCGTGATCTGGATCATTGACGAAGGCCCACTGCCGCTTCGGACCAGCCATCACGTTGAGGTAGTACACGTCGTAGCCTGGCGGCGCCGACACCGTGTGATAGCCGCGGGGGACCAGCACGCAGTCCCGGTCGCCGAAGGTCAGTGTCTCGTCAAGTGACCTGTCCTGACTGTAGACGCGCTGGAGCCCGAAGCCCTGGGCCGGGGTCACGCGGTGGTAGTAGGTCTCCTCCAGGAGGGTCTCGGTGGGCGGGTTGTCCTGGTCGTGCTTGTGGGGCGGGTAGCTTGACCAGTTGCCGCCGGGGGTGAGCACCTCGACCACCAGGAGCGAGTCCGCCTCCTGATCGGCCATGAGGATCGGCCGGACGGTGCGCTCCTGCGAGCCATAGCCGCGGACCTCCACCTCGATCTCGTCGCCGCGCAGCACCCGGGCCGCGGCGCCGCCGTCGGGCGCCGGCGCCCAGCACAGGGCCACCTCGGCCTCGTCGGGGGAGGCGAGGGCGAACGGGGTGCCCGGCGGCAGGTAGGCGGCGTCGGGCGGGCCGCTCCACGGGTCCGGCCGTCCCCCCAGCTCGTTGTACTCGCCGTGCTCGGAGTTGACGGTGACCGTCCCGGAGACGACCACGATGCACACCTCACGCTCGCGCGTGTCGCGTTTGGCCACCACGCCCGGTGCCAGGCTCAGCACCTCGAAGCCGACGTAGGTCCAGCCCGCCGAGGCAGGCGTGACGTCGAGGAACGTCCCGTCCGCGGCGGGGCCGGTCGCGGGATGCACGACGAGGTCACTCATTGGCTCCTCTGAGGAATTGTCGTTGGGCGGATGAGTTGCGCTCGTATTCCGCGCGGGCGGCGCGCACCGGCTCCTGGGTCGAGGTCTCGGCGACAGGCACGTCCCACCAGCCGTCGTAGCTGGGCACCCCGGCGTAGCGGTCGGTCTCGATGCACACCACGGTGGGGCCGCTGTCGGCCATGTCGTCCGTCTGGGCCAGCGCGGCGCGCAGGTCGTCGATCGTGCTCGCCCGGATGACCCGCGCGCCCAGGCTCTCGGCGTTGGCGGCGAGGTCGACGGGGAGCACGTCGGCGCCGGCGGGCTGGGCCAGGCCGTCCCCGTCGGCGTCGTCGACGGGCAGCGACCCGTTGGCGGCGAACCGGTAGTGAGTCCCAAACCCGGCCGAGCCGACCGAGCGCGACAGCGCGCCGATCGACGCGTAGCCGTGGTTGTCGACGAGCACGATCACGATCGGGATCCGCTCGGCGACCGCGGTCACCAGCTCGCCGGGCATCATCAGGTAGGAGCCGTCGCCGATGAGCACGAACACCGGGCGCTCGGGCGCGGCCAGCTTGACGCCCATCGCGCCGGGGATCTCATAGCCCATGCACGAGTAGCCGTACTCGACGTGGTAACCCTTGCCGGCCGGGTCGCGGGCGCGCCACAGCTTGTGCAGATCGCCCGGCCCCGAGCCGGCGGCGCAGACCACGATTCCGCTCTCGGCCGCGGCGTCGTTGATGGCGCCGATGACCTGGGCCTGGGAGGGGAGCCCGTCCCCAGGGGTCGACACGAGCCGTGCCACCTCGCCGGCCCAGCCGGCGCTGCGCTCCGCGGCCAGCGTGTGCCACTCGTCGGGGACGCGGTAGCCGTCGAGCGCGTCGCTCAGCGCGCCCAGCGCCTCGGCCGCGTCGGCCACCACCGCCACCCCGCTCAGCTTGGCGGCGTCAAAGCCCGTCACGTTGACGTTGATGAAGCGCACGCCCGCGTCCTGGAAGGCGGACTTCGACGCGGTGGTGAAGTCGCTCCATCGCGTCCCGATCCCGATGACGACATCGGCCTCGCGCGCCAGCGCGTTGGCGGCGGACGTGCCGGTGGCCCCGACGGCGCCGAGGCTCAGCGGGTGGTCGGAGAGGAGCGCGCCACGGCCGGCCTGGGTCTCGGCCACCGGGATCCCGGTGGCGTCGACGAACGCCCGCAGCGCCTCGGTGGCCTCTGAGTAGATGACTCCGCCGCCGGCGACGATGAGCGGCCGCCGGGCGGCCCGCACGACGCTCGCGGCCGCGTGCACGGCCTCGGGCGCGGGTGGTTGGCGGTAGAGGGTCCACGTACGCTCCTGGAGGAACGCGGTGGGCACGGCGAAGGCCTCGGCCTGCACGTCCTCGGGCATGGCCAGCGTCACCGCCCCGGTCTCGGCCGGGTCGGTGAGCACCCGCATCGCCTCCAGGGCGGCGGGGATGAGCTGCTCGGGGCGCTCGACCCGCTCGTAGAAGCGCGACACCGGCCGCAGGCAGTCGTTCACCGAGACGGTGGCGTCGTGGGGGACCTCCAGCTGCTGCAGCACGGGATGCGGGTAGCGGGTGGCGAAGGTGTCGCCGGGCAACAGCAGCACGGGCAGGCGGTTGATCGTGGCCAGCGCCGCGCCGGTCACGAGGTTGGTCGCCCCCGGCCCCACCGACGTGGTGCACGCCCAGGTGCCCAGGCGGTTGCGCTGACGGGCGTAACCGGCGGCGATGTGGACCATCGCCTGCTCGTTGCGGGCCGGGTGGTAGGGGAGGAGGTCCTCGTATTGCGCCAGCGCCTGGCCCAGGCCGGCGACGTTGCCGTGGCCGAAGATGCCCAGGCACCCGGCGAAGAAGCGCTCGCGCCTGCCGTCGCGCTCGACGTGCTGAGCGGCGAGGAACCGGACGAGGGCCTGGGCGACGGTGAGGTTCTCGGTCTGGGCTTCAGTCATGCGGGGCTCCAAGCGGCGGGGGTCTCGATCTCGTGGCGCAGCCGGGCCAGGGTGGTGTCGAGGTCCGGCAGTTCAGCACCGAGCCGCTTCGCCGTGATCCGGGCGTCCATCCGGGTGTCGCGGGGGACGGCGCCGCCGGCCAGCGCCTCGGGCGGCGGCGGCCCGACGTCGAGCAGATCGCCGTCGAGCTCGAAGGCGGCCACGGCGCGGCGCGCCAGCTCCACCCGGTCGGCGTGCTCGCCTCCACAGCAGTGCAGGATCCCGCTGACGTCGCCCTGCAGCGCGAGCCAGATGAGCTCGGCGGCGTCGGTGGCCAGCGTCGGCGTGGCCCGCTGGTTGAGCCCGTCGCCGTCCCAGACGGTGAACCGCCGGCCTCGCCGCAGGGCGTCGACCAGGGAGGCCACCAGATACCCGAATCCCGCGTCCTGCTGCCGGGGCGTCTGCGGCCGCGCGCGATGGACGCCCTGGACCCCGGCGATCCGCGCGACGGTGCCGCGCGCCGCGCGCTGAGTGACGACCAGCTCGGAGGCGGCCTTGAGGAAGCCGTAGGGGTTGATCGGGTTGGGCGGCTCGGTCTCGCTGGCGGGGCCCTGGGTGCCGTCGAAGACCCAGTCGGTGGAGATGAGCACGACGCGGGCGTCGATGTCGTTGGCCGCGTCCACCACGCTGCGGGTCGCGCCCACATACTCCTTCCACGCGCGGCGCCTGTCTGAGGACAGCATGGTTGGATCGTTCCAGATCGCGGCGTGGACGATCGCGTCGGGACGGGTCGCGCTGATGCAGCGGTGCAGCAGGGGCCGGTCGGTGAGGTCGACGGTGTCATGGGAGGGCGCGATCACCTCGGCGCCGTGGCGCTGTCTGAACACATGGGCCAGGTTGGAGCCCACGAACCCTCCGGCGCCGGTGACGAAGATCCGCATCAGCGTGACCTCACGCGGCCGCCACCTCGTCCAGGCGCACCGCCCTCCCCTCGCGCAGCGACTGCAGCGCCGCCAGCCCGATGACGAGCGGAGCGCGCGCGTCGGCGGCGCCCACCGGCGGCGGCGTGTTGCTCTGCAGCGCCTCGACGAAAGCCTGCCATTCGCGCTCGTAGCTGGGGAGATAGCGCTCGAGGAAGAAGTGCGGAAGGGACGGGCGGTGGGTGCCGTCGGCGGTGGTGAGGACGCCGCTGTGCGCCGGCGGATTCTCCGACGCCGCCATCCCGCCCGAGCCGAACGCCTCGACGCGCTGGTCGAAGCCGTACGCGGTCGCACGGCAGTTGTCGATCGCGGTGAGGCAGCCGTTCTCGTGGACCAGCGTCACCATCGCGGTGTCGATATCACCGGCCTCGGCGAACGCGGGCGCGACCCGGATGCCCCCGCGCGCGAACACCTCGACCACCTCTGAGCCGGTGACGAACCGCGCCATATCGAAGTCATGAATTGTCATGTCCAGGAACAGTCCGCCGGAGGTGCGCACGTAGTCGAGCGACGGCGGCTCCGGGTCGCGGCTGGAGATCCGCACCAGCAGCGGTTCACCGATCTGCCCGGAGGCGACGGCCTGTTGGACGGAGGCGTGCGCGGGGTCAAACCGGCGGTTGAACCCGACCTGGAAGGGCGCGCCATGAGCCTCGATGGCGTCCAGACCGCGCTCGAGCTCATCGAGGAACAGTGACACCGGCTTCTCGCAGAACACGGCCTTGCCCGCCTCCGCGGCGGCGACCATGAGGTCGACGTGGGTATCGGCGCTCGAGCAGATGGCCACCGCGTCGACGTCCGAACCCAGCAGCTCCTCGACAGACTGGGCCACGGGTACGCCGAGGAGTGCCGAGACCTCGGTGGCGAAGGGCGCGTGGAGGTCGTAGACGGCGCCCAGGCTGGCACCCGGCACCCGGCGCGCCAGCAGCTCGGCGTGCATCCGGCCGATCCGCCCCGCGCCGATCAGCCCGATGCGGACGGTTCTCACGCCGCCGCCTCCGCCGCCAGCGGGAGCACGGTCTCCCATGCCCCGGTGCGCGCCGAGCGCAGCAGCGCGTCCTGGACGGCCGCCCACTCCAGTGCCTGCTCGAAGCCGGGCGCAAACGGCCGGCCCTCGGCCAGCGCGGTGCAGAACTCGTGGTCCTCGATCGTCACCAGATCCTCGAAGCCGATCGGATTGCCGCTGCCCGGCACGAACGCGCCGTGGTGGCCGAAGCGATCGCCGCCCCGCACCGTGGTGTAGCCGGAGCCGCGATCGGTCGTGGCGCGATACAGCCGCAGCTCGTTGAGGCGCTCGAGGCTCCACCCCACCGCGCCCGCCGTGCCGTAGGCATCGAAGGCCATCTCTGACTCGGGGCCCAGCGCGGTCCGGCTGGCCTCGAACGTGCCTCGCGTGCCGTTGGCGAACTCCACCAGCATCCCCGCGTAGTCCTCGTTGGTGACCGGCCGCATCGGATCGTCGGGGCGGCCCTGCCCGTAGTGGCTGGCGCCGTCGCCCGGCTGCGGGCGCTCGCGGATGAAGGTGTCGATGGTGCCGGTGACCCGTGCGATCGGGCCGATGAGCATGTGCGCCAGGTCCACGGCGTGCGAGAGCAGGTCGCTGGTCACCCCGTAGCCGCCCTCGTCGAGCTGGAACCGCCACGAGTTCACTCCCAGCGGGTCGGCTCCGTACATGGAGAAGAACCGGCCCCGGTAGTTGGTGATCTCGCCCAGCTCGCCGCCCGAGATCAGCTCGCGCGCGTACTGGACCAGCGGCGCCCACCGGTAGTTGTAGCCCACGCCGCTGATCACGTCCGCGGCACGTGCCGCGGCGGCGGCCTGCATCACGTGCGCGGGGGTCCCGCCGACCGGCTTCTCGCAGAACACCGCCTTGCCCGCGCCGGCCACCGCGGCCACGAGCTCCCCGTGCAGCATGTTGGGCGCCGCGATCCACACGGCGTCGACCTCCGGGTCCTCCACCACCGCCCGCCAGTCCACGGAGCCGCGCGCGAACCCGAACGAGCCGATCGCGTCCTGGACGCGGGGCGCGAGGGCATCGCTGCAGGCGACCAGCTTTGGCTCGTAGGTCCGGTCGGCGAACAGCATGGGGATCCGCGCCAGCGAGCGGCTGTGCGCCTGGCCCAGCCACCCGAAGCCGACCACGCCGATGCCGATCCGCCGACGCGTGGTGCTCATGCGGGCATCGCCTCCACGAGCTCGAGCACCTCGGCCTCATACGGCATCGCCGCCGAGCACAGCAGCCGCGAGGCCACGATCCCGCCGGCCGCGTTGGCGAAGGCGACGGCCCGCTCGGCCGGCCAGCCCGAGAGCAGCCCGTGACACAGCGCGCCACCGAAGGCGTCCCCCGCGCCCAGGCCGCACAGCACCTGGATCGGCGCCGGGGCCACGGTGCGCTCGCCGTTGCGGTCGGCCAGGAGCACGCCGTCTCCGCCCAGCTTGACGATGGCCAGCTCCACGCCGCGCCCCAGCAATCGCGCCGCGGCCTCGTGGGGATCCTCCGTGCCGACGGCCACCGCGCACTCCTCGCGGTTGCCCACGGCGATGGTGGCGTGGTCAACCGCGCCCCCGATGATCTGCGACGCCTCTGCCCGATCGCGCCAGAAGCTCGGCCGGTAGTCCAGGTCAAGCACGGTGTGCGACCGGCGCCCGCGCGCGGCGAGCATCCCCAGCACCGTGCCCCGGCACGGCTCCTGCGCCAGCGCGCCCCCGGAGATCCACAGCACGCCGATGTCGGTGACGACGTCGTCGGGCACCTCGCCCGCCTGCAGCTGGAAGTCCGGGACCGGAGGCTGGCGGCGGAAGTGCAGCTGAGGGTCCTCAGGCGGGTCGAGCACGGCGAACGCCAGCGGGGTGACCCCGTCGGGCCAGGCCCCCACGAACGTCGTGTCGACCCCGAAGTCCCGGAGCTCCTGGACGGCGACGTCGCCGAAGGGGTCGGCGCCGACCTTGGTGTACAGGGCGGCGCGGCGTCCCAGGCGCGCCGCCGCGATGGCGACGTTGGTCGGGCTGCCGCCGACCGCCTTGGCGAACGTCTCCGCCTCGTGCCAGCCGGCGCCGAGCTGCCCGCAGTAGAGGTCGATGCTGATGCGCCCGACCGTCAGCAGTTCGAGTTGCGTCATCGCTCGCCGGCCATCCGCCGGTCGTGTCCTGAGTCACAAATTCGGTGGCAGCCTCGCGGCGTCTGGACGCGGAATCGAACCCACCCACCCCGCGACGAACACGCCGGACCACCAGTACGACTTAGTTCGTCGCCACCCGCCAGCCACGCCCAGCCACTCCCGAGACTGCTCACGAATTTCCGACTCATGACACTAAGCGGTCTCCTTGGCCTCGGCCGCCATCTCCTTGGCGACCTCGGCCAGCCCGGGATCGGCCGCGACGGCGGGGTCGGTCGCCAGGCCCTGCAGCTCGTGGCTGAGCTGCTCGAGCTCGGCGCCGCCGGCCATCAGCGCCGTCAGCTGCTCCAGCGTCGTCTGCGCCTTGAGGTAGGAGCCCATCATCTGCCCGCGTTTGAGCAGGACGAACCGATCGCCCACCGGGAAGGCATGGTGGGGGTTGTGGGTGATGAAGATCACCCCGCGGCCCTGCGCGCGCGCCTGTATGACGTACTTGAGCACGACGCCCGATTGCTTGACCCCGAGTGCGCTCGTCGGCTCGTCGAGGATGAGCACCTTCGCGCCGAAGTAGACCGCTCGCGCGATCGACAGCGCTTGGCGCTCACCGCCCGACAGGGTCCCGACGGTCTGGTTGGGGTCGCGGACGTCGATGCCCATCTTGGCCATCTCGCTGCGCATGATCGACTGGGCCCCTTTGATGTCCATGCGCTGCAGCAGGCCGCGGCCCTTCGTCGGCTCGTTGCCGAGGAAGAAGTTGCGCCATACGCTCATCAGCGGCACCGTGGCCAGGTCCTGGAACACCGTCGCGATCCCCATGGCGCGGGCGTCGCGCGGGTTGGTGAACGTCACCGGCTCCCCGTTCATGAGCAGCGCGCCCTCGTCCGGCGCGTGGACGCCCGACAGGATCTTGATCAGCGTCGACTTGCCGGCGCCGTTGTCGCCGAGCACACATGTCACCTCGCCGGCGTTGACCTGCAACGAGATGTCCTGCAGCGCGTTGACCGAGCCGAAGTACTTCGAGACCGAGCGGGCCTCGAGCAGACAACCATTTGACTGTGGCGTTTCCATGCTCATCGCCTCGCCGTGATCGCGCGCCGGTAGATGAGGGTGTTGACGACCACCGCCAGGAACAGGATCACTCCGAGGAAGGCGAAGTTCCAGGAGCTGTCCCAGCCGGCGTAGATCACGCCCTCGAACGCCATCCCGATGATGCACGCGCCGAGGGCCGCGCCCACCGCCGAGCCGTAGCCGCCGGTGAGGAAGCACCCGCCCACCACCGCGGCGATGATGTAGAAGAACTCGTATCCGACGCCCTGCTCGGACACCGCCGAGCCCGACTGGGTGAAGGAGATGATCCCCACCAGCGCGGCCGCCAGCGAGGTGCTCATGAAGAGCAGGATCTTGGTCCGGTTCACGGGCACACCGACGTTGCGCGCTGCGTTCTGCTCGCCGCCCGAGGCGAAGATCCAGTTGCCGAACGAGGTGCGGCTGAGGACCCAGGAGCCGATGATCGTCACCAAGATGAACCAGATGATCGCGGTGCTGTAGCCGCTGGGCAGCGCACCGCTTGAGAAGAACGAGCTGCCGAAGATCGACTTCGCGCCTGACAGCCCCGCCGGGGGCGGTGTGCTCACCGTGACGTTGGTGCTCCCGTTGTTGAGCAGCAGCACGCCGCCGACGCTCGCGCCGCGCAGGATGAAGAATGTCGCCAGCGTGACGATGAAGCTCGGCAGCTTGCTCTTGACCACGATGTAGCCGTTGAGCAGGCCGATCGTCGCGGCGAACACGACCGTGGCGACGATCGCCAGCCACGTGTCCCAGTGGTACTTGCCCGCCAGAAGTGCCGGGACGATCGCGGTGACGCCGGACATCACGCCGGTGGAGAGGTCGAACTCACCGCCGATCATCAGCAGCCCCACCGGGACCGCGATGATCCCGAAGAAGGCCGCCTGCTGGGTCCACGCCGCCAGCCCCGTCTGGTTGAGCCACAGATGGTTGGAGCTCTTGTCCGTGATGGCGAACAGGATCCAGACGGCGATCGCCGCCATCAGCGCCCCCAGCTCGGGACGGCGCATCGCCCGGGTCATGCGGCTGATCGGGATCAGCCGCTCGTCGGTCGCCGACGACCCCGCCGGCGGCCCCGCGGGCGTCGGCGTTGGCTGTGAGGTGGCACTCATGGTGAGTCGGTCACTCTCCGGTCACTCGTGCTCAGCCACGCCGGGCGGGGCCAGTCCCCCGTCCGGCGCGGCTGCGCGGTTTGCCGTGTCGGCGGTGGTGCGTCAGTCGTCTCCCGCCGCGATCGCGGCCGACACGTTGGCGATGTTGGTCTTGTCCACCAGGAGCGGACCGCTGGCCACGGTGGTGCCGCCGCCGACGCTCTGCCCCTCGTGCTTCTTGAACAGGTACAGGAACTGGATGGGCAGGTAGCCCTGCAGGTACTGCTGCTGGTCGACGGCGAACGCCAGCGTCCCCGCCTTGAGCTCGTTCTCCACGTCGGTCGAGAGGTCGAAGGTGGCGATCTTGACGTTCTGTGGATGCGCGTTGACCAGGGCCGCGGAGATGGCGTTGTTGAGGGTCATCACCGCGTTGATCTGTGGGTGGGACTGCAGGTACGAGGTCACCTGGCCGATCGCCTGCTGCGGGTTGGAGGCCGCGTTGGGGGTCGACAGGGTCAGCTCGGTGCAGGCCGGTCCCTTCGACGGGGCGTCGCCCTGCTTGCACTGCTGGCCGACGCCGAGGCCCTGGGCGATGCCGTTGCAGCGGTCGAGCAGGTTCTGGCCCGACTGATGGATCACGCACAGCACGTTGGTGGCGCCCAGCTGCTTGAAGCGCGCCCCCGACGCCTGCCCGGCGAGCTGCTCGGGCTGTCCGACGCACGTCATCGCGCCGCTGGCGGCGATGTCCTGATCGTCACAGCCGGCGTTGAGCAGGACCACCGGAATGCCCTTGGACACCGCCGACTTGATCGTCGGGTTCATCAGGCTCGGATCATGGTCAGAGATGGCCATCCCGTCCACGTGCGCGTTGATCGCGTTCTGGATCTGGGCGTTCTCGGCGTTGTCGTCGGGCTCGGCCTGGCCCTGCTGCTGCGAGCCGTAGGTCTCGGTCAGCGTGCACCCCAGGTCCGCCGCCGCGTTCTTGGCGCCCTTGTACACGACGCTCCAGAAGTTGCCGTTGTCACCATGCGTGATGAGGGCGAACTTGTACGTGCACGGCTTGCTGGAGCTGGCGATGTTCACCGCGCTCGTGCTGCTGCCCGACTTGGACTTGCTGCTGCTTCCGCTGCTGGAGCTGCCGCCGCATGCGGCTAAGCCCAGCGCGGTGACTGCCACCAGCGCCGGCACCGTCAGACTGCGACGCAGTCGTCTCATGAATTGATCTCCTCCGTCCTGTGAGCCGAGTTGAGGAACGCGATGCTCTGTTCTGCTGCGAGCATCGAGGCGCTGGTCACCGCCGGCTCGTCCGCGGTGATGGCCGTGTCCTGCTCGAGCACGAGCCACCCGTCGTAGCCGTGCTCGTTCAAAGCTTCAAGGGTCTCGGCGACCGGGGCCGCGCCACGGCCGAGGGGGACGAACAGGCCCGCCTGCGTCGCTTGCACCAGTGACATCCGCCCCGCCGTGAGCGCCGCGGCGATCGCCGCGTCGATGTCCTTGAGGTGGACGTGGGTCACCCGCTCCCCGTACGCGCGAGCGAAGGCCGCCGGGTCGGTGCCGCCGATCATCAGGTGCCCGGTGTCCAGGCACCAGCCGACGTCGGTGACCTCCAGCGCCCGTTGCACCTGGGCGTCGGTTTCGATCAGCGTCCCGACGTGGGGGTGCAGCGCCACCGTCAGGCCGTACTCGCCGGCGAGGCTCGCCACCGCCGTCGCGTGGGCGGCCAGGTGGCGCCATCCGTCGTCGTCGAGCGCCGCCGGATCGTCGGGGAGGAACCCGGGGGGACCGAGCTCGGTCCCCGCCAGGCCCAGCGCCGCCATCTCTTCAAGGACGGTCTCGGGCTCGGGCATGCGGCCCCAGCCCGGCACCTCGCAGGCGCCCCACGAGATCGGGGCGCCGGCGATCCGCTGGGCGAAGGGGCGGGCACCGGCGGTCCGCTGCGCGAACGCGCGAGCTGCCGCGGCAGGCTGGTCGGTGCTGTGCTCCACTCCTCTGTCTCCCTGTGCCTTGGAGCGCTCCAACACCGGATTGCGGCTTAGAGCGCTCTAAGCGACGAAGCCGCGAATATATCCCCACCATCTCCGATGCGTCAAGGGGAAAATCGGTATTTGGTGGTTACGGTCACGTTTGGGTTAGAGCGCGACAATGTACTTGCGGCGGTGAAGCGCGCTGAGTAAGCTCGCGCCGGTTTGTGATGCGAGATCGTGCCCCCTCACGGCAGCTGCTCCGGCGTCCCCCGACGATGGAGGACGTAGCCCACGCCGCCGGGGTGTCGCGGGCGCTGGTGTCGCTGGTGATGCGCGCCCAGCCCAACGTGTCCGAGGAGCGCCGGAGCCGGGTCCTGGAGGCGGCCAACCAGCTCGGCTACCGGCCCAACGCCATGGCGCGGAGCCTCGCCAGCCGTCGCACCAAGACGGTGGGGGTGATCCTGGACGACCTGCGCAACCCGTTCTTCGCCGAGATCGCCGGCGGGATCGAGGAGCTCGCCTCCGACCTCGGCTACCAGGTGTTGCTCGGCGCCGGTGGGCGCCAGGCGCGGCGTGAGCGTGCCTCGCTGGCCACCCTGCTCGAGTACCGCGTCGACGGGGTGATCCTGGTCAGCCCGCGCATGCGCACCGCTGACATCGCCGCCGCTGCCGCCGAGGTCCCGGTGGTGATGGTGGGGCGCCAGGTGCGCGGGGTGGACGCCGACCTGGTCATCATCGACGAGAACCTGGGCACCCAACTCGTCCTCGACCACCTCATCGGACTCGGCCACGAGCGCATCGCGCACGTGGACGGCGGCAAGGGCGCGGGCGGGCCCCAGCGCAAGTCGGCGTTCCTGCGCTGGATGCGCGCCCACCGCCTCGGTGCCCGTGCCCGCGTGATCCCCGGGGACTTCACCGAGGAGGCCGGCGCGGCGGCGGCCCGCGCGCTGCTGGCCGAGCCCGAGCTGCCCACCGCGATCTTCGCCGCCAACGACATGGTGGCCGCCGGGCTGATCGGCGGCTTTGACCAGGCCAGCGTCGAGGTGCCCGCCGACGTCTCCATCGTCGGCTACGACAACAACTTCATCGCCCATCTCGCCCACGTCGGGCTCACCACCGTCGACCAGCCGCGCACCGACATGGGACGGATGGCGCTCGAGCTCCTGCTCGACCGCATCGACAACCGGCGGGCCAGCGTGGTGCGTCTGGTCGAGCCGTCGCTGGTGGTCCGCACGACCACCGCGCCTCCGCGGGCCTGAGGGCCGCGGCGACCGCGCCGCCCCGCCCGAACCCCGCGGCTAGCCTTCGCAGTGCGGCCATGAGCTTCTACATCACCACTCCGATCTACTACGTGAACGCGCAGCCCCACCTGGGCCACGCGTACACCACGATCGTCGCCGACGTGATGGCGCGACATCAGCGCCAGCGCGGCGAGGACGTGTTCTTTCTCACCGGCACCGACGAGCACGGTGAGCCGGTCGCCGACGCCGCCCGCGACCAGGGCGTCACGCCGCAGGAGCTGGCCGATCGCAACGCCGAGCGCTTCAAGGCACTGGCGCCGCGCCTGGACGCCTCCAACGACTTCTTCATCCGCACCACGGACGAGGAGCACGAGCGCCGTGTGCAGGAGGTGCTCGAGCGCGTCCACGACAACGGCTACACGTACAAGGGTCTGTACGAGGGGTGGTACTGCCCCCGGTGCGCGGACTTCAAGGTGGAGAACGAGATCCTCGAGGGCAACCGCTGCCCCATCCACGAGATCGAGCTCGAGCTCCACCAGGAGGAGAACTGGTTCTTCCGCCTCTCGGCCTTCCAGGAGCAGCTCGAGCAGCTCTACGCCGAGCACCGCGACTTCGTGATGCCGCCGGTCCGCTACAACGAGGCGCTGGCCTTCATCACCTCGGGCCTGCAGGACATCTCGCTCAGTCGCCAGCGGCTCCAGTGGGGCGTCACCGTGCCGTGGGATCCCGACCATGTCTTCTACGTCTGGTTCGACGCGCTGCTCAACTACTACACGGCGCTGGGCTACGCGCGCCCGGGCGAGGATCTCACCGATCGTTTCTGGCCGGCCACCTACCACATCATCGGCAAGGACATCCTCAAGTTCCACACGGTGTTCTGGCCGGCGATGCTGATGGCGGCGAGGCTGCCGATCCCCCAGCACGTCTTCGTCCACGGCTTCCTGCTGGGCGCCGACGGGCGCAAGATGAGCAAGTCGCTGGGCAACGTGCTCGACCCCTTCGAGGTCATCGACCAGTTCGGCATCGACGCGCTGCGCTTCTACCTGATCCGCGACGTCGCCTTCGGCGCCGACGGCACGGTCGGCATGGACGCGGTCACCGCCCGCTACGAGTCGGAGCTGGCCAACGACTACGGCAACCTCGCCAGCCGGACGATCGCCATGATCCGCCGCTACCGCGACGGGGTGGTGCCCGACGTCGCCACCGACCCGGCGCTGGCGAGCGAGTTCGACGGGCTGCGCGAGCGGGTCTGCGGGCTGCTGGACGGCGCCGAGGTCACGACCGCGCTGGAGGAGATCTGGACGCGCGTGCGGCGCTGCAACCGCTACGTCGAGGAGCGGGCGCCGTGGCAGCTGGCCAAGGATCCGGCCTCCGCCGAGGCGCTGGATCAGACGCTTGCCTCGCTCGCCGAGGGGGTGCGGGTGATCAGCGTGCTCCTGGCCGCATACATCCCCGAGAGCGCCGCGAAGCTGCTGGCGACGCTGGACGCCCCGGATGACGCGATGGCCGGGGCCGCGTTCGCCCCCACGGGCGGCGGCCGGACCGTCGCCGCGCTGGAGCCGCTGTTTCCCAAGCGCGCCTGATCGGGTTTCACCCGCCGCACCCGGCCACGTGATCGACAGTCACACCCACCTGGACTTCTGCGAGCCGCCCAACGCCGAACTGGTCGCCGCTGCGGCCGACGCCGGCGTGACGCGCATCCTCACCGTCGGCACTGACGGCGCCTCCTGCCGCGCGGCGCTCCAGGCCGCCGAAGACTTCCCGCAGGTGTATGCGGCGATCGGCCGCCACCCCAACTCCGCAACCGGCTTCGACGACGCGGACTTCGCCGAGCTCGAGGCGCTGGCCGCCCACGAGAAGTGCCTGGCCATCGGCGAGACAGGCCTTGACTACTACCGCGACTACGCGCCCGCCGCCGACCAGCGGCGCGCCTTCGAGGCGCAGATCGAGCTCGCTCGCAGCACCGGCAAGCCGCTGGTCATCCACACCCGCGCCGCCGACGAGGACACGCTGGCCATCCTGGGAGAGAAGGCGGGAGGCCTCCGGGTCATCCTGCATTGCTTCTCCATGGCCGACCGCGTCGAGGAGTGCCTGGCCCACGAGGACTGGTTCTTCTCCTTCGCGGGCAACGCCACGTATCCACGTGCCGAGGATCTGCGCGCCGCTGCGCTGCGGGTCCCCGCCGACCGGCTGCTGGTGGAGACCGACGCGCCCTACCTGTCGCCGCAGCCGGTGCGCGGCAAGCCCAACCAGCCCGCCAACGTGGCCATGACCGCGCAGGCGCTGGCCGTCGAGCGCCGCGTCGGCTACGCCGAGCTGGAGCGCGGGGTCGACGCCAACGCCGCGGCGCTGTTCGGATGGTGAGTGCCCGCTCCGCCCGCCAGCGAGAGCTCGGTCAGAACTTCCTGATCGACCGCAACATCCTGGACGTGATCGAGCGGCTGGCGGAGTTGGCGCCCGGCGACGTCGTGCTCGAGGTCGGCGGCGGCCCGGGCGTGCTCTCCGTCCGCCTGGCGGGTCGGGTCGAGCCGGGTGGTCATGTGCATGTCGTCGAGGTCGATCAGCGGCTGCGCGAGGGCCTCGCGCGTGAGCTCGCGCCGTTTGCCAACGTCAGCCTGCACATCGCCGACGCGGTGCAGCTGGACCTCTCGACGCTCGATCCGGCGCCGACGAAGGTCGTGGCCAACCTGCCCTACGGCGTGGCCGCCACAGTCATCCTGCGGACGATCTCCGAGCTGCCCGGCGTGCGGCAGTGGGTGGTGATGGTCCAGCGCGAGGTGGGGGAGCGCTTCGCCGCCGCGCCGGCGACCGCTGCCTACGGCGTCCCGTCGGTGCTGGCCCAGCTCGCCTGCGAGGTCAAGGTGCTGCGGCCGGTCTCGCGCCAGGTGTTCCGGCCGGTGCCCAACGTTGACTCGGTGCTGCTGGGACTGCGCCGGCGCGGGCCCGGGGCCGACCCCGCGGTGACGCGGCTGGTGCACGCCGCGTTCGCGCACCGGCGCAAGGCGCTGGCCGGATCGCTGGCGCTGGCCCCGGCAACCGGAGGCTTCGGGCCGGGCGTGCGGGAGCGGGCGCGCGCGGCGCTGGTCGAGCTCGGCCACCCCGCCGACGAGCGTGCCGAGCGCCTGGCGCCCGAGGAGTTCCTCGAGCTGGCGGCACGCCTCGGCCCATGACCGTTCTCGCGCGCGAGCTCGCCCCGGCCAAGATCAACCTGTGCCTGTATATGGGGCCGACGCGCGCGGACGGGCGCCACGAGCTCGTCACGCTGTTCGATGCGGTCTCGCTCCATGACGAGCTCGAGGTCGAGACCGCCGTGAGCGATCAGGTGATCTGCGAGGGCGTCGAAGGGCCCAACCTCGTGGCCGAGGCGCTGTCGGGGCTGCGCGACGCCGGCTGGGATGCGCCCCCTGTGAAGGTGACGATCACCAAGCGCATCCCCGTCGCCGCCGGCATGGGTGGCGGCTCGGCCGACGCGGCGGCGCTCCTGCGACTCGCACCCCGGCTGGGTCACACGGACGGAGCATCGCGCTTGCGGATCGCCGGACGGCTCGGCGCCGACGTTCCCAGCCAGCTCGTCCCGGGCCCGTGGCTCGGCGTCGGCGCGGGTCACCGTCTGCTGCCGGCGCCTGCGCTGTCGCCTTACAGCGTCGTGGTGGTCCCGCAGCCGTTCCCGCTCTCGACCGCCGACGTCTACCGCGAGGCCGACCGGCTGGGTCTGGCGCGGTCACCCGTGGAACTGGACGTCGTGCGCCATCAGCTGACCCTCGGGTTCTCGGGCGAACTGATCGTCAACGACCTGCAGCCGGCGGCACTGTCGCTGGCGCCCCGACTCGGAGAGACGCTGGGCGCGGTCCAGCGCGCCGGCGCCGACGAAGCGATCGTCTGCGGATCCGGTCCGACGGTGATCGGGCTGTTCTGGGGCGACGACGGGTCGTTACGCGCGCGAGAGGCGGCGGCGCAGCTGCGTGGTGAGCACCCCGCCGTGCTCACGGCCGATCCGGTTCGCGGAGGGGACAATGACCTCGCGGCGAACTGAGCGTTTGGCCGCATTTTGCGCCGGTTCGGAGCTCTTGACCGCGGTTATGACTACCTTCCGGCACAATCTCGGGTGCCAGACGTGACCAACACCACGATCACATACATCGTCGCTGCCGGCTGCGGGGTCCTCGGACTCATCGCGTTCGTCCTGCTTCTGGTGGTCCCTGCGGTGACCGCCTACCGCCGGCCGGTGGAGCGGGTGGCCGCAGTCATCCTGTCGTTCTATGTGCTGGCCGCCTTCGTCGGCGCCGGCGTGGTGCTTGGCGCGCTGATCATCCTCGAGTGGCCGCGCCTCTTCTGAGCGCCGGCGCGTGAACGAGTTGGCCGACAGCGCGGAGCGCGGCGGATCCCGCACCCCGGACCTAGGGGCGTTCGCCGCCATCACCGACGCCGTCGAGGCCGGCGCCGGGCTGCCCGAGATCCTCCGCGCGGCCGCGCGCGCGCTGGACGCGAGCCTCATCCTCATCGACCGCTCGGCGGCCGTGCTGGCGGTCGCCGCGCGCTCGCCCGCCGACGAGCGCTCACTCATGCGCGACACCGAAGACGTCTCCACCGTCGAGCTGCGCGTCGCCGAGTCGCCGGTGGGCCAGCTGCGGATGCGCACCCGCGAGGGCACGCCCGACGGCGCCCTGCTGCGCCTGGTGACGACCCTGATCGCGTCCGAGGTCGAGCGCGTGCGCGCCCCCGAGCGGGCGTCCGAGGAGGCGGCGACCAGCTTCCAGCGTGCCGTCCTGACGCGGGGAATCGGCGACCGCGGCGATCTGGTGGCGCGCGGCAAGGAGCTCGGCACCGATCTGTCGGCCGGCGCGAGCGTCGCCGTCGTGCGCGCCCATCCCCGCAATCCCACCGAGGACGACTGGCGCCGCCGCCTGCTCGCCGTGGCCGGCCGAGGCGGCCGGTCGATCGCCGCGGGCTCGATCGCCGCTCCCATCGAGAGCGACAACGGAGCGGTCGTCCTGCTCATCCCCGACGCCGACGGGGAGACCGGGCGCCGGGTCGCCGGCTCGGTGATGCGGGAGGTGGAGGCCGGTCTGAGCGGCTTTGCCTTCGCGCTGGGGCGCAGCCGGCGCGTCGAGGATCCACTCGATCTCCAGCGCGCCTACAACGAGGCGCTGCTCGCGCTCAACGTGGTGGAGGGCGATCCCGAGCGCAACCAGCTGGGCTACGAGGAGACCGGGACCTACCAGCTGCTTTTGCCCTACATGAGCGACCCGGCCGAGCTCAAGCGCTTCTATAACGAGACGGTGCGGCCGCTGGTCTCCTACGACGAGCAGTACGAGACCGACCTGCTGGGGACGCTGGCGACGTTCCTGGAATGCGACGCCAACGTCAACGCCACCGCCAGCCGGCTCATCACCCACCGCCACACGATCCGCTACCGCTTCGAGCGCGTGCGCGAGCTGACCGGACTGGACGTGTCCTCGACCGACGGGCGCGAGAAGCTCTCGCTCGGGCTCAAGGCGATGCGGGTGCTGGGCATCGCCGCGCCGCGCGGGCCGGCCACCGAGCCGGGCGCCGGCGGCGGTCGCGTCCGCCACTGAGCCGCGCGCCGAGGTACGCAGAGGTCCATACCCTCGGCCACTGTGCCTGGCGCGCGCGGGGGGTGAAGATGGGGCGGCATGTCTCAGTTCGCCGTCATCGCGACCGCCCTGACTGATCACGCGTCCCGGCTGCGCGGCTTCTCGGGCGAGATCGAGACGGCGCGCGGATGCGTCGCGCGCGGTGCGACGGCCGCGGCCGACACGCCGGCGGCGGGGGCGGTCGAGCACCTGACCGGCCATGTCCATGGCCGTCTGGCGGACTTCGCCGCGGCAGCCGACGCGCTCCACAACGCCGTGACGGGCGCCGGCGACGCCTACGCGCGGGCCGACGGCTGCGTCGAGAAGTCCGCGCGATGACCACGGTCGTCCCGGTGATCCCGACGCTCGAGCAGTACCCGGTCACCGGCGAGCCCGGCGCGGTGACCGTCCAGGCCGGCGGCCTGATGAACACGTCGCGGCTGATGTCGGGCCAGAGTCAGCAGATCGCGGCCATGAACGCCGCCCTGCACCCGAGCTGGAGCGGGGAGGCCGCCTCGGGCTACCAGTCGTTGTCGGCGAACATGGTGGGAGCCTTCACGCGGGCGGCGACGGCGATCGAGGGCGCGGCGCAGCTGATGACCCGCTACGCCACCGAGCTCGAGCGCCTCCAGCGCGAGGCCCAGGCCGCCAAGACCCACAGCCAGCACTGGCATCAGGAGATCACCACCTGGACGGGACGGGTCACCGATGCCCAGACCGCGTTGACGCGCGCGCAGGGTGACCTCACGACGGCACAGGGCCAGTACACGGCGGCCGCCGCTCAGGGCGCCAAGGGCGCGGCGGCCGCGGCCCAGGCGAGCGCCGCGGTGGGCCAGGCCAAGATCGCAGTGCGCACGGCGCAGGACGACCTCACGCGGGCGCGCCAGCGCCTGACCCACGCCCATGACGAGTTCACCCACTGGCAGGACCGCGCGCGGCGGATCCGGGACACCGCCACCACGGAGGGCGAAGGGCTCGCTGCGGCGCTGCTGCTCATCACGATCGCCCCGCCACCGCTCCCCGGGACCCTTGACTACCCCACCCTCCAGCCCACGCCGCAGATCATGCAGAACGAGGATCCGGGCGAGGAGCAGGATGGCGAGGGCAAGGGCGACAAGGGAGGCGGCGGCAAGGGCGGCAAGGGCGACGGCGAGAAGGGCGGCAGCGGCGACGGCGAGAAGGGCGGGGGCAAGGAGGGCCCGCCCAAGATCAAGGTCGTCGTCGGGCCTGACGGCAAGCTCCGCCCACCCGAGCGACCGCCGACGAAGCCCGTGATCGGGGACCCCAGGCAGGAGGAAGCCAAGGCCGCGGGCCAGCTGGACCGGCCGCAGCCACAGCATCCCCTGTGGGTCACGCTGCTCGACCTGTTCAGCCACATCTTCCACGGACCCCCGGGACACGGGGGCTAGTGGTCGCCACTAGGATGGGCGCGGTGCCAGCCGACGCGGAAGCTGACCGCCTGATCCGCCGCGGGGCCGAGTTGAGCGCGGCGGGCGCGGCCGAGGCCCAAGAGCTGCTCGAGCAGGCGGTCTCGCTCGCACCGGAGGATCCGGACATCCTCGTCCGCGCAGCGTCGCTGAGCTTCGACAACGAGCGCTACGAACGCGCCCGCGAGCTGCTCGTCCGGGCACGCGAGGTCGCGACGCCGGACTTCGACCTGGTCCCGACGATGGCCTTTCTGGGCGGCCTGTTGCTGCTTCGCGAGGGCCGACGCGACGAAGCCCTGCAGCTGCTGCAGGGGGCCTTCGACGCGGATCCGGCGCGGCGCGGTCACGGCTACACGCTCGCGATCGAGCTGCTGCGCGCCGGGCGGACGAGCGACGCCCGCGCCGTCGTCGCGCAGGCCCGCGACAGCGGGGCTCCCGACGAGGACCTCCTCCGGCTGGGCGAGCATCTGGATGCGATCGCGGTCGCCGAGGAGGCGCATGCGGCCGGCGAGGAGCCGGCGGACGCGCTGGTGCTCGCGCATGCGTTGAGCGTGTTCGCGCCCGAGCGGGGGCGGGCGGTCTTCGAGTCGGTGCTACAGACCGGCGACGGCGGCCAGCGCGCGATCGCCGCGTTCAACCTCGGGTCGCTGCTCGACGAGTCAGACCCCGCCGCCGCGCAGCGCTACTACGAGCAGGCGATGGCGAGCGACGACCCGGCGATGCGCGGGGCCGCGGCCTTCAATCTCGGCGGCATGCTGCTGGCGCGCGATCCCGTGCAGGCACGAGGGTTCTTCGAGCAGGCGTCGCAGTCGCCCGACGCAGGCGTGGCCGAGCTCGCGCGCGAGCAGCTCGCGGCGCTCGGCTGAGCTGTTCAGTCGCGGTCCAGCGCGCGCCCGACGGCGTCGGCCATGAGCTCGCCGGCGACGTGCAGCGCCTCGGTGCTCTGTGACGCCCGCGCAAGGATGAACGCGCCCTCCAGCGCGTTGATCATCGCGATCACCAGCTTGCGGCTCGTCGCCGCATCGAGCCCGGCGGCGGTGAAGCGGGGCAGTCCGGCGGCGATCCAGCTCTCGAACACGTCGGCGCATGCCTCGCGCATCGGCTCCGAGGTGCTTGACACCTCCAGCGCGACCGTCGCGATCGGGCACGCGTCCTCGTACTCGCTGTCCTCCAGATGGGCGGCCGCGCCCTCGAAGAACAGCCGGACCGCGCTCACCAGATCGGGCGCGGGGTCGAACACCGCGGGGATGAGGAGCTCGTAGAGCGCGCCGGATCGCCGGATCGCCGCCGCTCCCAGCTCCTCCTTCCCACCGGGGAAGTGGTGGTAGATCGACCCGAACGGCGCCTTGGCCGCGGCGACGATCTGCTTGACGCCCGTGTTCGCGTAGCCCTGGCGCCGCAACAGCTCGGCGCTCACGTCGATGATCCGCTCCCTCGTGTCCGCCGCCATCCGATCCTCCTCAGACGATCCTCGCCTTGCGCCCGATCTCCGCCTTGCGCGACTAGATAGATCGCTCTATTTTACACGCTAGAGCGATCTATCTAGGAGGCGGCAGATGATCCAGTCCTGGCTGGCCAAGAAATTGATCACGTTCGTGATGGGGCGCACCCGCGACGGCGATGTGCGGCCGACCCTGTTGCTCGACGCCCCCGACGTCGAGCTGACCTTCCCCGGCCGCAACTCGTGGTCGGGCACCTTCCGCGGCAAGGACGAGGTCGCCCGCTGGCTTCACCGCTTCGCCGCCGTCGGGATCCAGATCTTCCCTGACGAGGTGGTGGCGACCGGCTTCCCCTGGCGCACCACCGTGTGCGTGCGCGGCCGCGACCACCTGCGCGACGCCGCCGGGACCACCGTGTATGAGAACCGCTACGTGATCTGGGGCCGGATGTCGTGGGGCCGGCTGAAGGCCTACGAGGTCTACGAGGACACGCAGAAGGCCGATGCCCTGGACGAGTATCTGGCCGAGAACCGGCCTGAGCTGGCCGTGGCCTGAAGTACAACGTCGCCACGGAGCTCCGCCTCGGGCCAGCGGCCTGACAACCCCGCTCAAGTTCCCGCTCGCCGCGGTCGATGCGACCGGACTATGAGGGCACGAATTGGGCGCGCGCTTCCGCGCTCGGCTGACCTGACCCCCGCCGAGCGCGGGTTGCTCGCGGCTGCCTTCGTCGCCCTCGGCGTCCTGCTCCTCATCACCGCCGCCAACGCGCTCTTGGGCGTCGGCGGCGACGGTGCCGACTCGGTCATCCGCAATTGGGTCAGCTCGGCCATCGTGATCCTGGCGGCGGCGATCGTCTGCCTGCGGCCGCTGCGCATCCCCGTGTGCCGCCGCTCCTTCGCCCTCGTCGCCGCGGGCGTCACCGCCTATTCGGCGGGCAACGTCGTGTCGACCGTGTGGCTGTCGCACGCCGCCGACCCGCCCGTACCGTCGGTGTCGGACTTCCTGTGGCTGGGGTTCTATCCGCTGGTCGCCGCGGGCATCGTCGGTCTCACGGGCATTCGCGGCCGCAACCGGCCGCCGGTGGGCGTGTGGCTGGACGGCATCGTGGCCGGGGGCGGCCTGGCCGCCATCGGCGCCGCCGTCATCGTCCCCAACGTCCTGTCGGGCCCTGGCAGCGCGGCCACGCTGGCCATGGAGCTCACCTATCCCATCGGTGACCTGCTCCTCGTCGGGCTCGTCGTGGGCATCATCGCGCTGCGCAGCTGGCGGATCGACCGCGGCTGGGCCGGACTGGGGGCGGCCTTCGCTCTGCTCGCCGCCGCCGACTTCCTCTACGCGGTCCAGGCCGCCGGCACCGCCGGCCGCCCCAGCCCCGTCACCAACCTCACCTACCTGCTCGCCCTGTCCACGCTGGCCTTCGTCGCGTGGCAGGTGCCGCCGAGCCGCCCAGAGCCCAAGTTCGCGTCCTGGTCGGTGCTGCTGGTGCCCAGCGGCTTCATGTTCGCCGCACTGGGGCTGCTGCTCTTCGACCACGTGCACCGGCTCACCGCGCTGCCCTTCGCCCTGTCGACCGTCACCATGCTCGCTGCGATCGGACGCATGGTGGTGGCCTTCCGCGACGCCCGCGGTCTCCCCGAGGCCCGCCGGCTGGCCGGCACCGACGACCTGACCTCGCTCCCCAACCGCCGCCGTTTCATGGCGCTGACCGAGGAGGCGATCGTCGCGAGTGCCGCGTCGGGCCGTGGCTTGGCCGTGCTCATGCTCGACCTCGACAACTTCAAGCAGCTCAACGACACGCTCGGCCATCACGCCGGCGACGAGCTGCTGCGCAAGATCGGCCCGCGCCTGCAGCGCGCGCTGCGCCACCTGCACACCGTCGGCCGGCTCGGCGGCGACGAGTTCGCGGTGCTCGTCTACCCGGCGCCGGGCGAGGACGCCATCGTCCAGATCGCCCAGGACATCCTCGGCGCCCTGCGTGACCCCTTCACCGTGAGCGAGCTCTCGCTCCGCGTCACCGGCAGCCTGGGGATCGCATCGTTCCCCGATCACGCAAGTGACGCCGACGAGCTCATGCGCCACGCCGACATCGCCATGTACCAGGCCAAGACGAGCCGCGACCGCTACGACTTCTACGCCCACGAGCGCGACACCCATTCGCTGGAGCGGCTCGCCCTGGCCGCCGAGCTCGCGGCCGCGCTGGCCAGCGATGCCATCGAGGTCCACTACCAGCCCAAGGCCGACGCGCGCACGCGCCGCATCGTCGGCGTGGAGGCGCTCGCCCGCTGGCGCCGAGCCGACGGCCGCCTGGCGCCGCCGTCGGAGTTCGTCGGGCCCGCCGAGCACGCCGGCCTGTCGCGGGAGCTCACCCGCCGGGTGGTCGGGCTCGCCCTGGCCCAGGTGCGCCGCTGGCGCGACGCCGGCTACGAGCTGCAGATGGCGGTCAACACGACCGTCGCCGACCTGCTCGACGTCACCTTCCCCGACGAGATCGCGGCCGCCCTGGCCCGCTACGGCGTCCCGGCCGAGGCGCTCGTGCTCGAGGTCACCGAGTCCTCGGTCCTGGCCGATCCCGACCGCATCGGCGCGGTGATGCAGAGGCTGTGCGAGCTGGGCGTCGAGCTGTCGCTGGACGACTTCGGCACCGGCTACTCGTCGCTCGCCCACCTCAAGGCGCTGCCCGTCAGGGAGCTCAAGATCGACCGATCGTTCGTCTCGCGGATGTGCAGCGACGCCACCGACGCGGCGATCGTCTACGCGCTCATCCAGCTCGCGCGCAAGCTCGACATCCGGCTCGTCGCCGAGGGGGTGGAGGATCGCTGGACCCTGGACGCACTCCGCGTGCTCGATTGCGATCTCATCCAGGGCTACCTCATCAGCCGGCCCCTGCCGGCCGCCGAGATCGAGACTCAGCTCGAGTCCCAGCGCCGCCAGCGCCTGAGCGCGGGCATCGCGCACCGTCACGACCAGCTCAACTCGCAGCGCCGATCGATCGACCGGGCGCGCATCGCCGTCTGATGGGTTCGGCCCTACCCGAAGGGGTGGTATGGCCTCGTTCGCACCCCTGGCCGGTTGTCAGATCGGAACACGGAGGGAATGCTCACCATATGAGCGTTGCCCTTCGATCGCCACTGCTGCGCGTCGGGTGCGGCGCACAGTGTGGACGGCCCAGTAGTGGCGGCCACCTCGTCGTCGAGCCCGGAGCGGCGCGCTTCGAGTTTCACGCGGCCGCGGTGAAACTCGGGTGTCCGCCCGTCATCCACGCCCGGCCGCCGCTCATCTTCATGCGCGCCCGCCTGCTCCCGCCGGGATTCAGCTCAGGACTGATCCTCGACGGCGATGAGGGCACCGTGACCGTGTTCACGTGGTGCGGCCTGCGCTCGCGAGTCCGTCGTGCGCTCGAGGAGGCCGAGGTGGCGTTCATCGTGCGAGCGACGTGGCTCTCGATCGGGGTGACCGAAGGCGCCGGCGAGCGGGCCCGGCTGCCCGGGGCGCCGGCCGCCCACTAGCGCCGCCTGCAGGCGGTCCGCCGCGGGCCGCAGACGGCGGTCGGCGTGCGCGGGAGCGGCGAGAGCGGTCGAGTAGGATCGCCCGCCATGCCGATCGGCATCATCACCGGATCCGGGACCCACGCACTGCCCGGGTTCGCGGATGCCGAGTTGCTGCTGCACGAGACGCCGTTCGGGACGATCGAGGTCTCGCGCGGGCGCTTCGCGGGTGTCGATGTCGTCCACGTATCCCGCCACGGAGCCGGTCACGTGCGGTTGTCACATCAGGTGACCCACCGCGCTGACATCTGGGCCCTGCACGACCTGGGCGCGACCGCGGTGATCGGCTGCACCGCGTGCGGGGCGGTCGATCCCAGCCTGGAGCTTGGCTCGCTCGTGGTCTTTAGCGATCTGCACTTCGCCTCCAACCGCCTGCCCGACGGATCGCTGTGCACATTCTTCGTGGCTCCGGGCGACCCGGCTCGCGGCCACTGGATCCTGCACGGCGGGCCGTTCTCGGAGGGGGTCCGCGCGGCGTTGCTGGCCGCCGCCGCCGACGCGGGCCGTTCCGCCCGTGACGGCGGGACCTACGGTCACGTCGACGGCCCCCGGTTCAACACTCCCACCGAGATCGCCCAGCTGGCCGGGTGCGGGGTGGTCGCGGTGAGCCAGACCGGCGGCCCCGAGACTGTGCTGTGCGGCGAGCTCGAGCTGCCCTTCGCGCTGATGGGCTTTGTCACCGACTACGCCAACGAGGTCGTGCCCGGGGAGCCGACGCCGGTGTCGACGCTGATCGAGCTGATGAGCAAGAGCACCGGTGTGTTCGCCGACGTGCTCGCCCTCGCCGTCAACCGGCTGTCCGGGGAGGCTCCGGCGCCGGGCGGGACCATGTACCGCTTCGAGCAGGGGTAAGGGCGGTGGCGGTGTCGCCGGCCGTGCTGGTGATGGCGGGGGCGGCCCGCGCGCGTCCGGACCTGCGCGAGCTCCTGGGCGACGAGCGCGCGGACGCGGTCTCGCGACTGCTGGTGGCGCGGGCCACGGAGTGGGCCAACGTTCTGAGTCGCGGTCGGGTTGCTGTCGCCGGCGAGGACGAGGGCCTCCCCGACGCCGTGGGCCGCGTGTTCGACGGTGCGGACGGCGGTCCGGTGCTCGTGGTCTGGCCCGTGTTGCCGCGCTGGCGCGAGGCGCACGCCGCGGCCGTCCTCGACGACCTCGCCGCGGGCTGCGAGGCGTCCGTGGCGCCGGTGTTCGACGGGGGCCTGTATCTGCTCGCCCTGGCGCACATCATCCCGTCGGTGCTCGCCCTGCCGGCGGACGCGTGGGACAGCCCCGATGTGACCGGGCTGGTGCTGGCGCCGATCAACGAGGCCGATGCGCCGGTGGGCCTGGTGCGTCCGGAGCGGGCGCTGCGCCGGCCCGCAGATGTCCGTGCTGCGCTGGCGGATCCGCTGCTCGACGAGGAGCTGCGCGCGCTGCTGACCGTCAGCCGCTGACAGAGTCCAGCAGCTGCAGCAGGTCGTGGGCGGCCAGCTCGACCGCCTTGTGGCGCCACTCGCTGGCGCGATAGACGGAGGCGATGAGCCCCATCCGGTGCACGCGCCGGAAGTCCCCGTAGACGAAGGCGTACCGGGCCTTGGTCTCGTCGGTGGCCCCCTCGGTGAGCCCCAGGTGCCACTGGGCGTACTCGTCCCAGGAGTGATTCTTCAGATATGCGTTCTGAGCCTCGGCGCGGGGCTGGGCCTGGTTCCACTCGCTGCTGAGCACGTACTGCTTGGCACGGATGAGCTTCTCCGCGTAGGTGACCGCGGCCTCGTTGAGCGCGTAGGAGGCCACCGGCTCGCCGCGGCCGGCCGGCTACTGCCGGTAGTTCTCGACGACGCTCTCCGGGCGGACCTCTGCGTCGTCGGGGTCGCCGCCCCCGTCGCGCAGGCCCTGGCGCTGGCGCAGCAGGTCCCAGCACTGGTCCAGCGACACCTTCAGGGCGTCGAGGCGCGCCCGGTCATCCTCGGTGGCGTGGCCCGAGGACTCGCGATTCCAGAGCTGGTGCTCCTCGGCGACGAGCTGCTCGATGCGGCCGTGGATCTGGTTGTCGTCCATGGCGCACACGGTACTCCTCTCCATCGTCCGGGTTCGGGCTTCGGCGTGTGAGTTACCCTCTGACCAGTACCAGCTGCAATGCACTGGGGAGTGGTGTAATGGCAGCACGCATCGCTTTGGACGATGCAGTTCAGGTTCGAATCCTGGCTCCCCAGTTTGTAACAAAATCGCTGCAAATCAGCGGTTTCTGTCCGGCGGGCAATGTAGCCTCCGGACATGCCTTGGGAGCCGCCTTTCTCTGAGTCCGAACTCCGCGCCGCGGTTGCGGGATCGATCAGCTGGGCCGCCACGCTGCGCGCCCTTGGCTACCAATCCAAGGGCGCCAATTACCGCACCGTTCAGCGCTGGGCCAAGGAGTGGGAAATCACCACCGACCACTTCGATCCACATGCTGGCCGCCGCGTCGCCTCGGCGTGGCGCGCCATCCCACTGGATGAGGTGATGGTCCAGGGCTCAACCTACGACCGCGGGAAGTTGAAGCGGCGGCTTCTCGCCGAGGGCCTCAAGGGTCGGGTGTGCGAGATGTGCGGGCAAGGCGAGCTGTGGAACGGGCGGCGGATGTCGCTCGTGCTGGACCACATCAACGGCGTGTCGAATGACCACCGCTTGGAGAACCTGCGGATGGTGTGCGCGAACTGCGCCGCGACACTCGACACACATTGCGGCCGCAACACGCCTCGCGAGCGCACCTGTGTCGCCTGCGGGGAAGCGTTCACGCCGAGAAACATGCGCCATCGCTACTGCTCGCCGAAATGCGTCGGCGCAGGCAACGCGGCGCGGCTCCGCGGGATCCCGCAGCCAGGGATCCGCAAGGTCGAGCGGCCACCGTACGAGCAGCTCAAAAAGGACGTCCGGACGATGAGCATGCTCGCGGTCGGGCGCAAGTACGGGGTGTCGGACAGCGCCGTGCGGAAATGGATTCGCTGGTACGAGCGGGGTTCTGAGGGAAAGGGGGAGACAGAAGCTGCGTGAGGTGCATACGATCCGTGTTGTGACCGCGCCCGTCGTCGTCATCCTCGCCGCTGGGCAGGGCACGCGCATGCGCTCTGCGGTGCAGAAGCTCCTGCACCCGTTGTGCGGCCGGCCGATCATCGAGTGGTCCGTGGCGGCCGCGCGGGACGCCGGAGCGGCGAAGATCGTGGTGGTGGACGGGCCCGATCGGCGGCTGGCGGCCGCACTCGACGGGACGGTGTCGATGGCGGTCCAGGAGCGGCCGTTGGGCACCGCCGACGCCGTGCGCTCGGCGATCGACCAGATCGCGGGCGGGGACACGGTCATAGTGGTCAACGGGGATGCGCCGCTGGTCACATCGGAATCGCTGCGGGCGCTGGTGCAGGCGCACGAGGGCTCGGGCGCGGCGGCGACGATCGCGACGATGGTCCTGGCCGACCCGAGCGGCTACGGGCGAGTGGTGCGGGCGCCCGACGGCAGCGTGGAGCGGGTGGTGGAGACCAAGGCGGCGGGCGATGCCACCGAGGCGGAGTTGCGGATCCGCGAGGTCAACACGGGGATGTTCGCGTTCGAAGGCGGGGCGCTGGCCGGCGCGCTGCAGGAGGTCCGGGCCGACAACGCGCAGGGTGAGCACTACCTGCCGGACGTGCTGCACATCATGCGGGCGCACGAGCGGACCGTGGGCGCCTATGAGCTGACCGATCCCGACGAGATGCTGGGGATCAACGATCGCGTCCAGCTGGCCGAGGTGGCGGCGGTGGCCCAGCGCCACATCCATGAGCGCCACATGGTGGCGGGGGTGACGATCGTCAATCCCGGCGCGACGGTGATCGACGCCGACGTGACGATCGGCCAGGACACCGTGATCGCGCCCTTCACCAGTCTGCACGGCGCGACCGTGATCGGCAGTGGATCCACGATCGGTCCCAACAGCACGCTGATCGACGCCACCGTGGGCGACGGCTCCAAGGTGCTGCACTCCTACGTCACGGGCGCGGTCATCGGCGACAAGGTGAGCGTCGGCCCGTTTGCCTACCTGCGTCCCGGGACGGTGCTGCGCGAGGGCTCCAAGGCCGGCACGTTCGTGGAGATCAAGAACTCCGACGTCGGGCGCGGCACCAAGGTGCCCCACCTCTCCTACATCGGCGACGCCGACATCGGCGAGGAGACCAACCTCGGGGCGAGCACGATCACCGCCAACTACGACGGCCATCGCAAGCACCGCACGACCATCGGCAGCCGGGTCAAGACGAGCGTCGACACCACACTGGTGGCGCCGGTGACCGTCGGGGACGACGCCTACACGGCAGCCGGCTCGGTCATCACCACCGACGTTCCGGAGGGCGCGCTGGGGGTGGCGCGCTCCCGCCAGACCAACATCGACGGATACGCTGAGCGTCGCCGCCAGAAAGCCGCCGCCGAATCGAAGGAGGGCCAGTGAGCACCACTGAGTCGTCGGCCCCCGGACGTACACTGGACGAAGACGAGATGAGCGTCACGGAGACCGCCACAGTGCCGACGATCCTGCGCCGCGAAGCTGACAAGCGACTCATGCTCGTCACCGGACGGGCCAACCCGGAGCTGGCCGCTCGGATCGCCGACAAGCTCGGCGTCGAGCTCTCGGACGCGACCACCAAGACCTTCGCCAACACGGAGGTCTACTGCCGCTTCCAGGAGTCGGTGCGTGGCGCGGACGTGTTCATCGTGCAGCCGACGTGCGCCAACGAGGCCGCTGGGCTGAGCGCCAACGACGCGCTCATGGAGCTGCTGACGATGGTCGACGCGGCGGTCGGCGGCTCGGCGCACCGTGTGATTGCGGTCACCCCGTGGTACGGCTACTCGCGCCAGGACAAGAAGTCGGCACCGCGCGAGCCGATCTCGGCCCGCCTGGTGGCGCGGATGCTCGAGTCGGCGGGGATCGATCGGATCCTCACCATGGACCTGCACTCCGGCCAGATCCAGGGCTTCTTCCAGAAGCCGTGCGACCACATGACGGCGCTGTTCATGCTCACCCAGTACTTCTCAGACCTGGGGCTCGAGGATCTCGTCGTCGTCGCCCCGGACGCCGGCCGGGTGAAGCTCAACAAGCAGTTCGCGGCCAAGATCGGCGCCGACCTGGCGATCCTGAACAAGGAGCGCCCGGCCCAGCAGGTGGCCGAGATCAGCTACATCATCGGAAACGTCGCGCGACAAGACCGCGCTGCTCGTCGACGACATGATCGGCACCGCGGGGACGCTCGCCGCCGCCGCCCAGGCGGTGCGCGACGCCGGCGCCCGGCGCATCTACGCCGCCGCGACCCACGGCAACTTCTCCGGCAACGCCTGGCAGAACCTCACCGACGCCGGCTTCGAGCAGGTGGTGGTGACCGACACCATTCCGCTCAGGCCGGGCGCGCCGAGCAACATCCGCGTGCTCTCCTGCGCTGACCTGCTGACCAATTCGATCCGCCAGATCTTCACCGACGGCTCGGTGAGCGACGTCTTCGGCGGCGAGAACCAGCTGTTCTAGCGCCGGCGCGGCCGCAGACCCCAACCGCCCGCGGTCCCGACCCACCCCATCGATCACCGTGGGCACCCCCGACGATCCGGCCGCCAATCGCCGGGTCCAGTCAGACCGTGCCGTGCGCCTGTTCGAGCTGCTCGGGCTCAGCGAGGACGAGGTCTGCACGGTGCTCGGCGTCGACGCCCTGACGCTGCTCTCGGGCCAGCTCGACCACCGCCCCGAGCTCCCGATCCTCCTCGACCTGCTCGCCGACGCGGAGGAGCGAGCCGGCCCCGCCGTGCTCCGTCGCTGGGTGCGGGCCGCCGGACCCAGCGGCCGACCGATCGACGCGCTCCTGGGCCGGGACTTCGCCGCGTTCGAGGACGCGCTGGGCGAGCTCGCGGAGCGGGGGTTCGTGCTGCGCAGCGGCGGCGGGGGCGGGGGCGCGGCTGGCGGAGGCGGCGGGGGCGCGGCTCGCGGAGGCGGAAGCGGCGGGGGCGCGGCCGGCGGACCCCCGAACGGTGAATCTGCACATGGCTGAGCCGTTCGTCTACCGCCTCAGAGTCCGCTACTCCGAGTGCGATCTGCAGGGCGTTCTGTTCAACGCCAACTATCTGGCCTACATCGACCACACCATCACCGAGCTGTGGCGCGCCGCCTACGGCGGCTACACGGTGATGCTGGGCCGCGGCGTCGACATCGTCGTGGCCGAGGTCAACATGCGCTTCCTGGGCTCGGCGCGCTTTGACGAGGAGGTCGTCATCGAGGCCACCGTGACCAACCTCGGCACGACCAGCGTCACCACCGCATTCCGCTTCCGGCGCTCCGGCACCGATGAGCCCCTGCTCGAGGCCGAGATCCGCCACGTGTTCATCGACCCGCCCACCGCCGCCAAGACGCCGATGCCCGACTGGGCGCGCGAGGGTCTCGCGCCCTGGCACCTACCCGCTTCGTCCTAGTCCTTGTCCTCGGGCTCGGGCTCGGGCGGCTTCTTGGGCCAGATGCCGATCAGGTGGTGGAAGAACCGCGCAAACGTCCGGTCCACCGCCGCGGCCGTCCCCGCCATCACTCCGGCCTGGAGCGCCTGGGCGCCCACGACCTTGAGCGTGCTCCCCTCGCCGGTCCCCGGCCGGGGCGGCGGCTCGTTGTCAATCTTGGCCCAGATGCTGCGAAATACCGAGCGGCCGAGCCTGCCGGCGATGATCGCGCCGATGATGGCGAAGGGCTTGTAGAAGAGCCGGAGGACGAACACGTTCGTGAACCTTAATGCACAGCTTCGCGGACGCCTCGCCCGGTGGACAGCGTTCCTTCTCCATATGGCGGTTGAGAACGACCGCCCGGCCTGGGTAAATACACCTCAGGCGTTGCCGAGTTGTGAAGGAGGGAACCAGATGCTCGACGAGGAACCAATCCGTGAGGAGGGCGCAGCGGAGGACCTCCTGCGCCGGGCGCTGCTCGACGACAGCTCGGCGGTGGCGGTGTCGCTGCGCGTCAGCGGCCTCCCGCTCTCAGAGGCGATGACGGTCATCTTCCACGGGCGCCGGGATCTCGGCACGCTGCAGACCTACGTGACCTACGGCAGCCGCGCCGCTGGGGCCACCGTCTCGGCCAACGAGCTGCTGCGGGTGCCCTGCGATCTGGATCTCGCCGACGCGGGCGACCGCGAGGAGGCCGAGCGCCTCTATGTCGAGCAGGCCACCGCGCTGCGCGACGCGCTGGTCGGCGCCGATACCGTCCTCGACGTCTGGCGCGAGCCGCTGAGCGACCTCGCCGGCAGCGGCGTCGCCGTCGACCACTCGGTGCAGCTCTCGGTGAAGCTGCCCGCCCACCGGCTGCTGCCGACCGCGCTCGTCACCGAGTCAAAGGTCGTCGTCACCCCCGTCTGCAGCGCGCGCACCCTCGCCGACGGCCGCCCGCCGATGGGGATCGCCTGTGCCCAGCAGGACCTCAGCCGTGTCTATCCGCTCGCCGACGACCCGGAGCGGTGCGTGGAGGACTTCCTCGAGCTGGCCGCCGAGCACGCCCTGCTCCTGGCCGAGCGCCTCGACCACCAGGAGGCGTCGGTGCAGCGCTTCATGGAGCTCAGCGACTCGTAGGGTCGCGGCCGTTGGCCAGCGACTCGTAGCGTCGCGGGCCGTTGGCGAGTCGCCGGGTCGCGGGCCGGGGTCGGCTACCGTGGCGCCGATGCGCCGCCGCGCCGTCATCGCCCTGATCGTCCTCGGCGTCGTCCTGTTCCTGGCCATCGCCACGCTGATCACCCGCGCCTTCAACGCCGGCGATGCCGAGAATGCGGCCATCACCAGCCTGGTGCAGGCCGAGGCCCGCGGGGACACCAGCGAGGTCATCTCGCTCATCACCGGCTGCCGGACTGACGCCGCGTGCCGGATCCGCGCCGCCGCCAACGTCGCGGCGCTGCGCCGCCCCGGCAAGGTCTCGATCGCGGAGATCAACCCCTCGTCGACGTTCTCGATCACCTCCACCTCCGGCACCGCCCGGGTGGCCTGGGTGGTGGGTGACTCGCTGCCGCGCGTCCAGTGCCTGCGTGTCCGCCACGCGGGCAGCGTGATTCAGGGATTCACGATCCAGCTGCTGGTGGTCAGCCGGCGGATCCCGAGCGACGCCGACTGCCCCGCGCGCTTCTGAGGGCGGCGCGGTGCGGCTCGCGGGCGGGGCGGCGCGCAGGCTCGCGCACGGGGCGCCGGGCAGGGTGGGGCAGGCGCTCGCCGAGGCGACCGTGCTCACGCAGGCGCACGCGCGCGGGCACCGCGTCGGGGAGCGGTATGCCGCCACGTGGCGGCTTCGGGGCCTCCGGCGGACGTTTGGGCCCGCGGCCCCAGCCGTCGTCACCCTCGTCGGGACGGCGCTCGGGGCCGATCGGCGTGTCCTTGAGCGCCGGGAACATCAGCAGCGCCACGCAGCCGAGCCCCAGCAGGTGGACGCCGGCGATCCAGAGCATGAGGGCAGCCCCGCTCATGGCGCTAGGTTAGCGCACCGTTAGCCTGCTGTGTCCCGGTTTTCGGGGCAATCTCTGAACGCTTCGCATGGGCGTTTCGGCCACCGCGCGGGGCGTTTTCGGCCGATGGCGCTACCATCGAACGCCGCTCATGGCACGTAACGACACCACCGCACTCAAAGTCTCTCCCCGCGAGCCCGCAGGCTCGCGCTCGGCGCGCCGCCTGCGCCGCGACGGCAACGTTCTCGGCGTCGTGTACGGCGGCGGCGATGAGCCCGTCTCCTTCCAGGTGTCCGCGCGCGACCTGCGCCACGTTCTGCAGAGCGCCGGCGCCGTGCTGGACCTCACCGTCGAGGGCGGCGCGACCAGCCCCGTCGTGGTCAAGGAGCTCATCCGCCACCCGATCACGGGTGACACCGTCCACCTCGACCTGCTGCGCGTCCGCCTGGACGTGAAGATCCAGGCCACCGTCGTGCTCGAGCTCACCGGCGCCGAGGACTCTCCGGGCATCCGGGACGGTGGCGTGCTGGAGCAGATCACGCGCGAGCTCACGATCGAGGCCTTGCCGACCGATATCCCGGACTCCCTCACCCATGACGTGTCCGCGATGGAGATCAACGACACGCTCACGCTCGAGTCCTTGACGCCACCGTCGACGGTGACGTTCGTCGACGACCCCGAGACGGTCGTCGCCACGCTCTCCCCGCCCAGGCTCCAGCTCGAGGCCGAGGACGAGATCGAGTCCGAGACCGCGGTCGTCGGCGAGGGCGAAGAGGGCGCCGAGGGCGAGGGCGGCGAGGGCGAGGCCGCCGACGGCGGCGACGCCGAAGCCTCCGCGGACTCAGACGCCGAATAGCGCGCTGCCATGAAGCTGCCTGGACGGAGCCGCGGCGGCGGGGCTCCCGTCGACTGGCTGATCGTCGGCCTGGGTAACCCCGGCGCCGAGTACAAGGGCTCGCCGCACAACATCGGCTTCGAGGTCGCCGAGCGGCTCAATCAGCGTTGGGACCTCGGCAAGCCCAAGGCCAAGTACCGCGGCCTGCTCACCGAGGGCCGGATCGAGACTGTCCCCACCCACCCCGGCCATGTGCGGGTGGCGGTCCTCATGCCCCAGACCTACATGAACGAGGCGGGGAAGTCGGTGGGCCCGGCGCGCGGCGAGCTCAAGGTCGACCTGGATCACCTGCTTGTCATCCATGACGAGATCGACCTCCCCTTCGCCGACATCCGGACGCGTCGGGGCGGCGGCCTGGCCGGCCACAACGGCCTCAAGTCCCTCAAACAGTCCCTGGGCAGCGCCGATTTCTGGCGCGTGCGCGTGGGCGTCGGCCGCCCGCCGACCACCGATCCCGACCGCGTCGCCGCCTACGTCCTGGGCAAGTTCTCACAGCCCAAGGCCGACGTCGAGGCTCTCATCGACGACGCAGCGAACGCGGCCGAGAGAGTCCTCGAAGACCCTCCGGACGAGTAGCTCCGGGTGCCTAGACTGAGAAGAGCAGCTTTTGATGCTCTCCTCGCTTCTCGCCCACGCCGATGACGATCCGCAGACCGCCGCGCTCCTGCGCGACGGCGGCGAGGCGTTCGTCTCGCAGTCGCTGCGGCCATATCTCGTCGCGGCGCTGCTGGATCGCGATCCCGCGCAGCCGGCGATCGTCGTCGCCGGCGACGACCGCGCCGCGCGCGACCTCGCCGCCGGGCTGAGGACCTGGCTGGACCCCCGGGTCGTCCGCTACTACCCGAGCCGCGGCGTCAACTACGAGTCACACCTGGCTCCACCGCCGCACCTCGTCGGACTGCGGATCGCCGCGCTCGACGCGCTGCTCGAGTGGCAGAGCGCGCCCGGCGACGCGGCCCCGGTGGTCGTCGTCAGTGCGGTCGCTCTGTCTGAGAAGGTGCCCGACCCCGCGATGCGCCCCCACGGCTTCGTGCTGCGCACGGGGGAGCTCATCGACCTGGACGAGACCGCCATGGACCTCGTCGCCGCCGGCTATGAGCGCGTGGACCAGGTGGAGGACCGCGGCCAGTTCGCCATCCGCGGCGGCCTGCTCGACGTGTTCCCGGCCACCGAGGACCGCGCCGTCCGCGTCGACCTGTTCGGCGACGAGATCGAGGCCCTGCGCTGGTTCTCCACCTTCACCCAGCGCTCGCTCGACGACGCCGACTGCGTCGAGGTCGCCCCCGCGGCCGAGCTGGCGCTCGAGCACCGGGAGCTGGCCGAGATCGCCGCGCTCGAGGAGGCCTCCGATCGCCCCGACATCACCGAGCTTCTGCCCGTGGAGAACTTCCACTCGTTCCTGGAGCTGACCTCCGCCGACGCGGCCGTGCTCGTCTCGGGATCCGAGGACGTCGCCCCGGCGCTCGCCGACCACTGGCAGGACGTGACCGCGGCCTTCCATGACGACGACGCCCACCACCTGTACGTCGGGCCCGACCAGATCATCGCCCAGCTCCAAGATCGCGTCCGCATCCGCCTGTCGAGCATCGACCAGGACCAGCCCTTCGCCTTCCGCGCGCAGGCGGCCGACATCGCCGCTCGTGGCCTCAAGGAGGCCGAGCCCGAGCTCGAGAAGCTGGCCCGCTCCGGGTACCGGACGGTGCTCACGTTCGCCCGGAAGGGGGAGGGTGAGCGCTTTGCCTACAACCTGGGCCGCCTGAAGACCCGGTGGCTGGGCGACGGCGACGACGCCCCGCGCATGGCCGGGCAGATCACGCTGGCCGCGGCGCGGCTGCAGGCCGGGTTCATCGCCCCGCAGTTCCACCTGGCGGTCATCCCCGACCACCGCCTCTTCCAGCGCCGTCGCGCAGCCGAGAAGCCCGGCCGCGAACGGCGTCGCGGGGTCCTGCGCAGCTTCGCCGATCTGCGCACCGGCGACATCGTCGTTCACGAGGACCACGGCATCGCCCGCTTCGCCGGCTTTGACACCAAGACCGTCGCCGGGGTCACCCGTGACTACCTCTACCTCGAGTACGCCGGCTCTGACCGCGTGTTCGTGCCCGTCGATCAGCTGGCCAAGATCAGCCGCTTCGTCGGCGCCGGTGGCACGCACCCGCCTCTGTCCAAGCTCGGCGGGACCCGCTGGGAGACGATCAAGTCCCGGGCACGCCGCGCCGCACAGGAGCTGGCCGGCGAGCTGCTCAACCTCTACGCCGAGCGCAAGCGTCGCGAGGGCCATTCCTTCCCCGTCGACACCGACTGGCAACGCGAGTTCGAGGACGCGTTCCCGTACACCGAGACCCCGGACCAGCGAGACGCCATCGAGTTCGTCAAGGCCGACATGGAGGCGCCCCGGCCGATGGATCGCCTCATCTGCGGCGACGTCGGCTACGGCAAGACCGAGGTGGCGTTGCGCGCCGCCTTCAAGTCCGCCCAGGACGGCAAGCAGGTCATGGTCCTGGCGCCGACCACGATCCTGGCCCAGCAGCACTTCGGAACCTTCTCGGAGCGCCTCAAGGACTACCCGGTGACGATCGAGCACGTCTCGCGCTTCCGCTCCACCGCCGAGCAGAAGGACGCCGTCGCCCGCTTCGCCAAGGGCGAGATCGACATCCTCATCGGCACCCACCGGCTGCTCAGCCGCGACGTCCGCGCCAAGGACCTGGGGCTGCTCATCGTCGATGAGGAGCAGCGCTTCGGGGTCAAGCAGAAGGAGCTGCTGCGCCAGCTCAAGCTCCGCGTCGACGTCATCGCCATGAGCGCCACGCCGATCCCACGCACGCTGCAGATGTCGATGGCCGGGATCCGCGACATCAGCGTCATCGAAACCCCGCCCGAGGGACGCCGCCCGGTCAAGACCTACGTCGGCGAGTACGACGAGGAGCTCGTGCGCCGCGCCCTCATCCGCGAGAAGGAGCGCCACGGGCAGGCGTTCTTCCTGCACAACCGGGTCGAGACGATCGAGGAGACCGCGGTGCGCCTGCGCGGCCTGTGCCCGGGGATGCGCTTCGAGGTCGCCCACGGCCAGATGGACGAGAGCACGCTGGAGAAGCGGATGCTGAGCTTCCTGCGCGGCGACGCCGACGTGCTGGTGTGCACCAGCATCATCGAGTCGGGCATCGACATCCCGCAGGCCAACACGCTGATCGTCGAGCGCTCGGACATCTTCGGGCTCTCCCAGCTCTACCAGATCCGCGGCCGCGTCGGGCGCTCGCGCGAGCGGGCCTACGCCTACCTGCTGTATCCGAGCGCCGCGGCGCTCACCCCGGAGGCGGCCCAGCGGCTGTCGGCGCTGAGCGACTACACCGAGCTCGGGGCCGGCTTCAAGATCGCCATGCGCGACCTCGAGCTGCGCGGGGCGGGCAACCTGCTCGGCGACGAGCAGTCCGGCCACGTGGCGGCGCTCGGCTTCGAGCTCTACATGCAGATGCTCGACGAGGCGGTGGCGGCCATGGACGAGGAAGGCGCCTCTGAAGAGGAGTGGGAGCCCGTGCGCCTGGACGTCAACGTCGACGCCTACGTGCCAGCGGACTACATCCCCTACGAGCAGGCCAAGGTCGACGTCCACCGCCGGATCGCCGGCGCCCGCGAGGTGGCCGACCTGGTGGCGCTGCGCGAGGAGCTCGAGGACCGCTTCGGAGACGTCCCCGACCCGTTGCGCAACCTCATCGCGCTCCAGCAGGCGCGCATCAAGCTCGGCCAGGCCGGTGCGCGCGCCGTCACCGTGCGCGGCGACCGGCTCGCGGTGACGCCGATCGAGCTCGACTCGGTGCGCGCCAAGAGGATCCGCGCCGAGATTCCCGAGGCGCTGTACGAGTCCGGCAAGTCCCAGCTGTCGGTCCGCGTGCCCAAGGATCCCGCCCAGCGTTTCCCGGCCATCGTGCGCGCCGCCGACGTGCTGCTCTCGGTCACACGCGAGGCCGAGGCCGAGGTCGCCGCGGCATAGTCCGCCACTCGGACTTCACCAATACTTACGACCGGTGCGCGAAAGGCTCGCTACTATCGGCCGGGTCACATGAAGTCTCTACGGTCCATCCTGGCGCTCGGCGCCTTTTTTGTGGTCATCTCGGCGGCGGTCGCCGGGTGCGGCAGCTCCAGCTCCGGCGTCCCCAGCGACTCTGTGGCCGTGGTCGCGGGCAACCCGATCACGACCAAGGCGTTCAAGCACTGGATGTTCGTCGCGGCGCAGGGCCAGGCGGCTCAGTCCCCCGGCTCGCCGGTGATCATTCCCGACCCGCCGAACTACACCAAGTGCATCGCCGACGCGCGCAAGGACATCCCCTCGCTGGCCAAGACGCCGGCCAAGACGCTGAAGACCGACTGCAGCCAGCTCTTCACGACGCTGTCCGGGCAGGTCATGGACTTCCTGATCAAGGCCTACTGGTATCAGGCCGACGCGCACAAGATGGGCATCAACCTCACTGACGCCCAGGTGCAGAAGGCGCTCGCCGCCGCCAAGAAGTCCCAGTTCTCCACCGACGCCCAGTTCCAGACGTTCCTGAAGACCAGCGGCCAGACCGCGCAGGACATCCTCTTCCGCGTCCGCGTCAACCAGATCTTCCAGAAGCTCAGCGCCAAGCACCCCTCCAAGGTGACCCCGGCCGCGATCGCCGCCTACTACAACGCGCACAAGTCGCAGTTCGGCTCGCCTGAGAGCCGCAACATGGACATCGTCCTGACCAAGACCGAGGCCGACGCCAACAAGGCTAAGGCGGCGATCCAGAGCGGCCAGAGCTGGAAGGTGGTCGCCAAGAAGTACTCGATCGATCCGAGCAAGAGCACCGGCGGCGCGCTGAACGGCGTGACCGCGGGCCAGCAGGACGCGTCCCTCTCCAAGGCGGCCTTCGCGGCGCCCGTCAACCAGCTCATCGGCCCGGTCAAGAGCCAGTTCGGCTACTACGTCATCAGGGTCACCAAGATCAACCCGGCGACCCAGCGCACGCTCGCCCAGTCCACGGCGCTCATCAAGCAGACGCTGACCAGCCAGCTGCAGACCCAGGCGCAGACCGCGGTCGACAATCACGCCAAGAAGGACTGGCTCAAGAAGACCTCGTGTCGCAAGCAGTACGCGATGGCCGACTGCAACGGCTACAAGGCGCCCAAGACGACCTCCACCGCCGGGGCAGCCGGTGCCGCAACGGCCCCCGCGGGTGCCGCGACGGCGCCTGCCGGCGCCGCAACGGCTCCCGCCGGAACCGCCACCGCCGCACCGTAGCCGTGTCCCCTGAGGACGCGGCGCAGTCCCTGACCACGCTTGACCAGATCACCCGCCGCCTCAGGCGCGAGTGCCCCTGGGACCGCGAGCAGGACGAGCGCACGATCGTCCCCCACACGCTCGAGGAGGCCTATGAGCTGGCCGACGCCGCGCACCAGCGCAACGACGCCAAGATGCTCGACGAGCTCGGCGACGTGCTCTTTCAGGTGCACTTCCTCTCGCTGCTGATGGAGGAGCGCGGCGCCGGCGATCTGCGCCAGGTGGCCGAGCACGTCACCGAGAAGCTCATCCGCCGCCACCCCCACATCTTTGGCGAGACCGAGGTGGAGAACGCCCAGGAGGTCCTGCGCAATTGGGATGCGATCAAGCGCACCGAGGCCGGTCGCGAGCCCGGAATCTTCGGCGAGGTCCCTGAGAACCTTCCGTCGCTCCTGCACGCGCGCAAGCTCCAGCGCCGCGTCGCGTCCAGCGGCTTTGACTTCCCGGGGTTGGAAGGCCCGCTGCAGTCCGTCCGCGACGAGCTGGCCGAGCTGGAGGCCACCCGGACCCCCGACGAGCGCTACCACGAGCTCGGCGATCTGCTCTTCGCGGTGGTCAACGTGGCCCGCAAGCTCAAGGTCGATCCAGAGCTCGCGCTGCGCTCGGCGTCCGAGCGCTTCCGCAGCCGGGTGACCACCGCGAGCGACCTCGCGGCATCCGAGGGCGGAAGCTGGGACGATCTCCCGCCTGAGCAGCAGCTCAGCTACTACGCCCGCGCACGCCTGACCGAAGGAGACACTCAGCCGCAATGAGCCAGATCGAGCATGTGCACGCCCGCCAGATCCTCGACAGTCGTGGCAACCCGACCGTTGAGGTGGAGCTCAGCGTGCGCTCAGGCGCATGGGGCCGCGCGGCGGTTCCGTCGGGGGCATCGACCGGGGAGTTCGAAGCGACCGAGCTGCGCGACGGCGGCTCTGACTGGATGGGCAAGGGCGTGACCAAAGCCGTCGAGAACGTCAACGGCGAGATCGCCACCGCGGTCCACGGCCAGGATGCCGCCAGCCAGGCGGCCCTTGACCGGATGCTCATCTCGCTCGACGGGACGCCGAACAAGTCCCGTCTGGGGGCCAACGCGATGCTGGCGGTGTCGCTGGCCGCGGCGCAGGCGTCCGCGGCCGAGCAGCGGCTGCCCTTGTGGCGGTACCTGGGCGGCGAGACCGCCCACATCCTCCCGGTGCCGATGATGAACGTGCTCAACGGCGGCGCGCACGCCGACAACGCGGTGGACTTCCAGGAGTTCATGATCGTGCCGGTGGGCGCGCGGACCTTCAGCGAGGCGCTGCGCATGGGCTCGGAGGTCTTCCACCACCTCAAGGCGACGCTCAAGGAGGAGGGCCACTCCACCTCGGTCGGCGACGAGGGCGGCTTCGCCCCGGACCTGGAGTCAAACGAGCAGGCGCTCGAGGTGCTCATGGCGGGCATCCGCGCCGCCGGCTACGTGCCCGGGGACCAGGTGGCGATCGCGCTGGACCCCGCCGTCTCGGAGCTCTACAAGGACGGCGAGGGCTATGTGCTCGAGCATGAGGGCCGCACGCTCAGCGCCGACGAGCTCGGCGCCTACTGGGCCGACCTGTGCGAGCGCTATCCGATCATCTCGGTCGAGGACGGGATGGACGAGGAAGATTGGGATGGATGGTCGGCGCTCACCCAGAGCATCGGCAATCACATCCAGCTCGTGGGCGACGACCTGTTCGTCACCAACACCCAGCGACTCAAGCGCGGGATCGAGAACGGCGTGGCCAACGCGATCCTCATCAAGGTCAACCAGATCGGCACCCTCACCGAGACCTTCGCCGCCATCCGCATGGCGCGGGAGGCCGGCTACGCCGCGGTGATGTCGCACCGCTCGGGCGAGACCGAGGACGTCACCATCGCCGACCTGGCCGTGGCCACCGGGTGCGGCCAGATCAAGACGGGTGCTCCGTCGCGGACCGATCGCGTGGCCAAATACAACCAGCTGCTGCGCATCGAGGAGGCGCTGGGCGCCGAGGCCAGCTATCCGGGACGGTCGGCGTTCCGAGCGTAGTGGTGAGAGGCGCCTTGCGGGAGGAAGGAACTCGCGCGCGTCGAACGAAGGGCGCAAGGGATGCCGCCCGCTCGCCCCGCCACAGCCTCCCCTCGCCGCCAGCCCCGGCCGGCGCCCCGCAAGCGGCCGCGGCTGATCACCCGAGCGCCCGCGCTGCGCGTGCGCTGGGAGCGGGTCGGCCGGGTCGGGCTCCTCGTGGTGCTGGCCGTCGTCGTGGGGCTCTACGTGGAGCACACCCTCTCCTACTTCGCGACGCGGTCTCAGGCCGATCAGCAGCAGGCGATCGTCACCCGTCTCGCCCACCAGAACGCCCAGCTGGCCCGTCAGGTCAAGTCGCTCAACGACCCGTCGACCATCATCTCCCAGGCCCGCGCGCTGGGCATGGTGCGCCCGAACGAGCGGCCCTACGTCATCACGGGCCAGCCCAGCAGTCCCTGATCGCTGCGAGGCTCGCATGAGCGCGCATCGGGGCGGGGGCGAGGCGATCACCTACGACAACCTCATCGGCCTGTGGCAGGAGGGGCAGCGCCGCCTCTCCGCGTCCGAGCCCGCCGACCGCGCCGCCTCCGAGCGCGTCGTCGACGAGCTCGTCGTCCAGCTGCGCCGCCGGCTCGGCGGCCCGTTCACCGTCAACGAGCTTGCTCGCCTCTACATCGAGCAGGGGACCGACTGGTGCTTTGACATCGCCGTGCGAGTGGCTCCCAACCGCCCGGCGGCCTGGGACCTCACCACCGTGGCGGGCGCCGCCTTCGCCATCTACGCGCGCCAGGCGATCGACTACACGACCGGCCGCCGGACCGCCGAGAACGAGTAGCGCTGCGGCGGTCCGACGTCCGCGTCGGTCAGAGTGAGAGCCCGCTCAGTCGTCGTCTTCGTCGTCTGAGTCGGCATCGGCCGAGCCGGCGCGGCGGATCACGATCTGGTCCTCCTCGATCGCGACCTCCACCGGGCGGTGACCCGCCCAGTACTCCGCGTACACCGGGTCGTCCTGCACGGCAGGGTCGAGCCACAGGCCGTAGCCCTCGTCGCCGTGGTCAAACGTGGCCTCGAGCGTGCCCGATGAACGTCGGCGAGTCCGGGTGCCGCGTCCTCCGCGGCGTCCGCGACGGCGGCGGGCGGGCTTCTCAGCCTCGTCGTCCTCGTCGTCTCCTTCCTCGTCCTCGTCCTCGGGCTGCTCGGCGGCGGCGGCGTCGAGTTCCGCGGCGATCAGCGCGTCGTCCTCGGCGCGCAGGTCGATGTCATCGTCGTATTCGGCCGCGGGGGTGGTCCCGTCGGTCTCGTCGCCGGCCTCAAGCTGCTGGTCGCGCTTGAAGGCCTGAATCTGCTGGACTGTCACTTCGAGCTGATGGGCGATCCACGCGTCGGTCCGCCCTTGGCGGACCCAGGCGCGGATACGGTTGAGCTCGGGTCTGAGAGATCGGCGTGCCATATCGGGAGCGGAGACTAGTGGTTTCGTCGGCGAGTCGTTCGTCCGCCCTAATGGGCCGTCGCCACCCCCCGCCCGAGCGGGCGGGAAGGGCTCTGACTACCCGTGCAAAACCTTCTGTCTGCTTGAACTTTGAAAACCGTTGCCGCTATGCTCAGTCGAGGGCAGGCGTCGCGCTACGCGTGGGCATGACGCTCCTGTTTTTAGCGGCCAATTGCAGGGAGGCGACTATGTTGGTACTCACCCGCAAGTCCAATCAGAGCATCATGATCGGGGACGACATCGAGGTGTCGGTACTGGCGATCATGGGTGAGAAGGTACGGATCGGAATCCAAGCCCCTCGTGACATCCCGGTGTTCCGCAAGGAGGTCTACATCGAGATTCAGGAGGAGGGCTCAGACAGCACCAAGGGTGCGCGCGAAGAGGTCGACGCGGCCCTGCGCAGCCTCGGGGACGGTCCCGGCGGAGCGTAGGCTTGGGGTTGGTGGCCGGGTTCGCTGCGGCCGGCGATCCGAGCGCTGACGAGCTCGGTTTTTGCCGCCGCCGGCACAGCGAACGGCTAGCTCAGCCCAGAAGCCGGTACAGCGTCTCGAACATCCCGGCGGTGACGATCAGCGCCGTCGCGATGAGCGAGAGGATGAGCAGCCAGTAGCGCACCGAACTGCGCTTGCGGCGGCGCACGTGCGTGCGCACCCGTGAGCGGCGCACGGCCTGGCGCCGGAGCGTCTCGCGCCGGTTGCGGTCAAGCTGCGTCTCCTGCCGGAACTCCTGCTCCAGCTGCGCAAGGCTCTGGCGCATCTTCATCGCCATCGGCGCGAGCCTACCAATTGGTGCAACCGCGGGGCGCTCACAGGGACACGCCCCGCCTCGTCACCTGACCCTCAGGCGACCTGCTGCTTTTCGTAAACCTCGACGAAATGCAGGTAGTTATCGGCAATCTTGGCCGCTGCGGCCTCCCGGTCGAGGTCTTTGTCCAGGAAGCTCTTCAGAGCGTCCCACCAGATCGAACGTCCGATGGCGAAGCCGATGAAGCCCTCGACGGGCGACGCGGCCTGCAGCCACTCCTCGACCTTCTCGGTGGAGGCGCCGCGGCCCAGCAGCACGCAGGTGACGCCCTCGCGACCCTGGCCCGAGCGAGCCTGCTCAGCCAGCATGACCGCGTCGGACTGCTCGTCGACGCCCTCGATCTTCCACACGTCGACCTCGATGCCGAGCTTCTGGCAGTTCTCGATGGCGCGGCGCATCAGCTCCGGGCGCAGCTCGGCGTCGTAGCGGTCCGCGGACCCGCCGACTGACTCCAGCTGTGCATCGGTGGCCGGCACCAGCAGCTCGAAGAGGAACTTGCGGCCGTTGGCGTGCAGCCAGTCGGCCAGTTCCTTGAGCCGCCCGAGCTGGCGCTCGTTCATCTCGGTGTCGGGGTCGTCGGGGTTGTAACGGACGAGCACCTTGGAGAAGTCGGGGTTGAACTGCTCGATGTGAGCGCCGAAGTCGGCCCCGTACTCGAAGTCGAACTCGTTCTGGCCGGACTTCTCGACCGGCATGGACAGCTTCAGGCCCTCGGCGCGGGCCTCTGAGGGGATGTTGCCGCCGAACTGCTCGTCGACGAGCACGCCGGTTGCCGCGGCGTCGAGGCCGCGCTTGACCGCGACCTCCATGCCCTCGTAGATGAGGTGCTTGGCGTCGGTGATGGTCGCCGTCTCCTCGGGTGTGGGATCGCCCTGAATCCCGAACATCTTCTTCTGGAACGACCCGCGATGGTCGAACGCGAGGATGTACAGCTTTCCGTCGTAACCGAGCGCCATGGCAACCCGCCCTTCCCGTTCACGTTTTTGAAGTTCGATGTTGAGTCTAGGACCGATTCGCGGGCCCTGCTACGACGCAGACCCTACGCAGACCGGTCGATCCCTTAGGCTTGACGGCCAGTGGAGCACCGCTTCGTCGGACACGAATACTCCATCGGGATCGAGGAAGAGCTCATGATCCTCGACGGCCAGTCGTATGAGCTCGTCAACGCCATCGAGGCGATGCTCGAGTCCGCGCCCGTGGGCGACATCAAGCCCGAGCTGATGGAGTCGGTGCTGGAGATCTCGACCGATCCCTGCGACGGCATCCCCGAGGCCGGTCGGCAGCTGCGGGCGCTGCGCCAGCAGGTGGTGGAGACCGCGGCCGGCAAGGACCTCGCGATCGGCTCGGCCGGGACGCACCCGTTCGCGATGTGGGAGGACCAGCGGATCGTCGCCCGGCCGCGCTACCGCGACCTCATCTCCGCGCTGCGCTTCGTCGCCCGCCAGGAGCTCATCTTCGGCATGCACGTGCACGTCGGCCTCGACGACCCCGACAAGGCCATCCACGTCGCCAACGGCATGTGCGTCCACATGCCGGTGCTGCTGGGCCTATCGGCCAACTCGCCGTTCTGGCGGGCGGGCACCACCGGCCTGGCCTCGACGCGCACGCCGATCTTCCGCGCCTTCCCGCGCGTCGGGATCCCGCCTCACTACGAGGACTGGGCCGACTACGAGCAGCGGATCGAGTTCATGATCAAGGCGGGGGTCATCGAGGACTACACCTACCTGTGGCACGACGTGCGCCCCCACCCGAACTTCGGGACCGTCGAGGTGCGCGTGATGGACTCCCAGACCCACATCGAGCACTCGCTGGGCCTGGCCGCGCTGGTCCAGGCGATGGTGCGCGAGCTCGCCGAGCACTACGAGGCCGGCAAGAAGCTCTCGCCCTATCCGTTCGAGATGCTCGACGAGAACAAATGGCTGGCCGCCCGCCACGGCCTCGAGGGCGAGCTCGTGGACCTGCCCAGCTCTGACCGCGTGCCCACCCGGGTGCTGGCGCGGCGGTTGCTGGACCGCATGCGCGAGCACTGCGCCGACCTGGGCTCCCTGTCAGAGCTCGAGGCCGTGGAGGACCTGCTGACGCGGGGCAACGGGGCGGCGCGCCAGGTCGTCGTCTACGAGGCCAACCACGATTTGCGCGAGGTCATGGCGGAGATCGTGGCCGCCACATTGGTCTGACGGAGGGCCGCCCGCCGGGGCGGTCACCAGAAAGCGCCTCAGACGAGGCCGGACCGGTTCTACAATCGGATCGTGAGCACCGGCGGACCAGACCTCTTTGTGATCTGCAAGAGCTGTGGGTCGGAGGTCAGCCCCTACATCACCGAGTGTCCGTACTGCGGCAATCGGTTGCGCAAGCGCGCCCCCAAGCTCGACCGCGACCAGCGCGTCGCCGAGCGCAAGGCGCGCCGGCACGCACCGCCACTGCTCACCCGGCTCAAGCGCGACGAGATTCCCGGCATCCGCGGCGACACCCGCCCGTACGCCACGATCGCGCTCGTCGTCGCGGGCCTGGTCGGCTGCTTGCTGTGGCGCACCAACCTCGGCGGCACGACGGGCGACCTCATCGTCCTCGGGCAGCCCGGCTCGCAGTGGTGGCGCCTGTTCACCGCCGCCTTCACCTACGACAACGTCGGCTACGCCATGATCACCCTGGGCACGGTGGGCCTGTTCGGCTGGCTGCTGGAGCGCCGCCATGGTCCGTTCCCGGTGCTGGCGCTGTTCATCATCGGTGGCGTCGGCGGCCTGGCCGCGACCACGGCGATCCAGCCCAACGCGCTCCTGCTGGGCGCCCAGGGTGGCGCGCTGGCGCTCCTGTGCGCGTGGGCGACGCCGGACCTGCTGACACTGCGCTCCGGCGGCGACGTGGACGGCGACCTCATCGGCGCCGCTGTCATCGCCGTGGCCGTCGCGCTCATGCCGCTGGCCGACGGCGCCGCCAGCTGGGTCTCGGACGGGGTCGGCATCGTCGCCGGCTTCGCCGTGGGGATCCCGCTGGCGCTCATCGGCGAGCGCTGACGCTCTAAGCCGGAGCGGCTCCCTATGATCCGGCGCGAGTGCCGGAGCGCGCCTACACAGACGCCGAGCTCGATGCCGCCATCGACGAGCTCACTGACCCGACGCGGTTGCAAGACGCCCAGGACATCGTCGTGCGCGCGGCTCCGTCGTTGCAACGCGTGCTGGCCGCGGCCATCGCCGAGGGCGGATGGTTCGACGCCGCCCATGAGCAGGCCGTCCGCGAGGCGGCCGGCGAAGCTGAGGGCGAGGCGCGGCTGCGGGCGGTGAAGACGTTGCTGGCCGAGGAGACGCGACTGGGGATGCTGGTCGGAGTCGCGGTCGGCTTCGAGCTCTCGCGCGCGCTGCGACGCACTGACCCCGGAGACCAACAGGAGGACTAGATACCCGATGGATGTCCGTTTTCTCGGCCACGCCGCCTTTGAGCTGTCAGACGGCGACACCAGCGTCCTGATCGACCCGTTCCTCAGCGGCAATCCCAAGGCCGCCGCATCACCCGACGAGGTCAACCCGACCACGATCCTCCTCACCCATGGCCACGGCGACCATGTCGGCGACACCGTGGACATCGCCAAACGCGCCGGCGCGCCGGTGCTCGCCATCACCGAGCTCGCGGGCGAGCTGGAAGGGGAGGGCCTCGAGGTCGTCAACTGCAACCTCGGCGGGTCCCACGAGTTCGACTGGGGATGGGCCAAGCTGGTGCCGGCCTGGCACACCTCGACGACCCCGAAGGGCACCGTCAACACCCCCGCGGGGCTGCTGGTGAACTTCAAGGACACGCTCGTCTACCACCTCGGGGATACCGCGCTGTTCTCCGATCTGCAGCTGGTGGGCAAGCGCCGGCAGGTCGACGTCGCGCTCATGTGCATCGGTGGACACTTCACGATGGACCGCCACGACGCCGTCGACGCCGCCGAGTTCGTGGGGGCCAAGACGGTGATCCCCTGCCACTACAACACGTTCCCGCTGATCGAGACCGACGCGCAGGCGTTCAAGGCCGACGTCGAGTCGGCCACGAGCTCGATGGTCGTGGTCCTCGAGCCGGGCGAGACCCACTCGGCATGACCCACGCCATCGTCCTCATCCAAGCGGAGGGATCGGCGCTGGCCACGCTCGGCGGCGAGCTGGCCGGCATCGAAGGGGTGGCCGAGGCCTACTCGGTCACCGGAGAGTGGGACTTCGTGGCGATCCTGCGCCTGCGCGAGCAGGACATGCTCGCCCAGGTGGTCACCGGCAAGCTGTCCCAGCTCTCAGGGGTGCGCCGGACGCAGACGATGGTCGCGTTCGAGGTCTACTCGCGCCACGACCTCGAGGCCCTGTTCTCGGTGGGCCAGTAGGGGTCGCGGCTCGCGTGGCGCTCCGAGCAGCGGTGACGGTCGCGGCGATGTCGGTCGCGGTGGGTTTGGCGCTGGCGGGGTGCGGAGGATCGTCGCCTCACTCGGTGTCGAGCACGGCAGCGACGACGGTCCGCGGCGCCGCATCGTCCCCCACCTCGTCCACGCCGACCTCGTCGGCGCCGCCGCCGCGAACCCATTCAGCCACTTCACCTGGGGCCGGCACGCAGACCACGAGGTCGGCAGCGAGCCGCCCACCCGAGGTGCCCCGCAGCCGTGCCCGCACCGGGACAGCGGGTCTCAGCGAGACCATAGGGACGCACATCTCGGTGACGCTGGTCGTCGGGGCCGACGGCCGCCTATCACCTCCGACCCTTTCGGTCCCACCGGGCGTGACACTGGATCTGCGCTTGACCGATCATGACCGCGCCGCGCATACGGTCCTCGTCGCCACCCCCGGGCGCCCGGCGGTCGCGCTGAAGCCGAGTGCGCGCTTATCCGTCTCGGTCCCGCGTCTGCGTCACGGGACCTACCGGATCCTCGTGGACGGAAGCCCAGCTGGGCTGCTCCTCGTCGGCACCGAGGGCGGCCCCTAGACTGGCCTTGCGTGCGAGTCGCCGTCGTAGCCGAGTGGTACCCGTCGGCGGCCGATCCGGTCCACGGGGTCTGGGCCCATCGCCAAGCCGTCTCCACGGCCGCCAGCGGCGCGGAGGTGCGAGTCCTGGCGCTGCGCCGGCCGATACCGCCCCTGGCGGTGGCGCGCCGTGTGGCCCGCATGCCGCCCGACCTCGCGGCTCTCCGCCGGTGGGCGTCGGGGGCGCGCCGGTCGCTGCGCGAGGCCGAGCTCGACGGGATCCACGTGCGGCCGGTCGCCTGGATCGGGCCGCCGCGGCCGGTCTCCTACGGGGGCTGGGGGTACTGGATGTCGCCGCCGCTCGGCCGGGCGCTTGACCGCCTGTACGAAGAATGGCCGTTCGACGTCCTGCACGCGCACTGCCTGGCGCCCGCAGGTCATGCCGCCGTGCGCTGGACACGCCGCCGCCCTGCGGCGGTGCGCCCGGCGTTCGTCGTCTCCGCCCACGGCCCCGACATGATCCACGTACCGCAGCGAAGCTCGATCGGCCGCCGGGCGTGCGTGGCGGCGCTGCGCGGTGCCGACCTGGTCGTCGCCAACAGCGCCTGGGCGAGGCGCCGATGCCTGCAGCTCGCTGGCGCGCCGCCGGTCCCGGTGTCGACTGTCCATCTCGGCGCCGATCTCGTACCCCGGCCTGCGCGCCGCAGCTCCGCGTGCACGGTGGTGACGGTCGCCCATCTGCAGGCACGCAAGAACCACGACGTGGTCCTCCGCGCGCTCGCTCGGCTCGATCCACGGCGCCGCCCGGCGTATCTGGTGATCGGAGACGGGCAGGAGCGCGAGTCGCTGGAGCGGCTGACCGCGGAGCTCGGCCTGGGGGAGACCGTGCGGTTCCTCGGGCAGCTGCCCAACGATCGCGCGGTGGCGCACGTGGCAGAGTGCGACCTGTTCGTGATGCCCAGCGTCGAGGAGCCATTCGGGGTCGCGTTCGTGGAGGCGATGGCCGCTGGGGTCGCCGCCATCGGCTCGCGCGGCGAAGGGGGGCCCGAGGACATTGCTGCGGCGGGCGAGGGGATGATCCTGGTGCGACCCGGTGATGTCGGCGCCCTCGCGGCCGAGCTGACCCGGTTGTGCGGGGATCCGGCGGAGCTGCGGCGGCTCGGCGCGGCAGCGCACGCGACCGCGGCGGCGAGCTTCACGTGGGAGCGCTGCGGCGAGCGGACCGTGGCGGCCTACCGCGATGCGCTCGCCACGGCCAGCCATTCGCAGTGACCTCCCGGCCGGATCTTCTGCTGCTCTCGTTGGGCACGACGATGGGGCTCTCGATCGGGGTGCCGCATTCGTCAGCGCGCCGGCCGGTGGCCCGTTCCCGGCCCTTGCCATCGCCCGCGAGCTGTTGCCGGCGTTCGTCGCCGCCGACCGGACTCCCCGCTCGCTGGCCACCGCGCTGGAGGCGGCGCTTCGGGCCGGCGAGTCCGAGCTGTCGTCCTACCGCCGGGCCGCCCGGCAGCGGCTCGCGCCCTACCGTGAAGCTGCTCAGGTGCAGAGGCTGCGAGATGAGGTGCTGCCCCGTCTGCTGGACCGGTGATCAGCCCGCGTAGCGGCCGCGGTGCCGCGCGGCGGCCACGACTGCGGACACGAACGCGTCGACGTCCCGACCGTCGGTGGCGGCGTCGATGGCACGGCTCTCGCCTCCCATCCGCCGGCGCATCGCGCTGTCGCTGATCAGCCTTGAGAGGGCCTCCCGCACCTGATCGACGCGGCCCGGATCGATCAGGATCGCGTTGCGCCCGTCGATGGCGACGTCGCCCGCCGCCCCAGCGACGCTGCTGCAGATGAGCGGCAATCCGGCGGCAGCGGCCTCCCGGATGGTGACTCCGAACGGTTCGTAGGTGCTGACCGCAGCGTAGATGTCGGCGTCCGCATACAGCCGTGGAAGGTCGCCGGGGGGAACGGGACCGGCGAAGCGGACCGGCACGGCGAGATCCCGCCCCAAGCGCCGCAGCTCGTCCTCGAGGAAGCCGGTGCCGGCGATGTGAAGCTGCGCCTCTTCGGGCGACAGCCGCGCCTGCGCGAACGCGCGTAGCAGCGTCGCCAGGTTCTTGTCGGGGACCAGCCGCCCGACGCTGAGGACCGTGAGTGGGTGGTGGTCGTCCGCCGTCCTCCGGGCGGCCGCCGCCCGCACCGGCTCCAAGTCGGCCGACTGGAGCGCCACCGAGATCCGCTGCGGCGGGACGCCGAAGGCGAGCAGCCGGGCGCGGGCCGCGGTGCTGACCGCTATCACCCCGTCGGCCTGGCGAGCCAGCCACCGGTGCAGGCGGAGCTGGGCAGGCGGCAGCATCGAGTCGATCTCCGTCGTGCACTCGGTGAACACCACGAAGGCGCGCCCTGTGGCGCGACAGAAGGCCAGCGCCCGCAGCGACGTGGGGCCGTATTCGGATACGACCACGCAGTCGGGATCAGCCGCGCGCAGTGCACGCTCCGGTCGCCGGGGCCAGACGATCGGGGTGCGCCCGGGGCGGCTGCGCTGCCAGGACCGCAGATGCGCGGCCGGATACGGATGCTCGTTCGCGAACCAGCCCGCGCCGACGTCCCAGCTGGGTTGCGACGCCGATTGGTACAGAACAAGCAGCTCGAGTCGATCGTTCAGAGCCCGAAACAGAGGTTCGCGGTAGGGCGCCGGCGCTGGCGGCATGACCACGCAGCGAAGCGCCAGACGAGGGTCGCTCATCGACGCGTCAGCCGATCCGCGACCCCGGCTCGGCCCCGCGGTCGGGTCTCAGCAGCACGACGCCCTGCTCGCGGTCCAGCGCGCCGAGCACGAGCACCTCGGAGAAGAACGGACCGATCTGCCGGGGCGGGAAGTTGACCACCGCGACGACGAGCGTGTCCTGAAGCTCCTCGCGCGAGTAGTGGGTGATCTGGGCCGACGAGCGCTTGACCCCGATCTCAGGGCCGAAGTCGATGGTCAGCTTCCACGCGGGCTTGCGCGCCTCGGGGAAGTCATCGACGGCGACGACGCGACCGACGCGCATGTCGACCGCCTCAAACTGGCCGAAGTCGATCAACGGTGGGCGAGCGCGAGGGCCTCATGCCCCCACCAGCGATACGCGTGGGAGCGGAAGTACGCCACGGTGTGGGGCTCGGAGCCGGTCGACTCCGGCGTGGTCCCGGACTCCTGCGAGGTCTGCGGAGGCGCCGGCGTGGTCGTGGTCGGCGTCGTCGTGGCCGGGGTGGTCGTCGTCGGCGTCGTGGTCGTCCCGGTGCCGGTGGTCGGGGTCGTCGTGGTCGTCGTGCCCGCGGTCGTCGTCGTCGTGGTCGTCGTCGTCGTGGTGGTGGTCGTCGTGGGCGTCGTCGGCGTGGTGGTCGTGGCGGTGGGGGTGGTCGACGCCGGCGGGGTCGCCGCGGCCGGATACGGGGAGGTCGTCACCGTCGTGACCGTGGTGGGCGCGGTGGGCAGGACGGTCGGGTCAGACTGGGTCTGGGTGCGGCCGGTCACCGGCGGCTTGGCCGCCACCGTCGTCGGATCGGTCGTCGTCGGCGTCGTGCTGGTGTCCGTGGTCGTCGTCTTGGCGTCCTTGGTCTTGGTGGCCTTGGTCACCTTGGCGTCCTTGTGCGCGTCCTTCTTGCCCGCGGCCTTGCCGTGGCTGGTCGAACGGGCCTCGGCGTAGGACCGAGCCGCCGGCGCGGGCGTCACCGACGCCGACGCCTGCTGCGCCGGGGCGGCCGCGGCGGGGGCCTGGGCCACGGTGGCCTTGTGCAGGTGGCGATGCGTGGAGTGCCCGGCCTCGACGGCGCCCGCGGTCACGAGAGCCGCGGCGGCCAATCCAGCCGCCGCCTTGCCGGCCAGGGCGCCGATGCCCGCGGAGATGAGACCGGTGGATCCGGCGGCGGCGCCACCGGCCACGGCGGTCGTCCCAGCGACGGCGGCGCCCGCGCCCGCGGCACCCGCCCCAGCGCCGGCAGCGCCCGCGCCGGCGGTGGCGCTCGAGGCGGCGGCGGTGGCCGAGGCGGTCGAGCCCGAGGCCGCCGAATGACCCAGATGCAGGAAGAGCAGCTTGTGGAACACCGCCATCGGACCCACCGGCAGCAGCGCGGCAAGCGCGCGGTTGGTCTTCTTGAGCTCTGAGCGGAACGTGCTGCAGCGCTTGCAGCTGCGCAGATGGCGGCGGACGAGCGGGCTGGGCCGGCGTTGGAGGCCTTCGGTGACCTCGGCGAGCTCGACCCGGACCTGGTCGCAGGACAGCAGGCGGGCCTCGGCCGCCTCGGCCAGGGACACCCGCGCGCGCACGAGCAGTGACTTCACCGAGGGAACCGTCGTCTCCATCGCCTCGGCGATCTGCTCATAGGACAGGGCGTCCATCTCGCGCAGGACGAGCGCTGTCTTCTGGGTCTCGGGCAGCTCGTGGATGTCGCCCACCAGCAGCCGGAACTCCTCGCGCTCGTGAACCTTGTCCGCGGTGGTGGCTCCGTGCTCGGAGAGGTGGTGGTCCATCGAGTCCACACCGATGGCCTGAGCGCGGCGCAGGTGGTTGAGGCTGCGGTTGCGCGCGATCCGGTACAGCCACGGGCGGACGTTGATCGGCCGGTCGTCGGCGAGGATCGCGTTGAAGGCGGCGGTCATGACCTCCTGGAGCACGTCCTCGGCGTCCTCGCGCGAGCCGAGCAGGTGGCGGCAGAACGCCATGAGGCGCGACTCATACCGTGACACCAGCACCTCAAAGGCGGTGGTGTTGCCCCGGCGCAGCAGCGAGATGAGCCGTTCGTCTGACTGAAGGCGCAGCAGAGCGGACCGCCCGTGCAGTCCGACCCCGCCCGAGTATTTCAGCGCTGAAACTTCCATCCGGCTCAGTGGGAGCGACTCCGTGTCTACCCGCCGAGGACACGCTAGCAGCGCATAAGTTGCGGTCGATTGGGGAAGGATCGCCGCGAAGCTGGCCGGAAACCAGACCGTTGTAAAGGACCCACCCGAGGAGGGGCCGGACGCGTGCGGATGTACCCGGGGAGGGACTCGAACCCTCACGCCATAAAGGCAGTCGCTCTTAAGGCGACCGTGTCTGACCAATTCCACCACCCGGGCAGGCAATCGGACGGTATCGATTTGAGGGGTCAGCGCCAAGCACTGCGGGTATTTCGCCCGTCACAGTTGCCAATTGACAGGCGAATAGAGCACTTGCTAGGTTCGAATTCCGGTGTATTGCGGCGGGAGTCCAGGCCGGCCGCGCGAGGAGAACAATCGATGAGGCCGCGGCGATGCGCAATTCAAGTGTGATCGGCCGCGTCGCCGCTGTCGCGGCGGTCGCGGTCGCGCTTGTCGCAGTCGCCATCATCGTGCTCTCGAGCGGGAGCACGTACCAGGTGCGCGCGGTGTTCGCCAACGCCAGCCAGATCGTCAGCGGCGACCTGGTGGAGGTCTCGGGGCTGAACATCGGGACGGTCTCCAACATCGCCCTGACCCCCAGCGGACAGGCCGAGCTCACCCTCAAGATCTCCAACCACGCCTACAGCCCGCTGCACCAGGGCACGCAGGCGACGATCCGCGAACTCTCCCTGTCGGGGATCGCCAGCCGCTACGTCGATCTGCATCCGGGGCCGGCCGCCAACACCACGATCCACTCGGACGGCGTGATCCCGACCGCCGACACCACCAGCGAGGTCGATCTCGACGAGATCTTCAACACGCTCAACGGCCCGACCCTCAAGGGCCTGCAGGACGTCTTCCAGGGCTCGGCCTCCCAGGTCAAGGGCGCGGGCCAGAAGATGCAGGCGGCCTTCCAGTACCTCAACCCGGCGGTCGCCGCGTCCAGCGCCCTGTTCCGCGAGCTGAACCGCAACACCGGCGACTTCACCAACTTCATCACCAAGACCGGCAAGCTGGTCTCCGACGTCGCCACGCGCAGCTCGGACCTCTCGGGCCTCGTCTCGCACCTGTCGACGACGACCCAGGCATTGGCCAACCAGCGTGTCGCCCTGGGCCAGTCACTCCAGCGCCTGCCCGGGTTCATGCGCCTGGCCAACACGACGTTTGTGAACCTGCGCTCCGCCCTCGACGACCTCAAGCCGCTCGTCGACGACTCAAAGCCGGTGGCGCCCAAGCTCGAGAAGCTCCTGGTCCAGCTGCGGCCGCTGGCCCGCAACTCGGTCCCGACGCTCAACGACCTGTCCAACATCATCCACCGGCCGGGCGCCGACAACGACCTCATCGAGCTCACCAAGCTCGGGGTGCCGCTGTCGGCTGCCACCGTCAAGAACGTCACCGCCGACGGCAAGGTCCGCGCCGGCGCCTTCCCCGAATCGACCGCCGCGCTCAACGACTCCACGCCTGAGCTGGCCACCGCGCGCCCCTACGCCGTCGACCTCACCGGCTGGTTCGAGGGCTACACGCACCCGGGCACGATCGACGCCAATGGTGGGTCCAGCCGCGTCGCCCCGGTCATCGGCGTCGGCTCGGTCGAGAACGGCGCGTTCAACCTCCTGCCGTCGTTCACCAACCCCACGCTGCGCAGCATCCTCGCCTTCGGCGGCCTGGGCGGCGTCACGGGGACCGGCGCGAACAACCCCACCGACTCGCAGGGCGTTCTCGTCACCGGGCAGGGCGACCGCTGCCCGGGCTCGATGGAGCGCGGCGGGGTCTACTACCCGGAGAGCGGGTTCCCGTGTAACCCGTCCGAGGTTCCCACCGGTAAATGAAACGCGTGCTGATCTCAGGGGGGCTGCTGCTGGTCGCCGCCGCATTTGTGTTCTTCTCCACCGGCGCCTCGAAGGGCACCGCTCAGGGCACCTACAAGATCGAGCTCCAAAACGCCTTCGGGCTGGTCACCGGCGCCGACTTCAAGGTCGCCGGGGTCCCGGCCGGCACGATCAAGGCGATCGGCCTGGACCAGAAGTCGCTCAACGCGGTCGTCACCATCCAGGTCACGCGCAACGGCTTCGGCCAGTTCCACCAGGACGCGACCTGCCAGTCGCGGCCGGAGTCGCTGATCGGCGAGTACTTCGTTGACTGCAACCCGGGCAGCTCCGGTCCCGCGCTCAAGGCCGGCGCCACGATCCCCGTCAGCCACACGCAGTCGACGATCCCCGCAGATCTGCTCCAGGACACCATGCGCCTGCCCTACCGGCAGCGCTTCTCGCTGATCGTCAACGAACTGGGCGCCGCCGCCGCGGCGCGCTCGGGCGACATCCAGAGCGCGCTGCACCGCGCCGTACCCGCCCTGGACGAGACCGACAACCTGCTCAACCTCCTGGCCAACGACTCCACCACGCTCCAGGCGCTGACCAAGGACTCCAACAGCGTCATCACCGCGCTGGCCAACAACTCCAAGAACGTCAACAAGTTCATCGACGTCGCCGGCAAGACCGCGGCCGACACCTCCACCCAGCAGGCCAACCTGCGCACGTCGCTGCAGCGCCTGCCCGGCCTCCTCGAGCAGCTCAAACCCACGATCGCGCAGCTCGGCACCACCGTCACCACCAACGAGCCGGTGCTCCAGAACCTCAATCAGGCCTCGGGCCAGCTGGACCGGCTCCTCACCGACCTGCCCGCGTTCTCCAAGTCGGCCAAGCCCGCCATCAAGTCGCTGGGTCAGGCATCGGTGACCGGCAAGGCCGCGGTGACGGCGGCCACCCCGACGGTCAAGGACCTCAACGCCTTCGCCAAGCCCACTCCCGAGCTGGCCGGCAACCTGGCCATCGTCCTGCACGACCTCGACGCCCCCAGCCGCGCCGTCGAGCGTGACCCGCGCAGTCCGGGCGGCAACGGGTTCACCGGCCTGCAGGCACTCCTCGGCTACGTCTTCAACCAGACGCTGGCCATCAACACGTACGGCCCCGAGGGCCACATCCTCGCCGTCGACGCGTTCGTCAGCCCGATGTGCTCGGCCTATGCCACCCCGGCCACGATCGCCCTGGCGATCAAGCAGTACGGGCCGGCCTATCGCCAGTGCTACTCGTGGCTGGGCGCCAACCAGCCGGGCGTCAACGAGACCGATCCGTCGGATCCCAGCGCCCCCGTGCCCGATCCGGGCGGGGCGCCCCCCGGCGAAACCGGTCCCAGCACCAGCGCCAGCCGGCTCACCGCGGCGATGATCGAGAACGCCATCAACGCCAACAAGAAGCAGGCCGGCGCGCAGAAGACCAAGGCCGCCAAGGGCAAGCACAAGGGCAAGGGCAAGGGCAAGGCGGCCGGCAACCCGAGCACCACCTCCCCGTCGGCGCCCGCCGGCAACGGCTCCTCCTCCACCGGCACCCCGACCAATCCCGTCACCGGGTCAGGCGGCCCCCCGATCGACCTCGGCAAGACCATCGGTCAGGTCCTGCAGGGCACCGTCGGCGGCGGTCCGGCGCCCTCGACGCCGACCCCGGTCGTGCCCGCGCCGACCACCCCGGCTCCCAGCGGCAGCTCGTCGTCGTCGGGCGGGACCGCCCAGCAGCTCCTCAACTACCTCCTCTCGCCATGAGCATCGGTTCGCGACAGGGCAAGCGGGCACGCCGCCCCTCGGCACTCTCCAACCCGGTCCTGGTGGGCGCGATGACCGTGCTCGTGATCATGGTCGCCGTCTTCTTGGCCTACAACGCCAATACCGGCCTCCCGTTCGTCCCCACCGACGAGCTCAAGGTCAATGTGGCCTCGGGTTCTGACCTGGTGCCCGGCAACGAGGTGCGCGAGGGCGGGTTCCTGGTCGGCGTGGTGCAGTCGCTGACGCCGATCCAGCTCCCCACCGGCCAGGTGGCGGGCCAGCTCACGCTCAAGATCAACAAGGCCTACGGCAAGGTGCCCACCGACTCGACGGCGTCGATCCGCCCGCTCTCGGTGCTCGGCCTCAAGTACGTGGACCTGCACGTCGGCGGCTCGCACCAGTACATCCAGGACGGCGGCACGCTCCCCATCACCCAGACGAGCGTCCCGGTCCAGTTCGAGGACATCTTCCAGGCCTTTGATGCCAAGACGCGCAAGGCGATCGACCAGAACCTCGTCGGCTTCGGCGACACGTTCGCGGGGCGCGGCTCGGCGCTGAACGACACCTTCGCCAGCCTCCCGTCGCTGCTGGGCTACCTCAAGCCCGTCACCCAGTACCTGGCCGACCCCAACACCGAGCTCACGCGCTTCTTCAACAACCTCGAGGGCGTGATGGGCGCGGTCGCCCCGGTGGCGCAGACCAACGCCCAGCTCTTCACGGACATGGCCACGACGTTCCAGGCGATCGATCACAGCCCGTCCGACCTCGAAGCGACGATCGCCAAGTCGCCCTCCACCGAGCAGGTGAGCACCCAGTCGCTGGCGGTGCAGCGCCCCTTCCTGGCCGACTTCAACACGCTCGGCTCCCAGCTCGCGCCCGCCACCGCGGAGCTCAAGGCGGCGCTGCCCGACATCAACCCGGCGATCGAGACCGGCACCAACACGCTGGCCCGCACCCCGGTCCTGAACGCCAACCTCCAGCAGGTCATGAACGCGCTCAAGAATCTGTCCCAGGCCCCGGGGACCAACGTCGCCGTCAACGCGCTGACGGGCACGGTCAACACCCTGAACCCGCTGGTCCGCTACCTCGGCCCCTACCAGACGGTGTGCGATGACTGGAACTACTTCTGGACCTACCTGTCCGAGCACATCTCCGAGGCCACGAGCTTCGGCTTCGCCCAGCGCGCGCTGATCAACTTCGGCAACCCGACCCAGCCCAATAACGTCGGCCAGGCGGGGGCAACCGCGCCCGCGAACGGCGGCGGCTCGACTTCGCTGCTCACCGGCGGCAACGAGTTCCTGCACGCGCAGCCCTACGGCGCTGCCGTGGACAACCAGGGGAACGCCGACTGCGAGACGGGCCAGCGCGGCTACCCGCTCAAGCTCAACCACCAGGACTCGCAGGGCCGCGACCTGGGCACCGACACCCACACGCCGGGCGATCAGGGCCCGACGTTCAAGGGCCGCGCCCACGTGCCCGCCGGCGAGACCTTCAGCCGCAACCCGACCACCGGCCCCCAGACCGCGGCCATCCCCTCGAACCCATGAGACTCGGACGCAAGAGCAAGAAGCGCCGCACCGGCATGAGCAAGTTCAAGGCGGGGCTGATCGGGATCGTCCTCATCGCCGTGTTCTCGTACCTGGCCTACACGAAGTTCGCCAACCCGTTCGCGCACAGGTACACGATCCACGCGACCTTCGCCAACGCCAACGGGCTACAGCCGGGCTCGCTCGTGCGCATCGCGGGCGTCAACGTCGGCACGGTTGCCTCGGTGGCCCAGGAGCCGGGCTGCAAGTCGGCCAGCACCACACAGAGCGCCTGCCAGGCGGCCGACGTGACGATCAACATCACCAACGAGGGCCTGCCGATCCACGACGACGCGACGTTCGCCATCCGCCCGCGCATCTTCCTGGAGGGCAACTTCTTCGTCGACGTGTCCCCGGGCACCCCCGAGGCGCCCGTGGCCCCCGACAACCACACCTTCCCGATCCAGCAGGGCGTCGCGCCCGTCCAGTTCGATCAGGTCCTCACCGGACTGCAGGACAACACCCGTCAGAACCTCCAGACCCTGCTCCAGCAGTACGGCAAGGCGGTCAAGCAGGGCGGCCCGTCGTTCAACAAGTCCATCCAGTACTGGCTGCCCGCCTACGAGTACTCCTCGATCGTCGCCCACGACGCGCTCGGCATCCAGCCCCACGACCTCTCCAACTACATCGCCGCCCAGGGCGACGTGTCGGGCGCCTTCGACACCCATCCGCAGAACCTCGAGAACCTCATCACGGACTTCAACACCACGGCCAACGCCTTCGCGCGCGAGAACACGGCGCTTGAGCAGACGGTGGGCGAGCTGCCCAAGACGCTGTCGGCAGCGATCCCGGCCTTCAACGCGCTCAATGCCGCCTTCCCGCCACTGCGGGCGTTCGCCCGGGCACTGGTGCCGGGCGTGAAGTCGACGGGGCCGATGGTCGACGCGAGCCTGCCGTTCGTCACCCAGCTCAACGACCTGGTGCAGCCCTCCGAGCTGCGCGGCCTCACCGCCGACCTTCGTCCCACCGTCCCCGCGCTGGCCAAGCTCACCAAGGACACGATTCCGCTGATGCGCAATGAAGTCCGGCCCACGGCCAGCTGCGTGGTCAACGTCATCTACCCGTGGTCGCAGCTGACCGTCCCCGACAGCAACTTCAACGCGTCCAACGGCTTCCCGCCGCGCAAGGCCTACGTCGAGGCCGTCGACTACCTGCCCGGTCTCGCCGGCGAGTCGCGCAACTTCGACGCCAACGGGCCCTACATCCGGATTCTGGGCACCGGCGGAACGCTCACCTACTCGCTGCAGCCCGGGCTGTTCGGCCAGGCGCTGACCAAGCTCGACGCGGTCCAGCCGCAGGTCCCGCCCGGCGGCAAGCGGCCCCCGTATGAGGAGACCGCGCCGTGTGAGTCCCAGAAGCCGATCACCAACCTCGCCACGCCGTCGAGCGGGCCCATCCAGCAGACCAACACCGCTGTGTCGGCGCCCGCCGCCAAGGCGCGCTGGCAGGGCGTCAGCCAGAACGCGCTGACGGGCCTGGCGCAGGTGGCCAGCGCGGCCGGGCTCAAGCTCAACTCGTCGGACATGTCGGGCTCGTCCGGTTCGGGCTCGGGATCCGGCGGATCCGGGTCCGGCTCGGGCTCGGGCGGCTCCGGATCCAGCGGCGGGCCGGGCGGGCTGCCCGCAGTCCCCAACAGCGTCGGCCAGGCCATCGCAGGAGTGCTGAAGACCTCGTGAGGCGCGCCATCAAGACCCACATGGGTGACTTCGCCGCGATCATCGTGCTGCTGGTGCTCTCGATCGGCGTGGCCGGCTACATCCTCAGCCACGAGCGATTCCGGTTCCCGTTCATCGACTCCGCGCCGTACACGCTCAACGCGGAGTTCTCCACCGCCCAGGCCGTGACCCCGGGGCAGGGCCAGTCGGTCCGCGTCTCGGGCGTGCAGATCGGCGAGATCGGCAACGTCTCGCTCAAGAACGGCGTGGCGATCGTGCAGATGCAGATCGACCCCCAGTACAAGAACCTCATCCACACCAACGCCACCGCGCTCCTGCGCCCCAAGACCGGGCTCAAGGACATGTTCGTCGAGGTCCAGCCCGGATCCAAATCGGCGCCGGTGGCCAAGCAGGGCTGGACGCTGCCGGTGTCCAACACGCTGCCCGATGTCGACGCCGACGAGATCCTCTCCTCGCTGGACGGCGACACCCGCAACTATCTCCAACTGCTGGTCAACGGCGCCGGGCAGGGGCTGCAGGGCAAGGGCGGCTCGGAGCTGGCCCAGGTGTTCGAGCGCTTCGAGCCCACCCACCAGGACCTGGCCCGCCTCAACAAGGCCGTCGCGGTCCGTGGCGCGGATCTGCGACAGCTCGTCAACTCGCTGCAGCGCCTCAATACCTCGCTCAGCCACAACCAGAGCCAGATCGTGCGCCTCGTCGACGCCAGCTCCACCGTGTTCCGGGCGTTCGCCTCCCAGGACTCCAACATCAGCGCCGCGATCCGCGACCTGCCGGGCACTCTGGCCCAGACCACCGACACGCTCAACAAGGTCACGACGTTCGCCAACCTGCTCGGCCCGACGGCCGCCAAGCTCCTGCCCGCCGCCAAGGCGCTGCCCGCAGCCAACGCCGCGGTCACCGCGCTGGCCAAGCCGAGCGCGCCGATCGTCCAGAACCAGATCCGGCCGTTCGTCGTCGCCGCCCGGCCGCTGGTGCGCAATCTCAAGCCGGCCGCCGAGAACCTGGCGGCGGCGACGCCCGGCCTGACCAAGACCTTCGACGTCGTCAAGCGCTTCGGCAACATGCTGGGCTACAACCCGGGCGACACGGAGCACGGCTACCTGTGGTGGCTGGCGTGGCTCGATCACAACGCCCGCACGCTGTTCTCGGTGCAGGACGCCAACGGCGACTTCCGCCCGCTGTTCCTCCAGGCCAGCTGCGCCACCTACAGCCAGCTGGTGAACGGGCTCGGCTCGGCCGCCCCCGGGCTCGGTCCGGAGATCGAGAATCTGCTCAACCTCACGCCGATCCTCACCAACGCCAACCTCTGCCCGAGCCAGGCCGCCGCCAATACCGCGGACTACCAGACGTACGAGGCCAAGAAGCAGAGCCCGGGCAACACCACGTCGAGCAACGCCAACGCCGTCGTCGGCGGCGCGGCCAAGGCGCTCGCTCCCTTCGATCCCAAGCTCCCGGTGAAGTAGATGGATACCGGCAGCCCCTCCGTCACCAAGATCCTCACGATGGTGCTGTTCGCACTGTCGGTCATCGGCCTGACGCTGTTCCTCTGGCTGTCCTTCGGGGGAACGATCCCGCTGACTCCGCGCGGCTACGAGTTCCGCGTCTCGTTCACCAACGCCAGCCAGCTCGCCGATCAGGCGGACGTCCGGATCGCCGGCGTTTCGGTCGGCAAGGTGATCGGCAAGACGCTCGATCCCGAGCACAACCGCACGATGGTCACCATCCAGATGAACAACAAGTTCGCTCCGATCCACAAGGACGCGCAGGCGATCCTGCGCACCAAGACGATCGCCGGCGAGGTCTACGTGCAGCTCACGCCCGGCACCGCCCACAGCCCGACGCTCGCCGACGGCGCGCTGCTCTCGCGCGGGCAGGTCGCCAACGCGGTCCAGCTCGACCAGATCTTCAACGCGCTTGATCCGACCACGCGCGCGGCCTTCCGCCAATGGCAGCAGCAGCTCGCGATCGCGGTGAAGGGCAACGACCAGAACCTCAACAGCGTGCTCGGCAATCTGCCCACGTTCGCCGCCGACGCCTCGGACCTGCTCAAGGTGCTCGACATTCAGCACACCGCCGTCGTCAACCTCGTGCGCAACGGCGGCACCGTGTTCGGCGCGCTGGGCCAGAGCCAGACGGCGCTGCGCACGCTCATCACCACCGGGGAGCAGACGTTCCGGACCACGGCGGCCAACAACAAGGCCATCTCGGACACCTTCCACGTGTTCCCGACCTTCCTGGACGAGACCAAGGCGACGATGGCGCGCCTGCAGAGCTTCTCGCAGGACACCGACCCGCTGGTCAAGGAGCTCGAGCCGGTGGCCACGAACCTCAAGCCGACGCTCACCGACGTGCGCGAGTTGGCCCCGTCGCTACGCTCGTTCTTCGTCAACCTCGGCCCGCTGATCACGGTGTCCAAGACCGGTCTGCCCGCCATCCGCGACGTGCTCAAGGGCACCACGCCGCTGCTGGCGTCGCTCGGCCCGTTCCTGGAGCAGCTCAACCCGGTGCTCAGCTGGCTCTCGCTGCACCAGCAGCTCATCGCCGACTTCATCTCCAACGGCGCCGCCGGCCTGGCCGCCAAGACGACGTCGTTCGGGGGCAACGGCGTGGGCCACTACCTGCGCCAGTTCCAGCCGCTCGGCCCCGAGACGCTCTCGTTCGCCGCGAATCGCGACGCCTCCAACCGCGGCAACACCTACCCGCCCCCGCTGTGGCTGGCGGACGGCCGCGCCTTCTCGGCCGGCGGCAAGAACACCGGCTCCTTCGCCCTCCCCTCGTGGGACTGCAACAACACGGGCGCGGGCGGGGACGGGTCAGTCGCCGCCTCTCCGGCCACCGGTCCGGTTGGCCAGACCGCCACTCCGGCCTGCTGGGTGGCGCCGCCCCTGGCGGGACTGCTCGGCCAGGGCGGGAAGTTCCCGCACGTCAACCAGGCGCACTACTCCAACAAGTAGCCTCGGCGCGGCGTCGCGTCGTCCGCGACAGCGCGGGCGCCCCAACCCCCGAAGGTTGCGATCAGCCGGCGGCGGACTCGAGGTCGCGCTCGTGCTCGATGACCGCCGCCTCGCGGCCCTCGCCGAGGGCCAGCAGGTCGAGCAGGTTCGAGGCGAGTGCGGTGTTGCCGGAGCTCGAGAGCCCTTCGCGGTCCGCCATCGGCCCCATGGCGCGAATCCAGGCCGAGATGGTTCCCTGCAGCAGGGCGTCGGCGGATCCGTCCTCGACGTTCTCCGTGATCTCCGCGTGGGCGCCGGACATGGTCACCCGGTAGGTCGTCGACGACCCGGAAGGGCCGTCGGTCACCTGCAGGTCCACGGATCCGGACACGCCGGAACTCCCGTCCACCAGGCCCGGCGCGAGCCGGAAGATGGCACCGAGGTCCACGCGCTCGGACGTGCGGGGCGGGCTCCAGGCCCACTCATAGCCCCAGCGCGCGAGCTCCCCCAGCACGGGGGCCAGTTCGCGGCTGCGCTCGGTGAGCTCGTAATCGACGCGGGGCGGGACTTCCCGATAGCGCTTCCGCGTCAGCATTCCGTCGGCAACCATGCGGTTCAGCCGTGACCGCAACTGTTCTGTGGAGATCCCGGGTAGAACCCTTTGGAGCTCAACGAATCGACGCGGACCTGAGAGCAGGTCGCGAACTATCAGCAGGGTCCACTTGTCGCCCACGAGATCAAGTGCGCGGGCATCAGGCGACCACTGGTCATAAGGATGACGCTTTGCGGGCGGTACGTGCGAAATGAGGACTCCCCGGTCTAAGGACGGTGCTTCCACCTACCGAGAATCAGCATAACGAAGAAATCAGGTTTCGCCACCGGTTTTTAGCGCCAGTTTCGGACGCGTGCGTCGTTTCAGGATTTGCAATGGGCCAAGTGATCTATCTCAACGAGCGCAGGAGTGAACGCTCCCGCCACCCTGTGGTAACTCATCCGCTGTTCTTCTTTGACGTCTCCTGTCCGCTCTCCTACCTCACCGCGGAGCGCATCGAGCGCAAGCTCGGCGAGGTGGAGTGGATTCCCGTGGACGGCGCGTCGTTGCGCGCCTACGCCCCCAGTCCGCATGCCCCTGTGGACGCCCCGCACGCCGAGGCACAGATGCTCGGGCTGCGCACCCGCGCGGACTCGTGCGCGCGGGCATTGCGGCTTCCTCTCGTCTGGCCCGACCGCTTTCCGGGCGCCGCCCGCTGCGCGCAGCGCGCCTCGGCCTTCGCCTGCGAGATCGGCGCCGGCGCCGCGTTCGCGCTGGCCGCCAGCCGGCTCGCCTTCTGCGGCGGCTTCGACCTCGAGGACCCCGAGACGCTCGCCGAGGCGGCCGCGGCCGCCGGGGTCCCGCTCGAGGAATGCCTGAGCGCCGCCGGCGAGACATGGCGCGACGAGGAGCTGGAGGCCAACGCCGACGTGCTCCGCGCGCACGGGATCAGCGAGCTCCCCGCCATCCGGATCGGAGACCAGTGGTTCGAGGGCGAGGGCGGGCTGCTGGCCGCGGGGGCCCTGATGGCCGCCCCCATCAAGGTCCAGAGACTCAGCGCACCCGTCTAGCCAGCCCGGCCCGAACTCAGGCCTGGGCTGCAGCGGCGAGTGGCACGTCAAGCTGGGAGCTGAACCACTGACGCCCACGGGTCTGAACCAGGGCGGATCCTCCTGGCAGGCGCGAGGATTGCGCTCACGGTGGTGGCCGGTACCGTCGGGGGAGGCGGCCGGGTCGAGCTCACGGTCATCGGCGACGCCGTCAACACTGCCGCGCGCGTCGAGGCGGCCACCCGCGAGACCGGAGATCAGGTGCTCATCACAGAGGACACTCGCCGTCGGCTCAGAACACAGGGGTTCGAGTTCGATGAGCGCAACGCGGTTGAACTGAAGGGCAAACAGGTACCTGTAGAACTGTGGGCTCCGCGCGCGTACCCAGCCGACGCATCCAGCAACGACCGCGCCGGCGCGTCGGTAGCGGACTGAACCTCAAAACGGTGCCTCGCGCCGTGCATCGCTTCTGGCGCATCGCCTATCAGGCCAACATCACCGGGATGGCCTCGATGATCGCCTACAACATGCTGCTGGGCATCATCCCGATAGCCCTGCTCAGCCTGTTCGTCGCCGGCCAGGTCCTCTCCAGCCACGCCGTGTCCCACAGCGTCCTGCAGGACCTCCAGGAGGTGTTCCCCGGAACGGCGGAGGGCACGCTGGACTCGCTGCTGGAACAGATCCGCACCTCGACCACCAGTACCGGCGTCCTGGCGCTGGTGGCGAGCCTATGGCTGGGTTCCTCGTTCTGGGGCGCCCTGGACACCGCGTTCGACAAGATCTACCACGGCCCCTCGCGCGGTTGGCTCAGGCAGAAGCGGTTTGCCGTCTCCATGCTGTTCGTGGTGCTGCTGTTCATGGTGGCGACGGTGGCGATCCCGACCGTGCAGAGCCTGCTGCGCGCCGGCGCCAACAAGCTGCCCTTCGACCTCGCCCACGTCGCCGGGCTCGTCTACGTGGCCTCGCTCGCCTTCAGCCTGGCGATCCTGTTCGTCTGCCTCGTGATCATCTACTCGCGCGTCCCGCACCTGAAGGTCCCGTGGCGCGCGGTCTGGCCGGGCGCGCTGGGCGCGACCGTGGCCATCGCCATCGTCGACTACGCGTTCCCCGCCTACCTCAGCAATATCTCGACGATCGCCCGCTTCGGCACGACGATCGTGTTCGTGCTGATCATGCTCGGCTGGTTCTACGTGCTCGCGCTCATCATCCTGGGAGGCGCGATCGTCAACTCGATGCGCCTCACCCCCGGGCCGCCGACCCCCTCCGAAGCCCGCTAGCTTCCCGGGCGTGTCCACCGAGACCGACACGATGCTGCACGGCGGCCGCCTCGTCGCGCGCGCCCTGCGCGGCTACGGCGTCACCAAGCTGTTCACGCTCTCGGGCGGACATCTGTTCTCGATCTACGACGGCTGCCGCGCCGAGGGCATCGACATTGTCGATGTCCGGCACGAGCAGGCGGCCGCGTTCGCCGCCGAGGGCTGGGCCAAGGTCACCCGCACCCCCGGGGTGTGCGCGCTGACCGCCGGCCCCGGCGTCACCAACGGCATGAGCGCGATGGCCTCGGCGAGCCAGAACAACTCCCCGATGCTCGTGCTCGGCGGTCGCGCCCCCGCCTTCCGCTGGGGCCAGGGGTCGCTGCAGGAGATCGACCATGTGCCCTTTGTGGCGCCCGTGGTCAAGCACGCCGCCACGGCCCAGGACACCGCGGGGATCCCGCGGCTGCTCGACGAGGCGCTGCGCGCGGCGGTGACGCCCCACTCGGGACCGGCCTTCGTGGACTTCCCCCTCGACCAGGTCTTCGGCGAAGCCGAGGGTCCGGGGTCCGTGGAGCCGCTGCCCGAGCCGTGGACGGGTCCGGGCGCCGACGCCGCCGAGATCGACCGCGCCGCCGCCCTGCTGCGCGACGCGGAGCGCCCGGTGATCATGGCCGGCACAGGGCTGTACTGGGGGCGGGGCGAGGAGGCCCTGCTGGCACTGGCCCGAGAGCTGCGCGTCCCCGTGTTCCTCAACGGCCTCGGGCGGGGCTGCGTCCCCGCCGACGACGAGCTGGCCTTCTCCCGCGCGCGCAGTGCCGGGCTCGGCGGCGCCGATGTCGCCCTCGTCATCGGCGTGCCGCTGGACTTCCGGCTCGGGTTCGGCGCGGCCTTCGCCGAGGATGCGCACGTCATCGCCATCGACGTCGCCGAGCCGCAGCGCCCCCATCCGCGCCAGCCGAGCGTTGAGCTCTACGGCGCCCTGCCGGCCACCCTCGACGCGCTTCGCGCCGGCGCGGGCCGGCCCTCCGGCGAGGCGGCGAGCGCCCGGAGCGCCTGGATCGCCTCGCTGCGCGACACGGAGTCCGAACGCCGAGCCGGCGAGTCCGGCGAGCTGGCCGACCCTCGGGCGCCGCTGCATCCCATGCGGATCTATGGCGAACTGGCCCAGATGCTCGACCGCGACGCGATCGTCGTCGGCGACGGCGGGGACTTCGTCTCCTACGCCGGTCGCGTCGTCGACTCCTACCGCCCCGGCTGCTGGCTTGACCCCGGGCCGTACGGCTGTCTGGGGTCGGGGCCCGGGTACGCGCTGGCGGCCAAGCTGGCCCACCCGGGCCGACAGGTGGTGCTGCTGCTCGGAGACGGCGCCTTCGGCTTCTCGGGCATGGAGTTCGACACGCTGGCCCGCCACGGGGTGGCCGTGGTCGGCGTCATCGGCAACAACGGCATCTGGGCGCTGGAGAAGCACCCGATGGAGGCGATCTACGGCTATTCGGTAGCCGCCGACCTGCGGCCCCGCACCCGCTATGACGAGGTGGCGGCCGCCCTGGGCTGCCACGGCGAGTTCGTGAGCGCGCCCGATGAGCTGCGCCCGGCGCTCGAGCGCGCCTTCGCCGCGGGCGGTCCCGCGCTGGTCAACGTCCTGACGGACCCGAGCATCGCCTACCCGCGCCGCTCGAATCTGGCGTGACCCGGACCGGTGTGACCGCGTTCACGCCGTCTGAGCGCGCAACGAACGCCGACTAAGTCCCCCCACATACGAAAACCGCCCGCGTTCTGCGGGCGGCTTCCGATCCAGGTTTGGCCCAATCGGGACGGGCAGGGGTACGTGCCAGAAAGGGCCAGTTAGAGTGGTCCGGACGGCGGGAGGCGCCGATGTCTGCGGCTTCGCCCGAACCTATGTTGGGAATACGGGTCGCCTGATGGCGATCCGCACCCCGCGCAATAGGATGCTCCGCTGCCGCGCGGAAGGCAATCGAACATTCGTCCAGTTCTTGCCTAAAACCTCACTAGGCCCGTGTCAGAAATATGACCGGAGGGGTTTACAAACGCTGCGCAACGAGTCCCAATGCGGCGCCTCGGAGGATGTCGTGCTCCGAAATCTCGATCTGATCGAGCCCGAACAGCCGCAGCACCTCCCGGAAGATCAGGACGCCGGCGACGATCGTGGGGGCCCGGTCTGGGTGCAGCCCGGCGACGTGGCGGCGCTGCTCGAGGGTCATCGCGGCCAGGTCGCCCAGGATGCGATCGCATTCGGCGGCGCTGAGCAGGTAGCCGTGGACGCGCTCGGGGTCGTAGGGGTCCAGGTGCTGGGCGATGGCTGCCAGCGACGTCGCGGTTCCCGCCACGGCGATCCCGTGCGCGATCGCGCCGCGCCGGTCGGCCGGGACGTTGTCCTCGAGGATCTCGTGCACGTCGGCCACGAGCTCGTCCATCTCGGCCGGATCCGGGGGATCGGCGTGCAGATGGCGCTCGGTCTGGCGCACCACGCCGGCCTGGGTGGAGACCCGGAAGCTCACCTCGGAGCCGGTGCCGATGATCATCTCGGTCGAGCCGCCCCCGATGTCGAGCACGAGCGTCGGGGCTTGGTCGGCTGAGTCGCGCTCGCTGGTGGCGCCCAGGAAGGTGAGCCGTGCCTCCTCGGCACCGGCGAGCACATGGGGCTCGAGCCCGTAGCGCGTCCGTACGGCCTCCGCGAACTCGGCTCCGTTGGCCGAGTCGCGCACGGCGCTGGTGAGCACGGCCACCGAGCTCTGGCAGTCATGGGCATCGATCTCGGCCCGGTAGCCCTCGAGCGTGGCGAACACGCGTTGCATCGCGTCCTCGCGCAACCGCCCGTCGGCGTCCACGCCGGCGCCCAGCCGCGTCACCTCGCTGTGGCGGACGAGCTCGCGGGTCACCTGGTGGTCAGCGAGCTCGGCGATCAGCAGCCGGGTGGAGTTGGAGCCGATGTCGACGACCGCGACGTTCATGACCACGTGGGGCGCAGGCTACCCCGCGGCTCCGTCAGCTGGTGTGAACGGGGTGTGGCATCGGCTGGCCGTCCAGTGCGGCGAGCAGGTTGTCGACGGCTCGTGTCGCCATCGCCTCGCGGGCGGTGTGGGTGGCCGAGCCGATGTGCGGGGCGACGATCAGGTTGGGCGCGCTGAGCAGCGGGTCGCCCGCCGGCGGGGGCTCGGGGTCGGTGACGTCGAGCGCGGCGCCGGCGATCTGGCCGGTGCGCAGCGCCTCGATGAGCGCGGCCTGGTCGATGATCGGGCCGCGGGCGGTGTTGATGAGGATCGCCGTGGCCTTCATCGCCTCGAACGCCGCCGCGTCGATCAGATGGTGGGTCTCGGGCGTGAGCGGGCAGTGCAGCGAGACGAAGTCCGAGCGTTTGAGCAGCGTCAGCAGGGGCACGCCGCCGTCTGAGCCGGTGTGCAGAACGGTCATCTCGAAGCCCTCGGCGCGGCGGGCGACGGCGCGGCCGATCCGCCCCATCCCGATGATCCCCAGCGTGGCGCCGAAGACATCGTGGCCGAGAAACGCCTTGGGCTCCCAGGTCACCCAATCATCGCTCTGGACGGCCAGCAGCGCGTCGGGCAGCTGGCGTGCCGCCGCCAGCATCAGGGTGAAGGCCAGGTCGGCGGTTGCGTCGGTCAGCACATCGGGGGTGTTGCCGACGGGGATGCCCCGTGCCGCGGCGGCCGCGAGGTCGATGTTGTCGTAGCCGACGGCATAGTTGGCGATCGCGCGCAGGCGCGGCGACCCGTCGATGAGCGTGGCGTCGACGCGGTCGGTGAGCAGTGAGAGCAGGCCCTCGGCGTCGGCCGTTCGCGCCCGCAGTTCCTCATAGGGGGGCGGCAACCGCTCGGGCCAGACGTCCACCTCGTGGCGCTCGCGCAGACGGCCGAGGGCGGGGCCGGGGAGGTCGCGGGTGACAAAGCAGCGGGCCACAGCCCGCCGCATTGTCACGAAACCCGGCGTCCTATGCCGACTCGACGGGCGCGATGCGGCCGCTTTGGGCCACAGTCCGGGCGGGCAGCCGCGGCAGCCCGAACGCTCCCACCAGGGTGCCCAGCAGGGCCAGGGCCCCCGAGACGACGAAGGCGAGCTGGAAGCCCGACACGAGCGCGACATGCGCCGTGATCCCGGCGTGGTGCAGGTCGGCGTTGGTCCGCGAGGTGGCGATCGCCGCCAGGATGGCCAGCCCCAGCGCGCCGCCGAACAGTCGTGCGGTGTTGACCAGGCCGGAGGCCAGGCCCGCCTCCTCGGGGGCCACGCCGGCAACGGCGCTGATCGTGGCCGGGACGAAGGCCAGCCCCATCCCGAGCGCCGCCAGCAGCGACGGGAACAGCATGGCGCCGACGTAGGTGCCGTGCACCGAGATGTCGCTGAGCCAGAACAGGCCGACGGTGAGCGAGGTCATCCCCGCGACGAGGATGGGCTTGGCGCCGACGCGGCCGACCAGTCGCGAGGCGATGGTGGACCCGGCGACGATGCAGAGCGTCATTGGCAGGAAGGCCAGGCCGGCGCGGATGGGGGAGTAGCCGTGGACCAGTTGGAGGTACAGCGAGATGAAGAACCACATCCCGAACGACGCCGCGCCGACGAGCAGCACGACCACGTTGGCGGCGCTGAGCGTCCGGGAGCGGTAGATGCGCAGCGGCATCAGCGGCGACCGGGCGACGCGACCCTCGATGAGCACGAACACGCCCAGCAGGGCCAGGCCGGCTGCGATGAGCAGGAGGGTGGAGGTATCGCCCCAGCCGGTCTGGTCGGTGCGCACGATGCCGAGAACCAGGACGGACAGCCCGATCGTCGCCGCCAGGGCGCCGCGGACGTCGAACTCCTGGGCACGGGTGGGGTTGCGGCTCTCCATCAGCAGTCGCTGTGCCGCCACGGCGGCGAGCAGTCCGATCGGGACGTTGATGAACAGAATCCAGCGCCAGGAGAGGACGTCAGTGAGGATGCCGCCCAGCAGCACCCCGGCGGCGCCGCCGGCGCCACCCATGGCGCCCCAGATGCCGACCGCGCGGTTGCGCGCCGGGCCCTCGGCGAAGGTCGTGGTGAGGATCGACAGCGACGCCGGCGCGATCACGGCGCCGCCGAGGCCCTGGACGGCGCGAGCCGCGATCAGGAGCCCCTGGCTGTTGGCAAAACCGCCGGCCAGCGAGGCCAGCGCGAACATGGCCAGGCCCGTGACGAACACGCGTCGGCGGCCCAACAGGTCCGCCGCGCGGCCACCGAGCAGCAGGAAGCCGGCGAAGGTCACGGTGTAGGCGTTGACCACCCACTGCAGGTCGGCCTCGGTGAAGCCCAGGCCGTGCCGGATCGCGGGCAGCGCGACGTTGACGACCGACACGTCGAGGATGACCATGAACTGCGCCAGGCACGACAACAGCAATGTCGCGCGCAGATGCGGCGCTCGGGGTGATTGGGTGTCTGGGCTCATGAACTCATTCCAAAGTCTAAGTACGACGACCGTCGTACATTGTAGAACGGTCCCACTGGTGAGACGTAAAACGTCCCCGCAGGGGGACATCGTGAGATGAGCCACGGCAACACACCCGACCCGCGGGGGCACGCGATCGTGCTCACCTTCGACAACCTGGGCGAGGCGAGCGCACTGCAGCGCGGCACGTGGGACCCGCAGACCCCGCTCGGCAGCGACCCCTCGGTGACGCGGGCCCTCCCCTGGCTGCTCGACGCCCTCGACCATAGCGGCCTGCGTGCCACCTTCTTCGTCGAGGCGATCAACTGCGAGCTCAATCCCGAGGCGCTGCGCACGATCAGCGCTCGCGGCCACGAGCTCGGCGTCCACGGCTGGGAGCACGAGGCGTGGGGAGCGCTCGACCCCGACGCCGAGCGCGACCTGCTGGGGCGCGCGACGCGGGCATTCGCGTCCGCGGGGCTGAACGCCCGCGGCTTTCGCCCGCCGGGCGGTGAGCTGACCGCGCGCACGCTGGGGCTTCTGCGCGAGCTGGGCTATGAGTGGTGCTCGCCCGCGGGCGATGGTCCGCCGACGAACCGCGAAGGGCTGGTCGTCGTCCCGTTTGACTGGGAGCTCGTCGACGCCTACCACCTCATGGCACGGTTCGCCGAGCTGCGCGAGCGCCGCGGGGACAGCTCCGCCCCGATCGACGCCGAGGCCGCCGGCGAGCGGATGGCCGCCGCGCTGCGCGATGCGGGGGAGCAGACGGTGATCATGCACCCGTTCCTGATGCTCGACGCGGCCTGGCGCCGCCAGGTTCAGCGTCTGCTGACGGGCCTGGCGGCGCGCGGCGGCGTCGTGCCGGGGGGCGAGTTCGCGCGCAGTAGGGTGGGCTCATGAGCCCCGAGACCCGCATCCGCACCACCCACGTCGGCAGCCTTCCCCGTCCCCAGGACGTCGTCGACCTCGTGTTCGCCCAGGACCGGGGTGAGCCCGTGGACTCTGGCGAGTTCGATCGTGTCATCGGCGGCGCGGTGAGCGACCGGGTCCAGCATCAGGTCGACGCCGGCGTGGACTGGGTCTCGGACGGCGAGATGAGCAAGATCGGCTACGCCACCTACATCCGCCACCGGCTCAGCGGCTTTGAGCTGGGGGACGTGCCGCGGGCCACCCCCGCCGACCTGGACGCCTACCCGGGCTTTCGCGACCGCCAGGCGCGCGAGGGCGGCTACCGGTATCAGCGTCCGATCTGCCGCGGCGCCATCACCTATGAGCACGCCGACCCGGTGCAGCGCGACCTGGCGCACCTGAAGGCGGCGATCGACGGCCAACCCGTGGCCGGCGCGTTCATGAACGCGCCCTCTCCGGGGATCGTCGCGCTGTTTGCCCCCAACGAGCACTACGCGACGCTCGATGAATACCTGGAGGCGATCGGCGAGGCGATGAAGGTCGAGTACGAGGCGATCGTCGCCGCCGGGATCATGCTCCAGATCGACGCGCCCGATCTGGCCATGGGCCGGCACATCATGTACCGCGACCGCTCCGACGAGGAGTTCGTGGCCAGCGTCGAGCGTCACGTCGACGCGATCAACACCGCCCTGCGCGACATCCCCGCCGATCGCGTCCGCCTGCACCTGTGCTGGGGCAACTACGAGGGCCCGCACCACTGCGACATCGGCCTGGAGAAGATCGTCGGGGCGATCATGCGCGCCAAGCCCTCGACGATCCTGTTCGAGGCGGCCAACCCCCGCCACGCCCACGAGCACGTGGCGTGGGCGCAGGCGTCGATCCCCGAGGACACCGTGCTGGTGCCGGGAGTCATCGACACGACCACCAACTACATCGAGCACCCCGAGCTCGTCGCCCAGCGCATCGAGCACTACACGGCCATCGTGGGGCCCGATCGGGTGATGGGCGGTACCGACTGCGGCTTTGGCACGTGGTCGGGCTATGGGGCCGTCGACCCCGAGATCTGTTGGGCCAAGCTGGGCGCGCTGGCCGAGGGCGCCCAGATCGCCGCTCAGCGTCAACGCACCATGCGCTGATCGTCAAGAGCGCGCATCGGCGATTGCGCACTCAAGTACGATCGTGGACGCGTCAACGAGAGAGAGGAGAGGGCCATGCCGAATCCAGGGTTCATCCGGGGTACCCACCACCTCACGTTCTGCGTCGGCGGCGCCCAGGAGGACTACGACTTCCATGTCCGCCTGCTGGGCCTGCGGAGCGTCAAGAAGACGGTCCTGTTCGACGGCGAGATCCCGATCTACCACCTGTACTACGGCAACGGCGCGGGCGACCCGAGCACGCTGCTGACGGCCTTCCCCTACCGCCAGGCGGGCTGGATGGGCAAGCGCGGCACCAACCAGGCCAAGATCCTGCTCCTCTCGGTTCCCGTCGACTCCATCGGCTACTGGTCTGACCGCTTCAAGGAGCATGGCGTCGACCACGAGCGGATCGAGCGCTTCCGCACCGAGCGCCTTCTCTTCCGCCACCCGTGCGGGATCGAGTACGCGCTGGTCGGCGACCCCGAGCGCGACACCCGCGAGCCCTACGACCGCCACGTGCCGGGCGAGCACGCGATCCGCGGCGCCTACGGGACGACGACCTCGGTGACCGAGCAGGGCCCGATGGACTACTTCATCGTCCAGGGCATGAGTGGCGAGCCGCTCGGTGACGAGGGCGAGAACCACCAGTACCAGATCGGCCAGGCCGACGGTTTCGGGCGGATGCTCGAGCTCGTCGAGGAGCCCGACCTGCATCAGGGCACGTGGCACTTCGGCGAGGGGACGATCCACCACCAGGCGTTTGACGTCGGCGACGCAGAGAACCAGCAGGTGGTCAAGGACCACATCGTCGGCCTGGGTTTCACCGACGTCTCGGAGGCCAAGGACCGCGGCTACTTCTTCTCCATGTACTGCCGCAGCCCCAGCGGGCTGCTGGTGGAGCTCGCGTGGGGACCGCCCGACGGCTTCCTCATCGACGAGACCGCGGCGGAGCTGGGCACGCACATGTGCATCCCGCCCCACTGGGAGCACCGCCGTTCGGAGATCGGCCAGCTCGAGCCGATCGAGACCGAGGAGACCGTCGTCAGCTGACCCGCGGCGCCGCGACCGCCGGCAGGCCGGCGAAGACCGGCGCGATGTCGGTGTACACGCGGTAGTCCGAGATGAGGTCGTTGGCGTCGGTGCGGTAGATCGTGACCACCGGCGCCGTCACCTCCCGCCCGTCGCAGCGTGAGACTCTGTTACACGGTCCGTTGGCGGACACGGGTGGCGGGCTGTGACGCGGAGCCGCATCTCCTTTAGGGTCTGCGCGCCTGCTCGAATACCGCTGAGATGCCCGCTCCCCTCCAGATCCCCACCAACCCGCTCGGCGCCGCCGGTCAGCGGGTCCCCCGCGTGGCGTTGGGCTGCGGCAACTTCGGCGGCGTCGGCTCGGCGCCGGCGTTCTTCGGGCAGGGCCTCTCGCACTCCGAGGCGCTCGAGCTCATGGACGCCGCGTGGGCGCTGGGCATCCGCCACTTCGACACCGCCGACGCCTACGGGGGCGGGCGCAGCGAGGAGGCGATCGGCGCCTGGATCCGCTCGCGGCGCACGCGGCCCACGCTCACCACCAAGACGTTCAACCAGATGACGGCCGACGGCGACCAGGGTCTGGCGCCCGACCGCGTCCGGCGGCAGTTCGCCTCGAGCCTGCAGCGCCTGGGCGTCGACCGCGTCGACCTCTACCTCGCCCACGACTTCGACCACAGCGTCCCGCTCCACGACACGATCTCGGTCTTCGAGGAGCTGCGCGACGCGGGCCAGGTCGTCTCACACGGCGTGAGCAACTTCAACGCGCTCCAGCTGCAGCAGGCGCTGGACATCGGCACGACCTCGGCCATCCAGAACGGCTACTCGCTGCTCGAGCGCGGCGACGAGGCTGACGTGATGCCGCTGTGCGCCCGCACCGGCACCGGCTACATGGTGTTCAGCCCGCTCTGCGGCGGGTGGCTGACGGGCAAGTACCGCCGCGGCGCCGCCTATCCGTTCGGCTCCCGCATGACCCAACGCCCCGAGCCCTACGCGGCCCTGGCCACCGACGCGACGTTCGACCGCCTGGAGTGGCTCGAGCAGCTGTCCGCCGACCGTGGCACCTCGATGGCGGGGACGGCCCTGGCCTGGCTGCTCGCCGACGACCGCATCGCCCAGGTCGTCATCGGGCCCGGCCGCCCTGAGCACCTCGAGCCGGTCCGCGAAGCGATCGAGCGCCCCCTCACCCCCGACGAACGCCGGCAGATCACGGAGACCTTCACGTAGTGGCCCCTCCCGCAAATACGCTCGCATTCGAGGCACGCCTGGCGGCGCCATGCTTTGTCCTCGGACCCTCGTGTAGCGCTGCTACACGTCGGGTCCTGCGTCCTCGCCTGGCATCCACCAGTCGCACCTCTCGGTGCGACCGTACTTACGGGAGCGACCACTAGTGCGCGTCCTCACCCTGTCCAATGCCGACATCCACGCCGCCCTGTCGCCGGCCGACTGCGAGCGAGCGATGGCCGGCGTGCTCGCCGCCCGCGCCCGCGGCGACGCGTACAACCCGCTGCGCACGGTGACGTTCCCGCCCGGCGCCGCCGGGTTCATCGGGCTCATGCCGGCCTACGCCTCCGACGCAGGGGACTCCGCCGGAGCGGCATTCGGCCTCAAGGCGATCTGCCTGATCCCGGGCAACCCGGCGCGTGGCCTCGATGCCCACCAGGGCACGGTCCAGCTCTACGACGGCGAGACCGGGATGCCGACGGCGATCCTCAACGCGTCGGCGATCACCGAGATCCGCACCGCGGCGGTCACCGCCGTGGCCACCCGCACGCTGGCCCGCGAGGGCGCCCGCGTGCTCTGCATGCTCGGCGCCGGCGTGCAGGCGCGGTCGCACCTGATCGCGCTCGCCGACGTCCGGCCGTGGGACGAGGTCCGCGTCTACGCGCCGACGACCGCCCACGCCGAAGCGCTGCGCGAGACCCGGAGCGACATCGTGATCGCCGGCTCCGCTCAACAGGCGGTGGAGGGCGCAGACGTCGTCGTCGTGGCCACCAGCGCCAAGCGCCCGGTGCTCGAGCACGCGTGGCTGGCACCCGGCGCCCACGTCAACGCGGTGGGCGCCAGCTCGCCGACGGCGTGGGAGATCGAGCCCGCGACCGTGGCCGCCGCGGCGCTGTTCTGCGACAGCCGGGAGTCGGTGCGCAACGAGGCCGGCGAGTTCAAGCTGGCGATCGAGGAGGGGCTGATCGCAGGCGAGGACCACATCCGGGCCGAGCTGGGGGAGGTCGTCGCGGGCACCCGCCCGGGACGGGCCGGCGATGCCGAGCTCACCGTCTTTCGCTCGCTGGGCATCGGGGTCGAAGATCTGGCCGCCGCCCAGGTGGCGGTCCAGAACGCCCGCCGCAAGGGGCTCGGCACCGAGGTGGAGCTGTGATCGCCCTGCAGGAGATCCGTGTCGCTCGCGAGCGGGTGGCCGACCTGGCGGTGCGCACCCCCCTGGTGCGCCTGCACGTCGCCGACGCGCCCGCCGAGATCCACCTCAAGCTCGAGACGCTTCAGCCCATCAACTCGTTCAAGATCCGCGGCGCCGGCAACGCCATCCGCTCGGCGCCCGAGGCGCTCCGGGCTCAGGGCCTGCTCACGGCCAGCGCCGGGAACATGGCGCAGGGCGTGGCGTGGGTGGCGCGCGAACTCGGCCTGGACGCCACCATCGCGGTACCCGAACACGCGCCGGAGGCCAAGCTGTCAGCGATCAAACGCCTCGGGGGTCGGGTGCTGAAGGTGCCCTACGACGAGTGGTGGCAGGCGATCGTCACCTCGGAGATCCCGGGGGAGAAGGGGCTCTTCATCCATCCCGTCGCCGACGAGGCGGTCATGGCCGGCAACGGCACGATCGGCCTGGAGATCCTCGAGGACCTCCCCGACGTGGACACGGTGGTCATCCCGGTCGGCGGCGGCGGGCTGACGGTGGGCATCGCCAGCGCGGTGAAGGCGCTGAAGCCCGACGTCCGGATCGTCACCGCCGAGCCTGAGACGGGCGCGGCCCTGCACGCCGCGTTTGCCGCCGGCGGACCGGCCGATGTCGACTACCAGCCGTCCTTCGTGGACGGTTCGGGCAGCCGCCGGGTGCTTGACCCGATGTGGCCACGGCTGCGGGAGGTCGTCGACGAGACCGTCGCCGTCCCGATCGCCGACACCGAGGCTGCGGTCCGCACGCTGGCCGAGCGTGTGCGCGTCATTGCCGAGGGCGCCGGCGCGCTCTCCACCGCTGCGGCGCTGGCCGGCCGCGCGGGCTCGGGCAAGGTGGTATGCGTGGTCAGCGGCGGCAACATCAACCTGGCCACGCTGGCTCAGATCATCAATGGTGCAGGAGCCTCATGAGCGACCAGGACACCGGCCCCGTCCTCCCCGGCCCCGGGGCCAGCGACTACGAGCGCTACCTGCGCACCGACGAGCTGCTGGCGCTCCAGAAGCCGGCCGAGGAGCGCATCCACCGCGACGAGCTCCTGTTCCAGACCGTCCACCAGTCCTCCGAGCTGTGGCTCAAGCTCTGCCTGCAGGAGGTCACGGAGGCCACGCGGCTCATCGACGGCGACGAGCTCCTGGCCGCCGGCCGGCTGATGCGCCGCGCCGTCCTCTGCCTGCGTCAGGTCACCGACGCACTGGACATGCTCGACCTGCTCGACCCGTGGGACTACAACACGGTGCGCACGGCCCTGGGCCACGGCAGCGGCTTCGATTCGCCCGGCTTTCGCAACCTGGCCCGAGCCACCCCGGCGTTGGGCGCCGCCTTTGACCGCGCCCTGCAGCGCACCGGGGCCTCGATGGACGAGCTCTATCGCAACCGGTCCGAGCACGAGGCGCTGCACCTCGTGGCCGAAGCGCTGACCGACTACGACGAGCGCGTCCGCCTCTGGCGCTTTCGCCACTACAGCGTCGTCGCCCGCGCCATCGGCGAGGAGACCACCGGGATCGCCGGCACGCCGGTGCAGGTGCTGGGCAAGCTCATCGCCCAGCGTCAGCTACCCAAGCTGTGGGAGGTGCGCAGCCGGCTGGTGGAGCTGTTCGAGGCCGAGCGGTCAGAGGGTGGCGGCGACGCGAGTGGGCGTGCGATCGGGCACGGGGACAGTTAGCGGCCTGAGGGGTGAAGTCCCCGTTGGGAGACCGCCGATCAGCCCCGGGCACTCTCCAGCCCAGCGACCAGCCGGTCCACTTCCTCGACGGTGTTGTAGTGGATGAACCCGATCCGGATCGCGTCCTTCTCATAGCCCAGCCGCTTGTAGAGGTTCAGTGAGTACCAGGAGTCATGGGCCCAGACGCCGATGTCCTGGTCCGCCAGGCGCGCGGCCACGTCGGCGGCCGCCACGCCATCGACGTTGACCAGGAACGTCGGTACCCGCCCCTCCATCGTCTGCAGCCCATACACCGTCACCGCATCGGAGATTGACCCCAAGAACCGGTCCCCCAGCGCCCGCTCATAGGGGACGATCGCCTCAAAGCCGCCGATCGAGTCCAGGTAGTCGATGGTGGCGTTGAAGCCGGCGAGCAGCTCGTAGGGGCTCGTGCCGGTGTTGAAGCGCCGCCCCAGCGGGTCGGTCGGAGCGGGGCGGGCCTTGTAGGGCCGCCAGTTGGAGGTCACCTCGGCCTTGCCGTAGGCCATGCCGAGGTGTGGTCCGCAGAATTTGTACGGGGAGCAGATGAGGACATCCGCGCCGACCGCGCGCACGTCGATGGGCTCGTGCGCCGCGTAGTGGACGGCGTCGACCCAGGCCAGCGCGCCCGCCTCGTGGGCCATGCGGCACACCCGCGCGGCATCGACCACGGTGCCGACGGCGTTGGAGGCCCAGGCGAAGGCGACCACGCGGACCCGCCCCGAGGACAGCTTGTCCGCGAGGTCGTCGAAGTCCAGCAGCGTGTCGGGGTGCAGCTCGATGTGCTTGACCACCAGGTCGCGGTCGGCGGCCAGCTCCAGCCACGGGGCCACGCCGCCGTCGTGGTCGGCGGAGGAGACCAGGATCTCGTCGCCGGCCTGGAAGTCACGCCCGGCGGTGCGGCTGAAAGTGAAGTCCAGGGAGGTCATGTTGGCGCCGAAGGTGATCTCCTCCGCGGAGCAGCCGAGAAAGCGCGCGGCGTGCGCCTCGGCGGTCTCGAGGATCTCCTTGACGCGGAAGCTGGTGGCGTAGCCGGCGCCCAGGTTGGCGCTGGCCTCACGCAGCGCACGGGCCACGGCCTCGCCCACCTCGTCGGGGACCTGGGACCCGCCCGGCGCGTCCAGGAACGCGAAGCCGCCGCCCAGCGCGGAGAAGCGCCGGCGCACCGCGCCGACGTCGATCGTTGGGTTAAGCGTCTCGGCCAAGGCCCTCTCCTTGCTTGCGGCGGTCACAGACGTGGTTGCAGCGGCCCCACGGTAATGGTTTGATCGCCATACAAAATCAGACTGAGGGGGTGTCGCACACCTTGAGCGTTCGTGTAAGCCGCCACGCGGAGGCCAACTGGCAGGGAACTGTGCCCGACGGAGGGGGGCGCATCGCGCTGGGCAGTGGCGCGTTCGAAGGCGAGTTCACGCTGCGCAACCGCGTCGAGGACGAGGTGCGCGGAACCAACCCGGAGGAGCTCATCGCCGCCGCCGAGGCCGGCTGCTTCACCATGTCGCTGGCCAACCTGCTCGAGGAGGCCGGCTCGCCGCCCAACGACCTGCGCACGACCGTGCGGGTCCGGCTCGAGCAGAAGGAGGAGGGTTTCAGGATCACGCGGATCTCGATCTCCACGGTCGGAGACGTGCCCGGCTTTGACCCCGCGCGCTTTGCCGAACTGGCCGAGCAGGCCAAGGCCACGTGCCCGGTCTCGCTGGCGCTGGCCGGCACGGAGATTGTCCTTGAGGCCACCTTGCAATGAACGCTCCGACGGCAGGTGGTTGACCGCCGTGGCCCGAATGTGCGAAGGTGCCCGACCCCGCGCCAGGATGTGCTCGGGACCCGTTGCCAAGCCCACGTGAATCTCTTCACCGCCATCCGGAGCCGCCGCCGATGCCGGCTGTGAACGTCGTCCAGGCCCCCGAGGTGGAGCCGTTCGTCAGCCCCAGCGGCCTCAGCGTCCGGGTGACGCTGGGCCCGAAGACCGACTTCGAGCCGCTCCTGCAGGCGGTGCTCGAGTGCGGTGCGGGGCAGCGCGCGGGCGTGACGGTTCCGGACGACTCGGAGGAGACGCTGTTCGTGGTCGAGGGGAAAGGCCGGCTGCACATCCGCGGCGAGACCCACGCGCTGGCCCCCGACATGGGCATCTACCTGCCCCCGGGATCCGAGTGCGAGCTTGAGAACACCAGCGACACGACATTGCGCCTCATCGCGGTCCGGGTGCCCGACCCCAGTCCCGGCCCGCCGATGCCGGCCAGCGTCTCCCGGCTCGAGGAGCAGGACGCCCAGCAGGCGACGACCGAGCGCGAGTTCCGGATCGTGGCGGACCCCGCGACCGGGCTGCGCTCGGCCACCCACTTCGTCGGCTATGTCCCGACCGCGCGGGCGCCCGACCACTTTCATACCTACGACGAAGTGATCTACGTGCTCGACGGCGAGGGCCAGATGGAGGCCGGAGCCTTCTCGCAGCCGGTGACCGCGGGGTCGTGCATCCAACTCCCCGCGCGGACAGTGCATTGCCTGTCCAACTCGGGTACCGGGCCGATGCGCATCGTCGCCGTGTTCAGGCCCGCGGGATCTCCGGCAGCCGCCTTCTATCCGGACGGAACCCCCGCCTATCAGAGCAATCAGGACCCACACTCCAGAGGAGGAGCTAACAGGCCATGAAGGTACGTTTGACACTGGTCGCAGCAGCGCTCACAGCGCTCGTGGCGGCTGGCTGCGGAAGTTCGAACAGCAGCAGTAGCAGCAGCGCCGGTTCCACCAGCGCCGCGGCCGCCGCCACCACCTCCGCGAGCTCGACGGGCTCAAGCGGCTCCAAGTGCACGGCGTCGATCGGCATCGAGGCCCCGCTGACCGGCCAAGTGGCCGTGCTCGGCCAGGAGCAGCTGGCCTTCGCCCAGCTGGCCGTGGCGGACGACAACGCCGCCAATGGCACCAACATCTCGCTGGTCCAGGGCGACACGCAGCTCATGCCCGCGCAGGCGACCACCGTGACCCAGCAGTTTGTCTCCAACGACAAGATCGTCGGCGTCATCGGCCCGGCGGGCAGCCAGGAGGTCGAGGCCGTAGGGCCGCTGTTCGGCCGTGGCGGGCTCGCGTTCATCACGGGGTCGGCCACCAACTCGGCGCTGACCACGAGCGGCAAGAACCCCACGTTCTTCCGGGTTGTCTCGCGCGATGACGTCCAGGGCCCGCAGGACGCCCACTACATCGTCAACCATCTGCACCCGAAGGCGCTGATGATCGTCGATGACCAGGAGGCCTACTCCACCGGTCTGGTGTCGGCGATGCTGCCGATCTTCAAGGCCGCCGGGATCAAGGTCGACCACGAGTCGGTCAGCCAGAAGGTGACTGACTTCTCCTCGCTGGTGGCCAAGGTGACGCCCGACATGAGCGTCGTCGTCCTGCCATGGCAGGTGGCCGCCAACGGTCAGCAGTTCGGCAAGAACCTCGCCGAGCAGAAGAAGAAGGCCGTCATCTTCGGAACCGACGGTCTGTTCTCGCCGAGCTCGTTCACGACCAACGGCGCCTATGTGTCGTCCTTCGGCCCGGACATCAACTACATCCCGGCCGACAAGGAGATCGCGGCCAAGGCGAAGGCGAAGTTCCCCAAGTACGGGACCTTCGGACCGCCGATCTACGCGGCCACGCACGTGATGGACGAGGCGATCGCGTCGGCCTGCAAGAACGGCTCGCCGAGCCGCTCGAGCGTGCTGGCGGCGGTCAAGGCCACCGACCAGCCGACCTCGATCCTCGGGCAGCCGATCAAGTTCGACAGCCATGGAGATCTCGTGGGCGGGAAGTTCTTCCTGTTCAAGATCAACTCAGCCGGCAAGTACCAGCTCATTCCGAGCAGCTGACCTGACACCCTGGCGCGCGTCTCGGGCCACAGCGCCCGAGACGCGCCGTCAGGTGATCGGATCGCGGATTTTCAGTCATGCATTTCTTCGTCCAGGAACTCGTCAACGGGCTCACGCAGGGGGCCCTCTACGCGCTCATCGCCCTCGGCTACTCGATGGTCTACGGCGTGCTCAAGCTCCTGAACTTCGCGCACGGCGATCTGTACATGATCGGCGCGTTCATCGGCTACTTCGTCATCCAGTGGTTCGGCGGGGCGACGGCGCTGGTCATTCCGGTCCCGCTCCTGATCTTCCTCATGTTCCTGCTGGCCGGGGGCGGCTGCGGCGTGCTGGGGGTGGTGATCGAGCGCTTCGCCTACCGGCCGCTGCGCGACGCGCCGCGGATCGCGCCGCTCATCACCGCGCTGGGCATCTCGTTCTTCTTGGAGAACGCCGCGCTGCTGCTGTGGGGCGCGTCGTATCGCAGCTACAACACGTCCGCGTTCGTCTCGTTCTCCGGAGGCATCCACATCGGACCGCTGAACATCGACAACATGCGGATCCTGACCATCGTGCTCAGCGTGGCGCTGATGTTCGGCCTGCGCCTGATCGTCGACCGCACCTCGCTGGGCCGGTCGATGCGCGCGGTCGCGATCGACCGTGAGGCCGCCGAGATGATGGGCATCAACGTCGACTTCACGATCTCGGCCACGTTCTTCATCGGCTCGGTGCTCGCGGGCGTGGCGGGCGTGATGGCGGGGCTCGTGTTCAACCAGGTCTACACCCTGATCGGCTTCGTCGCCGGCCTCAAGGCGTTCACCGCCGCGGTCGTCGGGGGCATCGGCTCGATCGCCGGGGCGGTGCTCGGCGGGTTCGTGATCGGTCTCGCCGAGTCGTTCTTCACCGGCTATGTCTCACCCCAGTACACGAACCTGCTGGTGTTCGGCCTGCTCATCCTCGTCATGCTCGTCCGTCCCGCCGGCCTGCTCGGGCGCGTCCAACTCCAGAAGGTCTAGGCGCACGAGATGGCGATCGACGAGCAGCCCGGTCCCGACGTCGGCGCCGACGAATGGGTCGCGCGCAGCGGCCAGCGCAAGCAGTACATGCCGGGCTGGCGCGGCGAGGCCCAGAAGAAGTTCGAGCGCATCGGCTGGTGGCCGCGGCTGCTGATCGCCGCCGTCGTCGCCGCGCTCCTCCCGCAGATCGTCAACCTCAACGGCTTCCAGCTCCAGGTCGCCATCAACGCGCTGCTCCTGGCGATCCTGGCCCTCGGCCTCAACGTCTCGGTCGGCTGGGCGGGCCTGCTCGACCTCGGCTACATCGCGTTCTACGGCTTCGGCGCCTACGGCTTCGCCCTGCTCTCCTCCAACCAGCTCAACCCTCCGGCGGGCATCCACCTGCAGGCGTGGATCTCGATCCCGCTCGTGATGGTGGGCGGCGCGCTGCTCGGGCTGGTCGTGGGCTTTCCCTCGCGAAGATTGATCGGCGACTACCTGGCCATCGTGACCTTGTTCTTCGGCGAGGCGTTCGTCGAGTTCACCAACAACGTCGCGCCGACCAAGCTCGGCGGGCCCAACGGCATCTTCGGCCTTGACCCGATCACCGCCTTCGGCCACCAGTTGCTCACCAACACCGGGTACTTCTACCTGCTGCTGATCCTGCTCGTGCTCACCATGGCGGTCCTGCACCTGCTCGACACCTCGCGCACGGGCCGCGCCTGGCGCGCGGTGCGCGAGGACCCGCTGGCGGCGTCGCTGATGACCATTCCCGTCAACCGCGTCAAGCTGATGGCCTTCGCCTTCGGCGCGGCCATCGCCGCCATGGCCGGCGCGGTGTTCGCCGCACAGCAGACGAGCGTGTTCCCCACTGACTTCGACACGCCGTTTCTCATCCTCATCTACGCCGGGCTCATCCTGGGCGGCGCCGGGAGCGTCGCCGGCGCCGTCGTGGGCGGCCTGGTGGTGGCGGTCTCGCTGGAGTTCCTGCGCAATCCCACGGAGGCCGCCTACGTCTTCTACGGGGTGATCCTGGTCACGCTGATCGTCAAGCTGCGGCCGTGGACGAGGGTGGTGGCGCTCCTCGCCGGGACGGCGGTGTTTGGCTTTGTCGTCCGCCTGATCGTTGGCGCCATCTCGTCCAGCGCGATCGCCGGTGACAGCCAGTCCACCGGCTGGATCCACGACCTCCTGCACAACTGGGTGATCGTGCCCAAGAACCCCACGACCTTCGGCAACATCGGCTTCGTCCTCCTTGTGGCCATGCTCATCGGGCTCGTGCAGGTGCGCGGTCGATGGCGCACGCTGACGTTGGTGCTCACGCTGTACCTCTCCGCGTGCGTGTGGGAGGCGCGCCTCGTCACCGTCCCCGCGATCACGCGGCAGATCCTCATCGGGGCGATCCTGATCGTGATGATGAACGCCCGCCCGCAGGGGCTGCTGGGGCAGAGACGGGTCGAGGTGGTCTAGTGGCCCCTCCCGCGAATACGCTCGCATTCGAGGCGCGCCTGGCGGCGCCATGCTTTGTCCTCGGACCCTCGTGTAGCTCCGCTACACGTCGGGTCCTGCGTCCTCGCCTGGCATCCACCAGTCGCACCTCTCGGTGCGACCGTACTCACGGGAGTGACCACTAGTGGCCCTTCTCGAGGTCAAGGGCGTCTCGCTGCACTTCGGCGGCCTGCGCGCCCTCTCGGACGTGACCTTCGGCATCGACCAGGGCGAAGTCGTGAGCGTGATCGGCCCCAACGGGGCGGGCAAGACCACGATCTTCAACGTGATCACGGGCGTCTACACGCCCAGCGAGGGCGACGTGCTCCTGGACGGCGAGTCGCTCGTCGGCAAGCCCCTGCACGCCATCACGCGACAAGGGGTGGCGCGCACGTTTCAGAGCCTGCGGCTGTTCCTCAACATGTCGGTGATGGAGAACGTGACCGCCTCCACCTACGGAGGCACCAAGGCGATGCCGTGGGAGTCGATCCTGCGCCTGCCCCGCGCCCGCCGCGAGGAACGCGAGGTCCGCGCGCGCGCCGAGCAGATCCTGTCCTTCTTCGGCCAGCGGCTCGCCGGCTACCGCTGGGACCAGCCCGCCTACAGCCTCTCCTACGCCAACCGCCGCCGCCTGGAGATCGCGCGCGCGCTGGCCACCGAGCCCAAGCTCCTGCTGCTCGACGAGCCGGCCGCGGGGATGAACCCCAACGAGACCGCCGAGGTCACCGAGCTCATCGGCCGGCTGCGCGACGAGCTGTCGCTGGCGATCCTCGTCATCGAGCACGACATGCATGTCGTCGAGGGCGTCTCAGACCGGGTGATCGCGCTCGACCACGGCGTCACCATCGCCGAGGGCAGCTTCGACGAGGTCGCCTCTCATCCGGCGGTGGTCGAGGCGTACCTCGGCCGCGACCCCGACGCGCTGACCGAGGCCGGCTAGACCAGGCCACCGCGATGCTGCTGGCGCTCGAACAGGTCACCACCTACTACGGCCAGATGCGGATCCTGGAGGAGATCTCCCTCGAGGTCGACGCCGGTGAGCTCGTGTGCCTGCTGGGCGGCAACGCGTCGGGCAAGTCGACGACGCTCAAGACGATCCTCGGGCTCGTCCGCCCCCGATCCGGGCGCGTGCTGCTCGAGGGGGAGGACGTCACCGCGCGCAAGGTGCCCGAGCGGATCGCGCGCGGAATGGCGATCGTGCCCGAGAACCGGCGGCTGTTCGGTTCGATGACCGTGCGCGAGAACCTGGAGCTCGGCGCGGTCCTGCGGCCCGGCGCCGAGCTCGAGGAGGACCTCGAGCGCGTCCACACTCTGTTCCCACGGCTCCATGAGCGGCGCGACCAGCTCGCCGGCACCTTGTCGGGCGGCGAGCAGCAGATGGTGGCAATGGGCCGCGCGCTCATGTCGCGGCCCCAGCTGCTGCTCATGGACGAGCCGTCGATGGGCCTGTCGCCCGCGCTGGTCCAGCAGAACTTCCGGATCATCAAGGAGGTCCACGAGTCCGGCGTGGCCATCCTCATGGTCGAGCAGAACGCGACCATGGCGTTGTCGATCGCGGACCGCGGCTACGTGCTGTCCACCGGGACGCTCGTGCTCTCGGGGGTGGCCGGCGACCTGCTGAAGTCCGAGGATCTCAAGCGCGCGTATCTCGGTCGTTGACCACGCGTTAGTCCGTGTTAGGGACGGGAAGGAAATCGTCTCAGCGGAGTCCTGAACGCCAAGATGGACGCTGCCCGCGGCGTCCAGCTATGAGCGAAAGGGGCTCAGGTGCATCTTCCACATACGCGGGCGGCCGCTGCAGCAGCGCTGACGGTCGCCGTCACCCTCTCGGCTGGGGCACTCGCCGCCACCGGCTCGTTCCTCGGACCGCTCCACACCTTCTCCCGGGTCGCCAGCGCCGTGCCCACCTCCGGGCCGGCCAAGGGCGACGTCAATCCCTATGGGGTTGTAGTCGTGCCGCGCACCGTCGGCAAGCTCGTGCGCGGCGACATCCTCATCTCCAACTTCAACAACGCTGCCAACCAGCAGGGCACCGGGTCGAGCATCGTCGAGATCTCTCCGTCCGGCCACCAGCAGGTGTTCGCCGTCGTGCCGCGGATCAAGGGCATGCCGGCCGTGGGGCTGACCACCGCGCTGGCGGTGGTGGGCGGCGACCACGTCATCGTCGGCAGCCTTCCCGCCCCCGGCGGGATGGGATCGCATGCGCGGTCGGGCGGCCTCATCGTGCTCAACGCCGACGGGCACGCCACCGGCGCGATCACCGGGGCCGTGATCGACGGGCCGTGGGACATGACGGCCGTCAACGCGCACAACAGCGCCACGCTGTTCGTCACCAACGTGCTCAACGGCACGGTCGCCGCCCACGGACACGTCGTCGACAAGGGCTCGGTGGTCAGGCTGGACTTCTCGACCGCCGGGGGTCGCCTGAAGCTCATGTCGAGCGTGGTGGTCGCGCAGGGCTTCGCCGAGCACACCGATCCCAACGCGCTCGTCGTCGGCCCCACCGGGGTCGGGCTGGGGCGTGGCGGCATCCTGTACGTCGCCGATTCCAACGACAACCGGATCGCCGCCGTGCCGAACGCCATGACGCGCGCGCTTCCCGTCCAGGGCGGTGGCACGACCGTGGCCCACGGCGGCCCGCTCAATGACCCACTGGGCCTGACGGTTGCGCCCAACGGGGACATCATCTCCGCCAACGGCGCGGACGGCCGGGTGGTGGAGACCACGCCGGCGGGAGCGCACCCCGCGGTGCGCAACGTGATCCACAACGGCGGCGGCGACCTCTTCGGAGTCGCCGTGGCGCCCAACAACCGCAGCCTGTATCTCGTCGACGATGCCGGCAGCGGCGCGTCGGCCAACTCGCTCGGCCTGTTGCACTGACCGAGCTAGGGGGCGCCGTGGCACTTCCCCGGCCGCGGCGCCCCACGCTCGGGCCATGACGCGCTCCCGCCGCATGCGATGAGTTTTCGCCCCCTCGCGGGTCTAGGCTCTGAGAACGACCGACCCAGGAGGTCCGTATGAGCCTGCCCGAGATCGTGAGTCCGCAGGAGTGGGAAAGCGCGCGCAAGGAGCTGCTGGCGCGCGAGAAGGAGCTCACCCGCGCGCGCGACGAGCTTGCCGCGGCACGCCGGCGGCTGCCGATGGTGCGGGTGGAGAAGGACTACCGCTTTGAGGGGCCCGACGGCGAGGTGGGCCTGATCGACCTGTTCGAGGGCCGCCATCAGCTCATCGTCTGCCACTTCATGTTCGACCCGGCCTGGGAGGACGGCTGCTCCAGCTGCACCGCCGGGGCGGACGAGATGGCGGAGGGCAAGATCGCGCACCTGCACGCGCGCGACACGACCCTGGCCTACGTGTCCCGCGCCCCCTTCGCCAAGATCGCCCGCTACAAGGAGCGCCGGGGGTGGACGTTCCCGTGGTACTCGTCGTACGAATCGGACTTCAACTACGACTTCCACGTCACCCTCGACGAGTCCGTGACCCCGGTCCAGTACAACTTCCGCACCCCGGAGGAGTTCGCCGCGGCGGGCGCCCAGTTCGAGCTGGCCGGCGAGTATCCCGGGCGTTCGAGCTTCCTGCGAGATGACGATCGCGTCTACCACACCTACTCGGTCTACGCCCGCGGGCTGGAGACGATCGGCGGCTCGTACTACCTGCTCGAGGAGACCGCGCTCGGGCGCCAGGAGGACTGGGAGGAGCCGGCGGGCCGCGCCGCCTCGGTCCGCGGCGCGACGCCGAACTTCGCGACCTAGACGGCCGCGCTGCGCCGCGGCAGCGGCTTGCTGACGCTGCTCCTCGTCGCCGGCTCGGTCGGCGCGGATAACTTCGCCGCGGCCGTCGCCATCGGGCTGGCCGGCGTCGACCGCCACCTGCGGTTGCGCATCGCGGTCGTCTTCGGCCTGTTCGAGGCGGGCATGCCGGGGCGCCCCTGGGCCGCCTCATCGTCCTCGGCGCCGCGCTGAGCATCGACAACCTCGTCATCGGCTTCGCCCTGGGCGCCCACGACACGCCGCTGGTGCTGAGCGTGATCGTGATCGGCGTCGGTCAGCGTCGGGCTGTCGCTGCTGGGACTCGAGCTCGGCAGCCGCCTCGGTGCGCAGATGGGGCAGTTCTCAGAGCTGCTGGGGGCGGGGGAGCGCGACCGGTCGTCAGATATGCGCGCCGAGCGCGTACAGCGGCCCGGCGCCCATCGCCTCGGCCAGGCTGTTGGCGGTCTGCGCCAGGTGCTGGTGCAGAGCCTCGGCGGCGCGATCGGGGTTGTGGGCCTCGCAGGCCGCGAGGATCTCGCGGTGCTCCTCGGCCCGATCGTCGAGGCGCCGGACCTGCGGCCACTCCAGCGCATAGCGTTCGCTGACCTGCCACGCCGGACGGATCAGCCGCAGCAGCCAGGCCGACTCGGCGGCCTCGTAGAAGGCGAAGTGGAAGTCGGCGTGGACCTCGGAGGTGGCCACCGAGGCGTCGTCCGTCACGTTCTCCAGGCCGATCAGGCACTGGCGCGCATGCGCCGCGCGTTCCACGGTGAAGCGTGCGGCGGCGCGGCGGATGGCGAGGGTCTCGAGCGAGATCCGCACCTCATAGACCTCGCCGAGATCGGTGACCGACAACTCCGTGACTCGGGCGCCGCGGTGGGGGACGTTGTCAACGAGCCCCACCGCGTCTAAGCGCCGGACGGCCTCCCGGATCGGCATCGGACTCATCTCCAGATGCTCGGCCAGTTCCTCGATCGGGAGGCGCGCCCCGGGGCGCAGGGCGCCGGAGATGATCGCGGCATGCAGCGTCTCGTATGCCTTCTCGGCGAGCGTGCGATGACCGCGCGATGGGCCTGCGGCAGCGGCCAAAACCGCGAGGTGCGAGTCCATGGGGAGGTTCCTACCCCCTTTGATGAGGAAAAGTCAAGTTGCCAAAAACCTGTCCTTTCGCAATGCGCACGACGGTACGCTTTGCGAATAATCATCAAAGGTGATGCGGTAGGAATGTTTTGCCTGCTCATATCAACTATTTGACCGGCTCCGGGAGGGCGCCACGGGGGCTCGGAGAGCGGCCTTCCGCGCCCAACTGAACCTCTGCAGAAACCTCCATTTGGGGGGTCCGGCCGGGCAGAAAGGCCGCCACCAGAGCCGCTCCGGCCGACAACGCGGCGGACACAGTCAGGGCTCGGACGAACCCGTCGGAGAACGCCGCCGGCGAGACATAGCTCCCGGCTCCGGTGAACACCGCGGCGGCGATGGCCAGACCGAACACGCCTCCGAGCTGGCGCATCGTCATGAACGTGCCCGAGGCCTTGCCCAGCTCGCTCGGCGCCACGGCGTTCATCACCGCGTTCTGGGCTGAGGGGATCGCCATCGAGATGCCCGCGCCCGCGATGAGCAGCGGTCCGATCATGTGCCAGTACGCCATGTGCGGAGCGGCGATCGCCGCGACCCAGGCAAATCCGATCGCCTGCATCGCGAGGCCCAGGGTGACCAGCGTCCGCTCGCCGATGCGGTTGGTCAGCGACCCGGCGATGGGCGCGACGATGAACAGCGCCCCCGTCCACGGCAGCAGCCGCAGGCCGGAGTCAAGCGGCCCCTGCCCCAGCGAGAGCTGCTGGAACTGGGCCATGAAGAACACGGCGCTGAACAGCGCGGCCGAGAACAGGAAGTTCGACGCCGTCCCGGCCGAGAAGCCACGGCGGGCGAACATTCGCGGCGGCAGCATCGGCTCGGCCACCCGGCGCTCCACCAGAACGAACGCCACCAGCGCGGCCAGCCCGGCGGCCAGCGTGCCCACGGTCTCGAGGCTGCCCCAGCCGACATCGTTGCCGCGCATCAACCCCCAGACGATCCCCAGCGCCGCGGCGGTGACGAGCACCAGGCCGGGCGTGTCCAGCCGCGCCCGCGGCCCGTAGCTCTCGGGGATCCGCGTCAGCACCAGCGGAATCGCCGCCAGCCCGATCGGGACGTTGATCCAGAACACCCACTGCCACGCCAGTCCCTGGGTGACGGCGCCCCCGATGACCGGTCCGCCGAGCACGGCGATGCCGGTGATGCCTCCGTAGACGCCCATCGCCCAGCCGCGGCGCTCGGGCGGGAACGCCGCCGAGACGAGGGCCAGCGACAGCGGCGACACCAGTGCCGCGGCCGATCCCTGCAGGGCGCGAGACGCGATCAGCAGCCCGGCGTTGGGCGAGAGCGCGCACGCGATCGACCCCAGCACGAACAGGCCGAGTCCGACGGCGAACATCCGCCGGCGCCCCAGCCGATCACCGAGGGCGGCGGCCGGGACGAGCAGCACGGCGAAGCTGAGACCGTACGCGTTGACGGTCCACTCCAGCTCCTCGATCGAGGCGTGCAGGTCGCTGCGGATGACCCCGAGCGCCGTCGAGACGACGAGCGCGTCGAGCGCCACCATCAGTGATGCCACTGAGCTCAGGACGAGAACCCAGCGAGCGGTCTTCGAATTCACGGCTCCTCCTTTGCGGTCTTTGGTCCTCGTGGATTGAGACCCGGAGCCGGTGCGCAATTCAGCGATGATTTTCGGCGCCCCTTGGTGTCCTACTCAGTGGATGCGTGAAATGGCCTGGCAACAGGAGCGCCTGGAGCACAACCGTCTCGCCCGCGCTCAGCGCGGCGACGAGGACGCGTTCGCCCACCTCACCGAGCCCTACCGTCGCGAGTTGCAGCTGCACTGCTATCGCATCGTCGGCTCACTCCAGGACGCTGAGGACCTCCTGCAGGAGACGATGCTGGCGGCGTGGCGAGGGCTCGAGCAGTTCGAGGGCCGCTCCTCGCTGCGGGCGTGGCTGTACACGATCGCCACCAACCGTTGCCTCAACGCGCTGCGCGGTCGCGCGCGCCGTCCGCAGGCGGCGCCCGGGGACCATGCCGGCATGACCCATCCGCCGGAGAGCTTTGCCGAGATCGGCTGGCTCCAGCCGTATCCGGACTCGCTGCTGGAGGGCGTGGTCGATGTTGGGCGAGCGGGGGCCGATCCCGCGGTCCGCTACGAGGCCAAGGAGTCGGTGGCGCTGGCCTTCGTGTCCGGGCTCCAGCACCTGGCCCCGCGGCAGCGCGCCGTACTCGTGTTGCGCGACGTGCTGGGCTTCCACGCCGACGAGGTCGGCGACATGCTCGGCTCCAGCGAGGCCTCGGTCAACAGCGCGTTGCAACGGGCGCGCGCCACGCTCGAGAAACGGCTGCCGCCCCGCCAGGAGCGCCTGACCGTGCCCCGCGGCGGCGACGACGCCGTGCTCGTCCGCCGCTTCGCCGATGCCCTCGAGCGCGACGACATCGACGGCGTCGTGGCCCTGCTCACCGAGGACGCGGTCGTCAGCATGCCGCCCGAACCCGAGTGGCACCAGGGACGGGACGCCGTCGAGGCCTTCCTGCGCGACCGCCACGGCCGGCGCGGGTCGCGGGCCTGGCGGTTTGTCCCGGTCGCCGCCAACCTCCAGCCGGCCTACGCCTTCTACCTGGAGCACGAGGGCGAGTGGGTGCGGTCGGGGATGTTCGTCCTGGGCGTGCGCCCGGACGGAGTCGAGTCGATCACCCGCTTCCACGACAACGGCCTGCTCGACCGCTTCGGGGCCCCCGAGCGGCTGTAGGCGTCTGCGGTAGCCCGCACACAGCGCGGCGCGCGGCCCGCACAAATGTGCGGGTCGCCACGATTTACGGCGCGACCTCCCCGCCTTACCGTCACTGACGGGCAGGGCCAGTCACTCATCGTGACCTCGGGGGTCCATCATGGCGGGCTACTCAGCGGCGAGCCGCGGGCTTCGCGCTGGGCTGATCATGGCGTTGGCGGTGTTCGGAAGCGGGGCAGCGGCGCGGGCGGCGACGCGCGGGAGCGTGCCGTTGCCTCGCGGGGCGCTCGGTGCGCACTCGATGCTCTACAGCGATACGCCGGAGGCGTTCAAACGCGACATGTTCGAGCACGCGGCCACGATGGGCGCCGCGGAGATCCGGGTCGACATCGACCTCACCGCGATCTATCCGGCGCCCGGCGCTCCGGCGGACTACTCCACCGTCGACCAGTACATGTCGCTGGCGGCGCGGTTCCACCTCCGGGTGCTGGCCGACGTGACCGCGATGCCGTACTGGCTGGCGCAGTGCCAGACGCCGCTGCAGGCGGGCCAGTACTGGCTGTGCGGCACCGATCGCGCCCAGGCGTTCGCCGCCATGGTCGGGGCGCTCGCGCGCCACGCGCGCGGGCTCATCGAGGACTACGAGGTCATCAACGAGCCAGACTCGGGCTCGACGTGGTTCGGGACGCCGCGCCAGTACGCCTGGATGCTGTCCGACGCCTACCGCGCGGTCCACGCCGCGGATCCCGGAGGCGCGGGTGGCGATCGGCGGGGTCACTGGGGGGCCGTCGGCTCGGACCTGGCTGGCGCAGGTGTTCGCCACGGCGGGCGCCGACGCGGCCCGCAGCTTCGACATCGCCAACGTCCACCTGCGCGACCGGGCGTCCCGGCTGGCCGGCGACCTGCGGTCCTGGAAGCGGTTCTATGCCGGCTACGGGTTCACGGGCCCACTGTGGGTCACCGAGCACGGCTATCCCTCCGATCCCGCCTACCAGTACGACCCGGCCTTCCGGGGCTCAGACGCCGCGAGCGGTCTGGCCGAGCAGGCACGGTTCCTGGGGAAATCGCTGCCGGAGCTGATCGGCGCCGGCGCGGCCCGGGTGTTCGTCACCGAGCGCGACAACCTGAGCGGCGCGTTCGCCTCCGAAGGCGTGCTCGGCGGTCAGGTGTCCGACCCGGTGGCGGCACAGCCCGCGTACCAGGTGGTGGACAAGCCGGCGTCGGCGCTGCTGCGGGCGCTGGCCACCGGCGTGGGCCGCACGTCGTAGGCCGCGCGTAAAGGTTAAGCGCCGGTCGTGCCGATGCTCCTGGCTATGGGCAAGGACCGCCGAGCAGTGGAGGCATCACGCACGCACGTCGTCGTCGTCGCGCTGGCCGGCATCGTGGCCGCGTGCGCGGTGGGCGCCGCCTACCTGATCCCGGCGTGGTCGGGGACGGAGTGGGACATCGCGTGGACCGCGGCCTCGGGTGCCGCGGTGGTGGGGATGCTCGCCGCCCGGCGCGCCTCGACCGGGCGCCAGCGGCGGCGCTTCACCCTGTGGACCGTCGCTGCGGGCTGCTGGCTGGGCGGGCAGCTGCTGTGGAACCTCTACGGGATCATCGGCTTCCCCCAGAGCCCCAACCTGGCCGACGTCGGGTGGTGGGGCTTTGCCGCGGTGATCATGGCCAGCCTCATCGGCAGCGACGTCCGGTCGCGGTCGGTGCGGGCCGTGGTCGTTGCCGAGACGCTGCCGGCGATGGCCTCCGCCGTGGCCCTCACCGTCGCCGAGCTGTGGCACGACGCGTCGATCTCGACGCTGGCGGCCGCGCCGACGGTCAGCGCGCTCGTCTATCCGTCCATCTACATCGCCGCCGCCGTGGTGACGCTTCAGGCGATCATCGGCGGGGCGCTGCGCGGCTACCGGCGCTCGGTGGCGGGGCTGGTGATGGGCGGAATGGCCGTCGAGGCGGTCGCCTTCGGACTGTGGAGCCCGCAGCTCCTGGCCCAGAGCTACGTGCCGGGTCGGACCCCCATCGATGCGCTGTTCGTGCTCGGCCTCGTCATGATCGCCGCCGGCGGGCTGCTGGCGGCGCGCCGGCTCGAGACCGCGGCCGAGGTCACCGAGCCCGCCCGCACCGGCGGCCTCCTGCCGGGCGTGATGTTCGTCCTGCTCATCATCGCGCTCATTCAGACCCGGCTGAACCATGCGCCGATCGCGGTCGGGACGATCCTGCGCGCGGGCCTGCTCTTCTCCGCCCTGTCGTTCATCGCCCGCGGCGGTTTGCTGGAGCGGCGCCTGCGCGAGCTCCTGGGCCGTGAGCGCGCCGCGCGCGCCGCGCTGGCCGAGCGCGAAGCCGAGCTGGCACGGCTCAACGCGCAGCTCGTGGAGGACTCCCGGCGTGATCCGCTCACCGGCATGCGCAACCGCCGTGCCCTGGCCGACGACCTGCTGGAGCTGGGGGCGCGGCGCGCCGAGGAGGGCGCCTTCGCTGTGGCGCTGTGCGACGTCGACCATTTCAAGGCCTACAACGATCGCCTCGGCCACCTCGCCGGCGATCACGCCCTGCGGACGATCTCGGCGATCGTCCGGGCGACGCTGCGCACCGGCGACCTGTGCTACCGCTTCGGGGGCGAGGAGATCCTGCTCATCCTGCGCAACGCCGGAGCCGACGAGGCCGAGGTGGTGGCCGAGCGCGTCCGCGCCGCGGTCAAGGCCGCCGCGGTGCCCCATCCCGACGGGGTCGACGGCGTGGTCACGGTCTCGATCGGCGTCGCCGCCGGCCCGGAGGACACCGAAGGACTCCTCGCCCGCGCCGACGGCGCGCTCTATGAGGCCAAGCGCGGCGGCCGTAACCGCACGGTGCTGGCCGCCGACGCCGCACCCGGGGCCGCCGGCCTGCGCCCCCACGAGCCCATCGACGGCCCGGTGCCCCGGCACCTGCGCAGCATGCTCGCCGTGTCGCGGGCGGCCGCCTCCGGCGAGGGCCCGTTGCCGGTGCTCGAGGCACTGGCCGAGACGATCCGATCCGAGCTGTCCTTCCACGTCGTCGCCGTTACCCTGCTGGACCCGGCCCGCAGCGAGATGCGCATCGAGATCGTGCTCGGTGACGATGACGCGCGCGCCACACTGCTCGGGACGACGAGCCCGTGGTCTGAGTGGGAGCCCGTGATGGGGCCGGAGTTCGAGCGCCAGCGCGCCATCTGGCTCCCCGCGGGGACGTCGGATTGGAGTGACCAGATCATCCACTGGACGCCTCCGACGAGCGCCCTCCCCGGGCCCGACGGCTGGCACCCCGACGACATGCTGCTGCTGCCGCTGCGCGGCCAGGACGGGCAGTTCCTCGGTGCGGTCTCGGTTGATCAGCCCGCCAGCGGCCGTCGCCCCACCGACGAGCAGATCGCTTACCTGATGTCGGTCGTGGACCATGCCGCCATCGGCGTGGAGCAGAGCCTGCGCGAGGCCGGCGCCGCCGACCGGGAGTCCGGTCAGTCCTCCGAGCTGCGACTGGCGGCCGCGATGCTGCTGGCCGAGGCCCTTGACCTGCGCGACCCGAGCACCGGGCAGCACTCGCGCACCGTGGGCGACTTCGCGCGGCTCATCGCGGCGCGGCTCGAACTCGCGCCCGAGCGGGTGGAGCGCGTCCACGCGGCGGGCGTTCTGCACGATCTGGGCAAGCTCGGGATCGCCGACGCGATCCTCTACAAGCCCGGCGCGCTCAGCGACTCCGAGTGGGAGGAGATGCAGCGCCACCCCGAGATCGGGGCTCGCATCCTCCTGCACGCCGGCCTCACCGACATCTCCCATTGGGTGCGCGCGCACCACGAGCGCATGGACGGCCGCGGCTACCCGGACCGGCTGAGCGCCGAGCGGATCCCGTTGGAGGCGCGGATCCTCGCCGTCGCCGACGCCTACGAGGCGATGATCGCCGACCGCCCGTACCGCGCCGGCATGGCGCCCGCCGCCGCGCGCGCGGAGCTTGAGCGCTGCAGCGGCACCCAGTTCGATCCGGCCGTCGTCCAGGCCTTCCTAGGCCTGAAGGCCCCCGCCATCGATGACCCAGGCCTGGCCGGTGATCGCGACGGCGGCGGGGGAGGCGAGGTGGACGATCGCGTCGGCCACCTCGTCGGGCTCCAGTAGGCGCCCCAGCGGAGACGCCGCCGCCAACGCCGCCTCGGCCTGCTCAGCCGAGCGGCCCGTGCGCTGCACGATGTGGGCGATCGACCGCTGTGTCATGTCGGTGCGCACGAACGTGGGGCACACGGCGTTGACGCGCACGCCGGTGCCGGCCAGCTCCGCGGCCACCGCCCGCGTGAGCCCAATCACGGCGTGCTTGGAGGCGGTGTAGGCGGTCGTGTAGGGGACGCCGACGCGCCCGGCCGTGGAGGCGACGGTGACGATCGCGCCCGTGCCGCGCTCGCGCATGCCTCCGACGACCGCCCGCATGCAGAGAAAGGCGCCGGTGGCGTTGACGTCGATGTGTTGCTGCCAGGACTCGAGCGTGGTCTGGTGCAGCGGCGCGGACTCGCCCATCCCGGCGTTGTTGACGAGCACGTCGACGGCGCCGATCTCGTCGAACACGAGGCTGACCGACGCCTCATCGGTGACGTCGCACACGTGGGTCTCGGCCTCCGATGCCGGCAGCGCCGCCAGCGCCGCCTCGTCGCGCCCCAGCGCCACCACCCGGTCACCGCGCGCGGCAAAGCGCGCCACCGTGGCGCGGCCGATGCCCTTGGCCCCGCCCGTGACCACCACCGTCCGTGTCACTCCTCGGCCGCTCGGAACATCGACCGGGCGATGATCTCCCGCTGGATCTCAGACGCGCCCTCATAGATCCGGGGCGCCCGCACATCTCGATACAGATGCTCGAGCGGGTGGCCGTGCTCCAGCGCGACCGCGCCGTGGAACTGAACCGCGGCATCGACTGCCTGTTGTGCGGTCTCCGTGGCCAGCAGCTTGGCCATCGCCGCGACGCTGGGGTCGGAGATACCGGCGTCGTGGGCCAGCGCCGCCTGGTGGACGAGCAGCCGCGCCGCCTCGGTATGCGCGCGCAGCTCGGCCAGCCGATGTGCGACCGCCTGATGGTCCTTGAGGGGCTTGCCGAACGTCTCGCGCTCCAGCGCGTAGGAGGTGGTGAGCTCCAGGGCGGTTCGGGCCATGCCGATGGCAAATGCTCCGACGCTCGGCCGGAAGAGGTCCAGCGTCCCCATCGCCACCCGGAAGCCCGCGCCGGGCTCGCCCAACACCTGCTCGGGTCCGACGGCCACGTCGTCGAAGGTCAGCGAGCCGATGGCGTGGGCGGCGAGCATGTCCCGTGGCTCGCCGCTCAGCCCGGGCGAGTCGCCGGGAACCGCGAACGCGGTGAGGCCCCGAGCCCCGGTTGCCGCGGCGCTGCGCGCGAACACGGTGTAGATGTCGGCGTCCGGCGCGTTGGAGATCCACAGCTTTTCGCCGCTCAGGCGGTAGCCGCCGGCACCATCGGGCGCCGCGTGCAACGACAGGGCCGCCGGGTCTGAACCGGCATCTGGCTCGGTGAGGGCGAAGGCGGCGACCGCGGTGCCGGCGGCGACCCGGGGAATCCATTGCGCCTTGACCTGTTCCGATCCGGCTTGAACGATCGGGTAGGCGCCAAGGCCCTGCAGCGCGAACGCGGTCTCAGCCTCGGTGCAGCCTCGGGCCAACGCCTCTCGGATGAGGCACAACTCGATCGCACTGACGTAATCGCGCTCGAAGAGACGCGCCAGCAGGCCGTGCTGCGCCAGGGCGGCAACGAGCGGGCGGTTGACGCGGCCGGGCTCCCCCGCCGCGGCGATCGGCGCCAGTGTCTCGGTGGCCAGCCACCGTGTGCGCTCGTAGAGGTCGCGCTGGTCCTGGTTGAGATGGAAGTCGAGCGCGGTGGTCATGCGTCATGGGGTGGCACGACCGCCACGCCCATCAGCTCCACCTTGGCCACGGGGTCAAACAGCTCGGTCACGCCGAACAGCCCCATCGCCGGGTAATGGCGCCCGAAGTGCTTGCGCCACACCTCGCCCAGTGCGGTCAGCGAGCCCTTGTACGCGCCCACGTCGGTGACGAACACCTGGAGCGAGACGAGGTCGGCGGGCTCGCCGCCGGCCGCGCGCAGAGCCGTGATCAGGTTCCCGGCGGCGACGTCGAATTGCTCGGCGATCGTCTTGCCGGTGACGGTGCCGTCGGGCCCCTGCGCCACCTGGCCGGCGAGATAGACCGTGTCGCCCGCGCGCACCGCGTGCGAGAACCCGACGGGGGCGGGGAGCTCGGGGGGGTTGATGGGCTCGTTCACCGGCCCGTCCATTCCGGGCGGCGCCCCTCGCTCCAGGCCGCATAGAACTCCTCGAAGTCCTCGGAGTGCATGAGCAGCGCCTGCGTGATCGCTTCGAGCTCGATCGCCGGCCCCAGCGCCATGTCGAGCTCGCGCGTGAGCAGCGACTTGGTGGTGGAGTAGGCGAACGCCGGACCCTCGGCCAGCCGCTGGGCCAGCGCGCTCACGTGGTCTGGGAGGTGGTTGTCGGCGGTCACCGAGGTGGCCAACCCGATCTCGTGGCAGCGCCGCGCGGTGATCTTGTCGCCGAGCATGAGCAGCTCGGTAGCCCGGCCCAGCCCCACGATGCGCGGCAGCAGGTAGGCCGACCCCATGTCGGCTCCGGCCAGCCCCACGCGCGTGAACAGGAAGGCGAACGACGCCGACTCGGCCATCACGCGGAAATCGCAGGCCAGCGCCAGGACCGCCCCGGCGCCCGCGGCCACGCCGTTGATGGCCGCGATAACGGGCACCGGGCACTCGCGCAGGGCTTTGACGACGGTGCCGGTCATGCGCGTGAACTCGAGCAGCTCCGCGGTGCCCATGTCCTGCAGCGGGCCGATGATCTCCTCCACGTCTCCCCCCGAGCAGAAGCCGTGGCCCTCGCCCGCGATGACGAGCGTCCGCACGTCGCCGCGCGCGGGCAGCTCGGCCACGAGGTCGCGCAGGTCCGCGTAGGCCTGGAAGGTCAGCGCGTTGAGCTTGTCGGGGCGGTTGAGCCGCACCGTGGCCACGCCGTCGGTCACGGAGAACGCGAAGTTCTGCCACTCCTCGGTCAGCGGGGCACTGGCGCGAAACGGGCTCATGCGGGCCGACGATACTCGACCAACTGAGCCGACGGGGAGGCCTAGTGGGTCAGGTATGCTGCCGCGCCGAGGCAGATTTGGCAGCAGATAGCGCGTATTGGAACCCCAAGGTCGAGACGCTCGAGCGCCCGCAGCTCGAGGCGCTGCAGCTGGCCAAGCTGCGCCGTCAGATCGCCTGGGCCAAGGAGCGCAGCCCGTGGTACCGGCGCACGCTGGCCGACGTCGATCCCGACGCGCTCACCTCGCTGGCGGACCTGCGCTCGCTGCCGATGCTCACCCGCGAGAACTGGATGGACTCCCAGTTCGAGCACCCGCCCTACGGCGAGCTGCCCACGATCGATGGCGCCGGCGCCATCCGCGTGCACACCACGTCGGGGACCACGGGCAAGGGGCCGCTGCGCGCGCTTGACTCCCGCAAGGACTGGGCCTGGATCGCCGAGATGTGGGCGTATGGGATCTGGGGCTGTGGGGTGCGCCCCGGCGACACCGCCTACATCGCTTTCGGCTACGGCTCCTTCATCGGCTTCTGGGGCCTGCACTATTCGATGGAGAAGATCGGGGTGCTCAACGTCCCCGGCGGCGCGCAGACCACCGAGGCCCGGGTGCGCCAGATCGTCGACTTCGGCGCCACCGTCGTGGCCTCGACGCCCACCTATGCCCTGCGCCTGGCCCAGGAGGCCCACACGCTGGGCGTCGACCTCCCCGGCTCGGCGGTGAGCCGCCTCATCCTGTCGGGCGAGCCGGCCGGTTCGATCCCGCAGACCAAGGCGCTGATCGAGGAGCAGTGGGGCGCCAAGGCCTTCGACACCGCCGGCATGACCGAGATCGGGACGATCATGGTGTTCGAGTGCGAGCATCAGCCCGGCGGCACCCACATCATCGAGGACCACGTGATCGAGGAGGTCATCGACCCGGCCACGCTCGAGCCCGTCGACTACGGGCAGCGCGGCGAGCGCGTGGTCACCTCGTTCGGGCGCGGCGCCATCCCCCTGTTGCGCTACCGCACCGGCGACCTGGTGTGCAAGGTGCCCGCCTCCACCTGCGCGTGCGGACGCGTGTACGACATCTACGAGGGCGGGATCCTCGGCCGCGTCGACGACATGAAGATCATCCGCGGCACCAACGTCTACCCGCGGGCGATCGAGGCGATCGTGCGCGAGTACGCCGAGGTCGACGAGTTCCAGACCGTCATCACCCGCGAGGGCGTCCGCGACGAGATCACGCTGCGCGTCGAGCTCAAGACGGACGCCACGTCGGACTGGGACGGGCTCTCGGACACTCTGCACAAGCGCCTGGCCCAGGCCCACGAGGGCCTGAACTTCCGGATCGAGCAGGCCGGTGCCGGCGAGCTGCCGCGCTTCGAGCTCAAGGCCAAGCGCACGATCGACAAGCGCGACCTGCCGATCGGGGCGCCGTCATGAGCTCCCAGGACCTGCTCGGCTCAGAGCTCACCGACGCCGAGGCGCGGCTGCTGGCGGTCTACGACGAGCTCAAGGCCCTGTGCGCCGAGGACCTGCCCCCGGTCGCCGCCGCCAACACGCGGGCCGCGCTGGGGCTGATGCACAACGTCGTCAACGGGCTGGCGCTCCGCTACGAGCACCTCTCCGACCTCGACGTCTGAGGTCGTGCCGCTCTGCAAGCCGGTCGTTAGGCTGATGCCATGCGGATCGCGGTAGCCGGCGGCGGCCCGGGCGGGCTGTACTTCTCCATTCTCATGCGCCGCGTGGCGCCCGACTCGGAGATCGTCATCTTCGAGCGCAACCGCGCCGAGGACGCCTTCGGCTTCGGAGTGGTGTTCTCCGACGAGACGCTGACCGTGTTCGAGCACGCCGACCCGCTCAGCTACCGCCAGATCACCGACGGCTTCGTCCACTGGACCGACATCGACATCCACCACCGCGGGCACAAGACGCGGTCGGGGGGACACGGGTTCTCAGCGCTCGGGCGCAAGGAGCTGCTCGGCATCCTCCAGCGCCGGGCACGGGCGCTGGGCGCGGAGATCCGGTTTGAGACCGAGGCCCCGTCCGTGGACGAGCTGGCCGCCGAGTTCGACGTGGTGGTCGCCGCCGACGGGGCGTCGAGCGCGCTGCGTGGCGCTCGCGCGGATGATTTCCAGCCCGCGCTGGACCCCCGCCGCTGCCGCTACATGTGGATGGGCACCGACCTGGTCTTCGACGCCTTCAAGTTCTTCATCGCCGAGCCCCCCGCGGGCGTCCTGCAGGCCCACGCCTACCCGTACAGCTCGGAGATGAGCACCTTCATCGTCGAGGTGCCCGAGGAGACGTGGCAGCGCGCAGGCCTGGGCGAGCTGGCCGGTGGGGCGCCGCTCCCGCCGGGGGTGAGCGACGAGGCCAGCGTGGCCTACTGCCAGGAGCTGTTCGCCGACGCCCTGGAGGGCCACACGCTGCAGGCCAACAACTCCAAGTGGATCACCTTCGTGACCGTGCGCAACGCGTCCTGGTGCTCGGGCAACGTCGTGCTGCTCGGCGACGCCGCCCACACGGCCCACTTCTCGATCGGCTCGGGGACCAAGCTGGCCATGGAGGACGCGGTGGCGCTGGCCTGGGCGTTCCGCGCGCACGGTCTTGATGACGTGCCGGCGGCGCTGGAGGCCTACGAGGCCGAGCGCCGCCCGATCGTCGAGTCCACCCAGCGCGCCGCCCAGGGGTCGCTGGAGTGGTTTGAGGGGATCGCGCGCTACGTCGATCAGCCCCGCCTGCAGTTCGCCTTCAACCTGCTCACCCGCAGCCGCCGCATCACCTACGACAACCTGCGCCTGCGCGACGAGGGGTTCGTGGCCGACGTGGACGACCTGTTCGCCGACCGCGGCGGCTTCAGCGCGCGCCCGCCGATGTTCGCGCCGTTCCGGCTGCGGGGCCTGGAGCTGCCCAACCGGGTCGTCGTCTCGCCGATGGACATGTACTCCGCGGTCGACGGCACGCCGTCTGACTTTCACCTGGTGCATCTCGGCGGCCGCGCCCTGGGCGGCGCCGCGCTCGTCTACACCGAGATGATCTGCGTGTCGGACATCGGGCGGATCACGCCCGGGTGCGCGGGCATGTACCGCCCCGAGCACGTCCAGGCCTGGAAGCGGATCGTGGACTTCGCCCACCACCACGGCGGTTGTGCGATGGCTGCCCAGCTTGGGCACTCGGGACGGAAAGGCTCAACCAAATTGATGTGGCTGGGGATCGACGAGCCGCTGGAGGAGGGCAACTGGGAGGTGATCGCGCCCTCGCCGATCGCCTACTCCGAGCTCAACCAGGTCCCGCGCGAGATGACCCGCGCCGACATGGACGCGGTCCGCGACCAGTTCGTGGCCGCCACCCGAGGTGCCGAGGAGGCGGGGTTCGATCTGCTCGAGCTGCACTGCGCCCACGGCTACCTGCTCTCGAGCTTCCTCTCGCCGATCACCAACCAGCGGGGCGACGAGTACGGCGGCTCGCTGGAGAACCGTGCGCGCTTCCCGCTCGAGGTGTTCGACGCGTGCCGCGCGGTATGGCCGCAGGACAAGCCGATGAGCGTGCGCATCTCGGCCACCGACTGGATCGAGGGCGGCTTCACGCCCGACGACGCGGTCACCTTCGCGCGGATGCTGGCCGAGCATCGCTGCGACGTGGTCGACGTGTCCTCGGGGCAGGTCGACCCCGAGGAGCGCCCCGCGTTCGGCCGCAGCTTTCAGACCCCCTTCGCCGACCGCATCCGCAACGAGGTCGGCCTGCCGACGATCGCCGTCGGCGCCATCGCCAGCTACGACGACGTCAACACGATCGTGCTCGCCGGCCGCGCCGACATGTGCGCCCTGGCCCGCCCGCACCTCTATGACCCGCACTGGACGCTGCACGCCGCCGCCGAGCAGGAGTACGCCGGCGACGGGATCGAATGGGTCCCGCAATATCAGGCCGGCAGCCGCAAGCCGCCGACCGGGCGTGGCGACGACGTGCGCAAGGAGCTCCAGCGCTCCTTCGAGCCCGACCCGCCCGAGCTGCTCATCGCCCCGGAGGGCTGGTCCTAGCCGGACCCGCTGCGCCCCGACGCCACAGACCGCACGGACCAGCGCAGTCGGGCGTGTGCTCTGTGACGTCGGCATGACTCACGCTCGCACGCACTCAACCAACGAACGCGGGGCGTGCGCTCTGCAGCGTCTGAAACCACAGAGCACACGGCAACCGGTTTGTGACCTCGGCGGACTCTGAGCAACAAAGTGCCCGTTTCGGGCGCCTTTTTGCTCAGAGTCACACCGGGCACGGTTGCTCGTCGGGCTGCGGCAGCCCGCCGGGCGTCAGCGCGCGGGTGCGGCGGCCACCTGGGCGGCTGCAGCGTCGCTCGCTGCCTCCGCTGGGCGGAGGACGAGGCCCAACCCGACGAAACCGGCGGCGAGCGCTAGCAGCGACACGAACACGTACACGTGGGCGAACGTCGCGGCTTGGCCGCTGGCGCCCGAGCGCAGGATCGTGGCCAGCGTGGCCACGCCGAGCGCCCCGCCGACCTGCCGGGCGGTCTGGTTCAGGCCGGTGCCGGCGGCGAAGGAGTGCGGCGGGACCGACAGCGCGGCCGCGGTGGAGGTGCCGGTGGTCACCATGCCCATGCCCGCGCCCAGCACCAGCCCGATCGGCAGCCAATAGCCGAGGAACTCGCCATGGGTGGGAAGCGTGGCGGCGATGAACAGGCCCGAGGCCGCCATCAGCGCCGCCCCGGCGGCGACCGCGGTGCGCGGGGTGGCCCGGCGCCCCACCACGACGGCCGAGATGCTGGCGGCGATCGCGCCCGGGGTCATCGCCAGGCCCGCCTGCAGCTCTGAGTATCCCCACAGCTCGGTGAGCACGAGCACGCCCAAGAGCATCCAGGCATAGAGGCTGGCTCCATACAGCAGCGAGGATCCGTTGGCCAGCGCGAACGTGCGGTGCTTCCACAGGCCGGTTTCGATCGCCGGCACCGGCATGCCCCGCGAGCGCTGGACCGCGGCGACGGTTCCGGCGACGCCGCCGGCGAGGCTGGCGATCGTGCGGGCGTCGCTCCAGCCCCACACCGAGCCCTGCGACAGCCCGAGCGCGGCCAGCCCGATCCCGCAGGCCAGCAGCACGGTGCCGAGCGCATCGGGCAGGCGGGTGTGCGCCGTGGCGGTACGCGGCAGGATGCCCGCCGCGGCGGCCAGGGCCAGTCCGGCGGGGACGTTGATGACGAACAGCGAGCGCCAGCCGAAGGCGGCGACGAGCACCCCGCCGACGCTCGGCCCCACGGCGGCGGCGAAGGCGCCGGCGGCGCTCCACAGCGCCACCGACGTGCCGCGCTGCTTGGCCGGAGTGTCGGCCAGCAGGATCGCCAGCGAGGCGGGGATCATCGTCGCCGCGAACGCCCCCTGCACCGCGCGGGCCGCGAGCAGCACCGGCACGTTGGGCGCCAGGGCGCAGATGAGCGACAGCGCGGCGAACCCACCGACGCCGACCCGGTACAGCGTGCGCCGGCCGATCACGTCGGCCAGCCGGCCGGCGGGGGCGAGCAGCGCGGCGAACGTGGTGGCGTAGGCGGTGATCACCCACGAGAGGGTGGTCACGCTCGTGCTCGGGTAGGCGCGGCCGAGCGCGGGGATGGCCAGATTGACGACGGTGACGTCGAGCAGCGCCAGGAACGCGGCGCCGGCGGCGAGCGTCAGGACGCGGCTGTGATGCGAACGAAACATGGCTCCAACGACTCCTCAGGTCACAAGAACGAACGGTCGTGCTTTTTCTTTTTATACGAACGATCGTGCTATTGTCAAGTCCGAATTTCGTGACCCCTGATGCCACCCAGACCACCGACGAGACCCAGGACGGGCGCAAGCTCCGCGGCGATCGCACCAAGCGCGCGATCCTGGCCAAGGCCGTCGACATCGCCTCCGTCGATGGCCTGGAGGGTCTGACCATCGGCCGTCTCGCCTCAGAGCTCGGCGTGTCCAAGAGCGGGCTCTTCGCCCACTTCGGCTCCAAGCTGGACCTCCAGCTCGAGACCGTGCAAGCGGCCTCGGAGCTGTTCGAGGAGCAGGTGTGGCACCCGGTCGCCGACGTGGAGCCCGGCGTCGTCCAGCTCGTCGCGTTGATGGAGTCCTGGCTGCGCTACTTCCGTGACCCGGGGATGAGCGGCGGCTGCTTCTTCTCCAACGCCTACCACGAGTTCGACGCGCGCCCGGGGCCGGTGCGCGACGCCATCGCCGCTCAGAAGCGCCGCTGGATGGCCGCGATCGTCCACCACGCCAAGGTGGCCGCCAAATCCGGTCAGCTCAAGCCCGGCACCGACCCCGAGCAGCTCGCCTTCGAGCTCGACGCCGTCGGGTCGCTGGCCAACTCGCTGTGGCAGCTCGAGAACGACGAGAAGGCGTTCGGGCGCGCCCAGACGGCGATCCGCACGCGCCTGCACGGCGCCGCCACCGCCTCCGGCCGGCGCGCGCTGACCGCCGCCAACCTTCACCTGAGTGTGTAGACGCCCGCGGGCGGGGCAGCACTAACTAAACGCGCGCGGCCCGTCCAACCGCCGCGCCGGTGCCAGGCGTCTACCAAGGGGAAACGAGATGAGCGAGCGGACGCGATCCGGGCTGGCCGAACAGCAGGAGCCCGAGCAGCCGACCGATGTGCCCAAGCCCGCGTGGGGCGGAGTGCTCAAGCGCACCGTGCGCGAGTTCAAGGCCGACAACCTCACCGACCTCGCGGCGGCGCTCACGTACTACGGCGTCCTGGCGATCTTCCCGATGCTGATCGTGATCGTGTCAGTGCTGGGCTTGATCGGCACTTCCGCGACCCAGCCGTTGCTCCAGAACCTCGGGGCGGTGGCGCCCGGAGAGGCGAAGACCATCTTCCAGCACGCCATCACCAACATTCAGTCACACCAGGGGACCGCCGGTGTCCTGTTCATCGTCGGCCTGGTGGTGGCGCTGTGGTCTGCGTCGGGCTATGTGGCCGCGTTCATGCGGGCCTCGAACGTGGTGTGGGACGTGCCCGAGGGACGGCCGATCTACAAGACGATCCCCATCCGCCTGGCGGTGACCCTCATCACGGTGATCCTGTTGACGTTGAGCGCTCTGGCCGTGGTCCTCACCGGCTCGCTGGCGGGCAAGGTGGGCAACCTGATCGGCGTCGGCTCCACCGCGGTGCAGATCTGGGACATCGCCAAGTGGCCGGTGATGCTGCTGATCATCTCCGGGATCCTCGCCATCCTCTATTACGCTGCCCCCAACGTGCGTCAGCCCGGCTTTGCCTGGGTCAGCCCCGGCAGCGTGCTGGCCGTGGTGCTGTGGATCATCGTGTCGGCGCTGTTCGCCCTCTATGTGGCCAACTTCAGCTCCTACAACAAGACCTATGGAGCGCTGGCGTCGGTGGTGGTGTTCCTCATATGGCTGTGGCTCACCAACATCGCCATCCTGCTCGGGGCCGAGTTCAACGCGGAGCTCGAGCGCGGACGCCAGATCATCGGCGGCCATCCGGCCGAGGAGGAGCCCTACCTGCCGCTCCGCGATGAGCCCAAGGCCAAGTCGAGAAGCGCCGTCAGCTGAGCATCCGGCGCAGCCGGTCCAGCCCGTCGTAGACGTCGGTGAAGCGGGTGGTCAGCGGCGAGAGCCCGAGCCGGATGACGTCAGGGGTGCGGAAGTCCACCACCACGCCCTCGTCGATGAGCCGCTGTGAGAGCGTCCGCGCCTCGGGGTGCACCAGCGCCACGTGGGACCCGCGCCGGCCGGCCGCGCGCGGAGAGCCCACCGAGCACCCCAGCGGCGTCAGCCAGTCGTCGATCAGCGCGATCGCGTACTCGGTGAGGCCGATCGACTTGTGGCGGATGGCGTCGATCCCCGCCTCCACCACCAGATCCAGCCCGGCCGCCACGGCGGTGAGCGCCAGCACCGGCGGCGTGCCCGAGAGCATCGCCGAGATGCCCTCGCCCGGGATGTAGCCGGGCGCCATCTCAAAGGGGTCCCGGCGGCCCAGCCATCCCCAGATCGGCTGGCGCAATGCGCCCTGGTGCTCGGCGCGGACGTACAGGTAGGCGGGCGCGCCCGGGCCGCCGTTGAGGTACTTGTACGTGCAGCCCACGGCGAGGTCGACTCCGTCGGCATCGAGGTGCACCGGGATCGCCCCCGCGCTGTGGCTGAGGTCCCACAGGGCCAGCGCGCCTGCTTCGTGCGCCAGGGCGCTGATCCCGCGCGCGTCCAGGATGAACGCCGAGCGGTAGTTGACGTGCGAGAACGTGACCAGTGCGGTGCGCTCTGAGATGAGCTCCTGCACATGACGCGGCTCCGGGCCGGCGTCGGGGTCGGCCCTCACCCACAGGATCTCCAGGCCCCGTTCGGCGGCCAGGCTCTCCAGCACGTAGCGGTCGGTGGGGAAGTTGTCGACGTCGGTGATGATCTGCGTGCGGCCGGGGCGGGCGCTCAACGCCGCCGCCGCCAGCTTGTAGAAGCAGACCGTCGTGGAGTCGGCGATCGCCACCTGGCCGGCCGCCGCGCCCAGCAACTCCGCGCCCAGGCGGTCTCCGAGCGTGTGCGGCAGCTCCATCCATCCCTCGCTCCAGGCGCGGATGAGCCGCTCGCCCCACTGGCGCTGCACCACCGCGGTGAGTCGGGCCGCGGCGTCGCGCGGCAGCCGCCCCAGCGAGTTGCCGTCCAGATAGATCAGCCCGTCGGCTGCGACCAGAAAACGGTCGTGGAAGGCGCGCAGCTCATCGGCGTCGTCGAGCGCCGCCGCGTCGGCCCGGCCTGCCATTGCGCTGTGAACCGAGCGCCGGAGGCGCTAGCCGTTGGCCACGAACGCCAGCACCCGGCTGGGGCTCCCGGTGCCGCCGACCAGGCGCAGCGGACACACCACGATCATGGCCCCGGCGGTCGGGAGCTGGTCGAGGTTGGCCAGCTGGGTGAGGCCGAGCTTGCCCGAGCCCAGCAGGAAGTTGTGCAGGGGGAACGGCGGGTCCATGCCGCCGGCCGAGCCGGCATCGATGCCCACGCACTCGGTCCCGAACCCGGCGATCCCGCGCTCCGAAGCCAGCCAGCGGGAGGCCTCGACGTCAGGCCCCGGCGTCTGCGGCCCGTTCTCGCCGGCGTTGAGGAACAGGTCCTGATCGTGCGCGCGCGAGCCCCAGCCGGTGCGCAGCAGCACCCACGCCCCGTCGGGGATGCGCCCGTTCTCGGCCTCCCACGCCTCGAGGTCGGCCACGGTGAGCAGGTAGTCGCCGCCGGCGGCCTCGGTCTCGGCCGTCTTCTCGATGACGCAGGCCGGGCCCACCAGCGTCTGCACCGGGATCGACCCGATGTCGGCGCCGTCCTTGCCCGTCACCCAGTGGATGGGCGCGTCGGTATGCGTGCCCACGTGCTCGCCGATGGTCAGCGTGTACCAGGCCCAGGCGGGGCCGCGGTCGTCGTACTTGGAGATCTCCTCCCGGCTCAGGCCGGGAGTGTTGGCAAACGGGGGCGGCAGCTGGAGGACCGGCGTGGTCTCGCTCAGCGGCTGGGTCAGGTCGATGACCTGCACCGCGCCCGAGGCGAGCCCGTCGAGCAGCGCGGAGACGTGGCTGGCTTGGGTGCTGGACATGGCGGCTCTCCTTTGTCGGTGATGGGGCGGAAGGGCGGGTCAGGCGTCAGCCGGCGCGGAACGCTTCCGCCAGCCATTCTGCACAGATGGTGGGGTTGACCTTGGCGTCGAGCACCAGCGGGCGCGGCTCGGACTCGGCCAGCCATGCGTCGACCACATCGAGGTCCTCGGTGCGGCGGACCGTGGCTGCCTGGGCGCCGGACGCGCGGGCGATCGCGGCGAGGTCGGCATCGGGGAACTGCACCAGCGAGACGTCGTGGCCCATGGGGGCGAAGTGGTGGACCTCGGCGCCGTAGGCGCGGTCGTCGTAGATGAGGACGAGCAGCTTGAGCCCGAGACGGGCCGCGGTCTCGATCTCGGCCAGGGCCATGAACGCGCCGCCGTCGCCGATCGCGGCCACGGTGAGGCGGTCGGGCCGGGCGATGGCGGCCCCGATGGCGTTGCCGAGCCCCAGCCCCACGGACTGAAAGCCGTTGGGGAACACCCATGCGCGAGCGTCGGGCACGGACAGGAACATCGCCGGGTAGCCGAGGAAATGCCCAGAGTCGACGGCCACTGCCTTCTCGGCGGGCAGCCGGCTCTCCAGCGCGATCGACAGCGTGCGGGGATCGATCCATTCGTCGGTGGAGGCGTCCTCGTAGGGGTCGCCGGCCCAGCCGTTGGCGGCGATGTCGCGCGCCATCTCCTCGGTCCGCCAGCCGGTGGCGCGGTGGCCGCGGCGCTGAAGCTCGTCGGCCAGCATCCGCCCGGCGGCGGCGGCGTCGCCGAGCATGGTGAGGTCGGCGGGACGGTTGAGCCCGAAGGCGCGCGCCTCGATGTCGATCTGGGCAAGCTTGGCGGTGCCGGCGATGAGCTGGCCGTGGCGCGTGGTCCAGTCGTTGACCGACGCGCCGGCGACGATCACCACGTCGGCCCGGGGCAGGACGTCGGCGGCGAACGGGGAGGCAAAGCCACCGGAGATACCCAGCGCGTAGGGGAGCCCTGCGAATAGGCCGTTGGCCGGCGCCGAGGTTGCCAGCAACGCGCCGGTGATCGCGCCCAGCCGCTCGAGCTCGTCGCGCGCGCCGGCAAGCACCGCGCCCCGCCCGGCGATGATCACGGGGCGCTCCGCCTCCTGCAGGAGGTCGGCGATCGCCGTGATCGACGGCGCGGACGGATCGGGCGTGGGGAAGGCAGGCAGCGGCGGCTGGCTGGGCTCCAGCGCCTCGGGCGCCTGGGGCTGGATGTCGATCGGCAGCATCAGCACGACGGGCCGGCGCTCGATGACCGCCCGCTGGTAGGCGCGCTGGGCGTCGTCGGCGGCGGTGGCGGGGCTCTGGACGCGGTCGGCGGCCGCGCCCACGGACTCGGCCAGACCCGGCTGGTCGATGCGGAAGTTGGACGTGAGCGCCGCGGCGGGTGACTCGCCGGCCAGGACCAGCAGGGGGGTGCGGCTCTTCACCGCCTCGGTGAGCCCGGTGACCGTGTTGGTCAGGCCGGGGCCCTGATGCACGCTGCAGATGCCGACATTGCCGCTCACGCGCGCGTACCCGTCGGCCATGCAGATCGCCCCGTCCTCGCGCCGGGCATGGTGAAACCGGGCCCCGCGCGAACACAACGCGTTGGTGACGATGAGGTTGCCGGAGCCGAGGACCCCGAAGGCGTCAGTCACGCCCGTGGCCGCCAGGGTCTGGCCGACGACGTCGGCTACGGATTGCGGCTTGCGGACGGTGGTGCTCATCTGACGCCCCTCCTCACCGGCTCCTCATCGGCCCGGATCCTACTTGTGGCCTTCGATCGGCGTCCAGCGGCAGCCTCGCGATGTTTGCCGCGCTTAGGAGGGGGTGATAGGAAGGTAGGGGATGACCACTGAGCACGATCCGCCCGGCGAGATGGCGCGCGAGCCCGTCGCGCCCGAGCCCCTCGCACCCGACTCCGAGCCCGCCCCGGAGACGATGGTGGCCGAGGATGCGCCGGCCCGCCTGAACTCACACAACATGCTTCCTCCGCGGGAGCGCCGCCGCTCGGGTTTCGAGCGGCTCGTCGTCCGGATCATCGCCACCTGCGGCATCGTCGGGATCGGCGTTGCCATCGGCGCCATCATGGTCTCCAGCAACTCCAAGGGGTGGGTCGTCGGCCTCGTCGTCTCGATCGTCAGCGTGGTGCTGGCCGCAGTGCTCTGGTCCTCGCGCCAGCTGTAGCCGGCCTCACCCCACGCCGATCCGCTCCGGGAACCGCGCGTACGTATAGAGCGTGGCCGGCTCCATCCGCAGGTACACCGGACTGCCGCTCCACTCCGTCGGGCTCTCAAGGCCCCCCTTGCGCCAGTCCCGGTCGATGTCGGCAAACGCCGAGTCGTCCTGTCCGATGACGCGCATCTGACCGTGGGCGATCAGGGCGACGTCGGTGCCCTCGAAATAGGTGAGACTCGCCGCCGGCCGGCGCGCCAGGTGCCGCCCCCGGGCCGACTCCGCCACCGTCGGCACGTGGAACGCAGCGGCCGAGAGCGAGTGCGCGGGCATCTCAAATGAGGCGCGTAGGAAGGGGCTGGCCTCGGTGATGCTGTGGTCCAGCAGCGCTTGCAAGTCCTCCATATCAGCAGGCGTTTCGTACACGGGCCTGTACCATCGCACCTGGAACTGGCAGCCGCCGACCGGAACCCTCTTTGAAGTACGCCAAGCACCCGGGATGACTTTTTGATGACTGGCCGCGCACTCGCTCGCCGGGGGGAGTCGGGGCGTGAGCACTGAGGCCACGCCCCAGAGTCTGCGCGACTTCCTGGGCCAGACCGGGCAGGTGGGCGAGGACATGCTCGAGGTCGACTGGGCGGCGACGCCGCTCGGCCCGATCGACGAGTGGCCCAACGCACTGGCGACCGTCGTCCGGGTGCTCCTGCCCTCGCGGTTTGCCATGTGGATGGCGTGGGGCCCGGAGCTGACCTTCCTGTGCAACGGCGCCTACCGGCGCGACACGCTCGGGCAGAAGTACCCGTGGGCGCTGGGCCGCCCCGCGCAGGAGGTGTGGGCGGAGATCTGGCCTGAGATCGGCCCTCGGATCGCCAACGTCCTCAGCACCGGTCAGGCGACCTGGGACGAGGCGCTCATGCTCATCCTCGAACGCAGCGGATACCCCGAGGAGACCTACCACACCTTCTCCTACAGCCCACTGGCCGCCGACGATGGCGCGATCACCGGGATGCTGTGCGTCGTCAGCGAGGACACCAAGCGGGTCATCACGCAGCGGCGGATGTCGACGCTGCGCGAGCTGGGCTCCGTGTCGTCGGGGGTGCGCGAGGAGCACGAGTTCCTGGACGCGGCGTGTGCGGTGCTCGGCGACAACCCGCGCTCGCTTCCGTTCACCGCCATCTACCTGTTCGACGATGACGAGGCCAACCTGGCGTGCTCCAGCGGGATCGAGGAGGGCCACCCGGCCGCGCCCGGGGTGATCGGGCTCTCAGACGACACACCGCCGTGGCCGGTGCGCGAGCTCTCGCTGGGTCTCGAGATGCTCATCCCGCTTGACCCCGCGCGCTACGGCGAACTGCCCACGGGCGCGTGGGACGAGCCGCCGGTGCGCGCGATGCTGCTGCCGATCATCCAGCCCGCACACGAGCGCCCCTACGGCTTCTTCGTCGCCGCGCTCAACCGCTACTGCGACCTGGACACGGAGTACCGGTCCTTCATCGAGCTCATCGCCCAGCATCTCTCGGCCGGCCTGGCGGCGTCGCGCACGTATGACGCCGAGCGTCGGCGCGCCGCTCAGCTCGAGGAGCTCGATCGGGCCAAGACCGCGTTCTTCTCCAACGTCAGCCACGAGTTCCGCACACCGCTGACGCTGATGCTGGGACCGCTTCATGATGCGCTCGGGGACTCCGGTGGCCTGGCGCCCGAGCGCCTGGAGATGGTGCACCGAAACGCCATGCGCCTGCTCAAGCTCGTCAATGGGCTGCTCGACTTCTCGCGCGCCGAGGCGGGGCGCATGCGCGCCGAGTTTCGCCCCACCGACGTGGCCAGGCTCACCGCCGATCTGGCCGGCACCTTCCGGGAGGCGATTGACCGCGCCGGGGTTGAGCTGGTGCTCGATTGCGAGCCGTCGGCAAAGCCGGTCTACCTGGACCAGGACCTGTGGGAGCGGATTGTCCTCAACCTCATCTCCAACGCGTTCAAGGCCACGGTCGAGGGCTCGATCGAGGTGCGATTGCGCAACCTCGACGACCACGTCCAGCTCTCGGTCAAGGACACCGGCACGGGCATCGCCCCCGAGGAGATGGAGCGTCTCTTCCAACGCTTCCATCGGGTGCGCAGCGTGGCGCGCAGCTATGAGGGCACCGGCATCGGACTGGCGCTGGTCGAGGAGCTGACCGAGCTGCACGGTGGCGAGGTGGCGGCGGTGAGCACCCTGGGCGCGGGCTCGGAGTTCACGGTCTCCATCCCGTTCGGGTCCTCGCACCTGCCCGCAGATCAGGTGTACGAGGAGAGCGTGGAGCCGGCGGCGTCGATCGCCGCGCTGTTCGTGGAGGAGGCGATGAGCTGGATTGAGACGCCGGCCGACCGGCTCACCCCGGGGGTGTTTCCCGCCGTGGGATCGCCCTCGGCCGCCAAGGCCCGGTCCCTGGTGCTGATCGTCGACGACAACCCCGATCTGCGCCGCTATCTCACCACGCTGCTGACGGCGCAGTTCGACGTCGAGGCCGTGAGCGACGGCGACACGGCGCTGCGCGTGATCCAAGACCGGCCGCCCGACCTGCTCATTTCCGATGTGATGATGCCCGGCCGCGACGGCTACGAGGTGCTCCAGGCGGTGCGCTCGTCGCCCGATACGCAGGACCTGCCGATCATCCTGCTGTCCGCCCGGGCCGGCGAGGAGGCCGCCATCGAGGGCCTCAGGGCGGGGGCCGACGACTACCTGCCCAAGCCGTTCTCGGGCCGCGAGCTGCTGGCTCGTGTCCGCGCCCACCTGGACCTGTCGGCGCTGCGTCGCGAGGCCGCTGCCGAGCTGCGCGCCGAGCAACGGCGGCTGGAGCAGACCGTCCAGCAGATGCCCGCGGGGGTCATGCTGGCCGAGGCACCGTCACGCCGGATCGTCATCTCCAACCGCCAGGCGGCTGAGATCCTCGGGCACGGGATCGTGCCCTACGTGGACGGCGGCGACTACGACGGCTACGAGCTCTACACGTTGCAGCGCGAGCGCCTCAGGCGCGACGAGGGGCCGCTGGCGCGCGCCATGCTCAGCGGCGAGGTCGTCGAGGACCAGGACATGCTCTATGTCCGGGGCGACGGGCGCACGATCGTCATACGCATCAGCGCCGCGCCGGTCCGCGACGAGGCCGGCGAGGTCGTCGGCGGCGTGCTCGTGTTCCAGGATGTCTCCGAGCGCGTGCGCAGCGAGCGGCTGCTCGCCGCCCAGCGCGACATCCTCGCGCTCATCGCCAACGGGGTATCGCTCGACCGCGTGCTCGAGTCGATCGTGCACTGCGTGGAGGAGCTGTCCGAGTCGCCGGCCAAGAGCGCGATCATGCTGCTCAGCACGGACGGTCATCACCTCGTGCACGGCGCGTCGCCGAGCCTGCCGCCGGCCTACCGGGAGGCCGCCGAGGGCATCGAGATCGGGCCCAATACGCCAGGAGCAGCGGCGTTCACCGGTGAAACCGTCGTGGTCACCGATACGCAGACCGCGCCCGGTTGGGCGCCCTATCGCAAGCGCGCGCAGGAGCTGGGGATCCGGGTCGTCTGGTCGACACCGCTGCGCGCCGACGACGGGGAGCTCGTCGGGACCCTGGGCGTCTTCTACGACGAGCCCCGCGAGCCGTCAGACGAGGATCATCGCGTCGTGGACCTGCTGGCGCGGACGGCCGGCGTCGCCATCGGCCGCGCCCGCGATGCCGAGAACCGGACGCGGCGCCTGGAGGAGCTGCAGAGCAGCCTGCTGCCGCGGGCGCTGCCGCAGGTCCCGGGCCTGCGCGCCGCGGTGAGCTTCCATCCCGCCGAACGCGGGCTGGACGTCGGCGGTGACTTCTATGACCTGTTCGCGCTGCCCGGCGAGGCCTGGGGCTTCGTCATCGGCGACGTGTGCGGGCATGGCGCCGAGGCGGCGGCGGTGACCGCGTTGACCCGCCACGCGACACGATCGATCGCCCGACTGGTGTCCCGGCCCCGCGATGTGCTGGCCATGGTCAACGAGGAGCTGCGCACGTCAGACCACGATCGGTTCTGCACCGCGCTCTACGGGCGGCTGGATCCGGTGGCGCGCGGGGTCAGGGTGACCCTGGCCACCGGCGGCCATCCGCCGCCGCTGGTACGCCGGGCGTCCGGGAAGATCGAGACGCTGAGTGGCCATGGACCTCTGCTGGGCGTGTTCGGGGCCGCGGAGTTCCCGGAGGTCACGATCGACCTGCAGCCGGAGGACACGCTGCTGCTCTACACCGACGGGCTGATCGAGCGCAACCCCCGGGTGGCCGGTGATTCGGCCCTGCGCTCGCTGCTTGCGTCGTTGACGTTCCGCGACGTGGATGACCTGATTGCCCAGATCGAGGACCGCGCGCTCGGCACACCGCCCGTGCGCCTGCCCGATGACACCGCCGTCATGGCCATTCAGGTCACCGCTCCGACCCCTGGCGGCGCCGGCAGCGAGCGGACGGGCGCACCGCTGGTCCACGCGCTGGCGGAGTAGGGGTCAGTTCAGCGCCCGGAGAGCGCGACGCCGGAGCCGGCACCGCTCCGAGCGGACTGCCCGGAGCGAGTGCCGACGCAGGCACCACGAGCACAAACACCGGCACGGCACCGTCGGTATGACTCCCTAGTTCCGTGGTCCGATGTCTGCAGCCCCCACGTTCACGCTCTGCCCTGAGGGTTAGCCAGCAAACATTAAAGATTGCTGCTTAGTCAGGTTTGATCACCTATCTTCTGTGAGGCCGTCGCCGCACGCGTCAGGAACGTCGACCGGGCGCCAGGTGGGCATCGAAGAAGGTGAGGATCCGCCGCCAGGAGTCCTCGGCCGAGGGGTGGTCGTAGTGCATGCGCACGAGGCGCATCAGCGGGTTGAGCGCCGGCCCCACGTTGATCCGGTTCATGAAGGCATGCCCGACTCCGGGGTACTCCTTGATGTCGTGCTCGACGCCCAGCTCGGTCAGCGCCTCCTCCAGGCGCCGCGCGCGGCCCGGTAGCTCCGGGTCGCGCTTGCCGAAGCTCGCGACGACCGGGCAGCAGCCGGCCAGCCGCGCCGCGGCGTCCTTGGGCACCTCGCCGTAGTTCACCGACGCCGCGGCGAAGTCGTAGCGGGGCGCTGAGAGCAGGGCAAAGCCACCGCCCATGCAGAAACCGATGATCCCGATGCGGCCGGTGCAGTCCTCGCGCGCGCCCAGCCAGTGGCGCGCCGCCTCGATGTTGGCGTAGGCCTCGCCCTTTCCGCTGCGGCTGGCCGCCACCGTGGCGGCCACGCACCGGATCCCCCGACCGGAGTAGAGGTCGGGGGCGAAGGCGAGGTAGCCGGCGGCGGCGAGGCGATCGGCCTGCAGGCGAATGTCGTCGCTGAGCCCCAGGGCGTCCATGATCACCACCACCCCCGGCCAGGGACCGGCGCCGCGCGGCTGCGCCAGGTACGCGCGCAGCTCGCGGTCCGCAGCCGGGGAGTAGGTGGTGTCGGGCACGGGTTACGGCACGGCCTTGGGTGCGGCCTCCGCCGACCCGGGGATCTCCAGCCCCTCGTCACGGGCAAGGCCCTCGCCGATCCGCGCCGCCAGCTTCGGGGTCGCGAGCACGATGAGCGCGCCGATGATCAGCCAGGCAAGGACAACGAACGGGAAGTGGTTATACGGGAAGACCTGTCCCGTCACGTTCTTGTAGATCGTGTACCCCAGGAACGCGATGCCCAGGAGGGGGATGACGATCTCGTACATCGGCGCGCTGCGCTGCTTGAAGAACAGGAAGCGAATCGCGCCGATGTTGGTGACGATGTAGGCGACGAGCAGGCTCAGCACCCCGAGCGTCCCGGGGTAGAAGAACGCGTTGACCGCGTTCACGCCGGCGAGCCGCTGCACGATGATTGCCCCGATGCCGACGATGAGCACCACGGTGAGGGCGCCGGCGGGGGCGCCGCTTCGCGTCGACGTGCGGCCGAGCGATGCTTCGAACCGGGTGCCGCGACTCAGGGCGAAGAGGATGCGTGCGCCCGCGGTGCACGAGGCCAATCCGCTGGCGAAGGCGCTGATGGTCGCCCCGGCGTTGATGAAGTCCTCCATGCCGGAGCCGATGTAGGTGTGCGCCAGGTCACCGAGCGGTGACGCGGAGCCCGCGAACGCCTTCGCGCCCGTCGCCGTCGCGCCGAAGCCCCAGGTCTGCACGAGGATGCACAGGATGTAGAAGGCGCCCGTGGCCAGCACGGCGTTGCGGATCGCGCGCGGGATCTCACGCCGAGGATTGTCGGTCTCCTCGCCGAGCGAGGCGGCGCCCTCAAACCCCGCGAAGGAGAGGAAGCCGAACACGGCCGCGCTGCCCACCGCCGACAATGACGTGCCGCTCGGCAGCTTGAAGGCGTCGACGGTGATCGACGTGCCGTGCGGAGAGGTGCCGGCGATGAGCTTGACGACGATGACGATCATCAGGATCACGATCAGCGTCACCGAGATGCCCTCCATGCCCAGCAGCGAGCGCGTGGCGACACGGATGTCGCCGTAGGCGAGGATGGCGATGATGACCCCCGCAGCCAGCGCGATCCAGATGTAGTCGGCGCTGTTCCAGATCCCCGTTCCCTGGAAGAAGGCCACGCCGAAGGTGCCGGCCTCGGCGGTGGAGGCGCACGTGAAGGCCATGTATGTGCCCAGCAGCGCCCATCCGGAGATGAACCCAATCTGCGGTCCGAGCGTGACCCCCGCCAGCGCGTACACCGACCCGGCGTGGCTGAAGTACCGCGATAGCCGGATGAAGGCATACGACACCAGCAGCACCCCGATCGTGGCGAAGATGAAGGCCAGCGGGACGGCGCGTCCGATGAGGCCCGCGGGGGCGGTGCCGTTGAGCGCCATCGCCGCGGTGGGGGCCATGATCCCGATCGAGATCGCGATCGCCTCCCAGAAGCGCAGCTCGCGGCGCAGGCCGTGAGACGGGGGCTCGTTGGTCGATGCCGGCACTTGCGTTGCCATCGCCTGTCCCTTCTGGAGTTGTCGGGGTCTACGCCGTGAAGATCGCTTCTGGTAGGAAGGCGCCCACGACCCAGTTGGGGACGTCGACGATCTCGTGGATGCGCAGGTCGACGGCCACCGAGGCGATGGCGTACGCCTCTTCGCGGCTGCGGCCGTAGCGCTGCACCACATGGTCGATCAGCGCGCGGACGGCCTCGCGCGCCGCCTCCATCAGGTCAGGGCCGATCCCGGTGCACACGTGGTAGGCCGACTGCTCGCTGGCCGACAGCCGGCCCACCGGGATCCGGTACTGCGGATAGCGAGCGCTCATGTCCTGGCGGATCGTGAGGCGCACGGCGATGTCCATGGCCGTCTCCACGGCGGTCCCGCACACCTCGGCGTCGCCCATCGCCGCGTGGGTATCGCCCACCGAGAACAGCGCGCCCGGCACCGCGACGGGCAGGTACAGCGTCGTCCCCGCGCGCAGGTGCTTGATATCCATGTTGCCGCCCCACTCCGAGGGGGGGACCACGGAGTGCGGGCCGGGCTCCCGCGGCGCCAACCCGATCGTGCCCGGGAACGGCTCGAAGGCCAGTTCGACCCCGTCGGTGAACTGGACGCGCCTGGCCGCCGGGTCCACCTGGGAGATGTGCAGCCACGGCTCCGGGAACTCGTCGGCCAGCAGGCCGAAGCCGGGGATGATCGCCGTCCACCCCCAGCTCTTGGAGGTGAGCTCGAGGATCTCGACGGCGAGCACGTCGCCGGGCTGAGCGCCCTTGACATACACCGGTCCGGTGATCGGGTTCACCCGGCCGAGGTCGAGGCCGGCGACGTCGTCCGCCGTGGAGTCCGCGCTCAGCTGCCCGCCGGAGGCATCGGCGCACTCGAGCTGCACCGTCTCACCGGACTCGATCTCCAGGACCGGCTCGGCGGCGTTGTCCCAGACGAAGGCAGCGTGCTCGGAACCGACGGAATGGATCGTGTGCGAGTGCCCAGACCCGGCCAAAGTGGGTGCACCCTACCGCATCGACCGTTGTCTATTGGGTCATTCCCCGGGGGCGAGCTCACCGAGCCCGTGCAGCCAGTCGCGCACGCGCTGGGAGCGAAACAGCTCGTCGACGCCCTCGGGTCCGAGCGCCGCGTCCAGCTCCTCGAGCCGGTCCTCGCCGACGCCGGCCAGCAGCGTGAAGCTGAAGAACAGCTGGTCGATGGCGAGCAGCGGAGTCGGGGTGTGGCCGGGCGCCTGGGCCAGCGCCGCCTGGAGGTCCTCGCGACTGCGCAGCGACTGCATCAGGGTCCCGAGGTTGCCGGCGGCGTCGAGCGCGGCGGCCTGGGTCTCCTCGGTGAGGCCGTGCTCGCGGGCGGCGCGGTACAGGACCCTGTAATGCTCGGCGTGGTCGAGCATCAGCGCCGCCAGCGATGCCTGGCGGGAGGCGAGGAACTTCAGGTCGGGGCTCAGCTCCGCCGGGGCGTCGCTTGAGTCCAGCATCTCGCGGCGCAGCTCGTTCATCTAGTCGGCCGGGTTGAGGTCGGGGTTGTGCGCGCGGTTGTGCGTGACCCAGTCTTCGATCTCGTACTGGTGGGCCAGCCCGCGGATGTCGTCCTGGCTGAGCAGCGCCTCGGGCTCGGGGTCGTCTTCGGCGAGGGCGACGAGGGCGTAGGCGAGGCGGGCCAGTGCGTTGTGCACGCCCATCGGGAGGATGCCCGGCGGCAGGGTGCGGATGTCGATGACGTGAGCCATCGCCTCGAACGCGACGCGCTCGATGTAGGCGATCCGGCGTGCGCCGTCCAGCGCCTCCTCGTGGAGTTCGCTCGCGTGGGCGCCGTCGTGGTAGAGCCGGGTCAAGCGAGCACAGCGCTCGAGGTTGTCCTCGAAGGCGTAGTAGAGGCCCGCGATCACCTCGGCGAACTCCGGGTCGATCTCGGGCGCTTGCGGCTTACGGTGAAGCCTCATTGCTTGTACCGGAGAATAGTCCCGATGATGCGGGCCGCCGCCTGGGCCGCCGGGTTGTCGGACTTCAGCAGGGCGGTGCGGACGGCGTCGAGCCGGGCGGTGGTGTAGCTGGTGTACGCCCAGCGGTTGCGCGCGAGCTGGGTGACGACCTCCTTGATGCCGTCGTAATGCAGGGCCCCCGCCTGGTCGGCGTCCTCCATCAGCGCGTCGAGCAGATCGGCGCGCGCCTCGTGCTGGGCGACCTCTTTCTCGACGGCCGCGTCATCGCCGGCGGCCCGGGCGCGCTTGAGGATGTTGATGAACTTGGAGGAGCGGCCCTCGCCGGACGCGATCGCCTTGTCGACGGCCTCCTGAGCCGCCTTGTCATAGGCCGCGCCGACGGCGCCGCGGCCCAGCGAGCCGACGCCGAGCTCCTCGGCCAGCGCCTTCAGCGCGTTGGCGCCGACGTCGACGGCCGCGCTGCCGCCGAGGGTCGAGACGAGCAGCACCAGGTTGGTGAGGTCGTCGACGGGCGCGACCTCGGGGGTGGTGGCGTCCTTGTACACGCCGTAGCCCGGAATCGGGCTGTTCCACGGGTCGCCGACGGGGATGACCCCGTTGTAGGGATCGAGCGAGTGCGCGTCACCGGGCAGCGGGAAGCCGTCGCTGGGCAGGCCAAAGGTACGGCCGGGCGTTCCGGGCGCGGTGAAGGGCGCCCCGAACGGCCCGGGTGCCTCGCCCGGCGAATACCCCTCGAGTGTGGTCTGGTAGGTGGACGCCTTGTGCTTGAACTCGGTGAGCGCATGGTTGGCGCGCAGCGCGTAGTGATCGGCGTCGATGCCGGCGTCAGTGGCCTGGCCGGTGGCCGTGGTCACCTGGGTGTTGATCCGCGTGGCGTCATCGGGCTTGGTGGTGGGCGTGATCGAGTTGACGAGCTTGAGCGCCAGTGCGTCGTTGGCGGCCTGGCGTTGCTTGGCCTTCTCCCAGGCGTGGCGCAGGCGCTTGATCTCTGACTGGCACTGGTCCAGCGCGGCGGCGTAGCCCGAGACGGCGTGCGCGCACTCGCGAAAGGTCTCGGAGGCCCCGCGCGCCACGTGGGCAAGCGTGCTCGAGGAGCTGTGGTAGGCGTTGGCGGCGTAGCCCTGCCAGTCGGCTTCGAGCTCGGCGTTGGCGCCGTGCAGGCCGCCCTCGGCGTTCTCCAGGTCGTCGGCGGCGTTGCCCAATGAGCGGGCAGCGCTCGTGAGTCCCGCCGGATCGCCCTTCGGCGGATCGGGGAACGGGGCGTTCCCGGTCCCGCCACCCCCGGTCCCGCCGGGGATCACGGCTTGAACCCGGGCAGCATCTTGGTGGGCACGACCCCCTGGTCGGTCACCAGGTAGCCGACCGAGGCGGCGGCGACGTTACGTGACAGCGAGTTCATCGTCGCCTCCAGGGCGCCCATCGCGTCCCGGGCCCGGGTGCACATGTCGCTGAACGCGCCCCCGATCGGCTCGCCGCCAAACGAGCCGGCGGCGCCGGCCGCCGAGCCGGCGGCGGTCTTGGCGTCGCCCACGCTGCCGGCGTTGGCGCTGATCGCCAGCGCAGCCGCGGCGAGGGCAGGGGTATGGACGGTGAGGGAGGACATGCGGCCTTTGTGAATGTGAGTATTGGGTTAGGGCCCGCGCGCGGGAAGTGACCGGGGGTATGGATCGGGTCGCACCCTCGGCCCGCGAGGATCGGCCGCGAGCAGCGTTGGCCGCCATCCGGTGCCCGCGTTAGCGTCAGGGGTTCGTCTTCACGCTGCCCAGAACCCTTGCTAAAGTTGTGTGTCCGCCGCGGGGTGGAGCAGTCTGGTAGCTCGTCGGGCTCATAACCCGAAGGTCGCGGGTTCGAATCCCGCCCCCGCTATTGAAAAAGACCTGCATTGCAGGTCTTTTTATTGCCTGATTTTGGTTGAGCACGCAAACGTGTAACTCCTGCTTCGCCTAGTGCTCCGGGAACTGGCTTCGAGTGCTGCCGCCGCCTCTTGCCAGGACAGAGCGCGGCAGGCTCGTCGGGGGTGACCACCTGGCCCACTACGGGGCATCGACTGTCCTGAGCCGATGGCTCGGCTGGCTACCCGATGGCTCGCGCCCCGCACCCCGGCGGTAGATTGCGTTCATGCCGAGCATGCCGGTGGCGGCTGTGACCGCGGACCAACTCCGAGCCGCCGGCTGCGGCCACGCGGTGCGGTGAACGGCGAGGCTCCGGCCACGGCGCCTGGCCCGGCCGCCGGCCCGGTGCTGCGCCCGACGCGCGCCGTCGCCGCGCCGCGACCGGAGCCGCTCGAGGTCGGCCTGGTGGCCCGCATCGCCGACGACGTGCGGCGGGAGCGGCGGATCCGCCGCCGGGGTGCACGGCTCCCGCCCGGCAGCACCGGGCCGAGCTGGTCAAACACGCGGGGGATCATCGCCGACCCGCTCGGGCTGCTCCTCGAGCACGAGCGGCGCTTCGGTCCGGTGTTCACGACGCGGCTTCTGCACGAGCCGGTGGTGTGGGCGATCGGCGCCGAGGTCAACCACCAGATCCTGGTCAGCGACTTCGACGCTTTCCAGTGGCGCGAGGGCCGGTTCGCGGACCTGTGGCCGTTGCTGGGGGACGGCCTGCTGAACACGGACGGCGCCTACCACCGGGACTTTCGGATGCTGATGCTCCCGGCATTTCACCGGGAGCACATCGCCGCCGTGGCCGAGACGATGCTCGACGAGGCGCGGACGGGAGCCGACAGCCTGCGCGACGGCCAGGCGATCGATCTGTACCGCTGGGTGCGCCGGCTCGCGCTGCGCATAGCGCTGCGGGCGCTGCTGGGGATGGAGCGGACTCAGGGACGCGAACAGGTTCTGGCGGCGGCGTTTGAGGCCTCGCTGGCCATCCACGGAGAGCCAGTTCTCATGCAGATGCTGCCGGGCCCCGGGACGCCACGGGCGCGCGCGATCGCCGCCCGGCGCACGCTCGACGAGGCCGTCCGCGCCGAAATCGAGGGGCGCCGACGCCGCGGGGACACCGGCCGGGGGGTGCTCGGACTGCTGCTGAGCGCCACCGACGAGACGGGTGCGCCGCTGGCGGTGAGCGCGGTGCGCGACCAGGCCGTGACCCTGCTCTTCGCCGGGCACGACACGGCGACGACCACGTTCACATTCCTCGTCCACGAGCTCGGGCGCCATCCCGGCGCGCGGGCGGCGGTGGAGGAGGAGCTCGACCGCGTGCTCGGCTCGAGATCACCGGCCGCCGCCGACCTGGACGGGCATGCCCTGCCGGTGCTCGAGCGCTCGCTCAAGGAGACGCTGCGGCGCTACCCGCCGGCGTGGGTGGGACCGCGGCGCACCACGCGCGACGTGACCCTGGCGGGCATGCCCGTCCCCGCCGAGATCGGCGTCCACTACTCCTCGTGGGCGACCCACCACCTGCCGGAGCTGTTCCCCGAACCGTTCCGGTTTGACCCGGACCGATTTTTGCCCGAGCGCGAGGCCGGCCTCCCGCGCGGAGCGTACGTGCCGTTCGGCGCCGGATCGCGCATGTGCCTCGGAAAGCGGTTCGGCGAGTACGAGCTACGAGCGCTGGCCGCCGTGCTCCTACGCCACAAGCGCCTCGAGCCCGTGTCGGACGCGGAGCCAACGGTCGTGACCACGCCCACGCTCGGGCCCAAGGGCGGCCTGCGGTTCATCGTGCGGACGCGCTGAGCCCGCCACGTTCACCGCTTCGACGGGCGCTCGACGACCTGCCGGACCAGCCAGCGGAGGCGATTGAACGCCTGCAACGCCTGTGCGTCGCCTACGGCGTGCCGTAGGGCCGCGGAGCTCGACGGCTCGGCTCCCTCGCGCGGAAGGCGGGTGACCAGAGGTCCGGAGAACTAATCGGGAGGAGGGGCCTCGCGGTCGTCAGCAGCCGGCCGATGTGACTGTGCGTGGTCGACCATGCCGCTGTCGTCGGCCGGGAGCGCGGACTGCGGCGCGCCCGCCTGCACCTCCGCCTTGAGGCGGGCGAGCTCGTCGTCGACAGCGCTCTTGGTGCCGAGCTGGTCAAGCTGGCGATCGACGTCGTCCTGGGCCGGGCCAAGCGCTGTCAGATCCCCGAAGGTCCCCGCCCTGTCAAGCTCATCGACGGCCTCCGCGCGCGCCTTCATCGTCTCGGTCTTGTCGAGGGCGCGCTGTGTCGCCATGCCGACGTCCGCCATCGAGTCACCGACTCCCGTGGCCGCCTCGGAAATCTGGACCTGCGCCTCGGCCGCCGAGTACTGGGCCTTGATGACTTCCTTCTTTGAGCGGAACTGCTCTGTCTTGGCCTCGAGCTGCTTCTCGGAGTCGATCAGCTTCTCCTGCTGTGACTCGAGGTCTGCGATCTGTTGGTCGAGCGACGCCGCCTCCTGAACCGTCAGCTGCTTGCGCTCCAGCGCTGCGCGAGCGAGATCCTCACGTCCGGCGGACATCGCCTGGCGCGCCTGAGTGTCGAGCTTGGCGCCCTGTTCACCGAGCTGCTGCTGCTGGAGCGCCAGCCGCTTCTTGGCGGTGGCGATGTCGGCGATCCCGTTCTTGACGTTCTGGAGGTTCTCGACCTGGCGCTGATACGCATAGTCGAGCGTCTCGCTCGGGTTCTCGGCGCGGTCAACCTGCTTTGAGATCTTCGACTTGACCACGGTCGACAGCCGTCCCCTCAGTCCGGGCATCGAAACCTCCTAGCGGCTTCGCAGTGGACGTGACTCACTCATCTGAGCGTACTCCGGGCACGCGGCCGCCATGCGCGAAGGACCGACATCGCGCGCCGCGCCCGTCGCGCGTGCGCGCGGGACCCGGATGCGAGTTAATCGAGCGCAACAGCAGGCGAGGCGCGATCGGTCCGAGAATTGCCTTCATCCAGGTGGTACTTGGACGGTATGGGACCTGCATTGCAGGTCTTTCTTGTTGCCCGCTGCCGATGCCCGGAGCGCCCTACGGCGTGGCGGTCGCCAGCGCGGGGTGCTCGCCTTCGCCGCCGACGTGCTCGACCCCACGCAGCGCGCGGGTGAGTAGTGTCAGCAGCGCGGCCCGCTCGTCGGGGTCGAGGGCTTGGAGCACCTCGTTCTCGATGGCGTCCATGTGGTCACGAGCGCGCCCGAGCGCCTCGCGGCCGGCCTCCGTGATCTGCACGCGGTGACGGCGGCGGTCCTCGGAGTCGCGGCGGCGCACGAGGTAGCCGGAGTCCTCGAGCTCGTTGAGGAGCAGGACGACGTTCTTGGCGTCCATGCACAGAGCATCGACCAGCTCCTGTTGGGGCGCGCCGTCGTGATCGCCCAGGTAGCTGAGCGCCATGAGGAGGCGCAGGTCCATTCCAAGGAGTTCGGGGTTGGTGCGCCGCATCACCTGCTTGGCGAGTCGCGGCAGCAGGATCATCGCGCTGGGGGTGCCGGAGCAGTTCTCGGGATGCATGACAAGCGCGATTATAGCGGAAAATTCAGCATCATGCACGTAGGGAGAATCGTTACCAGAATGTAATTGATACCTACTGCATGGATGATTCGTGCTAAGGTCTTCATCACTCCCACTCGGAAGGACCTTGATGAGCACCACGAACCCGGACACGCACCTCGATTCCCCGCCCCAACCGATGGGCGGTCCTCGCGCTCCTCGGCGTCGCCCAGTTGATGGTCGTGCTGGACGCGACGATCGTGAACATCGCGCTCCCGTCGGCGCAGCGGGCGCTTCACTTCACTGCCGACAACCGGCAGTGGGTCATCACCGCCTACGCCCTGGCCTTCGGCAGCCTCCTGCTGCTCGGCGGCAAGCTCGGCGACCTGTTCGGCCGCAAATGGACGCTGATCGGCGGCCTGGTCGGATTTGCGGTGGCCTCCGCCATCGGCGGCATGGCCCAGTCGTTCGGCATGCTCGTCGCCGCCCGGGGCCTCCAGGGAGCGTTCGGCGCGATCCTGGCCCCCTCGGCGCTCGGCCTGCTCACCGTGACCTTCCAGGGATCCCCGGATCGTCCGAAGGCGTTCGGCATCTTCAGCGCCATCGCGGCCGGAGGTGCGTCGGTCGGGCTGCTGCTCGGCGGCGTGCTCACCCAGGCGCTCTCGTGGCGCTGGAGCCTGTACGTCAACCTCGCGATCGCCGTACCCACCGCCATCCTGGCGATGCGGCTGTTGCAGAACGAGCGCCAGCCCAACCGCGCGCGGATCGACTGGCTCGGCACGGTGCTCTCCTCTGGAGGTCTCTTCGCCCTCGTCTACGGCTTCTCCAGCGCGGAGACGAGCTCGTGGTCCAGCACGGCGACGATCGTGTCGTTGGCCGCCAGCGTCGTGCTGCTGATCGCATTCATCGCGGTGGAACGGCGCGTCGAGCATCCGCTTCTGCCCCTGCGCATCGTGTCGGATCGAGCGCGCGGCGGCGCCTACGCGACGATCGCCATCGCCGGCTCTGCGGTGTTCGCCGTCTTTCTGTTCCTCACCTACTACCTGCAGCAGAACCTGGGCTACTCGCCCCTGAAGACCGGGCTGGCCTTCCTGCCGATGACCGTGATGATCGTCCTCACCGCGACGACCGTGCAAACGCGGATCCTGCATCGCACCGGGGCCCGGCCGCTGGTGATGACCGGGATGACGCTCGGGGTCATCGCGATGCTCGTGTTCACCCAGCTGACTCCGCACGCGGCCTACATCACCCACGTTTTGCCCGGGTTGCTGCTCACCGGAGTGGGGATGGGTTGCATCTTTGCCCCCGCGTTCTCCACCGCGACGCTCGGGGTCAAGAACAGCGACGCCGGCATCGCCTCGGCGATGGTCAACACCTCACAGCAGGTGGGGGGTTCGGTGGGCACAGCCCTGCTGAGCACGATCTTCGCCAGCTCCGCTGCCAGCTTCGTGGCCGGCCACGCCCACACCGCCGGCCTGGCCAGCGCGGCCTCGATCCACGGCTACACGACGGCGTTCGAATGGGCCGCCGCTCTGTTCGCAGCCGGATTGCTGGTCGCGACTCTCGTCCTCCCCCGCGACGGCGCCGCCCGCGCCCGTGTGGCCCAAGCCGAAGCCAGCAGCGACCTCAACCTCAGCCTCGAGACCGCCTGATCGGAGCATCCGCCATGAATACGCAATCGCCCACCGTCCAATCCCGTGACCGAGACCGCATCCGCGAGACCGGAGCGACCGGCCACACGGCGTCCGCGGACCGCCCCGGTACCACGCGCCACACGAGCCGGGTGGGCGGGGCTCGCATCCTGCGCCGCTGGTCGGTGGCGGAGCTCATCGCCCGCGCCGGCGGCGCCCCGCGAGCGTTCGCCTGAGCGAGAGCGACGCGCGCAGCTGATCGGGTCGCTCCCGTCCGTCGTGTCCGCCACCGCCACCCCCAACGAGATGCCGGCGGCCCCGGCCCGGCCGGCCGCGCCGATCGAACGCGCCGATCTGCGCCGCAGGCTGCTCACGGTGGCGGTGCTCGCCGCCTGCGTCGGGGCGGTGTTGCTGGCGGTGCCCGACCTGCGGCCGGTACTGCGGGAGATCGCCGAGATCAACCCGGGGCTGGTGATCGCGGCAATCGTCCTGGAGCTGGCCTCGTGCCTGAGCTTCGTCGTCATCTTCCGGCTCTTCTTCAAGCCGATCCCGGGCCCCGCCGCGCGCGAGATGGCGTGGGCGCAGATGGGGTCGGGGGCGCTTCTGCCCGGCGGTGGCGTCGGCGCGCTGGCGGTCGGCGGTTGGCTGCTTCACCTCGCCGGTATGCCCACCCGGCAGATCCTCCGGCGCTCGAGCGGCCTCTTCTTTCTCACCAGCGCGATCAACGTGATCGTGCTCGCCGCAGGCGGGCTGGTCCTGCTGGTGGGGATCGGATCCGGCCCTCACGACCTGCTCCGCACGGGGCTGCCCGTCGCCGCTGCCGGGGCGGCCGTCATCGTGGCCCTCGGCGTGCCGAGAGTCATGGACCGCGTGTCTGGCCGGCTCCCGGCCCCGGGATGGCTCACGGACATCGGTACCGGGATCCCCGCCGCACGCGATGCGTTGCTGCGGCCGAACTGGCGCCTGCTGGGGGCGCTGGGGTACCTGCTGTTCGACATCGCGGTGCTGTGGACCACCCTGGCGGCCGTGGGGCCGGCGCCGCCGGTGGCGGCACTGGCCGTCGCCTACCTCGCGGGATATCTTCCGAACGTGGTCCCCATCCCGGGCGGGATCGGCATCCTCGACGCCGGGCTGGTCGGTGCGCTCGGGCTCTACGGGATGCCTCTGTCGCACGCCGCCGCGGCGGTGCTCGTCTATCACGCGGTTGCGTTCTGGGTCCCGACCCTCGGCGGGATGGCGGCCTACACCCGGCTGCGCCCCCGCCTGGCCTCGCAGGCCGAACGTGGCTGATGGATAAGGTCCGAGCGGTGAGTGATGAGCACGCGATTGAGGTGGAGCAGCTGGTCCGGGAGTTCCGAAAAGGGCCACGCGCAGTCGACGGGATCGACCTGGCGGTCTCGCCCGGCGAGATCTATGGCTTTCTGGGACCCAACGGTGCGGGGAAGTCGACGACGGTCCTGATGCTGACGACGCTGCTGCCGCCGACGAGCGGCCGCGCGACCGTCGGCGGATTCGACATCGTCAAGCAGGGTGCCCAGGTGCGCGCTGCGATCGGCGCGGCGTTGCAGGAGGCGGCGCTCGACGCGATCCTGACCGGCCGTGAGCATCTGATGCTGCAGGCCACGCTTCAGGGCCTCTCCGGCGCTGATCGGCGCAGCAGGACAGCGGCGCTGCTCGAGCGCGTCGGGCTCACCGAGGCCGCCGACCGGCGCGTGGGCGGCTACTCAGGCGGGATGAAGCGGCGTCTGGACCTCGCACTCGCCCTGGTGCACTCGCCCCGGATCTTGTTTCTCGACGAGCCGACCACGGGTCTTGACCCGCAGAGCCGCTCGGCGCTGTGGGAGGAGGTGGCACGGCTGGCGCGCGACGAGGGCATGACGGTCTTCCTCACCACGCAGTACCTGGAGGAGGCTGACGTCCTGGCCGACCGCATCGGGATCATCGACCACGGCCACATCGTGGCCGAGGGGACACCGGCCCAGCTCAAGGCCGACATCGGGGGCCCGAGCGTCGAGGTGACGCCGACCGGGCCCGACCAGGGGGACCGGTTGGCGGAGCTGCTGTCGGCGTTTGGCGAGATGCGGCGCAACGGCAACGGGAGCGTCACCGTGCAACTGCCCGGTGGGGAGGCCGAGCTCGCCGAGATCGTCCGGATCCTCGACCGCGCGGACATGCACGTGCAGACCCTGCAACTGCATCAGCCATCACTGGACGACGTGTTCCTGGCCCAGACCGGCCGCAAGCTCGAGGGCTCCGGGGATGGCGCGCAGAACGGAGCGGAGACACCCGCCGGCTCGTCGCCGGGCCGGCGCGGCCGGAGGCGACGTGGCCGTTGACATAGCGGCTGGCCACCCGGGTGCAGCCGCGCCCGCCGGCGCAAGTGTCGTCGACCAGACGCTCGCCGTGGCGCGGCGTGCGGTCGTGCGCACCGGCCGGCAGCGCGGGCTGATCATCTTTCCGATGATCTTTCCGCTGATCCTGTTCGCGATCAATGGCTCGGCGCTCAGCCCCGCGACCCGCATCCCCGGGTTCCCCACCCATAACTACCGGGACTTCCTGATCGCGATGCCCTTCGTGCAGGGCGCGATGTTCGTCTCGATCACCGCCGGCGTCGACCTCGCGCGCGACATCGAGTCCGGCTTTCTCAACCGCCTGGCGATGACGCCGGTCCGCGGGGAAGCGCTGCTCATCGGCCAGCTCGGGGGCGCGCTCGTACTCGGCGTGATCCAGGGGATCGTCTACCTGCTCGTCGGGGTGGCGGCCGGCGTCACGTTCGCGAGCGGGGTGGGCGGTGCCCTGGTGCTGCTCGCCCTCTCGATCCTCATCTCGTTCGCCTTCGCCAGCCTCGGCGTCCTGTTGGCACTGCGGTTCGGGACCGGCGAGGCGGTCCAGGGCATCTTCCCGCTGCTCTTCGTGACGATCTTCCTCAGCTCGTCCAGCCTGCCGCGCAATCTGATCAAGACGCCCTGGTTTCGTGACGTCGCCACCTACAACCCAGTGTCCTATCTGCTGGAGGCGCTGCGCAGCCTGGTCATCACCGGCTGGGACGCACGGGCCCTGGCGCTGGGGTTCGGCTTCGCCGCGGCCCTCCTGGTCATCGCGCTCGGGCTCGCGCAGACGGCGATGAAGTCGCGGTTGACGCGGACATGAGCCGGTTCTTCAACGTCGCCCGCGCGGTTGCGTGGCGCTCGATCCACAACACGCTGGTCAACCCCGCGATCCTCGTCCCGTCGATCATCTTCCCGCTGTTCTTCCTGATCGCGTTCGCGGGTGGCCTGTCGCGGATCAGCGACGTGCCGAACTTCCACTATGCGTCGGGGTACACGGCCTTTCAGTTCGTCTTCGTGTTCCTGCAGTCCGCGGCCTTCGGCGGGGTCTTCACCGGATTCGCCGTCGCCCGTGACTTCGATTCGGGCTTCGCGCGGCGGCTGATGCTCAGCGCCCCCCGGCGCAGCGGCATCATCGCCGGCTACACGCTGGGCGCTCTTGGACGGTGGGCGCTGACGGGGACCGTGGTCACCATCGCCGCTCTGATCGCCGGCATGAACGTCGACGGCAACGGCGTCCAACTCATCGGGCTGCTCGGCCTGGGCATCGCGATGAATCTCGTCGCCGCCCTATGGGCGGTCGGCCTGGCGATGTTCCTGCGCACCGAGCAGGCCGGGGCGGTCATCCAGATGCCCGTCTTCGTCCTGCTCTTCCTTGCGCCGGTCTACGTCCCCCTGACGCTGCTCACCGGCTGGATCCACGACGTCGCCAACCTCAACCCGGTCACGCCTGTGCTCGAGGCGGGCCGAGGGCTGCTGGCGGGATCGCCCGTCAAGGTCGCGATTGCGTTCGTGGGTCTGATCGCCGCCGCCGTCCTGCTGGCGGGCTTCGCGCGGCGCGGCTTGGCGTCGGCCGAGCGAGCCGGCTGATCGCGGACGGCACCCAGGGCACCGCCAACCGCGTCACCAGGCCCAAAAGGCCACAGAGCGTGCCCTCCTCAGCTCACGCGGGGCTCGCGGTGACCACGACCTCGGGCCGTTCGGTGGGCTCGGGCAAGACCACGCGGCGGCAGCCGAAGTGGTCGGCGAGCGCCCACGCCGCGTAGCAGAGGGAACCAACGATCCCGGTGATGGTCAGCAGCACGCCCGCGGCGGCCACGGAGGCGACGCCGTGCGAGCCGAGGATCAGCACGGCTGCCGCCGGGCCGAGGGTGGGGCCGATCGGGAGCTGACCGAGCGTGAACATCGCGATCAGCAGTGCGATCGCGTCGAGCGGCGAGACGTGCACCCCGATCCCGCGCAGCACCAGCCAGTTGCGGGCGATCTGCGCGCAGATGGCCAGCACGACGAACGCGACCATGCGACCTTGGTGGCTGCGCATCACCGCGAGGCCAGACCAGAGTCCGAGCTGGCGGCGGTTGGAGAGGCGAGTCAAGCCGAGCACCGCGGCGCCCGCGACCGCGACAGCGATCACCGGCGCCCACCAGGGGACGCCGAGCGGCGCGATCAAAGTGAAGGAGAAGATCGCCGTCAAGGCGATCTCGACGCTGATGATCGGTACCTCCGCGGCCAGCAGCGCCGGCACGTGCGGGCTGTCGTGTGGCGCGGTACGGCGCAGCGCGGCAATCCGGGCCGCGACTCCCAGTGAGCCGTTGATCACGCTCGCGAGGTAGCCGACGCCGGCGGCACGGAACAGCGGGCGGCGACCGACCGTCGCCCCGGTCGCGTGCACGCACAGGTGCCAGGACTCGGTGCGCGCGATCAGGCCCACGATCTGGAGCACCACGACCAACGCCAGCAGCCAGACGGGGGCAGCGTGGATCGCCGCCGTGAACTGGCCGCGCCTCCCGGCGAGCTCGTATCCGAGCGCGCCGGCGACGACGGCAGCCCCGAGGACGCTGAGCGCCGCCCGGCGGGTAAGCGACGGTGCCCCTGAACTGCGTTGACGGAACCCCGCGATGATCAGCCGATCACGCCGCGCCGGTTCGTCTCACTGAACGCCGCTTGCGCGGCGCGGAAGGGGCTGGGGGATTCTTGGCGCGCTCGGCGCGACGCTCCGCGGCTTCCCGCTTGAGCTCCGCCTGCTGGGTCGAGAGCGAGGCGATGTGCGCCTCGCGTCGTTCAGCGGTCGTGGCGCGGCGGGTCGTCGGTTGCGTGGACACCGTCAGCTTGTGCTTGGCAGCCATCATTCTTCTCCTTCGGGTCAGTCGAGGATCGTCGCGCAGGAGTCGCCGACGCTGTCCTCGGCGACGAGGAACGTGAGCGCTGCCGGCGCAAGGCGACCGGCGGGCCGTGCGACTGGCCGGCGGGCCCGGGACTTCAGTGTTGCGGTGGCCATAGCCAACCGCCTTTCTGCCCTTCTGCTGAAAACGTCGCCCCGGAAGCAAGAAGAGCGTGGCTCTCTGAGCGCAGAACCAAGAGTACCAGAATCCGACCGATCGACTCGGATTTAGTCGGGGCCGCCGGCGCGCTCAGAGCCCGCGGTTGCGAGCGTCGTCGGCGAGCGATGAGCGCATCGCTCCGGGCTCGACCTGGGCCTGGAGCTCGGCGATCAGCTTGGAATGCCGTTCGGACTCACGGTGCACCGAGTCCTGCAAGCCCTCGACGAGACGCTCCAGGTGCGCCACGCGCTGTTCGAGTGCCTGGACGCGGTCAGGCTGTGGATCGCCATCGCCACCCTTCGGCCGATCGCGAGGCGATGCAAGTCGCCGGACCTGGCGGATCCGCGCGGCAAGTCCCTCGCGGTCGCCGGTCGTCATCGGTATCCCCGGCGCGGCGGCGGACTGGGGGGAGGTGGATAGCGCAGGCGCTCCTCATCGGTCATCCCGCGGATCACCAGTGAGCCGTTGTCGACCTGCTCCCGGACGAAGTCCAGTTTCTCCTGGCGCTTTTGTTCCGCCCGTTCGCGTGTCGTTTTCGCGGCAGGTCGCGGAGCGGCTGGTGCGCGGCGGCGGTGAGTCAGCGGCAGCTGCTTCAGGGGCGGGTGATGCCTGAGCCGCGGGTGCATCAGCCGCGGGTGCCTCAGCCGCGGGCGCCGCGCGTCGGCCGCGGGTGCCTCAGCGGACACTGACTCAGCGGGAGGCGGAGTGCCTTCGATGCGCGAGTCGGTCCCCGGAGGGGGTCGGTTGCCTCCCGGATGAGCGGTCATCCGTCTCCTTCCTTCGCCGGCGGGTCTGGCTGATCGGAGGGAGATTCGCTGCGTCGGCGAGGCGAACCTCGTGGGGGGCAGAGCCACCCACGGGCGTGACACTAGCACTCGCCACGGGCGATTCCGACCAACTGTCAGCTCGGATGGTAGGCGCTTTCCTGATCGTCCGTGGACGGCAGTTCGCGATGCGGCTGGGTGGCCGCGGCGTCACGCCGAGCCTCCTTGCGCGCGGCCTTCTCGCTACGACGCTCGCGCAGCCTGGCTTCGCGGGTGAGCTTGGCCATCGTGGTCTTTTTCTTACCGCGTGAGCTCATCACCATCTCCTGGTTTGACGCCTTGCGAGCGCTGTGGACCGCCGCTGCCAGGCGGTTCGCCGCTGGAATTCGCCGCGCGCGCGGGTTGCGGGCACGGCTCGGGCTGGGTAAATCCAGCGATGGGGACGAGTGTCCCCATCGCTGTGGCGTGGATCAGACGGGCACGACGTTGGCGGCGGCCGGACCCTTCGGTCCCTGCTCGGTGTCGTAACTGACCTTGGCGCCTTCGGCCAGCGACCGGTACCCGTCGCCTTGGATTGACGAATGGTGCACGAACAGGTCCTTGCCTGCCTCATCGGGGGTGATGAAGCCGAAGCCCTTGTCGTCGCTGAACCACTTCACGGTTCCTGTGGGCATGATTTGCCCTCCTCGTTCACGTGCGCTGCGTGACACGAGGGGCGCTGTGAGAACAGCGAACTTGGCGAAACGCGGGCACTGCAGTAGTAGCCAAGCGGACGCCCGGCCGAGGACGACCATAGCGGATGGCGGCGGTCATAGCCAGCGATCGCGGTGGTACCGAGCAACCCGGGTGACCGATGGACGCCGCATGTTTGCACGCGTATTGACGCGCACCGTGGGAATGGTACGGTGGGCTGGGAAGCAGTTTGTCCCCGGGGCCGCGCTCACGACGGAGCCGACTTCTTGACACCCGCCGCAACGGGAAGGAGCCTGATGTTCGCCGGGTCTGGCCGGTCTCCAGGGTTCTTTATCCCGACCGGCGAAGGTCAGGTCGGAGAGCGCACCTATCAACAGCTGCGTCAGCAGGTCGAGCGTCAGATGGGGCGGCCACCGACCAAGCGCCGCATCAGCGAGCTCTGGACCCGCCGTGGCAACCTCGACTGTGTGACCGCCGTCGGCGCGCCGGACCCCGTGTGGGGCGGCATCGTCACCGCGATCTTTGACATGGGCTCCCACCAGCCGTTCATCGTCTACCGCCAGCACCCCACCGATCCGCAGCAGCAATCGTGTGACGTGCTGGGATGCAACGCCTACTCGGTGTCGGAGTTCGCGCGGTGAGCTCAACGCGGGAGATACAGGCGATGGAGGCGGAAGTCGCCTACTACCGCGACAGCGTCGCGCTCGCACGCGCGCGTCTCTATCGCCGAGGCGGTGGCACCACCCCGCGCTTCGAGGAACTCCAGCGGCGGCTCGACAGTGCTCAGCAGCGCCTGCGTGCCGCGACCGCGGCGCAGCGCGCTGATCCAGAAGGATGATCACCGAGCTCACGCTCCTCGGCGGCGACCGGCTGCGCGTCGAAGGGGATCCGCACGACATCGAGCGCACGATCCTCTCGGCGGCGCGCGGGTCGATCCTGGAGTTCGCGTGGATGACGGAGGCCGACTCGGGCCGGCGCGTCGGCGTCAACCCCGACCAAGTGCTCCTGCTCCGCGCGCTTGACCAGGGCTCACCGGGGGGCTGACGGGGGCGGTGGTACGCTGGGCGGGTCGCTCAGCGAGCCCAGGGCTCCTCTCGCTTACCGGGCGATCCCATTTCAGAGGAGCAGAGAGGCGGTACGCCATGTCGGCTGCAACCGAGAGGTTGGTTGACGGCGACCCCGTGGTGAGCGATCCCGCGATCGAGGCGGCCGCGGAGCCAGGCATCAGTCCGGAATGGCACAGCCTGCGGCTCTTCGGGCGTGGCCGCCATTCCGGCGCGTTCCAGGCTGGGGCTGAGCGCCACGACGAGCTGTGAGCGCACCGTGGGTCTGAGCTGTTGCCACCACTGTCGGGTGCGCTTCAACGCGGCGGCATCGCAGTACCTCACCGCCTGTCCGGAGTGCGAGAGGCCGACCGCGCAAGTCACGGCGTCGCAGGAGCTCTTCGGCTTTCGCCTGTTTGACCCCCTGGACATGACCGACCTGGTCACCGACGGGCGCCAGGTTTCGCCGGCACAGCCCAGGCCCCTGGGGCGGCTAGCTCAGCGGGCGCCCGCGAGCGTCCAGTAACCGTCGGCTCCGGCCGGCTCGAACCGCCCGACCCGGCTGAGCTTGGCGCGCGCGTGCTCGATGTCGATCTGCATGATCAGGGCGACCTCGGCGGTGGCCAGCGGCTCGTCGGCCCAGCTCAGCACGTCGTGCACCGATGACGGCGGGGGCCGGCGGGGAAGGTCCGGGGCGGCATTGGCGATGGCGACCTCGTAGGCCTCGACCGGGTTGAAGCCGGGGACGGCGATGCCGTCGATGAGGTAGCTCGGGGCGGTGTAGCGCCGCTCGTGGGGCGGGCCGCCGAGCTTGTGGTCAAGCGCTCGCGCGGCCGGGGCGGGGTTGCGCGCCGCGGCGGCATCGGACTCGAGCTCCGCCGCGGTCTCGGCCGACGCCGTCCAGCCCGACAGCGCCGTGGAGTCGATGCCGGCATCGCGGGCGGCCGCATCGATGAGGGCCGGATCGTCGAGCAGGCCCCCCACCATCCTCCGAACGCGCAGACGCCGCAGCAGCGCCTCGGCGCGCTCGGGCGCATGGAGGCGGGTCGCCACCACCGCCCGGCACGCCGGCTCCGACGAGGACGGCCGCGCATACGGCGCCGGGTCGATGGGCATCCCGAAGCGGCGCTGAAGGTTGGGTGCTCCGTGCGCGAGCTTCTCCGCCTCACCCGGCTCGCGCGTGAGCACGATCATCCGCACGGTCCACCCAAGGCCCTCGCCGTAGTGCCAGCGCAGCCGCTGGCGGACCGGCTCGGCGGAGAACGCGAACGGGCACGCCGGGTCGGTGAACAGCTCGATCGAGACGGTGCTCATGGCGCACATATTGCCGCCACCGCGAGCTGGGCGGCGCGGCCGATCGCCGCATCGATCGCGGGATTGCGATCGGTCATCGCGTCAGAGCGCGTGAACACCGCGACGGCGTAGCGCCGCCGGTCAGGGTAGGCGACGACCCCAGCCTCGTTGCGCACGAAGGGGATCGTCCCGGTCTTGCCCGCGACCTGCACCGCGGCATCGAACCCGGAGGCGAGGCGCTGGGTGTTCTCCTGGCGGCCCATGGCGTCGCGCACGAACGCGCACGCCTCCGGCGGTCCCGCGCGGTCGGTCCAGATCGCCGTGAGCAGCGCGGTCATATCGCGCGGGGTGGTGGCGTTGGCCCGCGCCGGGTCAAGCCAGGCCAGCCGGCGGACGGTGGCGGGGTCCGCGGCAGCGAGCCGGGCGTCGAGGTCGTCGGTGTCCGGGAACCCGAGCTCGGCGGCGACGCGGCGGTGGGCGCTGGTCATGTCGCTGCGCACGTGCGTGTCGGTCAGCGCGAGGTCGGTGAGCACGGCGGCGATCGCCTCGGTGCCGACGTGTGCGTAGATGAGGTCGGTGGCGGCGTTGTCGCTGACGGTCATCATCATCAGCGCGAGATCGCGCAGGCTCACCAGCGGCGGATCGGCGAACCCCGCGGTGCCGCTGCCGCCGAGGCGCAGCGCGGCCGGAACCTCCACGCGGGCACGGGCGTCGAGCCTGCCGGCGGCGACCGCTCGCGCGAACGCGACGGCGAAGACGACCTTGATCACGGAGGCCGCCGAGACCGCGTGATCGGCGTCAAGGTCGACCTCGGCGGCGCCGCGCCGTGCTGGCCCGACCTCGCGGGCGTGCACGAATCCCCGCGCGCCCACGGCGGCGAACGTGGCGGCGATCTCGTCGCGGACGGCCATCTAGCGGCGACGCAGCGACCGCATCGCCGCACGAGCGGCGGCGTCGCCGGGGACGCCGTGCACGGCGCCGCCGGGGAAGGTGGCGGAACTGGCCAGGAACAGGCCGCCGACGGGCGTCCGGTAGGGCGAGAGCGCGGGGAGAGGCCGGAACACTGACTGCAGCCCGCGGTAGCTGCCGCCCCCGACATCGCCGGCCACGAGGTTGGGGTTGCGGGCCTGCAGCTGGTCGGGGCCGAGGACATGGCGGGCGAGGATGCGCTCCCGGAACCCGGGGGCAAAGCGCTCGATCTGCTCCTCCACGGCCGCCACTGCCCGCTCGGAGCCGAGCTCCGCGCGCCGGGCCGCGGGCGCGTGGGTGTAAGCCCATGCGGTGTGCTTGCCCTTAGGCGCGCGCGTCGGGTCGGCGACGGTCTGCTGGCCGAGCAGCAGGAACGGGCGGGTGGCCAGACGGGCGCAGGATTCGGTGAGGGAGACGATGGTCGAGCTCTCGTCGCCGCCGACGTGGACAGTGCCGGCGATGCGGGCCTCGGGCGCGGTCCAGGGGATAGGGCCGTCGAGGGCCCAGTCGAGCTTGAGCGTCGCCGGTCCGTAGCGAAAGCCGGCCAGCAGGCGCCGGTACCACCCCGTCAACGCGGTGCCGGCCAGGCGCATCAGCGCGTCAGGCATCACGTCGGCGAGCACGACCGACGCGGGCATCTCCTCTCCGCCGGCCACGGCGACCCCGGTGGCCCGCCCGCCGCGGACGATCACCCGCTCCACCCGCGCGCCCGTGGTGATGGTGCCGCCGAGGCTCTGCAGGTAGCCGACCAGTGCGTCGGTGAGGCGGCCGGCCCCGCCGCGGGGGCTCGGCCAGCCGGCGCCGTGCCCGAGCAGGTTGAGATAGAAGGCGGCCATCGCCGAGCCGGGCGAGTTCACCGGCGTGTCGCCGTGCGCGGCCGCGCCGTACAGCCATGCCCGCGACCCCTGACCTTCGAAGAGGCGGCCGCCGAGACCGGTCGCCGAGCCCGCCGCGAGCAGCCCGAGTTGCACGAGTGCGCGCGGGCCGCCTCGCCACAGCAGCTTCAGCGCCCCGGTCACTGGCGGAAAGCCGCTGAGAATCGTGGCCTTGACCGCGTCGAAGGCGCGGACGTAGGGGGCCACGAAGCGGGCCCAGCTCGCCCCGTCGCCGGGACGCTGGCGATCGAGCGATTCCGCGGTCTGCGGGACGCTGCGGTACAGGCCGACGGCCCCGCCGTCGGGGAGTGGATGGGCCATGCACGCCTCGGGATGCACCCACTCCAGGCCATGGGCGGCCAGCGGCATGCGCGCGAACACGGGCGACGCCGCCGCGGCCGGGTACACCGAGGAGAACGTGTCATGGCGGAACCCGGGCAGCGTGAGCTCCTCTGTCCGGACGGCTCCGCCGGGGGCGTCGGCGGCCTCCAGCACCGTGACGGGGACGCCGGCCTCGGCCAGCCGAATCGCCGCGGACAGACCGTTAGGACCGGCGCCGATGACGAGGGCGCGCTCGGTCACGTCATCGCTCGCCATACGCCTTCATGTAAGCGCAGTCGTGGCTGGGCCGTGTGATCCAACCGCGTCTCGCGGCCCGGGCAACCCGCGGGCCGGGGTCAGGCCCCGCGCAGGACGGCGATCGCCTCGTCCAGCGAGACCACATCGCCGTACTTCGCGTCGATGTCCGTCAGCGAGGCCTCGTGCGCGCTGGCGGCGCGGTCGGCGACGGCGTCGCGGGGGACGATCACGGAGAGGCCGTGCTGCAGCCCGTCGACGACGGTCGCCCGCACGCAGCCTGAGGTCGAGGCGCCGGTGACGACGAGGGTGTCGCAGCCCGCCGCGGTGAGCATCGTCTGCAGCGCGGTGCCGAAGAAGGCCGAGGCAAACAGCTTGACCAGCACGGGCTCACCCTCCCGCGGGGCGATCCGCTCGTCGATCTGGGCCCAGCGCGAGCCCGGGGTCATGAGGGTCAGCGCGGGCGTCTTGGCGATGAAGGCCTTGGCCACCTGCTTGGCGCCCTCGTCGTACTCGATCGTGGTGTACGCGACCGGCCGGGATCCCTCCCGGGCGGCGGCGAGCAGCTGGGCCGTGGCCTGCACCGCGGCATCGGTGTCGCAGTGCAGCGGCGACTCCGGGTCGGTGAAGGCGTAGTTGAGGTCGATGACGATGAGGGCGGGATGCCGGCCGGCGCCCTGGCGGCCGCCGAAGCCGCGCTCGCCGTAGACCTCGCCCGCGTCGCTCATGTCAGGACTGCCAGCGCGAGAGGCCGAGCAGCTCGTTGACGTCGTCGAAGGGCATCATCCGCTCGCGCATCCCCTGGCTGGTCCCGGTCGCCACCAGCTCGTCGAGGAGCTCCTGGTACACGCGGGCAAACAGCCAGGTCTGGGTGCTGGGGAAGATCACGATCGAGTAGCCGAGCTCCTGCAGCTCGTCGGCGGTGAGCGGGGGTGTACGCCCCGTCTCGGACATATTGGACAGCTTCGGGCCCATCGACGCGGCGCGAGATCTCCTCCAGATGCTCGCGGCTGCGCGGCGCGTCGACGAAGGTGACGTCGGCGCCGGCCTCCCGGTAGGCGTTGCAGCGGTCGATGGCGTCGTCGAGCCCGTTCATCTGGAGCGCGTCGGTGCGGGCGATGATGACGGTGTCGGGGTTGCGCCGCGCCTCCACGGCGGCCCGGACCTTGAGCACCATGTCCTCGCGCGGGATGACGGACTTGCCCTCCATGTGGCCGCAGCGCTTGGGGAACACCTGGTCCTCGATCTGGACCGCCGCGGCGCCGGCGCGCTCGAGCTCGAGCACCGAACGGCGCACTCCCGGCTCCGAGCCGTAGCCCGTGTCGGCGTCGACGATCACGGGGATCTTCGAGACGGCGGTGATCCGGCGCAGGCTCTCGGCCACGTCGCTGAGCCCGACCAGACCGATGTCGGGGAGGCCGTGGTGATGGGCGGCCACGGCGTACCCACCCTGGTAGACGGCCTCGAGGCCGGCGCGCTCGGCCAGCGTCGCCGTCAGACCGTCGTGGGCCCCCACCGCGACCAGGATCCGAGGATCCGACAACCGCTCTCGCAGGCTCGTCACCAGTTACCTCCTCGCCGATCTCCGGCCGTTCCCGTGGTCACCCCGCTCGTACCTTGCATACATTACACAAACCCGGAAGGCCCCATTTGATGGGGAGTTGCGGCCTCGCCGGGCAGGCGAACGCGCCCGAGAAACCGGGGAGAGAAGACGTCGATCCGGCCGGCGCGGCGCTAGGAGACGGCCTGGACGGCGGGCGGCGGCCCGTCGTCGGGCTCCGCCGCCTCGGCGTAAGCGGTGGTCAACGCCTCGCGGGCGTTGAACAGGTGATGGCGCATGTCGTATTCGGCCTGCTCGGCGTCGTGGCGCTCGAGCGCGGAGAGCACGCGCCGGTGGTACTCCAAGGACAGCGACAGCTGCGCCGGGGTGTACCAGGCGTAGGACTGGTAGATGAGCGGCAGCGCGCGGGTCTGGCTGACCATCGCCACCAGGCGCTGGGAGTCGGCCGCCTGGAGGATCGTGTCGTGGAAGATGCCGTTCTGCTGGACGAGGTGCTCGAGGTCCTTGGGCTGGAGCTTCTCCATCCGCTCGACGCTGGCGCGTAGTCGGGCCAGCTCGCGCTGGGTGATCCGCGTGGCGGCCCGGCGGGCGGCGTAGCCCTCGAGGATGCTGCGCAGGTCGTAGATCTCCTCGAGCTCGCTCGGGGTGTAGCTGCGCACCTGCGCGCCCCGGTGCTGATGGGCGTCGAGCAGACCCTCGGCCTGGAGCATCGCGATCGCCTCACGGACGGGCGTCCGGCTCACATCGAGCTCCTTGGCGAGCATGTCCTCCTTGAGCCGCTCGCCCGGTCTCAGCCGCCCCTCGAGGATGCCGTCACGGATGAGATCAGCGACCATCACGCTGGTCTTCCGCATCTGAAGAGGCCCGCCGAGCACTAGCGATGCATGGTACTCGGTGGCCCGTACGGGCCCGGCCGCTGTCGCGCTCACTCAGGATTGTTTCGCTCATAGAAACACTGTGCGCAGGCCCCGATTGCCTTGACCGGTAGGACCCTAACTGGTTGACTGCCGGTGTCAAGCGAAACGGCGGCTACATACTGTTCCGCTGAACGAAACGTAGCGTTCGCGGCGACCCGGATCGGAGGCGATGAGAGAGCTGGTCAACACGCGGACGGGCGGGCCGCTTCTGCTCCCGGGCGCGGCCGACGCGCTGGCGGCGCGCGTGATCCAAGCGCTCGGCTTCGAGGCCGTCTATCTCACGGGCGCGGGGGTGACCAACGCCCGGCTCGGGGCGCCCGACCTCGGGCTCATCACCCTCACCGAGCTGGCCGACACGGTCGAGGCGGTCCGCGAGGCGGTGACGCTGCCGATCGTCGTCGATGCCGACACCGGGTTCGGCGGCCCGCTCAACGTCCGCCGGGCGGTGCAGACGCTCGAGCGGCGCGGCGCCGACGCGATCCAGCTTGAGGACCAGACGTTCCCCAAGCGCTGCGGCCACTTCGCCGGCAAGGAGGTCATCCCGGCCGCCGAGATGGTGGCCAAGCTCGCCGCCGCCCTCGAGGCGCGGCGCAGCCCGGACACCCTGATCATCGCTCGCACCGACGCGAGGCAGACGCACGGCCTGGAGGCCGCGCTGGAGCGCGCCGAGCTCTACCGCGAGGCCGGCGCCGACGTGATCTTCGTCGAGGCGCCGGAGTCCGCCGATGAGCTCGCCGAGATCGGGCGGCGCATCGGCGCTCCTCTTTTGGTGAACATGGTTGAGGGCGGCGCGACCCCACAGCTCCCGGCCAGCGAGCTCAGCGCGCTGGGGTTCACGGTGGTCCTCTACGCCAATGCGGCCCTGCGCGGGGCGGTGCACGGGATGCAGGTGGTCCTCCGACACCTGCGCGAGACCGGCTCGACGCAGGGTGTGCTCGAGCACATGGCGGGCTGGGAGGAGCGCCAGGCGCTCGTCGGCAAGCCGTACTTCGACCAGCTCAGCGAGCGCTACGCCACCCCGGACCCCGAGGAGGCCACGCATGAGTGAGCGCTTTGACCTGCGGCTGAGCGGCGGCCATGTGCTGCTGCCGGGCGCCGAGGACCTCACCGAGGCCGACGTCTTGGTCCGCGACGGCACGATCGCCGGGCTGTGCGCGCCCACGGCGAGCGCCGACGTGGCCGAGGACGTCTCGGTGGCCGGGCTGGCCGTGCTCCCGGGGATCATCGACGCCCATGTCCACCTGGGCCAGGACATCACCGTGCCCAAGACCCCCGCGGACGCGCGCCGGGAGACCGAGGCGGCCGCGGCCGGAGGCGTGTGCACGCTGATCGCCTACCTGATGATGGCCACCCCGTATCACGAGGTGCTCGACGACGCCGTGGCCGTGATGGAGACCCATGGGGTGATCGACTTCGGCTTTCACTTCTGCATCGTCACGCGCGAGCAGCTCGCGGCGCTGCCCGCGTACACCTCCGATCTCGGCGTCTCCTCGTTCAAGTTCTTCATGAACTTCCGCGGCGACGAGGGCAAGTACCTCGGCCTGCCCGGCAACGACGACGGCTTTTTGATGGACCTCCTGCGCGCAGCCGCGGCCGCCGGCGGGATGGTGGATCCCCACGGAGAGAACATCGAGATCGTCTGGAACCTCCGCGCCCAGCCGGTTCCCGACGGCCTGTCGCCGCTGGCCACCTGGAATCACGTCCGTCCCGACTACGTCGAGTCCGAGGCCCAGCAGCGCGCGGCCTTCCTCGCGTCGGTGGCCGGCGCGTCGATGTACGCGGTCCACGTCACCAACGCCCAGACGCTTGACGTGCTCACCCGCCAGCGCGACCGCTATCCGCACATCTACCTCGAGACCTGCCCTCACTACCTCACCCACGACATCGATTCCGAGCTCGGGGCGATGGCCAAGGTCAACCCGCCCCTGCGCACCGCGGCGGATCGCGAGGCTCTGTGGCGGGCGATCGCCCGTGGCGAGATCAACGTGATCGGCTCAGACCACGTCCCCCGCCATCGCTCGGCCAAGGTCGACGACATCTGGAAGGCGAGCGCCGGCTTCCCCGGGCTGGAGACCCTGCTTCCCGTACTGCTGTCCGAGGGCTATCACCGGCGCGCCATTCCCCTGCCCCGCCTCATCGACGCGGTCACGCGCGCACCCGCGCGCACGTTCGGGCTGTGGCCGCGCAAAGGCGCGATCGCGATCGGCGCGGACGCCGACTTCGCCATCGTCGACCTCGATGGCCGCCACACCGTTCGCGCCGCCGAGCAGCGCAGCGGCGCCGAGTACACGATCTACGAGGGCTGGGAGCTGACCGGCGCGGTCGAGCACACCGTGCTGCGCGGCCGCTTCGTCCTCCGCGACCGCGAGGTCGTGGCGCACGACGGAGGCGGGCGGTTCCAGCGCCGGCACCGCAGCGGGGCGGCCGCGCTCGCGGGGGCCGCCGCGCTTGCGGGGGCGCCGGCGGCGGAGGTCCCGGCATGAGCGCGGGGGCCCCGCCCTGGGCCGGAGTCATCACCGCCGACGACGAGGCCCGCTACGCGGCGGCCGGGTTCGGCCGACCGTCGGGCAGCGGCACCCGTCCGGCGCTGCTGATCATCGACGTCCAGTACCGGACCGTCGGCGACGAGCCCCAGCCGTTCTTCGACTCGGTGCGCGAGCACTATCCGACCAGCTGCGGCGAGGCGGGCTGGGTCGCCGTGCGCAATATCGCGCCGCTGTTGACCGCGTTTCGCGAGCGCTCACTCCCCGTCCTCTACCCGCACGTCGCGCCCAAGCAGGCCTACGACGCGGGCCGCTTGGCCGCCAAGGTGCCGTCGATCATGGACATCCCGGACAAGGGGTACCGGTTCGTGGACGAGGTGGCGCCGGCCGACGGCGACATCCTCATCCCCAAGCGCCACCCCAGCGCGTTCTTCGCCACCGCGCTGACGAGTTACCTGATCGACCTCGGAGTCGACTGGCTGGTGGTCACCGGCTGCACGACGAGCGGCTGCGTCCGCGCCTCGGTGGTCGACGGCTTTGCCTACAACTTCCGCATCACCGTGCCCCACGACGCGGTCTATGACCGCAGCCCCACGGTGCACGCGGTGAACCTGTTCGACATGGCCCAGAAGTACGCGGACGTGACGACGGCCGCGGACGTGATCGCAGCGCTTGATCAGAAGGCCAGCGGGGACCCGCGATGAGCCTGTTGGGACAACAGCGTCGTCTCCTCGAGCAGCATCCGCGCCGCGTCCTCGCGCCGCGATTCGAATCGTTCGATCGGTCCGCACACGCTGATCACCGCGGTCGGGGTCCCGCCGACGTCGAGGATGGGCGCGGCCACCGACGCGGCGCCGTGTTGGCGCTCACCGCGCGAGGAGGCAAAGCCCGCGCCGCGGATCTCCTCCAGCTCGGCCCGGAGCGCACCGGGATCGGTCACGGTGTGGTCGGTCAGTCTGGGCAGGCGCGGGTGCTCGGCGAAGAAGCGCTCGCGCTCGGCCTCGGGCAGGAAGGCCAGGAATGCCTTGGACGAGGCGCCGGCGTGCAGGGGGAACAGGCGCCCTATGGGGACGACCATCTTGATGTCGTCGGGTGGGAGGATCTGATCGACGTACATCCGCTCCCAGCCGGTGCGCAGCGACATCGTCGCCGTCTCCTCGCTGCGCGCCGACAGGGTGACCAGCGCGTCGTGGACCGAGCGCCGGCTGTCGGTGCGCTCCAGGTAGGCCGTGCCGAGGGCGAGGCACTTGGGCCCGAGCAGGTAGCGGCGGCTCGCGGCGTCGAACTCGACGTAGCCGCGGTCCTGCAGCGAGGCCAGGATCCGGTAGACGACCGCCTTGCTCAGGCCGAGCCCGGTGGCGATCTCGGTCACCCCGACGGGGCGGGGTGGGGCCTGGGCCAGGAACGTGAGCACGTCCGCGGTGCGGGTGACCGCCGTCACCGTGGCGCTGCTCGATCCCGAGCCGGCGGCGGGCTGACGATCGGTGCGGGGCGGGGTCACGGCATGCCTCTGACCGCAGATTGTGACGGTGTGTCATGACCGGGCCGCTGGCGGGGCTGCGCGTGCTCGACGTCTCCACCGTGCTGGCGGGCCCGCTCACCTGCCAGATCCTCGGTGACTACGGGGCCGACGTGATCAAGGTCGAGCACCCGCGCGGCGACAGCATGCGCGGCCACGGCCGCAGCAAGGACGGGATCCCGCTGTGGTGGAAGATGATCGCGCGCAACAAGCGCTGCGTCGCCCTGTACCTGGGCGATCCCGACGGCGCCGAGGTCTTCCGCCAGCTCGTCGCGACGGCCGACGTGGTGGTCGAGAGCTTCCGCCCTGGGACGTTTGAGCGCTGGGGCCTTGGCTATGACGCCCTGCGGGAGATCAATCCGGGGCTGGTGCTCGTCCGGATCTCCGGGTTCGGGCAGACCGGTCCCTACCGTGAGCGGGCCGGCTTCGGCACGCTGGCCGAGGCGATGAGCGGCTTTGCCGCGATCACCGGCGAGCCCGACGGGCCGCCGACGCTCCCGCCCTTCGGGCTGGCCGACTCCATCGCCGGGCTCACCGCCGGCAACGCCGCGCTGATGGCCCTCTATCACCGCGACGCCCGCGGCGGCGAGGGCCAGGAGATCGACGTCTCCATCCTCGAGCCGCTCGTCACCGTGCTCGGCCCGCAGCCCACGATCTACGACCAGCTCGGCGAGGTCCAGGAGCGCACCGGCAATCGCTCGGTCAACAACGCGCCGCGCAACACCTACGCGACGTCCGATGGCAAGTGGGTCGCGGTCTCGACCAGCGCCAACTCGGTGGCCGAGCGCGTGATGCGGCTCATCGGGCATCCCGAGCTCATCGACGAGCCGTGGTTCGGCACCGGCTCTGGGCGCGCCGATCACGTCGAATTGCTCGATGAGATCGTGTCGGAGTGGGTGGGGGCCCGCACGCGCGACGAGGTGATCGAGGCGTTCAGCCAGGCGGGGGCCGCGATCGCGCCGGTCTACGACGCGGCCGAGCTCATGGCCGATCCGCAGGTCGTCGACCGCGACGCGATCACCGAGGTCGACGATCCCGACCTCGGGCGGATGCGGATGCAGAACCTGCTCTTCCGGATGAGCGCCACCCCGGGCGCGATCCGCTTCACCGGCCGTCCCCTGGGCGCCGACACCGACGCGATCCTGGGCGACGAGCTCGGGCTCGACCTGACCGACCTGCGCGAGCGAGGCATCGTTGCCTGACGCTGAGCTTGAGCTGCCGCCGATCCGCAGCTACCTGTACGCCCCGGGCTCGAACCCCCGCGTCATGGAGAAAGCGCTCGCCGCCGGCGCCGACGCGGTCATCCTCGACCTCGAGGACTCCGTCGCGCCCGCCGACAAGCTCGCTGCGCGGGGCCAGGTGGCGGCGGTCATCACGGAAGGGGGCGGGCCGGCCGAGCTGCACGTGCGCGTCAACCACGGCGACGACGGCCCCGATCTCGATGACGTCGCCGCGGTGACCGCGCCGGGTCTCACCGGCATCCGCCTGCCCAAGATCGGCTCGGCCGCGGAGGTCCGCGCGGTCGCCGACGCCCTGGACTCGCTGGAGGACATCGGGGGCATGGCCCCGGGGACCGTCCGGCTGTACCTCAGCATCGAGACGGCCGCCGCCGCGCTGGCCGTCGCCGAGCTTGCCGCCGCACCTCGCGTCGCCCGGTTGGTCTTCGGCGCCACCGACTTCCTCGCCGACATCGGCTCGCCCGGCACCACCGACGGTCCGGCCACCGCGCTGGCCCGCGGGATGCTCGTGCTCGCCTCGCGCGCGGCCGGGATCGGCGCGCCCGTCGACTGCGTGCACACCTCGCTGGACGACGAGGAGGGCCTGCGCCGCGGTGCCGAGGCAGCGCGGGAGCTCGGCTTCTTCGGCAAGTCGGTCATCCACCCGCGCCAGATCCCCGCGGTGCACGAGGTGTTCACCCCGAGCGACGAGGAGCTCTCCGCGGCGCGGCGCGTGCTCGCCCACGCCGACGCTCACGGCGCCGGCGCCACCCAGTTGGACGGCCGGCTCATCGACGCCGCCGTCGTCGCCCGCGCCCGGCGCCTGGTGGCGATGAGCGGATCGGGGCGTCCATGAGCGATCCGCTGATCGACGCGCTGGCCGGCGGCGTGCGGGTCTATGACCTCGGTCGCGCGATGGAGCTCGGGATGCCCCAGTCGCCCAACCACCCGCAGTACCGGATGGCGCTGCAGCGGCGTCACGGGGACTCGATCCGCGCCGACGGCGGCTCGGCCGCGAGCGAGCTCATCATCACCGGCGGCCACGTCGGCACCCACATCGACGCCCTCAGTCACGTCTCCCAGGCGGGACGGCTCCACGGCGGCCTGGACGCCTCCGAGGCTCAGCGCGGCGGCCGTTTCTCCGCGCTCGGGGTCGAGACGATCGCCCCGATGGTCTGCCGGGGCTGGCTGCTCGACGTGCCCGTCGCGCTCGGCCTGCGTGCCTGCGCGCCGGGCTACGAGATCACGCCCGACGACCTCGCCGCCGCCGCCGAGCGCCAGGGCGTGGACCCCCGGCCGGGCGACGTGATCCTCGTGCGCACCGGCTGGGCCCAGCGCTGGGATGACCGCGAGGCCTACGTCGGCCATGACAGCGGCGTGCCCGGGCCCGGCGAGGCCGGGGCGCAATGGCTGGCCGCGCTCGGTCCCCGCGCCGTCGGGGCGGACTCGATCGCCTTTGAGCACCTGGCCCCCGGCGCCGGGCACGCGCTGCTGCCCGCGCACCGCGTGCTGCTCGTCGAACACGGCATCCACATCATCGAGACGCTCAACCTGGAGGAGCTCGCCTACGCGCGCGTGTCTGAGTTCCTGTTCGTGCTCTCGCCGCTGCCGCTCGTGGGAGCGACCGGGTCGCCGGTGCGTCCGCTGGCGGTTGTGAGCGACGGGAATCCCGGGGCGGGCCGGTGACGGCCACGCTCGCGCAGAAGTTGGGGGAGTTCGCGGTGCAGCACACCTACGACCGCCTGCCCGGCGAGGTGCGCCACAGCGTCTGTCAGCGCACGCTGGACACGGTCGGGATCATGGTGGCGGCCAGCCCGCTGGAGACCAGCCGCGCCGTCCGCGGGTACGCCGCCGAGCTGGGCGGACGGCCCGAGGCCCATGCCATCGGCGTGCCCGAGCGGCTGCCGGCCGAGCTCGCCGCGCTGGTCAACGGGACGCTGGCGCACTCGCTGGACTACGACGACACCCACCTGCCGTCGGTGCTTCACCCGAGCGCGTCGGTCGTGCCCGCCGCGCTCGCGGTGGCGCAGGCGGCCGGCCGCGACGGCCGCGAGCTCACCGCCGCGATCGCCGTCGGCCTGGAGATCTGCGTGCGCCTGGGCATGGCCGGCTATGACCGCGAGGCGCGCAACAACACCTACTTCGACCGCGGCCAGCACGCCACCTCGATCTGCGGCACGATCGGCGCCGCGGCCGGGGCAGCGGTCCTGCTCGGGCTGGACGCCGAGGGCGTCACCCACGCGATCGGCCTGGCCGCCAGCATGGCCGGCGGAGTGATCGAGGCCAACCGGACGGGCGGGACGGTCAAGCGCATCCACTGCGGTTGGGCCGCCCACGCCGCGATCAGCGCCGCCCGCCTCGCGGCGCACGGGATCACCGGCCCGCCCACGGTGCTCGAGGGCCGCTTCGGCTTCTTTCAGGCCTTCCTGGGCGGTCACTACGACGCGACGGCGATCGACGGCGAGCTCGGCGAGCACTGGGAGGTGCCGGGGATCTTCTTCAAGCCCTATCCGGCCAACCACTTCACCCACGCCGGCATCGACGCGGCCTTGTCGCTCCGTGCGCAGGGCGTGACGATGGACGAGATCGAGGCGATGGAGCTCGGGGTGGCCGAGCCGACCGTGCGCACCATCGGCGAGCCGATCGAGCTCAAGCGCGCGCCCGCCACCGGCTATCAGGCGCAGTTCAGCGGCCCCTACACGGTGGTGGCGGCGCTGCTGGGGGGCGGCGGGCTGGGGCTCGGGCTCGACGACTTCACCGACGCGCTGGCCACCGACGACGCGCGGCGGCGCCACATGGCCAAGGTCACCGTGGCCGGCCAGGCCGCGTGCGACGAGGTCTTCCCCAACCAGTTCCCGGCGGTGCTCACCGCTCGGCTTCGCGACGGCCGCGAGGTTCACGAGGCGGTGATGAGCAACCGCGGCGGCCCGCAGCGCCCGCTCTCAGACGGCGAGCTTGCGCTCAAGTTCACCGACAACGCCGGCCGCCTGCTCGACGACGCCACGCTGCGCCAGGTTCAGGACATGGTCCTCGCGCTCGATCGCCAAGCGGCGATCGGCCCCCTTCTCGCCCCCATGACACAGCTCCAGGAGGAATAGACACATGGCCCGCTTCGACACGGTCGTCAAGGACGGCCTCGTGGTGATCCCGTACGTCGGACAGATCAGGATGGACATCGGCATCCGGGAGGGGCGGATCGCCGCACTGGAGGACCGGATCGAGAACGCCGACGCCGACGAGCTCATCGACGCCTCGGGCAAGGTCGTGCTGCCCGGCGGCGTGGACACCCACTTCCACCTCGGGATCTACCGCGACATGGCGCAGGACACCGAATCGGAGACGACCTCGTCGGTCGTGGGCGGGGTCACCTCCGTCGTCTCCTACGCCCGCACCGGCCAGCACTACCTCAACAAGTCAGGGCCCTACAAGGAGATCTTCCCCGAGATCCTCGAGCGCTGTGCCGGCCACGCCCGGGTCGACTACGGCTTTCACCTCGCGCCGATGCTCGCCGAGCACATCCAGGAGATCCCGTGGCTGGTCTCCGAGATGGGCGTCTCGAGCTTCAAGTACTTCATGTTCTACAAGGGCTTCAACCTCGCCTCGGACAGCCGCGATGCCCAGGCCTACACCATGTCCGAGGACTACGACCTCGGGCACCTGTTCGAGATCATGGAGAAGGTGGCGGAGGTCAACGCCACCGCGCCCGGCCGCATCTCGGTCTCGCTGCACTGCGAGCAGGCGGAGCTGCTGCGCGTGTTCATCGAGCGTGCCAAGGCCGACCCGCGCGTGTCGGGCCTGGCCGAGTACAACGCCGCGCGGCCGCCGCTCACCGAGCGGTTGTCGATCGAGGAGGCGGGCGTGCTCGCCGACGCGACCAAGGTGAACCTCAACCTCCTGCATCTCTCGTCAGAGCTCGCGCTGAAGACCGCCGTTGACGTCGCGCGCCGCTACCCCGCGATGGACATGGTCCGCGAGACGACGTTGCATCACCTCGCGCTGGCCTGCGAGGACCTCGAGGGCAAGGGCCTGGGCGGCAAGGTCAACCCGCCGATCCGCGACCGCTCCGACAACGAGGCCCTGTGGGCGGGCCTCCGGCACGGCCTGATCACCACCGTCGCCTCCGATCACGCCTGCTGCATGGAGGAGTCCAAGGGCGACGACCTGTGGCCCGCCCTTCCCGGCTTCGGCGGCACGGCGCTGCTGTACCCGGTGCTCATCTCAGAGGGGATGCACAAGCGCGGCATCCCGCTGTCGCGCATCGTCGAGGTGGCGTCGGCCGCGCCCGCCCAGGCCTACAACCTCTACCCGCGCAAGGGCACCATCGCCGTCGGCTCCGACGCCGATCTGGCCGTGGTCGACCTCGACCTCGAGCAGGTCGTCACCACCGAGCTGTGTCACTCCGCCCAGGACCACACCCCGTTCGAGGGCATCGCGGTCAAAGGCTGGCCGACCGACACGGTCCTGCGTGGCGAGCCGGTGTTCCGCGACGGCGAGGTCGTCGACGGCAACCGCGGTGAGTATCTGCACCGCTCGGCGCAGCTGGTGGGGGCGTAGCGGAGAGTTGTGGCACGGCTACCGCGGGAGTACGTTGTCGGCATGACTTCGCTGCCAGAAATCGACTGCCGTAATCTGCTCGTCTCCAGCGACGGACCCGCCGCGCGAATCGTCCTCAACCGTCCTGACAAGCGCAATGCGCTGTCGCTGGAGTTGATCGAGGAGGTGATCGAGGCCGTGGGCGAGGTGTCGGCGCGGCGCGACACTCGAGCGATCGTGATCGAGGGCGCCGGCCCGGCCTTCTCGGCAGGGCACGACCTGTCGGAGATGATCGGTCGCGACAGAGAGTTCCTGGCTCAACTGTTCGATCGGTGCAGCGTGATGATGGCCACGCTCCACGAGACTCCCCAACCCGTGATCGCCAAGGTCCACGGCATCGCTACCGCCGCCGGCTGTCAGCTGGTTGCGGCGTGCGACCTGGCGGTCGCGGCCGAGGGCACGCGCTTCGCGACGCCCGGCGTGAACATCGGGCTGTTCTGCTCGACCCCAATGGTGCCCGTGTCGCGAGCGGTCGGTCGCAAGCGCGCGATGCAGATGCTGCTCACCGGTGAGGCGATCGATGCGGCGACCGCGCTTGACTGGGGACTGGTCAACCGCGTGGTACCACGCGATCAACTCGAGCCGGCCGTGGGCGAGCTCGTCGGGGCGATTGCCAAATCCAGCGCGTATACGGTGGCCACGGGAAAGCAGGCCTTCTACTCCCAGATCGATCGCGCCGAGGACGATGCCTACGAGCACTGCGCGCTGGTCATGACCGACAACGCGCTCGCACATGACGCGCAGGAGGGGATGACGGCGTTCTTGGAGAAGCGCGCTCCCGTCTGGCGCGATGGCCCTATGGGTCAGCCGACGACACGCTGACGCGTCGCGCGGGGTTTCGGCGTCTGCGGTTCAGGCCCCGACCAGCTCGCCGCTGGCGGCGGTCAGCACGGTGCGCAGCGAGCGGGGCGGTTCGCCGGTCAGATCCTGAACCGCGCTCGACACGCCCTCCAGGAACCCACCGCGCGTCGACGCGCCGAAGCTGGCGAAGAGGCGAGCGACCTCCTCGGGTAGGCCCGCGCCGGTCAACCCGGCGACGAACGCGTCGTCATCGACGTGGACGACGTCGATCTTCTTGCCGGCGATCTCGCCCGCCAGCGCGGCGATGTCCTCGGCGCTGACCGCCTCGGGCCCGGTGATGTCGTATGCCGTGTTCTCGTGGCCGGGGGAGGCCAGGACGGCCGCGGCGGCGGCGGCGCAGTCATCGCGCGAGACATACGCGGTGCGACCAGTCCCCGTGTTCGTGACGAGCTGGCCGGTCGCGATCGCCTGCGCCGCGGTCGGCACCTGAAATTCGGCGTAGAGGTTGTTGCGCAGGAAGGTCCAGGCCAGCCCGCTTGCCCGGAGCGCCTCCTCGGTCGCGTGGTGGTCGGGCACGACGCCGGCCGGGTTCTGTTCGACGGGGTTTGGGATCGACGTGTAGAGGACGTGGCGCACCCCCGCCTGCCGTGCCGCGTCGATCGCGGCGCTGTGCTGCTGCACCCGGTGCCCGAGCTCAACGGCGCTGATCAGGAGCATGCGCTCGACGCCGGCGAGCCCATCGCGGACCGACTGTGGTTCCTCGAAGTCCGCGCGACGAACGGCCGCGCCGCGATCGGCGAGGTCCGCCAGGGCCTCCGGCGTGCGCGTGAGGAGCACGACGTCGCCGGGGTCCAGCCGGTCAAGGACGAGCTCCGCCGTCTTGCGGCCAAGGTGGCCAGATGCACCGGTGATGGCAACGACCATGCAATCCTCCGTCATTCGTAGTCAGGGCGAATACGAATGAAACTGTAGCCAAATTGATTGCGGATTTGTCACTATGACCTCATGCCGTACTCCACGAACACCCAGTTCGCCGTCGGGGTCCACATGCTCACGCTGCTCGCGGACCGCGGCCCCGAGCTGCTGAGCTCAGAGGAGATGGCGGGAAGCGCGGACGCCAACCCCGTCTACGTACGCCGCGTGCTCGGCCGCCTGCGCGAGGCGGGCATCGTCTCGTCACGGCCCGGGGTGGGGGGAGGGTGGGTGCTTGTGCGCGACCCCGCGGACATCACCCTCGGCGATGTGTGGCGCGCGATCCAGGCCGACGATCAGCTGCTCGGCCTGCACCAGGTCAACCCCCGATGCGACGTCGGCCAGGCGATCCAGCGCCACCTCGCCGCGGTCGACCGCCGCGCCAGCGCGGCCGTGCAATCCGAGCTCGACCGGATCACGATCGCGGAGATGCTCCCCACATCTTCGATACGCGCCGCCTGAGCCGTCTGAGGGGGCTCGGCCATGCAGATCACCGAGATCACGATCGTGATGCACGAGCGCTCGTCGCCTCGCCTGGCGGTATTCGGAACCCGGGACGGGAAGCTCCCGATGGGGGTGCTCAGGATCGAGACCGATGAGGGGATCGCGGGCACCGACTTCCTGAGCTATCCCGGTCCCGGCCCAGAAGCGATCGCGCGCGAGATCGTCACCTTCGTGAAGCCGCTCCTACTCGGTGCCGATCCGCTGGAGATCGGCCGCCATTGGCGTCGTCTGTCCGGCCTCGGCCACTTCATCAGCCCGATCACGTTGGGCGTGATCGACGTTGCCCTCTGGGACATCGCGGGCCAGGCTGCCGGGCTACCGATCCACCGGCTGTTGGGTCACTGCCGGGACAGGCTGCCGGTGTACCTGTCGTCGGCGCACCACTCCAGTGCACAGGACTACGCGGACGAGGCGCTCTACTGGCGCGAGCAGGGGTGGCGTGGTTACAAGCTCCACCCGCCGCGCGCGCCGTGGCGCACGGACGCCCCGCCGCCGATCTCGTTCGATATCGGCGCCTGTGCCCGCGTCCGCGAGGCGGTGGGCGACGACATGGCACTGATGCTCGATGCGACCTGGAGTTACCCCTACACGGACGCGTTGGAAGTCGGTCGCAGGATCGAGGAGTTGGGTTACCTCTGGTACGAGGATCCGCTGCCGGCACTCGACATCAACGGCTACCGCCGGCTCAAGCAGCACCTGACGATCCCGCTGATGGCAACCGAGGTGACGCCGGGCGGACTACAGGCGCTCGGGCACTGGATCGTGAGCGAGGCGACCGACTACCTGCGCGGCGATGTCGTCATCAAAGGCGGGATCACGGGCCTGATGAAGATCGCCCACCTCGCGGAGGCGTTCAACCTCCCGTGCGAGATCCACGATGGCTACAACGCCATGAACAACGTCGCCAACCTGCACGTTGCCATGGCGATCGACAACTGCGAGTGGTTCGAGGTGCTGCCGTTCAACCGGACCGGTGACCACACCCTCGAGCACCTGAGCTACGGCCTGGCCGGCTTCCCGGTGATCGACTCCGACGGCGAGATCCACGCTCCCACCGACCCCGGTCTGGGCGTCGAGGTGGACTGGGAGCTGATCAACGCGTCGGTCGCGCAGGTCATCAGCTGACTACGGCGCCAGCAGGATCTTCAGCTTCTCGCTGCCACGCGCCGTCAGCGCCTGGAAGGCCGTCTCGGCATCAGCCAGCGGCACGATCTCGGTGATGAGCTCGTCCACGGGGATCGCGCCGGCGGCGAGCATGTCGATCGCCGCCTGGAATTGGGCGCGCCGGTAGGCGATCACGCCTTGGATCTGCAGCTCTTTGATGACGATGGCAGGAGCGGGCAGGTCAAGCGGCGTCAAGGAGAGGCCGACGAGCAGCAGGCGCCCGAGCGGGCGCAGCACCTGCACGGCGAGTTGCGCCGCGGCGGGAGTCCCCGCGCAGTCAAACACGCACGCGGGGCTCTCGGCCGGCGGGGTCAGGGTGACCTCGTCGACCGACACGGTGTCGAGGCCAAGCGCGGCGGCGCGCCGACCGCGCGCCGGGTTGCGGGAGCACACGAGGGTCCGCCGCACTCCCCGGTGGCGCAACACCAGCGCGGTGAGCAGGCCGATCGGGCCGGCGCCCAGCACCAGCACGGGCTCGTCCGGGACAAGATCGGCCTGATCGACAGCGCGGATCGCCACCGCCAACGGCTCGACCAATGTCCCGGCGCGGTCGTCGACGGAGTCGGGCAGCGAGAACAGCATCCGTTCATCGACGACCACCTGGGCGGCATAGGCGCCAGGCCGGCCGGTGCCGAGGCCGACGCCATTGCTCACCGCGTGTGGGCACACCTGCTCGTTGCCGGCCTGGCAGGCCGCGCACTCGCCGCACTGCCCGAACGGCAGCACGCACACCCGGTCGCCCGCATTCCACGCGCGGACGCGGTCGCCGACGGTCACGATCCGGCCTGAGAACTCGTGTCCGGGAACGGTGCCGGTGGGGAACAGCTCCGGCACGTCTCGGAAGTGCAGGTCCGAGCCGCAGATCCCGCAGTAGGCGACGTCGACCAGCACCTGTCCCGGGCCCGGCTCGGGCGCCGGGCACTGCACCGCGATCAACCGCCGGTCCTCGGCGATCTCCACCGCGCGCACGTCAGGCCTCTACCGGGCAGGCATGGCTTCGGCGCGATCCCACCCATACTCCTCGAGGGCCGTCAGGAACGGCTGCATCTGCGCGTCGAAGTCGTCCGCGTTCATCGAGTCCACCCAGTGGACGCAGCGGTCGACGCCCGCGTCCTCGAGCTCCTCGAACTCCTTGGCGCTGGTGGGACAGGCGACGATGGTCACCGCCACCTTGCGCTCGGCGGCCCGCGCGTCCGCTTGCAACCGGCGAACCCGGTCGGCGATGCCCGGCATGCCGATCGGCGCCCAGCCGTCAGCATGGTCGAGCACGCGCCTCTCGGCGCTTGGGCCGTTGCTGGCCAGCAACACCGGCGGGTGTGGCTTCTGCACCGGCTTGGGCCACACCGCGATGCGGTCGAAGTCGACGTACGGACCGTGGTAGGTGGCCTCGTCCTCGGTCCACATCTCGCGCATCGCCTTGAGGCGGTCCTCGATGATCGCGAACCGCTCGCGCGGCTCGGTGCCGTGGTTTCTCATCTCCTCGAGATTCCATCCGCCGCCGACGGCGAACTCGAACCGGCCGTCGCTGAGCACGTCGACGCTTGCCACCTCCTTGGCGCAGACGATCGGGTCGCGCTGAGCGAGCTGGCAGATGCCGGTGCCGAGGCGAATGCGCGAACTGGCGGCCGCGGCATCGGTGAGCGCGACGAACGGATCGAGCGTCCGCCAGTAGTTACGGGGCAGCTCGCCCAAGGGGTAGGCCGATTCGCGCGACCACGGAATATGCGTGTGCTCTCCCAGGAACAACGACTCCAGCCCGAGGTCCTCCACGCGTCGTGCAACCTCCGCCGGCCGCAGCGTCTCTTCGGTGCAGACCCCGCCAATCCCGAATCGCATCCTCCACTCCTCTCGGTCCAGAGCTCAGCTCAGGAATTCCGTGATCGCCTTCAACATCCGCTCGGGCTGGTCGCCCTGCATCGCATGACCGCAGTCGTTGAGCAGCTCGAGACGACTCCCCTTGATCCGGCTGGCGAACTCGTCGGCGTAGACGGCCGGGACCAGCGCGTCGTCGCGGCCCCATAGCACCAGCGTCGGCACCGCGATGCGATGCAGTCGCCGGGCGAGGCCATGGTCGGCGATCGGCCACGCGAACTTCGTCGTGCAGCCGACGTTCCACGCCCCCTGCGCGATCGCCGCCGGGACCTGTTCGGGGTCGTCGGGGAGCGCCATCATCGCCTGCGCGGCCTCGCTCTCGGGGTACTTGAACAGGTAGGTCGGCAGCTCCTCCGGCGGGCCCGTGACCATCTCCACGAGCCGGATCGGCGCGTCGTCGCGCCACAGCCCGATCGGAGACAGCAGCACCAGCCGGCTCAACGCCTCCGGGAAGCTCGCGGCGAGGTCGGCCGCGACCATCCCTCCGAACGACATGCCGACCACCGCGGGGCGCTCGAGCTCGAGCGCGCGGAGCGCCTCCTCGTAGGCGAGGAGCAGCTCCCAGAAGGTGTACACCTCGCGGATCGCCTGCGGGTCGCCGGGCGACGTACCCGGATGCTCCGGCGCATAGAGGGTGTAGCGCTCGGCCAGCCGGTCGAGCAACGGCTGCCACGCCAACCCGGGCAGCGGGTGAAAGAAGACCACGGGTGGACCGCTGCCCGCGATCTTGACGTGGAGGCGCAGCCGGCCGTCGCAGACCTCCACCACCTCGTCGCGCACGTCAGCGATACCGGTGGTCATCGCGCCTCCCCTGCGGCCGCGGCACCCGCGACTGCGCGTTTGCTCTCAAGCCCGCGCGGCCACCAGTGGTTCTCCCATCCCTCCTCGTCCCAGATCGGCCGCAGCCTGGGCAATACCTCGGATGCGAACAACGAGATGTTCTTCTCGGTCAGCTCGCGCGGCATCGACCCGTTCTGCAGCATCACCAGCAGGTTGCCGATGCGGAACTCCCGGACGAACGCCTCGATCTGGTCGGCCACCGTGGCGGGACTGCCGACGATCGCGAGCTGACTGTCCACGATCTCCCGGTAGGTGATGTGGCGCATCTTCGCGAACAGGCCGAGGTCGCCGGGGTTGCGAATCATGTGCTCGATCCCGGCCGGCTCGGCGTAGCCGGGCACGGCAAAGCCCGACGGGGGAACGGTTCCGAGCCCGGATCGGTAGTGCGCTTCCAGATGCGCCGCGTACTCCTTCTCGGCGCGTGCATCGGTCTCGGACACCGCCACCACCTGCAGGAACGCGAGCCGGTATGGGTTGCGGTCGCGCCCCTCCTTGTCGGCCATCTCCCAGTAGCGGTCAAAGACCTGGCGCCCGACCAGCTTGGGCCCACTCCAGCTCAGATACACGAAGGCGTAATCGCGCCGGAGGATGTCCAGCAGGGTTCCCGGTGACCCGCTGCCTGGGATCCAGATCGGGGGATGCGGCTGCTGGATGGGCCGCGGCCAGAGGTTCACCTGGCCGTACTTCTCGAAGCGGCCGTTCCAGGCAAACGGATCGGGCTCGGCCCACGCCTTGAGGATCAGCTCGCGGTGCTCGTTGTAGCGCTCCCGGGTCTCGATCGCGGGGATGGCCCCGTTCTGGTTGGCGTCGTAGCTGAGCCCGACCGGAAAGCCGGCGATGAGCCGCCCTCCGGTGATGCAGTCGAGCAGCGCGTACTCCTCGGCGATCTTCAGTGGCTCTCGCGATTTGCCCAGCGAACGGCCCAGGACGGTGAGGGCGACATCAAGGCCTTCCGCTCGCGTGGCGTACGCCACCGCGGCCGCCATCAGATTGGGGTTGGGCGAGATGTCATAGACCGACTGACTGTGCTCGGTCACGCACACCCCGTCAAAGCCGGCTCGGGCGGCGTGCAAGAGCTCCGCGTAGCCGGACTGGAGTGATTCCTGCATCCGCTCAGGCTCGACCACATCGAAGTACGGCGTGGTCACCACCGAGCTGTGGCGATCCTCGAAGCCAGCGGGCAAATACCGGTACGGCACTTGCTCGAACACACTGACCTTCATCCTCGTCCTCCTCGTCCGCCGGTCGGCGCCCGTGTGTAGCGGTTATATCCGAGGCGGCCCACGCGCGCCTGCACATCCGCGCGAGAAAGCCTCTCAATCAGCGACCCTTTGCATTTCGGCTACGGCTGGTGTTTGCTTGCGCAAAGGGCTGCGCGCGGCCTGGACGGCCGACGGCCACGTGGACGATGAGGAGATGAAATGGGCAAGATCCTGGCGACGCATACCGGCAGCCTGATCAGGCCGCCGGAACTGCTGTCGTTCCTGGCCGCGGGAGAACGCGGCGAGAGCTATGACGAGGACGCTTACGCCGAGACCCTGCGCGGCGCGGTGCGCGATGTCGTCAACCGCCAGGTCGACGTGGGCATCGACATCGTCGACGACGGGGAGATGGGCAAGGCGAGCTGGATCACCTATCTCTACGAGCGGGTGAGCGGCCTCGAGGCGCGTGTCATGACCCTGGAGGGGGCCAGCATGATGCCGCCCAGCCGTGACCGCCAGGAGTTCCCGGGCGCCTACGCCGCGCTCGACGCGCTCGACGAGGCCGCCGTCCGGGAGAGCAACCGTGCCGCGGACTCGAGCGGGCACGAGGATGAGCCGGCGGAAAACCAGGCGATCGAATGGGTGTGCACCGGGCCGATCACGTACGATCGCGCCGCGCTGGATCGGGACATCGCCAACCTGCGGGCAGCGCTTGAGGGACACGACGACGTGGAGGCGTTCATGCCGGTCGTCGCCCCGGCGAGCGCGTACTGGCTGCGCAACGAGCATTACGCCAGCGAGGAGGACTTCGTCTACGGCCTGGCGGACGCGCTGCGTGAGGAATACCGCGCCATCGTCGATGCGGGATTCCTCCTGCAGGTCGATGACGCCGTGCTGATGCACGAATGGGACTCCATGCTCTCCCTGGGACAGACCGATGACGACTATCGCCGCTGGGCGCAGCTGCGCGTCGATGCGCTCAACCACGCGCTCGACGGTCTCCCGCAGGACCGCGTCCGCTACCACGTGTGCTGGGGGAGCTGGCACGGCCCACACGCCTACGACCCGCCGCTGCGCGACACGATCGACCTGATCCTCCAGGTCAACGCCGGCTATTACGCGATGGAGCAGGCCAATCCACGCCATGAGCACGAATGGAGGGTGTGGGAGGACATTGCGCTTCCGGAGGGCAAGAAGCTGATCCCCGGCGTCGTGACCCATCACACCAACGTCGTGGAGCATCCGGAGCTCGTCGCGCAGCGCCTGGTCCGGCTTGCCAACGTCGTCGGCAGGGATAACGTGCTTGCCGGCACCGACTGCGGGTTCGCCCAGGGGGCGTTCATCCACCGCGTCCACGCCGAGATCCAGTGGGCCAAGCTCGCGTCGCTCGCCCAGGGCGCGCGACTGGCAACTCAGGAGCTGTGGGGGGCGAAGACGGCCGCGTAGTCGCGGTCGAGCTCCACCAACCCGGTGAGGCCGCTGCGGGCCGCCTGGTTGACGTGGTACTCGCAAGCGGCTGCCATGGCATCTTCGTCGCGGGCCTCGGCACCGCGGACGATCTCGCCAATCTCGGACACGGTGCCGGCACTGCGGTTGGGCTGCGAGAGCGAGGTGGCCCGCAGCAGCCGGACGCGGGCCCGCAGGCTGTCAAGCGTCTCACGGATCGCCCTGTTCCCGGCGCCCTCGAGCAGGACGTCGTAGAAGTCATCCTTCGCCGCCAACATCTCCTGGATGCTGGGGTCCCGCCGCTTGGCGAGCCGCTCGATCTCCCTGAAGGATCTGCGCAGCCGTTTGACCTGACTGTCGGTGGCGTTGCGTACGAACCGGCGGCAGGCGAGCGCCTCGAGCGCGGCTCGCACCTCGTAGAGGTCAGCCGCCTCCTGGGCGGAGGGCACGACCACGATCGCGCCCTTTTGGGGAATCGTGGTCACCAGCCCCTCGGTGGCGAGCTGGCGCAGCACCTCGCGAATGGTGGTCCGCGAGACGCCGGTCTGCTCGATCAGCTCGCGTTCGATCAGGCGCTGGCCGGGCTTGAGGCGGAAATCGAGGATCGCTTGACGCAGCACATCGAGCACCTGCTCGCGCAACGGCGCGGCCACCCGGCCGACTCGCATCGACAGGTCCCCGGCGTCACCACCTGACTGGCCGACCGGCACGCGAGAACCTCTCGAGGAGCGCCCGGTCACGTCGCCTGCCTGGCGTTACGGAGCTGTGCGGTGGCGGCCTCGTCGATGACCAGGCCCTCGGGGTCCTCATCGGGGTCGCCGATCACCACGACGCCATAGTCCCGAGCCGCCCCGGCCACCGTCACGTAGCCGTCGCGCACGTCGATCAGCACCCGCTCGGGCTCACGCGTCAACGGATCGCCCCAGCCTCCACCCCCGCGGTTGATGTAGCGCAGCACGGTGAGAGCGTCGGTGTGCCAGCTTGGCTGCCGGTAGGGATACAGGAACCGCCCGCTCGGGTCCGGGGCGTTCGTGCGCGGGTTCAGCAGACCGGCCAGCGGGACGGAGTCGGCGTACGCGTCGTCGCCGGTCGCGGGGCTCGCCGGCGTCTCACCGTCCGGTGGCCACAGCCACACGCCGCCGTTGCGCCCGTCGCCGCCTCCGTTGACGCCGAACCCGGCCGGTCGCCGGTAGTGCAGTGACATGAGATTGTGGCTGGCCGCCTGGAGCCACAGCGAGTCACGCCTGACGGCCAACCCGCCGCGATTGAAGCCCGGGCCGCCGGTGTCGGGGACGGGCTCCTCCCGGAGCAGTACGGCCGGCACGTCGGACTCGATCGCCTCCACCGCGCCCACGATCCCGTTGGCCTGGTAGGACAGCATCCAGGTGTCGGCGTCCCCGTGCTCGGTGGCACCGAACGGGCCGAGCTCCCCGCCGAGCTGCGCGGCCGACACCCACGGCATGCCGTTGGGGTGAACGCCGCTGGCGCTGTGGATGTCCGTGGTCCCGCGGTCGCCGGCGATCGCCGCCGGGCCGACCGCCTTGGCCAGCGCTCGGAGCAGTGCCCCGATCATCACCTGGCTCTGCTCGTAATAGAGGAACACAGCGCCGTCCGGCGGCAGGGCGCTGACCACACTGCCCTCGGGAATCACGGTGTCGATGTCGCGCCACGTTCCCGACGAGAAAGGAGTCCGCGGATCGAACAGATACTTGAACGCCACCCCGACAGTCGTCTTGGCATCCAGCGCGGTGGCGTTGATGCACGTTCGGGCCTGCCGCGAGGTGCCGCTGAAGTCGACCTCGGCGCGGCCCCCGCGCTTGGTGATCTTGACGTGGACGCGGTACTCCTCGGAGTCGTCGACGCCGTCGCAGTCGGCTGCGTCCTCGCCCTCCCATTCGCCGTCCTCGATCGCTGCCAGCGCCAGCGACATCCGCTCCGCGGCGGCGTCGCAGACATACCCCATCGCGCCCTGCACCGCATCGAAGCCGTACCGGGCGATGGTCTCGGTCAGCAGCCGCTCGCCCAGCGTCAGGCCGGCGCAGATCGTCTGCATGTCCGGGAACAGGATCTCCCCGAAGCGCACGTTGTCGAAGATCAGGCTCCAGGTCTCACGCACCGGCTCGCCGCCGCGGTACAGCGCGCGCGGCGAGACGACCAGCCCGGTCTCGAACACGTTGTGCTTGGTGAGGCTGAACCCCCCGGGCACGACGCCGCCCATGTCGAGCTGGTGGGCCTTGAGGTTCACGAAACCGGCGAGCCGGTCGCCGTCGAAGACGGGTCTGCAGAACAGGAGGTCGTTGACGTGAGTCCCGGTCCGGTAGGGGTCGTTGGCGACGATGACGTCGCCCGGCCCGAGGCGCTCGGGGCCGTACTCGTTGATCGTGTTGCGCACCGAGTCCGTCATCGTGCCCGTGAACAGCACGATGCTGTTGCTCATCGCCGGCGTGGGGTAGTCCAGGGCCGGCGGCCCGGTGAGGGTCGCGGCGAAGTCGTAGAAGTCGCGCAGGATGGGGGAGAAGGCGGCCGTCAGCAGCCGGCCGCAGACGTGTCCCACGATGTAGTGGAAACGGTTGGCCAGAACCGTCGCCGTGAACCGGTCGGCGCCGTAGCGGCGGCTGAACTCGTCCACGTCCAGGTCGCGTATGAGGGTCGCCCCTGCCGAGGCGCCGGCGGACGACATCGTCACTGCCCCCTTGACCCGGATTGGATCGAGATCTCTCCCAGCGGGCCGACCAGGGCCAGCTGTCCCGGGCAGAGGAACGTTGTCGAAAGTCCTTCTCGGATGATCGCCGGGCCGGTGAGCCGCATCCCCGGGGCGAGCGTCTCGCGCTCGTACTCCGGCGCGTCGAACGGCTGGGCCTCCAGGTGGCGCACCTTCAACGTCCGCGTCGGCCGCGGGTCACCGGGGTCGTCGCGGGCCGGGTGAACGGGCTCGTACCGGAGCTTGTCGACCGGCACCACCAGCTGGACGCGATAGGTGACGCCCTGCACCGGGACGACCGGGAAGCGGTTGCCGTAGCGCCGCTCGTACTCGTCGTGGAAGAGGTCGATCATCCGCTGGACCGTCGCCTCGGTGATCGGGCCCTCGGGCACCTCAACCAGCGGCGTCTCCCAGCTCTGTCCCAACAGCCGTCCGTCGAAGCTGCGCCGCGTCATCACGCCGTCGGCGCCGTTCCCGACACGGGACCGGAGCTTGCGCTCCATCGTGTCGAAGATCGCCGCGATGCGCGGTGCGGCGTCCGGCGTCAGCACCATATACGCGCTCTGGCTGTCGTAGTAGACAAGGTCCGTGCCCAGCAGCCCGAGCGCGGAGAACAGCCCTGGATGGGGCGGGATCACGACCCGCCTGACCGGCAGCTGCTCCAACGCGGCCGGTAGCAACATCGGCCCCGCGGCGCCATAGGCGAGCAAGGTGAAGTCGCGCAGGTCCACGCCGTGGCGGATGGCGACGTTCATCACCTCCTCGGCGATGTTGTGGACCGCGATCCGGTAGGCGTACGCGACTCGATCATCGAGCGACAACCGTGTCCGCAGAGACTCGAACGCGGTCCTGGCGCGCTCAGGATCGAGCCGCATCTCCCCGCCTGCGAAGCCGTCGGGGTCGAGGATGCCCATCAGCAGGCAGGCATCGGTGATCGTCGGTGCGGTGCCGCCCCGCCCGTAGCAAGCGGGGCCGGGGTCGGCGCCGGCGCTCTCGGGACCGACCAGGACGTCGCCGGCCGAGGACATCGAGACGATGCTGCCCCCGCCGGCGCCGACGCTGGAGATCTCGGTGGAGAGCGCGTTGATGATCAGGTCGTGCTCAAGCGAGAACGTGTCGTTGACGAACGGCCGGCCATCTTGTACGAGCGAGACGTCGGTGGAGGTGCCGCCGACGTCGCAGCAGATCAGGTTGCCCTCGTCGATCGCCTGGCCCAGCCGCGCGCCGGACGTCGTTCCCGCCGCCGGTCCGGCCACCACGATCCGAAACGGCTGCGCCAACGCGTCGCGCCACGGGATGAGCGTGGCCGCGCAGTCGGCGAAGTTGAGCTCGCCGGTGAACCCAAGCGCCCTCAGCTGCTCGTCGAGCTCCCCGGCGTAGCGACTGAACATGAGCTTCATCATCACGTCGATCACCGTCGTCGACGCGCGCGCGTACTCCTTCGCCAGCGGCGAGGTCTCCGCCGAGATCGAGACCGGGACGTCGCCCAGGACGTCCAGCGTCAGCTCGCGCAGACGCTCCTCGTGACGGCGGTTGACGTAGGAGTTGAGCAAGCAGATGGCGACGCCCTGGACCTGACAGCGCTCGAGCACCGCCAGCTGCCGCCGGGCATGGTCTTCGTCGAGCTCGGTCATCACGCGGCCGTCGGCGAGAATCCGCTCAGTGACGCCCCGGCGCAGGTAGCGTGGGATCAGCGGCCGGGCGGCATCGCCGAAGGGCCGGCGCCAGCTCGCGTCCGTCTGCGCGTCGAGCGGCCGCCAGAGCCGGCCCTTGACCAGAATGTCCCGGAAGCCCTCGGTGGTCAGGAACGCCACCTTGGGCACGCGGCGCGTGATGACCGCGTTGAGGCCCGCGGTGCTGGCGTGATTGAACACCGCGCTGCCCTCGACCCCCAGCCGGCGGCTTCCCTCTATGACTGGCCCCGCTGGATCCGCCGGCTCGCTCGGGACCTTGGTGACCGTGATGCGTCCGTCTCGCACGGCGACCACGTCGGTGAACGTGCCGCCGATGTCGACGCCGAGCACGCCCTAGATCTCCAGGCCGAGCGGTCGATACGATCCGAACGCGGGTGCCGGCCGGCGCGACACCGAATGGAGGCAGGCCTGACACTTACGGACGTCCCACCAGCCTCCCTCGCTGAGCACGCGGTAGTCGGCGAGCTCGGCCGCGCCGCACTCCGGGCAGGTCCCCTCGGCGGGTTCGCGCACGACGGCGAGATGGCGCTCCTGGGGCCGTGGGAACGAATGCACGTAACCTCCCTCTCAGCGGTCGGAACCGACGCCAAATTCGATCGGCGGATTGTATGACGATCAGGCAGCCGGAGCCCGACCTCACCCCGCAGGAGATGATCCGCCGGGCCGTCGCGTTGCGACCGCTGCTCTCCGAGCAGTCGGCGGAGACGGAGCGGCGCACCCATCCGTCCGATGAGATCCACCGGGCCTGTCTGGACGCCGGCTTCTACCGCTGCTATGTCCCGCGCCGCTACGGCGGCTACGGGTTCGGAGCGCCGACCTTCATGCGTGTCGTGCAGGAGCTCTCTCGGGGCGACGTCAGCACCGGCTGGTGCGTCGCGCTCGCCGCGGCCCACGCACTCCAGATCGCCTCCTGGTGGCCGGAGCGGGCACAGCAGGAGATCTTCGGCGACGGCGACCTGCGGTGCGCCGCGGTGGCCGCTCCCATCGGTCCCGCCGTGCGGAGCGGCGCCGGGTGGGAGCTGACGGGCAAGGTCGGATACGGCTCGGGCATCCCGCTGTCGACCCATTACATGGGTCAGGCGCTGATCGCCGGCGAGGACGGGAAGCCGACCGAGCGCATGCTGCTGTTCGTCGCGCCGCGCAGCGAGTTCGAGATCCTCGACGACTGGGGCCGGCTGATGGGGCTCAAAGGGTCGGGCTCCAACACGATCACGTTCGACCGCGGCTACGTCCCGGCGCATTGGGGGATCGAGGACGCGCTCATGGTCGACTTCGACGTCGCCGGTCGAGGCGCTCCCGGGGTGGAGCTGCACGGTGACCCGATGTACGGCGGGCGAGCGATGGCCTGCTTCACGCTCACGCTCACGGCCGCCGCGATCGGCGGCGCCTACGCCGCGCTGGACGAGTACGAGGAGATGATGCACTCCCGGCTCACGCCGCTGCCGCCGATGGTGCCGCGCATCGGCGACGAGACGTTTCACCGCTGGTTCGGTTCGGCGCTCGCGAAGCTCGCGACCGCGGAGGCCGCCATGTACAACGCCGTCGACCAGCACGTCGAGGCGTGCCGCCGGGCCGCTGAGGACGGGATCCCGTACACGTACGGCGAGGACATGCGGATCGGCTGCATCGGCAGAGAGGGGATCATTCAGGCCTGGGAGATCTTCCAGTCTGAGATCTTCCGCACCGCCGGCTCCAGCGCCGCCGTGGACGGATCACGCTTCGAGCGCATCTACCGTGATCTCTCGATGCTCAACAGCCACCGCAACACGGTGCTGCGGGAGTGGGCGTTCGGCGAGTTGGCCCGCGAGCACCTCGGTCTGCCGCGGCGGGGAATGGGGAACGTGCAGACGCCGCACGGCCGGACGTGACCCCGGCAGCAATGGGAACGACCAGGAGCGACTCATGACCACCACCGATACGACGATCGACACTGGCGCGCTGCGCGAGGGATGGACCGAGGTGCACGGACCGCTGAACGCCGCGGCCGAGGAGCTGTTGCGCCGGAACCCGAGCTACTTCGCGCGGGTGTTGGACTTCACCGCGCATGCCTGGCGTCACGGTCCACTCGAGCCCAAGGTCAAGGCACTGGTCCTGCTGGCGGTCGACAGCGCCGCCTCACATTTGAACGGACCGGGCGCGGCCGACGACGTACGGCGGGCGCTGGCGCTCGGCGCCACGCCGGCCGAGGTGTTGGAGACGCTGGAGCTGACCAGCACGATGGGCATCCACGCCGCCAACACCGGCGTGCCGATCCTGCTGGAGGAGCTGGCGGCTGCCGGACGGCCGGTGGACATGGAGCTGGCGCTGACCGAGCGCCAGCAGCAGATCAAGGCCGAGTTCACCGCCAAGCGTGGCTACTGGAACGAGTTCTGGGAAGGCTTCCTCCGCCTCGACGCCGAGTTCTTCGCCACCTACACCGCGATGTCGTCGCATGCGTGGGAGCACGGCACGCTGGAGCCGAAGGTCAAGGAGTTCATCTACTGCGCCTTCGACGCCTCCGCCACGCACATGTTCGCCGTCGGCCTGCGTCAGCACATCGCCAATGCGCTGCGCTACGGAGCAACCGCCGAGGAGCTGATGGAGGTGTTCGAGCTCGCCAGCGGGATCGGGGTCGAGTCGTTTGCGCTCGCGCTGCCGGCGCTGGCACAGGCGATGGACGCCGAGGGATGACCAACGAGAGGTCCGCGGGACGTCTGCAGGGGCGCGTGGCGATCGTGTCGGGCGGGGCACGCGGGATCGGGGAGGCGCATGTGCGGGCGCTGGCCGGCGAGGGCGCGAGCGTGGTGATCGGCGATGTGCTCGCCGACGAGGGCGCGGCCCTGGCCGAGGAGCTGGGCGACCACGCTCGTTTCGTGACGCTGGATGTGACCTCCGAGGCGGATTGGACCGCCGCGGTGGCTGCGGCCGAGCAGGACGGGTGGGGCCCGGGGGCGGTCACGATCCTGGTCAACAACGCGGGAATCATGGACCCGTCTCCGATCGGGGAGCTGTCCGCCGAGCGGTGGCGGCGCACCATCGACGTCAACCTCACCGGTCACTTCCTCGGGATCAGGGCGGTCGTGCCTTCGATGCGCAGGGCCGGAGGGGGCGTGATCGTCAACACCTCCTCGATGACCTCGGAGATCGCGGTCAGCCAGCTGGCGCATTACACCGCGTCCAAGCATGCGATCGCCGGCTTGACCAAGGCGGCGGCGCTCGAGCTGGGCGGCGACGGGATCCGGGTCAATTCCCTGCACCCTGGCATGATCCGTACCGCCATGACCGAGGGTGCGCCGGAGGAGCGGATGGCGGCGAAGTACCCGTTGCGCCGGTTCGGCACGCCCGAGGAGGTGGCGCGGACGATGCTCTTCATCGTCTGCGACGCCACCTACGCCAGCGGCGACGCCTTCCCCGTCGACGGAGGGATTCTGGCCGGGATCATGATGGGCGAATGAGCGCGATGCGCCTCGAGGGCAAGGTCGCCGTGGTGACCGGCGCCGCCGGGGGCCTGGGCGGAGGGTCGGCCCGGCGCCTGGCGCGCGAGGGCGCCCGGGTGGTCACCGTGGACATCGACGGGGACGGCGCCGAGCGGGTGGCGGGGGAGATCGGCGGGGTCGCCGTTGCGGCCGACGTGTCGCGCGAGGAGGACGTGGAGCGCTACCTCTCGGTGGCGGTGGACCGCTTCGGGCGCATCGACCTGCACCATCTCAATGCCGGCATCCCGGGTCCGCTGGACCCGCTCCCGTCGCTGGACCTGGCGGGCTTCGAACGCGTTCTGGCGGTCAACGTCACGAGCGTGTTCCTCGGCCTGCGGGGCGCCTTTCGTCAGTACGCGGCGCAGGGATCCGGTGGCGCCGTCGTCGTCACCGGATCGATCGCCAGCCTCCGCGGCAGCGCCGACCTCTTTGCCTACCACACCTCCAAGCACGCCGTGTTGGGGTTGGCGCGCTGCGCGGCCGTGTACGGGGGTCCGCTCGGCGTCCGGGTCAACGTGATCGCGCCGGGGATCGTCCCCACCGAGCTGTTCGCCGCCGCCGGCGGCGCGGTGGGCGGCGGCGGCGACATGGCCCACCGCGCGTCCACGACGCCGCTGCGGCGACCCGGTACGCCGGATGAGATCGGATCGGTCGTGGCCTTCCTGCTCTCCGACGACGCCGCCTATGTCACCGGCGAGGTGGTGTCGGTGGACGGCGGCGCGACCACGACCAACTCGTTGCGCCCGTCGGGCGGCGCCGGCCGATGGGATCCGGCGGAGCTCGATCGGTGACGGTCACGTAGATCACCCCGGACGGAGGAGAAGGCGTTCATGGAACCATCGGTGCAGAACATCATTGCCTCCGCCGAGGTCACGACCTCGCGGCGGGGTTCCTTCTGGGTGGGGATCGAGCCCGTTGCCGGTCCGCTGGGCACGGTCATGCGGGGGCCGATGTTCGTGGAGTGGGAGGCTCCGGCCGACCCCCGCCCCGGCCCGCCGTGGGTGCTGGTGCACGGGGGCGGCGGCCAGGCGATCGACTACACGGTGACCCCGGACGGCCGCCGGGGCTGGTCCCGGTTGCTCGTCGAGCAGGGACACACCGTGTTCGTGGTCGACCGGCCCGGCCATGGCCGGTCGCCGCATCACCCGGACATCCTGGGCCCGATGGGGCCGCAACTCGGCTTCGAGTTCCTGCGCCCGATCTTCATCCCTCCGCCCGAGGGCCCGGACAGCAATCCGGCCGCCCACCTGCATACGCAGTGGCCCGGTGGACGCGAGCCCGGCGATCCGGTCTACGACCAGTCTCTCTGCACGTCCGGGCCGCTGCTCGCCGACCCCGGCGAGATGCACGCGCTGGAGGGGGCGCGGCTCGCCGAGTTGCTGGGCCTCGTCGGCCCGGCGATCGTCGTCACGCATTCCGCCGGAGGCCCAGGGACCTTCGCCGGCGCCGACGCGCGGCCCGACAAGGTGGCGGCGCTCTTCGCGATCGAGACACTCGGTCCCCCGTTCCTTCAGCGGCCGGAGATGGGGATGGATCTGGCGTGGGGGCTCGCCTCCGCGCCGATCGCCTACGACCCCCCGGTCATCGACCCCTCCGAGCTCGACACCGTCACCGAGGTGCGTGCGGAGCTCGGTCCCATCCCGATCACGCTCCAGCGTGAGCCGGCGCGGCGGCTGCCCCATCTCAGCCAGTTCCCGATTGCCGTCGTGACCGCGGAGTCGTCGATGTTCCTGGGGTTCGACCGGCACCTGGTCGAGTTCCTGGCGCAGGGCGGATGCGACGTGGAGCTCGTGCGGCTGGCCGATCACGGCGTCCACGGGAACGGCCACATGATGATGATCGAGCGCAATCACGCCGAGCCGCTGCGCGTGCTCACCGAGTGGGTGGCGGGCAAGCTCCTGTGAGCGGAGCGGCGCTAATGAGTGAGCGGCTGGCCCAGGCGGGCGCGCCCGGTGGAGGCGAAGACGACGTCGTACTGGGCGCCGATGTGGGTGCGGAACATCGACGCGTCACGGAAGCAGCGTTCCAGCCGTGAACCGCTCCGGGCGGCGCTCGAGCCGCCGGTGGCAAACATGAGATCGACCGCCTGCCAGGCCAGCCTGCCGCACTGGGCGAGCACGTCGCGGATCGCGCCGTCGTCGGCGGTCGTGAACTCCTCACCGCGCTCTGCGAACCCGACGCACTTGTCGGCAAAGCGGGCGATCGCGGCGAAGAAGGCCAGCTCCGCCGTGTCGACGAGGCTGTAGGCCTCGCCGTACCAGCGCTGGTAATCGGCCGACTCCGAGCGGGGGATGGGCGGCGGGAAGCTCGTGGGGCGAGTCGTCATCATCGCCTCGTATTCCTGGAGCGCCGCACGGGCGTTGCCGATCTGGGTGGCGTTGAGCGATGCGTAGAAGAAGCTCATCGCTCGAGCCAGGTACAGCGGGTTACCGTGCAACTGGAAGCCGATCGTGCCCTCCCGCGGCATCTCGAAGTCCTTCCAGTCGTAGCGCACGGTCAGGTGCGCCGGGACGAACACGCCCTCGGCGGCGATCGTGTTGGAGGCGGTGCCGCCGAGCCCAATCGTGGCGCCGGCGCCCCAGTCGTCGAGGATCTTGTAGTCGGAGCGCGGGATCGCCACCATGATGCGCTCGGCCGACCCGGCGACGACGGCGAGCGCCACGACGTGGGTCGAGTACGTCGATCCCGAGCAGTAGTCCCAGCGGCCGGTCACGTCGTACCCGCCCGCCACCGCCGTCGCCTCGCCGCGCGGGATCGCCCGGGACGGTCCCACGAAGTGGCCGTCGGGACCGAACAGCTCGGCCTGCGCCCGCTCTCCGAAGAAGGCGGCCACTTGGAGCGCATGCGCCGCGCCCAGGCACAGGTTCCAGCCGATGCCCGCGTCGGCGCTGCAGATCTCGATGATCACCCGGTAGAACGTGTCCAGACCGAACTCGTAGCCGCCGAACCGGCGCGGTTGCAGGATCCGATGGAAGCCGGCCGCCACGAACTGCTCGTGAAGCTCCGCGGAGTACGTCCCGCGCTCCTCGGCGTCGGCGGCTTCGGCGATCACTCGGTCACGCATGGCGCGGGCCCGCGCGACGATCTCCTCGGCCGTCAGCGTCGGCTCGGGCGCCGGGATGCGCGTGGCGGACATCCCCACTAGGCGGCGAGACCGGGCACGATCACGCCGCTCAGATCCCGTTTCTCCGCCGACGCGTGGAGCGCGTCGTCGATCTCGTCAAGCCGGTAGCGGCTGGTGATGATCGGTTGGGGGTCCAGCCACCCGTCCTCCATCATCCGGATGAACCGCGGCAGGTCCCGGCGCATGCGGACGTTGCCGTTCTGGGCGCCGAGGATCGCCCTTCCCTCCACGGAGAGCGCCAGCTGAGGAACCGTCACCTCGGCGCCGCCGCGCTCGACGCTGGTCAGCACCACGGTTCCGGCCCGCCGAGCGGCTCGAATCGTCTCGTCAAACGCCGACGCGAGCGTCGCCGCCTCCATCGTGTAGTCGGCGCCGCGTCCGTGCGTGAGGGCCTTGACCTGCTCCACAGGATCGCCGGCCGCCGGGTCGATGGTGTCGGTGGCTCCGAAGTCGGCCCGCCAGCTCGCGGCGCTCCGCGATCGGGTCGACGGCGATGATCCGCCGGGCGTTGGCGATCCGGGCCGCCTGCACCATCCATTGCCCGAGGTGTCCCAGCCCGAAGATCGCGATGCTGGAGCCGGCCTGCACCTGAGCGACGTTGTGCACGCAGCCCACCCCGGTCGTGATGCCGCAGCCCAGCAGGCTCAGCCACTCGTCGGGCAGATCGGTCTGCACCGGGAAGACCTGGTGGGCCGTGACGTTCATCACCTCGGCGTAGCCCCCGACGTTGCCGGCTGCGCTGACCGGCTCGCCGGTCTTGCGGTTCGCCACATGAGGCCAGATCCCGCCCCGGTCAAACGTCTCCGAGCATTGATCGGGGCGGCCGATCGAGCAGTAGAAGCACACCCCGCACTCAGACGTGCCCGGCACGATGACGCGGTCGCCGACCTTGATGTCGTCGACGCCGGCGCCCAGCTCCAGCACCTCTCCCATCGAGGCGTGGCCGAGGATCGTCGGTGGGATCTTGAACAGCTCGCCGCGCCAGTTCACGCAGTCGGTGGAGCAGAACGGGGAGGCGCCGGTGCGGACGAGCACGCGGCCGGGCGCCGGATCGAGGTAGTCGATGTCCTCCACCACGAAAGGCTCGCGGACCGCTGCCAGCAGCGCTGCTCTCATCTGACTGTGACCTGTCTCTCCTCGGTACTCGGGGCGCTCTCTTCGCTCGCCGGGTCGGGCACAGGTCCCTCCGCTACGCGGTCAACGGCGGTCGACAACCGAGCTGATCCCGACCGCGCCGATGATCAGGATGCCTCGGACAACATTCTGCCAGTAGTCCGGGACGGCGAGCAGGTCAAAGCCGTTCGTGATCGTGGCCAGGATCAGCACGCCGAGGACGGTACGCCAGACCGAGCCGACGCCGCCGAAGATGCTGGTGCCGCCGAGGGCCACGCCGGCGATTGCGAGCAGCGCCAGCTGGCCGCCCAGGCCGCTCATGTCGCTCGACCCCGAACCGGTCGTCGACGCGTCGATCAGGCCCGCGAGGCCGCAGGCGGCACCGGTGATGACGAACGTGATGATCACGGTCCGGTGCACCTTGATTCCCGAGAGCCGCGCTGCGTCGCGGTTGCCCCCGACGCCGTAGAGGTGGCGGCCGAACACGGTGTATGCCAGCACGAGCTGGAGGACGATCGCCACCACGGCGAAGATGATCACGGGGTACTGAACGCCGGCGACCCGCTGCTGGCCGATGAACGTGAACACGCTGCTGGTCGGCGTGATCAGCAGGCCCCCATGGGTCACTCCGACCGCGATGCCGCCGAAGGTGAGAGCGGACGCCAAGGTGGCGAGGAATGCGTTGATACGCAGCTTCGTCACCAGCAACCCGTTGATGGCGCCCATCGCCGCGCCGGACAGGAGCGCGACCGGGAACGCCCACACGACCCCCATGTGCACGGCGGCATATGCGGCCAGCACCTCTGACAGGACGAAGATCGAGCCGAGCGAGAGGTCGAAGTTGCCCGCGATGATCGTCAGCGTCACCGCGCAGGCGGCGACGCCGATCGTCGCGTTCTGGAAGACGAGGTTGAGGAGGTTGTTCTTGGTCAGGAAGACCGGCGAGGCGATCGTGAAGTAGATGAACAGACCGATCGCGAAGACGACGATGCCGTAGTCACGGACGTGCTCAGCCTTGATCCGGCGCTGCCCGCGGACGCGCGGAGCGGCGATCGTCTCTGCGCTGACGCGGTCCCCGGCCATCCCGGGGTCCGGGGCAACGGGATCGGGCGGCTGCGTTGCGCTCATGCGGTCGTGCTCCCTCCAAGGCCGAAGGCGGCCTCCATCACGGCGTCCAACGGCGGGTCGGCGCCGAACTCGCGGGTGATTGAGCCGAGGCGCATCACGAGCACGCGGTGGGCGAGCCCGAGCACCTCCTCGATCTCCGACGAGATCAGCAGGACGGCGGTGCCCTCGGCGGCCAGGTCGTTGATCAGGCGGTGAATCGCGGCCCGCGCCGCGACGTCGACGCCGCGCGTCGGCTCGTCCAGGAGCAGCACGCGCGGGTTGCGAAACAGCCAGCGGGCGAACAGGACCTTCTGCTGGTTGCCACCGGAGAGGTTCGCCACCCTCATCGACGGGTTCGGCGGCTCGACCGACAGCGATTTCAGAAGCGCGTGCGTCTTGGAGCGCTCCAGCGCCCGGCGCAGCACTCCAAATCGCGACGCCACCGCGCGCAGATCCGCGAACGTCGTGTTCGACGCCAGCGAGAGCTCCATGAACAACCCGTCGTCCTTGCGGCTCTCAGGCAGGAAGGCCATGCCTGCTGCCATCGCATCCGCCGGCGAGCGGATGTGCCGTGGTGTGCCGTCGATCGCGATCGTGCCGCCATCGATCGGATCGGCGCCGGCGATCGCGCGGGCGAGCTCACTGCGGCCGCTGCCCACCAGGCCGGCGAGGCCGACGATCTCACCGGCACGGATCTGCAGCGAGATGTCCCGGAGCACGCCCTCGCGGTGCAGACCGGACACCTCCAGCACCACCGGTGCGGACGAGCCCTTCGGCTTCTCGAAGTGCTCCGCGTCCGCGGCAACGCCGAACATGCCGGCGACGAGGGTCTCCTCGGTCTCGGCCGCCGCGGGTCCCGTGCGCACGAGGCGGCCGCTTCGCAGCACCGTCACGGTGTCGGCGAGGTCGAGCACCTCGTCGAGGAAGTGGCTCACGTAGACGATCGTCCGGCCGCTCGCGCGCAGGGCACGGATCATCCGATGGAGCCGCTCGATCTCGACGCTGGTCAGCGAGGAGGTCGGCTCGTCCATCACGATCACCCGCGCCTCGCACGCGACCGCGCGCAGGATCTCGACCTTCTGCTTGTCGGCGGTGCGCAACGTGCCGACCTTGGCCTGTCCGTTGAGCTCAAAGCCCCACTGCGAGATGAGGTTCTCGTACTGCGTGCGCATCTGCCGCCGCTGCACGACCCCGGAGCGCCGCGGCTCGATGCCGAGGAAGACGTTCTCGATCACGCTCATCTGCGGCACCGGCGCGAGCTCCTGCGCGATCGTCGCGATCCCGTCGATGCGCGCCTCACGAGGGCTCACGTAGCGGACCGGGCGATCGTCGACGAACAGCTGCCCGTCGTCGGGGCGGATCACCCCGCCGACGATCTTGCCCAGGGTCGACTTCCCGGCGCCGTTGGCGCCGACGAGCGCGTGCACGGTGCCTCCGGCAACCTCGACGCTGACGTCGTCAAGCGCCTTGGTGCCGGAGTACCGCTTGCCGATCGCGACGAGCCGGACCGGCGCGACTGCCGTCGCACTCATCCGGCTCGTGCTGTGGCTGTCATCCGGCTCGTCCTCGATCTTCTGATGATCGCCTGCCTAATTGATTCCGCCCTCGAGCGTCCAGTCGGGGTGGAAGTCCGAATGCGCCTTCAGGAAGGCCTGGTCGATGATCGCCGGTCGGGTCGCCGGGTTGATGACGTTGACCAGGTTCGGCGTCGGCTTCCCGTTCAGCGCGTCGTTGAGAGCCGCGATGCCGACCTCCGATTCGGAGGCCGGGTACAGGCCCAGGGTGGCGTACCACGTCCCGGCCTTCACCTGGTCGACGGCCTCCTTCGCGCCGCCGTAGCCGATGATCGCGATGTTCTTGCCCGGCGTGTAGCCGCCGACCAGCTTCAGCGCGGTCACCGTCCCCGCCGCCATCTGGTCGCCGAAGGTCGCGAACACGTTGACGTTCTTGTTCGCGTTGAAGTACGTCTGGGCGACCTTCTGCGAGGCCGCCTGGTCGTACATCCCGGGCGGAAGAATCGTGAACGTGTAGTTCGACTTGCCCTTGTAGTACGCCGTCATCGCGTTCTCGCGGACCGTGTCGGTCGGGTAGTTGGCGAGTCCCGGCAAGAAGGCGATGCTGCAGTGGCCGCTGCCCACCTGCTTCTTGCAGGCCGCGTTCATCGCGGCGATCAGGTTCGTTGACTCCGCGCCGATCGACTGTCCGACGGTCGTGACGAATTTCGGGTTGGCTTTCAGGACGTCCTGAGAGGACAGCGGTCCCCAGGTGTAGTCGGCGGCCGCGACCTTGATGTTGGCGGCGAGCGCCTTGTTGATGATCGGGGTCAGGGCGACGTCGTTGAGGCCCCAGACCCAGAAGGCCTTGTACTTGCCGGTGGTGATTGCGTCCTGGATCTGCGTGGACTGCAGCTGCGGGTTGTTGTTGGCGTCAAAGGCGTCGAGCTTGACGCCCAGCTTCTGGGCCTCCGCCTGCGCGCCCTTCAGCGATGCGACCCCGTATGGGCTCGGGTTGTAATAGAAGATCGCCATCCGCGTCCCTGACCCGCTCGCCGACGATGCGCTCGAACTTGTCGGCGCCGCCGCGGCCGCCGACGTGCTCGACGACGACCCTCCGGCCGCCGGCGCGCTCGATGTCGACGACGAGCTCGACCCGCATCCGACGAGTACTGCCCCCAGCATGACCGCTACCGCGCACGCGCCTATGCGCGCGCGCCTTGAGCTAAACATGGGTGCGACTCCTCCTCTCGACTGCCCGCGTGCCGGTCCGCGTTAAACCTTCGCCGGCCCGGCGAAGCAAACCGGTTTGATCAGCTTGCAGCAAGTCCTCGCAGCTGAGAGAGTACGTAAATCGGATCGTCGGCTTCGCAATCTGGATAGCCGGCGATCGACGCCTAACTTCGCCACAACAGTATGGCCAGCGCTGAACGTCCGACGGACGATGAGCAGGGCGCGCGATCCGAGATAGGCCCTCGGAGTCGCGAAGCGGTCGCGCCGAGCGCGGTCGCGGCGAGCGTCTACCACGAGCACCTCCTCACCATCCTGGGCGGTCAGCAGGCTCTGACAACGGGGCTCGACGGCGCCTCGCTCGGCCCGATCACCCTCGGCCCGATCACGCTCGGCTGGCTCTTGTTCGACACCGAAATCCAGGTCGACACCAAACCACCCGCAGACGCCTACCAGGTCAACGTCGTCAGCGCTGGGCAGCTGCTCGCATACTGCGGATCGGATCACATGGTCGCCACGTCGACGAGGGCCATGGTCTTCCGGCCCGACAGGCCGTGCGGCTTCGCGGGCTGGCGCACGCCTGGCCAGATGCTCGCGATCCAGATCGAACGCCACGCGCTCGAGGACGAGTTGCAGCAGCTGCTCCATCTGCCCGTCACCGGGCCGATCGGCTTCGAGCTGGCGCTCGACCTGTCGCACCGCGCCGCAGCCGATTGGTGCCGGCTCGTGTTCAGCCTCGCCATCAGCCTCTTCGACTCTCAGTCGCTGTTCCGCCAGCCGATCATGGCCGTTCCGCTCGTCCACGCCATCCTCACAGGCCTCCTCCTCAGCGCCGACCACGACCTCCGTGCGCAGCTCGACGCGCCCGTGCGCAGCATCGGTCCAACCACCGTCCGGCGCGCGGACGAATACATCGAGCAGCACGCTCACGAGCCGCTCACGGTTGCCCAAGTGGCCTTGTCGGCGGGTGTGAGCATCCGTGCGCTGCAGCAGGGCTTCAAACGATCGCTGGGAGCCACGCCGCACCAGATCATCCAGCACACGCGGCTCGAGCGAGCTCACCACGATCTCGTCAACGCCGGTCCCCACGAAACCACCGTGGCGAGCATCGGCGCGAAATGGGGCTTCCCGCACGCCGGCCGCTTTGCCGCCCTCTACCACGCGCGCTACAACACGTATCCGTCGACGACGCTCCGATACGCCGGGATGGTCTGAACCGGCATCAGATAAAGGCGCGCATCAGCCCGAACACGTCGCCGGCGGTTCCGGCCGCGACGCCTCAATGGTTCGCGGCCGGAGTGAGCCGGTTGGTCGGGGACGCTTCGCCTGCGGCGCGCCCCGCCGGGCTGTGGTTTGATTCCCGGGCAGCGATGAGCCTCCCGCGTCGGATCGTCACCGGGCACGACGCCTCCGGAAAGTCGGTGGTGCTCTCCGACGCGCCGAGTCCGAAGACGCTCGACATCGGAACCGCCGCGTTCCACGAGATCTGGCTCACCACCGAGACGCCGGCCCCGATCGCGGCGGCTGAGCCGGAACCGACCGACCGCCCCATGCGCACCCCGCCGCCCGCCGACGGCGTGGGGGTCCGGTTCACGGAGATGGCGCCGGGCGCCGAGTCACCGATGCACCGCACGGAGACCGTGGACGTGGGCGTCGTATTGCAAGGCGAGACGTGGCTGCTGCTTGACGACGGGTCGGAGACGAGGGTCAGCGCCGGTGACGCGGTCGTCCAGCGGGGCACGAACCACGCCTGGGCGAACCGCTCCGATCAGCCCGTCCGGATGCTGTTCGTGATGATCGATGGTCGGATCACCGACGAGTTGCGCGCGACGGTCGCGCCGCTGGAGTTCTTCGACCAAGTGCTCGAATAGCTCAGCTCCCCGGCCGGGGTATGCCCCTCAGCCCACGGCAATCGGATCCGTGATGAGGTTCCTCGTGGTCGTCACGGTGATCTCCGCGGACAGTGCGACGGTGGTGCCGGGCGGAGGGACAATGGAGACGATCGTTCCTGTTGGTCTCGTGTTGTCCGTTTGCATGAGCAGGACGATGTTGAGGTCAGGGTTCTGGCCGGCAGCATTCACCTCGTCCACGGTCTGCCAGTTGGGTATGGTGAAAGTACCCGCTGGTGGCGCAACCGGCGGTGGTGCGGGCGGGCCCGTGTGCGCCGGGAGATTTGACGGCAACGGCGTCAGTGTGAAGCCGGGGACGTTCTTGATCGTGCGCATGAACGTCTCGGGATCGCACGCCGTCTTGGCGTTGTCCATGGCAAAGGAAGCAGCCTCCGCAATGACGTCGAGATCACCGGCCAGCGCGGCCTGGAGGGCTGGGAGATCCGGCCCATCCGGAGGCGGGACGATCGCAAACTCGGCCATGTGGTCCGGGTCGAGTATGTAATCGATCAGGTTCACCTTGTCCAACGTCTGGGAGCGGAGCTTGGCGCACCGGATGAGGACGTCGCGCTGATGCTCGAAGTCGGCGATGTTTGGCGGAGGTGGCCCCAGGGCGATGGCGTAAGGAGCCAGTGTCACCGTGTACGCCTTGGGACTCTGGCGGACTGTCGCGGTCCACTCATCCATTGCCTGGAACAGCTGATTGACCAACTCGAGGGGATCGTTGCTGGTGAGGCGCGTGCGCACCTCACCGCCATCGAAGATGTAAAAGCCCTCTATGCGAGCGCTCGCCGTCTTGAGCGTCTCCGAGATGTGAAGCTTCACGTCCGCGCTCACCGTCAGCCCGTACGAGCCACTGAGCGCAAGATCGACCGTGGACTTCGATTGGGCGCTATTCGTGTCGATCCGCAGCACGCCGGTAAAGCGGCCGCCCGTCCCGATGCCACGGCAGAAGTACTCACCGAATTGACCGGCAAACTGGGCCTGCTTACCAGCGGCCACGAGCGCCGCTGCCGCCGGCGAGAGCTCCGGCGAGTCCATTTGCTGAAAGGCGAACGTCTCACGTGCCGAGACCATCACCGCAAGCGAACTCGACTGGATCTTGCACTGCTTGGAGAAGTCAAACGACGCCGAGCCGCTGAACAAGCCGACTCCGGCTGATACGTCGGCACCGATCCCGAGCTCCGTCTCGAGGTCGCTCGTGGACTCAAGACGCCGAAACGTGAACGAGCCCGAGCCGCCCGTACCGATCTGCGGCGGGGTCACAGCGCCGACCGCGCCCAACGCCATCGGACTCCCGGTCGCCGATGCGACCCCGATGCCGATGTCATACCCGTCACGAATCTGGATTTGCTCCTGCTGAAGCGCCATGGCTACCTCCAAACGTGTCCGCTGCGTCGAACCGGGCCTAGCTCACCCAGGGCGCGTCACGGTTCCGACCGCGAGACGTTGTGCGGCCGGTCACGCGCCTTGAGGCGCGGTGTACCGGAGCGCCAAGTGACAAAACCAGCATCCACTGACCCACCTGCGCCGGCATCGAGTTGTGGTGCATCCCCCGGTTCCCGCCTTCGTCTTGCCAGATGCCCGGTCCAGAGTAGCTGCCGGGCGGCGACAGCGGTGAGAAAATTTGCTCGGCTGGCTCGATCACGCAGGCATACACTCGGCCCATGCCGGGCGACCTGCTCAGGCCGGTCAGGACAGCGGCACACCGGGCGATGGGCACGCTGGCGGTCGCGGTGGTGAGCGCGTCGCTCTTGGCCTGCGGCTCGTCGACCAGCTCACAGTCACCCGAGCCCGGTATCCGCCCGGCGTGCGTCGGTGGCCAAGCCGGCGCTCCCGACGGTGCTGGTCCTGACCCAGACGCTGGGCTACCACCACAGATCGATTCCGACCGCGATGGCGACGGTGCGCGCCATCGCCGCGCGCAGCCGACGCTACCGCGTGGTCTTCCTGAGCAGCGCGACCCAGCTCACGCCCGTTGCGCTCCGGCACGCCGTCGCGGTGATGTTCCTGCTGACGACCGGCGAGCTGCCGATGGACGCCGCCGAGAAGCGGGCGATGGTGGCCTTCGTGCGCGGCGGCGGCGGGCTGATTGGCGTCCACTCGGCGACCGACACCTTTCACCACTGGGCGGCCTTCAAGGCGATGATCGGCGCCGAGTTCAGCCACCACCCGCGCCCGAGCACTCAGCCCGTGGTGGTGAGCGATCACTCCACCCCGGCCACACAGGCTCTCCCCGCCAGCTTCCGGATCCACGAGGAGTTCTACGTCTTCAAGCACGACCCGCGCCCCCACGTCCACGTCCTCGCCGAGCTCGACACCGGTCGCGGAGGACCAGACCGACCGCTGGTGTGGTGCCGGCGCTTCGGGCGCGGGCGGATCTACTACGACGCCCTGGGGCACTTCTCCGCCACGTGGCACGACGCGCACCAGCTCACGCTCATGTCAGGCGGGATCGCGTGGGCGGCAGGCCTGGCCAACGCGCCGAGCTGCTCGACGCCGAGTGCCCCTGCTGCCCGGCGGCACCGCGACGCGCGCGGGTGAGCGCGCACGTGCGGTGGCGTCCGATCGTCGGACAGCGGACGGTCAACGAGAACCGGCGCTGGGCCGTCATCCGCGGGTGACCGGCGTCCGTGACCGCAATCGTCACCCTCCAGTGTCCGCGGTGCCGCGGGACGCCGGAGAGGACGCCGCGGCGGCTGAGACGCAGGCCGGCGGGCAGCCGGCCGTGGCGCACCGACCAGTGATAGGGCGAGGTGCCCAGCGCGGCTCGCAACGTCGCGTGGTACAGGTGCCGCACCGTGCCGGGGTGCAGGTGCCTGGTCAGCAGCGACAGCGGCGGGACGACCGCGAGCGCTTCGGGTGCGGACAGCCCGGTCGCGGCGCCGGAGATCGTGGCCACGGGCGCCACGCTGCCCGTCGCGTCGGGCGCGAAGACCGAGATCGTGTTGCCGAACTGGTTGGCCACGTAGATACGCCCCTGCGCGTCGACATCGACGCCATGGGGGAAGTCGAGCGTGGTGTTGCCGCCCGCGATCAGGCCGATGGGCGCGGCGTCGCCGGTGGCGGTCGGCGCGAAGCGGGCGATCGACTCTCCGTACAGGTTGGCGACCAGCAGGTTGCCGTGCTCGTCCTGTCCGATCGCGACGGGTGAGCTGAGGTTGGTGGCCGCCCCGGTCACGGTGGCGATCGGGGTCGCGTTGCCGTTGGCGCCGGGCGCGTACTCGGTCAGCGAGTTGTTGCCGGCGTTGGCGACCCACAGGTCGCCCGCGGCCGTGGCGGTGGCCGAGGCGGGCCCGGAGAGTCCCGTGCTCGCCCCTGAGATCGTCGCGATCGGCGCAGCGTTCCCGCTCGCGCCAGCCGCAAAGACGCTGACCGCGTTGCCCGCTTGCGAGGTCACGTAGATCCGGCCGGTTCGGTCGAGGGCGATCCCCGTCGGATTGCTCAGTCCGGTGTTGGAGCCGGCGATCGTCACGTCGGGGACCGAGCCGGAGGCGACGCCGGGAGCGAACTCGCGCAGGCTGTCATCCGCGCTGTTGACGGTGTAGACCCGTCCGGCGGTGTCGACGGCCACGCCGCTGGGTGCGGAGAGCTTGTTGCCCCGGCCGAGTGTGAACAGCGGGGCGACATTGCCGGTCGGGCTCAGCGGGTAGTCGGTGACCGTGCCCGACCCCCCGTTGGCGACGAGGACGTTGGGGACGGCCATCGGGTGCACGACGATCGAGAGCGCCTGGACGGCGAACTGCGCCGTCGGCTGGGTGGCGTCGGTCACCTTGACCGTGAAGGTCGCCGTGGTGGCCGCCGTGGGCGTTCCGCTGATCGTCCCGGTGGCGGCATCGAGCGTCAGCCCGGCGGGGAGGGCGCCCGACGCCAGCGAGAAGCGGTACGGCTTGGCGCCGCCGCTGGCACCCACCGTCACGCGGTAGGCCGTTCCGGCCGTTGCGGCGGGGAGTGCTGCCGTCGAGATCCCGAGCAGCGGCGGGGAGATCGCCACCCCGAACGGAGCGACGATCCCGGTCTCCGGGCCCGTCAGGGAGGCGAAGGGCGCTGCCTGCTTGCCCGAGACTCCGGCGGCGAAGTCCTCGACCTGACCCTGGCCGTCGGCGACGAGCACGTCCCCCGCGCCATCCAGGGCAAGGGCGTCCGGGGAGCTCAGGCCACTCAGCGCTCCGACGATGAATCGCACCGGCGCAGTGTTGCCGCCTGCGTTGGGGCCGAAGACGTAGATCGCGCTGTGCCCGACGTCCGCCACGTAGAGCTGGCCGGCGGCGTCAACGGCGACGCCGAAGGGCTCGTTCAGAGCGGTCGCGGCGCCGGACAGGGTCCGGACCGGCGCGACGTTGCCGTCGGCGCCGGGCGCAAACTCCAGCACGTTGCCGTTGAAGACGTCGTTGGCGACGATGATCGTGCCGTCCCGGCCAAAGGCCACGCCGGCGGGGTGGATGATCCCCGTGGACGGTCCGCTGATCGTGTGCACCAGTCCCCACGCCCCGGCCGAGTCCTTGGCGTACTGGTACACGGCCGCGCTGTTGAATCCCGAGACGAGCAGTTGACCGGTGGGGCTCAATGCGAGCCCGATCGGCCCCTCCTGGGAGGTGGTAGGAACTGGGATCCGGGCGATCGGAGCGACGTTGCCACGGGCGCCCGGCGCGTACTCGAGCACCTGATCACCGAAGAAGTCCGCCACGAACACGTCGCCGGCGGCGTCAACCGCGATTCCCGTGGGCGACGTGAGCATCGTCTGGGACCCTGAGATCGTGACCGTCGGGGCCAGGTTGCCCCGCGCGCCGGCGGGGAAGCCCAGGATGCTGGGCGCCGCGCCGGAGGTAGCGGGCGGCCCGAAGGCGGGAAAGTTGCTGACGTAGCGCATCGGCGTTGACGCCGGGCTGCTGGCCACCGTCGTGAAGCTCTGATCGCTGCCGAGCGCGGTGCCCGACGCGCTGGTCATGACCACCCGGTAGTGATAGGTCGTCCCCGCGCGCAGACCGCCGATCGACGCCCACGCCGTGTGCGGCCCCGGACCTGCGCCGGCGCTGACCGTGGCGGTGCTGCTGCCGTAGGACGTCGTCGTGCCGTACTGGAAGTGATATGAGATCGGCACCCCGCGGGGAACGACGGTGGCCGCCAGCGTCGCGGTGGTCTGGCTGCGCCCCGCCGCCGGCAACGTGGTGGCCGTGGGCGTGGAGACGACCACAATGCCGTTGACGCCGTCCAGCGCGGTGGCGGCTCCGCTGATCACCCGCTGCGGTGCGGCGTTGCCGGCTGCGCCGGGGGCGAACACGGCGACGCGGTTGTGGAAGTCGCCGACGTACAGGTCGCCGGCCGTGTCCAGGGCCACGGCGTCGGGTTCGGTCAGCGCGGTGGCGGCCCCGCCGATCGTCGCCACCGGCGTGGCGTTGCCCTGCGCGCCCGGGGCGAACTCCGTCACCGTGCCGTTGGTCCCATCTCCGGCGTTGGCGATGTACATCCGGCCGGTCGCGTCAAAGGCGATCCCGTCGGGGATGCTGAGCCCCGTGGAGCTGCCCTGGAGGGTGGCGACCGGCGTGGCGTCGCCGCTCGCGCCCGGGGCGTACTCGGTGACGGAGTCGTTGCCCACGTTGGTGACGTACAGGTCGCCGGCGGCGTCGAAGGCCACCCCGTTGGGGTTCGACAAGCCGGTGGCGGATCCCGAGATGGTCACCACCGGGCCGGCGTTTCCTCGCGCGCCCGGCGCGTACTCCGTGATCGAGCCGCCGGCCCCGGTGTTGGCCACCACCAGGCGGCCTGAGGCGTCAAAGGCGAGGCCCGTCGGTCCCGTCAACCCCGTGGCGGCGCCGCCGATCGTCGCCACCGGCGCGGTGTTGCCCGTCGCCGTCGCCGCGTACGCCGTCAACGACGCGGGACTGAAGGTGTCAGACACCCACACCAGTCCCTGCGGATCGCGCGCCACGCCGGTCGCGCCACTGAGCCCCGTCGCTGCCCCGACCAGATCGGTCAACGGCGCGGCGTTGCCCGCCGCATTCGCGGCGAACCCGGTCAGCCGTGCGGGGTGACCGAAGCCGAAGGAGTTGGAGACATACAGCGACGGCGTTGCCGCCTGCGCGGATGCTGAGCCGGCCAGCCAGGCGCCGAGACACGCCAGGAGCGCCAGCCACACCGTGAGAAGGCGACGAAGGGTGACACGAGAACCGGCGAGCAGAGCGTGGGATGAGGGAGCGGTGAAGGGCATGGCGCACCAGTCCCACATCCCGTCCCGGCGTTACACACGGGGTGGCCGGTCGCGAGCACGTGGCTCGCAACCGGCCGAAGCTGCTTAGTTCACACCGGGCTCAGCTATCGCCGATGAACGCGGCCGGGAGCCTCCATCCCGGGACCTGCGCGGGCAGGTAGATCTTCGCGTCGCCCGGATAGGCGACCTGCCAATCGTGGGCCGAGTACCAGTCAAACCGGTTCAGCTGAGCGGGATTGACGGCATCGGCGCGGCTGAAGCTGCCCCTGGCGGCCTGCTGCTTCTCCCAGGCCACCCAGGCGTCATACACGCCTCTCATGTTCGCCGGCACCGCGCCCTCGGGCCTGACGCTGGCCTTCCTGGCGTTCGCCGCCGGCGCCGTGAGCGTGGACGGGTAGCCCGGAGCCCCGAGCGTCAGGGGGATCTGGTTGGGCCGGAGGTCGAACGGCGCGAAGTCCGGCTTCGCGGTGAAGGCCGCATACATCGGCTGCGCGGCCCCGTCCTCCTGGTTCATCGGGTGGATGCCCAGGATCTGCTCGACCGTCTTGACCATGTTGAGCTGGCTGTAGTACTGGTCATCGACGCCGGACTTGGCGTACGGGCTGATCACCAGCGTCGGGGCGCGGTGGCCGTCGACGTGATCGACGCCGTTCTGCGTGTCGTCCTCGTCGACGAAGATCGCCGTGCTCTTCCAGAACCTGCTGTGCGAGATGGTGTCGACGACCCGCCCGACGGCGAGGTCGTTGTCGGCCACCTGCGCGACCGGCTCGGGGACGCTGGTGCTTCCGCCATTGACCCCGGTGGCGCCGGTGTGGTCGGTCATCAGCCACATGAAGGTCAGGCCGGGCATCCTCCCGGAGCGCTGGTCCTGCTGGAACGTGGGCAGCCACTGGTCGACCCGGTACTGGTCCGGGATCGAGAGCTGGAAGTTCGGGAAGCAGGGATCCGAGATCGCCTGTAGCGACGGGATGTCGGACTGCAGCCGCGTGTACTGGCACGGGTTGCTGATCGGCTCGGGCCCGACGCGTCCGTTCTCCAGCCACTGGGACTCGGCATACCAGCTGTCCCAATTGGGGGCGTTCGCCGGCAGGTCGAAGGGGTTGAAGACGTACTCCCCGAAGTTCTGCACGCCCACGCCGGCCTTCTGCGCCGCGTTCCACAGGAAGCCGTCGCGCTGGTAGGCAAGCGCATCGCCGCCTTGTGACGGGTAGGACCGGTAGAACGCCCCGAACTCCTTCTCGACGTAGTCGTTGGCCTCGGCCTGGACGATCCAGTTGTGGCCATCGGCCGAGAGGGTGCCCTCGTCATAGAAGTTGTCGAGGTCACCGAAGCGCAGCGCGAGCGCGTGCTGATTGGGCGTCTCCTGAGCGCCGAACTGCGCCAGGGCCGGATCGCCGTTGCCCTCGCCCAGGTCGCCGAGGATCTGGTCGTAGGTGCGGTTCTCCTTGATGATCACCACGATGTGCTTGATCGGCGAGTGGCCGCCGAGGTGGTTCGGGATCACCGAGGCGACGTTGTCGCCGGCGCCCTCGTTGTGGGCCCTGATCTGATTCCAGGCGTTGTCGCGGAACACCGTCTGCGTGTCCCTGGCCAGGTCACCGAAGCTGGTCGGCATCGTGAACTTCGTCACGCTGCCGGTGTCGTCATAGGTGTTGTGCCCGGTTGCCGGAGAGGTGTTGGGACCCTCGCTGATCGTGGATGCGGGTCCTTGGGCGCCGATCCCCTTGTCGTTGGTGACCACCACCGTGCCCGCTCCGAGCGCCGGATCAGGCTGCACCTGGACCGGATACCAATCGGTCGGCAGCAGCCCCTCGGACCGCATCGGCCAACGCAGGCCGTTGTATCGGTAGACGGCGATGGCGTTGTCGCGGCCGATGCTGACCAGAACGTGCCTGGAGTCAGGCATGCTGATCGCGTTCGCGTAGCTGCCGACGGTCGCCCCGGGGACCGGGTTCGTCCTCACCGTCTGGGCGACGGAGTTGGTCTGCTCGTTGACGATGGAGAGGCTGTCGTCATTGGAGTTGGCCACCATCAGCGCCGAGCCGTCCTGGTAGAGCGCCGTCGGCTGCAGACCGACCGGGATCTCCTTGACCTCCTTGCCGGCGCTCAGGTCCACCACCGAGACGGTGCCGGTGATCGCGGCGCCGGTGACCCGGCTGGCGACGATCGGGGTCCCGTCTGAGAGGTTCGTGAAGTCGTGCTTGTTGGCCGGACGCCCGCCTTCGTTGGAGACATAGGCGGTCTTGCCGTCAGTCGAGAGCACGACCTGGCGCGGCGCGTTGCCGACGGGGATCTGGCTCAGCAGCTTGTCGGTTGCGGTGTCGACCACGCCGAGCGTGTTGGCGCCGTTGAATGCGACGTAGAGCTTGCTGCCGTCCGGCGACAGCGCCATCCCCGAGGGGATGTACGAGCCGTCGGCGACGCCGGGGCCGAACGTGTCGCACCCAGGCCCGGCGTCGGCCGGGGTCGCGCCCTGGCCGCACAGCCACATTGCGTCCTTCTGCGTCGCGGTGTCGGCGGTCTGATCGAAGCTGAACTTGACCAGGTAGTCGGTCTGCGGCACCCAGATGGTGCTGCCGTCAGCCGACCACAGGGGGCCATCGGGCGACACGGTCCCGTCCTCGTTCGCGAACGGGTCCGCTGCGCCGGCGGGAAGCTTGAAGCCGTTGAACAGCGGATACGCCTTGGTGCTGCCGTTCGTGAGGTCGAGGATCGTCAGTGTCGTGTCGAAGTCCTTCCAGGTCAGCGCGGCGAGGTAGCGACCGTTCGGGCTGATCGAGCTCGAGGTGATGCGCGCGTTGTCCTGGAAGACGCGGGTCCCGAGCGGCGAGACCCACTGGTTGGTCGGCAGCAGCACGCCGTTCGCGTAGGTCCCCCCGACCTGCTCGGTCCCGAACGGGTTGAACACGGCCACCGCGGCCGTCGCGGCTCCGACCAGCACCAGGCACAGCACGGCGGCGACGAGCAGCGCCTTTCGGGACAGTCCCGGCCTGCCGGGATCCGTATTGCGCGACCGCCTGCCATGTGGCAACGGGAGAGTGCTCACCCACAACCTCCAGTCCGATATGTCCTCGCTCCCGGACGCCGCGGTCCCGTCGCCGCCCGGCTACCGCCCTTCTTATCAGACTCTTATGTACGGCCGCAATGCATTTGTGCCCCGGCTGCGGCCAACATGTGAACTGAGCGGCGACAATCTCGGTGCGATGAGCGAGGCCAAGCTGCTCCTGCTCCTGCGGCACGCCAAGTCAAGCTGGGACGACCCGGCGCTGGCCGATCACGATCGCCCGCTGGCGTCCCGCGGCCGTAAGGCGGCGAAGCTGATCGGCGCCCGACTTCGCACGGATGAGACTGCGGTCAGCCTCGTGCTGTGCTCATCGGCGGCACGAGCGCGCGAGACCCTGGACCTGGTGGCGCCACCCGGCGCCATCGAGATCGAGGACGAGCTCTACGGCGCATCGGCCCACGGGCTGCTCGAGCGCCTGCGACGTGTCTCCGATGACGTCGAGTCCGTGATGCTGGTCGGCCACAACCCGGCCATGCACGATCTTGCCGTCGAACTTCTGTCAGGCGACGACGAGCCGGTGGTCGGCAAGTTCCCCACCGGCGCGCTCGCCACCCTGACGTTCACGGGACCGTGGAGCTCTCTGGCGCCGCGCTGCGCCGAGCTCGTCACGTTTCTCAAGCCCAGAGAGCTCGACTAACTCCCCGCTCTGATCGCCTCGCGGACGCGCTTGACCGTCGCGCCGGGGCGGACGAGTGGGCCGGGGGCGAGCTGGGCGACGCGCACCTCCTCGATCAGCCACCTCACGTCGGGGCGTCCGTCGGCCTGGGCCTCCAGCTCATGGATGGTCGTCATCCGTTCGCGGTCGGCGGCAACGCGGTCCGGCAACCGGTCCAGCCGCTGCGCGGCCGCGCGCAGGTAGCGCTCGACGTCGCCCAGTCGCGCCAGGCCCGTCCCCGCGAGCATCCCGGGATAGACGAGCCGGCCCAGCTGGCGCGCAACGTCCTCCCGTGTCGGGCCCAGGACGGCGGTCGCCGGGAGCGCGTCGAGCCGCTCGCGAACGGCCGCCCGCGCCTGGAGGATCTCGCCGAGCGCGACCAGCGCGTCGAGCGTGGTGGGACGGAGGTTCCCGCGGACGTGATCGGCCAGGGCGCCAAACGCCTCGGCGTCCCAGGCCGGTCCGCCCCCGCTGTCGATGAGCGCGGTCAGCGCCGCGTCGGTCGCGTCCTCGATCGCCTCATCCAGCGTTGCGTGGGGCGCGCCCGCGAGCGTGAGGGTGAGGTGGGTGTCGAGCTGGCCGATCACCCAACGACGCGGAGAGGGAACGGCGAGGCGCAGGAGCCGCCGGGTCCCGCGGGCCATCGTCACGGCCTGCTCGCCGGCGGTGTCGCACACGCGCACTCCGACCGCGTCGCCCTCGTCGACCAGCGCCGGGAAGCCCTGCAGACCGCCCGGGAGAGTGATCGTGCGCGGCAGGGACGGGATGTCGAAGCTGTGCATGCCGTGTCGCGCGAGGCTCGGGGCGGCGCGCTCCAGTCGCGCCGTGAGTTGCGGCCGCAGCTCAACCCGCAGGGTGTCCAGCGACGGGCCCGACGCGAGCGCCGTCCCGTCCTCGTCCTCGACGCTGAAGGTCATCCGCAGGTGCGCGGGCAGATCGTCAAGCGACCAGTCGCCAGGGCCGATGCGCACGCCCCGCACCCGCTCGATCGTCTCAGCGAGCACCTGAAGCAGCGGGCCTGAGCGCGGTGTGACCGCAGCGAGCAGTGCTGCCGCGGTGTCGGGGATGGGGACGAGCGGCGTGCGCAGGGGCTTGGGCAACGTGCGCAACAGCGCCACGACGAGCTCCTGGCGCAACGCGGGCACGAGCCACTCGAAGTTCGTCTCCCGCACCTCGCCGAGCACGGCGAGCGGAATGTGCACGGTGACGCCGTCAGCCGCCGAGCCAGGGTCGAAGCGGTAGGAGAGCGCGAGCTCCACGGAACCTTGCTTCCAGTATGCGGGGCGGTCGCGGTCATTGGGCGCGACCTCGCCCTCGATCAGCATGTCCATCGGGTAGTCCAGGAGCGTCGGCTGGCTCTGGCGCGCCTGCTTGAACCACCGATCGAAGTGGCGACCGCTCACGACGTCCTGCGGTATCCGCTCGTCGAAGAACACCGCCCGCTTGGCCTCACTGGCGAGAAGGTCACGCCGTCGCGCCCGCGCCTCCAGCGCCTCGACCTCCTCCACGCGGCGTTCGTTCTCACCCATGAAGGCGTGATGCTGATCCCAATCGCCCTCGACGAGCGCGCGGCGGATGAACAGCTCGCGCGCGGCCGCCGGGTCGATCCGTCCGTACTGGACGGTCCGCGATGTGACGATCGGCAACCCGTACAACGTCACCTGCTCGGGCGCGACGACCGCGGCGCGCCGGCGATCCCACCGCGGCTCGCCGTAGGAGCGCCTCACGAGGTGCTCGGCGAGCGGCTCGACCTGCCTGACGTCGACCGCCGCCGCCGTCCGACCCCACAGCCGTGTTGTCTCGACCAGCTCGGCCACCATCACCCACGACGGCCCGCGCCGTGCGAGCGCCGAGCCGGGAAAGATCGCGAACTTCGCCCCGCGCGCGCCGGTGTACTCACGCGCCCCGGTGTCCTTCATCCCCAGGTGCGAGAGGAGCCCGGAGAGCAGCGCGGCGTGGATCTGCGGGGCCTCCGCCGGAGACTCGTTGAGCGTGAGCCCGACCTCGCGCGCCGAGCCTTCGAGCTGCCCGACCAGGTCCTGCCACTCACGGATGCGCAGGTAGTGCAGGAACTCGGCCTTGCAGCGCTTGCGCAACTGCGAGCGCGAGAGCTCGTCGCCCAGCGAGCGGACGTAGCCCCAGAGGTTGATGTAGGCCAGAAAGTCTGACCCCTTGTCGGTGAAGCGGGCATGGAGCTGGTCGGCCTGGGCGCGTTGCTCGGTCGGACGTTCGCGTGGATCCTGGATCGACAGCGCCGCGGCGATCACGATGACCTCGCGGACGCAATCCAGCCCGTCGGCTTCGAGCACCATCCGACCCAACCGCGGGTCGATCGGCAGCCAGGCGAGCTTGCGCCCGAGCGGCGTGAGCGGCTCCGCGGCCGACGGATCCAGGGCCCGCAGCTCGTGCAGCAGCGCGACGCCGTCGCGCACCTGACGGCGGTCGGGGGGCTCGAGAAACGGGAACGCTTCAACCTCGCCGAGCCCGAGCGAGGCCATCTGGAGGATGACGCTGGCGAGGTTCGTGCGCAGCACCTCCGGGTCGGTGAACTCAGGCCGCGCGTCGAAATCGTCCTCTGAGTAGAGCCGGACGCAGATTCCGTCGGCCACGCGGCCGCAGCGGCCCTTGCGCTGATCTGCCGACGCGCGGGAGATCGGCTCGATCGGCAGCCGCTGCACCTTCAGGCGCGTGCTGTAGCGCGAGATCCTCGCGAGGCCGGTGTCGACGACAAAGCGGATGCCGGGCACGGTCAACGACGTCTCGGCGACGTTGGTCGCGAGGACGACGCGCCGAGGCCGGCCGCTCGGCTTGCGGCCGAAGACCTTCTGCTGTTCGGCCGCCGCGAGGCGCGAGTACAGCGGCAGCACCTCCACGCGCGGCCCCAGCCGTCCGGTGAGCAGCTCGGCCGCATCGCGGATCTCCCGTTCTCCGGAGAAGAACGCGAGCACGTCGCCGTCGCGCTCGCCGAGCAGCTCCTCGACGGTGTCGGCGAGCGCGTCGAGCAGCTCCTCGTCTTCCCGGGGCGGCCGGTAACGCACCTCGACCGGGTAGGTGCGGCCCGAGACCTCGACGATCGGCGCGCCGCCGAAGTGCTCGCTGAAGCGCTCGGGGTCGATGGTCGCGCTCGTGATGATCAGCTTGAGGTCGGGTCGCTGAGGCAGGATGCGGTGCAGGCAGCCGAGCAGGAAGTCGATGTTGAGCGAGCGTTCGTGCGCCTCGTCGACGATCACCGTGTCGTAGCGGCGCAGGAGCGGGTCGCGGCGGATCTCGGCCAGCAGCAGACCGTCGGTGACCAGACGGACCAACGTGTCCTCCGAGCCGCGATCATCGAAGCGGACCGCGTAACCGACGGCGCCCCCGAGCGGGACATCGAGCTCATCCGCGATCCGCTGTGCGACGGTCCGTGCCGCGATCCGTCGCGGCTGGGTGTGCGCAATGGCCCCGCGCACCCCACGCCCGAGCTCCAGGCAGAGCTTGGGTAGCTGGGTCGTCTTGCCCGAGCCGGTCTCCCCGGCCACGACGACGACCTGGTGATCCCGGATCGCCGCGAGCAGATCGTCGCGGCGCGCGGACACGGGCAGCTGCGGCGGATAGGACACCGCGGGGACCGACGCGCGCCGTCGCTCCACCCGGGCTCGCGCCGCTTCGAGCTGTCGCTCGAAGCGCGCCTGGTCCTTCTCGTCGCCACGACGCAGCCGCCGAGCCTGGCGCCGAAGGCGCTGCTCGTCTCGGAGCGTCAGCTCGCCAAGCACCGTCACGTCAGCCATCCCGATCGAGAATAGGCTGCGAGGATTCGCGGATGCGGGGTCACTGGCTGAAGGCGGTGGGGCACGCGCGCGGCCCCCTTCCCGCCCGCTGGATCGAGGAGGGACGGACGAGCGTGCTGCGGGAGGGCGGCTTCCCGCGGCGCCCCCGCGTGGCTGCCGATGACCGTCTCGTGCTCTACGCCAGCGTGTGGCGACGGGTGTTCGGCGTGGTCGTCGCGATCGGGGAGCCCTACCTAGTGGAGCACCCGCGCTGGCCGTGGCGGATCGCCGTCGAGCCGCTGCTCATCGTGCCGGATCTCGATCTCGCTCCGCCCGTCGAGGCGATCGGCGTGGCGGCGCGCTCGATGTCCCAGCAGTCCCACATCCGGCTCGAGCCGCTCCACTACACGCGGGCCGTCGAGGCGCTCAGCTCGATCGCCCTGTGATGAGGTAGCCGCACCGTCACGCAGAGCCCGCCGGCGCTCCTCGGGGTGAGCGTGAGCGTTCCGCCGTGCGCCTGGGTGATGCTCTTGACGATGGCCAGGCCGAGTCCGACGCCTTCGTGGTCGGTGCGGATGCGTTCGGTGCCACGCAGAAATGGTTCGTCAAGCGTGGCAACGAGCTGTGGGGCCAGCTGCTCGCCGGTGTTCTCCACCCTGAGCACCGCTCCCGCGGAGTCCACGCTGGTCGTGACCCACACCCTGCCGTGCTCGGGCAGGTTGTGGACGATCGCGTTGTGCATGAGGTTCGTGCTCAGCTGCAGCAGGAGCGCGTGTGACCCCGTCGTGGGCGCCGTGCCGCCGGAGGTCTCGAGGGTGACGGCGCGCTTCTCTGCGAGGGGCAGCAGCGCCTCGGTGGCTTCTTCGGCCAGGAGGGACAGGTCGACGTCTTCTTGGGTGAATGACCGCTGGTCGGCGCGGGTGAGCAGGAGCAATGCCTCGGTGAGGTCGATCGCCCGGGCGTTGACGGCGTGGAGGCGGTCGACGAGCTCTCCGGTGTCGCGGTCCGGGTCACTGCGGGCGACGTCGAGGAGCGTCTGCGTGATCGCCAGCGGCGTGCGCAGCTCATGGGACGCATTGGCCGCGAAGCGCCGCTGTTCGGCCACGTGCGACTCCAACCGCGCGAGGAGGCCGTCGACGGTGTCGGCGAGGTCCTTCAGCTCGTCGCGAGGCCCGGGGAGCGCCAGGCGCTCGTTCAGGTTGCGCTCGGAGATCTTCCGCGTGGTCGCCGTCATCGTGCGCAGCGGCCGCAGGACCCGGCCGGCGACCAGCCAGCCGAGGGCGATCGAGACGATGGTCATGATCGCCAGCGCGATCACGGACTGGATGAGCGCCCGGTGCAGACCGTGGCTGTTACGCGCGACGGACGCCTCGTACATTCGGCGCACCTGGCGGGCGGCCTCCGGGCTCAGCACGCTCCCGCTGTGGGCGCCCGCGCCGGCCGACCCACGCGGAATCCCGGTCGGGACGATCAGGTCGACCCCGGTCGCATTGCGGAAGATGAGATACGTAGCCGCGAGCAGCGCCAGTCCCGTGACGAAGAACAGGCCGCCGTAGAGCAGGGTCAGGCGCAGGCGGACGGTCCGTGACGGCAGGCGGAGCAGCCGGGGTGGCGTCAGCCTGGCGAGGGAGAGACGGGGCATCCTGAGGCCGGGGGCTCTATCCACGGTTCCCTCCCTCGGCCGCTGTGTCCGGTTGAGTGTCGATGCAGTATCCGACGCCGGCCACGGTAGCGATGATCCAGGGTTCGCCGAGTCGTTTGCGCAGTGCCGAGACCGTGATGCGCACGGCGTTGGTGAACGGGTCCGCGTTCTCATCCCATGCCCGCGTCAGCAGCTACCTCGGCGCTGACCACACCGCCTTCCGCGGCGACGAGAACCTCAAGCACGGCGAATTGCTTGCGGGTGAGCGCGACGTAACGGCCGTCGCGGTAGACCTCGCGGCGGAACGGATCCAGACGCAGCCCCGCGATCTCGCGCACGGGTGGCCGGTTATGGGCGCGCCTGCGGTCGAGCGCCCTGAGCCGGAGCACGAGCTCTCTGAGTTCGAACGGCTTGGTGAGGTAGTCGTCGGCGCCGAGGGCGAACCCGGAGGCCTTGTCGTCGAGCCGGTCGGCGGCCGTGAGCATGAGGATCGGCATGCCGCTGCCGGAGGCGACGATGCGTGCGGCGATCTCGTCGCCCGAGGGCGCCGGGATGTCGCGATCCAGGACGGCGATGTCATAGGCGTTGAGGTCGAGTAGCTCCAGGGCGCTCTCGCCGTCACCGGCGACGTCGGCCGCGATCGCCTCAAGGCGTAGCCCGTCGCGGATGGCGTCGGCCATATACGGCTCGTCCTCGACGATCAACACGCGCATGCCCGTGATGCTGCCAGCCCGGACATATCGTCGGCATATCGAGAACCACATACGTGCCGGCAACACCGCGCTGCCTTCAATGGCGGCGTGACCTCCAGGCAGCCGCCACGAACAGCCGCCCGCCGTCCCCAGCCGACCGTGTACCGGGTGCGCCGTCGCCGCGGGGTGCTGGTCGCCCTGCTCGCCCTTCTCCTCGCCGCAATTGTCTGTCTGGGCGCCGGCCAGCCGCTCGACGGCCAGGCCAGCACGCTCACCGACTCCGGTCGCATCTCCCTCTCGCCGGTCGCGTGGCCGCAGCAGGGACAGGCGGCGCTGGTGCTGGGCAGCGGCCGGCCGGCGGCGAGCCCGCATGAGCAGCCGGTCCCGATCGCCAGCCTGGCCAAGGTGATGACCGCCTATCTGATCCTCAAGCGCTACCCGCTGACCGACGGCGAGGACGGGTTCACGATCACCGTCACTGCGGACCAGGCACACCGAACGGCCCAGGACGCCGCCGAGAGCCAGTCGGTCGTGGCGGTGCAGGCCGGCGAGCAGCTGACCGAGCGCGAGCTACTGGAGGCGCTGCTGATCCCCTCGGGCAACAACATCGCCGAGATGCTCGCCGCCGCCATGGCGGGCAGCGAGGCGCGCTTCATCGCCCAGATGGACGACGCGGCCCATGCGCTCGGGATGGACCACACCGTCTACACCGATCCCAGCGGGTTCGATCCGCGCACGGTGTCCACCGCGGCCGACCAGCTGCGCGTCTTCCGGCACGCGATGCGCTTCCCGGTCTTCCGCCAGATCGTCTCGATGGCCAGCGTCACGGTGCCGGTCGCCGGCACGCTCACCAACTTCAACCCTCTGATCGCCGAGGGCTACGCCGGCAAGACCGGGTCAGACTCCGCGGCCGGAGGGTGCCTCGCGTTCTTCACCCGCGTGACCGTGGGCGGGCGCCGGCTCACCGCGGTCGGCGTGGTGATGGGGCAGGGGCAGGGCAGCGACACCTCGGGGCTCCTGGCCGCCGCGGGCGAGGCCGCCACGCAGCTGGTCGGGTCCGTCGCACCGGCGACGGCGGTGCAATGACTACCTACGGAGAGAATGCATGAGCAGAAAGCTTTGGCTGCCGGCCGCCCTCGTCCTGATCGCGATGGTCGTCCTGATCAGCGCGTGCGGTTCGAGTGGATCTGTCGCCACCGGCACCCCCAGCAGCAGCGCCAGCACCACCGCCTCCAACCATGAGAAGGCGGTGAAGTTCGCCAAGTGCATGCGGGAGCACGGCGTCAGCCAGTTCCCAGACCCGGGCGCGTCGGGGCAGTTCACGATCGATGGCGTGGTGAACGGCTCGTCGCTTGACCCGAGCGCTCCGGCGTTCACGCAGGCCCTCACCGCGTGCAAGGACCTGGAGCCGGCGGGGTTCACAGGCGGCAGGCGCAGCCGCCCGCAGCAGTCCGCGGCGCTCAGGTTCGCCCAGTGCATCCGCGCGCACGGGGTCAAGGACTTCCCGGACCCGGTCAATGGCCAGCCCCTCGTCGACACCAATCGAATCCCCTCATCGGCGACGAGCAGCGGCATGAGCATTCTCAACGCCGCGATGCAGAAGTGCGGCAGCGCGGCAGCCGCTGCCGGGGTCACGCGGTGAGCGGGAAGATGTGGGTGCCGGGCGCAGCAGCCGTCCTGGCCGCTGCGATCGCCGCCATCGGCGCCGTGGCAGTGACGTCTGGTGCCAAGCAGGCGACCGCGTCAGCCGCACGGCCGGCGTCGGTGCACACCGCGGAGGTACAGAGACGAACCCTCTCGGCCATGGTCTCCCAGGCGGGGACCCTGACCTATCGCGCACGATCGGACGGCTCACCGTACGCCGTGATCAACCAGGCCCGCGGGAGTTACACCAAACTCCCCGCGGCCGGTCAGGTCATCTCTCAAGGTCACGTGCTCTACCGGGTCAACGACCGCCCAGTGGTGTTGCTGCGTGGCACAACGCCTGCCTACCGGACCCTGTCGGCCGGGGCGACCGGCCCCGACGTGGCCGAGCTCAACGCGGACCTCATCGCGCTCGGCTACGCCACCTCAGCTCAGCTTCACCCGAGGTCTGCCTTCTTCGGGCCGGCGACGACCGCGGCCGTGCGAAAGCTCCAGGCATCCGTGGGGCTGACCCGGACCGGGGCGCTGCCTCTCGGCCAGGCCGTGTTCGCACCCACCGCCCTGCGGGTGACGGGCGTCTCAACCCAGCCAGGAGCTCGGGCCCAGCCCGGCGAGACGGTGCTGCAGGGTACCTCCACCACGCGTGAGGTGCAGGTGGCGCTGAGCGCCTCGCAACAGACGAGCGTCGCGGTCGGAGACAAGGTGAGCATCACCCTGCCGGACAACCGGACCACCCCCGGGGTCGTCTCCTCGGTGGGGGCGGTGGCCACGTGCCCGTCGAGCTCCGGGTCCGGGGGCGGGTCGAGCTCGGGCTCCGCCGCGCCGGGCACGGACACCTGCGCGTCGGGGGGCTCGGGGAGCGGTGGCACGCCGACCATCACCGTGGGCGTCACCCCGTCTCATCCCGCGGCCACCGGCACATGGGATCAGGCCCCGGTGCAGGTCGGCATCACCACTGACCACGTGCCCAACGCCCTGGTGGTGCCGGTGACCGCGCTCCTGGCCCGGTCGGGCGGTGGCTACGCCGTCGAGGTCGTCGGGGCAGGCGCGGCCCACCATCTCGTGTCGGTCTCACTCGGGCTGTTCGACGATGCCGAGGGGCTGGTGCAGGTCACCCGCTCGGCGCTGGCCGCCGGCCAAGAGGTGGTGGTCGGGGGAACATGACCCACGCCCTGCTCGACGTCGAGAACGTGACCAAGAGCTATCCCGGCGCGCCGCCCGTTCAGGCCCTGCGCGGGGTGAACCTCACCATCGGCCCCGGGGAGCTGGTCGGTGTCGTCGGCCCGTCGGGCTCGGGCAAGACCACCCTGCTGCAGCTGATGGGCACCCTCGACCGGCCCACCAGCGGCCGGGTGAGGATCGCCGGGCTCGACGTGGCCGCGATGGACGACCGGGACGTGGCCTACCTGAGGGCCACCCGGATCGGGTTCATCTTCCAGCAGTTCTTCCTGGCCGAGCACGCCAGCGTGCTCGACAACGTCGCCGACGGGGTCCTCTACGCCGGCATGCCCCTCAAGGAGCGCCGCGGGCGGGCCCTCGACGCTCTGGAGCTGGTCGGCCTGGCCGGGCGCCCCCATGCCCGTCCCACCCAGCTCTCGGGCGGCCAACGCCAGCGCGTCGCCATCGCCCGCGCCCTCGTTGGCCGGCCCGCCATCGTCCTCGCCGACGAGCCGACCGGCAACCTCGACCAGTCCACCGGCCAGTCCATCCTGGACCTGATCGAGCAGCTCCACCGGGCCGGGTCGACCATCGTGGTCATCACCCACGACCACGCCATCGCCGAGCGCATGCCCCGCAAGGTCGAGATCATCGACGGCCACATTGTCTCCGACACCGGTCCGGTGGGCGCGGGGCCGTCGTGACCGCCGCCGCCGCCACCGCCGTCCAGAGCCGCAGGCGCCTCCCGTTCTCCGACCTGACCCGTCTGTCCACCGTCGGACTGCGCACACGGAAGCTGCGGGCGGGGCTGTCCGCGCTCGGCATCGCCATCGGCGTGGCCGCCATCGTCGCGGTGCTCGGCCTGTCGGCGTCCTCCCAGGCCGGCCTGCTGGCCGAGATCAGCCGCCTGGGCACCAACCTGCTCACCGTCAGCAACGGGCAGAGCTTCACCGGCGCCGTCGCGGAGCTGCCGACCACCGCGCCGGCCATGATCGGCCGGATCAGCGGTGTCGGGCACGTGCAGAGCACCGGGTCAGTCAGCGGCGCCAACGCCTATCGCAGCCCGTACGTCCCGTCGCCCGAGACCAACGGCCTGACCGTCCAGGCCGCATCCCTCGACCTGCTCCCGGTCCTCGCGACCACCGTCGCCCAAGGCCACTACCTCAACGCCGCCACCGCCCGGGAACCCGTCGCCGTGCTCGGCGCGGCCGCCGCCCGGCTGCTCGGCGTCGACCGCATCTACCCCGGCCAGCGGATCTGGGTCGGCGGCCAATGGTTCTACCTCGCCGGCGTCCTCCGACCCGCCGTCCTCGCCTCCGCCATCGACAGCTCGGTCCTCGTCGGCTACCCCGCCGCCCAGAGGTACCTGGGCTTCGACGGCCATCCCTCCACCATCTACCTGCGCGCCCACACTGACCGCGTCACCGCCGTCGACGACCTCCTCGCCGCCACCGCAAACCCAGAGAACCCGAGCGGGGTCGACGTCAGCCAACCCTCCGATGCCCTCGTCGCCCAGGCCGACGCCAAGAGCGCCCTCAACGGCCTCTTCCTCGGCCTCGGCGCCGTCGCCCTTCTGGTCGGCGCGGTCGGCGTCGCCAACATCATGATCATCTCCGTCCTCGAGCGCCGCTCCGAGATCGGCCTGCGCCGCGCCCTCGGCGCCACCAAGGGGCACATCCGGACCCAGTTCCTCTCCGAAGCCATTCTCCTCGGACTGCTCGGCGGCGTGGTCGGCGTCGCCCTCGGCGCCGCAGGCACCGCCGTGTACGCCCACACCAAGCACTGGGCCACCATCATCCCCACCGAAGCCTGGGCCGGCGGCATCGCCGCCTCGCTCATCATCGGCGCGGTCGCCGGGCTCATCCCCGCGCTGCGCGCCGCGCAGCTCTCGCCGACCCAGGCCCTGTGGTCGATCTAGTCCTAGCTTCCGAAGCCCGACAAAGCCCCGTCCTTGAGCTTGGTGCCGGTCGTCCAGCTTGCCGGCAGAGAGGTCAGATTGGTCTGTGCGCTCGCCTCCGAGCTGCCGCCGCCGCTCGCGTCGCGGAAGCGAAGGGTGCCGCCGCCTCGCGGCCCCAGGATCGCGATCCACAGCTGCTGCCCAGACTTCACCACGATCGGGGAAACGTCGGCGAAGTTCCAGCTGCCCGCCCTCAGGTCCGAGATCTTGCCCTGGGTCAGCAGGGTCCCGGGGTGCCCATGGTTGTCTGAGTAGACGCCCACGAGCGCCTCGCTCGCCGCCGAAGAGGACGCGACATAGAGGTGAAGGCGCGACAACTGTCCGGAATACCCGACACGCGTGGCAAATGCCTCTGCTGTGCCCGAGGCGTTGTGGTCGAGGTTCTTGCTGACGTCGGCACTTCCGAGCAACGGCGGGCTGTAGACGGCGAGGCCGCTGACGCTCGTGCCGCACGGAAGGTTGAACGAGCTCACGGTGGCTCCGCTGTCGGCGTCAAGTCGCCAGATCGAGCTCGTTGGCGGGCCGGTGCAGGTGCCCACACCGGGCGTCACGCCGCCGATCCAGAAGGTGTGCCCGTCCGGATCGAGTGCGTTGTAGCGCAGAAGCGGGCAAGCGGACGCGCCACAGCCGCCGAACGAGTCCCACGTTTGCAGCAGCGTGCCGGACGAGTCGAACAGGAGCGCGCCGGCGTCCATGGTCACGGCGACCCGCCAGTCCGGGAGGACCCGCAGCTGATCGCGGATCCCGAACGAGTTGGTGCCGAGGTTGGTCAGCTGCGTGTTCGTGCAGACGTTGTAGCGATGGATTGCGCTGCCGCCCTCATCCCCGTAGTAGAGAGTGCACTCGTCCGGTGCGAGATCGAGGTTCGGGGCGTTGTACGTGTCCGCGGCATCAGGGCTGGTGGCCACCGTGTAGGTGTGCAGCAGGTTCCCCCAGATGTCGTACTTGCGCACTGTTCCGGTGAAACCGTGCTCCAGGTCACCCCCGGAGGGGCCCTGACCGACATAGACGTTGCCGGACCCGTCGACCGCGCACTCGCCATAGGTGGAGGTGAGAGTGTTCCAGTGCGACGGCACCGTGCTGCCCGTGTTGTCGAACAGCCCGACGCCCAGCGCGACCAGGTAGTGGCCGTTGGGGTCGAGGCAGAGTGAGCCGGCCCCTGTGCCGCTCGCGAACGTGGCGACCAAGATGCCGTCAGGCGTGTACACGTTGATGGAGCCGCCCACGCTGGCCAGGACGTCTCCGCGCTGGAACGACGCGGCCGGAGCAATCGCGGGGCGAGGACCCGTGCGGTGGGCGACGCGTGAGCGCGCACTCGACTGAGCCGCGATCGCGCCCGCCGGGAGTAGGAGGCTGAGGGCGACAACCAGGCATGCCGATCGGCCCCTTCGCCAAAGCGACGCTGTGCGGACTGCTGCAGACATTGTTCCCCTCCTCGCCGTGTGCAGTGAGCGTCGCCCCCGCTGACATGCGACGCACGGATCCGTCCTAGACGATTACTGAACGCGTCCACCGCAACCTGACTTGCGCGAGCGAGGTCCCGGCGTCAGCTCCCGGACGATGCGCCCTTCCTCCTCAGAGCACCGAGCTTCGCTATCACTTCAGGCGATGAGCGACGCCAGGCATCTGATCGACCCGGTGCGCTCGTTCCTGTCCGCGCCGCGCTGCGCGGTGCTGTCCACGCTCGGGCCCGATGGGGCGCCTCGCCAGATCGTGATCCACTACATGCTCGGCGAAGACCACGTGCGCCTCAACGGGCATCGGGACCGTCGCTGGGTGGCCAACGTCCGTCGCGACCCGCGGGTCGCTCTCGTCGTCCATGACGAGCGCGACTATCTGCACTACGTCTCGATCCGCGGCCGCGCCGTGCTCATCGACGATGGCGACGACGCACTCGGCGAGGCGATGACGCAGGCCGAGCGCTACGGCGAGGACCCTGCTGACTTCGCCGGCCAGCCCCGGGTCAGCTTCCGCGTCGACCCGGAGCACGTGAACGAGTACCGCTGAGCCGCCCTACGAGAGGATGGCCTGCGCGATGAGGCCGCCGACATAGCCGCCGGCGGCGCCGGCAAGCGCGCCACCCACGACCCCCGCCGGGCCCAGAACGATTCCCGCCGTGGCCCCCACGATCGCTCCCGCGCACGCGCACTCGCCCGGAGTCGAGAAGTCACCGATGTCGAAGGTTGTGGACGGGTCACCGCCCATGTGAGCTTCGGCATCTGCAGCCTTGGCCGTGACGCTGGCGATCGTCAGCGCGAGTGATCCCGCGCCTGCCGCGAGCAGCTCCTGGTGGATGGAGGTGACGTGGGCGGCCCGTGTGTTCGCCGTCCCTTCGCGGGCACTCAGCGTGCTCATGATCGTGGTCAGCTTTTCCACCTCGGTATCGGTGAGCATGTGGTGGGCGTGCAGGTCCGCCAGCCCATCGATCGCCTTCTGCCGGCGTTCTTGCGCAGTGAGCCTCACCAGCGGTGGGATGCGCTCGATGATCTCGCCCTGCAATGTGCCTGCGGCGCCTGCGACATCGTCGACGTAGGCGGTGCCGGCCGCTCCACTGGTCGCCTCTTTACTCATCTGTGACATGCGTTGCTCCTTCGCAATTGGACTCACCCGGCTCGACGCTCGACGCGCGCGCACCGGGGCTTCGGACGACTACCGGGCAGCGACGGCGTGCTTCGGCCCCCTGCTCGGCGAACCAGCGGCAGCGCGGCCGAATGCTGCACCGCGGCAGCACTGCGCCCCGTGTGGCTCTCTCTGACGACACGACCTCCTCGACCAGCCCGCACCGGCTCCCACCGCGCAGTCCGCGCTCGGGCATAACAGCCCGTCCCCGCCTCTGTCCATGACGGCACCCGCCTATTCAGGCACGCCGAACCGAGTGAGCGTGTCCCGGAACGCCGGGAGCTCTTTCTCGAGCACGTCGCGAGGAATGATCCAGATGCCCTGGGTCCCTCCAGGTGGAAGGCGCGGAAAGGCGATGGCAACCGTATCTCCGCGCGTGTCGATTTGCGCCAGTTGCGCCAACGCGGCGGATTGAACCGCTGCGGTGAACTGCGCTTGCTGTTCGTCACTCAGCGTCAAGCCGCGTACGTCGACGCTGAATGCATGGGCTGATGACTTGGCTTCAGCCATGGCAATCCCCTCCCGCACATATTGGTCCCGTGTGCCCCTGCGGTGCGCCCTAACCAGAGGTTAATCCACAGACAGTGTAACCCCATGCCGACTCGATAGCAACTCTAATGAGTAGTAATACACTGGCGCGCGACTGTGCATCCACCGTCACACGTTCTGCCAGTTAAAGGGGCAGTGAACTGACACTTGACGGAGCGCCGAGCGCAGACATAATGGCTTCCTATGCACACGGCCTCGTCGATCCCGATCGCAACCGGCGCACAGCGGAGCGGGAAAGGGTTGCGATGACGCGGCAGGTCGTTGTGGCGGCCGGGGTGGCTCGGCATCAGATGGAGCGTCTCCGTGCGCCCCTGAGCGAGTGCGGGCTCGAGGTGATCGAACGATTTGACCTTAACGATCAGGTTGACGAGGCGACCCTGCTGGAGGGGCTCCAGGATGCCTGGGCCGTCATCGCCGGCAGCGAACCCTACCCCCGGCCGGTGGTCGAGTGTCTACCGTCGCTGCGCGCGATCGCCCGCTGGGGCTCTGGCTATGACCGCATCGACGTCGAGGCGGCCACGGAGTCCGGGATCGCCATCCTGACCGCGCCGGGCGCCAATGCCGAGCCGGTGGCCGACTGCGCGCTGCTGCTGATGCTGGCCTGCGTGCGCAGACTGCGCGCGGTCGAGGGCGCGGTGCGCTCCGGGGAGTGGCGCCGGCCCGAGCCGACCGGGGATCTCACCCAGGCCACCGTCGGGGTGATCGGGCTCGGCGCGATCGGACAGGCGGTCGCCCGCCGGTTGCGCGGGTTTGACTGCCGGGTCCTTGGGACGGATCCCGTGGCCGATCCGGCTCACTGCCGGCAGATGGGGATCGAGCTGCTCTCACTCGAGGACCTGCTCGCTCGAGCGGACATCATCACGCTTCACGTCCCGCGCACCTCCGAGACCTGTGGTCTCATCGGGCATCGTGAGCTCGCGCTGATGCGCCCCGGCGCGATCGTCGTCAATACCTCTCGCGGCGAGGTCCTCGATGAAGAGGCCTTGCTCGTCGGCTTGCAGAGCGGCCGGCTCGGCGGCGCCGGGCTTGACGTGTTCGCCCACGAGCCACTCCCGCTCGGCCACCCACTGACCCAACACGAGAACGTCGTTCTCTCCGGACACGTGGCGTCCTTCACGGCACTCGGGACCCAACGCACCGCGGAGGCGGTTGTCGAGAACGTCCAGCTGGCGGCGCGAGGGGTGCTCGGGGCAGGCTGCGTCAATCACGACGCGTGGGCGCAGATCAGCCAGCGTGCGTGATCACGCGACGCGTGCGTACACGAGCACCGCGTCTCAGAAGACGACGACCTGGCGGACGGCCTCGCCCCGGGCGAGGCGGTCAAAGCCCTCGTTGATCTCGTCGAGCCCCATCCGGTGGGTGAGGAGTTCCTGCACCGGAAGATCGCCGTCGCGATAGTGGTCGATGAAGCGCGGGACGTCGCGGACCGGCACCGAGGAGCCCAGGTATGAGCCCCGCAGCGTGCGCTCCTCGGCGGCGAGACTGACGGCGGGGATGGTCAGCATCCGGTCGGGGTGGGGGAGACCGACGGTGATGGTGGTCCCGCCCCGGCGCGTGGCGGCGTAGGCCCGGGCCAGGACCTCGGCGTTGCCGACGGTCTCGATCACGTAGTCCGCGCCGCCGCCGGTCGCCGAGCGGATGCGCTCCACGACGTCCTCGTCGGCCGGAAAGCCGACGGCGCCCGCGATGCGCTGCGCGAGCTCCAGCTTGCTGGCCACGGTGTCGACGGCGATGATCGACTTGGCGCCGGCCAGCCGCGCGCCCAGCACGGCCGACATGCCGACGCCGCCGAGCCCGAACACCGCGATGGTGTCGTCCGACGTGATTCGAGCGGCGTTCATCACGGCGCCCACGCCGGTGAGCACGGCACAGCCGAACAGCGCCGCGAGCTCGAAGGGCAGGTCGTCGGGGATGGGGATCGCCGATTCGGGCGCAACCACCGCGTGATCGGCGAACGCCGAGACGCCCAGGTGGTGGTGCAACGGGTCACCGCTCGCGTCGTGTAACCGGCGCGAGCCCGACAGCAGCGTCCCGGCGCCGTTGGCCGCGGCGCCCGGCTCACACAGCGCGGCACGGCCCTGCTGGCACGGGCGGCAGCCGCCGCACGCCGGCACGAACGCCACCGCGATGCGATCACCGGCGGCAAACCGCTCGACCTCCGGCCCCACCGAGACCACTGTGCCCGCGGCCTCATGACCGAGGACCATCGGCATCACCCGCGGCCGCGAGCCGTCGATGACCGACAGGTCTGAGTGACAGAGCCCGGCCGCGCCGATCTTGACCAGCATCTCGCCGGGGCCGGGCTCGTCGAGCTCGACGTCACAGATCTCCAGCGGGCGCGACTGCGCATACGGTGCGGGCAGGCCCATCTCGCGCAGGACGGCCGCGCGGATCCTCATGACGCCGCCTGCGAGCGCAGCCACGGGATGAGGCCCCCCGCGTCAACCATGCGGCGCATGAAGTCGGGCATCGGCGCGATCGCGAACTCCTCGCCGTCGACGCTGACCATGCCGCCGTCGAGGTCGACCACCACCTCGGCGCCCGTGGCGGCCCGCGCCACCGCCTCCGGGCAGTCGACCAAGGGGAGACCGAGGTTCAGGCAGTTGCGCCGGAAGATCCGGGCAAAGCTCTTGCCCACCAGGCACGACACGCCACACGCCTTCATCCCCAGCGGGACGTGCTCGCGCGAGGATCCGGTGCCGAAGTTCTCGCCGACCACCAGGATCGTGTCGGGGCCCATCTCGTCGCGGAGCGCGGGATCCAGGCCCTCGAACAGGTGCGCGCTCATCAGCTCGGGGTCCTCGATGTTGAGGAACGACCCGGGGTACAGCACGTCGGTGTCGACGTTGTCCTGGGGGATGGCCACCGCGCGGCCCGCCAGCCTCATGACGCCGGCGCCTGGAGCAGCTCAGCGGGATCGACGAGCTCGCCGGCCACCGCGGCGGCCGCTGCGACCCACGCATTGGCCAGATACACGCTCGCGTCCGGCGAGCCCATCCGCCCCTTGAAGTTGCGGTTGGTCGTGGTCACCGCGGTCTCGCCGGCGGCGGGGACCCCCATGCCGCCGCCGAAGCACGCGCCGCACGTGGGCGTCGACACCATCGCTCCGGCCTCGACGAACGTGTCGAGCAGGCCCTCGCGCAGCGCCTGGCGGTAGATCGCCTGGGTCGCGGGGACGATCACCACCCGCGAGCGCTCATGCACCCGACGCCCGCGAAAGACCTCGGCGGCTTGGCGCAGGTCGGTGATGGTGCCGTTGGCGCAGTTGCCGATGTACACCTGCTCGACCGGCGTGCCCACGGCATCGGCCAGCGCCACGACGTTGCCGGGCGAGTGGGGCGCGGCGACGAGCGGCCCGAGCGTGTCCAGATCGACGACGACCTCGCGCGCGATCTCCGCGTCCTCGTCTGAGCGCAGCGCCTCCCACTCACGGGTGACCCGGCCGTCCAGGTACTCGCGCGTGGTCGCGTCGGCGGCGAACATCCCCGTCTCGGCGCCCGCCTCGACGGCCATGTTGGCCACCGCCATCCGCTCGTCGATCGACAGCGACCGCGCGCCGTCGCCGACGAACTCGAGCACCGCGTTGGTCGCACCCGCCACCCCGATCTGCGCGATCACGGCGAGGATGAGGTCCTTGCCGGAGACGAAGCCGTGCTTCTCACCGTCAAAGCGGACCCGGATCGTCGTCGGCACCGGCTGCCAGAACTCGCCGTGGGCCAACGCGGCGGCAATGTCGGTGGACCCCAGGCCGGTCCCGAAGGCGCCGAGCGCCCCATACGTGCACGAGTGCGAGTCGCCTCCGGCGATCACCTCTCCGGGCACGATCCACCCGTCCTCGGCCAGGAGCATGTGCTCAATGCCGCCGCGGCCCTGGTCGTAGTAGGCGACGCCCTGGTCCCGTGCCCAGTCCTTGAGCCGCTTCTGGAGCTCCGCCGAGCGCGCGTCCTTGGCCGGGACGAAGTGGTCGGCCACCATCACCACCCGGCTGGCGTCAAACACCCGGCTCACGCCCATCTTCTCCATCTGCCGGAAGGCGACCGGCCCCGAGACATCGTTGGCCATCACGGCGTCGACGCGCACCATGACGATGTCGCCCGGCGACAGGTCGTCCACCTCGCTGTGCGCGAGGAGGATCTTCTCGGCCAGCGTGTGGGCCATGTTCCGCTCGCGTGTCTTCTAGGCGCCCGCGGACCGTCCCGCGAGCCGGGCATCGAAGCTGCGGCGCTCCTCGGCGATCTGCTCGGAGAGCTGCTCCATCGACGGCACCGGCCCGAAGTCGAACTCGGGCGGATCGTCGCGCTCGGAGCGCATCTTCTCGCGCAGGCTCTCGGTCGCCGCGGCGTCGATCTCACCGTCGGCCGAGACCACCACGCCGTACTCCGAGGCCGCGGCCTCGACGGAGACCAGGCCGGAGTGGACGTCGGCCGCGGTCCGCTCGGGCTCGCGCGTCAGCGGGTCGCCCTGGCCGCCCGCGCCCGCGGTGGAGAACACGAGCCGATCGCCCTTCTTGATCGGCAGTGTCTCGACCTTGGACGGCAGCCGCTCCTCGGTGCCGTCGGCGTGGATGATCAGCTTCTCCGAGCTCATCCCGTGCCGGCCGCCGTTGTAGCCCCACGGGAAGGTGACCGCGCGGTCGTCCTGGAAGGAGATCGTCCCGTCAGACAGGAACCGGTAGGTCTTGGCCACGCCGTGCCCGCCGCGGTTATAGCCGGCGCCGCCCGAGTCGGTCCGTGCCCTGTAGGACTCGATCTCCACGGGGTAGTACTTCTCCAGATACTCGGTCGGCACCGCCTTGAACAGCGGCCACCACGAGTGACCGTCCAGGCCGTCGCCGACCGGGCGGGCGGGGATCCCGCCGTAGAGGATCTCGAGCACCTGGAAGTCCTGGCCGCCCTCGTCGGTGCCGGCGAAGATGAAGTTCGGGCTCGTGCCGTAGCTCCCGGACACGGCGAACCCGGCCAGCGCCTTGGAGAACACGGCGCCGACCACGTCGAACTGGCGGGCCATGAGGGTCAGCCGGTTGCCGACCGGAGCGGGGAAGTCGGGGCGCAGGACCGAGTTCTCGGGGAACGTGACGTTGACGACGTCGTAGTAGCCGTCGTTGAACACCAGATCGGGCGAGAACGCCATGATCAGGAACACGCCCATGAACATCTTGAACATCTCGGGGTTGAGGTAGAAGTTCACCGACCCTGGGACCGCGGGGCTCGAGCCCGTCCAGTCGATGTTCATGGTGTCCCCGTCGCGCCAGAAGGCCATCTGGAGCTTGATGGGGCCGTTGCCCAGCCCGTCGTCGTCGGCGTAATCGGTGAACTCGAAGCGCTCGCCGTCGGGCAGGTAGTTGCGGATGAGGTCGATGACACCCGAGCGCGTGCGATCGAGCATCGCGTCGCACGCCTCCAGGTAGGTGTCCTTGCCGAAGCGGGCGCACAGCTCGCGCACCCGCGCCGCGCCGGCGGCGGTGCCGGCGGCGATCGCCTTGATGTCGGCCTCCACCATCTTGGGCGTGCGCGTGTTGTGACAGAAGAGGCGCAGCGCCTCCTCGTTGAGCCTGCCCTGGTCATAGAGCTTGATCGGGGGCATGCGGATGCCCTCGTGGTAGATGCTGCGCGCGCTGATCGGCATCGATCCCGGCGCGGTGCCGCCGACGTCCATCAGGTTGCCCCACTGCGAGGCGTAGCCCACCAGGTCGTCCTCGTAGAAGATCGGGCGCAGGATGAGGAAGTCGGGGCAGTGCGAGATCGCGCCCTCGCACAGGTAGGGGTCGTTCAGCGCGATCACGTCGCCGTCGCGCAGGTCTGACGCCTCGTAGGGCGAGTGGCGCAGGATGGTGTTGATGGCCGAGCCGAACTGGCCGATGACCATCCGCCCGTGGCGGTCGGCGATCAGCGGGAACTGATCTGACTGCTCCCGGATGACCGGACTGATGGCCGTCGTCTCCACCACGCGGTCCATCTCGAAGCGGGCGTTGGAGAGCGTGTTCTCGATGATGTCCAGCGTGACGTGGTCGATGTCGTGCTCGCGCACGAAGTCCGGCAGCCCGGCGGGGCGCTCAACCTCAGTGGCCATGGTCACTCCTTCCCGGTGGCGCGGATGATCAGATTGGAATAGCCGTCGACGGTGGCGCGGTAGTGGGGCTCGACCACCGCGGTGGTGTCCTGCTGGACGATCACCGCCGGCCCGTCGATCACCTGCCCGGCTGTGAGATGGCGCCGCTCATAGATCGGCGTCTCCATCCATTGGCCGTCGAAGAAGACCTGCTCGTGGCGGTCGATGCCCTCCCCCGAGGACGCGCCGTTGGTATCGGCGCGCGACAGCGTGAGCGGGCGCATGCCCTTGCCGACGCAGCGCACGGTGGCGATCTCGATCGGCACGTCGAGCTCAAAGCCGTAGCGGCGGCGATGCTCGCCCTCGAATTGCTCGCGCAGCCGGACCGCGTATCCGTTGCTCAGCTCCTCCAGGCCGACGCGGCAGGGGATCTGGATGTCCTGCATGTGGTAGCGGCAATCGGCGTAGAAGTCGTACTCGCGGGCGTCCTCGGAGATGTCCTCGCGCGCCAGCCACGTGTTGGCCTCGTTGCGCAGCTCGCGCAGCTGCGCCTCGAGCTTTGACGCCTCGGTCTCCTCGAGGATGCGCAGGTAGGTCTGCGCGAACTCGTTCTGCACATCGGAGGCCAGAAAGCCGAAGGCGCTGAGCACGCCGGGCGTGGCCGGGATGACCACCGGGTCGGCGTGGATGAGCCGCCCCAGCGCGTTGGCGTGCAGCGGGCCGGCGCCGCCGAAGGCGATGAGCCCGAAGTCACGCGGGTCATAGCCGCGCTCGACTGACACCACGCGCAGGGCGGCGTGCATGTTCTCGTTGGCGATGGTGAGGATCGCCTCGGCGGCGGCGGTGAGCTCGATCCCCAGTCCGTCGGCGATCGTCTGCACGGCCGTCTTGGCCGCCTCCTCGTCGATCTCCAGCGTGTCGGCGAGCTTGGAGCCCGGCGGGATCCGGTGCAGGACGACGTTGGCGTCGGTCACCGTGGGCGCGGTGCCGCCGCGTCCGTAGCAGGCGGGGCCGGGGTCGGCGCCCGCGCTCCCCGGCCCGACGCGCAGCGAGCCGACGTTGGTGAGGTAGGCGATCGAGCCGCCGCCGGCGCCGACGCTGTGGATGTCCACCGAGCGCGACTGAAACTGGAAGTAGCCCAGCTGGGCGTCGCGCTTGATCGGCGGCGTGCCGCCCTCGCACAGCGAGACGTCGGTCGACGTGCCGCCCATGTCGATGGTGAGCACGTCGGGCAGGTCGATCTCGCGCGCCAGGTAGGCCGCGCCGACCGCGCCGCCCGACGGCCCTGACAGCGCGATGTCGATCGGCCGCTCCTTGGTCGAGGCCACCGACATGGTGCCGCCGTCAGAGCGCACGATGTCCAGCCGGCCGGAGAAGCCGGCCTCGTTGAGCAGTGACTCCAGGCCGTCGACGTACTTGGTCACCTGAGGCTTGGCGTAGGCGTTGAGCACGGCGGTGAGCGTGCGCTCGTACTCGCGGTACTCGGAGACCAGGTCAGACGAGATCGAGACCGGCAGATCCGGGAAGGTGGCCAGCGCGATGTCGCGGGCCCGGCGCTCGTGCTCGGGATTGACGTAGGAGTTCAAAAAGGCGATGGTCAGCGACTCGGCGCCCGCGGCCTTGAGCTCCTGCAGCGCGGCGCGCACCTCGTCCTCGTCGAACTCGCGGACGACCTCGCCCGCCGCGCTCATGCGCGCCGACACGGTCCGCGTGCGCCACAGCTCCACCATCGGAGCCGGCTTGATCATGCCCATCCACCCGTACAGCGGTCCCGGGGTCCACGCGCGCGCGAGATGCAGCAGCTGCTCGTGGCCCTGGGTGGTGAGCAGGCCGCCGGTGGCGCCCTTGCTCTCCAGGATGAGGTTGGTGACCACGGTCGAGCCGTGCAGGATCGCGTCCAGGTCGCTCAGCTGCACGCCGAGCCGCTCACACGCCTGGCGCACGCCCGCGAGCACGCCGATCGACTGGTCCTCAGGCGTCGAGAGCACTTTCTCGAGCGTGAGCGTTCCCTTGTCCTCTTCGAGGACGAGCACGTCGGTAAACGTGCCGCCCACATCCACGCCGAGCCGATACGCCATGCCCGTGTCTCCTCTCGCTCGTTATCTGTCCTGAGTTGCGGCCGCGCCCGCACCGAGCGTGCGGCGCGAGACGGCCGTGAAGTCCCCGGCCCGCTGCACGCGGCCCGGAATGTCGTGGCCGAGCTGCGCGGCCAGCCAGTGCGACACCCCGATGAGGGCGTCAAGATCGATGCCCGTGCTCACGCCCTCGCCGTGCAGCAGGTACACGAGATCCTCGGTGGCGATGTTCCCCGTCGCCCCGGGGGCGAAGGGGCAGCCGCCCACGCCGCCCGCCGACGCGTCAAGCGCGCTCACGCCGGACTCGAGCGCGGCGTAGGCGTTGGCCAGTCCGGTGCCGCGCGTGTCATGCAGATGCACGCCGATGGGCACCCCGAGCTCGCGCCCGCGGCCCACCAGCTCGCGGACCTGGGCCGGCACCCCGACGCCGATCGTGTCGGCAAAGACGATCTCGTCGGCGCCGGCGCCGACCGCCAGCTCGGCCACCGCCAGCACGCGCGCGGGGTCCACCGCGCCCTCGAAGGGGCAGCCGAACGAGGCGGCGACGATCACCGTGACGTGGCGCTCCTCGCTGTGGGCCCGCGAGATGATCTGCTGCACGTCGGCCAGCGACTCCTCGACGGTCGCGTTCTGGTTGCGCTGGTTGAGCGTCTCGGAGGCCGCGACGCTCATGTGCACCTCGTCCAGGCCGCAGTCGGCCAGGCGGTCATAGCCGCGCGCGTTGAGGATCAGCCCGCTGTAGGTGACGCCCGGCCGGCGGTCGATGCCCTCCACGAGCTCCTCGGCGCCGGCCATCTGGGGCACGCGCTTGGGGTTGACGAACGACGCCACCTCGACGTGGGTCACGCCGGCGTCGACGAGCCGGTTGACCAGCTCGGCGCGGGTGGCGGGGGAGAGGTGGGTCGGGTCGTTCTGCAGGCCGTCGCGGGGGGCGACGTCGCAGACGGTGATCTGGGTCACAGGACCCCCTCCTCGCGCAGCGTCGCGAGCTCATCGGCGGCCAGGCCGAGCAGGTCGCCGTAGATCTCGTCGTTGTGCGAGCCCTCTTCCCACGTGGCCGACCAGCGGACCTCGCCCGGGGTCTCTGAGAACTTGGGCACGATCCCGGGGCCGATGTACTCGCCGAATTCCGGGTCGTGGTGGGGGACGAGCATGTCGCGGGCCTTGAACTGCGGGTCCTGGAAGATGTCGGCGATCGTGTAGATCGGCCCGCACACCACCTTGGCGTCGTTGAGCACGCGGTCGATGTGCTCGGCGTCGTGCTGGGCGGCCCAGTCGCCGATCAGGCCGTCGAGCTCCTCCTGATTGTCGCCGCGGGCCAGATGGGTCTCAAAGCGCGGGTCATCGGCGAGCTCGGGCTGGCCCATGGCGTCACACAGCCGGCGAAAGAGCTGGTTCTGGTTGGCGGCGATGACCATCCACTTGCCGTCGCGCGACCGGAAGATGTTCGACGGCGCCACCCCCTTGAGCGAGGTCCCGCTGGGCTCGCGCACGATGCCCAGCCGGTCGTACTCGGGGACCGTGCCCTCCAGCAGGGCAAAGCACGACTCGAGGATGCTGGCGTCGACGATCTGACCGCGCCCGTAGCCGAGGGCATCGCGCTTGTAGAGCGCCGCCAGCACCCCCTGGGCGGCGAACATCCCGGCCAGCGAGTCACCCAGCGAGATCCCGATCCGCGGCGGCGGCTCATCGGGGAAGCCGTTGATGTGGCGCAGGCCGCCCATCGCCTCAGACACCGAGGCAAAGCCGGCGCGCTGTGCGTAGGGGCCGGTCTGCCCGTAGCCCGAGACGCGGGCCAGGATGATGCCCTCATTGACCTCGCGCATGCGCTCGAAGCCGAGGTTCCAGCGCTCGAGCGTCCCGGGGCGGAAGTTCTCCACGACGACATCGGAGCGGCGTACCAGCTCCAGGAGGAGTTGTTGTCCGCGCTCGGTGCGCAGGTTGAGGGTCACGCACTTCTTGTTGCGGCTGAGCACCGGCCACCACAGCGAACGCTCCTGATAGCGGGCGTGGCCCCAGTCGCGCATCGGGTCGGGCTGGCCGGGCGGCTCGACCTTGATGATCTCGGCGCCGAGGTCGCCGAGCAGACGGCCGGTGAACGGGCCGGCCAGCAGCTGGCCGAGCTCGATGATGCGCACGCCGGCCAGGGGGCCCGGCCCGTCGCTCTCGCGGGCGCGGCCGGGCGCGAGCTGGGTCTCGTGGGCGGTCACGCCGCCATCTCCGTGGCGTAGCAGCGCTCGATGATGCGCTCCTTGGTCAGCGCGCTGCCGGTCAGCTCGCTGGTGACGCGGCCGTGGCGGAAGACCAGGACGCGCCCGCAGATCCGGGCCAGGTCCTCGTACTCGCAGCTGGAGAGCAGCACCGAGCCGCCCTGCGCGGCGATGTCGGCGATGACCCGCGCGATCTCCTCGCGCGCGCTGACGTCGACGCCCTGGACGGGCTCGTGCATGAGGAAGATCCTGGGCTTGCGCTCCAGCCACTTGGCCACGAGCGCCTTCTGCTGGTTGCCGCCGCTCAGCGTCTCGAGCTTGCGCGAGGGCGCCACCGGGCGCACGTCGTACTGGCGCAGGATCTCGAGCACGCGGGCGCGCTCGCGCTTGGGGCGCAGGATGCCGCCGGTGAAGAAGCGCTCGAGCGTGGGGAGGCTGACGTTCTCTTTGACCGAGAGGTTGCCGGCGCCGCTGGCGCCCTGGCGATCTCCCGGGAGCAGGGCCACGCCGGCGCCGATGGCCCTGCGGGGCGACATGTCGGTGACCGGCATGCTGGTGCCGTCGAGCTCGATGGCGCCGGTGGCGGGCTCGGCGCCGAAGAGCAGATAGGGGACCTCCTCGTGGCCCATGCCCATCAGCCCGGTGAGGCCGAGGACCTCGCCGCGGTGCAGGTCCAGGGTCACGTCCTGGGCCACGCGCCCGCAGATCGCATGGGTCTTGAGCAGGACCTCCCCCTCTGACTTGGGGTCAAAGGTCGCGGTGGTGATCTTGGAGCCGACGATCATCTCGACGAGATCTGACTCGGTGAGCGTGGCGGTCTCCGCGGTGCCGACGAGGTGACCGTCGCGCAGGACCGAGACGCTGTTGGTGAGCATCCCGATCTCCTCGAGCCGATGGCTGACGAACACCACCCCGGCTCCCTCCGCGGCGGCACGTCTCACCGCCGTGAACAGCCGGTCCACGCCGTCGCGCGGGAGGTAGGCGGTGGGCTCGTCGAGCAGCAGCACGCCGCCGGGCGCGTTGGCGAGATCCGCGAAGGCGCGCACGACGGCCAGCAGCACCCGCTCGATGCTCGACAGGCGCTGCACCTTGGTCTCGGGTGAGACGTCGAGCTCGAAGCGCTTGAGCTCGGCGCGCACGGTGGCGCGCTCCTCGCGCCAGCTGATCCGCCAGCCCGGGTGCGCGGTGAAGCGGCCCACCCGCAGGTTCTCGAGCACGCTGAGCTGGGGGATCAGGCCCAGGTCCTGGTGCACGAAGCTCAGGCCGACCTTGGTCGCGCGGTCGGGCGGGACCGGCAGCGGGACATCCTCGCCGCGGACCTTCAGCGAGCCGCCGGGGTCCGGAGCGTGGTAGCCCGAGAGGATCTTGATCAGGGTGGACTTGCCCGACCCGTTGCTGCCGACGAGGCCGTGGATCTCCCCGGCCTTGACCGAGAGGCTGACATCGCTGAGGACGCGCACCCCGCCAAAGGACTTGGAGAGGTGCGCGGCCTCGAGCGCGAGCGATCCGGAGGACCCTCCGCTGCCGGCGGAGGGTCCCGGATCGGATCGGCCGGTGTCTGGGTCCCCGGCCGCCATCAGGTGCCGATCAGCTGCAGGACAGGCCCCACAGCTTGTGGTACTCACAGATCGGGTTCACGGAGCCATACCAGGTCGACTCGTCCTTCTTGGGATCGATCTGGCTGACGTTGTCACGCGTGAACAGACGGAGTGGCACATTCTCGGATGCCACCGGTGGCTGACCGGCCAGGACGCGCAGCGCCTGGTCGGCGAGCGCGACGCCGTACCACTGGTTGGGTCCGCCGATGTCGGCGGCCAGCGGTGACTGCTTGACCAGCTCGTTCTGGATGACCACGGGGGTGGCGTTGAACGAGGCGACCTTCACCTTGTCCTTGGCGGCCAGGATCCCGTTGATGGCGGGGACCATGTAGATCGTCATGCCGTCATACAGCGGCAGCATGTAGTTGAGGTTCGGGTTGGCGGTGAGGATCGACCGGGTGGTCGTCGGGAGCTTGGTCGGCCAGTCCGGGATGAGGACGTTCTGGACCGACGGCAGCTTGAGATCGGGGCACAGCTTGGCGACCTCGCTCTGGATCCCGCCCACCTCGGCGGCCGACGGCTGGCGACTCGACGTGGTGGTGATGATCTGCGGGGCGCCCTTGGTGCAGCCCGAGTCAGCGACGAACCAGTCGGCCAGGATGCGGCCGACCTGCGGGTAGTCAAAGGTGACCTCGGCGACGTCGCCGGGCACGGTCGGGACGCCGGGCGTGCCGGTCTGAGCGGTGACGAACTTGATCCCCTGGGCCTTGGCCTTGGCGATGTAGGAGGCGATGAACTTGGTGTCCAGAGCCTGGGCGATGATCATGTCCGGCTTGGCCGCCAGCGCCTGGGTCAGGCAGGTGGTGATGCCGTCCGGGCTGCCCTTGGCGTCGCACTTCTGGATGTGAACGCCGGCCGCTGCGAGCTGCTGGCCGAGGACGACGCCCCACTCGTGCAGGGCGGGGATCTCCTCGGTGAGGCTCACGTAGTAGACGGTCTTGCCCTTCGCCTTGGCGATGTCCACCTTGGAGGTCGGGCCGGTGAACTTCGGCGGCTGCTCCTCCTGGGTGACCAGCTGCTTGGCCTGAGCCACACCGCCCGACGCGCCTCCCGTGGTACCGGTACCGGTGCTGGCGGAGGTGCCGGTGCCGGCCGCGCTCGTGGCGGCCGAGGTGGTCGAGCCGCCCCCAGCTGCGGCGGACGAGGACGAATTGCTGCTGCTGCCGCACGCGGCGATCACCGCGGCGCACAGGACAACGAGAACCAGCGAGGCAACACCCTTCGGCCGACTCATGGATTCCTCTCTTTTGGCCTTCTCTCCTCTGCGGTGATGCGTGCTGATCCCCGCGGCGGGCGACGAATTCCGCCATGCGGTGGACACGCAGTCACCGAGGAATTACGCTACCAGAATCGTATGCAATATGCGAAGCACGGGTATGCAATATGCGCCCATGCCACCGTTGTGTGTAACGATCCCGCCCGTGAGGAGAGTGTTCTGAGCCGTGACTGAGACTGAGACGGGCCAGCCCGCGTCGTCGCTATCTGGTGACGAAGCCACCGGACCCCGCCACCGGCGCTCCGAGCGAGCGCAGCGCGGCCGAGCCCTCGCGCTGGAACGCGGTCGATCTCACCGAGCGCTACGGGATCCTGGTCCTGTGGGCCGTGGTCATCATCGTCTTCTCGCTCCTGCGGCCCAACACGTTCTTCACCTCGGCCAACTTCGAGACGATCTTCGGGACCCAGGCGGTTCAGCTGGTGATCACGCTCGGCCTGATCGTGTCCCTGACCGCGGGCGAGTTCGACCTCTCGGTCGCGTCGGTCATGGGCTTCGGGGCGACGATGCTCGCGATCCTCAACGTCAACGACCACTGGGCGCTGATTCCCGCGATCATCGTGACCCTGCTCGTCGGGCTGCTGATCGGCTCGGTCAACGCCTACCTGGTGGTGCGGGTCGGCGTCTCGTCGTTGATCGTCACGCTCGGTATGGGGACGCTGCTCAGCGGGATCGGCTTCGGCATCTCGCACTCGGTGACGATCGGCGGCATCTCGCCGAACCTCCTGACCGCGATGCAGACCACGGTCTTCGGGCTGCCGATTGCGTTCTACATCGGGCTCTTGTTCGTGGTCGTCCTCTGGTACGTCCTGGGCTACACGCCGTTGGGCCGGCACCTGCTGTTCGTGGGCGAGGGCCGCCAGGTCGCGCGCCTCGCGGGCTTGCGCGTGGACTCGATGCGGGCCCTGGCCTTGATCACCACGGCGCTGATCTGCACCATCGCCGGGATCATGCAGGCCGGCGTCGTCGGCGCCGCCGACCCCGGCGGCGGCCCGCCCTACCTGTTGCCCGCCTTCGCTGGGGCCTTCCTGGGCCAGACCGTCATCAACCCGGGGCGCTTTAGCCCGTGGGGCGTCTTTGTCGCCACCTACTTCCTGGTCACCGGCATCACCGGGCTGCAGCTGCTCGGCGGCGCCGGCTGGGTCCAGGACGTCTTCTACGGCGGCGCCCTGGTCATCGCCGTGACGCTGGCGCAGTTGGTGGCGCGGCGGCGCCGGGCGTAGCGTCTCGCTCGGCTCATTCCTCTAGATCCTCCGGCTCGTCCTCAGCGTCCGGATCGAGGTCAAGCACCAGGCAGAGCTTGGGCTCCTGGTAGTAGAAGCGCACGCATTGGAACCCGTAGTCGACCGCGTCGGGCTGGGGGAGGTCATACGTCGTCAGCCACTCGCGCAGTCGATGCTCGGCCTCGAGCTTTTCCTCCGATGTCACGTGCATGACTCACAGCTTGAGCCGATCTCCGCGCGACCTCAAGGATTGTGTCGGCATTGACACAAACGGCTACGGGTGCCCTCTCTCAGTCCACCCGCACAGCAACCGCCTGGACCAGCACGATCTTCTGCTGCGCGACGTTGCGCGCGAGCCCTGCCATGCGCGCCTCGTAGTCGGGCATCAGAAGATGCAGCCCGAGCTGGGGCTCGGACGGCGGGGCCGGCAGTGACTGGGCGGCGCTGACGATCGTCTCGAGCGCGGCCGGCCCTTCATTCCAGGTGGTGAGGGTGAGGGGTCCGGAGTCCAGCAACCCACGGAACGCCTCGGGAGTGGCCAGCCAGCTGTGCTCCTCCTGATCGCCCCACGGCACGGGAAACTCCAGGGGTCCGCCCGGGCCGGCAACCAGCTCGAACATCGCGAGACGCCCGCCGGGCCGTACGACCCGCGCCATTTCCGCGATCAGTTGCTCCTTGTCAGAGACGTTCTGGATGAGCGCCTGCGTCCATGCCAGGTCGAAGCTGTGATCGGGGAAGGGCAGCGCGAGCGCGTCGTCGCAGACGATCTGTACGCGGTCGGCAAGTCCGGCGCCGCGGGTGAGAAGCTCTGCGGCGCTGCAGAACCGGTCAGTCGCGTCCAGGGCGGTGACATGGGCGCCGTAGCGAGCGGCGAGAAAGCGCGCCGGACCGCCGATCCCGGCGCCGACATCGAGCACGCGCTCTCCGGGTTGCACGTCGGCCAGTTCGGCCAGGGCGAGAGAGGCGGCCCGGCCGAGGGCGTGAAACTCGTCCAGCGGTGCGAGGTCATCGATGTCGAGCGCCTGCGGATCAAGCCCCGCCTGCGCCAGCGCGTTCAGCAGGGTGTCGCCGAGGTCGGGCCCCTCGTAATACGCGAGCGATGAGTTATGCGAGGATTCTGATTCCAGTGAGTATGTATTCATTCCAGCTATTCTGTACCTAATGTCTGATCCTGTCAACCCGAGCCGCCGCCGATATGACTCCACGGGCCGACAGGCGCGAGCGCGCCAGACCCGAGCGGATATCTGCGACGCCGCGCGTCGGCTGTTCGAAGAGCGCGGCTACGGCCAGACGACGATCGCCGACATCGCTCGATCGGCCAGCGTTTCGCCGGAGACGATCTTCAAGGCCTTCGGCTCCAAGAGCGCGCTGCTGGGCGCTGTCGTGACCGCATCCGTTCGCGGCGACGCCGAGGCAACTCCCCTGCGTCAGCGCCCCGTGATCGACGCGATCCGCCGTGAGCAGGATCCCCGCCGTCAGCTCGCGATGTACGGGAACCTGCTGGCGGACGTCAATCCGCGGCTCGCCCCCCTGGTCCGAGTGCTGCGCGAGGCCGCATCGGGAGATCCCGACACCGCAGTCGCGCTCGAGTCGCTCAACGCCAACCGGCTCGACGGGATGAGCGAGTTCGCCGGCCTCCTCCACGACCGCGGTGCGCTCCGTTCTGGTCTGTCCAAGGCAGAGGCCCGCGACGTGCTGTGGACCCTGAACTCCCCGGAGCTGTACCAGCTGCTGGTGGTCGAGCGTGGCTGGAGCGCGCGCCGCTACGGCAAGTGGGTCGCCCAGCAGCTCGCGGCCGCCTTGCTCGGCGAGGCGGAGTGAGCGGCAGCCTCGCGCGCCCGCGGGTGGTGATCGTCGCCCTGCGTTGACGATCGGATCGCTGGGTATGCATTGAACCGTGTCTGTGGGTGCCGACCTCGATCGCTACCGCCTGATCTCCAGGATCGGGGTGGGGGGCATGGCCACCGTGGAGCTCGCGGAGGACACACGTCTGGGACGCCTGGTGGCGCTGAAGCGGATGGCGGGCACGGTCGATGTCAGCGGGTTGTCGCGGCTGCGCCGCGAAGCGCTCGCCGGCGCATCGCTGAACCACCCCAACCTCGTCTCGGTCTACGACATCCTCACGCGCGACGACGGGGACCTGGTCATCGTGATGGAGTACGTCGACGGCGAGACGCTGCGAGACCGCCTCAGCCGAGAGGGGAAGCTGGCCCCCTCCGACGCGCTCCCGCTCCTGGCCGGGGTCGCGTCCGGTCTGGATGCGATTCACGGCGCCGGAATCGTGCACCGCGACGTGAAGCCGTCGAACATCCTGCTCGGAGAGGACGGCGCGGTGAAGGTGGCCGACCTCGGCGTCGCCTCTGTTCCGGATCGGACGCAGATCACGATCACCGGATCGATCATCGGCTCGCTGAACTACATGGCGCCCGAGCAGCTGGAGTCCGGACCCGCCACGCCGGCACTCGACGTCTATGCGCTGTCGGCCGTGGCGTTTGAGGTGCTCTCTGGTGTCAAGGCCCGTGAGGCGCCCAATCCCGTTGCGCTCGCGCATGAGATCGCGACGAAGCCTCCGCCGAGTCTCAGCGACGCGTGGCCGGAGGCGCCTCGCGCTGTCACGGAGCTCCTCCGGCGGGGCATGTCGCGCGCGCCGCGCGATCGGCCGGCCTCCGCTGGCGAGCTGGTCGCCGGTCTGGAGGCGGGCTTCCGCGCTCGGACCCCCAAGCGCGCCACCGCTCGCACGCCCAGGATCATCGAGGCGGGCCCGGCGGCCGCGCCCGCGCCCCGCCGAGTCTCCCCGCCACCGTCCGAGACGCGGCGCACCGCTCCGCCTGCGCACGAGCCGAGTCGGCGGGGGTGGGTACTCGCGGGCCTCGCGCTGGGCGCGGTGTGCGTGGCCGTGGCGCTCCTGCTGCTTCTCAACGGCGGGAGCTCTCCGTCTCCGAAGAAGGCGGCGTCGGGCGCGAAGAGGCACTCGCACACCTCAAGGTCGCATTCGGCGTCCACGTCGCGGACGACGACGGCGCGCCGCTCGGCCAGCAGTACCGCCACCGCGACCGCGTCGGCGCCGGCCGCCTCGGGCTCGACCGCCACCGGCTCGACGACGCCCACCACGTCCACGTCCTCCAGTTCCGCGTCCGCGAACACGGGCTCCGGCGCCGCAGCTCCCTCCGGTTCCTCATCGGCCTCCACACCGGTCGGCGCGGTCGAGTCCTTCTACCAGCTGGCCGCGGCGCGGCGCTACCCCGAGGCATGGGCGCTGGCCGACCCGGCGTTCCGCGCGCAGCTCGGCGGGTACCGCAGCTTCCAGGCGGGGCAGGCCAACGACCGGTCGATCACGTTCAACAGCGCCCGCGTCGTCAGCCAGACACCCACATCCTCGACGGTGTCGGTGAGCACGACGTCGGTCCAGTCAGATGGAACTCACCACTGCAGCGGCCCCGTCGATCTGGTTTCGGGCGGAGCGGGCCGGTGGCTGGTGCATCAGATTCACATCAACTGCACCTGAGCTCGCTAGCTCAGGGGAGGCTGCTAGGTCCCCAACTGCTCGACCGCCGCGCGGGCCACGTCCTGCTCTGCCACGAGCTCCGCGCCACGATCGACGGCGGCGACGAGCGCCGCATGCGCGATCCCGAGCGTGGTGCGCAGGTTGCGTCCCGTCCGCGTGCGGTTCAGCTCGGCGAGCGCCTCGACGGCGGGGTCCGTGAGCGCCTCCTCGCGGGTTGATTCGACGGCCACTCGGATGCGTCGGTCCAGGATCCGCGCCAGCTGACCACTGACGACGGGCGGGACCTCGATCAGCCGTTCCAGGGCCCCGTGCTCGCGCCGGGCCTGCTCGAAGGCCGGCATCTCGAGGTACTCGGCGTGGACGGCGACAACGACTCCGGCATGCAGCTCGGTCAGCGATCTCAGCACCGGACCGAAGAAGCCGGCGATCAGCTCGTCGCGCGACCGAGCGCTGCCCAGTCGCCGGGTGAAGCTGTCGGAGTCGTCGATGACGATGACCGGCTGGCGGTTGGCCGCGGCGATGGCCTCGAGCGCCCGGTTGACGGTCTCCAACACCTCGCCGGCGGGCCGCTCGAGGTCGACGCCGGCGAGTGTGGCGGTCACCTCCTTCGAGAGCTCGCCGCTCGCCACCCAGAAACGCGCCGCGAGCCGGGACGCAAGGCGGCGCTCGGTCGCCGGCAGCGGGCGCCGGGCGGCGGAGGCGCTGAGGATCGCGTCGCGCTCGCTTGACGTGAGAGTCCCCGCGCGCTGGGCGTCGCGCACGACGCTCTGGATGAGGTGCGCGGCGAAGCGCCGCACGTCCAGCACCACCTCGTCATCGTCGAAGGCCACCGACACCCAGATCGGGGCGATCTGCGTGTCGGGGTCGTCAAGCGCGAAGCGCAGGACGCTCGTCTTGCCGCACCCGATGGGTCCCTGCAGCCCGATCCGCTCGGTGGTGCGCGCCGCGCGCACGACGCCGCTCTCACAGCCGTGCCGGCCCCGGTCGTCAAACGGCACGTGGAAGGCGGGCAGGTCGACGTGCAGCGGGCTGCCGTCAAAGGCGTGGACGTCGAGGAGTCGGTTGAGGACCTGGTTACTCACTGGGTTTTCACGGCGAAGCGGCGTACGGGCCGGCCCCGGCGGCCGGGCTCGCGCACCTCCAGCGTCTCAAGCAGCCCGGCGGACTCCAGCTGGTGCATGAGCTGGCTCGCACGCTGGCGGCTGGCGCCGACCTGGCGCAGCAGTCGCTGATCGGACGCGCTGGCCGGCCCGTTGTCGGCGAGATAGGAGACGAGCCTCCCGGCCAGCGGTCCGGCGGCTTGTTCGGCACGTTGTGCGAGCGCGTCGGTCGCCGAGGCCGTGGGGGAGACCCCGGCCTGGACGTCGGCGGCGGCCCTCAGCAGCCGCCTCGGGTTCCCGCTGGGTTCAGCTGCGAGGGTCTTGGCGATCTGCTCATCTGAGAGCTCCGGGGCATGAGCGCGCAGGAGCTTGGCGGCGTCGGCCGGGTCGAGCGGGGCGAGTTCGACGGTCTTAGCGAAGAAGGCGTCAGCCGGCGGCTCGAGGAAAAGCGGCTTCGCGGCGGCGTCGCCCGCGACAACCCACGAGGCACCCTCGAGCGACCACAGCTCATTGCGCAGGCTCCCGAATACCCCATGGGCGACCGCGGGGGAGATCCCGTCGATCATGAGGCAGACCCCTCGGTCCAGGGCAGCGAGGCGGTCGCCGAGCAGGTCGACGAGCTCCATGAGAATCGCCGGCTGGACGACCTCCCCAAACGGCCCGTCGGGCAACGCGAGCGCTTGGAGCTCCTGCAACCACCGGCCGCGCGGGGCCTCCGGCTCCGCCAGTCGCTGCAATCGCGCGACGAGCACCCCCAGGAGCTGCGCCGGATTTCGGGCCAGCTCGCCACTCACCACCACCGATTCCCGCGGCTCCGTCTCGCGTCCCAGCAGCCAAGCAACGTGGTTGAGCAGCGAGCTCCGGCCGCTGCCCGGCTCGCCCAGCACCAGCACCGGCTGGCTATTGGCCACTCCACGCAGGACCTCGCGCGTCTCCGAGGTCCGGTTTACGAAACGTCGCTGATCGGCACGGGACTGTGCGAGAGGCCGAGTTATCATCAGTGCAATATTAGCGAAATAATTATGCTAGGCACGAGCATAAAGTGCTTGTAGATCGAGGCCGGGCGATCGGAGCTTCGTTGATTCTGACCATATGATGCGCGGATCAGGCGTTGCTCCGGGATCTGGCGCAGTATGGTGCCGCCGTGGCCGACACGCATGGGCTCCGACCTGGTCCTCGAGATCACCTGATCACACAAGCACTCGAGCGGGTGCTGGCGTCGCTTGACGCAGATCTTCTCGAGGAAGTAGCGCTCGACCCGGCCGAGGGGCCGGAGCGGCTCGCGCGGCACGCGATGCGCGAGATCGCTCGGCAGTTGGCGACTTATGACACGGCCGATAGTCAGGTCACGACGCTGAATTCGGTTCTCAAGGGCATCGTGTCCGATGAGGAGGACTGGGCGGCGGCTGAGGTAGTGATGCCGCCGCGGATCCTGTCTGGGATCAAGCGCAGGTCGGCGCTCGGGGAGCCGATGCCGTTGCCGGCGCTGCCGGCGACTCCGTTCAGTCAGAGCGATCTGTTGGTGAACGCCGAAGGTCAGCCGAACATCGGCTCGGAGCTCAAGGCCGAGCTGGCGACAGCAGACTCAGTCGATCTCATCTGCGCATTCGTGATCTGGACTGGAGTACGTCACCTCCGCGATTCGTTGGCTGAGGTGGTCGAGCGCGGTGGCCGAGTCCGAGTGATCACGACGACCTATATGGGTGCGACGGAGAAGCGCGCTGTCGATGAGCTGTTTGCCCTCGGCGCGGAGGTCCGTGTTGCCCTCGACGCACGCACGACGAAACTTCATGCCAAGGCCTGGCTGCTGGAACGAGCGAGCGGCCTGACCACTGCCTTCGTCGGGTCGTCGAACCTTTCGCACACCGCGCTCTTCGACGGGCTGGAGTGGAACGTCCGACTGTCATCAATGGATGCCGCGCACGTGATCGATCGCGTGCGGATGATGTTCGACAGCCACTGGGCATCCGAGCACTTCGACCCGTATGACCCGGCCGTGAACGGCGACGCGCTGGCGTTCGCACTCGAGGAGCACGACCGGCGCTCGCTCGGTGAGTCATCAACGACGATCTCGTTCGCCGGCCTCGACGTCCGGCCATATCCACATCAGCAGCGCATGCTTGATGCGTTGATGATCGAGCGGGAGCGGCACGATCGCCATCGCAATCTGGTGGTGGCGGCAACGGGGACGGGGAAGACTGTGGTCGCGGCGCTGGACTATCGCCAGCTGCTCGAACTGCCACGAGGGCGGACTGTCGTTGCTGTTCGTGGCCCATCGCGAGGAGATCTTGCGGCAATCGCTAGCGACCTACCGGGCCGTGCTGCGGAGAGGCGATTTCGGTGAGCTTCTTGCGGGCGGCCGGGCCGCGACCGGCCGCCATGTCTTCGCGATGATCCAGTCCCTCCAGAGCCGAATCAGAGAGATTCAACCCGAGGGGTTTGATGTCGTCGTCGTTGACGAGTTTCACCACGCCGCAGCCGACAGCTACGACCGGCTGCTCAACCACCTCACGCCGCTTGAACTCCTCGGGCTCACGGCGACCCCGGAACGCCTTGACGGGCGCGACGTTACCGGCTGGTTCGACAACCGGATCGCCGTTGAACTACGGCTGTGGGAGGCCATCGACCAGGGTTTCCTCGTTCCATTCCAGTACTTCGGCGTGGCCGACGGCACTGATTTGCGTCAGTTGACCTGGCGTCGAGGTGGTTACGCCGCGGAGGATCTCAGCAACCTCTTCACCGGCGACGACGTCCGCGTAGCGAAGCTGTTGGAAGCGATTCAGCGCATCGTGCTCGATCCGGGCCGCATGCGGGCGTTGGGGTTCTGCGTCTCGAAGGAGCACGCTCGCTACATGGCGCGCAAGTTCACCGAGGCGGGGCTTCAGAGCATCGCCTTGACGGGCGACGATTCGGCCGAGGTACGAGATCAGGGCCTGACCGCTCTGAAGGCCGGACGACTTCGGTGCGTGTTCTCGGTGGAGGTCCTTGGTGAGGGCGTCGACGTACCTGATGTCGATTGTGTCCTGCTCCTCCGTCCCACCGAGTCGGCCACGCTGTTCACACAGCAGCTCGGCCGCGGCCTGCGGCGTGCAAAAGATAAGAGCGCTCTGACCGTGATCGATCTGATCGGTCAGCAGCACCGAGCGTTCCGCTTCGAAGATCGGCTGAGGGCGATCCTGGACACGCGTCGCGGCAAGGTGATCGACCAGGTCGAGGGTAGGTTTCCGTTCCTGCCGGCTGGTTGCACCGTCGATCTCGACCGTCAGAGTCAGGAGATCGTCCTCGACAACCTGCGGTCGGCGGCCCGGCGATCTCGGTGGGCGACGCTGGTCACAGACCTGCGAACGGAGAGCGACGGGATTCGTCTTGCCGAGTTCCTCAAAAAGCACGACCACCGGATCGAAGACGTCTACAAGAGCAACCGCTCATGGACGACTCTCAAGCGCGAAGCCGCTCACGCCACGCCGGCCGCGTCGGACGTCGCGTTCGAGAGTCAGACGCTGCGGGCGCTGAGCCGGGTGACGCACGTTGATGATCCGGAGCGGATTGAGTTCTACCGCAGCATCCTGCAGCAGCCGGAGCCTCCAACCACGGAGCTGATCGACGAGCGTCAACGACGGCTCCTGACGATGCTCGCCTGGGACCTCGGCTCTGGCAGTACGGCGTACTCATCCCTTGATGACTATTACCTCGCCCTATGGCTCGCGGAGGCGCCACGTCAAGAACTCGTTGAGCTGCTCGAGTTGCTTGATGAGCAATCGACCACCCGCAGTCGTCTTTCCGCCCTGGCTCCGGAGGTGCCACTGGTCCCGCACGCCCGCTACACCCGCAGTGATGTGCTTGCTGCGTTGGCCGTCGGTACGGGCCCAAACCCCCCGCCGTCTCGTGAAGGGCTTACGTCGACATCGGATCAGCGGTACGACGCGTTCTTCGTCGACCTCCAAAAGGCGGAGAGGGATTACTCGCCAACGACGATGTACCGGGACTACGCGATCAACCGCGAGCTCTTCCACTGGGAGTCCCAGTCGACGCAGACTCCCCAGCAGCCGCGGGTCCGGAGATGGATTGAGCACCAGCAACGTGGCGGCAACATCCTGCTGTTCGTCCGCGACAAGCGGCGCTTCGAGCTGGGCACCCAGCCGTTCACCTTCCTTGGCCCCGTGACGTATGTCGATCACCGAGGGGAGCGGCCGGTCGCGTTCACGTGGCGCCTGCCGGTCCCGATGCCGGAAGAGCTCTTCGAGGTGGCCCGGAGCGTCGCGGCGGCGTAGCCGCTGATCCCAGCTGACGCCCACCCGCTGATGGATCGGCGACGAGTCGGGGGTCGACCTACGCAGGGCCCATTGGCGCGAGAGTGCTACACGATGGCGGTCAGCCCCGTCGGCCTCGTCAGCCGCGCGAGCGATCCGTACTGTGGCGCGGCGTTCGTCCGACGCCGATGGTCTTGGGCCAGGTCGTATCTCGTACACGGGATGTTCGACGGCCTCGAGCGTTAAACAAAGGCAGAGTCCGGGAGTCCGTCGTCCCCCCCGGCCGGTCCCAGCAGCCAAGCGCCGAAACGGTCAACGCAGCAGCATCGAGCGGGCGCGGGGTCGGCTCCGGCACCATGCCCGGGTGCCGGTGCCGGATCTTCTCTAGGTCGGCTCCCAGCGCCACCCGTTGTTGTATTCGCAGGTGATGGCTTCGCCGTCACCCGCAACTCCGCTGGCCCCGTGGTCAGCATCGCGGCAGTATTCGCCAGGCTCGTAGCAGCCACCGGAGTTGGTCAACGGGTAACACGCAGCCGGTGCCGGGGGCGGTGACGTCGTCGTCGTGGTCGGCTCCCACCGCCAGCCGTTGTTGTCCTCGCAGGTAATGGCCTCGCCGTTGCCCGCGACACCACTGGTCCCGTAGTCAGCGACGGGGCAGTACTCGCCGGGCTCGTAACAGCCCCCCGACGCGGTCGTCGGGTAGCACCCACTGGGGGTCGGGGCCGGCGTGGGGGTCGGAGCCGGCGCTGGGCTCACCGGCGCCGGTGTTACCGGGGGCGGGGTATACGGGAGTCCTTGGATCTCTGCGTGGTGTGCGGAACTCGTGCATGTGGTGACCGTCCGATGCTGCGACAGCGCGCAGCGCCACCCAGGCGTCCGAAGACCTTCGTCTGCGCGGACATCGATCCGGCGTGCGGTCGCGCATGACGTCGTTCCGCGCACGACAAAGACCGCGTCCTTCCCTGTGTGGAGGTGCCCGTCGCGGGTCCAGCTGTAGCTGGCCACGCCACAGTGCTTAGCCTGAGACCCAAGCGCAGAACTGGCCGCGACCAACGCCACCAGCGCAACGGTAAGGGCTATTGCTCGCTTCATCGGTTCAACCTACCTCTCACAAGCAACGGCGGTCAGTATTCTGGACTTCTGGGCCAGGACGGACCCCTCTGGGTGATCCGGAGACGCCGGTGAAGCCGGCCCGCCCGCCCGACACGCACGCGAGCGGATGCGTGGCAACGGAACTTCGCCCAGCGTCACGACCGGGGACGAGTGTCTCAGCAGCTGGAGCAAGTGCCAGGCGTCGGTCTCAACCAAGCACCAAGCGGATCATCAGGGCCCCGACTCGCCAGGGCCAACGCACTTCTGCTCGCGCACCCTTTCACGGCCTCGGTGATAGCCCGACCGCCAGGCGGTGCCCGAACGACAGCCACGAAGAGCGACCCGGTCCCAGCGCTGCCGTAGTCCGCACGATCGAGACCGCCGGCTCCGCCGGCTCCCGCTACCGACCTCGCTCGCGCTCGGTCAGGTTCGCGCGGCCACGACCGTGACGCCCGAGGCCGCCCCGCAACTCGCCGGAAGATGTCATGTGCCGGTTGGCGTGAGGCGGCGGTGAAGGTGGTCGGTCCTCCGCGTCGAACGGCGGTGTAGGCGCGCGCGGATTGCGGCCGCGCGGCCGGCCAATCGAACGGAGGTACCGACCGTGGTTCACGGTATGCGATGCCCTGCGTGCCTGGCTGCTGACCGGTGCGTGGATCCTGTCTGTGGCTGTCGAAAGGGGGCGGGTGTGATGACGCTCGTGATGGGGATGGATCAGCATCGGGAGAGCAGATCACCGCGGAGTGGGTCGACACGATCACTGGGGAGGTCTCCCGCGCGCGGATTGCGCCGGCAGACCGGATCGCTGTGCGGACTTTTTTGGCGCGGTTTGATGGAGCGGGGCTCGAGGTCGCGCTGGAGGCCATCACCGGCTGGCGGTTCTTGGTCGAGGAGCTGCAGCGGGCGGGTGCTGAGCCGCATCTCGCGGAATCGGCGGAGACCAGCGGGCTGAAGGGCAAAAAGCGGCGCGCGAAGACTGATTGGGCCGACGCTCGGCATCTGCGGGAACTGTTGTTGATCGGCCGGCTCCCGGAGTCGTGGATCGCGCCGGCGCACCTGTTGGATCTGCGCGCGCGGGTGCGATGCCGGCACACGCTGGTGCATCAGCGCACCGAATGGCAGCAGCGAATGCACTCGGTGCTCTATCACCACGGCGTTCCGCGCGCCCGCAAGCTGCTGACGCTCGCCAATCGCGAACGGATCGCAGCGATCAAGCTCCCAGCGGCCGCGCGAGAGCAGCTCACGATCGCGTTGGAGATGATCGACGCGATCGAGGTGCAGATCGGCCCGGTCGATCTCGCGCTGCGTGCCTATGCCCGCAAGCAGTCCGGTTGCCGCGCGCTGATCGATCAGATCTATGGTCTGGGCCCGTTGACGTCGGTCACGCTGCTGGCCGAGCTCGGTGACACCCGCCGCTTCCAGAACTCCCGCGACGCGGTCCGCTACTCCGGGCTGGACGTCACCGTCTATCAATCAGATCAGCACCGCGTCTCCGGGCGCCTGTCTCGGCAGGGACCACCAGCACTGCGCTGGGCGCTCTATGAAGCCGCGCAAGCGGCGCGGCGCCCGAGTAGCCCCGACCGGCCCTATTACGAACAGCTCGCTGAGCGGCTCGGCGGCAACCGCGCGTGTGTCGCGATCGCGCGCAAGCTGCTGAAACGCAGCTATCACGTGCTACGCGGTCTCGGTGACCAGGCGCTGGAGCCGGTCACCGCCTAACCAACCGTCACGCGGCAAGCCCACCAATCACCGATGAACCGCGGCCAGTTCCCGCAGCCCTGCTGCCGACCCCGCCCCGCGAGGAACGGCCTAGTAAGACCGAGCGGCCGCAACCCATCTGCCGGAACACCCCACCACATCATGTACCCGACCGGGAACCACCCCGCGTCGAGGGCCAAAGTAAGCCTGGGCGTCCGCGGACCCATCCCGATCCCACAACACGCCCACGCACCGCCCCAACAACGACCAGGACCACACCGACGACCATCAAACGCCTTGACATCCCACAGCCGACACAAGTAAGCAGGGCGTGCGTCATAGCGTGCCGAAAGTGTTGGCTGCGTATGCCGCGCGTACGCGTGGCTGGCACTAGGAGAGGGCCAGTGTGAGGCTTGGGGGGTCGCGACACCGAGGCGCGTCCGGGCTCGCTCAGAGCTTGCCGATCGTGGCGTTGGAATCACTGGCTCTTGACCGCCGCTTGCGATCGCAATCTGCGAGAGCAGTCGCGCGGCGCGCCGCGGTGCGGCGCGGAAGCGATGATGGGCAGCGTTGCTCAGGACGGACCCGCGCGTGGCAGCTCCGCCGGCCGGGCGATGCTCCGGCGAGGTTCGGGAGTGCAATCGCCAGGCGCGTGTCCACGATTTGACGATCGCCTGCTGGGTCGGGCTGTCGCCAGCATCATGGTCTCTGCTGGTGGCCTGATGACCTCGCGTCTGGTCACCGGGCTCCCGGGGCGCGCGGCGACGTCACCGACGCGCAGGGCTTGAATTTGCCGTCGCGCGGGTAGGGTCGGAACGCGGCTGGAGAGTCAGGATCCGGCTGCCCGTCGGTGCCCGGGTTCCGGCACACCTTGTCTGGGAGTCAGGAGTAGGCGCATGCACCAGAGTTGGGTTGGGCGGTGGAGTCGCGGGCTGGTGGCCGTCGCGGGTTGTGTCGGTGTGCTCGGTGTCGCTGGTTCGGCGTCAGCAGCGACGGTGGGTGGGTTTAACTATGGTCAGCTGCAAGCGTCGACGGTCGGCGCCAGCGGCTGCGGCACCAATGGCGCGGGCGAACCCGCGATCCATGTGTCGCGGGCCAATAACGTGTTCCTGGGCTCTGAGAACGGGCTGGGCAGCGGCAGTCAGCTGTGGCGAGGCCTTGGCCAGATCGGCGGGACGGGCGCCTCGGGGTGCGCGCTTGAGTATCGCGGTCAGCCCAATGCGGTGAGCGGCGTCGGTCTCTCCGGGGGCGACATCGACGTGGCGATCGCCAGCGCCAAGAACGCGTCGGGCAACTACAACGTGTACGTCTCGAGCCTCAATCTGGCCTCGGTGAACGTGGCCACGTCCACTGATAACGGCACGACGTTCTCCCAGACGCCGGTACAGAGCGGCCTGCCCGTCGACGATCGCGAGTGGATCGCCGCCTTCGGCGCGCAGACGTCGCTGCTGACCTATCACGACATTGCCACCAACGACATTGACGTCCTGCGCTCAGACAACGGCGGTCAGGTGTACACGCAGGTCGCTCAGGTCATCCCGCCGACCGACTACAAGGCCACGACCAACGAGCTGGGCAACCTGGTCATCGACCATCGCAACCTGCCGGCCGGTGCGGGCAACTTCTATGCCTACCAGTCGTTCGTGGCCCCATCGAACTCGTCGGGTAGCCACAACAACGAGGCCTTTCTCGGCGTTTCGGCAGACGGCGGTCATACCTGGGTCGACAACCCGATTGCGTGCAGCACGGCGTCGGCCTCGACGGATCTAAATCACAACTTCCCCAACGTGTCCGTGGACCCGGTCGGGCATGTCTGGTACGCGTGGTCAGATGACACCTCGATCCGCACCGCTGAGTCCACGAATCACGGCAAGACCTGGACGTGCTCTAAGCCGGTGAGCACGAACACCGCGCAGGCGATCTTCCCGTGGCTGGCGGCGACCGCGCACGGCGTCGACCTCGTCTACTACGGCGCGCCGACGAAGACCAACCAGACCTGGTTTGTGTACTTCGCGCAAAACCGCGCGTCGACTCCGACCGGCTGGGGTGCGCCCCACCAGCTGATGGCCGTCCACCAGGGGCCGGTATGCGAGGGCGGCATCAACTGCACCAGCGGCCGCCAGCTGTTTGACGATTTCGGCGTCGACACCGATAGCCGCGGCTTCGCGCACATCGCCTACTCGCACGACAGCCCCGATCTCGGCGGCTCGGGTAGCTACACCGGCTCAGCGGTACAGACCAGCGGGACCACCGTCGGGCAGCCCAACAACTGAGCGGGGCCTGATGGGGTGGGCCGGCCCCCGCCGGCCCGCCGGCCCACCAGGCCACCGGCCACGACTTCGCGCGTGCGCGCCGTCGAGAACCATCGGGCTGTGAATGCGGTCGCTGATCTGCTGGGTGAGCCATGCTTGACCGTGTGCGATCCGACGCAGCACGGATGGGCGTTGAGCTGGGCAAGGGCACGCGGCGGATGTTGCTGCGTCGTGGGCTGTTGCTCGAGTACGCGACGTTGGCCTGGAACGTGGCGGGTGTGGTGGTGCTGGTCAGCGCGGCGGTCGCCACCGGATCGGTGGCGTTCGCCGGGTTCGGGGTGGACTCGCTGATCGAGATCGTCGCCTCTGCGGTCGTCGTGTGGCAGCTCAAAGGCGCGGCCGGCTCCGAGCGCGAACGGCGAGCTCTGCGGGTCATCGCGATCGCCTTCGTGCTCCTGGCCGTCTACATCGCCGTACAGTCCGCCATCCTGGTCAGCGCGAGAGCGCATCCGGGCCGGTCGAGTCTCGGTATCGCCTGGCTGACGGTCACGGTGATAGTCATGTTCGCGCTGGCGGCTGGCAAGCGTGACACCGGCCGGCGGCTGGGCAACGGGGTGCTCGAGACCGAGGCGCGCGTGACCGTCGTCGATGGTGCGCTCGCGGCGGCGGTCCTGCTGGGTGTTGTCCTCAACGCGGTCCTGGGGTGGTGGTGGGCCGACCCGCTCTCGGCGGTGGTCATCCTCGTCTACGCCGTGCGCGAGGCCCGTCACGCTTGGGCGGAGGCGCACGGATGAGCGCCACCGGAATGACAAGAGCCGTTCGGGCGCTGCGGCGTGATGGATGGAGTCCAAGCACGTAGTCTGGGCATAACGGCGTCGCGCGGGTACATCGGTGCTGCGGCGTTCGCGGTTGTCAATGCCTGCCGCGGCCGGAAATCGGCGTTAGCGGCGTTGGAGAAGAGCGCATGACACCTGGGCGAGTCTGATGAGAACCTCGACGCGAAAGCCTCGCCGAATGTCGGGGGTGCTCTTGTTAGGCGTTCTGGCGTTCAGCGGCTGCGGCTCGTCGATAAGCCAGCAGACGGCTCAGTCACACGCGACGCTCGCGCGATCGGCCTCGACCCCGCTAAGAACAGGGGAGACACGCGCGTCGCACCGCCAGCGTTCTAGCGGTCGAGGATCCGGGATCGTGGGCCAAGTCGTCAGCTCTCGGTGCGCGGGTCAGGCCGCGAGTGATCCGGGCTGTCGTGAGCGACCGGTGCGGGCGACGATTGAGGTTCTGCGGCTGCCAGGCCGAGTTAGGACTGCGAACGTCGCGACCGACTCCGCCGGTCGTTTTCGGCTCTCGGTCCCGCCAGGCAGCTACGAACTGGTGGCGCGCACCTCGGGCGTTCTCCTGTGGGCGCGCGTCATGCACATACGGGTTGCCGCCAACGAGCTTGCGCACGTGGTGGTCACCTTCTTCCCGCATCACCCGCTGCCGGTATCGCCAGCCGCCGCGGGAGGCGCCTAGTCGCACCTGGCGCGGCTCATCACATGTGCAGTTCTCGCATCCACGCGGGACACACCGCGCCATTTACCGACTGGGGCGGTCCCGGCGACACCTCGACAGCTACGCGACAACGCCGTACAGCCCACACGCGGCAGCGCACGCCGGCTGCCAGCTGAGCCACGCAGACGCACGAGAGCGGGAGCATCGTCAACGCACATGGCGTCGAACGCGCTGAAAACGATCGAACTCGCCGACGAGCGCGCTCATCATCCGGAGCCCTGAGACGACGATCGCTGGAGCGACATCTGGATCACCCGCGCCGGCCGTCCTACTCGCCGAAACCGGGTCGCACGATGCGGACGGCGGGAGAGACCGATCGCATATGCAGAGCCGGTCCAGACGCTCCGGGGTCGCCGCCGAGGTGGCCAGCCTCCCGCGGCCCGATCCGCGGCGACTGGAACGGCGCCGACGCGTCGTGCATCGGCCGCGAGCGGACGATCCCCGTTGTGGCAACACGCTCGTCCGGGATCGGCGTCTTGCGTAGTACTCGAGCGCGCCCGCTCCAATGTTTCGCCATCGGCTCACTTGCGAAAAGCGATCGCCGTGTGATGCCCGCCGCCGGATGGACACTCGCCACCCGACGGCGACCCTCTCTTCCACCGCAAAACTGATCCTTCATCGCGCACGAGGAACGGCGTTAGCATCACCGCACGCATGCGAAGGTCTGGTAGCTGTTGTCTGCTAGTGGCGCTCAGTCTTCTTATTGGGCCGGCGCTGGCAGCGGCGGGAGCATGGGTTAGCGCGCCCCTGCCGCACGCGAACGGCGCGGAGCTAGCTTCGGTCTCGTGCTCGTCACCGTCGGCGTGCATGGCGGTCGGCGATTACTTCGGGCCTATCAACGAGCCCCTTGCGTACCGATGGGACGGCACGCGTTGGTCGCTGGAACCAGCCGTGGCGCCAGCGGGCGCAGCTGACACCGAGCTGACGGGGATCGCATGCGTGTCGTCCCGCGACTGTGTTGCCGTAGGGTCTGCGTCCTATGCGGTGCCGGTCGCGGCGGGCGTCGCGAACGAGGTGGTGACGCTCGCAGAACGCTGGGACGGGACGAGCTGGACACTTGAGACGACTCCCAATCCAGCAGCGGCGGGGGCAAACGGACTGACGAGCGCTCAATTTTCCGCCGTGTCATGCACGTCGAGCAGTGCCTGCACGGCGGTCGGCCTGTACTACGACTGGCCACCGCAGGTGGGGTCCGTATACATCATTCCGCTTGCGGAGCGCTGGGACGGGGACACGTGGACACTGGACGCCAACGCCAGCCAGAACATCGTGACCGAGCCCGGCGGTGCAGAGGGCGAATCCCTCTGGGGCGTCTCCTGCGCGACATCCACGAACTGTGTTGCTACCGGGCATGTCGAACCATATGGGTCCAGCCTCGCTGAAGGCTGGGACGGCATCGGTTGGGGGCTTCAGGGGACGGCGGACCCGACTAACATTTTCAACGGCTACATGGCGGGGGTTGCGTGCACGACGCCGACATCCTGCGTGGCGGTCGGGCATTTTGTGCGCCCGGGGACGACCCATGCCACCCAAGACTTGCTGGCGCAGCGGTGGGACGGGGACCGCTGGGCGCGCCTGACTCCCTCGGCCCCTCCCGACGCCGTTCGCGGACCGACGTTTCTGACGTTCAGCGGCGTGTCATGTCTCGCAGCCACATGGTGCACCGCTGTCGGAAACTATGCCCGAATTGGCGGCCACTTCGCAGGCCTCGTTGAGCGGCTCACCGGCGACACATGGACGATCGAGCCCAGCGAGCGTCCGACTGGAGCGACGGACGTCCGTCTTGCGAGCGTCTCATGCACGACTCCAATGAACTGCGTCGCCGTCGGGAACACTCAGGACGGCGGTGAGCAGCGCGCACTTGCGGAGAGGTTCATTGCCAACCCGATTCAACCGATTCGCCGTCTCTGACGTCCATGCGCTCCGCGATGGCGTCATCACGTTCCGCATCAGAGCTCCGAGCGACGGAAGAGTCGACGTGCTACTGACAGCCTGGAACGACAACCTCGCCAGGACAGCGGTTCTGGAGCCAGCTCCCCGGCGCTTCGTGTTCGCGCGCGCTGCGGTCGCCGTGACCGCCGGCGCCCGCTCGATCGTCGTAAGGCCAAACAGCCGCGGCCAAAAGCTCGTCGCCCATCCACGCTACGGCGTCACCCTACGGTTTTGGGTGAGTTACACGCCGCTCGGGGGTCGTGCCCGTAGCCAAGGGTTCTACGGCTTGCGCCTAAAGGGCCCCAAAGCACCCGCGAGTGGACGACGGGAATCACATTGAGCTCGCCACGTCGGCCAATGCCCGGACGGCTCGTTTCGTGGCAACCCACTCGTGAGCACCGACAGGGACGGACGAGTGCTCCTCCCTCAAGCACTCGTCGGGGGCTCGAGTGGGCCTGCAACCAATGCGATCGCCAAATCAGGTCGCTGGCCTCTGGCTCCCGTCAGAGCGCAACCGAGCAACTGTTGTTTGGACAGGGCGGCGGTCAGACCATCGTGGGACTACTCACGTGTGTCGGCGTCGACGTCGGGACCGATCGACGCATCGGGCAACGTCGCCACAGACCCACGGACTCAGTGCGTTCCGCGCAGCCGGCGTCAGCCCAGATGATCCGCGACCGACGAGGCGCGGTGCTGCCGTTATGAGTAGCGCTCAACCACCGCCGAACCGTTGACCCCCACAGCAACGCATGTTCGCGTGGAAGGACACGCGACGGAGTTCAGCAAACCCCCCTCTGGGGTCGTAATGTGCTGGAGCGACCAGTGCCTCCCGTTCCAGCGCTCGGCCAGCATCTCGATCGGGGGCGGCACTGGCTCCATCTCACCGGGAGCCCAGGCCCCGACCGTCATGCATATCGTCGCGGACGCGCACGACACCGCGCTGAGCTGCGCGGGTGGGCCGCCGGGGGATGGTTGGATGGACCACCGGTTGCCATTCAAACGCTCAACAAGGGGCCCACGAGGGCCATTCCCAACGGCCGTACAGCCGGTTGAGGATGTGCACGACACGCTCTCTAGTTGGCTGGAGCTGCTGTTCGCCGACCGGGGCACGCGGTCGATCGCCCACCGCCTGCCGTCCCACCGCTCCACGAGCGGCCTGGTGACCTGGCCCAGGGGACCGTAAGCGCTCCGGCCGACAGCAGTGCAGGATGTCGATGTGACGCACGAGACGCCGACTAAGAAGATGCCCGTGGCCCCGGCCGGAGTAGGGGCCGACTGCGCAGACCAGGATCTCCCGTCCCAGCGCTGCACTAGCACGGCCGACGGGCCCTCCTCTTTGCCCAGTCGAGCCGACTGCGGTGCACGCGGACGCTGACGAGCACGACGGCGTAGAGCCACGTGCCCGCGCCGACGCGGTAGTGAATCCGTTGTATCGACCATTCGCGGCCATCCCAACGTTCGGCCAAGGGCTGAGCGGCCGGCGAGCAGTCACAAGACCCGACGGCCACGCAGGCCGTCCGCGACGAGCAGGACACGCTTTCGAGCGAGCCCGCGCCACCGGCAGGATCGGGGGTTTGCTGGCGAAACCATCGCCTTCCATCCCAGCGAGCGGCCAAGGACTGCCCTTGCCGAGCCGGGCCGGTGAAGCCACCCACCGCGATGCATGCAGATGGCGCGCTACACGACACTTGCCTCCAGGCGAACCGAAAGACGTGGGCAGCGTCTGAGTTGACCACCCAAACGCCGCTGCGACAGGACTTGTGATGCACAGCACCGTGACAACGACCGCGCAGCTCAGGGTGCAATCCCGCACCCCATGACTCACACCCCTGACGGGGCGAGGACGCCACCGTCCTGACCTTGCGCGGATTCGCATCAATTCGGTCCCGCTGCTGCGATCGTCCACTGCACACCGTGGCCTCACGAACCATCGTCGCTATGACCTACGGCCAGATCGCGAAACGCCGCGCACAAGTCTAACGAGGCCTTATGGCCAGGGCAAACACCCACGGCCGCGAGAACGAGGAGCGTCTCAGCCCCGGCGTAGGGGCTGCAGCGCCGGGGCTGGCCGAGTCGTGGGCTCCCCGTAGAGCTGACGATCCTGCCCGTGGCAACGCGCTCGCCCGGCGACGGAGCTGCGGACGAGTGCTCTGTCGCGAGGCCGTCGGAAATTCGGAAAG
>CAVPUB010000006.1:0-466701 GCA_963708835.1 uncultured Actinomycetota bacterium | reverse complement strand
CGATCCGACCGCGCGGCGGGAGGTGGGCGAAACCCGGTGTGAGGACCCGACTGAGGTAAAGGAAGTCGGCGAGCGGCCGGATGAGCGCATAGGAAGATGCCGGATGAAGCGACCGTGGCGACCGACGCGGCCGCAGGAGCGGCTGGGATGACGCTGGCGGATCGGCCCGAACCGGAACCGGCGATAAACGAGGTCGTTGTCGAGGTTCATGCGTCGGGGTTCACCTCGGGCGAGCTGACGTGGCCCTCGACCTGGACCGATCGCCTCGGCCGGGATCGGACGCCGTCGATTCCCGGGCAGGAGCTGGCCGGAGTGGTCACCGCGCTCGGCTACGGCACGACGGGACTGTCGATAGGACAGCGGGTGTTCGGCCTCACAGACTCGTATCGCGGCGGCGGGCTGGCCGAGTATGTGACGATCGAGGCACGCCACCTTGCGCCGCTGCCGGCCGACGTCGACTTCACGGTGGCCGCGAGCCTGCCGATGCCGGGTCTGACCGCATGGCAGGGACTGATCGAGCATGGCCGTCTGGAGGCGGGGCAGAGTGTGCTCGTGCACGGCGCGGCCGGTTCGGTCGGGTCGATGGTGACGCAGCTGGCACGTGAGGCCGGCGCCTACGTCATCGGCAGCGGGCGCGCCGCCGACCGGCAGACGGCACTCGAGTTCGGGGCGATGGACTTCATCGACCTTGAGAACGACGCGCTAGAAGACGTCGGCGAGGTCGACCTCGTGTTCGACGTCGTCGGCGGTGACATCCAGAAGCGGTCCGCAGGCATGATCCGAGCCGGAGGAACCTTGGTCACCATCGCGGGCCCGCCCGAGGCGCGGCCAGCAGGCGGGCTGGCAGTCGACTTCGTCGTCTTGCCCGATCGTGCCCAACTGGGTGAGATCGTCCAGCGGGTGCGGGACGGACGACTGCGGCCCCATATCGGCAACGTCGCGACCCTCGACGACGCCGTCGCCGCGTTGAATCCGACCGAGCGAATCAGCGGTCAGACGATCATCCGCATTCGTCCGTGAGGAATCGTTTGACGCAGATAAGTGTCGAGCTGCTCGTGCAACAGCCCGAGGTATCGCAGCTCTGACCTGCGGGCGCGGACCCCGAGCTGCGCCTGTTGGGCTCCTCCTGGTTCTCGGCGTGGCGCTGCTCTTCCTCGGCCCCAAGCGGCTACCGGAGGTTGGACGCGGGCTCGGCTCGGCGATCCGCGACTTCAAGGGTTCGCTGTCCGGGCCGGCCTCACCGACGAACGACCCGCCCCTCAACTCTCTGAGCGAGCCAGATCGCGGGCCCGTTGCTTCGCCCGCCGATCCGTCGGCCGCGTTGCCGTCCGAGGAGGCCGGCGCGCGATAGGCCCTGCGACCGGGTGGGCTGCGACAGCCACTGCCACCGACGGGAAGCCAAACGACCTTTTCGGCGAGACCGGGTATCGCGGGCAAGTCAGAGGTCTGACCAGACGAGTCCTGTGGCGACGAGGGCGGATACTGCGCGCGCCGCCAGCGGACTCCCCCGATGGGGTGTGTGCGACGACGGTAGGCAAACCCGCCGACGAACGCTCGTCCACCATGACGCCTGTGGTCTCGATGACACGCGGTCCCGGCCCCCGTAGCCGAGTTGCCGCGCCGGGCGTCGTGATGGTGGCGCGGGCTTGGCGGGCCGTTGGCCCGCAGGCGTAACGCTGCGACCCCTGTCGCGATGACGGTGAGCGACGGCACGAACCACCAGGGTCCTTCGAAACCTCAGCAAGGACTGCCTACCTAGGCGGTCCCGAGGGCGTCCGCTTCGTCAAGTATGCGCTCAACGTCGACGCTGTCCAATGGCTTTGCAAGCTCTGCGCACGGGCCATCAGCTGACGCGATCAGCCACTCACTGTCCAGTAGGTGTGAGCGCCGGGTGAATCGTGGGGTCTTGCTGCCTTGGCGGAGTTGAGGCCCGGATAGAGACATCCGCTGCTCCTCGCAGGCTTCGCGTTGTCGAAGACGCGGACCAGGAGGAACAACGGATGCATGACGACGTTAGCCGTCTGCTGGGCATCGAGGGGATGGCGGTGACGGGTGTGGCCGATCACGGCTGGCGGCTCGAGCTCGAGGTCGAGACGCTCGCGGGCGTGGGGTGTTGTCGGTGGTGCGGTCGTGGGTCGTTGAAGGTCAAGGAGCGCGACCGGGTGCGGGTGCGCGATCTCCCGGGCGCGGGGCGGATGACGTATCTGTGTTGGTGCAAGCGGCGGTTCTGGTGTGAAGCGTGGGCGCGGACGTTCACCGAGACCCACCCGGCGCTGCCGTCCCGTCAACGGGTCAGCGCCCGTTTCGCAGCGCATCTGTTTGACCGTTGCCAAGCGGTGTCGCGCATGCTGAGGTCGCGCGCGATGAGCACACGAGCTGCTACCAGGTCCAGGGCGTTCGGTCGCGGCGACGAGCTGCTCGCCGGCGTGAGAACGGCCACCGCGGCGGCTGTCGCTCGATGAGGCCCATCACCGTCGTGGCCGGGAGCTCGCGACCGTCGTCTCTGAGCTCGATCGCCGGCGCGTGATCGACGTCATCCCGGGATGCACCCGCAAGGTGATCGAGCGGTGGCTGACCGCGCTGCCCGACGAGGTCCGCGCCGGGATCGAGGTGGTCTCCATTGATCCCTCTGAGGCCTACCGCCAAGCCATCTGGACGGCACTACCGAACGCGCGGATCGTGTGCGATCGCTTCATCTCGTCCGGGGCGCCAACACCGCTCTGGACGCGGTGCGGCATGAGCGGCGTGTGATCGGGCTCGCGCGACGGCTGGAGCGCGGGCTGCTCTTCGCGACGTTCGGCCATGGAGAGCGAGCCCTTAAGGCCGCGAATCGCCGAGCCAAGCCCGCGGCCTGCCTCCGGCAGTCGCTTGGGGCCGAGCGCGATCAGCGCGACGGTCAGGATCAGGAGGAGATGAGTGGGGCTGAGGATGCTCTCGATCATGCGAGGACCTTGTTGTGCGGGTCCGTTGCTCGACTGTGGGCGCGCCGGGGACCCGCGCAGGCACGGTGGGCGATGGCACGGTTGGGCATCGCTATCGCTCCCTGTCTGCGGACGACAACAGACGAGGGGCCCCGCCTCAGCCGGCCCCTCGTCGTGCTCTCGCGACGACGCTCGTTACTGGCGCTGCGCGGCGTCCGCAGCCTCCGCGAGCGCCTTGACGCCCGCGAAGAAATCTGGTGACTGTCCGTTGAACAGCCCCATGGCGGTCAGGAACTTCGCCGCGCCGAGGGCAGCGCCCTCGGTGTTGGTCGGGCGGATGATCGAGCACCTCGGGAGCTTCCGATCGAGGAAGCTCGTTGGCTCGGGCATGATCCGGTTGGGCTTGAACGCCGCCCGTCCCGCGTTGAGGTCGGGGAACGTGAGCCCGGTGGCGGGGTCAGTCAGCGGCGGAGCGTTGCCGGCCTTGTCCTGCCAGGTCTGGAAGTGCATCGTTTCCGTGGGGCCGATGCTGAGCAAGATGCGCAGCACGTCGGGGTTCGTCACTCGCTGCGCGAGCGAGGCGTAGAGGCTCGTGCCGCCCTGTTCGATCGTGCCGAAGTGAAAGCCGGCCGTGTTTGCGATCGCCTGCAGGTGCTTACGCGGTGTCAGGTCGTCGTCGGTGCGCGGGATCGCCGGGTGCTTTCCGACGGCCAGGTCGGGGACGGCCTGCGGCAGGGTGTCACCCAGGTCCGGATTCTTCGAGTCGCTGCGGTATCGCGTCCACCAACTGGTGTCGATGGTCAGCTCCATCAGGTTGGTCAAGCGGCCGATCTGACGAGCGCCGGTCGCCTTGCTGCCGGGCACCGTGCGGAACTTGTCCAGGTTGATGGGATCCGCGCCGTTCGCCGCCAGATAGGCGTTGATGAAGCTCGCGTGGCTCTGCTCGTCGTCGGCGTTGTCGTGGATGTACTGGGGGATGTCCTTGTCCAGCACCGAGAGGGCTCTGGTGTAGGCCTTGTTGCCGGTTCCGCCCGGGCGTTCGCTGTCCTGGATCCCGGCCAGCTCGTTGTACTGCTCCCACAGGTCCGCCTCGAGCAGTTCGGCCGCGGCCAGGAACTGCAGAACGGCCACGTCCCCCTTCGTGAGCCCTCCGCGAGCGGACGCTGGCGGAGCGGTCAGCAAGCGGCTCGCGCCGATGGCGCCGACTCCGACCGCGGCACCCTTCAGCAGGAACGAACGGCGGTCCGTCAGGCGCCGGGACTGTTCGACTTGCTCCATCATCTTCTCCTTCAGGAGTTCGGGCGGGCGGCGTGCGCCGCTCGCGGTAGCGACGGACCCCACGATGCGTCCGGCGCCGCTCCGCCACAACAACGCTGTGCTACCGCGCGATAGGACGGGCCGATCAGACGGCGGCAGCCCCAGCGCCAGTGATCGGGCCGCCACGCGTTTATCGACCTCGATTGAGTCCGTCAGTGTGGGCGCGCTGAGCCCCGGCTGCGCAGCCGGTCGAACGGTTCCGGTGCCGCCGTACGGATCACCGCTGGCGCTGATCGCGAGTGCCGATCGGCTGTTCGGGCAATCGTGTTGTGGGGCCGGCGAGCGGCCCGCATCGTTAGGACAGCAGGCGCTGAGTCCGGCGACGCCTGATCTGCGCTCGGCGGGCCTGCACCCGACTCTTGTCGGACCCCAACACAGAAAGGCAATCGCATGTCCCACATCGGGAACCTCATGTCCCACATCAAATCTGACCTTACCGGTCCCGGCGCCGCGGGCACGGTCGACTCGCCCGATGGCGCGCCCCACGCCACGATCGATGAATGGGGCGTCTTTGCGTCCACGACCGAGGCGCTGACGCTCACGATCCTGACCGAGCTGCTGCGCCGCGCGGGCGAGCATCCCGAAGTCCCAAGTTCGGTGGCAGCCATCGTCGGCGGCGTGTACGCCGCCGAGCTGGACCACTGGCGGTTCACCAGTAAGCACTGGGATCCGGCCACCACGCGGTTCTGGATCCCGGACGGCTTCTACGGCGGTGAGGGCGACGCGCTCGACCTGACCGCGGTCGGCCAGGGAGTCGCGGCCGGCGAGCACCTGTTCGTCAACACCTACCTGCTCGGGGTCACGACGTTCGCGGCCGCCGGGAACTCCACGTACGCGCGCTACGCGGCCGAGCTCGCCGCGAACGAGTCCGAGCACCGCCTGCTCGGGCAAACGCTCGCCGGCGCAAACCCGCCCAACGACCTCGGATTCGCCGACTACGAATTCGATCGCATCAGCGACATCGCCGCGGCCGCCCAGAGCGCCGGCTTCGGCTTCGGCGAGCAGGGGAGCGCCGCCGGTCGCTTCTACGACCTCCCGCAGTCGCCGATCGCCCCGCCCATCGAGATCAGCTCGAACGAGCCGCGATAGACCGGACGCGACCAAGCCCGGCCCCCAGCACCGAGGCGACTCCAGCCCGAACGCGCCCCACCGACCGTCCGGGCTCAACCGTTCCGGAAGCCCGGCCAGACGTAGCCCGCGGTCCGCCGCGCCGGCCAACCCTCGGCCGCTCGCCCGGTGGGGAGCCTGGAGTCTGGCCGGGAGCGAGAGGAACTGAGCGTGACCGGCGCGACGTGGGCTTCGACATGCCCGCTGTGCACTACACAAACCTCCTGATCGTCGTCACGATCGGCCTGCTCGCCCCGCTCGCGCTCGGTGATCGCCGGCGTGCTTCAAGCGACCTCCCTGACGGTCATCGTCGCCGCTACGCAAATCGGGCTCCGACTCGGCGTGGTCAGCCAGGCGAGCGCCGCGGGACTCGTTGCCGCCGGTCTTCTCTCGGTGGTGATCTCCCCGGCCCTGGGACTCGTGCTGCTCCGCCGCGCGCAGCCAGAAAGTCGTTCAAAGCCCTCGACCCTCCGCGCACCGTCGCTCACGCGGGCACCCCGAGATTCAACCCGGGGATCGCTTTCGTAGGTCGAAGACGCGCTACGCGCACGATCGCATCGGCGGGCGCACGCGCTCGATCCGACGCGATGCATCCGGAGCGGTCATAGTCGCTCGATTCGAGCAGCCCGTCACTCGACGGCCCCGCGCACCTTCACGAGATCCCGTGAGAACTACGCCGTAGGCGGTGAGCTCGCGGTCGCGGCTACCTCACAACCCGGCACGATTCGGAAGCCCGGTCGCATCCAGGAGCTCCCAGAAGCGGTTTGCTTGAGGGGTGGGCGTAGTAGTGCTTCTCCTCGGCCGAAGTCGTGCTGACCGACGTGCCGACAAACACGGCCACCAGGTCGGGAGCGAGCACATCCGGGAGCATCCCTTGCTGAGGTTGCCCAACCCCGTCCTGCCCGGCCGGTGTGTGGCGAACCGGCACCCCACAACACGATGAGAGGGAGCACGCGATGGCAGACGCGACGTGTAAGCGCCTCGATGAGATGAGGCCACCTTTCGGGGGTCGGTGCGAAGGTCCGCGCCCAACTGGGCCGACGAGCTTCGGCGTGCAGACCATCGATCTCGCGCAGGATCGCACCGCCCATCTCTGGGACGGCTGCGCGAGGGGCGCGCTCCAGGATTACTAGTTGGAGCCTAGGTTGCTCGCAACGGTTCCGGTTCTGCGCACAGGAGATTGAATGCTCTCCTCAGCGCCGGATCGCTCTCAGCGTCAGTCAGCACAGCACAGACAGCCTCACGTTCGTCGTCGCTGAGGCATTTCCCGGAGCTGTTGTCCTCGATCACTGCGCCTGAAATCGACACCGCGATGTTGGCGAAGCCCTCCTGTCTAAGCCTCCGAGCGAGTTCCTCGACTTGCTCTGGTGCGCGCAGAACGAATGAGCGACCCCGCCATCGCAACGTCAGCAAACTGTTAGCCCCGGCATTCATATATGTGTCCTAGTGTGGGTGCGCGAAGTCTTCTAATGACCCCGGCGCATGGTTCGACGTGGGCGACGCTGCGTCGCAGGTCACGCCGCGTCTCTGAGGTCGGCGGGCCGTGCCACATGCGTACGGGTGCTCGAAGGTGTCAAGCGCAAACCCAAGGTCGGCTTCTGCTCCGCCGGCTGAACTGGATGCGGGCGCATCCAGCAGCCGGTTCGTGGCTGTTCCTGGTCCTCCGTTCAGCCGCGATGGTGGGACGGTACCTGGGAGGATCATCGGTGACGGAGCCAGCGAGCCATCCGCTCCATCAGCTCAGCGATGGGCACAACCGGGTTTGGGTGGCTTCGGCTTGTATGTAGCGCAGGTAGCAGTGCAGGTCGCGCACGCCGTTTCTGTCAGTGACGGGGCCGTGCCCAGGGACGAAGGTATGGGCGCCGAAAGCCAGCCCAACGGGATCCAACGTCGATCGGGACTCAGTCGAGGTCGATCAACGACGGGCGGGCGCGATCGCTGACCGCGGACGAGGCCGCGAGGCTGCGTCCCGCCGACCCGAGCTGCTCGCAGGCTTGCCGGACGCGCTCGGCCATCGCCGCCTCGCCGGCGCCGCCCCACGCCCGCGGGTCGAAGCTGCGCTTATCCCCGATCCCGCCGTCGACCTTGAGCACGCCCTGCCAATGGTCGAGCACGTGGCCAGCGAGCGCCCGCGTGAACGCATATTGATTGTCGGTATCGACGTTGACCTTCACGACGCCAAAGGAGACCGCGTCCGAAAGCTCACGCTCGCTGGACCCGCTGCTGCCATGGAACACATACTGGAAGCGAGCATCGGGATACGCCGCTGCGAGCGCCTGCTGACCAGCTCGCAGGATCTCGGGCCGCAGGACAACGCCCCCAGGGGCGTAGGTTCCGTGCACGTTGCCGAACGTTGCCGCGACCAAGTAGCGCCCGCGCTCGCCGACCCCCAGCGCGTCGGCAACGCGGAGGAGGTCGGAAGGCGTCGTGTACAGCTCGTCGCGCCCGTTCCCGGGGCCCACGATCCCGTCCTCCTCACCGCCGACAACACCGGACTCGACCTCGAGGATGACGTCGAGCTCGCTGCATCTGGCGAGCAGGACGGACGCAATCCGCAAGTTCTCGTCGAGCGGAAGCGTCGAGCCGTCGAACATGTGAGAGTGAAACAAGGGGGTGGCGCCGACCGAGACCCGCCGCTGAGATTCCGCGAGTAGTGGGTGCAGCCAATCGTCCACGTGCCGTGGCGGGCAATGGTCGGTATGCAGAGCGACCAGAACCGGGCTCGCCTCAGCAACGACGTGCGCATAGCGCGCAAATGCGCGTGCACCCAGGAGCGCGTCTCTTACTGCGGCCCCGGACATGTACGCGGCGCCGCCGACGGAGATCTGAACGATTCCATCCGCATTGGCAAGCGTGAATCCCCGCAGCGCGGCGTTCAGCGTCTCGGAGGAGGTGACGTTAATGGCCGCATAGGCGTACCCGCCATCGGCGGCCGCGTCGAGCATCGCCGCGTACTGGCGCGGCGTGGCGAGCGGCATCAGTCCTCCCTGCCAGTCCTGGCTTCGGATCGAATTCGATCGTCGTCCCCGTGCATGCTCTCGCTCAACCTTTCCTGCGCCTGGATTCCTCGAGGCCGTGGCGTTTCTACGAACCCGGCCACGCCAGCTCGAGCGGCGGGGGATGTGACGGCCCGTGATGCCAGCACGCACACCTCCGCAGGGACGCCGCTCAGCCGGCGGCGTCCCCGGCGGGCCGCGTTCTTACATGGCGGGGGCGCGCTCCTGGAGGATGAGGCCGAACTTCGCCGGGTCGGAGTCGCTCTCGTCGCGGGGTACGAAGAAGTACTCCACACCCGCGGGGTGCAGCGTCTGGAGCAGGCGGACTTCCTCGCCGCGCACGGCGAAACCGTGCGGGACGTTGTTGGGAAGCGCCGCGTAGGACCCGGCTTCCACCTCGAACTGCTGATCACCGACGTACGCGGTGATCGCGCCTTCGAGCACGTACACGGTCTCGTCCTCGCGCGTGTGAGTGTGGATGGGCGGCTCGTCGCCGGCCCGCACACGGTTTTCCACGACGGCCCACTCGCCGCCTGACTGCTCGCCGACGATCTTCAGCTCGGCGGCGGAGCCGCCGCCATAGGACCGGGTACGTCCGGCGCCGGGGCCGGTCAGAACAGGGTCGGTAAGGGACATGCGAATGCCTTTCTTGTTGTTGGGTCCGACACGATCAAGTGCAGGCGCGACCAGCGCGTGTCGGGAGTCGCGCGGGTCAGCTCCTGCGCCGCTAACGATCCGTCGCCCGCCCTCCTGCCGCAACACCCTTGGGCGAACGGGCGATAGGCGCGAGCAATCAGCGCCGCGGATAATCAGCCGGGCCATGGCGACGCGGGGGCCGGCGGTGTGCGGCCGATGGTGATCGGCCTGCAACCTCGGCAGTCCGCGCGTCTCGATCGCGGCCACCTATCGGCCGGTCAGATGATGGGGTTGCACCGCGGGGGCGATGGGTGATCCTGCACCTCTGTGCAACGTCACGATCATTATCTGGTCCGGCTGACAGGGCGGCGCGGACAGTCGTCACCCAGTCCTCCCTCTCCTGCCGGGGCGACTCGCGCCAAACCGGCGCTCCCCGCGCCGCCCTGTGAGCCGACCCAGATCGTGACCTTTCCTGGCGCCGACGACATCGTCGGGCTCGCGCGCCGTCGCGAGCGGGCCCGCGGCGGTGGAGACTACGAGAGCGCCGATCGAATCTCGGCGGGCTCAGCGACAAGGAGGTCACCGCCCGGGTCACCGCCCTGGCGGGCATCGGGCCGTGGACAGCCCAGATCTACCTCCTCCACGAGCTCCAGCGACCTGGCGCGTTCCCGGCGTCGGAGATCGGACTACGCAAGGCGCCCGCGGCGTTCCCCTGCCCTGACTGGTCATGCCACACCCTACTCGGCCCTTCCACGGCTCAGCCGCTAGGACCGATGTGATGTCCCGTCAGCAACGCCTCATTCTGCTGGCAGCGATCTGCGGGTCAAGCATCGTCACCGTGGACAGTTCCGTGGTGAGCGTCGCCCTGCCGGCGATCCAGCACGACCTAGGCGGAGGCCTCTCCACCCAACAGTGGATCTCCAACGGGTATCTGCTGACCCTCGGCTCGTTCATCCTCATCGGCGGAGCGCTCGGCGATCTCTACGGCGAACACCGGGCATTTCGACTCGGAGTCGTCTCCTTCGGTGGCTTCTCACTGCTGTGCGCGATCGCGCCTGACAGCGGCGTGCTCATCGCTGCTCGGGCATTGCAGGGCGTCTCGGGAGCGGTTCTGGCCCCAAGCGCCTTGGCGGTCATCGTCAGCGCGTTCCCGACGCACCAACGCAGCGCGGCGATCGGAACCTGGACCGCATGGGGAGCGATCGCAGCGATCGTCGGACCGCTCATCGGCGGTTGGGTCGTCGCCGAAGCTTCCTGGCGATTGATATTCGCGATCAACGTGCCACTGGTTCTGATCACTGTTTCTCTCCTCGCCGCCGCGATTCAGACTTCCACTTCCCAGAGGTTGGCGCGCGTCGATCTCGCGGGTGCCGGCCTGAGCGTCTCCGGGTTGGCCGCGATCGTGGTTGCCCTGATCGAAGAACCGCATCACGGTTGGTCGGCGGTGATCGTCGGACTGCTGGCCTTGGGCGTCGCGGCCTTCGTGATCTTCCTGCGCCGGGAACGTGTCGTCAGAGCTCCGATGCTGAAGCTCGCACTGTTTGCGTGCCGCAACTTCTCCGCAGGCAACGCACAGACGCTGCTCGTGTACGGAGGCATCAACGTCCTCTTCTTCTTTTTGATGCTGTACCTGCAGGAGGTCGTGGGCTACTCCGCGCTGCAGAGCGGGCTCGCATCCGCTCCGACGACCATCGCCGTGTTCCTGCTCGCACAACGCTTCGGCGTGCTGGCCGACAGCCGCGGGCCACGAGCGTTGCTGACCATAGGACCGTTCATGTCAGGTGCTGGCATCTTGCTGCTTGCCCGTGTCGGGCTGCACCCTGATTACGCTACCGACCTGCTGCCCGGCCTCATGGTGTTCGCGATCGGGCTGGCAATGATGGTCGCCCCGATGACCGCGATCGTCCTTGCGGACGCCGACGACAGCGACGCAGGACGCGCATCGGCGATCAACAACGCGATCGCCAAACTCTCAGGTCTGATCGGGATCTCAGCAGTCGGCATGGCAATCGCCGGAACCCTCGATCAGGGCGGCAACTTCACCCCAGATATGGCTTCTGTGCACGCGTTCCGTCACGCTGCGGTGATCTGCGGGCTGCTGGTCGCGGCCGGCGGGCTGGTCGGCGCGCTGGCGGTCGTCGATCCTCCCAGGCCGCTCCAAGCCGCATCGTGTCCAGCAGGCCAATTGGCCGGTGTGCCCAAGCCTGCCGCGGGTTGCCCGCTTGAGACTAGGGCGGTCGACCAGGCCACCACCCAAGACGCGTCCTAGGCCGAGAGCGACGACCGCGAACGGCGGACTGCCGCGCAGCGCAATGCCCGGTCGCTCGGACCACTCGCGCCGCCGCGGACTTGATGTGCGAGCGGGAGTGGCGCGCACGAGGATGCATGACGTGCGCAACCCGGCCTCGGTGGGCGGCTCGCGGCTCTAGCGCTACTTCACCGACAAAACTCGCTCGTCGAGGCGGTCATCGCATTTCAAATCGAGGAGCTGGTCGAGTTCCACACCCAGCCCAAGCTCGCGGGAATGAACAGTTTCGAGGCGCTCACGCTGTGCCTCGACGTCGCCCAGGACATATCGCTGCTCGGTCAGCAGGCCAGCGCCGGCATCTGTGAGCAAGACGCTCCGCTCGCTGCGGTCAAACAGCCGCACACCGAGCTCGTGCCCGAGCTTTCGAATCTCCGCGCTGACTGCCGTTGGGCGACGGGCAGCCGCTCGGCGGCACGCCGGAAGTGCAAATCCTCGGCGTCCCCAACGAACTACCGGCGATATCTGAGTTCCATCTTCTGCCGTTGGTCGTTGAATGCGGCAAACGTGCCTCAGGGCTCGCCCAATCGCACCGGTGCAGCGCCCAGCAGGCCCTCTAGCGTGCGCGACCGGTAGCCAGCGGTGGCAAGCGGCGACCGGGGGAGCGGAAACTCGGCGTTGAGCCGGTGCGGGCCCGCGGCAAACGCGAGGAGCTCAGCCCGTGGGCCCGAAGCGCTCGGTGCGGATAGCAGATGCGGGGTGACCTAGGTGGACGAGAACCTCGGCAGCCCGCTCGACGAACGCGGACGGCCCGCACACGTAGATCCGCGGCCCGCGGACCGGAGCGGGTCCGACCGTGGTCAACATCTCCGCGTCGATCCGCCGGGCGAATCCGCCCCAGTCCGGGGGCGACTCCCGCGTGAGCGTGTAGTGCATGACCAGCCCGTCTCCGGCTGCCAGCTTCCTGAGCTCCTCGCGATATAGCACGTCCTCGAGCGAGCGGGCCGACAGGAGCAGCCGGGTGTCCACCGTGCTCGAGGTGGCAGCCCGATGGCGGAGCATCGCCATCAGCGGCACAAGGCCCGAGCCGCCAGCGATCAGCAGCAACGGGCCGCCGTTCTCACCGCGCCATTGGAAGTAGCCGCCGACCGGGCCCCGCAACTCCAGCTCGTCGCCGCCGCGGAGCTCCTCGGTGAGATAGGGCGATACCTCCCCGTCGTCGATTCGCTCCACGGTCAGTTCGACGGTCGACTGCTCGGGCGGCGAGCCGATCGAATACGAGCGCTCGGTCTGATACCCGTCCTCGGCGGTCAGCCGTATGTCGACGTGCTGACCGGCGACGTGCCCCGGCCAATCCGGCACCTCAAGCACGATCGTCTTCGCGTGTGGCGTCTCCTCGATCACCTCCAGGACGGCTCCGAGCCGCCACCTCACGGGGCTTGGTCCATCCATCACCTGTCGCCCTGATAGCGCTGCTCTCGCCACGGGTCGCCGTAATTGTGGTAGCCATAGTTCTCCCAGAAGCCCGGCTCGTCGTCGCGCGTCAGGACGAGCCCCCGGATCCATTTGGCGCTCTTCCAGAAGTAGAGGTGCGGGACCAGCAGCCGCGCCGGGCCGCCGTGTTCGGGGTCGAGCGGCGTCCCGTCGTACTCGTAGGCGATCCAGGCCTTGCCGTCGGTCAGGTCCTCGAGCGGCAGGTTCGTGGTGTAGCCGCCGTCACACCACGCGGTGACGTACTCCGCTTCGGTGTCGACGTTCTCGAGCAGGGTGTCGATCGCCACGCCCTTCCAGGGGGTGTCGAGCTTCGACCACTTGGTCACGCAGTGGATGTCGACCGTCGGCGTCTCGGCGGGCAGCGCAAGCAGCTCTTCCCAGGTCCACGAGACCGGCTGATCAACCTCGCCGCTGATGAGAAACGTCCACTCGTCCAGGGGCGTGTGGGGCGTAGGCCCAGCAGACAGGACGGGGAAGTCGCGGGTGAGGTACTGGCCGGGCGGAACGCGCCTCGCGTCGACCTGCGGACGGCGGCCCGAGAAGCCGCGTGAGATTGGCATGGGTGATTCCTCCTTTTTAGGCGGTGTCGCTGCGGGCGGTGGTGGTAGAAAGATGGCTGCGCGATCGACGCCGTCGGGCGTGGAAGCGTCGCGTGCGCGTACAGCGCGTGCAGCATTCCCGCCTGCATGGCGGCGAGGCTCCCGCTGCCAGATAGGACGAACGCGGTTTTCGCTTCGCCACCCGGGCCGCGAGCGGAAGGTGTCCGTGGTGATCCGCGCCGCGTTGCGCTCACGTCGGCGCTCCGGGGATGCTTGGGAGGTACGCCAGCTGGCGGGCCAGGCCTGGCTCGACCAGGTGGCCAACCCGTCGCATCAGCGCCGCGTAGACCTCGGCGGCAACTTCCTCGCGGTCCAGGGCCGCCTGGTACGCGTCGAAGGCGAGCGTCGCCTCTGCGCCGCGCGTACGCCTCCAGGCGAGATAGGCGGTGCGCACAGCGACGCATTCCTCCCGCCATGCCAGGTACGCATCGACGGCCAGCTCCCGGGTGGGGCGTCGTTTGCGGAAGAGCCTGCGTGGTTTCAGTCTCATCGTTTGCGAGGCCTTATCTCTCGGACCTGCACAAGCTTGCGCCCAACCCCGCGCGTTCGCATCTGCAGGAGCCCTAATCGACTCCGGAGGCAACCGTGTCCGGCGCCGGCGCGCCGCCCGGTCCCCGTGTCAGCGCGCGGGTCCCTGGCGGCGGCGCGAGCCCCGTCGCTCGGCTCTCGCCGGCCAGCAGGTTCTGCCCGCTGCGGTCGTCGAACAGCTGTATCTGCGCCGCGTCGAACCACAGCTCGGCTTCGTCCCCCTGCCTCACCCGGCTGCCGCGGCCGAGCCGTGCCACCATCGGGAGGCCGTCGCGGAAATGTCGAGCGTCGGCGGGGCCGTGGTCGTGGGTGACCGCCTGGAGGCCGATAGCGGGCAGCGGCCCGGACGGGACCGTGAAGTGCGCGTAGTACTCAGAGCCGATCGACTCGAGAACGTCGACGGTGGCTTTGAAGGTGTGGCCATCCGGTCGATCACCGACCAGCGCGGCGTCCTCGAAGTGCTCCGGGCGGACGCCCACGATCACCGATGCCCGGGCTGCGCCCCCAGGCGAGTCCAGCCCGCGCGGGAGTCGATCCGGAACCTCGATCTCGCCGATCGGGGTGCGCAGCCTGTCGCCCTCGAGACGCCCGGGCAGGAAGTTCATGGCTGGCGAGCCGATGAAGCCCGCCACGAACAGGTTGTCGGGCCGGCCGTAGATGTCCTCGGGGGGACCGACCTGCTGGAGCACCCCGGCGCGCATCACCGCGATCCGGTCCCCCAGCGTCAACGCCTCGATCTGGTCATGCGTCACGTACAGCGTGGTAGTGCCCAGCTCCTGCTGGAGCCGCGCGAGCTCCGCCCTGGTCTGCACACGCAGCTGGGCGTCGAGGTTCGACAGCGGCTCATCCATGAGGAACGCTTTCGGGCTCCGGACGATCGCGCGGCCCATCGCCACGCGCTGGCGCTGCCCGCCCGACAGGTTCGCCGGCTTGCGGTCGAGATGCGACTCGAGGTCGAGGATCCGCGCTGCCTCGGTCACTTTGCGATCGATCTCGCGACGGGGAACCTTGGCGAGCTTGAGTGCGAACCCCATGTTTTCGCGCACGGTCATGTGCGGGTACAGCGCGTAGCTCTGGAACACCATCGCGACGCTCCGGTCCTTGGGGGCCCGGTCGTTGACGACCTCACCGCCGATCCTGAGCTCGCCGTCGGTGATGTCTTCCAGACCCGCCACCATTCGTAGCGCGGTTGACTTCCCGGAGCCCGAAGGGCCGACCAGGATCATGAACTCGCCGTCCCGCACCTCGAGACTCATGTTCCTGACCGCCTCGAAGCCGTCCTTATAACGCTTGGTGACGTCCTCGAATTCGATGCTGGCCACAGCTCTCAACCTTTCTTGCGTGCGGCGCGCTGCGCGCTGCGATTGCGCCGCCGGAGCGAGGCGAGCTTCCGACGCCTGGCCTGATTGCGGATTCGGGTTCGACTGAGGCGCGGCATCAGGCCCCCCGGCCGACGGCCGCGTCAGTGACAGCGTCGATCCCGGCGAGTCCGGCCGCGAGCTCACCGCTTAGCTGGTACCGGGCCGCGAGTTCGGCCGACGCGGTGTAGCTGACGCACGAACGGCCCTCATCCGCGCGCACCAGCACCTTCAGCGGCAGATCGAGCCCGGCCAGAGGCGCCGCTTGCATGATCGGCGTGCCTGTGCGGGGGTTGCCGAAAACGACCAGCTTCGTTTCGCGCAGCTCGAGCCCGGCGGCCCGGGCCTCGGCGCTGTGGTCGATCGTCGTGAACAGCTTCATGCCGCGGGCTTCCACCTCGGCGATGAGATGAGCCACGGTCTCGGCCACCGTGGCGTGGCTGGCTTTGTTGATCACGCGCTTCATGGTCACGATCGTCGCGGGCTCGCGGCTGATCACAACAGCAGCCACCGATCGCGCGATCGATCCTGCGGATCAGCGTCGTGGGCGGCGACGGATCGCGCCGTGCGGCGCATCACGTGGCGGGGACCCTCGAGGCGCTCCTTGGAGGAGATTCTGGAGGTGGGTCCGCCGATCCCGAGCATCCCTGCCGATCACGTCATGTCTGTCCTGATCCACCGCCGCCGCCCCGATGGGCAAGTGCTTCATAACAAACCCAGATCGACTCAACGCAATGGGTTGTTGTCGCACGCGAGGGGGGCGATTTCCTAAGGCCATGACTGACACCCACACCCTCCAAATGCTGGATGCCTCCCGAGCGGCCGTTCCGGTCGGACGGGCCGAACTCGCCGGCGCGATCGACGCCTGCCTGACCTGCGTTCAGGCCTGCACGGCGTGCGCAGACTCCGATCTCATCGAGCCGGACCTCGCCACGCTGCGCGCCTGTATCGCGCTCAATCTAACCTGCGCCGACATCTGCGACACCACGGCGCGGGTTCTTTCGCGACCCGGCCAGTGGGATCTCCTCACCGTCCGGGATCTGCTCGCGACGTGTGTCCGGTCGTGCACCGCGTGTGCCGAGGAGTGCGATCGACACGCCGAGCACCATCGCCACTGCGCGATCTGCGCCGACGTGTCTCGTGCCTGCCTGCGGGCGTGCACGGCCCTCCTCGAAGGCGAGGCGTTTGCGGCTCCCGGAGTCGCCGCGGCGACGTAGCCGAGGGCGCACAGGGCCATCACTCGATCGAACAAGGAGCAACCGTGCCACTAAACCAGCCTGCCCTCTCCGGTCCCGGCGCCGGGTGTATCTGCCCATGACTGTCGCCGAGGCTCGTCGTGAGTATCGCTGCTTCATGGCTCGCACCGATGTCGCGTTTGCCTTCGGGCATGGCTGCTCGATCTCGGGCTCGCATCCGACGTTGCGCGCGCTGCGAGCCGAAGCGGACCGGCTGCTCGTCCGACTCCGCGCATTGGAGGCGGCCGCAGGCGAGCGCCCGCTCAACATGCCTGGGCGGAAGGTGAGCGTCGCGTTCTGTCGCCAATGACAAAGTGCGCAACACTGGCGACGGACGCGGCGGCAGTTGGCCTTCGGGCGCGCGCTGGCGGTGATCTGATCGCCTCGCTCTAGCGAGTGATCGGCCATCGCGCTTGCTGACCTGCCGCGGCGGGCTACGTTCCCGATCGGGCCAGGAACGGGACCCCGACGGCATGGGGCTCCGACCGTATCGGCGTCCGACAAGCAAAGGAGGGGCGACCGTGAGGTCGCCTCTCGTGATCGACAAACGGAGCAGCCAACAATGAGCACCGTCTCCTCTTCCACCCGCGGTACCTGAGTCGGCCGGTACGTGGGCGGTCGACCCCGCGCACTCAATCAGCCACAGCGCGATGGGCATCTGCGCTCACCGGACTTCCTCGACGTCGCGCAGTACCCGGAGCCGCGCTTTGAGTCGACGGCTATCACGGCTCTCGACGAGCAGACCAATCGGATCACCGGGAGGCTCACCCTCCACGGCGTCACCAAGGAGATCCTCCTGCACGCCGAGATCCAGGCCACGGACGTCGACCCGTGGGGCAACGAGCGCGTCGGGCTCGAGGTCGCCGGGCAGCTCTCGCGCCCGGAGTACGGGATGACGTTCAACCAGGCGCTGGGCAGCGGAAACATGCTCGTTGGCGACACGGTTAGCCTCGCGCTCGATATCTCCGCGGTCAAGCAGAGGTGACGGAGGGGACCGCCGCAGGTGAGTATCGGGGGTCGACGCCACCGTTACAGCGCGGGTCCGCGAGGACGGCGAACTCGTCGACAATCCCAGCCGACAGGGTCCAAGCGCTCGTCGCGCGCACGCCCTGAGCCGGCGGCTAGGTGAATGCTCGACCGGTGGAGCTCATGCCAGTCACGGATGATCATTCGCATTGTGTCGTGCTCGCGAGCGCGAGCCGCACGCTGATGCGGGGTCAGCTGACTTGGACCTGATGTGTGCGACGCGAGGCGCGCCACGCCTGTTATCGAGAGCCGCGCCACGGATAGGGAAATACCCCGACTGGGCGATGTCCACCGGCGTCGTCAGATGCCATGATCACCTCGTCCGCTCTCTCTATTGGAGAGGGCAGGACCGTGTGCCAAGTGCCCCCTTTGGCACACCGGGTCGGGATCGGCGTGGTCGACGGGACCGGACGTGGGCCGCAACGCCCCCTCAATGCGGCTCAGCGCTGAGGCTTCCGCGGCGATCCCGACCCTTCCGCGGCCTCACGCGGCTCGAGCTCGATCAGCCCCCGGGTGAGCGCGACCGCGACGAGCTGCGCCTGCGAGTGAACGTCGAGCTTGTGCATCGCGTTGCGCAGATGGGTCTTGACCGTCGCCTCGCTGATGAACAGCTGAGCGGCGATCTCGCGCCGGCGGCCGCCCAGCGCGACCAGGGCGACCACTTCCCGCTCACGGGCCGTCAGCGCCGCCGCGCTTGCGCCGATCGGCCCCTTCCCGCACCGCATCGGCCGACGATCGAGCTCAAGCACCACGCCCAGGATGAGATCGGGCTCGGTGACGATCTCGCGGTGCGCGGCGAACTGCACGCGCACGTGACGGCCGTCGCCACAGATCAGCTCCCGCTCACCGTTCAAGCGGCCGGTGCGCAGAAGCTCCGACCAGTCCTCCTTCAGTCGCCGAAGGGAATCCTCAGCCACGAACACGTCCAGCTCGCGGCCGAGCGCGCGCGCCGGGCTGTAGCCGAAGGCCTCCAGGAACGCGCCGTTGACGTCGACTAGAACGCGGTCGTGCTGGAGCAGGATCATGGGGTTCGCAGAGAGGTTGAACGCCGTCCAGAACAGCGACCTCCAGCCATCCACTGAGCGCGCGGCGTTCATCCGCCCCTCATCTAACGGCACATCTCGTCACGCTCCAACAGGCTCCCGAGATGCGTTGATCCGTGTCTCGTATCGCGATCCGCTTCCCGTACGCGACCGCTCTCAGCGCCTCGGGCGATCGCGCCACGATTTTGGCCACCGGCAGATCGCGTTTGTGCCGAGCCACCACATGCCCTGTCCCTACAGAGCAGCAGTCGGGTCTCCACGGTCGACGGCACGAGCCCTGGCTCGTAGGGTCCAGTGGAATGGATCGCTCCTTGTCGCTGCAGAAAGAACTACAGAAAGCGCTTCTGGCGTCCTCGCCGTGACTACGCGGCGTGCGGAAGCCCAGCAAACGCCGGTGCGGCGACGAGCCTCGGCGGCATCCGAGTCACGTTCCCCGCGAGCCGCTCCTCGGCCAGGGCTCGGAAGTGCACGCAGCCCTCGAGGTTGGAGCGGGCTTCGATCGTGGCCATCTGGGCGAAGTACATGACTTCTCCGAGCATTGAGCGCTCCTGCTCGGACTTGGCGTTGAGGTAGGCCGCGACGGACCTCTGATAGAACACTCGCGCGGCTGCAACTCGGGTTTCTGCAGCATCGATCATGGCCGTCTCAGAATCTCGCTCGCCGCGGTCCCTGTCATCGCGGCTGGCCGCCATCTGAAGCGGCGGCCACCACCACTCTTTCCTTACCCGCTGCCTGCAACCCCACTGAAGCTGACCTCCGCCAGCCCTGTCGTTCAGCATCGATCGGATCTCGATCGTGGCGGCCGCTCGGCGCACGCGGCGCCGCCGGTTACGGGATTTCCGTGCGGCCCGCCTCAGGACGATGATCGATCGCCCTGACCCGCCGAACCGGTGCCTCGGCGGGCATTGTGCCGTTGATCGCGTTCGCGCAGGCGCAATCGTGCGACCACCGCACGCCGCCGGGGACGCGCGGCCCGTCAGGACACGAGCAGCCATGCCGGCGGCGCCGCGCGAAATACCTGCGCGAACACGAACGCAAGGCCGGCAGCCCCCGGCGCGAGCAACAGACCTGAGATTCGCCATCGCCGACTCTCTCCGCGGGCCCGGATCGCTCGTCCTCGGCGCGGTCGGTGCCGCTTCGGGCAGACATCGGGCACAGAGTCAGCATCTCGACCTCGGGCCTCACCGCGGCTGCCGGTGCGCGCTCCGGTTCAAGATCCCCGCTTACGACCACCTTTGCGCGCCGCTATGCCCCAGCATGCCTGCGGATGTGCCCAATCCTGGCCGCAGCACCCACCCTCGTCCCACAAAAAACCCCGCTATTGCGGGGTTTGCAATCGGGGCGCCCGGATTTGAACCGGGGACCTCACCGACCCGAACGGTGCGCGCTACCAGGCTGCGCCACGCCCCGAAGACCTCTCCAGTATCCCACAGCAGGCACGGCCCGCGGACGGACGCGGTCCGCCGGGGCAAGCCTGGCCGCGTGAGGTTACTTGCCCAGGAGGTCGCCGGCCTGCTGGAGCCCGGACTTCAGCGGCTGGGTGACGCCGCTGAGAGGGCCCGAGCCGCCGCTGGGCGCGGGAGGAGTCGACCCGGCCGCCGGGGTCGTCGATGACCCTGACGGGCTCGGCGCGGAGGTGTTGGAGCCTCCGGTGACGCCCCCGGCCACCTTCTGCACCGTTCCGGTGGCCCCGTCGGCGACGCCGTTGACAAGCTTTGACCCAGCGTTGGCCACACCGTTGCCGACGCCGTCGACGACCTTGTTGACGGTCGACACGGTCCCGCTGGGGTTGACCGCGCCGCCGGTGGCGGTGCTCACCGTGTTGGCCACTCCACTGGTCACGTTGCCGACCGTCTTGGTGACTCCGTTGACCGCCTTGGTCGCGCCGCTGGTCACGTTGTGGACGGTCTTGTCCACGCCGTTGGTCACCCCATTGGTCACCCCGTCAATGGTCTTGCCCGCGCCCGTGAGCGTCTTGCCCGCGCCCGTCAGCGTGTTGCCGAGCCCGTTGACGGTCTTGTTGACGCCGTTGGCGACCTTGGTCGCCGTGCCCGACGCCGACGGGACCGATCCCGCCGTGCCCTGGCTGGAGCTCGATGGCGCCGAGCCCGCGCCGCCGCCGGTCCCCGAGCCGGGGGCGGAGCCGCGCCGGCCGCGCCGGGTGCTCCCGGGCTGCGCGGCCGCGCTCTGTGACCCGCTGAACCGCAGCGCGCTGGGGGCCTTGGTCAGCGGGGCGAAGTGATGGGTCGTCGCGGCGGCCCCCGCGGACGACGAGGTCGCGGAGCCGCCCGCGGCCGGCGACGCCTGATGCGTGGAGTGCGCGGCCGCGGCACGGTGCGCGTGCCCGCCCGAGCTCAGCCCGTGGACCGCAAGGCCACCACCGGCCCCGGCCACGATCAGGGCGACGGTTGCCGCCGCCTGGCCGAACGTGAGCGCCGAACCGGCCGTGGATGCGACACCGGCGGAGCCGGCGCCATGCGACCCACCGCCCGCGGCGGCCTTGGCGGCCTTGGCGCCCTTTGAGCCCCACCAGGGCAGACGCGTCAGCGGGAACGGAAGCAGCGCGGCGATCTTGGCGGCGATGCTGCGCGGCTTGAGCAGCGTCTCGTCCACGCCGGCCATCAGGGCGGCGTGCCGGCACGGCTGGCAGTGGGAAAGATGACGGGCGAAACGACGGCGATCACGGATCCCGAGCGCGCTGACGACGCGGAGCCGCCCGCCGTCGATGGCCGTCTGGATCTGCTCGCAGCGCTGGCCGCTGGCCAGTTCCTCGTACTCCTCGCTGAGCTTGCGACGCGCGCGGAACAGGCTGCTCTCGACCATCTGACGGGTCATGTCGAGGCGCTGGCCGATCTCGTCGTAGGACATCCCCTCGAACTCGCGCATGACCAGCAACTGGTGATGGGTCGCCGACAGGCCGCCGAAGGCGCCGCGAAGATCCTCGAGCCGCTGCTTTGATTCGACCGCTGCCGCCGGGGTCGGCACGCCCGACACCGACGACTTCTGGCGGTCGACCACGAACTCCCCGTCGGTCTCCAGCGGCACCTCGCGCGCGCGGCTGCCCCGGCGAAACTCGTCGATGCAGGCGTTCTTGGCGATCTCGTAGATCCACGGCTTGAACGCGATCGTCTGCTCAGAGGTGCGCAACCGCCGCAGCGCGGACATGAACACCTCTTGGGCGATGTCCTCGGCGCGACCGTGGTCGTGGACCTTGCTGAGGATGAAGGAGAAGATGCGCTCGCGGTACTGGGCGTAGAGCTCTTCGAACGCGCGGTCGTCACCGGCGCGGACGGCGGCGACGAGCTCATGCTCGCTGTGGACGGGGAGCCTGGAGGTCTTGCTCATCGTGAGCAGCATGTGCGGCCCTTGCTCGCTATTTGGGACAGGACGGGGAGCCCACCGTGGTTAGCTTGACTGAACTGCCGCGTTCATTCAAGCGCCTCCCTGGTGGCTGTATCAATGATGCCCGAAAGTAAAACTTCATAAACCACTGCAATTGCGGGGGAAATTCGTGGAGCGAGCGGACGTATTTTCGTCCACCGGCATTGTCAGCGTCCGGATGACGCTGCATACTTGTGGACATGTAGTGAACCGCATAAAGGAGAGAAGACCGATGGCCAATCACCTGACGCCCACCGAGTTGGCGCGTGAAGCCGGGTTGGACCGGCGCGATGTCATCGCCAAGTGTTGCGAGTTGGGCGTCCCGATCTTCAACGGTCGGATCGACAAGACTCTTTTCCTCTCTAGCCTGCGCGAGATGACCGTGTCCACGCAGCCGCAGCAGGTACAAGCCGCCAGCGCGTAGCTCTCTTCTCATCCGCACGACGGTCCGGGGGCGCTGGCAGTCACCGGGCCCGGCGTCGTGCGGCCCGGCAGCCCTACTGGGCAGACTGACGCAGAAGCGTGGACGTCGTCTGCTCCAGGATCTTGCGCCAGGCGCGCGTCGACTCGCGCTCGGCCTCGAAATGCTTGACCACCTTGCGCACACGCGTGGCCGAGATCTCGATCCCGTGCCGAGCGCAGATGCGCTTGAACCGCGTGTAGTCGTTGGCCAGCTTCAGGGTCACGGACTGAAAGCCGTGGCGGGCGATCTCGACCCGCGACGTGTAGTTCATGATGCTGGTCTGGAACATCAGCTCGTCGCTGGTGTCGGGCTCGATGAGGATGATGTCGACGCCCGGATAGCGCTCCTCCCAGCGCCGCGCCAGTTCGTGCAGCCGCTGGTGGGCCAGCATCTTGAACGCCTGATAGCCGATGTGGGGGAAGCCCATATCCGAGACGCGGCGCGGCCGTGAGCCCTTGATCGTCGGCACGCGGGTCTCGAAATCGTTGGCATAGGGGACCAGCGGGTTGACGACGACGATCAGCTTGGCCCCCGCCTCAACGGCGATGTCGAGGTTGGTCGTGGAGACGATCCCGCCGTCGACGTACTCACGGTCGGAGATCTTGACCGGCCGGTAGACCATCGGCAGGGCGCTCGACGCGCTCACCGCCAGGGAGATGGGGACGTCGGCAAACCCCTCTGACCCGAACACGACCCGCTCGCACGAGTCCAGATCGGTGGCGGCCAGGTACAGCTCGCAGGCCAGCTGGCGGAAGTCGTTGGTCCGGTCCGGATCGGACAGGATCCGCCGCACGTAGCGCTCGATCCCGTCGCCTGAATACAGGCCGGTGGGAAGCGCCTCGGCCAGGGCCAGCACGATGTCGACCGCCGAGACCTGGCGCAGGTCACGGCCCAGAGTGCGCAGGAGGTTGGCCACGCGCAGGGGGAACATGACGCCGCGAGTCACGAACTCGCGGTAGTTGGGCCGCAGCAGCGCGCCGACCCGGGCGTCGGGGAACGGCGTGGGCACCTGCTGGCCGATGACGCGCATCATCTCCTCGGGCGTGACCCCGTTGGCGACCGCCGCCGCGACGAACGAACCGGCGCTCGTTCCCACGTAGACGTCGAACTGGTTGACGGTCCGGTTGACCGAGAGCAGGTCGAGCGCGCGCAGGGCCCCGATCTCATAGACCCCGCCGGTGAATCCACCGCCGCCGAGGACGAGCGCGGTCTTGGAGCGCCGCCGGCGTGCGGGCTTACCGGCTCGGGAGGCCCCGGCTGCGCGATCCGTCGCGTCCAGCTTGACAACCTTGCCCATGCGCCGCCGGATTCTAGTGGTACGGCGGACGGTGGACCGCAGCTTTGCGCCGCCCGATGGGTTACACATGTGCAATGCGGCCCCTCCTCCCCACGCTTGCCGCGGCCGCAGCCATCGGGCTGGGCGCCGCGTCGATCGCATCCGGCGCGGGGGGCCCGGGGGGCGGGGGCGCGGGTCTGGGCGGCGGTACGGGCACGACGACGGGCACGGGCACGACGACGGGCACCGGTACCACGACCACCACGGGCACCACGACGAGCACACCGACCACGACCATGCCGGGCCCGCCCAGTCCCACGACCGCGAAGGCCAGCCGCGCGCTGGACGGGAGCCTGAACCTCGGGATGCGCCAGGCCGGTCGCTACAGCGGCGCCTACGTCGTCGACCTGACCGCCAACCGGACCCTGTACTCCAAGAACGCCAACACCAACCGGCTGCCGGCGTCGGTGGAGAAGCTGTACACGACGACCACCGTCCTGAAGCGGTTCGGGCCCGGCGCCACGCTGACCACCGCGGTCCTCGGCGTCGGCACGCAGGTCGGCGGCACGTTCACTGGCACGCTCTACCTGCGCGGCGGCGGAGACCCGACGTTCGGCTCCTCGTCCTTCGATGCCGCCAACTACGGCACGGGCGCGACGATCCAACAGCTCGTCTCCGCGCTTCAGAGCGCCACCGGGATCACCGCGCTGCACGGCAAGGTGGTGGCCGACGAGACGATGTTCGACTCAGACCGCGGCACGCCGGCCACGGACAACAAGCCCTCGATCGACACGGAGGGCGAGCTCAGCGCCCTGGCCTTCAACCGCGGCTGGGCCAACTCGATCGGCACCGTCTACTTCAAGCATCCCGCGGTGCAGGCGGGTCAGCAGCTCGTCGCCGCGCTCAAGGCCGCGGGGATCGTCGTGCCGCGGCACCTCAAGGTCACGGCCGGCCGCGCCCCGGGCAACGCCATCAACCTGGCCACCGTCCACTCGCCGCCGATGGCCACGCTCGTCTCCCTGACCAACGCGCCGTCGGACAACTTCTTCGCCGAGATGCTCGTCAAGGACCTGGGCGCCCGCTTCGGCTCGGCCGGGACCACCGCGGCGGGGGCCGCCGTCGTGCGCGCCCAGATGGCCCAGAGCTTTGACATCAGCCCCCAGCTCAACGACGGCTCAGGGCTCTCGCGCTCGGACTTCACGACCCCCGTTCAGGTCGTCACCCTCCTGCGCGGCATGGCCTCCAACTCCCAGTTCACCTCATCGCTGGCCGTCGCCGGGGAGACGGGCACCCTCCAGCACGAGATGCGCGGCACCTACGCGCAGGGCCGCTGCCGCGGCAAGACCGGCACGCTGCACGACGTCTCCAACGTCGTGGGCTACTGCCGCGCCAAGGATGGGCACACGCTGGCCTTCGCGCTGATGATGAACGGCATCGTGCCCGACTACGCCCACCCGATCCAGAACCGGATGCAGGTGGCGCTGGCCAAGTACAGCGGCTAGGGCTGCAGGTCTCGGCCGGCAGGCCCCGGCCGGCCGCGGGACGCCGCTAGGGTCGTCCGCCTGCGTGGCGCGGGGCATCGGCGCACGTCAACAACGGACAACGAAGGGGACGCTCGAAGCGCAGGCGGCCGTCCCCGAACGACCATTTGCTGCCAAACCCGTGTGGCGCACCGCAGTTTGGAGCGAAGTGGTCGCCCCGCATGCATCTGCGGGCAAACCGCGCCCGTCGATCGCGGTTTGTCATCGATTGGCTGCTGGACCGCCGCACACGCACCGACCGTCTTCGAAAGCCCGCCGTTGACGTTCGCCGGTGCCCCGAGTCACGCTCCGACGAAGGCGGGACGATCCCGCAGCCGCCGCTACGGCCAACCGCCCCTCAGCCGCCCAGCAGCTCCAGCAACCCCGGCTCGTCCAGAACCGCCACGCCCAGCTTCTCGGCCTGGGCCAGCTTGGACCCCGCGCTCTCCCCCGCCACCAACCAGTCGGTCTTGCGCGAAACCGACCCGGTGACACGGCCGCCGGCGGCCAGGATCCGCTCGGTCGCCTGCTCGCGGGTGAGCTCGGGGAGCGTTCCGGTGAGGACCAGGGTCTTGCCGGCCAGGGGCCCCTCGCCGGGCGGGGGCCCCTCCTGCTCGAACTGCAGGCCACGCTCGCGCAGGTCGGCGATCAGCTTCTCCATGGTCGGGTCATGCAGCTGCTCGTGGATGGTGGCGGCCATCTTGGGTCCGACCCCCGGAGTCTCCTCGATCGCCTCCGCCGAGGCGGCGAGCAGGGCGTCGATTGACCGGAACTGGGCGGCGAGGTTGCGCCCCGTCACCCCGCCGACCTCCTCGATCCCGAGGGCCACCAGGACGCGGCCGAACGGCATCTCCTTGGACCTGGCGATCGCCGACACGAGCTTCTCGGCCGACACCTGTCCGAAGCCCGGCTGCTCGGCGATCTGCTCGACGGTCAGGTCATAGAAGTCGGCGGCCGTGCGGACCCAGCCGAGCTCCATGAACAGCGACACCTGCTTCTCCCCCAGGCCGTCGATATCCAGCACGGTCTCGAAGAAGGTCAGCAGCTGCCAGCGGCGCCCCGCGCAGTCGCGGTTGGGGCAGCGGGTGAACACGGAGTCCTCGGGCTTGACCGTGGGGGTGTCGCACACCGGGCAGCGTGCCGGCGGGCGGGGCGAGTCGGGGCGGTTCTTGTGCTCGGCGACGTGGGGCGCGGGCGAGAGCACCTGCGGAATGACGTCCCCGGCGCGCAGCACGATCACCTCCTCGCCGGGACGGATGTCCTTGCGCGCGATGTCCTCCTCGTTGTGCAGCGTGGCCTGCTTGATGGTCACGCCGGAGACGTGCACGGGCTCGACCACCGCGTAGGGGTGCAGGTCCCCGAACTTGCCCGGGTTCCAGCGGATCTCGAGCAGGCGGGTGACGGCCGTGGTCGGCGGGAACTTCCAGGCGATCGCCCAGCGGGGGTCGCGGCCGACGACGCCCAGCCGCCGCTGAAGCGTGAACTGGCTGACCTTGACCACCACGCCGTCGATCTCGAACTCCAGCGACCCGCGCCGGCGCTCCCACGACTCGCACTGCGCCACCAGCTCCTGCTCATCGGTGAGCTTGCGGACGTCGGGGTTGACCGGGAAGCGGTGGGCGCGCAGCCATTCCAGCGCATCCCAGTGGGTGTCGAACGACAGGCCTTCGGTGACCCCGATCGCGTAGCACCACAGGGACAGGGGCCGGTCGGCGGCCAGCTTGGGGTCGAGCTGGCGGATCGTGCCCGCGGCGGAGTTGCGCGGGTTCATGAAGGTCGAGAGGCCCGCCTCGGCGCGGCGCTCGTTGAGCGCCGCGAAGTCCGGCAGCGACATGTACACCTCGCCGCGCACCTCGAGCAGCGCCGGCGGGGGCTCGCCGTCCATCTCGAGGCGCAGCGGGATCGAGCCGATCGTGCGCAGATTATGGGTGACGTCCTCTCCCACCTCCCCGTTGCCCCGGGTGGCCCCGCGCTCGAACACGCCGTCGCGGTAGATCAGCGAGATGGCCAGCCCGTCGATCTTGGGCTCGGCGACGAACTCGAACTCCGGATCCTCGATGCCCTCGCGCGCCAGGTGGTTGCGCATCCGCTGGATCCAGGCCTGGAGCTCCTCGGCTGACCGGGCGTTGGCCAGCGACAACATCGGTTCCGGATGGCGGACCTTGACCAGGTCCGAGACCGGCTCGCCGCCCACGCGCTGAGTGGGAGAGTCCGGGGTGAGCAGCTCGGGGTGATCGGCCTCGATCTTCCGCAGCTCGTCGAGCAGCGCGTCGTAGGCGTCGTCGCCGATCTCGGGGTCGTCGAGGACGTAGTAGCGATGGCCGTGGTACTCGAGCAGCCTGCGCAGCTCCACCGCTCGCGCCGCCGAGTCCGTGCCGGCGCCGGACCGTGCCGCCGGGCTCATCGCTCGGTCACCTCGTCGGCCGCGGGGGCGATGAGGCGCGCCAGGTCATAGCGCGCCAGCGAGTCCATCCCGTCGCGGTCGGTGAGATCGAAGTGGATGGGCGTGACGGCGATCTCGCCCGCGGCGACCGCGGCCAGATCGGTGCCGGTCTCGTCGCGCAGATACGTCGCGTCGCCATAGATCCGATACAGGCGCCGTCCCTGGGGGTGGCTGGGATCCTCCTCGACGAGGGCCAGCTCGTCGCGGTACACGCGCTTGCCCAGCCGCGCCACCGACACGCCCGACGGCCTGGCCCCCGGAACGTTGATGTTGAGCAGCGTCCCGTCGGGGAGCGGGACGTTCTGCAGCTCGGCGACCAGGCGCGCGGTGAAGCTCGCGGCCACGCTGAAGTCAAACCGCGAGCCCATGCGGAAGTCCAGCTCTCGGTTGGTGGACTGCTGCGAGACGGCGATGCCCGGGAGTCCGAGCACGATCGCCTCCAGCGCGGCCGCCACGGTGCCCGAGTACGTGATGTCGTCACCGAGGTTGGAGCCGTGGTTGATCCCGGAGACCACCAGCTCGGCCTCGAAGCCCTCGATCAGGCCCAGATGGGCCAGCCGCACACAGTCCACCGGCGTGCCGTCGGTGGCGTAGCCGACCGAGCCGTCCTCGAAATCGACCTCCTGCACCCACACGGGACGGCGCGTCGTGATGGAGCGGGCCATCGCCGAGCGGTTGCCGTCAGGAGCGATCACCGCCAGCTCGACGGACGGGATCGCGATCAGTGCGCGGCGCAGCGCCTGCAGGCCGTCGGCCTCGATCCCGTCGTCATTGGTGAGAAGTACTCGCACGCGCTCTCAATGCTATGGCGCGCGTAGGCCGGAACGTTGCCAGCGCTGAGTCGCGGCCCGAGCGGTGAAAAACCCACATCACCCCTCGGGCCGCGACTACCCCCAAACGCCTGCGCCCCTCGATGTGCGACAAATAGTAAGGTTTTGCAAGGAAAAGACCATCGAACATCCGTCCAACTGCGGATTAGGCTGGATCTGGACGGGAAGGGGATGGCGCTCGGGTCGCGAAAGCGCGCGGCCGCGGTCACCCACCAAGCCGAAATACCGCCAGGCCGGCGTCGCGCCCTCAGAGAACGCGCTCGCCGCCGTACCCGGCGCCCAGGAGGTGCAGCCCCTGCGGCGGCGCGGTGGTTCCCGCCTCGGCGCGCGGACGGCCCCGGAGGAGCTCTCCGAACGCCTCCGCCGAGCGCCGGCCGCCGCCGACGTCGAGCATCGTGCCCACCAGCACCCGGACCATGTTGCGCATGAAGGCGTCGGCCTCGATCCGGAACTCGAGCAGCCCGGTGCCGGCCGCCTCCCACGTCGCGCTCAGGACGACCCGCTCGAATCGCACGTGGTCGGTCTCGGTCGGAGTGAAGGCGGTGAAGTCGTGCTCCCCGACCAGCAGCGATGCGCACGCCCGCAGCGCGCCCGCGTCGAGGGGGTGAGGCCAGTGCAGCGCCCGCCGGCGCTCGAAGGCGCTGCGCGAGCGACGGGTGAGCACGCGGTAGACGTAGGCCCGGCTGGTCGCGTCACGGCGGGCATCGAAGCCAGGGGCGGCGGCCGCGCACTCGATCACCGCGATGTCGTAGGGCAGCAGCGCGTTCAGCGAGTCCGGCCGGGCCGGACCCCCTGCGTAGCTGGCGACCTGACCCAGGGCATGCACGCCCGCATCGGTACGCCCGGCGACGGTGAGCGGCACGCTCTCGCGCCGCAGCGCCACACACAGCGCGCGCTCCAGCTCGCCCTGAACCGTGCGCAGGCCGGGCTGACGCGCCCAGCCTGAGAACTCGGTCCCGTCGTATTCGATCAGCACGCGAGAGCTCGGACCCGCGCTCCCGGGCCGCCGGGCGGGGGCCATTCCCACCGGCACCGACCGCTGCCGCTAGACCAGCTCGAGCAAGACCATCTCGGTCGAGTCCGACCGCCGCGGGCCCAGCTTGAGGATCCGGGTGTAGCCGCCCGGGCGCTCGGTGTAGCGCGGGGCGATCTCCTCAAACAGCTTGTAGACGGTGAACTTGTCCTGACCGAGGGCCGACAGCGCCTGGCGGCGGGCGTGGAGGTCGCCGCGCTTGGCCAGCGTGATCAGCTTCTCCACCTCCGGCTTGACCGCCTTGGCCTTGGCCTCGGTGGTCTGGATGCGCTCGTGCTCGATCACCTCTTTGGAGAGGTTCATCAGCAGTGCCTTGCGGTGCGACGCTGAGCGGCTGAGCTGGTATCGCTGACGCTGGTGTCTCATGGCGCGGGGACGATGTTAGTCGTTACGGAGCGCCAGACCGCGCGCGTGCAGGGTCTCGATCACTTCGTCGATGGACTTCTTGCCGAAGTTGGGGATGGCGTTGAGCTCCCCTTCGGTCTTGGAGACGAGGTCGCCGACCGTCTGGATGCCGGCCCGCTTGAGGCAGTTGTACGAGCGCACGCCCAGCTCGAGCTCCTCGATGAGGATGTCGTCCATGGCGTTGGGCGGACGCGACGCGGCGCCGACCTGGCCGCCGCCGACCAGTCCGGGATCGAGCGCGCCGGACGGACCGACGTCGCGCAACTCCACGACGCGGTCGGCGTCGGTGAAGATCGCCAGCTGGGAGATGAGGATCTCCGCCGCCTCACGGAGCGCGGCATGCGGGTCGATTGAGCCGTCGGTCTCGATGTCCAGCGTGAGCTTGTCGAAGTCGGTCTTCTGGCCGACGCGGGCCTGCTCGACGTTGTAGGCGACGCGGCGCACCGGCGAGAAGATGGAGTCGATCGGGATCACCCCGATGGGCTGATCGGGCGACTTGTTCTCCTCCGCCGGGCGGTAGCCGCGCCCGCGGCCGATGGTGAGGTAGACCTCGAGCTTGGTCTTCTTCTCCAGCGTCGCGATATGCGCGTCCGGGTTGAGGATCTCCACGCCGGAAGGCAGGTCGATGTCCTTGGCCGTGATCTCGCCGGGACCGGTGACGACCAGTGGCGCCTCGATCTCGGTGGCGTCGGAGTGCATCCGGCACACGATGCCCTTGAGGTTGAGGACGATGTCGGTCACGTCCTCCTTGACGCCGCGGATCGTCGAGAACTCGTGCGCGACGCCCTCGATGCGAACGCTGGTGACCGCCGCGCCGGCGAGCGATGAGAGCAGCACGCGTCGCAGCGAGTTACCAAAGGTGTAGCCGAATCCCCGATCCAGAGGTTCGATCGTGAACGAACCGCGAGTGTCGTCGACCGACTCGCTGGAGATTCGGGGCACTTGGAAATCAAGCATCAGATGTCCTAACTTCGTGGGTTCTGACCGCCTGGGCGGCGGCGTTCAGCGCCGACCCGTGCCCTCCGGCCCGCGGCGGCGTTCAAAAGTTCGTCTACTTCGAGTACAGCTCGACGATGAGCTGCTCTGCCACCGGCGCGGCGATTTCACGCCGCTCCGGCTTGCGCAGGACCTTGGCCGTGAGCCCTTCGTGGTCCGCCTGCAGCCATGCCGGAACCTGCCCGGTCAGCTCTGTCGCATCACGGATCACCTGACCCGCCGTCGACTTCTGGTGGATCGCGATCACGTCGTTGTCGCGCAGCTGGTAGCTGGGGATGTTCACCCGGCGACCGTTCACGGTCCAGTGGCCGTGCAGGATCAGCTGCCGCGCCTGACGGCGCGAGGCCGCGAAGCCGAGTCGGACGAGGACATTGTCAAACCGGCACTCGAGCATGCGCAGGAGGTTCTCGCCGGTGACGCCCTGCTGGCGGCTGGCCTTGTCGTAATAGATCGCGAACTGCTTCTCCAGGACGCCGTAGTACCGCTTGGCCTTCTGCTTCTCGCGCAGCTGGACGCGGTACTCGCTCTGCTTCTGCCGGCCGCGGCCATGCTCTCCGGGCGGGTAGGAGCGGCGCTCGACGCCGCACTTGTCGGTGAGGCAACGCTCGCCCTTGAGGAAGAGCTTCTGCCCCTCCCGGCGGCACTGCTTGCACTGTGGACCTGTGTCTCGAGCCATGTCAGACGCGCCTGCGCTTTCGGGGTCGGCAGCCGTTGTGCGCCTGGGGGGTGACGTCCTTGACGCCGGTCACCTCCAGGCCAGCGGCCTGCAACGATCGGATCGCCGTCTCGCGCCCGGAGCCGGGACCCTTCACGAACACCTCGACCTTCTGGAGGCCGTGCTCGATCCCCTTGCGGGCGGCGGCGTCGGCGGTCACCTGCGCCGCGAACGGGGTCGACTTGCGGCTGCCCTTGAACCCGGCGCCGCCGGCGGACTCCCACGCAATGACGTTCCCCTCGCGGTCGGTGAGCGAGACGATCGTGTTGTTGAAAGAAGTCTTGATGTGCGCCTGCCCGACGGGGATGTTCTTGCGCACGCGGCGACGGCCGCGCTGTGGTCTCCGGGGGGCTGGACTCACTTCTTGCCGGCTTTCTTCTTGCCGGCCACCTGCATCCGCTTGGGGCCCTTGCGCGTGCGGGCGTTGGTCTTGGTGTTCTGGCCGCGGACGGGCAGGCCGCGACGATGGCGCAGGCCACGGTAGCTACCGATCTCCTGCAGCCGCTTGATGCTCTGGGACCGCTCGCGACGCAGGTCTCCCTCGACGGTCAGCGAGTTGTCGATGAGATCGCGCAGCTGCACGACCTCGTCCTCGGTGAGATCGCGGACCTTGCGGTCAGGCTCGACGCCGACCTTGGCCAGGAGCTCGTTCGAGGTCGAGCGGCCGATCCCGTAGATGTATGTCAGGCCGATCTCGACCCGCTTGTTGAGGGGGATGTTCACCCCTGAAATTCGCGCCATTCCGAGCTTCCTTACCTGAGCGAGGGTTAGCCCTGCCGCTGCTTGTGCCGGGGATTGGGACAGATCACCAGCACGCGCCCGTGCCGGCGGATGATCTTGCACTTCTCACACATTGGCTTGACCGACGGTCGTACCTTCACGCTGATTCGCTCTCAAAATTCGCGGACAAAGTTCCTTGTTGATCCTCGGCCCGGCTCTGGCGACCGTTGCAGTCGCCGCTACCGCACCGAAGAGGCGCCACGCAGCGACAAACGGTCGCGCTGCAGGCGCACCGGGGGATGTTAGCAGGGGTCTCCGCGCTCCCGCCGGGCGGTCTGCTAGGCCCCCAGACCCCCGTACAGCCTACGCCACGGCGCTCGCTGCGCCGGCCTCGTGCCAGGGCGTGAGGACCCGGGGACCGTCGGCCGTGATCGCGATCGTGAACTCGAAGTGGGCGGCCAGCGAGCCGTCCTGGGAGAAGATCGACCAGTGGTCGTCGGCGACACGAACGGCGTGGCGGCCCGCGGTCACCATCGGCTCGATCGCCATGACCATCCCCTCCTCGAGCACGATCCCCGTCCCGGGCTGCCCGTAGTTGGGGATCTGGGGCTCCTCGTGCATGTCGCGGCCGATCCCGTGGCCGACCAGCGAACGTACCACCGACAGGCCCGCGGCCTCGACGTGCTGCTGGACGGCGTGGCCGATGTCGCCGAGCCGGTTGCCGGCGACGCATACGGGCACCGCCACCATCAGCGACTCTTCGGTGACCTGCAGCAGCTTCTGCGCCACCGGGCTGATCGGTCCCACCGCGAACGTCCGCGCGGCGTCGGCAACCCACCCGTCGAGCACCACCCCGATGTCGACGGACAGGATGTCGCCCTTGGCCAGCCGGTAGGGCCCGGGGATACCGTGGACGATCATCGAGTTGGGCGACGCGCAGATCGACCCGGGGAAGCCGCGGTAGCCCTTGAACGCCGGCGTGGCGCCCTGGGAGCGGATGAACCGCTCGGCGGCCTCATCGAGTTCCTTGGTGGTGACTCCCGGCCGGATCTTCGCGGCCAGCAGGCTCATCGTCCGCACCAGGATCGCTCCTGCCGCGGCCATGCGGTCCATCTCCTCGGGGGTCTTCTTGATGATCATCTCATCCGTCCAGGTTCCGGGCCCGATGCTAGCTAACGCGACCTCGCCCGACCCGGGAAACACGGCGCCGACCGCGCGCCCTAGACGTCCTCCTCGAGGCGCAGCGTGGCGATCACCGCGCGGATATGGCCGTGGACGTCGGCGGGCTCGCGCGTGCCATCGATCCGGCGCATGAGCCCGAGCTGGTCGTAGTAGTCGATCAGCGGCTTGGTCTTGTCGTGGTAGACACTCAGCCGGTTCTCGATCACCTCGGGCTTGTCGTCGTCGCGCTGCACCAGCCGCGAGCCGTCCTGGTCGCAGACCCCGTCGTGCTTGGGCGGGTCGAACTCGACGTGATAGCTGTGGCCGGACTTCACGCACATCCGCCGGCCCGACAGACGCCGGATGACCTCTTCGTCGGGTACGTCGATGAGCAGCGCCGCGGTGACCCGCCGGCCCATGTCCGACAGCTGCTTCTCCAGGGCCTGCGCCTGGTCGATGGTGCGCGGGAATCCGTCGAGAATGAAGCCGTCCTGGGCGTCGTCCGCGTTGAGGCGATCGGCGGCCATGGCGACGATGAGCTCGTCGGGCACGAGGTCGCCGGCGTCCATGTAGGCCTTGGCCTGCTTGCCGAGCTCCGTCTCATCCTTGACGTTGGTGCGGAGCATGTCCCCGGTGGCGATGTAGGGCAGCTCGAAGTCCTTGCGCAGGCGTTCGGCCTGCGTGCCCTTGCCGGCCCCGGGAGGACCGAAAAGGATGAGATTGAGCTGCTGAGCCACGCGCGCACTCTATCGGTAGGCCGCCCTCAAGGCGGGCAGGGTCATCCAACGCACGGCCGAGGCGAAACTCACGCGCCGGGGCGTCCGACCCGGCCCGAGGCCTACTTCAAGAACCCCTCGTAGTTGCGCATCATCATCTGGGCTTCGAGTTGTTTCATCGTGTCCAGAGCCACCCCGATCACGATGAGGATCGACGTGCCCCCGAACGCGAAGTTCGCGCTCGTCTGGTTGATGAGGATCGTCGGCAGAGCCGCGATCGCGGCCAGGAACAATGCCCCGGGGAAGGTCAGCCGGGCAAGGATGCGATCGAGGAACTCGGCCGTTGGCCGGCCGGGTCTCACCCCCGGGATGAACCCCCCGTACTTGCGCAGGTTGTCAGCTTGATCGACGGGATTGAACGTGACCGCCGTATAGAAGTAGGTGAAGAGCACGATCAACACGCACTCGCCCAGTACGTAGTGCCAGCCGCCGGGGGCGAAGAAGGTGTAGAGGTCGGTGCCGAAGCCCGTGCGGTTCTGGCCGATGAGCTGACCGAGCGTCGGCGGGATCGCCATCACGCTGGCGGCGAAGATCACCGGGATGACGCCGGCCATGTTGACCTTCAGCGGCAGGTAGGTCTGGCCGCCCTGGGTCATGCGTCTTCCGACCACGCGTTTGGCGTACTGGACGGGGATGCGCCGCTGGCCCTCCTGGACGAACACCACCGCGGCCACCACGCCGATGGCGATGAAGGGCATGATCACCTTGAAGACCTGATCGGGGTTGTTCCACCAGGCGCTGATCCCGGATGGGATGCGCGACACGATCGAGGCGAAGATCAGCAGCGAGATCCCGTTGCCGATCCCGCGCTGGGTGATGAGCTCGCCCATCCACATCAGCAGGACGGTGCCCGCGGTCAGCGAGATCACGATCAGGAACACCTTGAACAGGGTGAAGTTCGGGATCAGCGACTCTTGGGCGCTCTTCTCGAAGCTGCGGAACAGGAAGACGTAGCCGATGGACTGGGCGAACGCCAGCCCGACGGTGAGATAGCGGGTGTACTGGGTGATCCGCGCCTGGCCGACCTCGCCCTCCTTGGAGAGCTTCTCCAGGGAGGGGACGACCACCTGCAGCAGCTGCAGGATGATCGAGGCGGTGATGTAGGGCATGATCCCCAGCGCGAAGATCGCGATCCGGCCCAGGCCGCCGCCGCTGAACAGGTTCAGCAGGCCCAGGATGCTGTTGCCGCTGAGGTTCTGCTGGATCGCGTTGACAGCCTTCGGACTGATCCCGGGCGCCGGGATGTGGGCCCCGAGGCGGTAGAGCGCGAGCAGCGCCGCCGTGAACAGGATCTTCTTGCGGATCTCCGCGACCCTGAGACCTCCGAGGATCGTGGCGATCATCCCGCGGGGCCCCTCAGCTCTCGATGACCTGGCAGGTGCCGCCTGCGGCTTCGATGCGCTCGCGGGCGGTCTTGGAGAAGCCGTGGGCGTGGACCGTGAGCGCGATCGTGATCTCGCCCTTGGCGAGGATCTTGACCGGGACGTCCTTGCGGGTGGCCAGCCCCTTGCCCTTCATGGCCTCCAAGGTGACCGCGTCGCCGGCGGCGAAGCGGGCCTCGAGGTCGAGCAGGTTGACCGGCTGCGTGTGCGTCCGGAACGGCTCGAACGGCATCGACTTCTTCATGTGCGGACCGCGCAGTTTGCGCATCCGCATGTGAATCGGCATCTGGCCGCCCTCGAAGCGGGCGCGTTGCTTGGCGCCCGAGCGCGAGCCGTACCCCTTCTGCCCGCGGCCGGCGGTCTTGCCGGTTCCCGACCCCTCGCCGCGACCGACGCGCTTGCGCGGGCGGCGCGAGCCCGGAGCCGGCTTGAGGTTGTGCAGCCCGATCCGCTCCTCGGTCTCCTGCTCGCGAGTGGCGCTCACGAGTCCTGCACCTCCACGAGGTGCGCGACCTTGGCGATCATGCCGCGGATCTGCGGCGTGTCGTTGATCTCGACGCTTTGGCCGATACGGCGCAGGCCCAACGACCGCAGCGTGTCGAGCTGTCGCTGGTCACAGCCGTTGCGGCTCTTGCGCTGGGTCAGCTTGACCGTACTCACGCGCTCGCCTCCGCGGCCTCGGACTCGGCGGGCTCGGCGGCAACGCCGTTGGCGGTGCCGTTGGCGGTTGCGGCCGGAGTGTCGGCAGGGTGGGTGGGATCGGTTTCACTCTCGCTGGTCAGCCCGAGCACCTGGTTGATCGACAGGCCGCGCAGTTTGGCGACCTCATCGGGGGTGCGCAGCGACTCCAGGCCCGCCATCGTCGCCTTGACGAGGTTGATCGGGTTCTGGGAGCCGAGGCTCTTGGAGAGGATGTCGTGGATCCCGGCGAGCTCGAGCACCGCGCGCACGCCGCCGCCGGCGATGACCCCGGTACCGGGCGCCGCCGGCTTCAGGAACACGCGGCCGGCCCCGAAGATCCCGGTGGTCGAGTGCGTGATCGTGCTGCCGTGCTTGGGCACGCGGTAGAGGTTCTTCTTGGCGCGCTCGACGCCCTTCTGGATGGCGACGGGGACCTCGTTGGCCTTCCCGTAGCCGATCCCGACGACGTCGCGCTCGTCGCCCACCACCACAAGTGCGGTGAACGAGAAGCGGCGGCCGCCCTTGACGACCTTGGCGACGCGGTTGATCTCCACCACGCGCTCCTGCAGGTCGAGACCCGCGGCTGAAACTGAGCGATCGGTTGCCATGGCTTGGTCTGAGAGTAGCGGCTCGCCCTCGGCTTAGAGCCGCAGGCCGCCCTCCCGCGCGCCCTCCGCCAGCGCCTTGACCCGACCGTGGTACTGGTAGCCGCCACGATCGAATACGGCGGACTCCACGCCCGCCGCCTTGGCCCGCTGGGCCAGGACCTCGCCCGCGCGCTTGGCCTGCTCGGCACCGCTGAGCGAGCGCAGATCGGCCTCGGTCCAGTTGACGGCGGCCAACGTGCGGCCGGCGTCGTCGTCGATGAGCTGAGCGAAGATCCCGCGGTTGGAGCGGAACACCGAGATCCGCGGCCGCTCGGCCGTGCCGCTGACCTTGGCGCGGACGCGGCGGCGGCGGCGCAGCCGCGCCTGGGGCTTGGTCTGAACGGTCATGCTCGCTTACCGACCTTCCGGGCGACGTACTCGCCCTCGTAGCGGATCCCCTTGCCCTTGTAGGGCTCGGGCTTGCGCTGTTTGCGGATGTAGGCCGCGATCTCGCCGACCTGCTGCTTGGAGGCGCCGCGCACCACGATCCGGGTGGGCAGGGGAACCTCGAACTCGATGCCGTCAGGCGCCTTGACCGACACCGGGTGCGAGTAGCCCAGCGCCAGCTCCAGGTCGCGGCCGCGCAGCGCGGCGCGGTAGCCGACGCCCTGGATCTCCAGGCGCTTCTCGAAGCCGTCGGTCACGCCCTTGACCATGTTGGCCACCAGCGTGCGGGTCAGCCCGTGCAGGGCGCGGTGCTCGCCGCGGTCGGTGGGCCGGGTGACCAGGACCTCTTCGCCGACCTGCTCCACGCCGATGTCGCGGTTGATGCGCTCGGTGAGCTCGCCCTTGGGGCCGTTGACGGTGACGCGCTCGGGCTCGATCGCGATCGACACGCCCGAGGGGACCGGAATGGGTTGTCTGCCGATTCTGGACATCGTGTACTAGCTCACACCCACCCTTACCAGACCCGCGCCACGACCTCGCCGCCGACGCCCTGCTGGCGGGCCTCGTGGCCGGTCATGACGCCCTTGGAGGTCGAGATGATCGCGGTTCCCATGCCGCCGTCGATCCGCGGGATGTGCGCGTGGTCGACGTAGGTGCGTTGTCCCGGGCGCGACACGCGCTGGATGCCGCTGATGACCGGCTTGCGGTCATCGGTGTACTTGAGGGTGACGGTGATCCGCTCGTTGGGAGAGGTGTTCCCACCCACTCCCGGGGCATCGATCTGGTAGGCGTCGATGTAGCCCTGCTCCTTGAGGATCCGCGCCAGCTCGCGCTTGAGCTTGGACGACGGGATCGCCACATCGTGGTGCTGGGCCTTGGCGGCGTTGCGCAGCCGCGTCAGGAAATCGGCGACGGGGTCGGTCATCGACATAGCGCTACCAGCTGCTCTTGGTCATGCCGGGGATGTAGCCGTTGTGCGCCAGTTCGCGCAGGCAGATCCGGCAGAGGCCGAACTTGCGATAGACCGCGCGGGCACGGCCGCAACGACGGCACCGGGTGTAGCCCCGGGTCTTGTACTTCGGTGTCCGCTGCTGGCGGACGCGCTGTGAAAGCTTCGCCACGTAACTCCTTCTAAGTCTCGTTCACGGCCGGCTCGTCCGCCGCACGGGAAACTGTCTCCGCCCAGGCGGGCCGGCCCTCCTTCGAAAACGGCATCCCGAGCGCCTCGAGCAGTGCGAAGGCCTCCTGGTCGCTGGCCGCGGACGTCGTGATCGTGATGTCCAAACCGCGGACCTGATCGATCTCGTCATAGTCGATCTCGGGAAAGATGATCTGCTCGCGCACGCCCATCGAGTAGTTGCCGCGGCCGTCGAAGGCGCGTGGGTTGAGCCCGCGAAAGTCGCGGATCCGCGGGATCGCGATCGACATGAGCCGGTCCAGGAACTCGTAAGCCCGCTCGTTGCGCAGCGTGACCGCGACGCCCACCGGCATGCCCTCGCGGACCTTGAACTGCGCGATCGACTTGCGGGCGCGCCGGATGTTGGGCTTCTGCCCGGTGATCGTGCCCAACTGCTCTGAGGCGGCGTCGAGGACCTTGGAGTCCTGCTTGGCGTCGCCGCAGCCCATGTTGACCGTGATCTTGAGGATCCGCGGTGCCTGCATGGGCGTCGAGTAGCCGAACCGCTGCACGAGGGCAGGACGGATCTCGTCGTTGTATCGCGACTTCAGTCGTGCGGTGGTGGGAGATGCTGTCGCCATAGCTCTTGTGGTTCCTAATCCAGACGGGCGCCGCTGCGCTTGGACACGCGCAGGCGCTTGCCGTCCTCGATCTCGATGCCGACCCGCGTCGGCTTGCCGTCCTTGGGGTCGACCAGCATCACATTAGAGACGTGGATCGGGCCCTCGCGTTCGATCACGCCTCCGCCCTGCTGGCCGGCGGCCGTCTGGGTGGGCCGCTGGTGTCGCTTGATCATGTTCAGGCCCTCGACGGTGACCCGCTCCTTCTGGGGCATCACGGCCAACACCGTGCCGGTCTTGCCGCGGTCCTTGCCGCTGATCACCATGACCTGGTCGCCCTTTCTGATCCGCGCGGGCACTAGAGCACCTCCGGCGCCAGGGAGACGATCTTCATGAAGTTGCGCTCGCGCAGCTCACGGGCCACGGGGCCGAAGATGCGGGTCCCGCGCGGGTTGTTGGCCGCATCGATGAGCACGGCGGCGTTCTCGTCGAAGGCGATGTAGGTCCCGTCCTCGCGCCCATAGGACTTCTTGGTGCGCACGACGACGGCGGTCACGACCTCGCCCTTCTTGACCGAGCCCTGCGGGCTCGCGGTCTTGACGGTCGCGGTGATCGTGTCGCCGACGCCCGCGTAACGCCGGCGTGAGCCGCCGCGGACGCGGATGACGAGAATCTCGCGGGCGCCGGAGTTGTCGGCGACGCGCAGTCGGGTCTCGTTCTGGATCATCGCTACTTGGCCCTTTCGACCACTTGGACGAGCCGCCAGCGCTTGCTGCGTGACAGGGGCCGGGCCTCGCGGACGATCACGGTGTCGCCGATGTTGGCGTCGTTGGACTCGTCGTGGGCGTGCAGGGTCCTGGAGGTGCGCACGATCTTGTCGTAGCGCCGGTGGCGCCGAGCCGTGTCGATGCGCACCGTGATGGTCTTGTCGGCCTTGTCGGAGACGACGATGCCCTGGCGGACCTTCTGCTGCCCCACCACATGCTCACGGGGAGGCGTGGCCGCCCGGCTGTGCGCCTCGGCCTTGTGCTTCGCGGTCGCCTTGGCACGGCCGGCGCGGCGCGACGCGGCCTTCTTGGCGCGCTCGGTGAGGCGGTCGGCGTGGCGCTCCTCGGGGGTACGCGCGGGCCGCGCCTTGGTCTTGGCCGCCTTGGCAGCGCGAGCGCGCTGGCGGCGCTCCTTGGGCGCCAGGACCTCCTGGGGCTCGCCGGCGGGCGCCTCGGCGGGCGCCTCAGCCACGGGAGCCTCGGCCTCGGCCGTCTCCGGCGCGTCGGCCGTCTCTTCAGCGTTCTCGGGTGTCTGGTCTTCAGCCATTTCCTGTCTGACTCTGGACGTCGATTTCACGTTGGCGCGCGACCGTCAGCGCGCGGGCAACCTCGCGCTTGGCGCGCCGCAGCCCCGCGGTGTTGTCCAGCTCACCGGTGGCGTGCTGGAAGCGCAGGCCGAACAGCTCGCGCCGCGAGGTGGCGACGTGCTCGGCAAGCTCGTTGTCGGAGAGGTCGCGCAGATCGGCGGGCCGCATCACGCGTCCTCTCGCATCACGAACTTGGTCCGCACGGGAAGCTTGTGGCCGGCCAGTCGCATGGCCTCGCGCGCGAGATCCTCGGGCACGCCGGCCAGCTCGAACATGACCCGTCCGGGCTTGACCACGGCGACCCAGCCCTCGGGCGAGCCCTTGCCGGAGCCCATGCGGGTCTCAGCCGGCTTCTTGGTGAACGGCTTGTCCGGATACACGTTGATCCAGACCTTTCCGCCACGGCGGATCTTGCGGGTCATGGCGATACGAGCGGCCTCGATCTGGCGGTTGGTCAGCCAGCCGGCGTCCAACGCCTTCAGGCCGTACTCGCCGAACTGGACCTTCACCTGACCACGGCTCAGACCGTGTCGCCGTCCGCGATGCTGCTTGCGGTGCTTGACGCGCTTGGGGGACAGCATCAGGAACGACCACCCTGTGCCGCCGCCGCCGCCGCCGCCGCCGCTGGGACCGCCGGACCCGGAACCGCCGGACCCGCCCGCCCCGCCGCCCTGGCGCGGACCACGGCCGCCGCCGCCTCCGCCGCCGCCGCCGCCGTAACCACCGCCGCCGCCACCGCCACCGGCACCACCACCGCCGCCGCCGCCGCGGTAACCACCGCCGCCGCCGCCACCGCCGCCACCGCCGCGGCCACGACCGCCGCCGGGACCGCCACCGGAACCGCCGGGACCACCGGGACCGCCGCCACGACCGCGACCACCGCCGCCGCCGGGACCGCCCGAACCACCGGGACCGCCACTACGACCGCCCGGTCCGCCGCCGCGACCGCGACCGCCGGGGCCACCAGGGCCACCGGGACCACCGGAGCCGCCACGACCGCCGGGGCCGCCACCGCGACCACCGGGACCGCCACGACCACCACGACCGCGTCCGCCGCCGTCGCGACCATCGCGTCCGCCGCGGCCGTCGCGTCCGCCCCGCTCGGGGGCTCTGGGGCGCGGGCTCGTCCATGATCGTCAGGTCGGCACCGGTGTAGCCCTCGGGCATGATCTCGCCCTTGTTGATCCAGCACTTGACGCCGATCCGGCCGAACGTGGTGCGGGCCTCGTGGAAGCCATAGTCGATGTCGGCGCGCAGCGTGTGAAGTGGGACGCGGCCGTCGGAATAGCCCTCGGTGCGGGCCATCTCCGCGCCGCCGAGGCGACCGGACACCTGAACCTTGACGCCCTTGGCGCCGGAGCGCATGGCGCTGGTGAGCGCGCGCTTCATGGCGCGGCGGAAGGCGACGCGGTTCTGCAGCTGCTCGGCGATCGACTGCGCCACCAGGCGCGCGTCGAGCTCGGGGCGCTTGATCTCCAGGATGTTGACCTTGACCTGCTTGCCGGTGATCCGGTGCAGGTCGCGGCGCAGCTGGTCGACCTCGGAGCCGGACTTGCCGATCACGATGCCCGGCCGCGCCGTGTGGATGTTGATCTCCACCTCGGTGACGTTCTTGCGGATCGTGATGTCCGACAGGCCGGCGTGCGAGAGCCGCCCGACGATGTGCTCGCGGATCTGCGTGTCCTCGTGCAGGAAGTCCGAGAAGTTCTTCTCGTTGAACCAGTTCGACTTCCAGTCGTGGATGTAGCCCACGCGGATCGATTCGGGGTGAACTTTCTGACCCATGTGTCTGTCTTAGTCCTTTGGCGTGAGCAAGATCGTGAGGTGGCTGGTTCGCTTGCGGATCCGGGTGGCGCGACCCATCGCGCGCGGCCGGAACCGCTTGATCGTCGGACCCTCGTCGGCGTGCACCGACTTGACGTACAGGTCCTCGCCCACGAGCTCGTGATTGTGCTCGGCGTTCGCAACCGCGGACTCGAGCAACTTGCTCCAGTCCCGCGCGATCGCGCGTGGCGTGAGAGCCAGGATAGCTCGCGCCTCCTCCACGGACTTCCCGCGGATGTGGTCGCAGACGAGCCGGGCCTTGCGTGCCGAGGAGCGCACGTACTTGGCCTGCGCACGCACAACCGGCGCCGGCAGGCTGGGATCGCGGCGGCCGCGGCGACGTGACGGCGCCGAGCGGGCAGGGCGGGCGGGGGCGGGCTCCTCGGCGTCGGCCTCGGGCTCCTCACCGGCGGCCTCAGCCTCGGCTTCGTCCTCAGCCGCTTCGGCGGCCTCGAGATCGGGATCGGCGGGCGCCTCCTCGGCGGGCTCCTCCGCCACGGGCTCGGCGGCCTTGCGGCGCCGGCGGCGCGGCTTGGGGGCCTTCTCGGCTTCGGGCTCCGGCGCTTCCTCGGCGACGGGCTCGACGGCCTCGTCCTCCGCGGCGTCGGCCTCGGGGGCGTCGGCCTCGGGGGCGTCGGCCTCGGGGGCATCGGCGCCCGCGGCCGCGGCGTCGGCGGCGACGGCCTCGGTCTCCTCGGCGTCGGGTTCGACGTCCTCGGTCTTGTCAGGCTCGTCGGTCATCGCCTCTTACCTGTTCCCGCGTGACCGCGGTACAGACGCGTCGGCGCGAACTCGCCGAGCTTGTGGCCGACCATCGACTCCGAGACGAACACCGGGCACGTGCTTGCGCCCGTCGTGGACAGCGATCGTGTGGCCCACCATCTCCGGGAAGATGGTCGACGTGCGCGACCACGTCCGGATCATGCGCTTCTCGCCGGAGGCATTCATGGCCTCGATGCGCGTCATCAGCCGCTCCTGCACGAACGGCCCCTTCTTGCTCGAACGGCTCATCGCTTCTTCCCTCGTCTCCGGCCGCGCACGATGTACTGGTCGGATCGCTTGTTCTTCTTGCGGGTGCGGTACCCCAGCGTGGGCACACCCCACGGGGTCACCGGGTGGCGACCCGGGGTCGTCGAACCCTCGCCACCGCCGTGCGGGTGGTCGACCGGGTTCATCGCGGTACCGCGGGTCTGCGGGCGCACGCCCATGTGGCGCTTGCGCCCGGCCTTGCCGATCTTGACGTTCTGATGGTCGGAGTTGCCGATCGTGCCGACCGTGGCGCGGCACTCCGCACGGACCATCCGCATCTCGCCCGAAGGCAGGCGGAGGGTGGCGTAGTCGCCCTCCTTGGCCAGGAGCTGTACGCCGGTGCCGGCGGAGCGGGCCATCTGGCCGCCGCGTCCGGGGGTCAGCTCCACGTTGTGGACGATCGTGCCGGGCGGCATGTCCGACAGCGGCAGCGCGTTGCCGACGCGGATGTCGGCGCCCGGGCCCGACATCACGGTCGCTCCGACGCGCAGCCGGTTCGGCGCCAGGATGTAGCTCTTCTCACCGTCGGCGTAGTGCAGCAGCGCGATGTAGGCCGACCGGTTGGGGTCGTACTCGATCTCGGCCACCTTGGCCGGGATCCCGTCCTTGCGCCGCTTGAAGTCGATCCGGCGGTAGAGGCGCTTGGCGCCGCCGCCGCGGTGACGCGCGGTCTTGCGTCCGTTGGAGTTGCGCCCGCCGGACTTCTTCAGCCCCTCGGTGAGCGACTTCTCCGGGGTGGTCCGAGTGACCTCCGCGAAGTCGGGATAGGAGACGAAGCGCAGTCCTGGCGACGTCGGCTTTGGCTTGCGGATCGGCATTACTCGGGCGCCTCGAACGCCTGGAAGATCGGGATCGAATCGCCCTCGCGCAGCTGGACCATGGCCTTCTTCCACTGGCGCGTGCGCCCCGCGGTCTGCCCGCGGCGCTTGGGCTTGGACTTCACCGAGGCGGTGCGGACCTCAACCACCTTGACGTCCCACAGCTGCTCGACGGCCTGGCGGATCTGCGTCTTGTGCGCCCGGTCGTGGACGCGGAATGTGTACTTGCCGGCCTCGGCGAGCACGAAGGACTTCTCGGACACGACCGGGCGGATGATGACCTGGCTGGCATCCATCACGCGGCCTCCTTGTCGCCGGAGTCAGAGCCGGTGGCATTGCTGTTCGCGCGCGCGACGAGCTCCTCGAGCGCCGTCTCGGACACGAGCAACGTCGCGGCGCGGATGACGTCGGCGACGCCGGCGTCGGCGACCGGCATCACGTCGACGGCGCGCAGATTGCGGAACGACAGGCCGGCGTTGGCCTCGTCCTCGGAGAGGAGGACCAGCGTCGAGCCCTTCTGGTCGGTGGACAGCCAGCCGTCGAGCAGCTCCACGGCCTGCTTGGTCGACGGCGTATCGAACCCGGTCGCGTCGAACACTGCCAGCGACTCGCGCTCGGCGTGCAGCGACAGCGCCGCCCGCAGCGCGGCACGGCGCGCCTTGCGGTTGACCTTGACGGTGTAGTGGCGAGGATGGGGCCCGAAGACGGTGCCGCCGCCGGTCCACACCGGCGAGCGCGACGACCCGGCGCGAGCACGGCCGGTGCCCTTCTGGCGCCACGGCTTGGCGCCACCGCCCGACACCTCGCCCCGCGTCTTGGTGGCGTGGGTGCCCTGCCGGCGCGCGTTGAGCTCTGCGCGCACGGCCTCGTGGACCAGAGCCATGTTGAAGCTCGCCTCGAACGCGGTCGCGTCCAGCGTACGCCGAGCCTCCGCCGAGCTTGGGCGCGGTCCTAGCCATCGGTGCGCACCTCCACGGTGGAGCCGGTGGGCCCGGGCACGGCGCCGCGCACGAGCAGAAGGTTGCGGTTGGGCATGATCTCGACGATCGTCAGGCCGCGCTGGGTGACCCGTCCACCGCCCATCCGGCCGGGACCGCGAATGCCCTTGAAGACGCGTGACGGCGTGGCCGAGGCACCGATGGAGCCCGGAGCACGGACGTTGTGGGAGCCGTGGGACTTCGGTCCCGACGAGAAGTTGTGGCGCTTGATCGTGCCGGCGAAGCCCTTGCCCTTGGACTTCCCGGAGATCTTGACCTTCTGACCGACCTCGAACGCGTCGACGGTGACCGTCTCCCCCACCAGCAGCTCGCCGGCGTGGTCGCGGAACTCGGCGACGTGACGGTGCGCGGAGGCGTCGGCCTTCTTGAGGTGGCCGAGCTCGGCCTTGGTGAGGACCTTCTCCTTGCACGCCCCGAAGGCAAGCTGGACGGCCTCGTAGCCGTCGCGCTCGACGGTGCGGATCGCGGTGACCGGACACGGCCCGGCCTCGAGCACGGTGACGCGCTCGACCTTGCCGTCGTCCAGGAAACGCTGGGTCATGCCGAGCTTCTTGGCCAGGATCGCGGTCATCGTCAGGAGGCGAGTCGGATCTCGATGTCGACGCCGGCCGGGAGATGGTCGAGCCGCTGCAGCGAGTCGACGGTCTTGGGCGTCGGCTGGTGGATGTCGATCAGACGCTTGTGGGTGCGGATCTCGAAGTGCTCACGGGAATCCTTGTCCTTGAATGGCGACCGGATCACGCAGTACACGTTCTTCTCCGTCGGCAGCGGCACGGGCCCGGAGACGGTCGCGCCGGTACGCGTCGCCGTCTCGACGATCTCCTTGGCCGCCGTCTCGATCGCCGTGTGGTCATAGGACTTCAGGCGAATGCGGATCTTGTTTTGAGCGATTGTTGCCACGGACTTCTTCTAGAGCTTTCGTTCTCTCATTGACGCGGCCGCGCCTGGACCAGCTCGCGCGGCCGATGTCTGTCGTATCTGACTTGGCAAAAGAAAGCGGCGGACCCGAAGATCGGGCCCGCCGCCCACTGCAACTACTGAATGACTTCGGTGACGACCCCGGAGCCGACCGTACGGCCGCCCTCCCGGATCGCGAACCGCAGACCCTGGTCCATGGCGATCGGCTGGATCAGCTCGATCTCCATCTGGACGTTGTCGCCGGGCATGACCATCTCGGTGCCCTCGGGCAGGTTGGCCACGCCGGTGACGTCGGTCGTGCGGAAGTAGAACTGCGGCCGATAACCGGTGAAGAACGGGGTGTGACGCCCGCCCTCCTCCTTCTTGAGGACGTAGACCTCGGCCTTGAACTTGGTGTGCGGGGTGATCGAGCCGGGCTTGCAGAGCACCTGGCCGCGCTCGATCTCCTCACGCTTGGTCCCTCGCAGAAGGCAGCCGGCGTTGTCGCCCGCGCGGCCCTCGTCGAGGTTCTTCTTGAACATCTCCACGCCGGTGACGACGGTCGAGGTGGTCGGACGGATGCCGACGATCTCGACGGTCTCACCCGTCTTGATGATCCCGCTCTCGATACGGCCGGTGGCCACCGTCCCGCGACCCGTGATGGAGAACACGTCCTCCACCGGCATCAGGAACGGCTTGTCGAGGTCACGGACAGGCTCGGGGATATAGGTGTCCAGCGCCTCGGCGAGCTCGAGGATCTTGCCCTCGTACTCCGAGTCGCCCTCCAGCGCCTTCAGCGCGGAGCCGATGACGAACGGAATGTCGTCGCCGGGGAACTCGTACTCCGACAACAGGTCGCGAATCTCGACCTCGACGAGCTCGAGGAGCTCGGGGTCATCGACCATGTCAGCCTTGTTGAGGAAGACGACGATGTACGGCACGCCCACCTGACGGGCGAGCAGGATGTGCTCGCGCGTCTGGGGCATCGCGCCGTCCGCCGCGGAGACCACCAGGATTGCGCCGTCCATCTGCGCGGCGCCGGTGATCATGTTCTTGACGTAGTCAGCGTGACCGGGGCAGTCCACGTGGGCGTAGTGCCGGTTGGCGGTCTCGTACTCGACGTGCGAGGTCGCGATCGTGATGCCGCGCGCCTTCTCCTCGGGAGCGTTGTCGATCGAGTCGAACGACCGCACCTCGGTGCCGTCGCCGAAATTGTCGTGGAGCACCTTGGTGATGGCCGCGGTCAGCGTCGTCTTGCCATGGTCGATGTGACCGATGGTCCCGACGTTGACATGGGGCTTGTCGCGCTCGAACTTGGCCTTCGCCACTTTGGTGTTGCTCCTTCTTCTCTCTTGGGGTGTGCTCGTCCGGAGGACGAACCTAATCAGGATATAAGTTTTCCGTCCGACACCGCTGCTACACGCACGCAGCGGTTTTCGGGGGTTGCCGCCTAGGCGGCTTCCTTCTCTCCCCCGCCAATGTCCTCGGCGATGTTAGGGGGTACTTCCTCGTAGCGGTCGAACTGCATCGTGTAGGTGGCCCGGCCCTGGGTCGCGGACCGCATATCGGTCGCGTACCCGAACATCTCCGCGAGCGGCACATGGGCGGAGATGACCTGGGCGTTACCACGCTGCTCCATGCCGTTGATCTGGCCCCGGCGGCGGCTCAGATCGCCGATCACGTCGCCCATGAACTCCTCGGGCGTCACGACCTCGACCGAGAACACGGGCTCCAGCAGTACCGGCTTGGCCCGGGCGACCGCGGCCTTGAGCGCCAGCGAACCGGCGATACGGAACGCGATCTCCGAGGAATCGGTGTCGTGGTACTTGCCGTCGGTGAGGGTCACGCGGACGTCGACCAAGGGGAAGCCGGCGCGCGGACCGTTGTCCATCGCGTCCTCCACGCCCTTCTCGACTGCCGGGATGAACTCGGTGGGGACGGAGCCGCCCCTGACCTTGTTGATGAAGTCAAAGCCCTCGCCGGGCGCCGGCTCGACGTCGATGTAGACGATCCCGTACTGGCCCGACCCACCGGTCTGGCGCACGAACCGCCCCTCCACCTTCTGGGCGGTGCCGCGGATCGTCTCGCGGTAGGACACCTGGGGCCGGCCGACGTTGGCGTCGACCTTGAACTCGCGCATCATCCGGTCCACCAGGATCTCGAGATGCAGCTCGCCCATCCCGGAGATCTCGGTCTGGCCGGTCTCCTCGTTGGTCGCGACCTGGAAGGTCGGGTCCTCCTCGGCCAGACGGCCGAGCGCGACCGACATCTTCTCCTGGTCGGCCTTGGTCTTGGGCTCGATGGCGACCTTGATGACCGGCTCGGGGAACGTGATCGTCTCGAGCTTGATCGGACGATCGGGCGCGGCGAGCGTGTCACCGGTGACGACCTGCTTGATGCCGACCCCGGCGGCGATGTCGCCGGCGTAGACCTCCTCGAGCTCCTCTCGCTCGTTGGCGTGCATCATGAGCAGGCGGCCGATGCGCTCGGTTCGGCCGGTCGACACGTTGAGCACGCGCGAGCCGGCGGCCAGCTTGCCCGAGTACACGCGGAAGTAGGTGAGCTTGCCGACGTAGGGGTCGGCCATGATCTTGAAGGCAAGCGCCGCGAACGGCTCGTCGTCGGAAGCCTCGCGATGGGCGGGGTTTCCGCCGTTGTCCGAACCGCGCACGGGCTCGAGGCCCTCGACCGGCGGCACCTCGAGCGGGCTGGGCAGGTAGTCCAACACGGCATCGAGCAGCGGCTGCACGCCCTTGTTCTTGAAGCTCGAGCCGCACAGCACCGGGGTGAGCTTGATCTCGAGCGTCGCCTTGCGGATCGCGTTCTTGATGCGGGCGACCGGGATCTCCTCGTCCTCCAGGATCATCTCCAGCAGCTCGTCGTCGTAGTGGGAGAGCTCCTCGAGCAGATGCTCGCGGGCCTCCGCGGCGCGCTCGACCTGGTCGGCGGGGATGTCGATGACCTCCTGATCCTTGCCCAGCTCGTCGCGGTAGACGATCGCGTGGTTCTCGACGAGATCGATGATCCCCAGGAAGTCGGACTCGGCACCGATCGGCAGCTGGATCGGCACCGGGATGCGCGCCGAGGCGGTCGATCATCGTCTGCACGCCCTGGGTGAAGTTGGCGCCGATGCGGTCCATCTTGTTGATGTAGGCGATGCGCGGGACGTTGTACTTGTCGGCCTGGCGCCACACCGTCTCTGACTGGGGCTCGACGCCGGCGACGGAGTCGAACAGCGCGATGGCGCCGTCGAGCACGCGTAGCGAGCGCTCGACCTCGACGGTGAAGTCGACGTGGCCGGGCGTGTCGATGATGTTGATCCGGTGGCCGTTCCACTCGCACGTGGTGGCAGCCGACGTGATGGTGATGCCGCGCTCCTGCTCCTGCTCCATCCAGTCCATCACGGCCGCGCCCTCGTGAACCTCGCCGATCTTGTAGGTCCGGCCGGTGTAATAGAGGATGCGCTCGGTCGTCGTCGTCTTACCGGCGTCGATGTGCGCCATGATCCCGATGTTGCGAGTGTTTGTCGAGCGTGAACGTGCGTGGCATGAGTCTTTGGGGTAGGAGGGAAATCTCGGATGGCCGATTGCGCTCACAAAAAAGGGCCCAAAGGGCCCGTTCACGACGCGCTTGTCGGCTACGGGCGTGTGTCTAGTCGGTCGGCGTCTCCATTGAGTGGATCCTCCGCGCCCGGGTGCGAGCACAGATGAACGTGTCCGAACCCGAGGCGGACACCGAATATAGCAGAGCACCTGCGGGCTCAGACGGCCGTGAGCGGCCGTCCGCGGGCGGCTTGCGCGGCAGTCGCGCGGCCGTCGTCGGCGGGGCTCTGGTGGCGGCCCTGTTCCTGCTCGTGGCCGAGTTCCTGCCCCTCTTCGAGGTGCGCACGAGCGCGCGCAACGGCGTCGTGACAACCGTTCGGATCCGGGTCGCATCACTCCTACGCGCTGGTCCCCATCGCGCTCCTGGCCGCCGTGCTCGCGCTGGCGTGGCGGCGCTCGCCGGCCCACCTCGCGGTGTTCGCGATGGCCGTGCTCGGCGTCGCGGCGCTGGTGATCGCCCTGGGCCGCGACCTCCCCGACGCGCAGTCCAACGGCATCGAGCGGTCCGCCGGGACCTACGTCACGGCCGCCGCCAGTCCGCGGGCGGGGCTGTATCTGGAGACCGCGGGGGCGCTCGTGCTGCTCATCACGAGCGCCGGCGGCCTGCTGCTCGGACCGTGGACGAATGGCCGAGTTCAGACCATTTCGTCTCGTAGACGGTCCGCTTCCTGACTTCCTGACGATCCCAACGGTTTACAAACATCACCCACGTTACATTTAGTGAACGCGAGGGTTGTCCTACCGCAGCCCCCGGTCCCGTGCGGTAGGCAGCCCTCGCGTTTCTCTTTAAGGGGCAGCTTGCGTAGCTGGTGTGCGGGCGTGTCCGCCATCGCTTCGACGTTTGCCATCCGTTGGGGTGGCCTCGGCGCTTGCCGTGTCCCTCGGTGAGGAGCTTCAGGGTCGTGGCGGATAGTGCAGGAAATAGCTGAAAGATCCTCCACGACCCCGCCGCGGCCACCCGGACCCGCCATTCCCAAGCCCGCCGTTGACGTACGCCGGTCCCCCGCCGAGCGCCACATGGACAACCAGCCGCCCAGCAGGCCGGGCACGCGGTTGTCACACTCTCGGGGGCCGGCGCGAGAGACGGGGTGATGGTGCACGACGACGAGCTCCTGGCGCAGTTCGCCGCCGGCGACGCGGAGGCGTTCGTCGCGTTCTACCGGCGCCACCTCACCGCCGTACTCGGCTTCTTCCTGCGCCGCACGGGCAATGCCGAGCTGACCGCCGATCTCACGGCCGAGGTGTTCGCCGCCGCACTGCTGGCGGCCGAGCGCTACCGGCCGGGCGAGCGCCCGGCGCTGGCCTGGCTGTACGGGATCGCGGCCCACAAGCTGGCCGACAGCCGTCGTCGCGGCCGGGTCGAGGACGAGGCGCGCCGCCGACTGGCGCTCGAGCCGCTCGCCATCGACGACGAGGAGTTGGCCCGGGTCGAGGAGATGGCCGACCCCGGCGCCGCCGAGGCGGCGGTGCTGACGCTGCCGGCAGACCAGCGCGACGCGGTGCTGGCCCGCGTCGTGGATGAGCGGCCCTACGCCGAGATCGCCCGAGAGCTGCAGTGCTCCGAGCTGCTGGTGCGCCAGCGCGTCAGCCGGGGCCTGCGTGCCCTGCGCGCCCACATCCAGGAGCCCCGATGACCTCGTTCTTCCATGACCTCGAGGAGCAGCTGCGCTCCGCCGCGCGCCGGCAGACCTCCGGTGCCGGCGAAGCGTCGCCGGACATGCCGGTGCACTCTCCACCGCCCCGTAGGCGCTGGCGGTGGCTGGCCGGCGGCGCCCGTGCGCTCCCGGTAGCCGTGGCGGTCGCCGTGACACTGGCCGTCGTGGTCGGAGCCCTGGTCCTGCTCGGCCACCGCGGTGGCCAGTCCCCCACGCCACCGGCATCGGGCGGGGGCGGCAACGCGTTCGCCACGCTCATCCTCAAGACGCCCAAGGCCCAGCTGCAGCGCGAGCTCGCCCTCATGGGCGCCGCGACCAAGACGGTCCAGCGCTCTGCCGCGTGCCGCGTGGCGCAACCCCGGACCGCGCCCCAGATCCACGGCGTCCCCGGCCAGGCGCTGCTGTCCACCTTGGGCGCGCTGCGCCGGCCGGCGACGGCCGCTGACCGCGTGCCGAGGGGCTCGATATCGGTGATGGGTCCCGGCGTCGCGGTCTACGCGGGCGCGGCGCGACGGGTCGCCACGATCGCGGGGACCCGCTACTACATCGTGCCCATCCGGCAGGACCCGGCGGCGGGCGTCCCGTCCCGCCGCTGCTTCGCCCTGCAGAAGGCCGCACTCGTCAAGGCTCTACCGACGTTCCCGGAGGCGCTGCGGGCGCCGATCCGCCAGCTCGCGGCTTCGCTGGTCGCCTACGCCACGAGCCTGGCCGCCAAGCCACCGGGCGACGCGATCTGCGAATTGACGCTCGAGCGCAACGGCGGTGGGACCTCGTGCGGCGAGACCTCCGACCAGATCCGGCAGGGGCTGTTCCCGGGGAACGACAACGGCACGGTCAGCGGCCTGGTGCCCGACGGTGTCTCCACGGTCACGCTGCACTTCGCCGCGGCGGCCGGACGCCCCGCGCGCAGGCTGACCGCGACCGTGCACGGCAACGTCTACGCCGTCCGCACCGGGGACACCGGCCCGCCCACGCCCGGCTCCCCCACCGTCGTCTGGCACGCCGCCGACGGGCACACGCTGCACACCTACTCGGAGACCGCGCCCGGCGGGCTCAGGAAGCTGTGCCGGGAGAGGCCCCAGGCGTGCATCGACGCCGTCCTCGTCGAGGGTTCCAGCCCGGCGGTGTCGGCGAGCAGCAGCTCGTCCAGCGCCTCGGCCACCGCGACGGTTCGGTCGAGTCCAAGCATCCATCCCAAGACGTCGGGCCCCTAGGCCCGCGTCAGCGACGAGCTACCAGCGGTAGTGCGCGAAGGCCTTGTTGGCCTGCGCCATGCGGTAGATGTCGTCCTTGCGCTTGAACGCGTTGCCCTGCTGCTGGATGGCGTCGAGCAGCTCGTGGGCGAGCTGGTGGGCCATGTCGCGCTCGCGGCGCTGGCGCGCGAACTGGACCAGCCAGCGAACGGCGAGCGTGCGGGCGCGGCGTGACGGCACCTCGACGGGCACCTGATAGGTGGCGCCACCGACACGGCGGGGGCGAACCTCCAGGACAGGGGTCAGCGCCTTGATGCCCGCCTCGAGCTGCTCGATCGCGGGCTTGCCGCTGCGCTCTCCGATGATGGCCATGGCGTCGTAGACGATCTTCTCGGCGACCGACTTCTTGCCGTCCAGCATCACCTTGTTGATGACCTGCTGGACCAGGCGGTTACGGTAGACCGGGTCGGCGTCGATGGGCCGGACCGCGGCGGCAGCGCGACGGGGCATGCGTTACTTGGCCTTCACGCCGTACTGGCGAGCGGGCCTTCTTGCGGTCGCTGACGCCGGCGGCGTCCAGCGTGCCGCGGATGACCTTGTAGCGGAAGCCCGGCAGGTCCTTGACGCGGCCACCGCGCACGAGCACCACGGAGTGCTCCTGCAGGTTGTGGCCCTCGCCCGGGATGTAGGCGCCGACCTCCATGCCGTTGGTGAGCCGGACACGCGCCACCTTGCGCAGCGCCGAGTTCGGCTTCTTGGGCGTGGTCGTGTACACGCGCGTGCACACGCCGCGCCGCTGCGGGGCGGCGACCTTCTTCTTGCGGCCCTTGCCGGACTTCAGGCCCGGCGTGGCGAGCTTCTTCTTGGGCGCCTGGCGCCCCTTACGGATCAACTGGCTTGTGGTCGGCATGCGGCGACGGAGGCTAGCAGGCGCGGGTCGGTGCCGACACGATCGCGGCGCGCGGGTGGGCGCCGGCCATCTAGGCCGGCACCCCCGCCAGAGCGACATCGACGTTGACGTGCCGCGCGCCCACCGCCTCGGCGACCGGCGCGTAGGTGACGTCGCCGTTGGCGACGTTGACGCCGAGCTTGAGTCCCGGGTTCTCGGCCACCGCCTGGTGCACGCCCGCGCTGGCGAGATGCAGCACGTAGGGCATGGTGGCGTTGGTCAGCGCGTAGGTGGACGTGATCGGGACCGCGCCCGGCATGTTGGCCACGCAGTAGTGGGTGATGCCGTCGACCTCGTAGGTCGGGTCTGAGTGCGTGGTCGGGTGCGAGGTCTCAAAGCAACCGCCCTGGTCGATGGAGACATCGACCAGCACCGCCTGGTGCTTCATCAGGCCCAGCTGCGCGCGCGTGATCACGTGCGGGGCCTTGGCCCCGTGCACGAGGACGGCGCCGATCACGAGGTCGACGTCGGGCAGGCGCTCCTCGATCGACAGGGTGGTCGCGAAGCACGTGTCGGCCCGGCCGCCGAACGCGATGTCCAGCTCGCGCAGGCGGTCGATGTTGCGGTCATAGACGAACACGGTCGCCTCCATGCCCAGCGCGATGAACGCCGCGTGCATGCCGACGACCCCGCCGCCGATGATCATCACGTTGGCCGCCGCCACGCCCGGCACGCCGCCGAGCAGGATCCCGCGGCCGCCGAGCGGCTTCTCCAGCATGAACGCGCCGGCCTGGGTGGCGATCTTGCCCGCGACCTCGGACATCGGCGCCAGCAGCGGCAGCCGACCCTTGCTGTCCTCGACGGTCTCATAGGCGATGCAGGTGGCCCCGGACTCCATCAGCCCGCGGGTCAGAGCCTCGTCGGCGGCGAGATGCAGATAGGTGAAGAGCGTGTGGTGCGGCTTGAGGCGCTCGACCTCGACCGGCTGGGGCTCCTTGACCTTGACGATCATCGTCGCCTCGCCGAACACCGCGTCGGCGTCGGGCAGGATCGTCGCGCCCTGGGCCACGTAGGCGTCGTCGGAGATGGCCGAGCCCTCGCCGGCGCCGCTCTGCACGAACACCTGGTGGCCGGCGTCGTTGAGCTCGCGCACGCCCGCGGGGGTCAGCGCGACCCGGTACTCGTCGGTCTTGATCTCTGACGGGACCCCGACCTTCATGCCACCAGCTCCCGGCCGCGCAGGGCCAGCCAGAACTCGATCCGGTCACGGGCCGAGGACAGGTTGCGCCCTGTCAGCTCCTCCACGCGCCGGATCCGGTAGCGCAGCGTATGCCGGTGGCAGTACAGCCGCCGCGCAGCTCGCTCCCACTGGCCGTTCTCCTCAATGAACGCTTCAAGCGATCGCATCAGTTCACCTCCGTAGTGTCCCTCGCTGGCCTCGATCGGGCCGAGGATTGAGTCACAGAACAACCGCAGCGCCTCATCCTCCTGCAGCGAGAGCAGCAGCTGGAAAGAGCCGAGGTCCTTGTAGGACGCCACCCTGGGGGTGGCGGCCGGGCGGGGCGAGTGGGTACCGTTTCTCGCCGCCCCGTGCGTCGATACGTCTGCGCCCATCGCCAGCGCCTCGACGGCGCAGCGGGCCTCATGGAACGTGCGGCGCGCATCGGCGCCGGCCACGGGGCGTCCCACCCCGATGTTGAGCGGAGCGCCGGGCGTCCCCTTCAGACGCGCGGCGACCCTGCCGGCGAGGGCGAACAGCTCGTCCTCGTCCGCCCCGGGCACCAGCCCGCAGGTCAGCGCACCCGGTCGAGGCCACCAGGCCCGGAGCGGCCTCGTCGCGCAGCGCCTGGGCCAGGGCGTCCTCGATGGGCGAACCGGACCCCGCCCGCCCTCGGCCGCCGTTGAGCCGCGGGACGACGATCGCCGCCACGCGTTCGGCCAGCCCGAAGGGCTCGAGCCGACGCGCCAGCTCCGCGCCGGTCAGCTCGCCACCGACGAGCGCCGCCAGCACGTCCCCGGCCAGGCGACGCTCGGTGTCGCCGGCCACGCGCCCGCGCAGCAGCTCGAGGGCCACGATCGTCACCGCCTGGTGCAGGGTCAGGCGGTCAAAGTCAGACAGCGGGCCGCCGCCGTCCTTGATCGCCACGAGCCACGCCTGGGGCACCCGCTCGCCGCGCGGATCGCCGCTGGAGACGGTCCCGCCCGACCCGCCGTCGGCGGCCACCGGCAGCGCCAGCGACCGGTCGGCCAGCCCCGGGTGGGAGGGCAGGAAAGCGCGGCCGAGCCGGCGGCGCTCCACCAGCTCGGTCTGCAGGGCGGAGACCTCGTCGGGCTCGAGCGTGCGCCGGAACGCGCGCTGCACCAGCGGCTCGCCGCGGGCGTCGAAGACGAGCACCGCGGCGCCGATCAGGGTCGCCAGCGTCCCGGCCAGGGCGTCGAGCCCGCGCTCGGAGAGCACGACGCGCTCCAGGCGCTCGTGCGCGGCCAGGGCGCGGCGCAGGACGGCGTACTGCTCGTTGACCAGCTGGGTGAAGGCCGCCTCGGTGACCGCGATGAACGGGACCTCGTAGGGCACCGCGAACACGGGGAACTCGCGCTCGGCCGACGCCTGGACGAGCGCGGGCGGGACCTCGTCGTGACCGAAGCCGACCCCGAAGCCCAGTGCGGCCAGCTGATGGTCGGCGAGGCGCCCGATGAACTCGCGCTGCTGCTCGGGCGTCTCGAGCGCCATTCCGGTGGTGAGCAGGACCTCCCCGCCCGACAGCCAGGTCGTGGGATCCAGGAGCTCTGAGATGTGCACCCAGCGCACGGGGGCATCGATCGCCTCCTCGCCGGAGACGAGGCGTACGTCGAGCCCGCGCAGCAGTTCGCGAACCGTCAGCATCTGATGCGCGGGCTCCCGGGTTCTCCGTCAGTTGTGCCTAGGCGCCGGGCCGAACCGCCGCGGCGGCGTGACCGCCCGACAGCTTGCGCATGCGCTCGCCGGCCTCGGTCAGCACCGGCCGCAGGATCGACTCGATCTCGTCGAACTGGTTCTGACCGGCGATGAGCGGCGGCGACAGCTGGATGACCGGGTCGCCACGATCGTCGGCGCGGCAGATGAGGCCTCGCTCGTACAGCTCGCCCGACAGGAAGCCGCGCAGCAGCGTCTCGGACTCCTCGTCGGTCCACTGGGCGTCGGAGTCCTGATCCTTGACCAGCTCGATCGCGTGGAAGTAGCCGGTGCCGCGCACGTCCCCGACGATCGGGATGTCGCGCAGCGAGTCGAGCATCTCCTTGAAGGCGCCCTCGTTGTTACGGACGTTCTCGAGGATCCCCTCGTTCTCGATGACGTCGAGGTTGGCCAACGCGATCGCGGAGCACACCGGGTGACCAGCGAAGGTGAAGCCATGGGTGAAGCTGTTGTGGCCCTCCTGGAAGGGCTCGGCCACCTTGTCAGAGGCGATCACCGCGCCCATCGGCGCGTACGCGCTGGTCAGGCCCTTGGCCGTGGTGATGAGGTCGGGCTCGTAGTCGAAGCGCTGGGCGCCGAACCACTCGCCGAGCCGGCCCCAGGCGCAGATGACCTCGTCGGAGATCAGCAGGACGTTGTACTCGTTGCAGATCTCGCGGACCCGCTGCCAGTAGCCCTCGGGCGGGACGAAGCAGCCGCCGGCGTTCTGGACGGGCTCCATGATCACCGCCGCCACGGTCTCGGGGCCCTCGAACTCGATCTTCTCCGCGACGGCGTCGGCGAGCTCGGACTCGCTGTAGCCGTGGGGCATGCGGAATGTGTTGGTGTTGGGCACGTGCACCCCGCCGGGCATGAGCGGCTCAAACGGCGTGCGCAGGCTCGTGATGCCGGTCGCGGACAGCGCGCCGAGGCTGGTCCCGTGGTAGGCGATGTCGCGGGCGACGATCTTGGTCTTGAGCGGGTTGCCGGTGATCTTGTGGTACTGGCGCGAGAGCTTGATGGCGGACTCGACGGCCTCGGAGCCGCCGCTGGTGAAGAAGACGCGGTTCAGGTCGCCCGGCGCGAGCTCGGCGACGCGCGCGGCCAGCTCGATCGCGCGCGGGTGCGCGTAGGACCAGTTGGTGTAGAAGCCCAGTTCCTTGGCCTGGTCGGCCCCGGCCTGGACGACGTCGGCGCGGCCGTGGCCGATGTTGACGCAGAACAGCGCCGAGAGACCGTCGAGGTAGCGCTTGCCGTGCTCGTCGTAGACGTAGCAGCCCTCGCCGCGGACGATGATCGGGATCTCGTGGTCGTCGTAGGCCGACATGCGCGTGAAGTGCATCCACAGGTGGCGGCGGGCGAGTTCCTGGAGCGTGCCGCGCTCCGTGCCGGTTTCCTGGGTGCTTGCCATAGATCTCCTCCGAAATGGGCTTGGCCGTTTCGTACAACGGTAGTGCCCGGCCGAGCTTCCTTCAATTGGACGCTCGGGCGGGATCACGCGAGGCGACTTGTCCATCTCGGATGCGGCGCCCGCGGATTCTCCGCGCGGGCATTTGGGGTAGCTTGGCCCCGTGCAGCTCAACCATCGTCGTAGCGGCAGCGGCGAGCCACTCGTGCTCATGCACGGGATCGGAAGCCGGTGGCAGATGTGGGAGCCGGTGATCGGCCGCCTGGCCGAGCACCACGACGTGATCGCGGTGGACCTGCCGGGCTTCGGGGCCTCGCCGATGCCCCCGCCCGGGACGCCCCCGGGCATCGACTCACAGGTCGCGCTGGTCTCCGAGTTCCTCGGACAGCTGGGCGTACAGCGCCCGCACGTCGCCGGCAACTCGATGGGCGGGCTGCTCGCGCTGGAGATGGCCAAGCGCGGACTCGCCCGGTCGGTCACGGCGCTGTCCCCCGCCGGCTTCGCCAGCCGGGGCGAGATGACCTACGGGCGCGCTTCGCTGTGCCTCAGCGTGCGGTTGGCGCGCCGGATCGCCCGCTACGCCGACACGATGTTCGCGACCGCGCTCGGCCGCAAGCTGGGGCTGAACCTGTTCGTGGCCCGCCCGGAGCGACTCACCGGCGCCGAGGCCGCCGAGAACACGCGTGCGCTGGCCGACGCGCCCTGGTTTGACGCCACCCTGCCGGCGCTGCGCGCCTTCGAGTTCACGGACGGTGGTGTTGACATCGACGTCCCGGTCACGGTCGCCTGGGGCGCCCAGGACCGGCTGCTCCTGCCGCGCCAGGCCCGGCGCGCCGCGCGGGCGCTCCCGCGCGCGCGGGTGCTGCTGCTGGACGGCTGCGGCCACGTGCCGACGTGGGACGACCCTGAGCAGGTCGCGCGGGTGATCCTGGAGGCCGCCGCTCAGGACGACTCGTCGCCCGTGGCCACCGGGCGCGACGGATCGGTCACCCACTCGCTCCAGGACCCCGGATACAGCGCGGCTCCCGGGACGCCGGCGAGCTCCAGCGCCAGCACCGTGTGAGCCGCGGTGATCCCTGAGCCGCAGTAGGCGCCGACCTCGGCGCCGTCCTTTCCATCGGTCACCTCGGAAAGCTCCGCGGCCAGTCCGGGCGCAGGAAGGAACCGGCCCTCGGACCCCAGCGTGCGGGACATCGGCCAGTTGCGCGCGCCGGGGATGTGGCCGGCCACCGGGTCCATGGGCTCGCTCTCGCCGCGATAGCGCTCGGGGGCGCGGGCGTCGATGAGGACGCCCGTCGCGGCCAGCTCGGCCGCCCGCGGCTGCGTCGATCACCGGCATGGCGCCGGGCCGGGCCACGAAGTTGCCGGGATGCTCCGGGGTCTCATCGCCCTCGGCGAGCGGCCGGCCGGCGGCGAGCCACGCCGCCAGACCGCCGTCGAGCAGCGCCACCGCCTCGTGGCCGAAGTACCGCAGTAGCCACCAGGCGCGGGCGGCAGGCAGGCCATCGGCGTCGTCGTAGACCACGACGAGGGTGCCATCGGCGACGCCGGCCGCGCGCATCGCGCGCTCGAAGTCCTCGGTGGCGGGGAGCGGATGGCGCCCGCCGGGCCCCGGGGGCGCGGCGAGATCCCGGTCCAGGTCGACGAACACCGCCCCGGGGATGTGGCCGCTGGCATAGAGGTTGGGCTGCGAGCCGGTGGTCAGCTGCCAGCGGACGTCGAGGATCGTGAGGTTCGGTCGGTCCGCCAGCTCTTCGACGGTGATCAGCGGGGACGCCATGGGCTCCCCGTGGTACTACCCCCGCGCCTCCGCGGCGAGACGTGTGTCATCTGGTGCACCGTATACGGGCTTAGATTGCACACACCCCCCCTCCGACCTCCAGGGCGGGTCCGTCCCCCGCGCGGAAGCTACGCGAGCGCCGGAACCGCAGCGCCGCGCGCCGCAGCCGCGGCCGGCCCGGCGGCCCGCACCGGAGCCGGGGTCAGCCAGGCGGCGAACAGGACCAGCGCGAAGGCGAACATCTCGGCGCCGAACATCAGCGGGTGGGTCGAGAGCGGGTCGCCGAAGACGAGGATGCCGCCGACGATGCCCGAGACGTTGGCCGCGGTGCCGGTGACGGCGATGACCGGGACGGCGTCGCCGTCCTGCAGGCCCTTGGCCGAGGCGTAGAAGGCCGCCACGGAGGCGACGATGGTGACGCCCATCCAGGGGCTGAGCAGGCCGAGGACGCCGTGGGCGCCGACGAGGCCCGAGAGCGCCTTGATGGCGACGTCGGAGACGCCGAACAGGATTCCGGCGGCGGCGCCGAGCATGAAGCCGTGGTGCTCCTCGGGGGCGCCGATGCGCGGGCCCATGATGAGCAGGGTCCCGGCGGCGAGCAGGACGCCCTCGAAGCCGATCATGGCGGGCACCGAGTAGTGCGAGTGCGCGCCGTGGGTGGCGGGGAGGCTGAAGCCGAGCAGCAGGAGGCCGACGGCGGTGAGGATGATCCCGACCCACTGCTTGCGGGAGATGGAGAGGCCGAAGGTGCGCTCGGCCATCACGGCCAGCAGCACCACGCCGCCGGCGAGGACCGCCTGGACGAGCGAGAGCGGGGCGACAGCCATGGCGGCGACGTGGAAGATCCACGCGGCCGAGGCGATCAGCATCCCGATCGAGAAGAGCTTGGAGGCGAACAGCGCCCTGGCCGACCGGAGCGGATGACGGATGTCCACGGCAGGCGCGGCGCACGCTCCCCGATGCTTGAACAGGAAGCCGACGTTCGTCGTGAGGGCGCAGGCGAGCGCGAGCAGGATGCCGAGGACTTGGGTCATTGATGAAATAAGGGCCTGGATCGAAAGAGTGGGAAAGAGGCTCTAGAGCGCCTCACGCATCTCTTTCGGCATTCGGCGGTGGGGCTTGAGCATCAATCCACGCGTCCGCTCCAAATTGGACGCATGAACCGTGTACTCGCGGCAGTCGTCAAGACCCTGCCGGAGCCAGATTAAGCTCGGATATGTGGCCCCTATGGACCGACCGCTGCTGCTGATCGACATCGACGGAGTCATCTCCCTGTTCGGCTTCGACGCGACGCGACCGCCTCCCGGACGGTTTCTGTTGGTGGACGGCATCCCGCACTTCCTGTCAGCCGGCGCCGCCGATCTCCTCGGCGACCTTCACGACGATTTCGAGCTCGTCTGGTGCAGCGGCTGGGAGGAGAAGGCCGATGAGTACCTCCCGTTCGCGTTGGGGCTACCCGCCGGACTGCGGCACCTAACCTTCGCCGGCGCGCCCGGCGCGGACCCACTGCGCCATTGGAAACTCTCGGCGATCGACGACTACGCGGGGCAGGATCGGCCCCTGGCCTGGATCGACGATCAGTTCGACGCGAGCTGCCACCTGTGGGCCCAGGCCCGGACTGCGCCCACCGAGCTCGTGGACACCGACCCTGCGGTCGGGCTCACCGCCGAGCACATCGCGCGCGTCCGGGCGTGGGCACAGACGCTCTGAGCGCCTCAATCAAAGCCGCCGTGGCGGCCAGCCCCTGAGCGAAACCGTTGCAGGCCCGCCTGAACCTCCAGCAGGGAGCGGCGACCGTGGGCCAACTCGTTGACCAGCGCGTCGGCCTCGCTCAGCCCCTCCTGCTCGAGCGCCGAGAGGCGATCTTCGCGCAGGCACGTCTGCGGAAAGCGGGCCAGCGTCGCGGCGAGCTCCTGGGCAGCGGCGAGGCTCGTGCCGATCGGCACGACCCGGTTGACCAGGCCCATGCGCTCGGCCTCCTGTGCTCCCACCGGCCGCCCGGTGAGGATCATGTCCATGGCGCGGCCGGCGCCGATCAGCCGTGGGAGCCGGACCGTCCCGCCGTCGATCAGCGGCACGCCCCAGCGCCGGCAGAACACGCCCAGCACCGCATCCTCGTCGGCCACCCGCAGGTCGCACCAGAGCGCCAGCTCCAGTCCGCCGGCAACGGCATGGCCGGCGATGGCGGCGATGACGGGCTTGGACAGCCGCATCCGGGTCGGGCCCATCGGACCATCGCCCGCGTCCTGGACCCGATTCCCCGACTCGGTGCCCACCGCCTTCAGGTCGGCGCCGGCACAGAAGACGCCGCCCTCGCCGGAGAGCACGGCGACCGCCGCGTCAGGATCGGCCTCAAAGGCGCGAAACGCGTCGGCCAGCGCGCGCGCCGTGGGACCGTCGACCGCGTTGCGGCGCTCCGGACGGCACAGGAGCACCGTCGTGACGGGCCCCTCCCGTGACACGCGCACCGGCGCGTCGGCGCTCACGGTGCGCCCACCGCGCGGCCGACGAACGTCCGCAGCGCCGCGACGATCGCGTCGGGATCAGGCCCCCCGGCGGCCAGCGGCGACAGGGGCCCCACCAGCGCCTCCCCGCAGCCGCCGACGAGAGCGGCGGCGGTCAGGTCCACGTTCTGCTCGGGCAGCTCTCCGGCCGCGATCCCGGCGGCGAGCCCGGCGGCGATCAGCTCGGCGTACCGAGCTCGGTAGGCGATGCGCTCGGCGTCGACGCGGGGATCGACCGGCTCGGCGATCAGCGCCCACGCGAGGCGGGGGTTGCGCAGCGCGCGGCGCGCGAAAGTGGCCAGCACGGTCTCCAAGCGCTCCTGCGCGGTGGCCGTCTCGGGCAGCTGCGCCGCGGCGGCGCGCATGGCGCGCTCCTCGCGCTCGCACACCGACCGGAAGACCTCGACGAACAGCTCCTCCTTGGAGGCGAAGTGGCGGTAGAGCGTCCCCGCGGCCACGCCCGCGCGCTCTGCGATGGCCAGGACGGAGGCGCCGCCGTAGCCCCCCTCCTCGATGAGCTCGCGCGCCGCGACGAGCAGGCGCTCCCGGGTGCTCGTGGCGACCGTGCCCATGCCCCTCACCCTTTGAATGTCGAGGCGCCGAGGTCGCCGAAGTCCTCGTCGCGGTCGCGGACGGCAGCGCGGAAGCCCTCCCGGGCGGCCAGCCCCTGAAAGGCGAACCCCTCGGGCGTGTGTCGGGCCACACCGTCGAACACCGTTCCGAGGACCTGGGTGGCGTGCAGGCCCTGGGCATACAGGGACTGGTTGACCAGGAGCTTCATCATCCGCAGTTGGTTGATCGGCACCCGTGCGATCCGCGCCACCAATGCCTCCACCCGGGCGTCGAGCTCTGCCGGCTCCGGCGCCTCGATGGCCAGCCCCCACTCCACCGCCTCGGCCCCCGAGAGCGAGTCGCCGGTGAAGAGCAGCCGCTTGGCGCGCTGGGGTCCCAGGCGGTAGGCCCACATCGAGGTGGTCGGCGAGCCCCACACCCGCGCCGGCGGGTAGCCGATCTTGGCGTCGGCGGCGATCACCAGCAGATCCGCGCACAGGGCCATGTCCGTGCCCCCGGCCACGCAGAAGCCGTGGACCTTGCAGACCACCGGCTTGCCGCAGTGAAACAGCGACATGAAGGCGCGGACGTTGCGGCTCATCATCGCGTAGTCCACCGTGGGGTCCCAGACGCCCGAGGGGTCGTGGTTGGCCCGCATCACCTCCGGGTCCAGCGGCGACCCGGCGGAGAGCCGCCCCCCGCCCACTTCTGCGTCTGGCTCATCCTCGAGCTGTCCTTGACGCTCGGCGCTCTGGACGAGGTCATAGCCGCCGCAGAAGCCCTTGCCGTTGCCCGAGAGCAGCACCACGGACACCGCGGGGTCCAGGTCGGCCTGCTCGACCGCCTCCTCGAGCGCGGTGAGCATCCCGCGGGTGATCCCGTTGCCGCGCTCGGGCCGGTTGAGCGTGATCCGCGCCACCCGCCCGTCCACGGCGTACTGCACAACGCTCATACGGGAAGCGCGCGCTCGATGATCGCCTTGGCGTCCACGCCCGCCGGCAGCGTCCCGTAGACGCGGCCGCGATCGCCCTCCAGGCGCCCGGCGCAGAACGCATCGGCCACCGCAGGCGGGGCGTGGCGCACCAGCAGCGAGGCCTGCAGCGCCAGGGCGAGGTCCTCGACCAACCGGCGGGCGCCGAACTGGCCGGCGTCCAGCCGCTCGTCGGGGCTCGCGCCGTCGGCGCCCGAGAATGTTGCCTCTACGCGCGCGCGCACGCGCGCGAGGTGCGCGTCAAGCCGCGGCTCGGCCCCGGCGGCGAGCTCGCACTCGGCCAGGAACGCCGGCAGCCCCTCGGGCTCCTTGACGATCGCCCGCAGCACGTCGAGCGCGGCGACGTTGCCCGAGCCCTCCCAGATCGAGTTCAGCGGCGCGTCGCGGTAGAGCAGCGGCATCCCCGAGTCCTCGACGAAGCCATTGCCCCCCAGGCACTCGAGCGCCTCGGCGGCGTGACCCGCCGCGCGCTTGGACACCCAGTACTTGCAGACCGCGGTGGCAAATCGGCGAAACGCCGCCTCCGAGGGCTCGTCGTAGGCGCGCGCGACGCGCAGCGCGGTCGCCGTGGCCGCCTCGGACTCGATGGCCAGGTCGGCCAGCACGTTGCGCATCGCCGGCTGGTCGACCAGGCGCGCCCCGAACGCCGAGCGGTGGCGGGCGTGATGGATGGCCTCCAGGGTGCCGCGTCGCAGCCCGGTGGTGGAGCCCAGCAGACAGTCCAACCGGGTGTGGTTGACCATCCGGATGATCGCCGGGACGCCGCGCCCCTCCTCGCCCACCAGCCGGCCCGCGGCGCCGCGGAACTCCACCTCCGAGGAGGGCAGCGAGCGGGTGCCGAGCTTGTCCTTCAGGCGCTGGAACTCCATTCCCGGCCCGCGCTCGACCAGGAAACACGAGGGGAGACCACCCCGCCCACCCGCTTGGGCCAGGACCAGGAACACGTCGCACGGCGGATACGAGCAGAACCACTTGTGGCCATGGATCTCGTAGGCCCCGTCGCCCACGGGCTCGGCCCGGGTGATGTTCGCCCGTACGTCGGACCCTCCCTGACGCTCGGTCATCGCCATCCCCGACAGTGCCCCGTGCTCGTAGTCGGGCAGAGTCAGGCGCGGCTCCCATTCGGCGGCGAGCTCCGGAGCGCCGTCACGCAGCGCCGGCACGGCGGCATAGGTCATCGACACCGGGCACATCACGCCGTCGTTGGCGTTGCTCCACAGCGTGAACAGGGCCGCCCGGACGACGTGGGCCCCGGGCTGGGGCTCGCGCCAGGGCAGGCTGTGGATGCCGCGGGCGACCGCGCCCTCCAGCAGCCAGTGCCACGAGGGATCCAGCTCGACGGCGTCGATGCGGTTGCCATAGCGGTCGTGGGTGGTCAGCCGCGGCTCGTTGCGCTCAGCCCGACGGGAGTGCTCGCGCGCCTCGACGCTGCCGGCCACGGCGCCGGCCTCACGGGCGCGCTCGGCGCCCCAGCCGCCGCCCTCGCGCTCCACTGCCTCCTGCAGCGCGACGTCGAGCTCGAACAGGTTGGCCGGCTGCAAGGGCGGCGCCTGATTGAGCACCTCGCGCGCCGGGTCGGTGATGTCGATCGTGGCCATGTGGCTCTCCCTTGCTCCCGGGTCTCGACGTGAATCGTGATTCACAAGCGTAGTGAATCCTGATTCACACCGCAAGGCTCAAATCGCGTGCCGTCGAGTTCGAGCGCGTAGAGCACTCCCGAGATGCCGAGGCGCTCGTCATTGGCGCAGAAGCCCGGATACAGGGAGCGCTTGTACTCGGCGTTGAGCACGGGCTTGCCCGCCCGCAGGTAGGGGCGGAAGGCGGCACACTCGTGGTACTGGTTGCACTGCTCGTCCAGGACGCCGTCGAAGGACGGCTCGAGCTTCGCCGCCTGCTCGGGGTCGTTCTTCTCAAACACCGCCATGCCCAGCCGGTGGACCGCCCGGGCCACCCAGCGGTCGTAGGTCAATTGCTGCGCGGCGCTGATGTGAAAGCCGGTCGGATTCTCGAAGCCGTCCATGTTGTCGGGCTCCACCGCGTCAAAGCCCTTGCGGGCACACATGGCAAAGCGGGCACGCATGATCGGCTCCAGGGCCCCGAGCTGACGGACGTCCAGCCACCGCTCGCCCGGCCAGCCGTTGCCGGACCCCCGCACCGAGCGTGGGAACCGCCCCGCATCGGGCCGCCAGCGCTCCCACGTGCCCACGTCGACGTAGCAGACGACGTGCTGGCCGAGGGCGTGCAGACGGGCCACCTCGGCAGCCCCGTTGTCGAAGCCGTCGATGTCCGACACCTGCACGTGCTCGATGTGCACCCGGCCCTGGAGCTGCCAGTACCAGGTGAGATGGGCCGGCGGCGACCACCGGGCGTGGGCGCCGGCGGTACCGGCGCCGGACGCCAGCGCGCACAGACACGCCGCGAGGGCCGCGATCCCGAGCACGCCGCCGCGACGCATGCCGGGCCCTCCCTACGCGGCCTTGGCGTTGAGCATGGTGCACTCCGCCACCCGGTCGGTGGCGTCGTGGGTCCCGCCCAACAGACGCCGAGACAGCTGGGCGCGGCGGAAGAACAGCGGCGCGTCGTGCTCCCACGTGGCCCCGATGCCGCCGTGGACGTTGATCATCGCCCTCGCGGCGAAGTCCAGCGCGCCTCCGGCGGCGCTGCGCGCGGCGCTGGCAGCGAGGGCGAACTCCTCCGGCCGATCGGCACGGGCCCAGCCGGCGTAGTACTCCAGGCCGCGCGCATTCTCCAGGCGGCGCAGGACCTCGGTGAGCTCGTGCTTGATCGCCTGGTAGGAGCCGATCGCCCGGCCGAACGTGAACCGCTCCTTGGCGTACGCGACGCTGATGTCCAGGCATGTCTGCACCGCGCCGACCGACTCGGCGGCGATCAGCGCGTGGGCGAGATACCAGGCGTCGGCCAGGACGCCGGCGTCGGCGGCCAGCCGCCGCCCCCGCGCACCGGTGAAGGTGACGTGGCCCAGCGAGCGCGTCGCGTCGTAGCGCATCACCGGCTCGACCGCCACCCCGTCGGCGCCGGCCTCGACCACCACCGCCACCGGCTCCCCCTGTCCGTCCACGCCGACGGCCACCAGCAAGTCGGCGCCCGGCGCGTCAGGCACCCAGGCAACAGTCCCGTCCAGCGTCAGGTCGTCGCCGTCGCCGGTCACCGCGGGCGCCGCGCCGCGCGCGAATCCGGAGGCGGGCTCGACCGTCCAGGCCGGCTCGAGCTCTGACGGAGGCCGCGCGGGCACGTAGGCGGGGCGCAGCTCGCCCGCGGCGACCGCCTCGAGCGTCGCGTCGCCGGCCGCGTTGAGGATCGCGCTGGCGGGCAGTTGCCCGAGCAACGGCACCCCGGCCAGGACGCGGCCGCACTCCTCGGCCACCAGCAGCGCGTCGAATCCGCCCAGGCCCGCGCCCCCATGCTCCTCGTCGATGAGCACGCCCGGCCAGCCTGCCTCCACCGCCGTCGGCCACAGGTCGGGCAGCGCGGCCGGCTCCTCCAGCGCGGTTCGCGCGGCCTCGATCGTCTTGACGCGGGCCAGCGATCCGCGCGCGGCCTCGCGCAACAGCATCTGCTCGTCGGAGAGGGCGAAGTTCATGACGTCACCGCCTGCTTCTCCATGGCGCGCAGCTCTGAGAAGGGCACGCCCTTGTCCAATCTCGGTTCCGGTGGCAGCCCCAGCACGCGCTCGCCGATCGTGTTGCGCAGGACCGCCTCGGTGCCGCCGGCCGACTTCAGGCCCGGCAGGAACGAGATCAGGTAGCTCCACTCACTGTCGGTGTCCAGCGCCTCGGGACCGACGACGTCGGCGCCGAGGTCGGTGGCCGCGATGGCGGCGTTGACCATCGTCACCTTGGCCAGGCCCGCCTCGGGACCCGGGATCTGGCCGCGGGAGAGCATCGTCAGCGCCCGATAGCCGTTGTAGCGCACGGCCAGCAGCTCGGTGATGACCTCGCCGAGGCGACGTCGTGCGTCGGCGTCGTGGCGGGCGGCCTCGTCGGCGGCCAGCGTCTGGGCGAGACGGGTCGGCGAGCCGAATCCCTCGGAGCCGAAGCCGATCGTCAGCCGCTCGTACATGAGCACGGTCAGAGCGGTCCCCCAGCCGTTGCCGGCACCGCCGACCACGGCGTCAGCGTCGAGATGGACGTCATCGAAGAAGACCTCGTTGAACTCCGCCTCGCCTGAGATCTGGCGCAGTCCGCGGACGGTGACCCCGGCCGCGTCCATCGGCACGATGAACATGGTCAGGCCCTTGTGCTTAGGGACGTCGGGGTCGGTCCGAGCCAGCAGCAGGCCGAAGGACGCGAACTGGGCGTTGGTGGTCCAGACCTTCTGGCCGTTGAGCGTCCAGCTGCCGTCCTCGCTCTGACGCGCGCGCGTCTGGACCGCGGCCAGATCAGAGCCGGCGCTGGGCTCGGAGAACATCTGGCACCACACCTCGTCGCCGTGGAGCATCGGCCCCAGATGACGGCTCTTCTGCTCCTCGGAGCCGTGGGCGATGAGGCAGGGCCCGAGCATCCCGATCCCGATCACGTCAAGGATCCCGGGAACCTCGGCCCGCGAGATCTCCTGGTTGACGGTGACCTGCTCGATCGGACCCCGGCCCCGGCCGCCGAACTCCGTAGGCCACGTGACCGCAGCCAGCCCGGCCTCGGCGAGCTTGCGCTGCCAGGCGCGCCGCGAATCGATGTAGGCCGAGTCCTCGGGCGATCCAGAGCGCGCCGGCGCCTGGTCGCGATTGGCTTCGAGCCAGGCCCGCGCCTGGGCGCGGTACTCCGCCTGTTCCGGAGTGTCGTTCAGGTCCACGCTGTGCTCCTCGGTCGCGCTAGGTGAATCAGGATTCACCGATCTTACGACAGCGCGCCCGACGCGGGCGTCAGCACGGCCCTCGGGACCCGCCCACCTGTGCCCCTCACGACCCGCCCGGGCCACGCGCACGCATTCCTCGACAGCGGAAGGCGAGCGCGCGACCCTAGGGGCGCGGCGGGACGCTCACCAGACTCAGGTCAGGCGAGCGCGAGCGCCGGCCGTGCGCTCAGCTGATCGTTGATCTCGCCAGACTCCAGCGAGACCTCGCGACCGCCCTGAACTAGGGACCGATCGGCCGCTTCGACGATCCGCACGACGCTGCGGGCCAGCGCAGTATGGAATTGCATGGACTCGCCGGAGCGGACAGCCCGGAGGAAATCCCCGAGCTCGAGGCTCAGCGGCTCATGCGACTCGATCTTGGGGGACACGATGTCCCCGGACCGGTAAGACAGGTGGTACTCGCCGAACGTCTCGGGGTCCTTGTAGACCACGCCCGAGTCGAACACCCTGACGGGCTCGATCGCCCCGTCGTCGTAGGTGACCATCCGTTTGCTGCCCACCAGGACGGTCCGGCGCAGCTTGGAGGGCGCCAGCCAGCTCAGCTCGACGTTGGCGACGATCCCCGACGCGAACGTGAGGGTCACGAACGCGACATCGGCGATGCCCGGCACGATCGAGTCGCGACCCACGGCCCGCACGCTGGTGGGCATCTCCGAGAGCCAGTACAGGAGGATCGAGAAGTCGTGGGGCCCGAGGTCCCAGATGACGCTCACGTCGCGCTGGTGCAGGCCCAGATTCACGCGGCTGGACGAGATGAAGTAGATGTCACCGAGCGTGTCGGACTCAAGCATGCGCTTGATCGCGCGCACGGGCGGGCTGTAGACGAACGTGTGCCCGCACATGAGCTGCAGGCCGCGATCGCTCGCCATCTGGGCCAGGTCGTCGGCCAGCGCGCTCGACGGAGCGAGCGGCTTCTCGACGAACACATGCTTGCCGGCCTGCAGCGCCTGCGCCGCCAGGTCGTAGTGGGTGTTGACCGGCGTGGCGATGATGACGGTGTCCACGCCGGGATCAGCGAGCACGCGCTCGATGTGGGAGGTGATGCGGACGGAGGGGTAGCGGCGCCGGAAACGCGTGAGCCGGTCGCGATCGAGATCGCAGATCCACCGGATCTGCGCGTCCGGCATGTCGGCGAGGACCCTCAACAGATTCGGTCCCCAATATCCCAAGCCCACGACGGCGACCCCCGTGGGCTGCGTCACCGGCATGTCTCCGGCCCTCATTGCAGCGGTTGCGCTCACTGGTGCCCCCTCCCCGCTCCTGCGGTTTCGATTGCGTGCGCCACGCGCTCGACCTCCATCCTGGTGAGGTCGGAGTGCATGGGTAGTGACAGCTCCTGTGCCGCCCAGGCCTCGGCGATCGGCAGATCGCCGTGGCGCAGCGGGTGGTCGTCCCACGCGGCGTGCTCGTGGACGGCCCGGTCGTAATGCACACCGGTCTCGATCCCCGCGTCACGCAGCAGTCCAGCCATCCGGTCGCGGTCGTCAAACCGCGCCGGGAACAGGTGATAGATGCACGGGCTCTCCGGACGCTCGGCCATGACGACTGTGTTGCGCGGGAGCAGCTCGCGGTAGTCCTCCGCGCGGGCGCGGCGAGCGTCATTCCACTCGTCGAGGTACTCCAGCTTGACGCGCAGCAGCGCGGCCTGGAGCCCGTCGAGGCGCTCGTTGAAGCCAAGCTCCACGTGCTCGCCCTTGACGCGCTGTCCGAGGTTGCGCAGACGACGGAGCCGGCTGGCCAGCAGTGCGTCGTCGGTGCAGACCGCTCCTCCGTCCCCGAGCGCTCCCAGGTTCTTGCCCGGATAGAACGAGAAGCCGGCCGCCGCACCCAGCGCCCCCGCCCGGCGTCCCCGGTAGCGAGCGCCGGCGGCCTGCGCCGCATCCTCGAGGACCAGCAGGCCGTGGGGCTTGGCGATCGTCTGCAGGGCGTCCATGTCGCAGGTCTGGCCGTAGAGGTGCACCGCGATGATGCCGACGGTGCGCGGCCCCACCGCGGCCCGCGCCGCGTCGGGGTCGATGAGTCCGGTGTCGTCGAGCACGTCGCACAGCACCGGCGTGGCGCCGACGTGCGCGACGGCGAGCGCCGACGCGATGAAGGTGTGGGCCGGGACGATGACCTCGTCGCCGGGGCCGATGTTGTACGCGCGGAGCATGAGCGTCAACGCCGAGGTGCCGGAGGAGACCCCGACGCATTGCTTGACGCCGCAGTACTCGGCGAACTCGTGCTCGAAGGCCTCGACTTCGGCCCCGAGGATGTACGCGCTTGATCCGAGCACACGGTCGAAGGCGTCGCGCAGGCGCTCCGCGATCGGAGCGTGCTGCAGATCGAGCGCGGCGAACCGAACGATTTCGTGCTCGGTCGCGACGGCAGTGTTGGATGCGGTCAAGTTTGCCCCTGAGTTTTCCGTTTCTCGGTCCTGTTTATGTCACGCCGCCACTGCGGCGGGAATAGGACGCGCCGCCCATGAGACGTTCATCCGTTTGAACGTGGTCGGGGTCGTCCTGCAGGGAGAACGCGCCGGGGAGCCCTCGACTTTCGTGCAGGTCCGAAAATGGTCGGGGCAACCCCCACCGGCGCTATGCTGGGCTCCGGAGCGACGTGCTCCTGGGCGCACCCAGTGTGTTTGGGCATGATGGTTTCGAGTGAAGGGCGACACATGGACCCGGGGGAACGATGGTGAGACTGCTCGTGGTTGACGACCACGATCTGTTTCGCGCCGGGCTCGCGTCGCTGCTCTCGGCGGAGGCGAGCATCGAGGTCGTGGGACAGGCGTCGGGAGGCAAGGTGGGCGTCCGGCTCGCCGCCGAGCTGCGGCCGGAGGTCGTCCTCATGGATGTCCGAATGCCCGATTTGAGCGGACCCGAGGCGACGCGTCTCATCCTGGCCAGTGACCCGGAGACCAAGGTGCTGGCCCTCACCGTCTCCTCCGACGACGCCGACGTGTCCGCCGTCCTGCAGGCGGGAGCGGTGGGCTTCCTCTCCAAGGACACTCCGATCGACAGCCTGGTCGTCGCGATCCATGCCGCCGCCAGCGGGGCGGCGTGGCTGTCACCGCGCGCGGCCGAGGTCGTGCTCGGGCGCATTCGGACCGCGCCCCCCAAGCCCCCGCAGGATTCGGCCCCACTCGAGCTCCTGTCTGAGCGCGAGATCGACGTGCTGCGCCTGATCGCCGGCGGCTTGGAGAACGCGGAGATCGCCGAGACGCTGAACATCAGCCCGCGGACGGCCAAGAACCACGTCTCCAACATCCTGGCCAAGCTGGGGCTGCCCAGTCGCGTGCAGGCCGCCGTCTATGCGGTCCGCCAGGGCGTCAGTTGACGCTAGATCGCGCTGCGCTCGACCAGATCTGAGCGGCTCTCGACACCGAGCTTGTGCACGAGCTCGGAGATGTGACGGCGCACCGTCACGGGAGCGATCTGCAGACGATCGGCGATCCACGCGGTCGAGTGGCCGCGCCGGAGCATCCCCAATACCTGCGCTTCGCGACCGGTCAGGCCGTTCTCGGCGTTGTGGGTCCCGCGGAGCTCTGAGAGCAGCTCGTTGACCATCGCACGGGGCACGATCGCTTCGCTCCCGCTCAACGCGTGCAGCACGCGCTGGAGCCGTGTGGCGTCCATGCCGCCGGGCACATAGCCGACGGCGCCGGCCCGGATGGCCTCGAGCATGTCGTCGGCGTCGCTGGCCTGAGCCAGCACCACGACCGCGCACAGCGGCGCCGCGCGACAGACGCCCCGGACCATGGCACGCCAGTCCCCAGCGGTCTCACGGCCGATGAAGGCGACGTCGGGCTGCTCGCGCTTGGCCGCGCGGATGGCCTGGTCGAGCTCTGACTCCTCGCCGCACACGGTGATGTCATCACCGAGCGCCATTCGGATGCCGGCGCGGGTGGGAGCGTTGTCGACGATGAGCAATCTCATGGTGCGGTCAGTGTTCTTCTCGGCCTGAATCGCGTCAAGCTTGACCAGCGAAACCGGAGAGACATGACCTGTCCCGGGGTTCCATTCGCGTTCGCTCGAAGGTCGCAACACGCCGGATCAACGACGCTCGGACCGAAGTTCTCACGCGCGGCGCCCACGAGTTTTCGAAGCCCGCGTGCGCGCGTGGTAGAGCGCCCTTGAGGCCCACAGCGGCGTTCACCGCGCTGAACGGTCAATGAGCCAGAGCGGTCATTGAGAGGTTCAGCTTCCGCCCGCATACTCGCCAACGAGACAAAGGGGGCCACGACAGCCCCGGGGCAACAAGAATCAGAGGCATGGCATGACGCATGGCAGGGGCGCGCTGGCGGTTACGTCTGCGACTACAGGATTTCACGGCAGGAACGTCCGGGACGAGACCCCGGAGACGCAACGGAAGGTTCGGCTCGCGGTGGCGCGGGCCAAGGAAGGGGATCAAGAGGCCGTCCGATACCTCTACGTCCTCTATTCACAGAATGTCTACGGCTACGTGCGCTCGATCGTCCGCGACGACCACGAGGCCGAGGACGTCACTCAGCAGGTGTTCGCGAAGCTGATCACGACCGTCGTCAAGTACGACGACCGGGGCGTGCCCTTCTTCGCCTGGCTGCTGCGCCTCTCGCGCAACGTGGCCATCGATCATCTGCGTCGCAACCGGCTCACGCCGACCGAGAACGTGATCGACCCCGACGCCGACACCGGTGCGGATCTCGATCGCGCCGAGGTCGTGCGCGAAGCGCTGGCGACGTTGTCGGATGAGCAGCGCAAGGTGGTCATCCTCCGTCACGTCGTCGGGCTCACCCCCGGCGAGATCGCTGACCGTATCGGCCGCTCGGAGAGCGCCGTGCACGGTCTGCATCACCGCGGCCGGCGGGCTCTGCAGCAGGAGCTCATCCGGCTCGACTCCGTCCCTCTCACCCATTCGGGCGCGCGCCTGGCGGCGTGAGCTGAGCACATCAGCTCCTCCCGACCACGAAGGGACATGGATGGGAACCACTGCACTCCCGCGCACCGCAGACATTGACGTCAACGAAGCTCTGGCACCGCCGGCCGACCGCAAGGTCGTCGCCGGCAATGCCGCATGTCGTGCGGTCGACCTGATCATCGCGCCCGTCGCGCTGCTGTTCCTGCTGCCGGTGATGGCTCTGATCGCGATCGCGATCAAGCTCGATTCGTCCGGGCCGGTCCTGTTTCGGCAGCGCCGGCTGGGACGAGGGATGAAACCGTTCACCGTTCAGAAGTTCCGAACCATGAACCAGGGCGTCAGCCAGGACATCCACCGTCAATTTGTCATCGGGCTCATCGAGGGTGGCGAGCCCGAGCGTGTTGAGGGAAAACCTCAGTTCAAGCTCTCGGCGGATCCTCGTGTGACCCGCCTGGGACGTTTCCTGCGGCGATCGAGCCTGGATGAGCTCCCGCAGCTGTGGAACGTAATCCGCGGGGATATGTCATTGGTCGGCCCTCGGCCGGCGCTTGAGTACGAAGTCGAGCACTACCCCAAGGCCTGGCTGCGCCGGTTCGTGCACAAGCCCGGCATGACAGGTCTGTGGCAGGTGAGCGGCCGGTCAGAGCTGACGATGGCCGACATGGTGAAGCTCGACATCGAGTACACGGACCGACGGTCAGTTTGGCTGAACCTGTCGATCCTCCTGAGGACGATCCCCGTCGTTCTCTTCGCCCGCGGCGCTTCGTAGACGGAGCGCCGGGGCGATCTGGAGACCAACCCTCGTCATGGAGGAGCAATGAGGAAAGCAGTTCTGGCAGTGACGGCAACGGTGGCATTCGCCGCGGCCGCGATTCCGGCGAGCGCCCTGGCGAGCTCGCCGCTGTCGGGATGGTGGCCGATGTACGAGGGCCAAGGGACCACCGTCCACGACAGCTCGGGCCAGCACAACAACGGCACGTTGTCGGGCGGAGCGCAGTGGTCGAGCGGATACTTCGGCTCGGGCCTGACCTTCGACGGCAACACCGGCCAGGTCGACGTGCCCGACAGTCCCGCGCTGGAGCCCAGCTCGGCGATCACCGTCGCGGCGTACGTGAAGTCCGCCACCGCCCCCGGCGTCAACAAGTACATCATCGACAAGGGGGCCTCGGACTGCATCGCAGCGTCGTATGGCCTCTACACCGGGAACAATGGCGGCCTGCAGTTCTACTTCTCGCAGAACAGCGGGTTCACCTATTACCCCTCGCCCGACGCGGGAACTGGAATCTGGGACGGCAAGTGGCACTTCGTGGTCGGGACGTATGACGGCTCGACCGTCCGCCTCTACGTCGACGGATCGCAGGTCGGCAGCGGGACTCCCGCCTCCGGCGCGATCAGCTACGGCTACGCGCCGAGCAACGACCTGGAGATCGGCCACTACGGCGGCCCGTGCCCCCAGAGCGACAACTTCGCCGGCTCGATCGACGAGCCGACGGTGTGGACGCAGGCATGGAACGCGAACCAGGTGAACGGCGCGTACAGGCTGCTCAGCCTGCTCCACGGGTTCGTGAGCCGCCTCCCGTCGTACCCCAACACCTGATGTAAAGCGGATGGCGCCCACTGGGCGTCGAAGCGAGTGCCCGAGGGCCCGTCACACCGGCGGGCCCTCGATCGTTAAGCGGCCGGCGCGGTGCTCGTCAGGAGTTGTGGCAGCTGATTGCTGCGCCGTTGTCGTCCCAGACGTTGTTCGACCACGTCTGCCCGGCCGTGGGCGGGCAATAGATCGATGTCGGGGCATACGGCCCGTAATAGCCGCCATTGGGCCAGTATCCATGGGCGTCAGCGCCCGATCCGATACTCGTGCCCGTGCTCCCCTGGCACGTGGTACCGCCCCAGGCGCTGTTGTACTTGAAGGGCGGAGTGGTGCACCGGGCGATGCGGTTGTTGGAGAGGTTCATCGTGCTCGACCCCACGCCATTTGCGTTCCCGCAGGTGTAGATGACGTAGTCGCCCCCGGCCATCAGACTGTTGGTGATCGTGATGTGATTGTCACACGACCCGCCGCTGCCGCCGTGGGTATCGCAGAAGATCGCGGAGTTCTGGAAAGCGGGATTGAGCAGAACGTCATGGTCCATGCTCTCCGTCGCATCGCTGCAGTAGAGATCCTCCAGGTGCTGCCCTGTCCCCTGCATGCCGTTGGTGATCACGTAGCTGTAGTTCAGTGTGTACGGCCCGCCCCAAACGCACTCACCGCAGTTGTAGAAGTAGTCGTAGGTCGCCGTAACGGTGTTGTTGTACGGATTGGATATGGCCTGGTCGACTGAGTGGGTGGAGCCATCGGCGCCCGCAACGGTGGTGTGTTGGATCACCGCATTGGACCCGCCCTGATTGATCCGGATCCCGTATGAGCCCAGCTGGCCGTTGCCGGTTGTGAGGCACACATTGCTGACCGTCACGTTGGCCGCATTGATGGTGATCGTGCCCGTGACGTTGAGGTTGGCGACGGTCGTCCCAGCCTTGGGCGTGAGCGACCCCGATGCGGGCAGCGACGAGCAGGCCGAGGTGGCGCCGACGTTGTGGTAGGCCGGATCCGGTAGCCCGCAGCGGCCTGGAGCGGGGAAGCATCCGTTAGCGGGGATCGGGGGTGGCGGTGTACCGCCGGTTCCCCCCGTGCCGCCGGTCCCCCCAGTGCCGCCGGTTCCGCCCGTGCCGCCGGTTCCGCCCGTGCCGCCACTCCCGCCGGTCGGCGGAGGCGGCGCGGGGAGGGTGCCGCTGACGACGGCGGAGACCTCGCAACCGCGGGCGTGGGTGCGCGACCGCCAACGCGCGGGCAGCGCGTCGCGATGCAGGGCCCCGGTGGCGGAGCTGCCCCGGCATCCCTTCAGCCGCTCGCGGTAGGAGATCGAGCCGCCATGACCGCTGAACGCGATCCAGTAACTGCGGCCACGCCGGACGGACACGGCGCGGATCGAGACCCGGTTCCAATGGCCCTTCCGCAGCCGGCGGGCGGTCCCGGAGCGGAGCATCGCCGACGGCCGGCTGTGCCCACCTGAGTACAGGCCCACCCGCAGCGCCCCGGCATGGGCTCCGCGGCCGATCCAGACCTGCACGCTCCTCGCCGTTCCCGTGCGGCCCGCGACGAAGCGGAAGGCGACGAGGCGGCCGGAGCGCGCCCGCCGGATCACCGGTGCCAGACGGCCGTTGCCGAGCAGATGGACCTGCGCCGCAGCGGCATGGGCGCGTGTCACCTGCGCGCCGGCCGGAGCCGCCACGAGCAGGGCGAGCAGCACGGCGGCCAATCCGGGCAGCAGCGTGCGCGCGAGGGATGGAGTACGAGTCGAGATCACGAGGGGTCCCACTGGTCTGACGTCCTGCTCCGGGGCGGCATGTTAGTTCTTTGTCAAGTCTGGGGTCGGCTGCACGGGCGCCTTGCAAGTCAAAACGGCGCATGTGCGTTCTCTTAGACATGCCCGGCAAGGGACTCACACGCGCCGCCGTCTGGGCGGTGCTACCCATGGTCGCCGCCGTTGTAGCGTTCGCGGCGTTCACGATTCTGAACGGCGAGAAAGGCTCAGCCGCTGCCGCGGCGGCGAAGGCCCCGTACGCCGACTACAACGAGCGATCGCCGCACGTCGCCAGCCAGTTGCGGCTGGTCGCGACGCCCGGCACCGGCGGCGCACAGCGCTCACTCGGCATCCCCTCGGACAGCGACGAGACGAGCTCGCCGGTCAAGCTGCCCGCCGGGCAGGAGCTCCCGCCACTCGCGGCCGCGCAGTTCGCCGCCCCCGTGGCGGCCTACAAGAAATACTCCGACCAGCAGCTCGCGACGATGCAGGGCGAGGTGGCAAAGCTCGCCGAGGCGCTGCGTTCGGGTGACCGTACCCGCTCACAAGCGGCCTGGCGAACCGTGTTTGCCCGGTATCTGCGCTTGGGAGCGGTCTATCTCGAGGGGCCTCTCGCACATCTCAACGACGCGATCGACGGCATCCCCGGCGGTCTGCCAGGCGGCGTCAACAGCCCCGACTTCACCGGACTGCACCGCATCGAGTACGGCCTCTGGACCGGCCAGCCGCCCGCCTCGCTGGCCGGGTTCTCGGTGCGGCTGGCCGCGGACGTCGGGCGCATGCGCGCGCTCCTGCCGAAGGTCTTGATCGATCCCGCCGATTACGCGACCCGCGCCCACGAGATCCTCGAAGACGCCGTGCGTGATCTGCTCAGCGGCGCCGACGTGCCGTGGAGCGCCGAAGGCGTGCTCGGAACCTATGCCGGCCTTCAGGCCACCGAGGCCGTGATGAACACGCTCAAACCGGTCCTGAACACGACCGCGATCGTCCAGGGCTACTCGGCGCCAGCGCAACGCTCCAGTGCGACCGTCGACACGGACCTCGCCGGCCTCAACAGCGTGCTCCGCTCGCTGGCCGCCGGCAACGGCGGCGTGATGCCGACCAATCGCCAGCTCACACAGGCCCAGACCGAACGCCTGGACGGATCAATCGGCCAGGCGCTCGAGGGGTTGGCCCAGGTGCCGGGCATGCTGGAGACCTCGGCCCCGCCCCAGTCCCCCCAGATCCCGAGGTCGGCGCAGAGGACGGCGTCGTGAGCGGGGTCGGGCGCCGCACGTTCCTCACGCGATCGGCCGCGGTCCTGGGCGGCGCCGGGGTGGGCGCGCTGGCCGCCGGCGGACGCAACGACTCGGCCTCCGCCGCCGGCGGAGACGCCTCCGTGATCGAGCGCGCGACCAATGAGCAGCTCTCGACGCGGATCGCCTTCAACGGACGCCGCCAGGCGGGCATCCTCAACCCCGCGCCCGACGAGGCGACGCTCGTCGCGCTGGACTCGGTGGCCCCCAACCGCGCAGTTCTGGCCCAGGCGCTGCAGGTGCTGAGCCGCCGTGCGCGCCAGCTGACGCAGGGCGGGGTCATCCCGCTGCTCGAGGCCGAGCAGCCGCCGGCGGACTCCGGCATTCTCGGCCCATCGAACGCCCCGGACGAGCTCACCGTGACGATCGCGTTCGGCGCGTCGCTGTTCGACGGCCGGTACGGTCTCGCGGCGCAGCGGCCCACGGAGCTCATCCCGATGCCGTCGTTCGCCGTCGACGATCTTGACCCCAAGCAGACCGGCGGCGACGTGCTGGTGCAGATCTGCGCCCAGCACCGAGACACCGTCGTGCACACCGTCCGGGAGCTTCTGCGTGCCGTGCGCGGCTCGCTGCAGCTCCGCTGGACCATCGACGGGTTCCAGAGCGCGCGGCGCGACGCCAATCCGCACAGCAGCAAGCGGAACCTGTTCGCCTTCCGTGACGGGACCGGCAACCCCGAGACGACGGACGCCAAGCTGATGGACGACCTCCTCTGGACCGGATCGGGCGAGCCGGCGTGGGCCGCCGGGGGCACGTATCAGGTCGTTCGCCTGATCCGGATGCACGTCGAATTCTGGGATCGCGTCGGACTCACCGAACAGCAGCACATGATCGGGCGCGACCGCAACAGCGGCGCGCCCCTGGGCGGAACCTTCGAGCATGAGGATCCCCGCTACGACCTCGACCCCGACGGCAATCGCATTCCGCTGGACGCGCACATCCGCCTGGCCAACCCGCGCACAAAGCCGACCGCCAACCAGCGGATCCTCCGGCGCGGCTACAACTACACCCGCGGGTATGACGCGGCGGGCCAGCTGGACCAGGGACTGGCCTTCGTCGCCTTCAACCAGAGCCCCTCGCGACAGTTTGCGACCATCCAGAAGCGGCTCGACGGCGAGCCGATGGTCGACTACATCACCCCGTTTGGCGGCGGCTACTTCTTCGTCCCGCCCGGCGCCGCCAGCGACACGGACTGGGTCGGCTCCAAGCTCTTTCGAGGCTAAACTCTCAACCTCGAGTAGACGCTGAGAAGTGCCTCTTCTGACCGAGCCCAGGTCAGCGACGCGGCCCGCTCGCGTCCGTCCCGGGCGAGGCGCAGGCGCAGTTCGGAATCGGCGGCCAGCTTGTGCACCGCGTCGGCGAACGCCCCGGCGTCGCCGGGCGCGACGAGCAGGGCGGCGTCGGCGGCGGTGTGGCGGGTCTCCAGCAGGTCATAGGCCACGACCGGCTTGCCCAGAGCGAGGTACTCGGCGATCTTGGTCATCGTCGAGCGTTGGTTGACGTCCGTCGGCGGCGCCGGGTCCACGCACACGTCCGCGGCCTCGAGCAGGGCCGGGACGTCGCCGGGGGCCACGCGGCCGGTGAACGTCACCTGATCGAGGACCCCGTGCTCAGCGAGAGCCCGCTCGACGGCGGGCCTCCCGTCGCCGTCGCCGATCACCGTGAGGACCGCGCGCACCGCATCGGGGCGATCGCGGAGCGCGGCGAGAATCGGGGCCAGGCCGTCGACCCCGTCCTGCGAGGAAATCGCGCCCAGATAGGCGAGGCGGATCTCCGCCAGCGCGCCGGTCCGCACCGCGAGGGGACGCTCGGTCCACGCCGCGGGCGGGCCGTTGCGAACGATCGTGACCTCGTCCGCTCCCTTGCCCGAGCGGCGGGCGACCTCGGCGTAGGACGCGTTGGTGGCGATGACGTGGTTGGCCACGGCGATGGTGAGGCGCTGGCAGGCGCTCGCGATGCGGGCGGCCGTCGCCGATCCCAACTTGACCTCGATCGTCTCGGGGAAGAGGTCGTGATGGTCGAAGATGACGCGGCGGCCGGCCAGGCGATAGAGGGCGCCGGCCGGAAACAGGATGTCGGGCGGGTTGTGGAGGTGCAGCGCCGTAGCGCCGGCGAAGAGCTGACGGAGGGCGCCGGCGTGCAGGGCCACGGCGGCGATGGCGTACTCCAGGGCAAAGCCGGCGGCTCCGCGCGCGCTGCCGTCAAACAGGCGAAAGCGGCTCACCGCCACGCCGTTGACCGTCTCGCGGCGCGGCTGGCCGGGCCCACGGGGGGCGACGACGACGACGTGATGGCCGTGCGCCGCCAGCGATTCCGCCTCCGAGCGCACCCGCACGTCCTGCGGATACGGGTTGTTCTCGAGCAGCATCGTGATCCGCTCGCCGCCGGCCGGCGGACGAGCGGTGCCGTGGTCAGGCACAGACGTCATGTCCCTGAGCAACGAGGGGCCATTGGACGAGCTTGCAGGTCCCCGGATTCAGGAGTGAGCCTCCCCCGGCGCGTGGTTGGACAACGCACAACCTGGACCACCGCGAAAACTCAACAAAGGCCACGGAAGTTGGCGGTCGGGCGGTGCGTTCGATACGTATCGTGAGAATCCTCTCCAGCACCGAGCGCCGCCATGCGTCCCGCGGCCTGACCAGCCGGGACCGGCGCCTTGCGCTGCTGACCGTGCTCCTGGGCGCCTTTGTCACCCTCGCCTTCTCCTCCGCCGCTTCGGCCGCGGTCACCTGCCCGAACTCCAATCCGATTGTCAATGAGAACAACTGCACTGGGGCCGGCAGCACCGGCTGGCAGGTCCAGAACTACAGCGAGCACATCGGCGCGTACACGACGCTGACAAGCTACAACGTCGGGACCAACGTCCCGATCAAGATCGGGACCGACCTCAGCGGCGCGCAGAAGGTCAACCTGCAGGTCTACCGCATCGGCTACTACAACGGCGCCGGCGGACGCCTGGTCTACTCGCAGAACTCGGTCTCGGTCAACAACTCCTTCACGTGCGGTGCGATGGACCCGAACACGGGCGAGCTGAGCTGCGCCAACTGGGCCGTCTCGGCGACGGTCCCGTCAACATCGCTGCCCGTGTCGGGCATCTACGAGGCGCTGCTCACAGACCCCGGCTCCGGGAACATCCAGAACTACGTCGTGTTCGTGGTGCGCAACGACTCGTCGACCTCGGACGTCCTCTACGACCTGCCCTCGGCGAGCTACGAGGCCTACAACACCTGGGGCTGCAAGTCGCTCTACTACGACAAATGCGGAGGCGCCAACACGGTGTCCGGCGCCGATCGAGCGGTGCAGGTGTCGTTCGACCGGCCGCTCGATTTCGGGCAGATGGACGCCAACCGGTTCTTCGGACCGGACATGGAGACCGTCCAATGGCTCGAGCAGGAGGGCTATAACGTCAGCTACACGGAGGACCTCCAGGTCGACCAGAACGCGGCTTCGCTGCTGCATCACAAGGTCTTCCTGATCTCCGGTCACAGCGAGTACTGGTCCATGGCCGAGTACAACAACATCATGGCCGCGCGCAACGCGGGCGTGAGCGTGGTGTCGCTCAGCGGCAACACCGGCTACTGGAACACGCGGTACACCGACAACTACCGCACGCTCGTCTGTTACAAGACCGTCCAGGGCCCCGACACACCCAACGACCCTGCCTCGCTGAACTCCAGCGGCCAGGTCGGCCCCGGCGACAACCCGTCGCTCGCCACTACAACGCGTCGTGACGCGGGCGCCATCGCCGGCACCGCCGGCGCGCCTGCCGGCGGACGGATCGGGCCCAACACCCCGGAGAACCAGCTGCTCGGGAGCATGTACATCGGCGACAACGACTCCGAGTACTGGGGGCTGACGATCCCCGCCTCCGACGGGTTCGGCAACTACGCCGGCAACGATCTGTGGCGCAACAGCGGGGTCTCCACGACGACCGCGACGACGATCTCCAACGACATCGTCGGCTGGGAATGGGACACGATCCCGAGCGCCAGCAGTCCGTTGTACGCCTACGCGGCATCCGTCGAGCCGGCCGGCGTGCAGTCGATCGCGTCGACCGACATCTCCAAGACGGTCGCCGACACGCCTGACAGCTTCATCCAGGACTACGGCAACCTCCGGGCCACCACCGTGCCGCCGGGGCAGTCGCCCACCTCGACCGCCACGATCTACCGCGCCGCGAGTGGCGCCTACGTGTTCGCCGCCGGGACCATCCTGTGGGCCAACGGCTTCGACGACCCGCGGATCGAGCAGGTGACCTACAACGCGATGTCCGACATGGGCGTCCAGCCTGCGACCCCCGTCGGCATCACCCTGGACACCGGGCCCGCCCGGCCGTGGGCATCGTTCACCGTCACGCCCAACCCGGTCCACTTCGGCAACGCCGCGACCCTCAACGCGTCCGGCACCACCGACGGCACCGGGGCGACGATCACCAGCTACCAGTGGGACTTCAACGGCAACGGGACCTGGGTCAACAACGGCACCAGCACCACCGTCAGCCACACGTGGACGACTCAGGGGACCTACAACGTCCACCTGAAGGTGACCGACTCGCTCGGGCGCACCAGCATCACCACCCGTGTGCTCACCGTGCAGGGTGATCCCCCGCCGACGCCCTCGCTGGTGGTCAACCCCGCCAAGCCGGTGGTCGGCCAGACCGTCACGCTGGACGGCTCGGGCTCGACCGGCCCGGTGAATCCGATCACCGACTACAAGTGGGATCTCACCGGCAGCGGCACCTACTCCAAGGACACCGGCACCACGCCGACGACGACCACGTCGTTCAGCACCGCCGGCTTCCACACCGTCGGCCTGCAGGTCACCGACAGCAAGGGCGTGACGGCGACGACGACCGTCCAGGTCACAGTGCTCGGCACCGGCGCCTCCAGCTACGAGGACGCCGTCAACGCGACCCCGGGGCTGATGCACTACTTCAGGCTCGGAGAGTCGGCCGGCCCGACGATCTCCGACAGCTCCGGCGGGCCCTCCGGGACGGTCGCCGGCGGGACGTTCCGCCAGGCCGGCCCGATCCAGGGCGACCCGACCACGGCGATCGGCTTCAACGGCTCGACCGACTTCGGTCAGATCCCGATGAACCTGTCCTCGACCGGGACGGTCACGGTCGAGTTTTGGCTCAAGTGGAACGCGTACGCCAACGACGACGCGCTGGCCATGGAGTTCACCCCGAACTTCAACAACCAGACAGGCGGCTTCCTCGTCGACCCGGACGCGACCGACGGGACCTTCTCGGTCGCGATGGGCCAGGGCGCCTCGCGCAACATCGCGGCGTTCGCCCGACCGACCGCGGGCGCGTGGCACTACTACGCCTTCGTTCTGGACACCACCCAGGCCGGAGCGACCGAGATCACGCCCTACGTCGACGGCCAGCCCGTCTCCTACACCAAGCAGGGCTCGAGCGGCACCGGAGCCGGCAACTTCGCCAACTCCACCCTGTACCTGATGTCGCGCGACGGATCGTCGCTGTTCGGCAACGGCTCGCTGGGGCAGGTCGCCATCTACAACGGCGTGCTCAACCAGCAGCGCGTCCAGGACCACTTCAACTCCTTCGGGACCAACCCGCGGCCAAAGGCGTCGTTCACGATCAACCCGAGCCCGGCCGCACTCAACAAGACGGTGACGTTCAACGCCTCGACCTCGAGCTACTCGAAGGGCTCGATCGTCAAGTACGAGTGGGATCTGAACGGCACCGGCACGTACACCCAGACCACGACAACGCCGACCATCACGACCACGTACAGCACCGAGAAGACCATGACCGTGGGGCTGCGCGTGACCGACAGCGACTTCGGCACCGACTACACGACCCAGACGCTGTTCGTCGGGGCCGCGCCACCCATCGCCTCGGTGAAGGCGAATCCGAATCCGGCGATCGTCAATCAGAACATCAAGTTCGACGCGACCGGCTCGTCGGTCCCCAACGGCTCGATCGCCGACGTCAAGTGGGACTTCGACGGGAGCGGTACGTTCGCCACCGACACCGGCACGTCGCTGACGACCACGCACGCCTTCAGCACGATCGGCGTGCACCCGGTCGGCCTGCAGATCACCAGCGACGGGGGCAAGGTCACCAAGACCACGATCAACGTCGTCGTCCTGGACACGGGCGTCGGCGACTACGAGGACGCGGTCCTCAACACGCCGGGCGTCATGCACTACTACAAGCTGGGCGAGACGTCCGGTCCCTCCATCGCCGATAGCGCCGGCAACGCCAACGGCACCATCACCGGCGGCAACTTCGGCCAGACGGGTCCGGTCGCCAACGACCCGACGACTGCCGTGTCCTTCAACGGGACCAGCAGCAGCGGCTCGGTCCCCATGGATCTCTCCGCCTCAAAGACGCTCACGGTCGAGTTCTGGCTGAAGTGGAACGCGTACGCCAACGATGACGCGCTGGCCATGGAGTTCACCCCGAACTTCAACAACCAGAACGGTGGCTTCCTCGTCGATCCGAACTCCTCGTTCGGTCAGTTCGCGGTCGCCATCGGCAACGGCAACTCGCGCAACATCGCCGCCTTCGCGCGGCCCAGCGCGGGCGTGTGGCACCACTACGCCTTCGTGCTGGACACGACGCAGGCGGGCGCGACGACCATCACGCCCTACGTCGACGGCCAGGCGGTGTCCTACGTCAACGAGGGCTACGGCGGGACGGGAGCCGGCAACTTCGCCAACTCCACGCTGTACCTCATGTCGCGCGGCGGCAACTCCCTGTTCGGAAACGGGACGCTGGGCCAGGTAGCGATCTACAACGGCAGCCTGACGGCCAACCAGATCCTGGATCAGTTCTACTCCTCGGGGACGAACAAGCCGCCCACCGCCGCGTTCAGCGCGTCGCCGACGCGTGCCGCCGTCGGCCAGAACGTCACGTTCAACGGCTCCGGCTCGACGGATCCGGGCGGCGCGATCACCGATTACCAGTGGGATCTCGACGGCAGCAGCAAGTTCGCCACCGACAGCGGGTCCACCCCGACGCAGACGACGAGCTTTGCCAAGGCGGGGACCTACAACGTCTCGCTGCGAGTCATCGACAGCGGCAACGCGAGCGCCACGGTGACCCACCAGTTCGTCGTCGGCGACGATCCGCCCACAGCCGCGTTCACGTTCAACCCGTCGCCGCTGGCGATCGCCGGACAGCAGGTCTCGTTCGACGGCTCCGGGTCGACGGAGACCACCGGCACGATCACCGACTACAAGTGGGATCTCGACGGCAGCGGCAATTTCGCGACCGATACGGGGACCAACCCCAAGACGACGTTCACCTACACGACCCCGGGCAACTACACGGTGAGCCTGCGCGCGACCAACAGCTCGGGACAGAGCACCACGATCAGCCACACCGTGGACGTCCACGCGGCCACGTACAAGAACACCATCACGTCCACCGCGGGCCTGATGTCCTACTGGCGCCTCGGCGACGCACCGGGGACGACCACGCTGGCCAGCGCCGCGGGCACGAACACCGCCACCAACTTCGGGGCGACGCTCGGGAGTCCGGGTGGGCTGTTCGGCGACGCCGGCACCTCGGCGGCTTTCGATGGCGTGAGCAACTACGCCAGCGCCCCGATCGACCTCTCGGGGACGAGCAAGGTCACGGTGGAGTTCTGGCTCAACTGGAACGCGTACGCGAACAATGACGCGCTGGCGATGGAGTTCACCCCGAACTTCAACAACCAGCCCGGTGGGTTCCTCGTCGACCCCAACGCGTCGACCGGCTCCTTCGGGATCGCCATCGGCTCGGGCAGCTCGCGTGAGGACATCTACATCCCCCGTCCGAGCGCGGGGGCCTGGCACTACTACGCATTGGTGTTCGACACCACCGCCGCGGCGGGCGCCCAGATCACGCCCTACGTCGACGGTAAGCCGGTCACCTACAGCGTGGCCTCGCAGGGCACAGGGGCCGGCAACTTCGCCAACTCCACCCTGTATCTCATGTCGCGCGATGGCAACGCGCTGTTCGGCGCCGCCTCCCTCCAGGAGGTCGCGATCTACAACCAGCCGCTCACCGCAGCGACCGTCGCCGCCCACTACGCGGCGGGCACGCCGTAGGCGCGCGAGCGTCCAGCACACCCGCGGTTTCTGCGAATCCGGCGGCCTCGGCCGCCGGATTCGCTGCGTCTGGGGGGCGCGCCGAGCGAGTGCGGCGACAGGCCCGCGTTGTGCCCAACCCTCCTCATCCTTCCTAACACAGCGTCAATCTGGATGGCCCCCTCAGCGCGAGAAACGCGGGACGCCACCCGTTTAGATTGACATGAGCACACCGACCATAACCCTCGACGCGCCAACAGCAATCCCGGGCGCGGACGCCACCCGCCACAAGGCGCGCGCCGGCATGGCGATGTCAATCGCGACCTTCGTGATGGCTGCGGCGTCCGGACTCCAGGCAGTCCTCTACCTCTCAAAGTTCGGGACCAACGCCCGAACGGACGGATTCTTCGTCGCCTTCGCCGTGTACACGACGTTCGGCGTCTTCAGCCAGACCCTGCGCGTCACGACGGTCCCGCTGCTGGTCGGCGCTCGCGCCCGCCTGACCGTGCGCGAGTTCGCCGCGGCGCTCGGCCTGCTTGCCCTTCCCGTCCTCATCGCCACCGTGGCGCTCGCGGACCCGGTCTCGCACGTCCTGGCGCCGGGCCTGGATCACGGCGGCCGCTCGGTCACCGCCGCCGCGCTGCCGGTCCTGGGTATCGCGATGGCGCTCCAGCTCTGGGCGGCCGGAGCCGCCACCGTGCTCGCCGTGCGCGACCGCTTTGCCGCCGTCGCCGCCGCCTACATCGGCGGCGCCGTGGTGGGCCTGGTCACCTTCCTGGGACTCATGAACCGAACCGGGGTGCAGACCCTGGGCTGGTCGATGATGGCGATGGCGCTGGTCACCTGCGCGATGATGCTCGTGTCCATCGGCACCTCCGGCGGCCTCGGCGCCGAGCGGCGCTCCCTGCAGCCCAAGCCCCTGCTCAAGGCAGCGGGATTGGTGCTCGGCGGCACGCCCATCTACCTCGCCTTCAACATGCTCTTCGTCATCTCGCTGGCCTTCGCGAGCCACGGAGCGACCGGTGACTCCACCGTGCTGTCCTACGCCTATCTGTTCGCCAGCTACCTGGTGGCCGGTACGGGGACCGCGCTGGGGATGTCCCGGATCCCTGAGCTGAGCCGGCGCGCGCAGAGCGAGGGCACGATCCTGGTGCGCGAGACGGTGCCGCAGGGGTTCCGCTACGCGATCCTGCTGGTGGCGCCGGCCATGGCCGGGCTGATCACGGCCGGGGCGCCGCTCATCCACGCGCTGCTCCCGAAGAGCCTGAATGAGAACGACGTGCACACGCTGCGGGTGTTCGCAGCGCTGCTCGCCCCCTGGACGGTCGTCGCCCTGATCGTCAGCTTCGTCATCCCGGTCTTGCTCGCCACGGGCCGCTGGTCCTTCCTCAACAAGCTCGCCGTGCCGGTCGTGCTCATCCATCTCGCGGCCACCGCCGCCGGCAACGCGCTGTTCGGCGTCTACGGCGCGGTCGGCGCCATCACGGTCGCCCCGGCCTTCCTCGCGGTCGCGCTCTTCATCGGCGGCGGGCAGAAGGACAACGAAAAGGTGGCGCGCACGCTCATCCGGCATACGGGTGCCTTCGCCGGCCTGGCCGCCGTGGCCTTCGGCGTGGCCTGGCTGCTGAGCTCGCCCCTTTCCAACGAGGGCGCCGCGGCGCTTCTGACGGCCATAGTGGGCGTCGCCGCCTACGTGGCCGGGCTCAGGGTGGTCGCACGCCGTGAGGTGGCGGTCGTCATGGGCGCGGTGGCGAGCCGCCGGGGAGGTTCCCGGTGAGCGCCACCATCACACGCCCGGCCGGCGCGGCGCCGCGCGCCGGCTCTCGCGAGCGCGTCGTCGCCCGCGAGATGAGCGACCGCACGATCGTGGCGATCCTGCTGGTCCTGTTCGCGGGCCTGCTGGCGCTCACCTGGCGTAAGTGGGGCATGCCGGAGGGCGATGCAGGCGCAGAGCTCACCACGGCCAGCCTCCTCAAGCACGGCGCGCTCGTCTACCGCGACGTCCGGTACTTCTACGGGCCCCTCGGTGTGTACTCGCTGGCGCTGGCCTTCAAGGTGTTCGGCACCAGCCTCACCGTCGCCTACGCCTTCGGAATCGCTCAGGCGACCGCGATCTTCGGCGTGTTCTACGTCCTCGCGCGCCAGTGGCTCACGCCGCTCGTCGCCGGCCTCTCGACGGCCGTGCTCCTGGCCATCGGCTTCTCGGGGAACACGTTCAATTTCATCCTCCCGCACACCAACTCGGCCACCTTCGCCATCCTGACCCTGCTGCTCATGCTGCTGGCGATGCGCAAGGGACGCCTGGTGTGGGCGGGTGTCGCGCTGGGGCTCGTCGCGCTGACCCGCCCGGAGTTCCTCGCGGTGGCCGCGGGCGCCGCGGTGGCGTACATGATCGCCACCTGGCGCATGGAGGGCCGCGCGCAGGCTGTGAGCGCGGCCGTGAAGCTGGCCGGACCGGCCATCGGCATCGCGGTGGTCGTCTATGGCTACTTCGCCGCCAAGGCCGGCCTGCACAACCTCCTCTTCGAGAACCTGTGGCCGGTCAAGTTCCTCAGTGCCGGGATCCACACCGAGTCAAACTGGATGCCCGCGAGCATCTCCGGCCTGTTCGGCCTGGTTGCCCGCGGCGTCATCTACGCAGGTCTCCTCGCCGGCCTGGTGCTGTCCGCCGAGAACGTCCGTGACCGCCGTGGGTTCAACCGGGCGCTGGCGGTGTGGCCGCTGGCCGCCGCGATCGCTGTCCTGGTCCTGGGCGACGGCGCGCTGCGCGCGACCGGCCTGTTCGCGGGGCAGCGGCTGGCCATGGAGACCGAGCTCAAGCACCTGCTGGTCGGGATGAGCTGGCTGCCCGCGCTCGGCGTCGGCGTGTTTGTGTGGTCGGTGCTCCAGCTTCGCCGCCGGCGCGAGGCGCCGCTGGGCGGGACCTGGGCCGTCGACTTCGCGCTTATCGTGGCGGCGGTGGGACTCGGCCTGCGCGCCTACAACGCCTTCACCGCGGAGGGGTCATACGCCCCCTACTACGCCGCGCCGCTCGTCTTGCTGCTGGGCATCTTCCACGCACGGATCGCGGCCGAGCGCCCGCGGGCGCGGACGGCGGCGTTGGGCGCCCTGGGACTGGCCGCGGCCGGCCTTGCGGCCTACTCGCTGGTCGGCATGTACCGCCACCTCAACGCCACGGTGCACACCCCGCGAGGGTCGTTCGTGACCCTCGCCTCGGCGGCGCCGGCGCTCCAGAAGGCGGTCGACGTGATCGATGCCGACTCGCGGCCCGGATCCGCGATCCTGGCGGCTCCGATCGACGGCGGGATGTACTTCCTCGCCGACCGCCAGCCCGCGTCGTATGAGCTGACGCTCCTGCCCGGGCTGCTCCCGGACAAGGCCAGCCAGGAGAAGGCGATCGCACGGCTGCGCCAGGACCACACGTCCTTGGCCGTGATCGCATCCCGCCAGCTCTCGGTCTGGGATTCCGGTTCCTTCGGCACCGGCTATGACCGCCTCGTCGGCGACTACCTGCGCTCCGCCACGACCTCACGGACGGTCGTGGGCTCGCTGGCCCAGCCGTCCGGCGGGACCTTGCCGTCGCACGGGTTCACCATCCTGCGTCTGCGGAGCAGATGAGCGGGACCCCCGTCGCCGGCCTGGCCGGAGCCGACATGTCAGCCGCGTCGGACTTGTCACCCACGGTCATCGCTGTCGCTCCGGGGGTCGAGTGCCGCCTCCGGGCGCGCCTCTTCGCCGCGCTGGAGGCGGCGTATCCGGTCCGCTTCGTCCCCGCCGAGGGGATTGAGCGCCGCGAGATCGCCGGGCTGGTCGCGTTCGGCGAGGACGGCGTCGCCCCGGCCGCGTGGGATCTGCCGTGCCTGGCGTTCCGCGCGGACGAGCGCCCGCCGGCCACGGCGCGGCCGCTGCGCTTCGGGACCGACACCGCGCCCGCGGCGCCGCTGCGCGGCGCTCGTCTCTCTGAGCGTCACGGCGACGACGCCCCCGCGGTGCGAGTGGGCGCAGGCGACAAGATCATCGCCCACCTCGACAGCGCGCCGGCCTGGGTGTCGACCTCGGACGGGACAAGCCAGATCGTCGCCATCGCCCCCGCAGAGCTCGCCGTCGACGAGGTGCTCCGCAACCGGCTGAGGCCAGGACGATCGCTGGCGATGCTGGCGCTCGTCCAGTTCATCCGCGAGCTCGCCGGCGCGAAGCTGTGGGAGCTGCCGCCGACCCGGGCGGCGTTCGTGATCGACGATCCCAACCTCCGCGCCGCCGGATACGGCCACCTCGACTACGAGCGGCTCCTCGTCAGCGCCCAGCGCCACGGCTACCACGTGTCGATGGCCATGGTTCCTTTGGACGCGGGTCGGGCCGGCGCGCATCCGCGCGCGGTCGAGCTCTTCCGTGAGGGGTGCGAGCACCTGTCCCTGTGCATTCACGGCAACAACCACGACGGCGGCGAGCTGGGTCGTCCCGGCTCCGGACCGGAGGCCCTCCCGGTCGTGGCTCAGGCGCTGCGGCGAATCGAGGCGTTCGAGCGACAGACCGGCGTCCCCGTCGACCGCGTGATGGTGGCGCCGCACGAGCGCATGAGCCACGGCACGGTGGACGCGCTGCGGACATGCGGCTACGAGGCATTCTCCGGGGCGCAGCCGTACCCCTGGATCACTGAGTCGCCCGATCTCGACTGGCTGACCCGCCCCGCCTCCTCCGGGCCGCTGATCGGTTGGGGCAGCAGCGAGCTCATGCCCGGCGGATTCCCGATGCTCATGCGGATGGACTTCGGCCACTCGCGCGAGGAGCTCGTGATCCGCGCGTTCCTCGGGCAGCCGGTGATCGTCTACGGCCACCACGACGTCTTCGCGCAGGGCACCGAGGTCCTGGAGTCCTTCGCCGACGAGATCAACGGCCTCGGAGCGGTGCGCTGGACCTCGCTGTCGGGCATCGCACGCGCGGCGGTGGAGACCCGTCTGGACCGCGACGCGCTCGACGTGCGGATGCTCGGCCGGCACGTGTGCCTGGAGGTGCCGGCGGGCGTCGCCGAGGTCCGCATCGACGCGGCCCCCGTCGAGCCCTCCGAGCGTCATCCCGTCCTCGCCACCGACGCCGCTGGAGAGATCGTCCTGGGCGCCGCCCGCCACGCCACCCTCCCGGCGACCGATGCGACACGCCCGACCGATCTCGAGCTGCGCTTGGGCGTCGCCGTCGACGCACGGTCGGTCCCGGCCCCACGCCGCCGGCTGCTGCCGGTGGCCAGGCGCGTCGTGACGCGGTGGCGGGATCGCCCGCGACGGCCGGCCCCGGGAGCGCGGGGATAGCGATGGCTTCGGAATCGATCGGAGACGCAACCGTCCGAGGCGTCCGCTGGCTGGCGGTCATGCGGGTGGTGTCGGAGTCGATCGGGCTGCTCTCGGCGGTCGCGCTGGCCCGGCTCATCTCACCGGCGAACTTCGGGCGTGCCGCGGTGGCCATGATCTTCGTGACGCTCGGCGTGATGCTCACGTTCGAGGGATTTGCCTCCGCGCTGGTCCAGCGCCCCGAGGTCTCCGAGGAGGACCGCCGCACCGCCATGATGACCAGCCTCATCGGTGGGGTGCTGCTCAGTGCCCTGGTGTTCGGCCTGGCGGGCCCGGTGTGGCAGCCCATCTTCGGCTCTGAGACGGCGGGACTCATCAAGCTCGTCTCTCCCGCGGTCCTCATCGCCGCCCTCGGCGGACCCTCGCGGGCCGTGGTCTGGCGCAATCTGGACTTCCGCCGCGTGAGCACCATCGACGCGATCAGCCTGTTCGCGGGAAGCGTGGCCTCGGTCGCTCTCGCGGTCGCCGGGCTGGGCGCCAAGGCGATCGCCATCGGCGGCATCGTTCAGACCGCCGTGACGTCGGCGCTCCTGATGATCGTGGCGCCACCGCCGTTCCCTCGCTTCTCACGCGGCTCTCACCGCGCCATCGCGTCGTTCGGGGTCCCGGCCGCGCTTGCCGCACTCGTCGACACGCTGTTTCGCAACATCGACTACGCCATCCTCGCGGCGCGGGTGCCCGCCGCGCAGGCGGGCTTCTACTACCGTGCCTTCAACGTCGGCGTGGTCTACCAGGACAAGCTCAGCCGCATCATGACTCAGATCGCCTTTCCCCTGTACTCGCGCACCGGGGACACCGCCGAGCTGCGCCGGCTCCACGAGCGAGCCGCGCGCGTCCATGCGGTCGTCATCTTCCCCTTCCTCGCCGCGCTCGCCGCGTTGGCACCGCTTGCGGTGCCGCTGGTGTTCGGGTCGGCCTGGGAGCCCGCCGTCGCCCCCACCCAGATCCTCGCCGTGGCGGGCATGGTGGCAGCGATCCTCACCGGGTATCCCCAGATCATGCTCGCGATCGGTCGTCCGCGCGCCCTGCTCAACTTCAACGTCGCCATGGTGATCGTCTACGCAGGCGCCATCCTGCTCGCATCACGCCACGGCCTCGTGGTGGTGGCGTTCACCGTCGCGGGCGTGTATCTCCTGATCCTGGCCGGCGTGTACCGCTTCCTGCTCCATCGCTACATCGGGATCTCGATCTGGCGGCTGGTGCCGGAGCTGGCACCGGCGGTCTGCGGCTGCCTTGCGCTGCTGGCGGTCACCGTGCCGCTCTCGCATGCGCTCAGCTCCTCGCTGCCGCGATTCCTCACCTGCGCCATCGCCGGAGGAGCCGGGCTGGGTGTGTACGCCCTGGTGGTCAAGTCGCTGTTCAAGCCGGCCTGGAGAGACCTCGTGGACCTGGTGGTGCGCGTGTGCCCGCCGCTGGCCCGGATCGGCCGGTCACCACGCGGCGCAGGAGTTGCCGCGCCGCAGTCAACGTGACGGCCGAGCCACTCCGCCGCCCACCGGCAACGCCCGGAGCGGCGCTGACCGACGTGGTCTACACACTGTCCAACGCGACATGGCAGGCCGCGGTTCGGCGTGGCTTCTTCATGCCCGAGGATCAGCTGCTGCGGTCGCTCATCGTCAGCGATCGCGTCGGCCGCCTGCTCATCTGCAATCACGCCCGCAGCCTGCCCATCAAGCTCCTTCGCGACCTGACCGGCTCAGATCACGCGCCGTTTCCGTCCGACGAGCGGACCGCATTGATCGAGCCGCTGCAGCTCCGGCGGGTGGACCCGTCTTCGATCCGCGGCGTCACCCGCGCCTTCGCCTCCTACGACCGGACCCTAGAGCGCGCCGTGCGCCGGCATGGTCTGAGCAACCCGGTGGTCATCACCGGGCACCCGCTCGTCGCCGGCTTCTCGCCGCTGGCGTGGGCGCGCTCGGTCACCTGGTACGCCATCGACGATTGGGCGGAGCACCCCGCCTACGGCCGCTGGCACGATGCCTACCTCGAGAGCTACAAGCGAGTGCGCGAGCGCCGCCTGCGCGTCGCGGCGGTCTCATCGGCGCTCTTGGGGCGACTCGATCCCACCGGGCCCGCGGCGGTTGTGCCCAACGGCCTCCAGCCCGCCGAGTGGGACGGGCCTCCCTCCGGCTCCGCGAACGGCATCGGTGACCTCTCACGGCCGGTGCTGCTCTACGTCGGAGGACTCGACTCGCGGCTGGACATCCGCTGGCTGCGCGAGCTCGCCCGCAGCGAGCCGTCGGCGACGATCGCCCTCCTCGGGCCGCTCATCGAGCCTGCCCACTTCGAGCCGCTTGCCGATTGTCCGAACGTCCGCATCCTGCCGCCGGTCGGGCGCGAGGAGCTCACCGCCATCGTGCGCGCAGCCGACGCCGGCCTGCTCCCGCATGTCGTCTCGCGCCTCACCGAGGCGATGAGCCCGCTCAAGCTCCTCGAGTACCTGGCCGCCGGGCTCCCGGTCGCCGCCACGGACCTCTCCCCCATCCGCGAGATGGCGCATCCGCGAGTGGTTCGCGTGCCGAGCGATGGTGACTACGTGCAAGGCGTCCGCGACGCCCTCGCGATCGGGCGGGCACCCGAGCCCGAGCGGCTCGAGTTCATCGCGGCGAACTCGTGGCGCTCGCGCCACGACCGCCTCCTGGACCTGGCGCTGGCCTGACTTCTGAAGCCGCCGGGCGCGCGCCAGACCCGCCAGCGGGGGTCCGGGAGATAACTACTACCTAGACAGTCGTTTCCTCCCAAGGGCCCGTCGTTGACTGACGCCGGGGGCCGCAGCGCGTTTATATCGTCAGCCAGCGAGCGAGCCACCGGGGGTGGCCGCGGCACTCCATCCAGGGCGATCAGCGGCCGGCGGTCGCGCCCAGGCGATCCCGCTGGCGAGCGCCCGTGGGATGCTCCATCACCCTGACGGGCACGCGGGGCTGCAGCCGGCGCGCCCGTGCGCCGGCGAACGCCGCCGGGGCGTCCACGGAACGAGCGCGTATCGCCACCAGCATGGCGGCCAGGAAGAAGAAGAGGTAGGAGACGTGAGGGAACGAGAGCACGTCGAAGAGGGCGTTGGAGACGAGCACCACGATGATCCCGGCGATCGCGGGCAGCGCGAAGCGCGCACGCGCCGGATCCGGCGCCCGGACCATCGGATGGGCGACCCTGAGCATGGAGCCGAAGATCGCCACGTACACCAGGGTGCCGAGGATGCCGACGCCGATGAGCAGCCCCAGGTACTCGTTGTCGAGCACGCGGTACTTCATCGGGTCATAGCTCTGGAAGCCGCGGCCCAGCCACAGGTGGCTCATGATGTCCGGCCGCACCGCGTCGTAGCGCGCCGTGCGCACCGTGGTCGTCGAGACCGTGTTGATGTGCCCCGGCAGCAGTTCGCTCACCACCGAGCCGATCTGCCCCGGCGAGATCAGATGGACCGCGATGAACAGGGGGACGATGGAAATGGCCAGCGCCCGCATCATCTGGCGCGGGCGGTAGGCCGTCAGAACCAGCAAGGCGATTGCCGGAGCCACCACCGATGTCTTGCGCGCGGTGGCCAGAGCTCCTGCCAGCAGGATCGTCGAGGCGATGATGTATCGCCAGCGGGAGCCGCGGGTCTTGGCCTCGAGCGCGCCGACGACCGCGAACGGGAACACCACCGCCAGCAGCGCGGCGAGCTCGAGAGGCTCGCTCGTGGGACCGTCGACCGTGAGCCGCCCGATGTCGTCGAGCTGGTCGATCTCGAGCGGCAGCTTGACCGGAGCGACCTTCTCCCACAGCGTGTAGAAGACGTTGAACCGCGTCTTGGACTCGATGATCGTCGCGACGGCCACGATCACCCCGAGGATGACCATGAACCCGATGAGCTTGGGCACCTCGCGCGGCCGGATGATCGACGACGCCAGTACGAAGAACATGACGAACGAGACCAGCAGGACCAGCTTCTTGACCGTCGGGCTGACCTCGGTGTAGATCGCCAGCATGTTGCCGTTGACGGCGACGCTGAGGAAGCAGAGGCCGAGGAACACCAGAACCCACAGGTGGATCCTGGTGAAGCGCACCCTGGGCCGGACCTTCTTGCTGCCGACCAGCAGCACCGGGATCCACAGGCCCAGGGTCAGGAGCAGGAGCACGCGGTCGGGGTTGCCCTCGGCCCCGAGGTGCAACGGCACCGACATGGCGTCGATCGGCACCAGGAAGATCGTGGCGAGGAAGATCGCGACCAGCCACGGCAGCACGCGCGTCGTGTGCGGCCAGTCATCAGCGCGCGCCGGCACCTCTTCGAGGGGGTCGAGCTCAGCCAACTCGGCGGCGATGCGGGCCCTGTTCGCCTTGCGGTGCTCGAGCCAATGCATCCCCGCGAGGCCGAGGACGAGGACCACCAAGAACACCAGCGCGATGAGCTGGAGCTCGACGCCCGGGTCGACGACTCCGCCCGTCGTGGGCCCGAGCGGCCGTAGGGTGACGCGGACCTCGCGCGGGACATGGATCCCCTTCTCCACCTCGCTGAGGTGCTGCAGGAGCACCTGCCGTGCGGTGTCGACGATCGCGATGGCGGCCTTGGTGGTCGGCGCCTGCGCGTAGATCGAGATCATCGGCTGAGCGCCGTTGACGTCGACGAGCAGGCGGTAGTTGGGATTGACGCGCGGATCCGGAGGCGCGGTGGGGCCGGAGGCGACCGGCTCGCCGAGATTGAGCAGCAGGGTGAACGGCCCCGACGCCTCCACCTTCTGACCCGGGATGCCGGCCGCCCGTGCCGCCGCCTGTGTCACGCCCGCGCTCTGGAGATACAGCGCGTCCGTCACCGCCACGTTCTTGGTCAGCGGCAGGTACATGTCCTGGCGGCGGTCGAGGAGCTCGGACACCGGGGTGTCGACCTCGATCTGCGCGACCGCTGCGGAGAACTGCACCTCTCGCGCATGGACCGACGGCGGCGTCAGCGAGATGCGATACGAGCTGTAGAGCGCGGACAGGGCGGCGACGAGCGTGACGCCGATCACCGAGGCGACACGGGTGCGCTTGGACCACCGCGGCGCCGCGGCGGGCTCGCGTCGCTGTTGCCGGACTTCCGGCATGTCGGTTAGCGGACGAACTCGCGGAGGTTGAGCGCGACCGACGCGTCTTCATCGTCGAGCGAGGCGACGTCGTCGGCGATGCCGAGATGCGCTGCCTGTCCGGCCCACTCCGCATCTTCGGGACTCGGCATGCCCCCGTCAGTCTCGCTCTCGGCCTGCGGACGGCGCCGGCGGCGGATGCTGACGACCAGGAGCAGTCCGAGCAGAGCCACGGCGAACCCGGCGACGGCCGCGAGCATCGTGGAGGAGTTGCTGTTGACCTGTCCGACCTGGACGTCGCCGAGCTCGCGGATGGTCACTCGCTTGCCCAGAGGGACGTCGCCGCTGCCCTGCAGCCCGTCCAGCCATTGCTTCATGCCGGGATAGATCGCCTGCGCGACGTTGGCCGCGTTGTCGACGGTCGGGGCCTGGACCGTGGCGGTGATGATCGGGATGTCGGTCTGCGCCACGAAGGTGAGGCGGTAGCGCGGCTTCTCGGCGACGAGCTGTACGCCGCGAGCTTCCGACGGCGTCGCCGTGTCGAGAACCACGGCCTCACCGCTGTATGGGCCTTGGGCCGTGATGTCGGCGGGGGACACCCCTGCCGTCTTGGCGATCGAGGTGAGCACCTGGCCGCTGGTCATCAGCTGCGCGAACTCGGAGGCCCGGGTCGCCAGCGGCGTCGGGTCCTGCTGGAGGTCACCGAGCGCCGACTGCGGCGAGTCGACCAGTAGCTGCACGGTGGCCGAGCCCGTCGGGACGGTCTTCATCTTCATCTTCACCGCAACGGCGACCGCGATCGCCGCCAACGCGACGACCAGGACGAGGAACTTGCGGCGTCGCATGACGCTGAGGATTTCGACGACTTCCATAACGGCCTACCGACTAGAGAACGGCGTGGGGTTGATCAAACTTTCGCTCCGCGGGAACCGACGGCGTGACCGCGGTGGCCGGCGGATTCCCGAAGGGAGGCCCCGAGCGCCCGGCCAGGGTCCTCAGGGCCAGCATCGAAGCGGCGCGTCGAGCCGCGGCGATCTCCGCGTCGGAACCGCCGGGGAGCGCACGGATGACGTGGCGGAAGGCGATCGCCCCCAGGTAGGCGGCCCGGTGCGGCGGCGCGAAGTGCTTCTGCGCATACTGGCGGCGCGCATACAGATCCTGGGCGATCATCTTCGGACGGATCCCGCCCTTGCACGCGTGGTGGATGATGGTCATGTCCGGCAAGTGCAGGACCTTCCAGCCGTCTCGCTTGATGCGCCGGCAGAGGTCCGGCTCCTCGGAGTAGATGAAGAAACGCTCATCCAGGAAGCCCGCGCTCTGCAGCGCCTCGCGCCGGGCGAGCATGTAGGACCCGGAGGTCCAGTCGCACTCCTGCTCGCGCTCGTAGGCCTCTGGATCGAGGATGCGCTCACCGGACCAGGAGGGCTGGATCGGCCACCGCTCGGAGCGCAGGGCGTCGCCGAGCGCGCGCGGCGCGCTGGGGAAGCGGCGAATGGTCGGGAACAGCTCGCCGTCGGGCGTGAGCTGCCGCACGCCGATCAGGCCGATGTCCGGCCGGGCGTCGAGGGTGGCGACGAGATCGCCGAACGTGCCGTCGACGACCTCGGTGTCGGGGTTCAGGAAGAGAACGTAACGGGCCGTGGTGGTCTCCATGCCACGGTTGTTGCCGTGAGCGAAACCACGGTTGCGCGAGTCGACGACCCGCGCCTGCGGGAAGCCGGACTCGACGATCTCACGAGTGCCGTCCTTGGAATCGTTGTCCACGACGACGACATCGAGCCTCGCTCCGCCGGCGGCCGCGAATACCGTCGGCAGACAGGCCTCCAGCCACTTCCCCTCGTTCGTGGAGACGATGATGACAGCGAGATCAGCTGCGTTGTCTTCGGTCGGTCGCATGGTCAGTGCGCGGCGGATCCGCCGGCCTCCTTCTCAGGCTTGAAGGCCCACAACAGGCCGTTGTTGTCGTGGCTCATCGCGATCATGGTCTGGTAGCCATGGCGCTCGAACTGCTGGCGTGCGAGGGCCGTGATGTCCGGGCCGGGGTTACGGATGCGGTGGTACTCGACGATCCAGACGGCGTCGCTGTCGGCCAATCGGGGGTCTTCCATGATCTCCCATTCGCTGCCCTCGATGTTCATCTTGACCAGGTCGGCTTGCGCGACGTACGGGAAGACGTCGATCGTCTCGACGATCCGGTCACCATCGGGCTCGATGCGGGAGAAGTTCTTATGGCCCGTCTTGAACGTGGCCGTGCCGTTCGCGTTGGACGCACATGCCTGGACGACGCGGGTGCAGGCACCGTTGGCGTCCCGCACGCGCTCGAGGACGGCGGCGTTGCTCGGATCCGGCTCGAAGCCCGTCATCTCGGCGATCGGCCAGCGGGCTTGGGCGTAGACCTCGAAGAAGCCGATGTTGGCGCCCAGATCGAGGACCCGCAGGGGGCGCTCCAGACTCTCCAGCCGCGCGATGACCTCCGCGGGCCACTCGTAGTACCCATAGCCGTAGAACTTGCGGAAGATGTCGATGTCGCCGCTGCGGTGGCGGAGCACGATCTTGCCGGAGCCGCGGCGCAGCGTGTACTCGCTGACGTTGGGGCGGACGAGCTCGCGGAACGCGTAGCGCGCCGGGGTGGTGACCAACCGGGCCTCGTGCGCGGTCCATACGACCTTCTTGACCGCTGACCGGGCGTGCTCCAGTCCGCGCGGCCACGGAGCCGAGGCGAGCCGCCGCCCGAGGCGGACGATCGGAGCGCCGGAGTCTCGAGAATCTCCCGCGGTTGACAGGTGCGCGTCTGCGATGTGGGGCTGTGCGATGAGTTCGGTCATTTCGTAGGGATGAACGGGTGCCCGCGGCGATTTCTTGCAGGCGGGGAGGTCCACGCGGGGCTCGACTCGACGCCGCGCGAGCTTCGGCGTCCTCGCGCCGTTGATGGGGTGAACCATGCCAACATCACGTCCCACTTATCCGGCCCCGCGTCCGCGAACCGAGCCGCCCGTCGCGGCACAGATCCTCATCGTCTCGCCCGTCCGCAACGAGGGCCGTCACATCGAGCGCGTGGTGCGCGCGGTCGCCGCCCAGGAGCTGCTGCCCGCGCGTTGGATCGTCATCGACGACAAGTCCGATGACGACACGCTGGAGGTGCTGCGCCGCCTCGAGCCCGAGGTGCCCTTCCTCACCGTCGTCGCCGCCGCCCAGGACGACGCCGCCGGCAGCCGCGACCGGCTGGCCCGGGCGGCCGCACCGCGCAACTTCAACCGCGGGCTGGGCTATGCCGATTGGCGCGAGTACACGCACGTGATGAAGCTGGACGGCGACATCGAGCTCCGGCCCGACTACCTGCAGCAGGTCATGGAGCGCTTTGCCGCCAATCCCAAGCTGGGTCTGGTCGGCGGCGTCCTGGACGAGCCCACGGCGGACGGCGGCATGCGCCGCATCGGCATCCCGCCCAACCACATCCACGGGGCGCTCAAGTGCTACTCGCGCGAGTGCTTTGAGGCGATCGGCGGTGTCCAGGAACGACTGGGCTGGGACACGATCGACGAGACCTATGCCCGCATGCGCGGGTTCGAGACCCGCACGTTCCGCGATCTGGTGTCGGTCCACCATCGGCCGATCGGGAGCGCGGACGGCACCGTGCGCGGTCACGCGCGCCACGGCGAATGCGCCTACATCGCGCACTACACCGTCGCCTGGGTCGCGCTGCGCTCGCTGAAGATCGCGGGCCGGCGGCCCCGTGGCCTCGCGGGAGCGGCGTTCTTCTACGGCTACCTTCGGGCGATGCTCCACGGCGTCGAGCGGGTTCCCGACGAGGCGTTCCGGGACTTCACCCACCGCGAGCTGCGACAGCGCATGTGGGCGGGCGTCACCCGGCCCGTGAGCCGTCCCGTCCGCCGGCCCGGCGCCGCCACCCGCGCCGTCTAGCCACCGCCGGCACCGTTTCATGGACGAGCTGATCATCACCTTCCACGGCCTCGGCACGCCGCCGCATGACGTCTCGGAGTCCGAGAGCAAGGTCTGGGTCCCCGTGCAGTGGCTCGAGGCCGTCCTGGACGTCCTGCCCCCCAGCGGCGTCCGGATCGCGTTCGACGACGGCAACCGCTCGGATGTCGAGGACGCGCTGCCGATCCTCACCCGGACGGGCCACAGTGCCCAGTTCTTCATCCTGGCCGGCGAGTTCGACCAGCCCGGGCGGATCGGCCCCGACGACGTCGCGACCCTGCAGAAGGCCGGGATGCGCATCGGCAGTCATGGACTGCACCACCGCAACTGGCGGCGGATCTCCGACGCGGAGCTCGCCGCCGAGCTGAGCGAGTCGCGCCGCGCTCTGTCTGAGATCATCAACCTCGACGTGGTCGAGGCAGCCTGTCCGTTCGGCTCATATGACCGCCGCGTCATCAAGGCGCTGCGCACTGCCGGCTACCAGCGCGCCTACACCAGCGACGGCGGCGCCACCACGGGCGAGAGCTGGCTCGCGGCGCGCACCACGATCACGCGCGAGCAGCCGCTCGAGCACTGGCTCGCGCTGGCCACCACGGGACCCACCCGCCCCGATCCGACTTTGCGGCTCAAGCGCTGCCTCAAGCGCATCCGGTGACGATGACGGCGCCGTCGGTCCTCATCGGCTTCGGCGATGCCCTGGCCGCGCCCGAGGTCGCCATGAGCCTGCTGGACAGCGGCCACCGCGTCACCAGCTTCGTCCGGCGCGGCCACCCGGTCGCCCTCAGCCGGCTGCCCGGCGTTGAGCTCGTTCCGGTCACCTCGCCCGAGCGCGATCTCGCGGCCTGCCTGGCCGAGGTCGCCGCCCTCGCGCCGCGCCACGACGTGACCATGCCGCTCAACGACATCGCGGTGCTTGTCTGCGACCGGGCGCTCGATGCCGGCTCGATCGTCGCCGGCCCTCGCGGTGATCGCGCGCGCCTCGCGCTCGACAAGCGGCTGCAGCTCCGGGGCGCGGAGGCCTCGGGACTCGCCGTCCCCGAGTGGGTGCAGGCCCGTCCGGGCGATCCCATCCCGGAGGGCTGGCCGGCACCATTGGTCATGAAGCCCGCGATGGCAGTGGAAGAGGCCGGAGCAGGAACGCGCCGCCTCAGCCCCCGTCTCGTCGCCACGCAGGCCGAGATGGACGCCGCCTGGGAACGCTGGGGCGAGAGCACACCGGTCATCCTCCAGCGATTTGTCCAGGGATTCGGCGCCGGCGTGTTCGGGCTCGCCGATGCCGGCGGCGTGCATCACCTCAGCGCGCATCGCCGCGTGCGCATGATGAATCCGGGGGGTTCTGGGTCCAGCGCCTGCGCGTCGGCTCCGGTGCCGGACGACATGGTCGGCCCCGTCGAGCGGTTCATGACGGACGCGGCCTGGCAGGGGATGTTCATGATCGAGCTCCTGCGCTCCGGCTCCACGTCTTGGTTCATGGAGCTCAACGGCCGCGCGTGGGGCAGCCTGGCCCTCTCCCGGCGCCTGGGCTTCGAGTATCCGGCGTGGGCCGTGGCGCGGGCGCTCGATCCCGACGCGCCGCTCCCGGACGCGCCCCCGTTTCGTGACATGCTCTGCCGCAACCTGGGACGTGAGCTCATCCACCTGTCATTCATCCTGCGCGGGCCGCGTTCGCGTCAGGAGCGCTGGCCGAGCCGCCGCGCCACGGTGCGGGCGCTCCTGCGCCAGCCGCGCGGGACCACGTGGTACAACCTCGCGCCCGGACGGCGCCGCCTGTTTCTCTACGACGCCTGGCGCACCGTCGCCGATCAGACCTGGGCCAAAGGCCGATGACCACGATCAAGGCCGCATTCCACGCGCACTCGGACTGGTCCTACGACGGGCACCTGCCCCTGCCCGAGCTCTCGCAGCTGTTCGCCGGCGCCGGCTACGACGTGGCCTTCATGTGTGAGCACGACGTCGGCTTCACGCCCGACCGCAAGCGTGCCTACGACGAGGCGTGCGCCGAGGCCTCCGCAGCGGGCGCGCTGCTCGTTCCCGGCATCGAGTACGGCGATGCGGAGAACCGCGTCCACGTGCCGGTGTGGGGCCCCGTGCCCTTCCTGGGCGAGGAGCAACCCACCCTGCACGTGCTCCAGGCGGCCCGCGAGAGCGGCGGGGCGGCGGTGATCGCGCACCCGGTGCGCCGCGAGGCCTGGCGCCTGATGACGCCGGCGTGGCTGGAGCTGTGCGCGGGCATCGAGATCTGGACGCGCAAGTGGGACGGCTGGGCCCCGAATCCGTGGGCCGTACACCAGGCCCACGCCTTCGGGCTGGTCGGCGCGGCGTCGCTGGACCTGCACCGCCGCAACCAGATGTTCCCGCTGGCCATGGAATTGGACCTTCCCGGCGGCGCCACGCCGGAGACGTGCGTGGACGCCCTGGCCGCGGGGCGCTGCCGCGCGTTGCTCTGCGGGATGCCGGTCGCACCACTCACGCGCGGCCCGGTCAGCGCCGCCCTGCAGCGGATGGAGCGGGCGGTGCGCCGCCCGGTCTGGCGCCAGGGGCGCCGGATCCGCGATCGCGTCGCCACCAGCCGCTGAGCCTCAGTGCGACCCGCGGCCCGCCTCGGTCACGGACCGTAGTGCTGGTCCACCGGGCTCCAGTCGATGCCGATCCCGAGCGGATTGTGCAGCAGGCGGTAGTCGTCGGCGCGCGGGTCGGTGAACGTTGGATGCGCCACCTGGTCAGCGGGGCCCAGGCGGAAGGAGTCCGGCTGCTGCCAGAAGATGTTGTGATTCTCGGTCAGCCGGAACTGCGCCGGATCGTTGCAGCATCCACTGGCGAAGAGGGCAAACACGTTGTGGTCGACGGCCGCTTGTGGAGGCCGCGCCGATCCCAGATCCCGGATGACGTCGACGGTGTCGGGCAGACTGGTGTTGCGCCGGATCGTCAGGTCGTAGACGTTGATGATGTTGAGGTTGCCCTCGGCCTCGTGGTCGATCTGGTCCCGTAGGAACAGGTTGTCGTAGAGAGCCGCGTCGGTGACGTCACCGTCCTTGATGAAGAACCCCTGGCAGTTGTTGTCGTGCTCGTAGTTGTGATCGAACACCAGGCCACTGCCGCCGAACGTCGACTGGAAGCAGTCGGTGTGGTTGCCGCCCTCGTGCATCCCATACAGGTCGTTTCCGGTGACCCGGAGGTTCGCGTAGTTGTTGACGTTGATGGCGTCGTCTCCGGTCGGGCCGCCGATGTCGTGAATCCGGTTGCCGGAGATGGTGACGTCGGTGATCTTCGGCGTGGCGCCACAGCCGCTCCATTGCGGCGCGTTGGGAATGTGGCAGTCCTCGGAGGAGAGCTCGATGCCATCCGGCCCTCCGGTGATGTCGTTGTGGTCCACGCGGATGGAGGAGTCGCCCGTCGAGAGCTCGACCTCTCCCCGTATCCAGAAGCCATGGATGATCAGATTGCTGGCGCCGGGCCCGACGTACACGGCGACGTTCTGTCCATGGGAGTCGCGGACTCCCGTCGTAACGATCACCCGCTGACCCGGGACGGCCTGAACGATCACGGGGCCGGAATGAGACCCGCCGAGGGTGAGACCGCTGTAGGTCCCCGCCTTCAGGCAGATGACTGCGCCGGCCTTGGCCGAGCCCAGGCTCGCGGCAGCGTCGGCTGCGCTGCCCACGGTCTGCGAGCAGGTGTCAGAGCCCGCGGCCGAGAGCGTGAGCGGCATCCCATGGGGCCCCACCCGAAGGGGCGCCGCCGCCTTCGGACCCGTGGCCCCGGTGGCGCAGCCGGCGGTCCCGGCCCCCGGTGTGCACCCTCCCCCGCCGCTGCCATGCAATACGACGAGGACGAGGACGGCCAGGCCGGCGATCGCGACGGCCAGAAACGCAGCACGCCGGCGGCGCGGGGGGGCGATCAAGCGTCCCCTCCCCGCTGGGTACGCAGGGCCCCGTGGCCGGGGTGGTTCTGGCGTCCGTACCGCATAGCCTCATAGAGGAACGCCTCGGCCGATCCCGGTCTTCTGGCCACATACGGGATGGTCGCGGGCGCGCTACCCGTCGTCGGTGCCGGCGTCCCGCACCCGCACGACACGAGCGGGCGCACCCACCGCGACGCCACCGTCAGGCACGTCCGCCGTGACGACGCTGTTGGCGCCGACGACCGCGCCGCGGCCGATCCTCACCCCGGGGCGCACGATCACGTTCTCCCCCAGCCACGCGCCGTCGCACACCTCGACCGGCGCCACCTGGGTGAGCCCCTGCTCCCGCACCGGCGTCGACGGATCGGTGAACTCATGCGTGTGATCGGCGATGTAGATCCCACGCGCGGTCAGCACGTGGCGCCCGATCCGCAGCGAGTGCACCGCCGACAGCGCCGAATAGGCACCGATGCTCGAGCCGTCGCCGATCTCGATGGCCACCGTGGTCTCGTCTCCCTCGACGTGCAGCCAGGAGCCCTGGCCCACGAAGACCCCCTCGCCGATCGCGATCCGGTCCTCGCCCTCGATCCGGATCGGCGGCGCCAGCACGCTGTGGGCCCCGAAGGAGGCAAAGCCCCCGGAGGCCATCATCGAGAACGCCTTGCGCCTGGCGCGCGTCACGCCTCGATAACCGCGCAGGAAGGCCCGCCCGACGCCCCGTGGTGTCGACATCCGGGTCAGGGTACACGCTCGTCAGCGGCCATCACGACGGAAAGGCCGTGCCCGGAGAGCGGGCACGGCCCTTCCTCACAACTGCTCAGTGGCGCGCCTGGACGGCGGCCACGCCCTTCAGATCAGGCGGGGCCGTAGGTGAACTGGCTCGGCGCCCAGTCGATCCCGATGTTGTTGGGATTGCTGGCGAGCCGGTAGTCGTCGCCGGCCACCGTGCCGTTCCCACAGCTGGAGCCGCACATGAACTGCGGCGTCGCGTTGGAGTCCGTCGAGGACGGCGAGAAGGTGAACTCACCATTCTTCGTATCGAAGATGTTGTAGCTCTCGGTCACGCTGTACTTGTACGGCGACGTGTTCGTCATCACGTTGAACTGATCGAACACGTTGTGGTTGAGGTTCAGGGACGGATTCGGCGCCGAGCCGATGGCCTCGGCCACGGAGCCCGAGGTGCCCTGGTAGGTGTTGTTGGTGACGGTGACGCCCACGGTGTTCTCGGCGATCTCGACGCCCGTCACCTCACCCACGCTCTTCATCCTCAGCGAGAGATTGTCGCTGATCGTGATGTTGGAGATGTCGCCGTCCTTGAGGAAGGCGAACCCCTGCGTGTTGACGCCGTCGTGGACATAGTTCTTCGTCATGGTCAGACCCGACATCGGCGCGTTGGCGTCGTAGGTCTGGAACGTGTCGGTGTGGCATGGCCCGCCTCCACATGCGGTCTCGCTCTCGACGATCCCGGCGAGGTCGTTCCCTGTGACGGTCAGGTTCTTGAAGCCGTCCGCTCGGAGGGCGTCGCCTTCGCAGCTCGCGCCGGTGTTGTGGATGAGGTTGCCCGAGATCGTGTCGTTGGTCGCCACCGAGCTCCAGTTGTTGTTGGAGTAGACGCCGTAGACCGCGATCCCGTAGCCGCACGACGGGTCCTGCACGTCGTTGTGGTCGATGATGTCGTTGCTGCCCGAATTGTTGATGTTGAGGCCGCCGGTGACGTAGAAGTCATGGACGGTGATGTAGTTGCCGTTGACGTCGATGCCCGAGAACGTGACCTTGCCGGCGCCCGTGGGCGACAGTGACGGGTCGGGCTCGATCGTGACGTTCGAGCTGTGGCTCGAGCCGGAGCGGGTGAGCGACAGGTTGCCGTAGCTTCCGGCGGTGACGCACACCACGTCGCCGTCGGCGGCGCTCGACACGGCCGTCTGGGCCGAGGCGACGCTGCTGACGGTCGCATCGCAGCTGCCGGAGCTCGAGGTCGCGGCAACCACGCCGGTCGCCGCCGAGCTTGCCGATCCTGACCCGGCGGCGTTGGTCGCGGTGACGACGGCCACGATGGTGTGGCCCACGTCATTGGCGGTCAAGGTGTAGCTGCTGCTCGTCGCCCCGCTGATGTTCGCGCACGACGCGCCGGAGCTGTTGCAGTCCTGCCACTTGTAGGCGAACGAGGATGGGCTGTTGGTCCACGACCCGTTGGAGGTCGACAGCGTCTGTCCCTGCTGGGGCGTGCCGCTCACGACCGGGGCCGAGGTGTTGCTCGGCGGGGACGGACTCGACGCGGCCGTGACGACGCCGGTCGCGGCCGAGCTGGCCGACGCCGAGCCGCCCGCGTTGGTCGCGGTCACGACGACGACGATGGTGTCGCCGACGTCATTGGCGGTCAACGTGTAGCTGCTGCTGGTGGCCCCGCTGATGTTCGCGCACGAGGCGCCGGAGCTGTTGCAGTCCTGCCACTGGTACGCGTAGGAGCTCGGGCTGTTGGTCCACGCTCCGTTGGTGGTCGTGAGCTTCTGGCCCTGCTGCGTGGTGCCGCTGATGACCGGCGGCGCGCTGTTGGACGGCGGGTTGGGCGCTGACCCGGTGACGGTCGCGGTGACCGCCGACGGCGCCGAGGCGGAGCCTCCGCCGTTGGTCGCCGTCACGACGGCCCGCACCCGGTGACCGACGTCACCGCTGCTCAGCGTGTAGGTGCGGCCCGTGGCGTCCGTGATGTTGCTGCACGACGCGCCCGAGGTGTTGCAGTCCTGCCACTGGTAGCCGTACGACGTGGGGCTGTTGGTCCAGGAGCCGTTGGTGGTGGAAAGCGTCTGACCCTGCTGAGCCGTTCCGCTGACGACCGGGGCCGCCGTGTTGGACGGCGGGTTGGGCGTCGGCGAGCTCACGACCGCAGTCGGCTGGGAGCTCGCGGACTTCGAGCCGGCGGCGTTGGTGGCCGTGACGACCACTTCGACGCGGTGACCGACGTCGGCGCCCGCCAGTGTGTAGCTGCTGCTCTGGGCGCCGCCGATGCTCACGCATGAGGCTCCTGAGCTGTTGCAGTCCGCCCACTGGTACGCGTACGAGGTGGGGTTCCCCGTCCACGAACCGGTCGTGGCGCTCAGCGTGCCGCCCTGCTGAGCCGTCCCGGAGATCGCGGGCGCGGACGTGTTGGTGGGCGGCTGGGGAGCCGAGCTGGCGATGACGTCGGAGGCGTCGGAGGTGGCCGAGCCCAGCCCGTCGAGGCCGACCGCCGTGACGACCGCACGTAGCGTGTGGCCCACATCCGCGGTGGTCAGCGTGTAGGACGACGACAGGCCGAGGAGGATGTTGGTGCAGTTGTTGCCCTGGCTGTCGCAGTCCTGCCACTGATAGGCGTAGCTCAGGACGTTTCCGTCCCACTGTCCGTTGGTGATGGTGAGGGTCTGGCCAACCCACGGGTTGCCGCTGATCTGCGGCGCCGCGGTGTTGGTCGGCCCCGCCAGAGGAGCGGGGGCCGAGACGCTCTGAGATGTGACGGTTCCCGAGGCGAACGCCGAGGGGGCGCACTGGCTGGTGGTCGAGGCGGCGCGCCAGGACCGCGGGAGAGCGCTCATCGTGTTCTGAGTGGCTTCGCGGCTGCCGCATCCCCGCGTGCGCGTGGAGCGGATGACGAGAGTGCCGTCGCGACCCATCGCGGCGATCCAGTAGGTCTGGCCCGCGATGACCGTGGCGGGGGACACCTGGGTGGTGTTCCACTTGCCCGCCTGCGGAGAGCTGATGGTCCCCGAGGTCAGGAGCGAGCCGGGCTGCCCGGAGGCGTCGGCGTAGAGGCCGACGAGCACGTCGGATGCGCCGTTGTGACGGTCGAGGTAGACCGACATCGACGAGACCGAGCCCGCCGACTTCACGTGGAACGGAAAAGCGCGCGGCTTGCCGGCGCGCTCCCAGCTCGTCGACGGCTGCACTGACTGCTGGCCGAGGAGGTACTGAGTGGTGGGCTTGGTTGCTCCGGTGCCGGTGGAGGCGGCCTTGGCCTGTCCCGCGGTTGCCCCACTGTGCTTATGGCGCCCCGGCTTCTTGGCCGTCGTGTGCCGCTTGACCTTGACCTTGGCGTGACGAGGCCGAGTGTGGTGTCCTCGAGCGCTGGACGGCGCGCTCACGTTCTTGGACGACGTTCCCAGTGCCACGCCAGCGGGCGCGAACACGCACAGACAGACGACCACCAGCAACATACGCCGCATCCAGTCCCTCCTGCTCAGGTTCGATACGGGGAGTAATCGGCCCGGTTGAGCCGGGCTGTAGCTTCCCAAGGCAGATTCGGACCAAACGTCGATGGGCGACACCGGCGCCAGGGTTCCAACATCCGTCCGGCTCGGCGCTCAAAAGCCGCACGGCGCCGGGGGTTCAGATCAGCACACTATAATTCTGGCTTTTCGCCACACCGAAAACTGGCAGTGTCAGAAACGCAAAGAGAGGGGCCCCAATCGGGGCCCCTCTCCTGTCGTCGAGTCGGGCCCCTTCACAGGATGGCCACAACCCTGGTCAGCGCGGGCGCGCGACGATCGCGCCCGCGGTCCTCTGAGGTGGTGTCTACGAGGCCGGTGAGAGCGCGGCGCGCCAGCTGGGCGGCATGTTGGTGGCCACCTCGATCTTGCCCGGGAACTCCAGCGGCGAGCACGGGCCGTGGTCACGCGCCCACTGCGCCATGCGCGAGATGCCCTCGTGCAGGGACAGGGGCTCACCGGTGCCGAAGACGCGCCGCATCTTAGAGTGATCGGAGAACGCGTCGACGACCTCGTTGCGCGCCTCGAGATGCTGGACGTCTGCGTCCACGCCGAAGGCGTCGCAGATCTCGTGCACGAGGTCGAGGATCGTGTAGGGCGTATCGGCGCCGACGTTGAACACCTCGTTGCACGCCTCCTCGACCAGGGGCGACCGCGCGATGATCGGGGCCACATCCGCGATGTGGGAGAACGCCCGGGTCTGCAGGCCGTCGCCGAAGATCGGCATCGGCTGGCCCTGCATGACGTTGTTCATGAAGATCCCGATCACGTTGCGGTAACGGTCCGCCAGGTTCTGGCGCTCTCCGTACACGTTGTGAGGCCGGAAGATGGTGTAGTCGAGGCCGAACATGTGCTGAGCGGCCTTGAGGTCAAGCTCCACCGCGTACTTCGAGATCCCGTAGGGATCCTCCGGGGTGGGGATCATGTCCTCGCGCATCGGCGTCTGCCCGGCGCCGTACACGGCGATGGACGACGTGAACACGAACCGCTGCACACCACCGAGCACCGCGCAGTTGATGAGGTTGACACTGGCCTCGAGGTTGGTGCGATAGTTGTAGCCACGGATGAAATGTGACAGTCCCTCGGCGGCGTAGGCACCGAGGTGGTACACGAAGTCAAACCCGTCACCCTCGAACAGAGACGACACGAAGTCACTGTCGCGGAGGTCTCCCTCGACCCAGGTCGCACCTGCCGGCACGTTCTCGATGAACCCACCGGAGAGATCGTCCGTCGCCACGACATCCATGCCCATGTCCAGGCAGGCATCCGCCACATGTGATCCCATGAAGCCGGCGGCGCCGGTGACGAGAACACGATGCTTTGTGTGAGTCATTCTTGCCCCTTATTCGAGTACGCGGGTGCGATTACGTATCCATACAACGCAGATCGACAAGCCGAGCTTTCGGTGCGAGCGCCCGGCTCGACGCCGGCTTAGAGCTGGGCGCGAATGGCGACGTTGGAGAAACGTTGGCCGGCGAGCCTGAGGTAGTACCGATGGGGCGACGCGGCGATGGTGTTCACGACCACTCGAGCGACGTTGGTGCACCCGTTCGTGGAGAAGTGAACGCCGAGGGGTACCAGCACCGGGCCGGTCTTCCCCTTGGGGCCGATGTTGATCGTCGCCTGCATCGAGGTCAGGCCAACGCGGAGCCGTCCCAGCGCGGCCGACGAGGTCGACACGCTCGGTACCTTCGAGAAGCTCCAGCAGATCTTGGAGTTGCGCAGGTGGACGGCGGCGGCGGTGGAGCCAACCGACGAGCCATCCGGCATGTGGCGCCCCGCCAGCTTCAGCTTGTAGGACCAGGTGACGTACTTCATCGGAGTCGGCTTCTCGGGTCCCTCGTTGTCCTTCGCGTTGCGCGGAGCGCGCACCGAGTGGGGCCCCAGTTTCTTGCCCTCCCCGGTCTTGGGCTCGGGGTAGCCGGCGCCGGGGTTCATGGTGATGGTGGGAACCGTGCCGCCCTCGGGCACGCCCACGCGGCCCTTCTTGGCCTGCTCGGATTGACTGCCGCATCCGGCGACGGTGATGGCCGTCACGACGACAAGTCCCAATGACCGCTTACCCGGCACGTCAATAGAACGCCCGAGGACGCGCAAAACGTGCACCGCAGGCGAAATTCTTTACGGGCCTAGGCGGCCACGGGCGCGGGCGGCGCCAGCGAATCGCCGGTGCGCAGGCGCCCGGCGACCTCACCAGCGACCTCTTCGGCCAGCCGCACGATCGACTCGCCGTTGAGCAGACGCGGATACACCTGGCTCGCGGACGCCAGCGCCAGGCCCGAGATCTCGGGCCAGATCGGCGCGGTGCGGGGCTGATGGCCGCGGGCGTGCACCGGCTCGACCAGCCGCGCGCGCTGCACCGTCCAGTCGACCACGTCCTCGTGACGGAAGCCCGGCGAGAGCTTGCTCAGCATCTCGGTGAAGCGGCGGTAGATCGACTCGTCGTCCTCGGAGAACTCCGGCGCGGACGGATCGCAGTACTTGGGCAGATAGAGCAGCCGCAGGCCGTCGGTGTGCTCGGTGCCGACGACGTGCGAGGTCTCGACCACGGTCGTGATCGGCGTCGGATCGCAGATGTTGACCGAGTAGTACGGCGTCGCGGACTCGCGCACCTTCATCACGAGGCAGACGCACCCCAGGTACCGGGTGGGGTAGGCGTCCAGGAGCGGCTGCAGGGCCTCGGGCAGGAGCCGAGCCAGCGCCGGTGGCTGCAGCGTCGGGATCGTGAGATCGAACGGGAGGTCCTCACCGTCGACGCGCACGCCCGTCACCCCACGCTCGGGGTCATGCACAAGCGCCTCGACGCCGGCGCCGAGCCGCATGTCCACACCCAGCGAGCGCGCGCGCTCGGCCACGGCGTCGACGAGACGCTCATGGCCGCCCTTGAGGCACCCCATCGTCTCGCCCCCGCCGCCCGAGCCCTTGCGTGCACTGCGCATGCGATTGGTCCGGGCCCACAGATACGTGGCCGGCAACTCGTCATAGTCGGAGTCAAAGCGGGAGTTGAGCAGCGGCTTCCAGATCTTCTCCACGACCTCGCGGCCGCAGTGGCGCGTGAGCCAACTCACCAGCGGCGTGTCCTCCAGCGGCGCGTAGTCACCGCGAAGCTGGCACTGGGCCACGAACCACCCAAGCCGCGCGCGTGCCGGCAGCGACAGAGGCGGGAAGCGCAGGAAGTCCCCGACGCCGTTGAACGGGTACATCTTGCCGTTGATGAAGAAGCCCACGCCCACGGGGTTGAAGCTGAGCTCGTCGCTCAACCCCATCTCGTCGCACAGCGCCAACATCCGCTCATCGGAGGGGACGATCACGTGGTAGAAGCGATCAACCCGGTGCCCGCCGAAGTCCATCGCGCCGGCGAGGCCGCCGGCGGTGGGCGCGCGCTCGAGCAGCGTGACATCGGCGCCGGCCTCGGCCAGACGCAGGGACAGCACCGTCCCCAGGATTCCGGCGCCGACGACGGCGATGCGGGGTTGATCGGACATGCTCATCCTTCCTTTGACATCGGCGAGATCGGTGGTGGCTGGATCCGTCCAACCAGGTGCGCCGCCATGAGGCGGCCGTAAGCCAGAAGCGTCGGCTTGAGGTTCATCTTCGATGAACCCATGCGGCGGCTCCAATCGTTGACGGTCGGGACCTCGGAGACCGTGGCCCCCGCGTTGTAGAGCTTGAGCAGCAGCTCGACGTTGGCGGCGAACCCGGGCTCGCGTACCAGCAGGTATCCGTAGGTGTCGGCGGCGCGCCGGAGCGTGCCGGCCCGGTAGACGCGGTACAGGGAGCTCAGGGTGTGGATCTCCCGCAGGCCGCCGGCGTAGCGGAAGAGGTTGGATACGGCCCGGGAAGCGGTCACCCGCCACGGCGCCACGCCGATGATGCGGCCGCCCGGCGCGTAGACCGAGGCGAGCACGATGTCGGCGCCCTCCTCGAACTTCTCCATCATCTGCGGCAGGTCGTCGAGGTCGGAGGTGTTGTCGGCCTCCAGGGTGACGATCGCATCGTCATCCTGTGACTCGCCGAGCGCCGCCCGCAGGCCTGAGTTGATGGCAGTGCCGAGGCCGCGGTTGATGGTATGTCGGACGATGGCCACGTGCAGGCCGTCGCTGTGCTCCTCGATGAGCTCAGCCGTGCCGTCGGTGGACCCGTCGTCGACGAAGATGATCCGGGCACCGAGCGCTGAGGCGCGCGGTCCCAGATCCGCCAGCAGGTTTGGGATGTTCTCCCGCTCGTTGTAAGCGGGGATGACAAATCGAATCATTCGCTCAGGTTAGGCGACTGCCCGCAACGGCCGGCGCGTGCCCGGCATATCCAGCAGGTTGACCGGCCGGGAGTTCGCGGCCGAGTCGCGCACGGCCAGCGCGGCGGCGAGCGCCCGGCAGCCGTCGTGAGCGGTGATCGGCTCGGGGGTATCGTCAAGCACACAACGGGCGAAGGCCTCGAGCTCCGTGCGCAGCGGCTCGACCCGGCGCAGCGCGAACCGCACCGCGGCGCCTTCGGCGTCTCCGCGCACCCGGGCCAGCTCGTCCCAGCCGGTCGGCGTCGTCGTCGACTCGGTGAACCAGACGTCCTGGGTGATGTACGAGGCGCTGAGCATCCCGCCCTGGCCGATCACGACCAGCTCGCGGCGCTTCTCGGGGGTGAGCCAGTTGACATCGAGCAGGCCCATGGGCCCGTTGTCGCCGAAACGCATCAGGCAGGAGATCATGTCCTCCTGGGTGGGATGCTGGAACCGGCTGCCCTCGGCATAGATGCTCGTGATGTCGCGTCCCAGGACGAACTGCATGATGTCGAGGTCGTGGGTCGCCAGATCGATGGTCACACCGGCATCCATGATCCGGGTCGGAAGCGGACCGACGCGGGTGGCGTGCACGCGGAAGACGTCGCCGACGCGACCCTCGGCGATGAGCTCGGCGAGCTTGGCCACAGCGGGGTTGAAGCGCTCGATGTGCCCGACCATGAGCTTGACCCCGGCCTCGCGCGCGGCGGCCGCCATGCGCAGGCCGTCAGGCAGCGTGGTCGCGATCGGCTTCTCGACCAGCACGTGCTTGCCGGCTGCGATGGCATCCAAGCCCACCCGAGCGTGACGGTTGGACGGCGTACAGACCGAGACCGCGTCGATGTCACCGCGCGACAGCATGTCGCGGTAGTCCGCGAACCAGTCGATCGGGCGGCGCCCGATGCGCTCGCGCGCGAGCTCCTCGTTGGGCTCGGCGATCGCCACGAGCTCGACGTCGTCGATCTTCTCCAGGGTCTCGGCGTGGAAGGCCCCCATGCGCCCCGCCCCGATGACAGCCATCCTCAGCTTGCTCATGCCGCTACCTCCGTCGCGTTCGTAACGTAATCCGCGACGATCTGCGCGATGCGCTCAGCCGCGTGGCCATCTCCAAAGACCGGTGGACGGTCGGCCGGAAGCGGCCGCGTCAGCGCCGCCTCGAACTGCTCGGGATCGACCCCCACAATCGTGTTCCAGCCCGCCTGCACGGTGTCAACCCACTCGGTCTCCTCGCGCAGGGTCACACACCTGACTCCCCACAGGTACGCCTCCCGCTGGACGCCGCCGGAGTCCGTGGCGATCGCCCAGGCTCCCCGCTCGAGCTCGAGCATGCGGGTGTAGGACACCGGCTCGATCAGCTCGACGTTGGCGGGCACGGCGAGCTTCCAGCTCTCCATGCGGGCCGCGGTGCGCGGGTGGACGGGGAAGACGACCCGCACCGGGGAGCGGCTCAGGCACTCCAGCACCGAGCGCAGGCGGTCGGGGTCGTCGGTGTTGTAGTTGCGGTGGACCGTCGCCAGCAGGTACTCGCCGGAAGCGGGCGTGATCGCGTCCCGCCAGGACTCGAGCATGTCGCAGAGCGGATCGCCCGTGACATGGATCTCTCCCCGAAGGCCCTCGCTCAGAAGGTTGGCCCGCGCCCCCTCGGTCGGCGGCAGGAGCAGATCGGACAGCCGGTCGGTCTCGATCCGGTTGAACTCCTCGGGCATGTCCATGCGCCGAGAGCGCAGGCCGGCCTCGACGTGGATGAGCGGTACACCGGCCTGGCTGGCGGCGCGCGCGCCTGACAGCGTCGCGTTGGTGTCGCCGCGGACCAGCACGGCGTCCGGCCGCTCACGCTCGATGAGCTCGGAGAGCCGCCGCTGGGCGAGACCCACCTGTTCGGCGGGCGGTAGCGAGCCGACGGCGAGGTTGTGATCCGGACGCGGCAGCCGCGTCGCGATGATCTGCCCCTCGGACATCTTCTCGTCGTAGTGCTGGCCGGTGTGAACGAGGATCTCGTTCACCAGGCCCTCGAAGGCCGCGCTCACCCGCGCGGCCTGGATGATCTCCGGGCGAGCTCCGATGACGGAGAGGACCCGCGGCAGACTGGAATCGTTCATGTGCCCCATGTCCCAATAACGCCATCGCCATCCTCCAGCTTGCGCGGGCGTTTCGAGGAACTCCCGCCGGTCAGCAGAGCGCCACCTCGGTGCCCTCGCCGACGCGCAGACGCAGCGCCCGCGGGAGCCCGAAGTCGCGAAACACCTTGGCGTTGCGACCGACGACGCTTGAGACCAGCCGGTCGCCGACGTGCAGCACACTGGCCCCGGTGGCGACGATCGAACGCTCGATCTCCGCGCCCTCCACACGAGCCCCCGGGCCGATCGAGGTGTAGGGGCCGATGTAGGCATCCGAAACGCGGGCGCCCTCGCCGATCACGGCCGGCCCGACGATCACGCTCGTCTCGACCAGGGCCTGCGCGTGGATCCACACGCGCCCCTCGATCTGATTGCCCGGGCGGTGGGTGCGGCGGGTCTCCGGCGGGAGCCGGTCGAGCGCGATGCGGTTCAGGTCCAAGAGGTCGGCGGGGTCGCCGCGGTAAGAGCGCCAGGTGTCCACCGGCTGCACGTCGAAGCAGCCGCCGGCGTCGGTGATCCGGCTCGCGACCTCGGTGAGATCCACCTCGGGGGAGCTGCGCCATTCAGCGCTGGCGGCGACCTGAAGCGCATTGGGCCCGAAGACCCACACGCCGGTCATGCCGAGCGCTGCGTGTTGGGGATCGAGCTCGGCCAGGTGCAGCATCTCCTGCGTCGCCTGGCTGAGACGGCGGTCGATGGCGCTTCCCTGATGGACGAAGGCAACCACGTCGGGGGTGTGGGCATGCAGGAGCCGTGCCGACGGAGCGAGTGATTCGCCCAGGAGCCCTGAGGCCGTGTGCAGGATGCACGGCGCCCCACCCACGAGCGGGGCGACGACCGGCAGCACCAGGTCCAGATCGACCGGGCCGTCGTAGCCCACCTGCCGAATCGGGCGGCGCTCGGCTCCCCCGCGCGCCGTGAGGCTCTTGGCCACGGCGTCGGCCATCTTGTCGGAGCTGACCACGACCATCTCGTCCACGCCCGCTGCCTCCAACCCGTCGATGACGTGGTGGGCAATCGGGCGGTTGGCGACATGCTCGAGCGCCTGTAGTCGCTCGGGGGTCGCGTTTGCGTCGCGAGGATCGACGTCCTCTACGACCAGCACTCCGCAGACTGTCATGGACATCTAACGCGCGTCCGGGCCAGTTACTCGCGCTCGCCGTCGGGTCGCTCGAACACCGAGCGTCAGTACGGCCCGGTCCGGCTCGTTACTCGACCGATGAATACGCGCGCGAACAAGGAGAGTCGTCCATGACCGTCGGAGTGATCGGCCTGGGATACGTTGGGCTACCGCTGGCCGTTGCCTTCGCCGAGGCCGGCGAGGACGTGATCGCCGTCGACCTGGACGAGCGCAAGATCGCGGCCATCGACGCGGGGACGTCGTACATCGAGGACATCGCGTCCGAGCGCCTGCAGGCGGTGCTGCCCAGGATCGAGGCGTGGACCCATTTCGCCCCGCTGGCGCGCGCTGACGCGATCTTCATCTGCGTCCCCACCCCGCTGACCCCCAACCGCGAGCCCGACCTCGAGCCGCTCGTGGGAGCCGGCCGGGCGCTGGGTCACGTCGTGCAGCGTGGGCAGCTCGTCGTCCTGGAGTCCACCACGTACCCGGGGACCACGCGCGAGCGCCTGCTCCCGCTGCTCGAGCGTCGCGGCCTGAAGGTCGGCGACGGCATCAATCTCGCCTTCTCGCCCGAGCGCGTCGACCCCGGCCGCACCGACTTCACCATGCGCAACACACCCAAGGTCGTGGGCGGCGTCACCGAGGAGTGCACGCGGCGCGCCGTCGAGGTCTACTCGCGGATCTGCGATTGCGTGGTCCCGGTCTCCGGCCCCGAGGTTGCGGAGATGACCAAGCTGCTGGAGAACATCTTCCGCTCGGTCAACATCGCGCTGGTCAACGAGCTCTCGATGCTCTCAGACCGCATGGGCGTCGACATCTGGGAGGTGGTCGATGCGGCGTCCACCAAGCCCTACGGCTTCATGCGCTTTGAGCCGGGGCCGGGCATGGGCGGCCACTGCCTGCCCGTCGACCCGTTCTATCTCACCTGGCGCGCCCGCGAGTTCCACATGTCCACCGAGTTCATCGAGCTCGCCGGCAAGGTCAACCAGCAGATGCCCTACTACTGCGCAGAGCGCGTGGAGCGCGCGCTCAACGACGCGCGCAAGTCCGTCAACGCCTCGCGCATCCTCATCCTCGGCGCCAGCTACAAGGGCGGTGTCGGCGATATCCGGGAGTCGCCCGCGCTGCGGATCATGGAGGTCCTGAAGGGCCGCGGAGCGATCATCTCCTACAACGATCCGTACGTGCCCGAGCTGGCCGAGATCGGCCTGCGCAGCGTCCCGCTGGATGACATCGCCGGCTATGACGCCGTCGTCCTCGTGACGGCTCACCCCGGGATCGACTACGCCGCGGTGCACGCGCAGGCCACGACCCTCGTGGATCTGCGCGGCGTCACGCGCAAGCTCGGACTGAGCGATCCCCAGCCGGAGCTGGCGGGGACCGCGTAGGCGCCGGGCGTCAGTGGCGGTGCGCGTGCGCGCCGTGATGGCGCGGGTCGGGCAGCACGAACCCGTAGCCGACGCGTGACTCCCCCGCCGGGCTCGACAGGGTGCGCAGTTCGCTGAGCGCGTCGCGCAAGGCGGCGATCCTGCGCTGGAGCTCGTCGAGGGTGCCGGGGGCGATGTCCTCCGAACCACCGCGCAGGAGCCACGACAGCTCTGCCTCCATGCCGATCATGGCCGCGAAGCCGATCTCCAGGGCTTGTTCGACCTCGTGCTGGTCCGTGGGTTGGGCCGCGCGGATCCGGGACGACATGCGATGCAGCAGGTCGAGCTCGTCAGGAGGGCGGGGGGGGACGTCGTCTGCCATCTGTTGGGCGACATGGTCGCCCAACCCGACAGGATTCACAATGAGCCGGATGGACCCCCGCGGCGTTCATTGCAGGTATGTGGAGTGTTGCGCAGCTATCGGTCCGAGCGGGACCCCGACACGACGTCGATCATGGCCCCGCCACGCTCCCCCCGACCCGCCCGAACCTGTGCCCCAAGCAGGCGTGCGCGGTCGCGCATCGTCCGCATCCCCAGCCCGGTGCCGGCGGTGTCCTGACCGGCAAGGCCGAAGCCGCAGCCGTCGTCGGAGACACGGAGGAGCAGGTCCGACCGGCGAGATCCGAGGCGGACCGTCACGTTGCGCGCGCCGCCGTGGTGCACCGCGTTGGCGATGGCCTCGCGGGCGATGCGCACCAGCTCCCGGCGCTCGTCGTCGCTGCGCTCCGTGTCCACGCCTCCGTCAACGGTGACCGCGACGTTGACCCCGAAGCGGGCGGACATCTCCCCGGCCACCTCGCGCAGCGCCGCCTCGGTGCTCGAGGCATGCGAGGCCTCCAGGTCGACGATCTGACCGCGCGAGGCCGCCAGCGCCCGAATGGCGGCGATGGCCAGCGGATGGTCGGAGCCGAACTCGCGGGCCAGCCGCTCGGAGTGGGCGGCGATGAAAGCAAGGTCCTGGGCCAGGCCGTCGTGCAGGTCGCGGGCGATGCGCAGCCGCTCCGCGCTCACCGCGTCGCGCGCGAGCTGGTCCTGGGACCGACGGTACATGCCGACCGCGGTGGCCAGCAGCAGGCCATAGCCGGCGACGCGCAGGGCGTCCGACGGCGTGACCCAATCCGGAGGAGCGACGCCGAGGCCGAGCTTGCCCAGCTGGGCGCCGGCGATGCACATCGCCGCGGCGGCGAGCAGACCGGCGGAGCGCTCCCCGTCGCGGTGCCGGAGGGCGAACCCGAAGGCGGAGACGATCAGCACGACGCAACAGGCCACCGACACCGAGGTGGCCAGCGGGCCGTAGGCGCCCGACGGGCCCCGCTCGCGCACGGGACCGGCGATCAGGTCGACCAGCTCGCCGAGGGCAACCCAGTAGAACGCGGCCGGGACGGCGATCGCGGCCAGGCGACGGCCCGTCGCCACCTCCCGATCGCTCGGGGCGTAGGCCACCGCGAGGAAGATCCCGGCGATGAGGATTGTCAGCGCCATCCGCGCACCCGCCCCATAGATGCCGGTCTGGTAGTGGTAGGCCGGCAGGGCGTTGAAGATGAAGTCCGTCAAAGCGACGGTGGCGAGCGCCGCCAGAAGCAGCAGGTCGCGCAGCAGCCGTGTCTGGCGGAAATTGGCGAGCAGCAGCACCGCGCCGACCAGGGCGGAAAGCGTGATGCCCGTCTCAATCGCAGAGCGCAGAGCCGCATCCGTGGCGTGGAGCTGCCAAAGCTGTTCTGCCCCATATCCAACAAAGCCCACCATCGCGACCGCACCTACGGCAGCGACGACCCACAGGGCCAGCTTTGGCCGTTGGACGCTAGATGAGCGCGCCCCCGCGCTCATGCGCCCGACCGCAATTCGAGTCACTCAGTGAACCCCCGGAGATACTCAAAGGAATATTCGATTGTGTACAGAAGTCGGTTCGTTTTCCCCGTTCGAACCAACCTCTACAAACTTTACCAACATCACGAGAAACTTGGAAGAAATGCGGTAAAACGCGGCGCGATCATCACGAGATGATCACTGGAGCGCCTCAGCGGGGTCACCGCGGAGGCCTCGGCAGGGGAAGTTGTGGCGGGCGGCGTGGCCGGGTGTCGGGCATCGGCACAGGGCGGCGCCGCTCCCGCCCCCTCGGCCCCCGTCCTCACCCTCTCGCCCAGGTCCCCTCCTCGCCCCTCGCTCCGGGCTCGCCGCGGGTCTGATCAGCGCAGGCGACGGTGCTGACCGCGGCGGCGATCGAGCGGACGCGGCCGGCCGCCCTGGTGCTCATCGTCAGTGCCGGGCTGCCGGGGTGGCCGCTCAGACCCCTCCCCCGTGCCGGGCTGCCGGGGTGGCCGCTCGGACCCCTCCCCCGTGCCCCGCTGCCGCGCGCGCTCGCGGTCTTCGGTCAGGCCGACCTCGTAGAAGATCAGGCTGACGACGCCGACGAGCCCGATCCCCACCAGGACCGTGGCCGCGGTGCCGCCGGCGCTGCCCGGGATGAGCGCCCCGCAGGCCACGCCCACCAGCGCCACCGCGATCGACGCGCCATACCGAATCGTCCTACTTCGCGGGGTCAACGCGTCACGGGTGGTCGTAGGGGTCGTAGGTGCCAAACGACCACAGGTTGCCCTCCGGGTCGCGGACGGAGTACTCGCGCGAGCCGTAGTCCATGTCCTCCAGCTCGCGCACGACGGTGGCCCCGGCCGCGCGCGCCGCGGCGTGGTGGGCATCGGGATCATCGATCGTCACATAGAGGCTGATCGGCGACGCCAGCGCGTTCGGCGCCTGCCCGCCCGGCTTGGCGTCCTGGCGATGCTGGCCGACCATGACCAGGCCCGCGCCGAGGGCGAGCTCGGCGTGGTGGACGACGCCGTCGTCGCCGCGGTGCACGGCCTTCTCGGTGGCACCGAAGGCGTTCTTGAGAAAGGCGATACCGGCGTCGGCATCGGCGTAGCGAAGGGCGGGGAAGATGTTGGGGCGAAGGTGATCGGTCATGAGTGGGACGCTAGCCCGGGCCGGCTCGGGCGTCTTGGATTAATGGGAACGGTCCCCGACGACGCCGCCATCGGGGATGAGCCGGTGCACGAAGTCCGACGGTGTCGTGCCGGCCAGCTCCTGGAACTCGCGGTTGAGATGCGACTGGTCGGAATAGCCGGCGGCGTGAGCCACCTCCCCCCAGCGGGCCGGAGAGCGCTCGATCCGCTCGCGCACGTGTTCGAAGCGCATCAGCCGGGCCACCGTCTTGGGCGAGAGACCCACCTGGCGGACAAAGCCGTCGCGCAGGTAGCGCCGGCTGCACCCGAGCTCGGTGGCCAGCGCCTCGACGCGGGCGCCGCCGTGGCTGGCCCGCAGATGCTCCCAGGCCCAGACCACCGCCGGATCCGGCTGGGGTCCGGTGGCCAGTCGTGCCAGCAGGAACGCCTCCACCAGATCAAAGCGGACGTCCCAGTCAGGCGTCTCGCGCAGCCGCTCCACCAGCTCGCGTCCGGCGGCGCCGAACATGTCGTGCAGCGGCACGCACGCGCCGGTCAGCTCACAGAGCGGCAACCCGGTGAGCGTGTAGGCGCCGAGGGGACTGAGTTTGAGGTCGATCGACCCGTAGGTGTCGCCGAAGCCGACGATCGTGGGGCGATCGTGAAGACCGCCGATCCATGCGTCGGGAAGGACCTCGCCGTCGGCGTCCAGCCGACCGTCGAGGTCGATCATCACCGTGAGCTGGGGCCGGGGCGGCTCCAGCCAGGTGGCGAACTGCGCCCGCGAGTGCTGGTAACCCAGCAGCTCGCGATCGAGCAGGCCCCGCAAGCGCGCATCCGGCGCGCGGCGCGCCCGCATCCAGTCGCCGAGCTCATGCTCGTAGAACTGGACACGCGCACGGCGCGCGCCGGATGGCACAGGATCAGTCGTCCGACGAGTCTCCGTCGTCGGCGGGGATGTCGAGGTCGGCCAGCTCCTCGGCGAAGCCGAGCGCCGAGCCGCCGTTGCCGATGTTCTCGAGATCCGAGAGATCGGGCTCGATCCCGCCGCCGAAGCCGCTGAGCGACTCGCCGTCGGTGAGGCCGAGCTCGGCCGCCAGGTCGTCGTGATCGAGCAGGCCGACCTCGTCGATCCCGCGGGGCAGCGGCTCCGACGGCTCGATCTCGATCCGCCGGTAGCGCTTGAGCCCCGTGGCGGCCGGGATCAGCTTGCCGATGATCACGTTCTCCTTGAGGCCGTTGAGCCGGTCGATCTTGCCCTCGAGCGCCGCGTCGGTGAGGACCTTGGTCGTCTCCTGGAAGGAGGCGGCCGACAGGAACGAATCGGTGTTCAGCGACGCCTTGGTGATGCCCAGGATGATCTCCTCGGCCTGTGCCGCCTCGCCGCCGCTGTCGATCACGCCGTTGTTGATCTTGGCGTACTCGTAGCGATCGACGAACTGGCCCGGCAGCAGGTCGGTGTCGCCCTTCTGGTCGACCCGCACCTTCTTCATCATCTGGCGCACGATCAGCTCGATGTGCTTGTCGTTGATGTCCACGCCCTGGGACTTGTAGACCTCCTGGACCTCGCGGACGAGGTACAGCTCGGTCTCGGTCCGGCCGCGGACGGCCAGCAGCTCGTGCGGGTACAGCGACCCCTCGTTGAGCTGGGTGCCGGGCTCGATCTTCTGACCCGACTCGACGTACAGCAGCGTCCGGCGCGGGAACGTGTGGCGATGCTCCTCGCCCCCGTCGTCGGTGATCACGACCGTGATCGCCTTGTCGGAGTCCTCGATCGACACCTTGCCGCCGACCTCGGAGATCTTGGCCAGACCCTTGGGCTTGCGGGCCTCGAACAGCTCCACCACGCGCGGCAGACCGTGCGTGATGTCGGCGCCGGCGACGCCGCCGGTGTGGAACGTACGCATCGTCAGCTGGGTGCCGGGCTCACCGATCGACTGCGCGGCGATGATGCCCACCGCGTCGCCGATCTGCGCGATCTTGCCGCTGGCCATCGAGCGGCCGTAGCACGCCTGGCACACGCCGGTCGGAGCCTCGCACTTGAGCACCGAGCGGACGGGGACGGTGATGACCTCGCCCTTGTCGGTGTCGTCCTGATAGGCCTCGAACAGGTCGGCCAGCTCGGCGCGGTCGATCTCCTTGCCCTGCTCGATGATCACCCGGCCACGCTTGGTGGTGATGTCACGGGCGGCGATCCGGCCGATGAGGTCGGTGTTGACCTCGCCGGTCGGGCGCAGGCGCCGCGTCTCGGGATCGATCTCCAGCTGCGAGACCGGGCTCTCGATGAACTCCTCGGTCCCACAGTCCTCCTGGCGGATGATCACGTCCTGGGAGACGTCGACCAGGCGCCGGGTCAGGTAGCCCGAGTCGGCGGTACGGAGCGCCGTATCGGCCAGACCCTTGCGCGCGCCGTGCGTCGAGATGAAGTACTCGAGCACGGTCAGGCCCTCCATGAAGTTGGCCTTGATCGGACGCTCGATGATCTCGCCCTTCGGGTTGGCCATGAGGCCGCGCATGCCCGCCAGCTGGCGGATCTGGGAGAACGAGCCACGAGCGCCCGAGTTGGCCATCATGGCGATCGGGTTCATCGGCTCCAGGTGCGCGGTGAGCGCCTCGCCGACCTCGTTGGTGGCGCGATCCCACAGGCCGGTGACCGCCTCGTGGCGCTCCTCCTGGGTGATCTCGCCGTCCTCGTACTGAGCTTCGATGGTGATCAGCTCGTTCTCGTAGCGCTTGAGGATCTCCTCCTTGGACGGAGGCGTCTGGACGTCGTTCTTGGAGAACGTCACGCCGGCGCGGGTCGCGTACTGGAACCCGACGTCCTTGAAGGCGTCCAGGACCTGGGAGATCGTCGGGGCCCCGTACATCTGCACGAGGTCGTCGATCATCTGGGTCGTGTCCTTCTTGCGCATCGAGCGGTTGATGAACTCGTAGGTGTTGGGGTCGAACTGGTCGCCCAGCGCCTCCTGCAGCGCGCGCTCGATCTTGTCGTTGTAGATCACGCGGCCCACCGTGGTGAGCAGGTGCCCACCCTCACGGCCCAGCGGCCGGTACTCGGCCAGGTCGTGGAGCTTGACCACGCGGTGCTCGTAGGACCACTCCGCCTCCTGGGCGGTGCGGAACACGTGCGGGCGCGGGTCGATGGTGGACGGGTCGATCTCGGCCAGCTCCTTGGCGGTCGGGCCGTAGGTGAGGTAGTAGGCGCCCAGCACCATGTCCTGCGACGGCGTCGCCAGCGGCGCGCCGTGCGCGGGGGACAGGATGTTGTTGGCCGACAGCATCAGGATCCGCGCCTCGGCCTGGGCCTCCGCCGACAGCGGCAGGTGGACCGCCATCTGGTCGCCGTCGAAGTCGGCGTTGAAGGCGTGGCAGACGAGCGGGTGGACCTGGATGGCCTTGCCCTCCACCAGCACCGGCTCAAAGGCCTGGATGCCCAGGCGGTGAAGCGTCGGCGCGCGGTTGAGGAGCACCGGGTGCTCGTGGATGACCTCCTCCAGGACGTCCCAGACCTCGGGGATCATGGAGTCGACCATCTTCTTGGCGGCCTTGATGTTCTGCGCGGACTTGCGCTCGACCAGCCGGGCCATGATGAACGGCTTGAACAGCTCCAGGGCCATCAGCTTGGGCAGACCGCACTGGTGCAGGCGCAGCGACGGGCCCGACACGATCACCGACCGGCCGGAGTAGTCCACGCGCTTGCCCAGGAGGTTCTGGCGGAAGCGTCCCTGCTTGCCCTTGAGCATGTCCGAGCAGCGACTTCAGCGGCCGGTTGCCCGGGCCGGTGACGGGACGCCCGCGCCGGCCGTTGTCGAACAGCGCGTCGACGGACTCCTGAAGCATGCGCTTCTCGTTGTTGACGATGATCTCCGGGGCGCCCAGGTCCAGCAGCCGCTTGAGGCGGTTGTTGCGGTTGATGACGCGGCGGTAGAGGTCGTTGAGGTCCGACGTCGCGAAGCGGCCACCGTCGAGCTGGACCATCGGGCGCAGCTCGGGCGGGATGACCGGGACGGCCTCCAGCACCATCATCTCGGGCTTGTTGCCCGAGGACAGGAACGCGGAGACGACCTTCAGACGCTTGACCGCGCGGGCCTGCTTCTGGCCCTTGGCGGTCTTGACCTGCTCCTGCAGGTCGGCGGACTCGGCGTCGAGGTCGACCTGCTGGAGCAGGTCACGCACCGCCTCGGCGCCCATGCCGCCGCGGAAGTACTCGCCGAAGCCGTAGGGGGAGCCGAACCGGTCGCGCAGCTCGCGGAACGTGGTCTCGTCGTTGATGACGTCCTTGGGCTTCATCGACTTGAACAGCTCCCACACCTGGCGCATCCGCTCGGCGGCGTCCTCGATGTAGGCCTCGGTGTCGTCGATGTCGGCCTGGAAGGACTTGCGCAGGTCCTTGAGCATCTTCTCGCGCTCGTCATCGGACAGCTTGGCGACGTTGACGTCGAGCGTCTCGGCCCACAGGTGGTCCTCGTCGGAGAAGTCGCGGCCGGTCTTGGCCGAGTTGAGGTACTCCTCGCGGCGGGCCAGGGACTCCTTGAGCTCCAGAACGCGCTCTTCCTTCTCGGCGGCGTAGGAGTCAAGGACCTTGTTGACCTCGCCCTCGAGGGACTCGGTGTCCTTGGCGCGCGCCTCCTCGTCGACCCACGTCACCATCGACGCGGCGAAGTACAGGACCTTCTCAAGCTCCTTGGGAGCCATGTCGAGCAGGTAGCCGATACGGCTGGGCACGCCCTTGAAGAACCAGATGTGCGAGACCGGAGCGGCCAGGTCGATGTGACCCATGCGCTCGCGGCGCACCTTGGAGCGGGTCACCTCGACGCCGCAGCGCTCGCAGACGATGCCCTTGTAACGGACGCGCTTGTACTTACCGCAGTAGCACTCCCAGTCCTTGGTGGGACCGAAGATGCGCTCGCAGAACAGCCCGTCCTTCTCCGGCTTCAGCGTGCGGTAGTTGATGGTCTCCGGCTTGGTGACCTCGCCGGAGCTCCAGGAGCGAATCTGCTTGCTGGAGGCGAGGCCGATCTCGATTGCGTCGAAATTATTGATGTCGATCAAAGTGATTCCTTAGTGCTTGAAAAATCAGTGGGCGATCCGTGGGCGGCGGGGCGGGGCTGACGGGCCCGGCCCCGCGCGACATCAGGCTTCGTCCTCCTCCAGAACTCCTTCGGCGTCGCCGGGTGCGATCTCTGCCTCGAGCATCGGGTCGCTCGTCTGAGCTGAAGTCCTCATCCTCGAGCGTCCTCGCCGGACTCCAGGTCGGGATCCTCGTCGGCAGTCTCCTCCTCGGAGGCCTCGGCGGTCTCGACCCTCGTGCTCTGCGGTCTCGTCGGCCGCCGCCCCGTCGGTGGCGCGCACGCCCGAGAGGTCGATGCCCAGCTCCTCGGCCGCGCGCAGCAGGTCGTCGTCCTCCTCGCGCATCTCGGCGCGCTCGCCCTCCTCAGAGACGACGTTGACGTCGAGCGCCAGCGACTGCATCTCCTTGAGCAGGACCTTGAAGGACTCGGGGATCGATGGCTCGGCGATGTTCTCGCCCTTGACGATCGCCTCGTAGGCCTTCACGCGCCCGACCGTGTCGTCGGACTTGATGGTGAGCATCTCCTGCAGCGTGTAGGCGGCGCCGTACGCCTCGAGTGCCCACACCTCCATCTCGCCGAACCGCTGGCCGCCGAACTGCGCCTTGCCGCCCAGCGGCTGCTGGGTGACCAGGCGTGTAGGGGCCGGTGGACCGAGCGTGGATCTTGTCGTCGACGAGGTGCAGCAGCTTGAGGATGTACATGTACCCGACCGTGACCTGCTCCTCGAACGGCTCGCCGGTGCGGCCGTTGAACAGCGTGGTCTTGCCCGAGGCCTGCTCGCCCTCGCGCCGGCGCTTGTCGACGTCCATCCGGATCAGGCCGTCGTTGGCCTGGTGCTCGTCCTGCCAGCGCACCAGCGCCTCGTCGACGTCGGCGACGGTGGCACCGTCGAACACCGGCGTGGCCACGTAGACCTTGCCGGCCCGCCCGTCGGGACGCGAGCCGCCGTTGGTGGCGTGCTTGCGCGCCTCCGAGCCGTCCTCATACCAGCCGTTGGCCGCGACCCAGCCGAGGTGGGTCTCCAGGATCTGACCCAGGTTCATGCGGCTCGGCACGCCGAGCGGGTTGAGGATCACGTCGACCGGCGTGCCGTCCTCCAGGAACGGCATGTCCTGCACGTCGACGATCTTGGAGATCACGCCCTTGTTGCCGTGACGGCCGGCGAGCTTGTCGCCCTCGGCGATCTTGCGCTTCTTGGCCACGAACACGCGGACCAGATCGTTGACGCCCGGCGGCAGATCGTCGCCGTCGTCGCGGCTGAAGGTCTTGACGTCGATGACGACGCCGCCCTCGCCGTGGGGCACCTTGAGCGAGGTGTCGCGGACCTCGCGCGCCTTCTCCTTGAAGATCGCGCGGATCAGCTTCTCCTCGGCCGTCAGCTCGGTCTCGCCCTTCGGGCGTGACCTTGCCGACGAGCAGGTCGCCGGATGCCACCTCGGCGCCGATGCGGACGATGCCGCGATCGTCGAGGTTGCGCAGCGACTCCTCGGAGCGGTTGGGGATGTCGCGAGTGATCTCCTCGTCGCCGAGCTTGGTCGTGCGCGCGTCGATCTCGTACTCCTCGATGTGGATCGAGGTGAGCTCGTCGTCGGCGACCAGGCGCTTGGACAGGATGATCGCGTCCTCGAAGTTGTAGCCCTCCCAGGACATGAAGGCGACGAGCAGGTTCTTGCCCAGCGCCATCTCGCCCTGTCCGACGCCGACCCGTCGGCGAGCACGTCGCCCGTCGGTGACGGTCGGCGCCGACGTCCACGATCGGCTTCTGGTGGATGAGCGTGCCCTGGTTGGAGCGCATGAACTTCTGGAGCTCGTACTCCTCCTTGCCGCCGTCCGTGCCGTCGACGACGATCTGCTCGGCGTCGACGTAGGAGACGGTGCCCGCGGCGCGGGCCACGGCGACGTCGCCGGTGTCGATGGCCGCGCGGCGCTCCATGCCGGTACCGACCAGCGGAGCGTCGGTGACCAGCAGCGGCACCGCCTGGCGCTGCATGTTGGAACCCATCAGCGCCCGGTTGGCGTCGTCGTGCTCCAGGAACGGGATCATCGCCGTCGCCACCGACCAGATCTGCTCCGGCGAGACGTCGATGAGATCGACCTCGTTCGGCCGGGACCGTCACGTACTGACCGGCCTGGGTGCGGCACAGGATCTCGTCGCCCTGGAGGTTGCCCTTGTCATCGACCGGCGTGTTGGCCTGGGCGATGATCTGCTCCTCCTCCTGCGTGGCGTCGATGCGGACGATCTCGTCGGTCACCTTGCCGCCCTTGACCACCCGGTACGGGGTGGTGACGAAGCCGTGCTCGGAGATCTCCGCGTAGGACGACAGCGAGCCGATCAGGCCGATGTTCGGGCCCTCCGGGGTCTCGATCGGGCACATGCGGCCGTAGTGGGTGGGGTGCACGTCGCGCACCTCGATCGGCGCGCGCTCGCGGGTCAGACCGCCCGCGCCGAGCGCGCTCAGGCGGCGGCGGTGGGTCAGGCCCGACAGCGAGTTGGTCTGGTCCATGAACTGCGACAGCTGGCTGGAGCCGAAGAACTCCTTCAGCGCCGCCACGACCGGCCGGATGTTGACGATCGTCTGCGGGCGTGATCGTGTCGGCGTCCTCGGTGGTGAGGCGCTCGCGCACGACGCGCTCCATGCGGTACAGACCGATCCGGAACGCCTCCTGGATCAGCTCGCCGACGGTGCGCAGACGGCGGTTGCCGAAGTGCTCGTACTCGTCGAGGTGGTCCTGGATGGGCTCGCGCGGCATCGACGCCGCCTCGGCGGCGTAGTCGAGCTTGGCGACGTCGGCCGGCTCCTCGGGCATGCCGAGGATGCGCGGCAGCGAGACGAGCTCCTTGACCAGCGCGATGATGTCGTCGTGGGTCAGGGTGCGGCTGTCGAGGTCGATGTCCAGGCCCAGGCGCGAGTTGAGCTTGTAGCGCCCCACGCGCGTGAGGTCGTAGCGCTTGGGATCGAAGAACAGCTGGTTGAGCAGTGACCGGGCCGCGTCGATCGACGGCGGCTCGCCCGGGCGCTGCTTCTTGAACAGCTCGATCAGCGCGCCCTCCTCGGTCCGCGTCACCTCGGGATCCGCCTCGACCGTGTTGCGGATGTAGAGGGAGTTGTCGAACAGGTTCAGGATCTCCTCGTCCGACGGCGTACCCCATGGCGCGCAGCAGGACGGTGACCGGCAGCTTGCGCTTGCGGTCGATGCGGACGTAGACACGCCCCTTCTTGTCGATCTCGAGCTCCAGCCACGAGCCGCGCGCCGGCATCAGGTTCGCGATGAAGACCTGCTTCTCGCGGTCCTTGGGCTCCATGACGTAGGCGCCCGGGGAACGGACCAGCTGCGTCACCACGACGCGCTCGGTGCCGTTGATGATGAACGTGCCGCGCTCGGTCATCCACGGGAAGTCGCCCATGAACACCGACTGCTCGCGGATCTCACCGGTCTCACGGTTGATGAAGGCGACGGTCACCGTCAGCGGGCGTGCGAACGTGAGGTCCTTCTCACGGCACTGCTCCAGGCTCGCGACGGGCTCGTCGAAGGTGAACTCGCCGAACTGCACGGCCAAGTTGCCGGTGTAGTCCTCGATCGGCGAGATGTCATCGATCGTCTCGCGCAGGCCGCCGTTCTCGGGGTCGGTCAGCCACTCAAACGACTTGCGCTGAATATCGATCAGGTTGGGGACTTCAAGGACCTTGGTCAGACGCGCGAAGCTACGGCGCGTCCGGGGGGCGTGAGCGGTTGCCAAGACGGCGACTCCTCGGGCGGTCGAGAGGGAGGAACTGGACGCAACCTGAGCTTTAACGGCTCAAGCGAGCGCGACCAGCAAAGATAGCACACGGCATCGGTGCCCTGTGGAGGACCGCTCAGCTCTCACGGACCCCGCCCTCGGCGGCCGCGTATGTGGCGCGGCACCGCATGGTTTGGGCGGCTACGGCTATTGGCTGACCGGCGCAGTGTAGGGGGTAATCGCAAAAGCGGCAAGCACCGGTTCTCCTCCCTCACACGAAGCGCCGGCACGGTGGCCGGCGCTTCAGTGGGTGAGCGGAGCTATCTCCAGGGTCATGAGTCCATCGGACCGTCTCCTTCGTCTGGTCTCGAAACCGACAGGGTCGGTCAGGCCGCCACCGGGCTCGGCGGCTCGGGATGACGCGCCCGGCGGCCGTACAGGCCCACCCGGCCGCGGCGCAGCGGCGCCGCCCTGCGCCGCGGGGTGATCTCGGTGAAGCGGAACACCGCGCGGCCGAAGCGCAGCACGTCGCCGTCGGCGAGCTGCTGGACGGTGACGCGGCGGCCGTTGACGAACGTGCCGTTGTAGCTGCGATCGTCGAGGATGCGCGCACCGTCGCCGCGCAGGGCGAGGATCGCGTGGCGGCGGGAGACCTGGGAGTCCTCCAGCCGTACGTCGGCGACGAGGCCGCGCCCGATGTGGGTGATCGGACGCTCCAGCGCGATCAGCCGGGTCTCGCCGTCGTGCTCGAGGGACAGATAGCGGCCGGCGGGTGCACCGGCCTCCGGGATGAGGCGCCCGCGGGTGCGGTTGTCGAGGAGGGTGTAGGGATCGACGACGAACGGGACGCTGGACTCCATCCCGTCGGTGGGGTGATCGTGGCGGGCCGAGTCGCTGCAGAGCCCGGTCAGGGAGCTGGGCTTGAATGGTCATGGCCACAGATCACCACGGCCGGCGAACATCAAAGTCAGAGCGGTCGAAGAACTTCCGAAGCGTCCTTACAGACGCAAAACGCGCCCCGTGCGAGAGCACGGAGCGCGCTTGCTGACGATGGAGCTCCGCGTCGCGCGCGGAGGCGGGACTACTTGAGCTCGACGGAGCCGCCGGCCTCCTCGAGGTCGGCCTTGAGCTTCTCGGCCTCGGCCTTGTCGATGCCCTCCTTGACGGGCTTGGGGGCCTCGTCGACGAGCGCCTTGGCCTCCTTGAGGCCCAGGCCGGTGGCAGCGCGGACGACCTTGATCACCTGGATCTTCTTGTCGCCGGCCGCGGTGAGGATGACGTCGAACGCCGACTGCTCCTCGGCGGCCTCGCCGGCGCCGTCACCGCCGGCTCCGCGCCCGCTGCCGGGGCCGCTGCGGCGACCGCCGTCGCGGAGACGCCGAACGCCTCCTCGAGCGCCTTGATGCGCTCGGAGAGCTCCAGCACGGAGATCGACTTGAGCTCCTCGATCCATTCCTCTGTGGTGGCCATGTTTCCTCCTTAGTCGTCGGACGGCGCCGCGTCCGACGCGGCTTCGGTTTCAGTGTCTTGAGGGGCTTCAGGCTCGGCGGGTGCCTCGGGCTCGGCTTCCGCCTCCGCGGCGGGGGCCACCTCGGCGGCCGGTGCCTCCTCAGCGGCCGGTGCCTCCTCGGCCGCGGGGGCCTGCTCGGCGGGGGCCTCGGCCTCGGGCTCGGCGGCCGGTGCCTCCTCGGCGGCCGGTGCCTCCTCGGCGGGCGCCTCGGGCTCGGCGGCCGCGGCGGGCGCGGGCGCCTCCCCGCTCACAAGGCCTTGGTCGGCGATGGCCTGCAGCTGGATCGCGATCCCGGCGATGAGGGCGTTGAGCCCGCGGGCGAGACCGGTCAGCGGCGCGGCGACGGTTCCCACGAGCTGGGCGTAGAGCACCTCGCGGGCAGGCAGACGGGCGATCGAGCGCACGTCGTCGGCGCTGAGCACCGACCCGTTGAGCAGCCCGCCCTTGAACTCGAGCAGGTTGAGCTGGCGTGCGGTGTCGTTGAGCGCCTTGGCCGCCGCCGCCGCATCACCCTTGACGAACGCCAGCGCCGTGGGGCCGATCAGCATCGGCTTGAGCGTGTCCATCCCCGCCTGGTCGGCAGCCCGCTCGGAGAGCGAGTTCTTGACCACCCGGAAGCGAGCGTCGGCAGCGCGCAGCTTCGTCCGCAGCTCCGCGACCTGGTCCACCGAGATCCCGCGGTAGTCCACCGCGAAGATTGCCTCCGCGTCCTGGATCTGACCGGCGATCTCGTCGATCACCGCTGTTTTCTGGTCTCTGTTCATACCTTCGCTCTCTCTCAAAACGAAACGCCCGCTGTGTGGCGGGCGTCGTCGGAGGGCGTGGCGCAGAGCACCAGCCGACTTCGAGTGACTCCGCCTATCCCGGGCTTACGCGCACTGACAGCCGGGGGTCTGAGGCTTTCGTCTCGTGGGGTTGCTGACTCTGAGTCTAGGACACTCAGCCGGTCGGCCGCGATCAGGCGGCGACCGGCTCCTCCACGATGTCGCGGGTCCGCGACGGGTCGACCTTGACGCCGGGGCCCATGGTGCTGGCGAACGTCACCGACCGGATGTAGCGGCCCTTGGCCGCCGCCGGCTTGGCCCGGATGAGCTCGTCGATCACGGCGGCGTAGTTCTCGAGCAGCAGGCGCTCCTCGAAGCTCGTCTTGCCGATCACCAGGTGGACGATCGCGGTGCGGTCGGTGCGGTACTCGACCTTGCCGGCCTTGGACTCGCCGACGGCCTTGGCCACGTCCACGGTGACCGTCCCGACCTTGGGGTTGGGCATCTTCCCGGCCGGACCGAGGATTCGGCCCAGGCGGCCGACGATCGGCATCATGTCCGGCGTGGCGATGGCGACGTCGAAGTCGTCGAAGCCCTCCTGGATCTGCTTGGCCAGATCCTCGCCGCCCACGATGTCGGCGCCGGCCTCCTCGGCTTCGCGCGCCTTGTCGCCCTGGGCGAAGACGGCGATCTTGACGTCCTTGCCCAGGCCGTTGGGCAGCGCGATCGTCCCGCGCAGCTGCTCGTCGGCGTGGCGGACGTTGAGCCCGGTGCGGACATGCACCTCCACGGACTCGTCGAACTTCGCGCTGCCGAGCTGCTTGACCAGCGCGATCGCCTCAGAGGGGCTGTACTCGCGGCCGCGGTCAAAGCGCTGCTTGGCGTCGAGATATGCCTTTCCGTGCTTGGCCATCTTTCGTCTCTCCTGGTTCAGACGACGTCGACGCCCATCGACCGCGCCGTGCCGGCGATGATCTTCTTCGCCGCGTCGATGTCGTTGGCGTTGAGGTCGGCCATCTTCTTCTCTGCGATCGCCCGCAGCTGGTCCTGGGTGATCCTGGCCACCTTCTCGCGGTGGGGCTCGGCCGAGCCCTTGTCCAGCGAGAGGGCCTGCTTGATCAGCACCGCGGCGGGCGGGCTCTTGGTCACAAACGTGAACGAGCGGTCCTCGTAGACGGTGATCACCACCGGGATCACCGTGCCGCTGTCGGCCTGGGTCTGGGCGTTGAACGCCTTGACGAATTCCATGATGTTGACGCCGTGCTGGCCAAGCGCCGGGCCGACCGGCGGCGCCGGGCTGGCCTGGCCGCCCACGGCCTGGAGCTTGATCTGGGTTAGAACCTTCTTGGCCATGTCTCTCTCTCGCTAGATCTTCTTGACCTGGTCGAAGCCGACCTCGACCGGCGTCTCGCGACCGAAGATGGACACCAGGACCTTGAGCTTCTGGGCGTCCTCGTTGACCTCGGAGATCTCGCCGCTGAAGTCAGACAGCGGACCGGACACGACCTTGACGGACTCGCCGATCGAGAACTGAGCCCGGCTGCGCGGGCGCTCGGCCGGTCCCTCCATGTGCAACAGGCGGTCCACCTCGGCCTGCGTCAGCGGCACCGGCTCGTTGGAGGCGCCGACGAACCCGGTGACCCCAGGCGTGCCCTTGACCAGCGACCACGAGTCCTCGTTGAGGTCCATCTGGACGAGCACGTATCCCGGCATGGTGCGCTTCTCGACCGTCACCTTCTGGTTGTCCTTCATCTCGGAGACGGACTCGGTGGGGACGATGATCTGGCGCACGGCGCGCTGCTGGTTGAGCGAGACGACGCGGTGCTCAAGGTTGTGCTTGACCTTGTTTTCGTGGCCCGAATAGGTGTTGACGACGTACCAGCGGAACATGTTTCTCTCTAGAGGGACGGAAGCTATTAGGGGAGGATGAGCTTGACGATCTTCGTCGCGAGGAAGTCGGCCACGCCCAGGAACACACCGGCGACGATGACAAACCCGATCACAACTCCGGTGGCCTGCATCACCTGCCGACGGTCAGGCCACTGTACTCGCTGCAACTCGCGCCAGCTTCCCTGAAGGAAGTGGACGAGGCGAGCTCCGGGGGACTCGCGCGGCGCGGACACAGCGGTCGACGTACCGCGACGCCGGCCACCGGACCCGCTGTCCTCCGGTCCGAGATCGTCGTCGTCCTCATCGTAGCCACCCCCACCGCCACCGCCGGGCGCCAGTTCGTCGGCGGCCTCGGCCTCGGAGTCCTCGCCGGTGGGCTCCTCGTCGGGCGCCGCCTCATCGCCGGGCTGGGCCGCGGCCAGCTCGCCCTCGGCGTAGTCGGGGCGGCCGATGGCGAGTTGCGCTTCGGCGAGCTCCACGTCGGGCGTGGCGTGCTCGAGCGGATCCGGCGTGTCCTCGGAGCGATTGCCGCTGGCCGTGGCCACGCCGGGGCGCGCGGGAGGGCCGGTCCGGCGCTCCCGCCCTGCGCTGCGACGTTTACGGTTGCGAGCCACGGGCAGATCCGGCGCGCGTCAGCGCGTTTCGCGATGCGCGGTGTGGCACCTGCACCAGCGGCAGTACTTGCGCAGCTGCAGTCGCTCCGGATTGTTCCGCTTGCTCTTGTTGGTCTGATAGTTCCGGCGCTTGCACTCCTCGCAGGCGAGGGTTGCAGCGATCCGGACGTCTCCACGGGCCATTTTGCGCTTCTTTGCTGGTAGGGATGGGCCGCCGTGGGCGTGAGAAAAAACGCCGCCCGGCGCCGTGCGCAGTGTAGCGCCCAGTTCCGGGCCAGGTACGCGTGAGCAGGTGAGATTGCGCGGTTCGGGAACAATGCCCGCATGCTCATACCGGTCGCCTCCGGCGCATGATCCGGCTGATCGGCCTGGTCGTCTCGATCGGGATTGCCGACTCGCTGAACCCCACGACGATCGCCCCTGCCCTCTATCTGGCGGCCGGCGACCACGCGCGCCGTCAGGTCGCCGAGTTCACCGCGGCCGTGTTCGGCGTCTATCTCGTCGGTGGCCTGGCCATCGCCCTCGGGCCGGGGGAGCTGCTGCTGGCGATCGTGCCCCGGCCGGGACGCCACCTGGGCTACGTGCTCGAGATCGTTGCCGGCGGAGCCATGCTCGTCGCGGCCGCGGTGCTGTGGTGCTACCGCAAGCGGCTGGCCACGGCCGAGGCGCCGGAGATCAACACTCGCGGGCGCTCGAGCGCGATCCTGGGCGCCACCATCACCGCGGTAGAGCTGCCCACCGCGTTCCCGTACTTCGCGGCCATCGCTGCCCTGATCGGCGCCGACCTGAGTGTCGTGCGCATCGTCTTCCTGCTGGTCATCTTCAACGTCTGCTTCATCCTGCCGCTGCTGGCGATCCTCGGGGTGCTCACCTTCGCAGGCCCCAATGCGCAGCTCGTGCTCACACGGGGGCGCGAGTGGCTGGAGGCGCGGTGGCCCACCGTCCTGGCGGTGCTGGCGCTGACCGCGGGCCTGATCGTGACGCTGCTCGGCGTCACCGGGCTGGCCAGCGCTCACCACAATGATTTCGGCACGTTCTCGCGCAAGCTGCGCAAGGCCCTTCACCTGCACCAGTAGGGCGGCAGCCGCGAAGGCGAGAACGCAGCGGCCCGGAGGTTTCGCAGGGCTCGAGACGAGGCATATTCTCCTGCGGTGACAGCGGTGACCTCGAAGGACGCGACGTTCGGCCCCGCCCGGCTCCCCGGCGAGATCCTGTCGGCGCCGATCGGGCTCAGCGACGCGGCGCAGGTGAGATGAGGAGATGGCCCGCGTGGAGGCAGAGCTCGACGTCACCCGGCTCAGCGAGCTGCAGGAGCTCCTGGGCACCGAGGTCCCCGCGATCGTGCGCACGCTCGTGACCGAGCTGACGGCCGCGGTCGACCGCATCGACGTGGGACTCGAGTCCGGCAACCTCTCCGAGGTCGCCGCGGCGGCCCACGCCGGCCGCAACAGCGCACTGATGATCGACGCCCAGCCCGTCCTGCGGGCGCTCAAGCAGATCGAGACCTGCGCCCGCGCCGGTGAGCCGGAAGGGGTGTCGGCAGCTCGGGCGAGCCTGCGCCGGGCCTGGCCGCGCCTGCGCCGGCAGCTCGAGCGGTTGGCTGACGGGCGCGGTTAGCGCCGCGTGCCGAGGTCGTGGTCGATAGTGAAGGAAATAGCTGCAAGATCGACCCCAACCCGACCGCCCCGGAACCTCTAGGACCCCTCGCCCTCCCGGGCCTGGCGCACGAGCCGCCGCATGCCGTTCAGCCAGCGCTCCGGCTGGGCGCCCTTGAGCGCCATGTGGTCGGCCACGACGGGGTGGGGCAGGATGAGGAAGCGCTCGTCGCGCAGCCCCTCGACGACCACCGCGGCGACGTCCTCGGGCTCCATCAGCCCGCCCGCCAGCAGCGGCGCGGCGCCCACGGGGTCCTCGAGCGCGATGTCGAGCATCGGCGTGCGGACGCCCTGCGGGCAGAGGCAGGAGACCTTGATCCCGGCGTCGCCGTACATGATCGACATCCACTCGGCAAGCGCGACCGCGGCATGCTTGGTGATGGAGTAGGCCAGCGCGGAGACCTGGGTGAGCAGACCGGCCGCCGACGCGGTGCTGAGCAGGTAGCCGTCACCGCGCTCGAGCCAGGCCGGCAGGAGCGCGCGGGCAGCCCACACGTGGGCCATGACGTTGATCTCCCAGGTCGCCTGGAGCTCGTCGTCGGGCGCCTCGGGGCCGCCGCCCGGCCCGGCCACCCCGGCGTTGGAGAAGAACAGGTCGATCGGCCCGTGGTGCTCCTGAGCGCCGGCGATGAGGGCGACGATGTCGGCTTCGCGGCTGACGTCGGCGCGGATGGCCACGGCGCCGATCTCCTCGGCCACCGCGCTCACCCGGGCCTCGTCGAGGTCGGCGGCCACCACGCGCGCGCCCTCGTCCGCGAACCGGGTGGCGCAGGCGCGGCCGATGCCGCTGCCGGCCCCGGTGACCACCACGTGCTTGCCGGCGAGTTCCACGCCGGTAAGCCTATGGGTTTCCGGCTCAGGCGCTGCCGAGGGCGACGCCGGCCGCGACGATGAGCGCGCCGCCGAGCGCGACCTGAAGCAGGCTGGTCCGCAGCGAGACCGATAGGAACCGCTTGCGGATCAGCGAGATCGCGATGAGCTCGATCGCCACGACGATCCCCGCGACCACCAGCGCAGTGTGCACATTGCCGATGACGAACGGCAGCGAGTGAAAGACGCCGCCGACGGCGGTCATCGACCCGGTCACGACGCCGCGGACGACCGCGGAGCCACGGCCCGTCTCACTGCCGTCGTCCGACAGCGCCTCGGAGAAGCCCATGCTGATGCCCGCGCCCAGCGCGGTGGCCAGTCCGACGAACAGGGCAGCGTGCGACCCCGAGAGCAGGGCGGCGGCGAAGATCGGCGCGAGCGTCGAGAGCGTGCCGTCGATCAGGCCGACGAGGCCCGGCTGGACGTAGCGCAGCAGGAGGGTGCGCTCGTCGATGTTGCGTATCTGGGCCAGGGTGCTCTCAACCACGGCATCGATTATAACAACTGTGTTAGAATTAGGTCTCCCTTAAAGTACGTCTCAGCGCATGCCCGGACCTTCGCCCACCTCCCCCCCGCCCTCCGACCTCGTCGAGCTCCTGCACGAGCGCGGTCAGCGGGCCACGCCGCAGCGCCTCGTGATCCTGCGCGAGCTGCGCCGCCGGGGCCGCCACGCCACCGCCGACGAGATCCGCAGCGCGGTCCGCGATGAGCTGCCCGGGACCTCCACGCCGACGGTCTACGCCGCGCTGGACCTGCTCGTGGACCTGGGCCTGGCGCGCCGGATCGACGCGGGCGCAGGCGCCGCGCTCTATGACCCGCGCACCGAACCCCACCAGCACACGGTGTGCCGGCGCTGCGGGCGCGTGGACGATCTCGACGGAGAGGTCGACACCGCCGTGCTGGAGCGGGCCTCGGCGCGAGCCGGCTTCAGCCCGCGCGCCGTGGAGGTCGTCATCTCCGGGCTCTGCGCCGAGTGCGCGCAGCCCTGACGCTCAGGACGCGGCGACGGCGCGGGACCGCTGGCGCTCGGGACTGATGCGCACCACGTTCCAGGCCAGCCCCACCTTCTGCATTCCGGCGATGATCAGGCCGGAGGGGTCGATCTCCCACCAGCGCAGGCCGTGGTACGCAGAGCGCGGGAAGGCATGGTGGTTGTGATGCCAGGACTCGCCCAGCGATAGCACCGCCAGCCAGCCGACGTTGGTCGAGTGGTCATCGATGTCGAATCGGCGGCTGCCGAAGAAGTGGCACACCGAGTTGACCGACCAGGTCACGTGGTGCACGAAGAAGATGCGGACCAGCCCGCCCCACACGAGGCCCCGCAGCGCGCCCGCGACGGTGAAGTCGTGCAGTGCCCAGCCGGCGACCGTCGGGATGAGCAGCGAGAGGACGGCCAGCTGCGGGAACCGGCGACCGATCGTGCGCATCGCCGGGTCCTCGTAGAGCTCGGCGGCGTACTTCTTCCAGTCGGCCTGGCCCTGGGTCTCCAGCAGCCAGCCGACGTGGGCGTGCCACAGGCCCGACAGGCCGCTGCCGTGACCGATGTGCGGGCTGTGGGGATCGCCCTCCCGGTCGGTGTGGGCGTGGTGCTTGCGGTGGTCGGCCACCCAGTCCATGACCGAGCCCTGGACCGACAAGGATCCGAGCACGGCGAACGTCCGCTCCACCCACGGGTAGCTCGCGAACGCGCGGTGGGTGAGCAGCCGGTGAAAGCCGATGGTGATCCCGACCGCGGTCACCATGTACATGACCACGAGCACGATGAGATCGGTGAGATCGACGGCGCGGTTCCACAACATCACGATCGCCGCCAGCGTCCCGATGAACGGGACCACCACTCCAGCGAGATTCGCTGTTCGCTCGACCCGGGTCATGTGATACCCAGTTTCTCATGTCCAACCGCGCATTTCTTGAGCGATTGCGCGGCCCCGCTCACCCAGAATTTAGATGTTATGAACGATTCTTGGGTCCGAAGACCAATCGCCGCGGCAACGGCACCGGGGAGAGGCGATTGACCGCCTCGCCCACCAGCAGCCGCGGCTGGAGCTTGGCCAGAAGGGCCTCGAGCTCGACGCGCTCCGCGGCGGTCAGGCGGCTGCGCCGGCCGCGCCCCACGCGCACGAGGACGACGAGGCGGCGGCGCTCGCGCGGGTTCAGCCGCGCCACGTGGTCACGGGCCATCAGGGCTACCTCGGCCGCCATGAGGAGCTTGACGACGGGAATCCGGCGCAGGCCCGGCACCCGCTCGGAGGCCTTGCCGAGGGTCATGTTGAAGAGGCCGGAGGGCACCCTCTCGAGTCTAGGCACCCCTCACCGACGATTCTGCGCCGTGGGATCGTTACATCGCACATGAGCGCCACCCTGTTCGAGACCCGCGCCCTGACATGAGCGCCGTCGCGTTCGAGACCCGGGCCCAGCGCCACCGCCGCGAGCTCCACGTCCACTGCTACCGCATGCTCGGCTCCTTCGAGGAGGCCGAGGACGCCGTGCAGGAGACGCTGCTGCGCGCGTGGCGGGGACGCGCGCAGATCGACTCGGAGTCGGGCTTTCGCCCGTGGCTGTACCGGATCGCCACCAACTACTGCCTCGACGCGTTGCGCCGGCGCAAACGCCGCCCTCACACCATCGGCTCGTTTGCCGAGATCCCGTGGCTGCAGCCCTACCCCGACCGCCTGCTGGACGAGATCCCGGCCGCGCCCGACGACCAGCCCGACGTGGTTGCGGTCGCCCGCGAGACGATCGAGCTGGCCTTCATCGCCGTCGTGCAGGAACTGCCCCCGCGCCAACGCGCGGCGGTGCTGCTGTGCGACGTGATGGGCTGGTCCGCGCGCGAGACCGCCGAGCTCCTGGAGACGAGCCTGCCCGCCACCAACAGCGCCCTGCAGCGGGCCCGGGCGACGCTCGCCGAGCGGCGGCCGGGGGCGGGCGCCGCCGGCCTCGGACCGCGCGAGCGCGATCTCGTGCAGGCGCTCATCGACATCCACGAGGGCGCCGACGCCGACCGCGCCGCCGAGCTGCTCGCCGAGGACGTCCGCGTGACGATGCCGCCCAACCCGTGGCTCTATGAAGGGCGCGAGGCCGTGCTCACCCTGTTCGAGTTCGGCACCGGCTACAACGGCCCGGGCGAGTGGCGGCTGGTGGAGGTCGCCGCCAATCGCCAGCCGGCGGCGGCCAGCTACCTGCGAGCGTGGGACGACAACGTGTTCCGCGCCTTCAAGATCGACGTGTTCGACATCCGCGACGGGCTGGTCGCGCAGATCACGACATTCGGCAGTGACCTGTTCGACGCGTTCGGGCTGCCGCCGACGTGGGAGGGTCCGCGGGCGTAGCCGCCGCGACCTACGGCCGGATGATCTTGACCCGGCCCTGGCGCCCCGGGTTGAGCCCCAGCTTGACGATCGCGTCGCCGACGGCGACCTCGTCGATCCACACGCGCTCGTTGTCATTGAGCGCGGCGAGCGCGCTCACCTGCTGCATCACGGTGGCCAGGCGTGCGATCTCGTCGCAGCTGCCCTCCAGGGGCTCGATCCCGCGCTCGGTGACGAACGTCACGGCGATGCCGTCCGCCGTCTCACGGGCTCCAATCAACTCCAGGCTCATGGCCCCTCCGTTTCCGAGACGTCCTGTCCCAAGATCAGACAACTGTAGTGGAGCAACGGACGGCATCGGCGCAGACGTTCGCGCCTGTTTGCGGAGACCTTCGCTACCGCGCCGTCGAGATGAACTCGGGCTGGTCGAGCACGCGCAGCCACGTCCCATCGGCCTGGCGGCGGACCACCTGGGCACGCGCCCCCGCGCCGTCGTGTGGCGGCGTCGACGTGAGCGCGAGCTCACCGCTGACGAGGGTCGGCAGCGGAGGCTCGGGGGTGAACCGGGGCGACTTGGCCAGGAACTCCTCGAACAGGGCGCGAATCGCCTGGCGGCCCACCGTGACGCTGCCGGGCGGATAGGCCATCACCGCGTCCTCTTCGTACAGGAGCGCGACCCCCTCCGCGTCGCCGGTGTTGGCGCGCTCGACGAACAGCCTGGTCAGATCCTCCGGTGCGTGGGCTTTCTCTCGGTTGGACACGGTGCTCCTTTCGTCGTCGGTGGTCGAACCGCGTGGTCATCCGAGTCTGCGCGACGACTGGTCAGAAGTCCAACAGATTGTTATTCTCATTATCAGAAGCATCTGTTATGGAACTGAGACAGCTCGAGTACTTCGTCGCGGTCGCCGAGGAGGCCAACTTCACCCGTGCCGCCGAGCGGGTGCACATCAGCCAGTCCGGGGTCAGCGCGCAGGTGCGCCGGCTCGAGCAGGAGCTCGGGGTCACGCTCATCGACCGATCCGCCCGCACCGCGACGCTGACTGCCGCCGGCGAGGCGGCGCTTTGGCCCGCGCGTGAGGTCCTGGGCGCGGCACGGGCGGTGCGCCAGGCAGTCGACGACGTCGCGGGCGTCCTGCGCGGCCGGCTGGATGTCGGGATGGTCAGCGGCTGCACGATCACGCCGCTGTTCGACGCGCTGGCCGCGTTCGGCGCGGCACACCCGGGGATCGAGATCTCGCTCATCGAGGACAGCTCGGAGCGGCTGACCGAGCGGGTCCGCGCCGGTCAGGTGGACGTGGCCCTGATCGGCGCGGCGGGCCGCACCCCCGATGGGCTGGAGGCGTTCACCATCGTCTCCGAGCGGCTCGTCGCCGCCGCACCCGCCGGCCACCCGCTCGCCCGCCGCCGGGACACGTGCACGCTGGCCGAGGTCGTTGGCCATCCGCTGGTCTGCATGCCATCCGGGACCGGCGTGCGCGCGGTATTCGACGCCGCCTGCGCGCGGGGTGGGCTCGTGCCCGAGATCGCCCTGATCGCCAGCGCCCCCGACGCGGTGGCCGACCTGGCCCAGCGCGGGCTCGGCGTCGCCGTCCTCAGCGAGTCGATGGCGGCCGCCCAGGACGGCCGCCTGCGCGCGATGCCGATCGCCGACATCGACATCGCGTCGATCCTGGCCTTCGTCTGGCGCCCCGATCCGAGCCCTGCGCTGCGCGAGTTGCTCGTCCACGCCCGGGCGGCGTTCGCCGCGCCCGCGTAGCCGGAGGTCAGGCCTCGTCCAGCTCCAGGAGCTCCTGGAAGAAGACGAGCGAGGCACGGCCGATCCGCCGCGCGACGCCGTCCGTGCTGGGCCCGACGGCCACGACGGGCAGCCAGACCACCCCGCCGCGCGTGATGTTGACGTCCAGCTCCGCCAGGACCCGGGCCGACGCCCGCTCCCAGCCCGGCGCCCCGCCGGCCCTCCGTAGCGCCTCGCCGTGGTCTGAGACCGAGACCCGCCGTTCGCGGTGCTGGACCCAGACGCGGACGGGGTCGCCCGGCCGGTACTCCAGGCCGGTGTCGACCGGCGACTCCGCGCGAATGGGCTCGGCCGCCTCGCCCACGAGCGCGGGCCAGGACCGGTGGCCCCGTTCGTTGGCCACCACGTGCTGGGCGTCGGTGAGGACGAAGCGCTGCGCCACGCGATCGCCCAGGACCGCGCGGGCGCGGGCCAGCGCGCCGGCATCCCCGGCGGCGACGGCTCGCAGCAGGCGTTTGGCGTCCTTCCGGCAATGCTCGAGGTTCATGACGATCCTCCCTCGGCAGGCGCGGCGTCCGCTGACCGGCCCGCCGGCAGATCGTCTGCTCGGCTGAGCGTGTCGTCCATCTCGAGGTGGGAGAGTCCCTTTCCGCGGACCGGACGCGCCCTCGGAGGCGCCTCGCCATGCTAAGGCCGGGCGGCGGCCGCGTCCAGCAGGGCTGCGATCAGCGGATGCACCGCGCCGCTCTCGCCGCTGCCCACCTGGGGCTGGAATGCGGTGGCCATGAAGAACGGATGGCCGGGCAACTCGATGCCCTCCACGCCCGCATCGGGAGCGTGCGCGGAGATGACGACGCCGGCGTCGGCCAGCACAGTCTCGTAGGCGGGCGCCAGTCCGTACCCGCATTGGTGGTGGCCCTCAAATGGCTCGACGCCGCAGATGGCGGCCAGCCGTGTGCCGGACACCGGCGTCACGGTCCGGCGCTCGCCGTACAGCGCGCAGGCCAGCGGCGCGACCACGAGTGCGTCGCCGTCGGGGTCGAGCTCGGCGCTGGTCGCGCCGCTCACCCCGGCCAGGGACCGGGCCAGCTCGACGCAGGCGTACTGAAACCCACCGCAGGTGCCCAAAAACGGCGTCCCTGCGTCGAGGCAGTGCTGGATTGCCCTACGCGCCGCGGCGTCGTCGCGGTACGGGGTGCCCGGCAGCAGCCAGACGCCGTCGAGCGCTTCGAGCTCGCGTGCCTCGGGGCTGTCGGTGGCGACCCAGCCGCACTCGACGTCGTCGGACAGCAGGGCCAGGGTGGCGTCGATCTCCCGATGCGTGAGGTGCCCGGGATCTCGGTCCCCGAGCGCGGCGACCCTCATGTGGCGTCGCGGCGGGCCTGGCGCTCGTGGTAGCCGTCGGCGACGGCGTAGAGCCGAGCCGGCGCGGGCTCACCCGGCGCGGCCCGCTTGTTGGGCGTCGTGTCGGGCGGCCGCATCTCCCGCGGGATGACGTCTCCATGGGCCAGCGCGGCCGCCTTGAGCCGTCGCGCCGGGACGGCCGGCACCTCGAGGGTGCTCGCCACCGTCCGGATGCGCCGCCGCTTGGCGCCCCACGAGAACGGCAGCGCCAGCGCAACCACCATCGCGTGCTGCGCGCGCATGCCGTGGGCGTGAAGCTCGATCTGCCCCCACAGCGCCACGGCGCCGCTGACCAGGTCGGGGGTCAGCGCCGAGGCGCCCCGCGGGGTCGGGGAGTACCACGCGTAGATGCCGCACGTGCAGCCGTTGGCGGGGGCGTCGTGCGCGTGCGCCGGGCAGTGCGCGGTGTGCACGCCGCGATGCCAGCGTTCCGTGGCGCGAAACGACCACAGCTCATCACCGCAGACGCGCCACTGGCGAAAGCCGATGACGGCGGTGATGAGGTCGGGTGCCGAGGCCTCCATCCGCCAGGCCCGGGGTCAGCGCGCCGGCTCGCGCGGGCGCTCGGGCTCGCGCGGGCGCTCGGGCGGCTGGGCAGGATGCGGCGCATCGGTCCGCCGAGGCGGGACGGGCACCTGGATCGGCTCGACCGTGATCGTCTTGGACGGCCCGTCGAGCGAGCCGCGCAGCCCCCAAGCCGTTCGCTGAGATGAGTCGCTTACGTCAGATCGCGCCATGACCGGTACCCGCGACAATCGTACCGCCGCGGCTTCGGCGGTCCGCCGGTTCCCCGCCCGTGGGGCGGCGGGCTGTGTGCCGGCCCGCCCGCAAGGGCCGGCAGCACGCCTCAGGTGAGCGCTGGGCTGCCGCTGCTGGTGTCAGCGGCCTGAGTGGCGGTCTCGCGTCGCGCCCGGGACGCAAAACCGGTCGGATGGATCACCCTGTCCTCGCGGACCAAGAGCGGCCGCCCGTCCTCGGCGCGCTTGGAGAGCAACCAGCGGCGATGCACGACCTCCGTTTCCGGCACCGCGCCGGACAACGGTCGGTCCACCTCGTCAAGACTCATCCGTCATACCTCATGAGTTTGGGGGAAGGGGTGCCCGCGGCCCCGCCAAGGTAATGGGCGTCCTCACTGAAAGACATGATTGTGGTGAATCTGCACGGGAAATCGTCGGCGTGGCCCGAAAGACCTGCAACAAACCGCACAAACTCCAGATTCAGGAGGGACCGTGGCGGGTGATCGTGAGGGTCGGCAGCTCCTCGCCCGCCGGCGCCGCGTCCAACATGCGCAGCCGCGCATGGAAGGCCCGCGCGACCCGATCGGCGTGGGTCTTGGCCAACTCGGCGCGCTCGCCGGCAGAACAGCTCGTCGACGGTCGCGTGCCACAGCCACAGCCACCGCTCGAAGTGCCCGGCCCGCAGCGGGACCTGAGCGTTGATGACCGCGTGCGGGCGAAACGCCCCGCCGCCGTAGGACTGGGCGCCGAGCAGGATCGTCTCCCAGAACGAGGCGATCCGCGGGACGTGCGCCTCCAGGTCGAGCTTGGCGACGTCGACGAAGATGAAGCCGATCACCGGGTCGGTGAGCGCGCGGCCGTAGAACGCCCGCACCAGGCGCTCGCAGTCCTCACGGTTGGTGATGTCGTGCAGCGGTGCCGTCATCCTCCATGGAGGATATGGCGGCGCCCGTGGCCAGCCTGGCCACGAGCTGCGCGCGGGAGCGAACGTCGAACTGGCGATACAGGGTCGTGAGGTGTGACTCGACGCTGCGCAGGCTCATGTGCAGCGTGCCGGCGATCTCCCGGTTGCTGGCGCCGGTGACGAGCAGCTCGAGGACACGCTGCTGGGCGGGGGTGGGTCCATCGGTGGCGGCGGCGCGCCGGAACCCGATCCGGCCCAGCTCGTCCCGGGCCCGCGCCACCCATGGGGCGGCCCCCAGGGGCTCGAGGATGGCCAGCGCCTGCTCCAGCGACTTCTTGGCGGCGCTCTTGCGCTTGGCGCGGCGTTGCAGGCTGCCGATCTCCATCAGCGTGCGCCCGAGCTCGGCCGGCAGCGGCCGCAGCGCGTGCGCTGCCAGGGCCGTGTCCAGCGCCTCGATCGCGGCCTCCACGTCATGACGGGCGGCCAGGAGCAGGCCACGGCAGCGGTGGGCGACCGCGACGGCGTGAGGATTGTCGGATGCATCGACACGGCGCGCCAGCTCGCCGATGAGCGCGTCGGCCTCATCGAGCCGCTCCAGCGCGATGAGCGCCTCGATGTCGGTGGACCACAGGCCGATCGCCATTGCCCCCACCAGGCCCCACCCGGCCTCCACGGCGCCGGTGCGGACGGTCTCCAGGCGCTGATGGGCGGCCGCCGGCTCGCCGGTCCACAGGTCGATCGCCCCCAGCACCATGGCCATCGGGACCTCGCCCGACTGGCCTCCGGACCGCCGCACCGATGCCATCCCCTCCTCGGCCAACGACCGGGCGCGGTCGAGCTCGCCCCGGCCCGCCGCCGTCCACGAATCGACCCAGAGGTTCCAGAACAGGCCGTCGTCGGAGGCGATCTCCACCGCGTCGTTGGTGGCCCGCCGGTACTCGGCGGCAGCCGTCAGGTCACCCGCGTGCCATTCCAGGAACGTCAGCAGCCATGCGATGCCCAGGCGGTCGGGCTCGTGTCCCTCCTCGCGGGCATACCGCAGCGCGTCCTGGAGCAGTGGCCGCGCCTCGTCGAGGCAGTCTGACCAGAACAGCACACGCCCGTAGCCGCAGCGGGGGGTGTCATAGGCGGGGCCCTCGCCGGGCGGCCCGATGGCCAGAGCGCGGTCAAGGAGATCACGTCGGATGCCGCCGCCGGCGAGTACCTCGGCGTCGGCCTGCAAGCCAAGAGCGCTGGCCAGCAGACGATCGTTGGCGGCATTCTCGGCCGAGCTCACCGCGGCGCGGGTCCACGTCAGGGCCGCGCTGAAATCGCCTCGGTTGTTGGCCCAGACGGCCAGGTCCATCTCGATCCGCGAGCGCACCTCCGCGTCATCGCGGGCGTGGTGGAGCGCCTCCTCCAGCAGCGGGCCCTGGCTCACGAAGTCGTCGGCGCTGCGTACCTGCGAGAGCAACCGCAACGCCTGAGCGCGAACCGTCCCGCGGGCCTCGCTGCGCAGGATCGGCTCGAGCACCGCCTCCGAACGCGCGAAATCCCCGCTCGCGTGGCGCTGTTCGGCCGCCGCCAGCGCACGCGACCAGCGGTCGCCCTCATCGCGCAGGGGGGTGAGGCGCACGGCATGCTCCAGGAGATCGGCGGCCGCCTCGGGAGCGCCGCGGCGCGCGGCCACATCGGCGGCGCGGGCCAGACGCTCGGCGACGCCGTGGTCGGGCACCTCGGCGCCGAGCGCGAGGTGCTGGGCACGCTCGACCTCGTCGGCGACCGCCTCCGACAGACGCCGGTGAAGCCGGCGCCGACGCCCGGCCGGCGCGCGCGCGTAGTGGGTGGAAGCGAGCAGCGGGTGGGTGAAGCGCAGCCGATCGCCGTCGGCCTCGATGAGCTCCGCGTCGACCGCGCCGTCGAGCTGATCCAGACCGAAGTCGTCGATCACCGCGTGCAGCAGCGCCGGAGTGGGCGCGGCCGCCGCGGCGATCACCAGCAAGGCGTCGGCGGCCCGCTCTCCGAGGCCGTCGAGCCGGCCGGCGATCGCATCGGTGAGCGTGCGCGGGATCACCCACCCGGGGTCCACGGTGCCGCGCGGCTCGATCGTCCGGGCGATCGCGAGCGCATAGAGCGGGTTGCCGCCCGAGGTCTGGTGCACCCGCTCCAGCGCCCGCCCAGAGAGACTCGCCCCGAGCCGCGCCGCCACCAGGGACCCGATCGCCGCCCGGTCAAGCGGTTGCAGGCGCACGGTCGTCACCCCGGTGCGCCCGAAGCGCTGGGTCACCTGGGCAAACAGGGAGACCGTGTCGTCATGGTGCCGGCGGCTGAGAAGCAGGCCGACCGGCTCGTCGCACAACCGGTTCAGGGCGAACGCGAGTACCCGTGCCGTCGGACGGTCCAGCCACTGCTCGTCGTCGATCGCGACCACGAGCGGGCCGGCGCGCGCGAGGCTCCGCAGCACGGTGAGTGCCGATCGCGGGAGCGCCTGTTGGTCCGCCGAGGGACCGTCGTCGGTAGCCAGCGCCACCGCGAGCGCGCGGCGCTGAGGATCGGGCAGCGCCGCGATCGCGTCCGCCGGGAGCCCGTCGAACAGGTCACCGAGCCCGGCGAAGGCGAGGTCGCGATCGGGCTCTGAGGGTGCGGTGCTCAGCACCTGCCATCCCCGGCGGCGAACGGAGGACACCGCCTCGTGCCACAGCGTGGTCTTGCCGACGCCGGGGGCGCCTTCGATGGCGACCCCCACCGGGCCGTGGACGACCCGCTCGAGCAGCGCCTCGATTTGCGCCCGTTCTGGATCTCTCCCGAACATCAGTGCCCCGAATCACCGGTGGGGTGAGCGGTTCACACGATTTTACCGGTGCAAGACTGCGGTTTGCCCGATTTACATCCCGGGCCGCGGGCCCTAACGTCGTCCACATCAAGCAACCCGCCCCGCGCCTCCCCATTTTGGCACGGGGACCGGGACCATCTGCCCGCCACGTACCGCTCGGCGGGTCATCTCAGGGGGGTTGAATTCATGCGTCTTCAGCGCGTCGTGCCCGCGTTCGCCGCCGCCATCGCCTTGGCCGGCAGCGCCGCTCCTGCATACGGCTTCCACAACCGCGCGTCCGGAGAAGGTCCGACGGATCACGTCGCACGCGCCTTCACTGTCGCCCACCAGCAGGGCGGCTCGTCGAGCGCCCTCGTCGACCTCGGGGTGGGCGCGGTCGCCGGGATGGCGATCGGTTCGCTCGGCCTGGCCGCCGTCACGCGTCGGTCGACCGCAACGCGCGGACGGGCGGGCGGCATCGTCACCGGACGGTCGTGACGCGGGTCACGCCCATCGCGTGATCCAGATGGGGGCAGAGCACCATGGCCTGGAGAACACCTCCCTCCGAGCTCAATGCCTGGCTGGCAAAGCGGCGCCAGCGCGATTCGGCAGAGCTCGGCAATGTCTCCCGGCTGGCGCGTCGTCGGCGGCTCAGTGCCCGCCGGCGGCGCGCTTCGGTGCCCCGGGACCGCGAGGCCTCTGAGCCCGGCCGCAACGCCGATCAAGCCTCGCTCACCGGCGCCGGCGCGCTCACAGCAGGCGCGGCTCCGCGGTCAGCTCACCGCCGGCATCGCCCGTGTTGACGGTGCCGTCGGGCTCGATGAGCAGCACCTCCGCCCCGTCGGCGGAGTCCGGGCAGTGCTCGACTCCTCGGGGGACGACGAAGATCTCGCCGGGCCCAAGCTCGACGTCGCCGTCGCGCAGATGGATGGTCAGGCGGCCGCTGAGCACGTGGAAGAAGTCATCGGTCTCGTCGTGCTTGTGCCACACGAACGGCCCCTTGACCTTGACGATCTGCAACTTGTAGTCGTTGAGGTGGCCGACGATGCCCGGTTGGTAGGGAGCGTCGAGCAACGCGAGCTTGGCCGCCAGGTTGATCTTCTCGGTCATTCCCATCCTCCTGTTCGCGCAGTCGATCCAGCGTAGGCCACCTAGCGCGAGTGCCGGGCGCCATCGCGCGGCAGCGTGCACGTCGCCGCCGCGGCCGACAACAACAGGGCGGCGGCGATGACCGCGACTACATGAAACCCGTGCACGAAACCGCGCCCGCCGGGCGCCGAGGCGATCGCCCCGAACGCGGCGATCCCGATCGCCCCTGCCGCCTGGCGCGTCGTGTTGTTCACCGCCGACCCCAGCCCGGCGCGCCCCGCCGGCACCGCCGAGACCGCCGCCGAGACGACCGCCGGCGTGAGGAAGGCCAGCCCCACCCCCCACAGCAGCAGGGCCGGCAGCAACCTGAGGTAGCTCGTCGTGGCGTCCGAGAGCGTCAGCAGCGCCACCCCGCCGGCGGCGATGAGCAGCCCTCCGAGCATGGGCCGGCGCGTGCCGGCCCGCGCGACGATGCGCCCACCCACGGGGGCCAGGGCGCTGAGGGGCACAAACAGCGGCAGCAGGAGGACGCCGGCGGTCAGCGCGCGATCGTGGCGCACCTCCTGGAGGTAGAGGGTGACCACGAACAGCAGCCCGAGGCTGGCCAGGTTCATCGCGCCGGCGACCCCGTTGGCCGTGACGAACGTGGGGCGGCGCAGGAGCCCCAGCGGCAGCAACGGGTCACGGGCGCGCCGCTCCACCGCCACAAATGCGGCGGCGCCGGCCGCGGCGCACACGGCGGCGATGACGACGGGGGCGGCCGAGCCACCATGCCCGCCCTCGATGAAGGCGAACGTCACCGCCACCAGCGCCAGCGCTGCGAGCCCGGCCCCGAGGAGGTCGAGCCGGCGCCCGGCCCGGACGTCGCTCTCGGTCACCACCGCGCTCGCAGCGACCAGGGCGACGGCCACGATCGGCACGTTGACCAGGAAGACCCAGCGCCACCCGGCGGCCTGGACGAGCAGGCCGCCCACCAGCGGGCCGGCGGGCAGCGCGCAGCTCCCGACCCCGGCCCACACGCCGATGGCCCGGGCCCGCTCACGCTCCCCCGGGTAGGCGTCGGCGATGACGGCGAGGGTCCCCGGAAGCATCAGCGCGGCGCCGACCCCCTGGACCACCCGGCACGCGATCAACATGCCGACCGAGCCCGCCAGGCCGCAGCCCAGCGAGGCGGCGCCAAACAGGGCCAGCCCCGAGAGGACCACGCGCTTGTGCCCGCGCAGATCGCCGACCGTGCCCCCGGGGAGCATCACGCCGGCCAGCGCCAGGGCATAGCCATCCACCACCCACTGCAGCCCGCTGACGCCGACGTGCAGGCGATGGCCGAGGGTGGGCAACGCCACGTTGACGATCGTGGCGTCGAGCAGGACCAGGAAATAGCCCACGCACATGACCAGCAGGACCGCTCCCGAGGAGGCGGTCTGGCGGCGGCGCTGTGCGAGTGCCGGCATGGGCCCACTGTGGCGCGGAGTTGCTTCGGCCCCGGCCGAAGCGTCACGGCGCTACGGTCAGGGCCGTGAAGGGCGATGCCGACATCGCCGCGGTCGCCGGGCTGATCGGCGACGGGACCCGGGCCCGCGTGCTCCTCGCACTCGGGGACGGACGTGCTCTGGCCGCCAGCGTGCTGGCCCAGGAGGCGGGCGTGTCCGCATCGACGATCAGCGGGCACCTGGGCAAGCTGCTCGATGCCGGACTGCTCAGCGTGGAGTCCCACGGCCGCCACCGCTATTACCGCCTCGCCGGCCCCCGGGTGGCCCGGCTGCTCGAGAGCCTCGCCGAACTGGCACCCGCGTCACCGGTCACCTCGCTGCGCCAGGGGACCCGAGCCAACGCCCTGCGCGGCGGCCGCTATTGCTACGACCACCTCGCGGGGCGGCTCGGCGTCGGCATCATGCGCTCCCTGCTGGACCGCGGGGTCCTGACCGGCGGCGACGGCCACTTCGACCGCGCCCACGCAATCAGGGATCGCCTGTCGGCGGCCGGCCACGACGTGGAGTACCGCCTGACGGCAGACGGCGAGAGCTGGGTCCGCTCGTTCGGCGTCGATCTCGATGCGCTCCGCGCGCGCCGCCGTCCGCTCATCCGTTACTGCACCGACTGGACCGAGCAGGAGCACCACCTCGCCGGCGCGCTGGGCGCGGCGCTTGCCGAGACGATGGTGCAGCGCGGATGGCTCGAGCGTGCCCGCAGCGGCCGCGCCGTGACGCTCACCCCGGCAGGCCGGCAAGGGCTGGCCGCGCACCTGGACATCGAGATCCCGGACGCGGCCGCAGCCTGAGCGCGTGGGCTACCGCTCGTGCCCGGCCAGGTCGAAGTCGGCGAGCCCCGCGGGATCGGAGATGCCCAGTTTGCGGCGCGCGCGTTCCGCGAACCCGCCGGGGTTCACACGAACGACCCGCGCGGCACCGGGCCGAGCGTGGATCTCCAGGTTCGCGCCCGGGTCGGCGTGTCCCAGCAACTGGCCGTCGCGTTCGATCGAGACCGGCGCGCTGGAGCGGAGGATCTCGATCCCCAGGCTCTCTCCCTCCGCCAGCACGACCGCGCGGTTGAAGAGCCCGGCCGGAGCATCGGGCATGACGATCATGCCGTGGGCGCGCGGCGACACGAGCGGCCCTCCGGCGGCAAAGGCGTATGCGGTCGATCCCTGGGGAGTGGCCGTGATCACCCCGTCGCTGGCGTAGCGCGCCAGCAGCTCGCCGTCGATGCGGAGCGCGAGCGCGGCCTGACCTCGGCCCGGAACGCGGGTGAGCACGACGTCGTTGTACGCGAGCTGTGCGTCCATCCCCTCGCGGGCAGCGAGGGCGAGCCCGCTGCGGCGCTCGAGCGAGTACGCCCCCCGCTCCAGCGCGGCGAGGGCGGGCAACAGATGCGTGGCGTCGACCTCGGTGAGATAGCCGAGCGTCCCCAGGTTGACGCCCAGGACCGGGACCCCGTGCGGAGCGGCCATCCGCAGAGCGCCGAGCATGGTGCCGTCGCCACCGAGCGCCAGCACGACGTCGCACCCCTCGGCCAGCGACGGCTCCGGGCGAGAGGCGACGCCGGCGGGGAGGCGAGCCTCGCCCGCCGCACCGGTGAGCGCCACGCCGTGCGTAGTCGCCCACGCGCGGATCTGCTGAAGGACGTGGTCGAGGTTTCGCTCCGGGCGCAGTACGAGCCCGAGGGTGCGGACCGGGATCGGCATGTCGGCGATGGAGAGCATGCTCCCCCGATTCTGGCGTGCCCGGCACCGAAGGGCGCGTAACTAGCATCGAGACACGTCCCCGGCGCCGATCCGATGACCGAACCGCTCGAGCTGACCTACCACCTCCATCTGCTGCCGCGCGGCCGGATCTCCTTCCGGCGCTGGCACTGGGAGCTGTGGCACGAGGCCCAGCTCCTGGCCGCCGGATGGCGGACCGGACCGCTGCACGCCCAGCGGGCGTTGCGCGCCCACGCCTTCCGTTACGTGCACCGCGTCCACGGGGTGCACCCGATCCCCTCGCAGGCCGCTCACCCCGCCGAGCAGCCGTGGGGTGGCGGCTCAGCGGCGTTTCATTGGGGCGAGCTGGGTGTGGTGCTGACGCCGCGGGCGTCGGTGGACGGTTCCTGACCGATCGCGCAGGCGCCAACGCGCGCCCACGTCCGCCGGCATGCCGGCGGCCCCCGACGCTGTCCTCTCAGTCAGGCCGGCCGGGACCGCCCCCACGGGTCCCAGCCGGCCTGGCCGCGCCGTCCATTGTGTCCCCCGCGTGACGGGCGGCGGCGTCGGTTCCGCGCTGCCTCGGTGGCGGAACTGACGCAATTCGGGATCAAGACGGGCCGCGCCGGCCCGGGTAGATGTCGATGCCGTGGTGCTCATGTCGTGAGCCAAGAGTGGCGACGTGCCGCGGCGTCCGCCATCCAACTTTGGACGTTGTGCGCGTGCAGTTCTGGGTGTCCACCGGCGCCCGTCCCGCCGATGCTGCTCGGTGTGAGCGCGAGGTGCGAGGTAGCCCACCCGGCGGGCGCACACGACGATGCGATGGCGGCGGCGCGAGACTTCGCGGCACTTCTGCGCAAGGTCGACCGAGCGGCCCGGCGCGAGTGGCGAACGATCCCGACCGAGGCGGAGCGACAAGCGATCCGCGACGCCTTCCTGAGCGAGCTGGCGCCCCGGTTGCGCAGCGCCGAGGCACGGCTCGAGGACGATGGAGTCTGGGCGGCCCAGCGGGAGGTCATGACGATTCTCTCTCCCTGGATGCTGCGCAGCGGCTTCTGGGCGCGCTGCATCGTCAAGCCCCACGGCTACGCCGGCGACTACCGCACCCTCGAGGTCCTCTACGACCTGGAGCTCTCCGAGTGCGCCGACCCCGCCCAACCGGCCGTCGTCAACGCCCTCGACGGGCTCGCTCGCTCGGTCGCCGGTGTCCGGGCCGTGTGGGAGCGGCGGCGGTGGTTCGCGGAGCTGATCGAGCGCGAGCTGATGTGCCGGGACGACGGCACCCTGCGAGTCCTCGACGTCGCCTGCGGTGGCAGCCGCTATCTCCGTGACGTGCTGGGGCGGGTGCGGCCGCTGTCCATCGAGGCGACGTTCCTCGACCAGGACGCGACCGCGCTCACGTTCGTGCGTTCCTGGCTGCCCGCGCCCGCACTGGCCCGCGCCACCTTCCTGGGGGGCTCGGCCCGCCGCCTCCAGAGGCTCGTCGGCACGGAGGCCCAGTCGCGCCGGTCAGGCTATGACGTGGTGATCGCCACCGGCCTGTTCGACTACCTGGGGGACGCGGCGGCGCGGGCGCTGCTCGCCGACATGGTCTCGGTGGCGCGCCCCGGCGCGACGGTGATGATCTGCAACTTCACCCCCGATTCCGAGTCGCGGGTCATCAAGGAATGGGTGTGTGACTGGCGCTTGGTCTACCGCACGCGCGACCAGCTCGCGTCCCTGTTCCCCCGTGACATGCATCCCGTCGTCCGCTGCTCGGCGCGCGGCGGACTCCTGTTCGCCTCGGCGGTGGTCCGCCCATGACCCTTCGCTCAGGCGCCTTGCGCCGCACGGGCGCGGAGCGCCCCCGGGTCGGTCACCACGATGCGCCGCCGCTCGGTGCGAATCCAGCCGAGCTCCCGCATCGCCTGCAGCGACTGGGCCACGCCCGCGCGCGACGACCCCGTCCACGCCGCCAGCTCCTCCTGCGACAGCGGCATGTCCACTTCGATCTCCTCGCCGGCCGGGCGTCCGTACCGGTCGCACAGCTCCAGGATCCGCGCGGCGACACGGGCCATCGTGTCCGCGACCGCCGATTGGGACCGCTTCACCGTGGTGTCGCGAAAGCGGCCGATGATGATCTGCAGCAGGGCGACGGCCACGCGCGGCGCCGTCTCCAGATGGCCGCGGAACGTCGCCGACGGGAACACCAGAGCGGTCACCGGCTCCAGCGCCGTCACCGACGCGATGCGCGGCGCCCCGTCGATGAAGCCCAGCTCGCCGATCACGTCCCCGGGGTCCCGCACGCTCAGCAGCAGCTCGCGGCCCTCTTCGTTGAGGCGTGACACCTTGACCCGCCCCGACAGCAGGATCATCACCCGCTCGCTGGGCTCCTGCTCGAACATGAGCAACACGCCGCGGGGAAAGCGCCGGACCACCCCGAGCCCCTCCAGCGCCGCGCGCTCGGGTTCCTCAAGCGTCGCCAGGAACGTCCCGGGAACGAGGGCGTCGGCGTCCACGATGCCGTCACAGTCGCTTGATCTGCCACTGGCCGTCGTCGTGCTTCTCAGCGAGCCACCGCTTCGCGTCGTCACGGCCCATCTCCATCATGCCTCTGATAAACGCCTCCTGAAAGCACAACAAGGTGAGCAGCGTCGCGTTCTCAGCGGCGGCTCTGACCCCGGTGAAGTAGCCGACGAGTGCCAGGTCAGACGGCCGCAGTCGCGCCCACAGCCCCTGTTGCTGCTCCAGCAGGACGCGGCGGGCCAGCTCCTCGACCTTTCCCGGGTGCTCGGGGGCGATGAAGATGTACGGACGCTGCTCGCGCCCGGTTTCGTTGCCGCGAGCCAGCGTGTGTACGTCCTGTGCCACCCGGTCCGCGAGCAGGCCGTAGACGATCTGGCCGACGCCGGCGAGCGCGTCCGGCCTGGTACGACTGGCGACTGTGTCGGGCATCGCGTTGAGCGACGCGATGCCGATGACGATGACCCGACGCGCCCCGAGCTCAAGCGCCGGCTTGATCGGCGTGTTGAGCCGGGTGCCGCCGTCGATGTACCACCCCGCTTCCGCAGTCGGGGTGTGGACCTCTCTGGCCGGAAACACGGCGGGGATCGCGGAGGATGCCAGCACATGCTCGACCTGGACGGGCGTGTGGGCGTAGTGGATGAGCCGGTGCTTGTCGTACGTGGGATTGAGCGCGCCGTTGTGGAACACCACCGACTGCCGTGTATGCGCGGAGGTCGCCACCACGCCGGCCGCATGAAGCAGGCCCTGGTTGCGGTTCGTCTCGATCTGGTCGAAGTCGACGATCCGGCTGATCGTTCCCTTGAGGGGCTCAGTGTCCAGTACCGACCACAGCCGCGCGCGCGGCCAGCCGACCACCTCCCCGAGGTAGCGGACGATCCGGCCGACGATGCCCGGCGACACGATGCGACTGACCACGTCACGGATCGTCAACGACATCCAGCGATCGATCCCATCGCTGATCACGCCGACGATGTCCCGGTCCGCGCCGGCGGCCAGGAACATCGCGTTGATCGCACCGACACTGTTGCCGACGAACACCGTGGGGCGGTAGTCCTGCCCGAGCGCAGGGAGCAGCTCCGCCAGCGCCCCCACCTCGTACGCCCCGCGCGCGCCACCCCCGGCCAGCACAAGCCCGACCGGCCCGGCCCCGCCGTTGGTCGTCATGGTGTCGAGCCTAGTCCACTTCACGGCTTTCGTCCAGTCAGGCAGGCTTGACTTGACACTCCGTCTCCCCATACGATCAGCGCCGTCACCAGGAGGGGTCGCAAGGGTGGGCAACACCGGTTCGCGGGAGCGGGCGGCCGTGGCCGTCGGCACAGGCGCAGATATCGTGGGCGCCCTGGACAGCGCGCTGGTGGCTGCACGCATCAGACGCGTCCTGCAACGACCACGCGGCCCCCGCACGCACGTGGTGATCAAGCCGACCCTGGCGCCGGACCTCGATCCCGTGAGGGGCTACCGGCGCTACGTCGCGCCGGCCCTCACCGAGGCGTTGGCGCAATGGCTGCGCGACCGGGGATGGGGCAGGGTGACCATCGCCGTGTCCGGACCCGACGGTGAGGACGCCGCCCGCCGTGTCGGGTACACGCATCCGGTCCACGACCTCACCAGTGACACTGACACTTTCTATTACGGAGGATTGATCGGCCGCCACCGCATCTCGCGCACCTGGCGCGACGCGGACGTGCGGGTGCTCATCGGGCGCGCACTTCCCGACCCCCAGCTCATGTTCACCGGTGCGATCGCCGCCGCGCTTGGATGCGTGCCCCAGAGCGACCAGTTGGCACGGCGCCACGTCGCCGGCTCGGCCATCGCGTTGTGCGCCAACGACGTCCTGGCCTGCACATCGGTGACATTCGGAGTGGTCGACGCGTGGGACCGCGACGACGACGGCGACGGGCCCGATCCGCATCAGGCGGTGCTCGCCTCCACCGACCTCTTCGCGCTGGATTGGGTCCTGGCCGAGGTGGCCGGCCTCAGCGCGCCACAGCAGGCCTTCATCCTGGCCGACGCGCTCCAGCGGCGCGGCGTGATCGACATCGATCGTGAGGGTGACCTCACCGAGTGGTCGGACTGGAAGCTCCCGTCGGCGGCTCAGGTGGTCCGCATGGACCTCGCCGCCGGGCGATGGTGGCGCAGCCTCGTCGGCTGGCAGGAGGTGCCATGGACCGCTCGATGAGGACGGACAGTCCGAACGTATTCGATGTGGTGCTCTCCCGATGGTCGACCCGGCTCGGCTTCATCACCGTCGTCTGGGCGGTGCCCGCAACGCTGGAGCCCGCCGCGCTCCTCGGGGCCGACACGGTCGTCGCGCGGGTGCTCGCCGGCGCGATCGCCGTCGCAGGCTTCGCCCTCATCTTGAGTGGAGGCGGCGCGCGGCGGCACGCCCGATTGCTCAGCCTCACGACGATGGTGCTGGGCCTCGCCGCCCTGGCGCTCACGATCAGCGGAGCGCTCGGCGGCCATCTCGAGGCGATCGTGGCAGGCGGCGTGTTGCTGTGCGCCGCATTCGCACTGGAGCAGCTGCGGAGCCTGGCCCGGAGGGCCGGCTATCGCCCGGTCGAGATGTCCGCCCGAGGCTTCGAGACGATGACCGCGGCGGTGGGGATGGTCCTGGACGCCGCCGGCCGCGAGGCGATCCCGCCCGAGCGCGCCGCAGGCAACACCGACCGCCTGCTCGCGCGGATCGACGCCCCGGTCAAGCCGCTGATCAAGCTGTTGTTCTGGGCGCTGGAGTGGGTGATGCCCCTGGCCGTCATCCACCGGCCGCTCCCGTTCACGATCCTCGGCGACGACGCCCGGCACAGACTGCTCGAGACGCTGATCGAACCTCAGGGCATCCTCACCCGGCCCTTCGGCACCGTGGCCCGCACCCTGAAGACGCTGATGTGCGCCGGGTACTACGGAGATCCCGCCACGATGCGCGCGATCGGCTTCCGCGAGTACGAGGACAGCGCCCGCAGCAGGGGCCGCAACCTCCGGCCCAGGCACTACCCCGACCCGTTTCGCCGTTGGGATCGGATAACCAGGGTGACGCCCCCACCTCGCAACGACGAGCCCGGCGTCACCACCGTCGACGCCATCGTCGTCGGCAGCGGCGCCTCGGGCAGCGTGATGGCGTTCCAGCTCGCTCGCGCCGGGCTCTCCGTGGCGGTGATCGAGCGCGGCCGCCGCGAGGATCCTCAGACGTTCCAGCACTCGGAGCTGGACATGTTCCCGCGCGTCTACAAGGACGGAGGCCTGCAGACGACGGCCGATCGCAACAGCGCGATCTTCCAGGGCGCGACGGTCGGCGGCTCGACGGTCATCAACAACGCGATCTGGCTGCGGCCGCCGCAGCTGGACACCGTCCTCGCTGATTGGAGACGCCGCGGCGCCGACGTGCCGAAGGACGAGTTGGTCATGGCCTACCGCGAGCTCGAGCGCGCGCTCCACGTCGGCCGGATCGATGAGCGAGTGGCCAATCCCGGGACCGAGATGTTTCTCGACGGCGCCGGCGCGGCCGGCAGGCTGCTCGACAACAACCGCGTGGACTGCCTCGGCTGCGGCTGGTGCAACTACGGGTGCCGCTACAACCGCAAGACGTCCATGCTGGTCACATACGTCCCATGGGCCGAGGCGCGCGGGGTCGTGTTCGAGGATCGAGTCAGCGATGCGCGCGTCATCTTCGACGACAGCCGTCGCCGAGCGCTCGGCGTGGATGGATGGCGCCTGCGCGATGACGGGCGCTACGAGAAGATCTCCTACCGCGCGGGCAAGGTGATCCTGTGTGCGGGAGCCATCGGCTCGAGCGAGCTGCTGCTGCAGAGCGGCATCACGGCACGCGGCAACGTCGGCAGGGGCTTCCATGCGCTGGGCGGTCTCTTCGTCACCGGTGACATGGAGCGAACGGTTGACGGCTTCGCGGGAATCGGGCTCACCTGCATGGACGCCGGGAACCATCCGTACGTGCTGGAGAGCTACTTCGCCCCGCCGCTCGCCTTCTCGGTGCGCGTCGGCGGTTGGATGCGCGCACACTTCGATCGACTCGAGCGCTACCGGGAGTTCATCGACGGGGGCGTGATGGTCGGCACCAGCCCTGCCGGTGGCTCGGTGTCACTGAAGGGCGGCGTCGCATCAGTGGCGCTCACTCCCACTCCCGCTGACATGTGGTGGCTCAGGGAGGGCCTGAAGCGCATGGCCGAGATCTACTTCACGGCCGGTGCCAAAGTGGTGTATCCGTCAACCTTCAAGTACATCGATCTACGTCCGCACAACTATCAACAGGTCATTGACAGCCAGATCGTCACAGTCGACGACATCCTGTTCGGCTCGGCCCATCCTCAAGGGGGCAACGCAATGAATCGCGATCCGGCACTCGGCGTCGTCGGCGAGAACTTCGCCGTGCACGACGTGCAGTGCCTCTATGTGGCCGACACGAGCGTGTGGCCCAGCAACATCCGAGCGAACTGCCAGGCCACCGCGATGGCGATGGCCCACTACGCCGCCGGGCGAGTGATCACATGAGCTTTTCCTCGTCTGAACCACCGTACGTCATGTTCAACTGGCGCTTCGCCGGCATCGCGCTGATCGTGATCGGCGCCGCGCTCATCGTGGGCTGGGTGCTCGTCCTCGTCAAGCACGGCCGCAACGTGCTGGACAACAATCCGCGGCTCGGTTACTGCGTCTGCGACATCAGCCTGCTGTCGGTCGGCTGCATCATCACCGGCATAGGTCTGGTCGGCGGTCAACTGTGGGCACAGCCGTTGCTGCTCGTTGCCGTTGGCGCGGCCGCGTTCGACCTCACGCACACGCTCATCTACTGCGCCCAGATCTCCTGGCCCCAGCCCCTCGGCCGCCCTCTGCCCACGTGGATCTACTCCGTGCTGATCCTCCTCATCCTCGCTGTCCTGTTTGCGATCGGATGGAGCGACATCGACAACATCAAGGGGCTCCACGGCATTCCCACCTGGGTCTTCTGGGTCTCGATGGTGCTCGGCCTCGGCACGGGAGTGGCCATCGCGTGGGCCACCGCCGTGGTCCGCAGACGATCGGCGATGATCAGCTCCGGGCTCCCCGTGAGGTGATCCCCACCCGCTTGGTGAAGGGACTGGCAAAGACCTCGTGCGGGTCGAGCTCGGCGCGGACCCGCGCCCACGTCGCGCGGCCGGGATAGAGCCCGGCCAGCTCGTCGGGCGCCAGGGTGTTCACCTGTCCCCAGTGCGGCCGGACGCCGAGGTCGCGCAGCGCCTCCTCGTGCGCGGCCAGGATCTCCATCCCGCCGTCGGTGTCAACGAGCTGGATGAGCTCGATCATCATCGTCGCGCGGTCGTACATCATCGACATGAGCGCCCGCGATGGCGCCACGAACCGCAGGGAGATCGGCGACGTGTGGTAGATCTCGCCGCGCCGGCGGTACTCATCGGCCACCTGCAGCACGCGGTCCATGGCCTCGATGTGCTTCCCGCCGGCGGTGGGCACCGCCAGCTCGGACGAATAGGCGCGCAGGTCATTGGCGTTGCCGATGTTGAACACGCGATAGGACACGTTCGTATAGCCGTCGGACCGGATCGCGCTCAGCGAGAAGTCCAGGAGCAGCGGGATGAGGTTGGGCGCCAGAGCGCCGGCGAGACGCATCACCAGCGCGGTCGGCCACCGCAGGCCCGAGAGCACCTCTGGCAGCCACGGGCGGTGGCTCGAGCCTCGATCCCCGTCCGCGACCTGGCGGGTGGTGACGATGCAAGCGCGATCGAGCGTCCCACCGGTCAGCTTGGACTGGCGGGCGTACGGGTTGACGTAGACCTCGTAGTGCTCGTACTCGCCCGGGACTCCGCGCTTCAGGTCCACTCTCACTTGCGTCCACGTCGAGAGCGTCCGACGTTCGGTGAGCTCGAAGCGGTCGCCCACCTCGATCACCACCGAGAAGATCAGGCCGATCGACCCCATGCCGCAGATGACCGCGGCAAACCAGTCGTCGGCCTGCTTCAGGGACCATCCTGGCCGCGCCCTGTTGAACTCGGTCGGGTCGGTGATCCCGCCCGCGGGCTCCACCCGCCGGCGCTTTCCCATCCCGTCGACGAGATCGACCGAGCGGATGTAGTCGCACAGCGGACCGAAACCGGTTCCCGACCCGTGGGTGGACGTGGACGCGGCCCCGGTGAACGTCTGGCCGTCGTAGCCGCCCATCTGGGACAGCCCGAGGCCGCGGCCGTCCAGCCAGGTATTGAGCTCGCGAATCGTCGTGCCGGAGCGCACCCGAACGAGGTGGCGATTGTCGATCCCGCCCCGCAGCAGATTGCGGTCGGCCAACGCGACGTCGCTGAGGTCGTCAGGCCGGATCAGGTACCCGGTGGTGAGCGCCACGTCCGACCACGAGTGGCCCGAGCCGACGCAGCGCACGGTGAGATGATCGTTGCGCGCCTGGTTGACGCTGGCGACGAGGTCGTCGATCGTGGCCGCCGTCCATTCCTGCACGGGGTCCACCGCCTGGTTTCGCGCCTCGTTCTCCCAGCGCCGGCGGTTGAGGCCGCCGAACGGGAGCCGCACCCTGCGCGTAGACCGGCGGCGCGCCTTCATCCCCCTATGGCCGCGACGGTGGCCGCCTCCCGGGCGAGGCCAGTCGCCCCGGCCGCGTCGAAGAGACGGCGCGCCTCGCCCAGCTCACGGTGGCGCTCGCTCTCATCGCCGCGCAGGCGAGCCAGCTCAGCCGCCTCGACGTGCACGCGGGGAGCCAGGCTGGCGGCACCGCTCGCGGCCACGAGCTCGTGGGCACGGGCGAGATGCTCGGCGACATCATCGGCGGCCGCGCGGCCCCGGACGGTCATGAGCGCGCGGGCGAGGACGAGCCGGCCCTCGAGCTCGTGACCCCGCGTGCCCCGGCTGGCCGCGAGCGCAACCGCTTCCGCCGCCGAGGCGACCGCTCCGGTGGCGTCGCCGGCACCCAGCTGCGCGCGCGCCAGCATCGCCAGGGCATGGGGCTCGGCCTCGAGACCGACCCGATGGCGGCGCCAGATCTCCAGAGCGCGGAGCGCGGCCGCGGTCGCCTCGCTCCACCGGCCATCGAGGATGTGCGCGATGCTCAGGTAGCGCTGGGCCAGGCCCAGCGAGAACGCGCCCCCGGACCGCTCGGCGATCTCATGGGCGCGGCGGGCGTGGGCAAGGGCGCCCTGCCGACGTCCCGCCAGCTGGGAGGCCTGGACGATCGACATGTGCGTCCAGCTCTCGGTCTCGAAGTCCCCGTATTCCCGTGCCATCGCCAGTGCGCGCTCGAAGCCCGCGAACGCCGCGTCGAGCTCGCCGACGTGCGCCTGGGCGGCGGCGCGCCAGGAGAGCAGCCAGGCATAGGGGCACAGCAGCGTGAGGCCGCCGCCGGCCGACGGATCCTCCGCGAACAGACTGCGGCTCTCCTCGAGCAGGCTCAGCACCTCGTCCCAGCGGCCCAGGGCGTGCATCGCGTAGACCGCGCACGGCAGCACGCTCAGCTGAATGGCGGTCTCGCGGGCGCTCTCGGCCACGCGGAAGCCCTCCATGCCGAGCCGCGCCATGTCCTCGAGGTGTCCGGCCAGTCCCCGCGCCGCCCCGTAGGACGCGATCGTCACGGCCAGGGCGATGTCGTTGCCCGCGGTCCGAGCCAACGCCGACCCCTCCTCGTAGAGCCCGGTCATCTCGCGCTCGAACACGTCCTGGGGCGTACCCTGCGGCACGCCCTGACGCCAGGCCACGTTGAGCAGCATCATTCGCGAGGTCAGCGCCAGCTCGTCGCGCAGATCGCCCTCATCGATCTCGGCGGCCAGCCGCCGCACGTTGTGCCATTGGCGCAGCGCCTCGTTGGGGTCGTTGAACCCGGCCCATCCCGCCGCGCGCGAGCACCACTGCGCCGCCTCGGCCGGGCGCCGGGCGCGCTCCCAGTGGGCCGAGATGAGCGCCGCGAGCTCGTTGAGCCGCTCGGGGGCTTGGTCCGCGATGGCCTTGGCCACCATCGCGTGCGTCCGAGCACGCCGGCTGGCCAGCTGACTGCGGTAGGCCACGTGCTCGGCGAGGGCGTGCTTGAACACATACTCGTCGCTGCCCTCCTGCGGCACGATCAGCTCCGCCTCGCGCAGGGCGCTGAGGGCGGCGGTCAGCCCATCGCCCCCGAGGTCCGTGATGCGCTGCAGGATCGACGCCGAGAACCGGTGGCCGATCACGGAGGCGAGCTGGAGGACCTGCTTGCCCCGTGGCGGCAGGCGATCGATGCGAGCGGCGAGCACCGACTCGACGTTGCGGGGGATCTCGATCTCGGCCACCGCCGTGGTCAGCGTCAGATCGCCCCGGCGGCCGCTGAGCACACCCGTCTCGATGAGCGACCGGACGATCTCCTCGACGAAGAACGGGTTGCCTCCGGCGCGCTCGTGCACCAGCGCCCGCAAGCCCTCCAGCGCCGGGGCGTCACCCACCAGATCGCTCAGCAGCGCGGCCGACGCCGTCTCGCTGAGCGTCTGGAGCGGGAGGCCGCGGCTTGAGGTGGGCAGCCACTCCGGCTCGTAGCCGAGCCGGTGGGTGGCCAGGACCAGGATCCGGTTCGGCGCCGTCGCGCGCAGCAGATCGGCCAGGAAGGCCTCGCTGCCGGCATCGATCCATTGCAGGTCCTCGAGCAGGACGACGACCGGCGCCGCCTCACTCCCCGGGGCCAGCGCCCGGGCCGCGCCGGCCACCAGATGGCGCTGGCGCGCCTGAGGGTCGCCGCGGATGGGGGCCTGCGCGGGATCCTGGACGCCCAGGAACTCGAGCAGGAGGGCCGTCTCCTCCGCGGTGGCCCCGAGCATGGCCAGCCGCTCACTGACCTTGGCGCGCGCGACGTCGTCCGCCTCCGCCGTGATGCCGAAGACGTCGCGCAGCAGGCCCAACACCGGGCCGAACGGCACGCGCCCCGCGTGCGCGAGGCCGGCCGCCTGCCATACCGCCGCGCCGTGGCTGCGACAGCGCATGAGGAACTCGTGGCACAGGCGGCTCTTGCCCACGCCGGGCTCGCCGGAGATGCACACCACCCGCGCCGGCGCGTCCAGGGCCGCCGCGAAGGCCTCGCTGAGGGTGGCGAGCGGCTCCTCCCGCCCCACGAAGCGTGACAGGACTCCGGTGCGGGCGACGTCGAAGGCGGTCCGCAGGGGCGTTGCCCGTACCAGTTCGTAGACCGGCATCGGCTCGGGGACGCCCTTGACGTTCATCCGCCCCCGCGGCTGCACGTCGAAGAACCCACGCACGAGCTTGACGGTCTCCTCCGTGAGGTAGATGCTCCCGGGCGCGGCGAGTGACTCCATGCGCTGTGCCAGCGCCGGGGTCAGGCCGATCGAGGTGTACTCGGCACCTTTCCGGCCGATCGTGCCCGCCACGACGTGGCCCGAGCTCAGCCCGATCCTCACCGCGAACTGGACATCGCGCTCACGCCGGAGCAGTGCGGCGTACTCATCCAGTTCACGCCGGAGGGCAAGGGCGGCGTGACACGCCCGGACGGCATGGTCCTCGAGCGCGCTCGGAGTGCCGAAGACAGCCATGATGCCGTCGCCGGTGAAGCGATCAACGCGACCGTCGAGCCGCTCGACTCCCGCGGCGAGGACGGCGAAGAACTGTTCCATGATCTCCCACCACTCGTCCGCCGGCATCGAACCCGACAGGTCCGTCGAGCCCTTGACGTCGACGAACATGACCGTGACGTGCTTGCGCTCCCCCTCGACGCTTGAGAGTGCGGCCCCGCATTGCCCGCAGAACAACGCCGTGGCGCGGTTGTCCCTGCCGCACGCCCCGCACCGAGCCATGTCAACCCCAAGCCCCGGCCGTCACAGCGCAAGCCTACGCCGCTGACACCCGCCGATCAAGTGACGGTACCCCCGGCGCCTCGCCGCCGGGGGTAACTGTCAGGTTGTGAGGCTCAGTACCCGCGCGGGTGACGGACGACGAACCCACCCGCCGGAGAGATCCGGCGGGTGGACCACCGGTCCTGATTGTTGGACGAGCTCTGCGCCGCGGTGTCAAACCACAGCCCGGCGATCTTGGCGTAGACGTGTCCGGCGTTGGCGTAGAGCGTGATCCACTGGCCAGCGCCGGCGGCGCCGTAGCTCTCCATCTGACCGGAGTCCTCGGTCTGGGAGAGGAGCCCGCCGCCGTGCAGGGCAAAGCCCACCGATCCGGAGCAGTCGTAGCCCGATGAGTTCCAGCTGCCGTGGCCGCCCGCGTAGACGTAGGGCGTGGTCGCGATCGAGTTGGCCGCTGCAATCACCTGCTTGACCGCACCGGGCGCGTCGGCCGGCGCCACGGCCAGGCCGTTGACGAGCGTGGCCTTGCCGCCAGGGACGGTCTGAGACGCCACCTGGGCCGACGAGGCCTTGGGCGTGCTGGTGCTCGCCGTGGTGCCGTTGGCCACCCACTGCTGCAACGTCTGCGCCGTGTGCGCACCCACCGTGCCGCTCGGAGGGGCCAGCTGGGCCGCGACCTGGAAGCGCTGCACCGACGTCTTGGTGCCAGGGCCGAACTGGCCATCGGCGGACGTCGTGATCCCCACCTGCGTCAGATCTCGCTGCAGCGTGCGTACGTCGCCGCCGTGATCGCCCATGCGCAGAACCCGGTGAAACGGCCCCCCGCCCACCCCACCCGCGGCCTGCGCCACTGCCGGGGTGAGCGTCATCGCCGCCAGCGCAGCCACTACCCACAGCAGCCGGGACGGTCGCGCCCTGCCACCCACGGCGACGCCAACGACAGGACAGGTTCTGGATACGGACACGCGAGACCCCGCAGTGATCGACTTCAGCTGGACTTGCCGTTCGCCTGCGGGGTTAGCTGACGGGCTCGCGCTCTGTGATGAGCGCTACCGGCGGATCACCGCTGGACTCGCCCCAAACGAATTGGGTTCCCCGTTCCCTGGCATCGGCGGCGCCAGGGACTCGGCATCTGCACACAACAGCTCGTGCGTCGGGAAGTTTCGCCGATTCGGCGGACAAACGCGTTCCCGAGCGCACGGCCTAGAGTCTGCGGACGATGCTCGTCGCCACTCACGACGGTTCCTTCCACGCCGACGAGGTGTTCGCCGTCGCGGCGCTCAGGCTGCTCGGAGGGCCCCTGGAGGTGGTGCGCACCCGTGACCGCGAGGTCCTGGCGAGCGCCGATCTGCGCGTCGACGTCGGCTTTCGCCACGACCCGTTGACCGGGGACTTCGACCACCACCAGCGCGACTTCGACGGCGTCCGGGAGAACGGGATCCGCTACGCGTCGTTCGGGCTGATCTGGCGCGAGTACGGCGTCCGGGTGTGCGACGGCGACCAGGAGGTCGCCGACGCCGTCGACGTCAGCCTCGTGCAGGGCGTCGACGCCAACGACACCGGCCAGCATCTCACCGAGTCTGTCGTCGAGGGCGTCTACCCGCTGACCGTCAACGGCGTCATCGGCGGATTCAACGCGCGCTGGGACGAGGCGCTGACGCCCGAGCAGGAGCGCCTGCGGTTCGACGAGGCGGTCGATCTCGCGCGCGGCATCCTCGCCCGCGAGGTCCTGTCGGCCGCGTCGGGCCGGCGCTCGGCACGCATCGTGCAGGACGCGATCGCCGCCGCGACGGATCCGCGGCTCATCGAGATCCCGGTCAACGCCCCGTGGAAACAGGTCCTGGTCCCGGCGGCGCCCGACGCGCTGTACATCATCTATCCCAAGCGTCAGGGCTTCGGCCTGGAGGCGGTGCCGCGGGAGCTGGGCTCCTTCGAGAACCGCCGTGACCTGCCCGCCGACTGGGGTGGGCGCGAGGGCGCCGATCTGGTCGCCGTCACGGGGGTGCCCGACGCGCTGTTCTGCCACGCCAAGCGGTTCTTGGCGGTGGCCTCGTCCCGTGACGGGATCGAGCAGCTGGCCCGGCTCGCGCTGGCCGGGGACTGAGGTCGGCCCGGGCCGGTCCCGCCCGCCCCGCCCATGCCGCGGATCGCCACCATCGGCGTCTACGAGTACGACGCCACGAGCTTTGTCGCCGCGCTCGACGAGGCCGGCGTCACCAAGGTGCTCGACATCCGCCAGCGCCGCGGTGTCCGCGGTCCCCGGTACGCGTGGGCCAACGCCCAGCGGCTGCAGAAGCTGCTGGCGGAGGCCCGGATCGGCTACGAGTACCACCCCGAGCTCGCCCCCGACACGGAGATGCGCCAGCTCCAGTACCGCGACGACGATCGCCAGGGCGTGGGCAAGCGCTCCCGCGTCCGGCTGGCGCCCGAGTACGTCCGCGAGTACACCGAGGAGATCCTCGACCTCGTTCCGCTCGAGCCGCTGGTCGGCCGCCTACCCGTCCACGGGGTGGGCGCGCTGCTGTGCGTCGAGGCGACCGCTCAGGCCTGCCATCGCTCGCTGGTCGCCGCCCGCCTGGCCGAGCGGTTCGGGTTCGAGGTCATCCACATCGAGCCTCGCTGAGGCGGTTCAGAGCGCGTCGTTGCACCGCAGCGTGGCGATCGCCTTGACGGTGGCATAGCCCCGCCAGTCCAGCGACCCCGCGGGCGAGATCGGCAGGTAGTCCACCGTCCAGCCGCCGTCCTCCCGTTGATCGTCGGCGACGCGGCGCAGGTCGGCGGCGACGGCGTCGCGATCGAGGAATGCCCGCGCAGGGCGGCCGGGGTCCGGGGCGATGTCCAGCGGGCGCAGCGCCTCGCCCACGGCCCCGCCGGTCACCGGGACGCGGCCGTCGGCGGGGACGCGGGCGGCGAGCGCATCCATGAGCGCCTGTGCCTCGGGGCGTGAGTCGCACAGCGCGTCGAGGAGCCGGATGGAGAAGGCCAGCGTGTAGGCGAACGGGCTCTCGTCCAGACCGGCGATGGCGTCGAGGCAGTAGGCGGTGGCTCGCTCCAGCCAGCGGTGGCCGGCCACCGCTGGGTCGTGGGCGGCGACGCGGTGAGCGGCGGCGGCGATGAACGCGGTGATCTGCAGCGACGCGGTCGTGGGATCGCCGGCGGCGAACCAGGGGGCCACTCCCGCGGTGCTCGTCAACGGCCGCACGAACGGCAGGCCGCCGTCGGCCAGGGTCACCGAGTCCAGCCAATCACACAGCGACATGGCGCGGGGGCTGGTGAGCGGCGCGATCTCGGCGAACGCCTCGAAGGCGTGCCCGGCCGCCGCAGGCTGGCTTTCGGGGCTGCGCAGATCGGGCTCGAGTCCCGACCCATAGCCGCCGTCGGGGTTGCCGTAGGCATCGAGCGCCGCCAGGACCGCGGCCGAGTCGGCGGCGAGGTCGGAGGCGGGGCCCAGGAGCGCATAGCGGCGGCGGTCAAGCAGCCGCGCATGGGTATCGATGAAGGCCTGAGCCGCGGTGAGGTCGACGGTCATGCCGGGAATCGTCGCGCCCCGGGGCGGCCCGCGTCTTGGACGAAACGGACGCGCGTCCCCTCTACGCCGCGCACCAGGCCTCGATGACCCCCCGGGGAGTCAGGCCCGCCAGGCGCCGGCTCTCGCGCGCAAGGTGGGGCTGGTCGGCGTAGCCGGCCTCAAAGGCCAGTCCCGCCAGGTCGTCGCGGCCCCGGTCGAGCAGCGCGAGGAAGCGACGGAAGCGCAGCACCCGCGCGAGCGTGCCCGGCCCGTAGCCGACCGCGGCATGGAAGCGCCGGCGCAGCTGGCGCTCGCTGATCGAGAGCTCCCGGGCGAGCACCGCGACCTGACGGTCGGCGACGCGTGGGGCGGTAGCCATCACGATCGGGTCCGGCCGGCGCCCCGCGGTGGCGCGAAGCAACCGCGCGACGACGGTGGCGGGCGGCAGATCGCCATCGAGATCGAAGGCACGGTCGATGTCGCGGGCGTGCACCTGCAGGTCGCGCAGCTCGTCCAGCGGCACCCCGATCGCCGCGCCGCCCGCGCCCGGCCGGAAGCGGAGGCCGACGAGCAGGTCAGCCGCCGCGGGGACGTACGCCCGCGCGGTCGTGTCGGGCCCCACGATGATGGTGCCGCGACCCTGGCGCCAGATGACGTCGCTCGCGCCGTCGGGCATGATCCGGATCCCCTCGTCGCCGCCGGCCCGGGTCCAGACGCACTCGATCAGCGGCGCCACCGCCGCGGGCGGCGCGAACTCCCGGTAGCCAGGGACGAGGTTCATGTGTGCCCCCATGGTTGCACCCTCGGGCGCTACGGGCCAAATTGGACCCCTGATACGTCAGGTAAATGGCTCTTATCAGAGGTCCGTTCCGGGCGTACGTTGACGACATGACCACGCGACGCACATCCCCCCTCCTCGCCGGACCCGACGGGCGCGCGCTCCTGGCCGCCTCCGTCCTGGCCCGGCTGCCGTTGGCGATGCTCAGCATCGCCATCCTCGTCCACGTCCAGCGGCGGACCGGCTCCTTCGCGGTCGCCGGGGTTGTCTGCAGCGCCTACGCGATCTGCAGCGCGCTGGCCTCGCCGGTCCTCGGGCGCCTCGTCGACCGCCGTGGCCAGACCCGAGTGCTCGCTGCGGGCGCGGCGCTCACCTCGCTGGCGCTCATCGTGATCGGCCTTCTTCCCGCCGACACCCCGGCCGCGGCGCTCGTCTGCCTGGCCGGCGTCGCGGGGCTGGCCACGCCTCCAGTGGACGCGTGCGTGCGGACACTGCTGCCCGCGATCGTCGCCCGCCCCGCGGAGCTCCCGGCGCTGTTCGCGCTGGAGTCGACGCTGCTCGAGGTGACCTTCGTCATCGGCCCGCCCTTGGCCCTCGCGGTCGGCGCCGTGTGGTCCACGGGTGCGGCGCTCGTCGCGTGCGGGCTGCTGACGGCGGCCGGCACCGTCGCGTTCGCGACCCGGCGGGCGTCGCGAGACTGGCACCCCGACGCCGCCGTCACGCGTCCGCGGGCGGGCTCGCTGCGCGCCGCCGCCATGCGCGTGCTGGTCATCGTCGACCTGGGCACCGGCGTGGTGTTCGGGGCCACGGAGATCGGGGTGACCGCGAGCGCCAAGCATATCGCCGGCGCCGCCGCGGCCGCCCCGCTCCTCGGGCTGTGGGGCGCCGGGTCGCTGATCGGCGGGCTGGTCGTCACACGGCTGAACGCGCGTGTACAGAGCAAGCGGCATCTGCCGGTCCTCCTCGGCGCGCTGGCCCTCACGCACGGCGCGCTGCTCTTCGGCGCTGCCAGCCTGCCGGTGATGGGCGCCATCATCCTGCTCGCGGGCGCCACCATCGCCCCGACCGCAGCCAGCATCTACGCGATGGTCGAGCGCTCCGCTCCGGCGGGCACGCAGACCGAGGCCTTCTCCTGGCTGTTCACCTCGTCCGCCGCGGGCGCGGCGGCCGGTGCGGCCATCGCCGGCGTCCTGGCCCAGAGCGCCGGGGCCGACGCAGTGTTCGCCTTCGCCGGGGTGGCGGGCGGCCTGGCCACGCTGATCGCGATCCTGGGCGCGCGTCATCTGGAGCCGCAGCGCCCGGTCGTCCTCTCCGGGGCGCCCGCCGTCATCTGACACACCGTGCGCCAGTTAGCCGAAGACGCCCAGTCCCACCATGGCGCCCATCACCAGGACCGCCACGCCGGTCAGCAGATCGGCGCGAAGCCGACGATCGCGAGCTGCCCCTGATCTGCCACGCCCGGCTGCGGACGTGGCAGATGTCAAGGGATGTGCTCCTACTCCGGCAGCGAGAACGCGAAGAGCGCGGCGCCGCCCGCCTGCGCGAGCGCGCCGGGGTAGAACCCTTCGGTCCAGGCGCCGTATCCAACCGGCACCGCGATGTACTGCCGCCCGTCGACGCTGTAGGTGCTCGGGCTTGAGTGGTGGCCGCTACCGCATGTGAACTCCCAGAGGAGCTCACCGCTGGTGTCGTTCAACGCCCAGTACTTGCCCGCGGGCCCACCCGCGAACACGAGGCCGCCGGCCGTGGCCAGCACCGACGCGGTCATCGGGTGCTCCTGGGTGAAGCGCCACTTCTCCTGGCCCGTGGCCGGATCGAACGCCGAGACGTAGCCGGACACGTCCTCCGTGTCCACGGCGACACCCGCGCCCCAGTACGGGATGCTCTCCTTGAACTCACGGCGCCGCCGTGTGGCGGTCGCACCCACATCCTGCACCGGGCAGTAGAAGAGGCCTGTCTTCTGGCTGTAGGCGGCGTGCGTCCATTCCTTGGCGCCGGCCGGCCCGGGCCAGAAGTGGACCGGCTCCCCCTCCTTCTCGGGGTACAGCCTCGGCGTCACCTTGCCGTTGGAGTCGATCTCGCCCCAGGTGATGCGGTCGACGAACGGCACCACCCGGATCAGGCTGCAGTCCGTGCGATCCAGGATGAAGAAGTATCCGTTCTTGTCGAAATGTCCGGAGCACTTGCGTCCGTCCATCTCGAACAGGATGTTCTCCATCGTCGAGTCGTAGTCCCACAGGTCGTGCGGGGTGTACTGATAATGCGCCTTGATCTGGCCGCTGTCGGGATCGACCGCCACCACGGAGTCCGTGTAGAGGTTGTCGCCCTCGCGCACCTCCCCGTCGAAGTCGGGGCATGGGTTGCCCGTGTTGAAGTACAGGAGGTTGAGCTCCTGGTCGAACGTCGCCGTGGTCCAGCAGTTCGCTCCGCCGCGCGCCCAGGCCTCGCCCTCGGACGGCCAGGTCTCGGACCCCGGCTCGCCTGGAGCCGGGACCATGTAGCACCGCCACACCCGCTCTCCGGTCTCGAGCTTGAACGCGTCGGCGTGACCACGCACCCCAAACTCCCCACCGGAGCTTCCCACGATGACCATGTCCTTGACGATGAGCGGGGCGACGGTCGCGCTCTCGCCGGCCCGTACGTCCCCGAACGGCTGATCCCAGACGAGCTGACCGGTCTTGGCGTCAAGGGCGGTCACGTGAGCGTTGAGGGTGGCCATGAAGACCTTCCCGTCGGCCACGGCGCAACCCCGGTTGACGTTGCCGCAGCACAGCGAGACGTCATACGGCGACGCACGGTGATAGCGCCACAGCTCCGCTCCGGTCTTGGCGTCAAGCGCCCACATCCAGCCATCCCAGCCGGTCACGTACATGATGCCGTCAACGACCAGCGGAGACGCCTCGAACGAGTAGGTCGAGGCACCCGAGTGCATCCCCACCGAGCCGCACTGGAACACCCAAGCGGGCTTCAGATCCTTGACGTTCGAGGTATTGATCTGGTCGAGCAGGCTGTAGCGCTGCCCGTCGTAGGCCCCGTAGTAGGTGAGCCAGTTGTGGGGCTCCGCTTCGCGGGCCTTGAGGATTCGGTCGTAGTTGACGCCTTTCGCCACGTCCGGCGCAGTGCCAACGTAGCCGGGGCTCAGATTCCGGAAGTCGACAGCCTCGCCTGCGTCGACGTAATCAGTCTCAGTTGCCATCAACTGCTCCTTTCTACGGCCGCGGCTGGGGCGGGCGGTCGAGCTTGGCTTCGTCGGGGACTTCACCACTGACGACGATCGTGCCGGTCAGGCCCCGACCCTCGTCGTTTCCGGTCCGGGAGCCATACCAGTAGTAGCCCGGGCCGTCGAGCGAGAGGGTCGCCCTCCCCTTCGAGAAGTTCACCAGCCAGATGAACTTGGAGTCGCCGTTGCTCGGCAGGACCGCGCAGTGCGAGTTGTTGTCGTCGTTGATGATCTCCAGCTCGAGTTCGCCCGCATGAGGGAGGACCAGGACGCCGGGATCGAAGACCAGCTCGTCGAGCGGGATCCGGACAGTGGCGTGCATCTTGCCATCGGATCCCTCCTCGGCCATGCCGACGTTTCCGCGGCCGAGAACTCGGCCCAGCGTCACGCCGTTCTGTTTTGCCAGCCCCTGGATAACGCTCTCGTCGACTGTGGCGGTCACGGCGAGTCTCTCCTTCCATCCGGAAAATAGGCGAAACGAACCTAACAGGGGCACAGCGGTGACACAACCGGGGGATCGAGAGAAGACCGACCGGTCAGGGTCTGAACCTGTCCGATCGGGTAGGTAGTGACACTGATCGGTTGGTCACACACAGTGACCAACCGGACAGATGCCACGATCATCTGAAAAGCAGTGTCACCCGAGGATGATCGTGGCGGCGCCGGCGACCCGCAGATGGTCAAGCGCGGTCCCGCTGGACTCGCGCAGCCTCAGCGCCTTCGCCAGGCCCGCGTGGCGGCCGCCCGCCAGCGCATCGGCGAGGAGCGCTCCCCCGTGCGCGGCCGAGCTGGCGCGGCCGGGCACGAGCGAGACCACCGGAGCGACGTCAGCCAACGAATCGGCCAGGCCCTCGACGAGCGCGGGCAGGCGGGCCAGCCGGCCGGAGAGGACGATCTCCCGCGGCGCCGCCACGCTGACCAGCAGCGCCCGCGCGGCCTTGGCGGCGGCCTCCAGCAGCGCCGTCCAGCCCTCGGCCAGGTCCGCCGAGCTCCACAGCGCGTCCAGGTCGGCCATGTCAAGCGTCCCGCCCGGATCCAGCGCGCCGCCGCTGTAGAGAGTGTCCTTGCGCAGCACACTCGCGAGCAGGTAGGCGACCTCCCCATCCAGCGCGCCCACGGCCCGTGCGCCGAGAGGCCCGGACGATCCGCCCATGCCGTCGACGATCTGCCCGGCGTCGATCGCCAGCGCAGCGGTGAAGGCGCCCCCGAGCTCGATCAGGACCATCGAGCTCTGCCGGGCGGCGATCCCAAGTCGCGACGACTGGTCGGCGATCGCGTAGGCCGCGGCACACACCTTGTCCGCGGTGCCCATGTCGATCCGGTTGTACTTCCGGTGGCGCGGAACCGAGGCCAGGTGAATGACGCCGGGACCGAAGACGACGGGGAGGCCGCTGTCGACGAGGGCGCGCAGCAGCGAGCGCAGCCCGCCGACGCCGGCGTCGGCGTGCGCCTCGTCCTGGCGCACCAGCACCATCTCGGCCAGCTCGCGCTCCCCGGTGTCGGCTGCAGCGACGAGCGGCAGCCCGTAGCCGCTCGGGCCGTAGACGAGGTCATAGGGGCCGTGGCGGGTGAGCGCCTCCAGCAGCGGTCGGCTGTCCGCGCTGAGCGAGCCGGCCTGAAACACCTGCTCGACGATGGGCTCGCCATCCTCCAGTACGCACAGGTCGAACGAGACGGTGCCGGGGTCGACGCCGGCTACCCGGGGCATATCATTGGACCATGAGCAAAGAGCGGACCTACACCGAGGACGAGATTCCCGCCAAGCTGTCGGAGCTGGGTCTCGACGAGTGGTACTACGAGGGCGACTGGATCCGGCGCAAGTACAACACCGACGGCTGGCCGACGACCCTGATGGCCGTCAACGCCGTCGGGTACCTGTGCGAGGCCGCCGGCCATCACGCCGACCTCAACGTCACCTGGGGCAAGCTGTGGGTCAAGCTGGCCACGCACTCGGCCGGCGGGATCACCGACAAGGACTTCACCCTGGCTCGCAAGATCGAGGACACCGTGCTCTGGCGGCCCGAGGCCGATGGCCCGCTGGACGGGCCGATGGGGAAGTTCGTGTTCTCGAAGTCACGGTCGGGCACCGGCGCCTGAGCGGCAGTCACAGCACCTCCAGGGCGACGTCGTAGACGCCGCCGAGGTCGAGCACCGTGCCCTTGGCCTCGAACATCCGCTGCACACAGCGCTTCTGGAGCTTCATCTTCGGGCCGCCCACGGCCAGCGCGCCGAGCTTGAGGACACCGTTCTCCTCGGCCAGGTCGTCGCCTCGGTCGACGCCCTCGACGCCCACCGGCTCGGCCGCCGAGTAGTCGATCACGACCCGCACGTCGCTCTGCGCCCAGCCGCCGCGCCGCAGGATCTGGATGGCCGCCGGCCCGGCGGCGAAGATGGCCAGGTGACCGGCCAAGGTCGCATCGAGATCGTCGCTGGACGAGGGCTCGGTGACCTCGAAACCCGCCTCCTCCGCTACCGCGATGCCCGAGGCGCGGCGATGGCCGCCCTTCATCACGTCGGGCGGGAACGTGAGGACGGTGACCTCGGCGCCCTCGCGCCGCAGAAGCTCAGCGGTGCGCAGTCCGACCGGCCCCACGCCGATGACCGCGGTACGGCTCCCCTTGAGCGTCACCGCGCCCCGCACGCGGGCCACGGCAGCCGCCGCGGTCGTATTCGAGCCGTCGGAGTCGAGCATGATCGATGGCTTGAACGGCTCGAAGAACAGCTTCTGGGCCGCCTCGAACACCGCCTCGCCGTCGCGCACCCTCGACCCGCCGACCCAGAAGGCGGTGTTGGCCAGACCGTCAGGACCGCGCGGGAAGATCGCGCCCTGGACCACGCCGGCCAGGTTGTCGGCGGTGATCTGACCATAGCCGACGACGACGTCCACATCGGCGTCGTACGCCGCGATCGCATCAAACGCGCTCGGGTGCTGATCGGTGTCGAGCTGGATCAGGATCTTCTTCATCGAATGTCCTCCCGTCGAGGTTCGGGGAAGCTGAGAAGGCCCCAGTCCAGCGGGCCCTCCTGGCGATAGCTCTTGCGCAGGCCACGGGCGATCGTGGCCTTCATCAGCTCCTTGCCGAGGTAGAAGGCGTGCGCGGGGTCGCGCACGTCGAGTTGCTCGAAGACCGCGTACATATTGGTCTCGCGGATGAACCGCTCGCCGTTGAACGCGTAAAGCCAGTCAGCGTCGGCGAACAGGCGGTAGTTGGCGTCCGAGATCTGCGCCTGCATCGCCCGCAGCTCATCCTCGGAGGGAGCACGCATCGACTCGTCCCGGGTGGTGACCAGGCCGGAGTCGATGTGCTTGGGGGGCCGCGCCTCGCGCTGGGCCACGTGCATGATCTGGGCCGCCAGGACCGTCTCGCGAACCGCTCCGCGGGCCCACCCGATCACCTCGGTGGTCAGCACCGAGGTGATGCCGACCTCCTGGCAGAAGCCGATCAGCAGCGCCGCGACACCGGTCGAGTCGGCCTCCGTGAGCTCCGTGAGGTTGCCGATCCCCATCAGCATGCCGGCGTCGGGATGGCGGCGGCGGACCTCGACGTAACGGGCCAGCGATGCAGCGAAGCCCGAGTTGATGGGAGCCAGGATGGAGTCGAGGAGGTAGGGCCGGCCCAGGTCCTCCATGCGGGCGGCCATGCGGTCGAGGCCGTCGAGGTCCTCGGGATCGTCGGTGATCAGCACCGGGGTCGCGCGCAGATCGGCGACGATGTCGATCGTGTGCGGGGTGAGGCTGAGCACGTAGTCCACGCCGGCGGCATCCGCCATGCGGATGTGCTCGCGGTCCAGGGTGTCGATGCTCACCGCCATCCCGCGCTCGCGCAGCGCCGCGATCGTCGGCGGCCCCTCGGCCAGCCACGAGCGATCGAGCGACAGACCGAGGTCGATCACGTCGGCTCCCTCCGCGCGGTAGGCCTCCGCCCGGTCGATCACCTGGTCGCGCGTCAGCGTCTGGACGTCGTTGATCTCGGCGAAGACGCGCACATCTCGGGGTCCGAGCTCCGCCCGCACCGCCGCCCGCCCGTACCACTCCGGGAGCGATCGGACGTCCGCCGGGCCCTTGCGCACCGGCAGGCCGCTGGCCTGCTCCAGCGCGTCCACATCGCCCTCGCACAGGCCCGGGATCACGATGTTGTCCACTCCCGAGGGCACCTCCAGCCGCCGCGCGATCCAGCGCGTCGTCATCAACGCCGCGACGCTGATGTTCATCACCGCGATCTCGTGGCCGATGTCGAGCTCGGCGACGATGCTGCGCAGGGCGGGCTCGGCCAGGCGGCCGGTGACGAACAGGGTGTCAGCCAACGGTGCCGCCGTTGACGTTGAGCGCCTGGCCCGTGACGAAGGCGGCAGCCGGCGACGCCAGCCACACGGCCGCGCCCGCGACGTCCTCCGGCCGCCCCCAACGCCCCAGCGGCGTGCCCGCCGCGACCTCGTCGTAGAAGGCGCGGTCTACGCCCGCGCCGAACGCCGTCTCGATCCAGCCCGGGCAGAGCACGTTCACACGGACGTCGGGAGCCACCGACCGGGCAAAGGACTTGGAGAAGCCCAGCACCCCAGCCTTCACCGCGGCGAACAGCTCCGGGTCATCACCTGCCATCCCGTCGGTCGCGGCGTGATCCCAGCCGATGTTGAGAATGCTTCCGCCCGGCGCCATCCGCCCGGCCACCAGCCGAGAGCAGCGGATCGTGCTCTTGAGGTCCACCTCCAGGAGCGCGTCGAGCTTGCGCTCCGCCGGCCATCGCGCGGCGTCACCGGTGAGCACGTCGGCCCCGGCATTGTTGACCCAGACGTCGACGGTCTCGAGCGCCGCAAACGCCTGTTGGACGAAAGCGGTGCACCCGTCCAGGGTGCTCAGATCCGCCTGGAGCAGCGGATGGCCCGGGCCGAGCTCGGCGCTCAGGGCCTGGGCGGCGTCCGACGAGCGCCAGAAACCGATGCCGACCCGAGCGCCGGCCGCGGCGAACGCGACGGCGATCGCCCTCCCGATCCCGGACGCCCCTCCGGTGACGACGGCGCGCAGACCGACGAGCGGTGGCTCTCCGGTCTGCGCGTTCAGTGGCTCGTGGCCGGCCGCCGCTAATCCTCGGCGCCGCCGGCGAACGGATGGCGCGCGGCGGGCGTGTCGGCCAGCACCTGGTCGATGCTCGGCTCACCCTTCATGGCACGCGCGATCGACATCTTGACGGCCTCGTAGTTGTAGTCGTAGATCTTCTTGTCGTCCGCGGCCTCCCAGTGGATGAAGACGCTGACAATGATGCAGAGATCGTCGACCTGGTCCTTGGGGATCACGCCGTCCTTGACCGAATCCACCACGGCGCGGGCTACTGCTGCCTGAGCAGGCCCGAACAATTGCACTGCCTGCTTCTCACCCTTGATCGTGACCTTGTTGGTGATCACGGTGTCGGGCTTCGCCGCGAGGTTGGGAGTGACCACGGCCAGCAGGTTGGTGTGGCCCTCCTTCTCGTTGACGAAGGCATTGGCAAACGCCTCGCCCATCGGACCGCTTTTCGAGCCGAGCAACAGGTCGATGTGCGCAAGCTCGTTACCGTCGCCGGTCAGGGCCTCTCCGGTCGCCAGCGTGATGGCCATTGCGGTTACCTCCCTCTCGTATTGTGACGCGGGTGGACGCAACCCTAGCTCACTCAGGGCTGGGCGGGGAACTGCTCGAGCATCAGGTGCAGCTCGCATGCGTCCTGGAGGTGTCAGCGGCCAAGCCGGGCAACATCACCCCTGCCCATGCCTTCCGCGACGCGACCTACGTGGACATGATCCGGTCGGCGCTCGCGCTGGGCCCGGTGTTCGCGCGCGACGCGGCGCGGCGGCGCAGCGTCGGGGAGCTGATAGCGGACGGGGTGGCGGCGACGCAGCGGGTGGCCTCGGCCAATACCAACCTCGGGATCGTGCTGCTGTTCGCCCCGATGGTGCGGGCGGCGGTGACGCGCCGGGACGATGAGCCGCTGCGATCGGCGATCGAGAGCACGCTCGCCCGGCTTGATGTCGCCGATGCCGCCGCGGCGTTTGCGGCGATCGCGCGAGCCGACCCGGGCGGCCTGGGTGAGGCCTCCGAGCATGACGTGCGCGGACCGGCGCTCGTGTCGCTGCGCGAGGCGATGGCGGCGGCCGCGCACCGCGACAGCATCGCCTCCGAATATGCGAGCGGCTACGCGATCGTCTTCGACACCGGCCTGCCGCTGCTTGGAGACGCGTTGGGCGGCCGCAGGTCTACGCTCGAGGCGATCGTGTCGCTCCATGTCGGCCTGCTGGCCTCGCACCCTGACAGCCTGATCGCACGCAAGGCGGGCGAGGCGGCGGCGCGAGCGGTCACCGAGGCGGCTCGAGAGGTCCGCGACGGCACGCGCTCGCTTGAGGACTTCGACCACTGGCTGCGCCGTGAGAACGGCCGGCTGAACCCCGGGACGACCGCGGATCTGGTCGCGGCAACGCTGCTGGCCGGGCTCCTGACCGGGATGCGGTTGCCATGAGGGTCCTCGTCGTGGCGGTCAGCGCGCGGATGCTCGCCCAGCTGGCGGTGGCCGACGGGTACGACGTGATCGCCTTGGACCGGTTCGGCGACGCGGACCTGCGTGCCCTGGCCCCTGGTGCGACGGCGCCGACGAACGACGGGCTCGCCGCGCTCGCCGCGGACATCGAGGCCACGGCGGTCGTCTACGGCGCGGGCCTCGAGAATCGGCCGGATCTGGTGCGAGAGCTCGCCGACGGACGTGAGCTGTTGGGGACACCGGCCGAGCTGCTGGAGGCCGTGCGCGACCCCTGGGCGGTCGGAGCCGCGGCACGCGCGGCCGGGGCCCGCGCCCCGCAGACGCGAGCGCCCGGCGATCTGCCCGAGCGCGCGGGGGGCCGCGAGGTGTGGGTGCGCAAGCCGCGGCACGGTGGCGGCGGCCACGGGGTGCGTGGGTGGACGGGCGGACTGTTGCGCCACACGGAGGTGGTCCAGCGCCGCATAGACGGTCTGTCGTGCTCCGCGGTCGCCATCGCCGACGCCCGCAGCGCGGTGGTGCTCGGGCTCACCGAGCAGCTCCATCTCCCGCGGAGCTTTAGGTGGATGGGGAACGTGACCCCTCCGCGCCTCCCTGAGTCAGAGCACGCCGAGCTCGAGGGCCAGCTCCGTGAGGTGTGCACCGAGGTCGCGGCGCGCTTCGGCGTCCGTGGGGCATTCGGGGTCGACGCGATCTGGGACGGCCGCCACGCATGGGTGCTGGAGGTCAACCCACGACCCTCGGCCTCGCTCGAGCTGTTCGGCCCGGGCAGCTTCGAGGCCCACGTCCGCGGCGCCCGCGGGCTGGGCCTGCCCGTCTCCGGGATCCCGCCGGCACAGAGCTGTGCCGCGGTCAAGCTCGTGCTCTTCGCCGACCGCACCGTCTGCACGCCCGAGCCCGGCTGGTGGCCGGCGGGCCTGGTGCGCGACATTCCCCGAGCGCGTGAGACGATCGAGCGCGGCGCGCCGGTGTGCACGCTGGTCACGGCGAGCCCCGACGTGCCCGAGCTGGTCGAGCGCGGGGCCCGCCTGTTGTCGGCACTACCCGACGCGGTGGCGGTCGGTGGCTGAGCCGGCTGAGATCGGACCGGTCACCTGCGCGGGTTGCGGCCTGCTGTGCGATGACGTGATGCTGGATCGCTCCGACGAGACCGTGCAGCTGCGGCCCGCGTGCCACCTCGGCGCCACCTGGTTCGCCGAGCGCATTCGCCCGCGCTCGGGTGCGCCGGGTGCGACGATCGACGGCAAGCCGGCCGACGTGGAGGCCGCGCTCACGCGCGCCGCCGAGCTCTTGCGGGGCGCGCGTCGCCCGCTGGTCTATGGCTTCGATGCCTCGACCGTGGAGGATGCCCGGGCCGCCTTCGCGCTGGCCGACCGGCTGGGGGCGCTGGTGATGACCGAGAACGTGACCGGTGCGTGGCCGGGTGCCCCCGCGCTGCCCCTGCGCGGCATCACCAGTGCCACCCTGGGCGAGATCCGGGATCGGTCGCGGGTCGTCGTCATCTGGGGCGAGGATCCGGAGGCCACCCACCCGCGGCTCCTCGAGCGCCTCGGCTTCGGCGGCAACGCGTCCGCCGCGTCCGCCGCGGGGCGAACGCTGGTCGTGATCGATGACCGTGACACCGCCACCGCGCAGCGCGCCGACCTGCGCCTCCAATGGCCGCGGGGCCGCGACCTCGAGGCGTTGATCACCCTGCATGCGTTGCAGCGCGAGGTGGCGCCGGCAGCGAGCGACCTCGACACCCAACTGGGCGGCCTGCTCGAGCGCATCGCGGGCGTACCCCATGTCGCCTTCGTGCACGGGCCCGCGCTCACCGGCGGCGACGGCGGCCAGCGGCGCGCGCTGGCCCTGCACGAGCTCACGCGGGCGCTCAGTCACGAGCGCCACGTGGTGACGCTGGCGCTGACCCAGTCCCCCGGGGCCACCGGTGCGCAGGACGCGCTGGCCTGGCAGACCGGGTACGCCGGCAACGTCGATCTCGCGGCGGGTCATCCGGAACTCGTCAGTGCGACGCAGCCGCTCGACGACGCCGAGGGCATCGACGTGGCCCTGCGCATCGACGGCGCGCCGGCAACGCTGGCCTCCGGGGTGGCCGAGATCGCGCTGTGCAGCCATCCGACGAGCGGGCGGGGACGCGACCCTCAGGTGTCGATCCGGACCGCGGCGGCCGGGGTGAACGCGGCAGGGACCGCTCACCGCCTGGACGGCGTCCCGCTGACGCTCCAGGCACCCTTTGCCGGTGATGCGCCCACCGTCGCCGAGCTACTGATACGGCTCCTGGCCGAGGTGGCGCGATGACCGCGATCCGAATCACCGGTGGCCGGGTCCACGACCCGGCCAACGCGGTCGACGGTGAGGTCCGCGACGTGTGCATCGAGGGCGGCAAGGTCGTCTCCGAGGTCGGTCCCGAAGCCCGGCGCATCGACGCTCGCGGGATGGTGGTGATGCCGGGCGGCGTCGACATCCACGCCCATATCGCCGGCCCCAAGGTCAACGCCGCGCGCAAGCTCACGCCGGATGAGCGCCGCGACGACCCACTCGAGCGGACCGAGCTCCTGCGGTCGGGCACCGGCGGCCTGGTGCCCTCGACGTTCGCCACCGGCTATCGCTACTCGCTCCTGGGCTACACGACCGTCGTGGAGGCGGCCGCCCCACCGCTGGCCGCGCGCCAGGTGCTCTCCGAGCTGCGCGATACGCCGATGATCGACAAGGCGTTCCTGATCCTGATGGGCAACAACCAGGTGCTGTTCGAACTGATCCGCGAGTCCGGCGGAGCGGCCGCGTCGCAGCTGCGCGACGCGGTGGCGTGGTGGCTGGACGCCACCGGCGGCTACGGGGTCAAGCTCGTCAACCCCGGCGGCGTGGAGGCCTTCAAGCAGGACAACGGCAACGTCCACTCGCTCGATGACGAGGTGCCGGGCTTCGCGGTGACCCCGCGCCAGATCCTGGAAGCGATCGGCGGGGCAGTGGACGAGCTCCGGCTGCCGCATCCCGTCCACATCCATGCCAACAACCTCGGGGTGGCGGGCAACGCCGAGACGACGCTCGAGACGATGCGCACCCTGTCCGGACGCCAGGCGCACTTCGCCCATCTGCAGTTTCACTGCTACGGCGGCCGGGTGGGTGGGCCGATTTCCCAGGCTCGCTCCCGAGCGCCCGAGCTGGTCGACTACCTGAGCTCGCATCCGGAGATCACGGCGGACGTCGGCCAGGTGATGTTCGGGCCGGCGGTGACGATGACGGCCGACGGTCCGGTCTCGGCAGTCCTGCGCGACCTCGATGGCGGCAAGTGGCTCAACCACGACACCGAGGTCGAGACCGGGTGCGGCATCGTCCCGTACCGGTATCGCGCGGGCAGCTACGTGCATGCGCTGCAGTGGGGCATCGGTCTGGAGCTGTTCCTGCTGGGCAAGGACCCGTGGCAGGTGATGCTGTCCACCGACCACCCCAACGGCGGCTCGTTCCTCTCCTATCCGAAGCTGATCCGCCTGCTCATGGACCGCGCCTTCCGCGACGATCAGATGGGCCGCGCCAATCAGCGGGCGATCCGGCGCACCGCGCTGCTCGACGGGCTCGACCGCGAGTACACGCTCAACGAGATCGCCATCATCACCCGAGCCGCGCCCGCTCGCCGGCTCGGCCTGCGTGACAAGGGCCACCTCGGGATCGGCGCCGACGCCGACGTGACGATCTACCACGATCGCGCCGACCGTGAGGAGATGTTCGCGACCCCTCGTTACGTGATCAAGGGCGGTGAGCTCGCGGTCGAGGAAGGGGAGCTGCGCCGCTGCGACGACGGGCTGGTGCTCTCGAGCCGCGCCCCGTTCGATCCTGAGGTCAGCCGCGTCCTGGAGCCTCTGTTCGGCCGTCGCTACACGGTGGCGTTCGAGCACTATCCGGTCCGCGACCCGGCGCTGCGCGAGCCGGCGCGGATCGTGGAGGCCGGCACGTGAGCGGCTACGTGGTGGGTCAGACCGAGGTCGCGGACACCTTCGCCGAGGCGTTCGGAATGCGCTTTGCCCGCGTGCTGATCACCGCCGCCACCGACGCATGGGCGGATGAGGCGGCCCGCTCGATGACCGGCTTTGCCACCTCGGTGATCGGGTGCAAGTGCGAGGCGGCCATCGAACGCCGCCTCGGCGGCGGGGACACTCCCGACGGCCGTCCCGGAGTGGCCGTGCTGCTGTTTGCGATGGACCGGGAAGGGGTCGGCAAGCGGATCCTGGAGCGCGTCGGCCAGAGCGTCATGACCTGCCCGACCACCGCGTGCTTCGACGGGCTTCCCGGCGCGGAGAGAACGGCGGCGCTCGGCAGCAGCCTGCGTTACTTCGGCGACGGCTTCCAGGCGAGCAAGGTGATCGCCGACCGGCGCTTCTGGCGCATCCCGGTGATGGACGGGGAGTTCCTGGTCGCTGAGTCGGTCGGGGTCGGACGGGGCGTCGGCGGAGGGAACCTGGTGATCGGGGCCGGCGGCGACGAGACCGCCCTCGCCGCCGCACAGGCGGCGGCCGACGCGATGCGCGGCGAGGGGATCGCGCTGCCATTCCCCGGCGGCATCGTGCGCAGCGGCAGCAAGGTCGGCGCGCTCACCTCGAAGTCGATGCCCGCCTCCACCAATCACCAGATGGCTCCGACGTTGCGCGCCCAGATCCCTGACACGCTCGTGCCCGACGGGGTGGGCGCGGTGTTCGAGATCGTCATCGACGGGGTGTCCGAGGAATCCGTGCGGGAGGCGATGCGCCGCGGGCTCCACGCTGCCGCCGACGCGGGCGCCACCCATGTGACCGCCGCCAACTTCGGCGGCAAGCTCGGCGAATTTCACTTCCCGCTCACGGATCTGCGCGACCCGCCGTGACGCTCACCCTCACCCTCACGACAGCGCCCCCGGCGAGGGTGTGGGCGGGCGGGCTCATTCCTTCGCGGCTGCAGGGGCTCACCGCGCCCGAGGTGGCCGCACTGACCGTGCGCTGTGGCCGCGACACGCTGGCCGTGGGCGAGCTGTTCGAGGTGGCGGGCAGCGCCGATGAGCAGCTGGTGCTGTGCGGCGACCTGCGCCGGGTCGACGGGATCGGCATCGAGATGGACAGCGGCCGGGTGCTGGTGGAGGGGCGGTGCGGCCATCACCTGGGCGCGCGGATGAGCGGTGGCGAGATCGAGGTGCGTGGCAGTGCCGGGGACTGGGCCGGCGCCGAGATGGCGGGCGGCGTCCTCCGCATCTCCGGGGAGGCGGGCGCGCGGCTGGGAGCCGCCTTCCCCGGCGCCCGTGCGGGCATGACCGGCGGCGAGATCATCGTGTCCGGCGACGCCGGCCAGGAGGCCGGCGCCGGCATGCGACGTGGCCTGGTCGCGATCGGCGGCCGGACGGGGAGCGGCCCGGGACTGCGCATGCTGGCGGGCACGGTGATCGCGCTGGGCGGCATCGGCGCCGAGGCCGGGCTCGGCAACAAACGGGGCAGCCTCGTATCGGGGCGGGCGGTGAAGCTCCTGCCCAGCTACGCGTTCGCCGCGCACTTCCGCCCGCCGGCGCTCGGCCTGCAGCTCCGGCGGGCGCGTGAGCTGGGACTGGAGGTCGCCGACGCGCTGCTGGGCGGGACCTGGGCCAGGTGGGCTGGCGACCGCACCGAGCTGAGCCGCGGCGAGATCCTGATCTTCGACGAGGAGGAGGGCCGATGACCCTGTCCATGAACAGACGGGCGGCGGCGCTCGCGGACGCGTTGGTCGCCGACGCGGAGGCGCTCGGGATCGAGGTCCGGACGCTCGAGTCCGGCGCCCGGCTCGTGGATTGCGGCGCTCAGGCGCGCGGTGGCCTCCAGGCCGGCGTGCGCTTCGCGAAGGTGTGCATGGGCGGCCTGGGCCAAGTCGATCCCGTGCCGGTCTATGTGGGTCAGCGAACCTGGCCGGGGGTGGGGGTCGCCACCGATCACCCCGCCGCCGCGTGCCTCGCCGCCCAATACGCCGGCTGGAAGCTCGAGCACGACGATTTCTTTGCCATGGCCAGCGGTCCGGGACGCGCGCTGGCGCGCGCCGAGGAGCTGTTTGGAGAGCTGACCTGGGAGGAGCGGGCCGACACAGCGGTGCTCTGCCTCGAAACCCGGCAGGATCCACCGGCTGCGATCGTTGACAAGGTGGCGGAGCGCTGTGGCGTCCCGGCCTCAGCCGTCACCTTCCTGATCGCGCCCACCGCTTCGGTGTGCGGCTCGGTGCAGATCTCGGCACGGGTGGTCGAGACCGCGCTGCACAAGCTGCACGAGCTCGGGGTCGACCCGGGCCGCGTCCGCCACGGCTGGGGTTGCTGCCCCGTCGCCCCGGTGGCCGCCGACGATCCGGCCGCGATCGGGCGCACCAACGACGCCGTGCTCTACGGCGGGACGGTCCACCTGTGGATCGAGGCCGGCGACGACGAGACGGCCGACCTGGCGCGGCGCCTGCCGTCGGCGGCGTCCGAGGCGTTCGGCACGCCGTTCGGGGAGTTGCTGGCCGCGGCGGACTGGAAGTTCTATGACATCGATCCGATGCTGTTCAGTCCCGCGGACGTCACCCTGACCAGCACCGAGTCGGGCCGCGCGCATCATGGTGGCGGGCTCGCGCCCGAGGTGGTCGAGCGCTCGTTCGCCCGTTGAGCGCGCCGCTGCGCGTCGGGGTGCTCGGGGCGACCGGCTCCTGGCACAGCCGCGGCCTGACCGGCGCGCTCGCCGCCCGCGGACACGAGGTGCTGGCCATCCCCGCCACGCGGCTGCGTTCGGAGGTCGACCCCGACGGACGAGTCCACATCCTCGGCCCGGATGACGCGCAACTTGGCGCGCTCGACCTGCTCATCGTTCGCGGGCTCCCGCGTGGCTCGCTGGAGCAGGTGATCTTCCGGATGGACGCGCTGCACGTCCTCGCCGCCCAGGGGGTTCGCTGCGTCAACAGCCCGCGCGCGATCGAGAAGACCGTGGACAAATCGTGGGCCGGGGCGGTGCTGGCCAAGTCAGGCGTGCCCACGCCCCCCACCATCGTCTGCGAGCGCTACGACGACGCGATGCGGGCGCTCGACCAACTGGGCGGCGACGTGGTCGTCAAGCCGCTGTTCGGTGCGATGGGCAACGGGATCGCGCGCATCGAGGACCGCGACGTGGCCCATCGTGTGTTCCGCGCGCTGGAGCTGGAGCGCGCGGTCTACTACGTGCAGCGCACGGTCGGGGCGGGCGGGACGAGCTGGCGGAATCTGCGCGTTCTCGTCGTCGCCGGCGAGGTGGCCGGCGCGATGGAGCGAGTGACCGACTCGTGGCGCGCCAACATCGCCCGCGGCGCGACTGCGCGCGCCGTGACCCTGGGCGAGACCGAGCGCAGCCTCGCGCTCGCGGCGGCCGTCGCCCTGGAGATCGACGTGGCCGGCGTGGACCTGCTCGTGGCACCGGACGGCGACGCGGTGGTGCTGGAGGTCAACGGGATCCCGGGCTGGCAGGCGCTCCAGTCGGTCTGCGAGGAGGATCTCACCTCCCGCGTGATCGATGCGTGCGAGGCGCTGGCGGTCTGAGCCCGCGACGGGTCACAGCGTGATGCGGCCCTCGTGCAGGGCCGTGGCCACCAGAGCGCCCGCGGCTCCGGCGGACTCGAGTGCGCGCAGATCATCGTCGTGGCGCACCCCGCCGCCGGCGTAGATCGCCACCTCGGGCAGCGCTGCCACGAGCTCGGCCACCGCATCCAACGGCGGCCCCGAGCCGCTGCCCACGCGGGCGAGGTCGATCACCAGGAGCTCGGCGACGGCGAGCGCTCGCGCCAGGGGCGCGGCGTCCGCCGGGCCACGGCCGTCAAGCTCGGGGTCCCGCGAGATCAGCCGCCCGCTGCGCAGATCGACGCTGAGTACGAGCGACGGCGGGGAGGGGAGTGCGTCCTGCGTCGCCGCCTTGGGGCCCAGGGACTCGGTGCCCACGACGTTGCGGGCGGCACCGGCACGCTGCAGCGACGCCGCCCGCGGCGGCGTGGTCGCGCCCGCATCGATCCAGATCTCGGCCACCGATGCCAAACCGGTGAGGGTCGCTGCGTCCACTGGCCCGCCTCCGAGCGCGTCGAGGTCGGCGACGTACAGGCGGCTGCACCGGCACGCGGCGCAGAGGGCGCGCGCCACCGAGACGGGCTCGCACCCCGCCACCAGGGGACTGCTCAGCGGCGCGTAGTCAGCGCGCTGGCCGCGGCGAGCGTGCACGACGACGCCGTCCTTGAGATCGAGGACCGGAACGATCTCCATCGTCCGCCATGATGCCTGAATGGCTCCCGTGATCGGGCTCGACGTCGGCGGCGCCAACACCAAGGCGGCCGTGGTGGAGGATGACCTGAGGGTCCGGATCGTGTCCGAGCCCTACGAGGTCTGGCACGACCTCGACGCAATGTCGGACGTCATCGCCGCCGTCGTCGGGCGGCTGGGGCTCGAGGACGCTCCGGTGGCATTGACCACCACCGCGGAGCTCGTCGACGTGTTCGCCAGCAAGCGAGAGGGAGTGCTCTACGTGCTGAATGCTGCGTGCCAGGCGCTGCCGGAGCGCCGGCTGCGCGTCATGACCACCGGCGGCGAGTTGGTCAGCTCGGACGCGGCGCGAGCCGAGCCCCTGGCCTGCGCGGCCGCCAACTGGATGGCAACAGCGATCGTCGTCGCGCGCTCGCTGCCCGACGCGATCCTGGTGGACTGCGGTGGCACCACCACCGACCTGATTCCCATCGCCGGGGGCACCGTCGTCGCCGAGGGCCGCACCGACGTCGAGCGACTGCTCGCGGGCGAGCTGGTCTACACCGGCGCGTTGCGGACCAACATCGCCGCGGTGCTCTCGCAGGTGCCGATCGGGGGCCGGCCGTGCCCGGTGACCTCGGAGCTGTTCGCGATCGCCGCCGACGCCCACCTCCTGCGCGGGAGCCTGACCCCCGAGCAGTGCACATGCTCGTTCCCGGACGCTCGCGGGACCTCGTCGGGCGAGGTCCGCTCGCGCCTGGCGCGCGTGGTGTGTGCCGATCCCGAGCAGCTCGCCGAGGGCGACCTGGAGGCGATCGCCGGCGCCGTCGAGGACGCTCAGCTCGCCTCGATCATGGTGGCGCTTCGCCGGGTGGCGGCGCGCCTGGCCCCGGACGTGCCGGTGGTCGCGGTCGGGGTCGGCGCCTTCCTCGCCCGAGAGGCCGCGATGCGCTGCGGCCTGGCCGTCCATCCCGGCGACGGTGCCGGCTTCCCGCTCGCCGGGCAGGGGGGCGAGGTCGCCGCCGCGGTCGCCCTCTCAATCCTGGGCCGTGACTGAGCCCGGCCCGCTGGTCGTCAAGATCGGCGGCGGGCTGCTGCGAGCGCGGGGCCTCGATGGCCTGCGGCGCGCCTGCGCGGACGTCGTCGGGCTGTCCGGACGCCGTCCGGTGCTGGTCGTGCCCGGCGGCGGCCCGTTCGCCGACGCCGTCCGCGCCGTCGATGCCCAGGTGGGCCTGCCCGACGCGGTCGCGCACGAGCTGTCGCTGCGGGCGATGGATCAGCTCGGCCTGCTGCTGGCGCCGCTACTGCCGGGCGCCGAGCCGCTCAGCCGGCTGGCGGCGCCCCGCACGCTCGGCGTGCTCGTGGTGGCGCCGGCGTTCGCCGGCCGGCCGGGGATCCCCGAGTCCTGGGCGGTCACCAGCGACTCGCTGGCGGTGCTGGCGGCAGGGGTCATCGGAGCTGACGAGGCGATCCTGCTCAAGCCGGTGCGTGGGGTGATCGCGCGCTGGCCGTCGGACGACCCTCCCCTTCCGCGGCTGACCGCGCAGGAGCTCCAGGCGCTGCAGGATGCCGGTGGCGGGCGGGCCGTCGACGCCTACATGCCCGAGGCGGTGCGCCGCACCGGGGTGGCCGTCGTGGTCCGGGAACCCTCGGCCCCATCCCCAGCCGGCACGCGGATCGTTCCTGGCTGAGCCGGCCCGCCGGCGCGCAGCTCGGCCACGGCCGCGGCCACCAGTTCCGCTCGCAAGCCGGAGGTCCGGTCGCCGCCGCGGCACACCGCCGAGCGCACGCCGATCACGTCGGCGTCCACACGGCGCAGCTCTCCCAGCCTCAGCTGGCCGGCCACGCCGAAGAGGGCGCCGGTCCGGCGCGTGCGCTCGATCAGGTCAGCCAGCTCGGGCTCCGGCAACCAGCTGTACAGACCGCGTCCGTCCTTGACGAAGGTGTCCACAAGCGCCCCGGCAATGCCCGTCCGCTCCACCAGCGCGGGCAGGCACGCGGGCGCCAGCGCCGGCGGGTCGAGCGCGGCGGCGTCCGCGTAGGCGGCGGCGATCACGGAGACTCGCGCCCCGTCCATCGCCACCGCGTCGGCGACGGCAGTCATCATCGCCACCGCACGCCCGAGGTCGCGTACTCCGCGCAGCCCGACCTTGACATAGGCGGCACCGCTCAGCGCGGCGCCGCGCGCGGCGAGCGCCGCCGTGTGTGGGAGGTCCGGCAGGTCACCCAGGGCCACGCTCACCGGGACGCTCGCGCCCACGGCTCGCACCACATCGCACAGGACACGCGGCGCGGGCGCGCCCAGCGCGCCTTCGCCCGGATCCTTGATGTCGACGATGTCCGCTCCGCCGGCCAGAGCGCTGCTGCGCTTCCTCGACGGAGACGACGCTGACCAGCAGCCTCATGCCGCCGCCCGCTCCGATCCGTCGCGCGCCACCCACGCGCCACGGCGATCGAAGTCGACCACGCGGACGTCGGTGTCGGCATCGGTGGCGGCCCGCAGCCGCGCCGCGACCTCCTCGGCGCGCTCCAGACCGGCCACGATGCCGTAGACGGTCGGGCCCCACGAGCTTTGCCCCACCGCGGTGACCCCCAGCGCCTCCAAGGCCTGCACGACGGGCGCCGCACGGGGATGGAACACGCCCCCCTGGCGAGCGGCGAAGATCGACCCGATCTCCCGCTGGATCTCGGTGAGCGCGGCCCCGAACTCGTCGATGTCCCCGGCCATCAGCCCCGGCAGCAGCGCCGTCAGGAGCAGTCGCGCCACGCGCGGCTCGCGCGTTGCCCGTTCGTGCAGCTGGGTGAAGAAGCGCTCCTCGGCGTCGCCGGAGAGCCCCTCTCCGTCGCGGGGCACGGCCAGCACGCACCGCCACGCCTCCGGCACGAGGTGGCGTGTCACCAGCGGGCTGATCGAGCCGTCATCGGTCACCCCCGCCTCCACCACGAGACCCGGCGCCGCGAACGTCCAGGACCCGACGCTGGAGCGCGCCGCTCGGCCGCTGGCCTCCGCCAGCGCCTCGGGGCCGGCGGAGATGCCCGCCAGCTCGGCCACGCCACGGGCGACGGCCAGCCCCAGCTTGGTGCCCGATCCGAGCCCGGCATGGGGCGGGATCGCCTCGCGCACCTTGACCTCGAGACCTCCCCCGTGACCGAACGCGTCGCGGGCTCGCCGGGCGAACGCAGCGGCGCGCTCGGCCTGTGCGCCCTGCGCGCTGACCGCGTCGCCCGACCGGGATCTGACCCCCACCACCACTCGCGGCGACTCGATGCCCACGCCGCATCCACCGAAATGGCGCTCGCCGAGCCCCGCCGGATCGAGCATGCCGAAGTGCAGCCGAGCGGGTGCGGTGACCACGAGCTCGGTCACGCTCGCTCGCTCACGTAGCGCCGCACGTAGTCCATCGCGGCGCGCTCGCGGGGCCCGGCGGTCTTGTCCACGAGCTCCTGAAGGCGGGTGAGCTCGGTCCACACATGCGTGGCGCCCAGCCACCTCAGCCGTGACGCGAGGATTGAGGCCTCGACGGCCGCGTGCCGGGCGCGGCACAGGCCGAGTGCCTGCCGGGCACCGGTGCCCCGGGCGACCACCCGGGCGCGCACCTGCGACCGGCGCAGCTCGCCCTCGAGGGGAGCGATCTCGGTCACGACGACCTCCCGCCACTCGTTCGCCTCCTCGATCACCGAGCCGTCGATGGCGCTGGCGTGGCGCAGCGCCGGGTGGGGGCTGCCCAGCGCGGCCTCCACGAACAGGAGCACGTCGTCGGTGAGATGGACCACCGCCTCGCCGTGATGGCGCAGGTTCCGCAGCGTGCGCGTGGAGTGAAACGGCCAGAACACCAGCTCCTCCTCACCCCAGCGCACTCCCATCGCCGCGCAGTTCACTACGCCGTCGCTCCCGGTCGTGGTCACCACGGTCTCGATCAGCGGCGACGGCTCACCTGGATCCGGATCAGCCGACAAGGCTGAGGAGCTCCTGGCGCGTGCGCGGATCCTCCCGCAGCGCGCCTCGCACGGCCGAGGTGACGGTTCGCGCGCCGGGCTTGCGCACACCGCGGATCGTCATGCACGTGTGCTCGGCGCTGAGCACCACCGCGACGCCCCGCGGCGCGAGCTCGCGCTCCAGCCAGTCAGCGATCTGCACCGTCATCCGCTCCTGCAGCTGGAGGTCGCGGGAGAAGGCCTCAACCACGCGCGCGAGCTTCGAGATCCCGATGATCGTCTCATCCGGCAGGTAGGCGACATGGGCCTCGCCTCCGAACGGAAGCAGGTGGTGCATGCACAGGGACTGGAACGAGATCCCGCGGACCAGCACGAGCTCGTCATAACCCTCGTTGGGGAACAGAGTCGCCCCGAAATCAGCGGGCGTCACCAGCTCGGCGAACGAGGCGGCGACGCGCCGCGGCGTCTGCCGCAGCCCGGGCGCGTCGAGGTCGGCGCCGATGGCGCGCAGCAGGTCCCGCGCGGCCCGCTCCGCAGCGGCCAGATCGAACTTCGAGGGGTCGACGACGCGCCCAGGTGTGGCGGCCGCTCCCCGATCGGCATCCCCGAGGGTCATCGCGCCAGCGTAACGCGCCGGAGCTCGCTCACGAGGCGGCCTCGGCGGCCAGGCGCGTCGCGAGCTCCACGAGCATGCGGACACCGTAGCCCGAGGCGCCGCGGCCGAACGCGTCGCCGCGATCATCGTCGAGCAACGCCGGGCCGAGCATGTCGACATGCGCCCACGGCCCGTCGCCCGCAAATTGCGCCAAGAACGTCGCCGCCACGATCGGATATCCGAAGCCCTTTCCGGCCGTGTTGCGCAGGTCGGCCACGGTCGAGTCGATCAGGGGCCGGTAGCGGGGGTGAAGCGGCCACGGCCATGCGAGGTCGCCGCTGGCGTTGCCCGCCCGCACGACCTCGTCGCGCCACGCTTCGTCGGGGGCGAACACGCCGGCGTAGAGATCACCCATGCCGGCGCGCATCGCGCCGGTCAGAGTGGCCAGATCGACGATGTGCGTCGCCCCATCAGAGCGGGCGTACCACAGCGCGTCGGCGAGGATCAGGCGTCCCTCGGCGTCGGGATTGGTGACCTCGACCGTGATGCCCGCGGCGGTGCCGATGACGTCGGTGGGACGGATCGCGGTGCCGCTCAACATGTTCTCGCACGCCGGGACGACTCCGATGACCGACAGGCGCAGCCCGAGCTCGGCGATGGCGCCCAGCGCCGCGACGACGGCCGCGCCGCCCCCCATGTCCGCCTTCTGACGGACGATGTCCGATTGCGGCTTGAGGAAGTAGCCGCCCGTGTCGAAGGTCACCGCCTTGCCGACCAGGGCCAGCCGTGGAGCCGCCGGCGCACCTACCGGCTCGTGGCGCAGGACGAGCAGCAACGGCCGTGCCGGGCCGCTCCCGCCAACAGCGGCGAGGGCGGCCAGCCCGGCCTCATCCGGGTCGATCGTCTCGGCGGCGAGGCCGGGAAAGGCCGCCGCCCGCTCGGCCAGTCCCGCCGGCGAGAGCACGTTGGGTGGCGCGTCGACCAGCTCCCGGGCGGTATTCGTCCATCGCGCGACGAGCGCCGCGCGATGCGCGCTGGGCGCAAGCTCCTCGTCGCAGCCGCAGATCACGAAGCGCTCCACGCCGCGACGGGGCGGGGCGCTCCCCCAGAGGTGGCCGTCGTAGCCGCCGATGACCGCGCCTTCGGCCAGTGCCCCGACCTGCTCCGCCACGGGGAGGGGAAGGGACGCGTCCAGCGCCCACGCCACCGTCCCGCCCTCTCGGCACGCCCGTACCGCGCGCGCGGCGGCCGTCCGCAGTCCCTCGACGCCGGGCTCGAGCGCGACCACGGCCAGCGGCGCTCTGTCCCGGTAGACAAGCGCCACGGGGTCCGCGTCCGCCACCGCGCGCTCCGGAGCGCCGAGCTGTAGCGCCGATGCTCCCGCCGCGACGGCGACGAGGTCGGCGTCGACGGCGTCGGGGCCGCTGGGAGTGACTTCAACGCGCATCGTGTGGCGCCGTGATTCGGTCAACTTGACACCCCGCTAAGATGACACTCTGCACGCTGAACTCTGAAAGGGAGGCATCCTATGGACTGGATCAAGCCGAAGTTTGAGTTCATTGAGATGTGCTCGGAGGTTACGTCCTACCTCTATCACAGGTAGGACGCTGAAGCCGGCGTAGCCTCCGGCGACCGCCCGAGGCTGCGTCTCGCTTCATCTTCCCCGTGCGCGCTCGCATTCTCGGTTCGGCCGCAGGCGGGGGGTTTCCGCAATGGAATTGCCGGTGTCCGACGTGTGCTGCGGCCAGGGCTGGTGTGCGGGCGACGCCCCGGACCCAATCGTCGCTCGCCATCCGCGGGCGCGAGGGCCCATGGTTTCTCGTCAACGCCTCTCCCGACGCCCGCCAACAGCTCGAGGGGCTTGACGACCTCAGCGTCGACGGCGTCCGCGCGCCGCCTATCGCCGGCGTGCTCCTGACCGACGCCGAGATCGACCACACGGCGGGGCTGCTCCTTCTGCGCGAGTCAGCGACGCCGGTACGCATCTACGGCAGCGCCGGAGTCGAGCGCGCGCTCAGAGATGGATACCCGGTGCTCTCGATTCTGGAGCGCTACTCCGGGGCGGAGTGGAGGGCCCTGGAACCGGGCCGCGAGATCCCGCTCGAGGGGTCGAGTCTCACCGTCGAGACGTTCGATGTGGGCGGCGATGCGCCCCGCTACCTCGACGGCTCGGGCGTGGAGCTCGGGGCGAGCGGGCTCGTCTTCCGAGACCGCGCAGGTGCGGGCGTCATCACCTATGCGCCCGGATTGGCGCGGTTGGACGACGACGTGCTCAACCGGTTCGCCGCCAGCGACCTGGTCCTCGTGGACGGCACCTTCTGGCGCAATGACGACCTCGCCCGGCTCGGCATATCGACGCGCAGCGCTCTTGACATGGGGCACCTGCCGCTCTCGGGGCGCGGCGGGACGCTCGAGGTGCTGGCGCGGCTGGAGCGCCCACGCACGGTTCTTGTCCACATCAACAACACCAATCCGATCCTGCTCGAGGACTCGCCCGAGCGCGAGGCGGTCATTCGCGCCGGAGTCGAGATTGCCTACGATGGTCTCGAGGTCGAGTTGTGAGCGAGACTACCCTGACACCGACGCAGGAGCGCGGGCCGGCCCCGCGTGAGGAGTTCATCTCCGAGCTGCGCGCCCAGGGGACGCGCTATCACCACCTGCACCCGTTCCACCAGAGGATGGACGCCGGCGATCTCAGCCGTGATGAGCTGCAGCGCTGGGTGACCAATCGCTTCTACTACCAGAAGTGCATCCCGCTCAAGGACGCGGCCATCCTGTCCAACTGCCCCGAGGTCGACGTTCGCCGAGAGTGGATCCAGCGGATCATCGACCATGACGGCAGCGCCGCTGACACGGGTGGCATCGAGTCGTGGCTGCGGCTCGGCGAGGCCCTGGGCGTGTCCCGGCAGCATCTTGAGTCAGAACGCGGAGTCCTTCCCGCCGTCCGCTACGCGGTCGACGCCTACGTGAACTTCGCTCGCCGGCGGCCGTGGGTCGAGGCGGTCGCCTCGTCGCTCACCGAGCTGTTCGGGCCGGCCGCGATTCGCGTGCGCCTGGAGGCACTCGAGCGACACTACCCGTGGATCGACGCCGCGGGGCTCGAGTACTTCCGCACACGGCTCGTGAAGGCGCCGCGCGACGCGGACTACGCGCTCGGGCTGACGGTGGAGCGCTGCCGCACGCGTGAGCACCAGGAGGCGGCGATTGCCGCGCTGCGCTTCAAGACCGAGATGCTGTGGGCTCAGCTCGATGCCATCGAGCGCGGCGAATCCCAGAACCCGATCCCCCCCGCCGCCCGGGTATGACTCGTCCCCGCCTCGTCACCGGCGCGCGGCTGCGCTATGACGAGGTCCGCGAAGAGCATCTGCTGCTCGTTCCCGAAGGGGCCGTTCGGCTCAACCCGACGGCCGCGGAGGTGCTGGGGTTGTGCGACGGCGAGCACTCGCTGGAGGACATCGTCGGCGTCCTGTCGGAGCGGTACGACGGATCGGATGTCGGCGACGACGTCCGAGGGTTGGTCGAGGCCATGACGCAGAAAGGACTTCTGGTCGATTCCGCCCCCTAGCCCCTTCACTCTGATCGCCGAGCTCTCCTACCAGTGCCCGCTGCACTGCCCGTACTGCTCCAATCCAGTGGACATCGGCGCTCCGCGCTACCGCCGCGAGCTCGCGACCGATGACTGGATCCGCACCTTTCGCCAGGCGCGCGCACTGGGCGTCCTGCAGCTGGCCCTGACCGGCGGCGAGCCGATGCTGCGCCGCGATCTGGTGGACCTGTGCGCCGCGGCGTGCGAGACGGGGCTGTATTCCTCGCTCATCACCGCGGGCACCCTGTTCACCCCGGAGCGCGCGGCGTCGCTGAAGGCGGCCGGACTCGACCACGTGCAGATCTCGATCCAGAGCCCGGACGCCGCCGACAACGACCGCATCGCGGGCAACCGCTCCTTTGAGAAGAAGATCGCGGCCGCGCGCCTGGCCCGGGAGCTGGACTTCCCGCTGACGATCAACTGCGTCCTGCACCGCCAGAACCTGGATCGGATCGAGGACCTGCTCGAGCTGACCCTCGATCTGGGCGCCCAACGGCTCGAGCTCGCGAACACCCAGTACTACGGCTGGGCCGTGCTCAACCAGGAGGCTCTCCTGCCCACGTGGGAGCAGCTGCGGCGCGGGGAGGAGGCCGTGAAGCGGTTCCGCGAACGTGTCGGGCCCCGGGTCGATGTCCTGTGGGTCCTCCCCGACCTCTACGAGGACCTGCCCAAGCCGTGCATGGGCGGCTGGGGCCGGACCGCGCTGGTGGTCGGTCCCGACGGTGACGTCCTGCCCTGCCAGGCGGCATCGACCATCCCCGGGCTCGCCTTCGCCAACGTCCGCGACCATGACCTCGCCTGGATCTGGAACGAGTCCGAGGCATTCGCGCGCTTCCGTGGCACCGGCTGGATGCAGGAGCCGTGCCGGTCGTGCCCGCTCGGCCGCCAGGAGGAGGATTGGGGTGGCTGCCGGTGTCAGGCGCTCCGGCTGACGGGAGACCCGACGGCCACCGATCCGGTCTGCCGGCTCTCGCCCCATCACGACCAGGTCGTCTCGATGCGCGAGTCAGCGCGGACGGACGAGTTCGTCTACCGCACCATGAAGCGCCCGGCGCGGGTCTGACGATGAGCGCTCGCCACCCCAACATGGGACCGGGCGGCCTCAGCATTCCGAGCGCTGATCGATCCGAGCTGCTGATGTTCCCACGGCTCTCGGCCTACTCCCAGATCGTGGCTCGCCTGCAGTGGGACCCGGACGGCATCGACCTGACCGGCGATGCGCGCGCGTGGCCCGCGCTCGACGACGAGCGTCGCCGGCGCCTGACGACGCTGCTCGCCGGCTTCTGTGTCGCCGAGGACGCCGTGGCCGAACACCTCACTCCGTTCGCCGACGCCGCCGAGCACCTGGACAGCATGATGATGTGGATCTTCTTTCTGCAGCGCCGCGACGAGGACCGCCACGCGCTGTTCTTCGACCGCATCGCCGCCGAGGTGCTCGGCCTGCCCGGAGACACGCCGGCGGAGCGACGCACTGCCGCCCGAGGGCTCGTCCCGGAGGCGCTGCTCGAGCTGTTCGAGGTCAAGCTGCCCGCGATGGCCACCGAGCTGGCGGCGGGACGCGCCGGCATCCTCGACGGAGTGCGGCTGTACCACATGATGCTCGAGGGGGCCGTCTTCTCCGCCGGACAGCGCGCGCTGCTCGACGACCTTCAAGACGGCGCGCTGCCGGGAACGCGTGAAGGCGTGACGCACGTCGAGCTCGACGAGCGTTGGCACGTCGGCTTCGGCGTGCGCTGCCTGATCGAGGGTCAGGTGGAAGGCGACCTCCAGCTCGACGGCACGCTGGCCCGCGCCACAGAGGCTGCCGCGGCCTGGGGAGACGCCGTGCCCGCCGCGGCGGTTGAGGACGCCGTGGCCCAGTGCCGGCGACGGTTGGCGGTCGCCGGCCTCGTCGAGGCACCGCCGGCGCCATAGGTGCTCCCGGGGAGGCGCTCGATACCCGGGTGCGGCGACTCCACGGAGGCTGCCCGCCGCAAACATTCGGCTCGTCGCCGACCGTTGTTGGGGTGTGTATCGCTCTCTTGCTCCGGGTAGAACGCACGGCAAGCCCGGCGGACCGGGCGCGCGAGATCGGCAAACCGGAAGTACCTCACGGATGGGGAGTTGCAATGACGTACCTCACGGACGGGATTCACCTCTATGAGATCGCCGCACAGCGCACAGTTCAGAACTTCGGGCTGCTGCGAGGCACGATCCGCTACGTGGTCATCAGAGACTGCCTCACCGAGGCTGTCGCGACGCTGAACGAGCTGGACCTGGCGGCGCTGTCGGAGGTGGCGCACACCGGCAACAACCTCGGTGCAGCGGCGGCGTGAGCCGTGCGGCTCAGGTTGAGATGACGATCGCCGCCGCGACATAGGCGACGTACAGGCCGGTCAGCGCGGCGCCTTCGACCCGGCCCAGCTGCTTGCGCACGACCAGCAACGCGGCGAAGATCGCCGGGCTGATCACTGCGACCGGCAGGTAGAAGCGAGTCGTCTGGGGTCCAAGCGTGAGCGGCTTGACCAGGGCGATGATCCCCGCGTTGAGAGCCGCGAAGTGAACCACCGTTCCGGAGATGCTCCCGAGGCCGATCTCGGGTCGTCCGCGCCGCGCCGGCACCGCGAAACGGGCCAGTTCCTCGGCCTCGACCGTCGCCGCCAACGCGGTGTTGCCCAGCAGCGTCTGCGGGAGGCCCAGGCGGCGCACCGTCGTCTGCAGGCCCTGTCCGATCAGCCACCCCCCGCCCGTGAGCAGCGCAAGTCCGGCGAGGAGCCGCAGGCCGGGCCGCCGGGCACGCTCCTCCTCGTCCTCGGCGGCAAGCAGCGCGCGTCCCGAGCGAGCCAGCCCGACCAGCGCCACCACCGACCACACCACCAGAGCTCCACCCTCGTCACGGGAGATGCGCCCGTCGATCGCGCAGCCCAGCAGCGGGAGAGGCGCGATGGCGGTCCACACCGCGAACCGGGTCGGCAGCTCGACACGAATCGGCGCGATCAGGCCACCGAGCCCCGCCACGCCGAGGGCCAGGAATGTCACGCCCCCCAAAAACGTGCCGGCCGCCGCTCCCGGCAGGCCCTTTGCGTTGGCCGCGATCCCCGCAGCGAGGTTCTCGGTCTCGAACCCCGAGAGGGCGACGGAGAGCACGAACGCCGAGATCCCCAGCGTCCGCGCGACGCCGACCAGCCCGTCGACGAACACGTCGGCGGCGAAGACGACGACAACGAGTCCGACGACGAGGACGATGACACCGGCAGCTCCCGACACGCCCGCCCGAGCGTACCCCGCGGTGCCGATTTGGACCGCGCGCCCCAAAGTCCACCATTTTGGTTAGCTTTGTCCCGGTCATGATCGAGGACACCGTCGCCTATGCGCTGCTGCAGGCCGTCAAGGCGACGCGGGCTTCGATCTCCCCCGCCCTGGCCGAGAACGGGCTGCATCCCGGTCAGGATCTCCTGCTCTCTGCCCTCTGGAGCGAGGACGGCATCACGCAGGCGCAGCTGGTGACCCGGCTGGGGATCCGGTCGCCTGACGGTGAGCAAGGCGCTCGTCCGCCTCGAGCGTCTCGGCAGCCCCACGAATAGGCGTTGCGCGTCGCCCACGCGGGCTGCGCGGCGCGGCCCTATTCCCATTAACTCAATTAATAGACCTGACTTAGTTGGCTTTGATGTAGGATCTCGCCCTCAAAGTCGATCCGCATTGTGCAGATTGGCGAGGGACCTCGGCGTTGACACAACGTTGCCCCGGCCCTGCCAGCACCCGAAGAACGTCTGGAGCCTGCACGGCTATCACGAGTGCCTGGTGAGGCTGGGCCGGGGCGAGGAGGCGGCACTGGTCAAGTCCCAGCTCGATCGTGCGCTGGGCGCGGCGGACATCGAGATCAGGTCGTCCTGCTTCTGCCGGACGTAGCCGTGGACGAGGATCTCGTGCTGAACGCCGTCCAGCCGGATAGCATCAGGTGCCTGGGGTCAGCAGCAACCAATGGCCGGAGGAGGCCACGATGAGACTCACGGGGGCTGGGCGGCTCAGTAGCCCTGCGGCGGTGTCGTGGACGTCGTGGTCGTCTTGCTCGTCGTCGTCTTCGAGGTCGTCGTGGTGTGCGTCGTGGTCGTCACCGGGGGCGTCTTATGTGTCGTCGTCGACTTCGTCGTCGTGGTCGTCGTCACGGGCGCGACGGGCGCGACCGGAGTGCTCGTCGTCACGGCGGGCGAGGCGGTGGTCACCGGAGCAGCCGCGGTGGTCGTCGTGCTGCTGTGGTGGACTGCGGGCTTCTTGTGATGGGCCTTCTTATGGTGCGCGGCGGGCTTGGGTGCCGCGGCGGCGGCGGACGACGTGGCGCTCGACGTCGTCGACGAGGTCGAGGACGATGTCGCGGTGGGGGCGCTCGAGGTGGTCGGGCCGCCCGAGCTCCCGCAACCGGCCACGACCAGGCTCGCCCCGATGACTGCCAGCAGCGCTACTTTCATCCGCCCTCCCGTAGTCGCTCTCGGACTCGTCCCGGAGGCTAACAACAATGGCTGAGGTGAACGTCGGCGCCGGGGCGACGGCGGCCGTGGAGCCGCCTGCCGCGGCGCCGGCCGAGCCGGAGTTCGGCGCCCGCTCGCGCTGGCTGCTCGTCGTCTGCTGCGTCGCGCAGTTCATGGTCATCCTTGACCTGAGCATCGTCAACGTCGCGCTGCCGTCCATCCAGTCGAGCCTCGGCTTCTCCTCCGCCGAGCTGCAGTGGGTCGTGGACGCCTACGCGATCACCTTCGCCGGTTTCCTCATGCTGGGCGGCCGCGTCGTCGACAGCTTCGGCCAGCGCAAGACATTCGCGATCGCGCTCTTGGCGTTCGGGCTCACGTCGCTGGTCGGTGGCGCCGCGCAGAGCCGCGGGATGCTGATCGGGGCGCGCGGGGTCCAGGGTCTGAGCTGCGCCTTCATGGCCGCGTCATCGCTGGCGATCATCACCTCGTCGTTCCCGCCCGGGCCTCAGCGCCACCGCGCGATCGGGCTGTGGGCCGCGATGAACGGGGCCGGCGGCGCGGCCGGGGTCCTGTTCGGCGGGATCATCACCCAGGAGCTGAGCTGGCGGTGGGTGCTGTTGATCAACCCGCCGATCGGGATCGCGGCGGCGTTGGTCGCGTGGAGGGTGGTGACCGATCGCCGACGGGCCGACGGCCCGCGGTCGTTCGACCTCGCGGGGGCGCTCACGCTCACCGTCGGGCAGATGGTGCTCGTCTACGGGGTGGTCCAGGCCGGCCTGCGCGGCTGGCACGCCGGCCTCGCACTCGGTCCGATTCTCGGCGGCCTCGCGCTGCTCGTCGCGTTCTGCGTGATCGAGACCCGCGCCCAGGCGCCGCTGGTCCCCTTCAAGGAGCTGACCAAGCCGTTGAGGGATGCCAACACGATCGTGCTGCTGTTCAGCGCCGCGCTGTTCCCCATGTGGTACCTGAGCTCGCTCTACCTTCAGCAGGTGCTCGGCCTGTCACCGCTCCACACCGGTCTGACCTTCCTGCCGATGGCGCTGACGATCATGCTCGTCGCTCGCCGGGCGGGCGCGCTCGTCGCCCGCTTCGGCGTCCGGTCGGTGCTCGGCGGCGGGCTGATGCTGATGACCGCCGGGATGCTGCTCTTCACGAAGATCGGGGCGAGCGGCTCCGCGATCGTCTACATCATGATCCCGGGCGTTCTGACGGCGGCTGGGATCGGCATGTCGATCGTGCCGTCGACCATCGCGGCCACGCAGGGCGCGAAGCAGGGCCAGACGGGCCTCGCCTCCGGTCTGGTCAACACCTCGCGACAGATCGGCGGTGGGCTGGGGATCGCGGTCCTGGTCACACTTGCCACCTCACGCACGAGCCACCTGATCGGTGTCGGCCACGGCGTGTCGCAGGCGCTGACCGATGGGTTCCGGCTCGGCTACTTCATCGCGGCCGGCCTGTGTGCGGCAGCGGCGCTGTGCACCTTCGCGTGGATGGCGAAGGCGCCGGTGGCCGATGAGCCCCGCCGGGCCGCCCGCCGCTTTGGCGTGCTCATTGGCGTCGTCTCGGTGATCGCAGGGTTCGTCGCGGTCGACTTCGCGGTCGGCGGCTCGCACGCAGCCCCGATCGGCGCGTATACGACGAAGGGCGCGTACACGTTCGTGTCCGCGCCGGGACTGCACCCGCCGGTGGTCAAGAGTGACACGCCGACGGCGACGACCCGGCTTGCGCCGGGCTACATCCTGATGGCCAATTTCTATGACATCAACTACCCGCCGATGGTCGGCCAGAGCGGGCCGCTGATCCTGGACAACCATCTCGCCCCGGTGTGGTTCAAGCAGGTGCCGACGAACGTCGTCGCCTCAAACCTCAGCCTCCAGAGCTTCGAGGGCAAGCCCGCGCTCGCCTGGTGGCAGGGGTTCGTCACCAACACCGGCGCCACCGAAACCGGCGAATACGTCGTCGTCAACCAGCACTACCAGACGGTCGCGACCCTGCACGCCACCAACGGCTGGGTGCTCACGACACACGAGATCGTGATCCAGGGCGACGACGCGTGGGTGACGGTGAACAAGAACCTGCCGATGAACCTGTCGCGGTACGGCGGCGCCTACAACGGCGCGCTCATCGACTCGGCGGTTCAGGAGTACAACCTCAAGACCGGCAAGCTGCTTTACACGTGGGACGCGCTCAAGCACATCCCGCTCAGCGAATCGCAGGCCTCGCTGCCCACCAACGGGTTTCCGTGGGACGCCTACCACGTGAACTCGATCGACATCGTCGGCGACGGCACCTTCGTGGTCTCGATGCGCAACACCTGGGCCGCCTACAAGGTGAACATCAAGACCGGGGGGATCGACTGGACGCTGGGCGGCCGGCGATCGACCTTCACGTTCGGCTCAGGCGCCGGGTTCCAGTGGCAGCATGATGTCGTCACGTATCCGGGCACGCCGCTGCTCACCCTGTTCGACGACCACTGCTGCCAGATCACCGGAGGTGGCACCTACGTGTCCGCCACCGCCCCGTCGCGGGGGCTCGTGCTCAAGCTCGATGGCAAGAACCACACCGCCACCGTCGCCGGTCAGTACAGCCACGGGTCGGACTTCAACGCCGAGTACATGGGCAGCCTTCAGCCGTTGCCCGGCGGCAACGAGTTCGTCGGCTGGGGATCGGCGAACTACCTCTCCGAGTACAACGCGTCCGGTCAGATGCTGCTCGATGCGAAGCTCCCCTCCCCGGACATCACCTACCGGGCCACGGTCGAGCCGTGGACCGGTGCGCCGCTCTATCCGCCGCAGGGGGCGGCCCGGCGACAGAGCGGCAGGACCACCGTGTACGCGAGCTGGAACGGAGCCACCCAGGTGGCGTCGTGGCGCGTGCTGGCCGGCCAGAGCGCCGTCGCGACCGCCGCACGATCGGGCTTTGAGACCGCGATTCCGGTCCAGTCGAGCGCGACGGCATTCACGGTCCAGGCGCTGGATGCGCGGGGCCATGTGCTCGGCACCTCGCCCGCGTTCAGCGCGAAGTAGCCCCGAGGCCAAGCGGGGCGACCGGCGAGCGCCGGTAGCGGGCAGCGCGGTGGGTGCCGGGCAGTCGCGGCCCGCGCCCGAAGAGCTTCTCCCGCAAGGTCCCGTCCTCGTGCACGTCCTCAGCACCACCGCCGGGGGCGTGGATCAACGCCCAGGACCAGCGGTCCGCCGACGAGCCGACGCATACGGCCCAGGCCGAGCCCTCGCGCTGACCCGCCGCGGCCGGCCGTCGCGGTGGACGCGGGCGCCTATTTGCTGTAAACTCGATCGGAATGATGGGCTTTCGATGTAGTCGCTGAGCTCGAGCCTGTGCTCCCGGCCGTCGGGAGCCTGCGCTCCCGGCTGCCCAAGCAGGCCGCGGAGCGGCGCTCGCCTCCTGCCCGTCATTCACCGCATCGCGGCAACGCGCCGCGATGCTTCCCACGAGGTGTCTCAGCGATGACCACGCAATCTGCCCTTCTCCTTGACCCGGCCGACTCTCATGCTCGGCTCGACGTCGATCTCACCCCCACTCCGTCACCGGCCCGCCGGCCGACGCTCGTGGTGCAGTCGCGCCATGAGCGACCGGCCCCCGCGCTGGTCGAGGTCCTCCTCGCCCACGGACTCGACCCGGCCGTCGTCCTCGTCGACGATGACGATCCGCCCGACCCCACCGCCTCACCGCTGGCGATCCTCGTGGGCCATGAGTCGGTGACCGATGCACGGGCTGAGGGCCGCCTGGAGCGCGAGCTCGACTGGGTCCGCCGCGCCGACGAGGCCGGAACCGCGGTGCTCGGCATCGGCCACGGCGCCCGTCTCCTCGCCCTGGCCTTGGGCGGCGCCGTCGCGCCGGCGCAGCACCCGTGGCGAGGCTGGGCCCTGGTCGACACGACCGTGCCGCACATCATCCCCAGCGGGCCGTGGCTTGCCTGGCAGCACGACGTCATCGACCTGCCGCCGGGTGCACAGCTGCTCGCGCACAATCAGCTCGGGCCGCAGGCGTTCCGCGTTGGCCGGCACCTGGCGGTGCAGTTTCATCCCGAGGCGACCCCGGACCTGGTCGCCGGCTGGGCGGGCATGCCGGACGCGCCCGCATCCGTCGGCGTGATCCGGCGGGACCCGGCCGCCGCGGCGGTGTGCTCGTGGCGCCTGCTCTCGTCCTTCATCGACGACGTCTAGACGGTGAGCAGGCCGCGCGGCGCGGCGCGGCAGCCGCGTCAGGGGCGGGTGCCGTCTCTGGCGCGCCTGGCGCGCCGGGTCGCCGCGGCCGTCCTCGCCTGCGCCATGGTGGCGAGTCCGGGAATGGCAGCCGGGCGCGACCCAATCCAGACATGGGCGCGGGGCTCGTGGAGCTGGTTCGGAGACCCTCGCGCCGTGCACGTCGGCGGCCCCGCGGGCCTGACCTTCGCGGGCTGGATCGACTGGGCGGGGGACGTGACCGTCGGCGCCTTCGACCCGCGCTTCGGGGCCCTCAGCGACGCGGTCGTCGGGCACGCCTACCACGACGATCACAGCGACCCGTCGCTGCTGGTCGAGCCCGACGGGCGCCTGACGGTCTTCTGGTCAGGCCACAACGGAGTGCGGATGTACGTTCGCAGCACGGTGCACCCGGGCGACATCACGTCGTGGGCGCCGGTCGCACAGGTCCATCAGGACATCCCGGGTCGCGACGGCTTCATCTACCCCAATCCCGTCCTGCTGCCCGCCGAGCACCACGACCTCTACCTGTTCTTCCGCGGGGCCGACTGGAGCGTGGACTTCGCCCGGCGCACGCCGGATGGCGTGTGGAGCCGCTCCCACGTGGTCATCCGGGCACCCGGTCAGCGGCCGTACCTCAAGGTCGCCGAGGGCGGCCGCGACACCATCGGTCTGGCCTTCACCGACGGTCATCCGCGCAACACGCTGACCAGCGTCTAGTACGCGGCGTATCGCAAGGGCTCGCTGTGGACCGCATCCGGTCGGCGGATCGGTCGCCTGGCCGCTCCGCCGATCGCGCCCCGCCGCGCGCAGGTCGTCTATGACGCCCGCGCCACCGGGCTCCCCGCCTGGGTATGGGACGTCGCCTTCGGTCGGCGGGGGCGCCCCGTGATCGCGTACGCCACCTTTCCGGCGCAGGGCGGAGTCATCTACTGGTACGCGGTGTACAACGGGCGGCGCTGGGTCTCCCATCGCCTGACCGCCGGCGGCGGCTCGATCAGCCCGGCGACGATCGAGTACGAGTACGCGGGAGGGATCGCGCTCGAAACGACGGTCGTGGCGGCCGATGCCACCCAGAACGTCCGGCCCGTGGTACCCCGCGGCTACGCCGGCGGCCCGATGGGACTGCTGTGGCTGCGCGGCCCCTACGGCAGCTACACGACCTATCGCACGTCGATCGCGTTCCTGCGCTGACGGGAGTGACTCAGACCGTCACGGGGGCGCGCTCCCCCCGCGCGACGGCGTCCATCAGTCCGCGCCGGCGCAGCTCGGGGATCACGCCCTCGCCGACGCGGTAGGCCTCCTCCAGATGCGGATAGCCGGAGAGCACGAATTCGTCGATGCCCAGGTCGTGGTACTCGGCGATGCGGTCACACACCTCGTCGTGACTACCCACGAGTGCCGTGCCGGCGCCACCGCGGACCAGACCGACGCCCGCCCACAGGTTCGGGGAGACCTCGAGGGAGTCGGTGCGCCCGTTGTGCAGCGCGGTCATCCGCCGCTGACCCTCGGACTGGGAGTTGCGCTGGACCGTCTGGGCTCGCTTGATCTGCTTAGGATCGAGGCCGGCCAGCAGGCGATCGGCCTCCGCCCATGCCTCGTGGCTCGTCTCACGCGCGATGATGTGCAGGCGGATCCCGAAGCGCAGCTCGCGGCCCAATTCGGCGGCACGGGCCCGGACGCGGTCGATCTTCTCGGCGACGGCGGCGGGTGGCTCGCCCCAGGTCAGGTAGACGTCAGCCTGGGCCGCCGCGACCTCGATGGCGGCGTCCGAGGAGCCTCCGAAGTACAGGTCCGGCCACACCGGCGCCGGGATGATCTGGGCATCGGCGATCTCGTAGTGCTCACCCTTGAAGTCGACGGGCACGCCCTCCCACAGGGCGCGGACGATGGCCAGGAACTCCGCGGCGCGCGCATAGCGAGCCTCCTTGCCCAGGTGATCGCCGAAGCGACGCTGCTCGGAGTCATCGCCGCCGGTGACCACATTGAGCAGCAGCCGGCCCCCCGAGACACGCTGGAAGGTCGCGGCCATCTGGGCCGCCAGCGTCGGTGAGGTGAGCCCGGGACGAAACGCGACGAGGAAGCGGAAGCGCTCGGTCACCTGGGTCAGCGCCGCCGTCATGAGCCAGGCGTCCTCACACCAGCTGCTGGTCGGAGTGAGCGCCGCGTCGAAGCCGAGCTGCTCGGCAGAGCGGGCGATCTGCCCGATGTAGCCGACGTCCGGGGCCCGGTCCCCGCCGCCGTCCGCGCGGCTGCCACGGATCCCGACGGCGTTGCCGAGGCTGAGATCGGACCGGGAGTCCCCGTTGGTGGGCAGGAACCAGTGCAGCGTGACGGTCATGGCGACGGCGGCGGGGCGATGACCGAGTAGTCCGACGCGTCGCCGGTGCGCGCGATGCTGGTGCCCCCATCGATCCCGACCGGGAGATCACCGGCCACCGTGATCCGGTGCAGCAGCCGCGGCTGGTCGTCGTAGTCGGAGACCGCGTAGTGCTGCGAGGCCCGGTTGTCCCAGATCGCGACGTCGCCGTCACGCCAGCTCCACCGCACCGTGTTCTCCAGCCGGGTGACGTGGCGCTGGAGGAGCTCGAACAGGTGGTTGGAGTCGCTCGAGGAGAGGCCGACGAAGCGCTTGACGAAGTGGCCGAGCAGCAACGTGCGCTCGCCGGTCTCCGGGTGGATGCGCACGACCGGATGCTCGGTCTCGAACTCCTGCTGGGAGAACTCCTCGCGGTAGGCCTGCTCCTGGACGTCGATCCCGCCGATCCACCGGGTCTCGTCGTCGCGGATGTAGTCATACAGGTTGGAGTGCACGGCCCACAGGGAGTCGGCCAGCGCCTTGAGCGCGGGGTGCAGGGACTCATAGGCCTTGGCCGTGTTGGCCCAGACCGTCGTCCCGCCGTAGGGCGGCAGGGTGATCGCGCGCAGGACCGAGATCGCGGGGACCCGGTCCACGAAGGTGACGTCGGTGTGCCAGCTGTTGGCCCGGCTGCGCTCGGAGTCGATCGGGAGCACGCCGGACTCGCCCGCGACCGTCGGATGGGGCTTGGTGAGCGTGCCGAGCCGCTGGGCGAACGCCTTCTGGTCCTCCTCGTCGGCGTGGTGCTGATCGCGCAGGAACACGACCTTGTGCGTGAGCAGGGCGTTCCGCAGCTCGCGGATCGCCTCCTCGGGCACATCGCCGCCGAGGCGGACGCCGGCGACCTCGGCGCCGATGTCCGCGGTCACCTTCTCCACGCCGATGTGCTCGTATACGCCAGAGCTGGTGGGTGATGTGAGTGCCATCTCATTGGCCTCCGTTCTGGTTTTCGCTATTGGACGCTCGCGTTGAACGCCGTCGAGACATAGGGCGCAAACGAGTAGCTCTTGGGGATGAGGCCCGCCTTGGAGAAGGCACCGACCAGGCTCTGCTCCGCCGCGGTGACCGTCGCGTCCACCGGGACCGGGGTCTGGGTGGACTCGGCGGCGGCCTTGACCATCACGTTGTCGGGCAGGCCGGTCGCCGCCGCCCAGGTCCGGGCCCACTGCGCGGAATGCGTGTTGGCCCACACGTGCGCCTTGTTGAGCTCGGTGAGGTACTGGGTGATCTCCTTGGAGAGGACGGGGTCGGAAACCGCCGACTTGGACGCCACGACGTAGGAGTAGTTGGCATTGACGATGCCGTGGCCGTCGGCGATGTTCTTGGCCCCCTTGAGGACCTCGGCCTGCTCGATGAACGGGGGCCACACATCCCACGCGGCCACGCTGCCCGACGAGAACGCGGCCAGCCCCTGAGCCGGCTGCAGGTAGACGAGCTGGACGTCGTGCGGGGTCAGCCCCGCCTGGGTGAGCGTGGCCAGGAGGTGATAGTCGGCCGAGCTGCCCTGGGCGACGGCGATCTTCTTGCCCTTGAGCTGGCTGACGGACGTGACGCTCGAGCCCTTGGGCACGAGCAACCCCGCATCGCGGACGCTGTTGCGCAGCGCGCCGACGATCTTGATGTCGTCCCCGCCTGCCGCCGCGAACACGGGCGGCGCGTTGCCGACGCCTCCGACATCGAGCGAGCCGGCGTTGAGCGCCTGGAGGATGGGCGGCCCCGAGGTGAAATCGGCGAACTTGACGGGGAACGGCAGCTTGTGCAGCAGACCGGCCGCCTCCAGCAGGGCCTGAGCGCCGGTACCGGCCTGGTCGCCGACGATGAGCGGCTTGCCGCCGGACTTCGTTCCGGCGACGGTCTGCGTCGTCGTCGCCGTCGTGGGCGCGGCGCTCGAGCTGCTCGACGCGACCGGGGCGCTCGCCGCCGCGTTCTGGGCGGTGGCGGTCGTGCTCGAGCTCGACGAGCTCGATCCGCAGGCGGCAAGGCCGGCGATCAGCGAGAACGCGGCCAGCGCGGCAGTGAGGGGTCTGAGGTGATGGCTGGGTGTCGTCATTCCGAGCTGCCTTTCGTGTCGACGCCCAACTCCGAGAGGAGCCGGTCGCGGAGGTCGGTGAGTTCGTGGTGATCCCGGTCACGGGGACGTTCAAGATCGATGCGCGACTGGTGGGCGATGCGGCCGTCGGACAGCACGAGCACCCGGTCGGCCAGGGCGAGGGCCTCGTCGACGTCATGGGTGACGAGCAGCACGGCCGGCCGGTGGCGCTCCCACAGCCCGAGGACCAGGCGGTGCATGCTGATCCGGGTGAGGGCATCGAGCGCGCCGAAGGGCTCATCGAGCACCAGGAGCCGGGGGTCGCGCACCAGCGCCCGGGCCAGGGAGACACGCTGGGCCTCTCCGCCCGACAGCGTCAGCGGCCACGCGTCGGCGCGCTCGGACAGCCCGACCTCGTCCAACGCGGTCGCGGCGGCGCGCCTGGGGTCGGGCACGCGCAGCCCGAGCGCGACGTTGTCACGCACGCGCTTCCACGGCACGAGCCGCGCGTCCTGGAAGGCGACGCCGACCTCTCCGTCAACGGCCACGGTGCCCTCGATCTCGCGGTCCAGGCCCGCCAGCGCACGCAGCAGCGTCGACTTGCCGGTGCCGCTGCGCCCGATGAGAGCGACGAACTCTCCCTGGGCGATCTCCAGGTCCAGGTCGTCCAGAATCCGCCGGCCGTCGAAGGACCGGCTGAGGTGCTCGACGCTGGCCACCGAGGCCGCCGTGGTCGCGCTCATGCCCCCACCACCAGTCCGCGCCGCCAGCTCAGCGCCCGCCGTTCCATCCGCCGCACCACCCAGTCGGTGAGCAGGCCCAGGATCGTGTAGACGAGCAACGCGACGAAGATCACGTCGTTCTGGTTGAACTGGGTGGCCTGGTTGATGATGAATCCCAGGCCCGCGTTGACGTTGACCTGCTCGGCGACGACCAGGGCCAGCCACGCGACGCCCAGCGATTGCCGGAGGCCGACCAGCGTCTCGGGCAGCGCGCCGGGTAGGACGATGTGGCGCAGCATCTCGCGGCGGGTGAGCCCGAGCGAGCGCCCAAGCTCGCCCAGCCGGCCGTCGACGCCGCGAATTCCCGCGAAGGCGTTGAGGTACAACGGGATCGCGGCGCCGAGCGCGATGAGCAGGACCTTGGGCAGCTGCCCGATCCCGAACCACACGATGAACACCGGCACCAGGCCGAACAGGGGCAGCGTGCGCACCATCTGCATGAGCGGGTCGACGGCCGCCTCGCCCCAGCGGCTCAGACCGGCCACGACGGCGAGGACGAGCGCCACCCCACCCCCCACGGCAAACCCAATCGCCATGCGCCCGAGCGACACGAGCAGCGCGTGCTGGAGAGTCCCATACGCCGCCGAGTTGGCGGTGATCAGCGTGTAGGCCTCGTGGACGACCTCCGTCGGGGGCGGCAGCTTGGTGTCGGACACCAGGTTCAGGACGTGCGTCAGCTGCCAGATGACCACCAGGACGATCGGGCTGACGATGCGGTACCAGCCCGTGACGCCCGCACGGCGCTGGCGACCGATGCGACGGGCGTCGCTCTGGCCGGCGCTCCGCTCGCCGACACGGATCGCGCCGAGCGCCTGCGAGCCTGAGTTGGTCGTGCTCATGAAGGTCTCCTGGATCGGATTCGGGTACGCCTGCCACGGGCCGGCGTGGAGCCGCCGCGTCGGACGCCATCCTTAAAGTACACAATCTCAATTGACAATCTCAAGATTGCGACGTCTGCAACGCTCCGCCGCGCTCGTTGTGGACCTCCAGATCGACCTTGTCCCAGGATCCCCGCTCCGCCACCAGCTCGAGGAGGCGCTGCGCGACGCGGTCCGCTCTGGGCGACTGCTGCCCGGAGCGCTGCTCCCGCCCAGCCGGGTGCTGGCCCAGGAGCTGGGCGTCTCGCGCGGGGTGGTGCTCGACAGCTACTCACAGCTCGTGGCCGAGGGCTACCTGGCGGCCAAGCGGGGCTCGGGCACGCGCGTGGCGACCCTCCCGGCGCCGTGGGGGCGGCAGGGGGCGCCCGAGCCCCGGCACCTCACCCCATTTCGCTATGACCTGCGCCCCGGCCAGGCGGACTTTCACGCCTTCCCGCGACGGCGCTGGCAGGCCGCCCTGGGCCGAGCGCTCCGCGACCTGCCCGACACCCGCCTGACCTATGGGCCGCATCGCGGGGCACCCGAGCTCCGTATCGCCATCGCCGCGTATCTGCGGCGGGCACGGGCGGTGGCCGCCGAGCCCGAGCAGGTCGTGATCTCGTGCGGGGTGTCGCACGGCCTGCTGGCCGTACTGGCCGCGCTGCGCCGCCGGGGCGCTCGCCGCGTCGCCGTCGAGGATCCCGGCTGGCGCTGGCAGCGGCGCACCGCGGTGCGGGTCGGCCTGGAGCCCGTGCCGGTGCGCGTGGACGAGGACGGCCTGATCGTCTCGGACCTCGCCGCGCTGGACGTCGACGCGGTGATGGTGACCGCCGCACACCAGTACCCGACCGGTGTCGTCCTGTCACCCGGCCGCCGCGAGTCGCTGATCGCCTGGGCGCGCGAGCGCAACGCGCTCATCTTGGAGGACGACTACGACGCCGAGTACCGCTATGACCGCGACCCCGTGGCGGCGCTCCAGGGGCTCGCTCCCGAGCGCGTCGCCTACGTCGGGACGGTGAGCAAGACCCTGGCCCCGGCGCTGAGGATCGGCTGGATCGTCACGCCGGCGCGCCTGCTCGGCGATGTCGAACAGGAATTCCGCGTCAGCGCCGCCCAGCCGCCGACGATCGACCAGGTGGCACTGGCCATGCTGGTGCAGGACGGCGCGCTGGACCGCCACCTGCGGACGATGCGCCGTCGCTACCGGGCCAAGCGCGAGCTGCTCATCGGCACTCTGGCTGAGCACGCCCCCGCGCTGCGCCTGAGCGGCGTCGCCGCGGGGCTGCACGTCATCGCGTGGCTGCCGGCGGGGTGTGACGAGCACGCCGTGGCCCTGCGGGCCGGGGAGCTCGGCGTCGGCGTGCACGAGCTGCACCGCAACTGCATGGCAGAGGGCGAATGGCCCCCGGCGCTGCTGTTGGGTTACGCGCTGCCCACCGACTCGGAGATCGAGACCGGTGCGCGGCTGCTGGCCCAGGCGATCGGCTGACGCGCGATTGGCCCCATCACGCCGATCGTGATTGGCCCTGGTCAACCCATGGCTCCTCCCTGACACTCGGGACGGTCACATCACCGGAGGTTGAAATGGGACGAGTAGTCGTAACCGAATTCGTGTCCGTGGACGGCGTCATCCAGGCCCCGGGAGATCCCGGGGAGTACGACCGGGGCGGCTGGGCCACCGGCGGCGGCCCGGCCGGCAACCAGTTCAAGTTCGAGGAGCTCATGGCCAGCGACGCCCAGCTGCTCGGGCGCGTCACCTATGAGGGCTTCGCCAAGGCGTGGCCGGCCATGGAGGGCACCGGGGTCTTCGGCGAGAAGATGAACGCGATGCCGAAGTACGTGGCCTCCACCACGCTGACGGACCCCGAGTGGGAGAACACGAGCGTGCTGGACGGTGATCTCGGTGCCGCGGTCACGGCACTCAAGGACCGCTACGACGGCGACATCCTGATCGCGGGCAGCGCTCGGCTCGTCCAGTCGCTGCTGGAGCTCGACCTCGTCGACGAGCTGCGGCTGATGGTGTTCCCTGTCGTCCTCGGCAAGGGAACCCGTCTGTTCGGCGAGACCAGCGCGCTCAAGCCGCTTCAGCTGATCGACTCGACGCCACTGCAAGACGGCGTGTTCGTGCTCACCTACCGCCCGGCGGCCAACGGCACCGCTGACGAGCACTGAGGAGGCCCCGCGATGCGAAGAGACATGCGAGATATGGAGTTGAGGGAGTGCGTTGCCGCGGCCGCGGACGAGGTCAGGATGCCCGGCGTCGCCGTCGGCGTGTGGGCCAACGGTCACACCACCTATGCCTGTCACGGCGTGACCAGCCTCGAGAACCCCGTCCCCGTCCACCGGGACACGGTGTTCCTGGTCGGGTCGATGACCAAGACCTACACCGCTACCGCGTTGATGTCCCTCGTGGCCGACGGTCAGGTCGAGCTGAGCGCACCGGTACGCGATTACCTGCCCGAGCTCCGGCTCGCCGACGACGCGGCGACGGCCGAGATCACGGTGCTCAACCTCCTCAACCACACGTCAGGACTGGACTGGGGGCTGATCGCGGATACCGGCGAGGGCGATGACGCCCTGGCCGATTACGTGAGCAGGCTGGGCGAGCTTCAGCAGATCGCGCCGCCGGGGCGCCGGGCTTCCTACAGCCAGGCCGGCTTCAACATGGCCGGTCGGATCCTCGAGAAGGTCACGGGGATGAGCTACGAGCGGGCCATCGCCTCGCTGCTGTTCGAGCCTCTGGGGCTGGCGCACAGCTTCTTCGCCCGCGACGACATCATGACCCAGCGCTTCTGCGTGGGGCACAACCTCGGCCAGGACAACCGGATGCACGTGGCCCGGCTGTGGCGGCGAGCCCGTGGCGACAACCCCGGCGCCGGGATGGCGTCGTCGGTGGCCGATCAGCTGCGCTGGGCCGCGTTCCATCTCGGCGACGGGTGCGTGCAGGGCAGCGGTCGTGTCCTCCCGGGCGCGACGCTGGCCCAGATGCGCGAGCCGACGGTGGCGCTGCGGGGCAGCGCTCTCGGCGACGCAATCGGCCTCGGCTGGTTTCTGCGCGACATCGACGGCGTGCGCGCCGCGGGCCACGGCGGCACCGCCAACGGTCAGTTCGCGGAGCTGCTCATCGTGCCTGAGCAGAATTTCGCGGTGGTCTCGCTGGCCAACGCGGGGCCGGACGGCCTGGCTTTCAACCAGACGGTCGTGCGCTGGGCGCTGCAGGCCTACTTGGGCGTGACCGACCGCGACCCCCGGCCGCTGCCCACCGATCAGGCCCGCCTCCGCGAGATCATCCGCAGCATCGACCTGGGCGGTCGCCTCGCCGGCCGCATTGCCAACGGGGCCGACTGACGGCGGCTCAGTCGTGAGGCGGCGATGGGGCGGGCGGCGCCGGGGCCGGGCCGCCGCCGAGGGCGGCGACCAGGTCGGCGTGGCGCCGGGCGCCGGTGTCCATCCGGGCCCGCAGCCTCCGGATCTCCCGCCGGCGGCTCAGCCAGATGAACGCCAGAAACGGGAGCATGAGAACCCCGACCACCGCGCCGAGCAGCCCCACCGTGTCGGTGGGGTTGGCCCGCTCGCGCGGCGCGGCGACCGGACGCGGGTGAGCGGCGGCCCTGAGCGACACGCGTGAGCTCGCGGGCCCGGATCCGGGGGCCCGAGCGACGCCGAGCGGGTCGGTTTGCTCGGCGATCGCCAGCAGCTCGCCGTTGGGCATGGAGTCGTTGAGGGTGTTGCGGACCCAGTACGCGGCGCCATGGGCGAACCACCCCACCACGTCCAGGTGCTGGCCGCTGTAGAAGAGCTGATAGGAGCGGCCGCCGATCCGCACCGTCTGCTGGGGGTTGCGCAGGATCGGGGCGTGGGTCCATGTGGTGCCCTGCACGTCGTAGTACTGGCCCAGGTCGCCGGCGGAGAAGACCGCAGTGTAGATCGGGTATCTGACGCGGCCGGGCGCGTGGATGATGTAGTTGCGCAGGTACACCGGGATCGCGCTGCCGCCTCGATCCTGGACGCGCGGGTACTCGTAGGTGAACTGCAGCCGGTCGGCCGCCCCGCGGGCCTCGTCCAGCCCGGATGCCCCGATCGGCGTCAGCGGCAGCCGGGCCACGGTCTTGCGGCTCTGCACCGAGTGCGCGGCGGCCGCGGTGCTGCGCCGGGGGATGACCTGGGCGCCATGGAGGAACGCGTGGACGCTGGCCGAGATCTGCTGCGGCGACGCGGTCACGCACGCACAGGCGATGGCCTGCGGGTTGCTCGGCGTCAGATCGACCTGGAACGGCACCTGCCGGACCGAGCGGCCCGAGGAGGTGACAAGAGTGCCGATCAGGTTGAGCAGCTGGTTGGTCGAGTGCAGGCCCGGGTCGGTCTGGACGGCCTGCCCGAAGATGCGTTCGAACTTCCCGATGTTGTCCGAGAGGGTCCCGCCGTACTGGCGCTTGACGTCGAGCAGGAAGCTCTGATCGCGCGCGTCGCGCACGAGTGAGGTGTCGGCGTGGCGGTAGGAGACGAACTGCAGCGCCTGCGTGCCGCACATGTCCTGGTAACCGGGCTGCAGGTTGATCTCCTGGTACTGGTCAGAGCCGGGCACGTTGACGTGGTAGTAGCGGCGATCGACGGTTGAGTAGACGCAGCCCATGTCGTCGACAGCGCGCTCGAAGCGCGCGAACGTGACCACCATGACGTGGTTCACGGCCACGCCCAGCACCCGCTTGATCGTCGAGACGAGCAGCCGGATCCCGCCCGCGGTGTAGGCGTAGTTGAATCGTGTCGTGATCGGCGCCTGATGCGGCGGATCGATCGTGACCATCATCTCCCGCGGCACCGACATCATCGAGATGTAGGGCTTGCTCGGATCGATCCGGACCAGCAGCATCTCGTTGGAGTGCGGCAGCACGGCGTGGCTGTAGTGCTTGAAGGCCCCGGTGAGGGTGCGCTGGTCATCGCCGACGAGCAGCAGGGTCTCCGGATCGCCCCACCCGGCTCCGGCCAGGTCACCGGATTTCAGCGAGAGCGCACCGTTCTGGCTCAGGTCGGTGCGGAGGGTGTGGACCTGCTCGAGCACGAACGTCGCGCTCGCCCCGGCGCTGCACAGCAGCACCGCCAGGCACGCGACAATGAGCGGCAGAGCGGGACGACGGCGCCGTGGCCGGGAGGACGCAGGCGTCTCGGGCACGCCCCCGATCCAAGCAGGCCAGCTTTGGCGCAGCTAAGCCTGGATCCACCGGTAATGGGCGGAGTCTCGGCGTCGGGGGCCGAGCTAGACGTCATCGGCGGAGCACCATAAGGGTGATCCCTATGAGCGACGCCGATGACGTATAGCGACGGCCATCCGGCGTCGAGACGACCCCAGGATCGGCGGATCCAGGCTAAGACGACCGGCGTCGGGCAGCCGCGACATCGGCCGGTTTGCTGAGGATTGGGGGCCTCAGCCAGACAGCGCGGCGCGCGTCTCGCGAGCCATCTCGATGTCTTCACGCCCTGAACCCGCACGGGCGCCCGAGGCTCACGATAACGACGGATTTCACATCCGAGTCACAACCCGGATGACGTCAGGGCCCCGGGCGGAGTAACGTCACCGCATGGCGACGACCGAGCCTGGATGGACTCGCCCCGCCCTCCCCAACGACGCGGTCGAGTCGCGCCGGCTTGACAAGCGGGGCTACGAGAAGGAGCTCGAGCGCCTCCAGGTCGAGTTGGTCCGCCTGCAGGACTGGGTCGTCGACAAGCGGCTGAGGGTGGTCGTGATCTTCGAAGGGCGCGACACCGCCGGCAAGGGCGGGACGATCAAGCGCATCACCGAGAAGACCAACCCACGCGTTGTGCGGACCGTTGCGCTCGGCACCCCGACCGAGCGCGAGCGCTCACAGTGGTATTTCCAGCGCTACGTCGCCCACCTCCCCGCCGCGGGCGAGATCGTGCTGTTCGATCGCAGCTGGTACAACCGCGCCGGCGTTGAGCACGTCATGGGCTTCTGCACGCCGGACGAGTACGAGGAGTTCATGCGAACCTGCCCGCAGTTCGAGCGAGACCTGCTGCGTTCCGGGCTGATCCTCATCAAATACTGGCTGTCAGTCAGCGACGACGAGCAGGAGCGCCGCTTCAAGGCCCGCCTCAACGACCCGGCCAAGCAATGGAAGCTGAGCGGCATGGACCTCGAGGCGCGGCGGCGCTGGGTGGATTACGCGGAGGCCAAGGACGAGATGTTCGCCTACACCGACACTCGCGAGTCGCCGTGGTACGTCGTCGAGGCTGACGACAAGCGGACCATGCGCCTGAATCTCATCAGCCACCTGCTCAGCCTCATTCCCTACGAGCTCGTCCGGCACGAGAAGATCAAGCTCCCGCCCCGCCAGAGCCGGGCCTACGTCCGCCCGCCGCAGGACGAGCAGAACTTCGTGCCTCACCGTTATCACGTCGGCTAGGTCCTCGCGTCACGCTGAGAAGGCGGCCGCGGGCGACCGCGGAGGCCCGCCCACCTACCGATCGTCGGCGCCGCGCGCCACCTGCTCGCCCGCCCGGAACTCCTGCAAGCGCGACTCGTAGCGATCGACGGCCACGTCGTAGGCGACGTTGCCGAGCAGCAACCGGAACGGCGGGTCATCGCGATCCAGCGTGGCCAGCAGCGCCTGTGCGGCGAGCTCGGGGTTGCCCGGCTGGGAGCCGTTGTTCTCCTCGCGCTGCGCCGCGCGCCGGTCGCCGATCGCCTGGATCTGCTGATAGGCGTCAATCGGCTCGGCTCGGTCCATCGAGGATCCCGCCCAGTCAGTGCGAAAGCCGCTCGGCTCGACCATCAACACCTTGATCCCCAGCGGGCCGACCTCCTGACGCAGCGACTCCGAGAAGCCCTCCAGCGCCCATTTGCTGGCGTGATAGATGCCGGTAAGCGGGAAGGCGGCGAGCCCGCCGATCGAGGAGACCTGCACGATCCACCCGGAGCCCTGTTCGCGCAGGATGGGCAGCGCGGCCTGCGTGACCCACAGCGCCCCGAAGACGTTGACCTCGATCTGCCGGCGCGCCTGCGCCTCCGTGACCTCCTCGACGGCCCCGGAGACGCCGTAGCCGGCGTTGTTGACGATCACGTCGAGACGCCCCAGGCGATCGTGGGCCTCCCGAACGGCCGCAAAGGCGGCATCGCGATCGGTGACGTCGAGTTCGATGGGCACGACGGCGTCGCCGTGCTCGGTGACGAGCTCGTCCAGCGCCGACGTGTCTCGCGCGGTGGCGGCGACGCGGTCTCCCGCCGCCAGGGCGGCCTGCGTGAACGAGCGACCAAAGCCACGGGACGCGCCCGTGATGAACCAGATGCGATCAGACATGCGCTTCCCCTACCCGGATCGATTTCAAGAGAGATGTCAGCGCATACGACGTTAGCGGCGGGCCGACCGGCTATCGGCCGGCGACGAAGCGGGCCACCCCGGCCCTGGTGATGAGGCCGTGCGTGACTCCCACGCAGGCGTCGGCAGCCCGCACCGCCGCCGGCTGATGGATGTCGATCCCCGCGTTGGCCAGCATCTCGTGGCTGAGCTCGCCGCTGCTGCTCGGGTCAGGGAAGCTGGGAAAGCCGTGCGTCCGCAGGCAGCGGGCAAAGGCCAGCGCCGCGACGATCTGCGCGCGCGTGCGTGCTGCACTCTGGCTCGGCGGGCCGCCGCCCGGCAGCAGGCGGCGGCATGTGCTCGCGGCCGATTGGAACGCCGGCAGGTCCTGCTTGCCCACCACGATGGACTTGAACTCCGCAGGCGAGGTCGGATCGGGCAGGTTGGGCACGCCGTGTGAGCGCATACACCGCGCGAAGCGCACCGCGTCTCGCTGCGCCTCGCGCAGCTGGGCCTGGGTCTGCTGCCCGGTGGAGGCGGGCGAGCCCGCCGAGCTCGAGCCGCAGGCGGCGAGCGCCATCACGGCGGCGAGCGCGGCTGCGGCCGTGGTGAGGACTGAAATGGATCTGGACATGACTCAAGGTGGTAGCCGGTGGCCGGTCACACCAGTGCAACACGCGTGCGGGTCACGGTTTGTGATGCGTGTGTGATCGGGCGTGGTGCAGGATGTCGGCATGCGCGTCCTGGTGGTCGAGGATCATGTCGAGCTCGCCCGCGATATCGCCCAGGGCCTGCGTGACCGTGGGATTGCCACCGACATCGCTCATGACGGGGCGGCCGCGCTGCAGAAGGGCCTGGTCTATCGCTACGACGTGATCGTGCTCGACCGCGATCTCCCGGGTGTCAACGGCGACGAGGTGTGCGTCGCCCTGCGCGACGGCGAGTCGGACGCGCGGATCCTGATGTTGACCGCGGCGGCCACGATCGGCGACCGTGTCGAGGGCCTGAACCTCGGCGCGGACGACTACCTGCCCAAGCCGTTCGCGTTCGAGGAACTGGTCGCGCGTGTCCATGCTCTGGCCCGGCGTGCGCCGGCGGGAGCGCCGCGGCTGGTCAGAGGCGATGTGGCACTTGACCGGGCGGCGCGCCGGGCCACCCGGGCGGGACGCGAGCTCTCGTTGACGCGCAAGGAGCTCGGCGTGCTCGAACTGCTGCTGGCCGCCGACGGCGCCGTGGTCAGTGCCGAGGAGCTGCTCGAGCGGGTGTGGGATGAGAACGCCGACCCGTTCACACGCACCGTGGCGGTGACGCTCGGCCGTCTGCGGCGGAAGCTCGGCGAGCCCGACGTGATCGAGACGGTGGTCGGCGCCGGCTATCGCATGCGATGACCGGACGCTTCGTCCACGGGCGGCGGTTGTGGCCGCGCCGGATGCGCTCGCGGCTGGCGGTCATGTACACCGTCCTGATCTTCCTGGCCGGGGTGGCGCTGCTGGCCGTGACCTACGCGCTCGTCGCCAAGGTTCTCCTCCCGGGTCAGGCCAAGCCCCCGAAGATCTCCCCGCGAGACTCGGCGCTGCTGCACCTGTGCAAGCCGCTGCCCACATCGCCCGTGGTGCTCGCGGAGTGCAAGCGCCTCCTTGCCAGCACCGGAGCCGGAGCCAACGGCCAGCGCGAAAGCGCGCTGCGGGCGCTCCAGGGGGCGTCGGTGATCGCCCTCGGCATCCTCACCATCGCGTCGATCGGCCTCGGCTGGCTGATCTCCGGCCGCGCGCTGAGACCGGTGCGGTCGCTCACCGAAGCCGCGCGCCGCGCGTCCGAGCTGCGCCTCGGCCAGCGCCTGGCGCTCACCGGGCCCGACGATGAGCTCAAACAGCTCGCCGATACCTTCGACGTCATGCTCGAGCGGCTCGACGCCGCGTTCACCAGCCAGAAGCGATTCGTCGCCAACGCCGCTCACGAGCTGCGCACGCCGCTCACCGCGATGCGGACGGCGATCGAGGTCACGCTCGCGCGGCCGACACGAACCCCAGCAGAGCTCGAGGCGATGGCGGCTCGGGTGCAGCGATCGGTGCAGCGCGCCGAGGCCACGATCGAGGCGCTCCTCACGCTCGCCACCAGCGAGCTCGGCCCCAGCGCGCGGGAGACGATCGACCTCGCCACCGCCGTCGAGGACGCGCTCGACGCCACCGCTGCCGCGATCGAGGAGGGCCAGATCAGCGTCGACGCCGACCTCGCGCCCGCACGGGCCCGCGGAGACCGGGTCCTGCTCGAGCGGATGATCGCCAACCTCGTCGAGAACGCCGTGCGCCACAACCACCCCGGCGGCGCCATCGAGGTTCGCACGATCCAGCGCGAGGACAGCGCGGAGTTCGCCGTCTCCAATACGGGGCCGACCGTCCAGGCCGCCGAGATCCCCGCTCTGTTCGAGCCCTTCGCCCGAGCCCACCAACGCGTCAGCCCCGATGAAGGGGTCGGGCTCGGGCTCTCGATCGCCGAGGCGATCGCTCGCGCCCATGACGCCACGATCACCGCCCGCCCGCGGACCGATGGCGGGCTCGAGATCTCGGTCGCGATCCCGACCGACGCCTGAGACGGTTTGGCCCGCGTCCGACACGGACGCGAGCGGCGATACAGTGCCCGCCCGTGACCGCCATCACCCTCGACGCCGCCCAGCGGGCGCTCGTCGCCGCCATCGCCGAGGCCGACCGCATCGGTGTGATGGTCTCGGTGGCGGTCGTGGATGCCGGCGGCGTGCTGCGGGCGTTCGCGCGGATGGACGGCGCCGAGATCGCCGGCGAGGCGCTCGCCGTCGACAAGGCCTACACCGCGGTCGCCCACCGGACCTCGACGGCCGAGCTCGGGGCGCTGGCCCAGCCCGGCGGCGAGCTGTTCGGGCTTCAGGCCAACGGGCGCGGCCGCTACGTCATGTTCGGCGGCGGTCTGCCGGTGACCGACACCGGCGGCACCGTGATCGGCGCGGTCGGCGTGAGCGGCGCGGCGGTCGCGCAGGACGTGGCCTGCGCCGAGGCGGCGCGGGCCGCGCTCACTCGGGCGGCCTGACCAACACGCTCCTGCCGCCCGCCGCGCCCACGTAGCCGGGCGTCCCGGCCAGCCTTGACACCGGTCCGTGCCCACCTCTAGGCTCTCGCCCAACATCAGATGTCTGACATCTGATTCCCTACCGAGGAGAGGCCGAGAGGAGTGTCCATGGACACAGTGCAGAGCGCGGCGCCGCTGAGCGCCGAAGTCGAAAGCGGTGGCGGCCTGCGCCGCAACGCGGTCGGCCTGACCGGGGCGGTGATCATGTCGGCGGCCATCATGGGGCCGGCCGTCTCGACGTTCTTCAACCCGCAGTTCTCCACCCCGTTCAGTGGCGAGGCGACTCCGTTCGTCTATCTCCTGTGCACCGTGGCGATGCTCATCACGGCCAGCGGCATCATGGAGATGGCGCGTGAGTTCCCCAGCGCCGGCGCGTTCTACACCTACGTCACCCGCGGGCTCGGGGCGCGCGCCGGGTTCGTCACCGGCGCGCTCATGTTCGTCGCCTACGCGCTGCTGCCGCCCGCCGAGATCGGCCTGATCGGCTCGTTTCTGCAGAGCACCTTCCGGACCGAGTTCAGCGTCAACATCCCGTGGTGGATCATCGGCATGGTCCCGGCCCTGCTGATGGTGTTCCTCGGCTTCGAGGGCATCCGCACGTCGCTGCGCACCGCGCTCATGCTGTTCTCGGTAGAGGTGTTCATCGTCCTGCTGATGGCGATCATCATCCTCGTCAACGGCGGGCACTCCGGCATCAACCTGCACCCGTTCAACCCCGCCGCCTCTCCCAACGGATTCCACGGCATCGTCACCGGCTTCGTGTTCGCGGCGCTCAGCTTTGTCGGCTTCGAGGGTGCCGCCACCCTTGGACACGAGGTGCGCGACCCCAAGCGCACCGTTCCGCGCGCGGTCATGCTCAGCGTGCTCGCCGTCGGAGTGCTCTACTGCTTCTGCATCTGGGCGGAGGTCCTTGGCCTCGGGCCCAAGGCGACCAACGCGCTGACCGGGTCCGACGCGCCGTGGACGACGCTGGCCTCGATGTACGCGTCGTGGATGAAGTGGCCGGTGATCATCGCCTCGGTGTCGAGCATGTTCGCGGTCATGATCAACTCGGCCAACGGCATCTCCCGCATCCTCAACACGATGGGCAGGGAGGAGCTGCTGCCGAAATCGCTCGGGTACATCGACCCCAAGCGGATGACGCCCTCTCGCGCCGTCTTCTTCACCGGCGCCTTCGCGATCGTCTCGGCGCTGATCGTCGGCGCGGTCAGCGGCGGCCTGGGCAATCCGGCCGGCGGGTCGAACGTCTACGGGTACCTCGGCTTCCTGCTCACCCTGGGCATCCTGCCCGTCTACGTGCTCACCAACCTGGCGGCGGCGCGTCACTTCGCCTCCGTGGGCCGCTTCAACCTGCTGCGCCATGGCGTGCTGCCGATCGGCGGCGGCGCGCTCATCGTCGCATTGCTGGTCGGGCAGATCGTCGAGCAGACCGGACCGCCCTACACCTGGTTCCCGTGGGTGATCGTCGGCTGGGTGGTCCTGGCCGCCGCCGGCGCGGTCTGGCTGGCCAAGGCTCGACCCCAGACGCTCAAGGTCGCCGGGTCGGTGCTGGCCACGGGTGCGATCGACGAGGCCAAGAACACCGACGCGTTCGACCCCCACGAGGGTTAGGCACGATGGCGTTCCTGATCGGCGTGGATGTCGGCTCGCAGAGCGTCAAGGCCTGCGTGCTCGACGACGAGGGGCGGCGCCGGGCCCTGCACGACGCCCCCTGCAGCCTGCACCATCCGGCAAGCGGCTGGGCCGAACAGGACCCGCAGGACTGGACGGGAGCGCTGGCGGCCGCGGTGCGCGGCGCCTGCGAGCAGGCCGGCGTCACCGCGCGGGATACGGTGACGCTGGGCCTGGCCTGCCAGGTCGACGGCGTGGTCGCCGCTCGACGAGCATCACCGGGCGCTGCGCCCGGCCATCATCTGGATGGACCGGCGGGCCGGCCGCGAGACGGCCGCGCTCGCCGCCGCCGCCGGCGATGAGCGACTGCACCGGCTCACCGGGCTCAACCCGGATTCCTCGCACAGCGGCCCCAAGGCGATGTGGCTGCGCGACCACGAGCCCGACATGTACCGCTCAGCACGCTGGCTGGCCTCGGTCGGCGCCTATCTCAACGGATGGCTCACCGGCGAGACCGTTCACGACCACGCCAACGCCTCCTCGTCGCTGCTCTATGACCTCGAGCGCGCGCGACTGGTCCGAGGAGCTCCTCGAGGCGGCGGGCCTGGAGGCACGCCATCTCCCCGCCATCGCGCCGGCGCATGCGGTGATCGGCCACCTGCGCCCCGAGGCCGCCGAGCAGCTCGGCCTCCCGGCCCAGACCCAGGTGGTCGCCGGCACCGGCGACGACCACGGCGCCGCGCTCGGCGCCGGTGCGGTCGGGCCCGGGGTGCTCGTCGACGTGACCGGCACCGCCGAGCCGGTGGCGATCCCGGCCACGACGGTGGTCATCGACGACGAGCGGCTGGTGGAGACCCACGCCCACGCCGTCGACGGCACCCTGCTGGTCGAGAACCCGGGCTTCGTCTCGGGGGGCAGCACCCGGTGGCTCTCAGAGGTCACCGGCCGCAGCCAGGGCGACCTGTTCTCAGCGGCCGCGGAGGCCCCGCCGGCAGCGACGAGGTCATCTTCGTGCCCGCTCTGTCGGGCTCGATGGCGCCCCGCTGGGACGACGATATCCGTGGCTGCTTCGCCCGCCTGGGCCTCGGCCACGGGGTCCCCCACCTCGCCCGCGCGGTGCTGGAGGGCTGCGCCTACGCGCTGCGCGACATCGTCGACCGGCTCGACGCGCTCGGCGTCGGAGGCGAGGAGATCCGCGTCGTCGGCGGTGGCGCGCGCTCGGCGCTGTGGCTGCAGATCAAGGCCGACGTGACCGGCCGGCCGGTGCGCCGGGTGCTCGGTGACTGCGCGACGAGCACCGGCGCGGCGATGCTGGCCGGAGTCGCCGCGGGCGCCTTCGCCGACCTGGAGGCGGCGGTCGGGGCGTGCGTCGAGCTCGACTCCGCCCCGGTGGTTCCCGACGCGGGCACGGCCGACATCTACGCCGAGAGCTATGCGGCGTACCGCTCCCTGTTCGATGCCGTGCAGACCTGGACCCCGCGTCCCGGGGAGCCGGCATGACGGCGGCGCGGGGTCTCAAGGGCGCCGACCTGGCTCGCAGCCCCGACCAGATCCGGGCCTCGCTGGCCACGGCGCCGGAGGCCGATCGGCTGCAGCCGTTGGGCCTGGGCGGGGTGCTGCTCGGGACCGGCGTGTCCGACCAGGTGGCCGCGCTGGCCGGCGAGCTGCGTGCGGGGGCGGGCGACGTCGCGCTGCTCATGGACCGCCGGCCGATGCCCGGGCCCAGAGGCGAGATCAAGGCCGCGGTCGCGGCCGCGCTCGAGGATGCCGGCGAGGGGCCCGTCCACATCGCCTACCTCGGCGACGAGACGGCCGAGGTCCACGCCGATCCCCCGACCCTGGCCGCCGCCGTCGAGGCGGTGCGCGGTGCCGCGCTGCTGGTCACCGTCGGGTCGGGCACCATCGCCGACATCGGCAAGTACGCCAGCGCCCAGCTCGACGAGCTCCCCCATGTCGTCGTCCAGACCGCCGCCAGTGTCAACGGCTTCGCCGACGATCAGTCGGTGCTTGTCGTCGACGGCGTCAAGCGCACGACGCCCACCCGATGGCCCGACCGGCTCGTCATCGACACCGACGTGGTCGGCTTGGCGCCGCCGGTCATGAACCAGGCCGGGCTCGGCGATCTGCTGGCCACCTACACCGCCCCGGCCGATTGGCTGCTGGCGCGGTTCGTTGGCCAGGACGACAGCTTCTCAGCTGCGGTGGTGACGCTCGCCCGCGATCACGTCGACGCTGCGGTCGACGCTGCCGAGGGCATCGGCGCGGGCGACTCGGACGCGATCGAACTGCTCGCCGCCGCGCTGACCCTGAGCGGCATCTCGATGGGGGTGGCGGGGCGCACGGCGCCCGGCTCGGGCATGGAGCACACGGTCAGCCATCTGCTGGAGATGACCGAGGCCGAGGGCGCGACGCTGCACGGCGCGAAGGTCGGCGTCCTGTCGGCGTTCGGCGCCTCCCTATGGGAGACCGTCCGCGAGGCCGCCGCCGACGGCGGGCTGGCGTCGCTGCGCTTCCCCGACGAGGCCGAGATGGAGGCCCGGGTGACCGACGCGTTCGCGGCGGCGGATCCCAGCGGTGCGATGGCCGCCGAGTGCTGGAGCGATTACCGCCGCAAGCTGGCCCGCTGGAACGCGGCCCGGCCCCGGCTCGAGACCCTGGCCGACCGCTGGCCGTGGTTCGATGCCGACGTCAGCCGCTTGCTCGCATCCCCTGAGCGTCTCGTGTCCGCCCTGCAACGTGCCCAGGCCCCGGTCCGGCTCTCAGACCTCGGAATCGATCCCGAGCGGGGCCGGTGGGCGCTTGGGCACTGCCACCTCATGCGCGACCGATTCACCGTCGCCGACCTCGCGTTCTTCATGGGACGGTGGGAGCCGGCCGACGTTGACGCGCTGATCGCGCGGGTGGAGGCGCTGGGCGGCGGACTGTGACCAGCCCCGCCCTCCGTCGGTTCGATGCCTACATCTTCGACCTCGACGGCACGCTCTACGTCGACGACGAGCTGATTCCCGGGGCCGACGAGACCATCGCGCGGCTGCGGGCCGACGGCGCCCGGGTCGCCTTCGTCACCAACCACCCGCTGCATCCGGCCACCGACTACGCCGAGCGGCTGACCCGCCTCGGCATCCCGGCCGACCCTGCGGAGATCGTCACGTCGGTCGACGCCCTGATCCGCTACCTGGGCCACGCCCACCCCGGCAGCACGGTCCTGCCGATCGCGGAGGCCGAGGTCCGCCGGCGCCTCACCACGGCCGGCTATGCGCTGACCGACGACCCCAACGCCGCCGACGTCGTCGTCGTCTCGTTTGACCGGACCTTTGACTACGCCAAGCTCCTGGCGGGCTATCGCGCGGTGCGCGAGCACGGGGCGGCGATCGTCGCCACCAATCCCGATCCGTTCTGTCCGACCCGTGACGGGGGGCTGCCCGACTGCGCGGCGATGCTGGCCGCCCTGGAGGCATGCACGGGAGCGCGGGCCGAGGCGGTGGTCGGCAAGCCGAGCCGCCACATGGTCGCCGCTGTGCTCGAGCGCCTGGACGTCGCCCCTGAGGCGACCGCCGTCGTCGGCGACCGGCCGGGGACCGACGTCGCCATGGGCCAGTCGATCGGCGCCACCGGGATTCTCGTCCTCAGCGGCGCCACCAGCGCGGCCGAGGCGGCCGCCGGGGACGTGCGCCCGGACCACACGCTGGATTCCATCCGTGATCTCATCCCTGAAACCAGATAGGACTGACCGATGATCGAGTTCATCTTCATGCTCACCCACAACGACGCCACGGTGCCCAACGCGCTCGAGGTGCTGACCGAGGTGCAGGATGCCGGCCTGCGCTACATCGGCTTCAAGGACGTGGGCCAGCCGCCTGAGGTGCTGACCGAGATCGCCGAACGGTCACACGACGCCGGGCTGGAGGTGATGTTGGAGGTGGTCTCGACCTCGGTGCAGGACGAGCTTCGCTCCGTGCGGGCGGCACTCGACATCGGCGTCGACTGGGTGCTCGGCGGCACCAACCCCGACGACGCGGGCGCGATCCTGGCCGGCACCGAGGTCAGGTACTGCCCGTTCCCGGGGACGATCGTCGGGCACCCGAGCGTCCTGCAGGGCGCGCCGGAGGCGATCGCCGCCCACGCCGGCGAGCTGACCGCCCGTCCCGGCGTGCACGGCGTCGACCTGCTCGCCTATCGCCACCCCGATACCAATCCCGTGGCGCTGACGCGCCAGGTGGTCGAGGCGATCTCAGGGCCGGTGATCGTTGCGGGCTCGATCGTCGGCGCCGACCAGATCCGGGCGGTGGACGACGCCGGTGCGTGGGGCTTCACGATCGGCGGCGCGATCTTCGAGGAGCGGCTGCCGGGGGCGCCGTCGGTACGCGAGCAGGTCGCGCGCGTCCTCGCCCTCGACGTGGTCGCCGACGGCGCGCGGACGCGAGGATGAGGCGCGTCCGTCAGCCATCGCTGGTGGAGCAGGTCCGCAGCGGCCTGCTCGACGACATTCGCGGCGGCCGGCTGGCCGTGGGCGACAAGCTCCCCAACGAGTACGAACTGGCCGAGCAGTTCGCGGTCAGCCGCGCCACGGTGCGCGAGGCGATCCAGGGCCTGCTCGAGACCGGCCACCTCGCCCGCCAGCGGGGCAACGGCACCTTCGTCGCGCCCGCCCCGAGCCGCCACGCGCTGGACACCAACGTCTCCTACACGGCGATGATCCGCGAGGCCGGCCACGAGCCGAGCGAGACCGTCCTGCACACCCTGTTCCGCGCGCCGACGCCGACCGAGGCCGAGCGCCTGGGGATCGGCGAGGAGGACCGCGTGGTCGAGGTGGAGCGCATCCGCTTCGGCGACGGCCGCCCGCTCATCTACTCGCGCGACCGGATCCCCGAAGCCGTGCTCGGTACCACCGACGCCGACATGCTCGGTAACTCGCTGTACGTCGTGCTCGAGTGGGCCGGCCACAAGGTGACCCGGGCCACCGCCCACCTCAAGCCGATCGTGGCCGACGCCAAGGTGGCCCGGCTGCTGCAGATCCGCCCGCGGACCCCGCTGCTGCACATCCGTCAGACCGACCACGACGCCGACGGCAAGCCGGTGATGCTCTCCGACGAATGGCATGTCGCCGACGCGTTCGAGCTCATCGTCAACCGCCGCGCCCCCTAGACCACGTCGTCGCAGAAGCCCGTCCGCCGTCAGGACCGCGGGAAGAAAAGCGGCGGTCCGGACGTCTGCCATGCAGGACGAGGCGGATTGCTGATGGCAACGGCTTCCTCACTGCCTCCACTCACCGCCATGTTCGCTCCTGCACATCGCTACCGCACCGGCCTCGCGCCCGTCGACGCTGAGTGGGACTTCCGGCGAGCGCGTCGCGCATATTTCGCGGCGAGGCTCGGGCGCTGGGTGCGTCGTTGCCGGTGCGGTAGCCGGCCGAGAGCGCTCGCTGCCTCGACGCTCCTGGCACCCGGACCATCGCGGCTCGAGGTTGTGTCGCTGGGCGCGATCGTCGGAACGCTGGAGCCGACCTCGGGGTTCGACGCACACTGGCGTCCCGCATCAGAGGCGCTGCGCCGGCGCTGGGAACGGATCGCACTGGCGCACCGCAAGGGCATCGCTCTACCGCCGGTGGTGCTCCGCCATCAGCGGGATGGCTACTACGTCGTTGACGGCCGCCACCGGGTGTCGGTGGCGCGAGCGTTGCGGCTGGGCGACATCGACGCCTGGGTGACCGGGGTTCAGCGTGGCGAGGGCGATTGGCAACGCGGCCAGTCGTGAGGTGAGAGGATCGGCCCGGCGTGGAACTCGGCCTACACCTGCCGCTGATGGAGTTCGGCGAGGAAGGGCAGTCGCTCGCGCGCCTGAGTGGCGCGACCGACGCGGCGCGTGCGAGCGGCTTCGCCGCGGTTTCCGCCAACGACCACTTCCTCTTTCAGACGCCGTGGCTTGACGGCGCGACGGCTCTGGCTGCCGTCATCGATCACTCCGGGAGTATGGAGCTGGCGACGACGGTCGCGAATGTCGCGTTGCGCGGTCCTGTGCCGCTGGCCAAGACGCTCGCTGCCTTGGATGTCCTGTCCGACGGGCGCGTGATTGCCGGGGTCGGGCCTGGCTCATCGGAGCGTGACTACGACGCGGTCGGCGTGGCGTTCAAAGAGCGCTGGGAGCGGTTTGACGAAGCCGTCGCCATTCTGCGCTCGCTGCTGCGAGACGAACCGCCACCGGAGACCCGCCACCACTACTCGTTGCCGGGCTCCCCGCTGGCGCCGGCCCCACGCCGAGCCGGCGGGATCCCGGTGTGGATCGGGAGCTGGGGCTCGGCCGCCGGTCTTCGGCGCGTCGCGCGTCTCGGCGACGGCTGGCTCGCCTCGGCGTACAACACCACGCCCGACGGTTTCAGGGCCGCGAAGCAGTCGCTGTCTGAGCAGCTTGGCGCGCGCGGCAAGGATCCTGACCGGTTCCCGAACGCGCTTGCGACGATGTGGACCTGGATCACCGAAGACCCTCGCGACGCCGATCGCGTGTTGCGAGAGGTCCTCGCCCCGATGCTCAGGCGCGATGCAGAGTCGCTGAGCGACCAGCTGTGCGTCGGACCCGCAGCGCGCTGCGCGGAATTGCTCTCGCGCTATGCGCAGGCAGGCTGTGACCGCGTGTACCTCTGGCCCCTGGGCGACGAGCCACGGCAGATCGAGCTCGCCGCGACGACCGTGCTTCCAGCGGTCACGGCATGAGCCCGGACCGTCGAGGCGCCGGCGGCCGGCCCAAAGCGGCCGCCGAGCGGCTGCTGCGTCAGCCCCTGCGGCCAGGCGACGCGATCCGGATCCGGGACGCGCGGGCGGGAGAGGCGGACGCTCTGGAGATGCTGCAGCGCCGATCCTCGGGGATCTGGGATCAGTATCGCGAGCAGCTGGCCGCCAATCCCGACGCCATCGCGCTGCCGCCCAGCTTCATCGACCAGGGCTTCGTCCGCGTCGGGGTCGATGACCAGGACACGCCGGTCGGCTTCTCGGTGGTCATCCCGACCGATGATCACCGCCACGAGCTCGACGGGCTGTTCGTGGAGCCGGCCCACCTGGGATGCGGGGTGGGAAGGGCGCTGGTGGAGGATGCCGCCGCACGGGCGGCCGCGGCAGGGGCCGCGTCCCTGGAGGTCACCGCGGGCCCGGCTCAAGGGTTTTATGAGCGGGTCGGCTTTGAGATCACCGGCGCCGCCGAGACGCGATTTGGCCCCGCCGTGCGGATGCGCCGGCGAGTACGACAAGGGTGAGTCCGCTCAGCAGGAGCAGCCACGGGTAGCCGTCGTAGCCGTGGAACCGGAACACGACGTGGACTGTGCCCGCGGGGACGTCGACGGCGACGAGCGCCGGCGCCACCATCCGGGTCGGTCGTTGCCGGCCGTTCACGGTCGCCGTCCACCCGGGGTCATAGGAGGCGCTGAGCACGGCGACCCCGGGACGGCGCATCTGCATCGTCGCCGAGGCCTCGCCGTGGTCGAGATCGGTGGGCTGCGCACGGACCGTGCCGACCGATGACTGACTTGGCGCCGTCGGCAGGCGGCCCTCCCCGCCACCGCCGGACGCGTACCTGACGCCGAGGTATGCGTCGTCCGCGGCGAGCGTCGAGCGCAGCAGCGGGATGTTGCGGGCGCCCAGGTCCGTCCGGTCCGCTGAGATCTCACCGATGACCCGGCCGGCCTGGACGTAGCCGGTGCCGTCGATCCTCCACAGCCCGTAGGGACCGGAGCGCATCGCCAGCCGCGCGCGGACGGGAGACCGCTCACGGCCGGGAAGGATGAGGTAGCTGATGCCGAAGAGCCGGTAGTCGGAGGGATCGCGGTCGTCAAAGAAGAGCTCCGGGTCGGTCATCAGCGATGCCGTGCGCAGCGTGTAGCCGACCTCGTCCACGTCGCGGCTCTCGAGGTACTTGAACACGGGCACGGTCCCGACGGTGAACTCCTGGCCCCAGTTCGTGGGCATTCCGGCGTACGTCCGCCCGCCGCCGTCGCGCTTGATCGTCGCGACGAGACGGTCCAGCTGGGCACCATGGGTCGCATCCGCCCGGCGCTGGGCCGCGATCGCGGCGCCATCGTGGCGGGCGAAGGCGCCGAGCTGCAGCCAGGCGGGCGCGAGCACGGCGACCGCGCCGACCAGCACCACAGCCGGGGACAGGCCGGGCGGCCAGCGGCGCGCCCTGGCTTTGAGCACCCGCATGCAGCGGGCTCCCGCCCACGCCGCTCCGCGACCGGCGAGCAGCAGCGCGGCCAGCTGCACTCCCATCATGAAGCGGCGGAAGAAGATGTCGCCGCTACCCGGGATCACGTCGACGAGCGACCCGAACGTCGCGCGACCGAACGAGAGCAGCAGACACACCGCGAGCGCGACCAGCAGGGCGCGGCCCTCGACGTCCGCGGTCCAGGCAAGCCACGCCAATCCGAAGCCGACCGCTGCGAACACGGTCACGACGGGCAACCGCCCGTAGTCGAGGAGCTGGCCGGAGACCAGCCAATCAACCACGCGCTGGGCGCCGTAGCCGTTGACGAGGCCGGTGCCCTGCACCGCCTCGTTGACGGCGGCCCAGTTGCGCTGCTCCAACAGCGCGACGATGACCCATGCCGACGCCAGCAGCGAGCCGCCGAGCAGAACCGCAGCGCGCCGCAACCGGGCCGCGAGCGGGCCGGCGGCGACCAACGGCCAGACGAGCAGCACCGCGAGCGCCAGATAGCCGGTCTCGAAGTGCAGCGCGACGGTCAGCGCGATCAGCAGCACCGCCTTGAGGTAGCCGCGCCCATCGCGGATCGCCCGCCAGCTGAACGCCCAGGAGAGCGGCAGCGTCCACATCGCCCACAGCTGCGTCCAGACGCCGAACCCGGTCCACACGTAGGCGTGCTGCTCGTAGCCGACCCCAGTGGCGCTCACGAGAAACGGGGCCATCGCAGCCGACGCGGCCGCCGCCGGCCGGCCCGCCCCGAACGCCCGGGACGACCAGTAGACGCTGATCGGCCACAGCGACAAGAGCAGGTACAGCGACCAGCGAAACGCCGCGTCCGGGCCGACCGCCAGCCCCGCCAGCCCCGTGACCATCGCCGGCAGGCTCTGGTAGTGAAGGAAGTGCGGCGACCCCTCACCGAGGAACGGGAACCAGCTCGTGAGCGGCAGATGCCCGGCGCGCAGCTGCGCCGTGGCGAACCGCACCATCTGCTCGTGCAGCGAGCTGTCGTTGAGGTACGTGACGCCGAGGGTCTGCGCCCGCAGGCTGACGAGGCTCCATCCCACCGCGGCCGCGACGAGCAGCCACGGCCAGCGCACCGCGGTCCGGCCCCCAGCATCCTCCGGGGGCCGGACCGCGAGTCGCGCCATCGCCGACGCCCGCGCGGGGCGGGCGTCGGTGGCCGTCAGGGGATCAGCCGTTGCCGGTATTGCCCGAGCCGTTGTTGTTTGACGTGGAGCAGCTCACCAGGTGGAAGGAGCCTTCGGCCGTGTTGCCCGCGGACTGGCCCGCGCCGATGACCTCGGTGCCGTTCGCGCCCACCAGGACCTTCACCGTGCGCCCGGACTCACCTCCGGTCGGGGTGCAGGTGACCGGGCCGGGGACGGTCGCCGCTCCGGGCGCCATCTGGATCCCGACGTTCTCATGGATTCCCATCGAGGCGAGCTTGGCGTCGACCTGGGGAAGGTTCTGGTCCGTCGTGTAGTTCAGATGCACCAGCACCGAGCCATCGTTGTTGGTCGTGATGGCGAATGCCGGCGTCGTTGCCGCGGTCCCACCGAGGGCGAGCACCAGCGCCGCGCCGACCCCGGCCAGCCCCAACGTGCTGCCCGCGAGAACGCGCGGGCGCCGGAGGAGACGCCCACCCGCTCGGCCCGGCTCGGGCCGATCGACCTGCGCGAGCGTCGGGCCGTGCTCCTGAACGAGGTCCCGCCACAGATGATCCGTGAACTTACTCATTGCTCTGATGTTCCTTTCTCAGCCGGGACCTCGCCCGGGACAAACGTTGACGAAACGCAACACGGGACACGCCGAGGGCGAGCGCCGCCTCCTTCGGGGAGAGCCCCTCCAGATCGACGAGCTCGATCGCCGCCCGCTCGATCGCGGGCAGTTGCTCGCAGCGCCGGAGCAGCGCGGCGCCCTGGCGCTCGGCATCGATCCGCTCGGCGAGCTCCTCGATCTCATCCTCGTCGAGCACCCGGTGGCCGCCGAGACGCGCAACCGCGTCCCGGCCGTCCGCCGACTGCTCGCAGTGGCGAGCGAACACGCGGGCGGCGATCCCGAACAGCCACGCCCGGTCCGATCCCCGGCGGGGGTCGAACCCGGCGAAGCCGTCCACGGCCCGGACGAACGTCTCGGACGTGAGGTCGGCGACCGTCTGCGGATCACGACATCTGCGCGCGAAGTAGCCCATCAGGACGTCGACATTGCGCAGATACACCTGCTCGAACTCCTCGAGTGGTGAGGTCGGCGGGTGCGCGCGCGGCCGTTTGGTTATCGCGACCGGACGCTCCCGCATCGTCCTCACCACTGTTCTTGACTCTGTGCTCATGCCCTTAGTTGCGATCCTTGCCTGGAGCTGTGACATCGCCCGTGGCCGTTCCGGACCCCGGCGCGACCGCGGCCTGTCGGCGGTCGCCGCCAGAGCCCGTCGTCTTGATCGTCGCTGACATCCGTGCCACTCGCGGGCAGTCAAGCACGCCCCGCCGCGGCTTCCCCAGCCAGCGCATGGCTCCGCTCGCGCTGCGGGACACCAATAGACTGACGGCGCGCAATTGCGATCGCTTTGCCCCCTCGGCATCGGCACGGAGGTGCACCGGTGAGTGTCAAGACCGACTTCTGGAAGGGCGTCCCGGGCGGCGTCGACAGCGACGACTCGGGGCGGTTCATCCGCCGCGACAGCATCTTCCGCCGCTGGGTGTCAAACGATGCCGGCGCCGAGTTCCCGGCCGAGCCGGGGCGCTATCACCTCTACGTCTCGCTCGGCTGCCCATGGGCGAGCCGCACCGCCACGGTGCGTGCGCTGAAGGGGCTCGAGCAGGTTGTCGGCCTCTCCGTGGTCGATCCCATCCGCGATACCAAGGGCTGGGCGTTCCGCGAGGCCCCAGGCGCCACGGGTGATCCGATCAATGGCTTCGAATACCTGTCCGAGGCCTACGAGCGCTCGTACCCCGGCTACGACGACCGCTACAGCGTCCCCGTCCTCTGGGACCGCACGACCGGCCAGATCATCAACAACGAGTCGTCGGAGATCATCGTGATGCTCGACGGCGCCTTCAACGAGTGGGCCGAGCATCCCGAGGTGGATCTCTACCCCGCCCACCTGCGCGCGGAGATCGATGCGGTCAACGAGTGGGTGTATAGCGGTCTCAACAACGGCGTCTACCGCGCGGGCTTCGCGGCATCGCAGGAGGCCTACGACGAGGCCGTCGGGCCGGTGTTCGAGACGCTCGACCGAATGGACGCGCTCCTTGCCGGGCGCCGGTATCTCGCCGGCTCGCAGCACACGTTGGCCGACTGGAGGGCGTTCCCGACGCTGATGCGCTTCGACCTCGTCTACCACGGCCTGTTTCGCTGCAACCGCCGCCGCCTGATCGACTACGACAACCTCTGGCCGTACCTGCGCGACCTCTACCAGACGCCCGGCGTCGCCGCATCGGTCGACTTCGACCACTTCATCCGCGGCTACAACCTCAACCTCCCCCAGCTCAATCCGGCCGGCATCATCCCGATCGGGCCCGAGCTCGACTTCTGGGAGCCGCACGGCCGCGAGACCCGCGGCGGCTGAACGCAGTGATCCGGTGAAGCCCTCTGACGGACTCGAACCGTCCTGAGCAGGCGGGCGTCTGTCTCTGGTGCCGTGCCCGTCAGAACCAGCCTGATCTCTACCTTGGTTGATGGGTTCTGCCGCGCTTGATGTGTACGTGAGGGCGTTCCTCGCCCGGTGCCTGGCGGTTTCCCGTTCGCGGCAGAGCATGGTTGACGAGCCAGGCATCAATGGTCTGCGGCCCTACGGCCGTGACCGTCACATCAGGCTGCTGGTGACCGATGACCGAGCGCGTGACCTCCTGCCAACCGTGATCGGCGACGCGCGGGCCGGGATGATCTCCGTGTGTTCCCCTGCGGTGCAATGCGCCGCGCTCCTCACCGGCGATCCGACGTGGCGGTCGGGCACTGCGACGGCGATGATCTGTCGGGATCTGCGGACGGTGTCAGCGGGTGGGTTGCCCCGCGAATTGAAGCTGCGACCGGTGCGCCGAGTGGCGGACGACGCGCCCCGACCCCGATTGGCGCCGTCGTGGGATCGCGCGAGCGATGACCGCCATCGCGCTGCGCGCAGCCCGTCAGGCGGGTGCTCGCAGCGCGGCGATCGACGCCAGCGGGGCCGGCCGCGAGCTCTACCTGCGCCTGGGGTTCGAGGACGCGGCGGCACTCACACGCTTTCGCCCGTCACCGTGAGCCGGCCACACCACTCACGCGCCGCCGAGCCGCGGCTAGGCCGGCTGAGCCTCGATCATGCCTTCGCCCATCCGCGTTGCCCGCCAGCCGGCGTTGCCCAACAGCACCCGCCACTGCTCCGCCGTGCGCTCGCGGCCGCCGGCGAGCGTGAGCATGAGCAGGTCAAGCCACTTCGCGCCGTCGGCGCCGTTGCCGGGCTCGATCACACTGTCCAACACGACCAGCCGGCGACCCGCCGCGGCGCGGATCGTCTCGAGGATCCGCCGTGCCGAGTCGTCGTCCCAGTCATGCAGGATCGTCGAGAGCAGATGCACGTCGCCTTGCGGCACCGACTCGAAGAAGCTGCCCTCCACAAACGCGCAGCGCTCGCCGAGCGCCCGCGCGTCGCGCACCGTCTCCGGTAGATCAAAGACGATGCCGCGCATGCCCGGGTGGCGCTCCAGCAGCGCGATCAGGAGCGAGCCGCTGCCACCGCCGACATCGACGACCAGCTCGTCACCACGCCAGGCCACTCTCTCGAGTCGGTCGAGGCGCCCCTGCCAGCCCTGGGCCATCGCACGATCAAACGCGGCGCGCTCGTCGGGATGCGCCGCCAGCCACCCCCAGAACCCATCGCCATGGACGCGCGGGAAGGACGCCTCTCCGCTCCCGTCAAGCCCGGCGACCGCGTGAAGCCAGACGCCGCCGAAGAGATGGGCGAAGTCGTCCCAGCCGTCGCGCAACAGCACCTCTGAGGCCGCCGTATTGCCAAACACGCCTGGCTCGGTCTCCTCGAAGATGCCGTCACTGGCCAGCGCGCGCAGGACGCGGCCCAGGACATCCGCGTCGACCCCCCGCTCGCGCGCGAGCTCGTCGCTACTCCGCGGCCCCGTCTCCAGGGCCTGCGCCACGCGTAGGTCCGCGACGAGTCCAAGCGCGCGCGTCACCAGCGCACCTCGCAGCGCGTCCCAGATGATCCCCTCAGCGTTCATGAACGAGCCGCGCGGGCGGCGGCCGTCGCCTCATCTCGCCGCATCGACCCAAACGATACGGTGCCGATCCCTGCTGGACCCGGCCTGAAGACCGAAATCCGACCCACACGCAGCAGCCGCCCCTCGCGTTGGTATTGGGGTCAGGATCGGCGGAGACGGTGATCGGCAGTGTGGATTGGGCTCTTGATTCGTGTGGTGGTGTCTGCGAGTCTGGCGGCTCGAACGCCGAAGTTCTGCGGAGATGACACCCGAGTCCTCACGCTCATATCGACCCGTGGTCTAGGACGGGAGCAGCTCGGCGACGCCGCCTCGCGGCTCTGCTTTCGGTTGAACGTCGACGGTCGCGTCGGCGGTGAAGCGGGCCAGCGACTCGGGGTCGTGCGATGGGAGGTAGATCGTCGGATGATCCGCGCAGTGCGCGAGGATCGTCTCCAGCGTCGCGACGTGAACCTTCGGGTCCGGGCCGACCGCGTCGGCGCGTCGCGCGTGCAGCTGCTCGAGCGTGTCCGTTGCGTCCCCAGCGAGCATCACGTGCCGACCGGAATCATCGACGCAGATCACCGAGATGTGACCGGGCGTGTGCCCGGGCGTCGCGACCGCGACGATCCGACCGTCGGCACTCAGCGAACGGCTCTGGGCAAACCCTCCGAAAGGGCCGCCGTCGAGTGCGAACGGCTCCGGCGAGAAGCCGGCGGGCAGCGGCTGGCGCAGAACGCGACGCATCACTCCTGACGACCTGGACTGGACATGGCGCAATTCCGCTTCGCTGATCAACACACGGCCGGACAGATGGACCAACCCGTCGATGTGGTCGCCGTGTGCATGGGTGAGAACGACCTCCGACACATCTGTGAGCGCGAGACCGGCAGCGGCCATCGCAGCCGGGAGTTCCTGGTCCGGTGTGACGTGCATGCGTGCGAACGGCACGTTCCGCGCCTCCGCGGTCTCGCCCGTGTCCACCAGAAGCAGGCGGTCGCCGTGCTCGATCGCCCAGCAATGGATCGGCAGTGGCTCTGACCAGGCGCCGGGGAGGAACAGATTCAGCTGGCGGCGAGGGCCGCCAGCCGGGTACAGGAAGCTGTCTTTGACGCTGACGTGTCCGGTGGTGAGGGCGTGAATCTTCATGAGCTGCTCCGATCCAGGGGTAGTCGTGCTGAGAGGGCTGGGTGCTGCACTGCGCCGGCGCGTCAGGTCGGGTGGTCCCGGGAGCGCGAGCGCGCGGATGGCGGTCGGCGGGGGTCAGGCGCCGTCACCTCTGCGGTGAGGCGCGAAGCCCTGGAGGACGAGCTCGACGATGCCCTTCGCGAGCGACTCATCGATCGGTCCGCCGGTCACGAGCAGTCGGTAGAAGACGGCGCCGCCGAGCACGTCGAGCGCCAGCTCGAGATCGAGGCCGCGACGGAGATCTCCGCGGCGCACGCCACGCTTGAGGACCAGACTCAGCGCTGCGCGCCGGCCGGCGAGAAACTGGTCTCGGACGGTGCTGGCGAGTTCTGGGTTGCGACGCGTCTCCTCCAGGAGGGCTGGCATCAGCCTCGCGGCGAGCGGCGCGCTGTACAGCTCGACGGCCTGAGTCATCAGCGCCATCAGGTCGGCGCGCGTTGACCCCGTGTCAGGAATCGTGATCTCACTGACCAAGGTCGCGACTGCGTCACTGACGAGCTCGTCCTTGGAGCGGTAGCGCCGGTAGATCGTGGCCTTGCCAACACCAGCCCGCTCAGCGACGTCGTCCATCCGAAGATCACGGACGCCACGGTCGGCCATCAACTGAAGCGTCGCGGTCAGGATCGCGCGATCCGCTCTCGCGTCCCTCGGTCGTCCGATCGGACGGGCTGACGACGGGTCCGTCGCCATTCTCAGCCCATCTTCCTTCCGTCGATCTCGTTGACATTGCGGAACCGGTGAGTTCCGTAACCTCACTGTACCACAGTTTCGATACCAGCGAGTCTCGTTAGCCCCGGCCTGCGACGAGTGCCGTCGGATGCGACTGCTGGTAGGCGAACGGGTCTACGGAAGGCCGTCGGCTGCCGTGCCCGGAGGTGGCTCGCCAATCAGATCGCTGTGTCGAGTGCGCCTGCAGCTGCGGCCGAAGGCGCGACGTCGCTGTGGGCTGTCTGCGGAGGCGGGGTTGGTAGGCGGGTCGCGATCCCAAGCCCGGCGATGGCGACAACGGCGAGAACAATCATCGCCGCGACGTAGGTGCCGTTGCCCGAGACGAGGTTCGAGACCAGGATCGTTCCGGCGATCGCGGTGCCAAACGACGAGCCCAGGTTGGAGACGCTCCGCGACAGCCCCGATATTTCGCCCTGCTTCTCCTCGGGGAAGGCCGACTGCACGAGGTTGACCGAGGGGGTGAGCATCACGCCGAGGCCGAGGCCGGTCAGTAGCAGACCGGGAGCGAAGGCCCAGGCGCTCGAAGAGGCCGCGTGCACGAGGGCGAGCAGAAGCCCGATGCCGGCCGCGGTCATGAGAAACCCGGCCGATATCAGGGTCTTCTGCGCGTACCTCTTGGCCAGTCGCTCCGCGCCGAGCGAGGAGACGAGGACGCCCACCGTAGCTGCGGTGAAGACCACGCCGGTCTTGATCGCGTCGTAGTGGCGCTCGGTCTGGAGAAAGACCGACACGGTGAATGACACACCCATCAGGAGCAGCCACTGGAGGTTCTGCGTGACCAGGCCAAGGTTCGAGATCCGATCGCGGAAGAGCTCCGTCGACAGAAGCGCCACCTTGCCCGCCCGCTCCCGGGAGCGGATGTAGAAGAAGAAGCCGGCCAGCAGCGCGACTCCGATCGCCAGGAAGATGACCAGCAGCGTGTTGTTCACGCCCGCCTGAAGGATCCCCAAGACGAGAAAGAACATGCCGACCGCGGACAGCACCGCCCCCACCGCGTCGAACGGACGCCCGGGGTCGGGCGCAACCGGATCCACGACGCGACGGCTGAGCAGGACGATGGTTCCCACGACGAGGGCCTGGAACACGAACGCGGCTCGCCAGCTGATCGCCGAGGTGATGAGACCGCCGATCAATGGTCCGGCTGCAGCGCCGATGCCGCCCAGCCCGCTGATCACACCAAAGGCTTTCGCCCGAGATTGCAGCGAGGTGAACGCCATCGTCGTGAGGATGTACACAGGCGGAATCAAGAAGGCAGTGCCCACCCCCTCGAACACCGAGTTGCCGAGAATCAGCACGCCCAGCGTCGGCGCGATCGCGCTCAGGACGGCGCCGATCCCGTAGAGCATCAGCCCCCCGATGAAGCACCGCTTGCGGCCCCAGCGGTCGGTCAACTTGCTGCACGGGATCATCAGGACCGCCATGATCACCAGGAACAGCGTGATCGTGGTCTGCACACCCTTCACATCCGTGTTCAGATCGTGACTGATGTCGTTGATCATCACGTTCATGTTGGAACCCGCGAAGCTGCAAATGAACTGGGCGAGTGCCAGTGGAGCGATGAACGCCCGGGCAGACCCCACCCAGCTTGCCGTCGCCAAGCCCTGTTGTGGGGACGTCGTACTCACGGCACCTCAACTCTGGGGAGTAGTCCTACACCGGACAAGAGCGGCCAGGACGCAGCGAACCCTACGTCCAGCTCGTCGCGCTGCATCACTCAAACCGGATGACGTAGTCGACGGTCTGGGGGCTGAGATCGAGTTTCACCAGGCGGCGAGATCGCCGACGCGATCGAGGGCGGGCGAAGGCGCGCGCGCCGTCTCAAGACCGCGCACATCCAAGCCGGTACATGGGCTCTCGACCAGCTCCGTCGAGAACCGAGCATGTGCTTACAGGATCAGCTCCTGGTCAGGCGAGGATCTCGGCCACAGCTATTCGCCAGAGCCCTCTGTCGGACTCGAACCGACGACCCCTTCCTTACCATGGAAGTGCTCTACCAGCTGAGCTAAGAGGGCGTTTGCAGGGATTTCCTTGGTTCTCGCCTCCGCTCACCGCTTTGGGGCTGCGCGGGGCTGCAAAATCTCGGTCGGCCGCTGCTGGAGGCAAGCGTAGCTCATGCCTCTCCCCCTCGCTGGGCGCGGCATTTCGCTCCCGGCGGAGCCCAGACATTGCGGCTCCCATCGCCGCCGCGGCTGACCAGTGCTCAGGCGGTTTCGGTGCCGGAGCCTCCGAGCGCTTCGGTGATGTCCGCAATCACCGCGTGCTCGGGCCCGCTGACCGCCGTCCCATCCTCCTTGTGGGCATTGGCCACCTTGTCGGCGAGCGTGAGCACGAACCGCCGGTACTCATTCACCTCGTCTGGTGTCGCCTTGGTCTCGAGCACTTGGACGGCGTCGCGAAGGTGTTGGAGACCGTGCGACGTGACCTCCTCGGGTGAGTGGCCGAGATGACGGTCGACCTCAGGCTTGGCGGACACGATCGCGTCGAGGATCTCGCTCGCGCCGTGCTCCTGGCGCGCCTCGGTATAGGACTTTGCGATGGCAAAGCTCTCGCGGAACGTGCCGCCCCTGGACGCAGTCGCGACGATCATGCCCGCGGCCGGTGGTCCCTGCAGGACGGTGTCCCACTCCTGTTCGGTGAAATCACTCTTACCTGTCATTGCTCGCTCCTCAGCCTCGGGTGAATTTGGGCCAACCTCGATCAGTCGTCCGTCAGCGTCACCAACGTAACAGCGAATTTCGGTGGGGCGCTGGTGGGGGGCGCCTCGAGTGTGGTCATCGGCCTGTCCTCGGTTGGGGCCGTCGACATTGATGAATCACCCAGGCGCGCGTGACGATCGACGGCTCGCCCCTCCATCACAGGGCGCTGGAGCCAGCGTAGCCGATGCCGTCGTGCTCGCTGGGCGCGGCCTGTCGATACAGTGCGCCTGCCGTGGACACGGGCGTTGTTGGTCGCGATGCGGAGCTGACTGCCGTTCAAGGGTTCCTCGAGGCGGTGCCGGGGGGCTTCGCGGCATTCGCGCTCGAGGGGGAGGCGGGAATCGGCAAGACCACCCTGTGGCGCGCGGCGCATGGACTGGCGGCGCAGCGTGGCATGCTCGTGATGCGATGCCGGCCGGCGCCCGGCGAGGCCAAGCTGTCGTTCGCGGCGCTGGCAGACCTGCTCGCGGAGGTGGATGAGTCCGCGTTCGGCGGGCTGCCTTCGCCCCAAAGGGATGCGCTGGCCGTGGCGCTCCTGCGTGAGGCGCCGCGGGCGCGAGCCCCGGCCCCGCGCGCCGTCGCCGCGGGCTTCCTCGGTCTGGTTCGCGCGTTGGCGTCCGCCCGGCCGGTGCTGGTGGCGGTGGATGACTGGCAGTGGCTCGATGTGCCGTCGCGACGCGTGCTCGAGTTCGCGGCGCGTCGCCTGGAGGCCGAACCGGTCGGATTGTTGTGCTCGATCCGCTCGCCGGTGATCGGGCCGCTGATCGGCGGCGCGGTGGCGGACGACCACGTGCGGCGTGTGGTTCTCGGCTCGTTGTCGCTGGCGTCGCTCGGCCGGGTCATCTCCACCTCGCTGAACCGCTCGCTGCCACGGCCGGTGTTGGCGCGGATCGCCGAAGCGAGCCGGGGCAACCCGTTCTACGCCCTGGAGATCGCGCGCCTGGTCGGCGACCGAAACGTGCGGGACGTCGCGTTGTCGGGGTTGCCGGTACCAGACGATCTGCGTCGCCTCACCGCGGGCCGAATCCGGCGGCTGCCCTCCCGGGCGCGTGAGGCGGTGCTGCTGGCGGCGGTGATGTCAGGCCCGGACACACGGTTGGTTGACGCGAACTCCCTTGGGCCCGCTGAGGACGCCGGGATCGTCACCATCGACGAAACGGGGCGCGTGGAGTTCTCGCATCCGCTGCTGGCGTCGGCCGCGTATAGCTCGGTCGCGCTGTCGCGCCGTCGCGCGCTGCACCGCCGCGCGGCCGAGATGGTGTCTGACCGCGAGCAGCGGGCGCGCCATCTCGCTCTGGCCTGTGAGCAGCCCGAGGCCGCAGTCGCCGATCAGCTGGAGGAGGCGGCCGCGCTCGCCGTGTCGCGCGGCGCGCCGGACGCGGCGGCCGGGTTGTGTGAGCTCGCGGCACGGCTGACCCCGGACGCGGACATCGCCGTCCGTGGCGAGCGCCTTCTCGCGGCTTCGCGGTTTCAGTTCGACGCCGGCGATCTGGCACGCTCGGAGGAGCTGGCCAAGCAGGTGCTGGGGAACTCGCCGACGGACGCGTTGCGCGCCCGAGGTCTGCAGCAACTCGCGCATCTTCAGGGGCGGCGAAATAACTTCACGCAGGCCGCCGAGCTAGCCGCACAGGCGTTGGCGGTGGCAGCCGGCGACCCCCAGCTCCAAGCCAGGACGGAGTTGGAGCTGGCGTACTGCTCGGCCAGCCTCGGCGATCTGGCGGGAGCCGTCGAGCACTCGGCAGCAGCGGTCGGTCATGCCACGGTGGCCGGCGACGACGCGGGACTGGCGCCCGCCCTCGCCTGCCTGACGATCGTGCGGTTCATGGGCGGCGCCGACCTTGACGCCGAACAGCTCGACAGGGCGTTGGCGGCGCCCGAGCCGCGCGAAGCGCCGTTGGTACTCCAGCCGCGTTACATCGATGGCGTGCTGCGCCTGTGGGTGGGCGATCTCGACGGGTGCCTGGCACGCCTGGGGACGCTGCACGACGAGACGTTCGACCGCGGTCAGGAAGGGGCCGCGCCCATGCTGCTGCTCTACATGGTCCAGGCGCGCCTGTGGAAGGGCGACCTGGAGGCAGCGGGCCACCTGGCCACGCAGGCGAGTGAGGCGGCCGCCCTCCTCGACGACCCGACGGCCTCGGCCATCGCGCTGGGGGCCGGCGCGCTCGTCCACGCGTACGCGGGCGACCACGTCGCCGGGAGCGAGGCACAGCAGGCGCTGGCGCTGTTTGAACACCTGCAATGGCGCCCAGGCGCGATCTGGCCGCTGTGGGCGCTGGGCCTCCTCGAGCTGACCGAAGACCGGCCGGCCGCGGTCGACGGTGCGCTCGCTCCCCTGGCCGAGCAGGTGCTGGCCATGGGCGGTGGCGATCCGTCTCTGTTCGTGTTCCTGCCCGACGAGATCGAGGCGCTGATCGCGCTCGGGGAGCTCGAGCGGGCCGAGCGCTATCTCGATCCGTTCGAGGCCGCGGCACGAGAGCGCCAGCGGGATTGGGCGGTGGCCTGCGCGAGTCGCTGCCGCGGCCTCCTTCACGGTGCTCGCGGTGACGCCGCGGCCGCGTATGCCGCCTTTGACCGTGCGCTGGCCGCGCACGAGCGCGTGACCATGCCACTCGAGCGGGCGCGGACGCTGCTCGTGGCTGGGCGGACCTACCGGCGCTTCAAGCAACGAGGCGTCGCGCGCGAGCTTCTGGAGGAGGCCCGGTCACTGTTTGAGACCGTCGGCGTGCCGATCTGGGCCGACAAGGCCGACGCCGAGCTGGCTCGTCTGGGCCGGCCGGGGCCGGGCGGTGATGAGCTGACCGGAACCGAGCGCCGCCTGGCCGAGCTGGCCGCCTCGGGTCTATCCAACCGAGAGGTCGCCGAGCACGCCTTCGTGTCGGTCAAGACCGTCGAGTCCAACCTCACGCGCGTTTACCGGAAGCTGGGGGTGAGATCACGCGTGGAGCTCGCCAACGCGCTGCGCGGTGAGGGCGGCTGAAGCGAGTTCGCACGCGTGGGGTTTCCCCTCTTTCGCCCCGTAACCGGGGCACATACGGTTGGGCGCGATGGGCAACGAGGGGACACGCGAATTCGTGGCGGAGTGCCTGTGGCCCGATGTGCGCGAGAGTGACCTGCGCACACTGGACCGACGCGCCGGTGAGCAGGCGGCACGGCTGACCGCTGCGGGCAGGCAGGTGCGCTACCTCGGCTCGCTGCTGATGCGCGAGGACGAGGTGGTGCTGTGTCTCTTTTCAGGGACGCGCGATGACGTCCGCGACGCAGCCACGGCGGCGGAGATCCCGTTCGAGCGCGTCCTCGAGATGGCGCGCTCGCCATGGGGCAGCCAGGCGCATCCGTCTGAGGTCACAGGCAAGTGACGAGGTCGACGAACAGGAGGTCGTGATGAGGGATCGAGGTGGGAACCGGGGACTGCGATGGAGTGTGCTGCTCGGGTTGGCATTGGGACTGCTCGCCCCGGCTGCAGCCACTGCCGCGTCGCTGCATCCCAAGCTGGTCGCGAAGGTCGGTTACGGGACGTCGCCGATCGGTTTTGCCCGGACGGCGGATGGCACGTTGCACGTTGCGTTCGAGACGAACACCAGCTGGGGAGATTCCGCCAGCGGGGTCGGGTCAGTCGCGATCAGCCCGTCCGGGCACCTGGGTCCGCTGGTGCAGGCGCTCGCCTGGAGCAGTAGCTCGGGCGGTTCGCCCAACGGCATCCCGGGACTGGCGGTCATGCCCACCGGCGCGCTCGAGGCCACGTTCGGTGGGTCGCCCAGCGGCGTCGACGGTCCGTGGGGCATCTCCTCGACCGACGGCGGCGCCACCTGGTCGGCCCCCGTCAACATCGGCAGCGGCTTGATGGCGTTCGGTGACAGCAACGTGGAGCTCGCGCTCTCCAAGGGGACGCCGGTGCTCGCCGCGGGCTGCTGCGGCAACATCGTGATCCAGCAGGGATTCGGCCCGGGCGCCCCCACCAGTCAGCTGACCAACGCCACCGACGACGCGGCGGGCATCCCCACCGTGGCGGTCGACGCCACCACGGGCAACGTGGTGGCGGCATGGGGCTCCAACGCCGGCTCAGGCGGGCTGTGGCTGCAGCAGGCGGCGCCGACCGCCGGGGCCGCGCAAAAGGCGCCCGTCCCGTCGCAGTACGGCACCGGCGTGGTACTGCGGGTCGCCGGCCGCGACTCGGGTCCGGGCGTCTTCGCCGGCTATCCCGCGGACTTCGCCACCACCACGCACATGCGCCTTCTGCGCTACGGAGGCGGGTCGGTCGCCGTGGGGTCGGTGAAGGGCCTGCACGCCGCCTCCTGGGGGGTGGCGACCGGGCCCGACGGCCGGCTGTGGGTGGCCTGGGCCGGAGAAGTCAACGGTAAGGGTGTCACCGCGTTGACCCGCTCCAACAAGGCGGTGACCCGGTTCGAGCCCATTCAGACTCACCGCTTCACCTGGTCTCAGCTGTTCACGTTGTCCGGTGACGGGCGGCTCGGGCCGCTGGACCTGCTCATGAGCGGGCTCCCGTCCTCCGGGCAGGCCGTGAGCGGCATCTACTACGCGCGCGTCCTGCCGGTCCTCTCGGCCACGGTGTCGACCACGGCGCTCAAGGGCGGCAAGTTCAAGGTCGCCGTGAAGGTCACCGACGCCGGCGATGCCGTCAGCGGGGCCACCGCGTCCAGCGAGGGTCACACGGCGAAGACGAACGCGAAGGGCGCGGCGAGCGTCACGCTCACCGGATCCAAGGGTGACCACGCCACGGTGAAAGTCACCGATCCCGGATACCAGGCGCTGAGGCTCCGAGCGACCCTGTAACCCGGGGCGACGCAGAGCCGCACGCGCCATCCGCGTGCGGCTCCGCGTCCTGATCCGCGAGGACCGCGCGATCAGTGCGCCTGGCGCGCGTGCTTGGGCAGCCACAACACGGCCGCACCCGCCGCCACCAGGAAGCCGACCGCGATGAGCAGCGCGTGGTCGGCGGCGCCGACGAAGGCCGCCGCGCCATGGCCGGCGCCCAGCGTGCCGAACAGCAACGTCCCGACGACGGCGATCCCCAGCGACATCGACAGCTGCTGGACTGACTCGAGCAGCCCCGAGGCCGAGCCGACCTGGTGCGGCGCGACGCCGGCGAGGATGACGTCGAACATCGGCACGAAGACCATGCCCATGCCAAAGCCGGTGAGCGCCAGCGGAGCGGCCAGATCCCACGCGCTGAGGCCGCCGCCCGATGAGCGCATGACCAGGTCGACGACCACCAGGCCCAGCGCCATCGTCACGATGCCGATCTGCATCGTGCCCTTGCCGATCCGCGCCAGCAGCGCCGACGAGGTGATCGAACCGCCGATCGCCGCCACCGGGATCGCCACCGTGGCCACGCCGCAGGCCAGCGGCGAGAAGCCCAGCCCAACCTGGAACATCACGTTGAGCGCGATCATCATCCCGCCCATCGCCCCGATGAACCCGACCACCACAGCCAGGCCGGCGACGTAGGGGCGGCGGCTCAGGATCGAGGGCTCCACCAGCGGCGTCCGCCCCTGGCGCGCGCGCCGGCGCTGCAGCACGCCGAACGCAGCGAGGATCACCGCACCCGCCGCGAGCACCGCGAACGACCATGCCGGCCAGCCCAGCGACCGGCCCTCGATCAGCGGGTACACCAGCGCGACGCTGCCGACCATCGCCATCAACACGCTCACCGCGTCCAGCCGCAGCCCCGGGGTGGCGGGCGCGACGCGCGGCAGGTACCGGCGGCCGGCGACGATCGCGATCAGGCCGATCGGCACGTTGACCAGGAAGATCGCGCGCCAGCCGGTGCCCAGCACGTCGAGGTTGACGAGGCCGCCGCCCAGCAGCGGGCCGGCAACCGCGGCCAGACCCATGACGGGACCGAACACGCCGAAGGCCTTCTGCTGGCCCTCGTCGCCGAACAGCTCGCGGATCAGCCCGAAGCCCTGCGGCACCATGATCGCCGCCAGTGCGCCCTGCACCGCGCGGCCCGCGATCAGCGCACTCGAGTTCGGCGCCAACGCGCACAGCACCGACGCCCCGACGAAGCCGCCCATCCCGACGAGCAGCACCCGGCGACGGCCGAGCGCGTCACCCAGCCGGCTGCCGAGCAGCAGGGTCGCGGACATGGCGAGCGTGTAGGCCGCCGTGATCCATTCCAGCGCGGCGTAGGAGCCGCCGAGATCGCGCTGGATCGCCGGCGCGGCGGTCTGCGCGATCGTCGAGTCCAACAGGTCCATCACTGCCGAGGCCAGCACAACGAGAAAGCCCAGCCACGCGGCGCTGAGCCGTGGCCGCGACCGAGTCGCGACCGGGGAATGAGTGGAGATGGTGGTTGTTGACATGGCCGAAATACTCTCGATAATTGAGGACTATTCCGGTCCTCAATTGACTCCCGAAACCACCCTTGCGGACAACTTCGGTCCGCAATTGGTGGGAGGCTTCGCGCCATCATGGTTCAGACATCCGCGCGCCTTCTCGCGCTTCTCTCACTCCTCCAGGTCCGGCGCGAATGGACCGGCCAGGAGCTCGCCAATCGCCTCGAGGTCACTCCCCGCACGATCCGCCGCGACGTCGACAAGCTGCGCTCGCTCGGCTATCCCGTGGAGGCCGCGCCGGGCGTGGCCGGCGGCTACCGCCTCAGCGCGGGAGGCGAACTCCCGCCGCTGCTCCTCGACGACGCCGAGGCCGTGGCCGTCGCCGTCGGGCTGCGGACCGCCGCCTCGGGCACCATCGCCGGCATCGAGGAGACCTCCGTGCGCGCGCTGGCCAAGCTCGAGCAGGTGCTCCCGTCGCGGCTGCGCCGCCGCGTCAGCGCGCTGAGCAGTGCCACCTCGGCGTTCTCCTTCCAAGGCCCCCGGATCGACGCCGACGTGCTGGCCGCCATCGCATCCGCCTGCCGCGACGCGACGCGGCTGGAGTTCGGCTACGTCGCGCGCGATGACACCTCGACCCGCCGCCGCATCGAGCCCGCGGCCGTCGTCTACAGCGGTCATCGCTGGTATCTGGTCGCGTTCGATCTCAACCGCGACGATTGGCGCACCTTCCGCCTTGACCGGGTGAAGGGGCGCGTGCGCGAGGCCGGCCGCGGGCGCCGGCGCACGGTGCCCGGCGGTGACCCCGCCGCCTACGTCCAGCAGCAGCTCGGCCGCCGCGCCTGGGACGAGGACGCCGTCCCCGGCCGGGTGCGGCTCGCCATCGGCGCCGACGCCGCCGCCCGGCGGATTCCGGCGCGGTACGCGACGGTCGAGCCCGACGGCGATGACGCGTGCATCGTGACCACCCGCGGGTCCTGGTCGCAGGAGTTCCTGGTGTGGATGGCGATGATGGACGCGCCGATGCAGGTGCTCGAGCCGCCCGAGCTCATCGACGTCGCCAAGTCGCTGGTCACGCGTCTCGCGGCCGCCGCCGCCGCGTAGTCGAGCTCAGGCGCCGAAGGCCGAGCGCAGCAGCGACATCATCGTCGACGCGCTCGAGGGCCCGATCGGCGAACCGCTGGAGTCCGCAAACCCGATCTCCAGGTGCGGGCCTGACGAGAGGCCGACGATCCCGCTGCCGACCTCGGAGATCACCGCGCCCTGGCTGACGTGGGTGCCGATCGGGGTCCAGTTGCCGGGGCCGGCGTGGCCGTAGTAGACGTAGTCGTATCCGGCCAGCGGGCTGTCGCAGTGCAGCACCGGCGCCGAGGGGCCGAAGCCGCCGATGCCGTGCAGCACGATCGTGCCGCTGCAGACCGCCAGCTCGGGGGTGCCGCCGGGGGCCGCAATGTCCACGCCGTCGTCCAGTGACCATGTGGCCGGAGGCGAGACGTCGCCCTTGGGCATGGGGAACTCGAAGCCGTGCGAGATGGGGCCGTGCGGGGCACCGCCACCGCCCGACGAGCCCTGGCTCCCCGACGGCGGGGAGCTTGGCGGCGCCGCGGGCTTGGCTGCCTGCAGCCTGGCCAGACGCCGGGTCAGCAAGGCCACCTGGTCCTTGGCGCCGGCCAGCTGCCCGGCCTTCGCCGACGCGGTCCTGGCCGCGGCGAGGCGCTGCGAGACCAGGCGCACCTGGAGCGCGGCCACCTGGTTGCGGTCGCTGAGCGCCTGCTCGGCGAGCTGGCCGGCGCGCGCGTTGAGTGCTCCCAGCCGGATCGCCTCCGCCGACACCGCCCGCCGTGCCGCCTTGACGTTGCCGACGATGTGGGCGTCGTGCTGGCCGATGCGCTGCGCGAAGGCCAGGCGCTCGAGCAGGTCGTTGAAGCCAGTGGCCTCGAGCACCACGTCGACGATGTCGGGTCTTGCCCCCTCGTACGTGCCGACGAGCTGCTGGGCGAGGACCCGCTGGTCGGCGGCGACGACGCGCTCGAGCTGCGCCAGCCTGGCCTGCGCCGAGGTCAGCTGGCTGCGCACCCGCAGCAATTCCGTGCGCTTGGCGTTCAGATCGCTCTGGATGGTGGCGAGCCGGGCCGTGACCGAGGCGATTCCGGCGTTCAGCTGGTCGACCCGCCCCTTGGCCGCGGCGACGTCGCCGGCGAGGGCGTTGACGCGTGTCTTGCTGTCTGAGAGCTGCTGCTTGAGCTGGCCGCTCCCGGCTGCGTGCGCGAACGGCGCGCCCGAGACCGTGAGCCACACCGCCACGGCGACCAGCGCGGCGACGGTCGCCCACACGACGGCACGCGGTGATACGAGCGTCCCGCGTGGTGATGATCTGTGTGAGTGCCGCATCGGTGCGGGTTGAGCGCCGCGTCCGCCGGCTCCTCGGCCGGCGCGCGACGAACCTAACACCCGCCAGGTGCTGGGCGTGACGGCCCGCTGGCATGCACGAAAAGCTGCAGACGACGCGGGGCGCTTCAGACGCGGCTGACGCGCACCACGTGCAGGTCGCGCGGCGCCCCGTCGGCGCGCAGCCGCTTGGCACGGCTGGTGTGCAGGCCGGCGGCGTCGATCCGGGCCAGCAGCGCGTCGGAGACGAGTACCTGGCCGGGCTTGGCCGCGTCGCCGACGCGCGCGGCGATGTTGACGTCGACGCCCAGATAGTCGCCCCCCAGCTTGCGCGGGCTGCCCCAGTGCACGCCGACGCGCATGCTCGGCCGGTAGCCGTCGATCTCGATGTCCCCCACCTCGTCCTGAGCGTCGAGCGCAGCCTCGATGGCCGCCTGGGCCGAGAGGAAGGTGGCCATCACCCCGTCGCCGAGGCGCTTGACGATCCGGCCCTCGTGGCGCACGACCGTCGTCTCCACGCAGGTCCCCACCCCGCGCAACAGGGCCAGCGTCGGCTCGTCGCCGGCCTTGAGCGCCCACGACGAGAAGCCCGCGAGGTCGGTGAACATCACCGCCATCTCCTGGCTCCCGCGCCCGCGCCCCGTCGCCTCCGACAGTGACTGCCACACCTGCAGCCCGGCGAACCCCAGCTCCTGCAGCACGCTCTTGCGGTCGGGCTGAAGCGCTGACACCGTGCGCCCGATCACCTCGACGGGCTGACCGCCCGCCGTGGACAGCGGGTCGCCGAACTGCTCGTCGCCGGGCAGCTGGCGGCGCAGCCGGCGGGTGGCGTTCAGCAGCGCGGAGTGCGAGTCGGCCTGGACGGCGAACCGCCGCACCCGTCGCGCTCTGTCCGAGCCGTTCGACGCGGCCGCGAGGTCCGTGTCCGAACCGTTCTTTTGGGACGCCTCAGGAGTCTCGAGTTCGTCGGATTCCATGAGCAAACACCGGCCGAAAGGCCCGGAGTGGCGGGAGCAGGATTCGAACCTGCGAAGGCTGAGCCAACGGATTTACAGTCCGTCCCCTTTGACCGCTCGGGAATCCCGCCGGGGCGCGCTGAGTCTAGCGAGACACCGTCGCGTGGAGTGGCACGCCGCGCTCGATTTCGAACCGCTCGTACTTCGGGCCGCCGAGGTTGAGGCCGCTGCCGCCACCCACCTCGTCGGCTGGTATCAGCCACCTTCGGCCATCACCAACTACGACGAAGAGGTAGTCGTATTGCGACGGATCAAGCGTCTTGACCAGCCCGCTCCAACTGCGGTTACCGCCGCGGGTGCAGAGCGTGATGCCCCAACGACCGTTGTGAAAGTACGAAGACGTCTTGACCTGCACCCTCTTGGGGCCGTCGCCCCAATCGGCAACGAGGTCGAAGTGAGGGTTGTTGTGAAACAGCGGTATGAAGACCGAGGCGCCGCGTTCGCCGAACCACAGCGCGGCGGAGAGCTCACCCTTATCGCCCTGTCCGCGAGGATTGCGTTTTGTCGTTTGCATGTCCAAAGACTACGCGCCGCTCCGGACAGAAAGGCCCTGCAAAATGTAACTTTTTCGTCACTTTTTCAAAGCGCGCCCGCCACCCAGCCGGCGCGCCCCGAGATCAGCTACGACGCGTCGCGCAGGCGCTGCGCCTCAGGCAGCGCCTCGAGCTTCTTGAGCGTGTGGTTCTCGATCTGCCGGATCCGCTCGCGCGTCACGTTGAACGCGCGCCCGACCTCCTCCAGCGTGTACGGCCGCTCCCCGGTCAGGCCGAAGCGCATCTCGATCACCTCGCGCTCGCGCTCGGGCAGCGCGGCCAGCGCGCGGCGCAGGTTCTCGCGTCGCAGGCGCTCGGCGGCGAGCTCGAACGGCGACTCGGCGGTCTGATCCTCGACGAAGTCGCCCAGAGCGGAGTCGTCCTCCTCCCCCACCGGCTTCTCCAGCGAGATCGGCTGCTGGGCCATGCGCAGGACGTCGCGCACCTCGCGCACCGTCGTGTCGAGCTCCGCGGCAATCTCGTCGGGGGTGGGTTCGCGGCCGAGCTGCTGGATGAGCTGGCGCTCGACGTGGACCACCTTGTTGAGCTTCTCCACCATGTGGACGGGGATGCGGATCGTCCGGCCCTTGTCGGCGATCGCGCGCGTCACCGCCTGGCGGATCCACCAGGTCGCGTACGTCGAGAACTTGTAGCCGCGGCGGTAGTCGAACTTCTCCACCGCGCGGATCAGGCCCATCGAGCCCTCCTGGATGAGGTCCAGGAAGGTGAGCCCGCGGCCCAGATAGGACTTGGCGATCGAGACCACCAATCGCAGATTGGCCTCGATCATCTGCTGCTTGGCCTGCATGTCGCCGCGCTCGATGCGCCGCGCCAGCATGACCTCCTGATCGGCGGTCAAGAGGCTCACGCGCCCGATGGCGCGCAGATAGAGCCGCAGCGAGTCCAGCGAAGGCTCCACGGTGAGGTCGACCTCGACCTTCTTGCGCGTCTCCCCATCGCCGTCTGACCTGCGCTGGGCGCCTGCCTCCACCGTATCGCCCTCGGACTTCGCCGGGCGCCCGTCGGCGCCCACGACGACGATGCCCTGCTCGTCGAGATAGGCGTGCAGCTCCTGAACCTGCTCCTTGGTGACCTCCACCTCCTCCAGGCAGGTCTCGATCTCCGCGAAGGTCAGGTAGCCCCTTTCCTGACCGGCGACGATCAGCGGCCGCAGTTCATCGAGCTCCACGATCGGAGTCTCGTCGCTCAAAAGAACGATCTCGTCAACGCTCACAGCCCCTGAGCTCCTCTTCTATTGCCTCGAGCCGCCCCCCGATACGCGAGGCGATCTCCCTCTCCAACAATCCCTTACGACCCGGCCGATTGATACCACACAAACGTCGATTTCCGAAACCGGCGTTCAGGGCTCAACGGCCGACCGCTCTACCCTTTGGGGGGCGATGACCATAGAACGCACCACAGCCACCGAAATGATCGACGTTCAGTCGCAATCCCCGACATTGGCGCTGAGCCTCTCCCGAGTGGGGGTCAACAGCGTCGAGAAGGTGATCCGGCTGGGCCAGAACGGCACCGAGCAGCTCTTCTCCGCGCGCTTTGAGTGCGTGATCGAGCTGGGCTCAAATCAGAAGGGCGCGCACATGTCGCGCTTCGAGGAGGTCGTCAACGAGGCCATCGGCGAGGTGGTCCTCGGCGAGCAGACCTTCCGCGCCGAGACGCTGGCCGAGCACATCGCCCAGCTCGTGCGCGAGCGCCAGGACGCGCGGCGCGCCGAGGTGACCGTCGAGGCGCGCTTCCCCGAGCACAAGCCCGCGCCGGTCTCGCACATCCTCACCCAGGAGCTCTACACGCTGCACGGGGTCGCGGTGGCCACCGAGCTGGGCACCCGCCGGCTGACCGGCGTCACCGCCCAGGGCATGACCGCGTGCCCGTGCGCGCAGGAGCTCGTCGCCGCCGGCGCCCGCGAGCGCCTCGAGGCCGACGGTTTCGCCGCCGACGAGATCGAGCGGATCCTCGAGGCCGTCCCGGTCGCCACCCACAACCAGCGCGGACTGGGCACCCTGTACGTCGGGTGCCCGGAGAACTGCGAGGAGGAGATCGACGCCGGCACGCTCGTGCAGATCGTGGAGCAGTCGATGTCGTCTGAGATCTATGAGCTCATGAAGCGCTCCGACGAGGGCCACGTCGTCGAGAAGGCCCACCGCCGTCCGCGCTTTGTCGAGGACTGCGTGCGCGAGATGGTCGCCGGCGTCATCGACCAGTTCCCCACGCTGGACGACCATGCCTTCGTCCTGGCGCGCCAGGTCAACCTGGAGACCATCCACCAGCACAACGTGGTCGCCGAGCGCACCGGGACGATGCGCGAGATCCGCGAGGAGCTGCGCACCGGGGTGACCGCGCCCATCCATACCAGCCTCCAGGCCTGGCTGGCGGCCGCGCCCTAGGCGCCGGGCGGGCGGGGTCGATCTCCATGCAAGCGATCGTCCTCGAGCGTCCCGGTGAGCGACTCAAGCCCGCGACGCTGCCGGACCCCACCCCCGGCCCCGGGCAGCTTCTGCTCGAGGTCGCCGCCTGCGCCGTCTGCCGCACCGATCTGCATCTGCGCGACGGCGAGATCGAGGCCCCCAAGCTCCCCGTCGTGCTCGGCCATCAGATCGTGGGCCGCGCCGAGGACGGCCGGCGCTACGGGGTCCCGTGGCTGGGCTTCACCGACGGCACGTGCCGCTACTGCCAGACGGGCCGCGAGAACCTCTGCGTCAACGCCCGCTTCACCGGTCGCGACATCGACGGCGGCTACGCCGAGCTCACCGTCGCCGACGAGCGCTTCTGCCTGCCGCTGCCCGAGGGTCTCGGCGACGAGCAGCTCGCCCCGCTGCTGTGCGGGGGGCTGATCGGCTACCGCGCCCTGCGCATGACCGGCGACGCCGAGCGCCTCGGCCTCTACGGCTTCGGATCGGCGGCGCATCAGATCTGCCAGGTGGCCGTGCACCAGGGACGGACGGTCTACGCGTTCACGCGCGCCGGCGACACCCCCACCCAGGAGTTCGCGCGGTCGCTGGGCGCCACGTGGGCGGGAGGCAGCGATGAACGCCCTCCCGAGGAGCTCGACGCCGCCATCATCTTCGCCTCGGCGGGCCCGCTCGTCCCGGCGGCGCTCAAGGCGCTGGCCCCCGGTGGCACGGTCGTGTGCGCGGGCATCCACATGTCCGACATCCCCGCCTTCCCCTACGAGGACCTCTGGCACGAGCGCTCGATCCGCTCGGTGGCCAACCTCACGCGCGACGACGGCCACGAGTTCCTCGAGCTCGCCCCGGAGGTCCCGGTGGTCACGACCGTCACCACCTACCCGCTGGCGCACGCCGAGCAGGCGTTGGCCGACCTGCGCGCGGGCGCGTTCGAGGGCACCGCCGTGCTGTTGCCGTAGGGCGCCCGCTAGGCTCCGAGCATGCCCCTAGTCCCCATGGTCATTGAAAGAACGGCGCGCGGCGAGCGTGAGTTCGACATCTACAGCCGGCTGCTCAACGAGCGCATCGTCTTCATCGGGAGCCCGATCGACGACACCATCGCCAACCTGGTGGTCGCGCAGCTGCTGCACCTGGAGTCCCAGGACCCCGACAAGGACATCTCCATCTACATCAACTCGCCCGGCGGCTCGATCTACTCGGGCCTGGCGATCTACGACACGATGCAGTTCGTCAAGCCCGACATCGCGACGATCTGCGTCGGGATCGCGATGTCGATGGGGTCGCTGCTGCTGACTGGCGGCGCCAAGGGCAAGCGCTTCTCGCTGCCCAATAGCCGGATCCTGATCCACCAGCCGTCGGCGGGCTTCGAGGGCCAGTCCACGGACATCGAGATCCACGCGCGCGAGATCCTCAACATCCGCAAGCGGACCGACGAGATCTACGCCCATCACACCGGACAGCCAGAAGAGCAGGTCCACATCGACATGGAGCGCGACCGCTTCTTCAAGGCCGACGAGGCCGTCGAGTACGGACTCATCGACCGGGTCATCGACAAGCACTAGTCCAGATATGGGAGACCCGGTCGCATGCGACCGGGTCCGGGCGGCGCATGCGCCGCCCGACATCTCCACTCTCTACGTTGCGGACGGCTCAGGCGCCGTGGGCCGGCTCAGCGCCCAGAAGATCATCAGCGCGCCGAAGACGAGCATCCCCAGCCCGGTCCACAGGTCGATGTTGATCCCGGCCGCCTTGTTCTTGACGTGGGTGGAGCCGAACAGCCCCAGCGCGATGAGGATGAGGCTGTAGAGGACGAACAGGCCGCCGATGATCCGGCGGATGTCAAAGCGGTTGGCCGCGCGCGCCGCCTTGGCCTCGTCCTCGGCGGTGGGGGTCTGGTCGGTTGCGTCAGGCATCTCTCAGGACTCCTAGGCGAAGATGATGTTGAGGACGACGAGCATCGCCAGTGCCACGCCCGCCAGCAGCCAGGGCGAGCGCCACCAGAGCTTGTCGCGCGGATCGGGATGCTCCTCTTCCTCCTCCTTGCGCGTGAGCCCCCACACGAGACCGCGCAGGTCCTCGTCCGGCTTGGGCTTGGTGACGAGCGACACGACGATGAGGACCACGCCCCCGACGATGAAAGCGATGATCGCCTGCCAGAAGCTGGCGCTCAGGGCCGAGCCGAAATGGAAGATGGTGTGGTACGCCGCCAGCCGGTTGGTGGCGTACGCCGCCGCCGTTCCCGCGACGAGGCTGAAGAAGCCGCCCCACGCGGTGGCGCGCTTCCAGAACATGGCGATGATGAAGGTGGCGAACAGCGGGGCGTTGAAGATCGAGAACAACGTCTGGATGTAGTTCATGATGTTCGAGTAGCCCTTGGCGATCAGGGCCGTGACGATCGACACCAGGATCCCGGCGATCGTCACCAGCCGCCCGGCGCGCAGGTAGTACGCGCTGTCGCGGTCCTTGGCGAAGTAGGGCTGGATCAGGTCGTAGGTGACGACCGTGTTGAACGCCGTGACGTTGGCGGCCACGCCCGCCATGAACGCCGCCACCAGCCCGGTGATCGCGATGCCCAGCATCCCCTCCGGCAGGTAGTTGCCGATCAGGTGGGGGATCGCGGTGTTGTACTGCAGCGCAAGGCTCTTGCCGACGCCGAGCCCGTGCACGGTGAGCACCGCGATGAGGCCGGGGAGGATGATGATCGCCGGCAGGAAGATCTTGGGGAAGGCGCCGATCAGCGGGGTGCGCCGGGAGGCCGACATGTTGCGGGCCGACAGGGCACGCTGCACCTCGGCGAAGTTCGTCGTCCAGTAGCCGAAGCTCAGCACGAAGCCCAGCCCGAAGATGACGCCGACCCAGTCCGAGGCCAGCGGATTGGTCACGTGGTGGATGGCCAGCCCGTGCCAGGCGTGGAGGCCGGGCTCGCCGAGCGCCTTGAACGCCTTGACCCTGTGCTCGACGCCGGAGATTCCCCCGACGCTGTGCAGGGCCACCAGCGTCAGCGGCAGCAGCGCGGCGACGATCACGAAGAACTGGAGCACCTCGTTGTAGATCGCCGACGTCAGCCCGCCCAAGGTGATGTAGATGAGCACCAGCACCGCCGCGGCGAGGATCGCGGTGATGATCGAGACGCCCAGCATCAGGTTGATGATCAGCGCCAGCGCGAACAGGTTGACCCCCGAGATGAGGACGGTGGCCAGGGCGAACGTCACCGCGTTGAAGGCGTGGGTCGCCTCGTTGAAGCGCAATCGCAGGTACTCGGGGACCGACCGCACCTTGGCCCCGTAGTAGAAGGGCATCATGAACAGCCCCAGGAAGATCATCGCGGGGACGGCACCGACCCAGTAGTAGTGGACGGCGGGAACGCCGTACTGCGCGCCGTTGGCCGCCTGACCGAGGATCTCCAGCGCCCCCAGGTTGGCGGCGATGAAGGCCAGACCGGTGATCCAGGCGGGGAGCGAACGCCCTGAGAGGAAGAAGTCCAGGTCGGTCTTGATCGCCAGCCGAGCGACGAAGCCGATCCCCAGGACGACAACGAAGTAGATCCCGAGGATCACATAGTCGATCACGCTCGGATGGAGCCGCAGCATTCCCCGCCTCCCCTGTCGGACGGCCCAGTGCCCGCCCAGGGACGGCAGGCTCCCGGATTATTGGACGGGGTGCTCTATCTCGCCGAGCCCGTCAATGGCAATCCGTACCCTGTCGCCGGACTGCAGAAACTTTGGTGGGTCCTGAGCCTGTCCGACGCCGCCGGGGGTGCCGGTGAGGATGAGATCGCCGGGGCGCAGCGTGCACGTCTGCGAGATGAACTCGACCAGCGCGGCGCAGCCGAACACCAGGTTGGAGGTGTTGCTCTCCTGGCGCAGTTCGCCGTTGACCCAGGTGCGCAGGCCCAGGTTGCCGGGATCGGGGACCTCGTCGGCGGTGGTGATCCACGGGCCGAACGGGCAGAAGCTGTCCGCGCCCTTGGCCCTGGTCCACTGGGGCTCGCGCTTCTGCAGGTCGCGGGCGGACACGTCGTCGGCGACGCAGAAGCCGCCGATCTCCCCGCGAGAGCCCATGACGATCACCATCTCGCCCTCGTAGTCCAGCCGGCGCACCACCTCGGGACAGACGATCGGGCCGCCGGGCGGGGCCACGCACCCGCTCACCTTGACGAACACCACCGGCTGTTCGGGTGGGGTGTCGCCCATCTCGGCGATGTGGTCGGCGTAGTTGAGGCCGATGGCGTAGATCGTGCCGGGGTCGGGGATCGGGGCCAGCAGCTTGACGTCGGCCAGCGGCCACGTCCCGCCCGACGGGCCGGGCACGCGGCCCGCGGCCAGCGCCTCCGTGACCCCATCGGGGCCGCCGAACGCGATCACGCGCTCGTCGTCCTGTACGAATCCCGAGAGCGCGCCCATCTGCCCGGGCGCCTCAAAGGTCACCAGCCTCATGTCCGCAGCCTATCCAAGCCGGGGCCGCGAACCTGCCGCGCCGCGACGGGGCGCGTTCAGTCCAGGCGGTACTCGCCGCGGGCCACGACGACCGCGGCGCCGCCCACCAGCACCCGATCGATGCTCTCGGGCGACCCCTGCACCTCGGCGTAGAGCGTCGACGGGCGGCCGATCTCGGCGCCCTGCGAGATCTCCAGGCGCTCGCCGAAGCCGACCACGCCGTGGCGGGCGAGATGGACGGCCAGGGGGCCGGCCGCCGATCCCGTGGCGGGATCCTCGGCGACGCCGAGGCCCGGGCCGAACATCCGCGTCTTGACCCGCGTACCGTCGACGGCGAAGCAGCTGACCCCGACCTCGCCCAGCGGGCCGAGGGCACCGATGTCGGGGGTCAGCGCGGCCACGGCCGCCTCGTCGGGCAGCCGCACGTAGGTGTGGCGCGGGCCGTTGTCATAGATCTCCACGGGCAGCTCCGAGCGCTCCACGCCGACCGCCGCGAGCAGCTCGTCGGCGCGATCAAACGCGGTCCACGTCGGCACCGGCTGGGCCATCACGCCGAACACGATCGCGCCGTCGCGGCGCTCGAGCGCCACGGGAACGACCCCGGTCGCGGTGCGCAGACGAACGGCGTCCAGGCCGAAGCGATCGCCGAGGATGAACGCCGTGCCCAGCACCGGGTGCCCGGCGAAGGGCAGCTCGATCGCGGGCGTGAAAATCCGGATGTGCGCGTCGCACTCGGCGTCGTCGCCGGCCGGCGACACGAACACGGTCTCTGACAGGTTGAGCTCGCGGGCGGTGCGCTGCATGAGCTCGGCGCTCAGGCCCTGCGCGTCCTCGAACACGGCCACCTGGTTGCCCTGCAGCGGCACGTCGGTGAAGACGTCGGCCACGACGTAGCGGCGCATCTTTGAGCTAATCCCCGAGCGCCTTGGCCAGGAGCCGGTGCAGCGTGGCCCGCTCGTGGGCGGTGAGCGCGCCCAGGACCTCGTCCTCGACGTTCTCCCGGACGCGCTGCGCGCGCTGGAAGGTCTCCCGGCCGTGGTCGGTCACCTCGACGAGGTGGCGGCGTCGGTCGGCGGAGTCGCGCACGCGCCGGATGAGCCCCTGGTCCTCCATCTCGTTGAGCAGGAGCACCGTGTTGTTGGCGTCGATGCAGAGGATCTCTGACAGCTGCTGCTGGGAGATACCACCGGGGTCGGCCACGTAGGACAGCGCCAGGTAGTGGCGCAGGCTCATGCCCAGCAGCGACTCCGGAGTCTTGCGGTAGACGGATTTCGACAGCCGGGAGAGCAGGGTGATGGTGCCGCGTGCGCTGGTGACCGCCACGGGGCGAGCGTATCAGCGCCAGTGAGCATCAGACAACAGTGATGATCACTTGTGCAATGATGTTCTTGTGTCCGACGATTCTCGCCTGCACACGCCCCGGGCCCGGTGGATCGCGCTGGTGGTGGTCTGCCTGGGCCAGCTCATGAGCATCGTCGACGCCACGATCGTCAACGTCGCCCTGCCCCAGATCCAGCACGAGCTGCACTTCACCCAGTCCAACCTGACCTGGGTGCTCAACGGCTACCTGATCACCTTCGGCAGCTTCTTGTTGCTGGCGGGGCGGCTGGGCGACCTCATCGGCCGCCGGCGGATCTTCCTCATCGGCGTCACCGGCTTCACGCTGGCCTCGGCGGCCTGCGGCCTCGCCAACTCCCAGGGCGTGCTCATCGTCGCCCGCTTCATCCAGGGCCTGGCCGGCGCGGGCGCGGTCTCGGCGATCGTCGCCATCATCACCTCCGAATTCCCCGCCCCGCGCGAGCGCGCCAAGGCGATGAGCGTCTACACGCTCGTCATCTCCGGCGGCGCCTCGCTGGGGCTGATCGCCGGCGGCGCCATCACCGAGGCGCTCAACTGGCACTGGATCTTCTTCGTCAACGTCCCGGTGGGCATCGTGACCGTGCTGCTCGGCCGGCGCTGGATCCTGGAGAACGCAGGGCCCGGCATCGGTCGCGACATCGACGTGCTCGGGTCGGTGCTCATCACCGTCTCGCTCATCGTCGGCGCCTACGCGATCGTCACCGCCAGCTCCTACGGCTGGGGCTCGGCGCACACGCTCGGCTTCGGCGCGGTGTCGGTCGCGCTGCTGGCCGCGTTCGTGGTGCTGGAAGCGCGGCTGCGCAACCCGATCATGCCCCTGCGCGTGTTCGCGATTCCCGGGCTGCCAGGCTCGAGCTTCATTCGCGGCCTGCTTATCACGGGCATGTTCGCCACCTTCTTCATCGGCGTGCTCTACCTGGAGCGGATCCGGGGCTACAGCGCGCTGACCACAGGCCTGGCCTTCCTCCCCCAGACGCTGCTGCTCGCCGCCCTCTCACTCGGTCCGATCGCCTGGCTCGTGACCCGCTTCGGTCCGCGCCGGCCGCTGATCGCCGGGCTGGCCTTCGCCGCCGCCGGGCTCGTCCTGTTCTCCACCATCGCCCTCGACACCGCATACGTGCCCACCATCCTGGTCGCGGTCCTGCTCATCGGCCTCGGCGCCGGCATGTCGTTCATGCCGCTCCTCACGATCGCCATGGCCGAGGTGCCGGCCGCCGACGCCGGGCTGGCCAGCGGCATCGTCAACACCTCCCTGCAGGTCTCGGCGGCGATCGGCGTGGCGGTGCTGGGCACCGTCTCCGCTGACCGTACCCGCACGCTGCTGGCTCGCGGCTCGGGCCTGGACCACGCGCTGCTCAGCGGCTACCAGCTCGCCTTCCGGATCGGGGCCGGGTGCGTGGTCGTGGCCCTGGTGGCCGCGGTGCTGGGAGTCCGGGCGCCGCGGCGGGCGCGCGAGGTGGCTGATCCGGGCGCGGACCGCCTCGAGGCCGAGACCGCCTCGTAGTCCTTGCGGCGTTTCGCTTGGTCTGAGCGCACGTCAACAGCGAGCTTGGGATGGGAAGGCTGTGGGGGCGCTGCCCTGCCGCTTGGGGGGTCGTGGCGGATAGTGAAGGAAATAGCGCAACTATCCGCCACAACCCCCTCTCCCGGGCGGCAGCGGCCGCCCAGCTCGCTCTCCCCAGCCGGCCGTTGACGTTCGCCGATACCAAGCGAAACGTCCGCCGGGACGCTCAGCCCCCGGCCATCTCCAGCAGCGTCGTCACCGTCGTCCAGTTGCGCGCGGTCGCGGTGACCCCCAGCCCCTTGCCGGCCAGCGCATTCCACAGCTTGGAGCGCGCCACGCCCTCGGGGTGCCAGGCGTAGATCTCGCGGCCGTGGAAGACCACGCGCTCGGGCTCGACGGCTGCGTCCTTCAACGCGCGCACCACGTCCGCGCCGGGCTTGTCGGTGAGGAAGCTCACCTGGTAGCGCTTGGGCTCTGAGACGACGTCGCCGAGCGGGTTGAGCTTGACCACCGCGGCGAGCTGCCGGGCCGTGCGCACGACCACCGGGACGTCGAAGCCAAAGCGCTCGGAGATGAGCTTCGCCGCCTCACGCTCCAGCTCGGCGGCCTTGGCCGTGCTCTCCAGCACGATGTTGCCGCTCTGCACGTAGGTGCGCACGTCCTCGTAACCGGCGTCGCCGAACAGCGCCCGCAGGTCGGCCATGGGGACGCGCCGGTTGGGCCCGAGGTTGATGCCCCGCAACATGATCACCTGCTGCACCCGGGGCAGTTTAAGGAAGTGTTGTGACCGTGCCGTGTCCGGCGGGCGACAACGTACGGAGGCTTGCACCAACCGGACGCGGCGATCGGTATGGTGCTGCATATGCAGCAGGCGCAGCTGCAAAACGACCGTGCGGGACCGGTCGTGACAGCGTCCGCCGTCAGTCGGCGGTACGGCGAGGGTGACACCACGGTCACCGCGCTCCGTGACGTCTCGGTGGAGATCGACCGGGGCAAGCTCACGGCCGTCATGGGCCCCTCGGGCTCGGGTAAGTCGACGCTGATGCACATCCTGGCCGGGCTGGACAAGCCCACCGACGGGGAGGTGACCGTCGACGGCACGGAGATCACCCACCTCAGCGACGACGCGCTCACCAAGCTGCGGCGCGACCACATCGGCTTCGTCTTCCAGTTCTTCAACCTGCTCCCGATGCTCACCGCCAAGGAGAACATGCTCCTGCCGATGGCCATCGCGGGCCGCGAGCCCGAGGCCGACTGGCTCAACACGGTCATCGACGAGACCGGCCTGCGCGACCGCCTGACGCACCGGCCGTCTGAGCTGTCGGGCGGCCAGCAGCAGCGCGTCGCGATCGCCCGCGCCCTGCTCAGCCGCCCCACCGTGCTCTTCGCCGACGAGCCGACGGGCAACCTGGATTCCAACTCCTCTGACGAGATCCTCGCCCTCCTGCGCCGCTCGGTGGACTCGGTGGGACAGACGGTGGTGATGGTCACGCACGACCCCAAGGCGGCGGCGATCGCTGACCGGCTCCTCTTCCTCTCCGACGGCCAGGTCGTCAAGGACCTCGCGGGCGCCGACGAGAATCAGATCGTCGATGCGATGAAGGACCTGTAGCCGTGACCCGCGTGGCGCTCAGAGGGCTGGCCACGCGGCGGCTCAGAGCCGCGCTCACCGCGGTGGCGATCGTGCTCGGCGTCGCGCTGGTGGCCGGGACGTTCGTCCTCACCGACTCGATCACCGGCGCCTTCAACTCGATCTTCTCGACCATCTACCAGGGGACCGACGCGACCGTCACCGGGCGCAACGTCATCGACTCCAAGGCCACCGGGGGCGCCGGTGCGAACGGGGACGTGCCGCCGTTCTCCCAGTCGCTGCTCCCGCGCGTGCAGTCGCTGCCCGGGGTCAAGGACGCGATCGGCGACGTGTCGGGCAGCCTGCAGGTAATCGTCAACGGCAAGGCCATCACCTCCGGCGGGGCGCCCAACCTCGGCTTCAGCGTCGACCCGGCCAAGCCGCAGTTCAGCTCCCTGCGGCTGGTCAGCGGGAGCTGGCCGGGCCCGGCCGGCGTCGTCATCGACACCACCACCGCCGACAAGAAGCATCTCCACGCGGGAGAGACGGTGGGGATCCAGGGCGTCGGTCCCGTCGTGCGCCTGAAGATCTCAGGGCTGGTCAAGTTCGGCTCGGCGTCCTCGCTGGGCGGCGCCACTCTGGCCGGGCTGCAGCTGCCGACCGCCCAGCGGCTGCTCGGCCGCGTGGGCAAGCTCGACGAGATCCGCGCCAGCGCCAAGCCCGGGACCAGCCCCAAGCAGCTCGTCGCCCAGATCCGCCCGGTCCTCCCCCGCGACACGCAGGTGCGCACGGGCGCCCAGCAGGCCCAGCAGGACTCGACCTCGATCACCGGGTTTTTGAACTTCCTCAAGACGTTCCTGCTCGTCTTTGCCGGCGTGGCCCTGTTCGTCGGCAGCTTCGTCATCGCCAACTCGCTCTCGATCACCATCGCCCAGCGCACGCGGGAGTTCGCCACGCTGCGCACGCTGGGGGCCTCGCGCAAGCAGGTGCGGCGCTCGATCCTCGTCGAGTCGTTCGTGATCGGGGTGATCGCCTCGGTGATCGGGCTCGTCGTCGGCCTCGCGCTCGCCCAGGGGCTGTTCGCGCTGTTCAACGCGGCAGGGGTGACGCTGCCCAACACCGGCATCGTGATCAAGGGGCGCACGATCATCGTCGCCCTCCTCGTCGGCGTCGTCGTCACGGTGCTGGCCAGCCTGCGCCCGGCGATCCGCGCGACGCGGGTCGAGCCGATCGCCGCGGTGCGCGAAGGCGCGACGATCCCCGAGGGGCGGCTGGCCAAGTACCGCACGGTGATGAGCAGTGCCACCGCGATCCTCGGCCTCGTCGCGCTGGTGCTGGGCCTCTTCGTGGCCAGCGGCACGGGCGCGGTGCTCATCCTCATGGGCCTGGGCGCTGTCCTCATCTTCGTCGGGGTCGCGCTGCTCTCGGCGCGGATCGTGCCGCGGCTGGCGACGTGGCTGGGCTGGCCGGCCACCCGGATCGCCGGCGCCATCGGCGAGCTCGCCCGCGACAACACGATCCGCAACCCGCAGCGCACCGCCTCGACGGCGTCGGCCCTGATGATCGGGCTGGCGCTCGTCACGTTCGTGACCGTGCTGTCGGCGGGGATCATCGCCAACTTCAAGAACGCCGTGAACGACGTGTTCACCGGTGATTACGCGATCACCGCCCAGAACAACTTCTCACCGATCCCGATCTCCGCCGGCCAGGCGGTGACCCGGGCGCCGGGGGTCATCGCGGTCGGCGATGTGCGCGCCGGGCAGGGGCGTGTGTTCAGCTCCAACGAGCAGCTCACGGCGGTCAACCCGACGATCGGCAGCGTCGTCCGCCTTGACTGGAAGCGGGGCTCCCAGGCGGTGCTGGCATCGCTGGGCGCGACCGGTGCGTTCGTCGACGACGGCTATGCCTCCAAGCACCATCTCTTCGTGGGCTCGCCGCTTGTGGTGACCACGCCGACCGGCGGACGGGTGCCGCTCGTGGTCAAGGGAATCTTCAAGCCCCCTAACGGGGGCTCGCCGTTCGGCCCGGTGACGATGTCGGCCGCGACGTGGGATCGCGCCTACCCCCAGCCACAGAACCTCTACACGCTGGTCAAGATGCGGGGCGGCGAGACGCCGGCCAACTCGCGCGCGCTCAACGGCGTGATGAACGCGTTCCCCAACGCCAAGGTCCAGACGCGCCAGCAGTTCGTCGACAACCAGATCTCGGGCCTCTCCAGCGTGCTCAACATCCTCTACGTCCTACTGGCTCTCTCGATCATCGTCAGCCTGTTCGGGATCGTCAACACGCTCGTGCTCTCCGTGTTCGAGCGCACCCGAGAGATCGGCATGCTGCGCGCGGTCGGCACCAGCCGTCGCCAGATCCGGCGCATGATCCGCCACGAGAGCGTGATCACCGCGCTGATCGGCTCGGTGCTGGGGATCCTCCTGGGCATCGCCTTCGGTGCGCTGCTGGCCGCGCGCGACAGCTCCTCGATCGCGTTCGTGATCCCGGTCGGGCGACTGATCGTCTTCCTCATCGCGTCCTGGCTCGTGGGCCTGGTGGCGGCGATCTTCCCGGCGCGCCGCGCGGCCAAGCTCAACCCGCTCCAGGCCCTCGCCTACGAGTAGTAGAAGAGCGGGTCCTGGCCGGGGATCTCGCCGCTGCCTGCGCCATGACGGCCACGCGGCGTCTCCTGGCCCAGCGCCACCGCAAGGTCATGTGCGATGGCGCCCTCCGAGCGCGAGGCCACCAGCGGCTCCGCGATCCCCTCGACGTGCACCCGCGTGCGCTGGCCGTCGCCGCGCTCGGGCGGCTCGATGGGGACGAGCGCGTAGATCCGGTCCGCGCGCACGAACTTGCCGTAGCCGAGCGCGACCATCGGGGCAAGACGGGCCATGACCCGCGGGATCCTACGCTCCCGCCCGGGCGCTCTGCGAGGGGGCGCCGCGGGCTACCGAGCGAGGATGAGCTCGAGCCGGCGCTCGAGCGTCTCGGCCAGCGTCTCGCGCACCGGGCCCTCCGGGAAGCGCTCGACGAGCGCGGCCAGGAAGCCCTCGATGACCAGGCGTTTGGCCGTGTCCTCCGGCAGCCCGTGTGAGCGCAGGTAGAAGAGCTGCTCGGGATCGACCTGGGCCACGGCCGCGGCGTGGGTGCAGCGCACGTCGTTGGCCTGGATCTCCAGCCCGGGGATGGCGTCGGCGTGGGCGCGCTTGGAGATGAGCAGGTTGCGCGACTCCTGGAAGGCGTCGGTCTTCTGGGCGCCGGGGTCGACGATGATGTTGCCCTTCCACACCGCGCTGGAGCGGCCCTGCAGCACCCCGCGAAAGGCGAGGTCAGAGGTCGTGTTGGGAGCGGCGTGCTCCTGGGTGGTGTCGAAGTCGATGTGCTGTCGGCCGTGGGTGGCGTAGGCGCCGGTGACGCGGGCGTCGGCGCCCTCGCCGGCCAGGCGCGTCTCCATCAGGACATGCCCGGAGCGCGAGCCGAAGCCGAGCGCGACCCAGTCAAGGCTCCCGTCGCGGCCGACCGTGCCGCGCTGCGCGCCAAACACCCAGCTGTGCTCTGACAGCCCCTGACCGCAGACGTAGCGCAGGTGGGCGGCGTCGCCGACGACGAGCTCGGTCGTGATGTTGAAGATGCCGTCGAGGTCGTCAGCGGCGGAAAGGAACTGCTCCCAGACCTCGGCCTGTGCGCCCTCCTCGAGAACGATGCGCGTGCTCTGGTTGACGAGCGTCCCGCTCTCGCCCTGCACCGCCGTCAGCGAGATCGGCTGCTCGAGCACGATGTTGCGAGCCACCGTGACGGTCGTGACGTCGCCGTCGACCTGCACCGACACGCCCGCCGGCAGCTCGGCCTGCTCGAGCGACCACAACTCGCCGACACCGCCGTCACGGGCGACCGCGGCCGGCGTGTAGGCCCCGAGGTCGACGTCGGAGAGGTCGGTGAACTCCCAGCCGGCGCGCCCCTTGAACTGCGGGAGCTCGACCACGGACGAACTAGCCAATGGAGCCCTCCATCTGCAGCTCGATGAGCCGGTTCATCTCCACCGCGTACTCCATCGGGAGCTCCTTGGTGATCGGCTCGATGAACCCGTTGACGATGAGCTTGGACGCCTCCTCCTCGGGGATCCCGTGGCTCATCAGGTAGAAGAGCTGGTCCTCGCCGACCTTGGACACCGTCGCCTCGTGGCCGACGTTGACGTCGTCCTCGGAGATGCGGATCGTCGGGTAGGTGTCCGAGCGCGACTCCTCATCGAGCAGCAGCGCGTCGCAGACCACCTTGGACCGCGCGCCGTGCGCGCCCTTGGCGATCTCCAGCAGCCCGCGGTAGGAGCCGCGGCCGCCGTCCTTGGAGATCGACTTGGCGAAGATGTTCGACGTCGTGTTGGGCGCGGCGTGGATGATCTTGCCGCCCGCGTCTTGGTGCTGGCCCTTGCCGGCGAAGGCGATCGAGAGGATCTCCCCGTGGGCGCGTTCGCCCATCAGATAGACGCTGGGGTACTTCATCGTCAGCTTGGAGCCGAGGTTGCAGTCAACCCACTCGACCGTCGCGTCGGTCTCGGCCACCGCCCGCTTGGTCACGAGGTTGAACACGTTGTTCGACCAGTTCTGCACGGTGGTGTAGCGGATCCGAGCGCCGGGCTTGGCGATGAGCTCGACCACCGCGGAGTGCAGTGAGGAGGAGCTGTAGGTCGGCGCCGTGCAGCCCTCGACGTAGTGCACGTAGGAGCCCTCGTCCGCGATGATCAGCGTCCGCTCGAACTGGCCCATCGACTCCGTGTTGATGCGGAAGTAGGCCTGGAGCGGCATCTCGACGTGGACGCCCGGCGGGACGTAGACGAACGAGCCTCCCGACCACACCGCGGAATTCAGCGCGGCCAGCTTGTTGTCGTTGGGCGGGATGATCGTGGCGAAGTACTCGCGCACCAGCTCCTCGTGATCGCGCAGCGCGGAGTCCATGTCGAGGAAGATCACGCCTTGCTTCTCGAGCTCGGCGTTGACCTGGTGATAGACAACCTCGGACTCGTATTGGGCCCCGACGCCGGACAGGAACTTGCGCTCGGCCTCGGGGATGCCCAGGCGATCGAACGTCTTCTTGACATCGTCGGGCACGTCGTCCCAGGAGCGCTCGGCGCGCTCGGAGGCGCGGACGAAGTAGTGGATGTCGTCGAAGTCGACCTCGGCCAGCATCGGCGAGCCCCACGTGGGCATCGGGCGGGCGAGGAAGTGGTCGAGCGCCTTGATGCGGAAGTCACGCATCCACTGGGGCTCTGACTTGAACTCCGAGATCTTGGCCACGAGCTCCGCGGTCAGGCCCTTGGGCGCCTTGTAGAGGTAGTTCTCGGCGTCGTGGAAGCCGTAGCGCTCGGTGTAGTCGGAGTTGATCCCCCGCAGCTGCTCGTTCTCGGTCAGCACCGGCGGGTTGGTTGCGATCGTCTCAGGAGTAGCCATTACTCCACCTCCAGCTTGATCGTGTCGTCCTCGATGAGCACCGGGAAGGTGTCGACCGGAACATATGCGGGCAGGGTCTTGGGCTTGCCGCTCGTGAGGTCAAACAGCGAGCCGTGGCGGGGGCATTCGATCGTGCACGCCTCCGGGTCGAACACGCCCTCCACGAGCGGTCCGTCGTCATGGGTGCACCGGTCCTCGATCGCGTAGACGGTGCCGGCGCAGTTGAAGACGCCGATCTCCAGATCGTCAAATTCGACCAGCCGCTTCTCGCCGGGGCCAAGCTCGGAAACGGCGCATACGTCGATGATCTGGGGCACGTGAATAAAACCTAGCGTGGGGATCGGATTTCCCGACGTAGTCTAGCGATCTCCCGGCGCTGCGCCCTCTCCGTCAGGGCGGCAGAGCCACAGCTCCTCGGAGGCGGCGATGGCACAGTGGCGGCAGCGCGCCTCGCCGAGAGCCGAGTAGGGCTGAATGCGCTCCACCGCGAACCCGGCAGCCCGCAGGCGGTGCTCGATGTCGGGCGCATAGAGGCGGACATGGTCGGGGCGCCAGAAGGCCCGATGGCGGTCCTCCGGGGTGGTGATCGACGAATCCTCGTAGGTCTTCCGGCGGTCGACGTCAAGCGGCACCATGACCAGGCACCAGCCGCCGGGGGCGGTGATGCGGCGCAGCTCGCGCATCGCCGCCCGGTCGTCGGGGATGTGCTCCAGGACGTGGGAGCAGATGACCCCGTCAAAGCTGGCGTCCGGCAGATCGGCGGCGGTGAGGTCCAGATGGAGGTCCACGCCTGGCTGATCCAGGTCGGCGGTGACGTAGCGCAGGTGGCCCAGGGCGCCCAGCCGGCGGCGCATCGTCCACTCCGGAGCGAAGTGCAGCAACGACCCGATGTCGCCCAGCAGCTCGGGCCGGGACTCGAAGAACAGCCACTGGGCCCGATGACGGCCGTGCGACCCGCAGCGCCAGCACAGTCCCAGGGCCACGTCGGGCGCGTCCTTGAACGCGTCGAAGCCGTGCTCGCACACCGGGCAGTAGACGGCGTCGCCGCGGTGGCGCGCCATCGCGGCGCGCAGCGCCACCCCACGGGCGATCCGTTGCGGCCAGAGCGAGACCACGAGCGGGCGCGCCGCGGCGGTCAGGCGGCGTCGGCGTCGGCGTCCTCGGCGCTGGAGGCCGGCGTATCCGGCTCCCAACCCGCGGTCTGGCCGAGCGAGGCGCTCTTGAGCACCTTGAGCGACAGCAGGGCGCACTTCATCCGCTGGGCGGAGATATCGATGCCGAGCAGGTCCAGCACGAACGAGCGGTCCAGCGCGAGGACCTCGGACACCGTCATGCCCTTGACCTCGTCAGAGGTCATCGAGGCCGCGGCCTGGGAGATGGCACAGCCATGGCCCTCGAAGCGCAGGTCCTCGATGCGCTGATCGGCGTCAACGGCCAGCTTGACCGTCAGCTCGTCGCCGCACAGCGGGTTGAGGTCATGGAACTGGAGGTCGACACGCTCGAGCTCGGGCTCCGGCGGGCTCCAGTTGTGGGGCCGCTTGTAGTGCTCCAGGATGTTCTCGCGGTACAGATCGTCCATCGCTGACCTCTCAGGCTAGCCGCGGCCGGGCGGGGTTCAGAGCTGGAGCACGCGGGCCACGCTGCCCAGCCCGTCGATGAGGCGGTCGGTGTCCGCCACGGTGTTATGGGCCGCGTAGGAGGCGCGCGTCGTGGCCGTCGCGCCCAGACAGCGCATGAGCGGCTGGGCGCAGTGGTGGCCGGTGCGCACGCACACGCCCTCGCGGCCGAGGATCTCGCCGACATCGTGCGGGTGGGCCCCGTCGATGACGAACGACACCAGCGCGCCGCGGTCGGCGGCGTCAGGCGGCCCGTGCATGGTCAGACCCGGCACGTCGGCCAGCCGCGCGATGGCGTCGGCGACGAGCGCGCGCTCGTGGGCACGGATGCGCTCGATGCCGAGCGACTGGATCCAGTCCACGGCCACGCCGAGGCCGATGGCTTCGGCGATCTGCGAAGTGCCGGCCTCGAACTTCCACGGCAGGTCGGCCCAGGTGGACTCCGTGTCTCCCACCATCTTGATCATGTGGCCGCCGGCGATGAACGGGGGGATGCGCTCGAGCAGCTCGCGGCGGCCGTGCAGAACGCCGATGCCGGTGGGCCCGTAGGCCTTGTGCCCGGTCCACGCGTAGAAGTCGGCGTCCAGCGCGCGCAGATCCACCGGGATCTGGGGCACGGCCTGGGAGCCGTCGACGACGACGATCGCCCCGGCGGCGTGCGCGCGCCGTGCGATCTCCTCGATCGGGTTGATCGTGCCCACCACGTTGGACACGTGCGCCACCGCCACCAGCTTGGGCGAGCGGTCGAGCAGCGCGTCGAGCGCGTCGAGGTCGAGCTGGCCGTCGTGGAGCACGGGGACGTAGGCGAGCTCGGCGCCCTTCTCGGCGCACAGGATCTGCCAGGGGACCACGTTTGAGTGGTGCTCCATCTGGGTGAGCACCACGAGGTCGCCCTCGCTCACGTTCTGGCGGCCCCACGTATAGGCGACGAGGTTCAGGGCCGCCGTGGCGTTGGCGGTGAAGATCGTCTCCTCGGTGGTGGAGCCCAGCCAGGACGCGATGGTCTGGCGCGCGCCCTCGAACTGATCGGTGGCCTCCACCGCCAGCGGATAGACGCCGCGGTGCACCGACGCGCGCGTCTGGGTGTAGTACCGCGTCATCGCGTCGATGACGGCCTGTGGCGTCTGCGAGGTTGCCGCGGAGTCCAGGTAGGCGACCGGGCGACCGTCGAACTCACGCTGCAGCGTGGGGAACTCGTCGGTCAGGTCCCGGATGGCCTCGATCGTCGACATCAGCTCACCACCCCACGAGGTCGCCGCCGCTAGGCGACGGCCTCCTCGAGCTCGTCGGTGATCCAGCCATAGCCCTTGGCCTCGAGCTCGGTGACGAGGTCGGGACCGCCCTCCTTGACGATGCGCCCGCGGTACATCACGTGGACGTGGCTGGGCTGCACGAGGTGCAGGATGCGCTGGTAGTGGGTGATGATGAGCACGCCCATGTCAGGGCCCGCCACGGAGTTGACGCCGTCGGCGACGACGCGCAGAGCGTCGATGTCCAGGCCGGAGTCCGTCTCATCCAGGATGGCCAGCTCGGGGCGCTGGAGCGCCAGCTGGAGGATCTCCATGCGCTTCTTCTCACCGCCGGAGAAGCCCTCGTTGAGATAGCGGCGGCTGAACTCCGAGGGCACCTTGGTCAGCTCCATGGCGGCCTCGACGCTCTGGCGGAACTCCTTGAGCGCGACGGCGCTCTCGCCGCGAGCCTCGCGGTGGGCGTTCATGACGGTGCGCAGGTACTTGGTGACGGTCACGCCGGGCACCGACACCGGGTACTGGAAGGCCATGAACAGCCCCATGCGGGAGCGCTCGTCGGTGTCGGCCTCGGTGATGTCCTGGCCGTCCCACACGATCTGACCCTCGGTCACCTCCAGGTTGGGGTGGCCCATGATCACGTTGGCGAGGGTGGATTTGCCGGAGCCGTTGGGTCCCATCAGGGCGTGAATCTGGCCGTTGCCCACGGTCAGGTCCAGGCCCCGCAGGATCTCCTTCTCACCGGCGCGGACGTGAAGGTTGCGAATCTCTAGTTCGGGCATGTCTCGTTTCTGGGTGTGTCGTTGTCAGGCGGCGGGTGTCCCGCCGGCGACCGCGGCCGTAGCGACGGGCTCGACCTCGTGGCGGCCCGAGAACTCGACCAGTTCGGCCAATGTCGTGTTCTGGAGCGAGCGGATGATGCCGCCCTGCACGCGGGTCCACAGAAGCTTGGTGGCGCACCCACGGCCCGCGTCGGGCTGGTGGGAGCAGAGCACGCGCTCGGTGTGGTCGTGCACGAAGCACTCCATGGGGGCGATCGCGCCCTCCAGCGCCTGCACCACGTCGTCCATGTTGATCTCCTCAGGCGGCCGGCTCAGCCAGTAGCCGCCGTGAGCACCGCGGGCGCTCATCACGAGGCCCGCGCGGCGCAGGCGCGCCACGACCTGCTCCAGATAGGCCAGGGGCAGGCCCTCGGCGTCCGCGATCGCCTTGAGGCTGGTGGGGTGCTCGGGCGCCTGACGCCCCAGCTCGATCATGAGCCGGACGCCGTACTCGGCTTTGGAGGAGAAGATCATCGTGTGCGCTAAATCCTACCAGGGGGGTCGGTTTAGACCGCGGAGCCGGGTGCCAGGCAGCCCTGATCGCCCCCGCGCGGTGTAGGGTCCGAACATGGAAACCATCCCCTCGAGCCAGCTCGCCAACACCGGCGACATCGCCGAGGCGGCCGCCGAGGCCCGACGGGCGGGGCGGCTCGGGATCGACACCGAGTTCATGTCGGAGGGGCGCTACCGCGCGCTCCTGTGCCTCGTCCAGGTGGCGGTCGACAACCCCGACGGCGACGGCGAGCCTCTGATCTTCCTCATCGATGCGCTCGCCGACCTCGACGTCGAGCCGCTCGCCGTGCTCCTGGGCGACCCCGAGATCGAGATCGTGCTCCACGCCGGCCGCCAGGACGTCGCCATCCTGCGCCGCGCCTGGCACACCGAGCTCAACAACATCTTCGACACCCAGATCGCCGCCGGGTTCACCGGGGCCAGCGCCCAGGCCGGCTACGGCAACCTGCTGGGCTCGGTGCTCGGTCAGCGGGTGGGCAAGACCGCCAGCTACACGCGCTGGGACGCGCGCCCGCTCACCGCCGAACAGCTCGGCTACGCGGCCGAGGACGTGGCCCATCTGCTCCAGCTCGCCGACGAGATCCAGCGGCGGCTGAACACCAGCGGCCGGGAGGAGTGGGCCCGGGAGGAGTGCCGTCGGCTGGAGGCGGCCACCGACGAGCGCGACCCCGAGACCGCGTGGGAGCGACTGCCGCGCGTCGGCCAGCTCGACCCCCGCTCGCGCGCGGTGGCCCAGACGCTGGCGGCGTGGCGCGAGCGCACCGCGTCAGACCTCGACCGCCCGGTCGGTTCGATCGTCGCCGACCCGGCGCTGGTCGAACTGGCCAAGCGCCGCCCGTCGACCACGTCCGGGCTCGAGCAGATCCGGGGACTGCACCCGCCGACGATCAAGCGCCGGGGCGAGGCGATCCTCGAGGCGATCGAGCGTGGGCGCCAGGCCGATCCGATCGCCCGTGACGAGGCCCGCGCCCGCTCGGAGCCCGGCGACGCGCCGCTCATCGCGCTGGCCGAGGCCCTGCTGCGCGCCCGCGCGCTGGAGGCCGGCCTGGCCTATGAGCTGATCGCATCGCGCGCGGAACTCGAGCTGATCGTCGGGGCCGCTCGCCGCGGCGAGCCCGAGCCCGACGTCCGGACGCTGACCGGCTGGCGCCGCGCGCTGGTGGGCGACGATCTGTCCGATCTGCTGGCCGGGCGCAGCGCGGTCTCGGTCGGCCCCGACCGGCGCCTCGAGCTCCGGCCCCGGCCGGCGAGCGGCTGAGCGCTACGACGAACCCCGGATCAGCTGAATCGAGAGCGCCGGCGCGCGATCGAACATGATCGACGACAGCGAATGCGAGATCGCCGCGGTGCGCTGGATCCAGTTGGAGTCGACCCCCAGCAGGTCCTCATAGGCGGTCGCGAAGGTGAGGCGCAGCTCGTGCCCGGGCGAGTCGGCGGCCGTCTCGTTGCCGTCGGGGCCCTTGGTGGTCGTCCAGCCCAGCTTCTGCAGATTCGCCCCGTAGGTCTGGCGCAGCGCCTGGGATGTCGTGTAGCGGTCGCCGACGATCACCACCTGCAGGGCGCAGTAGGGATGCACGCCGGGGTCGCAGCTGCGCACCTTGGTCAGCACGCGGGTCCCGGGGACCATGGGTATGTCCTTCAGGCCGACGGCGCGCGGGGCGCCGCCCCGGCCCGTGACGGCGATCACGATCGCAACGGCGACGACGACGGCCACGAGCACGCCGGCGCCGGCCAGCGCCCAGAACAGCGGCTTGCGCGATGACGTCGTCGCCGGCATCTCGTGACGGCCGAATGTAATCAGGCGTCCCATGGCGCGAGCGCCGATGCGATCCCGTCGCGCCCCAGCCCCGCGCCCAGGCAGCACAGCAGCGCGATGCGAGCGGCTCGCGCCGACAGAAACGGCGCACATACCGCGCCGCTGCCACGGACATCGCGCTCTGAGCCCTCAAAGCCGTAGGTGGCGTGCATCATCGACCCACGCTCGGGGGCCACGGTGATGACGACCGGCACCCGGTCCACCACCTCGCGCAGCGCATGGAGCATGCCCGGGGTGAGGTGGCCGGCGCCGAACGCCTCGATCACCACTCCGTCGGCGGCCTGACCCGCGGCGCGCAGGAGCGCCCCATCCTCTCCCAGCGCGGCGCTGAGGATCGGCACGACGTGGGTGATCGTGCCCGGGTCCAGCGCGGGGTGGCGCAGGGGGTGCGCGTGAAGCCAGATCCGACCCTCGACCACCCGGCCCAGCGGCCCCGCCACCGGCGAGGCGAACGCGCTGGGGCCGGTGCTCTCCACCTTGCGGGCGCTCGTCGCGGCCAGGATCTCGCCGCCGAAGACGACCACCGCACCCAGCCCGGCGCCATCCGGCGAGGCCGCCAGCGCGACCGCATCGAGCAGGTTGGCGGGCCCGTCGGCGCCGGGGGCGCTGGCGGGGCGGTTGGCGCCGGTGAGCACGATCGGCGCGTCGCCGCCGTAGGTCATCGCACACAGCATCGCCAGCTCCTCGAGCGTGTCGGTGCCGGTGGTGATGACCACGCCGTCGCCGCGTGAGGCCGCGGCCACCGCATGGCGCACCAGCCCCAGGCCCTGGTCCAGCGAGATCTGCGGCCCGGGCAGCCCGAGTACGTTCTCGGCCTCCAGCGCCGGGAAGCGACGCAGCTCGGGGATCGCCGCCACCAGCCCGGCCGCGTCGAGCGTGGGCACGGCGTGCTCGCCCTTCATCGAGATCGTGCCACCGGCGGCGAGCAGGCGCACGGGGCGGACCTGAGGGGAGTCGACCGGCGTGGGCGCGGACATCCGCGCAGAACATAGTGGCCCGCAGCTAAGCTGGCCTTCACCAAAATGTCGACCACAGCCGACAACCTCGCCGATCCCGAGCTTCTCGAGGCCGCCTGGGATCTCGGTGAGCTGGTTGACGGAGACGAGGACAACGGGGTCGTCCGCCAGCTCGATCAGGCGCTCGAGCGCGCCGCCGCGTTCGCCGGCGCCCACGCGGGGACGCTCGCCGAGCTCGACGCCGGCGGCCTGGCCGCCGCCATGCGGGAGCTGGCCGAGATCAACGAGCTGGTCGGCAAGGCCGGTTCCTACGCCTCGCTGCGCTTCGCCACCGACACCGCCGATTCCGCTCGCGGGGCCCTGCTGCAGCTCGTGCAGGAGCGTGCCACCGAGATCGAGACCAAGCTGCTGTTCTTCGAGCTCGAGTGGGCTGCGCTTGACGACGAGCGCGCCGCGGAGCTGCTGACCTCCGACGAGCTGGGCTTCTGTGCGCACTACCTGCGCAGCGCCCGCCGCTACCGGCCGCATCTGCTCACCGAGCCCGAGGAGACGATCCTGGCCGAGAAGACGATCTCGGCCGAGAGCGCGTGGGCACGGCTGTTCGGCGAGCTGGTGGCGGCGCTGCGCGTCCCCGTCGAGGGCCAGGAGGTTCCACTGGACGTCGCGCTGAGCCGCCTGCAGGACTCAAACCGCGAGACCCGGCGTACCGTCGCGGAGGCGGTCTCGGCGACGCTCGAGCCCGGGCTGCGCACGCGCGCCTTCATCTACAACACGCTCGTCTACGACAAGGCCGTCGATGACCGGCTGCGCCACTACCCGCACTGGCTGGCCTCGCGCAACCTCGCCAACGAGGCCTCCGACGAGTCGGTGATGGCGCTGGTTGAGGCCGTCCGCGGGCGCTTTGACATCCCGCAGCGCTGGTACACGCTCAAGGCCAAGCTGCTGGGGCTCGACCGCCTGGCCGACTATGACCGCAGCGCCCCGGTGCTGCCCGAGGACGTCACCTTCTCCTACGCCGAGTCGCGCGAGCTGGTCCTCGATACCTATGACGCGTTCTCCTCTGAAGCCGGCCGTGTCGTGCGCCGCTTCTTCGACGAGCAGTGGGTCGACGCGCCGGTGCGGCCCCACAAGCGCGGCGGCGCCTTCTGCGCCTACACCGTGCCCAGTGTGCACCCCTACGTGCTGCTCAACTTCACCGCGCGCCGCCGCGACGTCCTCACCATGGCCCACGAGCTCGGCCACGGGCTGCACGCCGCGCTGGCCCAGCCCCAGGGAGTGTTTCACCAGTCCACCCCGCTCACGCTGGCCGAGACCGCCTCCGTGTTCGGCGAGGCGCTGGTGTTCGGGCGGATGCTCGATGCGGCGCCCGACGACGACGCCCGCCTGAGCCTGTTGGCTGAGCGGATCGACGGCGCCATCGCCACGGTGTTCAGGCAGATGGCGATGAACCGGTATGAGCACCTCATCCACACCCGGCGGCGCACCGAGGGCGAGCTGTCGGTGGAGCGGATCTGCGACTCCTGGGTCGAGGCCCAGTCCGAGCTGTTCGGCGAGTCGGTGCAGATCACCGACGGCTACCGGATGTGGTGGTCCTACGTGCCGCACTTCATCAACACACCGGGCTATGTCTACGCCTACGCCTACGGGCAGCTCCTGGCCCTGTCGGTGTACGGGCGCTACCTCCAGGAGGGCCCGTCCTTCGCCCCCGAGTACCTCAAGCTGCTGGCCGCCGGCGGCTCGCGCACGCCCGAGGAGCTCGGCGCGATGGTCGGCATCGACCTCGCCGACCCGGGGTTCTGGGACGCGGGTCTGGCTCTGGTCGAGCAGCAGTTGCGCGACGCCGAGGAACTGGCGCTCAAGCGCAGCTCGTAGGCCCGGCTCACGGCCCTAGTGTGACTTGGCGTGGCGCGTGCGCGAGCGCTCTTCCTGGCGCTCGACCACGTTGGTGATCAGCTTGATGATCTGATCGATGCCGGTGACCTTGGCGTCGCCGTGCTCAAAGGCAGCGCGCCATTCCTTGATATGGCCCTTGGTGGCCAGTTCGTTGAACGTGGCGCGGGGGATCTCGAGGCGCACCTTGGCGTCGGTGGCGATGTCCTTGGTCACCTTCGGCCCCGGGAGCTCGACGCGGTACATCTGGAGATCTCGCCCGCCGCGCAGCTCCAGCCCGGCGACGAGCTTGAGCGGCGCCAGCGCCGGGACGTCGTCGAGGAACCGCGTGACCGCGGTCTCGATGAGGCTCTTGGTGTCAGACGGCGAGGACAGGGCTGAGGCAGTCTATCTGCGCCCGCCACGCCTACGGCTTGGCCTGTACCGCGGCGCCGCCGTCGTAGCCGGAGACGATGGTGGACCCATCCTTGGCCAGGAACGCGTGCACCATGGTCTGGCGCGACGACGCCCCGGGGGCGAGCCCGAAGGCCACGCCGAGCGCGATCACGGCCAGTAGCGCGACCAGTCGGCGGCGGAAGATGATCACTGGAGATGCGGTGAGTGCGGGCATGGTCTCTGCTCCCTGCCTAGCTTTGCCGTATGCGTACCGTAGCGCGCGCGGCGGGCGCGCGGCGAGCAGGCCCTTAGATCTTGTGGCGCTGCAGCAGCTTGCGGCCGATGACCATGCGCTGGATCTCCGAGGTGCCCTCGCCGATGAGCAACAGGGGCGCGTCGCGGTAGATGCGCTCGATCTCGTACTCCTTGGAGTAGCCGTAGCCGCCGTGGATGCGCAGGCACTCCTCGGCGCACATCCGGCCGGTCTCTGACGCGAACAGCTTGGCCATGCCGGCCTCGATGTCCGAGCGCTCGCCCGCGTCCTTCATCCGGGCCGCCTGGCGGGTGAGCAGCCGCGCCGCCTCCACCTGGGTGGCCATGTCGGCCAGCTTGAACTGGATCGCCTGATGCTCGGCGATCGGCTTGCCGAACGCGCGGCGCTCCTGGGCGTACTTGAGCGCCAGCTCCAGCGCCCGCTGGGCGAGCCCCACGCCGCGCGCGGCGACGTTGACGCGCCCCAACTCCAGCGCGTCCATCATCTGAGCGAAGCCCTTGTTCAGGCCGGCATCCTCGCCGCCGAGGATGTCACCGCCCGTGCGCTTGTAGCCGTCGAAGACCAGCTCGGTCGACTCCACGCCCTTGTAGCCCATCTTCTTGATCTGCGGCGGAACGTTCAGGCCCTTGTAATCACCGGTGTTCTCGGCGGCCCCGGGCTCCTTGTCGGCGATGAAGCAGGTCAGCCCTCGGTGCTTGGGCTCCGCGGCGGGATCGGTCCGCGCCAGCACGAACACCACGCCTGAGCGCAGGCCGTTGGTGACCCACATCTTGGTGCCGTTGATCTCATAGGTCCCGTCGTCAGCCTTGCGGGCCGCGGTCTTGATCGCGGCCACGTCAGAGCCCAGCTCAGGCTCCGACAGGCTGAACGCCGCCCGGATCTCGCCCGTGGCCATCTTGGGCAGGTAGTTCTGCTTCTGCTCCTCGGTCCCGAACTTCATGAGCAGGTAGGAGCCGATGAAGTGGGTGTTGACGATGCCCGAGATGCTGATCCAGCCCCGCGACAGCTCCTCCACGATCATCGCGTAGGTCGTCAGGTCCAGTCCCATACCCCCGTATTCCTCGGGGATCGTGACCCCGAACAGCCCCAGCTCCTTCATCTGCTCCACGATCGGATCCGGGAAGGCGTCCTCGTGGTCGTAATGCTCGGCGTTCGGGAGGATCTGCTCGTCGGCAAACTGATGGACCATCTCGCAGATGGCCCTCTGTTCGTCGGTCAGATCCGTTACGGGGCTGGTCGCTGCCATGGGGTCTCGGGGCTCCTCAGGGGTCGAGTCGGTCCGCCGAGAATACCCGCGGGTAGCGGCCTTGCTACCTTCGCCAAACCCGTGATCAGCATGTGAACGGGCTGGGGCCCCCGCGGCCGGGTGGGCTCACGTACGCATTGTCAAGGAGGAACAAATGATTCGTCGCTGTCTTCGTCGCCTGGCGGGAGCCGGAGCGATCGCTGTTGTCGCCTGCCTGGTGCTGGCCATCGGCGCCCAGGCGAAGGCCAAGCCCCAGACCCTCACGGTCTGCAAGCACGGCTGTCGCTACACCACGATCCAGAAGGCGGTCAACGCCTCCGGCAAGAGCGCGACGATCAGCGTCAAGCCCGGGAAGTACGTGGAAACCGTGATCATTCAGGGCCACAAGCACGACGGCCTGCACATCATCGGCGACACCAAGAACCCGGCCAAGGTCCTCATCGAGGGCAAGAACGCCAAGGGCCCGGGCGGCGCCGCGCAGAACGGCATCGAGGGCGACGGCGTCAACAACCTCGTACTCGAGAACATGAAGGCCGAGCACTTCGCCGCCAACGGCTTCTACATCAACCACTGCAACGGCTATTTGATGAAGAACCTGATCGCCGGCTTCGAGCACTCCTACGGGCTGTTCGCGTTCCGCTGCGTCGGCGGCCGGATGACCCAGTCGGTGGGCTACGGCAACGGCGACTCGGCCTTCTACATCGGCGGCACCCCATTCCAGAAGCACCCGGTGTGGTCAACCGTTGATCACGACACCGGCTACGAGAACGTCCTCGGCTACTCGGGAACCAACTCCAAGTACGTGACGATCCGCAACTCGCAGTTCTACAACAACGGCGCGGGCGTGGTCCCGAACACCCTGGTCTCCGAGCCCGACCAGCCGGCCGACACCGGGATCATCGAGAACAACCTCATCTTCTGGAACAACTTCGACTACTACCGGCCCAGCTCGCCGGTCAAGACGGTCTCCAGCGGCGTCGGCGCCCAGGCGGCCAACTACCCGATCGGCGCGGGCGTGATCCTGTTCGGCACGACCAACTGGACGGTCAAGAACAACTCCATCTTCGGAAACTTCCTGTGGGGCGTCTCGGCCTTCTCCGATCCGACCAACTCCACCGGCAAGGCGCTGAACACCGGCAACCACATCATGAACAACAAGATGGGCGCCGCGTTCAAGGACGCCAACGGGTTCGACTTCTTCAACGACGGGTCCGGCAACGGGACCTGCTTCCAGAACAACGGGGCCAACGTCACCGAGGACGTGGAGGGGGGCGCCGTGGCGTCGCAGCTGTACGCGACGTGCCCGAACTCCAACGGCACCGGCACCACGACGGGCAACTCCGATCAGTTCGGCAAGCTGGCGGCGGTGGTCCTGGCCAACCCGCCGACCAAGCAGGAATCGTTCTGGCACGTTCACACGCACCCGGCACGTCCCGGGGTCAAGCCGTTCGAGGGCTAAGGGGGTCGCAGATGAAGCACAAGGGGCTGACAACACTCATCGCATGTGTCGCCGTCGGCGCGGTCGGGGTACCGACCGCGCTCGGCACGACCACGAAGAAGCCCGTGGTCAAGAGCGTCCAGATCAAGGACGACTTCTACGCGCCGACGAAGGTGGCCATCAAGAAGGGCCAGCAGGTCAACTGGATCTGGAACAAGATGAACTTCGACACGCACACGGTGACCCTGATCAGGGGCCCCAAGGGCGTCAACAAGAAGAAGTTCAGCTCATTCCAGGCCAGTGCGGGAGTGCATTTCAAGCTCACCTTCACGAAGGCGGGGACGTATCACTTCCAGTGTCAGCTGCACCCATTGACGATGAACATGACGGTGACCGTGAAGTAATCCCCTGATGCGCGTCGGGGGAATCAAGAGAGAAGGGGGCCCATAATGACCGGACCGATCGGACGGCGGCAGTTCGTCGCCAGCGCGGGCGGGACGCTGTTCTGCACGCTGGCCGGGCACAAGCTGACCAGCGACTCGCACGTCAACATCCAGGAGCTGAGCGGCGGCGTCCCGGTGCCGCCCAAGGTGGCGGCGTACTACCACGCCCAGGCCGCGGCCGAGGCGCGGTCGCACCCGGAGTTCGTCTCAGAGAGCCGACCCCGGGCGACGACTGCCATCGGCGCGGTGCACACCTACTGGATCAAGGCGGTCAAGACGAAGTGGAACATCGTCCCGACCCACCACGACGGGATGATGGACAAGAAGGTGCCCGGCAAGACCACGTTCACCGCGCTGGCCTATCAGCCGTGGGCGCCGGGCTTCGCCAAGCCGCTGGGCCCGCCGCAGATCCCCGGGCCGCTGCTGCAGGCGCAGACGGGCGACACGATCGTCGTCAACTTCCGCAACCAGACGGGCGTGCCGGTGACCATGCACCCGCACGGGATCTTCTACACCCACGACATGGACGGGGCCTACAAGGGCAAGTTCACCGAGCCCGGCGGGTTCGTGGAGAACGGGCGCACCTTCCAGTACGTCTGGGAGGCGCGCCCCGGCACCGAGGGGGCGTGGCTCTACCACGACCATGGGCCGATGGACCCGCTGCCGGTGTTCAAGGGGATGTTCGGCGGCCTGATCATCCGTAACCCGACCGATCCGCTCCCCAACGAGGAGTTCTTCGTCTTCCTGCACTCGTTCACGCCCCTGGCTACGGGCCTGAACCAGCAGTTCGGGTGCATCAACGGGCGGGCCTACGCGGGCAACACACCCACGTTGCGGGCCAAGGTGGGCGACACCGTCAACTGGCACGTCTTCGCCATCGACAACGATTTCCACGCCTTCCACCTGCACGGCCACCGCTGGACGGAGAACGGCGTGGTCATCGACAATCACACGCTGGGGCCGGCCGACGTCACGTCGTTTTCCATCGTGGAGGACAACCCCGGTCGCTGGTTCTACCACTGCCACGTGTTCTCCCACCTGCATATGGGAATGAACGGGTGGTACGTCGTCAGCCCTTGATGAGGCTGCGCGCGGCGGCCGCCGCCGGAGCCCGGGTGGCCGCCGTGCTGGCGACGACAGCGACCGTGGCGACCCTGGGGACGGCGAACGCCCGGGCGGCCGACGCCAAGGTGGCGATCGGCCACTACCACTGGTCCCAGAGCGTCGTTCACGTCGACCTGGGCCAGCGCGTGACCTGGTATTGGGTGGGGCCCGACACGATGCACTCGGTGACCGGGATCTCGGCCGACGACCAGGGGGAGGACTCCGATCCGGGCAACAGCCAGCCCGATCACAAGCTGGGCTCGACCTTCCGCCTCACGTTTGACCAGCCGGGGGTGTACGAGTTCCAGTGCAAGCTGCACCCGGTGGTGCACGGCGAGGTCGTCGTCTCCGGCACGCCGGGCGACCCGCTCGACGACCCCGATCCGGTGCCCAAGCTCAACGTGACCCTCCTGCACCCCACCCTCACCAACACCTTCCTGGCGGCGCCACGCTTCGGCAACTCGGGTACGACGCTGAACGTCTCGCTCGACGACCCGTCGTTCATCGATGCCGAGATCTGGCACGTCGCCCATGGGCACCGCTCCGCCTACGCCGGCTGGCAGCGGTGGCGCACGCACATCGGCTTCAACTACCTGCGCTTCGGTGCCCGGGCCCGGCATTTCCGCCCCGCTCCGGGCCGCTACGTCGCGTTCCTGCAGGCGACCGACCTCTTCAACAACCTCAGCCGGGTCCAGCGCGTGCCGTTCACAATCCTCGCGCCGCCCCGTCACCACCCGCGGCACCGCTCTTAGGGCCGTCGGCGGTATCTCACTCGGTGAGAGAGGCCCTCAGGTGCTACTTACTGAGCGGTCGCGACCGCCGCGGGGCTCACTCAGTCGGCCGCGGCCTTGGCCTCGGAGCGCACGCGGCGGCTCCATGGCGACTCGGGGCGCTCCTGCAGCTCCCCGTCGAGCTCGATGTCGACCTTCTCGTTGAAGAAGCAGAGCAGGCCTTCGATCCGCCCCACCTCGGCCAGCGGCGCGTCGTAGTACCAGATGAGATCGATGCCATCGGCGTCGCCGTCGCGCTTGATCGAGTGATAGCTGGCGGTCCCCTTGTAGGGGCAACGCGTGACGGTGTCAGAGGGCAGAAGCTCGGCGCGCACATCGTCGCGCGGGATGTACCAGCGCGGCGGCAGGTTGGACTCGAACAGCGCCAGCGCTCGGTCGGTCTCCGCCAGCACCTCGCCCTCGAGCAGGACGCGGATGTGGCGGTCGGTGCTGACCACGTCGACGCGGTGATACGGGTCGCGCGGATGCACCACGATCTCCTCGCCCTCCTCCAGCCACCGGCCCATACGGTCGAAGTAGAAGGCCACCAGGTCCTTGATGAACGGGGCGTCGGGCAGCGGGTCGGGGTAGTACCAGGCGCCGTTCTCCACGGTCTCGCCGCCGGCGTCGATCGTGTAGTAGGACGCGTCGCCCTTCTTGGGGCAGTGCGTGTGGCGGTCGGTCGGCGTCATGAGATCGGCGCGGACGTCCTCGGGCGGGAAGTAGTACGTCGGCTGCAAGCCGGACTCGTGCAGGATGAAGGCGTTGCGGCTGTCGGCGATCACCTCGCCGCCCACCTCGACGCGGATGCGCTTGGGCGTGTGCTCGAGGTAGATCGTGCGCCCCGGGGCCGGCGGCTCGAAATTGAACTGCCCGGCGGGCGCTTTGCTCAGCGGGCCGTTACCGGTCGTCCATCCCATGCCCTCCACGGTACCAGGGCGCGGGTGCGGGCCCGCCGCGCCTGGCAGACTGCCGCCGATGAACTTCGCCCGCGACGTGGTCGACGCCGCCGCCCCGGGCGAGCGCGCGCTGGTCGAGATCAGCCGCCAGGGCGCTCGCCGCGAGTGGACGTTCGGAGAGGTCTCCGACGCCTCGGCGCGCCTCGCGGGGACGCTGGTCGCCCGCGGGGTATCGCGCGGCGACGTGGTGATGACGCTGATCGGCAACCGCCCCGAGTGGGTGCTGACGATGGTCGCGTGCTTTCGCATCGGCGCGGTGGCCCTGCCGTGCAACGAGCAGCTGCGCGCCAAGGACCTGCGCCAGCGCCTGGACGCCGCGCAGCCCACGCTGATCGTCGCCGACGCGCGCAACGCGAGCGAGCTGTCCGCGGCGGGGGTCGACTCCGAGCGGGATGTGATCCTCATCCCCGACGACGACCTGCTGTCCGCCGAACCGGCTCCGGCGATAGAGCTGGCGCCCACCGATCCGTGCCTGATCACCTTCACCAGCGGGACCACCGGCGAGGCCAAGGGGATCGTGCACGGACAGCGCTATCTGCCCGGCCAGCGGCTGCAGGCGACCAACTGGCTCGGTGGGCGGCCCGGCGACCTGGTGTGGTGCACGGCGGCCAGCGGCTGGTCCAAATCGGCGCGCAACGTGTTCATCGCGCCGTGGCTCACCGGCGCCGCCGCGCTGCTGCACGACGCCCGCTTCGATCCGGCGCAGCGCCTCCAGGTCCTCGCCGCCGAGCGCGTGAACGTGCTGTGCATGGCGCCCACCGAGTATCGGGTGATCGCCAAACGCGTGGAGCTGCACCCGGTGCCCTCGCTGCACGGGTTGGTGGCCGCCGGCGAGGCGCTCAACCCCGAGGTGCTGCGCGCCTTCAAGGAGGCCACCGGCCTGGAGATCCGCGACGGCTACGGCCAGACCGAGACCGGCCAGCTCACCGGCGTCCCCACCGGCGGCGCCGTCCGTCCCGGCTCCATGGGCCGGCCGTTGCCGGGCGTGGACCTTCAGGTTGACGACGGCGAGCTGGTCCTCGCTGACCCGCGCACCGACCCGACGTTCTTCGTGGCCACGCTGGGTGGGGCCGCCGCGCCCGAGGACCGGCCGTGGCGGACCGGCGATCGCGTCACCGCCGACGAGGATGGCTACCTGTTCTTCGAGGGGCGCACCGACGACGTGATCATCTCGGCCGGCTATCGCATCGGCCCCTTCGAGGTCGAGTCAGCGCTCGTGTCGCACGGCGCCGTCGCCGAGGCCGCGGTGGTGGCCGCCCCCGATGACGAGCGCGGCGCGGTCGTGCGCGCGGTGGTCGTGCTCCGCGACGGCTACCGCCCGTCGAACGACCTCGTGGTCGAGCTCCAGGACCACGTCAAGCAGGAGACGGCCCCGTACAAGTACCCCCGGATCGTCGACTTCGCCGCCGAGCTGCCCAAGACCGCCAGCGGCAAGGTGCAGCGCGCCGTGTTGCGGGGAGGCTGAGGCACGGTCCGGACGTCGTACTAGGCTGAGGTCCAATGGACGGATACCGGCCCGCCATAGCGATTACCAGCCCCCTCACCCAGGCCAGGTACGGCGTCTGGGATCAGCCCTCGGCGGTCCTGCCCGCCAACTACCTCGACGAGGTCCGCCGCGCCGGCGGCCTGGCGCTGATGGTGGCCCAGGAGCCCGAGCTGGTGGCCGAGCCCGACGAGATCCTGCACCGGGTCGATGGCCTCATCATCTCGGGCGGTGTCGACATGGACCCCGCCTCCTACGGCGCCGAGCCCCACCCCGAGACCAAGGGCTGGAGCAGCGAGCGCGATGCCTTCGAGCTCACCCTGATCCGCCGTGCGACCGAGCTCGACATGCCGGTGCTCGGCATCTGCCGAGGGATGCAGGTGCTCAACGTGGCCTTCGGTGGCACGCTCATCCAGCACCTGCCCGAGACTGTCGGCCACGAGGATCACCGCCGCGTGCCCGGCAACTTCGACGAGGCCGACCACGACGTCCGCCTCGCCTCCGAGTCGTTGGCGGCGGCGGCCGCAGGCGAGCTCCTGCACACCACCAAGTCCCACCACCATCAGGGCGTCGACGTCGTCGGCGAGGGATTGGTCGTCACCGGCACCTCGGCGGTCGACGACCTCGTCGAGGCGATCGAGATGCCCGACCGCCGCTTCGTGCTGGGCGTCCAATGGCACCCGGAGGCCGACGAGCGCAGCCGCGTGATCGGCGCGTTGGTGCAGGCGGCCGCGCAGTACCGCGACGCGCGCACCGCCGTCGCGTAGGCGTACGTCCCAGGAGGGCCGCTAGCGCACCGCGAGCGGCTGGTCGTAGCCCGCGTCGCGGACCGCGCGCGCCACTTCGGCGGCATGCTCGGGCCCGCGGGTCTCGAGCACGAGCTGGACCGCTGACTCGCGCACGTGCAGGTCAAAGCCCTCGCGGATGTGCTCGACGTCGAGCAGGTTGGCCCCACGCTGGCCGACCAGGGCGAGCAGCAGCGCGAGCGATCCTGGGCGGTCGGGGAGCCGGGCCAGCAGTACGTAGCGACGTCCCGCCTGGCTCTCGTGGCGCCGCACGATCTGCCCGAGCAGGCCGGGGTCGACGTTGCCCCCGGAGAGGATGACCGCCGTGGTCCCGTCGCTGATGACGTCGCCTGCTCGCCCGGTGAGGAGCGCCGCCACCCCGACCGCGCCGGCGCCCTCGACCACGAGCTTGGCCCGCTCGAGCAGGAACACCATCGCCTCGGCCACCTCCTCCTCGGAGACGACCACCAGCCCGTCGACCCACTGGCGGATGAGCGCAAGGGTGAGCGCGCCGGGGCGCTTGACCGCGATCCCATCGGCGATGGTCAGCGCGGAGGCGACGGCCATCGGCTCGCCGGCGGCCAGCGAGGCGGGAAACGGCGCGCAGGCCTCCACCTGGACCCCGACGACCTCGACGTCGGGGCGCTCTGACTTGACCGCGATCGCGACCCCGCTGATCAGACCACCGCCGCCGATCGGGACCACCACGCGGCGGAGATCCGGCGCCTGGGCCAGCAGCTCCAGGCCGACGCTCCCCTGGCCGGCCACGACCACCGGATCGTCGAAGGGGTGCACGAATGCATGGCCGCCCGCCGCCGCCCACTCCTGGGCCGCGGCCAGTGACTCGTCCACACTCTCGCCGACGAGCCGCACATGGGCCCCAAGCGCCGCGGTGGCCTCGGCCTTGGCGATGGGGGCCGCCTCGGGCATGAACACATGACACGGGACCCCGCGCTCGCGAGCGGCGTAGGCGACCGCCTGCGCGTGGTTGCCCGCGCTCGCGCACACGACGCCGTCCTCGCAGGCGGTGCCCAGCGAGGCGATCTTGGCCAGCGCGCCGCGGATCTTGAACGAGCCGGTGCGCTGGAGGTTCTCCGCCTTGAGCGCCACCGTCATCCCGGCCCGCTCGGTCAGCGTTCGCGAGCTGAGCAGCGGCGTCTCGCGGATGACGCCGATGCCGGCCTCCGCGGCCCGGCGGACGTCGTCGGCGGACGGCTGGCTCGGCCGGTCGATCGAGGTCGGCTCAGCCAGGAAGCGCCACCACCGCGTCCATCTCGACCTGAGCCCCGCGCGGCAGCGCCAGCACGCCGACCGCGACACGCGCGGGCGGGCTGGACTCGAAGAACGACCCGTAGACCTCGTTGACCGAGGCGAACTCGGACATGTCGGTCATGTAGATCGTCACCTTCACGGCGTCGCCGAGGGTGACCCCGGCCGCCTGGCAGACCGCGGCGAGGTTCTCCAGGCACCGCCCCGCCTGATCGGCGGCGGTGGCCCCGACGAGGTCCCCGGTCCGGGGGTCCAGTGGTATCTGCCCGGAGCAGAACAGCAGGCCACCCGCGGCCACCGCGTGTACGTATGGGCCAATCGCCTCCGGTGCGCCGGGGGCGGTGACCGGTTCCCTGTTACCAGCCAAATCTTCTCCTTGGGTCTCGAACCACTCTGAGCTACAAGCGTATTGAGCCTCCGAGGCCCAGGTAGCCTCCCCCAGGATGCCCAATCGCCTGGCGCACGAGACCTCGCCCTATCTGCTCCAGCACGCCCACAACCCCGTGGACTGGTACCCATGGGGGGAAGAGGCGCTGCAGCGCGCCCGCGAGCTGGACCGGCCCCTGCTCGTCTCGATCGGCTATTCCGCCTGTCACTGGTGCCATGTGATGGAGCGGGAGTCCTTCGAGGACCCCGCCGTGGCCGACCTGATGAACGCCAAGCTCGTCTGCATCAAGGTCGATCGCGAGGAGCGCCCGGACATCGACGCGGTGTGCATGGAGGCCTGCCAGGCGATGACCGGCCAGGGCGGGTGGCCGCTCAATGCCTTCCTCACGCCCGAGCAGGCGCCCTTCTACGTCGGCACCTACTACCCGCCCGAGCCGCGCCACGGGATGCCGCCGTGGCGTGCGGTGATCGAGGCGGTCTCCGAGGCCTGGGAGCAGCGCGCGGACCGGGTCCGCGAGCAGGGGGCCCAGGTGCTGCGCTCACTCGGCGGAGCCTCGCGCCTGCCCGCGTCCGATCAACCGATCACCGACGCGGTGCCCACCCAGGCGCTGGAGATGCTGCGCCGCATGTATGACCCGGTCAACGGCGGGTTCGGGCGGGCCCCTAAGTTCCCGCAGGCGTCGCTGATCGAGTTCCTGCTGGCCCGCGGCGAGCGAGACATGTCGCTGGCCACCCTGCGCGCGATGGCGGCCGGCGGGATCTATGACCAGGTCGGGGGCGGCTTTGCCCGCTACGCCGTCGACGCCACCTGGACCGTTCCCCACTTCGAGAAGATGCTCTACGACAACGCGCTGTTGGCCCGGGCCTACCTACACGGTTGGCAGGTATCGGGGGAGCCGGTGCTGCGCCGGGTGTGCGAGGAGACACTGGACTGGGCCCTGCGCGAGATGCGCGGGCCCGAGGGCGGTTTCTGCTCGGCGCTGGACGCCGACTCCGAAGGCGTGGAGGGCAAGTTCTACGTGTGGACGCTGGACGACCTGCGCGCCGCGCTGGAGGGTTCCGGGCTGCTCGATGAGGCGGTGGCCTTCTTCGGCGCCACCGAGGGCGGCAACTTCGAGGGCGCCAACGTTTTGGAGGGCCGCGGGCCGGTCCCGCCGGGGCTGGCCGAGATCCAGGCGAGGCTGCTCGAGGCGCGCGGCACGCGGGTGCGGCCGGGGACCGACGACAAGCGCCTGACGTCGTGGAACGCGCTGATGGTCTCCGCACTGGCCCAGGCGGGCGCGGCCCTGGAGCGCAGCGAGTACGTCGCGGCCGCGGTGGCGTGCGCCGAGTTCCTGCTGCACGACATGCGCGGCGGCGACGGCCGCCTGCTGCGCACCTGGAAGGGCGACCGCGCTCACATCGACGCCTATCTCGAGGATCACGCGTACCTGCTCGAGGCGCTGCTGACGCTCTATGAGGCGACCTTCGACCCCCGCTGGTACGCCGAGGCCCGGGCCATGGCCGACACCATGATCGAGCGCTTCGCCGACGAGGAGGGGGGCGGGTTCTTCACCACCGCCGCCCACCATCGCGAGGGCTTTGCCCGCCAGAAGGACCTCGACGACTCCCCCACCCCTTCCGGCGGCGCCTCCGCGGCGCTGGGCCTGTTGCGCCTGGCCCGGCTGAGCGGGGACTTCGCGTACGAGCGCCGCGCGCTGGAGGTCATGCGGGTGCGCGCGCCGATCGTGGGCGAGCACCCCCACGGCTTCGGCCACATCCTCCAGGCGCTGGACTTCTACCTGGCCGGCGTGCGCGAGGTGGCGATCGTCAGCGCGGCGACCGGCGAGGATGCGGGCGCGGAGGCGCTGGCGCGCGTCGTGCGCGGCCGGTACGCGCCGCACGTCGTGCTGGCCGGCGGGTCTGGTGACGACGTCCCCTTGCTCGAGGGCCGTACCCCCGTGGACGGGCGAGCCGCCGCGTACGTCTGTGAGCACTTCGCCTGCCAGGCGCCGGTCACCGACCCCGACGCGCTCGCTTCCGCCCTGTGACGAGCCGAGCCGCGCGCCGACCGAGCGCGGGTCTCTACAGCACCGGTAGGTAGCGCTCGAGCTCCCAGGGAGTGACCTGGACACGGTAGTCGTCCCACTCCTGGCGCTTGATCTCGATGTAACGGTTGAACATGTGCTCCCCGAGGGTGCGCAGCACGAGCTCTGATTGGGAGGTGAGCTCGATGGCCTCGCCGAGCGTCTCGGGCAGCTGCTCGATGCCGAGGCGGCGGCGTTCGTCGGGCGAGAGGTGGTAGAGGTTCTTCTCCATCGGGTCGGGCAGCTCGTAGCCGTGCTCGATGCCCTCCAGCCCCGCCTGGAGCAGGACGGCGAAGGTGAGATACGGGTTGCAGGCCGGGTCCGGGCAGCGCAGCTCCATCCGTGTCGCCTTCTCCTTGCCGGGGTGATAGAGCGGGACCCGCACGAGCGCCGAGCGGTTGCGCCGCGACCAGGCGACGTAGACCGGCGCCTCGTAGCCGGGAACCAGGCGCTTGTAGGAGTTGACCCACTGGGCGAAGATCGAGCAGATCTCCCGCGCGTGGCGCAGCTGGCCGGCGATGAACGCCTTGCCGACGTCGGACAGGAAGTACGGATCGTCGGCGTCGTAGAAGGCGTTGTGCCCGCCTTGGAACAGCGACTGGTGCGTGTGCATCCCGGAGCCGTTCTTGCCGAACAGCGGCTTGGGCATGAAGGTGGCGTGCAGCCCGTACTTCATGGCGTATTCCTTGACCGTGATCCGGTAGGTCATGCAGTCATCGGCCATCTTCAGCGCATCGGCGTAGCGCATGTCGATCTCGTGCTGGCTGGGGCCCACCTCGTGGTGGGTGTACTCGGTGTGGATGCCCAGCTGCTCGAGCGCCAGCACCGTCTCACGGCGCAGGTCAGACCCGGCGTCCAGCGTGGTCAGGTCGAAGTAGCCGCCCTCGTCGAGTACCTCGGTGGACTTCGCGTCGCGGAAGTAGAAGTACTCGAGCTCGGGGCCGACGTAGAAGTGGTCAAAGCCCATGCTCTCCGCCCGGGCCAGCGCGCGCTTGAGCACGTGGCGCGGATCGCCCTCGTACGGCGTGCGCTCCGGAGTGAGGATGTCGCAGAACATGCGGGCCACCCCGGCCTCGTTGGGGCGCCATGGCAGGTCGATGAACGTACTGGGATCGGGCTGGGCGATCATGTCGGACTCCTCGATGGCGTTGAAGCCCGTGATCGAGGATCCGTCGAAGCCCATGCCGCCCTCAAAGGCATCCGTCAGCTCGGTGACGTTGATCGAGAACGCCTTGAGCTGCCCGAGGATGTCGGTGAACCACAGCCGGATGAAGCGGATGTCGCGCTCCTGCACCAGGGCGAGCACGTCGTCCGGGGTCAGGCCGGAGGTCTGCGGGGTCTGGGCCATCGCGGCGGAACCTTACCCGGCGGGGCTCCGCTCAGCGGCGCGGGAGCTCAGGAGTCGCCCGTCGGGCCAGAGGCGTGGCCGGCAGCGGCGCGATCGCCCAGCCACCGCCGCGCCCAGCTCTGCAGCTCGGTGAGCGCCGGCTCGAGCTCTGAGCCCATCACGCTGAGCTCGTACTGGACGCGCAGGGGAGGCCCGGGGATGACGGTGCGCTGCACCATCCCCCGCGCCTCCAGCTCCTTCATCCGCTCCGAGAGGAGCCGGTCCGAGAGCTCGGGGATCGCCTGGGCGATCTCCGAGAAGCGCAACGGGCCGTCCATCAGCACACGGAGGATCGCGCCGGTCCAGCGTCGGCCGACCAACTCCACCGCCTCGTGGTAGAGGGGGCAGCAGTTGCCGCGGGCCGCGTCCTCGGTGGTGCCGCGGGCCCGATCCTCGGTCGAGGAATGGTGGTTCGCGGCCATCAGGGACGCTTAGCTTAACGGCCTAAGCGGCCTCAAGTTGGCGAGAGGCTTCCGTTGACCCGTCTACGGGGACATCTCCGGCGACATTGACCATCGCCGTGAAGCCCTCCAGCGAGACCGCCGCGATCGCCTCGAGGATCTCCTCGTCGTCCCAGCCGGCTTCGCGCGCCTCCTCGTGGAGGTGCATGGCGGGGTGGCCCTGCTCCAGCAGCGCCTGGAGGTAGCGCAGCAGCGCCGCCTCCTGCGGGTCCTTGGAGTTGAACTGACGTGCCGCCGCGACCTCGTCGAGCGCCAGCCCCGCCGCGCGGGCGGCCCTGGAGTGCATCGCGATGCCCGGCTCAGAGTGATAGTGCTCGGCGACCCCGAGCGCGATCCGCTCCAGCGTGGGCAGGGTCAGCTTGCCGTGGCGCAGCTCGGAGCGGAAGCGTGCGTAGGCACGCAGGGCCGCCGGAGAGCCGGCCAGCACCCCGAGGAAGTTCGGCAGTTGTCCACCCGAGGACAGCGCGCCCCGCAGGACCGCCACCGAGCCCTCAGGGGCCGTCAGGTCGTCGTGGATCTGGAATCTGCTCATCGTTGTCTTCATCGCTGATCACCGAGGTCGTAAAGGGAGGAGAGGCAAGAGTTCGAGGGAACGCTGCCCTTTACTTTCAACATCTGCTTACGGAACATAAGTGTACCGGTGGTCACCCCACCTGGCAAGGGAAATGCAGTGCTCTTTTCTGTGTACGCATCGCACTAAACGGGCGATCACCGCCTAAGTAATGGTTGTGTAAGGGGCGCTCCGGCCGCGGGGGCTGCGCGCCCGCGACCGGTTCCCCTACTCCCTAAGACGTCGAAAGCCGTCAAACCGTGACGACGACCTTGCCTCCGGCCCCGCCGGCCTCCATGAGGCGGTGGGCCTCGACGATCTGATCGAAGGCGAACACGCGCGACGGACCGGCCGCGAACGCGCCCCGCTCGGCCTTGTCCACGATCGCCTGAAGCGGTACCGCGTCGATCGGGAACGCCTCGCCGCCCAGCACGAACGCGCTGGCGAAGGTGCTGAGCGCGACCCCGCTGGGCAGGTCCGCGAGCGGGTTGAAATCGGTCACGGGATCGAGCCCGCCCAGAAAGCCGATCTGGCACACCCGCCCGCGTGGCGCGACGCACTGGAGGGAGTCGCGCAGGACGGAGTTGCCGACGAGATCGAGGACCGCGTTGATTCCGCCCGGACGCGTGGCGTGGACCTGGGCAGCGAGCCGGCCGTCGTCGATGAGGACCTCGGCGGCGCCCAGCTCGCGCAGGATGTCGACGCGCTCGGACGTGCGCGTGGTGGCGATCACCGTCGCGCTGGCGTCGACGGCGAGGTTGACCGCGGCCTGGCCGACCGACGAGGTGGCCCCGCGGACGAGGACGGTCTCGCCGCCCGCGATCGCCAGGTTGCCGTGCAGAGCCATCCAGGCGGTGGCGTAGACCTCGGGGATGGCGGCGAGGTCGGCCCAGCCCAGGCCCGTGGAGACGGGTACGACGTTGGTCGCCGGGACGGTGACGAGCTCGGCGTAGCTGCCGTTGCGGTCGCGCGCGAGGCCGCCCACCAGGGCGACGACGGTTGCCCCGGGCTCCAGCGCGCCGCTGGGGTCCTCCTCCACGACCCCGACGCACTCGATGCCCAGGACCGGGATCCCGAACGACCACACGCCCGAGCGCATGTAGGTGTCGGCGTGGTTGAGCCCGAAGGCGCGGACGCGGACGAGGACCTCTCCCGGGCCCGGCGTGGGATCGGGCAGCTCGCGGGTCTGTAGGACCTCCGGGCCGCCGTGTTGGGTCATGACGATGGCACGCACTGATGGCCTTCCTTTGGTTGAACGCTTATTCAAGAACTGCTCGCAAAAAAGGACCCGTCGAGGGTCCGAGGGGCGCCGGGCCCGCGCGGGCCCGAGGGGCACCGGCCGCCGGCGCGGCGCCCATGAGGGGCACCGGGCTAGCCGAGGTCGGCGAACGCGGTGGTGACGATCGTCTCCAGCACCTCCCTCCCGGGGTTGGTCTTGCCGACCACCATCAGCCCCATCCCGGTGGCCATCAGCTGCGTGGCCTTGGCCGCCGGGTCGATGCCGGCCGGGACCTCGCCGCGGTCTCGGGCGGTGCGCAGCGCGCGCTCCGCATCGCGCTCGAGCCGGGCCATGTGCGCCCGGGTGAGCTCCGCCACCTCCGAATCCTCGGCGGCCAGCTCGACGGTGGTGTTGACCATGAGGCAGCCGATGCGGCCCTCGGGGCTCAGCAGGTCGCTGATGAGGCCGTCGAAATAAGCGCGCAGCTCGGCGAGCGACGCTCCCGGACGCTCCAGCGCGCCCAGCTTCTCGGGCACGACCAGACTCGAATAGAGGTTCAGCGCCTTGATGAACAGCTGGCGCTTGCCCCCTTCAAACGCGCCATACAGGCTGCCCGGGCGCACCCCCGTCGCCGTCACCAGATCGCCCACCGACGTATCGCGGTATCCCTTGGCCCAGAACTCCCGCATGGAGCGATCCACCACCTCGTCGGGGTCGAACTGGCGTGGCCGGGACATGCGCTCAAGAGTAAATGAACGAGCGCTCAAAAACTATTACGACTCTGTGAACAGCCCCCTCAGAGGTCCTTCTCGCCCCAGACCGTCGCGTGCGGGTTCTGGTTGTAGTCGGCCACCTCGCGGTAGCCGGCCGAAACGTACATCGGCCACGTCGGGGTCGTGGCGTCGAGGCGCACCGCCCGGTGGCCCAGCCGGCGCGCTTCGTCCTCGAGTGCCTGGAGCAACTCCCGGGCCAGCCCCTGGCCACGGAACGCCGGCACCACATAGAAGCGCTTGATCTCTGCGATCCCGTCGCCCAGCGCCTTGACGCCGCCGCCGCAGGCGGCCTCCCCGCCCTCGCCAAAGCCCACGAGGTAGGCGCCGGCCGGCGGCGAGAAGTCCTCCGGGGTCGCCGACGGGCCGCCGCTCAGCGAGCGACCCGCGATCACGTCGTACTCCGCGAGGATCGCTGCGATCAGATCGCTCGCTGGAGGTACCGCGGGATCACAGCGGCGAAAGGCAACGGGCATCGGCCGATGGTGCCAGCCGCCGGCGCGGGCCGGCGGTCCGAAGCGGTCATGCGAGTCGCTAGTGCAGGTGCGTCAGCGTGTGCAGCGTCGCGGCGTGTGCGCTGGTGACGGCCGCCAGGATGAGCATCACGCCCAGCAGGACCGCCCACAACGCGGCACGGTCGGGGCGGAAGCCGCTGCGCTCGTAACGGCGCTCCGGGCGGCGGCGGGAGCTGGGCCGCGGCGTCGTGTAGCGATCGGCGACCTGGCCGCGGATGGTGACCGTCCGGCGGCCCGGAACCCCACCCGACGGCGACCACGGGGCCGGAGCGGCGGCGTGGGCGGACGTGACCTGATCGGTGGGCGCGGGCGGCGCGTCCTCGGCTGACCAGTCGATCGCCTCGTGCTCGGAGGTCGACCAGTCATCGAGCGCACGCACGGCAGACGGGAGCCGCTCACGGTCACGGGCGTCGTGCTGACGCTCGCGGGCATCCCACTCCAGAAGCGCGGCGCGGGCCTGCCTCACGGCAGCGAGGCGCTCGTCGTGCTGGCTGCGGTCCCCCCGGAACTCAGCTACGCCTGATTGCGGCATTCATCGTCCTCTTTCTTGTGCTTGCGGGGTTAGCTGACGGGCTCGCGCCGAAAGAGCGGCACTACGCGCAGCGCGCGATTAGCCCCAACAACTTGGGTCCCCCGCTTCCATTCCCTACCGGCGGCGTGGAGCGGATTGGAATTCAGCTGTACGGAGCGGCGATCCTACCAACGCTTCCGGCGGATAGAAATCCGCAGGTTTGCGCAAAGTGCGGGGTTATCTCCGGGAGGCGGCCGAGCCGAGGCGTGAGCCCCGTGCGGAGCTACTCGTTGCCGGCCACTTTGGCCACGAATGCAGCCACGTTCTGCGCGTCCTCGCCCTGCACGACGGCCGCCGGCATGACCCCCTGCCCGAGGCAACCCTGATCGGAGCCCTTGGGCGGGTTGGGCAGGCAGCCTTTGTTGATCGTGTTGAGCACGACCGACTGCGCGGGCTTGAGGATGTCCAGGTTGGGTCCGACCTTGCCCACCGCGTTGGCCGCGGCCAGCGTATGGCAGACGCCACAGTGCTGGCCGAACAGCTGGCGCCCAGCCCTCTCGCCGGTGGTGAGCTTGATGCCGCCCACCTGGGCACTGGCATTGTGGTGGTTGCCGGTGAGCATCAGCAGCGGGAGCCCGACGCCGAAGACCACGGCGGTGACCACGAACAGGGTGATGCTGACGTTGCTGCCCCGGCGGCCGGGGTCGCGCTTGGTGTGGGCCACCGTGCCAGTGCCACGCGTCGCCAGCACCAACAGGCCCACGGCCACGACGACCCAGAGAGCGACGAATGCGACGACCGCGAGCACGCGCGGGACCTTATCGCGCGGGCCGCTCGGATGGGCCGTGGCTCATCGCCTGCGCCCCGCGGCAAAGCTCATGATCGGCGGCGCGACGGCGCGGAAATCCTCCGCCTCGCCTCCGTTGTCGCGCCCCGCGGACCCGCCCGCGGCCGCAGCGGCCTTCTGCTCGGCCAGGCCCCGGCGCACCTGCTCGTCGAGCATGGAGAAATCCTTGATCTCGGCGACGATCTGGTCGGGCGCGTCGATCGAGCCCACCCAGTCGACCAGGACGTTGATCGCCCCGCCCGCCGCGGCCAGCTTCTCCAGCTTGCCCGACACCAGCATGAGCGGCTCGGTCCTCACCACCAGCCGGTGGCGCTCATAGATCTGGGGTGGGACGACGAGGTTGATCGTCCCGTACTCGTCCTCCAGCAACAGGAAGACGATGCCGCTGGCGGTCCCCGGCCGCTGACGAGCGACCACCAGCCCCCCGATGCGCACCCGCCGGCCATGCTCGAGCTCCTCCAGGTCCCGGCTGGTGACAGTGTCGGGCGCCATCCGCTCGCGCAGCAGGGCCAGGGGATGCGCGCCGGTGGTGAGGCCGGTGGTGCCGTAGTCGGCGAGCATCGCCTCCCATTCGGTGAGGTCGCGCAACGAAGGCGGTGCGGGCAGATCGAGCGGGAGCGCCAGCTGGGTGCCCCCGGGAACGGTGCGACCGGGCGCCATCACCCCCAGCTGCCACAGCGCCACCCGGCGGGCGAAGCCGGGACGCAGAGGCATGGATGCGCGCCCAGCGCTCCCGCCCACCACCGCGAGCGTGTCACAGGCGCCCGACCAGGCCAGCAGCTCGAGCGCGGCGGCGCCGCAACCCGCCCGCGAGGCCAGGTCCGACAGGCCCCGGAAGCGCCCTCCCCGCTCACGCGCCGCGACGAGATCCTCGGCGTCCTGGGCTCGCACCCCGCGGACATAGCCCAGGCCGATCCGGACCTCGAGATCGGGAAGCGAGCTTGAGGGCTCGATCTCGCATTCCACGCCGCTCTCGTTGACGTCGGGCGGGTGGACCTCGATGCCCCGCCGCTGCGCCTCGTGCACGAGCGCGTCAGGCGGATAGAAGCCCATCGGCTGCTCATTGAGCAGCGCGCACAAGAACTCCTGCGTGTAGTGCACGCGCAGCCACGTCGATTGGTAGGCGAGCAGTCCGAACGCGGCGCCGTGGGCCTTGGGGAAGCCGAACCCGGAGAAGCCCTTGACCATCTCCCATACGCGCTCGGCGGTCTCGTCCTCGACGCTGTGCTTGCGCTTGGCCCCCTCCACGAACCGCGCGTGATAGGCCTCGATGGCCGCCTCCGAGCGCTTGCGGCTCATCGCCCGGCGCAGCCCCTCGGCCTCCCCCACCCCGAAGCCGGCGAAGGCGATCGACACCTCCAGCACCTGGTCCTGGAAGATGATCGTGCCCAGCGTCTCCTCCAGCACCGGCTCCAGCGAGGGATGGTCGTAGGGGACCTTGAAGTCCGGATCGACCCGCAGGCGCTGGCGTCGCGCGATGTAGGGGTTGACGGCTCCGCCCTGGATGGGGCCGGGACGGACGATCGCCACCTGGATCGTGATGTCCCGGAGGTTCTCGGGCCGGGTGCGCCGCAGCGAGGCCATCTGCGCCCGGCTCTCGATCTGGAACACCCCGGTCGTATCGGCACTCTGGATGCACTCGTAGGTGGCGGGGTCGTCGTAGGGGATCCGCGACAGGTCGATGCGCTCGCCCCGCGTTCGGGCGATGAGCTCCACGGTGCGCTCCACCGCCGACAGCATCCCCAGCCCCAGCACGTCGATCTTGAGAAAACCGGCGTCGGCGCACGAGTCCTTGTCCCACTGGACGATCTGACGGCCCTCCATCGCCGCGGGGACGATCGGGCAGCAGTCGATCAGGGGCCGGGTGGCGATGATCATCCCGCCGGAGTGCTGGGAGAGATGGCGCGGCAGGCCGTGGGCCTCGGACGCCAGCCGGGCCAGCCACGCCCAGCGACCCGACAGGCCTTGGCGACCGGTGTTGGTGATGTCGCGACCCACCTCGCGTGCATCCCACCCCTCGCTGCCGCGAGCCACCCGCTCGATCTCCCCCGGCGGCAGCCCCAGCGCCTTGCCCAGCTCGCGGATCGCGCCCCGCGACCGATAGGTGGGGAAGGCGGCGACCAGCGCGGAGCGCTCGTGGCCGTAGCGCTCGTGTACGCGCGGGATCAGCTTCTCGCGGATGTCGCGCGGGAAGTCGAGGTCGATGTCGGGCAGGGAGGTCAGCTCGTCGTTGAGGAAGCGCCCGATGAGCAGCTCGTTGGCGATCGGGTCCACGTGCGAGAGCCCGGTGAGAAAGCAGACGATCGACGACACGCTCGAGCCCCGACCCCGCCCGGGTGGCAGCAGCGCGCGGGCGCTCTCGGTTCCGCGCACCTCCACCGCCACCTCGCGGGCCAGCTCGAGCATGTCGTGGTGCAACAGGAAGAAACCGGGCAGGCCCAGCGAGTCGATGATCCGCATCTCCTCCCCCAGGCGCGTGGCCGCCCGCTCGCGGATATCGGCGCACGCCGTGTCGTAGCGCTCGTGCAGGCGGGTGTCGCACAGCTCGGCCAGCGTGCGCATGGCGCCGTCGTCCTCGGCCCCGGGATACCGGTAGCCGAGATCGCTGCCGAGGTCGAAGCGCAGCCCGTCGGCCAGCCGGACCGTCTCGGCCACCGCCTCGGGATATTCGGCAAAGCGTGCCGCCATCGCCTCGGGCGCCGCCAGCACATGGCTGAAGTTCCCCCGCCGCTGAGGCTCGGAGGCATCCAGCGTGGTGTGCAGGCGCACCGCCACGAACGCGTCCTGCAGCGGGCCCCGATGGCGGGCATGAGCGTGCACGTTGCCGGTGGCCACGCACGCCACCTCCAGCCGACGGGCCAACTCGGCCAGGCGGCGGTTGCGGGCCCGGTCGTCGCGCAGGAACGGCCGCTGCAGCTCGACGCGCAGGCACTGGGGTCCGAAGGCCTCGCGCAGGCGCCGCAGGGTGGGCTCGTCGTGGACGCCGCGCAGGGCGCAGCCGCTCAGGCAGACCAGGCCCTCGGCGTGGTCGAGGACCGTCTGCAGCGGGATCGAGGGGTCCGTGGCCGGCGCGCCGGGGCGTCCATCGCGTGTGTGCGCGTGCGCGCGAGTGAGGATGCGGCAGAGGTTGGACCAGCCACGCGCATCTCTGACCAGCAGGGTGAGGTGGCGGCCGTCGTCGAGATCCACCTCGGCGCCGTGGATCGGTCGCAGGCCCAGTGCCCGGGCCGAGACGGCGAACTCCATCGAGCCTGAGACCGAGTTGTGGTCGGTCAGCGCGAGCGTGTCATGGCCCAGGGCGAGCGCCGCGGGCACGAGCTCGTCGGGCAGCGAAGCCCCATCCAGGAACGAGAACGCCGAATGACAGTGGAGCTCCGCGTACATCGAACATATGTTCGCATCCGGTGGGAACGGATACAAGCGCCGTGCTCATCCGCACCCAGGGCGGCGGGCCCGACGTGCCGGCCGGACGCCCCAGTCAGCTCGCGAGCGCGGGCCGAGCGCCCAGCGAGCCCAGGTCGGCCCGGCTCACGCCCGTCTTCGCGTAGACGGCCTTGACGTGATCCTGGACCGTCCAGGGCGACAGCCCGAGCATCGCCGCGATCGACTTGGTGGGGCGGCCCTGGGCCAGCAGCGCGGCCACCTCGCGCTCGCGCGCGCTCAGGCCCATCGCCCGCAGCACGCTGTCGAGCACGAGCTCGGAGGGCGCCGGCTGCATCACCGCGGCCACGTTGCCCGCGCCCGCGTCGTCGAGCACCGAGACGTCGATCTCAAACCAGCGCCCGTCCAGCGCACGCATGCGCGCGGTGGCGGGGCCGCCCGCGCGATCCCAGCGCGCCCGGGCGGCCAGGAACGACATCACGCCGGGGGCCTGATCGCCGCCCGGCCCGGGCAGCAATGCGAGCCTCCTGCGGGCGACGGCGTCGGCGGAGACGATGCGATCGGAGCCGTTGAGCAGCAGGACCGACGGCGCGGTGCCGTCGTCGAGGCCGGTGGGCGCCCCCGCCCCGAGGCGCTCCAGCGAGCGCGCCGTCACCAGGCGCATGGCGCTGGTGGCCGCGGGCACCACATCGGAGACGAACCGCAGGTCGGCTTCGGTCATCCGGCGCTGGGTGAAGACCACAAGCGACATCCACGTGCCATAGGCGTCGGTGAAAGCGACGCGCAGCTCGTCGGCGGTGCCCGTGGGCTCGATCATCTCCCGGAAGCGCGCGCTGGCCGACGGCTGGTTGCCCGTCGAGGTCGAGATCGCCGCGACCGTGTCGCGCCGGGCCATCAGATCGACGAAGCGATTGACGTCCGGGCGCCGATACTCGTAGACCAGCGACTCCTCGAGGCTCCCGGGCGCGCCTCCGATCTCGGCGCCGCCGACGAGCGCGCCCGTGGCCGGATCGGTCTCGTGCCAGCACGCGCTGGAGACGCCGAGCAGGTCGGCGGACTCCTCCAGGAAGGTCCGCACGACGCCCTCGGCGCTGACGTCGGGCCGGCTCACGGCCGCCTCGATCCGGCGCCGGACGCGGGCGTAGTCGGTGTCACGGGGAAGCACAGGGCCAGTCTGACAGACGCTCTGGGCCCTGACCAACCCCTCATTTCCAGGGATTGAGCGCACGCGGGCACTGGCCCACGATGCCGCCCATGAACACATCCACTCACACCACCACCCACGCCCACATCCAGACGCTCGACTCCGCTCCCGGCGGTTCCCTGCTCGGGGGATCGATGCACATCCGCGTCCGCGCCGAGGACACGGACGGACGCTTTGGCCTCGTCGAGCAGATCGTCCCCGCCGGGTTCCCCGGGCCCGCGCTCCACGTCCACCCCGACTTCGAGGAGACGTTCTACGTCATCGACGGCGAGATCGCGGTCCGCGTCGGCGACGACGCGCACGTGGCCGGGCCGGGGACCGTCGCCGTCGTGCCGCCGGGCACCCCACACACATTCGCCAACCCCTCCGACCGAACCGCGCGGATGCTCGTGCTCGTGACCCCGGGCGGGTTCGAGCGCTACTTCGAGGCTCTCATCGAGGCCGTCCGCGACGCCGGCGGCTTCCCGCCCGCAGAGGAGCTCGCGGCGCTCGGGATCGCCCACGGCAGCGTCCCGGTCTGAGCCGGGCGAATTTTCCCTTGACAAGTTATTAGTGGCTGCTAAGTTATTAGTTGTTAGTGCTCACTAAGAAGATTTCGGAAGGAGGGATGGCCGTGAGTGCCACCCGCAGCAGGGGCTGGACCCTGGCAATCGTTTCCGTAGGTCTGTTCATGGTCGTGCTCGACAACCTCGTCGTGAGCGTGGCCCTGCCGAGCATCCACCGCGATCTGGGCGCATCGATCCAGTCGCTGGAGTGGACGGTCAACGCCTACACCCTCTCCTACGCCGTGCTGCTGCTCACCGGGGCCGCGCTCGGTGACCGCTTCGGGCGCAAGCGCATGTTCATGGCCGGGATCGCGCTCTTCACCGTCTCCTCGGCGGCGGCGGCCCTCGCCCCCAGCATCGGGCTGCTCATCGTCGCCCGTGCCACCCAGGGCGCCGGCGCGGCCATCGCCACGCCGCTCACGCTGACCCTGCTGGCCGACGCCTACCCGCCGGACCGCCGCGGCTTCGCCATCGGCGTATGGTCGGGCATCAGCGGGATCGCGGTCGCCCTGGGGCCGCTCGTCGGTGGCGCCATGGTTCAGGCCGCGTCCTGGCACTGGATCTTCTGGCTCAACGTCCCGATCGGCGCGGCTCTGGTCCCGCTGGCCTGGCGGCGCCTGTCCGAGAGCTTCGGCCCGTCGGGCGATCTGGACCTGCCGGGGTTGGCGCTGGGCTCAGCTGGCCTGTTCGGGCTGGTCTTCGGCCTCATCCGCAGCCAGTCGCTCGGCTGGACCAGCACCGAGGTGCTGGTGTCCCTGGCCGCCGGCGCGGCCCTGATCGTCGGCTTCGTCATCCAGGAGCGCCGGACCAAGACCCCGATGCTGCCGATGGAGTTCTTCGCGCGGCGCGGCTTCGCGGTGACCAACGTGGTGTCGCTGTCGATGTACTTCGGGATGTTCGGCTCGGTGTTCTTCCTGAGCCAGTTCCTCCAGAACGTGCTCGGCAACAGCCCGCTCGAGGCCGGCGTCAAGCTGCTGGTGTGGACCGGCTCGACGATGATCGTCGCGCCGCTCTCGGGGTACTTCTCCGAGCGCTACGGCGCTCGCCTGTTCATGGCCGCCGGACTGGGGCTGCAGGCGATCGCGCTGGGCTGGCTCGCCCTGGAGACCCGCGTGGGCATGAGCTACGCCAGCATGATCGTCCCGTTCGTGCTCGGCGGCGCGGGCATGGCGCTGGTGTTCGCCCCGTCGGCCAACGCGGTGCTGGCCTCGGTGCGCTCCGATCAGGCCGGCAAGGCCTCCGGCGCCACCAACGCCATCCGCGAGCTGGGCGGCGTGCTCGGCATCGCGGTGCTGGCGACGGTGTTCACCAGCCACGGCGGCTACGAGTCCGCGGCCGCCTTCGTGAGCGGGTTGGCCCCGGCGATGTGGGTGGGCACGGCCGTCCTGGCCATCGGCGCCCTGATCCCGCTGGTGCTCCCCTTCAACACGCGGGCCAGCGCCGAGGCGCAGGCCAGCCTGGAGGCCGCCGAGCGCCGGCAGGTCGCCGGCGGCGCGGCCCCGGCCCTGGCCGAGGTGGCCTGAGCGTGGCGTAGGATCGCCACAGCGCTGACATGGCCACCTCCGCCACTGAATCCAAGACCACGCGTCAGCGCGTCCCGGCCGCCGAGCGCCGGGACGCGCTGATCAGCGCGGCGGTCCACGAGTTCGCCCACGGCGGCCTGCACGGCACCCCGGTTGACAGGATCGCCCGGACCGTCGGCGTCGCCCAGCCGTACGTCTTCAGCCTGTTCGGCAACAAGAAGGAGCTCTTCCTCGCCGCCGTCGAGCGCAGCTTCGAGCGCGTCGGCGAGCTCTTCACCCGGGCGGCCGCCGAGTTCGACCCCGCGATCGCGCTGCCCGAGGCCACCGTCCTGCAGGCGATGGGCAACGCCTACATGGAGATGCTCGGCAACGACCGCGACATCCTGATGATCCAGCACCAGGCCTACGCGGCCTGCGACGACGAGATGATCCGCAACCACGTCCGCCACTGCTACGCCGAGCTCGTGGCCCACGTGGAGCGCCTGTCGGGCGCTGACCAGGAGGAGATCGACGACTTCTTCCGCTACGGCATGTGGCTCAACGTGGCCGCCGCCATGGGGGTCGAGGATCTGTCGGTCGGCTGTGAGTGGATGCGCGCCGAGCTGACCGGCGACGACGAGGCCGCGTAGGGCCAGTCAGCTTGCCGGGCGCGCCTCGGGGTGGCGCGGCAGGCCGTCGTCGGGGATCGGCTCCCAGGCCGCGGCGTAGGCCACGTACTGGCGATAGCTCGGCCGGATCCCCGGGTCGCCGTCCACCGCGCCGAGCCGGACGCCGACCGAGCCGGGCGACCGGCTGAACAGGGCCGAGCCGCAGTCACCGCAGAAGTGCTTGGCGGCGCCGGCGCCGGGCGGATCCCAGGCGCGGATCCGGTCCTCGCCCTTGACGATGCGAAACGCCTCGGGTGTGGTGCGCCCGTTGACCGAGGCCGCCGTGCCGCTGCGCCGCTGGCAGCGGGTGCAGTGGCAGTACATCGAGGCCTCAAACGGCTCGCTGACCTCGAAGCGCACCGCGCCGCAGTTGCAGCCGCCGGTGATGGGCAGGTTGACCTCGCCCGCGCCGGCGCTCATGCCACCGCCCGCGCTCATGCCGCCCCGGCCATCACCAGGTCGCGCTCGGGATCGATCCGCCAGCGCTCGGCGACGGTGATGAGGTGGTCGTCGAGCGTCCAGCGATCAGGCTGCTCCTCGCCGGTGTGCTGCGGGGAGGCGCCCTTGAGCGCCATGCACCCGGTGTTGTCGCCCAGGGTGCGGATGGTGTCGACGTCGCCGTCGGCCAGGCGCTGCTCTGACGGGAGCGCCGCGAGCTCCGCGCGCTTGTCCTCGATCGTCTTGGTCTGCGGGCCGACCTCCTGGATGAGCGTCGGAGCCACGCACTGCACGGGCCCGTGGGCGAGGTTCCACTGGCAGGCGAGCTGGATCATGCTCAGGCCGGCGCGCTCGGCGATCGGGCGCATGCCGTCGAGGCGCTCAAGGCCCGCGTCCAGCCACCCCGCCGGTCGGAAGCCGCGGTGATCGCCGCGGGCCAGCTCCTGGTCGGGGCGCAGGTCGTCGAAGAACAGCCCGCCGTAGTCGACGACGCGGGTGATGACCTTGACGTCGGCGGCGGCGGCGGCGTCCAGGCACAGCTCGCCGGGCCAGGGCTCCAGCGGATTGAGGATGATCATCGCCCAGTCGATGAGGGCGCCGAAGCGCTCCAGGCAGTCGATGAGGTCCAGCGTGAAGCCGTTCGCCGGCCCGGGCGCGACCCCGATCAGCCGCGTCAGCCCGGCGTCGCGCAGCGCTGCCATGCCGTCCCACACCCGCTCGTCGGTGTAGCCGATCCGGTCGGGGTTGTGCAGCAGCAGCAGGTCAAAGCGGTCCACCCCGCACCGTTCCAGGCTACGTTCGGTGGCCATCTTCAGATAGTCGCCGTACTGGTCGGGCCCGCGCAGGGCCGGATCGGTGAAGCGGGGGAACCCCTTGGGCCCGTTGCGCTCGCCCTCGTAGAAGTCGTGCCCGACGGCCCCCACGACGCACATCGACTCCCGCGACCGTCCGGCGATGGCCCGGCCCAGCATCCGGTCGGCGTCGCCGGCGCCGTAGACGTCGGCGGTGATCACGGTGTCGATCTTCTCGTCCGGGGTGACCAGGGCGACGAAGCGCTCGTCGTCCACGGCCTCGCCGAAGTGCATGAACCGTCCGCCGCTCCACGTGCCGATCGCCACCCGTCCGGGATCGATGTGGGACGCGTTGGGGACCATGGCCCGCAGTTTAGGACCGGGCAGGATCGGGCGCCGCCGTGGGCGCTCCGGCGATGCGCCCGCTGCGCTCCGGGGCAGTTCCGGTGCCGTGTCGCGATCGCTAGCGCTGGCGCCACCACCTCCCGCTGATCAGGTCGTGAAACACGACCTCGTCTCGACCGCAGGTGGTGACCACCTCCCAGTAGCGCCGCCGCAGCGGCTTCTCCGTCCACCAGCGATCCTCGATCAGCCACGACTCCCGCACCGCGTCCACCTCCCGCTGGTCGACCAGCAACGGGCGGCCATCCTGGCCGGCATCCACCGCCACGCGACGCGGCACGCCGAGACGACGCGGGCCTGCCATCAGCAATTACACACTTTGTGTGTAGTTCTTACACGGAATCTGTGTAATACCCTTGATATGCTCCCTGCATGCGACAAGCAAGCGGCGATCTGTTCCCCACCGACGTCCCGATCCCGGCGAGTCAGATGATCGGGCGCGGTGACGATGTGCAGGAGATCTCCACCGCGCTCGTCGGCGGTACACACGTGGTGTTGGCCGGGCCACGACGGACGGGGAAGACAAGCGTCTGCGAGGCGGCCCTGGGACGCGCGCAGCGACGAGGCTGCTACACCGCCCGCCTCGACCTTTTCCGGATCTCGGATGCCGCGGAACTCGCCGAGGCTCTGACGCTGGCGGTCATCGGCAACCGCTCCCCCGCTCGACGAGTCGTTCGCCGCGCACGGGAGCTCGGCCGTAGTGCGTTGTCGGCAGCTCAGGCAGCCGCGGTCCTCAAGCTCCAGAGCCAACTGGGCGAGGCGATTGAACTGGCAGTCACCCCCGGCTGGGCGGCGGCGAATCCCATACGAGCCCTTGACCTGGCCCTGGAGCTCCCGGAGCGGGTGGCCATAGCTGATGGCCGGCGGCTGATCCTGTTCTTCGACGAGTTCCAGGAACTTGCCAGCGAGCGGCGGCCCTACGGGGATCCGGATCAGGTCACCAAGCGTATGCGCGCGATCTTCCAGCGGAGCACAAGCGTGAGCTACCTGTTCGCAGGCAGCCTGGAGCACGTGATGCGGGACTTGTTTGCCCCCCAGCAGAGAGCCTTCAGCGGGTTCGGCAGCTTCCACGCGCTGCGACCCATCCCCGCCGCGGACTGGCGGGAGGGACTGGCGGACCGCTTCGTCGCCGACGACTGCACGGTGACCACAGACGCCCTGAACCGGATCGTGGAACTGGGCGGCGGTCACCCCCGGGCGACGATGCGTATCGCCCAGCAGACCCACCTGGTGTCCGTCCAGCTCGACCGCCGGGACATCGACCTTGACCTGGTGGAACTCGGCTACCGGGCGGCACTCAACGGAGACCTGCCGACGATGGAGCAATCGGTGGAGCAGATCCGCCGGCTGCACAAGAACGCGCTCCAGGTCGCCCGCGCCGTCGCCGCCGACGGCCCGGCACCCAGGCGTCTGGCTCCCGCCATCCGCGATCGGGTGCTCAAGCTCCTGCTGCAGGCGGGGATCGTTGAGCACGTTGCCCGGGGCGATTGGCGCATCGTCAATCCGCTCCTCAAGGAGTACCTGCGCAGCCTCGATCCGTTGCTCTGACGTGATTACACAAATGTCGTGTAATTCATACACATAATCTGTGTAATCCATCCGACGCTGCCTCAGCTCTCGAAGGGGGCCAGCACTGCCCTTCGCTCCGGGAACCGCGAGTCCGGATCGACCTCCAACACTCGCAGCGCGGCATCGGGCCCGGCGGCTGCCCGGGCCTGACGGATCGCCTCGCGCAGGCGCGCCGCCCGCGCCGCCGCGGGATCCTCCAGCAGCGGCCGCTGGTCTGAGGCCAGCGGGCCGAAGTGCTCGACCGCCAGCCTCAGCTCCTCGGCCGGCGCCGGCATCTGCGCCAGATGCGGCACCAGCGCCAGCCGCATGCGCACCGGATCGGCCAGAGCCTCGCGGAACACCACCTGCTCACGCCACGTCCCGCCCCGCTCGACCAGCTTGGCGGAGATGACCACCGATCGCAGCGTCCGCCCGCGCCGCTCCCGGCGAGCCAGCAGGCGATCGATGAGCAGCCCCAGGCCCCGCTCCAGCTGGATCCCGGAGGCGGCTTCGGGCAGCTCGAGTGCCTCGCGCAGGAACTCACCGGCCGGGCGGGGGCTGAGCGCGCTGTCACCGCCCCGCGCCAGCTCATAGGCGAGCAGCCCGGACTTGCCGAAGCGATCGGCCAGCGCGGCAGCGGGCAGCTTGGCCAGCTCACCGAGCGTCTTGATTCCCAGGCGCTCCAGCGCCTCGGGAAGGTGGGCGAGCGCCGGACGGGCGCGCAGCAGCGCGACGGGCAACGGGGCCAGGTAGGCCCGCGCCAGCTCACGGGCCTCAGATCCTCCCGGGCCACCCGACCCCCCGCGCGCCTCGGATCCTCCCGGGCCACCCGACCCCCCGCGCGCCTCGGATCCTCCCGGGCCGCCTGACCCGCCCCGCGCCTCAGACCCACCCAGACCGCCCAGCCCGCCCCGCGCGCCGACGATCTCCGGCCGACGGGTCCGCGCCCGGGTCGCCGCCGCCACCGCGGCGAACCGCGACGGGGCAACCCCGAAGCGCGCCGGCATGCGCAACGCGGTGCGCGCCGCCCGCAACACCCCCTCCGTCCCCCCGTGCAGCCGCAGCAGCCCCCGCGCGTCAAAGCACACCAGCCCCGGGCGCTCGGGCTCGACGGCGGCGCCCACGGACTCAAGGCGCACGAGCAGCCGTTCCCAGAGGTCGGCGACGCCGGCCGGATCGGGGGGAACGAGCGTCAGCCGGGGACAGCGAGCCAGCGCCTCTCCGAGGCGCATCCCGGGGTGGATGCCGAACGCCTCGGCGGCCAGCGAGACCTCCCCCACCTGCTGCGTCCCGCCCGGCTCCGGCGCCAGCGCGACCGGGCTCTGCAACAACTCGGTCCGGTCACCGAGGGCGGTGGTGAGGGCGAAGCGGGGGATCAACACGCAGACAATCATCCGAACATATGTTCGCACATGCGCCGGACGACGTGCGACATCGGACCGCTGCCGACGAGGGACAGTTACCAGAGCTGGGAGACGGTCCCCGCGGTCGCCGCAGACCCCCTGTTTCGTCCGGAGCGTCCTTCACGATGCGCGACCCGTGCCCTCACCCCGTGCCAAGTCCAACCGCACTCCCCTGCGCGTCTGGCAGACCCGCGCGCTCACCAGGATGGCGGCCTGGGAGGACGGGCCCTTTCTGGTCTCAGCGGCACCGGGCGCGGGCAAGACGCGACCGGCGCTGGAGTTCGCCCGCGCGCAGCTGAATGCCGGCACGATCGGTGCGGTCATCGTCGCCTGCCCCACCGCTCCCCTCACCCGGCAGTGGGCCCGGGCCGCCCATGACCTGGGGATCGACCTCGCTCCCGACGCCGATTCGCCCAAGCCCCCGTCCGGCTTTCACGGCGTCTCGGTCACCTACGCGCGCGTCGCCAAGGCCCCCGCGCGCTGGGCCCGGACGCTCCCGCGCCGGACGCTGGTCATCGCCGACGAGGCCCACCACCTCGGTGAGGACCTGACCTGGGGCGTGACGTTCGCCAAGGCCTTCCAGGAGAGCCGGAGGTGGCTGCTTCTGTCCGGCACCCCCTTTCGTTCCGACGCCACTCCGATCCCCGGCGTCAGCTACGACGCCGACGGCATGGCGGAGCCCGACGTCTCCTACAGCTATGCCGAGGCGGTCGCCGACGCCGTGTGCCGCCCGGTGTGCTTCGTCGCCTACGACGGCTCGCTGTCGTGGCGCAGCGGCGACGACGTCATCGAGTCCAGCTTCGAGACGGTGCTCTCCACCCGGGAGGCGAGCCGGCGCTACCGCACGGCCATCTCCACCGACCTGCCCGACGGGCTGCCGCGGATCCTCAAGGAGGCCGACGCCAAGCTCAAGGGCATCCGCCAGGACGGCCACCGCGACGCGGCCGGCCTGGTCGTCGCCGCCGACTCCGAGCACGCGCGCCGGATCGCCAAGCTGTTGCGGGAGGCGACCGGCCGCGTGCCGGTGGTCGTATTGCATGCCGAGGCACGCGCCGCCGCCAAGCTCGCCGCGTTCACCAGCTCGACGGACCCATGGATCGTGGCCGTCAACATGGTCTCCGAGGGGGTGGACATCCCACGCCTGCGCGTGGGCGTGTACGCCACGGCCGCCAAGACGCCGCTGATCTTCCGCCAGATCGTGGGACGCTTCGTGCGGACGCTCCCCCGCCGTCCCGTGGAGCCCAGCTGGCTCTACGTCCCCGCCGATCCCGTCCTGCGCAACCACGCGGCCACCATCGAGCAGGAGCTGCGCGGCTCACTGAGACGTCCGGGCGAGGAGGATCCGTTCGCCCTCGACGAGCGCGACGAGCGGCGGCAGACCGAGCGATCCGACACGCCGGAGTTCGTCCCGCTCAGCGCCGACGTGGCGCCGCAGATGACGCTGTTCGGGGCCCCCGCGCCTGCCCCCTCCCCTGCCGCGGCCCGCTGGGCGGGCGCGATGGCGGACGCGGAGCCGGCCGGCAACGGCGAGGCGGACGCCTCCGGCGAGATCCCCGCGTTCGAGCGCCGCGCCCAGCTGCGCGATGAGCGCCACCGGCTCGTGTCAGAGGTCCGGCGCCGCGACGGGAGCAGCCACCGCGAGATCAACGCGTGGCTGAACCGCAAGCTCGGGATCACCAGCGTCGAGGACGCCACCCTGTCCCAGCTCCAGCAGTCCGTGGAGCTCCTCATGGGCAAGCTCACCCGGCGCCGCTGAGACCTCGGCGGTGGCGAGCCCACGCTCGCGGAATGCAACCACGGCCTCACGGGTACAAGCGGATTGGAATTGAGGCGTCAGGCGAGGCCCTATAAGCTCGCCGCGGGGTCCGTCGCTCACGAGGAGAGAACCAGTGCCACAGTCTTTCGGTTTCGTCATCCGCCGCGGCGCCCTCGCCGCCAGTGCAGGACTCGTCATCGCCGTGGCCGGCGCCGGAGCCGCCCAGGCCGCGATCGGCCCCTATGTGTCGCTGGGCGACTCCTACACTGCCGCGCCGCTGGTGCCCAACCCCACCGGCAGCCCCATCCTGTGCGGCCGCTCGACCAACAACTACCCGTCCGACGTGACCCGCGCGCTGTCGCCGTCGAGCTTCACCGACGCCAGCTGCTCGAGTGCCACCACGGTCAACATGACCCAGTCCCAGAGCCTCGAGGGTGGCCTGCAGACGGCTCCGCCGCAGTTCAACGCGCTCAAGGCCGCCGACGCGCTGGTGACCGTGGGCATCGGTGGCAACGACGCCGGGCTCATCGGGGTCGCCGAGGAGTGCGCCAAGCTCGACGTCGTTCGGCCGTTCGGGACCGCGTGCAAGAACCACTACGCGTCGGGCGGCAGCGATCCCAACGTGGCGGCGATCAACGCCACCGGCCCCAAGGTGGCGGCGGTCATCCAGGGCATCCACGCCCGCGCCCCGCAGGCCGAGGTGATGGTCGTGGGTTATCCCGATGGACTGCCCACCAACGGCTCGAGCTGCTGGCCGCTCGTCCCCATCTCCGCCGGGGACATCACGTACATCAACTCGCTGGAGACCTCGCTCAACACCGTGCTGCGTAACGCCGCCAACGCCAACGGCGCCACGTACGTGGACACCTTCACGTCCAGCATCGGCCACGACGCCTGCAAGTCGTCGGGCACCGCCTGGGTCAACGGCGTCGTCCCGACGTCGGCGGCGTTCCCCCTGCACCCCAACCAGGCGGGCGAGCAGAACATGGCCAACCAGGTGCTCAAGGACCGGTAACGATGACCCCCGACCTCACAGAACTTGCCGTCGGCAGCATCCGCACTCTGCGGGAGCTGACGCAGCGCATTCCCATCGGCGGCGGCATCCTCGCCGAGTCGCTGCACGACGCCGTCAAGGGCAAGACGATCATGATCACCGGCGCCTCGTCGGGGATCGGCGAGGCGGCGTCGCTGCAGATCGGCAGGGCCGGCGGCAAGCTGCTGCTGGTCGCGCGCACCCAGGAGAAGCTCGACGCCGTGGCCGAGCAGGTGCAGGACGCGGGCGGCACCGGGTTCGTGCACACCTGCGACCTCTCGGACTCCGACGACGTGGAGCGGATGGCACGGGAGGTCCTGGCCCAGCACGGCCATGTCGACATCCTGGTCAACAACGCCGGCAAGTCGATCCGCCGCTCGGTGGATCGCTCCTATGACCGGTTCCACGACTACCAGCGCACGATGGCGCTCAACTACTTCGCGCCGGTCAAGCTGATGCTCGACCTGCTGCCGGTCATGCGCGAGCGCGGGAGCGGCCACATCATCAACATCTCGACGATCGGGCTGCAGATCAACACCCCGCGGTTCGCGGCCTATCTGGCGTCCAAGGCGGCGCTCGACGCCTTCAGCCGCTCCATCGGTCCCGAGGTGATCGGCGACGGCGTGCACATCACCACCGTGTACATGCCGCTGGTCCGCACCCCGATGATCGCCCCCACCAAGATCTATGACCGGCTGCCGACGCTCAACCCCGAGCAGGCGGCCGGGATGATCTGCGAGGCGATCCGCAAGCGGCCCAAGAAGATCGCCACGACGCTGGGCAACCTCGGGCAGCTCACCTACGCGATCGCCCCCGGCGCGCAGGACATGGTCGTCAACCGCGCCTACCAGCTCTTCCCCGAGGACGCCAAGCCGATCGACCGGCGCACCGAGGCCGAGCAGCGCGCGTTCGCGCAGGCCACCCGCGGCGTGCACTGGTAGCCGCAAACACACAGCTAGGACTCCGCTCACTTCTCGAGGTGGCTTGTCGCGGCTCCTCGTAGCGAGCGGGGCCTGTCTGCAGCGGAGCCTGGGGATAGCCGTTACGACGGGTCGTGGTCGATTTTGCAGCTATTTCCTTCAAGATCGACCACGGTCCGCCGCGGCCACCCGCACCCCTTCTTCGTTGCCCGCCGTTGTCGTTCGCCCACGCACCCGTGCCACGCCCGCACGAGACCTGCCACTTCGTTTGAGCCCTCCCCTAGCCGGCGAGCAGAGCGCCAAATGCGTCGGCGCCGATGTTGCCTCCGGACAGGACGACACCGACGCGTTGGCCCTGCACGTCGAGCTTGCCGGCCAGCAGCGCCGCGAAGGCGCTGGCCCCGCTGGGTTCGACCACCAGCTTCATCCGCTCGAACAGAAAGCGCATCGCCGCGACGATCTCGGCGTCGCTCACGGTGACGACGTCGGCGGCGAGGGCCTTGATGACGGGCCACGTGAGCTCGCCCGGAGTGGCCGCCTGCTGGCCGTCGGCGATCGTCCGGCCGACATGGATGCGCACGCGCTCGCCGCCGGCCAGCGAGCGGGCCACGTCGTCGCCGGCCTCGGGCTCGACGCCGATCACGCGCGTCCGTGGCGACAGGGCGGCGCACACGGTGGCACAGCCCGCGATCAGCCCGCCGCCGCCCACTGGAACCACGAGCGCGTGCAGCTCCCGCACATCGCCGAGCAGCTCGAGTGCGAGGGTGCCCTGGCCGGCCATCACCAGCGGATTGTCGAACGGGTGCACCAGCACCATGCCGCGTTCGGCGGCGAGCTGGACGGCGAGCTCCTCGCGATCCTCGCCGTAGCGCTCGTACTCCACGACCTCAGCGCCGTAGCCCTCGGTGGCGGCGCGCTTGAGCGCGGGGGCGTCGCTGGGCATGAGGATCACCGCGCGCGTGCCGCAGAGGCGCGCAGCCAGCGTCACCGCCTGGGCATGGTTGCCCGAGGAGACGGCGCAGACACCCCGCTCGAGCTCGTCGGCCGACAGCGACGAAACGGCGTTGTAGGCGCCGCGGAACTTGAACGCCCCCATGCGCTGGAAGGTCTCGCTCTTGAGGAACACGCTCGCCCCCGCACCCGCATCAAGCGTGGAGGAGGTGAGCACCGGCGTCCGGTGCGCGACGCCCGCCAGCCGCTCGGCCGCGCGCTGGACGTCGTCGACCGCGATGGCGAGGCCCGTCGCGATCAGGCGGCCTTGCTGGTCTTGCCGGCGTCGCGCATCAGCCGGCCGACCGGTACCGCGGTCAGGTGCTCCTCGCGCAGCCCTTCGAGCAGCTTGGTCAGCAGCGGCTCGAGCGCTCGGGCGTTGGCCACGTTGAACTCCACCACCTCGCCGGGACGCAGCGAGCCCAGCGCGTCGTCGGCGTCCTGGAGGCGGACCGCCCCCTCCACCAACTTCCCGCCGGCGCCATGGGCGACCAGCCACTGCCCGATGCTCGGGCCGCTGGAGGCGTAGAGGAAGTGGCGCTGATAGCCCGTCAGCTGCATGAGCTTATGGAGCTCGCCGCGGGCGCCCAGCCAACGCACCAGGCCGCTTTTGGGCAGGCGCGGCATCACCTGGTCATGGTTGCTCGAGACGGTCGTGACCGCCGGCCAGGACGGCTGCCCGACGGCGAACGAGGCATGCAGGCCGTAGGACGACAGGGTGCGGGCCACCGACGGGACCTGGGCGGCGGGCACGTCGATGAGCACGCCGACCTCGGGCTGATCGGTGCTGACCACGGTCACCGGTCGCATCTGCGTGATATGCGAGACGACGGTGTAGGAGACGCCGGTGCTCAGGGCAAAGCCCGCGAAGGCCAGCATGGCGGTGAGGCTGGTAGCCGCGCGGACCGTCCGCACGCGCCAGCGTGGCAGCGGCACCGTGCGCCGCTCGTCGGACAGGATCAGCGACGCGGTGGAGGGCCGGCGCGCGAAGCGGGGGTCGGGCTCGGGCCGATGCTCGAGCGCGCGCGAGATCGCCGGGACCAGATCGGGCTCGCGGTGGGCCACCTGGGCCAGCTTGAAGCGCTCCAGCGCCGCGTTGGAGGCGCGCACGTGGCCGTAGCCGAACCCGTAGGAGATCACGGGGCAGCCGCGGATGATCGCCTCGAGCACGGTGAGACCGACGCTGGAGTGCACGAGCGCGTCGGCTGCTGCCAGCACGTCGCCCATGCGATCGGTGAAGCCCATCACGCGCAGCCGCGGCTCGTCGCCGAAGGACCCGACCACCTTGGCGCGCAGGGTGTCATTGCGACCGCACAGGCACAGCACGGTGGCGTCCTCGAACTTCAGAGCCGCGCGGGTGGCGCCGACGAGATCGCCGACGCCCCATCCACCGCCCGAGACGGCGATCACGCGGCCGTTCGCGGGCAGCCCCAGCGCCTTGCGGGCCTCCTCGCGCGAACGCGCGGCCAGGAAGGCGGGCGCCGTGGGCGGCTTGGCCCAGCGCACGCTGCCGGGTCCGGCGATGCTCTCGACCTCCTCGGCGGACTCCGGGTGGGTGATGAAGTGCAGGTCGATCCCGGGGTGCGCCCAGAACTGGAGCCCTGCGAGGTCGGTGATCGAGGAGTAGCACGGGACGTCGAGCCGCCGTTTTCGGCGCATCTCTCCCAGCACCGCCGTGACGCCGGGGTACGTGGACACGATCACATCGGGATCGTGGGCGCGGATGAGGCGCATCAGCCCCCGCCGGCCGAACATGGTCAGCAGCTTGCGCGACAGCCATCGTGTCGGCCCGAAGTTCATGAACAGGCGGTACTGGAAGTCAAACCACCACGGCACGAACGTGAACATGAAGGCGGAGTTGTCGCGCAGGATCTTGGTGAGGATGGGGCCCATCGCGGGCAGGCCGTTGACGATCGAGACCTGGGCGTCGGGGTCCTCGTCCTTGAACTCACGCGCGACCGCCCGCGCGGGGAGATCGTGACCCTCGCCGATGTCCGCGGAGATGATGAGGACCTGGCGCGGCTTGGCCTCGGTGTCGGGCTCTCCGGCCGGGATGACCGCGGCCTCCTTCTCATCCTTGGCCGCCTTGACCTGGGCGAGCCGCCAGTCGACGTAGCGGTGCACGCCCTCGTTGAAGGGCGTCGCCGCCGTCCAGCCCAGCTCCTGGCGGGCGCGCTCGGAGGAGACGATCTTGCCGCCGAAGTCGCCGGGGCGCGCCGGCGTGTAGGTGATCTCGACGTCGCCCATGAGGTCGCGCACCGTCTCGGCGATCTGCTTGATCGTCACCGTCTCGTCGCTGGCCAGGTTGTAGACGCGGTTGACGGCGACGTCGTCCAGGCCGCGCGCCACGCCGTCGGCCAGGTCCTCGACGTACACGAACTTACGGCTCTGCATGCCGTCCCCGGCGAGGGTCAGCGGGTCGCCGGCGAGCGCCTTGTTGACAAACGCGGGGATGACCGCCGCCTCGCGGGCGCGCGGACCGTATGGGATCCCGAAGCGCAGGATCGTGTAGTCGATCCCGTAGAGCTCCTGGTAGGCCTTGCAGTACAGCTCGCCCGCGAGCTTGGTGGAGGTGTAGAGGTGGCTGGGCGGAGGCAGCAGCGTGTCCTCGTCGACCTCGTCGGGCTCGCAGTCGGAGTAGACCCAGATCGTCGAGGCGTAGACGATGCGCTTGACCGCGGCGCGGCGTGCCGCCTCCAGGACCGTGACGGTCCCGCGGGCGTTGACGCGCTCGGCATCCTCCGGCGAGGCGTGGACGTCGTTGACGTCGGCCACGGCCGCCAGGTGCGCGACGGCGTCGCACGAGTGCAGGGCCCGCTCCAGCGCTTCGCGGTCGGTGATCGACCCGAGCACGGTGTCCACGGGCTCCTCGGGATCCAGATGCCATGGCGAGGGCCGCAGGTCATAGATGACCGGCGTGTGCCCGCGCGCGCGCAGCTTGTCGACCACGTGGGAGCCGATGAAGCCCGACCCGCCCGTGACCAGAACCCTCATCGAAGCTCACTCATCCGCATCAAAGATCACGCAACCGGCCTGTAATACAGCGGAACGCAGGAGTGGTTTCGCGCCACCCAGTCGGAATTGGGCAGATCGACGTCGTGGCCCATGATCCGGTGGCAGGGCTCGTCGTACACCCGGCCGGTCGAACGCTCCAACCAGTCGAAGACGATGTACTTGTAGAGGCCGGAGACCATGCCCTCGGGCAGCTCCAGGCGAGCGGGATACTCGGGGTCAAGCTGCTGCCGGGCCGTCTCGTTCTTCCAGTCCACGATCTCGGGCAGGCGCTCGATCTGCACCAGCCCCAGCGCCGCGGTGAACTCGCTCATGCGGAAGTTCAGGCCGGGCACCTCGTAGGAGGGCTTGCCGTAGTTACGGAAGTCGCGCGCGTGGGCGACCACCTCGGGGCGCCGCGATACCAGCACGCCACCCTCCCCGGTGGAGATGGTCTTGGTGGCATACAGCGAGTAGACGCCGGCGTCCCCCCAGGTGCCGGCGCGACGGCCGTGCCAGGCCGCACCGTGGGCGTGGGCGCAGTCCTCGATGAGGAAGATCTCATTCTCCTGGCAGTAGCGGGCGATCTCCTCGACCTCGAAGGCGATGTGGCCCCCGATGTGGACCAGGAACGCGGCCTTGGGCTTGTGCTCCTCGGCCGCTCGCTGAAAGTCGGCGAACGACATGCATAGGTCGTCGCGGTTGCAGTCCACGAACTGCACCTCGGCGCCGGAGCGGATCGCGGCCAGCGGGGTGGCCATGAAGGTGTTGGACGGGCACAGGACCGTCTCGCCCGCGACCTCGGCGAAGTGCAGCGCTGCCAACGCGCCGCCGGCCCAACTCGAGACGGCCACCGCGGGCGCGTCGTTGTACGCCTCCCAGGCGGCCTCGAAGCGAGCGGTGAGGTCGGCTTCGGACCAGCGGTTGGAGTCCAGGACCTCGTCGATCAGCGTGTGCAGGCGCGCCCGGTCGCGATGGTCGAACCCGATGGCGAAACGCGCGAAGTCAGGGGCATCCTGATGCGAAGCGGAAGCTGGGACAGTAGTCATGGTGTGGGAGCGCCGTTGCGCCTGGCCGAACAGGGCGCCGCGCCTGGGCGGCTTCGACCTCTGCGCATTCCTGTCGACGGGCCGCAAGCCTGTCAGACAGGGAGGACGGTATCGAGTTTGCGCCTTCTCAGCTCAGAGAGCAACGGTCCGAGGGCCGCGACGGTTCTGCGGTGAGACTCCCGGGAGCTGTAGAAATCCGCATCGTGCAGGAGGATCACGTCGCCGCCGACCACGGCGTGGGTGGCCCGCCGCACGATCCTCCCGGGGGTTGTGTACTTGCGCCAGTCCTTGCCCCAGCGTGACCACAGCAACGGCGACAGGCCCGCCTGGCGCACCGCGCGCAAGCCCGCCGGGCTGTAGATCCCGTATGGGGGCCGGTGCCAGGCCGGCGCCGCGCCGACGGCGTCGGCGAGCACGCCCGCTCCGCGCCGGATGTCGTCGGCTACGGCCGCGGAGGTGAGGCGCAGCTGGAGGTGGTGGCGGTATCCGTGCAGGGCCACCGCATGGCCTTCGGCGAGGATCCGCGCGGCCAGCTCGGGGCGGCGCTCCACCTGCTCGCCGATCAGGAAGAACGTGGCCCGCGCGCCCGCCGCGGCCAGCGTCTCGAGGACCGCCGGGGTCCCCTCGGGATGCGGTCCGTCGTCGAAGGTCAGCGCCACCCCGGCGGCGCCGCTGAGCGTCCGCGGAAGGGAAAGGGCCCGCGCGGCGTCTGCATTGATCGGTGCCAGTACGTAGCGAACCACCCCTCGATCATCGCTCACCGAGCAGCTGCGATAGAAACGGAGCCTCGGTGACCGCTGCCCCGGACCTGGACAAGTGGCTGGCCAAGCCCGCGCTCCGCGTCGTCCACCGCCGCGAGAGCTCGGTGTCCGCCGCTGAGCTGTGGCAGGCGGCGCGCGAGGTGCCTCTCTCCGACACGGCGAGGCTGGGGCGGCTCGTGCGCTGGCGCATCCCCGGCCTGGCGCGCGGCCTTGTCTACGACGAGCTGTTTCGCCGGGCGCCGTTCATCGTGCTCGAGGAGGGCGACCATGCCCTCGTGTCCGGGCTCGTGGGTCGCATCTGGACGCTGCGCCGCGACTACCCGGAGCTCGGCTCGCCCCAGGAGTTCGCGGATTGGTCGAAGGGCGGGACGGCCCGGGTGGTGATCGCCAACTGGACCGAGGCGCGCAACGGGGGCTCGGTGCTCACGGCCGAGGCCCGCGTGGAGCCGGTCGGAGCCCAGGGCCGGCTCGGGGTCGCCGCTATCCGGCCCGTCGTCCGGGCCTTCCAGAGCCTGGTCGGGTCCGACGGGGTCAGCGCCGCGGTCCGCCGCGCCGAGCGCCCCTAGGAGCTGGTCGGCGACGAGGCCGAGACGCTGGCGAGGGTGCCCGACGAGTCCTCGGCGCGCCGCCTGCACGCCATCGGCGTGCGCGCCGAGCTGATCCAGGCCCTCGGCACGCTCCCGCCGCGACGTCGGGCGGTGCTGGTCCTGCGCTACTTCGAGGACCTGCGCGAGGCCCAGGTCGCCGAGCGCTCGGCGCTCAGAGCCCGAGCCGATGAGCCTCCCGCCGGCGCGGGCGCGCGGCGCGCGCTCGCACGAGTACCGCCCGCGGACCCGGGACCTCCGTCCCCCGGTGGCCGCCGGCGTGCTGACCACGGCCGCCGCGGCGGCCGCAGCGGTCGTCCTGGTGGATCTGGGCCCCTCGGCGACGGCCGCGTTCGCCGGCTGGTCGGCGACTCCCACTCGCGCCTCCACCGCGCAGGTGGCCGGGGCCAAAGACGCCTGCCAGTCGCGGCTGGGCAACTTCTCCACCAATGCGGGCGAGGCGATGAAGGCGGCCCGGGTCAAGAGCCTGCCCACGATCACCGAGATCAGCAAGATGACGCCGGTGCTCACCGACACGCGCGGTCCGTTCACGTTCGTGATCTACAGCGGGCCCGATGGCGCCAACGGGACGTGCATCTCGGGTCCGAGCTTCACCTCCGTGTCGACGCGGTCAGGCGAGGCCACGGGACCGCCCGCGGGCAAGATCGTCAGCTCCTTCGAGGCTCACACCGCGCATGGGGCAGATGCGGGGCCGTGACCAGCACCGGCGGCGGCCAGGTCCAGGGCAGCGGCACGGTCACCAGCAGCGGCAGCTGACCGGCCTCGGGGTGCGGGTGTGCCAAGACCGGCACATCCGCGCCCTCACGCCCGCCCTCGCGTCTAACGTGGGGGCGTGAGCTTTGACGACGAGGTGACGGTCCGCTACGTCCGGTATGCCAACGAGCAGACCGGCTGGGCCGTGCTCGACGCCGCCGGTGCTGACGGCAGCCCCGTGGCGCTCGTCGGCCCCCTCGTTCACCTCGAGCAGGGCGAGCGGGTCCGGGTGGTCGGCGACTGGGTCAACGACAGCCGCTACGGCCGCCAGGTCAAGGTGTCGCAGGCGCGTCCACTGGCGCCCCAGGACCCGGCCGCGCTCAGCGGGTACCTGCGCCGGATCAAGCACGTCGGCGCCCGCCGTGCCGAGCAGCTCGTGGCTCGCTTCGGCCCCGAGCAGGTCCTCGACGTCATCGATTCCGATCCCGAGCACGCCTTCGCGCAGGTCGGGCTGCGCGCGGGCCGGGCCGCCGAGGCCGCGGAGTCCTGGCAGAAGCTCCGGGTGACCCGGCGGCTGCACCTCCTGCTGGCCCCGCACGGGCTGGCCTACCTGGCGCCCCGGATCCACGAGCACTACGGCACCGCCGCCCATCAGATCCTCTCCGACGATCCGTATCGGCTGACCAGCGTGTTCGGGGTGGGGTTCGCCATCGCCGACCGGATCGCCCTGGCCTCCGGCACACCACTGGACCCGGGCAAGCGCGAGCGCGCCGCGGTCATGCACGTCCTGGCCGAGGCCGAGCGCGGAGGCTCGACGTGCCTGCCGTCGCCCGAGCTGCTGGGCGACGCCCGCGAGCTGCTCAGCGGCGAGGTGGCGGAGGAGCGGATCGACCAGCTCGTCTCCGAGGGCCACGTGGTCCGCGAGCAGGAGTGGGTCTACCGGCGCGCCACCGCCGAGCTCGAGGCCGAGCTCGCGGCGCGCATCGAAGAGCTCATCCGCGGGACGCCGAGCGACCGGCTGGCGGAGGGCAAGCGCCGGCCCGTCCCCACCGACACCGATGCGCCCGACCGGCTGACCGCCGAGCAGCAGGCGGCGCTGGAGGCGGCGTTCGCACATCGCCTGTCGGTCATCACAGGCGGGCCGGGCACCGGCAAGACAGCGTCGATCAAGACGATCGCCGCGCAGGCCACCGAGCGCGGCGCGCGCGTGATGCTGGTGGCCCCGACCGGCCGGGCCGCGGTCCGCATGACCGAGGCCAGCGGCCTGCGTGCCCGCACCGTGCACTCGGCCCTGGGCTGGATCCCCGGGGAGGGCCCCACCCATGACGAGCAGGACCCGCTCAGCTGCGACCTGCTCATCGTCGACGAGACCTCGATGGCCAACCTCGAGCTGCTGGTGACGCTGCTGCGCGCCGTCGGCGGCAGCACCCACGTGGTGCTCGTCGGCGACGCCGACCAGCTGGCCCCGGTGGGTGCCGGCAAGCCGTTTGCCGAGCTCGTGGCCTCAGCCGGAGTCCCGGTGGCGCGGCTGACCCACATCTTCCGCCAGGCCGCCGACAGCATGATCGTCCAGGGGGCACACGCCATCCGCGTCGGGCACGCGCCGTCGTTCAGCGCCGGCGAGGGCATGCGCCGGGACCTGTTTCTCATCGAGCGCGCGTCCCCGCGGGCGGCGCTTGACGAGATCGTCTCGCTGGTGGCCGAGCGCCTGCCCTCCCACTACGAGGTGGACCCCGTCCGCGACATCCAGGTGTTCGCGCCCGTCTACCGCGGCGACCTCGGCATCGACGCGCTGAACCGGGCGCTGCGCGCGGCGCTCAACCCCGACGGCCAGCCGGTGCGAGGCGGGCGCCTGCGCATCGGCGACAAGCTCATGATGACCGGCCGCAACCTCCACGAGCTCGGGCTGATGAACGGCACGGTGCTCCGCCTGCTCGACGAGGTCAATCCAGGCCGCGCCGACGACGATGAGGACGACGAGGCCGCGCTGATTCTCGGCGCCGACGACGCGGCGATCTTCCGCCTTGCCCCTGAGGACGCCGACCGGCTGCAGCTCGCCTACGCCTGCTCGGTGCACCGCGGCCAGGGGATCGAGCTCCCGATCTCGGTCATCGTCGCCCACCCCGCCGCCGGCGCCTTCTTCCTGCGCCGCGAGATGCTCTATACCGCGATCACGCGCGCCCGGCTGGCCACGGTGATCGTCGGTAGCGCTCAGGTGGTAGCCCGGGCCGCTCGCACCCCCGACACCGCGCGGCGCTATGGGCGGCTGGGCGAGCGGTTGGCCGTGGTCGCCTGAGCGCTTAGGTCGCCGACGGCCCGCGTGGGCGCCGTCACACGCCCCGTCAGGGCCCTGTGTAGGAGCAGCTGTTCGTGCTCGAGGCCGCGGCGTTCGGGCTGCACAGCGTCTCCCGGAACACCCCCCACTGCGTGTTCTGCAGATCGAACAGGTACGGAGGCAGGAGCACCGCGAGGCGGTCGTCGTAGTTGTAGTTCTTCAGGTAGCCGCCGGTGCCCGACAGCGCCACGATGCCGCGGAAATACTGCGCGATGGCTCCGTGGACGGTCAGGTGCGTGCTCGGGGAGCCACCGCAGTCATAGTTGTCGACGAAGAACGAATGCTGGAGCGTCAGGATCGCCGCGTCGATCGTCACGGCCGGGTTGCCCGAGCAGGTGTGCATGACGCGCACATACTGGTTGGCCACCAAGCCGGCCGTCGCCGAGCCGCTGGGCGAGGTGAGGCCGTCGGTGTCGGTGGAGTTGTTCAGGCCTCCAGTCGTCACCACGATGTCGTCCGCCGACGCGATCGTCATCGGCGTGCTGTAGGTCCCCGTGACATACACGTCGCCGCAGCCCCCCAGGTACGCGCCCTTCACCGGACTGGAGGAGCTGGTGACCTGCGAGTAGCTGACGTTGTCCGGGGTGTAGTGCGACGAGTCTCCGGTGCACGTCGCGCCCGAAACCGTGGTCGCGTAGATGATCGGATTGGTCACCAGGTTGATCGGGGTGATCGCCGAGCACGTGGATGCCGTGGTACCCGTGCAGAGAAACCCACTCGCCGTCGTGTTGTTGATCGTCAGCGTGAGCGTGCCGTTGTAGACCCCGTTGTGATTGGTGGCGTCGGTCAGGAGGTTTGAGTTCCTGGACGGCAGCGGCACCTGCGGCGTCACATCGGGCTCGCGCGTGCCCAGGATGTTCGGATCATTTTGGCAGTCACTGCCCGCACAGATGTCGTCGGTACCCGTCGTGGGGACCTGGCTGGCGATGACGTCCTGGGAGTTGCGGCCAAAGGTCGCCTCGGTTGACGCCGGGGTCCCGGAGCCGACCAGGAACTGGTCCTGGGTGTACATCGGACCGTTCATGTGGTCCCCGGGCGCCCACGTGATCGCGCAGTTGTTGTCCTGGGCCAGGCTGGGGTTGTTGTAGTAGAACTGCGCGCAGTTGCTCGCGCCCGACAGCGTGCTGTCCTTCGTCTCGTACACCGTGTACCACAGGAAGGCCAGCGGGCTCAGCGTCCGGAAGCTCGCCACGATCGTTCGCGACCTGGTAGTGCTGCCGTTACCCGAATACCCGGTGACGGCGATGCGCAGCGTACCCGTGGTCGGATCGATGAGCGACGCGACAGGGTTGCTCGCGTTGCACTGCGTGTAGGGCGCCACCGGGACCGCGGTGTACGAGTACTGGGCTCCCGTCGTCGTGCCCGGGACCGCCAACTGGGTCGGCGATCCGGGCGTCCCGCCCGACGTATCGTTCGAGCAGGTCTCCCACCACGTCGAGTTCGATGAGTTCGTGTTGAGCTGATACAGGTACGCCTGCACCCCGGCCTGGGCCGCGGCGTACGCGCGCTTGCCGTCGAGGTCGCCGCGCGAGAGCGCGGCGTCTCCCTGTACCGCGACGAACACCGCGGCGGTGAGAATCATGGTGACGCTCAGCACGCCGAGGACGATGAGCATCGTGAAACCGCCCTCGGCCCTGAGCCGCCGGCGCGGTCGCGCGAGGCGTGGTGGCATCGCGTTCATCGGCACGGTCCGTAGGCGGCGGCGCCCGTGCCCGCCGGCGCGTAGTCGGGAGGCGTGGTCAGGCGCAGCGAGATCGAGTCGGTTACGGGATCGCCGAAGGTGGTCAGCGAGGATGCCGACAGGTTGTTGAGATTCTCCGAAGTGGGCCCCACCAGCAGGTTGACCTGCACCTCGACGACCGTGGCGGCGAGCGAGGCCGACAGCCCCCCCGTAGCGCTGAGCGGCGCGCTGGTGAGCGTGGCGCCGGTCAGTGGGTTGGGATTCTCGCCGTCCGGGATCGTCCAGTACACGAGGTTTCCGGTCGAGGCCGGATACTGCGCATAGGCGTAGTACTGAAACGGCGCGAGCGCGCCCGGTAGAACCGTGACATTGCTGAGCAGGGTCACCGCCGTCCCCGTGCCGGTCGGGCTCCAGTACCCTCCCGCGCTGGTCGAGGTGTACGTCGCCCCGTACGTCGTGTCCACCAGCGTGTGTGCGGTCGAGTTGTAGCGGACCTGGTGCCACACCGGCTGGGGGCTCGCCGAGGTCCCGTAGTAGCTGATGAAGACCAGATCGTTGTCGTCGCTCTCGACTGCGCCGGTTGTGGTGACACCCTGGATCGGGGCGGTCCCGTTGACGCACGCCGAGTGCAGCTCGTTCTCGAGGGTGGCCAGCGCCGAGCGCGCCTGGCGTGTCGCGTCGACCTTGGTGAACGTGCGCTGCGTCTGGTGCATCGTCACGATCATGATCGAGGTCGCCGCGAACATCACGATGATCCCCGCGGCCATCGCGACCACCAGCTCAACCAGGGTGAACCCGCCCTCGGCACGCAGTCGCGCGGCGATCATCGCTCGCAGCTCGCTCAGCACGTTGCACCATTCGTGACGATCGGGACCGTCACCAAATTCGACCCGGTAAGGCTCGTATTGCCGGTGGTGACCGTCGCGCCATAAGTCCGGCCTCCGGTGGTGTAGTCAGCGCATACCGTCAACTTCCCCGATGCCGCATAGGGCTGGCCGGGGTTGACCAGCCAGCCGTTTGGCGTGGCGCTCGAAGCGATCGTCGGCGTCCAACTGTCGGTGCACCCCCCGCCGGTGAAGGACAGGGCCACCCTCGACGGCTTCGTCGTAATGGCGGTTCCGTTGTAGGTGACGTTGAGGTTCAGGAGCGGCTCCACCACCGTGGCGGTGGCGGCCAGCCCCGGTGTGACGCTTGTCGTCGTCCAAGTGGGAGGCTTCTGCTGAGCGCACCGCCCGCCCCACATCGAATAGTTGCCCGTATAGCCGGTCGTCGCGTTGTAGAACGGGAACAGCGACTTCGTCGATGGCGTCGACGCCGACCTGACGGGTCCCGCTGCACTGGTGGGCGCGACTCCGCTCATCGTGTTGACGCCGTCGGTGCCGACGTACGACATCCCGTCGGCCTCCGCCGTCGCCGAGCCAGTCGCCGCCGACGTGGCGAACGTGCCGGCGATCGAGCCCGGCAGCCCGAGCTGGAACGGAGATCCAGTGGGGACGGCCACACCGGTCGTCGTCACCGTCGCCGTCGCGGTGAGGGGCGTCGTGGCACCGCTCGGAGTGATGTATCCCGGGTCGGTCATCGTCACCGTGTAGCCGCCCGGCACCAGACCGGCGAAGAGGACGCAGCCGCTGCTGTCGGTGGGGGAGGTCTGGGTGCTCGGGCCCGCCGCGCTGACCGTCAGCCCGGGCACCTGCGCGCCGGCTGGGTCGGTCACCTGCACGCGCAGGTCGCCGGTGACCGGTCGCGAGAGCAGGGAGTCCTCGACCACGTTCTGTGTCGCGTTGTTCTCGGTCCAGCTCACGGTCGAGACGATCCGGTAGTAGGCGGCGGCGGCCGTGGAGGCGCAGCTCGAGGTGCCCGTGGTGTCCTCGGAGGTCGAGACCGAGGTCACCGTGAAGGCAGATCCGTTCACGGTGACCGGCCGGGTCTGCGACAACCCGGTGAGCTGGGCATCGGACAGGCCGCGGAGCCGCTCCTGGTCCTGGGTTGCCAGCTGGTCGGCCTGCGAGCGGATGCGCTGGTCAGCGCTGGTGTGCGCCGTCGAGATCAGCGCGGTCGCCGCCGCTCCGGCGAGGAGGGCGATCATCAGCGCACCGACCAGAACCTCGATCAGCGAGAACCCCAGGTCACCGCCGAGCAGGCGTCCGCGACCGGAGTGGGCCGGGTTGGCGGTGGCGGTAGAGCGTGTAGGCGCGCGCACGGGAATCACAGGAAGAATTCGGCAGGACGGCGACGAGCTTGAGCTTGGACGGCCACAGTGGACCGGTGTTGCAGGGCGGGGCGGTGGCACCGGGCGGCGGCACCGGGCGGCGGGGCGATGCGATGGTCAAGCGGGCCGGGTCATCTGCCGATAAGGCTCTGTGAGACGCGCCCGCGACGGGCCGTCCCCTGACCAGCCCTTGACATGACCGAGTTCAGCCACATGCGCCTGCTTCTCGTCCACGGCCCCGGCGAGGGACGTGAACTGATCGAGGCCACCCTCGCCCAAGCCGGGTACGGAGACGTCGTGAGCAGCGCGCAGCTCGACCGCGCGCTGGAGCTCTGCGTCACCGAGCGGCCCGACCTGGTGCTGCTCGACCTCGACATCCCGGGAGCCTCGGAGGCCGCGCTGGACGCGATCCGGCCGCTCACCGACGGCGCCGACTCCATCCCGGTGCTCGCGTTGAGCGCCGAGGCGGGCTCCGACGTCCGCCGCTGGGCCGTCTCGGCCGGCGTCCGTGACTTCGTGAGCAAGCCGATCGATGCCACCGAGCTCGCCGTGCGGGTCCACAACGCCCTTCAGGTGCGCGACCTGCACCGTCAGCTACGTGACCGCAACGCGATCCTCCGCGAGGCCGTCCGCGAGCGCACCGGCGAGTTCGACACTGCCCGCGAGAGCCTCTCGATCCTCGCTGCGATCGCCGACTTCCACGACGACGACACCGACCAGCACGCCAAGCGCGTCGGCGTCGGCGCGTCGCTGATCGCGCAGGCGCTGGATCTCGACGAGCAGTTCGTCGCCACGATCCGCGACGCCGCGCCGCTGCACGACATCGGCAAGGTCGGCATCTCGCGCCGGATCCTGCTCAAGCCTGACAAGCTGACCCCGGCCGAGTGGATGCACATGATGCGCCACGTGGAGATCGGAGCGCGCATCCTCGCACCGGCGAAGTCGCCCGTGCTGCGGATGGCCTCCGAGATCGCCGGCACCCACCACGAGCGGTGGGACGGCAACGGGTACGTCGCCGGACTTGTCGGCGCCGAGATCCCGTTGGCCGGGCGGATCACCACGCTGGCCGACGTGTGGGACACGCTCACCCACGAGCGCCCCTACAAGCCGGCCTGGGACGAGGACCGCGCTCTCGCCGAGATCACCGCGCAGGCGGGCGCCCACTTCGATCCCCGCATCGTCGAGGCTTTCCTCGCGATCGACCGGCGCCTCCTTCACGAGCCGGCGGCCGAAGGCCTCTCGCTCCGCGTCGCCTGAGCCGTCCCGGCTCTTCCCGCGACCGCGGCAATCTTCCCCACGACCGGTCCCCTGGACGGGTCATCGTCACGCGTCAGACGGCGGTCGAAACGCGACCGCCGCAGGCTCGTAGTAGGTAGTGGCGCAACAAGCAGCTCACGCGCCTGGTCGAGGTGCGCGGGCCCGCGAAGTGCGACCCGGCGGGCGGGTCAGTCGCCGGCGACGGGCGCAGGCGCGGCCTGCTGCTGCTGCGCGAACACTTCGTCCATCGACGTGCCCACGCGCCCCTCGGCGGCGAGGAGCAGCTTGAAGTCCTGGGGGCTGCTGGCGGCCGCGAGAGCGTTCTCGCGCGTGATGCGCCCTCCCTGGACGTGGGTGAACAGCCCCTGGTCGAAGGTCTGCATCCCGTAGAAGACGCCCTCGGCGATGATGCTCGGCAGCAGGGCCGTCTCCTCGGGGTTCATGATCGCGTCACGGACGCGGCCGGTGGTGCGCAGGATCTCCAGCGCGGCGACGCGGCCGCCGTCCAGCGACGGCACCAGGCGCTGGGAGATGACCCCGCGCAGCGAGGTGGAGAGCATCGCGCGCACCTGGCGGTGCTGGTGGGGCGGGAAGAAGTCGATGACGCGGTTGATCGTCTCGGGAGCGTCGGCGGTGTGCAGCGTCGAGAGGACCAGGTGGCCCGTCTCGGCGGCGGACAGGGCCGTGCGCACCGTCTCCTCGTCGCGCATCTCGCCGATGAGGATGATGTCGGGGTCCTGGCGCAGCACGCGCCGCAGCGCACGCCCGAAGGAGCCGGTGTCGGAGCCGACCTCGCGCTGGTTGATCACCGAGCGCTTGTCGGCGTGGAGGAACTCGATGGGGTCCTCGATGGTGACGATGTGGCGCGCCGAGACGGTGTTGACGTGGTCGACCATGGCGGCGAGTGTCGTCGACTTACCCGAGCCGGTGGTGCCTGTGACCAGCACGATCCCGCGCGGCTCCTCGGCCATCTCGCGAACCGCCTCGGGCAGCCCGAGCTCCGAGATCGTGGTGACGCCGTAGGGGATGCGCCGGCAGACGATCGAGATCGAACCCCGCTGGCGGAAGGCGTTGACGCGGAAGCGGGCCAGCCCGGCGACGGCGTGCGCGAAGTCCGCCTCGCCCTCGCTCTCCATCTCCTGGAGGCGGGTGGGGTCGCGCAGCATCTCGCGCAGCGCCTGGGCGGTGTCGTCAGGCGTCAGGGGATCGGCCATCGGCAGCGGGGTGAGCTCGCCCGAGATGCGGATCATCGGCGGCGAGCCCGCCTTGATGTGCAGGTCGGAGCCCTCCTGATCGCACAGGTACTGGAGGGACTGGATCAGGGAGAAGGTCACGGCGCGGTGACGAGGTAGCCGAACGGGACCGCGTCGGGGTGCCGCTGGCAGGCGGACTTTGCCACGCTTGAGATCGTGCCCGTCACCGGGTCGTAGGAGACCGGGTTGGCCAGGTCAAGCTCGCACTGGCCGGCGTTGTTGACGCGGTGGTAGGCGTTGAGCGCCACCGTGCGCGAGTGCGTGATCGAGCTGGCGATCTTGACCACGCGGAGCACGAGATCCGTGCGGCTGCCGTTCGCGGCGGGCACGCTGAGATGCTCGGTCTGACCCGCCTTGAGCACGATCGCCGAGCAGTGCGCGTGGTCAGGCCGGCAGAGCCCGGGGCCCGTGTGGCCGACGCCGGCGTGCAGAGCGAACACCGCGGAGGCGCCGTCCGACATGACGCCCATGAACATCACCTGAGGCGCCATGATGTTTGGCAGCGGGGTGAGCCGGGCGACATTGGTCTTGACGGGCACGCTGAGGTCCTTGCCGAAGCGCAACGAGACCGAGTACATCGTCCACGACTGCACCTTGGCGGGCTGCGCGTCATGCGTGCTCGGCGAGGTCGATGCGATCGTCGAGGTCGGAGTGGTGCTCGTGGTCGCGGTGGTGCCCGAGTCCGCCGATCCGGTCGACGTGGCGCTCGCCGACGAGCCACTCGTGGCCGGCGAGGGCGACACCATCGACACCGGTGCGCTCGAGCCTGAGCTCGAGGATGACGATGTCGTCGATCCGGACGACGACGCGCTCGCGGTCGAAGTCGCGGACCCGGTCGACGGGGTCGCAGCAGCGGGCTTGGAGCTCAGCTTGGGGACCGCGCTCGCGAACGGATTGCGAGCGATGCGGGCGAGAACGACCTTCGCCGGCTCGTTGGACGGAGCCTGAGTCGTCGTCGTCTGGCTTGCGGTCGTCGGGGTCGCGGCCGGCGGCGCGGGCACGGTCGGGGTGGTGCTGGCGGAGGCGCCCTTGAGGAGCACCATGGGGACGGCCGCCACGGCCACGATCAGGACCGCGACGACCATCCAGAGCTTCCGCTCCACCAGGTCACGGCGCAGCGAGCTCATCCTTGTCCTCCGGTCGTCGCGCCGGCCGGGCTGGCCAACTGGTAGATGGTGGCGGTGATGTTGCCCGTGAGCTTCGACGAGCCGGTGAGATTCACGCTGCCGATGCTCAGCAGCGGACCGGTCGCGTGGACCTTGCCGCCGGAGATCGCCACGAACCCGGTGAGCTTGCTCACGAGCTTGTTGAGCGCGACGTAGCCGCCACTGAAGGTCAGCTGGATCGGCACGGGCGTCGCCGCCGCGGTCGCGCCGGCCGTTGCGGTTGTCGAAGGCGTCGCCGCGCTTGACGTGCCAGTTCCCGCAAGGCTGAGCGACTGCATCGAGACGTGCTCGGCGTGGGCGCTCTTCTCCAGGGTCCGCAGCAGCGCCGGGATGTTGGACTGCTCGGGCACGGCGAGCTTGAGCGCAGCCCACTCGGCGCCGTCGGTCTTCAGCGCGGCCTGCGCGGCACGGCCGACGGTGTAGCTCTGCTGAGCGGTGACCAGGGCCTGACGCTGAGTGGCGATCTGAGATTCCAGCGCAGACGCCTGCTGGCGCTCGGGCTTGAGGGCCAACATGTAGAACGCGCCGAGGACCGCCGCAGCCGCGACGATGGCAAGGACGATCCGATCACGTTTGCTGAGGGTCATTGGGCGCTCCCTGACGACGGCGTGGCAGCGGTCGACGCGGTCGGCGTTGCCGCGGGCGTCGCGGTCGACGAGGCGGGGGTGGTCGCGGCAGCGGTCGCGCCGGTGCTCGCCGACGACGAGAGCACCAGGGACAGTGCGAACGTGACCGGGAAGGGGCACCCGCCGGACGGGGTCGACGAGCTCGAGCTCCCGGCGCCGGTGCCGCTGTCAGACGTCGAGGACAGCGAGACCGAGCCGACACCGTGGACCCGGCCGAGTGCCACCATGGTGGCCGCGACCGCGGATTCGCTCGCGGCGCAGCCGGAGATCTGGATCGCCTGCGCCGCCGGGGTCGTCGACGTCGCACCCGGAACCGCCGTGGCGGCGGCCGCGCTGGGTGAGCTCGCCTGCAGAGAGCTCAACGCGGCGTTGGCCGGCATCACCCCGCCGATCTGGCTGAGGAGCAGGGACCACGGGAACCGGCCCGTCACGAGCTGGTCGATGTCGGCGAGCTGCTGCTTCTGCTGGCTTGCCGCCGTGACGAAAGAGGCGTAGCTGCTGGCGGCAGCCTGCCAGCTGGCGGCATTGGCGGTCACGCGCGCCAGCTCGCTCTTGCGCGCCCGCACATCGTTGAGGGAGAAGACGTAGAGGACCGCGGCGACGAGAACGAGGACCAGGCCCCCGATCACGCCGAGCGTCAAGGGGCTCACGGAGACGCTGACGCTCCGCTTGCGGCGATCGCCGGGGATGAGGTTGACGGCATTCATGACGCGAGCGCTCCCACCGCCAGGCCCGTGGCCACGGGCGCGAGGCGCGCGTCCACGTCGCCGAGGGCGTCTGGGGTGCCGAGGATGACCTCGCCGCAGGTGAGGTCGAGGCCCGAGGCCGCCGACAGCGCCTCGACGAAGCCGGGCAGAGGGGCCAGGGGACCCGCGACGACACCGGCGGTGACGGCGTCTGACCCGAACTGGGTCGAGTAGAACTCCGCGGCGGCGCGCAGCTCGGAACCGAGCTCCCGCGCGGCCCGCGTGAGCAGGTCAGCCACCGGGATGTCGCCGTCGCCGGCGAGTTCGTCGCCATCGCCGTCGTGCAGGAGGGTGTAGGCATCCTCGAGCGGGATGCCGCGGTTCTCGGCGAGGCGTCCCAACACCATCGCGAGACCCTGCGGAGCCTGTCGCGTGAACCGGCACACGCCGGCCTCGGCGATGGCGATGTTGACGAGATCGCCGAGCTGCGCGTAGAGGACGGGGCCCTCGGTTGTGTCCACGTGGTGGTTGAGGCTGCGGATGACCGAGAAGACCGACAGGTCGACGCCCTCGGGCTTGAGGCCGGCACGGCGCAGCGTGTCGAGCAGGACGTCGACGCCCTCGCGCTCGGTGACGACGACGATCACGCGCAGGCGCTGGCCCTCGGGAGTGTCGACGAGTCCGACCTTGTGAAAGTCGAAGACCGCGCGCTCCAGCGGCATCGGGATGCGCTCCTGAGCCTGCATGACCAGGGCGGTGCGGATGTCCTTGTCATCGAGCGGCGGCAGATCGATCACACGGAGGACCGTGCGCGGAGTGGCCAGGCCGACGCGGACGCGCTTGGAGAACTTGTGCTCGGCGAAGAGGCGCTTGAGCTCACTCGCGAGCCGGTCCGGGTCGGTGACCAGGCCGTCACGCATGAGGCCCGGCGGCAGCTGCCGGTCGGCGACGCGCTCGGCGATGATCTGCCCACCCTGGAGACGAGCCTGGGCCGCGATCGCCTTGGTCGCGCCGATGTCCAGACCGGTCACCGTCGCCGTGCGGCGGCCCGAGCGCGCCGGCCTGCGCACGCGCAGGGACGGGAGACTGGGCATCGACAGCTGCTTGTTCAGGACGCTCACAGTCCCACTCCGTGGAGATAGAGGTTGACCAGGGCCGGCCCCGCGAACAGGGCGACGACGCTTCCCAGCGCCAGGAAGGGACCGAACGGGATCGCGGTCTTGCGACCCTCGGTCACGCCCTTGCGCGCCATGACCACGGCGCCGACGACGGTGCCGGTGACGAGTGCGATGAGCATCGCCGGAGCGACGGAGCGGCCCAGGACCAGGCCCATGACCGCGGCCAGCTTGACGTCGCCCATGCCCATGCCGGCGGGATACGCGAGAACGGCAACGAGGAGGAAGCCGCCCGCCGCGGCGCCGGCGATCAGGCGCTCGGTCAACAGGTGGGGCTGAAAGACGGCGGTGAGGACGATGGCGGCCAGCGCGAGCGGCGCCACGATCCTGTTGGGGATGATCCGGTGCTCGAGGTCGATCTGGGTGATGGCCACGAGTGCGGCGACGAAGACGAGGTCGAGCCAGATGCTCCGGCTCGCGCTCCGGGCGATCACGACGGCGGCGAAGAGCGCACCGGTCAGTGCCTCCGTGAGCGGATAGCGCGGTGAGATGGAGGTGTCACACGCGCGGCAGTGCCCACCCAGCACCATCCACGACACGACCGGCACGTTGTCGTACGGCCGGATCGCGGAGCCGCAGCCCGGGCACGCCGACCCCGGAGAGACCAGGGACAGGCCGGCGGGAAGCCGGTAGGCCACGACGTTCAGAAACGAGCCGAGGCACAGCCCGCCGATGATGGCGAGAGCGATGTCGAAGGTGAGAGAGGGCATGAAAGAGGTTCAAGGTGAGGGAGGTGAGGCGGCATGGCCGCCGGGCGTGACGTAAGTGTCACGCCCGGCAACCTGATGCCTGTCTTCAGTCCTGCTACTACTCTGCGTCCTACCAGGTGCCGTTGCCGGAGCCGGTGCTGCCGACCGAGCAACCTGAGGGGTTGGTGCCGCTCGGAACGTTGCACGTGCGCTGCACCGTGCCGTCCGAGTACTTCGTGAGCGTGAAGGCCACGCCCGACGGGCTCGAGGCGTTGACGTCATAGACGCCGCCGGCCGTCGCGCCGAACGCGTTGGTGGTACCCGCGGGCACCTCAACGATGAGCTTCTCGGTGGAGCTGGTGATGGCGCCCTTGAGCGTCGGCTCGATGCTCGTGATCAGAGCGTTGCTGCCGGCCGTCACGGCCGCGTAACCGCCGGCCGAGTTGGTCGTGTTGTAGCTCTCCTCAGCCGTCTGCGCGGTGTTGATGTCCGACTTGACGTTCGCGTCCTGAGCCTTGCCCTTCTGGTTAAGGAACGCGGGAATGGCGACGGCGGCAAGGATGCCGATGATGAGAATCACGACCAACAGCTCGATGAGGGTGAAGCCCTCCTGACCGTGGGCGCGATGACGAAGACGCGTAAGCATCTATATGTCACTCCTGTGTAGATGGATATTGCGTTTCGGAACCCACACTCCGGTCAGTAATTCCAAAAGCTTCGTCGTGCGCTGTTCCGATCCCGTCATCGGCATCTGGGCCAACTGCTTGAGCCCCGGTCCCCGCCATGGACGGTGTCTGGACGATTCGGCAGCGGTCGGGCCCGGACGGCTAGGGGTTCATGAGAACCCGTTGGGCAAGGACTTGATCCCAGCGCCAAACGGCCGATAAAAGGACCATGCGCGAAGAGTTCGTCGCGACCGCGCCCGTCGTCGCCCCTACCATCGTGCCCGAGCCCTCGGGCCGGCCGACCGCTGCCGTGACGCCCGCAACCGGGAGCGGCGGGGGGTCGATGCGGTTCCTCACCCAGGTCATCGTCGATCTGGGCTTCGCGCCCCGTGAGCGCGTCGAGGCCGCGATGCTGGGGGCGCGCGATGCCGGCACCACGCCGGACCAGTTGCTCGTCGACCAGGGCGTCATCACTCCCGAGCAGCGGGCTCGCGCCATCGCCGAGCGCCTCGGTCTCGACTACCTGGACCTCACGCAGTACCGGCTGGACATGGCGGCCGCCAACCTCCTGCCGCCGGACGTCGCCAGGCGCAACGAGCTCGTTCCGGTCGCGCGCGTGGGCGACGACACGCTCGTGGTGGCCATGGCCGACCCGGCCAACGTCGTCGCGATCGACGACGTCGAGATCCAGACCGGGATGAACGTCCAGGTGGCCGTGGCCACCCGCGAGGACATCCTGGCGGTCATCGCCAACATGGCGCGGCTGGACAACTCGGTCACCGAGGTCGTCGACGAGGACTCCCTCGCGGAAGTCGAGATGTTCGACGTCCACGACGCCGCAACCGAGACCCCGATCGTCAAGCTCGTCAACGCGTTGCTCTCCCAGGCGGTGGGCCACGGCGCCTCCGACGTCCACTTCGAGGCCGAGGCCCGCGAGATGCGCGTCCGCATTCGGGTCGACGGCGTGCTGGAGGAGATCGCCAAGATCCCGGGCCGCATGGTCCCCGGGGTGGTCTCGCGCATCAAGATCATGTGTGAGCTGGACATCTCCGAGCGCCGCCTGCCGCAGGATGGTCGCGTCGGGCTCAACGTGGACGGCAAGCCGATCGACATCCGCGTCGTGACGTTGCCCACGGTCCATGGCGAGTCGGTGGTCATGCGCATCCTGGACCGCTCCAACGTGCTCATCGAGATCCCCAAGCTGGGGCTCGACGACTACTCCCTGCAGCGGCTCAGCTCGGCGACCGGACACGCCCACGGCTCGGTGCTGGTCACGGGACCGACGGGCTCGGGCAAGTCGACCACCCTGTACGCGGTCCTCAACTCGCTCAACACGCCCGACAAGAACATCGTCACGATCGAGGATCCGGTCGAATACCAGCTCGACGGGGTCACCCAGGTCGCTGTCAACGCGCGCTCGGGCCTGACTTTTGCCGCCGGGCTGCGGGCGATGATGCGCGCGGACCCGGACATCATCATGGTCGGCGAGATCCGCGACCGCGAGACGGCGCAGATCAGCATCGAGGCGGCGCTCACCGGCCACCTCCTGCTCTCCACGCTGCACACCAACGACGCGCCCAGTTCCATCACCCGTCTCGTCGAGATGGGGATCGAGCCGTTCCTGGTCGCCTCCTCGGTGCGCTGCGTCGTCGCCCAGCGACTGGCCCGCCTGCTGTGCACGGGCTGCAAGAAGCCCGTGACGCTGGAGGCCGGCCTGCTGGCGCGCTCGGGCTTTCGCATCGACCACGACATCAGCGGGTATGAGGCGGCGGGGTGCCCGCGGTGCAGCGGCAGCGGCTACCGCGGCCGCATCGGCATCTACGAGATCATGCCCGTCACCGACGAGATCCGCGACCTCGCGCTGCACAGTGCATCCGCGGACCGGATCATGGACACCGCGCGCGAGCAGGGGATGCGCACGCTGCGCGAGGACGCTTTCGAGAAGGTCAAGGCGGGCGTCACGGCCGTCGATGAAGTGCTGCGCGTACTAGGCGCATAGGGGTCGGGACTCAAGTCCCGGCCGACCCCTGCCGAGGAAGGTTCATATGTCAGTCGTCGACTTCGCGGACATCGTCCTGGCGGCGCTCGAGCGCCGCGCTTCGGACATCCATCTCACCGCCGGCGCGGCGCCCAGCATCCGCGTCCGCGGCCGCCTCTTCGCGCTGGAGGGCTTCCCGATCCTGGGCGTCTCCGACACGCGCGAGATCGTGTACTCGATCATGAGCGACACCCAGCGCCAGATGTTTGAGAACGCGCGCCAGGTCGATTTCAGCTACTCGGTCCCGCGGACCGCTCGCATGCGCGTCAACGCGTACCTCCAGCGCGGCGCGGTCAGCGCGGCGCTCCGCGTCATCCCCTCAGAGATCAAGTCGCTGCAGGCGCTCGGGATGCCTGACTCGGTTCATGAGATGGCCAATCTGCCGCGCGGCATCGTCCTCGTCACCGGCCCGACCGGCTCGGGCAAGTCGACGACCCTGGCCGCCGTGATCGATCAGATCAACAACACCCGCGAGGACCACATCCTCACCATCGAGGACCCGATCGAGTTTCTGCACACTCACAAGCGGTGCCTGGTCAACCAGCGCGAACTGGGCAGTGACGCCACCAGCTTCTCCGAGGGCCTGCGGGCCGCGTTGCGCGAGGACCCCGACGTCATCCTCGTCGGCGAGATGCGCGACCTGGAGACGATCTCGACCGCCCTGACCGCGGCCGAGACCGGGCACCTCGTGCTCGCGACGCTGCACACCCAGGACGCGCCGCAGACGGTCGACCGCATCATCGACGTCTTCCCGCCCCACCAGCAGCAGCATGTCCGGGTGATGCTCTCCGTCGCTCTGCAGGGCATCGTCGCCCAGCAGTTGCTGCCCACCGCCGACGGCTCCGGCCGTGTCCCCGCCGTCGAGATCCTGGTGCCCACGCCCGCGATCCGCAACCTGATCCGTGAGGGTAAGACGCACCAGATCTACTCCGCGATCCAGACCGGCGCCGAGCACGGCATGCAGACCATGGATGCCGCGCTGGCCGAGCTGGTCCGCGGCGGCCGGATCGCCCGCGATGTCGCCCAGCGCCGCGCTTCGGTCCCAGCCGAGCTCGCGCGCCTGTTGGGCGGCGGCGCCATGGCGCAGGCCGCCGGGAACGGCTACCTGCAATGAGCGCCACCTACGTCTTCCGCGCCGTCGACGCGCTCGGGGTCAAGCACAAGGGTGAGGTGGAGGCCGAGTCCCCCGCCGGCGTCACCGACCTTCTGAAGGGCCGGGGCCTGATCGCGCTCGAGGTCAAGAGCAAGACCAAGTCGATGGAGCTGTCATTCGAGCAGTTCACCCGGATCTCGCTCGAGGACCTCGCGCTGATGACGCGCCAGCTCTCGACGATGATCTCCGCGGGGCTGTCGCTGATGCGCGCGCTGAGCGTGCTCGAGTCCCAGATCCAGAACAAGCGACTGCAGGGTGTCGTGGTCGCGATCCGTCAGGACATCGAGAGCGGCGCGTCGCTGTCCGGAGCCCTGGCCAAGCACCCGAAGATCTTCTCCGAGCTGTTCGTCGCGATGATCCGCGCCGGCGAGACGGGCGGCTTCCTGGAGAGCGCGCTCATTCGCGTCGCCGACCAGCTCGAGGCCCAGCACAAGCTCCGTCGTCAGGTCAAGTCCGCGATGGTGTACCCCGCCGTGGTGACGACCATCGCGGCGTGCGTGTGCGTCGCGATGCTCGTCTTCATCATCCCGGTGTTCGCGGGCGTCTTCAAGCAGTTCAACGGGAAGATGCCGTCGCTCACGGTGCACACGATCGCCGTGTCCAACGCGCTGCGTCACCAGTGGTACTTCTTTCTGTTCGGCTTGCTGGGAACCGTGTTCGGCTTTCGCAAGTGGAAGACGTCCAGGGCCGGACGGCCAGTCTGGGACCGCTTCCGGCTGAAGGTCCCCGCCAAGATCGGGACGATCGTCCAGAAGATCGCGCTGGCCCGCTGGGCGCGCACGCTCTCGTCGCTGACGGCGGCGGGCGTGCCGATGCTCGAGGCCATCGACGTCACCGGCCGCACCGCCGGCAACCTCGTCGTCGAGAAGGCGATGGTCGCCGTGCATGACTCGGTCCAGGGCGGCGGCACGATCGCCTCGGCGCTTGCCGACGAGCCGATCTTCCCGTCGCTGATCACCAACATGGTGCGGGTCGGCGAGGAGACCGGGGCGCTTGACGAGACGCTCTCCCGGGTGGCCGACTTCTACGAGGAGCAGGTCGAGGCGGCCGTGAAGGCGCTGACCTCGATCCTCGAGCCGCTCATGATCGTGGTGGTCGGCACCATCGTCGGCTTCATGGTCCTGGCGATGTATCTGCCGATGTTCCACGTCTACGACGCGATCAAGTAGACGGCAGTACACGCCTGCGCCGGACCGGTGTAGCCGCATGAGCTCCTTCTCCCTCCACGAAAAGCTCATCGCCGCATGCGCGGCGATCGGCGGGGCTCTCGTCATGGTGTGGTTCGGCGTGCGAGGCGCCGGCCTCATCGACTGGAACGTCGAAGCCCGTCCGGCGGTCGACGCCCTGCTGGCCGGCCACGGCGCGCGGTTCCTCCAACTTGCACCGGTGTACGGGGGTTCCCTCATCCTGCGCTCCCCCTTCATCTTGAGCACCACGCTCTGGCACGGCGACAACACCGCTGTCTACATGGCGGGCGCGGCGCCATGCCTCGCCGCGGCGGCGGCGCTCGGGATCTGGCTCAGCGCTCAGATGCGCAGGCGTGGCGCCGCGTTGCCGGCGTGCGTACTCGTGATCCTGCTCTGCGCAGCCAATCCCCTCACCGTTCCCGGTCTGCAGTTCGGTCACCCCGAGGAGCTGCTCGGCGCCGTGCTGTGCATCGCGGCTGTCCTGTGCGCGATGAGCGAGCGGCCGATCTGGGCGGCGGTGCTCCTCGGGATGGCGATTGGCAACAAGGAATGGGCCGTCCTGGCCGTCGGACCCGTGCTCGTCGCCATGCAGCACGGGCGCCTGCGCGCGCTGGTGATCACCGGCGCCGTCGCGACACTCCTGCTCGCGCCGTTCGTCCTCGCCCCGGCCCTGGCCGGCGCGTCAGCGGCGAGCACCGCGGCCAACGGGTTGAGCACTGGGACGATCTTCCAACCGTGGCAGATCTGGTGGTTCTTCGGCCCGCACGGACACGTCGTCAAGGGGCTGCACGACAGCATCACGGCGGGATTCCGGACGCCTCCAGCGTGGATCCAGAGCATCGGCCATCCCCTGGTCGTGCTGGTCATGGCGCCGCTGACGGGGCTCTTCGCGTGGCTGCGGCGTCGGTCGCCGCACCAGGTGGCCAACGGCCCGCTGCTCCTTCTTACGCTCCTCTTCGCGCTGCGGTGTGTCCTTGACCCATGGGACACCGCGTACTACGCCGTGCCGTGCCTGCTCTCCCTCCTCACCTGGGAGGCGCTCAGCTGTGACCGGCCGCCGGTGCTGACCCTGATGGCCTCCTTCGCCGCCTGGATCGCGTTCCGGGAAACCGGATGGGGCGCTCTGAACCTGCCGCTGGACGGGCAGGCACTCGTCTTCGCACTCGTCAGCATGCCCTCGATCATCGCGCTGGGTGTCCGCCTCTACGCCCCAGGTGTCGTGCAGCGGCTGGTCTGGCGTCCAGAGCGTGACCGAGCCATGGCGTCCGCCGGCTGGCCGTACCCCAGTACCCAGAAGGCCGGCATCGGGACCTAGACCTTCGTCGAGTCTTGGCCCACGGCTGAGCGGACGACTACACGAGTATGGGTCCATCTGCAGAGTCTTTCCACTACTCGCGCGTGAGCGCCGAGTGGGGCGTGTTGCGCCTGCTGGCCAGCCTCGGGGAGGCCGGGACCCGTTTCGCGCCGTCTGGCGCGCACGTGATGGTCGAGCCCGGCCCCGGCAGCCTCGACGTCTACTACGCGCCCGCGCGCATGTCGTCGCTGGAGCGCCGGCTGCTGACCCACACGCGCACGCACGCCAGCCAGATGCTGTGGCGCGCGGTGTTCGCGCTGCCGCTCGAGGTCATCGAGTTCCCTGACGCGCTCTTCCAGGTCGTCGCCGTCGACGGCTTCTCGCTGAAGCTCCCCACGCCGGGGCTGCAGCTCACCCTCGATCAGCTGGCCGCCCGCAGCCAGCTGAGCCTGCGGACTCCGCAGGTGCGAGTGACCACCGGCGTGCGAGCCCGTCAGCGGGCCGTCGCCCTGGCCACCGCGGTCGCCGTCACCGCCGGCTCGGCCACCCCGGCCGTCGCCCTCGCCGCGGGCGGAACCGGAGCCTCCCTGGGCACCACCCCGCCGTCCGGCGCTCCCACGCACCCGGGTGCGGCGCTGCACACCGGCGCTCCCACCCACGCCGGCTCCGCCGCGACGCCCACCACGACCACCGGATCGGTGACCGCCGCGAGCACGCCCCGCGCGCTGCCGCATCCCTTCAAGGTCACCCACCTCTTCTCCACCCCCTCGCACGGCACCCACAGCAAGGCGACCCCGGCCCACGCCACCGCGACGTGCACCACGTCGACCGGGCACGGCGCGATCGCCTACGCAGCCGACAAGCCCGTGCAGTCGCTCAGGGCGCAGTGCCCCGCGCCCCCCGGCGACAAGTCCACGGCCACCGGTGACACGGGCACGAGCCCGAAGGGCGGGACGATGACCGTGGGCGTCGCCCCCAAGGGCGCCGGCACCACGCATTCGACCGGCGCGACCAAGACCACCACCGCCAAGACCACCACCGCCAAGACCAGCACCGCCAAGACCGGCACCACCAAGACCGGCACCCCGGCTTCGGGCACGCTCAGCTTCGGCAACGCACCGACCAAGGGCACCTCCGCCCCGACCCACGGCCAGACCAAGCAGACCAAGCACGCCAAGCAGACCAAGCACACCAAGCACACCAAGGCGGCCCCCCACCACGCGACGCCCTCTCACCCCACCGGCGGCGTCCCGGTCTCCCAGCCTGGCACCACGCCTCAGCCCGAGCCCACCGCGACGGGCACCCAGCCCGTGACCACCCTCTCCCCCACCGCGCCGGGCATGCCGGTGCCCAAGGGCTGGACCGGGACCGTCAACGCCGACCCGACGCTCACCGGCGCGGTCAACAACCTCTCGGGCCTGCTCTCCAACGGCAACCGGCCGCCGTCGTTCCTCATCCCCATCTACATGGAGGCCGCCCGCAAGTACAACATCCCGTGGGAGGTCCTGGCCGCGATCAACGCGATCGAGACCGACTATGGCCAGAACCTCAACACCTCGACCGCGGGCGCGGTCGGATGGATGCAGTTCGAGCCTTCCACGTGGGCCAAGTACGGCGTCGCGGTCGACGGCCACAGCGTGCCCAACCCGTATGACCCGCGCGACGCGATCTTCGCCGCGGCCAAGTACCTCGCCGCCGCCGGTGGCGAGCAGGACATCTCCCGGGCCGTCTACGCCTACAACCATGCGAGCTGGTACGTGGACGAGGTCATGTCGCGGGCCCACGCGATCGCCACCCACGCCCAGTATCAGCACATGACCGTCAGGCACGGGACGTTCTCGGTGGACTTCGCCACCGGCCTCAAGAAGACCCCGGTCGCCCGCTACTCGAGCGGGGTGCTCTCGCACTTTGACCGCCTGATCGCGGCCGCCAACATGGTCAGCGCCGCCAACTTCCCCTACGTGTACGGCGGCGGTCACGAGCAGCCCTCCGTCTTCGCGCCGTTTGACTGCTCGGGCTCGGTCTCCTACGTCATGCAGCAGGCCGGCTACAAGGTCCCCACCACGGTCTCCGGGGACATCCCGATGTGGAAGTTCCCCGCGGGCCCGGGCAAGGTCACCATCTTCTACAACTCGTGGCACACCTTCATGCGGATCGGCAACCGCTACTTCGGGACCAGCGGCTTTGCCCGTCCCGGTGGCGGCGCCGGCTGGTTCGACGTCGACAAGCTCCCGGCGGACTACCTGGCCAAGTTCAGCGTGGTCCACGTGCCCAGGCTCGGCGTCAACTCCTTCGCCCCGGGCGAGAACTACGCGCCGATCAATCTCCCCAAGCACAAGCGCCACTCCTCGACGCTCAACATCCCGGTGTCGATGCAGCTCTCGACGCTGGGCTCCTTCCCGCGCGCCTAGAAGTCCTCCGGGGCAACTAGAAGAATGAGGGGGTGCCGTACGCACCCGAAGACGGACAGCCGCTGTCCGGCGCGCTCACACGCGTTCTGGTCGGCCTCGATGAGCTGGAGATCCTCGTGCCCGCCGGGGCTCGGGAGCGCGCGCAGGCGACGGCCCAGGGGCTGTTCGACGCCTACGGCGGCGGCGCCGACGGCCTCGCCGCGGCCGTGGTGGCCTACGCCGCGGAACTCGTCGACGTCGTGTCGGACGATCCCGAAGAGGTGCGCCGGATCGCCGATGCGCTTCAGGCCCAAGCCGACGTGCCTCGCGTGGCCCTGGGGCGTGAGCTGCTCAGCGCGCGGCGGCCGGCCGATCTCTCGCTGCTCAGGGCCCTCACCGGCGCTCGCGCCGTGTCCCTCTGGGCCGAACGGGTCGACGCCGATCCGGTGCTCGTCGCGCACGCCGGCGACCTCGACCCGGGCCCGGCCGGCGACGAGACCATCAGCCTGAGCATCGGCCGACCCGTCGCCGGCGAGCTCCGCCTCCACGGTGTGGACGCCGGCGCGCCGGACCTCGGCCCGCTCGTGGCCGCCGCGGGCGGCGGGGTCATCAGCCTGCTCGAGCGCGAGACGCTGCTCGATCGCGAGCACTGGCGCGAGGTCGTCGCCGGCGCCGTCGAACGGCGCCTCGCGCGCCTGCGCTTCGATCTGCACGACGGCCCTCAGCAGGACGTCATCCTCATGGCGCATGACGTACGGCAGTTCCGTGACCAGCTGCGCACACTGCTCGAGGGCGATCCCGATCAGGGACGCGCACTGGGACGTCTGGACGACCTCGAGGCCCAGCTGATCGCGCTCGACGGCGACCTGCGGCGGCTGTCGACCACGGTGCAGTCGCCGTTCCTGTCCCCCGGGTCGCTGATCGAGTCGCTGCAGCGCGTCTGCGGCGCCTTCGCCACGCGCACCGGGATCCTCCCCGAGACCGACTTCAGCGCCGATCTCACGGACCTCTCCGAATCCCAGGAGATCGCGCTGCTCGCCCTCGTCCAGGAGGCGCTCTCCAATGTCCGCAAGCACAGTGAGGCCTCGGCGGTGCGGGTCTCGATCGTCTCGGACCCCGAGGGGATCAGGGCTGAGGTCGCAGACGACGGCCAGGGGTTTGATCTCGAGACCACCGTGGCTCGGGCGGCTCGGGCGGGGCGCCTGGGCATCGTGGGCATGCACGAGCGCCTGCGGATGCTGGGCGGCCAGACCCGGATCGAATCCAAGCCGGGAGGCCCCACGGTGGTCTCGGCGGTCCTGCCCCGCTGGGGCGGCGAGGAAGACGACTAGACCAAGCCGTGCTCCAGCGCGTAGCGGACCGCGCCCGCACGGTTGGGCACGCCGAGCTTGCGATAGATGTTGGTGAGGTGGAACTTGATCGTGTGCTCTGAGACCCAGAGCTCACGGCTGATCGCGGCGGTGGTCATCCCCGCGGCGACGCGGGCGAGGATGTCGCGCTCACGGTCGGTCAGCGCCGGCGCGTCGGGTTCCTCGGGCGGGGCCGAGCGCGGCGGGATCGTCACCGGCGCGGGCAGGACCTCGCCGTTGGCCGCCTGACGCAGGATCGAGGTGATGTCCAGCGAGCCCGCGGTCTTGAGGACGTAGGCGCTGGCCCCCGCCCGCAGCGCGGACTCGATCACGGGGGCGTCGTCGCAGGCCGACAGCACGACGGTCTTGGTCTCGGGCCAGCGCTTGTGGATGAGCTCGATCATCTCGGTCCCGGTGACGCCCGGCATGCGCAGGTCCATCAGCACGATGTCCGGGCGGCGGCGCTCGATGAGCTGGACCAGCTCGGCACCGGACTGGGCCTCGCCGACCACGTGCATGTCGTCCACGTGCTCGATCGTCCGGCGGATGCCGGCGATGATCAGGGGGTGGTCGTCGGCGATGAGGACCTTGAGCTGGCCTGACATCACGCCCTGAGTTCTCGGCTCGAACCGCCCGTCGCTTGAGCCCGGGCAGACGGCCGAGCGCCCGGTCGGGTATAGCTCCCATGATGAGCGAACCCCAGCTCCACGGCCTGAGCACGGAGGAGCGCCGGCTCGCGGTGCAAGCGCCCGCACCGCGCCACGCCGAGCTGATGAAGGCCGTCCTCGAGCGACAGAGCTTCAGCGACCCCGCGTGGATCTTCGAGCGCAAGCTCGATGGGATCCGATGTCTGGCCGTCCGCGAGCATGACGAGGTACGCATGCTGTCACGCAACGACCTGGACCTGGGCGGTCGCTACCCCGAGGTCCGCGACGCGATCGCGGGACAAGGGCACCGGCGCTTCGCCGTCGACGGCGAGATCGTCGCCTTCGACGGCCAGCAGACGAGCTTCGCCAAGCTCGCCGCGCGTGGTCACGCACCCGTCCCCGTCTTCTTCTACATCTTCGACCTGCTGTGGGTGGACGGTCACGATGTGCGCGCGCTGGGGCTGCGGACGCGCAAGCGCCTGCTGCGCGCGGCGCTTCAGTTCCAGGACCCCCTGCGCTGGACCGCGCACCGCAACCGCGTGGGCGAGGCCATGTTCGCCGAGGCCTGCCGCAGGGGATGGGAGGGCGTGGTGGCCAAGCGCGCCGACAGCCCGTACCAGGCCAAGCGCTCCCGCGACTGGCTCAAGCTCAAGTGCGAGGCCGGCCAGGAGCTGGTCATCGGCGGCTTCACCGCCCCGCAGGGATCGCGGACCGACTTCGGCGCGCTCCTGCTCGGCTACTTCCGCGACGGCGCGCTCGAGTACGCCGGCAAGGTCGGCACCGGCTTTGACCAGGAGATGCTCGGCTCGCTGGGAGGCCAGCTGCGGGCGCTGAGCCGCGACACCTCGGCGTTCGCCAACCCGGGGGCGATCCGCGAGCGCGGCGTCACGTGGGTCACCCCGAAGCTGGTCGCCGAGATCGGCTTCACCGAGTGGACCTCCGCAGGGCGCCTGCGCCATCCGCGCTTCCTGGGGCTTCGCGACGACAAGGCGGCGGCCGAGGTGGTGCGCGAGCGATGACCGACACGATCACCGTCGGGCGCCGGCAGGTGCCGTTCAGCCATCCTGACAAGGCGCTCTTCACCGATCCGGAGATCACCAAGCGCGTGCTGGCCGAGCACTACGAGAACGTCGCCGAGGCGATGCTGCCCCACCTCCGCGACCGCCCGCTCGCGCTCCAGGCCTTCCCGAAGGGGATCGCCGCCGACGGCTTCTTCCTCAAATCGGTCCCCCGCCACTTCCCGGACTGGATCACCACCGTCACGGTCCCCAAGAAGGGCGGCACGCTCACGCAGGTCGTGGCCGGCGAGGCGGCGACGCTGGTCTACCTGGTGGGGCAGAACGTCGTCACGCCCCACATCTGGCTCTCGCGCGCCGACGAGCCGCGCCAGCCCGACCGGCTCATCATCGACTTCGACCCCTCTCCCGGGGTGACCTTCGCCGACGTGCGGGCCGCCGCGCGCGATGCGGGCGCGCGGCTGCGCGACCTCGGACTGGCGACGTTTGCGATGGTCACCGGCTCGCGCGGCGTCCACGTCGTGTCTCCCCTGCGCCGGGGCCCGTCGTTCGGCGACGTCCACGGCTTCACCCGCGCGCTGGCCGAGGCGATGGTCGCCGACAACCCGGACCACCTCACGCTCGAGTGGCATCGCGAGGAGCGCGGCGCGCGCATCTACGTCGACGTCAACCGCATCAACTACGCCCAGCACGCCGTGGCCCCGTACGGGGTCAGGCCCCGCCCCGGTGGCCCGGTGGCCATGCCGATCGCCTGGGACGAGCTCTCAGATCCCAAGCTCGCGCCCGACAAGTGGACCGTCGCCACCGCGGCGAAGCGGCTGCGCAGCGAGGGCGACCAGTGGAAGGGGATCGCCCGCCAGGCCCGCAAGCTGCCCTCGGAGTCGCCCGGCTGAGGTGGGCGTTCGCCGACGTCCACCGCGACCCTGATGGTCAGATGCACCGCAGACGTGCATTTCGCCATCAGAGTCGCCCGAGAGGCCCAGGAAACGGTCGCGGTACCGTTGATGGCCGATGGAGGAGCAGAACGCACAGCCACCGGCGATCCTGGCGGGCGACGCCGAGCGTGAGCACAGCACGCAGCTGCTCAGCACCGCGGTCGTCGAGGGGCGGCTGACCCTCGAGGAGTTCTCAGATCGGGTCGAGCGCGCCCAGGCCGCCCGGACGCGCGACGAGCTGGCCACGCTGACCCGCGACCTGCCGACCGGACCGCCCGCGCCGCCCGCGTCGCCCGCGTCGCCCCGCGTCGACGGACGTCGTCCCCACCCAGCAACGACACGTCGCCTTCTGCAGCCGGCTGGTGCGCTCGGGCCCCTGGGAGCTGGCCGCCCGGTCGGAGTTTCGCTCGATCTTCGGGACGATCACGCTCGACCTCTCCCAGGCCCGGCTGGACGGGCCCGTGGTGGACCTTGAGATCTTCAATCTGTTCGGGACGGTCACGGTCATCGTCCCCGAGAGCGTCGACGTCAGCCTGTCCGGTGGCGGCATGTTCGCCAGTCAGGTGATCCAGCCCCACACCGCGCCTCCGGTCCCCGGAGCCCCGAAGCTGCGCATCAACGCGCGTGGGCCCGGCGGCACCCTGTACGTGCGCAGCAAGTCAAAGGCCGCCGACTAGCCGGCGGCCCGCCGGGGCGCGCCCACGCGATGCTCATCGCCGTGACCGATCACGCAGCCGAGCGCTTTCGCCAGCGCGTGCGGGGATCGCTGGAGGAGAAGACGGAGATCGCCGGCCGGGTCGCCCGCGCCCACGCCGCCGGGAGGGTCGAGCCCGGGGAGCGCGGCGCCCTGCTCGTCCGCGATCTGGAGCGGCGCGACCTCGTCTACGTCTGCCGTCCCGAACGCGACGAGCTGGTCGTCACCACCCTGTGGGAGGAGGGCGAGGATGCCGCCGTGCCCCGTCGCTACACCGATGTGCTGCGCCGTGATGACCATCGGCTGCGCTGACGCGGGGGGCCCGGCCCGGCGACGCGGCTAGCCTGCACCGACATGCCCGCCCTCACCACACGCCCCCTCGGCGCCTCCGGCCTCCAGACGTCCATCGTCGGCCTCGGGTGCAATAACTTCGGCCGCCGCGCCGACCTCACCACGACCCGCGCGGTCGTCGACGCCGCTCTGGACGAGGGCGTCACCTTCCTCGATACCGCCGACATCTACGGCCGTGGCCAGAGCGAGGAGTACCTCGGCGAGGTGCTCCAGGGACGGCGCGATCAGGTGGTCCTGGCCACCAAGTTCGGAATGGACATGGGCGACGGCCGTGGGCCCCGTGGCTCGCGCGAGTACATCCTCCATTGCATCGACGCGTCGCTGAAGCGCCTGCGCACCGACACGGTCGACTACTACTGGTACCACCAGCCCGACGGCGTCACGCCGATCCTCGAGACGCTCGAGACCCTGCACGGGCTCGTCGGAGCCGGGAAGGTGCGCGCGATCGGCGCATCCAACTTCGACGCCGACCAGCTCCGTGAGGCGGCCGCGGTTGCCGAGGAGCACGGCTTGACGCCGTTCACGGCCGTCCAGAACGAATACAGCCTGCTCGTGCGCGACGCCGAGCGCGATGTGCTGCCGGCCTGCGAGGAGCTGGGCATCGGCTTCGTCCCGTTCTTCCCGCTGGCCTCGGGCCTGCTCACCGGTAAGTACCGCCGGGGCGAGCCGGCGCCGTCGGGCACGCGGCTGGCCGAGCGCGCGCAGGTGGCCAGCGCCGAGCAGTTCGATCTGCTCGAGGCCCTCCAGGGGTTCGCCGACGAGCGGGGCGTGCCGGTGATCGACGTCGCCATCGGCGCGCTGCTGGCCCGCGATGTCGTCTCCTCGGTGATCGCCGGCGCCACCAAACCCGAGCAGGTGCGGGCCAACGCCGCCGCCGGTCGCTGGGCCCCCAGCGAGGATGACCTTGCCGCGCTGCGCGACGTGCTCTCGGCCCACGCCGTCTGACGCTCGCGGCTCGCCGTGCCCCAGCCCGCGCTCCCGTCTCTTCGCCAGCGGTTTCCGATGTGGGCGAAGTTCGCCGTGTCGCTCGCCGTCGGCGCGATCCTGCTCGTGGCGCTGATCATCTTCGTCAACCACAACAACACGGACGCCAACCAGACCCTCACACCGTCCGAGCAGGCCAAGGTCAACCGCGAGGCCGAGCAGGTCGTCGCCGCCGACCAGGCCCCGCAGGTCGCGTCGCTCACCGGCGCGACGAGCCCGCAGAAGGGTTTCGAGCGCACCGTCCATGCCGCCATGATCAACCTCATCAACAAGGGCGTCGTCGACGGGCCCCTGCAGCGCACCCGGTGCACGCGCCACGGCGGCGGATCCGGGCGGCTCGCCTTCAGCTGCGTCGCCACCGCCGACAACGTCAACTACGACTACGTCGGCGTCGTCAACGTGAAGGCCCGACAGCTCACGTACTGCAAGCGCGACGAGCCGCCGGTGCCCTCCGAGGACATCCCGGTCAGCCCCCGCTGCACGGCGTAGGCGCAAGGCACGGTGCCACAGCGCGTCAGCGCCAGGCCACGGTGCCGCGCGCCCGCGAATGGGGCGAGAAGCGCACCGAGAGGATCCGGGCGTGCTTGGGCACGCTGAACGCCACACAGCCGTCACGCGACTCGCCCACGCCGATCAGGCTCTCGAAGTCGACCAGCGGCGTCTCACAGACGCCCTGCTTGACGAACAGCGGCGACGCCAGGCCCTGGGTGGTGAGGATCGACCAGTCCCCGGACGCGGTGCTGTCATACGTCTCGCCGCCCACCCCGCGAATGGTCACCTGCACCCCCGTGGCGCGGTGCCCGGGCAGCAGCGCCGACCCGGTGCCGGTCAGCGGGTCCAGCACCTTGGACACGGTGACCAGCAGCGTGGAGGTGCCGGCGTGGACCCGCTGCGCGGTGCCCACGGGCGCGCCGCGGGGCCGCGGGCGCCGGCGGCGGGGCGGCCGGCCGCTCGTCGTCGCCGTGGCGCTCGTGCTCGACGCCGGGCTCGACGACGCGGTGGCGCTGCGCGCCGTCGAACCGTGGGGCGAGGAACCGCAGCCCGCCGCACCCAGCACCACGGCAGCGCCCAGCGCCACGGACGCGCACAGCCGAGGGCCGCGAGGAATGCGCGAGGGCCGGACCACCGTCGCGCAACATACCCAGCCCGGAGGCAAATGGCGTCGTCCCGATGGGCGTTCCTGCCCCACCGGGACGCGCAGCTCGTACAGCCCCCACTTTCTGACTCCTGCGACGCGCGTTGCCAATTCCGCCGCCGGCTGCCGTGGAGGCAGCAAATCGCTTTGTACGCCTTTTGTGATGAACGGCTCAAAACCAAGAAATCTCGCGCCGGGGGTGGCGCGCGCCGCCCGGCGGGGCGGATAATGGGCGGCGATGGCGTACGACGAGGACCTGGCCAACCGCATCCGCGAGCTGATCGCCGCCGAGCCCGGAGTCGTGGAGAAGAAGATGTTCGGCGGGCTGGCCTTCCTCATCGGCGGCCACATGTCCGTGAGCGCCAGCGGTCGCGGCGGGCTGCTGCTGCACGTCGCGCCCGAGGAGACCGAGTCGCTGCGGGCCAAGCCCCACGCCGGCCCGTTCGAGATGCGCGGCAAGACCATGGACGGCTGGCTGCGGGTCGACGCCGAGGGCGTCAAGACCAAGCGCCAACTGGAGCGCTGGGTGCAGCGTGGCGTCGCCTACGCGCGGTCGCTCCCGCCCAAGGAGAAGTAGCTCCTAGCGGTCCCGCCGGCGGATCTCTGAGACCACGCGATCGACGGGCAGGCCGTCGCCCACCTCGCCCTCCCCGGTCTCGCGCAGGACGCGAACCGCCCAGGCGACGTGTGACCCGGGCTCGTCGGCCGGCTTGGGGTGCTGGGCCATGAAACGGGCCACTGCGGCCGGGTCGAGCTCGGGGGCACGGTCGGCCACGAAGTCGATGACCTCTTGGCTGGGCTTCTCGTCAGACATTCAATCGATGCTAGGCGGTCGGCGAGGAGGCATGTCGATTCGGGCCGACCCCGTTCGTATAGGGGGTGACAATCACCACAACGGCGCCGCACACGACCGGCGCCGGAAGGAGCCACCATGAAGACCTATCTGGTCAGCGTCATCCAGCCCAACGGCCCCGCGCCCGCCCCGGCCGAGCTCGACAAGATCATGAGCAATGTCCGCGCCGTCAACGACGAGATGCGCGCCGCCGGCGCGTGGGTGTTCTCTGGCGGCCTGCACGCGCCGAGCACAGCCACCGTCCTGCGCCCCGACGGCGACGACGTCCTCATGACCGACGGTCCGTACGCCGAGGGCAAGGAGCAGATCGGCGGCCTGTCGATCATCCGCGCCGACGACCTGGACGGCGCCCTGGAATGGGCCCGGCGGCTGGCCCGCGCGACGACGCTCACCCTCGAGGTGCGGCCCTTCCAGGACGAGGACGAGCGCTGACCCACGCAGAGATGCCCGCCCTGGGATCCGAGGACATCGAGCGTGTGTTCCGCCAGGAGCACGGCCGTGCGGTGGCGGTCCTGGTCCGCAGCTTCGGCGACATCGATCTCGCCGAGGAGGCGGTCCAGGACGCCTTCGCCGAGGCCGTGCGCCGCTGGCCGGAGCGGGGCCTGCCGCCCAGCCCGGCCGGCTGGATCATCACCACCGCGCGCAACCGCGCCATCGACCGCCTGCGCCGCGAGTCCGGGCGCGCCGACCGCTACGCCCAGGCCGCCCTGCTGCGTGGCGGGGACGAGGACACCGCGCCCGACGACGAGGACGAGGGGGATGCCGTGCCCGACGACCGGCTGCGCCTGATCTTCACCTGCTGTCACCCGGCGCTGTCAGCCGCCGCGCAGGTCGCGCTCACACTGCGCCTGCTGGGCGGGCTCACCACCCCCGAGATCGCGCGGGCGTTCCTGATCTCGGAGCCCACGATGGCGCAGCGACTGGTCCGCGCCAAGGGCAAGATCCGCGACGCCGGCATCCCCTATCGCGTCCCCCGCGACGAGGATCTGCCCGACCGCCTGGCCGGAGTGCTGCGAGTCGTCTATCTCATCTTCAACGAGGGCTACACGGCCAGCACCGGCGTGGCGCTGGTGCGCGACGACCTCTGCGCCGAGGCCGTCCGCCTGGGCCGCCTCATCGTCGAGCTGATGCCCGACGAGGCCGAGGCCGCCGGGCTGCTCGCGCTGATGCTGCTCACGCAGTCAAGGCGGGCGGCGCGCACCGACGCCGACGGACAGCTCGTGAGACTGGCCGACCAGGATCGTGCGCTGTGGGATCGCGCCCTCATCGACGAGGGCCAGGCGATCGTGCGACGGTGCCTGGCCCGCCGCCAGCCGGGCCCGTACCAGATCCAGGCCGCCATCAACGCGGTCCACAGTGACGCGGCCACGGCGTCGGAGACCGATTGGCGGCAGATCCTGGCGCTCTATGACCAGCTCATGGCGGTGGCGCCCACACCGGTCGTCGCGCTCAACCGCGCGGTGGCGGTCGCCGAGGTCGACGGGCCGGCCGCCGCGCTGCGGCTGGTGGCCGGCCTGGATCTCGACGGCTATCACCTCTACCACGCGATCCGCGCCGACCTGCTGGCGCGCCTGGGCGATGGTCAGGGCGCGGCGGCGGCCTACGACGCTGCGATCGCCCTCACCGACAACGAGGCGGAACGGGCGGCCCTGCGCCTCCGCCGTCCCGCGTAGGACCGGTCAGGCGACGGCGGCGAAGTGGGTGCGGTCGCGTCCGGCGGCCTTGGCCTCGTACAGGGCCACGTCGGCGCGAGCGATGATCTCCTCCACGCTCTCGCCCGGTTGGCCGACGGCGATGCCCGCCGAGCACGTCCAGTTGTCCGAGACGCTGCGCCGCAGCCGATCGGTGACCTCGGTGGCGATGTCCGGCTCGCAGTCGCGCAGCAGCAGCCCGAACTCCTCGCCGCCCAGGCGGGCGAGCAGGTCGCCGGTGCGCAGCTGGTCGCGCCAGGCGGCGGCCGTCTCCTTGAGCAGGCGATCACCCGCGGGATGGCCGTACGTGTCGTTGAAGTGCTTGAAGTGGTCGAAGTCGATCATCGCGATGACGAGCCGGCTGCCCTCGCTGTGCAGGCGCTTGATCTGGGCGTCCCAGGCTCGGCGGTTGGGCAGTCCGGTGAGCGGGTCGGTCTGGGCTTCGTCGGCGAGGTTGTCCAGCACGTCGGCGCGCGCGATCACCGCGGCGGCCTCATGGGCCAGCAGCGATGCGATCGTGGTGTGGGTCCCACCCGCCTGGATCTCGTCGGCCCAGCCGATGACCAGCACGCCCTGGGCGACGCCGTGGCGGGTGAGGGGCTGATAGAGCACGGAGCGCGGGCTCCCGGTGGCGATCCACGACTCGCGGTTGCCGACCCGGGCCTCCACGTCGTCGGTGACGAGCACGGGGCGGCGGCTCTCGAACGCCTCCAGCACCGCGCTGCCGGCCGCGGCGCGCTTGCGCAATGCGGCGCCTTCACGCTGGGTGACCGCGGTGCAGGACAGTCCATCGCCGTCGGGGGTGGGCTCGTAGAGGAGGGCGATGGTGGCGCCCGAGATCGACTTGGCGGACTGGCAGACGTCGATGCGCGGATGGGGGCTGTCAAAGAGCCGGTGGACGACGTCGCCGAGCTGCTCGAGCATCCGCTCGCGATCATGGGCCTGGCTGGCCTGCCGGCGGACGCTGGCCACGAGCTGCTGGGTGGCAAAGCCGATGATCGCCGACACGGCCACGGTCAGCACGGCGGAGCGGTACTGGCTGTGGGGGTAGGCGGGCGGCCCCACGATGAGGATCGGAAGCAGGTAGAAGAGCCCGACGCCGGCGACGACGACGGCCAGGTCACGGCGTGAGCGGCTATAGAGCGCGGTGTGGAAGACGGGGATCATCGCCAGCGCACTGGTGCCCGAGGTGGAGCCCCCCACCGAGTTGCGCAGGAATGCGACACCGGCGAGGAACAGCAGCGCGGCGGGCACGAGCCCCAGCCGCGATCCATCGCGGGCGCGTGTGGCCGTCACAGCCAACACCCCGGCGGCCACGGCGAGCACGCCGGAGAGCGCGTACTGACCCCAGTGGACCTGGGAGCCCACGGGGGCGATCGCCCACGCGAGGACGGCCGCCGCGCTGAAGGGCGCGAAGGCGCGTACTGCCGATCGCAGATCACGTACCACGTCCACGCGATCGCATCGGTCGCCCTGGACGAAGGGTTGAAGGGCGTGGACGAATGGTCGAGTGGCCGACTGGACCGCTTGACAGAGCCTCACCGATCTGACGCCGCTCTCGTGGCTTGACCACCGGACAACGCGGATCGCGGTGACCAACGGCTCGACCGTGCACGACAACGGCTACCGAGTGCAGATCTCACGCCCTACCTCTCGCTGACGCTGACCCGGGTGAAGGTCCGGATGAAGGCCGTCCGGATCTTCACGGGCGGGTTCTGAGTTTCGCGGCCTCAGACCTTGTAGCGCGCGGTCAGCCCCGCCAGCTTGGCGGACAACTCGCCCAGATCCGCGGCGACCTGTTCGGACTGCTCGGCGCCCTCCAGGAACTGAGCGGTCCCGTCGTCGATGTTGGCCATCGCCTCGGCGATCTGATCCATGCCCACGCTCTGCTGGTGAGCCGAGGCGGCGATCTGCTCGGCGGCAGCCGACGCGTCGCGGATGGTGTCGGCGAGGCTCCGGATTCCCTCCCCGGCTCGCTCGGTGAGGCTGAACCCGTGGTCGACGACCTGCGTGCCATGTGCGCTGGCGGCCACCGCGGCCGCCGTCGCGTCGCGCACGTCGGTGAGGATGGTCTCCACCTGGGCGGTGGCGGCCTTGGACTGTTCGGACAGCCGACGCACCTGCTCGGCGACCACCGCGAAACCCCTGCCGTGCTCGCCGGCGCGCGCCGCCTCGATGCTCGCGTTGAGAGCAAGGAGGTTGGACTGATCCGCCAGCTCGTTGACGGTGGCCGTGATCGCACCGATCTGCTGTGTCCGCTCGGACAGCGTGCGGATCTCGGCGGCGATCCCGTCGACCCTGGCGCGGATCTCCTCCATCGCCTGGCCAAGCGCCGCCACGGCCGCGGTCCCCTGGTCGGATACGACCACGGAGTCACTCGCCTGCTGGGCCACCTGCCGCGCTCGCTGAGCGGTGTCGTCGGCCGCGGCCCGCAGCTCGTTGACCGTGGCCGACGTCTGGCTGATCGCCGCCGACTGCTCGCCGGCGCTCTCGGTATGGCGGCGGACCGCGGACAGGATGTCGGTCGTCGAGTCTCCGATCTCGTGCACGCCGGCTTGAATCTCCCGCGAGATCTCGGCCAGGCCGGAGACCATCGTGTTGAGGCTGTCCGCGAGCTCACCGAACTCCGGGCTGCCGTCGGCACTGACGCTCACCCTCAGGTCGCCGTCTGCAACACGGGCGGCAAAGGCCGTGTAGTCGCGCACGGCGGCCTGGAGCGACTCCTTCGACGCCCGCTCGATCTCGGCCGACTGCTCCAGCTCACGGTGGCGCTCCTCGGTGAGTGCCGTCATCCGCCGCAGAGCGAGCCCGAAGCGGACGCCCGCCGCCACCAGCGTGGCAGTGGCCAGCCCGATCGCGATCTGCGTCGTGTGGTTGAGCGAGCCGACGAACAGGATCAGGAGCGCCAGCGCCGACGCGGCCGTCGGCACCGCGAACCCCGAGGACCGGTTCTCCTGCGCCGACCCGGCGGCGCCGGGGACCAGCCACACGGCAGCGGAGATCAGCAGCAGCGACACCGGCCACGCCATCGAGTCGAGGAACCAGCCGATATTGCCGGGATCGCCGAAGAGCGCGGAGATGTCGCCCGAGGCGTTGGCGAGGCCGGCGAGGGCGACGAGATACCAGCGGGTCCGCTGCCCGGCCGGCAACAGCCGAATCCCGAAGAGGGTGAGACCGAACAGGAGAAGGTCCCCGACGGGATAGACGAGGTTGATCGCCACCGCCTCGTTGCCGCCCCCGGCCGCGGTGGCAATCGCGTTGAAGGCGAAGGCGACGAGAGCGGCGGAGGTCACGAGGGTGGCGATGACGCCGTCGAGGTAGTTGGCGGCGGTGAGCTTGCGGACGTCGCGTTGCATCAGCACCATCACGCCCACATACGCGAGCGGGAAGAACCCGACCCACAGCCAGTTGGCCAGCGAGATCGTCGCGGGGGTCGCGCCGCCGAGTGATTCGTAGGTCAGCGCGAAGTCGCCCAGCGCCCACGCCACGCAGCCCAGGCCGAGCCAGAGCGCGTACGTGCGGTCGCGCGGGCTGACCCAGGCACGCACCAATACGAGGCCACTGGCGACCAGTTCGAACGTCGCGACGCCCCAGCCGTCCAGCCACGTGGGCGACGCGCCGTTGGGCCCGCGGACGACGAGCGACCCGGCGTAGACGACGAGCGCCAGCGTGAGCGCCGCGAACAAAGTCGCCATGCCGGAACCGGCGCGGGTGGCACCCGTGGCGATGGAGGGAACGCCCGCGGGGCGCCCGGGGCGGCTGTGGTCCGCAACCGCGACGCGGCGCGTGTCGGTGACTGCCATGTGTGCTCTCCTTGTCGTGCCGGTGGTCAGCACCCGTGGCGATATCGCCGCGGCCCCGCTGCAATGACCGGCTGTGCCCTCTTATCGGCGGCGACCCGCCGCGGGTTCACCGCGTCTAACGCCTTGCTAACGGACGCGCCTGCGTCGCGGGACGGGCGTGATGGGCGTGCGCGGCGCCCGGCGGCGGCGTGTTGGCCAACAGCGCCAGGATGACCAGGCAGATGCCGACGGCCACCACGGCGGCCAGGATGTTCAGCTCGGTCCTCAGGCTGGACGGTGGCGAGACGCGGACGCGATAGGTCGTCTCTGTGGTCGGCATGTGGTGCTGCTCCTTGCTTCCTTGCAGGCGCGCGTTGTTGACAGGTGCCCCGACGGCCCTCGGAAACGGTGACAGCCGGGCAGGGGGTCAGCCACGTCTCGCGGCGCACCCGGTCTGCGTCCTTTGACGCACTCCGTCTGCGTCTTTCGACACATTGCCGCGCGCGAACAGTCACACTGTGGGCGGTGGAGACGACGACGAACAACGACGAGGCCCTGAGCGCAACCCTACGCCGAGAGGGGCACATAAGGCGCTTTCGCCGCGGTCAGGCGCTGTTCACCGAGGGGGACCGAGCCGAGCGGGTGTTCCTCATCGACAGCGGCTGGGTGATGATCAGCTGCATGTCGGCCGAGGGGCGCGAGATCGTCCTGGGCCTACGGGGCAGCGGCGACATCATCGGCGAGCTCTCGACGCTGGACGGCGAGGCGCGCTCGGCCACCGCGCTCGCCGTCGCCGACGTCGACGCGATCGTCGCCTCCGGGAACGTCCTGACCCAGGCGCTGGAGCGCCCCGACGCCGCCCGGGAGCTGATCGGCGTGCTGGCGACTCGCCTGCGCGACGCCGACCGCAAGCGGCTTCAGTTCGCCACGCTGGACACCCTCGGCCGGGTGGCGGAACGGCTGCTGGAGCTCTCCGAGCGCTTCGGCCAACCCGCCGACGACGGTGTCGCGGTGGAGATGCCGTTCTCACAGGAACAGCTGGCCAGCTGGTGCGGCGCCTCCCGTGAGGCGACGGTGAAGGCCCTCGCGGCGCTGCGCTCTCTGCACTGCATCAGTACCGGGCGCCAGAGCCTCGTCATCCACGACATGGCCGCGCTCCGCGGCCACGCTCAGCGGCGCGCCTAGACCCAGCCCCGCCCGGGCCAGTGGGAGGGCCACTCCCGATTTGTGCTGCGAACGCTCCAAGCGACACTCATCGCACGGAAATTCGGTGCAGAAACTCTGCGGGGGCAGCGCCGTCACGTTCGGCAGCCACGTCGGCGGCCGCGTAGGATGCGCGCGTGGGACCGGGGCGCAGACGTTCAGCGAGACTGACGCCAGTCAAGCCGCATCGCGCGTTTGACCCGCGGCTGGTCGGGTCGCTGGAGACGACGGCGTGGGTGAGCTATTACCGCCACGAGTGGGTGTCGTTCCTGCGCGCCGCGATCTCCCTCACTCGCTACACCTTCGGCCTGCCGTGGCCGCAGACGCTTCACGGCGCCTGGCTGGTGCTGCGCGCCAATCAGCTGTGGGCGCCCTTCCCCGACAACGATCCCGACGGGGCGCGTGCCGCGATGCAGCGCTTCTACGCGATGGTGGCCCGCCAGTACGACGAGGTCTTTGACCCGGTCCGGGCGTCCCGGCTGGAGGTGGAGTGGTGGCGTGTGCACCGCGAGCACCAGCACGACCAGACCGGCGGCGACGACGCCGACGGCGAGGGGCCCCTCATCGATGCCCTGGCCGCGCTCTACGCCTACGTCTACGGCGCCGAGGAAGCCGCGGTGCGCCCCGCCGGCGCGTTTCGCGCCGAGGCGATGCGCTATTCGGACCGCTGGGTGCGGGAGGGCTGCAGCACGGCCAGTCCGCTCATCGAGCGCGAGCGTGCAGCGCTCATCCGCTCCTACGCGGCGCTCCTGGCGGCGGTGCACCAGGCGCCCGCCGGGTAGCGGCCGTCGCCTTTCAGGCGGTGAGGCGCAGCCCCGAGCTCGGCGCCGCGGCGGGCGCGGACCCGCCCGGAAGTCTGCGCGGCGCGCTCGTGGCGGCGACGGTGACGCTCAACGGGGGCGGATAGGTCACGATCTCACGGCACGACAGCCGGGCGCCGGCGTCGTGGCGGCTCGGCGTGAACTGCGGCCCCCGGTGGCCGCCGAGCAGGCTGTCGTTGCGCCGCCAGCGGAAGCCGTCAAAGGCGAACGCGGTCGCCGAGGGCTGCAGGCCCATCCACGTGGCAAAGCGCCCTGCGGTGCACGTGGCCGGAATGCCGGGACGGGGCGCCGGGGACACGCGCGGTGCGGTGCGCTGCGCCGCCGGGGTCCCGACGGTGATCACGCCGAAGGCCGACGCGCTGCCCTCGTCGGTGAACCACAGCTTCCCGTCGCCGACGGGCGTGATCGCCGCCGGCTCGCTTCCCGCCTGAACGCCGGCGGAGAACTCGCGGATGGCGCCGCCTGCCGTCACGCGCCCCACCGCCGGCATCTGCCCCTCGTCGGTGAACCACACGGCGCCGTCGGGACCTGCGGCCACCGCCACCGGCGCGCTGCCGGCGCGCAGGCCGCGGGTGTGCTCGGTGATCTGGCCGCTGGGACTGACCTCGCCGATCGCCCCGGCGGAGTCGGCGAACCACATCTCGCCGCCGGCCGCGCCGGCGATCCCCAGCGGCTCGCCGCCATGGCGCAGCCCCTGCCGTAGCTCGGCGATCTGGCCCGCCGCCGAGATCCGCCCCACCGCGCAGTGGCCCGTGCCGCTGCAACCGCGATCGGTGAACCAGACCTGGGCGTCGGTGCCCGTGGCGATCCCGAAGGGCACGCTGCCCCGGGCCAGGCCATGGCTGAACTCGGTGATGCGCCCCCGCGGGGTGATCCGCCCGATGGCGGGATGCGTGCCCTGATCCGTGAACCACATGTTGCCGTCCGGCGTGGGTGTCAGCTCGAAGGGCTGACTGCCGCGGTGCAGCCCCCGGCTGAACTCGGTGATGCGCCCCTGGGGGGTGATCCGCCCGATGGCGGGCCGGCGGCCGTTGTCGGTGAACCACAGGTCTCCTCCGGCGCCGGTGACGATGGTGAACGGCAGGCTGCCGGAGTTCAGGCCGCGCTCGAACGTGGTGATGCGGCCCGCCGGGGTGAGGCGGCCGATCGCGCACCGGCCGAGGCCCATGCACCCCTGGTCCGCGAACCACACGTTGCCGTCGGGCCCTGAAGTGAGGCCGAACAGGTAGACCTGGGCGTTCGATCCCAGCGGGATCTCGGTGACAGTCCCCGGCCGCACGGCACGAGCGCTGGCCGCTAGGGCGGCGGCCGTTCCGTTGCCCGCGGCCGACACCGCGCCGATCGAATGCGTCATCAGCGCCTGCGCGCCCGGTCCGGGAAGGACCGTCAGCGCGCCGATGCCCGCAACGGCGGCGATCAGCTTGCGCACGGACCGATTCTACGGTCGTGGTCTCGACGCTACGCTGGCAGGCGAATGACCGCGCCGATCCGCCACGGGGCCATGGCGCTGCTCGTCGGTGCGGCCATGCTGCTGGCGGCGACCGGCGCCGCGCGCGCAGCCGGAGTCGCCGACGCCAGGATCAATGCGACGTACCTCATGCACGGACGGATCGTCACCGCCGTCCGCGTGCGTGGGGAGCACCGCGGGCAGTCGATCACGCGCCGGTGGACGTTCGCCGGGTCCGGATGCGCGGGCAGCCTGTGCCGGCGGCTGAGCCTGCGCCGCCAGCGCAGCGCCCACCGCTTTGACCGCCTGACGTTGTCGCGCGTAGGGATCGGGAGCTATGTGGGCAGCGGGCGCTTCAGCTCCGCGCTGCGCTGCCGGGGACGGGTGTACCCGCACGGTCTCGTCGTGCCCTACACGATCAGGGTGCACGTGACCCAGGTGGTCAGAATCGAGGGCATCGCCTTCGCCGGCCGGCTGAGCGCCGCCTACACCAACCGACGGCGCATCGACCGCACCCGCTGCCCTCTGGGCCCCAGCCATGACGCCGCGCAGTACATCGGGGTGGCCGCCCCGCTCCCCTCCCCGCCGGCCGCCGCCTTCCTCGTCTCCACCCACCCGGCCGATGACAGTGCCACCTTCGCCGACACGTCGACACCCGGCGCGGGGGGCGCGCGGATCATCTCGCGGGTGTGGCGGTTCGGTGACCCGGCCTCAGGGGTCGGCAACACCTCGACCGCGAGCCCGGCGAATCACGCCTTCTCAGCGCCTGGCACCTACCAGGTCACGCTGACCGTCACCGACGCCAACGGCCTGAGCGCCACCACGACCCGAGCGGTCACGGCCCCGGGCCCGCCCACGGCGGCCTTCACCGCCGCGCGGGTCGGCACGTCGCGGACGTTTGCCTTCCACGATGCGTCGCAGCCGGGGATCGGGGGCGCCGCGGTGGTCGGGTGGATCTGGAGCTTCGGCGACCCGCAGTCGCCGGCCCCCACGTCGGCCCTGCAGAATCCGCAACACACCTTCAGCGCACCCGGCACCTACCAGGTCTGCCTGATCGCCACCGACGCCAACGGCCGTAAGGGCGGCCATTGCGCGCCTGTGGTGGTCTCCAGCACCGGGGCTCAGGCCTCGAACCGCACCGTGGCCAGCACCGCGCTGAGCTCGCCGATCAGCTGAGCGGGACGCCGGCGCGCCGGTGCGATCACCGCATAGAGGCAGAACGGGCGCCCGGCGGCGGTGAAGAAGCGCTGGGCGCCGAGATGGCCGGGTCGCGCCACCTGGAGCCGGTCGTGGCTGAACTCGCCCATGCGCAGCCGCGGCTGCCACCGCCTGGAGGCAAACAGGCCGCTGTCGGGCCGGACGTGGCGGTCGACGACGTACTCGACCAGCGCGGCAAACGCGCCGTCCGGGACCATGGTCGCGGTGACGCCGGCACCGAACTGCCCCGAGTCGGACGTGAGCGCGAAACTGGCCACGTGCAGATAGGGCGCGCTCTCGGGCGGGCGCACGATCCGCGCCTCCCAGCCGATCGGCACGTCGACCGACAGGCCATGGGCCGCGGTTCTCACAGCAACCCCACAACGAGCAGCGCGATCGCCGCCGCCTCGGCCACCAGCACCGCTCGGCGCGCCGGCGCCTCGGCGCGCCCGAGGCGGTCGTGTAGGCGCACGAGGCCGGCCGGATCGGTCGCAACGCGCGCGGGCAGCAGCGACAACGCCCGGATCACGCCGAAGGTCGCCCCCACCGCAGCGCCCGCAGCCACGGTGCCGCACAAGAGGGCGCCGAGCGCCGCGGCGTACACGGCGGCGCTGGTCACGATGGTCGCCAGGCCGGTCCCGAGCTGGGCGCCGAAGCCGATGCCATAGACCCACCCGCGATACCGGGTCAGCCAGTCCTCGTTGACCTGACGCCGCGTCGTGGGCAGCCGGCGGCGCAGCGGCGAGGCGTCGACCACGAGCGCCAGCGCGAGCAGCGCCAGAGCGGCGATGTCGCGCCAGGTCCCGTCCGGCGCCAGCGATCCGAGCGCCCCCGCGGCCGCCCCGGCCAGCGCGCCGGCGCCGACCGCGCCCACGGCGAACGCCGACGCCGTCACACCCCATGAGAATCCGCGGCTCCGCTCACCGAGCGGAGTGATGCTCGCGAGCATCGATTGTCCTCAGGGAGACCAGGCGCTGCGGATCGCGCCGGCGATCGCCACGAGCAGGAACGCGGGCAGGAGCACGGCCGTCAGCGGTCCCGCTCGCCCGGCAGGCGTGGCCCGCTCGGATACAGGCTGGGATGGCCGGGCCCGATCCCTGCCGAGGCCAACGCGCCCTCTGAGCGCTGTGCCCGTTCGGCCGTCGTGCGCGCCGGCTCGGCCGCCCGGCGGGCGTCGTCGCGGGCGTCGGCCACCATCGTCTCGAGCTGGGACCAGCTGAGCGCCGAACCGCGGCCGAGAATTCCGCCCGCGCCGTCGGTGAGCACGAAGTGCGGCGAGCCGGGGACCGCGTAGTCGGCCCACGCCGCGCTGGACATGATCACGTCGGTCCCGGAGGGGGCCAGGCGCTCCAGGCGGGTGGGACTCTCGCGAGTGGCGTCGTGGGTGACGACCGTCACCCGCTGCGCAAGGGAGGCCAGGTCGGGTGACTCGTGCAGACCCGCCCACAACGGCGCGCAGCTGGTGCAGCCGCTGGTGAGAAACGCGATCAGGGTCATCGGGGAGCCGGGCCCGAACGAGAGCGTCACCGAATCGCCGCGCAGCGTGCTGCCGCTGATCGGAGCCGCGGTGATCACCTCGCCGCCGCCCACCGGCGGCGCGGCCGGCTCGGGGGGCGAGGCGAGCGCACCGTCGGCGGCTCCTTCCTCCAGGGCGGTCAGCCGGCGCAGGATGTCCGCGTGGCTGCGCAGCAGCGCCACGATGTAGACGAGCGCGACCACCAGCAGCACCGCGATGACGATCGTGACCACCACCATCACGCCCCTCCGCTCCCGGGCAGCTGGACCGCCATCGGCTCCAGACAGCCCGCTTCATGCCCGCAGACGGCGTCGTCGATCATCACCGTGGCGTTGCAGTTGAGCGAGTCGATCCGGCTGGGCTTCTCACAGCTGACCACCCGGCACACCACCGTGGTCGTCCCCTTGATGTGCGTGTTGCACTGCCCGTAGCGGAACACGTTGCAGGCCTGGCGGCGATGCGAGCAATCGTCATCCGCGCAGCGGCACCCGCCGGGAAACGGCTTGCCCGGGAGGTTGTTGCAGTCGATGTAGTAGCGGACCCCGGTCCCCTGGCAGAGCTGGTGGCCGCGGTAATCGGTGCACATCCACCAGCCACCCACGAACGTGCCGGCGGGGCAGGTGTTCAGACCCTGGTGGATCTCGCAACAGAACGCGGTGTAGCCGTCGGTGCACAGCCCGTCCCGGCAGCTGCCGGGCACGACGACGCCGAGCGCCGTGCCGGGGTAGAGCAGATAGCGCACGGGCGCGACGGCGAGCGCCGAGCCTGCCATCGCCACCCGCGTCAGCGCCGTGCGGCGCGAGAAGCGCGCCTCGAGCACGCGCGCTGAGCCGTCGACGAGGCGCAGCGCCGACGCGTGCCACCCGCCGGCGCGGGTGCCGCGCAGCCACCGGCGAAGGCCGCCGGCCAGGACCGCGGCCGCCAGCAGCTCCATGAGGGCCAGAGCGGGACGGTGCGATGCCAGCCGGGACAGGCTGCTCGGGGCCACGAGCGCTGCGCCGGCCGCGGCCAGGGCCGCGACGAAGTTGGTGGCGACGTGCCGCGGCCCCAACGGCGGACCATCGTCGCCGAAGCACCCGCAGGACCGGTCGCCGGCCCGCCGCGCGCCCACCGCCGCGCCCAGGGTCAGCTCGGCGAACACGACGGCCACGATGCCGCCGGCCAGACGACCGGGCACGACGAGTGCCACGGCCAGCACGGCGATCTCGGCGATCGCGACCACTCGCACCGCGACCGCCGCGGCCGGCACCCCGGCGGCGCGCAGCATGACGCTCGACGGACCGGGCCTGCGCACCTTCGCGAACCCGGCCAGCCCAAGCAGCACCGCCAGACCGCCGATCACGACCCGGCTGAGGTCTAAGACGGCGAGCCTCCTGCTCTTGTGCCGCGATCGGCGCTCATCGCGCGCCCCAATCTACCAGCGCCTGCGGCTCTCACCCGGCGGTTGCGCGTTGCAGACGGCCGGGCCAGCCGCGACGATTGCCGGGCATGCCCAGAACCGTCATCCTCCGCGCCCGGACGATCGCGATCGCGGCCGTACTGGCGGCGGCGATCGCGGGCGTCGCCGGGGCGGCGGTGGCGCCGCGCACGCCGCCCGGGGCCCGGTGCGTGGTCCCGGGGACGCACAGGACCATCGATCAGCTCTGGCGCCCGGACATGTCCGCGGCGATCGCCTACGCCCGCTCCCGGGTGGGCGACATCGCGTTCGCGGTCCGGACCCCAAGCCGCTTGTACGGCTACCGGCCCGACCACGAGGAGTGGTCGGCCAGCGTGGTCAAGGCGATGCTGCTCGTCACCTACCTGGACAGCGCGCCGGTGCGCAACCGCGCGCTCACCACGCGCGACACCTCCATCCTCGGGCCGATGATCCGCGTCTCGGACAACGACGACGCCCAGATCATCTTCGACACGGTCGGCCAGGCGGGGCTGAGCGCGCTGGCCCGCACGGTGGGCATGACCGACTTCGCCACCAATCCGGTATGGGGCGAGACCCACATCAGCCCGCGCGACCAGACGCGATTCTTCCTCCACATCGATGGTTACGTGGTGGCGCGCCACCGCTCCTACGCCATGCGGCTGCTGCGCAGCATCTCGGCGGCAGACCGCTGGGGCATCGGAGAACTGCCGCTGCCGGGCTGGAAGCTGTACTTCAAGGGCGGCTGGGGTTACGGGACGGGGCTGGAGGATCACCAGGTCGCGCTTCTGGTGCGCGGCTGCGCCCGCGTGTCGCTCGCCGTGCTCACGATGTACGACGGTTCACATCCGTACGGCAAGGCCACGCTCAAGGCGATCTTCGCGCGGCTGCTGCGGGGGTTCCCCACGGTCAAGCGCGTCCCGGTCGCCGCCCGCGCGAGCGCGGCCGGGCGGCGCGTGGTCATCGGCCACTCCGTGCGGGGGCGCCCGATCGTCGCCCACGTGCTCGGACCTGACGCCGCGCCGCGCAAGCTCCTGCTCGTCGGCTGCATCCACGGCAATGAGTGCGCCGGCATCCGCATCGTCGCGGCGGTGGCCCGCGCCCGGGCGCCGGCCGGCGTCCAGCTCTGGCTGGTCCCCGAGTTCAACCCCGACGGCACCGCCGCCGATACGCGCCAGAACGCCCACGGCGTCGACCTGAACCGCAACTTCCCCTACCAGTGGGAGCGGGACACCGACCCCACCTACAACTCGGGCCCGCGCCCGGCGTCAGAGCCCGAGACCCGCGCGGCGATGGCGCTGATCCGCCGCATCAAGCCGGCGGTGACCATCTGGTACCACCAGCACATGGACCTCGTCGACATGGCCGGCGGGGACCGCGGGGTGGCGCGCCGCTACGCCCAGGTCTCTCGTCTGGCCGCGACCTGTCTGGGCTTCTTCCCCGGCAGTGCCCCGTTGTGGTCCAACCACCTGCTGCCCGGGACGACGGCGTTCGTGGTCGAGCTGCCGGCGGGACCGGTCGGGCCCACCGCGCTGGCACGGCACCTGCGCGCGGTCCGGGCCATGGAGGCGGGACAGCGGTCGGGCTCACGCACGAGCTGTCGCGGGTGACTCAGGCCGTGGGGCGCGGGGTCCGCTCGGGCTCGTCGGCGAGGCGGCGGATCCGGATGTCACGCACCGAGGACGTCGGCGCGGGTGCGCTCCCCGGGGCTTCACCGGCCTCGGGCGCCGCGGCGACGTCGGCGGCCTCGGCGGCCTCCGCGGCCGCGATCAGCGCCTTGAGCTCGGTCACGTTGATCTCCACCGTGTGCGCCTCACCCTCGATCACGTCGTCGGAGGTGCGGGCCAGTTCGATGCGGCGGACGGGCGCGGGCACCGCGGTCGCGGCCGGTCCCAGCGCCGGGGTCTCGGTGGTCGGCTGTGCCGCCTTGATGGTGGCCTTGAAGGCCAGTTGCGTGCCGGCCTCTCCCCACTCGACCGCGAACCGGCCCTCCAGCCGGTGCCCGATCCACGCCACCGCCACCATCAGCGCGCCGACGATCACCAGCGGGAGCGTCCAGACGGTGTTGGTCGCGATCAGGACGCCGATGAGGAGAAGCAGTACCCCGGTGAGCGTGAGGCGCACGCGCGGGCGCATGAGCCAGGCGTGGAACGAGGCGGCGGCCGACGTCAGCGAGTCCACCCACGGCGGAGTGGTCGGCTGGGCCGCGGCCGGCGTGGCTGAGGACTGCTGGGGACCCTCAGACGACGTGTCGCTCGGGACCATCACATCGTTCTGTTTCGACCTTAAGGGCCCCGCCCCTCCCGTCCGCCGCCGGCCGTCGATAATGGGCGCGAGATGACCGATCACGCCCAGCCGCTGCGCGAGGAGGACGTCGACCCCGACCCGGTCGCGCAGTTCCACGCCTGGTTTGCCGCGGCGGCCGACGCGGGGGTGCACATGCCCGAGGCGGCCGCCGTGGCCACCGCCGCCAACGACGGGGCGCCCTCGGTGCGGATGGTCCTGGTCAAGCAGGTGGACGAGAACGGCCTCGTCTTCTACACCAACTACGAGAGCCGCAAGGCGCGTGAGCTGGCGGTCAACCCCGCCGCGGCGCTCCTGTTCTACTGGGACCCGCTGGGGCGGCAGGTCCGGATCGAGGGCGGCATCGAGCGCACCACCCCGGAGGAGTCCGAGGCCTACATCCGCAGCCGGCCGCGGGGCAGCCAGCTGAGCGCCCTCTCCTCCCCCCAGAGCCGTCCGATCGAGAGCCGGGCGTCTCTCGAGACGCGGGTGGCCGAGCTGTCTGACCGCTACGCCGACGCCGACCTGCCGCTGCCCGAGGCATGGGGCGGCTTTCGCCTGACCCCGCAGACGTTCGAGTTCTGGCAGAACCGCAACGATCGGCTCCATGACCGGCTGCTCTATCGCCGCCGCCCCGAGGGGGGCTGGGTCATCGAGCGGTTGGCCCCCTAGCGTCCTGCGTGAGAGACACTAGGATGGCCCGATGCGCCGCCTGACCGTGTTCGCGACGTCGCTGCTCATCGCCGGTGTGCTCGCCGTGCCCGTGGCGTCCGCGGCGACGCAGCCGACCCTCCCGTCGCTGTTCGCTCGCCAGATCGCCGCCGTCAACCGCGCGCCCCACGCCCCGCCGGTGCTGCTGCCGCGGTCGATGCCCCTGGATGCCACGCGCATGGTGCCGACGGGTGGCGCTCAGCGCTCGGGCTATGACCTGGAGATCGGCGCCGTCAAGCACTGCGGCGGCGCCAACGCGTGCTTCGTGGCCGGGTTCACCGCGGTCCAGGGTGGCAAGGTCTTCGGCAGGCACGTCACCGTCAAGGGCGCCTCGCGGGCGGGCTTCACGCCGCTCTCCTGCGGCGCATCGTGCTCGCCGCCGCAGCTCGACTTCGTCTGGCACAGCGTCCTCTACACGATCCAGGCCAACCTCAAGACCAAGCAGACCGACCGCGTGGCCCTGATCGCCGCGGCTGCGTCGGCGATCAGCGCCGGCCCGCGCTGACCGCGGCGGCCCGCAGGCCGGCCGCATCCAGCGCGCGAGCCGCCGGGGCGTCGAGATCGTCGAGCACGCCGTCGAGGCGGTCGCCGGCCAGGTCGGCCAGCTTCGCGGCCAGGTCCTCCGGGGACGCCGGCCGCTCCGGCGTGCCCCGGGGGCAGGGGATCCGGGCCAGCTCGCGGCCCTCGCTGCTGAGCACGGCGCCCCACTCCGGCAACGAGGCGTCGATGACGACGCTGACCCCGTGGGCGCGCTCCCGCGTCGCCACGTCCAGCGCGGCGAAGTCATCCACGCCCGGCGGCCCGTGGATCAGCGCGTGCGACACGCAGTACGGGATCGAGAACTTGGCGGCCAGGCCATCCTCCACGTCATCCAGGTGAGCGGCCTGGCGGGCCGCCGGATTCACGGTCACCACGATCGGCGCGCCGTCAGGCCGGTAGCCCGCGTCGCGCACCTGGACGGCCGCGTCGATGGGCGCGTGCGTGCCCAGGCAGCTGGGATGAAGCTTGATCCAGTTGTGCGTGATCGCGCGCGCTCCGTCGGCGGCGCCGGCAGTCACGGCTGCCGGCACGACCGCGCCCAGGACGCCCTCGAAGCCCAGCGCGCCGCGGATTGCCCGCGCGTCGACGACCGCCCCGGCCCGCGCCATCAGCGCCGCTCCCACCCCGGCCGCGGCGGCCATCCCCACCTGGATCGCCTTGCCGTCAGAGCCGAACGCGCCGCGGGTGCCGCCGGCCCGCAACACCGCCAGGGCGACGGCGTGCTCGCGCTGCTGCGCGCTCAGGTCCAGCAGCCGCGCTGCGCCCACCGCTGCTCCGACGGACCCGCACACCGCCGTCGGGTGCCAGCCCCCGTCATATAGCGTCGGGTGGCTGGACGAGGCGACCGCGGCCATCGCCTCCCATCCCTCGGCGAAGGCGTCGAGCATCGCGCCCAGCGAGCGGTCGAGCTCGTCGGCCAGCACCAACGCCGCCGGGGCGCACGGCGCGCTCACGTGGGCGATGCCGTCGGGCAGGGTGTCGTCGTAGTCCAGCACGTGCCCGGCGGCGCCGGCGAACGCCACCCGGGCGGGCACGTCAGCGCCCAGCGCGCGCACGGCCTGGGGCGCCCGCTCGGGGGCGCCGGCGCAGGCGCACCCCAGCCAATCCAGGAATGCAACCCGATAGCCCGACGAGACGTGTGTCACCTGAGGCGCCGTTATGGCGCTTATTTTGCCGTCCCCCGTGCCCCGCCCCATTGCGCCGCGGTGTGCCGCCGCCGTAGGATCGCCTCAGCGCAATGCACACACTTGCCGGGACCGGTCCGGCCGCACTGCTCGAGCGCGAGCTGGAATTGGAGCGCGCGCACGCCGCGTTGCGCGCCGTCGGGCAGCGAGAGGGCTGTGTGTTGGTCATCGAGGGCGCCGCCGGGATCGGGAAGTCGCGCTTGCTCGAATCGGCCCGCGCTCGCGCGGCCCAGCTCGGCTTCCGCGTGCTCTCGGCCCGGGCCACCGAGCTCGAGCAGGGCTTCCCCTTCGGCGTCGTGCGCCAGCTGTTCGAGCGGCTGGTGGCCGAGGCCGACGAGGACGAGCGCGGCCGCTGGCTGAGCGGTGCCGCGGCGCTGGCCGGCGAGGTCCTCACCGGCGCACCGGCGCAGATCCCAGGTGCCACTCCCCCGGCGGCCGGCGGGGCGGACCCCGCCTACGCGTGGCAGCACGGCCTCTACTGGCTGGCCTCCAACCTGTCCAGCGACGCCCCGCTGGTGCTGGCGGTCGACGACCTGCAGTGGATCGACCGGCCCTCAGCCCGCGCGCTGGCCTTCATCGCGCGGCGACTGGAGGGTCAGCCGTTGGCGCTCGTGCTCGCCAGCCGCCCGCTGGATCCCGACGAGACGCCGGTGTCCGCCGCGCTGCTCACCGACCCCGCCACGCAGGTGCTCCGCCCATCGCCCCTCACGCGCACGGCGGTCGCCGCGGTCATCGCCGCCCGGCTCGGAGCCGAGCCGCACGACCGCTTCACCGCGGCCTGCCTGGAGGTGACCGGAGGCAACCCGTTCCTCGTCGGCGAGCTGCTCGACGAGGCCGCCGCCTGCGGGCTCGGGCCCACCGCGTCGGGCGCGGGTGACCTCGCCGCCCTCGTCCCGCGCGGGGTGGCCAACACGGTGCTGCTCCGACTCTCACGCCAGTCACCGGCGGCCGCGTCCCTGGCGCGCGCGGTCAGCGTGCTGGGCGACGGCGCCCAGGTCGGCGACGCGGCGCGGCTGGCCGGGTTGGCCGGGGCGGATCTGGAGGCGGCGATGGCCTCCTTGGTGTTCTCGGGCATCCTCGAATCCGGTGGCACGGTGCGCTTCATCCACCCGATCCTGCGCACCGCGATCTACGGCGATCTCTCCCCCGCCGAGCGCGAGCGGCTGCACCGCGACGCGTCGCGTGTGCTCGCCGAGCGCGGCGCCCCGTGCGGGCAGGTGGCGGCACAGGCGATGCACACCGACCCCGCCGCCAATCCCGACGTGGTGGCGCTCCTGCGCGAGGCGGCGCGTGAGGCGCTGGTCCTGGGCGATGCCGTTGGCGCCGCCGCGCTGCTGGCACGCGCGCTCGCCGAGCCCCCGCCGCCGGGCCACCGCACCGCGGTCGTGCTCGAGCTCGGTCAGGCCCATGCGCGCGCCGGCGCGCCCGAGGCGGTCGCCCCGCTGACCGAGATCGTCAGCGAGGCGCGCGACCCGGACACGATCGCCGCCGCGGCGATCGAGCTGAGCGGCATGCTGTTCTTCGCCGGCCGGGCCGACGAGGGCGCTACGATCCTCGACCGCGCGCAGGGCAGGCTGCCGCCCGCCGGCCCGGCCCGTGAGCGCCTCGAAGTCGCGCTCCTGGGCGTCAGCTACACCTCGGCCTGGGCCCGTCGCGCCGCGCAGACGACGATCGACGGGCTCAAGGACCCCGGAGGGCCGGCCCGCAGCGTGATCGAGGCCACCGCCCTGGCCACGCTGGCCATGGACGAGATGATGTACCTGCGCTCCGCCGACCGAGCCGCCGACTGCGCGCACCGGGCCATCGCCGCCGGCCTGCCGCCCGAGCCCCAGCGCGGCGAGGCGTGGGCGATCGTGGCCCTGGCCGTGCTGGCCGCCACCGACCACCTCGACGAGGCGATACGCGGGGCCGACGAGATCCTCGTCAAGGCACGGGAACTGGGGGCGGCGGCGGCCGTGGCGACAATCCTGGCGCTGCGCGCCTTCATCCTCATGCGGCGTGGCGACCTGCTCGCCGCCCAGGCCGATGCCCAGGCGTCGATGGAGCTGGCCACCGACCTGCTCGGGGTCGAGTTCGTGGTGCTGGCGGTGAGCACGGCGGTGCTCACCGGCCTCGAGCGCGAGGAGACCCCCGACTCGCTGCGGCGGCTGATCGACCGGGTGGGCATCCGCTATGACACCGAGTTCTCCCCCAGCTCACAGCTGCGCTACGCCTCGGCGCTGCTGCGCGCCGCCGCGGGCAACCCCGACGGCGCCATCGAGGAGCTGCTGGCCTGCGAGCTCGATCACCCGGCGCTCGGCGCTCTCAACCCCGCGGTGCTCCCCTGGCGATCGGCGACCGCGCTGTTGCTCGCCGACGTCGGCCGCCACGAGGAGGCGCGCGGGCTGGCCGCCGATGAGCTGCGGCGCGCCGAGGCGTTCGGAGCGCCGCGCGCGATCGCGGTGGCCCTGCGCGCCGACGCGCTGGTCGGGCCCAGCTCAGAACGGGCGGAGCGCCTCAAGCGCGGGCTGGAGCTGCTCGAGCCGCTGCCGATCTGGCTGGAGCAGGCCCGGCTGCTCGTCGACCTCGGCGCCACCTATCGGGCCGCCGGCAAGCGTGCCGCGGCCCGGGCTCCCCTGCTCGACGGCCTGGCGCTGGCCTCGCGCTGCGGGGGGCTGGCGCTGGAACGCCGGGCACGGGCCGAGCTGGCCGCGATCGGGATCCGGCCGCGCACCACTGGCCGCTCGGGCGCGGAGTCGCTGACCCCGAGCGAGCGGCGTGTGGCCGAGCTGGCCGCCGGAGGCCAGACCAACCGCGAGATCGCGCAGACCCTGTTCGTGACCGAGAAGACGGTGGAGACGCACCTCGGCCGCGCGTTTCGCAAGCTGGACGTGACCTCGCGCCGCCAGCTCCCCGACGTGTTGGCGCAGACGGCGAGCTGACCACCCACGGGGCCGCGCGCCGGCGGTCGGCGCCCAGCCGGGCGCGGCGGGTCGGCGCGGGGCCGGCCCGCCGCGTCGCTTGGGCTACCCCACCGAGCCGTTCCCGGAGGGGTACGGCTCGATGTTCTGGTTGCGGGCGAACATGTTGTACGGGTCGTACTCGGTCTTCAGTGCGACCAGCCGCGAGTAGGTCTCCTCCCCGTAGGCCGAGCGCGCGGCCCCGGCATCGCCCAGGAAGTTGACGTAGGCCCGTCCCGTCGAGGCCTCAGACGCGGCGGTGATCACCGCGCGCGCCCACGCGATGTGGGCCGCCGCCGCCTCGGGATCGCGCCACGCCGCCGCGGCGTTGAGCACGTAGGGCATCGAGCGCTCGGCAAACGCCGTGGCGTCGTCGCCGGGAGCAGCGACCGCCCCGCCCATCTGGTGGATGTGGATCTCGCACTGCGGCCCCGGTGCCGACCGGTGCAGCTCGGCGAGCTTCGCGATCAGCGCATCGTCCAGGCGCGCGAGGTTCGCCGCCTTGAAGTAGGCGTGCACTCCCTTCTCCCACAGGGGGTCGATCAGGGTCTGCATCACCTGGTAGGGCATCGGCCCGAGCACATCGGCCACGGGCTCGGCGATGGCGCGGAACTCCCGGACGTGGGCGTCGCCCTCCTGCACCGGCCCGATCGACATGGCGATCAGCGCCGCCACCTTGCGACCGTGCCACTCCTCCGGGATGACCGGCAGCGGCGGCGCCGTGGTGAGGTTGAGCACCGCGGTGATGTCCTCCGAGGCGCCCGGCGCCCATTCGCGGAACAGCTGCATGAGCTCGTGGTCGGCATCGGCCGAGTAGAAGATCGGCCCGGCGTAGACCATCGGCCCCACCTCGTGCAGGGCGAGCTCGAAGCGGGTGACGATCCCGAAGTTGCCGCCCCCGCCGCGCAGGCCCCAGAAGAGCTCGGCGTTCTCGCTCTCGGAGACGTGCAGCAGCCGCCCGTCCGCGGTGATGACGTCCGCGCCGACCAGGTTGTCGCAGGCGAGGCCGTGCTTGCGCATCAGCCACCCGATGCCCCCGCCCAGGGTGAAGCCGGCGACGCCAGTGGTCGAGATGAGGCCGCCGGTCGTGGCCAGGCCGTGCGCCTGGGTCTCATGGTCGACGTCGGCCCAGACCGCGCCGCCGCCGACGGTCGCGCGGCGCGCGCCCGGGTCCACGTGGACGTCGTTCATCGGGCCGAGATCGATCACGATCCCGCAGTCGATGGTGGAGAACCCGGCGACGCTGTGGCCGCCTCCGCGCACGGCGACGGCCAGGTCGTTGGCCCGGGCGAAGGCGACCGCCGCGAGCACGTCGGCGACGCCCGTGCAGCGGACGATCACCGCCGGCCGGTGTCCGTCATGTGCGCCGTTCCAGACCTTGGCGGCCTCGTCGTAGCCCTCGTCCTCGACGGTGAAGATCTCGCCCCGGACCACGTCGCGCAACTCCGCGACGCGCTCGTGCTCCACCAGCGGTTCGATGGTATGGCTCATTGGTCTAACTCCTTGTCGTTACGTGGCCGGACGCGTATGGCCCGGCGCTCCCCGGTCCCGGGGAGCCATGTGTTGGGCCATGCTCCGCCCCGCACGGGCCCCGCACATCGGGCACACCCCCTGACATCGGTCCCCGACATCGCGTCCCCCGCGTCGCCGTCCGGGGTCCAAGCGATGCTTTGAACTGGTCAAGCACATCAAGCTCTGGCAAAGAGCCCGTCACGGGGATAGCGTCGCCCAATGGACACCACCACTCAGCCCACCCAGGGCACCGCCCCCGGCGAGGGCCTCCACAAAGAACTCAGCCTGGTCGACGCCGCGGCGTTCTCGGTCGGGCTCATCGGGCCCGTGGGAGCGATCGGGCTGCTGGGCACGGGTGCCGCGCTCATCATCGGGCGGGCCGTGACGCTGTCGTTCGTGTTCGCCGTCATCGGCGTCGCGCTCGTCGCCTACTGCTTCGTCAAGCTGTCGCAGCACATCTCGCACACCGGGTCGGTGTATGCCCTCTGCGGGGTGACTCTGGGGCCGCAGGCCGGCTTCTTCGCGGGCTGGGCGTTGATGGGGGCGTACATCGCCATCGGCTGCGGGTCGACGATCGAAATCGGGCTGTTCGCCCGCACCTTCCTCAACGACGCGTTCGGCACCCACATCACACAGTGGTGGTGGCTGGCGATGATCGGGTTGTTGGGCGTCTCGGCGGTCGCGTTCATGGAGATCCGCGTGATCACCCGCGCGCTGCTGACCTCCGAGGTGATCGGAGCGATCCTGGTGACGATCCTCAGCGCCGTGATCCTCGTCAAGGTGATCTTCAGCCATGGCCCGCAGGGCCAGACCTTCACCTGGAACTTCCTGGTCCCGCCGCACGGCAGCGGGATCAGCACGATCGCCAAGGCCGCCGTCTACGGTTTTCTGGCCTTTGCCGGGTTCGAGGGCGCGGCGGCGCTCGGGGAGGAGACCTCGAGTCCCAAGACCCAGATCCCGCGCGCGATCAAGACCGCGGTGGTCGTCGTGGGCGCCTTCTACCTGATCACCGCCGCGGCTCAGTCGCTCGGCTACGGCGCGACCGCCAAGGGCGCCGAGGCCTACGGCGCGGGCCTTCCCTTCTCCGATCTCAGCATCGGGTACATCGGCAAGTGGTACGCGGACATCCTCAACCTGATGGCCACCGTCAGCCTGTTCGCCATCTCACTCGGCGTGGCCAGCGGCGGCGCGCGGATCATGTACGCGCAGGCGCGCGACGCGACCGGCAAGAAGACGGGCCTGGCCGGCCTCTCCAAGCACGGTCAGCCCAAGGCCGCCCTCATCGTCGCGCTGCTCATCATCGGGATCAACCTGGTCATCGAGCAGCTGGCGCGCGAGACCGTGCTCAACGCCACCTTCTCGGCGCTGCAGGTCGGCACGGTGCTCATCCTGACCGCCTACGTGGTGGCCACGGTGGGTGCCATCCGCTTTCTGTTCTTCAGCGGGCCGCCGAAGGTGCCGATGTGGCAGCTGGCCATCCCGGTGCTCGGCGGAGCGTTCGTGTGTTACACGATCTATCGCAACGTGTTCATCGGGCAGACCGGCTACCTGGCCAGCACGCCCTACATCGAGATCGTCTACCTGATCATCGGGTTGGTGGTGGTGCTCGCCACTCCCGGGCTGGCCGGGCGTGTGCGCCGCGGGCTCGCGGCGGGGGCGATGCCCTAGAGCGCGGGTTCACAGCCGCGCGACGACCGTCTCCGCCCACTCGTCGACGAGGTCGAGCAGCGCCTTGGTGGCCGGGCTGACGCGGACGCCGCGCCGGGTGACCACCGCGAAGAAGTCGTAGAAGGGCTCGGCGAAGCCGACCGCCGTCACACCCTCGGCCACCGCCGAGCGGGCGAGCACGGCGCTGGCGGCGATCGTGCTGCCCAGCCCACGGCCGACGAGCTGCAGCGCGGTCTCCACGTGCTCGACCTCGATGCGCGCCTCCAGGAGCACGCCGGCCTCTTGAGCGCGGGCGGCGAGCTGGCGGCGCGTCGGGTCGTTGAACCCGTGGGTGATGTCGTAGAGGATCAGCGGTGAGGTGGCCAGCGCGGCCACGCCGGCCGGCTCACGCGTCAGGGTCGGGTCGGGGCTGACGAGCATGACCTCGTCGCGAAACAACGAGCGCACCTCCAGCAACGAGTCGTCGACGGGTAGCACGACGAGGCCCGCCTCCAGCTCTCCGTCCTGGACGGCGCGCGCCACGTCGTAGGAGTTCTGCCCGCGCATGCGCAGCCGGGCATCGGGGTTGCGATCGCAGTAGCGGGTGGCCAGCTCGGCGATGTCGTAGTACGGAGCGTTGCGGAACGTCCCCATCGTGACCACCTTCTCGCGGGCCGCGCGGCGGCGGCCCACGGACGCCAGCGCGTCGTCCGCGGCCTCGGTGACACGCTCGGCGTGGCTGAGGAACACGCGGCCGGCGCTCGTCAGTGTCAGCCCTCGCCCGGCGCGCGCGAACAGCGACACCCCGAGCTCTGACTCCAGCCGCCGGACCTGATCGGACACCGCCGGCTGGGTGCAGTGCAGCGCGCGGGCCGCCGCGTTGAACGACCCGAGCTCGGCGGCCGTGCGGAAGTAGAGGAGCTGCTGAAGGGTCAAGGCGCTGCTTTGACGAGATGAAAGAGGTCTAAGCGTAGTTTTTCCTTTCCCACCCCCCTAGGCTGGCGCCATGGACGAGCCCCTGTATCTCAAGTCGGCGACGAGCGCTCCGGCGTCGGGCACCGATCCTGCGGTGCGCGAGCGCGTCTCGGAGATGCTGCACACGATCGAGCACGGCGGGATCGACGCCGTGCGCGGCTACTCCCGCGAGCTTGACGACTGGGACCCGCCGAGCCTCGAGGTCACCTCGGGGGAGGTGGCCGCGGCGAGCGCGTCGCTGCCCGATGCGCTCAAGGAGAGCATTGCCTTCGCCCAAGCTCAGATCCGCAACTTCGCCGAGCTCCAGCGGGCGACGCTCACCGACTTCGAGGCCGAGACCCTGCCCGGCGTGTTCCTCGGCCAGCGCCAGGTCCCGGTCAGCTCGGTGGGCGCCTACTGCCCCAGCGGGCGGGTCCCGATGCTCGCCTGCGCCTTCATGACCGTGCTCGTCCCCAAGGTGGCCGGCGTGGAGACGGTGATCGCCTGCTCACCGCCGCGGGCCGGGGCGCTGCACGCGCCGACGCTGCACTCGATCGCCACCTCGGGCGCGGACCGCATCTTCGCGCTGGGCGGGGTGCAGGCGCTGGCCGCGATGGCCTTCGGGCTGCTGGATGATGGGGACCCCCCCGTTTCCGCTGTCGACATGATCGTCGGGCCCGGCAACGCCTTCGTCGCCGAGGCCAAGCGCCAGCTGTTCGGCCGGGTCGGGATCGACCTGTTGGCCGGCCCCTCCGAGGTCGCGGTGATCGCCGACGAGACCGCCGACCCCGAGCTGGTGGCGGCCGACCTCCTCGGCCAGGCCGAACACGGTCCCACCTCGCCGGCCGTGCTCATCACCACCTCGGAGTCACTCGGGCGCACGGTGATCGACGAGGTCTCGCGCCAGCTCGAGGAGCTTGACCGCCGCGGCGACGGCTCCGCCGACACCCCGCGGCGGGCCTGGACCGATCACGGCGTGGTCATCGTGGCGGCCGATCGCGAGCACGCCGCCGCCCTCTCAGACGAGGTCGCCACCGAGCATCTGGAGGTCCACACCGCTGACGACGACTGGTACCTGCAGCGCCTGCGCAACTACGGGTCGATCTTCCTGGGCAGCCGCGCCACCGTCGCCTTCTCCGACAAGGCGATCGGCACCAACCACACGCTGCCCACCGGACGCGCCGCCCGCTACACCGGCGGCCTGTCGGTGGCCAAGTTCCTCAAGACGCTCACCTACCAGCGCATCGACGCCGACGAGGGGGTGCGGGCGATCGCCCCGCACGTCGTCGAGATCTCCCGGGCGGACCTTATGCCCGCGCACGAGGCGACGGCCGCCAAGCGCCTCGAGCGCGTGCAGCCTCGCGCGTAGGCGCGTGCGCACGCCGCCGGCGCGGCGTCGCCTCGGCGGAGACGGGCTCCCCGGGCATCTCCGCGGCGCGAGCGCGGCGCCGCTCGCGCTCCGCCCAGCGTCCGAGCGCCAGCGCGGGAATGAGCACCGCGGCCAGGATCACCCATCCGATCACGGCCCGGTCACCCCCGCATCTGTGTGAGAGAGCGTGCGTCCATATTGCGGATGATCGAACCGCCTCCATGCAGGCGGCGTACAGATCGGGCCGCCAGGTGTAAAGATTTCATGCAGATGCCCTTCGCCGACGTCAACGGCCAGCGGATCCGCTACGACGACACCGGGGGCGACGGCGCGCCGGTGATCCTGGCGCACGGCTTTCTCATGGACCGCGAGATGTTCGCCCCGCAGGTGGACGCGCTGCACCCGGAGTTCCGCGTGATCACCTGGGACGAACGTGGATTCGGAGAGACCGAGTTCGACGGCGAGCCCTTCACCTACTGGGACTCGGCGCGCGACTGCCTGGGGCTCCTCGACCACCTCGGGATCGAGCAGGCGGTGCTCGGCGGCATGTCCCAGGGCGGCTTTCTCTCGATGCGCGCCGCGCTGCTGGCCCCCGACCGCGTCCGGGCCCTCGTCCTCATCGACACCCAGTCGGGCCCCGAGGACCCCGAGCGCCTACCCGCCTATCGCCACATGCAGCAGACATGGCTCCAGGTCGGCCCCGTCGACGACCTGACCCAGGCGATCGCCGGCCTGATCATCGGCGACCCCCTGATCAGCGAAACCTGGATCGCCAAGTGGCGCGAGCTCCCGCGCGAGGCGATGAACGAGCCGACCAACTGCCTGTTCGAGCGCGAGGACCTCACCGACCGCGTCGGCGAGATCACCTGCCCGGCGATCATCTTCCACGGCACCGCCGACATGTCGATCGAGGCCGAGAAGGCCCAGGCGCTCTCAGACCTGCTGCCCGGGTCGACCGGCGTGGTGCTGATCGAGGGCGGCCCCCACGCGTCGAACCTGACCCATCCCGAGCAGGTCAACGGGCCGCTGCTGCAGTTCCTGCGCTCCCTGTAGACGCGCCGGGCGCGGGCGCTACGCGTCCCAGAGCCCGAAGCGGTCGCGCCAGTAGCGAGTGAGGAACGTGCCCTGCGGGTCGCGCTGGGCCCGCAGCGCCAGGAAGTCGTCCCAGCGGGGGTACTGGGCCTTGAAGAAGTCGACCCAGTCGCGGTCCGGCGCGTCGATGACCGGTTGGAACTTGCCCCAGTGCAGCCGAAACGGGATCTGATGGTCGCGCATCAGCTTCCAGATCTGGAGATAGAACACCTGCGCCGGATCCCCCGGATTGGCGGCGAACCAGTACGGGTCGATGCGCAGCGCCCCGTCGCGCCACTCGTCCTCGCCGCTGGTGTGCGACGCCGCCATCCACTTCGAAGTGGGCTTGGCGGCGTAGAGCTCCCAGGCGTAAAGGCCGGTACGCCGGTAGGCCTCGTGGTCGTCCTCGGGCTCGGTGAAGTAGGCGTGGAGGATCTCCATCACCTCCTGCGCGCGCCCCAGCGGCACCCAGATCTCGGAGAACTCGGTGGGCACCAGCTGGTCGTCGGCGCCGTTGTCCATGGGCAGTCCCTGCCAGCCGTAGTCCTGGAAGCGCTGGGGCTGGTTGCGCTGGTCTGAGTCCTTCTCGGAGTCCAAGGTGACGAACGAGCCGAGCAGCTGGGGGAAGATGGTCGGGATCTCGCGGACCATGACGTCCGCGAACGGCTCGAGCACCGTGATCGCCGCCTCCACGCCGAACTGGGCGGCGTGATCAAGGAACCGGACCAGGCCCTCGCCGATCCGCCCGAGCTTGCGTACCCACGGCTCGAGGTCGAGCAGCCTCTCGACGCGCTCGAACGTCCGCTCGAGCTGCGGCCGAGCGTGATGGAGATCAGAGATGTTGCCGACGATCGTGTACAGCAGCGAGATGAACACCTCGGCAAGCTCGGGGTGGTCGGTGAACTCCTCGTACGGATGCGGGGTGAAGCCGGGCTCCGGCACCACCCGCGACGCCTGCCACACCAGCACGCGCTCGGCGCCGCGCTGTGGCCACCACTCCACCCGGCAGTATTCGGTGTCGCGCAGGAACTGCTCAAGCGAGGGGCGCTCCCCGCCGCCGGGCCCGAACAGGTCGACGGCGCACCCGTCGACCGTGGTGATGGCCTCCTGGCCGACGATGTTGAACGTGTCGACGCACTCCAGCGTGATCGTCGAGACGACCCCGAGCAGGCCCATGTTGGGCGCCATCGCTTCAAAGAGGTCCTGATCGGGGTCATCGCGGGTCAGCTCGTGGACCACACCGGCCCCGTCGATGACGCGGAACCCCCACAGGTTGTCGTTGACCGAATGGACCACCGAGCCCCCCGAGGACCCGGTGGCGGTGAACCCGCTCACGGTCTGATGGCTGATCCCGCCCAGACTGGACAGGGTCCAGCCCTTGTCGTGAAACAGCCCGTGGAGCAGGCTGGTCTCGAGCGTCGCCGTCCCCGTCGGGTCCGAGGGGTCCGCGCCGAGGTGGATACCGGCGTCGGCCTCGACCAGCTTGCGCCCCTCATCGCGGACGCGCCAGCCGCGGTAACGGTCGAGCATCACGTTGACGTTGTCGCCCGGAGGTGGGGCCTGCCGCTCCACCCGGTTGGGCTCGTCGCCGGCCGGGTCGGTGTAGATCGCGTGCGAGGGCGAGTGCGCGGAGCCGCGCACGCGCAGCTGGCGACCCTCCTGCGCCGCCGCCTTGACGAGCGCAACGAGCTCCGCCTCGCTCGCTGGATGTCGGAAGCCGTCGGCCTCCGCGGGTATCAAGTTCCCACCGACCACTGCCATCTCCGGTCACCTCCCCGCCGGCCCGAGCCTAACTCCCGCGTCAGCGAGCGGTCAAGCCCCGTGCCAGCGGCTCACATGGTCCGTATCCTGGCCACGCTGCTGGCGGCCGACGCCGGCACCGCTCGGGTGACCGGCCCCCGCTCTCCACCTCCAGCGAGCTAAGGATGGCGATCCGCACACCGATCAGCTCGATTCGGTGAGCCAGGAGAGGAGCTCGCCGAGGCGGTCGTAGATGGCGAAATGACCGCCGTGCAGAGTGACGACCGTGGCCCCGGGGATGGTCTTGGCCAGCCACTCGCCGTGGGCGGCGGGCACGAGCGTGTCCTCGACGCCGTACCAGACGGCCACCGGGACGGTGATCGTCGCCGGATCGAAACCCCAGGGCCGCGCGATCGAGAGATCGTCGTCGACGAAGCCGTCGACGGTCTCACCGCATCCGACGCGCAGGCTCTCGTCGAGCATGTCGTGGATATCACCGCGCTTGACCACCTCCATGTCGCTGGGCGACAGGTCATAGCCCTCGCCGAACGGGTGCTCCTCGTCGGCGCCGATGCCCGAGAGGAGCTGATCGGTGTCGCGCTGGAGCTCGGGACGCAGCGTGTCCTCGCCCGCCAACGCCCACTCGAACTCGCGCACATTGCCCTCGACCATGCCGCGCAGCCAGTCCTCGGGCGCCAGGCCACCCGGCCCGAACGGCGCCGGGCCGACGACGCTGGCACACCGCGTGACGCGGCCGGGCAGCAGGGCGCCACAGGCCAGCGAATGGGGCGCCCCGCCCGAGCCGCCGGTCACCGCGAAGCGCTCGATGCCCAGGGCGTCGGCGATTGCGGCCACGTCGGCGGCGGCATGCGCGATCGACCGGCCGGGCAACCGCGAGGACAGCCCGTAGCCGGCGCGGTCATAGGTGATGGCTCGCACCCCGGCGCGACGGTAGACCTCCGCATCGGGGTGGCGAGTGACGCGCGATCCGGGCGTGCCGTGCAGCGAGAACACCGGGGTTCCCTTGGGATCCCCCCATTCACAGAAAGCGAGCGTGCGGCCGTCGGCCGTGCTGGTGGTGGCGGTGGTGGCGGCGGTCATGCGCCGATCGTACGTCAGACGACCGCCCGGTCTGAACCGCGCGCCGCCAGCTCGCCCAGCAGCGGCGCGAACTTGAACAGCGCGGGCCCGGTGAGCCCCAGCACCCCGGCGTGCTCGACCAGGTCCCAGCCGTCGTGGACCAGCGCCGGATCGGCGGCGCTCAGGCGCAGCGGGAACTCGCACGCGACGACGCGCTCGGCGACGGGACGCAGCCCGGGGAACACGCGCTGCGCGATGCTGACGATGCGCGGGTACGCCTGACGCACGTGCTCCGCCTCCGAGAGCGACGCGGGCTCTCCGCCGCTGAGGCCGATCGAGTAGTGGTCGGGGCCGTCCATGACCGCGTAGAAGGGCTCGCACAGGTGCTCGTCGCGATTGATCCAGCACGGCACGGGGTCCGCCGGCGGCTCACGCAGGGCAAAGGAGAAGCGGACCGAGCGCATCCGCTCGGGCTCTGGCACGCCCAGCATCCCGTACGTCTCGGGCCCGGCGCACACGATCACCCGGCCGGCGTCGATCCGCTCCCCGCCGGCCAGGATCACGCCGCCCGCGTCGACGGCCACGACCTCGGCCAGCACCAGGGGCAGGCCCTCCTGGAGAAAGCGGACCGTGTCCTCGGCGCGGATCGCGGCGCCGGTGGGCTCAAACGCCCACGTGTCAAGCGCGATGGCCAGCGGGTGGCGATGGCCGCGGCCTCGCTGCAATGCCCCGTGGCGCGCGAGATGGCCCTCGCGGTCGGTCATGTCGCCGGTGAGCAGCAGCCCCACGCGGTCAAGCAGCGGCCGTCCGGCCCGGGCCTCCCACTGCTCCCACAGTCCCAGTGACGTCGCCGCCGCATCCGTGAGCTCGCCGTCGGCGTGGGCGAGGCGGAAGATCCGCGTCAACCCGCAGGACTGGCGGCTGCCCGGCACGTCGGCGCTCACCACGGTCACCGTGTGACCGGCGCCCGACAGCTCGTGGGCCGCAGCCAGGCCCACCACTCCGGCGCCCACGACGATGACCTCGCTCATGGCGCGTGACCCTACGCGATCGCGATCGCCGCTCGGGCCTTGGCGAGGTCGCGCGCACCATACGGCGGGCCGGTTCGCCCCGGTCATTTATCCTCAGCGCACAGTGGCTTCCGGGGGTCCGAGCATGACCACATCCGTCCCGGCACTGGGCCGTGAAGCCGAACTGGCGGCGTTCGCCGCTCTGCTGGACGAAGCGCGGCGGGGGACCGGTGGCGCGTTGGTCGTGCGCGGAGAGCCGGGCGTGGGCAAGTCGCTGCTGCTCGCCACGGTCATCGACGCCGTCGAGGACGTCACGATGCTGTCGGCCACGGGGGTGCAGTCGGAGTCCGACCTGGCCTTCGGCGCGCTCTCGGCGCTGCTGCGCCCGCTGCTTGACGGCATCGACCAGCTGCCCGCCGTCCAGGCGGACTCGCTGCGGGCGGCCGTGGGGCTGGCCCCCGCGTCGCACGTGGAGCCGCTCCCCTGTCAGGCCGCGGTGGTCAGCCTGTTGGCCGCCGCGGCGGCCACGCGGCCGGTGGTCGTCGTCGCCGACGACCTGCAGTGGTTCGACGCGGCTTCGCGTGACGCGATCCTGTTCGCGGCCCGCCGGATGGACTCGGACTCCGTGGCCTTCGTGATGGCGATCCGCGACGGCGAGACCGAGGAGCCGCTGCACACCGGCCTGCCGGAGCTGCAGCTGTCCGGACTGGCCGAGGCCCCGGCCCTTGCGCTGGTGGCCCGGGCCGCGGGCGAGGTCGCCCCGGCGGTCGCGCGGCGGCTGTGGACGCAGACGGCCGGCAACCCGCTGGCGCTGGTCGAGATCCCGCGCAACCTCTCGGCCGAGCAGCGGTCAGGGCGCGTCGCGCTCGACGAGCCGCTGCCGGTCGGTCAGCGTCTCGAGGACTCCTTCGCGGCGCGCGCCGCCGCTCTCCCCGACGCGTCGCGGCAGGCCCTGCTGGTCGCCGCCACCAGCTACACCGGCGCCACAGACACGATTCTCGCCGCCCTCGGTGAACTGGGGCTGCCCGCCAACGCGCTGGACGCCGCCGAGGAGGACGACCTCGTCTCCATCGCCCACGGCTCGCTCAGCTGGCGCCATCCGCTGGTGCGCTCCGCCATCTACCACGCGGCCGGGGCGCCCGCCCGGCGGGCCGCGCACGCCGCGCTGGCCCAGGCCGGCGGCGAGGCCCGGCTGCCCGACCATCGCGCCTGGCATCTCGCCGCCGCGGCCGCCGCGCCCGACGAGGCGGTGGCCGCCGAGCTCGATCAGGTGGCCGTCGAAGCCGCCAGGCGCGGAGCGCCCAGCACCGCGCTGCGCGCCTTCGCCCAGGCGGCGATGCTCAGCCCCGGCGAGGCCGACCGGGCACGGCGTGAGCTCGAAGCGGCCGAGCTCGCGCTGGCCGTGGGGCGCCTCGACGAGGCCCTGGAGCTGCTCGACGGAGCGCGCAGCCGGGGCGACGATCCGCGTCTGCGCGCGCACGGCGAGCGCATTCGCGCGCGCGTGGAGATGTTGCGCGGCAGCCCACAGGCAGCCCACGACCGGCTCGTCGCCATCGCCGAGGCCGTCGCCGAGATCGACCGTCCACTGGCCGCCGCCGCCATGACCGAGGCGGTCCTGGCGCGGACCGTGACCGGGCCGGTGCCGGCGTACCGCGAGACCGCGGAGCGCGCCTTCGCTCTGGCCGAGGGTCTCGGCGGGGAGGTGGAGGCGATGGCCGCGGTGGCGCTGGGCTGTGGGCTGCTGCTCTCGGCCGAGACCGACGCGGGACTGGAGCTGTTCGCGCGGTACGGCGCCGTCGTCGAGAAGCCCGAGGTGTGGCATTCGGCCCCGGAGCTGCCCGGGATGTACGCCTGCCTGCACGCGTCGATCGAGCGCTTTGACACCGCCGATCGATTGTTCACGGCGATGACCACGAGCGCGCGTGAGCAGGGCGCGGTCCGGGCGCTGCCCTACCCCCTGTCCGGGCGGGCGCTCGTGGACCTTGAGCTCGGCCGCTGGCCGGCGGCGCTGGCGGGCGCCGAGGAGGCGGTCGAGCTCTCTCGCGAGATGGCGGGGCCGGCGATGCTGGCCTCGAGCCTGGCCGCGCTGGCCCAGGTCGAGGCGTCGATGGGCCGGCCGCAGGCCACCCGCGCGCACGCCGAGGAGAGCCTCGCCATCTGCAAGCAGCTCAACGCCTGGGCGGTGGAGCCCGAGCCGGTGCTCGCGCTGGCGTCACTGGCCCTCAGCCTCGGCGAGCACGAAGACGCCGTGAGCGTCTGGACCCAGACGACGGTCGACATCCGCGAGTGGGTGCTCGAGCCCGGCTGGGAGCACCTCGACGACGTCATGATCGAGGCCAGCGTGCGCGCCGGGCGCACCGCGCAGGCCGAGCGCGAGCTGGCCGACCTCGAGGCCAAGGCGCAACGCACCGGCCGCACCTGGGCCCACGCCGTGGCCGCTCGGTGCCGCGGCCTGCTGGCGAGCACGGGCGAGCTCGACGAGCACTTCCAGCGCGCTCTGGAGTGGCATGAGCGTGCCCCGCTGCCCTTCGCGCGGGCCCGCACAGAGCTCTGTTACGGCGAGCGTCTGCGCCGGGCACGTCGGCGTTCCGACGCCCGCGAGCAGCTGGCCCGCGCCTCGGCGACGTTCCACGCCCTCGGGGCCAAGATCTGGGCCGAGCGGGCCGAGCGCGAGCTCGCCGCGGCCGGCTACAGCCGCCAGTCACCCGCCGAGCAGTCCCCTTGGGCCGAGCTGACCGCGGCCGAGACCCGGGTGGCGCGGGTCATCATCGAGGGGGCCACCTACGACGAGGCGGCCTCCGCGCTGTTCGTCAGCCCCCGGACGATCGAGACGCACCTGCGCCAGATCTACCGCAAGGTTGGCGTTCGCTCGCGGAGCGAGATGACCCGCCGGCTGGCTATGCCCGACGCCGCCTAGGTTCTCGAAACATCAGGGTTTTCCCTGATGCGGCCCGGAGCGCGACGCGCAACGATGCACTTGTTCGACGGGGGCGATGGACGGAGTCGAACAGGGGGCCACTCGACCGAAATCAATCGGGGGCGACTAGCGGGACCTGGCGCGGAGGGGTCATTACCCTCCGCGCCGGGGGGGCCGCGCCCGGCGGACGGGCGCGTCGGAGCGGCGGGCTGTGGTTGCGGCGACCGTCCGGGGCGACTCTGATGGTGAAATGCACCTCTGGCGTGCATCTGACCATCAACGTCGCAACGCTGATGACAATCCGGCTCGCCCACATCCATGGCAGACACGCCACGGACGAAGGGCGCCAGCCGCACCCGGCGAGTGCGCCGCCGCTGGCCGTATCGTGCGCGGGATGGACGATGAGCCCGACGGTGCCGGTTCGCCGTTCCCCCGCCCGCTGACCGGTCGCGAGGCCGAGACGCTGGAGTTCATGCTGTCGGCCGCCTTCCCCGGCGACGAGGTCCTGCGCGAGCAGGCCTCGCGGGCCCACGTGATCGAGCAGTGCACCTGCGGCTGCGCCACGATCGATCTCGGCCTGGAGCGCGACGCGCCGGTGGCTCCGGAGATCCAGGGAGCGCCGCTGGTCCAGACGCGCGCGCGGGACATGGACGAGCACCCGGTGGCGCTGATGCTGTTCGTGCGCGACGGCCGGCTGTCGAGCCTGGAGATCGTGTGGTACGACGAGTCCCAGATCACCGGAGAGTTCCCCGCCCCCGGCTTCTGGGCGCCGCCGATCGCCTCCACCGCCTACGACGCCGAGGCCGACGCCGGCGCCGCAGACGCGCAACCTTAGAGTTGCGCTAGGCTCGGGGCATGGCTGATGCCCTGCTCGTTCTCGGAGGCTCTGGCTTCGTCGGCCCCGCCGTGGTGGCCGAGGGCCTGGCGCGCGGCTTCGACGTCACCACGTTTCACCGCGGCACCGGGGGTTGGACGCATCCCGATGCGGTGACGATCCGCGGCGATCGCCTGGATCCCGCGAGCCTGGCACCGCTGCGCGAGCGCAACTGGGATCTCGTCATCGACACGTGGTCAAGCGCCCCGCGGGCGGTCCGTGACAGCACCCGGGCACTGCGCGATCGCGCCGGCCGCTACGTCTACGTCTCCAGCGAGTCGGTCTATGTGGCGCCGCCGGTCCGCGGTGCCGATGAGTCCACGCCCACCGTCGACGCCGACCCGGACGCCGGCGCGACCGACTACGCCGCCGACAAGCGGGGCGCCGAGATCGCGGTGCAGCGGGCGTTCGGGGAGCGGGGGCTGCTGGCGCGCGCCGGCCTGATCCTCGGGCCCAGGGAGGACGTGGGCCGCCTCACCTGGTGGCTGAGCCGGATGGCCCGCGGAGGCGCGATCCTCTGCCCCGGTCCGCCGGACCTGCCCCTCCAGTACGTCGATGCCCGCGACCTCGCCGCCTTTGCCCTCGACGCCGCCGCCGCGGGGCACTCGGGCGCCTTCAACGTGGTCTCACGGCGCGGCCACGCCACCATGGGCTCGCTGCTCGAGGCCTGCCGAGCGGTGGCCGGCGCACCCGACGCCCGGCTGACCTGGGTGGACCCGGACACGATCGCCGCCGCCGGCATCGAGCCGTGGACCGAGCTTCCCGTCTGGCTTCCCGCCGATCACGAATACGCCGCCATGCACGATTCCGACGTGGAGCGTGCACACGCCGCGGGCTTGCGCTGCCGTCCCGTACAGGAGACGGTGCGCGACACCTGGGACTGGCTGTCGGCACTGCCCGCCCCGCCGCCGCTGCGCCCCGGCGCCATGCCCGCCGGCCTCGCGCCCGAGCGCGAGCGCGAGGTCCTGCGGGCGTGGGCGGGAGCTCCTTCCTAGGACGCGCTGACCGCGCCGCTGGTCCTGTCGTTGTAGTAGTTGTCGCCGCTGTAGCGCGCGGTGACCGAGTCACCCGCGCCCAGGCGCCGCAGCCGCGCCACGGCGCGGCCGAACCGCAGCGGCACAGGATGACCGGCAGGCCGGCCGTTCACCATGAACTGGACCGTGCCCACCGGCGGCACGGGCTCGGTGGTGTCGCCCGTCACCGACGCGACCGCGAGACCGTGCCCGGCCAGGCGCACCGCGGTGCTGGTGTGCCGGAAGGCCATGGTGGTGGCGTAGTCGAGCAGCAGCTGGCGCCACGTGTACCACTCATGGCCGCCGTCCACCCCGTCATCGGCGAACGGGATGCCCGCCGCGGTGAGCTCGCCCTCGTAGGTGTTGATGGCGTGGACCGTCAGCGAGTCGAAGTTCCCGCCGCCGATCTGCAGCCCGAGACGCGTCTTGAGCGCCGGGTTCTGCCACAGCGGGCTCGTCGTCGCCGGGGCGCCGAGGCTGGCGATGCTCCAGCTCCCGTAGTACCCGAACACACCCGTGTCGTTGAACAGCAGGAAGTTGGCCCACGACCATGGGCTGGACCCGGCGCGTCGCGATCAGGTTGTCGATGATGTTATTGGCGGCGCCTTGGGTCGACCAGTCCACCTCGTTGCCGCCGCCCCCGTGGCTGAGATACAGCGTCGGGTACGGAACGCGTCGGTGGGGTTGTATCCCGGGGGGAGATAGACCGCCAGTGGGTGTGATCCCACGGGATCGGTCGACTGCGAGTCGGGATAGGACACGTCGAGCAGGGTGCCGTGAGCGCGGCGGTTGGGCGCCTGCCACGACAGGTCGGGGGTGCCAAAACGTGGGCTCGACGGCACGTACACCTCGCTGTCTGGCTCCACCGAGCCGCTGTGGTTCCACGGCGGGTTGCTCGGATCGGACAGCTCGGTGCAGCCGGTCAGAGTCGGGGCGGGCCCGTGCAGTTGACGTAGAAGCCGTAGGTGAACGTCCCCGACGGCAGCGGCGTCGTGTAGGACCACACTCCGGTGGCGTGGTCGAGCGTCATCTGTGCCACCGGCCAGTTCGGGGCCGGTCCCTGGTTGGGGAAGGCGATGGGGAAGTCACCCGGCGACCACTGCGTCGGGAGCAGCCCCAGCGACGACGTGGTCGTGGTGTTGGCCGCGTTGGAGAAGAACCACTCGCCACGCGCCTGGACGGTCGTGGCGGTGGGGTCGTAGTAGCGGAATGTCACCTCATAGCCGGTCGGCGCCCGGCCGGTGTGGAGCACCTGAGGCGAGAACTGGTGAGACGGATGGGCGAACGCCGGCGTTGCGCTGAGCGCGGCGACGGCGCAGAGGACGGAGACGAGTGAGACGGTGCGGATGATGCGACCGCGTGCAGGCCTCCCGGAGAGCAGCTGGCGCATGTGAACGGTTCCCCCTTTCGGGACACGCCGGCGCGGCCAGCAGACGCGCCGGCCAGGTATTTCCCCTGACGCCGGCACACAATCACCGTCCACGACAACGAGGGCATAAATATCAAGGCCCTTGCGTTAGCGCTTGATGAATGCCACACGACGGCGGTCGGGAGCACCCACGGCCCTGGAGTTCATTACCCTGGCGCCATGCGGATCGTGATCGCCGGAGCCCACGGGCAGATCGGCCTCCGCCTGGTGCGGCTCCTCGCCGCGCGCGGCGATGAGGTCATCGGGCTCATCCGCAACCCGGGCCACGCCGCCGATATCGAGGCAGCGGGTGGCACGCCGGCCGAGTGCGATCTCGAGCACGCCTCCGCCGCGCAGGTCGCCGAGGCCGCCGGCAGCGCTGACGTCGTGGTGTTCGCGGCCGGCGCCGGTCCGGGAAGCGGCGCTCAGCGCAAGCTGACGATGGACCGCGACGGCGCGATCAAGCTGCTGGAGGCCACCGAGGCGAGTCGGGCGCGCTACCTCATGGTCAGCTCCGTCGGCGCGGAGTCCCCGCCGAGCGGCGACGACGTCTTCGAGGTCTACCTGCGGGCCAAGGCCGAGGCCGACGCGGCGGTCACGGCGTCCGATCGCGCGTGGGTCATCGTCCGGCCCGGGCCGCTCACCGACGACCCGGGCACCGGCCGGGTCCGGATCGGGACCGACCCGTTCCGCGACGCCGTCACGCGCGACGACGTCGCCGCGGTGCTGGCCGCGATCATCTCCGACCCGGCCGTGGACCGGAGCATCCTCTATCTCGCCAACGGCGACGTGAGGATCGACCAGGCGCTCAGCGCCGTCCGCGCTTAGCCGGCACGACCGGCCGCCCCAGGAACTCGTCGAGCCCGTTGCGCGCCTTGGTGCGGACCATGTTGCGCAGCAGCGGCGTCCAGCCCAGCGCAGCGCCGACGCCCCCCATCGCCTGACGCGCCCACGCGTGGAAGGAGAAGGTGTCGATGTGCTCGATGATCAGCCCGTCCTCGAAGCGAAATCGGGCCAGGACGTCGTTGTGCACCTTGTTGCCGGTCGAGAACGTGTAGTCGGCCAGCCACCGCGCCCGGCCGGTGCTGTCATCGGCCTCGTGCTCCTGCAGCGTCACCACCAGGTCCTGGGACCGGCCGGTGAGCATGCGCCACATCGCCCCGGGCTCGCCGTCTTTGAGATCGACGAACACGGGATCGGAGAAATGCGCCGAAGGGGCGTAGCACTCGGCCATCGCGACCCCGTCGCGCCGCGCGAACGCCGCGTAGAAGCGCTGGATGAGCTCGTCGTTGGGGTGGGCCATGGGGCGAGGGTAGCCCGCCCGATGGGCCAGCGGCGCGGTGAAGCGTCAAGTCCGCGAACGGGTGGGCCGAGTAGATCTCGACGGCCCCACCCCGTGGCCGTGACCGACCATGCCCTTTCTTCAGCCGACCCATGTCGAACTCTCCGCCGGCGCTGACGCCGGCGCGGTGGGCCGCGCCCTCGCCCGGGGCCGCCGGGCCTACTACGAGGAGCCCGCGGAGGCGCTCGCGGTGGCCAGCCGCTGCTATGAGATCGCCCGCTCGCTCTCGGACGCGGCCCTGTGCGCCCGCGCACGCGCGCTCCAGGGAGCGGTCTCCCTGCACCGCGGCGACCTGCGCAGCGCGCTGGACCTCCTGGTCGATGCCGAGCGCTATGCCGAGCGAGGCGACGACGTCGTCGCGCGCGTGGAGGTGGCGGCGCTCAAGGGCCAGGTGAGCTTCTTCACGGGGTCCTACGGCGAGGCGCTCAGCCACGCCGAGCGCAGCGTCCAGCTCTCGGACCAGACCGGCGACGACGACCTGCGCATCTACGCGCGGCGGGCCACCTGCCTGGTCTTCGGCAACGTCGGCGTGCGTGACCTGGAGGAGCGCGTGCGGGGCCTGCTCCAGCTCACGATCGACGCCGGCGACCGCTGGGAGGAGACGATCTCGCGCAATGACCTCGCCTGCTATTACCAGGAGACCGGCGACCTGGAGGCGGCCGAGCGCGAGATCGAGCGAGCGCTCGAGGTGGGCGGGACGGTACCGCCGCCCCACAACTTCGCCATGGGCCTCGTGCACTCCACCCGCGCCGACATCCGTCTCCTCGGCGGCCGCCCCGCGGAGGCGCTCGCCGATGCGGAGCGAGCGATCGCGCTGCTCACCGCCAACGCCGAGGCCAACCCCTACGTGCTCGGCGTGACCGTCCGCGCCGAGGTCCAGGCGCGGATGGCGCTGGGCCAGTTCGACGACGCCCAGCAGTCAGGCGAGGGCGCGCTGACGTGGCTGGGCGATCGCGTCCCGCAGATCCGCAGCCTCATCCTCTCCACCCTGGCCACCGAGCTGCGGGCCGCCGGCCGGGTCGAGGCCGCCTACGACGCACTCGCCCGGTCGGCCGAGCTCGAGCGCGAGGCCTTTCGCGAGCTGTCCGAGATCCAGCTCAGCCTCGAGCGCGCGACGCTGGAGACCTCCGCCGCCCGCCTGGAGAGCGACGAGCTGGCCGCCAAGAACCGCGAGCTCGCTCAGGCCCACGCCGAGCTGGTGCTTCGCGCCAACCAGCTCGAGGTGCTCCAGGAGCAGCTGCGCGACCAGGCCGAGCGCGACTGGCTCACCGGGCTGCACAACCGCCGATATCTGGCCCGCGAGCTGGAGCGCCCCGCCCAGGACCGGCTCGACGCGCCGCTCACCCTCGCGGTGCTGGACCTCGATCACTTCAAGTCGATCAACGACGGCTTCGGCCACGCCGCCGGCGATCAGGTGCTCATCCGCGTCGCCGGGCTGCTGCTCGACGTCCTGCGCGAGACCGACATCGTGGTGCGCAGCGGCGGCGAGGAGTTCCTGGTGCTGATGCCCGCCACCGATGCCAGCGCGGGACGCGCGGCCTGCGAGCGCATCCGCGACGCCGTCGAGGGCGAGGCCTGGGAGCGCATCGCACCCGGCCTTCGCGTCACCGCGAGCGTCGGCGTCGCCTCCACCCACGCGCCGCGCGACCTCGAGGCGCTGGTCAACCTCGCCGATCAGCGGCTCTATGACGCCAAGGGCGCCGGCCGCAACTGCGTCGTCGCCGAGGCGGGAACGCTGCGCTGACGGGCGCGGCGCTGATCTACCATCCGCCCATGACCACCTTCGATGGCTTCGGGCTCAAGGTGCGACGCTGGTTTGAAGGCCTGGAGGCCGACAACAGCCGGGAGTACTTCGCCGCCCACCGCGATGTGTTCGAGGAGGCGATCCGCGACCAGATGGAGGCGCTGCTCGCCGAGCTCAGCAAGCAGTTCGGGGGCGAGGTCAAGCTGTTTCGCCAGAACCGCGACATCCGCTTCTCGCCCGACAAGTCGCCCTACAAGACCAACACCTACGGCGTCGTCCACGGGTCCGAGCTCGCCGCCCACGGGCTGTATGCCTCGATCTCCGCACGCGGCCTGGTCGCCGGCAGCGGCTACCACATCATGGCCCGCGACCAGCTCGAGCGCTACCGCGATGCCGTCGACGACGATGCGCGCGGACCCGAGCTGGGCAAGCTCCTGGCCAAGGTGCAGAAGGCGGGACTGGAGGTGTGGGGCGAGAGCCTGGCCACGGCGCCCCGCGGCTACCCCAAGGACCACAAGCGGATCGAGCTGCTGCGCCGCAAGAGCCTCGCGCTGGGCGCCGCCCTGAAGTTCGGACGCGGCATCGGCCGCGCCGACGGGCTCCAGTTCGTCACCAAGACATGGCGCACGGCCGCGCCCGTGACCGGCTGGCTGGACCGTGAGGTCGGGGCCACGACGCTGGACAACACCCGGCCCGGGCGCCGTCGCTAGCGGCCGGCCTCCTGGCCTGGGCCCCTCCGCGCTTGTCACACGGCGGAGGTGTGGCGCAATATTGCGGTGTGCACGTAATCAGGCGCGGTCGGCTCGCGGGCGTCGCGGCGCTTCTCTGTGCGGCGGCTGTCGCGATCACGGTCAGCGGCCCCGCGCGCTCGGCGGCGCCCCCGCCGATCACCCGTCCCACCGTGCCCCCGCCGGCGGCGGCGTGCCCGAGCGCCGTGCGCGGCCTGGGCCGGATCGCCTACGTGGCCCGCGGCCAGCTCGACGTCGTCGACCTCGAGCCCTCCTGCGAAGTCCGCCGCGTCGCGAGCGGACGCACTTGGAGCCCGCAGTTCAGCCCGAACGGCCGTTGGCTGGCCTATTCGCAACACGCGCCAGACCACAGCGGCAGCCCGCTCCTGGTCCTCGCCGGCGGAGGGAGGGCGTACACACCCCTGGGCCGGGGAATCAAGACGTGGTGGTGGGCGCGCCGTGGAGCCACCCTGTATGGCGTCAATCGCCGCGGGCAGCTCGTGCGTGCCCGGCCCGGCAGCCGCGCCCAGGTCGTGGCCCGCGGCGCGACCGCGTTTGCCGGCGCCGCTGGAGTCTCGCCGGACGGCGGCCAGGTCGCCACCGACAGCTCGGGGTGCATCCCGCCTGGATTCACGCTCGACACCGTCGCGGTGCGCACCGGAGTCCCGCACGTCGCGGTCGACCAGCCGAAGAGCCTGTCGACATTTGCCGGCTGGTCCCCGGACGGCCGGTGGCTGCTCTACTGGTCGCGGTCGATGTGCTCGGCCTCGCTGTCGGCGGACGGCTGGCCGGTTGACGCGGTGCCGGTCAGCGGTGGGCGCGCGCCGAGCCGGGCCATCCGGCACATGCTGCTGTTCCCCGACTTCCTCACGTGGTGCGGCAGGCGTCTGATCGCCGCCTCGACGCCCGACCGTGAGACGCAGCTGGGCAGCAAGCTGGTGGCCACCGGCCCGCCGGGGTGGCATCAGCGGACGATCGCCTCCGCCCGCCGCCTGAGCTGGGTCTCCCCCACCTGCGCCCCGTCCGGCTCGATCCTCGCGGCGGCCGCCGGGGCTCGCGCCACCGATCCCGGGTTCGGTGCCCAGCACCGTTCCATCTGGCTGCTTACGCCGGCCGGCAAGGTCGTGCGTCAGCTGACCGCGCCACCGGTGAACGACCTCAGCGACGAGGCGCCGCGCTTCTCCCGCGACGCCCGCTGGATCCTGTTCGTACGCACCCACGTGATCGCGGTCGGTACCTCGGCGATCTCCCGCGACACGCTCGAGCTCGTGCCGGCAGCCCGCAGCGGCCCGGCCGCGACGATCCCGATCGCGTCGTTCAGCAGCAACGACTTCAGCTTCTACGACCACTTCCAGTGGCCCAGCGAGATCGCCTGGTCCGCGGCCGCCGGCTAAGCCTGAGCGCGCAGCTCGTGCACGACATATGGGCTGTGCACGAGGAAGGCGCCCGGGTCCTCGTTGGCCTCGCGCATCACGTCGAGCATGGCGCCGCGCGCCTCGGCGTCCACCCCGGCGTGCTCGAGCACAGGGCGCACCCCGAGTGCCATGGGGTGCTCCTGACCGCCCGTGACGTAGGCCTCCGGCGAGTCGTCGCGAATGGCGAGCTCCGACCGGGTCGTGGCCAGCCGGGTCAGGCCCGCGTCGCGCGCCACCGCCTCGACGGCCGCCGAGTCTGACCAGGCAAAGCGCGGGGGCGGTGGGGCCTCGGTCACCCGTGCCACCACCCGGCCCAGCGCTGCCAGCATGTCGTTGATCGGACCGGCAGGGATCCACGCGCTGAGGAACACGCGGGCGCCCGGGGCCGCCACGCGCGCCACCTCCTTCAGTGCTGCGGTGGGATCGGGGGCGAAGATCAGCCCGAACACGGAGAGCACGACATCGGCGGAGCCGTCGGGGACCGGAAGCTTCAGCAGGTCGCCGTGGACGAATTCGGCGGCCAGGCTCAGCGAGCGCGCGCGCTCACGGGCGACGGCCAGGAGTCTCGGCGCCGCGTCGACCCCGACCACGCGGGCGCCGCGCGCCGCCGCGAGCAGGGCCGCGTTGCCAGTCCCGCAGGCGAGGTCCAGAACCCGTTCGTCCGCCTGCGGTTGGGCGGCCTCGACCACGGCCCGCGACACGGGCTCCAGCTCGGCCGCCGTCCGCTCGTAGCACCCAGCGTCCCAGTCCACCATGGCCCCACGATACGGCCCCGGGCCGCTCGCGCGTCGCTACATGGGCGAGTCGTCGTGAACGAGGAAGCCGGCCGCCTCGAGCACGCCGCGTTCCTCGAGCCGGCCGAGATGGTCGCCGACGCGCCGGGTGTCGGTGACCTCCCAGGCGCCGGCCGCGGCGGTGCCCTCGATCATGCGCAGCCCGTACATCTCGGGCTCGTCGACCGCGTTGCGCAGCCAGGCGAGATCGTCGGAGATTCGCCGCGGCCGATCGGTCGACGGCGACCACGGATCCTGGCCCGAACGGCGCTCCTGCATGCCGGAGGGCAGCAGGAGGGCGGTGGCCAGGGCATCGCCCCAGCTGGGCTTGGCGTGTACGAGTTCGAGGAGCATGTCTGTTGATCTACCCGATTCCGGCAAACCCCCAACCGCGGGGCCGGTCCCTGACGGCCGGGGCGTGGGAACCCTACAGGCACGCCCGGCCGTGGCGGCCGCACCCAGGAGGTGCGACCACCACGGACCAATGCGTCCCTGAGGAGGGCTTGTTCCCTACGAGCCCGCGATCTTGTGGTAGGCCGCGATCTGCGGGTCGGCCGACGAGATCGCGTTGCATCCCTGGGCCACCACCATGGTGCCGCCGCTGGAACTGGGCGTCACCGTGTAGTCGGTGTTGTTGGGGATGTGCTCGGAGTAGTTGCCGTACGTGAACGGCTGGCAGAGCATCTCGGTCTTGTAGTCCTTGATGGCCTTGAAGGCATCGTTGACGCTCTTGACCGTGTAGGCGCCCTTGACGTTCTGAAGCGCCTTGACGGCCAACTCGGCGTCGAGGAAGCCCATCTGGCTGAAGCTGCCCACTCCGCCGGTGACGGCGGAGCCGTACTTCTTGAGGATCGCCTCATACAGCTGCATCTCCGAGCCGTGGTAGACGTCGGTCGGGGTCAGCTCGGCGTTGATGAACAGCTTGTTGTGCCACTTGGGTCCCAGCGCCTTGGCCAGGAAGTCCGTGTTGCACGGCGTCGAGCAGGCCCACGCCTTCACGCGGTTCTCCAGCCCCAGCTTCTGGGCCGCCTGGAGGATGACCAGCGCCTCGGGCGGGGTGAAGTTGAGCACCACCGCGCCACCGGGGCCGGCATCATTGACCAGGCGCAGCGCCACCGTGTTGGCGTCGTTGATCGGGACGTTGTCGGTCTCGGTCTTGATCGGCACGTGAGCGGCGGCGGCGATCGCCGTCGGGCCGGCGGCGATGTAGCCGGTGCCCGGCACGTTGGACTGGTCGAAGGCGATCTTGTTCGGATGCAGCGTCAACACGTACTGGGTGGCGCCGTCCGAGCTGTAGCGCGGGCCCATGTTGACCGAGGCGCTGTTCGGGGTCGACCAGCACTCGGGCGCGATCCCTGCGCCCAGCTCGAAGATGCCAGCCTTCGCCCACAGACTGTGGTCGATGGAGCACTCGATGATGTCCGACGTGCCGACGATGCCCAGCACGTGATCGGACTGGAGCAGCTTGTTTCCGGCGGCGGCGATCTGCGCCGGCTGCGTCTGATCGGTCTGCACGAAGTACTTGATCGGGTGGCCGTTGACGCCGCCGTTGTCGTTGACGCAGTTGAAGTAGGCCTGCGCCATCGATGCCTGGTCGGTGAAGTCGGTTCCCGGCTGCTTGGTGTTGATGGTGCCGAGGTTGATCGGCGAGCCCGTCGCCTTCACGCCGGCCTTGGGACCGCACGACGAGATGTCGACGCTGCCCGAGCCGGCGCTCGTGCCCGTCTCCCCGCCGCTCGTGCTCGTGGCGGCGGCGGCCGTTGTCGCCCCGCCGGCGCTGCTGGCGGCCGTTGTCGCTCCGCCACCTCCACTGCTGCTACTCGAGCTGTTGCTCCCGCATCCTGCAAGGGCCATCAGCGCGACCACCAGTATCGGCGCGAGCCTCCACCGGCGCCGCGGCTCCAGGTCACCGCGACTCATATCTCCTCCTCGATTTCGACGTGCTCTTCGATGAGCGGGCGTCATCGTAATTGTTGCTGAGATTGTATGCAATCCTGCGTACGATGTGGGATGCAATCTCAGAGTGCATGGCGCGCGGTGACCGGAGGGCGAGTTGACGCGGAGCGCCCAAAGGCCCACGTTCGCAAGTCGCACGTCTGTGCGCGCCCCAGGCCCCGTGGTAGGTTGCGGCGGCTGTGAACGAGATGGTCGACAACCTGGGGGTCGCTCCACTCCGTGCCGAGGATCGCCTGCGCGAGGCGATCGTCACCGGTCGCCTGCAGCCCAACGAGCGTCTCGTCGAGAGCGATCTCGCCACCAGTCTGGGCGTGAGCCGCACGCTCATCCGGGCCGCTCTGGTACGGCTCGAGCACGAGGGCCTGGTCGAGCACGAGCGCCATCGCGGCGCCCGGGTCCGGCTCGTCTCCGAGAGCGAGGCGGTCGAGATCCTGGAGACGCGGGCGGTGCTGGAGGGACTGGCGGCGCGGCTGGCGGCCGAGCGCGCCACCCCCGACGACGTCGACGATCTCAAGGGCATCCTCGCCGAGATGCAGCGCCTCCGCGAGGCTCACGATCTCCTCGCCGTCTCTGACCTCAACGCCCAGCTGCACCGGCGGCTGCTCGAGATCTCAGGTCACGACACGGCCACCCGGCTGATCGGCGCGCTGAACTCGCAGATGGTCCGCTTCCAGTACCGCACGATCCTGTTGCCCGGCCGCAGCGAGCGTTCGTTCGCCGAGCACGCAGAGATCATCGCCGCCGTGGCCACGCACGACGGCGACCGTGCCGAGGAGGCGATGCGCACCCACCTCTCCAGCGTGGCCGACGCGCTCCGCCTCCAGGCGCCCGGCTAGCCGCCGCGGCGCCCGGCCCCGCTCAGTGCGTGCCCGCCAGCGGGGGCATCGTGGTGAGGTCCAGACGGCCGAGGATGCCGGCGGGCTGGGTCTGCAGCCATGCGGCGGCGACGGTGTTGCGCAGGACCCAGATGTCGGTGATCGGGCCAACGCCGCCCGGCACCGGCGACACCGCCTCGGCGATCGGCTCCACCGCCGCGGTGTCGACGTCGCCGACCAGGCGCACGGACCCGTCGGCCTGCTCGACCGCGTTGATCCCGATGTCGATCACGATCGCGCCCTCGCGGACGAGGTCGGCGCCGATCAGCCCGGGCACGCCGACGGCGACGATGAGGATGTCGGCGCTCAACGTGTGCGCGGCCAGCCGGCCGGCGTCGAAGGTGTGGCGGTGCGCGGAGATGACGGTGGCGTTGCGCTGCAGGCCGAGGATCGCCGCCGGCTTGCCGACGTTGTTCGAGCGCCCGACCAGCACCAGATTGGCGCCGTCATAGGCGGTGGCGGGATCGCGGCCGGCCGCGGCGGTGTAGCGATCGAGCATGTGGAAGGCCGCGGCGGGCGTCGAGGGCACGAACCGTGGCATCCCCAGCGACAGCAGCCCGGCGTTGAGCGGGTGGAGGGCCTCGACGTCCTTGAGCGGCGGCAGCGCGGCGAACACACGTGACTCGGGCAGGTGCGAGGGAAGCGGGCGCAGCACCAGGATGCCGCTGATCTCCGGGTCGGCGTCGATCTCGGCGATCTTGCCGATGACCTGGCCGAGGGTCGCGTCGGCGGGCAGCCGCTCGGGTCGCGAGACGATGCCCGCCTCGCGAGCGTGACGGTCGATGCGCCGCTGGTAGACCTGCGCCGCCAGGTCGTCGCCCACCAGCAGCGTCCCGATGCCCGGCGTGGCGGGCAGCCGGGAGAGCTCCTCGCGCAGGGTCGCGCTCAGTTCCTGCGCGTAGGACTTGCCGTCGATCAGCACCGGGCAGAGGCTACGCGAGCTCGCCTGAGCCCGCGGCCGAGCGCGCGGCGAGGCCGGCCGCCTCGGTCACCCGCGGGACGGCCTCCACCTCCCAGCCCGGAGCCATGATGTGAACCCCCGCGACCCCTCCGATCTCGCGCAGGCGGGAGATCACGTCCGAGGCGATGCGCACGCCCTCGTCCTTGGCCGCTTCGCCCTCCAGGCCGCGCATCCGCGCGAACGTCGCGTCGTCGACCTCGACCCCCGGGATGCGCTCGTGCAGGTACTCGAGCATTCGCAGGCTCCGCGGCGGGGTCACGCCGACCAGCACCGGAGCGCGCTCCGGCAGCCCGGCCTCCACCACCGGCGCGAACCACTCCGCGAAGAGGTCGACGTCGTAGACGATGTTGGTCTGCAGGAGGCCGACACCGGCGTCGGCCTTGGCCGCGAGGCGCTCGACCGAGTCGACCAGCGGGTTGGCGGCGCCGGCGACCAGGAAGCCGGTGGGCATGGTCAGCCGCTCGCCGGCCAGCAGCTCGCCGGCGTTGAGCGAGGCGATCATGCGCGCCATCCCGACTGAATCCACATCGCCGACGCGGGTGGCTCGGCCCTCATAGGGCCCGACCTTCAGCGGATCGCCGCCGAGGGCCAGGACGGTGCGCACGCCGAGCGCCCACGCGCCGATCAGGTCGGCCTGGAGGGCCAACAGGTTCCGGTCGCGGCCGGTCATCTGCATGATCGGCTCCAGGCCGCACTCGATCATCACGACCGCGGCAGCCAATGGCGACATCTTCACGCTCGCGGCCTGGTTGTCGGTCACATTGGCAGCGTGGACCACGGGAGCGAGCGCCGACGCCGAGCGCCGCACGAGGTCGGCGTTGGGGTCGGCGGGAGGCCCGAGCTCGGCGGTGACGACGAACGTCTGCGAGGCCAGGAGATCGACGAGCGGCATGGTTCACACCCTAATGCGAACTGATCGCGTGGCCGGCGCTGACGAGCGCGTCTGGACAAATTCGTGCGCTGCCGGTCAAGCCCCGTCGCGCTCTCGGTCGCCCCCGGGGGGCGCCCCCTCTAGGAGGGGACGTCTGGAGCGCCGCGCCGTGGGTTGGTCCCGGATGCGGCGCTACCGCGACGAGCTGCTCATCGCCCACCCCGGCGGCCGAAGCCGTAGTAGGCGGCCGGTCCGATCACGTTCTGCGTCGCCACGGCGCGCCACAGGAGCTTGGGGCCGCGGATCCGCTCGGCCGGGCGGCGCTGGATGTCGCGTTCGGCGAGGCCGATCAGCACCGCCTCGAAGGCGAGCACCGCCCACACCGCGCCCCGGGCCGTGGGCGAGAGGCGGCGGTAGCGCTTGACCAGTTCGCGGATCGGCTGCTCGATTGTCTGTGGCATCTCGGCCTCTTCAGGTGTGTTGGGGCTGGCGCCGGTGCCGGACGTGTGTCATCTGGTGCACCGTATCCGGGCTTATTTTGCACGGCGGGGACCGTGGCACGGGCCGCTGTGACGGAACAAGACGGGTTTGGAACTTATCCGCGACGTTTGGGGCGGCTCTGGGGTCGCCCAACACTCGGTATGCGCCGGCGGATCGGGCTGCGTCACATTCTTGGCGCCCGCCGGGTCGATCAGATATGGGACCGACGACACCCTTGGAGGAAGACATGCCACCCCGTATCGACAGCCCCGTGATGACCGTGACCGGCGCCATGTCAGCGCTTCAGAAGCTCTCCGCCGCGGCCAAGCATCACGCTGACATTCCGGAGGCGACTCGGCTCTTCGTCGCGCTGCGCGCCAGCCAGATCAATGGCTGCAGCGTGTGCTGCGACATGCACTCACGCGAGCTCAAGGCCCTCGGAGAGCCCGACGAGCGCATCTTCACGCTCGCCGCGTGGCGGGAGGCCTCGTACTTCAACGACGCCGAGCGCGCGACGCTGGCGCTGACCGAGGCCGCCACGCGCCTCGCCGATCGCCCGGACCCCGTCCCCAATGAGGTGTGGGACGAGGCGGCCCGCCACTACGACGAGGCCCAGCTCGCATCGCTCGTGCTCGCTATTGCCGCGATCAACGCCTGGAACCGCATCAACGCCACCACTCGGCAGATCGCCGGCGAGTGGGTCACCCAGTGGATTCCGGGCACTGAGGCGGCCGCCTCAGCCGCCTGACCGGCAGGCACCGTCGGCGCAGACCTCGATGTCGGGGTCTGCGTCGATCCACCCCCGGGCGACGAGCAGCCCGTGGATCTTGCAGCCCAGGCACAGGCCGAGGACTGCCTCCATCCACATCAGGGTCAGGCAGACGAGACAGATCGTCCGCGGCAGGTAGCCCCGGATGCCGGCGTTGGTGATCGCGGCCATGGCGCCGGCCATGACGAGACCGAGCGTCCAGGCAAAACGCTTGGGCTTGGCCGACACCCACTCCGGCGGCTGACCGCGCGTCATGGCGTGGGCGATCCGCCCTACCGGGCTGTGGTGAAACCCGGCGGTCACCCGAACCAGGAACTCGACGAAGAACACGCCGGCCGTAGCCTGAAGCGGCGCGTACTGCTTGGCGAAGTAGGCGTAGCTGAAGGCCACCGCGCCCACCGCCATGGTGATCCCGGCGGCCGCGCGGACCTCGCGCTCGTTGACCACCGGGGCCCGCAGCTCCCGGCCGCCGACCGTCAGACCCTGGATGCGCCGGCCAGACGAGAGTTCCATGTGCTCCTCCTCGCGTGTCGATGACCGAAACCGTGCGCGGGCGTGGGTTTCAGCTCCTCGCCCGGCAGTGGGAACCAGCGGATCCGCTCGAACGCGTCGCTGAGAACCGGGTCGCTGACCGGGCCCTCCGGGGGATGCTCTGCGAGCGCGGCGACAACATCGCGGGCGTGCCGCAGCTGATCGGCGAGCACGCTCTCAGACGCGGTGACGGGCCTCCGGCGAGGCGTCCCGAGCGCGTCACGCAGACCGGCCGCGGCGTCGGCTTCCGCTTTGACACCGGCGTCCCGGTGCCGCCACAGCCCGGTCCGCGGATCGAAGCGGTACAGCGGCAGGAGCATCCGGCCATGGTCGGCCACCAGGTGCACGGCCTCGACGATGTACCGGAACGCAGCCTCGGACAGGTAGTAGCTCAACGTGACGCGGGTGAAGCCCAGTTTGGCCCCCTCGTGCCCGCCGTCGATCTCGCGCCTCATCCCCTCCGACCACTCATCGTTGATCTCGCAGATGCGGTGCAGGTAGGGGCCGGCGCAGAAGCACCCGCTCCGGGCCTGGATCCCGAAGAGGTCTGAGAGCACCGCCGCCACGAAGTTGGCGTGCAGGTAACCGCGAGGGTGGCGCAGCCCGAAGCTGACGATGCCCAGCCGGTCGGGGCGCGCGTCGCCGAGGATCTCGATCCGCGGATTGGCGCCCCACGAGCGCAGCGCCTCGGAGACGAGGCGGTCCTCGCGGCGGCGGATCTCCTCGCAACCGACCGCGTCCTTGAGCGCGAACACCAGGCCGGCGCGAATCGACTCGACGATCCCCGGGGTGCCGCCCTCCTCGCGGATCTCGGGCTCGGGGTGGTAGACGTGCGCGGTCGGCGTCACGTAGCGGACCGTTCCCCCTCCGGGGACGGCCGGGACGGGATGCTCGAGCAACTCGCGCTTGGCCACCAGCACGCCGGGCGTGCCCGGTCCGCCGGGGAACTTGTGCGGGGAGATGAACACGGCGTCTTTGTAGGCGAGCGCTCCGTCGGCAAGCGCCGCCGTGGGGTTCATCTCGATCGGGAGATACGGGCCGGCCGCCGCGTAGTCGAACAGGGCCAGCGCCCGGTGGCGATGCAGCAGGATCGCGACCTGGTCGACGTCGGTGATGATCCCCGTGACGTTCGAGGCCGCCGAGAAGCTGCCGATCTTCACGCGCCGGTCGGCGTAGCGCGCCAGCTCGCGGGCCAGGTGGTCGAGGTCGACGCGCCCGCGCGCGTCCTGGCCGATGGTCACGACCTCGGCGGGGGATTCGCGCCACGGCACCTCGTTGGAGTGGTGCTCGTAGGGTCCGATGAACACGACGGGGCGGTCGCGCGCATCGAGTTCGAGCACGCGCATCAGGCGGTCGATCGCGGCGGTCGCCCCGGAGCCGCAGAAGACGACGACGTCATCGTCGCCTCCGTGCACCGCGCCGTGGATGATCTCCCGGGCCTGCTCGCGCCACCGCGTCGTGCACCGGCCCGTCGCCGACGCCTCGGTGTGCGTGTTGCCGTACATCGGCAGGACCTCGTCGCGGATGAACTCCTCGACGAACCCGAGCGCCCGCCCCGACGCCGTCGCGTCGGCGTACACCATGCGCCGCGGACCGAAGGGCCCGGTGAGGACCACGTCGTCACCGATCACCGAGTCGCGGATGCGCTCGATCCAACCGTTCTCATCCCCAACCATCGTGACCGTCATACGGACGCGGTGCGGATGTGGTTCGCGCGCGGTAGTGTCGCGACATGACGGCGTCGGACTCCGAGGAGCCTCCCGCAAAGCTGACTCTCTGGCAGCGCATGGCCATCCGCAAGCTCCGCCGGCAAGCCCGGCGCCAGGATGGCGAGCCGTTGGCGCCGGAGGATTGGGTGGTGGCCTGGCGGCTGCACGAGCAGGGTGTGGGAGGCGTGGTGGCCGCCCTGCTGCGCTCGCTGCCCAGCTCCCCGCGGTGCGGGGTCTGCGGGGCGCCGTTTGCGGGGCTCGGCGCGCGGATCGTCGCGCCCATGGGCTATCGCCCGTCGCGCAAGAACCCGACCGTGTGCGCCACGTGCGTCGAGTATTCGCCTCCTGGCGGGATCGTCCAGTACACCGGGGTCCTGTTTGCCGACCTGCGGGGCTTCACGGCGCGCTTTGCCGGCGCGGACCCCAACGAGGTGCCGGTGGTGCTGCGCCGGTTCTACCGGTGCGCCGAGGACGTGCTGTTTCCGGACGCCGTCATCGACAAGCTCATCGGCGACGAGGTGATGGCGTTGTATCTCCCTGACCTCAAACCCGGGATGACGCGAGAGGACGTACCGGCCCGCATGGTCGAGCACGCGCGCGCCCTGCTGGAAAGCGTGGGCTATGGAACGGAGTCAGGGCCGTTCGTCGAGATGGGCATCGGCCTCGACGCCGGCGAGGCGTTTGTCGGCAACATCGGCCAACGCGCGCTGTACGACTTCACCGCCGTCGGCGATGTCGTCAACACCGCGTCCCGCCTCCAGGGGCACGCGGCGGGCGGCGAGGTGGTCCTCTCCCAACGGGTGGCCGACGCGCTGCCCGCGCGCATCGGAACCCGCGTCGAGCTGGAGCTCAAGGGCAAGCCCGAACCCGAAGTGGCGTACCGGCTCAGCGTGTAGCGCCGGCCGCGCGCACGTCTTCCGATTCGAGCAGTTTCAAAGAAGCGCTCCGGAGCCGGGGGGCCTAAGTTTGTGACACACCGAAAGCCGACACCTCGAAGGAGGGACGCGCATGAAGACGATGACCTGTCAACAGCTGGGTGGGCCGTGTGAGCTCGCACACCACGGGATGACCGCCGACGAGGTGATCAAGGCCCAGGATCGACATCTCAATGAGATGGTGGACGGAGGCGACCCAGCCCACGCGCCCGCGCTCAAGGACATGAAGGGGCGGTGGAAGCGGCCGATCTCCGGGATGGGCTGGTACCGGCAGGTCAAGCGCGACTTCGCCGCGCTGCCCGAGGCCTGACGGGGAGTCCCGCCGGAGGGCTCTCGCCGGCCATGATCGCCGCCGCGAGAGCCATCCGGTGGTCCTTGGTCCAGGGCGGCCCGAGGGTCGCCCTGGGGCCCTGCAGGACATCCTCGGCCCGGGCGCCCAGCATCGCGCTGGCGTGGCCGAGGACCGCCTTGGCGTCATAGACGTGGAGCTCCCAGCCGCGGGCGTGGGCGGCCTCGGCGAGCTCCTGGCGATACATGATCGCGTCGGCCCGGGCCTCGTACGGCGCTTGACGCTGGACGGCGACGTCCTGCGGAAAGTCCAGCGGCCAGCGTCGCAGTGAGATCGACACGACCGGGCGTGGCAGCGCGCCGGCAAGCTCGTCGAGCGCCGCCGAGGTGGCCCGGACGACGGAGGCCCGTACCTCGGCGACCAGAGCAGCGGTCGCCTCGACGCCCAGACGCGCGCTGCGGTAGTGGATGGGCGCCTGGGTGATGCCGGCCTCGACCAGCTCGATCCGCCGGCGGTCCACCACCTCATGTGCCGCGGAGACGGTCACCGCGACAGCCCAGCCGAAATGGTCGGCGATCCCGAGGCGCATGGCGCGCTCCAGGGCCCTGGACGCCTAGAGCGGCGGGACCTGGTTGTTCACCTGCGTCCCGTGGTACAGGTGATCATGATCAGAGCAGGATGACTTCGGGAAGAAGAACTGGACACTGTCACTGCGCACGTTGTTGTAGCTCGCGAACAGGGTGGCCCGGCCCTGGGTGCCGACCTGGCAGCGCGGGTCGGTGCTGCTCTTCACCCGGAAGGTGATCTTCATGATGTTGCCGGGGAAGCCCCACATCACCGCGTGGTGTGAGTGGTAGACCAGGTGGTGGTTGACCGTCATGACGATCAGCCGGTCAGGCTGATGGCGCACCCGATCGACCTGGCACATGATGCCGGAGACGGTGTTGGCGTCGAGGTTGATGTCACCGTGGCCGCGGGCGTAGCTGCCGGTGGCTCCGGTGATCGGCTGACCGGTGTGAAAGCCCCACGGTGGGATTCCCTGGACGATCGGCACTCCGGCGCAATACTGCGTCGTGAAGGCACCGGCAGAGCTGCTCACGCTCAGTGCCAGCAGCGGGCCCAGGACGAGTGCTGCGACGCCGAGACGGCGTATGGCTGTGTGTGTGCGCATGGGTGCGACTATAACCAGCGACGGTCGACTAGGATCGCGCCAGCCGGCGGCCCGGCCGGGACGCGGGATCGAGCAAAGGGGGCGGACGTGAGCAGGTTGCGTGCATCGCAGGAGGAGGTTGCCGGTCGTCATTGCCCCAGGGTGGGCGCCTGGCTGCTCGGCGCTCTGCTCACGGTGTCGATGGCGCTCCCCGTGGGCGCGTCCGCGGCCGGGATCACGTTCATCGCGCCTCCGGGCGCCAAGGCGTACCCGGACCAATCCGAGGGACCGGCCGGCTACTCCGAGGCCCTGGCCTTTCGGACGACCGACACGCGCCCGACGATCGGCATCCAGGCCGACGCGTCCGGCGGCGGCGTCCAGCTGCAGTGTCACTTCGACAACGTGTTCGTGACCCAGACCTGTGGCGGCCCCGGTCCCGGGTGTGCGGCGGTCTGCGGCAGCTTCCAACCCTCCGACCCGCTGGGCCCTGACTCCGAGGAGTTCACGCGGGCCCACTTCCTGGCCGTCGACCTCGTCGACGCGGACGGCAACGACCTGTCGTCGATGTGGGTGAACATCGACGTCGACACGACGCCGCCCGTCACGCAACTCGACAGCGCCGGCGGGGTGCTCAGCGTGAATCCCGCCGCACCGCCCCTGCTCCCGATCTTCGCCTTCCACGTCACCGACAGCAACTCGGTGGGCACCAACCTGGACACCGCGGCCTGCGCGTGGGGGCCGGCGGCGACCAGCCCGGCGTTTCGCCCCTGCGGCGGAAGCGACGCCGCCGGCTCGCTGCGGCCGGGCCGGCTCCCGGCCCGCCATCGCCTCTACCGCCTCCAGGTCCGGGGCACCGACGACTTCGGGCGGACCACGACGGCGTCCGGTGTCTACGACCCCATCCCGTGCGCCCTCTCGGTGCGCCGCCCGGCGAGGATCTCGGCCCTGCTCTCATCCGGCATCGCGACCCATGTGAACTGCGACACGACCAAGCACGTGGCGGTTGCCGTCTACGCCTTCATGGTGAACGGAGACCGCTCGACCTCGCCGCGGGGCGCGGTGTCCGACAATCCGATCCTCGGCATCTACCGGGCCTCGGGTCCCACGAACACGTTCACGGCGTCCCGGCGCCTGCGCCTGTTCCCCGCGGCCCGAGCGGCGCTGCGACACGCCCACTCGCTGGGGCTGGTGCTCGCGGCGGGTGCGCCGGACAAGGTCTCCAGCGGGTTCGCGGACGACAGCCTGAGCTACCAGTCGTTCGTCTTGCACGGCTGACAGGGTCACATCGATCTATCCCTGGGATCACTTGGCCTGCGGCGCGGCGGGCGACATGATGATCGCGTCAGAACCAATAGTCACTCGGAAGGGACCGGGACCGGGGGCATGAGCCACAGATTCGACCACTACGTCGTGTCAGTCAGCTGGTCGAGCTGAGCTCACAAAGCCCAGGGGGCAGCTTTCCACGGCTTGCTTGGAAAGTGGGCGAAGCGGGGGCCGGGATCTCGGATGTTCGCGAGGTCCCGGCCTTCCGTGACCGCTCACCTCACGCGGGCGGGTGGTCGGGGACCACGCCGCTGGCGCGCGCGCGGCCGACGAGCGCGAGCCGCTTCTCGTTCTGGGGCAGGCCCTCGATGCCGAACTTGTCGAACAGAGCGCGAAGGTGGAGCTTGACGGCGGGGACCGACAGGAACAGCTCCTCGGCGATCTGACGGTTGGACGCCGGGGCGGCGAACGGGTTGCTGCCCATCAGCGGACGGCACAGGGCGGTGAGCACCTCGCGCTGACGGACCGACAGATCGGTGGGCGCGGACACCGCGTTGATGGCGACGGCGGTGGCCCGGTGCTCGCCGTCGGTGGGCCGGCGCACGAGCACCACGGTCCGCCCGAACTGCAGCCGGTCCCCGTCGCGCAGCCGGCGCCGGCCGTGCACCCGCTCGCCGTTGACGTAGGAGCCGTTGCGCGAGAGGCCGTCGTCGACGAGCGTCAGCTCTCCGCCCAACTCCTTGAGCTCGGCGTGCAGCCCCGAAACCTGGTCGTCCCAGGAGATGCTCAGCGTCGCCTCGGCGTTGCGGCCCACCGTGAACTCTGCGGAGAGCGCGACGGTCTGCAGCCGGCCCTCGGCGTCGCGGTACATGAGAAACGACTCGTCCCGGCGCTCGGCCTGCATGACCGCCTGAAGCTCCACCGCGGTGACCGGACGCGGCTGGCCATCGATGCTGTACGTCCCCATGCAGCTCAATATCCCACACGGGCCGCGGCGCGGATCCCGGGTCCGCGCCGCAGGCCGAACGTCTGCATCGGGCCGACAGCCGCACGACGGACCGGCATCGCGAACGAACGCGGCCCCGCCGGTCCTACGTGGACCAGAAGTGGTGGCGATCCAGGTAGGCCACGAGCAGCCTGCCGGCGTGCTCGATGTGCGCCGCCATGGCCGCGCGCGCGGCCGACCCGTCGTGCGCGGTGAGCGCGTCGCGGATCTGCTCGTGCTCGACGATGCTCAGTACGTGGCCCTCGGCCGAGTCGCCGATGGCCCGCCATACATAGTCCTTGGGGAAGTAGGCCTGGAGATCCTCGAGCATGCGCGTCAGGCGGGCGTTGTCGGCCAGCCGGTGGATGACCGCGTGGAAGCGCTCGTTGGCGGCGGTGATGCGGGCGTTGAAGGCCGCCTCGTCCTCGGGGCGGATGCGACCGTGCTCGAGCTCGTCCATGGCACGGCTCATCTCCTCCTGTGCTGACTGCAGCTCCTGGCCGGCGTCCGGCCCGCAGGTGGCCGCGGCCAGCCCGGCGGCGAAGCCCTCGAGCTCGGCCCGCAGCGCGTAGACCTCGAGCAGCTCGCGCCGCGTCCTCACGCGCACGGTGGCCCCCTTGTTGGGGACGAGGTCGACGAGGTTCTGCGCCTGGAGCTTGCGCAGCGCCTCCCGGATGGGAGTGCGGCTCACGCCGAAGCGCGCGCACAGCTCATCCTGCTGCAGATGCGTGCCCGGCGGGTACTCGCCGCCGAGGATCGCCGTCTGGATACGGAACGCGATCTCGTCGGTGAGGCTCGTCACGAGGACGGGATCACGACCGGGGACAGCCATCTCCGCGTGAGCATATCCGAGCTCTGAAAGATTGGATTGACAGGTCCATGGATGTATGGATACATTTGCCGCTACCGGATGAGCACCTCCAATCCGCCCCGCCCGAGCTCGTGGACCACTCCCAGGGGCCGGTCTCGCACCTGCCGGGGCTGGGAGCAGGAGGGCGCGCTGCGCTGCTTGCTCAACAACCTCGATCCGGTCGTCGCCGAGCGCCCCGACGACCTCGTCGTCTACGGCGGAGCCGGCAAGGCGGCCCGCAACTGGGACTGCGCCGCGGCGATCGTCGCGGCGCTGCGCGAGCTCGAGAACTCCGAGACCCTGATCGTCCAGTCCGGCAAGCCCGTCGCCGTGCTGCCCTCGCATCCCGACGCGCCCCGCGTGCTCATCTCGAGCGCGATGCTCGTGCCGGCGTGGTCGACCCCGGAGGACTTCTGGGCGCTGGACGCCGCGGGCCTGACGATGTACGGGCAGATGACCGCCGGCGGCTGGTTCTACATCGGCACCCAGGGCGTCCTCGGCTTCACCTACGAGACCCTCCGTGCGGTGGCGCGGACGCACTTCGGCGGGACGCTGCAGAACCGACGGGTGTTGAGCGCGGGCCTCGGTGGGATGGGTGGCGCCCAGGGACTCGGGATCACGCTGAACGGCGGCCGCGCCCTGATCGTCGAGGTCGACCCCCGGCGCGCTCGGCGGCGCGCCGACGCCGGGTGGATCGATCTGCTCACCGACGACTACCGCCACGCGCTCCACAGCCTCGACGATCCCGACGGCCCCGGCTCCATCGGCCTGATCGGCAACGCCGCCGAGATCGTCCCGCGGCTGGTGCGTGACGGAGTGCCCTTCGACGTCGTCACCGATCAGACCGCGGCCCATGACCTGCTGCACGGTTACGTCCCGGCCGGCTACACCCCCGAGCGGGCCGAGGCGGCGGCCTCGGCCGAGGGCCGCTACCTCGACGACGTGCGCGCGTCTTTGGCCACGCACGTCGAGGCGCTGCTCGAGCTGCGGGGGCGCGGCGCGGTCGCGTTCGAGTACGGCAACAACCTCCGCGCGCAGGCCCGCGACGCCGGGGTGGCCGCGGCGATGGACATTCCCGGCTTCGTGGCCGCCTACATCCGGCCGATGCTGGCGCAGGGGATCGGCCCGTACCGGTGGATCGCGCTGTCGGGGGACCCAGAGGACCTGCGCCGGTCCGAGGACGCCCTGATGGACGTCATCGGCACGCCCAGCCTGGCGCGCTGGATCAACCTGGCGCGCGGCCGGTTGGGCCATCAGGGGCTGCCGGCGCGGATCTGCTGGCTGGGGCTCGGTGAGCGCGACGCGGTGGGGCTGCGACTCAACGAGCTCGTCCGCGACGGGCGCATCGGCCCGCTCGCGCTCGGCCGCGACCACATGGACCCGGCGTCGGTGGCCTCGCCCGGGCGTGAGACGGAGGGCATGCGCGACGGCAGTGACGCGATCGCCGACTGGCCGATCCTAGGCGCGCTGCTCAACGCCGCCCAGGGAGCAAGTTGGGTGGCCGTGGGCAACGGCGGCGGCGTCGGGATCGGGCGCAGCATCCACAGCGGCATGGTGGTCGTCGCCGACGGCACGGATCTGGCCGAGCGCAAGATCGCGCGGGTCTTCTGGTCAGACCCCGCGCTCGGGGTCGCCCGCTACGCCGACGCCGGCTACGAGGTCGCCATCACCCAGGCGCAGCGCAGCGAGCTGAAGATCCCGACACGGAACGGAGGGGGCTGACGGTGCGCTCCTACACCATGAGCATCGACACCGGAGGGACGTTCACCGACGGCTTCGTGTCTGACGGTGAGCACGCCGTTCAGGTGAAGGTCGACACCACGCCGCAGGACCTCACCTCCGGCTTTGAGGCCTGCATCGAGGCCGCCGCCAACGCCGTCGGCGAGGAGCTTCCGGCCTTTCTCGGCGCGCTGGGCAAGATCCACTTCAGCTCCACCATCGCCACCAACACGATCGTCGAGGCCCGCGGCGCGCGCGTCGGCCTGATCGTGACCCGGGGCGCGCAGGAGCTCGTCTACGGGACCCGCTCCCAGGCCGCCGCGCTGCGTGCCTTCCTGGACCCCGACCTCGTCCGCACGGTCGCGGAGGAGGTCGACGACGCCGGTACGGTTGTGCTCGAGCCGGGCGAGGCCGATCTGGACCTGGCGGTGCGCGAGTTGCTCGAGCGCGGGGTGCGGCTGCTGGTGGTGAGCTTCGCCAACGCGCACCTCAACCAGGCCAACGAGCTCCGTGCGCGCGAGCTGATCGGACGCTCCTACCCGCGCCACTACCTGGGCGCCGTCCCGCTGCTGATCGCCTCTCGGGTCTCGCTCGCCGACGACGACCATGGCCGGACCGCGTGTGCGGTCGTCAACGCCTACCTGCATCCCAACCTGGTGCGCTCGCTGTATCGCGCCGAGGACCGGACCCGGGAGCGCGGTCTGGTGCGGCCCCTGCTCATCGTCAACAGCGACGGGGCGACGAGCCGCGTCGCCAAGACGCGCGCGATCGACACCTATGACTCGGGACCCAGCGCCGGCGTGCTCGGAGCGAGCTACGTCGCGCGTGCGCTCGGGGCCGAGCACGTCTGCACGTTCGACGTCGGCGGGACGACCTCCGACGTCGCCTACCTCAGGGGTGCAGAGGTCCCGACCGAGGAGCACACCGAGGTCGGGGACGTGCGGATCCCGCACCCGGCGGTCACGCTCGCCTCGTTCGGGATCGGAGGCGGGTCGATCATCGCCGTCGACGCCGACGGCGAGATCCGGGTCGGGCCCGAGAGCGCCGGTGCATCGCCGGGGCCGGTCTGCTTCGGGCTCGGCGGCCAGGCGCTGACCCCGACCGACGTGTGGCTGCTGCTCGGCTACCTGCAGCCGGGCGAGTTCCTCGGCGGACGCCGCCGGCTCGATGTGTCGCCCGCCGAGACCGCGGTCGTGGAGCTCGCCCGGCAGCTTCAGACCACATCCGAAGGCGCGCTGCTGCAGGCCAAGGACGCCATCCGCCAGAGCCTGTCCGAGCACCTGCTGCGCTGGGCCGAGCGTCATCCCCGGCTGAGCTCGTCCCCGCCGGCAGACCGCTGGCTGTTCTCCTACGGGGGCGGAGGCGGGCTGCTGTGCGCCGACGCCGCCGACATCCTCGCCATCCCCAACATCGTCGTGTTCCCCAACAGCTCGGTGTTCTCGGCCTTCGGGGCCGGGCTGCTGCCGATCGCCCACTCCTATGAGACGGTCGTGCCGGCCGGGCAGGGCAACGGCGCCGTGGCCGCGGCCGCTGCGCGTCTGGCCGACAATGCCCGCCGCGACCTGCGCGCCGAAGGTGTGCGCGAGCTTGAGCACGTCCGCGCGGCCCTGCGCGTCGGCTCCCACGACGCGCCGGACCAGAGCCTGGCCGCTCTGCTCGAGCGCTCGGACACGGTCGCCGGGGTCAACGGCGGGCCATCGGCGGCGGTGCGCTGCCGGCTGCGTGTCTCGGTGCCGCGCGAAGCCAACGTGCACATGATCGCCGCGCGCGCGGCAACCGGGGCCGGCTCCGAGCGGGAGATCGTCACCGGCGACGGCGCGATCCGCGTGCAGGTCGTGGGCGGCCTGGGAGATCCCTCGGCGCCGCCGCTGAGCGGCCCCGCCTTCCTGGACGCCCCGGACACCACCATCTTCGTCCCCGACGGCTGGTCGGTGCGCTTCACCGAGCAGGGCTACGGGATCCTCAACAAGGAGCGAGCCTCGTGAGGCGCCAGATCACCGAGTACCTCGAGATCGATCTCGACACCGAGCAGTGGCATTGCGTCACGTGCGCGCACCCGCTCGGCAGCGCCCGTCGTAACTACAAGGAGGGGTGCCTGGTGTGGGAACGCGACCCGTCCGAGGTCCATCGCCCCATCGTCGGCGGTGAGTACACCTTCTCCCCGAACCCGCGCTGGTGTCGCATCCTCGAGTTCATCTGTCCCGGGTGCGGCGGTCTCATCGAGGTCGAGTACCTGCCGCCCGGCCACCCGATCACCCACGACATCGAGCTCGATATCGACGCGCTGCGCGACCAGACCCGAGCGCTTGGGGGGACCGCGTGAACTCCTCGGTGGAGATCGACATCGGCGGCACGTTCACCGACTGCTATGTGCGCCTGGAGGACCGCGAGGTGTGGTGCAAGGCGCGGACCACGCCGTTCGACCTGTCGCAGGGCCTCTCGCGCGCGATCGACGACGCCGCGCAGCGCCTCGGGATGGACACCCCCGAACTGCTCTCGCGCGCCGAGATCCTGCGCTACTCCACGACGCTGGCGATGAACAAGCTGATCGAGCGCAAGGGCCCCAAGCTCGGCCTGCTCATGACCGAAGGATTCGAGGACACGGTGCTCGTGGGACGCGCCAGCCAGTGGTCAGACGGCATCTCATTCAAGGAGCAGCGCAACATCGCCGGCGCCGACAAGCCCCGTCCGATCATCCCCAAGGACCTCACCGTCGGGGTCAAGGAGCGCGTCGACTCCCGCGGCCGGGTTCTGCGCCCGCTCGACGAGGACCACTTCCTTTCCCAACTCGACGCGCTGGTCGACGCGGGGGTGCGCGGGTTCGTGGTCTCGTTGCTGTGGTCGTTCATGAACCCGGCACACGAGCAGCGGATCCGGGAGCTCATCGAGCGCGAGTACAACGAGACCTACCTCGGGAGCATGCCGGTCTTCCTCTCAAGCGAGGTCTCGCCGCGCAAGTTCGAGTACACGCGCACGACGATGACCATCCTCAACGCCTACCTGCACCAGTCGATGTACGAGGAGCTGATCGGCATCGGCCAGGAGCTGCGCCGCGGCGGCTACCGCAACCCGCTGATGATGGTCCACAACACCGGCGGGATGGCGAGCGTGTTCCGCTCCGCGGCGGTGCACACCTATAACGGCGGCCCGGTGGCCGGGCTCATGGGCAGCTCGGCGCTCGGGCGCGCGTACGGCTACAAGAACGTCGTCGTCACCGACATGGGCGGGACCAGCTTCGACATCGCCATGGTCGTCGAGGGCAGCACCCGCTTCTACCAGTTCGCGCCGACCATCGACCGCTGGACGATCGACGCCACCATTCTGGACTCCAAGTCGATCGGCTCGGGGGGCGGGTCGATCGCACGGGTCGACGCGCTGCTGGGCAACCGGCTGTCGGTGGGACCGGAGAGCGCCGGGTCCATCCCGGGTCCGGCGGCGTATGACCAGGGCGGGCGTGAGCCGACCGTCACCGACGCCGACCTCGTCCTCGGTTACCTCAGTCCGGGTCGCTTTCACGGCGGACAGCTCACGCTCAACGAGCGCCGAGCCGAGCGGGCGATCCGCGAGCGCGTGGCCAAGCCCCTGGACGTCGAGGTCCCCGAGGCCGCCCTGCTCATCAAGCGCATCATCGACGCCAAGATGGGCGCCGAGATCTACAAGGAGACCGTGCTCAAGGGCTATGACCCGCGCGACTTCGTCATCTTCGCCGCGGGCGGAGCCGGCCCGGTGCACTGCTGCGGCTACGCGGAGGCGGCGGGAATGAGCAAGGTGGTGATCTTTCCGTTCTCCTCGGCGTTCTGCGCCTACGGGTCCTCGACGATGGACGTGCTGCACGTCTACGAGCGCTCCCGCCGGCTTCCGCTGCTGACGGCGACGGGCGGTGCGTGGCTCGATGACTACGAGGGGTTCAACGCGGTGGTGGAGGGCCTGCGCGAGGCCGCCCGCCGCGACTTCGCCGGTGAGGGCTTTGACCCCGGCGGCATCGAGTACGCGCTCGAGCTCGACATGAAGTTCGGAGGCCAGCTCAACGTCAAGCGCGTCGCCTCTCCGCTGCTCAAGGTGAGCTGTGAGGAGGACATGAAGACGCTCTACGCCGCCTTCGAGAAGGAGTTCTCGGAGGCCTACAGCCCGCTGGGCCTCAATCCCGACGCCGGTGTCGAGATCGAGGCGTTCGTCCTGAAGGCATCGCTGCCACAGCCCCATCCGGAGCGCCCGACGCAGGCGGCCGGGACATCGGACCCCGCCGCGGCGCGCACGGGCCACCGCGCCGCGATGTTCTCGGAGCGCGAGGGACCGGTGCAGACGCCGGTGTATGAGATGTCGCGGCTGGCCCCGGGCAGCGCGTTCGACGGGCCCGCGCTGATCGAATCCGACGACACCACGGTCGTCGTCTCGCCCGGCTGGGCGTGTCAGGTGGACGAGCGTTCGGGCATCGTCCTCACCCACAGCGAGGAGTCCGCGCATGTTTGACGCGTCGATGGTCACCCGCGCGATGCAGCTCGAGCCCGCGACCCGGGAGGAGCTCGCCGACGCTGAGGGGCTGCTCCCGGGCGACTACGAGATCTACTCCGAGAACGTCAACCTCATGCTCCAGGAGGGCAAGGAGGTGATGACCAAGATGGGGATCTCGAGCATGCTGCACTCGGGTGACACGCTCGTCGCCGTCTACACCGCGCGCGGCGACCTGGTCTCGGCCGTCCTGGGGACCTACCTGCACTCGGTCACCGGCCAGGTCCCGATCAAGTTCATCCTCGACCGCTTCGCCGACGACCCGTCGGTCGGCGTCGGCGAGGGTGACATCTACTACTGCAACGAGGCGCTCTACGGCGGGATCCACAATCCCGACCAGTTCGCGCTCATGCCCGTGTTCAGCGACGGCGAGTTGATCGGCTGGGTCGTCTCGGGCGCGCACCAGTCGGAGACCGGCGGCTCAGAGCCCGGAGGCGAGGTGACCCAGGCCCACACCCGCCACGACGAGGGCATGAAGCTCACCCCGATCAAGATCGGCGAGAACTACCGGCTGCGCAACGACCTGCTGCTGATGATGGAGAACTTCATCTCGCGGGCGCCGCGGATGCAGGTCACCGACGTCAAGGCGCGGGTGGCCGCCTGTGACCGGGTCCGGATTCGCCTGCAGGGGCTGGCCGCCCGGCGCAGCAACGGCCTGGTGCGCGGCCTCTTCCGCCGCATGATCCAGCAGACCTCCGACGGCGTGCGCGCCCGCATCCAGGGCTGGCCCGACGGCATCTACCGCCACAACGTCTTCATGGACACGACCGGACACGAGCCGGGACTGCTGCGCGCGTCGGTCGCCGTGGAGGTGCGAGGCGACCGGCTCGCCATCGACTTCGCCGGCACCTCCCCCGAGCACGAGGGGTCCTACAACGCGTTCACCAACGTGATTCGCGGGCACTGCGCGGTCAACCTGTACCAGTTCCCCTTCCACGACTTTCCGATCTCGTCGGGGATGTCGGACCACATCGACATCCGCGTGCCGCACGGCTCGTTCTTCGACGCCGATCCCGAGGCCGCCATCAGCTGCTCGCCGCTGGTCGGCGCGATGGTGTTCCCGCTTCTGGGCGTTGCGCTGTCCAAGGCGATGTTCCCCACCGAGCAGCGCTCGCTGGTGTGCGGCTTCACCTCGTCGAGCGCGTCGGCGGTGATGGTCGCCGGCACCAACCAGCACGGCGTGCGCGTCACCGACTTCATGGGCTATCCCCTCAACGCCTACGGCCTGGCGGCGCGCTCGGACCGCGACGGGATCGACGTATGGGGGTTCCCGCACGGCCCCTGGGGCAAGGCCCCGGACGTGGAGGACATCGAGTCCGAGTTCCCGCTGCTGCACCTCTACCAAAAGCAGCAGCGCGACACCTGCGGCTATGGCAAGTACCGAGGCGGGCTTGGGGCGGCGGTCGGCTACGTCGTCTACCAGACCCCGCACCTCGCCTTCACCTCCAGCCAGAAGGAGTCGCTGTTCCCCGCCCACAACGGGCTCTACGGCGGATACTCCATGACCGTGATCCCCGGCATCAGGGTCCGCGGCGCCGACATCCTCGAGCTGATGGCGGCCGGCGAGCCGCGCCTGCCCACCGATGACTACATGCTGTCCAGCGGTGACTCGGCGCTCGGCGGCGAGGTCATCGTCGAGCACCAGACCCGGGGCATCCGGATCGTGGCCGAGGGCGACATCCTGGCCGCCAGCACGCAGGGCAGCGGGGGTTACGGCGACGTGCTGGACCGCGATCCGGTCGCGGTCGCGGAGGACGTCCGCGCCGACCGCATCAGCGACTGGACGGCGCGCGAGGTGTTCGGCGTCGTCTATGACGCCGAGTCGTTGCTCGTCGACGAGCACGCGACCGGCGCTGTGCGCGCGCAGCACCGGGCGCGCCGTCTGGAGCACGGCCGGCCCTACGCCGAGTTCGCCGCCGAGTGGGAGCAGCGGCGCCCGCCCGAGGACGCCCTCAAGTACTTCGGCGAGTGGCCGTCGGGAGCGCCGAACCGAGACGTCGTCCGCATATGACGGATGTCGGGCGCTTGCGCGCGGCGCTGCGAGGCGGCGGTCTCGCGTTCGCGCCGCTCGTCTGGGAGCGGCTGCCGTCGCTGGTGCATCAGGAGCGGGACGGGTGGTGGCGCGACGCCGCCACCGGCCAGCGCCTGATCGCCGATGCGGCGTCGCTGGCCCTCGCGGATGCGATGTTCGTCCTCGTGGCCGCAGAGGCGGTCCGCGGCGCGGTGTCTCACGGCTCCAGCGGCGACGCGGCGTTGGACGCGCTGGCCGAGACCGACGACGCAGCGCGCGGGTTTGAGCTCGTCCAGTGCCTGCACGACGTGGCCCAGCACGCGACGATCGCGGCGGTGCCCGCGCCGGCCCAGCTCCGCATCGATCTCGGCGGGGAGGAGATCGAGGCGGCCGAGGACGCCTTCAGTGACCTCGCCTCCGCGTATCTGCAATGCGGTGCCGACGCGCTGGCGGTGACCGGTGCGCACCGCGACAACGTGCAGGCCGGCGTCGCCCGCGCCGTCGAGCTCGCCAAGCTCTACGACCGCCCGGTTCTGGGCATCTGCCTCGCCGAGGAGGGCGCGTCGGGGTGGGATCAGGACGGCACGCCATTGGGCGTCATCTCACGCGCGGGCGACTGGCCCGCCGACGCCTCAGGCGTGGTCATCACCCCCGGCGACGTGAGCGGTCGCTGGGGAACCGACCAGCTGCGGGCGGTCGGGAGCTCACGGCCGTGAGAGCGGCGATGCTGGGCGCCGGCGTGATGGGGCGCAACATCGCGCGCGTGCTCGCGTCCGCGGGGACGGAGGTGGTGATGTTCTCGCGCAGCGCCGCGACGCTGCGCTCGGCAGAGCAGGCACTGGGGGATCTTGGTACCGGGAGCGCACGCGTCGAGTACCTCGGCGAGCTCGCGGACGCGGTCGCCGGCGCCGATCTGGTGCTCGAGTCGGTCCCCGAGTCCCTGCCCGTCAAGCTCGCCGTGCTGCGCGAGGTCGAGGGCGCGGTGGCCGATGACACCGTGATCGCCACCAACACCTCGTCGCTGTCGCTCGACCAGCTGGCGGGCGCGCTGCGCCGGCCCGCGCGGTTTCTCGGCTGGCACTGGTTCAACCCCGCCCACCTCATCCCGCTCGTGGAGGTGGTCCCGTCGGCGTCCACCCATCCCGCGGTGGTGCGGTGGTCGGTGGCGACGCTCGAGGCCATGGGCAAGCGGCCGCTGGCGCTGGAGGCCGCGATCGACGGCTTCCTGGCCAACCGGCTTCAGTACGCGGTCATCCGCGAGGCGCTTGCGCTCGTGGAGGCGGGCGCGGCGACGCCCGCGCAGATCGACGCGGTGATCACCGATTGCCTCGGTCCGCGCTGGGCGGTGATCGGGCCCATGCGCAGCAGCGACCTCGCCGGCATCCCGACCGCTGTCTCGGTCGCGGGGGAGTTGTTCCCCAAGCTGTCAAACGCCGACACGCCGCCGGCGGTTCTCACCGAACTTCTCGACCGCGGGCGCACGGGCGCGGCCGCGGGCGCCGGCTTCTACGACTACCCGGACGGAGCGGCGGTGGCCCGCGAGCGCGACCGGCTGCTCGAGGCGGTGCTCGCCGCGCTCGCCGAGGCGCGGTCCGGCGGCTGAGCCGGCCGCCCACCTGTCCCGGCACCCGCGCACGGCGAGTAGACTCGCCGGAAGTGTCTCGCGAGCGCAAGCGCCTGGGTGCGCATCGCTGATGAGCATCGGCGATGGCCAGTTCCACAAGGGTCAGCCCGTCTGGGTGATTGAACCGGACGGCTCACAGCGAGCCGCGGACTTCGTCGGCGAGGGCGAGCTGAGCGCGTGGTTCGGCGGTGCGCCCACGGTCATCGTCGTCTATCTCGACACGCGCTCGGGTGAGGCGGTCGAGGTTGACCGCGTGATTCCACGCGACGCCTGACAACGCCAGCCGGCTGGACTATTTTGCCGCCAACTGCGCGAAGTGTGCGCGTGTGTCGCCGAACATGCGCTTGATCACCAGCGAGGAGAGCGGCCCGTTGAGCTTGCCCAACATGGTCAGCTCGAACGCCAGCGTCCACGTGAAGCGGCAGCGGTCGGGTCCCAGCGGCTCGACGAGATAGTCCTCTGCCGAACGCCGGTACGCACCCGGTCTCACCGACGTGACGTGGAAGGCCTTGCGACGGCCCTCCTCCCAGACGAAGTACTCCTCGTCAACGCGCAGCATCACCCCCAGCAATCGTGCTCGGCGTCTCGTCCCGACCCCGAACGGCCGTGACGACAACCAGGTGATGTCCAGCCCCCGGCACCAGTCGAGCGTGTTGTCCCGGGTCAGCTCCGCCCACACCACCGCCGCCGGCAAAGGGATCTCGAATGTGTCGGCAAAGCGACTCGGGGCCGAGTCAAGGAACGCCTGGTCCACCGCGGGCAGCACGCCGGGGAGTCTGCCATCTTCGGGTACTGCCACCGTCGCAGGTCACTCATACTCCCCCCATGGATACGTTCAACCTGTTTCACGATCAGACAGTTGGCGACGAGAGCGATCCGCCCGGGTACCGCGCGCTATCTGCGCAACTGGCGCCCAGGCTCGGGGCCTCTCGCCTCGCGATGACCGTGTATGACCTGCCGCCGGGGGAGGCGATCTGCCCCTATCACTTTCACTGGGGCGATGAGGAGTGGATGGTCGTCGTGTCCGGAACGCCAACGGTGCGGACGCCCGACGGCGAACGGACGCTGGAGCCGGGCGACGTTGTCTGCTTCCTCGTAGGACCGGAGGGCGCGCACCGGGTCCACAACGCGAGCGCCGAGGCCGTCCGCGTCACCCTGTTCTCCAACAAGCACGAGTTCGGCATCATCGAGTACCCGGACAGCGACAAGATGGGCGTCTGGGGCCGCCAGGACGACTCGCTCGACCACGTGGTCCGGCGCAGCCCGGACCTCGACTACTGGGACGGCGAGCGGCGCTGAGGAGACCGCGATCGGGCGTCAGTCCTAGCAAGGGGTGCTGACGCTGACCGGGCCGTCTCGCGCTCGCGCTGCTCGGTCGCGATCGCCGTCGCGAGCAGTGTGAGGGCCTGAGCGCTCGTGCTGCCCGGCGCGGCGTGGTAGATGCACAGGGTTTGCCGATCGGCGTCCGGGATCGGCAGCTTCTCGTAGCCGAGCTCCAAGGGCCCGACTTGAGGGTGCTGGATGTGCGTCGTCCCGCTGCGCTTCGGTCGCGCGTCGTGGCGGGCCCAGAGCTGGCGGAAACGCTCGCTGCGGACCGACAGCTCGCCGACGAGCTCGTTCAAATGAGGATCGTCGGCATCGGGGCCGACCAGCGCGCGCAGCGCCGCGACGGACGCGGCGGCGGCGCGATCCCAGTCCTCGTAGCGGTCGCGCAGGCGCGGATCCAGGAAGGTCGCTCGGACCAGGTTCTCCCCGGGGCGGTAGTAGGGGGCGAGCGCGGCCGCGAGCGGATTCGCCACCAGCACGTCCATACAGCGGCCGTACACGTACGCCGGCGTCTCGTGCCACGTGGAGATCAACTGGAGAATCCCGGCGGGCACCCGCTCCGGTCTGGGGCTCGGCCGCCGCCGGCGACGCACGGTGGGTTCGGCGAGGCTGTGGAGGTGCGCGATGGCATCCTCGTCCAACTGCAGCGCTCGGGCAAGGGCGTCGAGCACCTGCGCCGATGGGTGCTGGTCGCGCCCCTGTTCGAGGCGCACGTAGTAATCCGCGCTGACCCCGGCGAGCAACGCGACCTCCTCGCGACGAAGGCCGGGCACGCGCCGGCGTCCGGCCAGCTCTGGGAGCCCGACATCCGCGGGCTGGATGAGCTCGCGCCGCGCCCGCAGGTACTCGCCGATCACGTTCTCGCGGGCCATGTGGCCCACACGATACGCGCCCCCCGATGCTCGATCCTGGTCCTCTCACTACCAGGATCGACAGATCTCTTGTGCGCGTGGGCTCGGAGCTGAACACTCAGCGTCATGACATCGACCACGCGCATTCAAACCCCATTTGGCTCTGACTCGACGGCCGCCGAGGTGATCGAGGGGATCGATCTGTCCGGCCGGAACGCAGTCGTCACCGGCGCCTCGTCCGGGATCGGCGTCGAGACCGCCCGAGCGCTGGCGAGTGCCGGCGCCGCGGTGACCCTCGCCGTCCGCGATACCGACGCCGGCAGGCGCACCGCCGCCGAGATCAGCGCCGCGAGCGGAAACGACTCCATCGACGTCCGACCGCTCGACCTCGCGGACCCAACTTCGGTCGCCGCGTTCAGCGACGCCTGGACCGGGCCGCTCCACCTGCTCGTCAACAACGCGGGCGTGATGGCACTGCCCTCCCTGGAGTTGACGCCGGACGGCTGGGAGCTTCAGTTCGCGACCAACCATGTGGGCCATTTCGCGCTCGCGCTCGGCCTCCACGACGCGCTGGCGGCGGGCGGCAACGCGCGGATCGTGTCGCTCAGCTCCCGCGGCCACCTGCGCTCGCCGGTCGTCTTCGACGACATCAACTTCGGCTCGCGCCCGTATGACCCATGGGTCGCCTACGGGCAGTCCAAGACCGCCAACGTTCTGTTCGCGGTCGGCGCGACCAACCACTGGGCGGCCGACGGGATCACCGCCAACGCCGTCCACCCAGGCGGGATCATCGAGACGAACCTGTCTCGCTACATGGATCAAGAGCAGGTGGCACAACTGCGCGCCACCGCAGCAACGACCGGCGCGACAACCCAGACGGTCAACGGCGCGCCGATCCGGTTCAAGACCATCGCCCAAGGCGCAGCCACCAGCGTGCTGCTCGCCACCTCGCCTCAGCTCGAAGGCATCGGCGGTCGCTACTTCGAGGACTGCAACGAGGCCGAGACGCTGCCCGCCGAGACTGTCGGCACCGCCGGCTCCGGGGTCGCGCCATACGCGCTCGACCCGGACGCCGCCGAACGTCTGTGGGAGTTGTCGCTCGCCACCGCACGCGCGTAACATCACGCGGGTGTTCTTCGCGGTCCGTCTTGAGCGCGGCGGTCCATGGGATTGGTCTCGCGATCTGCGCGAGCAGGACGGGTGGGATGAGCACGCACGGTTCATGGACTCCTTGGTCGACGCAGGGTTCGTCGTCCTGGGGGGACCACTCGGTGGTGAGCGCGAGATCCTCCTCGCGATCTCGGCACCGTCAGAGGAGGCCGTCCGAGACGGCCTCGCGAAGGACAATTGGCATCAGAACGGCATGCTCACGATCACGTCGATCAAGCCGTGGACGATCCTGCTCGAAGGCCGGCGAGCGTAGCCGCCGCCATCACCGACGCTGGCGTGAGCGCTGTCGCTAACGGCTAGCGCAGCAGCTGCGCAGGCGGGATCCGTTCGTGGCGGATCGTCACCTGCGCGCGCTCGGCGCGTCTCCCGGGCGACGCGCTCGGCGCGTCTCCCGGGCGCCGAGATCGTCAGCATGAGCTTGTCGCCGCTGACGAACGCGCTGCCGACGAGGCCGCGCTCAAACGCTTTGATGCTGCCCGCGGTGCCCGTGCGGCTCTTGAACGGGCATCGTTTGCCCGTACAGGTGGTCAGGATCCTGGCGGTGCCCGGCAAGTTGGAGAACGACAGCCGGGTGAGCACGGTCCTGCGTGCGTCCCACCGCCAGCCCGTCGTGACCTTCGTGCGGATCTGGCGGTGTTTTCGGGTCTTGGGAACGGGCGCCGTGAGCGTGCCGTAGCCGGGCGCCAGGAATGTCGCCGTGACGGCCTCGTCGGCGTTCATCGTCACGATGCACGACTGCGTCCCCGAGCAGTCGGTGGGACAGGCGATGTGAAAGTTGGTGTCGTGCACCGATCCCGTCCCGCCACCGGCCAACGTCACGGTGAGTGTGAACTGCGTCTGGGCGACGGCCGGGCCGGGCAGCGCCAGCCACGCGCACACCAGCGCGAGCGCGGTCGCCGCCAGGACGGCCTTGAACACGTTGCCGGCGACCCGACTGTGGTCCCCGCTCTCGAACTGGTTGCCCCTCATGGCCCCGCGCGCGCGCTGTATCGCACCGCGCGCCTACACCCGGTGGGCGCTCCAGCGGATCACTGGCCGGTCGCTGCACCACTGTCGAAATCGCCCGACCGTGCGGCTTAACACGAGAAGTTGATGATCGCTGACGCTCGGAGTACGATGACCCTGCGGGCAGGCTGCGCGTCACCGCTTTTGAACTGAACGCGCACCGCCAGGGACCACCAGCTTCACACCAATGCCGGTTAGCCACGGCGTACTCGCGCCGACCCACGTCCGGACCTACGACACCTCGTCGTGCTCGCAGGCCTTTGCGCCAAACGACCGACCAGTTCGGCGCTGTGACACCGACACCCTTCTCTCTCGCTGGCAACAGGACCGAGATCGAGTGGCTCGCGACGAGCTGGTCGCTCGCTTCCTGCCGCTGGCACGCAACCTGGCCGTTCACTATCGCGGCTCTCCCGAGCCGCTCGAAGATCTCGTGCAGGTGGCAGCACTGGGACTGCTCGGGGCGATCGACCGCTTCGACCCAGCCCGCGGCACACCCTTCCGTGCCTTTGCCGCTCCTACCATTGTCGGTGAGCTCAAGCACCACTACCGCAGTGCCGGCTGGGCGGCGCACGTTCCGTCCGAAGCCCAGGAGTTGGCACTGCGCGTCCAGCGGGCCATACGAGTCATGACGACGCACTCCGGTCGCCGCGTGGGCATCGCCGAGCTTGCCGAGGTGCTGGAGCTCACCCCTGGTGAGGTCCGCGCCGCAATCGTGACGGCCGCCGCCCACTATTCGGTGTCTCTTGACAGTCGCACATTCAACCGCGACAGCGGCGAGGCCGGCGCGCTCGTGGACGAACTCGGCGCCGAGGACGACAACTACGAGCTCGTCGACACCGTGCTCTCCGTCTCAGCGGCGATGACCGAGCTTCCCAGTCTCGAACGCGAAGCGCTCACGCTGCGGCTGACCCGCCTCATGACGGAGGCCGAGATCGGCCGACAACTCAGCTGCTCGCAGATGCACGTGTCACGCCTCCTACACAGGGCCGCGGCGGACATCAAGCGGCTCACCGATCCGCCGCTCAGCGAACGGGCGCCCGCCGCCACCGAGCCGGACTCGACCCGGACGGGCACCGAGGTCCGCCTTCCGAGCGCACGGACTCGACAGGCCGTGAGGGGCCGGCGTGGTGCTTTGAGCGGTACTCGTCGAGCGATGGACCGGCGTGTGGCCGCCGGCCGTGTCGGGGTGACGGGTTCCTGATCCTCCGGCGCGAGCTGCGCCTCAGCCCACTCCTCAGGGCGACGGCATACCGCTGTGGGTGATCCGGCGGGTCACTGTCACGATCACAGCGCCAAGGCCACCCATGAGTGCCCCGGCGATCCCTCCCGGGATCCCCACCTCAACGACGGCAAACCAGGCAGTCGCTGGATTGGCGGCAAGGCCGAGGATCAAGCCGGCAATTCCCCCGAGCGCGATCCCCATGATCGCCCCGGAGCGTGTGCACCGTTGGACGAGAGGCATGACACCTGACTGAGTGGATTCTCCGTGCCTCATGCTCAACCACCGGGGCTAGTCAGCCCACCAGTCGCGCCGGCCCTCGACGTCTTCGCGCGGACGGTCTCCGAGATTGGGCGCGCCGATGACGAGGAGCTCGAGGCCCTCCGGCCCGGCCTCGTACCCTCGCCACGTACCGGGCGAGACGCGCACGGCGTCCCACTCGCTGAGCTCGACGATCTCGTCGTCGACCTTCATCCGTCCGCTCCCTCGCACGACCACGTACACCTCCTCCTGCGTCCTGTGCGTGTGGCCGTACGGAAAGCGATAGCTGGGAGGGACGCGCTGGTAGGTCAGACCCGAGCTCTCGAGCTCGAGTGCCTGGGTCGCCATGCGGAACTCCAGGTCCGGCGCACCGTCAAACCGATGGCCGACGTCCTCCAGGTCGTGCTTGAGATTCGTGCGCTTGAACGACACGTCTCAATCCTATGGCACCTTTGGCCGGCTTCGCCGTCACTGGGTCAGCGGGGGCGGGTCACGTGTTGCAGTACCCGGGCTACGCGTGGCTGGCTCGGCCGGCGCCATACGTGTCGCTGCTCGAACGGCCACGCGTAGACCGGGTTGCCGTCGCGAATCAGCTCCAACAGGCGAGGTTCGTCGAGGTCCTCGGCTGACCATTCATACAGGCGCTGGAGGCGAGGCACGATGACCGCGTAGTCGAGCATCCGGCCAAGGCGCTGCTCGTCCGCGACATACCACTCCGCCTCACGCGCGAGCGGATACTGGTCTGGCACCACGCGGCGGAGTAGGAGGAAGACTCCGGCCATCCCCGCCCGAGGGTCACCGAGCAGCCGCCCGAGCGGGGCCAAGCGGCCCAGGGCGAGGCTTGGCGCCCCGACCAGCACGTGTGCATACAGAACCCGCACCAGCGCGACGTTCATGAAGAACCGCTCGGCGGCGCTTTCGGCGTCCGCGAGATGCCGGTGCTCGAGGTAGCCGCCCACGATGCTCGCGTTGTGCGCGCGGTACCAGCTGCTCCCGGTCGGCCGCGCGCTGAACTGGAGCCATAGCGCCACCGCGCGCGACGACGGCTCGCCGGCCAACCCGCCCACCAGACCGACTGCTTCGCATCCGTCGCGCAGAAGTCGCTCGTTCATCGCTCGCCACCACACGCTGCCGGGCGCCGAGCCATCCAACGGGTTGAGCACGCCGCGCCGCACCTGCCAGCGCATGAACGACAACGCGGCGAGTCGAAACCGCACGTGTCGCGGCGCGTGGCCCGTCGGCCCACGGAACAGCCGGGCCATCAATGCCAGACGCGACGACGGGTCGTCGCGCACGGCCGCGACCTGTGCCTCAGCCAAGGCGAGCGCGCCAGCGTGGTGGGTCATCGCGCTGAGTCATAGCGCCCCGCCCGGCAGCCCGCCCGGCCTCATGCCGGCTCGGACCGCGCTAGACGGCGGACAACCGCGTGGTGAGGGCAGCGGCCGAAAGCGGCTCAGCGTACGGCGAGCCGTCGGGTTCGAGCAGCTTCCCCTTGGCGAGCGAGCCGGCGTCGACCGGGTCGAATCCGAGCCGGTCGAGCAGATGCATCACGGTGCGCACCGCGAGCCGGTCGTCGCCGACCGCGGCCACCCCGATGCGATCGGGCGCGCCCGGAGGGCGTGGGTACTCATCGAGCTCGTGATACCCGAGCTGATTGAGGCTCTTGACGACCCGAGCGGCGGGGAAGTGGGCTTGCACGACGACGCTCGAGCCGCCGTCTGCCGCCGCCAGCTCCGGATCGTCGCCGTCGGTGTCGGGCCAGTAGTTCATCGCGTCGACGAGGATCTTGCCGTCGAAAAGATCGCTCGGGAGCTGACGGAACCGATGGGTGGGTACCGCGAGAACGATCACATCGGCGAAGGCGACAACCTCCTCGACGGTCGAGGCGACGGCGCCGGGTGCGAGCACCTCCACCGAGAGCGCGATCCGCTCGGCCGGGCCGGAACTCGCCACGGCGACCTCGTAGCCCGCGGCGAGCGCGGCGCGTGCCAGTGCCATCCCAAGTTTCCCCGCGCCGACGATGCCGACGCGCTCGCTCGCTGCGATGTCGGCAGGTGCGGCCGAGCCGGTGCTCTGCTCGTCCTGACCCGCGCTCACCGCGGCTGATACCGGAGTCACCGTGCTACCTCGCGCTCGGCGCCGGCGCGTGGGTGGAGCGGACCGGGCTCGCGACATCTCCGGGTGCTGCAGAGGCGCCCCGCCTGTCGTGGTCGCCAGCGTCGGCATTGAGCAGTTCCCGCACGCGCGGAAAGACCTCGCGTCCGAGCAGTTCGATCGAGTCCTTCCGCTGCGCGGCCGGCACCTGACCGAGCGCGTAGTGGAGGTCGATCCGGTCGACATCGAGGGCTCGCATCACGGGCGCGATCCGCTGTGCGACCGTCTCAGGGGAACCGACGAACATCGCACCCTGCGCCGTCTCGGCGTCGAACTGCTCGCGGGTGGGCTGGCGCCACCCCCGCTCGCGGGAGACGCGATCGAAGGTGTGGCGCCAGTGCGGCCACTGCGTCTCGATCGCCTCCGCGTCGGTGGCGGCGACGTAGCCGAGCGTGTGGAGCCCGACGGGGAGGTCGGTCGGGTGCCCGTACTCGGCCAACGCGCGGCGGTAGAGGTCGACCAGCGGGCGGAACCGCTCTGGCCTTCCGCCGATCACCGCGAGCATGAGCGGCAGCCCGTACCGGGCGGCACGGATCACCGAGTCGGGGCTGCCGCCGGAGCCGACCCAGGTCGGGAGGTGCCCGGCCGGGAGCGGAGGGGTGAGCACGACGTCGTCGAGCGGAGGCCGGTACCTGCCCGTCCAGGTGATCGGTCCGCCGGCGAGCAGCTCCACGAACAGCCCCAGCTTCTCCTCGAAGATCTCCTCGTACTCGCGGAGGTCGTAGCCGAACAGAGGAAAGGACTCGATCGCCGAACCTCGGCCGAGGATCAGCTGCGCGCGGCCACTGGAGACAGCGTCCAGCGTCGCGAAGTTGTTGTAGAGCCGAACCGGATCCTGAGTCGAGAGCACGGTCACGGCCGTGCCGAGCCTGATCCGCTCGGTTCGCCCGGCGATCGCCGCAAGCACCACGTGCGCCGCCGAATCCATCATGTCGTCGCGATAGTGCTCGCCGATGTTGAACGAGTCGATCCCGACCTGCTCGGCGAGCACGCCCTCCTCGACCGCGTCGCGAACCACCTGATCGCCGCCGATCGGCTCGCCATCGAGTCCGGCGGTGACCGCCATGAATGAGTCAAGGCCGAATTCGTAATCCCGATCTTCCATCTCTCACAGAGCTCCCACGCCAATCGACGAACATACTTGCGATGGCAACAATTATAGCCACAGTTAGTTGCGCCGTCAAGTATTGAGCGCACAATGGTGCGCCCTCGCGTTCGCGACCGGCTCGCGCCGTGCGGACGGCTCTCGGCCTAGCTCACCTAGCCCGCCAGGACCTCGTGCGCGAACCGTACGGCGAGCGCCCCGTCGCCGACCGCGCCCGCCACGCGGTTTGAAGCTCCGGCACGCACGTCACCGGCCGTGAACACTCCCGGACGGACCGTCTCGAGGAGATGCGGCTCGCGGTCTTTGAGTGGCCACGACAGATGCCCGTCGCAATCCGCCGCGCCACTTCCGCACAACAGGTAGCCGGCGGCATCAAGAGCGAGCATCCCGCGCGCAGCCTCGGTGCACGGCGTGGCGCCGATCATCACGAAAACGGCCGTCGCGCCCACCGGCGCGATCGTCCCGGTGCGGCCGTCGCGGAGGTCGACGGACTCCACGGTCGCGGAGCCATGGACGGCTGCAACCTCGGTCTCGGTCATCACCTCGATACGAGGTGACCGCTCGATTCGGTCGGTCAGGTAGCGCGACATCGTCGTGCTGAGGGCTTTGCCTCTCACGACGACGCGCACGCTGCGCGCCCGCGAAGCCAGGTGGAGCGCCGCTTGGCCGGCCGAGTTGCCGCCGCCGACGACGATCACATCCTCGTCCCGGGAGCGCTCCGCGTCGGTGGGCATGGCGGCGTGATACACCCCCGCGCCGCGGAAGCGGTCGATGCCTTCGGCATCCAGCTCGCGCCAGCGTGCACCGGTCGCCATCACCACCGAGCGGCCGAGTACGTGCTGGCCGTCATCGAGGTCGACGCGCAGCAGCCCGTCGGGTCCGTCGGCCATCTCGACGGCGCTGTGAAAGCTCGACAGCACGGCATCGAAGCGCCGTGCCTGGAGAGTCGCGTTGCGGGTCAGCTGGGTGCCCGAGATCCCGGTCGGGAAGCCGAGGTAGTTCTCGATCCGAGTGCTGGTTCCGGCCTGACCCCCAGGCGCCCAGGCTTCCGCGACGAACGTCCTCAGCCCCTCCGAGCCACCATAGACCGCCGCCGCCAGGCCCGCCGGCCCGCCGCCGAGCACGACCATGTCGAACCGCTCACCGTCCACCTCGGCTCGCAGGCGCAGCGACCGCGCGACCTGCGCCGCGGAGGGATTGCGCATCACCTGGGTCGCATGGACCAGGACCGGCGTCTCAGACCGCGGAATGTCGAGCCATTTGAGCATCGCGGCACTTTCCTCGTCGGTGTCGACATCGAAGAAGCGGACGGGGAGCAGATTGCGCTCGAGCAGATCGCGGACCTCGAAGGCGCGGCGGGATCCCCGTGGAGCGATGAGCCGCATCACGCCGTCCCCCCTGGCCTCGTGCCATGCGCGCCGTTCCAGCAGCGTGGCGAAAATGTGCTCGCCGAACTCCGGCCAACGAGCCACCATCGCGCGCAGCTTGGCCCGATCAAATTCGATGACGTCCGTCGACTCCACGGCGACGCAGGCGCTGATCGTGGGCTCACCGGTGAACACCGCGATGTCACCGATAAACGTGCGACTGTCGGCTTGGGCGATGTAGACGTCCTTGCCGGGCTTGCGATCTATGAACTCGACCAGCCCATGCTCGATGACGAAGAAGGGCGCGTCGCGGACGGCGTGCTCGTAGAGGACCTCCCCGGGCGCCACCGTCCGCCGTCGGCCACGCTTGCCGAGCCAGGCCAGCTTGGCGTCGGACAGCCGTGGGAACAGCACCTCGTCCGCGAGATCCGGGAACTGGTCGCTTCGAAACGCCTCGGTCGTCGCCATAGCACGAGGCTACCGGCCGGATGAGCGAGGCGTTCTGGGGCGAGCCGACGCCGGAGCCTCGAACCGGACCCTTACCCGTGAGACAGCTAATCGCGAGTCCGCGGTTCCGGCGACCTCGGTCGCCACCAGAAGGTTCGGGGAGGATTTGAGAGCTTTGTCATCGATCGACACGGTGCATGGTGCTGGGTACAGTTCGTGCGCGGCAGGGACCATGGCTGGGCGCCGTATGAGGCTGGACACGCGGCTGACGATGATCGTCGATCACACTTCGCGAATCGAGAGGGACCCGCTCTCCGTCGAGCGCCGCGCGTGGGTTGAGGAGCAGCCGCTCTGAACGGGCTGCCCGGAACGGCTGCTGGCAACGGTTGGCGTCACACGGCGACTGGCCACGGAGCGCCCACGGGCGCAGGAGTGAGGGAGGGACGATGACAGGTAAGCGTTACCTAGCCGCGACGGTAATGGCTCTCGCAACAGTGGGCTGGTGCGTCGGTGCGGCTGTGGCCGCGTCACCGAGTCGACGCGCAGCCACCGCCACTCAGCCTTGGCGCAACCCGAATCAGCCGGCGCTACGACGCGCGAGCGAGTTGCTGTCGGCCATGACGACCGATCAGAAGGTCGATCTGGTCTTGGCGAACTTCGCGCCGCTGCAGAGCCTCGGGATTCCCGCGCTGAACGGCGATGATGGCCCGGACGGTCTGCGCAACCCGGGCACGACGGCCTTGCCGTCCGGTCAGGATCTGGCGGCGACGTTCAACCGCGACCTCGCGCGGGCGTATGGCGACGTGGTGGGGTCCGAGGCCCGCGGGGAGGGCTTCAACTTCTGGTGGGGCCCCGCGGTGGATATCGACCGCGCGCCGCTGGCCGGCCGGCAGCCCGAGGCCGAAGGCGAGGACCCGTTCCTGGCCGGCAACACCTCCGCCCAGGTAGTCCGCGGTGCCCAGAGCCAGCACGTCATCTCGACACTCAAGCACTACACCGCCTACAACCAGGACTTCGGCCGGATCGGATTCGCGTCGGTCGGCGCGCCGGCAGTGAATGTCCAGGTGTCGGAGCGCGCGCTGCAGGAGATCTACGAGGCCCCATTCCGTACAGCGGTGCAGGAGGGCGGCGTGGACTCGGTGATGTGCTCCTACAACCAGATCAACGGGTCACCGAGTTGTGAGAACCCGAACACGCTCGGCGACCTCAAGCAGGGCGACGGCTTCAACGGGTTCGTGGTCCCGGACTTCGGGTTCGCGGTGCGCAACCCGGTCGCGGCCGAGAACGCCGGGGTCGATCTCGCCGCTCTCCCCGGAGCGCCCAACGCGCTGACCGCGGCCGACCTGACCTCAGGCCAGATCCCGTCCGCCCGCGTGGACGACGCGGTCCGGCGCATCTTGTTCGCCATGTTCGACTCAGGGGTGTTCGACAATCCGCTTCCGGCGACGCCCTCCACGGAGGTGTCGACGCCGCAGCACCAGCAGGTCGCCACCGACGTGGCCGAGGCCGGGACCGTGCTGCTCAAGAACGACCGGGGCACGCTCCCGCTCTCGCGTCATGTGCATTCGGTCGCGCTGATCGGGCCGACCGGCGATGATGCCGTGTTCGTGACCGGCGGCTCGGCCGGTGTCCCGCTCGCGCCCGGTCAGGCGATCACGCCGGCGCAGGGGATCACGACCCGCGCGGCGCAGGCGGGCGTCAACCTCACCACGGTGCAGGGCTCGGCCGGCGATGTCGCATCGCCGACACTGGTGCCCGCCTCGGTGCTCACCCCGAGCGGCGGCGGCGGTCAGGGGCTGCTCGGGCAGTACTGGAACAACTTCGACTCGAGCGGGGCGCCGGCGCTCACGCAGGTCGATCCGACCGTCGACGTCGCCAGTCCGCCGACCGGGGTCGGGCCGAACTGGTCTGCCCGATGGACAGGCACCCTGACCCCGACCGAATCGGGGCTGTACCGATTCACCCTGGCGGAGGCCGGGGTGGCGACGCTCAAGATCGCCGGGCAGACGTTCGGGCCGGCCTATCGCGAGGCCACCCAGTTCGTCGTCGGCCCGCACTACGTGCTCCAGGGCACGGTCCAGCTCCAGGCCGGCCAGCCGGTTCCCCTCGAGATCGACTACTCGAGCCGCAGCGGCCTGTTCAGCAAGGAGATCCACTTCGGCTGGCAGACCCCGTCGCAGTCGGGCATCCCCGCCGCAGTGGCCGCCGCTCGCCGGGCGGACGTGGCGGTTGTGTTCGCCAACGACGCCCAGGGCGAGGGCATGGACCGCGACTCGCTATCACTGCCCGGCGATCAGAACCAGCTGATCGACGCCGTGGCCCACGTCAACCGGCGCACCGTCGTGGTGCTCAACACCGGTGGGCCGGTGCTGATGCCGTGGCTGAACGAGGTCTCAAGCGTCGTCGAGGCGTGGTATCCCGGCCAGCAGTTCGGTCCCGCGATCGCGGCCGTGCTGTTCGGCGACGCCAACCCCGGTGGCCGGCTGCCGGTCACCTTCCCGGCCAACGCCAACCAGGGACCGGCGGCCGCCAACCCGCCGAACACCTACCCGGGCGATGCGAACGGGAACGAGAGCTACGCCGAGGGACTCGACGTCGGCTACCGCTGGTATGACGCCACCGGCCAGCGTCCCCTGTTCCCCTTCGGCTACGGCCTCTCCTACGAGCAGTTCCGGGTGTCGGGCACGCGCGCGTTCTACAACCGGCGCCGCGGAGACGCGTTCGTGGTCGCCCGGGTCACCAACGCCTCCCGGCGTCCCGGACCCGCCACCGTTGAGCTGTTCCTGCAGTCACCGCCGGCCGCCCAAGAGCCGCCCAAGCAGCTCAAGGGCTACACCAACGTGACACTCGCTCCCGGCCAGAGCAGGCTCGTCCTCTTCCGGCTCGGGCCGAGTGACCTGGCCTACTTCAACGCCGCAGGCGGTCAGTGGACAGTTGCGCCGGGGCGCTACAAGGTGCTGGTGGGAACCTCGTCGACAGAACTCGACCAGGCCGCCAGCTTCAGGATCGGCGGTTTCCGCCGGTAGCGGCAGATTGAACACAGCACGCCACGTCGGCGCCCGCGCGGTCCTCCGCGCAGGTGCCGGCGCAAGGCGCGCACCGATCGTTGGAGAGCCGACGGATGCCCACGGCGAGAAGCCGACGCGGGGACTCGAACCCCGGACCCCTTCATTACGAATGAAGTGCTCTACCAGCTGAGCTACGTCGGCGTTTGCGGCCGTTTACCGGGCTTTCTGCAATCCCCGATCGCATAGAGGCTGCGCGGGGCCGCAGAATCCCGGTCGATCGCTGCTGGGGGGAAGGGTAGCCGACCCTCGCGACCCTCGGACCTGCGCTGCGCGGTGCTGCGGGGGTTCTCGTCCCCGCAGCACCGTGGAGCTTTAGGCGTTGGCGATTTCGCGTTCGGTCGCCTTGAGCACGCCAGCGCGATTCTTGTGTGCGCGCTCGTAAGCGCGGACAGCCCTGACGCGCTCTTCGTCGCCTTCGGAGAGGACGGCCTGCACCTCGGTGGTGGTGAGCTCGTCATAGCCGGGCCACGGCTCGCTGCCACGCAACGAGGTGACGCGGCTGAGGATCGTGGTGCGGTCCTGGTGCCTGCGCTCGTAGGAGTCGATCTTGGCGAGGTCGATCTGGGAGAGCCCAGTCAGCTTGTCGGTGATCTGCTCGGCAGTCAGCTTGTCGTAACCGGCAATCGCGAGGTCCTGTTCGCCGGCCAAGGCACCCTTGACCTGACCCTCGACCTGGGCGACGCCCGGGACCTTGCGGGCCCTGCGGGCGGTGCGCTTGGTCGCACCGCTTGTGGCGCGGGCGGCCTTCTGGGTCGCGGCGCCGGCGTCGCGAACAGTGTCGGCGGCCCCGGTGGTGGTGATCTCATAGGAAGGGTCGCCGTTGATCTCAGCGCGTACAACCGCGTCGGTCAGCTTGGGAATCTCGCGCATGACGCGGGCGAGCATCTTCTCCTCGTCAGCGAGGATCCTCTGAGCCAGCTCGGCGGTCTCGTCATCGCCGACCGATCGCGCGAGCCGCTCGATCGCGGTGTAAGTCGCGATCTCCAGCGCCTCGGTGGCGCACGTGTCCTTCGCGTTCTTCAGGATCTTCTCCTCGCCGCCGGAGCCGCGCAGCAAGTCGAGGGGAGTCTTGGTGAACGCCAACGCCTGACCGATCACATCCTCCCAAAAGCCAATGGCGACCATGAGCGGGCTGGAGCCATGATCGAGTGAGTCGAGACGATCGCTCACGCGCTGGAGGTGGCGGCGCGTCTCGTTGAGATGTGTTTCCAAGGCGGAGCGGTAGGTGCCGCTCGGGGTCATGGCGATCTGCGACTGCAGCACACGGACGAGAGCATGCTCGCTCGCCCGGGCCTCGCTGAGGTACTGCACGATCTTCTGCTGAGAAGCGGTCATGCGAAATCCAATCCGATGGGAGTCAAAAACCACAGTGACCAAGTTGGGGAACACACGCTGTTCGCGCGGCCGAGTCCTCTGCAGTGACCCTTACTCTAGCCGAACAGATGTTCGACTTAGTGCGAATGCACACCCAACACCAACGGTGCCCACACGAAGGACAGAATCAGCGCGACTGTGGAGAATCTAAGGTGCCGTCAGGCTTGACACGCCAGGACCCTCGGCGGAGAGGGCATTCGCTCTCGGTGCTCTCTGTCACGCGTGACCGGTGTGAGGGGGCGCCCGGACCATGGCCCCGGCGCCACACGGCATCGATCGGGTCCTGGGGGCGAGATTCCTGGACGTTCGTATGAACCGTCGAGAGGGCCCATACACACCATTCGTCGACAGCGGCTCAAGCCGACCCCAAGCTTCAGCCGATAGTTCCCGCGATTTGTGGCGCGTGATGGTGATCGGCCGTCGCGCCCGGTACTTGAAAAAACAGCCCAAGGAGGGGTTCATCCCGATGCAGATCCCGGTTGCGAATCCCATGGCGGGTTATCCCCAGCCATACGCCACCTGGGCAGCCGTGCGCGCTATCGCCGACGCGCACGGAAGCGCGGACGGTGCCAACGAGTCGGCCGGTTCCTCGGCGGAGGACACAACGCACCCGGCCTACACGCTCGACGTGGCCGCCTGAGCGCGAGCTGCGATCAGCCCTTGGACGCCGGCAGAAACTCGATGACCTTGTTGTCGTAGGTCACGGGCGCGGTGTTGTGCTCGACGACGACGGCGACAGAATTGGCGCTGCTGCGCTCCTCCTCGACCTGAGCCGGTGTGAACGTGAACGAGATCACCAGCGACCTGCCGGCCGGGATCGTCACCGGACCCGGCGTCGTCGCCGTCGCCTTGGCATCAGGCAGCGTCACCGTCGCGGTCAGGGTGCAGGGGACCTTGGCGGCGCACTTGAGGCCGATCCCGACGGTCCCGCCGCTGGGCGCCGGCTCTGAGGCGCCCTGGACGGGCACGCCCCTGACCACCGGCGCGGGGATCGTGTGGGGGCAGGAGGCGGCGGGGCGCGTGTTGGAGGACGGCTGATGCTGGCCGGCCCGTAGGCCGAACTCCATCGCAAGCGTGGAGATGTCCGGCACCGAGCTGCCGTTGCTGAGGACCCCGGTCGAGGCCACGCCGAAGTCCCGGAACCGCGGGTCGAGCACCTGCGTGCACGGGAGGCCGTGCCGGCTGAGGATGTCGGAGACGAACCAATACGGAGTTGCCCCTGTGGCCAGGAAGTCGAACCCCTCGTCGTAGGCCGCGGAGTGATAGCCCTTGGCCGCGAAGCGCTTGGCGATGTCGGTGATCGAGGAGCCGTGACTGGCGCTGCCGGTCCGTGCGAACTTGACCGATTGCGCCTGTGCCACCTCGTCAAGCGGCTTGGCCAGCTTGAGCGCGGGCAGCTTCTCGGCCTTGCGCACCGCGTTGATCAGGCACAGCATCGTCGCCTGGAACTGCTTCTCCGCGGCGGCGCTGGGGCCCATGATCACATAGGCGTTCGGGCACGACGGGGCGGGACGGATGGAGGAGCCGCCGAATGCCGAGCCGGCCCCCAGCAGCATGCCCAGCGCGATCGTCAGAACGGCCGCCGTCGCCCACAGCCGCCCCCGAGCGCTCCGTCCACCCCGCGCGCGACGTGTGGGCGTGATGCGGGAGGGCGTGGGCACGGCGCGGCAACCTAGCCGCGCCCCGGCACGCTGTCAGCTAGAAGGGTCCGTCGGGCTGGTCGGGCTCGCCGGTGCGCCCGCGCCACTCCTCGGCGAGGATCGCCCATCGCTCGTGGTCGCGCCACCGGCCGCCGATCTTCAGGTAGCGCGGCGAGAAGCCCTCGCGACGGAACCCGGCGCCGCGGGCCAGCGCCAGTGAGTTGGCGTTGCCCGGCTGGATGTTGGCCTCGATGCGGTGCAGCTGCAGCGTGGTGAAGGCATGGCGCAGGACGAGCTCGATCCCCTCGCGCATGTACCCCTGCCCGGCGAACGGCTGCCCCACGGCGTAGCCCAGGTAGGCGCTCTGCAGGCGCCGGCGGACGATCTGAGACAGGTTGAAGAAGCCCATGATCGCGTCGTCCCCGGTGCGGCACAGGAGCATGGCCTCGAAGTCGGCGCGGCGGGCATCGGCGAGGTAGGCCGAAAAGCGCTCGTCGTCGGTCGGCGCGGTGGCCCACGGGCTGTGGAAGGCGCGGCTGACGCGCATCAGTCCCGTGAACTCCTCCCGGTCAGAGCGTGCCGGCGCGCGCAGGTACACGCGCGCGGCCGCGCTCATCGGCGCAGGGTGTGCTGCAGGCGGTACGCCAAGGCCTCGCATGCCAGATCCTCAGACACATTAAGCAAGAACCGCTCCCGAGTGTCCTCCACCAGCTCGATGGCCCGTCGCAGTCGCGCCGGGTCGACTCCGGCGTCGGCCTCGAGCTCGTCGGCGCGGTCGCAGTGGCGCACCAGCTCGCCGGCGCCGTAGGCCAGGCACGCCAGGTCGGCGAACCACAGCGAGACGAGCTGAAGCCCCAGGTCCAGGGCACCCGTCTGCACCCGCCGCCGGCTGCGCCGGATGCGCTCCGACCACTCGGTCTCGACGCGCTTGCGGTCCTTGCGGGACGTCAGCTCGAGCTCGGCCGCGGCCAACGCCTCGAGCTCGGTCCCCGCCGCCTCCCCGCGTGCCCTGACCGCTGAGAGCATCTCCGTCCACGGCCGGGCCTCCGCCATCTCCCCGCTGATGGCACAGCGCGCGTAGCGCTCGGCGGCGGCGCGCAGGGCTTGACCCTCGGCGCCGGCCAACTCCCGCGCGCGGTCGGCGTCCTGCAGGGCGAGGCGCACGCAGGCCAGCGCGGTCTCGGCCGACACGCCGAGCTCCTGAACCGAGGCGGAGGCCTCCTCCTCACTGGGCGCCTCGAAGCGGACCGTCTGACAGCGCGAGCGGATCGTCGGGAGGATCTCCCCCAGGCGGTCGGTGAGCAGGATGAGGTGGACGAACGACGCGGGCTCCTCCAGCGTCTTGAGCATGCGGTTGGCGGCCTCGTCGCCGAGCTCGTCGGCGCGCTCGATCACGAACACGCGCCGGCTGGACTCGAACGGCGTCTTGCTCGCCGCCGAGATGACCGGCTCGTCGATATCGGAGACCAGGATCTCGTGGGCGCCGCTCGGCACCACCCAGGTGAGGTCGGGATGGGCGCCGCTCAACACGCGGGCGCGGGCGCTGTCGGGATCGGCCTCGCCCTCGGCCAGGAGCGCCGCTGCCAGCGCACGGGCCGCGGCGCGCTTGCCGGCCCCGCCGGGTCCATGGAACAGGTAGGCGTGCGAGGGCCGCGGGGGCGGGCCCAACGCCGGTGCCAACACCGCGCGAGCGTGAGGATGACGTTCCAGTTCAGCGAGCACCGGATCCGATCCTAGTGGGGTGGCCGGGCCGATACTGTCGGGCGCTCACGGTCATGGCACACGGCACGCTGATCACCATCGAGGGCATCGACGGAGCGGGCAAATCGACGCTCGCCGCGGGGCTGGTCGAGGCGCTGGCCCGGCGCGGCGCGGAGCCCACACTCCTGCGCGAGCCGGGAGGCGTGCGTACCGCCGAGCGGATCCGCGAACTGGTGCACGACCCCGACGCGACGATCGGCGCCCGTGCCGAGGCGCTGCTCTACGCGGCCGCCCGGGCGCAGCTGGTGGAGGAGGCGCTGGAACCCATGCTGGCGGCCGGCCGCCTGGTCGTGCTCGACCGGTTCGTGGACTCGTCGCTGGCCTACCAGGGCGCGGGGCGCGACCTGGGCGTCGACGCGGTGGCCGCCATCAACGCCTTCGCCACCGGCGGGCTGGTCCCGGACCGCACGCTGCTGCTGCGCATCGACCCCGCGGCCGGCCGAGCCCGCTCGGCGGAGCGCGGCGCGCCGCCCGACCGCCTCGAGCAACAGCCCGACGCGTTCTTCGCGCGCATCGCGGCGGCCTACGACGCGCTGGCCGGCTCCGAGGGCGACCGCATCCGCGTCATCGACGCCGACCAGCCACCCGCGGCGGTCCTCGCCGACGCGCTCGCCGCGATCGCCGACCTGATCGGCTGAGCGAGCTACGCGGCCTAGCCGCCCTGGCCGCCCGAGTCCGAGTAGCCCGTGGGCCGGGCCTGCGCGAACGCCCAGGCGTCGGCGATCATCTGCTCGAGCTCGGGCTTGCGCGCCTCCCAGCCCAGCTCGGCGCGAATGAGCTGCGAGGCGGCGACGAGCGCGGGCGGATCGCCGGGCCGACGCGGCGCCTCCCGGACCTCGATATCGCTGCCCGTCACCGCGCGGGCCACGTCGATCACCTGGCGGACCGAGAACCCGCTGCCGGTGCCCAGGTTGAAGATGCGATGCGTGCCCGCGGTGGTGCCGTCGAGAGCGAGCAGGTGGGCGTCGGAGAGGTCCTCGATGTGGATGTAGTCACGGATGGCGGTGCCGTCGGGCGTCGGGTAGTCGGTGCCGAACACCTCCACGTATGGGTTGCGGCCCTGGGCCGTGCGCAAGATGTTCGGAATCAGGTGGGTCTCGGGGTAATGGTCCTCCCCGGCATCGCCGCTGGCCCCGGCGACGTTGAAGTAGCGCAGGCTGACGGCCCCGATGCCGTGCGCCCGGCAGTAGTCGGTGATCATCATGTCGACGGCGAGCTTGGACGCCCCGTAGGCGTTGGCCGGGCGCGGGGGCGCGGTCTCGGGGATCGGCACATCGTCGGGCTGGCCGTAGACCGCGCAGGTCGAGGAGAAGACCAGGCGCGGGACCTCGGCGGCCCGCATCGCGTCGAGCAGGTTCATCGTGCCCACCACGTTGGCGTGGTAGTAGAGCTCGGGCTGGGTGACCGACTCGCCGACGAGCGCCAGGGCGGCGAAGTGCAGCACGCCGTCGAAGCCGTCGGAGACGGTGCCGGCGATCACCTGGGCATCGCGGAGGTCGCCGTGCACGAAGCGCGCAGCCGGCGCGACCGCGGCGCGATGGCCGCGCTCGAGGCTGTCGAAGACGACCACCTCGTGACCGGCCGCGAGCAGCTGACGTGACACGATCGAGCCGATGTAGCCGGCCCCACCGGTGACGAGAAGCTTCATCGGGTACACCTCTGGGTGGTCGGATCTGAGGACATGAGCCCCCGCGATTTAACAGACCTCGCCCACAGACGGTCATGACGCACGACTCCGACGCGCTGACGATCACTGAGTTCGAGCATGTGGCGGTCGGCTCGTCCGTCATGCTCCTGCGTGTCAACGGCCGGTCCTCGCACCCACGTTCGGCACCCGACTGGCGCCCGGCGCTGGTCGCCCACACCGGCGACGGCTCCCAGCGCTTCCCGGCGCTGCCCTCGCCGCCCGACGCCGAGGGTGTGCTCCGCGCGGCCTACTCCGTGCCCGCGGCTCTGGTCGCCGCGGGGACGAGATTCCGGCTCGAGCTCGACGACGGGGACACCGTCGAGCTCGGAACCCCCACCGCGGGCGCGGCCCGTCGTGCCGCCCCGAGCAGCGAGCGCGCCGACGCCGATCCCGATCAGGTGGCCACGCTGACCGCCGCGCTGGGCGAGGCACGTGAGCGGGCGACCCAGCTGCAGGGGGAGAACGAGACGATGACGGCCACGCTCGAAGAGCTCGAGATCTGGCGCGGGGAGCTCGAGCGCCGCCTGGCCGAGACAACCACGGAGCTGGCCGACACGCGCGCCCGGCTGGCCGAGGCGCATGCCGCGGCTCAGATGGAGGCGCTCGTGGCCAGGGCCGAGGCCGACGCGCTGGAGCAGGCCGCCCGCGAGCTCAGCCAGGCCGCCGAGCAGGCCCGCTCACGGAGCTGACCCTCGCGGGTCGATCGCGGCGACCCGCCGCGCCGCGACGCCGCCTCTGCCCGGTCGCCCCGGGCGACGTCGGTGACCGCCAGCTCCTGCCAGCCTGCTCATCGCTGGGTTGGCGTCGCACCGCCGCCAGCAGAGCAGCGCGGGCGGCGGTGAGGTCGCCGCGGTGCACGGCGATCGTCGCCGCGGCACGCAGCCCGGCGTCGGACAGCGGATCCAGGTGGGTGGCCGGCGCGCATCGGCGAGCGCCCGCTCAAGCGCGGCGGGGGTTCCCGTCGAGGCCTCGACGAGAGCTCGCGCGGCGTCGGCGGCCGCCACACGCGGGACGACCACCGAGCCGGCGAAGGCCGCCAGGCAGATCACGGCCACCGCGCCCGCCGCCGCGCGTGACCTCGCCACACGCGCGCGCGCCCGCTCCCCCGGCCAGGGTGCGGCCCGGGCTCGCGCAGGAGCGCTCGCCCCGAGAGCCCCGAGGGCGATGAGCGCCGGCATGGTGACCGCCGGGATGTCCCAGTCCCAGTCATAGAGCGCATGAACGCAGAAGGCGGCGCCGACCGCCAAGAGCGCCGCCGGCGGCGCCGCCGCGCGCGGGTCCTGGCGGCGCACGGCGCGACCCCCGGCCGCAAGCAGGAGGCCCAGCGCCCCGAGGCCGAGCGCGGCGCCGATCAGCCCCGTCTCTGACAGGAGCTGGAGCGGCAGGCTGTGGGGCTGCTGGACGGCGAGCCGGTCACGGCGGTAGAGCAGGTGCACGACAGCGAACGACCCGGCGCCCCACCCCTGGACCGGCCGATCGCCGAATGCGCGCGCCGCCTCCTTCCACCACACCCACCGGTTCTCGGAGTCGGCCGAGAGCAGCCGGCTGGGGTTGGTGACGCTCGTCGCACGCGTAGCGGTGAAGCTCGACCAGGCATGGGAGACCGTCCCGGTCAATCCGCGCGGCGAGACGGCGACCGCCAGGATCCCCGCGACGGCGAGAACCGCGGCGCCGGCGAGCAGCGCCCGCGCGATGCGGCCCGCCCGCGCCGCGGACACGCGCGTGCGTCGCCCAGGACGTAGGTCATCACGCGGTTGCACTCGGTCCAGGTGCGGCGGGGGCGACGCTCCAGATGACCGTGACGCCGCTGCAGAACGCGAACGCGGCGAGCAGCCCAAGGGCCGCCCACACGCGCCCGGGCGCGCGCAGGCTGAGCCGGCCGCGGCACCACGCGACGGCTCCCGCCAGCGAGATGACGGCGAGCGCGAGCTGCAGGCGCTCCTCGTCTGCGGACGCGACCGCGCCGTGGGCGAAGGCGGCGTACAGGCACGCGGCCACCAGCGCGACCGCGAGTGCGACCGGCGCAGCCGGTCGAGCGAACGTATCCGGACCCGCAAATTCCGGGTTCGCGGCGCCCGCGGAGGCGGCTGTCACCGCCCGCTGCAGGCGCGCGTTCGGCATCTGGCGCGACGCTACTACGGCCGGTGCGCAGGCCGATTTGGCTGCTTCTGCCTAGTAAACTGAGAGGAGGAAAGAGGCTCACACCGCCGCCTCGCACGAGGACCGGCTCGGGATCGTTTCCGTCCGAGCCGTTCGCAAGCATTCCCTCCCCCCGCTCGGCCGCCCCGGAGCCGAGATCGGAGCGCCGAGGCAGGCGGAAACGAGAGGAGCCGCAGTTGATGTCGAACGCACCGCAAACGCAGATGAGCTCTGATTCCCAGGCGGTCGACGGCCTCTCGGTGCGCCGTTATTTCACGACGCCCGGGACGCATCCATTCGACGCCGTCGAGTGGGAGCGGCGCGACGCGCGGATCGGGCACGGCGACAAGGTGTCGTTCGAGCAGCTCGGTGTCGAGTTCCCCAAGGCGTGGTCCCAGAACGCCACCAATATCGTCGCTCAGAAGTACTTCCGCGGCCAGCTCGGATCGCCGGCGCGCGAGAGCTCGGTCAAGCAGATGATCGGCCGCGTCGCCGGAACGATCTCCGCCTGGGGTCGCGAGCGCGGGTACTTCGCCACCGACGCGGACGCCGACTCCTTCGAGGCGGAGCTCACCCACATCCTTCTGCACCAGCTCGCCGCGTTCAACTCGCCGGTCTGGTTCAACGTCGGGTTCGAGGAGAGCCCGCAGTGCTCCGCCTGCTTCATCCTCTCCGTCGAGGATGAGATGGACTCGATCCTCGCGTGGAACACCAAGGAGGGCAACATCTTCCGCGGCGGCTCGGGATCGGGCATCAACCTCTCGAAGATCCGCGGCTCGATGGAGCCGCTGACCAAGGGCGGGACCGCGTCCGGGCCGGTGAGCTTCATGCGCGGAGCCGACGCGTGGGCCGGGACGATCAAGTCGGGCGGCAAGACGCGCCGGGCGGCCAAGATGGTCGTGCTCGATATCGACCACCCCGACATCCGTGACTTCATCTGGTGCAAGGCCCTGGAAGAGGAGAAGGCCGCCGCGCTGCGCGATGCGGGCTTTGACATGTCGATCGACGGCGAGGGCTTCTTCTCCATCCAGTACCAGAACGCCAACAACTCGGTGCGGGTGTCCGACGCGTTCATGCGCGCCGTGGAGAACGACGAGGACTGGCACCTCATCGCGCGCGTGACCGGTGAGCCGATCGGTGAGCCGATCCCCGCGCGCGAGCTCATGAAGGAGATCGCCGAGGCCGCGTGGCGCTGCGCCGATCCCGGCGTCCAGTACGACACGGTGATCAACCAGTGGCACACCTCCCCGGTGTCGGGCCGCATCAACGCCTCCAACCCGTGCAGCGAGTACATGCACGTCGACGACTCGGCCTGCAACCTGGCGTCGCTGAACCTCATGAAGTTCCGGCGCAGCGACGGCACGTTCGACGTCGAGTCCTTCGAGCACGCGGTGGACATCATGTTCCTGGCGCAGGAGATCATCGTCTCGCCGTCCAGCTACCCGACCGAGCAGATCGGCGCCAACGCGCGCGCCTTCCGTCAGCTCGGCCTCGGCTACGCCAACCTGGGCGCCTACCTGATGGCCGACGGGGTCCCCTATGACTCCGACCCCGGCCGCGGGACCGCCGCCGCGATCACTGCGCTCATGACCGGTCGCGCCTACCTGGGCTCGGCGCGGGTCGCCGCCGCGATGGGGCCGTACGACCGCTACCCGGAGAACCGTGAAGCGCACAACGGCGTCATGCGGATGCACCGCGACGCGTCGTACGCCATCCCGGTGGAGGACTGCCTGGACGGCGCGCTGCTCACGGCGGCCCGCACCACGTGGGACGCGGCGGTTGAGACCGGCGATCAGCACGGCTACCGCAACGCGCAGGCGACGGTGCTGGCCCCCACGGGCACGATCAGCTTCCTCATGGACTGCGACACGACGGGCGTCGAGCCCGACTTCTCGCTGGTGAAGTTCAAGGAGCTGGTGGGCGGCGGTCAGATGACGATCGTCAACAAGACGGTCCCGCTGGCGCTCCAGACGCTGGGCTACTCAGACGAGCACATCGAGCAGATCGTCGCCTACGTCAACGAGCACGGCACGATCATCGGCGCGCCCGGCCTCGAGGACGAGGACCTGGCCGTCTTCGACGTGGCCGTCGGCGAGCGGGCCATCTCGCACATGGGCCACATCAAGATGATGGGCGCGGTGCAGCCGTTCATCAGCGGCGCGATCTCCAAGACCGTGAACATGCCCCAGACGGCGTCGGTCGAGGACATCGCCGATGCCTACATCCAGGCGTGGCGTCTGGGCGTCAAGGCGCTGGCCATCTACCGCGACGGCTCCAAGACCGCGCAGGCGCTGCGCACCGACGCGCAGACGAACAAGCCGGCCGACACCGACATCCAGACCGCGATCGACAAGGCGGTGACCGAGGCGCTGGCCAAGGTCGGCCCCAAGCGCCGCAAGATGCCGCGTGAGCGGCAGTCGATCACCCACAAGTTCTCGATCGGCGGTCACGAGGGCTACATCACCGCCGGGATGTACGAGGACGGCACGATCGGGGAGATCTTCCTCACCGACATCGGCAAGGAGGGCTCCACGCTGCGCGGCATGATGAACTCGTTCGCGACGGCGATCTCGCTCTCCCTGCAGTACGGGGTGCCTCTGGAGACGCTGGTGCGCAAGTTCAGCTACATGCGCTTCGAGCCCGAGGGCATGACCTCCAACCCGGAGATCCCGTTCTCCAAGTCGATGCCCGACTACATCATGCGCTGGCTGGCCTCGCGCTTCCTGGACACGGACCTCCAGGAGGAGCTCGGCATCCTCACCAAGGAGGTCCGGGCGCGCCAGGCGGCCCAGGACGCGGCCAGCTCGCACCTGAGCGACACCGCGGGACCGACCGCGCCGGTCGCCCCGGCCCGGCCCGCCACCTCGGCGCTCACCGACGACCCGCCGGTGCTGCCGGTGGTGCGCCGCGGCCTTGACCTGGGCCCGGCGTGCCAGCAGTGCGGCGGCATGATGCAGCGGACCGGCAGTTGCTACACGTGCGGGAGCTGCGGGTTCAACACCGGCTGCGGCTGATGACGGCGGTGACCGTCATCTCGTCACGACCCGTGACCGGATGACCTCACCGACCTAGCGCAGGATTCGAGTCGGATTCAAGGGCTCCCGCAAGGGAGCCCTTGTTGTTCTCAGTCACACTGCAGCGCCCGTCACGCTGCGATGATGCGGCGCGTGGCAGTGACGCGCCTGATCAGCGTCGACGACGCGCCCGTCCTCTCCGAGCTGCACCACGCCAACCAGGAGTTCCTGGCCCCCTGGAGCCCCCACCGTCCCGAGGCCCATTACACCGTCGAGGGCCAGCGCCGGGCCGTCGCCGAAGCGCTCATGCTGCACGCCAAGGGCACCGCCCTCCCCCATGTGATCGTGAGTGACGGTGGAGTGGTCGGACGGGTGACGCTCAGCGACATCACGCGTGGGACCTTCTCGTCCTGTCACCTCGGCTACTGGCTCAGCCAGGACCACAACGGGCGGGGTCTGGCCACCACGGCGGTCGGGGAGATCGTGCGCATCGCGTTTCACGAGCTGGGGCTGCACCGCGTCGAGGCCGGCACGATGCCGCAGAATGCGCGGTCGCGCGCGGTGCTCGAGCGCAACGGCTTCGCTCGCTTCGGCTACGCGCCCGCGTATCTGAAGATCGCCGGCGAGTGGCAGGACCACGTCCTCTACCAGGCGCTCAACCCGGCGCACGGTGGCGCCGCTCTGTCCGCCGCGGAAGTCGTCGACCGCTTCTACGCGGTCCAGCGGAGCTTCTACATCGGCGAGCCCGTGGAGGGGGAACTGGCACGGCTGCTGGCGGTCGACGTCGCCTGGCACGTCCCCGGCCGCAACGTCATCGCCGGCGATTACCAGGGTCGCGACGAGGTGATGGCCTACTTTCGCCGGCGCCGTGACCTCGCCGACCGCAGCTTCGTGGTCACGCCGCGGGGCACGCTGGCGGACGCGACGCGCGTCGTTCATTTCGCCGACGGCGAGGCGGTCCTCGGCGGAGAGACGCGGCGGTGGCGGACGGTCGGGATCTTCGAGGTCGCGCAGCAGCGCCTCGCCGAATGCTGGCTGGTCCCGTTCGACCAGCACGCGTTCGATGAGATCTGGGCCGCGCGCTGAGGTCTAGAGCCAGCCCATCTCGCTCGCGCGCAGCACCGCCTGGGCGCGATCGGCGACCTCGAGCTTGGCGTAGACGCTGTGCAGGTGCGTGCGCACGGTGCTCGTGGCCACGCCGAGATCCTCGGCGATGTCCTTGTAGACCTTGCCCGCGGCGAGTTGGCGCAGCGCGGCGGTCTCGCGATCAGACAGCGGCGAGGGCATGCAGCGCTTGCGCTGACCTCCGCCCTGGGGCAAGTCGAACAGCGCGTCGCGCAGCGCCGGGCCGCGCACGCCGAGGATCGCGGCCAGGCGCAACATGATCCGGCGATCGACGGCATCCCCCATGGAGTAGTGGGCGACGATGTCGGCCAGGCGCAGGAGGCTGGTGAGGCTGGCCTCCGAGTCAGACCGGTGATGGCCGCCGATCGCCTCAGAGAGACGCTCGGGCAGGCCCCAGCGCTCGGCCAGCACGGCCCCGAGGCAGGCGTGGTCAAGCGTGGCGAGCCGCCGCTCCTCGCGGATGCGCTGCTCGGGGGTCGTCTTGCGGGTGTCGACGCACCAGTTGGCGTCGCCGATGGCCAGCGCGAACACCAGCTTCCCGACGTCGTGCAGCAGCGCCGCGGTCAACAGGTCATCGCGTTCGTCGAAGCCGACCTCCTCGGCGAGCCGGTCGGCCGCGAGCGCCACGGCCTGGCCGTGGACGCGCAGATCCTGGATCAACGCCTCCTGGGTGGTGCGCCACGGGAACGACGCCTGCGGGACTTCGTCGATCACGGCGCGGATCTCCTCCATCCCGAGCTTGGTGACCGCTTCGGGGATGTTGGCGATGGCGCGGCGCACGGTCAGCCGCTGCGCGCGACACAGCACGGCCACGGTCAGACCGGTGTCGGACTCGATCGCCGAGATCAGATCGGTGAACCCGGCCCTCCCGAGTTCGATCGCGGCGAGGGCGTGGTCGCACGCGGGCGTGAACGCCGACAGCTCCTGGACGTGCGCCATGACCCGGCCGATACCGCGAGTGCTCACCCGGGGCCCTGTATCCGCCGGGTCCACCATGAGCAGAGACGACGTGCCCGTGTCCGCGTTCAGCATGAGCTCATCGCCGCGCGCGCCGCGATATGCGCATAGACGTCGGGGATCAACTGAGCCCGTGTCGGACGGCTCAGGAAGTAGCCCTGTCCGTAGGGAACGCCCAGCCCGCGAACGGTGTCGAGCTCGGCGGCCGTCTCGATGCCCTCGGCGACCACCTCCGCCCCGACGTCGTGCGCGAAGGACACGAGCGCGTGGGCCAGGGAGCGCCGGGCCGGGTCGGTGTCGATTCCGCGGGTGAACTGGCAGTCCAGCTTGATCAGTTCGGGGCGCAGATGCAGGATGTGCCCGAGGCTCGAGAACCCGGCGCCGGTGTCGTCGACGGCCAGCCGGGCGCCGCGCTCGCGGACGCGGCTGAGACTGTCGAGCAGCCGGTCGTAGTCGTCGATGCGGACGTGCTCCGTCAGCTCGATGATCACCCGCTCGGGGTCGACCATCTCCAGGATGTCGAGCAGCTCCGGGCCGGCCAGCACGTCCGGTCCCACGTTGAAGGTGAGAAACGCGCTGGCCGGGAGCAGGCCGACCAGCGCCACCGCGCGCTCGATCACGGCGAGCTGAAGCCGTGCGCCCAGGCCGACGCGCTGCGCGTCCTCAAACCAGGCATCGGTGGGGCGATGGGTGCCGGGGAACCGGGTCAGCGCCTCCGCGCCGACGACCGTGCCGGTGTCGAGCTGCACGATCGGCTGGCAGCGCACCGCGAACCGCGCCTCGCTGAGAATCGCCTCCATGCTCTGCTTCACGGCGACGTCCGCCGAGATACCGGCGAACGCGTCATCGGACAGCGCGCGCGAAACATCGGCGGCGCCCTGTGAGACCTCGCAGCCGCCGCCGGGCCGCACCACCTCGGCCGAGGCCTGAGCGACGCGGAAGGCGTTGACGATGAACTGGTTGACGCGCGCGCTCATGCTGGCCCGGGACCCCTCGCCCGCCACCCTCATCACTCCCGTCCCCAGCGCGTCGCCGGCCGTGCTCGAGAGATCCCACATCGCGCCGGCCACGGTGCTGATGAAACCGGTGAGCCGCGCCAGCGCCGCCTCGTCCTGACTGGTCAGCGCATCGGCGCACGGCACCAGGTCCATCGCCTGGTCAATGATGCGCTGCATGGCGGCCGTCGTGTCCTGGATGGGCCGCTGTCCCCCTGGTGGTTGGGGCGCTTCGAGCATGCCGTGTGTCGTCCCTTCCGTTCGCGCCTTCAGATCGGGCGAAGTGACATTTGATCAACGTGCTCTGGAGCTACCCAATTCATCGATACCTTCATTATTGGTGCAATGAAACCGTGCGCTAATGCACACCTTGTGGGGCGAGTCGCATGCGAATTCGGCATATGAGAGCGCTCTCATCGAGACGTGCACCGGATCGACCCGGCCGCCAAACTCCGCACAAGCCGTTCGTGAGGCGGCTGAAGCGGACCGCGGCACCGTGAATGCGCGACGATCCCGGCGTGAGGCACGCGCTTTTCGATCTCAGCGACCGCACCGCGCTGGTCACGGGGTCCTCGCGCGGGATCGGGCTCACGCTGGCTCGGGGTCTGGGCGAGGCGGGCGCCCGGATCGTGCTCAACGGCCGCGACGCGGACCGCCTCGCGGTCGTCGCCGAGGAGCTGCGCGCCGACGGGCTGAGCGTGGCCGTGGCCCCCTTCGACGTCACCGACGAGGCGGCGGTCGAGGCGGCGGTCGGGACGATCGAGCGCGAGGTGGCGCCCATCGACATCCTCGTCAACAACGCCGGCATGCAGCTGCGCCGCCCGCTGCAGGACTTCTCCAACGCCGACTGGCATCGGCTGCTGGAGACCAACGTGACGAGCGCCTTCCTGGTGGGCCGCGCGGTGGCCACGCGCATGCTGGAGCGCGGCGCCGGGAAGATCATCAACGTCTGCTCGGTGCAGAGCGAGCTGGCCCGGGCCACCATCGCTCCCTACACCGCCACCAAGGGGGCGCTGAAGAGCCTCACGCGCGGGATGTGCGCGGACTGGGCGCCCCACGGGATCTGCGTCAACGCAATCGGGCCGGGCTACTTCAACACCGAGCTCAACGCCGCGCTGCGTGCGGACCCGGAGTTCGACGGCTGGCTGCGCCGGCGGACGCCCGCGGGGCGCTGGGGCGAGCTCTCGGAGCTGGTCGGCGTCGCGGTGTTCCTGGCGGCGCCGGCCTCTGACTTCGTCCACGGGCAGATCATCTACGTGGACGGCGGCCTGACCGCGGTGATCTGAACGCGCGCTACGGGACCGGCGGGGCGGTTGGCGCCACCGGCGCGCCGTCGGCGAGCGTGATCGCGCCGGCGGTCAGCGCGCCCTTGCGATCCCGCGTGTAGGTGACGCGCAGGTTGTCGCCGAGCTCAACGCCTGCGAGCACGCCGTAGCCGCCCTGGAAGGTGAGCGTCGGGCCATACACGGTGGCGGCGGTCAGCTCCGAGGCGACGAGGTGATAGGGCCTGAACGCAGGGTTGGCCGCGTCCGGAGCGCCGTCATTCAGCCAGCCGGCGCCGCCATGCAGCTGAGCGGGGTTGCCCGCGCCCCCGTCGGAGGTGCCGAAGTCGCGGCCGTCGATGCTCATGAAGATGTGGACGCCGGGCTTGTCCCAGAAGGTGACCGCACCGGGGCCACGGCCGACGCCGCGGGCGATCAGCTTCTGCCGGTGCAGCTCGGTGACGATGCCCGCGTCGTTGGGAACCGGCATGCCGGGAGGGAGCAGCCCGGCGCCGGCGAGGACGGCCCCCACCGAGCCCGAGCAGTCAAAGCCGACGCGATGGCCGTTGTACCCCGGGCCCTTGAGGCCGATGCTGGCGGTGCCGGCCTGCGCATGCCCGCCCCCGTAGACGTAGGGATAGTCGCCCTGGGCGACGGCGTCGGCGGCCGCGGTCAGCGCCCGTACGACGGACATCCGCCGCCCGCCCGTCCGGATCGTGAAGGAGGACCAGCCGATCGCCACCACCGTCCCCGCAGCATGCGCGGAGCCACCGGCGCTGCCCGCCCCGGCCGCGGGAGTCGACCCGGAGCCGCCGGGCTGGGCGGCCGCCGCGCCGGGCACGACCACGGCGGCGGAGAGCATCAGGGCGCAGCACAGCGCGCGCGGGAGAGCAGGAAGGCGTGTCATTCGGAGCGGTCGTCGGATGAAGCGGTGCAGGGTGCGGGCGTGGACGCACGGCCGCGCGCCCCGCTGACCAAGTCATCGGCCGGCGACGCTCTGAAATTGAGTCTGCTTGGACGCCGTCAGCGCTTGGCGGCGCTGCGGGGGCGCGAGCGGCCGTCGCGCTGCACCGGCAGCTGGGCCTCTCCGCTCTCGAACAGCATCATCACCAGGCCGGCGTCCAGCTCGGCCGCTTCGTGATCGGCGGTGCTCTCCAGACGCTCCGCGCTGCCCTTCTCGATCTCCTTGACGCGCTCGAGCAGGCCGTTGAGCTCAGCGGCGAGCTCGGTGAACCCCTGCTGGTCGAGGAGCATCTCGCGCCGGGCGACCACGGCGTCGCTGCGGTCAAAGCCGCCGCTGGACGCCGCCGCCCCGATGACCCGGCCGGCCTGATCGAGCGTGGCGCTGATCATCCCGCTCTTGACGACATCGGGCACCTGCGCCCACGCCTGGTCGGTGACGCTCACGCGGCCGACGGCCCGGTAGTAGTGCTCTACGGCCCCGCGGCGCGGCTTGGTGCTGGTCAGCTCGATGAGACCGACCCGCGCCAGGAAGCGCACGTGGTAGCTGACGTTGCCCAGCGGAGCCCCAATCTCCTCCGCGATCTCCGACGGACTGGCGACACGCGTCTCCAGTACCCGGAGGATGTGGATCCGCAGCGGATGGGCGAGGCCCTTGACGAGCCGCGGATCATCGATCTCGGTTATCTGCATCATGCGTTTGAGCACCGCAAAGCCCTTGCGGATCCCTTCCGCCTCACGGCACAGGCAGGGTTTTCACCTCATCCGCCAGTGGTGCCGGTGACGAGTCGGCCCGACGAAGTCAGTGCGAACGCCTATCTTAGTCAGCAAGCGGACATTACGTGTGAAACCGTTTCCGCTGGCCTAGGTTTGCGCCCCGAACGCTCACATTCTGGGGGCGAGCCGATCGGACAACGTGATCCTTTTCCTGCACCATCGCTATCGAACCGCCGGCGGCGAGGAGCAGGCGATCGACGACCTCCTGTGGCTCGTGCGCACCTCGCTCGGTGAGGATGCCGAGCTGCTGGAACGCGATTCGGCCGGCGTCGGCAGGGCTCGGGCCGCCGGCGGGCTGGTGCGCGGGGGGCTTGACCCCGGCGAGGTGGCGCGAGCGGTGCGCCGTACCGGCGCGCGCATCGTGCACGCCCACAACCTCCACCCCACGCTCGGATGGCGGGCCCTCGCCGCGGCGCGCGCGGCCGGCGCCCGCGTCGTGCTGCACCTGCACCAATACCGGATGGTGTGCGCCATCGGGGTCTGCTTTCGCGACGGACACGAATGCCTGCGCTGCCATGGTCGCAACACGCTGCCGGGCGTCGCGCTCAACTGCCGCGGCTCGCGCGCCGAGGCGGCGGCCTACGGCATCGCGCTGATGACCTGGCAGCGCAAGCTCGCCGCGCAGGCCGACGCGTTCGTGGTGCCCAGTCGCTTTGCCGAGGCACGGCTGAGAACGTTGGGGGCACCTCTCGGCCCGACGTTCGTCGTCCCGCACGTCATCCGCGAGTTCGCCGCCTCGCCGCCCGCGCCGCGCGGTGACCACGCCCTCGTCGTCTCCCGCCTGGCCCCGGAGAAGGGCATCGAGGTGGCGATCAACGCCTGCCGGCTGGCCGGGTTGCCGTTGGTGGTGGCCGGCGACGGACCCGAGCGCGAGCGGCTCGCGGCGACGGCGGGTGATGCGGTGCGCTTCGTCGGGCGGGTGTCCACACAGGAGCTGGCGCGCCTGCGCGCGGGCGCGCGCGTGGCCCTGGTGCCGTCGCTCTCGGCGGAGACGTTCGGGCTGGCGGCGGCCGAGGCGATGGCGGCCGGGCTTCCGGTCGCGGCCTCCCGCGTCGGGGCGCTGCCCGAGCTCGTGCCCGAGCCGTGGCTGGCGCCCCCCGGCGACGCTCAGGCCCTGGCCGACGTGATGCGGCGGCTGGACGCCGGCAACGGCGCGGGCGACGGCGCCGAGGCGCTGGAGCGGGTGCGCGCCGTCACGGCGCCCGAGCGCGTCGCACCCGCGCTGGCAGCCGTGTACGACCACGCAATGTCCGGACGCTGAGCCGCGAGGTGCTGGCGACCAGCAGCCCCGCCACCACCAGCAGGACGCCGGCGAGTTGCAGCGAGCTGGGATCCTCGCTGAAGATGAGCGCGGCGAGGGCCATCGTGCCGATCGGCTGCACCGTGAGCAGCAATGAGCTCATCGCCGCCGGCAGCCGCGGCAGCGTCGCGCCGATGATCAGCCAGCCGAGAACCTGGGAGCTGAGCGCCAGGATGATCAGCCATCCTGCTCCGGGCCAGCTCGGAACGAGCCGGGCGTCGCCGATGACCAGGCCGGCCGCGATGCACAGGACGGTCGCGACCGCGGTGGCATCGCACAACGGACCCGCGGGCCGGCGCAGGTCCGCGCCGCCCTGGCGCAGTAGCAGGAGGAAGCCCACGTAGGCGACCCCGGCGCCGACGCCGAACAGCGCGCCGCGCGTCGGATCGCGACCGAACGCGCCGTGCTCGAGCACGCCGGAGATGAGCAGCACGCCGACGAGCGACACGGGCAGGGCCAGTAGCACGCGTGGCCCGGGCCGCTCGGAGAGCAGTGCCCACGCCACCAGCGGCAGCAGCACCACCTGGATGTTGGCCAGGACGGTGGCCAGCCCGGCGCCCACGTCGCCGATCGAGTGATGCCACAGCAGCAGGTCAGCGGAGAAGAAGATCCCCGCGAGCAGCCCGGCGCGCCGCTCGCGCCACGAGCGGGCACCGAAGCGCCGATCCTCGCTGTACGCGAGCAGGGCCAGGATGGGCAGCGCGTAGACGCAGCGGTAGATGGCGGCCGTCGACGGCGACGCGTGGCTGAGCCGCACGAGGATGCTTGAGAAGGCGATCGTGACGGCGCCCATGAGCGCGTAGGCGCGCTCATGGCCGGTGATGGCAAAGCGCGCGGGCACACGGGATCGGGTCACGGACGCGGTTGTCACCGCTCTCGGTCTAGCAGTTCACGCACACCGCGACGTCCTGCCAATCGGTCAACGCTCGCGGCCGCACTTCGACAACCTGGAGCGTGCGCCCCCAGGCCGCCTGGATGTGCTCGGGTCCGTGGAAGGCGAGCCCGTATTCGCGGCCGACACCTGGGAGGTCGCCCTCGGTCCAGAACGAGCGGCGATAGGGCGCGAACACGAACTCCCCGGACCGCAGCGGGCCGCGCCGGAACACCTCCGGCGCGCACCACGACGTGGTCACCGCGCCGGTGCGGAATTGCTCGAAGGCGTGCGGGCCATGCACGGACAACAGTGCCAGCCCTCCCGGAGCCAGCACGCGCCGCAGCTCCGCCAGCCACATCGCGGCCACACCGCGGTCCAGGTGGCTGAACACCGAGATCGCATACACGAGGTCAAAGCGACCGTCCTCGTAGGGCAGCGGGGGATGAAACGAGGTCAACGACCAGCCGAGGGCGCGATGTGCGCGAGCCGCCCAGTCGATCGCGGCCGCGTCAACGTCACAGCCGACGAGCGCGGCCTGTGGCGCCAACTCGGCGAAATGCGGCAGCACCCGCCCTGGCCCGCAACCGAAGTCCAGCACCGAGCGCAGCTGCGCCGGGTCGCGGCCCGCCGAGCGGACGAGGCCGGCCAGCTCCGCCGCGGCCTGACGGCCACCCTCGGTAAACGCGTAGGCGCCGGCCGCGCCCGCGCGGGCCCGCAGCCGCCGCGGGGGGACCGCCGTGCCGACCGTGGGCGCGCCGTCCGGCGGTCGCCCGCCAGGCACGACCTCGGCGCCGGGCGCCGCCTCGCCACCGGGCGCCGCCTCCCCACCGGGTGGGCGAACCCCCAGGGCGTCGCCCAGGAGCGGGTCCGCCAGCTCGCGCGTGCGTCGCAGTGCCCACCCCACCGCCGGCGGCGCCCGCCAGGTTCGCTTGCTGATCTGCACCCCCTCCGTGTGCCCGGGACGTGTGCCTCGTGGATGTCCACGCAGCCAATCAATGCCACGATGGCCCACCGGATGTTGGCAGAGTCAGAGCGAGAGCTGATCCGACGGCGCTGCGAAGCCGTGCTGCGCCAGAACTGGCGCGAGGCGGCGCGACAGGACGTCCAGCCGTACGCGTTCACCTGCCCCAGCCCGGGGCGCTACCCCTGGCAGTGGTACTGGGACTCCTGCTTTCACGCCATCGCCTGGCGCCGCTTTGACCCGGAGCGCTCGCGGCGCGAGCTCGAGTCGCTGCTCGCCGCCCAGCGTGACGACGGGTTCATCGGCCACACGATCTTCTGGCAGGAGCCGCTGCGGGGAAGCCGCCGCTACACCTACAACGTCATCTCTCCCGACGACCCGATGACGTCGAGCATCCAGCCGCCGCTGTTGGCGTGGGCCTGGCGCATCGCGGTCGGCGACCCCGCCGACGAACCGCGGATCGCGCGCCAGCTCGACTGGCTCGAGCAGCACCGCACCCTCGCTGACGACGGGCTGCTGTGGATCGTGTCGCCCGACGAGTCCGGCCTGGACGCCTCAAACCAGTTCGATGTCATCTGGGGCCACCGGGCCCACGGTCTGCCCGGCTACGTCGAGCTCGTACATCGCAACCGCCGGCTGGGGTTCGACCTGCAGCGGGTCGCCTCCGCCGGCGGCCCGGTGTGCTGCGAGGTCGTCACCAACGTCCTCTACAACCTGGCCCGGCTGGCGCTCGGGCGCCCGTCACTGACGCCCGCCCTCATCGCACGGACCTACGACGAGACGACGGGCCTGTTCGTGCCCCGGGCGCGGCCGACCCCGGAGCACAGCCCGGCCACGACCATCGCCGCGCTGGCGCCGCTGGCCCTCCCCGACCTTCCCGACGCGATCGGACGGCGGCTGGTGGAGGAGCACCTGCTCGACGCCGGGCGGTTCTGGACCGCGGTGCCGCCCCCGTCGGTGTCGCTGCAGGAGCCGAGCTTCAGCCTCAACGACCATGGATGGTTTCACCAGCGCCGCTACTGGCGGGGGCCCACCTGGGTCAACACCGCGTGGCTGTGCTGGCTGGGTCTGGTCCGCCTGGGCTATGACGAGGCGGCGGCCGAGCTGGCGGCGCGGCTCGGTGGGGCGGTGGCGCGAGCCGGGGTGCGCGAGTACTACGACCCGCACACCGGAGCGGGGATGGGCGCCCGGGACTTCGGTTGGTCAAGCCTCGTGCTCGAGCTGATCGAGCCCGACCTCGACGCCGCCCGCACCAGCTACCTGCCGAGCGGTCATCACTAGCATCCAGTCCATGGACACAGACAGAGACATGAACCTCACCGACGAGCAGTGGCGCGAGCGCCTCACTCCCGACCAGTTCGAAGTCCTGCGTCACGCCGCCACGGAGCGCCCCTTCACCGGCGAGTACGTCAACGTCAAGGACGACGGCACCTACCGTTGCGCCGGCTGCGGCGCGGAGCTCTTCAGCTCAGACACCAAGTTCGAATCCGGCTCAGGCTGGCCGAGCTTCTATGAGCCGGCGGTCGCCGAGAACGTCGAGCTGCATCAGGACCGCAGCCACGGCATGGTCCGCACCGAGGTCAAGTGCCGGCGCTGCGGCGGCCACCTGGGCCACGTGTTCGAAGACGGGCCGCGCCCGACGGGGCAGCGCTACTGCATGAACTCCTGCGCGCTGCAGTTCGACCCGGCCGAAAGCTAGACCAGTCACGCCGAGCCCGGCGCGTCGCCCTCGGGCGCCGGCGGGTCGGCCTCGTCCGCCAGCTCGGCGCGGAGCTCCTGCCGCTCCTCGCGCTCGCGGCGCCGCTTGCGCATGTGGAAGTAGAACCAGGCGAGGAAGAGCAGGAGCAGCGCTCCGAAGGCGTAGAGGCCGAACGTCGAGATCGCGTCGGCCGCGGCGCTGCCCAGGAAGTAGCCGACCAGCCCGAACGTCACGCCCCAGGTGATCGCCCCCAGGGCGTTCCAGAAGAAGAACTCGGGAAAGCGCATGTGGTTGATCCCGGCCAGCCAGGCGGCGGCGAAGCGCACCAGCGCGATCCAGCGGGCCAGGAAGACGGCCTTGGGACCGTGCTTGATGAAGAAGCGATCGCCGGTGCGGATGATCTCGAGGCGGTGCTCGTAGAACGGCCCCTTGGCCTCCAGGACGTCGCGTCCGAGGCGCCGTCCGAGGAGATACCCGATGTTGTCGCCGACGATGGCCGAGCAGACTCCGATCAGGATCACCAGCCAGATGTTCAGCTTGCCCTGGCTGGCCAGGACGGCGGCGAGGACGAGCGCGGTCTCGCCCGGCGACGGTACGCCCATCGACTCCAGGCCGATGATCGCCGGCAGGCCGTAGCCGAGGCTGCTCGTGACGCTGATGATCGCGGCAAAGGCGAGCACTTCAACCTCCAGGCGCCCCAAGCAACCTCATTCCGGCGGCCGCCGCAGAACCGCCAGCAGCGACAGGCCGACGGGGAGGGTCCGCCCTCGCGCCAGCCAGCTCGCCTCCAGGGCGAGCGGACGCTCAAGCACGTCGTTGAGCCACGCCGGCCCCACGTCGAGGTCGTTGGAGGCCCCGTTCTGGGTGCGCATGCGCCGCTGGGCCAGGCGCACCGCCGCCGCCGGGGCCAGCAGAAGGCTGTTGAACGAGCTGACCCGCTCGATCTGCCAGCCCGCGGCCCGTGCCGCGGCGCGCAGCGTGGCGCGCGCGTAGCGGCGGTAGTGGTGGTTGGCCTCGTCATGGCGTGACCACAGCGCCTGGTAGGCGGGCACGGTGACCAGCAGCCAGCCGCCCGGCCGCGCCACGCGGCGCAGCTCGCCGAGCGCGACGACGTCGTCGGGAACGTGTTCGATGACGTCCAGGCAGGTGATGAGGTCGAAGGTGGCGTCATCCCACGGAAGCTCCTCCAGCCGGCCCACCTGGACGTCGCCCAGGCCGCGGCTGCGCGCCAGCTCGGCCGCGTCGGTGTTGAGCTCGACCCCGCTGACCTCGGCGCCGTAGTCCACGAGCTCGACCAAGGTGCGGCCCGAGCCGCAGCCGGCGTCGAGCACGCGCGCGCTCGCGGGCAGCGGCAGGCGGTCCAGCTCGGCGCGGATGACGCGCCGGCGGCCGCGATACCACCAGTGGTGCTCGTCGACGGCCAGCGTGGCCTTCATCATGGTTTCGTCCATAGAGCAGCGAGATGCTAGTGGGCCGGGTCCGGGACCCAAGCGTGGCTGACGATCGCCTTCACGCCACCGCCACCGGGTCGTTCTCGGGGGCGTGGGCGCCGGGAAGGCGCAGGGTGAACACGGCGCCGGGCGCGTCGAGGTCCTCGAGATACAGCGCGCCGCCCATGCGCTCGGCCAACTCGCGGCCGATCGCCAGCCCCAACCCGAACCCCGCCTGGCCGGCGGTGTCGCGGCCGCGATGGAAGCGCTCGAAGATCGCCTCGCGTTCGTCCGGGTGCACGCCGGGGCCCTCGTCGCACACGCTGATCGTGACGATCGGGTCGCGCTTGAGGATCACGCGCACCTGGGCCCCGGGCGGGCTGGCGCGCACCGCGTTGTCGAGCAGGATGCGCAGGATCTGGGCGATGCTGCCGGGATCGCCCAGCGCCCACACCGCGCCTTCGAGCTCGTCGAGCGTGGAGTGGATGTCGCTGCGCTCGCCGCCGACCTCGAACTCAGCCAGGACGGCGCGGCTGAGCTCGCCGAGCTCCACCGGCTCCGAGCGCAACTGGACCTGCGCATCGATGCGTGACAGGTCCAGGAGGTCAGCGGCCAGCCGCCCCAATCGGCGCGACTGGGCGTGGGCGCGCTCCACCAGCGCGCGCGCGTCCTCGAGGTCGGGGTTCTCATCGGTCAGATCGTCGCGCAGCAGTTCGAGCATCCCGTCCAGCGAGGTCAGCGGCGTACGGAGCTCATGTGAGGCGGTGGCCACGAAGGCGCGCCGCGCCTCCTCCTGCTGGCGCAGGCGCTGCTGCATCGTCGCCAGCGTGCGGGCCAGGTCGCCGACCTCATCGTGAGCGCGGTCCACCGGGACCTCGACGGCAGGACCGCCGTCCGCCAGTTCCAGCGCCGCCTCGCGCAGCCGGCTGAGCCGGCGCACCAGCCGCGCCGACAACGGGATGCCGAGGATGAGAGTGAGCGCCAGCCCGGCCAGCGCGGCGTCCAGGAAAGCCCGGCGCACCACCCCCACCACGTCGGGGATTTCGCCGATGGACTTGCGCACCGCCAGCACGTAGCGGTGGTGATCGCTGCGGTTGATGAACGGGATGGCGGCCCGCGCGTATTCCTGTCCGTCGACGAATCCGAACGTGTAGCGCGGCCGATTGGTGCGGAAGGCGGTGCTGACGTCGTTGAACGAGTCGTCCTGATCAGCCGGGTCGCGCGTGGGCGCGACGATGTACCGCGCGCCGCCGGACGCGCGCAACACGTCCACGAAGCGGGCATAGAGTCGCTTTGCCAGGGTGTTCTGTGCCTTGAGCAGACGGTCGCGGTCAGACTTGTCGGTCGCGACGTGCTCGATGGAGGCCCCCACGAACGAGCTGAGCGCGCCCTTGTGGCTCAGGTCAGCCTTGAGCGTCGTCTTCTCAGCGTTGCGCAGGCTCTGCTCGAGCGGGCCCAGCAGCGCGAGCGCCGCCACGGCCAAGGTGGCCACGGCGGTGATGAGAACCACGCCGACGATCCGACCGCGCAGACCGAAGGCGCCGTGCCCCGGTAGGCGCGACATCCCCTACGGTCCTCGGAGGCGGTAACCGGCGCCGCGCACGGTGAGGATGTAGCGCGGCTTCTCGGGCTCGGGCTCCAGCTTCTCCCGCAGATGGCGGATGTGGACGTCGATCGCGCGCGGATCGCGATAGGCGCTATCGCCCCAGATCGCGCGCAGCAGCTCCTGGCGGTTGAGCAACCGGCCGGGATCGGCCATGAGCGCGTCGAGCAGCTCGAACTCGGAGAACGTGAGCTTGACCGGCTGGCCGTCGATCGTCACCTCTCGCTGGGCGCGATCGAGCCCGATCGGACCCACCATCAACACCTCGTCGCCCATCGCCCGTGTCCCGGCGCGTCGGAGCACGGCGCGGATGCGGCTGCGCAACTCGGCCAGGCCGAACGGCTTGGTGACGTAATCATCGGCTCCGGCCTCAAGCCCGAGCACGGCATCGGCCTCGGAGTCCAGCGCGGTGAGCATGATGATGGGGACGACATTGCGGCGGCTGCGCAGCGTGCGGCACACCTCATAGCCGTCGGGTCCCGGACCCAGAGCGACGTCGAGCAGAACGATGTCGAAGCTGTCGGTGCTGGCGCGGTCAATCGCGGCGCGCCCGTCGGACACCGCCAGCACGCGATGGCCCTCGCGGCTGAACGAGCGCGTGAGCATCTCGCGCAGATCGGACTCGTCGTCGACGACGAGGATGCTGAGCGACGCGTCGACGGGGCGCGGCTGGGCCGCGGTGTGCGCGGAGGTGGGGTTATCCAGGGACATGTGTGTCGGCCCCGATCGTACCGACCGCGACACAGGAGGTCGCAGTATTGCGGCGACCGGCGGATCCTGAGAATCCTCTCACGTCACCCCGCCCCGCGTTGGTCGCAGAGCCCTAGACGGCCTCGAGTTCGCGGGACGCAGCCGGGCGAGACTCGCCCGCCCCGACGGCCACCCGGCGCGGCGCCAGGCTGCCCTCGGTGGCCCACGCCCACAGGATCACGAGCCAGGTCACGGTGGCCAGAACGACGTGCACCCACACCATGTCCGTGGGCAGGTGCAGTTCGTACTGGACGCTGCCGACCAGCCCTTGGGCGGCGAGCAGCACGCCCAGCACCGTCAGCGGCTCCAGCGCGTCGGCGCCGGCGCCGCGGTGACGGCGCAGGACCCACACCCCGATCACCACCACCCCGAACAGCGCGGCGATCGCGGCGTGCTGATGGACCGCCCAGCTCAGGGTGTCGGCGCCTTTGAAGTGCAGGCGATGGACGACCTGGCCGGTGAAGCCGCCGGAATGCGGCCCCGACGCGGTGGCCACGGTTCCGGCGAAGATGGTCAGGCCGCCGAGGGGGGCCAGCGCGCGCACCGACCAGACAGCCACCCGGTCCGTCGAGCGCGGACGCTCCCCTGGCTCAAACGTCGCGCGCCAGGCCAGCGCGAAGGCGGCGACCAGGATGAGCAGCGACAGGCTGAAGTGGGCCATGACGAAGCCCGGGGCCAGGTGATGGAGCACGGTGAAGCCGCCCAGCACCGCCTGGGCCACCACGCCCAGGGGCAGCAGGACCGCCAGCCAGGCCAGGTCGCGCCGGAACGGCCGGCGGGTGAAGGCCAGGATGGCGGCAATCACGGTGATCACGCCCACGACGCCCGAGATGGCGCGGTTGCCGAACTCGATGAGGGCGTGCGCACTGAGCGGGGGCAGTGGCGTGCCGCCGCACTTGGGCCAGTTCTCGCAGCCCAGCCCCGAGTCGGTGAGGCGGACCGCGGCGCCGGTCATCACGATCACCGTGAGCGACGCGAGCGCGATATAGGCGACGGTGCGGAACTGCCGAGGAGTGACCGCCAGGCGGTTGCGCATCACGGCGGACAATACCGGCCGCGTACGGTCAGGCGCGCCCGATCCGGCGGACCGGAATGCCCGCCGCGGCCCACGTCGAGGGCTCCAAAACGTTGCGGCCGTCGACGACCGCGCGGGCCCCCGGGACGTCCGTGGCACGAAGCTGCGCGTACGCCGGGTGATCGGTCTGGACGATGACCGCGTCGACCTCCGTGCCGTCCCATGCCGCAAGGCCCAGCGAGGCGAACTCCTCGGCTTTGTAGAGCGGGTCCGACGCGACGGGGACGGCCCCGCGCCCCTCGAGCTCGCGGTGCAGCGCGAACGCGCCCGAAAACGCCGTCTCCTTGACGTCGCCCCGGTACGCGACGCCGAGGATCAGTACGCGCTGCCCGGAGAGATCGCCACCGAGCTCGCCGGCGAGCAGGTCGACCGCGTACGCGGGCATTCCCTCGTTGATCTCACGGGCAGCCGCTGGGATACGCGCCTCCGGGTCGCCGGCGAGATAGAAGCGCGGATAGACCGGGATGCAGTGGCCGCCGACGGCAACGCCGGGACGGTGGATGTGCGAGAACGGCTGTGAGTTGGCGGCGTCGATGACCCGCTCGATGTCGACGCCGATCGTGTCCGCAAAGCGGGCGAACTCATTGGCCAGTCCGATGTTGACGTCGCGATATGTCGTCTCGGCGAGCTTGGTCAGCTCGGCGGCCTCGGCGCTGTCCATCCCGCGCACCTCGACGTCGAGAAACGACTCGTAGAGCTCCACCGCACGGGCCTCCCCGACCTGGCTGAGCCCACCCACGACCTTCGGATAGGCCGCCAGGTCACGGAAGATGCGGCCGGAGTAGACGCGTTCGGGACTGTGGACGGTGAAGAAGTCCTCCTCGGGGCGCAGTCCCGAGAGCTCGGCGAGCGCGGGGGCCACGCGAGTGCGGGTCGTGCCCACCGGCAGCGTTGTCTCGATGCACACCACCGTGCCCGGTTTGAGCCCGCGACCGATGTCGGTAACCACCGCATCCAGGGTGGAGAAGTCCGGCCTGCCGTCGGCGTCCACCACCAGCGGCGGAACGGCGATCACCAGGTCTGGCCCCTCGGCGACGGCCGTGGTCGTGCGGGTCGTGGCGCGCAGGCGGCCCGTCGACACGATCTCATCCAGCGCCTCTTTGAGGCCGGCCTCCCCGGGAAACGGTTCCTGCGCCCGGTTGACGAGATCGACCACGCGCGGGTCGATGTCGCACCCGACGACGTCGTGGCCATGCAGCGCGATCTGCGCCGCGATCGGCAGGCCGATCTTCCCCAGTGCGACGACGACGACTCTCATGGGCGTTCGGTCAGGACTCCGCAGAGCGCCGATGACGGCGCGCCGGGTCATACGCCATATCGGAATGGGATGGAGTCCTCGATCTCGGCCAGGGTGGGTGCCTCGCGATCGCGGGCGGAGGCGATGAGCTCGCCCGTGTCGGGCCACTCGATCCCCACCGCGGGGTCGTCGAAGGCAAAACCGCTCTCCTTGGTGGGGTCGTAGTAGGTCGAGATCTTGTAAGCCACGTCGGCGACCTCGGAGACCACGCAGAAGCCGTGGGCGAACCCCTCGGGCACGTACAGCTGGTGGTTCTCGACGTCATCGAGCGTGACGGCCTCCCATTCCCCGAACTGCGGAGATCCACGCCGGATGTCGACGACGACGTCCACGATCGCTCCGCGCGCACACCGTACGAGCTTGGCCTGCCCGGCCTGGAAGTGCATTCCGCGCACGATGCCCTGCCGTGAGCGCGAGTGGTTGTCCTGGACGAACCGGTCCGTGACGCCCATCTCGGCGAGGGCGCTCTCACGGAAGGTCTCGACGAAGAAGCCGCGTTCGTCCCCGTGGACGGCGGGGGCGAAAAGAAGCGGGCCCGAGAGGGTCATGGGAACCGTCTGCACCACGAGGACGGCGGACGATAGCGGCGCGGGACAGGGCCGCGTGCCCCGGCCGCCCGCGCCCCCATGTGCCAACCTGCCCGACCGCATGCACATTTGCTTGATCTACGACTGCCTGTTCCCGCACACGGTCGGTGGCGCCGAGCGCTGGTACCGCAATCTCGGCGAGCGCCTGGCCGCCGACGGGCATGACGTCACCTACCTGACGCTGCGCCAGTGGCCACGTGGGACCGACCCGGGGGTCGCCGGCGTCGAGGTGGTCGTCGTCGGGCCGCGTATGGCGCTCTACACCGCCGGCCGCCGCCGCATCCTCCCCCCGCTCGTCTTCGGGCTCGGCGTCTTGTGGCATCTCGCGCGCCACGGCCGCCGTTACGACGTCGTGCACACCGCGTCGTTCCCGTACTTCTCGCTGCTCGTCGCGGGCGCGCTGCGCCGGCTGTGCGGGTTCCGCCTCATCGTCGACTGGCACGAGGTTTGGTCCACCGAGTACTGGATCGAGTATCTGGGCGGACGCGCGGGTCGCATCGGCGCGGCCGTCCAGCGGCTGTGCATCCGCATCGCCCAGCGGGCCTTCTGCTTCTCGCAGCTGCACGCGGCCCGCCTGCGCGCGGATGGGACTGCGCGGGGAGATCACGGTGCTCGAGGGGGAGTACACGGCCAAGGTCGCCTCACCGCCCGCTCCCCGCCCCGCCGAGCCCGTCGTCGTGTTCGCCGGGCGCCACATCCCGGAGAAGCGGGCGCCGGCCGTGGTCGGGGCGGTGATGGAGGCCGCGCGCCGGATTCCCGGCCTGCGCGGCGTGATCTTCGGCGACGGTCCGGAGCGCGACGATGTCCTGCGGGCGATCCGGGACGCCGGCGCACATGACACGGTGGCGGCTCCGGGATTCGTCGATGCCGAGGAGGTCGACACCGCGCTGGGCAGCGCGCTGTGCATGCTCCTGCCCTCGCGCCGGGAGGGGTACGGCCTCATCGTCGTCGAGGCGGCCTCCCAGGGGGTGCCGAGCATCGTCGTCGCCGGTGCGGACAACGCGGCCACGGAGCTGATCGCCGAGGGCCAGAACGGGACCGTCACGTCCACGGCGGATCCTGCCGAGCTGGCCGCGGCGATCGTGCGCATCCACGAGGCGGGCTCGCCGATGCGCGACGCCACGCTGGCCTGGTACCGGCGCAACGAGCGGCGCCTTTCCCTGGAGAACTCACTTGACACGGTTGTGGCCGCGTACTCGCCCACCACGGCCACACTTGATCCATGACCGCTGGCCGCGTTCTCCACGTCCTGCCCCATGCGGGCGCTGGGGCCCAGACCTACATCGACACGCTGACCGCGCTTCCGGGCTTCAGCTTCGGGATCTTCGAGCTCACGCCCAATCGCTCGCCGGCGGCCGCCGCCGCCAACATGGCCCTGCGGCGCCCCGCGCTGTGGCGGGCGGCGCGACGCGCCGATCTCGTCCACGTCCACGGCGAGATGGCGAGTCTCGCCACCCTGCCGCTGCTGGCGCGGCGGCGGTCGGTCGTGACCCTCCACGGCCTGCACCTGCTGCGCCGCCTCGGCCCCGGACTGCCCACGCGTCTCGGACGCGGCGGGCTCGGTGCGATCGTTGCCGCCGCCGACGCCATCGTCTGCGTCTCTCAGACCGAGCACGACGAGCTGTCCTGGCTGCCGGGGCGCCTGCGCGCCAAGCTGACGGTGGTGCGCAACGGCCTGACGCTGCCGCCGCCCCCCGATCCGCCGACGCGCTCCCGGGTGCGGGCGGCCATCGGCCTTCCCGACGACGCGATCGCGGTGCTCTACGCCGGCCAGCTGGAGCCGCGTAAGGACCCGATGACGGCGCTGCGAGCGATCCAGCGCGTCCACGCCCGCGATCCCCGCGTGGTCCTGCTGGTCGCCGGGACGGCCCGCGAAGACGGCTGCGCTCGGCGGCGGGCGCGGACGACGTCCGGCTGCTCGGGCCAGCGCTCGCGACGTGCCCGAGCTGCTCAGCGCGGCCGACGTGTTCGTGATGCCCTCGCACCGCGAGGGGATGTCCTACGCCGTGCTCGAGGCGCATGGGCCACGGCGGTGGCGACGGTCGTGGCCGACGGGTCCGGCAACCCGGAGGCGGTCGGCGACGCGGGGCTCGTGTTCCGGATCGGCGACGACGGACGGGCTGGCCACGGTCCTGTCGCAGCTCGCCGCCGAGCGTCCCGGCGCAGCGGGCGGCGCTGGCCGCGGCCGGCCGGGCGCGGATGGAGCACGAGCTCACCGCCGCGCGCTTCCTCGACGGAGATGCGGGCCGTCTACGACGCGTCCTCATGGCGCCTGGCCGAGCCGCCGGCGCCGCGCCCGCTTGAGCGCGCAGCGGCGTCGCCAGCGAGACCAGCGGCAGCGCGAGTCCGCTCGGCGCCCGCGGATCGTGCGTCGGCGGCGCAGCGCCGTCGACGCGTATCCGGACGGTCTCGAGCGGTCTGCGCCCATTCCTTGCGTGCCGCCACGTTCGTCGCCGCCCATGACCCGTACCGCCAGTGGCTCGTCGAGCGTGACGACGTGCCGCGCTCGGCCAGCCGCAGCCACAGGTCGTAGTCCATCGCGTAGAGGTAGCGGGGTCAAAGCCGCCGGCGTCGAGCACCGCCTGCGCGGCGAACCATCGCGCACGAGTTGGGGATCGGGTTGAAGCGCATGAGCGCATCGTTGACGTCGCCCGCCGGCGAATGAGGTCCGCGGGGCCAGCTCGGCGCCCGCGCCGTCGACCTCGCGCATCCGGCACCCCACCACCACCACCTCGGGGCGCCGCTCGAGCACCGCCAGCTCGCGCTCCAGGCGGGTGGGCTCAGACCAGTCGTCGGCGTCCTGAAAGGCGACGAACTGCGCCCGGGCGGCGCGCAGGCCCTCGTTGAGGCTGCCCGAGATCCCCATGTGAGCCAGCGCGCAGGTAGCGCACCCGGTCGTCGGCGCGGCCCAGCTCGGCGGCCAGCTGCGGCGTGGCGTCGGTCGAGCCGTCGTCGACGATGACCAGCTCCAGGTCGCTCAGCGTCTGCGTCAGGATCGACTGCGCCGCGGCACGGAGCGTGGCGGCGTTGTTCCAGCAGCCGATGAGGACGCTGACCCGGGGCGGCCGATACTCTCGCACCGCGCGCACTCTACGGCGCGAACAGGAATGATCATCCCGCCACTGCACTGCCACGCCTGCGGCGCCGCCATGCCCGGCGCCCGGGCCTTCGCGGCCATCGACCGCCTCCACGGGACGCCCGGGGACTTCGTGGTCGCGGTCTGTGCCGCATGCGGGTCGGGCGTCACGACGCCCATCGTCGGCGGCGATGAGCTCGGCGCGTACTACCCGTCGGGCTACGGGCCCTACGAGGACCCCGCCAACCCGGTCATCCGCCTCATCTCCCGCGTCATCCGCCACCGCCAGTCGCGACGGGCGCTGGCCACGTTCCCGGTGGCGGCGCTCCAGGCCGCCGGTCCCGGGCGCGGCGTCGACGTCGGCTGCGGGCGCGGCGACCTCGCCGCCGCGCTGATCGGCGCGGGCTGGCAGATGGCCGGCGTCGAGCCCTCGCCCGAGGCCGCCGCCAACGCCCGCGCGCGCGGCGTGGACGTCCGCGTGGGAACCCTCGCCGACAGTGCGCTCGAGCCGTCCGGCTACGACGCCGCCGTGTTCCAGCACTCGCTCGAGCACACCGTCGAGCCGCTCGCCGACCTCGAGCGCATCCGCGAGGCCCTGCGGCCGGGCGGGCTGGTGGCGATCACGGTGCCGAACTTCGGCAACTGGCAGGCGCGGCGCCTGCGCTCCCGCTGGTATCACCTCGACGTCCCCCGCCACCGCACGCACTTCACCCGCGCCGGGGCTCGACGCGCTGCTGCGGCGCGCCGGCCTGGAGCTCACCGCCGTGCGCACCAGCACCAGCACCGTCGGCCTGCCGGCCACCATCCAGTACCGGCTCGCCGGGCGCTGCCTGTTCCCGGACGGCCTGCCCCTCCGGGTGGCGACCGGGCTGTGCGTCCTGACCCGTCCGCTCGCCGTCCTCCTGGACCGGATCGGCGGCGGAGGCGACCAGCTACACGCGGTCGCCCGGCGGGTCGGGTAGGCTTCGCTAGACCTCGATCGTGGCACCGCTTCGCATCCTCCACGCCCCGGCCGACGTCGGCGGACATGCGTTCACCCTGTCGCGGGCGGAGCGTGCCCTGGGGTATCAGAGCGACGTCGCCGTGTTCGCGGCCGGACCCTACGGCTATCAGGCCGACATCCGCTTCGACCTTCACGGCCAGCCCGCGTGGCGTCGCTTCGCCACGCGGGCCGGGTTCATCCGCCGGGCGCTGGATCGATACGACGTCTTTCACTTCAACTTCGGCCAACCGCTTCTGGCCATGCGCAAGAACGGCTTCGTGCTCAACGAGCTTCCCCTGATCAAGCGCGCCGGTAAGACGATCCTGGTCACCTTTCAGGGCTGCGACGTCCGGCCCCAGGCGTTCTGCCACTGCAACCGCGAGGAATGCCGGCGGGAGTCCCCATTCCGTGCGGCCAACGCGCGGGCCATGACCGGGCACGCGGACCGGACCTTCTATCTGAACCCGGACCTGCGTCGCTGGCTCCCGAGGGGCGAGTTCATGCCCTATGCCAACGTCGATCCGGCCGGGATCGAGACGGTGCCGCCGCCCGACGGCGATGAGCTGGTGGTGCTGCACGCCCCGACCGACCGCGTCGTCAAGGGCACGGCCCACGTCATCGCGGCCGTGGACGAGCTGCGCCGGCGCGGGGTACGCGCGCGCCTGGACCTCGTCGAAGGCGTGACCCACGACCAGGTGGCGGCCCGGATCGACGCGGCCGACGTCGTCGTCGATCAGCTGATGATCGGCTGGTACGGAGGCTTCGCCGTGGAGGCGATGGCGCGCGCCCGGACGGTGCTGGCGGCGATCAGAGAGGACGCCCCCGGGGACAACCCCTTCGGCGAGGAGCTTCCCATCGTCCGCACGGGACCCGAGCGCCTCGCCGACGACCTGGAGGCCCTGGCGGCCGATCGAGCGCGGCTCCGCGACATCGGCGCGGCCAGCCGCGCGTTCGTGAAGCGCCGGCACGACCCGCGGACCATCGCCGGCGGCCTGCTCGCACAGCTCACCGCCGCGGCCGGGACCCGGACGCGCTGACCCGCCTGGGCGGCCGTTCAGGAATCGAGCTCGAGGGTGACTTGTCCGTCGTCCGCGACGGTGGCGTGACCGATGACGCGGGCCGGATTCCCGGCGGCGATCGAGCCCTCGGGCAGATCCTGGTCGACGTAGGAGAGCGGTCGCACGATGCAGCGGGGACCGATCGTCACCCCCATCGTGATCACGGCGCCGCCGCCGATCCAGCAGTTGTCGCCGATCTCCGTCGGAGCACGCTCGTAGGCCTCGGCGCCTCCGCTCAGCGCGGTGAGCGCCGAGTCGTGGCTGTAGAGCTGGACTGCGGGCCCGATCGAACACCACGAGCCGATGCGCAGGCCGCCACTGCCGTCCAGCAGCGTGTTGGGGCCGATCCAGGTGTGCTCGCCGACCTCGACCTGCGCCGAATACGTAGGCGTGGTGATAGACGCTCGTGCCGTCGCCGAACCCGAGCGCCTCGGCACGCTTCCAGCGGTCCGACACCGCCTCCACCACCGGGAGGCTGCGGTTCCAGGCACTGCGGGTCCGTAGATCCTCGAGCTCGTAAAGGCGCCGGAGCTCCCCGAACAGACGATCGGGAAGCGAGTCCCAGCTCTTCGCCGTTCACGACAGAAGCTCTTGGATGTTCTCGATCACGTAGGCCTGCTCGTCCGCGGACATCGTCGGATACAGCGGCAGGCTGAGAGAGTTCGCGTCGGCGTAATGGGCGTTGGGAAAATCGCCGGGCTCGATCCCATACTTGCGACGGAAGTAGCCGAGCAGGTGCACCGCGTGCGTCCCCTGCCGCGTCGCGATCCCGCGCGACTGCAACTCGAGCGCGACGGCGTCGCGGGGGCGTGCCGCGACCTCCGGGTCGATCAGGAGCACATAGGACTGATAGGTGTGGACGTACCCGTTCGGGACGGCCGGCGTGGTGACGCCCGAGAGGTCGCCCAGCGTCTCGTCGTAGCCGGCGGCGAGGGCGTGCCGGGCGGACACGGCCGCGTCGAGCTTGCCCATCTGCACCACACCCATCGCGCCCTGGAAGTCGGTCATCCGGTAGTTGAAGCCGACCTCGTCGTGCTCGGGCAGCGCGAACGCGCCCTTCTCGTGGCGCTCGATGTCGGACACCTGGCCGCCGTGCGAGCGCAGGATCCCCGCGCGGTGGGCGCGCTCGTCGTCCTGGACGGTGAGCATGCCGCCCTCGCCCGTGGTGATCACCTTGCGGGCGTGGAAGCTGAAGGCGCCGAAGTCGCCGAACGTCCCCGCGTGCTTGCCATCCAGGAACGACCCGACCGCGCAGGCGGCGTCCTCCAGCACGCTCGCGCCGGCACGCTCCGCAACTGCCATGACCGCCGGCATGTCCGCCATGAGCCCGAACAGATGAATCGGCATCACCACCTTGGTGCGGCTCGTGATCGCCGCCTCCAGCGCGGACACGTTGACGTTGAACGTCGAGCGGTCGATGTCGCAGAAGACGGTCGTGGCGCCGCATTGCTCGACCACGTTCGCCGAGGCGACGTAGGTGAAGGCCGGAACGACGACCTCATCGCCGGGCCCGACGCCGAGCACGGCCAGCGCGAGATGCAGCGCGGTGGTGCAGGACGTCGTCGCCAAAGCATGCGGCGATCCGGAGAGCTGGCGGAACAGCTCCTCGAATTCCGCCACCCGCGGGCCCTGGACGATCCAGCCGGTCTGCAGCGGCGATGCGATGGCCTGCGCTTCCTCGTCGCCGAAGAAGGGGCGCGTAATGCCGATGTTCATCTTCGTGGTCATGATCTGTCTCCTGAAGGTAGCGGCCCTGCGCGGGACGACTCGATGAAGGATCGCGCCTCACGGCCCCATCGGACACGGAGCCGTGCGTGAGTATCGCAAGCGCCGTCGACGCACGACACGGATGGTAAGGTCCGGCGATTCCCGCGCCCGATGATCAGCGCAAAGCCGACGCGCTCCTAACTGAACTGCGAGAGCTATACGAGCGCCAGGACCGGGATACGCGGACCAGATGGAATCGTAGTCTGCCGATGGTCGAGTATCTATCCGACCGCTGGGAGCGCGCGTCTGGCAGCCGCTGGGGCGAGGGTGCCAGCATCTATCACCTCAGCTATGTGTTCGGAGAGGTGTCGGTTGGAGAGCACACGTGGATCGGGCCGTACACCTTGCTCGATGGCAGTGGCGGACTGAGGATCGGCAGCTGGTGCTCGATCAGCACCGGGACCCAGATCTACAGTCACAACACGGTGAAGTGGGCGGTGAGCGGCGGCGCAGCCGACTACGACCATGCGGCTACGAGCATCGGCGATCAGTGCTTCATCGGTCCATATTGCGTCATCGCCATGGGGGTGACGATTGGGCGGCAATGCGTCGTCGGGGCCCACAGCTTCGTGAACAAGGACCTGCCCGACCGGACCATCGCGGTCGGGACTCCGGCGCGTGCAATCGGTCGCGTGGAGCAACACGATGACGGCGAAATCATCTTCGCTTACGAATGAGCACCGGATGAAGCGCCCCCGGGGGTTGCTGTCCGGCCACGGCGAGCGCACCTGCTGAGCGTTGCATGAGCCCCGGGCCGTGGCCGGAGACCTCCCAGGCGTGCCGCCACCCGACCCGGGCCATGGCGCGGAATCCTCCTGTAGCCAAGCGAGCGCATTGCCGGCCTCCCCGGTGTTCATCAGGGACGACAATGGCGGAGGCGCGCGGACGGGACCACGTGAGGCTGGTCGACGCGGTTTGGACAGGCTGCGGTTAACCGCGGTCCGTACCAACGACCGCCGCCACAAGCCTCCTCAAGCCCTCCGCAACGCCGACGGCGGGGATCGAGAGGTGCTCGCGCATCCGTCGAGTGTCAGCGATCAAGTCCGCTTGCGTAGGCCCATGCGTGAACTCTGGCTCAACGCCAAGCTCAGCTGCCAGAACCCTGGCGATGTCGGCGATCGACACGATCTCGAGCCCCGCGACATTGAACACCCCCGACTGCTCAAGCACGAGCGCGCCGGCCACGGCGCGAGCAGCGTCGTCAACATAAATCGGGTTGATCCGGATCCCTTCTTCGCCCGCGATGGGCACGGGGCGGCCGAGCGGAACCGTCTCTAGGAGCCCGGGGACCAGCATGTTGCGCTGACCCGGCCCATAGATGAAGAAGAAGCGCAGGCTGGCCACGGTTAGGACGTCACGGAACTGGTCGACGACCTGCTCGCCGACCAGCTTGGAGACGGCATAGAAGTTACCCGGCCGTGGCGAGTCGTCCTCGCGCACGGACGCGGCCCCGGCGGATAGATGGCGCCCGAGGATGCGTAGACGAACCGGGTGCCGCCCGCCGCGCAGCAGTAGCGGAGCAACCTCACGGTCGTCGCCGAGTTGACCTCGAAGACATCCACCGTGCCGTCGGGGAACTCGCGGAAGCGCGGCGACTGCGCGAGATGGATCACGGCGTCGATCTGGTCGGGCAGGCCCGGTACCAGCGGTCCGGATAGATCCTGCTCGATCCAGGTGACCCGGTTGGCGGGCGCGACGTCGCGGCCGGGACGGCGCATGGCGAAGACGTCGTTGTCTCGGGCGAGCAACGCGACCAGGGCCAGCTCCCAGTCAAACCGGTCGCTCCGGTGATGAGGATCCTCATCGAACCGGCCTCACGCGGCGAGCCTCGCGGCCGGATCGGGCGCCATCGCCGGGACGGCGTCGACGAAGATGCGCTGCCACCACTCCAGGCACAGCAAGGACCAGATCAGCAGGCGGTGATCGGCGCGACCGCCGGCGTGATCGGTGATCGCCGTCTCGATGAAGGCGGGCTTGATCACCCCGCGCGACAGGGTCCGGCTGTCGAGCAGTATCTCGCGGATGTACTGCAGATTACGGCCCTGATACCAGCCGCGGTCGGGTGGGCTGAAGCCCTGCTTCTTCTTCGTCACCAGCGCCGCCGGCAGGAAGTTGCGCGCCGCGTCGCGGAGCAGGCGCTTTCCGGCGGGAGAGACGTTCTTGAGCCGCCCGGGGAGCCGCAGCGAGAAGTCCACCAGCTCGTTGTCGAGCAGCGGGACGCGTGCCTCCATTGAGTGCGCCATCGAGAGCTTGTCCTCGACGACCAGCAGGCCGTGCAGGAAGGTCCGCTGCTCGAAATAGAGCGCCTTGTCGATCGCCTCGAGCTCCGGCAGGTGCGCGGTGACCTGGTCAAACCGCTCCCGCGGCGCGACCGCGCTGGCCTCCATGAAGGCGTCGGCGGTGAAGAGATTCTGCTTGTGCTGGTCGGGCACGAGCCGGCACCAGTAGTCGTAGTAGACGTCGCCGAACCCGCGCTCGGGCGTGATCTGGTCGAGCAGCTGATAGCGCCACGGGTAGCCGGCGAACAGCTCGTCTCCGCCGGTGCCGGCCAGGACGACCTTGACGAACTTCGATGCGAGCCGAGCCACGAAATAGTTCTGATACGAGGTCCCGGCGCGCAGATCCTCCAGATGCCAGACGAGCGACGGGAGCACGCGCTGCATGTCGCCGGCGTGCAAGACGGCTTCGTAGTGCTCTGTCCCCACCTCTCGGGCGACGATCTCGGCATCCCCGCGCTCATCTGCGGCGAGCTCCAGCGGCGAGGCGTCGGTCAGATCAAAGCCCGCCGTGAAGGTGTGGATGTGCGGGATCCGCCGGGCCGCCAGGGCGACCAGCGACGCTGAGTCCATCCCGCCCGAGAGGTAGGCCCCGAGCGGGACATCGGACATCAGCTGGCGGTCGACGGCACGTTGCAGGACTCCTCTGAGCTCGACGACGATCGAGTCGGGATCGGCGCTCTCGTCGCTCGCAATCGGGATCGGGTCGAAGTAGGTCTGGCGCTGCGTCCTCCCATCGAAGGCAACTCGTGACGTCGTGCCCGCCGGCATCATCGTGATGCCCTCGAACAGGGTGTGCTCTCCAAGGACGTTCTGGAAGGTCATGTACTCCATGAGCGCGGGCAGCGACAGCCGGGCCGTCTCGTCGCGGTAGGCGAGGATGGCCTTGATCTCCGAGGCGAACACGAGGCGCCCCGCTCGCGGGCAGAGTACAGCGGCTTGACCCCGAAGCGGTCGCGGGCCAGGAAGAGCTCGTGCGCCCGAGCGTCCCAGATGGCGAACGCGAACATCCCGTCCAGGCGGCCGACGAGGCCCTCGCCCCACTCCTCCCATAGGCCGTGCACCAGGACCTCGGTGTCGCGGTGCGACCGAAACTTGTGCCCCGGGCCTTCAGCAGCCCGCGCCGAACAGCTCGCGGAAGTTGTAGATCTCGCCGTTGAACGTCAGCCGACGGTCTCGTCCTCGTTGGACATCGGCTGGCGACCGGCGGCCGAGACGTCCATGATCGACAGACGCCGGTGGCCAAGGCCGACCGGCCCATCGACGTGAATGCCCTCGTCGTCGGGCCCGCGGTGCACGAGGCTCGCGCACGCGCGCTCGAGCGCCTGCCGGTCAACCGGGGAGCCGTCGTGGTGAAGGACACCGACGATGCCGCACATCGCTCAGCAGCCTGCCGGGCTGGTCACGCGGCTTGCGCTTCCCGGGCCTCACGGAGCTCCTGCACCACGGAGGTCAGGCCATCCTTGAGCGAGACCTGGGCGCTGAACTCGAGCAGCTCGCAGGGGCTTGGTGACGTCGCCGACGCGCGGCGGGGCCGTGGCGACCGGACCGTCGTACTCCGGAGCGGCCGTGGAGCCGGTGATCTCCGAGAGGAGCGACACGACG
>CAVPUB010000005.1:0-779945 GCA_963708835.1 uncultured Actinomycetota bacterium | reverse complement strand
CCAACTCGATCGCCAGCCTGCGGCCGCCTCGTCACCGAAAGCACTCGCGAGCGCTGACCACCGCTGGGGCGCGAAGGCAGTCACAATGCGCTTGGCAGCGTTCGCCGCTCAGTCACGCCTCAAGCGGCCACCCGGCGGCGCCACCGCCGTTCGCGGAGCGGGGCAGTCAGCTCGAGATTGCCGAGGTGGCGCCGATGCAGCACTCCCGACCCAGTCAGGGTCGGGGTTCTGCTCACCGTGCGAGGTGGATCAGCACACGCTTGGGGTGCACTGTCGCCGGCCTGGCAGGAGCGGTGTCTGCTGGTGCGCGGCGATGCTTACCGAAAGTCGGGGGTCGAGTCGAGCGGCGATGTGGCTGGCGCCCTCGCGCTTGTGGCGTCGTACGCGCAGTTCGTGTGCGAGTCTGGTGGGGCCGGCCAGCCAGATCAGGATCAGGATGTAACCGAAGGCTTGTACCGCAGTCGGGGATCGATGGCGGCGGCAAGCGCGGCGACGCCGGTTGCGCAGGAAGGACGCTCAGCGCGGTCGCTCAGCGGCCGCGCCGCTCAGTCCAGATGACGAGCGCGCCTCGCCTCTGGCCGCACGTATCGAGCCACGTGTGTCCGTGCTGGAGCACCGGCTCGCGACGACATGCCCAGGAGGAGACCTTCACGGTGATACCAGTCCGCCGCACAACGCGGTCGGCGCGGTGGATCAAGCTGCGGCTCTGCCGGCAGCTCACCTTGTGGTGGATCAGGATCGTGTACCGCCAGTCGCGCCGCCCCATGTACCCGGGACAGGCATTGGTGACCGGCATCGTGCCGCTGGTTGATGGCAGCGCGGCAGGACCGGTGACGGGGCCGGTGATTGGACTTGGAGGGCTCGTCGGAGCCGGCGCGCTGACCGGAGTGGGAGCGGTCGTCGGAGTTGGGCTGCCGTCATCGACCACGACCGCCGCCGTGTTGCAGGCATACAAGGGGCTAATCTGCGTGGGTGACGCCAGCCCGTCAGCGCAGGCGGTGTCGGTGACGACGCCCGGGCTTTGCACGATCGCCGGGAAGATGTCGATCACCGCCGTGCCGGGTGGGACCAGGTCGTACTCGCACGCGCCCCCGTCGGCGCTCGGGCCCTGGTTCGCGTCCGGTGTTGGCGCAGGCCCGTTGAACGCGCCGCACAGGGTGTCGAAGAACACGCCCGGTGGTGGGTTGAATGAGAGCCCGTCGGTCACCGCAGGGCCGATGACGTACATCGAGCCGGCGTCACGCCCATGGTTGCTGGCCACGACCGTGAAGGTCACCAGATCGCCGGGCTTGGCGTGGGTCACGCTCGGCGTGATCGAATCCACTGCCAGGTCGGCGTACATCACCCCGGTGCCGGACAGGTTCGGGTCGATGGTCACGTTCGCGGTCTGACAACCCCCGGGTGGGAAGTTGAAGGACCCGCTGATCTGATCGGCGGGCGCCACGCACGCAACCTCGAACGCGGCACGGTCGGGCGTGTTGATGATCTGCGCGGTCAGCGTCGCGGTGAGGGTGGCGCCGGGGGCCAGCGGCGGGTAGTAGCACGTCCACCCGGAGTTCGCGGTCCCCAGCACGCTGCTCGCGCCAGGGCAAGTCTGTGAGACCAGGATGAGATCGCCGATTCCCCGAGCGAGGTCGATGGCGGGCTGTTCGGCGACCGTCCCGCTGTTCTGGGCGGTGATCGTGAACGTCACATCGGACTGCTCGGGAGCATGGGTCACGTCCGGGTGTTGGTCACGATCACCAGATCGTCTGACGTGGCCGCGCGAGCGGTGTGCGCCAGTAACGCGGGCCCCGCCAGCGCGAGCAGCAGTGCAGCACCGATCGTCACCGCGTGCCGAGACCGCCTGTACAGCAAACGCATCAAGCCCCCTTCAAATCCAGTTGCGGCTGCTGGGCCCCGCCGCGACACGCAGATGCTAGTCCTGTCCTGCGGGCTTGGTCAAAAATGACGCAGCCGAGCGTCTGCGTCGGCTGCCGCCCATGTCGATCCGGGCGATCCAGATGTCGCCGACGCGCAAGTCCGCAATTCTCCGTCGCGATGATGGATGCGGTCGTGGGCGCGCACTAGCGCTGGCTCGGCAACGCAGCAATGCGCGGCGCCCACGAGGGGGTGAATCACGCCTTAGCGGTCTCGATCCCACGGCTGCTCGCTTTCGGGCGAAAGCAGCAGCCCGCCGTGTGACCGGCGCGGCCGTCGTCCTGCTGTCGAGTCGCATGGATAGTGGAAGCGCCGCCCTTCCACGCGGGCGACGCCTTCCGTCTCGGAGGTGCAGTGTTGCGCAGCGGGCGCCGACTGCTGCTTAGTCGACGCGGTCGCTTCGAGCACGACTGCCGCTTGCCGTAGCGGAGCGGCGATCTGACTGAACGCGCGGGCTGACCGGGTCGCGCTCTGACCGGGTCGCGCTGCTGGGTTACTCCGGCTTTCGGATCGCCCCGCGGATCCAGCGATGTGACGCGCGCGTCGACATCGGCGCTGCTAGCCCGGAGCAGGCGTCTCCTCGGATCGGCTGAGACTTCTCCTTTCGATCCGTCGGGTGCTTGCTCGACCTTCGCCAGCGAGCTAGCGCTGTGACGCTGGTGAGCCGCGTCGCGCTACACCCGCAGGCACCTGAGATCCGCGCAAACCAGGTCGCTCGATCAACTCAACAGCTGTGAGTCGTGAGCACGGAAGATGGCGGCGTAATCATCGGCTCCGGGCTGGTGCAGGGCCTGTACCAGCGCGAGGATCTTCGGTGTCGTCACCAGCAGATACCTTGCGGGCTGGCCGCGCCTCGCGTTGCCATAAGCGTGCGGCGTTCCCTTCGGCGCCAAGACCGCGGTCCCGGGACCCGCCTCGTATATCTCGTCTCCGATCCGGAAACGCAGCATTCCCCCGAGCACATACCACGCCTCATCGTCAGCGTGATGGACATGGAGCGGCGCGATCCACTCCCAACCAGATTCACCCGAATCCGCCCACTCAACGATCGCGAAGTCGCTGTCAGGTCCCCCTACCTGGCCGCCTGCTAGCGAGGTGACGAAGCTTTCGCTCGGCATTGCAGACATCGTAGGCCGATCGTCGGCCTTACAGATCTCATTGGCGACCCCAGGGCCCTGGTATTCGCCGACAACCGCGTGCGCGAGGAGGCCGGCTCGCGCGATCGCATCCGTTATTCGCGGGGCGCGAGCGAACGCGTGGTTTGCCACGGTGCGAATCGCCCGTCTCGCTCCGGGTGGAGCCACCGCGCCAGCGGTGTCTGCCAGCGTTGCCTGCGCAGCGTTTTAGGTTCTGTTCGTCGTTGGGCCTGCCGTAGGCTCGGGCCAAGGAGCGTTATCGCTCGGTTAGATCCGAGCATCCATCGTCGATATGGCTAAGCACTTGAGCTGTCGCAGTCCTGATAGATCGAGTTCCCCTCGAGAGACTGCGGCCGCTGAGCGTGGCCGACCTAGAAGCCGCCCGGATCGATGTCGTAGTCGGAGAGCTTCGTTGCGTCGCAGCTTGCGGTGCCGTTGAAGTACCAGGTGAAGAGAAAGTCCGTGGGATCGCCCTGAGACTGAGCAACGTTCACAGACCACGATTGTCCGGGGACGAGCGTGGCGCTCAACGTGCCGACCGCGTTCCCCGCCGCCGTTGCGGACACCGGGTCCGCTGACTCCTGAACCAACGTCACTGTGCCGGACTGCTGCGAGTCGTCGTAGCTCGCGCCCTCCACCCAGGTCAGCGTCACAGAGCGGCATGGGTTCTTCTTGACTTCCAGGTCCGTGTAGTTGACCTGACCGTCGTAGGAGTCAAACGCATACGGGAACGTCGCGGTCGGAGTCGTGTAGACGCCTCGGGCGCTCGATTCGCCCAGAAGCGTCGTGAGCGGCACCTGTCCGAAAATCCCGATTGTGGATGTCGCCTGCGCCGCCACCGTCGTTTCTACCTTCAGCTTCCTCCGAACACGAACCCGCTTGGTCGTCAACACGGCGACCCGCAACGAGTATGAACCGATCGGAAGCGCAGGGACGCTGCCGGTGTGCGAGCCCGCCCTTAACGACGCGATCGTCTGCCAAACGTGGCGGGTGCCCTCAGGCCGTTCCAGAGTTACGGAGGCGTGTCGCGGCACCCCGGTCGCAGAATACGTGAATGGAGTCACAGCGCCGGCATTACCGGACGACGGTAATTGGAGACGTACCGCAACTCGTTGGCCGAACGCGGTCGCGGGCAACGCGAGCAGGATTGCTGCCACCCCGGTGGTCACATGTGTTTTCAGTCTCATCGAAGCCCCTCCCAATCCGAGTACCAAACCCGACGGCATTTGTTCATGCGTACGTCAAGCGGTAGCGACCCACGTTCGCGTAGTAGCGGATGCACCGGAAGCCGTAATGCCGGTACTGCCGATCGGCCGAGTGGGTGCAGAACTCGCCAGCGCGCAGGCACTTGATGGCGCCGTTGATCCTCGCCCGCGTATAAGAGCGGGAGCAAGTCTTTGCTGCGACAGCTCGGATGAGCGCGCTGCTGTGGACGGGTGCTGCAGACGCCGCTGCCGGTGTGCTCGCTCCCATCGCAGCAACCGCGGCGAGCACCGCCATCGATGAACGGATCATTTGAACTGCCCCTTTCAATGTGCCCCTGCGCCACGCGCCACGCGGCGCGCCGTCGGCAAGTATTCCGGTTCAACGCTCTGGACGCAACACCAACGCGGTCAGATCGATGACACCGGCTTGGCCCGTTGTTCGTCGCCGGCGACGCGGAGGACAATCCGCCGCGTGACGAAGATCAACCTCGGCAAGACGAAGCATCGCACCCTTCGCTCGACGAGCGCGCGGACGATCGGTCTCGTTGTGGCGCCGGTGGTAGCTGCGTCATTGCTCCGACCACGAAGCACTCGTCGCCGGCGTCGAGGCCGGACGAGCGCTTGGCCACGATCTGGATCGCCCGCCGACGGGCACCCACGGACACAACGCGACGACTTTGCCCCCGCTTTGCGTGGGCAGCGCGCCGACTCTCAGGGTCGTCGGCTCGTCCCTCCTTTCGGCGAGCTGCGCGACCGGCGGCGAGACGATCGACGCCGCGTGACCGCGTTTGTCCGATACCGGTCGCGCTCCGGTACGCCCGCCACGGTCGTCGGACGGCTCCTTTGCTCAGCAGGCGATCGCCATCGACGTCGAGGGGCAATCACCCGTCGCCAATCCGATCGTCGGCCCCAACAACCTCTGGAGGATGAAATCAGTCGTGAGAGGACTCGGTTGACATCAGCGCTACGTTGTCTTCTTGCGCCTGATCGGGTGCACGGCTCCGAGCCACGAGGGGTCCGGCCGATCGTCGGCGCCGTACGACTTCAGGGCACGCGTCTTGCTGTTCCCGATACGCGAACTGCCGACGCCGAGCATCGGCGTCGGGCACGTCGAACCGGCGCCGAGTGAGCTCTAACGGGAAGCGACCCGCGACGCAGTACCAGCGGCATTCGTAAACACCCGGGTCTGCAGGCTCACCAAGCGAGATGAAGACTCCGGGGCCAGTCAGCTCTCCCGGGAAGGGGTTGATCCTGTATGGGGAGCCGGGCATGCTAGGCAGACCGGGGAACCCATACTCGATGCCGGAGCCATCCGGCCGAAGAACGTTAGCTTGCAGCTGGTCTGGGAGGGGCACTCGGGTGGCGCCGCGCTTGACGGTGAAGCTGACAATGTCTGACGCAGGGTTGGGGGCGTAAACCGTTAGCCAGATCGGATCGCGGAGGAATCGGTATGTCACGGACGCATACAGGAACAAGATCAGCCACGTGCCGACTGCCCCTGCCGCACCTCCTCCAAGAGCAGGAAGGACGCTGTCCCAGAAGGACAGGCCCACCACATGCCCGCCGCGAACCGCCTGCGCGGGTTCTGAGAGGGCCCACGACGTACCCACAAGGGCGCCAAGCACCGGGGCAACGATCACCCAGGGAAGCTGAGCGAGACGCGTCTCTGAGAGCCAGAAGGCCCGCCAGAAGACCCGCCAACGTGGGAACGGCTTATGTGTCCCGCCATCGAGAAACTCGCGGAGCGAGTACAGGCGCGAGCGGCTACCCCAGTAGACGCTTCGTAGGCGTGAGCGGACGGCCTCGCGGATCTTCTCTCGACGAATCGCAATAGCCTCGAAAAGCTCGCGGCGGCGTGAGCCGATCGCCTCACGGGTCTTCCGTAGGCGTGCCCCAATGTCCCGAGGCCAGCGCGGTCGCACGCCTCCGTGTTCGAGACCGTTGGCTTCGACCCTCTTCGTTCAGGCCGCGTCGTCGTCCATGTCGGGCATCAGCACCTGGAATCCCCCGATTTGTGGAGTCCTTGATCTTCACCTAAGCACTTGCGGCGCAAGCGTCGCGGGAAGGATGGACTGGTATGCCGCAATCGAAGCCGACGCAGCGTGTCGCGGCCAGCTTTGCTCGCGCCACTCTCCTCACTACCGCGAAGCAGTCATCGCGTCGCCGTGACCGCGCTAGGCGTAAAGCGGCCACAGCTGCCGGCCAAGCGGTCGCTGGAGCTCGCCACCGGAGCCGCGCACAGTGGCTTGCCTACGCATCGCCGGGGTTCTGGACCCCTGAGGCGGAGCCCTGCATCCGGGCGATCCGGGGGGCCAGACGCACCAGCCGTTGGTCGCCGAAGCGCTGGCAGAGGGACCTCCGTCGCGTGACGGATGCGATCGTCAGTGGTGATGGCACGCCTTTGCTGCACGGTGAGTGCAGGAACACCATCTTCGTGGATCGGTTTGCCGGCAGGACGACCAAAAGATGTCACGGCCACGGATAAAATGCCCGGGGATGCGGCTCTCCCAAGATCAGGCGCGGAGGATCATCGACGCAGCACAGCGCCATGCGCGAGCGCTCGAGATCGCGGTGACCGTTGCGGTGGTCGACGAGGGCGGTCTGGCGAAGGCGGTTGACCGGATGGATGGCGCGCCTCCGTTGAGCGCTCAGATCGCTGAAGCCAAGGCACAGGGAGCCGCGGTGTGGCATCGGGACGGGCACGTCCTGGCGGAGGTCGCGCAGGAACGCGCAGCGTTCGTCGCGGCCGTCAGCCAGATGACGCGGCTTCCGCTGATCGCGGGCGCCGGCTCCATCGTGATCAGAGACGGGGACGCTAACGTGCTCGGTGCCGTCGGCGTCAGCGGCGGCAGGCCGGAGCAGGATCGGGAATGCTGCGACGCCGGAGTCGCAGCGATGAACGGCTGAGCGCCCGGCCACGCTGGAAACGCCGGCCGCCAAAGCGCGGGCGACCAACTGCCGTCCATGGTGCCTCGGCTGCCCGGGACTGGGCTCCTCAGTGTCAGCTTTCTTAGCGGGCGCAAACGTGTGCCGTTGGCGGATAGTCGCTAGGGCACATCCGGCCCCTGGGCGGCGGTCCGAGAGGATCAGCCCGCCGCGATCCTGACCGCCAACGTCTGGACGGGGGCGTCATGGAACGCCGCGGCGGCCTCCCCGTCCGAGCCGTAGCGCCTCGCCTCCAGGCTGCGGACCGGAAGCTCCAGCTCGACGCCGGACCGGCTGAGCGGGTACGGCTCCAGCGTCACCTCTCCGGGCGCCGAGACCCAGATCCGCACGTCGACGGCGTCCCCGCCCTCCGCGCAAGGGACCCGGGACACGAGCCGCCCCCCGAAGGCTGCTCGACGTGGGGCAGGGTCGCTCCGATCGGCACCGCCTGCTCGTCCCCGGAGGGGTGCTCGAGGTCCACCAGGCAGATCGCCAGCGAGAAGCAGTCGAGCGCCTGGAGCACCTCGTAGGCGTGCCACGTCTGGGCCTCGAAAGCGCTACGCCGCCCGCGCCCGCCCCACCCCTCGCGGAGGGCGGCGATCCAGCGGCGCTCCTGCTCGGCAACCACGACGTCGGCCGCCGGATGACCGACTGGCTCACCGTCCGACAGCCCCCAGCGCGTGCGGTACAGCCCGGACCAGTGCATGCTCACCAGCGCCCCGGCGTGCGCCGAGCGGGCATAGATGCGGTCGACGCCACGTCCGTAGGGCCCGACGGTGTCCGGCAGTGGGACCTCCAGAAAGTGGGCCGGCCGTCCGGCGTCGGCATTGAACACCGGCCGGTCGTCGAGTTCGCTCCACCCGTCGTCGTGGTGCGCGGCGGCATCGAGCAGCGCATCGCGCGCCGTCACCGGAGCGAACCGGTCGTTGCCCCAATGCTCGCCGAGAGCGCCGGCAAGACGCCCATGGTCCGGGTGGGTGACCAGCGTGAGCCGATCCTGACGGTGGCTGATCAGCACTCGGATCGTCCGGAAGGAAGCGTTGATGCATGCCGGCTGGGGATGTGAACCGAGGCGTTGGGCATGCACAGCGAGTATCTCCGCCGGCGGGGCCGTCGTCAACCGCTTCACATATATTCATTCTTCCTTTTTGCTTTACCACGGGGAGCTGGTGCTGCTGATGAACGCCGTTGTCGTTCGCCGCTATGGCGGTCCGGAGGTCCTGGAGTACCTGGAATGGCCGGAACCGGACGTCGGTCCGCGAGACGTCCTGATCCGCGTGCACGCGGTGAGCATCTCGCGGGTCCTCGATGTGGAGGTGCGCCGGCGCGGCGCGGACTTCCGGGCGCAGCTGCCGAGGATCCTCGGCTCCGATCCGGCGGGCGTGGTGGCGGCGGTCGGAGACGAGGTGGCGGCCGTGCAGATCGGCGATCGTGTCGTCTGCACGAGCACCCTGTTCTGCGGGCGGTGCGCGTTCTGCGCCATCGGGCTTACCAACGCGTGCGTCGAGCACCGCGTCGTCGGCGTGCACGTCGACGGGGGATACGCGGACTATTGCGCGGTGCCCGAGGAGGCGGTGGTGCGTGTGCCGGATCACGTGACCCTCGAGCAGGCTGCCTGCATGGGCGTGTGCTACCCGATCGCCTGGAACCTGCTCAAGTACGCTGGCCGCCTCGGCGCGGCTCAGGACGCGCTAATCATGGGCGCCGGCGGCGGGGTGGGGATAGCGGGCGTGCTGGTCGCTCGGGCTCTCGGCGCGCGGGTGATTGCCGCCGCCGGGAGCGACTGGAAGCTCGACCGCTGCCGTAAGTTGCTCGGCGCCGACGAGACCATCAACTACACCGACCCGGGCTGGTCGCAGCAGGCACGCGACCACAGCCGCGACGGGCACGGCGTCGACGTCGTCTACGAGAACATCTCATCGCCGGAGATGTTCGGGGACTCGCTCGGATCCCTGCGCCCCTACGGGCGGCTGGTTACCTGCGGGTCCCACGGAGGCGAGGTGGTACCGCTGACGATGCGGACGCTGTATCGCTCGCACCTGACGATCGCCGGGGACACGGGGGCCACCGTGGAGCAGACCCGCGAGGTCTTCCAGGCGGTGGCCGAGCGCCGGCTGGAGCCGCCGCCGGTCTTCCATCGCTTCGGCCTCCATGAGGCCGCGGCCGCTCAGGACGCCGCGGAAGGGCGCGAGCTGTTCGGGCGCGCCGTACTGGTCGTCCGCGAGGAGGACGAGGCGAGGTAGGCGCTCGCCGGCTCCAGTCCCACGACGTCGCCGTACTTGGCGTCGATGTCGAACAGGGAGGTGAGGTGCGAGAGCGGCGCGCGGTCCCCGACCGCATCCCGGACCACGATCGTGTGCAACCCCAGCGAGCAGGCGTCGACCGCGGTGGCTCGGACGCATCCGCTCGTCGTGCAGCCGGCGACCAGCAGGGTGTCGACCGAGCGGCTGATCAGCCGCGTGGCCAGATCGGTCCCGAAGAAGCAGGACGCGTAGTGCTTGGACACGATCATGTCCTGGGACTCGGGCGCCAGCCGAGGGTCGACGCCGGTCCACGCGCTTCCCTCCACGAGCAGGTCGTTGGCCGGGATCTTCCGGGACCACAGCCCGGCTTCGGCCAGCGGCACCGAGAAGAGGATCGGAGCACCGCCCGCCCGCGCACTGTCAACCAGCTGCCGGCTGGCCGTGATCTCGGCGTCGAAGTCGCCGGCCAGCGGAGAGCCCGGTTGGGTGAACCCGCGGACGAAGTCGACCACCAGCAGCGCCGGGCGGCGGCCGAACCCGATCCGGCCGGCGAAGCCGCGGGTCAGAAGCCGCTCGTGAAGCGTGGCCAGGTGCTCACGTGCCGCCGCGGCGAGTTCAGGATCGATCATGGCCTGCCGCGTGCAGGCTCAGTCTGCGCGCCTCAACGTCGTGGTGCTTGAGGTAGTGGGCCGCGATCTCGTCGCTGGTGGTCACCCAGACCCCCGGGTGGCCGGCCACGTGCTCCAGCGCCTCGGCCAGATACCGATGACGCGAGGGTTGGTTGACGATGAACGGGTGGAGCGGTAGCGCCAGGACCCGACCACCGGACTCGCCGTCCTGGAGCAGCTGGCTCAGCGCGTCGACGACCAGGCGCACGTACTCGGGGCCGCTCAGGTTGCGGGCGGTGAACAGAGGCACGTCATTGAGCTCGGCGCTGTAAGGGACGGAGATCATGCCGTCGACCGTCAGCGGGTACGGCTGGTCGTCATTGACCCAGTCGAGCAGGTAGGTGAAGCCCAGCTCGCGCAGCAGCCGAGGCGTATGCGGGGTCTCGGTCAGCGCCGGGCCCAGCCACCCGCGCGGCGAGCGACCGGTGGCCTGCTCGATCGTCCGCGTGATGTCCGTGAGATGGTCGCGCTCGCGGTGCGCGTCCATCGCGGTGTGGAGGGTGGAATTGTCATGCCCGTGAGCCAGCCACGCCCAGTCGCGCTCTCGCCCGGCGGCGATGACCTGGGGATAGCGAGCGCACACCGCGGCGTTGAGGAGCACGCTGGCCCTGATCGCCAGTCGGTCCAGCAGATCGATCAGGCGCCAGATGCCGACGCGGAGGCCGTACTCGCGCCACCCGTAGTTCATGGGATCCGGCACGAGCCCGAGCGTCGCCGGCGAAATGCTGGTGGAGGGCTGGTCGAGCAGGTAGTGCTCGACGTTGACGCCGACGTAGAACGCCACCCGCGCCCCGCCGGGCCAGCGCACCGGGGGACGGTCGACAATTGGCCAGTAGGGGTACAGCTCCTGCTCCACAGAACAACCATAACGATTAGGGGTGAAGCGGATAGGGTGCGGCTCGTCATGACGAATGCGGCGCCCCTCATGTGCTACGTGCGGATCTACAGTGACGCCTCGGGCGCCAGTCACTTCCAGGACGTAAACGTGGAGGCGTCGGACGCGCCGAGCGCGGGCGCGGCAACCTCCGATCCGCTCCCGGTGACGGGCCTGATCTTCCGCCGGGTGTGCGCCGGACCCCCGCCCGCGTGGCACATCGCCCCCCGCCGGCAGTTCATCGTCCACGTCGAGGGCGAGGTGGACGTCGAGGTCTCCGACGGCGAGGTCCGCAGGTTCTCGCCGGGCAGCGTCGTGCTGGTGGAGGACACCCACGGAACGGGCCACATCACGCGCCCGGTCGGCGGCATGCCGCGGACCACGTTGTTCATCGCGCTTTAGGAGCCCGACGGACCGCTGGGGTAGCCGTCGGGCACGACGTGCACGTCGAGCAGAACGGCGGCGCCGGAGCGGGCGGCGGCGACGGCCGCTGCCAAGTCGCCGTCGAGCTCGGCGGCGGCCCGCACCGGCCCATGGCCGGCCAGGCCCAGCGAGTGCGCCAGGGCGGCGAGGTCGGGCTCCGGATCCCGGATGTGCTGGCCGATCCAGCGGTTCTCGGCGGGGCGCTTCCGGCGCCGCGCGACCCGCTCCTGGTGCACCTCGTCGTTGAAGAACGAGCGATTGTTGGCGACGATCACGAGCAGGCCCAGGTCGTAGTGGGCCGCGGTCCACAGCGCGGATGCGCCCATCAGCAGATCGCCGTCCCCCAGCACGGCGACGGCGAGCCGCTCATCGCCCTGCAACGCAAGCGCCGCGCCGACCGCCATGCCAGGGCCCGAGCCGAGGCCGGCGCCGCCGTCCTGCCCGAGGTAGTCCAGGGGATGCGCCGCGCGCAAATCGGCTCCGTCCCACCCCAGCGGCAGACGCACCAGGCACGACGGTGCCCCGGCGAGGGCGCGATTCAGCGCCCCCGCCAGCCGGCGCATGGATATCTGATCGCCGGAGGGCGCCGCCCCGGCCTCGCCGGCACCGTTGACCTGGGCGGCGGCGGCGTGGCCCGGGCCCTGCTCGGCGCCGCGGCGCACCGCCGGACCGCTCTCGAGCCGCTCCAGCAGTGCCTCGACGAGTAGGTCCGGATGGGCGGTGATCGCCAGGTCGGCCGGCGCCAGCTCGAAGTGATCCTTGCTCCAGCCGTTATGCAGAGCCTGGTCGGCGGTGCAGGAGATGACCCGCGCGCCGGCCTGCGCCTGCCTGACGGTGCCGCCGAGGTCGACCCAGTCGAGGCTGAGGATCACGTCGGCGCCGGCCACGAGCTCACGGCCGGAGGCGGTGAGGAACGTGCCGGGCGCGGCCGGATGCAACGGGTGGGCGGTGGGGAACGCCGCCGGGACCTTCAGGTCGGTGAGCACGTGGGTTCCCAGCCGTTCGGCGAGGGCGACGCGACGCTCCCAGTCGCGGACGCTGCGCCCGACGCGCCCCATGAGCACCAGCGGCCGGGCCGCCTGTGAGAGAAGATCGAGCGCCCGTTCCACATCATCGACGGCGGGCGACGGCGGCGCCGGGGGACGATGGCGCTCCAGCGCGGGAAACACGGGCGCGGCCGCCAGCGGAGCCTCCTGCAGCGCCGCGTCCAGGCAGATGTACACCGGGGCGCTCGGATAGCTGGACGTGACGAGGTGGCCGCGGAGCACCGACTCGAGTGCAGCCTGGGCCGACGCCGGCTGATCGTCCCACTTCACGTACCCCCGGACGAGGGCCGCCTGATCGGCGGAGGTATGGATCCAGTCGATCCACGGGCGCCGCTGGTCGGCGTCGACCGGTCCGGTGGCTCCGAGGGCCAGCATCGGCACTCGGTCGCAGAACGCGTTGAACAGCGCCATCGTCGCGTGCATGAGGCCGACGTTGCTGTGCAGGGCGACCGCCATCGGCCGGCCGGTGACCTTCGCATACCCATGGGCCACGGCCACCGCGTGCTCCTCGTGCAGGCACAGCACGAGCTGCGGTGTCTCGTTGCCGAGGTAGTTGACGAGGCTGTCATGCAGCCCTCGATAGCTCGCTCCGGGATTGAGGCTGACGAACGGAACGTCGAGCCGCCGCAGCATCTCGGCGACGGCGTCGCTGCCCCACTGCGGCGAGCGGGTGCCGTCCGCCTGGACCACGGGCCGCTCGACCTTGCTTTTCATGCTATTGATTATGTCCCATATGACAGCCCAGCGCGTTCACGGCGGCAGTGCTCAGGGCGAGATCGTGGCCGCGTTCGGCGTGCCCCATAACCCTCATTTCCCATCGTGGATCGCGCAGGGGATCAATGATGCCGACGAGATCACTCGGCTGTATGGCGCCATCGCCGAGCGCCTGGAGCGGGCGCGGCCTGACGTGATCGTCTACTTCACCTCCGACCACTACAACGTGTTCTGGGAGACGCTGCCGATCTTCGCCATCGCCATCCCGGAGAGCGCCCGGGGAGCCAGCGACTACCCCGAGCTGAGCCGCGAGGTGTCGATCGACGCCCCCCTGGCGCGCCACATCCAGTCAGACCTGGTGCACGGCGGCCTCGACGTGGCCATGGTCCAGTCGCTGGAGCTGGACCACACGATCGTCGCCCCGCTGCAGCTCATGGACCCGGTGACGGCCGCCGTGCCGCTGGTTCCGGTGTTCGTCAACGGCTTCATCCGGCCGTTGCCGACGGCCGAGCGGTGCCGGGCGTTCGGGCGGGCGATCGCCGGGGCGATTGTCGCCGCGCCGCTGCCGCGACGGGTAGCGGTCATCGCCAGCGGGAGCTTCTCGCTGGAGATCGGCGGTCCTCGGATCAGCGAGGACTCCCATACCGGCGTTCCCGACCCGCGCTGGCTGGCGCGCGTGCAGGAGTTGCTGCGCGCGGGGGATCTCGACCGGCTGGTCGCCGAAGCCACCGATGAGCAGTTGTGGCGCGCCGGCAACGCCGGCGGGGAGCTTCTGGACTGGATCGCGATGCTGGCGATGTTCCCGCCACGCGCCCCCGAGTTCCTCGAGTGCCAGCCGCAGTATGGCCATGCGTATGCCGCGTGGCCGGATCTGGCCGGCGGGCCGGCGGCATGAGCGTGTACGCGGTCAACACCTTCTGCCGGCGCGTCGTCCATGACCCGGATCTGCGTCGTCGGCTCGCCGAGGAGCCCGAGGCGGCACTGCGCCAGACGTCGCCCAAGCTCAGCGAGGAGGAGGTGCAGGCCCTGCTCGCCGGAGACGTGGGGGCGCTCTCCCGCCGCGGGGCCAACCACTTCCTACTCCATCAGCTCGGCCGCTGGCAGGTGCTCGGCCTCGATCTCCCCAGCTACGCGCAGCGCATCCGCGAGGCCCACCGCGCCGAGCGCGAGGGCTTGTCACGATGACGGCCTTCGGCGCCACCGGCTGGGACGTATTCCCGCTCTGCCTGGGAACCAACGTGTTCGGCTGGACGGCTGACCGGCGGGAGTCCTTCGCCGTGCTCGACGCCTACGTGGCGTCGGGCGGAAACTTCCTGGACACCGCCGACCAGTACGCCGCGTTTGCTCCCGGGCTCCAGGGCGGCGAGTCCGAGACGATCATCGGCGAGTGGCTGGCGGCGCGGGGCCGGCGCGACGAGGTGCTCGTCGCCACCAAGGTCGGGCGCAAGCCGGGCCGGGAGGGCCTGGCGGCGAGCAACATCCGGCGGGCCCTCACCGAGTCGCTGACCCGGCTGCAGACCGACTACGTCGATCTCTTGTACGCCCATGCCGATGATCCGGGCACGCCTCTCACCGAGACCCTGGGCGCATTCGACGACCTGGTCCGCGAGGGACTGGTGCGCCAGATCGCGGCGTCCAACTACACCGCCGAGCGGCTCGCCGAAGCCCTGGCGGTGTCCGACCGCGAGTCACTGCCCCGCTTCGCGGCGCTGCAGACCCACTACAGCCTGCTGGTGCGCGACGAGTATGAGGACGGACTGCGGGAGCTGTGCACGAGCGCGCATCTGCCGTGTGTGCTGTATTGGGGGCTTGCCCGCGGCTTTCTGACCGGGAAGTACCGGCCCGGTGGCGAGGTGGGCCCCAGTCCGCGGGCGCCGGCGGCGTCGGCTCATCTGGATGACCGTGGGCTCCGCGTCCTCGCCGCTCTGGACAAGGTCGCCGCCTCCCGTCGCGTCGCCCCCGCGGCGGTGGCGCTAGGGTGGCTGGCCGCGCAGCCGGGGATCGTGTCGCCGCTGGCCAGCGCGCGCACCCCGGAGCAGCTGCGTGATCTCCTTCAGGTGGCGGAGCTGGAGCTCAGCGACGCCGACGTGAACCTCCTCGATGATGCCAGCAGAGCCTGATCGGGCGGCCGCGTGGACTACCGGATCTCACTGACGAAGCTGGAGATCCTGTGCCTCGTGGTCGAGCTCGGCGGAGTCGGCCGGGCCGCGGAGCGCCTGCACGTGTCCCAGCCCGTGGTGACCGCCCACATGCGCCTCCTCCAGGATCGGATGGGCATCGAGCTGCTCTACCGCGACGGGCAGCAAATGAAGCTCACTGAGGCCGGCCACGAGGTCTACCACTGGGCGCGCGAGGTCCTCGGCCGTAGCCGTGAGCTGTCCCGGACGATCGATGAGATCGCGGACGGGTGCGCCGGCGCGGTCGTGATCGCCGCCAGCATGTCGGTCGGGAGCTATCTGCTGCCGCGCGTTCTCGGCCGGTTCGGCGACCGGCGTCCCGCTGCTCGGCTCACCCTGCACGTGAGCGACTCCGAAGACGCGCAGCGCGCGGCGGAGTCCGGCGAGTGCGACTTCGCGGTGGTTACCGGCGGCGCGTCGTTGACCGGCGGCGCGCTGCGCGCGCATCGCATCGGACGCCATGATCTGGTGCTCGTCGCCGGCGCCACCGACAGCCGGATGGGCGATTCGGTAACGCCCGCGGAGCTGGCGCTGCTCCCGTTCGTCTGTGCCCCGGCCTCCCGGCCGCGCCGCCAGATGATTGACGAGGTGCTGGCCGGGGTCGGGGTCTCCGACCGGCAGGTGGTGCTCGAGCTGGGCCATCCCGAGGCGCTCAAGACCGTCACGCGGATGGGGACCGGCGTCGCGCTGCTGATGCGGGCCGCCGTTGAGGAGGAGCTGCACTCCGGCTCGCTGCGCGAGGTGGAGATAGAGGGACACCGGCTCACGGTCCCGCTGCTGCTGGTGCACCGGGCCGACAAGCGCTTCACGCCGCTGCAGAGCCAGCTGCTGGAGGCGCTGTCTGCGGCTCTGGGCGACAGCTCTGCAGCCGGCTCACACGCGCGTGCCCCGGTCCCGGCATAGCTCGCGCGGCGCGACGCCGCGCCGGCGTCGCTCACGGTCAACAAAGGAGAGGGAATGGAGACGCTGGGAACGCTGATCGGGGGACAGATCACCTACGGCCGTGACGGGGGCACGATCGAGTCGATCAACCCGGCCGACGGCCGGCTGCTGGCGCGCTTTCCCCGCTGTACGCCGCGTGACGTGGACGACGCTGTCGGTGCTGCCGCGGCCGCCCAGCCGGGATGGCGAGCGCTGGCCCCAGGGGAGCGTGCCGCTGTCGTGGAGCGCATCGCCGGCGTGGTGCTGGAGCACGGCGACGAGCTCGCGGCGCTCGACGTCACCGACAACGGCAGCCCGATCCGCGAGATGCGCAAGGACGCGCACATCGCCGCCGCGCAGCTGCGCTACTTCGCCGGGCTGATCCTGCAGCTGCGCGGCGAGACGATCCCCGGCGAGCGGACCGCCTCAACTACACGCTGCGCCAGCCGTTCGGCGTGGTCGCGCGGATCATCCCGTTCAACCACCCGCTGATGTTCGCCGCCGGCAGATCGCGGCGCCGCTGATCGCCGGCAACACGCGTCATCGCTCAAGCCGTCCGAGCACACCTCGCTGTCGGCGCTGCGCCTCGCCGAGCTGGCCAGCCGAGGTCGTTCCCGCCGGGCGTCGTCAACGTCGTCACCGGCTGCGGCCACGCGGCCGGCGACGCGCTCGTCACGCATCCCGGCGTCCGGCGGCTCGCCTTCACCGGCGCGGCCGAGATCGGCCGCGCGATCCAGCAGCGCGCCGCGATGGGCGTCGTCAAGACGTGACGCTCGAGCTCGGCGGCAAGAACCCGATCGTCGTGTTCGCCGACGCCGACCTCGACGCCGCCGTCGACGGCGCGCTCCGCGGCATGAACTTCACCTGGCAGGGCCAGTCCTGCGGCTCGACCTCGCGGCTGCTCGTGCACGCGCTCGCTGCACGACGCGTTCGTCGCGCCGGCTCGCCGAGCGGATGGAGGCGCTGCGCTCGCGGCCCGCCCGACGACGAGAGCGACCGAGACCGGCGCGATCGTCCACCGGCGCCAGTTCGACAAGGTGCTCGACTACCTGCAGCATCGGCCGCGAGGAGGGCGCGCGCCTGGTCACCGGCGGCGAGCCGCCTGACGACCGACGGGCTTGGCCGACGGCCTGTTCATGCGCCCGACGCTGTTCGACGACGTGCGACCGGACTCGCGCCTGGCGCACGAGGAGATCTTCGGCCCGGTCATGGCGGTCATGCCGTTCGACGACTACGACGAGGCGCTGCGCGATCGCCAACGACATCGCCGCTCGGGCTGACCGCGAGCGTCTACACGCGCGACCTCGCCACCGCGCACCGCTTCGCGCGCGACGTCGAGGCCGGCTACGTGTGGGTCAACGACGCCTCGCGTCACTTCCTCGGGTGCCGCTTCGGCGGCTATCAAGGACAGCGGCCTCGGCCGCGAGGAGGACATCGAGGAGCTCGATGTCCTTCACCCAGGTCAAGAACGTCAACGTCCGGTTCGGGTGAGCCTGTGGCACGCGTGCGCCTGACCCTGGCCATCAACGACTACGACCACGTGCGGGATCTGGTGGAGGGCGACGTGCCGCTGGACGGGCTCGAGCTGACCTGGCTGCGCCTGCCCGTGGAGGAGACGTTCTTCCGCTTCATCCGTTACCGGGAGTGGGAGGTCACCGAGCTGTCGCTCGCCAAGTACTGCGCGCTGCGGGCCGACGGCGACGAGTCGGTGGTGGCGATCCCTGTGTTCCCCTCCCGCTGCTTTCGCCACTCGGCCATCTTCGTCCGGGACGACGGTCCGATTGATGATCCGGCGGCGCTCGCCGGAAAGCGGATCGGGATCCCGGAGTGGACGCAGACCGCCACGGTGTACGCGCGCGGGGTGCTCCAACACCGCTACGGCGTCGACCTGCACGACGTCCGGTGGTTCCAGGCGGGAACCAACGAGCCGGGCCGGGTGGAGGGGGTGTCCCTGACCCTGCCCGAGGGGATCTCGCTGACCAGCCTCCCCGAGGCGACGCTGAACGACCTGTTGCTGTCGGGCGAGCTTGACGCGGTGATCGCCGCGCATCCGCCGACCGAGTTCAAGCGCGGCAGCGGCCGGGTGGTGAGGCTGTTCTCCGACTACCGCGCGGTGGAGGAGCGCTACTACGTCGACACCAACGTGTTCCCGATCATGCACGTCATCGCGCTCCGGCGCGATGTCGTGGACCGCTATCCGTGGGCGGCGGCGAGCTTGATGAAGGGGTTCGAGGAGGCCAAACGGCGGAGCCTGGAGCGCGCGGCGGACGGCAACGCGCCGAAGTACCCCATCCCGTGGAGCTTCGCCAACGCCCAGCGCGCCCAGGCCGTCTTCGGATCCGACTTCTGGCCCTACGGCGTCGAGGCCAACCGCACGACGCTTGACACCTTCCTGCGCCAGGCTCATGAGCAGGGAGCCTGTGCGCGGCGCATGACCGCCGAGGAGCTCTTCCCGATCGAGCTCGCCGCCGCGTTCAGGATCTAGGCGCCGCCGCCCGGATCATCTCCTGGGTGGGGCGGTGGCGCGCGACCGCCCGGTCGACGCGCTTGGTATCGCCGGAGTCGATCGCATCGACCAGGTCGGCGTGCACCCGCGCAAAGCCGACGAAGTCGAACTCCCCGATCTCGGCCTGGTTGACGCTGGTCTCCAAGAAGTCGAGCACCGCCACGTAGATGCTGCGCAGCGGCGCGTTGGCGCACAGCGCCGCGATCTGGCGGTGCAGGGTCCAGTTGGCGGCGAAGTAGGCGCCCGGATCCTCACCGGACATTCGCTTGAGGACTTGCTTGAGCGCCCGTATGTCAGACGCGCGGTGATTCCGCGCCGCGTGCAGGCAGATCACGGGCTCCAGCGCGTCGCGGATCTCCAGGCTCTCGGTGTAGGCCAGCGCGCCCGACGAGAAGCCGAGCACCAGATGGCTGAAGGCCAGCCGCGTGGCCGCGCCGCCGACGAACACGCCGCCGCCGGGGCCCGGACGGGTCTCGACGATGCCGCGGGCCTCCAGCAGGCGTATCGCCTCGTTCAGGGTGGCCACGGCGACGCCGAAGCGATCCCGCAGCTCCTCCTTGGTTCCGACCCGCGCGCCCTGCTCGTATTCGGCCTCGATCATCTGCTCCAGCTCGCGCGCGACGGCCTCGGCGCGGGAGACCCGGGCCGGGAGGGGCTGGCGTTTGGGCTGGATTGCCATGGCTAATCATTATGGCTGTTTCACCGCGGCGCTCAGCGAGCCCCCCGTCTGGGTCAGCACCACCCGCGACCCGCGGGGGAGCGTCTGCGTCAGTCCGGCGACCACCCGCTGACCGCCGTCGAGCCGGATCGTCGCGAGGACCGAAGGGGCCGAATCGGCTCCGACGCGGCGATGCACCGTCGTCGTCTCCTCGACGGTTCCGCAGCGCTCCCGCTCGATGCGCCAGGCGCCCGCCCCGCAGTTGGGGCAGATCAGCCGGTGCGGGAAGTATCCGGCGCTGCAGGACTCGCACACCGACAGTTCGACGCCAGGGCGATCGGGGGTCACAACCGCTCCAGCACCGCGGCGCCGGCGGCCGCGCCGAAGCGGTAGAGCACCATGCCGTAGCCGGTGACGAGGGCGTGACGGGCGCCGTCGACCTGCCGTCGTCCACCCCGGCCGCGCAGCTGCCGGACGGCCTCCACCACTCCGTGCAGGCCGCCGGCGGCGCCGGCCTGACCGGCCGAGAGCAGCCCACCCGACGGGTTCAGCGGCCAGCGCCGGCCGTCGATCACCGATCGCACGAACCGCGGCAGGTCGCCGTCGGGGACGAACCCCAGGGCGCACAGCTGGGCCAGGACCATCGCCGGATAGTCGTCGTACACGCACATCACGTCGATCTCCGCCGGTCCGACGCCGGCGCCGGCCCACAGGCGGTCGGCGAACGTGGCGTGGCCGGGCTCCAGCCCGTCACCGTCCTGCTGGTCGTGGTTGAAGCTGGCCTCCAGCGCGCGCACGGCCACGTGCGGGCCGGCGCTGCCGGCCGCGGTCGCCGCCGCCGGGGTGGTGACGATCAGCGCGTCCGCCCCCGCCACCCCCGGCGGGCAGTCATAGCGGCACAGCGGATCGGCGACCGGCGGCGCGTCCAGATACTCGTCGAGGGTGAGCGGCTCGCGGTACACGGCGCCCGGATTGCCGGCCGCCCACCGGCGCTGCGAGATGACCACGCTGGCGTAGTCGCGCCGCTCCAGTCCGACCGCCCGCATCTGGCGCGTGGTCAGCATGGCGAACAGGCTGTTGGGGCCGCCGTAGCCGATGGGCGCGAGGTGCTTGGCGGTGGCGCGGTTGAACGAGGCCTGGCGCCGGGCGATCTCCGCCGGACCCTGCGCGTCTCCGGCGAGGATGAGCACCGTCTCCGCGTCTCCGGACTCGACCGCCCGGCGGGCGTGGGCGAGCATGTTGATCGCGCTGGCCCCGCCGTTGGTGTCCTGCATGATCCAGTTCAGCGACAGCCCCAGCCGCCACGCGAGGTCAACAGCGTGATCGGGCGCCAGCGAGAACGACGACACCGCCAGTCCATCGACCGCCCGCGCGGCGAGGTCGGCCTCCGCCAGCGCGGCGCGCGCGGCCTGGGCCAGAAACCACGAGGTGGTCTGACCCGGTCGGGGGTGACGTGTGTAGGTTGCCTCGGCAGCCGTGGTGATCACTGCCGTCGCCACCGCTCAGCGCCTCAGCCGGTAGCCGGCCCGCTCCCGGTCCCAGGTCGTGTCGGTGACCCCGCGCGCCCGCAGCTCCTGCTTGCGCACCTTTCCGTTCTCGGTCAACGGCAGCTGATCGACCAGCTCGACGTAGCGAGGGATGGCGAAGTACGCCAGGCGCGGCTCGCAGTGCACCATCAGTGCCACCGGGTCGAGCGAGGACCCGGGCCTCGGCACCACCGCCGCCATCACCTCGTCCTCGGCGAGCTCCGACGGGACCGGGTACACCGCCACCGCGCCGACGTCGGGATGCTCCAGCAGCGTGCGCTCCACCTCCACCGAGGAGATGTTCTCACCGCGGCGTCGGATCGTGTCCTTGTGCCGGTCGAGGAAGCGGAACCAGCCGTCGCCATCGCGGATGACCTGATCGCCGGTGTGGAACCAGAGGTTGCGCCACGCAGCGACGGTGGCCTCCGCCATCCCGTGGTAGCCCGAGGCGAGGCTGAACGGATGGCGCCCGCGCACGACGAGCTCACCGGGCGTTCCGGCGGGGACCTCGGCGTCGTGCTCGTCGACGACGCGCATTTCGAATTCATCCACCGCCCGGCCCAGCATGCCGGGCCGCTGCGGATCCTCGGGGCGGCCGATGATGTGGCTGGTCTCCGTCGACCCGTAGCCGTCGACCAGCGTGATCCCGAAGCGCTGCCGGAAGGGCTTGTGCAGCGGCGCCGGAGTCGCCGGCGCGAGGGCGACGCGCACCTCATGGCGGGCGTCGCCGGGCGACTCGGGCTGGGCGAGGAGCATCCCGATCATCGCCCCGAGCAGGTAGGTGACGGTGGCCCCATGGCCGGCGGCCTGATCCCAGTAGCGTGACGCGGAGAAGCGCGGCTCGATGGCATAGGTCGCTCCGGCGACCAGCGCCTGAAACAGGCTGTTGATGGCGTTGGTGTGAAACAGCGGCAGCGAGGTGAACAGCACATCCTCGGCTCCGATCCCCAGCACCTCGCTGTTGATGATCCCCCACCAGTACAGCTGAGCGTGCGGGCAGCGGACGCCCTTGGCCGGTCCCGTGGTCCCCGAGGTGTAGAGAATCACGAAGATGTCGCCGGGGGCGCAGGGGACGGGTGGCGCCACCGGGCCGCCGCCGGGCTCCGGCACGCGCGCCAGCGGATAGCCCGGCGGGACCTGCGCCGGCGGCGGCCCCAGCGACCACGCCCACCGCAGACCGGCCGGCGGGGGCACCCGCTCCAGCGCCGGAACCAGGTCGCGGCTCCAGCACGAGCAGCCGCGGGTCGCAGTTGCGCAGGATGTGGGTGAGCTGCTCGCCGCGCAGCGCCGTGTTGATGGGGACGGCGACCGCCCCGGCCCAGGCGCAGCCGAGGATGAGGTCGAGCAGCTCGATCCGGTTGCCGCACAGGATCGCCACCCGGTCGCCGGGTCCGATCCCCACGTCGGCCAGCAGGTGCCCGGTGCGGGCGGCGGCATCGCGCATCTGCGCGTATGTGCGCGTGACCGCGCCCGGGGCGCGGATGAACGGCCGGTCTCCGAACCGCGCGGCCTGATGCTCCAGCAGCGCCGGCGCCGTCTGCGCGCCGAGCGCCAGGGCGCGCAGCGGCGCCCTAGGCGACGGGGACGAGGCCGCCATCGACGCGGTAATCGGCACCGGTGATCTGCCGCGCCAGGCCCGAGGCCAGGAACACCACCACCGCGGCGACATCCTCGGCCTCGCCCAGCCGCCCGAGCGGCATGCCGCGATCGCGGACATAGCCCTGGATCGCGTCCTCCCGGCTGACGCCCTGCTCGGCCGCCAGCTGTGTGAAGTGCGGCGACTGCCGGAACGGGGTGGTGCGGGTCGGGCCCGGCGAGACGCAGTTGCTGCGGATACCCGCGGCGGCGAACTCGTTGGCCAGCGCTCGTGAGAGCGTGAGGATCGCCCCCTTGGTGACGCTGTAGTCGACCAGGAAGGGCGCCGGCACCCGGGCGGTGTCGGAGGCGATGCTCACGATCGAGCCGGCGCCGGCGTCGAGCATGTGCGGGATGGCTGCGCGGCAGCAGCGCACCATGCTGAGGAAGTTCAGCTCCATCAGCTCCAGCCACTCAGCGTCCGACACGGCCAGGAAGCCCTCGCGGAACGGAGCCACACCCACATTGTTGACCAGGACCGCGAGCGAGCCGAAATGGGCCACCGCCCGGGCGACGGCTTCCTGGGATGCCGCGGGCCGGCGCAGGTCGACGGCGATGCCCACCGCCCGGTCGCTCTCGATTCCGGCCACGGCGGCGCCGGGATCAAGGTCCACCGCCGCGACGCGCGCCCCCTCTGCCAACAGCGCCCGGGTGATGGCCAGCCCGATGCCCGCGCCCGCCCCGGTGACGACCGCCACAGTATCGGTGAGGCCGGTGTCCACGCCGGCCGATTGTCTCTTCCGGCCTGCCCCGGGGGCAAATAGAAGTTGCCCTGCGCAGCCATAGCCGACGGGCTATCGCGGGCGCCTCGTGGTTGACGGGTCGCGCCTCGTTCGCATATATTCATTACAGCGGTCTTCGTCGTTCTACTGAGGAGAGAGTCGAAGTGATTGCAAGCCCGACGCGGCGCTTGCCCGCGGTGTCCTGCGCCTTGGCGCTGACGCTCGCGCTGGCAGCATGTGGTAGCTCGTCCAGTGGCTCGGGCGGGGCCAGTTCGAGTGGCGGGGCCAGTTCGAGTGGCGGCGGGGCCTCACAGGGGGGCGCGCTGAACATCGGCGTCATCTACCCGTTCACCGGCGCCAACGCCGACCAGGGCGCCGTGGGCATGGCGGGCTGCCTGGCCGGCATCTCTGAGGTCAACGCGGCCGGCGGGGCGCTCGGACACACGTTCTCCTGCAAGCCGTTCGACACCAAGGGCGATCCGGCCGACGCCGTGCCGGCGGCCAATCAGATGATGGCCTCGGCGAGTCCGGTGATGGTGATCGGGGCATCCGACGACGCCGTCGCCACCGCGCCGATCGTCACCGGACAGCACGTTCCCAACTTCGCCACGATCGGCGATCCGCACTTCGACACCCAGACCAATCCATACTTCTACCGGCTGACACCGTCCGACGCGCTTCAGGGCGTCGCCCTCGGCTACTGGGCCGCCAAGCACGGTCACACCCACGCGGCGGCCGTGTTCACGAGCGATCTGGGAGCGCAGACCTCGGTGCCGCCGCTGCGCACCGAGTACGCCAAGCTCGGCGGCAAGTTCGCCGCCGACGTGAAGCTGGCCCCCGGTCAGAGCTCATACCGCACGGAGATCTCCCAGATCATCGCCGCCCATCCCGACTCGCTCATCTCCGAGATGGACCCGCAGTCCTCCACCACGTTCCTGTCGGAGTACAAGCAGCTCAAGGGAAGCCTGCCGGAGGTGCTGGGCACCGAGCGCACCAGCAACAGCGACTGGATTCAAGCGGTGCTCGGCGGGATCGGCTCGCCGACGTTCGTCAAGTCCATCCGGTCGATCACACCCTACGTCCAGCTCACCGGTCCCGGCTATGACGCCTACAAGACCGAGCTGCTCAAGCTCGGCTCGCAGGTCAAGAATCCGGCTCAGTATGTTGGCCAGCCATATGCGATCTCGGACTTCGACGCGGTCAACATCACGGCCCTGGCGATGATCATGGCCAAGTCGACGAGCCCCAGCGTCTACAACGCCGACATCACCAAGGTCACCCAGCCCGGCGGAACCGTCGTCCACACCTTCGCCGACGCGCTGACGGCACTGAAGAGCGGGAAGACGATCCAATATGTCGGAGCCTCCGGGCCGCTGGTGTTCAACAAGTACCACAGCGCCGGCCGCGCCTTCTCCTACGACGTCTATGACCCGACGGCCAAGGCGATGAAGCCGACGACGGTGATCCCGGGCACGGCGCTGAACGGCGGATGAACCAGGTCACGCTCGCCCTCGGGTTCGGGCTGGTCACGGCGGCGATCCTGGCGCTCTGCGCCGTCGGCTTCACGCTGCAGTTCGGAGTGTCCAACATATTCAACCTGGCCTACGGCGACGTCATGACGGTCTCGGCCTTCGTCGCCTACGCCGTCAACGTGGACGCCCACGCCAGCATCTGGATCGCGATGCTGGCGGGTGGCGCCACCGGCGCCATCACGTCGATGGCCATCAACCGCTTCATCTACGTGCCGTTCCTGCGGCGCGGCACGGCGCTGTTCACCATGGTGATGGTGTCGCTCGCGGTGGCCACGATCGTCCAGAACGCGATCCAGGCCATCGCCGGAGAATCGTTTCGCAGCTATGCCCGGCTGAGCGAGTCCTCGCTGCACTTCGCCGGGATGATCCTCACCCCGACCCAGCTCATCATCATCGGCGTCGCCATCGTGGCGATGATCGGGCTGCACGCTGCTGCTTCGCTACACCCGGATCGGGAAGGCGATGCGGGCGACGGCGGCCGATGCCGAGCTGGCCCGCAGCTGCGGGATCGCCACCGGCCGGGTCACGACCATCGCCTGGGGCGCTCTCCGGCCTGCTGTGCGGGATCGGCGGGCGTCGCGCTGGCGCTCAACCTGGCCAGCTTCGACTTCACCTTCGGCAACGCGTTCCTGCTGGTCATCGTCGCTGCCGCCGTGTTCGGCAGCGTCGGGCAGCCCTACGGAGCGATGGTCGGCGCGCTGGTGATCGGCATCGTCAGCGAGGAGGCGGCGATCATCGTCGCCGTCGCTCAAGCAGGTGGTGGCGTTCGCCATCCTCGTCGTGATCCTGCTGGTCCGGCCCAACGGCCTGTGGCGCGCCGGCTTCGTTCAGAAGATGAGTGTGGCCGCACGATGAGCACCGCCTACCAGTACTACGCGATCACGCTGCTGGTGTACTTCGGCGTGAACACGATCGCCTGCTGGGCGCTGAACCTCCAGTACGGAGTCAGCGGCGTGCTCAACTTCGCCTTCATCATGTTCCAGGCCGCCGGGCGCCTACATCGCCGGCGTCCTGACGCTGGGGCCGTCGACGAACCTCTCCTTCCAGCAGTACATCCTCGGCGCCTCGCTGCCATTCCCGCTCCCGTGGTTGCTGGCGGCCGCCGTCGGCGGCGCTGCTCGCCTTCGTCGTCGGGACGTTCGCCTTCCGGCCCGAACGGCGCGACTACCAGGCGATGGTGATGCTCGTGGTGTCGATCATCGCCAGCATCCTCGTCGTCTCCCAGGGGTCGTGGTTCAACGGGCAGAGCGGGCTGGCGGCGATTCCCAAGCCCTTCCAGGCCGGTCGGCTATCGACCTCGTCGGCTACGGCTGGTTCTACGTCGCGCTGACGGCGCGCGGTCGTGCTCGTCGTCTACATCCTCATCCAGCCGGATCACGGCAGCTCGCCCTGGGGCCGGCGGCTGCGGGCGATGCGCGAGAACCCCGAGGCCCTCGAGGCGCTCGGCGTCAACGTGCGCGCGCGAGAGCATGAAGGTGTACGTGGTCGGCGGCGCACTGGCCGCCCTGAGCGGCGCGGTCCTCGTACAGTTCATCGGCGCCTGGTCGCCGGGATCCTGGGGCACGCCGGAGACCTTCCTGTACTTCGTGGCCATCATCATCGGCGGTGCCGGCAACAACTTCGGCGCGATGCTCGGCGGCGCCCTCGTCCTCGGCGTCTTCCAGGAGGCGGCTGCGCTACCTGCCGTCCTTCGGCTACACCGGACTGGCCGAGGCGATCCAGTTCATGTCCCTCGGCGTCCTGATCCTGGCGTTCCTGTGGTTCCGGCCCGGCGGCCTGGTGCCGGAGCGTCGCCGGCGCTTCGGGGCCGACGGATGACAGCCGCGGCGCTGGACGCAGCGGCGAGGACGGCGACGTCGCACCGCACGGCGCCGCTCGCCTGCACTCGTCGAGGTGCGCGACCTCCGGATCGCGTTCGGCGGGCGTGCACGCCGTCGACGGAGCGTCCTTCGTCGCTCCGGCCGGTCAGATCACCGGGCTGATCGGGCCCGAACGGCGCCGGCAAGTCGACCGCGCTGAAGCTGATCGCCGGCGCGCTGCGCCCGAGCGGCGGCGAGGTCCTGCTACGACGGCGAGGACATCGCCGGGGAGCCGGCGCTGGCAGGTGGCGCGCCGCGGGCTGATCCGCACCTTCCAGCTCTCCAGCGAGTTCGCGCGCCTGACGGTGATCGAGAACCTGCTCGTGGCCGCGCCCGGCCAGCGCGGCGACACGCTTGCGCGGCGCGCTGCGCGGCAAGCGCTACTGGCGCCGCGCAGCAGGCCGAGCTGGTCGCAGCGGGCCCGCGAGCTGCTCAGCGAGTTCGACCTGCCGACCAAGGCCGACGAGTACGCCGGGACGCTGAGCGGCGGTCAGAAGCGGCTGCTCGAGATCATGCGCGCGCTGATGGCCGAGCCCAAGATGCTGCTGCTCGACGAGCCGCTGGCGGGCGTCAACCCCACGCTGCGTCTGACCGTCGAGGACCACCTCCGTCGCCTGCGCGACCAGGGCCTGACGATGGTGATGGTCGAGCACGAGCTGGGCGCGGTCGAACGGTGCTGCGACTCGGTGATCGTGATGGCGCAGGGACGGGTGCTGGCGACCGGGAGCGATGGAGGAGATGCGCGCCAACGAGGAGGTGCGTCGATGCCTACCTCGTCGGCTGAGCGCGCGCAGTCGCGCGCGCTCCTGCGAGATCGACGGCCTCAGCGCCGGCTACGGCCAGGCGCCCGTCGATGCAGCGACGTCGACCTGACCGTCGCCCGCGAGGAGGTGGTCACGGTCGTCGGGCCGAACGGGGCGGGCAAGAGCACGCTGCTGAAGACCGTCCTCGGGGTGCTGACCCCGATGGACGGGCCGGATCACGCTCGCCGGCGAGAGCATCGGCGGCCTGCGGACCGACCAGATCGCGCGCACGCGGGGTCGGCTACGTGCCGCAGGTCCGGGACGTGTTCGAGACGCTCACCGTGCAGGAGAACCTGGAGATGGGCGGCTACGCGCTCGGCGCGCCGTGAGGTGGCGGCCCGCGTCGCCGAGGTGATCGAGGTCTTACCCGGCGCTGGCGGCGATGCGCGATCGCCACGGCCGGCAACCTCAGCGGCGGCGAGCGCAAGATGCTCGCGATGGGCCGCGTGCTCATGACGCGTCCCGAGCCTGCTCGTCCTCGACGAGCCGACCGCCGGGCTCTCCCCGCAGCTCGCGCACGAGCTGCTGCACGAGCACGTGACCCGGCTCGCCGTCGACGGGGGTGGCGGATCCTGCTGGTCGAGCAGCATGCGCGCGACGCGCTGGCGATCTCGGACTGGGCGTACGTGCTGGCGGCCGGGCAGGTGGTGCTCCAGGACAGGGCCTCCGTGCTGCTGGAGCGCCCCGACATCCACGAGATCTTCCTCGGCCGCACCGCTGCCGCCGTGGAATGACTCCGGCGCAGTTGGCCGTGAGCGACCCCTGGGATCGGCTGCTGGCGCCGCTGCTCCGCGCCACGGCGCTTCGACGAGGCGCTCGTCGACGAGGCGGGTCTGGTCACGGGCGTCTTTCACGTCTCGATCGGCATGGAAGCCACCTCCGCGGCGCTGGCCTGCGTGCGCTCGCCGGATGACGTGATCATGCTCGGTCACCGAAATCACGGGCACCTCGCCGCGCTGGGCTCCGACTTCGAGCTTCTGTACCGCGAGTTGCTCGGGCGCGACGGCGGACCGCAGCGGGGCCGGGCCGGGTCCCTGCACCTCGCCGATCCCGGTCGGGGCGTGCCCTATACCAGCGCGATGCTGGGGGGCGGAGCCGCGCTCGGCGCGGGGCTGGGCCTGGCCAAGCGCCGTCGCGGCGCGCCGGGCATCGTCGTCGCCTGCTTCGGCGACGGAGCGATGGGCGAGGGGATCATCTACGAGACGCTGAACCTCACCGCCGCCTGGCGGGTCCCGATGCTCTTCGTCTGCGAGAACAACTCGCCGGCGGGCCGCGAGGGCGCATTGGCACGGCTGGCCGGGCGCACGGCGTCGAGAGTGCCGTCGTCGACGGCCGCCGGCCGCGGGACACGCTGGCCGCTCTGGCCCAGGCGGCGGACCACGTCCGCCAGGACGGCGGCCCTCGATTCCTGGAGGTGGGCTCCGAGCCATGGCCGGGCAACTCGACGTTCCTGCCGCACCCGACGCCGTGGCTTGATCTGGCGTCCGCCGACGAGCCGCCGCACGACGCGTTCGAGGCGGGTGACCCGGTGCGCGCGGAGGCGCGGGCACTGCTGTCCGGCGGCAGGTCCGTGCGGGAACTGCAGGACCTCGATGCCCAGGTCACGACGCAGGCGCGTCGCGCGCTCGCGTCTGCGGCGCGTGCTCCGCTGGCGCCTGCCTCGGTCGTGCTTGACTCAGTCTGGGCACCGGCGTGACGCAGACGCTCTCCTACCACGAGGCGCGCACGCGGGCGGTCACGCGGGAGCTGGATGCGAACCCCGCCGCGCTGGTGATCGGGCACTCGCTGTCGCTGCCATTTCAACCCCGACGACGGCCTCGCGGCGCGCCATCCGCATCAGGTCGTGGCTCCTCCCTACAGCGAACTGGCCACCGCCGCGGCCGGAGTCGGGGCGGCCATGGGCGGCCTGCGCCCGCTGGTGGCGCTCTCGACCGCCAGCTTCATGTTCTACGCGTGGCCGGCCGTCGTCAACGAAGCGCCGCTCGTGCGCTACCTGTCCGGAGGCGCGGTCCAGGCGCCGGTCGCCTTCCACGTCCACGGCGGACCGCGTCGCGGCGGCGGTCCGCAGCACGAGCACTCCCCCCAGGCGATGCTGCAGAACGTCCCGGGACTGCGCGTGCTCGTGCCCGGCACCCCGGCGGACATCGACGCCGCGCTGCATGCTGCGCTCACCGGCGCCGATCCGACCGTCATCTTCGATCACGTCCTGCTCGCCGACACGCGGGGGCCGGTTCCCGAAACGCCGCCCGTCGCACCCGCCGTCGGCCTTCTGCACGAGGGTGGTGACGCCCTGGTGGTCGCCTCGGGGGTGATGACGCCGCGCGCGCTGAGGGCCGCCGCCGAGCTTCGGTCCGACGGCGTCGACGTGGCGGTACTCAACGTCCCGGTGGTCGCCCCGGCGCCACTCGAGCACGTGCTGGACGTCGCCGCCGGCTACCCGGCGGTGGCGTTCGCCGACGAATCGCGCGGTCCGGGATCCCCGGCGAGCTACCTGATGGCGGCGCTGCTGGAGCGGCGCGGCGACGTGCGGGCGGCGCTCGTATGCAGCGCGGGAGCGCCGGCGCCCTTCGCTCCGCATCTGCTGGACGAGATCGTGCCCACCAGCGTCCGCATCGCCGCGGCGGTCCGGGAGCTCATCAGAGGAGCAGACCGGTGATCGACGACATCTTCGTGTTCGACAACGTGATCCACGTGTACGACATGTCGGAGGCGAACGTGCGCCCCGATGACGCCGCCCGGCAGGGCCGGGACTCGATGCTCGCCATCGGAGGCGCCCTGCGCTGGCCCGGGTTCGCCTCCGGCGGCATGCAGTTCGACAAGCGCTGGACGGCGGAGGAGATGTACGACCTCGTCTTCGTGCAGGCGCCGACCGACATGGCGATGGCCCAGGTGGTGCCGATCTTCGAATGGTTCAACGACTTCTTCGCGCCGGTCCAGGCTCAATACGAGATGGCCCAGCGCTATCCCGAGCGCGTTCTGTTCTGCGGCGGCGTCGATCCGATCCACCGCGGGCTCGACGACGCCCTGGACCAGCATCGACCACCAGATCCGGGAGCTGGGCGCGTGCTCGATGAAGTTCTACAACGGCCACGTCGACCGTTCCTGGCGCTGCGATGACGAGCGGATCGCCTACCCGATGTACGAGCGCTGCCGGGACCTGGGGGTCAGCACGATCCAGTTCCACAAGGGGACTCCGTTCGGGCTACAGCCTCTGGAGGCGCTGTCCCCGCTGGATCTCCAGGCGCCGGCCCGCGACTTCCCGGACATGAACTTCATCATCCACCACCTCGCGTTCCCCTACTTCGAGGAGGCGGTCTCGCTGGCGGCCCGCTTCCCGAACATCCACCTCGCGCTGTCGGGCAGCCTCAACCTCGCCGTGATCGCCCCACGCCTGGTCCAGGAGCAGCTCGGCCGCCTGCTGGCCGAGGTGGGGGTGCACAAGCTCCTGTGGGGGTCGGAGGCGGCGCTGGCCGGGGGGCCGGCACCGTACCTGCGGGCGTTCATGGACCTGCAGATCCCGGCGGACCTCCGCGACGGGTACGGGTATCCGCAGATCACACGGGAGGACAAGGAGCTGATCCTCGGGCGCAACTTCGCCGAGCTGATGGGCATCGATATCGACGCGCGGCGCGGCGCGCTGGCCGGGGTGCCCCGATGACCGGCGCCCTGGCTCCGGACGCTCACCAGCTCGCGCGGCGGGTCGCGCAGGTGTCCCGGGCGATGGCCGCGCACGGCGGTGGCATTGACCTCGTCGGTGTCGACGCGCGCGGCCAGGTGCGGGTCCGCTTCACCGGCCTGTGCGCCGGGTGCCAGCTGCGGCCGCTCACCTTCATCGAGACGATCGAGCCGGCGATCACCGCGCTGCCGGGGGTCACCGGGGTGCGGGCGGACGGCGCGCGCATCTCGGAGGAGGCTCTCGCGCGGCTTCGCCACTACCACAATTTCAAACCTATTCATTCGGATGATTCGTCGTTATAGTGAGATGTGCGGTGACCGCATCATCCTCATCACTCACCTCCTCCGCGGCGGCTGATCTCATCGAGAGAGCGCGCGGCCTGTTCCCGCTCATGCGGGAGCGGGCCCGCCGAAGCGAGGACGAGCGTCACCTCCTGCCCGAGATGGTGGAGGCGTTCACTGACGCCGGACTCATCCGCACGCTTGTGCCGGCCCGGTACGGTGGTGAGGGACTGGGCCTCACCGATGCCCTCGACGTGACCATCGAGCTCGCACGCGCATATGGTTCGATGGGCTGGGTGGGCTCGTTCTGGAGTGATCACCCGCATTGGGTGGGCTTCTATCCCGAGGCGGCCCAGAACGAGGTGTGGGCCGATGGGCCCGATGCCCGCATCGCCACCTCGTTCGTCCCGGTCGGCAGGGTGGAGCGCCGCGACGGCGGTTTCCTGCTCTCCGGCGAATGGGCGTGGGCCAGCGGTGTCGGACACAGCTCCTGGGTAATGCTGGGGGGGATGGTGGCGCGGAACGGAGAGCCACCGGAGAACCGGCTGTTCCTGGTCCCGGTCTCGGAAGTCACCGTCGTCGACACCTGGTTCAACGCCGGTCTGCGCGGCACTGGTTCGGACAACGTCGTCGCTGACCGCGTGTTCGTGCCCGAGCACCGGACGCTGGTGATGTCGAGCGTGCGCGAGGGGCGGCCGCCGGGCGCGGCGGTCAACGCCGACCCGCATTTCCGGGCGCCGCTGATGACGCACGCCGGATATGCGATGGTCGGCCCCGCGATCGGGATCACGCGGGGCGTGATCGAGGACTGGGCCGTCAGTGCGCGCACCAAGGCTCACTCGTACACCCGTGAGCAGGTGGCGGCGGCGCTCCCGATGCAGCTTCAGCTGGCCGAGAGCGCGGTCCTCGCCGATACGGCCGAGATGTTGGTCCGCGGCTGCCTGGAGCGCGTGCAGTCAGGCTATCCGCTCGATGTGGAGGACCGGGTGCGCCATCGCCGGGACATCAGCTTCTCCGCGCGCCTGCTGACGCGGGCGGTCGACGATCTGATGCAGACCGCAGGCGCCTCCGCCCTGCGCGACGAGAGCCCGATCCAGCGCGGATGGCGTGACGTGCGCACGATCGCGTGCCACGTGATGCTCAACTTCAACGCGGCCGCCGAGAACTACGGCCGCCACGCGCTCGGCCTCCCGCTCAATCCACGCGACCCCTTCTTCTGACCTCAAGCTGGCCGGGGGGACTCGTGGCACCCCGGTGCCGATTCCGTCCCCGGGCCGGACGTGCTGTTGCATTCCACGAGGCGTGGGTGAGGCGGGCGCTTGCCGACGACGCCACGGCCGTCGGCCCATGATCTCTTGAGCTTCGATCCGCACCCCAATCACACCTTTGGGGTTAACAGTCTCGTGTTCGCGGCGTCCGCGCCGCGGCGGGATCAGTCTCCCAGGCTCGAGGCGAAGCTCAGGTAGGGCGTTACGGCGTCACCGTACAGTCCGACTGCGATCTCGCGCGTCGGATGGTCCGCGCCGTTACCGTTGCTACCGGAGCCCTGTGCGCGCCATGAACGCAATCTCACGGCCCGCTGCTTGTCCTTGCCGAGTGCGAGGAGATCGCTGTTGGCCGGACGGCCGTGGAGCCAATCCGTCAGATCGCCCCCAGGGGGTCCCGTAGAGGCCAGATCGATCAGATGCCCGGTACAGGGCGTCAACCGGAACCGAGTCGCCGGCTCCTGCGCCACCTGCGAAGGTGAGTGCCTCACTGGTCGTTGCACTTCCGATGCGACGAGGACCAGGACTCCGCCGCGCCACTGAGCGGACTGCTCTCCGCGGTGTAGCGGAAGTACCGCGCGACGAGCAGAGGAGATCTTCGGCGGAACTCCATCGCTCCCCTGGTCCTCGCCGATACCGCGCCTACGGTGCCCAACTCTCGCCTAGGCAGGAGGACCAACCCGGAGCCCTCACCCGGAGCCCTGGTTACGGCGAGCTGCGCGACCGGCGGCGAGACGATCGACGCCGCGTGAGCGCGTTTGTCCGACAGCGGAAGTCTCGAGTGCTCCGGTCTAGGTGCCCAAGACGGCCCCGTACTTCTTAGAGCAGCAGTGGCACCGTGCTCAGGGCCGCGCGGGGGTGATGGTCTGAGCCGTTGTGGTGGTGACGGTGACCGAGGGCTGGCACTAGCCGTTGGTGGCGGCGGCTGACGGCTTGACGGGACGGTGAACTCGGATCGAGCGAGCGGGCGGCAGGTGTCGTGGTGAGGTGCAGACTGGGGAGGCGCCCGGACGATCGCAGGCGACCCGTAGCGGTTGGGCGGCGTTTCGCCCGGGCGCTCGGGCCGCTGGCATCGGTTGGGGACCAGCGGTTACGCGACGTGGGTGCCGCCCGCGGTTGCCGTGGGGGCACAGACGGTGAGCGGTGGCTGGGTGCGGATTAGGCGTCGCAGCGGCCGCCAGTTCTCGCCGGGAAAGGCGTCGTGGAGATCAAGCAGGTTGTCATAGAGGTAGGAGATGGCAATGGCACAGCGCCCGGGGCGCGCCGGGTGCAGGTGCAGCAGGGCGGTGAGCCCCATGTAGGCGGCAAAGGACCGGTATGTTGCGGTGCGGCCGGGGGCCAGCGCCATGGCGCGCAGACGGACGACGTTTTGCACGGTCGCCCAGTCGGCGGCGTCGAGGCGCGACTGACGAGCCGCGCGGGCTGCAGGGTGTGGCGGTGGTTGGCGGGGCGTCGCCGGGCGGCTTGCGCCGGCGGGGGCGAGCATCACGGTGAAGACGGTGAGGACGAGGGCGGCGCCGAACGCGATTGACGCGACTCGGGTCGCGCGTCGGTGTTGCCACGAGGCAGGCCGACGTGCGTGGAGGGTGGGGTCTGTGTTGGGCATGGTCGGGCCTCGTCAGTGGCTCGTCGCGCGTGGATCGGGGCGGCGGCCGCGTTGGTGGGAAGCCGTGAGCGCGGCGCCGAGGCCGATCATCGAGAGGGCGATGCCGCCGGCGGCGCCGATGCCGGCGTCGCCCCAATCGAAGCCGCTGTCGGGTGGTGGGCTGATCTGCACGACCGCCTGGGGTGGGTCGGTGATCGGGACCAGCGACTTGTCTTGACGGCTGTAGACCGCACGAGGGTGGTGGGCGGACCGGCGCAGTTGGGCGGATGTGGCGGATGCGGCGGGCGCCGCGGTGCCCGCGAGCGAGGCGACGAGCAGCGCCGTGGTGGCGGTGCGGTGGGCGATGGTCATGGCGGCCTCCGGTGGAGATTGATCGCCGGGTGCGATCGGGTCGGCGGACACCGTGCCCGTAGGTGGCCAAGGATCGCCTAGAGCGGTTACAAATCGCTAAAACCGCTGTGGGCGCGGGCCTTTCCCTCGGTGCGCTGTGGTGGTAGCGTGGCGTGGGGACTGACTGCCGTGCTGAGGATTGGCATCCTGGGGCCGTTTGAGGTGGTCGACGGCGATCGGCCGGTGGTGGTCGGGGGGCCGAAGCTGCGGGCGCTGTTGGCGGTGCTGGTGTTGCACCGCGGTGAGGTGGTCTCGACCGATCGGCTGATCGACGCGCTGTGGGGCGAGCGAGCGAGCGCGACCGCGGCCAAGACGGTGCAGGTGTACGTGTCGAATCTGCGCAAGGCGCTGGGCGATGGTGTGGTGGTGACCCGCGGCGGCGGGTACGCGCCTGCGACGCGGAGCCGTGCGAGGTCGACGTGGAGCGGTTTGAGGCGCTGGTCGGCTGAGGGTCGCGCGTGCGCTCGGGTCCGGTGATGAGCGCGCGGCGCGTCGAGCGGCTGCGTGAGGCGTTGGCGTTGTGGCGCGGTCCGCCGCTGGCCGATTTCGCCTACGAGGGCTTCGCGCAGGCGCGCGATTGCGCGGCTTGAGGAGGAGCGCCTGGCCGCGCTGGAGGATCGTATCGAGGCTGACCTGGCGCTCGGCGAGCACGCCGCGCTGGTGGGCGAGCTGGAGGGGCTGGTGGCCGAGCATCCGTTGCGCGAGCGGCTGCAGGGGCAGCTGATGCTGGCGCTGTATCGCTGCGGGCGCCAGGCCGACGCGCTGGAGGCGCTATCAGGCAGGCTCGCCGCGAGCCTGCTCGATGGGCTCGGGCTCGAGCCTGGGCGCGGCCTGCAGGAGCTCGAGCGCGCGATCCTGGCGCACGACCCGGCGCTGGACGCGCCAGCGCCGCCGCATCGGGACCGGGCCGGCGAGCGCCCGGCGCGCGGTGGCCCGACGCTGATCGTTGCCGGGGGAGCGCTGCTGCTCGTCGGCGCGATCGCCGCCGCCGTGGTGGCGCTGACCGCCGGCGGCGCGGCTCGCCGGCTGACGGCGGCGGCGAATTCGGTCGCGGTCATCGACCCCCACGCCGAACCGGGTCGTCGCCGATACCCCGGTGGGGGTCGCGCCGGACGACGTCGCGGCCGGGGCCGGCGGGGTGTGGGTGGTCAACACCGACGACCACACGATCTCGAACATCGACCCGGCGTCGCGCAGGGTCGTGACGCGTGGTGCCGGTTGGCGGCAACGTCGATGCGCTGTCGCCGCCGATTCCGGCGCGCTATGGACGGTCGATTCGACGCGCGGAGTGGCGTCACGCATCGACCCGACGTTCGGATCGGTGATCCGCAGCGTCGCGGTGGGGGACAAACCCGGCTGGCGAGCTTCGCCCCAAACCCGATCGCGGTCGGCGACGGCGCGGTGTGGGTCGCCAACAACGCGTCCGAGGTCATGCGGATCGCCGACGGCGGCGCGAGCGTCCGCCGATCGACGTCGGCAACGATCCCGAGCGGGATCGCGGTCGGGCTGGGAGCGACGTGGGTGGCCGACGACGCGGACGGGACCGTGTCGCGGATCGATTCCACCGGCGGCGTCTCGACAACCATCCACGGTCGGGCCGGGAGCGAGCGGGATCGCCGTCGGCGCCGGCGCGGTGTGGGTGGCCAACACGCTCGCCAACACGCTCGTGCGGATCGATCCCGGCAACCGACTCGGTGACGACCACGATCACCGTCGGCAGCCGCCCGCGTGGGCGTCGCGTTCGGGGACGGGTCGGTGTGGGTGGCCAACAGCGGCGATGGAACCGTCTCGCGCGTGGACCCACGCACCAACCGCGTCATCGCCACGATCCCGGTCGGTCAGAGCCCCCAGGCCCTGGTCGTCAGCCGCGGGGCCGTGTGGGTCAGCGTCGCGCGCCAGCCCGGCCGCTCCCGCGTCTCCGTCGGGGACTCCGCGCGGAGTGTTGCGGATGGTGCGCGTGGGTCTTCGTTCGATCGACCGACCCGGCGCGCGCCAGCTTGGCCCCCCCTGAGCGTCTACGTACGAGACGTGTGCCGGCCTGGTCACCTACCCGGATCGTCCCGCGCCCGCAGGGACGCGCCTGGTGCCCGATGTCGCGCAAGCCATGCCGACGGTATCGCCGGACGGGCGGACGTACACGTTCATCGTGCGGCCGGGGTTTCGGTTCTCGCCCCCGTCCGACGCGCCCGTGACCGCCGCCACGTTCAAGCACACCATCGAGCGTGCGCTGGACCCCAAGGCTGGGGGGCTATGCGTTCGGACTTCATGGGCGACATCGTCGGGATGCCCGCCTTCGAGGCCGGCCGGACCGCCCACCTCGCCGGAGTCACCGCCTCGGGCAACCGTCTGCAGATCCGGCTCACCAGGCCGTCGCCGGATCTTCCCGCGCGGCTCGCGACGTCCCGTTCTGCGCCGTGCCGGACGACACGCCTGACACGCCACAACACCGGCGCATCCCTCAGCGGGCCCGTACTACATCACCTCAAGCTCACCCGACCAGGTGGTGCTCGCCCGCAACCCGAACTACACGGGTCACCGGCCACGCGGCCCGCGCGAGATCGTCTACTCCGTCGGCGACAGTCTCCCGCAGGCGATCAGCCAGGTCGAGGCCGGCCACAGCGACTACGTCAACACCGCCACCGGCTTTACGGCCGGCGACTCGGTTGTGCCGCGACTGCAGGAGCTCGAACGACGCTACGGTCCCGCCAGCGCCGCGGCGCGCACCGGCCACCAGCGCTACTTCATCAACCCCGCGCTGGACCTTGAGTACTTCGTGTTCAACACGGCCCGTCCGCTGTTCGCGTCCGCGCGACTACGTCGCGCGGTCAACTACGCGATCGATCGCCGCGCGCTCGTGCAACACCACTTCCTCTTCAACGGCGCGCTGGCCACCGACCACTATCTCGTCCCGGGCATACCGGGCTCCCGTCCCGTCGACGTCTATCCCCTCGGCGGCCCCGACGTCGCCAAGGCCCGGCAGCTGGCCGGACGCCTCGACGCCCACGCCACGCTGTTGACATTCACCAGCTCACCGCAATTCCTTCAGGACGCCTGGATCGTGCAGGCCGACCTCAAGGCCGATCGGGATCACCGTCGACATCAGCCAGCTCTCCGACCGCTCACTTGTACGCCCGGCTGGCGAAACCCGGCGATCGTGGGACATCGCCTTCACCAACTGGTTCGCGGACTTCACCGACCCGTTCACGTTCATGAACGAGCTGTTTGACCCCGCGTTCTCACAAAACAACTTCGGCCACTTCAACGACCCCGCTCTCACAGGCGAATGCGGTACGCCGCCAAGCCTCAGTGGAGAGCGCCGCCTACGGGCCTACGCCCAACTCGACGCGGACCTGACCAAAAACGACCCGCCGGCGGTCGCGTGGGGCATCGGCACCTACCGCGAGTTCTTCTCAGCGCGCGTCGGATGCCAGATCTACCAGCCGATCTACGGCTTTGACCTCGGCAGCATGTGCCTTCGCCACTAAGCCCCACCAGGATCACCTCGCCCACACCTCCGGTGCACAGACGCAAACCCGGAGCGTGGGCAATGAGTCCGAGCCACCATCAGCCAAACGACCACTCGACACCCCATCTGCGCGCCGGTCCCGCACCAGCCGCCGTAATGCAGCGAGCACGACAGGCAAGCCGCCTACCACGCTCAGCCCGAGGCCCCCAGAGGACCGGCGCGTGGTCAAGGTCCTGATCACACCCACGGGGCTCAAAACGCTGCAAGCCGCGCGAGACGTGCACCACCGCGGGATCCAGGAACACTTCGTCGAGCACCTCAACCCACGCGAGCTCGCAGCGCTCACCGCAGCACTGGAAAAGGTCCGCGACCACGTCCGCCCGCCGCGTCCCGGCCGAGCCAGCGGGCAAAGACCAGCCCACCGACCAATCCGCAGAGACACGAATAGCGCACCCGTCGAGCTGAGGCGCGCTCGCGCGCCCCTCCAGGCCGGCATACGCGGCAGCAAGCCGACGACGCAGGATACGCTCGAGCGCGGCTCGTGCCTGCCCACGAACCCGATCGCACGGGCGCGACCTCGACGCAAGCCAGCGGCGTCCTGTGCGGCTACAACCATGCGAGCCGACCGGTGGGAGAGCGTGCGGCCCCTTGGCCGCTGAAGCGGCCACCAGACGCTCGGCCCTCGGACTGCTGGTGTAGGCGTAAAGCGGCCACAGCTGCCGGCCAAGCGGTCGCTGGAGCTCGCCACCGGAGCCGCGCACAGTGGCTTGCCTACGCATCGCCGGGGTTCTGGACCCCTGAGGCGGAGCCCTGCATCCGGCGACAACCACTTCCCCGAATCGCCGCTTCGTGCGAGCGCATTCGTCTGCTCGCCGGCGCTCGAGATGACGCGTTCTGGCCACGGAAGCCGTGGCGCTGTCTCGCGCCCACCGATACGCGTGCCTTAGGTAGAGTCCGGGCGTGCCGAGCGTGGCCGAGGACCTAAAGCGGGTTCCGCTATTCAGTGGGCTCAGCCAGCGCCAGCTGCGCCAGCTGGTCAAAGACTTCAGTGAGCGTCGCGTTCCCGTCGGCACGCTTCTGGCCAAGCAGGGGGAGATGAGTGGTGTCGCCTTCTTCGTCATCGCCGAGGGCGAGGCCGCCGTCACCGTCGATGGCGCGCGGGTCGCCACGTTGGGGCCTGGCGACTATTTCGGCGAACTCGCGATGATCAGCCAACGCGAGCGCATCGCCACGGTCGAGGCGCTGACGCCGATGCGCTGCCACACGATCCGATTCTGGGATTTCAGGGCGTTCGCGAAGAAGAATCCTGACGTGATGTGGAAGCTCCTCCAGCATCTCGCGGGGATCCTGTTCGAGGTGCAGAGCCGTCACGGCGCGCGACAAGCCGACACTGCGTCCTCGTAAGGCTGGGCTGTGTAGACCCCACACGGCTCAAAAAGCGGCGGCACCACCGCCGTCGCTGCTTGAGACGATAGGGATCGCCCGCTCGCGCGGACCGGCGGCGGTGACCGGCTTTGCGTAGGCATCGCCGTGGTTCTAGATGCTGTCGCGCCCGCCCTGGATTTCAGTGAGAAGGTGGTTTGGCGTTGCGCTGTTGGCGCGCGTGGTGGATTGTCCTTGACGGCTTCGGGCTGACTCTCCCTGGATTAGTCGCCTGATTGGCTGACCTTCGCCGAAGGTGTCGCCCGTCGCCGTCAAGGATTCCCTGGCGTGACCTGATAGGAGCGTGGCATCGCCCCGACTGAAATATGTCCGCCCGGGAGTCCGCTTCGGTTCTCCAATATTGAAGGGACGGGAGTGATGTTGACGATCGGGATCGATCCGCACAAGCAGACGCACACCGCGGTCGTGGTCAACGAGCTCGGAGTGCCGGTGGCGCAGCGGACGGTCGCTGTGCGGCGTGAGGGGTTCGAGCAGCTGCTGGAGTGGGGCCGCAGGCATGAAGGCGAGCGCAGCTGGGTGATCGAGGACGTGCGCCATGTGTCCGGATCGCTTGAGCGGTTCCTGCTCGATCACGGCGAGACGGTCGTGCGGCTCGCGCCGCAGTTGATGGCCGGCGCGCGACAGGGGATGCGCGAGCGAGGCAAGTCAGACCCGATCGACGCGCTCGCGATCGCTCGGGCGGCGCTGCGCGAAGGGCTCGAGACGCTCCCGTGCGCCCGTCTGACCGGCCCCGAGCTGGAGGTCCGGCTGCTGGGGGTGCACCGCGAGCGGCTCGTGCGGGAACGGACCCGGTTGATCAACGAGCTGCGCTGGCAACTGCATGACCTCTGGCCCGACTGGCGGCTGGCCAAGCGCGTGCTGATCCATCCCGCCTGGCAGGTCAAGGTCGCCCGCCGTCTGCAGGCCGCTGATCCCGCTCAGGTGAGGGTGCGGATCGCGCGCGACATGATCCGCCGCGTCCGGGAGCTGACCCGCGCGATCAACGATCTCTACCAGCAGCTCGCCGCCCTGGTGCGCGAGCTCGCTCCGCAGCTGCTGGCGCAGAAGGGAATCGGGGTGCTGATCGCCGCCAAGCTGATCGGCGAGATCGGCGGGATCCAACGCTTCCAGACTGACGCGCAACTCGCTCGCCTGGCGGGGTGCGCGCCGATACCGGTCTCCTCCGGACGCACCGACCGCTACCGCCTGGATCCCGGCGGCAACCGCCAGCTCAACCACGCCTTCCACATGCTCGCGCTCACCCGCATCAACCACGACCCCCAGACCGCCCGCTACATCGCCAAACAACGCGGCAACGGCAAGACGAACACCGAAGCGATCCGCAGCCTCAAGCGCCACCTTGTCCGCCGCGTCTACCACCTCCTCCGCGACCCAACCGCGGTCCCCACCACCATCTGCTTGACATAGGAGCCTTCGGCGACAAGCAGGCCTCCGAATCCCCCGACTCGGGACGATCGCACTGGGCTGCTCACCAGCGCCGAAGCAGACGAGCGCCTTGCCACGGAAGGAGCCGCAAGCTCGTCTGGGGGCCGGACCAGGCGCTGGCGATGCTTGGATGGCGCTGAGCTGAGCCAGGGCGGTGCCGGCGGTCAGCGCTGGTGCGGGCTACGGTGCGATCGGGAGCAGGCGCGAGTCGGCGTGTCGTGTGGCGCGCTGACAGGCCCGGCGGCAGGCGGCCATGCCGTCGCGCACGCGCCGTGTCTCCTCCGCCGAGTCGAGACATACCGGTTTCAACGCCTCCTCGTGTTCGGTGCGCCACCAGTCGATGATCCCGTCTTGCTCCCGAGCACGGGGGTATAGTGGCGAACCGTTCTCCGGGACCGGATACGTCGCATGCCGGACGACTTCAGCCTTGACCGAGATCCTGCCGCCGCGGACCCGACCGTGTCGCGGCCGGTGGAGATCTCGAACGCCATCAGCCGAATTCATAAGGAGTTCATCGGGCGCGGGCCCACCAACTCCCGCACCACGATTGACGGCAACCTCGTCGTCTGTCTGCTCCAAGGAGGTTTCACTCGCGCTGAGCAGACTCTTCACGCCAACGACATGGGCGATGTGGTCGCCGCCGAGCGCCTCGGTCTTCAGGACGCGATCCGCCATGCGGCAATCGCCGCCGTCGAGCAGATCACCGGCCGCAGGGTGCATTCGTTCATGAGCGCCAACGACCTCGACCAGGGCCTGCAGGTGGAGGTCTTCGTCCTCGCGCCCGACCCGCAAGCACCACCTTCGCCATAGCGGCTCACGAGGCGCGACGACCGGCGGGACCATCGCAGCGCGTCGTGGAGCTCGCTGAGGCCAGCCCGACGGACCAGGTAGGTATCCACTCCGACTGTCCGTACTGGCCACCCCGTTTGCGCGCCTCGGCGAAATTGCTCCGTGAAGCGGCGCGCCCGGGGGCCGCCACCGATGCGACACACCGATGGCGCAAATGAGCCCCAAGGCTCGAGCCCAGAGGCTGGCAGGGTCCAGCTCTGCTTAGGCAGATCGGGACTCTGCCCGGGGCGTTCGGAGTCCCGGTTTCGGCCAGGTACGCGTCTCGCGCGCCAAGGCTGTACGGACAACACCGTCTGCCCAGTCCCCTGCTGGGTGATCGGAGGTGGGGTGAGGCTGTTGCCAACAGACATCTATATAGGTAGAGTTGTGGGATGGCTCGGCGTCCTTCTCGGCAGACTGCCTCGGTGCTGACCGCGTTGGCGCGTGAGCCGCTGGGTTGGCGTTATGGCTACGAGCTCGGCAAGGAGGTCGGACTGGAGGCGGGCACGCTGTACCCGATCCTGATGCGTCTGTGTGACCGGGGAGTTCTGGAAGCGAGCTGGGAGGCCGATCCCCCGGTAGGACGCCCGCGCCGACACATGTATCGCATCACCGCCGCGGGCGCACACGCCGCCACCGAGGCACAAGCCGCGGTCGCGGAGCCACGCGCGACGGCGCGCAGCCGCATGCGCCAGACGGGCTTCGGAGCGGTGACATGAGCGAGGGGGGAAGTAGGCGCGACCTCTCTGACCGCGCCCTGGCGGTCGTGGTGCGCCTGCTGCCGAGTCGCCGGTCGGAGTGGGGACAGGCGATGCGGGCCGAGCTGGCATCCCTGGATGACGTCCGCGCGCGGCGACGCTACGCGCTGGGCTGCGGGCGTGCGGTGCTCAGCGATCGCAACGCGATGCGAACGGTGGCGCTCCATGTGGTCACGCTCATCTTCGGGGCTGTTGCGCTGGTCTTCGCGATCTCGGTCAACGGAGTCGGCGTGCGGATCCAGACGATCGTGTTCGTCTTGGCTCTCGGAGTCCTCGCGTGGTCCGGACGTCGATCCGGGCCGCTCGGGCCGATCGCCGATCATCCGGCGGCTCGGCGCGTCCGCGCCTCGGGCTATGCGGTACTGGGCGCGTACATCCTGCCGGCGCTCGCGTCGTTCGCTGCCGCCTCACCACAGCACGATCAGAGCGGCGTGTGGGTGTTCTACGTCGCCCTGACTCTGTACCTCGCGACTGTCTTAGTGGTCACGGCGCAGCGCACGGCGGCCCGACCGCGGACGCTGCAGCTGATGGCAGTGGTCACTGTCGTTGGGCTTGCGGCATGGTGGGTTCCGATGCTGCTCGCGGCGAGCGTCCGCGCGCACCCCAGCTGGGCACTACTGAGCGTCGCCGGGACCATCGTCCTCGGCCTGGTGATCGCCACCGCTCTGCGCTGGCCCTCCCCGCAGGCCGCCCTGGCGGCACTGGCCGCCGGGGTGGCGATCTGCCTGCTGATCTTTCTCGCCGCCCAATCGACGTACCTGCTCGACCCGAGACTCGTTCCCGACCTCGGTCACGTGCCCGGCATGACCGCCACGGGGGAGGTCGATCAGAATCGTGCTGAGGCGGTCGACCCGTATGTCGCCGAGCTGCTCTTGGGCGCTGTGCTCGGCGCCGCGCTGATCGCCGCAACCACCGCATCGCGCAGCGTGCGGCGAACCGAACGACACCTCCCCGTCGACTGAAAGCGCCAGCCAGCGACGACGCTCCGTCGGGCGTCTCGCAGGCCGATCGTTCAGGGCAGCGCAGCCCAACCGACTACTCGCACCCGCGTCCCAGGGCCGACGCGGCGCACATAGGGGGTCCGCACACCCTTCGCACGCGCGGGGGCTATTTCGGACACGCCGGCGGAACATCTAGCGGGACTGATGCAGGAATCCGCTCGGGAGGCTGCGCCGTCAGCGGTCAACGCCGATCGCTGCACTGGCGCCGGGGCTGTGCCTACGCAAAATGGCGGATGACGAGCCTGTCCTCGTGGCCCTGGATACGGCGATCGGCGCGACCCGACTGCCGCCACGCGAGGGGTCGTCTCGCGGGGTAAGAGGGAAAGCCAGGTGACCGCTGAGGTCCGGAAGGGGAAGCCTCCGATGCCAATTCACGCTTGGTAATCGCAGCTGCGTCTATCCCACGAGCGGCAGTCCGGCACCGGTACGCGCCGGTTTGGTCGTGCGTAGGCTTAAGACGCTTGTTCGACGGGCGCGGTTCAATCCGTGGACTCCTTTCCAGACCCGCGCAGGTCGACGGACCAGCAACTGGTCGGGTTGATTGACGTCCTCACCCATGAGGAGCAAGACAGCGAGTATTTGCGCGGCGTCGCACAACGCAAAGTCCGAGCGCTTCGTGCGGAACTCGCCGGCCCGGCGATCCGGCAGCGCCGACGATGATCTGAGCTAAGTAACCGGGGTCGCTCCGATCGAGGAGCAGAAGTCGTTCCTGGCTGTCGCAGCCACCCCTGTGCGATGGCGTTGAGTTCTCGCGAGGCGCGAGGCGCCGGTCCGGTCCCAGCGGTTTGCGACGGAGGTCCTTACGACTGAGGTTCATCTGGAGCTGTCGCTGCTGGTCGGGGCGCTGGCGCTCTTGCACAGACCGGGCGAGGTGTGGGAGGATCGCTACAGGGTCGGAGTTCAGATGCCGACGGTCGGTGATGTGATCAAACAAAGCGGATGATCTATGTATCGCCGGTTGGTCTTTCTCGCCGTGCTAATCGGCACCATGCTCGTTTCGACGGTTGCGGGTGCGGCGAGTCCACAGGTGACGACGTTCAACTTCACTGGGGGCGAGCAGACCTACACCGTGCCGCCCGGCCTTGACGCGGTGACGATCGTCGCGACAGGCGCGCGCGGGGGCGGACCGTTGACCGTGCTCGCAGCGGGTCGTGGCGCGGTCGCCTCAGGGATTGTTGCCGTCACCCCCGGGGAGGTCCTTTACGTCGAGGTGGGAGGGATCGGCGGTCACCCGGCCGGCGGCTTCGATGGCGGCGGCGGGGGCGCCACGAACACGGATGTCCGCCTGAGCGAATTCGGCGGGGGCGGCGCGTCCGATGTGCGACTGGTCTCAAGCTCGGCCGATGGGTCGCTCGACTCGCGCGTGCTCGTGGCAGCGGGTGGCGGCGGCTCGGCTACGCCAGCGGCGGCCGGTGGCGACGCCGGCGCGGTCGGCGGAAGCTCGCCAGGCAGCTCGGTCGGCGGCGGCGCTGGAAGCCAAACTGCTGGCGGGGCGGGGGGCTGTAATGCTCTTCTCACCGGGTGTGGTAGCGACGGCTCGCTCGGGGTCGGAGGCGCCGGCGGCGTTTCCGGAACCGGAGCAAACGCACGCGAGGGCGCCGGCGGTGGTGGTGGATGGTTTGGTGGCGGCGGTGGAGCCGGCGTGCTTGACGGAAGTGTCGGAGGCGGTGGCGGTGGCTCGTCGCTGGTTCCGGCCGGCGGCGCGGTGACCCTCGCGACGGTGACCACACCGCCGTCGGTCGTGATCGCTACCCGGCGTCCCGACAACCACTTCACCGTCTCAAGCCTCCAACTCCGACCGGACGGACAGACCGGCTTGTCCGTCACGGTTCCTGGCCCAGGAAGGGTCGACGTGCTCGAAACGGCGTGGGACGATAACCTCGCCAAGCTGGCGGTGCTGCAGCCGGCAGCGCACCGGTTCGTGTTCGGGCGTGCGCACCAGGATGCCGTCGCCGCTCATGCGCTTCGCCTGTCGGTCAGACCGAATCGGCGCGGAACCATGCTTGTTCACCATCACCGGTATCGCGTCACGCTGCGCGTCTGGGTGACCTATACGCCAATCGGCGGCCATCCACGAAGCATCGGTATGGAAGGTCTGCACCTCGGCCGCTAGCACGGCGCTTCGGGCGTGCGGCTCATACGCGCGAAGATTGCGCCAAGTTCTTCCACCGCTCTGCCCACAGAGCATGTGGCGGGTAAGCGGCCGACGTCATCTCCGCGGTGCCGTCCGCATGATGGGTCATTGCCGCGACGTACTCGCGGAGCACCCACCCGACGTCGATCCGTTGTTGGAGATGTGGGACGGATCAGTGATATCTGAGGACTGCCTGCGGATTGAAAGCTGCGGCTGCCGCGTCCACGCTGCCGAACCAGCCGAGGAACGAGGTGAGTTCTTGGCCGGAACCTTCCGTCCATTTCGCGCAATCGGCTGGCTGTCCGTTTGTATGAGAAGAGCAGGGATACGCGCATGGCCCCTCCAGCCGTGTACCAACAGCGAGCACGGCGACGGTCGCTACTGCCGGCGCCGCATGGACTCTGCGTAGGCACCGGATCACCTTTTGCGCCTCTGGGCTGAGCCCTGCAAACGGCGACATGCGGGGCGGCGTCGCGCGTCACCGTGGTGGTCGCGTGAACCTGACCGAGCGTCGAGCGAGGTCGCTAGGCGGGAGCCGGCGCAGCCGGCGGTCTCAATCGCGCGACCACCCGCGCCGCTGGCGCTGCCCTGCCCTTCGTGGCTGTCGTTCGTCCGACTAGGCGATCAGACCACCGCGACCGGCCGCACCATCGACCCGGTAGCCCCTCGGATCGAGAGCGGCAGGCACATGAAGCAGAACTCGTAGACCTGGTCGCGAGCGAGCTCCTCGCAGTTCACCATCTCGAGGATGAAGATCCCGCGCTCGACCAGCAGAGCGATGTGCACCGGGTGGGGGTTGCCGGGAACGGTGGAGGGGAGGACCTCGAGGGACTCGGTGTCGCCGGCCACGGCGACGACGCCCTGCTCGGCGAGCCACAGGGCGGCCTCGCGGTCGATGCCGGCCTGCTCGTGCGCCGCGATGAAGTCCGGGTCGGGCCAGCCGCTCAGGTAGCCCATGCGCACCAGGACCACGTCGCCAGCGCGAATCGAGACGCCCTGAGCAGCAGCACACGGACTCCAGCTCGGAAGCCCCGATCGGATCGTGAGCCGGCAGCGCGTCAACGCCCCGGATAGCCCGCCACGTCGAGCAGGACTCCCCGCGTGATGATCGGCGGGATGTCGCGTCGCGTCGTCGCGCAGCGGCCCGAAGTCGCCCAGATCCCGCTCGGCGTTCCCGCCGCCGAACCACGAATGCTCGTCGCCGCACGTGATGTGGGACAGGGCGTCGATGTGCGTCCCCGAGTGGACGGTGCCCATGACCATCTCGCTCTGCCAGGCGAACTTCACGTCGTTCTCGGCCAGCCACTCCTGGTCGCCCTGGTTGTCCAGCCCCCGCGGCGTCCGGTAGGCCATGACCTGGAAGGGCGGGTGGCCGGGGAACAGGGGCATGCCCGGGAAGCGGACGCAGTCGAGGTCGTAGACGCGCCCCTCGCGGGCCAGGCTCATGGCCGCGGCAACCTGCTGCAGGACCCAACCCGAAGCCGGGGTCGAAGTACGGCTCGTACTCGTCATCGAAGCGATCACGCCCTCGAGGTTGCGTTTGACGGGGCCGACTTGCCGGTCGGCGGCTTGGCGGTCTTGCCGGGGCACGGCTTGCCGCTGACCGCGGCCGAGAGGCAGAGCTCCGGGGCCAGGTCCTTCTCGTAGAAGTCGTCGAAGAACCCGGTGCTCGGCGCCTTGTCGGACGGGAAGACGTTGCAGCCGCTCACCACGTCGGTGCAGCGCTTGAGCTGCCCACCCGTGTTCAAGGGCAGCGGGACCTGCATCAGCTTGGGCATCGGATGATGCTGGAGGATCGAGACCGCCTCCTTCAGGGCATAGGCCCCGGTGTACGGCGGCGAACCGTAGGAGATCCCCTGGACCTGATGGGCGGCGATCGCCGAGCGGAAGCCGTTCTCAGACTCGCCGACGGTCGGCACCAGCTTGCGCCCGGCCGCGCGGTAGGCCTGCAGGATCCCGAACCCCACCTGGCCCCATACGCCCTGAATGTTGTGGTCGGCGCCCAGCACGCGGGCCATGCCCTGCTGCGTGTCGGCCTGGTCCCAGTTGCCGGCGAACTGCGCGATCACGTGAATGCCCGGGTGCTTCTTCCAAACTGACGCTGCTCCGGCCCGGCGCAGCGTGTCGACCGAGGTCCCGGCCACGCCGTTGGCCTCGACGATGTTGCCCTTGCCGTGCAGCGCGTTGACCAGCCACTGGGCGGTGAACTTGCCGGCCGCGAACTGGTTGATGTGCACGTTGTAGGCGCACGGTTCGGTGACCGCGCCGTCGTAGGCGATGACGATCACGCCGCGGTCGCAGGCCTGCTTGATCACCGGATCAAGCGCGGTGGGGGAGATGGGGAAGGTGATGATCGCGTCGTAGCCCGCGGAGATCATCTGCTGCATCTGCTCGATCTGGCTGTTGACGTCGGCGCCGCCCGCGCCGGCCGCGCCCGCGACGTAGGTGTGCAGCTCCACCTCGTGGTTGTAGGGCGGCGTCGCCGCCTCGGCTGCCACCAGGTTCTTGGCCTCGATCTGCCAGTCGTTGCCGACGTAGCTCATCGACAGGGCGATCTTGAACACCCGGTGCGCGTCGCTGTTATGGACGCCCTGCTGGGCCGACGCCGAGGCGCAGCCGGCCGCTGCCAGGCACAACAAAACGATGACGAGCCGTCGTATGGCTCCCTCTCCCATACCTCATCGGTTTCCCACGTATCGACGTTTTACACACGCATGCACGGGTACGCATATCGACGAGATGGGAGAGTCCGAGGGAGGGACAGCCCTAGCCGTCACTGACGTGGTCAAGCGCTACGGCGCCACCGTCGCCCTGAACGGCGTCACCTTCAAGATCGCGCAGGGGTCGGCGCACGCGCTGATCGGCGAGAACGGCGCGGGCAAGTCGACGCTGGTCAAGATCGTCAGCGGGATCACCCGCCCGGATGACGGCAGCATCGAGGTATTCGGCCAATCGATGCGGCGGATCGCGACGCCCGCCAAGGCGGCGCAGCTCGGCATCGGCACCGCGTTTCAGGAGCTGTCGCTGGTCCCGACGCTCACCGTCGCCGACAACCTGCTGCTCGGGATCGAGCCCCACAGCCCGCGCGAGCTTCATCGACAGGCCCAGCGACTGCTCGACGCCTGCGACATTCCCGACGTCTCGCCGGACTGGCGCGTCGAGGACCTCACCCTGCCCGAGCGCCAGATGGTGGAGATCGCCAAGGCGGTCCGCCACGAGCCGCGCCTGCTCTTCCTCGACGAGTCGACCTCCGCCCTCGGCGAGGGCGCCGCCGACTGGTTCGCGCACCTGCTGTCAAAGCTCAGGGACAAGGACACGACGCTGGTCTTCATCACCCACCGGCTCGGCGAGGTCCGCGAGCACTGCGACCACGCGACGGTCCTGCGCAACGGCGAGGCCGTCGGCGACCTCACCATCGACGAGGCCGACGAGGACGAGGTCGTCAAGATGATGATCGGCCGCTCGATGGACCAGGCCTTCCCGGATCGCCGTGCCCCGCACCGACCGCCCGGTCACGCTCCGCACCAAAGGCCTCGCACACCAAGGGGCCTTCCACGACGTCGACCTCGAACTCAGAGAGGGCGAGATCCTCGGCGTGGCCGGCCTCGACGGGCAGGGCCAGCGCGAGCTCTTCCTCAGCCTGTTCGGGGTCCTGCCCTCCGACGAGGGCGAGATCCTCATCGACGACCACCCGGTCCAGATCCGCTCACCGCGCGACGCGATCGACTCGCACCTCGGGATCTCACTCGTGCCCGAGGACCGCAAGACCGAGGGCCTGTTCCTCGCCCTGTCGACGGCCACCAACATGGCCATCCCGTCGCTCGGGCACCTGGCCAGCCATGGCTGGATCAACGAGCGCCACATCCGTGAGCGCGCCACCGAGACCGCCGAGCGGCTGAACCTCGACCCATCCGTCGTCGGCGGCGAGGTCGGCCAACTCAGCGGCGGCAACCAGCAGAAGGTGGTCATCGGCAAGTGGGTGCTGGCCGGGGCGCGCTTCCTGCTGCTCTACGACCCCACCCGCGGCGTCGACGTCGCCACCAAGTTCGAGATCTACAAGCTCATCCAGGCGCTCGCCGACGAGGGCTGCTCGATGCTCGTGTACTCAAGCGACCTCACCGAGGTCGTCGGCCTCTGTGACCGCGTGCTCACCTTCTACCGCTCACAGATCACCGGCGAGTTCGAAGGCGACGAGCTCACCGAGACCAACGTGCTGGGCGCGATCGTCGGTCACCACCAGGCGGAGGCCGCGGCATGAGCGCCATCTCCGCATCAAGCCCCGTCCGCGCTGCCCGACGCCACTGGACCGACGGCCCGGTCGTCGCGGGGGCCGTCCTGGTCCTCATGCTGGTCGTCTACGCGTTCTTCGCGTCGCTGTTCTCGTCCTTCACCATCCAGGCGCTGAGCAACGACACCGCGCCGCTGGCGCTGGCCGCGATCGGCGAGACGCTCGTCGTGCTCACGGGCGGCTTTGACCTGTCGGTGGGCGCGATCATCGGGCTGGTCAACGTCCTGCTGGCCACCCACCTGACCGGCCACACCGGCAACGACGTGGGGTGGGTGGCGCTGACCCTGGTCATCGCCAGCGCGTGCGGGTTCGTCAACGGGATCCTCGTCGCCTACGTGCGCCTGCAGTCGATCATCGTCACCATCGCCACGCTGTTCATCTTCAGCGGGATCGCGCTCGGCGTGCTCCCCGAGCCCGGCGGCGCGGTCCCGCTCGGCTTCACGAACGCCCTCACCGGCGTGACCGTCATCCCGCGCGGGCTGATCGTGATTCTGCTCGGCGCCGTCGCCTGGCTGGCCCTCAAGCGCACGCGCCTCGGGGCCGCCCTCTACGCCATCGGCGGCGACAAGGAGGCAGCCCGCATGTCCGGCATCCCGATCGAGAGACGGCTGCTGGCCACCTACACGCTGGCCGGCCTCTTCTACGGGCTGGCGGGCGTCTTCTACACCGCCCAGACCGGCTCGGGTGACCCCGGCACCGCCACGAGCTTCCTGCTGGCCCCGTTCATCGCCGTCGTCCTGGGCGGCACGCGCTTTGGCGGCGGGGAGGGCTCGGCCATCGGCTCGATCATCGGCGCCTGGATCGTGTCGATGCTCATCGCGATCATCTTCGTGCTCGGAATCAACACATTCTCCACGGGCCTGGTCGAGGGGATCGTGCTGGCCCTGGCCGTCCTGCTGAACTCCTCCGTCAAGCGCTGGCGGCCGAGGCGCGACTGATGGCCACCGCCACCGCCCCCACCCGCCGTCGCACCGGCGCCCCCGGGCCCCAGCCGCTGCAGAGAGCGGGGCGGGCTCTGCGCGCCGCGCCCTGGGCGCCGGTCTGGCTCGCCATCGTGATCCTCTGGATCGCCTCGCGCTGGATCGTCGACCCGGGCTTTCAGACGCTCGACAACGTCTGGGCTGTCGTCACCGCGGCCTCGTTCATCGCAGTCGCGGCGGCCGGGCAGGGCCTGGTCATCCTCACCGGCGGGATCGACCTCTCGATCCCATGGATGATGACGCTGGGCGGGGTGATGATCGCCAAGTGGACCGGCGGCAGCAACAGCGCGCTCATCTGGGCGCTGCCGGCGCTGCTCGGTGTCGGCCTCGGGCTGGGGGCCATCAACGGCGCCGCGGTCAGCTACCTGGGGATCGCGCCGGTGATCGTCACCATCGCGATGAACTCGGTGGCCCAGGGCATCGTCCTCTTGACCACCAACGGCACTCCGACGGGCTCAGCGCCGCCGCTGCTGCGCGACATCATGGTCAAGGATGTCGCCGGGATCCCGATCATCGTCATCGCGCTGGTCGTCTTCGCGACGATCGTCGGGCTGCTCATGAGCCGCAGCACCGGGGGCCGGCGGACCTACGCCGTGGGCAACTCCGAGCGCGTGGCCCGGCTCTCCGGAGTCCGCGTGCCCGCGGTGATCATCGGCGTCTACGCGATCTCGGGCCTGTGCTCGGTGCTGGCCGGCATCCTGCTCACCGCGTCGGCCAGCCAGGGCTTCCTGGGCATGGGCGACCAGTACCTGCTGCCCTCGATCGCGGCGGTGGTCATCGGCGGCGCCTCCATCCTCGGCGGCCGCGGCCACTACACGGGGACGTTCGGTGGCGCCATCTTCCTGGCCCTGCTCACCTCCGTGCTCACCGCGGTCTCGGTCTCCGACTCAACGCGTGAAATCCTCTACGGCGTGGTCATCCTGCTCGCCGTCCTCGCCGCCCGGGAACGCGGACTGACCTAGTGGGCCTCCAGCAAATGGACGAGGTCATCATCTCGGCCGCCATCACCGGCGGCATGACGGTCCCCACCCAGAGCCAGGCGATCCCGGTCACCCCCGAGCAGATCATCGAGTCGGCCGTCGGGGCCTATGAGGCCGGGGCGGCGATCGTCCACATCCACGTGCGCGAGCCCGAGACCGGGCGGCCCAGCAGCGACCTCGGCCTGTTCCGGGAGGTCTTGAGCGGCATCAAGGAGCGCTGCCCGGTGATCGTGCAGCCCACCACCGGCGGCGGCCAGGGGATGACGATCGAGGAGCGCGCCGCGGTGCTCACCGAGTTCCAGCCCGAGATGGCCACCTTCAACACCGGCTCGATCAACTTCGGCCTGTTCCCGATCGGCGAGCGCGACATGAACTGGGCCGAGTGGGAGCGCGACTACCTGGAGGACACGCGCGGCTACATCTTCCGCAACACGTTCGCCGACATGGAGCGCATCTGCGGCATGGTCCGCGAGGCCAAGGTCAAGCCCGAGCTCGAGGCCTACGACGTCGGCCACCTCTACAACATCGCCCACCTGCTCAGCCGCGACCTGCTCGACCCGCCGATCCACATCCAGTTCGTGCTCGGCGTGCTGGGCGCCAACCACGCCACGGTCGATCAGACGATGCACATGCTCCACACCGCCCAGTCGTTGTTCGGCACCGACTTCACGTGGTCAGCGGCCGGCGTCGGCTACCCCGCCGAGTATCAGCTGGCGGCGCTGGGGATCATGCTCGGCGGGCAGATGCGCGTGGGGCTGGAGGACAACCTGCGGCTGTCGCGCTCAGCCCGCGCGCAGACCAACGCCGAGCTCGTGGAGAAGGCGGTCAGGCTTGCCGAGATCTTCGACCGCGCGCCGGCCACACCCGACCAAGCGCGGGAGTTCTTCGGTCTCAAGGGCCTTGACGCCGTGAACTACTGAAGGCGCTGCGCCAGCACGTCAAACGCCTCGGGGCTCGGGCGCGCGGAGCCGTCCTCGTAGGAATGCACGAGGTCGACGATGCCCTCGTTCAGCGGCGTCGGCACGCCGTGCTCACGACCGCGCCGCGCCACCGCGCCGTTGATGACATCGACCTCGCAGGGGACATCGCGCTCGAGGTCCTGAAGCATCGAGGCCTTCGTCGGGCCCAGCTGGGCCATCATCGCGTCGATGGCGCGGTCAGAGATCTCGCGGTCGGCGGAGGCAACGTCCTCGGGGGAGATCCCGACGAGCTCCTGGAGTTCGAGCTCCTGGGCGTGGCCGACGGTGACGCCCTCGCGCCACACCTCGACGGCCAACCGCCGGCCCAGGGGGTGCTCGGCCACTTCGCGGTAGAGCAGGCCCGAAGCCGCGCCCAGCCCCGACCACGTCGAATTGAGCAGCAGCTTTGACCACACCTGGCCGCGGATGTTGTGGCTGACGCGCACCTCGGCGGCCGTCTCCAGCGCCGCGCGCAGCTGCGCCAGCCGTTCGGAGTCAGAGCCGTCGGGCTCGCCGATGACAAACGGCGCCCGCGTCGTCTGCGCCAGCCGCCCGGGCCCGAGGTTGGTCGCGCCCCACTCGACCGTCCCGATCAGCAGCCTCTCGTCGCCGACCAACTCTGCGACGCGGTCCTGCACCAGCCCGTTGCCCATGGACACAAAGGTCTCCACGCGGTCGCGCAGCGGGGTCAGGGCGGGCTCGAGGTAGGCCGCCTTGAGACTGATGAGGGCAAATCGCGGATCCACCGGAAGCTCGGACGCGTCGCTATAGGCATCGAGCCTGACCGTCCGCTGCTCGCCCAGAGCGTCCAATTCGAGTCCGGGGTCACGCAGCCGCTCCACGTGCTCGCGGTTGGCGTCGAGCACCATCACGCGCCGCACCTGGCCGGTCATCAGCGCCGCGGTGACGCCACCGATCGCGCCGCCACCGACCACCAACACATCGAGGTCGACCATCAGCCCTCCCGAGATGTGAATCGCTGGGGCGGGAGGCGCTGCAGCAGCTCGGCCAGGGCGGCATAGCGCTCGTCGCGCTCGCTCAATAGCCGCTCGGGGTCGCCGTCGCCGTAGGCGTAGAAGCCCGCGCCCGCGTTCGTCCCGTTCTCCCCGCGCGACACGCGCTCGCGCAGCATCTCGGGGATGAAGAAGCGCTCGCCCAGGCCGTCACGGTGCTGCTCCATGACCGCCGAATACACGTCGAGGCCCGCCATGTCGGCGATCTGAAAAGGACCGAAGAAGGGCAGGCGGAAGCCGAACGTGGATCGCACGACCTCGTCGATCTCCTCCGGGGTGGCGATTCCGTCCTCCACGCAGCGCACGGCCTCGCACAGCAGCGCCATCTGCAGGCGGTTGGCCACAAAGCCTGTGCTGGCCTTGACCACAGCGGGGGACTTGCCCAGCGCGCGCAGGAAGCTCATCACCCGCTCCACCACGGCGGGATCGGTACGGGGCGCGGCCACGACCTCGACGCCGGGCGTCCACTCCGGTGGGTTGAACCAATGCATGCCGACAAACCGCTCGGGATGCGTCAGCGGCTCGGCCATGCGGTCCACCGGCAGCGACGAGGTGTTGGTCGCGACCACCACCTCGGCGCCCACTTCGTTCTCGACGGTGGCGAGCACCGCGTGCTTGACGTCCATGTCCTCGGCGACGGCCTCGAGCACGAGCTCGGCACCCGACACCGCCTCGGCGACGGAGTCACACGCCTGCACCCGCTCAGCGCGCTCAAGCAGCGCGGCGTCGATCAACCCCGCATCAACCGCAGTCCGCGCGCGCGTCACCACACGCTCCCTCGCCTGCGCCGACAGCTCAGGCGTGGCGTCGGTGATGCGGACGTCGAGGCCGCCGGCGGCGAAGGCCTCCGCGATGCCGCTGCCCATCCGGCCGCCGCCGATGACCGCGACGATCCGCGGCCACCGCGGTGGATCCACCAGTCTCATGGCTCTCCCATACTTGGTCGCGTACCCACGGCAATAAGGCGCAAAACGATAGGGGCAACGGCCTCGATCGCATGAGGGCCGCCGACGCCGTCAAGCCTGCGGTTTCCCCGATTTACTCCGGGGTGGGCAGCCCGTAGGGTGCTCAGAGCAACCTATGCGCCTCGGGGGACGAGGGGTAATCGGCACGGATGCCGGTATCGACAAATCCGGCCCGCCGCCAAGGGGGGAGGCGCGGTCGGCAGACGGGGGTAGGCAATGACCGACACAGTTGCGCACGGCGCACTTGACGATTCCGTCAAGCTGCGGGACTTCGCATCACCACGGCCAGCAGGTCTGGGACCGCCGGCGCTGGCGATCCTCATCGCCGGCTTCGGCGCGGCGCTGCTCGCCGTCGGTGCGCTGACACATGACATACCGGGGATCAATGGGTTTCGCAGCGCGGTCTCCTTCCTGTTCCCGGTGCGCCGGATCGGCACGTATGCGGCGCTGCCCTACGTGGCAGTGCCGGCGCTGGCACTGGCGGGGATCGTGGCGGCTCTGCGGGTCCGCCTGCGCCCCGTCGTGGCGGGACTGCTGTTCGGCATCGGCATCGAGAGCTACGGACTCGCCTTCCCGTATCTGGCCTACCTGATGGCCGTGCAGCCCGGCGGCAAGGCTCTGCTGTGGGCGATCTCGGCCGTCGGTGCGGCGATCGTGCTCACGGGTAGCGCTCTCCTTTATGCGCGTGCCGAGGACACGAGGCTTGCGCTGCGGCGCCAGGTCTCCGGTCTTCCGCTGCCGCTGGTGGTCATGAGTCTTGCCTCGGCCATGGCGCTATATCTGGCGGTGGTGGTGCCGAGCCAGCCGACACAGGCCGGGTGGCAATCGCTGTTGGGAGCGTCGGGCGCGCCGCGGTGGTTCGCCCTCGAGCCCTTCCTGTTGGCAAGCATCGGGCTCGCGGCGGTCGCGGGTTCAGCCGGCCGCGCTCGCGCGGTGATCGGCGGGGTCCTCGCGGGACTTGGCCTGACGGGAACGATCTCGTTCGGCTCGATGGTGATCTGGACCGGTGCGCTCGGAGTGGGGTCTGCCCACGTCGGCAGCTACCTGGGGTTGGCGGGAGCGCTCGGCTTTCTCGTCGCGGGGCTCCTGGCGGCGGCGAGTGCCCGTGCGGCCAAGGCGGTGACGGCCCGCCAGGAGCCGGGAGTGGGCTCGCCGGCTGAAACGAGCGCGGCCGCGAGCCGCGAGTCGACCCGGCTGCTGTCCGCGACTGCTCAGCTGGACCCGAGATTTGCGCGTCGAGTCGTGCGTGACGTCGTCAAGGACGACTACCGCGCGGTGGCCCCGTCGTTTGGCGTGAGCCTGGGCAGCGTGCTTCGGCAATGCATCGCGGCACGCGGTCGTCACCTGGCGCGCAACGTGCTGCTGGTCGCACTCACGCCACTGCTCGTGCTCGGTCTCGCCCACCTACGCACGAGTAGCGGAGCGGTGCTCGTGCTGATCGTCTTCGTGGTCGCATGGGCCGCGAACCTGACCGCCAGCTGGACGGCGCGCCATCGCGTCGCCACCCGCTGTCTGACCCACCACAACTACGACCCCGGCCGGGCGACGCGATATCTGACGGCGGGAGCCGACCAGCGCATCCGCGAGCTCGAGGAGGCCGAGAGCACCAACGTCGTCGTCTACAGCGGATACAGCCCCTTCGTGGGCAGCGGCTTCAACCAGACCCGGTGGTCCTTTGCCGTCAACGTCGAGCGCGGACGCGAAGAGCCCCACGGGACCCGTTGCCGGCCGCGCGCGTTCGCCGTCGACGAGCTGGAGGCATCGGTCGGCTCGCATCTCGACCGCCTGGGCATGGACCTGAGGATCTTCGACCGCCTGTATGTCGACGGCGAGCTCGTCAGAGACGAGCCGCGCATCGTGCCCGACCGGTTCCACCGTCCGCGCACCCGTATCGACCCGGACGAGCTTGCTCAGCTGGCCGATGAAGGCGTGGGGCGGCGCTTCAGCAGTGTGACGATCTCGGGGTGGGCCGGTGAGCTGGTCTACACGCTGTTCCTCAGCTTCTCGCGGACCGGCGCGAGCCTGTTCGCCGATGCCACGTGTTGCCTGCTGTTGCCGCCGCAGGAGGATCATCGGCGGGTCGACAGCATCGAACCGCGCCCGTTCATCGCCGAGCGCCTTCGGGCCGCCGCGGGGGCAGCGCTGGCCACCGTCCGCCTCCCATTGGATTCATGGGCGGCGAGGGGAGAGGCGGCGCCAGTGTGGCGGGCGTGGCGCCGGCGGGTGGGGGGACGGCGAGCGATCGCCACGAACCCGCGTTATGACTACGGCGCCGTTGCCGGCGTGCGCGAGGTCGCTCAGTCCAACCGCTACCGCCGCTACTTCCAGTTCGCCGACCGCGACATGTACGGCAAGATCCTCGACCGGGAGATCTTCGCCGCGGTGACGGAGTTTCTCGCTCAGCACGACGTCGACACGTCTGACCTGGAGGAACGTCAGGCAGCCGTTCTCAACTACGGCGTGATGGTCACCGGTGGCCGCCTCGACGCCGAGAGCCTGGCGGTCGGCGCCAAGGCCCAGAGCACCGTCTCAGGCGGCCTGCATCGGCTCGCCGGCAAGGCGACCGGCAGCGCCCCGACAGGAGGAAGCTGATGCCTGGGCGCAACGAGGGCATCATCGCCTCAGGCGGCGAGATCAACGTCGGGGGCTCGATCGTCGTCGGTCGGGGCGCCCGGGCCCACACGGTGGTCAACCAGCCACTGTTCGCGGCAGGTGACATCCCCGATCCGGAGGTGGCGCAGCGCGTGGCGACGCTCGAAGCGGCGATTCACGCGCATGCGGAGCAGCTGGCCGACAAGGACGACGCGATCGAGCGGCTGACGGCCTTGGTGCAGGAGCTGCACCGGCCGCAGCCGCGCGGTTCCCGTGTCGCCGAGATCCTGCGCGGTCTGCGCGAGAGCGCCGGATCCGTCGCCTCGGTGATCACAAGCCTCGCCTCGGTGGAGCACGTGCTCGCGCTCCTGCTCTGAGCCGCGCCCGTCATCGGTCCTGCGGGCGTGGCTCGCGGCGCGTGCGGCCTCGCCACGCCGCCACCGCCGCGGCGACGACCGGTGCGAGCACGAGCGCCTTGTACAGCACCAGCAGAGCGCCCGTGGCCCGACCGTAATCGCGTACCGGCTCGGTCCAGTGCAGGGTTGCCGTCGCCTGAACGAACGGCAGCACATCGACGGCATGCCACGCATAGAGGCCGACCGCCTCGAAGTAGCGCTCACGCTCGCCGGTGAACGCCGAGCCCACGCCGCCGACGCCGAAGTGCTGGCCGTCGATGATGTACGTCGCGAAGGCGAACGGTGCGGTGAGGATCACCCACACGACGACGCTGGTCAGCAGAACATCGGTCAGTGGGCGCACTCGCCGCTGCAACGAAACGGAAAGTCCCGTGCCCCACGTCGGCTCACCGCGCCACAGACGCACGTAGAACTGAGAGCAGACAAATGCCGCCAGCAACGCATCAAGCGGCCAGAGGATGGAGCGAACCCCGCGGGGGAGGTCGAAGAGCGCCCCCCACATGAAGAACCACCACGCGATCGCGAGCACCAAGGTGCCCACCGCGGCCTTGATTTCCTGCCCGGGGGTCCACGTCTCGACATCCTCGATCCACAGCGCAGCAGACCGCGTGGTCTGACCATCCTCGCGCGAGACCTCCAGGACGACTCCGGCGTCGCGGCGCAGGCGTCGCGCGATCTGCCACGTCAGCGTGATTGCGCAATCGACCGAGCGACCGGGATCAACGCTCCTCGGCGCTGCGGTCACCTCGGCTGCACTCGTCTGCGACCGGTAGCCGATCAAATGCACGCCGTGAATCCGTACCGGGTCCTCACCGGGATTCGTGAACACGGCGTGCAAATGCGGCCCGCGATATGCGGCGGGACCTGGCTCCGGCCTCGAGAGCTGAACCTCGAGCGTCGGCACTGGAGATGCGTCGGCGCGGCTACACCGGGGTGTCCCCGGCCTCTCCCCACTGCTGGACGCGCTCCGTCCCGGTGGAGCTGTCGATGATGTACCAGTTGCCTTCGAAGGGTCGCCAGACGGCGAAGTCGGTCTTGCCGTCGCCGTCGTAGTCGCCGGGGACGGGGATGTCGCCGGCTTGGCCCCATTGCTGGACGTGCTCGGTCCCGGTGGAGGAGTCGATGATGTACCAGTTGCCTTCGAAGGGTCGCCAGACGGCGAAGTCGGTCTTGCCGTCGCCGTCGTAGTCGCCGGGTACCGGAACATCGCCCCCCTGACCCCACTGCTGAACCCGCTGCGTGCCGGTCGAGCTGTCGATGATGTACCAGTTGCCTTCGAAGGGTCGCCAGACGGCGAAGTCGGTCTTGCCGTCGCCGTCGTAGTCGCCGGGGACGGGGATGTCGCCGGCTTGGCCCCATTGCTGGACGTGGTCTGTCCCCGTCGAGCTGTCGATGATGTACCAGTTGCCTTCGAAGGGTCGCCAGACAGCGAAGTCAGTCCGCCCGTCGCCGTCGTAATCGCCCGGAACCGGCGTATCGGCGCCCTCTCCCCATTGTTGGACACGGTTGGTGCCGGTGGCGCTGTCGATGACGTACCAGTTGCCTTCGAAGGGGCGCCAGACGGCGAAGTCGGTCCTGCCGTCGCCGTCGTAGTCGCCGGGGACCGGAACGTCGCCGCCCTGCCCCCACTGCTGGACGCGGTTGGCGCCGGTGGAGGAGTCGATGATGTACCAGTCGCCTTCGAAGGGCCGCCACACGGCGAAATCGGCTTTGCCGTCACCGTCATAGTCACGCTGGGTCCCGTTGGCGACGAAATGGGCACGGATGCGATCGGGAGACAGTGGCACCGCATACACGGCCACCTCGTCGATCACCCCGTTGAACGTGCGATGAGTACCGCCCGTGATCCCCATGCGGTCGCCGATGGCCAGCGCCACCTCCGGATCGTCCGGCGGGTTGTGTGGCCACTTGGTGTCGATGTCCGTCGGCGAGTTGTTGACGTGCGTGACTCCGGCCGGAGCACCATTAAGGTAGATCGAGATATCGGTTCCGTTGTAGGTCGCGACGACATGCGTGATCGCATGCGCCACAACCGTCCTAGTGCTCATGGCGACGACCCCCTGCGAGGGAGGAGCCCCTCGCATGCGCAGTTCCACACGCACCGTCCCATCCGGCATCACGCTCAACCCATACTGCGTCGTCCCCGCGAAGCTCTCCTTCTCCACGATCCGCTGCTGAAAGCCGGTGTCACCATCCCAGCGCACCAGGCCCTCCATCGTGATCTGCGCCGGGTTCAAGGTGGCGCTGTTCGTCACCGCAATGCGTCCGCTCGAACCGTCGAACAGCGCCGCGTGGTCGTTGCCGTCCAGGACCTGCCCAAACGTGACGCCGCCGCTGCTGACTCCGTCGTTGCCGTTGCCCGAGATGTCCGCCGCGGTTACTTGGCCGGTCGGCTCTCCCAGGCGCCAATACCCCACCGGCGCGTCGGCGAGAACCTGTGTCGCGAACTCGGTGCTTGCCATGACTGCCTCCTCCGGCCCGACCCGCCCATGCGTGCGCCCGGCCACCGCGTGGCCGCTCCCCGCATCGACGGCCCTGAGGGCCGCGCCCCTGGTCAGGTCACCTGGCGCGATGACAAAGCGACACCGCGAAAGGTGCACCCAGGAATGATGTGTAGTTGAGACATCCCGCGGTCACCCCATCTGGGCACCGGACATTGGGTCGCGTCGCCAGACCCGCTGGATACCTGGTCAGCGACGATCCTCGCTCAGCACATCTCTCCGACGACACTGCGCCCTTTATGGGGTATCGCAGCAGACAAGCGATGCAAAAGGTACCGCTCAGAAAGCGGCCTGTCGCTCCACCATTTACCGCTAGAACAGGACAGGCAGATAGCCCGGTTTTCGGTCAGGGGTCACCTGTCGCGCGGTGCACACTCCAGTGCGAACTTTTCCCATACCGGCAGGTGACAGGTGTATCTTTGCCGCGGGCAAGCCACAGGCTTGGGGACACGTAAAGGTGAGGTGGGGACATGGCTGGTAAGGCACCGAAGGTGGGGCTCCATCCGTTGGTCGAGGCATTGGTTCCCGACCCCGGAAAGCCACCGCAGCAGGCTCTGAAGTTGCTGGGGCTGCCCGGTGCGAGTCCGACCACTGGGTCGACGCGGCTCTGGCTCGATGCGGATCTGACGAGCTACGTCGACGTCCCCGACGACGCGATCCTGTACGCGAAGGAGCTGCCCGACGACGCCGGGACGATCCTGTGGGTCAGCGTCGACGCGAACCTCGCCTATGGATCGGTCTCCTCTCACGCCGCCCAGGCCGGCTTCCTGGGAGGCGCGATCGCTTCGGCGCATCTCGGCGGGGCCGTTCCCGGCCAGGGGCCGGCGGCTCCGATGGCGACTCCGCCGACGTTCCCGTCGGTCTGCGGGGGATGTCCGACGCAACTGGGCGGCCCGTGCCAGAGCCTGCCGGTGTGCCCGACGCAGGCGCCGTCTCAGTGCACCCCGTGCTTTACGGTCAACGCCGGGTGTCTGACCGTGGGTTGTCCGTCGGTGCTGGGCCACCTGTGTCAGACACAGCCGCCGATCTGTCCTCCGGTGACGCAGGCCGCGACGTGCCCGTCGCAGCTGCACCCGTGCCTGACGGTCGCGAACTGTCCGCCGACGCACACCGGAGCGTGTCCGTCCGTGCACGTCCTGTGCCCCACACCGACGGCGCTGCTCCACTGTCCCACGACGATCAGGTGCCCGTCGGCGCTGGTGGTCTGCCCGCCACCGTCGGCGGAGGTCCTCTGCGCCTCGGACGTGCGCCTCTGTCCATCGCAACTCTGTCCGTCGGTCAATGTCCCGTGTCTCACGGCGTTGTCGTGTCCGACAGCGTTCTGTCCTCCGGAGAGCCTCGCGTGTGGCGGCGGCCCGGGTGGAGGGTTCGGGCCGGTCGCCCAGTGACTCCAGAGAGCGTGTGATCAACGACCACCATCGGGAGGGTCCCGGCCCCAGCGGGTCGGGACTCCCCCAAGAGGCCTGACGGTGCTCGCCCAGGAGGACGTGGCGCAATACCTCCTCGACCGCGGTCTCCTGGGGCCAGAGGCGGTGCTCGACGGCGATCTGGCGATCCGGGATGCCTCGAGCCGCAACCGTAATTTCCGGGTCGAGACGCGCGAGGGCCCGGGGTACATGCTCAAGCAGGGTCTGACCCAGGAGGCGGTCGCGACCGTCGCGCACGAGGCCGGCGTCTACCACCGTCTCTCGGACCGGGGCCATGCGCTGAACGGGCACATCCCGAGGTTCTGCGGCTATGACCCGACGTCCGGCGTGCTCGCGCTCGAGCTCGTGCGCGATGCCGAGGACCTCCGCACCCTGCACCTGCGCACAGGCCAGTTCTCAGCCGGCCCGTCGGCGATCCTGGGGTCGGCACTCGGGCAGCTGCACAGCGCGACGGCGATCCCGGCCGCCGAACCCACGCCGGCGATGGCCCCGTGGATTCTGTGGGTCCATCAGCCCGATGCCCGTGTCTTTCGCGACATCAGCGCCGCCGGTCTGGAGCTCGTCCGGATCGTCCAGAGCAGTGCCGGCTTCCCGGGCGCCCTCGACGATCTGCGCGCCGATTGGACCCCGTCCGCCCTCACCCATGGCGACGTCAAATGGGACAACTGCCTGGTCACCTCAGGTGAGGACGGCAGCGAAGAACTGAGGCTGATCGATTGGGAAAGCGCGTCCACCGGTGATCCGGGTTGGGATATCGGCTCCGCGCTCAGCCACTACCTGAGCTTCTGGCTGTTCTCGATCCCGGTGACGGGGGCGGTGCCCCCCGAGCGGTTTCCCGAGTTGGCCCAGTACCCGCTCGACTCCATGAAGCCGGCGCTCGCGGCGTGCTGGATCGCGTACGCCGAGGAACGCGGCCTTGCCCGCGCATCTGCGGCCGATGAGCTGGTCCGGGCCGTGCGGTTCGCAGGTGCGCGTCTGGTCCAGACCGCGTTTGAGGCCGCGCAGATGTCGCAGCAGCTCACGAGCGCCATCGTCCTGCACCTGCAACTCGCGCTCAACGTCCTCACGCGTGCCGACGAGGCCGCGACGATGCTCCTGGGAATTCCGATGACTGCCTCGCGCGCGGCATGACTGACTATGTGAGCCTCCTGTCAGAGGTGCTCGCCGCGACCGAGGTGGTCTCGGCCACGTCGTACACGTGGTTTGGGGTGCGATCACCGGCGCTTGACGAGGAGACGGTGGCGATCATGGGGCCCGAGAGTGCGCGGGGCTACCTGGTCTACAACCTCCAGGCACAGCTCTACGCCGACTTCTACTGCGCGGGCCGGGCCCGTCCACGGCTGGACAACCCACGGGTCGACCCGCTCCCGGGCGCCTCGCCCTTCGTCCAGGCGCTATCGGAGGCCAACGCCGGCCACGGCGCCCGCGAGCCGGGCTGGGTCGTGACCGGCCAGGACGCCCGGGCTCTGATCGTCTCCCGCGGGGGCCTGAGCCTGTGGGTGGCGCCCGACGATGTCACGCCGGTAAACGGCGACCCGCTGCGGTCCGGGACCTCGGTCAGCGTGCTGATGCCCAAGGAGCTGCTGCGGCTCTCGCCGGGGTTCTACATGGCGCTGGGTGACGCGGAGTTCCCCATCGACGGCGCGTCGCCGATCGTGCGCTTCTACTGGAACCTGCGCAGCCGTGGTGCGCCGGCGCTCATCGGTGCGCTGACTCGGGCCCTGAACGCCGAGCAGCTGGCCTTCCGCCTCAAGGTGGTCAGTGATCCGGGTCGGTATTCGCGCTGCGACGCGGGCGTGCTCTACACGCGGCGTGCCGACTACGAGCGGGTCAGCCACGCGGTGCGGGGGGCCTACCGAACCGTTGCGTCCGAGCTCAAGCCCGACACGCCGGCGCTGACCCGCCGCGTTGCGCCTGGTCTCGCCCTCGCCGAGGATCCCGGTGACGACGCGGTGAGCTTTGGGATGAGCCGCTGCGCGATGGTCGCCGAGGCGACCGTCCGCGCCGCCGAGCAGGGGGCGAGAGAACCGGCGGCGCGGCTGGAGATCGTGCGGGCGCGCTTCGCTGAGGACGGGCTCGCACTCGAGGCGCCGTATCTGAACGGCGGCTCCGCTGATGACTACGAGTCGTTCCCGGAGCCATGACCGCCGCCGCGGTCGACCAAGCCACGCTGCTCGAGACCGCCGGGGCCATTGCGGCTGAGATCGTCGCGACGGCGGTCTGGAAGGACGATCGATGCAGCTGGGTCGGCGGCATGCCCGAGGAGGGCGCCGGAGGTCAGATGAAGATGACCTTCCGGGCGCTCACCGCTGATCTCTACGGCGGCACGGCCGGGGTGGGCCTGTTTCTCGCGGAGATGGCGGAGGCGACCGATGACCCGGACTGCCGCCGCACCGCGCGGGCGGCGCTCCGCCACGCGGTCTCGCGCAGCGATGACATCCCGCGCGGCTCCCGCTGCGGGTTGTACGCCGGCCGTCCCGGGATCGCCCTGGCGCTGGCCCTGGCCGGCCGGGCTCTCGACGATCCAGAGCTCGACCGTGCGGCTCGCGAGATCGTCGCCGGCTCGCCCAGCTCCGAGCCCGAGGGCGAGCTGGACCTGATGGCCGGAAGCGCCGGCGCGATCGTCGGACTACTGACGCTCAGCGCGCTGCTCGACGACGGCGAGGCGCTCATCAGCGCGGCCACCAATCACGGCGACGCACTGCTGAGCAGCGCGCGTCACACGGCGACGGGCCTGTGTTGGCCTTCGCGAAGTCTGCCCGGAGAGCCCGGGCTCACCGGGTGGTCACACGGAGCGGCCGGCGGCGCGGTCGCGTTACTGGAACTCGCCAGCGCCACAGGCGAGGACCGCTACCGAGACGCTGCGGAGGCCGCGTTCGCCTATGAGCGCGCCCTGTTTGACCCCGGCGCACGCAATTGGCCTGACCTCCGCAGCGCGGCCAGCGCCAACGGGAGCGGCCAGCCGACGTTCGCCACCTTCTGGTGTCACGGCGCCCCGGGCGGCGCCTTGGCACGCCTGCGCGCCCTGGAGCTGGGGGGCGGTGACGAGCTCCGCCAAGAGGCCCGCGACGCGCTTGCCACGACCGCGGATTGGGTCGAGGCGGCGCTGGCCTCCGGAGTCAACTACTCGCTCTGCCACGGGCTCGCCGGCAATGCGGAGATCCTGCTCGAAGGAGGGTCCCTGCTCTCCGCCGCGCCCGCGCTCGGCCTCCGGGTCGCGGCCTCGGGCATCGCCACGTACCCGGCCCAGGACGTGCCCTGGCCGTCCGGTGCCTACGGGGCCCCCACGCCGGGTCTCTTCATGGGGCTTGCCGGCATCGGCCGGTACTACCTCCGGCTGGCCCGGCCCCAGGTGCCCTCGCTGTTGCTGGTGCGGCCGACGCCCACCATCGCGGACAGCGGCTGACCGCGGTAGCGAAAGCCGAGGTGCCACGGTCCCTACAGTTGGGTGTGAGACACCGAACGGGGAGGCGGCGGCCGATGACGGCGCACAATCAGGCGCAGGAGCAGTACACGCCGCGGGGCAAGAACATGGCCCTGCTGCTGCTGGCGATGACGCAGTTCGTGATCGTGATCGATGCGTCGATCGTCAACGTGGCCCTGCCGTCGATCGGGGTGCACCTGCACTTCGCGCGCGACGACCTCTCCTGGGTCGTCAACGCCTACACGCTCACCTTCGGCGGGTTCCTGCTCCTCGGTGGCCGGATGGCCGACCTCCTGGGCCGGCGCCGGATGTTCATGCTCGGCCTCATCCTGTTCTCGCTCGCCTCTTTCGCCGGCGGCATCGCCCAGTCTGAGGGGTGGCTGATCGCGGCCCGCGCGGTCCAGGGCCTGGGTGCCGCCATCGTCTCGCCCGCGGCGCTCTCGATCATCACGACGACCTTTGCCGAGGGTGCCGAGCGCAACCGGGCGCTCGGGATCTGGGGCGCGGTCGCCGGAGCGGGAGGCGCGGCCGGCGTGCTGCTGGGCGGAATCCTGACCAGCGGGCTGAGCTGGCGGTGGGTGCTGTTCGTCAACGTCCCGATCGGGCTAGCCGCGGCCGCGCTCGCCCCTCGAACGCTGGTTGAGAGCCGGGCCGAGGGTGAAGGCAGGTCCTTCGACTTCCCGGGCGCGATCACCGTCACGGCCGGCCTGGCGCTGCTGGTCTATGCCGTCGTCGACGCCGTCAACGTCGGATGGGGCTCGAGCACCACGCTCCTGCGGCTCGCCGGCGCCGCGGTCCTGCTGGCCGCGTTCATCGTGATCGAGACGCGCCAGCGTCAGCCGTTGATGCCGTTCTCCATCTTCCGCCTGCGCACGCTGCGGGGAGCGAACATCGTCGGCCTGCTCATCGGCATGTCGCTGTTCTCGATGTTCTTCTTCATCTCGCTCTACCTCCAGGATGTGCTCGGCTACTCGCCGATCAAGACGGGCGTCTCGTATCTGCCGCTGGCCGTGGGGATCATCCTGTCGGCGGGAGCGGCCTCCCAGATCGTCACCCGCGTCGGCTTCAAGCCGCCGCTGGTGGCGGGCATGCTGCTCATCGCGGGCGGCCTGGTGTGGTTCGCTCAGGTGCCTGCAACGGGCGGCTCATACGTCTCCGACGTGCTGGGGCCGTCGCTGCTCGCCGCCGTCGGGCTCGGCTTTGCCTTCGTGCCCGTGACGATCGCCGCCGTGACCGGCACCGAGCCGCAGGAGGCGGGGCTCGCCTCGGGACTGATCAACACCTCCCAACAGGTCGGCGGCGCGCTCGGACTGGCGATCCTCGCCACCGTGGCCAACAGCCGCACCCAGAGCCTGGTCCACGCCGGCGTCCACAACCCGTCGGTCGCGCTCACCAAGGGCTTTGACCGTGCCTTTCTCATCGGGGCCGCGTTCGCCGTCGTCGGCGCCATCCTGGCCTCGGTCCTGATCTCCTCCCGTGACAGCCGCCAGCACGCGGCCGAGGCGCGGACCCCCGAGGTGGACGTCTCCCCCGCGACCGCGGGCTGAGCGGCGACCGCCGTCGAGACAGCAGATCAGGTCGCGTGGCTCTGGCGCCGCAGCCGCTGCGCCATCACGCGCATCACCAGCTGGGCGAAATACGGCGTGTCGTGCACGAGCACCCAGAAGTGGCGGGCCGGGATCTCGATGACGGAGGCCTCGGTGGCGGCGACGGCGGACAGAGACCGCGCCTCATCCTCGATCAGCGCCATCTCGCCGAACAGCCCCGGGGCCTCGACCGTCTCGATGACCCGATCGCCGTCGGTCAAATCAACCGAGCCGGAGCGCACCACGAACAGGCTCTCGCCCGGATCTCCCTGCGAGAAGATGAGCTCGCCGGCCGGCACCGTCCGTGGCTCGCGCCCATGAGCCAGCAGCTCGTAGTAGTGGTCGGTAGTGGTCACCCCTGACATCTCTGCCTCCCGAAATACGCTGGCGATGGGGGGCGATCATATGTCGCGCTCAGCGGCGACGTGAAGGTTCAGAGAGCAAAAATGCGCTGACAGGGGGCCGGCGGGCGGTTAGGCTCCCCTGATGGACCGGGTGGTGGTCTCCCCGGCACGGATCTTCGGGGGAAGCGACGACAACGAGTTGCTGGGCGCGTATGTGCCCACGCTGGTCCTCGAGTGGCTGCGCGACCGCCCGCAGGAGCGCCACCGGGTCCTTGACTGCACGCTCGTGTTCGCCGACATCTCGGGCTTCACGCGGATGACCGAGATGCTGGCGGCGCAGGGGAAGATCGGCGCCGAGGAGATGGCCGACCTGATCAACGCCACCCTCGAGCCGCTGCTGGCGACCGCCTACATGTACGGCGCGGGGCTGATCAAGTTCGGCGGTGACGCGATCGTGCTGCTGTTCCAGGGCGCCGGCCACGAGGCGCGCGGATGCCGCGCGGCATCCGAGATGCAGCAGGAGATGCGGGCCACCGGGAGCCGACGGACGAGCCGTGGCCCGCTCCGTCTGCGGATGTCGGTCGGCATCCACAGCGGTCTCTGTGACTTCTTCCTCCTGGGGCACGATGACCATCGCGACCTCGTCGTCGCCGGGCCCGCGGTGACCACGCTGGCCGAGATGGAGAAGGTGGCCGGGCCGGGGCAGGTCGTGATCAGCGACGGGACCGTCGCGGCGCTCGCGGCCAACGGCCTCAAGGCCCCCTCCACGCCGGTCGCCACCGGATGGCTCCTGCGCCGTGCCCCCGAGCTGGCCGGGCCCAGACGCCTGGCGCAGCCGCTGGACTTCGCCGGGCTCGATCCCGGTATGGCGCTCTCGCGGATCCTGCGCGAGCACGTGCTCGGACGCGGGCTGGAGAGCGAGCACCGCCACGCCGCGGTCGGCTTCTTGACCTTCAGCGGCGTCGACGGGCTCCTGCGCGAGCGCGGCTCGCACGCCACCCAGGTCGCCCTTGACCACGTGATCACCACGCTGCAGTCCGCCGCCGCCGCCAACGAGGTGACCTATATCGCCGCTGACATCGGCTCGGACGGGGGCAAGGTCCTGCTCTGCGCCGGCGCGCCGCGACGGGTCGGACGCGACGAGGACCGGATGATCGCGACCCTGCGCGCCGCGCTCGATACCGCCGGCGAGCTCCCCCTGACGGCAGGTGCCACCTCGGGGCGCATCTTCTCGGGGGACTACGGTCCGTCCTATCGCCGGGCGTATTCGCTGATGGGCGACTGCGCGAACCTGGCCGCTCGGCTCGCCGCCCACGCGGCCCCCGGCCAGCTCCTCGCCACCCGGGAGCTCGTGGCCAATTCCAGCGGCCGCTTCACCGTGACCGAACAGCCGCCGTTCACCGCCAAGGGCAAGCGTGCCCCGGTCCACGCCGTGAACATCGGCGCCGCCATGGCGGCCGGCGACGGGTTTGACCGGGCACCGTTCCGCGGGCGCGACGAGGAGCTGGCGACCTTGCTCAGTGCGGCGCGCGCGGCCGCCGACGGGATCGGGCAGGTGGTGGAGCTCGTCGGCGAGGCCGGCATGGGCAAGTCGCGGCTGCTCACCGAGCTCGAGGCGGCTGCCGATGCCGACGTCCTGCGCACGGACGGCGACGTGTACGCCGGCGAGCGACCGTACGCGCCGTTTGAGCGGCTGCTGCGCGACCGCTGGGAGATGCCGGCCACCGCTCCGCCGGCCGAGCTCGCGGCACGGCTGACCGAGGTCGTCACCGCGCGAGCCCCTCACCTGCTGCCGTGGCTGCCGCTGGTCGCGGTCGTGGCGGGAGTCGAGGTCCCGGGCACGCGCGCGGTCAACGACATCGATCCGGCGCAACGCAAGGAGAAGCTCGAGGAGGTGACCAGCGAGCTCCTCGGCCTGCTGCTCCCGGGCGCGCGGATCCTCATCTTCAACGACGTCCACTTGATGGACGATGCCTCGCGCGATCTGATCGCCCGCCTGGCCGCCGACGTCGACGGCGGCGCACGGTGGTGGCTGCTCGTCGTCAGCCGCACGCCCGACAGCTCGAGCCCGCTGCACCAGGCCACTCCGGTCGACCGCGTCGAGCTCGGTGCCCTCGGCGACGCGGTGGTCGCCGACATGCTGGCCCAGGCCACGGCCGATGCGCCGCTCCCGCCACAACGCCTCGCGGAGCTGGCCCAGCGAGCCGGCGGCAACCCGCTGTTCGTCCGCGAGCTCGTCGCGCAGCTGCAGCACGGAGCGGATCCCGACGCCCTACCACGGTCGGTGGAGGGCGCGATCACCATGCGCGTCGACCGGCTGTCCTCGGCGGACCGCCATACGCTGCGGTCGGCCGCGGTGCTCGGCATGGAGGTCGAGGTGCCGCTGTTGCGCGAGGTGCTCGCTGCCGACTGGGACGCCGGCCCCGGCGACGCCGGCCCTCTGGCTCGGCTCTCGGAGTTCCTGGAGCCGGTCGGTCCTGACCGCTACTGCTTCACCCACCAGCTCGTCCGGACGGTCACCTACGAAGGGCTGCCCTACCGCCGACGGGCGGAGCTGCACGGCCGCACCGCCGCCGCGATCGAGCGTGTGGCCGGCGAGGAGGCCAACCGGCACGCCGAGCTGTTGTCGATGCACTGCTTCCACGGTGGCCGGTTCGCGGCGGCCTACGCCTATGCCCGGCTGGCCGGGCAACACGCGCGGGCGCGCTACGCCAACGCGGAGGCCGCGGAGTCCTACCGGCGCGCGCTGGCCTCCGCGGCGCGGCTCGCGCACGCCGATCCGCTCGTGCTGGCCGAGGTCGAGGAGACGCTCGCCGAGATCTACGTGGAGCGCGGCGAGATGCCGTCCGCCGATCTGACGCTGAGACGCGCGATGCGGCGCGTCGGCGACGCGCCCCTCACGCTCGCTCGCCTCCAGCTCAGGGTCGCCGGTCTGCGCGAGACCGAGGCGCGCTTCAGGGCCGCATTCCGGTGGGCCGATCAGGCGGAGCGAACCCTCGCCGGCCTCGACGGCCCTGAGGTCCGCGTCCTCCGCGGCCAGCTCGCCAGCCGCCGGGCGCGCCTGAAGTACCGGCGGGCGCGCTTCGACGAGGCGATGTCCTTCGCCAACCTGGCAATCGCGCTCTCCGGGGATGACGATCGCCCCACGCACGCCGAGGCGCTGGAGTACGCCGACCTGTGCGCGGTGGAGCTCGGGCTTCCGGCGGGCCGGCGGGCCGAGCAGGCATTGGCGATCCATGAGGAGCTCGGCGATCTGCCCGCGCAGGCTCGGGTCCAGAACACCCTCGGGATGCTCGCCTACCACCGCGGCGAGTGGCCGAAGGCCCTGGAGCACTATGTGGCCTCCGAGCAGGCGGACATCCGCTGCGGAAAGCTGTGGAACGCGGCGACGCCCGCCGCCAATCGGGCGGAGATCCTGGCCGATCAGGGCCGATTGGAGGAGGCGCGCCTGGCGCTCGAGCGGGCGATGCTGACCTGGCGTGGCGTCAACGCCGTGTCGATGATCGCCTTCGGCGACTACCAGCTGGGCCGCATCGCGGCGCGACGCGGCCAGACCGGGGAGGCGATGCGCCTCTTTGACGCGTCACGGCAGCACTTCAGCGAGCTCGGCGAGCTCACCGAGGTGCTCGTCGTCGACGCGCTGCGAGCCGAGGCCCTGTCCCTGGCCGGAGACCACCAGGCGGCGCTGGCGCTCTCGGAGTCGACGCTCGCCCGCGCCCATACGCTCGGAGGCGTCAGCGCGATGACGCCTCTGCTTCACCGCGTACGCGGGGCCTCACTCCAGGAGCTCGGGCAGGCGGCGGAGGCCGAGCACGCGGAGCGTCAGGCCCTCGACGCCGCCCGCAGCCGCCTCGCGCGCCACGAGATCGCCTTCACGCTCGCGGCGCTGATCGACGGCCACATGGCCGATGACGAGATCGAGGAGAAGCGGTGGCGCTCCGAGCTGGCTCAGCTGAGCGGCGACCTGGGGCTCGATCCCCGGCCGCAGTGGAGCCGGCAGGTCGTCCGGACCTGACAGCCCAACGGGATGGCCGGGCTCCGGCACCCAGCCATCCCGCCGGTGAGCTCAGCTGAGGATCAGCCGTGCGCCTTGGGGTCGGTGGCCGTCGTGGTGAACGACTCGGTGTAGGTCGACGGCGTGTCGCCGGAACCCGGCGTGTACTTCGCCCACGTGTCCTGCCGTGCATCCACGAAGTTGATGCACGGGAACGCGCCGGCGGGCACGACGAGGTTGCCGCCCGACTCGCCGTCCTCATTGTCGTTGTCGCCGTCCTGATCGTCGCAGAGCGGCAGATTGCCGTAGAACAGGCCGTCGGGCCCCTGCACCGCCTGGCCGCCGGTGTTGGTCACAAACGGGGACGGCGCACCGAAGCACACGTTGCCGAAGCTGCCCGGGTCCAATTGATGCTCCTGATCGGCGTTCGCGCCCCTCAGCACCAGGGTGACCGTCTTGCTCTGGCCGCCGGGGTTGGTCACGCTGTAGACCAGCGTGTCTCCGGCGCCCACCTTCGCGCAGGGCGGCGTCTCGTCGTCGAAGAACGCCTGAACCGTCTCGGCTCCCGCGGCCGGCGCCGCCGAGCTGATCGTCGCGCTGGTCAAGCCGTTGCTGCTGGTCGTGCTCGTGGTGCACTGTCCGCTGCCCGCCTGGCACGTGTTCTGGGTGCCGACGAAGACGTCGGCCGAGCCGCTGCTCGGCTTGGTGAACAGGCCGCCCGAGTACGCGGCGACGATCGTGTTGGGACCGGCGGCCAGCGCGGAGGCGGGCACGGTGAGCGTGGCCACGCACGGCTGCGGGTGCAGCAGGCATGCCAGCTTGGGCTTGATCGTCCCGAGCAGCGCGCTGTTGGTCGAGTCGGTGAACTTCACGTTGCCGATCGGCCCGACCAACAGGCCCGGGCGCACGTTCGCGGTGAGCGTGACCGAGCCCGAGGAGTCGACAGAGTTCGGTGAGGCGACGAGCGTCGTGGTGGTCGGGATCCGGAAGTCCTTGGCCATGCTCGGTGCGGCAGTCGCACCGAGCCCGGCGACCGCGATCGCGGTCGTGGCCAGAGTGAGGACGAGCCGGCGAACGGCTCGCGTGGGGTGTCCTCGCATGATTGGCCCCCTCTCTCGGCGTAACGCCGAGAATCGCATTCAGCCACTCGATCGTGGACCGAGCAGCCCGGCCCTGCGCCGCCCGGCATGAGTCGACCCGGCGGCCGTCTGGGGCAACCTATCGGCTTCGCGGAGCTTTGTGGAGGTTTTCCCACCGGTCGCGGCCGACGCTCCCCTGAGATCTTCGTCGAGTTGCGTGCAGCAGAAATCAGGGAAAACGGCGAACGGCACGACAAGGTCTTGTCTGCAATGCAGGCGACAGCGGTCAGGTCAGGGATCCGCGGTCGCCATCTTCCAAGGGAGAACCGATGTCGAGCCCCGTCGAAGTGCCCCACCCCTCCGCGATGCCCAGCCTGGAGGTCAGCCACCGCGATGCCGGTGATGGCGTCTGTGTCGTGACGCCAGCCGGCGAGATCGACCTCGCGTCGGCCCCGCGGTTGAAGTCGAGCCTGGTTGCGCTGCTGGACGAAGGTTTCACCCGGTTCGTGCTTGACCTCTGCGCAGTCCGCTACCTCGACTCGACCGGGCTCGGCGTCCTCATCGCCTTCTCCCGGAGGCTGAACGCCGAGGGGCGGATCGTGCTGGCGCACGCGCCCGAGCCCGTGCTCGGCCTGCTCGAGCTCACCGGCCTCGATGCCCGGTTCGAGACCTTCGCCAGCATGGAGGACGCACTGGCCCAGGTGCAGGGCGCCCGCCGTCCGGTCCAGGCGCGGCTGTGCCCGGACGCGGAGGTCGTGATGGGACTCGCCGCCACCGCCCTGCCCTTCGCCGAGTCCGCGGCGGATGAGCTGCGGCGTTGGATCCGCATCCTCAGCGCCTATGGCGAGGCGGGCCGTGCCCTGCGGCGCATCGGGCTGACCGACACCGCCATTGAGCCTCCCGTGCCGGCAGGCGGGGTGGGCACCGGTGGCCTGGTGGCCCACGCCGAGGTGGTGTCGCGAGTGAGGACACTGGCGGCGAGCATCGCCGCCGACCGAGCGGCGGCGACGATCAGCACCGTCGATCTCCTGCTCGCCGTGATGCTGGCCTACGGCGATGCGTTCGATCACGAGCTGCGTGCGCACGGCAGCAGCGCCACGGAGTTGATCGACTGCCTCGGGAGCAGCCCGGACCCCGCGCCTGTCAGCTGAGCGCGCGCCGCGGGGCCGCTACGGTTCCCGTGCGTGAGCGTGTACGTCGACCATGCCTTTGCCTACGGCGAGTGGGGGCGGTGGAGCGGCGGTGGCCATCTGCAGGCCGACACGGTGGAGGAGCTGCACGCGTTCGCCCAGCGCATGGGGCTGCGGCGCGAGTGGTTTCAGTCCAAGCCCGGTCGGCCGGAGAACGACCACTACGACCTGACCGAGGCCGGCCGCGCCCGCGCGCTCGCCATGGGCGCGATCGCCGAGGACCGGCGCGCCGGCACGCGTCGGCGCCAGGCGATCCGCCTCGCCGCGCGCTGACGCGATACACCCTTCACCACGGAGGGCCGAGGGCCGCCACCGTCCGCTCGGCGTTGGCCATCGCCTCCGGGGCTCCGAGCTCACCCGTGAGCACGCGGACGATCTCGTCGCCGATCCGGTCGCCGACCTCCATCCCGTAATTGGTGACGGGACGCTCTCCGCGGGCGAACTGTCGGGTTTCGACCGTCGTGGACAGGAGCTCGGGCCGGAAGCGGGCGGCGAATGACGGATCGCTCAGCATCGAGTTCCTGGCCACCTCGACGAAGCCGCTCTTCTGGACGTCGTCGCGCATCTGCTCGGGCGCGCACAGGAACTTGGCGAGCTCCCACGCGGCCTCCTTGGAGGCGGCCCGGGAGGGGATCGCGTAGGGAGGGGTGTACAGGCCGACGTGGCGCGTCCCGAGGGGGCCCGCCGGCATGAGCGCCGTCCGGGTGCCCTCGGCCACCGCCCCGCCCTCGTCGTAGAGGATCGAAGCCTCGTTTGCGGGCTCGATGGTCATCGCCGCGCGCCCGGCGCCGTAGCACTCCATGCAGTCCATGAAATCCATCGTCGGCGACTCCGGCGGCCCTGCCCGGCGCACGAGGTCGACGTAGTGCTCGACCGCGCCGATCAGCTCGGGGGTGGCCAGCGTCGGCCGGCCGTCATCGTCATACCAGCGCGCGCCGAACGACGGCCCCCAGCTCGAGCCGATGATCCAGAAGTTGAGTCCGCAGTTCGGGGCGCCGCGAATCGCGATGCCGTAGAAGTCCTCGTTGCCGTCGGCCCGCTCAGCCTCCTGCACCGCCACCGCCGCGGCGGTGAGCTCGTCCAGCGTCTGCGGCACGGCGATCGAGTGCTTCTCGAACAGGTCGGCGCGATAGATCAGGACGTTGGAGACAAAACAGTAGGGGAGGCCCCAGATCCGCCCGCGGTCAGACACCGCGTCGATCGCCGCCTGCGGGAAGTCGTCAAGCGAATAGCCGTCGGCGGCGATCAGGTCATCCATCGGCACGACGTGCCCGGCGCGCGCAGCCTGGACCAACAGCAGATCGTCGACGCCGACGAGATCGAACGGCGGGTCCTCGCCCGAGAAGCTTCGCTCCATCAGCTCCCACATCTCCGGGATCACCGTCAGCGTGACCTCGACGTCGATCCCGGTCTGCTCCGTGAAGCGCTTGGCCGTGGCGGGGAGGTTCTCGAACACGCCCCAGCCCTCCTGCATCACGCGGACGACTCTGCTCATCGTGCGTACTCCTCGCTCGTGGATCGGATCCTGACGTCGGCGCGCTCGAACACCTCGGGGCGCAGCTCGAGGCCGAGCCCGGGGCCGGGCGGCGCGGACACCATGCCGCCCTCGATCACCGGCAGCGCGGTGACCAGGTCGCGGTACCAACCGTCCCAGAACGCCCGCACGCTCTCCTGCCGGATCGCATTGGGCAGATGCAGCGACATGTGCGTCGCCGCCGCGTAGACGACCGGTCCCGTGCAGTCGTGGGGCGCCACGGGCCGCTCGTAGGCCTCGGCCAGCGCGGCAACCTTGCGCGCCGCGGTGATGCCGCCGACCCAACCGACGTCGAAGATGACGATCCGCGCCCCGTCGCGGGCGAGGAGCTCGCGATAGTCGGCCAGTCCCGCGAGCGTCTCCCCGGCCGCGATGGGCGCAGACGTGGCACGCTGAACCTCCGCGTGCGCGGCCGCGCTGGTGACCCGCACCGGATCCTCGACCCAGAAAAGGTCGAACTCCGCCAGGGCGGAGACGATCCGGCACGCGGCGGCGACGTCCCAGAGCGCGTGCAGCTCGACCATCACGTCCATCTCGCGGCCGACGGCCTCGCGGATCCGCCGGATCGGCTCGAGCGCGAGGTCGAGCTCGGCGGTCGAGATGTCGTGACCCTGGGTCGCCTCGGCGTACGGGTCAAACGGCCAGATCTTCATGCCGGTCGTGCCCTCGTCCAGCAGGCTGCGGGCCAGTTCGGCGGGCCGGTGCAGAAAGGCGTCGAGATCCTCGTGACGACCGTCGGCGTTGGGCTCATACAGACCCCAGTTCGCGACAGCCTGCGCCTCTCGGCCGCGGACGTAACGCTCGCCGGCGCAGGTGTTGTAAGTGCGGATCTGATCGCGCGACCGTCCACCCAGGAGGTCGTGCAGCGGTTGCCCGAGCGTCTTGCCGAGCAGATCCCACAGCGCGATGTCGACCGCGGAGGCGGCGCGCGTCTCCGCACCACTCGAGGACGCGCCGACGTAGCCCCGCAGGGCGGCGGCGTGGCGCTCGATCTGTGACGGGTCCTCGCCCAGCAGGTACTCGGCGACGACCTCGTGGATGTGGGCCTCGACGGCGTCGGCGAAGAAGAACGTCTCCCCGAGCCCCGTCAGCCCTTCGGTGGTGTGGACGAGGACGTGCACGAGGTTCGGGAACGCCTCGGTGCGCACGGTGTCGATGCGGCTGATCCTCATCGCGCCATCTCGTAGACGAGGCGGCCGTCGCCGCCGCGGGTGGTCGTGGCCGTGCCGTGCGCCACCAGCCGCTCGGCGTGACCATGGACGCTGTAGACGAGCTCGCCTGCGACCTCGTCGGGCCATGGCGCGTCCAGCTTCTCATTGACGCCCGTGATCAGCGCGTCGAGCGTCAGCGGCTCGGCCAGGCACGCTCGCACCAGGCCGTCGACGTGTGCGACGTAGTCGCGGCTCTCGGCGATGAACGCCGCCACCTCGTCGCCGCGCGCCGCCGGCCAGTGGCAGCCGTGCAGCTCGCGCGGGGCCAGCGACTCGACCTGGTCGGCCGTCGCGAGGTAGTCGTCCACGTGGGTGTAGGTGGGGCAGAGCTTGGGCGTCCCGTCGAGCCCGAGGTAGACCGAGCCCTGGAGGCAGTCGCCGCCGAACAGCGCGCCCGAGCGCTCGTCGTAGAGCGCGAGATGGCCGGCGGAGTGACCCGGGACGTGCAGGATCCGCACGGTCCAGTCGGGCCCGAGCTCGAGCCGTTCGCCTCCCGACCAACCCACGTCCACGCGGACGGCTTCGCCCGATTCGCGGCGCATCCAGGCGAGGGCCGCGTCGTCGGGAGCGAGCCCGTGCAGCTCGGCGTAGGCCCGATAGCGCCGCGCGAGCAGCGCGTCGGGATCCGAGACGAGCGGGATGTCGAGCACCCCACAGGTCACCCACAGCGACGGGTTGGCCCGCTTGAGCAGATGGGCTCCGCCCTGGTGGTCAAGATCGCAATGGGTGACGACGAGCACGTCGAGATCGGAGAGCGAGAGCCCCCTCCCCTCCAGAAACGGCACGATGAACTCCTCGACGGTGCTCGCGCAGCCCGCGTCGAGCAGCAGCGCCCGCTCGCCGAGGAACGCGAACAGGTACAGCGGCCGGCCGCCGACCTCCGCCTCGATTCGATGCACGCCTTCGACGAGCTCCACGCCCATCACTCCGCGAACTGAAACAGGGAGGCGCCGCCGTCGACCAGCAGGACCGATCCGGTCATGTAGGCCGCCTCCGGTGAGCAGAGGAACGCCGTCGCGTGGGCCACCTGCTCCGCCGTGCCCATCTCGCCCAGTGGGATGACGACCGACGCCCGCCGTGCGTACGCCGGATCGGTCTCGTACTGGCGGCGCGCCATGCCGGCGTGCACGATCCCCGGTGCGACGACGTTGACGCGGATCCCGTGCCCCGCCAGCTCGCGCGCCATCGAGCGCGCGAGCATTCTCACGCCGGCCTTGGACACGCAATAGGGCCCGATCTCCGGCCAGGGTATTTCGCCCACCCACGAGCCGGTGAACAGCACCAGCCCGGGGCGGCCGCGCTGCACCATCAGCTGCGCCGCCGCCTGGCCGACGTTGAAGCAGCCCGTCAGGTTGATGTCCAGATGGGCCTGCCACTGCTCCGCGGTCACCTCCAGGAACGGAGCGGACTCGACGATGCCGGCGTTGCCGATGGCCACGTCGAGCGGATCGACCTCGCGCAGTGCCGCCTCGATCGCGGGGCGGTCGGTGACGTCGGCCTGCACGTAGGTGCAGTGACCGGCGCGACCGACCGCCGCGATCCGTTCCGAGGCCTGGTCGCGCGCGACGCGATCGATCATCGTGACGCGCGCGCCCAGGCGGGCGAGCTCCAGCGACATGGCATGGCCCAGGTCACCGGCGGCGCCCGTGACGGCGACGCCGAGGCCGTCGAGGTGTGGTGCCACTAGATCGCCGGTCGGTGCGCCGCCTCCTCGGGTGTCTCGACCCGCTCCAGCGTGGACTCACCGGCCTTGAACAGCCAGCCTTCCTTGCCCGTCCGGCTGGCGTAGAACAGGATGACGAGCCCGATTGCGAACCAGAAGATCGCGATCCACGGCGCGTAGTCGAGCGGCGTCGGGAGCCCGAAGATGTGCAGGCCCTGGACGGTCTTCCACCCGACCCACAGCAGTGCCGCCGAGGTCAGGATGGGGATCGCCCCATGGAGCGCCCAGCTGAACTCGCCTCGCTTCTCCCGGTAGTAGTAGCGCACCACGCCGAGGTTGCCCATCGAGTAGACGATGATGAGGCCGAGCGTCTGCACGATCCCGATCATCCCGAACTGGTTCACCGGCCCGATCGTCGAGCCGAGCACCATCGCGACGACGACCGTGAGGACGGTCATCGCGAGGATCGCGTTGGATGGCGTCTTCCACTTAGGGTGCGCGTAGCCCAGCCACCGGGGCAACGCCCCGATCCGCCCCATCCCGAAGAACACGCGCGTCGAGGCGTTCTGGATCGCGATCGACACCGCCAGCGCCGAGTTCACCGCCGCGACCAGCACGGCGATCCACGCCCCACTCCACAGCCGGCGGGCGAGGTCAAAGATCTGACCTGTGGCGGTGAAGTGGCCGGCGGCGACGTCCGTCGTCCCGTGGCCGACCAGCACGCCCCAGTTGACGAAGGCGTAGAACACGGTCACGCCGATCGTCGATACGACGATGACGATCGGCAGGTTGCGCTTAGGATTCTCGGTCTCCTCAGCCAGTGGCGCCACCGCCTCGAACCCCGAGAGGGCCAGGATCGTGAACACCACGCCCAGGTACAGGCCCTTCGCGCTCGGCAGGTTGTTCGGGTTGAACGACTGGAAGTTGAAGCCACCGTGGCCAGGCGAGGCCAGGCCGAAGATGGCCAGCAGCAGGAAGATCAGTACCTCGACCCCGCTGAGGACGAGCATCGCTTTCGCCGACAGCGAGATTCCGAACAGCGTGAACCCGGTCACGATGACGAGGAAGGCGAAGAACCACCAGTACCAGATGATGTGGATTCCGTATTGCGCCTGAAGGGTCTGGTCCACTAGGAGCGCAGTGAACGCCAGTACCGATGACACCGCGATCGGGTCATAGAGGAAGTACAGCCACGTCGTGATCCAGCCGGTGCGCGGCCCGATGGTCCGGCTGACATAGAGGAAGTAGCCACCCGCCCCGGTGAACTGCTTGGCCAGCTGTGTCAACACCACAGCCACACCGAGACAGATGAGCCCACCGACGATGTATGCGATCGGCGCCGCGACCGCGGCGAAGCTGACGATGAACGTCAGGCCCAGCAGGACGTTGAGACCTGGGGCGATGTGGGTGACCGCCTGGACCATCCCGCCCCAGAAGCCGAGTGCACCCGCCTTGAGCTCGGTGTCCTTGGCGACGTAATTCGCGTCGGCAACCGGTCCGTCGGATGCAGTTATGACATCCGCCATTGCACTATCTCCTTCCCAGCTGACCATCGTTGGTAAAGAGCGCGTCGAATTCCGCATCCTTCTCGCCGGGAACCCACACGTGTTCCACGGTCACGAGGTGTGCTTGCATCGCTTCGCGCGCCTGCTCTGGCTCATGCGCCACGACCGCCTCGAGGATCCGCCGGTGCTCGCGCGTCGCCTCGGGTAGCCGCTTCAGAAGTCGGTTGGTGACCCGCCGGCTGAGCCTTTGCAGCTCGCCGAGCGAGTCCAGGACGAAGGCCAGGATCACGCTCCCCGTCGCCTCCGCCAGCTCGCGATGAAACGCGACATCGGCCTCCAGGTAGGCGTCGGGGTCGTCCAGCAGCGTCGCCATGGTCTCCACGGCGTCGCGCGCCCGCGCGATCTGCTCGTCGTCGGCCTGCAGCGCCGCTCGCGCCGCGACCTCGGGCTCGATCAGCGTTCGGACGGAGTGAACGTCGGCGAGGTATCGCCGGGCGACCTCAGGGTCGTCGATCAGCTCGATCATCTGAGGATCGAGCTGGTTCCACGCGCTCGCTCGGCGCAGCTGCATCCGGCGGCCCTGGCGGACGTCGACGAAGCCGCGTTCGGCCAGTGAGCGGATCACATCGCGCGCCGTCGCCTTCGAGACCCCGAACTCCTGGCAGATCTCCATCTCGGTGGGCAGCGGCACCTCGTCGCCGATCTCTCCGTTGGCGATCCGCCGGGCCAGCTCACGCGTGACCTGATCGCTGAGCTTGAGGACCCGGACCCGGGCAGTCTGTTGCTGCCTCATGGCCCAAGTTGTATGGTAACCATGTGAATCGCCCGGACCATAACTCCGCGCGCTCGGGGCTGTCAAGAGGGCGCAAGAGAGGGTGCACACGCCGGTGACGCGCGCGATCGAGCTGACGCAGGTCGAGCCGCCGCCGCTCCAGCTCGCCGACGAGCTGCCGGCGATCTCGGGCGCCGAGCTCGACGCGCGGATCGCCGCGCTGAAGGCGGCGGTCGACGCCGACTGGATCGTCGTCTACGGCGACCGCGAGCACGGCGCGAACCTCATCTTCCTGACGAACCTCGACCCCCGGTTCGAGGAGGCCGTGCTGGTCATCGGCCCGGACACGCGCACGCTCCTGCTCGGCAAGGAGGACGTCGGGTACGTGCCGATCGTCCCGATCGACGTCGACGTGGTGCTGTGCCCGACGTTCAGCCTGATGGGCATCGATCGCGGCGGAGGCCCGACGTTCGAGCAGGCGCTGCGCGAGCTGGGCATCGGCGCCGGCGCCCGGGTCGCCGTCGTCGGCTGGAAGGCGCTGCACGCCGAGGAGTGGAACGGGCGACGGCCGGCCATCTTCGCGCCCGCGTTCTTCGTCGACACGCTGCGCGACCTCGCCGGAGACTCAGGCAGCGTGGTTGACGCCACGACCGCGCTGACCAGCCCGCGGTCGGGGCTGCGGACGTTCGCCACTGCCGACCAGATCGCGATCTTCGAGTGGGCCGCCGCGCGGTGCTCGGCGTGGGTGCACGCCATCATCGGCGCCGCGCGCCCGGGCGAGAGCGAGCACGACGCGTTCCGCGCCGCCGACTGGGCGGGCGAGCCGCTCAGCCTCCATCCGGTGTTCGCGTCGGGCCCCGATGTCGCGATCGGTCTGCGCAGTCCCTCCACGCGACTGCTGGAGCTGGGTGACGCCGCGGTGGCCTGTATCGGCCTCTGGGGCGGCAACTGCGCTCGCGGCGGCCTGGTCGCCGGGTCGCCCGGCGAGCTCACGGCGGCCAGCGACGGCTACCTGGAGCGGCTCGCCGTGCCCTACTGGCGGGCGATCGCCACCTGGTATGAGACGCTGGCCGTCGGGACCCCCGGCGGGGAGGTGTTCGCCGCGGTGACCGAGTTGCTCGCCGGTGAGGAGTTCGCCTCCTCGCTGAACCCCGGCCATCTCATCCACTATGAGGAGTGGATGGACTCGCCGATCCGCGACGGCTCGGAGGATCCGATCGCGAGCGGCATGGTCCTGCAGAGCGACATCATCCCCACCGGGATCCGGCCCGGGTGGACGATCAACTGCGAGGACACGGTCGCGATCGCCGATGCCGCGCTCCGCGAAGAGATCGAGGCCCGGCACCCGGCGCTGTGGGCGCGGATCCTCGTCCGTCAGGACTACGTGCGCTCGACGCTCGGGATCCAGCTGCGCGACGACGTCCTGCCGCTCTCCTGCACGGCCGCGTACCTGAGACCGTTCTGGCTGGCCGGCGGCCGCGCCCTGGCCTTCGTCTAGGCCGGGTGCTCGAGGACGATCTTGGCGACGATGCCGTCGCGGTCGTCCATCAACCGGATGGCCTCCTGAAAGTCGGCGGCCGGGAAGCGATGGGTGACGATGGGGTCGAAGTCCACCACGCGATCAGAGACCAGCCCGACGACGCGTGACCAGACCGCCGCCGGATAGGCAAGGCTGCCGATCAGCGCCATGTCCTTGCCGGTGAGCACGTCAGACGGCAACGTCAACAAGGACTCCTCGCCGGCGATGCCGAGCAGAACGACGCGGCCTCCGGGGCGGCACAGCGTGGTCGCGAGGGCGATCGCGGCGGGGGCGCCGGCGGTGTTGACGACGAGGTCGAGCTCGGTCGCCGGTGGGGGGCTGTCGCCGGTGAGGACGACCTCGGTGGCGCCGAGTGCCGTCGCCAGCTCCAGCTCCGCCTCGCGGATCCCGTAGGCCACCAGCCGCGCCGGCGAGTACAGGCGCAGCAGCGCGATCGCAAGCGAACCGAGGGTGCCGATCCCGATCACGCCGACCGTCTCGCCGGGCTGCGGCTGCGCCTTCTCGAGACCGTGCAGGACGACCGAGGCGGGCTCGACGAGCACGCCCGCGTCAAAGGAAACGTGGTCGGGGAGCCGGTGCACGACGCGGGCCGGCACCGTGACCAGCTCGGCATACCCGCCCGGGCGATGAAAGCCGAGCGCCTCGATCCGCTCACACCAGTGGGTGTCGCCGCGGCGGCACGGACCGCAGGCATGGCAGGCGATCATCCCCTCGCAGACGACTCGGTCTCCCACGCGGACCGAGTCCACGTTGGGCCCGACCTGCGCCACGGTGCCGGCCCACTCATGTCCGGGGATCACCGGGAACTGGACCCAGCGCGGGTCGGTGAAGATCCCGGTCATCACCTCGATGTCGGTCCGGCACAGCCCGGCCGCGCGGCTGGCCACGAGCACATCGTCGTCACCGACGGCGGGCGCGTCGACCTCCCGGTAGACGACGTGATGTGGCTGCTCGACGACGACGGCCTTCATTGCGCGCCTATCCTATGGCCCGTGAGCGCCACCGGGGATTTCGCGCAGCGCCTGTCGGCGGTATACACGGGCGCGCTCACCGACGTCCTCGACCGTCACGGCTACCTCCAGCAGACGCTCCCCGCCGACATCGTGGCCCTGCGTCCGGGCATGCGGCTCGCCGGCCCGGTGTATCCCGTGCTCGGCCGCGCGCACCCGGGCCACGACTACGACACCTCGATCCGGAAGATCCTCGAGATGCTGGGCTCGGTCCCGTCGGGCAGCGTCGCCGTGTACGAGACCAACGACACGGCCGCCGCCCATATCGGCGAGCTCTCGGTGACATCGCTGGCGTCACGCGGCTGCGCGGGCGCGGTACTCGACGGCGGGGCGCGCGACGTCGAGTACATCCTGCGCGAGGACTTTCCGGTCTTCTCGCGCTACATCACCCCTCAGGACGCGGTCGTGCGCTGGGACGTGATGGCCCACGGTGACGTGACGATCGTCATCGGCGGGGTGCAGGTGTCGCCGGGCGACTGGATCGCCGGCGATCGCGACGGGGTGGTGGTCATCCCCGGCGGCCGGCGGGAGGAGATCCTGGCCGAGGCCGAGGAGAAGGTCGCGACCGAGTCAGAGATCCGCTCGGCGGTCCGTGAGGGCATGCTGCCGCTGCAGGCCTACGAGCGCTACGGCACCTTCTAGCGCCCCGGCTGGAGGCGAGCCTGCACCCACTCGCGCCCGGCCGTGATCGCGGCGTCGGACGCGGGGAGGAACTCCATCGCGAGCGGGCCGGTGTAGCCGTTGTCGCGCAGCGCCTGGAACACCGCGTCGAAGTCGAGATCGCCGCTCCCGGGCTCGCGTCGCTGGTTGTCGGCCAGGTGGACGTGGACGATGTGCTCGGCGTGGGCGCGCAGCGCCGCGGCGATCGAGTCCTCCTCGATGTTCATGTGAAACACGTCGGCCATCAGCCGCACGTGCGGCGAATCGATCAGCCGACGCAGGGCTTCGGCATCGGCGAGCGTTCTGAGCAGGTGGGTCTCGTAGCGGTTGAGCGCCTCGAGTGCGATCACGACCCCGGCGGCGGCCGCGTCGTCGAGGGCGCCGCTGATCGTGTTCGCCGCGCGGTCAAGCTCGGCCTCCCGGCCGCCGCCGTCCGGTTGGGTGCGAAACGTGGGAACCAGGACCAGCGTCCCGGCGCCGAGGGCGTGCCCCTGCTCGAGGCAGAGGCGCAGATAGTCACCGGCGCGGCGCCTGATGCGCTCGTCCTCGTGCGCGCAGTCGCGCTCGGGATAGCCGAGGCCGATCCAGCACATCGAGGAGACGGTCAGCCCGCGCGCGTCCAGGCGCTCGCGGGCGGCGTTGACATCGAGCTCCGGCACGGCCGCGATCTCGATCGCCGGATAGCCCGCCGCCGCCACCCGGTCGATGGCCTCGGCGGTGCTCGCGGCCTCCAGCGTCCACTCGCTCACGCTGAGGGTGTTCATGGCACCAAACATATAGTCCCGGGCGACTCGGGATACGCGTTAGATTCGCCCCATGACGCGTCCGCTCAAGGCCGGGGTGATCGGCGTCGGCCTGGCCGGCGGGCCTCACCTGGAGGCCATCGGCCGGACCGGGTTGGCGGAGGCGGTCGCGGTCGCCGCGTCGTCGGAGGCGTCGGCACGGCGAGCCGCCGAGCGCTGGGCCGTCCCTGGCGTCCACGGCGATTGGCGTGCGCTCGTCCAGGACCCGGCGATCGACGTCGTGCACAACTGCACGCCCAACCACCTCCACGCCGAGGTGGCCCACGCCGTGCTCGCGGCCGGCAAGCACCTGATCACCGAAAAACCGCTCGCCATGAACGTGGCAGACGCGACCGCGCTCGTGGCCGCCGCCGCCGAGACTCCGCTGACGACCGCCTTCTGCCACAACTACCGCAGCTACGCGATGGTCACCGAGGCCCATGAGCTGATCGGGGCCGGTGCGATCGGCGAGGTGTTCCACGTCCACGGCGTCTACCTGCAGGACTGGCTGTCGGACGGCGCGGTGCGCAACTGGCGCCTGGACCCGGCGCAGAGCGGCGCCTCGACGACGTTCGCCGACCTCGGGACGCACTGGTGTGATCTGGCCATGCATCTGAGCGGTCGCCGCATCGAGACGGTGTCCGCCTCGATCGCCAGCCGGCACGGGCGGCCGATCGACGACCACGGCGGCGTCCTGTTCGCGCTTCGACGGCGGCGCGCTCGGGACGCTCGTCTTCTCGCAGGTCTCACCGGGGGCGAAGAACAGCCTCCGGATCCGCCTGGACGGATCGGAGGGATCGCTGTACTGGGACCAGGAGCGCCCCGAGGAGCTATGGCTGGGACGCCAGGGCGAAGCGACCGAGCTGCGCCACAAGTCAGCCGGTCAGCTCCACGCGCGCGCCGAGCACCGGGCCCATCTGCCCGCGGGCGAGATCGAGGGGTGGAACACCACGTTCGTCAACCTCTTCGCCTCGGTGTACCGCAGGATCCTGGGTCGGCCCGCAGCCCGGTGACGAACTGGTGGCCACACTCGCCGACGGCCTGTTCCTGATGAGCGTGATCGACGCCGTGACGCGCAGCAGCGCTGAGCGCGCCTGGGTGGACGTGCAGCGGTGAGCGCGCGGGGCCTCGCGCCTCACCGCCTCACATATTCCCGGCTGCCTCGGTGATCGCCGCGCGGATGCGGGGATAGGTGCCGCAGCGGCAGACGTTGCGCAGCGAGTCGATGTCTGCGTCGGTCACCTGACCGCCGCCGTCCTTGATCTCGTGGACGAGCGCCACGGCGGCCATGATCTGGCCCGGCTGGCAGTAGCCGCACTGGGCCACGTCGTGTCTGAGCCACGCCTGCTGCATCGGATGCAGCGGTCCGTCGACGGTGGCCGCCAGCCCCTCGATGGTGGTGATCTGGTCGGTCGGCTCGATGTCTGAGACCGGGACCGAGCAGGGATTGAACGCCTTGCCGTTGATGTGGCAGGTGCAGGCCTTGCAGACGCCCAGGCCACAGCCGTACTTGGGCCCGTGGATGCCGAGCAGGTCGCGCAGCACCCACAGCAGTCGGACGTCGTCGGCACAGTCGACGCTCACCTGCTTGCCGTTGACGATGAAGGTGTGGGTGGCCATCAGAACGCCTCCTGCAAGCCGTCGGTGGGGGACTCGGGAATCGGCGGCACCGTCGGCAACGGTGTGAACCCGAGCGGCTGGTTGTGATTGATGGGGAAGCTGGTCGGCAGCTTCCCGGTCGCGCGCGCGTACGCATTGGCCACCGCGGCCATCGACGCGGCGACGCCGAACTCGCCGGCGCCGCCCGGCTCGCTCTGGTTGGCCGGCATGATGATCACGTTGATTCCGTCGGCGGGCGGGCTGTTGGGAGGGCAGTTCCACTCGCGCGTGTAGTAGGCGTTGTCCCAGCTGCCTTCCAGGAAGTAGCCGTCCTGGAGGTGCAGGCTGTAGGTCAGCGCCTGCGCGATCCCGTCCATGATGCCCCCGATCATCTGGGCCTCGAGCCCGAGTGGGTTGATCGGCAGGCCGACGTCCACCGCGTAGGTCACCTTCGTGACTCGCGGTCCCGTGTATCCGTCCTTGACCGTTCGGTTGACGGTCTGCGGCGTGCAGTCGATCTCGGCCACACACGCCGCGTAGCCCTTGTACTCGTGGTGGATGCCGATGCCCTGGGCGGTGAGCGGCGCCATCGGCTTGCCCCAGTTGGCCGCCTTGGCCGCCGCGTCGAGCACCGCCAGCATGCGCGGGTCGCGGATGAACGAGCGGCGGAACCGGTAGGGGTCCTGCTTCATCGTCTTCGCCATCTGGTCCACCATCAGCTCCTTGGCGACGGTCACCTCGGGGCTGTAGATGTTGCGCACGCTCGAGGTGTTGAACACGCTGCCCGGCGGGTGGTAGACCTCGTTGAGCAGCTGCGTCGCCGCCCCGAAGTTGTAGGGCACGTTGGCCGTCAGGGTGAAGATGCTCTGCGAGTAGCCGAGGAAGTCGCCCTCGGGCACGTCACCCAGGGTCGCGCTGAGGATCTCGCCCACCCCATGCGTGAAGTCCGTCGCCACGCTGGTATGGCGCTGGTCGAAGGTCAGCACGTTGTTGGCCAGGTAGGTCATGCGCACGCGCGAGGTGGACATCGGGTGCACGCGGCCCTGGCGGAAGTTGTCGGTGCGGTGCCACATCAGCTTGACCGGCTTGCCCATCGCCTTCGAGATCGCCGCCGCCTCGAACGCCGCGTCGGCGAACAGGTGGCGACCGAAGGAGCCGCCGCCCTGGGTGACGTGGGCCTTGACGCTGGAGACCGGCAGCCCCAGGATGCCGGCCACGGTCTCCTGGAAGTAGATCGGCGACTTCATCGCCGACCAGATCTCGGCGCTGCCGGGGCGCACGTCGGCGACCGCGCAGTTGGTCTCCAGCGGGTCGCCCGGCCGGAAATAGAACGTGAAGCGCTGATCGAGCGCCGGCCCGAGAGCCGGCGTCATCGGCAGCTCGGCCGCGACCAGGTCCTTGAGGACGTCGGCGTCCGAGCGCCCGGCGGCGTCCCCGGGGGCCCATTGGACGTCGAGCGCGCGAATCGCGTCGATGCACTGCCCGAACGTCGCGGCGCGGACTGCGACGCCACCGGGGACCCACTGGGTGTGGGGGATGATCGCGAGGTCGGTGACGCCGTCCATGGCCAGGATCTCCGCTCCGTTGACGACCGTCAGCGCGGACCCGTTGATCGTCGGCGGCCGGCAGACCATGGTCGGCAGCGCGCCGGGGATGTCGAGATCCATCGCGAACTGCTTGGCGCCGGTCACGATGTCCAGCGCGTCGATGCGCGGCTGCGGGGTTCCGACCAGCGTCTGTTGGGACGCCGGCTTGAGCTGGGCCAGGACGGCCTGCGTCTGCGAGGCCGCTGCCGCCTGCGTCAGCGAGCCATAGGTGAGCGAGCGCCCGTCCGGCGCGGTGATCACGCCGTTGCGCAGGGTCAGCTTGGGCAGCGGTATCTGAAGCTGCTGGGCCGCCGTCCGGGCCAACTGGCCCCGCGCGACCGCCGCCGCCACCCTCACCTGGTCATAGAGCGAGTGGATCGAGTTCGAGCCGCCGGTGAGCTGGTTGAACTGAAGCTCCGGCCGCGCATCGGACAGCGTGATATCGACTTGGTCGAGCGCCAGTTCGAGCTCGTCGGCGATGATCATCGCCACCGCGGTGGTGATCCCCTGGCCGACCTCGGAGCGCGGGAGGGCGAACGATGCCGTGCCGTCGGGGTTGACGGTCACGGTGATCAGAGCCGCCGTCAGCAGCGCCGCGTCGGTGAGGAGATCGGTCAGGTCATAGAGGTCGACCGGCTGGACAGTCGGGACCGAGGCGCTGGCGACCGGTGCCGCACGCAGGTCGGCGGCGGCCACGAGCGTGGGCGCCGCGATCAGATACCCGATGAACCGCCGCCGCGAGATCCGCCTGGTATCAGCGCGCGCTTCATCGACCTCGACCTCGTAATCGAGCATGGGACCTCCCTTGGGGCACCTGGATCCGGCGAGTGTATGCCGACGTTGTACCCGTTGCGCCGGTTAAAAGCGCATCACAAACGAGGCGCGCGTTCAGGTCATCCCGTGGAGGTGGTGAGCGGGCGCCTGGCGTGGGTGTTCGACCCACCGCCGGGCCGGCCCGGCCACGCTCGAGCGTGACCGGGCCGCTGGGCCCGGGGTGGTCGCGCTCAGCCGCGGCGCGTGTGGTGCCCCCACCCGTCGTCGTGGTCAGGCCACGGGAAGCTGTAGGCGCGGTAGCTGTTGACGCCGGTCGGGTACTGGGCGTTGAACAGCAGCGCGCCCGACCGCGAGAACTCAGACAGGTAGGGCAGGGAGCCCCAGCCGACCAGCAGGTTCCCGTCCGACGTCGTCTGAGCGTTGCCCTGTGACGGCGCGGTCAGCCCCTCGGGCTGGTTGTAGGAGGCCACCAGCGTCGCCGTGCGCCGGCGCTCGTCCAGGACCACGCGGACCGCGCGGCTGAGCCCGAACTCCGCCGTGGAATCGGTCCCGGTATTGGCCACCCCGGCCGACTCGTTGTCAAAGAACGTGTACTCGCCGTGGCCCAGGGACTCGGGGTCGTGCTGCCAGGCGAAGATGTCGCCGGCGTTGTTGAGCGTCTGGCCCGGTGCGGCGCGCAGGGTGAAGCTCGACGCCTTGCCGCCGAGCTGCCAGATGATGGCCCCGCTGCGGCGGTTGACCTTGTAGGTGGTCCACGTGTCGCGGGCGTCGATCAGGAGATTGCCGTCGGAATCGATGTGGACGGCGTTGATGTGAAACCAGTCCCACGGCGTGCTCGCGGAGGCGGGCAGCGGCTGCTCGCTCTGGCTGTAGGGCACGTGGTCGGCGCTGTTCCACTGGAAGAGGACTTTGCCGGTGCGGACGTCGATCTCCTGGACGACGCCGTCGATGACGGTCTGGTTGGCCGGTCCGCCGATCGAGGTGAGATCGGCTGTCGCCGTGGTGTAGGCGAGGATCAGCGCCGTGTTCTGCGGCGTGATGAGGAACTCGTGCCCGTCGGCGCTCAGTCCGTTGCCGGCGTTGACGGTGGCGATCGGTTGGTAACGGTCGTTGTAGATGTAGTCCGTGCCCTGGGCCAGGCCGCCCAAGCCGGTGCCCTGCCACCACGTCAGCACGGAGTGGCCGCGGTAGCGCTGCGCGCGGAAGTCGGCCGCGGTCTGGCCGGCCGGGATCGCGTGGAACCAGACGACGTTGCCGCGCCGGTCGAGGATCTCAGGGCCGTTGGCGTACTGCGTGGTGCCGCCCGTCGGGGTGATGAACAGGTCACTGCGGTCGGCGTGACCGGCGGACGTGAGGACGGTGACCGGCGGCGGCGCCGTCGGTGCGGCCGAGGCGAGGGCCGGGGTCGCGGCCACGGCGACGGCCGCTACCGCGGCAAACGCCGCGACCAGCCGGCGCAGGGGAGAGCGCGCGTGCGTGTGATGGGGCATGCGGAATGCATCCTTTTCGATCGGGGAGGACGTCTCCGGGACGCGTGTTCAGCGGCGACCCGGAGGCGGGACCGCGACACCGTATCAAATACTACGGAAAGTCAATCGACTTAGTGAAGTTTAGGGAGCGGTGACCGACAGCGGTGGCGCCCCCAGGGGCGCGCGATTAGTCTTGGCCCATGACGGAGTTCCGCACGGTGCGCGTGGCCGCCATCCAGGCCACGCCGGTGGTGCTCGACGCCGAGGCGTGCGTGGCCAAGGCCGAGCGGCTGCTGGGCGATGCGGCGGATCAGGGGGCGCAGCTGGCGGTCCTCCCCGAGTGCTTCATCCCGCTGTACCCGTCGAATGCGTGGGCGCGCGCCGCGTCCGCCTTCGGAGGGTGGGACGAGCTGTGGGAGAAGCTGTGGGCCAATGCCGTCGACGTGCCGGGCCCGCTGCTCGAGCCGCTGGTGGACGTGTGCCGGGAGCGCGAGCTGTTCTGCGTCGTGGGGATCAACGAGCGCGAGTCAGAGCGCCCCGGGACGCTCTACAACACGATGGTCTACCTCGGGCCCACGGGGATCCTGGGCCGTCATCGCAAGCTGATGCCGACCCACCACGAGCGCCTGTTTCACGGGATCGGCGCCGGCGATGACCTCGACGTGATCGAGGCGGCCGGGACACGGGTCGGCGGGCTCATCTGCTGGGAGAACCGCATGCCCCTGGCGCGTTACCGGGTCTATCGCGGGGGACCGCAGATCTGGGTCGCGCCGACGGCCGATGACAGCGACGGCTGGCTGGCCTCGATGCGCCACATCGCGATCGAGTCGGGGGCCTTCGTCGTGTCCGTGCCGCAATACATCCCGGCCGCGGCGTTCCCCGACGACTTCCCGGTCACGCTGCCCGAGGGCAAGGAGGTGTTCGGGCGCGGCGGCGCGGCGATCATCGAGCCAACCGGCGGCGACGTGATCGCCGGGCCACTGTATGACCAGGAGGGGATCGTCGTCGCCGATTGCGATCTGCGCCGAGGTCTGCACGCCAAACGCTGGTTTGACGCGGTTGGGCACTACGGTCGCGAGGAGGTCCTCGGCGGAGCGGCCTCGGTCCCGGGAGCCGCCCCGTCGGAAACGAGGACGGCGCCCGGCCGGCCCGGGGGCTAGTGCCGGAAGCCGAGGCCGCGCCCGAGAAGGTGCGTGCGACGACGGCTCGGCTGAGGGGTAGGCGTAGGCGTGGCGCCGACGTCGGCCAGCCGACGACGCGCGCGCCGGCGGGCGCGGGCGATGCCGGTGATCCGGTCGATCTCGGCGGGGTCGCGCGCCTCGTTGATGAAGGCGATCAGGTCGCGATCGTCGATGGTGTCGTTCACGGCATCGGTGTCGTGATGTTGGTTGCGGATTCTCATGGAACACATGTTCGGTCATGTGGATTCATTTGTCCAAGACGCAGCATCCGGCGTATTCATAAGGCAGAGCGATAAGCGAGGTCGCGGCGGGCCGTTGCCTCGGCCCGAGCCATGTGGGACCATCGGCAGCGGCGATGCCGGAGCGGGCAACAGCGGGGCCGGGCGAAGCGCGTGCCGCCCCCGAGAGGGCGCGGCCCCAGGCTGCGCCCGAACCCACGCTCGCCGGGCGGATGCTGGAGCTCCAGCAATCTCACGGAAACGCCGCCGTCGCGCGGATGGTCGCGGCCGGCCGCGGCGGGGTCAGCTTGGCACGCCAGCCGACGGACGGCGGGGTCCCACCGGCCGCCGGCGTGCCGATCGCGGAACCGCGGCCCGGCGACGCGGCGGACATGGACCGCGCCATCGGCGAGTACCTGTGGATCAACGACTTCAACAACGCCGCGCGGATCCTCAACGGATTCAACCAGGCCGACATCGACGCCCGCATCAAGGGCTACACCGACCAGCAGCGCAAGGGCCTGTACGACGCGGCCGACGTCAACGGGGGAGCGGCGGTGCGGATCAGGGCGCCGATCGACCTCGGGCAGGCGATCGCCGCGCGCAACTGGGCGGCAGCCGTCCAGATCCTCAATACCTATCCAGAGATAGCGACGCGGGTGGGCGGCCAGCTGCGGGGGATGGGCTGGAACGCGGAGACGCACCTGCTCGCGGCGGCCGAGTCGGGCCACCTGGCGGTGGCGGCGCAGATGCGGCCAGTCGTCGCGGAGCGTTCGGCCGAGATCGCGGCAGCCCTGCCCGATCAGGTGAGCGGACCGAACCCGGGATTTGGCGCCGAGATGCTCAACGCGATGACCGACGCCGACTCGGCCGCCGCGATCAAGAAGCTCACCGCGGCGCAGATGTTCGACGTCAATCAGGCGGCCACCTCCGAGGGGCTCACCCATGTCACGACCCCGCTCGCCGCCGAGCCCTACGCCGGGCTGATCCGCGTCGAGGGCTGGGATCGCCGGCTGCGCGACGCGCTCAAGCGCGAGGACTGGCTCACCTCGGCGCTCACGCTGGCGATGTACCCCGACGATCCGACCCGCGCGGTCCGGCTGCAATGGCTCAGCCTCAGCGAGGCGACGGCGATCGCCGAGCTGCTGCGCTCCGGCGGCAGCGCGGTCTACAAGCAGGTGGAGGCGCGACGGATCCAGAAGCTCGAGCAGGAGTACAAGGCCGCGCTGCACATCGGAAACTGGGGCTACGCCGCCCTGCTGCTCGGTGCCTACAGCGACACGGACCTCCTGCCCAGGGCGCAGGCGCTGCTCACGGCCGGGGGCCCTGCCGGCGTGGCTGTGGCGCAGGGCCAGGCGCGGATGGTGTTCAGAGACGACAACCACCGCGTCCGGCGCATCCTGGCCTATCTCCTCGTGCAGGGCCAGACCGGCGCGGCGGCGCGGCCCGCGATCGCGGCGGCGGGGGCGGTCGGAGCCGCCGCGGGCCCGGCCGTCGCGGTGCCCGACGGTGCGGTGTCGGTTTATGAGCACGTCGCATCGGGGGGCGGGGCCACCAATGACTTCGCCTTCGACTACCGGGGCGCGCACGCTGAGCAGACCGGCTGGCTGCAGTTCGTGGGCGAGGAGATCGAGCGCTTTGACGCGGCCGCCGGCGGCAGCAGCCTCGGCTACTACGAGCCCAGCAGCCCGCTGCACGGCACCGGCCAGCCCAACGAGCCGATCGACTGGAACAGCGCCACCGAAAAGCATTGGTACCTCGACGCGGTGTCTGACCAGATGCCGTTCTACGAGTCGCCGGTCAGCGCGACGCCCCCGGCGGGCTTTATGGGGGCGGGGACGCGCGGCCTAAGCACGGTCACCCCAAGCCCTGCGGCCAACCCGGCCAACGGGCAGACGATGATGGTCGACGGGCCCGGTTCGCCAGTCGCCTTTGTCCACAAGGCGTTTGAGCCGATCCACTCCGGCGGGTTCCTCGGGATCGGCCGGTCGACCACCCAGGTCAAACGGGTCGAGCACCGCGTGGTGTTCCACGAGTACCTGGTCCGCGCCAACGAGGTGCTCTACCACAACACCATGACCGTGACGTTCAACTACACCTCCGACCCCGGAGCCAGTGGCAGCGCGCCGAACCCCACGAATAAGTCCGGGGCGGGCGCTCGCGCGTCGAAGCTGCAGGACGAGCACTTCCGCGCCCTCCTGCGCCGGTTCCCCACGTGGGGCTTCTACGCCCACTGATGCGCGGATCGGTCACCTACCAGGGCCGGGGGCAGGGACGCTGCGAGGTCCGGCTATGCGACCTCGACGCCGGCGAGGTCGTCGCCGTGGCCACGACCGACGACGTGGGGAGGTTCGAGATCGAGGGTCCGACCCCGGGACACGCGCTGGCGCTGGCCCGTTGTGTCGATGAGGCCATCGGGGTGGCCGGCGCCGATGCCCCAGCCACCGATCCGGTCGAGCTGCGGGTCGAGTCCGGCGGCGCACTTCACCGGGTCACGGTGGAGGTCACCGCGCAACAGGAGCTGCCGGGTAGCCTCGACCTCACATTGGACGCGCTCGCGCTGGCGGAGGCTCCGGAGTTGTGGCTGAGTGCCCTCAAGGTCCCGTACGCGGGTACGGCACGCGGGGGCTTTGCCTCGCGACCGCTGACCGATCGCGCGACCGTGCTCCCGGTCCAGGCGGGTCGCTGGCGGGTCGCGGCGCAGCGGATCGTGGTGACGACCGCGAAACCCGAGGGCGCCGACGCGGAGCCGAGCTGGTTCACCGAGGCCGCCACCATCGACGGCCGGCGGGTGGCGGCGGTTGACACGGCGGTCGAGCTCACGGTAGAAGGCCCGATACACGTGGTGCTGCACCTGGCTCCCGCTCGCACATGAAACCCCGGCTCGCGCTCATCGCACTGACCCTCGCCGCGGCGGCAGCGCCCGCCTCGGCGGCGGGCCCCACCGCGCCGGTCAAGCTCACGATCCCGGGCACCGGCCTGTCGTGCGTGCTCACCACCGCCTCGACGTCCTGCCAGGGATCGACCTCGGCGATCACGATGTCGGGGACGGTCACCCCCAGCGGCCAGGTCACCACCTGCCGCCAGCCCCAGGGCGCCTCTCCCAGTTGCGTGCTCTTTCCGGGAGCCTCCTACAAGGACGTGTTCAGGCAGCAGCCCGAGCCGACCGCGGGCCCCTTCGCCTGCATCCCGCTGGGAGACTGGTTCAAGGCCAAGGGCGCCGTGTGCACGGTGGACAGCACCGGGGTCGGCTTCCGGATCACGCCGAGCAAGGTGACCAAGGTGAACCAGATTCCGGCCGGGCCTCATCCGCCGTGCACGCGCGCGGCGCTCAGCGCCGGTCTCGCGCGCGCTCTGCACAAGCGGTCGCTGGCTCCCAGCCACCTGACCCGCGGGTCGCGATGTGCCGGCAACTACGCCTGGGCCGACTACATCGACATCCACGGCCCGGGCACCGGCGACGACATCACCGTCGTCTACCGCGCCAAGGGGCGCCGGTGGCAGCCCGTGTCACGCGCGAAGGTCTGCATCACCGGCGAACTGCCGGCCAAGATCTACCTCGCCTGCACCGTCAATTAGCCCCCCGGGTTGGGGATGGCCAGGTCGCTCATCGCCAGCGGCGTGCTCTGGGTGCCCTGCGGCTGGGCGCCGACCACGGTGCAGCCGACCGACAGCACGCAGGAGATCCCGAACAGGTTGGGATCGAGCAGGTTGTCCTCGAACCACTCGACGTTGGGGAGCGTGGGCACCGCGGGGAGCGCGACCCGGGTCCAGCGGCCCGCCGCCCAGTGCGTGACCAGCGGCGCCTGAGCCGACGGGCGAGGCACGAGGCGGGGGTCGAACTGACCGGCCGCGTAGCAGTCATCGACCGCCACGCATGACACCCCGTTGAGCGGGCTGTTGTGGCCGAGGCCGGTGGTCGCGGTGCGCCAGCGCGTGCCGTTCCAGCGGTCGGCAAACCCGCCCTGGGGATAGAAGTTCTGCGTGCGCAGCGTCAGCCCGGTGGCCAGGCACGAGGTGCGCGACGGGCAGGAGACGGAGGTCAGCCACGTGAAGTTGGAGAACGTCTTGCCGTGGAAGCGGTCGCGCTCGGCCGGCGGCTTGGCCACCGTCCAGTGCCCGCCGCCGGTCCAGCGCATCGCGAGCGGCCTCAGGTCGGCGACCCCCACCTTGTTGACGTCGTAGGAGCCCACCGCGGTGCAGTTGGTCGTGGCCGCGCAGGAGATCGCCGTCAGCGTCGGCCCCCATCTGACCCTCGGCAGCGAGATCCGCTTCCACGTCTGGCCGTTGAACTGCAGCGCCGCCGCGATCTGCAGACCGGTAGCGCCCACCGCGATGCAGAAGCTGCTCGAGACACACGAGACCCCGCTCAGGCCGCTGCCGTGCACCGATCCGAGCGGCGTCGGACGCACCGACCACGCGGTCCCGTTCCACACCTCGAGCACGGCGCGCGTCCCCGTGCCGCCTCCGAACCCCTCAAGTGCCTGCCGGCCCAAGGTGTGGGTGGAGCCCACGGCGACACAGAACGTCGGCGAGGCGCATGACAGCGCAACGAGCGTCGGGGCCGGCCCGGCGCTCGGCGTGGGCAGGAGCGACCACGCGCTGCCATCCCAGCGCTCGGCGAACGTCGCGAACGGTCCCACCAGCATCGTCTTGGAGTGGTCATAGCCGAAGTCAGAGCTGCCCACGGCCATGCAGAACGTCGCCGACGTGCAGGACACGGCGGTCGCCGCGGTGTTGGGCGGGCCGCTCGGACCGGGCATGGTCTGCGTCGTCCAGGTAGCCGCCGACGCGGGCGCGGCCACGCCGACGCTGACGAGGCCGCAGATCACGGCCGCTCGTCGAACCCGTCTCCCGATCCCGATCCCGATCCGCATGAGCCCTCGATCCAACCCGATGGAGGCGAGAAGCCTACGCGATCACCCGGCTGCGCTGTGAGCGACCGGCCACAGACCGGCGCGCGGCGTAGCTGCATAGAATCGGTCGCGATGACGCGCGTGGCGATCATCGGCGGGGGGATCGGAGGGGCCACGGCAGGGTGCGCTCTGGCGCGCGCGGGACACGAGGTGTCCGTGTACGAGGCCGCGCCGGAGCTCAAGGAGATCGGCGCCGGCGTGGCGCTTCACCCCAACGCGATGCGCGTCCTGCGCATGATCGGGGTGGAGGACGCGGTGCGCGGGGTCGCCGGGCACTCCGCGTACGCCGTGACCTGCGACGGGCGCACCGGCCGCGCGATCTCCAGGATCAGCCGCGCCCAGCAGACCGCGGCGTACGGCCTCGCCGGGGCGACGGTCCACCGCGCCGACCTGCTCGACGTGCTCGCCGCCGCGCTGCCGGCCAACAGCGTCACCCTCGGCAAGCGCTGCGCCACGGTCGAGTCCCGTGATGACGTCGCGGTGGCGCGCTTCGAGGACGGCTCCGAGATCGAGGCCGACGTCATCATCGGCGCCGACGGCATCCACTCGCGGGTGCGTGCCGCCCTCTTCGGTCCCGACGACCCCACCTTCACCGGCAAGATCTGTTACCGCAGCGTCGTTCGCCGAGACGCGGTCAGCGGCCCGCCGCCCGCCACCGACAACGTCCAGTGGCTGGGCCCTCACGGGACGATCGTCCTCTATCCGCTGCGCGGCGAGGAACTGATCAACGTCGTCTGCCACTACGACGACGCCGACTACCGCCACGAGTCCTGGATCAACGAGTGCGACCGCCAGGAGGTGCTCGACCGCTACGCCGGCTGGCACGAGTCGCTGCTGCGCGTCTTCGCGGCCGGGGACACCTGGTACAAGTGGGCGCTCTATGACCGCGACCCGATCCCGCGCTGGACCCAGGGCCGGATCACCATCCTCGGCGACGCGGCCCACCCGATGCTCCCCTACCTGGGCCAGGGCGCGTGCCAGGCGATCGAGGACGGCGCGGTCCTGGCGACGGCGCTGAGCGCCGCACCCGACGACCCGCGGCATGCGCTTGAGCGCTACGAGCGCACGCGCCGCCCCCGGGCCAGCCGGGTGGTGCTGGCCGCGCGCGAACGGGGCGTGAGCAACCACCTCAGCTCACCCTTGGCGACGCTGCGCCGCGACATCACGATCGCGCTGCGCAAGCGCCTGGGCCGCGACACCGAGGGCCGCGGTGCCGGCTGGATCCCCGAGTACGACGCGACCTCACCCGACGTCCTGGCCTCCTGAGGGTCTTGGCCGGGCCTCGGGCGCGTCGCCCTGCATATGCTGCTCGCACGCCCGGCCCACGACGAACTGGAAGGCACCTGATGGGGGAGAACAACTCTCGATTCGAAGCAGGCATGGCCGTCCGCAGCGAGGTGCTCGGCGCCGAGCACGTCCAGCGATCGCTGGAGAGCGCCTCGTCCTTCGCGCGCCCGATGCAGGATCTGGTCACCGAATACTGCTGGGGAGCGGTGTGGTCGCGCCCCGGTCTTGACCGCCGCGCTCGCTCGCTCGTCAACCTCGGCATGCTCACCGCGCTCAACCGCCGCCACGAGCTCGGCGTCCACATCCGCGGGGCGCTCACCAACGGCGTCACCCCGGAGGAGATCCGTGAGGTCCTGCTCCAGGCCGCCATCTACTGCGGCGTTCCGGCCGGCATGGAGGCGTTCCGCATCGCCGAGGAGACGCTCGCCGAGCAGGGCGTCGACGTGGAGTCGATCCAGTGATCGCCGAGGCGCCGTCCCCGGTCGGGTTCGTGGGATTGGGCGTGATGGGAGGGCGGATGACGGCGCGGCTGCTCGCGGCCGGCCAGGCCCTGGTCGTCTGCGACCCCGACGCCGCCGCGGCCGCCGCTGCGCGTGACGCGGGGGCCGACGTCGTCGACACCCCGCGCGCGGTCGCAGACGCCGCGCCGGTGGTGATGGTCAGCCTGCCGCGGCCGGAGATCGTGCAGGAGGTGGCGCTCGGCTCCGACGGCCTGGTGCGCGGCTCGGCCATCGAGGCCTATGTGGATCTCTCCACCACCGGTGTGGCCACGGCCCAAGCCGTGTCAGACGGCCTGGCCGCGCATGACATCGCGGCGGTCGACGCCCCGGTGAGCGGTGGTCCCGCCGGCGCCGAGTCCGGCCGCCTGACGGTCATGGCCTCCGGCCCCGACGCCGCGGTGGATCGTGTCCGCCCCCTGCTCGAGGCGTTCGCGCGCAACGTGTTCGTCGTCGGCACGCAGGCCGGGCAGGGTCAGGCGGCCAAGGTCATCAACAACCTGATGTCGGCCTGCTCGATCGCCATCACCGCCGAGGCGATGGTCCTCGGTGTGCGCGCCGGCCTTGACCCGGCCACGCTGCTCGACGTCATCCACGTCTCCAGTGGGGCCAACAACGCCGCCTCGGACAAGTTCCCCAAGCAGGTGCTCACCCGCGCCTTTGACCACGGCTTCCGCCTGGACCTCATGGCCAAGGACGTGCGGCTCGCGCTCGACGAGGCGCGCCGCCGCGATGTCCCGATGGTGCTGGGCTCCACGGTGGGGGAGCTGTGGGCGCTCGCCGACGCCACCGGGGACGATGGCCGCGACTGCACCGAGATCGTGCGCATGTTCGAGGAGTGGGGCGGGGCCGAGATCGCCCCGAGCCATGAGTGACGGCTGGACGGTCACCGCGCTGCGCTACGCGTCACGCATGACCACGCGCTCAGACGTCTTCTACCGCTACGCCCAATACGGCGAGCCCGATGGCCCGCAGGAGATGACCTACTACCTGTGGGTGCTGCGCAACGGCGGGCAGACCATCGTGGTCGACACGGGGTTCAGCGCCGCCGGCGGCCAGGCGCGCGGGCGCAGCTTCCTGGTCGAGCCGCTCGAGGCGCTGCGGCGCGCCGGCGTCGACCCCCGGACGGTGGACACGGTCATCAACACGCACCTGCACTACGACCACACGGGCCATCTCGACGCCTTCGGCGACGCGCCGGTGCTGGTCAACCGCACCGAGTTCGAGGTCTGGACCGGCCCCTACGCCGAGCGGGCCCAGTTCGCCGCGCACGTCGAGCCCGGCGAGGTGGCGGCGCTCGCCGCCCGGGTCACGACGGGCGCCGTGACGCTGATGGACCGCGAGACCGTGGTGGCGCCCGGCGTCACCGTGGCCGAGGTCGGAGGCCACTCGCCCGGCCAGAGCGTGGTGTTCGTGGAGGGTCGGCAGGGGCCGATCGTGCTCGCCTCAGACGCCGTGCACTTCTATGAGGAGGTCGACCGCGACCGTGCCTGCGCGATCCTCGTCGACCTCCAGCTCGTCTACCGCGCCTACGACATCATGCGCGAGGCGGTCCGAGGCGGTGGCCGCCTGGTGCCCGGCCACGATCCGCTGGTGATGGACCGCTTTCCCCGCCTCGAAGAGGACCCCGAGCTCGGCGTCCTCGTGGCCTGAACCATGGAGGACCGCCGATGACCACCATGACCGCCCCCGATCCGCAGGCGCTCGCCGAGGGGCGCGCCGACGACGTCCTGCCGCTTTATGTCGCCGGCCGCTGGGAAGCCGCCGCTGACGGCGCGACCTACGAGACCTATGAGCCGGCCACCGGGCTCGAGGTCATGCAGCACTACACGCAGACCAAGTCGGTATGGGTCGACCTCCAGGAGGACCCGGCCGACTGGTTCGGTGACGCCTGATGAGCGGCGCGCCGCTGCGGGCCGGGATCATCGGCGCGGGGAACATGGGCGGACGCATCGGCCGGCGGGTGGCGGCCGCCGGGGAACCGATCGTCGCCTTTGACGCCGATGCCGACACGCTGGCGTCGTGCGGGATCGACGCGATGGGATCGGTCGCGGAGCTGGTCGAGTCGGTGGACGTGGTGCTGCTGTCGTTGCCCGACAGCTCGGTGATCGAGCGGGTCGTGGAGGGGGAGGGAGGCGTGCTAGCGCACGCCCGGGTTGGGCAGGTGGTCGTCGATCTGTCCACGGCGGATCCCCGATCGTCGGTGCGCCTGCACGCGGCGCTGGCCTCGCAGGGCGTGGAGTTCCTGGATGCCGGGATATCGGGGGGTGCGGCGGCCGCGGAGAAGGGGTCGCTCACGCTGATGGTGGGCGGTGACGGCGCCGCACTGGAGCGGGTGACGCCGCTGCTTGAGCGGTTTGCCTCGACGATCGTCCACATGGGCGCGCCGGGGAGCGGTCACATCACCAAGGTCCTCAACAACTTCTTGAATGGGGTCGCGCTGGCGGCGACGTCGGAGGTGATGGTGGCCGCGCGGCGGGCCGGCCTGGATCTCGAGCGGCTGCTTGGAGGTGCTCAACGCCAGCTCGGGCGTGAACTTCGCGACCCTGAACCGCTTCCCCAAGATCATCCACGGCGACTACCTCGAGGGCGGGCTGACGGGGGAGCTCATGGCCAAGGACATCCGCCTGTATCTGAGCTACATGGCCGGGCTCGGCGTGCCCACGTTCACCGGCCCGGGGTGCCTGGCCGCGTTTGAGCTGTCGAACGCGATGGGCTACCGCGACGCCATCTCCAACCGCGTCGTCGACGGGATCGGTGACCTCGCCGGCGGCGTCCGGCTCTACGACGAACAGGAGCAGTGACATGAAGATCAGCCACGGACACGCCGCGGGCCAGGCCACCCGCGAGGCCTCGGACACCTTCACCGGCACCGTCCTGCGTGACCCGATCCTCTCGGGCGACGGCGCCCCCACCGTGAACTCGGTCACCTTCCCGCCCGGCGCCCGCACCAACTGGCACACCCACTCCGACGGCCAGCTCCTCATCGTCACCAGCGGCCGTGGCCGCGCCGGAACTCGCGACGGTCAGCGCGAGGTCCTGGAGCCCGGCGACGTCGTCTGGATCGGTCCCGGCGAGGACCACTGGCACGGCGCGGGGCCCGACACCGTCATGACCCACATCGCCATCTCGCTGGGAACGAGCGACTGGGGCGACCCGGTGGGTGACGAGGACTACGGCCTCGCCGGGTAGCTCACGGCGTCGAGCGGACCGGCGCCGGCCGCGTACGGCGTGCCTGGGTGGGTACTGGGTTTCAGATCAACGACCCACCCGAGGAGCCGCATGTCTGAGTCAGATACCTACAGGATCATCGAAATCGCCGGCACGTCGCCCGACGGCGTCACCGAGGCCATGAGCTCGGGCGTGGCGCGCGCTGCCAAGACGCTCCGCGGGCTGGACTGGGTCGAGGTGCGCAGCATTCGCGGGCACGTCGAGGGCGACAAGATCGCGCACTTCCAGGTCGAGATGCGGGTCGGCTTCAAGCTCGAAGGGCAGTAGAGGACGGGGCCTCGGAGAGCCGGACCGGATCGCGCGTTAGCCCCCTGGCGGAGCACCCCAGACCCGCCTGCCCCGCACCACGATCACTGTCGTGCGCTGGACGCTGAAGTGATCGTGTGTGCGGTGCAGGGGCCGCGCCCCATCTGCGATGCAAGCAGGCTAACCGGGCCGATCGCGTAGCTGCAACACGCGCGTACGTGGTCTGACAAAGAGGTGGTGGGCGCGCCGGCCTTCGCTGCCGGCCTCTGGAAACAGCATTGCCTAAGCAGAGGGCCGCTCGGTGACAGCCGCTCCACAGCCAATCGATGACAAATCGCGATTGGGCGGCGCGATTTGTCCGCTGGTGTACGCGGGGCGACCATTCGATGCCAAACCAGCAGGCGCAACTCCGATTTGTCAGCGATTGGTCGTCAGCGGGCCGATTTGGCGGCCGCTTTAGCATCGGTCTGAGAACGACGACCGAGGGGTGATGACAATGGCCGAAGTCGCGGGGCGGCGGATGACCGCCGAGATCGACGGGGACTTCGTGGTGTTCCTGATCGGCGCCAGGCTCAGCAAGCTGCACGCGGTGCGCAGCTTCATGGACCTGGGCGGCCGGCGCGGTATGACGCACATGCTCGAGTACCTGGTGGCCCATCCCGAGAAGGGGCTGCTCGCCTATGAGATGGGGATTCCCACGATCGTCCAGTACTGGCGGTCCTTCGAGCAGCTGGAGGCGTTCGCCAAGGACAAGGACGATCCGCACCTGGAGGTCTGGCGTCAGTACTGGCGCCGCGTCGGCCGCAGCGGGCGGACCGGGATCTGGCACGAGACGTTCCTGGTCAAGGCCGGCCAGTACGAGGCGGTCTACGGGAACACGCCTCCACGAGGGCTGGGCAAGGCGGGACGGCTCGTCCCGATGTCGGAGTCCTCGAGCGCGCGCTCGAGGCTCGGGGCGGTGAGCAGCCTGCCGTGAAGGTCAGGTCACGGGCGCGGCGTTGAACTGCTCGGCGATCCGGGGGTAGATGAGGTTCTGGTCGTCGTGCAGGGCGGCCTTGACACCGCGGCTGAAGTCGTCGACAACGGCCTCGGGGCGCCCCTCCTCGAGGGCGTCCAGGGCGGACACCGCGACCTCCCGGGGAGCGAGCTTGTCGACGTCCAGGGCGGCGATGAGGTCGGTGTCGACGAAGCCGACGTGCACTCCGACGACCTCGGTACCTGATCGCGCCAGCTCGACGCGCGCGGCGTTGGTGAAGCTCCACGCCGCGGCCTTGGAGGCCGAATACGTGGTGAGGTTCGGCGAGGCTGCCCACGAGACGACCGAGAGCACGTTGACGAACGCCCCGCCGCCGTTGTCGGCCAGCACGGGGGCGAAGGCCTGCGTCATCGAGACCAGGCCCAGGTAGTTGACCTCGAGCTCGGCGCGGGCGGTGTCGAGATCTGACGTCAGCGGCGTGGACGCGGCACCGATGCCCGCGTTGTTGACGACGATCTGGACGTCGGCGAGCTGATCAGCGGCGGCCCTCACCAAAGCCGCGTCGGTGACATCGAGCTCGACGGGCACCAGCCGTTCGTCGGTCACCGAGGCCACGTCGCGCACCCCGGCGTACACCTTCGCCGCGCCACGGGCCAGGAGCTCGTCGGCGATGGCCTTCCCGATCCCCCGGTTCGCGCCGGTCACGAGAGCTACGGATCCTTGGATGTTCATGGCTGCCCTTTCAGGGTCGCAATTTGGATGATGAGCAACATCCAAATGGATGATAGCTAACATCTAAGCTATGCCCCGTCATTCCCAAGAGGAGAAGGCCCGAAGCCACGAGCGGATCGTCGAGATCGCGGCGGAGCGCATCCGCGAGGCCGGCACCACCACGCCGAGCGTCGCCGAGATCATGCAGGCAGCCGGCCTCACCCACGGCGGCTTCTACAAGCACTTCGACTCCCGCGACGACCTCATCGCCGAGGCGGTCGACCGCACCTTCGCCCAGAGCCAGGAGGCGACGGCGGAGGTGATCGACGGCGCCGAGGACCCGCTGGCCGCCTTCGTGGACTGGTACGTGTCACCCACGCATCGCGACAACCCCGGTTCCGGATGCAGCGTCGTCGCCCTCGGGGGCGAGGCGCCCCGGGCCGATGCCCGCGTCCGCGCCGCCTACACCGACCAGGTCAGGCGCTACCTCGCCCAGCTCGAGCAGCTGCTCGGCAACGACGATGGCGAGGACGGCGTGCTCGACTCGGAGACCCGCCGCCGGGCGACGGTCATGCTCTCCGCCCTGGTCGGCGCGGTGCTGGTGTCCCGCGCGGTCGACGATCCCGCCCTCTCGGACGAGATCATCCGCGACGTGCGCGCCGCCCTGAGCTCCCGAGACCCGGTGACCTAGGCGCGGGACCTAGGCGCGCGCGAGGAGGACGTGCGCCTCCTGCGGGAACTCGAGCCCGCCGTTGGCCTCGTAGGGCCGCAGCGCCTCCTCGACGGCGGCGGTGATCTTCTCGGTCATGCGCGGCCGCCCGAGCCGCTCGGCCAGGAGGCTGGCCAGGGGCGTCGCCGTCAGCTGGATCTGCACCCACTCCGAGGTGGACGGGAACCGGACCAGCTTCGTCTCGGTGGTGATCGTGATGTCGTGGAATCCAGCCGCGGTCACGAGCCTCTGCACCAGGTCGGCGTAGCCGAGCACGTGCTCGGCGCGCTTGGTCTGTGACGCGCCCGTCCCGAGGTGGTGATCGAGTGCCTGGGCGAGGGCAAGCGTGCCCGGGTTGTGCTCGATCGGGCCGTACACGCTCAGGCCGAGCCGGCCGTCGCCGGCGAGGACGCGGTGCATCTGGGCCAACGCCTTGGCGCGATCGGGGAAGAACTGGAGCCCGAGCTGGCACAGGACCACGTCGCAGCTCGCGTCGTCAAAGGGCAGGGCGAGCGCGCTGCCCTGGACGAAGTCGACTCCCGGGCTCTCGCCCCGGGCCACCCCCAGCATCGCCGGATTGATGTCCAGCCCGGTCACGTTCCCGTCTGGCCCGGCGCGCTCTGCGGCCGCCCGCGCGACCACGCCCGTCCCGCAGGCGATGTCGAGCACGCGGTCACCGGCTCGCACATCGACGCGTTCCACGAGCTCAGCGGCCCACAGGGCGGTGACCGCGGGCACGAGGTGGCGCTGGTAGAGCTCGGCCTCGCGGCCCTGGACCTGCCAGTGCTCAGCGTTGGACACGCCGGTCCCGGATGCAGCGCGCGATCCACATCGACGGGGACAGCCTACCCGCGCCGTTAGCGTCACACCTCGGCGGCGAGCACCTGGAGCTTCTGGCGCAACCAGCGATGCGCCGGGTCATCGTCGTAGTCCTCGCACCACCACAGGGCCTCGACGATGGTCTGCGACGCCCCCGGGATCTCCATGATGCGCAACCCCAGCGGGCCGGCCAGCTTCTCGGCCAGGCGCTCCTGTATGAGGGCCACGCGGTCGGTGCCGGGGAGGAAGTAGGGAACGGCCTGGTAGCTCTCGACCCGGACCGAGACGTGAGGCTGGATCCCGAGGATCGCCAGCTGGGCGAACAGCGGGGCCGACGACGTGCGGCCACGGTCGGGGACGAACGGCGCCACCCAGTTGAGGCGGGCGAGCTCGGCCAGGGTGGGCGCGGTGGCGTTGAGGGCGCGGTTGCCCTCCCAGCAGACGCAGACCCAGCGGTCGCGAAAGAGCTCGGTGGAGCGGACATAGGGGACCATCAGGGCGGTGAGCGGCGGCAGGATCATCCCGTCGATCCGGCGGATCATCTCCTCGGCCTCGCCGGCCAGGGCGCCGCGGACGACCAGGATGTGCAGGCGCACATTGGGAGCCTCGTGCTCGACGAGCGCCGACAGCCGGTCGCCGATCACCGCGACGGTGTAGTCGGCCATGAGCAGCGTGAACTCGCGGTTGGAGGTGTGGGGATCGAAGTCGTTCTCCGCGGCGAAGACGCGCTCAGCCGCCGCGCAGGCCGCCTCGACGTGTTCGGCGAGTTGTGCGGCGAGCGGCGAGAGCAGGTAGTCCCCGCCGCGGCGCACCAGCAACTCGTCCCCGAAGTGCCGGCGCAGCCGCGCCAGCGCCGCGCTGGCGGCCGGCTGGGTCACGGCGACGCGCTCGGCGGCACGGGTGACGTTGCGCTCGCGGATGAGTTCGCGCAGGATGACCAGCAGGTTCAGGTCAAGCTTGGCCAGCTGCGCCACGGGGCGCGTGACCTTGGCATCTCTCCTCCGGGCCACGGGGTCGCGAAGCCTAGCCCACCCGGGGGCCCGCACCCACCGGGCGCGGACGCTGTGGCGCCGGCGTTACGAAGCTCCCACTCGCAACGCCGGCGCCGACCTGGATCGGATCAGGAGGTGGAGCGGACGCCGACGCGCACGCGGCCGCGGCCATGCGTCCGCATCGCGCCGGTGACGGCAAGCTCGGCGCCGGGCTCGTCCATGCTGCGGTCGCGGCCGCGCTCGCCCAGCAGCGGAGCGTCGAGCGTCTCGGGACCGAAGTGGGCGGCCAGGAACACGAGCACCCCGCCCAGCGGAATGAGGAACAGCGCCGTGTACGCGTAGGGCACGACATGGGCCAGACCCTTGACCCACACGGTGTAGAGCCCGGGCAGGATGAGGCCGAAGGTGTACGCGGTGCTGTAGCCGGCGGCTCGGACGTTGGTGCCGAAGCGCTCGTTGAGGTAGACCACGAACACGCCCAGCGGGGCGTTGGTGACGAAGCTGGCGATACCGGCCATCAGGGCGATGAGGCCGAAGCTCGCGCCCGACTCGGCGAAGTGGATCATGAACACCCAGGCCGCCGAGCCGATCGTCACGACGGACACCGCCACCCAGCGCAGCACGGTGCGCCGGCCCACCTTCTGGCTCAGTGCGCCGTACAGGATCATGCCGCCGGCCGTGGTCAGGCTGGAGACGATCTCGAACCAGCTCACGTCGCTCGGACTCTGGTGCAGCACGGTGATGAGCAGCACCGGCAGGAACGACACCGTCATCTGGGAGGCGAACCACATGCCGGTCATGAGCACCGCGGACTGGGTCAGGCGCGCGCGGTCCTCCTTGCCGGTGAGCAGCTGCATGAGCGGCGTGCGCGGCTCGCGTCGCGAGCGCTCGAACTCCTCGTCATCGAGCTCGGGGACGAGCCGGTGGAAATACACGAGGTAGAGGACGCCCATGATCGTCCCCACGAAGAACGGGATCCTCCAGCCCCACACCACGAACGAGTGCGGCGCCAGGTGGTCCAGCGCCAGCAGCTGGATGAGGCTGATGAAGACCAGCGCCAGGCCGGCGCCGGTGACGACCAGGCCGCCGACGAAGCCACGCCAGCGCCGCGGCGCGCGCTCGATGGCCAGCGGGACCGGGCCGGCGTAGCCGCCGCCGAGGAAGACGCCACCGAGCAGGCGCAGCACGATCAGCGCGATGATCGAGCCATAGCCCCAGGACCCGTATCCGGGCAGGCAGCCCATCAGCGTCACCATGACCGTGAAGCCGGCGCCGGTGATCAGCGCGACGCGCTTTCGCCCGATCCGGTCTGAGAGGTTGCCGAAGATCGGTCCGCCGATCGGCCGGCCGAGCAGGGTCACCGTGAACACGAGCGTGTCCAGCGTCGCCCGCGTGGTGTCGGACATATTCGCGGGCTCGAAGTAACTCAGTGCCGCCGGCAGCACCAACGCCGGCAGGTAGATGTCATAGCTGTCGAGAAACAGCGTGACGAGACCGCCGAGGATCGATCGTCGGGCAGCGGGCGTCAGCCGCTCACGCGGGACAGCTGCAGTGTCCGTGGACATCTCTCTCCCTCCGTATGGGGTCGGTGGCGCGGCCACCTGGAAACGGCCACGCACCACCGCGCCGTCGTCAGCCGACGACGATCACGACCGCAGGCACGCTAACACTGCCCCAGGTGATGGAGAAATGGATTATTTGTCTACCGCGCATAAATGACATTGATACTGCTCGGTGGCGGAACGGGTAGTAGATATCCGGCCTTGCGCGTCCGCGCCGTGACGCGCTACGGTGGTGGGAATCACGGTGACAACAAACGGCACTGATGAGTGAGGAGGCCGGCAGGTGAGAGTGGTGGTGGCACCGGTGAGCGAGTTTCCCCCTGGGGAGCGGCGCATCGTCCAGGCGGGCAGCCGGTCGATCGGCGTCTTTCGCGTCGGCGATCGCTTCTTCGGGATCCGCAACCGCTGCCCGCATCAGGGCGGCCCGCTGTGCCGCGGGCACCTGCTCGACGACGCGGTGGCGGACGAGCCGGGCCGGCCGCGCCTCTCTGAGAACCCGACCCGCGTGGCCTGCCCGTGGCACGGTTGGGAATACGACCTGGAGACCGGCCAGTCGTTCATGGGCGCGGGCCACGCCGGCGTACGCAGCTACGGCGTCGCCGTCCAGGCCGGCGGCTCGCTGCTCGCCGAGCTCGAGACCGCGCGCACCGAGGAGCCCGAACTGCGCCCCGGGCCGTACGTGGCCGAGACCTTCGAGGTGCATGTGCAAGACGACTACGTCGTGCTGGAGGCATAGCGAGATGAAGCTCATCGACTGCGACGTTCACGCCCAGGCCACCGAGCCGATGCTGGCCGAGCACCTCGGGCCCTGGGCCCGGGCCCAGCTCGAGCACTACGGGCGGCGGACGCCGCGCATCACCGACTGGTACCCGCGCGCCCGCAACGGCGGCATGCGCGTGGACGCGTGGCCCAACAAGCCCGGCCATATCTGGGGCAGCGACCCGGAGATGCTGCGCGCGCAGCTGCTTGACGAATACGACATGGACTACGCGGTCCTCGAGGTCCTCTCAGGGCAGGACTGCTACGACCACCCGGACTTCTCGCGCGAGTGGAACCACGCCATCAACCAGTGGCAGCTCGAGACGTGGCTGGAGTTCGACCCGCGCCTGCGCGCCACCATCGCCGTGGCGCACGAGTACCCGGAGCTCGCGGTCAAGGAGATCGAGAAGCGCGCCGCCGACGAGCGCTTCGTCGCCGTCCTGCTGCCCGGCAGCGCCGCCGAGCCGCTGGGCGCGCCCAAGTACTGGCCGATCTATCGCGCCGCCACCGAGTGCGGGCGGCCGGTGGTCGTGCACACCGGCGGCTACGTCGACCACCGCGGCGCGGGCTATCCGTCCTTCTACCTCGACTACCACGTGGGCAACGGCATCATCACCCAGGGCCAGCTCACCAGCCTCGTCGCCGGCGGGCTGTTTGAGGAGGTGCCCGGCGCCCGCGTGGTCCTCACCGAGTCAGGCGTGGCCTGGGCGGCGGCGCTGCGCTGGTCGCTGGACGCCTCCTGGGAGCTGATGCGCGCCGACCACCCGCGGCTGCAGCGCCCGCCGTCGGAGTACATCGACGAGCACGTGTGGTTCACCACCCAGCCGATCGAGGAGCCCGAGGACCCTCAGCATCTCATGTACGCGATCGAGCAGGCCAATCTGCGCGACAAGCTGCTGTTTGCCACCGACTACCCGCACTGGGACTTCGATTCGCCCAAACAGGCCCTGCCGCGGTCGTTTGACAAGGAGCTGCGCCAGAAGATCCTGTGCGGCAACGCGCTGGAGCTCTACGGCTTCTCGAGCGATCACCCGATCTCGACGGCCACGGCCGGCGGCCAGGCGACATGAGCGCTGCCAACGCCTATCAGCCCGGCGCGGTGGACTGCGACGTCCACGTCGCGCCCGCCGACTACGCCGAGCTGCTCCCCTACCTGTCGGAGTACTGGCGCCAGTACATCTCCGAGGCCGCGATCCGCCTCACCGGCGTCGGCCACGCCTATCCGCCGGGCGCGCCCGTGACCGCGACCCCGGAGGCCCGGGCCAAGGGCTGGGCCACGCCGCCCAGCACCTACGAACAGCTCGCCGAGCGCTACCTCGACATCGCCGAGCCTGAATATGCGGTCCTCAACTGCATCACCAACTTCGACGCGCACCGCAACCCATACTTCTCCGCGGCCGTGTCGGCCGCCCTCAACGACTGGGTGCGCGAGACGTTCCTGGAGCACGACGATCGGCTTCGCGCGAGCGTGTCGGTCTCGCCCGTGTCTCCCGACGACGCCACCGCGGAGGTGGAGCGCGTCGGGGATGACCCGCGCTTCGTGCAGGTGCTGCTCCCGGTGCGCAGCGACGTGCCCTGGGGCCACAAGAACAACCACGCGATGTTCGAGGCCGCGCGCCGGCACTCGCTGCAGGTGGCTCTGCATGCCTGGGGCCGGGCGGGGAAATCGGTGACTCCCAGCGGGTTCGCGACCACCTATCTGGAGGACTACCTGGCCAACCAGCCGATCGCTCAGGCGCAGGTGCTGAGCTTCGTCTCCGAGGGCGTGTTCGAGCGGTTCCCCGATCTGCGCGTGATGGTGTCCGAGTGCGGCTTTGCCTGGCTGCCGGCGCTGCTGTGGCGGTTCGACAAGGACTGGAAGGGCGTGTGGCGCGAGGTGCCGTGGGTCAAGGGGCTGCCCTCGGAGTACGTCAACCGCCACTACTGCCTGACCACCGCGCCGGCGCACCTGCCTCCCGACGAGACGAGTCGCGCGCAACTGCTCGAGATGCTGGGCGGCTCGGGAATGCTCGCCTACGCCAGCGATTTCCCGCACGACCACGGCGACAGCATCGCTCCGTTGCTGGACCAGCTGTCGTCCGAGGACCGCCGCGGCGTGGTGCACGACACCGCCGCCGCGTTCTACGGCCTGGGGGCGGTTCGAACGTATACATCCACTTGACACCTCAGTGTCACGGTGCAAGACTGGATTGAGTCTGCAACTAAATGTCACTCGGCTGACGTCATCACCGTCGTCGAGTGACCATAGGTAGGGCTGGGGTCAACGGCGTTCACGGGGCCTGACCCAATGCGAGGTAGGGTCTCCACACGTTCTGGGAGGAAACGTGCAATACGCCATGTCGATTTGCCGTGCCGTGACACCCCGTCGATCGCGGTCACGCGTTCTCTGTCTCCTCACTCTTCTCGTGCTGGTCGGCGCGGGCGTGACGCTGCTCGTGTCAGGCGCGGCGACCGGTAAGGGGTCCAGATTTGCCGGACGGCCGACGGGCGGCGGGACGTCGGCGACGCTCGTCCTGCATCAGGCCTCCGCTCTGACGCTGGCCCTGTCCCCGGACCACAAGACCATCTCGATGAACCTGCTGGGCAACCTGTGGACGCTGCCCGCCTCAGGCGGAACGGCGACGCGGACCACGAGTCTGCAGCAGGACACGGCGTACCCCGACTGGTCCCCGGACGGCACGACCATCGCCTTCCAGTCCTACAAGAGCGGCACGTTCCACATCTGGGCGATGAACCCGGACGGGAGCAACGTCCGGGAGCTCACCGACGGCTTCTACGACGACCGGGAGCCCCAGTACTCGCCTGACGGGACGAAGATCGCGTTCTCATCCGACCGCCCGCCCGACGGCTCGCCGCCGGGGACGGCGACCGGGTCCTACAACATCTGGACGCTGACCCTGGCCACCGGGCAGCTGACCGAGATCACCCACCAGTCGGGCGGCGCCAACGACTACTACCCGACGTGGACTCCGGACGGCCAGCACATCACCTACGTCGACACCAGCCACGCGATCGAGAGCATCGCCGCCGACGGGTCGGGCGCGCCGACGACGCTGTACTCAGACCCCGCCAACACCTTCTACTCGCCGACGTGGTCGCCCGACGGCAAGAGCCTGGCCTACACCGAGCTCGACAACCAGGGGACGCTCACCCAGCTCTTCGTCAACGGCAACGCCGTGTCGGGCAACGAGGACGTGTTCGCCTTCCCGGCCCGGTGGGCGTCCAACGACAGCCTCATCTATGCGGCCGACGGCAAGATCATGCAGCGCAGCCTCTCGGCCGGCACGGTCCAGACGATCCCGTTTGCGGCCGCGGTGTCGTTCCACCGTGCCTCCTACCCGATGAAGGCGCACGACTTCGACTCCACGGCCCGGCAGCCGGCCACCGGCATCCTCAGCCCCGAGCTCGCGCCCGACGGACGTCACGTCGCATTCGTCGCGCTCAACCAGCTGTGGGATATGAAGATCGGGCACAAGCCCGTGGCGTTGACGCACACGCCTTGGGCCAAGGCCACCCCGGCCTGGTCGCCGGACGGCAAGTACCTGGCCTACTCCTCGGACAAGGACGGGCCGATGGCGATCTACATCCGCAACATGGACACCGGGAGCACCCGGCGGCTCACCGCGCCCTTCACGGGCGCGCAGGCCAAGCTGGCGTGGTCGCCCGACGGCAAGAAGATCGCGTTCGAGTCCGCGCTGGACAACGAGGCCGGCAGCCAGGCGCTGTACGTCGCGGATGTCGCCAGCGGGCAGTTCCGCCAGATCTTCGGTCCCGACAACGCCAAGGGCGCTGCCTACGAGATCGCCTTCGAGCCGGGCGCACCCACCTGGGGGCCGGACAGCAACACGATCGCGCTCGCCGTGCAGCAGAGCTACTCCACGCGCTTTCGCGAGGGCGAGAGCGAGATCCTCACGGTCAACGCGACGACGGGTGCGACGCAGCAATACGGGGCGGGCGGGACCGTATTCCCATACGAGACGATCACCAACCGAGTCGAGGGCGACGGTCCCGTCTGGTCGCCGGACGGCAAGTACATGGCCTACGTGCTCGACGACGTCCTGTGGGCTCTGCCGGTGACCGCCACCGGCGCGCCCGCCGGCCCGCCGCGCCAGCTCACCAATGAGGTGGCCGATCAGGTCAGCTGGTCGGGCGACTCACAGCACCTCCTCTATGACTCCGCGGGCACCATGCGGATGGTCTCGATCAACGGCGGCGCGCCGACGACGGTCCCGGTGCGCCTGAACTGGCGCCCGCAGGCGGCCCCGGCCGGTGAGAAGGTCATCCACGCCGGGACGGTGTGGACGGGCACGAGCGGCGCCGAGCAGCACAACGTCGACATCGTCGTGCAGGGCAACCGCATCGTCAGCGTCGGCCCGGCGAAGCCGCGGTCGGCCTACCGGGGCCACGTCCAGTACGTGGAGGCGTCGGGCGACACGGTGATCCCGGGGCTGTGGGACGCGCACTCGCACGAGAACATGGATCAGCCGTTCGCGGGTAACCGGCGGGACCGGCTGGAGCTGGCGATGGGCGTGACCAGCGAGATCTCGATGGGCGACGAGGCCTATCACTCGCTCGAGCAGGTGGAGTCCCAGCAGTCCGGCGCCACCCTCGGGCCGCGCTACTTCTGGGGCGCCGAGCCCGTCGACGGCCGGCGCATCTTCTACAGCTGGATGCGCGCGGATCCGAACATGACGACGTTGGAGCGCACGTTGGGCCGGCTGGCCAAGCTCAAGCCCGACATGCTCAAGACCTACGTCCGGCTGCCCAACAGCTACGAGCAGGTCGCGATCAACGCCGGGCATCAGATGGGTGTCCCGTCGTTCTCGCACTACTTCTGGCCGGCGCTGGAGTTCGGCCAGGACGGCACCTCGCACTGGGCGACGCAGCGGCTGGGCTACCAGATCGCGACGTCGAACAACACGGTCGCCTACGACGACACCATCCAGCTGTACGCCCGCTCGGGCATGGCGATCACGAACACGCCGTTCTTCGGCGTGCAGTACCTGGAGAACGTCAACGGCCAGCCGATCCTCAACGACCCGCGCCTCAAGGCGCTGCTGAGCCCGTGGCAGTACGCGCTGGCCGAGCAGGAGTACGCGGCACCGCCGCTGAGCGCGGCGTCGCTGCAGTCGATCCGCGGGTGGTCGCACGCCGACGCGAAGATCCTGGCGGCGGGCGGCACCGTCATGGGCGGTACCGACAATCCCATCGGCATCGGCAACTTCGGAACCGACGTGGCGCTGAGCGTGATGGCCCACACCGGCCTGAGCAACTACCAGGCGCTCAGGGCGTTCACGGTCGAGCCGGCCAAGGTGATGGGCGTGCTCAACCAGATCGGCACCATCCAGCCGGGGATGATCGCCGACATGGACATCATCCACGGCAACCCGCTGCAGAACATCGAGACGATCGCCAACGATGACTACGTGATGCAGAACGGGCGCCTGTTCACCGAGCAGGATCTGATCGGTCCCTACGCCAACGTCTCGCTCAACACGGCGCCGGCGTCCGCGACACAGGTGTCGGTGGCGCTGGCCGAGGCGCAGACGCTGTCGCACGGCAAGCATCCGTGGGCGACGGTGGGCGAGGTGGCCAAGCTCCAGCAGCTGAGCATCTACCTGTGTCACCCCGAGAGCGGGAGCGATCCTCTGGCCGCCACCGCCAGCACCGACGTGGCGTCGCTGGGCGCGCCCGAGTACTAACGGACTCCTCTCCCAGCGTGGGCGGGGGACGGACGGCGCCCCCCGCCCACAACGGGAGCCGGCACGGCGAGTTGACAAGCTGTCCGCGTGCCGCCCGCGGATGCCGAGTTCATCGAGGGCCGGGTCCAGGAGGACCCGGTCCTTGACCTCGCCCTGGCCACGGCGCTGCTGGCGCAGGTCGCCTCAGGGCAGCGCGGGGCGGTGCTCCGGGTCTACCGGCCCGCGCCCACAGTCGCCTTCGGCCGGCGTGACAGCTTCCTGGCCGGCTTTGAGCGCGCGGCGGCCGCCGCCACGAGCGCCGGCTTCACGCCCGCGATCCGCTCGGCGGGCGGGCGAGCCGCGGCCTACCACGAGGAGTGCCTGGTCATCGACGAGATCGTCCCGGCCCGCGACGCGATGGCGGACGTCGACGCGCGCTTTGCCGCCGAGGCCGAGAGCCAGGCGGAGGCGCTGCGCGGGCTGGGGATCGACGCGCGCGTCGGCGAGGTGCCGGGCGAGTACTGCCCGGGGCGCTTCAGCGTCAACGCCCGCGGCCAGACCAAGCTGATCGGCGCGGCCCAGCGGATCATCAGCGGCGCCTGGCTGTTCTCGACCGTCGTCGTGGTCAGGGGCGGCGCGCGGGTCCGTGCGGTGCTCGAGGAGATCTATGCCGCGCTTGAGCTCACCTGGGATCCGGCCACCGTCGGCTCGGTCGCCGACGAGTGGCCCGCGGCTACCGTCGCCGGGGTGCAGGAGGCCCTGCTCGCGCCTCTGGCGAGCCGGTACCGGCTCGCGCCCGCCGAGGTGACCGAGTCAGACCTCACCGCGGCGCGCGAGCTCGTCGGCCGCCACCGCGCCGTCCCGGGAGCTATGCCTGGCGGGTGACCGCCCGCGCCTCGGCGAGCGTGGGCTGGGCCGCGGTGCCGCCGGCGGCGCGCATCGACAGGGTGCCGCACGCGCACGCAAAGGACAGGGCCTCGTCGAGCGCCCGGCCGTCCAGGAGCGCGCACACCAGGCCGGCGTCGAAGGCGTCTCCGGCGCCGACGGCGTCCACCGCGTCGACCAGGCGCTGGGGCGGGATCGCGCGCACCAGCTCGCCGCCACCGGCCGGCGCCGCCACGGCTCCCTGCGCTCCGAGCTTGACCGCCACCAGCGGCCCGAGCTGGGCCAACGTTGCGGCGGCGGCGGCGGGGTCGTCATCGGCGAGGCCCGCGATCCGGCAGGCCTCCACGGCATTGGGGAGCAGCACGTCGACCAGCGGCAGCAGCTCGCGCAAACCGCCGTCCCAGTCCCCGGCCGGGTCCCAGTTGGGGTCCACCGACGTCGTGGCCCCGTGTGCCCTCGCGGACTCGAGCACCTGCGCCAGCCCCGGTGCCAGCCCGGTCTGCAGAAAGTATGAGGCGACGTGGACGTGCCGGGCCTGCGCGATCAGGTCGGCGGCGACCTGATCGGCGGTCATCGCGGCGATCGCCCCCGGGAAGGTGAGGATGGCCCGGTCCTCGGGCCGGGCGAGGACGACGGTCAGCCCCGTGCGCACCTCGGGGGAGATGACCACGCCGCCCACGTCGACGCCGCGCTGCGACACCTCGCCCAGCATGAAGGCGCCGAACTGGTCATCGCCGACCAGCCCGCTCAGGGCGGTGCGCAGGCCGAGCCGCGCGGCGCCGCACGCCATGATCGCGCCCGAGCCGCCGATGGTCAGCCGGGCGTCCTGGACCAGCGTCTCGGCCTGCCCGAAGGCCACATCCATCGTGGCGTCGGACAGGACGAGGTCCGGGTTGACCTCGCCCAGGACCAGCAGATCGACGGTCACCGGATGGCCAGCCCGGTCTCGGCATCGAAGAGGTGGACCTCCTCGGGCTCGACGCCGAGCTGGATGACGCTCCCCTCGGCGGGGCGGTCACGCGGGGGCAGGCACGCCACCGCCTCGGCGCGGTGACCGTTGGCGGCCACCAGCGCCGCGTCGCCGGCGTCCTCGGAGACGCCGAGGAGCTCGGCGCCGACGAAGCCGTGGACGATGACCTCGTCGCCGAGCGGCTCGACCACCGCGACCTCGAAGCCCAGCGAGGGCATCCCATTGCGCGCCGGGCGCAGGGACTCGGGCCGGACGCCGACGAACACGTCGCGATCGGCCACGCCGGGGGCCGGTACGACCAGGTCGCCGGCGGTGGCCGACCCGTCGCGCACCCGTCCACGCAGCAGGTTCATGGGCGGGCTGCCGATGAACCCGGCGACGAACACGTTGTCAGGCCGGTCATAGACGTCCTGGGGGGCGCCGAGCTGCTGCAGCTTGCCGTCCGACATCACCGCGATGCGGTCGCCGAGCGTCATCGCCTCGACCTGATCATGGGTGACGTAGACGGTGGTGACCCCCAGGCGCCCGTGCAGGCGCTTGAGCGCGGCGCGCATCTGCACGCGCAGCTTGGCGTCGAGGTTGGACAGCGGCTCGTCGAGCAGGAAGACCTCGGGCTCACGCACCAGCGCGCGGCCCATCGCCACCCGCTGGCGCTGCCCGCCGGAGAGCTGGCCGGGGCGGCGCTTGAGCAGCTCGTCGAGGCCGAGCATCTCGGCCACCTCGGAGACGCGCCGGGAGACCTCGGCCCGCGGGACCCGGCGCTGGCGCAGCGGATAGCCCAGGTTGCGCGCCACCGTCATATGGGGGTACAGCGCGTAGTTCTGAAAGACCATGGCAATGTCGCGGTCGCGCGCGGAGACCTCGTTGACGATGCGGTCCCCGATCTGGATGGTCCCCGCCGTCGGCGTCTCGAGGCCCGCGATCATGCGCAGCGCCGTCGTCTTGCCGCACCCCGAGGAGCCCACCAGGATCATGAACTCGCCGTCGGCGATCTCCAGGGAGAGGTCGTCGACGGCCAGGGCGTCGCCGGCAAACCGCTTGGTCACTCCCTGCAGCATCACGCCCGGCATGCACCCTCCTTGGTCGGCACGGCGGTCACTTGATCCCCGTGAAGGCGACGGACCGGATGAACCACCGCTGCGCGAGCAGGAACGCCGCCAGCATCGGGATCTGGCTCATCACCGTGCCGGCCATGAGCAGGTTCCACTGCGTGAAGTGCGAGCCCTGGAGCTGGGAGAGCCCGAGCTGCAGCGGGGCATGCGCCTGGGAGTCGATGATGATCAGCGGCCACAGGAAGTCGTTCCAGGACCACATGAACTGGATGATGGCCAGCGTGGCCAGGGCCGGCAGCGACAGCGGCAGGACGATCTTGAACAGGATCCCCAGTCGCGAGGTGCCGTCGATACGGGCCGCCTCCTCGAGCTCGATCGGGAGCGTGCGGAAGAACTGGCGCAGCATGAAGATGCCGAAGGCGCTGCACAGGTTGGGCATGATCAGGCCGCCGATGCTGTCCACCAGCCCGAGCTGCTTGACGATCAGGAAGGTCGGGATGAGGATCACCTGGAAGGGGACCATCAGCGTCGCCAGCAGCACCACGAACAGCACCTCGCGCCCGAAGAAGCGGATGCGCGCGAAGGCGTAGGCGGCGAGGCTGCAGAACAGCAGGTTGCCGGCGACCGTGGCCAGCGAGTAGAGCATGCTGTTGACGAAGTAGTGGGCGAAGGGGACCGCGTTCCACGCCGCCGAGTAGTTGCCCAGATGGATCGGGGAGGGGATGAGCCGGGGCGGGAAGCTGGTCGCCTGCTGCCGGGTCTCCAGCGACACGATCACCATCCAGACGAGCGGCACGAGCATGATCGCCGCCACCGGCGCCAGGAAGAAGTGCCAGCCGCTGAAGGGCAGCCGCCCACGGCGTCGCTGCGCCGGGCCGTCGGGCAGACGCGGGAAGCGCTCGGGGACGGCGGTGATTGGCTGGACGCTCATCGCAAATCCTACGAGCTGTAGTAGACGCGCCGCCGCCCGATCCACAGCTGGAGCAGCGTGACGATGAGGATGGCGACGAACAGGACCATCGCGATGGCCGCCCCGTAACCGCCGTTGAAGAACTGGAAGGCCTGCTGGTAGAGGTAGTAGACGATCACGGTGGTCGAGCCCAGCGGGCCCCCGCGGGTGGTGACGTAGATCTCGTCAAAGAGCTGTAGCGCATTGATCGTCGACCACACGACGATGAACAGCGTCGCCGGCCCGAGCAGCGGCAGCACGATGCTGCGAAACGTCGACCACCTGCTGGCGCCGTCCATCTCCGAGGCCTCGAGCAGGTCCTCGGGGATGCCCTGCAGCGCGGCCAGATAGATGATCACGTCGAAGCCCAGCCAGCTCCACACCGTCATGGCGACGATGCAGTAGAGCGCCTGGTTGGGATCCTGGAGGAACTGTTGCGGTCCGATGCCCACCAGGTGCAGGAGGTAGTTGACCAGCCCGAAGGTCGGGTCAAGCAGCCAGAGGAAGATGATCCCGGTGGCCACCGTCGAGGTGACCAGCGGGACGAACACGGCCAGGCGGTAGAAGCGGATGCCGCGGATCTTGCGGTTGAGCGCCACCGCCAGGCCCAGTGCCCCGGCCACCGACACCGGAACGAAGATCACGGTGTAGACGACGGTGTGGCCAATCGCGGAGCGAAACGCCGGGTCCTTGGCGAGCGCGCGGTAGTTGGCCAGCCCCACGTAGTGCGCGGGGGCGATGAGGTTGGTGGACTGCAGCGAGAGCAGCAGCGACCAGCCGATGGGGATGATCGCGAAGACGGCGATGAGGATCACGGCGGGCGCCACGAACGCCCACCCGGCCAGGTGATCGGAGCCGATCACCCGCTTGAGGAGGCTCGGGCGCCGGTGGACCGCGATCCCGGTCGCTGAGTGCGCGCTCATCCCGGCGGCCCGCTCGCTATCGCCGCCACGACTCCCACCGCTATCCGGGCGCCGCGAGGACGCCGGTGACCTGCTGCGCGGCCTGGTTGAGCGCGTCCTTGGGCGACGCCTTGCCCAGCAGCACCGCCTGCACGGCCTGGCCGACCGGCGCCGAGATCTTCGGGTACTTGGTGGTCTGCGGGCGGGCCTGAGTGGCGTTGTTGAGGTTGGCCGCCCACACTCCGATCCCCGGGTACTTGGCGACGTAATTCTTGAAACCAGGGAGCTTGGACACCGAGGCCCGGACGGGCAGGTCGCCGGTCAGCGTTGCCCATTGCAGGTCGATGGCAGGGGAGGTGAGCCACTTCATGAACGTCCACGCTGCCTGTTCGCGCGTCGCCCCGTTGTTGAACATCACCCAGTTGTCGGGACCGGAGATCGTCTGGTGGTTCTGGTCGCCGGGCAGGATGGTGACCCCGTAGTTCACCTTGGACTGCACGATCTGCGCCAGGTCCCACGGGCCGGTCCACAGCATGCCGATGTGCCCGTTGTTGAACACGCTCAGATAGTTGTCCGAGCCGTTGTCGAGGTAGATCGAGTGGTGCGTGGTGAGCTGCTGGAGCAGGGTCATCGCCTTGATCCCGGCAGCGGAGTTAAAGCCCGCCTGCTTGCCGTCGGGGGAGAGGATCGAGCCGCCCGCCTGCCACAGCATGGCCCAGAAGCGCCAGACCGTGTCCTCACTGGCATCGTTGACATAGGCCCAGCCGAACTGCTTCTTGGCCGGGTTGGTCAGCTTGATGGCGGCGTTGGCGAAGTCGTTCCACGTCCACGTGGCCGTGGGCAGCGGGATCCCGGCCTGCTTGAACAGCGTCTTGTTGTAGACGAGGGCGAGGTTGTCGACCAGCGCGGGGACCCCGATGATGCTGTTGCCGACGGTGGCCACCTTGCGCTCGGCCGGGAAGAAGTCGTTCCAGTTGAAGCTGGGGTCCGAGTCGATGAACTTGTTGAGCGGCACCAGCTGCGGGTTGGTGGCGATGTTGGGCGCCCACGATCCGTAGAGGTAGGAGACGTCCGGCGGCTTGCCTCCGGCGATGGCGGCCAGCACCTTCTGCAGCGCGTAGTCGCTGTTGCCGTAGAACTGCGAGTTGACGGTGATGCTCGGGTGCGTCTTGTTGAACTCGGCGACCAGCGTCTTGAAGGCGGCCGCCTCGACCTCGGTATCGCCCTGCCACACGGTGATCGTGGTGTGGCCGTTGTTGCTGCCGCCTGCCGGGGTCGGGCCCTTGGAGCTGGCGCTGCTGTTGCTGCCGCTGCTGCCGCAGGCGGCGAGCGCCAGGGTAACGGCGATGAGAGGGAGGAGGATGAGGCGCTTCATCGTGTCCTTGCCTTCGTTGGGGTCACCCCAACACGACTGACCGCGTGAGGTGCTGGGGATTGTCGGGGTCGAGGCCCTTGGCCTCGGCGAGGGCGACGGCGCCCCGCTGCAGTGCGACGAGCTCGGCCATCGGATCATGCCTTTGGGTCACGACGGTCGCGCCGGTTGCCCTGACGTCGCGGACCAGGTCGGCGTCGGCGTCGCCCACGAACCACACGAGCGTGCCGGGACCGGCAACGCTGATGGGGCCGTGGCGGTACTCCATGGCGGGATAGGACTCGGCCCACGCCTGGCCGGCCTCGCGGAACTTCAGGGCAGCCTCGGAGGCCAGGCCGACGGTCCACGCGCGGCCGAGGAACACGAAGTGCTCGAACTCTGCGGGCTCGGCCGGCAGCGGCTGCTCCAACAGCGCCTGCGCGTCGGCGATCGCGGCCGAGAGGTCGTGGCCCAGGTGTGCGCGCAGCAGCGCCAGTGCCGTGGTGGCAAAGCGCGTCTGCACGATCGAGGCCTCGTCGGCGAAGGCCAGGACGATGGCGTCGCTCGCCGCTTCGACCACCGGCGTGCCCGGGACGGCCGAGACCGCCAGCGAGCGCACGCCCGCAGGGAGCGCCTGCAGGCAGCGCACCACCTCGGTGGTGGTGCCCGAGCGCGAGATCGCGAGCACCAGGTCATACCGGCGCCCAGCCGGCATCTCGGAGGCGACGAAAGCGTCGGTCTCGCCGTGGCCGGCGGTCTCGCGCGCCGCGGCGACGGCCTGGGCGATGAAATACGAGGTGCCGCAGCCGACGATCGCGACGCGCTCACCCGGGGCCGGAAGCCGGCCGGCCACCTGGGGCAGGAGGTCTGCCACCTGGCGCCACATCTGCGGCTGACTGGAGATCTCGTCGCGCGTGACGCTCATTTGTGCGCAATATATGCCTCGACTGAGCAAAAGGCAACATCAAACCGTGCCCGCTTGTGTTCATACGACGGCCCCGCGGCATAGACTGGGCGCGCGATGCAGCAGCCTGAGCGCCTCGGAGCGATCCTGGAGCGGCTGTCGGCCGACGGCGCGGTCAACGTCGTCGAGATCGCCCGTTCGCTTGACGTGTCGTCGGCGACGGTCCGACGCGACCTGCGCCTGCTCGAGGAGCAGCGCCTGCTCGAGCGCACCCACGGCGGCGCGGTCCCGCACGGGGTCACCTACGAGCTGCCGCTGCGCTACAAGACCACCCGCCAGCCCGAGCAGAAGCGGCGGATCGCCCTGGAGGCGGCCAGCCGGGTGCTCGAGGGCTGGGCCATCGGCCTGAGCGGCGGCACCACGACCACCGAGGTGGCGCGCGCGCTCGTCGACCGCCCGCGTCTGACCGTGGTCACCAACGCGCTCAACATCGCCGCCGAGATCGCCGTGCGCCCGAACCTCAAGCTGGTCGTGACCGGCGGGGTGGCCCGCGCCGAGTCATACGAACTGGTCGGCCCGATCGCCGAATCGAGCCTCGAGGGTCTCAACCTCGACATGGCGTTCCTCGGCGTCGACGGGATCTCGCCGCGGGCCGGGCTCACCACCCAGTCAGAGCTCGAGGCCGGCACCGACCGCGCGCTGATGGCGCGCGCCGAGCAGGTGGTGGTCACCGCCGACAGCTCCAAGCTCGGGCATGTCGCCTTCGCGCGGATCTGCGAGCTCACCGACGTCGACGAGCTCATCACCGATGACGGGGCCGAGCGGGGCGCGGTCGCGGCGATTCAGGACGCGGGCGTGCGTGTGACGATCGTCTGACGGCTGCGCTGCTCCGTGCGCCTCGGGAGGGGTCCCGTGTGGGTGGTTGTGCCGGCGTGGCTGAACGGCAGGGCTGGGGAGAGGGGGGGTGGAAACCTCCTCGCTGCAGGCTCTTAATAGGTAGTGGCGGATAGTGGTGGACATAACTCAAAAATCCGCCTCGACTCTGAGATTTTGGACCTCGCGCGTCGCCAGCACGGACATGTGGCTCGGTGGCAGCTGCTGGAGCTCGGGGTGAGGCAGGGTCTGATCCGAGGGCGTCTGAACTCCGGGGCGTGGGTCGCGGTCCACGCCGGCGTGTACTGCATCGGCCCAAGGCGAAACGACCCCGTCTCGCGTGCGGCCGCGGCGGTGCTCGCCTGCGGCCGCGGCGCCGCTCTGAGCCATGCGTCGGCCGCGAGCCTGTGGGGGTTTCTGCCGCGGTGGGGCGGCCCGATGGAGGTCACGTCCAAGGACCGGCGCGAGCGTCCGGGCATCACCACCCATCGTTGCCAGTCGTTAAAGCCACGTGACATCACTCGCGAACGCGGCGTCCCCATAACCAGCCGCGCCCGCACCACCCTCGACATCGCGCCCCAGCTCACCAAGAAGCAGCTGACCCGGCTGGTCATCGACCACCTACGCGACCACACACTGAGCGTCGCGGCACTCGAAGACGTCCTGAGCCGGAACCCGCGTCACCCTGGCACCAAGCTGCTGCACCGGTTCGTGGACGAGCCCGTGGCGCTCACTCGCTCGCCTCTCGAGGACACGTTCCTTGCCTTCGTGGCCAAGTACGGGTTTCCCCAGCCGGTGATCAACCGCCGCAACAACGGCCGCGAGATCGACGCCGTGTTCCCCGATCATGGGGTGATCGTCGAGCTCGACGGCTACGACTACCACAAGGACCAGGACGCGTTCGAGGACGATCGCGACCGGGATGCAGAGCACCTCGCGCACGGTCTCATCACTGTGCGCATGACCGCGAAGCGCCTCGATCAGACAGCCGACTACGAGGCCGACCGCCTCCATCGCATCCTCCGCCGCGCCCAGGCCATGGGCCTCGGGCGGTTCGGCCAATAACCCGCCCGAGCGCTACGCGCGCCCCACCACCCGCCCGCTCGCGCGGATGCCCTCGGGCATCAGGTCCCCGTGGGCCTCGATCAGCTCGTCGACCATGGCGTGGATCTGGGCGATGGTGAGGGTCGCCCCCGCATTGGGATCGAGCATGACCGCCTGGTAGACGTGGTCGCGCCGGCCCTCCAGGACGGCCTGCACGGTCAGGTCGGCCACGTTGACCATCGTGCGGTTGAGCGCCGCGCACTGTGGGGGCAAGGCGCCGACCGCGATCGGGTGCACGCCGTTGGCGTCGACCCGGCAGGGGACCTCGACGCAGCAGCCGGCGGGCAGGTTGTCGATGAGCCCGTCGTTGCGGACGTTGCCGTACTCAACGCGCTCGGCGCCGGTGGCCATGGCGTGGATGTAGCGGGGGGCGAGCTCGCCCTCGCGCAGCACCTCGAGCGGCTCGCCGGCGGCCAGCTTGCGCTTGATCTCGGCGTATTCGCGCAGGTTGTCCTGCGAGCGGCGGATGTACTCGTCCACCGGGATCCGGTAGTGGTCGAGCTGGTCGTCGTGGGACATGAACCACGGCAGGTACTCGGCGCTGTGCTCGCTGGACTCGGTGGGGAAGTGGCCGAACTGGCGATACAGCTCGACGCGCACCCGCCGGGCCAGGCCGTCGGGATCGCGGGCGATGGCTTCGTCCAGCAGCGGATACAGGCTCTCGCCGTCGCGCTCGAAGCGCAGGACCCAGGCCTGATGGTTGACGCCGGCGGTGAGGTACTCGATCTCGGGCTCGGGCACCCCGACGATCTCGGCGATCTGCTCGTGGGTGTTCTGCACGGAGTGGCACAGCCCCACGATCCGCGTGTCCCGGCCGCTGGCCCAGAGCGACCAGCACAGCATCGCCATCGGGTTGGTGTAGTTCAGGAGGATCGCCTCGGGGCACATCTCGTCCATGTCGTCGGCGATGGCCAGCACCACCGGGATCGTGCGCAGGGCGCGGAAGACCCCGCCGACCCCGAGCGTGTCGGCGATCGTCTGGCGCAGGCCGTAGCGCTTGGGGATCTCGAAGTCGCGCAGCGTGGCGTCGAATCCGCCGACCTGGATCTCGTTGATCACGAAGTCGGCGCCGTCCAGCGCGGCGCGCCGGTCCAGGTGGGCCTCGACCGTGAAGCGGGCGCCGGTGGCCTGCATCGTGGCGGTGGCGATCTGCTGGGCGGTGGCAAGGCGCTCGGGGTCGATGTCATGCAGCACGACCGTGGCCTCGGTGAGCTCGGGGAAGTCGCTGAGGTCGGCGAGGAGAATGCGGGTGAACTCGACGCTGCCGGCGCCGATGAGCGTGATCCGTGGGTTCATGCTCGAAATTGTCCTAGTTGACCGTCAAATGTGCAAGAGTGAGCGTCAGCGTGATCGTGTGCGTCGCAGGTAACCCGGCCATCGACAAGCTCTTCGAGATCGCGGAGCTGCAGCCCGGGGAGATCCACCGTCCGGGGGATTTCGTCCCGCTGCCCGGCGGCAAGGGCATCCATGTCGCCCAGGTGGCCACTGCGCTGGGCGCCGAGGCGATTGCCACCGGGATCCTCGGCGGCCACCACGGCCGCTGGCTGTCCGAGACCCTGGCCGACGAGGGTGTGCCGGGCGTCTTCGCCTGGGCGGCGGCCGGCGAGACCCGCTCGTGCCTCACCGTCGCCGACCGGGCCACCGGGAGCCTCACCGAGTTCTACGAGGACGGGATCTGCGCCACGTCGCGCGACTGGGCCGAGCTGACGCACATCGTCGACGAGCTGCTGGCCCAGGGGCCGAGCTGGCTGGCCATGGCCGGCTCCGTGCCCGCCGCCGCGGACGTGGAGGGCTACGCGCAGCTCGTCCGGGCGGCGCGGGCGGCCGGCGTGCGCACCGCCGTCGACTCCCGCGGCCCGGATCTGGCGCGCGCCATCGCCGAGCATCCCGATCTGGTCAAGATCAACGCCGCGGAGGCGTCTGAGCTGCTCGGTCGTCCCGCCATCTACGGCATCGCGGATGCGCACGATGCGGCGCGGGCGGTCCGCCGGCGCGCCGGGGGCGAGCACGCGACCGTCGCCGTCGTCGTCACGCTCGGCGAGCAGGGCATGATCCTCATCGACCCCGAGGGGACCGCGTGGCACGGCGTGGTCGACGCCCATGGCGACTACCCGGTCGGCAGCGGTGATGCGTTCCTCGCCGGCCTGCTCACGGCACTGGCCGCGGATCCGCCGGCCAGCTGGTCTCAGGCCGCGCGGCTCGGCCTCGGCGCGGCGGCGGCGAACGCGGAGGTTCCCGGCGCCGCGCGCCTGGACCCGGCACGCGCGCGCGAGCTCGCAGCGCGGGCAGAGATCCGCCCGCTCCTCGGAGGCTGACCCCCGAGCCGTAGTGTGTGGGGATGCACATCACCGCTCATATCGTCGTCAACGGGGCGGATGCCGCCGCCACCTTCTACGCCCGCGCATTCGGCGCCGAGGAGATCGAGCGCATCCCGACGCCCGATGGGCGTCTCATGTCCGTACAGCTTCGTGTCGGCGACTCCGTGCTGCACGTGTCTGACGAGTTCCCCGAGATGGGCGTCGTCGGTCCCTCCACGCTGGGCGGGTCTCCGGTGGTCCTCGCCCTCGACGTCGCCGACGCCGACGAGGCGTTCTCTCGTGCCGTCGACGCCGGCGCCGGCGTCCGCCAGCCGCTGGGTGACATGTTCTGGGGCGAGCGCCACGGTCAGCTCGAGGACCCGTTCGGGCACCGGTGGAACATCAGCCAGCACCTGCGCGACGTCCCGCACAACGAGGTGGTCGCGGCCGCCGCGCAGCTGTTCAGCTGAGGGCCTGATCGTTACGCCGAGGCCGTCCTGAGAGTTCCCTCACGGCCGACCGATTAGTTTTTGAGGCCTGGTTGGTCTTAGGTTGTGTAAGCCACCATCCCAGGAGGGAGCAGGATGAGCACCACCGCAACGCGGCTCCGCACGATCAGCCTGGTCTGCGTCGGAACGCCGGATCAGGACAAGGCGATCGAGTTCTATGAGTCGATCGGCTTTGAGAAGCGCACCGACGTGCCGTTTGGCGGCGGCTACCGCTGGATCGAGGTCTACCTGCCGGAGGGCAACACGGGCATCGCGCTCGCGCCCCCGCCCGAGGCCCAGGGAGAGGTTCAGCCCCAGCAGACCGGAATCACCCTCACCACTGATGACATCGACGCCACCCATGCCCAGATGAAGACCCTGGGCGTCGACGTCGACGCCGAGGTCTCGCGCATGGGCGAGCCCGTCCCGCCGATGTTCTGGTTCCGTGACCCGACCGGTCACACCCTCATGGTCGTGGAGAACCCGTCCTGAACGGACAGACCCCCAGCGGAGATCGGGACTTCGCCGATCTCGTCGAGCTGCACCGGGCCGAGCTTCACGCGCACTGCTATCGCATGCTCGGCTCGGTGCACGACGCCGACGACGCGCTCCAGGAGACGCTGGTGCGCGCCTGGCGGGGCGCGGCGGGGCTGCGCGAGCAGGCCTCGGCCCGGTCATGGCTCTACACCATCGCCACCAACGTCTGCCTCACCGAAATCGAGCGTCGCAAGCGACGCGCGCTCCCGCACGACCTCGGGCCCGCCGCGGAGGGCAACACGCCTCCCGGCCAGCCCGCCGTTGAGTCGACCTGGATCGAGCCCTACCCCGACGAGGCCATGGGGCTCCCGTCGGGGCGGGCCGCCCCGGAGGCCAGCTATGACCAGCGCGAGGCGGTGGAGCTGGCCTTCGTGGCCGCGACACAGCACCTGGCGGCCAATCAGCGCGCGGTCCTCCTGCTCCGCGAGGTGCTGGGCTTCAGCGCCCAGGAGACCGCGACGATGCTCGACACCAGCGTCCCCTCGGTCAACAGCGCGCTGCAGCGGGCGCGGGTCGCCGTGGAGGAACGCGTGCCCGACCGCAGCCAGCAGACGACGCTGCGCGCGCTGGGTGACGGCAAGCTGCGCAAGCTGATCGACCGCTACGTCGAGGCCTGGGAGCGATGCGACGTCCCCGCATTCGCCGGCATGCTGGCCGAGGACGCCACCTTCGCCATGCCTCCGCTGGGCACCTGGTATGCGCCCCGCGACACCATCATCACGTGGGCGAACAACTTCCCGCTGTCGGGCCAGTGGCGCTGGCGCGCGATCCTCACCAGCGCCAACGCGCAGCCGGCGCTCGCCTTCTACGCCTGGGACGACGCCGAGGCCGCCTACCTGCCCTTCGCGCTCAACGTGATCACCCTGCGCGACGGCGGCCTGGTCTCAGACGTCACCGCCTTCATCGTGCGCGCCGCCGATGACCCGGACCTCCCGGATTACCGCAACTACCCGCACCAGCCGATGAACGAGCGCCAGCTCGCTGGCACCTTCGGCCGTTTCGGGATGCCCGATCGCCTCAATTAGAAAAACTCGCCGCGGACCGATGAGTTCGCGCGGGTCAGGTCGTCTTATGGGTGTCCCCAATCGAGACCGACGACCCGAGGAGAGCGAAATGTCTGGTGAGAACGCAACCACACCCCTGACGAGCGCGCAGCACAGCGACCGCTCCCGTTGGGTCGCGCTGGTGGTCCTGTGCGTGGGAATGCTGATGATCGTGCTCGACGTGACGGTCGTGAACGTCGCGCTCCCGAGCATCCAGAGCGACCTCGGCTTCGCACAGTCAAGCCTGGCGTGGGTCGTCAACGCCTACCTGATCTCGTTCGGCGGGCTGCTGCTGCTGGCCGGCCGCCTCGGTGACCTGCTCGGCCGCCGGCGGGTGTTCATGTCCGGCCTGGCCCTGTTCACCGTGGCGTCACTGCTCTGCGGTTTCTCGGACAGCCAGGGCGTCCTGGTCGCGGCGCGCTTCGTCCAGGGCGTCGGCGGCGCGATGACCTCGGCGGTGATCCTGGGGATGATCGTGACCATGTTCCCCCAGCCGGGCGAGCAGGCCAAGGCGCTCGGCGTCTACGCCTTCGTCGCCAGCGCGGGCGGCTCGATCGGCCTGCTCGCCGGAGGCGTGCTGACCCAGGCGATCAGCTGGCACTGGATCTTCTTCATCAACGTCCCCATCGGCGTCGTCACCGGGGCGCTGGCGATGCACGTGCTCCCGGCGGACCGCGGCATCGGCATCCGGGCGGGCGCGGACGCGCTGGGCGCGCTGCTCATCACCGCTGCGTTGATGCTCGGCGTGTACACCATCGTCAAGCCGGCGGCGCAGGACGGCTGGGGCGCCACCACCACGCTGGTGCTCGGCGCCGTCGCGATCGCGCTCCTGGTGGCCTTCCTGGCCCGCGAGTCGGCGGCCAAGACCCCGCTGGTGCCGCTGTCGATCTTCCGCTCGCGCAACATCGCCGGCGCCAACGCGATCCAGGCGCTGCTCGTCGCGGGGATGTTCAGCGTCTTCTTCCTCGGCACCCTGTACCTGCGCAACGTGCTCGGCTACGACGCGCTCCAGATCGGCCTGGCGTTCCTGCCGACCACGGTGGTCATGGGCACGCTCTCGCTGCGCTACTCCGAGCGGCTGATGATGCGCTTCGGCGCTCGGACCACGCTGATCCCGGGCCTGGTGCTGATCGCCGCCGGGCTGGGCCTGTTCGCCCGCGTGCCCGTGGACGGCCACTTCCTCACCGACGTGCTGCCGGCCGGCCTGCTCATGGGAACGGGCGTCGGCGTCTCGATGGCGGCGCTGATGACGCTGGCGATGTCCGGCGTGGCGCCCAGCGAGGCGGGGCTGGCCTCCGGACTGGTCAACACCACCGCCCAGGTCGGCGGAGCGCTCGGGCTCGCCGTGCTGGCCACGCTGTCGGCGACCCACACCCGCGATGCCCTGGCGTCGGGTGCCGGCGCGCACGCCGCGCTGACCGCCGGCTACCACCTCGGATTCGTCGTCGGCGCCCTGCTCGTCGTCGCGGCGATCGTGGTCGCGGTCGTCGCGCTGGAGCGGGCGCCCAAGGCGGCCGGTCGGACGATCGACGCGACCCCCGCGCTCTCGCAAGGCTGAGCCCGAAGGCACGGGCGGCGTGGAAGACTGCCGCCCGTGCCCTCTCGCTTCGACGTCCTGCTCGAGCCGGTCACGATCGGGCCGGTGACCGCGCGCAACCGCTTCTTCCAGGTGCCCCACTGCAACGGCATGGGCTACCGCGACGTGTCGTCACACGCCGAGATGCGGGCGGTCAAGGCCGAGGGCGGCTGGGCGGTGGTGTGCACCGAGCAGGCCGAGATCCACTACTCGTCGGAGGTCACGCCGTTCATCGAGCTGCGGATCTGGGACGACCAGGACATCCCGGCGATCGCCCGCATCGCCGACAGCGTTCACGAGCACGGCGCCCTGGCCGGGATCGAGCTCTGTTACAACGGGATGAACGGCTCCAACCTGTACAGCCGGGTGGCGCCGATGGGCCCCGCGCACCTGCCGGTGGCGACGTTCACGGCGGACCCGGTCCAGGCCCGGCGGATGGATCTGGATGACATCGCCGACCTGCGCCGGTGGCACCGGGCCGCGGTGCGGCGCTCGCTGCAGGCGGGCTATGACCTGGTCTACGTCTATGCCGGTCACGCGCTCGGCGGGATCCACCACTTCCTGTCGCGCCGCTACAACGACCGCACCGACGCCTACGGCGGCTCCTCGGAGAACCGGATGCGACTGTTGCGCGAGATCCTGGAGGACACGCGCGAGGAGTGCGACGGGCGCGCCGCGGTCGCCTGCCGCATCACCGTGGACGAGCTGCTCGGCGAGGAGGGCATCACCCGCGCGGACATCGAGGACGTCATCGGGACCCTGGGCGAGCTGCCCGACCTGTGGGACTTCGTCCTGGGCTCCTGGGAGGACGACTCGGTCACCGCGCGCTTCGGCGAGGAGGCCGAGCAGGAGCAGTACGTGCGCGGCCTCAAGCAGCTCACCTCCAAGCCGGTGGTCGGGGTGGGCCGCTTCACCTCGCCCGACACGATGGTGCGCATGGTGCGCAGCGGGATCCTGGACCTGATCGGCGCGGCGCGGCCCTCGATCGCCGACCCGTTCCTGCCCCGCAAGATCCAGGAGGGCCGGCTGGAGGACATCCGCGAGTGCATCGGCTGCAACGTCTGCGTGTCGGGAGACTTCACGATGTCCCCGATCCGCTGCACCCAGAACCCGTCTATGGGGGAGGAGTGGCGTCGTGGCTGGCATCCGGAACGCATCCGCCATCGCACCACCGACGCGAAGGTGTTGATCGTCGGAGGAGGGCCGGCGGGCCTCGAGGCGGCGGCGTCGCTCGGCAAGCGCGGCTACACGGTGATCCTGGCCGAGGCCTCGGCCACGCTCGGGGGCCGGGTGGCCCGTGAGGCGCGGCTGCCCGGGATGGCCAGCTACATCCGCGTCGCCGATTACCGCGAGGCGCAGCTGCGGCGGCTGCGCACGGTGCAGCGCACCCAGGGCGAGGTCACCGCCGACGAGATCCTGGACTACGACTTCGATCACGTCGCGGTGGCCTCCGGGGCGCGCTGGCGCGCCGACGGCGTCGGGCGCCACCACACCCGGCCGATCTCGCTCGATGCCGCGCTGCCGGTGCTCACCCCCGACGATCTGATGGCGGGCGCGCTGACGGACGCCGAGCGCGTGGTCATCTATGACGATGACCACTACTACATGGGCGGCGTGCTGGCCGAGCTGCTCGCCCGCGCCGGGCGCCACGTCACGCTGGTCACCCCCGCGCACTGCCCGTCGAGCTGGACCACCAACACCATGGAGCAGCACCGCATCCAGCGCCGCCTGCTCGAGCTCGACGTCGACATCGTCGCGTCCCACGCGGTCACGGCCACCGAGGCGGGCCAGGTTCGTGCGACGTGCGTGTTCACCGGCCGCGAGCGCCAGATCGCCGCCGGCGCCGCGGTGTTCGTCACCGCGCGCGTACCCGAGGACGCCGTCTATCAGGGGTTACTCGAGCGCCGGTCAGACTGGGCCGACGCCGGCCTGAAGACCGTGTGCGCCGTCGGGGACTGCCTGGCGCCGGGCACCATCGCCGCCGCCGTCTGGGAGGGGCGCCGTTACGCCGAGGAGCTCGACGAGCCGCCCCAGCGGGGCGACACCGTTCCGTTCCTGCGCGAGGTGACCGAGCTCAGCCCGCGAGGTGCTGGCCTCCGTTGACGTGCAGGATCTGGCCGCGGATGTGATCGGCCTCCGGCCGGCACAGAAACGACACGAGCGCCGCGACGTCGGTGGGCTCGCCGACCCGGCCTGACGGGATCAGGCGGGTGAATCTCTCCCGGCGCTCGGCCTGGTCACCCTCGCCGAAGAAGCGGGTGCCCGCGACGTAGCCGGGCGCCACGGCGTTGACCGCGATGCCGTGCGGCCCGAGTTCGCCCGCGAGCGCACGGGTGAAGCCGTCGGTCCCGGCCTTGGCCGCCGCGTACGCCAGTGCCCCGTGCGAGCCGCCGGTGGCCGAGGCGATCGACGACAGCGTGACCACTCGGCCCCCCGGCCGTGAGACATGCCGCGCCAGCGCGAGCACGGTGTAGAAGGTGCCGGTGAGGTTGCGGTCCAGGACATCGCGCCAGGTGGCGGCGGCCGAGTCGGGATCCTGATCGGTGTCGACGCCGCCGGTGCCTCCCGCGTTGGTCACGACGATGTCGACGCGGCCCAACGCGCTCCGGATGCGATCCAGGGCCGCGGTGAGCACGTGGCGGTCGGTGACGTCGGCGCGCTCGGCGGCGACGGCATGGGTGGCGTGGGCGGCCTCGGCCAGGCGGTCGAGATCACGCCCGAGCAGGCCGAGGCGGATGCCGTCGGCGGCCAGCCGCTCGGCGATGGCGCGGCCGATACCGGAGCTCGCGCCGGTGATGATGGCGGTTCTGTCGGTGGTCATGGCGCGAAGTGTCGGTCATGCAATGTGCTTGTTCAAGACTTATTGAGGGTCATATGAGACACTAAGCGTCTCATGGAGTTGCGGCATCTCGAGGCGTTCGTCGCGGTCGCCGACGAGCTTCACTTCTCGCGTGCGGCCGATCGCCTCCAGATGGCTCAGTCGCCGCTGAGCCAGCGGATCCGGACGCTCGAGGCCGAGCTGGGCGTGCGCCTGTTCGAGCGCACGAACCGGCGGGTGCGGCTCACCCCCGCCGGCGAGAGCATCCTGGCTGAGGCGCGCTCAACGCTGCGGGCCGCCGACGCGACGCGGCGCGCCGCCCAGCGGACCCGGGACGGGGAGACGGGGCTGCTGCGCCTCGGCTTTGTCGCGAGCTCCGCCTTCCTGCGCTTGCCTGAGTTGCTGCGGGTGCTGCGCCGCCGAGTGCCCGCGGTCGAGGTCGAACTCCTGCGTCTCAACTCCTCAGACCAGCTCGATGCCCTGGCTGAGGACCGCATCGATGCCGGTCTCGCCCGCGTGCCGCCGGTCGGCGAGGTGCGTTGGGAGGTCGGGACCGCGGCGCTCGACCCCGAGCCGTTCCTCGCCGTCGTGCCCTCCGATCACCCGCTGGCCGGGCGGCGGAGGATCGCGCTGGCGGCGCTGGCGGACGAACCATGGATCCTGTCGGGCCCGGCGCGCGGCTCGGAGCTGGTCGGCGGCATCCATCGGATGTGCGCGCGGGCCGGCTTTGAGCCGGGCGTGGCCCACGAGGCCCCGGACCTGCCCTCGGTCATGGGGCCCGTCGCCGGCGGGCTGGGGGTGTCGATCGTCCCGCTTGGGATCGCTCAGCTGGCGGTCCCGGGCGTCACCGCGATCGCGCTGCGAGGCGAGGACCAGAGCCCACTGCCGACGACGCTGGTGTGGCACGCGCGGCGCGCCGGGCCGATCGTGCACCGGCTCGTCGCGGCGGCCACCGGGGGCGGCGCGCGGTAGGTTGGCGCTGCGTCTCGTGGGCGCCCGGGGGGTCGTTGGTTGTGACCGCCGGCGCACGCGGGACGTGATCATCGAGTCACCGCGCTGATGCGCCCGACCCCCGGCAGGAGCCGCCGATCCGTATGCCGCAATTCGACCTTTCCGGCCACGAGCTGGCCACCTATGACCCGCCGCTGCAGGCACCCGACGACCTGGACTCCTTTTGGGAGCAGACGCTCGCCGAGACCCGCGCCCACGACCTCGACCCGCAGGTGGCTGCCGCGGACTCCCCGTTCACCGTGTTGGAGAGCTTTGACGTCTCGTGGCGCGGGTCTGGCGGTGACCCCATCCGTGGGTGGTTGCACCTGCCCTCGCGGCGCGTGCCCGGCGATGGTCCGCTGCCGGCGGTCATCCAGTACCAGGGCTACGGCGGCGGCCGGGGCCTGGTGTTCGAGAATGTGTTCTGGGCCGCGGCGGGCTACGCCCACCTCGTCATGGACACGCGTGGGCAGGGGAGCGGCTGGTCGACCGGCGACACGCCCGACCCGGCCGGGTCGGCGCCCGCCCAGCCGGGATACATGACCCGTGGGATCACCGATCCCGCCAACTACTACTACCGCCGGGTGTACGCCGACGCCGTGCGTGCCGTGGAGTTCATGGGGACGGTCGACGGGGTCGACGCCGAGGCGATCGCGGTCACGGGCGCCTCGCAGGGCGGCGGTCTGTCGCTGGCGGTCGCGGGGTTGGCCGACGGAGTACGCGCGGTGATGCCCGACGTGCCCTTCCTCTGTGACTTTCGCCGCTCCAGCCAGGTGGCGATGACCAACCCATACCTGGAGATCGTCCGTTACCTGGCTTCGCACCGCGACCATGAGGAGGCCGCGTTCGCAACGCTGGCCTACTTCGACGGGGCGGTGCTGGCCCGCCGCGCGAGCGCTCCGGCGCTGTTCTCGGTGGCGCTGATGGACGAGACGTGCCCGCCCTCGACGGTCTACGCCGCGTTCAACGCCTACGGCGGCCCCAAGGAGATCGTCACCTACCCCTACAACGACCACGAGGGAGGCGAGGCCTTTCACAAGGTCCGGCAGGCGGCGTGGCTGGCGGAGCAGTTTTCTGATCTTGCAGGGGGGTGAAAACCGGCTCGCTCGAGGCTCTCTAGTTATGTGGAGAGAAAACGCGACCCGGCGATGACCCCAGAGGTCCGGGGATGGCTGAAGGCGCTGTCGCCCGAGCGGGCCAACCGTGTGGCCGCCGCCATGGACGCCCTCCAGACCGGCGGCAACACGATGGGGCGGCCGCTGGTGGACCGCGTCAAGGGCTCACGCCTGCACAACATGAAGGAGCTGCGTACCGGCTCGATCCGGGTCCTGTTCGTGTTTGAGCGCAGCGGACCGCTCATGCTGGTCGGCGGCGACAAGCGGGGCGCCTGGAACGACTGGTACAAGCGGGCGATCCCCGAGGCCGAGCGGCGGTACAACACGTACCGACGAGACAACGGAAGGGAGGGACCCGGATGGCGCCGAGAGCCGCCAAGTCATGGAAGGTAGTCCGCCAGGAGTTGCCCATCGATGAGGCGCGGGTCGCCGCCTACGCGCGCATCATCGAGGCCCAGAACCTGATCGCCAACGCTCTCACCGGCGCCGGGGTGACCGACGCCGAGATCGATGCGGCACTCGATGCGTGTGAGCCTCCGGACCCGGAGTCACTCAGCCCGAGAGACCTCTACCTCGCGGCGATTGAGCCGTTTGTCGCCGCGCTCGGCGGGCGCCTCGACGGTAGGGCGGCCGTCTTCGGGGAGCAGAGGATCGAGCTGCCTCAGTGACTGGGCGGCACGTCCAGGGCCGGGTTGCGGTCAAAGAACCCGACGGGCTTCAGCCAGAAGGAGACGGTGTCCACCGGCATCACCGGCCACTCCTCGGGGCGGGTGATGTGGTGGATGCCGAAGACGTACCAGAGGACGACGTCGGTGTCCTCGATCGAGCGGTTGGCGGCCGTCCAGACCGGCAGGCCGCGATCGTCGTGGCTCTGAACGACGAACTCGCCGCACGGCCAACGCTCCTCCTCGTCAAAGGGCGTCACCCACAGCGTGTGGGCCAGGACCTGGGCGCGGCGCAGGACGGGTGAGTCGGGCGAGAGCATGGCCGGGAAGCAGGCATCGGGCACCAGCTTGTAGCCCACCGGCCCCCCGAGCCCATTGCGCACGCCGGGGTTGATCACCTTCCAGCCGCGCTGGACCGACCAGTCGTAGTCCTGCATCCCCTCCGCCTCGCTGCGCAAGGCCGTCTCGTGCTGGACCAACGCCACGCCATACGGGTTGTCGGGCCCGATGGGCAGCGCCTCTGACTCCGAGGCCACGACCGTGTTGGCCTCGCCGTCGACGTCGAGGTCCAGCCGGGCCACCAGGAAGTGCTGGTGAAACGGTGCGTAGGTGCGCTCGTCCACCAGCGTCCCGTACGGCGGCTGGCGGCCCTCGGCGAAGTGCGTGGTCACCATGATCCCCGTGGCCCGGACCTCGGCCTGGATGTTGCCGTCCTGGTGAAAGCGCCAGTAGACGAGGTACTCGTAATTGCCGACGGTCACGTGGAAGGAAACGACCAGCCGGCGCATGCGCCGCGTCTCGGCGCCGCTGACCTCGTCGACGTGCTTCCACAGCACGCCGTCGTCCTCCTCGTGGATGCAGACGGCGTTGGGGATCGCGTACGGCTCTCCGGCGGTGTCGTGCAGCACCGCATCGAGGTAGGCGATCTCGCCCAGGCAGTCACAGCCGAGCTCGAGCGAGGTCGTCATGAAGCCCAGCCCCCACTCGCCGATGTCAAACGCCGTGCGCCGATAGTGCTCGGAGGTCGGATCGCGGTAGGGGACCACCATCTCGGCGAAGGACAGCCGGTGCGCCACCGAGCGCACCTGGCCACCGTCCTCGTAGCCGACGGTGTGGAGCACCAGTCCCTCGCGGTAGTTGAAGCCGACCCGCATCGACCACCGCTGCCAGCGCAGCAGGTTGCCCTCCAGGACAAAGGACGGCCCGTCCGGCTGGGTGATCTCCAGACGCCGCACGTCGTCGCGCAGCGTCAGGCCCGGCACCAGACGCGGCACGTACTCGCCCATCGCCGCCGGCTCCTCGATCGCGCCGGTGTCCTCGACCTCCAGGAGCTCCATGGTGTTGAGGTCGATCACCAGGTGCAGCCCGGTGACCGGGTTCGCGTACGGGTTCGATCCGGGCTGGGAGCGATACCAGACGTCGGCCCAGCCCAGCCGTCGGTCCGAGTAGGGCTCGGGCAGCAGGTGGGCGCCGTAGGCCCACGCCTCGACGAGCACGCGGTCCATGTCGGTGATGCCGCGCCGGGCCAGCGCCTCGATCACGCGCGGCTCGCGCCGCATCGCCACGTCGCACTCGTGGACCTCGTCGACGGTCATATTGGGCTGCCCGTCGGGCTCGTGGGCCCAGCTCACCACCTCGTCCGACGTCAAGGAGACGAGTGCCTTGTAGGCCTTGCCGTCCTCGCGGTTCCAGCACACCACGCGTGCCGAGCGCTCGCACGCGCCGGCGGCCGGGCCGTCATCCCACGTGCGCACCACGTCCTTGGCCGGCTCGCGCAGCTCGATCGAGGCAAAGCGCCAGCGCTCGCCCACGCCCCGGTCGCGGCGCAGGATCGCGGCGGCCTGGCGGATCTCGTCAGCGCTGAGCGGGTCGAGCGGGTGCGTGGTCATCGGCCCGCCATGCTCCATGATCCCGGTGTCGGAAACAACCGACGGATCGGCGCAACAGCTCTTAAGGACCTCTCACGAATGTCGCCTACCTTGACACCCGTCTTATGAGTGGACCGAAGCATCTCTGGTCAGGCGACTGGGAGAACGAGTCCGAGGAGGCCACGACGCAGCGTGTGCGCGAGCCCCGGCCTCAGCCCGAGCCCGCCGCCACCCCGCCCCAGCCTGCGGCGCCGCGCGCCCCGCGGCGCTCGGTCCGTCCATGGGTCCTGCCCGTGGCCATCGGGGCCATCGTCGTCGTGGCCGCCGCCTTCGGGCTGAGCAAGGTCATCGGCTCCGACCACACGAGCACCTCGCCGCTGAACTCGCCGGCGCCCCCGCAGGTGACCGGGAACACCCGGCCGATCAAGTGGCTGGGGATGGAGATCATCACCGGGCCACAGGGCGTCCCGCTGGTCGAGACGGTGACGCCCAACAGCAACGGGGACCGGGCCGGGCTGGAGCCCGCGGACACCATCGTGCTCGTCAACAACCACCCGGTCGGCTCCACCTCCAGCATCACCGACGCGACCAAGGGCCTGCACTCCGGCGACAAGGTGACGCTGGAGGTCAACAACGGCAGCGCCGACCTCACGCTCGTCGCGACCTTCGCCGGCCCGCCCACTCCGTACCCGTGAGCTTCTCCTCGCCCATCGTCCTCGTCGGCCTGGCCGCCGTCCCGGTCCTCGTCATCTGGTACCTCGGCCAGCAGCGCCGGCGACGTGGCGCGGCCGCCGCCTTCGCCGCGCCGCTCATGACCGAGTCGGTGACGCCGTGGCGCCCCGGCTGGCGCCGCCACGCACCGATGCTCGTCTTCGCGATCGCCATCGGCCTGCTCATCGCCGCCGCGGCCCGGCCTCAGCGCACCGTCGCGGTCCCGGTCAACAGCGCGGCGATCATGCTGGCCAACGACATCTCGAGCTCGATGAGCGCCACCGACATCAAGCCCTCCCGCCTGGGCTCGGCCCAGAGGGCGGGCTCCAAGTTCGTCTCCGGGATGTCCGGCAGCGTCCAGGTCGGACTGCTCGAGTTCGCCCGGCGGCCCGTCCTGCTCCAGTCCCCCACGACCAACCACGCGCTGACCCAGGGCGCGATCGCCGGCCTGCGCCCGGGCGGCGGGGGCACCGCGATCGGCGAGGCCATCAACACGGCCGTGCACGTGCTCTCCACGCTGCCCAAGAAGGCCGGCAAGCGCCCGCCCGGCGCGATCGTCCTGCTCTCAGACGGCAGCTCGAACGTCGGCACCGGCCCGTTGGCCGCCGCGCGCCAGGCCAAGGCCGACCACATCCCCGTCTACACGATCTCCCTGGGGACGCCCAACGGCACCATCCCCATCAAGAAGAACGGCCAGACGGTCAACGCGCCCGTCCCGGTGAGCTCGCAGGAGCTGGCGCAGATCGCCCAGAGCTCCGGCGGGAAGGCCTACACGGCCGCCAACAGCGCCAAGGCCAGCGAGATCTACCAACACCTCGCCGTCCAGCTCGGCCACAAGAAGGTCAAGCGCGAGATCACCGCGGACGTCGCCGGCGGCGGGCTCGTGCTGCTGCTCGTCGGCGGCGCCATGACCCTCATGTGGTTCGGCCGCATCATCTAACGAAGAGACCCAGAGTCCTGGAGGACCCCTTGACTGACATCGAAGCCAACACCCAACAGCGACACGAGGCCCGCGACGCCCTGCAACAGGTGCTCTATGAGATCAAGCGCGTCATCGTCGGCCAGGACGCGATGCTCGAGCGCCTGCTCGTCAGCCTGCTCGCCGGCGGCCACGTGCTGCTCGAGGGCGTCCCGGGGCTGGCCAAGACGCTGACCGTCAAGACGCTGGCCGCCTCGCTGGGCGGGACGTACGGCCGCATCCAGTTCACCCCCGACCTCGTGCCCGCCGACCTGGTCGGCACGCGCGTGTGGCGGCCCGACACGGGCAAGTTCGACACCGAGCTCGGCCCGGTGTTCCACAACTTCCTGCTCGCCGACGAGATCAACCGCGCGCCCGCCAAGGTGCAGTCCGCGCTGCTGGAGGTCATGCAGGAGCAGCAGGTGACCATCGGCGGGACCAGCTACGGGGTCCCGCTGCCGTTCATCGTCATGGCCACGCAGAACCCGATTGAGTCCGAGGGCACCTATCCGCTGCCCGAGGCCCAGGTCGACCGCTTCCTGATGAAGATCGTCGTCGACTACCCGACCCCGGGGGAGGAGGCCGCGGTCGTCGGGCGCAGCATTCGCGAGTCGGTTGATGTGCGCGAGTGTCTGGCGCTCGACGACCTGCGGCGACACGCCCAGGCGGTGCAGACGGTCATGGTGGACCGCGAGGTCATCGGCTATGCGGTGTCGCTCGCCGACGCCACCCGCCATCCGGCGGAGAACGGACTCAAGGACATCGCGGGCATGATCGAGTTCGGCTCGAGCCCCCGCGGTCCGATCGGCCTCGTCCAGGCCGCCCGCGCGCTCGCCCTGCTGCGCGGGCGCGCCTACGTCGAGGTCCAGGACATCCGCGACCTCACCCCGGACCTGCTGCGCCACCGCATCGTGCTCTCCTACGACGCACTGAGCGACGGGGTCACCGCCGACGAGCTCATCGAGCAGGTCCTGGACACCGTGCCCCAGCCCGGCGCGCGCCGGCTCATGCGCACCGAGCGCGAGGACCGGAGCGCCGGGGGGTTGATGAGCGCGTGAGTGCCGGGCTCCTCGCGCCGCCCGCCGCGCGTCAGGGCCCCGGCCCGATCCCGCAGCCGCTCATCGAGGCGATCGACCTCGCCGTCAACCGTCTCGTGGCCCAGACCCTGCCGGGTGACCGCCGGGCCGCCGGCGTCGGCCTGGGCACCGAGCTCGCCCAGCTGCGCCCGTACGAGATGGGCGATGACGTCCGCCACATCGACGCCTCCGCGAGCGCACGCACCGGCACGCCCCACGTGCGCCTGCACGTGCCCGAGCGGGCGCTGACGACGTGGATCGTGTTGGATGTCTCGCCCTCGATGGCGTTCGGGACCGCGCAGCGGCTCAAGGCCGACGTGGCCGAGGGGGCAGGGCTGGTGTTCGGCCGTCTCGGCGTGCGCCGCGCGGGCAGCGTCGGCCTGGTCACCTTCGGCGCCGGTTCCGCGCAGGTGTCGCCGCCGCGCGGGTCGCGGCCCGGCATGATCGCGGTGCGCCGGCGGCTGGAGGCCGGCGTCGCGGTCGATGGGCGCGAGGATCCCGAGGCGATGGCCGACGCGCTGGCCCGGGTGGGCAAGCTGGCCGGCCAGCCGGGCCTGGTGGTCCTCATCTCCGACTTCCGCGACCAGCGGGCATGGGAACGTCCGCTCGGCTCGCTGCGCGTCCGTCACTCCGTGCTGGCGATCGAGGTGCTCGATCCGCGTGAGATCGAGCTGCCCGCGGTGGGCCACCTGATGCTCGTCGACCCCGAGACCGGGGCGCGGGTCGAGGTCAATACCGGGCGGCGCCGGGTCCGCGAGCGCTTCGCCCAGCTCGAGCGCGAGCGTCGTGACGTCGTGGCCAAGGAGCTGCGCCGGCTGCGCGTGCACCACACCACGCTCACCACCGACGAGGAGTGGCTCGTCGAGCTGGGTCGGCGGCTGCGATGAGCTTCGCGTCGCCGCTGTGGCTGCTTTCGCTGCTCCTCATCCCAGCCGGCATCGCCGCCTACGTGTGGGCGCAGCGCCGCAAGCGCCGCTATGCCATCCGCTTCCCCGCGGTGGCCACCGTCCGGCAGGTGGTCGCCTCGACGCCATCGTGGGAGCGCCACGTTCCGACGGCGCTCGTCCTCGCCGCCGTGGCGCTGCTCGGCCTGGCCCTGGCGCGCCCCCGCGTCACCCACCACGTCCCCACGGGTGAGGCCAACATGATGCTCGTCACCGACCATTCCGGCTCGATGGCGGCCCAGGATGTGCAGCCCACCCGGCTGGCGGCGGCGGTGTCGGCGGCCAACACCTTCATCGATCAGCTCCCCTCGAGCGTCCGCGTCGGCGCCATCGGCTTCGGGACCTCGCCGGACGCCGTCCAGGGGCCGGCCGCCAACCACGCCGCGGCGCGGTCGCTGGAGGACTCGCTGGTGCCCAACGGCGGCACCGACACCGGCGACGCGCTGCAGCTGGCGCTCCAGCTGTTGCAGGGCTCCGCCAAGAAGCATCCGCCCTCGGCGATCGTCCTGCTCTCCGACGGCGCCGCCAACGCCGGGCCTGATCCGGTGGCGGTCAGCCAGGAGGCCAAGAAGGACAAGATCCCCATCTACACCGTCGCGCTCGGGACCGCGGGCGGGGTGCTCCCCAACCCCGATCCCTTCGGCCAGCCTCAGGCGGTGCCGCCCGATCCTCAGCTCATGGAGGAGATCGCCCGCCTCTCGGGCGGCCGTGCCTTCAACGCCCGCAGCTCCGACGAGCTCAGCTCGATCTACAAGAAGCTCGGCAGCCAGCTCAGCACGGTGACCCGCAAGAAGGAGATCACCTGGTGGTTCGCCGCCGGCGGGGTGGTGCTGCTCATCGGCGCCGCGGTGTCCTCGGCTCGCGCCGGCCGTCTGCCCTAGGCGGCGCCGCGCCAGAGCAGCGCGCGCTGGCGGGCGCGCGAGAGCTTGGACACGATCAGGTCATAGGAGTCCTCGATCATGTCCGCCACCATCGGCTCGGGGAGGCTGCCGTCGAGCACGACGGTGTTCCAATGGCGCTTGTTGAGGTGGTAGCCCGCGGTGATGCACGGATGGGCCGCCCGGAGCTGCTCGGCCAGCTGGGGCTCGCACTTCAGGCTGACCGAGAGCGGCTCGCCCTCCAGGCGCGACAGGGCGAACACCTTGCCCGCCACCTTGAACACGGAGGTCTCGAAGCCGAATGGGAACGTCTCCTCGGAGCCGTGAAAGGTGAGACAGAGATCCCGGAGCGCGTCGGCCTTCATGACGCCCATGGTGCCAGGGAGGGCGACGGGCCGGCTCGGGAGCAATAGGTCGAAAGCACCAGAATTCGGCGGCGAGCTCTGGGTAGGGATGTGGTGCTTTGTGTAGGTCCTAGGCGCGCGGATCTCACACATCCGCCGCGGCGCGAGGTGTACGGTCGCATGAGAACGGGGCGTTGACCTCGAGGGGTCGTTGGGATGCGAAGCCATGCGGGGCGTGGCAGGGACAGGGGGCAGCATCATGAGAAGCAGTGGCACCCGGGTGCGTCCGGGACTGTTGTCGTGGTTGCGGGGCGGTGGAGACGTGCCAAAGCTCGCCGCCGTGTGGTGGCCGGTGGGATGGCGCTGTGTCGGGCTTGTCACCTTGGTGGGGCTGCTTGCCGGCCTGGCCTATGAGACGGGCAAGCCCGGCGCCGGGGGGCCGGCGTTCAGCGACCAGGTTCACTACGTGATCACGACGGTGACGAAGCCGGCGGTCGCGATCCCGCTCGCGTCACTGATCGTGATCGCTCTGGCCTCGATCTTGCGACGGTTGCGCTTCGAGTGGCTGGTGTTCAAGCCGGGCCCGATCTTCGTCCAGGAGATCGCCGTCGCCGCGAGTGTCACCGACATCGACATCGCCCATCTGACGACCCTGTTCCGCGGGCGTCTGATGCAGCTGCGTCTGCACGCGCCGACTCCGGTTCCCGGCGCCAGCCCGGCCGAGGACTTCCTCTCGGTGCTCGACGGATCGCACCTCGACGCCTCGAACATGCTCGGGAGCATCGTGAGCATGGTCCGCGCCGCGATCCCAACGCACGGTTACGAGGTCAGCGTCACGCTCACCCAACAGGCGGCACCCCCGTCAGGCAAGCCGCGTCTTGGCGTCACCACTCAGTTGACCCGGCTCCCCAACGAGGGCGTGCCGATCGAGACGGCATGGGCATGCTCGTGGGACGACGCCATCGTGCAGGCCGCGGACATGGTCACCGCTGCCGTGCTGCCGCGGACCCGTCTGAGCAATCGCGCACCGTGGTCGGGGTGGCGGCGCTACCCGATGCCCGGGTTGGTGGTCCACAGCTATGAGCGGGCGCAAGAGCTCACCAGCGCCCGCCGGTACGACGAGGCCCTGGCGCACTGCTTCCAGGCGCTGGAGCTCGATCCCAAGAGCGTGGATCTCCGCCTGTGCAAGGGATTCATCGAGGAAAAGCTGGGGCTCTACATGGACGCGGTCGCGACCTACGCGGCCGCCCGGCGGGTCGCGGACAAGACGGCGCGCAGGTTGTACAACCGCAAGGCGCGGCGCAATCGCAGGGCCAGCGGGCGGATCGCCCGGTACCGGCTCGCCGTCCTCCTCGGCGGCATCAAGTTCGCCCACCAGTGGTGCAAGCCCGGCGGCCGCACCCGGCGCGATCGGCAGCGGTTGATCCTTCGCACGCGCCTGAGCCCCGAGCTGCAGAAGCTCCTGGAGCACCACGGTGTCCTCGCCCGCGAGGACGGCCCAGCACGCCAGCGGATCGTCAAGCTGCTCGATGGGGCCCCCGCCGCCGAGGCCACAGACGACACCGACGACGCCGACCATCGCTACTACGAATTGCGCGACGTCTTCGCGCAGCTTGCCGAGGGCGAGCTCCGGGAGTTGCAGTCGTCGCTGCGGTGGCGCCGGACCCAACCGGGGTCGCTGACTCCCCTGTCCGTGAAGCTGACCATCGCCGCGATCCGGCTGCGCCTGGGCTACATCGAACGCACGCTGGCCGGGCCGCAACCGGGTGCCGCGGCCACGCTCGCTTCGGCACCCGGCTGGGAGGCTCGACCAGCGATCGCGCGCCGCCGGGCGGGGCGAGTGTTTCGCACCTGGACGGAGGAATACAGCGCGGCCACCCTGTACGCCCTGCCGCTCCTTGTCGAGACGAACTGCGTGCAGGGGGCGTCTCGGACCGAGCTGGAAGCGCTGGCGGTCGAACATCTCAAGCGGGCCATGTCGTCGACGCCGAGCTCCCACGCCTCCGAGCGGCGCGACTGGGTTCTCAGCGAGGATCCCGATCTCGATGGACTGCGCGAGAGCTCGGCCTTCAAGCACTTCGAGGCGATCTTCTTCCCATCGCCGGCGCCCACTCCACGGCGGCCGCGGCGGGCCAGCCGTTGGGAGATGTCCCTCTACACCAACCTGCTGCTCGCGGATACCGCGCGGCGGTGGGAGAGCGTGTGGCACCAGAGGCGCGACCTGGTGGTCTCGGACGTCGACCCCCACGTGGTCATCCAATGGAGCAAGGACGAGGCCAAGGCGTGGCAGATGGTGGCTCGGATGGCGCGGGACTACAAGCACTGGCCGGCGCGGTGCGACCTCATCGACGAAGTCAAGGAGTGGGGTGCGCGGTACGGGTTCGAGCCGCTGGACGTCGCCCTCCCGCGCTTCGCGCGCGATACCGAGGGCGATCCCGACAGCCCCGAGGCCTACCGCGAGCTCTGTCGCGAGGTCAAGGCCGAGGTGTCGGTCAACGAACGGCGGCTGGCGACCCTGCTCGGCCAGTTGGAGCCGATCACCGGGGGTGGGGCCAACGGCGGCGGCCCGGCGTCATCGTCGCAGGCCAACGGGACCTCGCGCCCTGAGCTCCGCCCCGTGCCGGTGGCTGCCGCGACGTCGGGTGTCGCAACGCGCAACGCGCGCGAACCACGATTGTGGTCACGGCTGACGGCTCCGCTGCGATCCGGCGAGCCGCCGGTGCGGCAGTTCGAGCGCTTGCAGGACGAGCTCAGCGACCGTGACTTCTGGCACCGGGCGGCTCCCGTGCAGTTCCTGCAGAGCGTGTGCGACGTCCACGCCGCGATGTGGCAGCGACTGCACGAATGGCTCGAAGCGCCGCCGGACCACAGGCATGCGGACCGCGACTTCAGCAGCGCCATCGCGCAGGCCGCGCGGCTCAGCGAGACCTGCGGGATGCGCTGGATGACGGCCGTCGTCGCGCGCCGCATCCAGCGGCTGGGCGCAGTCGACATCGACGGTGACGCGCACACGATGAACGGGGCGCCGACGCTGCCGGCGTGACCTCCCGTCTGCCTGGCTAGCCGGCGAGGACGTCGAGCACGCGGTCGACGTCGTCCTGGGTGTTGTAGACGTGCCAGGAGGTCCGCAGCCGCCCGCCGCGCATGGCCGCGACGATCCCGGCGCGCTCCAGCCGCGCCGCTGCGTCGGACACGTCAACGGACGCGATCGCGCTGTCGGACGGCTCCAGTCCGAGCCCCGCGCGGAAGCGGTTGGCCAGGGAGAGGTTGTGCGCGTGGATCGCGTCGACGCCGATCTCCTCGATGAGCTCGAGCGCCGGCTGGGTCCCGATCCAGCAGAACCACGCCGGCGAGACGTCCAGGCGCCGGGCTGACGCGGCCAGCCGCAGCGGCGGGCCGAAGTAGCTCGTGTGGACGTCTTCGCCCGAGTACCAGCCGGCGCTGTGCGGGACGACGTCGTCGAGCAGGCGCTCGGACACGCTGACAAAGGCGGTGCCGCGCGGCGACATCAGCCACTTGTAGGCCGTGCACACGAGCACGTCGAAACGGCCGCCGTCGGTCGGCAGCCAGCCGAGGCTCTGGGTGGCGTCGCAGATCGTGACCGCGTCAACGTCGGCCGCGGCATCCAAGACCGCATCGACATCGGCCACCTCGCCGGTGCTCATCTGGACCGCGCTGAACGCCACCGCGTCGGCGCCGGCCGCCACCGCGTCGGCCACATCCGCCACCGGGACCGTGCGCACGTCCAGGCGGCTCTGCACCAGCAGCGGGAACAGCAGCGAGGTGAACTCGATGTCCGGCACCACCACCCGAGCGCCCGCGGGCAGCGCGGTGATCACCGAGCCGACAAGCTCTGACACCGTCGCGCCGACCGCGACGCGCGTGGCGTCGACGCCGACGAGGCGCGCGAAGGCGGCGCGTGACGCCTCGACGCTCTCGCCCCACGGCTCCCAGCTCGTCCGGCCGCCCTGCCAGTCGGACAGCACGGCCTGCAGAGCGTCCCATGCCGGACGGGGCGGCAGCCCGTAGCTGGCGGTGTTGCAATACACGCCCGCCGGCGTCCAGAGCTCCCGCGCGTCGGCGATGTCCATCGCGACAACGTACAGGGACGCCGCCGCTACAGGGCGGACAAGATGGCGTCGGCGACTTCGCCGGTGCTCGCGCGCCCGCCCACGTCGGGCGTCAGCACCCCGTCCGCGCAGGCCGACGCCACCGCGCGCCGCACCCGCTCGGCGCTGTCGCCCGCTCCCAGGTCGTCGAGCATGAGGGCGGCGGAGAGCACCATCCCGATGGGGTTGGCCCGCCCGTGACCGACGAGATCGAACGCCGAGCCGTGGACGGGCTCGTACATCGACGGGCGCGAGCCATCGAGGCTGAGGTTGGCGCTCGGCGCCATGCCGAGGCTGCCCGCCAGCGCGCCCGTGAGGTCAGACAGGATGTCGCCGTGCAGGTTTGAGGCGACGATCACGTCGAACTCCTGCGGGGCGAGCACGAGCCGCGCCGCCGCGGCGTCGACGAGCATCGACTGCCACGACACATCGGGGAACTCCGCGGCCACCGACGCCACCACCTCGTCCCACAGCACGCTGGCGTGGGGGCTCGCGTTTGACTTGGTGACGCTGGTCACGTGCCGCGCCTCGCGTGTGCGCGCGAGCTCGAAGGCGTAGCGCGCGGTGCGCGCGATCCCGTCATGCGAGTACACGGTGGTCTGCACCGCGACCTCGCCCGGCAGGCCCCGGCGGGTGAAGCCGCCGATGCCCGAGTACTCGCCCTCGGTGTTCTCGCGGACGACCACCATGTCGATGTCGTCCGGCGTGCGATCGGCCAGCGGGCCGCGCACGCCGGCCAGCAGCCGCGCCGGGCGCAGGCTCACCCCCTGATCGAAGCCCTGCACGATGGCCAGGCGCAGCCCCCACAGGGTCACGTGGTCGGGCACTTCGCGCGAACCGACGGCGCCGAACAGGATCGCGTCAAAGGCCGCCAGGGTCTCCAGCGCGTCGGCGGGCATCATCCGCCCGGTGCTCAAGTAGTGGTCAGAGCCCCACGGGAACGTCTCGAACTCCAGGCCCGGGGCCACGGCATCGAGCACCCGGAGCGCCACGGCGCACACCTCCGGGCCGATCCCGTCCCCGGGGATGACGGCGATCCGGCTCATGGCCCGCATCCTGTCAGAGCCCGCGCCACCGGTCCGATCCGATACATCTGTCCGATGCCGCCGCGCAACCTCGTCAACCTCCACTCGGTGGCCAAGGGCTACGGCAGCCGGTCCGTGCTGCACGACGTCACGCTCGGGATCAACGAGGGCGAGCGCGTCGGCATCGTCGGCGAGAACGGCGCCGGGAAGTCGACGCTCATGCGGCTGCTGGCCGGGGCGGAGCCGCCGGATCAGGGCACCGCCACCCACACGACCGCGCTGAACGCGGTGGTGGTGAGCCAGCGGGTAGACCTGGACCCCGAGAGCACGGTGCGCGCGGCGCTGGTGGGCGGGCGGCCCGATCATGAATGGGCCCGCGACGCCGGGATCCGCGAGGTGCTCGACGGGCTGCTCGGCGGCGTGGCGGTCAGCCGCTTCCCGCAGGGGCTCGAGACGCCCACGGGCCGGCTCTCGGGCGGCGAGCAGCGCCGGATCATGCTCGCCCGCGCGCTGCTGCAGGCGCCCGAGCTGCTCTTGCTCGACGAGCCGACCAACCACCTCGACGTCGAGGGCATCGCGTGGCTGGCGTCGTTCTTGGCCGGCCACCGGGGCACGCTGGCGGTCATCACCCACGACCGCTGGTTCCTGGACGCGGTCTGCGATCGCACGTGGGAGGTGGCCGACGGTGGCGTCTACCAGTACGAGGGCGGCTATTCGGCCTACGTCCTGGCCCGCGCCGAGCGCGACCGCCAAGCCGCTGCCCGCGAAGACAGGCGCCGCCAGCTGGTGCGCAAGGAGCTCGCGTGGCTGCGGCGCGGCCCGCCGGCGCGCACGTCGAAGCCCAAGTTCCGGATCGACGCCGCCAACGCGCTGATCGCCGACGAGCCGCCCGCCCGCGACACCGTGGAGCTCCTGCGCTTTGCCACCACGCGGCTGGGCGACCGGGTGATCGACGCGGTCGACGTGTCGGTGACTTTCGGTGACCGCCGCCTGCTCTCGCATGTCACGTGGCGGCTCGGGCCCGGGCAGCGGGCGGCGCTGGTCGGCGCCAACGGCTCGGGCAAGACGACCCTCATCGGCCTGCTCGCCGGCGACCGCGCGCCTGACTCCGGCGTCGTGGAGCGCGGGACCACCGTCAAGCTGGCCGAGCTCTCCCAGGACACCACCGAGCTCCCGCCGGGCGTGCGCGTGGTCGAGGCGCTGGCGCAGGTGCGCGGAAGGGTGCGCACAAGCGCGGGGGAGGAACTCACGCCGGGGACGCTGGCGGAGCGGTTTGGCTTCCGGGGCGAGAAGCTGAGTACCCAAACCGACGACCTCTCGGGTGGCGAGCGCCGCCGCCTTCAGCTCATGCGCCTGCTCCTCACCGAGCCCAACGTGCTGCTGCTCGACGAGCCCACCAACGACCTGGACATCGACACGCTGACCGCGCTCGAGGATCTGCTCGACGGCTGGCCCGGGACGCTCATCATCGTCACCCACGACCGCTACTTCGCCGAGCGCGTCTGCGACGACGTGTTCGGCCTGATGGGCGACGGCGGCCTGCGCCACCTGCCCGGCGGGATCGACCAGTACCTGGAACTGCGCGCCGCCGCGCCCGCCGCCTCGGCCAGCGAGACCGCCCGCCCGGCAGGGGGAACGGACTCCGCCCGCCTGGTCAGCCCCGGGGCGCAGCGCCGCGCCGCCCAGAAGGAGCTGGCCCGGGTCGAGCGCGACCTGGCACGCGCCGAGCGGCGCGACGCCGAGCTTCAGACCGAGATGGCGCAGGCCGCCACCGACGCGGCACGCCTCTCGACCCTCACCCAGGAGCTCGCCGCGCTGGCCGCCGACCGCGACCGCCTGGAGGCCTCGTGGCTGGAGCTCTCTGAGGCGCTCGAGGGGTGATCGATCAGATGTGCGATGCTCGGATCACCCCATGAGCCGCCGCGTCGACAGCCCGCTCCTGCTCGTCGGCAGCCTGCCCGCGGGCTCCACCGACGCCGCCCTGCGCGCCGGAGCCGAGCTGTTCGGCGACCTCGTCTTCGCGCTGCCCGACGGTGAGACGGGCCCGCGCTCGGCGTGGGTGGGCTATGAGCGCGAACAGCTCGCGCGGCCCAACCCGGACGTGATCGTCGTCTCGGAGACCGAGTCGCCCACGGGCCGTCCCCGCCACGCCTACGAGACGCCGGTGTTCTCCATCCGTCCCGGGGTCACCGAGCTGCGCTTCGACAGCTGGCCCCGGATCGACGACGCGATCGCCTCCTACGGCGAGTTCGCCCGCCTCAAGGCCGACGGCGTCATCCCCGGCCACCTGCGCTTCCAGGTCGGGCTGCCGTTCCCGTCGAGCGCGCTGAACGCCTTCAAGGCCGACTTCGCCGCCGACTATCCGGTGGCCGAGCGCGGCTTTCAGAAGCTGGTGGCCGCCGAGCTTGAGCGCCTCACGAGCGCGATCCCGCCCGCCGAGCTGGCCATCCAGTGGGACCTGGCCTACGAGACCCAGGACATCGAGGGGGTGCTGGCGTGGACCACCGAGGGGGCGTGGGAGCGCTACGCCCGCCCGGTGACGACCCTCACCCGCCTCATCCCCGAGGAGGTGCTCGTCGGCTATCACCTCTGTTACGGCACCTTCCCCGAATGGCCGATGTACGAGGCCCGCGACTACGGCGTCCTGGTGCGGATGGCCAACTTCGCCGTGGCCAACTCCGGGCGCCCGGTGGACTGGGTGCACCTGGCCGGGCCCCGCTACCTGCGCAGCGAGGACCGCAGCTTCTTCCGCCCGCTGGTGGATCTCGAGCCCGGGTCCGCCCGGGTGTTCCTGGGCATCGTGCTGCCCATCGACGGCGTCTCCGGGCTCAGGCGCCGGCACGACACCGCCGCGCGCTACCTCTCAGACTTCGGCGTGGCCATGTACTGCGGGTTCGGCCGGCAGCCCGGAGAGGACGGGCTGGAGACCATGCGCGAGCACGCCCGGGTCGTGCGCTCCCTGGGCTGAGGGCTCGACCGGGGGAACCGCCCGGTCAAGGCGCGCGCACAGCGCGGCGACGACGTCGGGATCGAACTGCGTTCCGGCGCACCGGCGCAGCTCCGCGAGCGCCTCGGGCAACGTGCGCGCCGCCTGGTAGCAGCGATCAGCGGTCATGGCGTCCAGCGCGTCGCACACGGCGATGATCCGGGCGCCCAGCGGGATCGCGGTGCCGGCCAGCCCGTCGGGATACCCGGTGCCGTCCCAGCGCTCGTGGGCCGCTCGGACCAAGCGCGCCACCGGCTGCATGACGGGGTCGGCACTGAGGATGCGCTCGCCGATCTCCGAGTGCTGGCGCATCAGCCGCCACTCATCGTCGTCGAGCGGGCCGGGCTTGTCGAGGATGGCGTCCGGGATGCCGAGCTTGCCGACGTCGTGCAGCTCGGCGGCGCGCAGCAGCTCGTCGAGCTGATCGGCGACGAGGCCGAAGTCGCGCCCGAGGTCGCAGACGAGCTGACCGACCCCGTGGACGTGATAGTGCAGGTCGGGCGTACGCTCGGAGAGCACCTGCATGAGCACGTCGCGGGTGCGCGGCGGGATGCTGCGGGTGGTGTGGACCTTGGCGGCGTACATGCGCTGGTCGGCGAGCTGGAGCACCGCGGTCGTGCTCGTCGCCTCATCGGGCACGATGGCCAGGCCGCGCGAGGCGCTGACGTTGAACATGTCGCCCTGCTCGGTGAGGGCGGCGGTGGCGGCGCCGATCAGCGGGTCCTCGGTGGAGAAACGTCCACCCAGCAGGAGGCAGAACTCATCGCCGCCGAGGCGATAGGCCCGTCCGCTGTCAGCGACAGCCGCGCGCAGAGCGTCCGCAAGCCGGGTCAGCAGAGAGTCCCCGGCGGCGTGGCCGAAGGTGTCGTTGTAGCGCTTGAAGCCGTTGAGATCGAAGAACACGAGTGTCTGGGGGTGGCGCTCGTCGGCGTCGGCGACGGCGAGATCCAGATCGCGCATCAGCCGCCGACGGTTGCCCAGGCCGCTGAGGCCGTCGGTCAGCGCGTCCTCGTCGCTGTCGCGCAGCATCCGGATGTTCTCCATGAAGGTGAGAACCGCGCGCACGCTGCCCAGGATGAGCGAGGCCGCGGCCAGCACCACTGCGGTGGGCGTCACGTGGCTGAAGGCGGCGTCGACGAGCAGCGTCAGGGCCAGGGCGACGAAGCCCAGCGGCAGAACGATGACCTGGAAGGAGACCGTCGAGTGCGGGACACGGTGCTTGACCGGTTGCCAGGCGGCCATTGCGAACAGAGCCATCGCGGCCGGCCACATCGTGTCCAGGATGCCTCCGGACACATATGTGCCCTTGGCCGCGAGGTAGACGTAGATCAGGTCGGCGACGGCGTCCACCACCATCGCAGCGCCGAGGTACAGCCACATCCGGTCGGGCCGCCACGAGTACCGCGCGAACGCGACCACCACGAACACCAGTAGCGTCACGTCGCCCAGGGGATAGCCGAGGTTCACGGCGTCCTCGATGAGGCGGCCGTTGCTCATCTGCAGGACCGTCGGCAGGATGAGCCTGGTGCCCAGCGAGGCCAGGGCCAGGGCCACGATCCCGCCGTCCAGCCATTGCTCGGCGTGCCCACGGCGGCGGTGCGCGCGCATGAGCAGCATCAGAGCCGCGTACATCGAGGGGTACATGGCCAGGTAGAGCGCGTCGGCCACCGATGGATAGGGCGGGTTGGCCACGTTGTTCAGCCACAGGGTCCACACCAGGTCGCCGGCGGTCCACGTGACCAGGCCGAAGGCGATCAGTCCCCACGCCCAGCGGTTCTCACGGCGTGCCCAGACCCGTGCGACGCAGATGGCGGAGGCGATTACCTCAGCCGCCGTGTAGATCCAGTTCTTGGCTACAGCCGCCATGCCGGCGCCGCCGAAGCCCAGCAGCGCGTGCGCCGCGTGAAAGGCGACGAGAAACCACATCGCGGCAAAGGCGGCGGTGAGGACGCGGGGGTGTCGATGGGATGTGCGCATGTGGGCCTGCTGCGCCCGGAGCCCGGTCCGTCGGGCGCGACTGACCCACGTATCGGCGCAAGCAACCCGCAACTGAACCTCACGGCGATCTGGCCCGCCACATGCGGAGATGGCGGGCGACGCAACGGCGCCCGCCATCACCACGTGCCCCCATCCCGGCCCGGGCCGCCCTCAAGGCGGAGGGGACGGCCCGGGAGGAACGCTTGAGATCAGTTGTGATTGAAGGGCGCCACCATCGGGTTGGTACCCGTGAAGATCCCGGTGTAGTTCGGGTACCAGACCCAGAAGTGCAGGGTGATCAGGCGCGGATGCCAGAAGTTGAACTTCGCACCGCTCCCCGGCGCGGTGGCCGCGCACTGCGACTGGGCGTCGGCGAAGACGACGGTCCCGTCGTCGTAATGGCAGGCCGCCCCGAACACGCCGTACTTGGCGCCCGGCAGCGGAGCCTTGGCCGGCATCGACGTGAAGACCCACTCCAGCGCCGACAGCTGCCATCCGTGCCCGGTGTGCTCGTAGACGAGGATCGGCGGCTTGCGCACGTCAAAGCCCGTGATCTTGGGGTTGATGAAGTGGTAGCCCATGTTGGGGATCATCTTCGTGAGGATGCGGTAGCCGTCGGCCTTGGCGGCGCCCAGGTTCGTGGCGTACCGGGCCGTGGCCAGGCGGGCCGCGATGAGGTCCGCGGTGAGGGCGGACCGGCTTGCCGGCCGGGCTGCGGCGGCGTGAGAGACCGTGGGGGCCGGGGCCGGGGCCGGGGCCGTGTTCGGCCGGCCCGAGGCGGTGGCGGCGAGACCGATCACCACGCTGGCCACGGCCGCGACCAGCATTGCGGGAATCAACATGCGACGCATGAGACGCTCCTTGGCTTGAGAGAGGTTGCCGCCCGGCCGAGTGCCCGAGGCCCAGCGGTTCTGACTGACAGCCAACCTTTCAAGCGCCGTCGCCGGGCGCATCGGGAGGACTCCCTATGTTGCGCTCGGCCGGTCCCTATCTTGCGCACCCACGGGAATCCGGCCAATCGGGGGCCGGGTGCTCAACATAAGTCCGATCGTGGCCGATCGTCGGGGTGATGATCGAGAGTGTCTACACGGAGGGCGTCGAGCCCACGGGCGGTGAGCTCGAGCTGCGCCTGGCGCGGGAGGAGACCGCGCGCGTCCGCAACCTGGTGGCGTCCCACAACCGCCTGCATGACCTGATCGCGCGCGACGCCCCGCTGCGCGATGTGCTCTCAGAGCTGGTGGACGGCATCGAGGAGTACGAGCCGTCGGTCATGGCCTGTGTCGTGCTGCTCGACCGCGAGTCCAGCACGCTGCACCCGGGCGCCGGCTCGTCGCTGCCGCCGGACTGGCTGGAGGCGATCGACGGTGTGGTCATCGGGCCCAACATCGGCAGCTGCGGGTCCGCGGCATGGTCCGGAGAGCTCGTGATCAGCGAGGACCTGTCGACCGACCCGAAATGGGCGCCGATCCGCGAGTTCGCCGCCGGCTGCGGGCTGCGCCATTGCTGGTCGATGCCGATCAAGGGTGCGGACGGGCTCGTGCTCGGGACCTTCGCGCTCTATGGGTCGCAGCCGCGGGCGCCGCAGCCCGAACACATCGCGCTCATGCAGGACGGCGCCCGGCTGGCCGGCATCGCCATCGAGCGCCGGCAGACGATGGACCGGCTCATCCACGACGCCCGCTACGACGCGCTCACCGCGCTCCCCAACCGCCGGGCCATCTTCGAGCGACTGGAACTGGCGCTGGGGCGGAGCGGGGACGGAGCGAAGGTGGCGACGCTGTTCGTCGACCTCGACGGGCTCAAGGCGCTCAACGACAGCCTCGGCCACGACCGCGCCGACGACATGATCCGTGAGATCGCCCAGCGGCTGCGCCCGGCGTTGCGCGAGAACGATTTCGTCGGCCGCTTCGGCGGCGATGAGTTCGTCGCCGTCGCCGAGGGCGTCGCCGACGCCGAGCAGGCGGCGGCCCTGGCGGCGCGCCTGCTGGAGGTCACCTCCGCACCGCTGCGGGGCCTGGACGGCACGACGGTGACGGCGAGCATCGGGATCGCGCTGGTGGACGCCGAGGTCGATGCCGCGGAGGCCATCCGGCGGGCGGACACCGCCATGTACCGCGCCAAGCAGTCCGGGCGCGATCGCTACTCGTTCTTCTTCGAGGCCAACGGCGAGGGCCTGCCCGAGCGCCGCCGGATCTCGCTCACCCGTGAGCTGCGCGCCGCTGAGGCCCACCACGAGATGACACTCGCCTTCCAGCCGGTGTTCGACCTGGCCGGGGACGAGATCGTCGCCGTCGAGGCGCTGGCGCGCTGGGCCTCGCCCACCTGCGGCGAGGTCTCACCCCGGGAGTTCATCCCCCTCGCCGAGAATGCGGGGACGATCGTGACGCTCGGCGCGTGGGCGCTGCGGGAGAGCTGCGAGAGCGCGGCCCGGCTCGCCGAGCTCACCGGCCGCCGACTCGAACTCGCGGTCAACGTCTCCGGCCACCAGTTGGCCAAGGCGGGCTTCGCCCAGTCCGTCTACCAGACGCTGGCCCACGCCGACCTCCCGGCGGAGCTGCTCACCCTGGAGGCGACCGAAGGCGCCCTCATGCAGGGCGACGAGGTGACCGTCCGCACGCTGGACGAGCTGCGGGCGATCGGCGTCCGTGTCACCGTTGACGACTTCGGCGCCGGCAGCGCCTCGATGGTGAGCTTCCGCGAGCGTCAGGTCGACGCCATCAAGATCGATCGCCGGTTCCTCACGGGCCTGCCCGACGACGCCGTCAGCTTCGCCGTCGTCTCCGCCGTCACCAGCATGGGTACCGCGCTGGGCGCGACGGTGACGGCCAAGGGCGTCGAGAACGAGGCCCAGCTCGTGTCGCTGCGCGCCATGGGCTGCGAGCGCGTCCAGGGCTTCCTGCTGGGCGCGCCGATGCGCCTGCGCGATCTGGTCGATCGCCTGCGCGGCTGAGCCCGCCCGCGCCGCTAAGGCGACACGTCCTCGAACCGCCGGGCCCGCGTGTTCAGGGTGAACTGGGCGATGACCGCGGCCACGACGAGGAACCCGGAGATGACCAGGAACGCGCCGAGCACGCTCATGTGCGGGATCTGCGGGGCGATCAGCAACACGCCGATCCCGCCGCCGAGGTGGCCGATCCCGTCGACCAGCCCGAACCCGGTCACCCGCGCGCGGGTGGGGAAGCTCTCCGCCGAGAGCGCGTAGGTCATCGGGACCCACAGGTTGAAGCCGAAGAACACGATGGCCATGCCGATGAAGGCGGCCGCGGTGCTGGTGCCGGCCTCGGCCACGAGGACCGCGCCGACGACGGTGATCAGCGCGCCGATCGGCAGCCACAGCTTGCGTTCCAGCCGCTCGGCGTAGCGCACCGCGAACAGCGCGCAGGCGAGGAAGCCGAAGCCTCCGACGGCCTGGATGATCCCGGCCTCCGGGGGCGGGTAGTGCAGCGCGGTGAGCAGCGAGGTGCCGCCGGCCGAGATCGCGAACACGGTGACGTAGGCGAAGAACCACACGGACACGAGCACGAGCACTCGCTTGACGTAGGTGGCGTTCCCCAGCACGTGCTTGAACGAGATGTAGCCGCCGGGGGCGGGCATCTCGACGGGCACGTCGTCAGGGACCGGGGGCAGTTCGCGCTTGCGCGACGCCCGCTCCTCCATCTGGCTCACCACGCGGTCGGCCTCGTCGACGCGTCCCTGCCCGATCAGCCATCGCGGGGACTCGGGCAGTTCGACGCGCAGGACGACGGCGATGAGCGCCAGCAACGCGCCGACGCCGTACATCCAGCGCCATCCGTTCTCGAACCCCGGGCCGGCCTGGGCGAAGGGGAGGCCATGCGGCCATGGCGTCTTCGGCGTGGTGAGGAACAGGCCGAGCCAGATCCCGAGCAGGGCCCCCAGCGCCGAGTTGACGAAGATCACCGAGGTCCACTTGGCCCGGTTGCGCCGCGGCGCCACCTCGCCGATGTAGGTATTGACGATCGCGAGATCGGCGCCGACCGCCATGCCGGTGACCACACGGGCGAGGACGAAGTTGGTGTAGTCGGGGGCCAGCGCGTTCCACAGCGAGCCGACGCCGGTGAGCAGCATCGTCACCAGCAGCATGTTGCGGCGGCCGATCTTGTCCGAGATCGGGCTGAGCAGGAGCGTGCCCGCGACGTAGCCGGCCAGGTTGAGCGCGATGGGGATCCGGATTGTGTTCAGGGCGGTCTCCGGGGTACAGCCCGGCTTGAGCGCCACACAGCTCTGGATGAACGACACGTTGATGTCGAACACGTCGTAGAACGTGAACAGGAAGCCGAGGCCGATGATGCCGACGAACAGGAACGGCATCGACCACACGTCGAGCCGATCGAGCCTGGCCAGCACTCGCTGGGCCGCGCCGTCTTCGGCTCTGGCGCTCCTCCCGGTCGGTCGCATTCCGCGCCGGCGTACATCGGTGGCGGCACCGGGGGCGCCCGTGCGTGTCTCTGCCATGTCGCGTCCTCCCTTTCCCTCTGCCAGGAAAAGCTCGACTTGTCAGTCGCTTTCCTCTAGCCCTACCCACCCCGTCGCATTTCGAACAACTGGGCGGACTGCGAACACGCGAATGTCAGATAATCAACACGTTGATCATATTCATTTGATCGGTCGCTCGAAGATGTCGAAGCGAAACCGCGGGCCCATCCCGGCCGCCTCGTAGACCCGCAGGCCACGGGGATTGTCCGACGCCACCCCGAGCTGAGCCTGTGCGAGGCCGGCGGCGGCGAAGGCCGCAAAGCCGTGGGTGAGCAGGGCCGTGCCGATCCCGCGCCGCTGATGGCCGGGCGCGACGGCGAGGAGATCGACGTAACCGGAGCCCTCGTGCTGCCAGCGGCGAGCGAGAAGGAAGCCCTGGATCTCACCGCCCGCCTCCGCGACGAAGCTGAGGTCGGGCGCGACGTCGTGGGCGCGCAGGTGCTCCTGGACGAACATCTCCAACGACTCGGGAACGTAGTCCGGGCTGGCGGCGAAGCTCTCGGCGTCCAGCGCATGGAGCGCCCGGGCGTCACCCTCGGGATCCAGCCGGCGCAGGGTGACGCCGGCGGGCGGGTCCACCGCGGCGACGCCCCGGTCAAGCGGCCGCGCCATGCGCCAGTAGCTGCGCACCTGCCGGTAGCCCGTGCCCTCGAGCAGCTTGCGGGCGCGGGCGTTGGTGGACGCGGCGATCTGGCGATGGACGTCGGCCTCGCGCTCGCGTTCGCGCTGTTCCACCCACTCCAGCAGTCGCGCGCCGACGCCGCGCCCCTCGTGGTCTGGTGCGACGACGGCGAACGCTCCGGGCCGGTGCACGATCGCGTAGCCGGCGAGAACGCCCTCGATCTCGATCAGGAGCGCGTCGCGGCTGAGCTCCACGTCGGGTGCGCGCCACTCGTCCAGGACCTCTTCCCGCCGAAACAGCGGCAGCCCGATGTCGGCCATGTAGCGGGCCGCCAGCAACGCCAGCACCGCCTCCGCGTCCGCCCATTCCGCTCCCCGGCTGCGCACCTGTCTGACCCTATCGGGGACGGGTCCGCCGGCGTCAGGCCACCCAGCGCACGTCGTCCATCCGCACGGGGGCGCGTGAGCCCAGCTCGCGCTCGGTGGCGGCGAGGCGCCGCACGGCCTCGGTCAGGCGCTCGGGCGGCTGGGTGAACGGCAGGCGCAGGCGTTGCTCAAAGCCGCCGTCCACGCCGAAACGCGGCCCCGGCGCGACGCGCACGCCATGGTCGACCGCGCGTGCGGCGAGCGCGCTGGCCGTGGTGCCCTCGGGCAGCTGCACCCAGAGCGACATCCCGCCGGAGGGAGTGCTGGTGCGCCACCGCGGGCACTCGCCGGCGATGGCGCTCACCAGGGTGTCGCGGCGTTCGCGCAGCCATTCGCGGCGCGCGGGCAGCAGGGTGTCAAAGCGGTCCAGCACCTCGATCGCCATCAGCTGGTCCAGGATCGGGCTGCCGACGTCCTGGCCGGCACGCGCCAGCGCCAGCCGGCGCACCAGCTGCGGCTCGCCGCGCAGCCAGCCGGTGCGCAGGCCGCCCCACACCGGCTTGGACAGCGATCCGACCGCAAGCACCCCGGTTCCGGCGTCTCCTGCGGCCATCGAGGGCGGCGGGGTCGCGGGGTCGCGCGGGTCGTGGGGCTCGAGCACGAGCTCGGCCAGGCTCTCGTCGCTGACCAGCAGCGTCCCGGCCGCGCGCGCTGCCCGGGCCACCGCGGCGCGCTCACGGGCCGAGGCCCAGAAGCCGGTCGGATTCTGGAAGTCGGGGATGAGATAGCCGAGCACCGGGCGGGCGTCGCGCAGCGCCGCGCGCAACAACGGCAGGTCCCAACCGTCCTCGCGCACCGGCACGCCGATCGGCACGCAGCCGTGCGCGCGGACCGCATCCAGCGCGCCCGGGTAGGTCGGGGTCTCCAGCAGCACGCGGTCGCCGGGGCGAGCGAAGGTGCGCAGCGCGAGGTCCCACGCGTGCAGGGCGCCCTGCGTGACCAGCACCTGGGCGGGGCCGGTGGCCAGCCCCCGTCCGCTCAGGTACCGCGCGATCGCTGCGCGCGTGGCGGCGAGCCCGAACGGCTCATAGCCATGGCCGCCGAGCTCGGGCGCCAGCGCGTGGGCGGCGCTGCAGCGCGAGCTCCGCGAGGTCGGGCGGCGCCGGGAGGTTGGCGACGGTCAGATCGATCACGTCCCCCGATGGCGGCTCGGTCTCGTCGGGCCGGCGCTCGGCGACGGGAGGCGAGGTGATCCAGCTGCCCCGGCCGCGACGCGAGGCGAGGTAGCGCTGCCCGCGCAGGACGTCGAGGGCCGCGGTGACCGTGTTGCGTGACACGCCCAGGGCGAGGGCCAGTTCGCGCTCGGAGGGCAGCCGCGTGTAGGGCGGCAGCCGCCCCTCGACGATCAGCGCCCGGAGCGCCGCGGCCAGGGCGGGGTACGCCACGCCACCGGCGCGCCATTCGCCGAGCAGCCGCAGGAGGTGGGGCATGGCGAGGCGGCGCAGCGCCACCACGGTGCCATCTTCGTGCGATTGGCCCTGTCTGGATGGTGCCAAGTCTGGCAGTCTACCTTCCATGAGTCGTTCGGTCGCCCCCGTGAGTCGTCCTCTCGCTCCGCTCAGCCGCCTGCTCGCCCCCGTCCCCGCCGACCGGCGGGCGCGGCGCTTTGCCCAGCTGCTGGCCGGCCTGGTGGGCTACGGGGTGACCGCGTCGATGATGGTGCTGGCCGGGCTCGGCCTGGACCCGTGGGACGTGTTTCACCAGGGGCTGTCGCGGACGTTCGGACTGGCCATCGGCACCTGGGCGGTCATCGCCTCCGTGCTCGTGCTGGTCTGCGGGTGGATCCCGCTGCGCCAGCGCCCGGGCATCGGGACCGTGCTCAACGCCTTGATGGTCGGGCTGGTGATGGACGTGATGCTCGCCGCCGTGCACCCGCCCCATGTCCTGTGGGCACGGATCGCTCTGCTGGTGGGCGGGGTGATCGGCAACGGGTTCGCCACCGGCTTCTACATCGGCGCCGGCCTCGGCCCCGGGCCGCGCGACGGGCTGAGCACCGGGATCGCGAGCCGCGGATACTCGATGCGCGTGGTGCGGACCACGATCGAGGGGACGGTGCTCGTCACCGGCTTTTTGCTCGGCGGGAACGTGGGCGTGGGGACCGTGCTCTACGCGGCGGCCATCGGCCCGATCACCCATTTGACGATCCCGGCCCTGGCCATCGGCCGGCGCGCCGTGGGTGTCAGCGCAGGCGCGTGAGTGACACCGAAATTCTCTGGGTGTGACACTTGCATTTGTCCGATGGGTGAGTTACTCTGACTTGCACCAAGGACCACGTTCGCCATGTATGCCCTGATCAACATCTTCCCCGGTAAGCCTCAGCCGACGCAAGTCGCGCTCGCCGGCCCGTGCCCGCATCAGCCGTGGGCAACGGACCTGCGCAGCAATCCCATCACCCTCGCGGAGCGGCGCGTGCGCTAGAGCCAGGCGCACATACCGGCCGAGCGAGGGCGACCCAGACGGGTCGCCTTTTTTGTGCCCTCATTCGCCCGATGTGGTGAGTGACACTGTTATTGACACCCCGCTCCAGGGTGACAGTGACGCACGCCCAAATTTCACAATCTTCGCCCGGCAAGGCGCTCTGGTGGCAGAGCGGCGGCGGGCGAATGAAGACGCGCCGCCGTCTGCCGGTCCAGGCGGCGGCGCCCAACCCCGAAAGGAGGTCTGAACACGCATGCCACGCAGAACGTAGGACCAGCCGCGGGAGCGCCCTGTGCGCTCCCGATCTCGCCTCCGTAGCTCAGCGGAAGAGCGGCGGGCTTCGAACCCGCGCGCAGAGGTTCGACTCCTCTCGGGGGCTCTTGCCGACACCTCGGCTCGCTACAAACACATCAGACGCAAGGAGACACCAGCGATGCACATCAAGACGTTCGGTCAGGTCGACGATCGCAGCCTTCAGCAGTTGGAGCGATGTATGTCCGCGGGGGACGCGGAGTACGGCGTCCTCTGCGCCGACCATCACCCGGGCTACAGCCAGCCGATCGGCGGCGCGATCGCGTACGAGGGGTACGTGTCGCCGTCAGGGGTTGGCTACGACATCGGGTGCGTCGCCGTCGCGGAGCCGGTGCTCTGTTCGGACGGCGCGTCGCGTCCAATCGAACGAGCACAGGACCCGTTGTGCGCTGATGCGGTTGGCGCGGTGCGTCCTGTTGCCCCGTTCCTCGGGGTCGTCGCCCGCGGCCGCCGGGCGACTGTGACGGTGACGCTTGGCAATCACCGGAGCGTGACCGTCACGCCTGACCACCAGGTGCGGACCGAGCTCGGCTGGCGCCGAGCCGACGAGCTGAGCGAGGGCGACAGGGTGCTGTGCCCCGTGTTCATGGGCTGGCCGCACGACGACGGCTGCCCGGATCCCGCCCTGCTCAGGCTTGCCGGATACGCGAACGGCGACGGGCATCTCCCGACGCGCGGGAGTCGCGTCTCGCTCTACACGAGCAAGGCCCACGATGCAGAGGACCTCATGGCCGACCTGCGGTCGGCCGGGGCGGAGCCGTCGCTGCATTGTCGAGTGCGACCGAATGGCTCCATCGAGCACCACATCTATGCAAATGACGCCGGCCTTCGTGAACAGCTGCAGGCGCTTGGCTGCCCGGTGGGGCGGAAGGCCGGGCAGTGGCGCGGGTCCGCTGACGCGATCTTAGGGATGCCGGCGTACGCGCGGGCGTGCTACGTGGCGGCGTTCGCTTCAGCAGAGATGAGCACGCCGCGACTCACGCAGGGACGGATCCCCAACCTCGCGATCAAGCAGCGGGGGATCGACGCGATCGAAGGGGTCGTCGATCTCCTCGAGTCGCTGCGTTTCCGCGTCGGGGTGAGTCGCTCAGACGGCGAGAACTGGGTTGCGCAGATTCTTGGCGGCGAGGCGGAGCAGATCCGGTTCATCGAGACCGTCGGCTTTTCCCGGGCCCGAGACAAACGTCGGGCCGGTGCGAGTGCAGTGGCAACCGCGTGGGAGCGCTCGCGTCACCTGTCCTCGCGCATGCTCGCTCAGTCGCTCGTGCGGCACCGAATGGCGTGCGGCGAGCAGGTGCGACACGCCGTGGCCGCCGTCGCCCGTGAGAGCGGCCTGACCCGTGCGACCGTCCAGCACCTGGCGTACCGCCGGGGCGTGCTTCGCCCTGCGCTTGAGCTGGTGTCCCGCCGACACGGCGATCGGCGAGTGCGTGTACTCGGAAGTGGTGAGCGTCGAGCCCGCGGGTGAGTGGGAGACGTATGACATCGCGACCGCCGACTCGGCGGAGTCGTTCGTGGCCGGTGGCATCGTCGTGCACAACTGCGGTAACAAGGCGGTGCAGACCGAGCTGACCCGCGCGGACCTGGAGGACCTCGGCGGCGTCGGGGCGATCATGGAGCGGATCACGCGGCGGATCTCGTTCGGGATGGGCGTGCCGGCGCGCGAGCGCGTCGATCACCCGGTGCTCGACAAGATCCGCAGCGCGGAGTTCGCCCCGCAGCGCAAGCTGGCGGGCGTGGCCGAGTCCCAGCTGGGGACGGTCGGCTCGGGCAACCACTACGTGAACGTCATGGAGGACGAGGACGGCCACGTCTGGGTGGGCGTGCACTTCGGCTCGCGCGGGTTCGGCCACAAGACGGCGTCGGGCTTCTTGGCGCTGGCGCAGGGCCTGGCCTTCGACGGTCGCGCGCAGGAGGGCGAGATGGACTCGCCGCCGGTCCTGCTCGAGGTCGGCAGCGAGCTGGGCGACGCCTACATCTCGGCGATGCAGCTGGCGGGCGAGTACGCCTACGCGGGCCGCGACGTCGTGGTGTCCAAGGTGCTCGAGGTCCTGTCCGCGGAGGCGGTCCACGAGGTCCACAACCACCACAACTTCGCCTGGCGCGAGGAGCACGGCGGGCGGGCCTACTGGGTCATCCGCAAGGGCTGCACGCCCGCGCAGCCGGGCCAGGAGGGGTTCGTCGGCGGGTCGATGGGCGACGAATCCGTGATCCTGGAGGGCGTCGCATCCGATGACGCCACCGAGTCACTGTTCTCCACCGTCCATGGGGCTGGCCGGGTCATGAGCCGGACGCAGGCGGCCGGCAAGGTACGACGGCGCAAGCGCTGGGCGTGCAGCAACCGTGACTGTGATCGGCTGTTCGAGTCCGCCGACGCGACCTGTTCCGAGCACCCCGGCTCGCGCATGCTCAAGACGTGGGTGGCGGAGCAGCTCAAGCCGGGCGTCGTCGACTGGCCCGCGGTACAGGCGCGGCTGCGCGACCAGGGCATCGTCCTGGTCGGCGGTGGGGCTGACGAGGCGCCGGAGGTGTACAAGCGCCTGCCCGAGGTGCTCGCCGCCCACGCCGGGTCGATTCGGGTCACCCACCGCCTGCGCCCGCTGGGCGTGGCGATGGCCGGGCGCGACATCCACGATCCGTACAAGGACTAGCCGTTCCGGGGGCGGCCGCTCTGGCTGCCCCCGGCGTATCGACGTCTGTGTGCCCCTTCTCACAGCGTCCCCAACGCGGTAATGTGAATATCCGCACTAGGGCGCAGGCTGATGCGCAAGGGGCGCGAGGGCGCAGGACGAGAGATGAAGGGGGCTTGGATGTCGACGTGGACCACGCAGACGATCTGCAACGGGACGCCGGAGGACGTGCTTGAACTGTTGACGGAGCCGGGCGCGATCGCTCGCTGGTCACCGGTGCCGTTCACTGTGGTGGACGCTGATCGGGCGCGGCTGAGCGCCGGCGACCGGGTGCGCGTGCGTGGCGAGCTGGCCGGCCGCGGCCTCGAGTTTCTCGTCGACGTCGCCAAGGCGGACGATGGACATCTCGCCCTCACCGCTGTCGGCCCGATCCGGATCGATGTCGACTATCGCGTCGTCGGCGATGCGCGCGGCAGCAGCCTACGTGCCCGCATCGGCGTCGCCGGCAGCGGCCTGTTCGGCCGCGTCCTCGCCGGCGCCACCGACGCGCTGCTCGCAGCCGGCGCGCTGCGCATGGCCGTGGACCGCATCGCCGAAGAGCTGGAGCCGGCCGCGCTGGCAGCCTGACCGCCTCAGACAGGACGCCGCGCGGCCGGCCCAGAGTCGCCGCGATTACTACGTGAACGCGGAGAGGCCAGTCAGATCGCGGCCGAGGATCAGGGACTGGACGCTGTCGGTGCCCTCGTAGGTCTCCACGATCTCCAGGTCGGTCAGGTGGCGGGCGACGTGGTACTCCAACAGCAACCCGTTGCCGCCCATGATGTCCCGCGCCTCGGCGCAGACGAGCTTGGCCTTGCGGGCGTTGTGCAGCTTGGCCAGCGAGGCCATCGCCCCGGTCATCGCGTCGCGCTCCTGCAGCTGGGCGAGGCGAAAGCAGATCAGCTGCATCGCTGTGGTCTCGGCGACCATCGTCGCCAGCTTGGCCTGGACGAGCTGGAAGCCGGCGATCGGCTGCCCGAACTGTGAGCGATCGGCGGCGTAGGCCACGGCCGCCTCCACGCCGGCCATCGCGTGGCCCACGCACTCCCACGCGGCCCCGCCGCGCGTCTGGTCCAGGACGCGCGTCGCGTCCTGAAACGTGCGCGCGTCCGCGAGCCTGTTCTCCGCCGGGACGCGTACGTCGGTCAGCGTGATCTCGGCCTGCCACACCGCTCGCTTGCCGATCTTGCCGCCGATCACCGTGGAGGCGTCGAACCCCGGGCTGTCCTTCTCCACCACGAAGGCGCCCACATCGCCCTCCTCGTCGCGCGCCCACACGATGACCAGGTCGGCGAACGAGGCGTTGCCGATCCACCGCTTGGCGCCGTTCAGGACGTAGCCGTCGCCGTCGCGTCGCGCCTCGGTCTCCAGCGATACCGAGTCCGAGCCGTGCTCGGGCTCGGTGAGCGCGAAGGCCCCGATCAGCTCCAGGCGGGCCATCGGCGGAAGCCAGCGGGTCTTCTGCTCATCGGAACCCAGCAGCGCGATCGATCCCATCGCCAGCCCCGAGTGCACGCCGAAGAAGGTGTTGAGGCTCCCGTCGGCTCGGGCGAGCTCGCGCGACACGATCCCGGCGGCCGCTCGCGACATGGCCGGGCAGCCGTACCCGTCGATCGTGGTGCCGGCCACGCCGAGCGCGGCAAGCTTGGGGACGAGCTCGAACGGGAACTCGGCTCGCTCCCAGTAGTCGTTGATGACCGGCAGGACCTCCTGTTCGCCGAAGGCGCGAACGCGGTCGCGGATCGCGCGCTCATCGCCGGTGAGCTCCTCGTCGAGCAGGTAGTAGTCCGAGGCGGCGGCGGCGCGGTCCCGGTTGTCATCGGTAGCCATCTGCTGTGTCTCTACCCGCAGTAGGCTGGCCCTCACCGCAGGTCACGTCACGAGCTTGGGAGGAACCACGATGGATGCCGTCAACCGCCAGGTCCGCCTGGCCGCCCGCCCCGTCGGGCTGCCCAAGGCCAGTGACTGGGACCACACCGAGGAACCCGTCGCCGAGCCCGGCGACGGTGAGGTGCTCGTCAAGGTCAAGTACCTGTCGCTGGACCCGGCGATGCGCGGCTGGATGAACGACGCCCGCTCCTACATCCCGCCGGTCGAGATCGGCGAGGTGATGCGCGCCGGAGGCTGCGGCGAGGTGCTCGCCTCCGAGCACCCGGGATTTGAGCCCGGCGACCACGTCACCGGTATCACGGGGATCCAGGAGTACGCCACCGTGCATGGCGGTTCGCTGATCAAGGTGGATCCCGAGCTCGCTCCGCTTCCCGTGTATCTGGGGACGCTCGGCATGCCCGGGCTGACCGCGTACTTCGGACTGCTGGAGATCGGCAAGCCCAGGGAGGGGGAGACGGTCGTCGTCTCCGGCGCCGCGGGCGCCGTCGGCAGCGTCGTCGGCCAGATCGCGAAGATCAAGGGCTGCCGCGCCGTGGGGATCGCGGGCGGGGAGGAGAAGTGCCGGCACATCGTCGAGGAGCTCGGCTTTGACGCCGCCGTCGACTACAAGTCCGAGAACGTCGTCAAGGGCCTGCGCGAGAAGTGCCCCAATGGGATCGACGTCTACTTCGACAACGTCGGTGGCGAGATCCTGGATGCCGCGCTGGCCTGTCTGGCGCGTGGCGCGAGGATCCCGCTGTGTGGCGCGATCTCGCAGTACAACGCGGAGGGCGGGATGCGCGGCCCGGCCAACTACATGTCGCTCCTGGTCAACCGGGGGACGATGACCGGCTTCCTGGTCTTCGACTTCGCCGACCGCTACGCCCAGGGCGCCCAGGAGATGGCCGGCTGGATGCAGCAGGGCAGGCTCAGGTCCTTTGAGGACGTCGCCACCGGCGGGGTGGAGGCGTTCCCCGACACGCTCCTGCGGCTGTTCCGCGGTGAGAACCTCGGCAAGCTCGTGCTCGAGGTCTCCTAGCGCCGCAACCACGCGAGGTGTGACGGGTTAGCACCATGGGGGCTGGAAATTTCCGTCGCCCCCTGCGAGGATCAAAAAAGAGGACCGCTACAACCGGGGGACCAAGATGCCGGGGATCAGGCTTTTTGACGTGCGCGCTGCATTGGCGGCGCTCGGACTCGCGATGCTGGCCGCGCTGGCCGTTGCCGTGGTGACGCACCTTCCGGTGCCCGCCGCGAGCGGCCCGGCAGCGCCGGCGACGCAGGCGAGTGCGACGGGCCTGAGCCGGCTCCAGTCGCTGCCCCTGCAGGCGCAATCGGTCATCTCGTCGACCATGGCAGCCGACAGCCGGGCCTACAGCGCCCAGCGCACCGGCTCCGGATGGGGCCTTGCGCGGCGGTGGCGTGCGTGCGGACTTCCGTACCGGCGAGCCGCGCCTGAGCCTGGCGGGTGGCAGCACCCTGTCCCTGTCACTGACGGGCGTTGGCACGCCGACGGCCGTGGCTGGGCACGGCAACCGGGTCACGCTCACGCGTCCCGGCATCAGCGAGTGGTACGCCGCGGGCCCGCTCGGCATCGAGCAGGGCTTCACGCTGGCCCACCGGCCCGCCGCGCTGGCGGCCGGCCACGAGCTGACGCTCCCGCTCGCAGTGGGCGGATCGCTGCGCGCACAGGCCGCTGGGTCCGCCGTGAACTTCCTGGGGTCGCACGGCGATATCGTGGCGCGATATGGGGGGCTGACCGCGGTCGACGCGACCGGGCGTCACCTGCCCAGCGCCCTCAGCGTCAGCCACGGCACGCGTGCTCATCGGGTCAACGACCGCGGCGCGCGCTACCCGATCACGATCGACCCGCTCGTCCAGCAGGGCGCCAAGCTGGTGCCCAACGACGTGACGCCACGGGGCACGGCAGTCCGTCCGGATGGAGCGTCGCGATCTCCGCCGACGGCAACACCGCGCTCATCGGTGGCGGGACATCGACAACTGCGAGCATCGGGCGCGGCCTGGGTGTTCACGCGCTCAGGCGGTCGACCTGGAGCCAGCAGGTCAGAAGCTCGTCCCCACCGACGAGCGTCGGCGACGCGAGCGACTTCGGCAGCAGCGTCGCGCTGTCGGCAGACGGCAACACCGCGCTGATCGGCGGCGAGCATCGACGACGTCGCGCAGCACCGGCGCGGCGTGGGTGTTCGTCCGCTCCGGCTCGACGTACGTCGAGCAGAAGCAAGCTCACCGGCACCGGCGAACTCAGGCGCCGGCCGACTTCGGCCACGAGCGTCGCGCTCTCCGCCGACGGCAACACGGCGCTCGATCGGCGGCCCGACGACCAGGAGCCAGCACGGGCACGCCGGCGGCGCGCCTGGGTGTTCACGCGCTCGGGCACGACGTGGAGCACGCGGCGGCGAAGATCGCCCCGCCGGCGCCGAGCGGCAACAATCGAGCAACTTCGGCACCGCGCGTGGCGCTGTCGGCGGACGGCAACATCGCGCTCATCGGCGGCCCCGAGGACAACGCCAGGCCGGGGCGGTCTGGGTGTACACCCGGCAGCGGCTCGACCTGGACCGCCCGCAAGCAGATCGGCTCGACCGCCAGCGACGACGTCGGCGCCACGCCGCGGTTCGGCAACGCCGATCGCGATCTCGGCCGACGGCAACACGGCGCTGATCGGCGGCACCAGGACGACACCGACGCGACCGGCGGTGCGGCGTGGGTCTTCACGCGGCTCCGGTGCGACCTGGAGCCAGCAGGCCAAGCTCCGTGCACGAACTGACCGGGTCGAACGCCGCACTTCGGCAGCAGCGTCGCGCTCTCTGCGGACGGGAACACCGCGCTGATCGGCGCCGACGGGACGACTCGAACACGTCGGCGCGGCGTTCCTGTTCACCCGGTCGGCGAGCGTCTGGACGCAGGCAGCAGAGGCTCGGCGGCGCCGGGGAGACCGGCTTTGGCGTCTTCGGCACGGGCGTCGCGCTGTGCGTCCGACGGCCAGACCGCCGATGGTCGGCGCCCCCGACGACAGCACCGGATCGGCGCGGCGTTCGCCTTCGCGCCGCCCGATCCGGTCTGCTCGAGCGTCGCGGCGACCGCCCCGCAGGGCGGCGGCTCGGTGGCCGTGTCGCTCTCGTGCACGCTGCCCTCCGGCGCCCATCCCGCGCTTCTCGATCCTCGGCGGACCGAGCAACGGGACACTGACCGGCTTCAACACCGGCACCGGCCAGCTCACGTACACCTCGAACGCGTTCTTCTCAGGCCAGGACTCGTTCACGTATCCGCGTGAGCGACCAGTGGGGCATCTCGAACATCGCCACGGCGACGCTGACCGTGCCGCACCTCCCGGTCCCGACGTGCTCGAACGTGAGGGCACGGGCCAAGCAGGGCGGCACGAAGGTGACGCTCACGCTCAAGTGCACGGGCCCGAAGGGTCACCCGTTCACGTACGGGATCGTGAGCAAGCCCAGCAACGGCAAGTTGGGCAAGATCAACCAACGCACTGGCAAGGTGACCTACACCACGCACGTCGGCTTCAGCGGCTCAGACCGCGTGGTCTACAACGCGACCAACTCCGGCGGGTCGTCGAAGGCGGCCACGGCGACGGTCGTGTTCCCGAAGCTGGGGCGGATCACGTCGACGATGACGTGGCCGGACTTCACCGCGGGGGCGACGTCATCGGTGGTCAACGGCCTGACCATCAAGAGCCTGCCCGGCGGCGCGCACGTGAAGCTCTCGTGCAGCAAGGGCTGTCCGATCAAGACGCAGACGGTGGCGCTGGCCAAGCACCGCGTGTGCAAGGGCAAGGGCAAGAAGCGCAAGTGCAAGCTCGTCGCGCCGAAGAGCGCGAACCTCGACCTCACGCGCTTCGTCGCGCACAAGCGGGTCAAGGTGGGCGGCAAGATCACCGTGTCGATGATCCAGTCGGGCTCGATCGGCAAGCAGTACACGTTCACGATGGTCAAGAACGACCAGCCCACGGTGAAGATCCAGACCCTGGCCCCGGGCAGCACCAAGCTCTGTCCCAACTGCTAGGCGACCCACCGGACGGTGCCGCGGCGCTCACCGCGCCGCGGCCCTGATCGGTCCAAAAACCTGGCTCACCGTGGTTTCGGCCTGATCACAGGCCGACGATCGGCCCTGGTTAAAGTCTGGCGAGGTGTAGGCGCAGACACGGGACCGAAGAACGGGAGTCGTCCGCATGGTCAGACTGAGTCGCTGGTGCATCGCTCATCGACGTTGGGTGATCGGGGGGTGGATCATCGTGGCGGTGCTGACGACGGTGATCGCCAGCGCCGTTGGCCGCCACTACGCGACGGACTTCAGCCTCCCGGGGACAGAGGCCCAACGCGTCGTCGACCTGCTCGGCAGCCAGTTCAAGGCCCAGAGCGGCGACGTGGACACGATCGTCTTCCACAACGCCAACGGCAGCATCAACGACCCGGCCGTGCGCAACGCGGTGACCCCGCTGCTCGCGCGCGTGGCCAAGATGCCCCACGTCGCCGGTGTCGTCAGCCCGTACACGAGCGCCGGCGCCGTCGAGGTCTCCAAGGACGGCAAGACCGCCTTCGCCACCGTCAACTACGACAAGCGGGCCAACCTCCTCCCGAACGCCACCGGCCAGCCGGTGCTCGACGCCATCGATGCCGTCAAGGTGCCGGGCCTGAAGCTCGCCGCCGGCGGCCAGGTGATCGAGAACGCCGAGGGCTTCAACATCGGGTCGGCCACCTCGGTCGGCGTGGCCGCCGCGCTCATCATCCTGCTGCTCACGTTCGGCACGTTGAGCGCCGCCGGGATGCCGTTGATCACCGCGGGGCTCGGCCTGATCACCGGGCTCGCGCTCGTGGGCGTGGCCACCCACCTCACCAACATGTCCAACATCGCCCCGGAGCTGGCGGTGATGATCGGGCTCGGGGTCGGCGTGGACTACGCGTTGTTCATCGTCACGCGGTTCAAGGAGAACTACGCGCGCAACGGGGACATCCAGAGGTCGATCACCCAGGCGATGGACACCTCCGGCCGCGCCATCCTGCTCGCCGGCACCACCGTCGTCATCGCCCTGCTGGGGATGTTCGCCACCGGCGTGAGCTTCATGTACGGCTTGTCGATCGCCTCGGTGCTGGCCGTCGTCCTGGTGATGGCGGCATCGCTGACGGTGCTGCCATCGCTGCTGGCCGCCTGGGGACACCGCGTGGTGCGGCCCAGCCGCCGCGCGCGTCGCCGCGAGGCCCGCGGCGAGCCGCCGCGTGAGTCGACCTGGCGGCGGTGGAGCCTGCTCGTCCAGTCGCGGCCGTGGCCGCTGGCGATCGCATCGCTCGCCGTGACGCTCATCTTCGTGCTGCCGGTGCTCGGCCTGCGGCTGGAGTCAAGCGACGCCGGCAACGACCCGCCTCACACCAGCAGCTACAGCGCCTACAACATGCTGTCCGACGGCTTTGGCCCGGGCTTCAACGGCCCGCTGGAGATCGTCGCCCAGCTCGACAACGCCGGGCAGCAGTCACAGCTGGCCGCTCTGCGCACGGCCGTCGCCGGCACGCCCGGTGTCGTGGCCGTGACCGCGCCGCGGCTGGCGCCCTCGGGCAAGGTCGCGGTGATGGAGGCCTATCCCTCCTCGGCACCGCAGGCCCAGGCGACGACGGATCTCGTCAATCACCTACGTGACGACGTGCTCCCGCCGTTTGCGAAATCGTTCGCCGACCGCCCGCTGGTGGGTGGGTTCACCGCGGGCTCGATCGACTTCTCCCGCGTCCTCGCGGGCAAGCTGCCGCTGTTCATCGGGATCGTCGTGGTGCTCTCGGCGCTGCTGCTGTTCGTCATCTTCCGCTCGCTGGTCATCCCGGTACAGGCGGCGGTGATGAACCTGCTGAGCATCGGCGGCGCGCTCGGCGCCACGGTGTTCGTCTTTCAGGATGGATTCCTCGCCGGGCCGCTGGGGATCACCAAGGGCCCGGTCGAACCCTGGCTCCCGGTGCTGATGTTCGCCGTCGTGTTCGGGCTGAGCATGGACTACGAGGTGTTCCTCATCTCGCGCGTACGCGAGGAGTGGGTGCGCCACCGCGACGCGACGCGTGCCGTCGCCGACGGCATCGCCTACACGGGGCGGGTGATCAGCGCCGCGGCGGCGATCATGATCTGCGTCTTCCTCTCGTTCATGGTCGGCGACCAGCGTTCCATCAAGGAGTTCGGCTTCGGGCTGGCGGCTGCCGTGTTCCTGGACGCCCTCGTCGTGCGCTGCGTGCTCTTGCCCGCTGTGCTCGAGATCCTGGGCCCACTGACATGGGCGCTGCCCGACTGGATCGACCGGCGCCTGCCGCGGATCCGGATCGAGGGCCACGGGGCCGAGGAGGACGCACTGGACGAGCGGCTCTCCCGCGACGACGCTCCGTTCCCTGACCCCAGTCCGTCTCACAGCTGAGAACGCGAACCGCGCCGAGGTGCGCCGGGGCGTTGGTAGCCTCGGCACACCAGAATGTGGATGCGCGCTCGGGTAACAATGGTGACGGTGGCGATGGCCTGTGCGGTGAGCCCTGCCGTCGCGGCGGCGGGCGCTCCCGCCACCAACTTCGACGCCGACAACCACAGCCAGAACGTGTACTACGCCGGCACCGACGGCTCCCTGAGGGAGATCGCGTGGGTCCCGGGGTCTGGGTGGGGGCCGATCTCGACCGTGGTGCCGGCCGGTTCGCTGGGGGCCGGCCCCGGGACGAACCACGACCCTGAGAACAACAGCCAGAACGTCTACTTCCCCGGGACCGACGGGTCGCTGCGCGAGATCTCGTGGACGCCCTCGGCGCGGTGGAACCACGTCTCAGTCGTCGCGCCCGCGAGGACGCTCAGCTCGGCCCCGGCCACCAACTTCGACCCCGACAACCACAGCCAGAACGTGTATTTCGAGGGTGCCGACGGGTCCTTGCAGGAAAAGGCCTGGGCGGCCGGCGCGGGGTGGGGGCCGGTGTCAGTCGTGGCACCCGGCGGATCATTGGGCTCGCCGCCGGCGACCAACTTCGATCCGGACAACCACAGCCAGAACGTCTACTTCGAGGGGCCCGACCGGTCGCTGCGCGAGATCTCGTGGACACCGTCAGCCGGGTGGAACCACGTCTCGACGGTGGCGCCGGCCGGTTCGCTCGGCTCCGGGCCAGCGACCAACTACGACGCCGACAACAAGAGCCAGAACGTGTACTTCGAGGGGCCCGACGGTTCCCTGCGCGAGATCGCCTGGACGGGTTCGAGCGGGTGGAGCCACATCACCGTGATTCTGCCGGCGGGCTCGCTCGGTTCCGCGCCGGCGACGAACTTCGACCCCGAGAACCACAGTCAGAACGTCTACTTCTCGGGCCCGGACGGCTCCCTGCGGGAGATCTCCTGGACTCCGTCTGGCCACTGGGACGCGATGTCGGTCATTACCCCCGCGGGCACCCTCAGCGCGCCGACGAGCGCGCCGCCGCCCGCCCCTCCGGCTGGGACCGGGTCCGTGGCGCTCACTCCGGCGCGGCCCAAGACCCAGCGGAGACTGGCCGTCAAGATCGTGATCAGCTGGCACTGGAACCACCGCCGCACGCGCCTGGTGCGCGTCAAGCTCGGGCGGCTGCCCCACCGCGCCGCGCTGGCCATCAGCTGCCGCGGACGCGGCTGTCCGTCGCACCGGCTGTACGCGAGCGCCGCCACCCTGCGGCGGCGGCACCGGACGCTGGCGGGCAAGGTGTATCGCGCGGGCGACCGGCTGACGTTGTCGCTGAGCGCGCCGTCCTGGAAGCCGGAGCGGGCTCGGATCACGATCCGCAACGGCCGTCAGCCGAGCGTGGACCTGCTCTAGCTCGAGACCGCGGTCCGCGACCCGCGGAGGAAGTGCGCGATCGAATCGTCGAGCAACTCGTCGAGCTGCTCGGGCGCCACCATGCCCCCGGTGAGAAGCGCGGCGATCCCCTGGATGGTCGCGAACAGGACGAGCCCGACGCGCTCGGGGTCGCCGGGCTCGAGCCGCCCCTCGGCCTGGCCCTGGAGGATCACGTCGAGCATCACCGAGAAGGCTCGCTCCGCGGCCTCCTGCAGGGCGCCCGCCTGTTCGCGGTGCTTGACCGCGAACATCAGCTCGAGCAGCGCCGGGTCCGCGGTGGCGAAGCGGATGTAGGCCGCCGCGGTCGCGCGCAGGCGTGCCTCGAAGTCATCGCCGGCCGCGTCGACCGCGGTGCGCAGCTCGTCGCGGAGCCGGTCAAAGCCGGTCTCGGCCAGCGCGTCGAGCAGGGCCTGGCGATCGGGAAAGTGGCGGCGCGGGGCGCCGTGGCTGACGCCGACGTCGCGGGCGAGCTCGCGCAGCGACAGGTCCTGCACGCCGCGCTCGCGGACGGTGCGCTCGGCCGCGTCCAGCAGAGCGCTGCGCAGATTGCCATGGTGATAGGGACGCTCGGTCATCGGCGGAGCAGAGGCTAGCGCATAAAGTAGTCCTTGACAACATTGTGGTCAGCGCCTACATTGTTGTCCATGTCTACTTTCACCACCTCCTCCATTCCCGACATGAACGGCAAGACCGTCATCGTCACCGGTGCCAACAGCGGCATCGGCCGCGCCGCCGCGAGCGCGCTCGCCGCCCACGGCGCCCACGTCGTCCTCGCCGTCCGCACCACGAGCAAGGGCGACGCTGCCGCCGCCGAGATGCCGGGGTCCACCGAGGTCCGCCGCCTGGATCTGGCCAGCCTCGCCTCCGTCAAGGAGTTCGCCGCGGGCTGGGACGGCCCGATCGACATCCTCATCAACAACGCCGGGATCATGGTCCCGCCGCTGTCGCGTACCGCCGACGGCTTCGAGATGCAGTTCGGCACCAACCACCTCGGACACTTCGCGCTCACCAACCTGCTGCTGCCACAGATCACCGGTCGCGTGGTGACCGTCGCATCGGGCGCCCACCGGATGGGCACGATCGACTTCTCAGACCTCAACTGGGAGCGCAAGTCCTATCGGGCGTGGCGCGCGTACGGCCAATCCAAGCTGGCCAACCTGCTCTTCACCGCCGAGCTCCAGCGCCGGCTGCTCGACGCCGGCTCGACCGTCGAGGCCAACGCGGCCCACCCCGGATACGCCGCGACCAACCTGCAGTCCCACAGCGAGAACCGGGTCATGGAGCTGGTGATGGCAATCGGCAACCGCGTCATCGCGCAGGACGACCAGGGCGGCGCGCTGCCCACCCTGTACGCCGCGGTGACCGACATCCCCGGCAACAGCTACGCCGGTCCCGGCGGGTTCATGGAGGGGCGCGGGGCGCCCAAGCTCGTGGGCCGCTCGGGGGCCGCCCAGGACATGGACGTGGCCCGCCGGCTGTGGGACGTCTCCGAGCAGCTGACCGGGGTCAGTTTCCCGCTCACCGCACAGCCGGCCACCACGCGCGCCTGACACCCACCACCTTCTCCCTCCCTGAAGGACGTGACCTCATGAGCCTGACCACCGTCACCCCCGAGCGCAGCCGCACCACTGCGCGCCCGGCTCGCCCCGCCGTCGCCACGCGGCGTCCTGAAACCGACACCCGGGTCCCGCGCCGCAGGTGGGCGATCGTCAGCCGTGTCGGGCCGTCGGTCCGTACGGCGATCGTCCCCGTGCGCAACTTGGCGGCCGCGGTGTCCACGGTCAGTGCCGAGACATCGGTGAGGGCCAGGGTCATCCGGGACGCCGCCGCGGCGCGCGTGCCGAGCTTCCAGCTGAGCGACGTGCTCGTCCCCGGCAACGGCTGAGTGACGAGCGACGGCCCGGAGCGCACGGCGCTGACCGCGCGTCCGGGCAGCGCGGCGTCGTCGGCGACGATCCTGGCGATCGTGCCCGCCGACGCGTCGCGCGCCGCCAGCCCGCTCAGCCAGTAATCCCCGGTGGCGCCGATCCCCAGCGCGGTGCTGGAGAGGCTGGGATACCAGGCATAGCTGAACGCACCCGGCCGGGTCGTGCGCACCGGGCTGCCCAGCGCCGCTACCGCGTCTGAGAAGCGGTCCTCGGTGGCAAAGGCGAGGTGGTCGGCGCCGGTGTGGATGAACAGGTCGTAGCGCTGGGCCGCCTGATCGAACGCCTGCGCCTGGGCGATGACGCCGGTCGTCGGCACCAGCTCGTCGGCGTAGGTCTGGTCGATGACGTAGGGGATCCAGCGGGCATTGCCCACCATCTGCGCGCTCTGCCCGTCGTCGGCGCACGCCGGATCCTGGCTTGCGGGGCCCGTCGCCCCGGGGTAGACCTCGACGCCGCAGGCCACCGGCCCGTCGAGCACGAGTGCGCCGGCGAAGTCGTCGGGGTGCTCGAACGCGAGCTTGTAGGAGGCCCAGCCGCCCATCGAGTAGCCCGAGATGACCGTGCGGGCCGGGTCCAGCGTGTAGCTCTGGGCGAGTTGGCGCCACACCTGCCAGAAGTCGGTCTCGGCCTCGTTGTAGTACCAGCCCGCCGGCCCGAAGCCCTCGGTGGTGGCGCAGATCGAGCCGCGGTCCTGGCAGAGCTGCTGGAGGAGTTGGGGATCGAGCGCCCCGTACTGGTTGTAGTTGACCTCCAGCGAGTGCAGGATCCAGGTGAGCGGGGTCCGGTGTCCCGGCCGGTAGCCGGTGGGCACGTAGACGGCGTAGGGCTGCACGCGCTCCATCAGGGTCGGCTTGAAATCGCCCTCGGTGCCGTCGTCGGTGCGCTGACCGGCTCCGGGATCCAGACGCGACACGTACCAGCGCGCGCTGTAGCCGGTCGGCTGGGGTTCGGGCGTCGTGTCCGCGGCGGCCAGCGCCGACCAGTCCACGAGCTCTGAGAACTTCGACACGTCGCCTGCGGCCAGGGTGTCGGCCTGGTCGTCCTCCATCCAGTAGTTGCCGGTGACCGCGCGGGCCAGCCCATCGAGTCCGAGCGTGCTGCCGACCGGCGTGGCGGCGAGTGCCGCCTGAGCCGCGGCCGCCAGCGCGTCGCTGGAGCCGTCGGTATAGACGGGCGGCTCCTGGGCGACCGTTCGGAAGGTGATGTTGTAGACGCGCTCGGCGGGCAGGGGCAGCGCGCTGGTGCCGTCGGCGTCGACGTCGGGCGGGGCGAAGCTCTGACCCGACGCATCCGCCAGGCCGGCCGCCAGCCGCACCCGCCAGGTTCCGGACACGGGCAGCAGGCTGCGCGGCACCGCGACGATGAACGACTTCGACGCAGGGTCGACGGTGAGGCTCCCGCCGTGGGCGACGACGTCGGTACGCAGCCCGGTCAGCGGGTTGACGAGCCAGGCGCCGCGGCTGGAGACGACCAGCGCCTGGTCGATCCCGGGCGAGGTGACCCCGGCCGAGGCCGGCCACGCGGCGGCGCCGGTGGCGGCGTTGTCGTCGGTGTCCAGCGCCCACTCGGCGATCGGGACGCCCGGATCCGCCAGCGTGACCCAGTCCACGCGCCAGTAGCTGAAGTCGCCCTTGACCCCGACCCCGGCGCGGAAGATGTCGGCGCCGTTGTTGTCCGCCGGGCCCGACGGGAACACGTAGTCGCCCTGGCGCCCGGCCAGGCCCGAGCTCTGCGCGAACGCGGAGGCGTTGAATCCCTGCGGGCTCGAGGCGCCGTAATCGTCGTAGATGAAGTCGGTCCACAGCGAGGCGCCGCCGGCCAGCCGGCCGGTCCCGGAGGTCTGCGGGAAGGTGCTGGGAAACGGCCACGCCGCCGGAGAGGGCTCGGGCAGTGAGGGGGCCGGGGTGGACGCCGCGGCGGGCACGTCGGAGGGCATCCCCGTGGGCGTCTGGGCGCCGGCCGTCGCCGCCCCCGGCCACGCGCACACCCCTGCGATCAGCAGCAGAAGCAGTGTGTGGCGACGTGGCTGCCGGGCCCGGTCTCTCCGCACCCGGCAGACAATACACCAGGAGATGGTTTTTTGAGAGATGGCAAGCGAAAAGGGGGCGCGGGCGCCCCCCTCGCTATGGCACCGTGACGCCCGTGAGCGTGACCGGCCCGTTGAGCGGGTTGAGCTCAGTGGCCTGGTCGACGCCGGCCGGGGTGATCGTGTCCATCACCTTGGGCACCGTGTTGGGGTCGACCGAGCAGATCGGTTGTGAGCCGCCAGTCGCGCAGACGCCGAACTGGAACTGCTGCGGCGTCGGCGCCCACGTGCGGGCCGAGCCAGGGCTGAACCCGTCCTGGCCGGTGAGAGCGACGGTGAAGGTCCAGCCAGCGGCGACGGAGCCGAACGCACTCCGCGGCAGGACGATCGTCGCCGTATCGCTGGGCTGGTCGACCACGAACCGAGCGGTGCCGAGCGAGGTCCCACCGGGATTGACCCACACTGGGGCCGCACCGAACCCCTGAACCTCGAGGCGCTCACTCCATGCATCGGCCGGGGCGATGCTGTAGTTGGCACCGGAGAAGAAGGGAGCCGTCGAGGTAGTGGTGGCCGACGGGTCGTGGACGTAGACGTCCAGGAGTTGGGCTCCGAAATCGTCGCCGAACGTCTGCGCGAGCGTGCGGAGCTTGAACTGCAGGTAGACGTTGCTGGCCGTCTCGTTGATCTGCATCGAGGTGAGATCGAACTCGCCCGAGACGAAGTTGGAGTCCGTCGGGTACTGGTAGGTGCCCGGGCCGTTGTCGTCGCCCGAGGGGTCGGTCGCGTTGAACACGGTCGTGCCCGGGAGGGTCACGCTGGAGGCTTGCGTGTAGGCGGTGCGATTGCCCTTGGTGGCGGTCACGGTGATCGGCGAGGCGCCGAAGCTCCAGGGCAACGTGAGTGACCAGTGTCCGCCTGAGTCCGCCACGGTGGACGCGAGGGTGGCCGACCCCGCGCCGACCGGGATCGTCTCGGCGTCGACGTTGGCACCGGGCAGCGTCGTCCCGGTCACCGTTGCGCTGGTGCCCGCTGCATCCGGGACGAGCGAGGTGACCGTCAGTCCAAACGTGCCCGGCATGCCGTGCGCGACGTAGCGGTCAGAGACGATGCTGGGGGTCTCCACGTTGCGCCCCGCGCCGAGATCGATGGTCAGTCGCGCCACGGTGGCCTGGGCCCACGTGAGCGGGCTCGCCGAGCCGACGGGCTTGCCGTTGGTGAAGCCGATCGACGCGGTGGCCGGATTCGAGCCAAACGGCGAGGCCGGCAGGTCGGGGTCCTCCCACACCTGCTCGGGCTCGAGGCCCTGTCCCGAGGTCATGTTCAGCATCGCGCCCAGCAGCGAGCGGGCCGACCCCGCCTGTCCGGCGGCCAGGTCATATTGGGCGCGCTCGTCGCTCAGCACCGGCCACAGGTGCCCGGAGCCGGCGTCGGTGGGAGGCCACGGCGCCCCGGTGGGCGAGCAGTTCGTCGAGTCGGGCTCAAAGCAGTCTCCGTAGCCGTCCTCCGAGCCCGGTGCGTTCGTGCCGTAGCGGTAGAAGCCCGGTCCGCTGTTGGTCTGGCGCTCGATCGTGTTGTCGATGACAGTGAGCGAGGCGCGGATGTCGGGGTCGCGGGCGGGGAGGATGCCGAGCCGCACCAACTCCAGGAAGCCGGCGTCCACGATCGAGCGCTGGTCGGCGGTGATGCTCCCGTTGCCCAGACCGTAGGAGATGGCGGCGTTCGGATCGCCGGTCTTGGACACGCGGATGAAGTAGCGCGGCGCGTAGGGCCCGGTGGTCGTCACCGTCCACGTCTTGATCTTGCGGGCGAACTCGTCGGCGGTCGCCTGATACAGCCGCGCGTGGGCGGGATCGTGGTTGACCGTGGCGATCTTGGCCGCCGCGGTCAGGCCGGCGATCTCGGCGGAGATCGTCGAGGGCGAGAAGCCCGACTGCTCCTCCCAGCGCTCGACGCCGTCAGACGGCCCGTGTGCGACCAGGAAGTCGGCGGCTGGAACGACGTGGTCGGTGTACAGCGTGGCGTCGTGGGCAAGGCCCGACTGCCAGTCCATCAGGATCGGGTAGGAGGTCTCGTCGAGCTGGAGCCCGCCCGTGTCGGGCGCGGGCTTGCCGTTCTCCAGCGAGTTGCGCGGCATCGAGCCGTCGGACTGCTGCTGGCGGTCGAACAGGAACAGCGTCGCGTCCTGCGCGGTGCGGACGTCGCCGGCCACGAGCAGCCCGGTGAACGCCTCGTAGAGGTCGCGGGCGAACACCTCGCGATAGGAGCCGAAGTACGTCGGCTGACCGTTGGTGAACACGCCGGCCGGGACCGACTGGCCCCACGGCGAATCCAGTCCGGCGGCGATGGCGCCCGGGAACTGCTTGTCCTCTGAGGCCTTGACCACGTTGACCGACGCGTAGTACTCCTGGTCGACGCTGCGGCCCAGCGACCGAGCGGGCCGGCGCAGATGCGCGTCATAGCGCAGCCACTGCGCCTCGTAGTCGCGCCAGGCGCGGTCGAAGCGCTGGTTCGCCGAGGCGCCGGCGGTCGCGATCGCCGCCGACTGGGTGGTGCCGAAGCCGAGCGCCAGGTTGGTGGAGTGACCGTGGCGCAAGCGCAGCTGTGCGGTGAGGGTCACGTGGCCGTCGGGCGCCGAGTCATATGAGGTTGTCAGCCCGTGATCGGAGTCGAGCATCGTCAGGCCGTCGGAGGCGCTGTCGGCGTAGCCGACGCTCTCAGAGCCGAAGCCGTGGCTTGACTGCAGCGCCTCGAAGGTCGGGACGGCGTAGTCGCGGTTGGACGCCTGGGTGGTCGTGTTCGTGTTCGCATCCACGGGGATGGCGCCGACGAGACTGGCGCTGTTGCCGCCGGCGTTCGGGGCGCTCGGGGAATTCGGAGGCGTGGCGCCGCCGCCGGTGCCGCCGGCGAGCGGATCGAGCCGCACGTAGACCTGGTCGCCGGAGGGGCCGCGGAACCGGGTGCGCATGAGCACCGCGTCGCGCGCGGGGTCGGCGATGTAGGTGGTCCTGATCGAGTAGTGGTGCGCGGCGCTGGAGGCGACGATCGTGCACGACATGCCGGTGGGATCGGGGACCACCCGGTAGCTCATGTCGCGGGTCTGCAGGTCGGTGAAGGTGGAGCCGTCGGTGACGACGTACTGGAGCGTGTGGACGTTGGTGGCGTCGACGTTGGGCCAGTAGACGTCGGAGAGCACGCCGTCGGCGACCGTGAACCAGACCCGGGAGGTCGTGTTGCGCGCCGTGCCCACGCAGTCCTTGCGGGCGAGGTCGAAGTAGCTGGGCGAGCCGGGCGCGCCCGGGGCGGCCGTGTCGGCCGCGGCGAGCGCGGGGAAGGACAGCACACCGGCGCAGAGCGCGCCCACTACCACTGACACGGCCAGAACTCCGCGCTTCACGGCAATCCCCTCTCCTAGTCTCCCTGCCTGCATCCGCGCCGACGACGGCATGACGCGGAGCGTCCAATATACGCCTCGGGCAGTCGCCGGCCAACCGGTTCACTGCGTGGTCATTAACCTGACGGGGACCGATGTCCGCCGCCGCCGACAGCCCCGCTCTGCCCCCGTTCACCGGGATGGCGCTGGACCGGGCCTCGACGGAGCGCAAGGACGCCAATTGGATCACCGCTCGTTTCGGGGATCCGCGTTCGCGGGCGATCACCGCGGGTCACGAGGGCGTCCTGGTCCGCGACGGCAATGGCGCGGCGCCCGCGCTCGCGCGCGACGACGTGCCGGCGGGGCAGGTCGAGCCGATCCTGCTCGGGCTCGATGGCGACGCGGCGCTGTTCGCCGTCGACCTCGACGGCCTGGCGCCCGATGACCGCAGCCAGCTCGTCGACGGCAACCAGGTGATGAGCCTGCGCGACGCGGGCGCGCTGATGGCGCCGGCCGAGGCGGGCCTGGCCGCCTACGTGATGGCGCTGCTCAACTGGCACCGTCGCCACCGCTTCTGCGCCAACTGCGGCCACGCCACCGACATCGTCGAGGCCGGCTACTCCCGGCACTGTCCGCGGTGCGGCGCCGATCACTTCCCCCGCACCGACCCGGTGGTGATCATGACCGTGGAGCACGACGACCGGCTGCTGCTGGGACGACGGGCGGGCTGGCCGGCCGGGCGCCTGAGCGTGCTCGCCGGGTTCGTGTCCCCGGGCGAGTCGGCCGAGGAGGCCGTCATGCGCGAGGTCGAGGAGGAGTCGGGCATCATCACCCGCGACCCGGTGTTCGTCGCCTCGCAGCCCTGGCCGTTCCCGGCGTCGCTGATGCTCGGCTTCCACGCGATCTCTGACGGGGGCGAGCCCGAGGCCACCGACGGGGAGCTCGAGGAGGTCTACTGGCTGGACGGCGATGCGATCCAGGAGGCGATCGACGGGGGCGACCCCGGCTTCCAGCTGCCCCCGCCGGTGTCGATCGCGCGCTTCTTGATCGACCGCTGGGCCGAGGCGCGCGGCGGGTCGTAGCGCGCTGCGTGATTGTCATCGCTGCGGCGAGTATCGGCGCACGTCAACGGCGGGGCTTTGGAAGGGGGCACGACCGGCACGTGCAACCTCGTGGTTTCTGAACGCACAGGACACACGGCCCCGTTTTGGAAGGCGTGTGTCCTGAAAGTGGAGCCCCGCTGAACTCACAGGACACACGGTCCGGGATTGAGCACCGTGTGCTCTGTGGTGTCACGATTCGCGCCGTCGGCACCATTAGTCAAGTAAACTTATAAGTTTACTTGCTGCACGGCTCGGGCGGCGTTGTGGCCGGGGATGCCGCTGACCGCGCCGCCGCGCTGTGCGCCGGCCCCGCAGACGAACACGTTGGACCGCGAGGTCTCGACGCCCCAGCGTCCCACGTCGCGGTCGTCCTCGGCGAAGGGCCACGTCAGGTCGCGGTGGAAGATGTGGCCGCCGGGCATGCCCAGCTCGGCCTCGAGCTCGACCGGCGTGTGGGCTTCGAGGCACGGCGTCCCGTCGGGCGCAACCAGCAGGCAGTCCTCGATCGGTTCGGCGAGCACGGCGTTGATGGAGGCCAGCGTGGCCGCCACCGCGGCGTCGCGCGCCCCGTCGTGATCGGCGCGAAACAACCGCGCGGGCATGTGCAACCCAAAGACGGTGAGCGTCTGGACGCCGGCGGCGCGCAGCGAAGGGCCCAGGATCGTCGGGTCCGTCAGCGAGTGGCAGTACGCCTCACACGGCGGCAGCTCCGGGATCTGGCCCGCAGCCGCCTCGGCATAGGCCCGCTCCAACTGCGCATAGCCCTCGTTGACGTGGAAGGTCCCGCCGAACGCCTCCTCCGACGTCACCGCGGAGTCGCGCAGCCGCGGCAGGCGGCGCAGGAGCATGTTGAGCTTGAGCTGGGAGCCCTCGGGCTCGGGCTCAACCGCCGGTTCCCCAAGCAACTGCGCCAGCACGGCCGGCGCGACGTTGGCCAGCACCCGCCGGCCCTCAAACACCTCACCGCCCGCGGTGTGCACCGCGGCCGGCCCCGAGCCGTCAGCCTCGATCGCCACGACCGGCGCGTCGAACCGCAGCTCGGCCCCGGCACGAAGGGCCGCGTCGGCGAGCGCACCGGTCAGCGACCCCATGCCGCCGACCGGGATGTCCCACCGTCCCGTGCCGTTGCCGATCACGTGGTACAGGAAGCACCGGTTCTGGAGCAGCCCCGGGTCGTCGAGCGCGGCGAAGGTCCCGATCAGCGCGTCGGTGGCCACGATCCCGCGGACCAGGTCGGAGTCAAACGAGGACTCGAGCATCCGCGACAGCGGCGCCTCGAACAGAGCCTCCCAGGCCGCATCGTCGGCGACCAGACGCTGCAGCTCGGCGCGGGAGCGCAGCGGCTCGGTCAGCGTGGGGAAGACGCGCTGCGCCACGCCGGTGGTCAGTGCGCCGAGGCGGTCAAGCGCGTCCATGCTGCGATCACCCTCGCCCTCCCCGAGTGTCCGCGCGATCGAGTCGCGCGTGCGCCGCGCGTCGTCGCAGACCAGCACGCCCGCGTCCCCGTACGGGGTGTAGGAGCTGACCTGACGCCGGCGCAGCTCCACCGCCATCCCCAGCTCGCGCAAGAGCGCCTGCGGGAACAGGCTGACGAGGTAGGAATAGCGCGAGATGCGTGCGTCGACGCCCGGGAACGGCCGCGCCGACACGGCCGCTCCCCCGGCGTGACCGGCGGACTCCAGCACCAGGACGCGGTGTCCGGAGCCCGCCAGCAGGGTCGCCGCCACCAGCCCGTTGTGGCCGGCGCCGACGACGATGACGTCAGGCGTGCTTGTGGCTGTGGTCACCCCTCCTAGTGTGATCGCCGGAGCCCGACGACGCATCCACGGGCTGGTAGAACAGATCGTTGCCGATCCACTGCGAGTAGTCGTGCGCGTGCGGCGAGACGACCGGATGGAAGCTCGACGCGTCGCGCGTGGAGCCGGTGCCGTTGTACTTGGGCACCAGCGGATACGGATACACCGGGCGCGTAAGCGTGTCCGAGCCGACGGTGTCCGTCGCCGTGATCTGGCTGGGCGCGGTCGAGCCCTCCACCCACTGGACCATCGGGTAGACGAGGTCGAAGCTGCTGGCCGCGTACCCGCCGCCGCAATGCGCGACCGTCGGGAACAGGAACATCCGCGCGAACTGCTGGGTCGAGCCCAGTCCGCCCATGCGGCTCTCCAGCGTGTCGTAGTAGTCGATCGTCCCGAACACGGGGATGGCCTGGTCGGCCCATCCCTGCCAGATGATCAGCTTGCCGCCGTGGCGGCGGAACGCGCTGAGGTTGGTGTCCATCGCGTCATACGTGTTGGCCACCGGGAACAGCGAGCGGAACGTGCGGTCCGAGAAGCTCCACTGGTCCGGGTCGGGCCCGAGCCGGCCGGGTGGGAGGTACTGGTAGCGCAGGTAGGGCAGCGACAGGCCGCCGTAGACGAGAGCCGTCTTGGACGACACCGTGGCCCCGAACGGCGCGGCCGGGATCTGGAAGCCGCCCCACGACCCTTCCGAGCCGAAGGCGAAGCCGCCCGGGTACAGGTGGCGTCCCTGCGGGTCGACCGGGCCCTGGTAGAGCTCATCGGCCACCGTGACCTGCGCGGCCGTCAGGCAGTTGGCGTTGTCGGTGCCGGGCGGGCACTGCATGCTCGACACGTTGAAGTGGCAATTGCGCGGGTCGGTGATGATCCCGTCCCCGGGCACGCCGTCATCGCCGGCACACGCGGCGATGACCGCGTTGTGCAGCGCGGTCAGCTTGGCCGACGTGAGGATCGCGTTGCCGTCGGCGTCGGTGTTGACCCGGTAGTCCCAGGTCTGCAGCTCGGCGTTGAGCGGCCCGGCGATGTTCTCGAGCGCCCCGGCGATGATCCCGTTGAAGTCGGTGGGGTAGCGCTCGGCCACCTCCATCGCCTCGCGGCCGCCGTCCGAGCAACCGTCGTAGTAGGAGTAGCTGGGTTGCCGCCCGTAGTAGTCGCCGATGATCGTCTTGGCCACGACCGCGAGCGCGTGCTCTGACTCATAGCCGTACTCGTTGCGCAGCTTCTGGCTGTTGAACGCGAACAACCCGGCGCCGCCCAGGCCGCTGGAGGTGGTGTGACCCTCGTCGTCGGTGGCCATGGCGAAGTCCCCGCCCAGCTGGGCGTCGCAGGCCGGGAAGGTCTGGTTGGAGACCGTCCCGCAGTAGCCGCCACACCCGTTCTGGAGGTACCGGCCCTGCCAGGTCGAGACGGGCAGCTTCATCTCGAAGTGCGTCTGGGGCGCGATCATCCCCTTCACGTCGCAGTACTCCGGGTTGCCGCTGGCGGCGGGGACATCGGCCGTCGAGTCGATGCTCGTCGGATAGTGCGGGATGGTCACCAGGCTCGGCAGCGTCTTGAGCGTCGAGCAGTCCACGGTGGCCGGGATGGTCGGGCTGACCGTGGCCAGCCGCTTGGAGTCGTTGACCAGCACGCGGCTGGTGTGGGCACTGGCCACGCCGCCGCCCGAGGCCAGGACGGCCACGGCGACGGTGATGACGGCTGCGGCTCCTGCCAGGCACAGGTACGCTCGCAGCGAACGCAGGCGAAACGTTTGCATGTGGAACCCCTTCCTCTCGCGCCGGCCCGGCGTGAGATTCTGGTCCGCGCGTTTGGCCTGTCAAGCGCTGCGGCACCGAATGGCGAGGACCCTCGCGCCCCGGGACAAGGCGGGGCGCCGCACCACGTAGGATGTCTCGCCGTGGGCGAGTCGCACCGGGACGGCGGCGCGCTACTGGAACGTGGCGCGGAGCTAGCGGGCCTCGACGGTCTGCTGGCGACGGCGTGCGGTGGCAGCGGCGCCCTGGTGGTGATCGAGGGCCCGCCCGGCATCGGCAAGAGCGCGCTGGTCAGCGCGTGCGCGGAGCGGGCCGGCGAGCTGGGCATGCAGAGCCTGCAGGCCCGCGGCGACGACGTGTCGATTGACTCGTCGTTCGCCGCGATGCGCGAGCTGTTGGCGCCCGCCGTCGGGCCCGACGCGTTCAGCGGTTCGGCGGCGCTCGCCGCGCCGGTGTTCGCCGGCGACGCCGACGTGGCGCCGGAGGCCGATCGGGCCGTGGCGGTGCTCCACGGCCTGTACTGGCTGGTCGCCGACCACTGTGACCAGGGCCCGCTGGCCCTGCTCGTCGACGACGCCCATTGGTTAGACCAGGCGTCGGCGCGCTTCCTGCTGTACCTGGCCCGCCGCATCGAGTCGCTGCCCGCCGTCTTGGTCGTCGCGCAGCGCCGCGGAGAGGTGTCCGGAGCGCTCACCGCGCTCAGCGAGCGCGCGGCCCTCGTCCTCGAGCCCGCCCCGCTGAGCGAGGCCGCCAGCGCCGAGCTCGTACGCCGCGAGCTGGGCGCGCGCGCCGACGAGGACCTGTGCCGGTCCTGCCACGAGGCCACCGGCGGCAACCCGTTCTACCTGCGTGAGCTGCTCGCCGACCTGCGCAGCGAGGGCCGCCGTCCCACCGTCGAGGTCGCACGCAGCGTGCGCTCGCTCGGCGCCGGCTCGGTGGGGCGCAGCGTGCTGGTGCGCATCGGGCGCCTCGGCCTGGACTGTGACCGCCTGGCGCAGGGGATCGCCATCCTCGGCCCCGGGGCCCCGCTACGCCATGCCGCGACGCTGGCCGGCCTGGACCGCGAGGCGGCCGAGACCGCGGCCGACCGCCTGCGGGCTGCCGACGTCCTGGCGGCCGAGCGCGAGCTTGACTTCGTGCATCCGATCGTCCACGAGGCGTTGCTGGCGGAGCTGCCCGCCGCGCGCCGCGCGGCGCTGCACTCCAAGGCCGCGTCGCTGCTCGTCGCCGAGCACGCGCCCGCCGACCGCGTCGCGCCGCACCTGCTCTCGGCCGAGCCCTACGGCGAGGCGTGGGTGGTGGATGCGCTGCGCGCGGCGGCTCGCCAGGCGATGGCCCGGGGCGCGCCCGACGCGGCGGCCTCCTACCTGCGGCGCGCTCTGTCCGAGCCGCCCGCCGGCGAGCTGCGGTTGGAGGTGCTGCTCGACCTCGGGCGCGCCGAGGCGCTGCTGCCCACCGACGACGCCTTTCCGTCGCTGCGCGAGGCCCTGGAGCTGTCGCGCGAGCCCGCCCAGCGCGCCCGCGTCGCCCAGGAGCTGGCCTACGCGCTGCTCAGCGTCGGCCGCGGCGACTCGGTGCGCGCCCTGGTGGAGAGCATGCTCGACGAGTCAGAGCTTCTGGACGATCAGGTGGTCGAGCGCCTCGAGGCGCACCTGCTCGGCGGCGGAGCGACCGATCTGACCGCGACGCGGCGGGTCATCGAGCGCACTCAGCCATGGTTCGCTCCGCGCGCGCGACAGCGACGTGACCGATCCGTTGATGCTCGCCGCGCTGGCCTCGACGGGCGTCGTCACCGGCCTGTCGGCCCTCGAGGCGTCGGGGCTGGCGCGGCGGGCGCTGCGTGACGAGCGGCTGCTGCGCGACCTCATCCCCTACGGCGGAGCGGCGCGCGCGCTGACCTGGACCGAGCAGTTCGACGACGCCGCCCCCGCTCAGGCGGTCGGTCTGGCCGAGGCCCAGCGCCGGGGCTCGGCGCCGATGTTCATGCACGCCTCCACGGTCTGCAGCGTCACATCGCTGCGCCTGGGTGAGCTCGACCAGGCCGAGGATCACGCCCAGCGCGCCTTCGAGCTCGCGCGCGAGATCGGCTCGGCGCACTTCGCGGCGATGTTCCTCATCCCGATCCTGGCCGAGCGCGGGCGCGTCGATGAGGCGCGCGCGATCCTCGACGCCCTCCCGCTCGGCGAGGGCGAGCTGCGGGTGTGGCAGGGCGTCGGGGTGCTGGCCGAGCGCGGACGGGTGCGGATCGCCTCGGGCGAGCTCGACGCCGGCGTCGCGGACATGCTCGAGGCCGACCGGCGGATGACGGCGGCCGGCTGCCACCTCAGCGTGCTCGTCGAGTGGTCGGCCATCGCGGTGGGAGCGCTGGCCCGGCTCGGCCGCACCGAGGAGGCCGCCGCGGTCGCCCGGCGCGAGCTTGACGGCGCCGTCGCCTTCGGCGCGCCCCGGCGCAAGGCGCTTGCGCTCTCGGCGTGCGGCGGGCTCGACGGCGGTGCGGAGGGGCTGGCGCAGCTCCGTGAGGCCGTGGAGCTCCTGGGCGATTCCCCCGCGCGCCTGGCGCGAGCCCAGACGCTGGTCAACCTGGGCGTCGGCCTGCGCCGCCGCGACGAGGCGGTCGCCGCCCGCGAGCCGCTGGCGGCGGGCCTCGATCTCGCCCAGCAGTGCGGCGCCGTGCGCGCTGGCCGAGACCGCCCGCGCCGAGCTCGTGGCCACCGGGGCGCGGCCGCGGCGCACCTCGTTGCGGGGGCCTGGGGCGCTCACCCCGGCGGAGTTGCGCACGGCCGAGATGGCGGCATCTGGGATGACCAACCGCGAGGTCGCCCAGGCGCTGTTCGTCTCCACCAAGACGGTCGAGACCCAGCTGTCGCAGGCCTACGCCAAGCTCGGGATCTCCTCGCGTGCGGAGCTGGCCGGGGCCCTGACCGGGGGAGGCGAGGCCAAACGTCAGGGACGGCGCGACGAAAGATCAGGGTCGTTCCTGATGCGCTGAGCGCCGTCCTGGAGGACCCTGATCAGCGATGAATCGGGGCGCAGTTGTCGAGGTCATCGTGCAGATCGGGCACAGCGACGGGACTGTCGTCGGACAGGTCACGGCGCCGGGAGCACCAGCGGATGAGTTCTTCGGCTGGCTGGAGCTCATGGACCGACTGGAGCGAGCAGTGGACCGACAGGAGGCAATCAACAGTCAGAGCCGCGACAGCATGGACGCGGAGAAGGGGGCGCAGGCGCAGTGACCATTCTGTTCAGGGGCAAACGAGTGGGGCTCTCGGCTCTGACTGCGACGGCATTGGCGGTGGGGGTCGCGGCCTGCGGCTCCAGCAGCGGCGGCGGAACCCAATCCTCGGCCGCGCAGACCAGCGCGGCCACCACCAGCGCCGCGGCGACGAGCAGCGCCGCGGCAACGAGCAGCGCGGCGGCGACCACGAGCGCGGCCGCCACCAGCAGTGCCGCGGCGAACGCCGGTGGCGCGACGGCCGCGCCCGGCACCAACCTCAAGGTCGGGGCGACGGCGACGGTGCCGTTCGCGACGACGCTGAAGTCGGGCAAGCCCGGCCCCACCTACAAGCTCAAGGTCCAGGTGGAGTCGATGACCAAGGGCACGCTCGCCGACTTCAACGGGATCCAGCTCGACGCCACCGAGAAGGCGAGCACCCCGTTCTACGTCAAGGCCAAGATCACCAACCTCGGGCCGGCCAAGATCAACACCCAGAGCAACGATCCGGGCATTCAGATCGAGGGCGTCGACAAGACCGGGCAGACGCAGCAGAGCGTCACCTTCTTCGGCGACTTCCCCAAGTGCGACGAGAAGTCAGCGCCCAACCCGATGGGCGCCGGCAGCAACTTCGAAACGTGCCTGACCTTCTTGATCCCCGGGGGCATCCAGAAGGTCGCGTACACCGGGACCGAGAGCTACATCACCAAACCGGTGACCTGGTCACCGTAGCGGTGAAACGGGAGGGCGGCGCCTGCACTGGCGCCGCCCGCCCGGGCTCTTGTCAGTCCCCTCAGCGGATGACCGGCTCGCTGGCCTCGAGCAGGGCCAGCGACCGGCGGTCGGGCATCCCCTCCCAGTCGCCGGACACGGTCACCGCGAACGCGCCGGCGGCCACCGCGGTCCTCAGGCGCACGGCGGGCTCGGCGCCGACCATCAGCTCCGCCAGGTAGCCCGCAACGCAGGCGTCGCCCGCGCCGACGGTGTCCACCACGGCCACGGTCGGGGCCGGCTGCTCGATCGTCACCCCGTCGATGCGCGCGAGGCAGCCGTCGGCGCCGCGCTTGATGATGACCTGGGCGGGGCCGAGCGCCTCGAGGGCCAGAGCCGCCGCGAGCGGGTCGGCGGTGGCGGTGACGATCTCGGCCTCGAGCTCTCCGGCGAAGACGACGTCGGCCCGGCGCACCGCGGCCTCGAGGGCCGGCGCCGCATCCTCGGGCGACCACAGCGCGCTGCGGTAGTTGAGGTCGAAGCTGACGGTCACCCCCGCGTCGCGGGCGATGTCGGCCGCGTGCGCAGCCGCGTCCGCGGGCGCGGCGCCGAGGGCCAGCGTGATCCCGGTGATGTGCAGGACCGCGGCGTCGCGGATCACCTCCGCAGGGATGTCGTCGGCGCTCAGGTGAGACCCCGCGCTGTGGCGTCGATAGTAGGTGACGCGGCCGTGGGCGCCACTGGGGCGCCAGCGCACCATCAGCCCGGTCGGGGACGGGTCGGTGACGGTGATCGCCTGCACCTGCTCGGCGCGCAGTTCGCGCAGGATGAGCTCGCCCGCCGGGTCGGCGCCCACCCGCCCGATCCACGTCGCCGGCAGGCCCAGCCGCCGCACGCCGATCGCCACGTTGGACTCAGACCCGCCCATGCCGAAGGTCATCGGCTCGCCGTTGCGCAGCGACCCCGGCGCGCTCTGCACGACCAGGCCCATCGTCTCGCCGGCGGTGACCAGCCCTGGGCTCATCGCCGGTCCCGGCCGTGCCGGACGGCGTGGAGCGCCGAGCCCGCGCGCACAGCCAACTTGGCGAGCGATCCACCGTCGAGCGCATCGCCCACCAGAGGACCGCCGAGCCCGACCGCGGCCGCGCCGTTGGCGATGTAGTCCGAGATCTGCTCAAGGGCCACGCCGCCGGTCGGGACGAGCGGGATCTGTGGCAGCGGCGCGCGGACGTCCTTGAGATAGCGCACGCCGCCCAAGGAGGCCGGGAACAGCTTGACCGCGGGCGCCCCCAGACCCCACGCCTCGATCAGCTCGCTCGGGGTCAGTGCCCCGGGGTAACAGGGCACGCCGCGCTCGAGCGCGTACAGCGCCACCTCGGGACACACGCCCGGGCTGACCAGGAAGTCCGCGCCCGCATCCAGGCACGCGGCCGCCTGTGCGGCGTCGATGACGCTGCCCATCCCGAGCGCCACGTCGCTGCCCAGCTCGGCCCGGACCCGCGCAAGAGCATCGACGGCGCCGGGTGTGGTGAGTGTGAGCTCCAGGCAGGTGACCCCGGCCTCGCCCAGCGTCCGCGCCACCGCCTCGAGATGGCGGTCGCTGGACCCGCGCAGGATGGCAACGACGCCTGAGGACGCCAGCTGGGGGGTGATGGGCGGGCGCTCGGGCACAGACGGCATTGTGACCTCAGGCCGCCAGCCGGCGCGCGGTGCGCTCGGCCCCGTCGCGGATGAGGGCATCGAGATGATCGATGAGCAGGGCGCGCCAGGCGCTGTCGGCCGCGAGCTCCTCGTCGAAGACCTGGCCCATCGACAGCAGCGCGTCGACGACGGGCGCGGCGCCCTCGCGTCCGCCCAGGCGCTCGGCGATGGCGTCCGCGAGCGGGTCATCGACGGTGAGCGCACTCCCGGCGTCCGATCGCCGGGCGCTGACAAAGCGCATCCAGGCGGCGACCCCGAGCGTCGCCGCGATCGGGCTCGGCGCCCGCCCGGCGCCGATCGCGGATCGTGCCGAGCAGGCGCATCGGCAGCTTCTGACTGCCGTCCATGGCGATCTGGATCGTGCGGTGGCGCAGCGCGGGGTTGGCGAAGCGCTCCAGCAGCTCGTCCTCGTAGGCGGTGAGGTCAAAGCCGTCGGGCACCGTCAGCGTCGGCGCGACGTCCATCGCCATCAGCCGGTGCAGGACCGCCCCGAACGGCAGGTCGGGACCGACGGCGTCTGAGACGAGCTCGTGCCCGGCGAGCACGGCGAGATAGGCCAGCGCCGAATGGGCGCCGTTGAGCATGCGCAGCTTGATCTGCTCATAGGGGCGCACGTCGTCGGTCATGATCGCTCCGGCGCGCTCCCACGCCGGCCGGCCGGCGGCGAAGTCGTCCTCGATCACCCATTGCGTGAACGGCTCGGTAACGACGGCCCCCTCGTCGCGCGCGCCGAGCGCGGCGGCGATGCCCGCCAGATCGTGCTCCGTGGTCGCCGGGGTGATCCGGTCCACCATGGTTGAGGGGAAGGTCACGTTGGCGGCGATCCAGTCGCCCAACCCATCGGATGCGGGCGCGCGTTGCACGAAGTCGGCGACGAGGCCGCGCAGCACACGGCCGTTGTCAGGGAGGTTGTCGCAGCAGAGCACCGTGACCGGCCCGGCGTCGTCGCGGCGTCGCTGCGCGAGGCCGCCCGCGAGCTGCCCCACGACGGTGCGCGATCCCCCGTCGGCGAGGTCGGCGGCGACGGCGGGATCCTCGAGGGCCAGGCGGTTGGTGGCCGGGTCGTGGTGATAGCCCTTCTCGGTCACCGTCAGCGTGACCAGCCGGGTATCGGCCGCGGCGATCCGCACACGGACCGTGTCGGCGTCGGCCTGCGCCCAGAGCAGCTCGCGCACGGCACCGACCACGCGCAGGCGCTCGCCGGCGCCGTCGCGCTGGGCGAGGGTGTAGAGGCCGTCCTGGGGGCGGAGCTGCTCCACCACGGCCGGGCTGCGCTGGGTCACGCCGCAGATGCCCCAGTCGCCGCCGGCGGCGGCGATCGCGTCCTCGGTGTAGATCGCCTGGTGGGCGCGGTGAAACGCACCGATGCCGAGGTGCACGATTCCCACCGTCAGCGCACCGGGGTCCACGCGCGGCGTCACCTCGGGCGGCAGTTGCTCGAGGCTGGCCAGGTTCAGGCGCGGCGGGGTCACATCACCGCGCCGAGCTGCCAGGGGGCGAACTCCTCGTCACCGAAGCCGAACTCCTCGCTCTTGGTCTGACGTCCCGACGCGGTGGCCAGGATCTCCTCGAAGAGGACGTCGCCCAGCTCGGAGACCGTCGCCTCTCCGTCCAGGACGGTGCCGGCGTTGAAGTCCATGTCGTCGCCCATCCGCTCGTAGAGCTGGGTCGTGGTGGCCAGCTTCAGGCTCGGGGCCGGCTTGCATCCGAACACCGATCCGCGCCCGGTGGTGAAGCAGACCAGGTTCGCCCCGCCGGCGACGATCCCGGTCACGCTCACCGGGTCATAGCCGGGCGTGTCCATGAACACCAGGCCCTTGGCGGTCACGGGCTCGGCGTAGCGGTACACGGCACGCAGCGGGCTCGAGCCGCCCTTGGCCACGGCGCCGAGCGACTTCTCCTCGATCGTCGTCACGCCGCCCGCGCGGTTGCCGGGGGAGGGGTTGTTGTCCATGTGGCCCTCCTCGGCCGCGGTGTAGCCCTCCCACCATTCGATGCGGTCCATCAGAGCCTGTGCCACCTCGGGCGACGCCGCGCGGTCGGTGAGCAGGTGCTCGGCGCCGTGGATCTCCGGCGTCTCACCGAGGATCGCCGTGCCCCCGGCCGCGACCAGGCGGTCGACCGCGACCCCGAGCACGGGGTTGGCGGTGACCCCGGACCACCCGTCAGAGCCGCCGCAGTTGAGCCCGAGCACCAGCTCGCTCGCGGGGACAGGGCGGCGCGGGACCGCCGCCTCGGGCAACAGCTCGGTGACGAGCTCCATGCCGCGGCGCACCGTGGCCACCGAGCCGCCGAGCTCCTGGATGACCAGGCGGCGCAGGGGCATGCCCTCAGGGAGGTCAAAGCCATCGACGAGCGCGTTGATCTGGTTGACCTCGCAGCCGAGCCCGACGACGACGACCGCGGCCACGTTGGGATGGCGCGCGTAGCCGCTGAGCGTGCGCCGCAGCACCTCCAGGCCCTCGCCATCGCGCGAGAGCCCGCAGCCGCTGCCGTGGGTGATGGCGATGACGCCGTCGACGCCGGGGTGGTCGTCGAGCGCGCCGGGGGCCGAGAACGCCGCCGCGATCCGCTTGACCACCGTGGCCGAGCAGTTGACCGAGCTGAGCACCGCGACGTAGTTGCGGGTGCCGACGCGGCCGTCGGGGCGGACGATCCCGTCGAAGGTGGGAATGGCGTCGGGGACCTCGGCCGGCTCGGAGACGTGCGGTGCGGTGGGCGTCTGCGCACCGCCCGGCATCTGTGCGGGCACCGGGATCCCCTCGCGGGAGAGCGAGCGCAGGTTGTGCTCGTGGACATGCTCGCCGGCGGCGATCGCCTGGGTCGCGATCCCGATCGGCTGCCCGTACTTGCGCACCTGGTCGCCGGCCGCGATGTCGGTGAGCGCGAGCTTGTGGCCGTGAGGAACGGCGTCGCGCACGGTGACGCGGCGCCCGGCGCCCTCGAGCTCGGTACCGGCCTCGAGCTCGCGGCGGGCGAGCGCGACCGGGTCGGAGGGGTGCAACTGGAGTACTGCCTGAGCCAGGTCCATCGTCACCCTCCGTTCATGACCCATGCGTGCGCGGGGTCGAGGTAGGGCATCATCACGCGGCCCTCGCCGGCCATCACCCACAGGTAGTAGAGCTCATAGCCGGAGGCGGCCACGACGGGATGAAAGCCGGCGCGGATCACGGCGATGTCGTCGTCGCGGACCAGGAAGGCCTCCTCGGCGCGGTCGCCGTCGAGCTCGTAGCGGAGCTGGACGCCGAACCCGCCCGCCGGGTTGGTCTTGAACAGGTAGACCTCCTCGAGGTCGACCTCCTCGGGCGGGTTATGGCGGTCATGGCGGTGCGGGGGATAGGAGGACCAGTTGCCGGGAGGGTTGATCGTCTCGCCCAGCAGCAAACGCTGCGCAGTGTGCTCGGGCCCGAGGATCGTGCGCACGGTGCGCGACCAGTTGCCCTCGCCGACCTCGGCGATTCGCTGCTCGGCCGGGCCGATGATCCGGGCCGGCGGCGCGTCCAGAGCTGGCTCAGCGGCCACCGAGGCGATCGCCACCTGCGCGGGACCGTCGAGCGCGTGTAGGCGCAGCCCGGTCCCGGCTGGGGCGTAGACGGTGTCGCCGGGTGCCTCGAACACGGAGGCCCGGCCGCCGGCGCGACCCAACGAGGTGCCGTCCGCGGTCGTCGCGTCGACGACGCCGCTCATGACCACGGCGGCGGTCTCGCCGCCGCCGCGCAGGTGGAGGTCCTCGCCCGGGCTGAGGTCGGTCAGGGCGAGGTTGATATGGGCGGTCTGGGCACCCGCGGTCGTCAGTGGTTGCATCACACGGCTCCTTGATTGGTCTGGGGAAGGTGCTGGTCTGCGCGCTGCGCGCCCGGCGGGGCGGTGGACCCGCGCACCACGAGCGTCGCGGGCAGCTGCTGGATACTGGGCGCGGCGTCGGGCTGTTTCAGCCGGCTGAGCAGAGCGTCGATGGCGGCAGCGCCCGCTTCGGCCGTCGGCGCCGCGACGGTCGTCAGCGCCGGGGTGAGCATGGCCGCGAGCGGGATGTCGTCAAAGCCGACGACGCTGAGCTCCCGCGGCACGTCGACGCCGAGCTGGGCCAGGCGGCTGAGAATGCCGGCGGCCACGAGGTCGTTGTAGGCCAGCACCGCGGTGACGCCGCTGGCCAGCACCTGCTCGGCGGCCTCGACGCCGCCCTGAAACCGGGGCGCGACCGGGCCGATGGTGACGATCTCGGCGCCGGTCGCCCGCGCCGCGGCGCGCAGCCCGCGCACGCGCTGCTGGTTTGACCATGACCGCCGCGGACCCGAGAGGAACGCGCAGCGTCGGTGGCCCAGGGCGGCCAGATGGGCCACGGCCTGGCGCATCCCGCCGGCGCTGTCGACCGTGACCGTGCTGAGCCCATCGACGTGGCGGTTGAGCAGCGCCACCGCCGGGGCGGGGTCCAGGCCGGCCAGCGTCGCGGGCGCCAGGAGGCTCGAGCACAGCAGGATCCCGTCCACTTGCTTGCTCATGGCCCCGATGAGCGCCTCCTCCTCGGCCGCGCTCTCCTGCCCGTCGGCGACGAAGACCGCGTAGTCGGCCTCGCGGGCCTGCGCCTGGGCGCCCTTGAGCACGCCCTGGAAATAGGGGTTGCCGAGGTCAGGGACGATCACTCCCACATTGCCCGTCCGTCCGGTGATCAACCCCCGAGCGGCGCGGTTGGGCCGGTAGCCGAGCTCGGCGGCGGCCGTGAGCACGCGCGCACGGGTGGCCTCGCGGACCGTGTCCGGGGCGGTGTAGGAACGCGACACCGTGGCCACGGAGACCGCGGCGCGCTGGGCGACGTCGTGAATGCCGGCTGCCATGTAAAGGTTTACATTAGCGGAGCGGCGGGGGCGGCGCAGGCGGCGTGGCGGCGGGGGCGACGTGGCGGTCTGCGGCGCGAGGTCGGGCGCGGCGGGCACGCTGATGGCGGATTGCACGTCAGCGGTGCAATCCGCCATCAGGGTCGACGCCTACCAGTCGTGCATGGTCCCGTCCTCCAGCCGCGACACCGGGAGCATCGCCGGCTGATACGGGAACGAGGCCGCCAGCTCCTCATCCAGGGACACCCCCAACCCCGGCTCGTCGCCCGGGTGCAGCATCCCGTCGCGGAACCCATAGGCATGTGGGAAGACGAGGTCGGTCTCGTCGGTGTGGCGCATGTACTCCTGCAGTCCGAAGTTGGGGATGGCGAGGTCCAGATGCAACGCCGCGGCCATGCAGACCGGGGAGAGGTCGGTGGCGCCATGGCAACCCGAGCGCACGCGGTAGAGCTCGGCCAGGTGCAGGACGCGCCGCAGATGGGTGATTCCCCCGGAGTGCACGACGCTCATGCGGATGAAGTCGATGAGCTGCTCGGTGATGAGCTGCTGGCAGTCCCAGATGGTGTTGAACACCTCGCCGATGGCCAGTGGTGTGGTCGTGTGCTGGCGCACGATGCGCAGGCTGGCCTGCAGCTCGGCGGGGACGGGGTCCTCGAGCCAGAAGAGCTGATGGGGCTCGAGCGCCTTGCCCAGCTGGGCGGCCTCGATCGGCGTGAGGCGGTGATGGACGTCGTGCAGGAGGCGCAGATCGGGTCCGTAGGCGTCGCGCACGTCGGCGATGACATCCGGGATGGTGGACAGGTAGCGCCGGGTCGACCACACCTCCTCGCGAGGTCGCGCGCCCTCCGCGGGCTCGTAGAACATGTCGCCGCGGCTCACCCCGTAGGCGCTGGGCAGCCCCCGGATCCCGCACTGGACCCGGACCGCCTCATACCCCAGGTCGACGTAGCGGCCCACGGCGGCGAGCACGTCGTCCACCGTCTCCCCGTTGGCGTGGCCGTACACGGTGACGCCCGCGCGGCAGCGGCCGCCGAGCAGCTCGTGGACCGGCAGGCCGGCGATCTTGCCCTTGATGTCCCATAGCGCCGTGTCGACGGCGGCGATCGCCGTCATCGTCACCGGGCCGCGCCGCCAGTAGGCCCCGTTGTAGAGGTAGCGCCAGGTGTCCTCGATGGCGCCCGCGTCGCGGCCGATCAGCAGCGGGCACACGTGCTGCTCGAGATAGGCGACCACAGCCTGCTCGCGGCCGTTGAGCGTGGCGTCGCCAAGCCCGGTGATCCCATCGTCGGTGGTCAGCTTCAACGTGACGAAGTTGCGGCCCGGGCAGGTGACGATGACCCGCGCCTCGGCGATCTTCGGCATCGGTAACGGCCTCCTTGGAGGGTGTGCGCGCACCCTATCGCCCGACCGAAGGGCAGCGCCGCGCCCGCGATGAGCGAGCGCGGCGCGGGGTCGGGGTCGGGTAGAGCGGGCGAGAGACGGGGTGGTAGCCGCCTCTCGCCCGGGGCACAGGGGGTCGAGGCGCTGACTCTGGTCAGCGACCGGCATCGCCGAGCCCGCCGACGCGACGGCACGCCGCTGCCACTCCGGGAGGGATCCCGCGTGCGGCGCGCACCGCCGGCGCCGGTCATGAATCGAACGCCTCGCCTCTGGTCGCGGAGTGTCAACCGCGGGCGCGAGGGCTGGCTACTCCACGAAGGTCTAGGCACCCAGGTTTCTGGACGTTTAGGCAGGTTCGGTGAGCAATTCACGCCGGTGTTGCAGGTCACGCTTGGTCACCGACACATAGGTCACCAGCGCGATGAACACGACCAGGGCGATCGCGCTGACCGTTCCGTCTCCGAGGCCCAGCCCGCCGTTGGTGTGCTTGCTGAAGCCGTCGGCGAACGACGCGCCGAGTGGCCGGGTGACGACGTACGCCGCCCAGAAGGCGACGATCGGATTGAGGTTCAGGCGCCACCACGCGATGGCCGGGAGGGCGAAGATGACTGCGAACAGCACCGCCGAGGTCCAGAACCCGAGGTTCAGCGAGTACGCGGTGAGATCGCCGGCCGCCGTGCCCAGCGCGAACGTCCCGAGCACCGCGGTCCAGTAGAAGGCCTCGCGACGGCGCGTGTTGATCGAGTGGATCGAGAGCGTCCCCTCGCTGCGGTACCACAGCCAGAACGTGGCGGCGACGACGGCGGCGAACGCGGGCGTGGTCACCGAGTACGGGATGCTGGCGCCGTCGTGGATGCCGTCGGCGGCCATCGTCCCGAACACGGCCACCATCATCACGGCAAGCCAGTAGACGGGCGCGCGGTACTCCGGCGTGCGGAACTGGAGCCACAGGGCGATGGCCAGACCGAGGATTCCCACCGCGCCCGCGATAGGGACGCTGTGCTGGCCCATGAAGTCAGACATCGCCTCGCCCATGCCGGTGGTGAGGAGCTTCAGGACCCAGAAGATCAGCGTGATCTCCGGGACCTTGACGGCGAGCGGCAGCGCGGCTCGGAGGCGGGGGTGGCTGGTTTCGCGCATGGCGTCCTTTCGTGCGTGGTCGGTCGTCTATGGCCGGCGGCGACCGGCGCCTCTCCCGCTCGCCGTCGCGTGCGCCCCTCAGCGGCAAGCGAACCGAGATTCGGCACGTTGCATTAGCGCGGCCTAAACCGCGCGGCCGCAGGTAAGGGACCTCTCATCCGCGGGACGCCAAACGGGCCCGCCTAACCCTGCGCTAACCCCGCGTGTGGGTGGCGCTAATCCGCGGGCGCGGTGTGGCGGCGGGGGTCGCGGCCGGGGTCGATCCCGGGGTCATCGGGCGCCGCGGCGGCCTCGACGGGCTGCCAGAAGGCCAGCCCGAACGAGATGATGAGGCGCCGTAGACGACGTACTCGACGTTGAACAGCGCGCCGGCCCACATCCACATGAGGTCGAGGGGGCCGCCGCGGCGTTCGGCGATCGGATGTACTCGATCCCGCGGGTCTCGAACGCCGGCTCGTCAGAGACGTCGCCGCCGGGCGCGCGGCGGGTGTCGCCACGGACGCTCGTGCCCACGGGTCAGCGCATACCCGGGATCAGTCGATCTGCACCGGCACGTAGGCGAAGCGATCGACGTCCACCAGGCCGCCATCGGTGAGCCGCAGCTGGGGGATCACGCTCAGCGCGATGAAGGAGAGCTGCATGAACGGCTCGGCCACCGTCGCGCCCAGGCGCTCGGCGGCGGCGCGGTTCAGCGTCTCGATCTGGCCGGCCACCTCCGCTGCCGTGCCGTCGCTCATCAACCCGGCGAGCGGGAGCGGAACCTCGGCCAGGACGGCGCCGTCGAGCACCGCCACCTGACCGCCGCCGATCTCGGCCAGCCGCGCCACCGCGCTGTGCATGTCCTCGCCCGACCGGCCCACGACGACGAGGTTGTGGGCGTCATGGGCGACGGTGGAGGCGATCGCCCCGCGCTGTATGCCGAACCCGGTGGCGTAGCCACGCCCGACGCGCCCCGTCGCCCGGTGACGCTCGACGACGGCGGCGTGGGCAAGGTCGGCATCGGGCTCGACCTCGAGTTCGGTGCGCAGCGTCGTGAGGCTGTGGCTCTCCACTCCGATCGCGCGCACGTGAGTGCCGAATGGCGCGGGCAGCACGAGAGCGTCGGCGCCGGGCAGCGCGCCGATGTTGACCGTGTCGCGCAGGAGATCGGGGATGGGCGCCGCCGGGACCGCGCCGGGCACCAGCGCGCCGCCCGTGACGACGGCCCGGCCTGCCTGCCACACCCGATCGGGCCGCCAGGACCCCAGCGACGAGAAGGCCAGGATGTCGGCCTGATGGCCGGGCCCGAGGCTGCCGAGCGCGTCGAAGCCGTGGTAGCGGGCCGGGTTGGTGCTGGCGAGCAGGATCGCCTCGATCTCCGAGATCCCGCTGGCCACGGCCAGCCGGGCGCAGTCATTGACGTGGCCGAGGCGGCGCAGCGTGTCGGGCTCGCGGTCGTCGGTGCAGAACGCCGCCTGGTCGGTGCCGTGGGCGACGATCGTCGGCGCCAGCTCGACCAGGTTCTGGCTCGCCGACCCCTGGCGCAGGAACACCCACATCCCCTTGCGCCGCTTCTCGTCGGCCTCGGCCAGGAGCGTGCTCTCGTGGTCTGACTCGACCCCGGCGGCGAGATAGGCGTCAAGCAGGGCCCCCGAGACGCCGGGGCTGTGCCCGTCGACGCGCAGCCCACCGGCGACCGCCACCCGGGCCAGCATCTCCTCATCGCCGGCGATGACCCCCGGGAAGTTCATGACCTCGGCCACCCCGCGAGCGCCGTGGCGCGAGATGAGCTCGGCGATGTCGGAGGCCTCGAGCGTCGCCCCCGCCGACTCGAACGGCGACGCCGGGACACAGCTCGACGCGTACACCGCGAACGTGAACGGCAGCGGGGCCGCCGCCTCCATCAACGCGAGGATGCCCGGAACCCCCAGCACGTTGGCCAGCTCGTGGGGGTCGGCGGCCACTGCGGTGGTGCCGGCGGGGAGCACGGTGGAGACGAACTCGTCGATCCACAGCTTGGTGGACTCGAGGTGCATGTGGGCGTCGACGAAGCCCGGCGTGAGCGCGGCGCCATCCACGTCGATGACCTCGTGGGCCTCGCGCTCGCCCCAGCCCGCGATCACCCCGTCCGCCAGCGCCAGCGCGGTGTCGACCCACTCGCGGGTGGCGTCGGCGAAGACGCGGCCGCCGGTGATGAGCGTGTCGGCGGGCTCATCGCCGCGCGCCACGGCCAGCGCGCGGGGAGTCGCCTGGGGTCGGGCCATCGGCGGAACTGTCCCATAAATTGGCTAGCCTGCCCGCGATGCGCGCCCGGACAGCCCGGCGGACCCGCCGGCTCGTGACCCTGCTCGCCGTGGTGGGGCTCACCGCAGCCTTCGCAGCCCTCGCCGCCGCGCCCGCCGGTGCGTACGTCTTCCGCCTCGGCGTCACCAACGCCACCCATGGGCGGCCGGTGCCCGCAGACTTCGTGGGCCTGGCGATCACCTACAAGGAGATCCCGTTGCTCGCCGGGCCGACCCCGCAGTCGGTCAACCCCCTGTTCGCCCAGCTGCTGAAGAACCTCGATCCGTCGGGGCAGCCGAGCATCCGGATAGGCGGCCAGAGCGCCGATCGGGCCTGGTGGCCGGTCCGCGGCATGGCCCGGCCGCTGGGCATCACCTACAACCTCAGCTCGACCTGGGCGGCGGACGCGCGCGCGCTCGCGGCGGTGATCGACGCCCGGTACCTGCTCGGCATCAACCTCGAGGCCAACCGCATGCGGATCAGTCAGACCGAGGCCGACCAGCTCGTCAAGGGCATCGGCCGCAGGTACGTCGCGGCGCTGGAGATCGGGAACGAGCCAGAGCTGTACACGAGCGTGCCGTGGTATCGGCGCCAGGCCGGCCGTCCGCTCCCGTGGTACAGCCACGACGGCACTCCGGTGTACGCGCGGCGACCGACGTACGGCCCTGACGATTTCATGCAGGACTTCTCGCGCGCGCTGAAGGTGGTGCCGCAGCTGCCGGTCGCCGGCCCCGGCACCTCGTCGCAGCCGTGGGAGGACGCGTTCAACGGGCTGCTCTCGCCCCACTCCCAGGTGCGGACGATCACCTCTCACGCCTATGGCCTCAACCAGTGCGTCAACAACCCGGCCACGCCGACGTATCCCTCGGTCGCCCACATGGTCAGCCTCGTCGCCTCCCGGGGCGAGGTGAGCCGCATCGGCCCCTACGTCGCGGCCGCGCATGGGAACGGCGCCGCCTTCCGGATCGATGAGATGGGGTCGGTCACCTGCAACGCCCACCCCGGGGTCGCCAACACCCTGGCCTCGGCGCTGTGGGTGATGGACGCGCTGTTCACGATGGCGGTCGACGGGGTCGACGGGGTCAACCTCCACACGTATCCGGGATCCGCCAACGGCCTGTTCGACCTCTCGTCCGTGCACGGCAAGCGGCGGACCGAGGTGCGTCCCGTCTATTACGGCGCCCTCATGTTCACCCAGGCGGCGCCGGCGGGGTCGCGCCTGCTGCGGGTTGTCTCGCGCAGCAGCCAGGGTCCGCTGCGGGCCTGGGCGACGCGGGGCCGCGACCACGACATCCGGGTCCTGCTCATCAACGACAGCCTCGCCCACTCGGCGCTCGCCGTCGTGCGGCCGCCGATCGTCCCGGGGCCGGCGGCCCTTGAGCGGCTGCGCGCCTCGAGCGCCTATGCCACCTCGGGCGTGACACTCGGCGGCCGGACCTTCGGGAGGGCCAGCTCCACCGGGGTCCTCGCCCCTCCGGTCCCGCAGTCGGTGACGCCGCACGCGGGTACCTACTCGGTGACCCTGCCCGCGGGCAGCGCGGCCCTGTTGACGCTCGGATCCTCGTGAGCGACCTGTACGGCGGCGTCGAGACGGGCGGGACCTGGGTGGTGTGCGCGCTGGGCACCGGCCCCGATCACATCGTCGCCCAGGAGACGTTCCCCACCGGCGCGCCGGGGCCTACGCTGCAGCGGATCGTTGCCTTCTTTACGCGCGGGCCACGGCCGGCCGCGATCGGGGTCGGGTCGTTCGGCCCGGTCGACCTCGACCCGGCCTCGCCCACCTGGGGCCACGTCACCAGCACCCCCAAGCCCGGCTGGGCCCACACGCCGGTGGCGCCGGTGCTGCGCGACCAGCTCGATGTACCCGTCCGCTTTGACACCGATGTCACCACCGCGGCGATCGGCGAGCACCGCTGGGGCGCGGCCAGGGGGGCTGACAGCGTCTGCTACCTCACGGTCGGCACCGGGATCGGCGCCGGGCTGCTCATCGACGGTCGCCCGGTGCATGGGCTCATCCACCCGGAGGTGGGGCACCTGCTGATCCCCCATGACCGCGGCCGCGACCCGTTCGCCGGATCCTGTCCCAACCACGGCGACTGCTGGGAGGGACTGGCGGCCGGGCCGGCGATCGCCGCGCGATGGAGGGCCGACCCGCGCGAGTTGGGCGACGATCACCCGGCCTGGGCGCTCGAGGCCGATTACCTCGCCCTCGGGATCTTCGCCATCGTGCTCGTGGCCTCGCCCCAGCGGATCGTCGCCGGCGGCGGGGTGCTGGAGCATCCGGGACTGCTGGCGGCCGTCCGCGCGCGGCTGGTCGAGCTCAACGCCGGCTACCTGGAGAGCCCGCTGATGGGCGACGAGGTCGACCGCTTCGTGGTGGCCCCGGGGCTCGGGGATCGAGCCGGCGTGCTGGGCGCGATCGCCCTGGCGCAGTGTGGCCAGCCCCCAATCTGAGGGCTGATAGCCAAAAACTTGATCGACGCTCTACAGATTCCTGAGAGGGCGACCGATAACGCGAGAGATGCGCCGGTTAGACGCCCCTCAGCACAATCCGTCCCAGCCCCAGCGACGTCCCCTGTCCGCGGCCTCAGGCCCCGTTGATCCACGGGAGGCGCTCGGCTGGGGTCAGCGCCACCACGACCACTGGCTCCAGCGCTGGATCCGCTCCACCGAGGACCTCGCGCGCCTGCAGTACTCCCACCGCATGCTCGACGCCGTCATCGACGAGATCGACGGGCGCGACATCCGAATCGGCGACCAGTGGCTGACCGACTACGCCTCGTGTAACTACCTCGGCCTGGATCTCGACGAGGAGATCATCAACGCGGTGCCCGAGTACCTGGCCAAGTGGGGCACGCACCCCAGCTGGAGCCGCCTGCTGGGCAGCCCGATCCTCTACGAGGAGATCGAGGCCAAGCTCACCGAGTTGCTCGGCGCCGAGGACACCCTCGTCCTGCCGACGATCACGCACATCCACATGTCGGTGATCCCGGTCCTGGCCGGCGGCGGCACGCTGTTCCTCGACAGCCGCGCTCACAAGACGATCTATGACGGCTGCGCGATGGCCGAGGCCCGCGGCGCGACCGTGCAGCGCTTCCATCACAACGACCTCGACGAGCTCGAGGCGCTGCTGCGCGCCGATGACTGGCGGCGCCCGGGCATGATCCTCATCGACGGCGTCAACAGCATGACCGGCAACGCGCCGGACCTGCACGCCTTCGCCGCGCTGGCCCGCGAGCACGGCGCGCTGCTCTACGTCGACGACGCGCACGGGTTCGGCGTGATCGGCGAGCGCTCGTCCTCCGAGGTCTGTGACTACGGCGCGCGTGGCAACAGCATCGTGCGACACCTCGGCGAGACCTACGACAACGTCGTCCTCGTCGGCGGGTTCTCCAAGGCGTACTCCTCACTGCTGGCGTTCCTCGCCTGCCCCACGCCGGTCAAGCAGGTGCTCAAGACCGCAGCCCCGCCCTACCTGTACTCCGGTCCCTCGCCCGTGGCCTCGCTGGCCACCGTGCTCGAGGGCCTGCGCGTCAACGACGAGCGCGGCGAGCAGCTGCGCGGCAAGCTTCATCACCTCACCTGGCGGGTCCTTGACCGCCTGTCGGAGCTGGGCGTCTACACGCCCAACGAGTCGGGCTTTCCGATCGTCGAGATCCCGCTGGCCGACCCCGACAGCCTCGACGCCGTCGGTGACCTGCTGTTTGACCGCGGCATCTACGTGACGATGGCCGCGTACCCGCTCGTTCCCCGCAACGAGGTCGGCTTCCGCATCCAGCTCACGTCGGCCAACACCGACGAGCAGGTCGATCATTTGTGTGACGTTCTCGGCGAAGTCGCCGAGCGTTTCAAGCTTCAGAGTTCTCCGGCCGAATAGACACCTCACGATGAGCACTTCGGCACCGGACAGGATGTCCACGCGGTCGCGCCACTACTGGTGGCTGTATCTCGCCGCGGGCGCGATCCTCTGCGGCCTCTACGTCTTCAAGGCCCCGTTCCAGGGCTCGGGGCCCGTGATCAACGGGCTGGGTCTCTACGGCGTCATCGGCGTTGTCGGCGGCATCCGCGTCCACAAGCCGTCGGCCTCGACCGCGTGGTGGTTCATGGCCGGCGGCCTGGCGCTGTTTTTGATGGGCGACGTCTACACCTACAGCTACCCCAAGCTGTTCCACGCCGACGTCCCGTTCCCGTCCCCCGGCGACGCGATGTACATCGGGGTCTACCCGGTGCTGATGATCGGCCTGCTGCTGCTGGTGCGCCGCCGCAACCAGCGCGCCGACGGCCCTGGCGTCGTCGACTCGGTGATCATGAGCGTCGGGCTCAGCCTGGTCTCCTTCCTCTTCCTCATCGCGCCGTACATCCACGACGGCTCGATGTCGCTCATCCCGAAGCTGGTGTCGATCGCCTACCCGACGGGTGACCTGATCCTCCTCGCCGCGGCGATCCGTCTCGCCGTCGACGCCGGCAAGCGCCGCCCGAGCTTCTACCTGCTGATCGCCAGCATCGTCACCCTGCTGCTGACGGACTTCGTCTACGGGATCCTCACGCTGGACGGCACCTACAACCACCAGCTGTGGCTCGACGCCGGGTGGATCTTCTTCTATCTGCTGTGGGGCGCGGCGGCGCTGCACCCGTCGATGACCGAGCTCTCCGACGTGGAGACCGGCCGCGAGTCGCGCCTCACCGGCATGCGCCTCGTCCTGCTCGCCGGTGCCACGCTGATCGCCCCGATCCTCGAGCTCGTCCGCACGCTGCCCCATCACGACTGGGACGCGGTGGTGCTGATCGGGACGTCGATGGGGCTGTTCTGCCTGGTGGTCGGCCGGATGGCCGGTCTCGTGCGCCAGCGCGAGAAGTCCGCGGCGCGCGAGCAGGCGCTCACCGCCGCGGGTGGCCTGCTCGTCGGCGCCACGGACCGCAACGAGATCGTGATCGCCGCCCTTCAGGCCGTCGTCGAGCTCGGCGGCGACCAGGTCGACGCGCGCCTGTGCCGGATCACCGGCGAGAACGTGCGGGTGCTCGCGATCGACGATGGCGGCGGACTGGCCGACTGGACGGTCTCCGGCGAGGTCGCCGCGCTGGTCCAGGAGGGCGACGTCCGCGGCGTGGCCATGCTCCCCGCCTACGCCCGCCAGCAGCTGCGCCTGCCGATCGGCAACGATCCGGTCCTGGGCCTGGAGCTGCGCCAGGGCGAGACCAGCGACTCGCTGATGATGTTCGTCGTGGCCGGCGCGCCCTGCGGCGACGCCGACACTCGCTACGCCATGCGCACGCTGGCCAACCAGGTGGCCCTCGCGCTGGGCAGCGCCGAGCTGTCGGAGGAGGTCCACCGCCAGGCCTCCGAGGCGCGGTTCTCCACGCTGGTCGCCAACGCCACCGACCTCATCACCGTCCTGCGCGCCGACAACACGATCGCCTACCAGAGCCCGTCCATCGAGCGCGTCCTGGGCTACAGCGCCGACGAGGTCATCGGCAAGTCCTTCGAGGCGCTGCTGCACCCCGAGGAGCAGGGCCGTCTGCTGCGTCGCCTCTCCGACGGTGCCGGCGCCACCGGTCGCCCCGAGGTCATCGAGTGCCTGCTGCAGACCAAGGACGGCGAGCTGCGCTACTTCGAGATCCTGCACTCCAACCTGCTCGACGACGACGCCGTCCGCGGCGTCGTGCTCAACGGCCGCGACGTGTCCGAGCGCAAGGAGTTCGAGGAGCAGCTCGCCCACCAGGCCTTCCACGACCCGGTCACCCACCTCGCCAACCGCGCGCTGTTCAACGAGCGCGTCCGCCACGCGGTGGCGCGGTCGCTGCGCGAGGGCATCGGGATGGCCGTCGTGTTCGTCGACCTCGACGACTTCAAGACCGTCAACGACAGCCTCGGCCACGCCGCCGGAGACCGGGTGCTGCTCGAGGTGGCCCAGCGGATCTCCGCCAGCATCCGCGCCGCGGACACCGCCGCCCGCTTCGGCGGCGACGAGTTCGCGATCCTGCTGGAGGACGTCCACGACATCCAGTCCGCCGCCGAGACCGCCGAGCGGATCCTCGAGGCGCTGGGCCGCCCGCTGTCGCTCGACCACAACGACATCATCATCCGCGCCAGCCTGGGCATCTCGGTGGCCGAGGCCGGAGCCGCCACCGACGCCGACGAGCTGATCCGCAACGCCGACGCGGCCATGTACATCGCCAAGGGCGAGGGCAAGGGCGGCTACCGCATCTTCGAGCCGGCCATGCACGAGCAGGTCGTGGCACGCCTGGAGCTGCGGGCCGACCTGCAGCGGGCGCTGGACCGCGACGAGTTCGAGCTGCACTACCAGCCGCTCGTCCGTCTGCGCGACGGCGCGGTCACCAGCGTCGAGGCGCTGGTGCGCTGGCGCCACCCCACCCGCGGCCTCATCCCGCCCTTCGAGTTCATCCCGTTTGCCGAGGAGAGCGGGCTGATCGTCCCGATCGGCCGCTGGGTCCTGCGCGAGGGGTGCCGTCAGGCCAAGCTCTTCCGCGAGGAGACCACCTCGCCCGTCAAGCCCGGCATCGGCATCAACCTGTCGGTCAAGCAGCTCTTCCAGTCCGACATCGTCGGCGACGTCCGCGCCGCCCTGGCCGACGCCGGCCTGGAGCCGAGCGCGCTCACCCTGGAGATCACCGAGTCGGTGATGATGACCGACATCGACCTCGCGGTGAGCCGTCTCGAGGAGCTGCGCGAGCTGGGCATCCGCCTGGCCATGGACGACTTCGGGACCGGGTATTCGTCGCTGAGCTACCTGAGCAAGTTCCCGCTCGACATCCTCAAGATGGACCGCTCACTGCTCGCCGCCGGCGCCTCGCCGGTGACGTCGGGCCTGGCCTCCGCCGTGCTCGGCCTGGGCGAGACCTTCGACCTGGAGGTCGTCGCCGAGGGCATCGAGTACCCCGAGCAGTCGGCCACCCTGCGCGACCTCGGCTGTGAGACCGGCCAGGGCTTCTACTTCGCGCGCCCGATGATCCCCGGCGACCTGCTCAGCTACCTGGACGAGCGCGCCGGCGACATCGACGTCGACGGCACGGCGGTGTCCGCGGCCAGCAGCTGAGCCCGGGGGCTCGCGGCGGCCATGCAGCACAGCTACGAAGGGCTCGACCGGATCGGCGGCTTTGACCGCGTCCGCCTGTTCGCGCCCCTGGCGCACCGTGACTACCGGCTGCTCGTCGGCGGGATGAGCGTGTCGCTGCTGGGCGACGGGCTGTTCCTGGTCGCGCTCGCCTGGCAGGTGTATGCGCTCTCGAACGCGCCCACCGCGCTGGCCAGCGTCGGCATCGCGATGACGATCCCGACCATCGTCTGCCTGCTGTTGGGTGGCGCGGTCTCGGATCGCTACGACCGCCGGCTGGTGATGCTCTGCGCCGACGCGGTACGCGCGCTCGGCCTGGTCACGCTCGCCGCGCTATCGGTGAGCGGTTCGCTGCAACTGTGGGAGCTGATGGCGGTCGCGGTCGTCTACGGGGCGGCCACGGCGTTCTTCGATCCCGCGTCTGACGCGCTCGTTCCCCAGCTGCTGCCCGTCGAGTCGCTGGCCCAGGCCAACTCGCTGGACCAGCTCATCCGCCCGCTGGCCCTGCGCCTCGCCGGCCCGGCCCTCGGCGGAGCGATCATCGGCGTGATCGGGGTGGGGTGGTCGTTCGGCCTGGACGCGGCGTCGTTCGTCGTCTCCGCCGCGACTCTGCTGGCCATGTCCCCGGTCCGTCGCCCGGTGCCGGAGGGCGAGGCGGTCGGCTCGGTGCGCCGAGAGGTCGCCGCCGGCCTGCGCTACGTGCGCAGCCACGCCTGGCTGTGGGCGACGCTCGTCAGCGCCGCGATCGCCTACCTGCTGTTCATGGGGCCCACCGAGGTCCTGCTGCCGTTCATCGTCAAGAACCGCCTGTCCGACGGAGCCGGCGCGCTCGGCCTCGTCTTCGCCGCCGGCGGGCTCGGGTCGCTGATGTGCGCGATCGTCATCGGCCAGCGCGGCCTGCCGCGCCGCGCCCTGACCTTCATGTACATCTGCTGGACGCTGGCCACGCTCGCGATCGCGGGCTACGGCCTGTCCAGCCAGCTGTGGGGGCTGATGATCGCCAGCGTCGCCTTCAACAGCCTCGAGACGGCGGGCACGATCGCCTGGGCGACCACCAAGCAGCGCCTGGTCCCCACCGAGTTGCTGGGGCGGGTCTCCAGCCTGGACTGGCTGATCTCGATCGGGTTGCTGCCGGTGTCCTTTGCCATCACCGGCCCGGTGAGCGCCGCTCTGGGCCTGCGCACCACGCTGATCGGCGCCGGGGTCCTCGGCGCGGTGGTGACCTTCGCGGCACTGCTCGTGCCGGGCGTTCGCCAGATGGAGGAGCCCGACGCCACGGCGCCGGCCCCGCGCGGGATCGTCCTGCGGCCGATCGAGGACACGTTCGGCTGGGCCGAGGACGCCCGCCTACCGGCCTGATCAGGGCGTCCAGGTCTCCGGTTCCAGCGGCGGCTTGCGGGCGCGAAAGCGCATGCCCCATTCGAGTGCGACCGTGATGTGGTCAAAGCCGATGGTCTGCAGCCGCGTGAACAGCGTCCCGGGGTCGATCGGGTTGTAGACGTCGCCCTCGTGGAAGTGGTGCAGCTCGACGCTGGGGACGCTGTCTGAGCCGACGAGCGTGCCGCCCGGGCGCAGCACCCGATGGATCTCCGACAGGACCCGATTCTGCAGCGCCACCGTCGGCACGTGGTGCAGCATCGTGAAGCAGGCCACAGAGTCAAAGCAGTCCGCCGGCCACGCGATGTCCGTGGCGTCGCCGGTGTGGACCTCCACGTTGCCGGCGTCGGCGAAGCGCTCGGCCAGCGCGGCGGCGGCCGGCTCCTCGAGCTCGAGCGCGACGAGCTGGTCGACGCGGTGGCGCAGCCAGTCGGTCGACGCCCCGGGCCCGGGCCCGATCTCGAGCATCCGGGCGCCGAGATCGACGCCATCCGTCACCTGAGGCAGGACCTCGGTCTGCAGGTATTGAGCCCACTCGGGGGTGGGGCACACGCGATCATGGTTCTCGTTCATGGCCGCGATGCTCGCGCACCAGGACGGGGCCGCCAAGGGCGTAGCCTGCCAACCTGTGTCGTCAGACGGACAACGTGCACCGGCGGCGCGGACCGGGGCCGAGGCGATAGTGGTCAAGACGTTCCCGATGGTCGCGGGCACGACCTTCGAGCGCCACTCCCACGACGATCATCAGCTCGCGTGGGCCACCCGCGGCGTGCTCACCGTCCACACCGACGATGCGACATGGGTACTGCCGCCCACGCGGGCGCTGTGGATCCCCGCCGGGGTCCGACATGTGACGCACGCCGGCGGGGCCGCGACGATGCAGACCGTGTACCTGCGCCCCGACCGCTGCGCGGTGGACTGGTCGGCGCCGACTCCCGTCGCCGTGGGTGGCCTGCTGGCTGAGCTCATCGCCCATCTCGGGGCCACCCACCTCGATCCGGCCCGTCGGGCACGGGCCGAAGCCGTGCTCATCGACCTGCTCGAGCCGCTGCGTGTCGCCACCATCGAACTGCGGATGCCCCGCGACCCGCGCGCCCTGGATGTCGCCGCCGCGCTCGTGCGCGACCCGGCGTCGCGGCGCACGCTCGGGCAGTGGGGGCGCGAGGTCGGAGCCAGCGAGCGCACCCTCGCCCGCGCCTTCCAGGCCGAGACCGGAGTGTCCTTCGGTCGCTGGCGCACGCAGGTGCGCCTGCAGGCGGCACTGCCGACGCTGGCAGAGGGCGGCTCGGTGGCCAGCGCCTCTCAGCGCGCGGGCTATGAGTCCCCGAGCGCGTTTGTGGCGGCGTTCCGGCGCGAGACCGGGATGACACCGGCCGAGTTCTTCCGCGTTTGACAACGAACACTCCGGGATGTGCGGAGTGGGCGCCAGGCGTACCTTCCTAACAGGGCCGGTCTCTGCGAAGAGGAGAGCCGATGGTGGAAGGCGGAAGGCGCCGCATGGAGTCTCGCGGCCGCCGCTCTCGCCGACTGTGGCGTGCTGACGCGAGACGCTTTTGATTGCGCTCGCAGCCATTCGCGGACATCCACCGCCGGCGAGCTCGTGACCTCGACAAAGCAAACCAACCCAACGTCTGCGGAGGAGGTTGTGTGTCAAGCGTAGGTCAGTCAAAAGCGACAAGTGTGCTGCCGTCTCGCTGGCGGTCCGGCCTGGGCGGCGAACTGTGGGCCGAGTTCTTCGGGACCTTCATCCTGATTTCGTTCGGCGACGGGGTCGTGGCGATGCTGTGGGCCCTTGTCGGGTCCGGTCGCAGCCCTGCCGGCGCGCTGCAATCCTCGGGGGACTGGCTGCTGATCACCTGGGGCTGGGCCCTCGCGGTCGCGTTCGCCGTCTATGTCGTGGGCGGCATCTCCGGCGCGCACATCAACCCCGCCGTCACCCTGTCGTTCGCGGTCAAAAAGGAGTTTCCCTGGAAGAAGGTGGTCCCGTACTGGATCGTGCAGGTGCTCGGAGCGTTCGTCGGTGCGGCGCTCGTGTTCCTCGTCTACAACAACGCGATCAACCACTTCGATCAGGTGAACCACATCGTCAAGGGGCGGCCGGCGTCCGTCGCCACATACAGCACTTTCGCGACCTTCCCGGCGCCATATTTTGGCTCCGTGTGGGGACCGTTGATCGACCAGATCGTCGGCACCTTCTTCCTGCTGCTGTTCATTTTCGCGGTGATCGACGGGTTCAACCTCGGCGTCAAGGCGAATCTGCACCCGTTCATCATCGGCCTGGTCGTGATGGCGGTCGGCGTCTCGTTCGGCGCCAACGCCGGCTACGCGATCAACCCGGCTCGCGATTTCGGGCCGCGCATCTTCGCGTGGATCGCCGGCTGGGGCAAGGTCGCGATGCCAGGCGACTACCTCCATATCAGTGGCTACTTCTGGGTGCCGATCGTCGGGCCCCTGATCGGGGGCGCGCTCGCGGCCCCCGTGTACAACCTCGGCATCCGAGACATCCTGTTTGCTAGGCGGAGGGCGGCCGAAGCGACCGAGCCCGGGCCGGGGGTCGAGGAGCCGCCGACGGTCCCGGAAGAGTAGAGCGAGGGTCAGCGGAGGCGGCGCTCCGACGTCGGGCGCCGCCTCCGCGAACCGCCGGTCAGTCGTCGTCGTCGCGCCAGTTGCGACAGCCGTCTTCCACTCGCAGCAGTCGCGGTCGAGACAGTGGCGCGTTGCGGCCCGGCAGCTACTCCGCCGCCTGATGTCAGTTCCTGGTCAGACAGTTGCTGCCTGGCGTGTGACCGCGATCGGGACGTCAACGAGACACTGCATCAGCACGCGATCCGTCGGTGTCAACCTAAAGTGTCAGGAACACGTAAACGGGCGCAGTCCTCACCGCCTGGCGCCACCTCGGCCCCTCGCCGTCGAGGCGCAGGGCACAGACGTCCTCGACGAGCCAGGAGGCGCCGCGTCCCCAGGTGCCTAGACTCGCCGCATGGACTTCGGAATCGGCTATTTCCCCACCCACGACGCGGTCAGCCCCGGCGCGATCGCGCACCTGGCCGAGGAGCGCGGCTTCGAGTCGCTGTTCTTCGCCGAGCACACCCACATCCCGGCCAGCCGGGACTCCGAGTACCCCGGCGGCGGGGCTCTGCCGCGCAAGTACATCCACACGTATGACCTGTTCGTGGCCCTGACGGCGGCCGCACAGGCCACCTCGACCCTGCGTGTGGGCAGCGGCATCTGCCTGGTCATCGAGCGCGACCCGATCACCACCGCCAAGGAGGTCGCCTCCGTCGACCATCTCTCCGGCGGGCGCTTTGAGTTCGGGGTGGGCGCGGGCTGGAACCGGGAGGAGATGGCCAACCACGGCACCGATCCCCGCAAGCGGATGCGCGTGATGAAGGAGCGCATCGAGGCGATGAAGGCGATCTGGACCGAGGACGAGGCCAGCTACAGCGGCGAGTTCGTCTCCTTCGATCGCATCTGGTCGTGGCCCAAGCCGGCCCAGCGCCCCCACCCACCGGTGCTCGTCGGCGGTCTCGGCCCCACCGTGGAGGACCGGGTGCTGGACTTCGGCGACGCCTGGTTTCCCAACTGGGCCGACGGCGTGCTGGAGCGCGCCGACGCGCTGCGCGCCCGCGCCGACCGTCACATCGAGGTGTCGGTCATGGGCCTGCACGCCGATCCGGCTGAGATCGAGCAGTGCCTGAACGCCGGCTGCCGGCGCGTCGTGCACTGGATCCCCTCCGGCAACCGCTCGGTGGTGGAGCGGGGATTTGAGCGCTGGGAGTCGGCGATCGCCCAGGTCACCGGCGAGGCGTGACGGCGCAGGAGGCCCGGGAGCGGTTCGCCGCGGCTCGGGTGGCGCGGCTGGCCACGGCGGACGCCGCCGGCCGGCCGCACCTCGTGCCGGTCGTGTTCGCGGTGCAGGGCGATGTCGTCTACAGCGTTGTGGACGCCAAGCCCAAGCGCACGACGGCGCTGCGACGTCTTCACAACATCGCGGAGAACCCGGCGGTGGCGTTGCTGGCCGACCACTACGACGACTCCGACTGGGGCGCGCTGTGGTGGGTGCGCGCCGACGGGTTCGCGCGAGTGCTCGATCCCGAGGTCGATGGTGAGGCAGCGCGGGCGGTGGCGTTGCTGCGGGCTCGCTATCCCCAGCAGGTCGCGGTGGGGGCGGTGCTGGCCGTCGACGTGGATCGCTGGAGCGGCTGGTCGGCCGCGCCCGGCTGACTCACCCCTCGTCGTCGGGCTCGGGCGGGGCCTCTTCGCCGGCGCGCTCGTCGCGCTCGGCCCACTCCAGCAGCGGCGCCAGCGAGAACACGGCGTCGTCGATCCCGGCGTGCAGGTCGCCCAGCCTGGCGAAGCGCTCGGGCATCGTCGCGATCGTGAGGTCCTGGGGCTGGACGTCGTCGATCTCCTCCCAGGTGATCGGCGCCGACACCGTCCCCTCGACCTTGCCCCGCACCGAGTAGGCCGAGGCGATCGTGTGGTCGCGGGCGTTCTGGTTGTAGTCCACGAACACCTTGTCGGGCGCGCGGTCCTTGCGCCACCAGGTGGTGGTGGCGTCCGCGGGGGCGCGGCGCTCCACCTCACGGGCGAAGGCCAGCGCGGCGCGGCGCACGTCGCCGAATCCGTGCTCGGGCGCGATCCGGACGTAGATGTGGATTCCGTGGCCGCCGGAGGTCTTGGGCCAGCCGACGGCGCCGATCTCGTCAAGGACCTCGTGGGCGGTGTGAGCGACGCGCCGCACGCGATCGAGCGGGCAGTCGGGCATCGGATCCAGGTCGATGCGCCACTCGTCGGGGTGCTCGACGTCGGCGCGGCGCGAGTTCCACGGATGGAACTCCACGGTGGACATCTGCACGGCCCAGATGACGCTGGCCAGTTCGGTGACGCACAGCTCGTCCGCGGTGCGGTTGAAGCGAGGAAATGTGATGCGCACGGTCTGAAGCCACGGCGGCGCGCCTTTGGGCACGCGCTTCTGGTGGACCTTCTCGCCGTCGACGCCCGACGGGAAGCGGTGCAGCATGCACGGCCGCTCGCGCAGCGCGCGCACGATCCCGTCGCCGACGCTCACGTAGTACTCGGCCAGGTCGAGCTTGGTCTCGCCCCGGGCGCTGAAGTAGACCCGATCCGGACTGGAGATCCGCACGGTCCGCTCGCCCACGCGGAGCTCGACCGCCTCGCTCTTCGCTGCCGCCATTCACGGCATCGTGACATGCCGTTCCTATCGTGAGTCAGACCACCGACCGTGATTGGAGTGCCGCCAATGGAAACGCGCAAACTCGGAACGCTTGAGGTCTCGGCCCTGGGACTGGGGTGCATGGGGATGTCGGCCTTCTACGGCTCGGCCGATGAGGGCGAGGCAATCGCCACCATCCAGCGAGCGCGAGAGCTGGGGATCACGTTCCTGGACACGGCTCAGCTCTACGGCCCCCTGACCAACGAGGAGCTCGTGGGCCGCGCCGTCGCGGGCCATCGCGACGAGTACGTGATCGCCACCAAGTTCGCCCGCCGCATGGACCACGCCAAGGCGGGTGACATGAGCACGGTCGGCACGGTGGACGGCTCGGCCGAGCACGTCCGCAGCTCGATCGACATCTCGCTGGCGCGCCTGGGCACGGACTACGTCGACCTCTACTACCAGCACCGCGTCGACCCCAAGGTCCCGATCGAGGAGACCGTCGGCGCCATGGCCGAGCTCGTGGCCGCGGGCAAGATCCGCCACATCGGGCTGTCCGAGGCCTCCCCGGACACGCTGCGCCGCGCCGCCGCAGTGCATCCGATCACCGCGCTGCAGACCGAGTACTCCCTGTGGACGCGCGACGTCGAGGCCGAGATCCTGCCGACCTGCCGGGAGCTGGGAATCGGCTTCGTGCCCTACTCGCCGCTGGGACGGGGCTGGCTGTCGGGCCGCTTCACCTCGCCTGACGATCTGGAGCCCGGGGACTTTCGCCGCAATGGTCCGCGCTGGGCCGAGGACAACCTCGACTCCAACCTGGCGCTCGCGCGCAAGATCGCCGAGATCGCCGGGGACAAGGGCATCACGCCCGCCCAGCTCGCTCTCGCCTGGGTCCTGGCTCAGGGCGACGACATCGTCCCGATCCCCGGGACCAAGCGCCGCGAGTACCTGGAGCAGAACGCCGGCGCCGTCGACGTGAAGCTGACCGCCGAGGACCTGGCGCGGATCGACGCCGAGGTGCCGCGCGCGGCCGGGGAGCGCTACGACGAGACCGGAATGGCCGCGGTCAACCTCTAGACCCGACCCGCGCATTCCAGGTTGGGTTGCTCGGTCCGGCTACAGCGAGGTCAGCCCGAGGCTGGTGAGCCCGATGGCGGTGAACCACAGCCGCCGGTCGGGGCTCAGCGCGGCCAGCGGGATCAGCCACGCGATGTACCAGGGCATGAGCAGCCCGGCGGAGACCAGCAGGCCGACGGTGGCCCACCCGGCGGCCGTGATCCAGTCCAGCTCGCCGATCCACACCCTCCACATCAGCCAGACGAGGGTGATGGCGTAGCCGATGCGCAGCAGCACGCCCACGGGCGCGTCGAGCTGCTTGAGGCCGAGGGCGTTGAGGATGAAGCCCGGGATGCTGTGGATGCCGCCCTGTGCCTGGATGCTCGAGAGCGTCCCGACCAGGTGCAAGGTGCCCGAGCCGAACATGACCAGGCCCAGGCCGCCGAATGCGGCCGCGGCGAGCCCGGCGCCCGCGACGATCCGCGCCCGCCCGGACGTCGCCACGCGGCGACCGGCGCTGGCAGCGATGGCGAAGGGCAGGAGGACCCCCGCGGTGAGTTTGATGGCGGTGGCGGCCATGATCATCGCCCCGCCGGTGCCCTCGCGCTGGCGCAGCAGCACGTAGATGCCGGCGACGAGCAGGGCCAGCATGAGCAGGTCGTTGTGGCCGCCCCCGACGCCGTAGATGACGATGACGGGGTTCAGCCCGACGAGCGCGACGGCCTTGACGGGATTCATCCCGCGCAGCTGGGCGGCGTGCCAGACGAGCACGACGACCGCGAGCAGCGACAGCGCCGCGATCCCCTTGTAGGCGAAGACGTTGGTGGCGAGGTTCAGGCCCGCCAGCGGATAGCTGAGCGCGGTGAACAGCGGCCCGTAGGCGGTGGGCGTATGCGTCCACTGCAAGCCGACCAGGTGGTAGAGCGGGTCGAACGAGATCACGTTGGGCCCGTACAGATACGGGTTGATCCCGTACGTGCCGCCCAGCCGCCCGTAGGCGATGTAGCTGAAGAGGTCGGTGGACAGCAACGGGGGTGCGACCAGCACGAGCGCGTTGAGCGCAGCGATGCTCCCGAGCACGGCGCGGCGCGACAGGTACTTGGCCGCGCGCATCGCGACCGCGTAGGACAGGAACATCAGGACCATCACCGCGATCAGCCCGGGCAGGCCGATGTCGAGCCCGACGTGGCCGAAGGCGCCGGCGAGGCCGCCGAGGCTCTGGCGCAGCGACTGGGGGAGGAGCAGCGCCGTGTGCGCCGCCGACAGCGAGATGAGCAGCGCCGTGATCAGCAGTCCGGCGAGACCGGCCCACGCCGCGGGGGTCGAGATGCCCCTGGGCACGCGCGAGCCGGTCGAGCTCAGCCCGAGCACGCCGCTGTGATGTGTGGCCCCAAGCGGCTCGCGAGCCCTCATGGGACCGATGATTGCACCCGAACTGGCGGAATGTCGACTGCGGTCGGGAAAGCTACGACTTTGCGCGTTAGATGTAAAAACGGTGTCAGTTTTCATTGCGTTAAGACTTCCTGTTCCTACCCAGGTACCAGAAATCCATGACGCCGTTACCGTCGGCGTCCGGCGGCGGACCTACGTGCCGCGGACCAGCGAGGGCAGTTTGAGCACTAATTGCGGGATGTCTGCGAGCGAGCCCGAGAGGGCATCGCTGATCGCTGCAGTCGCACCGGATTCAAGCGCAGTGCCATGCCCGACGAACAGCCTCTCAGGCGAGCGAGCGGTCAGCGGGCCCTTGGGCGGTCGCAGCCGCAGCATCGGGTGCAGCCCGACCCGCCGGCCGAGGGCGAAGGCAGGGGCGGTCCCGACGGCCTCGGCGACGACCAGCGCGCGCTCGGCCTCCCACCACAGCGCCACCTCGCCCCACCACGGGCGGGAGATGACGGGGATGACGGTGAACGGGCTGTCGCTGACCTCGGCGGGGACCCGCAGCAACGGCACCTCGAGCCGCTGGGCGATCGGCCCGCAGGCGCGGTTGTGGCGGTCCAGCAGCTGGATGACGGCGGCCGGACTGCCCAACTCGGTGGCGGCGCTGAGCGCGACCTCGTCCTCGAAGGGATCGATCAGCCACACCCGGCCGTCGGCGCGCAGGGCATGCGCGGCGCGGCGCATCCCCGTGGTCTCGACCCAGGTCACGCCGAGCGAGTGGCGCTGGACGGAATTGCTCATCGGCCCATTGAGCCTAGGCCACTGCGGCGACAACCCCGTTAAGGTGCCAGAGGCCGTCGAAGCCGAGATGGGCCTCGTCGGCCACGCGGCCCAGTTGCTCGCGGGCATCGTCCAGGCCGATGGCGCAGATCGTGGCCACCTCGATCGTCGCCAGCGCCTCACCGGCCCAGTCCAGGACCTCGCGCACGTCATCGGGGTCCTCGCGGCGCGCCGCGCCCGGCACCAGGTTGGCCACGGCGACCTCGTAGGCCGCGAGCGGCTGAAAGCCCGGAACCGACAGCGAGGCGCCGTCGCTGTTGCGGACCACCTCATAGGACGGGCACGTGTAGCGGTGGCCGGTCTCGGTGGGGGCGAGCTTGTGCGCCAGCGCCAGCGCGCCGGGCGACGGCGTCCGCGACTCGGCCATGTCCTGGCGCAACAGGTCCTCGGTCTCCGGCTCCGCGAGCCAGGCCTCGAGGCTGGCGGGATCGATGCCGACGCGCTCGGCGGCCGCGGCCAGCGTGGCCGGCTCGTCGAGCAGATCGCCCGCGAAGTGCAGCACCCGCAGCGCGCGGAGCATGGCCCACTCGCGCTCGGGCTCATGACGGCGCACCGCCACGACGGCGCGGCACGCCGGGACCGTGCCCGCCAGCCGCGGGCGCAGCGCGGTGTCCATCGGCATGTGGTGCTGCTGGGCGAGCTGGCGCATGCCCTTGGACATGAACTCCACGGTGAAGCCCTTGTCCTCATAGACCTTGGCGTCCTCGGCGAGGCCGACCATCCGCAGCTGCCAGTCGATCTGGTCGCCGTAGAGCCACCGCAGCCGCCAGCGGTAGGGCTCGGCTGACCATGCGAAGGGGCAGGCGGGGTCCGTGTACTCGGTGATTGTCAGCTCGGCCAAGGGGTTCTCTTTTCTCACGGGGGCGGGGCTGCTTCTCAGCCTAGATGGTGAACTGCACAACCATCTAGCCTCCATACCCCACATGCCCGAACTGCCCGAAGCTGAGCGCGCCCGCGGAGCCCTGGAGTCCATCCTCGGGCGGCGGATCGCGCGCGTCCACGACGGCGACACATACGTCTCGCGCCCGCACGCGCCGGGGGAAATCGCCGCCGGGCTGGTCGGCCACAGCTTCGCCACCGCCCATCGCCGCGGCAAGTTCCTGTGGCTGGAGACCGACGACGGACCGGTGCTGGGCCTCCATCTCGGCATGGCGGGCCGGATCGTGGTCGACGGGGGCGACGACGTGTCGCGGTGGGACCGCTTCGCCGTCGAGTTCGACGACGGGACGCGGATGGCCCTGCGCGACAAGCGCCGGCTGGGCCGCGCGGTACTCAACCCGGACTTCAGCCACGTCGGCCCCGACGCCGCGGGCGTCAGCCGCGACGACTTTCGCCGCATCATCGGCGCCGGACGCACGGCGGTCAAGGCGCGGCTGCTCAACCAGGGCGCGATCTCCGGCGTGGGCAACCTGCTCGCCGATCAGGCGCTGTGGCAGGCGCGCATCGCGCCCACGCGCGTCACCTCGAGTCTGAGCGACGAGGAGCTTGACCGTCTGCGCCGCGAGCTGCGATCGGCCGTGCGCTCGGCGATCCGCAAGGGCGGGGTGCACACCGGGGCGTTCATCCCGGCCCGCGGTCGCGAGGGCCACTGCCCGCGTGACGGCCACACCCTCAATCGCGCGACGGTCGGCGGGCGCACCACCTACTGGTGCCCGGCCTGTCAACTCTGACCCCGTGTGTCAAGTAAACAAATAAGTTTACTTGGCGGGGAGGAGGGGCGCTCAGCGGGGCGGGGGAGCTCGGCGGGGCGGAGGAGCTCCGTCACCCGCGTGGCGAGGCCGTGGACCCGCGCACCCGCAGCTCCACGTCAGCGCTCTCGTGCCGCGGGGGCAGCCGCGGGTTGTCGATGCGCTCGAGCAGGAGCGTGACCGCCCGCTCGGCCTGGGCGTCGAGCGACTGCGCGACGGTCGTCAGGGAGATGCGCTGCAGGCGGGCCAGCGCGATGTCGTCGAAGCCGACCACCGACACGTCGGCGGGGACCCCGAGGCCGAGGCGCTCGCAGGCCTCGATCATGGCGATCGCGCCGATGTCGTTGGAGACGAACAGCGCCGTGGGCGCGTCGCGCCCGCGCAGCGCGGCGGCGAGCTCGCCCGTCTCGCGGCCGGCGGAGATCGAATCCGAGCCCGGGGTCCACGCATACACCGGCAGCGCCGCGATCCCGGCACGCCGCAGCGCGGCGCGGTAACCGTCGTGGCGGGCGCGATCGCCGAGCTTCTCCACCAGCGGCGTGCGGACATAGCCGATCCGCCGGTGGCCCAACTCGAGCAGGTGCTCGGTGGCGAGCTTGCCGCCCTGGCGGTCACGTGGTCCCACCGAATCGCCCCACCGCTCGCTCAGGCCCAGGAACACGATCGGGATGCTCGCCCGCTGCAACGACTCATCGAGCGCGTCGGTGCGCGGGACGAAGGCGAGGAAGACGATCCCGGCCACGCGGTGCTGCAGCAGCGCGTCCACCCCGGTCATGGCCAGATCCTCCGCCCCCTCGATGTTGCAGAACATGGTCGTGTAGCCGCGGCGGAACGCCGCCCGCTCGACCACCTGGGCCATCTGGGCGTAGTAGGGGTTGGAGAGGTCGCCGACCAGCACGCCGAGCATCGTCGTGCGCTGCTGGACGAACTGGCGGGCGATCACGTTCGGCTTGTAGTTGAGCCGGGCGATCGCCTCCTGGACGCGCGCCCGCGTGGCCTCGGAGACCTCCTCAGCGCCTCGCACGACGTTGGACACCGTCGACTTGGAGACCCCAGCGGCGGCGGCGACGTCGTGAATCGTCGGCGGCCTGCTGTGCGTAATGAGCCTCCTCCTCCACGCGGCTTGGGTGGAACACGATGCCCGTCCGCCTGCGGCCGGGCAACCCCGGCGGCATCATATATGCCGGTTTCCGGCGCGCCCGGCGGTCACGCGACGTAGACTCCCGGCCCGCGCCATTTGAGACATGGGCTCGCGCGCGTCTTGTCGTCGTTGAAGGAGGAGTGGGATGGCTTGTGGTTTGCGGCGGCTGCGCTGGGCGACGCTCGTCCTCGCGGTGATCTCTCTGGCGGTCGCGTCCTCGGCGAGCGCCAAGCTGGGCGTGACCTGGATGAAGGGCTACGCGGCTCCGGGCACCCCGGCCAAGTACAACAAGGTCGGCGTGATCAAGGTCGGGTCCCGGCACGCGCGCAACGTGCTCGTGCTCGAGCCCGGGACCTCGGCCGGCGGCGGCTACTTCGTGCCGCTCGCGCAGTGGATCGTGTCCCGCGCGCCCGGCTGGCAGGTGTGGTCGGTGGAGCGCCGCGAGAACCTGCTCGAGGACCAGTCAGAGCTCAACCTGGCCAAGGAGCACAAGGTCACCGTCAACCAGATGTTCGACTACTACCTCGGCTACCTGGCCGACTCCAGCATCACCCACCACATCCAACCGGTCCCCGACTCCGCGGTGCCATACGCGCGCCAGTGGGGCCTGAAGGTCGCCGTGGAGGACCTGCACGACGTCATCGGCGCGGCCCGCAAGCTCGGGGGCCAGGTCGTGCTCGGCGGCCACTCGCTCGGCGGCTCGGTGGTCACGGCGTATGCGACGTGGAACTTCGCCGGTAAGCCCGGCGCCGATGAGCTGGCCGGTCTCGTCTACGACGACGGGGGCAGCTCGGCGCAGGCCGTCAGCGCCTCCGACGCGCGCACCGCGCTCGCCACGTTGTCCAAGAGCACCCCGTGGCTGGCCTTCTCCGGCGTGCCGGCGCCACTGCTGGGGCTGTTCTCGGCCGTCGGCTCGACCGCTGCGCTGATCGCGCCCGATGCGCCATCGTCATCGCAGTCCTTCCCCCTCACGCCCTCGGTGCTCAAGCCGCCGGTGCCCGCCACCAACCTGGCCACGTTCGGCTTTGACACCGACGTCAAGACGTCCAAGCTGGTGTTCGCGGCCCAGGCCCACCTCGGCCACCTCAACACCAGCGTGAGCCCCGCGGGCTGGTCGAGCGCCGGGGCGATCACCCCGATCGACCGCTGGGCCAGCATGCTCGCCGGCGGCGGCATGGCCGGCGTCGACGGCAGCGAGTGGTACTTCCCCCAGCGCCTCACCGACGACACGGGCGCCGTGGACCAGGGCAACGCCAACCCGGCCCAGAAGGTCCTGAACGTTGACGCCACGATGGGTCACAAACTCCCCAAGTCGCTGCGCATCTACGCCTTCGGCGCTTACGGCGGCACCGCCATCACTCAGGATGCGGCGGCGCTGGCCAAGCAGAGCAGGATCCCGCGCAGCCACCTGCTGCTGGTGAGCCGCAAGGGTGCCTACGCCCACAACGATCCCGCGTCCGCGTATCCGCACAACGTCTTCTTCAGCAACCTGATGACGTTCCTGGCGAAGGTGGCCAAGGGCTGAGTGCACCGTTGCCGTCCTGTTAGCGCGCCTGAATCCGACCGCGGGCCAGGCGTAGACTCCGCCTGCACCAGGGGACCTACAGCAGGGGGGAAGTCATGGCAGCGTCGGATCGTGTTCCTGTCAGCGGCAGCGAGCGCACGCTCGTGCCCGGCCACGACCGGCTGGGCGACGTCGACCTCCACGCCGAGATCGACCTCACCGTCTACGTCCGCCCGCGAGCGCCGATGGACTGGGTGGACACGGAGTGCGCCCGCCCGCCGCGGGGCCGCCGGCTCGTCACACGGGAGGATTGGGCTGACGCGCACGGCGCTGCCGACGAGGACATGAAGGCGGTGGCCGACTTCGCGCGCGACGCGGGGCTCAGCGTGACGCGGCTTGATTCCGCGCGGCGCGCCGTCCACCTGCGCGGGTCGGTCCAGGCGGCGGTGGATGCGTTCGGCGCCACGATGGAGGGCCGCTACGGGGCCCCCGAGGGGATGGGCGAGTACCGCGCCCGGTCCGGCGCTCTCACGGTGCCCGCGGCGCTCGGCGACGCGGTGATGGGCGTGTTCGGGATCGACGACCGTCCGCAGGCGCGGCCCCACGTGCGCGTCAACGCGGCGGCGGCCGCCGGGGCGTCGTTTACCCCGGTTCAGGTGGCCGAGGCCTACGCGTTCCCGTCGGGGGCGACCGGCAAGGGCCAGAACGTCGGGATCGTCGAGCTGGGCGGAGGGTTCAGCACGGACGACCTCACCACCTACTTTCTCCGATTGGGCCTGACCGCGCCGAGCGTCACCGCGATCTCGGTGGACGGCGGCCAGAACTCCCCCGGCACTGATGCCAACGCCGACGCCGAGGTGATGCTCGACATCGAGGTCGTCGGGGCGGTCGCGCCCGACGTCGCCATCGCGGTGTACTTCGCGCCCAACACCGACCAGGGCTTCATCGACGCGCTCTCGACGGCGGTCCACGACTCCGCCCACAAGCCGTCGGTGATCTCGGTGAGCTGGGGCGAGTCCGAGGACGCGTGGAGCGCGCAGGCCCGGACCCAGATGGAGCAGATCCTCACCGAGGCGGCCGGCCTCGGAGTCACGGTGACGGTGGCATCGGGCGACAACGGGTCCGCGGACGCGGTCAACGACGGCCAGCAGCACGTCGACTTTCCCGCCTCGGCGCCCCACGCGCTGGCGTGCGGCGGAACGTCCCTGCGGGCATCGGGGACGACGATCGACTCCGAGACGGTGTGGAACGACCCCGGCGGCGGCGCCACCGGCGGCGGCATCAGCCGCCAGTTCCCGATGCCCAGCTACCAGGCCAACGCGAGCCTCCCGGTCAACGTCGACACGCGCGCGGCGGGGCGCGGGGTCCCGGACGTGTGCGGCGACGCCGATCCTCAGACCGGCTACGTGATCCTCGTCGACGGCGCCGAGCAGACGATCGGGGGGACCAGCGCGGTGGCGCCACTGTGGGCGGGGCTCATCGCGCGCCTGGACGAGCAGCTAGGCGCGCCGCTCGGGTTCATGCAGCCGCTGCTGTATCCGCTGCTCGGCGGCAGCTCCTTCCACGACATCAGCTCCGGCGACAACGGGTCCTACTCGGCCGGGCCCGGCTGGGACGCCTGCACCGGGCTGGGTTCGCCGGACGGCACCGCGCTGGCGGCCGCCGTGTCGCCGCCCGCCACCGGTAGCGGCGCTCCGGCGTAGTCGAAGCGCTTCGACACCGGGTTGTTGCTTATGATGCGCGCGTGATCGACGAGGCCAGAGGCTCGGTGTGGTTCGTCACCGGGAGCCAGCACCTCTACGGCGAGGAGACCCTTCGCCAGGTACACGAGCACTCGCGCAAGCTCGCCGAGGCGCTCAACGACAGCCCGGCGATCCCGGTCGCGATCGTCGATCGTGAGCCGCTGACCGACGCCGACGCGATCCGGCGGGTGCTCGCCGAGGCCAGCGCCGACGACGAGTGCATCGGCGTGATCGCGTGGATGCACACGTTCTCGCCGGCGCGGATGTGGATCGGCGGCCTCAACGCGCTGCGCAAGCCGCTGCTGCACCTCCACACCCAGTTCGACCGCGAGCTGCCGTGGGGCCAGATCGACATGGACTACATGAACCTCAACCAATCGGCTCATGGCGACCGGGAGTTCGCCTACATCGAGAGCCGGATGGGGGTGTCGCGCAAGACCGTCGTCGGCCACTGGTCAGACCGGCTGGTGCAGGAGCGCATCGGGACCTGGATCCGCGCCGCGTGCGGGTGGCAGGAGGCCCAGCGGCTGCGCATCGCGCGCTTCGGCGACAACATGCGCGACGTCGCGGTCACCGAGGGTGACAAGACCGGCGCGCAGATCGCGTTGGGCGCCACCGTCAACGGCTACGGCGTCGACGGGCTGTCTGACGCGGTGGAGCACGCCCGCGACGCGGCCGTCGACGAGCTGCTCGAGCGCTACGACGACGAGTACGACCTGGTCTCCGACCTGCGGCCCGACGGCGCCCGCCGCGAATCGCTGGTCCAGGCGGCGCAGATCGAGGTGGGCCTGCGCTCGGTCCTGCTCGACGGCGGCTTTCGCGCGTTCACCGACACCTTCGAGGACCTGGGCCGGCTCCATCAGCTGCCGGGCATCGCGGTGCAGCGGCTGATGGCCGACGGCTACGGCTTCGGGGGCGAGGGCGACTGGAAGACGGCGCTGCTCCTGCGCGTGCTCAAGGTGATGGCCGCCGGGCTCTCGGGCGGCACCTCGTTCATGGAGGACTACGTCTACCACCTGGGCCCCGGACCGGCGAAGGTGCTGGGCGCGCACATGCTGGAGATCTGCCCTTCGATCGCCGCGGCGCGCCCCTCGTGCGAGATCCACCCGCTGTCCATCGGCGGCCGCGAGGATCCCGTGCGCCTCGTGTTCACGGCGCCTCCCGGCCAGGCGGTGATGATCTGCCTCATCGACATCGGCGGCCGGCTCCGCCTCGTGGCCAACCAGGTGGACGTCGTCGTGCCCGACGAGGAGCTCCCGCGGCTGCCGGTGGCCCGCGCCGTGTGGGAGCCACGCCCCGACCTCTCGACGGCCGCCGAGGCATGGCTGATGGCCGGCGGCTCGCACCACAGCGTGTTCACCATGGCACTCAAGATGGAGGCGCTGCGCGACTTCGCCGAGATCGCCGGCATCGAGCTGGTGGTCATCGACGAGAACACCACCATCCCGCAGTTCGCCTCAGAGCTGCGCTGGAACCGCGCCTACTACCACCTCGCGCGCGGGCTCTAGCTCCGGGACATCCCTGAGTCCGCTCAGGGACATCACGTCTAGCGCTGGGGTCCGCTGAGGGCCAGAATCCTCATCCGTGGCAACGTGGAATGAGCGGCCCGGTGCACCACCCGGGCTCACGCGGGGAAAGCAGGGACGGTGGCTCGGCGGCGTCTGCGTCGGCCTCGCCGCCACCACCGGCCGCCACGTGGCATGGCTCCGGGCGGCGTTCGTGGTCGGGGCGCTGGTCGGGGGGCTGGGGATCGCGCTGTATCTGGCCTGCTGGCTGATCGTCCCGGAGCAGGGGGACGGCGACACACGGCCAGGGCCGGCGGGCGTGGTCGTCCTGGCGCAGGCGTGCGCGGCGTGCGTGGCCCTGCTGGTCCTCGCCGCGATCGGAACGGCGGCGACGGTGTTCGGCTTCGGCTGGGTCGTCGTCGGGGCGGCCGCGGTCATCCTGATCGGCGTGCTCGCCGGCAGGCCGCGCCTCGGGCCGGCGTGGACGCTGCTGCCGATCGCGGCGCTGACACTTCCCGCGCTCGCGGTGGCCGCCGGAGGACTGCGGCTCACCACCCAGACGGGGTCCTCGACGATCGCGCCGGCCAGTGCGCAGGATCTGCAGCGTCGCGTCTACCGCAGCGGCCTGAACACGATGCTCGTGGATCTTCGCCGGACTCAGCTGCCGGCGACCGGGACGGTGCCGCTGCACATCACCGCCGGGGTGCGGCGCACGATCGTCGCGCTCCCCTCCCAGCGGTGCGTGCGTGTGGTCGTCCACTATCACGTCAACCCGTTCGCCGTTCGCCTCGCGGCGCTGCTGTCCGGCCACCATCGTGTGGTCTTCTCCGACGCGGTCGTCTTCGGCCGGCTCGACGCCCAGCCGACCGACACGGTCACCCCGCCGGCGCAGCTACCGGGGCCGGTCCTGGACATCGACTTCAGCTCGCAGGGGGGCAGCCTGTACGTCCGCGACTACCCCGACTCGGTGGACCCCATCGTCGCGCCCAACTGGCCCGGGTTCCAAGTGCAACTCGAGCGGCGCCCGGACGTCCGGGGGACGCCGAAGAAGGCCGCCGAGGGCCTGATCCGCCGTTGGCGCGCACGGCTCGCGGCCCAGGAGGCCAACGCCCGCGTCGTCAACACGCTGCTGCCCGGCCCCTGCAACCCGCCGGCGCCGCCGCCGGCGTCACCCCGCCCGGCGTCCCCACATCACGCCAAGCACGCCGCGCACGCCCACCGGAGGACCCGGTGAGCGCGGTGGAGCCGGTCACCGTGGGAGTAGATCGCCGGCGGCTGGCCACCGCCGCGGGCGGAGCGGCGTTGCTGGCGGGCCCGGCGCTGGTGCTCGCGGGCGGTGTGCCGGACGCCGTGGCCGTGGCGGTGAGCGTGGTCGGGGTCCTGATCGCGCTGGCGCTCGTGCTGCCGGCCGGGGTCCGCGCGCTGGTGCGCCATCCGAGCCTGCTGCTCGTCGTCGTGTTCCTGGGCCTGGCGGCTCTGTGGTTGCACGCAGGTCTGCAGCAGGCCGCCCAGGTGCCCGACAGTTTCGGCGTGTTCGGGCCGCCAAGCGGGCCGGCCGGCCCGCTCGTGTTCGGGCCCTATTTCCCGCCTCGGTTTGGCCACGAGAGCGGGTGGCCGTGGCAGATCGGGCATCTCTCGCTGCTGCCGCTGGTGGTCACGGTGCTCGCCGCCGCCGGCGGCCTGGTGCTGGTGGCCGACGCGGCGAGGCTGCGGCTCGGCATCGCGTCGCGGACACCGGCCCGCCGGGCGCCGTGGCGGGTCCTCACCGAGGCGCCGAGCCGGCAGGCATCGATCGGCTGGCGGATGGTGCCCGGCGTCCTGCTCATCCTCCTCGCGGCGATCCTCACCATCGGCCTGGCCGACCGATTCGTGGCCGGCCACGGCTTCCTGGAGGGCCTCGTCCTCATCGGTGTGTGGGGCGGGGCCGCGATCCTCATCGGCAGCCCGCTGCTCGTCGGCTCGCTGATGCGGCTCGATCATGACAAGGCGGGGCGCGCGCGGGACGAGGAGCGCCAGCGCTTCGCCGCCCACCTGCACGACTCGGTGCTCCAGACACTCGCGCTGGTCCAGCGCCAGGCGCATGACCCGGCGGCCGTGGTGCGGCTGGCGCGCCGCCAGGAGTACGCGCTGCGGGCCTGGATGGCGGGCGAATCGGAGCTCGCCTCGGAGACCCTGGCCGCGGCGCTGCGCGAGATCGTGGCCGAGGTGGAGGAGGAGTACCGAATGACCGTGGAGCTCACCGCGATCGGCGACCGGCCGCTGGACGGAAAGGGCGAGGCGCTCGTCGCCGCCGCCCGCGAGGCGCTGCGCAACGCGGGGCGCCACGCCCCGGGCGCTCCGGTCTACATGTTCTGCGAGATCGGCCGGGATCGCGCCGAGGTGTTCGTCCGCGACGAGGGTCCCGGGTTCGTCCCCGACGAGGTGGCGAGCGAGCGGCGCGGCATCCGTGACGCGATGATCGGGCGGATGGCGGTCAGCGGAGGCCGCGCGACGATCGAGTCGGTGCCCGGGGAGGGCACCGAGGTGGCGCTCCTCCTCGGTCCGCATGGGGGCGGACGGTGAGCACCCCGGCGCGCCGCCGGATCGTCGTAGTCGACGACCACCACCTGTTCCGCGCCGGAGTCAAGGCCGAGCTGGCCGGCCATTGCGAGATCGTCGGCGAGGCGCCGGATCCGCCGCGAGCGCTCGCGGTCATCGCCACCACGCGGCCCGACGTGGTGCTGCTGGATGTGCACCTGCCCGACGGGGGCGGCGTCGCCGTGCTGGAAGGCCTCGCCGCGGTGGCCGGCGATGAGCCGCCGCCGGCCGTGCTCGCGCTGTCGGTGTCCGATGCGGCAGCCGACGTGGTGCCGATGATCCGCGCCGGAGCGCTGGGCTACGTGACCAAGACGATCGACACCGACGAACTGGTGGCCGCGATCGAACGCGTGGCGGCGGGGGACGCGTACTTCAGCCCCCGGCTGGCCGCGTTCGTGCTTCAGGCCTTCAGCACCCCGGTCCAGGCGGAGGCGTCCGAGCCCGGCCTGGAATCGCTCACCGCGCGCGAGCGAGAGGTCCTGCACCACCTCGCGCGCGGTTATGCCTACAAGCAGATCGGCGTGCGGCTGGGCATCAGCGCGCGCACCGTCGAGTCCCATGTCGGGGCGGTGCTGCGCAAGCTCCAGCTGAGCTCCCGCCACGAGGTGACGCACTGGGCCGCCGCCCGTGGTCTCATCGAGCCCGCCGAGCCCGCCGAGCCCGAGACCGACGAGGCCGGGCGATGAGGGCCGCGCGGCGCGCCGCCGCTGCAGAGGACACGTATCGCTGCACCGGATGCGGCGCCCACTGGAGCTACGAGGCGGTGCGCTATGTGGCGCTGTGCCCCGAGTGCGCCAGCGGGCTGGTGCGCATCAGTGAGCGGGAGCCGCCGGCGGGCTCGGCGGCGCCCCCTCCGGCTCGGGGGCCGGCCCGGACTCGCCCCGCGGCTCAGCCTCAAGGCGGGGCACCACCCGGTCAAGCCACGCCGGCATCCACCAGTTGGCCCGGTCGAAGACGAACATCAGCGACGGCACGATCAGCAGGCGGATGAGCGTGGCATCGATGATCACGCTGACCCCGAGGCCGAGCGCGAGCATCTTGACCACCACGCTGGAGGAGAGCAGGAAGGCGAAGAAGACGCTGGCCATGATCAACGCCGCGCAGCTGATCACGCGGGCGGTCTCGCCGAGCCCGGCGGCCACGCTGAGCTGGTTGTCGCCATGGGCGAGCCAGTGCTCGCGGATCCGCGACAGCAGGAACACCTCGTAATCCATCGAGAGGCCGAAGACGATCGCGAAGATGATCATCGGCACGTAGGACTCGATCGGGACGGTGCCGTCGAGGCCGAGCAGGCTCCCGCCCCAGCCCCACTGGAACACGGCGATGATGACGCCGTAGGCGGCGCCGATGGAGAGCAGGTTGAGCAACCCCGCCTTGAGCGCCAGTAACGGACTGCGGAACGAGGCGAGCAGCAGCAGGAACGCGGCGAGGATGACCACTCCGATGATGATCGGCAGCCGCGAGGAGACGGTGTTCTGGAAGTCGATCGTCGCCGCGGTGGTGCCGGTGACCAAGCCGGTGGCTTGGTCGGCGTGCAGCGCGTTGGGCAGCACGTCGTCCTGCAGCCGGCTCACCAGTGAGGCGGTGGCGTCGCTCTGCGGCCCGGTGGTGGGGACCACCTTGCCGATCAGGAGCTTGCCGTCAGAGCTGGGCTGGAAGGCCGTCACCGAGGCGACCCCCGGCTCGCCCTTGAGCGTCGTGGGCAGCGACTGCTCGAGCGAGGAGCGCTGCTGGTCGGTCGCCGACGCGGGCAGCTTGACCACCACCGTCAGCGGGCCGTTGGCCCCCGGGCCGAACCCGCCGCGGATTGCGTCAAAGGCCTGGCGCTCGCTGTAGCTGGTCGGCTCCGATCCCGGCCCGACATGGCCGACGCGGATCGAGAGCACGGGGATGGCCAGGATGAGCAGCACGAGGATGCCGCTCAGGGCGTAGCGCCACGGATGGCGCTCGAGCCTCAGCGTGTAGTGGCTCAGCGGGCCGTCGGGGTCGTGGGGCTCGGCCACGGGCGTGCGGACGTGGAAGCGGTCGATCTGGCTGCCGGCGAGGGCCAGCAGCGCCGGCACGAGCGTGAGCGCCGACAGGGCGGCGACGGCCACCGTGATCGCGGCGGCCAACCCCAGCTTGCCGATGAACACGATCCCAGAGGCGTAGAGCCCGCACATCGCGATCACGACCGTCGTGGCGGCGATCACGATCGATCGGCCGCTTCCGGCCATGGTGGCCCGGATCGCCGAGATCACGTCGTCGCCCTCCATCAGGCGCTGGCGATGGCGGGTGGTGAGAAACAGGGCGTAGTCGATGCCGACGCCGAGCCCCATCATCGTCGCCAGCGTCGGCGAGCTCGTGCCGAAGCTGATCGCGGCGGCCACCATGCCCAGCAGTCCCAGGCCGGTGAACACGCCGATGAGCGCTGAGAGCAGCGGCAGGATGCCGCCGATGACGCTGCCGAAGCCGGCCAGCAGCACGAGCAGGGCGACGACGATGCCGATGAGCTCTGAGGCCACGTCGTTGGCCTTGGGCGCCGCGGCCTGCCCCAGCTGGCCGCCGTAGCTCACGTTCACGCCCGCGTGGCGCGCGGGAGCGACGGCCTTGTCGACCTGCGAGACGTAGGAGTCGCCCAGGCTCTGGGGGTTGGTGTCGAAGTTGACGGTGGCGTACGCGGTGCTGCCGTCCTTGGAGACCGTGCCCTGGCTCAGCGGATCCGAGACGGCAAGCACGTGGGGGAGGGCCTTGAGGTTGGCGCGCGTCTGCTCGATGGCGGTCTGCTGCGAGCTCACCGAGCCGCCGTGGTCGACGAACACGACCTGGCCGCTCTGGCCGCCGGCGGCCTTGTCGTGGGCGCGCAGGAGGTCCAGTCCCTGCTGGGCGGTGCTGCCCGGAATCGTGAGCGTGTCGCTGTAGACGCCGCCCAGCGCGTGGTTGCCGATCGCCACTGCCACCAGCGCGATCAGCCATCCGCTGATCACCCACCGACGGTGCCGCGCAGCCCAGGTCCCGAGTCTCTCGATCATCATCCCCCCGTCTTCTAGAAAACTGTCAGGTGTGACAGAATCGCAGAAAGTGTCAGATATGTCAACTTCTTTGCGATGATGCGCGCATGAGCGAGGACATTGGGCGCCGCGAGGCGCACAAGCGGGCGACGCGTGCCGCCATCAAGGACGCGGCGATGCGGCTCGTTGCCGAGCAGGGGTTCGAGGCGACCACCGTGCGCCAGATCGCCGATGCCGCCGAGGTGACCGAGCGGACGTTCTACCGCTACTTCGACGGCAAGGCGGGGCTCGTCGCCGACGAGGCGCTGGACTGGATGGAGCGCCTGCACCGCGGGATCCGCGAGCGCCCCACCGAAGAGCCACCGCTGCAGGCGGTGACGCGCGCCATGGTGGCGTTGGCCGCCGAGATCCGCCAGAACCCGGAGGGCGCGCCGCTGTGGATGTTCGCCGACACACCCCAGCAGTACGAGATGCTGCAGCGGTCGGCGCCGCGGCCGCTGCTGCGCTTCGAGGAGTCGGTGGCCGATGCGGTCCTGGCTCGGACCGGCGTCTCGACTGAGAACCGCCGCGTGGCCGAGCTCGTCGCGCGGGTGTCGGTGGCGGTACTGCGCAGCGCGGGCATCTACCGCCGGCAGCTGCTGGCGGTCGGCGAGGAACGCCCGCCCGCTCTGGAGCAGGTCGTCCACGACGCGTTCGCGTCGCTCACGGAGCTGAGCACCCCGGGCCCGTAGCGGGAGTTGCGGCGCGGGCGGAGCCGGTCGCGCGCGGCCGCCCGCCGGTCACTCGGCGAGGTCGCCCCACAGGCGCCGCCCCAGCCCCGACGCGCGGGCCACCGGCCGGGCGACCGCGGCGCGCACGCTCTCCTCGGTGCCGGCCAGGATCAACCGCCGCTGGGCCCGGGTGGCCGCGGTGTAGAGCAGCTCGCGGGTGAGGATGCGCGACTCCGCCGAGGGCAGCAGCACCGCTGCGCTTTGAAACTGCGACCCCTGACTCTTGTGCACGGTCATGGCGTAGACGGTGTCGATCGCGCCCAGGCGGCTGGGGCTGTGCTCGATCGTCTCCTCGCCCCGGGCGAAGGCCGCCGCCACGCGGCCGTCGCCCAGCGACACGACGACCCCGGTGTCCCCGTTGTTGAGGCGCAGCTCGTAGTCGTTCTCGTTGACGAGCAGGGGCCGGCCGACGTACCAGCGGTCCTCGGGGTCCAGATCGGAGAGCTCGGCGGCGAGCCAGGCCTCCATCCGCGCCGTCCACGTGGCCACGCCGTAGGGGCCGCGGCGGTGCGCGCACAGGATCCGGAACGAGCCAAGCGCGTCGAGCGCGTCGCGAGCGCGGCCGGCCCGCGCCGCGACAAACGTGGCTCTGGCCGCCGCCAGCGCGGGCTCCGATACCGCGGGCAGCGCGTCCTCGTCGGCGACGTCGACATCGAGCCAGGTGACGTCGTCGGCGCCCGCGCGCAGCAGCTCCATGACGGCGTCACCGTCCCCGGCGCGGATGGCGGTGGCCACGCGGGCGATCCCGCCACCGAAGCGGTGCACGCGGTCGAGCACGACGATCTCCGGCGGTGGCTGGGATCCGAGCGGGGGCGCGGCGCCGTCCAGGCCGTCAGCGCCCGCGCCGACGATGTCGCCGAGCACCGCGCCGGCCTCGATCGAGGCGAGCTGCCCCGGATCGCCGACCAGGATGAGCCGCGCCCCCGAGCGCAGCGCCTCGATCAGCCGCGCCATGAGCGACAGCGAGACCATCGAGGTCTCGTCGACGATGACGACGTCATGGGCCAGCCGCTGGTTGCGGTCGTGGCGAAAGCGGCTGTTGCTCCCCGGGCGCCAGCCCAGCAGGCGGTGGATGGTCGATGCGCGCAGGCCCAGCAACTGGTCGCGGATCTCCGGCGAGACGTCCAGCGCGGCGGCCTCGGCGTGGACGGACTCCTGCAGGCGCGCCGCGGCCTTGCCCGTCGGAGCCGCCAGCGCCACGAGCGGGGCCGCAGCGCCCACAGCGGCGGCCTGCTCACAGATGAGGGCGACGATCCGGGCCACCGTCGTCGTCTTGCCCGTGCCCGGGCCGCCGGCAACCACCGACCAGCGCCGGGTGACCGCGGCGGCCGCGGCCTGGGCCTGGCGGCCCGACACCTCGCTCCCGAACAGGCGGGCCAGGCCGTCCTGGAGCACGTCGGCCTTCACCTCGGCGGGCGGGTTCGCGCCCATCGCACGCAGCGAGCGGGCCACGCCCACCTCCTCGGCCCAGTAGCGGTCCAGATACAGCCAGGAGCCCACGAGTCGCAGCGGGCGCACGTCGCCTGTCGCGGGGCGGTCTCCGTCGCTGACCAGCGCGCTGGCGCCGACCCGCGCGATCCACGCCCGCGGCTCGGGCCAGTCCAGCGTGGCGAGATCGATCGGCTCCTCGGAGTCGACCGCCGCGGTGTCGCGGATCCCGGCCAGGTCGACGTGGACGTGGCCCAGCCGCGGGCCGCGCACGGCGAGCGCGACGGCCAGCAGGACGGTCTCATCGCGTTCGCCGCCCAGGCGCGCGAGCTCGCGGGCGACGTGCACATCGGCGGCGTCCACGACCGCGGCCTCGTTGAACTGGCGCAGGAGCCCGGACGCGTGCAGGACGAAGCGCGCGGCAAACGGGTCGCGCTCTCGGGTGGCGACGCCGGGCTCGGTGACGTCGGGCGTTTCGGCGTCGGGCTCGGTGGCGCTCATCGCCCGTCGCCTTCGTCGAGGGCGTCGCTGAGCGCCGGGACCAGCCCCGGCGGCGCCGGCCAGCCGAACACCCCGGTCCGGCCACCACCCACCACCGGACCGTCCGCGCCGGTCATGCCGCGCACGAACAGGTAGACGACGCCAGCGAGGTTGACCGCCGGGTCATAGCCGGGCAGCCGCCACCGCAGGAACCGGTGCAGCGCGACCGCGTAGAGCAGCGCCTGCAGCGCGTAGTGGTGGCGGAGCATCTCGGCGGCCATCGCCTCCGGGCGGTAATCCCGCGTGGTCAACGGCTCGTCGGGGGAGCCCAGCCAATTGGTCTTGTAGTCAAGGACGGCGAAGCGCGGCGGCGCGAGACCGGGGTGGGCGGGGTCGGGGTCGTCGGGGTCCGATATCCGCACGACGAGGTCCAGGCTGCCGGTGAGATAGCCGCGGACGCTCTGGCGCAGGCGCGCATCGTCGAGCCGTTCCGCGTATCCGGCCAGGGGGTCACCGTCGCCGGTGTGGGCGCGGAGCACGGCGGCGATCCGCTGCAACGTCAGCCAGCCGCTGGGCTGATCGCCGCCGGCCAGAGGCAGCTCGAAGCCGAGCTCGTCGAGCCGATCGGCTCGCGCCACGTCGCGCAGGCGCCGGTCGCCGAGGACCGGGCCGAGCGGCGTCTCCAGCACGGCCCGGAGACCTGTCGCCAGTGCTCCGGCCGGCCCGACGTCGACCGCGCGACGTCCCTGAACCTCGGCGATCTGACCGGCGAGCTCGGCGTCGATGTCAGGGGCGGCGAAGTCGGTTGCCTCCATCACGCGGTGCACGAACGTCCCGACATCGACGCCGGCGGGCATCGCGGCGAGCGCCAGCGGCGGCTCGTCCGCGATCTCCGCCGCGGGCTCGGGCCCGGTGAGCGGGGTGGCCGGCGAGGGCGGGGTGGGCGCGATGCGCAATCCGGGCGGCTCGTCGGCCAGCAGCGGCTGCTCGGGCTCGCTGGTCACCCATTCCTCGTGGCTCGCGGCAGTGATGTCGGTGTAGGAGGTGCGCCGCCAGCGCAGGTCCAGGCTGCGCTCAAACCGCGACACGGCGAGCTCGGAGGGCGACGTCCGTTCGGGCCGCCACACCTCGCGCTCTGAGAGCTGGGAGCGCTCGACGCCGATCGTCTTCCCCTGGCCGCCGGTGGCGTCGGCGAGCGCCCGGAACCGGTTGACCACCGCCTGATCTGACGGCGTCGAGCCACCGCTGGCCTCCACGTCGCCGCTGTCGGTGCGGGCGAACAACAGCCGTCCCAGGGGCGAGTCGCGGCTGTCGAACGAGCCCGCCCACCACACCACAGCCTGGTGGCGCGCGCGGGTGAGCGCCACGTAGGCCAGGCGCAGATCCTCCCCCCGCTGCTCGCGGACGAACTGCTCCTTGTGGCGGGCGAAGTCCGCGCCCGCCAGGGAGACGTCGATGGTGCGGTCGTCGTCGGCCTCGGGGTCGTGGAAGAACACCGGTCGCGGCGGCTTGTCCGGGATGTAGCCGGCCTCCCACAGGAACGGCAGGTAGACGACGGGGAACTCCAGGCCCTTGCTGCGGTGGATGGTGAGGACCTGGACCGCCTCGGCGTCCGATTCCAGGCGGCGGCTGCGCTCCTCGTCGGCGGTGTCGATCTCGGCCTCGGCGATGCGGGTGCGTAGCCACGCGGTGAGCGCGGTGGGGCCCAGCTGCTCCTCGGACGCGGCGCCGTGCAGAAGCTGCCCGATGTGGCGCAGGTCGGTGAGGCTGCGCTCCCCGGTGGAGTCACCCAGCACGCGGGCGGCCAGCGCCCGCCCCTCGGCGGCGTCGCGCATGACGGTCTCCAGCAGCGAGGCGACGCCGCGGGTACGCAGCACGCGCGCCCAGTCGTGCAGGCGGCGGTGCACCTCCTCCCACTCCCACGAGTCCTCGTCGGCCCCGGCCAGCCGCTCGGCCGGCCAGCCGACGAAAGCGGTGAGCGCCGCGGAGTGCGCGCGGGTGATCGAGGCCGGACGCTCGAGCGCCTCGAGGAGCCGCAGCCACTGGCGCGCCGGGTCGGTGCCGAACACGCTGCCCGCGCCGTTGATGACGGCGGGGACGCCGACGTCCTCGAGCGCCTCGCGGATCATCGCCGCCTGGCGGTTGGTGCGCACCAGGACGGCAATGTGCGCCGGCTGGATCGCCTCCTCCGCGCCGCCGTCACCGTCGCTCGCCGAGGCGCGCCTCGCTCCGGTCGCCGCCACCCTCGCCCCCGACCGCAGCAGCGCGACGATGTCGGCGGCCACGTCGCATACGACGTGGCGCCTCGCGTCGGCCGCTCGGGCGTATCCGCGCGGGGTCTGGGGCAGGTCGGCGCGCAGCGCCACCCGCACCCGCAGCGGCGCCGCGACCGGCGCCCCGGACAGGCCCGGCGCCTGGTGCGCGTCGGCGGCGCGCACCTGGCGGTAGGCGATCCCCTCGTGGCCGAGCTTGACCCCGGAGAAGAGCGCGTCGTGGGCGTCGATCAGCCCCTGGTCAGAGCGCCAGTTGATCGGCAGCGTCGCCTGGGTGCCCGCGGCGCGCGCGGCGTCCAGGTAGGCGTACACGTCGGCGCCGCGGAAGGCGTAGATCGCCTGCTTGGGATCGGCGATGAGCACGAGGGTGGCGGGGTCCGCAGGACCGGGTCCGAACGCCAGGCGCAGGATCTCCCACTGCGCCGGGTCGGTGTCCTGGAACTCATCGACCAGCACCACCTCGTAGCGCGCGCGCAGTTGGGCGGCGACCGCGGCTCCCCCGGGACCGGCCAGCGCGCTCCTGAGCCGTTCCACGAGATCGTCGTAGGTCATGACCATCAGCCCCCGCTTGCGTGCCTCCAGCTCGCGGCGCGCGGCCTGGGCGAGCCCCAGGCGCATCTTCGGGATCTCGCTGTCGTCGGAGACGATGCGCGCCGAGGGGTTGTCGATCGCCGCACGGGCGATCATGCCCGCCTCGGTCCGGCCGAAGGCCGCGGTGCCGTCCGGGTTGAGCCGCTGCGGCGCGAACCGCCGGATGTAGAGATCGTCGACGACGTCGTCGACGAGGTCGGAGAGATCCTCGACGAACGTGACGTCGGGCTCGAGATCGCCGGCGATGCCGAGGCCGCCGAGCATCTCCTGGCAGAAGCCGTGGGTGGTGGCGATCGTGGCGGCGTCGAAGCTGGCGGCCGCGCGCGCCAGGTTCTCGCGGTGGCGCTCGGCGTCGCCACGGGCCAGCAGCGCGACCACCTCGTCCTCGGCGGGATCGGCCGGCGCGCCGGCCAACCGCCGGGCCAGCCCGCGCTCGACGCTCACCAGCCGCTCGCGCACCCGCTCGCGCAGCTCTCCGGTGGCGATCCGGGTGAAGGTGACGAGCAGCAGGCGCTCGAGCGCGATCCCCTCGGCGACGTAGCGCGCGGTCAGCGCGGCGATCGTGTACGTCTTGCCGGTCCCGGCGCTGGCCTCCAGCACGGTCACGCCGCGTGGCAGATCGCCGCACGGATCGAACTCGACGGGCTGCAACGGGATCGCGCCGGTGGTCACCGCGCCCGTACCTCCTCGCGGGCCAGCAGCCCCTCCCACAGGCGCCGCGCCAGGCGCCCGAAACGCGAGGCCTCCGACTCGAGCCAGCCCTCGCCCGCCTCGCCGTCGCCCGGGGTGATGTCCAGAACCTCCGAGAGACTGAGCACGCCGCCGAAGGCCAGCTGATGCTCGGCCTCGCGGTCCTCGCGCTCGAAGTTCCACTCGGTCTCCCACTCCTTGACGGCGGCGCCGTAGCCGTCCTGTCCCTGGCGCGCGGCCTCGGCGTAGGCCGCCGAGGTGAGGCAGAACATCGGCAGCGGCTCGCGCATGCCGCGGTCATAGAGGTCCATCAGCACCGCCAGCTCGGAGCGCGCGGCGGCGCGCCGCTGGTCGGCGTCGACGCCGAGGGGCTCGATCCGCGCCGTGCGCACATCGCCGCGCCCCTGGCCGCGTCCGACCGTGGCCGCCGCGAACGGACGCTCGGGCGCGCTGGCGGTGAGCGCCAAGAGCCGCACCCAGGCGGCGATCCGGTGCTTGGCCGACACGCGCGAGAACGTCGTGGTCAGCAAGAGGTCGCCGATCACCCCGGTCACGGTGCCGCTCAGCAGCCGGCCGTCTGCTAGCGCGACGCGCACGTCGACGGGATCCCCGCCCGTCCCGGCGGCGACGGCGGGCGCCACGGCGTGGGCGCGCTCCACGATCCCGCTCACGATCGGGGAGACGTCGTCGATGACCGGCTTGCCCAGAACGCCGGGCGGCAGCGTGCCGCGGGCGATCTCGGCGAGGATCGCGGTCCGCTCGTCGATGCCGCGCAGCCGCGCCTCGAGCAGCCGCTGGCCCACGCCCCAGCGCTGGAGGCCATCGAGCTCGACCGAGAGCTCGTCCTCGATCTCGTCGGCGGCCGAGTACAGGCTGATTCCCAGCCGCTGGCGCATGAACGCGCGCACGGGGTGCTCGACGAAGCGCACGAGGTCGGCCAACTCGACCACCGCCCCCGGACGCCCGGGCAGGGGCGCGGGCAGGAATCGGCGCGGCGCGGTGCGCGGGCCGGCCAGCGCGCGCGCCCCGGCCAGAGCCGCGGTATCAAAGCTCCACGGCCGCGTACCGGCGATGTCACCCGCGATGAAGTTGCGCGGGTCAAACGGCTGCAGGGGATGGCGCACCATGACCTGCTCGCGGGCGAGGGCGCCGCCCTCGCAGCGTGCCGTGGCGTCCACCGCGTCCAGCAGCTCCCCCACCGGCACCGCGGGAGGACGGGGCGCGTTGGTGCGCTCGTCGTTGCCGCTGAAGGTGACGATGAGGCGCTCGCCCGCGGCCAGGAGGGCGTCGAGCAGCAGCTGGCGATCCTCGCTGCGCGGGTCGCGTTCGCCCAGATGCGGGTGGTCGAGCATCAGGTCGTCGCCGTCGCGCGGGGCCTTGCGCGGGAAGGCGCCGTCGTCGAGCCCGAGCAGGCACACGACGCGATGGGGCACCGAGCGCATCGGCTGCAGCGTGCAGACGGTGAGATGGCCGGTGCGGAAGTTGGCGCGGGTGGGGCGGCCCTCGAGCCTGCGGGCCAGCAGCGCGCGCACCTCGGGGGGCGCCAGCTCCGGCGGAGCGGCGTCGCCGGCCTCGGCCACCAGGTCATCGAGGACCCGCTGGAGCTCAGCGCGCTGCCAGCGGTCGTGGACGTGAGTGGCGGTGAGCGCGTCGGCCGCCTGCGCCAGCGCTTCTGCCCAGTCGGCGAGCGTCTGGCGCGTGCTGAGCGCGCGTACGGCCTCGCCCACGCGCGTCACCAGCTCGGTGAAGCGCCCGGCCAGGTCGATGGAGCGGCTGTCGACGTCGTCGAGCGGGAGCACGCCGGCGAACAGGCGCTGGCCGTCCTCGGTCATCGTCACCCCCAGCAGGAGCCGCTCCAAGCCCGTCTGCCAGGTGCCGCTGTCCACGGTGTCAAGCTTGTAGGGCGCGCGGTGCGGACCGTCCAACCCCCAGCGGATGCCCGCCTGGGAGATCCAGTCGGCCAGGCGGGTGATGTCGTCGTCGTCGAGGCGGAAGCGGCGGCGCACGGGACCGCGGTCGGCGAGGTCGAGCAGCTGCGAGGCGGTGAGGCGCTGCTCGGCGAGCTCGAGCAGCTGAGCGACGACGCTGAGCACCGGATTGGTCTGGCGCAGCGAGCGGTCGGCGAGCCGGACACGCAAGTCCACCGCGGATCCGTCGGCGTCCTCGTCGGGCCCGCGTGACACGGCGGTGCCGGCCCCGGGCGCAGCCTCACCGGCGGGCGCCGTGTCGCCGCCGCCGAACGTGGCCTGGATGAGCGGCGCGAACGTCTCGATATCGGGGCACATCACGATCACGTCGCGCGGCTCGAGCGCCGGATCCTCAGCGAGCGCGTGGAGGATCGCGTCGTGGATGACCTCCACCTGGCGCGCCCGGCCGTGACAGGAGTGCACCTCGATGCTGCGGTCGTCGGCAGCCAGCACGGGCCGCTTGTCCGCGGCTTGGGGCAGGGGCGCCCCGGGCGCGGCGCGGTCCTCGCGGACGCCCTGCTGGATGAGGCCGAGCAACGTGTCGGGCGCCGGCGGCGAGGCGTGATGGGTGTCAGGGAGCCCAGGCACTCCCGCCGTCAGCACCAGCTGCATCTCGCGCGAGTCCCGGCCCCAGGAGGCCAGCAGGCGGTTGGCGGCCAGGACGACGGTCTCGTCGTCCTCGCGGCGCGCGCTCTGAGAGCGATCGTCCCGGTGTGTCACCTTGTCCCAGAGCGACGGCGACGGGTGTAACAGGAACAGGTGCAGGTCACGTCCGGCGGCCAGCGCACGCAGGATCTCCAGATGGCCGGCCGGTATGCGGGTCAGCCCGAACAGCGCCAGGCGCCCCGGGAGCTCCACCCACCCCGGGTCGGCGGCGATCCGCCGTTGCGCATCCCCGGCGCGCTCCGCGAGATCGGGGACCCCGATACGGGCCCGTAGCCGGCGCCACAGCTCGGCCTGCCAGGCGGCCGCCGCCGGGAGCGGGCCGCCGACCGCGTCCAGATCGTCGCCGCGCGCCCACGCTGTGAGCATCTGAGGGCGGTGGAGCGCGTACCGGTCGAACAGTCCGGCCAGGTGGCGCACCGTCGTCAGCCGGCGGCTCTGCCGCGCGGGCCGCATGGGGTCCGACGGGCCAGTGTCGGCGCCCAGATAGGCCGCCAGCGTGGCCAGCCACGGCTCAGGCAGCGACTCCTCCACGACTGTGAGCAGGGACCACACCGAGCGCTCGGGCAGCCACGGGTCCTCCGCGGGATCGATGCCCGAGGCGGCGGCCACCGCATCGGTGACGAGCCGGTGGGGGGAGGGGAACTCGACGTTCGCGCAGATCCCGTCGGCACGGCCCGCCCGGGCGCCCAGCACCGAGGACATCCGCTGGGTCAGCCAGCGCTCCATGCCGCGCGTCGGAACGGCGACCACCTCGGGCGCGAACGGGTCGGCCGGGCTCTCGGAGAGGAGCCCGGCAAGGGCGTCGGCGAGGACGTCGGCGCGGACGGCACGGTGAATGTGAAGCACGGCTCAGACAGCGTAGCCACGGGTCCGGCGGGCCCACGCGAGGAAAGTGCAAATTCTTTGTGTCAATTGCTTGCATTCCGCCACTCCGTGAGTTACTCTGCCGAAGATCCTCTTTGGAGTCACCCCTATGACGAGCACCTTCTACACCTCTCTCACGACCAAGACGGCGCCGCAGTCCGGCGCCGATCTCGGCGTGCGGGCGGCCCGCGTGGGTAGCGCCGGTCACGCGATGTGGGACGGGCCCCGCGTGCGGACGGCGATCGTCGAGGCCTCCCTCAATACAGACGCCCTTGCTGCGAGGAGCGCAGGCTGACTTAGTGCTTGCGCATACCGGAACTCGAAGCAAGGGCGACCCAAGGGTCGCTTTTTTTGTGCCTGAACCGCGTTCACGATCGATTGGAGACACCAATGTCAGCATCCCAGCTCACCCGCCTCTAGCGGGACGCCACATCTGACCGGCATCACGCCGGTCCTGCCGTAGCTGCATCGGCGCGCCATTGCCGGGCGCACCATTGACACTCGCCTTCAGCGAGTCGCTCAGTGCTGCCCGCGTGGTGACACATGCGGTGTCAATCATCACTGTGACATTAGAAAGACCACCATGACTCTCTTCAGAGACGAATCATTCCTGCTGCTCTCTCGGACCGGCAGGGGCCCGTATTCGACACGCGCCGGACCACGGCCCGACGCACGCTTCGAGGCCGAGCGCGACGGCCGCTGGTTCCGCCGGCGTGGCCGGACCGGGCTCTCCCTGCGACGCGGCAAGGGGCGCGGACTGGAGCATGTGCTCGGTCCCCGTTCCGGCCGGCCCTCGCGGACGGCGGGCAGCATCGACGGCCAGTCATACCTCGAGCTGGAGTTCGCGGTCGGGTTTCCGGCCGAGGAAGACACATTGAGGTAACGGTCCCGCCCGCCCCCCGCCCGCCCCGGCCCGGCCGGGGCGGGCCGGGGCGGGCCCACCAATCTGTGAACATCTGCGGCGGATGAGCCTCACCGCCGCACGCCGCGACTTCGCCGCCGACGAAGCGCTCCTCACCGATGTCCTGCGCGAGGTCATCGCGATGGCCGACGGGGTGGGCGGGCCGCGGGTATTGAGGCTGCTCGACGACGCGGTGGCGCTCGGTCAGGAGGCGCGACTCGGGGACGAGCGGGCAGCCGACCGCTTGGCCGAGCTCGTTGCCGGGCTCACGCTGGACGACACCGAGATCCTGGTGCGCTCGCTCACGCGGTGGTTTCAGCTCGTCAATCTGGCCGAGGACAACGAGCGCGTGCGCCGGCTGCGCGCGCGGGACACCGCGGACCCCGAGCGCCCGCGCGCCGGTTCGCTGCGCCATGTGATCTCGGCGCTGCACGAGGCCGGCACGACCGAGGACGAGCTTTCCGGGGTGCTCAGCAACGCCGAGCTACGGCTGGTCATGACGGCGCACCCCACCGAGGCACGCCGGCGTACCACGATCGACAAGCTCGCGCGCGTGTTCGGCGTCCTGCGTGAACTGGACGAGCGCGCGCACGCCCCCGCCGCTGACGCACGTCGCCGGCTGCTGGCCACGGTGCAGGAGCTGTGGGGCTCCGATGACCTGCGCGCCGCCGAGCTGACCGTCACCGATGAGGTGCGCGGCGGCCTCATCCACTTCTCCTCGACGCTGGCCGACACCATCCCTCGGATCTACCGCGACCTCGAGGAGGCGGTGGCCGAGTTCTACCCGGAGACGGTGGAGCGCCCGCCCGTCGTCCCCCCGCTGCTCAGCTTCGGCTCGTGGATCGGCGGCGACCGTGACGGCAACCCGTACGTCACCCCGGACACGACGGTGGCGGCCCTCGAGCTCATGCGCGAGCAGTGCCTGCGCCTGCTGGAGTCCCGGGTGGAGCAGCTGGCCGGCCGCATCTCGCTCTCCGAGCGGCTCACCGGCCCGGCCCCCGGCCTGGAGCCGATCCTGGATTCGGGCGCCGAGCGCTTCCCCGATCTGGCGGAGCGCCTCGCCGGGCTCAACCCCGAGGAGCCCTACCGCCGCGCGCTCACGTTCATGCGCGAGCGCATCCGGGCCACCCAGGCCCACGACGCCGGGGGGTACGCGGAACCCCAGCAACTGCTCGCCGACCTACGGACCGTCGAGGCCTCGCTGTGTGCGGGGCAGGGCGCGCTCACCGCCGGCTCGGACCTGCGCGATGTCATCCGCCAGGTCGAGGTCTTCGGCTTTCACTTCGCGCGCCTGGACATCCGCGAGCACGCCCTCAGCCACCGCCGCGCGCTGGCCGAGATGTACGGCGCCCTGCGCGTGTGCGAGGAGTACGAGGGCCTGGCCGAGGACGCGCGCGTGACGCTGTTGCAGGCCCAGATCGCCGACCGGCGGCCGCTGATTCCCACCGACATCGACCGCTTCTCCGAGGCCACGCAGAACACGATCCAGACCTTCCGCACGCTGCGCGCCACGCTCGCGGGCCCCAACCGGGGGGCGATCCAGACCTACATCATCTCCGGCAGCGAGAGCCCGGCGGACGTCCTCGAGGTGCTCCTGCTCATGAAGGAGGCCAGCCTGTGCCGCGCCGGCGGCGAGCGGGCCCAGCTGCGCGTGGTCCCGCTGTTCGAGGCGGGCGCCACGCTCCAGGCCGCGCCGGAGACGATGGAGCGCCTGCTGACGATGCCGGTCTACCGGGAGGCGCTGCGCGCGGTGGGCGACGAGCAGGAGATCATGATCGGCTACTCGGACTCCAACAAGGACGTCGGGTACCTCGCGTCGGCGTGGGCGGCCTACACGGCCCAGGTGCGCATCGCCGAGGTCCTCACCCGCCACGGGGTGACCTGGTGCTTCTTCCACGGTCGCGGCGGCGCGGTGGGCCGCGGCGGGGGTCCCACCAACGGGGCGATCCTGTCGCTGCCGCCCGGGACGGTGCGCGGCCGCCTCAAGATGACCGAGCAGGGCGAGGTGCTCACCGCCAAGTACGCCGTCCCCGAGATCGCGCACCGCGAGCTCGAGCTGGCCGCCAGCGCCACTCTGGCCACCGGGCGCTCCCGGCCGCATCACGAGTCCGAGCGCTTCGAGCGCCTCCTGGCCGAGATGGCCGAGGATTCGGCCTCCGTCTACCGCGCGATCGTCCACGAGAACCCCGACTTCGTGGCCTTCTTCGAGGCGGTGACGCCGGTGCACGAGATCAGCCGCCTGCGCCTGGGCAGCCGGCCCGCCAAGCGCACCCAGGCCGGCGGGATCGACGATCTGCGGGCCATCCCGTGGGTGTTCAGCTGGACGCAGTCGCGGATCGTGCTGCCGGCGTGGCTGGGCCTGGGCACCGCGCTGCGCCACGCCCGCGAGCGCCATGGCCTGGAGCTGTTGCGCCGCATGGCCGCCGAGTGGCCGTTCTTCACCAGCGTCCTCTCCAACGCCGAGATGGGCTGCGCCAAGGCCGACCTGGGGATCGCGCGCCGGTACGTGGAGCTGTGGGACGACACGGCCGCGCGGGAGCGGATCTGGACGCCGCTGGAGGCCGAGCTGCAGCGCACGATCGAGGAGCTGGTGCTGATCAGCGGCGGCGATCGGCTGCTGGACGGCGAACCGGTGCTCCAGGCCTCGATCGATCGCCGTAACCCCTTCGTCGATCCCCTCTCGTTCGTCCAGGTCGAGCTCATGCGACGGATGCGGCGTGAGCCGGACGGTGCGCCAGAGCAACTGGGCCGGGTGAGCCTGCTCACGATCAACGGAATCGCCAGCGGGCTGCGCAACACCGGGTAGCCTCTAGTGCCCGCTTCAGCACGCTGACGACCGCCCATGCCCCACGCCCCTGACCTGTCCGGCTGCGCCCTGGATAACCGCTACGAGCTGCGCACGATCCTCGGAGAGGGCGCGTTCGGGCGCGTCTATGAGGGCTTTGACCGCCGGCTGGCGCGCCTCGTCGCGGTCAAGGTGATCAAGCCGTGGTGGGCCGACGATCCCGAGTGGGTGGCCACCTTCGAGCGCGAGACGCGGCTCCTGGCCCGCGTGAGCGACCCCGGCATCGTCCAGATCTACGACGTCGGGCACGCCCCGGAGGGCCTGTACTACGTCTCTGAGCTGGTGGAGGGCGAGAGCCTGGCCAGCCGGCTGCGCCGGGGTGCGCTGCCCGCCTGGGAGGCCTGCGCCGTCGCCGCCCAGCTCTGCCGGGCCCTGGCAGGCGCCCACGGCCAGCGCATCGTGCACCGCGACGTCAAGCCGGCCAACATCATGCTCTCCGTCGACGGGCGGGTAAAGGTGGGGGACTTCGGGGTCGCTCGCCTGGCCGAGGGGAGCACCGACGGCACCCCGGCCTCGATTGTCGGCACGCCCCGGTACATGGCCCCCGAGCAGAGCCGCGGCGGTCCCACCACCCCCGCGACGGACGTCTACAGCGCCGGCGTGGTCCTCTACGAGATGCTGTCCGGTGCGCCGCCGTTCACCGCCTCCTCGGTCGTTGAGCTGGCCCTGCTGCACCTCGAGACCCCTCCGCCGCCGCTGTCACCGCGGTTGCCGGCCTCGCTGGTCGAGATCGTCGAGCGCGCGCTGGCCAAGGACCCGGCGCGCCGCTACGCCGACGGCGCGGAGATGGCCGAGGCGCTGCTCGAGGCTCGCCGCCTCTCCGACGGCGGACGACGGACGCGGCCCATTGCCGGCCGGACACGTACGGCGAGCCGCATCGACCGTCGGGCCCTGGTCGGTGCCGGCGCCGGCCCGCGGCGCTCCGAGGCGGCGCAACGAAGCCCCATGGACCCGCCAGACGCGCCGAGCCGGACGCCTCCGTCGCCTCCGCCGCCTCCGCCCGGTCCCCATGGGACGCGGCGCGCCCCCCAGTATTCGCCGCGACGAGTCGTCAATCCGGCGCGGCGCCGCCGGGCGATTGCGGCCGTCGGCCTCGTCATCGCGCTGCTCGTGGCGATGGTGGCGGCGGCTCTGATCATCGGCCACACGACATACACGCACGTTCCGTCGGTGCTGCACCGCTCGCAGGGGCGCGCGCGGGCGGCGCTGCGGCGCGCCCACCTGCGCACCACCACGCACCGGGCCTATGACTTAGCCGCGTCCGGGACCGTTATCGGCGAGACGCCGCGCGCTCATGCCCGGGTGGCCCGGGGCACCGTCGTGCACCTCACCGTGAGCCGTGGACCTGCGCCGGTGCGGGTACTGAGCACCGTGGATCAGAACATCGCCGACGCCCAGCGGTCGCTCCGCGCCCTGGGGTTCCACACCGTCGCTCACGACGTGGCCGCCCCGGGCAGGACGCCCGGCACGGTCGTCGCTCAGACGCCCTCCCATGGCCGCAAGGCCCGTGGCTCGACGGTGACGCTCAGCGTCGCCGAGGTGCCGCAGTGGCGGACGGTGACGACGTTTGACGGCCGCAGTTCGGGCCCGGTCAAGATCATCGGCGGGCACTGGCGCATCGTCTACCGGATGGCCTTCCAGGGCACGTGCACCTGGATCCTGTTCTGCTCAGGCCCATCGGCGCGCGTGATCGACGCGGGCAGCGGGCGCTACATCGCGGGCTTCGGGCTCCAGGACGGCACCGGCCAGGTCCAGAGCCTCGCCAGCGGCGCGGGCACGTATGAGATCCAGGTGACTCCCGGCGGCGATGACGCCGGGTGGTCGCTGCAGGTGCAGGACCTGTACTAGATCCCGTCGTCGTGCGCCTGGGCTGACGCGACTTGACGGCGCCAGGCCGTCACGCCGAGAATGGGAGCGACCCCCACGCCTTCTGGGAGGGCGCCCAATGACCTATGACTACGTGATCGCCGGTGCCGGCTCGGCTGGTTGTGTGCTTGCCGCACGCCTGACCGAGGACCCGAACGTGTCGGTGTGCCTGCTGGAGGCGGGCCCCCCCGACGCCGCCGACGAGATCCACCTTCCGGCGGGCGTCCTCGCGGTCGCGACGAGCAAGTACGACTGGTCGTTCATCTCCGACCCCGAGCCCGGCCTCGCCGGCCGGCAGCGCTACCTGCCGCGCGGGCGGACCCTCGGTGGCTCGTCGTCGGTCAACGCGATGGTCTACATCCGCGGCAACCGCGCCGACTACGACGGTTGGGCCGCCATGGGCCTCAAGGGCTGGGGCTGGGATGACGTGCTCCCGTACTTCATCCGCGCCGAGGACAACGAGCGCGGGGCCAGTGAGCTGCACGGCGCCGGCGGACCGCTGGGAGTGAGCGAGAACCGCAGCCGCTACCGCACGTGTGAGGCGTTCGTGGAGGCGGGCCTGCAGGCCGGCCTTGCCGCCAACGACGACTTCAACGGCCCCCAGCAGGACGGCGTGGGCTGGTATCAGGTCACCCAGCGCGGCGGGATGCGCTGCTCGGCGGCGGTCGCCTACCTGCACCCGGTGCTGGGGCGCGAGAACCTCACGCTGATCACCGGCGCCCACGTCAACCGCGTCCTGCTGGACGGCAACCGCGCCACCGGCGTCGAGATCGAGCGCGACGGGGACGTCTCGGAGATCACGGCGCAAGGCGAGGTCATCCTCTCGGCCGGCACCTACCAGAGCCCGCAGATCCTGATGCTCTCGGGCATCGGGCCCGCCGCGGACCTGGCGCTGGTCAACATCCCGTGCGCCCACGACCTCCCCGTCGGCCAGGGGCTCGAGGATCACCCCTCGACCTGGATCACCTACACCACCGACGAGGCGTCGCTGCTGAGCGCCGAGAGCGTCGAGAACCTGGGGCTGCTCACCACCGAGGGCCGGGGGCCGCTCACGTCGAACTTCGCCGAGTCCGGCGGGTTCTTCCGTACCGACGACTCGCTGGAGGCACCCGACATCCAGTTGCACCACATCCCGATCCTGTTCCCCGAGGCGGGGGCGGCGGAGATCGTGGTCGACGGCTGGGCGATCTCGGCGTGCCTCCTGCGCCCCACGAGCACAGGCTTCGTCAAGCTGCGCTCGCGGGTGCCGACGGCCAAGCCCCGGATCCTGCACAACTACCTGGTCACCGACGAGGACCGAGCTGCGCTGATCAAGGGCGTGCGCCGGGCCGTGGACATTGCCGGCCAGCCCGCGCTGGCCAAGGTGACGACCGGCACCACTGCCGCCCCGGCGGGCGCCGACGACGCCAGCATCCTGGACCACATCGAGCGCAACACGACGACGATCTACCACCCGGTCGGGACCTGCGGGATGGGCCGGGTCGTCGACGATGAGCTGCGGGTCCTGGGGATGGACTCGCTGCGGGTGGTGGACGCCTCGGTGATGCCGACGCTCGTGCGCGGCAACACCAACGCGCCGACGATCATGATCGCCGAGCGCGCCGCCGACCTCATCCGCGGGCTCGAGCCGGCCCGCGCGGGCTCTGAGGCCGCCTCGGCAACGGCATAGGACGCGGCGAAACCGGCTTCACACGCCCCGGAGTGAAGCCGGTTCCGTCCCGGGTCACCCTCGTCGCACCGACTAGCCCCCGGCAGTTAGCCCGGTCCTGACGATGAGGGGGACCCGAGACGACCGAGGCAGGGCATCCCCCTGAGCCGCACTCCGGTGTCCGAACCGCTGTCCAGCAAAGTACGGACCGAAACGTCGTCTGCAAAGCGGGGAAACCCTTGAAGCAAAAAACCAGTGCGAAGGGGGTCCGGCGAAGCGGGCCGGCGCTGGGCTCCGGCGCGCAGCGCTAGATCGCCTGGCGGCCGTCGGACACGACCTCCGGGTCGTCGTTGCGCAGCGCCCCCGCGAGGCCGCCCCGGGAGCGGATCCCCAGCTTGCGATACGCCCGGGTGAGGTTGGCCTCCACTCCCTTGACCGTGAGGAACGCGCGCTCGGCCACCTCCTGGTTGCTCAGCCCCGACGCGGCCAGCTCGGCGATGTGGCGCTCGGTCGCGGTGAGCTCGCCGGGCTCGCCGCTGCGCTCGCCGGCGCGACCCACCTCGTTGCGCGCCGCCTGCGCCCATAGTGGCGCCCCGGTCTTCACGAACAGGGCGAGCGCCTCGCGCAGCGCCTCGCGCGCGGCCGACCACTGCTTGCGCCGTCGCAGCGTCCGGCCCAGCGCCAGCAGGGTGCGCCCCCGCTCGAACGGCATCTCGACGCGGGCGTGCGCCGCGAGCGCCCCCTCCAGTGCCGCCACCGCGTCCTCCAGATCGCCGCGGGCGGCAGCGAGGATGCCGTGGCCGCGCGCGGCCGCCGCGATCGCCCACGGCCGGTCATGGGTCTCTCCCAGGCGCCGGAGCAGCTCGATCAGCGGCTGAGCGCGCGCCAGCTCTCCGAGCGAGACGAGCGCCTCGATCTCGTCGGGCAGGAAGACGAGCCCGATCGGGTCCGCGAGCCCCATCGAAGGCAGCATCTCGGTGAGCGGCGCCAGCGCGGCATGAGCGGCGGCCGGATCCCCCGCCGACAGCTCGCCGAAGCCCAGGGCCCAGCGGGGGAACACCGTGGCCGTCCACCACTCGAGCTCGACGAGTCGGGCCAGCGCGGTGTTGGCCTGCTCGCGCGTTGCCGCGATGTCCCCCTGCTGGGCGCTGACCAGCGCGGCGGCGCTGAGCGCCAGTGCCGTCGTCCCGGGATCGCCCAGCAGCGCGACGGCGGCCGTGTCAGAGGTCGCGATCTCCGCGGCGCGGTCGATCTCGCCCAACCACAGGTACGCCCAGGTGAGATAGAGCGACGAGGTGGGGATATCGCTCTCCACGCCGCGCTCCCGTTGCTCGGCCCGCAGGGCCACCAGGGTCTCGGCGGCCTCGCGCGCGCGGCCCGTCCACATCAGCAGCAGCCCTGCGATCAGCCGCGGTGAGGTGAAGGCCAGTCGCCGCCGGTCACGGTCCTCCTCACGCAGCGCGCGGTCCAGCCGCTCGGTGGAGAGGCCGTCGCCGTTGAGGAAGCTGACCATCGCGGCCACCGCGAGCGCGTCGCCGAGCACGCCGCGGTCCCCGCCGGGCAGCTCGGCTCGGCCGACGGCCGCCTCCGCGTGGCGCAGTCCGCCTCCGACGTCGCCGATCCCCACCAGATAGAACGCGGCGTCGAGGTCGATGGCCGCGGCCAGCGAGGGCTCGCCGGTCGCGGCGACGAGGGCCTCGCGCGTGGTGGCCAGTGCGGTGGCGAACCCGTCAGCTCGGCTCTCCAGCGTGGCCCGTAGGCGCAGGCCGTGGGCGCGCACGCGCTCGGACGTCGCCGACCCCAGCAGTCGCGCCAGGAGCTCGCCGGCCCGGCCGGCGCCGCCCGCGTCCAGATGCAGGCCGGCCGCTCGCAGCAGGCGATCGGCGCGGGCCTCGCCGTCCCGAGCCGGAGTGCGCTCGAGCGCGAGCTCGATGAGCTCGGCGGCGGCATCGGGTGCTCCGCGCGAGACGGCCAGCTCGGCGGCGGCGTCGAGCTCGGCGGCGACCGAGCGGTCGGCGCGGTCCGCGCTGTAGGCGAGGTGGCGGGCCCGTTGCTCGGGGTCCGCGGCGTGCTCGGCGGCGGCGCGGTGGGCGGCGCGACGCTGCGCGGCCGAGGCCGAGGCGGAGATCGCGACCGCGAATAGCGGGTGCACGAAGGCGATCCGTCCGCGCTCGTCGATCCTGACGATGCCCCGCTCCTCGGCGGGCGCAAGCGGCGCGGCGTCGATCGCCCGGGTCGTGGGCTCGGCCAGGACGGCGGCGCGAAGGAGTGCGCGCTGGGTCGCCGCCGGCAGCTCCCCGACTCGTGAGGCGGCCAGGGTGCGGACGTCGTCGGGCACCGGGAGGCGCGCATCGGCGGCGCCGTCCTCGTCGACGATCAGACGGGCCACCTCCAGCGCGTAGAACGGGTTGCCCCGCGACGCCTCGGCGATGCGCGCCAGGACCGGGCGCGGCAGCGAACGCCCCAGGCGGTCGGCGATGACCTCACCGAGTGCGCCCAGGGCGAGAGGGCCCACCCGCACGCGCCGCACGCGCTGGCGCTCGACGGAATCCAGCAGCCCCACCCCGGCGGCGTGTGGCCGCGAGGCGCACAGCACGCCGACCGGCTCGGCGTCCAGCCGCCGGATGGCGAAGGTGACGACGCCGGCCGTCGGGCTGTCGAGCCACTGCGCGTCGTCGACGGCCAGCAGCACCGAGGTGCCGCGCGCCAGCTCGCGCACGAGCGTCAGCAGCGCGGTGGCCACGAGCCGGGCATCGAGCGACGGGCCCTCGGGGGCGGAGCGCAGCAGCGCCACCTCCAGCGCGCTGCGCTGCAGGTCCGGCAGCGCCGCGAACGCGCCGTCCTGCACGCCGGCGAGCATGTCCGAGAGGCCGGAGAAGGACAGCTTGGCCTCGGCGGCCGCCGGCCGGCAGGCGAGCACGAGCATGCCGGCATCGCGCGCCCGGTCGATCGTTTCCTGCCAGATCGTGGTCTTGCCGATGCCCGCGTCGCCCTCGAGGGCAAGCGCGCAGCTGGCGGCGCGCATCTGGCCGAGGAACAGGTCTACCTCAGCCAGCTCGCCGTCACGGCCTACCGCCGCAGGAGCTCGCATTCCTCACAGGGTAGGAATTAGTGGCTCACGGCACCAACTTGTGGCGTCCGAGCGCTAGTGGGCCTCCCACTAGGACAACTCGCCCAGCACCAGCTCGAGCGACCGTTCCCGGCCGTCGCGCAGGAGGATCGCACGCACCGCGCGCCCGATGCGCTCGCCGACCATCAGCCGCTGCAGGTCGGAGGCGTCGGTCACCGGCTCTCCGTCGAGCTCGAGCAGCAGATCCCCTCGCCTCAGGCCGGCGTCGGCAGCTGGACTGTCGTCGATCACCTGCATGACCTGGACCCCGCCGCGCCGTCCGAGCCGCTGAGCGGTGCGGGGCGGCAGCGGCCGGGGGGACACGGCGACGCCCAGGTGCGCGCGGCGCACCCGCCCGTCACGGATGAGGGTGGAGATGATCACGCGGGTGGCATCGTTGATGGGGACGGCGAGGCCGAGCCCGATGCCGGCCAGCGCAGTGTTGATGCCGACGACCCGGCCGGCGCCGTCCACCAGCGCTCCGCCGGAGTTGCCGGGGTTCAGGGCGGCGTCGGTCTGGATCACGTTCTCCACGACGCGGCGCGGCCCGCCGCGGGCGCCGACGGGGAGAGAGCGGCCGAGGCCGCTGACGACGCCCGCGGTGACCGAGCTGGCAAAGCCGTTGGGGTTGCCGATGGCCACGACGAGCTGGCCGACCCGCAGCTCCTCCGCGTCGCCGAGCGTGGCGGCGGAGAGGTCGCCGCCGTCGGCGCGCAGGACCGCGAGATCGGAGAGGGGGTCGGAGCCGACCACGGTGACCGGGGTCTCACGGCCGTCGCTGAAGCTGGCGATGCCGTGGCCGCTGCCCTCGACGACGTGGGCGGACGTGACGACGAAGCCGTCGGCGGAGATGGCCACGCCGCTGCCGGCGCCCATCGCCTGGCCGCGGCGGGTGCGGCGACGGACCTGGAGGTTGGCGACGCTGCCGCTGAGGGCCTCGGCGACGGCGATCACCGTGCGCGAGTAGGCGTCGAGGGCGAGGGCGGACTGCTCGGCGGCGTCGACCAACGCGGTCGCGCCCGGTGCCTCCGGGGAGGGGTCTGTTCCATTTCTGCTTGACATGCAATAATCGTACACAACTGTTTGAACTCAAGCAATTGGAGCGAAGCAAACGATGTCTGACACCACTACTTCCGAACGGCACCTGGCCGACACCGTGATCAGCGTTGCCGCCCACGTGGAGGCAGAGCTGGAGGAGGCGCTCGCCGAGCACCGCCTGTCGCGCCCCAGCTACCTCGTGCTCGACGCGCTCGAGCGCGCCGAGGGCCACACGCTCAACCAGCGCGAGCTGGTCAGCGCGCTGCGGCGGACCTCCGGGACCCTGTCGGTCCGTCTGGGCCGGCTGGAGCGCGCGCGGATGATCGCCCGCGAGCCCGACCCCGAGAACCGCCGCAGCGTCACCGTGACGCTCACCGATCGCGGCCGCGAGCTCGTGCAGCGGGCCCGTCCGGCCTACGACGAGCGCGCCGCCCGGCTCGCCGCCGGGGTCCCCGAGGGCGCCGCGAGCACGCTCGGCGAGGCCATGTCGGCCTGGCAGGCGTTCTTCGAGCCCGGTGAGGGCGAGCACCGCCGTCTCGGCGTGGCCGTCGCCGGCGCTGCCGTGGCTAAGAAGATGCGCCGCGCCGTCGGCCTGGACGAGGCACCGGGACTGCTCATCGTCCGGGTGAAGTCCGGCACCGCGGCCGATAGCGCCGGGCTCTCCCGCGGCGACCTGATCACCGGGGCGGCCGGCTCTCCGGTGCGCTCGATCGGTGACCTGGAGCGCGCCGTGCGGGCCGCGGACGGGACGCTCGCGCTCAGCGTGCTGCGCGGCGTCGACGCCCGGCAGGTCGAGGTGGCGCTGGGGTAGCGCCCCTCCGGGGCCCGGGCGGCTGCGCGCCCGCGCCACGCGATCGGGCACACTCGGTGTCCGGTCCGTGCGCGCTCCCGTCCATACCCGGCGTCGTCTGAGCGCGGCGCTCGCCTGCATTGGGGCGATCGCCGTGCTGGTCGGCGTCCCGCTGACCTACGCCGGCCACGTGCTGGGCAACTCCGCTCAGTTCAGCGCCCGGGCCACCACCCTGCTCAGCAACCCGAGCATCCGTTCGCTGATCGAGGAGCGGGTGCAGGCGGCCGCGATCCAGTCGGCGCACGTTCCCGCACAGTACGTGCCGCTGGTCACCAAGGCAGTCGACGCGGCGGTCCGGACGCCGGCGTTCCACCGCGTCTTTGACCGCGCCATCGCCGACCTGCACACCTCGGTGTTCATCTCGGACTCGAACACGATCACGCTGCGTCTCGCCCACGTGGGCAAGCTGGTGGTCGATGCGCTGCACCGCGTCGCGCCGGGCGTGGCGGCTCAGATCCCGCCGTCGCTGACCCACCAGGTGATCCGCATCTCGGGCGGCGACTTCGGGCAGGCGACCCGGGCCGCGCGCGCGGTCGAGCGCGCCCACACGGAGGGGATCCTTCTGCTCGTCGCCGGCGGGGTGATCTTCCTGGTGGCGATCCTGCAGGCGGCCGAGCGGCGCCGCGCCGCGCGCTATGTCGGGATCGCGATCCTGTTTGACGGGGTCGTGCTCGTCGCGGCCTACTTCGTCATCCGCCCGGTGGTGCTCAGCCGGTTTGCCGTCGGCGAGGACCGCAGCGCCGCCGGGGCGGTCTGGAACGCGTTCTTGTCCGGGCTGCGCTCGGACGCGGTCATCCTGGCCGTGGCCGGAGCGGTGGTGGCGGCGGTGATGTTCGCCATCCGCCCACGCCGCCGTGAGCCGGCCCCGCGGCGCGCCACCGACCTCCGCGTGTAGGGCGCTAGTGCAGGAGGAGGCGCAGGCCGAGGATGAGCACGCCGAGCACCGCCCCGATGGCGGCCTGTCCGATCAGGGCGGCGCCTGTGAGACCCGCGCGGACGCCGATCAGGATCTCGGCTCCGATGATGGCGGCGTCCGCAAACAGGATGGCGGCTGTCACGGCGGTCTCGAGGGAGGCGCCGCCGATCCAGAAGGCGATGAGCGCGACGAAGGGGATGGCGGCGCCGTAGAACACGGTCAGCTCGTGGGCGGCGGCGCTGAGCATGCCTCCCACGGTCGCCCGCGTCTGCGCCTCCAGCCGCTCGCCGGTGAAGCGCGCGTACGCGAGGGCGAGCCAGTACGTCACGAGCGCCACGATCACGCCGGCGACGGTCTTGGCGTACGTCTCCTGGAGCGCGCTCTCGGCCGACAACAGCGTGGCCACGAGGATCGTCCCGTAGACGAGGCCGCCACTGTTGTCGGGCATCGGCGCATTGTCATCGCCGCCCCGGACGAGAGTTGGGCGTCAGCGGGCCGGAGCGCGCACCATCCCGGCCGGCCGGCGCCGGCGCGCGAACACCCAGCTGCGCAGCGCCACGTAGCGCGTCACCGTCGCCAGCGTCGTGGCCGCGACGAGCACCGCGACCTCGAGCAGGCGCGCCGGCCGGGGATCAAGCGCGTCGAGGACATCCAGCGCCCCGGCGGTCAACCCCAGCGCGATGAGGTAGACGACCGCCCCCGCGGCGTGCTGGCGCAGGAGGCCGGCGCGGCCGCGGATCTGAAAGGTGATGCGGCGGTTGGCCTGGGTGTTGGCCACGGCGGTCAGCGCCAGGGCCAGGGCGTTTGCGCCGCCGGCGCCCAGCGGACCGCGCAGCAACAGGTAGAGGATCGCGTAGGCGATCGTCGAGGCCACGCCGATGGTCAAGAACCGTGCGACGGGGGCGGCGAAGAGCAGGCGCATGACCCCGCACAGGTCGGTGAGGGCGGTGGAGACAATGTCCACGCGCGAGTCCGGGTCGTCGATCCAGTCGACGGCCACCTCGTGGATGCGCAGGCCGCGGCGCTGGGCCAGGATGAGCAGCTCGGTGTCAAAGAACCAGCCCTGATCCTGGATCTGGGGCAGCAGGGTGCGCGCCGCATCGGCGCGGATGGCCTTGAACCCGCATTGCGCGTCGGAGAACCGGGCGCGCAGCATGTGGCGGAGGACGCCGTTGTAGCAGCGCGAGATGACCTCGCGCTTGGGGCCGCGCACGATGCGGGCCCCCGGCGCCAGGCGGCTGCCGATCGCCACCTCGCTGTGACCACACACCAGCGGCGAGATCAGCGGGAGCAGCGCGTTGAGGTCGGTGGACAGGTCGACGTCCATGTAGCAGAGCACGTCGGCGTCGCTGGCCGTCCACGCGGCCCGCAGGGCGCGGCCCCGGCCCTTGCGGTCGAGGTGCAGCACGGTGACATGGTCAAGCTCGAAAGCCAGCGCTCGCGCCATCGCCAGCGTGGCGTCGGTGCTGGCGTTGTCGGCGATGACGATCCGCCAGGCGTAGGGCATCTCGTGGCTGAGGAACTCGTGCAGGCGGCGGATCGAGTCCTGGAGCGCGGTCTCCTCGTTGTAGACCGGGACGACGACGTCGATCCGCGCGGCGGGCAGGGCGGGGAGGGCCGCCTCGCCACGCGGACGCTCCGGGGCGTCGGAGGCGATGGTGAAGGTCATGGTCGGGCTCACAGTCTCAGGGAGGGGTGACTGCGAGCAGCATCGACAGTGCGCCGAAGCCGGCGCTATGAAGCATCTAAGACGGACGTCTGAACTGGCGCCGGGTGCCGGGGGTGAGGCGATCCGGGCGCGCCCGCAAGTGGGCCGGCCCCTTGTGAAAGGAAGCCGGCCCGCTCACGAGAGAGAGGAGAAAACGCGCACGCGCCCCCTGCCCGCGCGTACGCATGACCTGTATCGGCAGTTCGGCGAATTTCGATAAGTTCCGAGCGATGTCCGTCATCCGTCGCCTCGCCGGCCCGGTCTTCGTGTTCGCGGGGGTCATGCACTTCGTCATTCCCAAGACGTACCGGCGGATCATGCCTCCCTACGTCCCGGCCCACATGACGATGGTCTACGCCAGCGGCGTGGCCGAGATCGCGGGCGGCGTGGGGCTGATGTCGCCCCGCCACCGCCGGCCGGCCGGCTGGTGGCTGATCGCGACGCTGCTGGCGGTGTTCCCGGCCAACCTGCACATGGCGCTGCACGCCGACGAGTTCCCCAAGGTTCCCGGCGGGGAGCGCGGTCTGTGGGCCCGGCTCCCGTTCCAGGGCGTGTTCATCGCCTGGGTGCTGGCCGCGATGCGCCGGCCGGACTGATCCGCGCTTCGCATACACCCGGTGGATGACGTGATCGGCGGCGACGAGATCCGGTTTGAGGCGCGCCACCCCGACGTGCGCGCCTTCAGCCAATCGCGGCAGCCCGGCTTTGCCGACTGCGCTCCCTCCGGTCGGGTGCGGCTGGACGCCCTGGCGTGCTGGCTGCAGGACGTGGCCTACGCCGATGTCCAGGACGCCGGGCTGGAGCGGTCGGCGGTGTGGGTGGTGCGCCGCACGCGCATCCGCGTCAACCGCTTCCCGCGCTTCGGCGAGCGCTTCGATCTGACCACGTTCTGCAGCGGCATCGGCCGCATGTGGGCGGAGCGCCGGACGGACATCGTCAGCCACGACGCCGTGGCTGGCCAGGCCCCGGACGTCGAGGCGGTCTCGCTGTGGGTGCACCTCGACGCCGAGCGGTGGCGCCCGTCGCCGCTCACCCAGGTCGAGATGGACACCTATGGCGGCATGCCGGCGCGGAAGGTCAGCGCACGGCTGCGCCATCCCACCCCGGATTCGAGCGACGAAGGAGCGACCGGCGGTGCGGCGATCGAGGGCGGGGCGCCGTGGGTCTTCCGGGCCACCGAGTGCGACATCGCCGACCACATCAACAACGCGGCCTACTGGCAGCCGCTGGAGGAGGAGCTGCTGGCCGGCGACGACCCGGAGAGCTTGGACGTTGAGATCGAGTACCGCACGCCGGCCCAGCCCGGTGCCAAGCGCGTGGTGCGCGACGGCAGCTACCGCTGGATTGTGGGCGACGACGCGGAGCTGCACGCCTCGATCCGTTTGGGAGCCGACGATGGGGCCTGACGCCGAGGCGCTGCTGCGCGCCTCGCGGCGACCGTTGGTGATCGGGATGGGCGGCGGCGGAGACGTCGTCGGCGCGCTGGCCACCGCCGAGGCGATGCGCCTCTACGACGACGCCGAGCCGCTCGTTGGCGGCCTCACCTGGGAGCGCCGGCCGATCGACCCGGTCCCCGGGCCGCGGCGCATCGAGGAGATCGAGGGCGGATGGGAGCTCGCGCCGGGCGTGCTGCTGGCCGGCCCGCATACGAAGGTGCGCGACCGCGACGTGCATTTCGGCGAGGCGCGGATGGCGGCGTTCCTGGGGCGGCCGACCGTTCTCATCGACCCTCACGGCGGCCCCGCGGCCATCGCCGAGGGGTTGGGCCGTGCGATCACGGCGCTCGATCGCGACCTCACCGTGTTCATCGACGTCGGCGGCGACGTGCTGGCTCAGGGCGACGAGCCCGGCCTGCGCAGCCCGCTGTGCGACGCGGTCATGCTCGCCGTCGCCGAGCGGCTGGCGGCCGAGGGACGCCCAGTGCTGCTGGGGGTGTTCGGGATCGGATGTGATTCCGAGCTGACAGCCGGCGAGGTGCTCGAGCGGATCTCGTGGGTGGCGGACGCGGGCGGGCTGGGCGGCGCGCGTGGCCTCACCGAGCCCGTGGCCCGCCGCCTGGAGGAGTCGCTTGCGCTTGTGCCCACCGAGGCCAGTGCCCAGGCGGTCAGGGCCTTTCGCGGCGTGCGCGGGACCGTCAGCATCCGTGGCGGGGCCCGCCAGTTCGAGCTGTCCAGCCTCGCCGCGCAGACCATGTTCCTCGACGTCTCGGCCACGGTGGTGGCGGCGGGGCGCCTGGCACAGGCGCTGGCGGAGGCCCAGAGCCTGGAGGAGGCCAACGACGCCCTCAACGCGCTCGGCGTCCGGACCGAGCTCGATCTCGAGCGCGACCACTAGGCTCCGGGATATGGCACGCGCGGTCGGCATCCCTCAGCCCGGCGGACCCGAGGTCCTGTCGGTCATCGAGCGCGAGGTGCGCGAGCCCGGGGAGGGCGAGGTCCGGATCGCCGTGACCGCCGCGGCGGTCAACCCCACCGACATCGGCCTGCGCGCGGTGGGCGCCGACGGCATCGATCCGCCGTGGACGCCCGGGATGGACGCCGCCGGAACCGTGGAGTCGGTCGGGGCGGGCGTGGATCGCCTCGCCGTGGGAGATTCCGTGATGGCGGCCGTGATGCCGCGACGGCCCGAGGGCGGTGCCCAGGCCGCGCTGATCGTGGTGCCCGCGGCGTCCGTCGTGGCGGTCCCCGACGGGGCGACGCTGGAGCAGGCCGCCACCCTGCCCATGAACGGGCTCACCGCTCTGCGAGGCCTCGAGCTGCTGGACCTGGGGGCCGGGGAGACCCTGGCGGTCGCCGGCGGCGCCGGCCTGCTGGCGTCCTACGTGATCGCCCTGGCCCGCGAGCGCGGCCTGCGGGTGATCGCCGACGCCAAGGCGGGCGAGGAGGAGCTGGTGCGTGGCTTCGGCGCCGATGTCCTCGTGCCGCGCTCCGACGACTTCTCCGGCGCCGTGCGCGCCGTCGAGCCCGACGGGGTGGCGGGCGTCTACGACACTGCGCTGCTCAACGAGGCCGCCTTCGGGGCCATCCGCGACGGCGGCGGGCTCGTGGTGGTCCGGGGCTGGCACGGGGGCGAGGCGCCCCGCGGGATCAGGGTGCATCCGGTGATGGTCCGCGACGTGCTCGAACGGACCGAGTGGCTCGATGAGCTCCGCGCCTTGGCCTCCGACGGGCGCCTGGCGCTGCGGGTGGCGGGCGCCTATCCGCCCGAGCAGGCGGCCGAGGCCCACCGGCTGATGGACGCGGGCGGGTTGCGGGGCCGGGCGCTGATCACGTTCTCGTAGCCCCGAGGCGTTCCCGGTGATGCGCGGGGAACGTCAACTGCGGCTTACGAGGGGCGGGGTTGGGATGGCGCGGCGGTCGCGAGGCGCTGCGGAGGGACCTTTGGGCGATCTTGCGCCTCTGAGGCGTAGTTCCTCCCAAAACCCGCTGGAAAGGAGGGTCTTCGAGCTCGAGAGCTACGGGGTGAAGACGACCTTGCCCACGACGTCCCCGGCCAGCAGCGCGGCGAACCCGTCCCGCGCATCGGCCAACGGCAGGGTCTGATGCACAGCGGGCCGGATGTCGCGCTCCAGGCAGAACCGCATCAGCCGCTCGAGCTCGTCGCGCGTCCCCATCGTGGAGCCGATCACCTCGAGCTGGAGGAAGAACACCCGGGTCAGCTCGGCTGGTGAGGCGTCGCCCGAGGTGGCGCCGGACACCACCAGCCTGCCGCCGGGCTTCAGGGAGCGAACCGAGTGGCCCCAGGTCGCCTTGCCCACCGTCTCCATGACCGCGTCCACGCGCTCGGGCAGCCGAGCCCCGGACTCGAAGGCCTGGTCGGCGCCCAGCGCCAGTGCCTCGGCGCGCTTGGCCTCCGAGCGGCTGGTGACCCACACTCTCACGCCCGCCGCGCTGCCCAGCACGGTCAGGGCGGTCGCCACGCCGCCGCCGGCACCCTGGACCAGGATGGTCATCCCTGGCGTCACCTGGCCGCGGGTGAAGAGCATGCGGTAGGCGGTGAGCCACGCCGTGGGCAGGCAGGCCGCGTGCTCGAATGACAGCTCGGGCGGCTTGGGGACGATGTTGCGCGCCGGGACGGCCACCTTCTCGGCCAGCGCGCCGGGGTAGCGCTCGGACAGCAGCGAGCGCCGCGGATCGAGGGTCTCGTCGCCGCGCCAGGAGTCGCTGGTGATCACCGCGTGCACGATGACCTCGTTGCCTTCCTCGTCCAGGCCAGCCGCGTCGCAGCCGAGGATCATCGGCAGGGCGTCGGCGCCCAGGCCCACGCCGCGCAGCGACCACAGGTCGTGGTGGTTCAGCGCGGCGGCCTTGACCGTGACGGTCGTCCAGCCGTCGGGGGGCGACGGGTCGGGCATGTCGCCCACGGCCAGGCCCGCCAGCGGGTCCTCGGGATTGATCTCGGCGGCGTAGACGGCAAGCATGTCCCGGCACGCTATCCATCTTTGGCCTCGATAAGCATCGTCGCGCGATGTCACAATCGGACCATGGCCCGAGTCGTCGCCAGCGTGAGCGTCCAGATGGCGGCCGCTCCTGAGCGCGTTCTGGACTTCCTGCGCGATTACCGGGACTCGCGCGAGCGGATCCTCACCAGCAACTACAGCGCCTACCGCGTCGAGCAGGGCGGCAAGGGGGAGGGCACCGTCTACGCCTACCACTTCGCCGCGGGCAGGCGTGAGCGCGACTACCGCCTCCATGTCTACGAGAGCCCCGGCGGCCTGCAGGAGTCCGATCAGCTCTCGTCGTTCGTCACCACCTGGCACGTCGATCCCTCGCCCAACGGCAGCGAGGTGACGATCGAGAGCTCGTGGGACGGCGCCGGCGGCATCGCGGGGATCTTCGAGGGCTTCTTCGCACCCAAGGGCATGCGGCGGATCTACGCCCAGGTGCTCGCCAAGCTCGACGCCGAGCTCAAGCTGGCGACGTGACGTCGGGCAGCACCAGCGTGCAGATCGGGCCGCTGACGCCCGGGGACCGCGAGACGTGGGAGGCCCTCTTCCGCGGCTACATCGCGTTCTATGAGCGCACGATCCCCGACGAGCGCTACGAGCAGGCCTGGGAGGAGTTCCAGAGCGAGCGGCGGATGCATGCCCTGGGCGCGCGGGTGGACGGCAGGCTGGTGGGGATCGCCCACTTCTTCATCCATGCCAACACCTCAGGCCCCGATGTCTGCTACCTCCAGGACCTCTTCACCGCGCCCGAGAGCCGCGGCCGAGGGGCGGCCACCGCGCTGATCGAGGCGATCGCCACGTGGGCGCGCGAGCGCGGCTGTATGCGCCTGTACTGGAGCACGCAGGAGTCCAACGCCACGGCCCGGCGCGTCTATGACCGCGTGGCGGCCAACCGCGGCTTCATCCGCTACGAACTGGACCTCTGAGGCAGGGTGCGGCCCGCGCGCCGCACCCAAGGCGCAGCGCGCGGCCTCACATTCGCCCTTACTGCTTGGCCGGCGTGGAGGTCGCCAGTACCTTGCCGTGACTGTCGAGCGCCCGCACGGCCAGGTAGGTCCGGGACGACTTGAGCTTGATGGGCGTCTCGAATGCCGTCTTGCCTGAGGAGGCGAGTACCGACAGCTTCGCCGGATTGCTCCCGCCCAGGACCTGCCACTTGGCCGTCTGGGTGGAGCCGTTCCAGCTCGCGTAGACCGTCGTCTTGCCCTTGCTGGTGCGCGTCCCCATCGCCGGCGGGGTGGCAGGCGTGCCCGTCCACGTGTAGCGGTAGGCCCGATAGCACGTGTTGGCGTCGACGAAGCGGCCGTCGAAGACCATCTTGCCGTGGGAGTCGAACTCCGTGACCCAGGGCTGAGACCCGTACCCGACGAGCGAGTCGCCGTTGTGAAGCAGCTGGTCGGATCCCTCGTAGAACGAGGAGACCGGCGGGGAGTGCTCATCCTGCACGACCAGCGACGCGGTCATGTGCGTGATATCCAGGCGCAGCGTCAGCCCGCGTGACTGCTTGTGCACTCTCGGCGGTCCGCCTCCATCGTCGAACAGGGTCATGAGGCCGCTGGAGAGCAGCCGCGCGTCGTGCTGGAAGGCGAACGACGTGTTGGCGCCCATCTTGAAGCTCGACGACTTGCCGCCCAGCGTCCACACGATCCCGCCGGTCTGGTGCGAAACGTCATAGACCCCCCACGTGTCACGTGCGGAGATGATGACGTCGCCATTGCCGATGAGCTGGGCGGAGTTCAGGTGAAAGTAATCCCACGGGTGGCCGGCGTTCGTCGGCATCGGCTGGTAGCTGGCGGTCACCGGGACGTGGTCGAGGCTGTCCCACTGAAAGAGGACGAGTCCGGTGGGGATGTCGATCTCCTGCACCACTCCGTCCAGGACGATCCGCTGCACGGTGCCCTTGGCGGTGGAGACATTCCAGAGGACCGGGTAGTACGCGGTCACCAGCGCCGTGTCCTGACCCGTGATGGTGAACTCGTGCAGATCGGCGCGCAGCCCGTTGCCTGCCTGCACGGTCGCGATGTGCTGGTAGGAGGTGTTGTAGATCTCGTCGACGCCGTTGCCCGTTCCGGCGAAACTGACATTGCCCTGCCACCAGGTCAGCACCGGCTTGCCCTGGTAGCTCTGGACGTTGAAGTCCGTGGCGGTGGAGTTGTGCGGTACGGGCTGGAACCAGATCAGTCCGCCGTACGGCCCGATGATCATGGGGCCGTTCTGCACGGGGCCGTGCTGAGCTCCGATGAAAAGGTCCCCTCCGGCAGCGACCGACGCGGACGCCTTCTTGCTCACGGTGAAGGCGGCGGGAGCCAGGTCAGAGCGCGATACGAACCGGGAGACATCATTACGGACCCGGGGCGCCGGGCGCACGCCGGACAGCGGAATGGGGCCGGCCGGGTTGGCGACCGTGAAGGTGTAGGTGCCGCCGTTGCCGCCGGAGATGTTCAGCCCTGTGGTCACGGTCACCGTCTCGCCGGCCTTGAACGGCTGCGAGGGGATGAAGCTGGCGCCGTTGCCGTCCGAGTCCGCGACGACGCGGCCCGTGTGGGCGCCACTGGCCGATCCCGACACGGTGATCGGCCCGAGCTGGTTGGCGGGCGCGCCCCGGAACGTGATCTGGGTCGACGGTGCGGCGACCCGGCCGCCGGGAATGGGGAACACGCTCACCGTCGGCGCCGCCTGGGCGACGGCCGCCGGCACGAGCGCCGCGGCGGCCGCCACCAACACGACGGAGGTCGCGCGCCGGAGCCGCGTGGAACGGCGGGGACGCTGCAGGTAGGACATCGATCTCCTTCTCGGACGTTGTACTGCTCAGAGCACGCCCGCGCCGGCGGCAGGGGCGCACTCTGTAACACGCTCTGGATCTGATAGTTACGGTGGATCCGACGGCGTGCAATGACACGTCAGCACAGTGTCACCACACGCCTGTCAGGTCACTGTCAGTACCGGCACTAGTAGCCCTGGGGCGGGGGCGGCGCCGACTTAGGCTTGGCAACGCTGAACGCCTTCGATGTGCGCAACAGGTGCCCCTTGGTGTCGAACGCCTGCACCTTGTAGACCTTGGCCGCCTTGGGGATGTTGATCGCCGTCTCGAATCCGCTCTTGGCGTGCGTGGCGACAACCGGCAGATGGTTGGCGTTGGACCCGGCCAGGACCTTCCATGCCGTGACCAGAGTGGATCCGTCCCAGCTGGCGTAGACGGTCACCTTGCCGCCCTTGGCCCTGCGGGCCGCGCCGCTGGGCGGGAAGTACGGGGTACCCACCCAGTCCGACGAGAACCCGGCGCGGTAGCTGAGGTCCTTGCCCGGCCAGATGGCGTCGAGCAGGAGCTGGCCGCTCTTGGAGTACTCGGAGAAGTACGGCCGCGACCCCCAGCCCACGAGCGCGTTGCCGTTGGGCAGCACCTTCATGCTGCCCAGGAACGCCGGGGCGAGCGCCGGGTTCTTGTGCGTGTAGGAGGAGGCGAGGGACACCGTGTGGCTTGCCGTATTGAGGTTGAGCACGAGGCCGCCGGAGGCGCCGTTGGGGTTGGCGAACGTACCGGGACCGGTGATCTCGCAGCAGTTGTCGTTGAACAGCGAGACCTGGTTGTGCGGGAGCAGTCGCACGTCGTGCTGCCAGGCGAACCCGGCGTTGGCCGCGGACGTAAAGCTCGACGCCTTGCCGCCCAGCGTCCAGATCCTCTGGTTGGTCTTGGTGTTGATCAGGTACGCGGCCCAGGTGTTGCGCATCGACACCAGCATCTCGTTGCCGGGCAGCAACTGGATGGAGTTGATGTGGTAGGCGTCCCACGGGGTTCCGGCCGGGGCGGCGGCGCCCGGCGCGGGCTGCTCGGCCTCGGACAGCGGGATGTTCGGCGTGCCGCCGGGATTCAGCGCGTCCCACGTGTAGAGCAGCTTGCCGGTCTTGATGTCGTACTCCTGGACGCCGGAGTCGTAGACGAAGCCCGACGCCTGGCCGCCGTAGGGGGTGAGGTCCTGCCCGGGGACGTTGCGGTAGACGGTCACCCAGAGGTCCCCGCCGCTGATCACCGCGTCATGCACGCTGATGACCCACGGCGCGGCCGCCTTGATCGTCGCCACCTTGCGGTAGCTCTGGTCCACGATGTTGACCTGGCCGCTCGTCGACGCGCCGGTGTTGGTGACGACGCCGGTCCACCACAGCAGCACGTGCTTGCCGTTGTAGGTCTGTTCGCTCAGGTTGGTCGAGGTGACGTCCGTGCCGACCGGATAGGCCCACACCGGCTGAAGCTTTGCGTCCATCATCAGCGGGCCGCCCTCTCCCGTCAGGGGGCCGGTGGCGGTCAGGTTGGGAAAGTTGTCGAGCAGGAAGTAACCCTTGGCAAGCTTGCTCGTCTGGGTCTTGACGCCCGTCTGGAGCTTCGGCGGGTGGAGCCGGGGGGCTGAGACGAACGAGTAGGCGCCCTTGGTCGTGTAGGCGCCGATCGGTGCCGCGGCGTGTGCGCTCGTGGCGAACGCGCCCAACCCGCCGAACGCGCTCACCGCTGCCACGCCCAGCGCAGCGATTGACCTGCTCAACAGCCACTTCAACGTCATCGTGATTCCACCCATGGTCGAGGGACAGGGCTTGCATCGGACGTCCCCCGACCTGAGACGCCGAGACAGCTTTGTGCGTCGGCACCATACCGGGTCGGTTTGGCAGCCCGCGCTGCGTTAGCCCGGATTAGGATCAGCCGATGTTGCCATTAAGCGCGCGGCGGCGTCGATGGTGGCCGCGTGCGAGCACCGCGTCGAGATGGCCGGCGGTCCAGCAGGAAGCCTGTCCGTGGCACTCCTCGAGCTGCTCGAGATCGGCGTGCAGCGTGTCCAATTGCGCCGGTGAGAGGCTCGCGGCGAGGTTGTCGAGCTCGTTGGGATCGTTCTGCAGGTCATAGAACTCGCGCTCGCCGTCGTCGTACTCCACGTAGAGGAAGCGCGTGGTCCGCATCGCCTCATAGGACGGCGGGTTACCGCTGGAACGGTCCTGCCGGTCAGGGTCGTCGCGATCCGGCTTGGGGCCATGGTGCTCGACGAGGATTGCGTTGCGCCAGTCGCCCGGGAGGTTGCCGTGCATGAGCTCGAGCAGGCTGTGGCCGTCGCCGGTGTTCATCGTCGTGCCGCCCATCTGGGCGAAGGTCTCGGCCAGGTCGACGTTCTCGGCCATCGCATCGCTGGAGGTGCTGACGGGCACGCCGGGCCCACTGACGACGAGCGGGACGTGGATATCGGTGTCAAACGCGGTCAACTTGCCCGGCATCAGGCGGTACTCGCCCGTATGCAGGCCATTGTCGGAGCTGAACACGATGTAGGTGTTGTTGGCCAGCCCGTCCTGCTGCAGAGTGGCCCGGATCCGGCCGATCATGTCGTCGACGGACTGCACGTCCTGCGCGCGCAGGCGGAAGGCCTGGTTGATGCGTTCGATCTGGCGGGGGCCCAGCGGGGGATGCCCGGCGAGCCACGACGGCGGGTCGACGGGCATCGCGTCGAAGCTGGGCGGGCGCGGCGCCATCAGGCCCGGGAACCGGTTGGCGTCTCGCGGGGCCGGGACGTAGGGCGTGTGCGGCGCGAAGGTCGCCAGCTCGAGGAAGAAGGGCTTGCCCGACGCCGCGGACGCGTTGATGAAGTGGACGCCGCGGCGCGTGATCACGTCGGTGAGGTAGTCCTTGCGGGCGTTGCCGTAGTAGTGGACGGTCCCGTTGATGTTGAGCTTGTAGTTGAACTCGGGGTAGCCCCACCCGGCCACGTCCCACTCTGACCATCCGGGCGGCACGGCGGTATCGGCGATCGGCGAGCGCGCCGGCCCCTCGAGATAGCCGTTGATGTACTTGCCCATCATCGCGGTGCGGTAGCCGGCGTTCTGGAGCGCCAGGTTGAACGTGCGGTTCTCGTCGCCGTGGCTGTAGAACGCCGTCAGGCCGCCCCCCGGGCCGGCGTTGGTGAAGACCCCGGAGTCATGGGGGAAGTCCCCGGTGAAGATCGACGAACGCGACGGGCAGCACAGCGAGTCCGAGACGAAGTAGTTGTTGAACGTCATCCCGTTGCGCTGCAGCGCCTGGACCTGCGGCATGTACGGCAGGAGGTCCATGGAGAGGTCGTCGGTGAGGACGAAGACGATGTTGGGATGGCTCGGGCCTGCCTGGAGATTGGCGGGCGCGCCGGCCGCGCCGGCCGCGCCCTCGGGCCGGGCCGTTCCGACGCCGGGCCTGGCGTGCGGGTGGGCGATCGATGGGGTGCCCTCGCTGCGCGTGGCCAGGCCGGCGAAGACGCCCGCGAGGGCCGCCACCACCAGGATCGCGACCATGGCGGCGCGCGACCGCAGGGGGTTGTAGCCGGCAGGGGGGAGCCCCCGACCGAGCCGGCCGGCATGGGGACGGCGTGTGGTCACGACTCAGATCAGCGGCGAGCGGGTTTCAGGAAGGACATCACGTGGTCGACCTGGTCAGGCGGGAGCGGAGGGGTCTCCAGCTCCGGCTCCTGGTCAGGGTGCGCCGACAGTCCCCGGGTGATGATCCCAAGATAACGGCGCCACAGGTCCGGGGAGACGTCGCGTGAGGCGTCGATCAGCGTGCTCAACATCAGTTGGATGACCGGGAGGTCCGGCGCGGCAATGTCGCTGCGGATCTGGCCGGCCTCCTGGGCGCGGCGCACCAGCTCCAGTCCGATCGGTAGTAGGCGCGAGCGGATCTGGGCCACCCGGTCCAGGCCGTCGGTGCTGGCGGTGATCAGGTCCTTGACGCCGCGGTCGTGGGCCTGGAGTTCGAGTGCTCGCCGCAGGAACGTCTTGAGCCCCTGCCAGGGGTCGGGCTCGTCAAGCGCACGGCTGGCCAGGGAGACGAGATCCTCCAGGCGCTGCTCGAAGAGCTCTTCGATGAGCTCCGTCTTGTCCGGGAAGCGGCGATAGACCGTGCCGACACCGACCCCGGCGTGGTGAGCGATGTCGTTGAGCGTCACGCCCAGCCCCTCTTCGGCAAACAGCTCGCGGGCGGCGTCGAGGATCCGCTGCCGGTTGCGCTCGGCATCACGTCGGAGGGGCCTATCGGGTTCGGTCAGCGGAATGACCTGAGATTAGCAAGAAGTGGATTGACAGTATCCGGTTTTTTGCTAGGGTTGTGTTGAAGCGGATAAAACATATCCACTTAGATACCAGCTATCCACTTTGAACCGCATGTCCTCACTCACCCACCGGAGTCCCGTTATGTCCTACCCGACCAGCAATCCTCATCATGAGCGGCGTTGGGCGATCCTGGCGATCCTGGGGATCGCGCAGCTGATGGTCGTCCTCGACGCGACCATCGTGAACATCGCCCTGCCCTCGGCGCAGACGGCGCTTCACTTCTCCAACGACAACCGCCAGTGGATCGTCACCGCGTACTCGCTGGCCTTCGGGAGCCTGCTGCTGCTCGGCGGCAAGATCTCCGACCTCTTCGGCCGCAAATGGACGTTCATCGCCGGCCTCTCGGGCTTTGCGTTGGCCTCGGCGATCGGCGGCGCGGCCCAGTCCTTCGTGATGCTCGCCACCGCGCGTGCCTTCCAGGGCGCGTTCGGCGCACTGCTCGCGCCCGCCGCCCTGTCGCTGCTGACCACGACGTTCACCGAGACCTCCGAGCGCAACAAGGCGTTCGGCATCTTCGGCGCCATCGCCGGGAGCGGCGCGTCGGTCGGGCTGCTACTCGGCGGCCTGCTCACCCAGTACCTGAACTGGCGTTTCAGCATGTACGTCAACGTCCTGTTCGCCATCGTGGCGGTCTCCGGCGCGGTGACGCTGCTGCACAACCAGGCGCCCGCCACCAAGCCGCGGATCGACATTCCCGGCGTCGCCACCGTGTCGCTGGGGCTGTTCGCCCTCGTCTACGGCTTCAATCACGCCGAGACGACGAGCTGGAGCAACGGGCTCACGCTCGGCATCCTGGCTGCGGGCGTCGTGCTGCTGGGCGCGTTCGCGGCGATCGAGCGCCGGGTCTCGAGCCCGCTGCTGCCGATGCGCATCGTGCTGGACCGCAACCGCGGGGCCTCCTACATCTCGATGGGACTGGCCGCGATCGCGATGTTCGGCGTGTTCCTGTTCCTCACCTACTACCTGCAGGTCAACCGCGGCTACTCGCCCGTCACCACCGGCCTGGCCTTCCTGCCGATGACCCTCGTCGTCATGGTCACCGCGATCGTCGCCACGACGCGGCTGCGCTCCCGGGTCGGCCCGCGGCCGCTCGTGGTCGCCGGGATGAGCCTCGGTGCCCTGGCGATGCTGATGCTGCGCGGCATCGGGATGGACTCCACCTACGCGGGCGCCATCCTGCCCGCCCTCGTCGTCATGGGCGCCGGGCTGGGCCTGGTGTTCTCGACCGTGATGAACAACGCCACGCTCGGCGTGGAGCCGGCCGACGCCGGCGTCGCCTCGGCGACCGTCAACGCCGCCCAGCAGGTCGGGGCGTCGTTGGGCATCGCGCTGCTCTCGACGCTGGCGGCCAGCGCGGCCACCAGCTTCGCCGCGGGCCAGCGTCCCACGCCGGCGCTGATGGCCCAGGCCGCGATCCACGGCTACACCACCGCGTTCACCGTGTCGGCCGGCGTCTTCGCCGCCGCGGCCGTGATCGCCGGGCTCCTGTTCACGCGCACGCAGGAGCAGTCGGTGGTGGCCGGCGAGCCGGTCCTAGCCGCCTGATCGGATCTCCAGTCCAGCGGACTTCGCCGGCCGGCGGCAGCATTGCGCCGGCCGGCGAGGTTTCTCGGAGTCCCAATCAGTCCCAGCGGCCCAGCGGGTACTCGATCGTGGCCTGGGCGGCCGCGATGCGGGCGATCGGCACTCGGTAGGGCGAGCAGGAGACGTAGTCCAGCCCGGCACGATGGAAGAAGACGACCGACTCGGGGTCGCCGCCGTGCTCCCCGCAGATCCCGAGCTTGAGGCCTGGGTGGGCCTCGCGGCCGACCCACGCGCCGAGACGGACGAGCCAGCCCACGCCCGGCTTGTCGATCGTCTCGAACGGGCTGCGGTCGATGATGTTGCGCTTGAGATAGGTGGGGACGAACTTGGACTCGACGTCGTCACGCGAGAAGCCGAGCGCGGTCTGGGTGAGGTCGTTGGTGCCGAAGCTGAAGAAGTCGGCGAAGCGGGCGATGCGGTCGGCCACGAAGCAGGCCCGGGGCAGCTCGATCATCGTGCCGACGGTGTAGTCGGTCCCGATCTCCAGCCCCTCCTCGTCGCCGACGCCCTTGACCAGCGCGCGCATGATCTCCAGCTCGTGCTCGTAGTCGACGAGCGGGATCATGATCTCGGGGTGGGGCGGCTCCTCGGCGGCCTTGGCCGCGCGCAGGATCGCGTGGACCTGCATCTCGTAGATCTCGGGGTAGAGGATCCCCAGCCGGACCCCCCGGGTGCCGAGCATCGGGTTCTCCTCGGAGATGTCGTGGACGCGGTCGAGCAGCCGCTCGAGCTGGGGCAGGTCATGCGCGTCCTCGATGCGCGCCCGCTCGATCGCGGTGGCGAGATCCTCGGCGTTGGGGAGGAACTCGTGCAGCGGCGGGTCGAGCAGGCGGATCGTGACCGGCAGCCCGGCCATCGCGCTGAAGATGCCCTCGAAGTCCTCCTGCTGGAGTGGCAGCAGCTCGGCCAGGGCCGCCTTGCGCGCGTCGCGGTCGTCGGCCATGATCATCGCCCGCATCTTCGGCTGGCGATCCTCGGCCATGAACATGTGCTCGGTCCGGCACAGCCCGATGCCCTCAGCGCCGAACTCGCGGGCCTTCTGGGCGTCCTCGGGCGTGTCGGCGTTGGTCCGCACGTTCATCCGGCGGACCTCGTCGGCCCACAGCAGCACCTGCTTGAAGTTGTCGTCCACCTGCGCTTCCACCAGGGGCACGTCGTCGACGGTGACCTGGCCCTTGGTCCCGTCGATGGCGATGCGGTCGCCCTCGTGCAGCTTGGTCCCGTTCACCGAGACGGTCTTGGTGGCCAGGTCGATCTCCAGCGCCTGGGCGCCGACCACGGCCGGCCGGCCCATCCCGCGTGCAACCAGCGCGGCATGCGATGCCTTGCCGCCCTCGCTGGTGAGGATTCCGCGGGCGGCGTGGAAGCCGGCGACGTCCTCGGCGTCGGTGAACGGGCGCACCAGGATCACGTCGCGGCCCGCCTCGGCCGCGGCCACCGCGTCGGCGGCCGTGAACACGATCTCGCCCTTGGCCGCGCCCGGCGACGCGTTGACCCCGGAGGCCAGCACCTCAAACGGCGCCTGCGGGTCAAAGGTGGGGTGCAGCAGCGCGTCCAGCGCGTCGGGATCGATCGTCAACAGCGCCCGCTCGCGGTTGAGCAGGCCCTCGTTGACCGCGTCGACCGCGAACCGCACCGCCGCCTGGGCCGGCCGCTTGGCGTTGCGCGTCTGGAGCATGTAGAGCTGCCCCTCCTCCACGGTGAACTCGGTGTCCTGCATGTCCTCGTAGTGGGCCTCGAGCGCGCGTAGGATCTCCATCAGCTGCTCGTGGACCTCGGGCATCCACTCCTTCATCTCCGAGATGTCGCGGGGGGTGCGCACGCCGGAGACCACGTCCTCGCCCTGCGCGTTGGGCAAAAAGTCGCCGCTCGGCTCGGGCGCGCCGGTGACCTCGTCGCGTGAGAACGCCACCCCCGAGCCCGACGTGTCGCCCTTGTTGCCGAACACCATCTGCTGGACGTTGACCGCGGTGCCCCAGTCATCAGGGATGTGGTTCAGGCTCCGGTAGGAGATCGCGCGCTCGCCCACCCACGAGTCAAACACCGCCCGGATCGCCAGGCGCAGCTGCTCTTGGGGGTCCTGGGGGAACTCGTCGCCCGTCTCCTCGGCGTAGATCTGCATAAAGCGGTCGGTCAGTTCGGTCAGCGCATCGACGTCGAGGTCGGTGTCCTCGGTGACCCCGCGCTCGTCCTTGGCCGCCTTGATCGCGTCCTCGAACTTCTCGCCCGCGATCCCGCGCGACACGTTGCCGAACATCTGCACGAAGCGGCGATAGGAATCCCACGCAAACCGCTCGTTACTGGTCGACTCCGCCAGCCCCTTGACCGACTCGTCGTTGAGCCCGAGGTTGAGCACCGTGTCGAGCATCCCCGGCATCGACTCGCGCGCGCCGGAGCGCACCGACACCAACAGCGGGTCGCCGCGATCGCCGAGAGTCTTGCCCGCCTGCTCCTCCAAACGGCCCAGCGCCTCGGCCACCTCCTCGGCCATCCCGTCGGGCTCGGTGCGATCGGCGCGCATGTACTCCACGCACGCCTCGGTGGTGATGGTGAAGCCCGCCGGCACTCGATCAGGACCGAGCACCCGGGTCATCTCCGCGACGTTCGCCCCTTTGCCGCCCAAGAGCTCGCGCATGTCCCTCGAGCCCTCGGCGAAGTCGTAGACCCACTTCGTCACGTCCGGATCCTACCCCCGATCCGGCGTCGCGTGGAGACGGGGTCTAGGCGGTGTGCGCGGCCAGCGCGCGGGGCTCGAGGGCGAAGGCGTCGGCGATGAGCTCGTAGGAGCGCCGGCGCACGCCGTGGTCGTAGGTGATGGTGACCACGATGACCTCGTCGGCCTGGTAGGCGCTGGCCACGGCCTCGATGCCCGCCCTCACCGTCTCCGGCGAGCCGACCACGCCGCGGCGTCCCGGGATGTCGCCGGACGGAGTCAGGCGGGCCTCGCGCGCGAGAAACTCGCTCGCCTCCTCGGGCGGCGGGACGGGGATCAGCGTGCCTCGCCGCAGCAGTGTGAAGCTCATGCGGCTGCTCGAGGCCAGGAACTGAGCCTCCTCGTCGGTGGGCGCGGCCAACGCCCAGACCGCGACGGCGGTGCGCGGCGCCTGGAGGTCGCGCGCCGGCGTGAAACGCTCCCGGTAGATGCGAGCGATGTCGGCGCCGTTGGGGTTGATGAAGTCGGCAAAGGCGTAGCGCAGCCCGAGCTCGCCGGCCCAGATCGCGCTCTGCTCAGATGAGCCCAGCAGCCAGGGCACGGGGAGCTCTGGGCGGCCGGGCAGCGTCTTGGCCAGGTGGCGGAAGGGGTGCTCCTCGGGCAGGTCGTCGTCGAAGTAGCCGAGCATCTCGGCCAGCTTCTGCGGGAAGTCGTCGGCCGCGGCCTGGCGGCGGTCCTGCTGCAGGGCGAACATGGTCAGCTGATCGGTGCCGGCGGCGCGCCCGATGCCCAGGTCGATTCGGCCGGGGTACAGCGCGGCGAGGATGGTGAAGGACTCGGCGACCTTGAGCGGGCTGTAGTGGGGCAGCATCACGCCGCCGCTGCCGACGCGGATCCCCTCGGTGGCCGCGGCGATCGGCCCGATCAGCACCTCGGGGCTGGGCCCCGCGAGCATCGGGCCGCCGTGGTGCTCGGCAACCCAGTAGCGGTGGTAGCCCAGGGCATCGGTCAGCTGGGCGAGGTCGAGCGTGTTGTGCAGCGCGTCGGCGCCGGTGGAGCCCTGCGCGATGGGGGACTGGTCGAGGACGGAGAGCAGCATGCCCTCGATGTTAGTTCGATGGTCTTCGTACCTCGGGGGAGAGCCGCTAGGGGATGTCGGCGTGGAACTGCCAGGCGTTGGTGACCTGGATGATCGAGCCGAAGCTCCCGCCGTCCGACAGCGATGTCTGGGTGTCCGCCATTGACTGGCGCGACGTGGTGCCCTTGGCTGTCGTCAGGTTGTCCCAGTGAGCCTGATACTCGCGCTCTCCCTCAGGGCAGGCGGCCGTGATCGTGAAGGGCGCCTCCCCCGAGGCGTCGATGACGCCTTCGTAGCTGGTGAGGGAGTAGCTGAGGCTGAGGCTCGACGCGGGCGGGCTCCACGGGTTGTGCAGGGCCGACGCGTCCCCGGTGATCGTGCAGGCCTCGTTCGAGACCTTCACCGTCTCCTTCACGGACCCGATCACGGAATAGAGGAAGCGGCCGCCCGCGGCGTCGTAGCGCGAGAAGTGGAAGATCATCCCGTCCTGGGCCTCGTTGGTGTCGTCTTCGCCGGCGATCGTGGTGACGACGTGCGTCGTCCACTTGTCGACCTTCCACTGCCGGGCGATGACGGGGATCTCGGGGCTCGTCAGCTCGTCGTTGCCACGGTCCGATTCATCGATCCTGCGCAGGATGTAATTCGCCTGCGCACGGACGAAGAAGTGCCCGAGCTTGAAGTCCAGATCGGTCACGTGCAGGGTCTGCCTCGAGAAATGACCTGGAAGGAGCGGCGGAACGTCAAAATGCGCGCGGCCAAACACCTTCCCAGGACGCTCCACCTTCACGAAGGTCGAGGATTTCGCGGCGGCCGCTTTCCCGATGTTGGCTGTCGTGACGGTGACGGTGAAGTGCGACACGGTCCCGTCCGGCTCGATGACCACGTACGGGTTGCTGGGGAGGCCGTCGACCGTGATCTTGCGGATGACGAGGTCGGCTTCGGGCTTGGGTTTGGGCTTGGATTTCGGCTTGCCGGCGGCCCCGGCCGCGGGCGCCGCGATGAGTGCGGCTGCCGATAGGAGCGCCGCACCGATGAGCGTGGTGTGCTGGATCTTCATGGCCGCCTGCCCTCCGGGTCCGGTCCCGAGACGGTGTATTTACGCGGACGCTATTCCCATGGGCGCGGGAAAGTCAATGGTGCTGCTAGAAAGCAGCGCCATGCCCGTCAGCACGCGTGCGCTCCGCGACGTCGCCGCCACGCGCTACGTGACGCCCCTGCGTGAGGGCGGGTCACTGCCGGGCCTGGTCGAGGCCGACGATGACGGGCTGTACGTCACCAAGTTCCGCGGCGCGGGCCAGGGCGTGCGTGCGCTCCTGGCCGAGGTGATCATCGGCGAGCTGGCGCGGGGCGCCGACCTGCTCGTCCCCGAGCTGGTGACGGTGGCGCTCGACGCCCGCCTGGGCGCGGCCGAGCCCGACCCCGAGATCCAGGAGCTCATCACGGCTTCTGAAGGTGTGAATCTCGGGGTCGACTTCCTTCCCGGCGCGCTGGCCTACACGCCGGCGGGCGCGTGGCAGCCCTCGCCCGAGCTGGCCGCCGACATCGTGTGGCTCGACGCGCTGGCCACCAACGTGGACCGGACCGCCCGCAATCCCAATCTGCTGCTCTGGCACGAGCGCCTGTGGGTCATCGACCACGGCGCCGCGCTCTATCTCCAGCACGGGGGCCTCGATCCCGATGCCCACCCGCAGCGGCCGTTCCCGCTCATCGCCGACCACGTCCTGCTGGCGCGCGCGTCGTCGATCGACGAGGCGGACGAGCGGATGCGGGCACGGCTGGGGGACGGGGCGGTCCAGGCCGCGGTCGACCTCGTGCCCGTGGAGTGGTTCGCGCACGCCGACGCCGCCGAGGTCTATGCCGAGTACCTGCAGGGCCGCCTGGATGCCGGCGGCTTCGTGGAGGAGGCCGAGCGTGCCCGAACCGGACGCTAAGCCGTTCACCTACCTGATCCTGCGTGTCGTCCCCAGTGTCGAGCGGGGCGAGCGGCTCAACGTCGGCGTCGTGCTCTTCTGCCGCCAGCGCGGGTTCCTGGGCGCGCGCGTGGAACTGGACTCAGACCGTCTGGCGGCGGTCGCCCCGTCGGCGAGCCTCGCCGAGCTGGGCGAGCATCTGGCCGCCCTGGTGCGCGTCGCCGAGGGCGCGCCCGACGCGGGTCCGATCGCGGCGCTGCCCGCCTCCGAGCGCTTCGGCTGGCTGGCGGCGCCATCCTCCACCATCGTCCAGGCCTCTGAGGTCCACACCGGTCTCAGCCGCGATCCCGAGGCGACGCTGAACGCGCTGTTTGACCGGCTCGTGGCGGTGCCCGCCCGCTAACCGCGGCGCATCAGGCGGCCGACGGCGTCCATCAGCTCGACGGTCTTCTCGTCACGCTCCTGCGCCGTCTCGGCCCCGATCACGCAGTGGTGGGCATGATCGTCGAGCAGGCCGAGCGCGACCTTGTCCAGCGCGGCGCGCGCCGCCGAGATCTGCGTGAGCACGTCGATGCAGTAGCGGTCCTCCTGGACCATGCCCTCGATCCCGCGGATCTGTCCCTCGATCCGCTTCAGCCGCGCGAGCAGCTGGTCCTTGGTGGCGGTGTAGCCGCGAGTCTCAGTCGTCATGCCGACAGCATACCATTACCCCCTAGGGGTATAGTCTGTAGGTGCGATGACGGAGGTCCTGGATTTCTTGTGGCACGGCGTGCGCGACGCACTGCTCATGGCCTGGGCGGTGTGGTGGGCGCTCGTGCTGGGCTTCGCCATCTCCGCCGTGGTTCAGGCCTGGGTCCCGCGCGAGCGCATCCAGCTGACGCTGGGCGGGGAGGGCGCCGGCGCGACCGGCCGGGCCACCCTGCTCGGGGCGGCATCATCGTCGTGCTCCTACGCCGCGGTCGCGATCGCCCGCTCACTGTTTGCCAAGGGCGCGTCGGCGGCCAGCACGCTGGCCTTCCAGTTCGCCTCCACCAACCTCGTGTGGGAGCTCGGCCTGGTGCTGTGGATTCTGCTCGGCTGGCAGTTCACCGTCGCCGAGTACCTGGGCGGGATCGTCATGATCGTGCTGATGGCGCTGGCGTTGCGCCTGTTCGTGAGCCGCTCGCTCGAGGAGCGCGCGCGTGAGCACGCGGTACACGCCGACCCGGGCCACCAGCACCACTCCGCCGGATCGGAGCTTGACTGGCGCCGCCGGCTGACCTCCGCGGACGCGTGGTCAGACGTCGCTCACAACTTCCGCGGCGACTGGCAGATGCTGTGGCGCGAGATCGGCATCGGCTTCCTGCTGGCCGGGTTCATCGCCCAGGTCCCCAACAGCGTGTTTGAGGGCCTGTTCCTGCACAACGCTCCCGCGCCGATCCCGGCGCTCGAGAACGCGGTCATCGGGCCGGTGATCGCGGTGCTGAGCTTCGTCTGCTCGGTCGGCAACGTGCCGCTGGCGGCGGTGCTGTGGTCGGGCGGGATCGGCTTTGCCGGCGTGTTGGCCTTCCTCTTCGCCGACCTGATCGTGCTGCCGATCGTGGCCATCTACCGCAAGTACTACGGCACCTCGTTCGCGCTGCGCATCACAGGGCTGATGTACGTGACGATGGTGGTGGCGGCGCTGCTCGTCGCCGGGTTGTTCGAGCTGCTCGGGTTGACCCCGAGCGGGCCGCGCCCGGATCGCGCGGACATCTTCGGCTCGATCCAGGTCAACTACAAGCTCGTGCTCAACATCGTCGGAGTGGTGGTGTTCGCCGCGTTGTGGTGGCTGACCCGACGCCGCGGCGTCACCGACCCGATGTGCGGGATGCACGTCGACCGCGACAAGGCGGTCACCCGGACGAGCGGCTCACACACCGTGTACTTCTGCTCGGACCGGTGCGCCGAGGGGTGGGACCGAGATCAGGTTGCCGCTGTCAGCGCCTCGCCGGGCACCGTGCCGGCGACTGTGGACGCCGCCGCGGCCTCGCCGGAGCCCTGAGGCTGGGGCGCCTCGTCCTCGGTGTGGATGATCAGCACCGGCACCTGGCTGTGGTTGAGCGCGTAGTGGCTCACGCTGCCCAGCAGCGACGCGCTGAGCGCACCGCGACCGCGCGAGCCCATCACGACCAGGTCGTGCTCACCGCTGCGGATCCGCTCCATCAGGGCCTCGCGGATCGGCTGGCGGGTGAGGATCTTGGTCACCGGGATTGAGTCGGGGACCTTGTCCACGGCGGCCTCCAGCGTCGCCTTGGCCTCTCTGAGCAGGTCGTTGGCGAGCGGTTCGATACCGGCCACGGTCACGGGGTTGCACGCCCAGTAGGGCGGACGCGGAATCGAGGTGAGGATGGTGAGACGAGACCGCTCGGCCGCCGCGAGGTCGATCGCCTCGCTCAGGGCCCGCTCGGCGTGGGCCGAACCATCGACGCAGACCAGGATGTTCCGAAACATGACGACCCCCTTAGGGGCATTCGAACTTGATTGGCATGCCAAACATTAGCATGACAATGGTTGCTACGCTAATCCCGATGCAGGTGCACGCCCCGAGCCCGCCCGCCAGCGCCGAGGATTTCCTGGTCGCGTTCGAGACCCTCGCCCAGGCGGTGCGCCGCGCCCGCGGCGCCCAGGCCCAGGACGCGCCGGGCCGCCTGACTCTGTCGCAGTACTCGCTGCTGCTGCCGCTCTCGGGCGCTGACACCGCGCGGGTCTCCGATCTCGCCGCGGGCGCGGGCATCGCGCCGTCGACCGCCAGCCGCATCCTCGACGCGCTGGAACGGCGCGCGATCGTGCGGCGCACCCGGTCGGTGGAGGACCGCCGAGGCGTCACGGTCACCCTGACCGATCACGGGCGCTCGGCCCTCGATCAGCAGCACGAGTGGATGCGCACCCGGCAGCTCGAGTTCTACGACGGGCTGCCCGACGAGGAGCGCCAGCTCGTCTCCGACCTGCTCGTGCGCCTCGCCTCGCTCATCGACGAGCTCAGCTGCGGCCCCGGCGACTGATCGCTCTCAGCGGTCGCTGACCGCCCGCGGCGGTGCGTTTCACAAGCGGTCAACATCGCGCGCCCATGCGCGTCCTATAACCCATCGCGTCACTCGCCGGGCGCCTCCCTCCTCGGGCGCCCGGCGAGCGCCGGGTCCACGCGCGTACACGCGAGCCGCCAGCCACTGCACCCGTTCTGGTGCCGCGCTTGACAAATTCGATGGCAGTCTCGCGGCGTCTGGACGCGCCTGACGGGGGGCGACGAACACGCCGGACCACCAGTACGACTTAGTTCGTCGCCCCCCGCCAGCCACGCCCAGCCACTCCCGAGACTGCTCACGAATTTCCCAAACGCGACACTTGGTGGCGATTTTGCGCCTACCCCCCGGGTGTCTGGTGTTGCCCGGGGGCCGCTGGAATCTGCGCGGGGGGTCCATAGGTTGTGGAAGCATGCCCACCACCTTGCACCTGGAGCCGGAGCTCGCACCCACGCCCGTGGCTCAGCCGCGCGCCGGTGTCGCGGTGGCGTCGGTCGCCGTCAGCGTGCCGGAGACGATCGTCACCAACGCGCAGATCGGCGCCCGCCTCGGCGTCGACGACGACTGGATCGCGCGGCGCACGGGGATCCACTCGCGCCGCATCGCGCGCCCTGACGAGCGCCTGGACGCCCACGCCACCGAGTCCGCTCGTGCCGCGCTTGCCCGCGCCGGCGTCTCGGCCTCCGACGTCGACCTGGTCATCGTCGCCACCACCACGTCTGACGAGCTCATGCCCGGCACCGCCCCGCTCGTGGCCCACGCCCTCGGCGCCACCGGCGCGGGAGCGTTTGACGTCGGCTCGGCCTGCACCGGCTTTTTGTCGGCGCTGGCGGTCGGCGCGGCCCAGGTCGAGGCCGGCCGTTCGCGCTGTGCCGTGGTGATCGGCGCCGACTTCATGTCGCGCATCACCGACCCGGATGATCGCGCCACCGCGGCGGTGTTCGCCGACGGCGCGGGCGCGGTCGTGCTCGAGCAGACGGCGGGTCAGGGCCGGATCGGCCCGGTCGTGCTGGGCTCCGACGGCGCCGGCGCTGACCACATCAAGGCCGAGCGCTCCGACGGCAAGATCCGGATGCGCGGCCACGAGACCTTCCGCGAGGCGGTGGCGCGGCTGACACTGTGCACCCATCAAGCGGTGCGCGCCGCGGGCATCGGGCTCGACGAGATCGACCTCTTCGTCTACCACCAGGCCAACGGCCGGATCCTCTCCGCCGTGGGCGAGCGGCTGGGCCTGCCGGCCGGCCGAGTGGTGGACTGCATCGGCCAGTACGGGAACACGTCGGCGGCGACGCTGCCGCTGGCGTTGGCCTTCAGTGAAAGGGAAGGGATGTTGTCCCCAGGTGACCGCGTGCTGCTCGGAGCGTTCGGCGCCGGGTTCACCTGGGGAGCGACCGTCCTTGAGTGGGGGCGCCCGTGAGCGCGATCCTCGACCGCCCCCTCCGCGAGGGCCGCCGCTTCCAGCCCAGCGGGCGTGAGCAGCAGGACACGCTGACGCCGCTCGAGCGCCTGCAGGCGCTGTGCGATCCCGGCTCCCTGCAGCTCATCCGCACGGAGATCCTGTCTTCCGCGATGGGCGACAAGGCCCGCCAGGGCGACGGCGTGCTCGGCGGCTCGGGCACCGTCGGCGGACGCCCGGTCTTCTGCTACGCCCAGGACCCTCGGTACGCAGGCGGCTCGCTGGGCGAGCCGCACGCCGACACGATCGCACGCGTGCTGGAGCTGGCCGAGCGTGGCCGGGCTCCCGTGGTGGGCTTCGTCTCGTCGGGGGGCGCCCGGATGCAGGAGGGCATCGGCGCGCTGGGCGGCTACGGGCGGATCTTCCGCCGCACCGTCGCCTTGAGCGGCAAGGTGCCGCAGATCTCGATCGTCACCGGCCTGTCGGCGGGCGGTGGGGCGTACTCGCCCGCGCTCACCGACTGGATCGTGATGACCGAGGAGTCCAGCATGTTCCTCACCGGCCCCGGCGTGGTCCGCGAGGCGCTGGGCGAGGTCGTGGACGCCGAGACCCTCGGCGGCGCCAAGCTGCACTCCAAGAACGGGGTCTGCCACTTCGTCGCCCGTGACGACAGCGATGCCGCCGCGCTGGCGCGCGACCTGCTCGGCTACCTGCCCAGCCACAACGGTGAGGCCGCACCGCACAGCCGGCGCCGCCCGCCCAGCGGCGCGGACCCCGAGCTGATCGTGCCGACTGAGCAGCGCCGCTACTACGACGTGCGCGACGTGATCGGCGCGATCGTCGACGGTGGCGAGCTGCTGGAGGTCTCCGCCCGCTGGGCGCGCAACCTGGTCACCGGGTTTGCCCGCATCGACGGCCGCACCGTTGGCGTCGTCGCCAACCAGCCCCGCTACACCGGCGGCGTGCTGGACGTGGCCAGCTCTGAGAAGGGGGCGCGGTTCGTTGCCAAGTGCGACTCGTTCGGGATTCCGCTGCTGGTGCTCGTCGACACGCCCGGATATATGCCCGGCGTGCGTCAGGAGACCGCCGGCGTCATCCGGGCGGGCGCCTCGTTCGTGCATGCCTTCGCCCAAGCGAGCGTTCCCCGCATCACGGTGATCGTGCGCAAGGCGTTCGGCGGGGCCTTCATCACGATGAACTCCAAGGATCTCGGCGCCGACTACGTGTTCGCGTGGCCGACGGCGGAGATCGGGATCATGGGCGCCAAGCCCGCCGTCGGGGTCATCCACCGCCGCCAGCTGGCCGCCGCCGACGATCCCGAGGCCGAGCGCGAACGCCTGGCCGCACACTATGCCGAGACGCAGCTGCGCCCCGAGGTGGCCGCGGCCCGCGGTTTCGTCGACGAGCTCATCGCTCCGCAGGACACCCGCGCACGACTCATCTGGGCTTACAACACGCTGGCGCCCCTGCGATGACGGTCACCCCTCAGGGCGACGTCCTGCTCACCGGCGCCACGGGCTTCGTCGGCATGGAGCTGCTGGCCCGTTACCTGGAGCGCGGCGACCGCGACGTCATCACGCTGGTCCGCGCCGACAGTCATGAAGCCGCGCAGGCCCGCGTCGACGCCGTGCTGGAGAACCTGTTCGGCGCCGACGCCCTCGACTACGGCCCGCGCGTGCACGCGGTGGCCGCCGACATGACCGCCCCGGACCTCGGGCTCACCGAGGCCGAGCGGATGCGGCTGGCCGAGCGGGTCACCAAGATCGTGCACAGCGCCGCCTCGGTGTCGTTCTCCCTCCCCCTCGACGAGGCGCGAGCGATCAACCTCGAGGGCACCCGCCGGATGCTCGAGCTCGCCGAGCTGGCGCGCGCCCACGGCGGTCTCGAGTGCTACGCCCATATCTCCACCGCATTTGTCGCCGGCGACCACGCCGGAGCGTTCGCCGAGTGCGACGCCGATGTCGGCCAGTCGTTTCACAACTCCTACGAGCAGTCCAAGTTCGAGGCCGAGCAGCTGGTCCGGTCCCACGACGGTCTGCCGTACACGATCCTTCGCCCCAGCATCGTCGTCGGGGATCGCAACAACGGCTGGACCTCCGCCTTCAACGTCCTCTACTGGCCGCTGCGCGCCTTCGCCCGCGGCCTGTTCACCGCCGTCCCGGCGATCGCATCGGCTCCTGTCGACGTCGTGTCGATCGATTACGTCGCCGACGCCGCCTATGAGCTGTGTGAGACGAGCTGTGGCAACAGGGCGACGTACCACCTCACCGCCGGAAAGGACGCCTCGACGATCGCCGAGCTCGCCGGCCTCGCCAGCCGCTACTTCCGCCGGCCGGTCCCCCGCGTGGTGTCGCCCGCCGAGTTCGCCACCATGACCCTCGGCGCCGCCGAGCGCAAGGCGCTCGAAGCCGGGAGCGAGTACTTCCCCTACTTCTGCATGGAAGGCACGTTCGACGACCGCGAGACCCGCAAGCGCCTTGAGCCGGAGGGCATCACCAGCGCTCCGTTGCGCGACTACGTCGACCGGCTGCTGGACTTCGCCACGCGCGCCCGCTGGGGCAAGCGCCCGATCTCCCGGGTCGATGCCTTCGCCGCCGAGACGTACCCGCTTCCGCTCAGAGCCGCGTCGTAATTGGTGGCCCTCCCCGCGAGTGCACTCGCATTCGAGGCGCCCCTAGCGGCGCCTGGCTTTGTCCTCGGACCCTCGTGTAGCGCTGCTACACGTCGGGTCCTGCGTCCTCGCCAGGCATCCGCCAGTGGCACCTCTCGGTGCGACCGCACTCACGTGGACGACCACTGAGCGGCTCGCTTCCGATCCAGAGGGCAGAAACACAGGGCCGGAGGGCTCGCCCCCCCAACCGGGGGGTCGTCCCCTTGCCCGGGTTGCCCCGTCTCACCGCCGACGGGATAGTGGGTTGATGGCCGCCCTCGCCGACGTCGCCCGTTTCCGTCCCGAGGACCCCGATGTCCTCGTCCAGGCCGCCCTGGCCTGCCCGGTCTGCCTGCGCGTCGAGGACGTGGAATTCCAGGACAGCCTGGAGGGCTACGATCCATCGGTCCAATGCCGCTGCCCCTCATGTCAGACCCGGTGGCGTGTCTACCTGGCGCCCGACCAGGTGCTGCGCCTTGGGCTGATGCACGCGTACGCCGCGTAACACGCGCGACGGTCGGCTTTCCGCCGGGACCCGTGACGTGAACCCTGAGGTCTCCTCAGAGGGTCGCGCGGATCTGGGGATCGGCGCGCTCGAGCTGTTCGTCGAGGTGCTCTCCCAGTCAGAGGCGGGCGCGACCGTCGACGGCTTCTACGACCATCTGTGCGAGGCGGTCTGCCAACTGGCGCGGATGCGCCGAGCGCTGATCTTCCGTTATGACTCAGCCGACCGCCGCGTGCGCGCGGTCGGGGCCCACGGCATGGACATCGAGCAGTTCGCGGGGGCGTACGTGACCGTCGAGTCGGCCCCGATCGCGGCGCAGGCCATCCGCGAGGACCAGGTGGTCGAGGTGGTCGGCGATCTCAGCGGCCAGGTCCCCGACGAGTTCGCGGCGCTCGTCGCCGAGCCGGCGCGGCTGGTGTGCGCGCCGATGGCCGCCGCCGACCGCGCCTTCGGCGTCATCCTCGCCGACCGGCTCATGCACGAGCCTCCGCTCGACGAAGCCGACCGTCGTCTGCTGTGGACGCTCGGCAAGGCGGCGGCGCTCGCCTCGGTCGCGCGGATCGTCTCCACCCAGTTCGAGAAGGCCAGCCAGCTCGAGCAGCGCATCGATCTCGCCCGTGAGCTGCACGAGGGCGTCATCCAGCGCCTGTTCGGCGTCTCGATGGCGCTCGACGGGGACGGCGAGCTGCCCGAGTCGGCCCGCCGGCGCTGCGCCGAGGAGACCCAGGCCGCGCTCACCGACCTGCGGGCCACGCTCCAGCGCCCGCTGGGACGCGCCCCGCGCGCAACCAAAACGACGCTGGCCGCCGAGGTCAAGCGCCTCGCCGTCGCCCATCCCCGGCTCGGTCTGTCACTGGTGGAGGGAGCGCCCGCCGATGTGCCCCCGGCGCTCGAGCCGCTGGCCCAGTCGGTGCTCATCGAGGCGGTCCGCAACGCGGGCAAGCATGCCGAGCCGAGCCACGTCGACGTGCGGTTGGGGCGCGCCAACGGGGCCTTCTGGCTGGAGGTCGTCAACGACGGCGTGACCGACGGGCGCCGGCGGCCCGGGATGGGCCTGCGCCTGGCCGCCCTGGAGGCGCTGCAGTCAAACGGCGTGGTCGAGTTCGGCGAGCGCGAGCCCGGGACCTGGCAGGTGCGCCTGGTCGTGCCCGACGAGGACGATGGCTGAGGACGAGCGCAGCCCCGAGCGGCTGCGCGTGCTGGTCGTCGACGATCACGACGTCGTGCACTGGGGCTTTCGCCTCATGCTCACGCAGCAGTCATGGGTGGAACGCTGCGTCTCGGCCCACACCGGGCCAGAAGCGGTGACGATGACCAAGCGCTACCGCCCGCATGTCGCGCTCGTGGACCTGTTCATCGGCGAGGAGTCAGGCGCGGAGGTGTGCGAACGCGTGCGGGAGACCGAGCCCACCACGCGCGTGCTGCTGTTCTCCGGCGCCGGCGAGATCTCCGCGCAGGCCGCCCGCGCCGCCGGGGCCTCGGGCTTTGCCTACAAGGACTGGCCGGCGCGCAAGATCGCCAGCGCGGTCCGGCTCGTCGGGCTGGGCAAGACGGTGTTCGAGCACCAGGACCGCCAGGGGGCCCTCGGCCTGACCGACCGCGAGCGCGCCGTGCTCGACCTCATGGCCTCCGGCGCCACCAACCCCGAGATCGGCGAAGCGCTGCATCTGTCGCGGCACACCGTCAAGGAGCACTCGAGCTCGTTGTACCGGAAGCTGGGTGTACGCAACCGAACCGAGGCCGTGCAGCGCGCGCAGCGGCTGGGGCTGCTGCGTTGAGTACCGTTGATCGGATGAGGATCGCCGGGATCGACCGGAGGGCAAGCTGGACGCCGGCCTGAGCGAGATCGCCCGCTTTCTGGCGCAGCGCCCGCCGTTCGACGGCTTGGCCGCCGACGAGCTGGCCGAGGTCGCGGCGCAGGCGGCGATCGAGTTTCACCTGCGCGGGGCGGTGATCCTCGCCGAGGGCGGCGGCCCGGTCACGCACCTGCGCGTCATCCACTCCGGCGCGGTGGACATCATGCACGAGGGCCGGCTGCTGGACCTGCTCGGCCCCGGCGACGCCTTCGGCCACGCCGCCATGCTCTCCGGCCTGCCGCCGGGGTTCGAGGCGCGGGCCGCCGAGGACACGCTCTGCTACCGGATCCCGGTGGAGGTGGCGCGGCCACTGCTTGACCGCGCGCGTCGCAGCGAGCTGCGCTCGGGCCGGACCGACGTCAACTACCAGCCGGTGGTCAAGCTCATCCGCGCGGCGACGGTGACGTGCAAGCCGTCGGAGAACATCGGGTTCGTGGCCGAGCGGATGACCGCCGCCGGCGTCAGCGCCGCGGTGGTGGAGCTCGAAGGCGGAGGGTGGGGGATGCTCACCGACCGCGATCTGCGCGCCCGCGTGCTCGCCGTCGGCCGCTCGGGCGCGGTCCGGGTGGACTCGGCGATGACCGCCCCGGCATACACCGTCAGCCCCGACCGGCTGGCCGGCGAGGTGCTCTATGAGATGCTCGAGCGCGGCATCCGCCATGCTCCGGTGGTCTCCGAGCGCGGCCGCCTCGTCGGCATGCTGGAGGACGCCGACCTCTACGCCGCGCAGCCGCGCTCCTGGGTGCGCGCACGGCGCAACTTCGAGCGCGCCCGGAATCTCGACGCGCTCTCGGAGGCAGCGGCGCAGTTGCCGGCGCTGATGCTCGACCTGCACCATTCCAGCGTCCCGGCGCTCGAGCTCGCGCCCGTGCTCTCGGCGCTCGTCGACGCGCTCACCCGGCGCGCGATCGAGCTCGTGTCGGCCAAAGGCGCCGGCGCCGAGCCCGGGACCGTGTGGGTCTCGCTGGGCAGCCAGGCGCGCCGCGAGCTCACCCCGGCCTCGACGCGCCGCGGCGCTGTCATTCACGACCCCGCGCTCCCGCCCTCATCCGAATGGCTGGCCGAGATCGAGGCCGCGCTCACGCGCTGCGACATCGTCGGTCCACTCGTCGCGCGCGATGCCGGTGGCTGGGCGGCGCGTGCCGGCGACGACGAGCTGGCGCTGTCGGTCCTGGCCGACCGGCGAGTCCTGTGGGGCACGCCGTCAGAGCCACTGCCGATCGCCCAGGGCCCGACGCGTTCCTCGCTGCTCGAGGCACTCGCCGCCCGGGCGTTCACGCCGGCCCTGCCAACGGGCTTCGATGCCGATGCCGTGCTCACCCGGGAGGGCCGCCAGAGCCGCCTCAACATCCGCTCGGCGGCGATCGTGCCGATCGCGGCCATCGCCCGATGGGCGGCGACGGCCGCCGACGCCGGCGAGGGCTCGACCCCGGAGCGGCTGCGCGCCGCCGCCGACGCCGGCGTGCTGGGCGGCGACCAGGCCGACACGCTCACCGAGGCCTTCGAGGTGGCCCTGGAGCTGCGCATCGTGCACCAGCTCGACCAGATCGCCGCCGGTCACACCCCCGACGACCTGCTCGACGCCGCTGCGATGAGTGCGCTCACGCGCGGGCGGCTGCGTGATCTCTTCCATGCGGTGGGGACGGTGGCGCGGGATCTGCGTCCGGCATGAGGCTCTCGATCAGGCGCACCGAGGCCGGCAGCCGGTTTGCGGAATCGAGCGGTCCTGACCGCGACACCCCGTGGCGCCAGGCGGAGTGGTGCGCGATCGACCTCGAGCTGACCGGGCTGCACCGCTCCGATGAGATCATCGCCATCGGCGCCGTGCCGATCCGCGACGGGGCGCTGATCCTGGGTGAGGCGATGTACACGCTGGCCCGGCCCGAGCACCCGCCCAAGCACGCCTCGGTGCTCGTCCACAAGCTGCGATCGGTGGACCTGCGCGAGGCTCCGCCGCTCGATGACGCCATCGACCGGTTGCTCGAGACGCTCACCGGCCGGGTTCCCGTATTCCACACCGCGATGGTCGAGCGCGCGTTCCTGGGCAAGGAGCTGCGGCGCCGGCGCCTGCGGCTCCCCGACGACGTCGACACCGAGGTGCTCGGCCGGGTGTGGCTGCGCCACCGCGAGGGCACCAGCCCCGGCGGCCTGCCTCTGGCGCGGCTGGCGGCGGTGCTCGGCCAGCCCGGGGAGGACCCCCATCACGCGCTGGGCGACGCCCTCACGACGGGCAAGGCCTTCATCGCGCTGGCCAGCCACCTCGACGCGGAATCGCCGCAAACGGTGGGATCGCTGCAGGCCGCCGAGCGCGAGCTTGGGGCCGGCGGCACGCGCCGCTTCGGGCCCGGCTAGCGACCGGGGCCGTCGGGGCCGGGCATCCCGGCCTCGGTGAGACTGAAGCGGATGGAGGCCTGCAGCACGCGATCCGCAGTGCGGGCGAGCTCTCCGAGCGAGACGCTCACCTCCTGGGATTGCGCGCTCGTCTCCTGGGTCGCCGAGGACATCTCCTGGGCGGCTGCCGAGGACTGCTCGGCGACCGAGGCGATCTCGACCGACGTGTCGGCCATACCGGCCACGCGCTGCGAGATGCCGGCGATCGCGTCGCCGATCTCCACGAAGGCCTGCTGGGCGCGCTCGGTGCTCTGGACCCCTTCGTCGGCGAGGTGCGCGGCCTGCTGCACGAGGCCGACGACCGCGTTGATGCCGTGCTGAATCTCCTGGATGAGTTCCGCGATCGAGGTGGCCGAATCGCCCGACTGCTCGGCCAGGCGGCGGACCTCCTCGGCGACGACGGCGAAGCCGCGGCCGTGGTCGCCGGCGCGGGCGGCCTCGATAGCGGCGTTGAGGGCCAGCAGGTTCGTCTGGTCGGCGATGCCGGTGATCGTGTTCAGGATCCCGCCGATCTGCCCGGACTTGCGTGCCAGCTCCTCGATCCCGGCCTGGGCCTCGTGGCCCGACAGTCGCACGCGCATCATCGCGCCATTGGTGGCGCCCACCGCCTGGGCGCCCACCTCGCCGAGCTCACGGGCCCGGGCGGTGGCCTGAGCGGCCTCGTCGGAGAGCTCACGGTTGCGCTGGAGCATCGCCGCCTGCTGCTCGGCGCCGCGGGCCACCTCGGAGCTGGCCTCCGCGATCCCGTTCATGGCATGGCTGGCCTGCTCGACGGTGTCGCGCACCTGCGTGAACACTTCGTGCATGCTCTGGCTGGAGTCGATGAAGAGGTGCAGCGACTCGTTGACGGTGGCCTTGAGCTCGGGGCCGCGGTCAGACAGGTCGTGCGCGGCCGAGCCGCTCTGGATCTCGCCGAGGTTGACCCCCAGCGTGGCGAAGGTGTCGAAGTAGAACGCGTCGGTGATCGCCTGCTGGTCGTAGTTGAAGACGATCCGGATGGCGCGCTCGGCGTCGGCCAGCACCGCCGGGTCGGGCGAGGCGTCGTGGCGGGGGCGCCACAGCGAGCCCTTGGCCTCGGCGCGGGCGATCTCCGGCGGGGTATCGCGCAGGGCGTGGCGCACCGCGTCCAGGTACCGGGGGTAGGTCCCCAAGAACCACTTGAGCGGCAGATCGATCTGGTTGTGGAGCGCGCCCACCTGCAGCAGGGCTTCGAAGTACGCGGTGCCGTACGGCTGTGCCTTGCCCGGCTCGGCGAAGATCGCGTGCCAGTGGCCGACCTGGGCGGCGTGCCAGCCCTTGCGCAGCGCGCTCAGCGAGATGCCCTTGCGCGCCACGTAGGCGTCGAAGAACTCGGCGGCGGCCGGGAAGGCGAAGGTGTGGTCGGTGAGCTCGGCCGCGACGTCGTCGGCGACCTCCGCGGCCCACGGACGCAGGCTGCCCAGCAGCGCGATCACATCGGCGTCGAGGCCGATGAACCGCCGCCGGAGCGACAGGTTCTCCGGCGTGATGTGGTACAGCCCGGCCAGGGAGTCCATCCGGTGTATTCGCCTTCCTCTCCTCGCTCCCGGCGGGTGTGCCCCAGCGGTAGCAGTTCGCTTGCGAGTTTTGATCGGTCGGCGGGCATGATCCTTGAGGTATGAGGACGCACAATCCGGTTCTCAGATTGATGAGTAGGGTTCACCCCATATGAAGCGCGGGCTGTTCATCGCTCCCTTCGACGAGCTCGTCGACCCCCGGGTCATGGCGGACGTCGCGGCCGCCGCGGAGTCGGCCGGGTGGGACGGGCTATTCGTGTGGGACCACATCGTCTATCGCGCGCCGGTCCGGGCCGTGGCCGATCCGTGGATCGTGCTCAGCGCGGTGGCCTGCGCGACACGCACCATCCGCCTGGGCCCGCTGGTGACGCCCCCGGCGCGGCGCCGGATCCAGAAGCTGGCCCGCGAGACGGTCACCCTCGACCACCTCAGCGGCGGCCGGCTGATCCTCGGCGTCGGGCTGGGCAGCGACAACAGCGGAGAGCTGGGGCCGTTCGGCGAGGAGCTTGATCCCGTCAAGCGCGCCACGCTGTTCGACGACGGGCTGGAGCGGCTGGCCGCGATGTGGGGCGGCGAGTTTGAGCCGCCGCCCGTCCAGCAGCCGCGGATCCCGGTGTGGGCGGCGGCGCGCTGGCCCAACCGGCGGCCCGTCCGCCGCGCCGTGCGCTGGGACGGGCTGTTCCCGATCGAGATGCCCGGACCCGACGCGCTGGCCGAGCTGGTGCAGGAGACCACCGAGGCCCGCGGCGGCGAGCCGTTCGACATCGTCGCCGAGATCGATCCGGGCGATGATCCCGGACCGTGGGAGCGGGCCGGGGCGACCTGGGTCCTCACCGGGTTCGGGCGCCAGCCGCGGTTGGCCGAGGTCCGCGAGACCGTCGTCGCAGGGCCCTGACGCTTCTACCGCTCCGCGACGGTTGGCCGCTTGCGCCTGCCTGGGTACCGGGGCACGTCAACGGCGGGCTGGGGAAGGGTGGGCTGCTGGGTTGCTGGTCGCCCGCAAGAGGGGGTTGTGGCGGATAGTTGAGCTATTTCCTCCACTATCCGCCTCGACCTCCGTTGAGGGACCGCCTGAAGCGCCCTGGCCGCCCCCAACCGCCTACTCGATAGTCGTCTTTGACGTTCGCTCCGCCTGACCGCGGGCGCTCAGGGTTCGACGTCGCCCTCAGGCTCAGTACAGCTGCAGGTAGCGCTCCAGCTCCCACTGGGTGATCTGCTCGTGGGCGGCCTGGACCTCGCGGCGCTTGCACTCGATGAAGTAGTCGATGTAGTCGCCGCCGCGGGTCTTGCCGAACGCCTTGCGCAGCGGCTCGTTCTTCTCGAGCTCGCGCGTGGCGTCGAGCAGGTTGGCCGGCAGGGTGTCGATGCCCGCGGCCTCGCGGTCCTCCACCGACATCTTGTAGAGGTTGGCGCCGTTGGGATCGCCGGGGTCCAGCCCGCGCTCGATCCCGTCCAGCCCGGCGGTGAGCATTGCCGTCGCCGCCAGGTAGGGGTTGCACGAACCGTCCACGGTGCGGTCCTCGACGCGGCCGGCCGCCGGCACCCGCAGCATCTGCGTGCGGTTGTTGTAGCCGTAGCTGACGTACGCCGGGGCCCACGTCGCGCCCGAGGTCGGCGCACCGACGACCAGGCGCTTGTAGGAGTTGACGGTCGGGGCGGTGATCGCGATGTAGGCCTTGGCGTTGGCCTTGAGCCCGGCGATGAAGTTGTAGCCGAGCTCGGTCAGCCCCAGGCCACGCTTGTCGTCGGACGCGTCGCACTCGAAGACGTTCTCGCCGTCCTTCCACAATGAGACGTGGAAGTGGCAGCCGTTGCCGGTCAGGTGGGCGAACGGCTTGGGCATGAAGGTGGCGATGAGCCCGCGCTGCTGAGCCAGTGACTCCACCATGTAGCGGTAGAAGATGGCCCGGTCACACGTGGTCAGCGCGTCGGCGAACTGGAAGTTCTGCTCGAACTGCCCGTTGGCGTCCTCATGGTCGGTGGCGTAGTTGTCCCAGCCCAGGTCGGTGACCGCGCGCGACACCTCGGACACGAAGTCCAGGTTGCGCGTCAGTGCGCGCATGTCGTAACAGGGCTGATCCAGCGTGTCGAGCGGGTCGGCGAGCTCCAGGGAGCCGTCCGCGGCCCGGCGTAGCAGGAAGTACTCCAGCTCGGCGCCGACGCGCATCTCATAGCCCTGCTCGTCGGCACGGGCCAGCGCGCGGCGGAGGATGGTGCGGGGGCAGTAGTCCCACTCCTCGCCCTCCACCGTCACGTTGCAGGCAAAGCGCGCGACGGTCGGGCGCCACGGCAGGATCGTCAGCGTGGTCGGGTCGGGCATCGCGATCATGTCGGGATCGTCAGGGCCCTGGCCGATGTCGCCGGCGGCAAAGCCGGCAAAGCCGGCGCCTTCTGTCAACAGGTCGTCAAGGTGGTGGGCGGGGACCAGCTTCGCGCTCGGCTTGCCGTGCATGTCCACGAACTGCGCGAACAGAAACTCGATGCCGTTGTCCTTGACGATCTTGCGAACGTCGTCTTCGTTACGGGGAGGATCGATCATTGCCCAGTTCTATACGGGCGCCACAGTGCTGCACAATGGTCCTGGGCACCCCGTTGGGGCGCCCGGGCATGTGCGCGCCGCACATAGCAAGGACCGCATGGCACTACCCGTCGAACCACCGAGCCCGATCGGCACCGAGCTGCACGGCCTCCGCGAGGAGAACCGGACCCTGTACGGGGTCATCCGGCTCGTGTCCTCGTCGCTGGAGCTCGTGCCGATGCTGCAGGGCGTGGTCGACCTCGCCACCGAGGCCACCGGCTGCCACGCCTGCTTCATCTATCTGCTGGAGGACTCAGAGCTCGTCATCCGCGCGGCCTCGCCGGTGTTCGGCGAGGCCGTCGGCAACGTCCGCTTCTCGGTCAAGGAGGGCCTGGCCGGCTGGGTGGCCCGCCACCGCCGGCCCGAGTTCATCCGCGACCGGGCGATGGCGGACCCGCGCATGAAGTACGTGCCGCTGCTTGAGGAGGAGTCCTTCCAGTCGATGGCGGCGGTGCCGATCCTGTCGCGGGCCGGGGAGACGATCGGGGTGATCGTCCTGCACACCCGCGCGCCGCACGAGTTCGGCGAGGACACGCCCAACCTGCTCACCCACATCGCCTCGCTCGTCTCGGGCGCAATCGAGAACGCCCAGCTCTATGACCGCGAGCGCCGCCGCGTCGACGCGCTGACCGGCCTGTCCGAGCTCGCCCAGCAGGTGGCCGCCGCCCCGGACGCCGGCGAGCTGGGCGAGGTGCTGGTCCGCGGCACGGCGGCCTTGCTCGACGCCGAGGCCTGCCAGCTCCTGCGCGTGGGCGCCGACGGGGACACCGTCGTCCCGCTGGCCTCGCACCCCGAGACCCTGCCCGCCCCCGCGATCACCAACGTCGCCGAGGTGATGCTGGCCGGCTTGGAGAACCGCTCCGGGCCCGGCCGCCGCGCCGCGGGACTGGCGCTGTGGCCGACCGAGGGCCTGGCCGACGTGCTCGTGACCCCGCTGGCCGCCGGCGGGGCGCGCATCGGGGTGCTGTGCGTCGCCTCCGCCCACGCGCGCGCGTTCGCCGACGAGGACGCCGAGATCGCCCGAGCCATCGCTCACCTGGCCGCGGTCGCGATCAAGCGGGCCGAGCTGATCGAGGGCCTGACCAAGGCCAACACGATCAAGGACCTGTTCGAGGCGCTGTCCGCGGGGGCGACGACGTTCGCCGCCGCCAAGGCCGCCGAGGTGCGCTGTGACCTCAACGCCCCATACCTGGTGCTCTCCGCGCAGCCCGCGGGCGCCCGCGCGCAGTCCACGGGCGAGTGGCGCGTCGCCGCCGAGGCGCTGGGCCGCGGGCTGGCCGAGCTCGCGCCGCGCTCGGCGATCGAGTCCGGGCCCGGCCCGGTGCGGGCGCTGCTGGCCTTCGGCGCGGCGCGCCGCGGCGCCGTCGACGGACTCCTGCGTCAGGCGCGCGAGCTGGGCCAGGCCCATGGCGCGGTCATCGGCGTCTCCGAGCAGCGCGACACCCCCGACGACGCCCCCGGCGCCTACCGGGAGGCCCGCGACGCGGCCACCATCGCCCACGCGCTCCTGCGCGACGGCGGGGCGATCGCCTACTCGCAGGTCGGCGCGTACCGCTACCTGGTCCAGATCGGCGCCGACGACGCCCCTCGCGACCGGATGCGCGCCGCCGTCGACCTGCTCATCGACTACGACCGCCGGCGGCGCACCTCGCTGCTGGACACGCTCGAGCGCTACCTGTCAGAGCGCCGCAGCGTGATCGAGTCGGCCCGCGCGCTCTACATCCACCCCAACACGCTGCGCCAGCGGTTGGGACGGATCGAGGAGCTCACGGGCCTGGACCTCAACGAGGACGATCTGCTCTCGTTGGAGCTGGCGATCAAGCTGGCGCGGCTGCACGGCCGCCCGGACGCGGCGTAGCCCGGATCCACCGCTCCAGGCTCAGCGAGTCTCGTCGGGCACCAGGAACACCGGCAGCTTGGCCTTGCGCCGCACGCGCTGGGGCTCCTGGGTCCACATCATGTTCCCGGTGACGCGGTTGCGGTCGGGGTCGGCGGCCATGACGATCACGTCGCACCCCTCCTTCTGGGCCTCGGCCAGGATCTTCTTGGTGGCGTTGCGTGTGCCGAGCACGTGCCCGTCGGCCTCCAGGCCCTTGCGCTCCAGGCGGCGGATCGTCTTGGCCACGATGTCGCGCTGCTCGGCCCACTCCTTCTTGGTGGGCAGCAGCCCCGGCACCGGCATGCCGAAGCCCGTCCCGTGGATCCGGGCGATCGTGAACACGTGCACACTCGCGCCGGCGGACTTGGCGAGCTCGACCGTCCGAGCGACCGCCGCCGGCGGGATCGGCCGGCCTTCAGAGGCCAGCAGGATCCGCCGGAAGGCAGTCTGACCGGGTGTGGGCTCCGCCACCTGCGCGGCGGCGCTCAATCCCCGGCTCCGGATGCGATCCCCGCCTGGGGCGGTGGGATCGCCTCGGCCGGCGCGCCGCGCGGATCCTCGACCCGCTTGCGGTACCAGTACAGGGGCAGGTAGAGCAGGAGCACGCCCCATCCGATGAAGTAGAAGGGCAGCGTCGTGGTCCCTGCGGCGTTACACGCACACGAGGCGTAGACCGGCCCGCCATAGAAGTAGATGACCAGGTAGAGGGCGGCGATGGCGATTGCCACCCACTTCATGTACTCGGGCAGCTTGAACGGCCGCCGAACGTTGGGGCGGTGCTTGCGCAGCAGGTAGTAGCCGATCAGCACCGGGATGAACGACGCCAGGTAGCCGACGTTGGAGAGCGTGTAGATCTGCACCGCGCCGCCGGCGAAGACCACCAGGATCGAGCAGACGACGTTGAAGATCATCGCCCGGTCCGGCACTCCGTGATGGTTGACCTTCTGGAAGAACCTCGGGAACTGACCATCGGTCGACATCTGATGCAGGGAGCGCGCCGTCCCCGTGATGGCGTTGAGCGCGGACAGGATCAGCGCCAGGATCAGCATGATGGCGATCAGCCAGTCCAGGAGGTTTGACCCGGCGCCAGCGCCGAACACCTTGGAGGCGAAGGTCACGAACATGGTCTGCGGATCGACGAGCGCCGGGTTGCCCAGCGCGTGGTTGCCGATGACGATGATGAAGGCCACCGGGATCATCGTGTAGATGAACAGGCCATAGAGACCCTCGAGGTTCATCGCGATCTTGGCGTCGCGATCGGGGTTCTTGGTCTCGCCGATGTAGCAGGCGGCCGCCTCCATCGCGATCACGTTCCAGGTGAGCAGGAAACTGAAGGCGATGTACAAGGTCAGCCAGTTGTGGCCGAACAGGCTGGAGAAGAAGCTCGAGCCGTTGGTGTGCTGGAAGTGGAAGAGCTGGCCGAAGTCGACCACGGACGGGTTGAAGATCCACGCGATGGCCAGGAAGGTGAGCGGGATCATGGACAGGATCGCCAGCGTCGTGGCGAACATCGTCCCGAAGCGCAGCCCGCGGATCGCCGGGACGGCGAGGATGATCAGGCCGACGATCGAGATGCCCAGCGTCCAGTAGCTGATGGGAGTGTCGAAGACCGTCAGGGATCCGCTCGTGAGCTTGAACCGGTCCGCGATGTAGAGCGAGGCCAGGATCATGTTCAGCGGCGCCACCGGGAACCAGCCCAGCCAGTACGCCCACGCGGTGAACCCGTTGACGTGCTCGGCGAACCGCGGCCACTTCTCCTTGTAGGCGGGGTAGGCGTAGGAGGGCAATCCGCCCGAGCGATCGGGCATCATTGCCGACAACTCGGCCAGGAGGAGGCACACGAGATAGCCGGTGATGGTGATGAACACGATCACGGGTACCGATGCGGCTCCCAGCTCGGTGACCATGACCGGCGCGATCCCGGTGACCAGGATCGTTCCCGCCAGGCCGATCACGAAGGCGCCCCACCAGTTGGTCGTCTTCGGGAGCCCCGCGCCCTCGTAGACGAGCTCGTCCTCGAATGGTCCGGGCGTCGTCGTTTCGTCCGGCATGTGCCCTCCAAGTCCGCTGGTCGTTGCTGGGCTTACCCTGACATGTCGCCGTTGGCTCACAAGGCGATATGCGTACACAATTGCGGTGTCTGACATGGACGACTTGGACACATTCCTCGCCGGGCACCCGCCGTTCGACACACTGCCGCCCGAGCAGCTCCGTGACCTCACGGTTCAGGCGACGCTTCATGACCAGGCCCCGGGCACCGTGCTGCTCGTCGAGGACGGCCCGCCCGCCACCGGGATGTGGGTGGTCGTGACCGGATCCATGGACGTCGTGCACTCGGGCGAGGTCATCCAGGTCCTCGAGCCCGGCGAGTGCTTCGGGCATCCGTCGCTCTTGACCGGGATGGCGCCGGCGTTCACGGTGCGTGCGCGCGAGCCCTCGAGCTCGCTGCTGTTCCCGCCCAGCGCCGCCCGGCAGGTGTTGGCCACCGATGCCGGCGTGTCCTACGTCGCCGGCTCGCTGCGCAAGCGCCTCACGCGCGCGGGACACACCGTCCACGGCCTGCACGACGTCGGCACCACGCCGGTCTCGGCGATCATGCGCGCGCCCGTGTACACGGAGCCGGCCGAGACCCTGCGCTCGGCGGCCCAGCGGCTGGGGGCGGACCACCTCCAGGCGCTGCTGGTGGCCATGCCCGACGAGACGATCGGCATCCTCACCGACGCCGACGTGCGCGCCGCGGTGGCCGATGGCCGCTTCTCGGCCGACCTCCCCGCCCACGAGGTGGCCCGTGCCCCGGCGCCGACCGTCCCCGTGCGTCAGCTCGCGATCGAGGCGACCGTGGACATGCTGGCGGCCGGAGTGGAGCACCTGGCGGTGCTCGACGGCGAGCGCGTCTGCGGGGTGCTCTCAGCGGCCGACCTGCTCGGCCTGGACGCCAACAGCCCGATCGGGCTGCGCCACACGATCCTCGGGGCGCCCGACGCCGATGTGCTCGTGCAGGCGGTGTCGCATCTGCCCCAGTTGTTCCTGACCCTGTCACGCGCCGGGGTGCCCTCCCGGGACCTCGGCCGGGTGCTGAGCCTGGCCCACGACGCCGTGGTGGCGCGGCTGATCGACTTCTCACTGTGGACTCACGGGCCGGCACCGCTGCCGTGGGCGTGGCTGGACATGGGGTCGGCGGCGCGCCGGGAGTTCACGCTCGTCCTCAGATCAGGACAACGCGCTGGCCTACGCGCGCCCGGCTCCGGGTGCGGCGCTCACGCCCGAGGCCGCCGACGCCTACTTCGAGCGACTGGGCCAGGACGTCAACGAGGGCCTCGAGCGCTGCGGGATCGGGATCGACAACAACGGCGTGATGGCCCGCAACCGCCGCTGGCGTATGTCCAAGCCCGACTGGCTGCGTACGTTCGACGAGTGCCTGACCCAGCCCGACGAGTCCCACCTGGTGCGGGCCACGGTGGCCTTTGACTTCCGCCCCGCCGCCGGTGGCCTTCCCGTCGTCTCCGACCTCACCGCGCGTATCCGTGCCGCCCGCGAGCATCCCCAGTTCATGCGCCTGCTGGCCCGCTCCGCCTCCGGCTTCCCCGTGGCGGTCGGCTTCCGCGGCCAGCTGTCCACCGACGGCGACGGTCATCTCGACCTCAAGAAGGGGGCCATCATTCCGGTGGTCAACCTCGTGCGCTACCACGCCCTGGCGGCCGGGGTGACGATCTCGCCGACGCTGGACCGGATCGAGGCCGTGGCCATCGCCGGCGCGCTCGCAGAAGACGAAGCCGGCGCCCTCGGCGAGGCGTTCGAGGTGATCGCCCAGATGCGCTTCGCGCATCACGCCCAGCTCATTGCCGACGGCCGCCCCGCGGACAACCTCATCGATCCCGGAGCGCTCACCCCGATCGCCCGCACCGAGCTGCGCGAGGCGCTCCACGTGGTCAAGCGCGCACAGAAGCGCTTAGCGCTCTAGTTTGCTAACGCAAACGCAAAGCAGCACCGCTTCACGGGGTTGACAGCACCCCGGTGTGGGTGACGTCGCCACATTTCCCGCCGAAAGTGTGCCCGACCCGGCCATTGGAGCGGGTCAGACCAGGTCTTACGCTCTCCGGCCATGTGCGGTATTGCGGGTCTCTACACCAAGACTGACGCGCTGCGCTCGCAGCTGGGCCTTCACCTGGCAGCGATGCTGCAGCAGCTCTCCGACCGCGGCCCCGACAGTGCCGGGGTGGCGTTCTACCGGGATCCTGCGCCCGACGGGTGGTGCAAGATCTCCGTCCACACGCCGGCGGACGCGCCCGGCTGGGACGAGCTGGCCGGCGCCCTGGCGCGGCAGTTCGGCGACGCATCGCTGACGGGCGTGCGTGCCACCCACGCGACGTTCGTCGTGGCGGCGGGCGCGAACGAGGTGCAGGCGTGGCTGCGCGCCCAGCACCCACAGCTCACGCTGATGAGCGCGGGACAGACGATCGAGATCTACAAGGAGGCCGGGGTGCCCTCCGAGTTCGTGCGGCGCTTCGACCTGGCCTCGATCGAGGGCAGTCATGCGCTCGGTCACACGCGGATGGCGACCGAGAGCCGCGTGACCACGGAGCACTCGCACCCGTTCTCCACAGGGCTTGACCTCTGCCTGGTCCACAACGGATCGCTGTCGAACCACAACCGCCTGCGCAGCGCCCTGCGCAGGGAGGGCATCCACTTCCAGACCGACAACGACTCAGAGGTCGCCGCGGGCTACCTGACCTGGCGCATGGCTCAGGGCGCGTCGCTCGAGCAGGCGCTCGAGGGCTGCCTGGATGACCTCGACGGCTTCTACACGTTCGCGGTCGGCACCGCCGACGGCTTCGCGGTTCTGCGTGACCCGATTGCCTGCAAGCCGGCGGTGATGGCCGAGACCGACGAGTGGGTGGCGATGGCCTCCGAGTACCGTGCCATCGCCGTGCTCCCGGGCGCCGAGGACGCGGTGAGCTGGGAGCCGGTGCCGGGTCACGTGTACAGCTGGGGCACCGCACTGGTGGCGTGATGGCCACACCGGAGACCACGCCGGCCACGGCGCTCACCTTCGATCTGCGCGCGGACACGGTGCGCGAGCTCAACCGCCGCCTGCACGGCCCGGAGGCCGCCGGGCGCATCCAGGTCGTCAATCCCGACGGCCGCCACGCCGTCGCGGTGGGGGTGGACGCCGACTGCGAGGTCGAGATCGACGGGCACGTCGGCTACTACTGCGCCGGCATGAACAAGCGGGCCACGATCCGCGTGCGCGGCAACTGCGGCGTCGGCGTGGCGGAGAACATGATGTCCGGCCAGGTGATCGTCGAGGGATCGGCCAGCCAGGCCGCGGGCGCCACGGCGCGCGGCGGGCTGCTGGTCATCCATGGCGACGCCTCGGCGCGGTGCGGCATCTCGCTCAAAGGCGCCGACATCGTGGTGCGCGGGTCCGTCGGTCACATGAGCGCCTTCATGGCCCAGCGCGGCAGCCTGGTGGTGTGCGGCGACGCCGGCGAGGCCCTGGGCGACTCCCTGTACGAGGCGCGGCTCTACGTGCGCGGGGCCGTCGCCGGGCTCGGCGCCGACTGCGTGGAGAAGGAGATGCGCCCCGAGCACGTCGCCCAGCTGCGCGACCTCCTGGCCGCGGCCGACGTCGACGCCGACCCGTCGGAGTTCACGCGCTACGGGTCCGCGCGCCAGCTCTACAACTTCAAGGTCGACAACGTCGGGGTGTATTAGATGCCCGCCCGCCCATGAGTGCGACCACCAACGGCCGCGGCCACTGGCAGCCCGGCCTGCGCGAGTCGGCCACCTTCGATCGCGACACGATCGCCGACATCCAGCGCGCCGCGCGCGAGGGCATCTACGACATCCGCGGCTTCGGCGCCAAGCGCCGGGTCCCGCACTTCGACGACCTGCTCTTCCTCGGCGCCAGCGTGTCGCGCTATCCGCTGGAGGGCTACCGCGAGCGCTGCGCCACCGACGTGACCATCGGAACCCGCTTCGCCTCCGAGCCGATCCACCTCGACATCCCCATCACGATCGCCGGCATGAGCTTCGGCGCGCTGTCGGGTCAGGCCAAGGAGGCGCTCGGCCGCGGGGCCAGCGAGGTCGGCACCTCGACGACCACCGGCGACGGCGGCATGACCCCCGAGGAGCGCGAGCACTCCACCAAGCTGGTCTACCAGTTGCTGCCCAGCCGCTACGGGATGAACCCCGACGACCTGCGCCGCGCCGACGCGATCGAGATCGTCGTGGGCCAGGGCGCCAAGCCCGGCGGCGGAGGCATGCTGCTCGGCCACAAGATCTCCGACCGGGTCGCCGAGATGCGCGACCTGCCCAAGGGGATCGACCAGCGCAGCGCCTGCCGGCACCCCGACTGGACCGGCCCCGACGACCTGGAGATCAAGATCCAGGAGCTGCGCGAGATCACCGACTGGCGCATCCCCATCTACATCAAGGTGGGCGCGTCGCGCACCTACTACGACGTCGCGCTGGCGGTCAAGGCCGGCGCCGACGCGGTCGTGCTCGACGGCATGCAGGGCGGCACCGCGGCCACCCAGGAGGTGTTCATCGAGCACGTCGGGATCCCGATCCTGGCCGCCATCCCGCAGGCGGTTGAGTCGCTGCTGGAGCTCGACATGCATCGCAAGGTCCAGCTCATCGTCTCCGGCGGGATTCGCACCGGCGCCGACGTGGCCAAGGCGCTGGCGCTGGGCGCCGACGCCGTCTCGATCGGCGTGGCCGCGCTCATCGCGCTCGGCGACAACGCGCCGGAGCACGACGCCCAGTACGCCGAGATCGGCTCGGCGGCCGGGTACTACGACGACTGGCAGGCCGGCCGCGACCCCGCCGGGATCTCCACCCAGGAGCCCGAGCTGGCCGCAGCGGCTCGACCCCGTGGTGGGGGGGCGGCGGCTGGCCAACTACCTGCGGACCCTGACCCTCGAGACCCAGACGCTGGCCCGCGCCTGCGGCAAGTCCCACGTGCACAACCTGGAGCCCGAGGACCTCGTCGCGCTCACCATCGAGGCGTCGGCGATGGCCAAGGTGCCGCTGGCCGGGACCAACTGGATCCCGGGCCTGAACGGCGGCGGTTCGTTCTAGGTCTCGACCTCGGAGCCGTCGGCGCCCCACAGTGTGTGGAACGTGCCCTCGCGGTCGATGCGACGGTAGGTGTGCGCGCCGAACAGGTCGCGCAGCCCCTGGATGAGCGAGGCGGGCCCGCGGGCACGGCGATAGCCGTCGTAGTAGGCCAGCGAGGATGAGAACGCGGGCGTGGGGATGCCCAGCTCTGCGGCCCTGGCCACCACCCGTCGCCACGGGTCCTGGGCGTTCTCGAGCGCCTGCGTGAAGAAGTCGGCGAGCATGAGGTTGGCCAGCCCGGGCTCGGCGTCGTAGGCCTCACGAATCCGGTCCAGGAAACGAGCGCGGATGATGCAGCCGCCGCGCCAGATCGTCGCCATCGACCCGAGGTCGACGTCCCAGCCCTCGTTGTCGGCGGCCGCCGCCATCTGGGCGAAGCCCTGGGCGTAGGACACGATCTTGGACGCGTAGAGGGCGTGCTCGAGGTCGTCGGCCAGCGACTCGTCGGAGGCGCGACCGGCCGGGCCCTTGAGCACCTCGGCGGCATGGACGCGCTGGTCCTTGAGCGCACTCAGCGCCCGGGCGAACACTGCCTCGGTGATCCCGGTGAGCGGGACGCCGAGCTCGAGCGCGTCCTGCGCGGTCCAGCGGCCGGTGCCCTTCTGCTCGGCGGCGTCGAGGATGACGTCGACCAGCGGCTTGCCCGTGGCGTCGTCGGTCTTGGAGAGGACGCGGGCGGCGATCTCGATGAGGAAGGACTCGAGCTCGGAGGTGTTCCAGCGCTCGAAGCGCTGAGCGATCTGCGGCACGTCCCAGCCCACGCCGTTGCGCAGCAGGTCATAGCTCTCGGCGATGAGCTGCATGTCGGCGTACTCGATCCCGTTGTGGACCATCTTCACGTAGTGCCCGGCGCCGTCGGCGCCGACGTAGGTGCAGCACGGCGTGCCGTCGACCTGAGCGGCGATGGCCTCGAAGACCGCCTTGACCGACGCGTCATAGGGCTCGCGGTCCCCGCCGGGCATGATGCTCGGCCCGTTCAGCGCGCCCTCCTCGCCGCCGGAGACGCCGACGCCGAGGAAGTGGATGCCCTGCTCGGCGAGCCGCTGGTGGCGCCGCTGGGTGTCGCGGTAGTTGGCGTTGCCGCCGTCGATGAGGATGTCGCCCTTGTCGAGGTGAGGCGCGATGTCGTCGATGACGGCGTCGGTGGCCGGCCCGGCCTGGACCATGCTCATCAGCACCCGGGGCGTGGCCAGCGCGCCCACCCATTCCTCGGTCGACTCAAAGCCCTCGATGGGACCCTCGGAGCCATGCTCCTCCACGAAGGTTGTCATCCGGCTGGTGGTGCGGTTGTGCACGGCCACCGGAATGTCGTGATGGGCCACGTTGCGGGCGAGGTTGGCGCCCATCGTTGCCAGGCCAGTGAGTCCGAAGTGTCTGTCGTCGCTCATGCGCGTTCAACTTACTCCTGCGGCCGCGCGGCCAGGGCCCGGCGCGCGGCGACCAAGGACTTCACAGGCGGCGGACTAGGGTGGGAGTCATGGACTACCGCACACTAGGCACCACCGGGGTCAAGGTCAGCCCGCTCTGTCTCGGAGCGATGATGTTCGGAGACTGGGGCGACCCAGACCCTGACAACGGCATCCGCATCATCCACCGCGCGCTCGACGCCGGCATCAACTTCATCGACACCGCCGACGTCTACTCCCGGGGAGGCTCGGAGGAGATCGTGGGCAAGGCGCTGGCCGGCGGCAAGCGCGACAACGTCATCCTCGCCACCAAGGTGCACGGCACCATGGGCGATGACCCCAACGAGTTCGGCAACTCGCGCCGCTGGATCGTGCGCGAGGTCGAGAACTCGCTGCGCCGGCTGGGCACCGACTGGATCGACCTCTACCAGATCCATCGCCCCGAGGCCGACACCGACATCGACGAGACGCTGGGCGCGCTCACCGATCTGGTCCGCGCCGGCAAGGTCCGCTACATCGGCTCCTCGACGTTCCCAGCCTCGCAGATCGTCGAGGCCCAGTGGGCGGCCCAGCGCCGCGGTCGCGAGCGCTTCGTCTGCGAGCAGCCGCCGTACTCGATGCTCATCCGCGAGATCGAGAAGGACGTCCTGCCCACCACCCAGCGTTACGGGATGGGCGTGATCCCGTGGAGCCCGTTGGCCGGCGGGTGGCTCTCGGGCCGCTACCGGGTGGGTGAGGACGCGCCCGGGTCTCACCGCGCCGACCGGATCCCCGATCGCTACGACCTCTCGCAGCCGGCCAACCAGCGCAAGCTGGAGGCAGCCGACGCGCTGGCCCGGGTCGCCGAGGAGGCCGGGATGACGCTCATCGAGATGGCCATCGCCTTCGTCATCCGCCACCCCGGGGTGACCGCGGCGATCATCGGCCCGCGCACGATGGAGCACCTCGAGTCCCAGCTGACCGCAGCCGACGTCCACCTCTCCGACGAGATGCTCGACAAGATCGACGCGATCGTCCCGCCCGGGGTCAACGTCAACCCGGCCGACGGTGGCTGGCCCAACCCGGGCCTCGAGCCGGCGGCGCGCCGGCGCTAGGTGACGCGCCAGCTGTCGAGGATCGCCGCGATCTGACGCCGCGCGGAGGCCGGGGCATCAGGTCCGAGGTAGATGCGGACGTCGAAGCCCCGGCCCCCCGCGCGGAAGGTGCGCCCGTCGCTCGCGGCGCAGTTGTCGCTGATGACGGAGCGTCCGATGCGGAAGTCCTCGGCGTGGACGGGGAAGTACCTGAGGTCCCGGCGGGTGATGCGGGAGTACTCCCAGGCCAACACGAACGCGCCGTCGCGGGGGAAGCCGGCGATGTCTGGGCTTCCGCACTCGCAGGAGTGACGGCCGAGGCGGACGTGAAATGTCGCGAAGGCCCGCGGGATCGGGTCCGTCACCTCGCTGGCGTGGCGCACGACGTGCCATTCGCGGGGCAGCACCACGCTGACGCCGCCGCCTAGTGAGGTCCGCTGGTCACCGGCTCCGGCGGGCGCCGTCATCGCCGCAAGGACGGCCAGGGCCAGAGCCGGGACCAGCATGAGCCTGCGCACACCACCTCTACGCGGCGTGCCCTGCTTCAGGTCCGCAGGTACTCGGCCGTCTGCGCGTCGGCGGGGAAGAACGCCTCGACGGCGAGCTCTGAGACGGTCACGTCGACCGCGGTCCCGAACGTGGTGATGGTGCTGAAGAACGACAGCTCGGGCGCGTCGGAGCCCGGGGCCGGGGCCAGCCGCAGCCCCACCGTCACCGCGGCGTCAACAGGAGCCTGCGCGGCCTCGGGACCGGGGTAACCGAGCATCTCCTCGTGGAGCTCTGCCAGCAGCGGGTCGCCCGTGAGCCGGGCGGCCCGGTCCAGGCGCTCGACCAGGTCGGCCCGGTACTCGCCGAGGTTGAGGATCCGCGGCGCGACCCCGTCAGGGTGCAGTGCGAGGCGAATGGTGTTGACCGGCGGCACGAGCAGCTCGGGCGCGACCCCCTCCAGGAACGGGCCGAGCGCCTCGTTGGAGGCGACGAGGTTCCAATAGCGGTCCACCGCGATCGCCGGGTACGGCTCATGGGCCGCCAGGACGCGGCTGACCGCGTCGCGGACCTCGCGCAGCGCGGGGTCCTCGAAGTCCCGCGCCGAGTACTGCGGGGCGAAGCCGGCGGCCAGCAGGAGCTCGTTGCGCTCGCGCAGCGGGACGTCGAGTCGCTCGGCGAGGTGGAGCACCATCTCGGCGCTCGGCCGTGACCGGCCGGTCTCGACGAAGCTGAGATGCCTCGTCGAGACCCCGGCCTCCAGCGCGAGCTCCATCTGGCTCATGCGGCGGCGCTGGCGCCAATCGCGCAGCAACGGACCCACTCGGTGGTTGTGGGGGCGGGAGGTGTGGACCTGGTTTTCGGCGATCGTCACCATCACGAGCCTACCGTCGCCGGGATGAGCCGGGTGAGTGCGGCAACGCCGGTCAGAGCCACCGCCAGGGCGATCACGCTGATCTCGAACGCGCCGGCGAACCCGTGCGAAACGGCGCCGTAGAACAGCACGCCGACCACTGCCACCCCGATCGCGTTGCCGACGTTCTGCATCGTCGACAGCACGCCCGAGATGCCGCCGACATGCTGTGGCGGGGCCGCCGCCATGATCAGCGAGGCCAGCGGGGTGATGCCCAGGCCCATGCCGGCTCCGACGAGCGCGAGCCCGGGGGCGAGCGCCAGCACCGAGCCGCCGATGCCGACGTCGGCCACGGTCAGCGCGAGCGTGAGGTGACCGACGGCGAGCATGCCCGCGCCGGCCGCCAGGACCCGCCGTCCGTGACGCACCGTCAGCGCCGGGGCCTTGAGCGACGTCGCCAGGTACGCCACGGCCAGGATCGTGAATACCAGCCCGGAATGCAGTGCGCTCATGCCCCGGCCGAGCTGCAGATACAGCGACAGCACGAGGAAGAACGACGCCTGCCCGCTCCAGAACAGCAGCTGGGCGGCGAGCCCGACGGTGACCCCGCGCGAGCGAAACAGCTCGGGCGGCATCAGCGGCGTGCCGCCCCGGGCGGCCAGCCGGCGCTGCTGGAGCGCGAACGCACCGATGAGGACGGGGGCCACGGCGAGCGACAGCCACGTCCACAGCGGCCAGCCGTGCGCGCGACCCTCCACCAGCGGCAGCACGATCGCGGTGAGGCCGAGGGTCGCCAGCGTGGTGCCGGCGAGGTCCAGGCTGCCGGCCTGGCCCCGGGAATCGACCCCGCCCCCCCTGATGACCCGCGGTGCCGCGATCACGGCGAGGACGCCGATCGGGATGTTGATGAGAAAGCAGCTGCGCCACCCCAGCCCGGCCGGGTTGGCCTGGACGAGGATGCCGCCGATCAGCTGGCCCGACACCGCGGCAAAGCCCATGCTCATGCCGTAGGCGGCCAGCGCCTTGGCGCGGTCGGCGCCGTCGTAGAGGACGCCGATGATGGCCAGGACGTTGGGCATCAGCATCGCCGAGGCACAGCCCTGGGCCAGGCGCGAGATGATCAGGACCTCGGGCGTGCCCGCCAGTCCGCACCCGGCCGAGGCGAGCGTGAACAACGCCAGCCCGGCGGTGAAGACGCGGACGCGGCCCAGCCGATCACCCAGGCGCGCGCCGGTGATGAGGAACACGGCATTGGTGAGGCCGTAGCCGGCCACGACCCATTCGATCGCGCCGTTGGACGCGTGCAGGTGAGCCTGCATGTCCGGCAGCGCGACGTTGACGATGAAGAAGTCCAGCACGACCATGAAGGTGCCGGCGAGGATCACCGGCAACGGCAGCCAGCGGCTGCGAGTGGGGGAGAACGCCGCCGGTGCTGGGCCGACGGCCGATATCGATTGAGTGCTCATGGCTGGGCACGTTCCCAGCCGCCGGTCACGCCGTCGATTACCCACCGGGTAATGACGTGATCCCCTTTGAGAACTCTTCGCTAGTCCCTACGGAATTCTGAAACGCGCTCGCCAGAGTCGTCTTCGGGCAGAACCTCCCACTGCCCGCCTCACAAGTGACCGGCGAGTGATGCGCCGGTCACCCATATCCCCGCCGTAGTTGAGCCGGCCCCCCTCGGGGGGCCGGTTCGGCTTTATGGCGCTCCGGCCAGCGTCACGAGAACGAGATCACGCTGCGGATCCCGTCCTGGCGCTCCATCAGCTCGAAGCCTTCGTTGACGTTGTCGAGCGTGATCGTGTGGGAGATGAACGGATCGACGTCGATCTGACCGTCGAGGTAGAGCTGAACGAGCTGGGGCACCTGGTCGCGGCCCTTGACGCCGCCGAACGAGGACCCGCAGATCCGCCGCCCCGTGATCAGGTAGCGCGGGATCACGTCGAGCGTCTCGCCGCGGCCGGCCACGCCGGCCACGGTGCACAGGCCCCAGCCCATGCGCGCCGCCTCGACCGCCTGGCGCATGACCGCCACCAGGCCGGTGGCCTCGAAGGTGTAATCGGCCCCGAAGCCTCCGGTCTCGTCGAGCACGCGCTGAACGGTGTTCTCGTCCGCGATCCACGTCTCGGTGGCCCCCTGGCCCTTGGCCAGCTCCAGCCGGTCGTCGGACAGGTCGACGCAGATGACCCGCTCGGCTCCCTGCAGCCGGCAGCCGGCGACGGCGCCCAGGCCGACCATGCCGGCGCCGAAGACGACGCAGGTCGAGCCCGCCTTGACCTTGGCGGTGTTCATCGCCGCGCCGAGCCCGGTGGACAGGCCGCACGCGAACAGGCAGGCGTGGTCGGGCTCCGCGTCTGGAGAGACCTTGGCCAGCGCGATCTCGGGCATGACGGTGTACTCGGCGAACGTGCTCGTGCCCATGAAGTGGCGGATCGGCTCACCGTCACGGGAGAGACGTGTGGTCCCGTCGGGCAGGTAGCCCTTGTTCTGCTGATCGCGGATGGCCAGGCAGAGGTTCGTGTCGGGGCTGAGACAGTGCACGCACTCACGGCACTGCGGCGAGAACAGCGTCACGACGAGGTCGCCCGGGGAGAGGCTCGACACGCCCTCGCCGACCTTCTCCACGAATCCGGCGCCCTCGTGCCCGAGGACGGCCGGCGCATAGCCGGACGGGTCCACGCCCGACGCCGTGTACATATCGGTGTGGCAGACCCCGCACGCGGCGAGCCGGACCAGCACCTCACCCGGCTTGGGGTCCGCCAGGTCCAGCTCAGTCACCTGGAGGGGCGTGGCGAACTCCTCCAACACCGCGGCGCGCATCTTCAACGGGGCTCTCCTTCCCTCTGGCCTGGGTCAGGGCGCAACGATATTGGTCGGCGGGCGCCGTCAGTGCGAGGTGGTGCCTCGATCGGCGTCGAGTGAGTCGATCATCAGCTCGAGCATCCGCGGCCACTGGTCGGGCTCGACCCGGCGGGCCGCGCGGGTGGCGGCGAACAGGAGCCGCAGGTCGAGCGTCGTGGCGTCGGCGCGCAGCCTTCCCTCGGCGCGCGCGGCGGCCAGCAGACGCTCCTGGGCCGCGCTGGCTCGGGTGACCGCGTCGATCACGTCAGGATGGGTCGCCACCGCGGCCCGCGCGTCTCCGATCAGGTAATCGGCGCGCTGCGCGCTCACCAGCGTCCTCACCATCCCGGTGAGCGCTTCCCACCGGTTGCCGGGCTGCTCGTAGGCCTCCTGCGCCGCGGCGGCAATCTCGTCCATTCGGCGCACCACCAGGGCCGCCAGCAGCTCGCGCTTTGACTCGAACAGGCGGTAGACGCTGGCCACGCCGGCTCCGGCGGCGTCGGCCACGACGCTCATCGGAGCGTCCAGCCCGTCGCGTGCGAACACCTCGGTGGCCGCCACCAGCAGCCGTTCGCGCTTGGCTCCGGCGTCGAGCGCGGTCCATCCGACGCGTCCGGAGGCGGCCTCCGGCTCTGTTACCGGAATCATCATTCCGCTAGACTACCCCGGGTGACAGCGGACGGCCACAGGGATCATGGAATCAACCCAAATCTGATCCTCGCCGTCACCGCTCTCGCCGGGATGGGCTACTCGATGTTGAGCTCCGCGGTCATCCCCGCGCTGCCCTCCCTGCAGCAGAGCCTGCACACCACAGAGACCGGTGTCACCTGGATCCTCACCGGCTACCTGCTGTCCGCGTCGGTGGCCACGTCGATCATCGGCCGCCTCGGTGACATGTACGGCAAGGAGCGCCTGCTGGTCATCACGTTGATCATCCTCGGCGCCGGCACAGTCGTCTCGGCGCTGTCGACGTCGCTCACGCCGATGATCATCGGGCGCGTCATCCAGGGCGCGGGCGGCGGCATCTTCCCGCTGGCGTTCGGGATCGTCCGCGACGAGTTCCCGCGCGAACGGGTGGCCGGCAGCATCGGCATTCTCTCGTCGGTCCTCGGCGTCGGCGGGGGCATCGGGATCGTGCTCGGCGGCCTGATCATCGAACACCTGAACTACCACTGGCTGTTCTGGATCCCGTTGCTGGTCACTGTGGCCGCCGGCATCTGCACTCAGCTGTTCGTACCCGAGTCTCCGGTCCGGGTGCCCGGCCGCGTGAACTGGCTCGCGGCGTTGCTCATGACCGTCGGCTTCTGCTGCGTGCTCATCTCCATCTCGGAGACCATCACCTGGGGCTGGGGCTCGCCCAAGACCCTCGGGCTGCTCGCCGTCGGATTGGTCATCTGCGCGGCGTGGATCGTGGTGGAGGTGCGCAGCGAGGTGCCGCTCATCGACATGGCGATGATGCGAATCCGCGGGATCTGGACCACGAATCTCGTCGCCTTCCTGCTCGGCGCCGGGATGTACGCCTCGTTCCTCGTCTTCCCCCAGTTCGCCCAGCTGCCCACGACCACCGGCTTCGGCTTCGGCGCCTCGGTGGTCGTCGCCGGGCTGTACCTGCTCCCGGCCGCGCTCGGGATGAGCGCGCTGGGATCCGTGGCCGGCCGCGTCGCGCGCCGCTACGGCTCCAAGATGGCGGTGATCGTGGGCAGCGCGATCACCGCGCTCTCCTTCGGGCTCCTGGCCGTCGCCCACGGCCACCCCTACGACATGCTGATCAGCGCCGCCCTGCTCGGGGTCGGGATCGGGCTGGCCTTCGCCGCACTCGGCAACCTCGTCGTCCAGGCCGTCCCACCCAGCCAGACCGGCGCGGCCACCGGCATGAACACGGTGATGCGGACCCTGGGCGGCGCGCTCGGCGGCCAGATCGTCGCCACCCTCATCGCCGACAACGTCGCCAACGGCCTACCCACCGTCAACGGGTTCACGGACTCGTTCGCCCTCGAGGCCTTCTTCCTCGTGGTCGCGACGGTCGCCGGGACGCTCGTGCCGGTGATGAAGGAGCAGCGTTTCGCGCCCCCGCCGGCGCCGGTCGAGCAGCCCGAGTTGGTCCACGCCCAAGAGGTCGGCTGAGCCGTGGCGCGCCACTCGCTGAGAGGCACGCGCAGCGATCCCCGCGGTCCCAACTACAAGTGGATCGCGCTGTCCAACTGCACGCTTGGCGTGCTGCTGGCGACGCTCGACGCGTCGATCACGCTCATCGCGATGCCCAACATCTTCCGCGGGATCAACCTCGACCCGCTGGTGCCGGCCAACAGCTTCTACCTGCTGTGGATGATCCTCGGCTTCCTCGTCGTCTCGAGCGTGCTGATCGTCAGCCTCGGCCGGCTGGGCGACATGTACGGCCGCGTGCGCATCTACAACCTGGGGTTCGTCATCTACACGGTGGCGTCTCTCATTCTCACCGTCGACTGGCTCACCGGCCGCGACGGCGCCGTGTTCCTCATCGTCTTCCGGATCGTCCAGGGCGTCGGCGCCGCCTGCCTGCTCGCCAACTCGGCGGCGATCATCACCGACGCCTTCCCGGCCAACCAGCGGGGCATGGCCCTGGGCATCAACAACATCGTGGGCGTCTCGGGGATGTTCATCGGCCTGGTGCTCGGCGGTCTGCTCGCGCCGATCAGCTGGCGGCTGGTGTTCCTGATCTCCGTCCCAGTCGGGCTGTTCGGGACCGTGTGGGCCTACCTCAAGCTCCAGGAGCTCTCCAAGCCCAGGCGCGCGCGGATCGACTGGCCGGGCAACGTCACCTTCGCGCTCGGCCTCATCCTCATCATGGTCGCCGTCACCTACGGGATCCGCCCGTACGGCAGCTCGGCGACCGGGTGGGGCAGCCCGAAGGTGCTCATCCTCATCGCCTCCGGAGTGCTCTCGCTGGCGATCTTCGCCGTCGTCGAGCGCCGCGTCGAGGACCCCATGTTCCGCCTGCCCCTGTTCAAGATCCGCGCCTTCACGTTCGGCACGCTGTCGACGTTCCTCTCCGCGGTGGCCCGAGGCGGCCTGATGTTCATCCTCATCATCTGGCTGCAGGGGATCTGGCTGCCCCAGCACGGCTACGACTTCACCGACACGCCGCTCTGGGCCGGCATCTACATCCTGCCGCTCACCATCGGGATGCTGCTGGCCGGCCCGACGTCGGGCTACCTGTCCGACAAGTACGGCGCCCGGCCGTTCGCGACGGGCGGAATGCTCAGCGCGGCGGTGAGCTTCCTCCTGCTCGCGCTCCTGCCGACCAACTTTCCGTACCCGCTGTTCGCGGCGTGCCTGTTCCTCAATGGGGTCTCGATGGGGATGTTCGCTTCGCCCAACCGCGCCGGGGTGATGAACAGCCTGCCCCCGGCCGACCGGGGCGCCGGCGGCGGCATGAACCAGACCTTCCAGAACTCCGCCCAGGTGCTGTCGATCGGGATCTTCTTCACGCTGATGATCGTCGGACTGTCCGCGACGCTGCCCCACACGATGTCGGCGGGCCTGCAGGCCCACGGCGTTCCCGCCGCGACCGCCCACCACGTCGCCCAGCTGCCACCGGTGTCAATCCTGTTCGCCGCCTTCCTGGGCTACAACCCGATCCAGCACCTCGTCGGTGCCCATGTGCTGGCCCAGCTCCCCGCCCACCAGCATGCGCTCGTGGTGGGGCGCTCGTTCTTCCCCAACCTCATCTCGGCGCCGTTCCGCAACGGGCTGCACGAGGCGTTTGCGTTCGCGATCGTCGCGTGCCTGGTCGCGGCCGCGGCGTCGTGGTTCCGCGGCGGCAATCCGGCGGTCGCCGATGAGGTTCCGGGCGCCGGGGCCTCGCGGCGCGCCCGGACACGCGGCGAGCGGCACGCCGAGACGACCGTCGCGCGCTGACACCGACGCTCTGTCCGCGCGTCCGACCGGACGCCGGGTGTGCTCGGCCCCTTCGGGGCCTGCGTCTACCCGGCTCAGACGGCCCACGAAGGGGACGCACGGTGACTGATGCGACCAATCGGCGACAAATCGCGGCGCGCACGAACGATTTGTCCGGAGGTGTACGCGGAGCAGCCACATGTCGCCAAATCTCGAGGCGCCGCGGAGGTTTGGCGTCGAATGGTCGCGGTGTGGCCCGGGCCGGCACCTCCGGCGCGGCGTCAGAGTCCCTGGTTGAGCGCGAGCACGAGCAGCACGACGGCGATCGTGCCGGCGAGGACGACGAGCACCAGGTTGGCGGCCAGCACCATCTGCAGCGTCCGGCGCGGGTTGCGCCCGGGCTCGGCCGGGGGCGGCTCGGCGGTGACCGGTTCGGCCGTGCCCGGTTCGCCGGGACCGTCGATCGTGACGGACTCGGCCAGGGCGTCGGTGACGAAGCGGTTGAGGCTGACCTGCTCGCGCTCGGCGGCCTGGGCGAGCTGCTGGTGCAGGTCGCCCGACATCCGCACCAGGAACCGTCCGCTGTAGCCGGCGCCCGGCTTGGCCACCGCCTTGCCCGCGGCGCCGGCCTTGGCGGGCTTGCTCTCGGGCGTGTCGGAGGCCATGACAGCGGGTGATACCACGGTTTGGGGCGTGGTATCACCCGTCTTTACGGGGGTTTCTTCGTCGGCGAGCTCGGCGCGCAATTTGGTGAGGGCCCCCGCCAGCAGCCGGGACACGTGCGCCTGGGAGATCCGGAGCTCGCCGGCGATCTGGCGCTCGGTCATATCGGCGTGGAAGCGCAGGTACACGATCTGGCGCTCGCGGTCGTCCAGGACGTGCATCCGCTCGCTGATCAGCAGGCGGTCATCGCTGCCCGCATAGGGCTCGGCATCGACCTCCGCCGCGGCGCTGTCCTCCGGCCGCGGCAGGCTGACCGGCTCCCGCGCCAGCTCGGCGGCGAGGGCACGCTCGACCTCCTTGGTGTCGGCGTCGACGGCGTCGGCCAGCTCGCTCAGAGTCGGCGCACGCCCAAGGCTGGCGGCCAATTCCGACTGCCGGCTGCGCAGGCGCTTGCCCAGCCGCTGCAGCTCGCGGGGGATCCTCACGGTCCCCGAGCGGTCGCGCAGGTGGTGGCGGATCTCGCCCTCGATCGTGGGCTCCGCGAACGCCGGGAACGAAGCGCCGCGACGGGTGTCAAACCGGTTCGCCGCCTTCACGAGACCGACCGCGGCGACCTGCACGAGGTCGTCCAATTCGACGCCACGACCCACGTAGCGTCGCGCCACCGACTTGGCCAGCGGCAGATGCGACTCGATCAGGCTCTCACGATCCGCGATCGCCAGAGTGCGCTGCCTTGACGTCACCCTTCCACCTCAGCCCGTTTCCCCTGGGCGGTATCAGCGCGATGGTACCAAGGGCCGTCTGAGCGCTTGCATGGATCAGACCAGGCCGCCCGGGGGATCTTAAGGGTGTGGGGATCTGCACAAAGCTCAACATCCCTCGGGGGCCGTCGTAGACGATGTCAGGCCGGGGGCGGCACATTCGAGGGGCACGCTGGGCCGGGATCACAACCCTGATCGCGGCGGCGGCGATCGCCGCGCCTCAGGCGGCGCAGGCCGACATGGCCGTGGCCCCCGGCGCGCTGGCCCAGGCCGGACTGGCGGAGGCACAGAACGCCGTCGACGCGGCCGCGGCCGCCGTGAGCGCCGCCCTGCCGGCGGTCGCCGTTCCGGCCGTCCCGGCGCAGCCACTGGCTGCCACCCCCACTTCATCTGCGCGGGCCGTCGTCACGCCCCCTGTGACGGCCCGGCAGCCCGCCGCGCCCCCCGCGGCGGTTCCAGCGGGCACGGCCTCGGGGGACCCGGGGCCGCCTGCCCCGCCTGTTCACTCTGCGCGCGCCGCCGGCCCGCCCCTGCCGGTCGCGGCGTCGGCGGCGCGCGCGGGGGCGAACGCGGTGCCACCCGTGCGCATCGCGCATGCTGCGCCGGCGCCCGTGGCGCCCGTCACGGCGCTACCGCCGCCTCCCATGCCGACCATCACCGCGCCGGCCGTCGGCAGCGTGCCCACGGTGCAGCTGCCCGCGATCTCGATCCCGTGGCTCGTGGGCTGGCCCTTCAGCGCGACGTCGTCCGCACCGAGCGCGCCGGCGCCCGCACCGGGCCTGGGGACCCTCCTCGGGGCGATGGGTTGGCCGCTGAGCACCACGGCGATCCCAGGACTCGCTGTCATGCCGACGTCGGTGATTCCGTTGGGTGCGGCCGTGACGGCACCCCCTGGTGCCACGCCGGCCACGCCCGGGGTCGCGCAGCATCACCCGGCGCCGAGCCGAGGCACCGGACATCGGCGCGCCCAGCGCGCGCGACACGCCGAGGCGGCAGTGCCCGCCGGCGTGGGACGTCCGTGGCCGGTGGGCGCCCCGGCGGCGTCATGGCCTGCTCACAGCGCCCAGCCGCCGGTGCCCACACGGCTGCCGGTCCGGCTCTCGCTTCATCCGCTGCGACACAGTCCGGCGCCGCGACCGGCGCACTCGGCCCCCGAGCCGGGTAGCTCGGCGCCGCCGCTCATCCTCCCGATGACGGGTGGCGGACCCGCGGCCGCGGCTGCCGGCGCCGGTGGCGGCGCCGCAGCGGCCGCGCTGATGACGGGCGCAGCGCTCTTCTTGATCTTCCTGATGTCGACCCGTGTGTCGCTGGACCTGTCGGCGTGGCGGTCCACGCTGCTGTCCCTGCGACTCGAACGCCCGGGGTAGCTCTCGCTGTTTGGTCACGAACGGCGGCTGTCTCGGCTTTGACCGAGCTGTCGCCGGGCCGTCCGGCAGGTGCCGCGGCGGCCACCGTCTCAGTGCATCTGGTCCGGCTCGACCGGACGGGGCACAGATTCCACTCAGGAGAGAACAGCAATGCGATCAAAAATGATCGCTCTGGTTGTCACCCTCGTCGCAATGGCCGTACCGGCCACAGCGATGGCGGGAGGCGACCCGGGCAGCACGGGAGGGGGTGCCGCTGGCGTCGGTCAGGCGCAGCTGGCCTCCCAGCTCGCGGCGACCCTGCAGAAGGCGGCCTCACAGGCACAGGCCGGGCAGAACGCCGTGAACACCAACGCTCCGGTCAACACGGCCGGCGGCAACGTCACGGGTGGCGCGAACACCGCCTCTCAAAACGCCCTCAACGGCGCGGCGAGCGGCGCAGGCAACAACGCCTCCACCACTCAGACCAACAACCAGACCCAGTCGGCCGGGTCCAGCTGCAGCGTCGGCTGCGGCGGCGCCGGCCAGGCTCAGGGGTCGACCCAGCTGGCGTCGACGCTCCAGGGGGCGGCCTCTCAGGCCAACGCCGACCAGGGCGCCGTCAACAGCAACGTCCCGGTCAACACCGCGGGCGGCAACGTGACCGGTGGCGCCAACACCGCGTCTCAGAACGCCGGCAACGGCGCGCTGAGCGGCGCGGGCAACAACGCCGGCACGAATCAGACCAACAACCAGACCCAGTCGGCCGGGTCGAGCTGCAGCGTGGGTTGCGGCGGCTCGGGCCAGGCGCAGGACTCCGCCCAGGGAGCGGCGACGCTCCAGGCGGCGAAGTCCGGTGCGGACGCCAACCAGAACACCGTGAACGCCAACGTTCCGGTGAACGTCGCCGGTGGCGACATCACGGGTGGCGCGAACACGGCCTCTCAGAACGCCGGTAACGGCGCGCTGAGCGGTGCGGGCAACAACGCCAACACGGGTCAGACCAACAACCAGGGTCAGTCCGCCGGGTCGAGCTGCAGCGTGGGTTGCGGCGGCTCCGGGCAGGCGCAGGACAGTCAGCAGGGTTCGTTGACGGGCCAGCTGGCTGACTCCGCCGCCAACGCCAACCAGAACGCCGTGAACGCCAACGTTCCGGTGAACGTCGCCGGTGGCGACATCACGGGTGGCGCGAACACCGCCTCTCAAAACGCCCTCAACGGCGCGGCGAGCGGTGCGGGCAACAACGCCGGTACGGGTCAGACCAACAACCAGACCCAGTCGGCCGGGTCGGGATGCAGCGTCGGTTGTGGCGGCGCTGGGCAGGCGCAGCAGTCGGCGCAGTACGCGGCGACGCTGCAGGCAGCCCTGTCGGCGGCCAACGCCAACCAGAACGCGGTGAATGCCAACGTTCCGGTGAACGTCGCCGGTGGCGACATCGTGGGTGGCGCGAACACCGCCTCTCAGAACGCCGGTAACGGTGCGCTGAGCGGTGCGGGCAACAACGCCAACACGGGCCAGACCAGCAACCAGACCCAGTCGGCCGGATCGGGCTGCAGCATTGGCTGTGGCGGCGCCGGCCAGGCGCAGTTCAACCTGCAGGGTTCCCTCACGGCGCAGCTCGCTGCCTCGTGCGCGAACGCATGGCAGAACCTGGTCAACTCGAACGTCCCGGTGAACACCGCGGGCGGCGACGTGCTGGGTGGAGCCAACACTGCGGCGCAGAACGCGCTCAATGGTTCGCTCAGCGGTGCCGGCAACAACGCCGGAACCGCGCAGGACGGAGGCCAGGGCCAGACAGCCTGACGCCTCGTGGGGGCGGTCCGGCCGGCCGAGCCTGACCCGGCCGGGCCCCCTTGATGCTTCGGAACCCCCGGCAGACCGCTGCCGGGGCGTTCCGGCACCAAGTAGCCGTTGATGCACCAAGTCAAGCTCGCCAGACAACTCGCACTCATCACCACCGCCACATTGCTGGCGGGGAGCGCCGCGGCGCAGGCCGCCGGGCCCGCATCCGCGGGCAATGCTGGCGCCAGCCTGACCGGGCTGACGCCGTCGGTCCAGGTATCGGTGCCGGTCGCTCCGGTCGCTCCGGTCGCTCCGGTCGCGCCAGTGACGCCGGTCACGCCGGTTATCGCCGTGCCCACCCCGCCGGTATCGCCGGTATCACCCGCTCCGGTATCGCCCGCGCCGACGACGACGCCCACCGCGCCGACACCGCCCGCGGTGCCGGTTCCCGCGCCGGCGACGCCGACAACGCCGTCCACGACGCCCGTTCCGGCGCCGGGGACGCCCACGGCGGCACCGATATCACCCGGATCAGGGGCGATATCACCCCCGAATTCGACGCCGCCGGCCGATTCGGGCCCGCCGGCAGCATCCGAGCCGGCACCTACACCACCAGCCTCACCGCCACCTGCCGCATCGAACTCGACCACGCAGACAATCACCCAATCCCAGGTCTCGACGTGCGTCTCGCATTGCGCCGGTGGCAGCCAGGTCCAGCAGGCAACCCAGGACAACTCGACCGTCCAGGCCGTGGGTCCGCCAGCGCCCCACGACGGCGGGGCCGCGGTCGGATCGCCGCCGCCCGTCACCACCCGGACGTCGGCCGCGAACGGCGGCCATGCGACCCCGGCGCCGAGCCCTCTGCCCCCAGGCGTCACCCAGGTGCAGGTGGGGTGCCTCGCGCACTGCTACGGCACGACCACGCTGGACACGTCCGGGCTCACATTGGCCCAGATCGAGCAGCTCCTGGGCGAGCTCCACGTGCCGACACCGCCGACGGCAGGCGCAGCGCCGGGCGCCGATCAGAGCGCCACCCAGCAGACCGCCGCGCAGTCGCAGAACGGTGGCGGGCACCAATCCCAGGCCGCCAACCAGCTCAACGGCACGACCCAGGTCGTCGTGACGTCGGCCGGTGCACCGGCCGACGGCGGGACCGGCGCGGCCGTCGTCAACCAAACGGCTCAGGGGATCGTCCAGCTCCAGGTCGGATGCATCTTCTACTGCACGGGGACCCAGCAGACCCAATCGGCCCAGCAGTCAAACGCGACGGTGCAGGCGGTGGACGGCGCCGGCGCGGGGGCCGAGAACACGGTGTCGCGGGTCGTCTGGCAGGTGCAGGTGGGGTGCCTGGCCTGGTGCTATGACGCCGTCGAGACCCAGACGTCGAGTGGGACGGACTCCACCGTCGTCGACGTCCCACCGCCCGCGGACGCCACAGCGCCGGTCGTCACGACTCCGGCGGCGCCCGTGCCCGTCGCACCGCCGATCTCCGCGCAGCCGTCGACGGGCCGCCGGATTCGCGACAGCGGGGGCGCGGCGGTCCGCATCGTGGGCGCCGGGCTGGGTGTCGCGGTGTCGGGGACGTCGCGGCCGGCGACGCGCTCCGACCAGCTGACCGCGGTCTCGGTGTCGGCCGCGGCGGGGCAGGGGGCGCTCGTCTCGCTCGCCAGCTCCCGCGTCGTGCAGACCGAGGGCCTCGGCCACGTGAGTCACAGCCGGCATCAGAGGCATAGCCGGCATCATCACGGCGCCGTGCGGCCTGACCACGCCGCGCCGTCCACGCCGGCCGGGACGGTTCAGAGCGCCGTCGCCCGGGGCTCAACGGCGCTCCCGAGCATCGAGCTGACGGTGGCGCTGATGCTCGCGGCCCTGGCGTTCGGTAGCCGGCGCTGGCGCCGGGTGCGATGATTAGGGGGCGCGGGGACCCGCGCAAGATGAACGGGCAGACATCCGTTGGGCTCCAAGAGGAGAGAGCAACAACGTGCGGAGGGGAACGCGCGACGTTCAAGCTCAGCATCGTCAGTTGCCATGACCCATGGCACGATGGCCACGCATTAGCCTGATCGCGGCGGTCGCCGCGACATCGGTCGCGGGGCCGATCACGGCAGCGCAGGCCGCAGGGCCCAGCCCTCAGAAGGCCCCTGCCACGACGACGGCGCCCGCGCCTTCGCCCGACCCGGCGCCCTCGGCGCCCTCGGCGCGGCCGCACCACAGCACGCCGGTGGGTAACACGCACCTGCCGGTATCCACGCCGAGCCACGCGCCCGCCTCGACGCCGGCGCAGCAGCCGGCCGTGACCACCCCGGCGCGGCCGACGACCGTCACGCACACCCGGTCGCGTCCCCACCATGCCGCGCGGAAGGTGCACCGCGCCCGGACGCACGCGCGACACCATCGCGCGCAGGCTCGCCGATCGAGTCCCGTCGTCCGTCCCGCTGCGCCCGTCGTCGCCAGCCATCCCGCCGCGCGCCCGGCGCCGGCTCACAACAGCGGCGTCCTGCTGCTCGTCGGCGCGCTGGTCCTGCTCGTCCTTGTCGCAGCGAGCCTGTCGCTGCTGCGCGTGGCGAGCCGGCTGAGCCGGGAGATCATGGGGTCCGCGGCATGAGAGCGGCTGCTGCTGGTGGCGTGCGTTGTCGCGGTGGCTCTGTGCTCCGCGGCGGCAGCGCAGCGCGAACGCGCTGGACGCTGACGTGTAGTGCACGGTGCTCCCGGGTGCGGGCGTGCGACCATCCGGCGCGTGGTAGACGAGCCCGGTCACCGTCGTCGTGGCACGTCGACCCTCCCCGCATCGACGCACCGGATGCGGCTCACAGATCCGTACACTGTTCGAGGTCGATCACACGACCGTGTCGTGCTCGGCGTCACGGGTCGGAGCGGCACGGCATCGATCAGCTTCCCGCTTGAACATCGAGATCTCGACGCCGACAGCCGACCGCCACGCCAGACCGTCCCCCGGACGCCAACGGCTGGTACAACCACCCGGTCACGGTCACCCTCGCAGGCACGGCCTTCTCCGGCATCGCCTCGTGCACGCCCGCCCAGGCCTACGGCGGCCCCGACACCACCGCCACGTCCCTCGCGGGCACGTGCACCGACAACGCGGGCAAGACCGCGAGCGCGAGCTTCCCGTTCCGCTACGACGCGACCCCGCCCAGCCTCACGGTCTCCTCCCAGCCGGCCGACCGCCTGGCCGGCCTGAACTGGCATGCGTCCGCCGCGCCCGCGCCGCTCGCGTGGGTCCAGATCGCCCGCCAGCCCGGGCTGGCGAAGGCCCCGAGCAGCGTGTTGTACACGGGCGGCGCAACGACCTACCAGGACCACGCGGTGCGCAACGGCACCGCCTACACGTACACGATCACCGCGGCCGACCAGGCCGGCAACGTCACCCAGCGGACGGTCAGGATCAAGCCGGGGGTCCGCCTGCTCTCGCCCGGGCCCGATGCCCACCTCAGTGGCCCTCCGACGCTGCGCTGGACCGAGATCCCCAAGGCCAGCTACTACAACGTCCAGCTCTTCCGGGGATCGAAGATCCTCAGCGCCTGGCCCACGCATGCCAGCTTCAAGCTCTCGAAGACCTGGCGCTTCGGCGGCAAGCGCCACCGGCTGGCCCCCGGCCGCTACCACTGGTACGTGTGGCCGGGCTACGGGCCGCAGCGGGCCGCTCACTATGGCAAGGCGCTCGGAAACGCCACGTTCGTGATCCGCTGAGATCTGAGTGCTCCGAATCAGAAATTCCGCGGCGTTCTCGCGGCGGCTGGACGCAGAACCGGACCCGCCCGCCCGGCGGCGAACGCGCCGGACCACCAGTACGACTTGGTTCGCCGCCACCCGTCATCCACGCCCAGCCACTCGAGAGAACTCACCCGGAATTTTGATTCTGAGCACTAAGCTGGCTAGCCAGCCAGTAGCATTCGGCGCGGTCCATCGGCCCGTCAGGAGGAGCAGGTGACATCAACTCGTCGTGACCTCGAGCAGGCCCTCGAAGGCGATCTCGACCAGGTGCTGGTGACCGAGCGGCAGCTCTGGATCGACGGTCCGCCGCATCAGCTGTTCGCCCGGCTGCGCAACGAATGCCCCGTCCACTGGACCTCGCGCATCGGCGAGTACCCCAACGAGCCCGGCTACTGGTCGGTCACGCTGCCCGAGGACATCCACGCCGTCAGCCGTGACTGGAGGACCTACTCCTCCGAGGTGGGCGGCGTCACCGCGATCACCGACGGGTTCCCGTTGGAGCTCATGCGGGCGATGTTCATCGGCATGGACCCGCCCAAGCACGACCGGCTCAAGATGCTCTTCCAGGCGGGCTTCACCCCGAAGCGGATCGCCGCGCACGAGGACGCGATCCGGGAGATCACCGTGCGTGTGCTCGATCGCCTGAAGGGTCGCGACAGCTGCGACCTGGTGGCCGACGTCGCCCAGCCGATCGTCTCGCGCGTGATCGGGAGCTTCATGGGCGTCCCCGAGGAGGATGACGCCATCTGGGCCAAGCTGATGAACGTCTCGCTCGCGGCCGGCGACCCTGATCTCGCCCCGGAGGGGATGGAGAGCATCATGGCCAACGAGATCCCCGAGATCTTCCGCCGCTGCACCGAGCTCATCTCCGCTCGGCGCGAGACGCCCACCGAGGATCTCACCTCGGTGCTCGTCCACGCCGAGATCGATGGGCAGAAGCTGGAGGAGCACGAGATCGTGATGGGCTTCTTCCTGCTCATGGCCGCGGGCAACGACAGCACCAAGGCCACCTACTGCAGCGGCATGAAGGCGCTCATGGAGCACCCCGAGGAGCGCCAGCTCCTGCTCGACGACCCGTCGCTGATCCCCAGCGCCGTCGAGGAGTCGCTGCGCATGTTCCCCGCCTTCGCGCATTTCCGGCGAACGGCCACGTGCGACACCGAGCTGGCCGGCCAGGAGATCCGCGAGGGCGACAAGGTCGTCATGTGGTACGTCTCATCCAACCGCGACGCGTCGCGCTACGAGGATCCCGACCGCTTCGACGTGCGCCGCAACCCCGAGCACCAGGCGTTCGGCGCCGGCGGCCGCCACTTCTGCCTCGGCACCGCGCTGGCGCGGCTGGAGCTGCGGATCATGCTCCAGGAGACGCTGGCCCGCTACCCGGAGATGACGAGGGCCGGGTCCACGACGTTCGTGGAGTCGGGCTTCATCAACCAGCTCAAGACGCTGCCCGTGACCCTCGGGCCGCTTCAGGACACTCGCTAACTACTTCCACTCAGACCAGGGCGACGCCTCCTGAGCGACCTCCTCGTCGGCGCGGATCACGTGGATGACGGCGTTGATGAGCGCCAGGTGCGTGAACGCCTGCGGGAAGTTGCCCAGGTGCCGGCCGGTCTGCGGGTCGATCTCCTCGGCGTAGAGACCCAGCGGGCTGGCGAAGCCCAGCAGTCGCTCGCACAGTGACCGCGCGCGGTCCAGCTCGCCGATCTCGCACAACGCCGACACCAGCCAGAACGAGCAGATGAGGAACGTGCCCTCCTTGCCCTCCAGGCCGTCGTCGGTCTCCTCGGTCTTGTAGCGCAGGACCAGGCCGCCCTCGGTGAGCTCGTCGGCGATGGCGAACACCGTGGCGCGGATCCGCTCGTCATCGGGCGGCAGGAAGCGCATCAGCGGCAGCAGCAGCAACGCGGCATCGAGCGCCTCGGTCTCGTAGTGCTGGACGAACACGCCGCGCTCGTCGACGCCGTTGGCGAGCACGTCGGCCTTGATCTCGTCGGCCGCCTCACGCCAGCGCCGGGCGCGGGTGAAGTCCTCGCGCAGCTCGGCCAGCCGGGCGCCGCGGTCACAGGCCACCCAGCAGAAGACCTTGGACGAGGTGAAGTGCTTGGGCTCACCGCGGACCTCCCAGATGCCGCGGTCGGGCTCGCGCCAGTTCTCGATGGCCTGCTCGACCTGGCGCTGCAGGATCCGCCACACGCGGTCATCCAGCGAGTCGCGGCTGCGGGTGTGCAGATAGACCGAGTCCAGCAGCGCGCCCCAGACGTCGTGCTGCTTCTGCTCGTAGGCGGCGTTGCCCACCCGCACGGGCTGCGCGCGCTCATAGCCCTCGAGGTGCTCCAGGATGTACTCGTCGAGCTGGCGCTCGCCGTCGAGGCCGTACATCACCTGGAGGTTCTCCTCGCCGGCGGCGACGTCGGCGATGAAGTAGAAGAAGTCGTTGGCCTCCCACTCAAAGCCCAGCGACAGCAGCGCCCACAGCATGAACGTCGAGTCGCGGATCCAGCTGTAGCGGTAGTCCCAGTTGCGCTCGCCCTGCGGCGTCTCGGGCAGGGAGGTGGTGGCGGCCGCCAGCAGGGCGCCGCTGGGCGCGTAGGTCAGACCCTTGAGCGTGAGCGCGGAGCGCTGCAGGAACGTCCGCCACGGGTGGTCGGGGAAGTTGCCGCGGTCCAGCCAGTGCTGCCAGTGATGGGCGGTCCACACCGATCGCTCGTAGGCCTCCTCGATGTTCTGGGGCGGTTTGTGCTCTGACCACGACAGCGCGGCGTAGACGGTCTCGCCCTCCTTCATGAGATGGCGCGCCGTCGCCCGGCTGCCCTCGAAGCCCAGGCGCAGGTCGGTGGTGAGCTTCAGCTCGACGCTGCCGTCCTTGCTGCGCGCACAGCCCTCGTTGTAGCCGTCGCCCGAGTACTCCCAGTTGGCCGGATCGCGGCCGTAGTCGAACTTGGGCTCGCAGTCGAGAAGGAGCTGGACCTCGCCGTTGACACAGCGCACGGTGCGGAGCAGGACGTGATCGGCGTCGTAGTCGGTGGGTGCGCGGCGGTGGGTGTGGGAGCGGTCGTGCTCGTGATGCCAGCGCCCGATCAGCAGCACGTCGCGGACGATGATCCAGCCCGAGCCCGAGCCCCAGCTGGTCTCGAGCACCATCGTGCCGGGGAGGTAGCGCCGCGCCGCCGGGACGGTCGCGCCGTCAGGGCCGAGGCGGAACAAGCCGGCATCGCGGTCGAGCATGGCCCCAAAGATGCTCGGCGAGTCCACGCGGGGCAGGCACATCCACTCGATCGCGCCCGAGGGCGCCACCAGCGCCACCGTCTCACAGTCCGAGAGGAACGCGTACTCGGCGATCGGGGGAAACGCGCTGGCGCCCGTGAGCGGAGCGTACTCGCGCTCGCGCGCAGGCGACGACGGCGCCGACAAAGGGGCCCGCCGGGCCTGGAGGTCGTGGATGTCGGCTTCCTCGCGCAAGGTCGGCAGTATCGAGGCTTACCCACAAAACGCAAACTTTGGTCACCCGCTGTCACCGCGAATGACCGGTTTGCGGCGGTTTTGTCAGCCTCCGAGCCCGCCGAGGAGCGTGAACGGATTCCAGGGGCGGTGCTCGTAGACCGAGCGGCGGTTGGGCTCGACCACCACCTCGGAGCCCGCGGGCGCCTCTGCGCGCAGGCGCTCGGCCAGCCCCTGGGCGCTGTCCTCATCGGTCGCGCCGATGAGCAGGTAGTGCGAGCGGTGCACGTGCGGAACCCCCTCGTCATCCAGCCGGTGAGACAGCTCCGTGGCGTCGTGGCGCGACCGGGTCTGGACGCGGACCTCGAAGTCCGGGTAGCCCTGTTCGGCCGACTCCTCGCGTTCGTCCTCGACGCGCTCCTCGCGCTCTGCCTCCGTCTGGGCGGCGGTGGCGGGCAGCGGCTCGTCGGGGCTCTCCCATTCCTCGGAGACCGGGTGCCACTGCGCGATCTGCACGTCGGCGGTGATGTCGCGCGTCTGGGCGAGCTGGGTCACCAGGTCCGCGACGCGCTGGGCCTGGTCGCGCGAGCCCGCGTAACAGAAGAGCAACGGGCCGTCCGTCGAGACGACGACGCGGTCATCAAATGAGTGCCGAAGGTCGTGCTCGAGCTCGTCGGCGTCGAGCTGCTCGGTCAGCCAGCGGGCCACCCCGTCCTCGTGAACGTCGACCCGTACGCGCCAGTCATCACTCATGCCCCAGAACAGTAGATGACCTGCGCCGGCGGGGACGGCCGCTTCCTAGGATGAGAGGAGATCATGAGCTCTGGACATCGAGGATTTGCGGCGTCGCACGGTGCCGGCGGCAGCGGCTTCATGCGTTCCACGCGCGGGTCGGGCAAGAAGTCGCCTGAGCTGATGGACCCGAGCCGCCCGCGCGACCGGGGGCGGATCCTCGCCCTGTTCAAGCCCTACCGGATGCGGCTGACCGTGGTGCTGGTCATGATCATCATCGCCGCCGGGGTCAGCATGCTCAGCCCGTTCCTGCTGAGGCGGGCGCTCGATGTCGGGCTCTTCCAGCATGACAACGCGGTGCTGACCGCGTGCGTCCTGGGGATGATCGGCGTCGCGCTGTTCACCAACGCCACCTCTGTCTGGCAGACCTACCTCTCCAATATGGTCGGCCAGCGGGTCATGCACGACCTGCGCGCTGCGGTCTACCAGCACCTGCAGCGGATGTCGCTTGCCTTCTTCACGCGCACTCGTACCGGCGAGGTGCAGTCGCGCATCGCCAACGACATCGGCGGCCTGGACAGCGTCGTCACCACCACGGCCACGACCATCGCGTCCAATGTCACAACTGTGGTGGCTGCGCTTGTCGCCATGTGCCTGCTGAACTGGCGGCTGGCGCTGCTCTCGCTCATCTTCGTGCCACCGAGCGTGTGGGGGACCCGGCGCGTCGGCAAGATCCGACGCACGATCACCACCGAGCAGCAGAAGCGCCTGGCCGACATGTCAGCGCTCGTCGCCGAGTCGCTCTCGGTCTCGGGGATCATGCTCGGCAAGACGATGGGCCGTGGCCACGACCTGGCCGAGCGCTTCACCCGGGAGTCCAAGGGCATCGCCGAGCTCGAGGTGCGCAGCCGCATGGCCGGCCGCTGGATGATGGCCACGATTCAGTTCATCTTCGCCGTCCAGCCGGCGGTCGTCTACTGGCTTGCCGGGCAGTCATTCGTCTCCAGCACGATCTCCATCGGCACGGTGGTGGCGTTCACCACGCTGCAGACGCGGCTGTTGTTCCCGATCAATTCTCTGCTCGGTACGCAGGCCGACATCGAGTCCTCGATGGCCCTGTTCGATCGCATCTTCGAGTACCTCGACCTGCCGGTCGACATCGTGGAGGCCGAGGACCCGGTCACCCTCCGTCCTGAGGAGGTGCTGGGCGAGGTCCGCTTCGAGGATGTGTCGTTCCGCTACGGGGTTCCCGGAACCGACGCGGAGGAGTGGACGCTGCGCCACATCGACCTGGTCGTCCCCGCGGGGACGCGGACCGCGGTCGTGGGCGAGACCGGCGCGGGCAAGACGACGCTCGGCTACCTGGCGGCACGGCTCTACGAGCCCCAGGAGGGCCGGGTGACGGTCGACGGCGTCGACATCCGCCAGGTGTCGCTGGCCTCGCTGGCCGCGACTGTCGGCGTGGTCTCCCAGGAGACCTACCTGTTTCACGCCAGCGTTCGCGAGAACCTGCGCTTTGCCCGTCCCGACGCCACCGACCAGGAGATCGAGGACGCCGCGCGCACCGCCCGGATCCACGACCTGGTGGCCTCGCTGCCCGACGGCTACGACACGATCGTCGGCGAGCGTGGCTATCGCTTCTCCGGTGGCGAGAAGCAGCGGATGGCGATCGCCCGCACCGTGCTGCGCAATCCGCCCGTGCTCGTGCTCGACGAGGCGACGAGCGCGCTGGACACCCGCACCGAGTACGCGGTGCAGGCCGAGCTGGAGCGCCTCTCGGAGGGGCGCACCACGATCACCATCGCCCACCGCCTGTCCACCGTCCGCGACGCCGACCAGATCGTGGTCCTCGACCAGGGACACATCGTCGAGCGCGGCACCCACGAGCAGCTGATGGAGCGCGCCGGCGCCTACGCGGCGCTGGTGGCGCGCGACGTCGCCGACGAGCCGGACCTGCCTGATCCCGGGAAGACAACCGGGCCCAGAGCGTCTTAACGGCTAAGGGCGAAGACACACGACGCTGAGAGTTGCGCCGCGGCCGCGAGCCGGGTGCGTGCGGAATCTGCGTGGGCGAGCGCAGCCGCTGGGCGTGCGTGTCGCTGACCCCTTGCGCGCTCCGCACTCCCCCGCGGCGCGTGGTCCGGCGTACGTTCAGATCGGAGTAGACGTGACCAGCCATACCCCCGAGTCCCCGCATACCGAGCGCCCCGAGCGCGTTACCAACCGCCGGCGGTTCATCGCCGGAGCCGGGCTCACCGTGCTCGGCGTCGGTTCGCTGTCCGCTGCCCCCGCGGCCTTCGGCGCCGGCGACCTGTCCACCGGCGACGCCGCCATCCTGCGGTTCCTGGCCGCGGCCGAAATCCTCGAGACCGACCTGTGGCAGCAGTACAACGAGCTGTGCGGCATCCAGGACAACGAGGTGCCCCATGGCACCGGCAACAAGGCGTTCACCGAGGCGGTGAGCCAGCTCGACAGCGACATGGCCCAGTACGTGCATGACAACACCGAGGACGAGTTCACCCACTTCACCTTCATCAACGCCTACCTGCAGTCCCGTGGGGCCCAGCCCGTCAATCTCGACCAGTTCCGCACGCTGCCCGGGAGCACCGCCAAGGGTGCGGCCAACCTCAAGCGCATCACCAACCTGATGGAGCTCACCGTCGACACGTCGTGGTGGACGCGGTATCGCTCGCGGACCAAGAACCCCGACAACGGCGACAACTTCGCGCAGGCCGTCCCGGCGCTGGCCAAGGGCCGGTGGCCGGCCATCCCCCGCAACAACGCCGACCTCAAGAACAAGAAGCACCTCCAGGCGATCGCCAACACCGCTGGGTTCCACTTCGGGACCATCGAGCAGGGCGGCACCAGCCTGTATCCCGCGGTGGCGCAGCGGGTCCGGGACGTCGACGTGCTGCGGGTCGTGCTCAGCATCGGCCCGACCGAGGCGATGCACTTCCAGACCTGGGCCGACAAGGCCGGCAACGCCCCGGCGCTGCGCGACCCGACCAATGGGCTGGTCTTCCCCGACCTCAACAAGCGCCCGTTCGGCGGCCAGGACTTCCAGACCAACCTCATCATGCCCGAGCCGACGACGAGCTGGCTGGGCCGCAAGCTCCCGGCGGTGTCGATCGTGCGGCCCACCGAGACGAAGGGCATCGCGATGGGCGTGGCCAAGTTCCTGACCGACATGGGCCTGTTCCGCGGCCAGTCGCCCGCCTTCTTCCAGGCGCTGACGACGCTCGCCCAGCAGGCTGACGCCGCGACGCGATAGCCGCTGCTGCTGGGAGGGGTGGCGGTCGCCCCCGCCGCCCCTGGCTCAGCGCAGCAGCCCGCGCGAGATGACCAGCCGCTGGATGTCCGAGGTGCCCTCCTCGATCTCCTCCAGCTTGGCGTCACGCATCCACTTCTCCACCGGATACTCGCGGCTGTAGCCCCACCCGCCCAGCGTCTGCACGGCCGCCCAGGTGCACCACATCGCGGTCTCGGACGCGTGCAACTTGGCCATCGCCGCCTCGGTGGTGGCCCGTTCGCCGCGGTCGACCATCTGCGCGGCGCGCCACGTGAGCAACCGGCTGGCGTCGACGCGTAGCGCCATGTCGGCCAGGCGGAAGGCCACGGCCTGATGCTGGCCGATCGGCTTGCCGAACTGCTCGCGCTGCTTGGCGTAGGCGGTGGCGTACTCGAGCGCGGCGCGGGCCAGGCCGGTGGCCGATGCCGCCAGCGTCACGCGAGAGCGGTCGAAGGTGTGCATGAGCCCGGTGAACCCCGTGCCCTCCTCGCCGATGCGGCGGTCCTCTGAGACGAACAGGTCGTCGAGGAACAGCTCGCAGTTGGGGATGGCCCGCTGGCCCATCTTGCGCAGCGCCGGCCCGCAGCGAAGGCCCTCGTCGTCGTCCTGGACGAGGAAGGCGGTGATCCCGCGGTGCCCGCTGCCCGGCTCCACGGTGGCGAAGATCACGTAGAACCGCGACACCCCTCCGTTGGAGATCCACGCCTTCTGGCCGTTCAGCACGTAGCCGCCGTCGACTCGCCGTGCCCGGGTGCGGATCGACGCGGCGTCCGAGCCGCTCTCGGGCTCGGTGATGGCCAGGGCGGTGAACGGCGGGTCGTCGCCGGCCAGCGGGGACAGCCACCGCCGCTTCTGCTCCTCGGTGCCCAGCGCCAGGACCGGCTCGGCGAAGAAGCCGTTGGAGGTGATGAGGTTGCCGATCCCGCTGCAGCCGTGCGAGAGCTCCTCCTGGACGAGGCAGCCGGTGAGGCAGTCGGTCATGCCGGCGCCGCCGTACTCCTCGGGCAGCATGAACGAGGTCAGGCCGAGCCGGGAGGCCTTGGCCCAGATCTCGCGCGGGAGCTCGGTGTCGGCCTCGTCGACGGCGAGCGAGATGGGGCGGATCTCCCGGGCGGCGAAGTCCCGGCAGACCCGCTGGATCTCGCGCTGCTCGTCGGTGAGCTCAAGCATGGACGGCGGGCTGCGCGACCCGGTAGGTCACCAGCTGCTCCAGGCCGCGCTTGGACACCTCGTTGGCGATGATCATGCGCTGGATCTCCGAGGTGCCCTCCCAGATCCGGTCCACGCGGATGTCGCGGTACAACCGCTCGACCGGGTTCTCGCGCATGTACCCGCGGCCGCCGAAGATCTGGAGCGCCCGATCGATGACTCGCCCGGCAGCCTCCGATGCGGTGAGCTTGACCATCGCCGCCTTGGCGTGCAGCAGCTTGGGTGACATCCCGGCGTCGGCCTCCCACGCGACCTGGTGAGTGAGCGCGCGGCACAGCGCGATGTCGCACACGCTGTCGGCGATCATCGCGCCGATGAGCTGGTGCTGGGCGATCGGGCCGCCCGACTGGATGCGCGTGTTGGCGAACTCCGAGGCCAGCGTGAGGGCGCGCTCGGCGGCCCCGGTGGCACGCGCGGCGATCATCAGCCGCTCCTCCACGAACCACTCGCGGGTGAGGTCATAGCCGCCGCCGATCTCGCCGAGCACCTGCTCTGAACCCAACGCGACGCCGTCGAAGACGAACTCAGGGTGCTCGAAGACGAACGTGTGCATGTAGGCGGGGGTGCGCTTGACCGAGACACCGGCGAGGTTCTTGTCCACCAGGAACAGCGTGGGCGCGCGCTCGTCGCCCACCAGCGCCTGAACGATGAGGAAGTCGGCGACGTCGCCGACGGTGACGAACCACTTCTCGCCGCTGATGGCGAAGCCGTCGCCGTCGCGCACGGCCACGGTCTCGATGAGCGACGGGTCAGAGCCGGCCTTCTCCTCGGTGACGGCAAAGCAGTCACGGCGCTCGCCGTTGATGGCGGGGATGAGGTAGCGGTCGCGCTGCGCGGGGGTGCAGTGGCGCAGGGCGTTAGCGGGCCGCCACACCGCGTCCCACAGCGCGTTGGTGAGCTGGCCCAGCCGCTCCTGCACGATCACCTGGTCGAGCACGGACAGCCCCTGGCCGCCCCACTCGGTGGGCATGTTGATGGCGTTGAGCTCGTGCTCGAGGGTGAGGCGGCGGATCTCGGCCAGCGAGTCGTCGGGCAGGCCGCGTCCCTGCTCGCACGGCTCCTCGAACGGGATGATTGCCTCGGTCAGCCGCTGGGCGCGGTCGCGCAGCTCCTGCTGCTCAGGGGTGTAGGTGAACTGCACTCTCTCGCTCCTTCTCGCAAATGAGAATGAGTCCAGGACTAAGACTCATTCTCATTCCGGTCTCGTGGTGTTGATGCGTGGATGAGGCGCGCGTCGAGGCCGATCGCCTCGGTGCGCGTGACCAGCAGGGGGTTGATCTCCAGCTCGGCCAGCTCGGGGTGGGCGGCGGCCACGCGTGACAGTGCGGCCAGGGTGGCGGCGGCGGCCTCCAGGCTGAGCGGCGGCCGGCCGCGAGCGCCGGTGAGCAGCGGCGCGATGCGCAGCGCGCGCAGCATCGCCTCGGCCTCGGCCTCGGTCACCGGGGCCAGCCGGACTGCGGTGTCGCGCAGGATCTCGGCATAGAGGCCGCCGCTGCCGGCGAGGGCCACCGGTCCGAAACGCGGATCCCAGCGTGCGCCGATGAGCAACTCGATGCCGTCGGTGAGCGGGGCCATGCGTTCGACCGTGCAGCGCTCCGGCTCCAGGGCGGCGTGGACCTGGGCGTAGGCGGCGCGCAGCTGGCTCTCGTTGGCGATGTTCAACACCACGCCACCGGCATCGGACTTGTGGGTCTCGCCCAGCGCCTTGAGGACGACCGGGTAACCGATCTGCAGAGCGGCCTGCACGGCCTCCTCGACGCCGGTGACCTCGTGATGGGCGACAAAGCGGATCCCGGCCTCGGCCAGCAGGGCTCGCGCCGCGAGGTATCCGTCGCCGTCGGCCGGCGGCGCCGGGGGCGGCAGCTCCGGGATCGCCTGCGGCGCCCACGCGCCGCGGCCGGCCAGCAGGGCCAGCGCCCCGGCGGCCTGCTCGACGGACTCATACACCGGGACGCCCGAGCGCCGCAGCGCCTGGGCCGCGGGGCCGTGCGGGTACATCGTCTGGGCCACCACGGGCCGGCCGGTCGCGGTCACCGCGGCGCCCAGCAGCTCGGCGGTGCGCAGCTCCTCGGTGGCCGTCTCGGGGCCGTACTCGGCGTAGCCGCCGAAGTAGCCGGTGATCAGCAGCGCGTCGAACTCTCCGCCGCCCAGCAGATCGAGGGTGATCCGGTCAAAGACGTGGACATCCTGCTCGGCGGCGCCGGCCAGATCGATCGGGTTCGAGACGCCGGCCGCCGCCGGCAGCGTGTCGCGCAGTGGCGCCGCGGCCGCGTCGGACAGCTCCGGCACCTGAAGGCCCGCGTTCGCGACCACGGCGGCGGCGATGCTGACATGGCCGCCGCCGTCGCCCAGCACCGCCACCCGGCGCCCGCGCGCGGAGGGGGAGCGCAGCAGCGCCTGGGCGGCGTCGACGAGCTCACGCGGGGTGCGCACGCGCAGGACTCCGGCGGCGGCAAAGGCTGCGTCGATGGCGGCGCCGTCGGAGGCCAGCGCGCCGGTGTGCGACTGGACCGCCCGCGAGCCGGCGCCGCTGCCGTCGATGGCCAGCGCGACGACCGGCGTGCCCGCCTCCACGGCCCGGGCGGCGGCGCGCGCGAAGGCCCGGCCGTCGCGGAAGTCCTCGATGTAGACGGCGATGACCCGGGTGGGCTCGTGGTCGGCAAAGGCGTCGATGAGCTCGGTGGCGCCGAGGTCGGCCTGGTTGCCCAGCGAGGCAAAGCGCGAGAACCCGAGCGCCTCGGGGGCGGCCATCAGCCCGAGCTCGAGCGCGAGGTTTCCGCTCTGGGAGATGAGCCCGATGGCGCCGGCCGGCAGCGGGTTGGGGACCAGCTCGAGCCGCCGTCCGGAGTCAAGGACGCCCAGGCAGTTGGGTCCGAGCAGCACCGCCCCGGCGTCGCGGACGCGCTGGGCGAGCGCCGCGTCGTGGGCGTCGCGCTCCTCGCCGCCGGCCCCGGCGCTGATGACGACCAGCGCGCGCGCCCCGGCGTCGAGCGCGGCGTCGACGGTGGCCGCGATGGCGGGGCCCGGCACCGCGACGACCACCAGCTCGGGCGTCTCGGGAAGGTCGTGCAGCGTCGCGTACGCCTTGCGCCCGAGGATCGTCTCGGCGCGATGGTTGACCAGGTAGGCGGGCCGGTGGCCCTCGCCGCGCAGAGCCCCACGGGCCAGCCAGTTGCCCCATTTGCGGGTGTCGTCCGAGGCGCCGACAACCGCGACCGACGCCGGATCGAAGAGCGCGGTGATGGGGCGTTCGCGGACCTTGACTTCCATCGCCAGCGGGAATATAACCGCGCCTTGAAATCGCCGTTTGGAGTCACCATTTCATGATCTGGGCGGAGTCATGACCAGCGGGGTGCGCCGGCCGAGACGCCGACTGGACGCGGTCCGGCGGCCGCAGATCCTCGCCACGGCGACCGAGCTCGTGCGCGAGAAGGGGCTGTGGAGCGTGCGGATCGCCGACGTGGCCAAGCGGGCCGGGTTGAGCCCCACGAGCGTCGTGTACTACTTCGGCACCAAGGACGAGCTGTTCGCCGAGGCGATCTCGCGCGCCGACGACATGTTCTATGAGCCGGTGCTCGAGGAGCTCAGGCAGCTCGACAGCGCGTGCGAACGGCTGGCGTGGCTGATCGTCCGCTCCAGCACCAGCGACTGGATGCTGTGGATCGACCTGTGGGTCTATGCGCGCCACCATCCGGACACCGCGGTGGCCCAGCGTCGGTTTCACCGCCGTTGGCGGCAGGCGATCGAGGACATCGTGGTGGAGGGCATCGAGGCCGGCGAGTGGACGGCGGAGGACCCGTCCGGTGTCGCCCAGCGTTTGTCGGCCCTGACCGACGGGCTCTCGGTCCACATGGTGCTCGGCGACGCCGACCACACCCCGGAGCGCTACGTGAGCATGACCCTGACCGCCGCCGCGCTCGAGCTCGGGTGCCGGCGACAGGACCTCGTCGAGGCGGCCGCCCGCTGCCCCGTGACCGAGGCGCCGCGATGACCGTGCTCCGCGCCGACGTCAGCGACGCGGCACGTCTCGGCGTCCACCGCTCACTCGAGCCCCGGGGCGCCCTGGCGCACATCGCCCGGCGCCTCGACGCCGCCCTGCCGGCCAACGCCTACGAGGCGGAGTTGGCGGCGGAGATGCTCGCCATCGACTCGACCAGCTTCGCCGACATCCGGCGCCGCGGCGCGGGTGACCCGGAGGCGATGGCCGAGCTGATCGGGACCATCGTCGCCGAGCACGGCAAGCTCCAGAACCCGGTCACCGGGTCGGGCGGGGTGGTTCTGGGACGGGTCACGACGGTGGGCGCGGACCGCGACCTGGACGACCTGATCCCGGGGGAGCTCGTCGTCCCCCTCGCGTCGCTGATTGCCGTGCCGCTGGAGCTCGATGCGGTGGGGCCGGTCGATCCGGCCACCCCGCTGGTCCCGGTGCAGGGGCGGGCAGTCGTCACCGGGGCGATGCGCTGCGGCCGCGTCGCCGCCGACCTCGGGGCGGAGGTCTCGCTGAGAGCCTTCGACGTCTACCCGGTCGCCAGCTACGCACAGGAATTGGCCGCCGTGGGCGACCACGTCCTTGTGCTCGGCGCGGGTCACGCCGGTCTGCTGGCGCTGGCCGCCGCGCGCTCGGTGGTGGGCCCCGGCGGGATCGTCACCGTGGCCGACATCGACACCAGCGCCCTCGAGCGCGCGCGGGCCGTCGACCCGGGCACCGCCGCCATCCGCGCCGATGTCACCGATGCGCTCGCCCTGGCACAGGCGATGGAGGGCGCCGCCGACCTGACGCTGGTGTGCACGAGCGTTCCCGGCGCCGAGGGCGCCGCGCTCGTCGCCACCGCGACGCGGGGCACCATCGTGTTCTTCTCCACCGCCACCCGCTTTGCCGCCGCTGCGCTGGGGGCCGACGCCGTGGGCAGCCAGGCCCGGCTGGTCATCCCCAACGGTCTCACCGACGACCGCGGTGAGCTCGCGCTCGAGCTGCTGCGCGCCGTGGCCCCCCTGAGAGCCGCGTTCGGGGGTCGGGCGTGACGGAGACGCGCGCCACGGCCCCGGAGCCGGTCCCGGACACCCGCGGCCTGCCGCGCACCGAGTACGGGGCCCACACGTGGCTCGAGCTGCGCGAGCTGGCCGGCCGCGACGACCTCGTGGTGGTCATCCCCACCGCGACGCTCGAGGACCACGGCTACCACCTGCCGATCGACACCGACGTGCGCCTGATCGAGGCGATCGCGCGTGGCGCGGTGGAGCGCTTCAATGCCGACGCCGGGGCCGGCGCCGCGATGTTGTTCCCGACCGCGGTCCACGGCTACACGCCCCACCACATGGACTTCCCCGGCACGGTGACGCTGCGCTGGAACGTGTTCGTCGAGTCGCTGCTGGACTGCGGCCGCAGCCTGTGCCGTCACGGCTTTGACCGCATCCTCATCCTCAACGGCCACGGCTCGAACGCGCCGCTCGTCGACGTCGCGGCGCGGCTGATCAACGTCGAGCACCGCGGGGCGGTGGCCATGGCCTCCACCCTCTACCTGACGACGCCGGAGTCGGTGCAGAGCCTCGGCGCCGAGCGGTCCAGCGCGCCGGGAGGCATGTCGCACGCGTGCGAGCTGGAGACCTCGCTGTACCTTGCCCTGGCGCCCGAGCAGGTCCAGATGGACAAGGCCGTCCGGGAGATCCCGGATTGGAATGAGAACGTGTGGAGCGACTGGCCGGGTGCTGGACCCGTGTCCTACATGCCGCACTGGAGCGGCCTCACTCGATCGGGCGTGATGGGCGACGCCACGGTCGCCACCGCCGAGAAGGGCCGCGTGTGGCTGGAGCGTGCCCGGATCGAGGCGGCGGGCTTCATCGCCGAGGCCGCGTCGCGACCGCCCGCTCCCGGAGACGACCATCACGAGATCGATGAGGGGGTGCGCAGTGGCCGGTGAGGTGACGCTGGTGGCGCTGACCAAGCACTTTGACGACGTCGTGGCCGTCGATGCGATCGATCTCCACGTCGCGGGCGGTGAGTTCTTCTCGCTGCTGGGCCCCTCCGGTTGCGGCAAGACGACGACGCTGCGGATGGTGGCGGGCTTCGACGAGCCGACGTCGGGCCAGATCCTGCTCGACGGCGATGACGTCGCCGGCCGCCCTCCGTACAAGCGCAACGTCAACACGGTGTTTCAGAGCTACGCCCTGTTCCCGCACCTGCGCGTGTTCGACAACGTCGCCTTCGGGCTGCGCCGCACCGGCGTCGACAAGAGCGAGGTACGCCGGAGGGTCGCCGCCGCGGTCGAGCAGGTCGAGCTGACCGGCCTGGAGCGCCGCAAGCCGGCACAGCTGTCCGGCGGTCAGCAGCAACGGGTGGCGCTGGCGCGGGCACTGGTCATGCGCCCCGCGGTGATCCTGCTCGACGAGCCGCTGGGCGCGCTCGACGCGCAGATCCGCCGCACGCTCCAGGTTGAGCTCAAGGCGCTGCAGGAGGAGGTGGGGCTGACGTTCATCTACGTCACCCACGACCAGGAGGAGGCGCTGACGATGAGCGACCGGCTCGCGGTCATGCACGACGGACGCATCGAGCAGCTCGGAGCACCCAAGCTGGTCTACGAGCAGCCGGACTCGACGTTCGTGGCCTCGTTCCTGGGCATCTCGAACCTGCTGTCGGGCACCGCCACCCGTCGTGACGGTGACCGCTGCATCGTCCAGGTGGGTTCCTTCGAGCTCGCCGCGGCTGCCGGGAACGTCGCGGCGCACGGTGACACCAAGCTCATCATCCGGCCCGAGCGCGTGCGCCTGGAACCGCACGACGCGACCGGGGAGAACCGGATCCCGGGCCTGGTGGAGCGCGTCGTGTACCGCGGGAGCTCGGATCAGGTCTTCGTGCGCCTGGCGGGTGGCGAGCAGCTTCAGGCGCTGGTGCAGAGCGACGGCGGCCGGGAGCACGAGCCGGGGGAGGCGGTTCGCCTGCACCTGCCGGCGGATGCCCTGCGGCTACTGGCGGACACCGGCGTCTCGCCGGCGCAGGCGGAGGGGGAGGAGGCGCAGGCCGCGGGCCTGGCGCCAGTGGGTCAAACCGAGGAGAGGTCTCATGCAACAGGTGAACCGACGTGATTTCCTGGCCGCCGGCGCGATGTTGGGTGGCGCCGCCCTCTTAGGGGGCTGCGGGTCGTCGAGCTCGGGGGGCAGTAGCGGCAGCGGCGGTGGCTCGGCGGCCAAGACGACGCCGGCGAGCAAGCGGCCCGATATCTCCAAGGAGCCGGGCAACCTGTCCATCCTGGAATGGGGCGGCTATGAGGCGGGCGGGACCAAGGCACAGACCTCGGGCCTGTGGGCGGGGACGCCCTACACCGACGAGTTCGGCAAGCACTCGGTCGTCTACACCTACATCGTCAACGACGACCAGTCACTGAGCAAGTCAGCGACCAGCGGCCCGTTCGACATCATGCACCCCTGCAACGAGATGATCCCCAGCTTCGTCTCCCAGGGGCTCATCCAGCCGTGGGACACCAGCCTGCTGCCGAGCTTCAAGAACCTCAATCCGTTCCTGGTCGAGAAGGGGCAGATCAACGGCAAGCAGTACCTCATCCCCTGGGACTGGGGCTACGCCAGCCTGCTCTACCGCTCCGACAAGATCGCCCCGGCGGACGCCACCGGATGGGAGCTGGCCTGGAACCCCAAGTACAAGGGGAAGATCTCGCTGTGGAACGGCAGCGGCTCCAACATGGAGGTCGCGGCGCTCAAGCTCGGCTACCACAACATGGACACGATGTCCGAGAGTCAGATCGCGGCGGCCAAGAACACGCTCATCGCGCAGAAGCCGCTGAACAAGTTCTACTGGTCGAGTGAGTACGAGCAGATGCAGCCCGCGTTCAAGTCCGGCGACATCTGGATCACCTACGCCTGGCAGGACGCGTTCGTCTCGATGGCCAAGGCGGGGCTGAAGGTCGCCTACCTCAACCCCAGCCAGGGCAAGCTCAGCTGGTTCTGCGGATTCACGCTCGGGTCGCAGACCAAGAACTTCTTCCACGCCCACAAGTACGTGGAGTCGTTCATCAACCACAAGGCCTGCGTGCAGATGACCAACCTCTTCTACTACGGGACCGCCGACAAGACGATCAAGCCCTCCGAGATCCAGGACCACAAACTCGCCAAGCAGCTGAACATCGGTGACCCGACGGCGATCGAGGCCTCCGACGTGCATCTGCAGAGCTGGCAGCCCGAACGCCCCAAGTACGAGCTGGCGTGGCAGGAGGTCCTGGCCGCCTGAGCGCCGCGGCCCCCGCATCCGCGCCGCGCCCTGGGCGCCGGCGATTGAGCTGGTTCAGCTCGCGCTCGCTCGCCCGCATGCTGACGGCGATCACGCCGTCGGCGTACGTGGTGATCGTGCTGCTGGTCCCGATCGTGCTGATCGGGCTCTACAGCTTCGGGCTGATGACCAACGTCGTCGGCACCCACACGGCGTTCTCCACCAGCGACTGGTCGGACTTCCTCACCGGGGCGGGCAACCCGTTCCGAGGTCGCTTCTTCACGTCGATGATCGTGACGCTCATCGTGTCGGGGGCCGCGACGCTGGGGGCTTATCCGCTGGCGTACTTCCTGGCCTTCGTCGCCGGGCGCCACCGCTACACGGTGCTGCTGCTCATCCTGGCGCCGTTCTTCACCAGCTACCTGCTGCGGGTGATCGCCTGGCAGGTGATCCTCAGTAACAACGGCGTCATCAACAGCGCGCTGTGGCAGTTGGGGCTACGCGCGCATGGTCATGCCATCAGCTGGCTGATCTACTCCAAGTTCAGCGTCGCCCTCGTGCTCTTCTACGCGTGGGTGCCGTTCGTGGCGCTGCCCATCTTCGTCGTGCTCGACAACCTGGACCGCCGCCTGCTCGATGCCGCCCACGATCTGGGCGCCGGCCGGCTCAGCACGTTCCTGCGGGTGACGCTCCCGATGAGCCTGCCCGGCGTCGTTGCCGGCTTCGTGTTCGTGCTCATCCCGACGACGGGCGAGTTCATCGCGCCCCTGCTCGTCGGAGGGCCGTCCAGCCAGCTGTTCGGCAATTCCATTCAGGCCTTCTTCTCCGACACGCCTGACTGGCAGTACGGGTCGGTGCTGGCCCTGACGCTCGTCGTCGTCGTGCTGATCATGCTCGCACTGTTCGGGCGCTTCATCGGCGGGGACCTGACCCGGTCTGAAGGAGAAACAGCGTGAAAGCCGTCGGGCGCACCGGTCGCGCGGTGCTGTCCACGTACTTCGGGCTGCTCGTGCTGTTCCTGTATGCGCCGCTCATCGTGCTCGTGGTGTTCGCGTTCAACTCGGGCAACATCCCCTCGCTGCCGATCGAGAGCTTCTCCACCAAGTGGTTCTCCAGCGCCTTCTCCGACACCACCTTGACCTCCGCGCTGCTGCGCAGCGTCCTCATCGCGGCCGTCAATGGGCTGGCCGCCACGGTGTTGGGCGTGATGGCGGCGGTGAGCCTCGCGCGGCGGCGCCTGGCTCTGCGCGGCGTCGTGGTGACGCTCATCCTCATCCCGCTGGTGGTGCCCTACATCGTGCTCGCTGTGGGGATGGTCGTGCTCCTGCACGAGCTGGGGATCGCGACGTCGCTGGTGGCCGTGCTGGCGGGCCACGTCGTCATCTCGCTGCCCTACAGCGTGCTCGTGATCCTGCCGCGGCTGCGCACCCTGGATCCGTCGATCAGCGAGGCGGCGCTGGACCTCGGCGCCTCGGAGTTGCGCGCGTTCTGGTTCGTGACGCTCCCGCTGATGGCGCCCGCGCTGTTCTCCAGCTTCCTCATCGCGTTCACGATCAGCTTCGACGAGTTCGCCATCGCCTCGTTCCTGGCCCCGCCGGGTTCGCCGACGTATCCCGTCGTCCTGTACTCCTCGAGCCGCACGCCGGCCCTGCTCCCCGAGGTGATCGCGATCGGCTCGATCGTCATCGTCCTGTCGCTGGCGCTCGTGGTGCTGGCGGAGGTGGCCCGGCGCACGGCGGAGCGTCGCATCGAGGCGCGGGCCGAGGCGCCGCCGCTCACCGCGGGATGAGACGCGCCGCCGGCATCCTGGCTCTCGGCGTCTCGCTGACCGCCGTGGCCTGCGGCTCCTCCTCGTCCTCGTCGACCGGGGCGGGCGCGATCAACACCCTGCCGGCGCACGCGGTCCCCGGCCTGCCGAGCACCCGCAGCACCCTCACCCCGGCATTTCTGGCGCGCGAGACCGCGGCCGCGCCGCTGCGCGCCCAGCTGCGGAGCTGGGGCTTCATCGCCGGCGCCCGGCGCTACTTCCAGGGCGAGTCCCGGAAGCTGCAGCTGGTCGACTCGCGGACGCTGCGCTTCCACGGCGCGGCGGGAGCGACCGCGTTCGTGGGCTTCCTGCGCACCCACCTCAATACGTACGTCGGCTCGTTCGCGCACACGCGCGGCTACAGCTCACGGGGCCGGTCGGGATTTCTCGCCGTCGCGCAGGCCTGCCGGTGTCACCTCGCCAACCCCACCTACCTGGCCGCGGTGTCGGCCGGCGGGACGGTGACCTGGCTCGAGATCAACGGGCCCGGGGCGACGCGTGGGACGCTCGCGGCGCTGCTCGCGCACGCGCCCTGACCACGTGCCGGTCAGCGGGCGGCGTCGACGAGGCGGCGCGCCACCTCTCCCATCAGCTCATCCTCGCCGGTGGTGACGCGGATGTGGCCGGCCAGGCCGAACTCGGATCCCGCTCGCACGAGGATCCCGTCCCGCGCTAGCGCGTCGGAGACTTGGAGATCGTCGGCGCCGAGGTCCAGCAGGACGAAGTTGGCATCGGAGGGCAGGGCCCGGATGCCCGCGGCACCGAGCGGCTCGGTCAGGCGGCGACGGGCGCGGCGCACCTGGTCGCGGCGCTCGGGGAGCAGGTCGGTCCGACGCAGGCTGGCGACGCCGGCCGACAGCGCGGCGCGGTTGACGTTGAAGGGCTCCTGCACGGCGTCGATGTGCGGCGCCAGCGCGGCGTCGACGACGAGGTAGCCCAGCCGCAGCCCGGCGAGCCCGAAGATCTTGGAGAACGTCCGCAACACGATGACCGGGCGGCCGGCGTCGATGTCGGCGAGGCGGTCGATGCGCTGCTCAGGCGCGATGTAGTCGTGGTAGGCCTCGTCGGCGACGGCCAGGCAGCCGGGGGGCAGAGCGTCCAGAAACGCCGACCAGTCGGCCGGGTCCAGCCGGAGCCCGGTCGGGTTGTTGGGGTCGCAGATCCAGACGAGCTTGGCGGCGTGGCGCGTGGCCGCGGCCGCGATCGCCTCGAGGTCGAGGGCCAGCGAAGGCGCGTTGTCCACGCGCACCACGCGGGCGCCGGCCACCGCGCACGCCTGGGCGTAGAGGCCGTAGGTGGGACGCGGGACGATGACGGCGTCGCCCGCCTCGACGAACGTCGCCACGACCGCCAGGGTCAGCGCCTGGATGCCGTGGCCGGGAATGATCTGCGCGGGGGCGGCGCCGCTCCAGGCCGCGATGGCGAGGCGAAGCTCCTCGTAGGCCTCTTCCGGATAGGCCCACACCGTGTGCAGCTCGGCGGCGACGTCGTCGAGCACCCCGGGCAGCGGCCCGAACAGGTTCTCGTTCCAGTTGAGGCGGATGAGGTCCTCGCGCCCGAGCCTGACCTTGACCTCGGCCGCGCTGGCTCCCGGGACGTACGGCCCCACGCCGGCGACCGAGCGGCGCAGCAGGGGCGACGTGGTCATGTCGTGGGCTGCGCCGCGGCGATGAGCTGGCGCAGGACCACCACGGCGGGGCCGGACTCGTCCAGCGCCCAGCGCAGGTGCTCGTCGAGATTCGCCGGCGTGGCGGTGCGCACCGGGACGCCATAGGCGTCGGCGATCGCCTCGAGGTTCTTGCCGGGCAGCTCGACCGAGGCGGTCTGGCCAAAGCGCTCGCGCTGGTACTCGCGCAGGATCCCGTAGCCACCGTCGTCGACGACGAGCAGCTTGGCGGCGATGCCGTGCTGGGCCGCGGTCCCGAGCTCGGCGATCGTGTACTGCAGCCCGCCGTCGCCCATCACGGCGAGGACGGGGCGCTCGGGACGGGCGACCCGCGCGCCGATCGCCGCCGGCCAGGCGTAGCCGAGCGTCCCCGAGCCCATGGGGTACAGGAACTGCTGGTCCTCGCCGAGGCGCAGGTGCGGGGCTGCCCAGTAGGCGAGGATCGTCATGTCCCAGACCGTGACCGCGTTGGACGGCAGCGTCTGTTCGATCGTCTCGAGCAGGCCCAGCTCGACCTCGCGCCCCTGGGCCCGCAGGCCCGCGCGGATGCGATCGTGCGCGGCGGCGACCGCCGCCTGCGCGTCGGACTGCGGCGCCTCGTGCTCGTGCGAGAGCTCGGCGACGAGGGCCAGCATCGTCAGCTTGGCGTCACCGACGAGCGGCAGGGCGCTGTAGTTGACGCCGATGCGCTCGGGAGCGGCGTCGAGGTGGATGACCTGGCCGCCGAAGCGCAGGCCGTACTGGGCGGTCGTCTCGGCGCCCAATTCGGTGCCGACGCACAGCACCACGTCGGCGGCGGACAGCAGCTCCTGCAGGGCAGCCTCGTCACAGCCCGAGCCGGCGGCCAGCGGGTGATCGGCGGCGATCGCGCCCTTGCCCATGTAGGTCGTGGCCACGGGGGCCTGGAGGAGCTCGGCGAGCTCGCGCAGCTCGCCGCGGGCGCCGGAGCGCAGGACGCCGCCGCCGGCCCAGATGATCGGGCGCTTGGCGTGGGCCAGGCGGGTCGCGGCGGTCAGGACCTGCTCCAGCGGCGCGCATTGGCGCTCCACCATCGCCTCGAGCGTCGTCACCGGAGCACCCGGGGCGGGCGCGCTCAGCATGTCGGCCGGGATCTCGAGGTAGACGGGACCGCTGGGCGGGGTGAGCGCGATGCGCCACGCCTTCGCCACCAGCTCGGGGATCGACTCGATGCTGTGGGCGCGGGCCGCGTCCTTGACGATGGGGGCGAACGAGGCGAGCTGGTCGGGGAGCTCGTGCAGATAGCCGCGGCCGCGGCCGATCAGGTCCGACGGGATCTGGCTGGAGATCGCCACCACCGGCACGTGTGAGCTGGCCGCCTCCATGAGCGCGGTGAGCGAGTTCAGCGCTCCGGGGCCGGTGGAGAGCAACAGCGGCGCCGGGTGCCCGCTGGATCGCGCGTACCCGTCCGCCGCAAACCCGCCCGCCAGCTCGGTGCGCGTCCCGTAGACGGAGATCGCGCCCTCGCGCAGGCCCTCCCAGATCGGCAGCGCGTGGATCCCGGGGACCCCGAACGCGGCCTCGGCGCCCAGCGCGGCCAGGCTCTCGGCGACCAGGTGCCCGCCGATTCGCTTGGCCATCAGCCCGCCTCCACCGCGGCGCCGGCGACCGCGGGCTCGAGAATGGCCCGGGTGCCCTCGAGTACGGCCTCCTCGAGCGTGCGTGGTCCGAGCACGTCGCCGGCCCGCACCGCGCACGGATGTGACTCCAGCTCGGCCCACAGCTCGTCGGCGGGGACGCGACCCTGCGCGAGCACGAGGGTCTCCACCTCGGGCAAGGGCCGCCGGGCGCCGGAGAAGACGTGGCGCAGTGCCAGCGTGTCGGTGTCGAGCGCGAGCTCTGAGTGGTGCAGGATCGTGATGCGCTGCTCGTCGAGGCGACCCAGGTACAGGTTGCGCTGGTACTGATGCACCGTCTCCCCGGGGACGAGCCCCGCGCAGGCCAGAGTGACCTCGCGTCCGGCGCCGGCCAGGCGTTCGGCGGCGTCCAGTCCGTCCCACCCGCCGCCCCAATCGGCGATCAGGACGGGACCGGTGACGTCGTGCGGGGCGCGGATGGCATCCCAGGCGGTGACGATCTCGAGGTCGGTGGCGGGCAAGGTGGGGAGGTATGGTTGCGCACCGCTGGCCAGGACGACCGCGTCGTACGCGCGGGCCAGCTCCGCGTCGGCCTCGCTGGCGAGCCGCAGCGCGACACCGGCGGCGCGCAGCCGCGCGGTGGTGGAACGCACGTAGCGCTCCCACATCTCGCCGTGGGCAGGGGCCAGGCCGGCCAGTCGCAGCTGACCGCCGAGCTCGGGCTCGCGCTCGACCAGGGTGACGTCGTCACCACGGCCGGCGGCCTCGAGCGCCGCGGCGGCACCGGCCGGTCCGCCACCGATGATGAGCAGCCGCCGGGCAGGACCGGTGGTGTGGCGGTGGGTGGCGCCCAAGGTGAGCTCCCGGCCCGTGCGAGCGTTGACGGCACAGCCGATCGGCACCCCGGCGTGGTAGTGGCCGATGCACGCCTGGTTACAGCCGATGCACTCGATGACCTCCTCGGTGTGACCGGCCAGCGTCTTGGCGATGAGCTCAGGGTCGGCGATGAGCGCCCGGGTCATGCCGACGAGGTCGGCGACCCCGTCGCGGACCAGCCGGTCGGCATCCTTCAGGTCGGCGACGCGCGTCGTGGCCAGGACGGGGAGCTCCGGGGGGAGCGCGGCGCGCACCGCCGCGGCGGGGAGCGCGATGGCGGCAGCAGGAGTGGGTGGGGGAGGGGCGATCCATGTCGACGCGGCCGGGAACGCCGAGTGGCCGAGCACGAGCGAGACGAAATCCAGCAGCCCGCGCCCGTGGAGGTGCAGCACGGCCGCGATGCAGTCCTCGATCGTCATCCCGCCGGGCGTGAGCTCGTCGGCCGACAGCCGCACCCCGACCGCCATCGGCCGCTCGCCGACGGCCTCGCGCATCGCCGTCAGCACCTCGGTGGAGAAGCGCAGCCGCGCGGCCACATCGTCGCCGTCCCACCCGTCGCCGCGGCGGTTGCTCTGGCGCGAGAGGAACTGGGCGGGCAGGTAACCGTGGGAGATCGAGAGCTCGACGCCGTCGAGGCCGCCCTCGGCGGCATGGTGGGTGGAGATCGCGTAGCCCTCGATGAGCTTGGAGATCTCGGTGTGGGTGAGCGCGCGCGGTTCGGTCTTGAAGCGCAGGCTGGGGATGGCCGACGGCGCGGCGGTGGGGGCCCGCGGCGAGGCGGAGATCTGCTCGCGACCGCCGTGGTTGAACTGGACGAGCATCTTCGTCCCGTGCGCGTGGACGGCGTCGGTCAGGCGCCGGTAGGCGGGCACGACCTCGGGGAGAAATCCGCCGATGGTGTGCGCGGTGAGCAGCCCCGTGGGGTCGGTGGCGGTTGCCTCGATGAAGATGGTGCCGACTCCGCCCCGGGCCCGTGCCTCGTGATAGGCGACCAGGTCGTCGGTCGGCAGGTGGCCGTGGACGAGGCTCGTCTGATGCGACGTGGAGACGACGCGGTTGCGCAGCTCGATCGGTCCGAGAGCGAACGGCGCCATCAGCGCCGGGTAGGCGCCGCCGGCGCTCACCGCGCGGCCGCTGCCTGCACCCATGCCTCCTCGCGCGCGTCGGCGGAGGTGTCGGCGTTGTCAGGCCGGGCGGGGGTGAGGCGCGCTTTGATCACCGGTCGCAAGGTGAGGACCATAATCACCGAGAGGGCGAGAAGGGGCACGGCGTCGCTCGTGGCCTGCGAGAGGTTCGCGGCGGCGGGGGCGCCGATGACCTCGCCGGAGGCCCACGCCAGGTTCAGCATCATCGTGGCCACGACCAGCGGGATGCCGAGCCGCTCGGCGGTGTCGGTGATGACGGTGAGGGCGGGGATCGTGTACGCCGTGAGCGGGCCTCCCAGGGCGATCACGCTGACGATCGCCAGCAGCACGGCGCTGCCGGGGAGCGGGAGCACGGCCATGAGGATCGCCGTGAGCGTGAGCCCCACGCACAGCGGCGCGCCGGCCCCGCGGCGATCCACGGTGCGCCCGATCGGGCCCGACACAGCCATGCTGATCAGCGACGAGACCAGGAACACGGCCCCGATCACGATGCTGTGCGCGCCGAAGCGAGACAGACGCAGCGGCAGCAGCGCGCTGGTGGCGCCGATCGTGGCGGCCTCGAGGAGGATGAGCCACGAGCCCAGGCGGATGAGCGGGCTGCGAGCCATGTCGCGCAGCGGGGAGCTGGTCTCTGCAGTCGGGGCCTGACGCACCGGCTCGGGGTGACGCGCGGTCCACGCGGCGAGCGCGAGCGCGATCGCCCCGACCAGCGCGAACACGGGCCCGGTGCCCGCCCCCACCGCAAGGATCCCGAGCACGGGGCCGATCAGCGTCCCGAAGATGGCGGCGCCGATGACCGAGCCCAGCATCGCGCCGCGGCGCTCCCGGGGCGCGACCGTGATGACCCAGGTGAGGCCGCCGCCCCAGATGAAGCCACAGCCGGCGCCCTGGATGAAGCGCAGCGCGTCGAGCGTGACGATGCTCGTGGCAAAGCCGAAGCCGGCGATCGAGACGGCGAACAGCAGCAGCCCGATGATCGAGGTGCGGCGCACCCCGGCGCGCGTCGCGATCCAGGCGCCGACCAACGAGCCGGGGATGATCCCGGCCGGGTAGGCGCCGGCCAGCACGCCGACGGCGGGCTTGGAGGCGCCGAGCACGTGGGCATAGTGGGGCAGCACCGGCGTGATCGCCGAGTACATGGCCGACTCGAAGAGGAGCAGCACGCGGACCAGCACGACGGTGCTCCGCGCGGGGTCCTCGCGGCTGTACTTGGCCGCCTGAAGGCGGGAGCGCAGCAGGCACATGATCCAGCTCACGTCGCCACCAATGCCGCCGCGAGGCGCCGCAATCGCGGGTTGAGGTTCTCGTTGCGGCCTGCCGCGAGCTGCTCGAGCAGCAGACCGTCGGTGGCCCCGATGAGCAGCTCGGCGTCGGCGCGCGGGTCGGCCGATCCGGCGCGCTCGAGCAGGCGGCTCAGCGTGAGCATGTAGGCCTCGGTCCAGCGCGACGCGATCTCCTGCAGCGCCGGGCGCCGTGCCGCCTCCAGGAGCAGCGCGAAGGTGGCGATGAGCGACCCGCGGTTGGGCTGGGAGGCGTCGTCACAGTCGCCGATGGCGCCCACGACGGCGTCGAGCGGATCGAGGTCCGCGTGCTCCATCTCGGCGCCGTAGGCGAGCAGCCGCGCGGTGTCGCGCTCGGCCGCGAGCTCCAGCGCCGCGGTGAGCAGGTGCTCCTTGGAGTCAAACCAGTACGTGGTGGAGGCCAGCGGCAGTCCTGCCACCTCGGCCACCCGGCGGTGGGTCACCGCATCTGGGCCCACCTCAGCCACGATGCGCAGCACCGCCTCGAGCAGCGCCTCGCGACGCGCGGCGCCCCGGGGGCGCGGGTCCTTGGGCGTCGTGCGGGGGGCCGTGGTCGCCATCGGTACAACTGTACCAATCATCGGTACATATGTACCGATGTGTGCTCAGGCGCACACGCTGGCTGAGGACCGGGGGGCTCGCGCCCCGGCCCGGCGCTCAGAGGTTCCCGAGCCCGACGGCGCCCCGGCAGGGCGCGAACGGCTGGTGCGACGTGCCGACGCGCAGGCGGAACCGGCGGGCAACCCCGGGGAGCTGGACCTGTGCCTGGACGGCGACGCGCGCGTGCGCGCCGCGGGCGTAGGTGGCCGCAAAGCCGGTCGACTGGCCGGGATCGAGGACCGACGTCGCCGCGCTGCCCGCGACCTGGGCGCTGCGCCCGGGACCAAGGCCGGCCCCCGCGGCCACGGCCGCCCCGGCGAGCACCAGCATCACGAGCGGCAGGCGGCGCTTCATGTGCCAACACTACGCCGCGCCGAGACGTCCGTCACGTCAGCGGCTTGCGCTTCCAGGCTCCCATGAGCAGCGGCCAGAGCGCCGGGCGCTCGGGGTGGCGCTCGACGTCGCGCGCGAACTCGGTGCGCCACGCGTCGGCCCGCTCCTGGGTGGTCAGACCGTGCGCGATCGCCGTCGCCAGGACGCCGCTGTAGACCCCGGTGAACAGCCCCTGGGCGTCGGCGAGGGGCTCAAGGCGCCCGGCCACGTCGGTGCCGTCCGGGGCGCCGATGCCCGCCCGCGCGAACAGCTCCGGCAGGCGCGTCCCCACGTGCACGTCGCAGCCCGCCGCCGCGAACGCGGGGAGGACCACCCGCTTGAACTCCTCGACGGTCGCGAGCGGGGGCTCGACGCCGGCGCTGCGGACGTCGTAGTCCTGGATGACGAGGTGCCCGCCCGGCGCGACGGCGTCCCAGAGCCGGCGCAGCACGGCGACCCGTTCGGGAAGGTGGTAGAGGAGCAGGCGCGCGTAGACCAGGTCACACCGCTCGCCGGTCAGCGACGCGCCGCCGGTGAGGTCGATCGGCGCGAACCGACACTGGTAATGGCCGCGACTCAGGAGCATGGCGATCGCCGCCTCGCCGAGCGTCTCATCGACGTCGATCCCCAATATCGATCCCGACGGACCGACGCGCTCGGCCATCAGCCGCATCGTCTCGCCCGGGCCGCAGCCCGCGTCCAGGCAGCGCTGACCCTGCCTCAGCCCGATCTGGTCCAGGACGCGCGTCGTCGCCGTCTCCCATACCCGCGCCTGGGCGCGCAGTCGCTCGTACTCCTCGGGTGCTCGCGCCAGCGCGTATCCATCGCCGGCCCCGTGCCGTTCGGTCGTTCGCATCGTGATCCCCTCCTCGTGGTCGTCAAGGAGGGGTACGTCCGAGCGCCGGCGACGGTTCGCGCAGTCCACCCATCACCCTCCTGCGCGCCGCGCCGGCGTGGCCGTTTTGCGACGTTTCAGTGGTAGCGGTCGAAATCGGCCGGCCAGGGCAACGGGAACAGGTGCCGGTAGGGCCGCGCGTCGGCGATCACCTTGGCGAAGGACGGTCGCTGCGCGAGCGCGCGGTAATACCGCGTGAGCCGCGGGTGTGTGCCCTCGTCCCACGGGTGGATGGCCAACGCGTAGAACAGGCCCGGCGCGGCCGCACAGTCGGCGATGGTGAACGTGTCACCGGCGAGGAACGCGTCGGTGGCCAATTGCGCCTCGAGCATGCCGTAGGCCATGTCGAGCCGGCCGCGTGCCTCGGCGACCGCGCGCTCGTCAAAGCGCTCCGTGATGGTGTCGTAGACGATGGCCTGGATCGCGTCTGACACATACTGGTCACACACGCGGTCCCACTTGCGTGCCTCCAGCGAAGGCACCAGCCGGGCGCCGGCCACGTGCTCGATGATGATGGACGTCTCGCCGATCACCTCGTCGCCGTCGCGGAGCACCGGGATCGACGCCGGCGGCCACAGCTCGGCCAGTTCGGCGCGGTCGAAGTCGCGCTGCTCCTCCAGGGCCTCGTAGGCGACGCCCTGCTCGGCGAATGCGATCAATACCTTCTGGCAGTAGAGCGCGAAGGGGTGTTCGTAAAGGGTGAGCATTCGGTCAGCCCTCCTCGCCGCCGCCGTGCATCAGCGCCCGGATCTCCATGCCCCAGTACTGGGCGTCCGGCCACCGCGCGGCGATCTCCTCGGCGCGCTCCGGCGTGGCGACGTCGACGATGCAGTAGCCGGCCAGCGCCTCCTTGGCCTCCAGGTAGGGGCCGTCGGTGACCGTGACCACGCCGTCGCGCACGTGCGTGGAGCGCGCCTGCGACGCGTCGGCGAGACCTTCGCCGCCGACCAACTCGCCACTGGCGGTCAGCTCTCCGACGATGTCGCCGGCGGCGTGCATGAGGACCTGCTTGTCCTCCTGGGACATCGCGTTCCAGGCCTCGGTGTTCTGGTAGATCAACAGGACGTAACGCATCGTGGTGCTCCTTCTGGTAGGGGGTGTTCACCCCGTGGTCGGAGCTGCCGGCGAGTTCTCGACATTGCCGCGCAACCGTTCCGCCTGGGCCTGTAGGTAGCGCTGCTCGGGGATGCTCGTGGTCCGGCGGGCGGCGTCTTCGAAGTCGACCCGGGCAGCCTCCGTGTCCCCGGCCATCTCCTGGAGATGGGCTCTGACGGACACGAGCCGATGGTGCTCGGCGAGGCGGCGGTCATCGGCCAGCGCGTCGAGGCCGGCCAGTCCGGCGCGCGGCCCGTCGACCATCGCCACCGCGACGGCGCGGTTGAGGGTGACGACCGGGCTCGGGGCCAGAGCGTCGAGGAGGTCATAGAGCTCGAGCACCTGCGGCCAGTCGGTGTCGGCGGCCGTCGCGGCCTCTGCATGTACGGCCGCGATCGCCGCCTGCAGCTGGTAGGGACCCAGCCGGGCGCGCGACAACGTCTCCTGGATCAGGGCCACGCCTTCGTCGAGCTGCGCGCGATCCCAGCGCCCGCGATCCTGCTCGGCCAGCGGGACGAGCCCGCCGTCCGGGCTCTCGCGCGCACGGCTGCGCGATTGGGTCAGCAGCATCAGCGCCAGCAGGCCCGCCACCTCACCGTCATCGGGAAGCAGCGCCCGCGTCATCCGCGTGAGGCGGATCGCCTCGCCCGCGAGCTCGCGCCGCTGAAGCTGCTCGCCCGACGTCGCCATGTAGCCCTCGTTGAACATCAGGTAGAGGACCTGCAGCACGACGCGGACGCGCTCGGCGCGCTCATCGTCGCGCGGCCGCTCAAAGCGTCCGCCCGCCTCGGTGATCGCGGCCTTGGCCCGGCTGATGCGCTGGGCCATGGTCGCCTCGGGCACCAGGAAGGCCGCGGCGATCTCCGCCGTGGTCAGGCCGCCGATCGCTCGCAACGTCAGCGCCAGCTGCGAGGGCGCCGACAGCGCCGGATGGCAGCACAGGAACAACAGCGTCAGCGTGTCGTCGTCATCGGGGACGTCGGCACCGGGTGGCGGCTCCTGCGCGAGCGCGGTCTCCTCACGCCGGCTCCGCGACGCCTCGGCCCGCAGGGCGTCGATCAGCCGGCGGGTGGCGACGGCGATCAGCCATCCGCGCGGATGGTCGGGCACGCCGTCGACCGGCCACTGCTGCGCGGCCGCGATGAGCGCCTCCTGGGTCGCGTCCTCGGCGAGGTCGAAGCGCCCGTGGCGCCGGGCGACGGCGGCGAGGACCTGGGGCGCGAGCTCGCGCAGCAGCGTTTCGTTCACACCAGCACGCTACCGCGGCGAGTCAGGCTCGGTGGGCGACGATCTGGTCTTGCCGTGCGCCTGGCCATACGAGATGATGGGTCGAGACGAGGGCGACCGACGCCCTTGGCCAAACGGCGGTGACCGGGAACCTACAGGGCGAGCATGCAGCACGCGCGGTGCGCGCGTACTCGGCCGCGTCCGATCATTACACGCGCCCCGCGCTTGGCTTCTGGGACCGCTGGGGAGCCGCGACAGTGACGCGACTCCCGCTCTCGGCGGGCGACACGGTGCTCGATGTCTGTTGCGGCGCGGGGGCGTCCGCGCTTGCCTCGGCGCGGGCGGTGGGTCCGACCGGAAGCGTCCTCGGCCTTGACCTCACGGAGCCGCTGCTGGAGCTGGCGCGGCGACGAGCCGAGACCCTGGAGCTGCGCAACGTGTCGTTCCGGCAATGCGATGCGACGGCGACGGGGCTTCAGAGCGGCTCGTTCGACGCGGTCGTGTGCGTGTTCGGCGTGTTCTTCGCGGCCGACATGCCGGCGTTCGTGGCCGAGATGTGGCGGCTGGTGCGCCCCGGTGGCAGGCTGGCCATCACCACGTGGGGACCGGATTGGTGTGAGCCGGCATCGGGGGTGTTCTGGGGGGCGGTCCGCGAGCTCGAGCCCACGCTGTTCAGGGCGTTCAACCCATGGGACGAGATCACGACGCCGTCGGCGCTCGGTGAGTTGCTGGCGAGCGGCGGCGTGGGGGACGCCGTGGTCGAGGCCACGGCGGGCGAGCACCACGCGCTCGAACGGCCCGAGGCCTTCTGGGACGTGGTGCTCGGCTCGGGCTACCGCGCCACCGTCGACGCGTTGTCCGACGACCGGCGCGCGCTGTTGCGCGAGCGCGTCATCGGCGAGCTGCACACGCGCAAGGTCACCAGGCTGCGCAGTGACGTCGTGTTCGGGGGCGCGCTGAGGAGGTAACAGCGCAGTGTCGGATCAGGAGTTCGCCCGCTGGTCCCTGGCCTGGTACCGGCCCGGGGTGGTGCCCAGGATGTTGCTGAACGCCGCGATGAAGCTGCTCGGGTTCGCCCAGCCGCAGGCGTGCGCGACGGAGGTCGTGTCGTGGCCTTCGGCGAGCAGGATCAGGGCGTGATGGATGCGCAGCGGGCGACCAGGCCACCGGGAAATGCGTCCTGGTGCCATAGCTACGTGAGTCGCGGTCGCTCCTTGAGCGGCTGGGCGACCCCGATGAGGTTGCCCTCGCTGTCGTAGAAGAACGCGCCAAGCTCGCCGGCGCCCTTGCTCGGATAGTTGTTCGGGACGACGATGGCGTCGCCACGGGCTTCAACGCCGGGCATGTCGAAGCGCTCGAAGGTCACCCCGCGGGCCCGCAGGTCGGCCAGCGTGGCCTCCAGATCTTCGACCTCGAACGCCATCTGGGTCGACGCGCCCGACGGCTCTCCGGCCGACGTGAACAGGTGAAACTCCGTCGGCCCACACAGATAGCGCAGGCCACCGCCACGTTCCTCGATCGGCTCGAGTCCGAGCTTGTCGCGGTAATAGGCGCGCGCTCGCTCGAGGTCCTGGGCAGGGAGCTTGGTGACGGTGTGGGCGTTGCCGAGCGGTCCGGACATCGGGTCGTCTCCTTTCGCAGGGGCTGGAGAAAAGACTCGACGAGGGGCGCGAACTCATCGCCGCTCCTGGGACTCACCCGTCAGCAGGGAGCTCAGGTCGGCGGTCGGGCCGAGGTGGCCGAGCTTGTCGGGGTTGACGATCGAGCTGATCGCGGCGATCCGGTCGCCGGCGATCTCGAGCGCAACCACGACGAGCAGCCGCCCGTCGGCGTCGAGATAGATCGCGCCCGGCCTGCCGTTGATCTCGGTCCGCCGGATCCGGGTCTGAGGGATGAGAGCCGCGCGGCGCGATGCGTACTCGACCAGCGCGCGCGCCACACCACTGCGCCCGCGTAGGGTGCGCGGCAGCGCCGGGACCTTGCCACCGCCGTCGGCCGTCAGCTCCACGTCGTGGGCCAGCATCGCCTCCAGGCCGGCGAGATCGCCGTGCTCGGAAGCGGCGAAGAACCGGTCTGCCAGCTCCTCGCGCTGTTCGCGCGTGGTCTGGAAACGGGGTCGGCGCTGCGCGACGTGACGCCTGGCGCGGCTGGCCAGCTGGCGGACGTTGTCCTCGCTCTTGCCGACGATCGAGGCGATCTCCGGATACCCGTAGTCGAACACATCGTGCAGCAGCAGGGCGGCGCGCTGTTCGGGGGAGAGGCTCTCGAGCAGGACCAGCATCGCCAGTGAGAGCGAGTCAGCCATCTCCGCGTGGCGCACGGGATCATCGAGTCCATCGGTGATGATCGGCTCGGGCAGCCACTCCCCGACGTAGCGCTCGCGGCGGGCGCGCGCCGAGCGCAGCTCGTTGATGGCCAGCCGCGTCGTGACGGTGGTCGCGAACGCGTGCGGTGACGCGAGCGGCTCGCCGCCGTCGAGCGCGTGATGCACGCGCAGCAGCGCTTCCTGCACGATGTCCTCGGCCTCCGCCACGCTGCCCAGCATCCGGTAGGCGATGCCGAAGCAGAGCGCCCGCAGCTCGTCAAGCAGTTGCTCTCGATCAGTCATCGCTCTGTGCCAGCGCCGGGGGTCTTCTCGCCTTCAGAACCCGACGTGCTGTCGGATGAGCACCACATGGATCCGACCGGGCTCCTCCTGATGGACCTCGAGGATCTTGCCGACGCGGCTTCCCTCACCGTACGCCTCGCGCGCCCGGACGTCCTCCAGCTTGAGGCTGTGCTCGTAGATTCGCTCGCGGGCGGCGTCGAGGTCGGGCACGAGCTTCTGCACGCCCACGACGAGGATGACCTGGGCCGCTCCCCAGGCGTGGGCGGCGAGCTGGCTGCCCAATGCGGAGGCGATCACGAGCGTCCCGTCGTGCGTGATGGCGTGCGCGCTGCCCAGGGCGAAGTCGGGCAGCACCATGACCGCCTTGATCTCTTGCAGCTGGGTCTCGCGATCGAGCGCCCACACCTTCTCACGCGCCGAGCCGTAGCGGGCGGGGTCGTCCAGTGCCCGCGCGATCCCGGTCTCCTCCAGCGTCACCGACGGAAAGGTCATCACCGAAGTGCCGTCCGGGATGCGGACGAGGACCGCGTCGCGCGCCTCGTCCAGGCCGTCGACCACCTCGACGCTGAAGCCGCGCGCTTGGAGGCCGGCAACGGTCTCTGCGAGTGTCTGGTCGTCGGGCAGCGCCACGAAGCGGTCTGTGTGAGCGGTTCCGGTCGTCGATGACTCCTCATGCACGGTCATGGCGTGTCTCCCTTGCGGTCGTGAAGGTCTGCACTGGACACGACAAGAGAGCCTCCCCGTCTGTGACACCGCCAGCCCGGGCGGCGTGGATCAGACCGTGACGATGAACACCACGAGGGTCCGGGGGATCCCGTGCCGGTCGGGCTGAACCCGGGGAGGTTCGCGCCGCACGGCGCCGACGCGTTCGGCGACACGGATCGAGGCCAGGTTGTCTGTCTCGATGTCGAGCACGACCGACCGGACCTCGTCCATGTCGCGGGCGAGCCCGAGCATGGCGATGACCGCCGCCGTCGCGACTCCGCGTCCCCGCGCGTGCGGCAACACCCAGTAACTCAGCTCACCGACCGGGTGGTCACCGGGGCGCATCGCATCGCAGGTGGTGGCCGGCGACGCTCGGCCCGGCAGCCTGAGCGCGACCTTGCCCAGCACCGCATCGCTGTCGGGGCCACAGATGGCCATCGAGGGCCCGCGGCGCCCTTCGCGCTCTTCGGCGACCCACTGCTCGGCTCCGACCTCCGCGATGTGCGACCACTTCACCACCTCGGGGTCACTCAGCATCGCGGTGATCGCCGCCGCGTCCTCGGGACGCCACTCGCGCAGCCGCACCTCAGTCACAACCGCCGTCCCGTTGTTCATGATCACGTCCGATGTGGTTGGTGCGACGGACCCGCGGAAATGTGGTCACAAAACGTGAGTGAACCGTAACTGGTGGGTGATGGCGCGCAGGCACACCAATGACAGCGACGAGGCGCTGCTGGCCCGCACGCCCGGCGACGTGCACGCGTTTGCCGAGTTCTACCGGCGCTGGGAGCGTCCGGTCGCGGCGTTCTTCGTGCGCGCGGTCGGCTCCGGCGAGGTGGCGGCGGACCTGACGGCGGAGGTGTTCGCCAAGGCGCTGAGCTCGTCGGCGCGCTATGACCCGGAGCGTGGCGAAGCCGGCGCGTGGCTGTTCGGTATCGCGCGCCACGTGCTGGTCCGCAGCCGCGAGCGCGGTCGGGTCGAGAATCAGGCACGGATCCGCCTGGGACTGCCACCCCTGGCCCTCGACGACGAGGTGATCGCGCGGATCGAGGCAGCCGGCAGCGAGGAGCGGACGCTCAGGCTGCTGGCCCGGCTGCCCGAAGACCAGCAGCAGGCGCTCCGGGCGCGGGTGGTCGACGAGCGCGGCTACGGCGAGATCGCCGCCGAGCTCCAGTGCTCGGAGAGCGTTGTCCGCCAGCGCGTGAGCCGGGGGCTGGCGGCTCTACGCACACGACTAGGAGCGACGCGATGAGTCTGTTGATGCCCGAGTACGAGCGCCAGCTGCGCGCGGCGGCGGCACGGTTGGCCGGCGAGGGAACGACAGCGCGGCCAGCTCGCGGCGGGCTGCGGTCGTGGCTGGTCATCGGCCTCACCGGTGCGGTCGCCCTCGCGGTGGCCGCGATCGTGCTGATCGGCCACCACGGCGCGACGCTGGGCACGACCCCGGGGTCGGTGCTTCCCGCGGTCCAATACGACTGCGCTCCGCACCAGATCCTGCGCCCGAAGGGCCGGCTGGTGGCGTCGGCACACGGCACCGTGGGAGGGCAGCCCTGGACGCTGGAGACCGACAGTGGCCGGCGCGGGCTGGGCAGCGTGCAGGCCGGACGATTCCTGCTGGGCGGGCACGCGTACGGTTTCTGCCGGGGCGCACTCGACGTCGAGCTCGTCAACGCCGGTCCGCACGGGATCGTCTACGGCCTCGCCACACGGGTCTACGAGACCCCGATGGTGATCGAGGCGACGACCGCGCATGGGACCGCCGCACACCCGGTCACGGCGTTGAAGTATCCGACGACAGCGCGGCAGGTCCCGGGGGCCACGCTGTTTGTCGGCGCCCTCCCGGCGTCGGCGTGCGCCTATCACAACCTGGCCTTGACGGCGCCGAAGCGTCCCGCGAGCACATTCACTGAGAGCACGGTGAGTTTCTTCGGCCCGTTCTCGCACGCGTGCGCGCCCGGCCAACTCCGACAGGCTCCTCCGCAGCAGGGTTCCGGCCCCTCGGAGCCGACCGTCGCGGCGCCCCCCGGCCTCTCGGCCCCGGCGCGGGCCGAGTTCAACGCCGGCCGCGCCGAGGTGGGCCGGACCGGCTGCCTGGCCTGCCATCAGATCGGTGGCCAGGGCAACGACGGGCCCGGCCCGAATCTCACCCACATCGGGCGCAGCCTCCCGTCACGCGCACTGAGCTCCGCGCTCGTCAAGTCACCGGCGCCGATGCCCTCGTTCAGCCACCTGCCGCCGCGCAGCCTACGGGCGATCGTCGACTTCCTCAAAGAACTTCGCTGAGCGCGTCAGGGCTTGCCCGCGGTCAGCGCGTCCTCGAGCGTGCCGGTCTTCGATCCGGGTCGGGACTGCCCGCTGACCATCAGGTCGTGCTCCTTCTGGCCGGTCGAGATGACCTGGAAGTGATCGCGGAGCCCCGCCAGCGCGTTCGCGCTCAACTGGGCGGAGTGGTCTGAGAGCCACTGCTCGATGGTCGCGCGCAACGTGGCGTTGAGGCCCGGGTAGTCCAGCTTGCGCCGCGAAGGAGTGGCCCTGGTCGAGCCGCTGTGGTAAGAGCGGAAGCGGACGATGCTGCGCAGCGCCGCGTCCTCGGCGGCCTTGGCGGTGCCCGCCGCCTTGAGCTTGGCCAGCGCCTTGTCGAGCTGGGCGACGACCCAGGTCTCCACCGCCTTGAGCTCGTCGGGCCCGTTGACGCCGTCAAACAGGGCGACCTCCTGCAGGGGTCCGGTCGTCCCGGCGGTCAGCAGGTCGCTCACCTCGCGTCCGCCGCCGCTGTGCCCGCTCAGTGTCACCGCCCCACGCGCCGGCGCGGCGTCCCACACGCCGATCGCGGTGAGCTTGGTGAACACCGCCTTGATGTAGGCGTCGGGGTCAAAGGCCCCGTAGTCGGCCTTGGTCGTCCCCTGCGGGAGGATCGCCATCATCCGCCGCCCGGTGCTCTCGAGCTGTGCCTCGACGCGGTCGGTCGTGATGTCGCGGCCCGACGTGTTGCCGGTGTTGTAGCCGTGGAAGTGCAGCAGCACATCGACCGGGTCGGGACCGCCGCTCACCGATGCCGGCAGCACGACGATCGCCTGCTCGGCGCCCGCGGGGAGCCCGTCGAGCGGAATGCGGCGCATGTGACCCACCATGCGCTCCCCGAAGTTGATCCCGGTGATCCGAGCGTCGGCCCAGCCGGCCTGCGGGCCGGTGCCCTCAAACGCGGCCGAAACGGCTGTGAACACGCGCACCACCTTGTCGTGGGCGGTGCTGCCAAACCCCGTCCGCTTCACCTTGAGGGTGGCGCGGATGCCCTCGCCGACCGTTGGGTCGAGCGGCTTTCGCGCGGCCGCACGTTGAGCATCGAGCGCCGCCAGGCGCAGCCGCGTCGCGTTGGCGACGCTTCGGGCCTCGCCCACCACCTCGGCCACCGGATCACCGCGTTCGAGCATCGTCTGGGCCTCGCGCATCGCCGCTTCGAAGCGGCCCTCCAGCTGCGTGCGCTCGGCTCCCGCGATGGCGGGAAGCCAGTCGACGATCCGCCGGACCGTCTTGCCGCCCTCCTTCTTGGCCGCGGGACGCTCACCGCCTGACTTGGGCGGCCCCGCGACCACCAGCGTGGTGTGGCCGTCGCCGAAGTCCCAGACCCGCTCGGCCGGACGCGTCCTGGTCGCCGGCAGCGTGAGGTCGTCGAGACCGAACACCTCGTCCTTGGTGCTGACCTCGATCCGGCGCCCGGGCCCGTGGCGCATATCCTCGCCGCTCTCCTTGGGCAGGGGCTGGTTGCCCTGCAGGCACACGATCTTGGTGATCCTGCCCTGAGCGTCTCGCACGATCGTCGCGATCGTCTGGGAATGGCCGCCGGACCGGGGCCGCGTCGGATCGGGCGCACTGCCCGCGGGACCTGCGTGATGCGCCCAGACGAGGATGTCGCCGGGGTGCAGCAGCGGCGCCAGGGCCTCGAAGCTGCGCAGCGGCTTGCCCGAGGCGTCCGTGTAAGCCGCGACCATCATCGGCAGCTGCGGCGTGTCGATGCCCTGGATGTCACCGAGCACGCGCCGGCTCCGCGCGCCGGCGGCCTCGCCGGGGATGAACCCGACCACGAAGCCGCCATAGCGTTCGTTGCGCCCGTGGGCGAACAGCCACACGTGGCGCAGGATGACGGCGATGTCCGCGCAATCGGCGGGCAGCCGGTAGGCGGTCTCGCGCAGCTCGGCCGGGAGGTTGGCCTGCACCCAGGTGTCGGTCGGGTGGTCGATGAACTTGTCCGACGCGCGGGGCCCGATGGGCGGCGCCGGGCGATCGGAGACCGCAGCTCCCGGGTCGCGCGATGCTGCCCGGTCCCCGAGCACCGTGAAGTGCGCCTCATCGCCCCGGGGCGCCTTGTCGCTGGACCGGAAGGTGGCGAGGAGCCCCAAGACCCCGAGCCACTCCTCGTAGGTGGCGAAGTTCTCGGGGTGCTTGGCGTCCCGCGGAGGTGTGACGGGCGTCTTCGTGGGCTGGCGCGCGGCCACTCGCACGCGCAGCGCGCCGGCCGGGGTCAGCCCGCGCCCGGGCGGGCGTGGCGGGTCACGCACGATGCGGCCCAGCGCCCGATTGCCGATCGCCTGGCCCAACGTGAGCGTCGGGACCGCGCCGGGATCGGTGATCAGCCCCGGCTGAGGCGCCGAAGCCGGCTCAGGGGCCACCGCAGGCGTCGCTGCCTCGTCGGTCCCCACGCGCTCGCGCATCCTGCGCAGAGCATTGGTGACCGGACGCCCGGCGTCAAGGCCACCACGGCCGTCGCGCTCTACATCGACGCCAGCAGCGTCGTCAGCTTGGCCGGCGTGTCCTCCTCGGGCAGCGGCGAGAACAGGATCAGCCGTTGCTCGGGCGTCTCCTGCGGGTTGAACACCGCGTGCTCGAACAGGAGCGTCCCCACGACCGGGTGGTGGATCGTCTTGCGCCCGGGGCCCGACTGGGCCACCTCGTGCTTGCGCCACAGCTTGCAGAACTCGGGGCTTGACTTACGCAGCGAGCTGACGAGCTCCTCGAAGGTGGGGTCACCGATGTGGCGCGCGTGGTCGGCGCGGAACTTGGCCGTCATCAGCCGCGAGCTGCGCGACCAGTCGGGGAACATCTCGCGCCGCGCCGGATCCATGAAGTGCATCCACACGTGGTTGCGCGCGGCGCGGGGCACGGCGTCGAGGTCGCCGAGGATCGCGCACGCCGCCGGGTTCCAAGCCAGATAGTCCCACCGCCGGCCGAGCACATAGGCCGGGTTGGCGCCCAGGTTCTCGATCAGGCGTCTGACCGTGGGGGACACGCGCTCGTCGGACTTGCAGGGCGGCGGCACCTCGCCACGCCCGAGCAGCACCAGATGGGTGCGCTCGGCCGGAGTGAGCCGCAGCGCGCGCGAGATCGCCTCCAGGACGTCCAATGACGCGCGGACCTCACGCCCCTGCTCCAGCCACGTGTACCAGGTGGTGCCCACGCCGGCGAGGTGGGCCACCTCCTCGCGGCGCAGCCCCGGGGTGCGACGGCGACCGCCGGAGGGCAGCCCGACCTCCTCGGGCTTGAGGTGCGCACGGCGCGTGCGCAGGAAGTCCGCCAGCTCCTCCCGACGGCGCTCCTCGGTGGCGCCGAGGATCACGTTCGGGTCCAGTGACGGCGGCGCGGCGATCGTGGGGGGAATCTCTACTACCAGGATAACTCCTTATCTTGTACCTGGATAAGGATGATCGCAGACTACTCCCCATGCTTGCAACCAGAAACTTTCTCCAAGTCCGGCTGGCGTCCACCAACGCCCTTTTAGCGGTCGTCTGCCTGGCCCAATTCATGATTCTTCTCGACGTCTCGATCGTCAACGTGGCGCTGCCCTCGATCCGGGACGGACTGCACTTCTCCACCACCGGGCTGCAATGGGTGGTCAACGCGTACACGCTCACGTTCGCCGGGCTCCTGATGCTCGGGGGGCGCTCGGCCGACCTGCTCGGCCGCCGGCGCGTGTTCCTGGCCGGCACCGCGACGTTCGCGCTCAGTTCGCTGTTGTGCGCGCTGGCGAGCTCGCGGGGCCTGCTCGTCGGCGCTCGCGGCGTCCAGGGCATCGCCGGGGCGATCACCTCGCCCGCCACCCTGTCGATCATCACCAGCACCCTGCCGGAGGGCCGTGAGCGCAATCGCGGCCTCGCCCTGTGGGGCGCGATGGCGGCGCTCGGCGCCTCCTCGGGCGCCCTCCTCGGCGGCCTGCTCACCCAGGCCTTCGGGTGGGAGGCGATCTTCGCCGTCAACATCCCCCTCGGCGCCGTCATCGTCGGGCTGGGACTCCTGGCCATCCCGGCGATTGCGCCCGCCGAAGGCCACCCCCGCCACTTCGACGCGCTGGGGGCGACCTTGGTCACCGCCGGTCTGATCGCACTGACCTTCGGGATCGTGCGCACCGACACTCTGGGCTGGGGCTCGGCCGGCGTGCTGGCGCCGCTCGCCGCCGGAGTGGCCATGCTCGCGGCGTTCCTCTACGTCGAGGCCCGCGTCGCCCAGGCGCCGCTCGTGCCGCTGCAGATCTTCCGGATCCGGCAGCTGCGCGCCGCGAACCTGATCGTGGTGCTGATGTACGCCGCCACCTTCCCGGCGTTCTTCTTCATCACGCTGTACCTCCAGCAGGTCCTGCACTTCAGCGCGATCGGGGCGGGGGTGGCCTTCCTCCCGATGACGCTGTCGATCTTCGCCGGCTCGACGCTGGCGCCGCGGGTGGTCGCGCGCTTCGGGGCTCGCGCGGTCATCGTGAGCGCCATGACGGCGATGGCGGCGGGCATGCTCGTGCTCAGCGGGATCGCCCCCGGGCAGAACTACGTCGGTCCCATCCTCATCGGCCAGGTGCTCACCGCCCTGGGCATGGGGTTCGGCCTCGTGCCCTCGACGATCGTGGCCATGCAGGGCGTGGCCGGCGCCCAGAGCGGCGTGGCCTCGGGTCTGCTCAACACCAGCCGGCTGATGGGCGGCGCGCTGGGCCTGGCCGTGCTCTCGACGATCGCCAGCGGACAGGCCGGCGGTGCGGTCGGCGCCGCACCGGTCCATGCCCTCACCAACGGCTTTGACCTGGCCTTCACGGTGGCCGTCGGGTTCGCCGTGATCGCCGCTCTGGTGGCCGCGTACGCGCTGCGGCCGGAGGCCGCGACCACCACGGTGGCCGAGCTTGGAGAGCCGATCGAAGCCGACGAGCGCCAGGCTCTGGCCGCGTGATCGCTCTCACACGCTGATGCGCCGCCGGCGCCCAGGGATCGGACCGGGCGCCGGCGCCGTTGTCGTTTCCCTTCCCTTGGGAAAGCTCGGGCGCTACTCGGCCGTCCCGGCGGCGAGGCGGAACCGGCCGACCGGCTCGGCCAGCCCGTCGGCCGACAGGGCCAGCTCGGAGGCCGAGGCGGCGAACAGCTCGGTCGAGGCTGAGGTCTCCTGCGCGGAGGCCGACACCTCCTGCGCGGCCGCCGAGGACTCCTCGGCGATGGTGGCGACAACGGCGATGTTCTCGTGCACGGTCTGGGCGCCGGTGGCGATCTCCTCGACCACGGCGGTGATCTCCTCGACGCGACCGCTCATGTCCGACATGCTCTGGCCAAGGGCCAGGAAGGCCTCGCGGGCCTCCTCGACGACGACCGTGCTCTGGGTGGAGCGCTCCTTGCCGGCCTCGACGACGGCGACGGTGGCGGCGGTCTCGGACTGGATCTCGTTGATCAGCGCCATTGGTTCGGCCCCGGTCAGCGGGTCTTGAGCGGTATATGAGAATGCTCACCTACCGGTGTATTGACGCTGACACCTCAGGGACCGAAGCTGACCTCAACCCCGCGTACCGTCCGTCGCATATCCGCAGATCACGCCCGAGGGAGAGACGATGGAGATGAAGCTCGAGTTGGTGGCGGTCCCGGTGTCAGACCCCGACCGCGCCAAGGCCTTTTACACCGAGCAGGTGGGGTTCAACGCCGACCACGACATCCCGGTCCAGGACGGGCTGCGTTTCATCCAGCTCACGCCCCCGGGCTCCGCGTGCTCGATCGCGCTCGGGGTCGGCATCACCGACGCCGAGCCCGGCAGCGTGACCGGACTGCAGCTGGTCGTGGCCAGCGCCGCCGAGGCTCGTGACGCCCTGGCTGCCCGCGGCGTCGAGGTCTCCGAGGTCCAGGAGTTCCCGTGGGGGAAGTTCGTGTTCTTCGCCGACCCCGACGGCAACCGCTGGTCGATTCAGGAGATCTCAGCGCGCGACTGAGGTCCGGTCAGTGCGCTGACCATCGCTGACCGTCCCCGCGAAATCGGACATCCGTCCACCGTTCTTTGATTGATTCAAGTGGTCCGGTGTCCGTGGGGGCGGCGGCGGGCAGGATGCCAATCGCTGGGGTGAGCACGACGCTCGCCGTGGAGGTACGACGTGCACAGGATTTTCACTCTCGTCGTGGTCGGAGTGCTCACGGCCGTGGCCGCATCGCACGTGCTGAGGTCGGCTTCTCATGCGGTGAGAGACACGCGGACCGCGGCCAACCTGTTGCACTGCGACGCCGCGGCGCTCGATCGCTACGACGCCGCAGATCCGACTGATTTGACCGATCCCTCGGCACGGTGCACCGGGATCGCCAAGCGGCTCCAGGCGGAGACCGGGGCGGGCGAGGCCGCTGTCGCCCCGGCGCCGCCGGGCCAGTAGTGGTCGCCCCCTCGCCTCATGCGGGCGACCACGAACAGCGGCCGCCCGCGCGATGGCGCGGGCGGCCGCAGATTATTCACCCGGCCGCGGGCTCCGGCGCCGCGGCGGAGTGATCGCTGCGCGTCGAGGCGCTCCGGCCCTCGACGTTGAGCCGGGGCAGCGTCGAGTTCAGCCAGCTCGGGATCTTCCAGTTGGCGTCGCCGATGAGGATCATCAGCGCCGGCACGAGCACCGAGCGGACGATCAGCGCGTCGAGCAGGATCGCGCTGGCCAGGCCGACCCCGAACAGCTCGATGATGCGCTCACCGCCCAGGATGAACGAGGCGAACACCAGGACCATGATCGCCGCGGCGGCGGTGATGGTCCGTCCGGTGGCCGCCAGGCCGTGGGCCACCGCCTCGGTGTTGTCGCGCCGGCGGTGCCACTCCTCATAGATGCGGCTGACGAGGAATATCTCGTAGTCCATCGACAGGCCGAACAGGATGGGGAACATGAGCACCGGCACGAACGTCTCGATCGGCCCGACGGTGCCGCCCAGCCAGCCCTTCTGGAAGATGGCGGTGACGACGCCGAACGCCGCTCCGGCCGAGAGCAGGTTCATGACGGCAGCCGTCAACGGGATCACGAGGCTGCGGAACACCGCCATCAGCAGCAGGAAGCTGAGCACGACGACGACGCCGATGAACAGCGGCAGCTTCGCCGACAGGATGTGGCTGAAGTCCTCGAAGATCGCGGTCGTACCGCCGACCAGGACGGTGAGCCCCGTCCCCTTGGTCGCCTCCGGGATCACCGAGTTCCGGACGTGGCTGAGCAGGTCCGTCGTCGAGGCGGCCTGCGGCGAGCCCTTCGGATACACGCTGGAGATCGCCACCGTCGGCCGGCCGTGGCCGCCGAGCACGGCGGTCGGAGTCGAGCCGACGACCCCGGGAGTGGCCGCTACCGCGGCCGTGGTCTTCTTGAACGCCGCCAACTGTGAGGGATTCTCGATGCGCGCCACCAGCTCCAGCGGCCCGTTGTACCCGGGGCCGAAGCCCTTGGCCAGCAGGTCATACGCCTTGCGGGTGGTCGTGTTCGAGGCGTCCGTGCCGGCGTCGGCCGACCCCAGGCGCATGCTGAAGAACGGGAGCGCGATGATGATCATCACCAGCGCCGCGATGGTGGCGAACACCGCGGGCCGCTTGCTCATCACGTTCGTCCAGCGCACCCACGCGGGCGACTCGACGTTGAGCTGGAGCTTGCCCTCCTTGAGCGCCTTGCGCTCGCGCCGGCGCGGGACCCACCGGCCGATCGGGGTGGCGAGCAGCGCCGGCAGCAGCGTCAGCGCCGCGAGCACGGTGAAGGCGACCGTCACCGCGGCCGCGATGGCCACGCCGTAGAGGAAGCTCACGCCCAGCGCGAACATCCCCAGCATCGCGATGCACACGATCAGCCCCGCGAACAGGACCGCACGGCCCGAGGTGTCGATGGCCTCGACCACCGATGCCTCGCGGGTCTCCCCGCGGGCGAGCGCCTGCTTGTAGCGCGTGACGATGAACAGCGCGTAGTCGACGCCCACGCCCAGGCCGATGAGCAGCGACAGCTCCGTCGAGAACGTGGCGATGCTCATCGCATGCGAGAGCAGGCCGACGACGGCCGTGCCGGCGCCGAGCGAGACCCCGGCCGTGATCAGCGGCAGCAGCATGGCGAAGAAGGATCCGAAGACCACGAACAGCACGATCGCCGCCGCGATGAACCCGAACAACAGGCCGCTGCCCGAGTTGTTGGTGTTGCCGGCCTCGGCGATGTTGCCCTCGACCTGGAACTGCACGCCGTTGCCCGATTGGGACGTGATCGAGTTCACGAACGTCCGGGCCTGCGCGGCGGTGATCTTGTTCTGGTTGGCGGCGTTGGTGAACGTCACGTTGGCAAACGCGACCTGACCGCCGGGGGCGATCTGATGGCTCGTCGCCGGCGTGAACGGCGAGACGACGCTGGCCACGTTGGGGTCGGCTGCCACCTTCGCGAACACCCGCTGGGCCTTCGCCTTGACGGCGGGGTCGGTGACCTTGCCCTGCGAGACGCCGATCACCAGCTGATCGGTCTCGCCCGAGTTGTGGGGGCTGGCCTTCTGCAGCAGCCGGATCGCGTCGAAGCTGCCCGTGTGGGGAAGCTTGAAGTTGTCCGTGAACGCACTGCCCGCCGCCGAGTGGATGCCGACGAGCGCGACCAGCCCGACGACCCAACCCAACAGCGCGAGCCGTTTATGTCTGAAGCACCAGGAAGCTAGGGTTCTCATACGACTGTCATTCCTCCGAAGTTGTTGCGCCCTCTCAGGCTAGGCCCCCGCGATGTTCGGCGTAAGTGGCCTGAGGCCGAAATGAGTCATGACAATTGTCACGACACCGCCGCGCCGCGCCCAGCCGCGGCCACGGATTGAACACATGTTCGCTGACATTTGGCTGACAACCTCTGACCGCGGCGCAAGATGAGCCCTTCCAGGAGCGCCAGAGGTCGCAAGAGCGCCGGTTTGCTCCTCTTCCGGCATGCCGGCGAGGATCTGGAGGTGTTGCTGGTGCATCCCGGCGGCCCGTTCTGGGCCAAGCGCGATGAGGGCGCGTGGTCGATCCCCAAGGGCGAGTGCGAGGAGGGCGAGGACCCGCGTGCGGCCGCGTGGCGCGAGTTCGGCGAGGAGCTCGGCACCCCCGCGCCCGAGGGCGATCCGCTCGAGCTCGGCGAGGTCCGCCAGAAGGCGGGCAAGATCGTCGTGGCCTGGGCCATCGCCGGCGATCTGGACCCCGAGCAGATCACCAGCAACACGTTCACGATGGAATGGCCTCCGCGTTCGGGACGGGCCCAGGAGTTCCCGGAGGTCGACCAGGCGGGGTGGTTCGGCCTCGCCGAGGCGCGCGAGCGGATCAATCCGGCGCAGGTGGTGCTGCTGGACCGGTTGCTTGAGGCTTTGGACGCCTAAGGGGGACCCGCTAGCGTGGCCCGCGCGTGAGCTCCGGCGACAACATCAGCCCCACCGCCCACTACACCGGCGAGGTGTGGCAGCGGGCCGGCCTCTCGCACCCCTGGCTGGGCACGCGCGAGGGCCGGGTCATGGTCGACGCGCTGCACCCGCTGATGGTCGTCTCCGGCAAGCTGGGCGGCCCGTCGCTGGAGAGCTACCTGCTCGCGCGCCACCGCGCCATCGACGCCCTGCTCACCGACGCCGTCGAGCATCACAGCGTGGGCCAGGTGATCGAGATCGCGGCCGGGATGTCGGGGCGGGGCTGGCGCTTTGCCAACCGCTACGGGTCGCGCGTGACCTACGTCGAGGCCGACCTGCCGGCGATGGCGGCGCGCAAACGCCGGGCGCTGGAGCGCATCGGGTCGCTGTCTGAGACACACCGGGTCGCCGAGATCGATGCGCTGTCCGACGATGGCCCGGCCAGCCTCGCCGACCTGGCCACGGGGCTGGACCCCGGCGTGGGCCTGGCCGTCGTCACCGAGGGCCTGCTCGGCTATCTGCCGACGGACGCGGTCCTGGCGCTGTGGCGGCGCATCGCGACGACGCTCGAGACGTTCCCCGCGGGGCGCTATGTCTCCGATCTGCACCTGGGCAGCGTCCAGACGGCGGCGGTGCGCTTGTTCCGGCAGCTGCTCGGGGCGTTCGTGCGCGGGCGCGTGTACCTGCACTTCGCCGGCGCCGAGGAGGCCGAGGCGGCCCTGCGCGACGCCGGCTTTACCGGTGCGGCGGTCCGCCGGGCGGGGGCGATCATCGAGCTGCCCGAGCGCGAGCAACGATCGACGGCGCATATACTTGAGGCATCAACGACCTGACTCGGAGCCGCCCATGATCACCGCCACCCTGTACTCCGACCCCGCCTGCCCGTGGGCCTACTCCGAGAGCCCTGCGCTCAGGGTCATCGAGTGGCGATACGGCGACCAGATCGACTGGAAGCTGGTGCTCGTCGGGCTCACCGAGAGCTCTGATCAGTACGCCCAGCGGGGGTACACGCCCGTGCGCGGCGCCCTGGGCCAGCTGCACTTCCGCAGCCGCTACGGGATGCCGTTCGCGCCGGCGCCCAAGGCGCGCCTGAGCGCCACCGCGCGGGCCTGCCGGGCCGTGGTGGCCACCCGCCTGGCCCACCCCGGCCGCGAGTGGGCCGTGTTTCGCGCCATCCAGCTGGCCAACTTCAACGGCCCCCTCGTGCTCGAGGACGACGACATGCTGCGCGACGTGCTGCGCGAGGTCCCGGGCGTCGACGCCGATGCGATCATCGCCGCGCTGGACTCGCCCGAGGTGACCGAGGCCTACACGGCCGACAAGGCCGACACCCGCAAGGCCGCCGGGTCGGCCGCCGAGCTCCAGGGCAAGACCGCCACCACCGATGGGCCGGTCCGCTTCACGGCCCCGTCGATCGTCTTTCAGTCAAACGGGACAACGCTGGTGGCCGGCGGCTTTCAGCCCGTCGAGGCATACGACATCCTCGTCACCAATCTCGACCCGACGCTCACCCGCTACGCGCCGCCCGAGACGCCCGAGCCGCTGCTGGGCGCATTCCCCGGCGGGCTCACGACGCAGGAGGTCGCCGCGCTGATGACCCACGGCAACGACGCGCCCGACCGCGCGGCGGCAGAGGCGGCGCTCATCCAGCTCGTGGCCGACGGCAAGGCGACGCGGCAATCGCTGGGCGACGACGCGCTCTGGCTCGCCGCCGCGTAGGGCTACGCGGCCCAGGTCAACCGCAGCGGCAGCGTCTCCAGGCCGTAGATCCCCGACGGGGTCCCGAACTCCGGCTCGCCGGCGAGCTCCACGCGCTCGGCGCGCCGGGCCAGCGCGGCCAGCCCCTCCTGCATCTCGGCGCGCGCGAGGTTGGCGCCCACGCAGTAGTGGATCCCGGCGCCGAAGGTGAGCACCCTCACGCCGCCGCGGTCGGCGGTGATGTCGAACGCATCGGCGTCAAGGCCCTGGTGATTGGCGTGCCAGGCGGAGACGAGGATGACCGAGCCCGCCGGGAAGGTGACGCCGCGGTGCTCGACCTCCGCGGTGGTGATCCGCGCGGTGAACGGCGTGATCGGCTCGTAGCGCAGGGCCTCGTCGACGGCCGGAAGGGCCAGCCCGTCGGGATCTGAGCGCAGCGCCTGCCATTGCTCGGGGTGCAGGGCGAGCAGCCGGACGGCGTGAGCGAGCTGGCTTTGGCTGGTGTCGACCCCCCCGACGAGGATGTTGAGCACGAGGTTGCGCAGCTCATCGTGGTTCAGGCGCTCGCCCTCGGCCTCGGCGGCGATGAGGTCGGTGATGAGGTCCTCCCCCGGGTCATCGCGGCGCGCGGCGATCAGCTCGTCGGCCCAGACGTAGAACTCCTGCACGGCGGCCTCGATGCGGGGGCGGTCGTGCATCAGGCTGGTGGCGTCGAACTGCCGCTGGATAACGTTTGACCACTCGTGCAGCTTGGGGGCGTAGCGGCGGGGGGCGGGCGGGCGGGCCAGGACATGGGCGATCACCAGTGACGGGTAGGGCTTGGCGATGGCTTCGACGAAGTCGCAGCGGCCGTCCGGCGGGATCTCGTCGAGCAACTCGGCCAGGAACTCCCGCATCGCCGGGCGATAGCGAGCGACCGCCCGCGGGGCCAGCGCCGGGTTGACCAGGTTGCGCAGGCGGCGGTGATCGTCGCCGTTGACGTTGATGATGTTCTTGGCGATCTCCTCGTACAGCGGCCCCTCGGTGATGTCGAAGATGTCGGCGATCGTCATCCCGGGGAAGATCGCGTCACGCGTGCGCAGGAAGAACTCCGCCGACTCACGCTCGAGCACGAGGAAGCCGAACGGGCAGGCCGCCAGCCAGCCGTCGTGACCCTCCAGGGCGGCCATGGCCGCGCGGTAGTGGTCCCCACGCAGGGTGGAGTCGGTGTGATCGAACATGGTCAGCTCGAGTTCGCCGGCCAGGGGCATCCGCGCGCTCCCTTCAGACCCAGGGGTTGGAGGCCAGCTCACGGGCGACCGCCTCGGTGACCATCAGCGCCTGGCGCACAGTCCGGTAGTCGACGTTCTCGGGCGTGTCGGTCATGAGGTGGTAGTTGGAGAGCTGCTTGTATCGGTTCATCGAGGCCAGGGTGGCGGTGGGATAGCCGGCGCGGCTCGGGATCACGGCGTCGGTCGAGTTGCGCGAGCGCATCCCGCGCCGCATGTGGCCGCCGGCCCGGTCGGCGACCCGCGCGACGAGATCTCGGAAGGCGCGGTGATGGTAATCCTCCATGACCACCGCCCCTTCGCCTTCGAGCATGATCAGCCGCGGCGAGCCGAGCGTCTCCAGATTGAGGAACCACGTGCGCTCGCGATCGAGCCTGGGGAAGTGGCGGCGCGCAAAGCCGTAGATCCCGCCCTGGATGACCTCCTCGGCCCCGCAGGAGGCCAGCACGACGCGGAGTCCCTGCGCCGGCGTCTCGCGCAGGCGCTCGGCCAGGGCCACGAGCACCGCGACCGCGGTGAGGTTGTCGTTGGCGCCGGGGACGATGGGCGAGCGCGCGACGTCCTCGAACACCGCCGCCCCGAGCGCCGAGCCGGCCAGGCCCGCGGCGATGAGGCCGCGGCGGCCGCGCAGCGAGCCCACGGCGACGAGCCCAGGGGCGCCCATCAGCGTCCACCAGAGCGGCAGCGAGGTATCGATGCGCTCGATGATGCCGGGCATCGTCTCGCCCCACCACCGCTGGAGCCTGTCATCGAAGATCTTGCCGGTGGGGGCGGCGTCATGGTGGGCGAGCAGCACCAGCGTACGAGGTGCATCGGCGTCACCGATGTCGCCCACGACGTTCCAGGTCGTGCGCTGCGGGCTCGCCGCGCGGCGGAACAGACGGGGACCGTTGGAGACGTCGTCGGCGATCGCCGCCAACACCACCCCGGCGACGGCGCCGGCCACCGGTCGGGCGCGGCGGCTGGCCAACGCCGCCGCTCCGGCCAGGCCGCTGGTGATCGACAGCGTGCTCATCACGCGCGCGTAGCCCTCGCGGAACTGCTCGGCTTCGACCGCCGCCGGGCAGCCGGCAGCCTGCAGCCGCTGCGCGATCCACTCCGCGGCCCTGCGCTCGCCCTCAGAGCCGGCGCGGCGCTCGAGCGGGGCCAGCGCCTCGATCACCTCGCGCAGCGTCGCCTCGTCGTCGCGCGGCGGGGCGCCCGGATCGCATCCGGGCACCGGCTCAGCCCTCCACGTTCTCGAAGATGGCGGCGAGCCCCTGGCCGCCGCCGATGCACATGGTCTCCAGGCCGTAGCGCGCACCGCGACGGCGCAGCTCGCGCACCAGCGTGGTGAGGATGCGCCCGCCGGTGGCCCCGATCGGGTGTCCCAGCGAGATCCCCGAGCCGTTGACGTTGACGCGCTCCATGCCGTCGGGCAGCTCCCAGTTGCGCAGCACCGCCAGGACCTGCGCGGCGAAGGCCTCGTTGAGCTCGATGAGCTGCATCTCGTCCATGGTCAGGCCGGCGCGCGCGAGGGCCTTGGCCGTCGCGGGGACGGGGCCGATGCCCATCGTCTTGGGAGGCACGCCGGCCACCGCCCAGCTCACCATCCGCGCCATCGGCGTCAGGCCCAGCTCGGCGGCCTTCTCGGCGTGGGTGACGATGCACATCGCGGCGCCGTCGTTCTGGCCCGACGCGTTGCCGGCGGTGACGGTGGCTTCGGGGTCCTTGCGCCCCATCACGGGCCTCAGTGAGCTCAGGCTGTCCAGGGAGGCGTCGGCCCGCGGGTGCTCGTCGCGGTCGATCGAGCGCGTGCCGGTCTTGCGCTCCCTGATCTCGACGGGCACGATCTCCTCGGCGAAGGTGCCGTTCTCCTGGGCGCGGACGGCGAACTGATGCGAGCGCAGGGCCAGCTCGTCCTGCTCCTCGCGCGGGATCGCGTACTCGCGCCGGAGGTTCTCGGCGGTCTCGATCATCCCGCCCGGCACCGGGTAGTTCTCGCCGCCGGCGGTGACCCGGCCGCGCACCAGGCGGTCCTCGAGCATCGCGCCGCCCGAGCGGGCGCCCCAGCGCAACGTGGTGGAGTACAGCTCGGCCTGGCTCATGCTCTCCGCGCCGCCGGCCAGGACAACATCGGCCGCGCCGGTCTGGACCTGCATGGCCCCCTCGATCACGGCCTGCAGGCCCGAGCCGCAGCGGCGGTCGATCTGCAGGCCGGGCACGTCGACCGGCAGCCCGGCGTCGAGCGCGACGACACGGCCCAGCGCCGGGGCCTCGCCGTTGGCGTAGCCCTGGCCCAGCAGAACATCGTCGACCTGGTCATGGGGAAGGCCCGTGCGCTCGAGGATGGCCTTGATAACGGTGGTGGCCAGCGAGGTCACGGGTACGTCTCTGAAAATGCCGCCGAACCGGCCCACGGGAGTGCGCAGGGGTTCGCAAATAAGGGCGTCTCTCATTGGGCCAGCTTACCCAGCAAGCGTCTGCAGTTCGTACTCGGCGGGGGTGCGGCCGACGAGCGCTCGGAAGTCCCTGACGAAGTGCGCGTGGTCGTAGTAGCCGAGGTCGAGGGCAAATCGCGTCCAGTCCTGACGCCGGCGCCGGTCGAGCTGCTCGATCGCGTCATGCAGGCGGTAGCGCTGCATGACCCACTTCGGGCCCACGCCGACGTACTGGGCAAACAGGCGCTGCAGCGTCCGTACCGAGAGGTGGTGGCGTTCGGCGACCGCGGCCACGCTCTCGTCGGGGGCGGAGCGCTGGATGTCGGCGACCACCGCCTGCACCAGCGCGATGCGCGGGTCCGGCGCCGCGGGCAGCCGCGAGCGCAGCAGTGAGTGCACCGCCGTGACCAGGGCCTCGGCGCTCCGCGTGGTGCTGAGATGCCGCGCGTCGTCGCCGAACACCTCGGTGGCGGGCACCCGCCGGTTGGTGAGGTCTGACATGGCGATCCCGCCGGCGAAGGGAGCGAAGCCACCCGGGTGGAACTTGGTGCCGACCGCAGCACCGGCGCCCTCCAGCCGTCGCGTGTAGCGGTGGCGGGTGACGCCGTAGACGCGCGCGCCGTCGTCCTCGACGACGAGGTGGACCGAGGGGTGTGCCATCACCGCCGACTCATAGGCCGGCCGGCCGCGCAGATCCCAGCGCACGAGCCAGTGGCTGTCGATGAACGCGGCCAGATCGCGTGGTGGCGCGCGGCGCTCCAGCGTGAACATCTCGCCCACGGCGCCGGGACGGAGGATCCCGCGGGTGCTCATCGCTGTCGCATTTTTCCAAGACCGCCACCGCGTCTGCGGGTAGCGTGGGCACATGCCCACACACAAAAAGCTCAACTTCGCCGACGTCAAGGATCTCGCGCCTGACTACGGCATGTCCGACATGGGAGAGGCGAGGTTCGCGCGCGGCGCGCTCGGCTCGGAGGTCATCGGGCTCACCCGCTACACCATGAATCCGGGACGGAGGGTCGGGTTCGGCCACAGCCATCCGCACTCCGAGGAGGCCTACGTCGTGCTGTCAGGCTCGGGCCGCTTCCGGCTCGGCGAAGAGGTGGTCGACGTCGGCCCGCAGGACATCGTGTACTGCCCGGCCAACACGATGCGCGAATGGGAGGCCGGCGCCGACGGCATGGAGCTGCTCGCCTTCGGCCAGCACACCGACGGCGAGAACACGGAGATGGACCGGGAGTTCTGGAGCGACTGACGGCGGCCGCGAGTCCGGTTTGCGCGGGCGCCGTCGTTTAACGTGCAGCGCCATGCTCCTGTACGACTCAGCCGTCTCCGGCAACTGTTACAAGGTCCGCCTCCTCCTGACCAAGCTCGGCATCCCGTTCGAGCGCCGGGAGATGAGCGTGTTCGACCGCTCCGACCGCCCCGAGGTGCTCGGCGGCCTCAACCCGTCGATGCGGGTGCCGACGCTCGTGCTCGACGACGGCCGGTCCCTGGGCGAGTCCAACGCGATCCTCTGGTACCTCGGCGACGGCACCGAGTACGTGCCGACCGACCCGTTCGAGCGCGCCGAGGTCATGCAGTGGCAGTTCTTCGAGCAGTACGACCACGAGCCCAACATCGCCGTCGCCCGGTTCTGGGCGCTGGCGGACATCACCCCGTCAGACGCCGATGCCGAGGCCAAGCGCAAGGGCGGCGAACGGGCACTGGCGGCGCTGGAGCGCCGGCTGGCCGAGCACGAGTACCTGGTCGGCGACCGCTTCGGCATTGCCGACATCGCGCTGTACGCCTACACGCACGTGGCGCCCGAGGGCGGGTTCTCCCTGCAGCCCTATCCGGGTGTCCGGGAGTGGCTGGCCCGCGTGTCGTCACAGCCCCGGCACCTGGCCATCACCGACTGAAGGGCCGCCGCGACGGACCCGCGGCCTCGCCCGGGCCGCGCCATGCGGCTTGAACGCGACCTCGTTTGACTAATCTCGAACGATGGCCGAGGGGACGCGCCCGACGGAGCAGACACCCGACGCGCCTCCTGCCCTGCTGGTCGGAGTGGCCGGGCGCGCCCCGCACCCGCTCATGGTCCGGACGATCGCGTTCGTCGTCGGCGCCGCCAGCCTGGGGACCGAGATCGCCGCGGCGCGCCTGCTGGCCCCGTACTTTGGCGCCTCCACGATCATCTGGGCCAACACCATCGCCACCGTGCTCGTGGCGCTCTCGGCCGGCTACTGGCTGGGGGAAAGCTGGCCGACCGGCGCGCCGACCTGCGCGGGCTGTGCGCGGTGGTGCTCGTCGCCTCGCTGCTGCTGGCACTGGTGCCCTTCGTGGCCGACCCGTTCCTGCGGCTGTCGGTCGACGCGCTGGGATCGCTGTCGATCGGCGGGTTCGCCGGGTCGCTGGCCGCGGTGCTGGTGCTGGTGGCGGCGCCGGTGATGCTGCTGGGAACGGTGGCCCCGTATGTCAGCCGCCTCAGCGTCCAGAGCGTGAGCGAGACCGGGCGCACGATCGGCAACCTGTACGCCATCTCCACGGTCGGCTCCCTGGTGGGGACCTTCCTGGCGGCGCTGCTGCTCATCCCGACGATCGGCACCCACCGGACGTTCATCGTGTTCGCGCTCTCGCTGGCGCTCGTGTCGGTGCCGGGGCTGCGCCTGTGGCGCTTCTGGGTCATCCCCGCGCTCGTCGGCGGCGCGCTGGCCATCCCGCCAGCCGCGATCGGAGCGGGTGTGGCCCACGGGCGGGTCATCTACGAGACCGAGACCCAGTACCAGTACGCGCGCGTCGTCCAGTTCGCCAGCGGCGTCCGCTGGCTGCAGCTCAACGAGGGGGTGGCCGTGCACTCGCTCTACCGCCCCGGGACGTTTCTCACCCACGGCTACTGGGACGACTTCCTGGTGCTGCCCTTCGCGGCCCGGTCCGCCGCGCCCGCGCCGCCGAGCCGTGTCGCCATCCTCGGTGACGCCGCGGGGACGGTGGCGCGCGCCTACGGCCACTTCTTCCCCGACACGCGGGTGGACGCGGTCGAGCTCGACGGCAAGCTGACCGACATCGGCAAGCGCTACTTCCACCTGTCGGGGCCGAACCTGCACCTCTACACCGCCGACGCCCGGCCATGGCTGCAGGCCAGCGACGCTCGCTACGGCGCCATCTTCCTGGACGCGTACCGCCAGCCCTACATCCCGTTCTACCTCGTCACACGCCAGTTCTTCGAGTCGGCGCGGGCGCATCTGCAGCCGGGCGGCACGTTCATCGTCAACGTGGGCCACCTACCGGACTCGAGCTCGCTGGAGCGCGTGGTCACCGCCACCCTGCGCGCCGTGTTCCCGCACGTCGTGCGCGACCCCGTGAGCAACGAGAACTCGCTGCTGGTGGCCTCGACGGCGCCGCTGTCGGGGACGTCGATGATCGCGGCCCACGCCCGCCTGCCGCTCGAGCTGCAGGGGCTGCTGGCCTCGACATCGGGCCGGCTCGGCCCCACGCTCAGCGGCGGCACGGTCTACACCGACGACAAGGCGCCGGTCGAGTGGCTGACCGATCTCTCGATCCTGCGCTACGCCGCCGGGACGCGCTGAGGCTCGGCCGCCGGGACCGAGGCGAGGCGCGGCGGCCGGTCCTGGCGCACGCGCACGCCGCCCTTGGGGGCGAGCGTGATCGCGCGAAACTGGGTCTCGGCGAGCTCGGGGTCGACGGGTGACAGCGCCGTCCGCTCGAGCACCCGCGCGAGCACGACCCGCATCTCGGTCTGGGCGAAGCTCGCGCCCAGGCAGCGGCGGGTGCCCCCGCCGAACGGAACCCACGTGTAGGTATCCGGTACCTGCCCACCCCCATCGTCGAGGAAGCGCTCGGGCGAGAACGCGCGCGGGTTGCGATACAGGTCGCCGCGGCGGTGGATGGTGCGGATCGACGGGTTGATCTCGATCCCCACGGGCACCATGTAGCCGCCGATGGCAAACGGCCGCTCACGCACGACGCGCCCGACGCCGGGGATGACCGGACGGATGCGCAGAGACTCCTTGATCACCGCGTCCAGGTAGCGGTCCTCACCCTCGTGTGCCCGCGCGCGCACGCGCGCGTCATGCAGCACCAGGTCGAAGGTCCAGGCCAGCCCGGTGGCCGTCGTCTCATGCCCGGCCAGCAGCAGGGTCAGCAGCTCGTCGCGAACCTCGCGGTCGGTGAGGGCGACGCCCTCCTCATCGCGGGCGAGCAGCAGCGCGGAGAAGACATCATCGCGCTCGGCGAGCTCTTCGTCGGCGCGCCGGCGCGCGATCTCGGCGTAGACGATCTCGTCCACGGCGCGCTTGCGCTCGGCAAACCGTTGGGCCGCGGCGCGCTCGTTGCGCCCGCGCATGACGGCGTTGAGCACCATCACGCCCCGGGCGCGCGAGAGCGGCTCCACCATCGCCCGCAGCCGCCGTGCGAGCTCGTCCTCCTCGGCGCCGGGGGTGTAGCCGAACACCGCGCGCAGGATCACGCGCAGCGTGAGCGACTGCATGCTTTCGAGCAGCGTGAACGGCTCGCCGACGGGCCAGCGGTCGATCTCGGTGTCGGCGCAGGCGCGCATCGTCTCGACGTGGGCGAGCATCCGCTTGCCGTGGAAGGGGGGCAGGAGCAGCCGGCGGTGGCGCAGGTGCTCGGCGCCGTCGAGCAGCAGCACCGAGCGCTCCCCCACGATCGGGCCCAGCAGCGCGTTGGCCTCCCCAGCGTGCAGGCCGTCGCCCGAGCCCTGGAAGAGCTCCTTGACCGTCGCGGGATCGAACAGCATCACGAACTTTTCGTCGAAGAGCGTGCCCATCGTGACGATGTCGCCGTAGCGCCGCCGGCACCAATCCAGATAGCGCACCCCGCCGAGCATGAAGCCCGCCGTCTGCAGCCAGCGCGGGAACGACGGGCCGGGCGGGAGCGAGGCGGTGGCCATCGCCCGATCGTGTCACACGCGCACCCTCGGCCCGCCACGTGGCGATCAGCGCGTCTGCGGCGACTGCGAGGCGGCGGCGCTGTCGCCGAGATCGGCCAGCGTCAGCGGATGTGCGGGCGGCGTGTCGAGCACCCGCGTGCGGGTCACGCGCAGATCCGGGTCCACGTGCAGCAGCTCGCCGGAGGCCAGCGGCGACCAGCCGGGGTCGTCGTCCATCTTCTCGGTGGCGACGACCACCGCGGGCTGGCCGGCGAGGTCGCCCGAGTGCACGCGGATGCGCCCGCGCGGGCTGGAGTGCTCGAGGTGGTGGGCGCCATCGGCGCCGCCCGCGTCGCGCTCGAGCACGAGCAGGTCGTGGCTGTCGGGGTAGCGCAGCGCCCACAGTTCCCGGGCCGAGATGAGCACAAGGTTGATGGCGAACAGCGGCAGGTTCTCGGCCACCCAGCGCGCCGCCGCCGTGATGGCGTCGCCGACGTCGCCGGTGCGCCGCGCTTCGCGGGTGATGAGGGCGAAGAAGCGCTCGGAGTCGGTCTCGCCGTGCACCAGCGACATCGCGTCGCCCAGCTCGGCCTCGAGGCGGTCCAGTCCCTCGATGACGCCGTTGTGGGCGAACAGTCGGCCATCCTGCTCGAACGGGTGCGTGTTGCGCTCGGTCAGTGCGCCGGTGGAGGCGTAGCGCACGTGGGCCACGAACGTGCTCGAGGTGACCTCGTTGGCCTCACGGGCGAAGTCGCGGTCCTCGTAGGCGGTGGTCGCCTGCTTGGAGACCACCGGGTGGCCGTCGGTGTCGAAGTAGCCCAGGCCCGTCCCGTCGGGCTCGCGGTGGCTCTGCTCAGAGAGCGAGTCGGGTGCCTCCAGCAGCCAGAAGGTGGCGTGGACGGGCTCAGGGCCCCCGCTCATTCCGAACAGACGGCACATGTCGTGCACACTAGTGGGCCTGGCGCAAGGCGGATATCGGCGTCTGTCAAAGTAATTTCAAGCTCGCCTGCGATCTTGGTCATGTCCAAGGAAAGGCGTGACTGATCATGAGATTTCTACGTACAGCATCCACCGGCCGGCTTCTGGCCCTGATCGGCGCGGTCATCGCGGTCATCGCGGCCGGCACGGCGATCGCCGTGGCCGCCACCGCCAACGGCCCGGTCCCCAAGGCCAAGCCCCTGGCCCGCGCGGTCCACGATGCGCTCGCGGCCAAGCCCGTGAAGGGCATCACCGCCGACATCAGCTTCACCAACAACCTGATCAGCTCCGACGACCTGCCCGGCGAGACCGCCGACCCGCTGCTGCAGGGCACGCGCCATGGCCGGGTGTGGCTGTCGAACGACGGCCGCATGCGGATCGAGCTCCAGGGCGACAACGGGGACGCCAACCTCGTCGTCACCAAGAGCTCGTTTTGGATCTCGGACCCGATGCAGAACACCGTCTACGAGGGCACGCTGCCCGCGGACACCGCGAGCAAGGCCGACAAGGCCGGCGCCAAGCACGCCGCCACGCACGGTATCCCCACGGTCGCCGAGATTCAGTCGCACCTCACCCAGATGATGAAGAGCGTCGATGTCGGCGGGGTCGCCACCTCCAATCCCCGCGACATCGGCGGGCGCCCCGCGTACTCGGTGTCGGTATCGCCCAAGCATTCGGGCGGACTGCTCGGCCAGGCCCAGCTGGGCTGGGATGCCGTGACCGGCGTCCCGCTGCGCATCGCGGTCTATGCCCGCGGCAACGCGACCCCCGTTCTGGCCCTCGCCGCCACCAACATCTCCTACGGGCAGATCTCCGATTCGGACCTCAACATCCAGCCGCCCTCCGGCGACAAGGTGGTCAAGGTCTCCACCGCCGGCACGCACGCGGGCGCCGCTGAGACCGCCCGTGCGGCCCGTGCCAAGGCCAAGCAGGCCAAGGTCAGCGGCGTGGCTGCCGTCTCCCGGCGCGTTCCGTTCACCCTGGCCGCCCCGACGGCGCTGGCGGGCCTGCCCCGCGCGGACGTCACGCTGCTGAACTGGGGTGGCAAGCCGGCCGCCCTGGCCACGTACGGCAAGGGCCTGGGCGGAATCGCGGTGATCGAGCAGAGTGGCTCGGGCCAGAGCGCGCCGAGCACCTTGGGCTCCGGTCGCGGCGCCCTCAACCTCCCGACGGTGTCGATCAACGGCGCCACCGGGCAGGAGCTCGCCACCCCGCTGGGCACCGTCGTGCGCTTCACGCACAACGGCGTGGCCTACACGGTGCTGGGGTCGGTGACCCCCTACGCGGCGGAGACCGCGTCACGGGCGCTGGCCAAAGCCACTCCGTGACGTCAGCCGCAGACAGCTCGGTCAACGGTCCGGCAGCGGCGCCCAACGCCGCTGCCGTACCGCCGCCGATCGAGGTCCGCGGGCTGGTCAAGCGCTACGGCGACCTGACCGCCGTCGCCGGGGTCGACCTCACGGTGCAGACCGGGGACGTCTACGGCTATCTCGGTCCCAACGGGGCCGGCAAGACGACCTCTCTGCGGATGATGCTCGGGCTGATCCGTCCCACCGAGGGGACGGTGCGCCTGTTCGGCCGCGACCCGATGCAGACGGTGCAGGCGCTGCAGGGCGTGGCAGGCTTCGTCGAGGCGCCGACCTTCTACCCCTACCTCAACGCCCGCAAGAACCTGGAGATGCTCGCCGCCTTCGACGGCGGTGGCGCCCCCGAGCGCATCGACCAGGCGCTTGACACCGTCGAGCTCAGCGGCCGCCAGCGCGACAAGGTGGGCGGCTACTCGCACGGCATGCGCCAGCGGCTGGGGATCGCCGCCGCCCTGCTGCGCGACCCCAAGCTCCTGCTGCTCGACGAGCCCGCCACCGGCCTGGATCCCGCCGGGATGCGCGACATGCGCCTGCTCATCCGCCGGCTGGCCGATCAGGGCATGACCGTGCTGCTCTCCAGCCACCTGCTCACCGAGGTCGAGGACGTCTGCAACCGGGTGGCGATCGTGCGCCAGGGCAAGATCGTCTACGAGGGAGAGATCGCCGCGCTGAAGCGCGGCGCCGGGACGCGTTATTGGCTGCAGACGACCGACGACGAGCGTGCGCGGGCGGTCTGCCAGGCCCAGCCCGGGATCGACAACATGGGCGAGGACCACGGGCGCATCACCTTCACCGCCGACGAGGCCGCCGCGGCGGCGCTGTCGCAGGCGCTGGTCGAGTCCGGGGCGCTCATCCGGGCGATGGCACCCGAGACGGTGACCCTGGAGGACCTGTTCTTCAAGCTGACCGAGGGCGACGGCGTGCCCTCACCGGGGCCTGACGGACCCGCGCAGCCCGAGACCGCCGAGGCCGCGCGCTAGTGCGCCTCCCGCAAACGTTCCACCCGAAATGGCGGCCCCGGATGACCGTCATGCTGTGTCCTCGGATCTCGATGTGGCAGAGCCACACCATCGATCCTGCGTCCTTGCCTGACGGACCCCGGACCTCGCCATTTCAGGCGCAACGTCCCCGGGAGACGCACTGATGCCGGGCGTCGGCACCGTCTACCGCTGGGAGCTGTTCAAGCTGCGCCATCAGAAGCGCACCTACATCGGCCTGGGCGGGGCCATCATCGTCCCCATCCTGTTCGTGCTGGCCATCCACCTGCGCCATCACCAGGACCGCGGAGGCGGCTTTGCCTTCTCTGACTACCTGGACCGCAGCGGGCTGGCGGTGCCGCTGGTCATCCTGCTGTTCGGCGCGGTGTGGATGTTCCCCCTCATCACCGCACTGGTGGCCGGTGACATCGTCGCCTCAGAGGACCACAACGGGACCCTGAAGACGATCTTCACCCGCTCGCTGGAGCGCTGGCAGATCTTCGCGGGCAAGGCGCTGGCCGCGAGCACCTACGCGGTCGTCGCGATCTTCCTGTGCGGGACGGTGGCGGTCATCGCGGGCAGCATCCAGTCGGGCTTCAACTCGCTGCAGAGCCTGTCGGGGACGATCGTCTCGGCGCCCAAGGGGCTCGAGCTCGTCTACGTGAGCCTGCTCGTCTACCTCATCCCGATCGCCGCCATCGTGTCCATCGGGCTGCTGCTCTCTTCGGTGACGCGCAACAGCGCCGCCGCCGTCGTGGGGACGTTGATGGTGTCGCTGCTCATCCAGCTCATCGGAATCCTGCCCGGACTGGGCTCGCTGCAGCCCTACCTGCTCTCCACGCAGTTCAACGCCTGGCAGGGCCTGCTGCGCACGCCCACCGACTGGGAGCCGATCGTGCGCGCCGCGTGGGTCTGTGCGCTGTACGGGATCCCCGCCATCGGAGCGGCGTTCCTGATCTTCATCCGTCGCGACGTCGCCGGTGGCTGAGGCATCGCCGGACGCCGGACGGGTGCTGGTCGTCGACGACGACCCCCCGCTGCAGCGCATGCTCACGCGCACGCTCTCGGCCGAGGGCTTCACGGTGACCGTGGCCGGCGACGGCGGCGCGGCGCTGGCCGCCGCGGAGCGCTTCGCCCCCGACGTGATCGTGCTCGACGTGGCCATGCCGACCCTCGACGGGCTGGCGGTGTGCCGGCGCCTGCGCGGCAAGGGCCTGCCCACGCCGATCCTCATGCTCACCGCGCGCGACGCCGTGCACGACCGCGTCGCCGGGCTGGAGGCGGGCGCCGACGACTATCTGGTCAAGCCCTTCGCCGTCGAGGAGCTGGTGGCACGGCTGCGGGCCCTGACCCGCCGCGGCCAGGTGTCCGACGCCCTGGCGTACGCCGACCTCAGCCTCGACGTGGCGTCGCGCACGGCCACCCGAGGCGGGCGCGCCCTCGAGCTCACCGGCCGCGAGGCGGCGCTGCTCGAGCTGCTGCTGCGCCAGCCCGGGCGCGTCGTGACCCGCGAACGCGCGCTGGAGGAGATTTGGGACGACGCCGCCGAGGCCAACGTGGTGGACCGCTACGTCACGCGCCTGCGTCGCAAGCTCGGCGACCCGCCCATCATCCGGACCCTGCGAGGCACGGGGTTCGTGCTGCGCGTTTAACCGGTGCCGAGCAGGGTGTAGACGCCCTCCTCGGGCATCGGCTGGCTGAACAGGAAGCCCTGAGCGCCGTCGCAGCCCAGCCGTCGCAGGTGCGCCAGCTGGGCATCGGTCTCCACACCCTCGGCCACCACCTTGAGCCCGAGCGCGTGGCCGAGCTCGACGACGTCGCCGACCGGGTCGACGTCGCCGTCCACCCGGCCGAGCTGGGACACCAGCGTCGTGTCGATCTTGAGGATGTGGACCGGCAGCTCCGACAGGGTGATCGACGACGAGGTGCCGGTCCCGAAGTCGTCGATGGCGAGCGTGATCCCGAGCTCGTTGAGGGCGGCAAGCTGACGCATGGCCAGCTCGGGCGCGGCCTCCAGCGCCCCCTCGGCGACCTCCAGGCACAGCACGCCGGGGTCGTGGCCGCCGTCGCGCATCTCATGGGCGAGGTGCTCGACGAGAGAGGAGTCGCTCAGCTGCCGCGCGGAGAGGTTGACCGAGATGGTCACCCCGGGCCGCGACGCGCGCCAGCGCTCGACCTGATCGAGCGCCTGATGGATGACCCACTCGCCGATGGGGACGATCAGCCCGGTCTCTTCGGCGATCGACATGAACTCGATCGGCTCCATCAGCCCGAGGTCTGGGTGCTCCCAGCGCACCAGCGCCTCGAATCCCTCCAGGCCCGTCTCGTCGTTGAACGACACGCGCGGCTGGTAGTGGACGCGCAGCTGGGCGCGCTCTACCGCCTGGCGCAGCTCGCGCTCGAGGTGGCTGCGCGGCCCGGGCAGCCGCGCCATGACGTCCTCGAAGACCTCGAAGCGGTCCCCGCCCGACTCCTTGGCGCGATACATGGCGGTGTCGGCCTGGCGGATGACGTCGTCGATGTCCTCCTCGGGGTCGGTGACGACGTAGACCCCGATGCTGATCGAGACCGTCCGCTCCTGCCCGCCGAGGGTGACCGGCAGGCCGGCGGACTGCGTGACGCGCTCGGCGACGACCGCGGCTTCCTCGTCGCTCTCCAGCCCCTCGAACAGGAAGGTGAACTCGTCGCCGCCGAAGCGGGCGACGGTGTCCATCGGGCGCAGCATGGCGCGGAAGCGGTCGGCGAGCTCGACCAGCAGCCGATCGCCGGCGCCGTGCCCGAGCGTGTCGTTGATCTGCTTGAAGCCGTCAACGTCGAGGAACAGCACCACCACAGGGGCGCCGGTACGGCGGCTGCGGTCAAGCGCGCCGCGCAGGCGGTCCAGGAACAGCGCCCGGTTGGGCAGCGCCGTGAGCGGATCGTGCAGCGCCTGCTGTGCGAGCGCCGCTTCGCTGCGCTTGCGCTCCACCGCGTAGCTGACCGCCCGGGCCAGGCGCGCCGCGGTGAGCTCGGAACGCACCAGATAGTCCTGAGCGCCGGCCCGCACCACGGCGACGCCGATGTCATCGTCCTCGCCGTCGGCCACCACCACGATCGGCGTCGTCGGCGACGCTGCGCTCAGCTCCTCCAGCGCGTCGAACATCGGCCGCTCGTGCAAGTCCAGCAGCACGCACGTCGCGCCGTGATCGGTCAGTTCCTGGACCGCATCGGCCACATGCTGTGTATGACTGACCACCAGGCCGCGGCTCCACACCGACCGCAGCATTTCTCCCAGCTCGAGCGCCGCGCGCGCGTCATCCTCTACGAGCAAGACTCGCGCGGGCTTGCCGGGCCCGAACAACTCCGTCACCACCTTGCAAACCTCCGTGTTGCGTCCTGAGACTTTACTCGGAAGAGAGAGGTTTGACCATAAAAACAAAAAAGTGAAGTTTTGGCGGTGACGTTCGCCCTGAGGCCATTGCGTTCGCTGCGCGCACGCATCGCGGTCGCCGCGGCGGCGGCGATCCTCGCCGCGGTGGCGCTGCTGGCCGTCGTCACGGTGCTGCTGGTCGACCACGAGCTGCGCTCGTCGCTGGACTCGGCGCTGCGCCAGCGCGCGCAGGAGGTGGCCGAGCTCGCCATCTCGACGCCCGCCGTGCTCACGGACCCGGGCGCCCTGGAGAGCCCCATCTCGGGCCGGCAGATCTCCGTCCAGGTGGTGGACCGTCGTGGCCGGCTGCTCGCGCGCTCGCTCAATCTCGGCGCGCGGGTGCTGCCCGAAGACGCGCTGGAGGCTGCCGCCCGCCTGCACGGCCGCACCGGCTCGGAGGACATCGAGTTCGACGGCCGGCCGCTGCGCGTGTACGCCGCACCGATCGCCGACGCGAGCGGCCCGGCAGCGGGCGGGGCGGTGCTCGTCGCCTCCGATACCTCCGACATCGCGCACACCACCTCGCGCCTGGCGGTGCTGGTGGCGCTCAGCGGCGCCGCCGTCGCGCTGCTGGCCGCGCTGGCCGCGGCGGCGCTCACCCGCCGGGGGCTGCGGCCGCTGCGCACGCTGGCCGCGGCCGCCGGGGAGATCGAGGCCACGGCCGACCCGACCCGCCGGCTGCCCGAAGCGACGCTGGATGAGATCGAGGCGCTCACAGGCGTACTCAACCGCATGCTCGCCTCGCTGGAGGAGGCGCGCGAGAGCGAGCGTCGTCTGCTTGCCGACGCCTCACACGAGCTCCGCACGCCGGTCACCGCGCTGCTGGGCAACGTGGAATACGCGGCGCGCCACGGCGCCGACGCCGAGGTGCTGGCCGAGCTGCGCCACGACGCCCGGCGCCTCGCCCGGCTCGTGGACTCACTGCTCGCGCTCGAGCGCGCCGGGGAGGGCGGGGCTGAGCTCGAGCACGTGCGGCTCGACCACCTCGTGCGTTTCGTCGTCAACGAGCACGATCCAGGGCGCGTGCACATCGGCACCCTCGACGCGGCGACCGTCGACGGCGACGAGGACGGGCTGCGCCGCGCGCTGGGCAACCTCATCGAGAACGGGCTGCTGCACGGGCCCGTGCGCGGCCACGTCACGGTGTCGGTGGACGTCGTCGGCGAGCGCGCCCTGGTGAGCGTCACCGACCAGGGCGACGGTCCCGATCCCGAGCTGCAGGGTCAGCTGTTCGAACGCTTCTGGCGCGGGCCGGGAACCTCCGAGCGGCCCGGGTCCGGGTTGGGGCTGTCGATCGTGGCCGCGATCGCCGCCCACCATCACGGGCGCGTGCGCGTCGACGGGGCGACGTTCACGTTGGTCCTGCCGGTGGCACGAGCGGGAGGGGGCGGTCACGAGCCGGGCAGCCACTGAGGCGGGCCGATCTCGTCGGGCGGCTCGTCGTCGGGCCGGGGGCGCAGGCTCATCTGCCACCAGCCGACGCTGTACCACCGCCCGAACTTGAAGGCGACGTCGCGGTAGACGCCGACCAGCACAAAGCCCAGCGACTCGTGCAGGCCGACGCTGGCGTCGTTGGGCAGCGTCACCCCGGCGCACACCTCGTAGATGCCCTGGCGCTCGAGCAGCGGGAAGAGCGCGCCGTACAGGGCTCGCCCGACGCCGCGCCGATGGTGGGCGGCGGAGATATAGACGGTCACGTCGGCCGCCCAGCGGTAGGCGGCGCGCTCGTGGTGGCGCCCGCCGTAGGCGTAGCCGACCACTTCGCCGTCGAGCTCGGCCACCAGCCACGGGTGCGTGCGCGAGACGATGCGGATCCGCTCTGCCATCTCGCGGGCCTCGGGGGCGCGCTCCTCCAGCGAGGCCACGCTGTCGGTGACGCTGGGGGCGTAGATGGCCGCGCAGGCGGCCGCGTCACGGTCGGCGTCGGCGTGGCGGATGATCACGGTGCGGGGAATCTAATGGGCGGCGAGCGCGGTGCGCAGGCGATCCACGATGGCGCTGGCCGGCGCGGCGCCGGCGCTCCCGCCCAGGGTGGCCGGCACGGCGAGGCGGATCGCCGAGGTGGCGAAGGTCAGCGGGGCGGCACGCAGGCGGTGCAGGCTGACCGGCTCCTCGCGGGGGCGCAGGCCGAGCGAGGGCGCGAGCTCGAGCAGGAGGGCGCGGGTGACGCCAGGCAGGATCCGGCCGTCGGCCGGCGGCGTGACCAGCGCGTCCCCCTCCAGCAGCCACACGTTGCCCCACGCGGCCTCGAGCACCGTCCCGTCTGAGTCCAGGAGCAGCGGCGCAGCGGGCTCGCGCCCCGACATCGCAGTACGACCGGCCGGGTCGCGCCCCGATATCGCAGTACGACCGGCCGGGTCGCGCCCCGATATCGTGCCACGATATCTTGTCGCGATATCGAGCAGGCGGCGGTCGCGCCACTTGTGCGGGCCCAGGCCGCCGGGGACGACGAAGGGCTCCAGGGTCACCGGGCGGCGGTAGTCGGCGGCCACCGGCCCTGTGGTGATGGCGATGTCCTCGCCGGGGACGACGTCGACGCGCAGCCGGTGCTCGCCGCTGAGGCCGGCGGCCTCGGCGCGCAGGCGGTCGCCGAGGGCGGGCGCCAGTCGCCGCCCGTACAGCGCGCCGATCGAGTGGGCGAGGCGGTCGAGATGGCGCTGGAGCGCGTGGACGCGCCCGTCACCGAGGAGCATCGTCTCAAAGACGCCCTGGGCGCGGTCAGGCCGCACGGGTGGCCAGCGTGCGTCGCTGCACGTCGACGGTCGTGCCTACGGCGGCGGCGATCGGGCGCGCCTTGGTGAGCGCCTCCTCGAGCTCGGCGCACGGGTCCGAGTCGGCCACGATGCCACCACCGGCGCCCAGCCAGACCCGGCCGTCGGCCACCTCCAGGGTGCGGATGGCGACGTTGAGCTCAAGGCCGGCGGCGGGGCTGGCAAACCCGATCGCGCCGGTGTAGACCTCGCGCCCGGCCCGTTCGAGCTCGGCGATGACGTGCAGCGATTGGACCTTGGGCGCGCCCGTGACCGAGCCGGGCGGGAACGTCGCGCGCAGCACGTCGGCGTCGGTGACCTCGGGACGGAGGCGGCCGTGGACGTGGGAGACGAGGTGCCACAACCCCGGATGGGGCTCGGCCGTCGGGTGGCGCGGAGCGATCACCGTGCCGTACTCACACACGCGCCCGAGATCGTTGCGCATGAGGTCGACGATCATCACGTGCTCGGCGGCGTCCTTGACCGAGCCGCGCAGGGTGTCCAGCGCGGCGGCCGCGACGATTGGATCGGGGTCACGCGAGATCGTGCCCTTGATCGGGCCGGTGACGATGTGGCGGCCGCGGCGGCGCAGAAACAGCTCGGGGGACAGGGAGGCGATACCGCCGCGCGGGGTGGCGAAGGCGGCGCCGAAGGGCGGGTCGACGTGGGCCAGCGCGGCGGCGAAGAGGTCGGTGGCGCGCGCGTCGGTCTCGCCGGCCAGGCGTAGGCAGAGGTTGGCCTGGAAGATCTCGCCGGCCGCGATCCGCCGGCGGCACTGCGCGACCGCGGCGACGTGGTGCTCGGCGTCGTGTGCGCTGAGATGCAACTCGGACACGTGCGGGGGCGGCGCCGCGGGCGCGGGGCGGCGCAGGAGATCGGCGAGGTAGCGCCGGCGCTGCTCGAGCGCGTCGCGGCGGGCGTCGGTGACGAGCGCCTCAAACCACCACTGGCCGTCGGGCGTGTGGCGCAGCACGTTGTCGTAATAGGCCAGGTGGAAGTCCGGGAGGGCGACGGGCCGCTGGGGCATGAGGGGGATGCGCTCGACGCGCGCCGCCAGTCGGTAGCCCAGCCAGCCGAACCAGCCGCCGCCGACCGCACCCTCGGGCGCGTCGTCGATGTGCGGAAGCGCGTCGAGCACCGCGAACGGGTCCTCGGTGTCGGCGGCGACGCGCAGCGGATCCGCGCCGACGATCGCGCCGCCGAGGTGGGGCGCGTGGGACGGGTGGGGCGCGTGGGACGGGTGGGGCGGGTGGGCCCAGACTCCCGTGAGCGCAAACGGCAGCGGCTCGCGCCGGGCAAGCACCTGGAGCACCTGCGCGGGGGAGAGGGTGCAGTCCAGCGCGACACGCATGAGCGTCGCCGAGGGCGACGATAAGGTGGGCTTGACCGGCACGCGACTCATACTGTACGAATTGGTCTAATGACTGCAACGCTCATCGACGGCAAGTCCATCGCACAACAGGTTCGCACGGAGTTGCGCGGCGAGATCGAATCCTGGGTTTCCGGCGGCGGTCGCCGCCCCGGACTGGCGACAGTACTCGTCGGCGACGATCCCGCGTCAGCGGTGTACGTCGGCGGCAAGCAGAAGGCGTCGGCCGAGGTCGGGATCGAGGGCTTTGCCCACCACCTCTCCGCCGACACCCCCGAAGACGACGTCATCGCGCTGCTGCACGAGCTCAACGCCGACGACCGCGTCTCGGGGATCCTGCTTCAGCTGCCGACGCCCGACCACATCGACGGCTCGCACCTCACCACGCTCATCGACGCCGGCAAGGACGTCGACGGGCTCACCCCGGTGTCGGCCGGCCTGCTGGCCAAGGGCCTGCCGGGCCTGCGGCCGTGCACGCCGTCGGGCTGCATCGAGCTGCTCAAGCGCCACGACGTGACGCTGGAGGGCGCCGAGGCGGTCGTCGTCGGCCGCTCAGACCTCGTGGGCAAGCCCGTGGCCGCGCTGCTGCTGGCCGAGAACGCGACCGTGACCATGTGCCACTCGCGGACGCGCGACCTCGCCGAGGTCTGCCGGCGCGCCGACATCGTGGTGGCCGCGGTCGGCCGGCCGGAGATGGTCAAGGGCTCCTGGATCAAGCCCGGCGCCACCGTGATCGACGTGGGCATCAACCGCACCGACGACGGGCTGGTGGGCGACGTGGAGTTCGCCTCGGCCGTCGAGGTGGCCGGCCTCATCACGCCCGTGCCCGGCGGCGTGGGCCCGATGACGATCGCCATGCTGCTGCGCAACACGCTGCAGGCCGCCCGGGCCGCCGATGCCGCGGCGTCGGTGGCCTGAGCCTCTGCGGGGGCGTCACGCCGCGGCGGGCGGGGCCTTGCGCTCGTCGGCGAGCCGCAGCAGGCGACGGGCGACGTAGAAGTGCGCGGCCGCGGCCAAGACGAGCAGCGGCGTCCACCAGCCCGCGCGGCGATAGCCGTAGAGAATGGCGGTGAGCACCAGCAGCCAGATCCCTATGGCGACGCGTGCCCCGGCCCAGAACCGCGCGTGAGCCTTCTCCCACCTCGGCATCCGCCTGATCAGCCAATCGGATTCCATGGTGCCGTCCTTCGTGACCGTCTCCGTCAGCCGGGGGCCGGGGTATGCGGCGTTTTACGGCTGGCTTAGGAGAGGTCGGGCTGGGCCGCGCCGGCTGACGACCAATCGGCGACAAACGGGAGTTGCGCCTGCTGGTTTGGCATCGATTGGTCGCCCCGCGTACACCAGCGGGCAAATCGCGCAGTGCAATCGCGATTTGTCATCGATTGGCTGTTGGGGGCGGCGGCCACCGCCCGCCCTCTTCGATAGACGCCGTTTACGCGCTTGCGGCGAACGCCGGCTCCTCGGCCAGCACGGCATCCAGCGCATCCAGGACACGCGTCGCGGTCGAGCGGGACGCGTTGACGCCCATGAGCCCGATGCGCCACATGGGGGGCGCGCCGGCCAGTCCGCCGCCGATCTCGATGCCGTGCTCCTGCAGCATCCGTCCGGCCACGGCCTTGCCGTCGACCCCGTCGGGGACCTTGATGGCGGTGAGCTGGGGCAGCTGGTAGTCGGGCTCGGCCAAGAGCTCGAGGCCGCGCGACCGCACCTCCTCCTGGAGGAACCGACCGGCGTCCATGTGGCGCGCCCAGCGGGCCTCCAGACCCTCGAGGGCGACCTCGCGCAGCGCCTCGTGCAGCGCGTAGACGTGCAGGACGGGCGTGGTGTGGTGGTAGGCCAGCGGCCGGTCGACCCAGTACTTGCGCAGCAGCGACAGGTCGATCGCGTAGGGAATCGAGCCCCGCCCACCCTGGTTCCGGTCCGCGATGCGCTCCAGCGCGCGGTCTGACACCGCCACCGGTGACATGCCGGGGGGCGCGCCCACGCACTTCTGCGAGCACGAGTAGGCGAAGTCGATCCCCCAGTCGTCGAAGCGCAGCTCGATGCCGCCCAGCGAGGTGACGCAGTCGGCCATGAGCAGGACGTCGCGGTCACGCACGGCGGCGCCGAGCTCGGCCAGCGGGTGCTGCACCCCCGATGAGGTCTCGGCGTGCACGACGCACATCAGCCGCGCCGAGGGATGCTGATCGAGCGCCTCCAGCAGCGCATCATTGGAGACGTGCTCGCCCCAGTCGGCCTCGACCTTGACCACGGTGGCGTCGAGGCGGCCGGCAATCTCCACCAGCCGGCGGCCGAAGAAGCCGTTGACGCCGATGATGACCGTGTCGCCGGGCTCGAGCAGGTGGGCGAGGCCGCACTCCATGCCCGAGGTGCCGGTCGCCTGAAGCGGTAACACGAGCCCGCCGTCAGCCTGGTAGGCGATGCGTTGCAGCGCGACGACCTCGAGCAGGATGTCGGCGAAGTCGGGGTCCATGTGGCCCAGCAGCGGCTTCTGCATGGCGGCCAGCGCGGCCGGTGAGACGTTGCACGGGCCGGGGCCACAGAGGAGGCGCTCGGGCGGGTTGGCAGGCGAGGGGATGTGGGTCATGTCCGCGAGCTTAGTTGTGCCGTCCCCGCGCAACCATCGACTCCGTTCTATGGGTTGAACAAATTCATCCAATCCAGTTGCGCACCTGGGCCCCGCGCGCCTACTCTGCGCGGCCATGACGTCCACCCGCTGCCCTGCGAGACCATGAAGCCCACCCGCTCCCGCCTTCACCGATCCGAGCTGGCCGTGCCCGGCTCCAACGTCCGCATGCTCGAGAAGGCGCCCAAGCTCGGCGCCGACATCGTGATGCTCGACCTCGAGGATGCCGTCGCCCCCGACGACAAGCCGCAGGCGCGCACCAACGTCATCGAGGCGCTCAACGAGCTGGACTGGTCGGGGTGCTCGGTCTCGCTGCGGATCAACGGGCTGGACACCCATTACTGCTACCGCGACATCGTCGACGTGGTCGAGCAGGCGGGGCGGCACCTGGACTCGATCATGATCCCCAAGGCCTCGGGGGCCGGCGACGTGCACCTGGTGGCCACGCTGCTGGACCAGATCGAGGAGGCGATCGGCCTGCAGCGCAAGATCGCGCTGAGCGTCCTCATCGAGACGGCGATGGGCATGGTCAAATGCGAGGAGATCGCCACCGCGTGCCCGGAGCGGATGGAGGCGATGGTGTTCGGGGTGGCCGACTACGCCGCGTCGCTGCAGAGCCACACCACCTCGATCGGCGGGACCAACCCCGACTACGCGATGCTCGCCGACCGCGAGGAGGTCCTCTTCCTCGGACAGGAGCGCGAGCGCCATCTCGGGGATCAGTGGCACTACGCGCTGTCGCGGATCGCGGTGGTGTGCCGCGCCTACGGGCTGCGCCCGATCGACGGGCCGTTCGGCGACTTCACCGACCCCGAGGGCTACATCGCGTCGGCGCAGCGCGCCGCCGTGCTCGGTTACGAGGGCAAGTGGGCGATCCACCCCGGCCAGGTCGAGCTGGCCAACGACGTGTTCACCCCCAGCGCCGACATCGCGCATCGGACGCGGCGGATCATCGCCGCCATGGAGCAGGCCGCGGCGGAGGGCAAGGGCGCGGTGTCACTCGACGGCCGCCTCATCGACGCCGCGTCGATCCGGATGGCGAAAGCTCTGCTGGCCAAGCTCGAGCAGATCGAGGCGCGCGGCGAGCAGCGCCCGCAGCTGCGGCGCGCCGGCTAACCGCGGGCCGCGGCGAGCTCCTCGCTCACGCGCGCCCTGAACAGGGACGCGTCCACGCCCATCGTGATGAGCCGGAAGCCGGCGGCGGCGCGCTCACGCGCCTCGGCCCCGCCGCCGTTGCAGTGCATCCCGGCGATGATGCCGCTGGCCGCGCAGGCGTCGCGCACGCGGGTGATCGCCTGCTCGAGCACGTCGCCGCCGTGGCCGGGCTCGCGGCCCAGCCCCAGCGACAGGTCCGAGGGGCCGATGTAGATGCCGTCAAGCCCCCTCGTGGCGGCGATCTCCTCGACGTGCTCAAGGCCCTCCCGGGTCTCGACCATGACAAAGCACAGCGCGCCGGCGGCCAGTCGCTCGGGATCGGCCGAGCCCACGGTGAGCGCCGCGCGCAGCGGCCCGTAGGAGCGCACGCCGCGGGGCGGGTAGCGACAGCCGCTGACCGCCCGCTTGGCGTCAGCGGCGCTCCCGACCAGTGGCACGATCACGCCCGCGGCACCGAGGTCGAGCACCCGGTTGACCATCCACGGCTCGTTGTAGAGCACGCGGGCCAGCGGCACCGCGCCGCGCGCCTCGATGGCTCCGAACATCGCGACCATCCGCTCCTCGTCGGCGCCGCCGTGCTGCAGGTCGACGCAGACGTAGTCACACCCGACGGCCGCGGCGAGCTCGGCGGTGAGCGTGGACGGGATCGAGCCCCATAGCCCGAAGGCGGGGCGGTCCTCCTTCCAGCACTGATCGAGACGGTCGCGACCGCGGGGCGCCATGACGCCGCACCCTACCGGTTACGCCCCCTCAGGCCACCGCGCGGGCGTCGTCGACGAACGCCTCGGCCAGCGGCGAGGTCTCGCCGGCGCGTGTCAGTGCCACCAGCTCGGTGTCGGGCGCGCCGGTGAGCGGGCGGTAGGTGACGCCCTCCAGCGCCAGGTGAGCGACCGAGGCCGGCACCGGAGAGACGCCGATGCCGGCCGCGACCAGGCCGATGATCGTCGTCATCTCCGGCGCGTACTGGACGACGTGGGGGGTGGTGCCGGTGGCCGCCATGCGGCCGATGAGCTGGTCGTGGTAGCCGGGCGCCTGTGACCGGGGAAAGAGCACGAGCGATTCGGCGGCCAGGCGCTTGAGCGGGATCCGGCGCAGGGCGGCCAGCTCGTGGTCCTCGGGGATGGCGGCGATGGTGTGCTCGCGCATGACCTCCTGCAGGTGCAGATCGATGTCTGACTGGATGGGCGGGCGCACCAGCGCGACGTCGACCACGCCGGTGCTCAGCGCGCGCAGCTGCTCGACGGTGGAGCGCTCGCGCAGCTCGACCTCCACCCCGGGCCGGCTGCGGCGGAAGCGCTGCACGGCCGCGGGCACGATCGAGAGCAGCGCCGAGCCCACGAACGACACCCGCAGCACCCCGGTCTGGCCGGCGTCGATCGCCCGCGCGGTGGAGACGGCCACGTCGAGCTCGGCCAGCATGGCGCGCGCGTCGCGCAGGAAGGCCTCGCCCGCCGGGGTCAGCTCGACGCGGCGGCGCGTGCGCTCGAGCAGCGTGCAGCCGAGCTCGGCCTCGAGCGCGCGAATCTGCTGGCTGAGCGGCGGCTGGGAGATGTGCAGCCGCGCGGCGGCACGCCGGAAGTGCAGCTCCTCGGCGACGGCGACGAAATAGCGAAGCTGGCGGAGTTCCATGACCTCGATCCGATGGCGGTGACGCTGGTCGCACTGATACGAGAACCAAATCAATAGATCCTAATTCGATATTGGACAGGATCAAGGCCCGGGCTTAGCGTCCCGGGCCATGTCGTTTCTCTTGGAGTGCCCCAACTGCGGGGTGCGCGAGGTGACCGATTTCGGCTTCGGGGGAGAGGTGTCCGCCCGGCCCAAGTCGCGCCCGAGCTTCCGCGAGCTCAACACGTACAACTACTTCCGCCGCAACGTCGCCGGGGTCCAGCGCGAGTGGTGGTTTCACCGCTCCGGCTGCCGGGCCTGGTTCATCGCCGAGCGCGACACGGTCACCAACGAGGTCAAGCTGGTGGAGCTGCCATGAGTCGCCTTGGCCCGCAGCCGGGCGAGCGCATCGACCGGACCAAGAAGATCTCGTTCACCTTCGACGGCAAGAAGGTCGAGGCCTACGAGGGCGACACGATCGGCTCGGCGCTCTACGCCGCCGGCCGGCGGACGTTCAGCCGCAGCTTCAAGTACCACCGCCGCCGCGGGCTGATGTGCGTCGCCGGCCAGTGCCCCAACTGCATCTGCGCCGTCGACGGGGCGCCCGGGGCGCGCGCCTGCACCGAGCCCGTGCGCGAGGGCATCAAGGTCACCCACGTCAACGCGGTGCCCTCGCTGGAGTTCGACGCCATGCGCGCGACCGACATCTTCGGCGGCCCCTTCACGCCGCCCGGCTTCTACTACAAGACCTTCATCCGCCCGCGCAAGCTGTGGCCGCTCTACGAGAAGATCCTGCGCAACGCCGCCGGCCTGGGCAAGCTGCGCCACTCCCAGCCCGAGCGCGAGTGGCGCACCGAGTACCGCCGCCGCCACGCCGACGTCCTCGTCACCGGGGGCGGTATCGCCGGCCTCAACGCCGCGCTGGCCGCGGCGCGCGCGGGGGCAGATGTGGTCCTCGCCGACGAGGGCGCCGAGCCCGGCGGCCAGCAGCTCGTCGAGGGCGACGGCCAGGGCCTGGGCGCACTGGTCGCCGACGTGCGCGAGGCCGGGGTGGAGATCATCCGCCAGGGCTCCGCGCTGGGCTACTTCGACGGGCTGGTGCCCGTGTGGCAGCGCGACACCCTGCACCAGGTCCGCGCCGCCCGCCACGTGTTCGCCACCGGGGCCATCGAGCAGCCGCTGGTGTTCGCGGGCAACGACCTGCCCGGCGTGATGCTCTCCGGCGGTGCGCGCCGCCTGGCCGCCCTCTACGGGGTGAGTCCGGGCAAGCGCGCGGTCATCGCCACCACGTCGGATCGCGGGCTGCACGCCGCGCGGGCGCTGCGCGCCGTCGGTGTCCAGATCGTGGCCGTCGCCGACCTGCGCCCCGAGGCGGGCGCGCTGGCCACCGCGCTGCGCGGCGACGGGATCCCCGTGTTCAGCGGCCACACGATCATCGAGGCGCGTGGCAGCAAGGTCGTCACCGAGGCGATCATCCAGCCCCTCGCCGGCGGCTCTGAGCACTCCTTTGAGTGCGACCTGGTGGTCGTCTCGGGCGGGACCATCCCGGCCACCTCGCTGTTATTGCAGTCCGGCGCCAAGAGCGCCTATGACGCCCGGCGCGGCCACTTCGCGCTCTCCGAGCTGCCGGCCAACGTGTTCGCCGCCGGCGAGGTGGCGGGCGCCGATTCAGACACCGTGGCCGCCGCCTCGGGCGAGCTGGCCGGCCTGGAGGCCGCCCACGCCCTCGGCCTCGGCGACGACGCGTCGGCCAACCGTGCGACCGAGCTCTCCAAGCGCCTCGCCGCGCCGGCCGACCCTGAGGTGGCCGTCGCCCCGCCGGTGAGCGGAGCGGGCCGCGGCAAGTGCTTTGCCTGCTTCTGCGAGGACGTCACCTCCAAGGACGTCCACCTCTCGATCGAGGAGGGCTATGACTCGATCGAGCTCTCCAAGCGCTACACGACGGTGACGATGGGGCCCTGCCAGGGCCGTATGTGCCAGCTGCCGTCGGTGAAGCTGATGGCCCAGGAGACCGGTCAGGGCCTGGACCAGGTCGGCGTCACCACGGCGCGCCCGCCGTGGGTGAGCGTGCCGATGGGGATCCTGGGCGGCCGGGATGGGCGGGATCTGGTCCCGGCCAAGCGCTCGGCCATCCACGACCGCCATCGCGCGCTGGGCGCGAGCGTCAAGTGGGCGGGCGACTGGCGCCGCGCCTATGACTACGGCGATCCCGAGGGCGAGGCGCTCAACGTCAACACGGCCGCCGGGATCATCGACGTGTCCACGCTGGGCAAGCTCATCGTGCGCGGGCCCGACGCCGGCGAGTTCCTGGACCGGCTGTACCCCAACCGCTTCTCCAACCTCAAGCCCGGGCGGATCCGCTACGGCGTGATCAGCTCCGACGCCGGCCGCATCGTCGACGACGGCACGATCTGCCGCCTCGACGACGAGACCTTCTACGTGACGACGACCTCCAGCGGGGCCGGCGCCATGGAGGAGTGGTTCTCCTGGTGGCTGGCCGACTGGGGCGATCGGGTGCATCTCACCGACGTCACCCAGGGCCTGGGCGCGGTCAACCTGGCCGGCCCCAAGGCCCGCGAGATCATGGCCGCCGTCACCGACCTGGACTGCTCCAATGAGGCCTTCGCCTACCTCGACGGCAAGCAGGCCCGGATCGCCGGCGTGGAGTGCCTCATCCTGCGCATCGGCTTCGTGGGTGAGGTGGGTTACGAGATCCACTTCCCCTCGGCGTACGGCCAGCACGTGTGGGACGCGCTGATGGAGGCGGGCAAGCCGCACGGGCTGCGGCCGTTCGGCCTGGAGCCCCAGCGGATCCTGCGCCTGCAGAAGCTCCACATCATCGTCGGCCAGGACACCGACTCGGAATCCACGCCCTACGGCGCGGCGATGTCGTGGATCGTCAAGCTCGACAAGGAGCAGGACTTCATCGGCAAGTGGGCGCTCGAGCACTTCTCAGAGCACGGGGCCGGCGTGGCCCTGGTGGGCTTCAGCATGCCCAACGGCGACGTGCCCACCGAGGGCGCGGTCGTGCTCGACGGCGAGGGCGCACCCGCCGGGCAGGTGACCAGCTCACGCCACTCGCCGGTGCTCGACCGGACGATCGGGATGGCGTGGGTCCCCGAGGCCTTCGCCGAGGACGGGGCCCAGATCACGATCTCCGACGAGGGTCGCACCCTCACCGCCGAGATCCAGACCAAGCCGTTCTACGACCCCGACGGGGAGGTGCTGCGCTCGTGAACCTCGACTTCCTGAGGGTGGGCGGGACTGTGTCAGCGAGCGCGGTCGCGCACTCGCCCATGGAGCGGCTGGCGCGCGACGCCGGCGCCCGCTTCGAGGTCCGCGACGGCTGGAGCGTCGCCGTCGAGTTCCCGAGCGGCGGGGTGGGTGGGGACGGCGTTCAATGGGCCGACGTCTCGCATCTGACCAAGCTCGAGCTCCAGGGCCCGTCGGAGGCCATCGACGCCGCCGCCGGCAGCGAGTTGCCGTTCGGCACCGCGGTGCGCAGGGACGACGCCTGGTGGTGCCGGCTCACCCAGACCCGGGCGCTGGTCGTCGGCAAGCGCCCGGAGATCAACGGCGCCGAGGGCCTCGACGTCCTGGACGTCACGTCCAACTTCGCCGCGATCACGCTCGTGGGCCCGCTTGCGCGCGAGACGTTCGCGCGCTTCTGCGCCCTGGACCTCCGACCGCAGGTCACGCCGGTGCACGCGCTGCGCCCGGGCTCGGTCGGCCGCCAGCCGGGCCTGGTCATCCGCGAGGACGAGGAGCGCTACCTGTTCCTGTTCGGGTGGGCCACCGGCGAATACATGTGGGGGGTCGTCGCCGACGCCGGCGGGCACCTCGGTGGGCGCCCGGTGGGCGCCGACGCCCTGCGGGAGGTGGCGACCGCCAATGCTTGACATCTTCCGCAAGCGCCGCATGTGGCGCCGCCAGTCCGAGCTCAAGAGCTCGTATGACGTGGTCATCGTCGGCGGCGGGTCCCACGGCCTGGCCACCGCGCACTATCTGCGCGACCACGGCATCAAGGACATTGCCATCCTCGAGAAGCGATACATCGGGTCGGGCGCGGCTGGGCGCAACACCACGATCCTGCGCTCCAACTACAAGACGCCCGAGGGCGCCAAGTTCTACGACGCCAGCGTCAAGCTCTACGAGGGGCTGTCGCAGGACCTCAACTTCAACCTGCTGTTCTCCCAGTGCGGTCACCTCACCCTGGCCCACGCCGACCGGGCGATGTTCGTCATGGCCAACCGCGCCGAGGTCAACCGGCTGCAGGGCATCGACAGCCGGCTCATCTATCCCGACGAGATCGCCAAGCTCGCCCCGGCGATGCAGGTGCACAACCCCAACGCGACCTATCCGATCATGGGCGCGCTCTATCACCCGCCGGGCGGCATCATCCGCCACGACGCGGTGGTGTGGGGGCTGGCCCGCTCCGCCGACCAGGGCGGCGCCGAGATCCACCAGAACACCGAGGTCCTGGGGATGGAGCGCTCAAACGGCCGGGTCACGAAGGTCAAGACCAACCGCGGCACGATCAACGCCGGGCAGGTCCTCAACTGCACCGCCGGGTGGAGCACGCTCATCTCCGACATGGCCGGGGTGAAGATGCCGATCACCACCCACATCCTGCAGGCGTGCGTGACCGAGCCGATGAAGCCGCTGCTGGACGTGGTGATCGTGTCCTCTCAGATGCACGTCTACATCAGCCAGACCGACCGCGGCGAGTTCCTCATGGGCGCCGAGATCGAGCCCTGGACGACGTACCGGATGAACGGCACGCTCAACTTCCTGCAGGACGTCTGCCGCCACGCGCTGGAGCTGTTCCCCCAGCTCGAGCGGGCGCGCCTGCTGCGCAGCTGGGCGGGCCTGTGCGATCTGAGCCCCGACTACAGCCCCATCCTCGGCCAGACCGAGGTGGAGAACTTCCACGTGTCGGCCGGCTGGGGGACCTACGGGTTCAAGGCGGCCCCGATCGTCGGCAAGACGCTCGCCGAGTTGGTCGCCACCGGGCGTCAGCCCGACCTCATCCAGCCGTTCGCGCTGGAGCGCTTCTACGAGGACAAGCTCGTGTCCGAGCTGGCTGCGGCGGCGGTCAGTCACTGATATATCTGATGTCGTCCAGCCGCCCACCGCGCACCCGCCCAGCCGCCTTCAGCCACTAGCCAGGAGCGAGAGATGAAGTCAAGCCTCGAGATCGCACAGGACGCCGTACTCAAGCCCATCGAGGCGGTCGCCGCCGACGCCGGACTGGAAGCGGACGAGATCGAGCCCTACGGCCGCTACAAGGCCAAGATCGCGCTGTCGGTCCGCGACCGACTGGCCGACCGGCCCGACGGCAAGCTCGTGTGCGTCACCGGCATGACGCCGACCAAGGCGGGCGAGGGTAAGACCACGACGCTGGTCGGCCTCACGCAGGGCCTGGGCGTGATCGGCAAGAACCCGGTGGCCTGCCTGCGCGAGGCCTCGCTGGGCCCCGTGTTCGGCATTAAGGGCGGCGCCGCCGGCGGCGGCCTGACCCAGGTGGTCCCGATGGAGGACCTCAACCTCCACTTCACCGGCGACATCCACGCCATCACGGCGGCCAACAACCTGCTGGCGGCGATGATCGACGCCTCGATCCTGCACGGCAACCCGCACAAGATCGACGCGCTGCGCATCGGCTGGCGGCGCGCGGTGGACATGAACGATCGCGCGCTGCGCAACATCGCCGTCGGGCTCGGCGGCCGGGCCAACGGCTACCCGCGCGAGACCGGCTTTGACATCACCGCGGCCTCGGAGGTGATGGCGATCATGGCGGTCGCGCGCGATCTGCAGGATCTGCGCAAGCGCATCTCCAGGATCACCGCCGCCTACTCCTACGACGGGGCCAAGGCGATCACGGCCGAGGATCTCGGCGCGGCCGGCGCCATGACCGTCCTGCTCAAGGACGCGATCAAGCCCAATCTGGTGCAGACGCTCGAGGGCCAGCCGGTGCTGATGCACTGCGGCCCCTTCGCCAACATCGCTCACGGCAACAACTCGCTGATCGCCGACCTCATCGGCATGAAGATGGGCGACTACGTGGTCACCGAGTCGGGCTTCGGCGCCGACATGGGCATGGAGAAGTTCTTCGACATCGTCTGCCGCTTCGGCAAGCTGACGCCGTCGGCCGCGGTCCTGGTCACGACCGTGCGCGCCATCAAGCACCACGCGGGCCTGGAGGACGACCCGCGGGCCGAGCGCTCGGCGGCGCTGCACGCGATCGAGACCGGCTTTGCCAACGTCCGCCACCACCTCCAGACGATCGCCACCTTCGGCGTGCCCGCCGTGGTCGCGGTCAACCGCCGGCCCGGCGACACCAACGAGGAGGTCGAGCTGGTCAAGCGGCTGGCCATGGAGGCCGGCGCGTTCGCCGCCGAGGCCAACGAGGGCTTTTCCAAGGGCGGCGCCGGCGTGGCCGACCTGGCCTCCGCGGTGGTCGAGGCCTGCGAGCAGCCCAACACCTTCCACCAGCTCTACCAGGATGACGAGCCGATCCAGGACAAGATCGAGGCGGTGGCCAAGAACGTCTACGGAGCCAAGGACGTCTACTTCTATCCCGAGGCCGAGGCCAAGATCACCCAGTTCACCCGCGAGGGCCTGGGGCACTTCCCGATCTGCATGGCCAAGACCCACCTCTCGCTGTCGGCCGACCCGACGCTGCTCAACGCGCCCGAGAACTTCACGCTCCCGGTGCGCGACATCCGCGCCTATACCGGCGCCGGGTGGCTGGTGCCGCTGTGCGGCGACATCGTGCAGATGCCGGGCCTGGGCAAGACCCCGGCGGCGCTGAACATCGACATCGACGAGCACGGCCGGACGATCGGGCTCTTCTAACCAGGAGCATGGCGATGAGCGGCGAAAGGAATCTCCGCGGAGAGACAGAGCCTGCGGACGGCAGGCTGACCGATCTGGCGGTACGCCTGGAGCTGCTCTCGGCGCAACGTCCGGTGCGGACGGCACAGTGTCTGAGCGATGCCGACACCCGCCCTCAGGCTCTTCCCAAAGCGCATGAAAGCTGATGCCAATGGGTAGCCCCCGAGCGAGAAAAGGAGGCTCAATGCGCCCCACGCATTTGCCGCTCCCGCGTCTGCTCCCGACGAACAGCCGGCCCGCTTCCAGCCGTCGAGAGGTCGACGAAAAGCCCGCCAGCGAAGCCAAACCACCCAAGAAGCGCAGCCTCAACGAGGCCGCACACAAGCTGGGTTACTGAACACTGATTGACCTTTTGCCCCGCACCTCCGCGCGGGGACATACGATTCCTCCCGAAAGCATTCGGGACGAGGAGTCGTCGAGATAACACGCGGAGGGTCACCACGGAAGGCGGGGGCGGTCGTCACCCACGACGAGGCCTCGGCGGTCAACCGGCCGTCGCTGGTCGACGGTGCCGAGCGGGCGCTGCGCAACTGGCTGGCGCCGGGGCGCTACCGCCAGGGGGACCGGCTGCCGCCCGAGCACGAGGTGGCGGCGATGCTGGGGGTGTCGCGGGGGACGCTGCGCTCGGCGCTGCAGCGGCTGGAGGAGAGCGGCGAGATCGTCCGGCGCCAGGGCAGCGGGACATTCGTGGGGCGGATGGCGGTGCCGACCGCGTTCGGCGAGCGGCTGGAGCGGCTGGAGCCCTACTCCTCGGTGGCGGCCCGCCGGGGACTGCACCTGTCGGCCAACGACGTGCGCATCGAACATCGCGCCGTCGGCGCCGAGGTGTGCGAGGCGCTCGGCCTGGAGCCCTCAGAGCCGTGCACCTCGATCTGGCGCACGCTGGTGGCCGGCGGGGCGCCGGTGGCGGTCATGTACGACGTGGTGCACCCGAGCATCGCCCTGCCCGAGCTCGACGCGTTGCGGAGAGAGGTGGAGCAGGGCCGGATGGTGCTCGACGTGCTCATCGACATCGGCGTCCCGGTCACCTACGCGCGCACTCGGGTCATGCCGGCCGTGCTCACCGCGCGCGAGCGCGCGGGCAAGCTGCTCGGGGTCAACGGCACCACCGCCGGCCTGGAGCTCGAGGAGCTCATCTTCGCCGGGCGCGACGACCGCGTGGCCTACTCGCGGGACCTGTTCGCCCCCGGCGGCATCGAGGTGATGGTCATGCGCTCGCTGGACTCGCCGCGCCCGGCGCGGGTGTCGGGCAAGGAGTCGGCCCCGCCCGCCCGCCCAACCGCGCGCGCTCGCAACGCAGCCAACGGACGCGGGGCGCGAGGCTCCGCTCGGGCTTCTGAGCGCTAAGCGAGAGCCGGCCCGTGCCCGCTGAGCGGGATGAGGCGCCGCGCCGTGCCGTGGGCTCGGTGGCGCGCGCGACCCAGCTGCTCGACGTGCTCGCCGCCTCCGACACCCCGCTCGGCGTCAACGAGCTGGCCCGCCGCATCGGCGTCAACGCCAGCACCGCCTCGCGGCTGCTGTCCACCCTGCAGGAGGCCGGCCTGGTCATGCGCACCGACAGCGGCCCCTACCAGCTTGGCCTGCGGCTGGTCACGCTGTCTGAGCGGGTCCTGGCGTCGCTGGACGTCCGGGCGCTGGCGCGGCCGCTGCTGGCCCGGCTCGTGGCCGAGACCGGGGAGACGGCGACGCTATCGGTGCCGGGGGAGGCCGAGGCCATCACCGTCGACTTCGTCCCGTCGCCCTCCAGCGTGGTGAGCATGGCCCGCGTCGGGCGCCCCAGCGTGTCGCACGCCACCGCGGCGGGCAAGGTGATGCTGGCCTACGCGGGCGGCGAGGCCGCCGGCGGGCGCTCGCCGGGGCGGGAGGGAGGGCGGGCGGCACCGGAATCCCTCACCCGGTTCACGGCGCGCACGATCACCAACCCGGCAGCCCTCGCGGCCGAGCTGGACACCGTGCGGGCCCGCGGCTGGGCCGAGGCTGTGGGCGAGCGCGAGGCCGACCTGGCCGCGCTGGCCGCGCCCGCCTTCGGGCGACACGGTGAGCTGGCGGCCATCCTGGGCGTCCAGGGGCCCGTGTCGCGACTGCCCACCGCGGCGCGACGGTCGCTGCGCGAGCCGTTGCTGGTGGCGGCGGCCGACCTGAGCCTGGCTCTGGGGGGTCAGGCCCTGCGCTGACCGCCGCCCGCAGCGCTCTATTGGTCTTCGCGCGCTAGCTCCAGGGGTAGGGGCTGTGCGACACCGGGTGCAGGTCGCCGGTGGCAAAGCGCTCGTAGCGGAACGGGTGCAGCAGCGAGGAGTGCTCGCCCTGCAGCACCCGGGCGATCTCCTTGCCCACGGCGATCATCTTGTAGCCGTGGTTGGAGTCCGCGGCGACGAACACGTTGGGGCGCATGTAGTCGAGCACCGGGAAGTTGTCCACGGTGAAGGCGCCGACCCCGCCGGAGCGGACCTGGCGGTACTTGGCGCGAGCGCCCTCGAAGCGCTTGAGGCAGTGCGACAGCGACGCGGACCACATGTCCGGGAAGCTCGTGTCGACGGTGCCGGTGGGGTAGGGGTCGACGGTGAACTCGGGGCCGACGGTGAGCGGCTGGGCGCCGCCCTGGACGGTCTCGCGGTCGGGCTTGAAGTACACGCCCCAGAACTCGTCGGTGATCAGGGTGCCGTCGTCGGCGTGCAGCGGCGCGTCGGAGTCGACGTGGAGCACCGGCGAGGAGACGCCGTCGTTGGTGACGAAGATGGCGGGGTCAAAGGCGGCTTCGCCCTCCTGCAGGTACCAGTAGGTCCACATCGGCTGGTCGGTGATGAGCTGGCCGTCGGGCTGGCGGACGTCGAGGCGGTCGGGCAGCTCGAGCATCGACCACAGCGAGGCGACCCACGGACCGACGGCGACGACCACCTGCTCGACGGCGATGTCACCGGCGCTGGTGTGGACGGTGGTGACCGCACCGGAGTTGTCAGAGGTGAAGCCCGTCACCTCCACGCCGGTCTCGATGCGGGCGCCCGCGGCGCGCGCGAGGTCGGCCAGGCCGTGCATCGACTCCTTGTTGAAGGCGTAGCCGCCGGCCTGCTCGTGCAGGCAGACGCTGAGGCCGGGGGCGCGCCAGTCGTCATAGAGCGAGCGCATGTGCTCGGCCACCTCGGCCTCGCCGACGTACAGGCTGGACGGGTAGCCGATCCGCTGCTGGCGCTCATAGACCGCCGTGAGGTCCTCCTCCTGAGCCGACGGCCCGAGCGCGATGTAGCCGCTGGGGTGGTAGTGGAGTTTCTCGGGCTCTGACTCCCACACCTCGACGCAGGCGGCCATCAGCTCCTGCATGGCCGGCTGGAAGTAGTTGTTGCGCACGATCCCGCAGGCGATCCCGGACGCGCCGGCCGCCACGTCGGTCTTGTCGACGACCAGCACCTCCTGCCCCTGGCGGGCCAGATGCCACGCGGTCGACAGGCCGTGAACCCCGGCGCCGATGACCAGCGTCGGAGTGGACTGCGGAAGACGGTCGGACACGGGGTCTCCTTGCTCGTTGCCTATAGCGCAATACAGTTGTAGATAACGCAACAGAATGCTACCGTGATGGAGCCGCGCGCGCAAGCGCGCCGCCTTGCCATGTCCACGGCTGCTTGGTATAAACGCGCCGTGTACCAATTTGTCCAGTCGCATGGCTGTGAGGTGGGGGAAGCGGCCGTCTGCGGGCGGAGCGGAAGCGAGCCGGGAGTGCCGTCGCGGCGATGACGCCGCGGACCCGGCTGCCGGGCTTATTCGATCCATTGCGGCCTCCCGCGGAGCCGGGGGCCTGAGGAAGGAGTGGAGGATGGCTAAAGGTGTGGAGACGCCGCAGTTCGGCGGGAACGTAGAGACGGTCCTCTCCAGTCCGCGGATCGCGCCCGCCCCGGAGACCCTGGAGGAGGCGCGCAACGCCCCGGGCCGTGCCGAGAAGATCGAGGCCATCACCAGGCGCATCGAGGACGAGGGGATCAAGTACGTCTTCTTCCAGCAGGTGTCGATCACCGGCCGGGTGATGGGCAAGGGCGTCGTGTCCTCGTTCTTCCCCCAGGTCGCCGAGCGCGGCTATCAGCTGGTCTACGGTGCCGTCGCCAATCTGTTCACCGACCGCTACGGCAATTACATCGGGTTTGGCCCCGAGGAGTCAGAGCTCGCCGCGATCGCCGATCTCGACACGTTCGCCGTGCTGCCCTGGGACAACCGGGTGGCCCGCGTCTTCTGTGACTGCTACGACACCGAGACCGGCGTGCTGCTCGACGCCGACCCGCGCCAGAACCTCAAGAAGATCGCCCACGAGTTCGAGCAGGAGCTCGGCTACCAGTTCCTCATCGGCATCGAGCCCGAGATGATGTGGCTGCGCAAGCCGCGCGAGGGCGAGCCTCCCCAGGGCGTCACCAAGCCCTACTGCTACCACATCCACCAGTTCGAGGAACTGCGTCCGGTGCTGCTCGACGTCGTCGAGTACGGACAGGCGCTGGGGCTCGACATGAGCTACGGCGACCACGAGGACGCACCCGGCCAGCTCGAGCTCAACTTCCGCTTTGACCGCCCGGTGCGAACCGCGGACAACATCACCACCTACCGTCAGGTGTGCGCGGCGGTGGGGCGCAAGCATGATCTGCTGCCGACCTTCATGCCCAAGCCGTTCACCGGCGTGTCGGCCAACGGGCATCACCACCACTTCACCCTGATGGACGATCAGGGCAACAACGTGTTCCACGACCCCGACGGCCCGGCACAGCTGTCGGAGTTCGCCCGCCACTTCCTGGGCGGGATGCTGGAGCACTTCCCGGCTCTGATGTGCGTCGGCAACCCCACCGTCAACTCCTACTGCCGGATGTGGGACACGGGGTTCTGGGCGCCGATCTACAAGAACTGGGGCTGGCAGAACCGGACGACCACCGTCCGCGTCGCCTCGGGCGGCCGCTTCGAGTATCGCGGCGTGGACTCCTCGTGCAACCCGTACCTCACGGTGGCCACGCTGCTGCGCGCCGGGCTGGACGGCGTGCGCCGCGAGGTCGATCCCGGGCCGCCGCAGCAGGGCAACACCTACGACCTGCTGGCCGAGGGCCAGGAGATCGAGAAGGTGCCCGACAGCCTGGGCGCCGCCCTGGAGGCGCTGTCTCAGGATGACGTCGTGCGCTCGGCCATGCCGGGCCGCCTCTACAAGGTCTTCAACCACTACAAGCGCGACGAATGGGAGCGCTATCTCGCCGCGGTGACCGACTGGGAGCGCGACGAGTACCTGGAGGTCCTGCCGTAAATCGGGTCCACCACCCGCCCCGACCTCTCGCATCGGAGAAACGACTATGTGCGGAATCGCAGGGATCATCTACAAGAACGGCAACGGTGCCCACCGGATCGGCCGCGACATGACCAGCATGCTGCAGTCGATGAAGCACCGGGGCCCCGACTCGACGGGCTACGCGCTGTATCACGCCCCCGCCCACGAGCTGGTCGTGCGGATCAACCTGGCCGAGTCCACGGCGCCGCGCGATATGGACTTCGCCGACGACGTGCGCCGTCGCCGCCACGAGGTGGAGGCACGGCTGAAGTCGGCGGGAGCGACCATCAAGGAGACCGAGGACGTCAACGAGTACACGTTCTCGGCGACCGTGGACTACCACGGCGACCTCAAGCACCTCGCCGACTACGTCGAGTCGGTGCCTCACACCGAGGTGCTGTCGCTGGGTCACTCGCTGGAGATCGTCAAGGATCTGGGCGACGCCAAGACGGTATCGGGGTCCTACGGCCTGGACGAGTACTTCGGCTCGCACGGGATCGGCCACGTGCGGATGGCCACCGAGTCAGACGTCGACATCGCCAACGCCCACCCCTACTGGGCCTACCCGTTCTCAGACGTGGCGGTGGTCCACAACGGCCAGCTCACCAACTACCACCAGTGGCGCCGGCGCCTGGAGTCGCGCGGTCACCGCTTCGCCTCGATGTGCGACTCGGAGATCATCGCCGTGTACCTGGCCGACCGCATGTCCGGCGGCGAGTCGCTGGAGGACGCCATGCACCACTCGCTGGAGGACCTGGACGGCGTCTTCACCTACATCTGCGTCTCCGAGGATGCGCTGGGGGTGGCCAAGGATGAGCTCGCCGCCAAGCCGCTGGTCCTTTACGAGGGCGACGACATGGTGGCCCTGGCCTCCGAGGAGATGGCGATCCGCGCGGTCATCGACCACGAGATCGAGACGTACGACCCCTACGAGAGCACGGTGATGGTATGGACACGGTGAATTCGCCCCACCCGGACCGGGCGGTTCCGGCCGAGGAGCCGATGTTCGACGCCCGCGGGCTGGTCGAGCTCAACGCCCGCGTCCCGCAGGTATCGGAGATCGACGGTGAGAAGGCCACGTTCGATGCGGGCCCGCTGACCACCCGGCAGATCAACCTGGAGCTGCGCTGGCTGCTCTACGAGCAGGGCGTCACCGACGTCACGGTGCTCAACCCGGCCGCCCGGCACTCGCTGGGGGCGGGGATCCTCACGCGGTGCAGGCTCGCCTTCGAGGGCTCGCTGGGCTACTTCGCGCTGGGCATGATCGACGGGCCCGAGGTCCGCATCGCCGGGCGGGTGGGCTGGTCGGCGTGCGAGAACATGATGTCCGGGGTCGTGGTCATCGAGTCCAACGCCGGATCGCTGACCGGCGCCGCCATCCGCGGCGGCGATCTGGTGATCAAGGGTCAGGTCGGCGCCCGGACCGGGATCGACCAGAAGGGCGGGACGATCATCGCCCTGGGCAGCGCCGGCTCGATGACCGGCTTCATGATGCAGCGCGGCCGCCAGATCATCTGCGGCGACGCCGGCCCGGGCCTGGGCGACTCGATGTATGACGGCACGATCTACGTCGGCGGCAAGGTCAAGTCGCTGGGCGTGGACTGCGTCGAAGGCGAATGGACCGACGCCGACACCGAGTTCATCGAGCGCAAGTTCCGCATCTACGGGTTGGGCGCGCCGCCGTCGCTGCAGAAGTTCGTCTGCGGCAAGAAGCTCTACAACTACGACTCGCTCGAGCCATCCGAGCGCAAGCTCGTTCTCTAGGAGGGGGTGTTCCATGGCAACTGCTGACGAGAACGCACCGGTGGCCCGCAACGTGCTCGGCCGCTCGAGCATCTTCACGCCGGAGGTCATCGACGACATCCACGTGAAGTCCGAGCTGGGTCGGTACCGGATGCGCGGCTTCTCGATGTTCAAGAAGATCCCGCACTGGGACGAGCTCATGTTCATGCCGGGCACGCTGACCCGGTTCGTGATCGAGGGCTACCGCGAGAAGTGCCTGACCAAGACGGTGCTGGGCGCCCGGTTCGCCTCCAAGCCGATCGAGCTCGACATCCCGGTCTACATCACGGGCATGTCGTTCGGCGCGCTGTCGCTGGAGGCCAAGATGGCCCTGGCCAAGGGCGCGTCGATGGCCGGCACCGCGACCTGCTCGGGCGAGGGCGGCATGATCCCGCCCGAGCGCGACCTGTCGACCAAGTGGTACTACCAGGTCATCCAGAGCCGGTACGGCTTCAACCCGCACCACCTGATGCTCGCCGACGCGTGCGAGTTCTTCATCGGGCAGGGCTGCAAGGTCGGGCTCGGAGGGCACCTGATGGGCCAGAAGGTCACCGAGCAGGTAGCCGAGATGCGCTCGCTGCCGGCGGGCATCGACCAGCGCTCGCCGGCGCGCCATCCCGACTGGCTGGGCCCCGACGATCTGTCGCTGAAGATCCAGGAGGTCCGCGAGGCCACCAACTACGAGATCCCGATCCAGCTCAAGCTGGGCGCGGCGCGCGTTTATGACGACGTGCGGATGGCGGCCAAGTGCGGCCCGGACATCATCTACCTCGACGGTGCCGAGGGCGGCACCGGGGCGGGTCCCCACACGGCGTCGGAGGAGACCGGCATCCCCCTGATGGCGGCGATCCCCGAGGCACGGCGGGCGCTCGAGGACGTCGGCCTGGCCGACGAGATCGACCTGGTGGTCGCCGGCGGCATCCGCAACGGCGGCGACGTGGCCAAGTGCCTGGCGCTCGGCGCCGACGCGATCGCCATCGGGCACAGTGCGTTGATGGCGCTGAACTGCAACAAGGAGATCCCGGGCGTGACCGACTACGAGGGCACCGTCGGTGTCCCCGCGGGCCGCTGCTACCACTGCCACACCGGGCGCTGCCCGGTCGGCGTGGCCACCCAGGATCCCGAGCTGCGCAAGCGCCTGGTCGTCGACGACGCGGCCAACCGCGTCTACAACTTCCTGCACACGCTCACGCTGGAGTGCCAGATGCTGGCGCGTGCCTGCGGGAAGACCGACGTGCACTCGCTGGAGCCCGAGGACCTGTGCGCCCTGACCGTCGAGGCCTCCGCCATGGCGCGGGTCCCGCTGGCCGGCACCGACTACATCCCCGGTGTCTCGGAGGAGAAGACGCTGGCGCGCATCGAGCGTCTGCTCGAGCGCCACGTGGCCAACCCGATCGACTACCTGGACCCGGTCCAGGCGACCGCGGGAGGTGAGCCGGCATGAGCGATGTGACGCGGGTGCCCGGCGAGCCCGAGAAGGTGTTCGCCATCGATGCCGAGTACCTCTCGGGCAAGCGGTTCGAGTACCAGGAGGACATGTCGCTGGTGGAGGACGTGGACCTCATGGCGGCCACGCCGGGCGAGGACATCAACTGGCTGGAGGACATCACTCTGCTCGCCGAGGAGGGCGTGCCGGCGGTGTTCGACCGCTACTCCAACTCCTTCATCAAGATCTACTTCGACATCCCGAAGGGGCGCGAGGACGAGATCGCGCGTAAGGTGCTCATCAAGCACCTGCAGTCCGGGAACTCCTACGGAATCATCTTGAAGGAACGCCACGCCAAGTTCGCCCAGCCGGAGCTGGGCCCGTGGGTGCAGGGCTCCCGGACGGTCGGCGCCCACTACCGCCCGTCGGTGCTGGAGGGCTGGGAGCCGCCCGAGCACTAGTGGTCGTCCCTGTGAGCAGCTAGTGGTGGATTCGGCGGGTGTGCCCAAGTCGGTCCGGCGCGGCCCGCCGATCACCCTCACCTGTGACTGCGGGGAGCGTCGCTACCTGCGCTACGGCGAGCGCTGGACGTGCGAGAAGTGCGGCAAGACGTGGAACACCAACCGGATCCCGGTCGAGCAGTACGCGGCGATCCGGGCCACCCAGCTGCGCTACCGGCGCGTCCCGATCGCGGTCAGCGTCTTCGCGCTGGCGGCGGTGATCGCCTGCATCCTCGTCGGCAAGGCCGTCGGCGGCCTGCTCGTGATCGGGATCCTCGCCACCACGTGGAGCATGTTCTTCCGGCCCATCCATCGCCGCAAGTACCGGGAAGCGATCGCCGAGCTGCCCACCTGGAAGATCAAGCCCGAGTAGGCGCAGTCGGGGGCGCGGCACCCAGAGGCGCCGCGCCCGGTTGTGAGGGGTGGCCGTGGCTAGTGGACGATGAGGACGTCGCAGCGGGCGCCGTGCGACACGGCGTCTGACACGCTCTGGCCCAGCAGGCGCTGGAGCCTCGAGAGCTCGCGCGAGCCGACGACGATCATGTCGGCGGACCGGTCGCGCGCCGCCGCCAGGATCGACTCGGCCTCATGGCCGACCGCCTCGATGTAATCGGCGGTGAGGCCCTGGCCCTCCAGGTAGACGTGGGCCTCGTGGAGCTCCTGACGGTGCTCGGCGCCGGTCTCCGTCGGGTCGGCCCCGACGGACCGACCCGAGGCCGGCATGGTGACCGGCGCCACGCTGGTCACCACCAGCTTTGCCTCGAGAGCCTTGGCGAGCGTCGCGGCGCGCTCCAGCGCACGCCGCGACTCCTCGGACTCGTCGTAGCCGACGAGGATCGTCTTGATCATGCCAGCGCCGGTGCGCTCGGGACCGTGATGCCCAGCTCAGCCGCCTCTTCGGCCGAGGGGACTTCGGGCACATCCTCGCGCAGGTGCACGCCCTCCTTGTCCTGCACGACACGGCGCCAGACGAACAGCAACAGCGAGCCGATGAGCACGCCGATCCCGATCCAGAAGTCGGTCCACGTGCCGTAGCCGTTGAGCTGGGGTGCGAGGGCGCCGACGACCAGGAACAGGAGGTTCAGCACGCACAGGAAGCCGGCGATCGGCAGCCAGCCGCTCCCGACCTTGATCGGTCTCGGCCAGTTGGGCCGGTCGCGTCGCAACAGCAGGAACCCGCTGAGAGCGAAGACGTGAGCCATCACGTAGCCGATATTGCTGAGGTACAGGATCGCCAGGTTGGACTTGATCACCAGCACGAGGACGATGTTCACGACGAGGTCGAGCGTCATGGCGCGGCCCGGGACGTGGAAGCGGTTGAGCACTCCGAATTCCTTGATCGTCATCCCGGCGCGCGAGATCCCGAATAGGGCGCGGCCGGCGTCAGACGTCGACGAGGTCATCGACAGCAACAGGCTGGCGATGATGCAGATGGTGAAGAAGCTGGCGGCGCCGTGGCCCACCAGGGTGCCCATCGCCTGCGTGTAGAACTGGCCCTCGGCACCGGTTGTCACGGCCTTGGAAACGCCGTCGATTCCGCCGAGACCGAGCGGGAGCAGGATGCACACCAGCAACATGAACGTCGCCGCCGAGCGCAGCGCCTTGTGGGTGTCCTGGATGGACTTGTACTCAGGTGCGAACGTGGCACAGGCCTCGGTGCCGTACGCCGACCAGGCCAGGATGAACATGTAGACCAGCGCGACCTTGATCCCGCCCCACGGGCCGGTGAAGGTCGTGTGGACATTGGAGCTGTGCCAGTGGCCGGTGAAGTAGGGGACGATGATGAAGAGCGCCAGCGGCACCATCAGCAACCCGGCGCAGGCGTATGTGAACCACACCGCCGGCCGCAGGCCGAAGATGTTGAAGCCCCACACGAAGATGATGCAGCCGATCGCGATGAAGGACGACAGCGTCAGCGTGTTGCCCAGGAAGCCGACCGACAGCCCCGAGGTGGGCCACCACTGGGAGGTCGCCAGATCGCCGATGATCTTGCCGAAGATCGACAGCACGACCGACCAGCCGATCCAGTAGCCGAACGCCGACAGCGGCCCGACCAGCGTCGTGTACTTGCGCCAGCCCTCGTGCGCGTACAGCGCGATCCCGCCGCTGCGGTGCCCGAACATCGTCGCCGGCTCGGAGTAGATCCAGGCCTGGAGCAACCCGATGGTCGCCGAACACCCCCACAAGATCATCGAGCCGCCGACCCCAAAGATGCCCAACGTGAATCCAAGGCTGCCGAGCAGGAAGCCGGGGTTGCAGAGCGCGATGACGAATCCATCCCACCAGCGCAGCGTCTTGAGGAGCTGTACCTCCTCGACGGTGGCAGTAGCCAAGCCTCGTCCCTCCTGATTTTTGCGGCGCGCCGGGGGCCTCATCCGAGAGGCGGCAGCCCCGACGCCTGTTGGGCGCAGGTATACCAGTTTGTACAAATTGGGTCAAACAGCTTCGGGCAAGTTTGTACGCAGGGAGCGGGGTGGTCGTGGATGGTTCTCCACGGGGCCCGTGCGACCATGTGGGCGATCGCTCCCATGCCCCTCCTTCACCAGCGCTCAGACAGGGAAGCCGATGTCCGTGATCGGGTTTCCGGCGAAGCGGCGCCTCGCCCCGTCGTCCTGGCCACGCTCTCGGTGCGGGTGGCCCCCGAGGCCGAGCGGATGGCCATCGAGAGCGCCCTGGACGCCCGCGCCCCACTGATCATCGCCAACATGCTGTGGCTGCCGCCGCACCCCACGACGCTGACCCTGGCGCGCGAGGTGGCGGTGCTGCCCCACGAGGAGGACCTGGACGCCGTCCGCGAGACCGCCGCACGTGCGGCGGCCCGGGGTATTCAGGTGGAGTTGCTGCGGATCTCGTCGCGGCGGCCGCTGGCGGCGTTGCTGGAGCTGATCGAGGAGCGGGGCGCCGGGCTGGTGGTGCTGGGGCCCGACCCGCGGCGCACGCCGCGGTGGTGGCGGGCGGTGGCCGCGCGGCGAATCCGGCAGCGGGCCGGATGTCTGGTGTGGATCGCCCCGGGCCGATAGCCGCCCACCGGGCGGGGGTCCTGGCGGCGGCTGATCGGGCGGTGGGCCGGCCCACGAAACCTGGGCGTGGGAGATAACCGTTACGTGGTGATGGTTATCTCCCACCGATCCGGGGCGGCGGGCTACCGGGACGCCTGCCGGGCGGCCTCGCGGTCCGAGGTCTCCTTCAGCGTCCCGAACCGCCCCGTGTAGAACAGCAGCGGCTCCCCCTCACGGTGGTAGAGATGCTCCACCTCGCCGATCCACAGCACGTGGTCGCCGGCGGGGTGGACATCGACCACGCGGCAGCCGACGTGGGCCAGCGCGCCGTCGAGCAGCGGCAGGTCGTTCTCCCACACGAAGGCCGGGTCGATGTCCGAGGCCCGCTGGCCGGCGAAGTGAGCGGCGAAGTGCTCCTGGTCGGAGGCCAGCACGCTCACGCCGTACCGGCCCGTGCGGGGCAGCATCTCGCTCATCCGGCAGCGCCCGAGCGACACCAGCACGAGCGGCGGGCGCAGCGACACCGACAGGAACGCGTTGGCGGTCATGCCGTGGATCGTGTCGCGGTGGGTGGTGGTGACCACCGTCACGCCGGTGGCAAAGCGGCCCATGACGTTGCGCAGCTCCCGCGCGGCGGCCTCCGCCTGCGAGGAGCGCGGCGTGAGCTTGGCCACGCCCGTCGGGGCGCCGAGCGCCGCGGGCGGCGGCGGGGCCAGTGGGCTCTTCCCGCGCACAGCGGGGGACGTCGCCGGCGCCGAGGCCGGGCGGATCGGCGGCATCATGCCGGTCGAGCCCGTGGGCGGCGCGACCTTCGCCACCCGCGTCAGACGGGCAATCCCCTCCCTATCGGTCACGACCTGGGGCGTTTCTTCTCCGGGTCATAGAAGGGGAATCGTACGACGGTGGCGGGGATCCGCTTCTGGAGCCCGTCGAGCTTGCCCACCTCGACGGCCGTTCCGATCTCCGAGTACTGAACCGCCATGCGGCAGAGCGCGATCGACTTGCGCAGCAGGGGGGAGCGCATGCCGCTGGTGACCACGCCCACGCGGCGGCGGTCCACGTAGACCTCGTCGCCGTGGCCGACCGCCTCGTTGCCCTCGAGCTCGAGGCCCACCAGCCTCCGCTGGGGGTGCTCACGGCGCTCCAGCAGCGCATCGCGGCCGACGAAGTCCTCGTCGTCGAGCGCCACCGCGAAGCCGATCCCGGCCTCGAACGGGTCCACCTGGTCGTCGAACTCGTAGCCGGCGAAGATGAGCCCGGACTCGATGCGCAACATGTCCAGCGCCTCAAGGCCCAGCGGCTTGATCCCGCGCGGCTCGCCGGCCTTGAACACCGCGTCCCACACGGCTTCGGCGTCGGACGGGTGACAGAAGATCTCGTAGCCGAGCTCACCGGTGTAGCCGGTGCGCGAGACCACGATCGGCACGCCGTCGTAGTCCCCGATCCGCCCGATCAGGAAGCGGAACCACTTGAGCTCCTCCAGCGACGGCTGGGACGGCGGCGTCCATACGAACTCCGCCAGCGCCTCGCGACTCAACGGCCCCTGCACGGCGATGTTGTGCAGCTGATCGGTCGTCGGCTTGATCCACACCTTCAGCCCCAGGCGGTCGGCCACCTGGCGCATCCAGATCCCGTCGTACTCGTCGCCGCCGACGAAGCGGAAGTTGTCCTGGCCCAGCCGGAACACGGTGGCGTCGTCGATCATGCCGCCGGTCTCGTTGCAGAGCGCGGTGTAGACGACCTGGCCCACCGCCAGCTTGCGGATGTTGCGCGTGACGATGTTCTGCATCAGCGTCTCGGCGTCCGGCCCCAGGACCTCCCACTTGCGCAGCGGGGAGAGGTCCATGACGGCCAGCTTCTCGCGGCAGGCCCAGTACTCGGCGATGCCGCCCTCGTTGTTGAAGCAGTGGGGCAACCAGTAGCCGCGGTACTCCACGAAGCTCTTGGTCAGCTCCGAGGTCTTGGAGTGGAAGGCGGTCTCCCGAGTCAGGACCGCCTCGGCATCGGCGGTCACGCGCCGCGCGATGGCCATCGAGAAGCGGTTCTCGGGCGAGTAGACGCGCACGTGGACATCCGTCACCTCCCAGGCATTCGATGGATCGATGTCATCAGGGCACGCCGAGGACGCGCACACCAGGTCGCTTGACGCCCGCAGCATCACGTAGTCGCCCGGACGCGACCACGGCTCGTCGAAGGCGAGCTGCATGTTTGAGTCAAACGTCGTGTTGTAGAAGAAGTTCAGGGCCTCCCAGCCCTTGCGCGGAGCGATCTCGAAGCCCCGCAGGGCGCCGTTGAAGTTGTCCGTGCAGTTGATGTGGCCCGGGTAGCCCATGTCCTCGTAGTACTTGGCCTGGCAGGCCAGGGCGAACGTGTCGTGGCGGCCGACGGTGTCGCGCACCACCTCCACCAGCGGGTCCATGTCCAGGTCATAGAACTTGCGATACAGGCCCGGCTGCGGATAGGCGCTGCCCATCAGCGTCCGGGTGACCGTCGCGTCCAGGCCGCGCTCGCAGCCGGCCTCGAGCTTGGCGCGATGGAAGGCCAGGAAGTCCGAGCACTGCTTGCCGCGCACGTCGATGATCTGGATGTACTCACCCTCGCGGACCTCGTAGCTCTGCGCCGACGCCGGGTCGATGCGGAAGTCCAGCCGCGGCTCGGCCAGCAGCGGGGGCAGCTCGACCTCGACGGCCTGGCGCGGAGCGGCCCGGCGGATCTCCAGGGCCAGCTCGGTGGCCGGCGCGTCGCCGTCGATCACCCGCCCGCCCGGGGCGCCGACCGCGACGGTCGTCTCGCCGACCGCCGTGAACGACAGCTCGCCGCCCGGCGCCGAGTCGGGGCCGAACAGCCGCACGCAGCGTGCCTGCGACGGATCGACCCCCGCGACGGGCACCCCGCGGGCGCGCAGGACCGTCGCGTCGGCATCGGGGGACGGGCCGAGAGGGGCGCCGACGGCGGTCAGCTCCGCGACCTGACCGCCGTACCGATCGATGATCGTCAGCTCGTCGTCGCCGGCGAGCGCGACGACGGTGACGCCGCCCGGCCGGACCGGGTAGCGCTCGATCGCGCGGTCGACGACGAGCAGGCCGGAGGGCGCGAGCGTGGCCATATCAGCGCGCCTACGCCGGGGCCGAGGCCTTCTCCACCTGCGCCAGGAGCTCCTCGGCGAGCTTGCGCTTGCCGTCGGCGTCGAGCTTCTTGATCTCGTTCTCCACGGCGCGGCGGTTGTAGGTCTGGTTCCAGTAGTCGAGGCTGTCAAAGCCGAGCAGGACGGCCTTGCCCACGAACTGGCGCAGGACCTCGTTGGTCGGGCCCATGACCCAGCCGGCCTTGGCGTCACGCAGGTAGCGCTCCATCTCCATGTCGCGCTTGTAGCCGGTGCCGCCGCAGGCGTGGAGCATCTTGTCCACGACGTTGGCGGTGTTCTTGGCCGCCTCGAACTTGATCTGCCACGCCCAGTGCAGGAAGTTGGCGCGGGCGAACTCGCCGGGGGCCATCCGCTTGGTGTTGTGGTCGGTGGCGTTGTCCATCGCCTGCGCCACGGAGAACCCGAACAGCCGGCAGGCGTTGGTGTCCATCACGGCCTCGCCGACGTAGTCCTGGATCGTCGGGTAGTCCGCGACCCGCAGGCCGACGTCGACGTGCTTCTTGCGGGTGGTCTGGCGCTTGGCGATGTCGATGCCGCCCAGCGCCAGTCCGTTCCAGACGGCCGAGGAGCCGATCAGGAACCACGGGTCGACGGCCTCGTCGTTGGAGGCGGCGCCGTCGCCCTCGGGGCCGACGATCTGCGACCCCGGGATCGAGACGTCCTCGACCTGGATCGGCCCGGACTGGTTACCGCGCAATCCGAGGGCGTCCCACGTGGAGGGCTGGGCCTTGACATCCTCGCCGTCGATGACGAACACGCTCAGGTCGTCATAGCCGGAGAAGTCGGGGCTGGTGGTCTGCACGACGTAGAAGTCGGCAAATCCGCCCGAGGTCGTCCACGACGCCTTCTTGTTGACCTTGTAGCCGCCGTTGGAGCGCTCGGCGCTCGACGAGAACGGGTACCAGAAATGCGAGCCGGTCTCCGGGTCTGAGTAGGACAGCGTGCCGATCTTGCCGCTGCCGAGCGGGCGGACGTACTTGTCGATCAGCTCGTCGGTGGGGCGCAGCATGATCGTGTTGACCGCGGCCATGTGCATCACGTAACACATCGCGGTCGACGCGCAGCCGTAGCGCGCGATCGTCTCGCAGGTCATGTGGAAGCCGACGTGGTCCTCGCCCAGTCCGCCGTACTCCTCGGGGACCGTCAGCGCCAGGAACCCGTGCTCCCCGAGGAGCTCGAGGTTGCGGCGCGGGTACTCGAGGTTGTCGTCGGAGACCTTGGCGTTCGCGCGCATCTCCTTGACGGAGAGCTCGATCAGCAGATCGCGCAGCTCCTTCTGGCGGTCGGTCAGGACCCAGTCGGGATCCCACTCATAACCGAGTCCCCAGAAAGGCTCTCCATCCCACATCTTCTCGGACATGTAGCTCCTCCGGCTCTTCGTTGTCCTTACAACACGCTCGTATTCAGGCGGCGAACGTAGACTAGGCGCTCGGCGCGCTCTGCACAAATATGTTCAAAGGAAATTTTATGCCGCCTGCAGGCGCGGCCCGCGCACGCTGTTGCCCGCTCCCTCGGGAGCGGGCAGGTCGCGCTGGGCGGCGGCGATCTGCTCGAGCGCCGCGATGATCTCGGGCCCGGCCGGGGTCGTCTTGCCGGCGGCACGGTCGACGTGCAGGAGCAGGTGCTCACCCGTGGCGATGAGCTCGTCGTCGGTGTCGCGCCTGAGCTCGTGCCACAGGTGCAGGCGCTTGGCGTCGTGTCCGAGCAGCCGGGTGGCGACGTAGAGCCGCTCACCGCCATGGGCCTCGCCGAGATGGCGGATGTGGGTCTCGACCGTGTAGTAGGAGCGCCCGGCGTCGATGTAGGGCCCGACGATGCCGACCTCGCGCAGGAAGGCGTCGGTGGTATCGGCCATGACCTCCAGGTAGCGGTACTCGGTCATGTGGCCGTTGTAGTCGATCCACGAGGGCTCGACGAGCACCTCGTGCAGCCGCAGCCGCCCGTCGGGCAGCGGCGACTGCGCGCGGGCGGGCCCGGCGCGCTCGAACAGCTCACGCTCGGTGAGCGCCATCACCTCGCCGGCGCCGTAGCCGGCGCCCTTGAGCCCGCGCAGCGTCGCGACCAGGCAGTCGTCGCGAATGCGCCGCAGCTCGGCGATCGAGCGCCCGTCGGCCTGCGCGTCTGACTGGGTCACGATCGCGTTGAGCAGCTCGTCGGTGAGCTCGGGCACATCGGTGAGATGGGTCCAGGGCAGCTGCAGGGCCGGGCCGAACTGCGCCATGAAATGGCGCATGCCGGCTTCGCCGCCGGCCAGGCGGTAGGTGAGGAAGGTGCCCATCGCCGCCCAGCGCAGCCCGGGGCCGTAGCGGATGGCATCGTCGATCTCCTCGGCGGTGGCCAGGTCGTCGGCCACCAGCCACAGCGCCTCGCGCCACAGCGCCTCGAGCAGGCGGTCGGCGATGAAGCCGTCGACCTCGTGGCGGACGATCAGTGGCCGCATGGCCACCGACTCATAGATCGCCGCCGCCCGGGTCACCGTCTCGGCCGCGGTCCGCTCCGCGGCGCATACCTCGACCAGCGGCAGCAGGTACACCGGATTGAAGGGATGGCCGACGACGAAGCGCTCGGGGCCGTCGATCTCGGCGGCCAGCCGCGTGGGCAGCAGCCCCGAAGTCGAGGTGGCGATGATCGCCCGTGCCGGCGCCGCGGCGCTCGCGTGGGCCAGCAGGGCGACCTTGAGCTCCTCGCGCTCGGGGGCGCTCTCCTGGACGAGGTCGACTCCGGCGACCGCCTCCTCCACGGAGTCCACGATGGTCAGCGTGCCCTCGGCGGGCATGGGGGCGAGGGTGAGCCGCCGCCAGGCGCGCCGGCCTCGCTCGACGGTGTCGCGCACGGCGAGTGCGGCGTCGGCCGACGGATCAAACAGGCGTACGTCGACTCCGTGCAGCACGAAGCGCGCGGCCCAGCCGCCGCCGATGACCCCCGCGCCGAGCAGGCCGACCGTGCGCGGGGCGTCAGCCATGGCCGCGCAGGGCGAGCCGCTCCCGGACCTCCTCCGGGCCGAGCACGCGGACGTTCATCGCGGTGAGGATCGTGGTCGCCCGCTCCACCAACTCCCCGTTGGTGGCCTTCTGACCCGGCCCCAGATACAGGTTGTCCTCCAGCCCGACGCGTACGTTGCCGCCGGCCAGCACGGCCATGGCCACGTAGGGCAGCTGCATCCGCCCGATGGAGAAGGCCGAGAACACGGTCCCCGGCGGCAGCGAGTTGACGAGCGTGAGCAGCGTGCCGGGGTCGTCGGGGGCGCCGTAGCGAATCCCCATGCACAGCTGCACGAGCACGGGGTCGTCGATCAGCCCCTCGTCGATGAGGTCCTTGACCATCACGAGCTGCCCGGTGTCGAACACCTCGAGCTCCGGGCGCACGCCGAGGTCCTTGATCCGCCGCGCCATCGCCCGCAGCATCTCCGGAGTGTTGGCCATCACGTAGTCGCCGCCGGCGGCGAAGTTCATCGTTCCGCAGTCCAGGGTGCAGATCTCGGGCCGCAGCGCCTCGACGTGGGCCAGGCGCTCGGCAGCGCCGGCGAGGTCGGTGGCCACCTGGTCAAGCGGCAGCGGGGTATCGGGCCCGCCGAGGACGAGGTCGCCGCCCATGCCCGCGGTGAGGTTGATGATGGCGTCGACGTCGGAGGCGCGGATGATCTCCACGACCTGGCGGTAGAGCGCGACGTCGCGCGAGCCCTGCCCGGTGGCGGGGTCGCGAACGTGGATGTGGACGACGGCGGCCCCCGCGCGCGCCGCCTCCAGCGCCGAGGCCGCGATCTGATCGGGCGTCACGGGTACGTTGGCGCTGCGCGCGGTCGTGTCGCCCGCGCCGGTCACGGCGCAGGTGATGAAGGCCTCGGTGTTCATCGGTTCAGGGCCGCCTCGACGGTGGGCGTGTTGGCGAGGAGCTTGGTCGTGTACTCGGCGCTGGGCGATTCGAACACGGTGACCGTCGCGCCGGACTCGACGATCTTGCCCTGCGTCATCACCAGCACACGATCGGCGATCGTGCGGATGAGCGCCAGGTTGTGGGTGATGAACAGCATGCTCAGCCCCGTCTGTGCGCGCAGGTCGCGCAGCAGCTCGACGATCGCCGCCTGCACGGAGACGTCGAGGGCCGAGGTGACCTCGTCGCACACCAGCAGCGCCGGCTCGGCGGCCAGGGCCCGGGCGATGGCCACGCGCTGGCGCTCACCGCCCGAGAGCTGGTCGGGGTAGCGGTTGACCGCGGCCGCGGACAGGGCCACGCGCTCCAGGCACTCGGCCACCCGCTTGCCCGTGTCGCGCCGCGAGGCGCCGAACAGCTGGAGCTGGCGGCCGATCGTCTGTCCGACCGTGCGCCGCGGGTTCAGCGACGCGTACGGGTTCTGGAACACGTACTGGATCTGCTTGCGGGCCTCCGAGCTGCGCCGGCGCGCGCTCTCGGGCAGCCGCGCTGAGCCGAGGTTGACGTCGCCGGTGTAGTCGGAGTGCAGCCCGGAGATGCAGCGCGCGAGCGTCGTCTTGCCGCTGCCCGACTCGCCCACCACGGCCACGCACTCGTTGCGCCGGACCTCGAGATCGATGTCGTGCAGGACGTGCGCGGAGCCGTAGCTGCCGTTGAGGTGCACCACCGAGAGCACGACGTCGCCGGCTGCCGCCGCCGCCTGGCCTTCCCCGGTGGTGGGCAGCTCCGATGGGGCCTCCTCGGCGCGGTAGCAGTTCACGAGATGGCCGCCCTCGAACTCGGTGGGAAGCGGGAAGGCCTCGGTGCAGCGGTCGATGGCCAGATCGCACCGGGGCGCGAAGAAGCACCCGGGCGGCCGGTTGCCCGGCAGCGGGGCATGACCGCCGATCCCGACCACGGCGCGCTTGCCCGCCATGTCGGGCACGGCCCGCAGCAGCTTGCGCGTGTACGGGTGGCGCGGGGTGGAGAAGATCGCGTCGCGCGGTCCGCGCTCGACGATCCGCCCGGCGTACATGACCGCCACCGTGTCCGCCAGCTCGGCCACCACCGCCAGGTCGTGGCTCACGTAGACCGCCGCCACGTTGTGGCTGTGGCAGAGGTCGCGCACGGTCTCGAGCACGCGCGCCTGGGTGGTGACGTCCAGGCCGGTGGTCGGCTCGTCGCACACGATCACGTGCGGGCGGCACGCGAAGGCCATGGCGATCGCCACGCGCTGCTGCTGGCCCCCGGAGAGCTGGTGGGGGTAGCGGCGCAGGAAGTCGTCGGTGTTGGGCAGCGCGACCTCGTCCAGCGTCTCGCGGATGCGGGCCTTCTGGTCCTCGGAGCTCGTCTGGGACTTGTGGGCCTCGAGCATCTCCGAGAGCTGGGTCCCGATCCGCAGCGCCGGGTTCAGCGCCGTCCCCGGATCCTGGGGGATGTAGGAGACGGTGCCGCCGCGCAGGCGGCGCAGCTCGCCGGCGGCCATCGCCGCCAGCGGCCGGCCGTCGATGAGGATCTCGCCGCCGGTGACCTTGCCGCCGGGCCGGCAGTAGCCCATCAGGGCCATGCCGACCGTTGTCTTGCCCGATCCCGACTCGCCCACCAGGCCCAGCACCTCGCCGGCGCGGACATCGAGCGCGATCGCATCGACGATGTCGTTGCCGCTGGAGACGAGGTCGATCCTCAGGTCGCGGACGGTGACCGCGGTGGCGGGCTGCTCGGCAGCGTTGGATGGCTGGTCTGCAATCGCCATGCTCACTCCCCTCGGTCGATGCCGATCGCCGCGCGGGCGAAGCCGTCGGTCAGCAGGTTGGTCCCGATCGTCAACAGCGCGATGGCGATCACCGGGAGCAGGACGCCCCACGGCTGGACGCTCACCGCCAGGCGGTTGTCCTGGATCATGAGTCCCCAGTCGGCGCTCGGCGGCTGCAGCCCCACGCCGAGGAAGTTGATCGCGGCGATCAAGCCGATCGAGTAGGTCAGGCGCAGGCCGAACTCCACCATGAGCGGGCTGGTCACGTTGGGCAGCAGCTCGCCGAACATGATCCGTCGACGTGGTTCGCCCACGGCTTCGGCGGCTCTGACGAAGTCGCGCTCCACCACCTGGAGGCTCGCCCCTCGGATCACCCGCGCCACGCGCGGGGCATGCGAGAGGCCGACGATGAGCACGATCAGGATCACGCTGGACGGGAACGCGGTCAGCAGCAGCAGCGCCAGCACGATCTGCGGGAAGGCCATGAACACGTCGGCAACGCGCATGAGCCCCTCGTCGACGATGCCGGAGTTGTAGGCGGCGGTGAGGCCGACGATGAGCCCGAGCCCCACGCCGATGATGGTGGCCGCCACGGACATGCCGAGGACCGACCGGCCGCCGTAGAGGAAGCGGCTCCACACGTCGCGGCCCAGGTTGTCGCCGCCGAACAGGGCCTCCGACGAGGGCGGGCTGTTCGGGGCGGTGACGAACTCGTTGGGGGGGTGGGGGGCGAACAGCGGTCCGGCGAGCGCGATGAACACCATCACCACGAAGATGAGCAGCCCGATGCGCGACCGCCACTGGTGCATCGTCGCGCCCAGCAGCACCTTCCACTGGCGCTGGCGCATCACCTCCTGCCGGAGGCCCCCCGGCTCGATCGGGTCCTCGATCGTGATCTCGGGAGTGCTCATCGTGCCGCCGCCGTTCGCAGTCGCGGGGTGACGAGGATGGTGAGGACGTCGGCGATCAGGTTCACCACGACGTAGACGGCGGCGATGATGATCGTGAGCGCCTGCACCTCGGGGATGTCGCGGTTGCCCACCGCGTCGACCAGGGCCGAGCCGATGCCGGGGAAGCCGAACACGGTCTCGACCACCACCACTCCGCCGGCCATGTAGGCGAGCTGGAGGGCGGACACCTGGATCGCCGGGACGATCGCGTTCGGGACGGCGTGGCGCCAGATCACCGTCCGGTTGGGCAGCCCTTTGAGCCGCGCCATCGTCACGTAGTCGGACTCGAGCACCTCCACCATCGAGGCCCGCATGATCCGGGCGATGTACGGCGTCACGGCGATGATCAGCGTCGCCGCCGGGAGGATGATCTCCTTGGGCACGTTCCAGGCGTGCTCTCCCGGCGGGATGATGGAGACCGCCGGCAGGATGTGCGAGGCGTTGGTGGCGAACAGCAGGACCAGCCCGATCCCGATCACGAACTCGGGCAGGGCGGCCAGCGCCAGCGTCGTGATCGAGATGATGTGGTCGGTGGGCTTGTCGCGGCGGACCGCCATCAGCACGCCCAGCCCGATCGACAACGGGATCGCGATGAGCCCGGAGACCAGCACCAGGAACGCGGTGTTGAGAATGCGGCTGGAGATGAGATGGGAGACGGGGGCCTGGGTGGCGGCCGAGTTGCCGAAGTTCCCGTGCACCACCCCGCCCAGCCAGCTGAAGTACTGGCTGACCACCGAGCGGTCCAGATTGAGTTGCTTGGTGAGCGCCGCGATACGCGCCGGTGTGGCATCGCGACCCAGGATGGCCCGGGCCGCGTTGCCGGGCAGGGCCTGGGTCGCCGCGAACACGACGACCGAGACCAGCAGCAACGTCAGCAATCCCAGAAGGACCCGTCGTAGCAGGAACCTGCTCATGCCCTCGTCTCCCGTTCTCGTCGACTACGCGGTGAACCCCACGTTCTTCATCCAGTAGTTGCCGAGCGGGAACCCGGACTTCGCCTCCACGAAGCCGGCCAGCTTGGCGCTGTAGGCGTCGATCTGATTGGAGAAGTACGGGATGATGTAGCCGCCGGTGTTGTACTCGAGGGTCATCGCCTGGCCGATGATCTGGTTGCGCTTGGTCTGGTCGAGCTCCGCGCGCGCCTGCTGGATGAGCTTCTGGAACTTCGGGTCGGCCCAGTGGGTCTCGTTGAACGGCGAGTTGGGCAGGCTGCCCTGCGCGACCTGGGGCAGGTACATGCGCGTCGCCCAGAAGTCCTGGGCGAACGGCCACTTCAGGTACTGGGGTCCGTAGAAGGTCCCCGTGTCGAGCTTCTGGAGCTTGACGGTGACTCCCGCGGCGGTCGCCTGCTGGGCAAAGACCTGCGCGGCCTGGACCACGCCCTGGAACACCGGAGCGGTGGTGAGCTGCACAGTGAGCCCGGAGTGCCCGGCCGCCTTGAGCAGCGACTTGGCCTGATCGGGATCAGCGTGGCGCTGGGGCAGGTTGGTGGGGTAGCCGGGATCGAACGGCGCGTACATGTCGTTGGCGATACGCCCCTGGCCCGAGAGCACCTGCTCGACCATCTGCGGGCGGTCGACGATGAGCCGCATCGCCTGCCGGACGCGGACGTCCGAGAACGGGGCCTGGTCGACGCGCATCGTGAACGGCTGCCACTGCCCCGTGTGGGAGATCAGCACCTTGAGCTGGCTGTTGCCCTGCACCTGGGCGATCTGGCCGGTGGGCAGGTTGTCGATCGCATCCACCTGGCCGCCCAGCAACGCGTTGACGCGGGCGGTGTCGTCGGTGAAGTCGATGATCGTGAGCTGGTCGGCGTAGGGCCGGCCGTTCTGCCAGTAGTTGGGGAACTTCTTGAACACGCTCTGCTGGCCGGGGGTGAAACTGACGTACTGGAACGCGCCGGTGCCGACCGGGTTCTTGGGGTCGTAGTCGGTGGGGACGATCGCGTTGAAGTACTGGCCGAGGTCGTCCAGGAACGCGGCATTGGCGAACTTCAGCGGGATCCGCACCTCGGACTTGCTGATCTTCTTGACGTTCTTGATGTCGATGTAGCCGATCGACGCCGCGCCCACCTTCGGGTCCTTGGGGTCGAGGATGCGCTGCAGGCTGAAGATGACATCGTCGGCGGAGACGGTCTTGCCGTTGTGGAATTCGATCCCGGGCCGGATCTTGACCACCCAGGAATCGGCCTTGCCGTGCTCGGCCTCGATCGATTCGGCCACCATCATGTCCACCGGGCCGAAGCTCGGCGGACGCACCGCGAGGGGCTCGTACAGGTTCCAGCACCGCATGATGTCGGGGTCGGCGACCGGCAGGTGGGCGTCGATGGTGTCCTTGGCGCCGCCGCCGGTGGCGCCGACGCGCAGGCTGCCGCCGGCCTTGATCGTGCCGGTGGCGGGCGGGCTGGACTTGGCGGTCCCGCCGCCGCCTCCGCCGCCGCTGGAGCCGCCGCTGCTGCCCCCGCAGGCGGCGATCAGGCCGCCGGCGGACAGCATCGCCCCGCCGGTCAGGGCGCCGTGCAGCACCTGGCGCCGTGTCAGTCGGTCGCGTCCCTCTTCCTTCGAGAACTCGTGATCAGTCACCCCAGACTCTCCTCTTTGTGGCTGTCGATGTGGGCAGGGCTGCCGGTGTGCACCAGGCTGTCTGCGCTGGTCAGTCGGTCGGCGTAGCGGGTCGCCTCCTCGGTGAGGAGGTCGACGGTCAACACGAGGTGGGCGCGCACCACGTCCCCGGCGGCGGGGTTGCGGCTGGCGATCGCCTCGAGCAGCTTCAGATGGTCGGCGACGTAGTCGGAGACCGAGTAGACCGGGTGCCAGTTGAGCAGCATCTGCGACTCGGCGGCCAGCGGCTCGTGCGCGCGGCTCAGCCGCGGGCTGCCGGCCAGGCTCACCATCACGCGGTGAAAGTCGATGTCGGCTCCGATGACCTCGCGGGAGGGCGAGGCGCTGCCGTCGTCGCAGCAGAGATCGCGGATGCGCTGCTGGGCGGCCTGCAGGGGCGCGATGTCGAACCCGTCGGGGTTCTCGAGCAGCGTGTTGACGGCGGCCACCTCAATCGCGGTCCGGGCGCGGTAGACGTCGATGAGATCGGTGGTGGAGACGGGGCGCACACGGGCACCACGGTTGATCTCGGTGATCACCAGGCCTTCCTGGACGAGGTGGCGGATGGCTTCGCGGATGGCGCTGCGTCCGGTGCCGAACGCCTGGGCCAGGGCGACCTCGGGCAGCTGCTCGGTCGGCTTGATCCGGCCCGCCAGGATGGCGGCTCGCAGTTCGTGCAGAACCTGATCAGTGGTCGAGCGCCGCTCGACGGTCCCTAAGCCCCAGGCGGTGTGATCGGGCAACTTGTCGACAACCTACTCCCGACTGTCGGCCAAGTCAACACCATGTGAAAGGGCGATGGCCCGCACGGGCCGGTCGGTGATCAGCGCGGCCACGCGCGGGTCGGCGCCGAGGGCACGGATGGCGTGCTCGTCGTTGACGGTCCACACCCACGCGGCCATGCCCTCGGCCGCCGCCCAGTCGACGATCCCGGTGCGCACCAGGCTGAGATGCGGGGCCAGGAAGTCGGCGCCGATCCGGCGCACCCGGCGCGCCGCCTGGCGCGCGGCGCCCGGGGCCACGAGCAGACCCGTGCGGGTCTCTGGCCGCTGGCCCTTGACCTGGGCGAGCACCCGGGCCAGAAAGGACGTGACGACGTAGGAGTCCGGCGGGAGGTGGTCCGCGACGAGCGCCATCGCCTCCTCGACGTAGCCGTCCTCCTTGAGCTCGACGTCGACGAGCAGCCGGCCGGCCGCCGCGTCGAGGAGATCTCGCAGCAGCGGGGCCTGGCCGGGCGCCATCCGCGCCTGGACCTCGTCGTGGGTCAGCCGGCGCACCGCGCGCCGGCGCACCGCGCTGTCGTGCACGACGACGAGCCGGCCGTCCCCGGTGCGGCGGACGTCGATCTCGATGGCGTCGCAGCCCAGCTCGATGGCCCGGCGCACCGCGGCCAGCGAGTTCTGCGGCGCCGGGTCCCAGGCGCCCCGGTGGGCGACGACGAGCGCCCGGCGTCGGTCGCCGCGCGGCTCGGTCGCCGCGGTCGCTCCGTGGTTCATCGCGGGCCCACGCTAGTGAAGGGCGCGGCGGAGGCCGGACTCACATGCCTATCCTCCCCCGGCCCATGGCCACGCGCGCGCCCGACTCGTTCCTCGTCCTCATGGCCGACCAGCTCGCCGCGGGCTGGCTGCCCCCGTATGGCCACTCCGCGGTGCAGGCTCCGCACATCTCGGGCCTGGCGGAGGACGGGACCGTGTTCGAGTCCGCCTACACCGCGTTCCCGCTCTGCGCACCCGCCCGCGCAGCCATGCTCACCGGCCGTTACGCGTCGCGTGTGGGGGTCTACGACAACGCCGCCGAGTTCCGCGCGGGCGCCCCCACGGTGGTCCACGCCCTGCGGGCCGCGGGCTATCACACCGCGGTGAGCGGGAAGATGCACTTCGTCGGCCCCGACCAGCTGCACGGCTTCGAGGACCGGCTCACCACTGATATCTATCCCGCCGACGTCGACTGGACGCCGGACTGGAGCCGGCCGCTGGACGACCCGCTGCCCTGGTACCACACGATGGAGAGCGTGCTCGCGCCGGGGATCTGCGCCGCGAGCATGCAGACCGACTACGACGACGAGGTCGCCTACCAGGCGGTGCGCAAGCTGTATGAGATCGCGCGCCACCGCGCCGACCAGCCGTACTTCCTGTTCGTCTCGTTCACCAATCCCCACGACCCGTGGGAGATTCCCCAGCGCTTCTGGGACCGCTACCGCCGCGACGACATCGACGATCCGGCCGTCCCGTCGCTGCCGCTCGACCAGGCCGACCCCCACAGCCGGAGGCTGCGCGCGATGTGCCAGGTGGACCAGGCCGGGCTCACGGCCGAGCAGACCCGCCGGGCCCGCCACGGCTACTACGCGGCTATCAGCTACCTGGACGAGCGCATCGGCCAGGTGCTGGGCGCGCTGCGCGAGTCGGGCCTCGAGGACCGCACCACGATCCTCTTCTGTGCCGACCACGGAGAGATGCTGGGCGAGCGCGGCCTTTGGTACAAGATGAGCTTCCTGGAGCAGTCGGCGCGTGTGCCGCTCATCGTGCGCGGGGCGGGGGGGTCCGGTCGCTCCGGCGGCGGCCGGGTGGCCGCGCCGGTGTCGCTGGCCGACTTCGCCCCCACGGTGCTCGAGCTGGCGGGCCTGCCGGTCGATGCGATCGCGGGGGAGGGCGACGGCGTTTCGCTGGCGGGGGCGATCTCGGGGGGCGGCGCCGCTCCGGAGCACCCGATCGTCTCCGAGTACCACGCCGAGGGGGTGCAGGCGCCCGCGGCGATGGTGCGCTCCGGCGCCCACAAGCTGATCGTCTCGCTCGAGGACCCCGACCTCCTCTACGACCTCGACGCCGACCCGCGCGAGCTGCACGACCTCAGCGGTGCCCCCGAGTCCGCGGAGGTGGTCGCCTCCCTGCGCGCCGAGCTCGACCGCCGCCTGGACCTCGCCGACATCGGCGAGCGCGTCCGGGTCAGTCAGCGCGAGCGGTTCCTCGTCTCCCGGGCGCTGCGCCAGGGCCGCCCGACGGCCTGGGACCATGAGCCGCTCTACGACGCCGCGGCCATGTACATCCGCAATCGCGAGGACATGTACGAGCTCCAGCGCCGCGCCCGCCTGGACAGCGCGACGCCGGAGTAACCACCCTTTCTCGCGGTGCCCGCGCGAAAGCGGGCGGCATGACACGGGGTTGATCGGGTATGAGGCGTTCCTCGATGAATCGCGCGTGGCGGCGCATGGCCGTGCTCGCCCTCGGTGCGGGCGCGGTGTTCCCGGCGGCGGCCTGGGCCGATCCGACGGTCACGCTGACCACGCCCGCGGCCGGCGCTACCACCTATTACCCGGCCGGCTCGGTCCCGGTCTCGTCCTTCACCTGCGCCCCTGACGGCCTCAGCACCCTGACCGGCTGCAGCGCCGTCGTCGACAGCACGGGCTCTCCGTTTCAGAGCGGCGCGGACCTGCCCAGCGGCGTGGGCAGCCATACGCTGGTGGCGACAGCGACAGAGACCGACATCGCCACCGGCACGATCACCACCACGGCAACGGCCACCGCTGCCTACGTCGTCGCCGATCCGCCGACGGCCCAGATCGGCGCGCCGGGTAACGGCCAGACCTACGCCACCGGCCAACCGGTGCCGACCAGCTTCGCCTGTGCCGAGGGAGCCGGCGGCCCGGGCATCACCTCGTGTACCGACGGTAATGGCGGATCGGGCGCCGCCGGCGTGCTGGACACCTCGGCCATGGGGACGCACACGTACACGGTGACCGCGACCAGCAGCGACGGGCAGACCGGCACCGGCTCGATCACCTACACCGTGGAGGACGCACCCACGGCCACGATCTCGGCGCCACGCGGCGGCGGGGTCTACTCCGAGGGTGAGGTCGTGCACACGAGATTCGCCTGCCAGGCCGGGACCGGCGCGCAACATGCGGCCTCGTGCGAGGACTCGCGCGGCCAGACCGACGGGACCGGCAGGCTCGAGACCGGGAGCCTCGGTCCTCACACCTACACGGTCACCGCCACCCAGGACGGCCTGACCGCCAGCACCCAGATCGCGTACGTGGTGGCGGGGCCCCCGGCGGCGAGGATCGCGTCCCCGAGCGCGGGCGGCGTGTACACGGTCGGGCAGTCGGTGCCGACACGCTTCAGTTGCGGCGAGGGCCGGTCTGGGCCCGGGATCGCCACGTGCGCCGACTCGCGTGGGGCCACAAACGGCGCCGGCGGGCTCGACACCGCCACGGAGGGACCGCACATCTACACCGTCACCGCCACCAGCCAGGACGGGCAGGTGGGCACGGCGCACATCAGCTACACGGTCGTGGGGACGTCCCCCGAGGTCGTGATCGCCGCGCCGGTCGACAACGCCGCCTACCTCTGGACGGCACTCCCCGCGGCTGACTTCACCTGCATCCCGCGAGCCGGATCGACGATCCAGTCGTGCAAGGCGACGATTGGCGGCCAGCCGATCTCTGCTCATCAGCCGCTCCCCAACGGGTTCGGCGCCCACGTGGTGACCGTGACCGCCACGGATGCCGACGGTCTGAGCGCGACCGTGAGCGCCACCTACACGGTGACGGTGGCGGCCTCACTGCCACCCGTCTCGATCCAGAGGCCCGCCCAGGGAGCGAGCTACCGGCTGGGCCAGGCCGTGGCGGCCCGCTATTCATGCGCGGCCACCGCCACCGGGCCGGCGCTGAGGTCGTGCGTCGGCACCGTGCGCGCCGGCCACGCGATCAACACCCGGACGCTGGGCGGCCACACCTTCACCGTCTCGGCCACCAACGACCAGGGCGAGTCCACGACCGAGACGGTCACCTACAAGGTGGTGCCCACGAGCAACCGCTTCGTCGTCGTGCGGTTGCGGGCGACCCGGTCGGGTGAGGCGCAGCTTGCGCTCAAGCTGCCCGGGCCCGGCTCCGTGCACGTCGTGGCGACCGCGTGGAACGCGGCCGCCGGGGCCTCGCGTCGGCGCCTGGCCTACGGGGCCGCGAGCGCCGGTGCCCGCCGGGGCGGCCCGCTGGCGCTGGTGGTGCAGCCCACCGCTGCGGGTCGCGCGCTGCTCCGGGCCCACGGCGCCCGCCCCGTGGTGGCGCTCACCGTGTCCTACAGGCCGCCGGGCGGGCGGCCCCGGGTGCTTCACCCGAAGCCGCTGCACCTCTAGGAGATCATCCCGCCCCACTGCCCGCCGGTGATGCCCAGCACCTGGCCGGTGATGTAGTTGGCCCACGGCGTGCAGAGCAGGAAGATGCCGCCGGCGGCCTCGAAGGGCTGGCCCGGGCGGCCCAGCGGGATGAGGTTGGGCGCCAGCTCGCGCATCTGGCCCGGGATGCCGAGCTGGACGGTCTGGCCGTCGATCTCCATCGTGTTGGACTCCTCCTTGACCGCGGTCAGGCGGGTCTCGATGAAGCCGAAGGCGACGGCGTTGACGTTGATCTTGAACTGGCCCCACTCCTTGGCCAGCGTCTTGGTGAGGCCGATCACGCCGGACTTGCCCGACGAGTAGTTGGCCTGGCCGGCGTTGCCCATGGTGCCGCTGATCGAGGAGACGTTGACGATCTTGCGGAACACCTCGACGCCCTGCTCGCGTTCCTGCTTGGCGGGCTCGCGCATGTGGGGGGCGACGGCGCGGCACATCCGGAAGGGGACCACGTTGTGGATGTCGATCATCCGCTGGAACGCCTCGTCGCTCATCTTGTGGATGGGAGCGTCGATCGTGTAGCCGGCGTTGTTGACGAGGATGTCGACCTTTCCCCACGCGTCGATGACCTTGGCCACCAGGTCGTCGCACACGCCGGGCTTGGTCAGATCGCCGCCGAACACCACCGTGTCGCCGTCGATCTCCGAGGCGGTCTGCTCGGCGACGTCGCCGTCCAGGTCGTTGATCAGGACCTTGGCGCCCTGCTCGGAGAGCAGCTCGGCGGTTGCGCGGCCGATCCCGCGCGCCGATCCGGTGACGATCGCGACCTTGTCGGAGAGGATTGCCATCTGCACTGCCTTTCGTCGTGTGTGAGGGTGAGCCGCGGGAGATCTTGCCAGCCGCGAACCCTCTAGGCTCCGCGGCTGATGGATGCGAACACTTGGCTGGCCGCCTACGCCGAGAAGGTCGGCGTCCCGGCGCCCACCAAAGACGAACTGAAGACCGTGCTCGACCTCGCCGGCATCGCCGCTCATTCCTCGCAGCGGATCGCCGCGCCGGTGGCCACGTGGATGGCGGGCAGGGCCGGGCTGGACCTCGACGAGGCGATTCGGCTCGCGCAGCAGCTCGAGACCGACTCGTCCGATGGCTGAGCGCGAGCATGACGTCGTCGTCTTCGGCGCGACCGGGTTCACCGGGGCGCTGACCGCCGAGTACCTGGCCGGCGTCGTCCCCAACGGCCGGTGGGCGATCGCGGGACGCAGCCGCGACAGGCTCGAGGCGCTGCGCCAGCGGCTGTCCGCCGACGTCCCCATGATCGTGGCCGACGTCGACGACCCCGCGTCGATCCGCGTCATGGCGGAGTCCGCGCGGGTCGTCATCACCACCGTCGGCCCCTACATCAACTACGGCGAGCCGGTTGTCGCGGCCTGCGCCGCCGCCGGCACCCACTACGTCGACCTCACCGGCGAGCCCGAGTTCGTCGATCTGATGTGGCTGCGCCACCACAAGCAGGCGGAGCGCACCGGCGCCAAGCTCGTGCACTCGTGCGGCTTTGACTCGATCCCCTATGACCTCGGCGCGCTCTACTCCGTCTTCGCGCTGCCCGAGGGTGTACCGATCAAGCTCGAGGGCTTCGTCCGCGCCGGCGGCACCCTCTCGGGCGGCACCCTGCACTCGGCCGTGCACATCATGGCCAGGCTGCGGCAAGGCCGTCAGGTGGCCACGCAGCGCAAGCGGCTCGAGCCCCAGCCCAGCGGGCGGCGCGTGCGCGGGATCACCGCCGCACCGCATCGCGACGCCACCGCCGGCGGCTGGGCCCTGCCCGCGCCGACGATCGATCCCATCACCGTTCTGCGCTCCGCCCGCGCCCTGGACCGCTACGGCCCCGACTTCAGCTACGGCCACTACATCGTGGCCAAGCACCTGCCGGCGGCCGCCGGGCTGGCGGCCGGGGTCGGCACCGTCGTCGCCCTCGCCCAGCTGCCTCCGACGCGCAGGGCGCTGCTGATGCTCAAGGACCCCGGTGACGGCCCCAGCCCCAAGCAGCGTGCCAAGGGCTGGTTCTCGGTCACGTTCCGCGGCGAGGGCGGTGGCCGGCGGATCGTCACCGAGGTCACCGGCGGTGACCCGGGCTATGGCGAGACGTCCAAGATGCTGGCCGAGGCCGCGCTGTGCCTCGCCCACGACGACCTGCCCGAGCGCGCCGGCCAGCTCACCCCCGCGGTGGCCATGGGCCAGGCGCTCATCGATCGTCTCGTCGTCGCCGGAATCCGCTTCGCCACGGTGTCCGACGAGGCGTCGGCGTGACCGATCTGCACGACCGTCCCGAGCTCGGCGAGCGCCGGCGCATGGTCGACCTGCGCACCGACGGCCGCGCCGCGCTGGACTGGGCCGCCGACTATCTGGAGCGCGTCGGCGACCTGCCGGTGCTCGCCCAGGTCGCGCCCGGCGACATCCGCTCGCGGCTGCCGGCGCGGGCGCCCGACGAGCCCGAGCCGTTCTCCGCGGTCCTGCGCGACCTGGATGAGATCCTGCTCCCCGGCGTGACGCACTGGCAGCATCCGCGCTTCTTCGCCTACTTCGCCACCAGCGCCGCCGAGCCGGGGATCCTGGCCGAGCTGCTGGCGGCGACGCTCAATTCGGTGGGCTTTCTGTGGCGCACCGCGCCCGCGTCCACCGAGCTTGAGGCAGTGGTGCTCGACTGGACCGCCAAGCTGCTCGGGCTGCCCGACGGCTGGCACGGCCACATCGAGGACACCGCCTCGACGGGGACGATGGCGGCCATGATCGCCGCCCGCGAGACGACCGGGCGCAACGAGGTCGTCTGCTCCGAGCACACCCATTCGGCGGTGGAGAAGGGCGCGCGCATGATCGGCATGGACTTGCGCAAGGTCGCCACCGACGACGAGTTCCGCCTGCGCGTCGACGAGCTCTCAGACCTCAGCCGCACCGCCCTGGTGGTGGCCACGGTGGGCACGACGGCCAGCGCCTCGGTCGATCCGGTGCCGGCGATCGCCGACGCGTGCGCGGCCGCGGGGACGTGGCTGCACGTCGACGGCGCCTACGCCGGCAGCGCCATGGTGTGCCCCGAGTTCCGCTGGGCCTTTGACGGCGTGGAGCGCGCCGACTCGCTGGTCGTCAACCCGCACAAGTGGCTGCTCACGCCCATGGACTGCTCGCTGCTGTGGACGAGCCGCCCCACCGAGCTGCGCGCCGCCTTCAGCCTCGTGCCGGAGTTCCTGCGCACGCCCGACGCCGAGGACGCCCTCTCGCTCAGCGAGTACGGGCCGGCGCTGGGCCGCCGCTTCCGCGCGCTCAAGCTGTGGGCGGTGCTGCGCTGCTACGGGCGCAGCGGCCTGCAGGAGCACATCCGCCGCGGCGTGGCCCTGGCCGAGCTGTTCGAGAGTTGGGTGGACGCCGAGCCCGGCTGGGAGCTGTGCGCGCCGCGCCACTTCTCGCTCGTCTGCTTCCGCCTTGAGGGCGACGACGCGCGCAGCCAGGCGCTGCTTGAGCGCGTGAACGCCGGCGGCGAGATGTTCCTCTCGCACGCCGCGCTCGGCGGCCGTTACGTGCTGCGGATGGCCATCGGCCAGATGAGCACGACCGAGGCCGACGTCCGTCACGCCTGGGACGTGCTGCGACGCGAGGCGCGTGATCTATGATCGCCGCGTGCGTCGCACCACTTTTCTGATCTTTTTTGTTGTGTTGGCGATCGCGCCGGCGGCACGGGCGTCGCTGCCATTGCCCGTCACGCCGCCGGTCCCGATCCCGTCGCTCAACCAGCCGCCCGCTCCGGCGTACACGGGAGCGCCGGCGACCCCGCGTCCCGTCCGCGACATCCCGGCCACGCCGCGCAACCGCTTCATGGCCCCCAACGGCGCCTCGGAGATCCACGACGACGCCTGGCAGACCGACGCCTATAGCGTGGGCCGGCCCGCTGGGGCGCTCTCCGGTGGTGTCCTCGGCGATGATCTCGCGCGACTGCGGGTCGATCACCTTCGACAGCCGCGGGCGGATCGTGTCGGTCTGCGTCGGGCTGGCCGGTCCCGAGCTCTACATGTTCGACCCGTCGACGCTGGCCACCCTGGCCACGTTTGACCTCCCGCCGCGCCAGAGCCTGCCCACCAATCCCTTCCAGGATTTCACCGGCGGCGGCTACTTCTACCTGGACAACGGCAACCGCGTCGTCACGGCGACCACCACGCGCCACATCCTCGTCATCGCCGAGACGGCCGCAGGCTTCGTGCAGCAGCACGACTACGACCTCAGCGGCGTGCTCACCTCCGCCGAGCAGATCACCTCGGCGCTGCCCGACTCGGACGGCCTGCTGTGGTTCGTGGCGCGTGCGGATGGGGTCGTCGGGACGCTGAACCTCGCGACCGGCGCCGTCCACGTGATGCGCGTCGGCCACGGCGGCGTGGGGGAGATCGAGAACTCATTCGCCACCGACCAGCACGGCGGCGTCTACATCGCGTCAGACCTGAGGCTCTATCGCTTCGTCGCCGGGTCCGGCGGGGTCCCGAGGATCACCTGGTCGGTCCGGTATCCGAATTCCGGCACGGCTAAGCCCGGCCAGGTGGACGCCGGCACGGGGACGACCCCGACGGTGATGGCCGGCGGCTACGTGAACATCACCGACAACGCCGATCCGATGGACGTGCTCGTCTACCGCACCGCGGTGAAGCCGCGAGGCTCCCGGCTGGTGTGCAAGGTGCCGGTGTTCGGGCGCGGGGCCGGCGACACCGAGAACTCGCTCATCGCGGCGGGGCGCTCGATCATCGTCGAGAACAACTACGGCTACACGGGACCGACGAGCACGTCGGGCGGCGCCGTGACGACGCCAGGCTTTGCTCGCGTGGACATCAACCGCAGTGGCGAGGGCTGTCACACCGTCTGGCGCAACACCACGGATGCCGCCCCCACCGTCGTCTCCAAGCTGTCGCTCGCCACCGGCCTCGTCTACACCTACACCAAGACCACCGGCGCCTCGGATCCGTGGTATTTCACAGCGCTCGACTTCCGCACCGGGCGCACCGTCTATCGCCAGCTCGCCGGGACAGGCGTCGGCTACAACAACAACTACGCCGGCATCGCCATCGCCCGCGACGGCGAGGAGTACGTCGGCACGCTGGGCGGCATCGTCGCCATGCACGACGGCTGACTGTGACGCAAACGTTGCACACCTGGCACCCACGTGTGACAGGTTTCCTGTCACCCTCGGTGGGTGGGTGACTCTGAGCAAAAAAGTGCCCGAAATGGCCACCTTCTTGCTCAGAGAGCTCGTGGCCAAGAGGAGGTCGTGAGCCGCGCGCATTTGCACGCGTTGGGCTTCAGCAACGCCCAGATTCGCAGCCGCGAGGCCAATGGCGAACTGCATGAGCTGTACACCGACGTTTGGGCTGTGGGTCGCCCCAATGTCACGCCGCTTGGACGCCTGATAGCCGCGCTCCTTTCGTGCGGTCCCACCGCCTTCCTCAGTCATCGGACGGCTGCCGCGCTCCATGGCCTCCGCCAGACCAACGTCCATGCCATCGAGGTGACGGTGGTCGGCCAGCGAGCCTCGGCGCGACGGGGGCTGATCACCCATCGCACGGCCAAGCCCCTCGCACCCAAGGACCTCCGCACCGTCGGCCACCTGCACTACAGCTCGGTCCCGCGCATGCTCATCGAGCTCGCCCCGCGCGAAACGCTCGCCGAGCTCGACCGCCTCATCACGGAAGCGGCCCGCAAGGAACTCCTCAAGCCTGACGCCATCGAGGCGGCCCTCGGTCGGCACCCGCGGCGCCCGGGCCTGGCACGTATCAAGGAGGCTCTGGCCGCCTACCGTCCCCGTCCGGACCGTAAATCCGACCTCGAGCGCGCGTTCGACCTATGGCTGACCGAGCACCCCGAGATCCCGGAGCCTCTGCGCAACGTCCACATCGCCGGCTGGGAGATCGACTGCTGGTGGCCCGAGCAGCGGATCGCGCTCGAGCTGGACGGCCGGCCGTACCACGTCGCGGTCGCCGAGATGGAGCGCGACCGCCTCAAGGACACCAAGCTCCAGATCGCTCAGATCAAGCCCATGCGCGTCACCGGAGCCCGGTGGGACCTCGACCGCGCCGGGGTCCACCAGGACCTGTCGGCGCTACTTCAGCTCGGCTGAGGTCTTGCCCAGCAGCTGGCGGGCGATGATGAGCAGCTGGATCTGCTGAGTGCCCTCGAACAGGTCCAAGATCTTGGCGTCGCGGGCCCACTTCTCCATGAGCTCGCCCTCGCCGAAGCCGGTGGCGCCGCAGAGCGCGACGCAGCGCAGCGCGACGTCGGTGCCCATCCGGCCCGCCTTGGCCTTGGCCATCGAGGCCTGCAGCGAGTTGGGCTTCTTGTTGTCAGCCATCCACGCGGCCTGGAGGGTGAGCAGCCGCGCGGCCTCCCAGTCGGCCTCCATCGCGATGAACTCCGCCGCGGCGGCGCTCTGACCCGGACTCCGCCCGCCCAGGACGTTGTAGTCGATCTCGACTCCGGCGCTCTGGAGGTGGTCGCGGGTCTCCTCCAGGCAGGCGCGGGCCAGGCCGATCGCCATCCCGGCCACCAGCGGGCGGGTGTTGTCGAAGGTCTGCATGACCCCGGAGAAACCGCCCTTGGGCGCGATCTCGGGGCTGCCGAGCAGGTTCTCCTTGGGCACGCGGCAGTCCTGGAGGACGAAGTTGGCGGTGTCCGAGGCGCGGATCCCCAGCTTGTGCTCGAGCCGGTCGAGCTTGAGCCCGGGGTTGTCGCGCTCGACCACGAAGCTCTTGATCGCGGCGCGGCCCTGCTTGCGGTCCAGCGTCGCCCACACCACGATGAGCTCGGCGCGGTCACCTGAGGTGACGAAGATCTTCTCGCCGTTGAGGATGTAGTCGCCGGTGGCCTCGTCCAGCGTGGCCGTGGTGCGGATCGCCGCCGAGTCCGAGCCGGCCTCGGGCTCGGTGATGGCCATCGCGGCCCACTTGCCGCCGAAGCGCGCGAGCTGCTCCTCGTTGGCCACGGCGGCGATCGCCGCCTGGCCGAGTCCCTGGCGCGGCATCGCCAGCAGCAGGCCGACGTCGCCCCAGCACATCTCGATCAGGCCGACGAGGCTGGCCATGTTGGTGCCGTTGCGGTTGCCGCCGTCGTCCTTCTTCTTGCCGTTGGCCGACGAGCCGTTGCTGCCCACAGCGCCCGCGCCGGCCCCGCTGAGCCCGCCGCCCTCGTTGAGGCCGTCGATGGCGGCGGCCAGCATGTCGAGCTCCTTGGGGTACTCGTGCTCGAGGGTGTCGTACTTGCGCGAGTGGGGGCGCAGGATCTCGGCGGCCACCTGGTGGGCCTGGGAGATGAGCTGGTTGAACTTCTTGGGGGTCTCGAGGTTGATCGGCATCAGACCAGCAGGCCTCCCTCGATGATCCCGGCGGCGCGGAGGTCCCGGTACCAGCGCTCGACCGGATGCTCCTTGACGAAGCCGTGGCCCCCGAGCAGCTGCACGCCCTCGGAGCCGATCGCCATGCCGCGGTCGGCGCACAGGCGCCGCGCGAGCGCGACCTCCCGGGCGAAGGGCAGGCCCTGGTCCACCCGCGCGGCCGCACGATAGGTGGCCAGGCGCAGGCCGTCGAGCTCGATGGCGATGTTGGCCACGGCGAAGGCGACCCCCTGGCGGTTGGAGATGGACTCGCCGAAGGCCTTGCGATCCTTGACGTAGGCGGTGACGTAGTCCAGGACGGCCTGACCGGTGCCGACGGCCAGGGCGCACCAGGCCAGCCGGCTCAGCGCGACGCATTCGGCGTAGATCTCGGCGTCGCCGCCGCCCAGCAGCGCCGTGGCGGGCAGCTTGGCGCCCTGCAGGGTCAGCCGGCCGGTGCCCGCGGCGCGCACGCCCATGCCGGGCTCGGGCTCGACGGACACGCCCGCGGTCTTCGACTCGACGATGAACAGCGAAGGGCCTGCGTTCTCGAGGTCCGCGGCGACGACGAACACCTCGGCGTCGGCAGCGCGCGGCACCAGTGACTTGACGCCGTCGAGCACATAGCCGCCTCCGTCGCCCCGCGCCGTGGTGCGCAGCTCGAACGGGTTGAACAGCGGCTGGGCCTCCATCAGCGCCAGCGCGGCGGCGGGGACATCCTCGCCGACGAACTCGGGCAGGTACGTCGCCTGCTGCTGGGCGTCGCCCCACAGGCTGATCGCGGTCGAGACGGCCGCCGGCGCCAGGCAGGCGACGGCGATGCCCATGTCGCCCTGGGCGAGGGCCTCGCTCATCAGCACGGTCGTCGTGGCCGAGCGCTCCTCCACGGCACCACCGAGCTCCTCGGGAACCCCGACCATCGTCAGGCCGAGCTCGTTGGCCTGGGTGAGGAGCTCGCCGGGGGCGGCACAGGCGGCGTCGGCGTCCAGCGCCGCGGGGCGCAGCCGTTCCTGTCCGAACTCGCGCACCGAGTCGCGCAGGAGGATCTGCTCGTCTGAGGGCGTCAGGTCAAAGAGGTCGGACGGGCGCGCCCTGGGCTGGCGCGCGGGACGCGACAGCCGCTGTGCGGCGGCGAAGGTGCGCCCGGCGGTGGCCGCCGTCCGGGCCCCGGTCCGGGTGGCGCCCTGGATGAGGCTGGTGACGGGGTCACGCAGGCCGAGCCGGTCGATGGTGCCTGATGAGGCGACGCGGTTGAGCGCCCGCAAGCCGACGGCCATCCCGCGCTCGGCGATGTTCGGTGGCGTTGCCATCTCTCTCCTACGATAGCACGATTTGTTGTGACGTCATTTCATGTAATCCTGAACGGCCGCGTCTATCTGAGCATCCTGCCCGTGTGCAGGGGGTTCTTATGGAGTTCTTACCCAAGGCCCGTCATGCTCGTTTGGTGCGCGTACTGATTGCCGAGGACGAACTGCGGTTGGCCGATGCCATCGCCCGAGGGCTGCGCCGCCAGGGATTCGCGGTGGATCTTGCCCCGGATGGCGAACAGGCACTCGTCAAATCGCGGGTTGTGCGCTACGACGTGCTCGTGCTCGACCGCGACCTGCCCGGCGTGCACGGCGACGACGTGTGCCGCACCGTGCGCGACGAGCGCCCGGATACCGGGATCCTCATGCTCACCGCCGCCGGCGCGCTCGAGGACGTCATCGAGGGACTGTCGCTCGGCGCCGACGACTATCTGGCCAAGCCGTTTCGCTTCGCCGAGCTCGTCGCCCGGATCCACGCCCTCGCCCGGCGCACCTCGCCCAGCCGTCCGCCGGTGCTCCACCACGCCGACCTCGAGCTCGACCCGGCCCGGCGCCGGCTGACCCGCGGCGGGCGGGAGCTCGAGCTCGCGCGCAAGGAATTCGCCGTGCTGGAGGCGCTCATGGCGGCCGACGGCGCTACGGTTTCAGCAGAGCAGCTGCTGGAGCGCGTTTGGGACGAGCACACCGATCCGTTCACCAACGTGGTGCGAATGACGATCATGACGTTGCGCCGGAAGCTGGGCGAGCCCCCGGTGGTGCAGACGGTGATCGGAGTGGGCTACCGGATGGCGTGACGGTGGGCGGCCGGCGCGCGTCCGACCGTTCACCGCGCAAGCGCCGTACCCCGGCGCCGACGATCCGCCTGCGCCTGACCGCGCTCTACGGCACGGTCTTCCTGATCACGGGGGCGGCGCTGCTCACCATCGGCTACCTGTTCGTGCGCAGCAACCTGCGCACTCATCACAGCATCCGCGCCGAGCTCGTCCGCCTGGGGATCCACCCGGTGGACGGCCAGTACGGCTTCCCGCCCGGATCGCCGACGGCCAAGCTCATCCACACCGTCCAGAGCCAGATCCTGGGCGGGGCGCTGCATCGGCTGCTCATCGAGTACGCGGTGGCCCTGGTCGTCATGACGGCGCTGTCGGTGGTCATCGGCTGGCTGCTGGCCGGCCGGGCGCTCGCGCCGCTGCGCGAGATCACCGCCACGGCACGACGGGTGTCGAGCGAGAACCTGGGCGAGCGCATCGACCTCCCGGGTCCCGCCGACGAGCTGCGCGAGCTGGCCGACACCTTCGACGGGATGCTCGAGCGCCTGGACTCGGCCTTCGCCAGCCAGCGCCATTTCGTCGCCAACGCCTCCCATGAGCTGCGCACGCCGCTGGCCATCATGCGCACGGAGGTGGACGTCGCGCTCGCCGATCCGGACGCCAGCGTCGGGGAGCTGCGCGACATGGGCGAGGCGATCCGCGACACGGTGGATCGCTGCGAGCGCCTCATCGCCAGCCTGCTGTTGCTGGCGCGCAGCGAGGCCGCCACCGGCCAGGAGGAGCCCGTGGACATCGGGGCGCTCGCCGCGGACTGCGTCACCGACCTGTGGGCGCGGGCCGAGGAGGCCCAGATCGAGATCCGCGATGACCTCGAGCCGGCCTGGACGACCGGCCATCCCGGCCTGCTGGAGCGCCTGATCGCCAACCTCGTCGACAACGGCATCCATCACAACGTCCCCGGGGGCTTCCTCCAGATCCAGACCCGGGCGTTCGGCGACCACGTTGAGCTGGTCGTCGCCAACGGCGGTGAGCCGATCGACCCCCAGCGCGTCCGTGAGCTGACGCAGCCGTTCCGGCGCCTGGACCGGTCGGTACGCGGCTTCGGCCTCGGCCTCTCCATCGTGCACTCGATCGCCCGCGCCCACCATGGCGAGGCCACGCTGATCGCGCCCGCCGCGGGCGGCCTGGAGGTCAGGGTGACGTTGCCGCGCTTGAGCGAGAGCCGCGCGACCCGGCCGCGGCCGACCGACGCGGTGCGCTCCGGCAAGCCTTCGCTATCAGCCGATCCTCAGAATCCTCTTACGCAAAGCTGACAGGCCGGAACGTACGCTCCGGTGCATGTCGCGTCGGCGCCATTTCATGCGAAGCGACCGAGGGTCTGACTATGGCATCCCCGCGCCGTGTCCCTCCCGGAGTCGCATCCAGGCACCGAGCGATTGCGACGAATGTGCGCCTCGTCGCCAGCGGAGGAGAAATCTCCCCGCGACCCGGGGTACCGGCGGCGGCTCAGGCTACGACTCCCGCCTGAGCATGCCCGCCGGACCTCGGGTTATCCGCCTGCGCCGGCGCTGAGCCGCGCGGCCCCCAGCCGCGACCAGAGCCCGGCGGCGGCGTACGCGGCCGCCGCCAGGCCGATCACGGCGGTGCTCGCCGGCAGCGCGCTGATCACGTAGCTGAGCGCCAGCCCGCCCCACATCGACCCCACGGCGATCGCCCCCGACAGGGCCAGGCCGCGGTAGGGCCGGGCCGTGAGGACGCGCGCGGCCCCGCCCGGAGCGGCGATCAGGCCCAGCAGCAGCAGCGCCCCGACCGCCTGGGTGCTCTCGGCGCTGACGACGGCGAGCGCGGCGAGAAAACAGAGGCCCAGCGCACGCACGGGAATGCCGCGAAGCGTGGCAAGCTCCGGATCGAGCGTGGCGAGCAGCAGCGGCCGCGCGACACCCACGACGAACCCGGTCGCGGCCAGCGCCACCGCCGCCGCGAGCACCGCCGCGCCGGCGCTGAGCGCGTAGACCGAGCCGAACAGCGTGTTGGCGGTCGTGATCCCGCTGGCGCCCCCGGCGCTGGTGGCCAGGATGGCGAGCAGCAGCACGCCGATGCCGAGGACCCACGCGAAGGTGATTCCGATCGTGACGTCATCGGCCTGGGCCCGGCGGCCGAGCACGCCCATCGCGCCGGCCAGGGCCAGCGTGAGCGCGAACAGGCCGATGCGCTCGTCGACGCCGACGGCCGCGGCGGCGATGGCCCCGACGAAGGCGACGTGGCTGAGGGCGTCCCCGGCGAACACCTGGGCTCGGACGACGACGAACCAGCCGATCACGCCGCAGGCCAGGGCGATGAACGTCCCGGCCAGCCAGGCGTTGCGGACGAACTCGTGGGCGAACATCAGCGGCGGCGGTGGCGCGGCCCGGCGAGGCGCGCCAGGACATAGAGGACGAAGCCGATCGTCGTCACGTAGAAGCCGACCGGGTAGATGCTGAAGTAGGCGATGGCCAGCGCCAGCCAGATGGTGAACAGGGCGAAGGCCACGCTGAGGACGAGCCCGGCGACGGGGCGCAGGGTGAGCTGCTGCGCGGCGGCGGGCGGCGCCACGAGCAGCGCGAACACCAGCAGGGCGCCGGTGAGCTGGCTGGTGGCGGCGATGGCGAGCCCGAGGACGAGGAGGAACAGCGCGTCGAGCAGGGCGACCGGCACGCCGCCGGCGCGGGCGACCTCGCGATCGACCGAGGCGAACAGCAGCGGCCGGGCCAGGGCCGTGAGGGTGGCGAGGGCGCCCACGGCGACGCACAGCAGGACGAGCACCTGGCCGCGGGTGATGCCCAGGAAGGTGCCGAACAGCAGCGTCTCTGGGCCGCCGAGCACGGCCGCGTTGAGCGAGAGGAAGAGGAACCCCGCGGCCAGGCCGACGGTCTGGACCGTGCCGATGACCGCGGACTCACCGGCCTGGGCATAGCGGCCCCTGCCGGCCCGGCCGCTGCGCCCGATGGCCAGCGCGGCCGCCGTGCAGGCCACGTAGTAGCCCAGCGCCGTCGGCAGGCCGGCCAGCGCCGCGCCCGCCGCGCCGGGGAAGGCCATCACGCTCAGGGTGTGCGAGGCGAAGGTCTGGCGGCGCAGGACGACATACCAGCCGACGATGCCGGCCAGGACGGCGACGATCGTCCCCGCCTCCAACGCGTTGACCATGAACGGATAGGTGAGGAGCTGGCGGACGTCGTCGATGGGGTTGGGGGAGAGGGAGGGGGTCACGGGAGGGCGCGCGGGCGGTTCATCCGTGGCGGTGGCCGTGGTGGTGGGGCGCCTCGGGCTGGCCGACGACGACCAGCCGCCCGTCGGAGGTGCGCAGCACCTCGATCCGGGTGCCGTACAGGTCGCTGAGCGTTTCGGCGTTGATGACCTCCTCGACCTCGCCGCACAGGGCGCGCCCGCCCGCGAGGTAGACGACGCGGTCCAGGTAGGCGGCCAGCGGGTTGACGTCGTGGGCGACGAGCAGCACGGCGACGTCCTCGGCGCCGGAGATCCGTCGAATGAGGCCGGCGACGGCCGCCTGGTTGGGGAGGTCGAGGCTGTCCAGCGGCTCGTCGAGGATGAGCAGCCGGGGACGGCGCACGAGCGCGGTGGCGATGAGCAGCCGCTGCTGCTCGCCGCCCGAGAGCTCGCCGATGGCGCGGTCGGCGTAGGGGGCGGCGCCCACGAGCTCGATGACCTCGTCGACGCGCCGGCGCTCGTCGCGGCGGCGCTTGCGGGCGCGCGGCGTGAGGGTGACCGGGACACCCCAGCGCGCGCCGTCGAGGCCGAGGGTCACCAGGTCCACGCCGCGCACGCGTGTGGCGGCGTCGAAGCTCTGGCGCTGGGGGAGGTAGCCGATCCCCCCGCGCGCCTGCTGCGGCGGGCGGCCGAGCACGTCGACCGAGCCGGCGGCGAGCGGCACCAGGCCGAGGATGGCCCGCATCAACGTCGACTTGCCGGCGCCGTTGGGGCCGAGCACGGCGACGAACTCGCCGTGGCCGATGGTGAGTGTGACCTCGGAGAGGATCGGGCGCCCGTTGAGGCGGAGGGTGACGTCGCGCAGGGCGACGGCCGGGGCGTCGGTGCGCGGCAGCGCGGTCTCGGTCATCGGCCCGTGGCCTGGTGGAGGGCGGCCTGCAGGCGTGTGAGCTGGGCGACCTGCCACTGCTGGAAGGAGGCGGACGCGGGGGAAAGCGTCTCGGTCACGGTGACGGTGGGGATCCCGGCGGCGCGCGCGGCGCTGTTGAGGCGCTGGATCTCCGGGGTGACGTTCTGGGAGTTGTAGACCCAGACCTTGATCCGGTGATCGGCGAGCTGGCGCTCGGTCGTGACGGTGTCCTGCGCGGTGACCTCGGTGCCCTCGCTGATCGCCTTCATGAACCCCGGAGGGGTGATGAGGTCAAGGCCCAGGGCGGGCGCCTGGAGGGCGAAGATGCTCTCGGAGGCGCCGACCGCCACGCCGTGGTAGCGCCCGCGGATCTGGGCGATGAGGCGGTGATAGCCGGCCAGGCGCTGCCCGTCGAACTGGCTGAGGCGCTGCGCGAAGTAGACCTTGTGCGGGGGATCCAGGCGCTGCAGGTCGCCGGTGATCGTCCGGGCCACCCGCGTGACGTCGGCGGGGTCATACCAGCGGTGCGGGTTATCGCCCTCGCTCAGGCCGAACAGCGAGCCGACCGTGAGCGTGATGCGGCCGTTGACCGGGTTGGCGGCCAGCAGCTTGGGCGCCCACGGGTCATAGCCCACCCCGTTGACGACGGCCAGCTGGGCGGTGGCCAGGGCCCGCGCGTCGCTGGTGGTGGGCTCGTAGGAGTGGGGGTCCTGGGCGGGGTTGACGATCAGGCTCTGCACCTGCGCGTGGGCGCCGCCCAGCTGGCGCGCGATGCTCCCCCAGAAGTTCTCGGCGGCCACGACGCGGACCTTGCCGCCGATCGTCCCCACCTTGGGATCGGAGCAGCCGGTCGCCGTCAGGGCGAGGCCGGCGAGCACAGCGATGATCAACCCTCCGCGCGGCACGCCACCAACCTATCACAGGAATGAGAATTGGTCTTATTCCTATTCTCATTCTCATTCTCGCTACAGTGGGGCCATGGCCAGCCTCGACTGGATTCGCTACGTGTATGCGGACCTGCAGATGGCCGGGTTCAACCGCGGCGGCGCCCGGGACGCGGTCATCGATCTGCTGGGCGAGCAGGAGTGCGCGCTGAGCGCCGCCCAGATCGAGACCCGCCTGCGCGGCCAGGGTCGCCCGATCGCCCGAGCCAGCATCTACCGCACCCTCGACCTTCTCGTCGAGCGCGGCCTGGCCGAGCGCGTCCTCGTCGACCAGGGCGAGGCCCGCTTCGAGCCCCTCGAGCCCAGCGGCCACCACCACCATCACCTCTTCTGCGGCCAGTGCGGCCGGCTCATCCCCTTCGACGACCCCGCCCTGGAACGCGCCATCGACAAGCTCGAGGACCGCCTCGGCGTCACCGTCGACAGCCACGACGTGCTGCTGCGGGGCGCCTGCGAGCAGTGCCGGTAGCGCACCGGCAACGACCAATCGGCGACAAACCGGCAGACCGCCGCGCGGTTTGGCACAGAGTGGCCGCCCCGCGAACCCCTGGTGACAAATCGGCGGGGCGAAATCCGCTTTGTCGGCGGATGGTCGTGCGAGCGGCCGGTGTGGCTACCAGGTGTCGACGTTGGGCCGCCGCTTGCCCGGCGTCTCCCACCACCGCGGCGCCGCCTCGTCAAACAGCGTCGCGATCCACCGCCGCGTGTCGACCGGATCGATCACGTCGTCGATCTCGAAATACGACGCCATGCTGATCCCGCGCCCGCGCTCGTACGCGGTGGCCACCATCGCGGCGTAGGCGCGCTCGCGCTCGACCGGGTCCTCGATCGCCTCGAGCTCGCGGCGCATGCCCAGCCGCACCGCGCCCTCAAGTCCCATCGCCCCGAACTCCGACGTCGGCCAGCCCACGCAGAACAAGGGGGCCTTGAAGCTCCCGCCGGCCATCGCCTGGGCGCCGAGCCCGTAGCCCTTGCGCAGCACCACCGTCCCGGTGGGCACGCTCAGGTTCGCGCCGGTGACGAACATCCGCGAGAAGTGCCGGACGGTCGCGGTCTTCTCTGACTCGGGCCCCACCATGAATCCCGGCGTGTCGGCCAGGAACAGCAGCGGCAGCCCGAAGGCGTCGCACAGGCCCATGAACCGCGCCGCCTTGTCGGCGCCGTCGGCGTCGATCGCTCCGCCCAGGTGCGACGGGTCGTTAGCGATCACGCCCAGCGCCTGACCGTCCGCCCGCGCCAGCGCCGTGACCATGCCGGCGCCGAAGCCGCGGCGCAGCTCCAGGACCGATCCCTCGTCGAACAGCCCGTCGATCACATCGCGCACCGCATACACCCGCTTGCGGTTGGCCGGGATGAGGTCGCGCAGGTGCGTCTGGTCGGGGACCCGCACCTCGGGTGGCGCCGACCCAGGCGCCGCCGACCCAGGCGCCGCCGACCCGGCGCGGCTGAAGTAACCGAGGTACCGCTTGGCCGCGGCCACCGCGGCGGCGTCGTCGGGGACCCGCAGGTCGACCACGCCGTTGGCCTCCTGCACGTCGATCGGCCCCACCTCTCCGGGCTCGAACACCCCCAGCCCGCCGCCCTCGATCATCGCCGGGCCGCCCATGCCGATGCTGGCGTCCTCGGTGGCAATGACTACGTCGCAGCAGCCCAGCAGCGCCGCGTTGCCCGCGAAGCAGTAGCCGCTGGCGATTCCGACGAGGGGGACGAGCCCGCTCAGCTGGGCGAAATACTGAAAGGCCCGGCAGTCCAGGCCGGCGATGATCGGCATGTCGACGTCGCCCGGGCGGCCGCCGCCGCCCTCGGCGAACAGCACCACCGGCAGCCTCCGGCGCTCGGCGATCTCGAACAACCGGTCCTTCTTCTGGTGGTTGCGCATGCCCTGGGTGCCGGCCAGGACGGTGTAGTCGTAGGACATCGCCGCCACCGGCTGGCCCGCGATGGCGCCGACCCCGCCGACGAGGCCGTCGGCCGGCGTGCGCTCGATCAGCTCCTGGCGCGACCGCCGCTGCTCCTGGGCGGCGAACATGAGTGGCCCGTACTCCACGAAGCTCTCGTCGTCGAGGAGGTCGTCGAGGTTCTCGCGTGCCGTGCGCCGCCCCTGGGCGTGGCGCCGGCCGACCGCGTCGGGCCGGCGGTGGTCTCGGCCGATGTCATGACGCTCGTGGACCTGGGCGAGGTCGTCCCTTTCGGGCGCAACCTCCGCTCCCGCCCCCTCGGCGTCGCTCACCACAGGTCCGTTGCGATGGCTGAGCGTCGCGAGCGGCTGGCCCTCCTCGACGGTCTGGCCGATGCGCACCTTGAGCTCGGTGACGGTCGCGTCACGCTCGGCGACGATCTCGTGTTCCATCTTCATGGCCTCGATGACCACGACCGGCGACCCGGCGGCGACGTGCTCGTCGGCGGCCGCCGGAGTGGCCACGACGGTGCCCGTGAACGGTGCCACCAGCGTCTGGCTCGTCTCTGCAGGCACGGGCGGCAGTCTACGATTCGCGGCCATGACCCAGACCCCGGCACTGCTGTGGACGCCGTCTGACGAGCGCGTCGAGCACGCGACGCTGACGCGCTTCACCCGCTGGCTCGCCGAAAATGCGGACCCCGCCCACCCCTTGAGCTTCGGCTCCTATGAGGAGTTGTGGCAGTGGTCGGTGGACTCCCTCGATGAGTTCTGGTCCGCGCTCGTCGCCTACTTCGACCTGCGCATCGAGGGGGGCTCGGGCGCCGTCCTGGGCGACCGCTCGATGCCGGGCGCGCAGTGGTTTCCGGGCGCGACGACCTCCTACGCCGAGCACGTGTTCCGCGGCAAGGACGATGATGCGGTGGCGATCCGCCACTCGTCTGAGGTGCGGCCGGAGCTGAGCGAGTGGACGTGGGCTCGGCTGCGCTCAGAGACCGCCCGGATCGCCGCGGGGCTGCGGGCGCTCGGCGTGCAACCCGGCGACCGCGTGGTCGCCTACATGCCCAACATCCCGGAGACGGTGGCGGCGTTTTTGGCCTGCGCCTCGATCGGCGCCACATGGTCCTCGGCGGCGCCCGAGTTCGGGGCGCGGAGCGTGATCGACCGCTTCGCCCAGGTGCGGCCCAAGGTGCTGCTGGCCATCGACGGCTACGGCTACGGCGGCAAGGATTTCGACCGCTCCGGTCAGGTCGAGCGGATCGCGGCCGAGCTGCCTGGCCTCGAACGCACCGTTCGCTTCGGGTACCTGGACGCCACCGGCTGGGAGGACGGGTTCCTCGGCGCCGAGGACGCGGCGCTCGAGTTCGCGTCGCTGCCCTTCGATCATCCGCTGTGGGTGCTGTACTCGAGCGGCACCACCGGGCTGCCCAAGCCGATCGTCCACGGCCAGGGCGGGATCTTGCTCGAACAGGTCAAGGCGCTGCACCTCCATCTCGACGCCCAGGCCGGCGACCGGATCTTCTGGTTCTCCACCACCGGCTGGATGATGTGGAACTTCCTGGTCGGGGCGCTGCTCACCGAGGCCTCGATCGTGCTGTTTGACGGCAATCCGGGCTACCCGTCCCTGGACCGGCTGTGGGACCTGGCCGAGGACTCTCAGATGACGACGTTCGGCACGAGCGCCGCATTCGTCGCCTCCTGCATGAAGGCCGGTGTCGAGCCGCGTGACGGAAGGGAGCTCAGGCACCTGCGGGCCGTGGGATCGACCGGCTCCCCGCTCTCGCCCGAGGGCTTTCAGTGGGTCTATGACCAGCTCGGCGCCGAGACCTGGCTGTTCTCCACATCGGGCGGCACCGACATGTGCACCGCCTTCGTGGGCGGGGTGCCGACCCTGCCGGTCTACCTCGGCGAGCTTCAGGCGCGGTCGCTGGGCGCCAGTGTCCAGGCCTGGGATCCCGACGGGACCCCCCTCATCGACGAGGTCGGAGAGCTGGTCATCACCGAGCCGATGCCCTCGATGCCCGTGTTCTTCTGGGGCGACGAGGACGGCGAGCGCCTGCGCGAGTCCTACTTCTCGATGTACCCGGGCGTGTGGCGCCACGGTGACTGGATCAGGGTCACCGAGCGCGGGACCGCGATCATCTACGGGCGCTCGGACTCCACGATCAACCGCGGCGGGGTGCGGATGGGGACCGCTGAGATCTATCGCGCCGTGCTCGACCTCGACGACGTCGTCGACGCGCTGGTGGTCGACCTGCCCCGGGACGGCACCGACGGCTGGATGCCGTTGTTCGTGGTCCTGCGCGACGGCGCGGAGCTGACCGACGACCTGGTCGCAGAGATCCGGCGGCGGGTCCGGGAGGACTGCTCGCCGCGGCACGTCCCCAACGAGATCCGCCAGATCGCCGCGGTCCCGCGGACGCTGTCGGGGAAGGTGCTGGAGGTCCCGGTCAAGCGGATCCTGATGGGCACGCCGGCGGAGGAGGCGGCGTCGCGGGAGTCGCTGGCCAACCCCGAGGCGCTGGACTTCTTCGTGGAGTTGGCCGCCGAGTCGAGTTAGCGACGGCCGGGCGGCGAGCCGCCTGTCATCGTTGGCGCTTGCCGGACACTTATGAGTGTTGATGGACGATCAGGCGCGGTTTGACGTCATGTACCGCGAGCACGGTGGCGCGGTCCGGCGCTACGTGCGCCGGCGCTCCGACGCGCAGGGGGCCGACGACGTGGTGGCCGACGTCTTCGTGGTCGCCTGGCGGCGCCTGGACGAGGTGCCTGACGATCCGCTGCCGTGGCTGCTGGGCGTGGCACGGCGCGTCCTGGCCAACCGGCGTCGCGGGACGGCGCGCGAGCACGCGCTGCTGACGCGGATGCGCTCCGAGCGGCCCGCCGAGCCGCTGCTGGGCGCCCGCGAGCCGTCCGACGCGGGCGGCGCGGTGTGGCAGGCATTGACCGCCCTCGGTGAGCACGACCGCGAGGTCCTGCTGCTGGTGGCGTGGGAGGGCCTGTCGCCGGCGCGGGCGGCGCGGGTGCTGGGCATCGGGGCCAACACGTTCGCGGTCCGCATGTACCGCGCCCGGCGGCGGTTCCGGCGGGCGCTGGCGGCCGCGTCGGGATGTGAGCAGCAGCAACCGCCGACGACGACGACCGAGGTGATGCAGTGAGCGACAGCGTGATCGACGCGATCCGTGCGGTGGACCCGTGCCCGGAGGAGTTGGCGCCGCCGCCGATCGACGTCGTGCGGCGGCGGCTGAACGCGGAACCGGCCGTCAGCGCCCGTCCGGCGAGGGCGCGTCGAGGCCCGAGCCTGTCGGCGCTGTTCGTCGCCGTCTCCAGCGCTGCGGTGCTGGCTGTCGCGGTATGGGCGTTCGCGGTGCTCGGGCATGGACAGCGCAGCGACCGGGCCGCCGGGCCGGCGCCCGGCGCGGTGGCCGTGACCCCCTGCCGGTCACAGGCACACGTGGCCGTGCTCCCGCCCTGGGCCCGCGCCGGCTTCAGTGAGAGGCGGCCGCGGATGCCGTTCGCGCTCGGCCGGTCCGGGCGGATCGCCGCGATCCTGTGGGGGCCGCTCGACTCACCACCGGCGGCCGATCACACCAACAAGATCCTGTGGGTCTCGCACGCGCCCGTGGCCGGCGCCGGGAGCGATCTGCGGATCGAGGCGCAGCGGATGGCGGGCACCGAAACGGCTGGGCGCGCCCGTGAACCGCCGGGTGATGGGTGGTCCCGGTCCGTCGATCGTCAACCTCCCCGCCGCGGGATGCTGGCGGCTGACGTTGCGGTGGTCGGGATTGACCGATCACCTTGATCTGGTCTACGGGCACGCGCGCTGAGCGTCCGGAAAATCCGGATTTGCAGGAAGTTCTGCAGCGGGGGCCGGCCGTCGTAGGCTCCTCTTACGGACTTCTTCCCGAACTCTGAAAGGTTCCTCACGGGTACGTGGTCCCATAGGGAACGACAAAGCAGCCCCATCCAGGGAGAACCAGACCATGAGAAGTGTGAGCCGATGGCTACCGATCATCGGCGGCGCCATTGCGGGAGGGGTGATCGCACTGATCATCGCCAGCGCGACCAGCTCCACCAGCAGCAAGCCCGTGACGACGACCGTCATCCAGCAGGGGAGCACCAACTCGACTGAGCCGACGGCGTTCAAGGCCGGCACCGGGTTGAGCATCAACCAGATCTACAAGGCGGCCAGCCCCGGCGTGGTCGACATCGTCGTGACCGCGCAGAGCCAGAACCAGGGCTTCGGGTTCTTCGGCCAGGGCGGCGGCACCACCAAGGGCGAGGGCGCGGGCGTGGTCTACGACACGAACGGCAACATCCTCACCGACGAGCATGTCGTGGCCAACGCGACCTCGGTGACCGTCAACTTCCAGGACGGCAAGAGCGTGCCCGCCAAGGTGCTGGGCACCGACCCGTCCACCGACGTCGCTGTGATCCACGTCGACGTTCCCGCCTCCCAGCTGCACCCGATCCCGCTGGCCGACTCCGCCCAGGCCCAGGTGGGCGATCCGGTGGTGGCCATCGGCAGCCCGTTCAGCCTGCCCGAGACGACCACGACCGGCATCGTCAGCCAGACCGGCCGCAGCATCCAGGCGCCGAACGGCTACACGATCCCCAACGCGATTCAGACCGACGCGGCGATCAACCCCGGCAACTCCGGCGGCCCGCTGCTGGACGCCAACGGGCACGTCCTGGGTCTCAACGACCAGATCGAGACCAACAACCAGACGGCCGGCGGTGAGGGCTCGAGCTCGGGCGTCGGGTTCGCCGTCCCGTCCGACACCGTCAAGCAGGTCGCGGCCTCGGTCATCGCCGGCAACAAGGTGCAGCACGCCTACGTCGGCGTCTGCCTCAACAGCCTCGGCAACACCGCCCAGATCGCGACGACCGCGACGCAGAGCTGCCCCCACCCGGTCACGCCCGGGTCGCCGGCGGCCAATTCGGGCATCCAGGCCGGTGACACGATCACGGCGATCAACGGCACGGCGATCACCACCACCGATCAGTTCATCGCCACCATCGACAAGTACAAGCCCGGTCAGACTGTGACCATGACGGTCAAGCGCGCCGGTCAGACCAAGGAACTGAAGGTCACGCTGGCCAACCGGCCCGCGCAGACGCCGAACGGCGGCTGACCTCAGCCTGACGGCAGCTCAGGCGCTCGCGGCTCGCGTCACACGCCGACGCCGGGTCGCGAGCGTCATCGAGAGCGGCCCGCCCACCGCCACCACGGCGATGAGCAGCGGGCCGAGCGCGCCGTGGCCGAACGCCGCGGCGATGCCATAGGCGGCGGCTCCGAACAGCCCAGCGGCGGGCAGCGTGATCAGCCATGCCGCGGCGATGGTGCCGGCCACGCCCCAGCGCACCGCGGACAGCCGCTTGGCGGCGCCGGCTCCGATCACGCCCCCGGAGATGACGTGGGTGGACGACAGCGGGTAGCCGAGGTGCGAGCTCACCAGGATGACCGCCGCGCCGGAGCCCTGCGCCGAGAACGCCTGAGCGGAATCCATGCGGATGATGCGGCTTCCGACGGTGCGGATGATGCGCCAGCCGCCGGCGTAGGTGCCCAGCGCGATCGCCGTCGCCGACAGGATCACCACCCACGAGGGCACGGTGGCGTGCTGGGGGCTCAACGACCCATGCGCGACCAGCGCCAACGTGATCACGCCCATCGTCTTCTGGGCGTCGTTGGTGCCGTGGGCCACCGCCAGCGCCGAGTTTGAGACGAGCTGGCCCGCGCGAAACGCGCGGGTCACCGGCCCCGGGCTGCGGCGGCCGAGCAACCGGTAGATGAGCGCGATCACGCAGCCGGCCACGATGAACGCCGCCAGGGGCGCCACCAACGCCGGGATGATGACCTTGGTCACCAGCCCGTCGACCTTGATGCCCCCGGCGCCCACGGCCGCCAGCATGGCGCCGATCACGCCGCCGATGAGCGCGTGCGATGAGCTGGAGGGCAGCCCGTACGCCCAGGTGATGAGGTTCCAGGCGATCGCTCCGACCAGGCCGGCGAAGGCGATCGTCTCCGTGACCTGGCTGGCGTCGATGATGCCGGTGGCGATGGTCGCCGCGACCTTCAGCGAGATGAAGGCGCCGGCGAAGTTCAGCACCGAGACGAGCATGATCGCGGTGCGCGGCGCCAGGGCCCGCGTCGAGATCGATGAGGCGACGACGTTGGCGGTGTCGTGAAAGCCGTTGGTGAAATCAAACGCCGTCGCGGCCACGACGACGATCACGAGCAGGAGGTCGCTGTGCACCAGCTAGGTCAGCTGCCGGCGCTCGCGGCCCACGCCAGAGTGCGCTCCATCAACTCGTTGTGGACACTGCGGGTGTTGCCGCGGCGTCGGGTCCACGAGTCGTCCGCGGCCATGACCCACGAGTACGTGTCGTCGGCGAGGCAGCGGTCCAGGGTGTCCTGGAGCTCGGCCTGGAGCTCGGGGCGCTCGACCGGGACCAGCAGCTCGACGCGCGTGTCGAGGTTGCGGGGCATCATGTCGGCGGAGCCGATGTAGTACACATGCTCGTCGCCGCGATGGAAGGAGTAGACGCGGCTGTGCTCCAGGAAGCGCCCGACAACCGAGACGACCTCGATCGTCTCGCTCACGCCGGGGATGCCGGGCCGCAGGCAGCAGATCCCGCGCACGTTGAGGAAGATCGGCACGCCGGCCTGGGAGGCGCGGTACAGCGCCTCGATGACCTTCTGGTCCACCAGCGCATTCATCTTCATCACGATCCGTGAGTCGCGGCCGTCGCGGTGGGCCTCGATCGTGCGGTCGATCTCGTTGATGAGCGGCTCGCGCAGCCAGATCGGCGCGACGAGCGTCTTGCGCTGGCGCTGGGGACGGCCGTAGCCGGTGAGCGTGTTGAACAGGTTGGCGACCTCGTCGCCGAGCTCGGGATCGGTGGTGAACAGGCCGAAGTCCTCGTAGAGACGGGCGTTCTTGGCGTGGAAATTGCCGGTGCCGATCATCACGTAGTTGCGCACCGACCCACGCTCGCGCCGCACGATGAGGATCGCCTTGGCGTGCGTCTTCAGCCCCGGGATGCCGTGGACGACGTGGGCGCCCACCTCCTCCAGCGCGCGTGACCAGTGGATGTTCTGGCGCTCGTCGAAGCGGGCCTTGAGCTCGACCAGGCAGACGGCCTGCTTGCCCTTCTCGGCGGCCTCGATGAGCGACGGGACGAGCGCGGAGTCGTCGGACGTCCGGTACACCGTCATCTTGATCGCCAGCACGTTGGGGTCGTCGACCGCCTGCTTGACGAACCGCTCCACGCTCGAGGTGAACGACTGATAGGGGTAGTGGACGAGGACGTCGCCGGCGCGCATCATCGCGAACATGTCGGGCTGGGCGTCGCCGTCGGCCTGGGCGGTGACCAGGCCGGGGGCGGTGACCGGCGTCCAGTTGGGCCAGCGGATCTCCGGGTGGTCCTTGATCGAGGCGATCTGCCACAGGTCGCCGAGATCGAGCAGGCCGTCGACGTCATAGACCTGGACCTCGTCGACGTTGAGCCACTCGATCAGCCCGGTGCGCAGGGCGGATTCCATGCCGGCGCCGACCTCGAGCCGCACGACCTCCCCGAAGCGGCGGCGGCGCAGCTCGTCCTCGACGGCCTGGAGCAGGTCGTCGGCCTCGTCGGAGACCTCGAAGTCGGCGTCGCGGGTGACGCGGAACAGGTCGTGGCTGAGGATCTGCATCCCGGGGAAAAGCGCGCCCAGATGGCGGGCGATGATGTCCTCGAGCGGGATGAAGGTGTCCTTCTCGATCTCGACGAACCGCGGGAGGACCTCCTTGGGCACCTTGACCCGCGCGAATGCCTCCTGATCGGCGTCGGGATCGCGCAGGTGGACGATGAGGCTGAGCGACAGGTTGGAGATATACGGGAAAGGCCGCCCGGCGCCGACGCCCAGCGGCGTCAGCACGGGGAAGATCTGCTCGCGGAAGTGGCGCTCGATCGCCTCGGGGGAGGCGCCGGACTCGTCGCAGCTGACGATCCGGACGCCCTGCTCGGCCAGTTGGGGCTCGACCACTTGCGAGAACTGCTCGGTGTGGCGGCGGTCCATGTCGCGGACGCGGTCGTGGATGTGCGCCAGCACCTCGGTGGGGGACAGGCCGTCAGGCCCGCGCGCGTCGATCCGGGCGTCCACCTGGTCATGCACGCCGGCGACGCGGATCATGAAGAACTCGTCGAGGTTGGAGACGAAGATGGCCAGGAACTTCAGCCGCTCGATCAGCGGTAGCGACTCGTCCTCGGCGAGCTGGAGCACGCGGTCGTTGAAGTCAAGCCAGGAGAGCTCGCGGTTGACGTAGAGCGAATGGTCGCGCAGGTCGGGCACCTGATCGGCCTCGGAGCCGTTGGCCTCGCCTGCCCCAACGGCGGCGGCGTCGCGCGGGTCGGATCCGACTTCGGTCATGCCACCCTCTCTCGGCCGGCGATCGCACTGAGCTCTGCGGGGCGCATGAGCACGCACAGCTCGCCCTTGGAGATCCCGGCCAGGCCGCCCTTCTTCATCCGGGCCTGAGCGCCGGTGAGATCGTGCACGGTGAGCGTGAACGACGGGTCGTGGCCGACGAGCAGGACCTCCCCGAGCCCGGCGACGAGGTCATGGGCGTCAAAGGGCTCGCCGGCGAGCCGGCGCTCGACCGTCACCTCGACGCCGAGCGGGGCGCACGCGTACTGAGCGGTTTGCACCGCGCGGAGCTTGGGGCTGCACAGGCACGCGTCGATGGGGACGCCCAGCGCAGTCAGCGCGTGGCCCGCGTCCTGCGCCTGCATGATGCCGCGCTCGGTCAACGGGCGCTCGTCGTCCGGGGTGCCTTCGGCGGCCTCCGCGTGGCGCAGGAGCCAGAGCATGCTCTTACTGTACGACGCATCGCCCTGCCAGGCTAAGCGGCGGGGCTCGCGGCCGTCGTGAAGGTTCGGTGAACCCAGCCGGCGAGGGCTACGGGATGGGTGCGCCGGCGAGCGCCAGCACCACGCCGACGAGCGCCGCGCTGACGAGGGTGAGGACCACTCCGCGCCCGAACACCAGCAGCGCCAGCAGCGCCGCGGCCAGGACCCCGAACTGCCACGCCTGTGTCAGGACGGCGGCGAGGGTCACCGCGGCGCCGCCGATCGCGCCGATGGCCGCCGGCCCCGCGCCGTCCAGGAAGGCGCGCGGGCCGGGTCGCTCGCGCAGGCCGTCAAAGCGCCGGCCCGCCAGCAGCACGAAGCCGAACGAAGGCAGGAACGCGATCGAGGCCGCCATGATCCCTCCCGCGAGGCCATGCGCCGCGTAGCCCACCGCGGCGATGGTGGCGACGACCGGCCCCGGGGTGACCTGGCCCAGCGCGACCGCGTTGAGGAACTCTGCGTTGGTCATCCAGTGGTGGACGTGGACGGCGTCGCCCTGCATCAGCGGGATGATCACGAAGCCGCCGCCGAAGGACAGCGCCCCGACCTTCAGCGCGGTCCAGGCCAGGGCGCCGTACCCACCCGCCGACGCCACCGCCGGGAGGGCGGGGAGCGGTATCGCCGGCAACGACTGAGCGCGGCGCCGGCGCGCCACCTCGAGCGCGCCGCAGGCGACGAGCACGAGCACCAGGTACGCGCCGACGAGCACCGCGGCCGCCGCGCCCGCCACCACGTACGCCGCCCAGGCCCACAGGTCCGAGCGCGAGCGCGCGCGCTCGAGGCTGGGCCCCAGCAGCCCCCGCGCGGCCTGCACCGCGACGGCGGGCACCGCCGCGCCGGCCCCCGCCCCCGCGCCGCGCACCCACAGGGGCGGCGCGTGGCCGAGCACGACCGCGGAGACGGCGAGGATGATCACCACCGCGGGCACGATGAACCCCAGGCCGCCGATCACCGCGCCCGCCGGGCCCGCCACTCGATAGGCGCAGTAGATCGCCATCTGGGTCGACGCCGGGCCGGGGAGCATCCCGCATGCTGCGTTGGCGTCCTCGAAGGCCCGCGCGTCCATCCAGCGCCGCCGCTCGACCACCAGTTGGCGCAGCAGCGCGATGTGGGCGGGCGGCCCGCCGAAGCCGATCAGCCCGAGCCGCGTCCACTCGCGGGCCACCACGACCGGTGAGGTGACCGCGCCCGGCGACTCAGATGGATCCGGCGACGCGGGCGGATCCGGGCTCACGCCCGGGCACGCTACCTCACGCGCACGCGCACCACCGACGCGCCGCTGCGGGGCTGGTGGGTGTGGAGCGCGTCGACCGCGTCGGCGCGGATGAGATAGGTCCCGCGGGGGATGTGCTGGTGGCGGCGCAGCGACCACACCCCCGCGCCGATGGCGCGGAACCGGACCTGCCTGGCGCACGAGCGCCTGGCGGTGAGCCGCCCGTTGGGGCGCAGGAACCGGCAGCGGCCGTGGCCCGATTGGCGGTAGACGCTGACGAACACGCGGACGACCCGCTCCTGGCGGCGCACGGAGGCGAGGGCCCCCGGGCACGGCCGCTCGGAGGCATGGCCGCGCACGAAGAAGCCGTGTCGGCTGGCCCGGACCGCGCGCTTGGCGATCCGCGACGTCGGCCGGGCGGTGCAGCGGGCCGCCGACGACGAGAAGGGCGGCTGCGGCGAGGTCACTGCCGCGGGCGTGCCGGGCGCGCCCGGGACCTCGTGCACGGGCAGGCGCAGCTCCAGGTCGGAGACAGCGATCGAGAACTGGCCGTTGGAGGTGCGCCCGTAGGGGCTGTCCTGGCCGAGCAGCTCGAGCTTGGGGATGTGGCCGGCGGCGAAGTGCCAGGCGCCGGGATGCAGCTGGAAGACCTGCGCGCCGCTTGCGGTGACGCGGTACAGGCCGCGGGCCACGAGCGTCTCGGTGTTGCTCGCGGGGTCCACGTCCCACAGGCGGGCCGCGAGCTCGGGGAACGTCCCGCTGAGGCTCAGGGTCGCGATCACGGCCGGGGAGCCGAGCACGGTGTAGCCGGACCCGGTGGCCGCCGGCAGCCGATAGGTGGCGACGCCGGAGCCCTGATCGGTAGCGGTCGCGGTGGCGCAGGCCCCGGGCCCGGTGATCGGGATCCACCGCCTGGGCGACGGTCGGGCTGCCCGCGCCCGAGGTGACCGTCTGCGCTGCCGCCGAGTCGAAGTCGACCTCGCCGGGGTGCAGGGCCGCCCACGTGGGCGCGGTGAACGGCCCGCCCGACGTTGCCGTCTTCGGGCACGTCTGGGTGAGCGCGGTCGCGCTCGCTGGGAAGGCCCGCGGGTTACCCGCGGGGACCTTGAGGAAGAACTTGAGGAACTCCTCGATCTGATCGGAGAGCAGCGTGCTGTCGGCCGCCTTGTTCTGGCCGCGCTGGTGGCCGCCGTCGAAGTCGAACAGGCTGATCCAGTCGCTCGGATACTTGGCGCGCTCGAGGTTGTAGTAGCGCAGCGCCTCGTCGACGGGGAACAGGTCGTCGGTGAAGCCGTTGGCGATGAGCAGCGGCGGAGGCGCCTCGGGCGTCACGCCGTAGGCTCCGTCGAGCAGGTAGTAGGACGAGTGGTACTGGGCGATCTGGGCGGCGATCGCCTCATCCTCGGCGTTGCCGTCGTAGGGCTCGCCGGCGTTGAGGGAGGCAAACCACGTGGTGAGGTCGGCCTGCGAGTTCAGCCCGGCGGGAGCGTAGAAGCCGCTCAGCGAGCCCAGCGCGTACAGCCCGGAGACGAACGACTGCTTCTCGACCCCGATCGGTGAGAGGTCGGTCGTCGGCGAGGCCACCTGGTAGTCGAGCGTGCGGCCGTTGGGGATGAGCGAGTAGACGAGGTCGCTCCACGGGATGACCGGCGCCGCGGCGGCGATGCGCAGCGGCGTCCCTGCCGGGCTGCGCCACGGGCTCACCGAGCCGTCGGCGTTCATCACGCGGTCGCGCAGCGTGGCCAGCGCCAATGACACGCCGCCCCCGTAGGACTCGCCGGTCACGCCGATCCGGGCCGCGTCAGCGATGCCGTCGTCGACGAGCAGGCCGATCGCGTTCTGCACATCGCGGACCTCGTAGCGGTCGTCGTCGAGGCGGATATAGCCGTCGGCGCAGCCGGTGGGGTCGGCGAGCCGCGAGGCGGCGCTGCCACAGGAGTCCCCGAAGCCGCGCGCCGTGAGCTGGAGCACGGCGTAGCCGTCCTTGGCCCATGCATCGGCAGTCGGGCCGCCGTACTGGGTGTCGGACGGGCCGCCCGCCTGGCCGCCCCAGCCGTGGCTCTGCACCACCAGCGGGTAGTTCCCGTCGTTGCCGGACGCGGGAGCGGGCGGGAGGATGACGTAGAGCGCGAGCGGGGTGCCGTCAAAGCTCGCCAGGCGCGTGTCGGGGCCGCCGCTGGAGCTGAAGTCGCCCTGGCACACCCGTGTGCCGTCGGCCTGCGTGGTGCACGGGATCGCGCTCCCACTGACGGTGTGGCCGCCGAGTACGCCCGAGATTGCCGCCGACGCCGGGGAGGCGGTCGTCCCCGCGACCGCCACGACGACAACGGCTAACGCCGTCCTCCATGTGCGCATGGTGGCGGCACGATACTCAAAACCCCGGAGCGGTGAGGACGAATTCAGCCGATGAGCAGGCGGCGGTCGAACACGCGCTCGAACGCCTCGCCGTCGCCGTAGCGCTCCACGCTCCAGCGCGGCAGCGTGAGATCGCCGCCCGCCTTGAGGTGCAGGTCGACGCCGTCGCCGTTGGTGTCCAGGCGGGCCTCGGACACCGACTGATCGCGGCCGCGCTCGAGGTGCTCGGCCAGGCGCAGGATCACCGCACAGCGATCCAGCAGCTCCTCGTCGCCGTCGTGGGCGATCGCCTCGATGATCCCCAACTTGGGGATGCCCTTGCGGTGATAGCGGGTGATCTGGGCGATCAATGCCCGCTCGCGCGGGTCAAAGCCCGGCAGCTCCGCGCTCTCGATCAGGTAACGCGAGTGCTTGTGGTGATCGTCGTAGGAGATGGTCATCCCCACGTCGTGGAGCATGGAGGCCGCCCACAGCAGCTCGCGCTCGCCCTCGGCCGGCGTGAACAGGCCGGCGTCCACCAGCGAGTCGAACATCTGCAGCGAGAGCTTGGCGACGTGCTCGATGTGGGCGAGGTCCGACTCGTACTGGACGGCCAGGTTGCGCACGGCGGCATCGCGGACGTCGTCGAACAGGGGCGGATCTGAGTCAAGCAGGGTGCGGGCCAGAAACACCCCCTCGCGCAGCCCCGCGTCGGTGGCCTCGAGCCCGTCGAAGCCGCCGAGCGATACGACGGTGTCCAGCACGACGGCGGAGGCGAGGATGATGTCGCCGCGGCCGGGCTTGATCCCGGGGACCATCCCGCGCTCCTCGACCGACATCGAGGCCAGCTCGCTGGTGAGATCCGACAGCACCTTGGGGGTGATGACGAAGCCCTGGACGCCGAGGTCGAGCGAGCCGTTGGCGGTCTGCGCGGCGGCGGCGAGGTTGCGCACGGCGCCGCCGATGCCGACCATCCGCTTGCCCGACGAGGCCAGCCAGTCCAGCCCCGACAGCGTCTTCTCGACGTGGTCGCGCAGCTTGGAGAGGTCCTTCTTGCGGACGGGGCCGTCGCCGGGGAGGAACTGCTCGGTGACCCGCACGGCGCCCAGCGGGAAGGAAGCCGACTCCTTCGCGCGGCGGCCGGCGACGTGGGTGAGCTGCATGCTCCCGCCGCCGATGTCGAGCACGACGCCGTCGCTCAGCGTGGTGGTGTTGACGGCCGCGACGTAGCCGTAGTAGCCCTCGTCCTGGGCCGAGAGCGTCTCGATGGTCAGGCCGGTCGCGGCCTGGGCGTCGGCGAGGAACTGCTCGCCGTTGGCGGCGTCGCGGATCGCGCTGGTGGCCACCACATGGACGTCCTCGGCGTCGAGATGGTTGGCGCGGGAGAAGCGGGCGAAGACCCCGAGGGTCTCCAGGCCGCGCCCGATCGCCTCATAGCTCAGCTTGCCGGTCGCGGCCAGGCCCGCGCCGATGCGGACGGTCTCATAGAGCTCGTCGGTGAGCTTCCACCACGGGGTGGGCGGGGTCGAATACGTGAAGACGACGAGGCGCCACGAGTTGGAGCCGAGATCGACAACGGCGACCTGACGGGGGCTGTGGCCACTCTGGCCCGCGGCGCGCGTCGATCGCCAGCTCACGCCTGCATGATGCGGGCGCGGCCGGACGGCTCGCTGCCCCCGATCCCGCATTCTGCGAGAAGATCGATGAGCAACGTGGCAAACCCGAAGCCGCGTGCGGCCAGGCCGCGGCCGGTCAGGGGGTTGTAGTACTCGCGATAGCCGTGGCGCTGCACGGCCACCTCCAGCGAGCGCACGATGCGCTCGGCCTCGGACGCGTCGGGCGCCAGTTCATGCAGCGTGGCCTGGAGCTCTGCGCCACCGAGCGGCACCCGGTAGCCGTTGGACGCCGCGACCCGCAGCGAGCGGTGCTCGTGGCGTCCCAGGCCGTCCGATGTCGTGGCCTTGCCGGGGATCACCAGGTGGTGCTCGAAGCGCCCGGTGCGCGCGGCGTAGGCGGCCTTGGCCTCGAGGTAGGTGCGGATGCCACCGCTGCGCTCCCCGTAGAACATCGTCACGTCGGCGATCCGGAGGGCCCGGCTCACCGCGCTCGGTCGCCGTCTGACGGACGGCTGGCCCGTCACCGCAACGCTCATCGGTCACATACGTTCGCGCCCGCCTCGGCGCGGCTCGTGATGAGCCTGCGAAGTTCCTGTGACCAGGATGTGAAGGTGCGTCAGGTGCGAGCCCGGGGGCGGCCCGCGGGCCGCGTGGCGGCCCCGGGCTTCTTGCCCTTCGGGGGCAGAGGCGCCGGCGCCGCGGGCGCGACGTGGTCCGAGACGGTCACGTAGCGGTAGGCGGCGCAGATGAACAGCAGCGTGAGGATGACGGCGCTCGACGCGCACCATTCACAGATCGCGTGGATCGAGAACAGCTCGCGGTAGGTGAGATAGCCGCTGAAGGCGAAACCGATCAGCGTCAGGCCCAGCGTGGCCAGCCGGGACTCCTCGCGGTCCGGCACCAGGAGCGAGGCGGTGATGCCGATGTATCCGATCAGGCCCAGCAGCGCGACGGGGATGCCGTCCAGCTTGGACCACACCGAGCTCTGGACCTTGATGCACGACTGGCCCGCCGTGCACGCCGGCTTGATGCCGGCGTAGTGGATGATCGTGAGGTAGGTCGCCACTCCCAGGCCGATGACTGCCAGAACCAGCATCACCCTGCGGAGCGTGATCCTCATGACACCGAGTTGATCGCGCTCTGAAGTTGGCTGTAGCTCGCCTGGCCGACGATGCGGCTGAGCCTGGCTCTTGGGGCCGGAGATGAGGATGGTGGGCGTGCTGTTATAGCCGGCAGCGGCGGCGGAGGACACATCTGAGTTGACCTGCGACTGCAGGTTCGAGGCGCCGCGGTCTGAGCTCCACTGGTTGAAGTTCAGCCCGGACACCTGCTTGGCCAGGCCGCCGAGATAGTTGTCGGTGACGTAGCTGGAGGTCTCGTCGCCCTGCTCGTGGTAGAAGAGCTCGATGTAGTTCCAGGCCTTCTTCTGGTTGCCGGCGGCCAGCGCCGCCGTCTGGCTGGGCACGAACATCGAGTTGTTGGCCGTCTGGGAGGCAGTCTCGAGCGCCTTGTAGACGATCTTGACCTTGCCCGACTTGACCTCGTTCTGGATCAGCTGGTTCTCGGCGCCGAGCGCGAACGTCTTGCAGACCGGGCACACGAGGTCGCCGTACTCGGTGACGGTCACCTTGGCGCTGGGCGAGCCCAGTGTGTTGCCCTGCTGTGGGATGCCGGCGAGCAGCGTGTTGACCGACGACTGAGCCTTCTTGGCCGCCGGGCTGTTGGGCTTGACCACCGTCGGGGTGCTGCCCCCCGAGGAGACGACGATGGCGACGACGACGATCAGGATCGCGCCGACGACCGTCCCGCCGAGCATGCGCACACGGCGATCGCGCCGGGCGCGCTCAGCGCGGGCCTGCTCCTGTGCCAGCCGCTGCTGACGGGCGGCTTCCTTTTGCTCTTTACGTGACGCCATGGGACATTCAGAGGGGCGCCCTGTCCGCCGACAGGGCTCCGGGACGCGTCAGCATAGCGGCGGTTGCTTTAGCCAAGACTTAAGGACGTCACTGGGTTTCTGAAGCCACGTCGAGCGTGAACGGGGCGGTGATGACCTTGCCGTGCACCTTGAGCTGGACGAAGAGCCGCCAGGTTCCGGGGACGGGCAGGAGCACCCCCAGGGTGAGCTTCCCGGGCGCGGTCGAGGTGCCGGAGATCTTCGGTGCGCCGGCCAGGGATCCGCAGTTGGGCGCGTTGGGCGCGCACACGTGCGTGTGGAAGTAGTTGAGCGTCCCCTTCTGGAAGAAGATGGCGTGGGCCAGCGCGCCGAACCAGGGGACAAAGGTGATGGGCTTGCCGTGGCTGTCGGTGACGTTGACGTGCAGGAACACCGCCTGGATGGCGTGGATCTTGGGGTGGGGCTGCATGTCGAAATGGACGCCATCGACCACCTGGTGGGCCTTGAACGGTGGCAGCTTGGCGGGGTGGTAGGCGCCGGTGACGGTGACGTTGCGAAACAGCTGGAAATTCGGCTGCCCGCCCGGGATGTCGGGGTAGACGTCGACGAGGACGTGATACGGCCCCGGGGCGGGGAACGTCACCGACTGGTGCAGCACCCCGCTGGGCGGGATCGGGGGGTGCTCGTGGATGATGTAGGCCAGGTCGTCGCGGACGATGATCAGATGCACGCCGGTGTGGGGGCCCGCGCCGGTCTTGTAGCGCGTGAGCGTCTTGCCGTCCGGCTGCTTGACGTCGAACGTCATCGTCGTGGGCTTGCCCGGGTCGATCGTGCCGGTCGGCTGAAAGCCGCCGAGGCTGTAGGTCTGGGCGGGAGCGACCTTGGGCGCGGTGATCGAGGAGTTCGAGCTCGAGCCGCAACCGGCCATGATCATGGCCAGCGCCACCGCGACCGCCGTCACGGCGAGCGCCCCGGCGGGACGCGCGCGCCTCATCGCAGCGCGGCCTGGACGGCCTGGGTCACCTCGTTGATGCCGAACGCACCCTCCAGGCGAGCGACGATCTTGCCCTGGCGGTTGAGGATGAACAGCCACGGCTCGGTGCGCAGGTGGAAGGCCTTGAGCTGCGGGCGCAGGCCCTTGCTCGGCGTGTTGTCCACGTAGACCTCCTGGTGGATGAACGTCACCTTGTCGCCGAAGTGATGCTGGACCTGGACGGCGATGTCGGTCACGGGACCGCACACGCGGGAGATGCACAGCTGCGGCGTGGAGAACAGCAGCGCGACCGGCTTCTTGCCCAGGACCTGGTTAAAGGACGCCGACGCCATGTTCTCAGGAGGAGTCCGGGTGGTGAGGAGCTTCACGTTGCCGTTGACGGACGCCTTCGTGTCGGTGGCGATGTCGGGGGGGCGGTCTCCGACCCCCGGGATCTCCGACGACGGCGCAGCGGCGATCTCGCCGGTCGCGCCGATCATGCCGCTCGGCCCCTTGGTCAGCGCGAGCACGAAGTAGGTGCCGGCCTTGGGCACCGGCACGTTGGCGGCGTAGATGGCCTGGATCCCTCCGGGCCCCGCGTTCTCCTTGCTGCGGAACTGAGGCTGCACGGTCATCGGATCGGCCGGAGCCAGGTACGGCCCCTTGGCGGGCGAGCCCGGGCTGGAGGCGACGTAGATGGCCGTGGGGGCGTAGACGAACTTGCCGGCGTTGGTGGTCAGCGCGAAGGCGTAGCGGTTGGTGCCCGGCGTGAACGTGCCGGTGGCTGCGCCGAGCTGGACGCTGGACTTCGCCAGGGTGCCGAGATCCTTCAGGCTCTTGCCGGTGGCCGAGGGGAAGTCCGACGGCCGGGGATGGACGGCGGCAGAGAGATCGGCCACGGCCGGCGCCGGCGCGCTGCTGCTCTGCGTGGAGGACGTGGTGGCCGCGCTCGTCGCCGCGGGCTGCGAGGCGGTCTTGGACGAGGACGAGGACCCGCATCCGGCCGCCAGCGCCGCGGCGGCCACGAGGGTGACCAGCGCGTGCGCGCGTGCGCGCGGGCGACGGCCCCGCACGACGCAGACCTGTCGGGACGGGGACTGCCGCACGTCTGAGAGCGTACAGCGGGGGTTGACCCAGAGCGCTGGTGCCACCACGTTCACCTCCTTTTCACACGCCCGAATCAGGTGCGACCGGTTTTTATGGGGCCCGGGCCGGAGAGGGCACTTCACCGCTGTTTGCACGTAAAGATCTTGTGATCACCCCCTTCGGGTGAGCCGGCTGGGGTCGGGCGTGGGTTAGAGTGGCGCCATGTCGATTGAGCGCAGCGAGACGCTGCCCGGATATCCGACCACAGCTCCCGCGCAGCGCGGCCAGAACCGCCTGCGCCTGGCGGTGCTCGACCGCGATCCGGGCTTCATGCAGGTCCTGTCCAAGCGATTGGACGCCCTGGGATGCGAGTACCGGCCGTTGTCCGCGCCGCTGAACACCGATGCCCTGGTGACGATGCGCCTCAACGCGATCGTCCTGGATCTGGCCATCCTCGGTCCGACGGGGTGGGGCTACCTGGAGCAGGTCTGCGCCCGGCTGCCCGGGCTCGCCGTGGTCGTCTGCACCGGACCGTCCTCGGTGGCCCAGCGGGTCCGTGGCCTGCGCCTCGGCGCGGACGCGTGGATCACCAAGCCGTGTCACGCCGAGGAGCTCATCTGCGTCATCGAGGCCGCGGTGCGCCGCCACCGGCGCGCGGAGATGCCGGCGCTGGAAGCCGCCGCCACGTTTGGCGAGATCACGATCCGCCCGGACCTCTATCAGGCCTACGTCAGCGACGTCAGCCTGGAGCTGACCGCCCGGGAGTTCGAGATCCTGCACCTGCTCACCGGCTCTGACCGGGTGCTGCGGCGCGAGGAGATCTACGAGCGGGTGTGGGGCTATGCGATGGCCCACGGCGACCGCTCGGTCGATGTGTTCGTCCGCAAGCTGCGCCAGAAGCTGCGCTCCGGATCGCCGGAGTGGAACTACATCCACACCCACTTCGGCGTGGGCTACCGCTTCGCCCCTGAGCACGAGAACAGCGTGGAGGAGGAGCTGGACATGATCACCTCGGCCCGTGCCGGCGAAGAACTGGACACCGAGGAGCTCAACTCCGCGCTCGCGGGCTGACGGCCCGCCCTCACTGAACGGCGCCGGCGGTCCGCGCACACGGTCGTTCACAACTCATTCACACCTTCGTCACGAGCTGATAACGCGAACGGGGCGCCGCTCCAGCAGCATGCGAAGGCGTGACGCAGGCAGCTCAGGCACAGCGGGAGGTGCTGGAGGTGGGGCCGCTCCAGATCGTCCCGGACGAGCATCTGGCCCGGGCAGAGGGCCGTGCGCTGATGCTGTCGATCCGCGAGCTGCGGCTGCTGACCGAGCTGGCGCGCAGGGCTGACCGGATCGTGACGCGCGAAGAGCTCTTCCGCCTCGTGTGGGGGCGCGAGATGCGGGTGCGCGACCGGTCGGTCGACGTCTATGTGCGCAAGCTGCGGGTCAAGCTCGAGACCGCGCTCCCGGGCTGGTCGTTCATCCACACGCACTTCGGACTCGGGTACCGCCTCGCGGCCGACTCCCGCCAAGTGGTAACCGCGGGTTCACAAGTCATTAACACCATGCGAGACCCCGCCCCCGAGACTCTGACCGACTCGAACTGAAAGCGAAGGAGACAAAAGTGCGTACAACTCGTCTCGGTGGGGTCGCGGTCTCGTTGGCCGCCGCGCTCGCCATTGCCGCATGCGGCAGCAGCAACTCCAGTAGCTCGGCCAGTGCCGGCGGCGGCGGGGGATCGACGGGGACGTCCTCCGGTTCGGGCGGTGGCGCGGTCAGCGGCGGAACGCTGAACGGCGCCGGCTCGACCCTGGCCCAGCCGATCTACCAGCAGTGGGGGTCCAACCTCAAGAGCAAGGGCCTCACCGTCAACTTCAACGGCGTCGGCTCCGGCGCCGGCATCGCCGACCTCCAGACCGCCACGGTCGACTTCGCGGGCTCTGACCCGTCGCTGGCCGCCGCGGATAAGAAGGCGATGAAGGGCCCGGTCCTCCAGTTCCCGGTGGCCTTCGGCGCGATCACGGTCTCCTACAACCTGCCCGGGATCAAGAGCGGCCTCAAGCTCGACGGGCCGACGACGGCGGACATCTTCAGCGGCAAGATCAAGACGTGGAACGACCCGGCGATCACCAAGCTCAACCCGGGCCTGAAGCTGCCCAGCACGGCCATCACCGTCGTGCACCGCTCCGACTCCTCGGGCACCACGGCGGGCTTCACGACCTTCCTTTCCGACGTCAGCCCGAGCTGGAAGTCCTCGATCGGCTCAGACAAGGACGTCAAGTGGCCGACCGGCACCGGCGCGGCCAAGAACTCCGGCGTCGCCGCCGCGGTCAAGCAGACCTCGGGCGCCGTCGGCTACGTCGAGCAGGCCTACGCGCTGCTCAACGGCTTCACCTATGCCGCGATCAAGAACTCCGCGGGCAAGTACATCGAGCCGACGATCCAGAACACCTCGGCGGCGGCCGTCGGTATCACGGTCCCGCCGGACCTGGGCATCTCGACGATCAACTCGTCGGGCGCCGATGCCTACCCGATCGTGTCCCAGACGTTCCTGGACGTCTACAAGGACCCGTGCAAGGACGGCAAGGCGAGCACGTCGACGGCCAAGGCTCTGAAGTCGTTTTTGAGCTACGCCTTCGGCGCCGGTCAGCAGACCCTCGGCGAGGGCGGGAGCAAACTGCCCTACGCACCGCTCCCGGCTGACCTCGCGTCCAAGGACAACGCTCAGCTCGGCAGCCTGACCTGCAACGGCTCCGCGATCTCCTAGCGATCGCGCTCGGGACCGGAGCACGTCATGGAGGCAAGCGCCACCAGCGCAACCGGCGTCCGCTCGAGATTCGAGCGGGCGTCGGCCTCGCGGCTGCCGGACCAGGTCCTTCAGGTCGGGTTGACCACCCTGGCGGTCCTGATCCTCGGGCTGATCGCGTACTTCTTCGTGCGCCTGATCGGCGAGTCGACCGACGCGCTGAACAAGTTCGGCGCCAGCTTCATCTTCGGCAACGACTGGGACATCAGCCGCAGCATCTACCACGGAGCGCCGCTGGTGATCGGCACGCTGATCACCTCGGCGATCGCGCTCATCATCGGAGTGCCGGTGGCCGTGGCCACCGCGCTGTACCTGACCGAGCTGTGCCCGCGGCGGTTCCGCGGCGCGCTGGCCATGCTGGTGGACCTGCTGGCGGCGGTGCCGTCGGTTGTCTACGGGCTGTGGGGCGTGTTCGTGCTGGGGCCCAAGCTCGTGCCGGCTGAGAGATGGTTCGCCAACACCTTCTCGTTCATCCCGTTCATCGGCGGAGGCGGCAGCAGCATCACCGCCCCCAACTACTTCGTCGCCGGGCTCATCCTGGCCATCATGATCCTGCCGATCGTGTCGGCCATCGCCCGCGAGGTGCTGGCCACGGTGCCCGCCGAGAACAAGGAGGCGGCGCTGGCCCTCGGGGCGACGCGGTGGGAGATGATCCGCATCGCCGTGCTGCCCTACGCGCGCCCGGGCATCACCGGCGGCGCGATGCTGGGGCTGGGCCGCGCCATCGGCGAGACGATCGCGGTGGTGCTGGTGATCGGCAACGCGGCGACGATCGGGCATCACCTCTTCAACCAGGGCTACAGCCTGGCCGCGGTGATCGCCAACGAGTTCAACGAGGCCGCCAACCAGCCACTGCACAGCTCCGCCCTGTTCGCCGCCGGGCTCGTGCTGTTCGTGCTGACACTGATCGTCAACATCCTCGCCCGCTGGTTCGTGCGCCGCGGGACCCGCGGGCTGCGGGCGCCCGAGACCGACCCCGGCGATGTGGCAGCGCCGGGCGCAGCCGCTTCGGCCGCGACCGGGGCAGCGTGATGAGCGCGTCGAGCCCCGCCGCCCGGATCGCGCACATCAGCCCGGGACGCAAGCGCAAGGACCTGATCATGCGCGGCGCTCTGCTGGCGGGCACCGGCCTGGCCCTCGTCCCGCTCGTCCTGGTCATCTACTACCTGCTCTACAAGGGCCTCGGCGCATGGAGCGGCTCGTTCTTCACCACCGATCCCACCGGCAACTTCTTCGGCGACCCCGGTGGGATCCGCAGCGCGATCTTCGGCACGCTGGAGATCGTGGCCCTGGCCTCGCTCATCGCCATCCCGGCCGGGATCGCGGTGGCGCTGTATCTGACCGAGTACGGCAAGGAGGGCTGGTTCGCCAACGTCGTGCGCTACTTCGTCGACGTCATGACCGGCGTGCCTTCGGTCGTGTTCGGCCTGTTCATCTACATCGTGCTCGTGATCTCGCACGTAGGCGGCTCGGGCTTCGCCGGCTGGAAGGGCTCGCTGGCGCTGGCGCTGCTGATGCTGCCCATCGTCATCCGCTCCTCCGAAGTCGTGCTCACTGCTGGTGCCGTCGAGCCTGCGCGAGGCGGCGCTGGCTCTGGGCGCGCCCCGGTGGCGGATCGTCTGGCGCGTGATCCTGCCCACTGCCCGGTCGGGCCTGGTCACCGGCTCGCTGCTGTCGGTCGCCCGCGGCATGGGCGAGACGGCGCCGCTGCTGTTCACCGTCTCGGTGGCGACGGCGCTGACCGGGAACCTCAACGGGCTGATGAACAGCCTGCCGCTGGAGATCTACACCGACATCACCAACCCCCGCGACGTGATCGTGGCTCGCGCCTGGGGCGCTGCGCTGACCCTCGTCGCCCTCGTCCTGATACTGAACGTGATCGCGCGACTGATCTCGCGAAGGAGCCGCATGGCATGATCCCTCCCGAAACGACGAGTAAGGAATCTCAGGAAATGGCCACCACCCCAGGACCATCGGAGGCCGAGGCCGCGCCCGATCTCTCCGCACTGGGAGAGGGCCGCACGGGGCACGGCGTCAAGGTCAGAGACCTGCACGCGTACTACGGGTCAGTGCACGCCGTCAAGGGCATCGACATCGACTTCCCGCCCAACGAGGTCACCGCCATCATCGGCCCGTCGGGCTGTGGCAAGTCCACGATGGTCCGCTGCATCAACCGCATGCACGAGGAGATCCCCGGCGCGCGTTCGGAGGGCAGCGTGACGCTGGACGATCTCGACGTCTATGGCGCGGGCGTGGACGTCACCGCGGTGCGCCGGATGATCGGGATGGTGTTCCAGAAGCCCAACCCGTTCCCGACGATGAGCATCTTCGACAACGTGGCCGCCGGCCTGCGGCTCACCGGGACCAAGTCAGACAACCTCCGCGAGCGCGTCCACCGCGCGCTGCGCGCGGTCGGCCTGTGGGGGGAGGTCAAGAACCGCCTCAACTCTCCGGGGATCGGCCTCTCGGGCGGCCAGCAGCAGCGTCTGTGCATCGCCCGTGCCGTGGCGGTGGAGCCCGAGGTGATCCTCATGGACGAGCCGGCATCGGCGCTTGACCCGATCGCCACGCTCAAGGTCGAGGAGCTGATCGATGAGCTCAAGAACCGCTACACGATCGTGATCGTCACCCACAACATGCAGCAGGCCGCGCGAGTGGCCAACTCGACGGTGTTCATGCTGGACGGCGAGGTGGTGGAGCACGACGAGACGACCAAGCTGTTCACCAACCCGACGGACGAGCGCACCGAGCGCTACGTCACCGGGAAGTTCGGGTAGGGGGTCGCTGAGCCATGCAGGAGACCCGCCACCAATTCCGCGAGGACCTCAAGGAGCTGGAGCGCCAGGTGCTCGGCGGCCTGGACCTCGTGATCGGGCAGCTCGACCGGGCGCTCGAGTCAGTCAGCTACCAGGACGTGGAGCTCGCCGCGATGGTCGTCGCCGACGACGACCGCATCGACGGGCGCTATCTGGAGGTCCACCAGGGGATCCTGTCGCTGCTGGCGCGCCAGTCCCCCGTCGCCACCGACCTGCGGATCGTGGCGGCCTTGCTGCACTGCATCCGCTGCATCGAGCGCATGGGCGACCAGTGCGTGAACATCGCCAAGCTGGTGCCGCTCTCGGGCCACGACGCGCCCAAGGACAAGGACACCCTGGATGCGATCGAGCTGATGGGCCAGCTCGCACGCTCGGAGGTGTCGCAGGCCAAGGACGCGCTGCGCACGCGCAACGTCGAGCTGGCCCAGGACCTCGTGCGCCAGGACGCCGAGATCAACCGGCTCAACCGCGCCATCTTCAAGCGCGCGGTGGAGATCGGGGATGACCTGGAGCTGCGCGAGTGGGGGATGTTCATGATCCTGGTGGCGCGCTGCCTGGAGCGGGTCGGTGACAACGCGGTGGAGATCGCCGAGCAGGTCGTCTTCGTCGTCACCGGGCTGTTCCGCGAGATGGCCGACATCGGCGCGTCGGCCGAGACCGCGCAGAGCAGCTGAGGCGCCGGGCGCGCGGGCACGCGCGCGAATGGACGGTCCGAGCGGGCAAGTCTTGTCCACGGGGCCAGTGACGCTTGATGCGATGGACGGGACCCTTGTCGCCATGAGCGCAAGGCCACCCCAGATCGTTGCCTTTGGCGGAGGCGGGTTCTCGATGGAGTGGGGCAACCCGCTCCTCGACGACCACGTCCTCTCGCTCACCGGCGTGGCGTGCCCGCGGGTGTGCTTCTTGCCCACGGCCAGCGGAGACGCGGATCACTACGTCGTGCGCTTCTACCGGGCCTTCCCGGCCTCGCGGTGCCAGCCGTCGCACATCTCGCTGTTTCGCCGCGAGACCGGAGTGGGCGATCCCTACGCCCACCTGCAGGCCCAGGATCTCATCTACGTGGGCGGAGGCAGCCTGGTCTCCCTACTGGGAACCTGGCAGGCCCACGGGATCGACCTCGCGCTCTACGACGCCTGGCGCGCCGGGGTCGTGCTGTGTGGGGGCTCGGCCGGCTCGCTGTGCTGGTTCACCGACGTGATCTCCGGCTTCCACGAGGGGCCGGCCCGCCGGCTCGAGGGCCTTGGCTTCCTGCCCTGGAGCAACGCCGTGCACTACTGCGACGAGCCGGGCCGGCGCTCGGCGTTCCTGGACGCGGTGGCCGGAGGCATGGCGGCGGGCTATGGGGTGGGGGACGCGGCGGCGCTGCACTTCGTTGACACGGAGCTGGTGGAGGTGGTCTCCTCGCGCCCCGGCGCCCGAGCGCGCTTCGTGTGCGCCGACGGCGCCGGCGGCGCGGAGGAGGAAGATCTAGCTGTGAGGTATCTCGGCGCTCACGAGCTGCGCCGCGCCGCGTGAGCGGTGACGACGGCGACCGCCGGCGCATCCTCGCCATGGGCGGGGGTGGCTTCACCATGCAGGACCGCAGCTCCGCGCTGGATCAGATGGTCTTGACGCTCACCGGGGTCGCCTGTCCCAAGATCTGCTTCCTGCCCACGGCCAGCGGGGACGGCCGCGACCAGACCACCCGGTTCCATGAGCGCTTCAGCGGCTGGCCCTGCGAGCCGACCGTCCTCTCCCTCTTTCACCTGGGCCGTGATCGGATCGACCCGCGCGCCCATCTGCTCGCCCAGGACGCGATCTACGTCGGCGGAGGCTCGATGCGCAACATGCTGGCCGTGTGGCGCGAGCACGGCGTCCACGAGACGATGCGCTCGGCGTGGGAGCGGGGCATCGTGCTTGCCGGGCTGAGCGCCGGGGCCATGTGCTGGTTCGAGGGCGGGATCACGATGAGCGGCGGCGCGCCGCGGCCCGCTCCCGGGCTGGGCTTGCTCGAGGGCAGCCTCTCCGTCCACCTCGACGGCGAGCCCGAGCGGCTGCCCGCGTACCGAGAGGCGGTGGGGAGCGGTGCGCTGCCGCCCGGGTACGCGGTGGATGACTGTGCGGCGCTGCTGGTGTCCGGGACCGAGGTCAGCGAGTGCGTGAGCTCACGGCCGGGGGCGCGGGTGGTGCGGGTGTCGGCCGACGGCGAGGGTGGCACGGTCGAGCGTCCGGTGGAGGTGCGGGTGCTGCCGGGCGCCGTGGCCGCCGACGCGCCGGTGGGGGCCGGGGAGCCCCGCGGGGTGTCCGAGCTGCGGGCGCTGCGGGCTGGGCGGCACCGCTGGGATTGAGCGCTGTGCGCGATGGTGGTGGGGGTGCCGGCGCGCGCGGCGAAATCTTGAACGCACAGAGCACACACGGCGGCTTGGCGGACCGTGTGTCGTGGATCGGGACCGACGGCAGCCGCGCCTCGGCGACGATCGGCCGGTCAGCCCGCGGTGCTGGCGGTGCCCTGCCTGCGGCGCAACAGGATCAGCGCGCCGGCGATGAGCACGGCGGCGACGATCAGCCCGATCAGGAGCGGCGTCGTCGAGCTGCCGCCGCCCGAGGAGCCGCTGGACACCCCGGCCACGCCCTTGAGCGGGTGGCCGTCGGCGGCGGCGATCTTGGCCACGGCGGCGATCGCCGCCGTGGCCAGCGCGGTGCTGGTCTTGCCCTTGGGCGGCGCGAGGCCCGTGACCGCCGCGGCGGCCTTGTCGCTCACGCCCTGGACCCCGTAGCCGGCCGGCATGACGACGAGCAGCGGCTGGGGTCCTTGGAAGCTGATCTCCTTGTCCAGGAACTTCGCGTAGTTCTGGGGCTGGCCGAACAGCTCGGGGACGACGCCGAGGTCCACGGCGGTGGCGATGAGCGCGACCTTGATCGGTAGGCCGGCCTTCTTGGCCGCGGCGGTCTCGGCGTTGAGCGTGCGCTGAACCCCCTGGGGCACCGGGGGCGAGTACGGGTAGTAGACGTTCTGGCCCAGGAGGACGTCGCTGGCCGGATCCCCGTCGGCGAGCGCGAATCCGGAGCCGCCCGCCCCCACGGCCCCCACCAAGATCACGGTGGCGAGCAGGCTGGCGAGACGGCGGGCCATCTCCGACATTATCCTCAGCGACCTTGGCTCAGCGGAAGTCCACCAAGTCTCGCAAGCGGCGCAGCCGGGAGACCACTCCGCGCGCGGTGGCCTCCAGCCGCCGCGACGCGCGCGCGGAGCGCCGCGCGCAGACCGCCGACGAGGTCAAGCGCGGCGGGCGCGTGCTCGGGCGCGAGGGCGAGCGGCCCGAGGGCCCCTTCGGCGGGCTGCCGATCTCCGAGCTGGCGATCCTGCTCGGCCTCATCGCGGCGGTGATCGGCTTCATCCGGGGCGGCGGCCCCGCGCTCATCGTCGGGCTGATCGTGTGTGCGCTTGGGGTCATCGAGATCACGGCGCGCGAGCATTTCAGCGGTTATCGCTCGCATGCGTCGCTGCTGGCGGCGATCCCGTCGGTGGCGGTCGAGGTCGGCATCGTGCTCGCCTTCAAGCCCAGCCAGCGCGCCCTCCTCGTACTCGTCGTCATCCCGATCTTCGGCGGGCTGTTCTGGTGGCTGCGCAAGCGTTTCCTCATCGCCCGCCAGGCGCGGGTGGCGCGGATCCACACCCGCGCGCCGCTGTAGCCCGGCGCTAGCGCGAATTGACCGGCTGGCCGGGCGTGGCCGGCTCCTCGACGCCCGGCGCCGTGCTCCGGAGGTCGGCGGTCGGCACGTCCAGGCTCTCCGCGGGCATGCCCGGCAAGTGCAGCGTGAAGATCGCGCCGCCGTCGACCGCGTTGGTCACCGCGGCGCTGCCGCCGTGCTGCTCGGCGACCTGGCGCACGATGGCCAGGCCCAGCCCGCTGCCCTGCCGGCCCCGGGAGTTGCGCCCGCGGAAGAAGCGGTCGAACACGTAGGGCAGGTCCTCGGGCTCGACCCCGGTGCCGTGGTCACGAACCTCCACGCCGTTGGGCCCGACCTGGAGCTCAACGGTGCCGCCGGGCGGGGAGTGGCGCGCCGCGTTGTCGAGCAGGTTGTTCATGGCCCGGGCCAGCCGCTCCGGGACCCCGTCGACGAGCGTGGGGACGAGCGTGGCCTCGAAGCGGATGTTCGGCGCGTTGCGCCGCGCTCGGGACAGCGACTCGGCGGCGACGCCGTCGAGGCGGACGTCGTCGGTCTCCGCGCCCTTTTGGTCGCCGCGTGCCAGCTCGATAAGGTCTCCGACGAGTGCGGTCAGCTCCTCGCTCTGCTCCACCACGTCGGCGAGCAGGCGCCGGCGGTCCTCGGGCTCGAGCTCCACTTCCTCGAGCAGGACCTCGATGTTCGTGCGCAAGCTCGTCACCGGGGTACGCAGCTCGTGCGAGGCGTCGGCGACGAGTTGTCGCTGGGCGCGGACCGAGTCGTCGAGCTCCGCGCGCGAGGACTCCAGACGGTCGAGCATGGCGTTGAAGTTGGTGGCGAGCTGGCCCACCTCGTCGTCGGCGTGGACGTGGAGGCGTTTGGTGAGATCGTCGGTCTCGCCGATCTCCTGGGCGACGTTGGCGACCTCGGCCAGGGGCGCCAGCACGCGGCGCGATGCCATGCGGCCGAGGACCGCGGCGAGCGCGATGCCGGCGAGCAGCACGAGCAGCAGCACGAGCCGGAGGTCGGAGAGGATGGTGTCGACGCCGTTGAGCGGGCGGGCGAGCTGGATCGCGAAGTTCTCGTTGAACGTTTGCCCCTGCGAGTTGGTCACCGTCAACGTCGCGGGGAAGGTCACCACGCGCAGGTGCGTGTTGCCCACCTGTGCGTCGGAGAGGTACTGCCCGCCGTGGCCCGCGGCGACGGCTCGAGCGTGGGCCGAACCGGGGATGTTGGGGCTGGCGCTGCCCGGGACCCCGTAGACATGCCCGCCGGTGGTCACCGCTTGGACGTAGGGCGCCGGGCCTCCGGCGCTGGCCGGGATGCCGGGGAACTGCTGAGCGAGCGCGTGATAGTCGCCGTTCTGGACCACCTGCGCCTGCGCGGAGAGCTCGCTGTCGACCTGGTTGCGCAGCTGGCTGCGCACCACCGTGTAACACACGACCACTGCGATCGTCACCGCGATTCCGACGGATGCCGCCGCGATCAACGAGAGACGCTTGCGGAGGGTCATCGACCGGATCAATCGCGCAACACGTACCCGATGCCGCGCACCGTGTGCAGCAGCCTGGGCTCGCCGCCGGCCTCCGTCTTGCGTCTCAGATACCCCATGTAGACGCCCAGCGCGTTGGAGGTGGGGCCGAAGTCATAGCCCCAGACGTTCTCGAAGATCGTCGTGCGCGTGAGCACCTGGCGGGGGTGGCGCATGAAGAGCTCCAGCAGCAGGAACTCGGTGCGCGACAGCTCGATCAGCCGGTCGCCGCGGTGGACCTCGTGGGCGATGGGGTCGAGCAGGAGGTCGCCGTAGCGCAGCGGCTCGCCGTCGGCCGTGCCGTCCCCGGAGCGGCGCAGCAGCGCCCGCAGCCGGGCTTGGAGCTCGCGGAGCGCGAACGGCTTGACCAGATAGTCGTCGGCGCCGACGTCGAGCCCTTCGACCCGGTCGTCGATGGCGTCGCGCGCGGTGAGCATGAGCACGGGCGTGCGGTCGCCCGCCTTGCGCAGCCGGCGGCAGACCTCCAGCCCGTCGAGCTTGGGCATGAGGATGTCCAGGATGACGGCGTCGGTCGAGCCGTCGGCGAGGACGTCGAGCGCCTGCTCGCCGTCCTCGGCCAGGGTCACATCATGATTCTCGAGTCGCAGAGCCCGCTCGAGCGCCCGCCGCACGGCAGGCTCGTCGTCAACTACGAGTACGCGCGCCATGGCCTCAATGATCGCGTGACCGCGTAAACGTTGGTGAAGAAGCGCTGAGGAGTGGCATCAGTGTCCGGCGCCCGCGAGATCCAGCAGCAGCGGGGCATGGTCGGATGGCTTGGTCCCCTTACGGTACTCCCGGTCGATGCCGCAGGCACGCAGCCGGTCCGACAGGGCGCTGGAGATCAGCGCGAGGTCGATGCGCATCCCGAGGCCCTTGTGAAAGCTGCCCTCCCGATAGTCCCACCACGTGTACTGCACCTCGGTGGGGTGAAGCGTCCGGTAGGCGTCGACCAATCCCTCCGCCTCGATCGTCGCCAGGCCGGCGCGCTCGTCGGTGGTCACGTGCGTCGCGCCGGTGAACGCGGCGGGGTCATAGACGTCGATGTCGGCCGGCGCGATGTTGAAGTCGCCGGCGAGGACGAGCGGCGTCCCCCTGAGCTGGCTGACCCGCCGGGCCGCGGCATCGAGGAAGGCGAGCTTGCGCGGGAACTCGGGGCTGTCCACCGCCCGGCCGTGCGGCGTGTACACACTGGCGATACGGATGCCCCCGACCGTGGCCTCACACCAGCGTGCCTCGCTGGGGACGGGGTCGCCGATGAGCCCGATGACCGGATCGGACATCTCCATCCCCGCGCGCGCGAGGACGGCCACGCCCGCCCAGCGCCCGCCGGAGTCGTGCACGGCGCCGTAGCCCGCACCGGCCAGCTCGGCCACGGGGAACGCCTCGGGGGCGCTCTTGGTCTCCTGAAGGCAGACGACGTCGGGCCGATGCTCGGCGAGCAGCTCGAGGACGCGCGGGAGGCGGACGCGCAGGGAGTTGACGTTCCAGGTGACGATGCGCACGGTGGGCGGCGGGCGGATCGTACCCGCGGCCGCCGATGAGCCATCATCGGCACTCCGCCGCATGACCCCCGACAAGCTCCACCGCTATCGCGCCAAGCGCGACTTCAAGGCCACCTCCGAGCCCGCCGGCGACGCTGCGGACCGGGACGGCGCGGCGCGCTTCGTGATCCAGGAGCACCACGCCACCCGTCTGCACTGGGATCTGCGCCTCGAGCACGACGGCGTTCTGGCCTCGTGGGCGATCCCCAACGGGATCCCCGCCGACCCGTCCGACAACCGCCTCGCCGTCCACACCGAGGACCACCCGCTCGAGTACCTGGACTTCCACGGGGACATCCCCGCCGGCGAGTACGGCGCGGGCACGATGACCATCTGGGACCACGGGACGTTCGAGACCCACCTGTGGGACGACAAGAAGGTCGAGGTCACCTTCCACGGCGAGCGGCTGTCGGGGCGCTACGGGCTGTTCCCGATCGGCCAGCGCGGACGGGAGGGCTCGGAGAAGGACTGGATGATCCACCGCATGGATCCGCCCGCCGACTCCGGCCGGGAGGCGATGCCCGAGCGGATCCTGCCGATGTTGGCGGGGAGCGGAGAGCTTCCCGCGCGCGAGGAGAAGTGGTCGTTCGAGGTCAAGTGGGACGGCGTGCGCGCGATCGCCTACGTCAAGCCCGGGCGGTTGCGCCTGGAGAGCCGCAATCTCAACGACATCACCGAGACCTATCCCGAGGTCCGCGGCATCCTGCGTGACCTGGGCATGCGCGAGGCGGTGTTCGACGGGGAGATCGTGGCCTTCGGCGAGGACGGGCGCCCCAGCTTCGAGCGCCTGCAGCGGCGCATCAACGTGTCCTCGGCCAGTGCCGTGCGCCGCCTGTCTCAGAGCACGCCCGTCGTCTACGCGATCTTCGACCTGCTCTACCTCGATGGCCACTCGCTGATGGCGCTGCCCTACGAGCAACGGCGGGCGCGGCTGGAGGAGCTGGAGCTGGGCGGCCCCGCGTGGCGGGTGCCGGCCAACCACCCGGGGCGGGGTCAGGCGCTGTTGGACGCGACCGAGGCCCAGGGCCTGGAGGGCGTGGTGGCCAAGCGGCTGGACTCCCGCTACGAGCCGGGCCGGCGCACCGGCGCGTGGGTGAAGATCAAGCACGTCCGTCGCCAGGAGCTGGTGATCTGCGGCTGGCTGCCGGGCGAGGGGCGGCGCACGGATCGCATCGGCGCGCTGCTCATGGGCTACTGGACCGACGACGGGCGCCTCAGCTACGCCGGGCGCGTGGGCACCGGCTTCACCGAGCGCACGCTCAACGAGCTGGCGCGCACACTCGCCCCCCTGCGCCGTGCCGACAGCCCGTTCGACGACGCGCCCAAGCTGCCGCGCAACGCGGCGTTCGTCGAGCCCGACCTGGTGGCCGAGATCGAGTTTCGCGAGTGGACGACCGAGGGCGTCATGCGGGCGCCCTCGTTCAAGGGACTGCGCACCGACAAGGCGGCGGTCGAGGTGGTGCGCGAGGACGACGGCGAGCCGGCGACGTCACCGGAGACCGGACCCGAGAGCGAGGCCGAGGGCGAGGGCGAGGGCGGGGGGATCACCCCCGAGACGCTGTTCGACGCGGTCGAGCCGCTCCCGGAGGGGGCGCTCGCGGTCGAGATCGACGGGCGCGAGCTGCGGATCACCAACTGGGACAAGGTGCTGTTCCCGGCCGGCGGGTTCACCAAGGGCGACCTCATCGCGTTCTACACCCGCATCGCGCCTGCGGTCCTGCCCCACCTGTTCGACCGTCCGCTCACCCTCAAGCGCTATCCCAACGGCGTCGAGGCCCCCTACTTCTACGAGAAGCAGTCACCGTCGCACCGTCCCGACTGGGTCCAGACGGCCCGGGTGGGCGACGTCAACTACACCCTGTGTCAGGACCGGCCCACCCTCGTGTGGCTGGCCAACCTCGCCGACATCGAGCTGCACACGTCCCTGTCGCTCGCATCCAGGCCCGAGACGCCGACGATGCTCGTCTTCGACCTCGACCCCGGCGCGCCCGCGGGGATCGTCGAGTGCTGCGAGGTGGCCCTCGTGCTGCGCGGCCTGTTCCGGGCGCTCGGGCTCGAGAGCGTGGCCAAGACCTCGGGCTCGAAGGGGATGCAGCTCTACGTGCCACTCAACGGCCCGAAGATCACCTATCGCCACACCAAGCCGTTCGCCCGGCAGATCGCCGAGCTGCTGGAGCAGCGCCTGCCCGATCTCGTCGTCTCGCGCATGACCAAGCGGCTGCGCGAGGGCAAGGTGCTGGTGGACTGGAGCCAGAACGACGACCACAAGACCACGGTCACCGTCTACTCCGTGCGGGCGCGCGAGCAGCCCACGGTCTCCGCGCCGGTGCGCTGGGAGGAGGTGCAGGCCTGTCTGGACGCGCGCGATCCAGAACTTCTGAGCTTCGACACCGAGCAGGTGCTCAAGCGCGTGGCCGCCGACGGCGACCCCTTCGCGATGCTGCTGTCGACAAGACAACAGCTTCCTCAGCACTAGGATTGCGATCGATGGATCAGATCCAGCTGCGCAACCGCCTGCTCGTCGCCACCGGGATGTGGAAGGAGGCGACCGGCGAGCCCCTGCCCCGCATGGCCCCCGGCGATCCCGCCGACCAGATCCAGAGCTTCGAGCTGCGCCTCGTCGACCGGCTCTGGGAGAGCGCCACGCCGGAGAACGCGCGCGAGATCGCCGATCGCACCTGGGATCTGGTCCACGACCGCACCGATGACGATCCGGTCAAGAAGCGCGTCGTCGAATGCCACGAGGCGCTGGCGCGGATGACCCGCCTCAATGACTGAGCCGGCCGACTTCTCCCCGGTGCAGGGCACGCGGCACGACCGCCACTACACGCTGGATCAGGCGATGGCGGTTCGCGGCTGGGTCGCCCAGCGGGTGGGCCTGGTGCGCGACGCTCAGGCGAGGCTGATGGCCATGGGCTCGGAGGCGACCGACGCGATCGATGCGCTCGAGGCCGAGTCCGGCGGCGCCTTTCCGGGGCGCGAGGTGGCCCGCGCGCTGGTTGAGATCAGCCATGCCGTGAGCGAGCTCGAGGCGGTGGAGATCGTCCTGCGCGACGTCGACCGCGGGCTCATCGACTTCCCGGCCATGCGCGACGGCGTCGAGGTGTATCTGTGCTGGCTGGTCGACGACGAGGAGTCGATCGGCTTCTGGCACGCGCCCGAGGCCGGCTTCGCGGGCCGCCGCCCGCTGTAGCTAGTCGCCGGAGGGCTGCGGGACCACCGGCGGCGCCTCCTCGGGCTGGGCCCGGAGATTCTGCGGCAGCCCGGCGGCGTCGTAGGCCTCGTCCTGGTCGAGAGTCTCGCGCTCGAGCAGCGCGGCGACGAGCGCATCGAGGTTGGCGCGATGGGAGCTCAGCGTGACCGTCGCCTCGTCATGGGCGGCCTCGACGATCCGCCGCACCTCCTCGTCGATGAGCTGCTGGGTTTGCTCCGAGGTCTCCGAGACGCCGGGCAGCAGCGGCCCCTGCCCGTCGGCGGGCAGGACCGCGATCGGCCCGACGGCGCGGCTCATCCCCCAGCGGCCCACCATTCCGCGGGCGATCCGGGTGAGCTGCTGGATGTCTGACTCCGCGCCCGTCGTCAGGTCTCCGAAGACGACCTCCTCGGCGACGCGGCCCCCGAGCGCGACCTTGATCTGCGCCAGCAGGTGGCGCTCGTCGAAGTTGAAGCGGTCCGCATCCGGGGCGGAGAAGGTCACCCCCAGCGCCATGCCGCGGGGGATAATCGATACCTTGCGCACCGGGTCGGCCCCCGGCGTGAGCATCCCCATGATCGCGTGGCCGGCCTCGTGGTAGGCGGTGCGGCGGCGGTCGTCCTCGGACAGCATCACCTTGCGCGCGGCGCCAAGCACGATCCGCTCCAGCGCGTCGGTGATGTCCTGACGGGCCACCTTGGTGTGATCGCGCTTGGCGGCCAGCAGCGCCGCCTCGTTGGCGACGTTGGCCAGGTCGGCGCCGACCATCCCCGGCGTCGCCGCGGCGATGGCCCCCAGATTGACATCGGTGTCAAGGGGCACCGAGCGCGTGTGCACCTTCAGGATCGCCTCGCGGCCGCCGCGGTCGGGCGGCACGACGACGACGCGACGGTCAAAGCGCCCGGGGCGCAGCAGCGCCTGGTCGAGAATCTCCGGTCGGTTGGTGGCGCCCAGGACGATCACGCTCTCCCGGGGGCTGAAGCCGTCCATCTCGGTGAGGATCTGGTTGAGCGTCTGCTCACGCTCGTCATGTCCGCCCGAGAGGTTGGGGCCGCCCGAGGCCCGCGAGCGGCCGATCGCGTCGAGCTCGTCGATGAAGATGATCGCCGGGGCCGCCTCCTTGGCCTGGTTGAACAGGTCACGCACGCGCGAGGCGCCGACGCCCACGATCATCTCGACGAACTCGGAGGCCGACATCTGGAAGAAGGGCACCCCGGCCTCCCCGGCCACGGCGCGGGCCAACAGCGTCTTGCCGGTCCCGGGGGGCCCCGACAGCAACACGCCGCGCGGGATGCGCGCGCCCAGCGCGAGGTACTTGTCGGGCGATTTGAGGAAGTCGACGATCTCGGTCAGCTCCTCCTTGGCCTCGTCGATCCCGGCCACGTCCTCGAAGGTGATGTGCTGATCGGAGGCCTCGACGCGCCGCGCGCGTGAGCGGCCGAAGGACATCAGGCCCCCGGCGCCGCCGCCGGCACCCGCTGAGCGGCGGGCGATGAACACGAACAGCGCGACCAACAGGATCGTGGGACCGAATCCGAAGATCAGGCTCTCGGCGATCGACGGGCCTGTATTGGTCGGCCGGGCGTTGATCGTGACCCCCTCCTGGCGCAGCGAGGAGAACAGCGCCGCGTTGTCGGCGAACGACGGGATCTGGGTGGAGAAGTTCGTGGACTTGGTGGTGCCCGCGGGGTAGGCGATCGCCGACTTCAGCGTGCCCGAGATCGCGTCCCCGGTGGAGGAGATCGTCTTGACGTTCTTGCCCTCGACCTGGTCGAGGAACTGCGGGCTGTAGGGGATCGCGATCGGTGCGGGCGTCTTGAGTGCCTGAGAGGAGACCCACAGGTTGATCGCCAGCAGGAAGAGGACGATCCCGCCGACGATCCACCACCGCGATCGGGAGGGCGACGGCGGGCGCTGCCCCGGGGCGGCCCCGCGGCCGTCGGGCGCGGGGGTCACGCGCCAGCCCTGCTGGCCGGGCGCGGGGGGCTGCGCGCGGCCGCGCTGCTGGGTGGGTCTCCGGGGTGGCTGCTCAGCCATTCCCGAGATTGTGGCAAGGCGCGGCGCCCTCCTCGCCAGGGCGCGTGCAGAGCGCATGACCGACCGCCGCCTCGCGCGTACGCGCGCGTGGATCAGTAGCTCTCAGTAGCTCTCGAGCAGCGAGCGGAACATGTCGGCGCCGTGGACGGCAGCGCCGAGGTGGCTCGCCTGTTCGGCCAGCCAGCGGTCCGACGTGACCACCCGCACGAGCGCGGGGTTGGGCTCCTGGCGCACCCGGCGGACGATCTCGTCGTCGGCGGCGTCCCGACGTGGCTTGGGCGCGTGCGCCACCTCGATCACGGTCGAGTGGATCGGCGGCGAGGGCTTGCGCTCAAAGACGACCACCACATCCTCCCCTTCGGCCGCCGCCCACCGCTCCAGCAGGTCGACGAGCCGGAGCATGGCGGCGTCGCGATCGCGCCACCAGCCATCCGGCCGGGTGCCGATCACGTTCATCCCGTCGACGTACCAGCGCATCGTCGGCGCCTGCGCCTCAGCCCTCGTCGGGGGGAGGACGCCGGTCGCGCTTGCGCTCGGCCTGCCGGCGCTTGGCGTCCAGGCGCTGGGTCACCGAGCTCCGCGTGGGGCGGGTCGGGTGCCGGGCGCGTCGCGGCGCGAGTGCTCCGGCGAGACGTTGAGCGAGCCGCTCCAGGGCGAGTTCGCGATTGCGCGTCTGGCTGCGCTCGTCCTGGGCCACGGCCACGACCCGCGGGCCGAGCCGGGCGATGATCCGCTTCTTCTGCTCGTCGGTGAGCGTCTCGGAGGCGGCGACGTCGAACGACGCCTCGATCCGAGACGCGGTCGTGTTGGCGTGCTGTCCGCCGGGACCAGAGGAGCGTGAAGCGCGCACGGTGATCTCCCGCAGCGGGATCGCGGTGCCGGGGCGCACGGGAAGTGGATCGTCCATCTGATCAGATGATGACCTGTGTTCAGTTGGTAAACCGGGACTAGTGTTTTGGCCCGCCGCCGTGCTACCTTGCCCGCCGACAAGGCCGAATCGCTTAATAGTTGATCGGTGAATACGCAGGTGCAGGCCCTGGGGGAAGCAACACCTCCGCGGTAGCAGCACTTCAAGTAGCGGAGGGGAAACTCCCATGCCAACTGGAACAGTCAAGTGGTTCAGCGACGAGAAGGGGTTCGGCTTCATCACGCCCGACGACGGCAACCGCGACCTCTTCGTCCACCACACGAGCATCCAGGCTGACGGCTATCGGTCTCTCGCGGAGGGCGCCAAGGTGTCCTACGAGGAGGAGGCCGGACCCAAGGGCCCGAAGGCCATCAACGTCCAGAAGGTCTAGTCCCGCGCGCCGGCGCCGGCATCGCAGCCGCCGCGCGCCGTCGCCGACGCTCGTCCCAGGCGGTCCATGGCCGACTGGGTGACGATTTCCTCGCTGGCGACCGCCGGCGGCACGCTGGTGCTGGCGGTCGCCACGTTCAGCTCGGTCAAATCGGCCAACCGCTCGGCGCGGGTGGCCGAGCGGTCGTTCATGATCGGGATGCGACCGGTGCTCATCCCGTCCCGGGAGGACGATCTGCTCGAGCGGATCCGCTTCGGAGACGGCCAGATCGTGCAGGTGCCCGGCCACGGCGGCGCCGCCGAGGTCCACAACGACATCATCTTCATGGCGCTCGGGCTCCGCAACGGCGGCAACGGCCTCGCCGTCATCCACGGTTGGCGCGCGCGGGTGCGCCACGACCCCTCGAACCCGGGTTCCGGCCGCCCCAACGAGGCGCCCGACCTCGACGAGTTCCGCCAGCAGCAACTCGATATCTACATCCCGGCGGGCGACAGCGGGTACTGGCAGGGCGCGCTGCGCGATCCCGCCGTGCCGGGCTACGACGAGGTCCGCGAGTCACTTGACAACGGCGGCGCGATCCAGGTGGACCTGCTCTACGGCGACCACGAAGGCGGCCAGCGCACCATTGCCCGCTTCGTCATCGCGCCATGGCCCACCGACGACGACCGGCCGGCCATCGACAGCCCGATGCGGGCGATCGTGGTCAGATACTGGACGGTGGACGGCCACGACCCCCGCTAGCGGCGCTACTCGTCGTCCTCTTCGTCGGGGTCGTCGTCGTCTTCGTCGTCTTCGTCATCGGGATCGTCCCAATCGGGCGTCCCGCCTGACTCGGCTTGCGTGCGCTCCGACTCCTTGCGGACTCCCGCGATCCGCTCGCCCAGCCGGTCGTTCTCCTCGGCGAGCGTGTCGGCGCGGTCCTCCAGCTCGTCGGCGAGCTTGCCGTACTGCTCTCGTTCGCTCATGGTGGAAAGCTCACCACTCCCGTCAAGGGGCAAACCAAACCTCCGCGCGGCGGCGGTGTGCGGATCGCCCACGCCAGCGGAAAGCTGCGACCGCGGGTGTCGATAGACTTGCTGGTCTGAGAGGAAGGCTGACGCAGGTGACGCGCACACGATCGCTGGGGGCACGATGACCAAGGAGGTCGAGGAACTCGAGCGCGTCATCATCCGCTTCGCCGGGGACTCCGGCGACGGGATGCAGCTCACGGGCAGCCGCTTCACCGACGCCACCGCCATCGTCGGCAACGACCTGGCCACGCTGCCGAGCTTCCCCGCCGAGATCCGCGCCCCCGCGGGCACCACGGCCGGCGTCTCGGCCTTCCAGATCCACTTCGCCTCGCGCGACATCCTCACCCCCGGCGACCACCCCAACGTGCTCGTCGCCATGAACCCGGCGGCGCTGAAGGCCAACCAGGCCGAGCTGCCCCGCGGGGCGACGATCATCGTCAACGAGGACGCCTTCTCCAAGCGCAACCTGGAGAAGGCCGGCTACGGGGAGGCGAACCCGTTGGAGGACGGCTCGCTGAGCGAGTACCGCGTCCACCGGATCCCGATGAGCACCCTGACCACACGCGCGGTCGAGGGGATGGAGGGCGTCTCCACCCGGGACGCCGGACGGGCCAAGAACCTGTTCGCGCTCGGCGTCGTCTCATGGCTGTACGGGCGGCCCACCGACGTCACCGAGCGGTGGGTGGAGAAGAAGTTCGCGCGCAACCCGGCCGTGGCCCAGGCCAACCTGGCCGCGTTCAGCGCCGGCTGGTCGTTTGGGGAGACCACGGAGCTGCTCGACGTCCAGTACCGCGTCCCCGCCGCCACCGACGTGCCGCCCGGCACCTATCGCAACGTCAACGGCACCACGGCGCTGTCGCTGGGGCTGATCGCCGCCAGCGTGCGCTCAAAGCTTCCGCTCGTGCTCGCGAGCTATCCGATCACGCCCGCTTCCGAGCTCCTGCACGAGCTCTCGCGCCACGCCAACATCGGGGTCTCCACGATCCAGGCCGAGGACGAGATCGCCGCCGCGGGCATGGCCCTGGGCGCGTCGTTCGGCGGCCGTCTGGGCGTGACCGCGACGAGTGGCCCGGGCATGGACCTCAAGTCCGAGACGATCGGCCTGGCGGTGATGCTGGAGCTGCCGATGATCATCGTCGACGTCCAGCGGGCGGGCCCCTCGACGGGCATGCCGACCAAGACCGAGCAGTCCGACCTGCTCATGGCGCTGTTCGGCCGCCACGGCGAGTCCCCGCTGCCGGTGATCGCGCCGAGCACCGCGGGCGGGTGCTTCAACGCCGCCTTCGAGGCCGCGCGCATCGCCATCCGCTACCGCACGCCGGTGATCCTGCTCTCCGACACCTTCCTTGCCTCCTCGTCGGAGCCGTGGATGGTGCCGGACGTGGAGTCGCTGGCCGAGATCGACCCGCAGTTCGCCGAACCGCCGTCGAACGGCACCCCGTTCCAGCCCTACAGCCGCGACGACCACATGGCGCGGCCGTGGGCGATCCCGGGCACGCCCGGGCTCCAGCATCGCATCGGCGGGCTGGAGAAGGCCGACGTCACCGGCAATATCTCCTATGACGGCGCCAACCACGAGCGCATGACCGAGCTGCGCGCGGCCAAGGTCGCCGCGATCGCCGAGGAGATCCCGCCACTGGTCGTCGACTCAGAGCCCGGGGCCGAGCTTCTGGTGCTCGGCTGGGGCTCGACCGAGGGCGCTATCCGCGCCGGCGCCCGCCGCGCCCGCGAGGTCGGCCACAAGGTCGCGGTGGCCCAGCTGCGCCACCTCAACCCGCTGCCCGCCAACGTCGGGGACGTGCTGCGCTCCTTTGAGCGCGTGCTTGTGCCCGAGCTCAACAGCGGCCACCTGGCGATGCTGCTGCGCAGCCGCTTCCTGGTCGACGTCGAGTCCTACACCAAGATCCAGGGGCAGCCCCTATTCGCCTCCGAGATGGAAGAGGAGATCGCCAACCGCCAATGAGCGCCACGCTGACCAAGGCCGACTTCCAGTCAGACCAGGAGACCCGCTGGTGCCCGGGCTGCGGCGACTACGCCGTGCTGTCCGCGGTCCAGCAGTTCATGCCCGAGCTCGGGATCCCGCCGGAGCGGATCGTCTTCATCACCGGGATCGGCTGCGCGGGCCGGTTTGCCTACTACATGGACACCTACGGCATGCACGGCATCCACGGCCGCGCGCCGGCGCTGGCCACCGGGCTGGCCACCTCGCGCGATGACCTGTCGATCTGGGTCGTCTCGGGCGACGGTGACTCGCTGTCGATCGGGGGCAACCACCTCATCCACTCGCTGCGCCGCAACGTGCCGGTCAAGATCCTGCTCTTCAACAACCAGATCTACGGCCTGACCAAGGGCCAGGCCTCGCCCACCTCCGAGCTGGGCAAGATCACCAAGTCCACGCCCTTCGGCGTCGCCGATCACCCGTTCAACCCGGTCGCGCTCGCGCTGGGGGCCGAGGCCTCGTTCGTCGCGCGCACGATCGACCGCGACCGCCACCATCTCACCGAGGTGCTGCGCGCCGCCGCCACTCACGAGGGCGCCGCGCTGGTCGAGATCTACCAGAACTGCCCGGTGTTCAACGACGGCGCGTTCTCGGCGCTCACCGACAAGGAGACCAAGGACGCCAACCAGATCCGTCTGGAGGCCGGTCAGCCGATCCGCTTCGGGGCCGACGACGAGCGCGGGGTCATCCGCGGCCCCGACGGCTGCCTGACGGTGGTGGACGTCGCCGACGTCGATCAGTCAGAGCTGCTCGTCCACGATCCGGCGCGCTCGGACGCCGGCCAGGCGTTCTCGCTGGCCAAGCTGGCAGAGACGCCGACCGGGCCGACCCCGATCGGGATCTTCCGCGACGTCGACCGGCCGGTCTTTCGCCGCGGCGCCAGCGAGCCGGCCAACGACGAGCAGCTGTCCGACCTGCTCTTCGCCGGCGATACGTGGACCGTGGCCTGACCGTCGAGCTGCTGTGGTGGGAGGGCTGCCCGTCCACCGAGCGGGCGCTCACCGAGCTGCGCGAAGCGCTCGACGAGCTGGGGCTGCCCGGTGACGTCGCCATGCGCGAGATCCGCACCGATGCCGAGGCCGAGGCGGCTGCGTTCACCGGCTCGCCCACGATCCTCATCGACGGGGTGGAGCTGATGGCGGCGCTGGGCAAGGGCGGCGACGCGGAGCCGGCAGGACTCAATTGCCGGGTGTATGTGCGCCGCGACGGTCGGGTGTCACCCACCCCCGACCCCGAGGATCTTCGTGAGGCATTGAAAGGAGCGAGACGATGAGCGTCGATATCGGCGAGCGGGCACCGGACTACACGCTGCCCGACACGGCGGGGGACGGCTGGTCGCTGACCGGCGAGGGCGATGCGCCGACGGTGCTCGTCTTCACCTGCAACCACTGCCCCTATGCGCTGGCGTGGCACGAACGGATCGCCGACGCCGCGCGCGACTATGCCGACCGCAGCGTGCGTTTTCTGGCCATCAACGCCAACGACGCGGAGCGCTATCCGCGGGACTCCTACGAGGCCATGCAGAGCCGCGTCGCCCGCGAGGACTGGCCCATGCCCTACCTGCATGACCCCACCCAGCGGGTGGCCCGGGAGTACGGAGCCAAGACGACTCCCGACGTGTTCGTGCTCGACGCCGAGGGGACGCTGCGCTACCGCGGCGCGCCCGACTCCGACTACGACGATCCGAGCCAGCGCGCGGCGTGGCTGCGCGACGCGCTGGACGCGGTCCTCGCCGGCCACCAGCCCGAGCGGGCCGAGACGACACCGGTCGGCTGCTCGATCAAGTGGAAGCGGTAGCGCGGGCTCAGGCCACGTCGACGTAGCCGCCCTCGGGATCGAGCGGGAGCCCCGCCGCGTCCCAGGCCAGCAGCCCGCCGGACATGTTGTGGGCGTCGAAGCCCGCCTCGGAGAAGGCCTGGGTGGCCATCGCCGAGCGCGCGCCGCTGCGGCAGTAGAAGACCACCGGCCGGCCCTGGTCGATCGTGTGGGCCTCGGCGCTGAGATTTGAGAGCACGATCAGGCGGTCACCGGCGATGCGGCCCGCCTCGTGCTCGTGGACCTCGCGCACGTCGATGAGCTGGATCTCGCCGTCGGCCTGAAGCTGAGAAACCTCTTGGGGGGTGTAGTCAACGCCCATGTTTCTGCAGATTAGCCTGCGGGGTAGGAGGCCCGGCATCGACCCCGAATCTCCTCCCATCAGGAGGGTGCAAAGGATGGTGTGACAGACATCTTGCAGGTCGTGTAGGCTGCCCAGCCGATAAGCACCCAGCCGAATCGTCAAGGCCGTGGCCGAGGCGATCGGGGAACCCGCTGGGACCCACCCGGGTCCCATGGGGCGAATCGCCGGACTTCCGGCGTAGCGCATCTCTTTCAGCGCGAGCCCGTCAGCTAACCCCGTAGGCGTCCGAAAGAGAAGGGTTACTTTGTTCCAAGTCCGCGTCCGCGCCGTTCCCCGCATTGCCGGGATCCTGGCGCTCACTGCTCTCGCATTTCCCATATCCGCCCAGGCCGCCGGTAAACAGCGGCTGGGGAGCCGGGTCCTCCGACAGGGGATGAGCGGGAGCGATGTGCGGACCCTCCAGGCCGACCTCACCAAGGCCGGCTTCAAGACGCCCGCGGTCGGCATGTTCGGGCCGACGACCGAGCGCAACGTCAAGAGCTTCGAGCGCAGGTACCACCTGGCCGTCGACGGCGTGGTCACCTCCTCCTTCGTCCGCAAGCTGCAGCTGGTCATCGCCGGCGCGTCCAACGCGGACAGCAGCCCCGGCAGCGGCGGGACCGCGCTGGGCCAGGGCGGGCCGGCCGGCGGCAAGAAGCACGCCAAGCAGGCCGCCTCAGCCGATGACCCCACGAGCGTGATCTCCAACAACCCGGTGCTCGCCCCCGTCACGCAGGACGGCGGCTCGCAGCACCTGGGCGAGCGCACGCTGCATCAGGGGATGAAGGGCCACGACGTCCGCGTCCTCCAGGGCTACCTCACGCTGGCCGGCTTCCCGACCGCCGTCGATGGCGACTTCGGGCCGGGTACCAAGGCCAACGTCGTCAAGTTCGAGGACGCCAACGGGCTCGACGACAACGGCGTGGTCACCTACGCCCAGTCCCAGGCCCTGCGCCAGGTCGTCGCCAAGGCGATGACCGCGACCGGCCCGGTGGGCAAGGCGACGCTCAACTCCGACGGGACCGTCACGCCCCCGGCGGGCGCCCCGCAGGCCGTCGTGGCAGCGATCAACGCCGCCAACTCGATCATCGACAAGCCCTACCGCGTCGGCGGTGGCCACGGCAAGTGGAACGACTCCGCCTACGACTGCTCGGGCGCGGTGAGCTTCGCGCTGCACGGCGCCAACCTGCTCTCGGCCCCCGAGGACTCGACCCAGCTGGAGTCCTACGGCACCGCCGGCCCCGGTCAGTGGATGACGATCTACGCCGACGCCCAGCACACGTTCATCGTGATCGCCGGGCTGGCGTTCGACACCGCTCACTACGGCCCGACGACGCCGGGCGGGACCGGCCCGCGCTGGCTCACCCCGGCCAACGTGACCGCCAACCTCCAGGACGGCGGCGACTACGTGATCCGCCACCCGTCCGGCCTGTAGCGCGCGGGGCGGCTCGGGCCGCCGGCTGAGCGAGTCGAGGCACTAGCATCCACAGCGCACCATGTCCGCGCTGTCTGAGCTGTACACGATCCCGCAGGAGCACCTGGATTTCCGGGACACGATCCGTGAGATCGCGCGGGAGCGGATCGCTCCGCGGGCGGCTGCGATCGATGAGGAGGCCGCCTACCCGCACGACCTGCGCAAGCTGCTGGCCGAGCAGGACATTCTGGGGCTCCCGTTCGAGGTGGAGCACGGTGGCACCGGCACGGGCACGTTGATGCTCAACATGGCGGTCGAGGAGATCGCCAAGGCGTGCGCGTCGACGGCGCTGATCTTGATGATCCAGGAGCTGGGGACGCTGCCGATCAAGCTGTTTGGCTCCGAGGAGCTCAAGGACCGCTTTTTGCCGCGCTGCGCCAGCGGCGAGTGGTCGCCGGCGTTCGCGCTGTCTGAGCCCGAGGCCGGGTCTGACCCGGGCGGGATGCTCACCCGCGCGGTCAGGGACGGCGAGGAGTGGGTGATCGACGGGACCAAGAACTGGATCACCAACCTGGGGGTCGCTGACTTCTATGTCGTGTTCGCGGTGACCGACCGCGAGGCCGGCCATTCACACGGCATCACCGCGTTCGTGGTCGAGGCCGATCGTCCCGGCTTCAGTGTCGGCAAGCTGGAGCACAAGCTGGGGATCCGGGGTTCACCGACGGGGCAGCCGATCTTCGATGGCGTCCGTGTCCCGGCCGAGAACGTCATCGGGGACATCAACGAGGGGTTCAAGGTGGCGATGGGCACTCTGGATCGCTCGCGGCTGGGGGTGGCCGCCCAGGCGTTGGGGATCGCTCAGGGCGCGACTGACTACGCCGCCGCGTATGCGCGTGAGCGCCGGCAGTTCGGCAAGCCGATCAACGCGTTTCAGGCGATCCAGTTCAAGCTGGCTGACATGGAGACCCAGTGCGCCGCGGGGCGCGAGCTGCTCTACCAGGCGTGCGCCAAGATCGATCGTGGCGACGCTGACATCGGGAAGTACTCGGCGATGGCCAAGCTGTTCTGCTCTGACGTGGCGATGAAGGTCACCGTCGAGGCCGTGCAGGTCCTCGGCGGATATGGCTACGTCAAGGAGTACCCGGTGGAGCGTATGCTGCGCGACGCCAAGATCACCCAGATCTACGAGGGGACCAACGAGATCCAGCGCCTCGTGATCGCCCGGACGCTCAGGTAACGGCGATGCCAGGCCAGCCGCCGACTCTGCGCCGCATCCTCCTTGCCGCCGTCGCGGCCCTGACGATCGGCCTGGGCGCGGTGAGCGTCATGGCCGGCTTCAGCGACTCCCCGGCGATCCGGCTGCTCCAGGGCATCGCGATCTTTGCGGCCGGGGCCGCGATCATCGGCAGCGTCGTCGTGCTGGCCATGACCCGCATGGCCGACTGGCGTGAGCCGGCCTCCGAGGAGGAGTTCGAGGCCATCGTCCAGCGCGCCGAGGAGCTCGCCGCGCGCGGATATGACTCCTATGACGGCCCGGATGGGGACGGATATACCGACGATGACGACGAGTACGCGCTCACCAGCGACGAGGACTTCAAGGCGCTGGTGCGCTCGGCGCTCGACGAGCTGCCGCTGGAGTTTCACCGGGCGCTGGAGCATGTCGCGATCGTCGTCTCCGACGGGGGCCGGGCACGCCGCGCCTACGGCCTGTACCAGGGCGACACCGTGGCCCGCGACCACTTCCACGACCGGATCATCATCTTCCGCGACACCCTGATGCGCGACTTCGGCCACGACCCCGAGCTGCTCAAGGCTCAGGTGAGGCGGACCGTGCGTCACGAGCTCGCCCACCACCTCGGCTGGGGCGAGACGGGCGTCCGGGGCCTCGGCCTCTGACCCCCGGCAACCCGCGACCCTCGACGCCGCCCAAGTCCAAGGAGAGACCGCCCATGCCTGACGCCGTGATCGTCGACGCCATCCGCACGCCCATCGGACGCGCGGGCAAGGGGTCCCTGAAATCGGTGCGCGCCGACGAGCTGGCCGCCCTGCCCATCCGCACCCTCGTTGAGCGCAACCCCGACGTCGACTTCGCGCAGACCAACGACGTCCTGATGGGCGCGGCCTCCGGCGTGGGGGAGCAGGGCTACAACGTCGGGCGCAACGCGGCGCTGCTGGCGGGCCTGGACCATCACGTCCCCGGCTGCACCGTCAATCGCTTCTGCGCCTCGTCGCTGATGACGATCCGGATGGCGGCCCACGCCATCCGCGCCGGCGAGGGCGACCAGTACATCGCCGCCGGGGTCGAGGCCGTGTCACGCGCCGGGCTGGGCGCCGGGATGATGGAGGAGAGCAAGAACGTCAAGCTCAACGGCTCTGAGGGCTCGCTCTACGACGTCTACATCCCGATGGGCATGACGGCCGAGAACGTCGCCGAGCGCTGCAACGTCACCCGCGAGCAGCAGGACGAGTGGGCGGTGATCTCCCAGAACCGCGCCGTCGAGGCGCGCGAGTCCGGCCACTTCGACGCCGAGATCGTCCCCGTGACCGTACCCGCGCACACGGAGACCGATGGCGACGGCAACGAGGTGGAGGTCCCCGAGACCGTCGTGGCCAAGGACGACGGCCCGCGCCCCGGGACGACGATGGAGGTCCTGGGCAAGCTCAAGCCCGCCTTCAAGCCCGACGGCACGGTCACGGCCGGCAACGCCTGCCCGCTCAACGACGGCGCCGCCGCGGTGCTCGTCATGTCAGACGAGAAGGCCGAGCGGATCGGGGTCAAGCCACTGGCGCGGATCCTCGCCTCCACCGTCGCCGCCATCCGCCCCGAGATCATGGGCCTGGGCCCGATCCCGGCCATCCAGGCCCTGCTCAAGCAGACCGGCATGTCCATCGAGGACATCGACATCGTCGAGATCAACGAGGCCTTCGCCGCCCAGATCGTCCCGTGCAAGGACGAGCTGGGGATCCCCGACGAGAAGCTCAACCCGTTCGGGGGCGCCATCGCCCTCGGCCACCCGTTCGGGATGACCGGCGCACGGATCATGACCACCCTCATCAACGGCCTGCGCAGCGTCAACGGCCGTTACGGCATCGAGTCGATGTGCGTCGCGGGGGGGATGGGGCAGGCCATGCTGATCGAGCTGCTGTAGCCCGCGGTTGGCTGTGGGGGACCTGCGTGGCGGGGGCCAGGCGTTGGTCAAACGGCAGGGTTGGGGGAAGGGTGAGCTGAGGGGCTGATTTGCTCCGTTTTCAGGGGGTTGTGGCGGATAGTGCAGCTATTTCCTGCAGTATCCGCCCCGACCTCCGCTGAGAGACCGCCTGACGCGTCCGGGCCGCCCGGTCCTCGTTCTCGAAAAGCTCGCCGTCGACGTGCGCCCATACCCAGGGCAGACGTGCCGGGCGGGTCCGCAAACCGCCTAGTGGACGGTCAGAGTGCGCGTCGCGCTGCCGGGCGCGAACCCCGACCCCGGGGACGGGTCGAAGTTGACGATGTAGGTGTGCCTGCCCTTGGTGTCGCGGCCGGAGAGCGTGAACGAGCCGTCCTTGCTCTTGACGACCTTGGGGTCGGAGATCTGCTGGACGTTGATCTTGGACGTGAGCTCGCGGTCGAGGACGACCGTGGACGATCCGTCGGGACCCTTCTTGCGCGCCGCGGTGGGGCCGACGAGGCCGGAGATCGTGACGACCCCATTCCTCACGCCGGCCTTGGTGATCTTCACGGTCGAGATTCCGGGCGCGATGAGGACCTGGGCCGAGCTGGCCGGGGTGGTGTCGCCGTGCGCGTCGCGGGCGGTGACGATGCACACCACGTTGTATTGGATGGCGGACGCGGGCACCTTCAGCGTCGGCCCGGTGGCGATCGTCGACCCGCCGGAGATCGCCCAGGCGTAGGAGAACGACACGGCATCGGCTGACCACGTGCCCTTGTTGCAGGTGAGCGTCTGCTGGTAGGCGGGCTTTCCGCTGATCGTCGGCGGCTTGCTGGCCACCGGCGCCGCGCTCGCCACCGCGGCCGCGATCGCGCTGATCGCCGCGGCTGCGGTCAGGGCTGTCAGTGTCGTCCGTCTCACGGTGGCGCGGCAGCGTATACGGCCACCGCGCCCGCGTCTATCGCGGGGGCATCCGCAGCGCGCCGTCGAGGCGGATGACCTCTCCGTTGAGCATCTGGTTGGAGACGATGTGGGCGGCGAGGGCCGCGTACTCGGCGGGCTGGCCCAGCCGCGACGGGAATGGCACCGCCTCGCCGAGCGCCCGCTGGGTCTCCTCCGAGAGCTCGCCCAGCAGCGGGGTCTCGAACGTGCCCGGCGCGATCGTGCACACGCGCACCCCGCCGACCGCCAGGTCGCGCGCCGCCGGGAGCGTCATCCCCACGATCCCGCCCTTGGACGCCGAGTAGGCGACCTGGCCGATCTGGCCGTCGAAGGCGGCGATCGACGCGGTGTTGATGCACACGCCGCGCTCGCCGGACTCGAGCGGCTCGTTGCCGAGCATCGCGGCCGCCGCCAGGCGCAGCACGTTGAAGGTCCCGATCAGGTTCACGGCGATGACCTTCTCGAAGGGCTCCAGGGCATGGGCCCCGCGGCGCCCCGCGACCCGCTCGCCGTGGCCGATGCCCGCGCAGCACACGCAGATCCGCAGCCCGTCGCCTGCGGTCTGTCCCGCGGCCTGCGCCACCGCGCTCTCCACCGTCTCGGGCTGCGTGACGTCGGTGTGCGCGAACGACGCCCGCTCACCCAACTCGGCAGCGAGCGCCTCACCACGCTCGCGGTTGAGGTCGGCGATCGTCACGTGTGCCCCGGCGCCGTGCAGGTGGCGCACCGTCGCCTCCCCGAGCCCGGAGGCCCCGCCGGCGACGATGGCGGCTGAGCCGTCGATCCGCATGGCGGCGAACCCTACTGCGAGCCGTCGGCGGGCGGCCTGGCCATCGTCACCGCGAACAGCCTCTCCGGGTCGGTGAACCAGCGTTCGAGCTCCAGGCCCGAGGCCTCGAGGTCGGCCTCCACGTGGGACCGGGTGAACTTGGCGCTGATCTCGGTGCGCAGCTCCTCGCCGGCGGCGAATTCCACGCGCAGGTCGAGGTCGGCGATGTAGGCGCTCATCGCGCGCGTGGCTCGCAGGCGCATCTCGACCCACTCGTTGCGGCGGTCATAGAACGCGATGTGCTCGAAGCTCTCGGGCTGGAAGTCGGCGTGGAGCTCGCGGTTGAGGACGTGCAGCAGGTTGCGGTTGAACGCCGCGGTGATCCCGGCCACGTCGTTGTAGGCGGCCTCGATGATGCGAGGGTCCTTGACCAGGTCGGTGCCGAGGAGCAGCCGGTCGTCGGGACCCAGGAGCGTGCCGATCTTCCCCAGCACGTTGCGCCGCGTGCCGGGCGGGAAGTTGCCGATCGTCCCGCCCAGGAGCGCGACGAGACGGTTGCCGCCCACCCGCCCGTCATCCGGGACGTGCTCGAGGTGGCGCTCGAAATCACCCACGACCCCGTACACCTGAAGGCCCTCGTAGTCCTCGATCAGCGTGCGCGCGGCATCCTCGACGACGCTCTGGGAGACGTCGAGCGGGATGTAGCGGCGCAGGGTGCCGGCGTCGCGCATCGCGTCGAGCAGGACACGCGCCTTGTCGGAGGCGCCGGCGCCCAGCTCCACCAGCTCGCCCGCGCCCGTGAGCTCGATGATCTCTGCGGCGCGCTCGCTGAGGATCGCGAGCTCCGTGCGCGTCGGGTAGTACTCGGGCTGCTCGGTGATCTGCTCGAACAGCTCCGATCCGCGGGCGTCGTAGAAGTGCTTGGGGGCAAGCTCCTTGAACGGCTTGGTGAGCCCGTCGAGCACGTCGTTGGCCAGCGACCGCTCGTCGTCCTCCGACAACCACGAGTCGACCTGGACGAGGGGTTGCGAGAGCGGCTCCATGTCAGAGGTCCTTTGCGATTCGCAGGCCAGAGAAGATCTGCCGCCGCTGGGGAAAGTCCCAGTTGCGGAACGTGGGGGTGATGACGCCCGACCGGGTGGCCCAGGCGCCGCCGCGCAGCACCCTGTACTCGTCTCCGAAGAAGACCTCGGAGTACTCGCGGTAGGGGAAGGGCTCAAAGCCCGGATAGCCGGTGAAGTTGCTCGACGTCCACTCCCAGACGTCGCCGATCATGCCCAAGACGCCGTACGGAGAGGCGCCGTCGGGCAGCGATCCGACGGGGACGCAGCCTCCGGCGCGCTGATCGACGTTGGCGTGCAACCCGGGGGCGATGGGGTCGTCGCCCCATGGATACAGCAGGGAGGTCTGCTGCTCCTGGTCCCAGGTCGCCGCCTTCTCCCACTCGATCTCGGTGGGCAGGCGGCCGGCATGCGCTCGAGCGAAGGCGTCGGCCTCGAACCAGGAGATGTGGACGACCGGGCGATCCGGGTGCAGCGGCTCGAGTCCCGACAGGCGCCACTCGGACCGCAGATCGGCCGTCCAGCACTGTGGTCGGGTGATGTCGTAGTCCTCCTTCCACGACCATCCCTCGTCAGACCACCATTCACGTCGCTCGTATCCACCCCCTTCCACAAACGTCAGGTACGTGGCGTTGGTGATCGGCGTGCGGCCGATCAGGTAGGCGCGGACGTCGCTGCGATGACGGGGCCGCTCGTTGTCGTAGGCAAACCCCGCGGCATCGGCGCCGATGGTGCACGGGCCGGCCGGGATCTCCACGAGCTCGAGTCCGGTGAAGGAGCGCGCGCTGCCGGTGCCTGGGGCCGCGCCCGTCTCGGCAAGGCCGTTCGCACCCGCGGCGGCGAACTCCGACAGCCCCGCCAGCTGGGCGAGCTGGATCGTCTGGAGCATCGTCTCGGTGTGCTGTTGCTCGTGGCGGACGATGAGCTCGGCGATCACGCCGTCACCCACGCCGCGGCGCTCGATCACGTCGAGCGCCCGCTCACGGACGTCCTGGAGATACTCCCGGGCCTCGTGCGGGCGCAGGAGGGGGAGATCGCCCCGGCCGGCACGCGGGGTCTCGAAGGCGTCATAGACGTCGGCCATCTCCTCGCGCAGCAGCGGCTCACCACCGAAGCGGTGCACGATCCACAGATCCTCGAAGGCGGCGATGTGCCCGAGGTCCCAGACCAACGGGCTCAACAGCGTGGAATGGACCCGCTCGAGCTCCTCGTCGGAGAACGGGGCCACCAGCTCGAGCGTCCGCTCGCGTGCCTCCTGCAGCCGGTCGATCGCTGTCTGGGCGTCGCTGGGCGCGACGGCTGCCTGGAAGCCGTCCATCTCATTAGTGTGACAGCCTCGAATCTTCCCGAAACGTTAAGTCGGTGATCGGGGTTCGGGTGTCGACGTCGCGGGCGCTTGAGATCTGCTCAAAATGGTTAGGCTCGCGTCGATGAACCTCAAGCAGCTCGACCGCGGTGAGCTGGTGGCCGTCGCGGGGGGAATCCTGCTGGGGTTGTCCCTGTTCTTGAGCTGGTACTCGCTGGGCAACCGCAATGCGGTGGTGGGCGGCTGCCGCGGCCCCAACACCACGTGCAGCGGCTGGGCCGCCCTGTCGGCGCTCCGCTTCATCTTCGTCATCGCCGCCGTCGCGCCCCTGATCCTCGCCTGGATCATCGCGCGCGGCCATGCGCTGTCGTGGCCGCGCGGCGAGCTCACCGCCGTCACCGCGATGACCGCGCTGATCATCACGCTGTTCGTCGGGGTGATCGATCATCCCGGCTCCCCGCCCAGTGAGATCACCGTCGCCGGCGGGTGGTGGGTCGCGGTTGCGGCCGATCTCCTTATCCTCACCGGCTCGGTGTGGCGCGCCAAGGAGAGCGCGGCCGGCCGCAAACCCCCTGGAGTCCTATGAACACCCCGCCGAGCCAGAAGCCCGATCGCAACCTCGCGCTGGAGCTGGTGCGCGTCACCGAGGCCGCGGCGCTCGCCGCCGCGCGGATGGTCGGCCGCGGGGACAAGGAGGGCGCTGACCAGGCGGCCGTCGATGCCATGCGCCTGGTGCTCGACACGGTGTCCATGGACGGCGTCGTCGTCATCGGCGAGGGCGAGAAGGACGAGGCCCCGATGCTCTACAACGGCGAGCAGATCGGCGACGGGACCCCTCCCAAGGTCGATATCGCCGTCGATCCGCTGGAGGGCACGCGCCTGGCCGCGCTGGGGATGCCCAGCGCGCTGGCGGTGATCGCGCTGTCGGAACGGGGCTCGATGTTCGATCCCGGCCCGTGCGTGTACATGGAGAAGATCGCGGGCGGCCCCGATATCGCCGACCTGCTCGACCTCGACCGGCCTCTGGCCGAGACGCTGGGTCTCGTGGCCGAGCGCCGCAAGCGCGACATCCGCGACGTGATGGTGGTCATGCTCGACCGCGAGCGCCACCACGACGCGATGCGTCAGGTCCGCGAGGCGGGCGCCCGCGTGCGCCTCATCACCGACGGCGACGTCTCCGCCTCGCTGCTGGCGGTCAGCGAGAACTCCCCGGTCGACCTGCTGTGGGGGATCGGCGGCACCCCGGAGGGCGTCATCTCCGCGGCGGCGATCAAGTGCATCGGCGGGCAGCTCCTGGGGCGGCTGTGGCCGCGCACCGACGAGGAGCGCACCGCCGCCGTCGACGCCGGCTATGACCTCGACAAGGTGCTCACCTGCGATGACCTGGTCCAGGGCGAGAACGCGTTCTTCTCGGCCACCGGCGTCACCGACGGCGACGTGCTCCAGGGCGTGCGCTACCAGGGCGATCGCGGGGCGACCACCGAGTCGCTGGTGATGCGCTCGCGCTCGGGGACCGTGCGCCGGATCCACGCGCGCCACGACCGCGCGAAGATGCGCGCGATGGGCATCACGACCTACGGCTGAGCCGCGGCGCCTTCCCGCGAGCGTTCCGCAGCGGCGTCCCAGTCAGCGCCATCGGGCTGGTCGGCGAACTGCCCGACCTTGGAGCGCGCGAGGTCCAGCTTGGCCAGCGAGCGCAGGAAGGCGTGTGTGACCAGCACGTGCACGGCGGACTGGGTCATCTCATAGACGGGCTCTGAGAACCCGACGGAGATCGAGGGATAGAAGTTCGCCACCTCGACCTCGATGAGGAGGTCCTCCTGGCCGTCCTCGTGGGGCGGCTCGCGGCGGACGTCGAGCGCGAGGAAGCCACCTTTGCCGCGGCCCGCCCGGGCGGCGAGCAGGCCGTCGCGGATCGGCCAGCGGACGGCGCCGTGGTCGTCCTCGATGGTGTACTCGGGCGCGCCGAAGCGCAGGAGCGTCAGCGGCCGGGCCAGGAACACCACCGAGCGGCTCTCGGCCGTGTACTTGACACGGATGAAGCCGAGCGTCACCCGTGAGAGAAAGCGCCAGTAGGTGCGCGCCAGGTTCTCCAGATTGGCGGGGGTCCAGATGCGCTCCAGATCGGCGGCGCTCATCGTCAGCACGGCCGACTGCACGGAGCGCACGGCGCCGTCCTGCTGGATCACCGTCGACTTACGCGGCGAGACGATCACCGATTGCGCCGGGAGCCGGCGCCGCCGCTGCCGGCGGAAGATCGCGGCCGCCGCGGACAGGACGCACGCCACCAGGGCCAGTGGTGCGATCACGGCGCAGATTGTGCCCGTTTTGGAGGCACGGCAAGCCATCGGCGCGCTAAGACTTCGTTCAGCCCGCCAGCGCGTGCAGCGTGACGGTGGTCCCGGCGGGCACGTCGCCGTCGCCGGAGGGGATGAGGGCCAGCGCGTCGGCGCCGAGCAGCGAGGTGAGGATGTGCGACCCCTGGGCGCCATTGGGATAGGCGCGCGTCGCGCCGTCCTCCTCGGCGAGGCGCACGCGGATCATCTGATCGCGGCGGGGATTGCGCGCCACGTCCACGCCCAGGAGGGCGGTGGCGAGTGGTGGCTCGGGGGCCGGCCCGCGCTGAAGGGCGGCCAGCGCCGGCGCCACGAACAGGCTGAAGGTCACCACCGCGGACACCGGGTTGCCGGGGAGCCCGAACACCAGCGGCCGGCCCGCCGCGGGGACGCCGAACCACGTCGGCTTGCCCGGCTGCAGCGCCACGCTCCAGAACACCTCGTCGACGCCGAGCGCGTCGAGGGCGGGCTTGACGTGGTCATGGGGGCCCACCGAGACGCCGCCGGAGATGATCACCACGTCTGACTGCGCCAGGGCCGCGCCGATGCCCTCGGTGGTGGCGTCGCGGTCGTCGGGCAGCCGCTGCGCCGGGGTCGTGACGGCGCCGGCCCGTCGGGCCAGGCCGATGAGCATGGGGGCGTTGGAGTTGTGGATCTCGCCGGGGCCGAGCGGCTCGCCGGGCGCCCGGAGCTCGTCGCCGGTGCACAGGACCGCCACCCGCGGCCGGCGGGTGGTGACCACAGAGCCCACTCCGGCGGCGGCCGCGGCGCCCAGCGCGACGGGTGCCAGCGGAGTCCCGGCCCTGAGCACGATCGTCTGCGCGCGCATGTCCTCGCCGGCGCCGCGGATGTGCTCGCCGACGGTGGCCGCGGCGTTGGTGTGGATCGCGTCGCCGCCGTTGAGGTCGACGTTCTCCTGGGGGATCACTGCCGTCGCCCCGGGCGGGATCGCGGCGCCGGTGGAGATGCGCACCGCCTCGCCCTCGGCCAGGCGGTGGCTGGAGGGGGTACCCGCGCGCGACTCGCCGACGATCTGCAGGGTGCGCCCGGCAGCGCCGGCCAGCACGGCGTAGCCATCCATCGCCGAGCACGGGAACGGCGGCACGTCGCCGGCCGCGGTGACGTCCTGCGCGAGCACGCGACCGAGCGCGTCGTCGAGCTCCACCGTCTCGGTGTCGAGCGGGCCGGTCGCGTCGAGCACTCGCTGGCGCGCGTCGGTTATGGAAATGAGGGAACGGGGCATCAGGGCGGGTGGTGGACGGGCCTAGCGCGGATCGGATTTTCAGCATATTGCGGTGAAGGCGCATGGAGTCGACAGGGGGGCGTGATACAAGACGGCCGATGCCGTCCATGCCCCCACGGCGGCGGCGGGCACGGCCGGTTGCCGACGCTCCGATTGATGCGCTGCTCCCGCGGTCAGAGGATCTGGCCAAGGGATGGCTCCTCGCGTTGCTCGAGCAGGCGCCGCTCGACGACGCCCCCGCCATCCTCGCCACCGAGCTCACTCGCGACGGACCCCGAGTGTGTGACGCGGTGCTGCGCGCCATCGCCGATGACGCCGATCTGCGCCGGCTGGAGCCGGGCGGGGTGCTGACCCCGCTGGCCGCCCGGGTGGGCGAGCTGGCCGGCGCCGCCGCGCCCGCGGCGGTGTCCCGGGCCGTCGATGCCCTCGTCGGCGTCATCTGGGCCGCCGTCCGCGACGAGCTGCGCGGGGCCGATGCCGACCTCGTGGCCGAGCTGACCGAGCGTCTGGCGCTGATCGGGGAGCTCGTGCGCTCCGCAGCGCTCGAGCGGTCGGCCCCCGCGCCGGTGTCGTGGGCACCCGCGCCGGTCTCGCCCGCGCCGCCGCCGGTCGCTCCCGTGCGGCCGCCGGTCCCGGAGCCGCCGGCGATGGCCCCGCCGCCGCCGGTGGCGACGACGCGCCCGTCAGGCTCCACCTCCGCCGCCCCCGCCCGAGCCGCCCGCCGCGACCGCCCCGCCGCCGGAGCCCGGCGCGGCCACGCCGCCGCCCGGCGCCCGCGCGTGGCCCGGTCTGTCGGACCCGCCCACCCTGGACCCGTCGCGCGCCCTGTGGGTCAGCGCGCTGGAGGACGAGATCGTGCGCTCGGCGGGCGCGCCGCTGTCGCTGCTGCTGGCCGAGCTGGAGGACGCCGAGCGCGTCACCGCGATCGAGGCCCGCGCCGAGGCGCGCGCCGTGTTCAACCGGTTTGCCGGCGCCGTGCGCAGCGCGGTGCGCCGTCAGGACATCCTGGTGTGCGAGAGCGACGCCCGCGCCTGGATCATCGCGCGCGACACGGCCCGCGGCGGCGCCCACGCGCTGGGCGACCGCATCGCGTCGGCGGTGCGGTCCACCGAGCAGTGGCAGGGAGCGCCGCTGGCGGCGAGCGTCGGAGTAGCCGTATTCGGCGAGGATGGCCGCACGAGCGGCGAGCTGATCGAGGCCGCCGAGGTGGCGCGCTTCGCCGCCGAGGCGGGCGGCGTCGAGGTTCGCGGTCCCGAGGAGCCCTGAGCGCGGTCAGCGCTGAGGGAGGGAGACCGCGTCGATCTGCGCGGTGCCCGTGAGGCCCAGGGCCTTGCCGGTGGCGACGGTGAGGTCCCAGTCGGCGCCGTTGGCGTAGGGGCCGCGGTCGATGACCGGGACGACCAGCGTCCTGCCCTTGTAATAGACGGCGACCGACTCGCCGCAGCGCAGCGTCCGGTTGGCAAGACCGATCGTACCCCGCCGCAGCCGCTGGCCGCAGGCCGTCTTCTTGCCGTAGAAGCCGGGGCCGTACTCGGTGGCCCGCGACGGCCGGTAGACGGTGGTGGTGAGGGACGGCGTCATCGACGCGCCCTCGGCCTGAGACGACGTAGTGGCGAGGACCGCGCGCATCGCGAACTGACCGATGTGGTCGGTCTGCCAGACGGCGTCGAAGGTTCCGTCGGAGCCGACGATGGCCGTCACCGTGTTCGCCCAGGTCCAGTTGGTCTGGTGGCCCGAGCGCTGGATCTGGATCGTCTGCCCGGCCATCTGCGTGGGCGCCGTGCCCGAGAACTCCAGCCCCTTGCGCAGGATCCCCGAGGCGTTGGTCTGCAGCGTGATGCCGTTGCCGCTGGTGGAGACGGTCACGTCTCCGCTCTGGACCGAGGGGGCCGCACCGGTCGTGGTGCCCGTGGTCGTCGTCGTGCCGGTCGACGGGCTCACCGGCGAGCCGCCCGGTGCGACCCCCGCGCCTCCACCCGAGGAGGCCAGCGCGGCGGCAGGTACCGCCAGCGCTGCGGCAAGCAGCACGGGAACGGCACGGGCGTGTCGACGACGACGAGTCACTTGAATTTGGGTCCTGCATTGGGGCCTACGAGGTGAGCTGACGGGCTCGCGCTTTTTCGGCGCTACGGTCCTTAGCGGGACCGATTCGCCCCTGCGGGTCTGCGACAACCCGCGAGTGGTTCCCCCGTCGATCCCTCCCGGAGGAGAGATCGTTCGGCCGGTGCCGCGGCAGTATACGCAAACGCAGCGGCAGACTTATGTACGCCCGGTGATCTCTCCAGGCGGACCGCGCGATCCGGCGCGAACGGCCGGCGGCTAGGGGCGCGGCAGGCGCGCGACGGCGCCGCGCAGGGCGCGCGCGCCCGCGTGCAGGCCGATCTCGGCGAGTTCGGCCGCGGCCTGGACCGCGGTCTCGAGCACGCCGGGGGAGGACTCGCGGGGGGAGGGCTCGCGGGGCGCGGGGGTGGCCGCGGGCGTTGGCGGTCCGCCGGCGGGCTGGCTCTCGCGCGCGGCCCCCCTCGTCGTGGCCGCGATCGTCGTGGCCGCGGGCTTTGGCTTCGCCGCTCGTGGCTTGGCTGCGGCCCGAGTGCCTCTCGCCGCCGCGGGCTTGGTTGCCGGTTTGCGCGCCGGCCTGGCCTTCGGGCTCGCCGCAGCCTTCACCACGGCGGGCTCCTGCCCCTGGGTATCGAGGGGCGGCGCACCGGCGGGCGCGGCGCGTTTGTCACTGCGTCGGTGGGGCCGGGTCCGCGGGAGGGACCCGATCACTCCCGGCTGGGGCTCATCGCTCATGCGGGCCAATCATGGCGCACCGACCGGAAAAAACGCGGCGCGCCAAAAAATTCGTTCTATCGTTGAAACGACGCGGACGGTCCGAGGTATAGATCTATTGCAAAGAGAAGATGCCTGGCGAGCCACGCGCCGCCACACGGCTCTTCAGCTCGGCCTGCGCAGGCCTGCCGCGGATTGACTTCATAAAATATAGTGACTATAGTCGGACCGTATGTTTGAGTAGCGGTCGTACGCTCTGAGAAGGGCGTTTTGCCGCGGTTTTCTTTGTACTGCGACGTCACCCGCTGGCGTGTCGCCGCCAACGACGGAAACGGAATCAGATGTCTGTAGCGGACCTGCAGGAACTGGAAGAAATCAAGGGCCTTGTCAATCGCGGCCAGCAGCTCGGGGTCCTGACGTTCTCGGAGATCGCGGGCGCGATCTCGGAACTGGATCTCGATGAAGCTGACGTCGAGGAGCTCCACGGGTTTCTCGAGCGTGCCGAGATCGAGCTCGTTGAAGAAGTAGACCCGGCCCTCGCCGCCACTGAGGTTGAGCGCGCGCCGGACAAGCGCGGCCGGCGCAAGGCGAAGACGGCGCTGGACCTCAAGCCGGACATGACGACCGACTCTCTGCAGCTGTTCCTCAAGGACATCGGGAAGGTCCGCCTGCTCACCGCCCAGGAGGAGGTCGACCTGGCCAAGCGGATCGAGCGCGGGGACCTCGATGCCAAGCAGAAGATGGTGGAGTCCAACCTCCGCCTGGTCGTCTCGATCGCCAAGAACTACCGCAACCAGGGCCTGCCGTTCCTGGACCTCATCCAGGAGGGCACACTCGGCCTGGTGCGCGCTGCCGAGAAGTTCGACTACCGCAAGGGCTTCAAGTTCTCCACGTACGCAACCTGGTGGATCCGCCAGGCGATCGCCCGCGCGCTCGCCGACAAGGCGCGCACCATCCGCATCCCGGTGCACGTGGTGGAGAAGCTCAACAAGATCGGGCGCGCCGAGCGCAAGCTGGTGACCGAGCTCGGTCGCGAGCCGACCGCCGAGGAGATCGCCGAGGTCACGGGGATCGAGCCCGAGGAGGTCGAGTCCATCAAGCGCTCCGCCCAGGCGCCAGTCTCGCTGGAGAAGCCGGTCGGCGACGAGGAGGAGTCCGAGTTCGGGCAGTTCATCGCCGACGAGCGCGCCGAGTCGCCGTACGAGCGGGCGGCCGAGATCCTCACAAAGGAAGCGCTCCGCGAGGCGCTGGAGAACCTCAGCTACCGCGAGCGCCGCGTGCTCGAGCTCCGTTACGGGCTTGGCGGCGAGCACCCGCGGACGCTGGATGAGGTCGGGCGGACGTTCAACGTCACCCGCGAGCGCATCCGCCAGATCGAGAACCAGTCGCTTAAGAAGTTGCAGTCTCTCGCGGAGGCCCAGAAGCTCCGCGACGTCGCCTGATTCGTCGCCTGAGGACGGCCGCCGCGACGTGCGGCGGCCGCCAGCGCGACAACCTTCTGCCGCTCCGCAGTCATCTGCGCAACGATCTTGCGTGGACGCCACGGTGATGACGTTGTAGGTTGCCCGGACCGGTTTCCAGGGCCGGACCTACGACTTGGGAGGTAGTGGGATGGGCGTGCGCTTGAAGCTGACGGTCGCCGTCGGCGTGGTGTCTCTGTTCGCGTTGTCGCAGGTGCTGTCGGCCTCCGCCTCGTCGGTGGCCCACGCGCCGGCGTCCCCGCAGAGCGTGATCGTGGTGTTCAAGAACCAGGATCGCGCACAGCCCGCGAACCGTTCGACACTCGGCGCTCGCCGCCGTACGCTCGCCGCCGTCCAGGCGCCCGTGCTGCACACGCTGGCCGCCGGCAACGCGCGCAACGTGCACAGCTTCACCACGCTCAACGCCGTGTCGGCCACGGTGTCAGCGGCGCAGATCTCCTCGCTGCGCTCCGATCCGGCCGTCGCGGAGGTCGTGCCCAACGGCCTCGTGCACCTCGCGCCCCCGACGACTCAAAGCGCCGGCACCGGGTCCGCCACCGGGACCACGCCGCTGCCCGGCGCCTGCGCGCCCGCCGGCAAGGTCCAGCTCGAGCCCGAGGCCCTGCGGACCATGAGCGTCGACTCCGACAACCCGAACGCCAGGACGGCGCGGTCGCTGGGCATCACCGGCACCGGGGTCACCGTCGGCTTCATCGCCGATGCCATCGACCCCAACAATCCCGATTTCATCCGCGCCAACGGCCAGCACGTGGTCAACCTCGTGGACTTCAGCGGTTTCGGCACCGCTGCGCCGACCAGTGGCGCGGAGGGGTTCGGCGATGCGTCGGCGATCGCCGCGCAGGGCCGCGAGGTCTATGACGTCAGCCACTACAGCGCGCTGCCGCTCAACCGCCCGTGCAACATCCGCGTCGAGGGGGTCGCCCCGGGGGTCAACGTCGTCGGTCTGGTCGCCTTCGGCGCCTCCAACGTCGCGCCGGATTCGTCGATCCTCGAGGCGATCGACTACGCCATCACGACGGCACACGTCAACGTCCTCAACGAGTCGTTCGGGATCAACAACTATCCCGACGACGGCGGGGCGCTCGACCTGATCGCACAGGCCGACGACCAGGCGGTCGCGGCCGGGATCACGGTCGTCGAGTCGACCGGCGACGCCGGAGTGACGAACACGACCGGCGAGGCGGCCACCGATCCCAACGTGATCTCCGCGGGTGGCTCGACCGATAACCAGAACTACATCCAGGACGGCTTCGGCGGCACTCGGTTCCCCGAGGTCAAGAGCTGGAGCAACGACCAGATCAGCGCGCTCAGCTCGTCTGGCTTTGACCAGCGCGGACGCACGATCGACGTCGTCGCGCCGGGCGAGTCCGACTGGGCGCTGTGCTCGACCAACCTGGACGAGTTCGGTGGCTGCGCCAGCCTGGCCGGCGATCCGTCCCCGGTCCAGTCGTTCGGCGGCACCAGCCAGTCCTCGCCGCTGACGGCGGGCGTCGCCGCCCTCGTCATCCAGGCGTATGAGAAGACCCACCACGGGACGGCGCCCACGCCGGCGCTGGTCAAGCAACTGATCGTCTCCAACACCGACGACATCGGCGCTCCCGCCGACCAGCAGGGCTCCGGTCGCGTCGACGCCTACAAGGCCGTGATCGCGGCCGAGAACGACAACCAGCCCGCGGGCGGCGGAGCCGCCCAGGCCCGCAAGGTCGGGGTGGTGGCGACGAGCCCGTCTCAGCTCAACGCGGTCGACCAGCCCGGCACCGCCGAGAACCTGACCGACACCGTCACCAACGAGAGCGGCTCGACGCAGCATCTGACGTTCTCGGGTCGCACGCTGGGCGCCTACCGGTCGCTCTCCAGCACGCAGTTCACGCTCTCGGACAGCGGCCCGCAGACGCCCGACTATGCGGGCGTGCCGATCAACTACCAGCGGCTGAGGTTCCGCGTGCCCGCCGGCGAGAACCGGCTCAGCGCATCGGCCGCGTACCACCCGGCGGCGGACGCGTCGCTCAACGCGCGGGTGCGGATCTCACTGATCGATCCCCACGGCACGTTCATCGGGGACTCGCGGCCGCAGGGCATCGGGAACTTCGGCAACTTCCAGGTCACCGACCCGACCCCTGGCACGTGGACGGCGTACGTCTACAGCCGCGATGCCGCGCACGGCGGCTATATCGGGCCAGTGCTGTTCGGCATCAGCGCCGCCAGGTACGCGCCGTTCGGGACCGTCACGCCGGCCCGGGCGACGCTGGCTCCGGGTAGGTCGGTGGCGGTCCAGGTCCGGACGCACACACCGGCGCAGCCCGGCGACGCCAGTGGGGCGATCGTCGTGCAGTCGAGTCACGGGTCCGCGACGACGTCGACCACGGTGCCCGTGACCTTGCGCAGCCTCATTCCGGCCGGCAATCAGACGTTCTCCGGGACGGTGACCGGCGGCAACGGACGCGCGCCGATCAGCGGCCAGGAGTTCTTCTACCAGCTCGATGTCGCCGCCGGACAGCCGGAGCTCAACGCGGCGATCACGGTCCAGGATCCCGGCAACCAGTTCGGTGCCTACCTGATCAATCCGCAGGGCGAGGCGGTCGCGTACGCCACCAACATGGTGCCGGGTGCTTCTGCAACCGCGCCGCCCGACAACCAGATCGGCGCCCAACTGCACACGCTCAGCCCGGCTCCGGGCCGATGGAGGCTGGCGGTGGTGTTCGCCCCCGTGGTGTCGGGGAACTCGCTCGCCTCGCCGTTCCAGGTGAGCGTCAACACGCAGGCGGTACCGGCCTCGGCGGGTGGGCTGCCGAACGACGCGTCCGCGCAGCTGACCGCCGGCCAGGCGCACACGTACAACGTCACCGTGAAGAACACGGGGACCGCGCCGGAGACGTTCTTCGCAGACGCGCGCCTGCCCGGGAGCACCTCGTTCTCGCTCGGCGCCGTCAGCGGGGCCTCGGACAACCTGCCGGTCAACGACAACCTGCCGGTGTACCTCGTACCGACCAACTCGACCCAGTTCCAGGCGCAGGCGACGACCACGGGGCCGGTCCCGCTCCTGTTCGAGTCTCAGTTCGTCGGCGGCGATCCTGACCTGGCCTCGACGATCGGCACCACGGCATCGCTGTCGTTTGCCGACAACCCGATCGCGACCGGCGAGTGGGACGTGCTGCCGGTCGAGTACGGGACGTTCGGGACGACCGGTCCGCCGAGCGAGACGGCCACCACCTCGGCGAGCGTGGTCACGAGCCCGTTCGACACCACGGTCAGCTCGCCCACTGGCGACCTGGAGGCAGACAGCGCGAACCCGGCGACGAGCCTGGCCTCGTTCTCGCCGATCACCGTGGCGCCTGGGCAGACCGCGACGATTCCGGTCACGATCACGCCGAGCGGAGCCTCTGGCACGAAGGTCACGGGCACGCTCTACCTCGACGACACGGCCTACTTCGAGTTCGGCTCGATCCAGGACGCGGTCGTGAACTACCCGCAGGCCGATCAGGTCGCGGCGCTGCCGTACCAGTACACGATCAAGTAGCGCAACCGGCGAGATCCGGCCCGTCCGCTGCCAACGCCAGCGGCCGGGCCGGGGATCACCGGCCCTGAACGCAGCGCCGATCGCCCCGACGCGCGGCTCCGTCACGTCCGTGACGGCCACCGCATCATCCCGCGCGCTCGCGTGTCCTGGAGGATGTGTACCGTTGCGAGCTGAGGTTCTTGCGTTAGCTTACATTCACTTTACGTTGACTTGACGTTAGGTCGACCGGGGTCAATGTAGCTTCGCGCCCGCCGTATCTGCGCCCTCACGATGATGCTGATTCGCCGCCGCCCCCTCAACCGAGACGACGCACCGCGTCCTAGCGCACGTCGCGCCGTGCTGACCGCGCTCATGTCGGCGACCGCCGCGACGGTCTGCCTCGCGGCATGCGGTGGGAGCTCGCAGCCCAGCGGCGGCGCCGCCTCGGCCTCCGCCGCGTCGTCGGCGACGGTGACGGCGTCCAAGCTCCCGGGCTACAGCTCGGTGCTCACGACGTCATCCGGTCAGGCCGTGTACCTCCTGACGTCCGACCCGTCGGGCGGCAGCAAGTGCACCGGCTCCTGTACCACCGCTTGGCCGCCGCTCCTGGCGACGCAGTCCCTGCGCGCCGGGCCTGGCGTCAAGGCCTCGCTCCTCTCGACGTTCAAGCGCAGCGACGGCAAGAAGCAGGTCATGTACAACCACCACGCGCTTTACACCCACAAGGGGCAGGGCGCGGCCTCCGGAGCGGGGCTCGCGAGCGACGGAGGGATCTGGTACCTGGTCTCCCCGGCCGGTAGCGCCGTCAAGTCGACGTCCGCCGGTGGCTATTGACGACGCCCGACGCAGCGCGGCCCTCCAGCCGGTGAGCGCGAGCGTCGACATCCGGCAGCCGGCGGAGCCGACCGAGCCGGTCGCACCCCCACGGTCCCGGGAGAGCGGGAAGGGCCTGCTCCTGGCCGTGTGCTGCGTGGCGCAGTTCATGGTCATCCTGGATCTGTCGATCGTCAACGTCGCGCTGCCGTCGATCCAGTCCAGCCTGAAGTTCTCGGCCTCTGACCTGCAATGGGTCGTCGACGCCTACGCGATCGTCTTTGCGGGCTTTCTCATGCTGGCCGGTCGGGCCGGCGACCTGTGGGGCCAGCGGCGGACGTTCGTCGCCGCGCTCACGCTGTTCTCCGCGGCTTCGCTGGCCGGCGGTCTCGCCCCTACCAGCGGCGTCCTCATCGGCGCCCGTGCGCTCCAGGGTCTCGCGGGCGCGCTGATGGCCGCCTCGTCGCTGGCGATCATCACCGCCTCCTTCGAGGCCGGCCCCGCCCGTCACCGCGCCGTCGGGCTGTGGGGTGCGATGAACGGCGCCGGCGGCGCCGCCGGAACGCTCCTGGGCGGCGTGATCACCCAGGAGCTGAGCTGGCGCTGGGTGCTCCTCATCAACCTCCCGATCGGCATCGCCGCCGCCGTGGTCGCCTCCGCGGTGGTCGCTGATCGCCACGCCAAGCAGCGCACCTCGTTCGACCTGGCCGGGGCGCTCCTGCTCACCGTGGGGCTGCTCCTCAACGCGTACGGGGCGGTGACCGCCGGCAGCGACGGATGGGGCTCGGCGTCGGCGCTGGTGCCGATCGCCGTCGGCTCGGTGCTCCTGGGCTTGTTCCCCGTCGTCGAGAAGGTCGCGAAGGCGCCGCTCGTGCCGCCGGGGGTGTTCACCGGGGCGCTGCGCAACATCAACATCATCGTCGTGCTGTTCAGCGCGGCGCTGTTCCCGATGTGGTACGTCGGCTCGCTGTATCTGCAGCAGGTGCTGGCACTGACGCCCCTGGAGACCGGCCTGGTCTTCCTGCCCATGGCCCTCACGATCTTCGCCTGCGCCTCCCAGGCGGGCAAGCTCGCGCTGCGGGCCGGGGTACGCCCGGTGCTCGGCGGCGGACTGATCATGATGACCGCCGGGATGCTGCTGTTCACGCGGATCGGCGCCAGCGGCAGCGCGGTGCAGTACGTGATCCTGCCCGGCATCCTCACCGCCATGGGCATCGGCTTCTCGATCGTCCCCTCGACGATCGCCGCCACCCAGACCGCCCAACAGGGACAGGCCGGGCTGGCCTCCGGGCTGGTCAACACGTCGCGGCAGGTGGGCGGAGGACTGGGCCTGGCCGTGCTCATCTCGATCGCCACGCTCTACACCAGCCACCTGATCGGAGACCAGCACTCGGTCGATCAGGCACTCACTGACGGCTTCCGCGTGGCGTACCTGATCGGCGCCGGGCTGTGTGCCGCGGCCGCCATCCTCACCTTCGCCCTGGTGCCCCGTCTGCAGGCCGAGGCGCACGGCGCCGCCACCGGGCGCCGGGTGCTCGGCGCCGTCGCCGCTGTGGTCGCCTGCTTCGCGGTGGTCGGCCTCGCCGTGCCGCGAACCCACGCGGCGCCGCTGGGCGCCTACACCACCGACGGCGCCTACAGCTTTGTGTCGGCCCCGGACCTGCACCCGCCCAAGGTGGCGCTCGAGAGCGCCGCACCTGGGGCGCGGCTGCCGGGATACCTCATGCTCGCCAACTTCTTCGACGTGACGCACCCGCCGCTGGTCGGCCAGAGCGGGCCGCTGATGCTCGACAGCAAGCTGTCGCCGGTGTGGTTTGCGCCCGTCCCGACCAACGTTGTGGCCTCCAACCTCGAGGCCCAGACCTATGACGACCGGCCGGTGTTGAGCTGGTGGCAGGGCGATGTGAGCGCCACCGGCATGATCAACCAGGGCGAGGACATCGTCGTCGATGATCATTACCGCCGCGTGGCCACGCTCAAGGGCGCCGACGGCTGGGTCCTGACCCTGCACTCCATGGTCATCCGCGGGCACGACGCGTGGGTGACCGCGAACAAGAACGAGCGAGCCGACCTGTCCGGAGACGGCGGCGTCTCAAACGGCGTGTTCACGGACTCGGCCGTGCAGGAGTACGACCTGCGCACCGGCAAGCTGCTCTACAGCTGGAGCGCGGCGCAACACATCCCCCGCCATGACTCCTACACCCAGCCGCCGCCCAACGGGTTCCCGTGGGACACCTACCACGTCAACTCGGTGGAGCCCTACGGCAACGGCACCTTCCTGGTCTCGATGCGCAACACCTGGGCGATCTACCTGGTCAGCGCGCGCACGGGCAAGATCCTCTGGACCCTCGGTGGCAAGGACTCGAGCTTCGCGGTGCCGAGCCAGGCCGCGTTCAAATGGCAGCACGACGCCGAACTGCACGACGGGTCCACGATCACACTGTTCGACGACCACTGCTGCGACATCACCGGCGCCGACACCTATCTGCCCGCGACCGGCCCGGCGCGCGGACTCATGCTCAAGCTCGACCAGGCCAACCACACCGCCAGCGTGGTGCGCGAGTACTCCCACGGCGCCACCTTCCACTCCGAGTACATGGGCAACACCCAGGTCCTGCCCAACGGCAATGTGATCGTCGGCTGGGGACAGGTCCCGTTCGTGTCGGAGTACACGCCCTCGGGCAAGCTCATCTTCGACGCGGCCTTCCCGTCACCGGACATGAGCTACCGCGCGTACGTGCAACCGTGGGTGGGCAAGCCCCTCTCCCCGCCCAGCGGCGCCGCGCGCGCCAAGGCCGGCAAGACGACGGTCTACGCCAGCTGGAACGGCGCCACGCAGGTGAGCTCGTGGCGGGTGCTCGCGGTGACCTCCGGCGGCGCGACCAGGTCTGTGGGCACCCACACCCGGACCGGGTTTGAGACCTCGATCTCGGTTTCGGGCCGCGCCGGTCGCTTTGAGGTCCAGGCCCTTGACGCCTCCGGCCACGTCCTGGGGACCTCCAAGACGTTCGGAGCGAGCGGATGAGGAGGCGCCGATGACCGCCACCCGGCCCCCGCTCGAGGACGAGGACGGGGAGATGACCACGACCGACCAGACGCTCGAGGACGAGGCCGCGCGGCTCGCTGACGCCCGTGCGTCGCGCAAGCTGAGCCGACGGCAGTTCCTGCCCCGCGCGGCGGTCGCCGTCGGCGGCGTCGTGGCCGCCGGAGTCGTCGGCTACGAGCTGCCTCACCGGTCCAAGTCCGCGGGCCAGGCCTCCTCGGCCGGGGCGGCGAAGTCCTCGGCCGATGCATCCTCGGCCGCGCGCGCAGGGGCGTCCGGCGCCAGCACCACCGTCCAGCGCTTCGTCACCCGTCCGGACCTGCTGCCGCCGGCCGTGCGAGTGACGCAGCTGGGTCCGCAGCCCTCGTCGGCGCCGCGCTTCATCCTCTTGACCCCGATCAACGCGGTGCCGGCCTCCGAGCCCCAGCAGGGGCTGATGATGTTCGATCGGCTGGGCCGCCTGGTGTGGTTCTCCCCGACCTCGGGCGGCTCCCCGTTCAACCTCAGCGTCCAGACCTACGCCGGCAAGCCCGCGCTCACCTGGTGGCAGGGGCGGGTGGCCAGCGCGCATGGCTACGGCGTGGCGGAGATCGGCGACGACGCCTTCCATTCGATCAAGGGGGTCCATGCCGGCCGCGGGCTCCAGACCGATCTGCACGACTTCCAGCTCACCTCGAAGGGCACCGCTCTCATCACCGCGTATGAGACGACCACCGCCGACCTGTCCTCGATCGGCGCCTCCTCGAAGGCCAACGTGTTCGTCGGCCACGTCCAGGAAGTCGATCTGACGACCGGCCGCGTGCTCCTCGACTGGCGCAGCCTCGACCACGTCGGGATCGACGAGAGCCTCCAGCCGGCGCCCCGCAGTGATCAGGGCTACGACTACTTCCACCTCAACTCGGTCGCCGAGACCGACGACGGCAACCTGCTCATCAGCGCGCGCAACACCTCCGCGATCTACAAGGTCGACCGCTCCAGCGGGAGCATCCTCTGGAGGCTCGGCGGCAAGCGCTCGGACTTCAGCGTGGACTCCGCGGCCCGGTTCTGGTGGCAGCACGACGCACGGCCGCACGGATCCTCGGTGATCAGCGTGTTCGACAACGCGGGCGTGGATAAGGAGAAGCAGTCGCGGGGGCTCGTCCTGTCGGTCGACGAGGGGGCCAAGCGCGTCGGGCTCAAGCAGCAGTTCCTGCACCCGGCGGGCTTCATCTCCGGCACGCTCGGCAACGTGCAGCTGCTCGACGACGGTGGAGCGTTCGTCGGCTGGGGCTCGCAGAACTACTTCTCTCACTTCGGCGCCGACGGGACCATGCTGCTCGACGGCGAACTGCCGATCGGCGTCCGGTCATACCGGGCCTATCTCGCCGATTGGGTGGGCCATCCCGCCGACGGTCCCCGGATCACCGCGCAGGCCAACCCGGCCGGCGGCTTCGCGGTCCACGTCAGCTGGAACGGCGCCACCGAGGTGGCCCGCTGGACGGTGCTGGCCGGCGCGCAGAAGTCGGCGCTCACGCAGGTCGGGTCCCAGGCGTGGACCGGGTTCGAGACCGCGATCGTGGTCAACAGCGAGGGACCGTACTTCCAGGCCGTCGCGCTCGACGCCAACGGCCGCGAGCTCGGGCGCTCCCCGGTGGTCTAGTGGCTCGCAGCGCCAACGTCACCTGGCAGGACTCAAACCTCTCGCGGGCCCTGCGCTGGCGCGCCCTGGGTGCCCGCGGTGCGACGGTGTGGCTGACCGGGCTCCCCGCCTCGGGCAAGTCGACGCTCGGCGCCGCGCTGGAGGAGCGTCTGGTGCACTCCGGGCGGTTCGCCTACCTGCTGGACGGGGACAACCTGCGCCACGGGATCTGCGGCGACCTGGGCTTCGACGAGGCCGACCGGGCGCGCAACATCCTCCGTGTCGGAGAGTTGGCCCGCCTGTTCGCGGACGCCGGCGCCGTCGCCATCGTGGCGCTGGTGTCGCCGCTGACCTCGGTCCGCGCCGAAGTGCGCGCCCAGCACGTGGCGGCCGGGTTGCCGTTCATCGAGGTGTTCGTCGACACGCCGCTGGCCGAATGTGCGGCGCGCGACCCCAAGAAGCTCTACGCTCGCGCGCATGCCGGGGAGCTTGCCGACTTCACCGGGGTCGACCAGGTCTACGAGCGGCCCGCGCGGCCCGAGGTCACCGTCGGGCCCGGTATAGATGTGGCGTCCGCCGTGGATGCGGTGCTCGGTTCGCTCGACGGTGCCGCCACGGCCGCGCGCCCGGAGCGCGGGCGGCGGCGATTCTCCTGGAGCCTTGAATGGGGGCGATCCCATCAACGAAACGGAGTGAAGTGATGAAGCTCATCGGCGCCGGACTGCCGCGAACTGGGACGCTGTCTCAGAAGATCGCGCTCGAGATGCTGGGACTGGCCCCCTGTTACCACATGGTCAACGTCCTCACCGACCTCGACGAGACGCCGCGCTGGCGGCGGGCGGTGGATGGGGATCTGTCACCCGCGGAGATCTTCGAGGGCTTTGAGGCGACCGTGGACTGGCCCGGGTCGTTCTTCTATCGCGAGCTCATCGAGCTGTACCCCGATGCCAAGGTGCTGCTCAGCGTCCGCTCGGGCGAGTCCTGGGCGCGCAGCATGCGCGAGACCATCTGGGGCGTCATCTACGGCCAGATCATGATCCGCCACCTGTCTGACGCCCGGCGCGTGGTCGATCCGCCGTGGGACGACTACATGAACTTGATGGCCGAGATGTGGCAGCGCAGCGGGCTGATGCGCGACGCCAGCACATCGGCCGAGGAACTGGCCGCCGCCATGGAGCGCTACCACCAGGAGGTCCAGGACACGGTGCCCGCGGACCGGCTGCTCGTCTGGTCAGTGTCCGACGGCTGGGAGCCGCTGTGCGAGTTCCTCGACCTGCCCGTCCCCGAGGCGGACTTCCCGCGGGTCAACGACAGCGCCCAGTTCGGGGACCGCATCATCGACGGCGCGATCGACGCCATTCAGCGCCACCGGCAGGCCGGCGCCGCGGTCATCCAGGCCTCCTGAACTCAGGCCGCGCCTGCCCGCGCGGCGCCCCCACACGCTTCAGTTCGTGAAGTCTTGCGCTAGAATGGGAAACCTGATGGTTTCCAATGACACGTGTCCGGTCTGCCGGACGGCCGAGATCGTATGCGGGAAGTGGACGCTTCTGGTGATCCGCGACCTCGCCGACGGCCGGTCGAGGTTCTGTGAGCTGGAGCGGTCGCTGGCGGGGATCAGTCCCCGCACGCTGTCGCTGCGGCTGCGCGCGTTGGAGGAGGAAGGCGTCCTGGAGCGCCAGACCTTCCCCGAGGTCCCGCCTCGCGTCGAGTACGTGCTCACCCCCAAGGGGCGAGCGTTGGTGCCGCTGATCGAGAGCATGCGCACCTACGGCCGGGAATGGCTCGGCTGCGACGAGCTCGACGTTGACGCCGGCCGCGAGCCGGTCGCCACCGCGGCCTGACGCCGACCCAAGAGCTGGCCGGCGCCTGCAAGGTCTGCTGCGCCGGAGAGGATCGCTCTGCGCCGCGGAGAAACCGCGGTCGTGCGCAACGTCACCCTTCATCGTCTGCTGGAGTCCTTCACCGTCGACGCGTCCAGCCGCCTGTGCGCGGAATCCGCCGCCGGCGCCGAGATGCCCTTCGAGCTCGCCGAGGAGCGCGTCGCCGGACGTGTCCCGCTGTACTGCTATCGCCCGCTCGTCGACGAGTTCATCCGCTCGCGGATGGCGGCGCTGGCCAACCTGCCCAGCCACGCCGACGCCGCCCACGCCCTCGCCCGGTGCGAGGCGCTGGACGTCTATCTGTCAGAGCACGGGGTCAAGGCGCCGCCCGACCCGCGCGGCAGCGCGCAGGCCGCCTTGGGGGTGTTCCTGGAGAGCGTGTTCACCGAGCGCAGCGGCTTCGGGTTTGAGCCCGCGGCGTTCGAGGCCGCCTACGCGGACCTGGAGCGCGCGATCTACGAGGGCCATTGCACGGCCACGGTGGTCGCGCCCCTGCTGGGCGTGGCGCTTGATCCCGACACGATCGAGCTGGCCCTCGGCGACGGCCTCTCGCTCATCCGTGGCGACGCGCTGGCCGACGCGCCCGGAGAGGCGGTCTGGGGGGAGGGCGAGGAGCCCAACGTGCTGGCTCTGCTGGCCATCGACGAACAGGGCTCTGACCGGCCGCCCGTGGCCATGGCCCGCGCGCGCTTCCGCCACGTGCTCAGCGCGCTGCGGTTGTTCGAACGCGGCGGTTACGCGATCGGGCCCGTCGGCTGGGCGCGCACCGAGGCCGGGACCTGGCGCTCGGTGTCGATCGGCGTCGCCGGCCGCCCGCGGCTGCTCACGATCGTCCCCGCCGCCCAGGAGCACGAGCTGCGCGCGTTCTGCCGACTGGTCGCCCGCCGCGACCCGCAGGCGGAGCTGGCCTGGGCGCTGGGCCGCTATGAGATGGGATGCGAGCGGCAGTCCCCGGCCGAGGCGCTGACGGACTACCTGCTGGCGCTGCGGGCGCTGTTGGAGCCCGAGGGCCCCGCCAGCGGGCGCCTGGCCCAGCGGCTCGCGGTCATCTGTGCCCGCCCCGAGGACCGGGTGGGGCTGACCGAGCGGACGGCCCGAGCCGCGGCGCTGGAGCGCTCGGTGATCGGCGGCCTGCTGGGCGAGCGCAGCGACCCATCCCGCCCCGACGCGATCATCGACGAGCTTGCCGAGAACCTGCGCGCGGTCCTGCGCGACATGCTCTGCGGCCATCTGGACGCCGATCTGGTCTCCGTCGCCGACGAGCTGCTGGCCGAGGCCGCGGACGCGCCCGCCGCCGATTCGTCAGATCCTGCCGCCGGAGTGCGTTAAACTCCGTGACGACCGCTCCCTACTCGGTCTCCGACGTGAGGCCGGGAGTGTTTTGCCCACCAGGCACAACACAGTAAGTCCTGGGGCTCGTAAGTAGTCAGGGGGAGCGCGATCACAGCGGCGAGCGGGCACTGCCCGCTCGTTCTGTTTAAGCACCCATGCAGCGCGTCCTGGGGCGCTGCGCAACCGATTAGGCTGCGCCCTGATGTGCGAGCACACCCCCACCTGCATGCGCCAGATCACCGAGGCCACCGAGCGCCGCCGCACGCCGGAGGGGGCGTAGGGGTTGCCCGTGTACCACCTCGAGCTACGCCAGTTCCCGCATGTGACGCGGGTCTTCAATCTCACCCGGGACGAATTGGAGGCGCGGTTCGTGCGCCCGTGGGTGGGCGGGGCCATGATCGACCACGATGACCGCCGCTGGGCGCCCGAGCGCAGCAAGCTCAAGATCCTCGAGGGACCGGAGCTGCGCCCCGACGAGCTGGGGATGGGCCGCGGCTGGGCCACCGCCGCGCGCAGCGGCACCGACGTCACCGACGCGGTCATCGCGCAGGCGCGGCGCGGCGCGGAGGCGCGCCCCGAGGTGGAGGCGCTCAAGGTGGCGATCGGCGAGGTCGCCGGCACGCCGCTGGGCTTTCAGGACGTGATGGCGCTGGCCGCCGCGGCGCACCCGAGCTGGCGTGCCAGCCAGCAGCTCGAGCTCGCCGAGCAGGCGGTGTGGGAGCTGCTGCACCAGGGCCAAGTAGTCATGACCGTCGGCTCAGAGGTGGTGGCCCGCGCGCGCTGGCAGCCGGTGGTGCTGAGCTGGGCCACGTGGGCCGGCGTCACTACCGAGCCGTTTCGCCTCCAGGCACCACGCGCCTGATCCCCGGGCGGGGGCCGCTCAACCCTGCGCAATGGGGGTGCATACAAAATAAGCCCGCATAGGGTGCATCAGATGACACACGTTCTCTCGGGCAGACAAAGTAAACTCATGAGTTTACTTGTGGCGTTGATCAGGCGATCACGTCGGCGATCAGCTGCTCGCGCTCGGCGTCGGAGGCAAACAGGTAGCGGTGGACGCGCTCCAGGCCCTCGATGTCGTGCACGTCGTCGTCGAGATGGGGGACGAGCAGGAGCGGCTGATCGCCCAGCTCGCCCTGCAGACGGGCCAGGTTGCGGGCGTCGCGCTGCGCCAGACGGTGGTAGTCAAAGAAGTTCTCCGCCACGCGGGCGGCCAGCTCGCCGGCGAGGACTCCGTCGAGCGCGCTGACCAGATCCTTGGGCTCGGCCTCGCCGAGGATGTCGTGGTGCACCCGGTTGACGATCACCCCGGCGAAGGGCAGCCCGCCCTCGATGAGCGTGCGGCGAAACCAGATCGCCTCGTCGATCGCAGCCTGCTGGGCGGAGGTGACCAGCACGAAGGCCGTCGTCGGCGCCTTGAGCATGCGTTCGACGCCGCGGGCGCGCTCGCTGAAGTCGTCGGTCATATCGCCCAGCAGCCCGAAGAACGTGCTGAGATCGCCGATCAGGTCCACCCCGGTGACACGCCGCAGCGCCCCCAGCAGCGGAGCGGCGCCGCGGCCGAGCACGCGCATGCCCAGACCGGTGGGGCGGATGAACGCCTTCAGCGCGCGCCCCTCCAGAAACGAGGTCAGGCGCGTGGGCGCGTCGAGGAAGTCCAGGGCGTTGCGCGACGGCGGCGTGTCGAGGACCAGCAGGTCGAAGTCCCCATCGCGCTCGAGCTCGTAGAGCTTGGCCACCGCGGTGAACTCCTGTGAGCCCGAGACCGCCGTCGAGAGCTCGCGGTACACCCGGTTCTGCTTGATCTCCTCGGCGCGCTCGGGGTCGGCCGCAACCCGCTCGATCAGCTCGTCGAAGGTGCGCTTGGGGTCGAGCATCATCGCCCACAGCTCGCCGTTGAACGGTCGCGCCGCGCCGAGCCGCTCGGGCTCGACCCGCCGCGGCTCGTTCTCGAGCTCCTGCAGGCCCAGCGCGTTGGCCAGCCGCTTGGCCGGATCGATCGTGACCACGGCGACCTTGGCGCCCTCGGCCGCCATGCCCAGCGCGATCGCCGCCGAGGTGGTGGTCTTGCCCACCCCGCCCGAGCCGCCGCACACGCACACGCGCTTGCCCGCCAGCAGATCGGAGACGCTCATCGGACATCAGTCTATGGACGCGCACTCGGCTGTCCGGATGCGGAGAATCTCAGTAGGGTGCGGGGTACGGGGGCCCGGGACCTGGTGCGGGCCGAATCGCTCACCGAGTGGGAGGACTTCGCCATGACTCGCAGGCTCACGCTGGTGCTGGTCGCGCTCGCGCTTCTCGTCCCAGCCGCCGTCGCGCAGGCCGACACGTCCTCGCTCTGGACGCCGGTCAACAGCGGAACGGCTGACACCATCAGCGCCATCGTCTATCAGTCGCCGACCCGCTTCTGGTACGCGACCACCAACGGCCACATCGAGTACTTCAATGGCAGCGCCTTCGTGGCGGGGTCCGGGGTCACTCCCGGTGAGGACTTCACCGGTCTGGCCTTCCAATCCGTGGCCGTCCCGGGCAACCCGGGCACCGCGGGCCTGTACGGCTACGCGGTGACCAACAACGGCCACGTGTGGCAGACGAGCAACGGCGGCGTCAGCTGGGCGATGCTCGCCTCGCCCGCGACGCGCAGCGATTGTGGCGATACGGCCACGGTCACGACGGTGTCCGAGCTCAACGCCGTCGCCTGGGGCGGAAGCAGCTCCGTCTACCTGCTCGGCGACGACAGCACGCTGGAGAAGGCCGCCGATGCCAACACCCCGGCCCCGACCTTCGCCGAGATCAACAAGGTCGGCACCGGCACGTGCCTGGCGCAGAGCGACACCTCGTCGCAGAACCTCACCGACGCGACCTTCCTGCCCGGCAACGTCGCTGACGGACTGATCGTCACCCAGGACTTCGGGACGCTGTACTCGACCTCGAACGCCTGGGCGAGCGGGATCAAGCTCACCAACGACACCGTCAACAACTTCCAGGGCAGCCCGCGGGTCGCCCAGGACCCCCGCAACCCCAACAACGTCTTCGTCGTCGACCACCAGCCCGGCGGCGGAGGCTGCGGGACGCTGTGCCTGATCGTCTCCAACGACGGCGGCTCCACCAGTGGCGCGGCGAAGTTCCCCAACGACGCCACCCCGGTGGTCGGCCTCTATGGCATCAGCTCCCAGGGCGGCGTCGAGGTCGCGGCCGGGACCGGCGGCGAGATCTTCAACTCCGTCAACGGCACCGACTTCTTCCTCAACCCCGCCCCCGGAACGCTGCGGACGGCCAACTGGCGCGCCGAGGACGCCTACGACTCGGCCCACGCCGCCGTCGGCGGGGAGGGCGGGGCGCTCGCGGTCAGCACCGAGGTGAACCACACCTCGCCCCCGAAGGCGCCTCCGTCGGGCACCGGAGCCGCCACCGCGAACGGCGACGGCGCCACGCTCACGTTCTTCCACACGGTGACCGTGACCGGGCGCAACGCACGCTACGTCCCGATCCTCGTCTCCGCCCGCAAGCCGCGGAAGTTCGTCGCCCAGGTCCTCCCGCTCAAGGGCAAGAAGGCCCTCGGTACCGGCCGGCTGACGATCCGCGGCAAGCACGGCGGGCGCGGCACGATCCAGGTGAAGCTGGGCGCGAAGGTCAAGCCCGGCCGCTACCGGGTCGTCGTGCGCGAAACGACGCTGAAGGGCAAGAAGGTCGGCAAGCCCATCACCTTCAAATTCACGCTGAAGTAGACGCAACCTGCAGGTTGCACTAAGCTGGGTGAGGTGAGGATCCTCGCCCTGTACGACATCCACGGCAATCCGGATGCGCTGGACGCGGTGCTCGCCGACCCGCGTGCGGCCGCTCCGGACGCCGTGGTGGTCGGCGGGGACGTCGTGCCCGGCGCGTTCGCCGGCGCAGTCCTTGACCGCTTGGGCGCGTTGGCCCAGGCCGTCGGCGCCCCGGTGCACTGGGTGCGCGGCAACGGCGAGCGCGAGGTGGCCGCCGCCGTGGATGGCCCCGAGCCCGCCCCCGGCGACAACGCCGCGGAGATGTCGGCCTTCACCGCGTCAGAACTGGGGACCGAGCGCGCCCTGCCGCTCGGCGACCTGCCGCTGACCGTGACCGTCGACGGCGTGCTCTTCTGTCACGCCACCCCGCGCAGCGACGAGGAGCTGGTCACCCGGATCTCGGCGCCGGAGCGGTGGTCTGAGGTGCTCGGCGGGGTCGATGCCGCGCTGGTCATCGCCGGGCACACCCATCAGCAGGACGACCGTGTCGTCGACGGCGTGCGCTTCATCAACGCCGGCAGCGTCGGGCTGCCCTATGAGGGCGACGGCGACGCGCGGTGGCTGTGGATTGAGGACGGCGTCCCCGAGCTGCGGCGCACCCCCTACGACGCGGAGGCCGCCGGGCGGCGCATGCGCGACGCCTGCCCCGCCCTGGCCGACTCGGTCGCCGCGTCGCTGATCGAGCCCGTCGACGCGATGGTGGTGACGCGGATGTTCGAGGAGCGCGCCGGGTCGGCGTAGACCTACGCCGAGGCGGTGGCCGTCTCGGCGTCGGGGTCGCCCGCGCCGGGGTCGCCGGAGTCGGCCGGCGCCGGGGCCGCGGCCGAGCCGCCCAGCACGCGCAGCGCGTCGGGCGGGATGTGGACCGAGACCGGAGCGCCGTGGGTATAGCTGTCGGCCTCGCCGGTGTTGGCGATCGAGGCCTGCAGCTGAGCGCCGGTGACCAGCCGCACCATCACCTGGACGCTGGCGCCGACATAGACCGTGCGCTCGATCATGCCGGGCAGGCAGTTGTCGGCCTGCTCGCCGTGCTGAAGCAGTTGCACGCGCTCGGGCCGGGCCACGATCTTGACCGGCCCGGAGGCGGCGACGTCGCCCGCGGCGGCGCGCAGCCGGAACTCCCCGACGGTGACCGTGCAGTGCCCGGATTGCCCCGCGTCCGTTGCCGCGTCGGCGTCCATCAGGTTCGACACGCCCAGGAAGTCGGCGACGAACACGGTCGCTGGGCTCTCATACACGGCCGCAGGGGTGCCGATCTGCTCGATGCGGCCGGCGCTCATCACCGCGACGCGGTCGCTCATGCTCAGCGCCTCCTCCTGGTCATGGGTCACGAACACGAACGTGATCCCGACCTCCTCCTGGAGGGCCTTGAGCTCGAGGCGCAGCTGCTTGCGGATCTTGGCGTCCAGCGCGCCGAGCGGCTCGTCGAGCAGCAGTACCGCCGGGCGCAGGACCAGGGCTCGGGCCAGGGCGACGCGCTGCTGCTGGCCGCCCGAGAGCTGCTGGGGCCGGCGGCTGGACAGCGTCCCCAGCTCGACGAGATCGAGCGCCTCCTGCACGCGGCGGCGGACATCGCCCTTGGCCACCTTCTGGCGGCGCAGGCCGAAGGCCACGTTGTCGAACACGTTCAGGTGCGGGAACAGCGCGTAGTTCTGGAACACCGTGTGGACGTTGCGCCGGTGAGGGGGTACCTGAGCGACGTCGTCGCCGTCGAGCAGGATCTCGCCGGACGTCGGCCGCACGAACCCCGCGATCATCCGCAGCGTGGTCGTCTTGCCGCAGCCCGACGGGCCTAGCAGCGAGAAGAACTCGCCCGCGTTGATCGAGGCGTCGATGGCGTCGACGGCAAGAGTCTCGTCGTAGCGCTTGGTCAGCGCGCGCAGCTGGACGTCGCCTGGCATCAGGCCTCCATTCCGGATAGCTCACGCAGGGCGGAGACACCGCCGCGTGAGGCCGAGGTGCGGCGCCCGAGGATCGAATACACGAGGTAGCCGATCGCGATCGCCAGCAGCGTGGTGCTGACCAGGATCGTGGCCAGGGCGTTGAGCGCCGGCGTGCTCGTGCCGCCGCGGGCGTTGGAATACAGGTACATGGGGATGGTGGTGGTGGAAGCGGTTGATGACATGTACTGGGTGACGACGAAGTCGTCAATGGAGAGCGCGAACACGATGAGCATGCTGGCCAGGATGGCCGGCATGAGCAGGGGGAGCAGGACCAGCCGCAGGGCGGCCCACGAGGTGGCGCCCAGGTCGCGCGCCGCCTCCTCGAACTCGGGCCCGATCGAGGCCAGGCGGCTGCGGATGATCACGACGACGTACGAGAGCGAGAATGTCACCTGGCCCACGACCTGGGCGACCGTGCCGAGATGAATCGCGTTGAACGGGAAGATGGCCAGCTGGGTGAAGACGACCAGCAGCGAGACGGCCATGACGATCTCGGGCGTCACCAGCGGGACGAGCATCAGCGAGTTGGAGACCCCCGAGCCGCGGCCGCGCCATCGCGCCAGCCCGACCGCCAGCAGGACCCCCAGGGGCGTGGCGATGAGCATGTCCAGCCCGGCCAGCAGCAGGCTGTGCACGAGCGCCTGCGTGTACTGCGGGTCGTGGAAGATCGACTGGTTGGGGTCGCCCCACCACCAGCGCATCGAGAAGCCCTGCCACACGCTGCGCGACTTACCTGCGTTGAACGAGAACAGGATCGCGATGACCACGGGCACGAGCGCCCAGACGATGTACGTCCACGTCACCACGGGAAGGAAGCGCGGCTCGCCCCACGGGTTCTGCAGGAACTTGGGCAGGCGGCTGCGCTTCGGGGCCGGGGCGGAGGTGACCGGGCCCGGCGCGACGTCGGGGGTGGAGGCGGTGGTCGTGCTCATGCCAGCTGGCGTTTCTGATCGCGGGCGGTCTGGTAGAGGTAGTACGCCATGCCGACGGCGAGGATGGCCATCAGCACCAGCACCAGCGAGGCCCCGAGGTTCTTCTCCGATCCGCCCTGGACGAAGATGTTGATCTCATTGCCGAGCATGTTGGTCTTGGGCGAGGCCGAGATGAGGTCGTTGGTGTAGTAGTCGCCGAACATCGGCAGCACCACGAGCGCGGAGCCGGCCAGGATGCTCGGGCGGCTGAGCGGGAGCGTGACCCTGAGAAACGCCTGCCACGGCGTGGCGCCGAGGTCGCGGGCGGCCTCGATCTGGCTGCGGTCGATCCGGTCAAGCCCGGCGAACACGGGCAGGATGAAGTACGGGATGTAGCCGTAGACGAGCGCCAGGATCACCGAGTAGGCGTTGCCGTTGAGCCAGTCCGGCGGGTTGCCGAGCCCGAGCGCGTTGAGGATCTGGTTGACGTAGCCGTCGGGGGAGAGCAGGCCGATCCAGGCCAGCATCCGCAGCAGGTAGCTGACCCAGAACGGGATCACCAGGAGCACGATGAGCAGGGTCTTGGAGCGCTTGGCGTGGCGCGCGACGTAGTAGGCCACCGGGTAGCCGATGGCAAAGCACAGGCCCAGCGACACGGTCACGTAGACCAGGGTGTTGCGCACCGCCGGCCAGTACTCGCCGCCCGGGAGCGAGCCGCTGAAGGCCTTGGACAGCCAGCCCGGGTTCCAGTTGGCCGGGTTCCAGGCGGGGATCGGCTGAAACAGGAAGTCGACCTGGCCCATGGCGATCGCCACCACCGCGTAGGCGGGGATGACCACGAACAGGACCAGCCAGACGACCCCCGGGAGGGCGAAGGCCCTCCAGTAGGAGGCGCGGCTGTCGACGGCGGTTGCGCTCACGAGGACTTGACCGCCGCCCAGGCGTTCTCCCACAGGGCCTGTCCGGCCTGGCTGAGCGTGCCCTGGACATAGCCGTTCTTGAACTGCTGCTCGCGGATCAGCGTGTTGGTGAGGTTGGACGCGAGGTACCCCTTCTTGACCACCGCCTCGGGGGTCATCGCGGTCAACGGCTGCTGGTAGCCGGTGAAGCTGAAGTTCGAGAACGCCTGCTTCTCATCGATCAGGTGGTTGAGGAACAGGTGGGCCAGCACCGGGTTCTTGGCGCCCTTGAGCACGGCCATGGTGTCGTTGTTGATGGGCCCGCGCCCGTCGCTCGGCCACCAGTAGGCGAACGCTGTCGGCTTGGTGCCCTGCGGGGCATAGGACGGGATCACGGCCATGTCACCCGACCACGCCTGATGCAGCCACAGCGAGGCGTCGGCCAGGCGCTGGTACTCGTTGGTGTCGAACTTCAGGTTGGCGCTGGAGACAAGCTGCTGGAGCGCCTTCTGGGCGGCGGTGATCTCGGCCGGGTTCTCGGTGTTGACGTCGGTGACGCCGTTGTGCAGCAGGCCCATCGTCAGCCCCTCGTGCTGATCGTCGAGCATGCCGACCTTGCCGCTGATCTTCGGGCCCTCGGTCCACAGCGCGGACCACGGCGACGACATCTTGGCCGGGTCAAAGCCCGGCAGCTTGTCCGTGCGCCAGCCGATCCCGGTGGTGTAGATCGTGTACGGGACCGTGTAGCGCGCGCCGACGTCGTACCACGGGTTGTTGAGCGCCGGCCACACGTTGGCCTTGAGGTTGGGGATGTAGCTGAGGTTGATCGGCTGCAGGATCTTGCCGACCACCAGCTGCTCGAGGTAGACGAGCTCGGGCACGAACACGTCGAACTGCACCGCACCCGAGTCGAGCTTGGCCACAGCCTCGTCGATCGTGTTGAAGGTGCTGATCTGGACCTTGACGTTGTACTTCTTCTCGAACGCCTTGACGACGGCCGGGTTGATGTACTCGATCCAGTTGTAGAGCTGGAGCGGCCCCTTCTCGGGCTGCATGCCCGAGGCGATGGCCTTGTTGTCGGAGTAGATGGGGAGCGTCAGCGGCTTGTCGGGCCGCGCGAGGGGCAGGCCACCGGGGCCGGTGGCGGCCGCGGCGGCGCTCGAGGAGCCGGTGCTCGCTCCTGAGCTCGGCGCCGAGCTCGGGCCGACAGGAGTGGTGCTGCCGCACGCGGCGAGCAGGCCGGGGATCGACAGCGCGGCGGCCGTCCCGCCGGCGCGCTTGATGAATGTGCGTCGGGTGGGGCGATCCACCCAAGGGGTCTCGTCCGTCATGGCGTGGCTCCTCTCCTCTGAGTGGTCTCGATCGGGCGGCTGCGGGTCAGCTCGCACTCCAGCTCGCTGCTGGCGAGGGCGAGGCAGCGCTCGACCATCCGCGCCGCCGTGACATCGGGCTGGCCCAGGGTCACCTGGACCCCGAGTCCGTCCATCAGTCCGCTGAGCGCCAGCGCGAAGTCATCCGGGTCCGCTGCGGCGCTGAACTCGCCCGACTGCTGGCCTTCACGAACGATGTCGGCGATCAGCACGCGCTGGCGGCGGTCCAGGCGGAAGTACGAGCGGCGGACGCCGGGATCGCGTCGCGCGCGTACCCAGATCTCCATCCACAGCGTGTAGTCGTTGAGGCCGCCGGGCCCGAGGCTCGTCTCCTCGATGAGGTGCACGAGTCGGTCGGCGGCGTTCTCGAAGTGGTCCTGGCCCTCAGACAGCCGCTCATAGAACGTGCGGTCCGCGTATTCCACCGCCTCCTCGAGCAGGCGGTCCTTGGACTCGAAGTAGTAGAGGATGGTGGGCGAGCTCGTCCCGGCGCGCTCGGCGATGTCGCCGATGCGCGTGTCGAACAATCCGCGCTCGTAGAGCACCTCGGCGGCGGCGGCGATGATCTGCGGCTTGCGCAGGTGGTCGACTTTGGGTCGCGGGCTCACGGCGGCTTTAGATTTCTCCTCCGGCTACTTCCGGGACCCGTATACTGAATCCCGAGTCAGGAAACTACGCAGCGGGTCGTTCGCTGTCAAGGCGGGACCGTTTGTATTTCGTGAGGGGAGAGCTGCCGTGACTGATGTGGCGGTGCTGGGCGCCGGGCTGGCCGGCCTATCGGCGGCGCGCGACCTCATGCGCGGCGGCGCCGACGTGGTGGTGCTGGAGGCCCGGTCACGGGTCGGCGGTCGGGTCGACGCGACGACGCTGCCCGACGGGCGCACCGTCCAGCTCGGCGGCGAGGTGATCGGCCACAAGCACACCGCCTACCTGGAGCTGCTGGGCGAGCTGGGGCTGTCGGTCGAGCCCAGCTACGTCGCCGATCCCGGTGAGATCAGCTGGGGCCTGGACGAGGGCGTGTTCGTCGGCGACGACGTGCCGTGGCTGAGCGACGAGGAGCGCGCCGACGCCGATCGCATCGACGGGCTGTTCGGCGCCCTGGCTGCCGAGATCGACCCCGACGACCCCTGGAGCCATCCCGACGCCACGCGCCTGGACCAGCTCAGCCTCGGCGCGTGGCTGCGCCAGCAGGGTGCGCTGCCGGCCGTGCGGCGCCGCTACGCGCTGGCGTCGCTGTCGCTCTCCTGCGACGCCCCCGATCGCAGCTCGATGCTGGCCGACCTGCGCAAGCACGCGACGCTCGCCGGCCACGGCTTCTATGACCTGGCCGCGTGGGAGGGCCTGCGCTGCTCGGCCGGCTCGGCGGAGGTGGCGCGGCGGATGGCGGCCGAGCTGGGCGAACGCATCCGGCTGGACGCCGTGGTGTCGCGGGTGGATGTGCTCGGGCCCCGTGGCGTGGTGGTGACGCTGGCCGACGGCGAGGAGATCCGCGCCGAGGCCGTCGTCTGCGCCCTGCCCGCCGGGCCGCTGCGCGCCGTCGAGATCACGGGTGTGAGCGACGCGCGGCTGTCGTCGCTGCATGCGCTGCGCCAGGCGCTGGCGGCCAAGCTGGTCGTCGCCTACCCCGACTCCTTCTGGCAGCGCAACGGCCAGAACGGGCTGGCCGAGACCGAGTGGCTGTTCGGCTCCACGTGGCCCCAGGGCGAGGGCCTGCTGTCGCTCCTGGTCCCGCCGGAGCGCTTGTCGGCCTTCCTCGCGGCCCCGCCCGAGGCGCGCAGGGGGGTGATTTTGGGTGGGCTCGAGGCTCTCTATGGAGAGGGGGCCCGAACGCCTGAGGCGTTCATCGAGCGCCCCTGGGGCGCTGACCCCTTCACCCTGGGCTACATCACGAGCTGGGCGCCGGGGGATCTGATGGCCGCCGGGCCGCTGCACGGCACCCACGAGCCGCCGTTCTACGTGGCCGGCTCCGATCACTGGGTGGCGGGCTACATGGAGGGCGCGGTGCGCACCGGGCGCGGCGCGGCCCGCGAGGCGCTGCGCGTCGGCTCGCCAGCCTGATCCACGCCCGCCGGCGTCCTCGCCGGCACGTCCGCCTCCCACGCGGGCGCGGGCGACCTCGGCTTCGTCGGCGGCGACCTGTCCAGCTACGCGGTCATCGACGTCCCTGGCACCAAGACGGTGCACCTGCCGACCGGCACGGTCGAGGCGAGCTTCGACGCTCTCACCGGCGACGTCGCCGCCATGCCGTTGCCCGAGCTCTCGCTGGGCGTGCACCCGGTGGGCGGCGGCGCCGATCCGAAGATCACGGTGGCGCGCAGCGACACCATCAACAGCGGCGGGGAGAGCGAAACGCTCGCCGCCAAGATCCACGTGGTCAAGGCCGGCGACTACCGCGTCTCGATCACCGGCGGCGGCAACTACAACCAGCCGCGGCTGCTGCTCGGCCGTTCCAAGGCCTCGAGCTGGCTGCCGATCCTGATCATCGCCGTCGTGATCGACCTCGTGATCTATCTGGTCAGCGTGGTGGTGCTGCGGTCGCTGCGGCGCCGGCAGGGCGAGGTGGCTTTCTGAGCGACCAATCGATGACAAACCGTGCCTGGCGCGCCCGGTTTGTCACCAGACGTTCGCGGGGCGGCCATTCGGCGACTCACCGCGGTCGGCGGTCCGGGCTTGTCATCAAGTGGTCGCTGGGCGCTGGTCAGGCGGTGCTGCGGAGTTGCGCGGCGCCGTCGCGCGGGACGTTCTCGTCGCCTGGCGCGCTCTCGTCCGCGACGAGCTGTTCGCCGAGCCCCAGCTCGGCGGCGAGCGCGGCGGCCACCGAGCGCCGCGCCCGCTGCAGCGGGATCGTGGAGTCACCGAGCAACGTCCTCACCCCGAACCCGTCGAGCAGGGCCAGCGTGCGGTCGGCGACCTCCTCGGGGTCGCAGCGCTCAAACTCGCCGTCGCGGATCCCGGCGGTGATCTCGTCGGCGAACCACGCGCGCATGCGCGCGTAGAGCTCCTCGGCCACCGGCCGCAGCTCGGGATGGCGTACCGCGCGCAGCCACAGCTCCACCCACAGGACCCAGTCCTCCTCCAGTCCCGGGGTGGTGGGCAGGCACTGGTCGATCATCGAGAGCAGCCGCTCGGCGTGGGTGGCGCCCTCCGGGAGGTCGCTCTCCACGCGCACGTCACCGGCCCGGGCGTAGGAGTACTCCAGCGCCTCGGCGAGCAGGGCCTCGCGGGTCTCGAAGTGGTAGTGGACGTTGGCGGTGGAGACGCCGGCCTCCATCGCGATCCGGGCGATGCGGACGCCGTCGATGCCCTCGCGCGCGATCTGTCCGACCGCCGCCGCCAGGATTCGCTCGCGCCCGTCGCGCCGGCCCGCCATCAGCCTGCGGTGCCCGCCTCCATCGCCGGCGCCAGGTCGGCCCGGATGCGGTCGGCGAACCAGGCCACCCCGTTCTCGCGCGCGGACAGCGGCCCGCAGCGATAGCCGCGCGTCTGCAGCCCCTGCTGGACGTTGTCGACGAGGTCGACGTCCTCGTGGAGCACGAGCGTGTTGAGGCGCTGGTTGGCCCACTGCGCGAAGCGCGTGCGCGGGTCGGCGCCGGCCGGTCGGTAGGACGCCCACACGTCATGAGTGGCGGCCACGCCCTTGGGCAGTATCTGCCAGGTTCCGATCTGGTCGGGGTACAGGTCGATCGTGGTGTTGGGGTAGATGTAGACGTAGCGCCACACGCCCCGGTCGCGCTCGGGCAGGCCTGGCATGGGCCTGACGAGCTGGGCATAGAGCCGCTCGAGCCGGTTGCTGGACGGCTTCTCGCGCATCGGCGCCTCGAACCACAGGTAGTGCTCGTTGACCTCGACGTCATAGCGCTTGTAATCGAGCATCCGCATGAGGCCCGGGTGGGCGATGGGGATGTGGTAGCCCTCGATGTAGTTGTCGGCCACCACCTTCCAGTTGGCCGGCTGGCTACCGGCGGGCCCGGGCGCGAACGGCGTGAGCGTCTCGATCCGGTAGGGCGCCAGCCGCTGGGGCAGGTCGCCGACCATCTCGGCCAGCGGCGCCGCGTCGTTGTCGAGGTTGACGAACACCAGGCCGCACATCTCCTCGACGCGCACCGGCATGAGGCCGAGTGAGGGCTTGTCGAGCTTTTCGCCGAACTGCATCCCCTCGGGCACGCCGATCAGCGACCCGTCCATCTTGTACGTCCAGCCGTGGTAGCGACAGCGGATCGCCGCCTTGCACTGCCCTGACCCGCTCAGTAGCCGCGAGCCGCGGTGACGGCAGACGTTGAGGTAGGCGCGCAGGCCGCCCTTGTCGTCGCGGACGACGAGCACCGGCTGGTTGCCCGCGGCGGCGGTGATGTAGCTGCCCGTGCCGGCCAGCTGCGAGACGTGGCCGGCGAGCTGCCAGGTCCGCTCGAAGATGAGCTCCTGCTCGGCGGCTTCGAGGCTCGGATCGGTGTAGTACCGCGGCTCGAGCGCGATCCCCGAGAGGGGCGGGGCGGACCCGTTGGCGGTGGGTGAGGACGACGTGGGCGTGGCGACGATGCTGTCCATATTTCATCCTGACTTTGTGATCAGTTGATGTATTCTAACTGCCATGGTCAAGCGCGCGTCGTGGCTGTCGATCACCCCCGAGCCCGAGCGCGAGCTGCCCGAGGCGGTCGCGACCATGTCCGCCGGCCACCGGGTCGGCCCCGACGCCGTCGCCGCCGAGCAGGCGCGGATTGAGCGCCTGATCCTCCACGGGACCCAGCGCCGCTGGCTGGCCTACCTGCACGACGTGGTCAACCTGATTGCCGCCGAGCGCGGCAGTCAGGACCCCGATGTCGCCGCCGCACGCACCCGGGCGACGAAGGTGATCGCCAACCACCACAACCTCCTCCTCGGGCTTCCCGGGGCTGGAGCCCGACTTACCGCCAACGACTCGAGCCGCCTGCGCGCGCTCGACCTCTAGGAGTCCCCAATGAGCACGACGACGGCCGGCAACGCCGCCACGACCAACGGCCTCTCCGACGAGCATCTTGCCCTCCAGCGGCGAGCGCGCGACTTCGTCGAAGGGGTCCTGCGCCCGCTGGAGCTCACCGCCGAGGCCGCCGGGGGCCGGCTGCCCGACGAGACCGTCGAGCACATCAAGCGCGAGGCGATCGCGGCGCGCCTGCAGGGCGGCCGGGTCCCCACCGAGCTCGGCGGCCAGGGCTGGTCGATGCTCGAATGGTTTCTCGTCAACGAGCAGTTCGGCCGGGTGACCAACGGCCTGCACTGGCACGTGCCCGGCGTCTACAACGTCTGGGTCGAGGCCAGTCCCGAGCAGGTGCAGCGCTATGTGGTGCCGGCGCTGCGTGGCGAGGGCGGCGATGCCTACGCCGTCACCGAGGCCGACGCCGGCTCCGATCCGAGTGGGATCACCACCACCGCGGTCGCCACCGACGCCGGCTGGCGCATCAACGGGGAGAAGTGGTTCGTCACCTCGGGCGACGTCGCCCGGGTCCTGATCGTGGTGGCCAACGTCGTCGACGGCGCCGACCGCCTGCCGACCCTGTTCCTGGTCGAGCCCCAGGCCGCGGGCGTGGAGTTCGTCGACGACCCGCTCTACACCCACAACTACCCCCACGGCCACCCGACGATCCGCTTCACCGACGTCGAGGTGGCCCCGGACGCCGTCGTCGGCGGGGTGGGCAACGGCGACGAGCTGCAGCGCCGCTGGTTTACCGAAGAGCGCCTGGGGATCGCCACCCATGGCCTTGGCGCGATGTGGCGGCTGCTCGACGACACGACCGACTGGGTCCTGACCCGTCGGCAGGGCGGGCACCGGATCATGGATTACCAGGGGATCTCGTTCCCGCTGGCCGACTCGGCCACCGACGCGACCGCCGGGCGCCTGCTGGCGCTGCACGTGTGCGAGATGGTCGACGCCGGCGCCGACCCCAAGCTCATCCACGCCAAGGCGTCGATGGCCAAGCTGTTCGTGTCCGAGGCGGCGGGCCGCTGCGCCGATCGCGCCGTCCAGGCGTTCGGGGGCCGCGGCTACCTGCGCTCCAACGTCGCCGAGCGCTTCAACCGCGAGCTGCGCGTCGACCGGATCTGGGAGGGCACCTCGGAGATCCAGCGGCTCATCATCTCGCGCGCACTCGAGCGCCGCGGGGTGGAGGCGACGATCCATTGACCGCGCTCCAGACACCGCAAGCCGGCCGCCACGCCGACCTCGGCCGCCTGATGCGCCCGGCGTCGATCGCGGTGGTCGGCGCCACCGACCGGGCCGGCAGCTACGCCGCCGAGACGCTCGTCAACCTGGAGCTGATCGGATTTCCCGGGCCGGTGTACGGGGTGAACCCGAAGCGGACCGAGGTGATGGGGCGCGTGTGCGTGCCCACCGTCGCCGATCTGCCCGAGGCGGTGGACGCCGTCGTCGTGGCGATCCCCGCGGCGGGGGTGGCCGCTGCCGTCGACCAGGCGGGCGCGCGCGGCTGCGGCGGCGCGGTGGTGTTCAGCGCCGGCTTCGGCGAGGTCGAGTCCGGACGCGGCCATCACGACGACCTGGTGGCCGCCGCGCGGCGCCACGGGCTGCCGGTGTGCGGGCCCAACTGCAACGGGATCGTTTCGCCGGCCACGCGCACGGCGCTGTGGGGCGACGCCTTCTCGGTGCAGGAATACGACCCCACCCACCCCGCGGTTGCCCTCATCTCCCAGAGCGGCAACGTCGCCGTCAACGCCTTGGCCACGCGCCGCGGGCTGCGCTTCCACACCGTCATCGCCAGCGGCAACCAGGCGGTCCTGACCGCCGCCGACTACCTGCAGTTCCTCGCCGGGGAGACCGCCTCCGCCCACCCCGTCGGCGCTATCGCGCTGTATCTCGAGGATGACGGCGGCCCTGGTCTCGTCGACGGCCTGGCAGCGTGCGCCGACGCCCAGATCCCGGTGGTCGTGCTCAAGGTCGGCCGCTCGGCAGCCGGGGCGCGGGCGGCCGCCGCCCACAGCGGCGCCCTGGCCGGAGACCAGCGTGTCTTTCGCAGCCTCGTCGAGGAGGCGGGGGCGGTGTGGGCCGACGACGTCCACGACCTGCTCGAGCTCTCCAAGACGATCGCCACCCGGCGGACCGCACCGCCGCGTCCGACGAGTGCCCAGGGGCTGGCCATCATGACCTGCAGCGGCGGCGACTCGGCCCAGGGCGCTGATGAGGCCCACGCGCTCGGCCTGGAGCTCCCGGCGCTCGCTCCCAGGACGCAGGCGCGCCTGGCCGAGCTGCTCCCCTCGGCGGCCACCGCCGCCAACCCGCTCGACTACACGGCGATGATCTGGGGCGACGTGCAGGCGCTGGGCGAGCTGGTGCGGGCGCTGGGGGAGGACCCGGCGATCGGGCAGGTGCTCGTCTTCTATGACCAGCCCCACGGCATGACCGGCGCTCCGGCCGAGTCGTGGCGGGCGGTCCGCGAGGGCGTGATGCTGGGCGCCAGCCTCAGCCCCGTGCCGGTGATGGTCTCCTCGACGCTGCCCGAGCTCCTCGACGACACCGCCGCTGCGGAGTTCGCCGCCGCCGGAGTGGCCGCCGCCGCGGGGCTGCGCACCGGACTCAGATGCGCCGCCGCGGCGCTCCAGATGCACGAGGGCGACGCGCCGCGTCTCCGGGCCATCGCCACGGCCGCTCGCAGCGCGGCCGCCGGATCCGGTGGCTGGCTGCCCGAGCACGAGGCCAAGGAACTGCTGCGCTCCGCGGGCGTCGCCGTACCCTTCGGTCTGGCCGTCGACGGCGAGGACGACGCGGTCGAGGCGTGGCGCGAGCTGGACGGCCCGGTGGCACTGAAGCTGAGCGCCGCGCGCGTCCAACATAAGACCGAGCTGGGCGGCGTGGCCCTCGGGCTGGACTCCGAGGGCGATGTCCGCCGCGCCCACCGCGAGATGGCGCCGCTCGCCGACGCCCACGACGGAACGATCCTGGTCGAGCGGATGGCGCCGCCCGGCGTCGAGCTCATCGTCGCCGCGCACACCGATGGCGTCGTACCCGCGCTCGTGATCGGCCTCGGCGGGATCTGGACCGAGCTGTTGCGCGACGTCGCCGTCATTCCGCTCCCGGCCGACGCGCCGCGGATCGAGCGCGCCATCGCCACGCTGCGTGGCGCGCCGCTGCTCCTCGGCGGCCGGGGCAGGCCCGGTGTCGACGTCCCCGCCGCGGCTCGGCTGGCGGCGCAGGTCGGCGCGCTGCTGCTCGAGCGCGGACTGACCACCATCGAGTGCAACCCGGTCCTGGTGGGGGAAACCGCCCCCACCCACCCCGCCGGCGCCGTGGCCGTCGACGCGGCGATCCGGACGCGAGGCGTGGCATGACCGACTACGACGTCGCGGTGATCGGTGGCGGCTTTGCCGGCGTGACCGCCGCCCGCGAGTCCGCGCTGCGCGGGCTCAGCGTCGTCGTGCTCGAGGCGCGCGATCGCCTCGGGGGGCGCACCTGGAGCACGGACTGGGAGGGATGGCAGGTCGAGTACGGGGGCGCCTGGGTGCACTGGCATCAGCCGCACACGTTCTCGGAGATCACGCGAGCCGGCCTGCCCACGACGCTCGGACCCGACGCGCAGCGAGCCCACTGGCATGTCGGCGCCGAGCGCCACGTCGGCACGATCGCGCAGCGCGACGCCATCGCCCAGAAGGGCTGGGACCAGTTCGTCGACGGCGTGCGCGAGGCGCTGCCCGCGCCCCACGCGCCCCTGCACGCGATCGACCGGCTCGCGGCCTTTGACCGGCTCAGCATCGCCGAGCGCGTGGACCAGCTCACGCTCTCAGACGAGGAGCGCGACGTCCTGTGCGCCGAGCTCGAGTCGCTTGCCCACGCGCCGCTCACCGACGCGGGCGCCGTGTCGGTGCTGCGCTGGCACGCGTTGTCCGGCTACAGCCTGCGGCTCACCCAGGAGACGGGCGGGCGGGTGACGATCGACGCCGGGACCGGCGCGCTGCTCACGGCCATCGCGGACGCCGCCCCGTTCGAACGACGTCTCAACACGCCGGTACGGCGCATCTCGCACCGCGCCGGCCGCGTCGAAGTGCATACGGGCAATGGCGGCGACGTCCGTGCCACGGTCGCGATCGTCGCCGTTCCCCTCAATGCACTGGGGGCAATCGCGTTCGATCCGGGTTTGCCCGAGGACAAGCAGGCGGCGATCGCGCTCGGCCAGGCCAGCCGCGGGATCAAGATCATGCTGCGCGTCCGCGGGGAGCGACTTCTGCAGAACGCCATCCGCCCCGGGCACCCGTTCGGCTACCTGGACTCAGAGGAGCTCGACGGCGACGGCACCCAGCTGATGATCGGCTTCGGTCCCGACGCGGCGAGCTGCGACGCCACCGACCTGGGGACGGTCCAGAATCAGCTCGACGCGATCCTCCCCGGGTATGAGCTCCTGGACGCGACCGCGCACGACTGGCTGGCGGACGAGTTCTCCCAGGGCACGTGGGCGATCCATCGTCCCGGCTGGTATGAGCACCATCACGCGGCCATGCGACGCGGCGAGCCCGGCCTGATCTTCGCCGGCTCGGACCTGGCCGACGGGTGGGCCGGTTTCATCGACGGCGCGATCGAGTCCGGGCTGCGTGCCGGCGCGACGGCCGCGGACCTCAGCCGCTGACCGGAACGGAATCGAGCGCGCCCAACCCCGCCTCCAACGAGTCGGCGAGCTGTTCGAGCTCGGCCCGCCCGACGGACTCGGCGAACAGGTAGGGCAACTCGACGATCTCCGTGGCCAGCCCACCGCGCAGACGGGCCAGCTGCTCGCGCTGGGCCTGCATCCGTGCGTGCTCGGACAGAGCGGCTCCGAGGGCCGCGCCGACGAGCGGCTCCTCGGTGCGCTTGCGCGCCTTCGCCAGCGCGGTGCGCTCCCGTGTGGAGAAGCGCTGCGGGTAGCACGCGTTGACGATCGTGGCCTCGAGCGCGAGCTGCTCCTCGGCGAGTGCGTCGCGCAGCCACAGCGTCTCGTTGACCGGCATCTCCTCGGCGGTGGCGACGGCGATGACCGCGGTGAACTCCGCGTCGGCGATGGTGGCGGCGATGACGCCGGACTGGTGCGCGATCGGTCCGACGCGGGCGATCTCGGCGAACGTGCGCGGGGTGCGCAGGATCCCGACGCCGTGGCCGGCGGCCGGAGAATCGACGATCACCAGGTCATAGACGTCGCCACCGTCGCTGCGCCGCTCGTGCTGGGCGAGCTCCCACAGCTTGCCCACGCTGAGCAGCTCGCGCATGCCCGGAGTGGCCATCGCGAAGGCGTGAAAGAGCCGGCTCTGCCCCAGCGCCTGCCCCACGGCCCCGGTCTTCACCCGCAGGTACTCCTCCATGGCCAGCTGGGGGTCGACGGAGATCGTGAACAGGTTCTCGGCCAGCTCGACCTCCTCGAAGGTGCGCCCGCGGCGGTCAAACGCCTGCCCGACGCGCTCCTGGCTCGCCAGCTCGGCGACGATCGTGCGCAGCCCGCGCCGCGCCGCGACCAGCCCGAGCGCGGTGGCGACGGTGGACTTGCCGACACCCCCTTTGCCGGTGACGAAGATCAGGCGACGGTCAAAGAGCCCGGGCACGACCCGAGAACATAGCTTTTGGGGTTGGCTGAGGGGGCCAAACACCCATCAGGCAAAGGATTTCCTAATCCACGTGCGAATACAGGCGCGTATGAGTCCCCGATCGCATCGGAGCCAGAAGACAATGCCCACCTGCAAGGTGATCGCGCTCGCCAACCAGAAGGGTGGCGTTGCCAAGACCACGACAACTCTGAATCTCGCCGTGGCCTTCGCCGAGGAAGGGCACCGCGTCCTGTGCTGTGACATGGACCCCCAGGGCAACCTGACGATGTCCCAGGGGATCGACCCCGACACGCTGGAGAAGTCGATGTACGACGTGCTCGTGCACCACGTCTCCATCCGCGAGGTGGTTCGCAAGCGAGAGGTCGACGTCGCCTGCGCCTCGATCGACCTTGCCGGCGCGGAGATCGCGATGTCCACGATGATCGGCCGCGAGCGCTCCCTGCAGAAGGCGCTGAAGGAGGTCGCGGACGACTATGACTTCGTCTTCATCGACACTCCACCCAGCCTCGGGCTGCTCACGATCAACGCGCTGACGGCGTCCGACAAGGTGATCGTCCCCGTCCAATGCGAATATCTATCGATGCGCGGCTTGATCCAGCTGCAGAACACGCTCACCATGATCCGCGAGAACCTCAACCCCGACGTTGAGATCGAGGGCATCCTGCCCACGCTCGTCGACCTTCGCACGTTGCACGCCAAGGAGGCGATCGAGCTGTTGGAGGAGAACTTTGGTGACCAGGTGTTTGCATCGCGCATTCGCAAAACCGTCCGGTTTGCCGAAGCACCGGTGAAAGGGATGTCAGTACTGAAGTACGATCCCGACGGTCTTGCCGCCCATGCCTACAGGCAGCTCGCCAAGGAGGTCCTCGCAAATGGCAACCGGTAAGCGCGCGAGCATGCGGGAGGGGCCGCTCGCCGACCTGTTCCGCAGGACGACCGAGGACAACCCGCCACGGCCCCAACAGCGGGAGCCCGAGGCGCCCGCGACGCCGGAGCCGACGTCGCCGGCGAGCGAGTCGATCCAGCCAACTCCGGAGCGCGCGACGCCCGAGCCGCGCCGCCGCGCCCACCCGTCGCTGGAGTCCGATGCCCCCTCGCCGATGATCGAGGAGCCCGAGCGCGAGATCCCGTCGCCCCAGGAGCGCCTACGCCAGGCGTTCTCGGCGGATATCCCAGCCAACTTCATGGAGCGCGCCGATTCCGCGGAGCCCACCCGTGACGCGTACGCGCGCGCCGATCACGACGCCTTCCCGGCGCCGGCCGCCGTCGGCCACCCCGTGCTGCGCGTCGTCGGCGTCGGCGGGGCCGGCGTCAACGCGGTGAACCGCATGGTGGAGGCCGACATCACCGGCGTGGAGTTCCTGGCCATCAACACCGACTTGCAGTCGCTGCAGCTGTCGGCCGCCGACGAGACCCTGCACATCGGCGACGCCGTCACGCGCGGGCTCGGCTCCGGCTCTGACCCGGACCTCGGCCGGCGCGCGGCGCGCGACGAGTACGACCGCATCAAGGCGCTGCTGCGCGGCTCGGACATGGTGTTCATCGCCGCCGGAGCGGGCGGCGGCACCGGGACGGGCGCTGCGCCGATCGTGGCCCAGATCGCCCGTGAGGTCGGGGCGCTGACGGTCGGCATCGTGACCCTGCCGTTCCAATTCGAAGGGTCGCGCCGCCGCGCCCAGGCGGAGTCCGGGATCGCGGCGTTGCGCGAAGAGGTCGACACGCTGATCGTCGTGCCCAACAACCGCCTGCTGTCCGTGCTGGACCGCGGCGTGTCCATGGTGGACGCCTTCCGGGTCGCCGACGACGTGCTGCGCCAGGGCGTGCAGGGGATCTCTGACCTCGTGACGCTGCCGGGCCTGATCAACCTGGACTTCGCCGACGTCCGCACGATCATGACCGACGCCGGCAGCGCGCTGCTGGGGATCGGGATGGGCACCGGCGAGCGCCGGGCCATCGACGCCGCTGAGCAGGCCGTCGCCTCGCCGCTGCTGGAGACCAGCATGGAGGGCGCCCATTCCATCCTGCTGTCGATCACCGGCGGCCGCGACATCTCGCTGTGGGAGGTCAACGAGGCCGCCAAGGCGGTCGCGGAGGCCGCTCATCAGGACGCCAACATCATCTTCGGCGCCATGGTCGACGACAAGCTCGAGGACCAGGTGTGGGTGACGGTGGTGGCGACCGGATTTGGCGAGCAGCGTCCCCGCCGGCGCGACGATGCGCCGAGCGCGCGCGGCGCCGACGAGGAGCCGCGGGTGTCCCGCATGCGCGAGCCCGCCGGCGAGCCGCGCGTGAGCCGGATGCGTCGCACCGCCACCGAGCTCGACGTCCCAGAGTTCATCCCCAGGCGCTAAAGAGCACGGCGGAGCGCCGTTGATGTCGTGACCGCGCCGGGCACCCAGCTTGGCGTCGTCGCCGCGGGCCATCCCGTGAGCGCGCGGGCGGGTGCCGATGCTCTGCTGGCCGGCGGCAACGCCGTCGACGCCGCGCTGGGCGCGATGCTGGCGGCGTTCGCCTGCGAGCCGCTGCTCACGGGCCTGGGCGCGGGCGGCTACATGCTCGTCGTCGCGCCCGGGCAGGCGCCGACCCTGTTGGACTTCTTTGTCGAGGCGCCCGGCCGCGGCGCCGACCATACCCGCCGTGCGGAGCTGATCCCGGTGCCGGTGTCGTTCGGCGACGCCGTGCAGATGTTCCATGTCGGCGAGGCGTCGGTAGGCACCTTCGGGATGCCCGCGGGCGTGTGCGAGGCCGCGCGGCGCTTCGGGCGCTTTCCCCTGGAACGGTTGGTCGCCCCCGCGGCCCGGCTGGCGCGCGAGGGGGTGCCGCTCAACCCGCAGCAGGCCTACATCGTCGAGATCCTCGGCGCCATCGTCATCTCGACCCCGGAGGCCGCCGCGCTGTTCGCGCCCGACGGCCGCCTCCTGCGGGCGGGCGACAGCCTCCGCCAGCCCGAGCTCGGCGACGCGCTGGAGCGGCTGGGATCGGAGGGCGCGCGGCCGTTCTATGAGGGCGACATCGCCGCCGCGATCGTCGACTGGCTGGCGCAGCGCGGCGGACTCGTCACCAAGGAGGACCTGAGCGCCTACGCGGTGGTCGACCGCGAGCCGGTGCGCGCCCGCTTCCGTGGTCGCGAGGTGCTCACCAACCCGCCGCCGTCGGCCGGCGGCATCCTCATCGCCCGTGCCCTGGCGATGCTGGACGGGGTCCCGGCCCCGCCGTCGGTCGTCCAGCTGGTCGACGTGATGGAAACCACTCAGAACGAGCGCACGCCCGAGTTCCTTGCCGGACTCGGGGACCCGCAGTTCGTGCGGGAGTTCCTGGCCCGGCCGGTGGGGCGGCTGGGCTCGACGACTCACGTGGCCGCCCTCGATCGCGAGGGCTGGGCGTGTTCGGTCACATGCTCCAACGGTTCGGCATCCGGCGTCATCGTGCCCGGCACCGGTGTACACCTCAACAACATGCTCGGCGAGCAGGACCTCAACCCCCTCGGCTTTCACCACCACCCGCCCGGCCGGCGGATGCCGAGCATGATGTCCCCGACGATCGTCCTGCGCGACGGGACCGCCCAACTGGCGGTCGGCAGCGCGGGGTCCAACCGGATCCGCTCGGCGGTGCTGCAGACGATCATCCGCTCGATCGACGACGGCATGGAGGCTCAGGACGCGATCGATGCGCCCCGCGTGCACTTCGAGGACGACATGGTCTACACCGAGCCCGGGGTGGACGTGGCCGCGCTGGAGTCAGCCGGGCGGTCGGTGAGCCCGTTTCGCGATCGCAACCTGTTCTTCGGCGGCGCTCAGGCCGCGGCGCTTGACGCCGGCGGACGGTTCTCGGGCGGCGGGGATCCGCGGCGGGGCGGCGCCGCAATCGTCGTCGAGGCTGCTTGATGGCGCGGGCTCTGGCCGCCGTGACCGCGGCGGCGCTTGTGGCCGTGTTGGCTGCGGGCTGCTTCGACGTCCAGTCGGCGGATCTGTTCCTGCTCACGCGCACCGGGCAGGGAGGCAAGCTCACGATGCTCGTCAATGACGGCGGCACGATCCGGTGCAACGGCGGCAAGGCCAAGCCCATCTCCAACACGTTGTTGATCACGGCCCGCGACCTGGCCGACAACCTGGCCGAGGACGCCCAGAAGAAGCTGACGATCGCCAGCGTGCCGGGCGCGGTCTACTACTACCGGATCCGCTTGCAGCAGGGGACGATCTCCTTTCCCGACCGGGCCGCAGCGACCCACAAGGTCCTGAGTCAGGCCGAGCTGTTTGCCGCCCAGGCGGCCCAGAAAGAGTGCGGGCTCAGCGGCTGAGCCGTGGCGTGCGGGGCGTTGGCGGGAGGTGAGAATGCGCTTAAGCGGATGCGTTGACGCGGTGGTTGCGTTATCTGGGTGGCTAGCCTAAGGGCCCGCAGAAGCGTTATCTCGCGTTTTGGCGGCCCTTGGACGCGCCTGGCAGGCGGCGGCGAACCCGCTGGACCACCAGTGCGACTTGGTTCGCCACCTGCCAGACACCCAAGTCACTCGTCAATTCCGCGACCTAACTCTCCTACGGACCCTCAGCCGCTCTCGCTTTGCTCTCCTTCGCCGTCGCACATCTGATCAGCACGTTCCAGGCGGTCGTGCTGGGCGTCCTCCAGGGCGCCACCGAGCTGTTCCCGGTCTCCAGCCTCGGACACACGGTGCTGGTCCCGACCCTGTTTCGCTGGGGCAACATCGTCGCCTGGCAGTCCCAGCCCGAGTCGCCGTGGCTGGCCTTCGTGGTCATGCTCCACGTCGGCAGCGCCGTCGGCCTGCTCATCTACTTCTGGCGCGACTGGATCACGCTCATCAAGGCCTTCTTCGCCACGCTGGCCAAGCGGCGCGTCGAGACGCCGACCGAGCGCCTGGCCTGGCTGATCATCTGCGCCACCATCCCGGTGGGGATCCTGGGGCTGCTGCTCGAGCGCATCATCCGCGAGGGGCTGGCCAAGCCGTTGTCGGCGGCCATCTTCCTCATCGTCAACGGCTGCATCCTGCTCTACGCCGAGCGCTACCGCCGCCGCAGCGAGGTCCGCGAGCTGGCCCGCCGCGAGGGACTGAACCCCGAGGGCTATCGGTCGCTGGACACCCTGGAGTTTCGCGAGTCGGGGATCATCGGCGTCGCTCAGTCGAGCGCGCTCATCGCCGGGATCAGCCGCGACGGCGTGGTGATGACGGCCGGGCTGGCCCGTGGCCTGGACAACGCCGACGCCGCCCGCTTCGGCTTCCTGCTGGCGACGCCGCCCATCCTCGCCGCCGGGCTTGTCAAATACAGCGACCTCACCGGAGTCAACGGCAACGGCATTCGCGGCGCCGCCGTCATCGCGGCCGTGTGCGCGGCCATCACCGCTGTGATCACGGTGCACTTCCTGACCCGGTATTTCAAGAAGGGCAACCTGCGCCCATTCGGCTTGTACTGCATCGGGTTCGGCCTCTTCATGACGGCGTTCACCCTGATCGCCGGCGCGCCGGCGCCGTAGCCGGGACGCTCTCGCCGGCACGCTGTAGCCGGCCCGCCGAGCCCCGCCGTGCGGACCGCGCGCCCGGCTCAGCCGACGCCGGGCGAGGGCGCGTACTGGCCCAGGAAGCCCGCGCCGATGATCTGCTGGCGCACCGCCTCCTGGCCGATGTAGCAGCGCCAGTGGGTCCCGGCCGCGTTGACCGAGCGGCACCCGCCGTTGACGTGCTTGGTGGCGTCCACCGTCGGCTCCACCGTGCCGAGCCACTGCCCGGCGATCGGCCCACCCTGATCTGAGGGCACGCCATGCAGCGTGCAGTCGTACTCGACGCCCTGCGTCACCGTGGTGCACGTCGGGTGCGTGTTGAGCAGAGCCAGCGTGCCCTGCGGGATGCTCTGGGCCACCTGGGAGGGGGAGAGGAGGGCGTTGGCGGCGACGGCCACGCCTGGGATCGCGATTACCGCGACGACCAGCGCGACCACGGCCCGGCGGCGCCGCGGACGCGCGGGGACCTCCGCGCGGCGGAGGTCGTGCGTGGTGGCGCGGTGCAGCGCATCGCCGAGCTGCCGGAGCGAGGGGGACGGGTCGGTCACGGGGTCTCCTTGGATGGGGACAGTCGGTGGCGGAGGGCTTGCAGGCCGCGATGCACGCGGACGCGTGCGGCGGACGGGCTCGTGCCCAGGGCGTCGGCCACGCGGTCATAGTCGAGGTCCTCGATGACGCGCAGGCGCACGGCCTCGCGCTGGGACTCGGGCAGGGTCTCGAGCAGCTCGTCGGCGTCGTCGGCCCACGTCTCATCGGGCGCGGCGGTCGCCGGAGCGTGGTCCAACCGGCCCATGAGCCCGAGGCGCTCGGTGGCGCGGCGCTCGATCGCCCCGCGGCGCACGGACATCAGCAACGCGTTGCGCGCGATCCCGAACAGCCACGGCGCCGCCGAGCCGGCGGCCTCGTCGCGGAACCGGTCACGGACGAGCCACGCCTGGGCGAAGGTCTCGGCGGTCAGGTCGAGCGCCGCGGACTGATCACGGGTGCGCCGGGCGAAGTAGCCGTGGACGCGCTCGGCGTAGCGGTCATAGAGCTCGCGGAAGGCGTCGGGGTCGCTCCGCGCCGCCGCCATCAGAGCGGCGTCGCTGCGCGTCGTTGCCGAGAGGGTCATCGCACACAAGATTGCGCAAGGCCCCTCCGGTGTTACAACGGCCGCGGGAGACGGCTCAGCCGAAGCGGACCTTGCCGTTGGACCGCGCTCGCTCCTGGGCGCGGTCAACGAAGTCAAGGCGCTTGGCCGCCGCCCGGAACAGCCGGGTGACCAGCTTGAGCCGCGCGTTCTCTGAGCGCAGATCGAGGAGGCCCTGCTTGGCGTCGAGACCGAAGTCGACGGTGGCGGCCATGTCGTAGGCGCCCATCTCCTCGAGCTCGGCGTCCTCGGGCTCGCGGTCGGTGGCGCGCCTGACCAGGTCGGCATACGCCGCGCGCGCGTCGCCGGCCAGCTTGGCGTCGGGCTCGTCCACGCGGTCCTCCACGAACTCGACCACGCCCGCCGGGTAGGGGAGGTGGGCCTGGCGCTCGAGCACCCGGAACGGCCGGGTGCCGCGCGCCAGCAGGTTCATGCGGCCGTCGTCCATACGCTCGAGCACGCGCTCGATGGCACAGGCGCAGCCAATCTCCTTGAGCCCGTCGTCGGCCATCCACACGATCCCGAACTCCGCCCCGGACTCCAGGCACTCGCCCATCATCGTCTTGTAGCGCTCCTCGAAGATGTGCAGTGGCACAAGCTCGCCGGGGAGGGCCACGAGCGCTAGGGGAAACAGGGGGAAGTCTGCGACCTCATCGTCCATTCGCAGGCAAGTCTAGGGCGCGCGTGCGGCTCTGACCGTGGGCTTGCGCGGTCCGCGCGGGCCGCCGGATCAGTCGCGCCGGGCGGTGAGGAGCAGGTTGTAGAAGATGGCCGGCGGCAGGCGCGGCTCGAGCAGCCGCTCGTCCACGCGCTGGAGCGCGAGGTACCCGTGGAAGGCATATTGGCGCCACAGCATCGGGACGTCCTGGGGCTCGGCGGAGGCCTCCAGCGCGCGGTTGAACCACCCGAACCAGTTGGCGGTCAACTCCTCGCCGCGGACCCGCACGTCGGTGAAACCGCCCCGCCGCGCGTACCGCGAGAGGTCGCCCGGCTCGAAGGCGTGGATGTCGACGAAGCGCTCGAGGTCATGGTCGTCACGACCGTTGGCGCTGTGTGCGCCGTTCGTGCCGTTGGACCCCGCCTGCCCAGGCGCCGGGCGCGCGCGGAGCAGGCGCCGCCACGCCGGGGCCAAGGCGCCGGCACCGCGCTTGGGGACCGAGGCGATCCGGTCGCCCAGGCGCGACGGCTCGCCGGCGAAGACGATCCGGCCACCGGGCCGCAGCACACGGTGAAACTCGGCAAAGGCGCGGCGCAGGTTGGGCAGATGGTGAAGGACCGCGTGGCCCAGGACGAGGTCGAAGCTCTCGTCGGCGAATGGGAGCGACTCGGCGTCGGCGCGGGCGGTCTTGACCTGGAGGCCGAGCCGCTGCGCGTTGCGCGCCAGCGTCGCCACCATGCCGGGGGAGATGTCGGTGCAGGTGGCCTCGCTCACGACGCCGGCCTGGAGCAGGTTGAGGCTGAAGTAGCCGGTGCCCGCGCCGATCTCGAGGGACCGGTCATAGCCGCGATCGAGCTCTGAGCCCAGCAGCTTGCGCATCTTGCCCATGACCTGGCCCTGACCGATCTCGCCGAAGTCGATGCCCCACTTGGAGTCGTAACTGTCGGCCGCGACGTCGTGGTAGCGGGTATTGACGTCGCGGATCTCGTCCGCGCTGAGCAATGCCTCCATGCCATCGGGCAGATTAGGGCACGTGCCCGTACCCTGTCGCCCCGTGACGACGAACCTCTACGTCCAACGCGACCAACCGCCGGGCGTGCCGCCGCTGGAGCTCACCGGCGAGCGCACCCTGCCCAATGTCCCCGCCGAGAACTACTGGTATCGCCGGCATCTGGCGGTGTATGAGTGGATCGGGGCCCGGGTCATCGGCCGGCGCGTGATCGACATGGCCTGCGGCGAGGGCTACGGCTCAGAGGTGCTGTCGCGCTCGGCGGCCAGCGTCGTCGGGGTCGACGCCAACCCCGAGGCGTTCGAGCACGCGCGGCTGCGCTACACCCGCCAGAACCTCGGCTTCGAGCGCGGGATGGTGGAGAGCCACGGTGAGGCCGGCGCATATGACGCCGTGGTCTTCCTGCAGACCATCGAGCACGTCCAGGACCCCGCCGCGGTGCTGCGCCACTTTCGCTCACTCCTGGCGCCCGGCGGTTCCGTCTACGTGTCCACCCCCAACCTGCTCACGCTGGCCCCGCCAGGCGCCGTGAAGTCCGACAACCCCTGGCACGTCAAGGAGTACCGGGCGGCGGAGTTCGAGCAGCTGTGCCGGGAGGTGTTCCCCCGGGTGCGGATGCACGGCCTCTTCCACGCCCGCAAGCTGCGCCTGCACGAGCTGGCGCTGGCCTGTGGGTGGGACTCCGTGCATGCCCGGCTGCGGATCACCAAGCCGTTCTATGACCGCTTCACACCGTCGATCGCCGCGAGCGATTTTGCGCTGCGCGAGACTGGGCTTGACGGCGCACTCGACTTTCTGGCGCTGTGCGAGACCAATGAGGGAGACAGATGAAATATCTGAAGGTGTTGATCGTGCTCGCCGTGTTCGGCGCCTACCCGGCCATCGCGCTTGCGCACAAGGCCCCGACCAAGCAGCAGCGCACGGCATTGGTCCGGGCCACCGACAGCTATCTGCACGAGCCGATCCCCGGCAAGTGCCTGCGTGAGGAGATCTCAACCCCGATCACGTCGTGGGCGGAGGTCGGCTTCGCGCCGGGCCCCAATGGCCACCTTCCCGTGATCTGCGCCAAGTTCGCGGCCGACGGCGTGATCCTGTTCCACCTCCACGCCGGGCAGTGGCACTTCAAGGGCGCCGGCAGCAGCTTCCGCAACGGCAACGGGGGCTGCGCCCTGACCAAGACGGTGCCCCGCAAGGTGATCGCCGACTTCAAGCTCTGCTAGCCGGGCGCGAGTCGGGGCGGTAGCCGTGGCGGTGGATCGTGGTGGGGAGGGCGAGCTTGCGCTCGTCCTGCACACCCACATGCCCTACGTCGAGGGCTTCGGGACCTGGCCGTTCGGCGAGGAGTGGCTGTGGGAGGCGATCGCCACGAGCTACCTGCCGCTCCTCGACGTGCTGGCCGCGCCCGGGGGCGAAGGCGTCACGCTCTCGATCACGCCCGTGCTCGCTGACCAGCTCGAGACGGCCGGCGCGCTGCAGCGGTGCCTGACCTTCCTGGAGACGATCCGGCCCGAGTCACACCGACTGGATATCGAGCAGCTGAGCGCCGCCGGAGACGACGCGCTCGCCGCCGAGCTGCAGCGCTCCGCCGCCGAGTACGCGGCGCGCGCCGCGCGGCTGGCCGAGCTCCTGGCGGCCCAGGATGGATTGCTGGGCGCCCTGGCGCCGCATGTGAGCTGGACCTCGTCGGCCACCCACGCCATCCTGCCCCTGCTGGCCACCGACGCCGGCGCCCTGTTGCAGGTCCAGAGCGGCGTGGCCTCGCACCGACGGCGCTTCGGCGCCTGGCAGGGCGGGTTCTGGCTGCCCGAGTGCGCGCACGCGCCGTGGCTCGACGAGCTGCTCGAGGACGCGGGGGTCCGCGCCACGTGCGTGGAGCTCACGCCGCTGTTCGGCGTGGGAGACCCGCGCCATCTGCGCCCATTGGCGGTCGCTGACGGTCCGGTGCTGTGGCCGCTTGACCGCGCGATCATCGCTCTGGTGTGGGGAGCCGACGGCTATCCCGCACGCGGCCCGTACCGCGACTCGCATCGCCACACCGGCCACCGCCACCACGTCTGGCGCAACGACGGCGGGGCCTATGACCACGAAGCAGCGCGGGACCAGGCGCGCCGCGACGCGGCGGAGTTCGTGTCAGCGGTGCGCCGGCGGGTCGCCCGTGGCGGGGTATGCGTGTGCGCGCTGGACACCGAGCTGCTGGGGCACTGGTGGTATGAGGGCGTGCACTGGCTCGCCGCCGTGCTTGAGGAAGCCGCTCGGCAGGGCCTTGCTCTGACCACTCTCGACGACGCGCTGGAACGCCACGAGCCCGAGCCCGTGCCCGCGTCGGACGAGCTACCGGTGACCAGCTGGGGAGATGGCGGGGACCTGCGTACATGGTCAGGGCCGCAGGTGGCCGAGTTGACGTGGGCGGCTCGCACCGCGGAGCTGCGGCTCGCCGCCCTCACCGGCCGGCCGCCCGACCGCGCGCTGCGCGAGCTGCTGGCGCTGCAGTCAAGTGACTGGGCGTTCCTGCACAGCCACGCCACCGCGGGCGACTATCCGATGCAGCGGGCGCGCGACCACCTCGATGCGCTCAAGCAGGCGATCGGCGGCGGCGATGCGGGTCCGGCGGCGGAGCCCGCCCTGCGCGGCCTGGCCCCCGACCTCACCGGCTGGGGTTAGCCCAGCGAAACGTCTTGGGCGCCTCGCGCATCCGGATCAGCTTCGCCGGTGCCCCGCCCACCACGGAGTTGGGCTTCACGTCGCAGGTGACCACCGAGCTCGTCCCGATGACCGAGTTGTCTCCGACGGTCACCCCGCGCAGGATGCAGGCGCCGTAGCCGATCCACACGTTGTGGCCGATGTTGACGTCGCGCTTGTAGATGCCCTGCGCGCGGATCGGGCGCTCCACCTCGACCATGCCGTGGTCGAAGTCGATCATCATCACGCGGTCGGCGATGATGCACTCGCGGCCGATCGAGACGTGCTGGAAGGCCGAGATGGTGCATTCCTGGCCCATCACGGACTTGGCCCCGAAGATCAGCTCGCCCTCGTGGACGCGCACCTTGCAGCCGTGGCCGATCCATGACCAGCGCCCGAGTCTCACCTGGGCGTGCTTGCCGATCTCGAACTTGACGCCGGGGCAGATGAAGCACAGCCCATCGGTCTGAAGACGCCCGCGCCAGCGCAGCTTGAGCCAGACCCAGCGCACGGCGAGCACCAGATAGCCCCACGTCAGCATGCGGTTGCGTCTGGCGAAGCGCAGGAAGGTGAGCGGACCGCCGTGGAGCGGGGGCGGTTCCTCGCGGATGACGGCGGGTGGCGGTGGCGTGGCCAGCCGCGGCCGCTCTATGTCCCGTGTGCCGGCCGAGTGCACCCGGGCATCGTAGGGAATTTGATCAGGGCTTCGTGTGTCCGCGCCGCCCGCGGGCCGCGTGTCAGCCGTCGGTGAACAACCCGTTGAGCGGTCCCAGCAGCCGCGCCGCGCGCCGCGACGCGCCCGGCAGCTCCAGCAGGCGATGCGTGGCCGGCAGGTCGGCCCGCAGGCGCTCGAGCTGTTCGTCTGCGATGGGGTGCCAGCGCTCGTCCACGAGTGCGGCGGGCTCGCCGTCACGCACCTCGGCCTCGTCCATCTCCAGGTGCTCGGCCCACAGGCGCACCCGGGTGTCGCGGGCCAGCGCCGCGTCGTCGGTGACGACGCACATCTCGGTGTCGTTGAACAGCGAGTGGGCGTTGAGGTTGGCCGAGCCGACGATCAGCCAGAGGTCGTCGATCACCGCCACCTTGGCGTGGACGTAGATCGGGTCGGTCCGGTCGTGCGATGGTGACAGGGCGCGGATCGTCGCCGCCAGAAAGCGCTTGGTGTTGTCACCCTCGTCGTCGGCGTCGATCAGTCGGCTCACCTGGCCGCGGGTGTCCTCGGCGCCGTTGTTGGCCTTCGCGGGCAGTAAGACGATCACGCGGAACTGGGGGGTGGGCGGGTTGCGCAGCTTGTCGGCGATGATCGACACGAGCTCGGGTGCCCACAGGAACTGGTTCTCCAGATAGATGAGCTCGCGGGCCGAGCGCAGCGCCCGGCCGTAGCTCTCGAAGATGCGGAAGTCCCCGTGGGGGATGGACTCGTACATGTCCTCCTCGACCGTGCGCACGACCTGGACGGTGGAGTCGCCCGCCGGCTCCGGGGCGGGGAAGGCCGGCAGCTGCTCCGAGGTGAGCTCGCGCCACCGGGTGCGGAAGTGATCGTTGACATCGGCCACGGCGGGTCCGCGCAACTGTGTGCCGACGTCGTGCCAGCCGATGGACCGCCGGGCGTGGTGAGCCTGCACGTCATAGCGGTCGCCCGCCGAGCTGGTCATGTCGATCCCGCCGACGAACGCCACCTCGCCGTCGATCACCACCGTCTTCTCGTGATGGCAGTGAAACGGGTGTTCCTTGGGGTCGCCCATGGCCTGGATGTGCGTGTGCCGGGTGAGGTTCTCGAGCGTCTCGGTCACCTCGGACCGACTCGGGTGAAACAGGGGCACGGGGGCGCCCGACCACACGAGCACCCGCACGTCGACCTTCTCGGCCATCTCGGCGAGCAGCACGCCGATCTGGCTCAGCGGGCGCCCGCGCACCAGTTCGAAGGCCGGCTCCAGATGCCAGCCGGTGACGTGCACGAACTGCTTGGCCTCTCCGATCGCCTGCGCGATCGCCGGCAGCGCGTTGGCGCCGTCGATGAGCACCTTCAGCTCGCAGCCCTCGCGCGGCGGCGGATCGCCCTGCGCGAAGACCCCCGGGCTCGAGGGTTCGAACAGCCGCGCCCAGCCGAGCTTGGTCAGCCGCCGGCGGTGCTTGAGCGCCACGGTGGCCTCGACCCCATGGCCGAGCATCTGGTCAATGCGCCCTAGCAACGCGTTCCCCATCCCTCAGGACCCTCCCCGCTTTCGTCGCCGACTACACCTGACATCATGGCTGGCCGCCGATGGCCGAGTCCAACCAGAATCTCGCTGAACGCCTGCTCCAGGGGGATCGCCGCGCGTTGGCGCGCGCCATCACGCTGGTCGAGAACGACGATCCCGAGGGCTGGGAGCTCGTCCGCACGATCTACCCGAAGACCGGCCGCGCCGCCATCGTTGGCTTCACCGGGCCGCCCGGCGTGGGCAAGTCGACGCTGATGGGGGCCCTCACCAAGCTCGAGCGGGAGCGTGACCGCTCGGTCGCCGTCCTCTCCATCGACCCCTCGTCGCCGTTCACCAAGGGCGCGTTGCTGGGCGATCGGATCCGGCTCACCGACCATTTCCTCGATCCCGGCGTGTTCATCCGCTCGATGGCCAACCGCGGCGCTCTCGGCGGACTGAGCGAGGCGGCGCTGCAGGCCGCGCTGCTCATGGACGCGTCGGGGCGCGACCTGGTGCTGCTGGAGACCGTCGGCGTCGGCCAGGCCGAGGTCGACATCATCGACCATGCCGACACCGTCGTGCTCGTGCTCATGCCCGGCTCCGGCGACTCGATCCAGGCGCTCAAGGCCGGGGTGATGGAGATCCCGGACATCATCGTCGTCAACAAGGCCGATCACCCGCTCACCGACACGATGGTCCGCGAGATCAAGGGCGTGCTCGCGCTGGGGCCCCGGCCCGACTGGCCGGTCCCGATCATTCGCGCCGAGGCGGTCCGCGGCGAGGGCGTGGAAGAGCTCGCCGACAAGCTGAGCGAGCACCGCGCCTTCATCGAGTCCGAGGGCACGCTGTCCGAGCGCCGTCGGCGCAACCTGCTCAGCGAGGTGCTGGCCATCGCCACCTACCGCATGCGCCGCGAGCTCGAGGAATCCGTCCGCGAGGACGAGGAGGTGCGCAAGCTGCTGGATCGCGTGGTGTCGCGCGAACTGGACCCCGCGAGCGCGGCCGCCACCATCCTCGAGCGCGAGAAGGCCAAGGGCTAAACGGGCACTAGAAGCTCAGCGCCAGCTCGGTGAGCAGGCGCACGCCGAATCCGGTGCCGCCCTTGTCCAGGTAGGGCGCCCGGGCGTTGTCGCCCACGCCCGCGATGTCCAGGTGCGCCCAGGGCACCTCGCCGGCGAAGTGGTGCAGGAACTCCGCGCCGGTGATGGCCGAGGCCTCGCGGCGCTCGGTGCGGTTGGTGATCTGGGCGAAGCGGCCCTTGACCATGTCGGCGTACTCGGCATGCAGCGGCAGGCGCCAGACGAGCTCGCCCGTGCGCTCCCCACAGGCCGTGACCAGCCCCGCCAGCGCGTCGTCGTTGCTCATCAAGCCCGCGTAGACGCTGCCCAGCGCGACCACCACACCGCCGGTGAGGGTGGCGATGTCGACGATCGCGTCGCAGCCCTCGCGCCGGGCGAAGGTGATGCAGTCGCCCAGGACCAGCCGCCCTTCGGCATCGGCGTTGTTCATCTCCACGGTGGTGCCGTCGAGCGCGGTGAGGATGTCGCCGGCGCGCATGGCGGTCCCGCTGATCATGTTCTCGGTGGCGCCGATGACGGCCAGCACGTTGATCGGGGCCTCGAGGTCGGCAAGCGCGGCCATCGTCTCGATCACGGCTGCGCCCCCGGCCATGTCGAACTTCATGTCGATCATCCCCGCCAGCGACTTGATGGCCAGGCCGCCGCTGTCGAACGTCACCGCCTTGCCGATGAGCGCCAGGCGCCGCGAGTCCGCGCCCGCCGGTCCGCCCTGATAGCTCAGCGTGATCAATCGCGGGTCCTCGTCTGAGCCCGACGCCACCGCGGCGAACAGGCCCATGCCCAGCTGTCGCAGCTCGGCGCCGCCGAGCACGCTCGCCGTCAGCGCAGGCCGCTCGGCCGCGAGCTCCGCGGCGTAGACGCCGAGGGCGGTGGGGGTGAGGTCGTTGGGCGGCCGGTTGCCGAGGTCGCGGGCGCGGTTCTGGGCGGTGGCGACGATCACCGCCCGGCTCACGCTGCCCTCGACGTCCGCGGCGGCGCTCACGATGAGCCGCTCGATCCCGCCCCCGGCATCGTCGTCGCCGCCGGCGCGCTTGTAGCGGTCAAAGCGGTAGGCGCCGAGCAGCGTCCCCTGGACCAAGCCCTCGGCGATCTCGCCGCCGGCGCCCGGCGGCAACGCCCAGCACACCGTCTTGGCGCCGAGCTCGCGGGCGCGGCGGTGGGCCAGCCCGGCGGCCACCCGCGCGCGCTCGCCGTCGAGCTCGTCGCGCGCCCCCAGCCCCACGAGCAGCACCCGCCGGCCGTCGACGTGGGTGAGCGCCAGGTGCCTGAAGCGGGCCTTGGCCTCCCCGGAGTCGATCAGCGCGTCCAGCTGCTCGCGCGCCTCGTCGGCGGGCAACGGCTCCCCGTCGAACACCGCGAACACGGCGGTGTCGGCATCGGTCGAGAGGGCTGGGGCCGTGGTCGTCTCGACGTACACGGCGCGCCACACTACTACCATCGGACTCCCTCACCAGCGACCTTGGAGACGCCAATCGATGTCCAAGACAGTCATCCTTTCTGCCGCCCGCACGCCGATCGGCAAGCTCGGCGGAGGACTGGCCTCGATAGACGCCACGGAGCTTGGCGGGACCGCGATCAAGGCCGCGCTGGAGCGCGCTGACGTCGCCCCCGAGCAGGTCCAGCACGTGGTGATGGGGCAGGTGCTCCAGGCCGGGCAGGGCCAGATCCCGTCGCGTCAGGCCCAGATCAAGGCCGGCATCCCCAATGAGGTCTCCTCGGAGACGATCAACAAGGTGTGCGCCTCGGGGATCCGCGCCGCGGGCATGATCGACGCCGCCATCCGCGCCGGCGACCTCGACCTCGCCGTCGGCGGCGGCATGGAGTCGATGTCCAAGGCTCCGTACCTGCTCAAGGAGGCGCGCTTCGGCTTCCGGATGGGCGATGGCAAGGCGATCGACGCGATGCTCAGCGACGGGCTCACCAACCCCTTCAGCGGCAAGCACATGGCTCAGGAGGCCTCCGAGGTCGCGGCCGAGCTCGAGATGACCCGCGCCGACATGGATCGCTGGGCGCTGCGCTCCCACGAGCTGGCCATCAAGGCCACCGACGAGGGCCGCCTGCCCGAGGAGATCGTCGCCGTCACCATCTCGGGTCGCAAGGGCGACACGGTCGTCGAGGTCGACGAGGCCCCGCGGCGTGACTCCAGCCTGGAGAGCCTGTCCAAGCTGCCGCCGATCTTCCTCAAGGACGGCACCCACACTGCGGGCAACTCGCCGGGGGTCAACGACGGCGGCGGCGCGTTGGTGCTCTCCTCCGAGGAGTGGGCCAAGGCCAACGGCAAGAGCGTCCTGGCCACGATCGTCGCCCAGGCCGCCATCGCCGACGACTTCGCCTACCTGGCTCGCACCCCGGCCAAGGCGGCCGAGAAGGCGCTGGAGAAGGCCGGGCTGAGCGCCGAGGACATCGATCTGTGGGAGATCAACGAGGCGTTCGCGTCGGTGACCCTGAACTCGATCCGGATGCTCGGCATCGATGAGGACAAGGTCAACGTCAACGGCGGGGCCGTCGCGCTGGGTCATCCCATCGGCGCCTCGGGCGCGCGCATCCTCGGAACCCTCGTCTATGAGCTGCGCCGCCGCGGGGGCGGCCTCGGCTGCGCCGCGATCTGCTCGGGCGGTGGCCAGGGCGACGCGGTGATCGTCGAGGTCAATGGCGGCTGACGACGCCCGGGGCGACCCCCTCGCACGCGCTGACCCGCCTGCGCGCGGCGCCGCGTTCTTCGACCTCGACAAGACCCTCATCCAGGGGTCGTCGGCGTTCCAGTTCGGACGCGCCGCCTACAGCGCGGGGCTGATGGGCCGCCGGCAGCTGCTGGCCGACGCTCTCGCCAACGTCCAGTTTCGCCTGCGCGGCGCCACCGACGCCGATTCCCTGGCGCTGCGCGAGCGGATCGCGGGCTCGCTGGAGGGCAAGCGCGTGGTCGACCTCGAGCGCCTCGGCGCCGACGTCCTGGCCCGGATCCTGCCCCGCGTCTATCCCCAGATGCTGGCGCTGGCTCACGAGCACCAGGATCACGGCCGCCCCGTCTACATCGTCACCGCGGCCTCGCAGGAGCTGGCCGAGATCCTCGCCCATGTCATGGCCCTCGACGGCGCGCTGGGATCGGGGCTGTCAGAGGTCGTCGACGGCGTCTACACCGGCCGGCCGGTCGGGCTGTTCGTGTACCGCAGCGGCAAGGCGGAGGCGATCCGCGAGCTTGCCGAGCGCGAGGGCTTTGATCTGGCCGAGTGCTACGCCTACTCGGACTCCGAGTCAGATCTTCCGATGCTCGAGGCCGTCGGGCACCCGGTGGCGGTCAACCCCGACGCGACGCTTGCCAGGATCGCCCGCGAGCGGGGCTGGGACCTGCTGCGTTTCGATCGGCTCGGACGGCGGCTCAAGACGGCGGCCGCGCTCGGGGCGGCGGCGGGCGCGGGCGGGGTGGGGACCCTGGTGGCGCTGCGGCGGCTGCGACCGGCCCGGGGGGTCAAGCGGCTGGCATCGGCGCAGCGCACCGGGCTCGGCGCTTAGACTGCCGCGCCATGCTCACACGCCTTCGCTCAATCATCGTGCTCACCGCTGTCCTCGTCGGCGCCTTCGCCGTGTCCGCGCTCGCCTCGTCGGGCAAGACGGTCAACGTCGGCGACAACTACTACGGGCCCAAGACCGTCACGGTGGGCAAGGGCACCAAGGTGACCTGGAAGTGGGTCGGCGTGCTCAAGCACAACGTCGTGGTCCATACCGGGCCCTCGGCGTTCAGCTCCAAGACCCAGGTGCGCGGCAGCTACAGCCACACCTTCACCAAGAAGGGCACCTACCAGCTGGTCTGCACGATCCACAAGAGCATGAAGATGACCGTCGTCGTCAAGTAGGACGCGGCGAAGCGAAGCGTGGCGGCATTACAATCCGCCCGCTTCAGCGATGTCCACCTCTGACAAGAAGATCCGCGTCGTCGTCGCCAAGCCCGGCCTCGACGGCCATGACCGGGGCGCCAAGATCATTGCCCGCGCCCTGCGTGATGCCGGGATGGAGGTGATCTACACGGGCCTGCACCAGACGCCCGAGCAGATCGTGGAGACGGTGATCCAGGAGGACGCCGACGCCGTCGGCCTGTCGATCCTCTCCGGGGCGCACATGACGCTCGTCCCGCGGATCATGGAGCTGCTGTCCGAGCAGGGCGTCGACGACGTCGTCGTGACCGTGGGAGGGACGATCCCGTCCGACGACATCGAGGAGCTGAAGTCCCTGGGGGTGGCCGAGGTGTTCACCCCCGGTGCCCCCGCCCAGCAGGCGATCGACTTCATCCGCGGCGCCGTCCGCGCCTGAGGTCAGGGGTGGTGGGAACATTCGCGTACCACGCGGCGCGGCGGCGTCCCACCGACCGATTGACTCGTCAGTCAACCGGGTATAGTCGCACCACCTTTTCCAAGAGAAACATCGTGAGCGCGCGGGTGCCAATCCCCGCTCAGGACACTCGATAGGAGGCCACACTTGAAGATTTGCGTCCTGGTGAAAGAGGTTCCGGACGCCGCCGTCGAGAAGCGGATCGATCCCTCGACGGGGCGGATGGACAGGTCGGGTGAGCGCAATCTCAACCCGTACGACACCCACGCGATCGAGGCCGCGATGCAGATCCGCGAGGGCGGCGCGGTCGAGGTCGACGAGATCGTCGCCGTGACCATGGGCCCTGCCAGCGCGACGCGCGCGCTGCAGAAGGCCGTGTCGCTGGGCGCTGACCGCTCGCTGCACCTGTCCGATGACGGCCTGGCCGGCTCCGATGTGGCCGCGACCGGCTACGCGCTGTCCAAGGCGCTGGAGTCCGAGGCGCCTGACCTGGTGCTGCTGGGCCAGCAGTCTGATGACGGTGAGTGCTACACGATCGGCGCCGTGGTGGCCGACCACCTCAAGATGCCGTCGCTGACCCAGGTGATCAAGATGGACGTCGCCGGCGAGGCGCTCACCTGCGAGCGCCAGGCCGAGTACGGCTACGACACGGTCGAGGTGGGGCTGCCCGCGGTCATCTCCGTGGGTGACGCCATCAACGAGCCGCGCTATCCCTCGCTGAAGGCGATCATGGGCGCCAAGAAGAAGCCGCTGGAAACCGTCGCCGCCGGCGACGTCGGCATCGACGCCTCGCTGGTCGGCGCGGAGGGCTCACGCGTGCAGTGCGGTGAGTTCAAGGATCCGCCGGCCAAGTCGGCGGGCACGATCATCGAGGACGAGGACACCGACGACACGGTCGAGAGGATCGTCGCCTGGCTGGATGAAAGGAAGCTGATCTAAATGGCCGATGTCCTGACCTACGTCCTTCACTACGAGGGCGCGTTCAACAAGAACTCGCTGGGCGCCGTGTCTGAGGGCGCGGCCCGCGCCAAGGACGTCGGCGGTGAGTGCCACGCCGTCGTGGTCGGTGGCGACGATCTCACCGACGATCTCTGCAAGACCCTGGGCCAGTACGGCGCGACGAAGGTCTACCGCGCCAAGGGCCCCGAGGGCCTCGCGCAGCCCGTTATCGACGTCATGGCCAAGGTCATCGACGACGGCGGTCACGGCTACGCGCTGTTCGGCGGCGGCCTGCTCGGCTTCGAGATCGGCGCCGGCCTGGCCGCGCGCAAGCAGGCCGGGGTGACCATGGAGGTGACCGCGGTCCGCGCCGAGGACGGCAAGCTCGTCGCTGAGCGCCCGATCCTGCAGGACTCCAAGATCTCGGTCTCGCACTACCAGGGTGACCTGGGAATCATCATCGGCCGCATCAACGCGTTCGAGATCCGCCATGGATCCGGCGGCGCGACGCCGAAGTGGTCGACGTCGACGTGGAGTACTCGCCCTGGTCCAATCAGGCCAAGATGGTCAAGCGCGGCGAGCAGCGTGGCGCCGACGTGGACATCGAGGGCGCCGACATCCTCGTGGCGGGCGGCCGCGGCCTGGGCAAGGCCGAGGGCTTTGAGCTGGCGGAGGCGCTGGCCAAGGCGTTCGGCGGCAACAGCGCCGTCGCCGCCACCCGAGCCGTGGTGGACGCGGGCTGGTACCCCTATGCCGCCCAGATCGGCCAGACCGGCAAGACCGTGTCGCCGAAGCTGTATCTGGCGGCCGGGATCTCCGGCGCGATCCAGCACAAGGTCGGCATGCAGTCCTCGGAGAACATCGTGGCCATCAACAAGGACGCCAACGCCCCGATCTTCGAGTTCTCAGACCTCGGGGTCGTGGGTGATCTGAACAAGATCATGCCCAAGCTCACCGAGGCCATCAAGGCCAAGAAGGGGAGCTGAGGCGGCGATGTCGGGGAACAACGGTCACCACGCGCCCTCGGAGTTCCCGCCCCCGGTCGACCCCGTCAAGGAGTTCGTCAAGCGGGGCCTCGACGACGAGGATGAGCTCATCGAGGTGGGCGTCGCCATCGTCGGCGGCGGGACCGCCGGCCTGTCGTGCGCCAACCGGCTGCTGCAGCTGCTCGGCGACGATCCCGAGCTGCTGGAGAAGCTCGGCGAGGTGCCGGTGGCCGTGATCGAGAAGGCCAAGACCTGCGGCGGCCACAACCTGTCGGGCGCGGTCATGCGCCCCGGGCCGCTGCAGGAGCTGTTCGGAGACATGTCGCGCGAGGACTGGCGCAAGCAGCGCTTCGCCTTCGGCGAGGTGACCAAGGAGTCCATCTACGCGCTGCCCAACTCAAAGATGAAGCTGCCGGTGCCGCTGTTCGCGGTGCCCAACTTCCACAACAAGGGCAACGAGGTGGTGTCGGTGGCATCCATGGCCCGCTTTCAGCAGGCCCAGGCCGAGGAGGCAGGCGCCTACGTCCTCACCGAGACCTCGGCGACCCAGCTGATCGTCGAGGATGGCCGGGTGGTGGGCGTGCGCTCCGGTGACAAGGGCCGGGGCAAGGACGGCGAGCCGCTGGGCAACTTCGAGCCCGGAACCGACATCAAGGCGCGCGTCACCGTGCTCGCCGAGGGCTGCTGGGGCCACCTCACCGGCGCCGCCATCAAGGAGTTCAACCTCGGCGACGGCCGCGAACCCCAGGTGTGGGAGCTCGGCGTCAAGGAGGTCTGGAAGGTCAAGAAGCCCCTTGACCGGGTCATCCACACGATCGGCCCGTGGCCGCTGAAGATCCCGGCCAAGTACGGGCACGTCGGCGGCACCTGGCTGTACCCGATGAAGGACGAGAAGACCGGCGACGACCTCGTCTCGATCGGCTTCGTCGTCGACCTCGACTACGCCGACGCCACCACCTCGGCCCACGACCTGCTCCAGCAGTTCAAGCTGCACCCGCTGGTCAAGGGGATCCTCGAGGGCGGCGAGCGGATCAGCTGGGGCGCCAAGGCGCTGCCGGGCGGCGGCTACTGGTCGATGCCCAAGCTGACGATGCCCGGCGCGCTGCTGGTCGGCGACGCCGGCGGGATGGTCGACGCCGCCGCGCTGAAGGGCGTGCACCACTGCATCAAGTCCGGCATCCTCGCCGGCGAGGCCATCTACCAGTCGCTGAAGTCGGGCACCGGCCTGGAGAGCTACGAGCAGGCCATCGAGGACTCGACGGTCGGCCAGGAGCTCTACCAGGTGCGCAACACCCGCCAGCCGTTCCAGAAGGGCTTCCTCAAGGGCGCCCCGCTCAGCGGCGCGGCGATCATGTCCAAGGGCAAGATCCCGCGCGGACGGCTGCCGTGGCACCGCGGCGACGCGGTGGCGCTGTTCGTGGGCGACACCAACGAGGGCTATCCCAAGGCCGACGGCAAGTACACGTTCGACAAGCTGGGCTCGGTCTACATCTCGGGCAACGCGACGCGCGACGATGCGCCCAACCACATCCGAGTGCGCCGCAACGTGCCGCGCGAGATCGCCGAGGGGTGGCGGTGGATGTGCCCCGCAGGCGTCTACGAGATCCCCGAGGACGCGCCCGCCAAGGGCAATGTCGACGTGATCGTCAACTACACCAACTGCGTGCAATGCGGCGCGATCACGGCCAAGGGTGGACGGCTCACGCCGCCCGAGGGCGGCGACGGGCCGCTGTACACCATCACCTAACCGGTCAGCGGAAACTTCTGGGGCTTCCAGGGGTTAAGGGAGGCACGTATGAAGGTCCGCCGACTCGTCACCGGCCTGGCCGTCATCGGCGCCGTGGCGTCGGCGCCGGTTGCGTCCGCGTTCGCCGCGACACCCGCTCGCTCGCTGCTCAGCGCGTTCAGCTGCACGCACGCGCTCGATCCTGGCGCCCGTGCCGTCGGGGTCAAGGCGACCATGCGCCCGCTCACCGGGACCCGCAAGATGGCCATGCGCTTCGAGCTGCTTCAGCGCTCCCCCGGGCTCCCGGTCCAGGAGGTCAGCGGGGGTGACCTCGGCGTGTGGCGCAGCCCGCCCAACCCGACGCTCGGCCAGCTGCCCGGCGACGTCTGGCGGCTGCAGAAGTCCGTCTACAACCTCGCCGTCCCCTTCACCTACCAGTTCCGCGTCACCTTCCGCTGGACCGGCGTCCACGGCAAGGTGCTGGGAACCGCGACCCGGTACACCCACACCTGCCGTCAGCGCGAGCTGCGTCCCGACCTCGCGGTGGACTCGATCACCGTCTCGGCCATCGCCGGGCACCCGAAGAAGGAGCTCTACACCGCGGTGATCAGAAACCGGGGGCTGACCGGGGCCGGCCCCTTCCAGGTCCTGTTCGCGCCCGGCGACACCTCGACGCCGACGACGGACACCATCAGCTTCCTCGGCCCGGGCAAGTCGCGCACGCTGTCGTTCACCGGGCCAGTCTGCGACTCCACCAACCCGCCCACGGTGAGCGCTGACTCGGCCAGCCAGGTCGACGACTTCGATCGCACCAACAACGTGCTGGCGGCAACCTGCCCGGCGTCGACGACCACCGCGCCGGCGCGGCGCAAGGGCGGGGCCTGACCCCACGGCGGGCGCCGTCTGAGCCCCGGGTCGCGGCGAGTCCGCGCCGCTAGACTCAATAGGACCATGAAGACCGAAATTCACCCCAATTACCAGGAAGCGCACGTCCGCTGTACTTGCGGTAACGAGTTCACGACGCGCTCCACGCAGGCTGATATCCACGTTGAGATCTGCTCCGCGTGCCATCCCTTCTACACCGGCCGACAGAAGCTGGTCGACACCGGTGGTCGGGTCGAGCGCTTCCAGCGCCGCGTGGCCAAGGGCCGCCGCGGTGCTCGGACCACCGCCGGCTGAACAGCCCGGGCCTGACGACATGAGCCACGGCGGGGGCGATGGTCGCGCACAGCCATTGACGGCAACGCGCGACGCCCCCGTCGGAGGCCAAGCCGTGCTCGAGGGGGTGATGATGCGCGGCGTCAGGACATGGGCCGTCGCCGTGCGCAAGCCGGTCTCCGAGGACGCGCCCGCCGGGACGCTCGGCGAGATCGACATCAGCACCTTCCCGATCAAGCCGCGCAAGCGGCGGCGCCTGTACCGGCTGCCGGTGATCCGCGGCGTGGTCGCACTCGTGGAGTCGCTGAGCATCGGCCTGCGCGCGCTGGGCATCTCCGCCAACGCGCAGCTCCCCGAGGAGGAGAAACCAGACGGCGAGGAGGGTTCCGGGCCGCAGGAGATCTCGGGGGCCACCTGGTTCTTCACGGTCCTGGTCTCCGTCGTCTTCGCCATCGGGCTGTTCTTCGTGGTGCCGGTGGGGCTGACCAGCCTGATCAAGGACCAGCTCGGCTCCTCGGTGCTGTTCTGGCTGGTGGAGGGCGTGCTGCGGACCGCGATCTTCCTTGGCTATCTCACCCTGCTCTCGCGCCTGCGCGACCTGCGCCGGGTCTTCGAGTACCACGGCGCCGAGCACAAGGTCATCTCCTGCTACGAGGCCGAGGACGAGCTCGTCCCCGAGCGGGCCCAGCTCTACTCGCGGCTGCACCCGCGCTGCGGCACGAGCTTCCTGCTCATCGTGATGATCCTGGCCATCTTCGTCTTCGCCCCGATCGGGCTGCCGGCGTGGTGGATCCTCGTGCTCACGCGGATCCTGGGTGTGCCGGTCATCGCCGGGCTGTCGTTTGAGGTCATCAAATGGGCCGGGCGCAACCGGCGCCGGCGCTGGGTCCAGCTGGTCATGTGGCCGGGACTCCAGCTTCAGAAGCTCACCACCCGTGAGCCCGACCTTGACGAGCTCGCCGTCTCCATCGCCTCGTTGCAGGCGGTTCTCGCCGTCGAGACGCCCGGAGAGGCGTCCGCCGAGGACCTCATCGGGCTCGAAGTCGTCGCCTAGCGGCGGCCCGCGCGAGCGGTTTTTCCGGGCCCGTCCCCGCGGGTAGCGACTAGTTGTAACCCGCAATGAGGAGGAAACACATGTCTGACGGAAATGTGGACAAGGCAAAGGGACGCGTCAAGGAAGCTGCAGGCGACCTCAGCGGTGACCAGAGCCTCAAGAATGAGGGCAAGGTCGACCGTGCGTCCGGCTCCATCAAGGACAAGGTCGGCGGCGCGGCGGACAAGGTCAAGGACGCCGTTAACCCCAAGCACGACTAGGTGCACGCTGCGGTGTAGGTGCTCGTCGCCGGCCGGCGGGCTCCTACACTCGCATGCATGATCGACGATCTCGTCAAGCAGATCGAGAGCCGGTTCGGCTCGCTGGAAGCTGAGCTTTCTGACCCTGAGGTGATCGGCGACCGCGAGCGCTTTGCCGCCGCCAGCCGCGCCTACCGCGAACTGGAGCCTGCGGCTCGACTCGCTGCGCGGTACCGCCGCGCCTCCGACGACGCCCAGGGCGCTCGCGAGCTGCTGGCCGAGGGCGGCGACGACTCCGAGCTTCGGACCATGCTTGATGACGCCGAGGCGGAGATGCTCCTCTTGGAGGATCAGATCCGTCTCGCGATGGTGGAGCGCGACCCGAACGACGACAAGAACGTCATCGTCGAGATCCGCCCCGGCGCCGGCGGCGACGAGGCGGGCATCTGGGCCGGCGACCTCTATCGGATGCTCACCCGCTATGCCGAGCGCCGTGGCTTCAAGACCGAGGACCTGGCGGTCGGCGAGGGGGACTACACGTTTGCCGTCAAGGGCGACGGCGCCTACTCGGTGTTCAAGTTCGAGGGCGGCACCCACCGGGTGCAGCGCGTGCCCGAGACCGAGTCCCAGGGCCGCATCCACACCTCCACCGCGACCGTGGCCGTCCTGCCCGAGGCCGAGGACGTCGAGGTGGCGATCGACCCCAACGACCTCCAGATCGATGTCTACCGCAGCTCGGGGCCCGGCGGGCAGTCGGTCAACACGACCGACTCCGCGGTCCGCATCACCCACAAGCCCAGCGGGATCGTCGTCTCGATGCAGGACGAGAAGTCCCAGCTGCAAAACCGCGAGCGCGCGATGCGCGTGCTGCGGGCGCGCCTGTACGAGCGCGCCCTGGCCGAGCAGCAGGCCGAGCTCGGGGCCAGCCGGCTGGCTCAGGTGGGCACGGGTGACCGCGCCGAGAAGATCCGCACGTACAACTACGGCGAGCGCCGGGTCAAGGACCATCGCATCAACCTGCTGGTGCACAACCTCGACGAGATCCTGCTGGGCGATCTCGGCGAGCTCACCGACGCGTTGCAGGACGACGAGAAACGCCGCCGGCTCGAAGAGCGTGCCGCCGGCTGACGCCGGAGTGACGCCCGCGACGGTGGGCGACGCCCTGCGCCGGGCCACCGCCCGGCTGGGCGCGGCAGGGGTGGACACGGCCCGGTTAGACGCGGAGGTGCTGCTGGCGGCGGTCCTGGAGGTGGACCGGGGCCGGCTGGTCATCGATCGCGACATGGCATTGGCGGACGAGGCGTCTGAGCGCTTTGACGCGATGCTGGTGCGCCGCGAGGCGCGCGAGCCCGTGGCCTACATCCTGGGGCGGCGGGCGTTCCGGCGGTTGGAGCTGGTCGTGGACCGCCGCGTGCTGATCCCACGGCCCGAGACCGAGCTGCTCGTCGAGGTGGGTCTGTCGCTTGCACCGGGCGCCCGGGTCGTGGACGTGGGGACCGGGAGCGGCGCGGTGGCCCTGGCCCTGAAGGACGAGCGCCCCGACCTGCGGGTCAGCGGGGCCGACGTGTCTGCGGACGCCGTGGAGGTGGCGCGGGCCAATGCGGCGCGGCTTGGACTGGACGTCACCTTCGTGGCCGCCGACCTGCTGGACGGCGTCTTTGCCGACGCCGTGCTCGCCAACCTGCCCTACGTGGCCGAGGGCGTCGAGCTGCCGGCCGAGATCACGCGGTATGAGCCGGCGGGCGCCCTGTTCGCGGGCGCCGACGGGCTGGATGTGATCCGGCGCGCGGTGGCGGCCGTCGCTGGACCGACGGTGGGCCTGATGGCTCTGGAGATCGGCCCCGAGCAGGCGGTGGTGGTCGAGCAGTTGCTCTGGGACGCGGGCTTCGCCGAGGTGTCGGTCCGCCACGACCTGGCCGGCCTGGCGCGCGTGGTGGTGGGCACGACATGACCTCAGGGCGCGGAGGAGAGGCGGCGGGCTTCGAGCGCTGCATGAGCGTCGGCGGAATCGCGGTGTTCCCCGCCGACACGGTCTACGGGCTGGCCTGCGATGTCCACAACCGCGTGGCGGTCGAGCGGCTGTACCGACTCAAGCGCCGGCGGCTGGACAAGCCCTCGGCGGTGATGTTCTTTGACCGCGACCTGGCCCTGTCGGCGCTCCCCGAGCTCGGCGAGCGCACCGGCGCCGCGCTCGCGCGCCTGCTGCCCGGGCCGGTGACGGCGCTGCTGCCCAACCCCGAGCGCCGCTTCCCACTGGCCTGCGGCGACGACCAATCGACGTTCGGGCTGCGGGTCCCCGTGGTGCCGCTCCTCGACGGCGTCGCGTGGCCGGTGCTCCAGTCAAGCGCCAATCTGGCGGGCGGCCCCGACGCGCGCACGTTGTCCGATGTCCCCGAGTCGCTGCGACGCAGCGCCGACCTGGTCATCGACGGCGGCGAGCTGCCCGGCACGCCGTCGACGGTGGTCGACCTGCGCTCCTTGGAGACGACCGGGGAGTGGGACATCGTGCGCCAGGGAGTGATGTCGCCCGAGGACGTCGAGCGCGCCCTCGAGTGGCAGTTTCACTTCGACCCCGCGTCCTACGCGGAGATGATCCACACCGAGATCCCCGTCTATGACGAGTTCCAGGAGGCGGTGGCGCGGGCGACCGGCGCAGGCGCGTCGCGCGTGCTCGAGCTGGGGACGGGGACAGGGGAGACGGCCCGGCGTCTGCTGTCGCGCCATCCCGATGCGTTTCTCGTCGGCGTGGACGAGAGTGCGTCGATGCTTGCGGCGGCTCGGGAGGCTCTTCCGGGGGATCGGGTTTCGTTGGAGGTGGCCGCGATCGAGCAGCCATTGCCCGAGGGGCCGTTCGATGTGGTGGCCAGCGCGCTGTGCGTGCACCACCTGCAGGGGGCTTTGAAACGCGATCTTTTCGCCCGCGTCCGCGATGTGCTGGCGCCGGGTGGGCGGTTCGTGCTGGGCGACGTGATCGTCCCGGTGGACCCCGCCGATGCGGTCACGTCGTTGACCGACGGCTTCGATCACCCCAGCCCGCTGGCCGATCAGCTGGCCTGGCTGGCGGAGACGGGGTTTGACGCGCGGGTCGTCTGGGAGCACAGGGACCTGGCCGTGGTCGTGGCCTCCGGCGCCGCCGTTACTATGTGACGCCCCGTGGCCGCCGACCTGCCCGCTGACTTCTTCAATCGTCCGCTCGCGGAGGTCGATCCGGAGATCGCCGACGTGCTCGCCAAGGAGCTCGAGCGCCAGCAGCGGACGCTGGAGATGATCGCCTCGGAGAACTTCGCCCCGCTGGCGGTGCTCGAGTGCCAGGGCTCGGTGCTCAACAACAAGTACGCCGAGGGCTACCCGGGCAAGCGCTACTACGGCGGCTGCGAGTTCGTCGACATCGCCGAGCAGCTGGCCATCGACCGGGCCAAGGCGCTGTTCGGATCAGACCACGCCAACGTGCAGCCGCATTCCGGCGCCCAGGCCAACGCCGCCGTCTACCACGCGCTGCTGCAGCCGGGCGACACCCTGATGGGGCTGGAGCTGGCCCACGGCGGCCATTTGACCCACGGAATGAAGATCAACGTCTCGGGGCGGCTCTACAACATCGTGGCCTACCACGTGGACCGCGAGACGTCGCTGATCGACATGGACGAGGTCGAGGCCTTGGCGCACGAGCACCGGCCCAAGATGATCGTGGCCGGCTGGTCGGCGTATCCGCGCCAGCTGGACTTCGAGCGCTTCCGCGCCATCGCCGACTCGGTCGGCGCGTACCTGATGGTCGACATGGCCCATTTCGCGGGACTGGTGGCGACGGGCCTGCATCCGTCCCCGATCCCGTTCGCCGACGTGACCACCACGACGATCCACAAGACGATCGGCGGCGGGCGCGGCGGCATGATCCTGTCACGCGAGGAATACGGCAAGAAGATCGACTCCGCCGTCTTCCCCGGTCAGCAGGGCGGACCGCTGGAGCACATCATCGCCGGCAAGGCGGTGGCCTTGAAGATCGCCGCGTCCGATCCGTTCCGCGAGCGCCAGCAGCGGACCCTGGACGGCGCGCGGGCGGTGGGCGCCGAGCTCTTGTCCGCGGGCGGGGGCGTGAGCGTGTTGACGGGCGGCACCGACGTCCATCTCGTGCTCTGCGACCTGCGCGAGTCCGAGCTCGACGGCAAGCAGGCCGAGGATCGCCTGCACGCGATCGGCATCACCGTCAACCGCAACGCGGTCCCGTTTGACCCACGGCCGCCGGCGGTGTCCTCCGGGCTGCGGATCGGGTCGCCGGCGCTGGCGACGCGCGGGCTGCAGGTGGAGGACTTCGTCGAGGTCGGGAAGGTGATTGCGGGGGTTCTGACCGCGGGCGACTTTGATTCCCGGCGCGCAGAGTTCTCTGAGCGCGTTGAGGCTGTAGCGGAGCGGTATCCGCTGTATGCGCAGCTTGGTGCTGCGGCCGCTGCTGTCTAGTTTCTGGCCACACAGCGCGCCGCCCTTCTGAAAGGACTGGCTTGGGAGGGGGGTGAATCGGGGTGGGCTCGAGGCTCTTATCTATATGGGTCCTCGAGAGCAGCGGATTCGTTCCAAACTGGGATCCGCGCGGCTAGTTTGGTGCGTTGGTGGTGCTGAGGGCGCTCCTGTGGGCAAGGTGGAGCGCCCCGTGCGAGTTTGGAACGAATCGGTGGTTGGCGGGCACGGCAATCGCGGTCTGTTCGAGCTGGCCGGCGCGCAGCACGGCGTGGTGGCACGGTCGCAGCTGCTGAGCCTGGGGATCGGTGCAGGGTCGATCCGCCATCGGGTGGCCACGGGCTCGTTGCACCCGGTGTTCCCGTCGGCGTTCGCGGTCGGTGCCGCGGTTCTGCAACCGCGCGGCGCAGCCACGGCGGCGCTGCTCCATACGGGTGACGACGCGGTCCTCAGCCACGAAACGGCCGCCGCGCTGTGGGGCCTCGCCGCTCCCCCCTCCTTCGTGGTCATCACCTTGATTGGCCGCCGCATCAGGGAGCAGCCGGGGCTGCGCGTGCACCGGGTCTCCGCGCTCGACACTCGCGACGTGCGCTTATGCGCCGGGCTACCCGTGACCTCCCCCGCGCGGACGCTCATTGACTGCGCCGCGGGCGCCCTGGCGATCGACCGGTTGCTCAACGAGGCGCGGGCGCTGAAGCTGGTCAGGGACGCCGAGATCGAGGCAGCGATGGATAGGTGCCCGCGGCGCAAGGGTGTAGCGGCGATGCGAGCGCTGCTCGAGGCCGAGAGGGACACCGGCTTCACGCGCTCGAAGGCCGAGCGGGCGCTGAAGCGGCTGGTGCGCGAGGCCGAACTGGAGCGTCCGATCTTCAACACGCGCGTCGAGGGGGTCGAGGCCGACGCGTACTGGCCGCGGCTCAAGCTGGTCGTCGAGGTCGACGGTGTCCAGTTCCACGGCCATTACCAGGCGTTTCAGCGTGATCGGGCCAAGGCCAACAGGCTGGTGGCAGCGGGCTATGTGGTGCTGCGCTTCACCTGGGTCCAGCTCACCGAGCGGCCCATGCTCGTCGTCGCCACCCTCGCCCGGACACTGGCCCGCCTCGAGTCGCGGGCGGCCTGAACACGGACCTCCAACCCCTGCAGTCAGCCGGTGCTGGCATGCTGTCCGGGCATGCGGTACTGGGACGCCGTGCTCTCTTTTGTGGTGGCGACTGCGGTCGCGGCCGTGGCGACGCCCCTGGCGGCGCGGCTGGCCCGACGGCTGGGAGCGGTGGATCACCCCCGGGAGCGCGGGCTCTCGCAGCGCCCGACGCCGCTGCTGGGCGGCCTGGCGATCCTGGCCGCGGTGCTGGTGGCCGGGTTCATCTGGCTGCCGCCCAAGATCTTCCTGCACCACGTGCTCCATGGCCCCGCCGGCTCGGGCGGCGTCGTCCACATCTGGGCGGTGATCGCCGGGGCGTGCCTGATCACGCTCGTGGGGGCCATCGACGACGTGCGGGACCTGCCGCCGGCCGTCAAGCTGGCGGGGCAGATCGCCGCGGCGCTCCTCGCCGTGGAGGGCGGCGCCGTGGTCACCGGCGTGACGCTCCCGTTCGCCGGTTCGTTGACCTTCCCGAACGCCGGCGGCTTTCTCACGGTCATCTGGCTGGTGGCGCTGATGAACGTGGTCAACTTCTCCGACGGAGTGGACGGCCTGGCCGCGGGCCTGTGCGCGATCGACGGCGTCGCCTTCGCCATCATCGCTTTTGACCTGGGGGTCAACGGGGCGCCGATCCTGGCCGCCATCACCGCCGGCGCCGCGCTGGGCTTCCTCTTTCACAACTTCTATCCGGCGTCGGTCTTCATGGGCGACGCCGGGGCCAACCTGCTCGGGTACCTGTTAGGGGTCACGGCCGTTGTGGGCTCGCTGAAGACCAACGCGTTGGTCGCCCTGATCGTCCCCCTGGTCATCCTCGTAATCCCGTTCCTGGACACGAGCTTCGTCATCGCCAAGCGCCTGAAGTACCGGCGCAAGCCGTGGTCGGCCGACGCCAACCACTTCCACCACCGGATGGCGCGGATCGGGTTCTCGCAGCGCAAGACCGTCGCCTACCTCTACGCGTGGTCGTTTTTGATGGCGGGCCTGGCGGTCGGCCTGCGCATCGTCTCTCACCACCACCGCAACCAGGCCGGCTGGATCGCGGGGCTTCTGGTGTTCGCGGTCGTCTGCGCCGCTGCCAGCGTCTACCTGATCTACGTTCTGGAGATCTTCAAGTTCAAGGGCCTGCGCACGATCGAGATCCGCCGCACCGATCCCAATACCAGCGAGCACGAGATCGACAACCAGGTCGCCCGGGACATCGAGACGGGCGAGTTTGAGAGGGTGAAGTAGGTGCAAAAGGCCACCCTGCAACAGCGCGAATCCTTCATCACCGCCGACGGCTCGACGATCCGGGAGCTGGCCCACCCGGCCTGGACGGCCGCCGAGAACCAGAGCCTGGCCGAGGCGTCAGTCCAGCCCGGCGCCGAGACCGCCGAGCACTATCACCCTCGGAGCGAGGAGCTCTACTACTTCGTCGCCGGCGAGGGGCGGATGCGCCTGGACGAGGACGAGGCGCCGGTGGTGGCGGGCGACTGCGTCGTCATCCCGCCGGGTACGCCCCACAAGCTGTGGAACACCGGGACCACCACGCTCGTGCTGCTGTGCTGCTGTGCGCCCGCATATTCCGATGACGACACCGTGATGACCGGCAGGTAGACGCCTGCTGGCCGGACTCAACAAGACGGAGCGCATCGGGCTCGCCGTCGTCGGGGTTCTCACCGTGCTGGCGGGGGTCACCCGCTACGTCGGAACGTTCGGTCACGTGACGGCCTTCGTGGTGGCGGGCATCGCGCTGGCCGGCGTGGCCTGGATCGTCTCGTTCGCCACCGAGCAGGTGGGCGAGCGGTTCGGGACGGCGGTGACCGGGATGATGCAGTCGACGCTCGGCAACCTGCCGGAGTTCTTCGTCGTCATCTTCGCGCTGAACGCGGGCGAGAAGATCGTGGCCGAGACGGCGATCCTCGGCTCGATCCTCGTCAACGCCCTCCTCGTGCTCGGCCTGGTGATCGTCGTCGGCGCCACGCGCAGCAAGGACAACATCATGCGCTTCAGCCCGCGGCTCCCCAACGACACGGCGACGATGCTGCTGATCTCCAGCTTCATCATCCTGCTGGTGGCACTCGCCAACGGGGCCAACGACTCCGCCAGCCACCACATCAAGACGATCTCCATCGTCGGCGCGGTGGCGATCCTCGCCTCCTACGGGGTGTGGGTGCACCAGTACCTGACGACCGAGCCGGGAGGCAAGGTGCAAACCGAGCCACCGCGCGTGCCCACGTCGGTCAGCGTCGCTCTCCTGTGTATGTCGGGTCTGGCCGCCGCGTTCGTGTCGGACTGGTTCGTGCACGCTCTGGAGCCGACCATCCACACGCTCGGGATCTCGCGCTCGTTCGCCGGCCTGGTCATCGTCGCCACGGCCGGCAACGCGGTGGAGCACGCCGTCGGCGTCGTGCTGGCCGCCAAGGGAGACAACGAGTTGGCGATCTCGGTGGTCAAGAACTCGGTGGCCCAGATCGCCGCCTTCCTGTACCCGCTGCTGGTCCTCGTGTCGTTGCTGACCGCGACCACGCTCACGTTCGCGCTGCCGCCGGTCTACACCGGCGCGCTGCTGGGGACCGCGGTCATCGTGTGGCAGATCACGGGCGACGGCGAGGCCACGCCGTTCGAGGGCGCGGCGCTCATTTCGGCGTTCGTGATCCTCGCCACCGTGGCCGCGTTCGAGACGTAACTGCCCAATTCAGATCCGGTTAAGACCCGGCGAACGGCGGCCGCAGGGCTGGTACGTTCGCGCCCGTCATGGATGAGCATGCCGCCGCGCGGCCCCGACGTTCGCTGATGATCGCCCACGTCGCGCTGGCGCTTGCCGTCGTCGTCGCTGCCCTCGCAGTCATCGCCGCCACCGCCCGGGCCGACTTGATCAGCTGGGACGCTCCGGTCCAGATCGACCCCTCCGGCCCGGCGTCGTTTACCGCCATCTCCTGCCCGAGCGCAAGCCTGTGCCTGGCCGTCGACGGCGGCGGTGATCTGGTGAGCTCGTCGAACCCCACCGGGGGGCCGTCGACGTGGACGACGTCGGACATCGACGGCACCTCGCTGGGCCTCAACGGACTCACCGGGATCTCGTGCCCGTCGGCCTCCTTCTGTGTGGCCGTGGATCTGATGGGCAACGTACTCACCACCACGGCGCCCGGCACGCCCTCGGCACGCTGGTCGGTGGCCGCGGTCACCGCCAACCCGCTGAGCGGGATCTCGTGCCCCTCAGCGGCTGAGTGCATCGCCGTTGACCAGTCCGGCAACGTCTGGACGTCGACCGACCCCGGCGGCGGCGCCACCAGGTGGTCCAGCGCGGCGGTCGACGGCACCAACGCGCTCACCGCCGTGTCGTGCCCGACGGCCACCCTGTGCGTGGCGGTCGACGGCAACGGCACGCTGCTCAGATCCACCAACCCCACCGGCGGGACCGGCGCGTGGGCGGGCGCGGCCGTCGATCCGGGAGCCACCTTCGACGCCGTCTCGTGTGCATCGGCGTCGCTGTGCGTGGCCGTGGACGACGGCGGCAACGCGCTGGTCTCGACGACCCCCGGCGCCACGCCCACCACGGGGGGGTGGCCGGTCGCGCCGATCGACGGCGCCGCCGCCCTGGACTCGGTGTCATGCGCGCCCACCGGCTTCTGCGCCGCGGGCGATGACTCGGGCAGCGTCCTGTTCTCCGGCAATCCAGCCGGGGGCGCATCGGCGTGGACGACGGTGGCCCGCGCCAACGCCGCGGCGCTCGACGGGATGTCCTGCCCGAGCGCGAACTTCTGTGCGGGCGCCGACGCCGACGGCGACGTGGTCACCAGCACCAGCCCGGCCGGGCCCGCGGCGGGGTGGGTGTCGGCGCCGCTCAACAGCGGCGTGGGCGTGGCCTTCTCGGGGATCGCCTGCCCGGCGTCCAGCCAGTGCTACGCCGTGGACGCCAACGGCAGCCTGGTGCGTTCGACGCTCCCCGGCATCGGCCAGAGCGGGTGGGCGACCGATGCCATCGACAGCGGTAACGGGCTGACCGCGATCTCGTGCCCGTCGACCAAGCTGTGCGTCGCCGTCGACGAGGTCGGCAACGTCCTGCATTCCACCAACCCCGGTGGCGGCACCGCGGCGTGGCAATCGGTCTCCGTCGACCCCGACGCCTCCCTGATCGCCGTGTCGTGCCCGTCGGCGAGACTGTGCGTGGCCACCGACTCAGCCGGGGACGTGGTGACCTCCACCAATCCCACCGGCGGCGCCTCGGCCTGGAGCACAGCCGACATCGCCGACGGGGACGCGCTGCCCGGGGTCGCGTGCCCGGTGACAACGCTGTGCGTCGTCGTCGATGGCAGCGGCACCGAACTGCGCTCGACCAACCCGACGGCCGGCGTGGCCGCCTGGACGGAGGGCAACGTGGAGGACTCTCCGCTCAATGCCATCTCGTGCCCGTCCACGACCCTGTGTGTCGCCGGCGACGCCAACGGGGCGATCGTGACCTCCACCAATCCGGTCAAGGGCACCTGGGGCTCGCCGGTCACCGTCGACGCGCCCGACGGAGCGCCAAACGTGGTCCAGACGATCACCTGCCCGTCGGCGTCGCTGTGCGTGGCGGGGGACAACGCGGGCAACGTGCTGGCCAGCACCAACCCCAAGGGCGGGGCCGGGGCGTGGAGCCTGAGCGATGTCGATGCCTGGCCGATCTTCGGGATCGCGTGCCCGCCCGGGAACACGTGTGCCGCGGTGGACGGGTGGGGTGGGGTCATGCTCGGCGCCTCCTCGGCCTCGACCAACCCCGGCCCAGTCGGCCCGGCGCCGGTACCGGCGGTCGTGCCGGGCAGGCTCGTCGTGGTCGGGCACGTCAGGGTGGTGCGCGGCATCAAGCTGCGCGTGCGCGTGGCCTGCAAGGGGACGTCGGCGGTGCGCTGCGCGGGCCGCCTCACCCTGCTGACACTGACGGGCAAGGGCCGCCACCGGCACAAGGTCGGGGTCGGCGGGCGCCGCATCAATCTGCGGGGCAGACGCAGCCTCACGATCACGATGGGGCCGGACGCGCGGGGGCGCAAGTTGCTCAAGGCGGCGGGCAGCCTGCGCGTGCGGATGGCCATCACCCAGGGCAAGCGCAGCGTGCTCAACCACCAGTACACGCTGCGCCGGCCGCGCCCACGCCACAAGCCCAAGGCCGGCAAGGGCCACAAGTAGGGAGGAGGAAGGGGAATGAGTGCGCGGACCCGGTCGCGCCGGCCGCGCGCTCAACCCCTGGGCGAGGCCACGGCCGGGGGCGCCTCGCCCTTGGTGCGCTCAATCCTGGACCGTGTCGGCCGATGGTGATATTCTGACGTTTACGTAAGAATTTGATTGAAGGCAGGTCCGCGTTGTCAGTGCTCCACGCTCCCCAGACCGAACGCCCCGCCGGGCAGCGGCGGCGCCTCGGCGTCCACTCCGAGCACGACTCCTACAAGTGGTGGGCGCTGTCGTGCACCAGCCTGGGGATGCTGCTGGCGACGATCAACTCGGGCACGCTGATCATCGCGCTGCCCGACCTCGAGCGCAGCCTGCACACGAGCCTGCTCGAGCTCGTGTGGGTGATCCTCGTCTACATGATCGCCTCGACCGTGCTCGTCCTCAGCGCGGGCCGGCTGTCGGACCAGTTCGGGCGCAAGAAGGCCTACGTGATCGGCTTCCTGGTGTTCGCGCTGGCCTCGCTGGGCGCCGGCTTTGCCGCCAACGGGACGCAGCTCATCCTGTGGCGGATCCTGCAGGGCATCGGCGGGGCGTTCCTGTTCGCCAACGCGGCGGCAATCGTCACCGACGCCTTCCCCAGGGAACAGCTCGGGCTGGCCATGGGCACCAACACGATGGTCGCCGCTGTCGGACTGGTCATCGGCCCGGTGCTCGGCGGCGCGCTCGTCGCCATCGCCTGGCATTGGGTGTTCTGGTTCAACGTCCCCTTCGGTCTGGCCGGCGCGCTGTGGGGCGCCTCGGTCCTGCATGAGGTCACCGGCCGTTCCGAGGACCGCTCGTTTGACTATCTCGGCACGCTCACCTTCCTGATCGGCCTCACCGGCCTGGTCTTCGGTATCTCCAAGGGCGGGATCGTCGGGTGGACCTCACCGCTGACGATCCCCAGCCTCATCCTCGCCGTGGTCTTCCTGCCGACGTTCGTGTTCATCGAGTCGCGCCACAAGGCGCCGATGCTCGATCTCTCGATCTTCCGCAACCGGCTGTTCTCGACGGCGTCGGGGGCCGCCTTCGCCAACGGCCTGTCGCGCTTCGCGCTCATGTTCCTGTTCGTCTTCTACTTCCAGGGCGTGCAGGGTGACTCGCCGATCCTGGCCGGCGTCAAGCTGGCGCCGCTGGCGCTGGGGATGCTCGTCTCCTCGCCGCTCGCCGGGATGTGGGCCGACCGCCGCGGCTCGCGCACCCTGGCCGTGCTGGGCATGCTCGTCACCGCGCTCGGCCTGGCGCTGATGACGACACTCCAGCGCGACACCGGCTACATGTGGCCCGGGCTCTACATGTTCATCGTCGGGATCGGGTCGGGCATGTTCAACTCGCCCAACACCGCCGCGATGATGGGCACGGTCGAGCCGCACAGACGCGGCATCGCCGCCGGCGCGCGGGTGCTCGTGCAGAACACCGGAGCGGTCATCTCGATCGCGTTCGTGCTGGCTATCGTCACCTCGGCCGTCCCCAAGCAGGTGCTCTTCGCCGTGTTCTCCGGCCTGGCCGACCACATCTCCAACGCCCAGCTCGTGCCCTTCATCTCCAACATGCACACCGCACTGTGGTGCCTGTGCGTGGTGTCGCTCGTCGGCGCCGCCATCTCCGCGGCGCGGCCCAAGGACGTGATCGCGCCGGCCCCCGAGAAGGCCCGCGAGCCCCAGGTGGTCACCTCATGAGCGCCACCGCCGACCGCCAGCTGCGGATCGGCGAGGTGGCCGAGCTCACCGGGACCACCCCGCGCACGATCCGCTACTACGAGGAGATCGGGCTGCTGGACATCGCCCCCGAGCGGGTCCAGGGCAAGCACCGCGTCTACACCCAGGCCGATGTCGACCGCGTCCGCGAGATCATCCGCCTGCGCGATCTGCTCGGCCTCTCGCTGGAACAGCTCTCGCAGCTGCTCGAGGCCGAGAGCGCCCGCGCCCACCTGCGCGACGAGCTCGCCCAGACCGAGGACCCGACCGAGCGCCGGCGGATCCTCGAGGAGCTGCTCACCCACATCTCCAGCCAGCTGGACCTGGTCAAGACACGCCTCACCGAGCTCACCGACCTCGCCGCCGAGCTGAGCGACAAGCAGCGCAAGGTCAAGCAGAAGATTCGCGAGATCGACGCGGGGTGAGCACCGCCGCCACGTCCGCGCCGGACAGCGCCGCCCTTCGGACCGCGGCGGCCTCCACCCGGACCGGGGTGGACCGGCGCGCGATGGCGATGCTGTCAGCCGGTCACCTGTTCACCGACGTCGGCCAGGGCTCGATCCCGGCGCTGCTGCCGTTCCTGATCACCCGGGACAACCTCTCCTACGCGGGCGCCTCCGCGCTGATCCTGGCGGCGACGATCGCCAGCTCGGTCATCCAGCCCGTGTTCGGACACCTGTCCGATCGCCGCTCGCTGCCGTGGCTGATGCCGCTCGGCCCCATCCTCGGCGGGTTGGGCGTCGCGCTGGCCGCCATCGCGCCCAGCTACCCGCTCACCTTCGCGGCCGTCGTGCTCAGCGGGATCGGCGTGGCCGCGTTCCATCCCGAGGGCTCGCGCTTTGCCAACTACGTCTCGGGCGAGCGGCGCTCGAGCGGCATGAGCCTGTTCAGCGTGGGGGGCAACGTCGGCTTCGCCTTGGGGCCCGCGCTCGTGACCCCGCTGGTGCTCGTCTTCGGCCTGTCAGGGACGCTGCTGGTGATCGTGCCGACCTCGCTGATGGGGCTGGTGCTGTTCCGCGAGCTGCCGCGCCTGAAGAGGTTCCGCGTTGATCTGGCCAAGTCGCGCGCCACCGCGACGCACAGCGACGCCTGGCGTCCGTTCACGCTGCTGGCCGTCGTCATCGCGCTGCGCTCGTTCGTGTACTTCGGCTTTGTCACCTTCATCCCGCTCTACTTCATCCACGATCTGCACACGAGCAAGGGCACCGGCGGCGCGGCCCTCACGGTGATGCTGGCGGGCGGGGCCATCGGCACCCTCGTCGGCGGGCGGCTGGCCGACCGCTTCGGCCGCCGGTCGGTGCTGATCGGCTCGATGGCGGTGCTGCCGTTCCTCACCGTGGCCTTCCTCGTCTCCCCGCCGGCCCCGGCGATGCTGTTCGCCGCCGTCATCGGCGCGGCCACGATCGCCACCTTCGCGGTGACGATCGTCATGGGGCAGGAGTTCCTGCCCGGGCGGATCGGCGTCGCCTCGGGCGTCACCATCGGGCTCTCGGTCGGTATGGGCGGCGTGGCCGCGCCGCTGCTGGGCATCCTGGCCGACGCCCACGGACTGCGCTTCGTGTTCGAGCTGATCGTCGTGTTCCCGGTGGCCGCGCTCCTGCTCTCGCTCGGCCTTCCGGTGCGCCGCGACCCCGGTCGCGCGGCGGCCGGCAGGGTCGCGACCCCGCAGCCGGCGGCGCGCAGCGCAAACACAAACGCAACGGTCGCGAGCGTAACCGTCGCCGAGTGACGCGGTAGATTGCGGTGAAACGCCGGCCCTGAGGCGTCGCACCGTTCGGCCTCAGCGCCCAGCGCCCTGTTCACGGGCCGGCGCACGCTTTCCATGTCTCGCATCCGTCAACGCACAGCACGCTGCACGCCTGCGCTCGCCGCCATCGCGGCGGCCCTGATCGGGCTCATCAACGTCGCCTCGGCGCTGACCCCCAACATCCGTTGGCGCGGCCGCTTGCTGCTCGACGTCGAGCCGGTGGAGGCGATGCGCCTGTTCCACGCCTTCGCCCTGCCGGCGGGCGCGGCGCTGCTCCTGGTCAGCCCCTACCTGCTCAAGCGCCGGCGCCGGGCGTGGCAGGCGGCGATCGGGCTGATGCTCGTGCTCGGCCTGCTCGACCTCCTCAAGGGACTCGACGTGGAGGAGACCGTCCTCACCTGGGCCACAGCCGCGATGCTGCTGGCCAGCGCCGGTGAGTTCCGGGTCGAGCACGACGCGATCACGCTGCGCAGCTCGGTGTGGCGGGTGCCCCTGCTGGGCGCCTTCGGCCTGAGCCTGGCCGGGTTTGCCGCCTGGGTGTCGGAGGGCCATCCGTCATTCGGCGCGCTGGTGCGCGAGACCGGGGATCTGTTGGCCTGGCGGACCGGGCCGCTGCGCTTCGAGCACCACGCCATCGGCCACCACGCCTTTGCCTGGGTTCCGCTGGGAGTCCATCTCGTCGAGATCGGGACGCTCCTGGCCATGGCTTACGTGGTCTTCCGCCCGCTGGCCGCCCCGGCGTCGTTGCCCGGTCCGGCTGCCCGCCGCGCCGCGGCCGCGCTCGTCCGCGCCCACGGCTCGGACACGCTCTCGTTCTTCAAGCTGCGTGCCGACAAGCACTATTTCTTCAGCTCGGACCGCTCGGCGTTCGTCGCCTACCGCGTGGAGAACGGCGTGCTGCTGCTCTCCGGGGATCCCGTCGGGCCCGACGCGGCGCTGGCCGAGCTGCTCGCCGATCTCAAGGCGTTCGCGCATATGCGGGGGCTGAAACTGGCCGCCGTCGGCGTCAGCGAACGCCTGGTCCCGCTGTGGGAGCGGCACGGCCTGCGCACGATGTACCTCGGCGACGAGGCCATCATCGAGGTGGGGGAGTTCTCGCTGGAGGGCCGCCCCATCCGCAAGGTGCGCCAGTCCGTCAGCCGCCTGCGCAAGGCCGGCTTCGCGGCGGAGCTGCACCGCGTCTCCGAGCTGGCCCCCGATGTCGCGGCCGAGGTGGAGGAGGTGCTCGAACGCGGGCGCGAGGGCGCTCCCGAGCGGGGCTTCTCGATGGCGATGGACTCGCTGCACGGCGACCACGGCGAGGACACCCTCGTCGTGCTGGCGCGCGACGAGAACCACGCCGTCCGCGGCGTCCTGCACTTCGTGCCCTGCTTCGGGCGCTCGGCGATGTCGCTCTCGTTCATGCGCCGGGACCCGCGCACGCCCAACGGCCTGACCGAGTTCATGGTGGTCTCAGCGGTCGAGCTGCTGCGCGAGCGGGGCGTCGATGAGATGTCTCTCAACTTCGCGGCCTTCGCGCGCTGGATCCACAGCCCCGAGCGCCCCGTCGAGCGGGCCCTGGGCAAGCTCATCGCGCTCGGCAACCGCTTCTTTCAGATCGAGAGCCTGTACCGCTTCAACGCCAAGTTCTTCCCGCGCTGGCAGCCCCGTTATCTGGTCTATGAGGGGGCGTTCGGACTGCCGCGGGCGAGCCTCGCGGCGATGTGGGCCGAGGGCCAGATCCCCAAGCCGGAACTGCCACGAGGCAGTTCGTCAACCGGGGCGCGTGAGATGGCTCGGGCACGCTAACCTCGCTCTAACCAAAGGCGGCTCTCCACTACCCTGTTGGTAGTGGCGCGCTGCCCGCTTGAGCGCTGAAATCCAGGTCATGCCTGGAACCGCGGCGCCGATAGCCTACGCGCCCCTCAACCCAGTACGACCAGCTTGCGAAGCAGCTTCAGCAGACCCAATGCAAAAAAGCAGTCGTTCGCCCTTGACGGGCCGGGACGTGGCCGGAGCCGGAGCCTTCCTGCTCTCGGCGAATCTGCTGTTCGCGGCTGTCGGAGCCGGGATCGGCGCACTTCTGGGCGCGGCCTTGGCGGGCGGGATCGTCGGGTTTCTCATCGGCTTCGTGGCGGGGGTCTACCTTGTCATTAGGCGCTTCCGCGGTTTCTGAGCGGTCACCCGTGAGCGTGCTGGCCTACTTCGACGTCATTGTGCTGGTGGTCGCCGCGCCGATCATGCTGCTCATCGGCGTGCCCGCCTCCGGCTATGCCATCGGCGCCGGCGCGTGGATCGTGCTGCGCGCCGCCAACGTGGGCGTCGACCGCGTCACCGCAGGTATGGACGCTCAGCGCCAGATCGGCCTCCGGCTGGGCTTCATGCTCGCTCGGCTCTTCACCCTGGCCATCGCGGTGATCATCGCCCGCAACGTCGACGGCAAGGACGCCGGCGTCACGTGCCTGGCCGTGATCGTCTTCGCCTACACCATCTCGCTGGCCATCTCGGCCATGACCCGCACGAGGCCACGATGACCAGCACCCGCAAGCTTCTCTGGGCCATCACCGGCTTCTACGTGGCCGGGATCGTGGTCCTGATCATCCTCTTCGGCTTCGGCCACCAGAACCACAGCTTCCAGGTCCAGAACGAGTTCAAGCTCGACAACTGGCTCCACCTCGGCGTCTTCAGCATCAACCGCGCGGTTCTCTACCTCATCCTGGCCACGATCCTCACCGTGGTGACGATGGTGTGGATCGCCGACCGGATGCACCAGCGGCCGAACAAGGTCCAGACCGCCGTCGAGGCGCTCTTCTCGCTCATGCGCGACAACATCACCCGCGGGAACATGCCCGATTCGATGGCGGCGAAGTGGTTTCCCTTCCTCGGCGCGCTGTTCCTCTTCATCTGGTTCAACAACCTGATCGGGTACCTCCCGCTGCCGACCAACTCAGGCCAGGAAGTCGTCATCTTCGGCGCCCACATCCCGGCGTTCGCGCTCTACGCCGCCACCGCCAACATCTCGGTGCCGCTCATCCTCGCCCTCGTTGTGTTCATCGCCTTCAACTGGGTGGGCATCCGCGCCCAGGGTCCGATCGGCTATCTCAAGAGCCTGATCCCGGGTGGCGTCACCGGGCCGATCCTGCTGCTGATCTTTCCGCTGGAGGTCATCTCCACCTTCATGCGCCTGCTCTCGCTCACCATCCGACTCTTCGCCAACATCCTGGCCGGCCACCTGATCATCCTGTTCATGGCCGGCGGACTGGCGGTGCTGCTCGGGTTGTCCTTCCTGGGCTGGTTCACCCTGCCGTTTGCGATCCTGCTCTACCTGTTCGAGTTGGGCCTGGTGGCCACGCTGCAGGCCTTCATCTTTGCGACCCTCGCCGCCATCTACATCAGTGGCGCGGCAACTCATCACTAAAACCAAGAAGGAGCTGACCTCACAGTGCTAGCGCTTACACACCTCCTCTCGTTCGGCGCCATCAGCGCCGGACTCGGCATCGGGATCGGAGGCGGACTGGGTGCCGTCGGTGCCGGCGTCGGCATCGGGATCATCTTCGGCAAGGTCATCGAGGCGGTGACGCGCCAGCCGGAGATGCGCGACGAGATCACACAGATCCAGTGGCTGGGCTTCGCCCTGACCGAGGCGACCTTCTTCTATGGGCTCGTCGCCGGCCTGCTCTCCTGGGTGCTGAAGTAGCGATGCCCGCCCCGGTCATCGCCGCCTCCGGCGGCTCGTTCCTCATCACCCCCAACGTCGGGCTGATGATCTGGACGCTGCTGCTGTTCGGATTCTCCATGTTGATTCTGTGGAAGCTCGCCTTCCCTCGCATCTCCGCGGCCCTGGACAAGCGCCAGCATGCGATCGAGGAGTCGATCGATCACGCCGAGCGCATGCGCAAGCAGGCCGACGAGATCCTGGACGAGTACCGGGAGCGCCTCAAGGAGGCTCGCCAGCAGGCCGACGAGATCGTCTCGCGGGCCCGGCGCGCTGGGGAGACCCATGAGCGCCAGTCCGAGGAGGATGCCAAGGCCAAGCGGGAGCAGCTCCTGGAGCAGACCCGCCGCGACATCGAGACCGAGACGCGCCGGGCGATTCAGGAGATCCGCCGCGAGGTCGCCGACCTCACCGTCATGGCCACCGAGAAGGTGACGCGCAAGACGCTGACCGAGGACGACCAGCGCCGGCTCGTGCAGGACGCGCTGTCCGAGCTGGACTTCAGCGCCCTGGCGTCGGAGGCAGAGAGAAACTAAGTGGAAGAGATCGCCCAGGTCTATTCGCGGGCTTTGTTCGAGGTCGCGTCCGAGCAGGACTCTCTCGATCGCGTCCACGATGAGCTCGCCGCGTTCGCCGACGCCATGTCGGGGAACCGTGAGCTGATGCAGTTCTTCTTCTCGCCGTACTTCTCGGTGACGGAGAAGAAGGAGGGCCTGGAGCGGGCCGTGACGGGCGCCAGCCCGGCGTTCGACAACTTCCTGCAGGCGCTCATCGAGCGCCACCGGATGCCGGCGATCTTCCGGATCCGCACCGAGTTCGACTCGCTGTGGGACGAAGCGCGCAAGCTGCTGGCGGTGCAGATCACGAGCGCGATCGCGCTGGGCGAGGATGAGGTCAAGAGCCTGGGTGAACGGATCGGCCGTCAGGTCGACCGCCAGGTGCAGGTTTCCGCCGATGTCGATCCCGACATCCTCGGCGGGGTAGTGCTGAGAGTGGGCAACGTCATCCTCGACGCCTCGATCAGAAACCGTCTGGAACAACTTCGAAAGCAAGTGGCGCAGGCGTAGGGCCACGCCTGCGAAGGGAGCGACCTAAGAGATGCAGATCAAACCCGATGAGATCACCTCGATCCTGAAGAGCCGGATCGAGGGCCTCGACACCTCCGAGGCTGAGCTGACCGAGGTCGGGACCGTGCTGTCGGTCGCCGACGGCATCTGCCGAGTCCACGGCCTCGAGAACTGCATGTCGTTCGAGATGCTCGAGCTGCCGCACGACGTCACCGCGCTCGCGCTCAACCTGGAGTCCGACAACGTCGGCGCGGTTCTGTTCGGCGAGTGGGAGAAGATCTCCGAGGGCGACACGGTCAAGCGCACCGGACGCCTGCTGGACATCCCGGTCGGCGAGGGCCTGCTCGGCCGCATCGTCGACCCGCTGGGCAACCCGCTGGACGGCAAGGGCGAGATCGAGAGCACGGAGACCCGCCCCGCCGAGCACAAGGCCCCCGGCGTGGTCCAGCGCCAGCCGGTGAAGGAGCCCATGCTCACCGGTCTGAAGGCGATCGACTCGATGATCCCGATCGGCCGTGGCCAGCGCGAGCTGATCATCGGCGACCGCCAGACCGGCAAGACCTCGATCGCCATCGACACGATCATCAACAACAAGGACCGCGACCTCATCTGCGTCTACGTCGCGATCGGCCAGCGCAAGGCGACCGTCGTCCAGCTCGCCAGCGTGCTGGAGGAGGCGGGCGCGCTGGAGAACACGATCATCGTCATGGCCGCCGCCGATGAGGCAGCGCCGATCAAGTTCCTGGCGCCCTACGCCGGCTGTGCGATGGCCGAGCACTTCCTCTACAACGGCAAGGCCGCGTTGACGGTCTACGACGACCTCACCAAGCACGCCTATGCCTATCGCCAGATGTCGCTGCTGCTGCGCCGCCCGCCGGGCCGCGAGGCCTATCCCGGCGACGTGTTCTACCTGCACTCACGCCTGCTGGAGCGCGCGGTCAAGCTCAACGACGACCTCGGCGGCGGCTCGCTCACCTCGCTGCCGATCATCGAGACCCAGGCCGGCGACGTGTCGGCATACATCCCCACCAACGTCATCTCGATCACCGACGGGCAGATCTTCCTGGAGCCCAAGCTGTTCTACTCGGGCGTGCGCCCGGCGATCAACGTCGGCATCTCGGTCTCCCGGGTGGGCGGCGCGGCCCAGATCGGGCCGATGCGCAAGGTGGCCGGAACGTTGAAGCTCGAGCTCTCTCAGTACCGCGACCTCGAGGCCTTCTCCCAGTTCGGCTCCGAGCTTGACCCCGACACCCAGCGCACGCTGGCCCGCGGCGAGCGCCTGGTCAAGACGCTCAACCAGTCAGAGCGCAACCCGATACCGGTGGAGGTGCAGGTGGCCCAGATCTACGCCGCCACCAACGGCTATCTGGACCGCATCGTCGCCGACAAGGTGGAGAAGTTCCTCTCCGAGCTCAGCGAGTCGCTGCGCGGCAACGAGCCCGAGCTGCTCAAGAAGATCGCGGCCGGCGACTGGTCCGATGAGACCAAGCAGGCGCTCGACGAGGCCGTCAACACCTACGCCGAGGACTTCGGTTACGACCTCGACGAGGAGGGCCATCCGATCGAGGAGGGCGATGCGCCGGAGCCGCGCCGCCGTTCGCAGGCGAGCGACGAGGACACGTCTGGCGACCAGGAGGACGAGGCCGAGGCCGCCTAGCGGCCGCCGGACGCGTCTGGGGATCGACTGACCCATGGCAACCTCGCAGCGAGACGTTCGCAACCGCATCGCCGCGGTCAAGAACATCCAGAAGATCACCCGGGCGATGGAGATGGTCGCCGCCGCCCGGCTGCGCCGCGCCGAGCAGCGCATCGAGGCGCTGCGGCCCTATGCGGACGCGATCCGGCGGATGACCCGCCAGGCCGCCGAGGCGGCCGGCGACGTCCCGCGGCTGCCGATCCTCGCCGAGCACGAGTCCGTGAACACCGTTGGCCTGCTGGTGGTGGCCGGGGACCGCGGGCTCGCCGGGGCGTTCAACTCAAACGCCGTGCGCGCCGGCGTCGCCGCCGGACGCGAGCACGGCAGCCAGGGCCACAACGTCGTCTACTACGCCTCGGGCCGCCGCCCGGCGTCGTCGCTGACCTTCCGTGGCCTCGAGGTCGCCCAGAGCTTCACCGGCTTCACCGACCGCCCGGCCTACGCCGACGCGCGGCGGATCGCCGAGCAGCTGATGGCCGCCTACGTCGACGGCGAGGTCGACCAGGTCGAGATCTTCTACAACGGCTACATCTCGCCGCTGTCGCAGGTGATCCGGCGCGAGACGCTGCTGCCGTTGCAGCAGGCCACCGTGCTGGACGAGGGCTCGGACGAGGAGGAGCCGGACCGCGAGGAGGGACACCAGCGGGCGCTGGTCGACTACGAGCCCGAACCCGAGGAGATCCTCAAGCGCCTCGTCCCCGACTACGTCGAGATTTCCATCTACCGGGCGCTGCTGGAGTCGACGGCGTCCGAGCACGGCGCCCGCATGACCGCGATGCGCAACGCGTCCGAGAACGCCTCGACGCTGATCGATGACTACACCTTGGAGATGAACCGGGCCCGCCAGGCCGAGATCACGCAGGAGATCATGGAAGTCGTGGCCGGCGCAGAAGGCCTCGGATAAGGAGAACAACTCATGTCTGCCACCCAGGAAACCGAAACCACCAGCGGCACCGAGAAGCAGAACGTCGGGCGGATCGAGGAGATCCAGGGCGTCGTCATCGAGGCCGTCTTCCCCGACAAGCTGCCCGAAATCAACCACGCCATCCTCGTTGCCCGGCCCGAGGCCGCGCGCGCCGAGGAGGACGAGGACATCGCCGCCCAGAAGGACCACTACGTCACGTGCGAGGTCCAGCAGCACCTCGGCGACGACCGCGTGCGCGCGGTGGCCATGGACACCACCGACGGTATGGCCCGTGGCACCGAGGTCATCGACACCGGCGCACCGATCACGGTCCCGGTCGGCCGCAGCACGCTGGGCCGGATCTTCAACCTGCTCGGCGAGCCGATCGACCTTGGCGACGACATCCCGCCCGAGACCGAGCGCTGGCCGATCCACCGCGACGCGCCGACGGTGGAGGACCTCACCCCGACCACCGAGATGTTCGAGACCGGGATCAAGGTCGTCGACCTGCTCGCGCCCTACGCCAAGGGCGGCAAGGTGGGCCTGTTCGGCGGCGCCGGCGTGGGCAAGACCGTGATCATCCAGGAGCTCATCCACAACCTGGCCCAGGAGCACGGCGGCCTGTCGGCGTTCTGTGGCGTGGGCGAGCGCTCGCGTGAGGGCAACGACCTGTGGCTGGAGATGAAGGAATCGGGCGTGCTGGACAAGACGATGCTCGTCTTCGGGCAGATGAACGAGCCGCCCGGCGCCCGCATGCGCGTAGCTCTGTCAGGGCTGACGATGGCGGAGTACTTCCGTGATGAGGAAGGCCAGGACGTGCTGCTGTTCATCGACAACATCTTCCGCTTCGTGCAGGCGGGCTCCGAGGTCTCGGCGCTGCTGGGCCGGATGCCGTCCCAGGTGGGCTACCAGCCGACGCTGGAGTCAGAGATGGGCCAGCTCCAGGAGCGGATCACCTCGACCCGCAAGGGCTCGGTCACCTCGATCCAGGCCATCTACGTCCCGGCCGACGACCTCACCGACCCGGCGCCGGCCTCCGCGTTCGCCCACCTCAACGCCACCACGACGCTGAGCCGGTCGATCTCGGAGAAGGGGATCTACCCGGCCGTGGACCCGCTGGACTCGACCTCGACGATCCTCAAGCCCGAGATCCTGGGCGAGGAGCACTTCAACGTGGCCAACCGGGTCAAGGAGGTGCTCCAGCGCTACAAGGAGCTGCAGGACATCATCGCCATCCTCGGGATCGACGAGCTGTCCGACGAGGACAAGGTGACGGTGCAGCGTGCTCGCAAGATCGAGCGCTTCCTGTCCCAGCCGTTCTTCGTGGCCACCCAGTTCACCGGCATCGAGGGCAAGTACGTCCCGATCGCCGAGTCGATCCGCGGCTTCAAGGAGATCCTCGAGGGCAAGCACGACGACGTCCCCGAGCGCGCCTTCTTCATGAAGGGCACGATCGATGAGGTCGTGGCGGAGGTCAGCGGCTCGTCTGAGTCCAAGGACTCCGGTTCGGAGGAGGAGTCCGGCTCGGATGAGGAGTCCGGCTCTGAGGGCGAGTCCGGCTCTGAGGGCGAGTCCGGCTCCGAGGGCGAGTCCGGCTCTGAGGGCGACTCCGGCTCCGAGGGCGAGGCCTAGTCACCGATGGCCGATAAGTCGACGTTCCCGGTGGAGGTGCTGACGCCCGACGGCGAGGTGTTCGCCGAGGACGTGCAGATGATCTCCACCAAGACGATCGTCGGCTCGATCGGCATCCTGGCCAACCACGCGCCGCTGCTGGCCATGCTCGACCCCACGGAGCTGCGCCTGTATCGCTCCGATTCCGACGTGGTCCGCTTCGCGCAGTCCGAGGGCTACATCCAGGTGGGCGGCAACCGCGCGCTGCTGCTGGTGGAGGAGGCGCATGAACCCGGCGCTCTGGACGCCGCGGAGCTGCGCGATCGCCTCCAGGAGGCCGAGCGCGAGCTCGACGAGGCCGGGGAGGACTCCGAGCGCCGCCGCGTCGCCGAGCGCGACAAGCGCCGCTGGGAGGCGTTCCTGCGGATCGCCGAGGCCGGCGGGTAGCTGGCTTAACCGGCCATCATCCCGATCGCCTACTCTGCGCCGTTCATGGTTGACGAGCTGGTAGTGGCCGAGCGTCTCATCGGCTACGAGACATCGCGTCCCGACGTGCTGGTGGCCGCGGCAGGCTTCGTCAAGGGCTGGCTCGAGTCGCGCGACATCGCCGTCCAGGAGCGCGAGCACAACGGCGCTCCGGTGCTCGTGGCCGACGTCGGCGCCACCGACGAGGCCGCGCCCTGCGTCGTGTTCCACGGCCACCTGGACGTCGTGCCCGGACGGACCGAGCAGTTCCAGCCCCAGGTGGAGGGCGACCGCCTCATCGGTCGCGGCGCCTATGACATGAAGGGCGGCCTCGCGGCGATGATGTGCGCGCTGAAGGACATCGCCGCGCAGGATGGCGTGCGGGTCCGCTTCGTGTGCGTTCCCGACGAGGAGTCCGAGGAGATCGACGAGCGCTCCACCGATGCCGTGGTCACGAGCGGATTGGGCGGGAACTTCGCGATCACCGGCGAACCTACGAACATGCACATCGGTGTGCAGGCCAAGGGCGTGCTTGCGATGCGGATCGTGGTGCACGGCCGCTCCGCGCACAGCTCGACCCCGTGGCTGGGCGACAACGCCGTGCTCAAGGCCTTCGACGTGTTCCGCGCCATCGAAACGCTGCCCTTCAGCCGGGAGTCATCGGAGATGTTCGACCGGCCCTCGATCAACCTGGGCCGGATCGCGGGCGGCGACGTGCTCAACAAGGTCCCCGACCGCTGCGAGATGGCCGTCGACGTCCGCTATCTCCCAGGGCAGGACCCGGGAGAGATCCTCTCGCAGGTCCGCGCCATCGGGGCGATCGACGTCACCCGCACCTTCATCCACCCGCCGGTGACCGTGTCGCGGTCAAATCCGTACGTGCAGGCGCTGCGCGATGCCGTCTCGCGGGCCACCAGCGGCGAGGTGATGAGCGTCGGGCGCGACGGCGCCTCGGACGCCGCCTCGTTCATCGAGGCCGGCATCCCGGCCGTCGAGTTCGGGCCCCAGGGGGGCGGCCACCACGGGCCCGAGGAGTGGGTCTCGGTGTCCTCGCTGCAGCGCTACCGCCGCGCGCTGGCGGACTTCGTGCGGCTCCTGCCCGAGCGGCTGGCCCAGTTGCAATCAGGCGGCGGGACTCTGCGAGCGGTCGACGGGGGGGCGGCATGATCCCGCGCACCCGCCTCGGGATGGCCTGGCGCTTCGCGCTGGCCGGCGTGCTGGTCATCGCCGGTGCCGCGGGGACGACGGCCGTGGCGGGCCTGCTTCAGGTCAAGGACGTCGTCAAGCTCATCTCGGTGAATCCCGGGATCAGCACCAAGCAGATCTCCCTGCCCGCGGCCGGAGCCCCGCAGACGATCCTCATCATCGGGTCCGATCACCGCGCCGGGGAGCCGTTCCGCTACTCCAACACGGACACCATGCTGCTCGTGCGCCTCAACGCGAAGTCCTCGACGATCAACGTGATGTCGATCCCCCGCGACCTCTCGGTCGACATCCCCGGGTACGGCGTCGCGAAGATCAACGCCGCCTACAGCGACGGGGGCTACGGGCTGCTGATCAAGACGATCAAGACGAACGTGTTCCCGAACCTGCGCATCAACCACATCGTCGACACGAACTTCACCGGGTTCTCGGACCTCGTGGACGCCATCGGCTGCGTCTACTCCGACGTCGATCGCCGCTACTACAACGCCACGGCCCCGGGCGTCAACAACTACTCGAGCATCGATATCCAGCCCGGCTACCAGAAGCTGTGCGGCCACAACCAGTCCGTCAGCGGAGCGCTCCCGTTCGTCCGCTTCCGCCACCTGGACTCCGACATCGTGCGCGAGGCGCGCCAGCAGGACTTCATCCGCTGGGCCAAGGACCAGTTCAGCGTCGGCAAGCTGCTTGGCGAGAAGGACAAGCTCCTGCGGATCTTCGGCAAGCACTCCACGTTGGACAAGGGCCTGCAGTCGACCGACGGGATCCTGGACCTGTTCAACCTGGTCCTCAACTCCGACGCCAGCACGATCCACCAGGTGGCGTTCCCGGCCGACCTGCAGCCCTGCACCTCGACCTCGTGCGTGGTCACCAGCAACCAGCAAGCCGAAGCGGCCGCATTCCAGCGGTTCATGGCGGCGACGCCCAAGGCCAAGACGGCCGCGGCCAACAAGGCCAAGGTCACTCCGGCGGCGCTCAAGGGCCACAAGCACCTGGCCAAGGCGCCCACCGGCGGCCTGGAGGACGGGGGCACCTCGGGGCACGCGCAGGCAGCGGCGCTGGCGCACCCCGGCATGCCCGTCTATTACCCCAAGCTCATCAAGTCCGGCAGCGAGTACTGCGTCAGCCTTGCCGCCAACTGCATCGGCTACGCCCAGCCGTCGGTGGAGTACGCCCACTCCTACCCGCGCGAGTACGCCATCCGCGACCAGCAGGGCCGGGCCCACGTCGCCTACCGGATGACGCTGGTGCTCAACTCCCAGCTCGGTGAGTACTACGGCGTGCAGGGCACGACGTGGACCAACCCGCCGCTGCTGCGCAGCCCCAGCGGCACGCGCGACGTCAACGGAAAGCATCTGCTGCTGTTCGCCAACGGCGGCCGCCTCACGCAGGTGGCTTGGCGCAATGGTCCGGACGTCTACTGGATCTCCAACACGCTGACCAGCACGATTCCCAATCCGCAGATGGTGGGGATGGCTGCGTCGCTCACGCTCGCGGTCGCCCACTAGCCCGGCTGGGCGCGTCGGCACCGGACCTCGCTACCCTCGCTCGTCATGTCTTCAGAGCGTCAACCGATAGCCGTCATCGGCACCGGCTACGTCGGCCTGGTGACGGCCGCAGGTTTCGCCGAGCTGGGGTCGGAGGTGTGGTGCGTCGATGTCGACGCCGACAAGATCGATCGCCTGCGGCGCGGCGAGATCCCGATCTATGAGCCCGGGCTGCGCGAGTCCCTCGCGCGCAGCGGCGAACGGCTGCACTTCTCCACCGACCTCGCGCCGGCGCTCGAGCATGCGCGGCTGCTGTTCGTCGCCGTGGGGACCCCGCCCACCTATTCGGGCGACGCCGACCTGTCCGCGGTGCACTCGGTGGTGGAGTCGATGCCGCGATCAGACCATCATGCCCTCGTGATGAAGTCGACGGTCCCGGTCGGCACCGGGACCTCGATCAAGCGGATCTTCGCCGAGCAGAACAAAGAGGGCTTCGCCTACGTGTCCTGCCCGGAGTTCCTCAAGGAGGGCTCGGCGCTGGAGGACTTCCTGGGGCCCGACCGCGTGGTCATCGGCGACGACGGCAACTGGGCCGGAGACGCGGTCGCCGAGCTCTATGCGCCGCTCGACGCGCCCGTGGTGCGAACCGACATCGCCTCGGCCGAGATGGTCAAGCTGGCGGCCAACGCCTTTCTGGCCACCAAGATCAGCTTCATCAACGAGATCGCCAACGTCTGTGAGGAGACCGGCGCCGACGTGCTCGAGGTGGCGCGGGGGATGGGCCTGGATCAGAGGATCGGCCGCCATTTCCTCAAGCCGGGGATCGGGTTCGGCGGGTCGTGCTTCCCCAAGGACGTCTCCGCGCTCAAGCAGCTGGCCGGCAACTCCGGCTACCACTTCCAGCTCCTCACCGCCGTCATCGAGGTCAACGAGCTTCAGAAGCGCCGGGTCATCGCCAAGCTCCAGAAGCACCTGGGGTCGCTGGTGGGACGGCGCGTGGCGCTGCTCGGCCTCGCCTTCAAGGCCCACACCGATGACATGCGCGAGGCCTCCTCGCTCGTGCTCGCCGCGCGGCTGCAGGCCGACGGGGCCAAGGTGACGGCCTATGACCCGATCGCCGAGCACGAGGCGCGCAAGCGGATGAGCGGCGTGCAGTTCGCCGACTCGGCGCTCGGCGCGGTCGAGGGGGCCGACGCGGCCATCCTCGTGACCGAGTGGCCTGAGTTCGCGCAGCTGGACTGGCGCGAGGTCAAGGCGCGGATGTCGGGCGACCTGCTCGTCGACGGGCGGAACTTCGCCGATCGCGAGTCGGTCGTGGGGGCTGGGTTCATCTACGAGGGAATCGGACGATGACCAGCGACCCAGGCCCGATGTGCAGGCGCTGATCCTCGCCGGCGGCGAGGGCACACGGCTGCGGCCGCTCACCTCGACCGTGCCCAAGCCGGTCGTGCCGCTCGTCGACCGGCCGTTCATCACCTACATGATCGAGTGGCTGCGCGGGCACGGCGTGGACGACCTCGTCCTCGCCTGCGGCTTCATGGCCGGCGGCGTGCGCTCGGTGCTCGGCGACGGATCCGCGATGGGGGTCCGGCTGCGCTACATCGAGGAGCCCGAGCCGCTGGGCACCGGCGGGCCGCTCAAGTACGCCGAGGAGCTGCTCGAGGACCGGTTCTTCATGCTCAACGGCGATGTCCTGACCGACATCGACCTCACCGCGCAGCTGCGCCAGCACGAGCGCACCGGGGCCCGTGCCACGTTGGCTCTGATCGCGGTCGACGACCCCTCGTCCTACGGGCTGGTGCGGTTGGCTGGGGACAAGACCGTTGAGGAGTTCGTGGAGAAGCCCAGCCCCGAAGAGGGCGGCACGCACCTCATCAACGCCGGCGCCTACATCCTGGAGCGCGACGTGCTGGATGGCATGGCCCCGGCCGGGACCAAGATCTCCATCGAGCGCGAGGTGTTCCCCACCCTGGTCGGCAACGGGCTGTGCGGCTATCCCGCCTCCGGCTACTGGATGGACATCGGGACCCCCGAGCGCTATCTGCAGGCCACCTTCGAGATCCTCGAGGGCGACGTGCGCACCGAGGTGGGGCGGGCCGTTGCCGAGGCCGGCGGGGTCCTGCGCCGCGACGGTGACGGCGGCGGGACCGTCCACGGCCCGGCCCTGGTGGACGAGGGCTGTCAGCTCGCCGACAGCGCCCATGTCGGCGCACGGACCGTCCTGGGCCGTGGCGTGACAGTTGCCTCGGGTGCGCACATCGACAATTCCGTGGTGCTCGACGGGGCCACCGTCGGCGCCGACACCCGGATCAGCGGGTCGATTGTGGGCCCCGAGGTGGTGATCGGCGAGCGATGCCGGGTCGAGGGACGGGTGGTCCTCGGCCGCGGCGTCCGCGTCGGGTCGGGCAACACCCTGCGTGCGGGGATGCGTATCTTTCCGGGCGTGGAGCTCCCCGACGGAGCCATCGCGTTTTGAGCACCACCAGCTCGCTGACTGCGGAGGCGATTGCGGCCGTCGACCCCAGCGACCAGATCGCTGACGTCATGGGCCTGCCCGAGCATCTGCGCGACGCCCTGTGGCGCGTGGAGTCGGCCAACCTCAGCCCCGAGGACTCCCCGGGCGGACTGGTGGTCGCCGCCATGGGCGGCTCGGCCGTCGGCGGGTCCCTGGCCCTGGCCGCGCTGGGAGACCGCGCCTCGCGACCGATCATCGTCGCCCGCGACTACGGCCTACCGGCCTGGACGACGCCCGATACGACCGTGCTGTGCTCCAGTTACTCCGGTGAGACCGAGGAGACGCTCACCGCCTACGAGGCGGCAGGCGCTCTGGGCGCCCGGCGCATCGTCGCCACGAGTGGCGGCACGCTGGCCTCCACAGCGCGCGCCGATGGCGTGCCGGTGATTCCGTTGCCCGGCGGCTTCCAGCCCCGCGCGACGGTCGGCTACGGCGTTGTCGTGGCCCTGGAGGTGGCGTGGCTGGCCGGGTGCGGGCAGCAGCTGCACACCGAGATCGACGTCGCTGCCGCTCACGCCGAGCAGCTCGTGGCGGACTGGGGCCCCGACTCGCCCGAGGACTCGCTGGCCAAGACGATCGCCCGCTCGCTGCACGGCACGGTGCCGCAGATCGCCGGGGCAGGGCTGACGACGCCCATCGCCTACCGCTGGAAGACCCAGATCAACGAGAACGCGAGCGCGCCGGCCTTCGCCTCCGAGCTGCCCGAGCTCGACCACAACGAGATCGTCGGCTGGGAGGGTGCCGCCGAACAGGGCCGCTTCAGCGCCGTGTTCCTGGACGACTGCGACCTGCATCCCCGGGTCCGGGCCCGGATCGAGCTCACCCTCGACGTGATCGGGTCCCAGGCCGTCACCGCCCACCGGCTCCAGTCGGTGGGGCAGAGCCGGGTGGAGCGCCTGGTGTCGCTGGTACTGCTCGGCGACCTGGTCTCGACCTACATGGCCGTGCTGGCCGGGCGCGATCCGGCGCAGATCGCGCCGATCAAGCAACTGAAGGACGCGCTGGCCGAGCAGACCGCCTAGGACGTCGCTCGCGGCACTTGCGCCACAGCGCCCAGGCACAACCGCTTCAAACCTTGACACATCCGTGGTAAGGTTGGGCCCACGGTGCAGTCCCTGACCATCAACGAAGCTGCCGCGACGACCGGCTGGTCGCCGCGCATGCTGCGCTACGTCGAGCAGACGGGCCTGGTGGCGCCGGAGCGATCGGCCGCCGGGTATCGCCTGTACGGCGCGGCGGAGCTGCAGCGCCTGCGCACGCTCAAGGAGCTGCTCTCGCAGTTCGACGTATCGCTGTCTGACGTGGCCTTCGCCCAGCGGATGGCGGCCGACGGCGATCTGCGCGAGTCGGTGCAGGCGTGGCTGAGCGCGCCGGCGCGGCGGCCGGAGGATGTGCAGGCCGAGGATTGGCTGCGCTTCGAGCAGCAGAAACATGAACGTCTCCTCGCCGCGGCCACCGCGGCATAGACGATCGCATCGCGGCCCGCGCGCAGCGCGGCCGCGCCCCGAACTTCCCGATAACGAGCAACGAGCCTGGAGAGATGAGCATGAGCACCACCGCCCAGAAGGTCGACTACAAGGTCGCGGATCTGTCGCTGGCCGAGTTCGGCCGCAAGGAGATCACGCTGGCCGAGCACGAGATGCCGGGCCTGATGGCGACCCGGCGCGAGTTCGCCGAGAGCCAGCCGCTCAAGGGCGCGAGGATCACCGGTTCGCTGCACATGACGATCCAGACGGCGGTGCTCATCGAGACGCTGGCGGCGCTGGGCGCTGAGGTCCGCTGGGCGAGCTGCAACATCTTCTCCACTCAGGACCACGCCGCGGCGGCGATCGTCGTCGGCCCCGACGGCACCGCCGAGGACCCGCGCGGCATCCCCGTCTTCGCCTGGAAGGGCGAGACGCTGGAGGAGTACTGGTGGTGCACCGAGCAGGCTCTCACGTGGGCGGGCGGGGATGGTCTCGATGGCCCGAACATGATCCTCGACGACGGCGGCGACGCCACGTTGCTGGTGCACAACGGCGCCCAGTACGAGTCCGAGGGTCAGGTCCCCGACCCCTCCACGGCCGAGAACGAGGAGCATCGGGTGATCCTGGAGCTGCTCACGCGCTCGCTGGGTGAGGACCCGCAGCGCTTCACGCGGATGGCCGAGGGCATCAAGGGCGTCACCGAGGAGACGACCACCGGCGTGCACCGGCTCTACCAGTTCGCGCAGGAGGGCCGGCTGCTGTTCCCGGCCATCAACGTCAACGACTCGGTCACCAAGTCCAAGTTCGACAACAAGTACGGCTGCCGCCACTCGCTGATCGACGGCATCAACCGCGCCACCGACGTGCTGATCGGCGGCAAGGTCGCGCTGGTCTGCGGTTACGGCGATGTCGGCAAGGGCTGCGCGGAGTCGCTGCGCGGCCAGGGCGCGCGGGTGATCGTCACCGAGATCGACCCGATCTGCGCGCTGCAGGCGGCGATGGACGGCTACCAGGTCGCCCGCATCGAGGACGTCATCTCAGAGGTCGACATCTTCGTCACCGCCACCGGTAACAAGGACGTCATCACCGCCGCGCACATGGGGCAGATGAAGCACCAGGCGATCGTCGGCAACATCGGTCACTTCGACAACGAGATCGACATCGCCGGCCTGGAGAAGACCGAGGGCATCAAGCGCATCAACATCAAGCCCCAGGTCGACGAGTGGGTGTTCCCGAAGGGCAACACGATCATCGTCCTGTCCGAGGGCCGTCTGCTGAACCTCGGCAACGCCACCGGACACCCGAGCTTCGTGATGTCCAACAGCTTCACCAACCAGGTGATGGCCCAGATCGAGCTGTTCGGCAACACCGGCGAGTACGAGACCCAGGTCTACACGCTCTCCAAGGCGCTCGACGAGAAGGTGGCGCGGCTGCATCTGGGTGCGCTGGGCGTCAAGCTCACGGAGCTGACCGCCGAGCAGGCCGCCTATCTGGGCGTGCCGGCCGAGGGCCCGTACAAGTCAGACCACTACCGCTACTAGGAGCGCCGGCGGTCTCAGGCGGAACCCCGTCCACCCGTCGGTGACAGGGATGGCACGCACGGCGCTTGGACCGCACGACGTCGCTGACCTGGCGCTGGCCCCGGACGGCGAGCTGCGGATCGACTGGGCGGCCGGGCAGATGCCCGTGCTCGCCCAGATTCGCCGCCGGTTCGCCGCCGAACGGCCCCTGGAGGGCATCCGCGTGGCGGCGTGCCTGCACGTCACCGCGGAGACCGCCAACCTGGTGCGGACGCTGAGGGCCGGCGGGGCGACCGTGGCGCTCTGCTCGGCCAACCCGCTGTCCACCCAGGACGACGTCGCCGCGGCGCTCGTCCTGGAGGACGGGGTGGAGGTCCGCGCGCGGCGCGGGGAGGACGTGGACACCTACGTGGCCCACGTCCTGGCGCTGCTCGACGTGAGCGGGTCCCACCCGGCCGGCCCGCAGATCACCCTGGACGACGGGGCCGACCTGCTCGTCACCGCCCACGCCCGCGGCGGCGAGGTCCTGGACGGGCTCATCGGCGGCACCGAGGAGACCACCACGGGCCTGGTGCGGCTGCGTCGCCTCCAGGAGGAGGGGACGCTGCGGTGCCCGGTGCTGGCCGTCAACGAGGCACGGACCGAGCGGGCGCTCAACGACCGCCACGGCACCGGACAATCGGCGCTGGACGGGATCGTGCGGGCCTCCAATGTGCTGCTGGCCGGCAACACCGTGGTCGTGATCGGCTACGGCTGGGCCGGGCTTGGGGTGGCCGAGCGCGCCCGCGGCGCCGGCGCGGCGGTGATCGTGTGCGAGGTCGACCCCCTGCGCGCGCTCGAGGCGCGGATGGCGGGCTATGAGGTGATGCCGGCGCTGGACGCCGCCGAGCGCGGCAACATCTTCATCACGGTGACCGGATCGCGCCGGGTCCTCCACGGCGAGCATTTCTCGCGCATGAAGGACGGCGCGCTGCTGGCCAACGCGGGCCACTTCGACGTCGAGCTCGATCTCTCAGAGCTCCAGGACCTGGCCACCGGCGGCGTGCGCGCGGTGCGCCCGCTGGTGGAGGAGTACCGGATGGCCGACGGGCGGCGCCTCAACCTGCTGGCCCACGGGCGCGTGGTCAACCTGGCCGCCGCCGAGGGGCATCCCGCGGCGGTGATGGACGTCTCCTTCGCGCTGCAGGCGCTCAGCGTCGAGCAGCTCGTCGTCCGCCGGGGCGAGCTTGCGCCCGGCGTCCACCCCGTCTTCGCGGGCGTGGACCGCGAGGTGGGCCGGCTCAAGCTGGCCGCGCTGGGCGTGCGCATCGACGAGCCGACCGCCGAGCAGGAGGACTACCGCCAGTCCTGGGCTTGAAGGCCTCAGGGCGGGGTAGCCTCCCTCCCAGATGAGCGAGAACGGCGACCTGCGCGGCGGGATCGACCTCGGCGGCACCAAGATCGAGGCCATCATCGTCGACGGCGAGAACCAGGTTCTCGGCCAGTCGCGCGAGCCCACGCCCACCGACGGCGGCCCGGCCGACGTGGCCAAGCAGATGGCCGAGGCGATGAACGGGGCGGCCAAGGCCGCGGGCGTGGAGCCCTCGGCGCTGCACGGGATCGGCGTGGGGTCGCCGGGCGACGTCGACGACGCGGCCGGCACCGTGGCCAATGCCCGCAACCTGCCCAACTGGCTCGACCCCTTCGAGCTTGCCGCCGCGCTCTCCGAGCGGCTCGGCACCACCGTGCACCTGGGCAACGACGTCCAGGTGGCCACCCGGGCCGAGTTCCGGCTGGGGGCGGGCAAGCCCTATGACTCCGTGCTCGGCGTGTTCTGGGGCACGGGGGTCGGCGGAGGGATCATCCTCAACGGCGAGCCGTGGCGCGGTCGCGGCGGCGCCGGGGAGATCGGCCACACCGTCGTGCGGCGCGACGGCGCCCGCTGCCCGTGTGGGCGGCGTGGCTGCCTGGAGGCCTACGCGGGTCGCGGCGCCATGGAGGCCCGCGCCCGGCGGGAGGTCGACAAGGGCGCGAAGACCGAGCTGTTCAAGCTCATGAAGAACCGCGGCCGCAGCCGCCTGACCAGCTCGATCTGGGGCCAGGCCCTCCAGCAGCAGGACGCGCTGGCGACCGAGCTCATCGACCGCGCCGTCGCGGCGCTCGGCGCCGGGATCGCCTCCGCGGTCAACCTCCTCGACGTCGAGGCCGTGATCATCGGCGGGGGCCTGGGCGTTCGCTTCGGGCAGCCGATGGCCGAGCGGATCTCCACCGAGATGCACCCGCACCTGTTCAACGACTCGCGCCCACCCGCCGTTCGGGTGGCCGGTCTCGGGGACCTGGGCGGTGCGATCGGTGCAGCTTTGTTGGCGGCTTAGCGCGCTCAGACGGGGCTCTTAGCGGCCCCACGGCGACGAACCGACCCCCCGAGCCGGCAAAGGGGGGTATTTTTCGCTCGGATTAAGTGGCATGGAGAGGCCTGGCGGCGATGGATGGCCGTCGGCTCTGGCACGATGCCAACGCGCAGTGTCGATGACCCTGGCGCTATGAGGAGGAGGAGAGCCACATCGGCCCGCACGAGAGCACGACAGGAGGTCCGGAAGCGCGGCCCGCTTCGGTCAGCGAGGAGCTTGCGGGCAGAGGCTCGTCTCGCTCCAGCGTCGCCGCGCGCGCGGGCGCGATCGGCGCTCTGGGCCTGGCCCTCGTCGTGGTCGCGGTGCTCATTCTCGGCGGCGGCTCGAGCTACTCGCTGAACGCGGACTTCCAGAACGCCAGCGGGCTGGTCAACGGCGACAACGTGCTCATCGGCCCCGCCGCGGTGGGGACCGTGAACTCCATCACCCTGACCCGTAACGGCGAGGCGCGCGTGAACATGTCGCTGCACGGAGGCGCGGGCCCGATGCACCAGGGGACGGTCGCCCGGATCGTCGAGGACTCGCTCTCGGGGATCGCCAGCAAGTACGTGGAGCTCGAGCCCGGGTCCAGCCAGGCGCCGGCAATCGACGACGGTGGAGTGATCACCGATACCCACACGTACTCAGAGGTCAACATCGACCAGCTGTTCGACACGTTCGACCCCTTGACGCGGGCGGGGCTGAGCAACTTCATCCAGGGCGAGGCGGCCTCGCTGAGGGGACGCGGCCTTCAGGCCAACCAGGCGCTGAAGTACCTCGCGCCGGGGCTGCAGACGACCAGCCAGCTCACCGCCGAGCTCACGCGCGACCAGCCCACCTTCGACCAGCTCGTGGTGCAGGGCGCCAACGCGCTGAGCGCGCTGGCCTCGCGCAGCGACCAGCTCAGCCAGCTCATCGCCAACACGAGCACCGCGACGGGCGCCATCGCCAGCCAGAGCCAGGCGCTGCAGCAGGCGCTCGGGCTCCTGCCGGGGACCCTGCACCAGGCGACGACCACCTTCGCGGGCCTCCAGACGACCCTGGACACCCTGGACCCGCTCGTCGCGGCGTCCAAGCCGGCCGTCCGCCAGCTCCCGGAGTTCCTTGCCTCGCTGCGCAAGGTGATCGAGGCCGGGATCCCGACGATCGGCGCCCTGAACGACCTGATCCACAGCCCGTCGGGCGGCGGCGACCTCACCTCGCTGGCCGAGGCGACCCCCGCGCTGGCCCGGATCGCCGCCACTGCGTTCCCGGAATTGATCCGGCAGCTCAACGACTCCCAGAACCAGGTGGAGTACCTGCGTGAGTACACGCCCGACGTCGTCGCCGCGCTCACCAACATCGGCCAGGCGGGGGCCTACTACGACGCCAACGGGCACTACGTGCGCACCCAGCCCTCCCTGTTCCCGTTCGGGCTGGACTCCAACAACGAGCTGCAGACCCAGTTCCCGTCCCAGCGTTATGACGGGCTGAAGGCCGCCCGCACCCGCTGCCCGGGCTCCGCGTCCCAGGCCACCCCCGACGGCTCGGCGCCGCAATCGGTGCCCGGCTGCTCCACGAGCGACGTGCCCCCCGGACCGTGAGGCGGATCGCCTTCATCGCGCTGGGCTTGGTCGTCGTGGCGATCGCCGTGGCGGTGATCCGCGGCCCGTCGTCGAGCTCCTCCACACAGGGCACGTACCTGGTGCGCGCCATCTTCGACGACGCCTCGTTCGCCGCTCAGGGCGAGGACGTCCGCATCGCCGGGGCCAACGTCGGCAGCATCCATTCGCTCGGGGTCACCTCGGGCAAGAAGGCGGCGGTGACGATCGCGATCACCGACCAGCGTTTCGCGCCGTTTCACCGGGACGCCACGTGCGCCATCCGCCCCCAGTCGCTGATCGGCGAGGAGTACGTCGACTGCTCGCCCGGGACCACGAGTGCCGCCCCGCTCCCGCGGATCGGCGTGGGTCCCGGTGCGGGCACGTATTACCTGCCGGTGACGCGCACCAGCTCGCCGATCGACTCAGACATCGTCCAGGACATCTCCACCGAGCCGGTGCGCCAGTCGCTGGCGGTGATCATCAACGAGTTCGGGACCGGGCTGGCGGCGCGCGGCTCGGACCTCAACGCGGTCATCCATCGCGCCAACCCGGCGCTGGGCAACACCGACAAGGTGCTCAAGATCCTGGCTCGCCAGAACCGGACCTTGGCCCAGCTGGCCACCGACTCCGACACGGTGCTGGGGCCGCTGGCGCGCGAGCGCAAGCACATCTCGGGCTTCATCACGCAGGCCAACACCACCGCCGTGGCCAGCGCCGCCCGCGCCCAGGCGATCTCTGAAACCTTCCGCAAGTTCCCCACGTACCTCGCGCAGCTGCGACCGCTGATGGTCGACCTCGGCACGCTGGCCGACCAGGGCACGCCGCTGATGACCAGCCTGGGCCAGAGCGCCGCCGCGCTGGGCCAGCAGTTCGCCAACCTCACCCCGTTCGCGGCCCAGGCCCGCACCGCGCTCATCAACCTCGGCGCCGCCGCCCAGAAGTCACAGCCGTCGCTGCTGGCCACCCAGCCGCTCGCCAACCGCCTGCTGGCGCTGGGCAACGCCGGCGAGCCCACCGCTCAGAACCTCCAGACCCTCCTCTCGAGCCTGGACAACACCGGCGGGATCGAGCAGCTCATGCGGCTGCTCTTCAACGGGGCGATCGCCGGCAACGGCTTCAACAAGCTGGGTCATTACGCCCGTGACGAACCGCTGGTGTCCAGCTGCACCAACTACGCCACGACCCCGGTGCCCGGCTGTGCCTCGACGTTCGCCGCCGCCACCGCCGCGAGCGCCGCCAGCGCCTCGGCGTCGAGCGACAGCCGCCAGGGCGCAGGCGCCTCGGGCCACGCGGATCGCGTGGTCGCCCAGGCGGTTCAGTCGGCCTCCGAGCAGACGTCGGCGGGGGCGTCGATGCAGGGGCTGCTCTCGTTCCTGATGGGGAGTGGGCAGTGAGATCGCGCCGCGACCCGGGTCTGGCCGGCAACCCGATCCTCATCGGCGCGCTCACCGTGCTGGTGACGATCGTCGCCGTCTACCTGGCCTACAACGCGACCAACGGGCTCCCATTCGTTCCCGCCTACACCCTGCACGTGCAGGCGGCCAACGCCTCAGAGCTCACCCACGGCGACAACGTCAACATGGGCGGTGCGCTGGTCGGTCTCGTCTCGACCGTCACGCCCGAGCGGCTCCCCAACGGGCGCCCGATCGCGTTGATCAACGTTCGGCTGCAGAACAGCATCAAGCCGCTGCCGGTCGACTCGAAGTTCACGATCCGCCTCAAGGGCGCCATCGGGCTGAAGTACCTCGACATCACGCTCGGGCACTCGTCGAAGGGGTTCGGCAACAAAGCAGTCGTGCCACTGCGCCAGACGAGCAGCGAGGTGGACTTCGACCAGGTGCTGTCGATGTTCACCCCGGCGACCCGCCTGGGCGTCCAGCAGTCGACGATCGGCTTCGCGCAGGCGCTGGCCGGGCGGGGCTATGACATCAACAAGGCCATCGGCGCGTTCCTGCCGCTGCTGCGCGACCTGCAGCCGGTGGCGGCCAACCTGGCGTCGCCGACCACCAACCTCGGCGGGTTCTTCCGCAGCCTGGAGAACTACACGGGCGCGCTGGTCCCGGTGGCCGAGACCCAGGGCCAGCTCTTCGTCAACCTCGACACCACGTTCCGCGCGCTGGCCGGGGTCGCCGTGCCTTCGCTGCAGCAGACGATCTCCGAGACGCCGCCGATGTTCGACGCGACGATCAACAACGCCCCGGTGATCCGGCCGTTTTTGACCGACACCGCCGCGTTGTTCTCCGAGCTGCGCCCGGGCGTCGCCACCCTGCCGCAGAGCGCGCCGGTCCTCTCCAGCGCCTTTGCCATCGGGACGCGCAACCTGCCCGGCACGGCCGCGCTGGACCAGCGCACGGTCACGCTGTCACAGAACACGGCGAACTACGCCCAGAATCCGTCGGTCCAGCAGGGCCTGGACCGTCTGACCCTCACGCTGTCGCGGCTGGGGCCGCCGCTGGCCTTCCTCACCCCGGTCCAGTCCACGTGCAACTACGTGACGCTGTTCCTGCGCAACACGCAGAGCGTGGTGTCCGAGCACGTCAGCCAGGGGTCGCTGCTGCGCTTCGTGCAGATCGCGATCGATGACGTCCCCGGGTATGAGTCCGAGCCGTCGAGCAAGCCGTTCACGGGCGTCTCGACGGGCCGCGCGTCCGGGCCGCTGCACGTCAATCCCTATCCCAACACCGCCTCGCCCGGCCAGACCCGTGAATGCGCGGCGGGCAACGAGCCCTATCCCAACAAGGCCGTGCTGGGCAACCCGGCCGGCAACGTCGGGGTCAAGACCGAGAAGACGACGAGGGGCGGCTCATGAGGCGCCACCAGCCGCGTGTCTCGAACTTCGTCGCCGGCGCCATCGCCACCGTCGTGATCCTCGCCGTCTGCTACCTGGTCTTCGGCGGGGGGCTGCCGTTCGCCAGCGCCCCGTTCACGCTGAACGCCACCTTCACCGTGGAGACCCAGCTGCACCTCGGGTCCCCGGTGCGGATCGCCGGCGTCAACGTCGGCGCGGTCACCGCCGTGCGGCGCGTGGGGGGGAACTCCACCGCCGCGGTGGCGACGATGTCGATCCAGCAGAACGGCCTGCCGATCCACGCCAACGCCACCGCAGAGATCCGGCCGCGGCTGTTCCTGGAGGGCAACTTCTACGTCGACCTGCACCCCGGGACCCCCGGGGCTCCGACGGTCTCCTCGGGGGCGGTGCTGCCGGCCTCGCAGACGACGGGCCCGGTGCAGCTGGACCGGGTGCTGTCGGCGCTGCGCACCAACACCCGCACCGATCTGAAGACCGTGCTGCGGGGCCTGGGGACGACGTTCAACGTCAAGCCGACCGCCGCGCAGGACGCCACCCAGGATCCGAGCGTGCAGGGCCTGACCGCCGGGCAGGCGCTCAACCGATCGCTCCAGTACGCCGCCGGGGCGTTCAAGGCCTCGGCCATCGTCAACGCCGCGCTGCTGGGCTCGCAGCCCCGCGACCTCTCAGGCGTGGTGGCGGGTAGCGCGCACACGTTCTCCGCGCTGGCCGCGGCGCAGAACCACCTCGCGGACCTGGTGTCGACGTTCAACGCCACCATGGGCGCCCTGGCCGCGCGCCAGGACGACCTGTCCTCCACGATCGCGCTGCTGCCGCCGTTCCTGCGCGCCGCCGACAGCGCCCTCGGGCCCCTCCAGGCCTCGTTCGGTCCCACCCAGCGCTTCGCCAAGGCTCTGACCCCGAGCGTCAAGGAGACGGCGCCGACCATCACCGCCGGGCTGCCGTGGCTGGCTCAGTCCACCGCCCTGCTCTCACCCCAGGAGCTCGGCGGGCTGCTCAACTCGCTGACCCCGGCGATCCAGGGGACGTCGAGCACGCTGATCTCATCCAAGACGCTGCTCAACCAGTCAGACACCCTGGCCAAGTGCTTCGTGCACACGGTGATCCCGACCGGCAACGAGCGGATCTCCGACCCGCCGCTCACCACCGGCCTGCAGGCTTATCAGGAGCTGTTCCAGTCCGCGGTGGGCCTGGCCAGCTTCAGTCAGAACTTCGACGGCAACGGGCGCTACGTGCGCTCGGCGGCCGGCGGCGGCTCCGACCAGGTGGCCACGGGCTCGCTGCCCGGCGGCGGTCCGCTGTATGGCAATGCGGTCTTCCCCTCGCTGGGCACGCGCCCCGCCAACCCGGGCAAGCAGCCGCCCATCGTGCGTAACGTGCCCTGCTTCCGCGCCGCGCCCCCCAACCTCAACGCCGCCAAGACGGGGGTCGGGCCGTGAAGCGCGCCATCCGCGAACACCGTGTCGACTTCGCCGCCATCGCGGTGCTCGTCGTGGCGGCCATCGGCGTGAGCGCGTACATCCTCGAGCACCAGCCCTCGTTCGTGTTCGGCCAGACCTACTACCAGGTGCGCGCGCCGTTCGCCACGGCCGCCGCGGTCACCTCCGGTCAGGGCCAGGCGGTGACGATCGCCGGGGTCCAGGTGGGCCAGGTCGGCGGCGTCTCGCTGCACAACGGCCAGGCCATCGTGACGATGAACATCTACAAGCAGTACGCGCCGATCTACCGCAACGCCACCGTGCTGCTACGGCCGCGCACGCCGCTGAAGGACATGTACCTGGAGCTGGATCCGGGCACCCGCAGCGCCGGCCGGGTGCCCAACGGCGGCGCGCTCTCGGCCGCCAACACCCAGCCCGACGTCGACCTCTCGGAGATCCTCTCCTCGCTGGATTCCGACACGCGCAACTACCTCGTGCTGCTCCTGTCGGCGGGCGCCCAGGCGTTCCACGACCCCGGCGCCAGCGGGGCCGCTCCCAGCCCCGCCGCGGTCGCCGACCTGCGCGGCACCCTCAAGCGCTTTGAGCCCCTGGACCGCGACACCAAGCGCTTTGCCGCGCTGCTGGCCACCCGCCAGGCCAGCATCCGCCGGGCCATCCACAGCCTCAACCTCGTCACCAACGCGTTCGGCGGGGTGGAGGGCCAGCTGGCGTCGCTCATCCGCGCCTCGGACACCAACTTCTCGGCGATCGCCGCCAACGACACCCAGCTCCAGCAGACGCTCACCGAGTTCCCCCCGACGCTGCGGCAGAGCATCGAGACCCTGAACAAGGTCAAGGGCTTCGCCACCGCCAGCACCACCACGCTGCAGCAGCTGGTGCCCTTCGCGCAGAATCTGGGCCCGGCGCTGAAGGCCTCGCGGCCGCTGTTCCGCGACACCACCCCGGTGATCAAGAACCAGCTGCGCCCGTTCAGCGTTGCCGTCCAGCCGCTGGCGCGCACGCTGGCGGCGGGGGCGCCGAAGCTCAAGACGACGATCCCGTCGCTGTCAAGCTCGATCTCGGTCCTCAATACGCTGTTCAACGAGCTCGCTCACCAGCCCGGCGCAGGCCAGCAGAGCTATCTGTTCTGGGGCTCGTGGCTGGGCCACATCGCCGACAGCCTGGTGAGCGCGCAGGACGCCAACGGCGCGGTCCTGCAGGGGATCTTCATGGGGACCTGTGCCGAGCTCAACTTCTTCGAGAATCAGCTCGAGCCCAACAGCGAGCCGCTCGGCGTGATCCTCGACCTGCTCAACGCCCCCGACGTCTCAAAGCTGCCGGGCGTGAGCCCGAGCCCCATCCCCGGCCAGGTGCTCTGCCCCTCCTAGCCATGAACAAACAGCGGCCCTCCAACTTCGCGATGCTGACCATGGTGGCCTTCACGGCCTCCTGCATCGGGCTGCTGATCTTCCTGTGGATCTCCTTCGGTGGCTCGATTCCGCTGGCCTCCCAGGGCTACCGCTTCAGCGTCGAGTTCGACGAGGCCGTCGAACTGGCCTCCCAGGCGTCGGTGCAGATCTCCGGCGTCCCGGTGGGTCACGTCGTGAGTGTCAGGCTCGACCACCAGACCGGGCTCTCGCGGGCGGTGATCGAGATCAACAAGCAGTACGCGCCGCGACCGGCCGACACCCGGGCGATCCTGCGCCAGAAGACGCTGCTCGGCGAGACCTACGTCGAGCTGTCGCCCGGCACTCCCGGCAGCAAGGCGGTGCCCGACGGCGGCAGCCTCCCGCAGGCTCACGTGGCGCCGACGGTCGAGCTCGACCAGATCTTCTCGGCCTTCGATCCCAAGACCCGCGCGGCGTTTGAGACCTGGATGCAGCAGGGCGGAATCGCCCTGACCAACCGCGGCGAGGACTTCAACCAGGCCTTCGCCCAGCTGTACCCGTTCGCCACCAACGTCGACTCGGTGCTGGCGGTCCTCAACCGCCAGAGCGCGGCCACCACGACGCTGCTGCGCGACGGCGCCCAGGTGTTCGCGGCGCTGAGCAAATCCCCGGCGGCGCTGCAGGGGTTCGTGCGCAACTCCAACAGCCTGTTCGCCGCCACCGCCGCGCGCGACCAGGACCTGGCCAACACGATCAGGGCCTTCCCGGCCTTCCTCACCGAGGCCCGCACCACCATCAACCGCCTGGGGACGTTCTCCAAGACGACCCAGCCGCTCATCGACGAGCTGCGCCCGGCGGCGGTCCAGCTGACCCCGGCGCTGCAGCGCCTGGTCGTCCTCGCGCCAGAGCTGCGCGACCTGATGGTCGTCATCGCCCCGTTGACCAAGGCGTCCAAGGACGGGTTCCCGGCGCTCACCAGCTTCCTCAACGACACGGTTCCGTTCCTGGTGCGGCTCAAGCCCTACCTGGGCGAGCTGGTGCCGGTGATCGACTACATCCAGTCCTACCGGCGCGAGATCGCCGCCTTCTTCGCCAACAGCACAGCGACCGAGCAGGGCCAGTTCGCCTCGGGCAACGGCGGGCGCGCGCACTACGTCCGGATCTCCAACCCCATCAATCCCGAGCTGCTCACCAACTATCCCAACCGGCCCGACAGCAACCGCTCCAACGCCTACATGGCGCCGGGTGGCTACAACGAGCTGCTGCACGGGCTGAACGTGTTCGGGAGCTACCTCTGCACCGCGCACCCGCTGCCGACGATAGGCTCCTCGCTGTCGCAGACCACAACTTCCGTCACCGGGACGGTGTTAACCCTCGCGCAACTAGTTGCGAAGTACTACTACACCTCTCAGCCCGGTGGACCCCCGTGCAAGGCCCAGTCGCCGCTCGGCAGCACGACCACCGGCCAGAACCAGACCTTCCCACAACTTCAACCGCTTCCGTGAGCCCTGATGCACATCCCGGCCTGGCTCGCTGAAGGTCAACGACCCCATAGGAGGAGTCACTTGAAGAAAATCGTCCTGATCCTCGGTGCCCTGGCGGCGCTGACGGTCGCGGGGGTGGCGTACGCCTCCATCAACACCTACCCGACGGCGTCGCTGTCGTTCTCGACCAAGAAGGCGGGAACGCCGGCCAAGCCGGTCCCGATCGGTTACACGCAGAAGATCGTGGCCAAGGGCACGCCGCCCAACCGGACCGCGGTGCTCACCGACATCCTGACGAAGATCTACGGCCTGAAGGCTGACGGGAAGGACTTCCCGAAGTGCAGCGCCGCCAAGATCTCCGCCGCGGGCGATGACACCGGCTGCCCCAAGGGCGCGATGGTCGCCACCGGAGCGATCACGGCGTCCGTCGGCGCGGCGAACAACTTCACCGCTGCCGGCGCCCCCTGTGATCCGCTGCTGCACGTGTGGAACGGCGGCCAGGGCAAGCTGACGTTCTTCTTCGTCGACCAGGCCCCGGCGCACGAGTGCCTGGGCGGCGCGCTGAAGACCGGTCAGGTCGGCCCGTACCCCGCCACCTACAAGAACCAGGGCAAGTACCTGGTCGTCGACGTCCCGGTCCCCCAGTACGTGAGCTTCCCCGCTCCCGGCGTGGCCGGCTCGCTGGAGACCGAGCACCTGAGCTGGCTCAAGCTGACCACCAAGGTCAAGGGCAAGACGGTGGCCGCGACTTCGTCGGTCGGCTGCCTGAAGGGCAAGCGCCCCTACTCCACGACGTTCACGGCGAACCTGCCGACGTCGACCGGAGCTCCGGGCCCCAACGAGGTCCAGACGGTCAAGGCCTCGGCCCCCTGCAGCAAGTAGTGATCTGAGTGTGTGGCCGCGCGCGCGTGAGTGCGCGCGGCCCTCACACCACCTCGTAGCGCTCCTCGCGCTGGGCCTCTCGCTCTGACTCGCCCAGCATCGTCACGAAGACCCAGACGAGCGCGATCCCCATCACGATTGACTGCTCGAGCGCCATCAGCAGCCCGGCGATCGACTGATCCTCGGAGGGGGAGAGGCCCCAGTAGTGGGGGTGGTGCTCATAGAAGGGGTAGAAGGACGCGGGGGCGAACGCCAGCACGATCCCCAGGATCCCCACCAGCAGCTTGGTGGACACCATGTAGCCGACGGGGCCCATGCCGCCCAGCCGCTGGCGGTTGCGGATCGGCGAGAGCAGGTGCCACCAGTACAGCGTGCCGGCGGCCGCGAAGCACACGTGCTCGACGGCGTGGATGGTGGTGTGCTGCAGCGCGGCGTCGTACATCGTGGGGATGTGCCAGATCCACATGAAGCCGGCGTAGGCGATCACCGCGAACGCCGGGTGGGCGAAGAACCCGGCGCGGCGCTCGACGGCATGGACCCGGCGGGTGACCGGTCGCAGGAGCACCTTGTTGAGGCCGAGGATGAGCAGGATGGGGGCGAAGTCCAGCAGCATGATGTGCTGGGTCATGTGCATGAGCAGCAGCTGGTCGCCGAGGGCGTCGATCGGCGAGACCAGAGCGGCGAGGATGACCAGCAGCCCCAGGGCGAACAGTGCCAGGCGCCCGTAGCCCGGCTTGTGGGTCGAGCCGGTGGCCCTGCCGCGCCTCCAACCCAGCAGGTAGAGCGTTCCCAGCGCGGCGACGCCGATCAGGACCGACGGCTCGAACGTCCAGGCGATGGTTGGAGCAGGGTTGTGCAGCAACGACCGACATTGTGACCTCGACAAACGCCGGTTGCAGGAATAACCTCGTGTTCACATAGATCAACGCCTTCAGTCGGGAGGTCGACGAATGCGGATCCAGGTCAAGGGCCGAAATCTCCACGTGTCCGACGACGTCAGGGAGCACGTCGTGAAACGCTTCGGGAAGATCTCCAAACAGGTCTCGGAGCTGGCCGAGCTGGAGGTGGAGTTGTCCCAGGAGCGCAACCCGGCGATTCCCGACTCCAAGGTGGCCGAGGCCACCCTCCACCTCAAAGGGGTCACGCTCCGGGCTCGAGATGCTTCGGGCGACCTGATGCACTCCATCAACCTGTGCGCGGATGAGCTGGCCGTCCAGGTCAAGCGTCACCGCGACAAGCGGCGCAAACGGCGCGAATCGCGCGTAGCGGCGAGTCAAGTCCTGCCTGGGGACATCTCGTCGGCCGCCTGACCGCCGTCGGCGCCGAAGGGCGGCGCGGGCGAGCATAGATTCGGCGCAAAGTCTTACGAGCGCTGAGGCCGCCCGCGCTACCCTAGCTCCATGTCCTTTCTGGACCGTGCGCTTCGCATGGGCGAGGCCAAGAAGTTCAAGAGCTATGAGCAGCGGGTGTCCCGGATCAACGCCTTCGAAGCGGAACTGGAGCACCACACTGACCAGGAGCTGAGGGAGGGCGCTGACGCCCTCCGCGAGCGCGCCCGCAACGGCGAATCGCTCGACGATCTGCTCTACGAGTGCTTCGGGCTCGTCCGCGAGGCCGGCAAGCGATCGATGGGCATGCGCCACTTCGACGTGCAGCTCATCGGCGGCATGGTCCTGCACGACGGCTGCATCGCCGAGATGAAGACCGGCGAGGGCAAGACGCTCACCGCGACGCTCGCGGTGGTCCTCAACTCGCTGCCCGGCAGGGGCGTCCACGTCGTCACCGTCAACGACTATCTGGCCCGCCGCGACGCACTGTGGATGAAGCCGATCTACGACATGCTCGGCGTCACTGTCGGCGTGCTGCAGAACATGCAGCCCTTCGAGGAGAAGCACGCCGCCTACGCCGCCGACGTCACCTACGGCACCAACTCCGAGTTCGGCTTCGACTACCTGCGCGACAACATGGCCAAGACTCTGGAGGAGAAGTTCCAGCACGGTGGCCGTGAGAAGGACGACGACGGCAAGACGCGTTATCACCGCTACGCCATCGTCGACGAGGTCGACAACATCCTCATCGACGAGGCCCGCACCCCGCTCATCATCTCCGGCGCCCCCGAGCAGGCCGCCGACCTCTACGCCAAGTTCGCGCGCCTTGCCCCCAAGCTCACGGCCGGCAAGACCCCGGAGGGGCTGGACCCGCGAGCCAAGAAGGTCTTCGTAGCCGACTTCGACTACGAGTTCGACGAGAAGCACAAGACGGTCTCGATCACCGAGCAGGGCGTGGCCAAGGCCGAGCGCTTCATGGGAATCGACCACTTCTACCGGGCCGAGAACGGCCACCTGGTCAACCACCTCATGCAGTCGCTGCGCGCCGAGTCGCTGTACAAGCGCGGCTACGACTACGAGGTGATCGACGGCGAGGTCAAGATCATCGACGAGTTCACCGGGCGCATCCTGGAGGGCCGCCGCTGGTCGGAGGGCCTGCACCAGGCGGTGGAGGCCAAGGAGGGCGTGCGGGTCCAGGAGGAGAACCAGACCCTGGCCACGATCACGCTGCAGAACTACTTCCGCATGTACGACAAGCTGTCGGGCATGACCGGGACGGCGCTGACCGAGGCCACCGAGTTCATGAAGATCTACGAGTTGCCGGTCGTCCAGATCCCCACCAACCGGCCGATGGTCCGCCAGGACCGCAACGACCAGGTCTACAAGACCAAGGACGGCAAGTGGTCAGCCGTGGTCCGGGAGATCGAGGCGCGCCATCAGGCGGGCCAGCCGGTGCTCGTCGGCACGATCGCCGTCGAGGTCTCCGAGCTGCTCTCAGAGCAGCTGACCAAGCGCGGGATCAAGCACAGCGTGCTCAACGCCAAGCCCGAGCACGCCGCCCGGGAGGGCGAGGTGGTCGCCGAGGCCGGCGCCCCCGGCGCGGTCACGATCGCCACCAACATGGCGGGTCGCGGCGTCGACATCAAGCTCGGCGGCAATGCCGAGCACCTGGCCACGCTCGAGGTGGCCAAGCTCGGGCTCAAGCTCGACGACCCCGACTACGAGGAGCATTTCCTCAAGGTGCTCCCCACCATCGAGGAGCGCGTCGAGGCGCAGCGCGACGAGGTGATGGAGGCCGGCGGCCTGTTCATCATCGGCACCGAGCGCCACGAGTCCCGGCGGATCGACAACCAGCTGCGCGGCCGTTCGGGCCGCCAGGGCGACCCCGGCGAGTCCCGCTTCTTCCTCTCGGCCCAGGACGACCTGGTGCGCCTGTTTGCGGGCGAGCGGATCTACAAGATCCTCGACCGGCTGGGCTCGGTCGACGACGAGGGCAACGAGGAGCCCATCGAGGCGGGCATGCTCTCCAAGCAGATCGAGAAGGCCCAGCGCAAGGTCGAGGAGCAGCACTTCCTCCAGCGCAAGCACACGCTGGAGTACGACGACGTGCTCAACCAGCAGCGCGAGGTCGTCTACACCTACCGCGACGAGGTGCTCGAGGGCCGCGACATGAGCGCCGCCGCCCGCGAGGAGATCGTCAACCTGATCGACCGTCTCGTCGAGGAGTACACGGCCGGCGACTTCGTCGAGGACTGGGACCTGGACGGGCTCATCCGCCGGATCGAGGAGATCTACATCCCCTCCGACAATTTCGAGCTGCCCGAGCCCGGCCGCGTGGACCGCGAGGACCTCGCGGTGCGCCTCCAGGAGGAGGCGCTGGCCCGGTACGACCTCCGCGAGGAGGAGCTGGGCGAGGAGCTCATGCGTGGCGTCGAGCGCTACCTGCTGCTGGAGATCATCGACCAGCGCTGGCAGGAGCACCTCTACGACATGGACTACCTGCAGCACGGCATCGGCCTGCGCGGGCTGGCCCAGATGGATCCGCTGGTGGCCTACAAGAACGAGGCCTACGAGCTCTTCCAGGACCTCATGAACAGCGTGTGGTCGGACTTCGCCCGGCTCATCTACCACGTTCAGGTCACCATCCACGACGCCGACGGCCAGCCGATGGCCCCCGAGCCCCCACGCCGCAGCGGCAGCTCGACGTCCTCGTCGGCGACGGGAGGCGGCCGGGTCACCTACTCCGGCGGCCAGAACGCCGCCGGCGCCATGGCGATGGCCGCGGCAGCCGGCGCCGAGCAGGCCGCCTACGACGACGGGCCCCCACCCGAGCCGGTGCAGCAGCGGGTCGTCGACGAGACCCAGCAGGTCGGGCGCAACGACCCGTGCTGGTGCGGCTCGGGCAAGAAGTACAAGAAGTGCCACGGCGCCTGAGCGCCTGCCCGCCCTGATTACGGCTCGCCGATTACCCATGAGCCTCATGGATGCGAAGCGCACCGCCGCGGTGTCACGCTGACACACCATGGGCAGCCACGCCCCGCTCCGTCTCGTCCTCGACCTGGAGCCCACCGACGACCCCGTGTCCGGAACGCTTCAGGGCCCCGATGGCGTGCGTGAGCCCTTCGTGGGGCTGCTCGGGTTGCTGGCAGTGTTGGATGAGGCGCGGGCCCGGGAGCGCCCGCGCCTCGCCGGCCCCGACCCCGAGCCACCGGCCGCCGCCTGAGCTCCGCCCGGCTCGCCCGTTCTCCGTGCCCGGGGCGTTTGGGGCGGCATCGGCGCTTGGCTGCGCTTCGGCCGGGGCTGTGGTCGATTGTGCAGGAAATAGCTGCAAGATCGACCACGATCTCGGCTCACGGGGCGTGTTGGCTGTCGATGCGGCTGGTGCCCTTCGCCAAGATGTTCGGCGGGCAGACGGCCTATCGGCTCACCGCGGTGTTTGCGCCCGACAGCCGGATCGGTTGCCGGATCACCGTCAACGGGTCCTGCGACGACGCGACGCACCGCGCCATCGCCGCCGCGGCCGAGGAAGTCGTGGAGGGCGGGGTGGTCTAGCGCCGGGTCGCCGCGCGGCGGCTCGCCCGACGGCGGTTGCGGTTACTGGGTCTGGTGGCGGACCCGGGTGGGCGTGATGACGTACTTGATCCGCACGTCCCCGGGCTGGTGGCCCCCGAAGGTGTCTGCGCCGGTGTACTTCTTGGCCAGCCGGTCGATGTGATCGTTGGCGTCGTCGTGGGTGCCGGTGACGGTGCCCTGGATCTCGACGTACTCATAGGGGTTGCCGTCGGGGTAGACGAGGGCGGTGATGTGCGGGTCGCGCTCGAGGTTGGTGGGCCAGTGGCGGCCTTCGGCGCTGTTGACGGCCAGCTCGCCGTCCTCCAGGCTGATCCACACCACCGTGGAGAGGATCGATCCGTCGCCGTTGTTGGTCGAGATCACCGCGCAGTTGGGGGCGTTCAGCAATGACTGAACGCCGTCATCGTTCAAAGTGGCCATACGCGGGAACATACCTCGCGCGGGCCGGCGCACGAGGCGCTCGCCGTTTGCGGGCGCGATCGCCCGGAAAGGATGCATGGAGATGGCCGCGCGCACACGACTGGAGCTGGAGGGGCGGGCCGAGCCCGCCTTCGAGGAGATTCTCAACCCCAACGCGCTGGAGTTCGTGTCCGAGCTCCACGCCGAGTTCGAGGAGCGCCGCCAGGAGCTCCTGCGCGCCCGCGTCGAGCGCCGCGAGCGGCTGGCCGAGGGCGAGATGCTCGACTTCCTGCCCGAGACGGAGGACGTCCGCTCCGGTGACTGGAGCGTGGCGCCGGTGCCCGAGGCGCTGGCGCAGCGCTGGGTGGAGATCACCGGCCCCACCGACCGCAAGATGGTCATCAACGCGCTGAACTCCGGCGCCGACGGGTTCATGGCCGACTTCGAGGATGCCAACGCCCCTACCTGGCACAACATGGTCCAGGGCCAGATCAACCTGCGCGACGCGATCATGGGGACGATCACCTACGACGGCTCGGATGGCCGCCACTACGAGCTGGTGGACGAACCGGCGACGCTGCTCGTCCGCCCCCGCGGCTGGCACCTGGACGAGCGCCACATGCGCGTCGACGGCGGGCCGGTGTCCGGCGCTCTGTTCGACTTCGGCATGTACTTCTTCAACTCCGGCCCGCCGCTGATCGCCTCCGGGCTGGCCCCGTTCTTCTACCTGCCCAAGATGGAGTCCCATCGCGAGGCGCGGCTGTGGAACGACGTCTTTGACTACGCCGAGGACCGCGTGGGCATGGAGCGCGGGACGATCAAGGCCACGGTGCTGATCGAGACGCTCCCGGCCGCCTTTGAGATGGACGAGATCCTGTTCGAGCTCCGCGAGCATTCCGCCGGGCTCAATGCGGGGCGCTGGGACTACATCTTCTCGTCGATCAAGTGCTTCGCGGGCCGGCGCGACATGGTCCTGCCCGACCGCGGTGACGTGACCATGACGGTGCCGTTCATGCGCGCCTACGCCGATCTCCTGGCCGCCACCTGCCACCGGCGCGGCGCCCACGCGATGGGCGGCATGGCCGCGCTGATCCCGTCCCGCCGTGACGAGGAGGCCAACGAGAAGGCGCTGGCCGGCGTACGCGCCGACAAGGAGCGCGAGGTCGAGCAGGGCTACGACGGGACCTGGGTGGCCCATCCGGACCTGGTGCCGGTGGCGCGTGAGGTGTTTGAGACCGGCCTGGGCGGCGCTCCCAACCAGCTGTCGAGGCAACGCCCCGATGTGTCGGTGAGCGCGGCCGAGCTGCTGGCGCTGGGGAAGACCCCCGGGGCCATCACGGAGGCGGGCCTGCGCACCGACGTCAACGTGGGCTTCCAGTACCTGTCCTTCTGGCTGGGCGGCCGCGGCGCGGCGGCGATCAACTCCCTGATGGAGGACGCCGCCACCGCCGAGATCTCGCGCTCCCAGATCTGGCAGTGGGTCCATCACGGCTGCGAGCTCGAGGACGGGCGCACCATCACGGCCGAGCTCGTGCGCCAGGTGCTCGACGAGGAGACCGCCAAGATCCGCTCCGAGGTCGGGGAGGAGACCTGGCAGGCCGGGCGGCCCGACGAGACCCGCGTGATCTTCGAGCGGGTGGCCCTGAGCGAGCCGCTCGTCGAGTTCCTCACCCTCGAGGCCTACGACTACCTGGACTAGGGCGTTCCGACGCCCCATTCTGTGGCGTCGGAGATCGCGCCCCGGGGGCGCGGCCGAGATCGAAACCACACGACACGCGCTCACTCATTGGAGTCCGTGTGTCATGAGGTTTCAGCTGGCTGAACTCTCACGACACACCGACCGCGCCGCGGCACCGTGCGCTCTGAGGTTTCAACACCAGCGTCCGGTCCACGCCTCCCTCGATGCCCGCCGTTGACGCGCGCCCGCATGACGCGGACGCGCGTCCCCGACAGCACGTCCCCGCTACGGGACCATGAAGCTGAGCGGCCCGGACTGCAGCAGCACCAGCACCGCCATCGCCAGCACCAGCACCACCGACCAGCCGAGCACCTTGCGGAAGATGTCGCCCTCGCGGCCGGCCAGGCCGACCGCGGCCGCGCCGATGGCCAGGTTCTGAGGCGACACCATCTTGGCCAGCACGCCGCCCGAACTGTTGGCGGCCGCCAGGAGGGTCGGGGACAGCCCTGAGTGGTGGGCCGCCGCCACCTGCAGGGCGCCGAACAGCGAGTTGGTCGAGGTGTCAGACCCGGTGACCGCCGTCCCGAACCAGCCGATCAGCGGTGACAGGAAGGCGAAGAAGGCGCCCGCGCCGGCCGCCCAGGTGCCCAGGGTGATCGTCTGGCCCGACATGTTCATCACGTAGGCGATGGCGAGCACGGCCATGACCGTGACCAGCGCCCACTTGATCTGGACCAGTGTCTGCCAGTAGATCCGCAGCGCCCGCAGCGGGTTGACCCTCAGGACGAGCGCGGTGATGATGCCCGAGATCAGCAGCCCCGTGCCGGCCGCCGTGAGCCAGTTGAGCTTGAACAGCTCGCTGGTCGGGGCCTCGCCCTTGGAGTTGAGGATGTTCAACCCCGGCCAGGAGAACTTCGAGGTGGCGCCGTCAAGCCAGTTGAGCACCGGGTGCAGGCTCATCAGCCCGAGCACGATCACGATGATGATGTAGGGCGAGAAGGCCAGGATCATGTCCTTGCGGCTCGGGGGCGGTCCCTCCGCGGAGCGGGTGCGGACGTCGCGCTCGAAGGCGGCGTCGGCGGTGCTGCCGCCCGCGATCGCCGGGCGCTGCCGGCCCCGCGGGGTCGCGGACATAGCGGGGGCGCTGGGCTGCCACACGCGCATGAAAGCGACGAGCACGCCGGCCGAGCCCAGCGAGGCCACGATGTCGGTCAGCTCCATCGAGATGTAGTTGGACATCACGAACTGCAGGACCGCGAACGTAAACCCGGCGATGAGCGCCGCCGGCCACACGGCGCGGATGCCGCGCCGGCCGTCGACCATGAACACCAGGATGAGCGGCAGGATGAGGGCCAGGAACGGGGTCTGGCGCCCGACCATGCTGCTCAGGTCATGGACGGGTAGACCCGACGTCTGGGCGAGCGTGGTGATCGGAATGGCGATGGCGCCGAATGCCACCGGGGCGGTGTCGGCCACCAGCGCCACGGCGACCGCGCGGAGCGGGCTCAGACCCAGGCCGACGAGCATGACGCTGCAGATGGCCACCGGGGTGCCGAACCCCGCCAGCGCCTCGAGCAGCGCGCCGAAGCAGAACGCGATCACCACGACCTGCACGCGCGAGTCGTCGGAGATCATCGTGAACGCGCGCCGCAGGATGGCGAAGTGCCCGGTGGCCTCGGTCATGTTGTAGATCCACAGGGCGTTGAGGACGATCCACATGATCGGCCAGAAGCCGAATGCCGCCCCCTCGAGCGCCGAGTCGCCCGCCTGGGCCACCGGCATCGAGTAGACGATGATCGCCACGAGTAGCGCCACTCCCAGTGCGCACAGCGACGCCCACTGCGCCTTGAGTCGCACGATCCCCAGCAGGACGAACAGCGTCGCCAGGGGCAGGATGGCGAAGATCGAGGTGAGTCCCAGCGAATGGGACACAGGGTCGAGTACCTGCTTGTACACGGCGGAGCCTCCCTCTTGGTAACAGCCGTTACGAGCAACCCCTACCCACCGGACAAAATTCAAAGCAAACGGGGCCGCGGTTGCTAACGTGACCGCGCGTATGGCCACCGCCCCCTCAGAGCCGCTACCCCAGCGTCTCGCGGCAATCCGCGGGCAGCTCAGGCTGCTAGCGGACTATCTTTGACCCCGCTGAGCTAGCCCAGCGCACCAGCGCGCTTGAAGACGAGATGGGGGCTGCAGGCTTCTGGGATGACCAGGAGCGCGCCGCCAAGGTATCGGCCGAGCACGCCCGGGCCAGCCGCAAGTTGGGCGTGTTTCGCCAGCTCGAGTCAGACGTCGAGGACCTCGAGCCGCTCGCCGAGCTGGCCGAGGAGGATCCGGACCTCGCGTCCGAGCTCGAGGAGCAGATCGCGGGCGTGCAGGCCCGGCTGGACGAGCTCGAGGAGGAGCGCCTGTTCTCCGGCCGCTATGACGGCGGGGACGCCCTGGTCACCGTCAACGCCGGCGCCGGTGGCACCGACGCCCAGGACTGGGCCGAGATGGTGCTGCGCATGGAGATGCGCTGGGCCGAGAAGCGCGGCTTCGACGCCGAGCTGCTGGAGGCGTCCCCCGGGGAGGAGGCGGGCATCAAGTCCGCCACGTTCCGGGTCAAGGGCGAGAACGCCTATGGCCTCTACGGATCCGAGAAGGGCGTGCACCGGCTGGTGCGCCTGTCGCCGTTCGACTCGGCCAACCGGCGCCAGACGAGCTTTGCCGGCGTCGAGGTCTCACCGGTGGTCGAGGAGGCCGCCGAGGTGGAGATCGACGACGACGACCTGCAGATCGACACCTATCGGGCCAGCGGCGCCGGCGGCCAGCACGTCAACAAGACCGACTCGGCCGTGCGCATCACCCACAAGCCCACCGGCATCGTGGTCCAGTGCCAGAACGAGCGGTCGCAGTCCTCCAACAAGGCCGAGGCCATGACGATGCTGCGCTCCAAGCTGCTGGAGCTCGAGGAGCGCAAGCGCCGGGAGGAGATCGCACGCGAGAAAGGAGAAGCGCAGGACGTCAATTTCGGGTCTCAGATCCGCTCCTACGTCCTGCATCCGTACACCATGGTCAAAGACCACCGCACCGATTTCGAGATGGGCGACGCCAACCGGGTGCTCGACGGCGACCTGGACGGCTTCGTCCGCAGCTATCTGCTCAAGGCGGCCAAATGAGCGCGTCTGACCCCGTGCCCGCCCGCCACGACCCCCGCGACGACAGCCAGCCCGGCGAGCTGCGCGACGGCGCGCTCGTCTCGGAGCCGCGCGATCTCACCGACACGCGACGTCCGCGGCGCGAGCATCCCACCGCCCCGTACCTCGAGGCGATCGTCTCCTACGGGTTCCGCGGCTCGGTGCGCTTCCACGTGCCCGGCCACAAGGGCGGGCCGGGCGCCGACCCCGGCCTGCGCTCGGCGATCGGTGAGCGCGCGCTGGCGCTCGACATCTGCCAGGACATCGAGGGCATCGACACCGGCCCCTCGCCCACCCCCTATCAGCGCGCCGAGGAGCTGGCCGCGGCCGCGTACGGCGCCCAGCAGACGTGGTTTCTCACCAACGGGGCCACCCAGGGCAACCACGCCCTGTGTCTGGCCCTGGCCAAGCCAGGCCGCCACGTGCTGGTCCAGCGCAACTCCCACGCCAGCATCGTCGACGGGCTCGTGCTCAGCGGCGGGATGGCGAGTTTCGTCGCGCCCGAGTACGACAACGAGCTGGGCATGGCTCACGGGGTCACGCCCGAGACGCTCCAGCGGGCGCTCGAGCGCTCGCCCGACATCAGCGCCGCGTTCATCGTCTCCCCGACGTACTACGGCATGGCCGCCGATATCCGCGGCTGCGCCGAGGTGGCCCACGCCGCCGGTGCGGCGCTGATCGTCGACTGCGCCTGGGGCTCGCACTTCGGCTTTCACCCGAAGCTGCCCGAATCCCCGCTGCGCCAGGGCGCCGACGCCGTGCTGGCCTCGACCCACAAGATCGTCGGCAGCCTGACCCAGTCGGCGATGCTCCACGTCGGACACGGTCCTCACCCGTCGCGGGTGGACGCCGACGAGGTGGCGCGCTGCGTGCGCCTGGTGCGGTCCACCAGCCCGAACTCGCTGCTCCTGGCCTCACTGGACAGCGCCCGGCGCCAGCTCGCCGCCCACGGCGAGGCGCTGCTTGACCGGACGATCGAGGCCTCGGCGCGCGCCCGCGAGGCGATCGAGGCGATTCCGGGCATCGCCATCGTCGGCGAGGGCATGGTCGGCCGCCCCGGCGTCGCCGGCTGGGACCCGCTGCGGATCGTCATCGACGTGCGCGGGACCGGCGTGACCGGCTACGAGCTCGCCGCCGAGCTACGCGCCGCCAACGACATCTACATCGAGCTGGCCACCCACGCCACGCTGGTGCTGGTCCTCGGCCTGGGGCAGCCCGTGGAGCCCCTGGAGCGCTTCGCCCACGACTTCGCCGAGACGGTGCGCACCCTGGCGCGGCCCGGCCAGGGTCCCGCGATCGCCGCGCCCGCGACCTCGCTGGAGCATCAGAGCGTCGTCCCGATCCGCGAGGCGTTCCTGGGCGAGGGCGAGACGGTCCCAGTCGACGATGCCATCGGGCGCATCTCGTGCGAGTCGATCGCGGGCTACCCGCCCGGCGTCCCGACCCTGCTGCCGGGTGAGCGGGTCACCGCCGAAGTCGTGCGCTACCTGCGCGAGCTCACAGCGGCCGGCGCCCGCCTGCATGGCGCCGCGGATCCGACGTTCGCCACGGTGCGGGTGCTGTCCGGGCCGCGGGGGGACGACGGCGCGGTGGCCGCAGCGCCCGGGGCGCACGCCGCCGAATAGAGCGATCTATCTAGCCGCCGGAGGGATCCTTAACGGGCGAAGTCCGGGTCTTGCGACCCGGACTCCAGTGCCCGTGCTAGCGAGTAGGGCGCCGGCCACGGGAGCCGGCGCCCAACCTCATTTGACGATGATCGTCCCGTGCATGAAGGGATGGATCAGACAGATGAAGTGATACGTCCCCGCTTGGGTGAAGTCGATCTTGCCCGAGGACGGGATCGTCGTCGACTTCGCGTTGGTGTCCAGCGCCCCAGTGTTGGCGAAGCCGTCTCCGTGAGCGGTCAGCGACTCCGCGATCGGCTGAGTCGGATCACTCGGGAACACCGCCTGTGCCGGGAAGCTCACCCCCTGGAAGCCCTTGGCGAGGCCCGTGAGCACCGGGGCGGGCCCGAACGTCGCTGTGTGGGTCTCGAAGCTGTCCTTTGACATCTGGAAGGTCACCACCGTGTTGGCGTTGACCGTGAGCGTGGCCGGGAACATGGTGAACAGCTCGACGCCGCCGGGAGCGCTCTCGCCGAGACTGACGGTGTTGGCCGGCACCTTCGTCTTGGCTGCCTTGAGGGCTGCCTTGATGTCCGCCGTGGCCTGTGCGGTCTGGGCCTTGGCGTCCTGCTTGGCCGTCGGGATCGCTTTGCCCGCCGGTTTGACCACGACCGTCCCGATCATGCCGGGGTGGATGTCGCAGAAGAACTTGTAGGTACCGGCCTTCGTGAACTTAACGTTCCACGGCTTGGGCTTGCCGGCGGGCAAACCGCTCACCAGCCGCGCGGTGCCGTTGTAGGTCTTGCCCTTGGAGGGCGCGAGCAACGCGGTGTTGACTCCTACGTTGGGGACCCTCCCGTTGAACCAGAACGGATTGCCGGCGGCGTCATTGACCCCGCTGACGAGCGCGGTGCCGGGGACGATGAAGGGCAGCGGAGCGCCCGCCTTGCCCGGCAGGTCGATGTCGTGGAAGCCCGCGATCTGGAATGAGACCGTGTCTCCGACGTTGATGGTCGTCTTCTTGCTGAAGAACGCGTTGATGTCCGGGTTATAGGTCTTGGCGAAGTTCTTGGGTACGAGCTTCGCCGCGACCTGGTTGACGGCGGGCGATGGGCCCGCAACCACGACTTTGGTGAGCGACTTGGCCATCGCCCCCGACGCGGAGATCCCTGCGACCAGCGTGACCGCGGCCGCGACCCCCGTCCGACTCCCAATCCGACGCAAAACGAATTCCCCCTTAGTTCGAAATCGCTGCCCACGATAACCACAAGGTCACAATTCGTGTGAAAACTTCTCGTCCTATCCTCGGCGTGCATGGAGGCGCTCACCGCCGATTCCGCTGACCTGGTGGCCCGCGCGCTGGCCGAGGACCTCGGCGGAGGCGACGTGACGACAGACGCCACGGTGCCCGCCGATACGCGGGCTCACGCGGTGATCCAGCAGAAGGCGCCGGGCGTCATCTACGGCCTCGACGTCGCCGAGCAGGTGTTCCGCTCGCTGGATCCCGACGCGACGTTCGCCCGCGAGGTGGCCGAGGGCGTCTGGCGCGAGACCGGCGAGGTCCTGCGCATCGAGGGTCGCGCGCGGGCGCTGCTGACCGGTGAGCGCACGGCGCTCAACTTCCTGCAACGCCTCTCGGGCGTGGCCACGATGTCGGCCCGGGCCGTCGAGGCGGTCGCAGGGACGGGAGCCGTCATCCTGGACACGCGCAAGACCACCCCGGGGCTGCGGGCGCTGGAGAAGGCCGCGGTCGCCGCTGGCGGGGCCACCAACCACCGAGCCGGGCTCTATGACGCGATCCTCATCAAGGAGAACCACGCTGCGCTCGCCGGCGGGGTAGGGGCGGCGGTGCGCCGCGCCCGCGAGGAGGCTCCTGATCTGCCGCTCGAGGTCGAATGCCGCGACCTCGCCGAGGTCGACGAGGCCCTGGCGGCGGGGGCGCCGAGGCTGCTGTTGGACAACATGAGCCCGGCCCAGCTGCGCGAGGCCGTGGCGCACGTAGCCGGTCGCGCGGAGCTCGAGGCCAGCGGCGGGGTCACGCTCCAGACGCTCAGGGAGGTCGCCGGCACGGGCGTAGACTTCGTCTCGGTGGGCGCGCTGACCCACAGCGCGCCGGCCCTCGATCTCTCTCTCCTCCTCACCCCATTGCCATGAACCTGCCCATGCTCAGCGCCTCTGAGGCGCCGCTGATGCTCGAGAACATCCCCGCCCTCCAGGACGAGGTGCGCGAGCTGGCGGCCGCCCGCGGGGCCGTGATCCTCGCCCACAACTACCAGCTGCCCGAAATCCAGGACATCGCCGATTACGTCGGCGACTCGCTGGGGCTCTCCCAGCAGGCGGCGGCCTCCGACGCCGCCACGATCGCGTTCTGCGGCGTGCACTTCATGGCCGAGACCGCCTCGATCCTCTGTCCCGACAAGCAGGTCCTCATCCCCGACCCCGACGCCGGCTGCTCCTTGGCGGACTCGATCACCGCGCAGCAGCTGCGCGACTGGAAGGCTCAGCATCCTCGTGCCGTCGTGGTCATGTACGTCAACACCACCGCCGAGGTCAAGGCCGAGACCGACTACTGCTGTACCTCGGCCAACGCCGTCCAGGTGGTGCAGCACATCTACCGTACGCACGGCGAGGACACCGAGATCCTCTTCGGCCCCGACATGTTCCTCGGCGCCTACGTGGAGAAGACCCTGCGCCGCCCGATGCATGTCTGGGACGGGGAATGCCACGTCCACGCGGGGATCAAGCCTCAGGACATCACGAACGTGCGCGACGCGCACCCCAGCGCCGACTTCCTCATCCACCCCGAGTGTGGCTGCTCGACGAGCGTCATGGAGTACGTCGCCTCCGGTGACATCGCCTCAGAGGGCGTGCACATGCTCTCCACCGGCGGGATGCTCGGCTACGCCCGCTCGCTGAGCGAAGCGCCCGGGGCCGGGTCCACCGCGATCGTCGCCACCGAGACCGGCATGCTCCATCCGCTGCGCCAGGCGGCTCCCGACGCGGAGTTCATCGCGGCCAACGAGGCTGCCTCGTGCCGCTTCATGAAGATGATCACGCTGCCCAAGCTGCGCGACGCCCTGCGCGACGGCGTGCACGAGGTCAAGGTGCCGGGGGAGATCGCCGACCGCGCTCGAGTGCCGATCGAGCGGATGGTCGCGATCAGCTAGTGCCCTGAAGCACAAATTCGATACCAGTCTGGGCGCGTCTGGACGCGCCTGACGGATGGCGATGATCCCGCCGGACCACCAGTACGACTTGGATCATCGCCAGCCGCCAGCCACGCCCAGCCATCACCCATCCAGGCACCGAATTTGCGCATCAGGACACCGCGCCGTCGCCGTCGCTGTCGCCGTTGGGATGCGGCATGTCCGGCGGCAGGGGATACAGCGGATCCGAGTCCTCATAGAGCAGGATCCCGCGTTCGGCGACGGCCTTGACGCGCGGGGTGTGCACGCGCTTTCGCTGGAATTCGTCGAGCGTGTAGCAGTGCACGTCGGCGCTGTCGCCCATCTCCATTCCGTCCCACAGCGACGCCGCCTGGTAGACGCGCTCCAGCCACGGCATCCCCTCAAACGCGCGGGAGACGAGCACGACCACGTACTCAGGCCCCCGCTCACGCTGGGGCGGGGCGCCGCGGGCGTCGTCGACGCGCGCGCCACCGAGCATCACCACCTGCAACGGCCAGCGGTCGCCGACGCGGTTGAGGTAGCGCTGCATCTCGCCCAGGTTGAGAGCGGCACCCAGCTCCACAAGTGCTACCGATTGTGCAGCGTCAGGGGGACGCTCGTCAATAACGCGCGATCGCGCCGATCATCCGGCTCTCCAGGAGAACCGCGGTCCCGTTGTCCGGGCCGTCGACGAACAGCGCGAAGGCAAGGGTGTGGCCACCGCGGCTGTGGCAGTAGCCGGCGAGGTTGGTGACGTAGTTCAGCGTGCCGGTCTTGGCCGCGCAGTTGCCGACCGCGGCGGTCTTCAGGCCGATCCCCCGGACGGTGCCCTCCTTGCCGACCGTGGGCAGCGACGCCACCAGCTGATGGCCCACCGGCGTGCCCCAGATCTCGCGCAGCAGATCGACCACCTCCAGCGGCGAGGAGCGGTCGTTGCGCGAAAGCCCCGAGCCGTCGAGGATCGTCGGATGGAGGCCGTAGGTCTCGCCGATCGTGCGGCCGATCACCTGGGCACCGTCCGAGATGCTGCCGCCGCGCCCGAACAGGACGCCGAGCTGCTTGGCGAACAGCTCGGCGAACAGGTCGTCGGACGGGACGTCCATCAGCCGCGTCATCACCGACAGCGGGGGCGAGCTGACCGTGGCGAGGATCCGCGCGCCGTCCGGGGTCTTCTTCTCGCGACGCGAGGCCTTGACCGTGATGTGCGAGCCGCGCATGACCAGCGCCATCTCGCGCGCGGCGAAGGCAGCGGGCGCGTAGTGGGGGACGGTCGCGCCGTGGTCGTAGGTGAGCGCGCTGAGCTGGCCGCCGAAGTCGGGCACGTCAGGCAGGTAGTTGGTCATCAGCCCGCCGCGCTTGCGGTCGAACATCGTCTCGTCGGCGAAGAGCCGGCCGGTCACGCGCTTGATCCCATGGGCGGCGAGCTGCTCGGTGAGCTGGGCGGCGGTCGGTCCGTAGCCGAACTCCCAGGTGCGGTTGAACGTCGGGTCCCCGAACGTCGGGTCGCCGCCGCCGCGCAGGTACAGGTTCCCGTGCCACACGCCGTGGCGCTCAGAGCCGGTCCCGAGCAGGGTGGTGTGCAGGCGCGCGTTGGGGCCGAGCTTCACCATCAGCGCCGTTGTCGTCCACAGCTTCTCCACCGAGGCCGGCGCGCGCTTGACGTTGGGGCGCAGGCCGTAGAGCTCGTTGTCGGCGTCGAGGTCATAGACCAGCGCGCCGCTCTGGGGTCCGGCGGCGTTCATCGCCTTGCTCAGCGCCGACTGGAGGCGCACCTCGTCCGGGGACAGCGGCGGGCGCTGCCCGTGCGTGCTCAGCAGCGCCGGGTCGTGCGCGCGCTTGCGGGTGGGCGCGGCCTTCTTCTTGGGCGGCGTGACGACCGCCGATCCGGCGTCGAAGGTCGCGTCGTGGTTGCTCGTCTGGCTGAGAGAGCCCAGCAGGCCCAGCGTGATCGCCGCCGCCAAGAGGATCAGCACCAGCCCTGGGGCGAGCCACCGTCTCAGGCCGTCTCCAGCTCCTCCACGGTGTGGGGTCCCACGACGGCAATCGACAGCTCGTCGGCAATGCCCGCGGCCACTTCCCGCACCTGATCGAAGGTGACGTTGTCCAGCAGATCGATGGTGACCTCGGGATCGGCGTCCTCGTCGTACACGACGGTCTGCTGGGCGGCATATCGGGCCACCGCCCCGGTGTTCTCGAAGGCCAGGGTCCGGGCGCCCGCGGCGTAGGCCTGGGCGCGCTTGACCTCGGCCTCGGTAGGACCGTCGGTGCGCAGCTCGGAGACGATGTCGCGCATGCGGCGGTAGGCCTCCATGCACTTGCCCGATTCGAGGCCGGCGGACAGCTGGAGCACCGGGACGTCGGCATAGGCGTGGGGGAAGGCCGAGACGGAGTAGGCCAGCCCCCGCTGCTCGCGGATCTCGTCGAACAGGCGCGACCCCATCGAACCGCCCAGGAGCGTCCCGTAGACCATCAGGGCGGCGCGCTGCTTGGGGTTGTCGACGTCGACCATCGGCCGATAGGACATACGCAGATGCGACTGGTTGGAGTCCCGCTCGCGCACCAGCACGCGGGGCTCGAGCGGCGGCGCGGCATCGAAGGGCTCGGGGTCGGGCGCGGGCTGGAAGCGCTCGAAGAGCTGATCCAGGTCGCCGTTGTTGCCGAGGGCCTCCAGGTTGCCGACCGCGAATGCCGCCCCCCGCGAGGGGGACCAGCGGCGGCCGCGGAAGGCGAGGATGCCGTCGCGGGTGAAGGTGTCGCGCAGGTGCTCGGCGGGACCCAGTACCGGGCGGCCCAGCGGGTGGTCGCCGAACACGGCCTCGTCGATGAGGTGCTCGGCCAGGGTGGCCGGCTGATCCTCGGCCCGCGCGATCTCCTGGACCACGACCCCGCGCTCGCGGTCGAGCTCAGCGGCATCGATCTTGGGCCGGGCGACGAAATCGGTGAGCAGATCGGCGGCGTCCAGTCCGCTCTGGGCCCGTGCGGTGATGTGGAAGGCGACGAGGTCGTGGCTCGTGTAGGCGTTGAGGACGGCGCCGATGCCCTCGGCCGCCTCGTTGACGTCTCGGTAGGTGGGGTACTTCTCACCGCCCTTGAACACGAGATGCTCCAGAAAATGGGCCATCCCGTTCTCCTCGGGCCGCTCGGTGCGGGCACCGGCGTCGAAGGCGGCCAGGATGGTCACCGCCCGGGTCCCGGGCACCGCGATGCGATGCAGCCGCAAACCGTTCTCGAGCGTCTTGACCGAAATCTCCGCCATTGCTGGGACAACGGTAGCGCTCGGGGCGGGAGACCGGGGTGGGTCGTCGACACGTGGTTCAATAGACCTGCAAATCGCGTTGCAAGCCCGCCTCGCACAGGACAACCACCGTGGGCTGCCGCTACTCTGCGCCGCACCCTATGGCTACACGAAACAAACTGTCGCGCCGCGCTCCGGACCGGGCTCAGGCGGCCTCAAACCAGCATCCTCGGACCGATACGCGCCAGCCGCGGACGGCCCGGCCCGTCATCGAGTTCCGCAACGTCTCCAAGCTCTACGCCGGCGATGTGGGCCTCGACCAGGCGACTTTTGCGATCGAGCGCGGCGAGTTCGTGTTCCTCGTGGGATCGACCGGGTCGGGCAAGTCCACGGTGATGCGCCTGCTCATCAAGGAGCTCGAGCCGACCAGCGGCATGATCCGCGTCGCCGGCAAGGTCCTCGATGAGATCCCCCGCAAGCGCGTGCCCTACTACCGGCGCAATGTCGGCGTCGTCTTCCAGGACTTCAAGCTGCTTCCCAACCGCACCGTGTACGACAACGTCGCCTACGCGCTGCAGGTGACGGGAGGCACGCGCAAGGACATCCGCGCCAAGGTGCCGGACATCCTGCGTCTCACCGGACTGTCGACCAAGCTGCACAACTTCCCGCATCAGCTGTCGGGCGGGGAGCAGCAGCGCGTGTCGGTGGCCCGGGCGTTCGTCAACCACCCGCCGCTGCTGCTGGCCGACGAGCCCACCGGAAACCTCGACCCCGAGACGAGCATCGACATCATGCGCCTGCTCTATCGGATCAACCGCACCGGGACGACGGTCCTGGTCGCGACACACGACCAGTCGATGGTGGACAAGATGCGCCGTCGCGTGCTGGAGCTCTCCCGTGGCCAGATCGTGCGCGACGAGGCCGCCGGGATGTACACGCGCGACGAGACCACGCGTGATCTGGCCCGCCGCCTGCGCGCGGACGCGACGCCCCCGCCGGGGCTGGAGTAGGCATGCGGATCGGCTTCTTCCTGCGCGAGGCGGTTCGTGCCACCCGGCGCAGCGCGGCTCCAAGCTTCGCCGCGCTGGCGACGGTGCTGGTGACGCTGCTGGTGCTGGGCGTGTTCATCCCGATCGTCCAGGCCACCAACGGCGCCGCCAACAGCGTGCGTAGCCGTGTCGAGGTCGACGTCTACATGAAGAGCGGCGCCACCGCGGCCGATGACGCTCGGGTGCGCCAGGAGCTGCACAACGTTCCACACGTGAAGTCGGTCCAGTTCGTCTCCAAGGCGACCGCGTACGCGCAGCAGTCGAAGATCGATCCGGCGGCGTACAAGCTGCTGGGCTCCAACCCGCTGCCCGACACCTTCCACGTGATCCCGGACACCCCGGCCAACGTGCTCGCCGTCCACAACTCGCTGTCGCCTCCGACGGCCGGCGGTGGCACCGGGACCATCGACCAGTCGATCGAGAGCGTCTCCAACAAGCGCAACGACACCAAGAAGATCCTCGAGGTCACCAACCTGGTGACGATCACCGCCGCGGTGCTCACGGTCCTCCTGACGATCGCCTCGGTGCTGCTCATCGCCAACACGATCCGGCTGTCGCTCTACGCGCGCCGCCGCGAGGTGGAGGTGATGAAGCTGGTCGGCGCGACCGACTGGTTCATCCGCTGGCCGTTCGTGATCGAGGGCATCGTCGTGGGTGCGGCGGGAGCGCTGCTGGCCGTCGCGGTGCTGGGGGTCACCAAGATCGCCCTGCTCGATCCGCTGGCCAACAACTGGACGCTGATCGCCGCGCCGCGCACCATCTCCTTCACCGCGTTGCTCATCGTGCTGATGGGAGCGGGCATCGGCGTGTCGGCGCTCGGATCCGGCTTGTCGCTGCGGCGGTTCCTGCGCGTGTAGCGCGGCCCGCGCACGCGGCCCGGCGCCCAAGGGCACCCAGCTACCCTGGATAGCCGCAGATGCGCTCGCGGCGTCAACGTTCTCCCCGGTTTGTCAGGGTGCTCCTTGGCGTCATCGTGCTGCTCATCGGCGTCTGGTTCGGCGGCCATCCCAGCTGGCTGCCCGGGCCGATCCGCAGCGCGTTCGTCTCGCAATCGGGCGACGACAAGCTCATCAACCAGGTCCTGGGGCTGATCCAGAACGACTACTACCGCAAGGTGGACCGCTCCGACCTGGTCAACAAGGGACTGGCGGCCGCGGTGGCCAGCCTCAACGACAAGTACTCGCACTACTACGACCCCTCCGATTACCGGTCGTTCCAGAACCAGGACAACCCGCATCTGAGCGGCATCGGGATCGACATCAAGGTCCAGCCGCAGGGGCTGCTCGTCCAGGACGTGTTCCAGGGCTCACCCGCCGACAAGGCGGGCCTCGCGCGCGGCGACGTCATCGTCGAGGTCGGCTCCACCTCGCTGGCCAACCGCTCCGTGGACTTCTCGGCCTCGCTCATCAAGGGCCGCGCCGGCACCAGGGTCACGCTCACCGTCCTGCGCGACAAGCACAGGCGGATCATCACCGTCCGCCGCGCCAACATCGTCGTGCCCGTCGCTGCCAGCCGCATCCTCGACTACAAACAGACCAAGCTGGGCTACGTCGAGCTGACGAGCTTCACCTCGGGCTCGGGCGCCGAGGTGCGCAGCCAGGTCCAACAGGTGCTGCACGAGGGCGCCCGCGCGCTCGTACTGGACCTGCGCGAGAACGGCGGCGGCCTGCTCAACGAGGCCGTCAACGTTGCCAGCGTCTTCATTCCCGACGGCACGATTGTCTCCACCGACGGCCGCGCCCAGCCGCGCCAGGTCTACCTGGCCAAGCCCGATCTGACCGTCGCCCCCAAGATCCCGATGGTGGTGCTCGTGGATGCGGGCACGGCGTCGGCGGCGGAGATCGTCACCGGCGCCCTCCAGGACCGCGGCCGGGCCAAGGTGGTCGGCACGCACACCTACGGCAAGGGCGTCTTCCAGGAGATCGAGCCGCTGTCCAACGGCGGCGCGCTGGACTTCACCGTCGGCGAATACTTCACGCCCAGCGGGCGCAACCTGGGCGGCGGCGGCGTCAAGCAGGGCAAGGGCATCCAACCCAACGTCTACGCCTTCACCAAGTCGACGGCCAAGACCGACACCGCGCTGACGGTGGCCGAGCAGACCGTCGCCGCCGAGATCGGGCAGTGACTCCGCCGGCCGCGCGGGCCGTCGACCCGCGCTCCACCGCGCGGGTGGCGCTGCTCGTCCGCCAGGGGAAGTTCCTCGTCGCTGAGCCGTTCTTCGGCCCCGGGCCCCGGCTGGTCGTCACCCGCGACAAGCGCGCCGGGGTGGGCGACCTGGTGCTGCTCTCGGGTGGCGGTGCGTCGGGCAACGGCCGCCGCGGCGGGTCGCGGCGCGCGACCGTCGCCCAGAGGCTCGGCCGCCCCGAGATCGCCCGGGACGTCATCCGGGCGCTGATGCTCGACCGTGGCCTGCACGGGACCTTCGACCCGGCGGTGGAGCGCGAGGCGCGGCTGGCCGCGTCAGACGGCGCCTCCGATGTCTCGGGCCATGCGCTGCCCGGCGGGGAGCGGCGCGACCTGCGCGAGCTGCCGACGTTCACGATCGACCCGGCCACCGCCCGCGACTTCGACGACGCGATCTCGGCGGAGGCCATGGACGACGGCTCATGGCGGGTGTGGGTCCACATCGCCGATGTCGCCGCCTACGTGACCCCGCGGTCGCTGGTGGACCGCGAGGCCTACCGGCGCTCCACGAGCGTCTACGTGCCCGGGATGGTGGAGCCGATGCTCCCTCGCGCGCTGTCCAACGAGGCGTGCTCGCTGGTGCCAGGGGCGCCGCGGGCGGCGGTCACTGTGGAGATGACCGTGACCGAGCGCGGGGTGTCGCGCTCCTCGATGTACCGGTCCCTCATCCTCTCCGACCAGCGCCTGGACTATGACCGGGTGGATCGCATCTTCGCCGGTGGCGAGACCGCAGCCGACCCGTGGGGCGAGCCGCTGGCGGCGGCGCGGGCGGCGTCCGCGGCGCTGGGTGCCGTCCGGCGCGCCGGCGAGGAAGGCACCGGCGCCGGTCGCGGGCGCGCTGCGCTCGAGGTCGACTCGGCCGAGCCGCAGTTCAGTTTCGATGCCGACGGCAACGTGGAGGCGGCCGGGCTGTCGGAGCAGACGGAGTCCCACCGGCTCATCGAGCACCTGATGATCGCCGCCAACGAGCAGGTGGCGAAGTTCCTCTCCGAGCACAAGATCCCGGCGCTGTACCGCGTGCATGAGCGGCCCGAGGCGCCGGCGGTGGAGCGGCTGGTCGACCAGCTCGAGTCGCTGGGCGTACCCACGCCGCCGGTTCCCAAGGGCCACCTCACCCCACAGCAGGCCGCCGACGTGGTGGGGGAGGCGTCGGTCATGGTGGCCGATTGGGTGCGCCGGACCGGCCGCGGCGGCCGGGCGCTGACCAGCCTGGTGCTGCGCTCGCTCAAGCAGGCCTACTACGACCCGCGCAACCTGGGACACGCCGGCCTGGCCCTGACGCACTACTGCCACTTCACCTCGCCGATCCGACGCTACCCCGACCTCATCTGCCACCGAGCGTTGCTCAGCGCGATCGCCGGCGAGCCGACGCCCGAGGCGTCATGGGTGGCCAGCGCCGGCCCGTGGACCTCCAAGCGCGAACGCGAGGCGATGACGATCGAGCGCGACGCCGACGACGTCGCACGGTGCTTCCTGCTCGAGCGCGAGCTGTTTGAGTCGGGCGACCGCGACGGCGCGTTTGACGGGGAGATCGTGGGGCTGATCGGCGCGGGGGCGTTCGTGGCCTTCGGCGAGGGCCTTCAGTACGAGGGGCTGCTCCCGGTGCGGCGCCTGCGCGACGACTGGTGGGAGCTCAACGAGCAGGCGACGATGCTGGTGGGGACACGGAACGGCGGAGCGATGCGCCTGGGCGATCCGGTCACCGTGCGCGTCGGGCGCATCGATGCGCCACGGGGTAGGGTGGATCTCCTCCCGGTGCAGGAGCCGGAGGACTGATCGCATCATGGCCAAGGGCAAGAAACGCAAAACCGCACCCGGCGACGTCGCCACCAACCGGCAGGCGTCGTATCGCTACAACCTGCTCGAGCGCTTCGAGGCCGGCCTGGTGCTCACGGGCACCGAGGTCAAGTCCCTGCGCGAGGGCAAGGCCCAGCTCAAGGATTCCTACGCGACGGTCCGCGACGGCGAGGTGTGGCTGGTGGGCGTCTACATCCCGCCCTACGGCGCGGCCGCCCGTGACAACCACGACCCGGAGCGGCCGCGGAAGCTGCTGCTGCACAAATCCGAGATCGAGCGGCTGGTCGGGCGCACGCAGGAGCGGGGCTTGACCCTGGTCCCAACCCGCCTGTACTTCTCGGGGCCGCGCTCGCGGGCCAAGGTCGAGATCGCCCTGGCCAAGGGCAAGGACCTCTACGACAAGCGCCAGGCGATCCGCACGCGCGACACCCAGCGCGAGATCCAGCGCGAGCTGCGCGAAGTCGGGCGCTGACCGGCGGGCAACGCGCCTGGTCGCGCGGTTGCAGGCGTTGCGTGCAGGGCCCTAAACGCGGGTAGGACTATGAGATGACCATAGGCTCATCAATCGTGCTCATGGCGGTCGGAGCGATCCTCAAGTGGGCGGTCACCGCCCACGTGAGCTGGATCAACCTCCAGACCGCGGGGACGGTGCTGTTCGTGCTCGGCATCCTCGGGCTCGTCCTGTCCCTTCTCTACACGTTCGTGTGGTCGCGGCAGAACCGCACCACCACGACGCGCACGTACGTCCCCCGGGACGAGCAGACCACCCGCTACCAGTAGGTAGCCGGCTTCAGACTGCGTGGGCGCTGGGCGCGCGGCCTCTGGTCGCTCTTGCCCAGCGTGCGCGTGCGCGCGGGGGCTCAGCCCAGGGTGCGCGGGAGGTGGCTGGCGTCCATGCCGATCACCAGCAGGGCCACGAGCCCCAGGTACACCAGGCCGACGAGCAGCCGGTTGCGTGGGCTGACGCGATAGAACGCCTCGGTCTCGGCGCCGCCCTTGCGCCGGTGCTCCCAGCGCCGGTAGGTCTCATACGCGGCGAACAGCGCGATGATGATGATGATCGGGTTGGGGAAGACGAAGGCCAGGACGACGATGCCGAAGAACCCGAGGAACCACATCCACGGCGACATGGCGGCCATCGCGCGTCCACCGTCCAGCGGGACCACCGGCAGCAGGTTGAAGAGGTTGATGAAGAAGCCGGTGTAGCCCAGGGCGCGCCAGTAGTCGTGGCCGGTCGCCCGCCAGATGACCAGGCACGCGATCGAGCCGATCGTGCCCAGGACCGGGCCGGCGAGCCCGACGCGCGCCTCGGCGACGGCATTCTCGCCCAGCGACTTGGAGGCCACGACCGCGCCGAGGAATGGGATGAACATCGGGGCCGATGCCGGGATGCCCTCGCGCCGGAGCTGGATCACGTGGCCCAGCTCGTGCACCAGGAGCAGCACGACGAAGCCGATCGCGAACCAGAACCCCCAGATCGTGGTGTAGGCCGCGATCGAAACGGCCATCGAGCCCGCTGTGACGAGGATCTTGATCTTCGGCAGCAGCAGGAGGATCGACTTGATCTTGGCCAGGAAGGCGAGGATGGCCACGCCGATCGGAGCGATGCGCCGGCGGTAGAACGACTCACGGGGGCGGGGGCGGCCGAGCGGCGCGCCGAGATCGTCCTGACGTGGCGCCTCCAGCCCGGTGGGCTCGTACTGCGGGGGCTCGGGCAGCGTGGGCGTCGGAGCGCTGCCGCTGCCGTACGGGGTGGGAGTGTCACCGTAGTCCATCTCTGTGCCAACGATTCTCGCAGGCCGCATGGGCGTCTTACGCAGGTCTTCGGTTGAGTGGACGATTGTTGTGCGGGTTCTTGAACGCTGAGATCGCACGGTGCGGTCTCCGGGGCGTGTGCCGAGCCGCCCTATAATCGACGGACAACAGATACCCCCGGGGACGACAGGCTTCGACGTGGTCGGTTCGTGGGGGTGGTTGCGAGTCGAGGTCCCGGGAGGCCTCGTTAAACACCCGGGAAAACCATAAGTGCGGACTCACACGAGTACGCGCTCGCCGCTTAGTCACTAGCACTAAGCCGTGAGCTCTGGGCCTCTCGTTCGCCTGCGGCGGGAGTGCCCGGATCAACCAGCAGGCTCGCTCGGGGAGGTCCGCTTCAGCCAAACCGGGGACATCTCATGAAGCTGGTCCCCCACAACCCCGCCGGTGTGGCGAGTGGGGGATGAGATCAGAGCGCCGGCTACGCTCGTAGACGCCACCTTTTACGCGACTGCGGACGCGGGTTCAATTCCCGCCGTCTCCATGTCCGGGACTTCCAGGGAAAACACCCTGGAAGTCCTCTGCGCGAATGATCCCACCGCACTGGCAATAGAACGGACGGCCGGCCACGCGGCGTCGCGCGGCCGGCCTCGTGGAGGGGTTCAGGCGATCAGCCGCCCGACGACGGGCTGTAGTTCACCGCGGTGCCGTCGGGCTTGATGACCTCCATCGCCGCGTCGACCGCCGGGATGTTCTCGTAGTTCTTCGGCGTGCGGGCCCACTGGATGCCCATCGTGTTGGTGTTGAGGTGCTGGAGGGTGTGGTAGACGTCGTCCTCCGACAGCGACGGGGCGTGGGTGACCGCCCACCCAAGCTCCAGCCCCGAGTCGAACCCGACCTGGCTGTTGTCAAGCTGGTTCTCGGAGTCGAAGCCGGCTGCCTTCATCGCCTTGAAATAGAGCGCGATCGAGGCTGCGGTCGCCTTGTCGAGAGCCGTGTGACCCTGCTGTGCGTGCTGGAGCCAGGTCTGCATCGACCCGAGCACGTAGATGTGCTGCATGTTCGTCGCGCCGCCGGCGGCCTGAATGAAGCTGGGCAGCTCGCAGGCCGAGCACTCGCTGATCGGAATGTTCGGGTCCTGGTCGCGGATCGCGCGGATCGCTGTGATGGACGGCGGTCCGGGCACGAGGCCGAACAGGATGATCTGCGGCTTGGCGTTGAGCAGTGACAGCACCTGGGGGGTGATGTTCGTCGCCGTGAGCGGGACGGTCTGGGTGGCAACGAGCTTGAAGTGGTATTTCTGGGCCAGTTGCTGGACGGTCCCCTCGTTGGCCGTGCACACCGGCCCGCAGGCGTTGTCGATGAGGGCAACGCGGGTCATGTGCTGAGGGACGATCACGTTCTGCACGGACGCGAGCTGGTCGTTGTAGAAGACGTCATAGAACCCGGGGAATCCGTACGAGGTGAGGTTCTTGTAGCCGTTGGTCTCCCACCCCGAGGACTCGGTGATCATGACCGTCTTGTTGGCGATGGCGATCGGCATCGCCGCCTCCGCGTCCGCGCCCGACTCGGGGCCGACGATGAACGCCGCGTGGTCCTGCTTGATGCACTTCTGTGCGATGAGCGCCGCCTGGGCGGGCTGGGACTGGTTGTCGATGACGGTGTAGTGGACCTTGTGGCCCTTCAGGCCGCCATGGGCGTTCACCCACTTGAAGTAGGCCTCGTGGCCCCAATTGTTGGTCTGCCCGAGCTGCGAGTACGCGCCCGACAGCGCGAGGTCGCCACACACATTGATCGGGCTGTTCGCGCTCGCGATCGTTTTGTTCGAGCTCCCGCACGCCGCCAGCAGCATTGCCGCGGCGGCGAGCGTGATGCCGAGCATGGCGCCGCCGCGCGCTCGCCCGGTCCGCCTCTTGCTCGTCACTGTTCTCCTCCTGATGTGGTGGTTGGTGATGCCCCGATGAGGAGCGAGCTCACCGCCCCCGAAGAGCGGAATTCCTCTCCGGTGCCGGTGAACACGAGCGCCCCGCTCTCCAATACGTAGATCCGCTCCGCGATCGCGGCGATCAGGTCGAGGTCGTGCTCGACGAGCAGCACGCAGGTCACCTCGCCGATCGAGCGCATGACGTCCTTCAGCCGCTCGCGCTGGGGCGCGGACAGCCCTGAGGCGGGCTCGTCGAGCAGCAGGAGCGTTGGCCGCGACGCCATCGCCCGGGCGAGCTCGACCATCCGCTGCGTCTCGAGCGTCAGCGAGGACACCTCGTGGTGGGCGAGGTCGTCGAGGCCGAGGTACTCCAGCGCCTCGATCGCGTCGGCGCGGGCCTGGGACAGGCGGCTCGACACCACCCCGCGCATCAGGCTCGAGCCGTGCGAGCGCAGGCAGGCGACGGCGACATTGTCGAGCACGGTGCGGCCCCGTATGAGGTGGACCGCCTGGAACGTGCGGCTGACGCCGCGCCCGAAGCGCTCAGAGGCGGGCAGCGCCGTGATGTCCTGGCCGGCGAGCACGATCGTGCCGCTCGTCGGCGCCAGGCTGCCCCCGACGACATTGAGCAGCGTCGACTTGCCGGCGCCGTTGGGACCGCACAGCCCGAAGATCCCGCGTTGGGGCAGCGTGATGTCGACGTCGCGCAGCACCGTGAGCCCGCCGAACTCCTTGCTGACGGACCGGCATTGCAGCAGCGCCTCCGATCGGGCCCCCTCATCCGCGCGGCGGGCGGCGAAGTGGCGGCGGAAGGCGGTCGATTCGACCTCGCCGGTGGCCGCGAGCTCCCCAGAGACCCCGACGCCCGCATCGCCGTCGAGGATCGGCGGCGGGACCATGGACGGGTCGGGCCCGGTCAGGCGGGCGATGACCGGCGTCCGGGCCGCGGCAAGCCGCCACAGCCGCGAGACGATGCCTGCGATCCCTTCGGGCTCGATCAGCAGCACGACGGTGATGAGCACGCCCTCGATGAGCAGGATGTGGACGCTGATCGTGTTGGAGGCCCCGATGAAGTACTGGATCCCGACCGCGCCGAGGACGGCGCCGAGCACGCTGCGCCGGCCGCCGACGAAGAGCATGATCAGCAGCGACAGCTCCGCGGTGGCCTGCACCAGCGTCGGCGGCACGAACAGCTGCGTGCCGGCGTAGACGGCGCCGCCGAGCGTCGCGAGCACCGAGCCGAGGATGAACAGCTCCAATCGGCGTCGCGCCGTTCGTACCCCCATCGCCTGCGCGGTCTTCTCGTCTACGCCGAGGACGTACATCTCCAGGCCGACCTCGGAGGCGACCAGGCGCGTGGTTGCGAACACGACGATCGCCACGATGACGACCGTGAGGATCCCGTTGGCCGCGGCGGAGGTCCCGCCCGGCCACAGGTTGCCGGTGAGCGGCATCCCGATGGCGCCGCCCAACCAGTTCGCGTTGCTCACGTAGCCGTAGGCGATGAGCGGGAACATGAGTGTCGCCACCGCGAGCGCGAGGCCCGACGCCCGTGAGACGGCCTTGCCGATCACGTAGGCGACGCCGGCGCTCGCGACGGTGATGACGACGAGCGCGAGCAGGCTTGGCCATCCCACGTTTGAGTTGAGCACCGCGACTCCGTAGGCGCCGAGGCCCATGAACACCGACTGGCTGAAAACGACCTGCTGGCTGAATCCGATCTGGACCGCCATCCCCGCGGTGACGATGGCGTAGCTGAGGGCGAGGATGACGACGCTGCCGAAGTACGAGTCGGCCGAGCCGCCGGCGACGATCAGGCCCGCGATCAGGACGAACGCGGTGGACAGCACCGGTCCGCGGGGGGCGCCGAATCGGCGGCGCCGGCGCGTGGCGGTGCTCGTCGCGGCGGCCATCGGCTACTCGGGGACGACGTCGAGGCCCATCGCGCTCGGGCGAACGAGCACCGCGGTCGCGAGGATCGCATAGAGGATCGTGTCGGCATAGTTGGCCGACACGTAGCCGCCGAGCAGCGCCTCGAGCACCCCGATGCCGAGGCCGGCGACGACCGCCTTGCCCGGCTTCTGGAACCCGGCGTAGGCGGCGGCGATGAATCCGGTGAGGCTGATCGCCGCACCGGAGTTGTACGTGTAGCCGGTGATCGGTGACTCGAGGATCCCGAAGACACAGGCAAGCACTCCGGTGCCAACGAAGAGCAGCCTCCGGTAGCGGCGGTTGTCGATGCCGACGATCCGCGCGCCGAAGAAATTCTCGCCGCACGCCTCGATCGCCTTGCCCTGCATGGTGCGCCGTAGCCCGAGCGAAGAGGCGAGGCCCACAGCCGCGGCGAAGGCGACGATCAGCACCCCGGCGCGGTCGACGTGCAGGCCGCCGCCGAGGCTCAGCGACTGGCCGTTCCAGAGGGCCGGCGCCGCGTGGACGTTGGTGCCATACAGGAGCTCGGCGATGCCCTCGATGAAGAACGAGAGCGCGAACGTGAAGAAGAACGTGACGACGATCCCCTCCTGCCTCGTTCGCCCGTCCTGGGCCAAATGCAGGACGACCCTGTCGTACAGGTAAGAGAAGACGGCGACGGCAGCGACGATCACGACGATCGCCGGCCCGACCTTCCAGTGGTGGACGCCGACCAGGTTGTCGACGCCAAGCGCGCCGATCATCGCAAAGTCGCCGACCGCGAGGTTGAGGATGTTGCACACGCGGTACCACAGCGCGACGCACGCGGCGAAGGACGCGTAGATCGAGCCGGTGACGATCCCGGAGATGATCAGGTTGCCGAGCTTCACGAGCGCACCACCACGCCGTTGCGGACCTCGACCTGGCGCGTTGCCAGCTGCAATGCCCTGACGGGCGACTCCTCGACGATGAGCAGCGTGCGCCCGGCCTCGTGGATCCGCGTCAGCGCCTCGTACACACGCCGGCTCACCACCTCGGCGAGGCCGAGGCACGGCTCGTCGACGGCGAGGATCCGGGGATCGGCCGCCAGACCTCGGGCGAGCGCGACCATCTGCTGCTCCCCGCCGGACAGCGTGCCGACTTTCTGCCGCATCCGATCGGCCAGCTCGGGAAACAGCTCGAGCGCCTGGCGATGGGCCTCAGAGGCCACGGCCCGGCGCAGGCTGCGGGTGCGGCTGTAGCAGCCGAGCACGATGTTGTCGGCGACGGACAGCTGCGGGTAGAGCTGGCGGCGCTCGGGCACGAGCGTGAAGCCGTGGCGGGGCATGAAGGCAACGTCGCCGCTTCGCGCTACGCGGCCGAAGATCTCGACGCGTCCGCGCCGGTGGACGAGCCCGGCGATACCCATGACGATGGAGCTCTTGCCGTTGCCGTTCGGGCCGACAAGCGCGACGCAATCGCCCTCGGCGACCTCGAAGCTCACATCGTGCACGGCGGCGACGCGCCCGTATGAGACCGACAGGTTCGAAACTGTCAGCACGTTCGCTGACGCGTCGACCTGTCCCCTCTCCATGGTCGCATTGGGTGCCCGCGACGGAGTCCGCTCAATCGGCCGGCGGCGCGGATAGCACACAAAGGCGACGAACAGGGCGCGCATCGGCAACTTGGAACGGACCGGACGCCGGTTCGTTCATGAGGGGGCTTACAGGTCGAGGACGTCGTCGCAGGCGCCGACGACGTCCGGATCGTGCGAGGCGATCACCACGACGGCCCCTGCACGAGCGCGCTCGACCAGCAGCGAGACGATCAGCTCGCGGTTGTCGGCGTCGAGCTCCGCGGTCGGCTCGTCGGCGAGGACGACGTCCGCGTCGGTGACGAGCGCCCGGGCGACGGCCACCCGCTGCTGCTGCCCGCCGGAGAGATCCTCGACAAGGTGGTCAGCGACGGGGGCCAGCCTCACACGCTCGAGCACGGCCTCAACACGCGTGTGCACCTGATCGCGCGGTACTCGGGCAGCCTGCAACACGATCGCGACGTTCTCGCGTGCTGTCAGCGCGGCGACCAGGCCGTAGCCCTGTAGGACGAACCCGAACCGGCGGCGCAGTGCGATCTCGCTGCCCGGGGTCACCGTCGCTGCGTCGAGCATGATCGTGCCACTGGACGGCGCGATGAGCCCGCCGAGCATCGTCAGCAGCAACGACTTCCCTGACCCGGACGGCCCACGCACCGCCAGGACCCGACCGGACGGCGCCTGCATCGAGATGCCGTCGAGGATCGTCTGGTCGCCGACGGCGTAGCGGAGATCGGTGCTCGTGAGAACGACGGTCACGGCGAGTCCTCGGAGCGCGGTACGAGTGTGATGTCGCGTCCGTCGCGCCGGACCTCGAGCAGCGTACCCGGCGGAAACTCCTCCAACAGCTCCGGTGGCAGCTGCAGTGACCCGTCGCGGCCCACGACGGCGTACTCGCGTCCGTGCACTCCCTCGCTCCCGACGCGTCCATCGCGGATCGTGACAGTCCGCGCCGAGCGGGCGGCCACCGACGAGTCGTGGGTCACGAGCACCACCGTGCGGCCGAACTCGTCGTGTACCTGCGCGAGGAGTTGCATGACATGCTCGCGGCCGGCGGCGTCAAGTTGGCTGGTCGGCTCGTCGGCGAGGACCAGTTGCGCACCCGAAGACAGCGCGGCCGCGATCGCGACGCACTGTTGTTCGCCATCCGATAGCCGTCCGGTCACCCGGTCGGCCAGGGCGGCCAGCCCGAGTCCCTCGAGCAACTCGTCCTCGGACCCGCCCGCGGGCGCCGCGGCGAAGGCCACGTTCTGCCGGACGGTCGCATAGGCCAGAAGGTTGCGCGACGGGTTCTGCAGGACGAGCGCCACGACCGACCCTCGCAGCCGGGCGAGCGAGCGCGGCGCCATCCGGCCCACGTCGTGCGGGCCGATCAGGACCCGCCCGGCCGACGGGCGCAGCAAGCCCGCGAGCAGGCCGAGCACGGTCGACTTCCCCGACCCGGACGGGCCGAGCAACGCCACGAACTCGCCCGGGTCGACGTCGAGATCGATCCCGCGCAACGCGACCACGTCATCGAGGCCCTCGCCGGACGCCGGGTAGATGTGGACGACCCCCTCGCATCGCACACCAATGCCCACGGGCTCGCTCACTGCTGGGCCCCTCTCAGCTGGCCCGGTGTGGCGGCCCGGTCGACCAGCCTCGCGATGGCGACGCTGACGAGGACGAAGACGACGACGAACCCGATCGTGAGCGCGCCCAGCAGCGCCCACGGCAGCCCGAGCACCAGCGGGGGCCCGGTCGACGTGTCGACGAAGACCGGCGTGCTCGGCAGCGCCAGGCGTGAACCGGCCAGCCCCGCCGCCAGCCCGACGAGTAGCCCGACCCCGAAGACGCTGCCCTGCTCAGCCGCCGTCGCCCTCCGCAACGTGCGCGGAGAGACTCCGACCGCCTCGAGCGCCGCCAACTCGTAGGCCCGACGGCGGATGGACACCACGCGCCCGGCGGCCGTCCCGCCGATGGCGAGCAGCGTCGCAGCGAGCGCGGAGAGGAGGAACAGTGAGTCGGCGAACGCCGGACCGCTCTGATCCAGGGCCGGACGGTAGGTGGACGAATGGATCGTGCGCGTGACGTCCACGTGCTGCCGCGCCAGCCGTGCAGCCATGTCCGACGGCGCAGACGACGACAGCCACACCTGGTACTCCGTCGTCGTCTCGGCGGCGTTGTCCATCGCCGCGAGGGCGGTCCCGAAGTCGACCATGACCCCGTTGCGGTCGACCTGGGGCAGTGTGACCGATCGGATCACGCCGTTGACGAACACCACCTGGCCATCCAGCCCGAGGGCGGGGACACTGTGGATGTTGTCGCCCGAGTACAGCGCCGCTGTCGCCGACGCGACAGCCGCGGGGAGGGCGGTGGGGATCGCAGCTGAAACCAGTGACGGCCAGCTCGCCGAGCCCGACGTCTGCCGGACGTCGAGCGACAGCGATGAGCCGGCGGTGCCGATCGCCGTCGGTCCCTTCCCGTCACCACGCCATCGGGTCTTGTCTCCGAACGACATGACCGGCCGCCATCCGCCGTGCGAACGGACCGACGCGCCGACGAGCGCGCTGATCTCGCTCACGTGCGTGATGAAGGTGTCTGGCGTGTCGGCCGTGGGGGCGAGGGCAACGACACGGCAGCCCGTCGCGCACGCGGAGGGCAGCGAGATGTCATATGACCCGGTTCCGGGCGCGACCGGCGTGACGGTGCGCACCGCCTGCGTGTGGCTCGCCCCGGTGAAACTCACCGCAAGGTGCACCGGCTGGCGGGGATGCCTGATCAGGTCGATATGCAGCCGCAGCCGCGTCCCGCTCACGGTGACCGGCGCCGCGCGCCCACCGGCGAGACGGTGTAGCACCGATGGCAGGGAGGCCGATGAATTGCCCGGCACCCACGCTCCGACCGACGCGAAGCGCGCGGTGTCGACGGCAATCATCGGCGGCTGCTGGTTGACCTGCGTGTACGCCACCGCCATCGAATGCCCACCCGGGTCGGCCCGATCGACCGCTGTCCGCAGATCGTCGACGCCCGCACCTGGCCGGACGTGCAGCACGGTGTCGGCACCGGCCGAGTTCAGTGCGCGCAGCGAGCGGTTGTGGTCCGCGTCAGCCCAGGTGGCGACCGCGAACACAGCAATGGACACGGCCACCGCGACCAGCAGCAGCGCGCGGGCCTCGGCCGGGCGGCGCAGCAGTTGGCGGACGGCGAGGAACGTGGCGAGCCGTCGCGAGTCCCGCGTCCACCGCGCCAACCCCCGCGCGAGGTAGGGCAGCAGCCGCAGCGTCACGACAGCCGCGGCGACGGCCAGCAGCGTCGGGGCCAACACCGATAAAGGGTTGGGCTTACCAGAGTCCAGGACGCCGCCGGCCTCGAGCTCGATCAGCCCGGCCACCGCGATCGTCACCGCCGCGGCGTCGGCGAGCAGCAGCCCGATCGGCGAGCCGGGCGCCGGAGCGCCGAGACGCATCAGGGCCCCGATCGGTGTCATCACGATCCGGCGGGCGGCCACGACCGCGGCCAGGACACCGCCCGCCGCGCCGAGCGCCGCGACGCCGTACGCCGCCGGCGGGAACGTCACGTTCACCGGATGGCCGAGCAGGCGTGCAGCGAGCAGGCGGACGAGGATCCAGGCGAGCAGCGCCGCCACGGGGGCTGCCACCAGGACCAGCGCGACCGGCTGGGCGACACTCTGCAGCAGGACGCTGCCCGTACGGCGTCCGCGTAGCTTGGCCAGTGCTACCTCGGGTCCTTGGGCCGTCGCCGTGTTCGCGACCACCGCGTAGAGAACGAACATCGCGAGCAGCGCAAGCTGGGCCGTCGCGACGGTGATCAGCGTGCGTGCGAGCGATGTCTCGTCGGCTGTCTCGTCGAGGACGGTCGGCAGGCTGGTGGTCACGGCGGCGACGGACGCGCCGGTCGTCGCCGCGTGGTCGGTGAGGCGCGCGACGGTGGCGTTGACGTGCGCGATCGTGGCGCGCAGTTCACCCATCTCGTCGTAGCCGACATCTCCGGGCAGCAGCGCGACATTCGCCGACAGGGTCGCCGGCACTCGCGGCAGCAGGGACGTGAGCGCGGCCGACGTCACGAACGATGCATCGCCCGGCGGCGGCGCGTTGTCCTCACCCCGCTGGCCGGCCTGGAACAGGTCCCACGGCTCCCAGTACGTCCCGCCGGGCGCGACCGGGCGGTACACCCCGGCGACACGCAGCCGGATCGCGATTCCGGTCTTCGTCAGAGTCGCGAGGGTGCCTCCGACCGTCAGATGCTCAGCGGCGGCGGTGTTCGCGCTGATCACGGCCTCGCCGGTCGAGTCGCCCGAGAGACAACGGCCCCGGACGATGCGCACGTGGACGCACAGGTTGTCGATGGACGCGATGTCGCTCGTGAGCTGCTCGGCGCCGCCGTAGACGACATCGACCTGCTCTTCGGAGACAGGCCGCGCGAACAGATGATCGTGCGCGACCTGGTCGGCGAGGGTCCGCACCTGCGCATCCCAGTCGACGCCCCGAAAGCCTGACTCGCTATCGCGAGAGATGATGACGTTGCGCTGGAACACGCTGGCATCCTTCAGATGCCTGGCGAGCACGGTCTGATCGATCGCATGCAGATAGATCGGCCCCACCGTCGCGGCGAGGATCGCGACGACCGCGACCACAAACACGGTGGCCGACGCGGCGGCCCGCCAGCGAATCGCGCGCAGTGCGAGACGGAAGATGAGGGCACGCGATTCTGTTCGGTGGGCCGGGGGCGTGAGACGATCCAAGGCGAGCCGGGGACTGGCGCTGTCGATATCACCGTAACCCGGTCCGCTGACGAAACGCTTACCGCCGGTCCGCGCGAGCCCGTCCCGGAGGCAAGCGTCCGTTCGCGTCAACTTCGGGGGCGGGGGTGCCGCGGGCGTAACGTGGGGAGATCGCGGACCGCAAGGACGCCGACTTCACCTACTCGCTGACTGACCGGATCATCCGGGTCAGCCTCGGTGAGCTGCCCGACTTCAGCGGCGCGAAGTTCGACGGAGACTTCTCGCTTGGTCTCGAGCAGGCGCAGCGGCGCAAGCATGACTACGTGGCCGAACAGGTCGGGATCGGACCGGGGCGTCGCCTGCTGGATCTCGGGTGTGGTTGGGGCCCGTTGCTGGCCTACACCCGGGCGCGGGGAGGGGCCGGGGTCGGGGTGACGCTCTCCTCGGCACAACTCGCTGCGTGCCGTCAGCACGGGCTCGAGGTCTATCTCGAAGACGCGCGTGAGATCGGCCCGAAACGCTTCGGCGCCTTCGATGCCGTGGCGAGCCTCGGCGCGTTTGAGCACTTCTGCTCGCCTGAGGACTACCAGGCGGGACGTCAGGAGGAGATCTACCGTGACCTGTTTGCCCGCGTCTCGAGGGTGCTGGCGCCGGGTGGCCGCTTCTATCTGCAGACGATGGTGTTTGGGCGCAACATGATCGCGGCGTCGCGGATCGACCTGGAGGCGCTACGAGGGGTCCCGCCGCGAGATTCTGACGAGTGGTACCTCGCGCTGCTGGGGCGCCAGTTCCCGGGCTCCTGGCTGCCGTTCGGCGAAGAGCAGGTCGTTCGGTCCGCACGGCCGCACTTTCGGCTGGTCTCGAGCATCAGCGGCCGTCTTGACTACATCGAGACGATCAACCGGTGGAACACGCGGATCGGGGCGCCGAGCTTCAGAAAGACGCTCCTTAAACTGCAGCTGCTCCCGCGCTGGCTGACCAGCGATGACTTCCGCCTCGCATTCACCTCCGGCGTGAGCGCCAACCAGGTGTGCTTCGAGCGCGAGCTGCTTGACCACTATCGCCTCGTCTTCGAAAACAGGGAGGTCTCTGAGTTGCCAGAGGCACCGGCGCGGTGATAGACCGTGCGGGTCCACTGACTGTGCAGGGAGGTGTCGCATGAGGTTTTCCAGGGTCCTCTTGGCGTGCGTGACGACCGCCGTCCTCGGGGCGGTCGTACTGGTTTCGGCGGACTCGTCCGGGGTGGGAGGCCGACCCGCCGCCGCGGTGGCGCGGACCGCCAGCGTCCATGTCCGCACAACGCCCTCCGCTTCCGATGGGGTCGGGATCGCCCACGGCAAGATCAAGCACGTGTGGCTGATCATCCTCGAGAACAAGTCCTACGACGCCACCTTCACCGGACTCAACCACAACACCTATCTGTGGCAGACGCTCCCCCGCCAGGGCGTGCTGCTGAAGAACTACTACGGGACCGGTCATTTCAGCCAGGACAACTACATCTCGCTGGTCAGCGGTCAGGCCACCGAGTCAGACACCCAGTCCGACTGCCCCTTCTACAACCACTTCACCGGGCACGTCGACCTCTCGGGCTCGCTGCGCACCAACAGCAACTACGGGCAGATGACGTCGGCCGCCGGGCCCAACGCGGCCCCCGGCGCCAACGGGTGCGTCTACCCGGCGTCGGTGCCCACGCTGTTCAACCAGCTCGACAAGGCGCACGTGAGCTGGAAGGGCTACGCCCAGGATCTCGGCAATCCCGATCCAGGCACCGCTCCCCACAGCGCCGGCGTGAAGTTCTGCGGCGCCCCCTTCGCCCAGCCGGGCGCGCCCGGCTCCACCACGCAGCCGAGCCCCGGCAGCGCCGATGCCACCGACCAGTACGTGCCCAAGCACTTCCCGTTCGTGTGGTTTGAGTCGATCCTGGGGTCGGGCGACTGCAACGCCAAGCACATCGCCAACGTGTTCAGCAAGAACGGCGGCCTGTACCACGACCTCAAGCATGAGTCGACCACGCCGGCGTTCAGCTGGATCACCCCGAACAACTGCAGCGACGCCCACGATGCCGTGTGCCACGGCAACAATCTGTCCGGGGGCTTCTCAAATCCCACCACGCCGGGGTCGCCCCGCAACTACACCGGCGGGCTGTATGCCGCCGACCTGTTCCTGGCCCACGTGGTGCCCGAGATCGAAGCCTCGCCGGCGTTCAAGGATGGCGGCCTCATCGACATCACCTTCGACGAGGCATTCCCGCCGTTCACCTACACCGGCAATTCCTTCGCCAACTCCAACGCGGTGGCGCCCAACGCCCGTACATCGATCCAGAACGATTCCGCGGGCGAGACGCTGTTCGGCCGCACCGTGCATTCCGAGCCGACCGGACCCAACACGCCGCTGGCGACCGACCAGCAGGGCAACCAGCTGTATCCGGGCCCTGGCTACAACTCCTTCATCGACCGGCCCAGCAACTGCGTCGCTCAGACGACGCCGAAGCAGCCGGCCGGCACCTGTCTGCTCGGTGGCGGCGACAACGTGCCCGGGCCACGCACCGACGCCAGCGCCAGCGCTGCCGCGGGCAGCTCCACGATCGATGACAACGCGGCGGTGGCCACTGATCCGGGACGTACCGTCACCGGCATCGGCATTCCGGCCGGGGCCCACGTCGGGCAGGTGACGGACACGCCCGTGTCGGCCACCAAGCCCAACCAGGACGGCGGTTTCGTGGACACGGGCTCCTTCCAGCTGGTCGACGCCTCCGGACACCCGATCACGACCAGCGCGCCCGTCAGCGGCGTCACCCTGGGGGCCGAATCGCCTCAGACCGATCCGCTGTACGACGCGAAGGATCCGACCACCGGCGGCGGTGATACCGGCAGCGTGCTCATCTCGCCCTACATCAAGCCGGGATCGGTGAGTCGACGGTTCTACAACCACTACAGCTGGCTGCGCACGATGGAGGACCTGTTCGCCGTGTCGGCGCGTTCTCCAGGCCTCGACGGCAAGGGCCACATCGGCTATGCCGCGCAGCGGGGTCTGGCTCCCTTCGGCCGCGACGTCTTCAACGACCCCAGCGGGCGGCGCAGCAAGACGTCGAGGGCCGGCCTGCCCGGCTGGCTGCCCAGCGGGTCCGTCCCGGCCGCCGACCGGATCATGGCCGCCACTCCGAGCAGGCCGCGTCTCGCCATCGAAGGCGAAACGGTGGCCCTGCGCCTGCCCGAGGGCCGGGCACAGGTGACCGCGGTGGGCCCGGCGGTGCCGCAGGAAGGCCAGTCGCCGATCCCGGCGACCAGTCCCGCGCAGTTCACCGTCACCGTCGCCGCGGCCCACGGGAGTATCCCCTTGTCGTCGCACGAGTTCAGCTTCGTGGGCGAACACGGAGAGCGCAACGGCGCTCGAGTGACGCTTCGCGGCGGTGGGCGGCTGCCCCGCCAGGTCGTCGCCGGCCGGCCGCTCACGCTGACCCTGAGTTCCGTGCTGCCGGTGGGCAACGGCCAGCTCCAGTGGGCGCCGCTCGGCGGCAAGCCGGTCGTGTCCTGGGACTTCGACGTGGAGATCGACTGACATCCCCCGTCGTCGAGAGAGAGAATGGTCGGGTCGCCGGGCAACGTCTCGGTGACCTGGTCACAACGCGCTTCTGATTCGCTGCGATCAGACCCCAACTTCGAGGAGGCGAGCGGTGAGTGAGACCACCCTGATCGCGAACGGGACGATCGTGACGGCCGAAGGCGAGTTCGCCGGAGACGTGCTGATCGACGGCGAGACGATCGCCGCCGTCGGCAGAGTCGACTCGCAGGACCGAGCGACGGTGATCGACGCCACGGACTGCTTTGTCCTGCCGGGTCTGATCGACAACCACACCCATCTGTCGATGCCGTTCATGGGGATGATGTCCTCGGACGACTACAACACCGGGACCCAGGCCGCGGCCGCCGGCGGCGTGACGTGCCTGGTCGACTTCGCCATCCAGCGCGAGCCCGACACGCTGCAGTCGGCGCTGGAGGAGTGGTCGGGCCGCGCCGACGGCGCTGCCCACGTCGACTACGGGTTCCACATGGCGATCACCAACGCCAGCGAGCCGGTGCTCGATGACATGACCGCGATGGTCGATGCCGGGCTGTGCTCCTTCAAGCTGTTCATGGCCTACAAGGGCGAGCTGATGGCCCGCGACGACGCCCTCATGGCGTGCATGGAGCGGGCGCGCGACCTCAATGCGCTCACGATGGTGCATGCCGAGAACGGGGACGTCATCGATCTTCTGGTCACCCGCGCGCTGGCCCGGGGCGACACCTCGGCGATCAATCACGCCCTCACGCGCCCCGAGTGGGTCGAGGCGGAGGCCACCGGTCGGGCGGCGCGGATCGCCGAGCGAGTGGGCGCGCCGCTGTTCGTGGTGCACGTGACCTGCGCTGCGGCCGCGGAGGAGATCGAGGCCGCCCAGCGACGCGGTGCCGACGTCACGGGCGAGACCTGCTTCCAGTACCTCACCAACAACATGGAGGACCTACGGCGGCCGGGGGTCGAGGGCTGTCGCTACATCTGCTCGCCGCCGCTGCGCAGCGCCGAGAACCACGCGCCGCTGTGGGGGTTTGTCAAGCGCGGGGTTCTGGAGAGCATCTCCACCGATCACTGCCCGTTCAACGACGAGCAGAAGTCCCGCGGCCTGGACAACTTCAGTCTGGTGCCCAACGGCCTGGCCCTGATCCAGCACCGCCTCCCGAAGCTGTGGGACGAGGGCGTCAACGCCGGGCGGATGTCTCGATCGCAGCTCGTGGCCCGCACGTCGACGACGATCGCGGCGCGGTTCGGGCTCGCGGGCAAGGGGGCGCTGCTGCCGGGCAAAGACGCCGACGTCGTCGTTTTCGACCCCAACACGCCGCGCGACTACGGCGTCGCCAACTCGTTCATGAACGTCGACTACGACCTCTACGAAGGCCAGACGGCGACCGCGAGCGTGCGCCACACCTTCTCCCGCGGCACGCTGGTCTATGACCGGGGCGAGATCCTGACCCAGCCGGGGCACGGCCGGTTCGTGCGCCGCTCACTGTCACCCGCCGCCGCGGCCGTCCAATGAGCGCGCTGCGGCTCGACCCGGCGGCGGTCGTCGCTGACCTCGACGAGCTGGCAGACCAGAGCGGCGGCCGGTTCGCCGGGGCTGACCGCCTGGCCTGGACCCCGGCGTGGCTCGGCGCCCGCCGGTGGCTGCGCGGCAAACTCGAGGCGATCGGTCTGACGCCCCGGACGGACCCGGCGGGGAACCTGTGGGCGGCCATCGCCGGCGAAGCAGACGAGTTCCTCATCGTCGGCTCGCATATCGATGCCGTTCCCGACGGCGGCTGGTTGGACGGCGCCCTCGGGCTGCTCACCGCCCTCGAGGTCATGCGACAGCTGCAGAGCCGGGGCGGATCGCTGCCCATCGGCGTCCGCTTCGTCGATTGGGCCGACGAGGAGGGCGCCCGGTTCAGCCGCAGCCTGGTCGGCTCCTCAGCGGCCGCAGGGACCCTGGTGGCCGACGACGTGCGCACGTTGACCGACGCCAATGGGATCACGCTGGCCGACGCACTCGCGGAATGTGAGGTCGATGTCGACGCCGCCAACGGCGCCGCGGCTTCGCTGACCGGCGCACTCGGCTACCTGGAGCTCCACATCGAGCAGGGGCCCGTCCTGCTGGAGCAGGGCCGCCTGGCATCAGCGGTGTCGGGCACGTTTGGCGTCGAGCGCCACCTCATCATCTTCACCGGCCAGGCGGCACACGCCGGATCGACCCCGATGGCGATGCGACAGGACTCACTGGCGGCGGCCGCGCGGTCCGCGCTGGCCATCCGTGAGTCCGCCATCACCCGCGGCGGCGTCGCCACCGTCGGCCGGATGGATACGGTGCCCGGCGTGATCACGGCTGTAGCGGGCCGCACCGAGATGCAGCTCGACCAGCGTCACCTGGACGCCCGGGCACTCGCCGCGATGCTCGACGATGCGACGGGAGCCTGCCGATCGGCAGCCGATGAATTCGGTTGCACGATGGAGATCCGGAAGGTCTTCGGCGCCGTGCCGACCGTGTTTCATCCCGCGCTCGTCGACATCGCGCAGGCGGCGGTCCGGGAGGCCGGTGGCGGCGATGGCGAGCCGATCCCCAGCGGCCCGCTGCACGACGCGACCGAGATCGGCCGCATCATCCCCACGGCCATGATCTTCGCCCAGTCAGACCCGCCGATCTCCCATGCCTCGATCGAGGACTCGCCCCGCGCGGCGCTCGATGTGGCGATCGACGCATACGGGCGCACGGTGGAGCAGGCGCTGGCAGCAGTTGTCGACCTATCCCACGAAAGGAGCGAGCCATGAAGTTCGGCGTCGTCCTGCAGACCAACCCTCCGGCCTCCCGCGTGATCGAGCTCGCTCGCCGTGCCGAGGCCTACGGATTCACCACCGCGTGGACGTTTGACTCGCATCTGCTGTGGGAGGAGCCCTATGTGGTCCTCAGCCGGATCCTCGACGCGACACACAGGATCCACGTGGGCACGATGGTCACCAACCCGGCGACCCGGGACTGGACCGTGACCGCGTCGACGTTCGCGACGCTCAACGAGATGTACGGCAACCGCACCGTGTGCGGCATCGGACGGGGTGACTCGGCGGTGCGCACGATCAACGGAAAGCCCGTCAAGCTTGCCGATCTGCGCGCGTGCATCGAGGTCGTTCGCGCTCTCGCCAACGGCGAGAGCATCGAGTACAAGGGCACGCCCTTGCGCTTTCCGTGGAATCCGGAGAGCCGCCTGCCGATCTGGGTGGCCGGCTACGGGCCCAACGCGCTCAAGCTCGCGGGAGAGGTCGGCGATGGCTACATCCTGCAGCTCGCCGACGTCGACATCGCGGAATGGTGCATCGCCGCGGTCCGCAAGGCCGCCGCTGACGCCGGGCGCGATCCCGACGCGCTCACCATGTGCGTGGCCGGTCCCGCGTATGTGACCGACGGCTCCGACGAGCAACAACGTCATGCGCTGGACCAGTGCCGGTGGTTCGGCGGCATGGTCGGTAACCACGTCGTCGACATCGTCAACCGCTACGGCGCGGACGGAGGCGCAATTCCGAACAGCCTCAGCGACTACATCAAGGACTGGCGCGGCTATGACTACAACACGCACGGTCGCGCCGGCAACGAGCACACCGCGTTCATTCCCGACGAGATCGTGGAGCGGTTCTGTGTCATCGGGCCGCCGGAGGCCCACGTCGACAAGCTCAAGCGGCTCGAGAGCGTCGGGGTGGGTCACTTCGGGCTCTATCTCCAGCACGACGCGCAGGACGCGACGCTGGCCTCCTACGGCGAACGCGTGCTGCCCGGCGTCAAAGAGCTGACGCTGGCACGAGGGTGAGGCTGGACGCGGGCCCGACCCGGTAGCGCTTGGTCCCCATCGATGATCACCCCTTCGGGGTGAGGCGGGTGCCGGGTCGACGCGGCATGGTGCTCCGATGGGGCCGCCGCAGAGCCACGATTGCACGTGCGGTCACGCCGACGGCCGTCGCGTTGCGCCCGGGACGACCAACAGGACGCATCGCCCATGACGGCAGCGGCCAGCACGGAGCCGGTGAAGGGCGCCACCACCACGCGGCTGTCGATTCTGCTCGCGATGGCGATGTTCGTGCTCGTCGTCGACACGTCGCTGATGAACGTCTCGATCTCGGCGGTGATTCACGACCTGCACACGACGGCCAGCGGCGTCCAGTCAGCGATCGCGTTGGAGGCACTGGTGTCAGCGGCTTTCATCCTGATCGGGAGCAAGGTCGGAGACCTCATCGGCCGCAAGCGGGCGTATGTGCTCGGGCTGCTCGGATACGCGATCGGTGCGTTGGCGATGGCGTTCGCGCAGAGCCTGACCGCCATCATCATCTTCTGGGCGATCATCGGCGGGTTGGGCGCCTCGCTGCTGCTGCCCGCGATGCAGTCTCTGATCCACGGCAACTTCGAGGGAGAGGATCAGACGAAGGCGTATGCGATGGTCGGAGCGGCGGCCGCGATCGCGGCCGCGGTGGGACCCCTGCTGGGCGGATTGCTGACCACGTATCTGTCGTGGCGCGTCGGCTTCCTGCTCGAAGTCGCTGTGATCGCGGTCGTCCTGTCGGGGGTCAAGCAGATCCGAGACGTGCCCTACACGGGCGACCGGCACATCGATCTGATCGGTGCGGTGCTCTCGGTGTTGGGGATGGGCGGGGTCGTGGTCGGGATCCTGGTGTGGCAGGAGGGCGGCGAATCGGTCGCGGCGCTGCTCGCGGTCGGCCTCTTCGGGCTCGGAGGCCTGGCCTACTGGCTCGTGCGACGCAAGCGCGAGGACAAGCCGGTGCTGATCGACCCGGATCTGTTCAGGTCGGCGCTGTACCGGCACGGGATCTCCGGCCAGACCCTCCAGCAGATCGCGCTCGGCGGGATGATGATCGCGCTGCCGCTCTACCTGCAGATGGTGCTCGAATACAACGCGCTGGAGGCGGGCGTGTCGCTCGCTCCGCTCTCGCTGAGCATGTTCGCGGTGGCCGTCCTCGCCGGCAGGAAGGCGGGCAAACGACGGCCGAGCAGCATCATCAGAGCCGGCTTCGCCCTCGTCTCGGTTGGCGTCGCGGTCGTGATCCCGCTCGTGCCCAGGATCGACTCCGGCTGGTATCTCGCCATCCCACTGTTGATCGCCGGATCTGGATTGGGCCTCCTCGTCTCTCAGCTGAACAACTACACGCTGTCCCCGGTCTCAGAGGAACGGGTCAGCGAGGCGGCCGGCGTGAACTCCGCGGGCGGCTCGTTCGGGCTGTCATTCGGCCTCGCGTTCGCGGGAGCGATCATGCTGGCGACGCTGTCGGTCGCCTTCACCAAGCTGGCCGACGCAAGCACCGTCCTGTCGCCGGCCGAGCAGCAGCAGGTCTCGAAGGTGCTCGAGCACGATGCGGAGATCATGAGCAACACCGCCCTGAAGGCGCAGCTGCACGACCAGCCCCCCGCGACTCGGGACGAGATCATCCGCATCAACACCGAAGCGAGGCACCGGGCCCTTCAGGTGGCGCTGGCGATTCCACTCATCGCCGCACTGCTGGGCCTGCTCAACTCGTTCTGGATGATGCGGCTTCCGGATCCCAAACCCTCCAGCGCAGTCGAAGGCGCCGTCCTGGGCTGACCAGCGGTCTGCGGGGGCTAAGAAGCGGGGGCGAGGTCGGCGTCGGCCTGCGCGATCCAGTCGCGCTTCTCGGCCCGCCACTCCTCGTCGGTGCGCCGGAGCTTCCAGTAGCCGCTGGCCGAGAGGCTGTCGGCCGGCAGGCAACGGTCGACGACCAGATGGCGGCGAAGGAACCGGACGGCGGTGGCCTCACCGTGCACGAACGCGTGACCGGGTCCGTCGGGCAGGTCGAGCGCCTTGACCGCCTCGAGCTGGAGCGACGAGTCCTCGCCCGGACCGGCCTCGCGGTCGAGCCACACGACCGTCAGGTCGCCCGGTGACTCGAGCGGCTGGCGGTGCTCGGGCCCGTCGACCTCGACGACCACGAACGTGGGTACGCCGGGCGAGATCCTGGTCAGCGAGACGGCGATGGCCGGCAGCGCGGCGTCGTCACCGGCCAGCAGATGCCACGCGGCGTCGGGGGAGGGCGTGTACGCGCCCCCGGGGCCGCCCAGCTGGAGCGTGTCACCGGGCTTGGCCTGAGCTGCCCACGGACCGGCGATGCCGCGGTCGCCATGAACGACGAAGTCCAGCGTGAGCAGGCGCTGCTCCGGATCCCAGGCGCGCACCGTGTAGGAACGGGTCTTGTCCCCGAACCGGCACTTGACGTAATGATCGGTGAACGCGCCGACGCCGAAGCCTTCGAGGTCGGGACCGCCGACGACGATCCGGACCATGCTCGGGGTCAGCCAGGCGGTGTCGGTGACAGTGGTGGATAGGACGCGGCGTTCGGCCATACGGCTCCTTGGGACGGCAACAGGGGGTCGGACTCTCCCAGGATATTAGGTGACCCTAATGAGACGCTTCGCCACGGCCATCGATGCCATCTCATCGCGTGGCGGGTGCTGCGAGTTCGCACACGTTCATGCGAATACGTGCATAAACGCGTATACTCGTGCAGATGCTGACCGACGAGCGGCGGGCCGTGATTCTCGAACGCCTTCGCGTTCACGGGCGCGTGCTGGCCTCGGACCTGCTGGAGGAGTTCGACGTCTCCGCGGACACGATCCGGCGCGATCTGCGCGAGCTTGATCAGGCCGGACAGTTGCGCCGCGTGCACGGCGGCGCGCTCCCGCGCCAGGGAGACACGACGACGTTCCCCACGCGCGCACGGCGTGCTCCGGAGGCGAAGGCGTCGATCGGCACTCGGGCGGCGCAACTGGTCAGCGACGGCCAGGTGGTCCTGCTGGACGGCGGCAGCACGACGCTCGAGCTGGCACGCGCCTTCCCGGCCGACCTGCGCGCGTCGGTGATCACCAACTGCCCGCCCATCGCCCTTGAGCTGGTCGATCACCCCGGCATCGACGTCACCCTGATCGGCGGGACGCTACGGCCGCGGTCGCGGGTCACGCTGGGGGCGGCTGCCGTGGATGCGCTTCGCTCGATCCGGGCCGACATCCTGTTCCTGGGGGTCTGCGGACTGCATCCCGAGATCGGCGTGACCGTCGAGGACAGCGAGGAGCGTCACGTCAAGGCCGCGATGATCGATGGTGCCGGCGAGGTGGTCGGTCTGGCCGATCACGACAAGCTCGGCACCGCGCTTCCGTTTGTCGTCGCTCCGCTGACCCGCCTGACTCAGCTCGTGACCGATGCCGCCGCGGACGAGTCCACGCTCGCTCCGTATCGCGCCCTCGGTATCGAGGTGCTGGAGGCGTGAACGCGAGCCGCGCCATTGTCATCGGCTTTGCCGTGCTCGGCCTTGGTTTGTCGGGTGTCGTCCCGACGCTGTTCCGCGCCAGCGCCGGTCAGCCACGCGTGCCCACCGGCGCCGCGATCGCGACGGCGAGCTCGCTGGGCTACACCGGCTTCCTGTTGGGGCCGCCGGTCATCGGCGCGGTGGCCCAGCTCACGTCGCTTCGGCTGGCGTGCGGCATGTTCGCGCTGTCGGGGCTGCTGGTCCTGGCGCTCGCCTCCGCGGCGCGGACGCCACGGGAGACCCGTCCTGTCCCGCGACCGGTCCTCAGCGGATGACCGGGCGCGAGGTCCTCGACAGCGCGGCGGCCATCCTGGTCGACCTCGACGGAACGCTGGTTGACTCGACGCAGCCGGTCCGGCGCGTGTGGACGGCGTTCGCCCGGCGGCATGAGCTCGACCCCGACGAGGTCCACCACTTCGCCCAGGGCCGGCCGTCTCGCGAGACCGTCCGCCTGCTCCTTCCCGACGGGGACCATGAGGCCGAGGCGGTCGCCGTGGAGACGGCCGAGACCAATGACCCGGACGGCGTCCGTGCGCTGCCGGGAGCAGCCCGGCTCCTGCGCGGCGACCGCCGGCTCGCCATCGTCACCTCGTGCTCGGCGCCATTGGCCCGGGTGCGGCTGATCGCCGCACGTCTCCCCATCCCCGACGTCGTTGTGTCGTCCGATCAGCTCGTCCGGGGCAAGCCAGACCCTGCGTGCTTCCTCGAGGGCGCGCGCCGGCTCGGCGTCCCGGCCGGCGAATGCGTGGTGATCGAGGACGCTCCGGCCGGGATCGCCGCCGGACGCGCCGCGGGTGCCACGGTCATCGCGCTGCGAACGACGCACGAGGACGATGAGCTTGCCGACGCCCACTTCGTGGTCGACGACGTCGCCGCGCTGGTGGGCTGAAGCCCAGCGGTCAGGGGAGGGACTCCTCGGCGGCGTACTCGTCGCGCCGCGGGGTGAAGATGCTGAGGTCGACCACGGGCTCGTCACCGAGCGTCTCGGCGAAGTGCTCGACGTTCGGCGGAACCAGGAGGACGTCGCCGGCTCCCATCTCGGCGGACTCGTCGCCCACCGTGAAGCGGACGCGGCCGGAGACGATGTAGACGATCTGCTCGTAATCGTGGGAGTGGGGGCGGGGCTCGTGACCGGGCTCGAGCGTGGTCCAGGCGAGGGTGGCGCCGTCACCGGTGAAGACGCGGCGGCTGACGCCGTGGCGCACCTCCTTGGATCCCAGCTGGTCGGCATTGGCCAGTTTCATCGCGGCATCCTTTCATGCGTCGATGGGTATCGGTCCTACCGGGGACTTCTACCGCGTGTGGCGACCGTGATCAGGTGGGCGGGTCCAGGCGGTCCACGGCGCCGTCGAGCCACTGGTCCTGGTGCGTGCGCCAGAAACTGCCGGTGTGGGCCCCGGGATACAGCGCGAAGACATGGGGGATGCCGGCAGCCGTGAGCTCGCGGTCCAGGCGCTTGTTGTCGGCGATGAAGTCCGTGTAGGCGTCGTCGGTGCCGATGTAGAAGCCGAAGAACGTCTTGCCGTAGCGGGCGAACTCGCGCTTGAGCTTGGGCACGTTGGCGTGCGCGCTGGCGTCGGCGTTGGCCTCCACCGAGCCGAGATCCAGCGGCCTGCCGTCCGGGTCGGTGATCACGAAGTAGCCGCTCCACGACTCGATCACCTGGTAGGTGGCGGGATGGTGAATGGCGATCAGGGTCGCGCCGTATCCGCCCGCCGAGATGCCGATGATGCCCCGGCCCGAGCGCTTGGCGATCGTCCGGTAGTGGTGGTCGATGTAGGAGACGAGATCGTGCTGGGTCGCGGTGTCCCAGTCGCGCCCCGGACCCCAGTTGTGCCACTCGGGATCGGTGTCGCCGGGCCGCGCCCCCTGGGCGCCGACGACGATCGCCGGGTCGTTGGTGGCCGCCAGCCGCCCGGCGTACCCGGCGACGCCCTTGTAGGCCTCGGCGCTGGAGGGCAGGCCGTGCAGCAGGTAAAGAACGGAGTAGCGCTTGGCGCTCGTGGCATAGCCCGGCGGCAGGGCGATCTGGTAGTGCAACGTCCCCTTGACGGCGGGAGAGTAGAACGAGCCGTTGACAATCTGTGGCCGCGCGGCGGCCCCGGCGCTGCTGGTGGTGTGCGTGGTCAGCACGGGGGTCGAGGACGAGACGCCCGCGGTGGTCGTGGTCTGTTTCGCCTGGCTCGCGCTGCTGTGGTGAAACGGCACGCTCCCGCCACAGCCTGCCGCCACCAGCGCCGCCACCAGGGGCACCGCGATCCGCATCACCCGACGGTACCGCCGGGATCATGGTCAACCGCTAAGCCTGCGCTAAGGCGTGTGAACGGGCGTGGGTTTCGTGGGCGGTGCGGGCCACGAGCCGACCGGTACCGTCTCAGGCGATGAAGCGCGACTCCCGGATCGTGTACTCGACGACCGACGGCGACCTGCGCAAGGCGCGCGACCCCGGGCTCAAGCAGCGCCGTTCCGACGGCGACCGCGTCGAGGTGCGGCGCGAGGTCGCGGGCCGTCGCGGTAAGCCGGTGACCACCGTCTCCGGCGTGCCGGTGGACGACGCCGGGCTCAAGACGCTGGCCGGCAAGCTCAAGAAGCGGTGCGGGGTCGGGGGCTTTGTCAGGGACGGCGTGATCGAGATCCAGGGTGACCACCGCGACGTCGTGATCGAGATCCTCAAGGGCGAGGGCTACACCCCCGTGCTCGCCGGCGGCTGATGCGCATCGACAAGTGGCTGTGGACGGCGCGCCTGTTCAAGACCCGCGGGCTCGCGGCCGAGGCGGTCAAGGGGGGACGCGTTCATGTCAACGGGGTGGCGGCCAAACCCAGCCGCGACATCGCGTCCGGCGATGAGCTGGAGATCACGATCGGGCCGCTGCGCCGCACGGTGATCGTCCGCGGCGCGGCCGAGCGCCGCGTGTCGGCCCCCGAGGCCGCGGCGCTCTACGACGAGACCCCGGAGAGCGTGGCCGAGGGTGAGCGCCAGCGTGAGCTGCGGCGGCTCGCGGGCCCGCTCGACCTCGGCGGGCGGCCGACCAAGCGCGACCGGCGCCGCTACGACGCGGGCCGGCGGCGCTGATGCCCTCCCGGCACGGCGGTCAGTCGTGCAGCGACGGCGCGTAGCTGACGCCGACGATTGACCCCTCGAGCGACTGCAGGCGGACGACGGTCTGGCCCCAGGGCTCCTCGCGGACCGGGTGCAGGACCTCGTAGCCGGCGGCGACCAATTCGTCGGCCGCGGCGCGCACCGCGTCGGCGTCGGACACGTCGAACTCGACGCTCATCTGCGGGACGGGGCGGTCGGCGGGCCAGGCCTGGGTCCCGAAGCAGGCCTCCGCGGCCTGGTGCAGCGGCCACACGCCGAAGTGCTTGACGCCCGCAAGCTGCTCGCTGTGGAAGTACTCCCCGTCGACGCCGCACTCCAGCGGCAGGCCGAGCGTGTCGACGTAGAGCCGGCGGCTTGACGGAGGATCGGCGGTCACCACGGCGATCGTGGAGAGAAACTCGATGTTCATCGGCGTGCTCCTGGTCGTGAGCCTCGGATGGAACCATGGTCCGCGATCCGCGTCTTGGACCAAACGGACATCACCGCCGTGCGCTGACCGCTGCGTAGCGCGCGGCCAGTTGGTCGATGTAGTCGGCGTACGCATCGGCCAGGCCGGTATCCGTGAGCGCGATCACGTTCTCGGCGTTGTGCGCCGCGTTGGCGGAGAAATTGAAGCTGCCGGTGACGAGCGTGTCGTCGGCGACGACCACCTTGTCGTGCATGAAGTTGTGCGCGCCGGTGGCAGTGAATGGGAGCGAGTTCTTCGCCACCATCTTGGCGATCACGGCCTGCAGCAGGGCGACCTTGTCAGCCCCGGTCGCGGACCTCTGCCATTGCTTGAGCACGTCCAGGGTCTCGTCCTTGTCATAGACACCCTTGAAGTCGATCCCGGCGTCGAGCTGATCCTTCAGCGCGGTCAGGATCGCCGGTGAGGACGTGACCATCGAGGCGACCCGGAGCCGGCGCGTCGCGCCCGCGATCGTCTGTGCGATGAGGCTCTCGATCGTGCTGCCCTCGCCCGGGGCGAACGCGTAGCGGACGTCCGCCGGGCCGACGGTCACCGTGCCCATATTGCCCTGTCCGGTGCCGGTGAGCTTCCCGGTGGTCCACAGATCGTCGAAGTCCTTCGTGTACTGACCGGCGAGATCAGGCGACGTGACCGTGACGATGTTGTTCTCCTGAAGGGCCCACGCGTCGACGGTGAAGTTGGTCGAGCCCATCCACACGGCCGCAGCCGCAGTGGCGGCGTCGGCCACCATGTACTTCTGATGCATGATGTGGCTGCTCGGGTTGATCGGCTCGGCGGTGACCTCATCGTGGACGGTGACCTCGGCGATCGCCTTGGTCTGAACCGGGGCGTGCAGTGAGCGGGCGAGGAACGCGTGGGTACCGATCGGCGCCGGGTCGCCGCCCGCGCCACGGAACTGCTTGATGATGACCTCGTCGTCGGTCTGCTTGGCGTCGTAGGCGACACGTACCGCCACGCCCCGCTCGGCGGCGCCGTTGATCGCGGTCACGATCTTGTCGCTCACGTCGGAGAGGTCGAGGCGGAAGTCATAGATGCAGATGTCGAGCGTTGCCGCGGCACTCTGCACGAACCCCACGAACAGGTCCGCCACCTCGTTGGCCTGGGCCTCGATCGCCGGTAGCGACGGCTGCTCGGCGATCGGCTTGCTGTCGATCTGCGCGTCGATCTGCGACAGCAGATGCACAGTGATCCCCTGTGGACCCTGAACCTTGGTCAACATCCCCCCGCCTCCTGAGTCGATGACACGACCTTACTGCGCGAGACGCTGCCCGAGGTCGATCGCGAAGCGGACCGGGGCCGGGAGCCTATCCGCCCGCCCACTCGCGCAGGCCGCTGTGGTCCCGCGGGATGAGCGGGTTGGCGGCGCGGGCCTTGATCTCCTGGACCGCCCACGAGTTCCCGTCGGGATCCTGGAAGCCGAAGAAGGTCCCGCCGTCCATGGGGCTCATGACCATCAGGTCGCTCACCTCGACGCCTCGGTCCAGCAGCTCCTCACGAGCTGCCGCGCCGTCGGACACCACCAGCTGCAGCGCCTTCATGGAGCCGGGAGCCATCTCGTTCTGGGAGGGCAGATCGCCCAACACGATCGAGCAGCCAGAGCCGGGCGGGGTGAGCTGCACCACGTGCATCTGCTCGTTCTGGGTGTCATGGTCCAGGTGGAATCCGACTTGGTCACGGTAGAAGGCCACGGCACGCTCGATGTCGGAGACGGGGAGGACGACGACTTCAAGACTCCACTCCACGGGGAGCTCCTTTCGTAGGCATGTGCCCATGAGACGTCGGCGCGCGGCGAAATCATCGGTCGGCCGCGTTTCGGCCCCATGTCTCGTCATGATGCTCTCATGAGCGACGCCGTGCCCCAGATCCAGCGAGTGCTCGTCACGGGCGGCGCGGGCGGCATCGGCCTGGCCATCACGCGGGCGTTTGCGGCCACCGGGGCCCGCGTCCACATCGCCGATCCCGATGCCGAGGCGCTCGCCGCGGTCACCGCGTCGGATGCGTTGATCACGGGGACCGTCTGCGACATCACCGATCCGCGGTCGGTGGCGGCGATGTTCGCCGACCTGGCCCGGGATCTCGGCGGCCTCGACGTGCTCGTCAGCAACGCCGGGATCGCCGGGCCGACCGCCCCGGTCGAGGAGTTCGGGCGCGAGGAGTGGGACGCGGTGCTGGCCGTCAATCTCAGCGGCACGTTCGACGTCACCCGCCACGCCATCCCGCTGCTCAAGCGATCGCCCGCCGGCTCGATCATCGTCATGAGCTCGCTGGCGGGCCGTTTCGGCTATCCCCACCGGGTCGCCTACGCGACCACCAAGTGGGGACTGGTCGGCTTCACCAAGACGCTGGCCCTGGAGCTCGGCCCGTTCGGGATCACCGCCAACTCCATCCATCCCGGCGGCGTCGAGGGCGAGCGCGTGCGCGGGGTCCTGCGCGGCCGGGCCGAGATCTCGGGCCGCAGCGTCGAGGAGGAGACCGAGCGGGCGCTGGGCAACCAGTCGATTCGGCAGTTCACCGAGGCCGCGGACATCGCCGCGCTGGCGGTGTTCCTGGCCGGCCCGCATGCGCGCACGATCTCAGGGCAGATGCTCCCGATCGACGGGGACTCGAAGGCCGCGCAGTAGGGCCGCGCGGGAGGGCCGCTCAGTGGCGGCCCCGCCGGTGCGCCCCGCCGCGCCGGTGCGCCGCGCCGCGCGCGTCCGCGCCGTTGCGCCCGTGATCGCCCTGGAGCGCGAGAGCGCTTCCGCCACCCAGCCGGACGCCCTCGGCCACCGCCTCCGCCTGCCCGTGCCCCAGCATCTGGAGCGCGGTGGCGTCACCGGGGTAGTTGTCCAGCGGCAGGATGGGACCGGTGGCCAGGGCGAATTTCTCGCCGTACTGGCTCGTCAGCTGCTGGGCGAGCTGGCTGTTGTAGAAGTCCGGTTCAGCCAGCGAGGTGTTCGACGAGGAGTTGGTCTGGGCCACGCGGGGCGCATCCAGCGCGTCGGGCATGGTCATCCCGAAGTCGACGTGGTTGATGAGGGTCTGGACCACCGTCTCGATGATCGTCGACCCGCCCGCGGCGCCGATCGCGAACTGGGGCCGCCCGTCCTGCACCGCGATGACCGGGCCCATGCTCGACCGCGGCTCCTTGCCTCCGGCCGGCAGGTTGGGGTCGGTCGCGCCCGGCGAGGATGGGGCGAAGTCGAAGTCGGTCATCTCGTTGTTGAGCAGGAACCCGTAGCCGGGCACCACCTGGCCGCTGCCGCCGAAGAAGTTGATGGTGTTGGTGTAGGCGACCACGTCGCCCCACTTGTCCTCGGCGACGATGTTGTTGGTGTGGTGGGCCTCGGGTGAGGCGGACGAACCCTGGCTCGACGACGCCGCCGCCGGGCAGGACCCGAACGGTGCGATCGGCGAGCCGTGCGCCACCGGCGATGTTGCCGCGGTGCTGCCGATCAGGCAGCGGCGCGTGGCGGCGAAAGCCGGATCGAGCAGTCCCGAGAGCGGGACGTTGACGAAGTCGGGATCGCCGACGTAGGCGTTGCGGTCCGCGTAGGCCAGCCGCGACGCCTCGATGAATTGGAACAACGCCTGGGCGCGTGACTCGGAGCTGAGCGGGAAGCCGTTGAGGATGTTGAGGATCTCCCCCTCGGTGGAGCCGCCGCTCGACGGCGGGGCCATCCCGTAGACGTCCAGGCCGCGGTAGTTGACCTTGGTCGGGGCGAGGATGCGGGTGCGGTAGGAGCTGAGGTCGCCCATCGTCATGATGCCCGGCTGGGTGACCACCGTCTGGCCGGGCGTGAGCACCGGGTGATCGTCGGCCTCGACGATGGCCTGGCCGATCGGGCCGTCATAGAGCGCCGACGGACCCTGGCGGGCGATCAGCTCGTAGGTGTGCGCGAGGTCGGGGTTGCGCAGCCACGTTCCCACCGGGAGCGGGTCGCCGGAGGGCGTGAGCAGCAGCGACCGGCTTGCCGGGTAGGCCTGCAGCGTCGACAGGCTGGACTGCTCGAGCTGGTTGAAGTCGAAGTTGACCGCGAACCCGTGTCGGGCGACGTGGATCGCGGGCTGCAGATCGTTGCCGAGCGAGAGCCGCCCGTAGCGGCGCACCGCCGAGGCCCACGTCGCGACCATCGACGGCACCCCGGTGGCCAGCGGCTGATCCGAGGCCGTCGTGTAGTCCATCGGCTTGCCCGTCGAGGGATCGACGAACATGGTGGTCGTGCACGCGGCCGGGCAGGTCTCGCGGCCGTCGACGGTCGTCACGGCGTGCGAGCGCGCGTTGTAGATGACCATGAAGCCACCGCCACCGGGGCCGGCCACCCACGGCACGGTGACGCCGAGCGCGCTCGCCGTCGCGACGGCGGCGTCGACCGCGTTGCCGCCCCGCTTGAGCACGTCGATCCCGGCCTGGCTGGCGCCCTGGTCCATCGAGGCGACGGCGCCTCCGGTGCCGATGGCCACCGCCCCGCCCGCCCCCTGGCCGCGGTGGTGGGCGGCGGATGCACTCGCCGGCGCGGCGGCGCCGACGCCGACACACAACATCGACACGAGCGTTGCGATTCCTCGTCGGCCCATCAGTCCACCCACCTCTCTCTCAGCCACTGGATACGGCTGAACGTTCCCCCGGGCGACCGGTCAGAAACCCCGGGTGGAGAGAGGCGCGGTTCGGCCATGGACAACCGAGCCCGAGCGGATCACCTCAGCTGACCGCTGATGTGATCCGCTGCCTCGCGCGTGCGTGCGGCGATGGTGGCGATGCCGCCGCGCTGCAGCCTGGCCGTGGGCCCGGCCACCGACACCGCGGCGATAGCCCGCCGGTCGTCGCCGTCGCCGACGAGGATAGGAGCCGCCACCGAGGAGATCCCCTCCTCGAGTTCCTCGTGGGTGGCGGCGTAGCCGCGGCGGCGGATCTCGGCGAGGATCTCGCCCAATCGGCGGGGATCGACGACGGTGTAACGCGTGCGGCGGATCAGCCCAGCCTCGAATATCGAGCGCGCCACCGTGGGATTGAAGGCCGCGATCGCGCGCCCCGAGCTCGAAGAGTGCGCGGGCACCCGACGCCACTGCTGGCCATGGAAGCGCGGATCGAGGTTCTGGGCCTCGAAGCGATCGAGGAACAGGACCTCCGCCCCCATCGGCACGCCCAGCTGCACGAGGTCGCGGACGCGATCGCGCAGGGCCGCGAGCACCGGCACGCTGGCCTCGAACAGATTGAGACGGCTGAGCGCGAGCTGCCCGAACTCGAACATGCGCAGGCCCAGGCGGTAGCGCCCGGGGCCGTGGCGTTCGAGGACCCCGCGCGACGCGAGCACCGCCAGCATGCGGCTGGCCGTGCTCTTGGCGATACCGACCTCGCGCGCGACCGCGCTGGGGCCGAGCTCCGAGCTCACGCCGAAGCAGTCCAGGATCGAGAGCGCGATCGAGACCGATCGCAGGGGATCGTCGGTCGGCGGTCGCGCTGGCACGGTGGCGCAACCCTATCGCCGCCGTTCGCCAGAGGCGAACGCATCCGCCCGCGGGCCTGTCGTCTCCGGATAGCGTGAGCCGCGCCGCCGGGAATGCCGGCGGCGTTCGAGGAGGGAGAGAGTCTCGTGCCAGCCGACGCCATCTCCGTGCCCGTCTGCCCCCACGCCGACTTGGGCCGCGACTTCAAGCCGTTTGACCTGGCCGATCCGTTCCCCTTCTATGCGCGCGCCCGTGCCGAGGCGCCGATCTTCTACAGCCCCGAGATCGACTACTGGGTGGTCACGCGCTACGAGGACATCCGCGAGATCTTCCGCGACCCGGAGACCTTCTCCTCGGAGAACACCCAGTCGCCGTTCCGGCGCCGACCCGCCGAGGTCCAGCGGATCCTCGACGAGGGCGGCTTCTCCGTCGTCTCGGGCCTGTCCGGCCACCAGCCGCCCGACCACACCCGGCTGCGCGGGTTCATCAAGAAGGCGTTCACCCCGAGGCGGGTCGCCTCGCTGGAACCGGAGATCCGCGCCATCGCCACCCGCATGATCGACCGCTTCGCCGATCGCGGTCACGCCGATCTGGTGGGCGAGCTCGCCCACGAGCTGCCGGCGCTGGTCATCTTCCGGATGCTCGGCATTCCCGACGAGGACGTGCCCAGGGTCAAGGAGTGGGCGCAGAGTCGCGTCTACATGAACTTCGGCGACGCACCGCTGGCCGAGCAGGCCCACCACGCCGAGAACCTGGTGCGCTACTGGAGCTACTGCCGCGAGCTCGTCGCGGCGCGCCTGCGCGACCCTCAGGACGACCTTCCGGGCGATCTCGCGCGCATCTACCTCCAGGGCGATCTGACGCTGACGCCGGACGAGATCGCCGGCCTGGTCTACGGCCAGCTGACCGCAGGGCACGAGACGACCACGGCGCTGCTGGCCAACGGCCTCAAGGAGCTCCTGGCCCGACGGCCCGCGTGGAAGGCGGTGTGCGCGCACCCCGAGAAGATCCCGGCCGCGGTCGAGGAGATGCTACGCATCAGTACCCCGGTGTTCACATGGAAGCGGCTGACCACGCGCCCCGCCACCGTCGGCGGCGTCGAGCTCGGAGCCGGGACGAGCCTGCTGCTGCTGCTCGGCTCCGCCAACCACGACGAGCACGTCTTCGCCGAGCCTGACCGCATAGACTTGGAGCGCGAGAACGGCTCGCGTCACCTGGCGTTCGGGCTGGGCATCCACTTCTGCCTGGGCGCGCCGCTGGCCCGGCTGGAGGCCAGGGTCGTGCTCGAGGAACTGGCCCGCCGGCTGCCCGGCCTCACCCTCGCCGCCGACCAGCCGTTTGACTACTCGGCCAACAGCACCTTCCGCGGCCCGGCCCACGTCCACGTCACCTGGAGCGTCGAGCCGGTGACCCCGTATGCCGCGCCGCTGCGCACGTGCGGGACGGACCCGGCGGTCGTCGGGGGCAAGGGCGCGAGCCTGGCCACGCTGGCCGCGGCGGGTCTGCCGGTCCCGCCTGGCTACGTCGTCACGACGGCCGCGTTCGAGGCGGCGCGCGACGTCGACGGCCTGCGCGAGCGGATCGCGACCACGCTGGCGTCCCTGGACCGCCGCGACGTGGCCGCGCTGGATTCCGACGCCGCGCGTATCCGCGACCTGCTCGAGACGGTCCGGCTCCCGGCCGACGTCGAGCGGGCGATCCGCGACGGCTACCGCGAGCTGGGTGACGACGTTCCCGTCGCGGTGCGCTCGAGCGCCAGCACCGAGGACTCGGCCCAAACGAGCTTCGCCGGCCAGCAGGACACCTACCTGTGGGTGGTGGGGGAGGACGCCGTGCTCGCGCACGTGCAGCGGTGCTGGGCCAGCGTCTACTCCGCGCGCTCGCTGTCCTATCGCCATGACCACGCCGTCCCCGAGGAGGACGTGAGCATGGCGGTGGTGGTCCAGCGGATGGTTCACGCGCACGCCGCCGGCGTGGCTATGACGCTCGATCCGCTCACCGGCGACCGCACCACGATCGTGATCGAGGCCGCGTTCGGGCTCGGCGAGACGGTGGCGGGCGGCACCGTCACGCCGGACAACTACTCCGTGGACAAGGTCATCCTGGAGATCACCGGTCAGGCGATCGCCCACAAGATGATCGAGCTGGTGCCCGACCTGGCCGGCAGGTGCGTCGTGGAGCACGACGTGGAGCCCGACCGGCAGATGGAGCCGGCGCTGGACTGCACCCAGGTGATCGCGGTGGCGCGGCTGGCCAAGCAGGTCGAGCGCCACTACGGCTGCCCGCAGGACGTCGAGTGGGCGCTGGACGGCGACGGCGAGGTGCTGCTGCTCCAGAGCCGGCCCGAGACCGTGTGGAGCACCCCGACACCCCGCAAGACAGACCGCCCGAGCGGCGCCTACGCCACCGGCCTTCAGAGCATCGCCAACACCCTCATCAACCCACTGGCCGCAAGGAGCAACGCGGATGTCGATCACTGAGGCGAAGCGGTTCGTCAGCCCCTACGACGACCCGGCGCCCGAGGGCGCCGAGGGTTGGGAGGAGCTCTACCCGTACTACCTGCACTTCCGGGAGGACCGGCGCGAGTTCGAGGAGGGGCGCTTCTGGTTCGCGGACCTCCAGCATTGGCCCACGGTGTTCAAGCCCTTCGACACGATCACCGTGGAGTTCGCCATCAAGTGCCTGGGCCAGTACAACACCCGCCACCTGCTGATCCCGCCGGCCAACGGGATCGACTACCGGGTCCACAACGGCTACGTCTACATGAGCCCCGTCCCCGTGCCCGACGAGGACATCCCCGGCCGGGTGCCGCACTTTGCCGAGCGCGCGGGCCACTACTTCGAGAACTGGACGGCGCTGCTGGAGAACTGGCAGACGAAGGTCCGGCGGGTGATCGCCGACCTCGAGGCGCTCGAGTTCGAGCCGCTGCCCGAGATGGTCGACCTCGCCTGGGTCAAGGACGGGGTCGGCCTGGACAACACCTTCGCCCTGGCGCACCACTACAACCGCGCCATCGAGCTCTGCTACGAGGCGTTCCAGTATCACTTCGAGTTCCTCAATCTCGGCTACGTCGCCTACCTGGACTTCTTCACCTTCTGCAAGGAGGTGCTGCCCGGCGTCGCTGACCTGGGGATCGCCAAGATGGTCCAGGGCATCGACGTGGTCCTGTTCCGGCCCGACGAGGAGCTGCGCAAGCTGGCCCGCCTGGCCGTCGAGCTGGGCGTGGACGACGCGCTGGGGAACGGCCCGGCGACCGACGGCGATGCGCCCGCCGCGCTGGAGGCGGTAGCCGGCGCGCCCGGCGGGGCCCAGTGGCTCGCCGCTTGGCAGCAGGCCCAGGACCCGTGGTTCAACTTCTCGGCGGGCAACGGCATGTACTCGAGCGACCGCGTCTGGCGCGATCACCTCGAGATTCCGCTGGGCTTCATTCGCGACTACGCGGCGCGGCTGCGGGCCGGGGACGAGATCGAGCGGCCGACCGAGCAGATCCGCGCCGAGCGCGACCGTATCACCGACGAGTACCGCGAGCTGTTGCCCGACGACGAGGCCCGGGAGGTGTTCGACGGCAAGCTGGGGCTCGCCCGGCTGGTGTTCCCCTATGTCGAGGACCACAACTTCTACATCGAGCACTGGTCACTGTCGATCTTCTGGCGCAAGATCCGCCGGCTGGGCCAGGTGCTGGCCGACGCGGGCTTCTGGGGTGAGGCCGACGACATCTTCTACGTGCGCCGCGACGAGCTCCAGCAGGCGATCTTCGACTACGGCAACGGGTGGGGGGTCGGCGTGGAGCCGATGGGGCCCTACTACTGGCCGGCCGAGATCGCCCGGCGTAAGCGGATCATCGCCGCGCTCGAGCTCAAGGCGCCCGCACCCGCCATGAACGAGCCGCCGTCGATCGTCACCGAGCCGTTCACGATCATGCTCTACGGCATCACCAGCGAGGCGGTCTCGGGCTGGCTGAACGCCGGCGTCGACGGCGGCGTCCTCGGCGGCATGGCGGCGTCGCCGGGTGTTGTGGAGGGCATCGCGCGCGTCATCGGCGGGGCCGACGAGCTGAGCGAGATTCAGGAGGGCGAGGTGCTCGTCACCAGGATCACGGCGCCGAGCTGGGGTCCGGTGTTCGGCCGGATCGCCGCCGCGGTCACCGACATCGGCGGGATGATGAGCCACGCCGCCATCGTCTGCCGCGAGTACGGCCTGCCCGCGGTCACCGGCACGGGCTCGGCCACCACGTCGATCCAGACCGGCCAGCGCGTCCGCGTCGACGGCAACAGCGGGACGGTGACCGTCCTCGATGGCTGACCACGGCTCGGTGTGGGCGGCGGCGCGGCCATACATGCGCGCGCGCAAGAACGACGTCCACATCCCGATGGCCTACGACTACGCCCAACGGCTGCTCGCCCAGCGCCCGGACGTCGAGGACGAGATCGTCTCGCTGGCGATCCTGCTGCACGACATCGGCTGGGCCGTGGTCGACCAGGACGCGATCTATCGCGACGCCTTCGGCCCGGGGATGATGGAGTCCGAGGTCCGCAGGGCCCACGAGCGCGAGGGCGCGGGGCTGGCCCGTGAGATCCTCGCTGCGCTCGGTTACGACGCGGCCATCGTCGACCGCGTGGCCGAGATCATCGACGGACACGACACCCGCGCCCACGCGCTCTCGCCCGAGGATGAGCTGGTCAAGGACGCCGACGTGCTGTGGCGCTTCTCGGTTGCGGGCATCGGAATCGCGTGTGACTGGTGGGGCATGACGCCCTCGGAGTACGCCGAGCACACCGCGCCCCAGATCGAGGACCGGCTGTTCACCGAGGGGGCGCGCGAGATCGCCCGGGCCGAACTGGCGGAGACCCGCCGGATCCTGCGCACCCACGAGCTGGCCCCCGACCCGGTCAGCCCGTGAGCGCAGTCGTCGATCTCGACCGCTACGCGAGCATCTACGCGCGCGCCGAGCCGTACTGGCAGACACGTTCCAACGAGATCCACGTGCCCGAGTCCTACGCGCTGGCCCAGGAGCTGCTGGCCGTCCACACCGAGGCCGACGCTGACATCGTCCTGCCGGCGGTGCTGCTGCACGACATCGGCTACATGGCGGTTCCCTCCGACGACCACCTCAAGGGCCTGGCCGGGGCGGTCAAGGGCTGGGAGCCCGACATCACCCGCCGGCACGAGATCCAGGGCGCGGCGCTCGCCCGCGAGATCCTGGGCGAGGTCGGCTGGGACGCCGGGCGGACGGCGGCGATCCAGGACATCATCGACGGCCACGATTCCCGCGCCGAGGCGGTGAGCCGCGAGGACGAGCTGGTCAAGGACGCCGACAAGCTGTGGCGCTATACGGAGTCCGCGGTCCGGATCTGCCATTCCTGGATGGATCTCACGCCGGATGGGTTCATGGACTGGGTCGGCTCCGAGATCGATCGCTGGCTGTTCACGGACGCCGCACGGCAGGTGGCGCGCCGCGAGCTGGCCGCCAGCCGGGCCGCGCTCGCCGCCGAGCCGGTTCGATGAGCGGCGCGCTGGACGGTCGCTGCGCCGTGATCACCGGCGCGGGCGGCGGGCTGGGTCGCGCCTTCGCGCTCGGGTTCGCGCGGGCGGGCGCGCGGCTGGTCGCCGCCGACCTGGACGGCGAGGCGGCCACGGCGACGTGCGCGGCGGTCGCCGACGAGGTCGACGGAGTGCACGCGGTTGCGGTGACGGTGGACGTGGCGGCGGAGGAGAGCACGCGGGAGCTGGCCCGTACGGCGGTGAAGGTCTTTGGGACCGTCGACGCGCTCGTCAACAACGCGGCGGTCTACGCCGGACTGGCGCGGGCGCCGTTCGACGAGATCGAGGTGGCCGAGTGGGACCGGGTGATGGCGGTCAATCTCCGCGGGCCGTGGCTGTGTGCCAAGGCGTGCGCACCGGCCCTGCGCGACGGAGGCGGCTCCATCGTCAACGTCGCCTCGGCCACGGTGATGAGCGGCTCCCCGCTGTGGGCCCACTACGTCGCCTCCAAGAGCGCGCTGATCGGGCTCTCGCGCGTGATGGCGAGGGAGCTCGGCGATGACGGCGTGCGCGTCAACACGCTCGCGCCCGGGTTCACGCTCACCGAGGCCAGCCGCGAGCTCATCCCCGATGCCGAGTCCTATGGGGTGGCGCGCGGAGCCATCAAACGCGGCCTCCAGCCCGAGGACATCGTGGGCACGGCGGTCTTCCTCGCCTCCGAGGCCAGCGCGATGATCACCGGCCAGACCCTCATCGTCGATGGCGGTCGGCAGTTCCTCTGAGCGGGCCGCGCGAGCTCGACCGGCTCAAGGGCGGCCGGCTCGGATCCCGACTCGACCGTGCTCAGCAGCCCCCGGTGGCGCCGCCGGCCCGCGGCAGTGCTGAGGTCGAGTCCATCGTGCACGCTCGCGAACAGGCCCCCGGCGGCGTGGATGCGCTCGACCGTGCTCAGCACCTCCGGGAGGGTGCGGCCGAGATGGGTGAGGCCGACGGTGACCACGCCGGCAGTCTCCCGCGACTGGACCCGTGCGATCGCCTCGCCGAGACCGGACCGGGCCGTCGGCAGGTCCTCGTGAAGACGTGCCAGCTTCCAGCCGCGACGCTCGATCCACCGCCGGACCTCCCGGCGATCCCGGGAAGCGGTGGTGGCATCGGAGGCACGCCGCAGGTAGGCGTCCACGACGACTGGCCTGCGGCGGCCCGGTACGTCGGGCTGGGCGGCGGTCACGGGTTCTTCAGCGAGGTGAAGTCCAGGTCCCAGGTCCCCTCGTTCCAGAGGGAATTGACGCCGGCCACGTCTTTTGACTCGAGGTTGGGCTCGTTGCTGAAATTCTCGGGGATCGCGACGGCCTGGTTGACGAGCATCTTGTCGATGTTCGCCCACGCCTGCGCTCGTGCCGTCGGATCGGCGACGAGCGCCGCCTTGTCCATCGCGGCGTTGATCTGTGGATCGTTGACCTGACCCCAGTTGGAGTTGTTGGTCTGGGTGATCGCCGGGCCGTAGAACGGCACGTAGAGCACCGTCAGCGGGTCGGCGAAGTCACGCACCCAGCCCACGGTCGGGCATGCGTCGATCTCCTGCTTGGGCACGCCGCAGTACTTGGCGTACATCACCGACTGATCGACCAGGCTCACGTGGGTGTGGAAGCCCAACTGCGTCATGTCAGTGTTGACGAGCTGAACCATCGCCGGCGAAAACGCATTGTTGGCCCCGACGATCTGCACGGTGGCCGACCCGGTGTACTTCCCGGACTTGAAGCCGGCTGCCTTCATGTACTGCTCGGCGACCTGGCGGTTGCCGGTCACGCTCTTGTTCCACGGGACCTGTGGGCCGGCGTAGCCGCCGGCCTGCTGGAAGCCGTCTACGCCGGGGTAAATGAAGTGCGTTGCCGATTGTGCCACCAGCGCCCCGCCCATGAGCTTGGGGATGGCGGCGCGGTCGAGATTGGCCCATACCGCGCGGCGCAGGTTGACGTTCTTGAAGGGGCCGGCTGAGTTGTTGAGTGCGACGTAGTTGTCGCCCGCGCCCGGGGTGAACGTGATCTGTGACGGGTAGGACTGGTAGGCCAGCTTGACGATCGACTGGGCCGGGTTGTCGAACTGGACCGTGTCAGAGCCCTGCAGCACCTGACGGCCGATGACGGTGGCGTCGCCGCCGATGCTGAAGTTGATCGCGTTCAGGTACGCGGGCCGATAGTCGGTCTTGGGGTTCCAGTTGGGGTTGCGGATCAGGTTCAGCGACTTGCCGGTCTGGTAGCCGATGCCCTGGACAAGGCCCGTCTTGAGGTTGGACTTGATCATGTACGGCCCCGTTGCGACCAGGTACTTGCTGCCGTACGTCGTCGGCGATTTCTTGTCCAGCGGCTCGGCGAATCTCGGCGGAACCGGCATGGAGATCGGGAGGCTCAACGCCGAGACCAGGAACGCGCCGCTGGGCTTGGTCGTGTGGAAGACGATCGTGAACTTGTTCGGGGTCTGGATGCCCGGGATCGGGCCGCCCTTGTAGTTCGTGCTGTTCGCGCCCACCAGCGGCGCCGGCGCGCCCGCGCCGAAGTACGCGCCGAAATACGGGTTGGCGACATTGGGGTTCGCGCCGCGCTCGATCGCATACGCAACGTCGGCCGAGGTCACCTCACGATCCACCGGAGGGGAGAAGCGGACGCCCGAGCGGATGTGGACGGTGATCGTCTTGCCGTCGTTCGTGATGCCGCCGTTGGCGGTCGTCGGGACCTCAGTGGCGAGATCCGGGCTCAGGGCGTTGGCAGTGGTGGGCTTGTAGGAGAACAGCGGTCGCTGTGAGGCGTACTCGACTCCGTAATCCAGAGTGAAATATGTCTCACCCGGATCCAGGTGGAGGAAGTCCTGGCTCGTGTAAACGGTCAGGGTGCCGCCCCGCTTTTTGGTGAGACCAGTGAGGATCTGCCCGCTTGGGTTCTCGCCCGCCTTCTCAGCAGGCGTCGCGCCTCCCGGGGAGTGGCCGCGGCCGGTGGAGCTGTGCGTCGCGGTCGTGCTGCCCGAGCCACATGACATCACCCCCACAGCCAGCAATCCCGTCACCATCGAGGTCAGTGCACCCCGCATAGGTTCTGTCATCACATGCTCCTCAGCGGCAGCTGATCAGGCGAATGAGGCCACGTTAGGTAAATGTCAGACTCGTGTAAATCGGGGAAACCGCAGTAGTAGTGTCTGCACGGACGGCGCAACGGAGGGACGTGGGGGATGGTTGGGCGAGAAGCGGAGCGGGCGCGCATCGAGCATCAGCTGGGCGGGCTGCCGTCCGGTGGCGTGGTCGTCGCGCTCGAGGGCTCAGCCGGGATCGGCAAGACGACGTTGTGGCGCGAGGCGGTTGCGGCTGCGCGCGGCCACGGGTACGCGATCCGTGCGTCCGTCGCGACCGAGCCTGACGCAGGCCTCGCCTTCGCCGGGCTGGGCGACCTGATGGAGGACCTTCCGGACGAGGTGTGGTCCGAGTTGCCCGAGCCGCAGCGCCGTGCCCTGTCGCAGGCGCTGATGGTCGAGGGCGACACCGACGTGACTCCCGACGCGCGGGCGCTTCCACGTGCGGTGCTCAGCGCCGTGCGGACGCTGTCGGCACGCACCCCACTGCTCGTCGCCATCGACGATGAGCAGTGGCTCGATCCACCGACGGCGCGCGTGCTGGCGTTTGTCCTGCCGCGACTGCGGGAGGAGGCGGTGGGTGTGCTGATGGCGCGGCGGCCCGCAAGCGGCGGGGCGCTGTGGGAGGCACTGGTGGGCTCGGGGGGACGCGACCGGGTGTTGGCCGTCTCCGTCGAGCCGCTTGATCTGCCCGCTATCGAGGCTCTCGTCACCGCCGAAGTCGGTCGCGAGCTGTCGCGGTCAGTGATCCGCCGGATCCACGACACCGCGGGCGGAAATCCGCTGTACGCCATCGCCATCGCCCACGAGCTCCAGCGACGCGGCGATCGCGGGGGCGACCTCCCGATCCCCGACACGTTGACCGAGGCGATCTCTCGGCGGCTGGCCGGGATTGGCGAGACGGCCGGCGAGCCGTTGCTGGCGGTCGCCGCGGCATCGCACGCGACACTGGCGCTGCTGCAGGTGGTCACCGACGACTTCAGGCTCGCGCATCTCGATGCTGCGGTCGAGGCCGAGGTCATCGAGGTGGCAGGCGATCACGTGAGGTTCACGCACCCACTCCTCGCCTCGACGCATTACGGGTCGGCCTCGCCGGCGCAGCGGCGCGCCATGCAGCGGCGGCTGGCGGACGCCGTGGACGATCCCCAGCAGCGGGCCCGGCACACCGCCGCCGGCGCCGAGGCTCCGGCACGATCGCTCGCCGTGGTGATCGAGCAGGGGGCCGACGTGGCCGCCGCCCGCGGCGCCCCGGAGACCGCGGCCGAGCTGCTGGAGGAAGCGGCGCGGCTGACGCCGGCCGACGCCCGCGAGGCTCGCAACGCGCGGCTGATTCGAGCCGCCGAGATGCATGAGATCGGTGGAAACGTCGCGCGGTGCCGAGAGCTCCTCGGGGCGCTTGTCCCCGAGCTCACAGCGGGGCCTCTGCGGGCCCGAGCGCTCAGCGAGCTGGCGGAGGCGGTTGATGACTTCGAGGTGAGCGCTGAATTGCTGAAGCGGGCTCTCGCCGATGCCCGCGGCCACGACACGCTGCTGGCGCGCATCCATCGGATGAGCGCGGGTGGCGCGTCCAACCGCGCCGAGTTCGGCGAGATGGTCCGGCATGCGCGGGCCGAGGCGGCGCACGCGGAGCGTTCCGGTGACGCGGCCCTGCTGTCGCATGCGGTGGCGTCCGTGGCTGTGGCCGAGTTCTTCACGGGTCAGCCGGTCGATTTCCCGTCCTTACACCGCGCAATCGAGCTTGCCGATCCGGACGAGGGCGTCAGCCGCGACTCGGCGGCGGGCTGGTTGGCTGAGATCCTGTGGTGGTCGGATGACTACGCCCGCGGCTGCCCGGCAATGGAGCGTCAGGTGCGGCGCGCGCGTGACCGAGGCGAGTCACATGAGCTGTCGGCACTGCTGTTCGAGTTGGGACTGCTCGAGTGGTACGCGGGCAACGTCGAGGTCGCGGAGCGCCTCCACGCCGAGAGTCGAGCAGCCATGGAGATCGGCGACGAGCTGACGTTGGAGGCATGGTTGGCGAGCGGCGAGGCGATGTTCGCGGCGCGCCGCGGCGACCTCGAGCAGGCGCGGGAAGCGGGCGAGCGTGCGATCGCGCTGTGTCGCGCAAACAACGACGTGCTCATCGAGCTGTTCGGGAGCGTCGTGCTCGCCTCGATCGATCTATGGACCGGCGACCCCGAAGGCGCGCATCAGCGGCTCGATCCCCTTCGGACATCATTCCTGACCAAGGACTTCGGCTTCATCGGCTCACTCACCATCGACATGTGGGCTGCCGACGCGGAGGCACTCGTCGCGCTCGGTCGTCTCGACGAGGCACAGCGCGTGGCCGACGATCTCACCGCCCGGGCGCGCGTTGTCGCGAACCCCCACGCCGTTGCCATCGCAACGCGTTGCCAGGGGACGATCCTTGCCGCGCGCGGAGATCAAGTCGCCGCGCTGAGCAGGATGCGGGAGGCGCTCGACGCGCACGAGCTCCGCCCCCTGCAACCCGAGATCGCGCGCACGCTGCTCGAGCAGGGGATCGTCCAGCGTCGCACCAAGCAGAAGAACGCCGCCAAGGCGAGCCTGGAGCAGGCGCTGGCGAGCCTTCGAGGAGATCGGCGCGCGAATATGGGCCGACCGGGCGCGGGACGAGATCTCGCGCATCGGCCTCAAGCGCCGCGAGCATCAGGACGGGCTCACGCCGGCCCAGGCCCGCGTGGTGGAGCTCGTCTGCGAGGGCATGAGCAACGGGCAGATCGCCAGCACCCTCTACATGAGCCAGCGCAGCGTCGAGTCGCACCTCACCAAGGCCTACCGGGAGTTCGGGGTCAAGTCGCGGGCGCAGCTCGTGGCGACCCTCGCCGGTCAGTCCCGGCACGGCGGCTCGGGTGCCTGAGCCATGACTTGGTGGGAGCGTCGCTACTACACGGTGCTCAACGCCGTGATGCGGGTGCTCCTGCGCTCACCGCTGCACAGCCTGCGCTCGGCGCACATCATCCTGTTGGAGTTCACCGGGCGCCGCAGCGCGCGCCGGTACCGGATGCCCGTCAGCTACTGGCAGCGCGGCGAAGCCGAGGTCATCTGTCTCACCAGCACGGCGTGGTCGCGCTGGTGGGTCAACCTCGACGGCGCCCCGGTCAGCGTGGTGCTGCGCGGTACGACCTACGGCGGACGGTCCGAGCTGGTCGCCGAGCCCACGCTCCGCGTCGAGCTGGTGTCGGGCTTCCTGCGCCACAACGCCCAGGACTGCAGGCACTACGGCGTCGACACTGACGCCCAGGGCCGGCCGACGGCTGCCGGACTCACCGTGCTCGCCGACGCGCCGGAGACGAAGGTCATACGCATCATGCTTGCGCCGGATCGGTGATCCTCCGCCCACCCGCGGCGACCAGCAGGGCCAGGACCACGACGCCCGCGCTGAACAGCTCGAAGGTCTCAGACACGCCGACCGCGCCGGCGACGATCCCGGCCGCCACGGCGGGCAGGGCCAGGGACAGGTAGCCGACGACGTAGAACGCGGACATCACCTCGGCGCGGCGAGCCGCAGGGATGGCGCCGGTGAGGTGGCGCAGCGCGCCCATGAACGCCAGCCCGAAGCCCACGCCGGCCAGCGCGCTGGCGGCCAGGAAGAACGCCGCGGAGCTCACGGCCACCGCGGTGGCGATGAGCGCCATGCCGCCGGCCACGATCACCGAGCCCGCAACCGTCAGGGTGCGGTTGGAGAGATTGCGTCCCGCCAGCTGAGCCAGCGCACCCGAGCCCAGCAGGGCCACGGTGGCCACGCCGCCGGCGAGCTCGTTGTGGGTCTGGAGCAGGTGGCCGGCCAGAGCGGGTCCCAGCGCCAGGTACACGCCTGCGATCGACCACGAGCCGACGACGCCGAGCGCCGCCAGCGCGAACGGACCGCGGGTCTCGCGCGGGAGGCCGGGACGCTGGGGACGGATGACCAGGCGGCCCTGGCGAGACACAGGCTCCGGCATCGCCGCCACGAGCGCCAGCAGGACCGCGATCATCCCGGCGACGACCAGGAAGGGAACGACGCGGGGCGCGGGGAGGTACTGCACCAGCGTCGAGGACAGCAGTGCCCCGATGCCCAGCCCACCCAGGGCGACGACGCCGTTGACAAGCGCCGCCGTGCGCGTGCTCGCGGTGGGGTGCAGATCGATCAGGGCCGCACCCGCTGCGCCCAGCGCCCCACCCGTGGCGAGCCCCTGGACTGCCCTGGCCGCGAACAGCCATTCCACGGAGCTCGCGGTGCTGAAGATGAGCGCTGAGACGAGCAGGCCCAGCAGCGACCAGGCGAGGACCGGCCGCCGCCCCGCTTGGTCTGACAGGCTGCCCACGACGAGCAGCGAGACGAGCACGCCGATGGCGTAGGTCGCGTAGACCAGCGACAGCACAGTCGTCGAGAAGTGCCACTGCGCCTGATAGACGCCGTACAGCGGCGAAGGGGTGGCCGACGCGTAGAAGGCGACCGCGATCACCGCGGCGACGGCCCCGAATGCGGCCAGGCCGGAGAGCTGCGGCGCACGAGCGCGCGCCCGTTGTGCCCGGAGAATCAGAGCGGGGGATTCGGAGTTCATCGTCGGCCTTTCCTGAGTGGGTTCAGTGATCGAACTCAAGCCAAGGCGGTACTGTAGCACGTCTAGGTTCAGTTATTGAACCCATGCGGTAGCCGATCGCCCATCAACCGATCGGTTGATTGCAAGATCACCCCAGCTCGCCCCGGATTGCAGCCAGGCAGCCGATGTGCGAAGGGCGCGTGGGTGGGACTCTGCTGGCATGACCCCCACACTTGAAAAGACCAGGGCTCAGACCACCACCGACGTGGTCGTGTCCGTCGACCATCTCCGCGTGCGCTACGGCGACACGCTCGCAGTTGACGATGTCTCGCTCTCCATCAACCGGGGCGAGATCTTCGGGATCCTCGGGCCCAACGGCGCCGGCAAGACGACCACGGTGGAAGCCATCGGCGGCCTGCGCCGACCCGATGGCGGTTCCATCAGCGTCCTCGGCCTCGACGCGCTGCAGAACCGCCAGGCGCTGCGCCAGCGGGTCGGGATCCAGCTCCAGGCCTCCGAGCTGCCCGACAAGCTCCGGGTGGGGGAGGCGCTCGAGCTGTTCGCCTCCTTCTACAGCGATCCCGCCGACCCGGAGCGGCTGCTGAAGCTGCTCGGGCTCACCGCCAAGCGCGACGATCGCTTCGCCAATCTGTCGGGCGGTCAGCGTCAGCGCCTCTCGATCGCGCTCGCGCTCATCGGCCGGCCCGAGCTGGCCATCCTGGACGAGCTGACCACCGGCCTTGACCCGCAGTCGCGGCGCGAGACCTGGAAGCTCATCGAGGGCATCCGCGACGAGGGGGTGACGGTCATCCTCGTCACCCACTTCATGGAGGAGGCCGAGCGCCTGTGCGACCGCCTCGCCCTCCTGCACCACGGGCGCGTGATCGCGATCGACACGCCGGCGGCGCTGGCCGCGGGCTCCGCCGGGCGTCAGCGCATCAGCTTCCGCCCGTCGGGTGTGGTGGACGTCGCCCGCATGCGCGAGCTGCCCGACGTGCGCGACGTGGTCCGCCACGGGGACCGCTTCACCGTCGAGGGCAGTGGCGATCTCGTCGCTGCCGTGATGGAGGCGCTCGTGCGCGACGGCGTCGTGCCGCTGCAGACCCGCATCGAGCAGTCCACCCTGGACGACGCGTTCGTCGCGCTCACCGCCGACGCCGACGCCGTTGCCTCTGAATTTTCCGAGCCGACCCGAGAGGAGTCACGATGACCGCCCTTGCCGCCACCGCCGCCCCCGTGCGGGCGCGTCCCAGCGGCTTTCGCCGCCTGCTGTCCACCGAGCTGAAGCTGTTCGCGCGCGAGCCGATGCTGCTGTTCTGGGGGCTCGTGTTTCCCGTCGGCCTGCTCGTCGTGCTCGGAGTCGCCGGTGGTGACAAGCCTCAGCATTCGCTGGGCAACGTCAAGCTGATCGTCGCCTACACCCCGGTGGTGATGATGTTCGTCGTCACCATCCTGTCGCTCAGCGCCCTGCCCGCCGCGCTGGCGTCCTACCGCGACAAGGGCTATCTGCGGCGCCTGTCCACGACGCCGATCGGAGCCGTCCGGCTGCTTGCCGCGCAGGTCATCATCAACTTCGCGCTCGCCGCTGCGGCAATCATCCTCGTGGCGCTCGTGAGCCACTTCGCGTTCTCGGTGGCCCTGCCCCGGCAGCTCGGCGGGTTCGTGCTGGCGATGGTGCTGACCCTCGCCGCGATGCTCTCGCTGGGGACGCTGGTGGCGGCGGTGGCCCCGACCCAGCGGATCGCGGCCGCCGTCGGTTCGCTGCTGTTCTTCCCCCTGATGTTCTTCGCCGGGCTGTGGGTGCCCCAGGCGTCGATGGGCACGGCGCTGCGCGACGTGAGCCACTACTCGCCGCTCGGCGCGGCCGTTCCCGCGGTGCAGAACGCGATCGCGGGCCACTGGCCCGGCACCGTGCATCTGCTGGTCCTCGCCGGCTACGCGGTGGTGCTGTGCGCGCTCGCGGCTAGATTGTTTCGCTGGGAGCGATGAGCACAGGCAAGTCGATGTCGCGCCGCGAGGAGTGGCTTGAGTTCTGGGAACGACGCGAGGCGCCGTTCCTCCGGTTGCTGCCCTACATCCTGCTGCTCCTCTGCATCGCGTTTGACATCGCCACCCGGCACGGGGTCGACAGCGCGATGCGCGTCGACCTCGCGCTGGCGGCGGCGGCCGCGCTCGTCATGGTGGCGATGGATCGCCTCGACCACCGGACCAGCTGGACCGAGCCCAACCCGCCGGTCGGCCCCGTCCTCGCCGTCATCGTGTTCGCGGTGCTGTTCGGGCTGTCGGCGGCGCTGGTCATCAGCCAGCCGCTGTATGGCTTCTACACCTGGACGGGCTACTTCTGGGCGTGGCGGCTGTTCACCGGACGCGGCCGTCTGATCGGCGTGGCAATGGTGGCGGGGGTCACCGCCATCTCACAGACCGGAGCCGGGCCCTACGACAGCGCCTACGCCATCGGCGGGCTGATCGTGGTCTACCTCATCAACGCCGGCGTGGCCACCGCCCTCACCTGGTTCGGGTGGATCGGCAACGAGCAGCAGCAGCGGCGCGCCCGCGAGGTCTCGGCCCTCACCGAGGCCAACGCGCGCCTGGAGGAGAGCCTGCGCCACAACGCCGATCTGCAGGAGCAGCTGCTCATCCAGGCCCGCGAGGCGGGCATCTCGGAGGAGCGCCGGCGCCTGGCGCGCGAGATTCACGACACGCTGGCCCAGGGGCTGATGGGCATCATCACGCAGCTCCAGGCCGCTCAGGGAGCGGGCGGCGTGGTCGAGCGCGCTGATGGCGGCGCCGCGGCGCGCCACCTCGAGCTGGCCGTAGAGCTCGCGCGCGAGAGCCTCAGCGAGGCGCGGCGGTCCGTCCAGGCGCTCGCCCCTGAGCCGCTCGCCGGCGCGCGACTGCCCGACGCCATCCAGGATGTCTCTGAGCGCTGGTGCCAGCTGCACGGGCTGGAGGTGTCCTTCACCACGACCGGGACGCCGCGGGTGATGCGTCCCGAGATCGAGGTGGCGCTGTTGCGCACCGCCCAGGAGGCCCTGGCCAACGTGGCCAAGCACGCCAACGCGACGCGGGTCGGGCTCACCCTCTCCTACATGGCCGACCTCGTCACCCTCGACGTTCGCGACGACGGCGTCGGCTTCGTCACCGTCAACGGCACCGGGCCTCAGCGCCCGCGCGACGACGACGGCGGCTTTGGCCTGTCCGGGATGCGCCAGCGGGTCGAGGGCGTGGCCGGCACGCTCGAGATCGAATCCGAGCCCGATGGCGGCACCGCCATCTGCGCCGCCATCCCCGCGGTGGCACTGGGAGACCGCTCATGAGCGCGCCGATCCGGGTGATGATCGTCGACGACCACCCGGTCGTACGCAACGGGCTGAGCGGCATGTTCGCCGGCGACGGCGACTTCGAGGTGGTGGGCGAGGCCAGCGACGGGTCGGAGGCGGTGCGCCGCGCCCGTTCCCTCGCCCCCGACGTCATCCTCATGGACCTGCGCATGCCCGAGATGGACGGGGTCAGCGCCATCGCCGCCCTCACCGCCGCCGGCGTTCCCGCCCGCGTGCTCGTGCTCACCACCTATGACACCGACGGCGACGTGCTCGCAGCGATCGAGGCGGGCGCCACCGGCTACCTGCTCAAGGACGCACCGCCGGCCGAGCTGTTTCGCGCGGTGCGGGCGGCGGCCGGGGGAGACGCCGTGCTCTCGCCGTCGGTGGCCACGCGAGTGATGGGCCAGATGCGGGCGCCCGGCGTGGAGCCGATCAGCCAGCGCGAGCTCGAGGTGCTCGAGCTCGTGGCCCAGGGGGCGAGCAACCGCGACACCGCCGCCCAGCTCTTCATCTCAGAGGCCACCGTCAAGACCCACCTGATGCACATCTACGCCAAGCTCGGCGTCAACGACCGCGCGGCCGCGGTCGCCGAAGGCTTCAACCGCGGCCTGCTCATCCCCCGCAACGCGCGCTGAGGTGGCGGCGATCCGCGACATCGCCCCGGGCGTGTGGGTGTGGACGCGGGCGCATCCCGCGTGGACGCCCGAGAGCGACTTCGAGGGGCCGGTGACCTCGACGAGCATTGCCGCGGGCGGCGAGGTCGTGGTGATCGATCCGCTGGCGCCGGAACCCGAGGACACCGAGGCGTGGGCGCGGCTCGACGCGGCGCCGCCGACGGTGGCCGTCATCCTCAAGCCCGACCACGTGCGCGACACCGACCTGTTCGTGCGCCGCTACGGCGCCAGGGCGTTCGGGCCCTGGCTGTTCTATCCCGGGGAGGCGCCGCGGTCCGAGATCACGGCGATCGAGCCCGGCTCGCTGATCCCCGGCGGGCTCGAGGCCCTCTATGACGGCCGGGGCCGCAACGAGACGCCGGTGTGGATCCCCGAGCACCGCACCCTGGTGTTCGCGGATGCCCTGACCGCGCCGCACGGGGAGCTGCTCGTGTGGGACTGCCCGGCGCTCGCGCAGCGTGCGCTGCCTGCGCTGCGCGCCCTGCTCGAGCTGCCGTTCGAGCGGGTGATCGTCTCCCACGGCGATCCCGTCCACGGTCGTGCGGCCTATGAGCGCGCGCTGGGCCGGGAACCCTGGCGCGGCTAGCGTGTGTGCGCGTGACCAGCGAGCACGAGCACGTCCTGACCGAGCGCCTCGACCTGCGCCGGACCGACCCGGCCACGGATCTCGACGAGTTGTTCCCCATCTTCAGCGACCCCGCCGGCTGGTGGTATGACCCGGACAGCCGGCATACGACGCGTGAGCGGACCGAGACCTGGCTGACCCGAGCGGCGGCGCGGTTTGACGAGGACGGCCTCAGCTACTGGACGGTCCGCCGCCGTGACAGCGGCGCGATCATCGGCGTCGGCGGTGCGCAGCGCCAGAGGACGCGAGCCTGGAATCTCAACTACCGGCTCGCCACCGCCCACCAGGGCCACGGCTTCGCCACCGAACTGGGGCGGGCGGCGCAGGCCGCGGCGTCGGCGCTCGACGCCGCGGTGCCGTTCATCGCGTGGGTCGTGCCCCACAACACGCCCTCGATCAAGGTGGCCGAGCGCCTGGGGCTGACCAACTGCGGCCTACGCGCGGATCCCTCCGACCGAGAGCTGCGGCTGGCCTACGCCGACCGCCCGCTCGAGTCGGGCGCCTGGGAGGCTCCCGCGGCTACGCGGCAGGCTCCAGGAACCCGGTGATCGAGCGCATCCGGCCGTCGGGGGCGACGCTGACGAAGTCCACGCCGATCGCCACCGGCGCTCCGCCGTCGGCCGCGAGCGACCAGGTGAAGCGCACACGATCGTGGTGCGCCTCCGGGCCCGCGATCAGCGTGAAGCGATGGCCGGGGAACTGGGACTGCGCCGCTCCGATCATCGTGGCGATGCCGTCGATGCCGGCGCCCTCCATGACGGGGTCGACGTAGGCGGCGTCGTCGGTGACGGTCTCGGCGACGAGGTCGCGCCGACGCTCCGGATCGGTCTCGTTCCACATCTCGATGTAGTTGTGCACCAGCGTGTCGGTGTCAGCCATCAGGCCCTCCTGTGTGGTCGTTGTGAGGCGACAGACTCCCAGGGCCGGCGCGGCTGGTCGATTACCCGCGACGTAGTATCCGCGCGGTGAAACCGATCATCATCGACTGCGATCCCGGCCACGACGACGCGGCCGCGCTGTTGCTCGCGCTGGCCAGCGACGAGGTCGAGCTCGTGGGGGTGACGACCGTCGCCGGCAACCAGACGCTTCAGAAGACCACCGCCAACGCCATCCGCGTGCTCGACTGCGCCGGGCGCGCCGACGTGCCCGTGGCCGCCGGCGCGGACCGTCCGTTCATGCGCGAGCTGCATGTCGCCGCCGACATCCACGGCGAGACCGGCCTGGAGGGCGCCGAGCTGCCGCCGCCAAGCCGAGTTCCGCTGGACGCCCACGCCGTGGACTGGATGGCCGCCACGCTGGACGCCGCGCCCGTGCCGGTGACGCTCGTGCCCACCGGGCCGCTCACCAACATCGGCCTGCTGCTCGCCCGCTACCCGGGGATCGAGTCGCGAATCGAGCGGATCGTGCTCATGGGCGGCTCCATCGGGGAGGGCAATGTCACCCCCGCCGCCGAGTTCAACATCTGGGCCGACCCCGAGGCCGCTCACCGCGTGTTCTCCACCGACGTCGACCTGACCATGGTCGGTCTCGACGTGACCCACAAGGCGCTGCTCACCCCCGACCACCTCGAGGTGCTCGAGGTCGCCGGGGAGCCGGGCAAGCTCGTGGCCGATCTTTATCGCTTCTTCCTGTCGATCCACGGCGATCGCTACGGGTGGGTGGGCGCGCCCGTCCACGACGCGGTCGCCGTCGCGCACGTGATCGACGGCTCGCTGCTGGACACGACGCGTTGCGGCGTGACGATCGACACCGGCGGGGAGCTCTCGCGCGGGCGCACCAACGTCGACGTGCGCCGCCAGACGCAGTGGCTGCCCGTGCATCACGTCGCCGTCGACATCGACGCCGACCGGTTCCTCATGCTGCTCGTCGAGCGGATCTGCGCGCTGGGCCGAACACCCGTCTGACGTCCGCGCTGGGCGGGCCCGGCTGCGGTCCCTCAGCGAGCTCCGGCTACACCGGCGAACGTCAACGGCGGCTGGGGAAGGGAGTGGTTTCGGCCTACCGGTGGGCCGGTTGTGCGGGTTTGCCTCCCACAGATCCCCTCAACACGCCGAAATGCCAGCGCTAGCGGAGGGTCGTGGGAGATCTTGGTCCTCTGACGACCACTATCGCCCAGAACTCCCCAGTCATTGCCGTTAGCCCTCGCCCGTGTCACCGCCACACGGGACACCTGTCAGACACGCCCCGACCGCCCCCTCGAGGTAGGGCTACCCGTACCACCCAAGACTCCGGCTGTCCGGCTGTTCAGAAGGCCCGGGGGAGAGCACGCTGTGGTGCGTGCTCACAGAGATCATCCCCACACCGCAGAGGACAGCCTCGCCGGCCGCCCGTGCCCTCGAGCTGACCAAGACGTATGGCAAGGGCGACACCGCCGTCACCGCGCTGGCCGGGGTCACCGTCGGCTTTGACCGCGGCCGCTTCACGGCGGTCATGGGCCCGTCGGGGTCCGGCAAGTCGACGCTGATGCACTGCATGGCGGGACTGGATGCGCCCACGACCGGACGCGCGTTCATCGGCGAAGAGGAAATCGGCACACTCGGGGACTCCGAGCTGACCCAGCTGCGGCGCGACCGGATCGGCTTCGTCTTTCAAGCGTTCAACCTCGTCCCGACCCTCACCGCCGCCGAGAACATCACCCTGCCGGCCGACCTCGCCGGCACCGCCGTGGACCAGGCGTGGCTGGGGCAGCTCGCCGCCCAGCTCGGGATCGCGGACCGCTTGACCCATCGCCCCAGCGAGCTGTCAGGCGGACAGCAGCAGCGCATCGCCTGCGCCCGCGCGCTCATCACCCGCCCCGAGCTCATCTTCGCCGACGAGCCGACGGGGAATCTCGACTCCAATGCCTCCACCGAGGTGCTGGCGTTCCTGCGCCAGGCGGTCAGTGAGCACGGTCAGTCGATCGTGATGGTCACCCATGATCCCCAGGCGGCGGCCTACGCCGACCGGGTGGTCTTCCTCGCCGACGGTGCCGTGGTGGCGGAGCTGGCCACGCCCACGGCCGACGCCGTGCTCGAGCAGATGAAAGGGCTGGCGGGCTGACATGCGCAGGGTCACGCTCAGGGGCCTCGTGGCCCGCAAGCTGCGGCTGGCGCTCACCGCCCTGGCCATCGTGCTCGGCGTGACGTTCGTCACCGGCACCCTCGTGCTGGGCGACACACTCAACCGCACCTTCAACGACCTGATCGGAACCGCCTACCAGCACGTCACCTTCGAGATCCGCGGCAAGGCGACGCTTCCCGGCGCCGACGCCACCGTGAACAGCACCGCGAACCGCAAGCCCGTGCCGGCGTCGATCGCCGCCACCGTAGGCCGCTTGCCCGGCGTCGCCTACGTCCACGGCTCCGTCGGCGGCTACGCCCAGTTCCTGGCCCGCAACGGCGATGCCATCGGGGGCGGCGGAGGTTCCACGCTGGGCTTCTCGTTTGACCCCAACCGCCGGCTCTCCCCGTATCGGCTGGTCCAGGGCCGCGGGCCCACCGCGGCCGACGACGTCGTCATGGACAAGGCCACCGCGACCAAGTACCACTTCGCCGTCGGTGACCGTGTGCTCATGAACGTGCCCGACCGGGCACAGCGGTTCACCGTCACCGGGATCGTCACCTACGGCTCCGACGACAACCTCGCCGGTGTCACCCTCGCCGGGTTTGACCTGGCCACGGCGCAGACGCTGTTTCACGCGCGCGGCACGTTCGACACGATCAACGTCCTGGCCCGGCCCGGCGCCGACAACGTCACGCTGCAGCGGGCCATCGCCAGGCAGCTGCCGGCCGGAGTCGAGGTGGTGAGTGGGCAGACCGTGGCCAACCAACTCTCCACCGCGGTAGACAACGCGCTGTCGTTCATCTCGACCGCGCTGCTCATCTTCGCCGCCATCGCCCTGTTCGTCGGTGCCTTCACGATCTTCAACACGCTGTCGATCACCGTCGGCCAGCGCACGCGCGAGCTGGCGCTGCTGCGCCTGGTCGGCGCCGGCCGCCGGCAGGTGTTCGGCTCGGTGCTGGGCGAGGCCGCGCTCACGGGGCTGGTTGCGTCCATCGTGGGCCTGGGACTGGGCGTGGTGGCGGCGCTCGGGCTCAAGGCCCTGCTCAAGGCGTTCGGGATCACGCTGCCGTCGGCCCCGCTGGTGTTCGAGGCCCGCACGCCGATCCTCGCCATCGCGGTCGGCGTCGCGGTCACCGTGATCTCGGCGATCGTCCCCGCCCGGCGCGCCGTGCGCATCCCGCCGGTGGCCGCGCTCTCAGACCACAGGGCCGACGCCCCCGAGGCGTTGCGGGGGTGGCGGATCGCGGCGGGGGCCTTCGCGGGCGCGGCCGGCCTCGTCGTCATCGTCGCCGGGTGGGTTGACGCCGCCGTGGCGCTGGTGGGCGTGGGCACGCTGGGCGTGTTCGTGGCCGCGGCCATGCTCGTGCCCCTCGCGGCCGGCCCGCTGTCGGGCGCGCTCGGGCGGCCCCTCGCCTCCCTGCTGGGGGTCCCGGGACGGCTCGGGCGCGAGAACGCGATGCGCAACCCGCGGCGGACCGCCCAGACGGCGGCGGCGCTGATGATCGGGCTGGCACTGGTGTCAACCATCGCCGTCCTCGGCGCCTCGCTGAGCGCGTCGGCGGCGAACCAGGTCGATAGCGCGGTCAACGCCGACTACATCGTCACCGGGTCCGGCGGCTTCAGCCGGTCCGTCGTTCCCGCGGTGTCGCGCCTGCCGGGAGTGACCACGGCGACCACCGTCTACCAGGGACATTTCGAGTTCCGTGGCGCGCTCGCCGACCTAGCGGCGGCGACCCCCACGCGGCTGGCCCAGACCGTCAACCTGCACATCGTGAACGGGAGCGGCGCGCCGGCGATGGCCGCCGCCCGGCTGCTCGTCGATGCCAACACCGCGCGCGCGGACAAACTCTCGGTCGGCTCGATGGTGCGGGTGAGCTTTGCCCGGACGGGCCCCGCGACGATGCGCGTCGGCGGCGTGTTCACGCCCAACCCACTGGTCGGCAGCTTCATCGTCGGCGAGGGGTTCTTCCGCTCGCACTTCGACAACCCCTTGCCCACCGGCGTGCTGCTGCGCACCGCTGCCGGCGCGGCGCCGCTTGACCGGGCACTGAACCGGGCGCTGACGCCCTACGCCAACGTCGGCTTCAAGACCCGCGCCCAGTTCGAGTCGGCGCAGAAGAGCAAGGTCAACCAGGAACTCGGCCTGGTCTACGTGCTGCTGGCGCTGGCCATCGTGGTCGCGCTGATCGGAATCGTCAACACGCTCATGCTGTCGGTGTTCGAACGGACCCATGAGATCGGGCTCATGCGAGCCGTCGGGATGAAGCGACGCCAGGTGCGGTCGATGATCCGCTCTGAGTCGGTGATCGTCGCGCTGTTCGGCGCCGTCGTGGGCATCCTCATCGGCACCGGGCTCGGCATCGCGCTGGTGGCGGCGCTGCGCGACAGCGGCGTGGCCACGCTGTCAGTCCCGGTGGCCAGCCTCCTCGGGTTCCTCGTCCTGTCGGCGCTGCTCGGCCTCGGCGCCGCGACGTGGCCGGCGCGGCGCGCGGCCCGCCTCGACGTGCTGGCCGCCATCGCCGTCGAGTGACACGGCTGCGCGCTCTGGTGCTCGTGACCGATCGACGACACAATCCCCACCTGATGAAGCCGAAGCTGTGGCTGGTGGCGGGTGTGGGTCTCGCGGCGATGGCGGGCGCGGTGTACCTGGCGGCGCACCAGAGCCCGGACCGCCCCACGGAGCCCGACGCCGTGCTCACCCTGGTTCTCGGCGCCTCGCTGCTCGGCAGCGGCCTGGCCTCCTGGCGGGCGCGACCCGAGAACCGGCTGGGTCCGGTCATGGTGCTCACCGCGTTCGGGTTCTTCGCCTCCCAGCTCACCGAGGCCTCACCGCCGTGGATGTACACGATCGGCACCGCAGTGCAGTACATGTGGCTGATCGGCTTTCTCTACCTGCTGTCGACGTTCCCGTCCGGGAAGCTGTCGGGCCGGCTTGACCGGTGGTTGATGGGAGCCGTCGTCGCGCTGCTGTGCCTCCCGATCCTGGCGATGCTCGACGGCAACAAGGCAGGCCTGCGCTGTCCGGACTGCCCGGACAACCTGATCCAGATCGTCCACAACAACCAGGAGGCGCTCAACCTCCTCAACCTCCAGCGCCTGATCGGCGCGGTCCTTCTGCTCGCCATCGTGGCCGTTCTCATCCGGCGCTGGACACGGGCCAGCTCGGCGCGGCGGCGCGCGGTGGCGCCGGTGCTGGTGGCGGGGTGCGCCATGTTCGTCGTCCTCGCCCTCACGGCGGCGCTGGATCTGTTCGGCGATCCGCTCAGCTCGCTGCCCGCCAACGTCTTCTTCTACCTGGCCGCGACGGTGCCGATCGCGGTGATGTACGTGTTCCTCCAGCGCCAGCTGGCCCGCGGCGGCGTAGCCGGGCTGGTCGTCGAGCTGGGGACGCCAGGCCCCGCCACCGACCTGCGCCAGGCGCTGGCCCGCACCCTGGGCGACCCCTCGCTCGAGCTCGCCTTCTGGTTTCCGGCCGAGCGCTGCTATGTCGATGGCGACGGCACACCCGTGCGGCTTCCCGAGGAGGACGGGGACCGCCGCGCCACGCTGGTCGAGCGCGATGGCCAGCCGATCGCCGCGTTGTTGCACGATCCGTTCCTGGACAACGACATCGAGCTCGTGCAATCGGTGTGCGCGGCGGCGAGCCTGGCCTTGGAGAACGAGCGCCTGCAGGCCGAGCTGCGGGCCCGTCTGGCGGACCTGCAGGCGTCGCGGGCACGGCTGGTCGGCGCCACCGACGCAGAGCGGCGGCGCATCGAACGCGACCTGCACGACGGGACCCAGCAGCGGCTCGTCTCGATCGCCATGTCACTCGGCCTGCTCGAGTCCAAGCTGCCCGGGCAGGAGGGGGAGGCCGGTCCATTGCTGCGCGAAACGCGCGAAGCCCTGACGCTGGCGCTCGAGGAGCTGCGCGAGCTCACCCACGGCATCAACCCGCCGCTGCTCGTGGAGCGAGGCCTGCCGGCGGCGCTCGACGAGTTGTGCCGCCGCGCCGCGCTGCCCGCCCACCTGCGCCTCGAGGTGGCTCGCCGCCTGCCCGACCAGGTCGAGAGCGCCGCCTACTTCGTGGCATCGGAGGCGCTCACCAACGCGGCCAAGCACTCTCACGCCAGCGAGGTCCGCGTGCTGGCGTCGCTCGCCGGCGCGACGCTCACCGTCGAGGTGGCCGATGACGGCATCGGCGGGGCGGGCACCCAGGGCGGCTCGGGGCTGCGCGGCCTGGCGGACCGCGTCGAGGCGCTGGGCGGGCGTTTCACCGTGTCCAGCCCGCCGGGTCGCGGGACGACCGTGCGTGCGGAGGTTCCGTGCGCGTAGCCCTGGCCGACGACGCCGTCCTCCTGCGCGAGGGGCTGGCCCGGCTGCTCACCGAGGCCGGCTTCGAGGTCGTCGGTCTGGCCGCCGACGGCGATGAGCTGCTGACGCTGGTGGAGAGCACCCGCCCCGACGTCGCGATCGTCGACATCCGGATGCCGCCCACCCACACCGACGAGGGGCTGCGTGCGGCCAAGGTCATCCGCGAGCGCTGGCCCGCGGTGGGCATCCTCGTGCTCTCCCAGCACGTCAACGCCCGCTACGCGCTCGAACTGCTCTCGACGGGGACCGACGGCGTCGGCTACCTGCTCAAGGAGCGCGTGTCTGATCTGGAGGAGCTCTCCTCGAGCGTCAACCGCGTGGGGCACGGCGGTTCGGTGCTCGACCCCGCGGTGGTCGGCGAGTTCGTCGGCCGGCGACGCCAAGGCGACAACCCGCTCGACCACCTCACCGACCGCGAGCGGGAGGTGCTGGCGCTCATGGCCGAGGGCCGCTCCAACCGGGCGATCGCCGAGCGCCTGTTCGTCACCGATCACACCATCGAGAAGCACGTCAAGAACATCTTCGGCTCGCTGCGTCTGCCCCCGTCAGCGGACGATCACCGGCGGGTGCTGGCGGTCATCACCTTCCTCAACGCGCAGTAGCCGCTAACGAGCGGATAACGCCGTTATGGCGCTGTTATCCGCGGCGGGCTACAACCGGCGTGGATGTCATCGCCGGACTCTCACCGGATGCGCACCGCCCTCGCTCTCATCACCGTGCTCTGTGTCGCCGCCTGCGGCGGCTCGGGGCCGTCTGGCGGCACGCGCGACGTCGGCCGAAGTCGGGCTTTGCCCAGGGCCTGAAGTTCTCGCGGTGCATGCGCGCGAACGGGGTGCCCAACTTCCCGGATCCGCAGGCCGGCGGTGGGATCGAGATCTCGCCCGGCTCCGGCCTCCATCCCCAGTCACCGGCCTTCCAGGCCGCCCAGAAGACGTGCGGCAAGCTCCTGCCGGGCGGCGGCCCGGGCACGCGCAGGCCCACGGCGGCCCAGTTCACGGCCGCCCTCGCCTTCGCCAAGTGCATGCGCAGCCACGGCCTGCCCCACTTTCCCGATCCGCTGGCCACCGCGGCTCCCGGGTCGGGTCCGATCATCTCCCTGCGGGGCATGATGTTCAAACCCGGCCCCGGGCTCGACCCGGTGTCTCCCGCGTTCCAGCAGGCTGCCTCGCACTGCGGGGTCAGGCTGCCCGCGGCTCGGACCACCGGCTGACCGGCGTCAGCCGCCGGCGATCACCCGCCGGCAATGGCCCATCAACCCGTCGTACTCCTGCGACCGGGTGAGCTCGAGGTACTCGGCGTCGGTGACCGCCTCCAGGTTGTGCCCCGGCGGCCAGTAGTAGGACTCTCCCGCCGTGTAGTCGCGCGCGCCGTCGGCACCGTGGACGCGCATCGTGCCGGACATGATGTGGCCCCAGTGCGCGCACTGGCAGCGGTCGTCGGGGAGGCCGGCGAACAGCGGATCGGTGCGCACGCCCGCCTCCAGCCGGATCAGGCAGATGGCCAGGCCGTCGAAGTCCTGTCGCCGGATCTCGGTTCCGGGGCCCGCCAGCTCGATGGGCAGGTCCTCCCATGTGATGCCGTCAGCCATGTGCTCCCGTCCCTCTCTTGGTTGGCATCGGCACTCTAAGCTGTCGCGCATGGCCAGGCGCGAAGCCTCCTGCAGCTGCGGCCAGCTCACAGTCCAGGTGGAGGGTGAGCCCGTCCGGGTGTCGGTGTGTCACTGCCTGGCCTGCCAGCGGCGCACCGGGAGCACGTACGGCTTCCAGGCACGCTGGCCGGCCGCCTCGGCGCAGATCAGTGGCGAGGCACGCGAGTACCGCCGGGACTCCGACGACCTCGACGAGGAGCGCCGCTTCTACTTCTGCCCCGAGTGCGGCGCCACCGTCTACTACTTCACCGACCCGGAGTACATCGCGATCCCCGTCGGCGTCCTGGCCGACCCGGACTTCCCGCAGCCCACGGTGTCAGTGTGGGAGTCGCGCAAGCACGCGTGGGTGACGATGCCCGAGGGCGTCACACAGGACCACTAGGCGCGCCAGGACAACCCCACTAGAGCTCGTCGATGATCGGGAACGCGGGGTCCGCGTCAAGGCATGCGCGCAGGTAGAGCGCCACGCCGATGTCACCGGTGAACAGGCTGTAACGGCCGCGGCCGAGCGCCTGGCGCCCGCGGCGGACCTGATCGACTGCGTGCACGGCGAACCGCCGGGCGCGATCGAGCCACATCGAGTCACCGGTGAGCGCGTGCAGGCGCAGGAAGGCATAGCCGTTGCCCGCTGTGCCGTGGCACAGGCCGGGTCCCTTGCGCAGCGGTCCCGCGCGCCACGTCAGCTCGCCCCCCGCCAGCGCCAGCTCCCACGGCAGCAGGTCGCCGATCGTGCTGATGATCCCGGGGGCGCCGTGGCACCACTGCACGCGGACCTTCTCGTCATCGACGGCGGGAGGCCAATTGACCACGCCCTCGTCGTGCATCGCCAGCCGTTCCATCACGGGCGTCACGCGCTCGCGCAGGACGTCGTCGGCGACGAACCCGCGCAGCGCGTGGACGTTGCCGGCCAAGCCGTGAGCGGGCCCCAGCGACTGCACATCGCGGTCACCGAAATGCTGGTTGAACAGGTCGGTGTCCGGGTCCCAGTGCGCCCACAGCAGCTCGGCGCTGTCGCGCCACTCGTCCTCCAAGCCGAGCGCGCGCGCCGCCAGCATCGTTCCCGGCGATCCCCACAGCAGCTCCCAGGTGGGGTGGCTGCGGTTGGCGTGGATCAGCTCGCGCAGGCGCTCGCGGTCGGCCACGGGCGATCCCACGCGCTCGGCCGCGACGAGAATGCCCGTCTCGCCTCCGAGCAGGCTCGGCACATGCGGGTCCTTCCTCTCGTCCGGCGTCGCGCGGTAGCGCTCCAACGCGTGGGCCATCGTGCCGGCCGCGTCAAAGCGAGAGCCGAGCCTCCACAGCGCCCACGCCATCCCGGCGGAGCCGAGGTAAAGGTCGCTCCACACGTCGCCCTCCCTGGAGTCGTCCTGCGGGTGAAACGGCCACACGCCCTCAGGCGACGCGGCCGCCTCGGCGTCGGCGACGATCTCCTCCAGGGCCTCCTGCGCCCACCCGGCGGTCCAGAAGCGCTCGGAGAGCGGCTCATGCTCGGATTCACGCCACAGCATCACCGGGCCATCTTCACACGGCCTTGACTTAGAGCGCGCTCTAAGTCCTAACCTCGAAAAGGTGACCGTTCAGGCAGGGCTCACAATCGCTGACGCTGCCCGGATCTCGGGAGTGAGCGCGCATACGCTGCGCTACTACGAGCGTGCCGGGCTGATTGACGGCGTCGAGCGGGCCGGTTCAGGCCATCGCCGCTACGGCGACGATGACCTGGCGTGGATCGAGGTCCTGCAATGCCTGCGCGCGACCGGCATGCCGATCCGCGGCATCCGTCGTTACGCCGAGCTGGTGCGCGCGGGGGACGGCAACGAGACCGAGCGCCTGGAGCTGCTCGAGGAGCATCGAGACGCGGTCCGGGCGCAGCTGGCGCAGGTGCGCGAGCACCTCGCCTTCATCGAACACAAGATCGCCAATTATCAGGAGAAGCTCAATGACGACGAGAACGCTTGGGAGTCAGGGGCTGGAGGTCTCTGCGCAGGGCCTGGGGTGCATGGGCATGACCCACGCCTACGGCGCGGGTGACGAGGAGTCCGGCCTCCAGACCATCGATCGGGCCCTCGAGCTCGGCGTGACCTTCCTGGACACCGCCGAGATCTACGGCCCACACACCAACGAGCAGCTCGTGGGCCGCGCCATCGCCGGCCGGCGCGACGAGGTGCAGATCGCCACCAAGTTCGGGTTCAGGCTCAACCCCGACAGCCCGTGGGCTCGCAGCGTCGACGGCAGCCCGGACAACGTCCGCAGCGCTGTCGAGGGGTCGCTGCAGCGCCTGGGCACCGACCACATCGACCTCTACTACCAGCACCGCATCGACCCCGGCGTCCCCATCGAGGAGACGGTGGGAGCGATGGCCGAGCTGGTCCAGGCCGGCAAGGTCCGCTACATCGGCCTGTCCGAGGCGGCGCCGGAGACGATTCGCCGCGCCCACGCCACCCACCCGCTGACCGCGGTCCAGATGGAGTACTCGCTGTGGACCCGTGACGCGGAGGCCGAGGTGCTGCCGACCCTGCGCGAGCTGGGCATCGGGCTGGTGGCCTATTCGCCGCTGGGCCGAGGCTTCCTCACCGGCGCGATCCGCTCGATGGACGATCTGCCCGACGACGACTGGCGGCGCAACAACCCACGCTTCCAGGAGGAGGCGCTCCAGCAGAACATCGCGCTCGCCGACCAGGTGGCCGAGATGGCCGAGGGCCTCGGGATCACGCCGGCGCAGCTCGCGCTCGCCTGGGTGCAGGCCAAGGGCCAGGACATCGTCTCCATCCCCGGGACCAAGAGCCCGCGACGGCTGGAGGAGAACGCCGGCGCGGTCGACGTCGTGCTGTCCGCCGAGGACGTCAAGGCCCTCGAAGCGGCGCTGCCGTCGGGCGGCGTGGCGGGCACGCGCTACTCGGCCAACGACATGGAGCTGCTCAGCCACTGAGCACCTCCCGGAGGCGCTACGGTGGGCGCTGATGCGGATCTCGACGTGGAACGTCAACTCCGTCAAGCAGCGCCTGCCGCGCCTGCTGCCCTGGCTGGACCAGCGCCGGCCCGACGTGGTCTGCCTGCAGGAGACCAAGCTCGCTGACGCGGCGTTCACCGAGCTGCTGGCCGGCGACTTGTCGCAGCGTGGCTACGAGGTCGCGCTGCACGGCGAGGCGGCCTGGAACGGGGTGGCCATCCTCTCGCGCGTGGGGCTCGACGACGTGGTCACCGGGATCCCCGGCGGCCCCGGCTTCCCGGACCCCGAGGCGCGGGCGGTGTCGGCCTCCTGCGGCGGGATCCGAGTCACCTCGGTGTATGTGCCCAACGGGCGCGAGCCCGAGTCCGACCACTACCACTACAAGCTCGAGTGGCTGAGCGCGCTGCGCGCGATGGTGGCGGCCGGCCCTGAGGCCGCGGTCGTCGCCGGTGACATGAACATCGCACCGACCGACGACGACGTCTTCGACCCCGAGGCGTATGTCGGGGAGACCCACGTCACGCCGCCCGAGCGCCAGGCCCTGGCCGAGCTGCAGTCGCTCGGCCTCCACGACGTGGTCCGCGACCGCTGGCCCGACGAGCGGGTGTTCACCTACTGGGACTACCGCGCCGGGATGTTTCATCAGGACCTGGGGATGCGCATCGACCTGGTCCTGGCCAGCGCGCCCGTCTCCGAGCGCGTGAAGGCGGCGTGGGTGGACCGCCAGGCGCGCAAGGGCTCGGGGCCCAGCGATCACGCCCCTGTGATCGTCGACCTCGACGAGGCGCCCGACGGCGACATCGGCCCGGTGGTGCCGCCGCCCTCGAACCCCGCCCGGCGCGGCACCAAGAAGACGCTGCCCCAGCAATCGCCCCGCTGACGGGCGTGGCTATGCGTCGCGCGGGCGGTCGCGGTCACGCGAGGGCTGCACGCGCTTGGGCTCGCCCGGCATCTTGGGATAGTCGGGCGGGTACGGCATATCGGTGAGGCCCTGCGCGATGTCGGCGTCGTAGAGGTCGAGCAGCGGCTGCAGGGAGTAGGCCTCGTCGTTGATCGCGGCGTGGGCGTCGCCGCGCTGCGCGAACCGGGCGGGCATCGTGGCGACGGTGAAGTCCTCGGGCGCGACCTGGGGGAGCTCGTCCCAGTCCAGCGGCGCCGACACCGGCGCGCCGGGCTTGGGGCGGATGCTGTACGCCGAGGCGATCGTGCGGTCGCGAGCGTTCTGATTGAAGTCGATGAAGATCCGCGCGCCGCGCTCCTCCTTCCACCAGCTCGTCGTCACCTGGTCGGGCAGGCGGCGCTCCAGGGCGCGGGCGAAGGCGATGGCGGCATGGCGGACGTCGATGAACGTCCAGCGCGGCTCGACGCGAACGTAGACGTGGAGCCCTCGGCCGCCCGAGGTCTTGGGGAAGCCGGTGTAGCCGAGCTCGGACAGCAGCGTGCGCGCCTCCGCGGCGACGCGCGCGGCGTCGGCGAAGTCGGTGCCGGGCTGGGGGTCGAAGTCCAGGCGCAGCTCGTCGGGGTGGTCGACGTCTGAGCGGCGCACGGGCCACGGATGGAAGGTGATCGTCCCCATCTGGCCGGCCCACGCGACGACGGCCAGCTCGGTGGGGCAGATCTCGTCGGCGGGACGGCCCGAGGGGAACTGGATGCGCGCGGTCTGCACGTAGTCAGGGGCGCCCTTGGGGACCCGCTTCTGGTAGAAGGCGTCGCCCGGGCGCCCGTCGCGCGTGGAGAGCACGATGCCCGGGAACACCCCCTTGGGCCAGCGCTCGAGCGTCGTGGGCCGCTCGCCCAGCGCGCGCATGATCCCGTCGCCGACGCTCACGTAGTAGCGGACGATGTCGCCCTTGGTCACCGGCGCCGTGCGTTCGGTCTCGGGGAAGATGACGCGGTCTGGGTTCGAGACGCGCACCTCGCGACCGTCGGCGTCCACCATGATCTCCTCGGGCTTGGCCATGTCCATGAAGTTCTACGCCACAACGGGGATGTGGCGCGCGCCCAGCGCGTTGGCGAGCGTACGGTGCGCCGGGCCGGCTCCGACCACAACGCACCGTGCGGGATCCAGGTCGTGGCCGGCGGTGAAGGCCAGTGCCAGCCCCGGGAGCGGTGGGCGACACCAGCACCGCGGCGGGCCGGCGCCGTGGGGGCAGACCGCGCCGTCGATGACGCCGGTGACCGCCCCCTGCAGACGGGACACGCCGGCATCGAGGCGGCCGCGGCCGCCGTCAGGCGTCCAGTCGAAGACCAGGTGCGGTGCCGACGGGTCCGCCGCGGCGATCGCCGTCTCCCAGCCGGGGAGTTCCAGAGCCTGTGCCGCGATGAGCACGCCGCCCGCCTCGCCCGGGCGCCCGTCGCGAGCGAAGCCCAGCTCGTCGAGACCGGCGAAGCCCTCGTCGAGCGACGGCGGCTCGAGTTCGCGGACCGCCCGCATCTGCGACGTCGGCGCCATCACGCCCTCGTGGGCGCGGGCCAGGGAGCGGAGCGCCTCGGGATCCGGCACGGCTCCGAACAGGTCGATGAGCCGCGCCACGAGGTTCACCTGGGCCTGGGCGAGCGGAGTGTTGAGCCACATGCAGCGGACCGCGATCCCTTGCCGCCCCGCCGCATCGATCACGTGGCTGCGCGCGGCGCGCGTGAGGTAGGTGTTGTCCAGGACGATCCGCCGGGCGCCGTCGCTGAGCCGGGCCTCGAGCGCCTGCGCGATGTCGCGCAGCGAGCCGCCCCGCTCATCGCGGTTGAGCCGCTCATAGCCCCGCGCGACGAACTCGCGAGCCAGGCGCGTCTTGCCCGCGCCGGGAATACCCATGACGATCACGACGTCCCCATCGCCCGCGTTGAGCCCAGGGGCCGGCTGGGGGGCGGGGTCGGCCCGCAGAGCCACGCGATCGGCCTCGGTCAGGACGAGGGTCGCCGCGCGCGCCGCGCTGCGCGCCGTCTCGGGCCGCCGGGCGCCGGGGATCGCGACGACGCCGGGGGAGAGGGAGAGCAGCCACGCCAGCGCCACCTCGGCCGGCTCGGCGCCATGCCTACGCGCGACCTCGGTCAGGGGCACGCGCCGGCCCAGCCCGCCGGCGCGCCGGACCCCTCCCAGCGGCGAGTGGGCGATGAGCGCGATGCCGAGCTCGGCGCAGCGCGCCACCAGTCCGCCACGGACCGGCCCGTCGTCGAAGACGCTGAGCGCCACCTGCACCGCGCTGATCGGTGCGAGCTCGAGCGCCTCGTCGAGCTGGCGGCGGTTGACGTTGGCGATCCCCACGCGGGCGACGAGGCCGTCGGCGTGCAGCCGGGCCAGCGCACGCACCGAGGTCGGCCACGGCGTGCGCGGGTCCGGCGCGTGCAGGAGATAGGTGTCGATGGGCAGTCCGCCGAGGGCCACGAGGCTGGCCTCGCAGTCAGATCGGATCGCCTTGGCGCGGCCGTCGGGCATCCAGGCCCCGCCCGCCCGCGCCATGCCGCCCTTGGTCACGATGCGCGCGCGGTCCTCGGCCCCGCACCCGCGCAGCGCGTCGGCGAGCAGCCGCTCGTTGTGGCCGAGCTCGCCGGCGTCGCGGCCGTAGGCGCGGGCGGTGTCGAACACGACGATCCCGGCGGCGGCGGCCGCCTCGATCGTTGCCCGCGCGCGCTCGGGGTCATGCTCGGGGTCCGTGGACAGGCGCATGCAGCCGAGGCCGACACGCAGCTCGGTCGGGGCCAGCCAGTCCACGCGCACAGCCTAGGTGACGGGCCGCGCGGTCATTTCGCTGACCACAGCGTGTGAGCGCTCACAATTTGGTGGTTTCAGCATTGGGCTCAGGGGTATCCGAGCCGCCGCCAGGGTTGATCGGGAGAGGGAGGCGGAGATGGGTTTCAAGGTGATGGCACGCGCGGCGGCGATCGTGCTGAGTGGTGCCTGTGCGCTGATGAGCAGCGGCGCCGCGCAGGCGGCGAGCCCATCGGGCAGCGATCTGGGCCCGGTGGGGTGGAGCTCGGGCTCCGGTGACCCCAATCTGGGCGTGCTCAACGACGGGACGCGCACGCTCAACTTCGATGGGGGCTGGCGCTTCAAGCTCGTCAACACCGCCTCCGCGAGCGACCCGACGGGTGCCTACGGCACCTCCGCCGATCCCAAGGCCGACGCGCCCGGCTTCGACGACGCCGCATGGCAGGGCCTCACGCTCCCGCACGACTGGAGCATCACCCAGGCGCCCGATCCCAGCCAGAGCAACGCGACGGGCTTCTTCCCCGGCGGCCTGGGCTGGTATCGCAAGACGTTCACGCTGCCCGCGTCGATGGCGGGCAAGCAGATCTCCCTGGACTTCGACGGCGTCTTCGAGAACTCGTACGTGTATCTCAACGGCCAGCTCGTCGGCAATCACCCCTACGGCTACACGGGCTACAGCTACGACATCACCGACCTCGTCCACGCCGACGGCCACACGCCCAACGTGCTGGCCGTGGTCGTCCAGAACCAAGAGCCGAGCAGCCGGTGGTACTCGGGCAGCGGGATCACCCGCCACGTGCACCTGACCGTGGCCAACCCGCTGCACATCGCGCGCTGGGGCACCACGGTGACCACGCCGGACGTGGCGACGACGATCGCCTCGCACTACGCCACCGTCCACGTGGCCACCCAGGTGGCCAACGACAGCGGCCAGGCCGCCACGGTCGACCTGCGCTACGTGGTCCGCGACGCGACCGGGCGTGTGGTGGGCGACGCCACCACCGCGGGCGTCGCCGTGCCGTCCGACGGCACCACCAGCTCCGCGGACATCCGCCTGAACAACCCGCACCTGTGGTCGACCACGGACCCATACCTGTACACGGTTCAGACGACGGTGAGCGGCTCGGGCGCGGAACTGGACAGCGCCGCCGCCACCTTCGGAGTGCGCTGGCTGGTGTTCAGCCCGACCCAGGGCGTGATGCTCAACGGCCAGCCGCTCAAGCTCCACGGTGTTGACCTGCACAACGACGAGGGCGCGCTCGGCTCGGTGGACAACTACGACGCGATGTATCGCCAGATGAGCAACCTCAAGGCGATGGGGGTCAACGCGTTCCGCACCTCGCACAACCCGCCCTCGCCCGAGCTCCTCGACATCTGCCAGCGGCTGGGCATCGTGATGATGGTGGAGGCGTTCGACGCCTGGGACGTGGGCAAGCTCTCGGCCGACTACCACCTCTTCTTCAACCAGTGGAGTGACTACGACATCGAGGAGATGGTCAACGAGGCCAAGAACTCACCCGCCGTGATCATGTGGTCGATCGGCAACGAGATCCCCGACTGGACCTCGGCCCAGGCCCTGCCCATCGAGCAGCGCCTGATCTCGGACATCCGCTCGATCGACCCCACGCGGCCGATCGTGGGCGGCTCAGATCGCTATCGCAGCGTGCCCAAGCCGGGCTCGGTGGCCGACCAGATGCTCCAGAACCTCGACGGACTGGGCCTCAACTACGACACCGCCAAGACGATCGACGGTCTGCACGCCCAGTATCCGACCAAGTTCTTCTTCGAGTCCGAGTCCTCGTCGGAGACCTCGACGCGCGGCTACTACCAGGACCCCGACCAGCTCAACACCGGCCAGAACTTCACCCCCGGCCGCGAGGAGCTCTCGTCCTATGACAACAACCTCGAGGACTGGACGCTGAGCAACGAGTACGACCTCAAGAAGGTGCGCGACCGACAGTTCTTCATCGGTCAGTTCATCTGGTCGGGATGGGACTACATCGGCGAGCCCACCCCGTACACGACGTTCCCGGTCAAGACCTCGTTCTTCGGCCTGGCCGACACCGCCGGGTTCCCGAAGGACGGGTACTACCTGTTCCAGTCACAGTGGACGAAAGCGCCGATGGTGCACATCGTCCCCATGAACTGGACCGACTACAAGCCGGGGCAGACGGTGCAGGTGTGGGCGTACGCCAACGAGCCCACGGTGCAGCTGTACCTCAATGGGAAGTCGTTGGGGGCCAAGTCGTTCACGCAGAAGGCGACGACATTCGGCGCCAGTTACCTGGAGACCACCCAGTGTCCCGGTGATGACAAGACGTTCACCGGCGGCGCCTGCCCGGGCAGCTATCAGAGCCCGAACGGCAGCTCGGGCGACATCAGGCTCGTGTGGAACGTCCCGTTCCAGCCCGGCCGCCTCGTCGCGGTGGCGAAGGACAGCGGCGGGCGCGTCGTCGCGCGCGACGAACAGGACACCGCCGCGCGGGCCTACGGGCTGAGCGTGAGCCCTGACAAGACCGTCCTGCGCCCCGACGGCAAGTCGCTGTCGTATCTCACCGTGCGCGTGGTCGACCGCCACGGGGTGGAGGTTCCCGACGCCGACAATTCGGTGCTCACCTCCGTCAGCGGGGCCGGCGCCTTCGCCGGCGCCGACAACGGCAAGGAGGACGACGCTGAGGGCTATGTCTCGCCGCGTCACGACGCCTTCAACGGTCAGGTGCTGGCCATCGTGCAGTCCGCGACGCATCCCGGCCCGATCACCGTGAAGGTGTCATCACGCGGGCTGGTGCCCGCCACCACCACGCTGTATGCCCAGAACCCCGGTCACTCTGGCCCGACGGCGGTCGCGCCCGCCTACGTGCGCACCGTGCAGGGGACGAGCGCCTCGCTCCCCGGCCGCGTGCAGGTCATCAACGGCGACGGGAGCACCCAGATGCAGCCGGTGAGCTGGTCCGGCCGCGGACCCGGCGCGGGCGCGCGACCGGGCGTCTATACGGTGACCGGCAGCGTGCGCGGGACGGGGATCCCGGCCCGCGCGATCGTCACCGTGGCCGGCGTGGCCCGGATGCCGAGCGTCCACGCGCTGGTCGCAGTGGGCATGACGCCAACGCCCCCGGCGGCGGTCACTGTGACCTACACCGACGGGGTCACCCAGGACCTGCGTGTCCACTGGGCGCACATCCCGCCGCGGCGCCTGGCCCAGCCCGGCCGCTTCACAGTGGCGGGCCGCGTCAGCGGCCTCAGCGTGCCGGCGCGGCTGGCGGTCACCGTCACCCGGCATGTCACCAGCGGCCAGAACCTGGCCCTGGCCAGCGGCCCCGAGCAGCCCACCGCCGACGCCAGCTTCTCCGGCGGGGTGTTCAACGGCGACGCTTCGGACTTCGGGACGAGCACCACGGTCCCCGTCGCGCTGCTGGACGGCACCACGACGTCGGGCGGCTGGTCTAATCGCTACGAGAAGGGCCCGACGCAGACGCTCAACGCCTACACCAACGCGCGCGCTGGTGACTGGGTGAGCGTGTCCTGGCCAAAGGCCCAGACGTTCGGCGAACTGAGGCCGTACTTCACCGTGGACGCGGCCGACCAACTCCCGGCCACCATGCAGGTGTCCTATTGGGACGGCCTGGAGTGGGTCCCGGTCCGCGGCCAGCACGTCCAGTTCGCCACCGGATCCGACGAGCCCTCCTCGATCACGTTCCAGCCGGTCAGCACGACCAAGGTCAAGCTGGACATGACGAGCAGCTCGCCGGGGAGCGCGTCGACGGGCAACCTGACCATCAGCGAGCTGCAGGTGATCGGAGATGTGCTGAGCCCCTGAGGCCAACCTGATCGCAATAGCGCGGCGGCGCCGGCCATGGCACGATGCCGCCGTGGCGGTCCAGGAAGATCAGATGCGCGAGGCGGCCGAGGCGGCCGCGCAGCTCATCGACCCCGGGATGCGCGTCGGCCTGGGCACCGGGCGCACGGTGGCCCGGCTGCTCCCCGCGCTGGCCGCGCGCGGCCTCACCGGCCTGCGCTGCGTGGCCACGTCACCGGAGACCGAGGAGGTGGCCTCGGGCCTCGGCCTCACCGTCGAGCCGTTTGACGCGCTGGACCGCCTGGACATCGCCATCGACGGCGCCGACCAGGTGGCCGCCGACTGGTGGACGGTCAAGGGCGGCCACGGCGCCCACCTGCGCGAGAAGATCGTGGCCGGCGCGGCGGAGCGGTTCGTGGTCATCGTCTCCGAGGACAAGCTCGTCGACAGGGTGCATCCGCCGGTGCCGCTCGAGCTCGACACGTTCGGCCTGCCGGCGACGCTGCGCGCCGTCGGCGCGGTGACCGTGCGCACGGGGACCGCCGCGACCCCCGAGGGCGGGATCATCGCCGACTACACCGGCGAGCTCGCCGATCCGGCCGCGGTGGCGGCCTGGCTGGACGAGATCCCCGGGATGGCCGGCCATGGCCTCTTCGCCCCCACCATGATCCATGACGTGTTCGTCGGCGGGCGCGACCGCCCGCTGGACCGGCCGGCCGGCGCCGGCGCGGGTGCCACGGGCGGGGCCGGCCCGGGGTTGACCACCAAGCTCACCTCCCTATCGGTGGGTGACGCCGTGGCGCGCCTGCGCGAGCTGCTCAACGCCAAGGACGTCAAGCTGTTCGACGTCATCGACCACAGCGGCGAGGCCGCGGCGGTCGGGCTGACCCTGCGTGACACCAAGGTGGCGATCTTCGGCGCCCCCCAGGCCGGCACGCCGGTGATGCAGGCCGTGCCCGAGGCGGCGCTCGATCTGCCGCTCAAGGTGCTCATCTGGCGCGACGGCGACCAGACCAAGCTCACCTACGCGTCGCCGGGCGTGCTCGCCGCGCGCCACGGCCTCAGCGACGACCTCGCGGCCCGGCTGGCCGCCATCGACGCGCTCACCGACGCGCTGGCTGCCGGCTGATCGCCCACTCCATCCGCGCGTAGAGCAGAACTGTGCAGCGGCAAATTGCATTATGTGGTCCCGTCTGAGAGGGCGATGCCGTCAGAGCTGGGCGCGACTCTATCCCCGCGCGCGCAGCGGCGCAAACGCCCTCGCACGCCTCGCCCCATCGGTAGGGTGACCCCACACGACATTGCCCACCAAGGAGCTGTCCATGGCACACCAGTTCAGCGGCTCGGCCGTCATCGACCGGCCCATCGAAGAGGTGTTCGCGTTCCTGGCGGACGGGACCAATGACCCCAAGTTCAGCCCTCGGGTGCAGGAGATCCGCCAGACCACCGACGGGCCCGTGGGGGTGGGCACCGTGTTCGAGAGCACGGTCAAGGACGCGGGCATGACGACGAGCCGCCGGTTCGAGCTCACCGTCGTGGACGCCCCGACCAAGATCCGCTGGACCGAGCGCTCGAAGAACACCGTCACCGTCCCCGACGGCGGCTATGACCTGGAGAAGGTGTCTGACACCCAGACCGGGGTCACGATCCACAACACCTTCGAGGGCCACGGCTTCGGCAAGCTCATCGTCGGCTTCGCGGCCCGCGCCGCCGTCAAGGACGCGCCCGCGTTCGCGCAGCGCATCAAGGCCGCGGTCGAAGCCTCCTGACCTGAGCGGTCAGCGGGTGGGCGCGGCGGGGGTGCGGCGGCTCAGGCGGCCGGCCGGAACGCCGCTGGCGGCGTCGGCTCGGGGGTGGCCGCGGCGGGGGCACCGCCGGTCTGCACGACGCCGTCGACGATGCGCAGCGCGCGCTCGACGAACGCGCCGCCCTCGCGGTAGCGGATCACCGGGTACTCGGGCTCCTCGGGATCGACGCCGACCACGGCGCCCGAGCTCCCGTCCGGCAGGGTGATCGTGTACCCGACCGGGTAGGGCATGGCGACGCGCAGGAAGTGATCGACGATCTGAGGATCGAACTGGGTTCCGGCACCCTCACGGATCGCCTTGATCGCCAGGTGGGGGGGGTTGGCGGGCTGATAGGGGCGGTCGGCGGTGATCGCGTCGTAGACGTCGGCGACCGCGGCGATCCGGGCGAACTGGTGGATGTCCTCACCGGCGCGACCGGCCGGATAGCCCTTGCCGTCCCAGCGCTCGTGGTGGTCGCGCACGACGGCGCGGGTGAGCGGGGAGATCCGGTCGGAATCAAGCAGCGACGCGCCGGCGGCGGGGTGGGTCTTGATGAGCTCCCACTCCTCGGGGCTGAGCTTGCCGGGCTTGTTGAGGATCTGCTCGGGGATGGCCAGCTTGCCGATGTCGTGGACGAGCAGGCCCATGGTGAGCTGGGTCATGCGCTCGACCATCCGGTCATGGCGCACCTCGCCGCGGTAGTCGACCCAGCCGTCGATCCGGTCGATCCGCTGGCCCAGCAGCAGGCCGAGGGTGGCGACCCGCATGGAATGGTTGTAGGTGTAGCTGTCGGCGGACGCGAGATCGTCGAAGGCCAGCGCGGCCTCGGGCGCGTCGGCCAGCGCGTCGATCAGGCTGTCGGCGGCGTGCTCGATCTGCTTGAGCGTGCTGAAGGGCAGCTCGGAGAGGTCGGCGGCGACGGCGCGAGCGGCCTCGAAGCAGGCGGCGACGGCCTCCTCGGTGGCGGCGCGGATGTGGTCGGGCAGCGGCATCGCGGGGATGATCCCCTCGCCCATGTCGTCCTCGATCCACAGGGCGCGGATCCCGAGCGAGGACAGGCGGCCGGCCAGCGACGAGGACAGGCGCACGCCGCGGCGCAGCAGCGGGGCCGCGCCGATCGCGGCGGACGGGATGTCGCGGGCGAGCTCCATGCCGTCCTGGATCCAGTCGATGCGTACCAGTCTCATGCGGCCGTTAATCGGCAGTTGACGCCAGAACTTGTGGCTGGATGACGATCTTGCACTGAAAGGCTGTCCTCACCAGGTGGGTAGGCGCTGTATTCCCCTTCTGAGCAGGGGATAACCGGCGGTCGGCGTTTCGTCCAGGTGGCGCGGCGTCCTCTAACCGGTTCTTCACAGACTCGCTAGGGCACGTCCATCAACCCCGGGCTAGCGTTGCGTCACCCCCGCGGCTGGGTCGCCCGGCGCACCCCGCGACGCCCCGGCTCGCGGTGTCACGGTCGCTGACGCCCGGCGACGGCTCGTACGCACATGGTTGTCGACACGCCCCGCCCGGACACGTCCCCGCCTTCCCCGCTGACGCCCGCGGGCGCCGGCCCAGGGCCCGCGCTGGCCCGGTTGGCGCGGCGCGTCCCCGTCAATCGGTGGACGGTGGCCGCCCTCGTTCTCGCGCTGACGCTGGCCTCGCTGGCGCTGCGCGTCGGGCAGCTGCGCGTCCACTACTGGATCGACGAGGCCATCTCGGTCGGCATCGCCTCCCACCCGCTCGCCGCCCTGCACGGCCTCCTGCGCCAAGACGGCTCGCCGCCGCTGTACTACCTGCTCCTGCACGGCTGGATGGCGGTGTTCGGCCCCGGCGAGACGGCGACCCACACACTCTCGCTGCTGTTTGCGGTGGCGACCGTGCCGGTGGCCTACTGGGGCGGTGCCGGAGTGTTCGGCCGGCGGGTCGGCGTCACCGCCGCGGTGCTCGCTGCCGGGCTGCCGTTCCTCACCACCTACGCGCAAGAGACGCGGATGTACTCGCTCATCGCGCTGCTCTCGCTGCTGGTGGCAGTGGGGTTCGTGCGTGGCTTCGTCGCGCGCCGGCGGCGCTATCTGGCGCTGCTCGTCGGGTCGCTGGATGCGGCGCTCTACACCCACAACTGGGCGTTGTTCCTGGGGGTGGCCACGTTCATCGCCTTCCTGGCTGTGGTGCGGCTGACCCCGTATGCGGCGGCGCGGCGCGCGCTGTGGCGCGACGGCGCGATCGTGTTCGGGGCAGTGGCGGTGATCTACGTGCCGTGGATGCCCACGCTGCTCTACCAGGCCCAGCACACCGGCGCCCCGTGGGCTCTGCCCCCGGTCGTGTGGTCGCTGTCGGAGGGCGGGTACTTCCTGGTCGGCGGACGGGGCGCCGCGGTCGCGATCCTGCTCGGCGCGGGTGCCGGGCTGGTCGGATTGAGAGAGAAGGGGAGGTCGGAGCGGCCGACCACCGTCGCCGCCATCGCACTGGGCGTGCTGGCGGTCGGGACTCTGTTGATCGCGTGGATCTACGCCAAGACGACGCCCGCCTGGTCGGGGCGCTACCTGGCGGTGATCGTCGGGCCGCTGCTGCTGCTTGCCGCGCTCGGGCTGGCGCGGGCCCGCCACCTGGGGGTGGTGGCGGTCGTGCTGGTGTGCTGCTTCTGGGTGCTGGACCCGCGGCCCGGTTCGCTGGACGCCAAGAGCAACGTCGCCGCGGTGGCCGCGGTCATGCGCCCGCACCTCCGGCCCCAGACGCTGGTGCTCTCCACCCAGCCCGAGCAGGTCCCGGCCATCGCCTACGACCTCCCGCAGATGACGCGCTTCGCCACGCCCCTGGGGGCGGTCGCCGACCCGCGCGTGATGGACTGGCGCAACGCGCTGACGCGGTTAGAGCGCTCGTCGGTGGCGAGGGTGCTGGCTCCCATGGTCGGGGCGCTGGCGCCGGGGCGCCAGGTGCTGCTGGTGGTGCCGACGTCGTTTCAGAAGACCCCGCCGTGGATGGCGCTCATCCACCGCAGCTCGCGGCACTGGCTGTCCTACCTGCGCCACGACCCGCGTCTGAGGCTGCTCAGGGTCTCGGCGTTCAAGGCGCACGCCAGCAACCTGCCGGTGCGGGGCTGGTTGTTCGTGGCGCGCTGACGCGCGCGGCGCTGGGCCTTAGCCGGCGACGGCGATCTCCACGGGCTCGCCGCTGACGGCCACGCGCTCGATGAGGTCGGCGGCCGCCTCGGTGCCGGGCCGCTCGCGCAGGCGCTCGCCGGCGGTGCGAACGCGCTCGCGCAACTCCCCGTCGGTGAGGAGCCTGTCCACGGCGGCGTGTAGCTCGTTGCGCTCCAGCTCGTAGGTGGGCAGCCGGATCCCGTAGCCGGTCTCGTCCACGCGCTGGGCGTTGTCGTGCTGGTCCCAGAAGATCGGCAGGACCAGCATCGGCTTGCCGAACCACATGCACTCGGTGACCGTGTTGTTGCCGCCGTGCGTGATGACGGCGTCGACGTGGGGGAGGACCGACGTCTGGGGCAGGAATTCCTCGCCGATCATGTTGTCGGCCAGCGCGTACTCGTCGTGGCGCGGCCCGCGGCTGACGATGTAGCGGTGCGGGGTGTCGGCCAGCAGCTCGACGAGGTGCTGCATGAGCTCGACATCGGCCGAGCCCAGCGAGCCGAGGCTGAGGTAGATCAGACGGCGGACCCCGTCCCCGCCCACCCCCTCGGGCGGGCTCCACGGATCGTCGGTGGCGCGCACGCACGTCTGCAGGTTGTGCCAGGTGCGCCCGAGGCTCACCCCGCGGTGGTAGTCCAGCTCCCGGGGATAGAGGTAGAGGTTCAGCCACGGCGACTCGTGGATCATCTCCATCGCCGGCAGGGGTGGCGCGCCGCGCTCGACGCAGAACTCCGAGAACGCGGCCTGCAGGTCTCCGACCTGCGCGGCGTACTCGGCGCGGAAGGCCTCCCAGCCCGTGCGGTCCTCCGTGGCCAGGCCCGAGAACGTGGGCGGGAGGTCGGGATCCTTGACCTCGCTGGGGTTGCAGGACACGATCCGCACCCATGGTCGGCCGCTGGCCGGGATGGCCGCGAACGAGCACACGTTGTCCTCGACGATCGCATCGGGGCTCAGCTCGTCAAAGATCTCGGTGAGCCGCTCGTCGACGTAGCGTGCGCCGTCCACGAGCGCCTGCCAGGTGGGCAGGATGAAGCCCGCGAGCTGCTCCTGCGTGCTGGAGCGGAACACCGGCGCGGTGTCGCGGATGAAGTCCTTCCAGAACTGGCCCGGCACCTCCGGAGTGTCGGGCGCGGGGGAGAGGCGCATGAGCCGCTCCTCGAAGCCCTTGGCCTCGAGCGTCCCCGCGAACGACTCCTCGGCCACGAACACGACGCGGTGGCCGCGCCGGCGCAGCACGTCGCCGATGCCCACGCAGTTGTTGGTGGGACCGAACGCTCCCTCGGGGAAGAACACGATGGTGCGGGCGTCCTGGGCGATGGCGGCAGCCTAACGAGCGCCGTGGCGCGAGCGCCGGCCGGCGGTGTCGCGCGAGCGCGGGTGCGCGCGGTCTGCTATGGCTCAGGGCATGACCAAGATCGCAGTTACCGGAGGCAGCGGCAAGGCCGGCCGCGTCGTCGTCCGTCACCTGTTCGAGCGCGGCCACGAGGTCCTCAACATCGACCAGGTCGGCTCGCCCGAGTCCAACCATCCCGAGAACCCGATCCCGTTCCTGCGGGCCGATCTCACCGACTTCGGCCAGGCGCTGGAGGCTCTCAGTGGCGGCGACACGCTGCCCGGGATCGAGGCCGTCGTCCACCTCGCGGCGATCCCGTCGCCCGCGCACGCGCCCGCCAGCGAGGTGTGGCGGGTCAATGCCACCAGCACCCACTCGGTGTTCGCGGCGGCGCAGCGCCTCGGGCTCAAGCGGATCGTGTGGGCGTCCAGCGAGACCACGCTGGGGCTGCCGTTCGACACGCCGCCCGACTACGCCCCCGTCGATGAGAAGCACATGCGCCCCGAGACCTCGTACGCCCTGTCCAAGGTGGTGGGCGAGGAGATGGCGCGCGCCTTTCACCGCTGGAGCGGGATTCCGATCGTGGGCCTGCGCTTCTCCAACGTGATGGTCCGCTCCGACTACGCGCGCTTCGCCGGGTGGCAGGACGACCCCCACGCCCGCAAGTGGAACCTCTGGGGCTACGTGGACGAGAGCCACGTGGCGGAGAGCGTCGATCGCGCCCTGGAGGCCGACATCGACGGGACCGACAACTTCGTCATCGCCGCCGCCGACACGGTCATGCGCACGCCCAGCCGCGACCTCATGGCCGAGGTCTATCCGGGCGTCCCGGTGGCCGACAGCGTGTCGGGCAACGACACGCTGCTGGACATCGACCACGCGCGCGAGGTCCTGGGCTATGACCCGCAGTTCAGCTGGCGCGACCTTGACGATGCGGCCTTCGGGCCGCCGGAGTGATGGGGCCCGACCGGCGCGCGCCCGGGTGGGTGGGCTCCGGTCCTACGCCTTGATCGGGACCGCTGCCTCCGGCGTGGCCACGTGGAAGCTGAAGCTCTCCTCGAGGTAGAAGCGGACCTCGTCGGCGTCGTGATCCAGGTAGCCGATCGAGAGGTCCTGCCCTGACTCGAAGAGGAAGTCGTCGCCGCGCATGCTGACGACGATGGCCCCCTCCAGCCCGGGCGCCCACACCAGCTCGCCCTGAACGATCTTGCGCAGGTGCTCGAGCAGCGGGTAGCCGCCGTTCTCGGCCGTCTCGACCACCTGCTTGTACTCCTCGTTGCCGAGGGCAAGGGCGTACGGGCCGCTGATCCCGTTGCCCAGCAACTGCTCGACGGCGCTGGCCACCGGGCGCGGGTAGCTGCTGGGCTCTGCGCCGAGCTGGAGGCCCTGGTGGGGCGACGCGTCGGCGATGCCCGCGATCGACGCGTCGGGCCAGCCGTGGAAGACGGCGCGGTTCTCGGCCACGGCGATCTGGTGCGCGGCGCGGTCCAGCGCCGCCAGGTCGGCGTCCGCGGCGCCGCGGTCATCGTCGCGCAGCTCGGCGCGGCTGATCGCGAACTCGGCGCGCACCTCGACCATCGGGAGCACCCGGCGCTGCAGCGCGGTGACGCCGTCGCACGGCGCCTTGGGGACCGAGTCGACACGTCCCAGATTGGTGGCGGAGTACTCCCAGCCGTGCGGGCCGGAGAAGTCCACGAGCTTGCGGGCGGCCAGCAGGATGGCCAGACGGTCGCGGGCCTCGTCGTCGAGCAGCTTCCAGTTGGAGTCGCTGATCGGCGCGTGCTCGCGAAGCAGATGGTTGCTCATCACAGCGCTCCTTTCAGACTGCCGATTCCCAGCGATCCGCTGCCGTCGTCCGCGGGAGCAAGCTCCTCGCCGCTGGCCTCGGCCTCGGCGGCCTCGCCGTGCTCGACGATGTCGCCGGTCTTGAACAGGATCCCCTGCGCGATCTCGCGCCAGATGGGGGAGCGGCGCATCAGCGCCTCGAGGTCCATGCTGAAGTGCTTGAACTCCTCGCCGACTGCGTCGCGCATGACGGCGGCGGCCTCGGGGTCCTGCTCGACCGCGAGACGCTGCTCGTACCAGCCGATCGCCTCGGCCTCCTCGGTCAGCGACGCGCACAGCCGGGCAAAGGTGCGAGTCGCGGCGGGGAGCTCCTCCGGCGGCTCGTGGTACTGGTCAAAACCCATGTGCTCTCCTGTGGACGGTCTCGGTGAGGACACACGCTACCCGCCGGCCGGCCGAGCAAGCTCTGACCTCTGCCGGGGTCAGCGGGCGCCCGCCGGTGAGGCGGCTCTGGGATCATCGCGCAATGGCCACCGATCAGCTCAGCGCCCCCGGGCTCGCCGACCGCGTCGAGCGGCTGCCCACCGCGCCGATCGCCGCCGCGGGCCTGATCGCCGGCTTCGGCGTGGCCGTGGGGACGGGCTCGCGGCCGCTCGGCGGGATCGTCCTGGCCGCCTGCGGCCTGGCCTGCATTGCCGTGTGGGCGCGGCGCGACGGACCCCGCGTGACGGCGGCGCTCACCGCGACCGGGCTGGTCGCCTTCGCGGTCTCTCACCTGCTGGGGCGGGTGATCGGCGCGTGGCCGTCGGTGATCGTGGTCTCCGCCGTCACGGCGGCGCTGTGCTGGTGGTTGTCGGATTCGCGGCGCTGACTCACCGCCGAGCTCAGATCGGGTACTGCGGCTGGCTGACGGCGAAGGTCGCGCCGTCGGGGGCGGCGAGCACCGCGCGGCGGAACATCGCGTCGTCAAACGGCTCGGCGACGACGCTCCCGCCCAGCTCGGGCGCGGCCGCGGCGGCGCCGTCGGCATCGGCGATCCAGAAGTCCACGCTCCACGCCGCCGGGGTGGGTGGGGTCTGGTTCCCGGAGGTCATGGCTGCGACGACGTCGCGCGGAACCGGCTGCTTCTCCTCGCCGCCGACGTACCCGGGCAGGCGGAAGACCCAGAACGGGCCGAACGCCTCGGCCTCCCATCCGAACAGCTCGCCGTAGAAGGCCTTGGCACGCTCGGGGTCAGGGGTGGTGAGCAGGCTCATCGCCCAGGCCGAATGCTCGTTGACCCGCGCCGCACCGGCGCGGTCGCCGGCCTCCCACACGGTCAGCACGGCGCCGGCCGGATCGGCGATCACGGCCATGCGCCCGGCTGGGGGCGCGTCGAACGGCTCGACGAGGACGGAGCCACCGGCGGTCCGCGCCCGGGCCGCGGCATCATCCGCGCTGTCGACCGCGACGTGGGTGTTCCAGGCCGGCGGGATCGCGTCGTCGCCCGACGGCGGGAGGCTGCCCACGCCGGCCACGTCGTCACCGTCCACCCGGGCGACGAAGTACTCACCGGGCGGATCGCCGGGCATCGGTCCCGGACCGGCGAAGTCCCAGCCGAAGATCCCGCCGTAGAAGCCCTTGGCGGCCTCCAGGTCGGCAGTCAGGGTGTCCACGAAGCACGGCACGCCCGCGGGGTACTCGTCACGTCGGCTCATCAGGTCAGTTCCTCTCGTATTCGTCGTGGCGGCGCCACCAGGTGTACGGATCGCCCTGCGGACGGCCGGGCGGAGAGTCCTCCCAGTTCTCCTGCCGGCCCAGCGGCGTGAGGTCCAGGAAGGTCCAGACGCTTCCCAGCGCCTCCACGCCGCGGCCATTCGTGAAATAGGTGCGCAGCACCCGATCTCCCTCGCTGATGAACACGCTGAGCCCGAACAACTCACCGCCGTTGCGGGTGGTGGTGCCCATGTCCCTGCTGAAGTCGCTGCCGGCCGAGGAGTACCACGGGATGGTCCAGCCCATCCGCCGGCGGTAGGCCTCGAGGCGCTCCAGTGGGGCAAGGGAGACAAGCGCAAACGTGGTGTCACGCGCGTGGAAGTGCGTCGGATGGCCGACCTGGTCCACGAACATCGAGCACCCTGGGCAACCCGCGTCCGGCCAGCCCTCCACGCCCGGCGCGAACATGAAGTGATAGAGGACAAGCTGGCGCCGTCCCTCGAACATGTCGCGCAGCCCCACCTCGCCGTCCGGTCCCTCAAAGCGGTAGGGCTTCTCGATCGCCACTGCCGGCAGCCGGCGCCGCTTGGCCGCCAGCGCATCGCGGGCCCGCGTCGCCCGTTTCTCCTGGGCGCGAATCTCCTTGAGCGCCTCCGTCCACTCCGCTTTTGAGACGACGTCCATGCTGTTCTCCCTTCTGGTACGTGTCCGTGACTTGGAGTACACTACCATCTAGTTGGAAAAACCAACCTGATGCTTAACGCGAAGCGCACATATGGAGACTCATGCGGGATCGCTCGCGCCCTGGACGTCGTCGGGGAGCGCTGGGCGCTGCTCGTCGTCCGGGAGTTGATCCACGGCCCCAAGCGGTTCACGGACCTCCGCACGGGGTTGCCGCGCGTCGGCCCTGACATGCTCGCCGCACGCCTGCGCGAGCTCGAGGAGGCCGGGGTCGTCCGGCGCGGCACGCTGCCACCCCCCGCGGCATCGAAGATCTATGAGCTGACGGAGTGGGGCGCCGAGCTGGCGCCGGTCCTCGTCGCGCTGGGGCGCTGGGGCAGCCGAGCCCCGATGCCCGACCGGCCGCCGCCGCTGGGCATCGACGCGGCGATCGTGGCGCTGGAGACCACGTTCGACCCCGACGCCGCCGGCTGGGTGGACGCGCTCTACGAGCTCACCCTGGGAGACCAGGTATTCACGCTCGAGGTGGTGGCCGGCCGGCTCGAGGTGACTCGCGGCCCCGCGCCCGCGGACCCGCCGCCGGCCGCCTCGATCCAGACCGACACGGCGACGCTGGCGGCCGTCGTGTGGCACGGCCACCCGCTCGGGCGCGCGGTGAGCGAGGGCGCGGTGCGGGTCACCGGCGACGCCGAGGCGGCGGCGGACTTCGTGGGTCTGTTCGCGCCGCCGCTACCGGCTTAGCCTGGCTCCGCCGAGTCTCCGCCCATCATCGGTGGATCCCGGCTTCGAGGTCGGCGCGCCGCTGGGTCAGGATCCGCTGCTCGGACTCGTTCTGGCTGAGCTCCAGCGCGCGCTCCAGTTCCGCGCGCGCCTCGTCGACGCGACCGAGGCGCGCCAGCAGGTCGGCCCGCACGCTGGGCAGCAGGTGATAATCGCCGAGCGCGTTGTCGTCGACGAGGGCGTCGACGAGTTCAAGCGCCGCCTCGGGCCCGTACGCCATCGAAACCGCGACCGCGCGGTTGAGCTCCACCACCGGTGAGGGGGTGAGCTGCGCCAGCGCGTCGTAGAGCGCCACGATGCGTCCCCAGTCGGTCTGGCCGGCCGTCCACGCCCGCGCATGGCAGGCCGCGATCGCCGCCTGGAGCGTGTATGGGCCGAGCGTGCCCAGCGCCTCGGCGCGGGCCAGCGCCCGCAGACCGCGCCCGATCAGGACGCGGTCCCAGCGCGAGCGGTCCTGATCGAGGAGGAGCACCGGCTCCCCGTCGGGCCCGACGCGCGACCGCGACCGCGACGCCTGGATCTCCATGAGTGCGACCAGCCCGTGGATCTCGGCCTCCGCCGGCAGGAGCTCGGCCAGGATGCGGCCCACCCGCAGCGCGTCCTCGCACAGCGCCGGGCGCATCCAGTCCTCGCCGGCCGTGGCCGCGTAGCCCTCGTTGAAGATGAGATAGATGACCTCGAGCACGGAGGCCAGGCGGGGGCCGAGCTCGGCGCCGGTCGGCACCTCCAGCGGCACGCGCGCCTCGGCCAGCGTGCGCTTGGCCCGCACGACGCGCTGGGCGACCGTCGCCTCCGAGACCAGGAACGCCCGGGCGATCTCGAGGGTGGTCAGGCCGCCGAACAGCCGCAGGGTCAGCGCCGCCCGGGCCTGCGCCGACAGCATCGGGTGACAGGTCGCGAACAGCAGGCTGAGCATGTCGTCGCCGATGTCGTCGTCGGCGGCCGCGGCGAGGTCGGGCTGGCTGGTGGACTCCTCGCGCTCCTGCCGGCGCCCCAGCTCCTCGTGGCGTCGCTCGGCCATCTGGCGCCGGCGCAGCTGATCGATCGCGCGGTGCTTGGCCGTGGCCATCAGCCAGGCCCCCGGGTTGTCCGGGATGCCTGACTGCGGCCACTGCTCGAGCGCGGCCACCAGCGCGTCCTGCGCGAGGTCCTCGGCCCAGCCGATGTCGTGGACGATCCGGGCCAGGCCGCCGATCACGCGCGCCGACTCGATGCGCCACACCGCATCGATGGCGGCCCGGGCGTCCGCGCGATCGGGGGCGTGGGCTCCCACCGCGGCTCAGGCGGCCCCGTCGAAGTCCGACATCTCGAACACCTGGCGGACCTCGATCACGTCACCGTCGTTGGCCGGGCAGCGGGTGGCCCACTCCACCGCCTCCTCCCTGGAACGCGCCTGGATGAGCCAGTAGCCACCGATCAGCTCCTTGGCCTCGGTGAACGGGCCGTCGGTGACCGAGGGCTTACCGCCGGCGAAGGCGACGCGCGCGCCCTTGGCGGTGGGCTCGAGGCCCTCGCCGGCGAGCAGAACACCGGCCTTGATCAGCTCGTCGTTGTACTTGCCCATCGCGACGAACTCGTCCATCTCGGCCATCGCCTCGGGGTCCGAGGGCCATTCGTCCTCAGAGATGTTGGGGATCATGATCATCATGAAGCGCATCGATCCGGCTCCTTCGTGGAAGGGGTGGTTGTCGTCAGACCACGGGGACCACGCTAATGGACCTCCGGCAACGGCCTGTTAACGCGACGACGATCGAGCGTTCTCATTCTCGACACGGGAGCGAACTAATCTTTTGGGCAGATGGCATACACGACCGCGGAAGGCCGAGAGCAGGTTCTGAGTGATCTCGCGGTCGCGATCGAGCACATCGCCGACGCCCTGGCGCGGCTGGGGGAGGCCTACGAGCAGCTCGACGACCAGCACGCCGACGTTCTGGAGGAGCAGCTCTTCCGCCCGGTCCAGTCGGCCTACGGCCGCGCTCAGCGCACCTACTCCGAGTTCGCCAGCCGCTCCCAGCTGCGCGCCCGCACGTTCAGCGTCCACTCGCCGGGCGCCCAGTCCCAGTCCGTCCGCGAGCTGATCGAGCGCGCCGGGGACGCCGCGTATGACGCCGACCAGTCGATCGCGGAGCTCCAGGACTCGATGTTGCCGGTCGAAGTCGGGGATCCCGAGCTGCGCGCCGGCCTCTCGCAGGTCCGCGAGACGCTGTCGGCGGTGCCGGCCCGCGCCCGCGGGCTCGTGCGCACGGTCGGTCGCTAGCAGCGCGGCCGCCCACCCGAAGTAGTAGGTTGCCCGCCCATGAGGAGGAGGACCTGGCTGCTGGCCGTCGCGGTGGCGCTCGCTACGAGCGCGCTCTCCGCGGCGGCCGCACAGGCCAAGGCCGTCGCGCTGGTGGCCCACGGCAGCGTCCAGCAGGTCTATGCCGTCGGTCTCAAGCCCCACGCCACGGTGTCGCTGCTGAACAGGCGCGGCCGTGCCGTCGCCGCCCAGAAGGCCGACGCGCTGGGCGGCATCGTGTTCCGCAACGTCGCGCCCGGCCCCGGCTACCGCCTGCGTGCCGGGGCCAGGCGATCCGCCGCGGTCACCGTGATGCCCGATCGCCCGGCGCCGCCGAGCACCAAGGTCTATGGCCAGAAGCTCCCCGTCGGCGGCTACGGCTACCTGCGCACCCGCGACGGGACGAGCCTGGCCATCGACGTCCGCCTGCCCGGGCCGGCGTCGGCCGGTCCGTACCCGACCCTGATCGAGTACGCCGGCTACGGCTACGCCGACCCCGCCGGGGCCGAGAGCGGCATCAGCGCCGTCGCCAACCTCCTCGGTTTCGCTGTCGTCGACGTCAACATGCGCGGCACCGGGTGCTCGGGCGGCTCGTTTGACTACTTCGAGGACCTGCAGGGCCTCGACGGCTACGACGTGATCGAGACCGTCGCCCGACAGGGCTGGGTGCTCGGCCACCGCGTCGGGATGCTGGGCATCTCCTACGGCGGCATCAGCCAGTTGTTCGTCGGCGCCACCGACCCGCCGCACCTGGCCGCGATCACGCCGCTCTCGGTGATCGACAACACCGCCACCACGCTGTACCCGGGCGGCCTGCTCAACACCGGGTTCGCGCTGGGATGGGCCAAGGACCGCGTCCACGACGCGCTGCCCGCCTCGGCAACCGGGGGGCAACCGTGGGCGTTCAAGCGCATCCAGCAGGGCGATCAGACGTGCAAGGCCAACCAGGTGCTGCACGCCGAGGCCCCCAACGAGATCGCGATGGTGCGCGCCAACAACTTCTTCGTGCCCTCGGTGGCCAACCCGCTGGCGCCGATCACGTTCGTCAAGAAGATCCACGTCCCGGTCTACCTCGCCTGTCAGTTCACCGACGAGCAGACCGGCGGGCACTGTGCCGACCTGGCCGAGCACTTCACCGGCACCTCGCGCAAGTGGTTCACCTTCACCAACGGCGTCCACGTCGACTCGCTGGACCCGCAGACGTTCAACCGCTGGTACGACTTCATGGAGCTCTACGTGGCCCATCGCCGGCCCCAGCTCTCCGATGCCACCAAGGCGCTCGCGCCCACCGTGTTCTCGACCGCCATGGGCATCGACGACGTCACCCTGCCGACGGACCCGATCCAGTCAGAACCCAGCTACCCCGCCGCGCTGTCGGCCTTCCAGGCGCTCAAGCCGATCCGGGTGCTGTTCGACAACGGTGCCGGCAGCTCGACGCCGGGCGCGCCCTATCCGGGCTTTGAGCAGTCCTTCTCGCGCTTCCCGATCCCAGGGACCAAGGCGCAGTCCTGGTATCTGGCGGGCAACGGGGCGCTCAGCGCCGGCAAGCCCGCGGCGGCCTCCAGCGACCAGTTCACCTGGCGGCCCAAGGCGCGCCCCGCCACCAGCTTCACCGGCGACGACGGCGGCGGCCCTGGCGGGCTGTGGAACACGACGCCCGCCTACCACTGGCAGGTCAACCCCGCCGGGACCGCCGCGTCCTACGTGAGCGCGCCGCTCAGCGCCAACACCGTCGTCATCGGGGCGGGAGCGGTGCAGCTGTGGATCAAGTCCTCGGCCCCCAGCGTGGACCTGCAGGCGACGGTCTCCGAGGTGCGCCCCGACGGCAAGGAGACGTTCGTGCAGAACGGCTGGCTGCGCGCCTCCGAGCGGAAGCTGGACGCCGCGCAGAGCACGCTGCTGGCGCCGGTGCTGAGCCTGCGCAAGGCCGACGTCGCGCCGCTTCCGGCCGGTCGCTACACCGAGGTCACCGTGCCCCTGTACTACGAGGGCCACGCCTACCGCAAGGGCTCACGAATCCGGGTGACGATCGCCGCGCCCGGCGGCGATCAGCCCGTGTGGGCCTTCTCCGAGCTCAACCCGCACGGCTCGGCCAAGGTGTTCATCGCCCACTCGGCGAAGTTCCCCTCGCGGCTGGTCCTGCCGGTGGTGCCCGGGGTGAGCGTCCCCACCGGCCTGCCGCCGTGCCCGGGCCTGCGCGGCGAGCCGTGCCGCACCTACCAGCCGAGCGCCAACCACGCCGTGGGGTTGTAGGCGGGTCGCGTATCCCGCATTCCGGGACGGATCCGGACCGTTAGGTCCACCTAAAGCCATTCTTACGTCGTTGTCCCCGAAACGGGGTAGGATCGGCCGCGACCCCATGGGCCCCGACACCCCGACAGCGGTTGCCGCGCCCTCGACCCCTGATGCCTCGCGCATCTCCGCTCGAGTTCCTGACCTATCCGCCGGCGACCCCGGTGTTGAGGTACGCGCGGTCAAGATGCCGCTCGTCGACCGGGTGGCCAGCGCGGTCGTCACGGGCGCTCCGCCGATCCTCGTGCTGCTGGGCATGTGGCTGGGCTGGAACCACGGCCTGCTCGTGTGGCAGGACCTGCTCGTGCTGGCGATCTTCTACATGGTCATCGGGTCGGGCATCACGGTCGGGTTCCATCGGCTGCTGACCCACCGCAGCTTCAAGACGCACCGGTTCACGCGGGCCTTCTTCGCCGCGCTGGGCTCGGCGGCGGCCGAGGGCCCGGTGATCGACTGGGTCGCCACCCACCGCAAGCACCACCAGTACTCCGACGAGCAGGGCGACCCGCACAGCCCCCACCTGGATCACCGCGACGGCTGGCGCGGCCAGCTCTGGGGCCTCGTCCACGCCCACATCGGCTGGGTGTTCTCCGACATGGAGGTCGCCGACGAGACCCGCTACGCCAAGGATCTGCTCGCCGACTCGTGGATCCGCTTCGTGGACCGCACGTTCGTGCTGTGGGTGGCGGTCGGGCTGGCGGCCGCGTTCGGTCTCGGCGTGGCCCTCACCGGCACCGTCACCGGCGGGCTCACCGCGCTGCTCTGGGGCGGCGCCGCGCGCATCTTCTTCATGCACCACGCCACCTTCAGCATCAACTCCGTCTGCCACTACTTCGGCCGCGCCGACTACGACACCGGCGATGAGTCAAAGAACGTGTTCTGGCTGGCCATCCCCACCTGGGGCGAGGCGTGGCACAACAACCACCACGCGTTCCCCACCTCCTATCGCCACGGGCTGCGCCGGTGGCAGCTTGACCCCTCGGCGGCGATCATCCGCTCGCTGGAGGCTGTGGGTCTGGCCTGGGACGTGGTCCGGGTCGACCCGGACCGCCGCGAGCGCAAGCTCGCCATGCAGCAGGGCTGAGCGTCTCGCACTCGGCGCGCGGCGGCTAAGCTCCCGCGGCCGTGCCCTTCGCCAACACCGCACCCCTGCGCCGCGAGCTGGTGGCCGCGCTCCCGCAGCGCCCGTTCGCGCTGCGCTTCTGGGACGGCACCGAGGTGCCGGCCACCGACCCTGACGCCCCGACCTTCAGCTTCCGCTCGCCCGACGCGCTGGCCCACGTCATCCGCGCCCCCGGCGAGCTCGGCCTCGGGCGCGCCTACGTGCTGGGCCTGGTCGAGACCGACGACATCGAGAAGTCGCTGCGCGTGGTGGACACGTTCGAGCCGCCGCGGATCGCCCCGGCCCAGATGGCCCGGCTCGGGCTCGCGCTCATCCGCGCCTGCGGCCTGGTCAAGCCGCCGCGGCCGCCCGCGTCGGAGCTGCGACTCACCGGCGAGCGCCACACGCTGGGGCGCGACCGGCGGGCCATCGCCTACCACTACGACGCCGGCAACGCCTTCTTCGCCCTCTTCCTGGACCCGTCGATGACCTACAGCTGCGCCTACTTCAAGGGCGGCGCGCAGACGCTGGCCGAGGCCCAGCAGGCCAAGCTGGGACTCGTGTGCACCAAGCTGGCGCTCAAGGAAGGCGAGCGGGTGCTCGACGTCGGCTGCGGGTGGGGCAGCTTCGCCATCCACGCCGCCACGCATTACGGCGTGTCGGTGCTCGGGGTGACCCTTTCTGAGGAGCAGGTCAAGCTCGGGCGCGAGAAGGTGGAGGAGGCGGGGGTGGCCGATCGCGTGACGCTCAAGCTGGCCGACTATCGCGAGGTCCGGCGGCGAGCGCTTTGACGCCATCTCCTCGATCGGGATGGTCGAGCACGTGGGGGAGGAGCGCATCGACCTCTACATGCGCAGCCTGCACGACCTGCTGGCACCGGGCGGCCGGCTGCTGAACCACGGCATCGCCAAGCTCATGGACTTCGACACCAAGGACGAGGGCGCGTTCTCCGAGCGCTTCGTCTTCCCCGACGGCGTGCCGCTGCCGCTCAGCCGCATCACCCAGGCGATGGAGCGCACCGGCCTGGTGGTGCGCCACGTCGAGGGCCTGCCCGAGGACTACGCCCGCACGCTCACCTACTGGATCGAGAGCTATGAGTCGCGCTACGACGAGGCCGTCCGGCTGGCGGGGGAGGAGCGTGCCCGCGTGTGGAAGCTGTACCTGCGGGCCGCTCGGGCCGGCTTCACCACCGGCTGGGCCTCGGTCTACCAGGTGCTTGCCGCCAGGCGCGGGTGATGCGATGGCGGCGACGCCGCGCACCCCAGCGCCGAGAGGTTAAGCTCCAAACATGACCACGATCGTGTGCCAGCAGCTCGCGCCCCGCATCGCCGACCTGCAGGCCAACCGGCGGCTGTCGCTGAGCGCGATCGCCGACGCGGTCGGGGCGGGCGCCGACGTGGTGGTGCTGCCCGAGCTGATCACCTCGGGCTACATGTTCGAGTCCGCCGAGGAGGCAGCCTCGGTGGCCATCACCCCCGACGACGCGCTGTTTGAGCAGTGGGCCGCGGAGGCCGGCTCGGCGGTGGTGATCGGCGGCTTCGCCGAGCGCGGCGACGACGGCCTGGTCTACAACAGCGCCGCGGTCGTCGACCGCACCGGCGTACTCGGCGTCTACCGCAAGTGCCACCTGTGGGACCGCGAGAAGCTGTGGTTCGCACCCGGCGGGGAGCCGCCGCGGGTGTTCGACACGCCGGCGGGCCGGATCGGCGTGCTCGTCTGCTACGACCTCGAGTTCCCCGAGATGCCGCGCACGCTGGCGCTGGCCGGGGCCGAGCTCATCTGCGTACCCACCAACTGGCCCTACGTGGAGCGCCCGGACGGCGAGCGGGCGCCCGAGGTGACGATCGCCATGGGCGCCGCGCGGGTCAACCGCGTGTTCGTCGCCTGCTGTGATCGCACGGGTACCGAGCGCGGCCAGCACTGGAACGCGGGCACGAGCATCGTCGACGAGCAGGGCTGGGTGCTGGCCTCCCAGACCGGAGCGGGACCGGCGAGCGCCACCGTGGACCTGACCCGGGCGCACGAGAAGGCGTTCACCGACACCCTGGCCGACGTCATGGCCGACCGGCGTCCCGAGCTCTACGGAGCCGTGGGACAGCCGGCGGCGCGGCCGGTCGCGTAAACCGGCCGCGCGCTTTCAGACTGTGGCCCTAGGAGGCCGACGGAGCGGCTTCGGCCGGCGCCTCGGCGGCCGCCTCGGGCTCCGCGTCGGGCGCGGGCTCGGGGGCCGGAGTGCTCTCGGCGATGATGTGCGCGCCGATCGCGCCGACGATGCCGAGCACGAGTGAGCGGAACGCCCACTGGGGCCCATGCCATTTGGCGCCGATGGCGTCATCGATCGACGGGCTGCCCGGGCCGGTCTCGGCCAGCGCCAGCGCCACGGCGATGAGCACGAGGTTGTACTCATAGCCCTGGTTGGTGACCCAGGGGCCGTTCTTGAGGTGAACGCGGTTGATCGCGGTGAGCATCGTGGCCGTCAGCACCGAGGCGGCGACCGGCGTGGCGGCGCCCGCGATGAGCAGCGCTCCACCCCCCGCTTCGGCGGCGCCGGCGGCGACCGCATGTCGCTTGCCGGGGCGCAATCCGATGCTCTCGAAGAACTGACCGGTCCCTTCCGGGCCGTAGCCCCCGAACCAGCCGAACAGCTTCTGCGTGCCGTGGCCGAAGAAGTAGCCACCGACGATGAGGCGGAGGATGAGGCGTCCAAGTTTCATGGTGCCGACCATAGCAAGAAGTTGCGCACGCAACGACTGGACCGGTGAGCCCGCCTAGGAGTAAGGTGCGGCCTGACGCCCAGCTTCGACCCAGGAGGAGAGGAATGAGCAGCACTATCCACGTGCGCCTCAATGTGAACGGCACCGAGCACGAGCTCGACGTCGAGCCCCGTCTGCTGCTCGTCCATGCCCTGCGCGACAACCTCGGGCTGACCGGGACCCATGTCGGTTGCGACACGTCCAACTGTGGAGCTTGCACCGTCCACCTCGACGGCGAGGCGGCGAAGTCGTGCACGGTCCTCGCCGTGCAGGCCGACGGCGCGGAGATCACGACGATCGAGGGCATGGGCACCGAGGACAACCTGCATCCCATGCAGGAGGCCTTCTGGAACAACCACGGCCTGCAGTGCGGCTACTGCACCCCGGGGATGATCATGTCGGCGTCGGCGCTGTTGGCGCGCAACCCGAACCCCACCGAGGATGAGGTCCGCCACGGGCTGGAGGGCAACCTCTGCCGCTGCACCGGTTATCACAACATCGTCAAGTCCGTCCTGGATGCCGCGTCCAAGTCGGGGGCACAGGCATGAGCGTCACCGATGCCGCTCCCACCGGCCACGTCGGTCGGAAGCTGCGCCGCAAGGAGGATCCGCCGCTGATCACGGGTCGTGCCCGCTACGTCGACGACATCTCTCTTCCGGGTCAGCTGTGGGCGGCGTTCGTGCGCTCTCCGGAGGCGCACGCCAAGGTGGTGTCCATCGACACCTCTGATGCGGCCGCCCGTGAGGGCATCCACGCGGTGTTCACCGGCGACGACATGGCCGACCTGGGTGGCCCGCTGCCGATGGCCTGGGTCCCGCCCGGCGTCGATGTCAACAACCCCGAGCACTGGCCGCTGGCGCGCGGCGTCGTCAAGCACGTCGGAGACCCCGTGGCCGTCGTCGTCGGCGAGGACAGGTACGCGGTCAACGACGCGGTCGAGGACGTCATCGTCGAGTACGACCCGCTGCCGGCCGTCGTCGACCCCGAGGCCGCCATTGCCGGCTCGCCGTACGTCCACGAGCAGTTTGAGACCAACAAGGTCCACGAGTGGACGCTGGCCGGCGGCGACGTCGAGGCGGGCTTTGCCGAGGCCGATGTGATCGTGGAGCGACGCGTCGTCAACCACCGCATCGCCGGAGCGCCGATCGAGTGCCGCGGCGTGCTGGCCGAGTATCGGGCCGGTTCGCTGACGCTGTACACGTCGACGCAGGTACCCCATTTCGTGCGCCTGTTCATGGCGCTGCTGCTGGGCATCGGCGAAGACCACGTGCGCGTCGTCGCGCCCGAGGTCGGCGGAGGCTTCGGCCAGAAGCTCCAGGTCTACGGCGAGGAGCTGTTCGCCTGCTGGGCGTCACGCAAGCTCGGGCGCCCCGTGAAATGGATCGAGACGCGCTCGGAGAACCTGTCGGTCGCCCACCAGGGCCGCGACCAGATCTCCCACGTGAAGATGGGGGCCAAGCGTGACGGCACGATCACCGCGTTCCACGTCAAGATCCTCGCCGACTTCGGCGCCTACAACATGATCCTCACGCCGCTGATCCCGTCGCTCGGCGCCTTCGTGATGGGCGGCTGTTACAAGATCCCCAACGTCCAGACCGACATCGTCGGTGTCTTCACCAACAAGTGCCCAACCGACGCCATCCGTGGCGCCGGCCGGCCGGAGGCGACGCAGATGATCGAGGTCACGCTCGATCAGCTTGCCCACGAGCTGGGGATGGACCCGGTGGAGATCCGTCGCAAGAACTTCATCCCCAAGGAGGACTTCCCGGCCGCGGTGGCCACCGGCGTCATCTACGACTCCGGCGACTACCACAAGACGCTCGACCGGCTGATGGAGCACGTCGACGTCGCCGCATTCCGCGCCGAGCAGGCGCAGCTGCGGACGCAGGGCATCTACCGCGGTCTGGGCCTGTGCACCTGGACCGAGATCTGTGGTCTGGCACCGAGCCGGATCACCGGCCCAAACGGAGTCGGGGTCCAGGCCGGGCTGTGGGAGTCGGCGATGATCCGCGTCCACAACACCGGCGCGGTGACCGTCTACACCGGCACCTCCCCGCACGGGCAGGGCCTGGAGACCGCGATGGCGCAGATCGCGGCCGACAAGCTCGGCGTCGACCCGTCCGTCGTGGAGGTCATCCACGGTGACACGTCGATGGGCCCGGAGGGTCGCAACACCTACGGATCGCGGTCGCTGGCCACCGGCGGCGAGGCGGTGGCCAAGGCCACCGACAAGGTGGTGGCCAAGGTCAAGGCGATCGTGGCCGCCGAGCTCGAGGCCGCTCCCGAGGACATCGAGGTCGCCAACGGAAAGTTCTCGGTCCGGGGATCACCGGACAAGGGGATGGCCCTCGCCGACGTGGCCGGAGTCGCGTACATCGGGGCGGTCCCCGAGGGCATGGAGCCGGGACTGGAGGAGACGACCTTCTATGACCCGGAGAACTTCGTGTTCCCGTTCGGCGCCCATGCGTGCGTCGTCGACGTGGATCCCGAGACGGGCAAGGTCAAGGTGATCCGGTATGTCGCAGTGGACGACTGCGGCAACGCGATCAACCCGATGCTGATCGAGGGCCAGGTCCACGGCGGCGTCGTCTATGGCATCGGCCAGGCGCTCTACGAGCAGGTCCACTACGACGACAGCGGACAGCTGAGCACGGGTTCGTTTGTCAACTACGCCATCCCCACCGCGGCCGAGATGCCCTCGTTCGAGACCGACCGGACGGTGACGCCGTCTCCGGTCAACTCCCTGGGCGCCAAGGGTGTCGGCGAGGCCGGCACGATCGCCGCCTCGGCAGCGGTCACCAACGCCGTCATCGATGCCATCCGACCGCTCGGCGTCGACTACATGAACATGCCTCTCAGCCCCATGCGGATCTGGGAGGCAATCAACCAAGGACAGGGCGCGAGCCCGGAGGGAGGGCCGCAGTCATGATCCCCGCCGAGTTCGATTACACGGCACCGGAGTCGCTGCAGGACGCCATCAGCGCGCTGGTGGACGGCGGCGAGGACGCCAAGCTGCTCGCCGGCGGCCATTCGCTGATCCCGCTGATGAAGCTGCGCCTGGCGGCGCCGTCGATCCTGGTGGACCTGCGCAAGGTTCCCGGGCTGCACGGCGTCGAGCGCCAGAACGGCCACTGGCGGGTCGGGGCGCTGACGACGCACACGATGCTCGAGCAGACCCCGGACCTGGGCATCGTCGCGGCGGTGGCGGCGACCATCGCCGACATGCAGGTGCGCAACCGCGGCACGATCGGCGGCTCGCTGGCCCATGGCGACGCGGCCTCGGACCTGCCCGCGACGATGCTCGTCACCGAGGCCGAGGTCACCCTGCAGGGCCCCGACGGCCAGCGCAGCGTGGCCGCCGCCGACCTGTTCAAGGACTACCTCACCACCGAGGTCGGCCCCCAGGAGGTGCTCACCGAGGTCCGGATCCCGACGCTCGAGGGCTGGGGCTACGGCCACCAGAAGTTCAACCGCCGCTCCGAGGACTGGGCGATGGTGGGCGTGTGCGCAGTGGTGAAGGCCTCGGGCGGCACCTGCGAGGACGTCCGGATCGGCCTGACCCACATGGGCTCGGTGCCGCTGCGGGCGACCGGGGCCGAGGAGGCGCTGCGCGGCCAGGAGCTGTCGGCCGAGAACATCGCCAAGGCGGCCGAGCAGGCGGCCGAGGGGACCAACCCGCCGGGGGACCTCAACGCCACCGCGGATTACAAGCGCCACCTGGCGCGGGTGCTGACGCGCCGGGCGATCGCTGACGCGGTTGGCGGCGGATAAAATCGAGGACACCATGTCGCTCGCGGCGCTTCAGTCAGTGGGTGCCGCGAGCGAAGTCCTCGCGGGCCAGGGATATCTCGCCGATCGCCCACTCGCGATGGCGGTCCATCTCGCCGTCGTGCTCGAGCAGCCGTTGCTGCTGGAGGGCGAGGCCGGCGTGGGGAAGACCGAGGTCGCCCGCGCGCTGTCGTCGGCCATCGGCGCCAAGCTCATCCGCCTGCAGTGCCACGAGGGCATCGACCTGCATCACGCGGTCTATGACTGGGACTACTCGCGCCAGCTCCTGGCCCTGCGCGCCACCGAGCAGGGCGTCGACGAGGGGCAGCTCTTCTCGCGGCGCTTCCTGCTGCGGCGCCCGCTGCTGGAGGCGCTGGAATCAGACGCCTCGGTTCCCGTGGTGCTGTTGATCGACGAGATCGACCGCGCCGATGACGAGTTCGAGGCCTTCCTGTTGGAGTTCCTGTCGGATTTCGCGGTGACGATCCCGGAGCTGGGGACCATCACCGCGGCGCGCCGGCCGATCGTGCTGTTGACCTCGAACCGGACGCGCGAGCTGCACGACGCCCTGAAGCGGCGCTGCCTGTATCACTGGATCGACTACCCGACCCCCGAGCGCGAGCGGGCCATCGTGGAGGCGCGGCTGCCCGGCGTCCCCGAGGAGGTCGCCGCGCGTGTGGTGGCGGCCGTGTCGCGGTTGCGCGAGCAGGGCGACCTCTACAAGCTCCCCGGCGTCGGGGAGACGATCGTGTGGGCCCAGGCGTTGCTGGCCCTCGGCGACGAGGCCTCCCTGGAGGACACGCTCGGCGTGGCGTTGAAGGTCCACGAAGACGTCCTGCGCGTGCGTGAGCGCGGGGTGCTCGAGGGTGTCTGACGTTCCCACTTCGTTGGCCACGGCGGCCGACGGGATGGTGGAGAAGCTCGGCGACCTGACCGCCGTGCTGCGCGCCCAGGGCACGCGGGTGGGGGTCGGGGAGCTGTTGGGCGCGGTGCGCTCGCTGGAGGCGGTCGACTGCGCCTCGCGCGACGACGTCCGCCTTGCCCTGCGCACCGTCCTGTGCTCCCAGCACGTCGATCTGGAGCGCTTCGATCTCGCGTTCGTGGCGGTCTTCGGTGATGGGCGCGTGCCGTTGTCCGACGCGGATCCGCTGGGGGCGCTGGGCCACATCGAGCGTCCGGCGCCGATGATGGGCCTCGCCGACCCGGGCGCCGGTGCGGCGGGGGATGACTCAGAGATCGTCCCTGCCGCCTGGAGTGACCTCGAGATCCTGCGCGAGAAGGACTTCGCGCGCTACACCGAGGCCGAGATGGCGCTGGCCCGCGAGCTCATCCAGCGGCTGGCGCGTCGCCATCCGATGCGGCTGTCGCGGCGGACGCGGCCCTCGCGCCGGCGCGAGCACGTGCCCGACCTGCGCGCGACGGTCTATGAGTCGCTGCGCACGGCCGGCGAGCCGCTGCACCGGCGCTGGCGCTCGCCGACCCAGCGCCCGCGCCAGATGGTGCTCGTCTGCGACGTGTCGGGGTCGATGGCGCCGTACTCGCGCATGCTGCTGCAGTACATGCACGCTTCGGTCGCCGCGCAGCGGCGCGTGGAGGCGTTCGCGTTCGGGACCCGGCTGACACGGATCACGCAGGAGCTCGCCGGTCGCGACCACGATCGCGCCCTGGACCGTGCCACCGCGGCAGTCAACGACTTCTCAGGCGGCACCCGGATCGGCGCCGCGATCGGCGAGCTCAATCGCGTCCACGGCCGGCGGATCGGCCGGGGCGCCGTGGTCATCATCCTGTCCGACGGCTGGGACCGCGGCGAGCCCGAGCAGCTCGACGTCGAGATGGCGCGGCTGCGCCGGGCCGCGTTTCGGCTCGTGTGGCTGAACCCGCTGGCCGCTCACCCCGACTATCAGCCGCTGGCGCGCGGGATGCAGGCGGCGGTGCCGCACACCGACCGGTTGCTGGCCGGCAACTCGCTGGCCTCGCTGGAGGAGCTGGCGACGATCCTGGAGGAGATGTAGCCGTGACGGATGCCGACTGGCTCGCTGACTCTGAGCTGCACGGGCCGGCGTTCGAGCGGCCGCCCGATCCACCGCCGCGCCTGATCCTGTTCGGGGCGGTGGAGCTGGCCGCGGCCTTGTCACGGTTGGCGCGGGCGATGGGCTGGCGCTCCTACGTGGTGGATCCACGCGAGCGCTACCTGACCCACGTGCGCTTCCCCGACGCGGACGGGCTCATCGTGGCGTGGCCCGACGAGGCCATGGGGCGTCTGGGCGAGATCGACTCGTCGACCGCGGTCGCGGTGTTGACGCACGACCCGGTGCTCGACGACCCGGCCCTCGTCATCGCCCTGCGCTCTCCGGCGATGTTCGTGGGGGCGATGGGATCGCGGCGCACCCAGGAGCGGCGGCGCCTTCGACTGGTGGAGGAGCACGGTCTGTCCGAAGAGGAGGTGGGCCGGCTCTCGGGCCCCATCGGGTTGGACCTGGGCGCCCGGACCGCGATGGAGACGGCGATGTCGATCATGGGCGAGATCGTCGCCGTGGCCCACGGGCGCGACGGCGGGCGGTTGCGCGCCGCCGACGGGCCGATCCGGGAGGCCCAGGCCTAGGTGAGCACTGCCGGCCTGGTTCTGGCCGCGGGCGCGGGCACGCGATTCGGCGCCTCGCCCAAGCAGCTGGCCGACCTTCACGGCCGGCCGCTGTTGGAGTGGGCGGTGCGGGCGCAGTGCGATGTGGCGGAGCTCGATCGGGTGGTGGTGGTGCTGGGCTCGTGCGCTCCGTCGATCCGCCAGCGTGTCCGGTTTGGGCGGGCCGAGACCGTGGTGTGCGACGAGTGGGAGCGCGGTCAGGCGTGGTCGCTGCGCCGGGGTGTGGGGTTGTTGAGCGCGGATCCTGGGGTCTCCAAGGTGGTGGTCACCCTCGGCGACGCGCCGTTGGTGACTTCTGAGGTGGTCCGGATGTTCGTCGAGCAGCCGCCGCGGGCCCGGGCGGTGTACGGTGGCCGACCCGGGCACCCTGTGGTGCTCGGTCCCGAGGAGATCGCGAAGCTGACCTCGCTGGCCGGCGACGAGGGCGCGCGAGGTCTCCTGCGGGGCGGACCGGAGGTGGAGGTCGGACACCTATGCTCCGGGCGCGACGTCGATACCCCTGAAGACCTGGAGGAGGTCCGCGATGAAGCTAGAGCAGTCATTTGAGGTCGCCGCACCGCTGGACCGGGTCTGGGCCGCGCTGATCGACGTCGAGCGGGTCGCTCCCTGCCTGCCGGGCGCCGAGGTCACCGGGCGCAACGACGACGGCACCTACAACGGCAGCTTCCGGGTCAAGATCGGCCCGACCGCGGCCGCGTATGTGGGCAAGCTCGAGATGGAGACCATCGACGAGGCCGCGCACAGCGCCACCATGCAGGCCGCCGGCACGGACCGGCGCGGCCAGGGCGGGGCGAAGGCCACCATCGTCTCCTCGGTGCGCGAGGGCGCGCCGGGCGTGAGCGTGGTCGAGGTCTCGACCGACTACAGCATCACCGGCCGCCTGGCCCGGTTCGGGCGCGGCGGGATGATCGAGGAGATCGGCAACCGGCTGCTCACGGAGTTCGCCGCGTCGCTGCAGGCGATGCTGGCCGGGCCCGGGGAGTACGAGACCTTTGTCGGGATGCCGGCGGTGGGGGCCGCGGACGCGGGGAAGGGCGACAAGCCGAAGGCCAAGCCCAAGCCCAAGCCCAAGCCGCGCAAGGATCTTGCCGCCGCGGCGGAGGCGGTGGCGGCGGCGTCGGAGCCTGTGGCGGCGGCGTCGGAGCCTGTGGCGGAGCCGGACTCCCTGCCAGATCTTGCCGTGGAGGCCGCGGCGGAGGAGTCTGAACCCGCCCCCGAGCCTGCGGCCGGTGGAGCCTGCGCCGGTGGAGCCTGAGGCCGAGTCCTTGCCCGACCTGGCGGTCGAGGCTGCCGCCGAGGAGGAGCTGGCCGAGGTCATGCCCGAGGCGTCGATCGAGTCTCAGCCGCCCGGCGCGGAGGTGCCCGGGCCCTTGGACCAGCCGGAGATCGTGCCGCCCGCGCCTGAGCCCGTGCCCCAGCCGGCTCCTGAGCCGGTGCCATCCGTGCCCGAGCCCGAGCCGGTGCCTCCGGAGCCCGCGCCGGAGCCGGTGCCGCCCGAGCCGGAGCCGGTGCCCCCGGAGCCCGCGCCGGAGCCGCCCGAGCCCGAGCCGGCCCCGGAGCCGCCGGAGCCCGAGCCGGCCCCCGAGCCGCCGGAGCCCGAACCGGCCCCCGAGCCGCCGGAACCCCCGCCGGCACCGGAACCCCCGCCGCCTCCGCCTCCTGCCACGGAAGCCGAGCCGCTGGACGGTCTGGCGCTGGTGCGCACGGTCATCATCGACCGCATCAAGAACAACCCGGCGCCGTTGCTCGCGTTGCTGCTGGGGTTCCTGCTTCTGCGCCTTCGGCGTCGGCGGCGCGGCTAGAGGCCGCCGCGACGGGCCAGCTCGCGGGTGACGTCGGCGACGACGCCGTGGGAGCGCTCCACGATCTCAGAGTCCATGATGCGCATGGCTTCGATGTTGGCGCGCCGGAGGACGTTGTCCTTGGTGCGGTCACGTTGGAGCCGGTAGCGGGATGAGTGGAACCGATGGCTGTCCACCTCCAGGACGAACCGCGCGTCGGGCCAGTAGAAGTCCAGCTTGTAGCCCTGGAACGGGAAGTTCACCTGAGGGGCGGGAAGGCCGGCGCTCCGGATGAGGGCCAGCATCCGCTCCTCAGGATGAGACGCCGTGACCGTGGTCCCGCCACGTTCGCGGTCCAGCAGTGCCGCGAGGCGCGCGCGACCGCGGTGGCCGCCGGCGCGGTCCAGCACGTCGCGAACATGCGAGGGCGCCACCGTCTTCTCCACGATCCCCCGGTCGAACGCGATCTCGAGCTGGCGGTAGGTCGCGGTGACGGCGATGTCGAGCAGCGTCCGGGCCGGGGACGTGACCGGGAGGCCCTGGCGGATCCACACGTCGTGGCTTTCGAGGATGCGGCTGCGGTGGACGCAGACCTCCGGATTGTTGGCGCCCTTCTGGTCGTCGACGACGACGTCGATCTGCCGGGGAGCCGGGGTCCAAAGCCCTAACAGGGCCGCGGCTGACCAATGGCTCAGGGCGGCGCCATCGCGGACCGAGAGCAGAGCATCGGTCTCCGGGGCAAGCTCCATGGGGGCGCTGTGGCCGACGACAAACACACCTCGAAGGGAGGGGAACAGGAGGCCCCTCGAGACCCGCCACGTCACGCTCGATGAGTTGACTCCGATGGCGTCCAGCTGCCGCCGGGCGATGCGCCCGCGCTGGAGGGCCGCAACCGCCGCGATCCGGTCGTCGGGCGTGCCCAGTACTGACACCAGAGACCGCACGCCGAGCACGCGGACGGTGTGTGGTCCAGAACCCGAGTCCCGCCGCCGCGACAGACCGCGCGGCGACGGAGAGAGGGGTGTGGGTTCTACGGCGTCAGGATCTGGGTCCACACGCCCCAGTGTGAGCGGCGCGACCGCACCCGACCCCTCCCAAGCCCGCAGTTTTTGCACTTCTGACACGCCCCGCACGAAAGACGTCACACATCACCGCCCCGCCGGCGATCGCGCCAGCGATTGCGCGCCCAACCGCCCCAGCGGCCCAACCGCCCCAGCGGTCAGCGCCCCGGCGGCTCGTCCCAGTCGTCCGCGGGCATGACGGCCACCAGGCCCGACGGGTTGATCATCGGGTGGGTGCGGTAGTAGTGGGCGCGGATCTCGTCGAAGGCGACCGTGTCGGCCACGCCCGGCCATTGATAGAGGTCGCGCGCGTAGGGCCACAAGCGCGGGTACTCGACGAGCTTGCGCAGCGAGCACTTGAAGTGGATCTGGTAGACGGCGTCGAAGCGCACGAGCGTCGTGAACAGGCGCCAGTCGGTCTCCAACGGCGAGTCGCCGAACAGGAAGCGGCGCTGAGACAACCGCTCGTCGAGCTCGTCGAACGTGGCGAACAACCCACGCACCTCTGACTCGTACACCGCCTGCGCACGCGCGAAGCCGGCCTTGTAGACCGCGTTGTTGACCGTGTCGTAGATGTGCTGGTTCAGAGCGTCGATCTCGCCCCGCAGCGCCGCGGGCACCAGCTCCACGGGATGTGACGCCAACCCGGCGAACACCGTCGAGAGCATCCGGAGGATGTCCTCGGACTCGTTGTTGACGATCGTGGCGCGCTCGCGATCCCACAGCACCGGCACGCTCACCCGCGCCGAGTAGTCGGGATCCGCGGCATCGTAGGCCTGGGCCAGATACCGATAGCCGTTGACGGGGTCCTCATAGCCGTCGCCGGTGAACTCCCAGCCGCGCTCGTCGCGGATGGGATCCACAAACGACACCGAGATCGCATCCTCGAGCCCCATCAGCATCCGCCCGATCAGCGTCCGGTGCGCCCAGGGGCACGCCCGGGCGACGTACAGGTGATAGCGGCCCGCGGCGACCGGGAACTCGGTGGACCCGTCGTCCGACACCCAGTTGCGGAACGTCGAGTCCTGGCGCTTGAACGATCCGTCATCGCCGCCCTCGGCGCCCAGGGACAATGCACGTGCTTGAGTACTCATCCATCCAGCGTACGTCACTGGGGCCGGCGCCCGCTCATCTCGATCAACGAGAGCGGAGCGGCCGAGCCGCTCGTGCTGCTGCACGGCCCCCCGATGGACGGCCGGTCATCTACTGCCACGGCGCCATCGGCAGTCCGCTCAGAGACACGGTGAGTCTCGCGCCGCTCACCCACCGCCTCCACGCCCGCCACATCGCCGTGAACCGCCCCGGCTTCGGGGGCTCGGACCCGGTCGGCGGCCGCACCGTCACCGCGTTCGCAGTGCGCGCCTCACCGCACGCCGGGCATGCCGTGGCGCATTCGACTGGGCCTGGCCGCGCTGGCCGCCGTGCCCGGCGCCGCGCGGCGCTTGGGCGACGCGCTCCTGCCCGTCCTCCATCGCCACCCCGCGCTGCTGCACCGGGTCATCGCCGCGCACGCCGCGCCCACCGAACGCGCGCGGCTCGCCGAGCCCGGGGAGCGCCAGGCCGCCGGCACGAGCTTTCTCAACGCGACCGCATATGGTGTCGGCGGGATGATCGAGGACTACCTGACCTACTCGCGCGGATGGGGGTTCCGGCCCCAGGACGTCGAGACCGAGGTCCAGGTGTGGCATGGCGGCCTCGACCCGCTTGTCCCGATCGAGCACGCCCTGCAGCTGGCCGTGTCGCTGCCGGCGTGCCGTGCCTTCGTCGACCCCGACGAGGGCCACCACTCTTTCGACGTCGCCTGGAGGAAATCATGACCGTGCTCCTTGACCCCGATCGCGGACCCCACAGCCTGTCGGTGGCGGGCGCCCGCGCGCTGCTGGCCGCCACGGGCGGCAACGACTCGGCCGCGACCGCGGTCCAGGTGCAGGCATGAGCGACCAGGCGGCGAAGGCCGCTCGCTTCCTGCAGCTGCACCGTCCCGGAGACCCGCTGGTGATGCCCAACCCGTGGGACATCGGCTCGGCCAAGCTCATGGCCTCGCTGGGATTCGAGGCGCTGGCGACCACCAGCAGCGGCTTCGCCGCGACGCTGGGCCGGCTCGACGGAGGGGTCACCCGGGACGAGGCGCTGGCCCACGCTGCGGCGATCGTCGAGGCCACCGACCTCCCGGTCTCCGCCGACCTGGAGAACTGCTTCGCCACCGACGCCGAGGGCGTCGCCGAGACCGCGCGCGGCGCCGTGGCCGCCGGGCTGGCGGGCTTCTCCATCGAGGACTACGACCCGGAGTCCGAGAGCATCTACGAGCGTGGCGCGGCCGTCGAGCGCGTCCGAGCCGCCGTCGAGGTGGCGCACGCCGCTCCCGGCGGCCCGCTGGTCGTGACCGCGCGCGCCGAGGGCTACCTGCGCGAGCAACAGCCCGAGCGCGACGAGATCATCGGCCGCCTTCAGGCCTATCAGGAGGTCGGCGCCGACGTGCTGTTCGCTCCGGGCCCCGTCGATGCGGAGACCGTGACCGCGATCGTGTCCTCGCTGGACCGGCCGGTCAACGTGCTGGCGCGCAAGGGGGCACCGCCCGTGGCCGAGCTCGGCAAGCTGGGGGTCGCGAGGATCTCGGTGGGCGGGGCACTGGCCTTCGCGGCGGTCGGCGGCTGGGTCGAGGCCGCTCGCGAGCTGCGCGAGAACGGGACCTACGCCTACTTCGGCCAGATGGCCCAGGGCCTCAAGGCGGTCCGCGCCGCGTACGGATGATCAGGCGGCGGCGCGCTGCTTGGCCACGGGCGGGCGCTCCACCGGCTCGACCCCGTGGGCGGGGAACTCCTCCTCGCCGGGGGTGAAGAAGCCGGTGGGCAGCGGCCCCGCCAGCCGTCCGTCGCGCTCCAGGCGCGAGGCCAGGGCCCGCAGCACCGCGAACGCCATCGGGCCGAGGTCGCGCAGTGACTGGTGGGCGTTCTGGCGGACGTCGAGGTCCACCTGGGCCAGTCCCTCGAGGCCGACGACTTGGTAGGCGTCGACCAGCAGGGCGATGTCGACGCCGTAGCCGGTGACGAACGGCAAGGACTCCAGGAGCTCGCGGCGGGCCGCCACCTCGCCGGCGAGCGGCTGCGCGACGCCCGCCAGATCGGGATAGAAGAGGTTGAGCAGCGGCCGGGCGGTGAGCTCCGTGACGCGGCCTCCACCATCGGGCAGCGTCGTCTCCCCGACCCGGAACGGCCGCCGGTAGAGGCCCTTCACAAACGAGATCCGGTTGTCGCAGAGGAGAGGACCCAGGAGCCCGCAGGCGAAATGTGCCCCAAAATGCTCGGAGTCGGCGTCAAGGAAGACGATCACGTCGCCCGTGAGGACGGCCAGCGACCGCCACATGGCGTCGCCCTTGCCCAGCACGGGGCCGACCTCGGGGAGCAGGTCGTTCTGGTTGTGGACCTCCGCGCCGAGCTCGCGCGCGATCCGGCCCGTGTCGTCGGTCGAGGCGTCCACGACGACGATCTGGTCGATCGCGCCGGCCTCGCGAAGCGGCGTCAGAGAGCTGACGATTGCGCCAATGGTGCGTTCCTCGTTGCGCGCCGGGAGGCACACGGAGACGGTGTGCCGACGCTCGGCTGCCAGCCGCTCAGGGGGAAACTCGGAGTGATGGAACGTGTGGCTCCGATACCAGGAGCGTGCGCGCATCGACATGACGTGCCCCGGAGCATGACAGCCACGCTGGTTGGCCGCGCGAGTCGTCTCCTGCGCAGCGGCTTATCATTCATCAGTGGCCGTTGCGGGATCGGCCATCTCGCTGACGGCGCCGCTGGCGCAACTGAGGAATGGGACGTGGTGCATCATCGCCTGATTTGCAGGGGTTTTTGGCGTGATTAAGTGTCTGCGCATCGTCGCGTTCCGCCGCCTGCTGGCGGCGTACGTGCTCAACGAGCTGGCCTGGTCGGTCGGGACCCTGGCCCTCTCGCTGCTGGTGTACAAGCGGACGGGCAGCGCGATCGGGGCCGCCGGGTTCTTCCTCTGCTCCCAGTTCCTCCCGGCGCTGCTCTCGCCGGCGCTGGTGGTGCGCCTGGATCGCGCCTCCGTGCGGGTGGTCCTGCCCATCCTCTACACGGTGGAAGCCGTGCTCTTCGGCGTGCTGGCCTACCTCGTCCACCACTTCCTCCTGGTCCCGGTGCTCATCCTGGCGCTGGCCGACGGGGCCATCGCCGCCACCGCGCGGTCGCTGGCCACGGCGGCGCGCATCGAGATCCTCCGTCCGCGGGACCTCCTACACGAGGGCAACGCCCTGGGGAGCTTCGCCTTCTCCGGGGCATTCATGGCCGGCCCGGTGATCGGTGGCGCCGTGGTCGCCGCCGGCGGCACCCTGGCCGCGATGCTGGTCAACTGCGCGCTGTTCGCGGTTGTCGCCGTGTTCCTGGCCATCACCGCCCTGCCCGGAGCCAAGACCGATCCCGGGTCGGTGTGGAGCCGCTTGGGCAAAGGCGTTGCCCATGTCCGCTCCGACGCCGTGCTGACGCGCCTGCTGGTCATGCAGGCCGTCGGACTCTGCATCTTCACCGTCACCATCCCGGTCGAGGTCGTCTACGCCCAGCATGCCCTGAACTCGGGGGCCGGGGGCTACGGTCTGCTCCTGGGCACATGGGGCGCGGGCGCCGTCTTGGGCAGCGTGGTCTACGCGCGCTTCCGCCGCGCATCCGCGCCACTGCTCATCGCGGGCGCCGCGCTCTCGCTGGCCGCCGGCTTCGCGGTGATGACGGTGGCTCCGAGCCTGATCGTGGCGCTGTGCGGCTCGGCGATCGCCGGCGCCGGCAACAGCGTCGAGTGGGTGGCGTGGCGCACCGCCGTGCAGGAGCGCACCCCGGACCGCTGGATGGCGCTGCTGATGAGCCTGGCCGACTCGATGTCGATGCTGGCTCCCGGCGTCGGCATCATCGCCGGCGGCCTGATCGCGCAGTTCGCGTCGTCGCGCGCCGCCTTCGGCGTGGCCGCGGCAGGCTCGTTGCTGTTCGCGGTCGCGGTTCCGATCGCGTTTCGCAACGCGCCTATCCGCCGGCTCGAGCGGCGGCCGTCGCCGGTTGAGGTCTCCGCCGAAGAAGCGGTCATTCCGCGCGGCAAGTCGTTCGTTTAGAGTGCACCCTCCCGTGGGCGTGCGCGCCGCCTGCATCGACATCGGCTCCAACACGACCCGCCTGCTCGTCGCCGACTGCGTGGAGGGGAAGCTCATCGAGGTCCACCAGGAGCGCGCCTTCACGCGCATCGGCAAGGGCCTGGCCGCGTCAGGGGCGATCGGCGCCGACAAGATCGAGGAGGTCGTGGCGGTCGTGCTCGGCCAGCTCGCGGCGGCGCGCCGGCTCGGCGCCGGCGAGATCCGCGGCGTGGCGACCGCCGCGATCCGGACGGCCTCCAACGGCGTGGCGTTGGTGGAGGCGATCGCCGCCGGCACGGGCCTGGAGGTGGAGATCGTCTCCGGGGAGGACGAGGCGCGACTGGCCTTCCGGGGGGCCGCGGCGATGCTCGAGCCCGATACCGCGGCGCGCTGCCGCCAGCTCGGCGTCGTCGACGTCGGCGGCGGCTCGTCGGAGGTGGTGGTCGGCGCGGCGCCCGACCAGGTGGGCTGGTGGGCGTCGGTTCCGATCGGGTCCGGGGCGCTGACCGATCACTGCCTGCACTCCGATCCGCCGGGCCCGGCCGAGCTGGAGTCCGCGCGCCACGAGGTGGCCGCCGCGCTCGCGGGCCTGGCGCCGCCGTGCCCGGAGGTGGCGGTGGCCGTCGGGGGCAGCGCCACGTCGCTCGGCCGGGTGGCCGGTCCGGTGCTCGACACCCGGTCGCTCGAGCGCGCGCTCACCGTGCTCACGGCTGAATCCGCCGCGGCGGTGGCCGAGCGTTTCCTCATCGACGCGCAACGGGCGCGGCTGCTGCCCGCCGGCCTGCTCATCCTCCAGGGCGCCTCGCGGCTGTTGGAGGCGACGATTCAGGTCGGCCGGGGTGGCATCCGCGAGGGCGTGCTGCTCGAAGCGGTCGGAACGTGAGCGCCGATCCGGGCTGGGCTAGAGCTTGAACACCTGCATGAGCCGTTGCTCGTGCTCGGCGTCGATGCGGGCAATGACCTCGATGTGCTGCTCCAGCCCGGACCCGCGCAGCTTCTCGGCGAGCAGTTCGTCGACCTGGTAGATCCCAGCGCTGTTGGACATCGCGATCTCCACCCGGACCGCGCGGTCGCGGCCGGGGCTGATCTTGACCGAGTCGATCGCCGCGGCGGAGATGGAGTGGATGTTCTGCTGGCCGGCCTCGAAGGGGATGCGTGAGCGTCCGCGCGCCATGTCGAGCGCGTCGGCGACGCGCACGATTCCGGCCTCGATCGTGAAGGGGGCGCCGTCGCTGCGGTGGCCGATGATGGCGTGCAGCGTCTCGGCGACGATGACCGAGCGGTCGGGCTCCTCATAGACGTCCTTGAGTAGCGAGCCGAGCTTGTCGGCGGTGAGGAAGAGGCTGTAGCGCTCGTGGTCGCGCCGGTGGATGGACATGCCGACGCAGTGCATGAGACAGCCCGCTGCGACGACCACCTCGGCGTCGCGCTCGGTCATGGCGAAGTCAGAGACGACGCTGGGCGTCACCCCGCGGCGGAACAGGAGGCGCGAGAGGCGCAGGCCGATATTGAGCACGATCTGAATGTGGACCCAAGAGTGATCGCTCATGCCGAGCCGCCGCGTGGCGTTGATCGCCGAGACATGCCACCAGGCCTTGATCTGATCGTCTGCGTTGACGGCGGCCAGGAAGCGCTCCAGCCGTCGGTTGCCGCGCGTCGGCGCACGGACCCGAACCTCGGCGATCGCCTCGCGCGGCGGGAGCGCGGGCGCAAGGTCGGGCGGGTTCTCGGGGTCCCAGTCGCTCACCGGGCAGAACGGTAGCCCACGCGGCAGCTCAGATGCAGGCGTGAGCCCCTCGGTCGCCTCACGCGCGGGTAGGCTTGCCGGGCATGGTGGAGCGAAACTGCCGCTCGGCGACGCGGAGCGGCTGATGCAGGTGTTCAAGCTGTAGTGGGTGGCCAAGGGGGCTAGGGATGGCCGACGAGGGGCGCAAACCTGCCGCGGAGGACCGCCGCGCGACGCCCGCCATCGGCGCGGTGGCGATCGTCGTGGCGCTGCTGTTGATCGTCGGCGGCTACGGCGAGCACTGGCGCTGGATCGGGGTCAACGGCGCCACCGCGACGCTGTGGGACTGGCTGCACCTCGTCCTGCTGCCGATCGCGGCGCTGGTCATCTCCCTGTGGTTGCGTCATCGTCCACCGCTCACCGGGACGTGGGCCGCGGCCGTGAGCCTGGCGGCAGTGGCGTTCGTCGTCCTCGTCGTGGCGGGCTACCTGGTGCCGTGGGGGTGGACCGGGTTTGTCGGCAACACGCTGTGGGACTGGCTCAACCTCGCCGCGCTGCCCGTGGCGGTGGCGCTCATCCCGGTTCTCGTCGAGCTGCGCCCCGAGTGGGGGCGGCGGCACGCGGCGATGCTGGCGGCGGGAGCGGCCATGTTCCTGGCGCTGGTGCTCGCCGGCTACCTGGCCCACTGGCGGTGGACCGGGTTCACCGGCAACACCGCGTGGGACTGGCTGCACCTGCTCCTGCTGCCGCTGCTGGTGCCCGCGGTGATCGTGCCCCTGCTGCGTCAGGTGGTGGCGGAGCGCTTCCGCGACTCCAACGCCGACGTGTAAAGCTCGCTTGACAGCAGGTGTAAAGTTGGCTTTACAAGTGATGCGGAATCTCATACGAGAGCTGCGGACCGCGCGGGGCCTGTCCCAGGGGGAGTTGGCCACGGCGATGAGCGTGTCGCGCCAGACGATCAACTCGATCGAGAAGGATCGCTATACGCCGTCCCTGCCGCTGGCCATTGCGCTGGCGCGGTTCTTCGGTGCGACGGTAGAGGAGGTGTTCGATGCGGACGTGTAGGACTTCGAAATGGGTCGTCCCGGCGTTCTCGGTGGCCATGGGGCTCGTGCTCCTGGGCGCGGGGATCGTGGGCGGCCACGCCGGCGACGGTCTGTTCGCGCTCGGGGTGATGACGGCGTTCGGCGCGGTCTTCTTGTTCGGAGGGCGCAGCGAGACGATCCGCGGACTGCGCGGCGACGGGCGTGACGAGCGCTTCCAGGCGATGGACTCACGCGCGACGCTGGCGTCGGGGAGCGTGCTGCTGGTCGCCGTGCTGGTGGCCTACGTCGTCTCGGTGGCGAACGGCGAGAGCGGAGCGCCCTATAGCTGGCTGGGCGCCATCGCCGGGGTCACCTATCTGGCCAGCATCGCCTGGCTGCGGATCCGGGGGTAGGCTCGCCGCCGCGCCGGTCACAACCGGCCGGACGTCAGCAATTACCGGAGTGATGACACTGACACGGACCGCATGGGCGGGGCTGGTGGCGGTGATGGCCGTCGGCGCCTGCGGGACGTCGCACAGTGCCGACGCCGCTGGGCGGCGCACCCCGGCGGACTGCACCCCGAGCGGATTCGTGACGCAGTCGATCACCGGCCGGGTCACCGCCTGCCTGCGTGTGGGCCCGATCGCGCCCGGCCGCCGCTCCGTCGATCTCACGCAGGCGCTGACGTTCCCGCCGTTCTCGCAGCCTCCTACCGGACGGCCTCCTGCCGAGCCCGCCGTGACGCTGAGGCTCTCGCCCGCGTCGGGGCGGCCGGGAACGGTCGTCACGGTCACAGGCCGGCTGCGGCGCCCGTTTCGTCCGCGGAGCCCCAGCGCGAAGCTGTGCTGGAACGGTTGTCAGACCGGCCTGGACTACGGCCAGCCGGACATGACCTGGACCTCGCCGACGTCGTTCCGATCCAGGATCCGTGTCCCGGCTGCACCCTGGATTCAGGCGGCCCCGTACCGGGTCGCGCCGCTGGCTTCGGGCACATACGCCATCGGCCTCGATTGCCTGCGCTCGGCGGTTGACTGCGACGCGGTCACCGAGGGCTCGGCGCCGTTTCGGTTGCGGGTGGCCCATCCCGTGGCGTGGTGCCGGACTCAGGCGACGTGCGCGCATCTGAAGCTCGCGCCGGCCCGGGCCCGCCCCGGCGAGGTGGTGAGGGTCACCGGCTTTGCGCCGCTCTCGCTGCCGACTCCCGACGGCGCGGAGTTCGAAAACGTGAAGGTGCGCCGGCGCTTTCACGGCGCCGAGGTCCGCTTCAGCACCCACCTTGGCGCGCGCTACGTCGCGTTCGGGCACGCCCCGCTGACCGTCGCGGCCGCGCCGCGCTACACGGCGGTCGCTCCGTTGGCCCAGGTGAGTGACGCCGTCTCGCAGATCTCGGCGAACCCGGCCAACCCGGCCACGGTGGCGTGGTGCGCGGGCCAGACCATCGCGACCTCCGGCCCGGACGGCGTCACGCTGATCCCGGCCGCCACGGCCAAGAGCGCGCTGAAGGCGCTGGGGTTCAGCTTCCGGTTTGAGGCGCACCCGGGCTGTGCCGCGGTGGCGCCACTCGCCACGTCCACCGGAGCGCCCGCCGGCTTGGCGGCGGCGTTCTCCGTGACCACCGCGGCGGGCGCGCCGCCGTTCTATCTGGCCGCCCTCGTCACGCGTGACCAAGGGCGGACGTGGACGCCGATCCCGGTCCCGCACGGCAGCGGCCCCGCCGGATTCGGTGGCTTTCGCTACGGCACCGGGGGAACGCTGCACGCGCTGTTCAGCGTCAGCCTGAAGAGTCCGATCAAGGACGATCCGCAGTTCGACCCCAACCGGGCCGTGACCGAGGTCTCCAGTTCCGACGGGCAATCCTTCAGCCAGGCCCCGCTGGGCTGCCCGCCCGCCGGGCCGTGCGTCACCTTCGGGCCCTTCGCGCCCGGTAACTGCGCGATGAACGGCACGATCCAGACCGTGCTGCGCTCCACCGATGGCGGGAGCCGATGGTCGCCTCTCGATTTCCCCTACGCGGTCCAGGGCTGCGTCGAGGCCGAATTCGTGGCCACCGCGCCGCGGACCGCGCTGCTGGTCGACTCCGCGTCGACCTACCCGGTGCTGCGCACCACCGACGGTGGCGCCACGTGGCACGACATCGCGATCCCACGCCCTCCCGTACGCGGCGACCTCACCGTACTCCCGGACGGCTCACTCGTCTTGGCCGACGGCGTGGGCTACAGCGGGCCGTGGAAGCTCTTGGCCCCCGGCCGGCGGGCCTGGTGCGTGCTCCGCGCGCCGGCTCGCATCGGTCAGCATCGGTACCCGCTGTCGCCCCCGACCGTGATCGGCGGCCGCCTGTTGTGGCTGACCGGCCCCGCCGCCGACCCCGAGGCCGCGCCGACGCTCGACCAGGTCCCGGTCAGCGCCCTGAGCTGCTGACCGCGCGGGGCGTCACCAGTGCACGCCCTTCATCAGGTGCGCCAGGGCCACCTGCTCGGTGGAGGCGTGCTCCTCGGGGTCCTTCTGGCCCTTGGCCGCCGCCGAGTCCGGGAAGACCTTGTAGGCGGTGGAGAGGATCTGATCCACGGCCTTGGGGAACAGCGCGTAGGCGACCTCGCCGAAGGTCCCCAGCCGGGTGCCCAGGTGCTTGGGCTTGGCGCGGATCGCCTCGCAGATGAGGTCGGCGGCCTCGTCGGGGGAGATCGTGGGGAAGCTGTCGTAGATCTTGGTCGGTGCGATCATCGGGGTGCGCACCAGCGGCATGTGGATCGTCGTGAAGTGGACGTTGTCGCCGATCGACTCCGAGCCGACCACCCGCGTCCAGGCATCCAGCGCGGCCTTGGAGGCGACGTAGGCCGAGAATCGCGGCGGGTTGGTCTGCACCCCGATCGAGGACACGTTGACGATATGGCCCGAGCGGCGCTCGCGCATGTGGGGCAGCAGCCCCATGATCAGCTTGATCGTGCCCAGGTAGTTGAGCTTGATGGTGCGCTCGAAGTCGTGGAAGCGGTCGTATGACAGGGCCACCGAGCGGCGGATGGAGCGGCCGGCGTTGTTGACCAGCACGTCGACGGCCGGATGGTCGGCCAGCACCTGCTCCACGAGCCTGTCGACGGAGTCGGGGTCGGAGATATCGGCCGAGTAGGTGAAGGCGTGGCCGCCGGCGTCCTCGATCTCCTGGCGGGTCTCGTCGAGCTTGTCGGCCGAGCGTGCCACCAGCAGCGGGATCCCACCGGCGGCAGCGACCTTGAGCGCCGCGGCGCGGCCGATCCCGCTGGAGGCGCCGGTGATGAGCACGGTCTTGCCGTTGACGGCGCCCTCGAAGCTGCGGTCCTTGAACAGGTCGGGATCGAGGTTGCGCTCCCAGTAGTCCCAAAGCTTGGCCGCGTAGGACTCGAGCGGCGGGACCTCGATCCCGGAGCCCTTGAGCGCCCGCTCGGTGTCGCGGGTGTCGAACTGGGGGACGAGGCGGATGTGCCCGATGATCTCCTCGGGGATACCGAAGTCGGCGAGGATCGCCCGGCGCACGCCCTTGGCGGCCGGCAGCTGCATCAGCATGCCCAGCGTCCCCTTGGGGAGCGCCTGGAGCAGGCGGGTGTCGATCCGCATCGACAGCTGCGGGGCGTGGGCGGCGGCGGCGAAGGCGTTGAGCACGTCGCCCGAGCGCTGGCTGCGCGGGTTGGTGAGATGGAACGCCTGCCCGTCGAGCCCGGGCTGGTGGGCGATGTGGTCCATGGCGTCGGCGACGAAGTCGACCGGCACGAGGTTGGTGTAGCCGAGCTCGGGCCCGATCAGCGGGAACCAGCCCGGCAGGTAGTGCCGGAGCATCTTGATCGCGGTGAAGAAGTAGTAGGGCCCGTCGATCTTGTCCATCTCGCCGGTCTTGGTGTTGCCGACGACGATCGCCGGGCGGTAGACGCGCCAGGGCATCTGAGCCTGGGTGCGGACGAGCTTCTCGGCCTCGAACTTCGTCCGGTGGTAGGCGTGCTCGAGCTTCTGGCCCTCGTCGAACATGTCCTCGCGGAACAGTCCCTTGTAACTGCCGGCGACCGCGATCGAGGAGGCGTGATGAAACGTCTGCGCGCCGAGCACGTTGGCCAGCTCGACCGCGTGTCGCGTGCCCTCGACGTTGGCGACCCGGTTGCGGTCGTCATCGACGGTCATGTCGTAGATCGCCGCCAGGTGGAAGAAGTCGCCGACGCCGATGTCCTTGAGGCGGGCGAGGTCCTCGTCGGACACGCCGAGGCGCGGCTGGGCGAGGTCGCCGATGATGGCATGGACCCGATCCTCGGACCCCGTGGGCCACTTCTCGTGCAGGGCGGACAGCTTGTCGAGCGAGCCCCGGCGGACGAGGACATAGACGTCGTCGTCGCGGTCGAGCAGTCGCGCCACCAGGTGGCGGCCGATGAAACCGGTCGCCCCCGTGACGAGATAGGTCATGTGGCTACCAGCCGCCGCGCCAGTCCGCGCTGGCCTCACGGGCCTTCACGGCATCCTCACGCGCGTGCTTACGCTTGTCCAGCCGCCACTGGATGATGGAGAAGGTGGCGATGAGCACGGGGAAGAACACGATCACGCCGAACATGACGTTGGTGATCTGCTGGTCGTTGGTCTCGCCGAACCAGCCCTGACCGCCATTGGCGTGGGCGAAGGCCGCCGGTGCGAACGTCAGCAGGAAGACGACGAACGTCGTCAGAGCGATCATGAAGCGGGCGCGCCGCATGGGCAGAAGCGTACCGCGTCGGGCTGTCAGCCGACGGGGACGCGCTGGGGCGCCGCCACCGCCGCCAGTGCTGAGATCAGGGCCGGGTTGTACGTCTCGGCGCGGTCGGTGACGTCGAGGTGGTCGATGTCCACCTCGAACACCGTCGCGCCGCACGCCTGGGCCAGCTCGCGTTGCTTGAGGGGCGAGACCATCTGGTCGCGGCCGGTGAGCACCATCGCCGTCGGAAGGCGCGTCAGCGACGCCAGCCAGGGGCGCGAATCGAAGCGGCCCAGCTCGCGCCCGGCCTCGGCGACGTCGCGGGCCTCGTGGCGCATGAGCTCTGACAGGAACCAGGCCGTGCGCTCGTCCAGACGGATTTTGGCGCTGCGAAACCACCACTGGTAGAACTGCCGCGGGGCGAGGCCCAGCAGCACGCCGACGACCCCCATCCACTTCCACAGCTTGCGCGTCTCGGCGTCCTGGAAGTGCTGACAGGTCCCGCTCAAGACAAGCCCGCTGATCACGTCGGGGTGGTCGCGGGCCACGAGCTGGGCGATGACCCCACCCATCGAGTACCCGGCGACGACCGCCGGGGCGACGCCGAGCTCGCGCAGGATCGCGGCGGCGTCGGCGGCGCAGTCCTCCAGCCGGAAGGGGGCCAGCGCCCGCAGACCCCGACCGTGCCCGCGATGGTCGACCGCCAGCACCCGGTAGCCGGCGTTCACCAGGGCGCTGTAGGCGCCGTGCCAGTTGAGGTCGGCGGTGACCATCCAGCCGTGCAGGAGCATGACGGTGGGGCGGGCCGGGTCGGCCTCGCCGCTGTCGCGCAGGAAGAATTCGCCGCGCCCCGGGACGATGACCGTCCGTGCGGGGAGCATCTCGTGCGGGGGGACGGGAGCGAACGTCTGACGGCGGGACCGGCGCACCCGGGCCATCCTACCCGCGACCCCGACCCACCCACCCGTCCTCCTACCATCAGGCTCATGGCCGTCGTCATCGCATCAGACCTGGGCAAGGACATCGCAGGAGAGCCCCTGCTGCGAGGGATCTCGTTCAAGCTCGAGCGGCGCGACCGCATGACCCTGTCGGGCCGCAACGGCGCCGGCAAGACGACGCTGCTGCGGATGCTCTCCGGTGAGGCGTCGGTGGACTCGGGCGAGCTCGTGTTCAGCAAGGGGGCCAAGGTCAAGCTGCACGACCAGCGCCCGCCCCGGGATCGGGGCATCTCCCTGCGCGACTACATCCTCTCGGGCGCGCCGGAGCTGGTGGCGATCGAGCGGGAGTTGGGCTCGCTGGAGCAGGCCATGGCCGGCGGCGCCCACGACGAGGCGACGCTCGGCCGCTATGCCGAGGCCCAGGCGGCCCTCGAGCACGCCGGCGGCTACGCCTGGCGCGACCGCGCGCTGGCCACGCTCCACGGCCTCGGCTTCCGCGACGACACCGCCCTGGACCGCTCGCTGGACACGTTCTCCGGGGGTGAGCTGACCCGCGCGTCTCTCGGTCGTGCCCTGGCGGGAACGCCTGATCTGCTGCTCCTGGATGAGCCCACCAATCATCTGGACATCGAGTCCCTGGAGTGGCTCGAGGCTCACCTCATCTCCCTCGATGCCGCCATCGTGCTCGTCGCGCACGACCGATGGTTCCTGGAGGCCGTGGGGACCTCCGTGCTCGAGCTGGAGGCGGGGCGCGGCAAGTTCTTCGCCGGGACGTGGCATGAGTGGCGCAAGGAGAAGGCCCAGCGCGAGCTGGCCCTGGGCCGCGCGATCGAGCGCCAGGAGGCCGAGATCGAGCGACTGGAACGGTTCGTGACCCGATTCCGCGCCGGGACCCGGGCCCGCCAGGCGCAGTCGCGGGTCAAGAAGCTGTCCAAGATCCAGCGGCTCTCGGCCGACCCGGCCGACGGCGCCGCCCTGCAGTTCGCGTTCAAGCCGCCCGAGCGCAGCGGCCGCGTGGTGTTCGAGCTCGAGCACGCCGAGCTCTCGGCCGGCGACAAGGAGCTGCTGCACGACGCCGAGCTGTGGCTGGAGCGCGGCGAGCACGTGTCGCTGGTGGGGGCCAACGGCACCGGCAAGACGACGCTGATCGAGACGCTGGCCGGCCGGCGCGAGCTGCCCGCCGGCAAGCTGCTCACCGGCCACAACGTCAAGCTCGGCTACCTCTCCCAGCACGCCGAGGAGCTCAACGCCGGGACGGCGCGGACGGTCCTGGAGGCCACCCAGCGGGCCACCGGGCTGACGCCGGCCAAGGCGCGGGCGCTGTTGGGCCGCTTCATGTTCTCCGGCGAGGAGGCAGAGAAGCCGCTGGACGGGCTGTCGGGCGGTGAGCGCCGGCGGCTGTCGCTGGCGATCCTCGTCCATTCCGGGGCCAACGTCCTGATCCTGGACGAGCCGACCAACCACCTCGACCTGGAGAGCCGGGAGGCGCTCGAGTCCGCGCTGCGGGAGTTCGCGGGGTCGCTGCTGCTCGTCTCCCATGATCGCGCGCTGCTGGACGCCATCGGGACGCGGACGGTCGCGCTGGAGGACCAGGAGCTGCACAGCTACGTCGGCGGCTGGCCCGAGTACCTGCGCGTCCGCGAGGAGCGCGCCAAGGCGCCCGCGCCCCCGAAGGCCAGGGCCAAGGCCGATGCGGCCTCCGGCAAGGCCAACGGTCACAAGGCCGACGGCGTCAAGAAACGCAACCCGCCCAAGGCCAAGCCGGGCAAGGGCGCGGCCGGGTTGGAGGCCCAGATCGAGGCCGCCGAGGCGGCGCTGCACGCCATCGAGGACGAGCTGGCCGATCCGGCGTCGTGGGCGACGCCCGAGGCCACGGCACGGTCATCGGCCCGCCACGAGGAGGCCAAGCTCAAGGTCGCCGAGCTCTATGAGCGCTGGGAGGCCGTGGCCGGTTGAGGGCCTGGGGGCTGTCGGGCGCCCCCACTACACTGAAAACCAATGCCCCAGCCCCTCCCGGCTTCGGCTCTGCGCATCGCGCTGATCGACGACGACAGCGGGATGATCACGGTGTTGGACCGCCGCTTTGCCGCCAACCGGTGGGAGAGCCAGGTGATCGGCTATGCCGCGGACCCCGATCAGCTCACGGCGCTCAAGCTGCACGCCCTGATCGTCAACCCCGCGATCACCGGTCTGGGCTACATCGAGTGGGTCGCCGACCGGCTCCCCGGGCTGGCCGTGCTGGTGTGCAGCCGCCCCGCGCCCGTCGCCGACCGGGTACGCGCCCTGCGCACGGGCGCCGACGACTGGATCACCAAGCCCTGCCACCCCGAGGAGCTGGTGGCGCGGATCGAGGCGGTGCTGCGCCGCCGTCGGGCTGGTGAGCTGCCCGACGCCGATGAGATCGTCACCGACGGCGAGCTGGCGATCCGCCCGGACCGCTTCGACGCCTACGCCAACGGAACCCCGGCGGGGCTGTCGCGCAAGGAGTTCGAGCTGCTCGCCCAGCTGGCCGGCGCCGGCGGCCGCGTGCTGGAACGCGAGGACATCTACCAGCGGGTGTGGGGTTACACGATGGCCCGCGGCGATCGCTCAGTGGACGTGTTCGTCCGCAAGCTGCGCCAGAAGCTCGAGGCCGTCTCGCCCGAGTGGCGCTACGTGCACACCCACTTTGGGGTGGGGTACCGCTTTGCCGCCGAGCGGGCGGACGGCACCGTGCCCGAGCCCGAGCCGGCCGCGGAGGTCTCCGCGCCCGCCCAGCCCGAGCCCGCGCGGTCGCCGCGCGTCGCGCCACGGCGTACCCTGTCGGTATGAGCGTCAGCCCCGCCGTCCGCAATGTCGCGATCATCGCCGTGCTCGCGGCGATGGTGGCCATCCTGCCCGGCGGCGGGACGGCCGCCAACGTCGTTCTCACGGCGCTCTATCTCGCTTTCCTGTGCGCGACGTTGTGGGTGGCCAGCATCTTCTACCGCGAGCGCCGCGAGACCCTCTACATGCTCTCCGACGGCCGGCGTGCGCTGCTCTACGGTGGCGCTGCCGCGCTGGCGGTCACGCTGACCGCCACCCACCGCCTGTGGGCCACCCCCGCCGGGTCGGTGGCGTGGCTGGTTCTCATGGGCGCGTCGATCTACGTCGTGTGCGCCGTGATCTGGGCCGCGCGGCGCTACTGAGCGGGCGCGGAGACTAGGCCGGGACCGGCGCGCGCACCGGCGCCAGCGTCACCGGGATCCCGTTGAGCACGGCGTTGCCTGAGAGGGCATCGATGAGCAGCTCATCCGACAGCCGGTTGCTGTTGGTGCCGGCGTGGGCGGACGCGACGCTCAGCCGCGCCTCGGGGGCGTCATGGCCCCAGCCGTGGGGCAGGCTGACCACGCCGGGCATGACGGCGTCGGTGATCTCCACGTCGGCCTGCACGCTGCCCGTGCGCGAGCGGACGACCGCGGGCGCGCCGTCGGCCAGGCCGTAGCGCTCGGCGTCGTCGGGGTGGACGTGCAGCGTGCAGCGGGCCGGTCCGCGGACGAGCATCGGCAGATTGTGCATCCAGGAGTTGTTGGAGCGCAGATGGCGGCGGCCGACGAGCACCGGGCCGAGATCGCGGCCCTCGCCCACCCGGCCCAGCGCCTCGCGCAGGCGGGCGACGTCGGCCACCAGCGGCTCGGGCGCGAGCTCGATCATGCCGGTGCGGGTGCGCAGCGCGTCGGGCAGCCGGGGCCGGAGGGGCCCGAGGTCGATGCCGTGCGGGGCGGCCTCGAGGGCGCTGAGGCTGAGGCCGCCTTCGGGCTCGGCGCCGAACCCGTCGCCGTAGGGCCCCGCCCGTAGCATCAGGTCGAGCAGGCGCTCGGGCCCGATGCGGGGCGCAAGCGCCTCGAGGATCTCGTCCTGTGTCCGGCCGTGGAGCGGTGACCTGGGCGTGTCGATCTCGCGGGCGATGGCCACGCGCGCCACACCCTCATCGAGCGCCGCCACGTCGGCACCCGGGCCCATCCCGGCGGCGACGCCGGCCAGGCGCAGCAGGGTGACCCACTCGTCGGGCAGGGCCGGGTCGGGCTCGAGCGCCGGCGGCGAGTAGTGGGCGACGTTGCGCACCGCGAACAGATAGAGCGCGAGGTCGTAGTGGCTGCGGCGCAGCGGGGAGGGCGCCGGGAGGATGACGTCGGCGTGACGGGTGGTCTCGTTGACGTAGACGTCGACCGAGACCATGAAGTCCAGCGAGCCCAGGGCGGCGTCGAGACGCCCGCTGTTGGGCGTGGAGATGACCGGGTTGCCGGCCAGGGTGATGAGGGCCCGGACCTGGCCCTCGCCCGGGGTGTCGACCTCCTCGGCCAGGCACGCCGCCGGCAGTTCGCCGAACACCTCGCCCAGCCCGCGCACGCGGCTGGTAAAGCGCCCGAGGCGCGCGCCGCGGCCACGGCCGGGCTCACCAGAGGCGTTGGAGTGGCCCGCCGCGCCCAGCGGGAACATCGCCCCGCCTGCGCGGTCGAGGTTGCCGGTGAGCACGTTGAGCACGTCGACCAGCCAGCTGGCCAGGGTCCCGAATTCCTGCGTGCAGGTGCCGATCCGGCCGTAGACGGCGGCGGTGCGCGCGGCGGCGAGCTCCCGGGCCATGCGGCGGATCTCGCCCGCCGCGATGCCGCAGGCGGGCGCGACCGCGTCGGGGGAGAACGGCTCGGCCAACTCGCGGACCTCGTCGATGCCGTCGGTGAGCGCGGCCAGACGGTCGCCGGGGTCGGCCAGGTCTTCGCTGAAGAGCACATGGACGAGCGCGAACAGCAGCAGCGCGTCGGTGCCGGGGCGGATGAAGTGATGCTCGTCGGCCTCCTCGGCGGTCCGGGTGCGCCGCGGGTCGATCACCACGAGCTTGCCCCCGCGGGCCCTCAGCGCGCGCAGCCGGCCGCGCATGTCGGGCGCGGTCATGAGGCTGCCGTTGGAGGCCAACGGATTGGCGCCCAGCATGAGCAGATGGTCGGTGCGGTCGACGTCGGGGACCGGGACGGTGGTGCCCGTGCCGAACATGAGCGCGCTGGCCAGCTGCTTGGGTATCTGATCCACCGTCGAGGCCGAGTAGACGTTGCGGGTGGACAGCGCCTTGAGCAGGACGCGGCCGTAGAGGAGGCTGTCGAGGTTGTGGGCGTTGGGGTTGCCCAGGTAGACGGCCACGGCGTTGCGATCGGCGGCCAGGATCGGGCCCAGGCGCGCGTCGATGAGCGCGAAGGCCTCATCCCAGGTGGCGGTGCGGAAGTCGTCCCCGTCCTTGATCAGCGGGGCGCGGAGCCGGTCGGGATCCTCGTGCAGCTGCTTGAGCGCGGCGCCCTTGGGACAGATGAAGCCGTGGCTGAACACGTCCTCCGCGTCGCCGCGGATCGAGACGAGGCTGTCCCCATCCAAGGTCAGCTCCAGACCGCAGGTGGCCTCGCACAGTGGGCAGGTCCGGAACGCCGTCCGGTGGCCGTTGGTTGCCATCTCAGCGAGAGGTTACGGGGCGGCGCCGGCATCCGCGACGACCTGACAGGTCATCGGGACGCCGTACACTGCCGCCGCCGTGAGCAAGGGCCTGCGTGAGACGATCTCCGACTGGCTGATGGCGATCTCCGGGCCGCTGTTGCTCGGCTCGCTGTTTCTGACATGGAGCCATCAGATCTCCAGTGGGATGAGGGCGCGCTACGGCGCGACGGCGGCGCTGACGGGGGTCCCGGTCGACCCCACGGCCTGGCAGGTGTACTCCGGCGCCGACGTGCTGCTGGCCGCTGTGGCGGTCGGCCTGATGGCGGTGGCCCTGTGGGGTGGGCGGACCCGGCGGATCGCGCTGGCGCTGGCACTGGTCGTGGCCGTGGTGTTCGTCGTGCACGCGATGAGCGTCCCGCCGACCAACGGGGTGACGGTCTTCGACCCGACGCTGACGCCGCCGGGATACGGCGCCGATCCGGTGAGCTCGGGGACGGGGGAGGTGCTGGCGCTGGTGGCGCTGGGGCTGGGGAGCGTCGGGGTGGCGCTCGCCTTCACGGTGGACTGAGGGGACCGGCTCGCCGACGGTCGCAAGCAGCGCGTTTGCGGTCAGATCCTGGCGCGGCCGAGTCCTAAGATCGGAGGGCTATGGCTGTCTTTCCCGCCGACCGGCGCCGCGACCTCCCCGACCAGCCCGGCGTGTACCTCTTCCGCGACGAGCGCGGCAAGGTGATCTACGTCGGCAAGGCCAAGTCGATCAAGAAGCGCGTCGCCTCGCACTTCTCCAACCCCAGCACGCGCGCCGGGCGCGACCTGGTGCCGATGATCGAGCAGATCGAGGCGCTCGTCGTGCACACCGAGTCCGAGGCGCTGCTGGTGGAGCAGAACTTCATCAAGCAGTACAAGCCGCGCTTCAACATCCGCCTGCGCGACGACAAGTCCTATCCATACATCGCCATCTCGCTCGACGAGGACTTCCCGCGGGTCTACTTCACTCGCGAGCGCCACCGGCGCGACCGCGCCTACTTCGGGCCCTACTCCAACGCCAAGCGGGTCCGGTCCACCCTCGAGGTGCTGGGCAAGGTGTTCATGTTCCGCTCCTGCGACGGGCCCGAGCCGGGCCGGCGCAGCGGCTCGCCCTGCCTGGACTACTACATCAAGCGCTGCGAGGCCCCGTGCGTGGGCTACGTGGACAAGGAGGGTTACCGCAAGGCCATCGACGGCGTGATCGCCTTCCTCTCCGGGCGCTACAAGGAGATCGAGTGGGCGCTCAACGAGGAGATGAAGCTGGCCGCCGCCGAGCAGCGCTTCGAGGACGCCGCCCGGGAGCGCAACCGGCTGCGGGCGGTGCGCTCCCTGCTCGAGCGCCAGCGCGTGGCCCACGAGGACGGGTCGATGGACGCGATCGCGGTGGCGGTGGCCGAGGGGGAGGCCAACGCGCAGGTCTTTCAGATCCGCGACGGGGTCCTCTCGGACCGCCAGAGCTTCTATCTGGACAACGCGTCGGAGGCCGAGCTGTCCGAGGTCGCCGAGGCATTCATCCTGCAGTACTACGCCAGCGCCATGTCGGTCCCGCCGCTGGTGGTGGTACAGCGCGAGCTCGGGAGCGCCGCCGACCTGACGCCGCTGGCCGAGGCACTGAGCGCCCGGCGCGGCGGCAACGTGGAGATCCGCGCCGCCGAGCGCGGGGACAAGCGGCGCATCCTGGAGCTGGCCGAGCGCAACGCGATCCTCGCCATCGACCAGGAGAAGCTGCGCTCCGAGCGCCGCCGCCAGCAGCGCGTCGAGGCGCTGGACGGCCTGCAGCAGGCGCTCGGACTCGACACCGTGCCGCTGCGGATCGAGTGCTTTGACATCTCGACGCTGATGGGGACCAACACCGTGGCCTCGATGGTGGTCTTCGAGGGCGGCGCGCCGAAGAAGTCCGACTACCGCCGCTTCAAGGTGTTCACGGTCGGTGACGCCTCGGTGCGCGGGGGAGATGGTCCCGAGCCACCGGACTACGGCCCGGACGACTTCGCCGCGATGGAGGAGGTCCTGGGGCGGCGCTTTGCGCGCTGGGAGCAGCAGCGCGACGTCTCACCGCACGACAAGGACTATGACCCGAGCTTCGCGGCGCTGCCCAACGTGGTGGTCATCGACGGCGGCAAGGGCCAGCTCGCGGCCGGCCTCCGCGCGCTGCAGGGCTTTCGCGACCGCGGTGTCACGGTGATCTCGTTGGCCAAGCGGATCGAGGAGGTGTTCATCCCCGGCCGCGCCGCGCCGCTGCTGCTGGCCCACGACACCCCCGAGCTGCAGCTGCTCCAGCGCGTGCGCGACGAGGCCCACCGCTTCGCCATCACCCACCACCGGATCCGGCGCGACCGCGCCATGACGGCTTCGGTGCTCGACGACCTGCCCGGCGTGGGCCCGGCGCGCAAGCGCGCCCTGTTGGCTCACTTCGGCTCGCCCGACGCGATCCTGGCGGCGAGCCGGGAGGAGCTCGAGTCGGTGCCGGGGCTGCCCGGCAAGCTCGCCCGCGAGATGTACCGCGAGCTGCACAAGACCGGCGTGTAGGAGGCGGCGCCGGGCGCCTGACGGGTCTCGCATAACGCGGCCGTCCAGCTGACGAACAACCCTCAGCCCAAGGGGTCGCCGGCGTCCGCCAGCCAGCGTCGCGCCGCGCTGGCGCAAGCGGCGTGCATGCGCAAGCATGGCGTACCGAACGGACCCCACGTTTCTCTCAAGCGGCGGAAACTCGATCAATCTCGACGGGCTCAACCCACAGTCGCCCGCCTTCCGCAAAGCGCGGAACATCTGCGGCCGTTGACCGGCCGCGGTCAGCGGCGCTTGGTCAGGCCGATGCCGCCTCCACCGCCGCCGCCGATGGTGAGCAGGGCGGCGCTGCCGGCGGGGACGGGAACGGTGTAGGTGCCGGCCACGGGCACGATCGACGTGGTCGTCTGGTCGGGCAGGGTGCCGGTGGTGGTCTCGTCGCCGAAGGTCCGGCCGCCCAGGGTGACCCCGTCGGTGGCGCTCACGGTCGGCGCCTGCAGCGTCTCCAGCGACCCGGCGGCGGTGGCGCCGGAGACCGCGACAGAGACATCGTGCTCGGCGTCAGAGTCCTTGTTGATGAGCGTGACACGCACGGAGCCGTCGCCGCCCTGCGTGGCCCAGACCTTGAGCGGACCGGTCGGCGCCGTGGTCTGCAGCAGTCGCGCCCCCGGCGGGAACGCCTGGGCGAACATCAGCAGGCCGTAGTACTCGGGATGGACGAACGCCTGCCAGGCGCCGGTGCTGTTGTGCGAGATCGTGAACAGCTCGTAGTTGGAGCCCGGCAGCATGTGGAAGTTGACGCCGTCGACGCCCACCTTGGCGAACTGGAACATGGTGTCCAGCGCCCACAGCGCCGAGGCGAACGCGTCCGAGACGCCCTTGGCGCCCTGGCAGGAGGCCGAGTTCATCTCAGCGACGCGGAAGTCCAGGTTGTGGCGGTGCGCGACGGCGATGAATGGCGACATCGGCGTGGCCAGGCCCGCCGAGGAGCTGTCGGCCAGCAGGCCGGGGATCGAGGGGAAGCCGGGGCTGGTGGGATCGGTGACGCACGCCCGCAGCGGATAGCGGTGGTAGGTGACCATCCCCAGCCGGGGAGCGGCGCCGATGAAGGAGCCCAGCTTGCCCATCCAGTTCGGTCCGGAGACCGCCGGGCCGGCCAGCGGCACGTTGGGCAGGACCCGAGCCCATTGAAGGAACTGCTTGGTGTAGGCGCTGAGGTTGTAGCCGCGCCCGCGGGCGCGGTAGATGTGGCCGCGGCGGTCCTTGTACCAGGGGAAGACGTTGTAGAGGTCGGGTTCGTTGCCGATCTCCAGGGCGTCGATGTACTTGCGGCCGATGCCCTGCATGAAGGCGCGGCCCTCGGCGGCGGCGATCGCCGAACGGCCCGCGGCGAGATTGATCCCCAGGATCAGCTTGGCGTTGAGGTCGGCGGCCAGGGCCTGCGTGGTGCGCAGCCAGCCCTTGGTCAGCGGGTAGTAGATCCCGCCCTGCGCGATCTGGCCGCGGAGCGGCCACCACGTCCCGTCGGTGCTGTCGCCCCCGATGCGGATCACCGGCGGCTGGCCGTCGGCCAGCCCGGAGAGCAAGGACAGCAGCACCGGGTTGATGGCGCGGGGGTCGCGACCGGTGTACTGATGCAGCGCCCGGTACTCGAACGAGACGCCGACGAAACCGGACGCCATCTCCTGTCCCGTGGGCGTCCCCGAGACGCTGGCGTTGAGCACGTCAGCGCGCGCGGCGACCGCCCCCGGCAAGACGAACCCGAGCGCCGCCACGATGGCGATGCAGACGCGGCGGCTCACGGCTCGTGACGGAATTATCTGCGGCTCCGACGGCGTCCGGACGCGCCTGACGCCACCCGCTCGCCCTCACGGACCACCAGTACGATCGCGGCGAGCGGGCGACGCCAGCCACGCCCAGCCACTCGTCGAATTCCACAGTTAATTCCGTCACGAGCCATCAGCACAGCGGGCCATACTGCCACACCTCGTACACATCTACGCCACCCCCACGTCACCCGGTGTCCGCTTGACCCGTCAAGCTTTAAGGAAATGACGACAGGTTCAGACCCCGAGGTCAGCACCCCGAGGGGCAGCTCCGCGCTCACCGATCTCGTGGTGATCACGGGGTTCTCAGGGGCCGGCAAATCGACCGCGATGGCGGCGTTCGAGGACGAGGGCTACTTCTGCGTCGACAACCTGCCGCCGGAGATGATCCGCTCGCTGGTCGACTTGTTCATGCACGAGGGGTCCAAGGTGGCGCGCGCAGCGGTCGTGTCCGATGCCCGCGGCGGCAGTTACTTCGAGGGCCTGGCGGAAATGCTGGAGGACCTGCGCAGCTCGGGCGTCCGCCACCGGGTCCTGTTTCTGGAGGCCAGCGAGGCGGCCCTGCTCACCCGCTACAAGGAGACCCGGCGCCGCCATCCGCTGGCGCCCGCGGGGAGCGTCGCCGACGGCATCCGCCGCGAGCGCGAGCTGCTGGCGCCCGTGCGCGAGCGCGCCGACGTGGTCATCAACACCGGCCAGCTCACGGCGGCCATGCTGCGCCGCAAGCTCACCGACGAACTGGTGCCGTCAAAGACGCCGGGCCGCCTGGCGATCACGTTTCAGAGCTTCGGCTTCAAGTACGGGTCCAGCCGCGACGCCGACCTGCTGTTCGACGTCCGCTTCCTGCCCAATCCCCACTACGAGCCCGACCTACGGCCGCTGACGGGCGCCGACGCCCGCGTCGTCGACTACATCAATCGCGACGGCGCGCTGGACGCCTTTTACGAGCACCTGCACCCGATGCTCGACTACCTCCTGCCCCAGTACGTGAGCGAGGGCAAGGCCCATCTCGTCGTCGCCATCGGCTGCACGGGGGGACGTCACCGGTCGGTGGCCATCGCGCTGCACCTCGCCGAGCGCTACGCCGGTCAGCCCGGCTACGTCGTGGACGTGCTGCACCGCGACGTCGGCGAACCGGCGTGATCGAGCACATCGGCTTCGAGGTCTCCGATCTGGAGCGAACGCGGCGGTTCTACGACGCGGTGTTCTTCGCGCTGGGCGCCCGGCGCCTGCGTGAGTCTGACCAGATGGTTGCCTACGGGGTCAACGCGCCCCTGTTCTTCTTCGTGCAGCGCGGCCGCCCGCCCGCCCCGGGCTACGGTCATCTCGCGCTGGCGGCCAGCGGGAAGGCCGCCGTCGACGCCGCCTACAAGGGCGGTCTGGTCAACGGCGGGACCGACGACGGCCCGCCGGGGCAGCGGCCACAGTACGGGCGGCGCTATTACGCCGCTTATCTGCTCGACCCGGACGGGCTGCGGGTCGAGGTCGCGTCCCGGCGATAGCCGACCATCTGGGGGGAGAGGCGGCCGCTCGGACGGGGATCGCGACACCGTTTAGGTAGCCTGTCGCTCGCTGGGGCGCCGATGGCGGCCCGTTGGATTTGATCGATCAAGGCAGGAAACGGAGGCAAGAACGTATGGCGGTACGGGTCGCAATCAACGGCTTCGGAAGGATCGGCCGAAACGTCTTCCGGGCCGCGTACGAGAGCGGCGCGGACATCGAGTGGCTGGCCGTCAACGACCTCGTCGATCCCAAGACGATCGCCCACCTGCTCAAGTACGACTCGAACTACGGGCCGTTCCCGGGCCAGGTGGAGGCCACCGACGCCGGCTTCGCCGTCGACGGCAATGAGATCCGCGTCCTGGCCGAGCGCGATCCGGCCGATCTGCCGTGGAGCTCTCTGGGCGCCGATGTGGTGATCGAGTCCACCGGGCTGTTCACCGATCGCGAGAACGCCGCCAAGCATCTGGCCGCCGGCGCCAAGAAGGTGGTCATCTCCGCGCCCGCGACCAACCCCGACACCACGGTCGTGCTCGGCGTCAACTTCGACGAGGCCTACGACAGCGCCACCCACCAGATCATCTCCAACGCCTCCTGCACCACCAACTGCCTGGCCCCAGTGGCCAAGGTGGTCCACGACGCGATCGGCATCAAGCACGGGCTGATGACCACCATCCACGCCTACACCGCCGACCAGCGCCTGCAGGACATGCCCCACCGCGACCTGCGCCGCGCCCGGGCGGCCGCGATCAACCTCATCCCGGCCTCGACCGGGGCGGCCAAGGCGATCGGCCTGGTCATCCCGGAGCTGAACGGCAAGCTCCACGGCTTCGCCGTGCGCGCGCCCGTCCCCACCGGCAGCGTGGTTGACCTCACCGTCGAGGTCAACCGCGAGACGTCGGTGGAGGAGATCAACGCCGCGATGAAGGCCGCCGCCGAATCGGGCCCGCTCAAGGACCTGCTCATCTACAACGAGGACCCGATCGTGTCGTCGGACATCGTCAAGAACCCCGCGTCCTCGATCTTCGACTCTGAGCTCACCGCGGTGATGGACGGGACCATGGTCAAGGTCGTCTCCTGGTACGACAACGAGTGGGGTTACTCCAACCGCGTCTCCGATCTCGTGCAGCGGCTGCAGTGAGACAACTGTCTGACCTGGGCGAGCTACGGGACAAGCGGGTTCTCGTCCGGGTCGACTTCAACGTCCCGATTGACCCGGGGCCACCCACTCAGGTCGCCGACGACACGAGGATCCGCGCCGCGCTGCCGACGATCGAGAAGCTGCGCGACAAGGGCGCCAAGCTGGTGCTCGTCTCGCATCTGGGGCGGCCCAAGGACCGCGAGCCCGAGCTGTCGCTGCGCCCGGTGGCTGAGCGCCTGGGCGAACTGCTCTCGGCGCCGGTGAAGCTGGCCCCGGGAACCCACGGGCCGCAAGTGGCCTCCGTGGTGGACCAGATGTCCGACGGCGACGTGGTGCTGCTGGAGAACATCCGCTACGAGCCGGGGGAGACCAAGAACGATCCCGAGCTGGCCGGAGAGCTGGCGCAGCTGGCCGACGTCTACGTCAACGACGCCTTCGGGGCCGCCCACCGCGCCCACGCGTCGACCGAGGGCGTCGCCCGCCAGGTGCCCGAGCACGCCGCGGGCCTGCTCCTCGAGCGCGAGGTGACCACGCTCACCGAGCTGCTGCGGAACCCGTCGCGCCCCCTGGTCGCGGTGCTTGGCGGGGCCAAGGTGTCCGACAAGCTCGGCGTCATCGAGGCCTTCCAGAAGGTGGCCGACCAGATCCTCATCGGCGGCGCCATGTGCTTCCCGTTCTTCAAGGCCCAGGGCCACTCGATCGGCAACTCGCTGTGCGCCGACCAGGACGTGGAGCTGGCCCGCGCCGTGATTGAGAGCACCGACGGCGCCGACGGCGCCACCGCGACCATTCAGCTGCCGTCCGATCTCGTGCTGGCCGATCGCTTCGACGCGGAGGCCGAGCCGGTTCCCCTCGACGGGGTCGACGTGCCCGACGGGATGATGGGGCTGGACATCGGCCCGCGCAGCGCGGAGGCCTACGCGACGCTGGTGGCCACCGCCGGCACCGTGTTCTGGAACGGCCCAATGGGCGCCTTTGAGCTGGCCCCGTTCGCGGCCGGCACGCGCACGGTGGCCGAGGCCGTCGCCGCCAGCGCGGCGGTGACCGTGGTGGGCGGCGGTGACTCCGCGGCTGCGCTGCAGCGCTTCGGCCTCGCCGACAAGGTCACCCACCTGTCCACCGGCGGCGGCGCCTCGCTGGAGCTGATCGAGGGCAAGACGCTGCCCGGCGTGGAGGCGCTGCGATGACCCCGCCCTCAGATCCCGGCGCGCAGGGCCGGCGGACGCCGCTCATCGCGGGCAACTGGAAGATGCACAAGACGGTCGCCGAGGCCGAGGAGTTCATCGCCTCCTTGCTGCCGCGGGTGTCGTCGGTCGACGGCGTCGACGTCGCGATCTGCCCGACGTTCACCGCGCTGGGGGCGATGGTGGACTCCACCCGCGGCTCTCGGGTCGCCGTCTACGCCCAGAACATGCACCAGGCCGATCACGGCGCCTTCACCGGCGAGGTGTCGGCGGCGATGCTCACAGAGCTCGACGTTCAGGGCGTGGTCCTCGGCCACTCCGAGCGGCGCGAGTACTTCGGCGAGACCGACAAGGCGCTGGCGCAGAAGGTGCCGGCGGCGCTCGCCGCGGGACTGCTGCCCGTGCTGTGCGTCGGCGAGACGGAGGATGAGCGCGAGAACGGTGACACCCAGCGCAAGCTCCGCCACCAGGTCCAGGAGGACCTGGCCCGGGTCGAGACCGAGCGGCTGGGGGACGTCGTCATCGCCTACGAGCCGATCTGGGCCATCGGGACCGGACAGGTGGCCACCCCCGAGCAGGCCCAGGACGCGATCGCCTTCGTGCGAGCTCTCGTCGGCGATCGCTCCCGCGAGCAGGCTACGCGCACCCGCATCCTGTACGGCGGCAGCGTCAAGCCCGACAACGCCGCCGAGCTTCTCGCCCTGCCCGATGTCGACGGCGCGCTGGTGGGCGGCGCCAGCCTCGACGCCGAATCGCTTGCGGCGATCGTCGACGCCGCGGCCTCGTAGGCGGGATGGCCGACGGCCCCCAGGAGCTGCCGGTGCCGCGCGCGGCGCTGATCGTGCTCGACGGGTGGGGCCTGGCCGACCCGGGGCCCGGCAACGCGATCGACCTCGCCGACACGCCCGTGTTCGACGAGCTGTGGTCGCGCTTTCCCACGACGACGCTCACCGCCTGCGGCACCGCCGTGGGCCTGCCCGAGGGTCAGATGGGCAACTCCGAGGTCGGACATCTCAACCTCGGCGCGGGCAGCGTGATCATGCAGGACCTCACCCGGATCGACGCCGCCGCCGAGAGCGGTGAGTTCGCCGCCAACGACGCGCTGCGCAACGCGTTCACCGCGGCCGAGCGCGTCCACGTCATCGGGCTGGTGTCCGACGGCGGCGTGCATTCGAGCATGGACCACCTGCGCGCGCTGATCGAGCTGGGGGCGTCGCTCGGCGTCTCCGACCTCGTCGTCCACGCCTTCACCGACGGCCGGGACACCACCCCCAAGTCGGGCGCCGGCTTTCTGGACACGGTCACGGGCTGGATGAGCGAGAGCGGGTGTGGGCGGATCGGGTCCGTGGTCGGCCGCTATTACGCCATGGATCGCGACAAGCGCTGGGACCGCGTCAAGCTCGCCTACGACATGCTCGTCCACGGCCGCGCCGAGCACCACTTCGACAGCGCCGCCGAGGCCGCGCGCGCCGCCTATGAACGCGACGAGACCGACGAGTTCATCACGCCCTCGCTGGTGGGAGAGGAGGCCTGCATCCGGCCCGGAGACTCGGTCCTGGGGCTCAACTTCCGCCCCGACCGCATGCGGGAGATCACGCGCGCGCTGGCCGAGCCCGGCTTTGACGAGTTCGACCGCGACGGCGGCGAGGCGGTGGAGCACTACACGATGATGACCGAGTACGAGGAGGGATGGCCCTACCCGATCGCGTTCCCGCCCGAGCGGCCCAAGACGACGATCTCGGCCGTCATCGCGGGCCGCGGCGAGCGCCAGCTCCATGTCGCGGAGACCGAGAAGTACCCCCACGTCACCTACTTCTTCAACGGCGGCGAGGAGACCCCGTACGAGGGCGAGGAGCGCGAGCTCGTCCCGTCACCGCGTGACGTGCCCACCTACGACCACAAGCCGCAGATGAGCGCCCCCGAGGCGGCCGAGGCGTTCGTCACCGCCTGGCGATCCGACCCGCCTCGCTTCGGGATCATCAACTTCGCCAACGCCGACATGGTCGGTCACACCGGGGTCATCGAGGCGGCCGTCGCCGCCGTGGAGACCGTGGACCGCTGTCTCGGCGACGTCGTGCAGGCGGTGCTGCAGACCGGCGGGGCCTGCCTCATCACCGCCGACCACGGCAACGCCGACCACATGCTCGAGCCCGACGGCTCGCCCAACACCGCCCACTCGCTCAACCCCGTGCCGGTGATCGTGACGGTCCCCGGATTGGCTCTGCGCTCGGGCGGCGTGCTGGCCGACGTGGCGCCGACGTTGCTCGAGATGATCGGGATCGATCAGCCGGACGAGATGACCGGCGAATCGCTGATCAGCGGCGCCTGATCAGCCGAGCGTGCGCACGTAAGAGACGATCTCGTCCCCCACGAGGGCATGCAGCGCGAAGCCGCGCGGCTCGCCCGGAGCGAGGTCGATGTCGGAGGCGCTGAAGTTCAGCCGGGCCTGCACGTAGGTGCTGGGGACGGTCAGAACCGGCCGCCCCGCGATGCTCCCCGTCATCGTCTGGTGCACGTGGCCGGCCACGACACGCCGGACCTGATCGTGACCGTCAAGGACCCGCGCCAGCGCATCGCGATCCTCGGGCGGGAGGCCAATGGCGTCCCACGGCGCGACTCCGGTCGCGATGGGGGGATGGTGCATCGCCAATAGCGTGGGCTGGTCGGAGGCCCGCGCCAGTTCGGCGTCGAGCCATCGCAGGCGTTCGGCGTCAAGCGCGCCGCCGTCGCTTCCCGGGATGGTCGTGTCCAGACCGACGAGCCGCAGGGGACCGAGGTCGGCGGCCCACTGGACCGGATCGCCGTCCGCGCCGGGCAGCCCGAAGGCGGCGCGCAGCGCGGCACGCTCGTCGTGGTTGCCGGGGATGGCGTGGACCGGAGCGCCGATGGCCGCGACCAACTCCTGCACCGTCGCGTATTCGTCAGGGCTGCCGTGGTCGGTGAGGTCGCCGGTGAGCAGCACGGCGTCGGGGCGGCTGGGCAGCGCCACCGCCGCCTCGACCACCTGGCGCAGCCCGGGAACGGGATCCTCACCGTCCCAGTCGGCGCCGACGTGCGGATCGGTGATCTGGGCGACGAGGAACGGGGTGGGCACGTGCCGGAGGCTACCGAGGGGCGCGCCCGGCGCGGGCTCCGGTGACGCGGTACTGACGTTCTCCGACTCCGGCAGATAGAAAACTTGACATTGCTAGACTGAGATTTCATAATGCAGATGCAGGCAGTTCCAAGATGTTTCCGATCTTCCAAGTGAGGTTCTAATGGCACTTATCCGTTGGGAGCCGGTCCGCGAGCTGGGCACGATCCAGAACGAGATGAACCGACTCTTCAATTCCTTCTTTGACACGCCGACGACCAGCAACGGCGCGACATTCCGGCGCTGGATTCCGGCGATGGACCTCGTCGAGACCGATGGCGCATTCGTCCTGACGGCCGACCTGCCGGGCCTGTCGGAGTCCGATGTCAACATCGAGGTGGAGGACAACGTCCTCACCGTCTCCGGTGAGCGCAAGTCCGAGCACGAGGACCGCAAGGCCGGCTATTACCGCGTCGAGCGCAGCTACGGCGCGTTCCGCCGCTCGCTGACCCTCCCCGAGGGCGTGGACCCCGAGGCGGTGAAGGCCACATTCGACAAGGGCGTGCTCGAGGTGACCGTCCCCAAGCCCGAGCAGCAGACTCCGCGCAAGGTGCAGATTGCCGTCGGTGGGGCCTCCAACGGCGAGGCGCAGGCGATCGAGGGCTCCGAGAGCTCCTCGCAGGCACCCGAGGCGCCTGAGGCGCCGGCCGCCGCTTAAGCACTTGATGTGAGTGCCGAGCCCTCGGCAGGCCCGGACCGCAGGACGGGGTTCGGGCCTGGCGGGGGCTCAGCGCATGATGCCGGTGTGCCCGAGTGAGTGGCGCCCGGGCTGGGGCCACACGCACAGGCCGTGGGGGCCGGAGCCGACGGGGATCGTGGCCCGAAGGTGCCCGGTCCGCGTATCGATGACGTAGACGACCGCGTTGTAGCGGCCGCTCAGCCACAGTGTGCTGCCGTCGGCCGAGACGCCCCCCATGTCCGGGCTGGCGGGAAGCGGCAGCTGCCAGGTCTTGACCACCCGCCGGGTGCGGAAGCTCACCACCGAGATGGAGCCCGCCTGGCGGTTGGAGACGTACAGGAAGCGCGCGTCGCGGCTGGGGTAGAGCCCGTGGGCGCCCGCGCCGGTGCGCAGGAAGCCGATCACGCGGAACGTCACGGGACTGATCTCCCACAGCCCGCCGTTGATCTGGTCGGCCACATACAGCGTGCGGCCGTCGGGCGAGAGCTTGACGTCCTGGGGGCTGGCGTTGCCGTTGTTGAGCACCAGCGTCCGCATCAGCCGCTGTGTGCGCAGGTCCACCTCGATCATCCGCCCCGCGAACTCGCAGCTGGCATAGGCGTAGTGCCCGTGGGCCGAGAAGTCCATGTGATCGACGCCGCGGCATTCGGGCACCGACAGCGTGTGCACGAGGGCCATCGTGTCCGGACGCCGGAAGTCCAGTCGCTGCAGCCGTTCGGCGACGACGATGGCGAAACGACCGTCGGGCGTGAAGTACAGGTTGTAGGGGTCCTCGACCGGGATGGGGCGGCCCGGTCGGCCTGTGCGCGGGTCGATCGGGGTGAGCGAGTTGCCGAGGTCGTTGTCGACATAGAGCGTCTTGAGGTCCCACGACGGCGTGACGTGCTGGGGCAGGGCGCCGGTGGGGAACTCGCCGACGACCTTCAGCGTGCGCTGGCTGATCACCGACACGGTGTTGCTCATGCTGTTGGGGACGTAAACGAGTGCGGGGTCGCCCTGGACCTGGGGGCTGAACATGCCGGCGCCGTCGGCGCGGTAGACGTTGACGGTCTCGCGGGCGTCGGCCGCGGCGTCGACGGCCGCCGGTCCCACGAGGTGGTCGGACTTCGTCGTCGTGGTGGTGACGTGATCGCCGGACGAGGTGTGCGAGCGCGCGCCGGAGCCGCCACATGCGGACACCGCGCAGGCAGCAAGCAGCGCGAGGATCACGACGCGGCCGGGCACGGGACCAGTGTGCCCGCCGTCGACCAAACCGAGGCTTTGCGGCTGGTGAGAATGCTCATAGACCACCGGGCGGAGGGCGGTTGAATACTCAGGATCCTTGAGCGCCGCCGGTCTCGACGGACCTTACGAACCGGACGATGGTCTGCAGCTGCGCGGCGCTGAGCGGCCGGCGCACTGGCATCTCGGCGGCGAGCTGGAGAAACTGGGCGCGGCTGGCGTGGAAGTCCCGCAGATCGCCACCCTGGTGCCGGGGATCGTTGTGGCCGGTGAGGGTGTGGCACGCCCCGCAGGCCTGGCTGAAGAGGACGCGCCCCGAGGCGGCCGCGGCCGCGCTTGACCTGCCCGCTGGGTGCGCGCCGCCCGCGCCGCATGCGCTGATGGCGGCGCACGCGGCCACCAGCACGGGGAGAAGCCACCGGGTCACGGCGAGGAGCGTACGCGCCGGATAGGGTCCCGGCGATGTTCACGATCGCCGCCCGCAGCCCGGGCTCCCGCGCGCGGCGCGGCACCCTGCACCTCGCTCATGGCGATGTGCAGACCCCGGCGTTCGTGCCGCTGGCGACTCGCGGCGCCGTCAAGACGCTCGAGCCTCGCGACGTCGCGGCGCTCGGCTTCGAGATGGTGCTGGGCAACACGTTCCATCTCTTCCTGGCTCCCGGCCACGAGCTGGTGGCCGAGATGGGGGGCCTACACGAGTTCATGCGCTGGGACGGCCCGATCATCACGGATTCCGGCGGCTTTCAGGTGTTCTCGATGGGCTACGGCAGCGTCGCCGACGAGATCAAGGGCCGGCGCGGGCAGCCGTCGGGCGGCGACTCCAACGGAACGATTCTGGCGATCGAGGAGGAGGGGGTCCGCTTCCGCTCCTACCTGGACGGCGGCGAGCGGTTCATGGGCCCGGAGACGTCGATGACCGTGCAGGCGGCGCTGGGCTCCGACATCGCCCTCGTGTTCGACGAGTGCACGCCGTTTCACGTCAGCCGCGACTACACGGCCCGCTCGATGGAGCGCACCCATCGCTGGCTGGGGCGGTGCCTGGACTGGCATGAGCGCCACGGGCCCGCGGGCCAGGTCGTCTACGGGATCGTCCAGGGCGGGGTGGAGCACGACCTCCGGATGCTCTCCGCCGGCGCGGTCGCCGACAGCCGCTGCGACGGAATCGCGGTCGGCGGGTCGCTGGGCCAGCACAAGGCGCAGATGCACGAGGTGGTGGACTGGACGACGGCCGAACTGGAGCGCGTGGCCCCAGACCGGCCCCGCCACCTGCTCGGCATCGGCGAGATCGACGACCTCGTCGTCGGCGTGCGCCAGGGGATCGACACCTTTGACTGCGCCATGCCGACGCGGCTGGGCCGCCACGGGGTTGCGCTCGTGCCGGATCCCGAGCGGCGCTGGCGCGTGGACCTGGTCAAGGGCCGCTGGGCGCGCTCGCGCGAGCCGATCATGGAGGGCTGCCCGTGCCCGGCGTGCTCGGCCGGGTTCTCCCGCGGGTACCTGCACTACCTGCTGCGCGCCCACGAGCTCACCGGGCTACGCCTGGTGACCCTGCACAACCTCAGCTTCATGGCGCGCGTCATGGCCGACCTGCGCGATGCGATCGCGGACGGCCGGTTAGACGATGTCGCCGATGCGCTGCTGGCCGGCGCGACCCCGGGCGCCACGGGCGTGCTGGGCTGAGCCGGGCCCCGAGCCGCCGGGCTACTTCGTGTACTTGTTGATGATGTCGGTGAGCTGGTTGATCGCCGACTGCGCGTCGTGGGCAACGACCTTGCGGTAGTGCACCACCGTGTTGGACGTGCTGTTGGAGATCGTCACGGCGGCGATCACGATCAGGGCCAAGACGCCCAGCAGGGCAAGCACCGCCATCATGCGGCGGAAGCCGCGGCCGCTCCGGGCCGGCGGGGCCTCGCGCTCTGCGGCCGTCTGGCGCGTGTAGGCGGCGGCCGCCTCCTGGCGCGTGGGGCGCCGTGCCGGCACCTGCCGGGGCGCCCGGGTCGCCGGCGTGGGCGGATCGGGCCTGGCCACGCGGGTCGCCCCCGTCGGCTGTCTCGGCACGACGCGGGTCGTGCCGGTGGCAAAGCCGCGGGTCTGGGTGCTGGGGGCGACGCCGCGGGCGCCCTCGCGGAGCACCTCGGCCAGCTCCATTGCGTCACCGGGGCGGTCGCGCTGGTCGATGGCCAGCGACACCGCCACGGCCTGGGCAAGCGCGGGGGGCACGTCCGGGTTGAGCTCGTCGAGCGGGATCGGCGACTCGCGCTGCTGCTTGAGCGCCAGCTCCGAAAGCGACGCCGCCTCGTAGGGCAGGCGCCCCGCAATGAGCTGATAGGTGACGACGCCCAGCGAATACAGGTCGGCCTGGGGGCCGGCCTCGTCACCGCGGGCCTGCTCGGGCGAGAGGTAGGCGGCGGTGCCGAGCACCGACCCGACCTGGGTGATGCTCGACTGATCGACGGCGCGCGCGATGCCGAAGTCGGCGAGCTTGACGACGTCGGTGTCGGAGACGAGCAGGTTGCCGGGCTTGACGTCGCGATGGACCACGCCGTTGCGGTGGGCATAGTCCAGGCCGCGGCAGGCCTGCGAGACGATGTCGATGGCCTGGCCGACCTCCAGGTGCCCGTGGTCGCGCAGGAGCTCCGCGCACGAATTGCCCGACACGTGCTCCATCACAATGAAGTGCTGGTGATGGCCTGAATCGAAGCCGAAGTCGAACACCTGCACGATGTTGGGGTGCACGAGGCGCGCGGCGGACAGGGCCTCCCGGCGGAACCGTGAGACGAACGTCGGGTCGTCGGCCAGATGCTCGGCGAGGAGCTTGAGCGCCACGTAGCGCTCCAGGCGGTTGTCGAAGGCCAGGTGCACGGTCGACATGCCACCGACCCCGAGGCGGCCCTCGATCCGGTATCTGCCTGCGATGACGGTTGTGCCTGTCATTGTCCGTTGCCGCCCTGACCGGTGGTCCCGGTGCTGCCGCCGATGCCGGCGCCGCCGTTGGACGTAGAAGAAGTACCCGGCGTGGTTGGATTCGTTGCGGTCGGGGGCGCACTGGTGCTCGTCGAGGTACTGGTCGGGACGGTCGAGCTGCTCGTCGTCGTGCTGCTCGAGGTGGTCGTCGAGCTGCTCGTCGACGTGGATGAACTGGTGGAGCTGCTGGAGCTGCTGCAGTCCCTGGCGGCCAGCTCGGCGACCGTACTGGCCCCCTGGCTGAGGTTCTGCGAGAGGGTCGTGTTGATCGTTGAGGGCAGGTTGGTCACCGCGTTGGTCAGCGCTGCCGACGCGCTGTTGGCCTGACCGCACTGGTGGGCGGAAACCGCGGCGGAGACCGAATTCAACTGGCTGGTCAGGCTGTTGTTCTGGTCGGCTGAGAGCAGCCCGTTGCTGCTGCCGCATGCAACAGCGAAGGCGGCGGCGAAGCCGAGGCCGCCGGCCAGGAATGCTCGAGAGCCAAAGCCCATCCGGCGCCTGACTTTAGCCCGTGTCCTGATTTGTTTGACGTGAGGTGCAGGCTGTTCATCTATTGCCCGTAGAGCAGACGCTCGGCCAGCGAGTCCGGCAGCCGTGCGGCGCGGATGGCGGCGGCGGCGCCCTCGATGTCGTACTCCGTGCGCCGGTAGAGGGCGTGCCACCCGTCCATGTCGAACTCCAGCCAGGCCGCGCGCGGATCGCCGTCGCGGGGCTGGCCGACGCTGCCGGGGTTGACCAGCCACTCGCCCTCGGTGAGGTCGAGCACCTCCCCGTCGGCCCGGGTCTGGCCGGTTGCCGGGGAGCCCGGCTGACGCGAGAAGGAGAGGGCCACGTGCGAGTGGCCGATGAGCGAGACCCGCCGGGCCTGGACATCGAGGCACAGCTCGGCCTGCAGCGGCGAGAGGACGTACTCCCACACCGGGTCACGGGGGCTGGCGTGGTAGAGGGCCGCGGCCTCCTCGACGTTCTGGGGCTCGAGGCCGTCCAGATACTCCCGGGTCTCCGCGCTGATCGTCTGCTGGGTCCACGTCGCCGCCAGCGCTGCGCCGCGGGAGAACTGTTCGAGGGGGATCGTGCCCCTCACGCCCAGATCGTGGTTGCCGGCGAGGCAGATGGTGGCGTGCGCACGGGCCAGGTCCACGCAGGCGTCCGGATCCGCGCCGTAGCCGACGAGATCGCCCAAGCACCACACCTCCCGGCACTCGGTCTCGCCGATGGCGTCGAGCACCGCCTCGAACGCGTGACGGTTGCCGTGGATGTCGGAGACGATGGCGACGCGCATCACTACAGTCTCGCTGGTGAGCAGGCATTCACGCGTTCGGGCTCTGTGGCCGGTCCTGGCGGCGGGGGCCGCGGCCGAGACGGCGCGCCGGATCCTGGCACCCCGAGCGCCCGCGCTTCAGCCCGTGCGCGTGGACGTCCAGACCTACTTCTCCGCCGACGAGATCGACCGCGGCCGCCGCTACGCCCGTCCCCAGTTGGGGCTGATGCTGACGCGGAGCGTGATCGAGGCGGCTGCGCTGGCAGCCCTCGTCCGCCGCCCGCCCGCCGTGCTGCGCCGCACCTGGCGGGGTCGGCGGGGCGGCGGACCGGCTGCCGGTGGCGCCGTCACCGCCGCCGGGCTGTCGCTGGCCCTCTCGCTGCCCACGTTGCCGCTGCGCGCGGTCTCGCGCCGCCGGGCGATCGCCGTCGGGCTGGACACCCAGTCCTGGGGCTCCTGGGCCGGGGACGTGGTCAAGGCCAGCGCCATCCAGACGGTGTTCGCCGGCGGGGCGGGTGCCGCGGTCATGGCCGGCACACGGCGCTTCCCGCGGCAGTGGTGGCTGCCGATGGGCACCGGTGCGGTCGTGTTCGGGGCCGGGCTGGCGGCCCTTGCCCCCGTGGTGCTCGACCCGATCTTCAACGACTACGAGCCGCTGCCCGAGGGCGAGCAGCGCGCCGACGTCCTGGATCTCGCCCGCGAAGCGGGGGTCAGCGTCGGCGAGGTCTTCTCGGTGGACGCCAGCCGGCGCACCACGGCGGCCAACGCCTACGTGACCGGGCTGGGCCCGACCAAACGCGTCGTCCTCTTCGACACCCTGCTGGACCGCTACAGCCGCGATGAGATCCGCCTCGTTGTCGCCCATGAGCTCGCCCACGTCCGTCATGGCGACGTGCGCCGCGGGCTGGCCTATGCGGCGATCGTGGCCCCCGCCACCGCGCTGGCAGTACAGCGCATGAGCTGGGAGCTCTCGCCCGAGCGCGGCACGCCCGCGACCCTACCGGCGGTGGCGCTGGCGGCGATGCTCGTCACGGGCCCGATCGGCCTCGTCGGCAACCGCCTCTCGCGCGCGATGGAGCGCCGGGCCGATCATTTCGCGCTGCAACTGGCGGGCGCGCCCGACGCCTTCGTCTCCTTCGAGCGCACGATCGCGCTCCAGAACGTGGCCGACGTCGATCCGCCGCGCTGGGTGTCGCGCCTACTGGCCACCCATCCGCCGACCGCGGAGCGCATCGGCGCCGCCGTGGCCTTCGCCCAGACCGTGTAGGTTCGCTGGCCGCGACAGCCCGACTCAGCCCGCGGGCGCGCGCATCACGATCACGCAGTTCTGGCCGCCGAAGCCGAACGCGTTGGCCGCGGTGGTCCGCACCTCGACGCGGCGGGCGGTGAGCGGCACGTAGTCCAGATCGCAGTCGGGGTCGGGCGTCTGCAGGTTGGTGGTGGGGGGCAGGATCCCGTCGCGGATGGCCAGCAGGCACGTCATCGCCGACAGCGCGCCCGCGGCGCCGATGAGGTGGCCCACCATCGACTTGGGCGAGCTGGCGGGCACGTTGTAGGCCTGCCTGCCCAGCGCCATCCGGATGGCGCGCGTCTCGGAGGCGTCGTTGGCCTTGGTGGCGGTCCCATGGGCGCAGATGTAGTCGAGCTCCTCGGGGGCGACCCCGGCGTTACGCAGCGCGAGCTCGATGGCCCTCGCGGCGTGAACGCCGGACGGCTCCGGCGCGGAGATGTGGAAGGCATCGCAGGTGAGCGCGCCGCCCGCGACCGTGCCGTAGACAGTGGCGCCGCGCGCCGCGGCGTGCTCGGCGGACTCGACCACCAGCACCACCGCGCCCTCGCCGAACACGAAGCCGTCGCGGTCGGCGTCGAACGGGCGGCTGGCCTCCTCAGGCGCGTCGTTGCGCTCGGACAGCGGCCCCATCAGTGCCAGCCCGGCGAACATCGACCGCGAGATCCCGGCATCGGTGCCGCCGGCGATGACGACGTCGGCCTCGCCCCCGGCGATCAGCCGCCGCGCCTCGAGCAGGGCCGCGGTGCCGCTGGCGCAGGCCAGTGCGCTCGCGTTGACCGGGCCGTGGACGCCGAGGTCGATGGCCACCTCGCACGCGGCCATGTTGAGGATCGTCGAGGGCACGAAGTACGGGCTGAGGTCGCGCGGACCGCGCTCGATCAGCGCGCGGACGTTGCGCTCGGTCTCGGGGCCGCCGGCGACCGCGGCATTGACGACGACGCCGATCTGATCGGCCCCGGCGGCGGTGTCCAGCGCGGCGTCGGCGACCGCCTCGCGCGCCGCGGCCACGGCAAGCTGGCTGAAGCGCGCCGAACGGCGAAAGCGCTTGGGCCCCATGACCGCCTCCCCGTCGAAGCCGTGGATCTCGCCCGCGATCTGGACGGGGAGGTCGGACGCGTCAAAGCTCTCGATCGCGGTGATCCCCGAGCGTCCCTCCAGCAGCGCCTGCCAGGTCTCGGGCGCGGTCATGCCGACCGGCGTGACGGCCCCGATCCCGGTCACGACCGGGTCGCGGCGCTGTACGGGTCCACTCACGGGCGCTGGAAGAGGCCTTGCGCGGCGTCCTGCTTGGCCTGCTCGCGCAACTGGTAATGGAGCTTCTTGCCGGTGGCGGTCATCGGCAGCTCGGACACGAAACGGTAGGCACGCGGCCGCTTGAAGGCGGCCAGCATCGGGTGGCCGTTGCAGTGCGCCTCACAGGCGGCAGCGTCCAGGCCGTCTCCGGCGGGCACGACGTAGGCGACCACGATCTCGCCCCATCGCTGGTCGGGTAGGCCGACCACGGCGGCATCGGCGATCCCGGGGTGCTCGGCCAGCACGGCCTCCACCTGGGTCGGGTGCACGTTCTCGCCGCCGGAGATGATCATGTCGTCCTTGCGGCCCACGATGGTCACGTACTCGTCCTCGTCCCATGTGGCCAGGTCGCCGATGTAGAGCCATCCGTCGCGGAAGCGGGCCGCCTGCTCGTCGGGCTGGTTGACGTAGGCGTAGCCGGCCTTGACCGAGCGCACGACCACCTCGCCCACCTCGGTCCCATCCTTGGCGGCGTGGTCGGTGGGGTCGGCGTGGCGGTCCTCGTAGATCCTCACCACGGCGACGTCGTCATCGGTGCACGCGCGACCCGCCGATCCGGCGTGGTCAGGAAGGTCCGACGGTCGCAGGAACGTGTTCCAGAACGCCTCGGTCGTGCCGTAGCCATTGAAGATGCGCGGGGTCAGCACCTGCTGGTAGCGCAGGCACGCTTCGCGATCCAGCGGCGCTCCCATCGTCACGATCCCGTTGAGGGTCGAGAGGTCCCGCGGCCGCGCCGTCTGCTCGGCGGTGAGCATGGCCAGGCTGGTGGGCGCGCCGATGAGGAAGGTGAGGCCGTGCGCCTGGACCCAGTCGAGCACCGTCGCGGGATCGAACGCGCGCAGCGGCACCGCCTCGGCGCCGCAGTAGAGCACCGGGTTGGGGCCGCCGGAGTACAGGCCGCCGCGGTGAAACCACGGGGTCATGTTCAGCGTGCGGTCCTCCGGGGACAGCGGGAAGTGCATGATCACGTCGTGCGCGGAGAGCACGTCGACGATCCCGCTCAGCGACACGCCCTTGGGCATCCCGGTGGTGCCCGACGTGTACAGGCGGGTCGTCTCGTCGTAGCCGGTGACCCCCTCGGGGAGGTCCGGGACGGTCTCGGCGCTGATGAGCTCCTCAAACGGAGTGGCGCTGCCGGTGCTCTCGCCGACGACGGCGATGTCCTGTGGCGTGTGGGCAGCGCGGGCGAGCGCCTCGGTTGCGGTCTGCTCCAGCCCGGCGTCGTAGACGAACGCCGCCGGGCGGCTGTCATCCAGAACGTGAGCCACCTCGCCGGGGGAGAGGCGGAAGTTGATCGGCGCCGCGATCGCGCCCAGGCGCTGGGCGGCGAGCCATACCAGCACGAACTCCGGGCAGTTGAAGAGATCGAAGACGATGACATCGCCACCGTGCACGCCGCGCGCCTGCAGGCCGGCGGCGAGGTGCCCGCTGTCTGCCCACAGCTCGGCGTAGGTCCAGCGGCGGTCCGAGGCCGGGTCGTGCAGCGCGTGACGGTGGGCGTAGCGGTGACTGTTGCGGTGGACTCCGGCGAGGTAGGTGAAGCGGCGCTCGAACACCTCGCGAAACGCTGAGGCGTCGTAGCGGTAGGTGGCCTCTGTGCTCAACCCGTGGCCTTCGTGGATGCCCCCGATGTCGTCCACGCCGATTCGAAGCGGCTCTGGACCTCGGCCAGCCGCTCGTACTGGGTCAGCGGCTCGCGGCCGAGCGGCATGAGCAGGAACTCCTCGACCCCCGCGTCGGCGTAGGCCTCCAGCTGCTCGACGGCCCCGTCGACGCTGTCGAGCAGGGTCCAGTGCTCGATCTTCTCCAGCCCCATGCGGTACTGGCCGCGGATGTGCAGCTCGGCCTCGGCCCGGGCCCGGGCGCGGTCGTCGTCGATGTTCACGCCGATCAGCAGCGCGGTTCCCGGGCAGGGACGGCCCTCACGCTCGGCCAGGTCGGCCAGCTGCCGTGTGCGCTCGGCCACCCGGTCGGGGGTGAGCCACATCGGCAGCCACATGTCTCCGTGACGGGCTGCGCGCGCCAGCGCCGCCTCGCCGCGGCCGCCGACGTAGATCGGGGGCGGGGTCGCCATGGCCGGCTGAAGCGACGGCGCGGTGACATTCATCGTCCGTCCCTCATAGGCGACGGGCTGGCCGGTGAGCAGGTCGCGGATGACCTGCAGCGCGTCGTCCAACCGCGCGCCGCGCTGGCGCACGGGAACGCCGGCGGCCTCGAACTCGGCCGGGAACTCACCGCCGACCCCGACGCCCAGCACCAGCCGCCCCGAGGAGAGGTGGTCGATCGTGGCCAGGATCTTGGCCGCCCAGGCCGGGGCGCGGAGGCCCAGCAGCATGACGCTGAGTCCGAGGCGGATGTTCTCCGTGACGGCAGCCGCCGCGGCCAGGCAGGAGGGGGCGTCGAGCCCGGGAGCCGGGCAGGCGAGATGGTCGCCCACCCAGGCGGCGCCGAAGCCCAGCTCCTCGGCGAGCCGGGCGGCGGCGACGATGGGTAGCGGCTGCCCGCTGCCCACCGCGTCGAAGTTGGGCAGGAGCACGCCGACGCGCGGGCGCGTCATCAGCCGGGGTCGGTGCGTGGTGTCCGTCATCGGTCAGGCAGGATCGCGGAAAGGGTGTCCGTCATGCGATGAGGTTGAACGCCGTCGGGGACGGACAGCGATTCAGTCCTCGTCGCCGGGACCGTACTCCGACCCGCTGTCGCCACCGTTGACCTCGGGAAGGTTCTTGATGCCCTCCCTGTACTCCCACTTGGAGTAATTGTCCTGCATCGCCTCGATGAGCTCCTTCATGAAGCGAGCGGAGAGGTTGATGCGCGACACCACCACGCCGGGGATCTCCTCATCCTCGACCTCGTGGTCGACGCGGGCAAAGGTGATCGTGAATTCGTAGTCGGAGTGGCTGACGTTGGCGAAGTTGGAGTAAACGCCGGCCATGATGTCCGGCGAGAAGTGGATGTTGATGTGGCGCTCGGGCGTGTTGGGATCGTCCATATCCACTTAGTATCTCATCGTGCGGATCGTCGTCGTTGCCGTGGGAAAGCTGCGCCCTCCGTTCGCCGACGACGTGCAGCACTACCAGAAGCTGCTCGCCGGGCACACGCGGCTTGAGCTGGTGGAGGTCCGCGAGGACGACCACGTCGCCCGCCGCCTCCCCGATCGGGCCTTTGTGTCGCTCCTGCACCGCGACGGCGACAAGCCCGACTCGCTCGCCTTCGCGCGCTTCTTGGAGGATCGTCGCCAGAGCGGCCGCGACCTGTGTTTCGTCATCGGCGGCCCATTCGGGCTCGACCTCGATCAGGTCGATCACCGGCTCTCGCTGGGCGAGATCACCCTGCCCCACCAACTGGCCCGGGTCGTCCTCCTGGAGCAGCTCTACCGCGCCCACAAGATCCTGGCCCGTGAGCCCTATCACTACTGACCCGTGCCCCCACGCGCCCTGACCCCCGCCGCGACGGGGTAGCCACCGACCATGCCCATCCCCGTCGATCGCCGTCGCATCAGCCACCATCAGGCGCTTGAGCGCCGCCGCCGCGCGCGCCGTGAGCGGGAGGCGTTCACCCGGCGCCTGAGCATCCTGCTCGCCGCGCTGGTGGGGGTCGTGGTGGCCGGCACGATCGCCTTCGCCATCACCGAGGGCGTGTCGGTGGCCTACGGCTTCGTGTGGACCCTGGACACGGTGACCACCCTGGGCGCGCTCAAGGACCCGCAGGACGCGGCCGGGCGGGTCGTCGTCGTCCTCCTGGAGCTGTTTGGCATAGGTACGCTCTTTTACGGACTGGCGACGGTGGCGGAGTTCTTCGTCACGGGCCAGCTCAGCGGCCTGCGTGAAGAGCGCCGCAACCAGCGCATGATCGACTCCTACTCAGACCACTTCATCATCTGCGGCTTCGGACGCGTCGGGCGTCAGGTGGCCCGCGATCTCAGCCTGGCCGCGGTCAAGCACGTCGCCATCGACGCCAACCCGTCACATCGCGAGGAGGCCGCCGAGCTCGGCGTCCGCTACATCGAGAGCTACGCCGCCGACGACGAGGTCCTCATCAGCGCCGGCATCATGCGCGCGCGGGCCGTCGTGGCCTGCGTGGACTCCGACGCCGACAACATCTTCATCGTCCTCACCGCGCGGGGTCTGCGCCCGGACATCCTCATCATCGCCCGGGCCTCGGCCGAGGACGCCGAGCGCAAGCTCCAGCGCGCCGGCGCGGACCGCGTGATCTCGCCATACAAGACGTCGGGCTCGGAGATGGCGCGGCTGGCGCTGCATCCGCAGGTGGGCGGCGCGCTGAAGGTGGCCGACTACCGGATGGACGAGATCGAGGTCTCCGAGTCCTGCGACGGCGTGGGCCAGACGATCGAGCAGGTCCGAGGCGAAGCGGTGGTCGTGGCCGTGCGCCACACCGACGGGCGGCTGGAGCCCCAGCCCCCGCCGTCGACGGTGATCGAGGCCGGCCAGCTCCTGGTGGCGATCGGCACCCCCGAGGCGCTCGAGCGGCTCGAAACGGTGTTCCAGCCGGTGGCGGTGCACAGCACATGAGCGCGTCGCTGGAGGAACTGCGGTCGGCGGTCACTCGAGCCGCCGCCACCCTGAGCAGCAACGGCGCGGGCGGCGGGTCCGCGGTCAAGGTGGAACGTCCCAAGCGCGACGGGCAGGGCGACTACTCGACCAACATGGCGATGCTGCTGGCCCCGGCGCTGCGCAAGCCGCCGCGGGAGATCGCCGAGCAGGTGGGTTCCGCGCTCAGCGACGTGCTGGGCTCGGACCTGGTGCGCTTCGAGGTGGCCGGGCCGGGCTTCGTGAACCTGTTCCTGTCTGACGACTGGTACCGGCGAGCGCTGCGCACCGTGCTCGACGCCGGCGAGCGGTTCGGCGCGGGCGGCGCCCCGGTGGCGCACAAGGTGCTGGTGGAGTTCGTCTCCGCCAACCCCACCGGCCCGCTGGTCGCCGCCAGCGGTCGCCATGCCGCCTACGGCGATGCGCTCTCACGGGTGCTGGTCCACCACGGCCATGAGGTCTGGCGCGAGTACTACTTCAACGACGCCGGCGGGCAGGTCCAGCGGTTGGGCGCGTCGGTCCTGGCGCGGGCGCGTGGCGAGGACCCGCCCGAGGACGGCTATCAGGGCGAGTACGTGCGCGACCTCGCCGCCCAGATCCCCGGCGTGGAGTCGATGTCGGCCGACGAGGCAGCGGCGCACGCGGTGGAGCTGCTGCTGGCACAGATCAAGGGCACGCTGGAGCGCTACGGCGTGCACTACGACCAGTACTTCTCCGAGCGCACCCTGCACGAGGGGTCGCCGAGCTATCTGGACCGGGCGCTTGAGGTGGTGGCCGCGGGCGGGCACTCGTATGAGTCAGACGGCGCTCTGTGGCTGCGCTCGACCACGTTCGGCGACGACAAGGACCGCGTGCTGCGCCGTTCCGACGGCGCCCCGACCTACCTCGCCGCCGACGTCGCCTACCTGCTGCAGAAGCGCGAGCGCGGCGTGGAGCTGCAGCTGCTGCCCGTCGGCGCCGACCACCACGGCTACGTGGCGCGGATGAAGGCCGGCTGGGCCGCCCTGGGCGGGGACCCCGACACGCTGGAGATGCCCATCATCCAGTTCGTGCACCTGGTGGAGGGCACCGAACGGGCCGCGATGTCCAAGCGCCGGGGCGAGTTCATCACGCTCGACGACCTGCTCGACGAGATCGGTGTCGACGCCACCCGCTTCTGGATGCTCCAGCGCTCCCACGACCGGACGGTCGACCTCGACCTCCAGCTGGCCAAGCAGGAGTCACCCGAGAACCCCGTCTACTACGTCCAGTACGCGCACGCCCGGATCGTCTCCATGGTGGGTCGTCTGTCGGCGGACCGCGTGGCGTCGGCGCTGGACGGCGGGGCGGACTGGGACGGCGGCGAGTTGCACAGGGCCGAGCGCAACCTCATCAAGACGCTGGTGGCCTTCCCCGACGAGATCGCCGAGGCGGTCGAGCGCCGGGCGCCGCACCGGATCGCCGGCTACGCGCACGATCTGGCCCAGGTGTTCACCGACTTCTACCGCGACTGCAAGGTGGTGGGGGTCGAGCCGCAGGCGACCGAGTCGTTCCGGATCGCGCTTTCGCAGACGGCGCGCCAGACGATCAAGCTGGCGCTGGAGCTGCTGGGAGTCGGAGCGCCGGACTCGATGTAGCCGCCCGGCGCGGGTCGCTGGGGTGGGTCGCTAGGCGAAGCGCCCCAGGTCCTCGTTGAGGCGCTGGGCGTCGGCCGCGTCGAGCGTGGCCGCGGCGTGCGTCGAGGCGGCGTCGGCTTCGCGGGCCCGCCGGCGCCACCGCGGGATGAACAGCGCGATGGTGACGATCCCGAGGATGAGCACGACAGGCGGGATGATGTAGACGAGCAGGTTGACGCCGTGGGCCGGGGGGCGGGCGAGCACGGCCGGGCCGTACTGCTGCACGAGGTCGTCCTCGATCTCCTTGCGCGTCTTGCCCTGGGCGATGAGCTGGCGGATGTAATCGCGCTCCTGGAAGGCCTCGGGCGATTGGGCGACGCCCAGCGGCTCGTGGCAGACGACGCACATGACGTCGTCGACCACCGCCAGGTAGGAGGTCTTGGCTGTGGGGGTGGACTGAGCGGTCGTGTTCGCTGCGGCGGTTCCGATTGTCGCGATCGTCGCGGCGAGGGCCGCTGTCAGGCTGAGCGCGAGGATGGCGGCCCGGCGGCGGCTCATGACTTCTCGGCCAGGATGCGGGGCAGGGTCTCGTCGAACCACTGCGCGGTGACGGGGAAGCGCTGCAGCGCCTGGATCTGGCCCTTGCGGTTGATGACGAACGTCTCGGGGACACCGGTGGTGCCGAACGACCGCACGAAGTTCCCGGTCACGTCGCGCAGCACCGGATAGGTGATGTGGTAGCGCTGCGCGAACTTCTCGGACGCGGTCGACAGGTCCTCGTAGGTCACGCCGACGAGCGTTGCGTTGTGCTTGGCCAGCATCGACTGCTCCTTGGCCAGGATCGGCGCCTCGGCCTGGCACGGGTCACACCATGACGCGAACACGTTGAGGACCACGACCTTGCCCCGGAAATCGGCGAGGGTCGCCTTGCCGCCCTTTCCCAGCAGCGGCAGCGCCTGGCGCGCGTTGGGCGCGGCCGGGAACTTGCCGTGGGCCACCTGCGAGTCGATCGACGACGTGTCGTTCTGCTTGGACACGCCGAAGGTCAGCAGCGCCAGCAGCGCCACCGCCGCGGCGGCGACCAACCCGGGGAGCATGAAGCGGCGCATCTGGCCTGATGGTAATGAGGCCAGTCGTTCTTGAGCCCCGCTCGCGCGCAACCGGACGTTCGTCCACTGGGGCCGACTTGGCCTGAATGAGCGCGTCGGCCTGTCGATAACCGTGGGTATCGGTGCCGGCCCCGCCGCCGCCGAGTCAAGGAGAGCCCCAGGTCAAGGAGACCAACCATGATCCCCCGAGACATCTACGACGACATGCCCGACGGCGCTGCCCAGCGCCAGAACAACAAGAAGCGACTGGCTGAGCTCGAGCGTGACGGCGCTGCCCGCCGTGCCCGCCTGGCCCAGGTGATCGCGCTTGAGGAGTTGTGGCATGAGGTCGTCGCGGCGCACACCAAGCACGTCCTCTAGCGCCTGAAACCGAATCGCTGGCCGCTCGCGCGCGTCAGGCGCGGGAATATGCGGTGACGATCCGCTCCTGCGGGTCCCAGTCGACGGTGAGCTCACGCCCGGGAAAGGCTGAGTCCAGCGCGTCGCGCCACGCCTGCGTGATGTGACGGCACGCCCGGCCGACCGCCTCGGGCTCGGCCTCAGGTCCCGCGATCTCCAGCACGTGCACGTGGTTGATGAGGTCCTCGACGGCCGGTCGGCTGTCCGGCCGCCGGTCGCGGAACTCGGCGAACGTGTCGGGCTCGAAGTGGTCGGCCACCAGCACGTAGCCGTCCACTTCCATGAACCGCGGCCAGAACAGGCCGGCCAGGTCCTGCGCCGCCCAGTGATTGCCGGGCTCGATGAGCTCGAGCACCGCTGACAGGAGCTGGCCGAAGCGGTCGCCGTCGTCGACGGCGTGTGAGGCCTCATACACGGCCTCGGCCGCCGCGGTGCGGGCGTTGGTGTCCAGCGCCATCTTCATCGCGCCCGCGGCACGGGCGCGGCGGAACGCGTCCTGGTACTCGGATCGCCGGGAGCCGCCTGACTCGATCTGATCCTGCAGCGTCCAGGCGCGCTCGTCGAGCTCCAGCTCCAGGCGCTCCACCTCGTCGCGCAGTGGACCGCCGTAGCGGCGATTGACCAGGTCATCGACGGTCTCCTCGAGCAGCGGCTTCGACAGCTTCGCCGCGCGGATCGCGGCCACGGCGGCGGCGACGGCCACGTCCCGCTGGTGCGGTTCTGTCGCGCTGAGGACGCGGCCAGCGAGCTCAGCGCCGACGGCCATGTCGAGTGATCGCACGGGGCCTCCGGGAGGAGAGAGCTTGGTGGTGGTGTCATGATGGCGCGTATGGGCGCGGAGCGGGTCCAGACCGGCGGTTCGGTCGGGCGCACGGTGTCGCTCGTGGGCGCGTATGCCCGGCGGGTGTCGGCTTCTGTGCTGGACCAGCAGCGGGACGGATCGGTGTCCTCGGCCCTGGGGGTGTGGCTCCTGCTGGCCGCCTGCGCCTCGGCCGCGCAGGGGGCCGACCGGGCGGCTCTCGAGGAGGCGCTGGGGTGCTCGGCGGAAGAGGCGAGCGATCTGCTGAGCGCGCTCATGGCCGACCCGCCGCCGGCGCTGCACGCGGCCATCGCCCTGTGGGTTGCGGTGTGCGACGCCACCGACGCGTTGTCGGCCTGGACGCGCGGGCTGCCCGACACGGTCGAGTCCGGGTTCATGCCGTCCCAGGCGGAGGCCGACGCGTGGGCCGACCGTGAGACGGCAGGGCTGATCCGGAAGTTCCCGGTGAAGATCGACAAGTACACACGCGTGGTACTGGCCTCGGCGCTGGCGACCAAGGTGAAGTGGGAAGTCCCGTTCGACGTGATGCCGGCGGAGGGGCATCTGGGACGTTCCAGCCCATGGCGGGGCACCGTGGCGCGGTTGCTCTGGGACAGCTCCCCCAGCGGGCACGCGGAGATCGCCCAGACCGACGCCGCCGGCGTGGTCGCGGTCCATTGCGCGGTCGCCCACGATGATTTGACCGTCGTGTCGGTGTCCGGGGCGCCCGACGTCGACCGTGCGTCGCTGCTCGCCGCCGCGGATGAGGTGGCGTCGTCGGTGTGCACCGAATGGGGGAGGGGTGCGTGCTCGCTGTTTGACCTACCCCTCGGGGCGGGCCACTCGTGGGAGATCTCCGAGCATGAGGTGCACGTGTTCGTGCCCGAGCCGCATCTGGAGCGGATCACCGGCGTCGCTCTGCCCGCCTGGCGGGCCGAGGGAGAGCTCGACCTGATGCGGTCCCCGGCCTTTGGCACAGCGCCCGCGATCGAGACGCTGCGGGAGCTGATCGGCCCGCGGCCCAACGACGAGACCGGAGCGAAGCAGGTCGCAGCCGCGACGTTCGGGCGCTACGGCTTCGAGGCCGCCGCGGTCACCACGTTCACGGCCATTGCTTCCGCCGCGCGCCCGCCGCAGGGCCAGGCGATCGAGCGCAGGGCCGTCCTGCGCTTCGACCACCCCTACGCAGCCGTTGCGATCGCCGGGCGGCCGGCCGGGGCGCGCCAAGGCACCTCGCGCGACTCGCCGCCGCCCGTCTCGCCCTTTACCGGGCTGCCCCTGTTCTCGGCGTGGGTCCACCAGCCCGTCGAGCCCGAGGACGACCCGTCGGACTCCTAGCGCCCCGGGTCCCCGCCAGCCTGCGCGGACCCTTAGAATCGCCCGACACGCGGACGTAGCTCAGTTGGTAGAGCGTCGGCTTCCCAAGCCGAAGGTCGCGGGTTCGAGGCCCGTCGTCCGCTCTCAGCTCTTGGCGAATCTCACGTGACTTGCGGGTCCGTGAGACCGGCCGCACGCGTGTCAAGCCAACATGCTGGGGTCTAGACGACCCCTCGTGTCACAGGGTCGTGGATTTGGGTAGCTTCGGCGCGGATGGAAACTGGACCGGCGAGGCGGCACGGAGGGGCGAATGGCTGATCTGATCCTTGGGCCGATATTGCGCTACGTGGATGCAACATCGGCAACCGTTTGGGTGGAGACCGACGGCGCCTGCGAGGTGGAGGTGCTGGGGCGGCGCGCGCGGACGTTTCATGTGGACGGGCATCACTACGCGGTGGTAGCGGTGACCGGGCTTGCGCCCGCGAGCAGCGTCGCATACGACGTGCGCCTCGACGGTGAGGTGCGCTGGCCGCCGCCCGATTCATCGTTTCCGTCCAGCCGGATCCAGACCCTCCCCGAGGACGGGCAGCTTCGGATCGTCTGGGGGTCGTGCCGTGTGACCGCGCCGCACGAGTTGCCATACACGTGCGATGAGGACGAGAGCGCGGCGGGGATCGGCGTCGATGCGCTGTATGTGCTCAGTCAAAGACTCACCGAACAGGATCCATCCGCCTGGCCATCGCTGCTGCTGTTGCTCGGCGATCAGGTCTATGCCGATGAGGTCTCACCCCAGACCGAGACGTTCATCGAGGAGAGGCGCAATCAGCGGGGGGATGCGCCGAGTGACGAGGTCGCCGACTTCGCGGAGTACACGATGCTCTACCGCGAGGCGTGGTCGCAGCCCTCGATTCGCTGGCTGTTTTCCACCATCCCGAGCGCGATGATCTTCGACGACCATGACGTGCACGACGACTGGAACACCTCGGAATCGTGGATCCGGGACATGCGCGCAAACGGCTGGTGGCATGAGCGCATCACCTCCGCCCTGGTCACGTACTGGATTTATCAACATCTCGGCAATCTCTCGCCGGCTGAACTGGCCGAGGACCCGCTGTACGCCGAGGTGATCGCGGCCGACGACGCAGCGAGTCTGCTGCGCGAGTTCGCGCGGAACGCTGATCGCCGAGGTGGCGGCCGCCTGTGGAGCTTCTCGCGTCTGCTCGGAAGGACCCAACTGGTCGTGGTCGACGGCCGCGAGGGCCGCGTCCTGTCCAACGGCCGCCGCGAGATGATCGACGAGGATCAATGGGACTGGCTTGAGCAGGAGCTGACTGGTGACTACGACCACGTGCTCATCGCCAGCACGCTCCCGGTCCTGCTTGCGCCCTCGCTGCATCACCTGGAGGCCTGGAACGAGGCGATCTGCGCAGGTGCCTGGGGGACAGCTGCTGCTCGCCTGGGCGAGCGACTTCGTCGCGCACTCGACCTCGAGCACTGGGCGGCTTTCCAGCGGTCCTTTCAGCGAATGGTGGCGTTGATCACGGATGTCGGATCCGGTCGCCGCGGGCGCGCGCCAGCGGCAATCGTGATGCTCGGCGGCGACGTGCACCAGGCGTACCTGGAGACCGTCGGTTTTCGGCGCTCGGCCGGCGTCTCAAGCGCCGTCTACCAGGCGGTCTGCTCGCCATTTCGCAACCAGCTTGGGAAGCGCGAACGCAAGACGCTGCGAGTCGTCCGCCGCTCCCGTGTTGCACGCTGGGTCGCACCTCGCCTGGCCCGGAGCGCCGGCGTCCAGGACCCAGACATTCGCTGGCGCGTACTTCAGCAGCCAACCTGGCGTAACCAGCTCGGATGGCTGGTCATCGAGAATCGCCGGATGCGACTCATAATCGAAACCACGCTCGGGGCTGCGAAGCCAGAGCTCGAGACCACGCTTCAGCACCAGCTCGCTTGACACCAGCTCGCCTAACGCCAGTCGAGCGAGGACGGCGCTGCTGCCCCCGGCCGAACAAAGGCAGTCAGGCTCGTGAGAGCCGCCCAGCCCGGCCACTACCCACGGACGGCGCTGGTCGCGGAGCTTGCGAGCGCCTGCGTGGCAAGGCGCTCGTCTGCCTCGGCGCCGGTGAGCTGGCCAGTGCGATCGTCCGAGTCGGGCGATTCGGAGGCCTGCTTGTCGCCCGTAACCAGGGCTCCGAGTTGGGGGCTCTCCGCGGTCCTCGTGCCTAGGCGAGGCTTCCCGTCAAGGCCGGTTGAAAAGTAGGCCAGTGGCGCCGGTTGAAAAGGAGGCCACTTGAGGGTTGGCGCAGGAGACGGAGCGTCCACTGGACGTGACTTCACCAGGCGAGCGTGCCGACCGGCCCTTTGAATGGCCCCACGAGGTCGCTGGTGATCCACCCGCCGTAGAAGTCGCCTTGCTGGGCTTGAACGCGCTCGTCATCTAGCCAGGCAGCGTCCACGCGTCCGGGGTAGAAAGCGACGTGGTGGCGCAGCGCCTCGTATCCGGGCGAGGGGTCCGGGTAGCTCCACCCGACCGTCTTGAAGCGCCGGCCGTCGACGACCGCGTCCAGGTATCGCGCGGGGCCCTTGAATTCGCACCAGGTCGAGCGTGCGTGGCTCCCGGCCAGTAGCTCTTCACGTACGTCGGCCAGCGGGACGTAGATGGTCGGTGGGTGGCTGGTCTCGAGTACCCGGAGGGCGCGGGTGGAGTCGGCCAGCACCTCGCCGGCTAGCTCGACCCGGACGCGACGTTGGCAGGGCATGGCGGCCGGCGGGCGGGGGTAGTCCCAGACTCGTTCCATCGTCAGCTCGGGCCGTCCGGGGCGTCGCTGGCTGCCAACGGCGCCAGCCGTTCGGGGTGGCGCTCGTCGGTGCGCGGCACGGAGTCGGCTTCGCCTAGTGATACCGCGTGCCGTCGAGAGCGCGTCCGGCCAGCGGGCTCAGCGTTTGCGTTGCCATGGGGGCGAGCCTGCGCCGGAGACCGCCGAGGGCGCGATCGCCGACACGGTTGAACGCGATCGCGAGGAGCGGGTCGGCGATTCTGAGCAGGCCTTTTAGCGCGAGGTCGGCGTCGTAGGTGACGCGCGTGTGCTCCGCGGTCACCTCAAACGTGATCCGGTCCCGCGAGACCACGGTGGCGTTCTCGCCAAGAAACGTCACCGCGTGCGGCGGTTCGTACTCGACGATCCGGTAGGTGAGCTCGTTCTTGCGCCCGAGGAACTCAGCCACGAGCCGGAACTCGGTTCCCTCGCCCACCGTCTGACCGTTCACGCGCTCCGCCTCGACCACGCTCGGATCCCATTCCCGCGTGGTCGAGAAGTCGCTCAGGTAGGCAAAGGCTTCCTCACGGGTGTGCTGAGTGTCAATCGATGCTCGGTAATGGGCCATCACGATTCTCCTTCTGGCGTTGAAATGGACGCGGCCGGCGCGGATGCGCCACCCCAACCGCTGAGCCGCACGCACTCGGCGAGCAGCTGGTCACGCTCCTGCCGCGTTTCCCGATTCAATCCCAGCCAGTGCGTGGGACGCGGCCGACGGTCCTGCCAGAACTGGCCTGAGCTGCGACCGGGTTCGGTGGCGGCACCGAGCCAGACGATCGTGTCGGCGCCCTCAGCCGGCGTTCTCAGCAGCGGTCGGGTCAGCTTGTGGAACCGCGGCAGCGAGGAACGCACGCCGGGGGTGTCGGCCCACCCTGGGTGCATCGCGTGCACCACGACGCCGGTGGCGCCCAACTGCTCTGCCCAGAGCTCGGTGAGGATGACCTCCGCGCGCTTGGTGCGCGCGTACACCTTCGTCCCGTCGAACTGCCCCCGCTCGCTCTGCAGGTCGTCAACCCTGAGCTTCTGTGTGTACATGCCACCGGAGGACACGTTGATGATCCGCGCCGGGGCACTCTCTCGAAGCGGCGGGATCAGCAGGTTGGTGAGCAAAAACGGGCCGACGACATTGGTCGCGAACGTGAGCTCGATCCCATCGGCTGAAACCTCGCGCGCTTCGGTCATCACCCCGGCGTTATTGACCAGCACGTCGAGACGCGAAGCCTGGTCTCGAAATCGTTTGGCGAACTGTCGGACCGACTCGAGCTCGCTGAGATCGCAGATGCCCACGTGCACGTCGCCGTTACCGGACCGCTCGACGATCCGCGCCCGCGCCTGCTCGCCGCGCTCCGGGCCGCGGACGACGAGCCAGACCGTGGCACCGAGCTGGGCGAAGCCCTCGGCGGCGGCAAGGCCTAGGCCCGAGCTCGCGCCCGTCACCAGCACCACCTTGCCTTCCATGCTCTGCAGTTCCGACGCGCTCCATCCGCGGCTGCGCACTCGGTAGCCGACATTCGTGAACCCCGCGACCACGATGCGGTCGAGCACGTCATCGAGCAGCGAGTTGATCATGCGCTCAGCGAGAGGTCGCGCTGCGGGTGGTGGTCGGAGCGCTCTTGGCAGGAGTGTGAAGCGATCCGAGACCGGGGCTTGCACAGGAGCAGGTGGACGTCGCAGATCCGCCGCTCCGCAAAGCCGCCTTCACAGTAGGCCAGGTAGAGCGTCCAGAGACGGCGGAAGCGCTCGTCGTAGCCGCGCTCCGCGAGCTCGTCGGCATGCGCCACGAACTTATGGCGCCAGCGCCGCAGCGTCTCGACGTAGTGCGGCGTCAGGTCCTCGAGGCCCAGGGTCTGCAGGTCGGTTCGCCGGGCCACGTTGCGGGCGATCACCTCGAGCGAGGGCAGGCATCCGCCGGGGAAGATGTAGGTGTTGATGAAGGACTTCGACGCCTTCTCGGCCTCATAGGCGCGGTCGTCGATGGTGATCGCTTGGAGCAGCATCACGCCGTCGGGCGTCAGCAGCTCCGAGCACTTGGCGAGGTAGGTGCCGAAGTGACGCCAGCCGACCGCCTCGATCATCTCGATCGAGACGAGCTTGTCGTACCGGCCGTGCAACTCGCGGTAGTCATGCATCAGGACCGTGACCCTGTCGCTCAGCCCGGCGTGGCGCACCTGCTCGACGGCGTAATCGTGCTGCTCGCGCGAGATCGTCGTCGTGGTGACGTGGCAGCCGCGGGTCGCGGCGGCATGGAGCGCGAAGCCTCCCCATCCAGTTCCGATCTCGAGCACGCGATCCGTCGGACCGAGCTCGAGCCGCTCGCAGATGCGCTCCAGCTTTGCGACCTGCGCCTGCTCAAGCGTCATCCCCTCGCGCTCAAAGAGCGCGCACGAGTAGCTCATCGTCGGATCGAGCATCCGCGCGAACAGCTCGTTGCCGAGGTCGTAATGGGCGGCGACGTCGCGCCGGCGTTGGCGCTTCGTGCTGCGGCGCAACAGCGCCCTGCAACGCTGCAGCGGCCAGCGCAGCGGTGCGAGCCGCAAGCGGAGCCGATCGAGGCCGCCGGCGTTGCGCGCCGCCAGCCTGATGAGAGCCACGAGGTCGGGTGACTCCCACAGGCCTTGAGCAAAGGCCTCAGCCATCCCGCGGCTTCCGCGCAGAAGCTTGGGCCATGTCCGCGAGGAACGGATCCAGACCGTCGCACCGGGCGGCCCGGAACCGTACGCGCGCCGCTCGTCGCCCTCCACGACGAGCAGGCTGCCGACCCTGATCCGCCGCAGCACGAGCGACACGATCCAGCGTGAGAACCAGACGGTCATGCCGGTCCCGCCTGCGGATGGCGGTGGACAGGGACGCCCGCGAGCTTCAGCCCCAGCGCGTGTGCATAGATCAGGGCCAGCACCCGCACCGTCGCGCGCGGGTAACGCGCGGTGATCCTGGCGATCGACGCGCGCGTGAGCTCCCGGCGGCGCAGCGCCAGCGTCGCGTCGAACGCGGTGGCGCCGGCACGGCTCGATGATATGTGAATCGACAATGTCTGGGCGGGCAGAGCGCCCCGCGCGTCGTAGCGATGATCCATGCCCATGAACGGCGAGACGTGGAGCGCCTTGTCGAACTGACCAGCGAGCACCGCAGCATGGCGCTGGTTGCCCTCGATCGTGTAGGCGTGCCGCCCCGGTACGAGGGTCGCGACGCGCCGAACAGGGTGGCGCCGTCCGCGCGCCCTCGCGCTGGCAGGCGGATGCGGAAGGGTGAGTGTCGTCATGGTCGTTTGTTCGTTCGGTCGGCGCTCTGAGAGGAGGCCCGCCGGGTCAGGGCGCCGCAGCGCGGCGCCCTGACGAGGTGGGGTGACTCAGCGCGGGATCAGCACCTTGTTGATCACGTGGATCACGCCGTTTGAAGCGTCGACGTCGGTCTTGATGACGCGCGCGCCGCCGACCGTGACCGTGCCGTGGCTGACGCGGACCTTCAGCGACTGGCCGTTGAGGGTCTTGACCGAGTGCAGCTTCACGACCTTCGAGGCGGTGAGCTTGCCCTTGGCCACGTGGTAGAGCAGGACGGCCTTCAGCTGCGACTTGTCCTTGGCGAGTGCGGCGAGCGTCGCCTTGGGCACCTTCGCGAACGCGGCGTCCGTCGGTGCGAACACGGTCAGCGGCCCCTTCCCGGAGAGGGCGCCTACGAGGCCCGCCTGCTTGACGAGCGAGACGAGCGTCTTGAACGAACCGGCGGCCGCGGCCGTCTGGACGATGTTCTTGGCGGGCTTGTGCGGAGCCGATGCTGATGAGGCGACCACACCGAGTGTCATCGCGCCGAGGACGGCGACGGCTAGCGCTGCGACGAACAACTTCTTCATTCGAGAGACTCCTTTGTATAGAGACTGTCCAAGGACCGTACAGAGTTATGGCAATCGTGTCAAGGGTCTGTCCAGGGTCTGTACACTCATCGCATGAGTTCCCCTGAACCCGATCGCGGGCCCGTGCGGATCGGAGAGCTGAGCCGTCGCGTCGGGGTAACGCCGGAGGTCCTCCGGGCCTGGGAGCGTCGGTACGGGGTCCTGTCTCCCACTCGCACCGACGGTGGATTCCGCCTCTACGGCGACGACGACGAGCAACGGGTCCGCCGCATGCTCCAGCACCTCGAGCAGGGCCTATCGGCAGCCGAGGCGGCTCGGCTCGCTCAAGCTGAGCCGCCGGCGCGACCTGACTCTGCCGCTGGAACAGATGACAGAAGCGGGTTACCGACGGCAGCCGCCCTCGGCGAACAGCTGCGCCGGGCGCTCGACGCATTCGACGACGCCGACGCGCACGCCGCGCTCGACCGGCTCCTTGGCTCCTACCCGCTCGAGAGCGTCCTGCGGGAAGCGGTCCTTCCCTACCTCCACGAGCTCGGCGAGCGCTGGGCGCACGGTGAGGCATCGGTCGCGCAAGAGCACTTCGCCAGCGCGCTCCTCCGCGCCCGTCTGCTCGGCCTGGCGCGCGGCTGGGGACACGGTCGCGGTCCCCACTCACTCCTCGCCTGCGTTCCCGGAGATCAACACGATCTCGGGTTGATCTGCTTCGGGCTCGCGCTCCGCGCTCACGGCTGGCGGATCACCTACCTCGGAGCCGACACTCCGCTGCCCACGCTGAGAGAGACAGCGGACCTGCTGCAGCCAGCGCTCGTCGTCGTCAGCGCCGCGCTTCCCGAGCTGGCGCAAAACGCTCTCGGTGGCCTACGCGAGCTCGCCTGCGTCGCCCCCCTCGCGCTCGCCGGCGGTGGAACCGATGCGAGCATCGCCGAGACCATCGGTGCTCGATGGCTCAACGACGACCCTGTCGCAGCCGCGGCCAGCACCGCTGCGCCCGAGGCCGACGCAAACCGAATAGACAACTGATTCCCAAGCCGAAGGTCGCGGGTTCGAGCCCCATTCGGGGAGTCAGCGGATTGCACCAGCGTTTGCGCCGGTTAGCATCGCCTCGTGAGCGATACCCCGGGTGAATCGACGATCGCTGAGGTCATCGCCCGTATGCAGGCGATCGATGCCTCGTTGGGCCGCAAAGACGGTGTCGCGATCTTTGACCGCCTCTACCTTCAGGTGACCCGCGCGGTCGACACGGCGAGCGCCGGCACGGAGTTCGAGAACCGACGGTTCCTCGAGCGCCTTGATGTCGTGTTCGCGGGCCTGTATTTCGCTGCCGAGGCGACAATCGTCTCGGGCGGGTCGTGCCCGTTGGCGTGGCGTCCGCTGGTCGAGACTCGCTCTCAATCGCGTGAGCCCATTCAGTTCGCGCTTGCCGGTATGGCTGCGCACATCAATCACGATCTGCCGATCGCGGTCGTGACCACCTGCGAGGAGCTCGGGCTGGTGCCTGAGGACGACAGCGCGGTGCACCGCGACTACCAGCGCGTCGATGGCCTGCTGGCAGCGGTCGAGACCCAGGTCGGCGGATGGTTTGATACTGGTCTGATCGCCGATATCGAGGACGTGACGCCCAAGAAGACCGACGAGGCAATCGCGATGTGGTCGATCGCTGCCGCTCGCGACGTTGCCTGGGAGCACGCGGAGCTCCTCTGGCAGTTGCGCGACGTCGCCCCGCTGCGTGACGGCTACCTCGACGTCCTGGCTCGCACGACCGAGCTCACCGCGCGAGCCATGCTGGTGTAGCTGTTGTCATCCTGATCGGCGCCGGCAAGCAGCCGGAGCGAAGCGCCCGCGCTGTTGCCGCCCGACCATCACGGCGGTGCTGTGATCGGGCGATCCCTTGGGTAGCCTGTCGTTCGGTGGAGCACGCTGTCGCGACTGCTGCCGTTGCCGCCGACGCGGCGGCGGTGACTGAGCTCCTGATCGCCTTGGAGTCGTCGCTGTACGGCCGGACGGCCTTCTCGCGGGCCGATCTGGAGGAGGAGTGGTCGCAGCTCGACATCGAACAGAGCGTGCGCGTCGTTCGCGATGGGGGTCAAATCGTCGGCTACGGCGTCGTCCGCGAGCGCGGTGAGCGATGGGAGGCCGAGGGGTATGTCCACCCGGATGCGTTCGGGCGCGGGCTCGGAAAGCTGATCGCGACCGGGCTCGAGGACGACGCGGCGCGCGACGGCGCCGGCATGATTCAGAACGCCGTCTTTGACGCCGATGTGTCCGCTCGCAGGCTGCTCGAATCGCTGGGCTACCGCGCGGTGCGCAGGTTCCGCGAAATGCGGATCGAGCTGGAGGCACCGCCGCCGGCGCCCAAGTGGCCTGACGGACTGCGGATCGCGTCGTTTCGCCCGGAGCGCGACGCGGTTGAGTTTCACGCCGCTCAGGAGGAGGCGTTCGCGGCGCACTGGGGCTTTAGGCCTCACGACTTCGACCGGTGGTCCAAGGAGCACCTTGGTAGTGAGCGGTTTGACCCGACACTCTGGTGCGTCGTCTGGGGTGGCAGCGAGATCGCTGCGGGGGCGATCTGCACTGGCGACACCTACGGCGGGGGCTGGGTGCACGACCTGTTCACCCGTGCCCCGTGGCGCAAGCAGGGCATCGGGAGGGCCTTATTGGCCGACTCATTCGGGCGCTTCTGGGAGCGTGACGAGCGCAGCGTCGGGCTGGGCGTCGACGCGGCGAACGAGACCGGGGCGTTCCGGCTGTACGAGCGCGTCGGTATGAAGCCCGTGCTCGGCTGGGTCGTGTACGAGAAGAAGCTCGGCCCGGCGCGTTGAACCCGTTCGGGCGATCGAGCCCAGGGCGTCCCCGCGGTGATCCGGGTGAACCGACGGGGTCACCCCAGTAGCGATCGGCACACCTCCATGTGGAACAGCGTCGCATAGCCGAGATCGTCGGCGTGCACTCGCTCGTCGTGGCCGTGGACCGTGCCGCTCCAGACCTCATACGGCGTCCAGCGAGTTGGCCAGAAGCCGTACGCGACCGACCCGTACCTCTCGCGCGCATAGTGGGAGTCGGTGAAGCCGGTGCAGATCGTCGGCAGGAGGATCGCGTCGGGGTCATGGACAGCCAGGAAGCGCGCGCATGCCGCGTACAGCGGTGAGTCCAGCGTGGAGATGGAGCCGCCCACCAGGGGGTCGACGAACTCCAGCTCGTAGGGCAGGTCGCTGCCCAGCGCCTCAACGAGCTCGGCACGCAGCTCGTCCAACGACGTCCCGGGCAGCACGCGGCAGTCGCAGTCGACACTGGCGCGCGCCGGCAGTACGTTCAGCGCTTCGGAACCATGCAGCCGGGTCGGCGCGATCGTGGTGCTGAAGAGCGGCTTGATCAGCGCGGGCAGCGCCGGATGAAGCGCGGCGGCGCGCTCGACGGCCGCCTCCAGATCGTCCCCCGCAAGGCCCCCGACGTCGCTGCCGAGCAGTGCCTCCAGCAACGCCCGCGTAGCCGGCATCAGCCGCCAGCGGGGGCGATACCGGCACAGGCGGTCGATCAGCCGACCGAGCACCGGTACCGCGTACGCGACGTCATATGGGGCGCTGGAGTGGCCAGGTGCACCCAGCGCAGTCACGCGCGCGCACGTGGCCGCCTTCTCGCCTGCGCAAACCGTCACGACCGTTCGCCCGTCGGCGAGCGTCAGGCGCTCAGAAGCGCCCTCGTTGAGCACATAATCGGTGGCCAGATCCGGTCGCGCCTCGACAATCCAGGACATTCCCACCTGGTTCGTCCCGTCCTCCTCGTCAGACACCGCCACGAAGACCACATCTCCACCGAGCGGCTCGCCCGACCGGGCCAGCGCGGCGGTCGCTACCGCCCGAGTGGCGACCTCGTTCTTCATGTCGAGCGCACCGCGACCCCACACGAAGCCCTTCGCGTCGACAAACCCGCCGAAGGGAGGATGTCGCCATACCGCCGGGTCGGCTGGCACCACATCGGTGTGGCCGAGGAGCATCAGCGACCGGCCACCGCCGCGCCCGGGCAGCCGGGCCACCACGTTGGCCCGCTCCGGGTCTCGGGCGACGAGCTCGCACGCCACACCGTTGCGCTCCAGGTAGCGAGCGAGTACCTCGGCGGCCGCCGTCTCGCGTCCCGGTGGGTTGGAGGTGTCGACGCGCAAGAGGTCTCGCAGCAGCCCCACCGCCTCATCGCGCAGCCCAGCAGCCTCCAAACCGAACCCAGACAAGGCTGCGCTCACCACACCACCCCAGCAGCGACCTGCATGTCATCTCCCTCCCGTCGACGGGCTTGACCATCCTCCCCGAAGCGCCAGCCGTGGGTCAAGCGCCTCACGAACTCAGGGCGCGGGCCGATGGCCTAGCATCGCGCCTGGTCTCGGCGACTAGCGCGTGTCGCCGCATGGGGCCGAGTCGTTATGCCGGGGCGTCATCAGTGCCAGGAGCGCTGGCCTGGTCTGACGGGCCTGCCGGCTGAAGATGATCGCGGGAGACCTCGGCGAGTCGGCGGTGCAGGCGCTCACGGAGCTCGTCGGGCGGATACTCACGCTGCGCTCGACGGTTGCGAGCGATCACGACGCCCGTCGCGGCCACGCCGGCGAGACCAGCAAGCCCGAGCAGCTTCCAGCGCATCGGCATCAGCTGCGTAGGGTAGTGGCGTGACCGATTCCGTTATCGGCCTTGAGGAGGCTGTCGCGATGGCGGCGACCGGCGACATCTGGCTGTTCCGTGGCAGCGCGGTCGCCGACTGGACGATTCGGGCCGCGACCAACAGCCCGGTCAACCATGTCGGCATGGTCGTCGCGCTCGACGACCTACCGCCACTGCTCTGGCACGCCGAGCTTGGTCGGTCGCTGCCTGACGTGTGGACCGGACAGCGGCAGCGAGGAGTCCAGCTTCATCGCCTCTCAGACGCCGTCACGACGTGGAACGCGCGCTACCGGCAGCGCGCCTGGGTGCGCCAGCTCAGTGGGCCGATCGAGCGCTATCACGAGGACCGGCTCATGGAGATCATCGATCGCTTTGACGGCCGACCCTTCCCGACCACGCTGAATCTCCTCAAGGGGTGGCTCACGAGCAAAACGCGCCGCCCTTCATCGGTGGAGACGGTTTTCTGCGCCCAACTCGTGGCCACGACCTACCAGCACATGGGCCTACTCCCAAGCACCCGACCGGCAAGCTGGTATGACCCGGGGCGGTTCTGGAGCGGCGACCATCTCGGGCTTGTCTCGCCCTACGAGCTTTCAGCTGAAATCGCCGTTCACTGAGCCTCGCCGAATGTGGGGCCCAGCGGCGGGCTCTGCATCAGTCCTCGTGCCTAGGTGAAACCCACGCACTGGAGGAGTGGATTTGGCGACTCGGAGTTCCCGACGGACGAGCGCTCCGTCGCCAAAGC
>CAVPUB010000004.1:0-1062627 GCA_963708835.1 uncultured Actinomycetota bacterium | reverse complement strand
CAATGCGAGTTGCAGGGAAGTATGGGTCTGGCGATTCTGGCCAGTCCGTTTCGAATCCCGGTAGCGGTACTGCGGAAACCCCAGGCCTCTACTGGGGTTTTCGCGTTTGAGGGCGGGGTGCGCCCTGACCTGGTCCCACGCGCGCAGACGAGGCCGTGGCCCAGAACGCTAGGGTCCGGTCGCCGCGGGCGGCAGAGCCATTGAGGCCCGTACTTCCTCAAGAGGCGTCGCCGGCACTTTTATGAGGCCCCGGGTGGGCCTGTCGAGGTCGAAGGTGACGAGCAGCAGCAAGGTCACGAGTGCCGCGGCCACGAGCATCGCCACGAGTCCGCGGCCGAGAATCGAGATGTGCATCGCGAGGAGACCAAGGGCGGCGGCCGCGCCGATTACCTCGAGTCCGAGTACCGCGCCCGGAACGCGGTTGTTCAGTGACGAAAGGCGCACGGACTGCTGGTCGAACGTCGAGTTGAGGCTGTCAACATAGAGGCGCGGAGCGCTCGCCAGTGGGGCGCGGGCGAGAGCCTGTCCGGCGAGTCGCCACAACCGCCGCTGGATGAGCCCTTCGCCGGCGGTGGTGCGCTGCATCTGCGAGCTGTTTGGAACCTCGTCTGAGACGGTCACCGCAAGGCTGGTGTAGCGGCGCAGGAGGTCGAGCGAGGCGCTTCGGGCGGGCTCCGCGATGAGCTGTGCGCGCAGATATGTGGTTCCGATCGCGTTGGCCTCGGCGACCGTGGCGGCGCGGCGATCCTCATAGCGCCCGACGGCGAGTGACAGGCCGAAGGCGAGGATGAGACCGACGACGCCAAGCAGAGCGGCCTGCAGCACCCCGAAGGGCTCTCGCAACGTGTCGGTATCTTCCCCGAGGCGCTTGCCGCCGAAGTGTCCGGCGATGGTCGCCGACGCGATCACCACGAGGATGAGGAGCGCCAGCTGCCAGCTGCTGAGGGAGAAGAAGAACAGTGCTTCCTCCCGTCTATGCGGCCCGGAAATGCGCCACCGACGGGCCGGGGATTGAGACGGCACTATAGCCGCCGGAAGGCCCTGTCGGCGTCGATACCGAGGATGTGGCTGATCGCCTCCGTGAGGGTTTCTGGCCGGCGGGCATCCCTGAGTGAAAGCGACGCCCGCGCCGGCGGGTGGCCGGCGCGGGCGTCTGGAGGCGTCAAGCCCGAGCGGGTCTGACCTCGGTCAGGAGGTGGCTGCGCCCATCGAGGCGGGGAACATCTGCGCCTCGGGCTCGGTGCGGCGAGCGTGCGCGAAGCCCAGCCCGACCAGCAGCGCCATCACCGCGGCCAGGAAGAATGAGGCGATCGCGCCCCACAGCATGATCTGGCCGATCTTGGAGAAGGCGTAGGCCTCGAGCAGGAGCCCGCGCAGCGTGGTGCCGCGGAAGGAGGTCTGCACCAGCCCCTCGAGCTGTGTGTTCTTGGGGTTGGCCAGTGCGGCGGCGCTGATCTTGGAGTAGAGGCCGCCGTACGGCATCTCTGACAGATGGACGGCGATGAAGTTGTCGGCGTACACCTTGGCCTGGGCGCCGGTGAGCAGCTGCTGCCCGGCGTACTGGGACACCGACGGGATCATCGAGGGGGTGATCTCGGTCCCGGCCTTGGGATGAGCAAACGCGGCCGCCGGCGGGAATGAGATCTGCTGCTGTGCGAGCTGGCTGTGCACGTTGGAGTTCACGAAGCTGTGACCCCACGTGAGCAGTCCGCCGGCGACCAGCAGGACGACGACGGCGACGATGCCGCCGGCACTGGTGAGTTTGTCGAACACCTTGCGAGACATAGCGTTTTCCTCCTTTGACGATGACCTTCGCCCTTGTGGGCTTGACGTCGACCATGGTGGAGCGCTATCGCGGTGCGGGCATCAGGGATTACCCGCGGATTGAGGGCAGCCGACTACGGAGGTGTGCGCTGCCATGCCCCTGTGGCGCTTACCGTTCACGAGGTCCCTGGACTGCTGGCTGCCCGTGGATCCGTGGTCTGTGCGGACGAGGGTTGTGGGTTGACCCCGTTGGCGGATCCTCGGCGGCGCGGGAGGCTTGTTCCACATACCTACGATTCACGGACAACGAGGTGCGTGATGTTCACGAAGGTGATCTGGGTGACTGACGGATCTGCACGTATCACGGTGTCCGCTCCTCTCCGTGCCGCCCGGCGTCGCCACCCAGATGCAGGAGTCACCCGAGCCGGCTGTCACTGCCGGCTGATCGGCGACCACAAAAGGAGATAGCGATGAGTCCCGCGTCTACCGAGACCGCGCCTCTGAGCGCGACCGCCATGCACTCGACCACCGTCCGGGAGGTGATGCACCCCGGCATCATGGCGTGCACCGCGATGGCCTCGGTGGCCGAGGTGGCGCACATCATGGCCAGCTGCCGTGTGCACAGCGTGATCGTGGTGGCCGCCGGCCCCGATCACCCGCCGGCCATCATCGGCGTGCTGTCCGACGTCGACCTTCTGCGGTGGACGACGGGCGGCAGCACACATCTGCCCGCCGGGGCGGTCGTCTCGGCCCCCGCCGCTGCCATCTCGCCACGCGCTTCGGTGCAGGAAGCGGCCCAGCTCATGGCCCAGCAGTCGGTCGACCATCTTGTGGTCCTCGACGCGCACGACCTGCCGCTGGGCATCATCTCGGCGCTCGACGTGGCCAGCGTGCTCGCCCGCGAGATCTCGGCTGGCGCGCCCGCGCAGGAGGATGCGTCATGACGGCCGAACGCGTGACCAGACCGCCGGCGGCCGCGCGCGACAACGGTGAGCTGCGCCGGGAGCTCGCGCGCGCCCGCGCCAAGAGCCGGAGCCCCGGCTCCCGGCCGGCGCCGGCGTCGGCGTCGCCGGAGCGACCCGATCGGGTGGCTCAGGCCGAGCGGATTCGCACCATGCTCTCTGACCCGTGTTCGCGCAACCCCTGAGGCGTGGCGATGTACGAGAAGCTCATCATCGGCGTCGACGGCCGCGAGGGCGGACTCGACGCCGCGACGCTCGCGGCGCTGCTCGCCGCGCCTGCGGCCCGTCGATACCTCGTGTTCGTCGCGGGCGCGCCGGCCCACACCGGCCGCGGTGCGGTCGGGGACCTGCACCTCGAGCTGGCCGATCCCGACTGCCTTGACGAGCTGATGGGCCGTGAGCGTCGGCTCGTGGGTGAGCACTCGACGGTCATGTGTTTCACCGCTGGCACCGTCGCTGACGGTCTGCGGGCCGCGGCCATGCAGTGCGAGTCTGACCTGGTCGTCGTCGGCGCCTCGCGCCGAGGCGGGATTCCCCACGTGACCCGCGACGAGGATGCGCTGGCCGTGATACATCACAGCGCGGTGACCGTGGCCGTCGCCCCTGTCGGCTTCGCCCGCCGCCCTCATCAGCTGGACCGGGTGGGCGTGGCCTTCGATGGCTCTGCCGAGAGCATGGTGGCGCTCGCCCACGGCGGCCTGCTCGCTCAGGTACGCCAGTGCGAGATGGTGATACTGACCGTGGAGGACTCCGACCGGCTTGGCGCGCTCGCAGATGAGGTCGACCTGCTCGTGTGCGGCAGTCGCCGCCACGGATCGCTGCGGCGGCCGATGCTGGGAAGCGCGAGCGACCAACTCGTCCGCCATGTCGACGTCCCGCTGATCGTCACCGCTCCCGTGGACGCTGCGGCGGTCGCCCGCTGGCAGGAGCATCACCCTGAGGCCGGCGCCTACGGGACCCGTTGATGTCCGGCGGGGCTCCATCGGCTCTCACCGAACTCGGGCGCGACGAGTGCCTGCGCCTGCTCAGCGCCGCCACCGTCGGCCGCGTGGTGGTGGTCAGGCCGGTCGAGGACATGCCGGTCATCCGTCCGGTCAACTACGCCTTCGACAAGGCGTCGCAGTCAGTCGTGTTCCGCTGCATCCGGGGGACCAAGTTCGCCAGCCTGATGCGTGCCTCCCGGGCGTGGTTTGAGACCGACGACATCGACGCTGACCAGCGGACGGGTTGGAGCGTCATCGTCGCGGGGGTGGCCGAGTGGGTGACGCAGGCTGCCGAGGTGCGGCGGCTTGAGACGCTCGGAGTCGACACCTGGGTCGCGGGGCACGAGGCGGAGTGGGTCCGGATCCGGACCCGCGTCGTCTCGGGCCGGCGGGTCCACGCCGCTGCAGTGCTGGCGGAGCGCAAAGGGTGACGATGCGGACCGCGAGCACACCCCGCGCGCACACAGTCGCGACAATGTCGCTTCCCGTCATGTCCTCACCGGATTTCACTCCCGTGGGCTCGTCCACGGACGCCGCCGCCGGCCCTGGCAGTTCGATGGCGATCACGGTCGTCCTGGCCGATGATCACAAGGTGGTGCGCTCGGGGCTGAGGATGCTGCTGCAGTCAGACGGCCGCTTTGAGGTCCTGGGTGAGGCCGGGAGCGTGGCTGCCACGATCGACACGGTGCTGGCCTGCCGCCCGCGCGTGCTGGTGCTCGATCTCAACATGGGCGGTGAGTCGAGCCTGGAAGCGATCCCTCGGCTGCGCGCCGAGGTTCCCGAGACCCAGATCGTGGTGCTGACGATGCAGGAGAATCCGGGATTCGCCCGCGCGGCGCTGCGGTCGGGCGCGGTCGGATACGTGCTCAAGGACGCAGCTGACAGCGAACTGATGGATGCGGTCCTGCTCGCCGCTCAGGGGCGCACCTATCTCAACCCGCAACTCGGTGCTCAGCTCGCCGCGCAGCCGCCCGAGAGTGACACCCGGCCGGACAACCTGTCGCCACGGGAGGTCGAGGTGCTCAGGCTGATCGCGCTGGGACACACCAACGGTGAGGTCGCGTCGTCGCTGTTCCTGAGCGTGCGCACCGTCGAGTCGCACCGCGCGCACATCCAGCAGAAGGTCGGGGTGACCACCCGCGCCGAGCTGGTCAGCTACGCGCGCGATCGCGGCCTGCTGGATTGACAGGACCTGGTCAGGCGCTCGAGGCGGCCGACGGTGACATCGCCTGGGTCGCCGACGCCTGGCGCCGGGTGACCGGCAGGGTGGCGGTGACGGTCGTGCCCCGGTCTCTGACCGACGACAGTTCCAGCTGTCCACCGAGGAGCTCGACGCGCTCGCGCATGCCGGCGAGGCCAAAGCCGGCGGTGGCCGCGTTCTGATCGAAGCCGCGCCCGTCGTCGCGGACGGTGAGGTGGACCTGTTCGTCCTGCTCGATCACCGACACCGTCGCGCGCGCCGCCGCGCCGTGCTTCGTGGCATTGGTGAGCGCCTCCTGGACGATCCGGTAGATACCGGTCTCGAGGTCGGCGGTCGGCCGCTCCGACGCCTCACCGCTCTCGTAGCTGAGGACGATCTCGGCGTCGACATCCATTCCGGCGCGGCGGGTCCGGTCGATGAGCGCCTGCAGCGCGGGCTCCAGTCCGAGCTGGTCCAGCGCCGCCGGGCGCAGCTCGGTGATGAGGGCCCGGAGCGTCGTGATGTCAAGTTCGAGCTGCGCGAGGGCCTCGTCGACTGCCTTCTCCAGCATCTCCGGGTCGCCGCGGCGCCGCGAGCTCGACAGGGTGAGCCGTAGGCTGCCGAGCGCCTGGAGGGTCTCGTCGTGCAGCTCGCGGGCCCAGCGGCCGCGCTCTGCCTCGGCGGCGGCCACTCGCTGCCGGCGGCGCTCCATCGCGGCCGACTGGGCCGTGGCCACGGCGGTGGCAGCGCTGGCGGCAAACGCCTCGAGCAGGTTCTGGTTTTCGGCGCTGAACTCGCCGTTGTCGAGGTGGTCCAGCGCCATCAGCACGCCGTACGGGCGGTTGCGGAAGGCAAGCGGGACGACCAGTCCGTGCTCGGCACTGACGCCGAGGTGGCCGGCGCCGTGCTGCTCGAAGCGGGCGCGCATGAGCTGGTCGCTGAGCCGCTGGGTCTGTCCGGCGCGCAGTGCGGCGCTGGCAATGGTGTCGGCGAGTGGGACGCGCTTTCCAAGGAGGTCGGCAGGTAGATCACCGGCGGTGGCGGCCATCGTGAGCTCATCCCCGTCGAGCAGCTCGATCACCAGCGCGCGCGCCGAGACGAGGGCCCGCCCGCGCTTGGCCACCAGGGACAGGATGGACTCCAGATCGGTCTCGCCGCCGACCGCTCGCGCGATCTGGATGGTGGCGTCAAGGGCATCGACCGTCTGTTGGAGCTTGCCGCGCTCGGACTCTGAGCTCATGAAGCGCCTGGCGTGGTCGATGGCCACGCCGGCGAAGTCGGCGAGGAGGATCGCCGCCTCCTCGTCGTCCTCGGTGAACTCCGCGGCGCCCTGTTTCTCGGTGAGGTAGAGGTTGCCGTAGGGCTCTCCGCGGATGAGGAGCGGGACTCCGAGGAACGAGCCCATCGGGGGGTGGCCGACCGGGAATCCATAGGAGTAGGGGTGGCTGCCGACATCGGCCACCCGCAATGGCTTGGTGTTGCGGATGAGCTCGCCCAGCACGCCGCGTCCGGTGGGCAGCGCTCCGATGGCGCGGCGGTCGTCCTCGTCGATGCCGCGGGTCAGGAACCGCGCCAGCGAGTTACGCGACTCGTCCAGTACGCCGAGCGCGGCGTACCGGGCACCGGTGAGCTCGCACGCGGCGTCGAGCACCCGGTCGAGCACCTGGTCGGTGTCGAGCTGCTCGAGCACGCTGCGCGCGACCGTGAGCACTCCTCGCGTCGCTTGGTCCATCGTCCGCTTTCTGATCCTGTTCTCGGCGGCACCGCCGAGGGCCGACGATACACCCTGGCTGGCCCCGGGCGAAGGGTGTGACATCAGGGTCACACGAGCTTGGGACTGCCCGCGCGAGCTCAGAGCTGGGCGCTCACAAACGGTGCATCATCGAGCGTGCGCTCGGGGCACCGCGCTACCCCCGGGGCGACGAGCACCGGGACCGTCGCGTGCTGGAGCACCGCGCGGGAGACGCTGCCCAGCAGCATGGACTTGACCGGGCCGAAGCCGCGGCTGCCGACCACGACGAGGTCCGCATCCACCGCTCCGGCCTCCTGGAGGATGGCCGACGCTGTGCTGTCGCGACGTTTGGCCACGTGTGCCTCGGCCTGAAGCCCGGAGGCGCGGGCGTGGCCGACGCCTTCGGCGGCGCGGTTCCGCGCCCACTGCTCGCACTCGGCGTCGATCTGCTCGAAGTCAAAGGTGGACCGCATCCCGGCTTCGGCCCGTGCAACGACCTCCGAGTAGCCCTCCCACACGGTGAGGACGACGGCGGTGCTGCGGTCGAAGAGGTGTCCGGCGAGGGCGACGGCGGCCTTGGCGTCCGGCGACCCGTCGTAGGCGATGAGGATCTTCATGGCCAGGCCAGCGTACGTCGGTGCGGGCCGCCGGGCATCCGTAGGCTGCCACATTGCGGCTCCGCAGCGTGTCCGGTGCGCCGAGGCGGCTGATGGCCTGGTGCCGGCATGCCGATGCCGGTCATCCTGGCTGCGGCCCCGACGGCATCGGCCCCGACGGCATCGGCCCCGGCCGGGCCCCGTCGGGGTGCAGCGCGAACGGCGGGTAGTCGTCGGTGACGAGGAGGGCGGCGTAGCCGGCGACCCGGTTGTGCCAGGCCATGACGGCCTCGACGTAATCAAAGAGGCCGCGCGGGTAGCGGCCGGTGAACACGATCGTGAACCAGGCGCCGATTACGGCGAGCACCGCTCCCACGCTGAGCACGAAGAGCACGATGTAGTGGGGCACGGCGAGGAGCCATTTGACGAGCGGCATCCACCGGTTCAGCCCGAGGCGGGCGTCGGGGTAGGCGATCTCGAGGTGGACCGATTGCTCGTCGTCGGTGGAGGGGTAGCGGTCGTCCATCAGCGCCAGGTAGGCGCCGACGCGATTGGTGAAGCGCAGCAGCTCAAGGTTCCAGTCAAACCACCACCGCGGATACTTCTGGCGAAAGACGATCATCAGCAGCGCCGGCAGGAACAGCACCCCGGTGCCGCCCACCACGATCGTGGTGGCCTGGGGCGATCCGTGGCTGACGCTGGCGGTGAAACCGCCGATGCTGGCCAGCACGATCCCGATGGGGATCACGGTGAAGATCCGCAGGGCGGTGCTGAGCCGGTCCAGATCGCGGTCGGGGTAGGTGATCGAGAAACGGACCGGACGCGCGGCGGTCACGATGGGATCTCAGCATCTGACAGGGCGGCGGGCGCGGATGCAGCCAGCTCGGTCCCCCAGAGCCTGGCCCGCTCGAGCTCGCCGTCCTTGAGGGGCCCCTCGTTGCCGGTGACCAGGAAGCTGGAGGTGTCCATGACGGTGTAGCCGTGGCGGCGTAGGCGCTTGGCGATGGCGTGGGAGGCGGCGCCGGTGAGCCATTCGGCCTTGTCGAGCCGGGTGTCAAACGCGGCGGCGCGGGCGTCCTCGGCGCGCGACAGGTCAGCGAGCCAGTCGCGCAGCGCCGGTTCTGCCGGCGCTGCGGTCGCGGTGGCTGTGGCATGCGGCCCCTCGACGGCGGCGCGCCGGCTGCGTGCCGTGGCCATACCGTGGATGTGGGTCGGCCCGCCGACGACCAGGAGGTCGGCCTGCGCGGCCTCGGCGGGCAGCGCGTCAGGCGACACGACGGGTGCGCCGCCGAGGCCGTCGGCGATCGCCTCGGCGATCGCTCGCGTGTTGCCGTAGATCGATTCGTAGACGACGATGGCGTTCATCGCTCTCACTCTCCCGTGGTTCAGTCGCCGGCGGCTGCCGCGACGGGGACGAGGATGCGCTCGGCTAGGTCGACGAGCCGGCTGGAGTAGCCGAACTCGTTGTCGTACCAGGACACCACCTTCACCTGGGTGTGGTCGATCACGGCGGTCAGGCCACCGTCGAAGATCGACGAGTAGCTGGATCCGATGATGTCCGTGGAGACGATGGGGTCCTGGGTGTAGTCGAGGATGCCGTGCAGGGGTCCGCGGTCGGCCAGCCGGGCGAAGGCGTCGTTGACGGCCTCCCGGGTAGTGGGCCGCTCGGTCTCGACCGTGAGGTCGATGAGGGACCCGGTCGGGGTGGGCACGCGGACGGCGTAGCCGTGGAGGCGGCCGGCGAGCTCGGGAATGACCAGGCCCAGCGCCTTGGCGGCGCCCGTGGAGGTGGGGACGATGTTGATCGCCGCTGAGCGGGCACGCCTGAGGTCCTTGTGCGGGCCGTCGAGCAGCATCTGGTCGCCGGTGTAGGCGTGCACCGTCGTCATGAGGCCGTGACGGATCCCGAAGGTCTCGTGCAGGATCTTGGCGACGGGGGCCAGGCAGTTGGTGGTGCACGACGCGTTGGAGATGATGTGGTGGCGCTCGAGGTCATAGACCTCGTCGAAGTTGACGCCCAGGACGACGGTGGCGTCGGGAGGCTCGTCGCCCTTGGCCGGCGCGGAGATGATCACCTTGCGCGCTCCGGCGTCCAGGTGGCGGGCGGCGGCGGCGCGGGTGCGGAAGCGGCCGGTGGACTCGATGACCACGTCGACCTCCAGCTCGTCCCACGGTAGCTCGCCGGGGTCGGTCTTCGAGAACGTGGGAATCGATCGGTCGTTGATGACGATCGCATCGCCTGCGGCGCGGACGTCGCCGGGGAAGCCGGCGCCGACCGAGTCGTACTTGAGCAGGTAGGCGAGCGTGGCGGTATCGGCGAGATCGTTGACGGCGACCACCTCGATGTCGGCATGCCGCTTGTAGGCCGAGCGCAGGAAGCTGCGTCCGGTGCGGCCCAGCCCGTTGACGGCGACTCGTACGGACATCAGAACCTCGTTTCCTGGTGGGGATCGCCGGCGTGACGGCGAGTGATGGCGACGCTACGCCGGTTCGTGGGCCGCGCCATCGGCGGTCACTACTGATGAGGACGCGGGCTGCGCACGGATACGGAGCACCCTTGGGCGGACGTACGGTCTGGCCATGACAGACGCAGCGCCCACACAAACGGCGCCGCCTCGAACCTCAGGAGCACCCCATGTTTGACAATGTCCTCGTCGGCGTCGACGGCCGTGACGGCGGTGATGACGCGGTCGTTCTGGCCCAGCAGCTCGCCTCCCCCGGTGCCCGCGTCACGCTGGCCAACATCTACGGATCCGCGGGCTGGCCGCCCGGGAGCGCCGGTGTGTTCCTCGACGACCAGCGGACGGAGGCGGAGGCCTTCCTCGCCCGCGAGCGTGAGCGCTGGCCGGATACGACCACGGTCGGCGTGTGCGCGTCCACCGTGGGGCGGGGGCTGCACGAGCTGGCCGCCCTCCGCGACGCGGATCTGATCGTCGTCGGCTCAACCCACCGAGGGATCCCCGGCAAGGTGTTCATCGGCGACGACACACGGGCCGCGTTCTACGGCGCACCATGCGCGATCGCCATCGCCCCGCACGGGCATGCGATGGCCAAGACCCCGCTCATCAGGATCGCCGTCGCCTACGACGAGACGCCCGAAAGCGACCGAGCGCTGGCCGCAGCCCGTGGGCTCGCCGAGTCCACCGGCGCGGACATCACCGTCATGTCGGTCATCGGCCCGGAACACGTCCGCCGGCAGGCTCCGATACCGGCCGACTGGCCGGCGGCGACTGCCGCCCTGGTCGACCAGGCGCAGCGCAAGCTGGCAGCGATCGACGGCGTGGAGGGGATCGCGGTCGCCGGTGGCCCGCGGGAGGAGCTGACCAAGCTCGCCGAGGACGTCGACCTGCTCATCGTGGGGTCCCGTGGCTACGGCCCCCTGGGCTGCGTGCTGCACGGGAGCGTCTCCAGCTACCTCGAACGGCACGTGTCCAGCGCGCTGTTGATCGTCCCTCGAGACCCGGCCGAGGCCGCCACCGGCGACACGGCCGACGAGCACGCGCTCGCCGCGGTCCCGGCGCCCGCCGCCCGCTGAGAAGACCTCGCAAGGAGATGACCATGCCCGCCTCGCCGGCTGCTGGGCCAAGGCGATCGCATCGACCGCGACTCACGCCGCCGTAGTTGACCCGTAGGCGTCTCCGTGATCGCCCTGATGGACGGCCCCCGGCACGTCCGTAGCCTCGTGGCTCACATCACCCCGGACTTCAGGAGAGAGACATGCCCGTATTGATCTGTTACGACGGTTCCGCCAGCGCCCAACGGGCGCTGAGCGTCGCCGCCAGCTCCCTGGATGGGGCGCCCATGGTGCTGCTCAACATCTGGAACCCGCCTCAGCGTGTGATGGCCGATAGCTTCGGTGTGAAGGAGAGCGAGCATGGGCCCGCCTACCAGGAGCTCGAGGCCCTCTCCTGTCAGCGCGCCGCGGAGATCCTTGCCGAGGGCGAGGCCGAGGCTCAGCGCCGTGACTTCCGGGTGACGACGCGGCAGGAGCCCAACCGGTCGAGCATCTGGAAGACGATCCTCGATGTGGCTGACGAGGTCGATGCCTCGCTGATCGTCGCCGGCACCCACGGCACCACTGCGGTGGAGTCGGGGCTTCTGGGCAGCGTTTCCAACGCGCTTGTCCATCACGCTCATCGTCCGGTGCTGCTGGTGCCGACCCCGGAGCCGGCAGCCGCCTAGGCGGTCGCGGACGGGGCCCTGCCGTGAGCCATTCCGACGTCGACCCGGCGCTCCCCCGGCTCCGCTGCCGGCACTGCGCCGACGTGATCGGCGCGTATGAGCCGATGGTGCTCGAGACGCCCCACGGGCCGCGCCACACCTCGCTGGCCGCCGAGCCGGGGCTGTATGGATCGGACGCGCCGTGCTTTCACCATGCCTGCTACGCGGAGGCCGGCGATCTGGACCTGTGAGCGCACGCCGCGCTCCGTGGTCAGCGCTCACACAGGCTGCGGAGCACTGCGGATGTGCCGGCGTCGTCGTCAGGTGACAGTAGGGGTCCAACCCTCGTCAAGGAGCGATCACATGTCCACCACCACTGTTCCCGGCACCCGCGACCAGGATGACCACAGCGTCGGCTCCTATGAGGCGGCCGTCGTGAATGACTTCCACGCCCCGTTGACGATCGAGCAGGTCCCGTTCGGGCTTCTGGGGCCCGACCAGATCCGCGTGCAGATCGAGGCGTGCGGCCTGTGTCACACCGACATCCACGCTGCTCACGGCGACTGGCCGGTCAAGCCCGCACCGCCGTTCACCCCAGGCCACGAGGGCGTCGGCCACGTGGTGGAGCTGGGCTCCGCCGTCACCGAGGTGACGGTCGGGCAGCGTGTGGCCATCCCCTGGCTGGGCTACGCCTGCGGCACCTGCGACTACTGCGTCTCGGGCTGGGAGACGCTGTGCCTGGAGCAGAAGAACACCGGCTACTCCATCGATGGCAGCTTCGGCCAGTTCGCCACCGCCTACGGCCGCTACGTGGTCGCGGTCCCGGAAGGGATCGATGCCATTGACGCGGCCCCGCTCACCTGCGCGGGCGTGACCACCTACAAGGCGGTGAAGGTGGCCGGCACCCGTTCGTCGGATCTCGTCGCCGTGTTCGGCGTCGGCGGGCTCGGGCACCTGGCAATCCAGTACGCGAAGATCGCCGGCGGCCGAGTGGTCGCGATCGACTTGTTTGACGACAAGCTCGCCCTCGCGCGCGAGCTGGGCGCCGAGTTCACCGTCAATGCCAATGACGAGGATCCGGTGGCGGCGATCCAGGCCCTGGGTGGCGCGGACCAGGCCATCGCGCTTGCCGTCTCCCCGCACGCGTTCGAGCAGGCGTACGGCTCGCTGCGTCGCGGCGGGACGCTCGTGTTCGTGGCGCTGCCCGCCGACAACGAGGTGCGGCTGCCGATCTTCGAGACCGTCTTGAACGGCATCACCGTGGTCGGCTCGATCGTCGGGACCCGGAAGGACCTGCGCGAGGTGTTCGAGTTGCACCGGGCCGGTCTGACGCGCGTGATCTCAGAGACGCGCCCGCTGCATCAGGTCAACGAGGCGATCGCCGACGTGGAGGCCGGCCGGGTGGCCGCCCGCGTCGTGCTGCAGCCCTAGCTCCGGCGCGCACGCGCCGACGGGAGGCCCATGAGCGCGACCGCCCCAATCGATCAGACCGCCGCCGACCCGGGGCGCGTGCGCGACGCCCTGGGGACGGGGCGTCCGCCTGGGGCGGTGGAGGTGCGAGAGACCCACATCTCGTGGGTCTTTCTCGTCGGCGATCGTGCCTACAAGCTCAAGAAGCCGCTCGTCCTGGACTTCCTGGACTACGGGACTGCGGCCCGCCGGCGTGCGATGTGTCACGAGGAGCTCGCTCTCAACGCGCGGCTCGCGCCTGACCTTTACCTCGCTGTGAAGGCAGTTGCCGCTCACGCGCGTGAGCTTGAGATCACCGACGAGACTGATCCGGCTGCCATCGACTATGTGGTGGAGATGCTGCGCTACGACGAGAAGGCCACCTTGGCCACCCTCGCCGACGCCGGACGGCTCACGCACGGTCAGGTGACGGCGGTCGGAGCTCGCCTGGCGCGATTTCACGCCGCTTGTCCATCGCGCGAGGTGGCGCGGGGCTCACTGGCCGTCCGCGACGAGCTCGACGAGAACCTCTCCGAGTTGACCGACGCCTGCGCCGGTTCTCCGCTGACGTTGCGCATCAGGGCCCTCGGACGGTTTCTCGACGCATTCGTGACCGTCCATGACGCGACGCTCGACGCCCGCGCGCGGCGCGGGCTCATCCGCGAGGGACACGGCGACCTGCGCGCCGAGCACGTCATCACGGCGCCGCGGCTGAGCATCGTCGATTGTGTGGAGTTCGACCCCCGCCTGCGCACGCTCGACGTCGCCGACGATCTCGCCTTCCTCGTCATGGATCTGTCTGCGCACGGTGCTGAGCCGGCCGCCCGTGAGCTCATCGCGGCCTACCGGAAGGACGGGGGTGACTGCGGCCGCGAGGAGCTGGTGTGGTTCTTCGCCGTGCACCGGGCGCTCATCCGGGCCAAGGTCGCGCTCGTGCGCGGAGGACAGGCGACGGCTGTCGGCGATGACGGCGAGGCGCGGCGGCTGGTGCGGGTGGCCGAACGCTGTGCCTGGCGGGCCCGGGGTGCGCCGGCGCTCGTGGTCTGCGGGGTGCCGGCCAGCGGCAAGTCGCACCTGGCCGACGCGGTCGGCGCCATGGCGGGGTGTCCGGTGCTGAGCTCCGATGTCGTGCGCAAGGAGCTGGGCGGGGTGGCGCCGCATGATCGAGGCACGCCGTCGCTCTACACCCCAGAGGTGAGCGCACGCGTGTATCGCGAGCTGGGGCGGCGCTCGGCGGAGGCGATGACCGCCGGCCACGGCGTCCTGGTCGACGCCACCTTCCGCCGCCGGGCCGATCGCGATGCGTTCCGCGAGGGGTGGGCGGGGGCGGCGCCTGTGACCTTCGTGCAGTGCGTCGCGCCCGCCGAAGTCATCCGTCTGCGAGCCCTGGCCCGCGGGCACGATCCTGACCGGGTCTCGGACGCCGGGATCAACGTGGTTCAGCACGAGCTGGCGCGGTTCGAGCCGCTGGACGAGGCCGACCCGTCACACCATCTGCTTCTGCGTACTGACCGCAGCGCGGAGGCGGCCATCGCCGACCTCCTCGCGCTGCTCGACCTGCGGCTGGTGGACGACTAGCTCGGGTGTCAGCTGTCGGTGTCGGGGCGCGGCACGATCAGCAGCGAGCACGGCGCGCCGTGGACGAGAGTCTCGCCGGTGCCGCCCAAGATCAGCCGGGCCATGGGACCCCACCGACGCGAGCCGATCACCAGCAGATCGGTGGTCGCCGCCAGGTCAAGCAGCGATGCTGCCGGAACGTCGCGATCGACCGTGGCGGTGACCGGCACCGACAGGCCGGCGGCGGCGGCGTCGATGCTCGTGCGCAGCGCCTGCACCTCCTCGTCCATGACTTCGTTCCAGCACTCGCGGAACGAGTCGATCCACAGGCTCGGCCACCCGAGCGCGGGGATGTGGTCATCGATTACGCCGCGGACTGACAGGGGCGCGCCGCATCCTTCGGCGATCGCCGCCGCCCACGCCAGCGCGTGGCGCCCTTCGGGCCCGCCGTCGTAGCCGACGCCGACGCGCCTGATCGCGAGCTCCCCGTGGCCGCTCAATCCGCGCTCGGCGAGGGCGAGGGCGTAGTGCCCGTCTTGGACCAGCTGTCGCGTGGTGTGCCCGATCGACGCCGTGCCGGCCTCCCCGCCATGACTTGATCCGCAAATGACCAGTTGGCGGTGCTCCTGGCTGAGGACCCGCCTCAGCCCGCGCGCGCCTGACAGGTCGGAGTCGATGACGAGCCGTGACGCGGGCGCGAACGTCTCGCGCATCTGGCGGAGCATCATCTCGGTCTCGCGCCGCATGCGCCGCCAGTCGGCGCCGGGCAGGACGAGTGGAAGCGCGGGCTCAATCGACGCGAGGATGAGATCGCCGGCGACGCCGCGAGCGATCGCGCTGGCGAGCACTGCGGCATCGTGCCCTTCGGGATGGGAGTCCACCGCGGCGGCGATCCGCTCGAGATGGATGGGGGTGACTGGCTCAGTCGGGTGGCTTGTCGGCTTGGTGGTCATGGCCGCATCCAACCGCCCGCCCCGGTCTACGGCATCGGTATGACTCCGCACGCCTGCCCGTACTCCTCCCGGAGGCTCTGCGCGCCGAAGCAGCGGAGACAGGACGCCCGCAGCGCCCCCGCTCTCGTAGCTGTCACGGAGTGGTTCTTCGGCATGGCCCGGTTGGCGGCACGCGCGCGGCGGCCGATCATGTGGGTGTGACCGACTCCCCGCAGACCGACATGTTCTCCAGCATCGTGTGGGCCACCGACGGCGCGGGCGCGAGCCTCGCCGGGTCCCGTTTTGTCCGAGAGACCTGTGAGCGCTACGGCAGCAGGCTGCGCATCGTGCACGTCGCCCCGACGCTGTGCACGGCGGCCGACGAGCGGCGCATCGCCAGCCTCAAGGCGTTGACGTCTTCGTTGCGCCGCCACGGCATTGATGCGTCGCTGCACGTCGTCCGCGGCGCGATCGGTTCTCCCGCGCCCCATATCGCCGAGGTGGCCCGGATGTCGCGGGCCAAGCTGGTGATCGTCGGCACGCGGGGCCGGTCGCCGGTGGTCAGCGCGGTTGCCGGAAGCGTCGCGCAACGCCTACTGGCCGCAGCGCCGTGCCCGGTGCTGGTGCTCCCGGCCGCGTCCGTGGCCACCGGGGGTCGGCGACCTGCCGTCACGCCGGCGCTGGCCGCGTCGGCGTGACGGGTTGACTCGTCGCAGACGGTGAGCTCTCAGGTCACCGATCCGATTCCGGCCGAGACGCGTCCGCTCAGGTGGGGGCCGAGGTAGCGGGCGGCGATCTTGGGCGGCCGGGCTCCATGGGTGAGCTCGGCGAAGACGGACTCGCCCTCTCCGTCGGGGCCACCGGGCGTCGCCCGCAGGTAGCGCGCTGTCCCGCCGGTCATGAGCACACCCTCGACAATCGGTGCGAACGGACGCACGTCGGCCGGGACGCCGGCGAGGGCCGCGATCGACTGGGCGGCGGTGTCAGCCAACTGCGCCGCCACCCCACCCTGCTTGACCGGGTAGTCGGTGCCGTCACCCGCCGCCCACACGCGGTCCACGTCGCGGACGCGGCCGTAGGCGTCGACCGGGATGAAGCCGCCGCCATCGCTGGGCAGCCCGCTCACCTCGGGTCCTACGAGCTGGGGAAAGGCCACGACGCGGTCAGCGGCGACGGTGCGCCCGCCCGGGTGCACGACCACCAATCCGGTACGCGGCACCTCGCAATACGCGGAGGTCACCACCTCGATCTGCCGGTCGGCGAGCAGCTTGGACATCGCTTGGCTCGCCGCCGGGCCGAACACCTCGAGCGGCGTCCGCTCGGGCGTCAGCACGGTCACGTCGAGCTGGCTCTGCATGTCCCAGGCGCGCTCGGAGGCCATGAGCGCCAGCTCGTAGGCCGGGAAGGGCCATGGCATGGGGCCTGGAATGACGATCGCCAGCCGCTTGGTGTATCCGCCCTCGATGTCCTGAACGAGCCCGTGCAGCAGGTCGTCCATGCGGGCGTCGTCGACGTTGGTCGCGTGCGCCGAATAGGGCCGCAGCGACGCGCCGAGCCCCAGGATCAGAGCGTCGTAGGACATCTCGGTCCCGCTGTCGGTGTGGATGGTCCGCGCTGCAGGATCGACCGAGGCCAGGCTGTCGTGCACCAGCTCGGCGCCGGCGGCGGCGGCCAGTGGGCCCAGCGGATAACGCTCGGCCCAGCTGGAGCTGAACGGCTCGCCGATCGACAGCGGGCGGTAGATGAACTCCTCGCCGCGCGCGATGAGAGTCACGTCAACGCGGTCGGCGGCCAGCTCGTGCAGCGCGAAGGCGCTCTCCAAGCCGGCGACGCCGGCGCCCGCGATGAGGACCTTGAGCGGTTGGCTGTCTTGCGTGTTCGGTTGCATCGATGATTTCTCCCTTGCGGGTTGGGTGCGTCGCGGTCAGGGGTGTTCTGCGGCATGGCGTCCACGCTACGGGCGCCCGCGGGCCGGGCCATCGGGCGTACCTACGGGTGACCGGTGGGGTCAATCCGCAGGCGAGACTCCGTAGGTTCCCGCGCCGGTGACGCGGTCAGACCCGGATGGCGACCCCACCGTGGCCGGACGATGCTGTGGGCGTGATCGATAGACGCCCCCACATCCTGGACAGCGCCCATGTCGGCGGCTGCATGCGCGCCGGGATCTTCACCTGTGACCCGCACGCACCCCTGCGTGAGCTTGCCGCGACGATGGCCTCGCTGCGCATCCACGCGGTCGCGCTGCGCACCGCCCCCGGCAAGCCGATGCCGTTCATCACTGACGCGGCCTCCGACGAGAGCGACGCCTGAGCACGCCGGACTGCCGCGGGCGGGCCCGGCCGTGATGGATCTCAGCGGCCTGGTGTCGGAGCGCGAGTGTCGGGGCGGTCCAGATCACCGTTCACCCCGTAGTTCCTCACCGATGAGAACTCTCTATTGCACGGTTTGCAGGGCATCTGCGGCACCTAAGATGGGCCGCGTGACCAATCTGGTGCTCATCGAAGACGAGCCCGGCATCGCCGATTTCATGGTCCGTGGCCTCACCCTCGCGGGCTATCGCGTCGATTCGGCGCTCGACGGGGAGGCGGGGCTCGAACTCGCGCTGGGCGACGATGTCGACCTCGTGGTCCTCGATCTGATGCTCCCGCGGATGAGCGGAACCGATGTGCTCCAGCGGCTTTCCGACCAACGGCCTGGGTTGCCGGTGATCGTCGTCACCGCGCGCGGCGAGCTCGAGGACCGAGTGGGCGGACTGAAGGCGGGCGCGGTCGACTATCTCGTCAAGCCGTTTGCCATGGACGAGCTCGAGGCGCGTATCGACGCCCAGCTGCGCGCCTCGCGCCAAGCGCCTGAGACCACGCTTCGTGGGGCTGGTCTCAGCGTTGACCTGATCACCCGTCGTGTCACCCATGGGGGACACGACATAAGCCTCAGCGCGACGGAATTCGAGCTGCTCATCTACTTCCTCCACAACATCGGGCGGGTACTCAGCCGCGATCAGATCCTCAGGGCGGTGTGGGGGTATGACCACGACCCGGGCACCAACATCGTCGACGTGTACGTCGGCTACCTGCGCCGCAAGCTCTCAGGGCCTGACCGCCGCCCGGTGACCATCACCACGCTCAGGCTGCGTGGCTACCGGCTCGAGGCCGCCGCGTGATCCGTCGCGCCAGCGTGCGTTGGCGACTGGTGGGATGGGTGGTGGCGGTGATGCTCATTGGCTTCGCGATCGTGTTCGTGGTCGTCTATGAGCAGACGGGCAACCAGCTGCGCGCGCGGATCGAGGACGACGCCCGCGCCGACCTCGCGCAGCTCAGCCAGACGGTGCGGGCGTTGCGCCCCCGCTCATCCGGCCAATTGCTCACCGAGCTCCGCGGCTACCTGCGTGCTCAGCCCTACAACGGCAGGGCATCGCTCATGTTCGCGGTCGTCCCAGGAGCCGGAACCGCGAGCAACCACCCCGAGCTGTTCGGCGCGTCTGCACCCGAGGCCGGCGAGACCGCCGCGCAACAGGCGCGCGAGGACGCCCTCGGCGAGGCCGTCCTCAGAGGCCCTGTCGGACTGCGGACCGCCGTCGTTCCTGATGTCGGTCCGGTCCGCCTCGACGATCGCCTGATCGCAGCCGCGGGACAGCAGGTGCGCCTCGGGGCCGGCGAGGCCCTGACGGGGGTCACGAGCGCGCAGCACGCCATCGCGCGCTCGTTGCTCATCGCCGGGGCGCTGGCGCTGGCTCTCATCCTTCTTCTCTCGTATCTCGCCGGCCTGTCGGTGTCGCGGCCTCTGCGGCGCATGGCTCGCGTCGCAGAGCGTGTCGATGGCGGCGATCTGCATCCGCGGATGAAGGCCGACCCGGCCAGCCACGAGATCTGGGTGCTGGCCAACGCGTTCAATCACATGCTCGATCGGCTGGCGGCGGCCTTTCGTCAGCAGCGCGATTTCGTGGCCGACGCGTCCCACGAGCTGCGCACCCCATTGGCGGTCATCTCCGGGCAGCTCGACGTACTGGCGCGCTACCAGGATCCATCGGTCGAGGACGTCCAGCACGTGCAGCGGATCGTCGCCGGCGAGGTAGCCCGCACCACGCGCCTGGTCGAGGACATGCTGCTGCTGGCGCGCTCTGAGCAGCGCGAGCTGACCGACCGGCGCGAGATCGATCTGCCGCAGTTCATCGAGGAGCTGTGGACGACGTCGACCGTCGGAGTCGATCGTCGGCTGGAGCTCGGGCCCGTGCCCGAGGGACAGCTGGACGCCGACCCTGATCGTCTCGCTCAAGCGTTGCGCAATCTGATCGACAACGCGATCGCGCACACTGTCGCGCCGGACGGATATGTCGGCCTCCATGTGGAGGCCCTCTCGGGCGGCCGGGTGCGCTTCACCGTCGCCGATGACGGCCCGGGGATCCCCGAGGAGGAGCGCGTCCGCATCTTCGAGAGGTTCCATCGCACGGACGGCGCTCGCGACCGCAAGACGGGCGGCGCCGGGCTGGGTCTCGCCATCGTGCGGGCCATCGCCGAGGCCCACGACGGTCAGGTCCGGGCCGCCGAGCCGCGCGGGGTCGGGGCGCGCATCGAACTGGAGATCGATGGTTTCGTGGCCGCGCCGGCGCACCGGCCCCTGGTAGCGCGGGCCGACCGTGCCCCGCGACGTCCGACGGCCGGCGCCGGTTCAGGGCGCGAAGCCTGACCGATTCCGGGGCTTTCCGGCGTGGCGCCGGGGAAACGACGGATGACGGGCCCGTTGACCGCTGCCACGCTGGTCGTATGACGGTGGCGCCGCCTCCGACGGCTGTGGATATCTCGCCGCCGAGCGCCGAAACCGCCGGTGCGTCGGACGGGCGCCCGCGTTGGCGTCCCGGCCCGACCCTGCGTCGTGTCGTCGAGCATCGCGCTCCCATCCTGGCCGCGGGCGCGCTGGCGGCGATCCTCGTCGGAGGCATCCTGCATGCCGCCGCGCTCCCACGTGCAGGCGACGCTGTCTGGCAGCTGGCCGTGGCGATCCTTGCGTCCGCCCTCCTCGCCGAGGTCGTGCACACCGTCGTCGCAGACCACCACATGGGCGTGGACGCGATCGCCCTGGTCGCCATGGTGGGTGCACTCGCACTCGGCCAGGAGCTGGCGGGCGTGGTCGTCGGGCTGATGTTCTCCGGCGGGCAGGCCATCGAGGATCTCGCCTCGACCCGAGCGCGCCGCGAGCTCACGGCGCTGGTCTCACGGGCGCCGAAGTTCGCGCAACGCCGAATCGGGGACGTGATCGAACGTGTTGACGTGGAGGGCGTGCAGGCGGGTGACACGGTGGTCGTGCGCGCCGGCGAGGTCGTCCCGGTCGACGGGTCACTGGCCAGTCCTGAGGCGGTGATCGACACGAGCACGCTGAGCGGGGAGCCGCTGCCGGTCACGCTCGGCGCCGGTATGGCCGTCCTGAGCGGCACCGCCAACGCCGGCGCGCCCTTCGAGGTCATCGCCACACGCGCCGCGTCCGACAGCGCCTACGCCGCGCTCGTTCGGCTGGTCGAGCAGGCGCAGGCGCAGCGCGCCCCTTTCGTCCGGATGGCTGATCGCTACGCCGGTTTCTTTCTGCCGGCCACGTTCCTGGTGGCCGGCGGCGCATGGTTGCTGAGCGGCGACCCAGTCCGCGCGCTCGCCGTCGTGGTTGTCGCCACGCCGTGTCCGCTGATCCTGGCGGCCCCGATCGCGTTCGTATCGGGGCTGTCACGCGCCGCCCGGGCTGGTGTCATCGTCAAGGGCGCCGCTGCGATCGAGACGCTGGGGCGGGCCCGCACAGTCCTCTTTGACAAGACGGGCACCCTGACCGTCGGGAGCCCGAGAGTGCGCGACGTTGTCCCGTGCGCCGGCGTGGGGGGAGCCGAGCTACTCGGGCTCGCCGCGTCCGTCGATCAGGTCTCCGCCCATGTACTCGGGGAGGCGCTCGTACGCGCGGCCGGTGAGGCAGCGCTTGCTTTGCACCCGCCCAGCGACGTCATCGAGGACCCTGGCCAGGGCATCGTGGGATTGGTTGAGGGCCGGACGGTCGCGGTGGGAAGCCGTGCCTTTCTGCTGGGCGCGGGGGTGTCCGAGAGCGAACTTGCCTCTGCGACCGTGTTGAGCGACCGCGGTTCCGGTGAGGCGCGCGTGCTGGTCGCAGTCGACGGGCACCTCGCCGGAGTCATCGTGATGGCCGACGAGCCACGGCCCGAGACAGCGACGATCGTTGCCCGTCTGCGCGCGGAGGGTGTCCGCCATATCGCGCTCGTCTCGGGCGACCGTCAGTCGGTGGCACAGCGGGTGGGCGATCAGCTGGGGATGGACCGCGTCTACGCTGAACAGTCCCCCGACGAGAAGCTCGCGGTCGTTCGCGCCTTGCGGGGGCGACCGGGCCTGGCGCCCGTGATCATGGTCGGCGACGGCGTCAACGACGCACCCGCGCTCGCCCTCGCCGACGTGGGCATCGCGATGGGCGCGGCCGGTGCGACTGTCTCATCCGAGACCGCCGACGTCGTCATCACCGTCGACCGCATCGACCGGGTCGCCGACGCGGTTCACGCCGGCCGCCGTGCCGTGGCCATCGCCCGCCAGAGCGTGCTTGCGGGAATGGGGCTGAGTCTTGCCGCGATGGCGGTGGCGGCAACCGGGCACCTACCGCCGCTGGCCGGCGCGCTGCTCCAGGAGGGCATCGACCTCGCCGTGATCCTCAACGCGCTTCGCGCGCTGCGCGGCTAACGCTGCTGTCGCCGCACGCTCGACGGCCATGAGCGCAATCTCACCCTTGTCTTAGCGCTTCATTACACGACCCGCAGACGATCGGACTTCGACATGCGGACCGACAGCCCTCCACCGCACGCCCGCGGAGCCGACCATGCCGTCGACGCGGCGCAGGCGCGCGACGACGGGGTGCGGCTGGCCAGACGTGCGCAGCGCTGGATCGCGGGTTTGGCAGTGGGCGTGGCGAGCGGCCTGGCTGCGCTGACCGCCCACGCCTACCACGCCCGTGCGGCCCCGTCGACGATCCCGAGCGCCCCGCCGGCCCAGCGCCCGGTTGGCGACAGCAACGACACCGCGGGGTCGACCGTCCCCGCGCCCTCGATCCAGCCCCCCGCGGCTGCGCCCGTCCCGGCCACCTCCGCTGATGTCGCCCCGGTGGTGTCCGGCGGGTCCTGACGAGCGTCATGGTCGTTGCTGCGGCCCCCAGCTCCTATTGGTTCATCACCCGCGCCACCGGCGCGATGGCGCTGGTGCTCCTGACGTGCAGCGTCGCACTCGGTATCGCCAGCGTGCGCCGCATGGAGCTTGCCAACCGGCGGTTCGTGGTCGACGCGCTGCATCGCAGCGTGTCACTGCTCGCGGTCGTGTTCGTGCTGCTCCACGTGCTGACGACGCTGCTCGACGGCTTTGCTCCCATTGGCGTCCTCGATGTCGTCATGCCGTTTCGCTCCGCGTATCGCCCGGTGTGGCTCGGGCTCGGGGCGGTCGCCTTCGACCTGGTGGCGGCGGTGACGATCACGAGCCTCATCCGTCAGCGCGTCGGCTATCGCGGGTGGCGGGCGACGCATTGGCTGGTCTACGCCGGCTGGCCTCTCGCTCTTCTCCACAGTTACGGGACAGGCACTGACCCGAAGGCGCACTGGATGCTCGTGCTGACGGGCCTGTGTGTCGTCCTCCTGCTCGCGGCGGTCGTCGCGCGCGTGTGCGCGGGCTGGCCGACCCATCTGCCGATGCGCCTGTCGGCGCTGGGGGCCGCGGCGCTCTTCCCGCTCGGGTTGGTGGCATGGCTGCTGCCGGGGCCGCTGGGCTCCGGCTGGGCGGAGCGGGCGGGAACGCCGGCGGCCCTGTTGGCTTCAGCTCGCGCCATCACAAGCGTGTCCGGCCGTACTCCGGTGTCAGCCTCTCACGCCGCTTCGGGGCCGCACCCGGTTGTGGTGTCAGCGAGGTTCCGGGGACGGGTGGGACAACGTCAGCTCGGTCCAGGGGCGGCGGTCGTGGACATCTCGCTCGTCGTCGCTGACCCGAGCCTGCGTTACGTCCACATCCGCATCGAGGGCCAGGCCATTCCCGGCGGTGGCGTGGAGATGAGCGACAGTCAGGTGACGGCCGGCCCAAGGTCTGACCGGCAGCGCTACTCGGGCCATGTCACCGCCCTCGCCGGTCCCACCATCCGGGCGAGCGCCACCGATGCCACCGGCGCCTCCGTGGCCATTGTCGCCGAGCTCGAGGCCCAGGGGCGTGATGGGTCGGCCGCCGGGGTCCTCACCGCGCGCTCCGGCTCTTCGCCGTGAACATGTCCCGCGATGATTGCGGCCCATTGCGGACCGCGGAGCCGCGGCAAACCCGGATGACGCCCGCCAGGCACGGTGCTGAAGTGCAGCCACGATGACCGCCGCCGATCGCCCCGTGCCGTCCAGCGCGTCGGTGTTGGTCGTGGAGGACGAGCCGTCGATCGCGGACCCGTTCGCCCGCGCCCTGCTGCGCGGCGGGTTTCGCCCCACCGTCGCGGGCACCGGGGCTGAAGCCCTGCGGGCCGTTCAGGAACTGGCCCCCGACGTCGTCCTGCTCGACCTGGCGCTGCCCGACGCCGACGGGCGTGATGTCTGTCGTCAGATCCGCGCCGGCTCCGACGTGCCGATCATCATCGTCACCGCAAGTGGGTCGGTCACCGATCGTGTGGTCGGGCTGGAGCTCGGCGCCGACGACTATGTGGTCAAGCCCTTCGCCGTGGGGGAGGTGATCGCTCGCATCCGAGCCGTGTTGCGCCGCGGACGGGGCGCCCGGCCGGTGCGCGGGCGCGCTGTGATTGGAGAGCTCACCATCGATCGGGCGGCCCGTCGGGCGTTCATGGCGGAGACCGAGCTCGATCTGACGCGCAAGGAGTTTGATCTCCTGGACCGCCTCGCCCGCGATCCCGGGCACGTGGTGACGCGCGAGACGCTCATGTCTGACGTGTGGGACGAGAACTGGTTCGGCTCCACCAAGACGCTTGACGTCCACGTCAGCTGGCTGCGGCGCAAGCTGGGGGACGATCCAGTGGCTCCCCGCTACATCCACACCGTCCGCGGTGTCGGGTTTCGCCTCGGCGAGCGCACCGGGAGGCAGTCGTAAGCCTGCGCGCCCGTCTGATCCTCGCCCTCGGCTATGTGCTGTTGCTGGCCATCGTCGCCTTCGGCGTGCCGCTGGCCATCAACCTGAGCGCTCGGGTCAACGCCGAGGTGCGCACCCAGGCCCGCGCGCAGGCCGACCTTGTGGCGGCCACCGCCGCCGACCTGCTCGGTGCCGCGAGCCGGCCCGAGCTGGGGACCCTCGCGCGCAGTGGTGCCGCCTCGATCCGAGGCCGCATCCTCATCACCGATGCTCGGGGCGCCGTGCTGGCCGACAGCAACGGCCCCGCCCAGATCGGCACGAGCTACGCCAGCCGTCCTGAGGTTCAGGCGGCGCTCCGTGGGCGCCAGGCCCAGGTCCAGCGCTACTCCCGCACGCTCGAGATGCAGATCCTGGCCACCGCGGCGCCGATCATTCACGACGGTCGCCCCGCCGGCGCCGTGCGTGTCACCCAGGGTGTGGCGTCGGTCCAGGCCGCGGTGCGCCGTGCCGAGCTCGGCCTCGTTCTCATCGCGGCGCTCGTGCTGGCACTCGGGCTCGCTGCCGGCATCATCATCGCGCGTCAGATTGCTGGGCCCGTCCAGCGTCTCGAGCGTGTCGCGCGGCGTGTCGCGGGGGGAGATCTCGAGGCGCGGGCCGAGCTGGAGGGCAGCCTCGAGCAGCGCTCCCTGGCACGCTCGTTCAATGAGATGACCGAACGGATCTCGCGTCTGCTCGACGCCCAGCGCCAGTTCGTGGCCGATGCTTCGCATCAACTGCGCACCCCCCTGACCGGGCTGCGCCTGCGTTTGGAGGAGGCGCGCGCCGAGGTCGGCGCTGCCACCGCGGAGCGCGACTTGGCAGCAGGCATCGCCGAGGTCGACCGCCTCTCGGCGACCGTTGATCAACTGCTCGTTCTCAGCCGCGCCGGCGAGCGCCGTCCGGAGGGAGCTTGGGTCGATCTCGACGATGTCGCCGCGATGACGGTTGAGCGCTGGCGCCTTCACGCACGGGAGCGTGGGATCACGGTGCAGCACCGCCGCGCCTCGGTGGCTGGGGTCGTATGGGCGGCCCGCGGTGACGTGGAGCGCATCCTCGACGCGCTCCTGGAGAACGCGATCCACTACTCGCCGATCAATACCACGGTGGAGGTGTCGACCTTCCCCGGTCGCATCGCGGTCAGCGACCGAGGTGCCGGTATCGACGATGACGAGCGCGAGCTGGTCCTTCAGCGCTTCCGGCGTGGGCGCGCCGGGCGCGTCGGCTCGCCGGGGAGCGGGCTCGGCCTGTCCATCGCACGCGAGCTCGCCACCGCCTGGGATGGCGAGATTCACATCGCGGCGCGCAACGGCGGGGGGACCACGGTCAGCCTCGTTCTGCCGCCGGTTGCTCGGTCTGAGATGCTCGAGCCTTGTCCGGGCTCTTTGCCGGAAGTTAACCCGCCCGCGCGTAGCCTGCCCGGCCGATGACCCGACGATCGGTAGCCACGGCGGTAGCGGCGGTGCTGGGCATTGCGGTCAGCGCGGCGCTGGCCTGGGCGGCGAGTCAGCTCGCCGGCCAGCGGGTGGGCCTTTCCTCTGAGCCCCTATCGGTTGCGACCGGCCTCGCGCCGCACGTCCGGTCGAAGCCGGCCACGAGGTCGACCAACCGCGGCGATGACCGGTCGAGCACCTCTCGGCGGCGCGGCCCCGCCGTCTCCATCTCCACGTCCCCTCACAGCCCCCCGCACTCGACCGGTTCATCCCCGCCGACCACAACTGCGACTGGGCCGCCGGCCCCGGCGATCTCCTCCACCACAGCGGCGTCGTCGCCGCCTCCGTCGAGCACCGTCCGCGACACGGGGTCTTCTTCGCCTGCGACGGGGATTGCGCGCCCTCCCGGGCATCACCGGGACGGCGGCGATCAGCACGACGACTGAATCGGTCACGGGTAGATGTGGTCCCCCGTCGCCGCGTCGCGGATGATGATGGCGGCGCTCGGGCACGCGTCCGCGGCCGCCAGCAGCAGATCGTCGGGACCGGTCCCCACTACTTTGGCAACGTCATCGAGGACGAAGACGTCAGGTGCCAGGTCGACGCAGTCCCCATGGGCGGCACACGCCGCCTCATCGATCATCACGGTCAGGCTCATGCGGTTCCTTTCTGTATGAGAGCGCGCGCCGCCGGTAGGCCTCGCGAGCGGTTGACGAGCAGGACGGCGGTCGCCCGCCCCCGGCGGGAGAAGGTTGCGGTGAAGTCGCGGGCGTCCGGATCACCATCGATCACGACCGCGTCATCGGGACGCGCGCGACCGAGGTATTGGATGCGGATGCCGTACTGGTCACTCCAGAAGCCCGCGGGCGGCGCTGCACCCGGCTCGCGGCCGAGCATCACCCGGGCGGCGCGCGCACCCTGACGCGCCGCGGCCTCCCAGTGCGAGCCCGGGATCCAGCGCCCGCTCGCCGCGTCGAAGCTGGCCGCGACGTCGCCCGCGGCGAACACGTCCTGCGCCCTCGTGCGCCCGCAGTCGTCCGCGGGCACTCCGGCGCTGCACGCGAGGCCCGTGGTCGCCAGCCAGTGGGCGTCTGGGTCGACGCCGACACCCACAACCACGTGATCGACAGCGATCCGGCGACCGTCGGAGAGCTCCAGGCCGGTGACGGTACCGTTGCCAGAGATCCCTCGCAGGGTCCGCCCGGTGAGGACCTCGACGCCCTGGGCCCGGTGCAATTGGGCAAACCACGCGCCGACCTGCGTCCCCACGACGGCCGCCAGCGGCTGTGGCGCGGCCTCGACCATCGTCACGGCGCACCCGCACTGGCGGGCCGTCGCTGCCACCTCCTGGCCGATGAAGCCGGCGCCGATGACCGCGACTCGTGCGGCCCGGGCAAGCGCATCGCGAAGCGCGCGGCTGTCGTCGATCGTTCGCAGGACCGAGACGTTGCTGCGGCCGGTGAGGACGGGCAGTTGCCGCGCGCGTGCGCCCGTGGCGATCAGCAGCCGGTCGTAGCGCAGCTCGGCGCCGTCGGCCAGCACCAGCGTGTGCTCCGCCATGCGGAGGTCGGCGGCGGGTACACCGAGCAGCAGCTCGACGTCGTGGGCCGCGTACCAGTCGGGGGGCCGCAGGGCCAGTGACGGCTCGTCGCACGTGCCGGCGAGCAGCTGCTTGGACAGCGGAGGGCGATCGTAGGGCGCGTGCGGTTCGGCGCACGCCATGCGAATCGCGCCGGCGTACCCCTCGCGGCGCAGCGTCTCCGCGCAGCGCTGAGCGGCAAGACCGCCACCGGCGAGGACGACCTGCTGGGGAGTCGTGCGAGTTGCCATGCCGCCACAGTGGCGCTCGCGAGTAAAGGCATGGCTGGGTCCGTCTAAGAACGGCGTTGGCTTTGCCAAGGCTTTGCCACCGGTTGACCAGCCCCTGGCCGAGCGGTCGCCACAGTGGGGCAGTCCCACCATCCGGAGGCTCGATGACGATGCGCACACGACACACTCGAACCGCAGCGGCGACCGCCGCCCTGGCCGCCGGAGTGCTGGCGGCCATGGCGCTGCAGCCCGGCGCCCACGCTACGCAGACCCTGGCGGCGCGAAACCCGGCGGTCGAGGTGCGCACCCAGGTCATCCACCGGACCGTCCACGTCTCGGGCGGCGGGCGCCACGGCGCCGCTCCCGCTCGTGGTCCCGCGGGTCCGGTCGGGCGCCAGAGCCCGGGCGCGTCTCACGGCGGCACCACCCGCGCCAGCGGGTCGCACGCCGGGGCAGCGCAGCCACCGCCCGCTTCGCCGGTGGCGACCCGCCCCAGCCCGGGACACACGACTGCGGGTGCGCCGGCCTCGTCGGCGCCTCCCGTGGCGACCCGAACCAGCCCGGGACACGCGAGTGCGGGTGCGCCGGCCTCGTCGGCGCCTCCCGTGTCCACCCGCCCCAGCCCCGGGCATGCCGGCGCGCCGGCCTCGTCGGGGGCTCCGGTCTCCACGCACACCAGCGGATCGCGCCACGGCGACGATCATGGGGAGCGACGCGGCGATGACTGATGTGGCCACCCTGCCCCGTCTGGATCGATCTCGCCGCGGCCCGGACCGGGTGACGGTGATGCTCCTCACCCTGGCTGCCTTTCTCGCCGTGTTCGCCATTCTGGCCGCTCGGCTGCGGGCGAATCCGATCCCGGCGCTCCCTCCAGCGCCACGTGTGGTCGTGCTGCGCCGGGTGTATCGAACGACGATCATCGATGACGGCAGGCCGGTCCGGCGCGGGGGCGCGGCGACGGTGTCGGTGTCGACATCGGGCAGTGCGCCCACCGCGCCGCCCACGACCCGTGCCTCTACTCACCCATGAGCCACGAGCTGGACTACACGTTCGCCGCCATGGGCAGCGAGGTACGCCTTCTGATCGAGCCCCCGCTGCTGCCGGGATTGCCCCCCGCGCTCGAGGCTGCCGACCGTGAGCGAGCGTTTGTGTGGGAGTTCGCGCGCCGTCTGTCGCGTTTCGTCCCTGACAGCGAACTGTCCGCATTCAACCGAGACCGGCGCCGCGTCGTTCCGGCGTCGCGGCTCCTGCGCGCCGCGGTCGGTGCCGGGGTGTGGGCGGCGCGACGCAGCGGCGGCCTCGTCGACCCGACGCTCGGAGGCGCGCTTGAGGCGGCGGGCTACGTCGCCTCGATGGCCGAGCAGACTCCGGCCGCGCTGTCGGATGCCTTGGCCTGGGCACCACCGCGCCGCGCGGCGGCGCCTGCCGGCGACTCCCGGTGGGCGCAGATCGCGGTCGACGACGAGGCCGGCCTCATTGACCGGCCTGCGAGCATCACCTTCGACACCGGAGGGACCGGCAAGGGCTTGTGCGCCGACGCGGTCGCCTGCCGGCTGGGCGGGTACGGCCGCTACCTCGTCGACTGCGGCGGTGACATCGCGGTCGGCGGCATCGGGGCGCAGGTGCGGCCGTTCGCCGTTGAGGTGGAGCATCCGCTCACCGGATCCCGGATCGCGACCATCCCGATGCGCGCGGGTGGCATCGCCACATCCGGTCTCAACGTGCGCATCTGGCGAGACCGGGCCGGCGGCTACAGCCACCACCTGCTTGATCCCAGCACTGGGACACCTGCGTGGACGGGCCTCGTGGGCGCCACGGCCCTCAGCCCCGACGGTGCCTTGGAGGCCGAGACCCTAGCCAAGATGGCCCTGTTGACGGGACCGGCCGGCGCGCGGGGGGTACTCGCCGAGCACGGCGGGGTCATCGTCCACGACGACGGCGCGGTCGAGATCATCGGGCCGGTTGAGTGCACTGCCGGCGCCACCATGTCGCCCCGCGCGTTCGCCGCATGACCGCCACTGGTCCTACCCACTACTTGTGGTGGCTGGTCAGCCGCGCGTCGGGCATTGTTGCCGTGACACTCGTCTCGATCGCGGTCCTCATCGGATTGGCGATGGCCGCAAAGCTGGTGCCGCCACGCAGCAAGCGCGGCGTCGTCGCCCTGCACGAGCAGGTGGCGATGACGGCCCTTCTCGCAATCGCCGTGCACGGTGGCTCACTGCTGGGCGACGGGTGGCTACGTCCTGGAGTCGCCGGGATCACCATCCCGTTCCTGCTGCCCTACCGCCCCGCGTTCACCGGTGCGGGCATCATCGCCGGCTACCTGGCCATCCTGCTCGGTCCGACGTTTTACCTGCGCCGCCGGATCGGTGCACGCATGTGGCGGCGCCTGCATCGTGTGACGCCGCTCATCTGGGTGCTCGCCGCCGTTCACACCCTGGGCGCGGGATCAGACGCGTCATCGCCGTGGCTGCGTGGCGTCGTGCTCCTGCCGGTGGCGCCCATCGCCTACCTCCTCACCGTCCGCGTGTTCAGCGGGCGTCGGCGCGACGGGCGTCAGCGACCCGCCGCGCGGTCGCGTGTCGCGCCGGCGGCGGTCGCCGCCGACGAGGCCGGGTGAGGTTGCCGCGGGCGTCGACCCCGACTCCCGACCGCCCAGAGGTCTGCTGAGATCGCGGGTGGGTTTCCGCTAGTGGAGGTGATGGTGGTGGTGAAACAGCGGCTGCGCGACGGTCCAGGCGTGGAAGTCCGGGATGAGGATTGCTGCCAGCACGAGCCCGAGCGCCAGTGCCGTGCCGATCGACAGCCAGCGGCCGCCGCTCCCGGGAATGGGTCTGCCGACGGGTGGTTCGGCGGCGGCGCCGAATCCGGGTATGAGCGAGCGCAATTGGTTGAGTTCGGTCCGGGTGTGGCGCGAGACTTTGTCCAAGCGCGCCAGCTCCGGCATGTGCGCGGCGATGTGGACGGCGGTGATGACAGCCCAGCAGATGAAGCTCGCCTTGTGCACGAGCAGCAGGCTCCCGCGGCTGGATGGGCCGATGAGAAGCAGGGCGACCCCGGTGGCGAAGACGATTGCCGTCAGGCCGACCAGCACGGGACCCAGCGCGCGGAGCGCCGGGGGAGGCGGACCTTTGCGGCGATAGGAGGCAGCGGCGGTGTAGTAGCGCATGAACCGATAGCCGGTGCTGCCGACCTTGAGGGCTACGGGACCGATGAGCGCCAGCCCCAGGAACAGATGCCACCAGAAACCTCTTTCCGCATGCAGCCCCGCGCATCGGGCGTCGACAAGATGACGTCACGGGGGAAGCCTGGTGAGCCGCTCCAGGCGCGAAGCCGCAACTCCACACCTTCACGTACCGTAGTTTGAGCGGAGTGATCGTCCTGATTTACCCGCATGAGGCTGGCGGCCCGTCGGGCGAGTCTTGGAGATGGATGCGCAGTGCACAAACCCCGATGGCCAAGTCGCGCGCGATGGTCGTCGACCCGCGCCTCGGCGTTGGCCGAGCTGCCGACGATGGCGCCAGGCCCGGACGATGACATCGGCGGCTCGGCACGGAGAGACGCATCTCAGCTACCGCTCCGGATGGTTGCGGGCGGCCGTGCTGGGCGCCAACGACGGGATCCTGTCGGTCGCGAGCGTGGCGATCGGGGTGGCAGCGTCGGGCGCGGACCGGACCGCGGTGGCGACTGCCGGGGTGGCGGCGCTCAGCGCCGGGGCGATGTCGATGGCCGCCGGCGAGTTTGTGTCGGTGAGCTCACAGCGCGATACCGAAAACGCTGACCTGGCTCTGGAAGAGCGAGAGCTGGCGGCGGACCCCGAGGGTGAGTTGCGCGAGCTCACCGAGATCTACGTTGCTCGGGGGCTCTCGCCCGGCCTGGCAGCTGAGGTGGCCGACGCGCTGAGCGGTCATGGCGCGCTGGAAGCACACGCTCGTGATGAGCTGGGGCTTGATGAGGACCGCCGCGCCCGGCCGCTGCAGGCCGCGGCCGCGTCGGCTGCGGCGTTCTCCGCCGGCGCGATCCTGCCGCTGATCGCGGCGATCCTCCCGGGGAAGTCGGCGCGGATCCTGCTCTGCGTGGTCGTCGCGGCGGTCATGCTGGTCGTGCTCGGTGACCTCGGGGCGCGCCTGGGTGGCGCGCCACGGGTGCGAGCGATCGTGCGCGTCACCGGCTGGGGTCTCCTCGCGATGGGGGTTACGGCAGGCGTCGGGGCAATCGCCGGGACGATCGCCGGCTAGATCGCCGGCGAGATCGTCCTCTTTGACCGCAGCGGCTACAACCGCGCCGGCGTCGACCACGTGATGGGTGATCCGCTCGGCCGGAGGATGACAGTGACCGTGCCGCATCGATCCGGGAGCGCCGGCGCCGGTGGTAGAAGCCCGCAGCCGGTGACGGGCCCGGTACGGATGGCGGCGCGCACGGCGATGTCTACCGTGCGCTGCATGACCTCAGGTACGCGCGACCGGCTGCGTGTCGTCATCGTCGGAGGTGGCGTTGCCGCGCTGGAGACACTCCTGGCTCTCAGGACGCTGGCGGGAGAGCTCGTCGAGCTCACCCTCATCTGCGGGGAGCCCGAGTTCCTGTATCGGCCTGTGACCGTCGCCGAGGCGTTTGACCGCGGCGAGGCGCGGGCCTATCGGCTGGCTGAGATCGTCGAAGGTGATGGCCGCGCGACGCTGGTATCGGAGTCGCTCGCCCATGTGGATTCCGACGCCAAGGTGGTGGTGACCCGGTCAGGTCAGCGGGTTGCCTTCGACGCGCTGGTCGTTGCCACCGGAGCCGTGGCCACCGAGCCATTCCCGGGCGCTTTGACCTTCCGCGGCCGCGTGGACGTTCCTGCGCTTCGCGATCTCCTTGAGGAGCTGGCCGAGGGTCGGGCTGGCTCGGTGGCGTTCGCCCTGCCCTCCCAGCGGATCTGGCCGCTCCCCCTCTACGAGCTGGCGCTGATGACCGCGGGGCATCTGCGTGGGCTCGGTGCGAGCGCGGTCAAGGTGTGGCTGGTGACGCCTGAGGAGGAGCCGCTTGAGCTGTTCGGACCGGCGGGCGCGGCTGCCATCTCGCCGATGCTCGACGCTCGCGGCATCATTCTGCGGACCTGGTCGCATCCCGCGCGGGTGCGCGGTGGTGCGCTGGTCCTGTCGGGCGGTGCCGAGATCTTCGTCGACCGGGTCGTCACGCTGCCTGTGTTGGAGGGCCCGCGGCTGCACGGTCTGCCGCACGACCCGCACGGCTTTATCCCCGTCGACGCCCACGGGCGAGTGGCGGGCCTTGCGGACATCTACGCCGCGGGTGACATCACTGCGTTTCCGCTCAAGCAGGGCGGCCTTGCCGCACAGCAGGCCGATGCGGTCGCTGAGACGATCGCCTCCTCGGCCGGTGCCGCGGTCGCCCCGCAGCCGTTCGCGCCGGTGCTTCGCGGGCTGCTCATGACCGGGGGTGCGCCGTTGTACTTGCGGTGTGAGCCGCAGCGACTTGCGCGCGAGGCGACGGTGGCGATCGAGGCGACACGACCCCGTCACAACGGCGGCGGGTCGGCGGCGGCGGGACAGGCGCTGTGGTGGCCGCCGGCCAAGGTGGCGGGGCGCTACCTCGCCCCCTATCTCGCCACGGCGCGCCCCAAGTCGCTTGGCGCCGAGCCGCTCGTCGATCGCGTCGCCGTCCCCGGGGCGAAGCTCAGCGATCCGGAATACCAGGACGCACTCGAGCTGGCGCTCCTGCTCGCCGACTGCGACGCGCGGTGGGGCGACTACCGCTCCGCCCTCAGTGCGCTTGACGCCGCCGAGGCACTGCAGGGGGCGCTGCCTTCCCGCTACGAAGCCAAGCGACGCGAGTGGCGCTCGGCCGCGAGGGCCGGCGGATGAGACGACCCGATCACCGTAGTTTCTACGCGCGATACCGAGGCGGTCCACGGGTGGCGGCGCGGTACGTGTGCCATAGCGTGAGCTGACCATGTTCGGAGCGATCGTCAATCTCAACCACCCGGCCCACACGGTGCATTGGCACTTCTTCACGATGACGGTGTCGAACGTGATCCTGATCGTGCTCACGCTGGTGGTGTTCGCGGTGGCGGTCCTCGCGCCGTTCCCGGGCCACCATCGACAGGGGGACTCACGATGAGCAGTTCAGCCGAGCGGTCATGGACGACGCGACTGCGCGGTCGCGCCGTGGCGGCGCTGCCTCCGGAGAAGCTGCTGCCCGACAGCCAGCCGACTTACGTCGCGTCCTGGATCTACGTCTTCGGCGTGCTGTCGTTGAGCGCGCTGGCGGTGCTCATTGCCTCGGGGATGATCCTGGCGCTGAAGGGCCCCACCTGGTGGCACGTGTCGAGCGTGGGTCACTTCTTCAACAGCATCCATCTGTGGTCGGTTGAGCTGTTCTTCCTGTTCATGGTCGTGCACCTCTGGGGCAAGTACTGGATGGCGGCGTGGCGCGGGGGACGGACCCGGGTGTGGATCACCGGTGCGGTCACGTTCCTGGTCGCGGTGCCGTGCGCGCTCACCGGATACGTCTCTCAGCAGAACTTCGACGCGCAGTGGATCTCCACCCAGGCCAAGGATGCGATGAACTCGGTGGGGATCGGCTCGTTCTTCAACCTCATGAACTTCGGGCAGATGTACTCCTTTCACATTCTGCTGCTGCCAGTGGCCGTGGTAGGGCTGGTCGTCGCCCATGTTCTGCTGGTGCGCAGGCACGGCGTCGTGCCACCGTTCGAGCTCGAGGACAAACTCAAGGCCATGCGCGCCGGCGCGGACGGCGAAGGCACATCATGAGCCGACAGCAACGCCGCCGCGACGACGAGGCGGCGCGCGTGTGGAAGGGTGGGTACCGGCCCTACGACCTGGTCAAGGAGGCGTCGATCGCGCTGGCCGTGGTGCTCGCCCTAGCTGTCGTACTGACCATTGTCTTCTCCTCTCCCGATGAGCGGTCGAGCACGATCAAGTCGTGGTCGCGCACGGACCCGGTCGATTTTGTTACCACCGCCGTCAGTGAGCTGGACGGCACGAGCGGCACAGCCGGCTACGGGCCGCCCTATAACCACAACGACCCCGGGCAGCACATCGCGTTCGTCCGCTTGCAGAAGTGGTTCGGAGTCAACCTCGCGATCAACACCGAGCACGATTTCGTGCTCGCTCCGCTTGGCTCGATCTACGGCCAGCCCGCGCTGCACAGCGCGATCGCCACCTATGAGAGCGCGTCTCCCAAGCAGCAGGCCGCATGGACGACCGCCTACACCAACGCGCTGAGCAGAGCCAAGCTCGGTAACGGCGACTCGGTATCCATGCCCGCTGGGAGCTACGGCCCCGTGAGCACCCTGATGGGCTCGCTGCTGTCCTTCGCGCAATCCGGCGGGCTCGACGGTGCGCTGCTGACCAATCGTCAGTTCTACCAGACCGACTACACCAAGGCGCTGCTGTTCATGGCCGACGGTGGGGTCCTGGCCAACCGAGCGCAGGCCGAGCAGCTGTCCGGTGACCAGTGGGGGATGATGAACGAGACCGGGAGCTATCCCGGCCAGGTGTGGCTGTGGCTCTACACCTTCTGGTACCAGATCAAGCCCTTCTCCACCTCGGCGAACGCCGACGCTCTGGTGATGGGCGTGATGGGGCTGCTCAGCGTGGCGTTCGTGCTCGTCCCGTTCCTTCCCGGCGTGCGCACCCTCCCGCGCCGGATCCCGATCTACAAGCTGATCTGGCGCGAGCACTACCGTGCCCGGGACGCAGCCGCGCCGGACGGCGTCGACGTCCCGATGGAGCCCAGTGGCTCGGCGCCCGCCTGATGGACACAGACAGTCCAGGGCGTGAGCGGCGATGTCGCTCGGCCTGCGTCACTGAGATGCGAGCGCGGTAGCGGCGCAGGTGCGGATCCTGGTTCTCGGCGCCGGCGTGATTGGGAGCGTGTATGCCGGTCGACTGCTGCAGGCCGGACACGATGTGGCGCTGGTGGCACGCGGGCAGCGCCGGGCCGATTTGCGCGCCCACGGGCTTGTTCTCGACGACGCCGAGTCGGGCGAGCATCGCGAGCTGCCGATCGACGTGCTCGACGTCCCGGCGGCGGACGTGCGCTACGACCTCATTGTCGTCGCCGTTCGCTCTGAGCAACTGACCAAGACGTTGCCCATCCTGGCTGCGCTCACCAACGTGCCGGACGTGCTGTTTCTCGGCAACATCGCCGGTCACCGCCGTCACTTGATCGAGGCGCTCGGGGACCGCGTCGTCCTCGGCTTCCCAGGGGCCGGTGGAGTCCTGGATGGTGCGGCGGTCAGATATGTGCTGATCGGGCAGCAGAAGACGATGCTTGGCGAACCGAGCGGTGCGATCTCGAGCAGGGCGCGGCGACTGCAGGCCATCTTCATTGATGCTGGCTTTCCGACGCGGCTGACGGCCGACATCGATGCGTGGCTGCTCGGCCACCTCGCGTTCGTGGTGCCGATCGCGTTCGCCGTGTACCGAGCCGACACAGACGCCGCGCGCCTCGCTCGTGATCCGGTCTCTCTGCTTCTCATGGTCCGGGCCACCTCCCAGGCGTTTCGTGCACTGCGGGCCGCTCACGTCGCCGAGATCCCGACCAATCTGGCCATCCTCTACCTCTGGATGCCGAGACAGTTCGCGGTTGCCTACTGGCGCCGCGTCTTGGCGAGTCCCCGGGGAGAACTGTGGTTTGCCGGGCACACCCGGGGCGCGGTGCAGGAGATGACCCTTCTGCGCGACGAACTGATCGCTGCGGTGCATCGCACCGGCCGGCCGGCGCCCGAGCTTGACAGCTTGCTCGCGCCGCGCTGAGCGCGACCAAGTGGTGGCGCGGGCACGTGGCGACGAGCTGCCCTGTGGATATCGGTGACGGGCCGCGGCGGCTGGGCGATCAGAGTGTCCAGCAGTGAGCGAGATGTGACGCTGCGACGGGGGGTGACGATGGCGTCGGGCGCGGGTCGCGCCGCTTCATCGGGGCTTTCCATCAGCGGCGTCCGTAGGAACCCGACGAGTTCGTCAGCGAGGAGCGTCGGCGCGCGGTACGGTCTGGCGCATCGAGACCCCCGCCGACAGCTCGTCGCCGGCCACGATCGTCCTGGCCGACGACCACACCATCGTGCGCAGCGCGTTGCGGGCGCTGCTCGAGTCCGAGTTCGAGGTCGTGGCCGAGGCCGGCGACGTCGAGGAGGCGGTCCGCAAGGTTCTGGCCTACAAGCCGGCGGTGATCGTGCTGGATCTCAGCATGCCCGGTGGTTCCAGCCTGGCCGCGATTCCGCGGATGCTGGCGGCGTCGCCGGGCACCGCGGTGGTGGTCCTGACGATGGAGGACGAGCCGCGCTTTGCCCGCGAGGCGCTCCGGTCCGGGGCGCTGGGGTTTGTGCTCAAGGAGGCGGCCGACACCGAGCTGGTGGAGGCGGTGCGGGCCGCGGTGAGCGGGCTGCGGTATCTCAATCCTCAGCTCGGAGGCCTGATCGCGGCCGCGCCGGAGACGCCGCCGGGGCCGCCGGACCGTCTCACCGAGCGCGAGGTGGAGGTGCTGAGGCTGGTGGCGTTGGGTCACACCAACGCGGAGATCTCGGCCCAGTTGTTTCTGAGCGTGCGCACCGTTGAGTCGCACCGCGCGCACATTCAGCAGAAGACGGGGGTCACGACGCGGGCGGAGCTGGTGGCGTATGTGCAGGAGCACGGCCTGATGGCGTCCGACTGAGCTCGGGTTCGCTGGTGGCGCGTGCCACGGTTGAGAGCTGCGGCGCGCTGCGGGTGCCGGCCCGGGAGGGGGAGCATCAGTAGTCGCCACCGATCACTTCGAGTAGCCATGCCCGATGCCGGCGAGCGGACGGCGACATAGCGTGGTGGGCCACATGTCGTGTCAGTCCATCGATATCCAGACCTCGTCGTCGACAGCGACGGTTCACGAGATCAACGCCACACCAGTAGGCCGGATCACCGTCGTTCTGGCTGACGATCACCGTGTGGTGCGCTCGGGCCTGAGGGTGCTGTTGGAGTCAGATGGCCGGTTCTCCGTGCTCGATGAGGCCGGCGACGTGCCGGGAACGCTCGTGAAAGTGCGCGAGTGTCGCCCCCGGGTGCTGGTGCTCGACCTCAACATGGGCGGCGCGTCCAGCCTGGATGCGATCCCCCAGCTGCGCGCCGAGATGCCGGACACCCAGATCGTGGTGTTGACGATGCAGGAGAACCCGGCGTTCGCTCAGGCGGCGTTGCGCGCAGGCGCGCTCGGCTACGTCCTCAAGGAGGCCGCCGACGCCGAGCTGATGATGGCGGTCGTGGCGGCCGCCGAGGAACGCACATATCTCAATCCCGAGCTGGGAGCCAAGCTGGCCGCCCAGCCGCCCGAAGGCGCCACCCGGCCCGACGGCCTGTCGCCTCGTGAGATCGAGGTCCTGCGGTTGATCGCGCTGGGCCACACGAATACCGAAATCGCCGAGTCGCTGTTCCTCAGTGTGCGCACCGTGGAGTCTCATCGGTCACACATCCAGCACAAGGTCGGGGTGACCACGCGTGCCGACCTCGTGGGCTATGCCCGCCGGCGCGGGCTGCTGGACTGATTTTTGGTCGACATCATGCGAGACGAGCGTGAACGGGTAACAGCTGCTGCCCTACGGGGCGCGGTGTCGGTCGGCGTGCTGGCGGTGGTCTACCAGCGGCTCGTGCGACGGCGGATCCTGAACTGGGGAGCCACTCCCTCTGAGGCGGCGGCACTTCTGCCCGGAGACGAGCTGCTCACCGAAGCCGATGGCATCTCGACCCGCGCGATCGACATCTCGGCGCCCGCCCGCGACGTGTGGCCCTGGCTGGCGCAGATGGGCCCCGATCCGCGCGGCGGCGCCTACACCTATGACTGGATCGAGAACCTGCTCGGGCTGCACATGCACAGCAGCGACCGTGTGCTGCCGGAGTTCCAGGATCCCCAGGTGGGCGAGACGATCCGTTTGGGCGCAAATGAGATGCGGCTCGAGCGCGTGGAGCCAAAGCGGGTGCTGGCGTGGCGCTCGCAGGATGGCAACTGGGTGTGGACATTCGTGGTGAGCGAGACCGAGGCGGGCACGCGGCTGGTGAGCCGCAACCGGTTCCGGCTCCCGAACACCCTGGGTCGCGTCGGGATGCTGGCGATGGAGCCCGCATCGCTGGCGATGGAGCGCAAGATGCTGCGCGGGATCAAGCACCGCGCCGAGCGGCGGGCGGCAGACGGGCCCCCGGCAGCGCCGGGGAATCCCGGAGCGCCGCTGCGGGTTGCTACCGATGCCGCGTGAGCGGGCCGATGCGAGCCTTGGGGGTTGTGCTCACGTAGACGAGCGACAGACGCGCGCCGGGTGGCGCGAGTACCGCTGCCAGGGCTGCCGCGTCGCGGCCCGCGTGCTCGCCGTCGACTCCGATGATCACATTCGTATACATCGGCTGGCTTCGGGTCAGCGGGCGGCCGTGAGTGACTGGGGCGCCGGCGGGGTGTCGGATGCGGGGCTGTCCGGCGTCACGACCATCACGGGGCAGGGGGCGAGGTGAAGGAGGTCCTGCGCGACGCTTCCGACCATCGCGCCGACGACGGGTGAGTGCCCGCGGGTCCCGACGACGATGAGGTCGCCACCGGTCTCGTTCGTGACGTCGAGGATCCGCTGGGCGACATGCCCGCTGCGGCCGGTGCTGAGGTGTAGCGTGACGCTGACATGGCGCTCAGCGGCGACCTCGCGGGTCTGGCGGGCGACCTTGTCCTTGAGTTGCTCCTCGTCGACATGGATGTTGAGCTCCCCGGCCATCTTCCTGGGTGGGAGCTTCTCGACGACGTGGACGACATGCAGCTTCGCCCCGTCGCGCTGAGCGATGTCGGCGGCGTAGCGAAGCGCGCGGTCGGCGTGCTCAGAGCCGTCGGTCGCCCAGACTATGTTGGTGAACATCGCATCCCTCGCTTGCGGTTGTCGGTTGACCACAGCCTGGTCGGTCGCGGCCCGGCAGCCAACGGGGGGAACCCGCAGCTCCCGTCCGGGTCAGCCACGGATCTGCGCCGCCGTCCGATGCGCTCGCACGGGTTGGGGGTATCCGCCGACTCGTGACCGGGTGCTCTACGGATGCGGCCACCGTCGTCCCGAGCGAGACTCCGGCAAGGCTCTCGCCATGCCTGGCCGGGAGTCACGTCTACACGTAAGGAATGCAAGCCATGTCGATCTCTGATCCTTCCAACCGTCAGTTGGGCACGTTCGCCGAGGGTGAGTCCGACCCCGACGCCCATCCCGAGGAGGCACACGTCGGTACCTTCGCCGAGGGCGAGGCCGAGCCGGAGGCCCATCCTGAGGAGGGCCACATCGGTACGTTCGCCGAGGGCGAGGCCGAGCCGGAGGCACATCCCGAGGAGGCGCATGTCGGCACCTTCGCCGAAGGCGAAGAGCAGACGGCTGAGTGAGTACGCTGCGAGGAGGCGCAGGTCATCCGCGACCGGCCGGCAGCAGGCGGGTTGGCGGCCGCCGGTGAGCGGCCGGCGGATCAGCGAACGGTGGCTCGGCTAGTGGATGTTGAAATGCCGGGTCACGGCATCCACGTCCAGGAGCCCGAGGACGAGCAGCACCAAGGCGACCAGGCCGACGATGGCCAGCGCGATGACTACGAACAGACCGAGGCCGTGGATGGCGGGCGTCCATCGCCGGCTGCGGCGCCGCCCAGGCTCTTTGAACACCGAAAGCGGCTTAGACGCCATCTGACCGCCGATCTTACGGAGGCCGTCGGTGGCCTCTGCGTCGGCGCAGCAAGCGAAGGTCTATCCCTCGGCGAGAATCACGAGGGTGTCGGGGTGGACCCCGTCATGCTTCATCGCTTCGGCCGCCGGAGCGGTCTGCATGAACTCTTGAAACGCAGCAAAGTCGGGGATCTCGACGATCATCCCAACGCGCTTGGAGCCCTGCGGGTCTTGGAAAGTGCGCGCGGTGATTCCGAGGGGTCCGAACACCTCGTCGCGTTTGGGTGAGCTCAGCCAGTGGTTGACATCGTCAACCTCGTGAAACGCAAGGTACGTGGCCATCGTGCCGTCTCTTTTCCCACAGCAAGAGCTGTGCCCGGTCGTGGATTGGGTTTGATCAAACTAACCGACTCTCGTCGGGCCCGGGGAATTCTCAGAGCCGGGCGTCCGGATCGAGATGGCTCCGATTCGCCACCGCCACACGCGAAATCGAGTAGCGTCGCGATCGCCGCCCTGCTTGGGGCGAGTCAAAGAGGGGCGCCGGCGAGGGTGCTCGTTCTCGCTCCATCCAGCGTGTGAGAGCGCGAGGACCCGTCCAAGTGACCCTCGAACCAACGAAGGGACCGCGATGTCGTATCTGCTGACCCATTTCTGGCCAGGTGGCACCGAAGAGCAGTATCAGGCGACGCTCGCCGCTGCCACCGAGGGCGCCGGAGGGTCCATCCCCGAAACCTTCCACGCTGCCTGTGTGACCGACGGGGGCGTGATGATCGTCGCGACGTACGAGTCCCAGGACGTGGCTGACCGTTTCATTCAGGAAACGCTGATGCCGCTGATGCCGATCGAGGGGGGACTGGTCGGCCCTCCCGAGCAGCACGCGGGCCAGAACCTCCATTGAGCGAACTCCTCGCGAGGCGCAGGTGCGGCAGCGAGTCGTTGCCGCACCGGTCCCGCCCGCGACGACGGCTCGGTTCGTGCGTACAAAATGCGTACATCAGGGCTCCGTTGGCCGGTTCTAGCGTTCCCCTGGTTTCGCGTCTCAGGGCGGTGCGCGACGGTCTGTGCCACGTGGCCCCAAGCCATCACGTTCGTGTTTGCCGGGGGTTGGCGGAGACCGGTTAGCGACCGGCGACGGTCGAGACGTACGTGGCGACCGCCGCGATCTGGGCATCGCTGAGCTTGCCGGCGAACGCGGGCATCGCTCCGCCCCCGGATCGAACGATGCCGCTGACGGTGCCGGCGCTGGGACGCAGCTGATCCAAGCTGGGCCCGACCGCACCGCTCGCGCCGGCGGCTTTGAGTGTGTGGCACCCGCCGCACCCGGCGCTGGCGAACACAGCGGAGCCAGCCGGTGCAGCGGAGCCAGACGTTGCGCCGGAACGAGACGGTGAACCGGTCCGGTACGCCGCACCGGTACTGGACTTCTTGGCGCCGATCAGGCTCGGGCCGGCGAACAGCAGGACGACCACGAGCGCGGTGGCGACCACACTGACCGCTGTGAGCCCACGATCAAGTAGGCGCAGCATCAGGGCGAGGGGAAGCCGAACTGGTGGATGTACCAGAGCGCGCTGGTGAGCCAGATGTAGACAAAGAGCACGAACACGAGCCCGCCGGCGAGAGGCAGGACACCGCCGGGAAGGTTGCGGGAGCGCACGATCAGCACCTTGGCCGCGAATGCTCCGTAGAACAGGCAGCCGAGGACTGAGTGGACCAGCACGCGAGCACTGGTGTGCTGGAAGCCGAGCTGGTACAGGCAGTGGTAGGCGACTGGCAGGCTCAGCAGGAATGCAAGCCGACCCGAGATGCGGTGCACGGTGCCAAGCCAAGCCGGCGCGATCCCCAACGGCAAACGACCGTACATCCAGAATGCCGAGAGCAGTTGGATCATCGCGAAACCAAGCGCGATCGTCGCCAGCCACACCTTGAGCGTGATGGTGTTCGTAAATCCGAGTGTGATCGTGAGATCTGACGCCGGGGTGTGGACATTCGCGTAGATCCCGAGCGTCAGCGCGACCCCCGCTCCGATCAGCCCCGCGATGAGCAGCCTGCGGAACGCAGGGTCAGGCTGCGGGGCTGGTCCGCTGACACGATCCGACAGCACTTCCGACGACTCCGATCCGCCCATGTCACCTCGCGTGCGCGCTGAGGCGATCCTAATTCCCGGCACCGCCGAGCGCTAGGTCATGTGGGCCAGTCTCGAGGCTGTTGTGACGGACCGAGATGGCGCTATAAACCGCGTCTATGAGCCCTGTCGAAGAGAGATCGCGGTCCGCGCCGAGCTCACGCCGCTCCTCATTGCGATGGTCGGCGCCGATCGTCCTGCTCACGCTGACGGGGGTGCTGATCGCCACGTTCTCAGACAATCCCAGTCATCCGGCCACAACAAGTCCGGCCAAAACCAGCGCGACGTCACAACCTGCGACGAGCCCAGCCGCCGCCGAGGTCAAGCTCCAAGGCGGCGGCCTGAGGGTCGGACGGACGATCGGTCTCCCTGGCGTGTCTGGTTCGGTCTCACTTGGCACGAGAAACGTGTGGGTCTCATTGCCCGACCGCGGCGAGCTCTTCCGCGCCAACCTCGAAGCGGGTCCTGGGCGTACCTTCCCGGCAAGCGGTCGCCCGACCTCGCTCGTCGCCGGCATTCGCGCTCTGTGGGTGGCCCCAGCGGCCTCCAGATCGCTGGCCCAGTTCAATGGCGACAGTGGCGCTCAGGTCCATACGGCAAGACTCCCCGGCAATCCCCTCGCACTCGCCCTCGACCAGGCCGACAGCACCGCGTGGGTCGCGGACTCCAGCGGCGCCATCAGTCATGTGGACGTCGGGCCACCGGGTGCCGGGCGGGCCGCGCTGGTCATCGGGACGCCCGCGCATAGCAGTCCCCCCGCAACGAGCATTGCAGCGGGCGAGGGCTGGCTGTGGGCCGTGAACGGTGCCGCTGATCGCCTCGTTCGGGTGAGCCTCGGCACGAGCGGCTCCAGTGCGACGTTCCCTGCCGGTCACCGCCCTGTCGCCGTGACTCTCGACCAAGGCGTGTGGATCGCATCTGCAGACGGCCACGTGACGCGATTCGACCCTCGACCTGGCCATCTCCGAGTCAACGCGGACACCGCCATCGCGCCAGAACTCGACGCGATCGCCGCCATGGACCCTGGCCCGTTTGTCTGGGCAATCAGCAAGAGCCGGAGGACGCTCTACCGACTCACGAACACGACCAAGCCGACCGTGACGGGAACCATCGTGTTCAACAGCCTGCCCGTCGCGCTCGCTGTCAACGCGAACTCCGTCTGGGTCGCAACACAAGACCGGAAGGTCACGCAGATCCGATTCTGACGGCGGGCCATCGGAGGCCCCGATGAAGATCTGCGCACCGCAGGGTGGGCGCGGCGGGGCCGAAGGGCACTGTGGGCGCGCTCTCCGCCAGTCGGTTTCGAATCTGGTGGCGGTAGTTAGCCGGCCGGCGACGGCGCACAGCTGACGCCGACGGGGCCCTGTGGGCCGGCCGGGCCGTCAGCACCGATCGTCGCAACCCCATCGCGCGTGCACGACAGGCGGATTGGGCCCCGTGTTCCCGCAGGCGCATCCTGATAGGACGCGACGTTCGAAGCCCGCTGCGGACTCGTGGTCGTTGCGCGGGTCGACGCAACCCACAAGGACAACACGACGCCGACCGCGATGATCGCGGCGAGACGTGCCGGCCAGTGCTTCATGAGGTTGTGAGTTAGCGAGGGGGGAGAGAGATGCATGTCGGTTGTCAGTCCTCGGGGAGAGGGCAAATATCGGCCCGTGGGCGACATTTGTTGACGCGGGCCAGCCAAAACCTGGACAAGTGACCCAGACGCGGCTCCTGCCGGCGAAATGCTTTCCCGATTGTGCGGAGCTCATGCCTGCCCGACGGTGTTCGCGGCCGACCAACGCGACCAGCCGTGCCTAGCGGATCGGGCTAATCGCGCCCGTCTCGACGAGTCGCCGCGCGACCGCAGCCGACGGGTCGTACGTTTCGACCTGCACGTTCGACCCGGGGAAGGCGAAGTAGACGCTCGTTGGCCGAGACCGGTTATAGAAGGCAACGCCACCGCGCAACGGCACGCGGACGGCGCCGGGCTGAGCGGCGGCAGCGCGTACGGCCGCCTCGGCGTTCGGCACCACGTAGGTCCCGATCGTGAGGAAATTAGGAAGCGGCGACCCCACCTTGGCCCCGCCGGTCAAGTACCGAATGTACACGCGGCCGTCGGGCGTCCTCGTCAACTCGTAGGTCGCACCGGCGAGTGGCCCGTTCCAGTAGACGGGGTGCCCGAGCGACGCGGGGAGCGTTTTTAGCGTGGCTACCGACACCGCCTCAACCGTAGCGCCGGTCGCGGTTCCGGCCGGCGTGGCGGCCGCGGATGACGGAGGGGACGACCTATGAGGCGTCGATCCCGAGGTCGCCGCGAGTATCACGCCCGCCACGATCGCCGCCACGACGATCGCGACAACGACAAGCACGACCGGCCTGCGCCGGGCACGTCCAATCGCACCAGCGGTGTCGCTCACGAACGACCTCGCGCTCCGCCGAGTTCGGGGCGCATGCGGGGTTCGTGCGGATGCCGACGACCGCCGCTGCTCACCACGCCAATGCATGAGGATCGCGTGCTTCGCGTCCGACCGATCAAATCAGCAACCTCCCTCCATTGCGCGGCGTCCGATCCTTCAGCGCGATCAGATTTGCCGTGACGTAGGGGATTCGGTGCGCCTCGTGCCACTCGGTTGGGAAGTAGGTCACTAGCCGAGAGACCTGAAACGCAGCCTTGATCTCGGGCACGAAGTTTCGGTACTGCCGCTCGGTGTAGTACCAGAAGGAGTTTTCGTTATAGAACGCCACGTGCGTTGGGTCCTGAAACGCTCCCCGTCCGTCGGTGCTCGGCGTCTGCGCCAGTAGGAGGCCACCCGGCGCCAACACACGGTAAAGCTCATTGATGAGGGCAACTTTGTCCGCTACGTGCTCCAGGAAGTCGACCGCTCTGATCACGCCAACTGAGCTGTCGTCGACGGGCAGTCGGTCTGGCAGCGTGGCGACGATATCGACACCCTCTCCTGCGTACTGGTCAACGCCGAGGTAGCCGGGCGGCCGATTGTGCGCGGCGCCCAAGTCGAGCGCCAGCAGGCCTTGCCTCGCCGCCCAGGCGAGCGCATTCGACTCGATGTACATGTCGTAGAGCGCGATCGTCTCCTGCTGTATGAACGCGTTCGTGTCCGCCTGACTCTGCGTGTTTCTCGAGTGCATCCGCTGCAGATAGAGGCACCTGTCGACGAGGTGAAAGTCGCCAACCTGATACAGCTTGCACATCAAGTCCTGGTCGTCCAGGACGTGTCGGGTCGCGTCGTAACCGCCGGCCCGTTCGTAGGCGAGCCTGTCGTACGCCCGCACATGGTTCGGGGCGAACCATATGTAAGACACGTTGTGCGGGGTAGGGGCCAAGGCCTGGACGTACTGGACGTCGTGCCCGTCGACCGTGGCGTCGTGGTAGGTCCAACCGTTGGAGACATCGAATCGGGAGTCGTCGCGAGACTGGTCCTCGAGAATCTGCGCAGCATGGCTGTATACGAGAGAGACCTCAGGATGCTCATCGAAGGCGCGGGCAATCTCAGCGAGAGCATCCGACGCAAGGAGGTCGTCGTGGTCGAGTTCGACCAGCACCGCTCCACGCGCTTCGGCGCATGCCCGGCGCTTCGCCGCGCCGACACCACTGATGCCATCATCAACGAGAATCCGTAGCCGGGGGTCGTCCCGCGGTGGTCTCCATCGTGCTCCCGAGTTGAGAAGTAGGACCCATTCCCAATCGCGGTAGGTCTGTGACAGGAGACTGTCGAAACACTCGTCGACGAAGCGCGGATGGTGGGTCACGGTGAATACGCTGACTCGAGGGGCGCCGTTCATCTGTGGAAGCTAGTCGGACGCCGCCGAGCGTCGGGTTGTGCGGAGTCGCGGCACGTGGTCCAGTCGACAGGCCGCATGATGGGGTGGAACTGCTGGATGTCGACTGAAGCGGGCGGACATGAGCGCTATTTCGCGGGCGAGGTGACTGTTGCGAGGCTCTTGTCGAGACCGAGAGCGCGTGTTCTGGCCTCCTTGGCCTTGGTCTTGTCTCCGAGACGGTCGTACACGAAGCTCTCTCGCAAGTACGCCGTCGCCGCTTTCGGATTGATCGACGTGATCCGCTGGTAGAGCGCCAGCGCCGAGTGAAGGTTCGTACGTTCGAGCAGAATCGCCTTGTTGTACATCGCTGGCGTGTACCGAGGATCGATTGTCAGCGCCTTGGTGTATGCGGCCACAGCAGGGCCGGCGTGGTTTTGCACCTGCGCGATGAGGCCGAGGTTGTACCACGCGAATTTGTTGTTCGGGCTTACCACGAGGACGTCGCGAAATGTCGTCACGGCCTGCTGGTATTGCTTGGCGGTCGCCTGCGTGATTCCCGTGTTGATGAGCTTCGCGACGGAGACCGCCGATTGCGCGGACGAGGCAGTTGACGACGCCGCATTTGTGGCTCCACCACAGCCAATCAATGCCAGGGAGATGACGATCACCCAAGCGAAGAGCGATGGCATAGCGACGGCGCGGCATGGCGCGCTCGCGTGGGTCGCATCGAGGGCGCCGCGTACATCGAGCGCGCGAGACGTTGTAGTGAGGGGTGGTTCAGCTAGCACAGATTGCCCAGGCCGTGATCGTGTTCGTGCTGACGGTTGTTGACGAGGTGACGTAATAAGTGACCGTCCATCCATTTGCTGATGGCTGAGAAGTCGACAGCGCGATGCCGCTAGAGAGCGTGTCCTGTCCGCCCCCACCGACGACCGTGCCGCTCGGACACGTGACGGACACGGTTGCGCTGGTTCCGGAGTTCCGCGGGCCCGTCGCCGAGTTGCTCTGCTGAGTGAACGTCCGGGGCGCGCCCTGAGCGCCCTGAGCGCCCTGTGCCCCAGTACCGGTGGCGCCTTGAGGGCCTTGCGGGCCTTGCGCCCCGGTCCCGTTAGCCCCCTGCGCGCCCTGCGGGCCCTGCGTCCCGACACCGGTGGCGCCTTGGGGGCCTTGCGCCCCGGTCCCGTTGGCTCCTTGCGCGCCCTGTGCGCCTTTGGCGCCCTGGGTTCCCGCCGCGCCCTGCGTTCCCGCCGCGCCCTGCGACCCAGTCCCACCCTGTGCTCCGGTGGAGCCTTGCGGGCCTGCGACGCCAGTGGGACCTTGGAAGCCTTGGGGGCCAGCCGCGCCCTGCACACCGACGCCCTGGGCTCCAGTGGCTCCTTGCGCTCCGGTGGTTCCCTGGGTCCCGGTCGTTCCTTGGGTCCCTTGGTGGCCTTGGGCGCCGGTGCTGCCTTGTGATCCGGTGGCGCCTTGGGCGCCGGTGCCGCCTTGCGATCCGGTCGAGCCCTGAGGACCAACAGCGCCGTTGGCGCCTTGGACACCTTGAAAGCCTTGTGGACCGGCAACACCCTGGGCTCCAGTGCTGCCTTGAGTCCCGGTGGCCCCTTGGGTTCCGGTGGCGCCTTGAGCGCCGGTGGCGCCCTGGGTCCCGGTTGTTCCTTGGGTGCCTTGGCTGCCTTGTGATCCGGTCGCGCCTTGGGCGCCGGTGCTGCCTTGTGATCCGGTCGCGCCCTGAGGACCGGCCGCGCCGTTGGCGCCTTGGACACCTTGAAAGCCTTGTGGACCGGCAACACCCTGGGCGCCAGTGCTGCCTGGAGTTCCGGTGGCCCCTTGGGTTCCGGTGGCCCCTTGGGTTCCGTTGGCGCCTTGGGCGCCGGTGCTGCCCTGCGACCCGTTGGCGCCTTGGGCTCCCGTTGTTCCTTGGGTGCCTTGGCTCCCTTGGGCGCCGGTGCTGCCTTGTGATCCGTTCGCGCCCTGAGGACCGGCCGCGCCGTTGGCGCCTTGGACACCCTGGAAGCCTTGGGGGCCGGCTGCACCCTGCGCACCAGTGCCGCCCTGGGTTCCGGTGGCGCCTTGGGCGCCGGTGCTGCCCTGCGACCCGGTCGCGCCTTGGGCTCCGGGGGTGCCCTGGGCTCCGGTGGCGCCCTGCGCGCCAGTGCCGCCCTGGGTTCCGGTGGCGCCTTGGGCGCCGGTGCTGCCCTGCGACCCGTTGGCGCCTTGGACACCCTGGAAGCCTTGGGGGCCGGTGGCGCCCTGCGCGCCAGTGCCGCCCTGGGTTCCGGTGGCGCCTTGGGCGCCGGTGCCGCCCTGGGTTCCGGTGGCGCCTTGGGCGCCGGTGCTGCCCTGCGGCCCGTTGGCGCCTTGGGCGCCGGTGCTGCCCTGCGACCCGTTGGCGCCTTGGGCTCCCGTTGTTCCTTGGGTGCCTTGGCTCCCTTGGGCGCCGGTGCTGCCTTGTGATCCGTTCGCGCCCTGAGGACCGGCCGCGCCGTTGGCGCCTTGGACACCCTGGAAGCCTTGGGGGCCGGCTGCGCCCTGCGCACCAGTGCCGCCCTGGGTTCCGGTGGCGCCTTGGGCGCCGGTGCTGCCCTGCGACCCGGTCGCGCCTTGGGCTCCGGGGGTGCCCTGGGCTCCGGTGGCGCCCTGCGCGCCAGTGCCGCCCTGGGTTCCGGTGGCGCCTTGGGCGCCGGTGCTGCCCTGCGACCCGTTGGCGCCTTGGACACCCTGGAAGCCTTGGGGGCCGGTGGCGCCCTGCGCGCCAGTGCCGCCCTGGGTTCCGGTGGCGCCTTGGGCGCCGGTGCCGCCCTGGGTTCCGGTGGCGCCTTGGGCGCCGGTGCTGCCCTGCGACCCGTTGGCGCCTTGGGCGCCGGTGCTGCCCTGCGACCCGTTGGCGCCTTGGGCTCCCGTTGTTCCTTGGGTGCCTTGGCTCCCTTGGGCGCCGGTGCTGCCTTGTGATCCGTTCGCGCCCTGAGGACCGGCCGCGCCGTTGGCGCCTTGGACACCCTGGAAGCCTTGGGGGCCGGCTGCACCCTGCGCACCAGTGCCGCCCTGGGTTCCGGTGGCGCCTTGGGCGCCGGTGGCGCCTTGGGCTCCGGTGGCGCCCTGACTGCCGGTCGTACCCTGGGCGCCGGTGCTGCCCTGCGAGCCGGTGGCGCCCTGCGACCCGGTCGTGCCTTGGGCGCCCGTGGCGCCCTGGCTGCCGATCGCGCCCTGCGCTCCGGTGCTGCCCTGGGTGCCGTTGGCGCCCTGGGCCCCACTGGCGCCCTGGGCCCCACTGGCGCCCTGGCTTCCGGTCGTACCCTGGGCGCCGGTGCTGCCTTGTGACCCGTTCGCGCCCTGAGGACCGGCCGCGCCGACAGCGCCTTGGACACCCTGGAAGCCTTGGGGACCGGCCGCACCCTGCGCACCAGCCGTGCCCTGCGTCCCGGTGGCGCCCTGAGCTCCCGTGGCGCCTTGGACTCCATTGGCACCCTGGGTGCCCTGGGTGCCCTGGGTGCCTTGCGCTCCGGACTCGCCCTGTGCGCCGGTGGAGCCCTGAGTTCCGGTCGCGCCCTGGGCGCCAGTGCTGCCTTGCGATCCGGTCGAGCCTTGGGCTCCGTTGACACCCTGGGTGCCCTGGCTGCCTTGCGCTCCGGTCGCGCCCTGGGTTCCGGTCGCGCCCTGGGTTCCGGTCGCGCCTTGGGTCCCAGTCGCGCCCTGCACTCCGGTCGCGCCCTGGCTGCCGATGTCGCCCTGGAAACCCTGAGTGCCCTGCGATCCCCTGGCGCCTTGCGCGCCGGCCGTGCCCTGCGCGCCGCCGTGCCCTGCGCACCTGTCGCGCCGGTGGCACCCGCAGCGCCTTGCACCCCAGCGGCGCCTTGGAATCCCTGCGGCCCCGCCACGCCCTGGATGCCCTGGCTGCCGATGTCGCCCTGGGACCCCTGCGTGCCTTGTGCTCCGCTCACCCCGGGGGCGCCGTTGTCGCCCTGGGTTCCGATCGCTCCCTGCGGTCCCGCGATGCCCGCGTCACCGCTGGCGCCCTGGAACCCCTGCGTGCCCGTTGCGCCTCGAGGACCCGCGGGCCCGGTGTCACCGCGCGAGCCGTTGGCTCCGGACGTGCCGGCGGGACCGCTTTTGCCGGTGGCGCCGGTGGCGCCGGTGGCGCCGGTGGCGCCGGTGACGCCGGTGGCGCCGGTCGAGCCCGTAGCGCCGAATGCTCCCTGAGCGCCGGCCGGCCCGGCTGGACCAGGTCCGCCTTGAGGGCCCGTCGGGCCGACGGGGCCGACCGCGCCCCGCGACCCTGACTGGCTGCCGGATCCGACCGCGCTTGAGACCGAGGACGAGTTGGTTGGGCAGCTCAACGCGATCGGTCCGCCCGTTCCCGCTGGGCCCACCCCGCCCGTGAGGCTGGCGGTTCCGGTTGCGCAGGTCACCCCGACCGGGCCACCGGGTCCGGCCGGGCTCGCCGTGGAACCAGTCTGAATCGGATCGCTCTGGTTTGACGCACCGAGAGCGCTTCCGAGCGCCGGGGGACCGACGCTCGACAGCAAGAGCGGTCGGGGTTCGGTGCGACCGTGAGCCACACCACTGACGGTCAGGAATGCAGCTAGGAAGTTCCCGACGAATCGATTGCGGAGATGGGCTCGTGGCCGGGCGCCGGAGGACGGTCCGTCTGAAGCGGACGACAACGACCCACCACCCTGTCTCGACGCCTTCCCGAACATGCGGCCCCTCCCCAAACCTCCCTATTCGAGGGACGGGTAGGCCGGGATCACCCGGTATTTACTGGTCGTTGATGTCGGTGTAGCCATATCCCTGCCCTCGATCGTCGGTCGGATTCGACGCTAACGCTCCAGCGCTGCACGGCGTCCTCCGCATCGGGTGAGGCCGCGTCGTCGGCGCGAGTCGTTACGCGCCGGTATCGGAAAAGCTGATCCCGGGCGCGATCCGCGCCCGCACATCCGCCCACAATGCTTCGTATGCCGCTGCCGCGCGTCCGCGCGGCGCGAACTCGGCCAGGACGGTCCGGGCGGCTCCCATCCGCTCGATGTCGGCGGCAGCCGGGATAACCGCGTCCAGAATGGATGGGTACTCGGCGCGCAGCGAGGCCATCACCTCGCGATGGAGGCGCTTGCGGCCGTCGACCATCGAGAAGAACGCGAGAACCTCCGGACCACCACGGACCACCTCACAGAGTTGTCCGAACGTGCGCGACGATAGGGTGGCCGGGATCAGCGGGACCAGCAAGGCGTCTGCGGCCTGGAAAACACTCTCGGAGACGAGGGAGATGCTCGGCGGGCAGTCAAGGAACACCCAGTTGTAGTCATCGCGCAGGGGCGCAAGCACCCGCGCGATCCGGCGCATGGGCCGCTTGGTTGCGTCCAGGGCGAGATCCATGTGGCGGTATGAGAAGTCCGCGGGCAGCAGATCCAGGCGCTCGAAATCGGTCCCCTTGATCAACTCGGAGACCTCGCTCTTGCCCCGCACCAGCCGCCGCCCTCCGCCGCGGACCTTCGGCTTGACCCGGAACAGATAAGTCGAAGCGCCCTGCGGGTCGAGGTCCCAGAGCAACACGCGCGAACCTTCGCGCGCCGCCAGGTACGCGAGGTTGGCAGCGGCTGAGGTCTTGCCCACGCCGCCCTTGATGTTGTAGGTCGCGAGGACATAGCTCACCGGAACGTCTCCCTGACGAGCTTGCGTCGTGCGCGCGACGAGAACTCCGCGAAACGCTCGGCGAACTCGTCCCGAGCGGCGGCCTCCTGCTCCTCGAGCCGCTCGATCAGCCTGCCCATCGCCATCAGCCCCGCGGCGCCGTTCGGCTGCGCCGCGACGGCGTCGCTGAACGAGCGCAGCATCGTCGCCTGTACCTCGCGGTCCTGAAGACGACCGAGCACGTCCTGAAACGACTTCAACGCCTTGGTCATCGGCTTTACGACGTCCGCGGGGTACAGCGGCGCGCCGAACAGCTCGAGCAGATACCGCAGCTCCTTACCCTGCTTGCGCAGATCGTGGTAGGCGTCGGGCGGGCTGTCGGCGTCGATCGCCCGTCCCATGCGGACCATCCGCCGGTAGACCTTGGCGATGCGCGCGCCGGCGAGGTCGCCGATCGATCGCCCGGCGTCGGGCCCGCCGGATACGGCGCCCGCCTGGATCCCCGTCAGGAACTGCCCCCAGTCGCGCAGCAGGGAGCCGGCCCGTTCGGAGCGCAGCGCACGCACCATCGCCCGCCGGGCGCCGGCACGTCGCTGCTGCAGCACCGTCAACAACGGGTCAAGGTCACCGCGCACAGCCTCGGGCAGCTGTAGGCGAAACTCATCGAACTCCAATACGTAGACGTCGATGTCGCGCGCTCTCCCGGTAGAGCGCTGAAGCCAACGGAATTCCGCACGGAAGTGCGCAAGCTCGGAGAGCGGAAAGACACCGCGCAGCTCGCGCTGCACGGCCCGTGAGCGGCGGACCGCGACACGCAAGTCGTGCAGGAACTCCGCGTCGACGTCGCCGAGCGTGCCCGGCAGGTTCGCTTCAATCACCGCGAGCAAGCGGCGCAGCACGACGCTCGCCGCGACGTCGCCTCGCTCCTGCGCCGTGAGCTCGATGTCAACCTTCGACGAGATGCCGCCGGGCGTCGCGCCGGAGGCGATGATCGCCTCCTCGAGCACTGGGCGCGCGGCGCGCCGCAACCCGACTTTGTGCTCGAGCGCATGCTGCACGCGTTCGAGCGCCTCGTCATATCCGCGTACCGACACCAGCTTCAGACGCGGCTCAAGGGGCCGCGGACGGCGACCTGCACGCACCACCGACGACTCCTCGACGATCGCTCGCACGACCGTCTTCTGCTCATCGTCGAGGAGCCCCAGTGCCCGTGTTCGGGCACGCATGTCCACAACGGGCAGCAATGCGCGGACACCGACGACGGCCGCCAGGCCATCTCGCAGCGTGCCTAAAGACAGGTCACGGACGAACAGCCGATCGCACCGATCGGCCCATTGAGCCCAGGCAACCTCAACATCACCGTCGAGCAACACCAGCCGCCCGTCCGAGCACGCGCACGATAGGCCCGCCGCGTACAGCCGTCCATCGAACGTGTCATAGAAGCGGCGCTCGGCGCGGCGCACAGGGCCGTAGCGCAAGGGCAGCTCAACGGCCAGAGCACGGGGCGCGCCGACGAACGTCACGACGTTGCCCAAGAGGTATTCGACGGCCATGGTCCCAGCCCAAGACTTCCAGACGAGTCAACTCCTCGTCGATCGCCTTGACACGTATGCAGCCAACCCGACGCGGCCGCGGAGGCGTCGGACAAACCTCGACACTTCGCCCGACCGGCCGCACGTGCCGGCCAACCTGGCGTTGGCACTGCAGTCAGCGGCGTTACTGCGGAAACCCCAGGCCTCTACTGGGGTTTCCGCGTTTCGGGTTTGTTCGTGGGCAGCCGCGACCTCTAGCTGCCCACCGTGTAGGCGTAGCTGAAATCGTGGAAGTCCGAGACCGACGCTGGGAACCCGATGGGGTCACGAGCTCCCGGGTCCGTCGAATCGACCACGCTGAGGATGCCGTTGACCGCGGTCCCCGCCACTGCCGCGGGCGGCGACAGCGTCGCGGTCAGCGTCCCCGCGGCTCCCGGGGCCAGCTGTAGCGGCGTGACGGTATTGCCGCCAGTGATGTCGTTGCCCGTCGGTTGGAGCTCGAAGAACCCGACGTGGTTCGTCGTGTTCCGGACCCTCACGGTGATCGGGACGCTGGAACCGGCGCCGATGGTCGTCGACGTCGACGTCGGGAGACCGGTCTCCAGGACGGGTGCCAGCTGGTTGTATGCGACGACGCCGGTGACGGTCTGGGAGAACTCCGTCCCGTCGGTCGTCGAGCCCTGCATCACGTCGATCTCCCACAGACCCGGCTGCGGGTCAGAAGCGATCAGCGAGGCGTTCCCGGTCGGGTTGCCAGCCGTCGGCGTGGTGTCGATCGCCGTGGCATCGATGTTCCCCGACTCGGTCACCGCGGGATCGAGATCAGCGGGTGACAACAGGTAGTAGTGCACCGGATCGTCAGCGGCGTGGTCCGGCGCTCGGAGCGTCACGTCGAGGTCCCTCTGACCTGGGCGGACGTTGATGTAGAACGTCTTGATCTGTCCGGGACCGCGAGACACCGAGCTCGTCAGAGTGGCATTGAACACGCCACCCGACGACGGGATCAGCGTACGCCGAGCGATCGGGACCGTGCTCTGGAGGCCATTTGACCCCGTGAACTGCACCGATTCCGGAGAGTCGCCAGGATCGCGGGGGAGTGCGATCCTGAGCGGCACGTTCACCGAGCTGTGAGGCCGGATGGTGACGGGCGCCGACGCCGGGCTGGTCGTGAAGTTCTGGCCGCTGGCCTGGAACGTCACGCTTCCCCTGTACGGGCCGGGGGTGTTCGGCGGGCTCTGCACATGGCCGCGCCCGTCGGCCCACACGATCTGTGCCGTCCAGGTGCCGGCCATCGGATGCTGGACGGTGCTGTGCTGGATATCCGGGCTCTGGTTGTCCCCGTTGGCAGCGCCGTAGTCGTACGAGAACTGGGCCAGCTTCCCGGCCGGGTCGGTGAGGATGAACGTCAGGATGTTGTCATCACTGTTGGTCGGGTCCGGCCACCGCATGTCGGCATCGAGCACATCGACGCCACGCGGCACGGTGAACTTGATCGGTGCCGCCGCGGTCGCGCCCTGGGCGGGAATGGGGGCGCCCGCAGGCGGGGCGCTGACGTTCTCGGTGACGGGCCGTCCGAAGCTCGACTCGCCTCCAAGCGCCCGGTAGGTGCCGAAGACCCTCTGGGTGGACGAGGACGCGTTGTACAGGGTGACCGAGCTCTGCACAGTCGAGCCGCCCGGGCCCTGTACGTCGAGCTGGCTGGGGCTGTCCACCAACTCGGGAGTGGTCGCGCGTGATGCCAGCGTGCTGCCCGGCATCTGGCGGGCCGCCTGAACGGCCGCGTAGATGTTCAGGAGGCCGGCGCCCTGCTGGTCTGCGTCAGCCCCCATGTCGGTTGCCGTGCTGGTGAGGATCTCCTTCACCTGGGCCGGCGTCGGGGTGGCGCCACCGTGGGTGTCGCGGTAGGCCTGGATCACGTCGGCCGCGGCGCCCGAGATGAACGGGGCGGACTGGCTGGTGCCGCCGAAGGCCTCGGTCGGCAACGGCGGATCCTGGCCGGCACCGGCGACAGCGAGTCCCAGATAGCCGGGGGCGACCAGGTCCACGACGGCGCCGTTGGGAGCGGTGCCGCCTGACGACAATGTCGTCATGTTGTCGTCCTCCCAGCCCTTGGTGTACCCAAAGGCCTGGGCGGAGAGCCTGAGGTCGTTTGACCCGGCGGCGTCGATGACGTTGGGGTCATCGGCGGGAGCCTCGACCGTGCCAGACGAGCCGCTGTCGCCCGCGCTCTCGACCACGACGACGCCCGCCGCCACCATGGCGTCGTTCGTCGGCTCGAGCAGGTCGTCGTTGGCGCCGGGCAGCGCGCCGAAGCCGTAGGACTCCGACACGACGTTGACACCGTTGTTCACGGCCTGCTGCAGCCCTGCGATGACCTGCGACTCGGGAGCCACGGTCTGACCCGACGAGTTCGTGTCGGAGAAGAAGCCGGTGGTGAGAAGGGAGGCGCCGGGGGCGTCACCCTGGATGCGGAAGGTGCAGTTCGAGGGGAAGTTCGCGAAGGGCAGCTGAGACGCGTACGTGTAGGTGACCGTGCCCTGTGCGGCGATCGTTGAGACGTCGCCGTTGAATTCGTCGTCGAAGACGTTCTCGGTCGGGTCGGGGGCATCGATGATGACGTGCTGCCCGTTGGGCCGGATCAAGTTGGGGTTCCCGGCGAGGGTGTCGGCGTTGACGTTGCCGACGACGACGCCTTGACCCGTCGCGATCGAGTTGGCTTCGGTGGCGTGGATGCTGGTCAGCTCTTCGGGCTCCAGCAGTGGCTTGCCGGGGGATTTACTGCACAACTGCTGCCCGTCGGCCGCCGTCCCCGGCATCGTCGAGTTCGCCACTCGGGACGGGGCGACCGTCGGCGTGCTCGACGTGGCATCGCCGATGATGATCGTCCCGTCGGGGACGACTTCCTTGACACCCGGGTTGTTGGCGAGGGCCCCTGCCTCGGCCGCCGGCATGGTCGCCGCGACCGCGTTGAGGAGTGAAAGCCGCGTCATGTGCGTGGCCCCGACCTGCTTGAGCTGGGTGACCAGCGGAGCCTGCATTGACGCGGCCGCCGCTGCTCGGGCCTGCCGGTGGGTCCGGTTCGCCGGCAGGCTGCCGAGCTGGTTGTTGAACACGACCACTACGGCCTCTTGCCTACCGGCCGTCCGTGCCTTGACCTGGCTCTGGCTCAGCCTGGCAAAGCTGGGCCTCTCAATGCTGGCTCGCGAGCTCGACCCGGCGGCCGAGCCGGCGCCCGCGATCGCGACGGCGCCGAGTGTGGCCGCACCGACCAGCGCGGCCACCTTCCGGGGGGTAACAGACATTCTCCTGCCTCCGTTCCTGCCCGCGCTCAAGTCCCGGAATCGACCCTACTCCACACCGCTGGCGCTCGTCAACGCAGGACCCGCACCATCAACCGCCGGCGCGCGGGTCGCGCGTCCGGTCGTCGACGCGCGCCTCTCAATCGCTCGCGGTCACGCCGGTCGCTGGAGCCGGTGACGGGGCGGCGGCAGGCGCGGCGGGCGACGTGCCGGCCGGCTTGGTCGTGAGCACCACCGTGACCAGATACGCAGCGACCACGCCGACGATGATCAGCGGCTCAGAGCCGGGGCCGGACTTGATGCTCAGCAGCGTGGCGAGCACGACCGCGGACAGCGGCAGCCGGAGCACCGCCACGGTCGCCGCGCCGATCCCCACCGCAACCGCCGGCGTCAATGCGAAGCCGGGGAGACGCGAGGCCATGATCCCACCGGCAGCCCCGAGGAAGATCGCCGGGAACGTGGGACCGCCGCGGAAGCTCCCCAGGCACAGGCTATACGCCAGTCCCTTGAACAGGACGAGGAGCACGAGCGCGGACATCGACCAGCCGCCGGCCTGCGCGACCAGCCCGGGCAGTCCGTCCTGACCGGAGAACAGCACCTCGTTGACGCTCCTGCCCGTGGCGCCATGGAAGGCGATCGCCAAGCCCGCCACGACAAGGCCGACGGCGGGGAGGAACACCAGCAGCCGGCGCGACACGACGCCGTAGGTGCGCAGCCCGCCGAGCATCGTCGCCCTGGCCACGATCGCCACCACGATCGCCAACACGATGGTCCAGCCGAACTGCCCGGCAGTCGGGTGGCCGAAGTGCGGCAGCGTCAGCGGGCCGAGGGCGTAGGCGCTGCTGCTCAGCCCCGTGAACGAGCCCATGCCGACCGAGACGAGCGTCCCGATCCCGGCGGCGAGCAGCCCGGGAATCAGGATCAGGGGCAGTCTCGGTCCTCCGATCCCGGTCGCCTCGATCAGGATCACCGCCGCGATGAGCGGCGACGCGAAGATGAACGACAGCGCCGCGAAGCTGCCCGCCCCGGCCACCACCAGGAGCGCCTGGGGCGCCATCTCCCGGCGCCCAAGGCGGATCGTCGCCAGCGCCAGCCCGGAGCCGAGCGCGATCAACGGTGCCTCGGGACCGATCACGAGTCCGAAACCGACCGCGGCGAGACCGGCCAGGATCACCCCGGGAAGGTCCACCGGACTCCCGGGGCTGCCGCCGACGGCCAGGCCCCTCGCCGGCAGGTGACCGCCGTTTCCCGGGAGGCGCATGATCACCAGTGCGACCAGGAGGCCTGCGACGCCCAGCACCGGGAGGGACCACCACAGCGGTGGCCCGTTGGTGTAGCCCAACGCGTGGGGAAGGTGGGTGAAGAGCTCGCGCTGGATCTGGTAGATCAGCTCGAGGAAGCACCAGGTGGCCAGCGAGACGAGGATCCCGATGACGGAGACGACGATGAGCAGCACCAAGAACCGCTTGCTGCGCATGGTCTGCGCTGCCTGCTCGGCCGTGGGCTCAGCCCCAGCCGAGCCGCCGGGACGAGCATCGCTGCCGCTGGCAGTCACCACCCCGTGATGCTCCCAGCGCTCCGGGGCCCCGCCGTCATCCCTTCTGGATGATTTCGGGAGCCCGCTCGCGTAGGCATGGCGTCGCCTACATTGGGTGGCATGACCACTACCGACATCGTCGCGAGCATCGACCGGCGCCTCACGCAGGCCGAGGCCGAGATCGCCCAATTGGAGGGCGCCCGCGAGGCGCTCCTGGACGGCGGCCCTGCCGTCGCACCGACGCCCCGCCGAAGGCCCAGAAAACCGGCGAGAACGAAGCAGGTCCGGCGCGCCTACGCGGTTGTGCCGGCCGGAAAGCTGACCGCGCTGTTGGACGGATCAGACGGGATGTCGACGCCCGAGCTGGCCAAGGCCACCGACGGCAAGCCCGACCAGATCCTGTCGCTGCTCCGCGATCTGGAGCAGGCCGAGCAGATCCGCCGGACGGGCCAGCGCCGCGGCACGCGGTGGCACCTGATCACCGATGAGGATCGGGTCGCCGCGCGAGCCGCAGAGCTGGCCGCCCAGAGCACCCGCCGGGCAAAACGGGCGGCCTGAGCTCACCGCCCCACGAAGCTCTACGCGAAGGTGCCCTCGCGGTCCTCGCCGGCGTGGCGCTCAGGGTGGGCGACGCCTTCGGCAAAGGTGCCGACGTGGTCGTCGTCGGCGTGGCGCTCGGGGTGGGTCTCGCCTTCGGCGAAGGTGCCGACTTGGTCCTCGCCGGCGTACGTCTCCGGATGCGCTTCGCCTTCGGCGAAGCTGCCGTGGTGGATCGGGTGGTCGTTATTGGACATCAGTCCCTCCTCGGGCAGGTCGTTGTTCTGCATTGGTCACCGAAGCGGCCACGGCGTTACACGGAGCCTCCCTAGGGGACGAGGACGACCTTCCCGATGTTGCGTCGCTCGGCGATGAACCGATGCGCGTCGGGCGCCCGGTCAAACGGGAACGCGGCGGCCACGACCGGCTTGATCTGCCCGGCCTCGAGCGCAGGCAGCAACGGCTCGATCACCCGATCAAGGCTGCCCTCGGAATCCCACCACGAGAGCATGTTGAGGCCGAAGACGCCCTTGTTCTCGTTCATCACCCCGAGCCCCTTCCACCACGGCATCGACGCGAACGGGCTCTTGGCGAGCGTCCGCAAGGCCGCCGGAAGGCTGCGTTTCTCGCCGGTCTGGACCTCCGAGGCCCCGTACATGACCAGGCGACCGCCCGGGCGCAGCAGTCCGTAATCCTTGCGAAAGCTCGACGGCCCGAGCGCGTCAAACGCGACGTCGATGCCCTGGCCGCCCGTGATCCGGCGCACCTCATCGGCGAAATCCTGGCTGCGATAGTCGATGGCATGGTCGACCCCCTGCTCGCGGATCGCGGCGTGCTTTGATGCCGACGCGGTGCCGAACACCTCAGCTCCGATGCGCTTGGCGATCTGAGTCGCCGAGATCCCGACCCCGCCGGCGGCGGCGTGGATCAGGACCCGCTCGCCCTGCTTCAGACCCCCCATCACGACCAGGCCCGCCTGGGCGGTCGCATAGTTGACCGGGAAGGCGGCGCCCTCCTCAAACGAGAGCTGCGCGGGCAACGCGTAGACCATGCTCTCAGCCACGGTCACCAGCTCGGCCTGGCCATTGAAACGGGTGCCCGCCAGCACTCGGTCACCTGGCTTGACCGACTCGACTCCGTCGCCCACCGATTCCACCTCGCCGGCCACCTCGTAGCCGACCACGCACGGGACCTTCGGCGAGTCCGGGTACAGACCGGTCCGGGCGAGGGTGTCGGCAAAATTGATCCCCGCCGCCTTGACGGCGATCCGAACGTCCCCCGGTCCCACCGGTGGGTCAGGCCGGTCTTGGACCCGCAGGACCTCAGGGCCTCCGTGCTCGGTAATCACCACCGCGCGCATTCGCCGCAGACTCTACGCCGATCCCGCGGCCTCGACTCGCAGCCCGTTGACGAGGATCGCGACCATCCGCCGGCTCTGGTCGACGTCCGGCTCTCCGATCGGTCGACACAGCCGGGCGACGGCAAAGAGGAGCTCGTCGGCGCTGATCGTGGCTCGGATATCGCCGGAGGCCGACGCAGCGGTGAGCAGGTTCTCCAGCGCGGGTCCGAAGCGGCTCATGAAATATGCGGGCAGCTCGTCGAAGGCCGGATCGCCGGAATGCAGCGCATCCGCGAGCCCGTGCTTGGTCGCGACGAACTCGGTGAAGCGATAGAGCCATTTCTCGAGGGCCACGCCCGGTGCGTTCTCAGCCATCAGCTCTGGTGCCGCGTCGGCGCAGGCATCGACCTCGCGCTGGAAGACGGCCTTGACGAGATCTGACCGGCGCGGGAAGTGGCGGTAGAGGGTTCCGACGCCGACCCCGGCCATGTCAGCGATCTGCTTGGCCGGAGCATCGACGCCAGAGCTGGCGAACACGACTTTGGCAGCGTCGAGCAGCCCTTCGGCGTTGCGACGCGCGTCGGCCCTCGGACGCCGTCCGGGGGCGGGGGATGTGTCCGGCGCACTAACCGGAATGTCATTCCGTATAATTCCGGAAGAGCGTTCCATTTATCTCAGCCTAGCGCTGAAGCTGCTCGACCACGTCAACGGAGGCACCCAATGCACTACCGCACGCTCGGCCGCACCGGTATCAAAGTCAGCCCCTATGCCCTGGGGGCCATGATGTTCGGAGCGGCGATAGGCAATCCCGACCACGACGAGTGCATCCGCATGATCCACACCGCACTCGATGCGGGGATCAATTTCGTCGACACCGCCGACCGCTACTCGGCCGGTGAGTCAGAGGAGGTCGTGGGCAAGGCGCTCAAGGGCCGTCGCGACGAGGTCGTGCTGGCGACCAAGGTCAATGGGCCCATGGGCGATGACCCGAACCAGAGGGGCAACTCGCGGCGCTGGATCATCACCGAGGTCGAGAACTCGCTGCGGCGCCTGCAGACCGACTGGATCGACCTCTACCAGATCCACCGACCCGATCCGGACACGGACATCGAGGAGACGCTGTCGGCCCTGACCGACCTGATCCGCAGCGGGAAGGTCCGTGCCATCGGCCACTCGGCGATGCCCGCCTCCGACATCGTCGAGGCCCAGTGGGTGGCCGAGCGCCGGGGTCTCGAGCGGTTCCGCACCGAGCAACCGACCTACTCCATCCTCAATCGCGGGATCGAGTCCGAAATCCTGCCGGTGACCCAGCGCCACGGCATGGGCACGCTCGTCTGGAGCCCGCTGGCCAAGGGCATGTTGACCGGGCGGATCCGCAAGGGCCAGGAGACCGACCTGCGCCGCGCCGGCAGGTTCACGAGCCTCAGCGACGAGGCCCGCCTCGACGCCGTCGAGCAGATCGTTCCGCTCGCCGAGGAGGCGGGCTTGCCGATGACCCACCTGGCGATGGCGTTCGCCGTCACCCACCCTGGAGTGACGAGCGCGATCCTCGGGCCGCGAACCCCGGCACAGCTCGACGACCTGCTGGCGAGCCTCGAGGTCAGCCTGTCGGACGAGATCCTCGACCGGATCGACGAGATCGTCCCGCCCGGCACCGACGTCGGCACGCCCGACCAATCCGCCTACGTGCCCCCAGCGCTCCAGCGCGCCGAGCTGCGGCGCCGGGCGGTGGGCGAACGCGCCGCGGCTTAGCGGCGACCGGGGCGGTGCTGGGCCCTACACGAACGTCCGGGGATCGTCGCTGCTGACGATCTCGGTGCCCAGCGGCAACAGCGAGACGGGAATCAGCTTGAAGTTCGCCAGGCCCAGCGGGATCCCGATGATCGTCAGACACAAGGCGACGCCCGAGATCAGATGCGCGAGCGCCAGCTCCCATCCGAAGAACACGACCCAGATGATGTTGCCGATCAGGGAGGGCGCACCGGCGCCGGGTCGTCGCACGATCCTGCGCCCGAACGGCCACAACGCGAATCCGGCGATCCTGAAGCAGGCGAGCCCGAACGGGATCGTGATGATCAGGATGCAGGCCAGGATCCCGAAGAACACGTAGAGGAGCGCCAGCCAAAATCCCGCGAGAACAAACCAGATGAGATTGAGGATGAGACGCACGAGATTCGGCCCGAGGGTCAGACACCCGTGACGGCGGGCACCTCGCCGGAGGCGACGGCGTCGGCGAGCCGCTGGTGGTCGAGGTCGTTCTGGTCGGCGTAGGCAGCCGCGAAGCGCGCGATCGCCCGATCGAACTTCGGGCCGGCGCCGAGGTATGCCGCGATGGCGAGACGATCTCCGGAGCGGGCATGGGCGCGGGCCATCGACCACCCGCAGGCCCGCGTGTATGCGTGCAGGCCCGACTCGTCCATCGTCGACAGGTCGATGGACGCCTTCCAGTCCCACAGCTGGCGGATGTAGAAATCGTGCTCCAGTCCGTCGAGGCCGAGGCTCCGTTGCCAGCCGAGGAACAGATCGATCGCCGCCTGGGAGAGGCGCTGGCCGCGGACGACGCGCTCGCCGTGGTTCTCGAACACGCTCGCACCCAGGTAGGGCTCGAGCACCGACGGCTGCGCCTCCTTCATCTGCAGCACCAGCGGATCCTGCCCGTCCCGACCGGTGAACAGGAGCACCCAGGCGCGGGTGCCGACACTCCCGACTCCGACGACCTTGCGGGCCATGTCGACGAATCGATAGGTCTCAAAGAGGTACCGGCGATCCTCGTCCAGGCTCGCGGTGTACGCGTCAAGCGCCACTCGCACGATGTCGACGTCCTTGCGAGCGTCGTCGGCGTCGACCAGCTCCGCCAGCGGAACCAGGAGCGGCGGAACCCGACGAAACCGCAGCTCCCCGTCGACGCGCTCGGTGAGCTTCTTGACCGCCCTCAAGCTCGTCTTGCGTTGCGCCCGGGCGAACGGTTGCGCGAACAGGATCCGGCCCTTCTTGCCCAGCCGCCCGCCAAAGCGCTCGACGAGCTCGGCCGCGTCGAGCCGGTCATACCACACCTGAAGGTGGCTCTCGTCCGCAAAGCCGCGCATTCCCTCGCGGTACTCGCGAACGCACTCCGTCACGAGCCGACACCGGCGCTTCGCGGGGAGCCCGACATCGCGCCCGGCGATCTCGACGCTCGCCGCCATCCGTTTGACGTCCCATTCCCAGGGCCCGGGAAGCGTCTCATCGAAATCGTTGGGACCGAAGAGAAGCCGTCGGTCCTGTGCCGCGAAGCCACCGAAGTTGGAGATGTGCGCGTCGCCACACGCCTGCACCACGATTCCCGAGTCCGGCGTCGCCGCGAGGTCCGCCGCCATCACCGCAGCGGCGCCGCGGTAGAACGTGAACGGCGAGACCAGCATCCTCCCGTAGCGAATCGGTACTAGCTCCTGCAGACGCGTGTCCGCCTGCGCCTGCAGGACGGCGATTGGGTCTGGACGGTCCGGTGCCGGCGCCCAATCGCCGTGAGCCGCACGAGGTACCGCGCCTCGCGCCGCGTGCCCTCGCTCGGCCGATTCACCGGACTCCAGGGTGGCGTGAGCGGCGCGCTGGGTGTCAGCGCCATCAGGAAGGGGTCCTGGATCCGCGCGGGCCGTGACAGTCATCGCACTTTCAGGGTGATCGTCCGGCCGTTGCGTGGGTCATCCGTTCCGGGTGATGGCGTCGCCAGGGGCCGATCGTACATTGACCGCCGCCGAGCGACACGGTGCGCCGGTGCATGCCGTCGGCTCTCGCGAGCCGCCGCAGGCACGGCACAGACCTGGCACGCCGGCTCGTCCGACCAAGGATCGGAGAAATGACATGGCCAGGAATGATCAGTCGCTGACTCGCGGTCAGCGCAAGCGGCTTGCGGAGTTCGTCGAGCCGTTCCGGGTCAAGCCTGGCAAGCGCGTGGTGCTCGCCAAGGACTTCGATCCCTCCTTCAAGGCAGGCGTGAAGAAGAAGCGGGAGGGGGTCGGCCTGCTCAAGGACGGCGTGGGTCTGCTGACCGAGTACCAGGCTCGACTTGCGGCGCAGGAAACGTGGGGCGTGCTGGTGATACTGCAGGCGCTGGACGCCGCGGGGAAGGACGGCACGATCCGTCACGTGATGAGTGGGGTCAATCCCCAGGGCGTGGATGTCAACAGCTTCAAGGTGCCCTCGCCCGAGGAACTCGGCCACGACTTCCTGTGGCGATACGCGCAGCGCCTGCCCGCCCGGGGGAAGATCGGGATCTTCAACCGGTCGCACTATGAGGAGGTGCTCGTCGTACGAGTGCACCCCGAGAACCTGGACCGCCAGAAGCTGCCCAAGTCAGCGAAGAAGCGCGACGTGTGGAAGCAGCGGTACCGGGACATCAACGAGTGGGAGCGCCATCTCAGCGACAACGGCTTCCGCGTGGTCAAGCTGTTCCTGAACCTGTCAAAGGAGGAACAGCGCCGGCGGTTCCTGCGCCGACTCGACCTGCCGGATCACAACTGGAAGTTCTCCGAGGCCGACGTGCGGGAGCGCGAGCGATGGGATGAGTACCAGACCGCGTTTTCCCAGATGCTGTCGCACACGAGCACGGAATGGGCGCCGTGGTACGTGATCCCCGCCGACCGCAAGTGGTTTGCCCGACTGGGCGCGGGTGCGGTGCTCGTCCACGAGCTGATGGAGATTGATCCTCGGTTCCCGACGGTGGACAAGGAACGACGTCGAGAGCTGCTCGAGGTCAGGGAGACCCTCATCGCGCAGGCACCCAAGGGTGCCGCTCCCGACCCGTTCGAGGACGAGCAGGCGACCGATCAGGCGGAGGCCGGGAACAACGGCGATCCGATGGCGGCCCCGGTCGACGTCACCGAGAGCTGAGCGACGGCGCGGCGATGGCCACGATTCGCATCCACGAGACGGCGCGCTGAGCGGCGCACCGCGGGCTGGCGGCGTGGACAGGTCCTTCTCCTCTCTGCCGATGTGGTTTCGCCGCTGGGGCGTGGGCGCGTGGCTGGTGGTGGGAATGGTCGTCGTCCTCGCCGGTGCCGTATGGCTGCTCGGCAAGACGGCGACGATCGTTGACCCACTCATCGCGGGGTTCCTGTTCGCGGCGGTCGCGGGGGTGTTCGTCGATCGCCTCGAACGCCACGGCGTGTCGCGCGCGGCCGGCGCCGGGCTCCTGGTCCTCGGGGTCATCGTGGTGTCGGTGCTGGTGGTGGTGCTCGTGCTCGTCGGCATCACCTCCGAAGCACCGCAGATCTCGGCCTCGATGTCGAAGGCGCTCGTCAAGGTGCAGGACTGGGCGCAGAGCCTCGGCATTCACTCGGCGTCGCAGGCGGCAGGCGACGTCAAGAAGGACGTGCCCGCCGCCGGGCACACGCTGCTGGTCGGCGTGATCCACGGCATCTCGGGCTTGACCTCGCTGCTTGTCTTCCTGGGCTTCACGGCGTTCTCCACGTTCTTCCTCGTCAAGGACGCCCCGAGGCTCGGGCGATGGATCGAGGGCCACATGGGGCTGCGACCGCCCGAGGCCCGCATCGTCCTGAGCGCCGTCATCCAGGCGCTGCGGAGGTACTTCATCGGGCTGACGATCATCGCCGCCGTCAGCACCGGCGGGGTCGTGCTGGGCTCTGTGATAGTCGGGCTGCCGCTGGTGGGCACGATCGCGATCGTCACCTTTCTGGCCAGCTACGTGCCCATCCTCGGGGCCTGGACCGCGGGCTTCTTCGTCTTCGCGCTCGCTCTCGCCGACCAGGGGACCACGGCGGCGTTCGTGATGGCGCTCATCGTCTTCCTCTCCAACGGGCCGCTCCAGCAGGTCGTGCAGCCGCTCGTCTACGGCGCCACCCTGCACCTGAACCCGCTCGTGGTCTTCAGCGTGACCATCGCCGCCGGCACGCTGTTCGGCCTGGCCGGGATGGTGCTGTCGGCGCCGATCATCTCCGCCGCGGTCCGGATCCACGAGGAGCTGGGCCGGCTCAGGCAGCCGACGGACGCGGACGGCGCCGCCACCCGGGCGCCACCGGTCGCGGCCGGTGCGATCGACGGCGGATGACTGCGCCCACCGGCGACGTCGAGACGACCGAGCCGGTCGCCGAGGGCGGACACGGCTGGCTGCGGATCGCGACCCGGATCCTCATGCTCCTGCTCGGGGGCCTCTCGCTCTACCTGCTGGCCCCGAAGCTGATCTCCGTCTTTGCCTCGTGGCCGGAGCTCAAGACGCTCAAGCCCGGCTGGTTCGTGCTGGCGCTGGGGTTTGAGGCGATGAGCTACATCGCCCTGTGGGCCATGCAGCGCGTTGCGCTGCACACCACAAGCTGGTTCTCGGTCGGCACCTCACAGCTGGCCAGCGGCGCGGTTGGCAGCATCGTGCCCGGCGGGGCGGCGACCGCGGGAGCCGTCGGCTACAAGATGCTCACCAGGGCCGGCATCGGGAACACCGATGTCGCGTCGGGGCTCGCCACAGCGTCGATCGCGAGCACGGCCGCGGTGTGTGCGCTGCCGGTCCTGGCGCTCCCGGGGATCATCGGGGGCGCGCCGGCGCCCAACGGCCTGCTTCAGGCCCTCTACGTGGGCGTGGCGGCCTTCATCGCCGTCGCGGTCCTGGCGGCGGCGGCGTTCGGCTGGGACCGTCCGCTGCTGATCGCCGGCGGCGCGGCGCGCTGGGTCATCCAGCGGGTGCGCCGCGACGCGGCGTCAGATCTCCCGCAGCACCTCCTCGTACAGCGCGACCGGATGAAGGAAGACGTTCGGCCGGCGGTGGCTGGTCGCGGTCAGCGGCGCGGTCGGCAAGGTCGGCTTTGACTATCTCGCGCTGGTCTGCTGTCTGGCGGCCGTCGGCGTGCGCCCGAACCCGTCACTGGTGTTGCTCGCCTACGTGGGCGGAGCTCTCCTGGCGCAGATCCCGATCACGCCGGGCGGTCTCGGATTTGTCGAGGCGGGCCTCACCGGCCTGCTGGCCGCCGCCGGTGTCAACGGCCAGGATGCCCTGGTCGCGACGCTGGCCTACCGGCTGGTCTCGTTCTGGCTGCCGTTGCCCATCGGCGGAATCGCCTACCTGCTGTTCCAGCACCGCTATGGCTCGGACCCGGATGAGAGCGCGACCTCCGTCACGGTGCCGTAGCCGCTGAGCAGGTCTCGTGCCCGCGGCGCGCACTCCGGGTCGACGAGGACGCAGAGCACGGCCTGTCCGGGCTGAAGGTCCTCGCCAAGCTTGCGCATCCGGCTGTCCGGAATGCCCGTGTCGCGCACCCCCCACACGCCGCCGCCCAGCAGACCGACCAGCGCGCCCACGACCGGCACCCCCAACAGCAGCCCGGCGACGAGGCCGGCCGTACCGACCCCGACCAGCGCGTCGCCGGCCGCCACCCCGCTGGTCTGCTGGAGCTCGATCGCGCCGTGAGGCGTGCGGGTCACGACAGCCACATCACGGAGCACCAGATCGTCCTCGCGATGGCTCAGCTCATCGGAGGCGTGCTCCGCCTCGCCGGCCGACGGGAACACGACCGCCAGGAAGAACGTGCTCGAGGCGTCGCTCGCGGTCACAGCTCGGTCGCTTCTCCGGGACTCAGGACGCGCACCTCGACGCCGGGCGATCCACGCGCGACGAGCTGGGCGAACTGCCGGGCCGGAGACGTCGGGTGTGCCCGCGGCCGCACGGCCTTCGGAAGCGCGAATGTCCCCCAGTGGATCGGGATGACCACGGCCGGCTCCACGAGCGCGACCGCCGCAGCCGCACGCTCCGGATCGAGATGCCCGGCCCCGACCCCGCGGCCCCAGCCCCAGATGGGAATGAGGGCCACGTCGACCGAGCCCCGCAGGTCCGCCATCCGGTCAAACAGGTCGGTGTCACCGGCGAAATAGACCGAGTGCGATCCGCGGATCAGGAACCCGATCGGCGCCGGGGCGGGCCCGCGCGGCCACCGACGGCCGTCGTGGACCGCTGGGACGGCCGTGACCGTGACCGGCCCGACGGCGACCTCGACGCCGATGGCGGCCTCGATGACGGGACCCAGGCCGCGCCCCATCAACCACCGCCGGGCGGACTGGGGCGCGAGAATCGGACCCGAGCGCCGGACCGCGCGAAGCGAGCGCAGATCGGCGTGATCCGCGTGCAGGTGCGACAGCAGCACGCAGTCCACGACACCGACGTCGCGTGGCCGCGCCGGCGCGGAGATCCGGACGAGCGGCCCGATACGCGGGCGCAGGACGGGGTCGGTGAGGATCCGCACCCCGTCGAGCTCGATGAGGACGCTGGCGTGGCCGAGCCAGACGAGGCCAGCGCGTACCGATGGTGCGGGCGACGGCTGCCGGGACGGAGCTTCGTGCGCCACCGCCTCATGACAGCGAGACTCCGGCCGCAGCTCATCCTCCGATCGGGGTGAGGCAACGGCAACGGCGACGGGCGAAGCTGTGGGGCCGCGCACCATGCCCGAGGACGTCCCAGAAAAAGCGGCTCTCGCCACCAGAGCCGGCGACCACGTGTACGGCCACATCCCGGTATGGCACCCCGAGACCCCGAGGTTTCACCCGCTGCACCTGTTCATGTCGTGGCTGGTGGCGACGGTCGCTCTGCTGATCGCCTCCGCGATCGTCCCTGGCGTCACCGTCAGCACCTTCACCGATGCCCTTGTCGCCGCGGCTCTGATCGGGGCGCTCAACGCGGTGCTGCCTCCGGTCGTCGCCGCCCTGCGCCTTCCCTTCACCCTCGCGCTCGGCTTCGTCCTCATCCTGGCGCTCGACGCGGCCATCCTGCTCCTGGCCTCGCACATCACGACCCGAGCCATCCATGTCGACTCGTTCGGTTCGGCGTTGCTCACGGCGATCGTCACGTCGGCGGCGATGATCGTCGTCGACACCATCTTCGGCGCCAACGACAACGACACGTACACGCTGCGCGTCATCCGGCGGATCGCGCGCCGGCAGGGGATCCGCGCCAAGACCGACGTGCCGGGGATCCTGTTCCTCGAGATCGACGGCCTGGCGCTCCCGGTGCTCCAGCGCGCGATGCGCGACGGAAATGCTCCGACCTTGGCCCGCTGGGTGGAGGCGGGATCGCACCACCTGGCCGAATGGGAGACCGATCTCAGCTCGCAGACCGGGGCGAGCCAGGCCGGGATCCTGCTGGGCAACAACGACGACATTCCCGCGTTCCGCTGGGCCGACAAGGGCACCGGTCGGGTGATCGCGTGCTCATCTCCCGGCGACTGCGCGGAGCTCGAGCAGCGGCTCAGGACCGGCGACGGACTGCTCACCGATGACGGGGCCAGCCGCGGCAACCTCTTTTCCGGCGAGGCTGACGCGGTGATCCTGACCGTGAGCCGGATGAGCGAGGAGAAGCGTGCCAACCCCGGCTACCGCGCCTTTCTGGCCAACGGCTTCAACGTCACGCGTGTGCTCGTGCTGTTCGGTTGGGAGGTGGTGCTCGAGTGGGCGGCGGCGATCGCGCAGCGGCGCCGGGACGTCCGCCCGCGTGGGGCGCGCGGCGGCCGCTACCCCCTGATCCGCGCCGTCGTCTGCGTCGCCATCCGGGATCTGATCGTCTTCGGGATCCTCACCGACATGATGCGGGGGCGGCCGGCCGTGTACGCCACCTTCTCGAGCTACGACGAGGTGGCCCACCATTCAGGACTCGAGCGCGCTGACACGCTGGCGGCGTTGCGCAAGCTCGACGAACAATTCAGCCGTATTGAGGCTGCCTGCCGCTTCGCCCCGCGGCCGTACAAGATCGTCGTCCTTTCAGACCACGGGCAGACCCAGGGCGCGACGTTCAAGCAGCGCAACGGTTACGACCTCGCCGCCTTCGTCGAACGCTCGCTGCACGACGCCAGTGTCTCCACCGTCGGCGGGGGGGACGAGAACGACGCCTCGGCGACCCGCGCGTTCTCGGAGGCCACGGGCCGCAAGCTACCCCACGACGATGCCGAGCCGACGCTCCGCGAGCCGGAGGTCGTGGTGCTCGGCTCCGGCAACCTCGGGCTCGTCTATCTCATGGACCTTGAGCGGCGGCTGTCGCTGGAGGAGATCGACAAACGTCATCCGAAGCTCGTCGGCGCCCTGCGGGCCCACCCGCACATCGGCTTCGTGCTGGTGCAATCGGAGGCGGACGGTCCGGTCGTGCTCGGGCCGTCCGGAGCCCGGTTCCTGGAGTCCGAGCGCGTCGACGGCGACGACCCACTGGCGCCATTCTCGCCCACGGCGGCCGCACATCTGCTGCGCAGCAGCCGGTTTGCGCACGCGCCCGACATCCTCATCAACAGCTTCTACGACGCTCAGCTCGAGGAGGGCTGCGCCTTTGAGGAGTTGATCTCGTTCCATGGCGGGCTCGGCGGGCCGCAGACGCGCCCGTTCATCCTGCACCCGGTGGAACTGGCGCTGCCGGCGGAGCCGATCGTGGGTGCGACGGTCGTCCATTCCGTGCTGGTGGGCTGGCGCCGGTCGCTGGCGGGCGGTCAGGACGAACCGGTTCGGCTGCCCCCCAGCAGCGCCGCGAGCTGGCCGGAAGCGACGAGCTCGGTGAGCTCGGTGAGGTCCGAGGGGTAGGGGACGCCGGCACCGGCGAAGGGAGCACGGGCGCGGACGCGCTGATGGGCGACGGCGGTGAGCTCGCCCAGGGAGGCCGGCCCGCGCAGATCGATCGCCTGGGCCGCGCACAGCAGCTCGATGGCGACGAGGCGGTGGCCGAGGGCGATCTGCTCGTTGAGGCGACGGGCGGCCAGGGGCGCCATCGTGATCCGGTCGCCGATGCCCTCCTCGGGCGTGGTGGTGGCCAGCTCGTAGGAGACGGGCTGGGCCAGCAAACGGGCCTCGGCGGCGAGTGCGTGTGCGGACCAGGAGATCGCGCCGAGGCCGCCGCGCGTGAGGCCCTCGGTCTCCGAGAGGCCGCCGGGCAAGCCCGACAGCGGGGTCTGGAGGAGCTTCATCGACCGCTCCAACGCAGCGGTGAGGGCCGGGGCCAGGGCGATCCGGAGGAAGTCCAGGGCCGCGGCGATCGGCAGCGCCTCGTAGTTGCCGGCCGAGATGAGGCGGTCTTCGTCGGGCAGCACGATCGGGTTGTCGTGATGGGCGTTCAGCTCCACCGAGAGCTGCGTCCGTGCGAAGCTCAGCGCGTCGCGGGCGGCGGCCCCGATCTGGGCGATGCCGCGGTAGCTCAACGGATCCTGGAGGTTGCGGGCGGCGCCCGGCTCCCACAGCCCGCTGCCGCGCAGCGCCGCCCGGAGCCCGGACAGCTCGGCCCGCAGTCCGGGGTAGGGGCGCAGCTCGCTCACCGCCGGGTGCAGGGTGGAGAGGTTGGCCCCGAAGGCCTCGAGATCCAACGCGCCGGCCACGGTCATCGTGTCCAGGAGATCCCCCATGTCGGCGATCGCCAGCGCGGCCAGGGCGGTGGAGAAGGAGTTGTTGTTGACCAGCGCCAGCGCCTCCTTGGCCTGCAGCGCCGACCCGCTGAACAACGCGTGAGCGAGGTCCCCCAGCGGCGCCAGATCGGCCATGCCGCTGGACCCGAGCAAGCGCACCGCGGGCCGCTCACCTCCGTTGAGCGCCTCGATGATGCGCTGCGCCAGCGCGGGTCGCACGCCCACCGTGCCCTTGGCAAAGCCGTTGAGCAGTCGCAGCATCGTGGCCCGCACCACGTCGTCGGGGGCCGACGGCCCGTGACCGATGCGGTGGTTGTCGATGAGCTCGGCGTTGAAGCGCTCGATCTCGGCCGGGTTGACCCGATGGCGCTTGAGTTGCCCCAGGCCGGTGGTCATGCCATACACGGCGTCTCCGCGGGCCAGCACGCGCTCGACTCGTGCGCGGCTCAACGCCATGCGCTCCAAGGCCGCGGCCGACACCGCAACCTCGTCGCCGCGTCGCGCGACCGCGAGCACGTCGACCAGCGTCAGGCTCTCACCGTCGAGCACCACCGTCATCGCCGGCGCAGGGTACTGCGTCACGCGCCTCGTAATGGCTCATAATTGTGGGCATCGTCGTACCGGAGTCCTGAGCGTCGGCCCGGCGTCTCGACGACATCCCCGATGAGGATGCGACCCTGGCAGAGGAGAGCTGGCTTGATGTCACACGCAAAGCGACGGATCGTGCTGGTGGGTGTCGTCGCCGTGAGCTGCCTGGCGGCCCTGGCGCCCAGCGCGATGGCGTCGATCGCCCCGACGATCAGCCTGGACCAGAGCGCGGGCAAGGCGGCAGGCTCCACGGCCGATCTCGGCGTCGACCTCCAGTTCGCCCCCAGCCTGAGCGACTCCCCGGATCACATGACCCTCAACCTCCCGCCGGGGCTACTGGCCAACGCGTCGATCGCGGGCGGATCGTGCCTCACCACCGCCGACCTCAACGACAGCACCTGCGAGGTGGGCAGCGGCACCGTCACGGCCTACGCCTACGGGAGCGTCCCGATCCCGACCAACGTCACCTTCGACCTCGTCCCGCCGCCGGCGCCAGGGGACCTCGCCGGGCTCGCGGTCAACAGCAACGGCACGCAGATCGGCTCCACCGCGGACATCAAGGTTCGCCCCTCGGGCGATCCCGCGGGCGTGGGCGTGACGATTCAGTTCCAGCTACCGAACTCGCTCTATGGCGTGCCGATTTCGATCCATGAGATCAGCAGCACGTTCGACGGGCTGCGCTATCCCACCACATGCCCGTCGACGGCCCAGGCGGTCACGGTGGCGGCTGACTCCTACGCCGATCCGACCGCAAAGACCGTCAGCGCGCCGCTGTCGGTCACGGGTTGCTCGGGGCTGCCGTATTCCCCGGCGTTCGCCGTGACGGCCACCCGGGACAGCGCCGACAACCGCGTCAAGGTGGTCACCACCGTCACGCAGAGCGCGAAAGAGGCTCCCAGCCGCTCGGTGGCGCTGGCCCTCCCGTACGCACAGCTGCGGGGGAACGTCGCAGGCCTTCAGCGCCTGTGCCAGGACCTGGCCAGCGGCACGTGCACCCCGGTCGGCTCCGTGACCGCGGACTCGCCGCTGTACCCACGCGCGCTCACCGGACAGGCCTACCTCACCGGGACCATCACCGGCCTGACGTTGACGCTCGTCTTCCCTCCGCCGTTCCCGCTCACCCTGGTGGGCTCGGTGAACCTGGTCTCCAACACGACCACCTTCACGGGGCTGCCCGACATCCCGCTGACGAGCCTCATGGTGACGCTCGACGGGGGGCCTGACGGTCTGTTCCTCTCGCTCTGTCACGACCCCACGGGCACGGCCTCCGCCACCCTCACCAGTCAGAACGGCGACAAGACGGCGACGGTTCCCGCGAACTTCACGGTCGCGGGCTGCCCCTCGGCCCCCGGCTCGGGCGCAGGCACCACCGCCGGCGGGACCGCCCTGACGGGCTCCTCGGCGGCCGGCCTGAAGGCGGGTCACCCGTCGATGAGCTTCCGCCTCAAGGTGGCCAAGGGTGCGGCCAAGCTCCGCGCGCTCACCGTCGAGCTGCCCCGCGGGCTCAGCTTCATCACGCACCGTGCCGGCCACCGGCTCACGGTCAAGGGGGTGCGCGTCCGCGGCACGGCGATCAAGTCGCTGGCCGTGACGCACGGCCACCTCGTGATCACGCTCCGGCGCGCCGTGTCGAGCCTCGGCGTCACGCTGACCGGACCGGCGCTGCGGGAGAGTGCCGCGCTGCGCAGTCAGGCCGCCGCCCACAAGCTCAAGCGCCTGGCTCTGCGCGTGATCGCCGAGAACACCAAGGGCAAGCGCACCACGGTCCGCGCCCAGATCACCCACCTCGGGCTGTAGGCGAAAGGAACCCGACATGCGCCATCTTGTTCATCGTGCCCTGGTCATGACGGCAGCCAGCGCGGCCTGCCTGGCTCTGTCCACCGCGGCCAGGGCCTCGATCACGCCGTCGCTCAGCCTCGACCAGAGCGCCGGCAAGGCGGCCGGGTCCACCGCGAATCTGGGCCTTGACCTGAAGTTCACGAACACCGGCACCGACTCGGCGCACAACCTGACCATCAATCTCCCGCCGGGGCTGCTGGCCAACGCCTCGATCAACGGCGGCGCGTGCCTGAAGACGACCAACACCTCCACGAGCGCATGCGAGGTGGGCTCGGGCACGGTGACCGCCGATCCGGACATCGTCGTCCTCGGGCTCCCCGCGGCGGTGCAGGTCCCCGTCACGTTCTACCTCGTGCCGCCGCCCAAAGCGGGGGACCTCGCGGGGCTGACTGTGATCGGCAACGTGCTCGGCGTCACCGAGCAGCTCGGCTCGACCGGTGACATCCGGGTGCGACCGACGGGGGACCCCAACGGGGTCGGCGTGACCATCAACCTCGCCCTGCCCGACCAGCTCACGCTGTCGGGCTTCACCGTCCCACTCGTGACCATCTCCGTCACCGAGATCAAGAGCACCTTCGAGCGCCTGCGCTACCCGGCGACCTGCCCGGCGACCCCGGCGAGGCTCGGCGTGTCCGCCGACTCCTACAGCGACGCGACCGTTCACACGCTCAGCGCGCCGCTGTCGGTGACCGGATGCGGGGCGCTGACCTACTCGCCCGCGTTCAAGGTCAGCGCGACCCGCGACAGCTCAGACCGGCAGGTCTCGCTCGGCACGACCGTCACGCAGGCGGCCACCGAGGCGCCGAGCCGCTCGGTTTCGCTCGCCTTCCCGACCGCGGTGCTCGGGCCGAATCTGCAATCGATCCAGGCGCTCTGTCTCAACCTGTCCTCCGGGACGTGCCAGACGGTGGGCTCGGCGAGCGCGACCTCCCCGTTGTATCCCTCGACGCTCACCGGCGCCGCCTATCTGACGGGCAACTCCAGCGGGCTCTCGCTCACGCTCGTGTTCCCGTCGCCCTTCCCGCTCACGCTCACCGGCGCGGTCGACCTGGCCAGGAACGCCGCGACGTTCACCGGGCTGCCCGACATCCCGCTGACCAATCTGAAGGTGAACCTCAACGGAGGTCCGCAGGGCCTGTTCCTCTCCACGTGCAACACGCCGTCGGGAACCGCCACGGCCACCCTGACCAGCCAGAACGGCGACAAGACGGTGAAGGCCCCGGCCATGTTCAGCGTCATCGGGTGCCCCGGGGTGAACGGCGCCTCGGGCGGCGGCGCGGGCGGCGCCGGCGGGTCCGGGTCGACGGGCTCGGGCGGAGGCGGCGGCAGCCAGAACGGCTCGAGCGCCACCGGCGTCACGGTCGGCCACGCGAACCTGAGCCGTGCGCGGTTCTCGGGCCTGGCCGCGGGACGCCCGGCGCTCACCTTCAGGATGAGTGCGACCAGGGGCGCGGCGGCGCTTCGCGCGGTCACCGTCCAGCTGCCCGCCGGGCTGAGCTTCGTCTCGCGCCATCATCGCGTCAGCGGTGTGTCGGTGAAGGGGGCGAAGATCAAGTCGCTCGTTCTTTCCCACGGGCGACTCACGATCACGCTTCGCCGCGCGGTCTCGAGCCTGACCGTCAGCATCGGGCGCGGCGGGCTGACGGACAGCGCGACGGTCAGGCGGACCGCCAAGGCCCATCGACTGCACGGCCTCAGGCTCACTGTGACCGCCGTCAGCTCGCGGGGGGCCCATACCACCATCCGTGCCACGGCCGCGACCTGACGGGCTCGGGTCCGGCTTTGCGGCCCGAGCGCTCCGACCTGCTTCTTCGTGGACTTGGGCGAACGGGCAGGTCGTCTTAACGCCGAAGGCCCGCTCGCGGGCGGGCCTCGGGGCATCAGAAGATCAGGCGGTTATTGATTGCTCGGGGGGCGTTCGCAAGGAAGGGCTCATCCCGCTGTGTGCCTTCGCTGTCTGACTCGACCGTTATCGGCAGCCCCGCCCCCTGGCTGAAGCCCTGCCGCCCGGTGCGTAGCCGCCCAGTGCGCGGGTAGTCATGGCGCAGTTCCCACCGATCAGATGGAGTGTGAGATGGCAGACGAACTCAGAGGCAAGACGATCGCGATCATCGCCACCGACGGCGTGGAGCAGGTGGAGCTCACCGAACCGCGCAAGGCGGTGGAGAACGCCGGCGCCACCACGGTGCTGCTGTCACCCGAGGCCGGCGAGATCCAGGCGATGAACGCGGACATGGAGCCGGCTGACACCTTCACGGTGGACAAAGCGGTCAGCGACGTCTCGCCCGATCAATACGACGGGCTGATCCTGCCCGGGGGCACCGTCAACGCCGACCGCCTGCGCCTGGAGGACGAGGTCGTCTCGTTCGTGCAGGAGTTCTTCAAGTCGGGCAAGCCCGCCGGCGTGATCTGCCACGGTCCGTGGGCGCTGGTGGAGGCCGACCTGGTGCGCGATCGCACGCTGACCTCGTTCCCGAGCCTCCAAACCGACATCCGCAACGCGGGCGGCAAGTGGGTCGACGAGGAGGTCGTGGTGGATCAGGGCCTGGTGACCTCGCGAAACCCCGACGACCTGCCGGCTTTCTGCGCCAAGATCGTCGAGGAGTTCGCCGAGGGCAGGCACGACGTCGCCGCGGCAGGAGCCACCGCCTGACCGTCCGAGCCCCTGCTCACGCGCGACGCGGGCGTGCGGCGCCGGTCGAGGTCCCGCCTAGCCGGACGGCCAGAGGATCGGGCGCAGCTCGAGCAGCTCGATGACCTGGCGGACCTGCGGCGACAGCGCGGTTTCGATCTCCAGCCGCCGACCGTCGTGGCGGGCGTTGGTGACGGCGCGGACGAGCTCACCGAGTCCGCTGCTGTCGATGAACTGGAGGCGGTGCAGGTCGAGGATCACCGGCGTGCCACTCTGGGCGAGCGCTTGCAATCGCTCGTGGAGCCGGTCAGCGCCGGCGACGTCGAGCTCGCCGACCAGACCGAGCCGGATGGCGCCGGCCTCCGTCGCGTGCTCCTCCATCCAGAACTCCTCGTCAGGAGATTCACGCATCACCGAGTCGCCCGGGCCGTCGGGGGAACGCCGGTCATCGGCACATCATGACGGGTCAACGGGACCATCGCGCGCTGCGCCGGGCTGGGACAGGCGCCGCGGGTTTCGGGCCAGGGGGCGTGGGTAGTCGCTCGCCGTGCCCGCCCTTGCCCTCACCTTCGACGACGGCCCCGACCCCATCTGGACGCCGCGGCTGCTCGATCTGCTCCACGCGCTCGGCGCCCGCGCCACCTTCTTTCCGATCGCGGCGCGTGCCGCGGAGCACGCGGTGGTGATCGAGCGGATGCGGGCCGAGGGACACGCGATCGGCCTGCACTGCGATCAGCACGTCCGGCACAGCGAGCGCGACGCGGCGTGGGTGGGGCGCGATACGGACGCGGCGCTGGAGATGCTGGCCGGGGTGGGAGTGAGGCCGGCGTTCTGGCGGACCCCATGGGGCGACACGGCGCCGTGGACGACCCAGGTTGCCCGTGACCGCGACCTGCGGCTGACCGGGTGGACCACCGACACCCACGACTGGCGGGGGGATTCCGCCGCCCACATGTTCGAGGCCACGCGCGAGTCGCTCACCGACGGCGCCATCGTCCTGGCCCACGACGGCCTGGGCCCCGGCGCCCGGCGCGACAGCCCGGCGGCCACCTTGGAGTACGTCGAGATGGTGGGTCGGCACGCCCGTGAGCATGCTCTGACTCTGGAGGCGCTCGCGTGAGCATGGCCACTCCGCCCGGGCTCGAGGTGGCCAGCCTCGACGAGGTGCTGGCGCGCGTCGGCGCGAGTGCCGGCGAGCGCGATCGTGCCCCTGTCCCGCCCTTCCCGGAGGAGGCGATCGCCGACCTTGAGGCGGTGGGCGCGATGGCCTGGAACGCACAACCCGGCGCCGACCGGCCGCCGGCCGCCGCCGAACTGGGGCTGGTGCGCATCGTCGCGCGGGCCGACGGCTCGGTCGGCCGGATCCTGGATGGGCATCTGAACGGGGTGGAGCGGCTGGCGGTGCAGGCGCCGGCGGAGCTTCGGGACCAAGAGCTGGCGGCGGTGCGCGCGGGCAGACTGCGGGTCGGCGTCTGGGGCGGAGATCCGCGCCCGGGCGAGGGGACCCCGGCAACGCTGGTCGGAGCGGCCGCGGGCGAGGTCCTGAGCGGGGTCAAGACGTTCTGCTCCGGTGCCGGAGGGCTCGATCGCGCGTTGATCCTCGCCCGCGACCCCGGGGCTGCCGCGCCGGCCGCGGTCTGGGTCGATCTCACCGATCCGGAGACGGTTGCCGTTGACGAAGCCTGGTACCGCGGTGCCGGGATGCGCGCGTCGGTCTCGCACCGCGTGATCTTCACCGACGCTCCGGTGCTGGCACGGTTCGGCGGCCCGGGCGCGCTGGCAGAGCAGCCGTGGTTCGGCCGCGATGCGTTGCGCACGGCGGCCAGCTGGGCCGGGATGGCGGATGGCGCGCTCGACGGCGCGCTCGAGGCGTTGGCGGAGCGGCCGGATTGCGGGCCGCTGGAGGAACTGGCCACGGGGCGCATGCTCACGGCGCGAGGGACCATCAGCGCCTGGCTGGAGCGGGCGGCGCGCGCCATGGACGATGCTTCCGATGACCTCGCCGACGTGGCGCTGCATGCCCGGGCGGCGATCGCGCAGGCAAGCCGCGCGATCCTTGCGGCGGCCGAGAGCGCATGCGGCTCGCACCCGTTCGCGACGGGCGGGCGGTTGGAACGCGCCCGGCGCGACCTGGAGCTGTTCCTGCTCCAACACCGCCTCGACCCAGGACTGGCCGCCGCCGGCGCCCGGGCACTGGCGTCCCACCGGAGCGCCCCGTGACCACCGTCGATCACTTCGAGGCGGAGTATCGGGCCAATCCGGACCCATGGAGCTACCGCTCGAGCACCTACGAGCAGTCCAAGTATGCGGCGACGCTCGCAGCGTGCGGGCCGGGCCCGTTCGAAAGCGCGCTCGAGCTGGGCGGCTCGATCGGCGTGTTCAGCGCGCGCCTGGCGCCACGATGCCGGCAACTGACCACCATCGACTACTCGCCCACCGCGGTGCGCCGGGCGCGTGCCACTCTCGCACAACATCGTCAGGCCCGTGCCGTCCTGGGAGCCATCCCGGACGACCTCCCGGACGGCCCGTTTGACCTGGTGGTGGCGTCCGAGACCCTCTACTACCTCGACGGCGCGGCGCTGGAGCAGACTCTGGAGGTCCTCGCCGCGCGGACGGTCCCCGGCGCGCGGCTCGTCTGCGTGCACTGGCGACCCGCGGGACCCGAGCGCCCGCTCACCGCCACCCACGTCCACGACGAGGTTCGGCGGCAACCGTGGCTGCGGCGCCTGACGAGCGAATGCCGCCCCGAGTACCTGCTCGACGTCCTGGAGCGCCGGTGAGCCCCGACCCGTACGGCCTGCTGGTGATCGGAGGCGGCCCGGCCGGCCTGTCGGCGGCGCGGGCTTACCGGGACGCGGGGGGTGACGGGCGGGTGGCGCTCGTCGCCGACGAGGGACGCATGCCGTATCGCCGGCCACCGCTGACCAAGGAGCTGCTACGTGGCGAGAGCTCGGAGGCGGAGTTGCCGCTGGAGGACGAGGGGTGGCTTGATGAACACGCCGTGGATCTCATTGCCGGACGCGCGGTCGTCCTGCACGCCGGCGAGCGGCGGGTGCTGATGTCGGGCGGCCGCCAGCTGAGTTACCTGGCCTGCCTGTTGGCCACCGGCGCCGAGCCGACCCGGCTTCCCGTGCCCGGCGCCGACCGCCCGTGGGTGCATGTCGTGCGCACCGTCGAGCACGTGCGGCGGCTGATCGACCGATTGGGAGCAGGCGACCGCATCGTTGTGATCGGGTCGGGCTTCATCGGATGCGAGATCGCCAGCTCGCTGCGCGCTCGCGGCCACCCGGTCGAACTCGTCAGCGACGAGCCCCTGCCCAACAGCGGCCGGCTCGGCGCACCGCAGGCGCAGATCCTGCGCGACTGGCTCGTCGAGGACGGCGTCGGCACCCACCTCGGCGCTGCGGTGGAGCGCATCGAGCGCGCCGACGGCGCCGTGTCGGTCACGACCGACGGGGAGCGCGTCGTCGGCGACGTGGTGGTGATGGCGACGGGCGTCGCCCCGCGCTCCGAGCTCGCGGCCCAGGCGGGACTGGAGCTCCACGCCGGGGCGATCCCGGTCAGCGCCGCCATGTGCACCGCACACGAGGGAGTGCTGGCGGCCGGAGATGTCAGCATGGCCGAGAACCTCGCCGCCGGTCGGTCGCTGAGGGTCGAGCACTGGGGGGATGCGCTGGGCCAGGGGACGATCGCGGGCCAGACCGCGGCCGGCAGGGACGCGGGATGGAGCGAGGTCCCCGGCTTCTGGTCGACGATCGGCACGCGCACGCTCAAGTACGCCGCTTGGGGCGACGGGTTTGACGCGACCAGGCTCCACCGCGAGGACGATGGGGCGTTCGTCGCCTGGTACGGCAGGAAGGGGAGGGTTGCCGGCGTCCTCACCCATGGGCGCGACGACGACTACGACCGCGGACGCGAGCTCATCGCGCAGGGGGCGCCATGGCCCGCTTGAGCATCGTGGTCATCCCGGCGCGTGATGAGGCGCACACCATCGGCGCCTGCCTCACCGCGCTCGCGCACCAGACCGTCGGTTCCGAGTCCTTCGAGACGATCCTGGTCGCCGACGCCTGCACCGACGAGACCGAGGCCGTGGCGCGGGCCGCCGCGCGGCGCCTGGGCCTGACCCTCACGGTCCTTCACGGCCCGGGCGAAGGCTCCGGGCCGGCGCGGCGCCTGGGGATGGACGCTGCGGCAGACCGGCTCGAGACGCTGGGGCACGGCGACGGATTGATCGCCACCACCGACGCCGACTCGGCGCCGGCCGAGGACTGGCTGGCCCGCCAGCAGGCACACCTGGCGCGAGGCGCCGCGGTGGTGGCGGGTCTGATCGAGCTGCATCCCGAAGACGTCGTGCGCCTGCCGGGCGCCGTGCGCGAACGGCGCGAGCGCGATGCGCGGCGGCGCCTGTCCGATGTGGTCGGTCGCGATCCCGGGGCGGAGCACCACCATTTCGCGGGCGCGTCGCTGGGTGTGAGAGCCGAGACCTACCGGCGCGTCGGCGGGCTGGACGGCTGCGCGGCGCTCGAGGACCAGGCGTTCGGGGCCAAGCTGGCGCGGCACGGCGTCCCGGTGGTGCGCGCTGCCGACGTCAGGGTCAGGACCTCGGCGCGGACCGACGGGCGCGCGCGGCGCGGGCTGTCAGTGGATCTTGCCGTGTCGATGTGGCGCGAGCAGCGCCGCTACCGGGCGGACTCATTCGCGCCGGCGAGCGTGCGCGCCGCCAAACAGGCGGCGACGGTGTCGGTGGTGCTGCCGGCCAAGGAGTGCGCCGGGACCATTGCCGGGGTCCTGGAGACCACGGTGGCGCCGGCAGCCGACGCCGGGCTCGTCGACGAGGTCATCGTCGTCGACGCCGCCTCACGGGACGGCACCGCCGCACGGGCCGCGGCGATGGGCGCGGTGGTCCTGCAGCAGGACGAGCTGCTCTCCCAGCACGGGCCGGCCTTGGGCAAGGGCGACGCCATGTGGCGGGGGCTGCACCACTGCCGCGGCGACGTCGTCTGCTTCCTGGACGCCGACACCGAGGATCCGCACCCCCACCATCTGCTGGGCCTTCTCGGCCCGCTGCTCTCCGAGCCGCAACTGGCGCTGGTCAAGGGGGCGTTCGAGCGGCCGTTTCGCGTCGGGGACCAGACCATCGCCCATGAGGGGGGGCGCGTGACCGAGGTCATGGCGCGGCCGCTGCTCAACCTGCACTTCCCGTTGCTGGCCGGCTTCGCGCAGCCGCTGGCGGGCGAGTTCGGTGCCCGGCGCGACGTGTTGACGCGCATCCCGTTCCCGGTGGGCTACGGGGTGGAGATCGCGGTGCTCATCGACGCGCTGGAATCCTGCGGGCTGGACGCGCTGGCCGAATGCCACGTAGGCACTCGGCAGAACCGACATCAGCCGTTGCGAGCGCTGGGCGAGATGGCCTTTGCGGTGCTGGCTGCGGTGGAGCGGCGATTGGACGGGCCGCGCAGCCCGACCGCCGGCCACTATCTCCGTCCGTGGGAGGACGGCGCGGTGGCGCACGTGCCCGTCGACGAGCGCCCGCCGCTTGAGTCGCTGGCGGCCGCGGCGGCCTGACCAGGGCCGCGGCGGTTTTCGCTTGCGCGCCTCATCCTCGGGGTAAGCCTCCACCCGTGGTCACGCTGAGATCGCTGGCCAGCTCGCTGCTGGGCGTCGTGCTCGCCGCGGCGTTCTACATGGTTTTGATCGACACCGTCGATCTGCCCGAGCTCTACGCGGCGATCGTCGCCGTCTTGCTCGCCGGCGCGGGCTACGAGGCCGCACGGCGCCAGGGCGTTGGGGAAGCGCGCGTCTTGCCGGGCTGGGTGGCGAGGGGATGGCCGGTGATCGCGAGCGTCCCGCGCCAGATCCTCCTGGTCTCTGGGGAGGCCTTCGCGCAGCTCGTCACGCCCCGGGAGACGCGCGGGAGCCTGCGCGCCGTGCCGTTTCGCGCCGGCGGAGAGGCGTCGCTGGACGTGGGGCGCCGCGCGCTGGCCGAGGGCCTCGGTTCGCTGGCACCCAACACCATCGTCATCGGCGTTGATGACGAGCACGACCTGCTGCTGGTGCACCAGCTGCACCGGAGCGGCGGACGCGAGCAGCTCGACGTGCTGGAGCTGGGGTGAACCGCTGGGAGATCGCCGCGCTGGTGCTGATCGCGGCGCTGCTGCCGTGCCTAGCGGTCGCGGCGCTCGCCAGTGCGGCGGCCGCCCTCGCCGCCGTCGAGGTGGCCAGCGTGCTCGCGGTCACGGCGCTCATGCTTCTCTCCGAGGGCTTTCGCCGCCAGCCGTTCGTCGACCTGGCCGTGGTGCTGGCGCTGGTATCGACCGTCGGCTCGCTCACCTTCGCGCGCATGATGGAGCGCGATCCGTGAGCGGCGTGCGCCACGCCATCCCCACGGTCCTGCTCGTCGCCGGGGTGGCCCTGGAGGTCATCGCGGTGCTCGGCGTAAGCGTGATGCGCGACGTGCTCGACCGCCTGCACTACGTCGGCCTCGCCGGCTTCGGCGCGCTGTTGGTGGCAGTCTCGATCCTCTGCACCGAGTCGTTCTCGCTGATCGGCGACAAGGCGCTGGTCACCGGGGCACTGCTGGTCGTTACCGGGCCGGTCCTGGTCCACGCCACCGCGCGCAGCCTGCGCACTCGGGCATTGGGCGACTGGCGTGACGGCATCGAGGGGCACCGCGAGGACGACGAGTGACGGCGCTGCAGGCGGTCGCATTGCTGGTCGTGGTGGTGGTGGGCACCGCGATCGTGTTCGTCGGAGACCCGCTGCGCCAGACGTTGGTGCTGTCCATCTACGGCTTGGCGCTGACGCTGCTGTTCTTCGTCCTTCAGGCTCCGGACGTCGCCCTGTCCGAATTGGTGGTCGGCGGGGTCGGGATGCCGGTGATCATCCTGGCCGCGCTGCGCAAGATCGCTCGGCACACCTCGGCGGAGAGCGAGCGCGAAGACGAGGGTGGGGAATGAGCCGCCGCACGCGCCTGCTCCTGTTCGCCTGCGCCGGCCCTGGCCTCCTGGGAGTGCTGGTCATCGGCCTCCACGGCCTGCCGGCGTTCGGCGACTTCCATGGCGCCTACGGCCTGCTGGTTGATCGGCTGGAGCCGGGCCAGCGGCATGCGACCGACATCGTGACCGCGCTCAACTTCGACCTGCGGGCCTTTGACACGCTCGGCGAGGAGTTCATCTTGTTCGCCTCGGTATCCGCAGTGGCGCTGTTGCTGCGCCACCTGCGCGAGGAGGATGACGGCGCGAAGCCCAGCCGCACGCTGGCCGACCACGAGTTCGCCGGCGCCAGCGACGCCCTGCGTCTCATGTCTCTGATCCTCGTTCCGCTCCTGGTGGCGCTCGGGGTGTACCTCGCCTTGCACGGCGCGCTCACCCCCGGCGGTGGCTTCCAGGCCGGGGTGGTGCTGGCGGCCGGGCCGCTGGTGATCCTGCTGGCGGGGCGCTACCTCGCCCTCAAGCGCGTCGCACCGCACTGGGCGCTGGAGGCACTGGACTCGCTCGGCGCCACGGCGTACGCCCTGATCGGCCTGGGCGGCCTCATCTTCGCCTCGGTGTACCTGCAGAACTATCTGCCGCTGGGCACGTCGGGCCATCTCCTCTCCGCCGGAATGATGCCGCTCAACAGCATCGCGGTGGGGCTCGAGGTGACCGGCGCGTTCCTGCTCACCTGGACCGAGTTCCTGGATCAGGATCTGCTGGTGGGACGCGGGGAGCTGTGATGAGCTTCGCGCCGTTCGCCGCGGCGGCCTGGCTGTTCGTGATCGGCCTCTACGGGGTGGTGTCCAGCCAGAACCTGGTCCGCACGGTGCTCAGTCTCACGGTCGTGCAGTCCTCCACCTATCTGGTCCTGCTCGGCGTGGGCTATCGCCACGGCGCCAAGGCCCCGATCGTGGCCGACATCCCGACCTCCTCGCGGCTGGTCGATCCCGTGGTCCAGGTGCTCGTGCTCACCGACGTGGTCATCGAGGCCACCGTGCTGGCGCTGCTACTGGCCCTCGTCGTCCAGGCACACAAGCGCTTTGGCAGCGTGGACCCCGCCGTGCTGCGCGCGCTGCGCGACTGATCGTCGTGGCACACCTCAGCGCGCTGCCGGTCGTCATCCCGTTCCTGGTCGCCCCTCTGCTGGTGACCATCGGCGCGGTCACACCCCGCTGGAGCCAGGACACGGCGGGGGTGGCGGTCGCGCTGAGCGTGACGACCATCTGCGTGTTGCTTGCCGTCCACGTCGGCAGCCGGCCGTTCGCCTATTGGATGGGGGGCTGGCGCCCCCAGCGGGGGGTGGCCATCGGCATCGCCTTCGCCGTCGACCCGCTGGGGGCGGGCCTCGCCGCTTTTGCAGCCGTGATGGTGCTGGCGGCACTGACCTACTCGTTGCGTTACTTCGACGCCGTGGGCGGTCTGTTTCACGGGCTCATGCTGCTGTTCCTGGCCGGCATGGCCGGCTTCTGCCTGACCGGCGACCTGTTTGACATGGTCGTGTTCTTCGAGCTCATGAGCACGGTCGCCTACGGGCTGACGGCCTACCGCATCGAGGAGCGCGCGCCGATCCAGGGCGCCATCAACTTCGCGATCACCAACAGCATCGGCGGCTACGCGATGTTCATCGCGGTGGCGATGCTCTACGCGCGCACCGGTCAGCTCAACATGGCGCAGATCGGCGCCGCGCTGGACGGCCGTCACGCGGATGCGCTGGTGATCGTGGCCATGGTCCTGCTCCTGCTCGGGTTCCTCACCAAGGCGGCGGCGGTGCCGCTTCACTTCTGGCTGGCCGACGCTCACGCCGTCGCCCCGGTGCCGGTGTGCGTTTTGTTCTCCGGGGTCATGGTGGAGCTGGGGATCTACGCGGTGGCCCGGGTCTACTGGGTGATGTTCGCGGGAGCGGTGGCGCCTCACGTCGGAGCTCTGCGCGCGATCCTGGTGGCGCTCGGGGTGACGACCGCCCTGCTGGGGGCGGCGATGTGTGTCCTGCAGCGCCACATCAAGCGGTTGCTGGCCTTCTCGACGATCGCCCACGTCGGCATGTTCGTCTGCGGGATCGGCCTGCTCGGGGCCAAGGCGCTGGCCGGCGTGGCGGTGTTCATCGTGGGGCACGGGCTGACCAAGGCGGCGCTGTTCATGCTCTGTGGAGTGCTGTTGCATCGCTTCGGGACGGTCGACGAGTACGACCTTCACGGCCGCGGCCGTGCGGTGCGGATCGCGGGAGTGCTGTTCGTCGCGGGGGGGATCCTGCTGGCGGCGCCGCCACCGTTTACCGAGTTCCAGGGCAAGGCGCTCATAGAGAGCGCCTCCTCGGAGGCCGACTATGGGTGGCTGCTTGCGGTCTTCGCCGTCGTGTCGGCGCTCACTGGGGGCGCAGTCCTGCAGGTCGCGGGCCGGGTGTTCTACGGCTGGGGCCCGAGCGAGGGACCTGACCCGCGCCAGGCGCGCGCTGCCCATGAGCGCGTCGATGAGACACGTGAGGGCCGCGACCACACGCCACCGCTGATGCTGATCGTCCCGGCGCTGCTGCTGGCCGCCAGCGCCCTCGTCGGGCTGGTGCCAGGAGCTGTCCCGTGGGCGGTGAGGTCCGCGGCCCGGTTCGTCGATCATCCGGCTTACGCCGTCTGGGTGCTGCACGGGCGCGGCGTCCGCTGGCCGACCGTGCCGCTGAGCCACGTGGAGACGGTTGATGTGATCGTGGGCGTACTGACTCTCGTGGCGGCCGTGGGGGTCGCGTATGCGGGGCTGTTCGGCCGTCCAGTCCTGGCTCGCCTCCCCCCGCGCATCCACGCGGGCGGGCGCACGGCGGTGCTCAATCTCCGGGGACTGCATTCGGGCCACATTGGCGACTACATCGCCTGGTGGACGACCGGGGCGGGCCTGCTGGGCGGAGCGTGCCTGCTCGCGCTGCGGTAGGCCTGGGCGGCCCTCGGGCCGGGGGTGGTGTTAGGCGCCAGACAGCGGCGCTACCCGGTGTTTGATCCAGTCCCGGTGGGATATAAACGGTTGCGATGCCAACCCAGGCGCAGGTGCGTGAGCTGGTGGACGCGGGCCAGTCCTATGAAACTGTGGGGCGGATATTGCACATCCCGCCGGGACAGGCATTCATGATCGCCACGGGCCTGCCGGCCGACGGGAGCGATTCGCCTCATCCGGACGAGTTACGCGACAAGCCGGTCCTGCCGGCGAGCTCGCAGCATCTCGTCAACCCGCCGGCCGAGAATCCGACGCGGGACGCGACCGTGATCGCCTGGGTACGCGAGCGTGCGGTCCGACAGCTGAGCCAGGAGTCATGAGCCTGCCGGAGCTGCCCTCCCCGCAGCGCTGGCCGGTTCTCCGCCAGCTGCGCGGCGCCGACAAGCTGGGGCGCGGATCGGCGGTCAAGTCGCGGGGCTCGGAGCGGCTGACCGCGCGGACGCACACCGCCGATGGCGTGGTCAAATCGGTGTGTCCATACTGCGCGGTCGGCTGCGCCCAGAACGTGTTCGTCTCCGACGGGCGCGTGGTGCAGATCGAGGGCGATCCCGACGCGCCCCACAGCCGCGGCCGGCTGTGTCCGAAGGGGTCGGCGTCGCTCCAGCTCACCACCGGCTCCTCGCGCGAGGAGCACGTGCTCTACCGCCCGCCACACGCGACCGATTGGCAGCGCCTGGATCTGGACACCGCGATGAACATGGTCGCCGACCGGGTCGTCGCCACCCGCGCCGAGGGGTGGGAGTGGGAGCGCGAGGAGAAGCGGGTCCGGCGCTGCATGAGCGTTGCGGCGCTGGGTGGGGCGACGCTGGACAACGAGGAGAACTACCTCATCAAGAAGCTGCTCACGGCGCTCGGGGTCATCCAGATCGAGAATCAGGCGCGCGTCTGTCACAGCTCCACCGTCGTCGGGCTGGGGACGTCGTTCGGTCGCGGCGCCTCGAGCACACTGCCCGGCGACCTCCAGAACTCCGATCTGATCGTGATGGAGGGCTCGAACATGGCCGAGGCCCATCCGGTGGCCTTCCAGTGGGTGGTGGAGGCCAAGGCCCGTGGGGCGACCGTGATCCACGTGGATCCGCACTACAGCCGCACGAGCGCGCTCGCCGACATGTTCGTCCCGCTGCGCGCCGGCACCGACATCGTCTTCCTCGGCGCGATCATCAACCACGTCATCACCACCGAGTCGGACTTCCGCGAGTACGTCCTGCACTACACCAACGCGCCGATGATCATCCGCGAGGAGTTCGAGGACGCCGGCGCCGACGGACTGTTCTCAGGCTGGGATCCCGACCTGCGTGGCTATGACCCCTCAAGCTGGCAATACGAGGACGCGTTCGTCGCCGCGGCGGCGGGCCAGCGCGATCAGGAGGGCAACCTCCCCAGTCAGGGTCCGGGCGGGGAGGGTCAGCGCCGCGGCGATGCGCGTGGCACGCCCGAGCTCGACCTGACCCTGCAGCACCCGCGTTGCGTGTGGCAGATCCTCAAGCGGCACTTCGCCGGCTACACGCCCGAGATGGTGGAACGGGTGTGCGGTGTCCCACAGGACGTGTTCGCCAAGGTCTGCGAGCTGTTTGTCGCCAACTCCGGTCGCGAGCGCACGACCGCGTTCGTGCACGGCGTGGGCTGGACGCAGCACACGATCGGCTCGCAGTACATCCGCGCCGCCTCGATCCTGCAGCTCCTGCTCGGGAACATGGGGCGCCCCGGTGGCGGCGTGATGGCGATGCGGGGTCATGCCTCGATCCAGGGCTCGAGCGACATCCCGACCCTGTTCGACACGCTGCCGGGCTACATCCCGATGCCGCACGCCCACGCGCACGCGGACCTGGATGAGTTCATCGCCGGCAATGCCGCCGATAAGGGCTTCTGGGGCAACATGCGCGACTACACCGTGAGCCTGCTCAAGGCGTGGTGGGGCGAGGCGGCGACCGCCGAGAATGACTTCTGCTTTGACTACCTGCCGCGGTTGACCGGAAGCCACAGCACCTACGACACGGTGATGGAGCAGATCGCCGGGACCGTCAAGGGGTACATCCTGTTCGGCCAGAACCCGGCGGTGGGGTCGGCCAACAGCCGGATGCAGCGGCTGGGGATGTCCAAGCTCGACTGGCTGGTGGTCCGGGACTTCTCGCTGATCGAGAGCGCAACGTGGTGGAAGGACGGCCCCGAGATCGACACCGGTGAGATGCACACACCTGACATCGCCACCGAGGTCTTCTTCTTCCCCGCGGCGGCGCACACCGAGAAGGACGGGACGTTCACCAACACGCAGCGGATGGTGCAATGGCACCACAAGGCCGTCGAGCCGAAGGCCGACCAACGCTCGGACCTGTGGTTCACCTACCGCCTGGGCCAGCTCATCCGCGAGCGCCTGGCCGCCTCCACGGACGAGATGGACCGCCCGGTGCTGGATCTGACCTGGAGCTATCCCACCGAAGGTCGCTACGGCGAGCCCAAGGCGACCGCGGTCCTGGCCGAGATCAGCGGCTGGCGCGTCGACGGCGAGTTCCTGTCGGCCTACACCGAGCTCAAGGACGACGGGTCGACGTCCTGCGGATGCTGGATCTACTGCGGCTGCTACGCCGACGGTGTCAATCAGACGGCCAGGCGCAAGCCGGCCGGGGAACAGAACTGGACCGGGGGCGAGTGGGCGTGGGCGTGGCCGGCCAATCGCCGGATCCTCTACAACCGCGCCTCAGCCGATCCGGAGGGCAGGCCGTGGTCAGAGCGCAAGGCGCTGGTCTGGTGGGACGCCGAGCAGGGGAAGTGGACCGGCCACGACACTCCTGACTTCCAGGCCGACAAGCCACCGGATTACCGTCCCCGTGACGACGCGCTCGGGCCGGATGCGTTGTCGGGGACCGACCCGTTCATCATGCAGGCCGACGGGCGAGGCTGGCTGTACGCGCCGGCGGGGGTGGCCGAAGGCCCGCTGCCCACGCACTACGAGCCCCAGGACTCCCCGGTGCGCAACCCCATGTATGGCCAGCAGCGCAACCCGTCGCGCCAGGTCTACGAGCACGAGAACAACCGCTATCACCCCGACCCCGGCGACCCGGGCGCGGACGTGTTCCCGTTCGTGGCCACCACGTATCGCCTCACCGAGCATTTCACGGCGGGGGGCATGTCCCGGTGGACGCCCTACCTGTCCGAGCTGCAGCCGGAGTTCTTCGTCGAGGTATCGCCGGAGCTCGCCGCCGAGCGCGGCCTCGAGCACGCCCAGTGGGCGACGATCGTCAGCGCGCGCGGTGTGGTGGAGGCGCGCGTCATGGTCACCGACCGCATGACGCCCCTTCAGGTGGAGGGGCGCACGGTCCACCAGATCGGGATGCCCTACCACTGGGGTCCCAACGGGTACGCCCGTGGCGACTCGATGAACGAGCTCTCAGCGATGTCGCTGGATCCGAGCTCGCACATCCAGGAGGTCAAGGTGCTGACCGTCGACGTCCGGCCGGGCCGGCGCCCGCGCGGGCCCGGCCGTGAGGCGCTCGTCCGGTCCTATCGCGAGCGTGCCGGCATCACGGCCGAGACGGGAATGGCGCCATGAGCGACACCGATGGGCCGCTCAACATCATGCTGCGCGGCGGCGATCCCGCCACGGAGGCCGGCTACGAGGATGCGCCGCCCCGGATGGGGTTCTTCACCGACACGTCGGTATGCATCGGCTGCAAGGCGTGTGAGGTGGCGTGCAAGGAGTGGAACGGCGTCCCCGAGGACGGGCTTGATTGGACCGGCTGGTCACATGACAACTCCCAGGGCCTGGGGGCCGACACGTGGCGCCACGTCGCCTTCATCGAGCAGCGCGCGCCGCTCGGCGGCCATGTCACGAACTTCCAACGCGACGCGGACCAGTTCCGCTGGCTGATGTCGTCGGACGTGTGCAAGCACTGCACCCACGCCGCCTGCCTGGATGTGTGTCCGACCGGCGCGATCTTCCGCACCGAGTTCGGCACCGTCGTGGTCCAGCCCGACGTGTGCAACGGCTGTGGCTACTGCGTCCCGGCGTGCCCGTACGGCGTCCTGGACAAGCGCGAGGACGACGGGCGGATCTTCAAGTGCACCCTGTGCTACGACCGGCTCGAGGTCGGCCAGGAGCCGGCGTGCGCCAAGGCCTGCCCCACCGACTCGATCCAGTTCGGCGAGCTGGAGGAGCTACGCGCCCGGGCTGGGCGTCGCGTAGAGCAACTCCACGACGCGGGGGTGGGGGAGGCCCGGCTCTACGGCCACGACCCCGGTGACGGGGTCGGCGGCGATGGTGCCTTCTTCCTGCTGCTCGACGAGCCGGAGGTGTATGGGCTCCCGCCCGACCCGGTGGTGACCACGCGCGACCTCCCGGCGATGTGGAAGCGCGTCGGGGTCGCGGCCGGCGCGATGCTCGCCGCCGCGGTCGCCTCCTTCGCGGGGGCCCAGCGGTGAACGACGCGCGCGGCTCCTACTACGGAAACCCGATCATCAACCCACCGGTATGGGCCGAGCGCGACATCGCGGGCTACCTGTTCGCGGGCGGGCTGGCCGGGGCGTCATCATTGTTGGCCGCCGGCGCGGACCTCACGGGACGCCCGCGGCTGGCGCGCCGCGCCAAGCTCTGCGCGACCACCGCGATCGGCGCCTCCTTGGCGGCGCTCATCAACGACCTGGGTCGCCCGGGGCGATTTCTCAACATGCTGCGGGTGTTCAAGCCGACGTCGCCGATGAGCGTCGGGGTGTGGATCCTCACCGCCTACGCGCCGCTCAACGTCGCCGGCTCGGCGAGCGAGTTGACTGGGATCGCTCCGCGCATCGGCCGCGCCGCCTCGGCGGGCGCCGGTCTCCTTGGGCCGGCCGTCGCCTCCTACACCGCCGCGCTCATCGCCGACACCGCGGTCCCGGCATGGCACGAGGGGCACCGCGAGCTGCCGTTCGTGTTCGTGGCCTCGGCCGCGAGCGCCGGAGCCGGGTTCGGCCTGGTGGCCGCCCCCCTCACCGAGAACGCCCCGGCGCGGCGACTCGCTCTGCTGGGGGCGATGGGCGAGCTGGTGGCCGAGCAACTCCTGGAGCGCCGGCTGGGAATGGTCGCCGAGACGATGCGAACGGGCACCGCGGCACGGCGGCTGACTGCGGCCAAGGCGTTGACCGTGGCCGGGGCGCTGGCCGCGGCGAAGCCGGCGCGGCGCAGTCGCCTCGCGGCAGCGCTCGCGGGCGGGGCGCTGCTCGGGGCATCGGCGCTGACCCGGTTCGGGATCTTCGCCGCGGGCATGGCATCGGCCCGCGACCCGAAGTACACCGTCGAGCCTCAGCGTGCGCGAATCGCTGGGTGAGCCTCGCGAGGCGGGGTACACATTGAATAGATGCTGGGTAGGGACGAGACGCTCATGGCGCTCACCGTGCCGTGCGCGCCCAGCGCGTCGGCGGCGGTGAGGGAAGGGCTCAGTCGGCTGGATGAGCTCGACTGGATCCTGGGTGACGTGATGCTGGTGGCCAGCGAGCTGGTCAACAACGCCGTCGTGCACTCAGGCGGCACGCCGCACCAAGAGATCCAGGTGCGGGCGTCGCGGCGTGGCAGCCGGCTCACCGTCAGCGTCCGTGACCCGGGGATCTCGGGGCTGAGTGCCGGCGCCAAGCCGAACACGGACCTGCGAGCCGGCGGGTGGGGCCTGCACATCGTCGAGGCGCTCTGCGAACGCTGGGGCGAGGAGCGCGAGGACGGATACCGCGTGTGGGCGGACATCGACCTGTCCGCGGCAGATCGCTCCCCGACGGCGCTCTAGGATGCCGCGGCCCGGGCGGTCTCGTCACGCCCTGGTTATTGGCCGGCGACCACGGGGTAGGGGTTGATTAATCCTGCAAAGGGGGGACTTATGGCTACCACCAACAAATCTCGGAAGCAGACGACCCGGAAGACCGCCGGCACCCGGAAGACCGCCGGCACCAAAGCGAGCAGCGGCGGTGCCCGCTCGGCCAAGGCGGCGTCGACCAGCCGCGGCCGCGCAGCCAAGGCGACGTCGAGCAGCGGCGGTCCCGCCAAGGCGACGTCGAGCAGCGGCCGTGCCGCCAAGGCAGCGGCGAGCGGCGCCCGCCGGCCCAGCCGGACCACCGGTTCGACCGCCAAGAAGACACCGGTCTCGACCGCCAAGAAGGCACCGGCCTCGACCGCCAAGAAGCCACCGGCCTCACCGGCCCCGGCCGCCAAGAAGGCACCGGCCTCGACCAACGGGTCATCGTCGAACGGGTCATCGTCCAACGACTCGCTGCGCAGCAAGGTTGCCCGCAGCGCGGTCGGAGCCGTCGTCGGCGGCGCTGCGGTCGGCGTGGCCAGCCGGCTGGTCAACCGCCACTCCCGTCCCAAGGTACTCGGCGTGCGGATCCCGGATGAGCTCGAGCGTGTCGACGTCAAGCGCCTTGCCAAGGGCGTCGACCTCAAGCACGTCATTCGCCATATCGGGGACTTGGCCGAGCAGGTCGAGGCGCGCAGCGAGGACGTGCGCTCGCTGAGTGCCCAGGCCAAGCGCCTGAGCCGCCGTATCACCTGAGCGTCGGCGCAGCACGCGGCGATGAATGTGGCGGCCGGTCAGCCGTCCTGATCGGGACGTTCCTGGCCTGGCCACTCCCCGGTCAGACGCGCGAAGCCGTGTCGGGCGCCATGGTCGGCGAGCCCGCGCAGCACGCGAAAGATCGCGCCTTCCAGGAGTAGCGCGACGACGAGCTTGCCCAGCGCGACCTCGCGGTATTTGGGCTCAGGCGCGTCCTCGTCGTCGATCAACCCCCAGACGAGGTCGAAGATCTTCTGTCCGATGAAGCCAGCCAGGAACCCGACGAGGACGCCGGCCGGGCGGAAGATCAGTCCCATCAGCCGCGCCTCTTGCCCAGGACGATCCCGGCCCCGAACGCCACCATCGCGATGATCGCCAGACGGTGCTGTTGTGCCTGGCTGATCAGCTGTTGCCGAGCCACCTCGGCGGACGGCGGCGTCGCTTCACGCGCGGTGGTGGCGAGCTCGTCCTTCTTGACGCCGGCCCTGCGCTTGACGTCCTGGGCCTTGTCCTTGACCTCGGTCGCCTTGCCCTTCACGGTGGACCCGGCGCTGTCGACGGCTCGCTGAGCCTGAGCTTTGACGTCAGCCTTGGCGGCCAGTTCGGCCACGGTCTCGCCCATCTCGACGCGCGTGCGCTCGATCTCCTCGCGGACCTGTTCGGGCGTGCGGTCGCGCTCGGTCCCTACCGTCTCGCCTGCTGGGCCTTGGCTTTCGCCCATTGAACGTCCTCCTTCACGCTTTCGGTGGCTTGCTGGGGCACGGGCGGGGTGGCCTTCTGCACCTGCGAACGGCCGGCGAGCGCCAGACCCCCGGCGACCAATCCGTACACGGCGGCCACGACCAGCCCGGCCAGCCAGCCGCTCATCGCCGTGGCCAGGAGCAGGATGACGGCCGCGGTGAGCGCACCGATCGCGTACAGGCCGACCATGCTCGCGCCGCCGAACATGCCGGCGCCAATGCCGGCACGCTTACCTTTCTCCATCAGCTCCAGCCTGGCGAGCTCCATCTCCTGACGCACGAGCGTCGAGGTCTGCTCCGACAGCTCTTGGAGCAATTCGGCGACCGGCCGTTCGTCATGGGCCATCGATTCCCTCCCAGCTCGATGTGCGTTGCACGGACGTAGTGCTCGCGGGTTGCTCCCGCCTGTGTCGCACCCTGTACCCGGTGCCATGTCCCGGAAACGCTGGTCGCAACAGGGTGATTACCGCCGACGCCGCCGGGCAGTCCACACCCATGTCGCCATAATTGACGACTGATCCCGCCCGGCTGCGGGAATGCACGAGGACGGTGACGATGATCTACGCGCGAATCGGCCAGAGTGCGTGACGGCGATGGCGACGGCTGTGCTCGATATCGACGGGACGCTCGTCGACACCAACTACCACCACGCCATCGCGTGGTTCCGGGCGTTTGCCCGCCACGACGTCATCCTTCCGATCTGGCGCATCCATCGCCACATCGGGATGGGTGGCGATCAGGTGGTGACGGCCCTGTGCGGCGAGGCTGTCGAGGCGCGCCTTGGCGACGACATCCGTGACGCGGAGGGCGACGAGTACGCGAAACTGATCGGCGAGGTGCGCACGATGGAGGGCGCCCGCGAGCTCATCCAGGCCCTGAAGGAGCGCGGGCACGTCGTCGTGCTGGCGAGCTCGGCGAAGGAGGACGAGGTGGAGGCGTATCTCGACCTGCTCGACGCCCGGGACATCGCCGATGCGTGGACGACGGCGGCCGACGTCGAGTCCACCAAGCCGGCGCCCGACCTGGTGCAGGCCGCGGTGGCCTGCGTGCAGAGTGACCCGGCCGAGGCCGTGATGGTGGGCGATACCCCTTGGGACGTCAAAGCGGCGGAAGGTGCTGGTGTCCCGACGCTCGCCGTGGTGACCGGCGGGTTCTCCGAAGCGGAGCTGCGCGAAGCGGGCGCGATGGCGGTCTATGAATCTGTGGCCGAGCTGCGGGACCGTCTTGACGAGACGTCGTTGCGGTGACCGAACGCTCCGAAGAGGCGGAGAAGGACCGCGACGAGAGCCAGCCCGAGCGGCTGGACCGCAACACGGTTGAACTGCTCAACGAGCTGCGGATCGCCGGGACCGGGATCCAGGTGATGTTCGCCTTCCTGCTCATCGTGCCGTTCAACACCGGGTGGAAGCAGGTCGACGGCTTCGAGCGCACGGTCTACTTCATGACCCTGCTGGTGGTGGCCACGTCGGCGTTTCTGCTCATGGCGCCGCCGATCCACCACCGGCTCCTGTTCCGCCACGGCGAGAAGCCGTTCCTCATCCGGATCGGCAACTACATGGCCATCGGCGGGATGGCGTGCCTCGGCCTGGGGTTCGTCGGGATCCTCATCCTGATCTCCGACGTGGTCGTCGGTGGCGCGGCGCCGGCGATCGTGGGTGTGCTGGCGGCGGCGACCATCGCCGGCCTGTGGTTTGCGGTCCCGCTGCTTCGTCGCGAGGAGGAGTGAGCCGCCGCTCTCACCGAACGTGACGTGTCCATCGCGCCCGCCGGGCGTCCGGGCGGCTAGTCAGGACGTCGCGCATGGTGCCAATACGGCAGCGCTTGGCCGTGGCGAAACGAGTCCATGTCGCGCTGGACGACGGACGAGGACGGGGATCGACGGGCGCCGCGGCCGCGACGCGCGTCCGCGGCGTCGCGGCGACCCGGGACGCCGTCGCGCAGGAGTCTGCGGAGCGCCGATTCAAGGGGCCTGGGATGGGAGAAAGCCATGCGACTGCCCTTCTGGAGAGAGCTTGTGACAAACGCGCCGCAGGGACTACCCGGATCTCACGGCCTCAAACCAGAAATTCATCGTCCCCTCAGAGGCCGACGCGGCGCGCGCGAGCGTCGCCGTCTGAAGCCAGCCGCGGCGCGGCGGGGTCTCGGCGGCGCAGCTCAGCGGAACGTGTCGGCGGTGACTCGGCTGACTTCGGTGACCGCGTCGGCGGGGATGCCGGCTCGCTTGGCGGCGGCGATGATCGCGTCGGGACTCGGAGCCTCGTACAGGCAGTACGTGCGGTACCGGTCCGCGCTGAGGAAGGAGAACATCCAGGTCACGCCCTCGTCGGAGTTGATCTCCTCGATCAGGTTCACATCGTCGCTGCTCATTTGAAGCTGCTCCGCGAAGCGGCGCTCGATCAGGTACAGCGGCATGCCGCGATCCTAACGCCTGTCGCCGGTGTCCAGAAGGGCATGGCGGTGGGCGTAGCCGGCCGCCTCGGTGCGGTTGGTTGCACCGGTTTTGCGCAGGATGCTGCGCACGTGGTTGGCGACCGTATGCCCGCTGATGCAAAGCTGCTCGCCGATCTCGCGGTTGCTCAGTCCGGCGGCGACGAGCCGCAGCACGTCGACCTCCCGCCAGGAGAGGTCGTCGGGGGGAGCGGGCGCCTGGTGGGCATCGGCCCCGAGCGCGCGGGCGCGCGCGAGTAGCACGGGCATGCCGATCCTCCCGGCGAGGGTGGCAGCGTCCGAGAGGAGGGCCGAGGCATCGCGGTCATCGTCGCGCCGCCCTCGCATTCGCAGCACCCGGCCCAGCTCGAACAGCGTGTGCGCGACCCATGTGCGTGCCCCCATCGCCCGGTTCGCTGCCAGGGCACGCTCGAGGTGCTCGATCGCGCGGTCATGGTCACCAAGCGTCGCGGCCAGTCGGCCGAGGTAGCGATCGGCCGCGCCGTAGGACGCGACCCCGTTGCCGATGATGATGTTGCCGCCGCTCAACGGGGCGAGCTGGGCGTAGATCGCCTCGGCCATCGCCTCATCGCCGACGAGCGTGCACGCGTCGGCCAGGTAGCTCAGCGAGGCCACCCAGAGCGTGGACCGGTACGGCGCCAGGCCTTCCTCACGCACCTGGGCAAGCTCTCGGCGCGCCTCGTCCTCCATGCCCAGCTCGGCGAGCAGCGCCGCGAAGGCCGGCCGCCACGCCCCGCGCAGGCGCTCTCCGGCCGACACCACCCTGAGCACCGGGGCGAGCTCGGCCAGGCGCCCCTGCTCGCGCCTGATCCCGAACATCTGGATCCCGTGCGCGCCCGTGGCGGCCCGCCCGGTGAGGAGATGGCTCCACTCATGGGAGCGGTTCGCGGCAGCCTCGGCGTCGGCGAGCCGCCCGACGCAGAGAGCGATCGCCGACGCGTAGTGCTCGGCGACGTGCAGCGTGAACGGCTGGCGAAGGCGCACCGCCAGCGCATGCACCGTGGCCTGCTCGCTCTCGGCGAGAGCCAGGTCGCCGCGGGCGATGAGCCCGGCTACGCGCCACTCCATCGCCTCGGTGCGCAGGTCGTGCTCGCCGAGTCCCTCGGCGAGGTCGCGCGCCTCGGCGAGCATCTCCAGCGTTTCCTCCAGGCTTCCGTCGCCCAGGGACCAGTAGGAGCGCACGAGCACGGTGGCCAGCCCCAGCCGGTCGTCCAGGCGGCGCGCCATCGCGATCGCCTTCTGGCGGACGACGTCGCTGGCCGCGTATTCGCCGAGGAAGGCGTGAGCGCGGCCCAGGCCGGCGAGCACCATGACGCGCAGCTCGGAGTCCGCGTCGGGCAGCGCCCGCGATGCCTCCTCGAGCAGCTCGACGGCCCCTTCGTCGGTGATCGCGGGCCGCCAGCACGCCTCCTCGAACCCGACCGCCGCGCGGGCCAGCAGGCCGGGATCGCCGATGTCGCGGGCGATCTGCGCCGCGGCGCGGAACGGCTCCATCGCCGCATACGAGCCGCCGGCCCGGAAGCGAGCCGTGCCGAGCTCCATGTGCGTCTCGGCCTGCCGCCGCGCATCGTCGATGCCGAGCTCCAGGGCGAACGCGAAGCGCGCGGCGGCCTCGTCGAAGGCCAGGGCGCTGAGCGCCGCCCGGCCGGCCAGCAGCGCATACTCGATCGCACGACGCGATCCGTCGACGGGCGCGGCGGCGCCGAAGTGGTGCGCCAGCTCGGCCAGACCGCGGCTGGACACGGTTGCGTCCCGTGACTCGAGCGCCTCGGCGACCCGGAGATGCAGCTCGGCGCGTCGCAGCCGCGGCATACGGTCATAGAGGGCTCGGCGCACCAGCTCATGTGTGAACCGGAACGCCAGCCGCGCCGACGGTATCTCCTCGATCATCCCGTGGGCGATCGCCTCCTCGAGCGCCGCGGCGCGTCCAGGGTCGGTCAATCCGGCCGGCTCGAGGGCGGAGAGGTCGAACTCCGGGCCGGCGACCGCCGCCAGCTCGAGCAGTCCCGTGGTGCCGGTGCTCAGCCGGGCCAGACGCTGGCTGACCACCTCGCGCACTCCCTCCGGGCTCCCGAGCTCGGCCAGGGAGCCGGCCAGTCGGTCTCCGGAGCTGTGGGCGGCCAAGGTGTCGCTCTCCAAGAGAGTGCGCCACACCTCGGTCACGAGGAAGGGGTTGCCGCCGGTGAGCTGGCTGAGCAGCTCGGCCACCTGGGGCAGGTCCGCCGCGGGGTCGTCGCCGGCCGCTCGCGCGACGAACTCGGCGATCTCCTCCGCGCTCAGCCCGCCCAGGCGCAGCCGGACCACGCCTTCGGCGCGGCGCAGGTCGACGAGGGCGGCCGACAGGGGCTCGGGCACCTCGGCTTCGGTGTCTCGGAACGTGGTCACCACCAGGGCCCGCGCGCCGGAGGCCCCTCGGGCGAGATGGCGCAAGAGCAACAGCGACTGGGTGTCGGCCCAGTGGCAATCCTCGATGACCAGGACCAACGGTGAGCCCCGTCCCGCGACGGCGAGGAGGTCGCCGACGGCGGCGTGGAGACGGTGGCGCTGGGTGTCGGGATCCGCCGCCGACGCGAGCGACCGCTCGCCCACCTGATGGGTCAGGTCGGGCAGCAGGCGCACGAGCTCTTCGCCGCCCGCTGCGAGCGCGGTGAGCAGCGACGCCTCGCCGAGCTCGCGCACGAGCTGGTCCAGCGCGTCGGCGAACGGACCGTAGGGGCGTCTCACCTCAGAGTCGCATGCGCCGTAGAGCACGGTGGCACCGGCCGCGGCAGCCTCGCGCGCGAACTCGTGCACGAGCCGGCTCTTGCCCGATCCCGCCTCGCCGCCGATGAGCGCGAAGCGGAGTCCCTCCCCGTCGGCGCGCGGCGTGAGGGTGCGCAGCGTCGCCAGCTCTCGCGAGCGTCCGGCAAATGGCAATGACGGCGTCAGGCGAAGTGGTCCCGGAAGTGTGCCCATGCGACCCAAACGGTGCGCGTCCCCCTCGTGTGCGGCGGTGAGCGCCGCTAGTCAGATCTGATCATGCCACCCCCGGGCCCCGTGGTCCAACCCCTCGCGAAAGTGGGTCAAACCGGGTCATGACAGCGTGGCGCGGCTGCCGTACGGTCGATCGTGAGTCACTCGGCTCGACGTCCACCTACACCGGGGAGCACTACATGACAGCCACCACCTCACTCGCCGACGCCGCGCGCCGCGAGCTGTCGGACCTGAGCGAGCGCATCGTTGGGCCGGGGGATCCGGGCTACGACGACGCCCGCGCCGTCCACAACGGCATGATCGACCGCCATCCCGCGGCGATCGTGCTCTGCGCCAGCGCCGGCGACGTCGCGCGCGCCATCACCTTTGCCCGCGCCCACGACACCGCGATCGCGGTACGCGGCGGAGGGCACAACGGAGGGGGCCTCGGCGTCGCCGACGACGCCCTGGTCATCGATCTCGCGGGATTGGACGACGTGGTCGTCGATCCTGACTCTGACCGTGTGCGGGTCGGGGGCGGATGCACATGGGGGCAGGTGGACCGGGCCACCGCCGAGTACGGCCGGGTCACGCCGTCGGGGATCATCTCGACCACCGGCGTCGGCGGGCTCACGCTCGGCGGCGGCCTCGGCCACCTCACACGTCGCTTCGGGCTGACCATCGACAACCTGGTCGGCGCCGATGTGGTGCTGGCCGACGGCTCGCAGGTGCACGCCAGCGCCGACGAGCACCCCGATCTGTTCTGGGCGCTGCGCGGCGGCGGCGGGAACTTCGGCGTGGTCACGTCGTTCGAGTTCCGCACACACTCGCTGGGCGCCACCGTGATGGCGGGACCCACCTTCTGGCCGATCGAGCAGACCCCGGAGGTCATGCGCTTCTTCCGTGAGTTCCTGCCGGCGGCGCCACGCGTCCTCAGCGGCTTCTTCGCCGTGATGACCGTGCCGCCGGTCGAGCTGTTCCCGGAGGAGCTGCACATGCGCAAGGTCGCCGCGATCATGTGGTGCATCGTCGGCTCCGAGGAGGAGGCAACCCGCCTGCTCGCGCCCGTGCACGAGGTCGGTACCCCGCTGCTGCACGGTGTCGGCCCGATGCCGCACCCGGCGCTGCAGAGCCTCTTTGACGGGCTCTACACCAAGGGTCTGCAGTGCTACTGGCGCGCGGACTTCGTCAACGAGCTGTCAGACGAGCTCATCGAGCAGCATCTGGAGTGGGGGAAGAAGCTGCCCTCGATGCACTCGACCATGCACATGTATCCGATCGACGGCGCCGCGCACGACGTCGACTCCACCGACACCGCGTTCAGCTACCGCGACGCCCAGTTCGCCGAGGTGATCTTCGGCGTTGATCCCGACCCGGCCAATGCCGGCGCCATCCGTGACTGGTGCGTGGGCTACTGGGACGCGACCCATCCGTACTCGGCCGGTGGGGCCTACGTCAACTTCATGATGGACGAGGGCCAGGAGCGCGTCCGCGCCACCTACCGCGACAACTACGACCGGCTGGCCCGCGTCAAGGCGACCTACGACCCGGACAACGTGTTCCACATCAACCAGAACATTCACCCCGCCTCCGGCGGCTGAGACCGGTCGGCGATGGGGTCCGCGCGTGCCGGTCGCCTTCCGGCACGCGCGGGCAGCTGACGGAACGCGGGCGAACGTCCAACGACGGGCGTGGAGAAGGAGCGCGCGTGCCGGCGGCGCCATCGTGAGCACAGCGTGCGTCGGAGCCCACGAGCGCTGGGGCTCAACTCCTGAGCCCCAGCGTCCGATGAGGGGAGAAGAACGCCACCCCCCGACGCCAGGCACGCACCATGCTCGCACTCGCACCTCCGGCTCCGCCCCTCATCGAGTCTGTCACCCACGCCGCCGTGGTCAGCTTCCGGCTGCTCCAGAGCGCGACCCCCGGGTTCCTGCTCGCCCACCCGACCCGCGACGGAGGCCTGATCTGCGAACACCTCCGTGACGGCTGCCGACCGGGCTTCTACCGTGTCACGGCCGCCGGTGCCATCGAGCCCGATCAGGTGCTCGACCGCCGGAGCCTGCGCTTCACGCCGGCGCTGCTGCCTGCCGCGCTGCGCTAGGTCCGCGTCTCGGACCCGGGATACACGCTCGGCCCCATGGTGGGGCGGGCGGCGATCGGCCATCGTGGGGTGGCCACATGATCGGACTCCTCATCGCGGGCGCCCTCGTGCTCGCGAACGCCTTCTTCGTCGCCAGCGAGTTCGCGCTTGCCCGGATGCGACCCACACAGCTGTCTGAGCTGACGCCTGAGCGCCACCGCGGCGCCCGTTCGCTCCGCCACGCCGTCGACCACCTCGACGCCTACCTTGCCGCGTGTCAGCTCGGCATCACGATCGCCAGCATCGGCCTGGGCGTCGTCGGCGAGTCGGCGTTCGAGAAGCTCCTGGAGCCGGTGTTCGGCGCCGAGGCCGAGGTCGCGGGCATCGCGCTGTCGGCGACGCTGGCCTTCGCGCTGATCACGGTGTTGCACGTGGTGCTCGGCGAGCTTGCGCCCAAGAGCGTGGCGATCTCGCGCACGCTGGACACCGCCCTGCGCGTGGCGGTCCCGATGCGCGCGTTCTACCTCGCCACCAAGCCGCTGGTGGACCTCTTCAACGGGATGGGCAACCTCGTGCTCCGGCCCTTCGGCATCCCGCCGGCCCGCGAGGTCGGCCATACCCCGCACTCCGAACGGGAGCTGCTCGAGCTGCTGGCCCAGAGCGGCGAGCACGGCCTGATCGACGCCGAGGAGCAGGAGCTGGCCGAGCGCGGTTTCGCCTTCGCGGAGCGTGTCGCCGGCGACGTGATGCAACCGCGCGCGGCCATCGAGTACGTGTCGCTCGGGACCTCGACCGCGGAGGCGGCCCGGCAGGCGGCGCGTGCGCGCCACACCCGCCTGCCGGTCTGCGATCCCGAGCTCGGGCTGGACGCGCCGTGGGGCCTCATCCACGTTCACGATCTGCTCGCCGCGGTGCTCAACGACCCGGAGGTCAGTCTGCCCGGCCTGCTGCGCCCGCTGCCGCGCGTCGCCGAGGACACGCCGGTCACCGCTCTGCTGGCGCGGATGCGACGCGAGCGCATTCAGATGGTGCTGGTCGCGGGCGGCCAGGACACGCGTGCAGGCGATGACTGCACCGTCGGGCTCGTGACCCTCGAGGACCTGCTTGAGGAGTTGGTGGGGGAGATCGAAGACGAACCGCAGCCGGCGTCGCGGGGTGCGACATGAGGGTCAGACCCCATTCCGCCGGCCGCCGTTTCACGCCAGCCTGGGTTCAGTGCTCTTTGCCCGGACCCCACCGAGATGAGGGTTGGCCCCCTCATCGCGATCGTCTGGGCGTGCGCGCTGACCGGGGATCTCATCTCCTACGCGCTCGGGCGCCGGCTGGGCCGCGCCTTCCTGCTCACCCGGAGGCCATCGCCAAGCAGGGCACGTTCGCGCTGATCGGCCTGATCGCGACGGTGGCGCTCGGAGTGGTCGCCTACCGGGCGCTGCGCCGGCCCGAGCGGCGCGAGAGCCGATAGCGGTGGCGACGCTGACCGGATGGGCGGCGACGCTCGGGCTCATCGCGGGCCTGATCACGTTCGACCTGTGGCACGGCCGCCGACGTGCCGGTGGGGTGGGCGTGCGCGAGGCTGCCGGCTGGTCGGCGTTCTACATCGCCGTCGCGGTGCTGTTCGGGGTGGCGTTCGCGCTCATCGCCGGGTGGGACCTGGGGACGCAGTACTTCGCGGGCTACGTGGTCGAAAAGAGCCTCTCGGTCGACAACCTGTTCGTCTTCGTGATCATCATGAGCACCTTCGCGGTGCCCGCCGAGCAGCAGTCGCGCCTGCTGATGATCGGCATCATGGGCGCCCTGGTCCTGCGTGGCGTGTTCATCGCGCTCGGCGCGGCGATGCTCGACGCGTTCTCGTTCACGTACCTGCTGTTCGGCCTCGCCCTGGCCATCACAGCGATCCAGTTGTTTCGCCACCGCAACCGCGATCCGTCCGTCGCCGACAACGCCTTGGTCACCGCCACCCAGCGGGTGCTGCCGGTGAGCGACGAGTTCGACGGCCACCGCCTCACGACGCGACGGGGAGGGCGTCGCGTCCTCACCCCGCTGTTCGTCGCGTTGGTGGCGATCGCGAGCACCGACGTGCTGTTCGCGCTGGACTCGATCCCGGCGGTCTTCGGCGTCACCCAGCACGCCTACATCGTGTTCGCGGCCAATGCGTTCGCCCTGCTCGGGCTCCGCGCGCTGTTCTTCCTCGTCTCCGGGATGCTGGATCGCCTCGTCTATCTCTCGACGGGCCTCTCGATCGTCCTCGGCTTCATCGGCCTCAAGCTCGTGCTCCATTTCGCGCACCTGCACAGCGCCGGCTTCCCCGAGATCTCGACCGGCGTCTCCCTGGCGGTGATCGCCGTCATCCTCACCGTCACGACGGTGGCGAGCGTGATCAAGACCCGTCGCGACCCGCGGGCGCGCGCACACGCCGGGTCGCTGCGCGGCCGCGAGCCCGCGCCTGAACCGGGACCGACGGCCCGTTCGCGACCCCGGGGGCAGGACCAGGGTGACCCACGGGCGCGACGGGAGCACCGGAGCGCGACGCTCAACCCTCCAGTCAGCCTCACCGACACAGGAGCACACGATGCGCGCCGACATCGCCCCCGGGGGGACCTTCCCTGACTACGAGCTGACCGACCACACCAAGGTTCGGCGCCGGCTCTCCGAGCTCCAGGGCAACGATCCGATGATCCTGCTCCTGGCGCGCGGGAACTTCTGCCCGAAGGACCACCAGCAGCACCTGGAGCTCGCCGCCAACTATCCGAAGATCGCGGTGGCCTACACCCGGATCGTCACGATCTCCACCGACCCGATCTTCGAGTCCAACGAGTTCCGCGCCGCGACCGGCGCCGGGTGGACGTTCCTCTCCGATGCCGGGCGCAAGCTCCAGAAGGACCTCGACATCCAGGAGTACACGGACCCCCACCACGATCCGATGGTGCCGCACACCCTGGTCCTCAAGCCGGGGCTCGTCATCCACAGCGTCTACAACGGCTACTGGTTCTGGGGGCGGCCGTCGTTCGCCGACCTGTGGCATGACCTGCGCGACGCCACTCGTGAGATCCGGCCCGACTGGGACCTGGGCACGCCCGGCCTGCGCGAGGCGTGGGAGGCCGGTGACCGCACCCGCTTCTACGGTGCGGACAAGATGGACCCGACCCCGACCGCGGCCTGAGGAGGTCCGATGAGCACGACCTACGACTACGACGTGATCGTCCTCGGCGGCGGGGCGCCCGGGGAGCACTGCGCCGGCGCGCTGGCCGAAGGGGGCCTGCGGGTGGCCGTCGTCGAGCGCGAGCTGGTCGGGGGCGAGTGCTCCTACTGGGCATGCATCCCGTCCAAGACCCTCCTGCGCCCGGGCGAGGCCGTGCAGGGCGCGCGCGAGGCGGGCGCCACCGCCGAGGTCGACGTGGAAGCGGCGCTGGCGTGGCGGGACTACATGGTGTCCAACCACACGGATGCGAGCGCGGTGAAGTGGCTGAGCGACCACAACATCGAGTTGATCCGCGGCACCGGCCGGCTGGCCGGCACCGGCGCCGTCAACGTTGAGGGCCGGCGCTACACCGCCGAGCACGTCGTCATCGCCAACGGCGCCGATCCCTTTGTGCCGCCGGTTCCCGGCCTGCGCGAGCTCGACGGCGTGTGGAGCACCCGAGAGGCGACCGCGATGACGGAGGTGCCGCGACGGCTGCTCGTCCTGGGAGGCGGACCGGCCGGCATCGAGCTGGCGCAGGTGACGCACAGCTTCGGCGCCGAGGTGGCCGTAGTGGAGGGCGCCGAACACCTGCTCGCGCGCGAGCCCGCACCGCTGGGCGAGGCGCTCGGGGAGACACTGAAGGACGACGGGATCGAGCTCGTGCTGGGCGTGCAGGCCACCGCGGCGCGGCGCGATCGCGAGGAGTTCGTCCTCGAGCTTGACGGCGGCCGCGAGCTGCGCGGCGACCGCCTGCTGGTGGCGACGGGGCGCCGGCCCCGCGTGACCGGGATCGGCCTGGAGACCGTCGGCATCGAGGAGAACCCGCGGGGCATCCCCGTCGACTCCCACCTGCGCGCGGGTGAACGCCTGTGGGCGGTGGGGGACGTGACCGGGATCCTTCAGCTCACCCACGTCGGCGAGTACCAGGGCGAGGTCGTCGCCTCCAACATCCTCGGTGAGTCGCGCGAAGCCCACTACGAGGCCGTGCCCCGCGTGACCTACACCAACCCCCAGGCCGGGGCGGTGGGCGCCACCGAGGCCCGCTTCAGCGGGACCGCGCAGCTCACCGAGATCGCCAAGACCGCCACGTACACCCACGCCTACGCGGAGTCGCGCGGGTTCCTCACCCTCCTCAGCGACGGCGAGGTGATCACCGGCGCATACTGCCTGGGGCCCGAGGCCGGCGAGTGGCTGCAACAGGTGACGCTGGCGATCCGTGCGCGGGTCCCGGTGGATGTCCTGCGCGACACGATCCAGCCCTTCCCGAGCTTCTCGGAGATCGTCGGCGCCGCGGTCAAGGCGGTACGCGGCGAGATCCACGCCGCGAGCCAGGCATCGGGGGTGGCGTCATGAGCGGGGCGCTCGAGGGGCAGATCGTCGTCGCCATCGGCGGGAGCGCCGGGATCGGACTCGCGACCGCTCGCTTGGCCCGCGCCGAGGGAGCGGAGATCATCCTCGCGGGACGCAACCCCGAGCGGCTGCAACAGGCTGCCGCCGAGGTCGGGGCGCGGCGCACGGCCGCGTTTGACGCCACCGCGCCCGATGCGCTCAGCAGCTTCTTCGATGAACTGGAAGGCCCCGTCAACCATGTGATGGTCACGGCCGGGCGGCCGCATTACGGTCGCCTCGCCGACCTGACCGCCGAGCAGGTGCGCGCAGGCATCTCCGAGCACATCGTCCAGTCGCTCGAGGTCGCCCGTCATGTGCCTGACCACGTCGCACCCGGCGGGAGCCTGGTGCTCCTGGGCGGTACCGGGGGACGCCGCCCGGAGGCCGGCAGTCTGGTGAGCGCCGTCACCGCCGCGATGCCCGCACTGACGAGAAGCCTGGCCCTCGAGCTTGCGCCGGTACGCGTCAACCTGATCGCCCCCGGCTTCGTCGACACGCCGCTGTCGGCGGATCTCCTGGGCGATCAGCTCGACGCTCGCCGAGATGAGCTGCGCGCCACGCTACCCATCCGTCGCGTGGTGGGCCCGGAGGATGTCGCGGCGCTCGCCGTGCACACGATGGTCAACACCGCGCTGACCGGCGCCACCTACGACATCGACGGCGGCCAGCAGCTCCTCGGCTGAACGCCTGGATCAGACCGGGGCGGCGTCGCGCTCGACGCCGGGCAGTACGTCGCCGAGGTCCTTGCGTGAGGCGATGCCGAACTTGGTGAACACCTTGCGCAGGTGCCACTCGACCGTGCGCGGACTGAGATAGAGCTCGGCGCCGATCTCGGTGTTCGTCCGGCCGTCACGCGCCAGCCGGGCGATCTGGTCCTCCTGGGGCGTGAGCTCGTCCCGCGTGTCCTCGCGGCGTTTGCGCACCTTCTCGCCCGTGGCCAGGAGCTCTCGCCCGGCGCGGTCGGCGAACCCGTCAGCGCCCATGGCAACGAACGCGTCGTGCGCCAGGCGCAGCTGCTCACGAGCGTCCACACGCCGTCCCTCGCGCCGCAGCCACTCTCCATAGCTCAGCTGAGCGCGGGCCAGCGGCGCGGCCATGCGGGTCTCGCCCAACCAGGTCAGGGCCTCCCGGTGAAGGCTCTCGCCGGCGTCCCCGTCCTCGACGAGTGCGCGCGTGCGCGCACCCGTGCCCATGGCCCAGGCGGTGCCGCTCGCGCCCGTGCGCTCCCACAGACGGTCGGCGGCGTCGCGGGCGAGATCGGTGTGGCCGCTGCGCGATGCGGCCTCGGCCAGCTCGTAGAGCGCCCAGGACGAGGTGGCGATCTCATCGGCGGCGACGGCCTTCTGCGCCGCATCGAGCGCTTGGTCGTACTGCCCCAGGCCGTTGTGGAGGACGGCCATCGCATAGTGCGCGGCGGTGATGGCGCAGCCCTCGCCTCGGGAGTGGGCGCCGCGGATCATCGCGTCGAACATCTCGGCGGCCGCCGCCTCCTCGCCGCGCCAGGCGGCGAGCCGGAGCGACATGTACGGAAGCGTGTCGGCACGGCCGCCCAGCTGGAGTTGCGCGGACTCCGCGACGAGGCCCGACGCGAGCAACAGGTCACCGGCGTGGATGTGAAAGCCCGCGAGGTACTCCAGCGCGTAGGGCAGGAGGATGAGGGTCCCCGTGCCGCGCGCCATCCGGCTCTGGGTCGACGCGAGCTCGAGCCAGGCCTCGTCGTCCCACAGGTCCATCGCGGCGAGGTTGAAGGCGACGCACATCCAATCCAGCCCTCGCTCCGCGGAGAGATAGGCGGTGAGCGCCGCGCTGAGGATCGGGGCCGCGCGGGCGTGGCCGTCGGCGAGGCGGATCGCCAGCCCGTGGAGAAGCTGGTCGCGCAGGTCGCTGGGTCCGTCGGTGACCTGGAGTTCGCGGGCGGCGCTCGTGACCCTCGACGCGTCGCGCGGATCGGCGAGCTGCCCGGCGTAGACCGCGGCGATGAGCGCCTCCAGGTGCGTCTCGCGCGCGCGCTCGGGATCGAGGGGCTCCAGGCGCCGCGCGGCCGAGCTGAGCAGGGCCGGGGCATCGCGCCCGCGCCGGAGGTCGAAGGCCATCTGCGCGCGCATGCGCTGCAGCTCGGCGCGGCCGAGCTCGTCGAGCGGGCCGGCGTCGGCGGCCGCCAGCAGTGACTCAGCGCCCAGGAAGTCGGCGGCCTCGAGCTTGGCGCGGGCGGCGGCCAGGGCCCGCGAGGCCCGCCGTCCGGGGTCGGCGGTGAATGTGACCGCCCGGTCCAGAAACGCGGCGGTGGCGGCGATGCCGCCGCGGCTCTGGGCGCGTGTCGCCGAATCCAGCAGCTCCTGGGCGACGTCGTCGTCGGGGGCGCTGGCCGCGTGCGCCCGATGCCAGGCGCGCCGGTCGGGATCGCTCACGGGATCGGTCGCGGCGGCCAGCGCGCCATGGGCGGCGCGTCGCTGCGCCGGTGACGCGGCGCGGTAGACGGCTGACCGCACCAGCGGGTGGCGGAACCGGACGCGGGCGGCGATCTCGAGCAGCCGGGTCTCGGCGGCGGGCTCGGCCGCGTCGCGTGGGATCCCCGCGGCGGTTGCGGCTCGCCACAACAACGTCGCGTCGCCGACGGCGTCGGCCGCGGCCAGCAGCATGAGCTCCCGCGTGGCCTCGGGCAACGCGGCGACCCGCTGTCCGTACGCCTCCTCGATCTGGCTCGGCACGTCGGCGGCGTCAGGCAGGACGAACCCGCCCGCCAGCTGGCCCGCGGTGAGGGCCTCGGGCAGCTCGAGCAGGGCCAGCGGATTGCCTCGGGTCTCGGCGACGATCCGATCGCGCACGCCGGCGTCGAGCGGACCCGCGAGGGCCGACTCCAGTACGGCTCGGGAGTCCTCCTCCGACAGCCCGGCCAGCCGCATCGCCGGCAGGCCTGCCATGTCGCGTCGGCCCATCCCGGCCGGGTCGCGCGCCGCGAAGAGCATCGCCACGCGCTCGGCCAGCAGGCGCCGGGCGACGAACCCGAGCACCTGGCTGGAGGCTCCATCGAGCCACTGGGCGTCGTCGATCAGGCACAACACCGGCTGCTCCTCGGCGACCTCGGCGAGCAGGCTCAGCGCGGCCAGGGCGACCAGGAAGCGGTCCGGGGGCGCGCCGGCCTCGAGGCCCAATGCGACCCGCAGGGCAGCCTGCTGGGGCTCGGGCAAGGCCGCGTGATGGGCGAGCATCGGCGCGCACAGCTGGTGCAGCCCCGCGAATGGCAGCTCCATCTCTGACTCCACGCCCGAGATCTGCGCCACGCGAAACCCGGCCGCCCGCTCGGCGGCATAGCGCATCAGCGCGGACTTGCCGACGCCGGCCTCGCCGCGGATGACCAGCACTCGACTGCGGCCGTGTGCCACGGTCGCGAGCAGCCGGTCCAGATCCTCGCGCTCGGTGATCCGGCCCCGCAACGGCGGCAGGCGCGTGGAGGCCATCTTCCACACAGGGTAGAGCGATGCGAGATGATCGACCAGGGATTCGCGAGCGTTTGCCCGGGGGTCACACGGGCGCGACAATCCGCGCCGACCAGCCACGCTTCGCGCTCATGTTCTCGCCCGGTGATTTCGCCAAGATCGATGTGCTCTCGGCCCACGTCAACCTCTGGATGCTGCGCCACCTGCAGCTGCACTGGCACCGGCGGTAGGGGGCAGCGTTCGCGGTCGCTCGGGGAGCCTGCGGGGCGGTTTGGGGGGTGAGAATGGGCAGGATCCCCGATTCGATGTCGGCTGTGGTGCTGGGCTCGCCGCCCAGCTCGCCGCGCGCCGCGGCGCCGTTGTCAGCGGTCTCGACGCCACGCCGGAGCTCCTGGCCATCGCCGCCGAGCGCGTGCCCAACGGGGCGTTTGCCACCGGCGACCTCGAATCGCTGCCCTACGGTGACGACGCCTTTGACGGCGTGGTGGGGTTCAACTCGTTCCAGTACGCGACCAATCCTCGCCGAGCGCCGAGGAGGGCGACGCCGCCGTGACGCGGCCGGCCTGCTCGCGCGCCTCGAGGAACGGCTCCCAAGCGCTTTTCCTCTCGGTGATGCGATGCCGCCACGCGTGCACGCCGACGTTGCGCTGTGCCGAGCCGAGGCCCAACGCGCCTCCGGTCGGGCCGACGACGAGCCGTGGACGGTCGCCGTCGGCGCTTCCGATGGCGCCGGGTATGCGAATCGCAGCGTGTACGCGCGCTGGCGCCTGGCGGAGGCCCTGGTCGAGCGCTCGGGGCGCGAGCCCGGCGTTCGGGCACAGGCGCAGTCCGTTGTGCGCGAGGCGGTCAGGAGAGCCGCCGCGACCGAGCACGCCCCATTGCTTGGCGAGCTCCGCGCGCTCGCCCGACGGGCCCGACTGACGGTCGAGCCGGTGACGGTGTCAGACACGCCTGCGCTCGGGCTCACCGCACGGGAGATCGATGTGCTGCGGCTGCTCGCTGACGGGCTCACCAACAAGCAGATCGCCGCGGCGCTCTACATCAGCGACAAGACCGCCGAGCACCACGTGTCGCGCATCCTGAGCAAGCTCGGCGTCACCACGCGAACAGCGGCCGGATCCCTGGCCCACCGGCTCGGGATCCAGACAACACGTGCCGCGGCGCCCGAGCGGCCGTGACTCGATCGTACGGTCGAACACCCGTCCAGCCAGACGCTCGAGAGGGTTAATGTACAGCGAGCCGCTGCCGTTGTCTGATGACAGCAGGAGCTACCCGGCGTGGCCCATGGAGGGCCGCGCCTCAAAGCAAGGAAGCGAATATGAAACGTCTGATGCTGGCCGCCGGCCTAGCAGGCCTCGCCGTGTTCCCGGCGGGGGCGATGGCCGCTGCGTCGCACTCAAAGGTCGTCTCGGCTGACACGCGACACCACACGGTGCATCTCGTTGATGCCGCGCACCTCGTGCACGCCTATCGCTACCGCGGCACGCTGCCGCGGCTGGGCCTGGGCGACAGCGTCAGCTACCGGCGCTCCGGCCACACCGTTTCCCACGTGAAGAGGACCGCGCGGGCGTTCGGGACGGTCTCCTTCTACGCCAAGGTGGTCCGCTCCGGCTCCAAGCAGGTGCGCCTGCGCCTCGGCGACGGCAGCGGGTTCCGCCTCGCCGCCAAGCAGGTCTCTACCAAGCCGGTGGCGCATGCGGCCGCGATCGCGACGTCCGCGGTGACGATCCAGGTGCAGGGGCTGACCCCCGGCGAGATGGTCCTCATCTCAGAGACGGTGGATGCTCGCGGCCACTGGACGATCACGATCACGTTGCCCAGCTCGGCGGGCACCGCCGGCAGCACATCCGGCTCCGGCTCGGGCGATGGCTCCGGTGATGACTCGGGCGACGATCAGCTCGCCGAGGGGACGATCACCCAGGTCTCCGACAGCCGGATTGCCGTCAGCACCGACTCGGGAGCGCTGAGCTTCTCCCTGGATCCGAGCGCCGGCCTCGCCGACGGGTTCCTCGTGGGCGACGTCGTCGACGTCAGCTACTACGCCAACCCGGACGGCTCGCTGAGCGCCGACGACGTGGAGTACGTCGAGCAGGACGCGACCGGCGTGGTCAGCACGGTGAGCGACGGGAGTCTCAGCCTCGTCGATGACGCCACCGGACAGACCGACGCGTTCGGCGCCGATCCCGCTATGGGCCTGTTCGACGGCATCACGCCCGGCGACGAGGTCGACGTCACCTACCACCAGGCGGCGGGAGGGCTCGTGGCCGACGCGGTCGGTGACGACGCCTGGGGCGACTGAGCGTGCCCCGCGGGGCCGGAAGCCGTCCGGTCCAGTTGCTGACCTAGTGCTTGAGGGGCCGCCGCCGAATGCCGACTAACCCCTGAGGACCTGCATGCAATCCGCCTTCATCGCGCGCCAGCCCATCTTCGACCGCAAGCTCGACGTCGTGGGGTACGAGCTGTTGTTCCGCGGCCGCGGATATGCGGGCGACGGGCACTCGGACAATCCCGAGCGCGCGACCGCGACGGTGGTCCTCAACTCGTTCACCGAGCTCGAGCTCAAGCGGATCGTCGGACACAAGACCGCGTGGGTCAATGTCGGGCGCGACTTCGTCGTCGACGGGTTGGCCCAGGCCATCCCCGCGGAACTCGGCGGCCTGGAGATCTCGGAGTCCGAGGTGTTCGACGAGGAGCTCGTCGACGCGCTGCGCGACCTCAAGAGCCAGGGGTATCGCCTCTCGCTCGACGGCTTTGGATCCACGCCCGGCGCGGCATCGGCGCTCGACCTGTTCGATGTCGTCAAGCTCAACGTGCTCGAACTGGGGCACGACGGGCTGAGTGAGGCGGCGCGGCGGCTCCAGGACTATCCGTGCAAGGTGCTGGCCCATCGGGTGGCGACGCACCCCGATCACGAGTTCTGCGTCGACCTCGGCTGCGATCTGTTTCAGGGCTACTTCTTCTGCCAGCCGGCCGTCGTCGGCACCCGCAGCATCTCCGCCAACCGCCTGGCCCTGCTTCAGGTGGTCGCCGCGCTTCAGCGCTCGGACGTCGAGCTGTCCGACGTCGAGCAGCTCATCGGGCGCGATGTCGCCTTGAGCTTCCGGATGTTGCGCTACGTCAACTCGGCATTCTTCGGAGTGCGCAGCGAGGTCCGCTCGATCGGGCACGCGCTGGCACTGCTGGGACTCGACAACGCCCGCCGCTGGGCGACGCTGAGCGTCCTGGCCAGCGTCGATGACAAGCCCACGGAGCTCACGCTGACCGCACTGACCCGGGCGCGCTTCTGCGAGTTGGCGGGGGAGGAACTGGGGCTGACCGGCGGGGCCGAACTGTTCACGCTGGGGCTGTTCTCCGTGATCGACGCCCTCATGGACACGCCGATGCACGACGTGGTCGAGTCGCTGCCGCTGGCCGACGACATGCGCGATGCCCTGGTTCACCGCCGCGGGCCGTTGGGCGAACTGCTCAATGCCGCCGCCGCGCGCGAGCAGGGCGAGAGCGGGGGAGGGACGATCGTGCCCCACGCCGACGAGCTGTACCTGCGGTCGGTCATCTGGGCCAACACCGCGGCCGAGTCGCTGTTCGGCGCTGCGCCGGCGTCGGCGAGCGGAGGGAATGGGGCGCAACGCGCCAGCGCGCCCGTTGCCGAGCGCGCTCCCGCGCCGGCCGACGGGATCAGCGCCCGGCCCGAGGGCGGACCCGTGCGGCGGTTCGTTTCCGCCATCGCCCGGCTGTTCGGCCGCCGCGGCTGATCTCCGGCGCCGGCGGCCGGAGCCGCGTGTGATTGACTCGACGGTGAGCACGTCGTCGAGGATCGGGGCAGCATGGCAGTCACGGAGAAGACGGACTACAGCCTGATCGGACCCAACGCCCAGCGCGCGGCCGAGCAGGGTCTGGTGGCGGCCGAGTGGTACCACCCCGATGTCCCGCGCAAGCGCATGAAGGAGCTGATGCGCCGCAGCGACGGGCCCGCGCTGCGCGACACCGCGCTCTGGCTGACCCTGTTGGTGGCGTTCGGCGTCGCCGGCGGCCTGACCTGGGGCACCTGGCTGACCGTCCCATGCTTCATCGCCTACGGCGTGCTCTACGGCTCCAGCACCGACTCACGCTGGCATGAGAGTGGCCACGGCACCGCGTTCAAGACATCGTGGGCCAACGACGTCCTCTACCAGGTGGCCTCCTTCATGAACATCAAGGAGCCGACCTTCTGGCGCTGGAGCCACGCCCGCCATCACACCGACACGATCATCGTGGGCCGCGACCGCGAGATCGCGGCGATGCGCCCACCCGACGTGGCCAAGCTGGTGATCAACGTGATCGGGCTCAGCGACGCCTGGAGCACCGCGATCAGCGTGGGACGCCACGCAGCGGGACGGCTCACCGAGGAGGAGAAGGACTTCATTCCCGAGAGCGAGCGCTTTCGCGTCTACCGCGAGGCGCGCGCGTGGGTGGCGATCTACGCCGCGGTGGTGGCCGCGGCCATCGTGCTGCACTCGTTCCTGCCGCTCATGTACGTCGGTCTGCCCTCCCTCTACGGCCGGTGGCTGGCAGCGCTGTTCGGGCTCTCGCAGCACGCGGGGCTGGCCGAGAACGTGCTCGATCATCGCCTCAACGCCCGGACGATTCACATGAACCCGGTCTTCCGTTTCCTCTACTGGAACATGAACTACCACGTCGAGCACCACATGTTCCCGATGGTCCCCTACCACGCGCTGCCCCGGCTGCACGCCGAGGTGGCCCACGACCTCCCCACGCCCTATCCCAGCCTGTTCGCCGCCTACCGCGAGATCGTGCCAACGCTGCTGCGCCAGATGCGCGAGCCCGGCTACTTCGTGCGGCGCGAACTGCCTCCGGCCGCCCAACCGTTCCGGCCCGAGATGCACAACGCGGTGTTCGAGGCGTGAGCGCGGCCGACGCCGACGGCTGGGTCGAGGCCTGCGCCATGGACGAGATCGAAGAGGAGGACGTCATCGAGGTGGAGTGCGCCGGCCGGCGGTTCGCGGTCTACCGCAGCCCACAGGACACCTTCCACGCCACCGACCCGATCTGCACCCACGAGCGGGCCAGCCTGGCCGACGGCCTCGTCCAAGGCGACATCATCGAATGCCCCAAGCACAACGGCCGCTTCAACTACAAGACGGGTGAGGCCACGCGTCCGCCGGCGCGCGAGAACCTGTGCATCTACCCGGTCAAGGCCGAGGCCGGGCGGGTGTACATCCGGCTCGGCTGACTCGCCGGCGTCCCGCGATTGAAACGACGCGACACACACCGTGCGATCCGCGGGTGTGTGCTCTGAGGTTTCAACGGGCTTGAATCTCACGACGCGCGTCGCGACGTCCCGGGGCGTGTGTCGTGTCGTTTCACGACCTGTCGCTCGCGCGGATGGCCGACCGTGGTGGCTGTGACCGCGGCCGGTCCTGTGCCACGGGCGCTTCGGCTCGGGCTACGAGGTAGCGCGAGGGAACGCCCACCACCAGAGCCCGCAGTGTGCGCTGTGAAACGTCGGATCTCCCACCTCAGCGGCTCCAGTCGATCTGCGCGTAGCGCCGCTTGAGCTTCTCGCCCCGCGCCGGATTCAGGGAGGCGACCCAAGCGATGCGGCCCTGTAGCTCGGCCTGCCGGCCGCTGAGGCCCTGGCCGGCGGGACCGTGCCGTGCCGCGTTGTGCAGGATCGCCTTCAGGCGGTCGTATTCGGCGCGGGGCACGTTGGGCGCGGCGTTGACGACGATGCCGCACACCTGCTGGCGCGCCGCGGCGGTGCGCAGGGTCGACTTGGCGGGGTTGAGGGCGAAGCCCTCGCTGCGGCCGATCTCCCCGACCAGCGCCTCCAGACCAGCCCAGCCGCGGCGCAGCCGGCCGCCGGAGAAGGTGAGGTCGTCGGCGTAGCGCGAATAGCGCAGGCCGTTGCGTTCCGCCAGGCCGCTCAGGCGCCGGTCGAGCCGGAACGCGGCCAGGTTGGCCAGCGCCGGCGAGGTCGGCGCGCCCTGGGGCAGGTGCGGCGTTGCGAGCTGGCGGCCCAGCCGGAAGCGCGGTCCGATCTCGGCGCCGACCGCGGCACGGCGGACCACCTCCCAGACGTGCTGGGGCACGGCGTTGGTGGCGAGGCCGGTGAGCACGTGGGCGACATCGGGGCGGTACCCCAGGGTCTGGAAGATCCCGAACACGCGTCCGGCCGACACCGAGGCGAAGAAGTCGGCGAGGTCAAGACGCAGGAGCACGGGCTGGCCGCTGTGGCGGCGCGCGTGGTCGATGACCGAGCGCCCGCGCGTGAAGCCCTGGGTCGCCTCGTGGACCGGGACGTGGTCGAGGATCTCACGCAGGATCCACCGCTGGACCTCCTTGAGGCGCAGCTTGGGGGCCTCGATCACGCGCGGCAGCCCGCTGCGGCGGGGCACGGCGGCGTAGCGGTAGTTGCGCAGCCGTTCGCTGGCGACGGTCCGCTCCAGTCCCTTCACGTCCGACAGCCACGCCAGCTGGCCTTCGGAGAGCTCCAGCGTCTCCGCCAGTTCCGGCACCGAGTCGACACGAGCGACGGGCCAGTCGAAGCGCACGCGCTCGGAGCCCGCGCTCCGCTCGGACAGGAAGGCATCGATCGTGTTGCGCAGCGCGTCGCGGTCTCCCGCCGGCTGGACGCGATGGGCCGAGACGACGCGCGTCACCAGTGCATCGAGCCAGCTCGGCCAGTGCCTCAGCGCCATGGCGGCCACCTCGGCGAGGGTCTCCTCCTTCCACGGCGCGACGAGCATCGCATCGGTGAGCAGGGCGGCTGCGGCGGCGCGTTCGCGTTTGGTGTACATGGGCAGAGATCATGGCGGCGCCGCGCCCCGACTGCTCCATGTCGTGCGTGCCCCAAAGTGCCTCCGAACGGATGCACTACAGGGCTCGCGATGCACTGTCCCAGGTACTGGGGGATCCCCGGGGTGACCCCGGAGAGGGCGGCGCGCCCGCGGGCGCGCGCTGCCCACCTCGGTGCTACGACGCCGCGGAGGGGACGCTATCGGATGCCGTGTTCTCGACGATGGCGTCGATGATCTCCGGCCACAACGCGCGGGGCAGGTCGTGGCCCATGCCCGGGAAGATCACCAGCCGGGCCCCGGGGATCGCGTCCGCGGTGGCGCGGCCGCCCGACACGTCCACCAGCGGATCGGCGTCGCCGTGGATGACGGTGGTCGGGGCGCGGACCCCGCGCAGAGCCTCGGTGCGGTCGGGCGCCGAGGCCACCGCGGCGAGCTGGCGGGAGCTCCCCGCGGGATACACGCCCCGCTCGAACAGCCGCCCGGCGCGCTCGCGCTTGTACTCCTCCTCGAAGTCATACCCCTGTGACCCGATCGCCCGGTAGGTGTCGAGGTGGTCCTCGATGTAGGCCTCGCGCTCGCGCCGCCCCTTGCGCATCAGCCGCATCATCATCTTCGGCTGGGGCTTGCCCACCTTGGGGTCGCCCGTGGTGGACATGATCGAGACGAGCGACAGGACCCGGTCGGGGTGCTTGATGGCGACCAGCTGGGCGATCATGCCGCCCATCGACGCACCGACGATGTGCGCCGCGCCGATCTTGAGGTGGTCGAGCAGGCCGACGCAGTCGTCGGCCATCTCCTCGAGCGTGTATGCGGCCCCGCGCGCGCTGCGGCGCAGCAGCTGCCACCGCGTGGGGATGATCGCGCCGCGCAGCAGGGAGGAGTGGCCGATGTCGCGGTTGTCGAAGCGGATCACCCGGAACCCGCGCACGGCCAGCTGCTCACAGAACTGGTCATCCCACAGCAGCATCTGGGAGGCCAGCCCCATGATGAGCACCACCGGCGGGGCCGAGGCCGAGCCGAAGGTCTCGTAGCAGATCTCCAGCTCACCGACCTTCGCGAGCTGCTCGCCCGACGCCGTGGATTCGGGGTCAGAGGTGGACAGGCGCGTCACCGTACCAGGCGTACAGCGGGCAGCTTGGCGCTACGGATCCGCACCTCGGCGCGCTCGGCGATGTGCCGTGGCTGGGTGATCGTGATCGTCAGGCGATCGCCCGGGCGATACAGCGGCCGCTCCAGGCGCCGCCACAGCGCGGGGAGGGCCCTGCGGCCGGCGCGCTGGACCTTGTCGGGGCAGCCTCGCGCGGTGCAGCGCACCGCCACCCGGGCGCGCTGGGGGAACTTGAACGCCCTGGCGCTGACCATGCGCGTGCCACGCCGAGTCCACGTCCACTTGATCGTCAGCCGGACCCGCACGCGGGGGCGCGAGTGGCGCCCCGCCGGGGGCGGGACGATGGTTGTCGGCACCGGCGTGGTCACCGAGGCGCCGGGCGGAGTGGGAGCCGTCACCGCGCCGCCGACGTTGAGCGGGCCCGACCAGCCGCCGGCGTCGCTGTAGACGGATTCGCGCAGGGCGCCGTTGGCCGAGAGGTAGTAGAGGTCGACCTCGGTGCCGTTGCGGAACACGTCGACGCCCGGCCCGGTTGCGGCGTTCCCGCTCGTGCCGGGGATCTCGAACGGCGCGCTCCAGCCGGCGGCGTCGGAGTAGACCGACTCCCCGATCCCGCTGTCGTTGGTGCGGTAGTAGATGTCAACCTCGCTGCCGCCGTGAAAGACGTCGGCGGCAGGCGCGGAGGCCAGCACCCCGGCGGAGCCGGGGATCTCCGCCGGAGCGCTCCATCCGTTGGCGTCGGAGTAGACCGACTCGCCCAAGCCGCCGTCTCCGCGCCGGTAGTAGACATCGATCTCGGCGCCGCCGCGAAAGACGTCGACGGCCGGCGCGGACGTGGCCAGGCCGGCCGTGCCCGGCAACTCGAAGGGCGCGCTCCAGCCGTTGGCGTCTGAGTACACCGACTCATGGATGCCGTTGCTGGCGTCGCGGTAGTAGAGATCCACCTCCGTGCCGTTGCGAAAGACGTCCACGGTGGGAGCTGAGGCGGCCACGCCGGCGGTGCCCGGGATCGTCAGCGACCCACTCCAGCCGTTCGCGTCGCTGTAGACCGATTCGCCGATGGCCCCATCCGTGCGGCGGTAGTAGACGTCGACCTCGGCGCCGTTGCGAAAGACGTCAGCGGCGGGCGAGGAGGCGGCGATCCCGGCGGTGCCGGGCAACTCCAACGGCGCGCTCCAGCCGTTCGCGTCGGAGTAGACGCGCTCTGAGATGCCGTTGTCGGCGCCGCGGTAGTAGACGTCGACTTCGGCGCCGGCGCGGAAGACATCGGCGGCCACACCATCGGAGGCGTTCACGGCCAGCGCGTCGGCCGGCGCCCACGCGCCCAGCCCGAGCAGCAATCCGATGACCAGCGCGACCCGTCCACGCCGCCGCTTCACCGCCCGTGCGTTCATCGCATCCGCCTCCATACCCGTATCCAGAACACCGGAAGCCGACGTCCGTTTCGGTTGACTGCCGTCGCGGCGCGACGGACAATGGGCGCGGCGCAGTTTCCAAAAACTGTTGGGATCGGAGGGGACATGACAGATACCCACGTGGTGCTGTCCGGAAGCGACCGACCGCGCAGACAGGGCGCGGAGCGGGTGGGCGACGCTGACCCGTCGTCGGCGGTCGAGGTGACGGTCACGGTGCGGGGGCCCGAACTCCCGCAGGTGACGCCCGGCAAGTCGATGAGCCGGGAGCAGCTGGAGCGCAGCTATTCGGCCAGCGCGGCCGACATGGACGCGGTGGCCACGGAGCTGGGCCCGTACGGCTTGGAGGTGCTCGACAGTGCGCCCTCGACGCGCAGCCTGCGCGTGCGGGGCACCGCCGAGCAGATGGACGCGGCGTTCCGCGCCAACCTGGGGATCTATCGCCACGACGGCTATGAGTACCGCGGCCGTGAGGGGAGCCTGGAGGTCCCTGCCGGCCTCGAGGGCGTCGTCACCGGCGTCTTCGGGCTCGATCAGCGACGAGTGGCGCGCCGGGTGCCCGGTATCCCGCCCATCCACGAGTCGGCCGAGGCGGTGGCCGAGGGCGCGTTGTCGCCGGCGGACCTGGAGGAGCGCTACCGCTTCCCCGGAGGTGAAGGCCAGGGACAGACCGTGGCCATCGCCGAGTTCGGTGGGGCGTACTTCCCCGATGACCTCGCCACCTTCTGTCGTCAGCAGGGCCGCCCGGAGCCGACCGTCAACCAGGTGGGGCTCGGGGTGCCGGTGCTCACCCAGGAGCAGGTGATGGCGCTGCCGTCGTCCGAGCGCGAGCAGGTGCTGGGCGAGGCCGGCGAGGTCAACATGGACGTGCAGATCGTCGCCGGGCTGTGCCCGGCCGCCGACATCGTCGTGTACTTCGCCACCTGGGATCAGAAGGGGTGGGTCGACCTGCTCAACGAGGTGATCAAGGGTGTGCCGGCGGGCCCCGTCGCGGTCTCGGTGAGCTGGGGCCTGTCCGAGGACAGCTCGGACTTCTCGGCCGCCGCTCGCCGGGTCATCGATCACCGGCTGCAGGCGGCGGCCCTACTCGGCGTCACCATCTGTGTCTCGGCGGGCGACGACGGGTCAGGCGACCAGGTCGACGACGGCAAGGCGCATGTCAACTTCCCCGCGTGCAGCCCGCATGTGCTGGCCGTCGGAGGTACGCAGCTCGAGGGCGACCGCGAGGTCGTGTGGTGGCAGGCCCCAGGCCGGCGTCGCGACGGCGGCGGCTCGACCGGGGGCGGAATCAGCCGGCTGTTCCCGCAGCCGAGCTGGCAGAACGTCGAGGTGCGCTCGCCCGACGGCAGCGGCCTGACCGGGCGCATCATCCCGGACATCGCCGCGCTCGCCGGCCCGCCGTACTACCAGCTCGTCCTGCTCGGCAAGGCGGCCCCCAACGGCGGCACGAGCGCGGCGGCGCCGCTGTGGGCGGCGCTGATCGCACGCTCGGCGGCGGTGCTCGACCCGCCGCGGGCGCCCGTGTTCCTGGCGCCGCTGCTGTACGGCGCGGGGCCCGATGGCCACCCGCTGGGGACGTCGGTCTGCCGGGACATCACCTCCGGCGACAACACGTCGACGCCGCCCGGGTGGGGTTTCGGTGCCGGCGCGGGCTTTGACGCGGTCAGTGGCTGGGGCGTGCCCGACGGGCCGCCGCTCGTCGGGATGCAGATGGCCCGGGGCGCGGCCGCAGCGCACAAGTAGGCGACTCTTGTCAGGTCGGCGGGGCTGCTTCGAGCGCGGCCCCGCCGATGACCTCGCCGAGCTGGAGCACGAGCCAGACCCGCTGGGGATCGAGCAGCAACTCCGGCCTCTCGACGACGTCGCCGTCGACCACGACCAGGTCAGCGAGCTTGCCGGAAGCGATCGTTCCGATGCGGTCCTGAAGCCCGATCGCCTCGGCGGCGATCCCGGTGGCCGACTGCAGCGCCTCGACGGCGGACAGCCCGTGGTGGACCATGCGCAGCAGCTCGAGCGCGGCGTCGTCGCCCGACACGCCGTCGCGGTCTGAGCCCAGGGCGATCTTGACCCCGGCCTGGCGGGCCGCGCGCATGCTCAGCGTGCCCTGCTCGAGGTTGTGATGGGCGAGCTCGACGATGCTGGGCAGCATGTGCGCGTCGATCGTCGCCGAGGCGGGGTCGATCACGTCGCCAAAGCCGCCCATCCAGTAGTAGCCGCTCAGCGTCGGTACCAGCACCTGGCCGCCGGCCGCCATCTGGTCCAGCAGCTCGGGTTGCTGGTTGAGGTACATGCCGTGCTCGATCGTGTCCATCCCGTGGGCGATGGCGGCGGCCGTCCCGGCCAGGCCCTCGACATGAGCCGCGACCTTGAACCCCATCCGGTGCGCCTCGTCGACGACCGCGGCGAACTCAGCCTCGGTCATCTGCGACGGCTCGGGGTCCTCGAGCTCGTTGGAGCGCGCGCCGGTGGTCATCACCTTGATGAAGTCGGCGCCGTCGCGCAGCTGCTCGCGCACCGCCTTGCGCATCTCGTCGGGGCCGTCGGCCTCGCGATACATGGCGCCGTAGAAGCGGCCGCCCGGTGCGGTAGCGGAGATGATCAGCCCGCAGGTGAGCAGCCGGGGGCCGCGGAACGCCCCGTAGCGCATCGCCTGGCGGGCCTCCTGGGGTTGGAGGCCCTGGGAGCCGACGTTGCGCAACGTGGTCACGCCCATGCGCAGGGTGTCGCGCAGGCTCGACTGCAGGAAATGGGCGCTGGTGCCGCCCAGCAGCGGCTCGGCCCCGTGCACCGGACGCGGCCGTCGCCCCTGGACGTGAACGTGGACGTTGATGAGGCCGGGCATGAGCATCCGGCCGGCGAGGTCGATCACCCGGGCGCCGTCGGGCACCGGATCACCCGCGGCGCCCACCCGCTCGATGACTCCGTCGGTGACGAGCACGGCGGCGCCGTCGCGCACCGCCGCGCCGGTGCCGTCGAACAGCCGCGCGCCGGTCAGCCACAGACGACCCGGAGCGGGAGGGGGAGCGGCGAGCAGGGAGGGGTTGCGGTGGGGCACGACGCCGCAGAGTAATGCCTGGAGCAGTTCTGAAAGAGCCTTGCAGATCGACCGGCGACGCGCTATAACGATCTGAAACGCTCTTTCAGAAAGGAGGCGGGTGATGGCCGAGCGCCGCCCCATGCTCACCGATCCCGAGGTGCTCGAGGCACTGGCCCATCCCGTTCGCCTCGACCTGCTGGGCTACCTGATGTCCAACGGCCCGGCCAGCGCGTCGACCTGTGCGCGCGCGGTGGGAGACACGCCGTCGAACTGCAGCTATCACCTGCGCACCCTGGCCCGGCACGGGCTGGTGGAGCCCGTCGAGTCCACCGACCGCCGCCAGCGGCCATGGCGGGCCACGATCACCGGGTTCACGCTTGAGCCCGAAGCCGACCCGGCCACCGCATCAGGGCGCGGCACCGCGGCGGTGATGGCCGCTTCGCTGGCGCTCCAGCAACGCGTGCTGCGCGACTACCTGTCGCACCGTGACACCGTGCCCGCCGCCTGGCGCGAGGTGGATCTCGCGTCCAACTACACGTTGCGGATCAGCTCCGGACGAGCTCCGGGTTCTGGGGGCGCAGCTCGATGCGCTCATCCGCCCCCTGATCGCGGCGGTCCGCGAGTCGGCGCCCGCCGACGCCGAGCTGGTCGAGGTCGACCTGTTCGCCTTCCCCCGGACCGAGCCGCCATGGCGTCGCGCGGACCCCTGAGCGTTCCCGCCTTCCGCACGCTGTGGGCGGCGGGCCTCATCTCCGACATGGGCGACTGGCTCCTGCTCGTCGCGCTGCCGATCGTCGTCTACCAGCTGACCGGCTCGGCGGTGGGGACGTCGGCCGCGTTCGCGGCCGAGCTGGCCCCGGGCATCCTGCTCGCGCCGCTGGGAGGCCGGCTCGCCGATTCGCTGGACCGGCGGGCCGTGATGATCGCGCTGAGCGCGCTTCAGGCCGTCGCGCTGCTGCCGCTGCTGCTCGTGCACGGCCGTCACGGCCTGGCGATCGTCTATGCGGTGATCGTCGCGCAGTCGAGCCTCGCGGCGTTGTTCGATCCGGCCAAGAACGCGCTGCTCCCGGCGCTGGTCGACCCCCGCCAGCTCGTCTCGGCCAACTCGCTGGCCGGGCTCGGGAGCGCGCTGGGGCGCCTGGCCGGTGGCCCGCTCGGCGGCCTGCTGCTCGCCGCGGGGAGCCTGCACACGATCGTCGTCGCCGATGCGCTGAGCTTCGGCGTGGCCGGGCTGCTGGTCGCGCGGCTCCCGAGAACGGCCGGCTCGCGCGACCGTGATGGGGGACGGGACGACGGCGGCGGCGCGGCCGGTGGTGGCCGGGCGCGGCTCTCGCGAGGCGGGCTGCGCGCCGTCCTGCGCAACCGCGCGGTCGCCGCCGCGCTGCTGGTGGCCCTCGTGGCCGACATCGCCCAGGGCATCTTCGTGGTGCTGTTCATCGTGTTCGTCGCCCGCCGGCTGCACGGCGGCGCGGCGGAGACCGGCCTGTTGCGCGGCGTCCAGGCCGTCGGCGCCGTCGCCGGTGGGATCGTGCTGGCGGCCTGGGGCCGCCGCTGGCGGCCGATCGCGCTCGGCGCCGTGGCGGCCATCGCGTTCGGCGTCCTCGACATGACGATCTGGAACGGTCCCCTCGTGACTCGGTCAGAGGCGCTCTACGTGCTCCTGTTCGCGTGCGCGGGCGCCCCGGGCGTGATCATGGAGACGGCCGGGATCAGCTTCCTGCAGGTGGCGGGCGAGGACCGCGAGCGCGGCCGCGTGTTCGCGGCGGTCGGGCTGGTGGAGAGCGCCGGTCAGGCCGTGGGCATCGTCATCGCCGGGGTGTTGGCGGCGCCGCTGGGGCTGATGGCGCTGCTCGACGCCCAGGCCGGGCTCTACCTCGTGGCCGGCGCCCTTGTGGTGCTCCTGGCGAGGAGGGCGAGGCCGTCTCGCGCTGCCCACCGCCGCATGACGGGCAGACGAGACGGCCTCGCGGTTGGGGAGGAGCCTGTCTCTACGGGTTCTTCAGCGAGGTGAAGTTGAGGTCCCAGGTCCCCTCGTTCCACAACGAGTTGATCCCGGCGACGTCCTTGGACTCGAGGTTGGCCTGGTTGTCGAAATCCTCGGGGATCGCGACGGCCTGGTCGACCAGCATCTTGTCGACGTTGGCCCACGCCTGCGCGCGCGCCGCCGGATCGGCGACCAGCGAGGCCTTCTTCATCGCGGCGTTGATCTGAGGATTGTTCACCTGTCCGAAGTTGGAGTTGTTGGTCGGGGTGATCGACGGGCCGTAGAACGGGACCCAGAGGACCGTCAGCGGGTCTGCGAAGTCACGCAGCCATCCCCCGACGGGGCAGACGTCGATCTCCTGCTTGGGCACGCCGCAGTATTTGGCGTACATGACCGACTGGTCGACCAGGCTGACGTGGGTGTGGAAGCCCAGCTGGGTCATGTCCGTGTTGACGAGCTGAACGATCGCCGGGCTGTTGCCGTTGTTGGCGCCGACGATCTGCACGGTGGCCGACCCGGTGTACTTCCCGGACTTGTAGCCGGCAGCCTTCATGTACTTCTGGGCCACCGAGAGGCTGCCGTTGACGTTCTCGTTCCACGGGACCTGAGGACCGGCGTCACCGCCGGACTGGGCATAGCCGTTGACGCCGGGGTAGATGAAGTGCGTGGCCGGCTGGCCGGTGAGCGAGCCGCCGCGCAGCTTGATGATCGCGGCGCGGTCGAGGTTGGCCCACACCGCACGGCGCAGGTTGACGTCCTTGAACACGCCCGCGGAGTTGTTGAGCGCCGCATAGTGGTCGCCCGACCCCGGGGTGAACGTGATCTGCGACGGGTAGGACTGGTAGGCCAGCTTGACCATCGACTGCGCCGGCGTGTCGAACTGAACCGCGTCCGAGCCCTGCAGCACCTGACGGCCGATGACGGTCGCGTCACCGCCGATCACGAAGTTGATGTCGTTCAGGTACGCGGGGCGCCAATCGGTCTTGGGGTTCCAGTTGGGGTTGCGGACCAGATTCAGCGACTTGCCGGTCTGATAGCCGATGCCCTGGAACATCCCCGTCTTGTCGGACTTGATCATGTAGGGGCCGGTGGCGACCAGGTACTTGGTTCCGTAGGTCGTCGGCGACTGCTTGTCCAGCGGCGCCGCGAAGCTCTCGGGCACCGGCGCAGAGATCCACAGGCTCAGCGCCGAGACCAGGAACGCGCCGCTGGGCTTGGTCGTGTGAAAGACGATCGTGTACTTGCTGGGCGTCTGGATGCCGGGGATCGGCCCACCCTTGTAATTCGCGCTCGTCGCACCCACCAGCGGAGCCGGCGCGGCGGCGCCGAAGTAGGACTGGAAGTACGGATTGGCGACGTTGGGGTTGGCGGCGCGCTCGATCGCGTAGGCCACGTCGGCGGAGGTCACCTCGCGGCTGACCGGAGGGCTGAAGTGCACGCCGGGCTGAATGTGGACGGTGATCGTCTTGCCGCCGTCGGTGATGCCGCCGTTGGCGGTCGTCGGGATGACGGTGGCGAGATCCGGGCTCAGGTCGTTCTGGGTGTTGGGCTTGTAGGCGAACAGGGCCCGCTGGGTGGCGCCGTCGATCCCGTAGTCGTTGGTGAAGTAGGACTCGCCCGGGTCGAGGTGCTCGAAGTCCTCGCTGGTGTAGACGGTGAGCGTCCCGCCGCGCTTCTTGCCGGCGGGGCTGAGCGACTGGCCGACCGGGTTCTCGCCGGCCTTCAGCGGCACCGTCGGTGTCGAGGCGCCCGACGGCTGTCCGCTGGAGCCTGCGCTCCCGGCCGAGCTCCCGCCTGAGGAGCCGCCTCCGCTGCTCCCACATGCTGCGACCCCCAGGGCCAGCAATCCCGTGACCGCGATGGTGGTCACGCCGCGACTAACGCTCATCGGCGCCTCCTTGTGTGACGAAGATCCAGCCCTCCCACTCGTGCGGAATCCTCGGCACGCCGGCTGACCGGGGGCTGACGGCCGCCTGACGCCGCGGGTCATGGGTCAACCGATGGGAGGTTTGATGAGGTTCTGCGGGGGCGCGCAGCCGGGCGCGGGGGTCCGGCGGCGGACACGTGTACCAATCGGATTGCATGCCGCCTGCACGCGCCGGATAATCGGTGCGATGGGGATTGAGGTGCGCCTGTCGACGCAGTTCCGTGTGCTCGGGCCGCTGGAGGTCGCGCATGACGGCGTCCCGGTCCGGCTGGGCGGCGAGCGCCAGCGCGCGCTGCTGGCACTGCTGGTGACACACGGCAACCGGCTGGTGACGACGGAACGGCTGATCGAGCACCTGTTCGGCGGCCAGGCCTCCGCGGGCGCCGCCAACGCCGTGCACGTCGCCGTGTCACGGCTGCGCCGGGCGCTGCGCTGCGGCGACGAGGGGTTGCTGCTCACCCGGCCGGGCGGATACATGCTCTCGCTCGGGACCGGGCAGCTCGACGCCACCCGGTTCGAACGGCTGCTCGACGAGGGCCGCCAGGCGGTGGCCGCCGGCGACGCGGCCGCCGGCTCTGTGCGACTGCGTGAGGCGCTGGCGCTGTGGCGCGGCCCGGCGCTGGCCGATCTGGCGTTGATGGAGTTCATCGCCCCGGAGGCGCGCCGGCTGGATGAGCTGCGCCTGCTGGCGCTGATGGAGCGCATCGACGCGGACCTCACGCTGGGGCGCCACGCCGAGCTGATCCCCGAACTCGAGGGGCTGGTCGCCGCCGAGCCGCTGCGCGAGCGCTTGCGCCAGCAGCAGATGCTGGCGCTCTACCGGGCCGACCGCCGGGCCGATGCGCTGGAGGTCTACCGCGAGACGAGCGCGCTGCTGCGCGAAGAGCTGGGACTGGAGCCCACGCGGTCGCTGCAGGACCTCGAGCGCATGGTGCTGCGCCAGGACGAGTCGCTGGGCGCCGCCCGGGATACGTGGCCCACCCGCCCGCGCCCGCGCCCGCGCGCGCCCGACCGGCTCGTGTGCCCGTTCAAGGGCCTGGCCTCGTTCGACACCGGCGACGCCGAGTACTTCTGCGGCCGCGATCGTGTGGTGTCCGAGCTGGTGGCGCGCGCGGCGGAGTCCACGCTGGTCGGCATCCTGGGCCCGTCGGGCATCGGCAAGTCCTCGTTGCTGCGCGCGGGGCTCCTGCCGGCGCTCAAGCGCGGGGCGCTGCCGGGCAGCGCGGGCTGGCGGCAGGTGCTCCTGCGCCCCGGCTCGCATCCGTGTGACGAGCTCGACCGCGCCGTGGGCGGGACCGGCCTGGAGGAGGCCGTGCGGCGCCTGGGGCCCAGCGAGGGAATCGTCATCGCGATCGACCAGCTCGAGGAGGTCTTCACCCAGGGTGCGGGCGACGCCGAGCGGGGGCGCTTCCTGGACCGGCTCGCCGCCGCGGCGCAGGAGCCCGAGCGCCGCGTGCTCGTGCTGTGCGCGCTGCGGGCCGACTTCTACGGGCGGCTCGGGGCCCATCCGCGATTCGCCGAGCTGCTCAGCCACAGCCACGCCCTGGTCGGGCCGATGGACCGCGGTGAGCTCACGGAGGCCATCGAGGGGCCCGCCGCGCTGGCCGGGCTGTCCATCGAGCACACGCTCGTCGACGCTCTGGTCGCTGACGTCGCCGACGAGCCCGGCGGCCTGCCGCTCCTGTCCACCGCGCTGCTGGAGCTGTGGCGCGCGCGTGACGGTCACACCCTCCGCTTTGACGCCTACCGCCGCAGCGGCGGCGTGCGGGGGGCGGTGGGTCGCCTCGCCGAGTCCGCCTATGGGCAGCTCACCGAGCCCGAGCGCCACGCCGCGCGCAACGTGATGCTGCGGCTGGTGGCGGGAGAGGAGGGTGCGCTGGCCCGCCGGCGAGTGCCGCTGGCCGAGCTACAGCGCGTCAACGACGGCGAGCGGGTCCTGGCCACGCTCATCGACGCGCGGCTGATCACGGTCGGCGACGGCAACGTCGAGCTCTCGCACGAGGCGCTCGTGCGGGAGTGGCCGCGCTACCGCGCGTGGCTGGACGAGGACCAGATGGGGCGCCGCATCCATGCCCACCTGATCGCCGCCGCGCGCGAATGGGATCGAGGCGGGCGGGACTCGGGCGAGCTCTATCGCGGGGCGCGACTGGCCAACGCGTTGGAGTGGACGGCCCGCAACCGCGGATGGCTGAACCCGGTGGAGCGTGCCTTCATCGACACGAGCCGGCTGGAGGCCAGGCGCGATGCGCAGCGCCAGCGTGCCCACCGACGCCGCTTGCGCAACCTGGCGATCGCGGCCGGAGCGCTGCTCGTGGTGGCCATCGGCGCCGCCGCGTTCGCGCTGGTCAAGCAGAACAGCGCCAACGACGCCGCTCGAGCTGCAGCAGCCGATGCGCGCGCGGCGCTCGGGCGTCAGCTCGGCACCGAGGCGGTGAGCGAGCCCAGCCTTGACCTGGCGATGCTCCTGGCGCGGCAGGCGGTCACGCTCAACCGCTCCGAGCAGACCGAGGGGTCGCTGCTCACGACGCTGCTGCGCACGCCCGCGGTGATGCGCTCCTTCGCACTGCCGGCCGGGACGCCGGACCGGCTCGCGCTCAGCCCCGACGGCCGCACCCTGGCGGTGGGCGACGCCGACGCCGGCACGATCCATTTCTACGACCCGGCGTCGCGCGCGGCGACAGCGCGGCCGTTGGCCGACTTCAGCGGCGACCAGGCCCCCGTCTACTCCGCCGACGGCACGCTGCTGGTGTACCCGACCGAGGAGGCCGGCGGACAGCGGCTCGATGTGCGGGACGCGCGGACGCTGGCGCTGCGCCGGCAGCTCACGCTGGACGCGGGATACCAGAGCGAGAGCACGGCCGACATCCCCAACGGCAGCCTCGTGGTGGATCCGGGCGGCCAGTTCGTCGTCTACGCCTACTGGGTGCTGGACGCGGCCGGCCACCCCACGGCGGGGTACCTGGACCGCTGGTCGCTGCCCGGTGGACGGCTGGACACCACCGTCCGGATCGGGGCCGATCCGCTGGTCGCGGTGCGCCTCACTGATGACGGCCGGCAGCTCGTGGTGGTCTCGGCTCACACCATCAGCGTGTACGACACGCTCTCGCTGCGGCGCCTGCGGACGATCGATCTACCGGCGGACATCGGGGCGCCCTCGGTCGCCGCCGTCAGCCCCGACGGGCAGCGCGTCGTGCTGGGCGGGCGCGGCGGCGCCGTGTGGTTCGGGGACACGGCCACCGGGGCCGTGCGCGAGGGGGCCGGCAACCACCACGCGGCGGTGGCGGCCGCGTTCTTCGGGCCCACCGGCGAGGCGGCGACGACCGTCGGCAGTGACAACACGGTGATCGTCTGGAACGCGGCCACGGCCACGCCGGTCCAGGATCTCAGCGGACCCACCGGCCAGGTGCAGAGCGCGGCCGCCAGCCCCGACGGCACCACGCTGTACACCTCATCGCTGGACGGCGATGTCCTGGCCTGGGATCTCACCGGCACTCGGCAGTTCGGCCGTCGCGCGACGCTGGGCGCGGGCCTGCGCTGCTGCACGTCGCTGGCGCCGCAGGTCCCGCCGCTGGCCACCTCGCCCGACGGATCGGAGTTCGCTGCTCGACTGGGCACCTCGATCGTCGGTGTGTTCTCGACGCGGACGCTGGAGCGGCGCGCGACGTTCCGCGTCAACGCCGCCGACGGGATCACAGCGCTCGCCTGGTCGCCGAATGCGCCGGTGATCGCGGTCGCCGGCCACGCCGGCTTCGTGCAGCTGTGGAACGTGTCCGGCGCGCCACGGCCGGCACTGACCATGCTCGGGCTGCACGCCCTGCTCGGGCGACCGGAGGCGATCCAGTCGCTGGCCTTCTCGCCCGACGGGACCGTCCTGGCGGCCAGCGATCGCAACGAGACACACCCGACGCCCGACATCCCCGCCCTGCCGGCGGCGTTCCTGGCCACCTGGCGGACCGACACGGGCACGCTGGTGGGGCCGCCACGCGAGCTCGAGGTGGGCGCGGGCGCGGGGCGCTCGGACCAGCTGGCGTTCTCGCCCGATGGCAGCCTGCTGGCGGCCGGCGTTCCCGACGGGCGCGTGCTCATCATCGACGCAGCGACCGGCACGACCACCCAGACCCTGAGTCCGCCGAGCGGGGCCACCTCGTTGGCGTTCGCGCCCAACGGGACGCTCGCCACCGGCTCGGCGGCGGGCACCGTGGACCTGTGGAACCCGGCAACCGGGCAGGCCCTGGCACCCGCGCTGATCGCGGCCTCGGCGCCGATCGCCAGCCTCGCCTTCGAGCCCGGAGGTCAGCGCTTTGTGACCGCCGGCTACCAGGACGGGTCGGTGAAGCTCTGGTTCGAGCCCACCCTGCAGCAGGAGGGCCCGGCGCTGCACACCGACGCCGGCACAGCCGCGGTGGCGTTCGCCGCTCGGGGGCGTGGCCTGCTCGACGTCCAGGACACGGGCCGCGCGTTCTCGTGGCCGACCGCCCTCTCTGACTGGGAGGCCCGTGCCTGCCAGGTGGCCGGGCGCAACTTCACGCGCGAGGAGTGGGTGCGGCTGGTCGCGCAGCCGCGCTTCGCGCCGGTCTGCCGCTAGCCACGGTCACCGCCGCGCCCGCGAAGGCCAGCAGCGCCGCGGCGGCCCAGCCCGACGGCGGTCCCCGGAGCGCGAGGTGGGAGCCGGCGGTCGCGCCGCTGAGCAGCAGCAGCGCCGCGACGCCGAGCGCGGTGCCGAGCTGCGCCGCGGTGTTGAGGGCCCCCGCGGCTGCGGCCTGAAGAGATGCGGCGACGTCGGTGCCCATGGAGTTCGAGCCCACCGAGGACACTCCGAGGCCGACACCGGCGAGCGCGACGGGGAGCGCCATCAGCCAGCCCGACCGATGCAACGCGATCAGCCCCGTGTCGGCTACGCCGATGAGCGACAGGCCCAGCGCGATCGCGGGTGGGGGCGACAGCCGGCGCAGCACCGGTGCGGCGAGCGCGGCGCCGCTGACCGCGCCGAGGCTGAGTGGGAGGAAGCGCAGCCCGGCGGCGGCGCTCGAGAGGTGCTGGGCCTGCTGGAGATCGAGCGTGGCGATGGCGATCGCCGAGCTGGTGGCGGCGGTGTTGAGAAACGCCGCGCCGGCGCCGGCGCGCAGGGCGGGCAGCCGCAGGGCCTCGCGCGGGATCAGAGGGTGGCGCGCGCGTGTCAATCGCCACGCCGCCGCGGCGACGAGCGCGGTCCCGCCGGTCACCGCGCCGGCGCCCGCGAGATCGTGGGCGGGCGGCTGCAGGAGCGAGGCGCCCAGCACGACCCCCGCGACACCGGCGCCGAAGAGCAGACCACCGGGCAGGTCGACCCCCGCGGCCCCGCCCCTCCGGGGTGCGGGGATGACACGCCCCACGCCCATGGCGATGACCAGGGCCAGTGGGAGATTGATCCAGAACATCATCCGCCAGCCGGCAAGCTGGGTGAGCACGCCTCCAACCACGAAGCCGCTCGCCCCGGCGGCCGCACCCGCGGCACTCCAGGCCGACATCGCCCCGCGGCGGTCAGCGGCTGATGGGGTGGCAGCGATGAGCAGGCGGAGCGAGGCGGGTACCGAGACCGCCGCGGCCGCCCCCTGGAGGCAGCGGCTGGCCACGAGCGCGGCGACCGACCCGGCGGTGGCAGCGCACAGCGACCCGGCCGCGAACAGGGCGAGCCCGGCGAGGAGGATCCGGCGGTGGCCGAGCCGGTCGCCGAGCCGAGCTCCCAGCATGAGCAGGCCGCCGAAGCACATCGCGTAGGCGGTGAGGACGGCCGAGGCCGCGCCGCTCGGCGCCGCGACGGACCGCAGCATCTGCGGTGCGGCGGTCAGCACCTCGGTGACGCCGAGGACGTCGACGAACTGCACCAGACAGAGGAGGGCGATCCGCTTCTTCATCGATGAAGTACCTGTCACCATGCATACCCACCGATGACGACTCAAATCACCCTCCAGTCGGTCGCCGACCGCGTCGGCTGCTCGGCGAAGACCGTCTCCAACGCCTTCAACCGGCCCGACCAGCTGTCGGCGGCCACCCGCCGGCGCGTCCTCGCGGTGGCGGCGCAGCTCGGATATCCAGGCCCCAACCCGCTGGCGGCCGGCCTGCGCCGCGGCCGGGCCGGGGCCATCGGGTTCGCCTACGCCAACCCGATGTCCTACGCGTTCGAGGACCCGGTGAGCGTCGCGTTGCTGGCGGGGGTCAGCGCGGTGGCCGAGGGCGCGGGCGCCGGGCTCCTGCTCGTTCCCGGGTCGGTTGACAGCGCGCGGGGTGCCGCGGCGATCAGCGCCGCGGTCATCGACGGACTGCTCATCTTCTCCATGGCCGACGACGACCCGCTCGTCGATGTCGCGATCGCGCGGCGCCTGCCCGCCGTGGTGGTGGACGAGCCCGAGCCGGCGGCGCTTGGCGGCCGTGGCGGCCCCGTGCCGTGTTGGGTGGGCATCGACGACGCCGCGGGGGCTCGGCTCGTGGCCGAGCACGTCCTCGGACTGGGCCACGAGCGGCTCGCGGTCATCGCGTTCTCGCTGCGGCGAGGGCAGGAGCGGGGGAGGGAGGGTGTCCGTGCTCAGGCCGGCGCCACCTACGCGGTGACGCGTCGGCGTCTGGATGGGTATCGGCGCGCGGTCACTGCGGCCGGCCTTGACTGGTCGGCCGTGCCGGTCGTGGCGGGGGTGACGAGCTCGGTGCGGGAGGGCGCCGCGGCCGCCGCCGCGCTGCTGGATCTCGACCCGCCTCCGACGGCGTTGCTCTGCCTCTCAGACCGTCTGGCCGAGGGCGCTGTGGAACAGGCCCGGTCGCGGGGCCTCGCCGTGCCCGGCGATGTGTCGGTGGTTGGATTCGACGATGCCGACACGGCGGCCGGGCTGGGGCTGACGACCGTGCGGCAGCCGCACCGTGCCAAAGGAGAGCTGGCGACGCGCGCGCTGCTGGGGTTGATGGCCGGGGAGGTGGTTGAGCCCGTGCAGGTGCTGGGGACCGAGCTGGTGGTGCGCCAGAGCGCCGGGCCGCCACCCCGGGTCTACGATCGGCGGCGATGAGTGACCTGACGCGACGCGTGCCCGACGCCGGTTGGCTGGCGCGCGCTCCGTCCGCCGGCCTGGTGCTCGGGGGGATCACGTCGGTGCAGATCGGGGGCGCGCTCGCGGTGCATCTGTTCACCTGGGTGGGGCCCGGCGGCGCGGTCGCGCTGCGGATGGTCACCGCCGCCCTCGTGTTGTTGGCGATCTCACCGCCGCGGTTGCACGGCCGGGCGCTGCAGGGCCTGTCGGTGGCCGTGATCTTCGGGCTGGTGCTGGCCGGGATGACCCTGAGCTTCTACAACGCGCTGCACCGTGTCCCGCTGGGCATCGCGGTGGCGCTGGAGTTCGTCGGCCCCCTGACGGTGGCGGTGGCGGGGTCGCGCCGCCCGGTGGACCTGGTGTGGGTCGCGCTCGCCATCGGCGGGATCCTGGCCCTCACCCGGGGCGGCGCGGAGCCGATCAGCGGGCTCGGGGTCTTCTTCGCGCTGCTGGCCGGCGCACTGTGGGGCTGCTACATCCTGCTCAGCGCGCGCGTGGGGCGGGCGTTCGAGCGTGGGGCGGGCCTCACCGTGGCCCTGTGCGTGGCCGCTGTGGTGACGCTGCCCGTCGGGGTGGCGAGTGCGGGCGCGCACCTCATCGAGCCGCGGTCGCTGGCGCTGGGGGCGGCCGTCGGCATCCTGTCCTCGGCCATCCCGTTCTCGTTCGAGATGGAGGCCCTGCGGCGGATCGCGGCGTCGCTGTTCGGGGTGCTGATGAGCCTCGAGCCGGCGATGGCGGCGGTGAGCGGCTTCGTGATCCTGGGCCAGCAGCTCAGCGCGCGGGCGGTGCTGGGGATCGCGCTGGTCGTCGCGGCATCGGTCGGCGCCTCCCTGCACAGCCGACGCACCCCGACGGATATCTAGCCGGCCGCCAAGCGGTCGCCGTGTAGGCCAGGTTGGAGTACCCAAATGGGGTCAGTTGGACGATCAGCAATAGTCAGGAGCGTCGGATGGCGGTACTGTGCCCCACGGCCACCACCCGATGTCGTAGCCGTCAGAGATCTCCAGGAAGGAAAGTGGATGGAAGCCACGTCGATCCCCGCGCCCGCTGCCCCCGAGCAGAAGGCGCCGCGCCAAGAGCTCAAGAAGGGCGCGATCAGCTACATCAGCAACGTCGTCATCGGGGTTGCGTCAACCGCCCCTGGGTACAGCCTGGCCGCCACTGTCGGGTTCATGGTGGGCGTTGCCGGAATCGGGGTCCACAACCCCGCCGTCGTGATCGTGTCGTTCATCCCGATGCTGTTCGTCGCGTGGGCGTACCAGTACATGAACGAGGTGGATCCCGATTGCGGGACCTCGTTCTCATGGATCAGCCGGGCGATCAGCCCCGAGCTCGGTCTGATCGTCGGCTGGATCGTCATCGTCTCCGACATCGTCGTCAACGCCAACCAGGCGCAGATCGCCGGCAGTTACGGCTATCAGCTGTTCGGTCTCGACGGCATGGCGAACAGCACCGCCGCCGTGATCGTCCTCGGCGGCCTGTTCATCATCCTGCTCACCTGGATCTGCTGGCGGGGCATCGAGCTCTCGGCCCGGACCCAGCAGATCCTGCTCGGCTTCGAGATGACCACCCTGATCATCTTCGCCGTCGTCGCCCTGATCAAGACCTACGTCGACTCGCCCACGCACTCCATGCACGTGGCGCTGGACTGGTTCAATCCGTTCTCGGTCAGCACCACCGCGCTCCTCTCCGGCATGCTGCTCGGCGTGTTCCTCTACTGGGGCTGGGACACCGGGGTCTCGGTCAACGAGGAGAGCGAGAACGCGAGCGACGGCCCGGGCCGCAGTGCGGTGACCTCGACGATGGTCCTCATCGGGATCTATCTCCTGGTCTCGGTCGCCTCCCAGGCGTTCGCCGGCACCTCGTACCTGATCAACAATGCCAACGACATCTTCGCGGGAGGTCTGGCCCGGGGCGTGCTCGGCTCGCTGCACTTCCTGCTGACCATCGCGGTACTGACCTCGGCGACGGCGGCGACGCAGACGACCATCATCCCGGCGGCCCGCCAGGCCCTCTCCATGGCCCGCCGGGGCGCCATCCCGAGCCGCTTCGCGCAGATCCATGAGCGCAATTTCTCCCCCGGCACCGCCACGATCTGGGCGGGCGTCCTGTCACTCATCTGGTTCATCGCCATCGAAAAGCTCTCGACCAACGTGCTCGCCGACTGCGTGGCGGGCCTCGGCATCCTCGTGTGCATCTACTACGGGTTCACCGGCTTCTGCTGCACGTGGTTCTACCGGTATGAGCTCCGGAAGTCCGTGCGGAACTTCTTCATGCTCGGCTTCTTCCCGACGGTCGGCGGCGTGGTCCTGATGATCATCCTGGTCAAGGCCGTCATCGTCTACAGCGACCCCGCCAACGACAGCAGCGCTCCCTTCCTGGGCCTGGGTGTGCCGGTGTGGATCGGCATCCTCGGGGTCGGCAGCGGGATCCTGATCATGCTGTATCGCAAGGCCACCGCTCCCGCGTTCTTCCGCAACGAGAAGCGGGTGAAGTTCGGCGATCCGATCGAGGTTGTGACGCCGGAGGCGGAGTTCGCCCCGCCCGAGACGATGTTGTAGAGGCTCGGCCGCCGGGCTCCCGATGTCCACCGCCCCGTCGTTCTGGCTCGACCAGCTCGGGCCCCGTCCCTCGCGGCCCGCGCTGGCCGGTGACCGCGAGGCCGACGTCTGCATCGTCGGGGGCGGCTTCACCGGCCTGTGGACGGCGTATGAGCTCAAGCGCGCGGACCCCAGCCTGAGCGTCGTGGTGTTGGAGGCGCGGCAGGTGGGGTTCGGGGCGTCGGGACGCAATGGCGGGTGGGTGCTGGGCAAGCTGTCGGGATCGGCCGACGCGTGGCGGGCCCGGGGCGGCCCGGACGGCCCGCGCGCGATGGTCCGCGCCATCCAGCAGACCGTCGAGGAGATCGGCGCCGTGGTGGCCGTGGAGAACATCGAGTGCGACTGGAAGCACGGCGGAACCGTGACGGTGGCCCAGTCAGACACCCAGCTCACGCGTCTGCGCGAGATGGTCGAGGCCGAGCGGCGCGAGTTGGGCGAGGACCTCGCGTGGGAGATGATCGACGCCGAGGCGATGGCGGCGCGGATCAACGTCGACGGGGTGCGCGGCGGGCTGTACACGCCCCACTGTGCGCGGGTGCAGCCGGCGCGGCTCGTCGACGGTTTGGCCGCGGCGGCCGAGCGGTCGGGGGTGACGATCCACGAGTCCAGCCCGGTCACCGCCCTCGAGCCCGGCCTTGTCGTCACCAAGGGCGGACAGGTCCGCGCCCGCTACGTGCTGCGGGCGACGGAGGGCTACACCGCGGACATGCCCGGCGCGCACCGGGCGCTGCTGCCCATGAACAGTTCGATGATCGTCACCGAGTCGCTGCCTGAGGAGGAGTGGGAGAGAATCGGCTGGGATGGGGCCGAGACGATGCTCGACGGGTCTCACCTGTACACCTACTCCCAGCGCACAGCCGACGGGCGCATCGCGATCGGCGGGCGGGGGGTGCCCTACCGGTTCGGCTCGCGGACCGACCGCGAGGGCCCTGTCCCGGGCCGCACCGTCGAGGAGTTGAGGGCGAGGCTGATCTCGCTGTTCCCGTCGCTGGCCGGGGTGCGTGTGGCACGTGCCTGGCACGGGATCCTGGGCGTCTCACGCGACTGGTGCCCGACGGTGGACCTGGATCCGGTCACCGGCCTGGGCTACGCGGGCGGGTATGCGGGAGAGGGCGTGGCGGCCAGCAACCTGGCGGGACGCACCCTGCGCGATCTGGTGCTGGGCCGCGACACCGACCTGACCCGGCTGCCCTGGGTGGGTAACCCCGCGCGAAACTGGGAGCCCGAGCCGCTGCGGTTCATGGGCGCGCGCGGGATCTACACGCTGTATCGGCTCGCCGACCATCGAGAGCGGGTTCACCACCGCGAGTCGCGGATCGCCGCGGTCGCCGGCAAGATCGCCGGCCGGTAGCTCCCGCCAGCCCGCACGCGGGGCCGTCGGGCAGGAGCTCACGCTCAACCTGAACGTGAGGGTAAAGACATCTCCCTCGACCTGGGACTGAGGGACGGGGCCGGGGGAGCCGGGGAGTCGACCCGGGATCGACCCAGGTTCGTCACTCCGAGTCCGGCTCTGACTCCGTCTCGGGGTCGGGCTCCACGCCCTCGTCGGCCTCGCCCGGTCGATCCCCGGCCGCGCGGTCGGCGTCGCTCGCCATTGTTGCGAAGGCATCGGCCGCCATCGGTGCGATCGCCGGATCCATCGGCGCGTCCACCCGTCTGAAGGGTCTGCGGACGCTGGCGCGTGGGGTCGCGGCGCCACGAGCGGCGACCGGCGCGGCAGCCGGGCGGTGACGCAGCTTGGGTGCGATCACCATCGCCAGGGCGAGCAGCAGCCCCAGGAGCGCGGTGACCAGCGCGCTCGGGAACGAGCCACCCGTGTCCGCCTTCTCAGTGGTGGCTCGGGAGGGCGCGACGTTCACGTCGCCGCCACCGGACTGCCTGGACGAACGCGCCGTGTGCAGGGATGCGGGATGCGCACGTGTGGGCCCCGAAGCCGCGGTGGCGCTGCTCTGGGGCGAGCCGGGCAGGGTCGGCGGGGTGGTTGACGCGATCCCGGGCGCGACCGCGGCCGGCGGACCGGCACATCCGGTCGCCGCGCTGGTCGTGAGCGCCCTGAGCGCCCGGCGCTCGAGGATCGTCTCGCGCCGCAGCGTGACGTGAAGGGTGCGGGCGGTCCGCTGCGCGCTGCGCGCCGGCCCATGAATACCGGCGCGCAGCGCGAGCAGTCGCCGCGCCCGAGGATGAAGCGCTCCCAGGCAACCGTGCAAACGCGCCACCAGTCGGCGCAACCGGCGATTCTGGCGAGCGACGGCGAGACGGCGTGCCCGCGGGGATCCGGGCCGGGCGCCGGCGCCGTGCCTCGCGCGGGCGTCCGCGGCCATTGTGGTCGTGCCCGCGGCGCCGGGCGAGCCCGCTGAGGACGAGCCCGCGGAGGACGAGCCCGCGGGGGACGAGCCTGCTGCACTGCCCGCGCCGGTCGAGCTCGGAGTGGCGGCGCCGGGAGCGGCGGAGACGCTGGACGCCGTCGTGCGCACCAAGCCACCGGGTGTGGGCGCGGTGGCCCTGGGGGTGGGGACCGGCGACGGCACGTTGGTCACCGGCGTCGACACCTTCGGTGTCGTGACGGATGGGGTGGTGACCTTAGGGGCGGTGACCGTGGGGGTCGTGATCTTGGGCGTGGTGACCGTGGGGGTGGTGACCTTTGGGGTCGTCACCGTGGGGGTGGTGACCTTGGGCGCGGTGACGGTCGGGGTCGTCACCGTGGGGGTGGTGATCTTGGGCGTGGTGACCGTGGGGGTGGTGACCTTGGGGGTGGTCACCGTGGGGGTGGTGATCTTGGGCGTGGTGACCGCTGGGGTGGTGATCTTGGGCGCGGTGACCTTGGGCGCGGCGACAGCGGGGGTGGTCACCGACGGAACGCTCACCGCCGGAACGGTCGCGGACGGAACGGTCACCGACGGAGCACTCACCGCCGGCAAGCTCAGGGATGGAGAGGCGGCGGCCGCCGAGCGCGGTGACGTGATCGCGGCGGTCCCGGCCAGCGGTTGGGCGACGAGGATCCCGAGCCCTGCCGCCACCACTCCCACCACCACGCTTCGGGTCTTGCCCATGGTGTTCCCCTCATGTTGGCCCGTGGCCGCTTGAGCGCTGCTACGGGCACCAAACTTGTCTATTCCTCTTCATCGTTCCCCCGCATGGGGAGTGGGAATCAGTTGTCAGCCCGCACTACCCGCGCGGGTAGGGGCCGCCGTGAGGTAGAGCGGGGAGAGGTGACGCTCAACCTGAAGGTGAGACCCTCGCGGGGAAAGCTCGCCGCCGCGCTGCGGACCGCCCTCCGAGGACTGGCCCGCAGCGTCGGCCGGCGGGTGTGCCCCGTTTGTCAAAGCCTGGGCTGCTCATGCGTGGCGGCTGGGTCCGGAGCGACGGAGGCGGGGTCCGCCGCCGCTCCGGCACAGGGTCAAACGGACAAACCGCCCCAAACTTGCGGATTCCTGCAAATACCGCCCGTGAGGGTGGGGGGGTCCCGGGGTCCTCAGCGACCCCACACCTCGTCGGCAACGCCGACGATCAGCTCGAGCTTGGCCCGCTCCTCGTCGATGGACAGCTTGTTGCCCTCCTCGGTCGAGGAGAAGCCGCACTGGGGCGAGAGACAGATCTGGTCGACGTCGACGTACCGGGAGGCCTCCTCGATCCGGCGCTTGAGCAGGTCGCGATCCTCCAGTTCGGGCTTCTTGGTGGTGACCAGCCCGAGCACCACCTGCTTACCCGGTGGCACGAAGCGCAGCGGCTCGAACGTACCCGAGCGCTCATCGTCGAACTCGAGGAAATAGCCGTTGACGTCGAGGTCGCCGAACAGGGCCTCGGCGACGAAGTCGTAGCCGCCCTCCGCGGCCCACATCGACTGGTTGTTGCCGCGACACAGGTGCGTGGTGACCACCATGTCGTCGGGCTTGCCGGCCAGGGCCTTGTTGATGTTGGCGATGTACTGCTCGTGAAGGTGGTCGGGGTCGCCGCCGATCTGCTCGATGTGCTGGCGCTGGGCGGGATCGTTGACGTAGGCCAGGCTGGTGTCATCGAGCTGGAGGTAGCGGCAGCCGAGTTCGTAGGCGCCGGATACCTGGCGGGCGTAGGCGCCTGTCAGGTCATCCCAGAAGCGGTCGAGCTCGGGATAGACAGAGTCGTCGATCGACGAGTTGCCGCCCCGGTAGTGGACCATGCTGGGAGACGGGACGGTCAGCTTCGGGGTCTGCTGCGCCGAGGCGTTGTCGCGCAGGAAGGCGAACGCCTGGGCGAAGATGGTGTCCGAGAGGCCGACCTTGCCGTTCACCCGCATCGCCGGCGGCGCGTAGTCGTACTCGCCCTCCGCGCTGCGGAACTGCACGTGGATCGACGATCCTTCGACCTGCTCGATCCCGTCCAGCGCATAGATGAAGTCCATGTGCCACGACGTCCGGCGAAACTCGCCGTCGGTCACGCTTTTGAGCCCGGCCGCGCGCTGGAGCTCGATCACCCCGCGGATGGCGTCGTCCTCGGTCGTCCTCAGCGCCTCCGCGTCAATGCTCCCGGCCTTGAACTCGGCCCGTGCGCGCGTCAGCTCCGGGGGGCGGAGCAGGCTGCCGACATGGTCGGCACGAAAGGGGGGCTTGTCACGGGACGCCATCGGCACTCACTCCTTCTCGAAACGGACAGCGCGCGATTCAAGCAGAGGCCCGGCGCGTGAACCCGCCACGCCGCATCGACCGACTAGGCTCGGGTCGTGCTCGCTCGCTACCGGTCAGTCCTCTCCCTGCCCGGTTGCGCGCGGGTGATGACCACCGCGCTGATCGCGCGGCTCCCGCAGGGCATGACCTCGCTGGCGATCCTGCTGCTCGTCCGCACCCACACCGGCTCCTACGCGGCCGCCGGGATCGCGGTCGGCGCCTATGACTTCGCCACCGCGGCCGGAGCGCCGCTGGTGGGCCGGCTGGTGGATCGCTTTGGCCGGCGGCGCGTGCTGGGGCCGGGAGCCGTGCTCCAGATGCTGGTGCTCATCGCTCTGGTCGCTGCCGCCCACGCCGGAGCCGGGGCGGTGGCGCTGGTCGTGCTCGCGGCGCTCGCCGGCGGCCTGTGGCCGCCCATCGCGCCCTCGGTGCGCGCCCTCCTGCGCGACCTGGTGAGGGATGCCCAGGTACGCGATACCGCATACGCGCTCGAGTCGGTGATCCAGGAGCTCGTGTGGATCTCGGGCCCGCTGGTCGTTGCCGGGGTGATCGCGTTCGCCTCTCCCGGGACCGCCCTGCTGATCAGCGGCACGGTGACCATCTGCGGCACGCTGCTGTTCGTGAGCTCGCCCGGCGCCGTGGGCAGCGGGTCGCGTGGTGCGCGGCATGGGCGCGTCCCGGTGCTCGCGATCCCGGAGCTGCGGACGATGCTCGGCCCGATCTTCCTCAACGGGTGCGCCATCGGAGCCATCGGCGTCGGCCTTCCGGCGCTGGCCCTGCACGCCGGATCACGACCGGCCTCGGGGCTCTTGCTCGCGTTGTGGAGCGTTGGCTCGATGGTCGGCGGTCTGTGGTACGGCTCGCGCGACTGGCACGCGCCGCTCGCCGCCCGCTACCGCGCCCTGCTCTGGACGGGCGTCATCTGCGTGGCGCCGTTGGTCGCGGCCCGCACCATCCCGGAGGGCCTCGTCGGTGCGATGCTGGCCGGGCTGGTCATCGCGCCGGTGTTCTCCTGCCAGTACGCGCTGGTCGGCCGGTCTGTCCCGTCCGGCGTCGAGACCGAGGCCTTCACCTGGGTGTCGTCAGCGCTGGTCGGCGGACTCGCCGCCGGGTCGGGCCTGGGCGGTGCCGCCGTCGCCGCCACCGGGGTGGGCGGACCGTTCGTGCTCGGCGTGATGGCCATGGGGCTTGCCGCGATCTCGGCGCTGCGGATGCCCGTGCGCGCCGAGCAGCCCGCCGGCTGACGTTCGCCGGGCGTCACGAGGGTGCACGCCGGGTGGATGCTGACGGCCCGACGGCGTGTCCGCCGCCGGGCCGTCGGATGCGTCTAGAAGTGCAGGATCTTCAGCGTGCCGGTGACGCGCGGGAACGCGTTCTTGTCGAACGTGCCCGAGCTCTCGAACGTGACCTTGTAGGAATCCTTGGCCGGGCGGCCGCCCGGGTACAGGAGCGCCTTCTGCTTGAGCGTCCCGCACGGGCCTTGCGCCTTGGCGAACTTGGCCTTGGCCACGACCTTCTTGCGGATGTAGTAGCCGTAGATGTGCTTGCCGGGGACGAAGCCCGAGAAGGAGAACGTCACCTTGTCCTTGCGGACGTTGCGGACGCTCAGCGGCTTGGTGGCGACGGCGAGGTTGGCCGAGTGGACCGGGAGCGACGCGGTCGTCTGCGTGCCGTCCGGGTTGTCGGCGGTGGCAACCAGGGTCGTCGTCTTGGACGCCGGGGCGACCGTGGGCAACTCAGGGGCCTGCGCCGCGATCGACACGTTGCCGTTGGCATCGGCCACCGCATTGCCGAAGGTGGTGCCGCCGGTGAGCTGCACTGTTGTCCCGGCCACGAACCCGCTGCCGGTGATGACCATCGCGGCGCCCTGGGCGGGATCGGCGTTGACGTAGCACGCCTTGTTGGCCGCCAGCGTCGCCGCCGAGGCCTGGGCAGCCAGCGCGCCTGCCGCCGGCACCGCGCAGCACGCGGTGATGGCGATACTCGCCAGTCGTCGGTGAGAACTAATCATGGGGATCTCCTGTTGTGTCTGAGCACGCGCTGATCTGCACCGGCCTGGGGAGCCACGCGTTCTGCCCGCCCTACTCGGTGAAGCCTAATATCACGCTAACCAGGACTCCTAAACCCTGGACGGATGCAGGAGTTGCTGTGATCGGATCGCGAATGGCGCCGAGGGCCGTCGCGGGCGCCCACGATCGGCCGACGGCGTTGACGTCCGTGACCTGCATCTGATATATCACGGCCATGGCCACTACGGAATCGAGGCAGCTCCCTACCCGCCAGCGGATCGTCATCATCGGCGCGGGCATCGTGGGCAACAGCGTCGCCTATCACCTCTCGCGGTTGGGCGAGATTGAGATCACCCTGCTGGACAAAGGACCGCTGCCCAACCCCGGCGGCTCCACCGGACACGCGTCGAACTTCATCTTCCCCGTCGACCACTCCAAGGAGATGACGGCGCTGACCAAGGAGAGCATGCGCCAGTACAAGGAGCTCGACGTCTATCTGGAATGCGGCGGGATCGAGGTTGCCCGCACCGAGGCGCGGATGCAGGAGCTCGACCGGCGCATGGTGTCGGCCAAGACGTGGGGGATCGAACCCACATCGCTGCTGACCCCGGCCGAGATCAAGGAGCTCGTCCCCTTCCTCGACGAGTCGCTGCTGCTCGGGGGCTTCTACACCCCCGGCGCCGGCGTCGTGGACTCGCTGCGCGCCGCGACGATCATGCGCGAGCGCGCCGTCGAGACGGGCATGACCGTGGCCGCCAACACCGAGGTGCTCGGGCTCGACGTCGAGCACGGACGCGTCCGCCGGGTACGCACCGACCGCGGCGACATCGAGGCCGACTGCGTCGTCATCGCCTGCGGCTGCTGGAGCCCGCGCATCGCCAAGATGGCCGGCGCCCGGATCCCGCTCAGCCCGGCGGTCCACCAGATGATCGACATCGGCCCCGTCGAGCGCTTCCAGGACGCCAAGACGCTCGTGGACTATCCGATCGTGCGCGACATGGACACCAACATGTACGAGCGCCAGGACGGCGGCGGCCTGGAGATCGGCTCCTACGCGCACCGGCCGATCATGATGGACGCCGACGAGATCCCCTCGATCGAGGAATCGGCGCTCAGCCCCACCGAGCTCCCATTCACCCAGCAGGACTTCGAGCTGCAGATGGAGCAGGCACTCGAGCTCATGCCCGAGATCGTCGGCGACGAGTCCGTCGGCGTTCGCTACGCCATCAACGGCCTGCTCAGCGTCACCCACGACGGCCTGCCGCTGCTGGGCGAGACCCCCGAGGTCCAGGGGCTGTGGTCGGCGGCGGCGATCTGGATCAAAGAGGGCCCGGGCGCCGGCAAGACGGTCGCCGAGCTCATGGTGCACGGCGAGTCGGAGATCGACGTCTACGAGTCCAACATCGCCCGCGCCTACCCACACCAGAAGACCAAGACCCATATCCGGGCACGGGTCAACGAGGGCTTCAACAAGATGTACGGCATCGTCCATCCCTCCGAGCAATGGGAGTCGGACCGCCGCGTCAAGCTCTCGCCCTACTACGAGCGCCAGCAGGAGCTCCAGGCGGTGTTCTACGAGGCCGCCGGCTGGGAGCGCCCCCAGTGGTATGAGTCCAACGCACCGCTGCTGGAGGAGTTCGCCGACCGCGTCACCCGCCGCGAGGCCGAGTGGGAGTCGCGCTGGTGGAGCCCGATCATCAACGCCGAGCACCTGGCGATGCGCGAGCGGGCCGGCTACACCGACCTCACGGCGTTCGCCATCTTCGACGTCACCGGCCCGGGCGCGCTGCAGGCGGTCCAGCGGATCGCCATGCGCCAGATGGACGTGGCCGTCGGGCGCGTGGTCTACACGCCGGTGCTCACCTCCGCCGGCGGGTTCAAGGCCGACCTGACGATCATGCGGATGGCCGACGACGTCTTCCGCGTCGTCACCGGGGGCGCGTGGGGGATGTCTGACCTGAAGTGGTTCAAGGACCACCTCCCCCAGGACGGCGGCGCGCAGATTCACGACCAGACCAACTCCTGGACGACGCTGGGCCTGTGGGGCCCGCGGGCCCGCAACATCCTGGAGAGCATCACCTCCGACGACGTCTCCAACGAGGGCTTCCCGTTTGCCAACTGGCGCCAGATCGAGGTCGGCCCGCTGACGGTGGTCGCCAGCCGCATCTCCTACGTCGGCGACCTCGGCTGGGAGCTCTACGTTCCGATCGAACAGGGCGCGCGCCTGTGGGACATCGTCGCCGAGGCCGGCCTGCCGCACGGGGCGGTCCCGATGGGGGCCGGCGTGTACGGCACCACCGGCCGGCTGGAGAAGTGCTACCGCGCCTACGGCGCCGAGCTGGAGGGCGAGTACAACGTCGTCGAGGCCGGCATGGCGTGGGGCAAGGTCAAGGAGGCGGACTTCATCGGCAAGGAGGCGCACGTGCGCCACCGCGAGGAGCCCCAGGCGGTGGCCATGTGCACGCTGACCGTCGACGACCACACCTCTGCGTCGGGCGTCAAGCGCTACATGCTCGGAGGCGAGCCGATCCTCACCGGCGACGGCGACCCCATCACCGATGCCCACGGCCGCCGCTCCTACGTGACCAGCGCCGGCGCCGGGCCGTCGATCGGCAAGCACATCCTGATGAGCTACCTGCCGCCCGAGCACGCCGTCGTCGGCGCCAACCTCGAGGTCCAGTACATGGGCGAGCGCTATCCCGTGACAGTGGCCACCAACGACTCCGCGCCGGTGTTCGACCCCGACAACGCGCGGGTGCGGTCATGAGCGGGTGGCTCGCGGAGGTCCGCGCATGAACATCCTCGTCTGCGTCAAGCGCGTGCCGCTCACCGGCGGCAAGATCACCCTCACCGAGGACGAGCAGGCGATCCAGACCCGGCACCTGGGGTTCACCGTGAGCCCTCACGAGGAGTGCGCAGCCGAGGAGGCGATCCGGCTGGTCGAGGCGCACGGGGGCGAGTCCGTGGTGCTCACGCTCGGACCCCCCGAGGCCGAGGAGCAGCTGCGCGACATGATGGCGATCGGCGTGGACCGCGGCATCCATCTCGTCACCGACGGCGGCGAGTGGGACCCGCAGGCCACCGCATCCGCGATCGTGGACGCCATCCGCGCCGACGGGACCCAGTTCGATCTCATCCTCTTCGGCAACGAGTCCGCCGACGCCGGCAACTATCAGGTGGCCGTCCGCGTGGCCTATGCGCTGGACCTGCCGGTGGTCAACGGGATCAAGGGGATCACGGCGGATGAGGGCACCCTGCGCTGCGAGCGCGAGGTGGCCGGTGGGCGAGATGTGTATGCCGTCCCGACGCCCGCGGTCGTCTCGGTGCTGGAGGGCATCAACCTCCCGCGCTATCCCTCGGTCCCCGGACGGATGCGGGCCAAGCGCAAGCCGCTGGCCGCGTCTGAGCCGGCCCGGGCGCAGCCGCGGCTGGAGATGGTGCGCCTCCGGCTCCCGGAGGGCACGAGCAAGCAGGCCGAGGTGCTCGGCCACGGTCCCGAGGCGGCGCCGCGCGTCGTCGAGATCCTCGCCGAGATCGGGGTGATGTGATGGCCACGACGCTCGTGTTCATGGAAGCCGCCGGCGATGAGCTCTCCCAGCAGGCCGTGGCCTTCGCCGCTGGTCTGGGCGGGGAGGTGGCCCCGGTCGCGATCAGCTCCGATGAGGCCTACGCGCCCGCGGCCTGGGCCCAGACGCTGGTGGAGCTCGCCCAGGCGCGGGGCGCCGCAGCCGTGGTCGCCCCCGGGACCGATCGCGGCAACGAGGTGCTGGCCCACATCGCGGCCAAGCTCGACCAGCCGATGTCGGCCAACTGCATGAGCGTGACCCCGGGCGACCCCGCCACCGTGGTGCGCATGCGCTGGGGCGGCAGCCTCCTGGAGGAGGCGCGCGTGCACGGCGCGCCGCTGCTGCTCAGCGCCGCGCCCCATGCGGTGGCCGCCGCGCCGGTCGCCGCCGTGGAGACCGTGTCGGTGAGCGCCACGGCGTCAGACGCTGACCGCGTGGTGCGGGTGAGCGAGACCGTGCCGGCCTCGACCGCGGGGGTGTCGCTGGCCGACGCCGACGTCGTCGTGTCCGGCGGCCGCGGCGTCGGGTCCTCGGAGGGCTTCTCGGTGATCGAGGAGCTGGCCGCGCTGCTCGGCGGCGCGGTGGGCTGCTCGCGCGCGGTGACGAGCGCCGGCTGGCGCCCCCACTCCGATCAGGTGGGCCAGACCGGCACCAAGATCTCGCCCGAGATCTACATTGCCTGCGGGATCAGCGGGGCCACGCAGCACATGGCCGGCTGCAAGGGCGCCAAGCGCCTGCTGGCCATCAACCCCGACGGCGAGGCGTCGATCTTCGCCTCCGCCGATTACGCCGTGATCGGCGACCTGCATGCGGTGGTGCCCGCGATCTCGGCCGAGATCAGAAAGGTGCGCGGGACATAGGCGTCGCCATCTCCGCCGTCCTGCTCGCCGCGGCGTTGGCGGTGAGCGGGGCCCTGTTCGCGGTCCGGGTTCGCTTCCTGGTGGCGCTGCTGCAGGCGGGCGCGCCGGTGAAGCGCACCGGCGAACGCTCGCGCCGGGCCGAGCACGAGGCGACGATCGTGCTCGGCCAGCGCAAGCTGCTGCAGCGGATCGGGCCGGGCCTCATCCACGCCTTCATCTTCTGGGGCTTCCTCGTGCTGGGCCCGACGATCGTGATCGCCATGATCGGGGTGGTCTCCAAGCACGCGACGTTCCCGTGGCTGGGCCACCAGGGGTGGTACGCCTTCCTGGTCGACCTGTTCGCGGTGCTCGTGCTGGTCGGGGTGGTGTGTGCGCTGTGGATCCGCAAGGTGCAGCGCCCGCGGCGCTTCGAGGGCAGCCATCTGGGCGAGGCCGATCTCATCCTGGCCCTCATCGCCACCATCGCCACGACGCTGCTGCTGTGGCATGCCACGCGGATCGCGCTGGGGCTCAACGAATGGCCGGCCTCCTCGGCGCCGGTCTCGCACCTGCTCTCGCACCTGTTCGGCGAGGACGGCGCCACGCGCGTGCTCGAGCGCGTCTTCGTGTGGGCCCACGTCCTCACCATCCTCGCCTTCCTGGCCTACCTGCCGCGCTCCAAGCACCTGCACATCGCCTCGGCCGCCTTCAACGTCTGGTACGGGAGAACCGGCCCGGGCGGAAGGCTGGAGCCGCTGCGGTTCGATGACCCCGACATCCCCGAGGAGGAGATCCGCTTCGGCGCCGGCACCGCGGCCGACCTGACCTGGAAGCAGATGCTCGACACGTACTCGTGCACCGAGTGCGGGCGCTGCCAGGACGTCTGCCCGGCCTTCGCCACCGGCAAGGTGCTCTCGCCCAAGCTGCTGATCATGGGGCTGCGCGACCAGGTGTTCGCCGACGGCGGGGCGATTGTCCAGGCGCGCGCAGGAAGCGATGGCGGCACGGCCGGTCCGGCCGCGCCGATCGACCTCACCTCTCTTGTCCCGACCGCGGTCCCCGAGGAGTCCGTGTGGGACTGCGTGACCTGCGGCGCCTGCGTCCAGGCCTGCCCTGTGTCCATCGAGCACGTCGACCACATCGTCGACCTGCGCCGTCACCTGGTCATGGTGGAATCGAGCTTCCCGTCCGAGGCCGAGCCGATGCTGCGCGACGTCGAGCGGGCCTCCAATCCCTGGGGCAAGGCCCAGTCCGAGCGGGCCGACTGGGCCGACGGCCTCGGTGTGCGCATCCTCGAGCCCGGCGATACGGCCCCGGAGTATCTGTACTGGGTGGGCTGCGCCAGCTCCTTCGACGAGCGCGCGCGCACCACCGCCGAGAGCACCGTCAAGCTCCTGCAGCGGGCAGGGGTGGACTTCGCCATCCTCGGCGCGCGCGAGGCCTGCACGGGGGATCCGGCCCGCCGCATGGGCAACGAGTACGTCTTTCAGGCCTTCGCGGAGCAGAACGTCGCGACGCTCAATGAGGCGGGCGTGACGAAGATCATCGCCAACTGCCCGCACTGCTTCAACACGCTGGGCAACGAATACGGGGACTTCGGCGGCGACTACGAGGTGATCCACCACACCGACCTCCTGGCCCGCCTGGTCCGCGAGGGCCGGCTCACCCCCAAGAAGTCCGATGGGTTGTCGGTCACCTACCACGACTCCTGCTACCTGGCGCGCCACAACGATGTCCTGGCCGCGCCCCGCGAGCTCGTCGGCGCCGTCGGCGAGCCGGTGGAGATGACGCGCAGCGGCAAGCAGACGTTCTGCTGCGGTGCCGGGGGCGCGCACATGTGGATGGAGGAGCGCGCCAGCCCGATCAACGAGAACCGCGTGCGCGAGGCGGCCGAGACCGGCGCCGGCACGCTCGCCGTCGCATGCCCCTACTGCACGGTCATGCTCGATGATGGCGTGCAGAGCGTGGGCGCGCAGCTGCGGGTCGCCGACGTGGCCACGCTGCTGGTCGAGGCCGGCGCGGCCGATTAGGTGCTCAGGCGGCTGAGGAGCCGCTCGAGCCCGCGCTCCAGGCCCGTGTTACCCACCGGCCGGATCTCGAGCGGAAGCTCGAGGCGCGCCGCCGCCGCCTCGGCGCGCCGGCGCGTGGCCGGCGTGGGGCGCTGGGCCAGCCACACCACGCGCGTGTAATGGGCGAAGTATGTGTGGCGCAGCTCGGGCCAGCGGTCCAGGCCGAGCTGGCGCACCACGGTGTGCTCGAAGGTGCGGGCCAGGAAATCGGTGAGGAAGTAGGTGCCCGGCTCCTCGGCGAGGGCCTGCTCGACCTCGTCGCGGCTGAGGACGTCGTAGCAGTTGTCTCCGGCGAGGCGCCGCACGCCGGTGTCGGCCAGCACGTCGTCCAGCGCGCCGTAGGTGCCGCAGTCGGCGTAGGCGACGGCGACGACGTCATGGCCGGCGAGCGCGTCGGCGACGGCGGCCGGGATCTGCTCGGGACGGTTGTGCAGGAGCGCGGGCACGGGCACCACGTCGATGTCCCAGCCGCGGCGCTGGGCGATCGAGCGCACGTCGAAGGCCAGCGCCCCGCAGGCGACGACGGCGGCGCGCGTGTCGGGCGTCGCGCTCATCCCGGAAAGGCCAGCTGGTCGATGAACAGGTCGTTGAAGTCGGCGCGCCCGGAGAGCTCGACGTACTCGACCTCGCGCAGGATCGACTCCGCCTCGGCGCGCTCGCGAAGCGACAGCGCGGCGATCTTGGCGCCCTCGCCGGCGACGTTGCCGGCCGAGACGATCCGTGGGAGGGCGATCCGCGGCACGAGCCCGATCCGCACGGCGCTCAGCGGAGTCAGGTAGGCGCCGAAGCTGCCCGCCAGCAGCACCTGCGAGATGTCCTCGGCCTCGACGCCCAGCTCGCGCAGCAGGATGTTCCATCCGGTGGCGATCGATCCCTTGGCGAACTGAAGCTCACGGACGTCGCGCTGGGAGAGGTAGACCGATGAAGACGGATCGGGATCGTCCCCTCGCCAATGCAGTACGAACACCCGCTCCTCGCCGATCTTGGTCAGCCGGTCAGCGAGTCCGGGGAATCGCTCGGCGGCGTCCTCGTCTGCGATGAAGCGGCCGGAGTGGTCGAGCAGCCCCGCGTGGACGAGCTCGGCGACGGCGTCGACGAGGCCCGACCCACACATGCCCACCGGCTCGGCGTCTCCGATCACCTCGAGGTCGAGCCCGTGGGCGTTGACCGTGATGCCCTCGATGGCTCCGTCGGCGGCCCGCATCCCGCATTTGATCTGGGCCGCCTCGAACGCCGGGCCGGCGGGGGCCGCCGTCGCCAGCACGCGATCGACGGAGCCCAGCGCGATCTCGCTGTTGGTGCCGACGTCGATGAACAGCCGTAGCCGCCGGTCGCGGGTCAGGCCGGTGGCGAGCATGCCGGCGACGATGTCGCCCCCGACGTAGGCGCCCAGCGAGGGGAACACGTACGCCGAGGCGCGCGGGTGCACGTCAACGCCGAAGTCGGTGGCCCGGGTGGGCGGGAACTCGTGCGTCGTCACCGTGAACGGCGCCATCGAGAGCGGCTCGGGATCGATGCCGAGCGCGATCTGCATCATCGTGACGTTTCCGCACACCGTGATCTCATAGACCTCGCCCGGCGCCACCTCGGCGTCGGCGAGAACCTCGGCGGTCAGCTCGGCCATCGTCTCGTGGGCTCGGGCCTGCAGCGCGCCGAGGGCCTGATCGTCCATCATCGTGGCCGAGACCCGGGTGATCACGTCGGCGCCGTAGGGCTGCTGGCGGTTGAGCATCGAGCGCACGGCCGCGGGCTGGCCACTCTCGAGATCGAGCAGCGTCGCCACCACGGTCGTGGTCCCGAGATCGAAGGCGATGGCAAAGCGCCTGGCGGTGGTATCCCCGGGCTCGACATCGATCAGCTCGTCGTCGATCACGACCGCGGTGACGTCGAAGTGCGCGCGGCGAAGCGTGCCTCCCAGCGTCCGTAGGGTCTCGATCGACGCATGGGGCTCGAGGTCGTCGAGCGCGTCGCAGACGCGCTGCAGGTCAGAGCGCTGGTCCTCCATCGTGGGCTCTGCGAGCACCAGATGGCGCTTCTGGACGGCCGGCCGCAGGATGACGTGGCGTCCCACGCCGACCAGCGCCGCCTTGGGCCGGGTCTGGAGCGGTGGCACCTCGATGACCAGGTCCGAGCGCGCGCCGGCCCGGCAGGCCAGCCTCCAGCCGTCACGCAGCTCCTCGGTGGTGAAGGCGCGTGGGTCCACGCTGGACACCGGAACGTCGCCCGAGAGGACGCGCACCTTGCACTTCTTGCACGTGCCGTGGCCGCCGCACGTCGAGTCGATGGCGATCCCGTTCCAGCTGGCCGCGTCGAACACGGGGGTCCCCGACGGTACGCGGACCTCGGCGCCGTCGGGCAGGAAGCGCAGGCGGACGCGCTGGGCGCCGTCATCCGGTGCCGCCAGTTCCTCGCGCTCGGGCGGGCGTCGCTTGGGGGACGCTGCGCTCACGCTGCCTCGGCGGCGGCTTTCTCGGCGGCCTGGCGCGCGCGGTGCGCCGCGATCCAGTTGGCGCCCCAGGCGTCGTGGCCGAGCAGCAGGTCCGCGGCGCGGACCGACTGCACGCAGACCTCGGCGGTCGACATGATCGCGCTGGTCAGTCCGGCGGCCGCCGCCATCGGCAGGAAGCCGGCGTTGAGGACGTGGCGCTGGGGGAGGCCGAAGGACACGTTGGATGCGCCCAGGCACATGTTGACGCCGAGCTCGTCGCGGATCAGGCTGATCGTGGCCAGCGTGATCGTGACGGCATCGGTGGCGGCGCCGACGGTCATGGCCAGCGGGTCGATGATCACGTCCTCGGTGGCGATGCCATGGTCGTTGGCCGCGGAGATGATCTTGCGCGCGCACTCCAGGCGCTTCTGCGGCGTCTCGGGGATGCCGGTCTCGTCGTTGGCCAGGCCGATGACGGCGGCGCCGTGCTTGGCCACCAGCGGCAGGATCTCGTCCAGGCGCTCGTCCTCGGCGGTCACGGAGTTGACGAGGGCGCGGCCCTCGTAGACGCTCAGCCCCGCCTCGAGGGCCTCGATCACCGACGAGTCGATGCAGATGGGCAGGTCGACGGCGTCCTGCACGGTCTTGAGCATCGCCTGGAGCAGCTCCGGCTCGTCGACCAGCGGGATGCCCGCATTGACGTCGAGCATGTTGGCGCCGGCCTCGGCCTGGGCGAGCGCGTCGAGGGTGACGGTGGAGAGGTCGCCGTTGCGCAGCTCCTCGGCGAAGGCCTTGCGCCCGGTCGGGTTGATGCGCTCGCCGATGACGCAGAAGGGCTGCTCGGCGCCGATCGTCACGCTACCCGAGCGCGACCGCAGCACTGTATCCATGCGACTCTCTTTCGATTCGTGGGGGGATTCCGAGGCGACCGCAGAGCTTTGCGATGCCCGCGTCCTTGCGGAAGGAGATGAAGTGCAGGCCCGCCACGCCGGGCTGAGCCAGCGCGTGGGAGGCCAGCTCGTAGGCGATGTCGAAGCACTCGTGCTCGGGGTCGGCCGCCTGCTCGACGCGCCGCACCATCTCGGGTGGGACGTCGATGCCCGGCACGTGGTTGGCGACGAAGCGCATGCCGCCGGCGCTGCGCAGGATGGCGATCGAGGGGATCAGCCCGATCCGCTGTGTGAGGCCGATGTCGTGGGCCGTGCGCATGAACCGCTCGAGCAGCTCGGTGCGATAGCAGAGCTGGAGCTGGAGGTACTGCGCGCCGGCCAGCGCCTTCTTGGCGGCGCGGCGCACGCGGTACTCCAGCGGTGGGGCCGACGGGTTCTCCACGGCGCCGACGAAGAAGTGCGGCTTGGGATGAATCTCGCGCCCCGACAGGTAGTGGCCGCGATCGAGCGTGCGGGCGAGCGCGAGGAGCTGGATGCTGTCCAGGTCAAAGACGCGCCGGGCCTCGGGCTCGTCGCCGGCACTGACGTCGTCGCCGGTGAGGCAGGAGACGTTCTCGATGCCGTACATCGCCGCGCCCATGAGGTCGGCCTCGAGCGCCAGGCGGTTGCGGTCGCGGCAGACGAGCTGCATGATCGGCTCAGCGCCCACCTCCGCGCAGGCCGATCGAGACCGCCAGCGGGGAGACGTGGGCGTGGGCGGCCGGGTTGTCGGTGGCGTTGAAGGCGTCCACGAACGCACGCATCGGCTCGAGCTGGCGCTGGAGCTCGGCGTGGCCGCCGCCGTCGATGACCGGCAGCTCGGCCGTGACGACGAACTCGCCGTCGGTCAGCTTGCGCTCAAGACCCGACATCCCACCCCGCCGGCGTCTGCCGGTCCCGACCGCTGAACCGGTTCAGCCATGACGAGTCGCCTTTGAGCCGGTTGTCGACCGGCGGCCGGACCTCATCGATGTGGCCGCGCCACAGCGGCAGCCGCTCCGAGCGCTCGTAGGCCTTCACCCACACGCAGCGCATCTCGGGCTTGACCTCGCAATGACCGTTGGCGCGGACGCCGCCGCACGGGCCGTTGCGCAGCGTCTTGGGGCACGTCATCGGGCACGTCAGCCCGGTGTCGTGCAGGACGCACTGCCCGCACATCTGACAGCCCCAGATCGGCGATTTGACCGCATGCTCCGCCTTGGCGATCAGCGCCGACGCATTCATCAGGCCAGTACCTTCTCCCGGCGCATCTCGATGAGCTCCTTGGCCTTCTTGACCGCCGAGGAGGCGTCGGCCGAGTAGCCATCGGCGCCGACGGCGTCGGCGTACTCCTGGGTGACCGGCGCGCCGCCGACCATGACGATGACGTCGTCGCGGATCCCGGCCTTCTCCAGCGCGTTGATGTTGGCCTTGAACATCGGCATCGTCGTCGTCAGGAACGCCGAGAAGCCCACGATGTCCGGGTTGTGCTCGCCGATCTGCTCCACGAACTTCTCCGGCGGCACGTTGACGCCGAGGTCGATCACGGTGAACCCGGCGCCCTCGAGCATGATGTTGCAGAGGTTCTTGCCGATGTCGTGAACGTCGCCCTTGACCGTCCCCATGAGGAACGTCCCGACGCCTGCCGTCCCGGTCTCGGCCAGCAACGGACGCAGGATGTCCAGCGCGCCCTGCATCGCGCGCGCGGCGATCAGCATCTCGGGCACGAAGTAGTCGCCGCGCTCGAAGCGGGCTCCGACCTCCTCGAGGGAGGGAATGAGCGCGTCATAGAGCATGCGCTCGGGCTCCAGGCCGTCTTCGAGGCCGCCGTTGACGCCGTCCTTGACCGCGGGGGCGTTGCCGACGAGCGTCTCGTCATAGAGCAGCTGCAGGATCTCCTCGTGGGTCATGCGGCGTGTTCTCCTTGCTCGGTGTTGCCGAGGCGCCGGCTCAGGATTCCGGCCTCCTCGATGAGGATGGGCTTCAGTTCGGCGATGCGCGCCGGGGTCATGCGCACCGTGGGTCCGGTGATGCTGAGCGCGGCCACGACCAGCCCGCCGGCGCCGCGCACCGGAGCGGCGATGGCAGCCAGGCCGATCTCGAGCTCCTCGATCGCCTCCGCGAAGTCATCGCGGCGCACTCGGGCCAGCTCGGCGGTGAGACGCGCCGGGTCGGTGATCGTCCGCTCGGTGAGCGCCGGCGGGCGAACGGGAATCGGAGCCCGCTCAAAGGCCATGAACACCTTGCCGTTGGCGGTGCAGTGATAGTCGGCGGAGCGGCCGAGCCACTGGCCGGCGCCGAGGAAGTGCGCGCTCTCGACCTGGGCGATGTGCTCCACGCCCGACGGGCCGGGCACGGCCAGGTTGATCGTCTCTCCGGTCTGGGCGCCCAGGACGTCGAGCGAGCCGCGGGCCAGTTCCAGGATGCTGCGCTCGAGCATGCTGCGCTCGGCCACACGCAGGATCGCCGGCCCGGGGCGCAGGCGGCCGCGCTCCCCGTCCTGCTCGACCAACCCCTGGCGCTCGAGCGCGGAGACCAGCCGTGACGCGGTGCTCTTGGGGATCCCGCTGGCCGACGCGATCTCGGCCAGGGCGATCGGCTGCTCTGACTCGAGCACTCGCACCAGCAGCTCGGCGCCCCGATCGATCGCTGTCGTCCCGGAGGATCGCGACCCACCCGCGATGGTCGATGAGGTTTCTTGGAACTGTTGTTCCACGGAGGGATATATTACGGACGTACCCCGCTCCGTCAAGCGGTCGTTTGGAAATTGAGGGCCGCCCCGTCGTCCCCGCCGCCACGCCGAACATCTGTGAGAGAGGAAGCCCCGCCATGTTCGTGAACGACATGCCCCGCTACGAGATCCTCAGCGAGGAGGCGATGGCCACGCTGGATCGCGGCTGGCGGCGGATCGTCTCGGAGCTCGGCATCGAGTTCCTGCTCCCCGAGGCGGTGGAGCTGCTGCGCGACGCCGGGCAGATCGTCGAGGAGGAGAACCGGGTGCGCTTCGATCCGGAGTGGATCCTCGAGCAGGTGGCCAAGGCGCCCTCGGAGTTCGAGCTGCAGGCGCGCAACCCGGCCAACACCGCGCACATCGGCGGCAACCACATGGTGTTCGCACCGGTCTACGGCTGCCCGTTCATCCGCGAGGGCGACGTGCGCCGCGACGCCAAGATGGCCGACTTCGAGAATCTGGTGCGCCTGGCCCAGTTCTATCCGGAGCTCGACTCGCCGGGCGGCACCATCTGCGAGCCCGAGGACCGTCCTCTCGACAGCCGGCACCTCGACATGGTCTACGCGCTGCAGACCCTGTCGGACAAGCCCTACATGGGCTCGGTGACCTCGGGGCCCAATGCCGCCGACACGATCCGCATGGGGGAGATCATGTTCGGCGGGCGCGAGGCGATCGAGCGCGCGCCGGTGTCGATCTCGCTCATCAACGTCAACTCGCCGTTGCGCTACGACGACCGCATGCTGGGCGCGATGTTCGAATACGTCAAGGCCAACCAGGCGGTCGTGATCACCCCGTTCCTGCTCATGGGCGCGATGTCACCGGTGTCGCTGCCGGCCACGCTGGTGCAGCAGATGGCCGAGGCGCTGGCCGGGATCGCGCTGGCCCAGACCATCCGCCCGGGCGCGCCGGTGGTCTTCGGATCGTTTCTCTCCAACACCGACATGCAGTCGGGCTCGCCGTCGTTCGGGACGCCCGAGTCGGGGATCGGCGTGCTGTGCACCGGCCAGATTGCGCGCCACTTCAACCTGCCCTGGCGTGGCGGCGGCGGGCTCAACGCGTCGCAGACCGTCGACGCGCAGGCCGCCTACGAGTCGCTGATGACGCTGCTGCCGACATTCCTGGCCGGGACCAACTTCGTCATGCACTCCGCCGGCTGGCTGGAGGGCGGGCTGGTCTCCTGCTACGAGAAGTTCATCGTCGACGTCGAGCTCCTGCGCGAGCTGCGCCACGAGTTCACCCCGTTGGAGATCGACGAGGCGTCGCTGGCCTTCGACGCCCATACCGAGGTCGGCGCCGGCGGACACTTCCTGGGCGCGGCTCACACCCTCGAGCGCTTCCGCGAGTGCTTCTACCGTCCGATGCTGTCCTCCACGGAGAACTTCGACCGCTGGACCAAGAAGGGCGCGCGCGACACCACCGCCCGGGCGGGCGAGATCTGGCGCCAGACGCTGGAGGACTACGAGAAGCCGCCGATCGACGACGCGATCGACGAGGAGCTCAGAGAGTTCGTCGTGCGCCGCCGAGCCGAGCTGGGGGACTGACGCTTGGCCTCATAGAGGCCTTCGTCGGCGCGCTGGTGCAGGGCGTCGGCGTCGACGCCGTCCTGGGGCGCAGCGGCAATCCCGGCGCTGGCCGAGATCCGGGCCGCCAGTGCGAAGCGAAGGCGTTCCGACGCTCGCTGGGCCTCCTTGATGCCGGCGTCGGGGAGGAGCGCGGCGAACTCGTCGCCGCCGAGCCGGCCCAGAGCGTCGCCCGGGCGCAGCACCGCGCCCATCGCGGCGGTGCCCCAGCGCAGCAGATCGTCGCCGGCCGCGTGGCCGAACTCGTCGTTGACCGCCTTGAAGCCATCGAAGTCGATGAGCACGAGGGCGAGCCCCGGACCCCCGGCCCGCACCCGGGCCAGCTCGCCGTCGAGGCGCTCGCCGAAGCCGAGCCGGTTCAGGCATCCGGTGAGTGGGTCGGTGCGGGAGGTCCGCGCCAGCTCGGCGCGCGCCTCGTGCTGCAGGCGCGACTGCCAGATGCACATCGTTCCGGTGATCGAAAGGGTGAGAATGAGGCCGCTCAGGTAGTAGGGGTCGGTCGGGCCGCGGCCGCCGGTGCCGGCGATCACGCTCAGCGCCAGCACGGCGAGCAGCGACACGCCCGAGACCACCGCGACCGCCCACCGGGGGTAGGAGAGCGCGGCATAGACGAGCGTGAGGTAGAGCATCAGCACCATCGGGCTGCGGATCCCGGCGTCGAGGCCCGCGGCGACCGCGATGAATACGACCAGCGACAGGCTCCAGCTCAGGAAGAACAGCTCGCGATGACGGCTGTGGATGATCCGGGCGCGCGGGATCGCGGCGATGATGGCCGTGGTCGCCGCGGCGCCGCCGGCCATCGCCGCCAGCCCGCCGCGATGGGGGCTGCTCCAGGTCGCCGCGATCCAGATGGCCACGCCCAGCAGCGATACGGCGCTCAGGTGGATCCCGGCGCCGATCATGCGCGTGCGCAATCGCAGTTCGTCCTGCATCCGATCGTGTTCGGCACCCCCGGGGCGAAACTACAGCTGATAACGATTCAGGTGGACTGCGACGGTCTGGCGGATTTCGGTGACGACCATGACGACATCCCCGCAATGGGGGCAGCGCGCCACCGGGCTGGGGGCCTTGGGGTAGACGACGAGCTCGGCGACCACCGAGGCGCTGCCGCAGTGGCCGCAGGTCCCGCGCTCGGTGGTCATGTCGCGTCCCATGAACTGCTGCAGCGCTCCCGCCAGCGCGTTGCCGTCGACGGTGAAGTCCTCCATCGCTCGTGTCCTATCCGCTCGTGGGTCCGAATCGCTCGGTCTTGATCCGCTCAGGGGCGTGGCCGCGCGCCACCATCTGCCGGCTGATGGCCTCGACAAAGCCGGTCGGGCCACAGATGTAGATCGACGGGGCCTCGCTTGCCGGCCAGGTCGCGCGATCGAGCAGAACCTCGTCGACGCGGCCGCGGTGACCCGTCCAGCCCTCAGGCGAGGACCGAGTCAGGGCCAGGTGCACGTCGACGTCGCTGGTGGGGTCGGTGAGCTCCGCGCGGTAGATGACGTCCTCCAGGGTCCGCGCCGAGTAGACGAGCCGGGCCGGTGTCGTGCTGGACGTCGCCGTACGGTGGCGGAGCATCGCGCGCAGGGGAACGATTCCCGACCCCCCTGCGAACAGCTGGAGCGGACCGCCCTCGTTTGCGTTCCAGACGAAGTAGCCCCCGATCGGACCGCGCAGCTCCAGTTCGTCCCCGGCGCGCAACTCCTCGGTGAGGTAGGGCGACACCTCGCCGTCGCCGATCTCCTCGACGGTGAGCATGAGTTGGTCGTCCTCGGGCGCCGAGGCGATCGAATAGCTGCGCTGGGCCTGGTAGCCGTCCTCGGCGGTGAGCCGGATGTCGACATGCTGGCCCGCCTGATGGCCGGCCCAGTCCGGCGCGTCGAGGACGATGGTCTTCGTCTGGCCCGTCTCGGGCGTCACCTCGAGGACCCGGGCGAGCTGCCAGGTCAATCGCCCTGGTACCGCTGCTCCCGCCATGGGTCCCCGTAGTTGTGGTAGCCGTAGCCCTCCCAGAAGCCCGGCTGATTGTCCGTGGTGAGGGTGAGCCCGCGCACCCATTTGGCGCTCTTCCAGAAGTACAGGTGGGGGACGAGCAGGCGCGCCGGCCCGCCGTGCTCGGGCTCCAACGGGCGGCCGTCGTATTCGTAGACGACCCATGCCTTGCCATCGCGCACATCCGCCAGCGGCAGGTTGGTCGTATAACCGCCGTCGCTCCACGCCGTCAGGTAGGCGGCGCGGGTGGCGATGTCCTCGAAGAGGACGTCGACCGACACCCCGCGCCAGCGCGTGTCGAGCTTTGACCACTTGGTGACGCAGTGGATGTCTCGGGTGATGTCCTCGGCCGGCAGCGCCGTCAGCTCGGGCCAGGACCAGGACATCGCCGACTCAACGGCGCCGTCGATCCTGAACGACCAGTCGTCGAGATGCGCCCGCGGCGTGGGCCCGGCGGACAGCACGGGGAAATCCCGGGTCACGTATTGGCCCGGCGGGACCCGGGACGGATCGACCGTCCCGCGCCGACGACCGCTGAATCCCCGTGAGATCGGTGACATGGCTCCGCGGCGATCCTACTGCCGCGCGACCCCCACGTCATCCATCGTGGCGGTGCACCTCATAGCCCGCGGACTCGAGCGCCGCCACGATCGCGTCGCTGTGTGCCGCGCTGCGGGTCTCCAGCGTGAGCTCGACTCCGGTCTCCCGGACGTGGAGCGCCACCGCGTCGCGGACGTGGTCGACATGCACGACGTTCCCGCCCGCGTCGGCGATGAGCGTGAGCAGACCGGCCAGCCCTCCGGGCCGGTCGGAGATGCGCGTGAACAGTCGCATGCGCCGGCCCTTGAGCGTCTCGTTGCGTTGGGCCACGGCGGCGAGCAGCCCGGCGTCGACGTTGCCGCCCGAGAGCACGATCACAGTGGCGCCGCGCGGGGAAGGCTCGACCTTGCCCGCGAGCACCGCGGCCGCGCCGGCCGCGCCGCCGCCCTCGACCACCAGCTTCGAGCGCTCGAGCAGCCACACCATGGCATCGGCGATGTCCTCCTCGGAGACGACGACCATGTCGTCGACCCAGCGGTGGACGAGCGGTAGCGTGATGTCTCCGGGGCGCTTGATCGCGATGCCGTCGGCGATGGTGGAGCGGGCGCTGAACGTGATGGGCGCGCTGCCGCGCAGCGACTCCGGGAACGGGGCGCAGGCGTCGACCTGCACGCCGACGATCCGCGCCTTGGGGTTGTGCGCCTTCACCACCCCGGCGATCCCGGAGATGAGGCCGCCGCCGCCGACCGGGACGACGACCTGCTCGAGGTCGGGCACGTCCTCCAGCAGCTCCAGGCCGAGCGTGGACTGGCCGAGGATGATGTCGGGATCGTCGAAGGGGTGCACGAAGCCGGCGCCGCTCTCCTGGGCACGGGCGCGCGCGGCGGCGACGCAGGCGTCCACCGAGTCACCCTCCAGGTGCACGATTCCGCCGAACGCCTCCACGGCGGCCACCTTGGCCACCGGAGCCTCGCGCGGCATGAACACCTCGCACGGGATGCCCTGCGCCCGGGCGGCGTAGGCCAGCGATTGGCCGTGGTTGCCGGCGCTGCCCGCGACCACCCCCGGGGTGTCGCCGAGATGGGAGATCTTGTGGACGGCGCCGCGCAGCTTGAACGACCCGGTGCGCTGGAGGTTCTCGGCCTTGAGCAGCAGCCGGCCGCCGCAGCGCTCGGACAGGCTGCGCGAGGTGAGCACCGGGGTGTGGCGGGCCAGAGTGGACACCACCTGGGCGGCGGCAGCCGACTCCCCGCCCGCGATCCGGGCGGCGACCTGGTCGGCGAGAGTCGCGCCGGCCGAGGCGCTCATCGGCGGCGTGGGGAAGGGGGGCGGAGGGCTTGGCGTGACATGGGCCAAATGGTAGGCTGCGTAACCGATGACTCATATATCAGTCGTCAGCGAGGTGAGCAACATCGACGCGCGGATTCCGCGCCGTCGCTCACCGGGACGCTGATCGGTGAGCACGCCGACCACAGACCCGCGAATCCCCCGCGAGCTGCTGGCCGATCGTGCCTACGCCGACCTGCGCGACCGAATCGTGACCCTGCGGATCCCGCCCGGAGCACCGATCGACGAGGACGTCCTCGGGAGCGAGCTGGGGATCGGGCGCACCCCGGTGCGCGAGGCGATCAAGCGGTTGGCGCTGGAGAACCTCGTCACCGTGTTCCCGCGGCGCGGCACCTTCGCGTCGGAGATCAACATCACCGACCTGGCCGACATCTCCGACGTGCGGATGCAGCTGGAGGGCCACGCCGCCTACCGCGCCGCCCAGCGCATCACCCCCGCCCAGCAGGACGAGCTCCAGGAGCTGCTGCGCGAGCTGGACCACAGCCAGGGCAGCGACGACATCGCGGCCCTGATGGCGCTCGACACCCGTGTGCACCGGTTCATCCATCGCTGCGCGGGCAACCCGTATCTGGAGGACTCGCTGGGGCGCTTTTTCAACCTGTCGTTGCGGATCTGGTACCTGGTGCTCGACAGGTTGCCGCACCTGTTCGCGCGCGTGCACGAGCACGGCGACCTCCTGCGGGCGATCGCTGACGGCGACGCCGAGGGCGCGCGCGCGATCATCGCCGAGCACATCGAGATATTCGAGCGCGAAATCCGCGCTGTTCTGTGAGAGAGAGGGAGGGACCTGACGTGCGCTACGACTACGTGATCATCGGTGGGGGCTCGGCCGGCTGCTGTCTTGCCAACCGCCTCAGCGCGGACCCGGGGACGCGGGTGCTGGTGTTGGAGGCAGGGCGCAACGACTCGCTGTGGGACGTCTACATCCACATGCCCGCCGCCCTGTCGTTCCCCATCGGCAACCGTTTCTATGACTGGCGGTATGAGTCTGAGCCCGAGCCCTACATGGGCGGGCGCAAGGTCTACCACGCGCGTGGCAAGGTGCTGGGCGGGTCGAGCTCGATCAACGGCATGATCTTCCAGCGCGGCAACCCGATGGACTACCAGCGCTGGGCGGCTGACCCGGGCATGGAGACCTGGGACTACGCGCATTGCCTGCCCTACTTCAAGCGCATGGAGAACGCGCTGCATGCCCCGGCCGAGAACCCGTTCCGCGGCCACGACGGTCCGCTCAAGATGGAGCGCGGCCCCGCGGTCAACCCGCTGTTCAAGGCGTTCTTCGCCGCCGTGCAGGAGGCGGGCTATCCGCTCACCGACGACGTCAACGGCTACAAGCAGGAGGGCTTTGCCGCCTTTGACCGCAACATCTACCGCGGCCATCGCCTGAGCGCCGCCCGGGCCTACCTGCACCCGGTCGAGGACCGGCCCAACCTGGAGGTGCGGACGCGCGCGTTCGTCACCAAGATCAACTTCCAGGGCAAGCGGGCGGTGGGGTGTGACGTGGTGCACAACCGGCGCAAGGAGACGATCGAGGCGGGCGAGGTGCTGCTGTGCGGCGGCGCCATCAACTCCCCGCAGCTGCTCCAGCTCTCGGGGGTGGGGCGGGGGTCCGAGCTGCGTTCTCTGGGCGTGGATGTGGTGGAGGACGTGCCGGCGGTGGGCGAGAACCTCCAGGACCATCTCGAGGTCTACATCCAGTACAGCTCCAAGCTGCCGGTGTCGGTGGCGCCGGCGCTGAAGATGCACAACCGCCCGTGGGTGGGCGCGTCGTGGCTGCTGGCGCGACGCGGGGCGGGGGCCACCAACCACTTCGAGGGCGGCGGCTTCATCCGCTCCAACGAGGACGTGGCCTACCCCAACCTGATGTACCACTTCCTGCCGGTGGCGATCCGCTATGACGGGACCGCTCCCCAGGGCCACGGCTACCAGGTCCACGTCGGGCCGATGTACTCGGACGCCCGCGGCACGATCAAGATCAAGTCCACCGATCCCAAAGAGCACCCGGCGATCCAGTTCAACTACCTGTCGACCAAGACCGACCGGCGCGAATGGATCGAGGCCGTGCGCATCTCTCGCAACATCCTCAACCAGCCGGCCTTTGACGCCTACAACGGCGGCGAGCTGTCACCCGGGCCGTCGGTGGAGACCGACCAGGAGATCCTGGATTGGGTGGCCAAGGACTCAGAGACCGCCCTGCACCCATCGTGCACGTGCCGCCTCGGCACCGGCGAGGACTCGGTGATCGATCCGCTGTCGATGCGCGTGCACGGGCTGGAGGGGGTCCGGGTGATCGACGCCTCCTCGATGCGTTACGTCACCAACGGCAACATCTACGCGCCGACGATGATGCTGGCCGAGAAGAGCGCCGACCTCATCATGGGCAACACCCCGCTGGCAGCGATCAACGAGCCGTTCTACGTGCACAAGATGGCCGAAGGCGCGTCGGCCCGGTACGGCAGGGACGGCGGCGCCGAGTCCGGGGATGCGGCCGAGCCCGCCGAGGCTGAGGCCGGCGCCGAGGCCCCGGCGTCGGCGGAGTCGCCGACCGCGGACGTCTAGACGCGTGTGACTTCGCCGGTGCCTCGCGCGGGGCACCGGCGAACGTCAACGACGGGCTGGGGAAGAGCTGCCGGGGCGCCGGCGGCGGAATCGTGACGCCACAGAGCACACACCGCCGATTTCCCGACCGTGTGGTCTGTAGGTACAGCTGGGCTGAGCTCTCAGAGCACACTCCGTCTGAAGCGGGACCGTGTGCTCTGTGGTGTCAGGAACCCCGCTTCCCAAGTCTGTCGTTGACGTGCGCCGATACCCTGCTGAACGCCGACGGACGGCTCGAACCGCGAACCCTACGTCCCCGCGTGCGGCGACAGCACGATCGTCTGCAGCTCCGTGAACGTCTGCATGACGCTGTTGCCGCCGACCTTGCCGATCCCGCTGTCGGTGCCGGACCGGCCCCCGAAGGGCAGGTGGGCCTCCCAGTAGTTGGTGGACTCGTTGATGTTCACCCAGCCGGTCTTGACGCGGTCGGCGAACTCCAGCCCCTTGGACAGGTCGGCGGTGTAGATCGCGGCCAGCAGCCCGTAGGGCCCGTCGTTGGCCTGCGTGACGGCGTCGTCGAGCGAGGTGATCTCCACGACGGGCGCGACGGGCCCGAACGTCTCCTCGGCCGCCACGCGGGCGTCGGCGGGCACGCCGGCGAGCACCGTGGGCTCCCAGTAGAGGTCGGTGGGGAAGGCGGTGGCCCGGGCCCCGCCGGTGAGAGCCTCGGCGCCGCGCTGTACGGCGTCGGCGACGTGCTCGTCCATCTTGGCGGCGACCGGCTCGTTGTTGAGCGGGCCCATCGTCGTCTCGGCCGCGAACGGGTCGCCGAGGATGATCTGGGCGGCCACCGCGCGCGCGAGCTTCTCGACGTACTCGTCGTAGACCGCACGGTGCACGAGGATGCGCTCGCCGGCCGTGCAGCTCTGGCCCGCGCACAAAAAGCAGGCCACGAGCGTGGCCTGGACGGCGGCGTCGACGTCGCCATCGTCGAGCAGCACGAGCGGGCCGTTGCCGCCCATCTCCAGGAGGGTGGCCTTGCCCGCGGCGGCGGCGCCGACCAGTCGGCCGGTGGCGGTGGACCCGATGAAGGCGACGCCGTCGACGTCCGGGTTGCGTGCGATCTCGTCGCCGACCACCGGGCCCGGGCCGGTGACGAGGTTGAACACGCCCGGGGGCAGATCGGCATCGGCGATGCAGCGGGCCAGTTCGACGGCGCAGACCGAGGTCGACGGCGCCGGGGTCCAGACCACCGCGTTGCCGCAGGCGAGCGCGGGCGCCACCAGCTCGGCGGGCATCGTGTAGGGCCAGTTCCAGGGGCTGATCACCCCGACCACGCCGCGGGCGCGCCGGGCCAGCATCACGCGCTTGCCGGGCGAGAACGAGTTGGGCAGTTCGCCGCCGAGGCGCTTGGCATCCTCTGCGGCCATGCGCCAATACTCGACCAGCTCGGCCACCTCGTCGAAGGCCTCGGAGTGCAGCGGCTTGCCCTGGTCAAGCGTGAGCGTGCGCGCCAGCTCCTCGCGCCGGGACTCGATGACGTCCCCGACGGCGTGCATCTTGGCCGCGCGCTCGAACGCGGTCAGCCGGGCCCAGCCGTCGGCCGCCGCGCGCGCGGCGGCGATCGCCGCGCGGGCGTCGTCGCGGTCCCCGAGCGCGACCGAGCCGATCGTCTCTCCGGTGGCGGGGCTGGACGCCGACGACGTCTCGCCGGTGGCGCTCGGGCGCCACGCTCCGCCGATGAACATGTCCAACTCGGTCACTGTGGTCATCGGACGCTCCCGGTCGGCCCCGCGCGCCCCCCAGGATGGGCCGGACGGGCCAATTGACACATTTAGACAACTGATATATAACAGCCGCATTCCGACTGGGTCAATGGCTTTGAGTTGTGCCGCAACGCGCCGATGGCCGAACGTCGGTTGGCGTTCAAACGACCGCGCGGACGCGCGGCGGGGAGGATGATTGATGGCAACCGTTGACGCGCCCAAATCGGGCGGCGGCTCTGTTGCCGGCGACAGCAACGAGCTCGCCGGCTTCGGCTACAAGCAGGAGTTGGACCGCTCGCTCGGCAACTTCTCATCGTTTGCTGCGGGTTTCAGCTACATCTCGATCCTGACGGGCGTCATTCAGTTGTTCGCCTTCGGGTTCCTGTTCGCCGGGCCCGCGGTGTGGTGGACGTGGCCGATCGTGCTCTTCGGCCAGATGATGGTGGCGCTCTGCTTCTCGGAGATGGCGGGCCAGTATCCGCTGGCCGGATCCGTATACAACTGGTCCAAGCGGGTCGCCGGCGACTTCGCGGCCTGGATGACGGGCTGGATCTACGTCGTCGGCTCGATCGTGACCGTCGCCGCCGTGGCGGTGGCGTGGCAGGTCGTGCTACCGCAGGTCTCTACCAAGTTCCAGATCCTCGGCTCCACCGCCGATGCCGGGACCTACGTGACGAAGGGCGGCGCGCAGAACGCGCTGCTGCTCGGCGCCATCCTGGTCGTCTTCGGCACGGTCGTGAACATGGCCGGCGTCAAGATCATGGCCCGGATCAACAACTTCGGCGTGATGGCGGAGCTGATCGGGGCCAGCCTGCTGGTGATCCTGCTCATCTTCCACTTCACCCGCGGCCCCGGCATCGTGTTCCACACCCTGGGACGCGGCGCCGGCCACAGCTGGGGCTACTTCGGCGCCTTCATCATCGGCGGGATCATGAGCGCGTATGTGATGTACGGGTTCGATACTGCCGGGACGCTGGCCGAGGAGACCAACGATCCGAGACGTGCGGCGCCTCCGGCGATCATCCGCGCGTTGATCGCGGCCTCCATCATCGGCGGCCTGCTCATTCTGTTCGCGTTGATGACCGTCCACAGCATCGTCGACCCGAACATCGGCCTGCTCGGGCTGCCCTACATCATCAAGCAGGCGCTGGGCAACACGCTGGGGAACATCTTCCTCATCGACGCGGCAATCGCCATCAGCGTCTGCACGCTGGCGGTGATGGCCTCCTGCATCCGGCTGCTGTTCGCGATGGCTCGTGACAGCCGCCTGCCGTTCGGGGCCCAGATCGCTCGCGTATCCGGACGACGGCGGGTGCCGGTGGTTCCGGCCCTGGTGGTCGGCGTCCTGGCCCTGGTGATCCTGGCCATCAACATCGGCAACCAGAGCGCGTTCCTGGCCCTCACGTCGGTGGCGATCGTCATGTTCTACATCGCGTACCTGGGCGTGACCATCGGGATGTTGCGCAAGCGACTGCGGGGCGAGTGGCCCAAGCCCGACCACGGGCCGTACTTCTCGCTCGGGCGTTGGGGCATGCTCGTCAACGTCGTTGCCGTCGTGTACGGGGCGATCGTCGCCGTCAACATCGCCTGGCCGCGCGCCGCCGTCTACGACGCGCTGGCCGGCACCAAGGACGCGAACGGCAACGTCATCCCGAGCCACTGGTACTGGCAGTACATCGCGATCCTGTTCATCGGGATCGTCTACGCGATCGGCGCGACGTACTACTTCACCGTGTACCGCCGCAAGCCGATCGAGGTGCTCAGGGAACACGCGGCTGAGGTGCCGGAACTGCCCGGCGAGGGCATGGCGTTTGGCGAGGCGGCCCCGTGATCGCCGTCTCACACAGGTAGCAAGTGACTCCGGAGGAAGCGCGGCAAACCGCCCGCTTTCTCCGGGCGCACCCGCCGTTCGACGCGCTCGACGCCGCTGAGGTCGAGCGCGTCGCCGCGTGCGCCGAGCTCGAGTCCCTGCGGTCGGGCGAGGTCGTGTTCGAACAGGGCGGCGAGCCTGTCCGGCACCTGCGGATCCTCCATACCGGGACGATCGAGCTGGCGGCCAACGGCAAGATCCTGCATGTGCTCGGAGCCGGCGAGCTGTTCGGGCACGGCTCGCTGCTCTCCGGTCTTCCGGCCGCGTTCAGCGCCCGCGCGGTGCAGGAGTCGAGCTGCTACCGGATCGCCGCCGACGAGGCCGAGGCCCTGCTGTCAGGCCCGGCGGGAGTCAAGTTCGTGGCGCGCTCGCTGCTGGAGGAGCCGACCGAGCTGCACACGCTGGCGCGCGAGCCGGCTGTCAACACCGCCGATGAGCCCGTCGGCAGCCTGGTCCGCGGCGAGGCGGTGGTGTGCGGCCCGGACACCTCGATCCGGGAGGCGGCACAGCTCATGAGCGCCGGACAGGGCACGGCGGTGGTGATCGACCTGGGCCCACACGGGTTCGGGATACTCACCGATCGCGACCTGCGGACCAAGGTCGTGGCCGGCGGGATGAGCGGGGAGGAGCCGGTGACGGCGGCGATGTCGGCGCCCGCCTACACGTGCACGGAGGACCGCCGCGCCGGAGAGGTGCTGGCCGAGATGTTCGACCGTGGCCTGCGCCACTTCCCGGTGATCTCGCCGACGGGCCGGATCGTGGGCGTGGTGGAGGACACCGACCTCGTGGCGCTGCGCACCCGCTCGTCCTTCTACCTGCGCAACCGGATCGCCACTGCCCGCAGCGACGAGGAACTGGTGACGGTGTCACGCGAGCTGCGGCCGATGGTGGTGTCGCTGCACGATGCCCGGGTGGCCGCCGCGAACGTGATGTCCGTGTACGCGGTGTGCGTCGATGCGCTCACCCGGCGGCTGCTCCAGCTCGCCCTGGAGCGGCGCGGCAGCGTGGACGTGGAGTTCGCGTGGCTGGCGCTCGGCAGTCAGGCGCGCCGCGAGGCGCTGCCGAGCTCCGACGTCGACAGCGCGATCGTCTGGTTTGACAGCGGCGCCGGCACCGAGGAGCAGACGCGGTCAGAGCTTCTCGAGCTCGCGCGGGAGGTCATCGGCGGCCTCCGGGCGTGTGGGCTGCGGACGGACGAGAACGGGGTCAACGCCGACGCCGCGCCGTTCGTGCGCTCGGTGGAGTCCTGGCAGCACGTGGCGCAGAGCTGGATGTCTGATCCGACGCAGGAGAAGGCGCTCATCCTGAGCTCGGTCATCGTGGACAGCCGTCCGGTCTGGGGGGTGCACACCGGGACACCGGTGGCCGACACGTTCCGGCTGGCCGCCAGCTACCCGCAGCTGCTGCGCATGCTCGCGCGGTTCGCGCTCTCGCACCGTCCAGCGGCGCGGCGCTTCCGCGGACTGGTGCTGGATCACGGGGGCGACCATCCAGGCACGCTCGATCTCAAGCACGGGGGGCTGGTCCCGATCCTCGACCTGGCGCGGTGGGGTGCGATGTCGGCGGGCGTGACCACCGCCACCACGCCAGAACGCCTGCGCGCGGCCGCCGATGCCGGCACCCTGGCCCCGGCGGACAGCCACACATTGCTGGACGCGTTCGAGCTCATCAACAACCTCCGCTTCGAGCATCAGGTCGCGCAGATCCGCGCGGGCCGCGCGCCCGACGACCACATCGATCCCGACGAGCTCAGCGCACTGATGCGGGTCCAGCTTCGCCAGGCGTTCCGCGCCGTCGCCGCCATCCAGAAGCGGGTGGCCACGGAGCTGGACGCGAGCCCCGGGACGGTAGGGTTGGCGCCGTGATGCACGACTGGCGTGTGTTCCGTCCCGCCATCTGGATCGGCATGCTGGGGATCGCTCTGCTCCTGCTGGTCACGCCGTTCTTCTTCGGCGCGGTCCTCATCGGTGCGGCGATCGGCATCACGTTCCGGATCGAGACGGGGCGACGCCGGGCGGCTCGGGGCCTCCCGCCGCGCCGCCGCCGCCGCCGCCGCCGCCGCTGAACGCTCGCGGCCGGCATTGCGGTCAGGGCGTGTCCTCGGCGTCGGCCGGCCCGGCCGAGCGATGCCGTAACGTGACCTCAATGTCCGCCACCCCCGAGGCCTCGCGTCCAACAGCACCACCGACCGAGGGGGAGGCAGCGATCGTGGTCCGCGGCGTCGTGAAGTCCTTCGGCACGGTGCGCGCGCTCGGCGGCGTCGACCTCGACGTGCCCAAGGGCACGGTCCTCGGGCTGCTCGGACCCAACGGCGCCGGCAAGACGACCCTGGTGCGCGTGCTGACCACCCTGCTCATCCCGGATGAAGGGACCGCCTCCGTCGTCGGCCTGGACGTGGTCACCGACGCCGCCGCCCTGCGCCACCGGATCGGGCTCGCCGGCCAGTACGCCGCGGTGGACGAGAACCTCACGGGCCTGGAGAACCTGACCATGGTCGGGCGCCTCTACGGGGCCTCTCGAGCGGCGGCCAAGCGCCGCGGCGCCGAGTTGCTCGAGCGCTTTGACCTCACCGATGCCGGTGGGCGGGTCACCAGCACCTACTCGGGCGGCATGCGCCGCCGGCTGGACCTCGCCGCGGCGCTCGTGGCCAAGCCGCCGGTGGTGTTCCTGGACGAGCCGACGACGGGCCTGGATCCCCGCAGCCGCCTCGCCCTGTGGGAGACGATCGAGATGCTGGTCAGCGAGGGCACGACGGTCCTGCTCACCACGCAGTACCTCGACGAGGCCGACCGCCTGGCCGACTCGATCACGGTCATCGACCATGGGGTCGTCATCGCTTCGGGCACCTCGGACGAGCTCAAGGACCGCGTCGGCGGCGAGCGCGTGGAAGTCAAGCTCGAGGATCCCGGAGACTGCGAGCGCGCCGTCGCCGCCCTGACGCCGATGTCAGACGACGCGCCGTTCGCCCAGGATTCTCTGGTCAACGTGCCCGTCCGCACGCGGCGCGGGGTCATCGCCGAGGCGGTGCGCCTGCTCACCGACCAGGGGATCGGCGTCGACGACATCAACCTGCGCCGGCCGACGCTCGACGATGTGTTCTTGTCGCTCACCGGCCACGCGGCGGAGGAGCCGTCTGAGGCAGCCGAGGTCGAGGAGGGAGAGCGCGCGTGAGGCGCCTGGTCACCGACACGATGATCATCGCCGAGCGCAACCTGGTCCGGCTGCCCCGGAAGCCAGAGCTGCTGCTCGCGTTCACGGTCCAGCCGATCATGTTCGTGCTGCTCTTCCGCTACGTCTTCGGCGGGGCCATCAACACCGGCGGCGTGGCCTACGTGGACTACCTGATCCCGGGGATCATCGTGCAGAACATCGCCTTCGGTGGCTTCGTCACCGCGATCGGCCTCAACGAGGACGTCCACAAGGGCCTGATCGACCGCTTCCGGTCGCTGCCGATGGCGCGGCCCGCGGTGCTGGCCGGCCGGACGCTCTCTGACATCGTCACCAACTTCCTGGGCGTGTGGGTCCTGGTCATCACGGGCCTGATCATCGGCTTCTCCTTCAGCGGTCCGGTGTTGGATATCGCGTTCGGATTCGTCCTGCTGATACTGATCGGCTACGCCTTCAGCTGGGTGTTCGCGCTCGTGGGCCTCGTTGCCAACACGCCCGAGTCGGCCAACTCGATCGGCTTCATCCTGATCTTCCCGCTCACGTTCATCTCCTCCGCCTTCGTCCCGACTTCATCGATGCCGAGCTGGCTCGAGACGTTCGCCAACGTCAACCCGTTCACGATCTTCGTCAACGCGATGCGCGCGCTGTGGCTCGACGCACCCGCGAAGAACTACGTGTGGGGCGCCGTCGTGTGGGCACTGGTGATCCTGGCGGTGTTCGCCCCGCTGGCAGTCAGGCGCTACCGGCGCACCGCGGGCAGCTGAGGCGCCGCGTCAGCCGCGCTAATTCTGCTCGCCGCGGGCCACCGCCAGGCAGGCCTCGCAGCGCGGCCACGGCGGGTTCCACGGGTAGCCGCTGACGTCCTTGCCGCACAGCGCGGTGTCGGGGTCCTCGGAGGTGACGAGGTGGCACAGCTCCTCGAAGCCGTCGCCGTTGATGCGCGGGACGTCGCGGCACGCGGGGTGGACGTTGGGGGTGCGAGTGGGGACTGCTGGATTCGCCGGCATCACTCTCACCCTACCGCGCGCAAATGGGTGAACGGGCGGCCGTCGCGCAGCTCGCGCACCACGCCCTCGACGAGCCCGTCCTCCTCGCTCACGCGCCCGTCGGTGACCGCGGCCACGGTGGCGCGCTTGCGCTGGATGAGGCGGGCCATCGTCTCGTCGATGGTGTTGGCGGCCAGCAGATACCAGGCGGTGACCGCGTCGCGCTGGCCGATCCGGTGACAGCGGTCCTCGGCCTGGTCGTGCATCGCCGGCGTCCATTCCAGCTCGAGGAAGGCGACGTTCGAGGCCCGGGTCAACGTGATCCCCTGCGCGGCCACCCGGGTGGCGCAGACGATGAGCTGGGGGCCGTCCGGTTCCTGGAAGGCACGGATCGACGCCTCGCGCGCCGTCAAGGCGTCGTCGCCGAGGAGGTGCAGGGCGCCAGGGAAGCGGGCCACGACCGCGCGCTGGACCTCGACGTGACGGGCGAACACCACCAGTGGCTCCTCGGAGGCGAGGAAGTCCTCGATCCACGCCAGCGCCGCCGCCAGCTTGCCGCGGGCGGCGAGGCGCTGCAGGGTGCCGAGCTGCGCCAGCCGCTGCGCGCGCAGCGTGGCCGCGATCTTGGCGTTGAGCTCTGAGAGGTCAAGCGGCTGGGAGCGCAGCCACGCGATCACGTCGCGCTCGGCCAGGCGGTACTCGGACTCGTTGTTGAGCGCCACGGGGATCACCACCTGGCGTTTGGGCGGCAGCTGCGGGAGGACCTCGGACTTGAGCCGGCGCACGAAGCAGGCGCGGCGCATGTGCCAGTGCAGCCGCTCCTCGGACACCATGCCGCGGAACTGGCGGGCGAAGCTCGCGCCCGACCCGAACTCCTCCATGCGCCCGATGATGCGCAGCTGGGCGATCAGCTCCTCGGCGTGGTTGAGCACCGGCGTGCCGCTGAGGGCCAGGCGCAGACCGCCCGGCGCCACGGCGGCGGCCAGGCGGCGGACCGCCTGAGTCCGCTTGGCCTGGGGGTTCTTGCAGTAGTGCGACTCGTCGATGACCAGCCCGCGCGGGCGCTCACGAGTGAGCGTGCCGTAATGGGCCGCCACCACCTCGTAGTTGACGATCGTGATCTCCGCCGCCGCGGGGACGGTGCCGCGCCCGTGGACCACGCTGACCGACCGGTGGGGCAGCCAATGCCGGGTCTCGCGCTCCCAGCCGAGCTTCATCGAGGCCGGGCAGACCACCACCGCCGGGTAGGCCCCGTCGGCCTCGAGGGTCGTCAGGGCCTCGACCGTCTTGCCCAGCCCCTGCTCGTCGGCCAGGAAGGTGCCGCGGGCGTCCAGCGCGTAGCGCACGGCGGCCCACTGAAACGGCGTCGGCTCGCCGCCGAGCGCGGCGGCGGTCTCGGCGATCGGCTCGGCCTCGGTCGCTCGCGAGCGCCGGACGGCGTCGGCCGCGGCGCGGTGCTCGGCCAGCAGGCGCTCGAGCACGCCGACCGCCTCGCCGCTGACCGTCACCTCGTGCAGCGCGATGAAGCCGTCCAGGGCCTCGGCCAGCCAGGGGTCCAGGGGGACCGCCCGAGTCCCGTTGGCGCCGGGAAGCTCCGCGAACGCGAGACCGATGTCTGGGTCCCACAGGACCTCCAGGCGCAGCTCCTCGCCGTCCATCCCGCGCACGTAGACCAGGCGCGCCGGCGGCGGCTCTGAGCCGCGCTCCACCATCTGCAGGCACCGCTCGGCGGCGATGTCCAGATGCGCCGAGCGCTGGGCGCGCAATGTCTGCGCCGCCGCCATCGTGAGTGGGACCAGCAGGCGGCCGCCGTCCTCCACCGCACCCTCGGTGAGCGGCTCGGGCACCGGACCGGCGAGCGTCTTGAGCACCAGCCAGCCGCGCCCGTCATAGCGCGCCGTGCTCACCGATCCGATCCAGCGCTGCTTGACCGAGGCCAGCCACTCGCCGACCTCCGGGCTGGGCGAGAGCTCGGGGAAGCGCTCGAGGGCCTCGATGACCTTCATCGCGGCCCAATCGGTCGCCGGGGCGAACCATTCGCGGCGATCCCAGTCAAAGCGCCGGTGCGGGATGGAGCGGCAGAGCTCGACGAGCGCACGGTCATAGGGGAAAGACAGGACCACCGTGTGGCCGCCGTCGCGGTCGGGGCGCAACTCGACGTGGGCGCGGTCCGGGACGAGCTTCATCTCGGCTGCCAAGCTAGCGTCCCGGGCGGCGAGCTCCGCGAGCCCTCAGCCGGCGAGGACCTGAGCCGCGTCGTCGCGCGCGTCCGCGCTCTCCGGCGCGCGCGAGGCATCCTCGTCGCGGAACTCGTCGGCGACGCGCCCAGCGGTCTCCAGCGCCCAGCGGCTGGTCGTGACAAAGCCGAGGACGAGCGTCACGGCGCTGAGTCCGACGACGATCCACCAGCTCACGTGGGTCGCCCCGGTGAAGCCGGGACCGATGGCGCTCAGCCCGCCGGCGGCCAGCGACCCCAGCACTGCGACGCCGAGCGTCGAGCCGACCTGGCGGCCGGTGGAGGCCACCGCGGCGGCCACGCCGGCCTGCGAGGGCGGCATCCCGGAGATCGCGGTGTTGGTGATGGGCGGGTTGATCAGCCCCATGCCCGCCCCGAAGAGCACGTAGGAGACGACGAGCACGTCGAACGCCGTGTGCGCCGTCACCTGGGTGAGAATGAGCGCGCTGGCCATCACCGCGAGGCTGCCGCCCACCAGCGGCCAGCGGGTTCCCCACCGGGCCACGGCCCGCCCGCACAGCGGCGAGACGACCATCATCACGGCGGCCATCGGCAGGGTGTAGAGGCCTGCCTCGAGCGGCGAAAGGCCGCGGATGTTCTGGAGGTAGAGGGTATTGAGGAAGAGAAAGCCGCCGATGGCCATGAACATCGCGACCGCGGTGGCGGTGGCGCCGGAGAACGGGGCGCTGCGGAAGAAGCGCATCTCGAGCAGCGGCTCGCGGCGGCGCAGCTCATAGGCGACGAGCGACGCGAACGCGCTGAGCGAGACGGCGAACAGGACGATCGTCTGCAGCGACAGCCAGCCCGCCTCGGGGCCCTCGATGATCGCGTAGGTGAGGGTGGACAGCGCCACGATGACCAGCACCTGGCCCACAGGGTCCACACGCCGCGCGCGCGGCGCCCGGGACTCCGGGACGAACAGCGCGGTGAGGACGATCGCCGCGATCCCGATGGGGACGTTGACGATGAACACCGATCGCCAGCCGACGGAGTCCACGAGCACGCCACCCACCACGGGGCCCAGCGCCATGCTGATGCCGAACAGGGCGCCCCACACGCCGACCGCCTGGGCGCGCTCGCGCGGATCCTCGAACACGTTGCGGATGATCGACATCGCCACCGGGTTGAGCATCGACCCACCGATCGCCTGGATGATGCGCGCCGCGATGAGCAGTCCCAGGCTGGGGGCGACCGCGCACAGCAGCGAGCCGAAGGAGAATGTGGCCAGGCCGCACTGGAAGACACGCCGACGGCCGAGGCGGTCGGCCGTCGACCCCGACAGCATCAACAGGCTGGCGATGACCAGCGTGTAGGCGTCGATCGTCCACTGCAGCCCCGACAGCGGGGAGTGAAACGATCGGTGGATCGCCGGGAGCGCGATGTTGACGATCGTGGCGTCCAGGCCGACGATGAGCAGGCTCATCGAGCAGATGCCGAGGATGACAAGGCGCGTCCGGCGATCCGGCACGGCGCGATTCATCCCTGCGGCGTTGGCACTCACTCTCCATCGATCCTAGACGCTCGCCCTGGTCCTACGACCATGGTCCCATTGCGCGCGCGACCGCCGCGCGCCTACCGTGCCGCTGTGAACCCCGGGATCCGGCCGGCGGCGCTGCTGCCTCACCCCCGAGCGACGCCGTCGGCCCGATCCCGGGCAAACGGCTCGGGCACCTGCTCGCCGTCGCTACGCTGCGCCCTGTGCCGCACCGAAATCCGGGAGCGCTCGCGGCGCCGCGGGGCCTCACACATCGCCTGGGCCGGCGGCTGATGGCCGCCGTGACCGCGGCGCGCGAGGCCGTCACGACATGGCCGCCGAGCCGTGCCGCCGCGAACGCGTCCGGCGGCGGCCGCGACCCATCGCTGACGCGGCTCTTCGCCCGCTTCGCGCTCAGCGGGCTGCTGGCGATGGTGGTGATCGGGGCGGCGGCGTTTGTCATCGTGCGACGCTCGGCGACCTCGGATGCGATCACGCAGGCCAAGGATCTCACCCAGTTGGCCGGGCGCGGGATCGCCGCGCCGGTGATCACGCCGGGGGTGCTGAAGGGCGATCCCGCCGCGTTGGCGCGGCTGGACCAGGTGGTGCACCAGCGCATCCTCAACCGCACGCCGATCGTCCGCGTGAAGATCTGGGACGCGTCGGGACGGGTGATCTACTCCGATGCGCCGTCGCTCATCGGCAAGGTCTTCCCGCTGGGTGCCGACGAGCTGCGCACGCTGCACGGCGGCGGCACCGTCGCCGACGAGAGCGACCTCTCGCGCGCGGAGAACACCACCGAGCGGCGCTTTGCGCGGCTGCTCGAGGTCTACGTCGGCATCCGTGCGCCCGGGGGGACCCGGTTGCTCTACGAGGACTACGAGCGTTCGAGCACGATCTCGGCCTCCAGCAAGCGCCGGTGGATGAGCCTGCTGCCGGCGCTGCTCGGCGCGCTCATCATCCTCTACCTGGTGCAGATTCCGCTCGCCTACTCGCTGGCGCGGCGGCTGCGCGCCCGCCAGCGCGAACGCGAGGCCCTCCTGCGCCGGGCCATCGACGCGTCCGATCTCGAGCGCCGGCGGATCGCCGCCGATCTGCACGACAGCACCGTTCAGCGTCTGGCCGGCGTGTCCCTGTCGCTGGCGGCCAGCGCCAATGCGTTGGCGACCGACGCTGACGTCGGTGATGCCCGGGGCGCGCTCACGCGCGCCTCAACCGAGACGCGCGAGACGATCCGCGAGCTGCGCACGCTGCTGGTCGACATCTACCCGCCGACGCTGCAGCGCTCGGGGCTGAGCGCCGCGCTGGACGACCTTGTGGCGCCGCTGCGGGCGGCCGGCATCACGGTGGAGGTGGCGCTGCCAGGCGATCTGGCCCTTCCGGGCGACACCGAGGCGCTCCTGTACCGCGTGGCTCAGGAGGCTCTGCGCAACGCGCGCACCCACGGCAAGGCCACCACGGTCGACGTGACGGTGGAGGCGCCGGGCCGCGCGGCGGTGCTCCGCGTCGTCGACAACGGCTGCGGTTTCTGTCCCGAGGAAGCCGACCAGTCGCACGAGAGCGATCACTTCGGCCTGCGCCTGATGCGCGACCTCGCCGATCACGCCGGCGGGACCCTCACCGTCCTGTCCTCTCCCGGGCACGGGACGCTCGTGCGCCTCGAGGTGCCGTTGCCGTGATCAGGCTGCTCATCGCCGACGATCATCCGCTGGTGCGCGCCGCCCTGTCGGACCTGCTCAACGGCGCCGAGGACATCGAGGTCCTCGGGACCACGTCTGACGGCCGGGAGGCGGTCGACGTGGCGCTGGCCACCACACCCGACGTGGTCCTGATGGACCTCGAGATGCCCGAGCTCAACGGGATGGACGCCATCCGCGCCCTGCGCGAGGCCGGGTCAGAGGCGCGCGTGGTCGTCCTGACGACGTTCTCGGACCGCGACCGGATCCTCGGGGCGCTCGACGCGGGTGCGCTCGGCTACCTGCTCAAGGACGCCGAGCCCGACGAGATCATCCGCGGCGTGCGCGCCGCCGCACGCGGTGAGTCCCCGCTGGCCCCGCGTGCCGCCCATGAGCTGCTCATCGAGCGCGCAGGGGGGCAGGCGAAGCCCGAGGCGGAGCTGAGCGCCCGCGAGCAGGAGGTGCTGGCGCTCGTCGCCGAGGGCCTGCCGAACAAGCTCATCGCCCGGCGCCTGGAGATCTCCGAAAAGACGGTGAAGGCCCATCTCACCAGTGTGTTCGCGGCGATCGGGGTCACCGATCGCACGCAGGCGGCGCTGTGGGCTCACCGGCACAAGCTCGGCCGATAGCTCCCACTTGAACCCGCAGCGCCGCCGGGCGCTCACGCGGCGGCCGGGTTAGCGGTCGCCGCCGTGGTCGTCGTTGCGATCGTTGTCGTGGCGGTCGTTGTCGTGCCGATCGCCGCGATCGCGGTCCGGCCGGTCGCGGTGCTGCATCGCACCGCCGCGGTGATGCTCGTGCCGGACGTGCCCGACGGGGTCGTCGGAACCGTGGCTGGCCTGGGCCACCGCGGGAACCGCGAGGGCCGAGACGGCGACGAGCGCCACCATTGCCTTGGTCAGTCGAGAGCGCATGGTTGTCCTCCTCTCAGTGCTGGTTGGTTGCACGACCATGCTGCGCTCTCACGGGTCTGAGATGCAATGGGACCTTCGTCGTAGAGCTCCAGCGGCCGCGCGCCCGCGGTCAGGGTGTCTCGGTCTCCCACGCCTCGATGAGCTGGCGGGCGACCTCGACGTCGGGGTGCAGCGGCCGGTCGCTCAGATCGGGATCCAGGCGCTCGGCGGCGAGCTGCCACAACTCCCGCGTCCCCGCGCCGACCGGCTCCTGTCCGGCGAGCCGCAGCGCGCGGACCGCCACGACGAGCTCGGTGGCGACGACGACGCGCAGCGCGCGTAGCGTCTCGTGGGCGCGCCGAGCGGCGATCGGGGCGAGGCTGGAGTGCGACTCAACGCCCCGCGACACCGACACGGTCTGCGCCGCCACCGGCGTGACGAGCGAGCGGACCTCGGCCACGGCCGCGTGGGCTGTGTACTCGAGCACCAGTGCCCCGGACTCCGGGCCGGGCTGGCGCGCCAGGAACGGCGGCAGGCCGGTCAGCCCGGCATCCAGCAGCGTCGACACGCGTGCGCCGATGAGCGCGGCCGATGACGCCAGCGCCGTGCGCAGGCCATCGATGGCGTTGGCCAGCGGCGCCGCGTGAGGATTGCCGTTGGGCATGGCGATCTGCCGCTCCGGGTCGATGAGCGCGTTCTCCCCGGCGAAGTTGAGCTCGTGGGAGACGGTCTCCTCCAGGGCGCGCAGCGCGTCGTGGACGGTCCCGTCGACCTGGGGCTGGGCGCGGAACGGATACGGATCCTGGATCCCGAGTGGCCCCGGCTCGCGGGCGCGCTCGCGAAGGCCCGCCAGCAGGTCGCGCATGCGTCCGGCCACCGCGGCCTGGCCGGGCCGGTGGCGTGCGGAGTGGATCCGGGCGTCGAGGACGACCGGGTCGGCCGCGGCGGCCTCGAAGGACAGCGCCGCCACCGTGAGCCAGGCGTCGAGCAGCCGGCGTGCGTCGACCACCAGGAGGGCGGCGTAGCCGATGCTGAACGCGTTGGAGCTGATGAAGGCCAGCCCGTCACGCGGGCCCAGGCGCCCCAGCTCGATGGCGGCGTCGGCCAGGCCCTGGGCGGCATCGATGAGGTCGTCGCCGCGCCAGACGCGGCCCTCGCCCAGCAGCGCCAGGGCCACGTCGGCGAGGTTGGTGAGATCACCGGTGCCCAGCGACCCCAGCTCCCGCGTGAACGGTGTCAGCCCGGCGTTGAGCGCCCCCACCAGCGCGTCGAGCAGCTCGTCGGCGACCCCGGCGCCGCCGGCCCCGATCTGGTTGGCGCGCGTCGCCATGGCGGCGCGCACGACCGGCACGGTGAGGATGAGCCCGGCGCCGCAGGCATGGCTGCGCAGCAGGTTCAGGCCGTAACTCTCCCAGGCGTTCTCGGGCACTCGGTACGCGCGCAGCGCGCCGACTCCGGTGGTCACGCCGTAGAGGTCGTCGCCGCGGGCCAGGAGGGCCGCGATCGCCTCGCGCGCCCGGTCGTTGCGCTCCCGCGCGTCGGGCGAGAGCACGGCAACGGCTCCGTCGCGCGCGATGGCGGCGACGCCGTGCGGGGTCAGGGTCGAGCCGTCGAGGATGACGGGCGCGCGCTCGCCGTCGGTGAAGGCCGGAGTCGACATGGCGCGGGACTCTAATGGCGAGGGCCCGTGCCGGCGCGCGGCGGTGCGATGGCGACCAGTATCGTCGGCCGGATGGACGGGAGCGTGTTGCTGGACGGAGCCGCGCTCACCCCGGAGGCGGTGGCCGAGATCGCGCGCGGCGGCGCGGTGGTCGCGATCGCCCCCGAGGCTCGAGCGCGGATGGATGCGTCGGCTGCGATCGTGGCGCGCGCCGCGCAGGCCGGTGTGCCGGTCTACGGCCTCACCACGGGCCTCGGCCAGCGGGTCGTCGACCGCGTCGACGGCCACACGGCGGCCGCCTTCTCGCTGCAGACGCTGCGCGGCCGAGCCATGGCGGTGGGCGAGCGCCTGCCCGCGGAGCTCTCGCGTGCGGCGATGGCGGTTCGCTGCAACGGCCTCTGCGCCGGCGGCTCGGGGGCGACGGTCGCCATCGCCGACGGCTTGGCGGCGCTGCTGAACGCCGGCGTCCACCCGTGCATCCCCCGCATCGGCTCGGTGGGCGCCTCCGACCTATGCCTGCTCGCTCACATGGGCCTGAGCCTCATCGGGGAGGGCGAGGCCGAGCTGGACGGCCGCGTGATGGCGTCGGCCGACGCGCTGGCCCGGGCGGGGCTGGCGCCGGTACGGCTCGGTCCCAAGGACGGGCTGGCCATCTGCTCGAGCTCCGCGATGTCGGCCGCGGTGACGGCCGTGGCCGTGGTCGACGCCATGGCCTGCCTGGACGCGATGCAGGTGGCTGCGGCGCTGTCGATGGAGGGGTTTCGGGCCAATCTGAGCCCGCTGGATCCGCGCGTGGTGGCGGCCCGGCCGGCCCCGGGGCAGGCGTGGGCCGCCGGCGGTCTGCGCGCGCTGCTCTCCGGCGGCGCGCTGACGGAGCCCGGGGCGGCGCGGCGCCTCCAGGATCCGCTCAGCCTGCGATGCGTCAGCCAGATCCATGGGTCGCTGCACGCCGCCCTGCAGCTGCTCGCAGGGGCGGTGGAGCCCGAGCTCGGCGGCGCCGCCGACAACCCGCTGGTCCTCACCGACGACGAGGAGATCCTCAGCACGGGCAACTTCCACGTGCCCGCGCTGGCCATGGCGCTCGACGCGACGGCGATCGCGCTGGGCCAGGTGGCGGCCACCAGCTCGGAGCGCCAGGCACGACTGAAGACCGAGCGCCTCAGCGGGCTGCCCAGCGGGCTGAGCCCAGCCGCCCACCTCAGCTCCGGGCTGAGCCCGCTGAGCAAGACGGCACACGCGCTGGCGGTGGAGATCCGACACCTGGCCGCGCCCCTGTCGATCATGCCCACCATCGGCGCCGACTCGGTGGAGGACGACTCCACCGGCGCCACCCACGCCGCGTTGCGCGTGCGCGAGCAGATCGAGCGGATGCGGCTGCTGGCGGCGATCGAGCTGATCGTCGCCGCGCAGGCCGTCGACCTGGCCCTGGGCGGGCAGGTCGGGTCCCTGGGTGCCGGGACCGGGGCGGCCCATGCCGCGGTCCGCGAGTGGGTCGCACCGCTTCAGGAGGACCGGCCGATGGGTCACGACGTGGAACGGCTGACCGCGGAGCTGCTGGTGGGCGGGCAGCTGCTGGAGCGGGTGCGCGCGGCTGAGGGCGCACTGTCGTGAGTGCGATCGAGCTCACGTATCTGGGGGGTGCCGACGTGGACGCGCTGGCGCTCACCGATGCCGAGATCCTCGAGGCGGTGCGCGGCGTGGTGGCCGCGCAGGGGCGCGGGGAGACCGTGATCGAGCCCCGCATGCACTTGTTCCCGCGCGGGGCCAGCGGCCACTTCAACGTGCTGCGCGGCGCCGTGCCCGCCTTTGCCGGGGTCAAGGTCGTCGGCGACTACGTGAACAACCACCGCCTGGGGCTCCCGTCCGAGTTGGCGCTGCTGCTGCTGATGGATCCGGCCACCGGGGTACCCCAAGCGATAATCGACGCCACCGCGATCACCGAGATGCGCACCGGCGCGGTGACCGCGATCGGCGCCTCCGTGCTCGCCCGGCGCGACGCGCGCGTGCTCGGCCACGTGGGCGCCCGCGGCACCGCGTACTGGAACGTCCGGCTGCTGTGCCAGGTGCTTCCGTCGCTTCAGGAGATCCGGGTGCACTCGCTGCGCCCCGAGAGCCGCGAGGCGTTCGCGCGGCGCCTCAGCGAGGATCTCGAGCGCGACGTCCGCGCCGTCGACACCTGGGCGGAGTGCCTGCGCGGCGCCGACGTGATGGTGGAGGCGAGCCGACTGACCGAGCCCCAGCCGCTGCTCTCCACCGCCTGGGTGGCGCCGGGGACACTGGTGATCCCCTACGGCACGGTGAGCGCGGTCGAGCTCGAACTCACCGACGTGATGGACAAGATCGTCGTCGATGACTGGGGCCAGGCCGGCGTCGGCCCGCTGGGGTCGCTGCGCCGGCACGTCGACTCGGGCCGGCTGACCCTGGACAACCTCCACGCCGAGCTCGGCCAGATCCTGTGCGGGGACCGGCCCGGGCGCGAGCGCGACGACGAGCGGATCCTCTTCTGGCACCGCGGGCTGTCGATCACCGACGTCGCTCTGGGCGAGGCCATGCTGGCCAAGGCGCGGTCGCTGGGCATCGGCACCACGCTGCCCTACCGCTGAGCGGCGGTGGCGTCGCCCACGAGGGGCTCGCTGCCCAGGTAACAGCCCCGGACGATGTTCTGAAACAGCCGGCGGGCGTTGCCGGCCAGCCCCGGACCGTCGGCGACGAACGTCAGCGTGAGCGTGCCGAGGCGATGGCTGACCGCGTACTGGACGACGAGCGGGGACCCCGCACCGCCCGCTCCGTTCCCATCCCCGTCCTGGCGCTCGACCATCCTGACCCGCCGCGGCATGCCCTTGACCTTCTTGCGCCCGCGCCGGCGAGTCGGGGCGCCGTCACGGCCGGTGAACGGCAGCGGCTTCTCGGCCAGGGCGGCGGTCATCGTGGCCAGCACCCCATGGTCGGCCGCGGTCGAGCAGATGGCGGCGGCCAGGAAGACGTGCTCGGCCTGCGCGGCCTGCTCGAGGGGGAGGAGCTCGCCGCCGGTGCACGCGGGCGCGCCGCGATGGCGCTTGGGCACTTGCGCAGCCGGCACGAACTCGGCGGCGGGCAGGCGCGTCTGAAAGACGAGCTGCGTGCCGTCCGCCCGGGGCACCGGCCACGTCTGCGGCGGCTCCCAGCCCACGCGCGTGAGCATCGCGTTGGTCTTGCGCTGGGCCCTGGCCGTGAGCGGGTTGCGGACCATCTCACCGGCAGGCTACCCACGGGCTGCTGCGGCGCAGCGCGCTCCGGTAGCGTGCGGCGGCATGAGCGCGACTGACAGAGAATGCCGCGGGTGGCATCAGGAGGCGGCGCTGCGGATGCTGCGCAACAACCTGCACCCGGACGTGGCCGAGAACCCGGCGGAACTGGTGGTGTACGGCGGGATCGGCAAGGCGGCGCGGAACTGGTCCTCGTATCACACGATCGAGCGCGAGCTGCGCCGGCTGGGCGACTCCGAGACGCTGCTGGTCCAGTCGGGCAAGCCGGTGGGCGTGTTCGAGACCCACGACCAGGCGCCCCGGGTGCTCATCGCCAACTCCAACCTCGTGCCCCAGTGGGCGACGTGGGAGAAGTTCCGCGAGCTCGACGCCGCCGGGTTGATGATGTATGGCCAGATGACGGCGGGCTCCTGGATCTACATCGGGAGTCAGGGAATCCTGCAGGGGACCTACGAGACCTTCGCCGCCGCCGCACGCAAGCGGTGGGATGGCACTCTGGCCGGCCGGCTGGTGGTGACGGCCGGGCTGGGCGGGATGGGCGGCGCCCAGCCGCTGGCGATCACGATGCTGGGCGGGGCCGCGCTGTGCGTGGAGGTAGACCTTCACCGCATCGAGCGGCGCATCGAGACCGGGTACCTCGACGACCGCGCCGCCGACCTCGACGACGCCCTGTCGCGACTCGATGTCGCGTGTCGCGAGCGGCGGGCGCTGTCAATCGGCCTGGCCGGCAACGCCGCCGAGGTCCTGCCCGAGCTGGTCCGCCGCGGGGTTGAGATCGACGTGGTCACCGACCAGACGAGTGCCCACGACCCGCTGAACGGTTACGTGCCCGCCGGCCTGACGGTGGAGCAGGCCGAGGGGCTGCGCCGCTCGGATCCCGATGACTACATCCGCCGGGTGGGGGAGAGCGCCGTGACTCACGTGGGGGCGATCCGCGCCCTGCAGGAGTCCGGAGCCGAGGCGTTTGACTACGGCAACGCGCTGCGGGGGCTGGCCCAGGAGCACGGCGACCGCGATGCGTTCTCCTACCCCGGGTTCGTGCCCGCCTACATCCGCCCGCTGTTCTGCGAGGGCAAGGGGCCCTTCCGGTGGGTGGCGCTGTCCGGGGACCCGGCCGACATCCATGCCACCGATCAGGCGATCCTTGACCTCTTCGGCGATCAGGAGCACATCGCCCGCTGGATCCAGCTGGCCTCCGAGCGCGTGCACTTCCAGGGTCTGCCGGCGAGGATCTGCTGGCTGGGCTACGGCGAGCGCGACAGGGCCGGGGTGCGCTTCAACGAGATGGTGGCCTCGGGCGAGCTCAAGGGCCCGATCGTGATCGGCCGCGACCACCTGGACTGCGGTTCGGTGGCCTCGCCCGAGCGCGAGACCGAGGGCATGCGCGACGGGACCGACGCGGTGGCCGACTGGCCGCTGCTCAACGCGATGCTGATGACGGCGTGTGGCGCCAGCTGGGTCTCGATCCATCATGGCGGCGGCGTGGGCATGGGCAAGTCGATCCACGCCGGTCAGGTGACCGTGGCCGACGGAACGCCTGAGGCGGGCGAGCGGGTGCGGCGCTGTCTCACCGCCGACCCGGGGCTCGGCGTGGTGCGTCACGCCGACGCCGGCTACGAGGAGGCCCTGAGCACGGCCCGCGAGAAGGGTGTGGCGATGCCGATGCTCGAGCCGGAGCCAGAGAAAAGGTGAGTGCCGGGTCGCGTGACGGCGGCCCGCCGTCGCTGTCGATCACCGGCGCCGCGCAGGTCCTGCGCCCGCCGCGCGATCACCTGCAGCACCTACGCGGCGACGAGCTCACCGCCCAGACCCTCGATGCGGGGGAGCTGTCCGCGCGCGACGGGCGGATCACCGCGCTGGAGCGCGACGAGATCGCCCAGGTGACGATCGATGCGGGCGGGTGTGCGGTCCTCCCGGGGTTCGTGGACTGCCACACGCACCTGCCGTTCGCCGGCTGGCGCTGGGGCGAGTACGAGCAGAAGCTGACCGGCGTTCCCTACGAGGAGATCGCGCGCCGAGGGGGCGGGATCAGGTCCTCGGCCCGCGCCCTGCGCGAGGCGTCTGACGACGAGGTCCTCGACCAGGCGTCGGGGCTCGCCGAGGAGATGCTGGCCGCGGGAACGACGACGTTTGAGTGCAAGTCCGGCTACGGGCTGTCGCGCGAGGGGGAGATGCGGGCGCTCGTGCTGGCCCGCGAGCTCGAGATCGCCGTCCCCCAGACGACGACCTCGACCGCGTTGCTGGCCCATGCCGTCCCGGACGGCTACACCGCGGACTCGTGGATGAGGGTGGTGCAGGAGATGATGCCGGAGGTGGTGGCGGCCGGCAGCGTCACCGCCCTGGACATCTTCGTCGAGTCGATCGCGTTCGGGCTCGCGCACCTGGAGCTGATGGGCGAGCTGGCGGCGGCCTCGGGGCTGGCCCTGCGCACTCATGTCGAGCAGCTCTCCTGCATGCGCTCGGTGCCGGTCGCGCTGGCTGCCGGCGCGCGCAGCATGGATCACCTCTCCATGATCCACCCAAACGACATCGGCCCGCTGGCCGAGGCGGCGTGTGCCGCGGTGCTGCTGCCCGGGGCGGAGTTCCTGGGGGCCGAGCAGCGAGCCCCGGCCCGCGCGATCATCGACGCCGGGGCCATCTTCGTGCTGGCCACCGACGCCAACCCCGGGACGTCTCCGGTGTTCTCGATGCCGGTGGTCATCGGGGTGGGGTCGCGCCTCTACGGGCTCGGCGTCCGCGAGGCCCTGGGAGCGGCGACGCTCAACGCGGCGTGGACGCTTGACCTGCACCATGACCGGGGCTCGATCGAGGTCGGCAAGCGTGCCGACCTGGTGGTGCTCGACGGGCCGGCGGAGAGCATCGCCTATCGCTTCGGCCATAACCCGGTGGCGATCGTCGTCATCGGCGGCGAGGTCGCGTACGTGCGCGATGACGCCGCGGCAGAGAGGATCAGCTCATGACTCGCACGGCGCGCATTCCGGCGATGGCCAACGCGCACTCACACGCCTTCCAGCTCGACCTGCGCGGCGCGGGCGAGAGGCTGTACCCTGGCGATGACTTCTGGAGCTGGCGCACCGAGATGTACCGCCTGGCCTCGAGTCACACGCCGGAGTCGATGCACGAGGTCGGCAGCCGTGTGTATGGCCAGATGGCCGCCGCGGGCTACGGCGCCGTCGGCGAATTCCATTACGTCCAGCACCAGCCTGACGGGACCCCGTACGACGAGCCCAACGCGATGGCCATCGCCCTGGCGCACGCCGCGCGCGCGTCCGGCCTGGAGATCACGCTGCTCCCCGCCGCCTATCACCGTGGCGGCGCCGGCAAGCCGCCCGCGCCCGGGCAGGTCCGCTTCTGCGACCCGTCGGTGGAGGCTTTCCTGGAACGGCTGGACGCGCTGCGCGAGTGGGCTGCGGGCATCGACGGGGTGAGCGTGGGAGTGGCCGCCCACAGTGTCCGCGCGGTGCCGGCCGACTGGCTGGAGGCGATCGCCCGATATTCCGACGAGCACGGCCTGGTCCGCCACGTCCACGCCTCCGAGCAGCGACGCGAGCTGGCCGAGACCCGGGAGGAGCACGGCTGCTCGCCGATCGAACTGCTGGATCGGACCGGCTTCCTCGGGCCGCGCACGAGCGTGGTGCACGCCATCCACGTTTCACTCCAGGACATCGCGCTGCTGGCCGGTTCGAACTCGATCGTCGTCACCTGCCCGACGACCGAGGGCAACCTGGGCGACGGGCATCTGCCGGGTCTGCGCTATCGCGATGCCGGCGTGCGCCTGGCCATCGGCACCGACGAGCAGACGCGGATTGACCCGTTCGAGGAGCTGCGCGAGATGGAGACGCTGGCCCGGCGCGAGGGCCACACCCGCTTTGCCCTGCTGGCCGCCGCCGACGGGGACCTGTGGGGGCAGATGGTCGCCAACGGCCGCGCCAGCCTGGGCTTGCCCGACGAGCCGGTGGCGTCGATCGAGCTCGATCTCGACCACCCTGACATCGCCAACGTGGCGGAGGACGACCTGATGCTGGCCGTCGCGACGTGCGCCTCGGCGGGCGTGGTGCGGGCGGGCGTGTCCGCGTCGTGACCGTCACCCTGGCGCGCCGCGCCGATATATCGCTGGATGCGTTTGACCGGGTGGCGTGGGGGGGCGAGGACGTGGCGATCGCCGCCGAGGCCCTCGAGGTCGTGGCTCGGCGCCGCGAGGACTTCCTGGCCCTGGTGGCCGCCGATCCGACGCGCAAGCTCTACGGCGTCAACGTCCACGCGGGCGACGGCTCGGATCGGCTGATGACCGAGGCCGAGCAGCGTGACTACGCCCGCGGCCTGCACAGTGCGACCTCGTTCGGGGACCCGCTGCCCCGGCGGGTGGTGCGCGGGATCGTGCTGGCTCGGCTGGCCAATCTCGTCGAGGGCCACGCCGGGGTGACGCCCGAGCTGGTCTGTCTGGTCGCCGGTCGCCTGGACGGCCGCGACCTGCCGCCGGTGCCGCGGTTGGGCAACGGGGGCTCCGGGGAGATCCTCGCGCTCGGCTGGCTCTTCGGCGATGTGCCGGATGAGTTGGAGCTCGGGATCAAGGAGGGCATGGCCCTGATCAACGGCGCGCCGTGCGCCCCGGCGCTGCTGGCCGACGCCATCCTGTGCGCCGAGGAGACGCTGGCCGTCGCCGTGCCGGCGTTCTGCCTGGCGGTGGCGGCCTACGGCGTCGCGCCGGCCATCTACGACGAACGCCTGGAGGCCCTGTGGGGCGACCCCGCCCAGTCAGCGGCGCTGCAGGCGATCCGTGCTGGGATCGCGGGCGCCGTGCCGCCCGCGGGCGCCGACGCGCACCCGCAGCCGCCGGTGAGCTTCCGCATCCTGCCCCGGGTGCTGGGCAACGCCAACCGCGTGCTGGCCGCCGCCCGGGACGCGGCGCAGATCGCGCTGCCCGCGGTCAGCGACAACCCGGCCTTCCTGTTCGGGTCCGAGGACGGCGATCTCGGCGACGTCGTCTCCAACGGTGGCTTTCACAACGGCGCGGCGCCGGCATGCATCGACGGCCTGGCCTTCGCGCTCGCCGACCTGGCTCAGCTCGCCCAGCATCAGCTGCAGCGGCTGCAGACCAGCCGAGAGGCCATGCCGGGCCAGGACTCGCTGGCCCTGGGGACTATGCAGATGGTGGGCGCCGGCTACGCCGAAGAGGCCCGGACGGCCGCCGTCCCCTCGTTGCTGCCGCTGCCGGGCTTCGGACACAACGACGTCCCCGCTCCCTCGTTTCACGCCTGGAACCGGTTCGATCGCGTGCGCGGCTTCGTGGTGGGCTCGATGACGTGCCTGGCGGTGATGGCGGCACAGTCGTTCGCGCGCACCGGCCGGGACTTTCCGCCGGCGCTGGACGAGTTCGGGTCGCTGGTGCTCGAGTTCTGCCCGCCGGTGGTGGAGCGGCGCTCGGTGGGCGCCGAGCTGGGGCGGTTGTGCGAACGGCTGGGTGAGGGCATCCCGGAATAGCGGGGATCTGAACGACCATTCCGTACCAAAGTCGGATTCGGGTTGCCAGTTTGTCCGCTGGAGCGCCCGTAGCGACCGATCGGTTCCAAACTGGGTGGCCGGATTCCACTTTGGAACGAAGTGGCTGCTGGCGCAGGGTGGCCGCCCGTCCGCTTTCCCAAGCCGCCGTAAACGCGTGGTCCACCACCTCCGCCCACGGCAGTACATCTCCGGGAGTACCGCGCCCGCAAAGACACATCCCCCGGCCGATTGTGCGAACCGGGCACCGCGCACACAATCGAGCGCATGCTCCGATCACTCGCCCACACGCTCGCCGCGCGCCCGCGCCGCACCCTCGTTGCCACCTTCATCTTCGTCGTCATCGCCGGGGCCATCGGCGGCCCCCTGGCGGGCGCGCTGAAAAGCTCGGGCGGGTTCGCGCCGCCCAGCTCGGACTCGCAGCTCGCCACCGGCATGCTCCAGCGCGCCACCGGCACCGAGGCCACGCCCGGCATCGTGCTGCTTGTCGACACGCCCAACGGCCCCGGCGCGGCGCGCGCCCGGATCGACGGCATCAACCAGCAGCTTCTCAACGTCAGCGGCGTGGTCAAGACCGCCGCGCCGGCCGACGTGGCCCGTGACGGGCGCCACGTTCTCGTCGCCGGCACGCTCTCGGCCCAGGCCGATGACAAGCAGTCCGCCCAGGCCGCCCAGGCCGCGTTCGCCCACGACCGCGACGTCACGGTCGGCGGGCCCGCCGTTGCCGACGAGCAGATCAACGCAAGCGTCACCCACGATCTGGGCTTCGCCGAGCTGCTGGCCTTCCCACTGCTAATCGCCCTCTCGATCCTCTTCTTCCGCGGGCGGGCGGCGCTGATGCCGGTCGTGGTCGGCGTGGTCACGGTGCTGGGCACGTTCCTGGTGCTCACCGGCGTCAACCAGGTGTACGGGCTGAGCGTCTTCGCGCTGAACCTGGTCATCGGGATGGGGCTGGGGCTGGCGGTGGACTACACGCTGTTCCTGGTCACGCGTTACCGCCAGGAGCTGGCGGCGGGGGCCACGGTCAGCGAGGCGATCGCCACCACGATGGCGCGCGCCGGTCGCACCGTCCTGTTCTCCGCCGCCACCGTCGCGTGCGCGCTGGCCACGCTGACGCTCTTCCCGCAGGGATTCCTGAAGTCGATGGGCATCGCGGGCGCCTGCACCGCGGTGGTCGCCGCGCTGGCCTCGCTCGTGGTCTCCCCGGCGCTGCTGGCCGTGTGGGGGCGCAAGCTGGCCCGCACCGATGCGCGCGCGGCCGACACCGACCGCTGGTACCGGTTCGCCCGCCGGGTCATGCGCCGCCCCGGCCTGGTGGCGGCCGTGACCGCGGCGATCATGCTCGCGGCGGCGCTGCCCGCGCTGACCGTCCACTGGTCCTCGGCCAACGACAGCCGCGTGATCCCCGAGGGCCAGAGCGCCCGGACCGTGGCCGACGCGCTCAACCGCGACTTCGGCGGCGCGGGGCGCTCGCCGGTGACGGTCGCCATCCGCGCCGCCGGCTCGGACACGGCCGCGGTGACCGCGTACGCGCACCGCATCGCCGCGTTTGACGGCGTCCAGAGCGTGAGCACGCCGCGGCTGCTCGACGCCGACACGTGGCAGGTCAACGCCGCGGTGGCGGGCGATCCCGCGGGCTCCACCGCCCAGGGCGTGGTCGACGAGATCCGGAGCATGAGGGCGCCGTTCACCGCGAAGGTCACGGGCGACGCAGCCACCTTCGTCGACCAGCAGAACGCGATCGGGTCGCACCTGCCCGAGGCGATCATCCTGCTCGCGGTGCTCACCTTCGTCGTCCTGTGGCTGATGACCGGCTCGGTGGTGCTTCCGCTCAAGGCGATCCTGATGAACGCTCTCACCGTGGGCGCGGCGCTGGCGCCGCTCATCCTCATCTACCAGCACGGAAATCTCACCGGGCTGCTCGGCTACACCTCGGACGGCGGCGTGGAGCCGACCGACTTCGTCGTCGCCGCCACCGTCGTGTTCGCGCTGTCCACCGATTACGGCGTGTTCCTGCTGGGGCGGATCAAGGAGGCCCGGGAGGCGAGCACGGTCTCACCGCCCGACGAGCGCGAGGCCGTCGCCACGGGGCTCGGGGCCACCGGCCGCGTCGTCACTGCCGCCGCCATCCTGCTGGCCGTGGCCATCGGGGCGTTCAGCACCAGCTCGATCTCCTTCATCCAGGAGATCGGGGTCGCCGTCGCCGCCGGGGTCCTGCTCGACGCCTTCATCGTCCGCTCGCTGCTGGTGCCGTCCCTGATGGCCCTCCTCGGCCGGTGGAACTGGTGGGCGCCGCGCGGCCTGCGCCGGCTGCATGACCGGGTCGCGCCCGCGGAGGCGCGCCGGGTGCGCGAGCCCGCGATCGGCGCGCTGGCCAAGCAGGCGGGTTGAGCGCCACGCGGTCGTCTTTATGATCCGGCGAGCAGTGGCCAGACGCTTCGCCTGCTCACCGGTTGTCCACGATTGGCTGCCCGTGCTGGTGGTCCCGATCGTGCTGATCATCGACGCGGTGCTCTCCTCGCAGGGCAAGCCGCTCGGAGTGGTCAACGTGCTGTGCGCGTTCGTGGCCTGTACGCCGCTGGCGCTCCGCCGCCACGTCACCTTCCCGGTGCTGGGGCCGCTCATCGTGGGCGGCGTGACCCTGGTCCTCTGGCAGCTGCATCCCGCCAACACTGTGGTCGTCATCCCGATGATCGCGATGTTCGAGCTCGCGCTCAACGGCGATCGGCGCCGGTCGCTGTGGATGAGCGTGGCGCTCATCCCGTGCGTCGTGATCAGCGTGGTCCCGTTCGCCAGCGGCTTCACGCACGTCACCTCGATCGTGGTCCGCAACACCGCGTTCGTCCTGCTGGCGATCGCCGCGGGCGAGGTCCTGCGCTCGCGCCGCGTCTCCGAGCAGCGCCTGGTGCAGACCGCCGAGCAGGCGACGCTGCGGCGCGTGGGGGAGGAGCGGCTGCGCATCGCCCGCGAGATCCACGACGTCGTGGCCCACGCGATGACCGCGATCAACGTCCAGGCGGGGGTGGCGGCGCACCTGCTCGAGCGCGACCCCGGCCAGGCCTACGACGCGCTGCGCAACATCAAGCACACCAGCGGCGCGGCGCTCAGCGACCTGCGCTCCACCCTGGAGATGCTGCGCGACCCCTCGTCGGCGGCGCCGCTGGGACCGCCCGCCGGCCTGGGCGACATCGCCGAGCTCACCGGCGGCCTGCAGGCGGCCGGCGTGAGCGTGACGCTGGACATCGACAGCGCGGTCGACGTGCCCGCGCCGGTGCAGAGCGTCGCCTACCGGATCGTCCAGGAGGCCCTCACCAACGTCGCCCGGCACGCCCAGGCGTCGGCCGCGACGGTGAGCGTGCGCCGCGTCCCGGGAGCGATCACCGTCGAGGTCACCGACGACGGCGCCCCCGCGGCCCCGGCGGCGGCCGCGCCGACGCTGGGCAACGGCGTACGCGGCATGCGCGAGCGGGCCGCCGCGTTGGGCGGCACGCTGGAAGCCGGCCCCGCCCACCCACACGCCGGCGGCGGTTGGCGGGTCCGCGCGTGGCTGCCGATGAGCGTGCCGCCGGCCAACGGGGCCCCGGTGTCCGCGGGCGACCCCCAGGGCGGTGAGCTGCGGCGGTGATCACCGTCCAGCTCGTCGACGACCAGGCGCTGGTGCGCGCGGGCTTTCACGCCCTGCTCGACGCCGAGGACGACATCGACGTCGTCGCCCAGGCCGCCGACGGCGAGGCGGCGGTCGCCCAGGCGCGCGAGCACCGCCCGCAGGTGGTGCTCATGGACATCCGCATGCCCAAGGTGGACGGGCTGCAGGCCACCGCGCAGATCACCGGTGATCCTGAGCTGTGCGACACGCGCGTGGTCGTGCTCACCACCTTCGAGCTCGACGAATACGTGTTCGGTGCGCTGCGCGCCGGGGCGTCGGGGTTCCTGCTCAAAGACGTGGAGCCGGCTGACCTGGTGACGGCGGTCCGCGTCGTCGCCGCCGGCGAGGCGCTGCTGGCCCCGCGGCTCACCCGCCGCCTCATCGAGGCGTTCGTCACGGGACCACAACTCGCAACGCATGAAACGGAGGGGCTGGAGCGACTCACCCCGCGTGAGCGCGAGGTGCTCGCCCTCGTCGGCCGCGGCTGCTCCAACGCCGAGATCGCCGAGCAGCTCGTGCTGTCGCCGCTGACAGCCAAGACTCACGTCGCGCGGCTGTTCGCGAAGTTGGGAGCGCGCGACCGAGCCCAGCTCGTCGTCACCGCCTACGAGTCAGGCCTGGTGGTGCCCGGGGGTCACCAGGGCGCGAGCGGGAATTAGCGCTCGAATCTGACGAGTGGCTGGGCGTGCTGCCGCCGCTCGCCGCGATCGTACTGGTGGTCCGTGAGGGCGAGCGGCGGCTCCAGGCGCGTCGAGACGCCGTCAGAGCGAGCGATCATTCGTGCTCGCGCCCCAGGTCTCGTAGAAGGAGCGCTCGCGGGCCTCCAGGCGCGGGATCGCGTCCCCGTGGCCGTGGCGCGCGAAGTGCTCTGACTCGCCGTGGGCCTTGTAGCCGTCCTCGTCGACGTACTGCTCGTAGAGCAGGAACACACGCGGGTCGGCGGGATCGCGGTGGGCCTGGTACACGAGATTGCCCGGCTCGGCCCGGGAGGGCTCGATCAGCGCGTCGATGGCCGCCGCGACCGCCTCCTCCTCTCCGGGCTTGGCGACCCAGCGGGCCAGCACTACGTATGCCATCGCAGCTCCACTCCGGCGAGATCCTCATAGAGACGGACGGCGCTCATCTCGCCCGCGTCGTCGCCGTAGACGGCGCGGGCGCGGCGATGGATCTGCTCCACCAGTGAGGAGAGCTCGACGGGCACGCCGACGTCGCGCGCCAGGTCGACGGCCAGTCCCAGATCCTTGGTGACGAGCTTCATCGAGAAGCCCTCATCGTAATCGCCGCGCTCGAGCAGCGGCAGGACGTCGCGCTCGAGGAACACCGAGTTCGCGGGCGAGGCGACGAGGGCCGTGTGCAGGTTGCTGAGGTCGACGCCGGCCTTGACACCGACGGCGAGCGCCTCGGCAGTGGCGACGGCCTGGATGAACCAGGTGAGGTTGAGCAGGAGCTTGACGGCGTAGCCGCAGCCCCCGGGGCCGAGCAGGAAGATCCGTTGCGGGTCGCCCATCGCCTCGAGCACCGGCAGCGCCCGGGCGAAGGCCTCGGCATCGCCGCCGGCGTAGATGGCCAGCGTGCCCGCCTCGGCGCCGATCGTCTGCCCGGCCACGGGTGCGTCGAGCAGGGCGATGTCGGCGGCCTCCGCGGCCGCGCGCGCCCTGCGCCCCACCTCGAGCGAGCTCGTGCTCATGTCGACCACGATCGAGCCGGGAGCCATGGCGGCAATCGCGGACTCGCCGCCCCCCGCGCCGCACAGGACCGCCTCGACCTGCGGCGGTCCGGGGAGGCTGGTGAGCAGGATCTCGGCATCGCGCACGCAGTCGGCGACACTCCCGGCCGGCCGGGCGCCGTCGGCCGCGGCGCGGGCGAGCGCCTCGGCGTCGAGGTCGTACGCGCTCACCTCGAAGCCGGCCGTGATCACGTTGCGGCACATGTGGCCGCCCATGTGGCCCAGGCCGATGAAGGCGACGCGGGTGATCGGGTCGGGGATCGTCATGCGCGGGAGATCGAGTCGCGGCTGGTCATGCGCATCGTCACGCCGCGGTCGCGGCCGCGTAGTGCGCAACCGCCCCCTCGTCGAGCTCGATGCCGAGGCCGGGCGCCTGGCCGATGGCGAGCCGGCCGTCGCCGTCGACAGTCACCGGCTCGGCGAGCATGAAGTCGCGGCGCTCCGGGGTCCAGCCGGGCGGGTCGTAGGGATACTCCAGGTACGGGCCGCCGCCCACGCCGCAGCAGACGTGCAGGTTCGCCAGCAGCCCGATGCCGTTGGTCCACGTGTGCGGGGTGAACCAGCGGTTGCGCCGCAGCGCCAGGTCCGCGAGCGTCCGGGCTCCGGAGATCCCAAGCGCCAGAACGACGTCGGGCTGAAAGACGTCCAGCGCGTCGCCGTCGAGCGCGCGGCGCAGGTGGTCGAAGTCGCGGGCCATCTCGCCGCCGGCGATCCGCACGCCGGTGGCCTCGCGCAGCATCCGCATACCCACCAGGTCATCGCCGGCCAGGGGCTCCTCCACCCAGAGGACGCCGAGCTCCGCCAACGCATCGACGATGCGGCGCGCCGCCTGGGGGGCGAGTCCGGGCTCGATGTCCCCCGCCATGCGCCACCACTGATTGAGGTCGACCATGATCTCCAGGGCGTCGCCGACGGCGTCGCGCATCGCGGCCACGACGGCGATCCCCTCGGCGACGCGGTGACGGGCGATGCGGACCTTGACCGCGCGAAAGCCGTCGGCCACCAGCGAGCGGGCGTCCTCGGCGCGCTGCTCGGCCGTTCGTAGCTCTCCGAGCGACGCGTAGACCATGAGGCCGTCGGCGGCGCCGCCCAGCAGCGTGGCCACGGGGACACCCAAGGCCCGCCCGGCGAGATCCCACAGCGCCGCCTCCAGCGGCCAGTAGCGGCCCGCATGGAAGCTGATCGTCTCCAGCGCCCGGGCGTGGGCGCCGAGCGCGAGCGGGTCGCGCCCCACGAACAGATGCGCGAAGGCCTCAAAGCCGTCCATGGTGTCCCCGCTGGCGATCCCCGTGACGCCCTCGTCGGTGTGGACGCGGACGAGGGTGGCGTCAAAGCGCGTACGCGGGTCCGGGTCCCAGGCGGCGTGGAAGGGCGGCGCCAGCGGCAGGGTCAGCCGCTGAAGCTCGATGGCGGTGATCTTCACGATCCGCTGTAGAACGGGTTGGTGACGCTGTCGCGTCGTTCGACGAGACCCCGCGTCTCCTCTTCGGGCCGGCCGTGGCGCGCGGTCCGGACGCCCTTGAGCGTCGCCGCCCGCGCGGCGTCGCGGACCGCGGTCTCGTCGTGCGCGGTGGGGTCGATATAGATGGCGACGAACACGACCAGGTCGCCGCTGGCGGGGATGAGCCGGTCGGCCACGGCGTCGAGGACGCCCTGGGCGATGCCGAGCTGGCCCGCGCCCCACGTGATCTTCTGATGGGTGGGCTCGAGCGCGGTCTCCTTGTTGATCATGATCGTCGGCGGCCACACCGGCTCGTAGTGGGCCTTGTCCTCGCCGACGACGACGAGGATCGGAGCGTGGCCCGGGGCGGGGGAGGTGAATGTGGTGAGCAGCGCTGCCGCCGTGGCCGTGCCGCGGACGGCGAGGACGACGTTGACGTGGGCGCCGTTGGGGTCGGTGCCGCTCCAGCCCTCTCCGATCAGCCCGTCGAAATGGTCCAACGGCAAGCTCATGGCGTACCTCCGGCGGTCGCGCCCGCCAACTCGGGGTCGATGACGATGACGGAGCGGTCCCCCTCGCCCCGGCGCAGCCGGTCCATGGCGTCGGCGACGCCGTCGAGCTCGATGAGGTGGGACACCATGTCTGCCAGCTCCAGGCGGCCGGAACGGACGAGCTCGACGAGGGCGGGGAGGGCCTGCACCGGATCGCCGGTGCCGTAGTAGCTGCCGACGATCGACTTCTCGGACAGGAACTCGATCGCCGGGAGCGAGACCTCGAGTCCCTGCGGGGCCAGGCCGACGACGACGGCGGTGCCCCCGGGACGGAGCGCGTCCCAGGCCAGCCGGATCGTCGGGGCGGCGCCGACGACCTCGAAGGCGTGATCGGCGCCGCCGCCGGTGAGGGCCACCACCTCGGCGGCGGCGTCGCCGCCCGAGGCATCGACCGCGTGGGTGGCGCCCCGGCGCAGCGCGTGGTCGAGCTTCTCGGGGCGGCGGTCGACGGCGACGATCGTGGCGGCACCGGCCAGCCGCGCCGCGGCGATCACCTGCAGTCCGACGCCGCCGCAGCCGATGACGGCGACGCGCTCGCCGATGCGCACGCCGGCGGCGTGCGTCACCGCGCCGAAGCCGGTGATGACCCCGCACCCCAGCAGCGCCGCCTGCCACATGGGTACGTCGCGGGGATGGGGATCACGCTGTCGGCGGACACGATGGCGTGCTCGGCAAAGCAGGCGATGGTGAACCCGTGCTGCAGCGCGCTGCCGTCGTGGGCGCGCAGGCGCCGCGTGCCCGTCCGCACGTTCCCGGCGACCCCCTCGGCACCGGCGGGCCCGCACAGCGTCCGGCGCCCGGAGCGGCAGGCCTCGCACACGCCGCAGGAGGCCACCAGGCAGAAGACGACGTGGTCGCCCTCGCGCACACCGGTCACGCCCTCGCCGAGCGCCGCCACCACCCCGGCGCCCTCGTGGCCGAGGACGATGGGCCAGCGACCGTCGCCGAGCCGGCCGTCGGCGAGGTGTACGTCGGAGTGGCAGACCCCCGCGGCGGCGACGCGGACGAGGACCTCGCCGGGCCCCGGCGGCTCGAGCAGTACGGTCTCCACGGCGGGCGGGCGGCCCGGCTCGCGCAGGACGCAGGCGCGCATCTGCAGACCGGCTCGAGGCGGCGGCGCGCTCAGCGTCGTCTCGGTCATCGATCGGCGCCTCGCACGGGCGGCGTTGTCGCACACGAGCCGATAGCTGTCAAGCGGATCACCTTCGCCTGGCCTCCTCAGACGCCGAACTGGGACCGCACGGCGTCCATGAGGATGACCGCCGGCGCGCTGGGATCGCGGTGGCGCGGATGGCACAGCGCGATCATTCGCGGGATCAGCGCCTCTTTGGGTTCGAGCCAGGTGAGCGAGGGCTCCACCGCGCCTGAGGCGCCCAGGCGGTCAAGGCAAGCGTGGCCATGGCCGGCGGCGACCAGCCGCTGTAGCGCGAGGTTGTCATCGGTGCGGAAGACGACGTTTGGGCGAATCCCGCGCTGGCGCCAGGCGCGCTCGAGATCCTGCTGGGTGCGCCAGCGGCGGTTCCAGGCGACGAGGTCGACGCCGTCGAGCAGGTCGAAGGTGGCGGTCTCGGCGGCCGCCAGCTCGCTGTCGCGCCGGGTGAGGATCACCCAGGGATCGTCGAGCAGCGGGACCGCCTGGATGCGGTCGTCGGGGATGGGGTTGACCTGAAAGGCGAGGTCGAGCTCGCCGCCGGCCAGGCGCTCGAACGTGCGCGCGTTGTCCTGGATCTCGATGAGGCGGACCTCGACCTCGGGCCGCTGCTCGCGCAGCGACCGCAGCGCGCCGGGAAGCAACTCGGTGGTCGCGGTCTGAAAGACCCCGATGCGCAGGGTCTGGGTCTCGCCCCGCTGCAGGGCGGCGACGTCGGCGCCGAGCGTCTCGACCTCCCCGAGGACGCGGCGCGCGCGAACGTAGGCCACGTCGCCCGCGGCGGTGAGGCCCACGGCGCCGCGGCCGCCAGGCCGGGTGAACAGCGACGCCTCAAGGGCGCGCTCCAGCGTGCCGACCTGATGAGAGATGGCGGATTGCGTGTAGCCCAGCGACCGGGCTGCCGCGCGAAACGACCCGTGGTCGGCCACCGCCACCAGGGCGCGCAGCGCCTTCAGATCGATCGGGCTTTGATCTATCAAATCGGTCATATCACGCAAGAACCCTCATCTGTAACCGAACCGCTGAATCGTACTATCTCATGTACATGCATTTCCAGCGCTTTCTCGTTCGCTCTTTTCCCGCATCGGTCTCGTTGTGGCTGGTGTACCTGCTCTTCCTCGTCGCCGGCGTCGCGCAGGCGGCGATCGTCCCGCTGCTGCCGCGGATGTCCGCGCAGTTCGGGCTGTCGGCGTCCCAGACGGCACTTCTGCTCGCGTTGCCGGGCCTGGCCACGCTGGCTGTCTCGGTGCCGTCGGGGATCGCCGCCGACCGCATCGGCGCCCGGCGGGTGACCCTCGGCGCGGGGGCGCTGCTGTGCCTGGCCTGCGCCGCGCAGGCGATGCCCTCGCTGGCGGCGGTGCTCGTCGGGCGCATCGTGTTCGGGATCGCCTTCGGAGTGGTGTGGACGAGCGGCATGGCATGGCTGGCCGACCTTGACTCAGAGCGCGGAGAGACGGCCTCGTCCACGCTAGGCCCGGCGGTGACGTGTTCCTCGGTGGGGATCATGCTCGGCCCCGCGGTCGGAGGGTTGCTGGCTCAGCACATCGGCCTCGGCGCGCCGTTTGCGGTGATCGCGGTGGCCGCGGGCGTGATCGTGCTGCCGCTGGCGCTCGGCACCATCCCGGTGACCCGCGCCACCCCGGCGCCGCCGGTGGAGCCGGCCGACCTGCCGATCGAGATCGCGTACTTCCAGGCTCCGGTCACCGACGGGGGTGGGCGGGGTCCAATCATGACCCCGCGCGTGCTCCTGGCGCTGGCGCGCCGCCCGCGCGTCGCCGCCGCCGCGGGCGCGCTCGTCGTCTCGGGCGCCGTGAGCAGCGCCAGCCAGCTGTTGGTCAGTGGCGGCCTGCACCGCCTCGGGTTGTCGACCGGGCGCATCGGCCTGGCCTTCTCGATCGCCGCGGTCTGCTACATCGCGGTGAGCTCGGTGGTCGTCCGGCTGGGGTCGCGGGCCCAGACGCTCAAGTTCAACGCGCTCAGCACGGTGGCGCTGGCCGTGGCGCTCGTCCCCGCGCTGGCCAGCACCGGCGCCGTGGCCCTGGTCATCGCGCTGATGCTGAGCGCCGGCCCGCGCGCGGTGATCAGCACGATCGCCTACAACCTCGCCTCCCAGCGCGAGGATGGGAGCGGCAACGACGGCGTGGTGTTCGGGATGCTCAACGGCGCCTGGGCGGCGGCCACCGTGCTGATGCCCCTGCTGGCCGGCTTCGTGGAGCAGGCCGCCGGCGTCGAGGTCGCCTACGTCGCGGTCATCGTCCCGTCACTGGTGGTGGCGGGGTGGCTGCTGGCCGGCGCCCTCGCTGGCATGCCGGTGCTGAGCGGGCTACGCGTCGGTCTGCGCGGCTGGCGCGGTCTCGGCTGAGCCGTCGGCCTGGAGCCGGCGCAGCTCCGCCAGCGGGATGTGGCAGCGGATGCCGTGGCCCGCCTCCTCCTCGCGCAGCTCGGGCTCGGTGGTCTCGCAGATCTCGCCGATCTTGCGCGGGCAGCGCGTGTGGAAGGGGCAGCCCGTCGGCGGGTCGGCCGCGCTGGGGATCTCGCCCTCGAGCCGGATGCGCAGCCGGTCCAGGTCATCGAGCGTCGGCACCGCGCTGAGCAGAGCCTCGGTGTAGGGGTGCTGCGGGCCGCCGAACACCCGGTCGGCCGGACCCACCTCCATGACCCGCCCGAGATAGAGCACGACGATGCGGTCAGCCAGATAGCGCACGACGCCGAGGTCGTGGCTGATGAACAGGTAGGCGACGTCCTCACGGTGCTGCAGATCGGTGAGCAGGTTGAGGATGGCGGCCTGGACCGACACGTCGAGCGCCGAGGTGGGCTCGTCGCAGACGACGATGCGCGGGTCCCCGGCAAAGGCGCGCGCGATGGCGACGCGTTGCTTGAGGCCGCCGGAGAGCTGTGACGGATGCATCGGCAGGTAGCGCTCGGGCAGGCGTACCGACTTGATGAGAGAGAGCAGGCGCTCGCGCAGCTTGGGACCTTTGTAGCCGCCCAGCTTGGACAGCGAGCGCGAGATGAGTCGCTGGACGCTGTGGCGGCGGTTGAGCGCGGAGTCGGGGTTCTGAAAGACGATCTGGAGCGTCTTCTGGTCCTGGGAGGAGCGCTTGGGTGCGAGGCCCGCCACGGCGTGGCCGTCGACCTCAACCGCGCCGCCGGCGTCTGGGGCGGTCAGGCCCATGATCACCCTCGCCAACGTCGTCTTGCCACTTCCCGACTCGCCCACGAGGCCGACCGTCTCCCCGGCGGCGATCTCCAGATCCACGCCGTAGAGGCCGCGGACGACCTGGCCGCCCATGTGGAAGGTCTTGCTCGCGTCGCGCACCCGGACGATCGGCTGCGCGCCGTCACGGTCGCGGGCGGTGGTGTCGGACGGCGGCGCCTCGGCCGTGGCACCCATCGGGACGCTCTGAGCGCGTTCGTGGAAGTGACAGCGCGAACCGCGCCCGCCCCCGATCTCATACAGCGGGGGCGCCTCGGTGCGGCAACGGTCCTCCGCGAGCCCGCAGCGCTCGGCGAAGATGCAGCCCTCGGTCACCGATCCGGGCGAGGGCAGAGAGCCGGGGATGGTGGCCAGCGGGGCGCGGCCGCCGGCGCCGTTGGCGGCGGGCGCTGAGTCCCGGCGCGGGATCGAGCGCAGCAGGCCGACCGTGTAGGGGTGGCGCGGGCTATTGAACACCTCGGTGGCCGGGCCCTCTTCCACCATCTCGCCGGCATAGAGCACGCCGACGCGGTCGCACATCTTGGCGATCACCGCCAGGTTGTGGCTGATGAACAGCAGCGAGGTGTCGAACTCCTCGCGCAGGCCGCGGACGAGGTCAAGCACCTCGGCCTCGACGGTGGCGTCCAGCGCCGTGGTCGGCTCGTCGAGGATGAGCAGCGCGGGCTCGGAGGCCAGGGCCATGGCGATGACGACGCGCTGGAGCATGCCTCCCGAGAGCTGGTGCGGATAGCGGCCCATCACGCCCTTGGGGTCTGAGATGCGGACCTTGGTGAGGATCTCCTGGGCCTTGGCCATCGCCTCCTTGCCGCCCAGACCGGCGATCTCGTAGACCTCGGCGACCTGGCGGCCGACGAGGATCGAGGGGTTCAGCGCACGCCCTGGCTCCTGGTAGACCATCGACACCGTGCGGGCGCGCAGGTCGCGCAGCTGAGACGGGTTCAGGCCCAGTACGTCGGTGCCGGCGATCTCGATCGTCCCGTTGCTCACGCGCCCGTTGCGAGCCAGATAGCGGACGATGGACAGGGCGATCGTCGACTTGCCACAGCCCGACTCGCCGACGAGGCCGAACGACTCGCCCTTGGAGACATGGAAGCTGACGTCGCGGACCACGCGCTGGTCCTTGCGCCGGACCGTGTAGGCGATGTCAACGTGAGACAGCCGCAGCGCATCCGCCGTCTCGGAGGAGCCGGCGCCGGGCGCAGGCTGGGTGGTGGCGCTCATGGGGCGTCCAGAGCCCGCTCGATCGAGTTGGCCAGCATATTGACGCCGACGACCAGGGTGGCGATGGCCAGTGCGTCGAAGAGGACCTCCCACCAATAGCCCGCGGCGACCTCCTGGTAGTTGTTGGCGATCTCCGAGCCCCAGTTCGGATCGGGGGGCTGCAATCCGAAGCCCAGGAAGGACAGCGCCACGATCGTGAACACGGCGTAGCCGAGGCGCACCGTGAACTCCACCATGATCGGGGCCATGATGTTGGGGAGGATCTCGGCGAACATGATGTAGAGCGAGCTCTCGCCCCGCAGGCGGGCCGCCGCGACGTAGTCCAGGTCGCGCTCGACGAGTACCGCCGCACGGACCGTGCGTGCGATGAGGGGCGTGAACACGATCCCGATGACGATGATCATGGTGGCGTTGGACTCGCCGAGTGCGACGACGCCGAGAAGGCCGGTGACCACGAGCGGGAGGGCGAGGAAGGCCTCGACAAAACGGCTGACGACGTCGTCCACCGCGCCGCGGAAGTAGCCCATGACCAGGCCGAGCGCGGTGCCGGCGATGGTGCCGAGAGCGGTCGCCAGCGGCGCCGCGATGAGGATCGGCCGCGAGCCGACGATCACCCGGGCGAGCACGTCGCGGCCCAGCTGGTCGGTGCCGAACAGGTGCGCGCTCGACGGCGCCTTGTTGATGTTGAGCAGATCCTGGGCCAGCGGATCCTGGACGATCAGCGAGCCGAAGATCGCCGCCAGGATCCAGAAGCCGATGATGAACGCGCCGAAGATGAACGCCGGCTGATGGGTCAGCTCCCGCAGGAACTCCTTGCGGCGGACGTCGGCGCCCGCGGCGCTGACCGCGGCGGCCGACTCGACGGGGACGGTGCCGACGCTCATTCCACGCCCCGATAGCGGATCCGCGGGTTGAGCAGGGTGAACAGGATGTCGGCGCCGAGCGTCGCCACCATGTAGACGGTCCCGATCACGAGCACGCAGGCCTCCAGCAGCGGGAAGTCCTTCTGGTTGGCGGCGGTCAGGATGAGCGTGCCGATCCCGTTGTAGTGAAACAGCGTCTCGACCAGGACGAGTCCCCCGATGAGATAGCCGGTCTGGGTCGCGATCACCGTGATCGTCGGCAGCAGTGAGTTGCGCAGGACATGGCGGCGGATCATGACCCCGCGGGGCAGGCCCTTGAGCGTCGCCGTTCGGGCATAGTCGGAGTGCAGCGCCTCCACCGTCCCTGCGCGGGCCATCTGGGAGATGTAGCCGAACAGGATCAACACCAGCGGGATGGCCGGGAGGATCAGGTGGTAGATCTGATCGCCGATGCTCGCCCCCGGCGGGGTGGTGGCCTGGATCGGCAGGACGTTGAGCCAGATCCCGAAGACGAGGATGAGGACGATCCCGGACACCACCTCGGGGATGACGGTGGCGCTGAGGCCGACCACGCTGATCACCCGGTCACGCCACTTGCCCTGGTTGAGCGCGGCGACGACCCCGCCGATGATCCCGAGCGGTACGACGATCACGAAGGCGAGGGCCGCCAGCTTGAGCGAGTTGACCAACGCCTTGCCCAGGATGGGCCCGATCGGCGCCTGCTGGGCGTAGGACGTCCCGAGGTCCCCGGTGAGAATGTTCCCGATCCACGTGAAGTACTGCGCGATCACCGACTTGTCAGTGCCTAGTTGGTGGGACAGGGCATCGACCGCCGACTGCTGGGCCAACGGCCCGAGGATGGCTCGGGCAGGGTCGCCGGGCAGGACCTGGGCGGCGAAGAACACGATGACGCTGAGGATCCACAGGGTGATCAGCCCGAGGCCGATTCGCTTGAGGATAAAGAGCGCCATCGTGTCTGGCCGGTCGCCGGGCGCCTACGCCGACTTGGAGGCGCCCTTGAGGAAGATCGCCGCCGTCGCGGTCGGGCTCACGCCCGACACGCTGCCGGTCGTCGCCGTCAGACCATCCAGGAAGTAGGGGATGATCAGCGGCGTCTCGTCGAGCAGCAGCGTCTGGATCTTGCCCGCGATCTGCTTCTGGGTCTGCAGGTCGACCGCTGCCGTGTACTGCTTGACCAGGTTGTCGTAGGTGGGGTTCTTGAAGTGCGCCGCGTTCCACGTCCCGTCAGACAGCAGCGGAGCGTTGAGGAACACGTTGGGCACGCCGCGATCGCCGTAGTCGACGAGGCTCATGGGGGCATCCAGCCAATCGGAGTTGCCGAACGTGGCCTTGCCGTAGTAGTTGGCCTGGGTCTCGACCTTGAGGTTGATCTTGACGCCGATTTTGGACGCCGCTTCCGCGATGACCTGAGCCAGCTGCGGGATCTCCTCGTACTCCTCGGTGGCCAGGTTGGTGGTGAAGCCGCTGCCGTGACCGGCGGCCTGCAGGAGCTGCTTGGCCTTGGTGAGGTCCTTCGTGCGCTGGGGCACGCTGGTGTTGGTGGAGGGGAACTTCGGCGCGAACGGGCTGTCGTTGCCGACCTGGCCGAGGCCCTGGAGCAGCGCCTGCACCATCGCCGGACGGTCGAGCGTCAGGGCGACCGCCTGCCGGACGCGCTTGTCGGTGAACGGCGACTGGTCGTTGCGCATCGATAGCTCGCGATGCAGCGAGGACTTGAGCTTGATGATCTTGTAGGAGCCGCCGCTGAGCAGCGCCTGGGCGCCCTGGACCACGAACTGGACGATCACGTCGACCGTGCCACCCTGCAGCGCCAGGATCTGCGGCTGCTGGGAGGTGTAGAACGTGAACTGCGTCGAGTCGAGGTTCGGCGCGCCGCCCCAGTAGTCGGGGTTGGCCTCGAAGTTGGCGCCGACGTTGGTCGTGTAGCTCTTGAGCTTGAACGGTCCCGTCCCGATGAACGTCTTGTTCCACTTGGCGAAGTCGGTGCCCTTGGGGACGATGATCGAGTTGTAGTTGTCGTTGGAGACGAGGTAGGGGAAGTTGCCGTTGGCGCCCTCCAGGTGGAAGGCGACGGTCCCGGAGTCCACCTTGACCACGCCGTCGGGCTTGAGCACGCCGGCGAACGTCGACAGGGCGTTGGAGGCGTTCTTGGGGTTGGCCTGCTCCTGGAACGTGTAGACGACGTCGTCGGCCGTCAGCGGCGAGCCGTCGTGGAACTTCACGTTGGGCCGCAGCGTGAACGTCCAGGTCTTGCCGCCGTTGCTCGGCGTCCACTTGGTGGCAAGCATCGGCTGCAGCTGGAGCAGCAGGTTGTTGTCGAAGGTCAGGAACTCGCCCGTCTGGGCGAGCATGTTGAGCCCGCCGGCGTCGTTGACGAGCAGCGGGTTCATCGCCGTTGTCGGGCGTCTGCTGGGCCAGCTTGAGCGTCCCGCCCTTAGTGGCAGGAGCCGCTGAGCTGCTGGTGGAGGCGCCGCCCGCAGGCGCCGCCGAGGAGGAGGCGGCCGAGGTGCCGACCTTGTTGGCGCCGCCGCAGGCGGCGAGGATCGCGCCCATGAGACCGGTGGACATGCCGATCACGGCGCCCCTGCGCATGAACTGGCGGCGGTCGAGGCGACCGGCCACGAGTTCGTCGATGTAGTGGTTCTCGAGCTCAGAGCGAGCGTCGCGGATCTCGTCAAGCTTCCTGTGGTCAGTAGCCATGCTCCGTCACCTTTCCGTGGCGGTGGGCCCCACGCCCACCGCGACATCAGCCCTCCTCAGGGCAGAGATCGTGGTCTTACGCCCGGCGGCCAATCTCAACCGCCTTGGTGTAGATTCGCCGCGAATCATCGCACGGACCACGGCTCGCTGGCGGTTCCTCGTCGCCCCTCCACTGCTCACGGTTCTTTCACACCCATGGGCGGCTGTCAAGAGCCGGAGGTCCACAACCGGGTGCCCGCTTGGACAATTTCGTCCACCAGCCAACGTCGTCGAAGTATGAACGCAGATGCGGTCGTGCGGAGATTTATCCGGGCGCCTCATTGGTTCGCGGCCAGCCGAGTGCTCAGCACGGACGCCACGACACGCGCCGCCTGGACGATCTCGTCCATGTCCGCGCCTTCCTGCGGCGTGTGGCTCTCGCCGCCGTGCAGGGGGACGAACACCAGCAGCGCGGGCGCGAGCGCCGTGATGTGCTGGGCGTCATGCCCGGCTCCCGACCACGTCTCGGTCGCGGGGATGCCGCGCTCGCGCGCCGCTGCTGTGAGCGCCGCCCGCACGAGCTCTGGGTCCATCGTCACCGGCTCCCCGGCGCGGATGAGCGCCAGTTCGGCCGTCACGCCGCGGCGCGTGGCGATCTCGTCCACCGCCGTGCGGATGGCCGACTCCACGCGCGCCAGCGACTCCGACGCGATGCCGCGCACGTCGATCGCCATGCGGGTCGCGTCCCGGGATGACGCTCACGGCGCCGGGCTCGACCACCAGCGTGCCGACGGTGGCGACGGTCTCGGCCGGCTCGGCGCGCGCCGCCGCCTCGACGGCGAGCACGACCTCGGCAGCGGCCGCCAGCGCGTCGCGGCGGTCGGCCATCGACACCTCGCCCGAGTGGCCGGCCTCACCGTCGATGCGCACGGCGAACCGCCGGGGCGAGGCCACCGCGGTGACGACGCCGAGCTCGCGCAGCGCGCGTCGCTGAGCGACATGGACCTCGGCGTGGGCGCGCAGGCGATCCAGCGGCGGCGAGATCCGCGGCAGATCGCCCAGCTCCTCCAGGTAGGCGGCGCGGGCGTCGGCGGCGCTGACCCCGGCCGCGTCGTGGAGTCCGACCAGGTCGGCGTCAGAGAGCGTTCCCACCATCTGGCGCGAGCCCATCGTCCCCGCGCCGAATCGCGGCGCCTCCTCCGCAGCGCAGATCAGCAGCCCGGCTCCCGGCCCCAGCTCGGCGGCCACCTCGAGGCCCAGCACGGTCCCCAAGGCGCCGTCGTAGCGGCCGCCGTCGGGCACGGTGTCGACGTGGGAGCCCGAGGTGACGATCGGCCCCGAGCCCGAGGGGAGCGCCCACAGGTTCCCGAAGGGATCCACCGCCGGCTCCAGGCCCGCCTCCCGTGCCCATCCCGCGACCAGTCGCATCGCCGCGGCCTCGGCGGCTGAGTACGCGGGACGGTCGGCGCCGCCCCCGGGGCCGTGGGCGATCGTCCAGAGCTGCTCGAGGCGGGTCGCGATGCGGGCTGGGCGGGGGGTGGGGTGGGGACCTCTACTCAAGGGCGTATTGGGCCAGCGGCTTGCCCAACATGGCCTCCACCTCGGGATAGACGCTGGGCTCCCGGACCCCATCACCGAGGGGAACGTTGGCCTTGGGCACGTGCAGGACGGCCACCTCGTCGCCCTCGCGCAGGTTGGCGATCGAGATGATGCGCCCGGTGTGCACCGACAGCGTGGTGAGCACGTCGGGGAAGGTGGCCAGCCGCTCGCCGCCCGACTCAGCGGTGAGGTACTCGTTGACGAAGCCCAGCTCGATGTCGCCCACCTCGATCGTGCCGATGTCAAACGCGTTGTCGGTGCGCAGGGTCCGGCTGCGCACCGCGCCGGTGGTGAGGATCCGGCCGCCGAGGTGCTCCGCGGTGACGTCGATCATCCGCTGCGGGCCGCCCGGCTCGGCGGCGAGGATGGCCTCGCCGAGATCGAGGGCGAAGCTGATCGCGCCGACGGCGGCGTGCTTGGCGACGAACGATGCGGGCAGCGGGTTGCGCGCGCAGGAGATGAAGCCGCCCGGACTGGTCAGAGGCGGTGCGCAGCACGTTGGCCGTGTGGCGCACGGTCCCGCGGGTGACCACCTCGAGGTAGCGATTGTCGGCGCGGTTGCCCCCGGCCACCGCCTGCACGGTCTCGTAGTCGTCGTCGGCGGCGAGCCCGAAGGACCCCATCTTGCCCGTGGGGTGAGCACGGCCGTCGCCGGCGGCGTCCGCCACCAGCGTCCCGAGCACCGCCGAGGCGACCCAGCCGTTGCAGGTGGTCGAGGAGCCGTTCTGCGCCGTCACGGTGCCGATGATCGGCTCGTCCACCGCGTCCATCAGCAGCTTGAGCGCGCGGACGTAGTCGCCCGGGCGCATCTCCCAGCCGACGGCGGCGGGCGCGCCGATGGCGCTGACGGTGGCCAGCATGGCGTCGGGATCGAGCTCGTCGAGCGAGACCAGCCGCGGGGTTCCGTACTGGACCGCGGTGGTGCCGACGAGCATGCCGTGATCGACCCAGCCGCCCCCGCCGGCGGCCAGGACGGAGCCGCCCGCCACGGCGGCGTGGACGGCGTGCAGATCGAGCTCTCTCATGGCACGGACCCTACGGATCCGAGCCCGAGGTCGTGTTCTGCCGCACACGCGCGCGCCTGTGCGTAGCCGGCGTCGGCGTGGCGCAGGACGCCGAGCGCGGTGTCGACGTGGAGCGCTCCGGCCAGTCGCGCCGCGCCGTCGTCGTCGCCCGTGGCGACCACCGTCATCCCCGCGCTCTGCGAGTAGCCCGCGTAGCCACCGCCGCCCGCGTGCAGCGCCACCAGGTCGGCCCCCGAGGCGGTGTTGAGCAAGGCGTTGAGCAACGGCCAGTCGCTGACCGCGTCCGAGCCGTCAGCCATCGCCTCGCTGATGATGTTGGGGTGAGTCATGGACCCCGAATCCATGTGGTCGCGCGTGAAGGCGACCGGCGCCCGCAGCCGCCCGTCGGCGACGGCGTCGTTGACGGCCAGCGCCAGGCGGTCGCGCTCGCCGTGGCCCAGCCACGCGATCCGCGCGGGCAGCCCCTGGCGGGCCACGTGCTCGCGCGCCAGCCCGATCCAGTCGGTGATGCGCTCGGTCCCGTCAAAGAGCTCGAGGCACAGCTCGTCGACCGTGGCCAGGTCGGCGTCCTCGCCCGACAGGCAGATCCAGCGAAACGGGCCGATCCCGCGGCAGAACAGCGGCCGGATGTAGCGCGCGGTGAAGATGTCGATGGTCAGCGCCTCGCTCACGCCGCCGCCGGCCGCGTGGGGCCGGATGTTGTTGCCGTAGTCGAACACGACGGCGCCGCGCTCGCGCAGGGCCAGCATGGCCCGGACGTGGCGGACCATCGTCGCCAGCGCCAGGGACTCCAGCTTGCCCGGGTCGCCGCGGCGCAGCGCGCCGACCTCGTCGAGGCTCATGCCGGCCGGCACGTAGCCCGCGCGGAGGTCGTGGGCGGCGGTGAGGTCGGTGACGACGTCCGGGGTCACGTCGCGCTCGAGCAGCCCCTCGAGCAGATCGGCCGCGTTGGCCACGACGGCGATCGCGGTCGGCTCGCCGGCCTCGCGGGCGGCCAGCGCGGCGTCCAGCGCCTCGTCGACCGATCCACGCGACGTGGTCGACGGTGCCGGCCTGGTGGCGGCGCAGCGCCTTGTCGGAGTCGACCTCGGCGACCAGGCTCACGCCGCCGAGCATGCGGCTGATGGCCACCGGCTGCGCCGAGCCCATCCCGCCGAGCCCGGCGCTGACGGTGAGGCGGCCCGCGCAGCGTCCCGCCGAAGTGCTCGCGCGCCACCTGGGCGAATGTCTCATAGGTGCCCTGGAGCACGCCCTGGGACCCGATGTACTGCCAGCAGCCGGCGGTCAGTCCGCCCCAGGCGATGAGGTTGCGCCGCTCGAGGTCGTAGAAGACCTCCGGTGTGGCCCAGCGGCCGACGAGATTGCCGTTGGCCAGCAGCACGGCGGGGCTGCGAGGCCCCGTCGGCAGCACCGCGATCGGCTTGCCCGACTGCACGACGAGCGTCTCACCGTCGTGCAGCCGCGTGAGCGCGGTCGACGATCCCGCGCAGGCTCTCGTGGTCGCGCGCGGCCTTGGCGTGCGCGGCGTAGACGACGAGGTTCTCCGGGTCCTCGGCGATCGCGAGGTTGTTCTCGAGCAGGCGCAGGATCGCCTCCTGGCGCCAGCCGCGGCAGCGCAGGGTGGATGCGGGCGAGTCAGCCACCGGCGGCCACCGTGGCCCGGGCGGCTCGATCCCCGCCCGCCCACACGAACGCGCCATCTCCGGGGCCGGCGAGCACCCGCTCGCCATCCCACACCAGCCGCCCGCGACTGTAGGCGGCGATGACCCGGCCCCTGACCCGCCGGCCGCGGTAGGGGCTCCATCCCGCGGCGGTGACGAGGCGCGCCGGGTCGATCTCCCACTCGGCATCGGGGTCGAGGACCAGGAGGTCGGCATCGGCGCCCGGCTGCAGCGAGCCCTTGCGCGGCCACAGCCCGAAGCGGCGCGCGGGGCCCTCGCTCACCAACCGGACGAGCGCGGCCGCGCCGAGGGCGTCGTGGACGAGGGGGACGATCAGCTCGACCCCGGGCGCGCCCGAGGCCAGCGCGAAGATGTCGGGGCCGTGCTTGCGCGCGGGTGGCCAGCCGACGTGGTCGGAGGAGATGAGGTCCAGGCCGTCGGCCGGCAACGGCGCTGCGCGCAGCGGGGGGTTGATCTTGGCCTCGCCGCCGCGCGCCGCGAGCGCCGACTCGTCGAGCAGCAGGTAGTGGGGGCAGGTCTCCGCGCTGACATCGACCCCGTCGCGGCGGGCCTGCGCGACGAGCTCGACCCCGCGTGGCGTCGACACATGACAGACGTGCAGCCGTACGCCGGTGGCCCGGGCCAGCTCCAGGCAGCGCGCGATCGCCTCGTGCTCGGCCACCGGGGGACGCGAGCGGGCATGGGCCAGGGGGTCAGAGCCCCGGCCCGCGGCCTGCTCGGCGGCGATCCCCGCGCGCACGATCTCGTCGTTCTCGGCGTGGACCCCGGCGAGGCCGCCGGCCCATGCGATCGCCGCGAACGCCCTCAGCAGCTGGGCGTCGGGGATCCGGGGGAAGCGCTGGGGATGGGTCTCGAACGTCGACAGCTTGAAGGCCGCCGCGCCCGCGTCGACGAGGTCCTGGACCTCGTCGATCGGCCCGCGGGGCGGCACCGTCGCCCACAGCGCGACATCGATCACCGCCTCGCGCCGGACATCGCCCACCTTGGCCTCAAACGCGGCCAGCGAGTCCACGGGGCCGGCAGCGTCGTAGGGCATGTCGACGATCGTGGTCACGCCGCCGGCCGCCGCCGCACGGGTGCAGCGCTCGATTCCCTCCTCGGCGTAGCTGCGGGTGTGAACGTGGACGTCGACCGCGCCCGGGAGCAGGAGGGCGTCGCCGTAATCGGCATCGGAATCCCGTCCGCCCCGTCCGCCCGGCTCCGTCCACTCTTGGACCCGTCCGTCTGCCACCGTCACCCCGGCGCGGCGGCGGGAGCCGTCCGGCTGGAGAATTTGCCCCGAAATCTTCTCGCTGACTGGGATCACGCCAGGATACACTTCCCGTCTACCCGTGACCGTGTTCTCAACGAACGAGACGATCCTCCTCTCCGGCGACGGCCTGAGCGTCGACCGCCTTCTCGCCGTCGCTCGTGGAGGCGCGCGCGTCGCCCTCGACGAGGGGGCGCTGGTCAACGTGCGCGCGGCGCGTGACGTGGTCGACCGCGTGCTGGCCAGCGGTGAGGCCGTCTACGGGCTGAATACCGGTCTCGGCTCGCTCTCGCGCCATCACATCCCGCTCGATGAGATCAGCGCGTTCTCGTTCGCCACCGTCGCCGACCAGGTCTCCTTCTACGGGCGTCCGCTGGCCACCGACGTCGTTCGCGCGATGATCGTGTCGCGCGTCAACGGCATGCTCAAGGCCGGCGTCGGCGTCCGGCGCGAGCTCATCGAGGCGCTCGTCGAGCTGCTCAACCACAGGATCCATCCGGTCGTCCGGATGATCGGATCAGTGGGCCAGGGCGACCTGTCGGAGATGGCCGACATCGGCAAGGTCCTCATCGGGCGCGGCTGGGCGGAGTTCGAGGGTGAGGCCCTCCCGGGCGACCGGGCGCTGGCGCGCGCCGGCCTCGAGCCGATCGTGCTCGGACCCAAGGAGGCGCTCGGGTTGATCAGCTCCAACGGGGTGACGATGGGGCGCGGATCGCTCGTGCTCGTCGACGCGGCCGACCTGATCGACAGCATGCAGATCGCCGCCGCGCTGAGCTTCGAGGCGTTCGCGGCCAACCTGTCGGTCATCCATCCCGCCGCCGCGCGAGCCCGCCCGCACAGCGGGGTCGTGACCGCGATGGCACGCCTGCGCGACCTGCTGGAGGACTCGTCGCTGTGGCATCCGGGCGCGGCGCGCAACCTCCAGGACCCGTTGTCGATCCGCTGTGTGCCCCAGACCCACGGAGCCCTCTACGACGCGCTGTCGGTGGGACGGGGGCTCATGGAGATAGAGCTGAACTCCGCCGCCGACAATCCGCTGGTGCTCGTGGACGAGGGCGTGATCGTGTCCGTGGGCAATTTCGACGTGACCTCGCTGGCAATGGCCTTCGATTACATCCGCCTGGGCATCGCTCACGCCGCCCAGGTGGCCAACGAGCGGGTGCAGAAGCTGCTGTGGCAGCACTTCTCGGGCCTTCCGACGGGTTTGGCCCAGAGCGATGGGCCGACCGGCGGCCTGCGACCGCTGGGCCGCTCCTTTGCGGCGCTCGCCTCAGAGGCGCGGTTCCTGGCCAACCCGGTCTCGCTGGATTACCGTGGACAGCTCGCAGAGGGCGTCGAGGACCACGCCTCGATGGCCCCCTTTGCCGTCAGCACCACCTCGGCCCTGGTCAGCCTGGCGCACCGCCTCGTCGCGCTGGAGCTGATCGTCGCGGCCCAGGCAGTCGACCTGCGGGGCGGCGCGGAGCGGCTCGGAGCCGGAACCGGCCGCGCCTACTCGCTGGTCCGGGAGTACGCGAGCACGCTCAGCAACGAGACCGAGTGGAACGCGGACGTAGAGGGGCTGGCCACGCTGGTCGGCGACGGCGGCCTGGCTCGCCGCGTGGCCCGCGTGGCCGGTGCTCGCCCGGCGCTCTCCGAGCACGAGCCGCCGGGGATCTGAGCCGTGCCGTCCGGGGCCCTGGAGCGCGCGGTCGAGCTGCTGCACCACATCGGCCGTCAGCCGGCGGGACCGACCGTGGCCGAACTGGCCACCGAGGCGGGCATGCCGACGAGCACCGCCTACCGGCTGCTGGCCGAGCTCGAGCTGCACGGGCTGGTCCAGCGCGGCCCCGACAGCACGGTCGCGCTGGGGACGCGGCTCGTCGCCCTCGGACGCACCGCCGAAGCGGGGCTGCGCGAGCGTGTCGTGGAGCCGGCGACGGCGGTGATGGAGGAGCTGTCCGAGGAGGCGGGGGAGACCGTGATCCTGACCGCCCCGTGTGCCCTGGAGGCGATCGTCCTGCACGTGGTGGAGGCCGAGCGCCACTCGGTGCGGCTCTCCTACACGCTGTTCCGGCGCGGGCCGATGCAGCGAGGCGCGTCGGGCAAGGTCCTGGCCGCGTTCCTGGAGCCGGCGGAGCGCCGACGGCTGGTGGACGCGGTGGGAGCGCCCGGGCTCGAGGCCGAGCTCGCGGTGGTGCGGCGCGACGGAGTCGTCGTCACCGTGGGCGAGCTCGACGACGGGGCCGCGGCGGTGGCGGCGCCGATCCTGGACCGGCGCGGCCGCTTGGTGGCGGGGCTCTCGGTGGCGGGGCCGGCCGAGCGGATCACCGCGCGGGTGCCGGCCCTGCGCGCGGCGGTGACCGCCGCGGCGCGCAAGGTGCAGCGCGCGCACGAGAACTGACACTCAACCTGTCACTAACACAACACACACATGGTGAGAGAAGTCTCATCCTGACGGTGACTTCCCGTTCACAACCGCGCTGAGGGCTCCCAATACGGTGCGCGCGGGCGCACACTCATCCAACGAACAGGGAGCTTCAATGAGGAGGCATTTCGGGGCAGCCGCTGCGGTTGCCTGCGCGCTGGCCGCGGCCGCGCCGACCGCGCTGGCGGACGGTTGGGGCGGCGGAGATCAGTTGCGGCCGGGGAACCTCCTGGTCAGCGGCAGCACGTATCGCGAGGCCGACATCCAGCCGGGCGTCACCCAGCTGCCGCCCGGGTGCTCGGCGGCCAACTGCGTCACCGCGTCGACCGACGGCGCCTATCCGTACGTGTTCAACAACGACGTGGTGGACAGCAGCTTCGGCGTCACGTCGCCGATCTTCCTGTGGCAGCTCACCCCCAACGGCGACGTGGTGGGCAAGTTCAAGGTGCCCACCCACGACCTGGTCACAAGCTTCTCGTCCAAGTCTGAGCTGGCGCTCAACGTCTCGACCACCGGGCGGGCGGTGTCGTTCATGGGCTACGTGTCGCGCCCGAGCGAGATCGACGTGTCCAACTCCAACACCCCGGGCGCGGTGGACCCGACCAACCCGGTCCCGGGCATCGACTTCCGCGCCGCGGCGCGGCTGGACCAGTCGGGTCGCCTGTCCTTCACCGAGACCAACGCATACAGCGGCAACAACGGCCGCGCCGCGATCCTCAATGACGCGCCAGGCGCCAACGTGTTCTACACGGCCGGGAACGCCGGCAACGGAGCCAACCCGCAGCCCGCGGGCGTCGTCGAGGGAGCGGGGGCGCAGATCTTCAGCGCCTCGCTGCAGCCCGAGTCCGCGCAGAACCCCGGCGCGCCGACGCCGGTGGGGAGCTTCAGCGTCACCCAGCTCGGCGACAAGGCAGACAAGATCGGCAAGGACGACAACTTCCGCGGCATGACGGTGTCCAACAACGTCCTCTACTACACCAAAGGGAGCGGCTCCAACGGCGTCGATACCGTGTATTTCGTCGACACCACCGGCAAGGCGTGTCCCAACGGCGTGGGCGTCCCGGTCGCGGGCGCGAAGCTACCGACGGCGGGGATCCCGTATGACCCCAACACGGTGGCCACAACGGGACTCAGCAGCAACATGTGCATCCTCAGCGGCTTCAGCACCGCTCTGGCCAAGAACGCCAACGATGCTAGCTCCTACCCGTTCGGGATCTGGTTCGCCAACCCGCACACCCTCTACGTGGCCGACGAGGGCGCCGGGGACAACACGTTCGACACCGCCGGCGGCACCTACAGCGCCGCCGCGGCATCGACGACCGCCGGGCTGCAGAAGTGGGAGTTCAACGCGACCACCCAGAGCTGGCAGCTGGCCTACACGCTCCAGAGCGGCCTCAGCCTGGGCCGGCCGTACGTCGTGCCGGGGTACCCGATCGGGAACAACTCCGCCACCAACCTCCCCTGGGCGCCGGCCACCGACGGCCTGCGCAACCTCACCGGCCGCGTGAACCGCGACGGCTCAGTCACCGTCTGGGCCGTGACCTCGACGGTGTCGGGCTCGGGCGACCAGGGCGCCGATCCCAACCAGGTGGTGGCGATCAACGACAACGTGTCGGCGACCTCGCTGCCGGCCGGCGAGGCGTTCCACACCGTCATGGCGCCGCGCTACGGCCGGGTGGTCCGCGGCGTCTCGCTGACGCCGGGAGGCGCTGACGAGGGACATCGGGGCGAGGTCAGGAAGGGACGGGATCGCGCGCACGTGCGGACCCGCCGCTCCTCACACTGATGCCCTTGCGCCGCGGGCGCGGAGGGTTCGGCACCAGCTGATCCTCCGCGCCCGGGCGCAGAACCACGATCTCGCCGGGCGCGGTGGCCAACAGCCAGGCCACGTCGTCGGGCTCGAAGCCCCGGGCGCCGTCGGTGGCGGCGGCCATCACGATGCGTTCAAACCGCTCGGTGACGATGGTCCGGTGCAGGGCGTGGCGGTAGGTGCGCCCGCGCTCGACCCGCGCGTCCACCGGGACGCCGAACGCCGCCGCGCGCTGCTCGATCGCCTCCTGCAGGGGGAGGCAGACCGCGGCCTGGCGCGGGAGGGGGGAGTCCAGCGGGAGCGTGAGCGGGACGCGGGCCAGGAACACCGGCATCAGCGTCGCGCCCTCGGCGCGAGCCAGGCGCAGCGCCGCATCCAGCGCGCGCTGGGACAGCGCCGAGCCGATGAACGGGAACAGGATCCGCCGCTCGGTCGGCTCGGCGACCGGCAGCGTTTTGCGGGGGACGCGCCGCTGCCGGTACAGCGCGACGACACTCGCGGCGAGTACGACGGCGAGCACGGCGATGATGGCGATGAGCACTGCGGTCATGACCCCTCCTTCACACGCTGGGTCCGGTCGGCCACGATCCGCAGGTCGACCCCGGGCAGCAGCGTCATCAGCCGCGCCGGGAGCCCGGGGGCCATGAGACGCCGCAGCGGCCCCTGCGCGCTGGGCGCGCCCATGAGGACGTAGGTGGTCCCGCGCTCGCGGGCGACGCGCTGCGCGACGAGCGCCACGTCGGGGCCGCGCTCCACCAGCAGATGGGCGCCGAGGATGCTGGCGAGCCGGCGCAGCGCGGCGAGCTGCTCGTTCTCCTCCTCGGTGGGCTCCTCCTCCGCGGTGACCCAGAGCACGTCGAGCTCGGCGCCCAGGCGCTGGGCCGAACGCCAGGCGCGGCGGACGATCCGCTGTGAGCTGGGCTCGGGCGTGACGAGGGCGAGCAACCGTTCGGCGATCGCCGAGGGCGCGCCGCCGTCGACCAGGCGCTCACCACGTCCCCGCGGACGGCCGCCGTCTTCCTGCAGCGGGTTGCGCTTGTGCTCGACCTCCTCGGCGACCTGGCGGAGGGAGACCTCGCGCAGGGCCGAGAGGTTCTCGACCTTGAAGAAGTTGTTCAGCGCGGCCTGGACCCGCTCCTGGGGGTAGACCTTGCCCGCCAGCAGCCGCTCGATGAGCGAGTCCGGGGTGATGTCGATGAGGACGACGTCGTCGGCGGCGGCCAGGACCGCGTCGGGAACGGTCTCGCGCACCCGGGTCCCGGTGAGCTCGGCGACCTGGTCGTTGAGGCTCTCCAGGTGCTGGACGTTCACGCTGGAGTAGACGTCGATCCCGGTAGCGAGCACGTCCTGCACGTCCTCGTAGCGCTTGGGGTGTTCCGTGCCCGGGGCGTTGGTGTGGGCCAGCTCGTCGATCAGGCAGAGCTCGGGATCGCGGCGCAGCACGCCGGGGAGGTCCATCTCCTCCAGCTGCGTGTCGCGGTACTCCACGCGGCGGCGGGGGACCACCTCCAGGCCGGCGGCCTGCTCGAGCGTCTCCAGGCGCCCGTGCGGTTCGAGGTAGCCGATCACGACGTCGCGTCCCAGCCAGCGCCTCGGCCTGCCCCTCCTGGAGCATCCGGTAGGTCTTGCCGACGCCCGCGGCCATGCCGAGGAAGACCTTGTGGCGACCGCGGGTGACGGCCATCGGGTCATTCCTCGGGATCGAGCCAGCGTGCGGCCATCGTCAGGGCATTGTCCAGCTCATTTGCCCCGTCGGGCGCGTAGATCGGGCCGCCGCCGTCTGAGAGGAGGGCCTCCAGGCGAACGACACCGGCCGCGGCCACGGGGGCATCGGAACGCAACCTCGCGGCCAGCCACCGAATCTGCACTGCCGTGGCGCGTATGGAGCCCCGGCAGGGAGCGATCGCGCCCCACGCCTGCATGGAGGACGGGGCCGACGCCGCCCAGAGGAGCCGGTCGAGCGCGTCGGCCAGGCGGCGGCGGTGGCGTCGGTCGGTGAGCTGCGCCTCCCGGGCGGCGTGCGCCGGAGACCGCCACGCGGCGATTCCGCACGCCAGATCGCGATCCAGGGAACGGCGGTGCAGCCGCGCGCCGAGAGCCACGGCGTGCATCACGCGCCCAGGATGTTGTGGACGACGAGGTCGATCAGCTTGATGCCGATGAAAGGGGCGATCAGCCCGCCGAGGCCGTAGATCCACAGGTTGCGGCGCAACAGTGCGCTGGCGCCGATCGGCCGGTAGGCCACCCCCTTGAGCGAGATGGGGATGAGCAGGGGAATGACGAGCGCGTTGAAGATGATCGCCGAGATGACCGCCGAGCGGGGACTGCCCAGGCTCATGATGTTCAGGACGTGCAGTGGCCCCTGACCGCCTGTGGTGGCGGCGTAGGTGGTGAGGAAGATCGCCGGCAGGATGGCGAAGTACTTGGCCACGTCGTTGGCGATCGAGAACGTGGTCAGCGCGCCACGGGTGATGAGCAGCTGCTTGCCGACCTCGACGATCTCGATGAGCTTGGTCGGGTTGGAGTCGAGGTCCACCATGTTCCCGGCCTCGCGGGCCGCCTGGGTGCCGGTGTTCATGGCCACGCCGACGTCGGCCTGGGCCAGGGCGGGCGCGTCGTTGGTGCCGTCACCGGTCATCGCCACCATGCGACCCTGGCTCTGCTGCTCCTTGATGAGCGCGAGCTTGGCCTCGGGGGTGGCCTCGGCGAGGAAGTCGTCGACGCCGGACTCCTCGGCGATCTTGGCCGCGGTGAGCCGGTTGTCGCCGGTGATCATGACGGTGCGGATGCCCATCTGGCGCAGGTGGTCGAAGCGCTCGCGCATCCCCTCCTTGATGGTGTCCTTGAGGTAGATGACGCCCATCACGGTCGAGTCGCGGGCCACGGCCAGCGGGGTCCCGCCCTCACGGCCGATGCGATCGAGCGCCGGCTGGAGCTCGGCGGGGGGCCGGCCGCCCTCGGCCACCACCCAGTTGATGATGGCGTCACCGGCGCCCTTGCGCAGCTGGTTGCCGTTGAGGTTGACCCCGCTCATGCGCGTCTGGGCGCTGAACGGGACGAAGGCGGCGTGCAGCGCGTTCATGTCGTGCTCGCGGATGCCGTACTGCTTGGCCAGGACGACGATCGAGCGTCCCTCCGGGGTCTCGTCGGCCAGCGAGGACAGCTGGGCGACCTCGGCCAGCTCGGCCTCTGGGACGCCGGGCATGGGGATGAACTCCGAGGCCAGGCGGTTGCCGATGGTGATGGTGCCGGTCTTGTCGAGCAGCAGCACGTCGACGTCGCCGGAGGCCTCGACCGCACGCCCGGAGAGCGCCAGCACGTTGCGTCGGACCAGGCGGTCCATGCCGGCGATACCGATCGCCGACAGCAGCGCCCCGATCGTGGTCGGGATGAGGGCGACCAGCAGCGAGATGAGCGTCGTGTCCGAGATAGAGGTGCCCGCGAACAGCCCGAAGGGCCGCAGCGTGGCCACCACGATCATGAAGATCAGGGTGAGCCCGGCCAGCAGGATGTTCAGCGCGATCTCGTTGGGGGTCTTACGGCGCTCGGCGCCCTTCCACCAGCGCGATCATGCGATCGAGGAAGGAATGGCCGGGCTCCTGGGTGATCTGGACCACGATGCGGTCAGACAGCACCCGAGTGCCGCCCGTGACGGCCGAGCGGTCGCCGCCGGACTCGCGGATGACCGGAGCCGACTCGCCGGTGATGGCCGACTCGTCGACCGAGGCGATTCCCTCGATGACCGTTCCGTCTCCAGGAATGAGCTCGCCCGCCTCGACGACGACCATATCGCCCTTGGCCAGGTCAGACGCCCTCTTGGTGGACCCGTCCTGCATGGTCGCGACCGTCTCCTGGCGCATGTTGCGCAGGGTGTCGGCCTGGGCTCGGCCGCGGCCCTCGGCAAACGCCTCGGCCATATTGGCGAAGATGACCGTCAGCCACAGCCAGACGGAGATGACGAACGTGTACCAGGACGGATCGTTGCCGCCGAGCGCTGCACCCCCGAACAACTGGATGAGCCACGTGACCGTGGTGATGACGGCGCCGATCTCGACGACGAACATCACCGGGTTGCGGACCTGCACGCGCGGGTCGAGCTTGATCAGGCTGTCGATCAGCGCGCGCTTGACGATGTCGGGACGGAACAGCGAGACGGCCTGGCGCTCGGGGCGCTGCACCGGGCTCGAAGCCGGAGGGGTGGCAACGGACATCAGCGACCTTCCAGGCGGTTGAGGGCGAGGTTGACTTCGAGCACATTGACCGTCGGCTCCCCGACAGAAGCCGAGGCCGCGGCCCCCGGTGTAGTGGGAGACGATCTGCTGCACCTTTGCCAGCGGCAGACGGCGAACTGCCGCAATGCGGTGCGCCTGGATGTTGGCGTTGGCCACCGAGATATCGGGGTCGATGCCCGAGGCGGAGGTGTCGGCGGCATCGACCGGGACCTTGGCCGCGGTCAGTCCGCCGGGGTAGTAGCGACCGTTGAGTGCGATGTAGGCCTTGATGTTGGCGGCGATCGCCTGCTCGGTCACGGTGCCGTTCGGCCCGTAGTTGGCAAATGCGGTGCCGGCGGCGTTGTCCGCGGGCGCCGTCCCGGATGGGCGGGTCTGGAAGTAACGGGGATCCGGCGTGGTGACCGGGTTGCCCGCGGAGTCGAGCTTGGGCTTGCCGGTCTTGGGGTTGACGACGATGTCGCCGAAGTTCTGGCCGATCAGCTTGGAGCCGACGAGCTTCCCGCCGACGTGAACCTGCTGACCGTTGGCATTGCCCGGGAACGCGACCTGGCTGACCCCGGTGATGACCAACGGGTAGAGGATCCCGCACAGCAGCGTCAGGACCAGGATCCCGAGAAGGGAGGAGATGATGTCTTTCTTGAGAGCCATTAGTAGAGGTGTCCGGTGAGGCCCTGAACAATCGGGCCGAGAAGGAGGGCAGGGAAGAAGGTGAGGGCGCCGACGAGGACGATCACGCCGATGAGCAGCACGACGAACGTCGGGTTATCCGTGCGCATCGTGCCCAGCCCGGCTGGGCTGATCCGCTTGCCGGCCAGCGACCCGGCGACCGCCAGCGCGAACAGGATCGGGGCGAAGCGGGCGAACAGCATGGTGAATCCGCCGAGGAGGTCGGCGAAGGTGACACCGTGGGAGCCGAGGTTGCCGGCGGCGGGCTGGATGAAGCCGGTGTACCCGGCAAACGCCGAGCCGTTGTTGTTGGCCTGACTGAGGTAGGCATACAAAGTCTCGGAGAAGCCCTGGGGACCGTGCGCAATCGCGGTATCGATCGATGCGCGCCCGGCGCTCGAGGCGACGGCCAACGCGGTCGAGAACAGCGCCGCCAACGGCGTGATGAGGATCCCGAGGGAGACCAGCTTGATCTCGCGCGCCTCGATCTTCTTGCCGAGGTACTCGGGCGTGCGTCCGACCATGAGGCCGCCGAGGAACACCGCGAGCAGGACGTAGAGCAGGATCGAGTACAGGCCGGTGCCGACGCCACCGAAGATGACCTCGCTGGCCGACAGGTTCGCGAACGGAACGGCGCCGCCGATGCCGGTGAACGATTCGATCGCACTGTTGACCGCACCGCAGGACGTGACCGTGGTGATGACGTCGAACAGGGCGGAGCCGGCGATCCCGAAGCGCTGCTCCTTGCCCTCCAGGTTGCCGCCGCTGGAGCCGTGCACGACGGCGGTGTGCAGGCCGGCGGCGTGCTGCGCGGGCGAGCCGTGGGCCTCGGCGATGTAGGCGACGATCACCGCTCCGAGGAACATGATCATCATCGTCGAGTAGATCGCGTAGCCCTGGCGGCGCTTGCCGGTCATCTTGCCGTACATGAACACCAGACGCGGCGGGAATGACCAGCACCGCGAGCATCTCGACGAGATTGGAGAACCCGGTGGGGTTCTCGAACGGGTGCGCCGAGTTGACGTTGAAGAACCCGCCGCCGTTGGTGCCGAGCTCCTTGATCGCCTCCTGCCCGGCGACCGGGCCCATCGCGAGCATCTGTGGCACCCCGCTGATCCCGTGCACCGACAGGTAGGAGGTGAAGTTCGCGATCACGCCCTGGGAGACCAGGATGAGGGCGACCAGGATCGACAGCGGCATCAACACGTACAGGACGGTGCGGACGATGTCCTGCCAGAAGTTGCCCAGGCTCTTGCCGCTACGGGAGATGATCCCGCGGATGAGCGCCACCGCGACGACGATGCCGACCCCGGCCGAGAGGAAGTTCTGAACCGTCAGCCCGACCATCTGGCTGAAGTAGCTCATCGTCGTCTCGCCGCCGTAGTACTGCCAGTTGGTGTTGGTCACGAACGACGAGGTGGTGTTGAACGTGACGTTCCACGGCGCCGAGTGGAACCCCTGGGGGTTGAGCCCGGTGAAGTTCCACAGCGTCTGGGTCCGCAGGATGATGTAGAGCAGCAGCCACCCTGCCAGCGAGAAGACGATCAGGCTCTTGGCGTAGGCCTTCCAGTCCTGGCCTCGGTCAGGGTCGACGCGCATGATCCGGTACAGCAGCCGCTCGGGGCCGCCGAGGATCCGGTCCATGAAGGTGTGCTCGCCGGAGTAGACCGCGGCCATGTAGTGGCCGAGGGGCAACGCCAGCGCGGTGAGGATCCCGCAGAAGAGAAAGATGGTGAGCCAGCCGGTGAAGGTCACGGTGGCCCCTTAGAACTTCTCTCCGCGCAGCAGCGCGTAGAGGAGGTAGATGCAGACGAGGGCCGAGATGATCAGCCCGAAGAGATCAGCGCCGCTCATATCCGGTCGATTCCGGCGACGAGAGCGAGCAGGATGGCGAACATCAGGGCTCCAAGAAGTACGGCGACAATGTCCATGCCGCTCATCTTGGAACCGGGATCGTCAAGGACCCATACAGGAACGGCGGGCCCTCATAAAGATCATGTGAAGCCGGGTGTCGCGCCGCCGGGGCGCGACACGCTCGGTCAGATCAGCGCGGGTGCGGGCGGCGCGAGCGCCGGCTCGGGCACCGGGAGGACCTCCGTGGGGAGCATCCGGTCAAGCAACGTGAGCGCCGACTCGGCCAGCTCCTGCAGCGTGGGCTCGAGCGCCGCGTGGGCGGCGGCCCGCGCGCCCGCGTGGCATGCCGACGCCCGCGAGTGGCGGACCGCGATCGCCGCCGCGTCGCCGGCGGCGGCGCGCGCTGCGGCGCGAGCACGGTCCCCGGCGACATCGCCGATGCCGATCCGGGCGGCGGCCCATGCGGCGGCACCGGCGCAGGCCCAGGCGGCCTCGCGCCCGGCCACCCCGGCTGCCACGGCGGCGGCCCAGCCGGTGGGCAGAGGCGATCCGAAGGCCTTGGCGCGAGCGGAGCGGGACTCGCGGCGCGCGTCCTCGAGCTCCAGCAGCGCGCCGCCGAGGCTGGCCGGGCCCGTGATCGCGGCGGTGGACTCGAGGCGGTGCGCGCAGTCGGTGAGCCCGGCGAGGTGCAGCCACGCCGGGGTGTAGGCGCGGGCGAGCCAGTCCATCGCCAGCCAGCCGCGCCACGTGTCCAGTCCGTCCTCGGCGGTCCCGATCGTCCGGGTCAGGTAGGGCCGCAGACGCTGGCGCGGCTCCTGGTCCAGGCCGTCGTTGAGCGCGATGCACATCGCCCGCAGGACCGGACTCACACACGTGGGCTGGTCTGAGTGGGGCTCCCCGGCGAGGTAGCTGACCCATTCCATGGCACACCGGCCGTCCTGGGCTGACGCGTGGGTTCCGTAGGCGAGGATGTAGTCGCTGCTCATCAGGCCTCCCGTGGGCTGGTGTCCGTGAGACCTCAATTGTGGCGCGCCGGCGGCCTGAACGCCACCGATTCAGCGCCGAGGCAGGCTTACATGGCCACTTCGGAGTTGGTCATCGCCGTGCGCGAGCGCGGCAGGTCGAAGTGCTCGATCGGGGTGGCCGCGTTGCGGGCCAGCGCCGACGAACATCTTCTTGCGCCATCTCGCCATCCCGGGGGCGTCGGTCGGCACGATCGTCATCTTGGAGACGAAGTAGGACGCGTGCTCGAGATCGAGGTTGCGTTCGAGGAAGCCCAGCTTGCGGGCCATCGCGAGCGCGTCGGGGACGTTCCAGTCGTCGCGGTAGCCGACGCGGATGGTGAGGTGCGTGACCTTGAACAGGCCCTTGCCCAGCCGCTCCGAGGTGAACCGATCGGCACGGTCCACACGCGGGATGCTCACCGGGGTCATGGAGACGATCACGATCTTCTCGTGCATGGCGTGGTTGTGCTCGACGAGCGTGCGCAGCGCGAGCGGCGTGGTCTCCTTGCCGGGGCTGAGGTAGATGGCGGTGCCGGGCAGCCGGATGATCGGCGGCTTGGCCTCGCACAGGCCCTCCAGGAACTCGCCGAGCGGCCCCTCGACCCGGGTGCGGCTCTCGGTGACGATGTCGCGGCCCTTGCGCCAGGTCATCATCACGACGGCGATCACCAGGCCAACCGCCAGCGACAGGTAGGCGCCGTCGGCGATCTTGGCCAGGTTGGAGGTGAAGAACGCCACCTCGACGGTGAGGAACAGCGTGCCGAGGATGGCCAGGCGCCACTTCGGCGTGCGCCACAGCGCCCGCGCGACGGCCAGGAAGAGGATCGTGTTGAGGATGAACGTGCCGGTCACCGCGACGCCGTAGATGTCGCCCAGCCGATTGGAGTTCTGGAACACGAGCACGAGCGCAGCCACGCCCGCGCACAGGAACCAGTTGATCAGCGGCACGTAGATCTGACCCTCCAGGTTGGAGGTGTGGATGATCCGCAGCCGCGGGAGGAAGCCGAGCTGGACGGCCTGCTTGGCCACGGAGAAGGAGCCGGTGAGGGCGGCCTGGGAGGCGATGATCGTGGCCAGCGTGGCCAGCACCACCATCGGGAGCAACAGGCTGTGCGGGATGAGCTGGAAGAACGGGTTGAAGGACGGGCTGTTCACGCTGCTGCGGATGCGACAGGATGAACGCGGCCTGGCCCAGGTAGGAGAGCATCACCGCTGGGAAGACGACGCCGAACCACGTCATCCGAATCGGAGAGGCGCCGAAGTGCCCCCGGTCGGCGTAGAGCGCCTCCGCGCCGGTGCAGCACAGCACCACGCCGCCGAGGGTCAGCCAGGCGTAGACGCCGTGGTCGATCATGAACCGCACTGCCCACACGGGCGAAAGGCCCTGCACGCACGCCGGGGTGCTGGACGACCTGCGTTAGGCCCGCCACCGCGATCACCGCGAAGAAGATGAGGATCACGGGACCGAACAGCCAGCCGACGGCACCGGTGCCGAAGCGCTGGACCGCGAACAACCCGACGAGGATGGCCAGCGAGAGGGGCACCACGAGATGGGCCAGGCTCGGGCTCACCACGTTCAGGCCGCCGATGGCCGAGGTGACCGAGATCGCCGGGGTGATCATCCCGTCGCCGAAGAACAGCCCCGCGCCGAAGATGCCCAGCGTCACCAGGATGAACGTCCGGCCGATGCGCTTGCGCTGGACGAGCGCGGTGAGCGCCATGATCCCGCCGTCGCCTCGGTTGTGGGCCCGCATGATGAACCCGCCGTACTTGATCGACACCTCGACCATCAGCGTCCAGAAGATGAGGGAGGCGATTCCGTAGACGCCGGCCACGGTGGCGTGCGCCGCGTTGCGGTGCGCGGTGAAGATGAACTGCTCGGTGTAGAGCGGGCTGGTGCCGATGTCGCCGTAGACGATCCCGAGGGCCCCCAGCGCCAGAACGGCCTTGCCGGCATGCGCGACGACGTCTCGTTCGTCGTCGGTGGCAGCCTGCATCGCGGCCGACGGCGCGCGCTCCCTGGGGGCCTTCGGGTTGCACCGGCCAGTGGCCGAGCTTGTGGGCGGCCTCGTTGAAGTGCGCTTGCCGGCTGTGCTGCACGGGGTTGCTGCGCCGGGCCGGCCATGCCCTCATCGTCGGTCGCTCCGCGTCAAGGACCTGTGAAGGACCGGACCCCCGGTATCAAGATGTTGTGAAGACGCTCAGCTGAGCTCAGGTCACATCTCGACCTGGGAGCCCGTCATCACGGTGCGGGGGCTCGGCAGGCGGAAGTGATCGATCGGGCTGGTGGCGTTGCGCGCCATCCCGATGAACAGCGTCTTGCGCCAGCGCGACATGCCCGGCGCGCTGGTGGGGACGATCGTCATGCGCGAGACGAAGTAGGACGCGTGCTCGAGATCGAGGTTGCGGTCCAGGAAGCCGTGCTTGCGGGCGTCGGCCAGCGCCTCGGGGACGTTCCAGCTGTCGTGGTAGCCGACGCGCACGGTGATGTGGTGGATCTTGAACAGGCCCTTGCCCAGCCGCTCGGAGACGAAGCGGTCGGGCTTGTCCACGCGCGGGATGCTGACCGGGACCATCGAGACGATCACCACCTTCTCGTGGAAGGCATGGTTGTGCTCGACCTGGGCGCGCAGCGCCAGCGGCGTGGTCTCCTTGCCCGGGTTGAGGAAGATGGCGGTGCCGGGCAGGCGCACGATGGGCGGCTTGGCGTTGCACAGGCCGTCGAGGAACTCGTCGAGCGAGCCCTCGTGCGACGGTCCGGTTGTGGGTCACGACGTCGCGGCCCTTGCGCCAGGTGACCATGATGGTCGCGACGACCAGGCCGACGAGGAGTGGGAGCCAGGCGCCGTGGCCGACCTTCGACAGGTTCGACGTGAAGAACGCGATCTCGATCGGTGTAGAAGACGGCTCCGAGGATGGCCAGCTTCCACTTGGCGGTTCCCCACAGCGACCGGGCCACCGCCAGGAACAGGGTGGTGTCGAGGATGAACGTGCCGGTCACGGCAACGCCGTAGATGTCGGCGAGATGGGTGGAGCTGCGGAACACCAGCACCAGGGTGACCACGCCCGCGCACAGCGCCCAGTTGATGAGCGGCACGTAGATCTGGCCCTCGAGCTCTGAGGTGTGCACGATCTTCACCCGCGGCAGGAAGCCGAGCTGGACGGCCTGCTTGGCCACCGAGAAGGAGCCGGTGAGAGCGGCCTGGGAGGCGATGATGGTGGCGGCCGTGGCCAGGAAGACGAGCGGTAGGCGTCCCCAGCTCGGCGCCAGCAGATAGAAGGGATTCTCCCGAGCGGCATGGTTATGGAGGATGAGGGCGCTCTGGCCGAGGTAGTTGAGCATCACCGCGGGCAGGACGATCGAGAACCATGTGGCGCGGATGGGGCCGGCGCCGAAGTGGCCGCGGTCGGCGTACAGCGCCTCGGCGCCGGTGACGCACAACACGACCCCGCCGAGGGTCAGCCACCCGTCGACGCCGTGGTCGATCATGAACCTCGCCGCCCAGGTCGGCGAGAGACCCTGGACGACCCCCGGGTGCTGCGCGACCTCGACCAAGCCGAGGGCGGCGATGATGGCGAACCAGACGAGGATCACCGGACCGAACATCCAGCCGACCGCGCCGGTGCCATAGCGCTGGACGGCGAACAGCCCCACCAGGATCGCCAGCGAGATCGGGATCACCAGGTGCGAGAGGCTTGGTGTCGCGACCTTGAGGCCCTCGACCGCCGAGGTCACCGAGATCGCCGGCGTGATCATGCCGTCGCCGAAGAACAGCCCGGCGCCGAGGAGTCCGAGCGTCACCAGCGCCGCTGCGCGTGGCACCTTCCGTCGCTGGATCAGCGCGCTCAGGGCCATGATCCCGCCGTCACCGCGGTTGTGGGCGCGCATGATGAACCCGGCGTACTTGATCGAGACCTCGATGATCAGCGCCCAGAAGATGAGCGAGGAGATTCCGTAGATGCCGTCGATCGTCGGACGCGCCGCGTCGGCGTGCTGGGTGAAGATCGTCTGGACCGTGTAGAGCGGGCTTGTGCCGAGGTCGCCGTAGACGATCCCCAGGGCACCGAGCGCGAGGATGAGCTTGCCGGCGTGAGCGACGACGTCGCGCTCGTCGTCGGCGGCGGCACGGATGGCCGCCGATGGCGTGTTGTCCTTCTTGCGCGGCTCCACCGTGACCGGCCAGTAGCCGAGCTTGTGCGCTGCCTCGTTGAAGTTGCGCTTGACGCCGGTCTTGGGGCCGTTCGCGGACGGCGCTGCGCCGTCCGTGGGCGGGGCGTCCATCTTGTGGGCCCCCTCTGAGAGGGCGCGCCGACCCTTGGGAGTCACTCCGCTCCCGCTGCCGCGCTCAGGCGCGGCCATCAGTTGTGCCCCGAGGGGTTATCTCCACTTGAAACGTCCACGATAGCGGCATGTTTTGCGCTCGGTGCGACCATGCCGTATCGGCGGTGTGGCACGTCCAACTCGCATGAAACGAGCATGATCGTCCCGCCTCGGCATCCTTTCCGCAAACCCGACAATAACTCACCCGGCAAAGCGGTAGCCGACCCCGGGATCGGTCCGAATGTAGCGATGGGCGCTCGCGCCTCCTTCGGCCCCCGCGGGCTCGATCTTGCGTCGCAGATTGGCGATGTGGGCACGCAGAACCTGCGTGTCGTCGGCATAGCCCGCGCCCCACACCGTGGTCAGGAGCTCACGGTGGGTCATCAGCCGCCCGCGGTTGCGCGCGAGCAGGCGCAGGAGGTCGAACTCGGTGGGGGTGAGGTGGATCTCCTGGCCGTCGAGGGTGACGACCCGAGAGGCGAGGTCCACGGTGAGGTCCCCGGACGTGATGACGGTCTCCTCGCGCTCGGGGCCGACCCGGCGCAGGCTGGCCTCGAGCCGGGCGATGAGCTCCCGTGGCCCGAACGGCTTGGTGACGTAGTCATCGGCGCCGGCGGCCAGCGCGCGGACCTTGGCGTCCTCCTCGCCGACGGCGGACAGCAGGATGATCGGCATGTCGGTCCACTCGCGCAGGCGTCGACAGAGCTCGACGCCGTCGATGTCCGGCAGCACGAGATCGAGGATCGCCGCGGCGGGGTGCGACACGGCAGCCACGTCGAGGGCCTCTTCGCCGGTGCTCGCCGGCAGAGCCTCGTAGCCGCTGTCGCGCAGGATGACCCGGAGTGCCCGGAGGATCTGCTGCTCGTCGTCGCACACGAGAATGCGATCCCGCCCACCGCGGCCGCCCTTGGACGTGGTGCTCATGCGCTCGTCTCGGTCGGGGTGACGGCGATCGTGGGGCGCTCCCGCGGCTCGGTCGGCAGCAGGACGTAGAACGTCGTCCCCTGTCCCGGCAGCGACTGGACGCTGATCGAGCCGCCGTTGGCCTCGACGAACCCCTTGACGATGGCCAAGCCCAGTCCGGAGCCCGTCCAGGCCAGCGAGCTCGCGTCACGCCCGCGGTAGAAGGGCTCGAAGATGCGCTCCTGCTCGGCGGAGTCGATGCCCGGCCCCTGGTCGGTGACGCTGACCAGGACACCCTCGCCGGCGGGGTCGCCGCCGCGGCGCGCGTGCACGACGATGGGAGCGCCGCCGCCGTAGCGCCCGGCGTTCTCGAGCAGGTTGGCGAAGGCGCGCTCGAGCTGGGCGGCGTCTGCCCGGACCTCGGGCACATCGGGATCGACGCTGACGCGCACATCGACTGGCTCCCCGCGCAGACCCTCGGCCGCGGCGGCGACGAGATCCTCGATCGAGACCCAGTCCGAGCGCGGGGTGGCGCTGCCGGCCTGCAATCGCGACAGGGCGAGCAGGTTGTCCACGAGCCCCGCCAGGCGGGTGCCCTCCTCCACGACCGCGGCGCTGAGCTCGGAGCGTTCCTCGTCGGTCAGGGAATCGGCACCCAACGCGTGCCCGGCGGCGACGACCGCGGTAAGCGGGGTGCGCAGGTCATGGGAGACGGCGCGCAGCAGCGCCGTCTTGATGTCGTCGGAGCGACGCAGGGCGGCCGTCTCGACCAGCTCGGCCTGCATGGCGTCGCGGCGTTGGGCGATGGCGACGAGCGCCTCCAGCGTGGGCACGACCTGCGTGCGCAGCCGTTGCTCGGTGTCCGGCGGCAGGTTGGCGGGGACGAGCAGCGTCGCCATCTGCTCACCGTCCACGCCATGCAACGGGAGGCCGATCCGACGGGGATCCGGCGGTGGCGGCAGGGTGCGATGCGGGTCCGGCGCGGGCAGACGGGCGGGGGTTGGCTCGATCGCCGCCGAGGACAGCTCGAGCGCCTCGGCGACGCGCCGCGCGGCGCTGGCCAAGGCCGCCTGCGTGTCCTCGCCGAGCAGCAGCTCGTGGGCGAGAGAGGCCGCCAGGTCGGCCTCGGCGCGCCGGCGCTCGGCCTCCTCGGCGCGCGAGCGGGCCAGCTCGGCCAGGGCGCTGGCGAACAGCGCGACGATCATGAACGCCGCCAGGGCCACCCAGTTGCGACCGTCGACGATCGTGAACTCGCCCGTCGGGGGGATGTGGAACCAGTTGAACGCCGCAGCGCTCAGCAATGACGTCAACAGTCCCAGAGCCAGGCCCCAGTAGGTGGCGACGAGCAGCACCGCGGGCAGGTAGACGACGCTCAGCGACACCACCGGAGCGATCTTGCGCAGGAAGAAGACGGCCAGCGTCGCGATCGCCACCGAGACGATCGCGGCGATGACGCCGGTGCTGCGCTGCGGCCGCTGACGCAGGGTGGTGGCGCCCACGCGGGTCGTCCACTGGCGGAGCGCGGAGGCGCGGAACCCGGAGCTCATCCGCGGAGCGCCGGCCACTACGCGCCTCCGTAGGAACCCGGCGGCGCCGCGGCGGTGCGGTTGTCGGCGATCTGCTGGAGCAGGGAGTCGGGACTCGTGCCGCCCAGCACCCGCAGGCGCGGGAGGCGGTAGGGGTCGTTGGACGGGCCGGCCCAGCCGGGAACCACGGTGGTGGAGCCGACATACCCCGCGGTGCGCACGGCGTTGATCACCGTCGTGTCGTAGTGGCCAGACGGGTAGCAGAACCAGTTGACGGGCACCCCGTACCGCCGCTGGATCGTCTTGCGGGCGGAGTCGATCTGGTAGCGCAGCTGGGCGGCGTCGAGCGTGATCAGGTCGGCGTGGCTGATGCCCTGGGTGTCGAGCTCCCAGCCGGCGTCGACCATGGCCTTGACCTCGCCGGCGGTCAGCCCGCCCTGTGACGGCGGGAGCCCGCTGAGCTGGATGTTCTCGTCGGCGACCCAGCCGAGCTTGCGCAGGACCGGCAGGGCCGCGGCGTACTGGGAGTGGTAGCCGTTGTCGAAGGTGATGACGATCGGCTTGCCGGCGGGGAGCTTGGCGCCCTTGGTCCAATAGGCCTGGAGCTGGTCGAGGGTCACCGCCCGCCAGCCGGCCTGCTTGAGCGCCTTCATCTGCGCCGCGAACTCCTGGGGCTGGACGTACAGGCCGGGGAACGGGGCGCCGGTGGGCGGCGCGGCGATCACGTGGTACATGAGCACCGGCACGGAGTCCGTTCCGCGCACCCCGGTGGCCGGTCCGAGGACCGCGGCGGTCGACTCGCCTCGCTTATGGCGACCCGCGGTCCGGGCCGAGTGCGCCCTGTGGTGGGTCGGGGTTCGGGTGCGTTTGGCCGTCTTGGCCGGCGTGTCGCCGGTGGCGCCGCCGCTTCCGCTGGCCGCCGCGATGGCGACGATCACCACGACCGCGACCACGGCCAGCGTGCCGCCGATGCCCGCGCGGCGGCGAAGGCGCCGGCGCCGGCGCGCGGCGGCGCGCTCCTCGCGCCGCCTCTGAAGTTCTGCAGCATCCATCGGCGATCGAGCCTATAGATTGCCACGGGGTGCCGACCGCAACGGACACTCGGACCGTGCGCTCCGGCGAGGTGTCGCTCGCGGTGCGGTGCGCCGGGGATGCCGACCGCCCGACCGTGGTCCTGGTGCACGGCTACCCGGATACCCAGGCGGTCTGGGGGCCGGTGGTGCAGCGCCTGGCCGAGCGCTTTCACGTCGTGACCTATGACGTGCGCGGCGCCGGCGCCTCCAGCGCGCCTCGCGGCCGCGCCGCCTACCACCTCGATCGCCTCGCCGACGACTTCGACGCGGTCAGCCGCGCGGTCGCCCCGGACCGGCCGGTGCATCTGGTGGGCCACGACTGGGGCGGGATCCAGGGCTGGGACTTCATCACGCGACCGCGGCTGGCCGGGCGGGTGGCATCGTTCACCAGCATCGCGGGGCCGGCGCTCGGCCACGCTCTGGGCGCCACCCGGGCGGCGCTGCGCCGCCGCGACCTGCCGCGGGCCGCCGACCGCGTGCGGCGCTCGTGGTACATCGTGCCCTTGTGCCTGCCCGGCGGGCCGACGCTGATGTGGAAGGTGGCGCTCGCCGGCGGGCGCTGGCGCCGATGGCTCACGCTGGTGGAGGGGCTGACGCCCGACAGCGCCTACCCGGCGACGACGGTGTCCTCCGACGGGTGGCACGGCGCCAAGCTCTACCGCGCCAACATCCCGCACCGTCTCGTCCGGCGCAACCTGCTCGCGCCCGCCCACGCGCCCGTCCAGCTCATCATCCCGACGCGCGACCGGTTCATCTCGGCCTCCTATTACGACGCGGCCGCGCAGGTGGCCCCAGAGCTGCTCCGCCACGAGGTGCCAGGGTCACATTGGGTGCCGCGCGCGCAGCCCGATCTCATCGCGGCGCGGGTTGCCGAGTTCGCCGGCGCGCACGAGGCGACGGCGCTCGCCCGGGACTGCGCGCGGGCGACCTGATCACCCGCGCGCGGGAAGGAGTCGGCGCGCTCGGCGCGAAACGCACGAGCATGCTGCTCAAACATCGCTCGCCGGGGATCGACGCCAAGTCCGTGACGCCACGTGCCGGGCTGGAGCACCTCGACCGCAATTCGATCGCCGTACTGCGCTGGCTCAACGCCAGCCACGTGGACTATGTAGTGGTCGGTCCCGTCGCGCACGCCATCCGTGGCGACCAGGCGGCCAAGGGGCCTGTCGCGATCGTTCCCGCCCCCTACAGCCGTAACTGGGATCGGCTCACCCGGGCGCTCATCGCCGAGCATGCCGGGCTGCGCAGCGACCGCGGCCTGCCCGGCTCAACAGAACGCGGTGACACCGTGTCGGTGAAGCTGACCCCGGACAAGCTTGCACGAGGCCGGCGCTGGATGCTGCGCTTCGGCGGGTTCGACCTGGACATCGAGGGCTCGGGGGCGCGAGCCGCCGGGGCACGCGGCAACGGTCACGGCCACTCCGGAGAGGACGGGACGCGCGCGCCGCGCTACCAGGAACTGCTCTACGAGGCCAACCGGTTCGAGGTCGCCGACGGCGTCAGCATCGAGGTCGCCTCGCCCGAGGATCTCGAGCACTTCTCCCACGTCCGGCGCACCGGCACCGCTCCGGAGTTCAGAGTCACGCGCAACCCCGGCGTCGAGGACATGCCCGGCGACGGCGAGAGCCTCGCGGAGGAGCCGGAGGTGGTGGCCGACCAGCCGGAATCTGAGGGCTCCGGGACGGCCTCTGAGGCCGCTCCCGACGCCTGACGCCGCTTCCTCCCGCAAGCCTGCATTCTTAGTCGCGCCCTAAATGGGCGCGGCTACGCTTTGTCCATGCCCAGACGCGCTCGGATGGCCTTGATCGGTGCCGCGGCGGGAGTCGTGGCGCTGGCAGCCGTGTGGTGGGTTTCGCACTACACCGGCGTCGGCAAGCATGCCGACGTGACGATCCTCGGCGGCTTCGCCGACCTCACCCGGCCGAGGCTCGACCAGGTGACGACGTTCGTCGCCGGCCTGTGCAGCCCGGACCCGTACGTGCTGCTGGCCGCCGTGCCCGTGGCGGTGGCCCTGCTGCGCCGTCGTCCGCGCGTCGCGGTTCTGATCGCCGTGGTCCTGCTCGGCGCCAACGAGACCACGGAGCTGCTCAAGCCGCTGCTGGCGGCGCCGCGCGACCCGGGCCCGTTCGGCGTCCTCTACAACGCGACCTGGCCGAGCGGACACGCCACGGCGGCGATGTCGCTGGCCCTGTGCATGGTCATCGCCGCGCCGGCGCGGTGGCGCCCGGCCGTGGCCGCGGCGATGGCCGCGTTCGCGATCGCGGTCAGCTACTCGTTCCTGGAGCTCGCGTGGCACTACCCGTCCGACGTGCTCGGCGGCTTCCTGGTCGCGGGCACCTGGACGCTGCTGGGGGTCGCGGGCCTGTCGATCTACGAGGCGCGCCGCGTCGGAGGCTTCGCCGAGGCCGCCGCCCGGCGCCCCCGGTTCTCCGTGGCCGAGGCGCTCGCGCCGACCGGGGTGGTCATGGCGGTGGCCGTGGTCCTGGTCGGCCTCATTGCGCTCGCGCAGCCGCACGAGGTTCTCGGCTACGTGCGCGACCACGAGACGTGGGTCATCGGTGCGGGCGCCATCGGCGCACTGGGCGTGCTGCTGGCCTCCGGGCTGACGATGATGCTGCGCCGGCCCTGACCGGGCGGGCGGAGGTCTATGTCCGGAAGCGGCCGGGCTCCCAGAGCGGCTCGTCGCCGTCGTTGGCGCCCCGGCTGAGGATGAACAGCAGGTCCGAGAGGCGGTTGAGGTAGCGGACCACCTCGGCGCTCACGTCCTCGCCGCACGCGATGGCGGCGCGCTCGGCCCGCCGGCACACGGTCCGGCACACGTGGAGGTGAGCCGCCGCGCGGCTCCCTCCGGGCAGCACGAAGGACTTGAGCGGCGCGAGCGTGGCGTTGACCTCGTCACAGCGCTCCTCGAGCCATGTCGTCTGCTCGGGCAGCACGCGCAGGCGCTCGCGGCTGGACTCCGCATCCTCCGGCGCCGCGATGTCGGCGCCGACGTCGAACAGATCGTTCTGGATGTGGGCCAGCCACTCCCCGTAGCTCGCGGGCATGCCGTCGATGGTGAGCGCCACGCCGATCTGGGCGTTGAGCTCGTCGATCGTCCCATAGGCCTCGATGCGCGGGTGGGTCTTGGCCACGCGACTCATGTCGCCGAGATGGGTCTCGCCGCTGTCGCCCAGTCGGGTGTAGATACGGGTGAGGTTGACCGTCATCGCTGACCCTTCCCCAGTCTACGGCGGGCACGGTAGGATCAGCGCGTTCGTGGTCGGTGGCCATGGGAAGCCGGTGCAAATCCGGCGCGGACCCGCCACTGTGATCGGGGACGTCAGCGCACGGCAGTGCCACTGGCCGGATTGGGTCCGGCCGGGAAGGCGTCGCTGATAGGCCCGAGAGCCAGGAGACCAACCTCCGACCTTCCAGCCAAAAGCCCTCGTGGAAAGGGGTGGCCCTCTTGAAGTACCGACAGTTCTCAGCCCTCGCCGGCGGTGTCGCCGTGCTCGTCCTGGCAATCACCGCCCCGGCGCTCGGCGCCGGCTCCGGCGTCACCGTACGTGTCGAGGGTGTCAAGCGCACCCTCCTTCCCGCCACCGTCGCTCACACCGAGTCGGGCTCGATCACCAAGGGCGGCACGCCCAAGGGCTCGTGCCCCGGCAGCTCGGGCGCGGGCTACTTCGATTCCGCCACCCACCACAAGTGGAGCGGCACGTACTCGAGCGGTCTCGGCGTCGAGATCACGAGCGTGCTGGGCGAGACCCACAAGTTCAGCGCCAAGGGCTTCTATTGGGGCATCTGGGTCAACAACACGTTCGCGTCCGCCGGCCTGTGCGATCTCAAGCTCAAGCCCGGCGACCAGCTGCTGTTCGCGCCCGCGCCGGGCAGCGGCACCACGTATCCGATCATCCTGACCGCTCCGGCGAAGGCGTCGGCGGGCCAGGCGTTCTCGGTCAAGGCGACGTACCTCAAGTCGGCAAAGGGCAAGGCCAAGGCGCTCAAGGGCGTCAAGGTGACCGACGCCGGCGGCGTCACGAGCAGCAACGGAAGCGCGACCGTCACCGTCACCAAGCCGGGCAAGGTCACGCTCGTCGCCGCGCTGAAGGGCTACATCCGCGCCGAGGCGACGGTCAACGTCAGCCAGTAACAGCCGGAAGGCGCCCACCGCCGTGAGGCTTCGAGTCCCAACCGCAGTCGTCGCGCTGGCCACCGTGCTGGTGTGCGGCGGCTGCGGGCTGGGTCCGGGCGCGCCCACCAAGGGCGTCAGCCTCACCGTCACCGGTGCGTTCGGCAACCGCCACATCTCGACGGTCTCGCGCAGCAAGGTGCCGGGCTCCGAGACGGTGATGCGGATGCTGGAGCGCTCCTTCAAGATCTCCACGCGCTACGGCGGCGGCTTCGTGGAGTCCATCAACGGCCTTGCGCCCAACGCCGCGAGCACCGATTGGTTCTACTACGTCAACGGGGTGCAGGCGTCCAAGGGAGCGGCCACGACTGCGGTGCACGCGGGCGACCACATCTGGTGGGACCTGCACAACTGGAGCGCCACCCAGAACATCCCGGCGGTCGTGGGGTCGTTCCCGGAGCCGTTCACCAGCGGGATCGGCGGCAAGCGTTACCCGGTCACGCTCGAGTGCGGCTCCCACGTCGACGCCGCCTGCACGCAGGCCACCAAGGGGCTGACGGCCGAGCACATCCCGGCCTCCAGCCAGCTGCTGGGCACGGGGTCGGGACCGGCGACGCTGGGCGTCGTCGTGGGCACATGGAGCGAGATCCACGGCGAGGTGGCGGCCGAGCTCATCGCCCACGGCCCCGGCGCCAGTGGCGTCTATGCCCGCTTCTCGGGTCCGGGCGGCGACACGCTGCAGCTGCTGGACGCGGACGGTCACGTGGCGCGCACTCTTGGTCCCGGCGCAGGCCTGATCGCCGCCACCGCCGACACGTCGTCGGTGCCGACCTGGATGATCACGGGCACCGACCCGGCGGGCGTCCTCGCCGCGGCCCGGGCGCTCACCCCCCAGGCGCTGCACGACCACTTCGCCCTCGCCGTCGACGGCGCACGTCACATACCGGTACCGGTCCAGCCGTCGCCATGATCTACCGGCGGCGCGCCAGTCCACTACACAGCGCGCGGGCCGGCGCCGGATGCGCGTACTGCCTGGCGCTGGGCATCGCCGCCCTGTTGGCGTCCAATCCCATCGTCCTCGGCGCGGTCACCGTCGCCGTCCTCGGGGCGGGCGCGGCCGCCGGTGTGGGGCGCCCGCTGCTGCGCGCCGCCCTCTGGGGGGTACCGGTGGCCCTGGCGATCATGCTCATCAACGCGCTGGTGACCCGCGACGGGCTCACGGTCATCATCCGCCTGGGCACCGTGCCGCTGCTGGGTCACACCGACATCACGCTCGAGGCCACTGCCTACGGAGCGATCCTGGGTCTGCGCGCGATCGCGCTCATCCTGTGCGGGCTGCTCTACACCCTCGCCGTGGACCCCGACGAGGTCCTGCGGCTGTTTCGCCGGGTCTCGTTCCGCTCCGCGCTCTCGGCGACGCTGGCCACACGGATGGTCCCGATCCTCATCCGCGACGGGCGCCGCCTCGCCGAGGCCCAGCGCTGCCGCCCCGGGCCGCCGCCGTCACGGTTGACGCTGATGCGGGCCGCGTGCACGGGCGTGCTCGATCGCGCGCTGGATGTCGCCGCGGCCCTCGAGGTGCGCGGCTACGGCGCGGCCCGGCGCCCGCCGTCCTACCGCCGCGGGCCGGGCTCCTACTCGCGCCACGACGTGGCGTTCGTCCTGGCCGCGCTCGTGGTGGTCGGAGTGTCGATCGCGGCGCGGGCGAGCTCCGCCGCCGCCTTCTCCGCCTATCCGATCCTCCACGTGGCGGCGGGCCCCGGCGCGCTCCTGCTGGCCGCCGTGCTGGTGGCCGCTGCGCTGGCCCCCTTTGCCAACCGCCGGGGGCTCGCGCGATGACCGCGGTCTCGCTGGACTCCGTCACCTACACGTATCCCGGCGCGCCCGTGCCCGCGTTGCGTGATGTGTCGCTTCAGATCGCGCCCGGCGAGCTCGTGCTCGTCGCGGGTGGCTCGGGGTCGGGAAAGTCGTCGCTGCTGCGCGCGATCAGCGGACTGGTACCCCACTTCCACGGCGGCACGTTCGCCGGGCGGGCCACGGTCGCGGGCCTGGACACGCGCGACCACGGCCCGGGAGAGCTTGCCCAGGCGGTGGGGACGCTGTTCCAGGACCCCGAGACCCAGGTGGTTACGGGGACGGTGCGGGCCGAGCTGGCCTTCGGGCTCGAAAATCGCGGCCTGTCGCCGGCCGAGGTGGCGCGTGGGGTGGAGGAGGCGGCGCTGGCGCTGGCCATCGACCAGCTCCTTGACCGGTCCACGGCTGAGCTCTCGGGCGGCGAGCTGCAGCGGGTCGCGCTGGGAGCGGCGCTGGCCGGGCGCCCGCGGGTGGTCGTGCTCGACGAGCCGACCTCACAGCTCGACCCCGTCGCCGGCGACGAGCTGATCGGGCTGCTGCGCCGCGTCAACGAGGACTCCGATGCCACGATCGTGCTTGCCGAGCATCGGCTGGAGCGCTGCCTGGGAGCGGCCGACCGCGTCGTCGCCCTCGCCGGCGGGCGGATCGTGTGCGACGCCGCCCCGGCCGAGTTCCTCGAGTGGGCCGGCCGCGAGGCGCCCAACCTCCAGACGCCGGGGGCGCGACTCCTGGCCTCGCTCGGCCGGCCGCCGGTGCCCGGCGTCAAACGTGCTCGGGCCGAGCTGCGCCGTGCCGGTCTGCTGCCGGGCCCGGCCGGTGCGGAGAGCGAACGGTGGTCACCGGAGCCCCGCCTCGGGTGGCGGGCGCGCCGGCGCGCGGCGAGTGAGGCGCCCGAACCGGCGCTGGCCTTTGACCATGTCTGGCATGAGCTGCGTGCCGGCCCGGCGATCCTGCGCGACGTCACCGTGAGCGTGGCGCCGGGGGAGCGGGTGGCGCTGATGGGGCGAAACGGCGCGGGCAAGTCGACCCTGCTGCGCCACGCCGCCGGGCTGATGGCGCCCACGCGGGGTGCGGTGCGCTCGGGCGGACGGGTCGCCTTGCTGCTCCAGAACCCCACCGACTACCTCGTGCACGAGACGGTGGCCGCCGAGGCTCCCGCCGGCGCGCTGGCGGCGGTGGGGCTGAGCGATGAGCGCTTTGCCGGGCGCAACCCGCGGGATCTGTCGGGCGGGGAGAAGCAGCGGCTGGCCCTGGCGGTGGTTCTGGGCGACACGAGCGATGCCCAGGCGATGGCGGCCGTGGTGTGCCTCGACGAGCCGACGCGGGGCATGGACCGCGACCACAAGCAGGAGCTCGCCGACCTGCTGAAGGGACTGGGAGCGGCGGTGATCGTCGCCACCCACGACCCGGAGTTCGCGGCCGCCTTCGCGGAGCGCGTGCTGCTGCTCGCCGACGGGGCGCCGATCGCCGACGGCGGCGCGTCCGAGATTCTGGCGGGCGGCAGCTACTTCGCCACCGAGACCGCGCGGATCCTCGGCGGCGCCGGCGGCGCGCTCACCCCGGCCGACGGCGCGGCGCTCATCGCGCAGCGATCGGCGGCGCGGGAGGTGAGGGTGTGAGCTGGCAGCTTGGGGCCTTCGGACTGCTGGCGGTCGCGTTGGGCGCGGGCTTTGCCTGGTATGAGCGCGAGCGGCCCGACGCCCGGATCGTGGCGCTGGTCGGAACGCTGGCCGCGTTCGCCGCGCTCGGCCGGATCGCGTTTGCCGCCGTCCCCAACGTGAAACCGACGACCGACATCGTGCTCATCGCCGGCTACGCCCTCGGCGGCGCGCCCGGGTTCGCCGTCGGCGCGCTGGCCGCGCTGACTTCGAACTTCTTCTTCGGTCAGGGACCCTGGACCCCGTGGCAGATGGCGGCCTGGGGCGCCACCGGGGTGCTCGGTGCGCTGCTGGCATGGGGGCTGCGGAAGCGCCGCGGCACCGAGCGAGCGCGGGCGATGGGGCGGTGGCCGCTGGCCATCGTGTGCTGCGCGGCCGGGTTTGCCTTCACGGTCGTCCAGGACGTGGGCGACTGGGTCTCCTTCAGCGACCACAGCCTGAGCCAGCTCGGGGTCTACGTCGGACAGGGCCTGGGCTTCGACGCGGTGCACGCCGCCGGGTGCCTGGCCTTCGCGCTCGCCCTCGGGCCGGCGCTCACGCGCTCGATCCAGCGCTTCGCGCGGCGGATCGAGGTCACGTGGCTGCCGGCGGAGCGGGTGGTGGCGCCGGTGCTGCTGGCGGGGCTGGTCGTCGGCGCCCTGGGGATGCAGGGGAACGCGGCGCGCGCCGCGGTGACATCGCCCGCGTCACTGACCTCCGCGGCGGCCAACTATCTGCTCAGCTCCGAGAACGCGGACGGTGGCTTCGGCGCGGCGCCGGGCCAGTCGTCCGATCAGCTCTATGCCGGGTGGGCGGCGCTCGGCCTGGCCTCCGCCGGCCATGACCTCAACCAGCTGGGGGACGCGCAGGGGCTGATGGACTACATCCGCGAAGGTGCGGGAACGCACGACGTCGGCGCCCTGGAGCGGACGATCCTCGTCGTCCGAGCCGCGGGACGATCGGCGCGGTCGTTCGGCGGCCACGATCTGATCGCGGCACTGCAGGGTCGCTTCCGGGGCGACGGTTCGATCGCGGGCCAGGTGAACCTCACGGCGTTCGCGGTGCTGGCGCTCCGCGCCGACGGAGACGGTTCCGCGAGCGCGAAGACGCTGCGGTGGCTGCTGCGCCAGCAGGGCTCCGACGGTGGCTTCAGCTTTGCCGGGGGCGCAGGCGCGAGCGACATCGACGACACCGGGGCGACGCTCGAGGCGCTGGCCGGCGATCACGCCGCGGCGCCGGCGATCTCCCGGTCGGTCGGGTACCTGCGCCGGCAGCAGAACCGCGACGGCGGCTTTCCCTCCCAGCCCGGGATGGCCTCCAACGCCCAGTCGACGGCGTGGGCGATGCAGGGCCTCGAGGCCGCCGGCGTGTCTCCGGCCACCCTGCACCGCGGCGGCGCGGTCTCGCCACTGGCCTACCTCGACTCGCTCGTGGGCTCCAACGGCGCCGTGCGCTACAGCCGGGGCGTGACCCAGACACCGGTGTGGGTGACCGGCGAGGCGCTGATGGCGATGGAGGGCAAGCCGCTGCCGATTGCCGCTCCGGCGCCGCCGCCCGCGCCCGCCCAGCCGGCGGCGAGCAGCCACACCACCACCGGCGCCGCGCCGCGCTCGGCGCCACCGCCTGCGGCCACGGCCACCCGCGCGAAGCGTGCGCCTGCGCACACAGCGGCCCATCGGCACGGCTCCCGGCGGGCGCCGGTCATCACCCACAGCGTAATAGCCAGAAATCCGGTGTTAGCTGGCGATTTCGCCCACGCGGTCGGCGTCATCACCGCGCTGGCGCTGGCGCCCGTGGGGTTGGGCTGAGCTTCGCGGCCGCGGGGACCCACGCTTCCTCGCGGCGTCTCACCCGGTACTCTGCACCGCCCGCATGCGCATCGGAGTCGCGAAGGAGACAACTGAAGGCGAGCGTCGCGTGGCCCTGGTGCCCGAGGTGGTGGGCAAGCTCACGCGCGCCGCCGGCGAGGACGCCGGCGGGCGGGATCTGATTGAGGTGCTGGTGCAGCGCGGGGCGGGCGCGGGTGCGCTGATTCCAGATGAGGCGTTCGCGGAGGCGGGCGCCGAGCTGGTGGAGGACGCGCCGTTTGACTGCGACGTGGTGGTCAAGGTGGCCGCGCCCAACGCGGAGGAGATCGCGCGGTTGGGCTCTGAGACGACGCTGATCGGGTTCTTGGGCCCGTTGACCAACGGCGACGGGGTGCGCGCCCTGGCGTCGGCCGGGGTGACGAGCTTTGCCATGGAGGCGATCCCGCGCATCAGCCGCGCGCAGTCGATGGACGCCCTGTCCTCGCAGGCCAACATCTCGGGCTATCGCTCGGCGTTGATCGGCGCGCAGGAGCTCGGGCGGTTCTATCCGATGCTGATGACGGCCGCCGGGACGATCCGGCCCGCGACCGTGCTGGTCCTCGGCGCCGGCGTGGCGGGGCTGCAGGCGATCGCCACCGCGCGGCGGTTGGGCGCGGTGGTGCAGGGCTTTGATGTGCGCGCCGCGGTCAAGGAGCAGGTCGAGTCGCTGGGGGCGAAGTTCTTGGAGTTTGACCTCGGCGGTGACCTGGAGGGCGCCGGCGGTTACGCCAAGGAGCTCACGGCCGAGCAGCAGGCCCGCCAGCAGGAACTGATGGCCGAGGCGATCGGCAAGGTCGACGTGGTCATCACCACGGCGCTGGTGCCGGGGCGGCGCGCGCCGATCCTGGTCACCGAGCAGGCGGTGAAGCTCATGAAGCCGGGTTCGGTCATCGTCGATCTGGCCGGGGAGGCCGGCGGTAACTGCGAGCTGTCAGAGCCCGGGGAGTCAGTCCTGCGTCACGACGTCAAGATCCTCGCGCCGCTGAACGTGCCGTCGACCATGGCCGAGCACGCCTCGCAGCTGTACGCGCGCAACATCCAGGCGCTGCTTGGGCTGATGATCGACGATTCCGGGCAGCTATCGCTGGACTTCGAAGATGAGGTCATCGCCGGCGCGTGCATCACGCGCGGCGGCGAGATCGTTCACGAAGGTGCGAAGGCCGCCGCGGCCTCCGCCGGCTAAAGGGGAGACCGATCATGGGCAACACATTCGTCATTGACCTGTCCGTGCTCGTGCTGGCCGGGTTTGTCGGCTACGCGGTCATCTCAAAGGTCCCCAACACGTTGCACACGCCGCTGATGTCGGGAACCAACGCCATTCACGGGGTCGTGGTGTTGGGAGGGTTGTTGTTGATGCATATCGCCAGTGGCTGGTTTGAGCAGGTGCTGCTGGTGATCGCGGTGGCGTTCGGAACGATCAACGTGATCGGCGGTTTTCTGGTCACCGACCGGATGCTCGAGATGTTCAAGGCCAAGGAGCGGGTGGGTGGGGTCGAGTCGGAGGAGACGGCGGCGGCGTTGGAGGAAGAGACCAAGTGATCGCGGCGGGCACGGTCTTCTTTCAGACCACCTACTTCATCGACGCGGCCTACATCGTTGCGTTCTCGCTGTTGATCTACGGGATGACGGGCCTGACCGGCCCGCGCACCGCCGTGCGGGGCAACAAGATCGCGGCGGTGGGGATGGCGGTGGCGGTGGTCGCGACGTTGCTGACGCCGGGGGTGTGGCACGGGACGTCGACGGTGATCTTGATCATCGTGGGCGTGGCGATCGGTACCGCGATCGGCGTCCCGGCGGCACGCAAGGTGCATATGACCGCGATGCCTCAGATGGTCGCGATCTTCAATGGGGTGGGCGGGGGCGCGGTGGCCCTGATCGCGTGGGTCGAGTTCCGCCATCACTTCGCGCCCGGCTTCTTCCCGTTGCGCACCGAGCTCTTCGAGCTGTTCGGCGCGATCGTGGGGTCGATCAGCTTCTGGGGGTCGAACATCGCGTTTGGCAAGTTGCAGGAGATCCTGCCCGGCCGCCCGATCAAGCTGCCGGGGGCCAGCCAGACCATCTTGAACCTGGCGTTGTTCACGATCGCGGTGCTCAGCGCGGTCATCCTGTTGGCCGGGTCCCATTCCCAAGCGCTGTTCATCCTTGGGATCCTGGTCGTCTCCGCGCTCCTGGGCAACATGGTGGTGCTGCCGATCGGCGGCGCGGACATGCCGGTGGTGATCTCGTTGCTCAACGCGTTCACGGGGTTGTCGGCGGCTGCGACCGGCGTGGCTTTGAACAACACGGTGATGATCGTGGCCGGGATGATCGTGGGGGCGTCGGGCACGATCCTGACCAACCTGATGGCGAAGGCCATGAACCGCTCGGTGCCCGCAATCGTGGCCGGCGGGTTCGGCGGCGCCGTGGCCGCACCCGTGGGCCCCGCCTCGGAGACCGGCGGGACCGTCCGGTCCACGAGCGCTCAGGATGTCGCCATCCAGCTCTCCTACGCGCGCCAGGTGGTCATCGCCCCTGGCTACGGCATGGCGGTGGCGCAGGCCCAGCACGCCGTGCGCGAGCTCGAGCGCGCCCTGGAGGCCAAGGGCGTCACGGTCAAGTACGCCATCCACCCCGTGGCCGGACGGATGCCCGGGCACATGAACGTGCTGCTGGCCGAGGCCGACGTGCCCTATGACCTGCTGCGCGAGATGGATGACATCAACCCCGAGTTCCCGCGCACCGACGTGACCCTGGTCATCGGCGCCAACGACGTCACCAACCCGGCGGCCAAGAACGAGCCGGGCAGCCCCATCTACGGGATGCCGATCCTGGAAGTCGACCGCTCAAGCTCGGTGATCGTGCTCAAGCGCTCCATGGCCTCCGGGTTTGCCGGCATCGACAACCCGCTGTTCTACGACCCCAAGACCTCGATGCTGTTCGGCGACGCCAAGGCCTCGGTCAGCGAGGTCACCTCCGAAGTCCAGGCTCTTTAGACTGACGCCCATCATGGATCCCGCCCGCCTGACCGCAATCCCCATCTTCTCCGAGCTCTCCGAGGAGGAGGCCAAGCGCCTGGCCGCGTTCGCCTCGGAGACCAGCGCTGCCGAGGGGCAGATGCTGATGAAGGAGGGCGACTACTCGGTCGAGCTGATCGCGATCGAGGAGGGCACCGCCGACGTCCTCCAGGGCGGCGCGAAGATCGCCTCGCTGGGCCCCGGCGACCTCATCGGCGAGATGGGGCTGCTCGAGCGCAAGCCGCGCAATGCCGACGTCATCGCCAGCTCTCCGATGCGGCTCATCAAGCTCACCCACTGGGAGATCCGCCGCATGTCGGAGGACACGGTCAATCGCATCAAGGCGACGATCGAGGAGCGGCGGCGCAGCGGGATCGCGGACCCCGCACATAAAGACGGCTAAAGCCGGTCGATTTTCCTCCCATCCGTCGGGCATTTTTGGTAGGTTGCCGCAACGCCGAATCTCCGGATCGCCGTCCCGGAGAGCGGGGAACCCACGTAGGTGGGGCGAGTCTCACGGTGATCCGTGGGAAGCGCTGTTGTCCACAGCGCGAGCCCGTCAGCTAACCCCGCAGGCATCAGGCATCCGATGTGCAGACCCGCCCCCACCGGGGGCCGACTGGCCGTGTCCACATCCGCCAACTCCATCGACCGCAGCGCCCCCACACCGCATCCCGGCCAGGATGCGGAGCGGTCGGTGTCGAACCCCGAGGTGGAATGAGGCTGGCCTGTCGGCTCCTGCTCGTGGCCGCGCTGGCGGTGCTCGGTGCCGCGGGCACCGCCGCGGCCGCGGGCTCCGGTGGGGTGGGTGGAGTCGGACTGGTGGGCGCGGCGAACCCGCCCGGGATCGTCGACCCCGAGGCCCAGGCGGTGTTCTCCCGCACGCTGCGGGTGGGCTGCCACGGCAACGACGTCACCACGTTGCAGACCTGGTTGTCCGAGGTCGGCTTCGTCGTCCCCGTCACGGGCCGCTTCGACGCCGTCACCAAGCAGGCGGTCAAGCGCTTCCAGGTGGCCAAGAAGCTGTATCCCGCCAGCGGGACCGTCGGCAACCGGACGTCGGCGGCGCTGTTGAGCGAGGTGCAGACGGTCACCCAGACCACCGCGGTCCCCGGCTCCTCCGCAGGGCCGAGCGGGCTGGTGTTTCCGCTCAAGCCGCTCTCGCGGGTGCTGCCGCCCAAGGACTGGACGCTAGACCAGGGCATCGACATCGGCACCGTCAACAACGCGTGCGGCCCGCAGGTGACCGAGGTGGCGATGGCTCCGGGCACGATCGTGCAGGAGGGGATCGACGGCTTTGGCCCGGCCGCCCCCGTCCTGAAGGTCTCCAGTGGCACCTACAAGGGCCGTTACATCTACTACGGCCACGCGCTGCCCGCCCTGGTGCCGGTGGGCACAGTCGTGACTGCGGGCGAGCCGATCGCCGAGCTCGGCTGCGGCGACGTCGGCATCTCCTCCGCGCCCCACGTGGAGATCGGGATCAGCGCGCCCGGCGGGCCGCCGTGCTGCCCGGGCTACCAGGAGACCTCGCCGGCCTGGTATCAGGTCGTGCTGAACCTGTACCGCTCCGCGCACCAGTAGCCGGGCCCCGCGCTCGGCGGGGCGTCGCTGAGCGACGTGCGTACGCACTAGGCTCACCCCGGCCATGCACACGCGCGACGATGCCCTGGCCGCCCTCGCCGAGCACCCCTACGACGTGCTCGTCATCGGCGGCGGGATCACCGGCGCGGGGGTGGCGCTGGACGCGGCCTCCCGCGGCTACAGCGTGGCGCTGGCCGAGCAGGCCGACTTCGCCTCGGGGACCAGCAGCCGGTCCTCCAAACTCATCCACGGCGGACTGCGCTACCTGCAGAACTTCGACCTGGGCCTGGTCCGCGAGGCGCTGCTCGAGCGCCAGCTCATGGTCCGGTTGGCCCCGCATCTGGTGCGCCCGCTGCCGTTCGTGCTGCCGGCCTTTGACGGCTCCCGCCGTCCGGACCGGCTGACCGGGATCGGCCTGAACATGTACGACGTGATGGCCGCGCCCTCCCTCCGGGGACGGCGCAGCGCGCGCCGGTCCACACCGGCGGACGGCGACTCGGACTGGAGCCCCGCGCGCCACCGGCTCATCGACGGCGATGAGGTGGCGCGGCTGCTGCCGGCGATCGCCCCCCGCAAGCCGAGCGGCGGCTACCTCTTCTATGACTGCCAGACCGATGACGCCCGGCTCGTGCTCACCGTGCTGGGAGAGGCCGAGCGGTTCGGCGCGATCTGCGCCAACCGGCTGCGCGTCACCGAGCTGCACGCCGGGGCCGGACATGTGACGGAGGTCACGGTGGAGGATCGCGAGGGCGGTGGGGCGTTCGTCATCCGCGCCGAGAACGTCGTCAACGCGACCGGTGTGTGGGCGGACCACATCCGCCCCGACGAGCTGCACTCGGAAGCCGAGCTGCCGCAGATCGCCCCCAGCCGAGGGAGCCATGTGCTGCTGCGCCACGCGGACCTGCCCCTGGATGCCGGTGCGATCGTTCCGGCGGGGGAGGGACGCTCGATCTTCGCCCTGCCGTGGCTGGGCCGGACGCTGATCGGCACGACCGACAACAACTACGAAGGCGACGTCGAGCACATCCAGCCCTCGGCCGCGGACATCGAGTACCTGCTGGGCGCGGTCAACGAGTTCTTCGGGGTCTCGCTGGACGCCGGTCATGCCACCGGCGCCTACGCCGGGGTGCGGCCGCTGGTCTCCAGCGGGGACAGTCGAAAGTCCGTCGATATCTCGCGCAAGGCCGAGCTCTATGAGACATCGAGCGGGCTCATCACGATCACGGGCGGCAAGCTCACCACCTGGCGGCGGATGGCCCGGCTCGTGGTGGACCGCATCGTCGAGCGCGACGGCCGCGAGGCGCCGTGCCGCACGCATGAGATCCCGCTCGGCGCGCCCGTCGATGCGGCCGCTTTGCCTCGCGTCGCCGGGGTCGACGAGGACGCGTACGCGATGCTGGCCGGACGCTACGGCCACGCCGCCGCGCGGGTGCTGGAGATCGCCGGCTCGGATCCGTCGCTCGCGTCGCCGATCGTCGGCGGGCTGCCCGACCTGCTGGCGGAGGCGCCGTTCGCGGCCCGCCACGAGCAGGCGCGAAGCGTCGGCGACGTCCTGCTGCGCCGCACCCGCCTGGGGCTGCTGGCCGGGCGGGAGGTGTCCGCCCCCGACGCGGCGGCACCGCGCCGCGCGGCCGAAGCGATGGGCGCGGTGCTGGGATGGGACGCCGCGCGGGTCGACGCCGAGGTGGCGCGCTTCGGCGACGAGGCACGGGCCGAGGGCATCGCGCTGGCGCTCGACCCCCCGCTCGCCTGAGCAGCCAGGCCGACGTCGTAGGAACCGTCCGCCCCGCGCGGTTGCGTAAGCTCGCACAACGATGGACGATCTCGGCCGCTACTGCGCCCGGATGCTGGGCGACACCCCGGCGGGGCATGCCGCCGAGGAAGCTGCGCGCGCGGGCGGCGACGAGGACCGCTCCGCCATGCTGCGCGCCGCGGTGGCGGCGGTTCGCCAGGGCGCCGAGCCGGCCTCCGAGCCCGCGCCCAACGCGCCCGCGGCGCCCGGCCCAGCCGACGATGACCGGCCCACCGATCCCGAGGCCCTCCCGGACGCGATCGCCCGAGAGCTCGCGGCCGCCGCGGCCGGGCTGCCGCTGGCCGAGCGCGAGGCGCTGGCGCTGCGCGAGCTGTTGGGCCTGGACTACGCCGCGCTCGGCGCCGCCACCGGGGTCTCCTCCGAGGCGGTGCCCGCGCTGCTGGCACAGGCCCGCCTTGACCTGCGTACGCAGCTGCGCGGCGCCGGAGCGCCGCAGCCCGCGTGCGACGAGCGTGAGCGCGCGCTGCGGACGATCGCGCGCCGCCAGGACGGCGAGGAGGTGTCGGCCGCCGACGACGACTGGCTGATCGAGCACCTGGGCCATTGCCGCGGCTGTCGCCAGGCTCACGCGGCGATGCTGGAGGCGTCGGCCTGTTATCGCGCGTGGGCGGCGCCCGACGTGCCCGCCGATCCCGTGGCCGGCGCCGCCTCCGGGTCGTGAGCGCGCCGCAGCACACGCTGGCTACCAGCCGCGGGGAGCTGACTCTTGGCGGTCCCGGCAGGCGGGTTCTGCTGATGGGGATCGTCAACGCAACGCCGGACTCATTCTCAGACGGGGGCCTTCCCCAGACGCTCGAGGCGCGCGTGGCGCTGGCACGCGCGCTGATGTCAGACGGGGCCGACCTGATCGACATCGGCGGCGAATCGGGCGTGACCAACCGGCCGCCGGTGTCCGCCGAGGAGGAGATCGAACGGGTCGTCCCGCTCATCGAGGCGGTGGCCGGAGGGTTGGGCGCCCGCGTGTCGGTTGACACGTACAAGCCGGCGGTGGCCGAGGCCGCCATCGCCGCCGGAGCCTCGATCGTCAACGACGTGAGCGGGTTGCGCGCTCCCGGGCTGGCCGACGTCTGCGCTCAGACGGGGGCGGCGCTGGTGCTCATGCACACGATCGCCCCGCCCAAGACCAAGCACCACGACCCCGGCCTCGACGGGCACATTGCCGATGAGGTGCAGCGCTTCCTGACCCAGCGCATCGAGCTGGCGATGTCGCGCGGCGTGGCCTTCGAGCAGATCATGGTCGACCCCGGTCCCGATTTCTCCAAGACCCCGGCGCAAACGGTGGCGGTCCTGCGGGCGCTGCCGGCGCTGCACCAGCTCGGCCGTCCCATCCTGCTGGCGGTCAGCCGCAAGGACTTCGTCGGCGCGCTCACCCAGCGGCCCCCGCGGGCCCGGCTGGCCGGCACGCTGGCCGCGCTGGCCCATGGGGTGGGCGCGGGCGCCCACGTGCTGCGCGTGCATGACGTGGCCGACGCCGCCGACTTTCTCACCGTCGCGCAGGCGCTCGGCGGTGACGGCCCGGTGCAATCTCAGCTGCGGGTCCCGGACACGCTGCGCTGGGAGCAATCCGTGTCCGACACGTCAGCGCGCTAGATTCAGGTCCACGAATCGCCGGTCGCTGGCCCAACGCGACCGGAGCCAACCGATCCCCCACTCGAAGGAGTACCCATTGTCCGTTCTTGATCGCAGTGCCCTGGAAGCGAGCCCCCTGGCCGACCTCCACGCGATCGCCTCCGAGCTTTCCATCGACGGCTACCGCCGGCTGCGGCGCGCCGATCTGATCGACGCCATCCTCAACAAGCAGGAGGGCGGCGACGGCGCCGCCCCGTCGGCCGAGGCGCCCGAGGCGCCCGAGGCGCCCGAGGCCGAGGCCAAGCCCGAGCCCAAGCCCCGCAGGGGCCGCGGGCGGCGCAAGGCGGCTGACGCCGAGCCCGAGCCCGAGCCCGAGTCCGAGCCGGAAGCCGAGGCCGACAGCGACGACGAGGACGAGGACGACGATTCCTCGGGCCGACGCCGGCGCCGGGGTAGGCGCGGCGGCCGCGGACGCTCATCGGCTCGCGACGAGGCCCAGGCCGGCGACGACCAGGAGGAGCAGGAGGCCGAGTCTGACTCCGACGGCGATGCGGCGGGGGACTCAGGGGAGATCGTGGAGGGCGTGGTCGAGCTGCTTGCCAACGGCTCGGGTTTCGTCCGGGTCGATCCGCCCGACCCCTCCGACGACGACGTCTACATCTCCTCGGCGCAGGTCAAGCGCTGCGAGCTGGTCTCCGGCGACAAGATCGCGGGGCCCAAGCGCGCGCCGCGCCGCTCGGAGCGGTTCGCCTCGCTGATCCGCATCGAGACGATCAACGGCCGTCCCGCGGCCGAACTGGCCGACAGCGTGCGCTTTGACGATCTGCCCGCTGCCTTCCCGGAGGAGCGGCTGAAGATCGGCGCAGACGACCCGACGCTCAAGGCGATCGAGTGGCTGACTCCGTTTGGCAAGGGGTCGCGGGTCACCATCGTCGGCGCGTCGCGCGCGGGTAAGACCGAGGCGCTGCGGCGCCTGGTCGCCGCCATGGCCGCCCGCGACGAGTTGTCGGTGTCGCTCGTGCTGGCCGGCGTGCGCCCCGAGGAGATCTCCGAGTGGAGCGGCGGCCCGGTCACCCCGGCCGCGGCGGTGAGCTTCGCCGCCTCCGAGGACGCGCGCAACGGTGCCATCGAGCCGGCCATCGACCAGGCCCGCCGCCTGGCGGCGCGCGGCGCCGACGCCGTCGTGTTCATCGACACCCTCGACGGGTGCACCCCGAACCTGGCCCGCAAGGCGCTGGGCGCGGCACGCAACATCGTCGACGGCGGCTCGGTGACGATCATCGCCACCGCCTCGGCGCCGATCGGCGGCGAGACGACGGTCATCTCCCTCGACGTGGCGCTGACCAGCGCCGGTCGCTTCCCAGCCCTGGACCTGGCGGCGAGCGGGACGATGCGCCCCGAGCTTCTGGTCGGAGCGGCGGGGGCGGAGGCGATCGCCAAGACCCGCGCCGAGGACGCCTGAGCCCGTCAGCGCGTCCGGTCAGGGCGCGCTGACGAACAGCCGCCCGCGCATCTGCTCGTCGCTCTGGGGGTGGAGATCCCAGAGGCCCCTGAGCCGCGCACGGAGCTCGGCCGGAAGCCGCTCGACGCCGTGGTGGTCAATCTCCACGAGGTTGCCGGCGGGGTCGCGGACATACATCTGCACGACGTCGCCGGGCAGCTCGACCAGGTGGTTGCCGAAGGCGTCGTGATCGAACGCGTCGCGTCGCTCGGCGGCGCGATAGACGGGCTCGAGATCTGCGACGGTGATGCCGAGATGGTGGTGGCTGGTGGGGGTGAGGTCGCGCTCGAACAGGTGAAGCTGGGTGTCCCCGAGCGCGAGCCACTGCACGGGCAGCCCGAAGTTGGGGGTGGGGATGAGCTCGGCCCCCAGCAGGTCCACATAGAAGTCCACCGACTCCTGGAGATCGCGCGCGTTGACGCTGACGTGGTTGATCTGCGGGCTCATTCCGGCGGCCTGAAGTCTGACACGATCCCGCGGTGACTCCGCGACTGGTGGCCACCGACCTGGACGGGACGCTGCTGCGCAGCGACGGGACCCTGGACGGCCGCACCCGGCAGGCGATCGCCGACGTGGAGGCGCGCGGCATCCCGGTGATCCTCTGCACGGCGCGGCCGGCGCGGGTCCTGGGGGCACTGGCGCAGGCGACGGGCCACCGGGGCATCGCGGTCTGCTCGAACGGCAGCGTCATCTGGGACCTGCACACCGACATGGTGATCGACACGTTTCCCTTTACGGTGGAGGCCGCCCGCGAGGTCGTGGCGCGGCTGCGCGGCACGCTGCCCGACGCGACCTGGGCGATGGAGCGCCACGACGTCTTTGCCCGGGAGCCGCTCTACGTGCCGCAGTGGCCCGTCCCCGACGACACGATCATCGACGAGATCGACGCCCTGCTGGCCGTGCCGGCGCTGCAGCTGATGGTCCGCCATCCGTGGCTGTCCGGCGACGAGCTCGTGGCTCACGCGCGCGAGCTGGTCTCGGATCTGGCCGAGCTCAGCCATTCGAGCAATGCCGACACGCTGCTGGAGATCGGGGCGGCCGGCGTGAGCAAGGCGTCGGGCCTGGCCCTGTTGTGCGAGCGCGAGGGAGTCGCGCCCGCCGACGTGCTCGCCTTCGGCGACATGCCCAACGACCTGCCGATGCTCCGGTGGGCGGGACGCAGCGTCGCCGTCGCCAACGCGCACCGCGAGGTGATCGAGATCGCCGACGAGGTCACGGCCTCCAACGACGAGGCCGGCGTGGCCCGGGTGCTCGAGCGGCTGCTCGCGCATGATCAGTAGGCGGTGCAGCGCGAGCGGTGGCGCAGTGAGGCCTTGTAGCGCGGCTCCTGCCCGCGCTGCCACAGCAGCTGGTCCAGCGCCGCGGCGGTGAGCGCCGTCGGGGACGCGGAGGCCGCGATCAGCTCGACCGCGTGCACGGCGCAAGCGCGGATCTCGACCTCCTCGGGCGATCCGTGGACGATCAGCTCCTCGCGCTCGATCCGGGCGACGAGGTCGCGGTCAAAGGCGAGGATGCCATCGAGGCGCAGGACGTGGGGGACGAGATTGTCGGCGAACATCGTCAGCGCGCCGAGGTCTGAGAAGTCGGCCACTCCCGCGCGGTGGAGGTCGGCGGCGGCGATCTGGGCGCGCTTGAGGAAGGGGACGGTGATCTCGTCATAGTGCGAGACGTCCGTGAACGACGGCCAGGTGCCGAGGCGGCGGGCCAGGGCGACGGCCGAGCCGCGGGCAGGGTGCGCGACAGCGGCGAAGCTGCCCTGATGCTCGGCGGCGATGTGATCGCCGAGGTTGCGCAGCGAGGTCGCGTAGAGCGCCATCAGCTCGTGCTGTGGGTCCTGGCCCAGGATCGCGCCGAGGGTGGCGGCGTCGAGCTCGGTGAGCTGGGCGGCGCTCCAGCCGCCGTCGTGATCGAAGCGGTCGCGCAGGGCGGCGGCGATCGTGTTGTAGCCCGAGAGGCCGTCGCGCTTGCGCAGCGTCGGAAACCAGCCCGAGCCGAAATTGATGGCGTCCATCGTCAGCCAGTACGCGGCGCGGGCCTCGCGGGCGGCGTCGTTGGCCGGTGGGGCGTGCGGCCCATCCTGGCCCGGGTGCCCCGCGTCCGCGAGGGGTGCGAGCGCGGCCGCGTAGGCGGGGATCGCCTCGGCCACCACCGTCACGCTGCGGGCCCGCGCAGCGACGGCGGCGCAGGCGCGGCGGAGCTCGTCCATGGCTACAGGATGACGCGGCCTCCGCCCGCCGGGCCTCCCGCTAACGTCATTCGCCAGACGTCATGACCGAGCTCACGAGCGACCTGGAGGCCCTGCTCAGCGGCCTCAATGAGCCCCAGCGGGAGGCCGTCACCTACGGGGAGGGGCCGCAGCTCATCCTCGCCGGCGCCGGCTCGGGCAAGACGCGGGTGCTCACCCACCGCATCGCCTATCTGGTCGCCACCGACGGCGCCAAGCCCAACGAGATCCTGGCCATCACCTTCACCAACAAGGCGGCGGGGGAGATGCGCGACCGCGCCGAGCTGTTGGTGGGCCGCCGGGTGCGGGCGATGTGGGTCATGACCTTCCATGCCGCCTGCGCTCGCATGCTGCGCGCCGAGGCCGCTCGCCTGGGCTACACCCGCCAGTTCACCATCTATGACACCGCCGACTCGCGCCGGCTGATCAAGCGCTGCCTCGACGACCTCGGCATCGACCCCAAGCGCTTCACGCCGGGCTCGGTGCACGCCCAGATCTCCGACGCCAAGAACAAGCTGCGCGACTCCGACGCCTACGCCCAGATGGTCGGCTCGTTCTTCGAGCAGACCGTGGCCGACGTCTACCGCTCCTACGAGCGCGAGCTGCACCGCATGAACGCGATGGACTTCGACGACCTCCTGGTCCGAGCCGTCAACGTCCTTGAGCTCTTCCCCGAGGTCCGCGAGCGCTACGCCAACGGCTTTCGCCACGTTCTCGTCGATGAGTACCAGGACACCAACCACGCGCAGTACCGCTGGCTTCAGCTTCTCGCCGGCGAGCACCGGAACCTGATGGTGGTCGGCGACGATGCGCAGTCGATCTACGGGTTCCGGGGTGCCGACATCACGAACATCCTTGAGTTCGAGGACTCGTATCCCGACGCCCACGTGGTCAAGCTGGAGCAGAACTACCGGTCGACGCAGACGATCCTGGACGCCGCGAACGCGGTGATCCGCAACAACCGGGGTCAGAAGCCGAAGTCGCTGTGGTCAGACCTGGGGCAGGGGGATCCGATCAAGGTGCGCGAGCTCGATGACGAGCACGCCGAGGCGCGCTACGTGACCGGGGAGATCCAGCGGATGGTGGACGAGGGCACCTCGCGGGCGGAGGTCGCCGTCTTCTACCGGACCAACTCGCAGTCGCGGGTGCTCGAGGACACGCTGGTGCGGGCGGAGATCGCCTACCAGGTGATCGGCGGCACCAAGTTCTATGACCGGGCCGAGATCAAGGACGCGATCGCGTACCTCACCGTGCTGGTCAACCCGCAGGATGTCGGCGCGTTCACCCGAATCGTCAATTCGCCCCGCCGGGGGATCGGCAACACCACCGTGTCACGGCTGCTCTCGCACGCCAACACCACGGGCGAGACGGTGTGGGAACTGGCGGCGGCGCCCGAGGACGTGCCCGGCCTCGGCGCCGCGGCGATCAAGTCGCTGCGCCGGTTCATGGGCACGATGGAGATCCTCGGGGAGCGAGCGCAGGGCCACGCCGAGATCGCGGTGCTGCTCAAGGAGATGCTCTCGGAGACCGGGTACCTGGAGGCGCTGGAGAACGAGCGCACGATCGAGGCCCAGGGCCGCATCGAGAACCTGGAGGAGCTCGTCAACGTCGCCGTGGAGTACGACGCGGGGACCGAGGAGCCGTCGTTGGAGGAGTTCCTGCAGGGGATCGCGCTGGTCGCCGACGCCGACACGCGCGAGGACGACGAGGGCCTGGTCACGCTGATGACGCTGCACAACGCCAAGGGGCTCGAGTACCCGATCGTGTTCATGATCGGCTGCGAGGAGGGTGTCTTCCCGCACAGCCGGGCGCTGGACGAGGGCGGGCTGGAGGAGGAGCGGCGGCTGTGTTACGTGGGCATCACCCGCGCCGAACGCGACCTGTACCTCACCTCGGCCCGGACGCGGACGGTGTTCGGGGCGCGGAGCTTCGGCGCGGCGAGCCGCTTCATCTCCGAGATCCCCGCCGAGCTCACCGACCGCGAGGTGCAGGCGCCGCGGGCGTTCGGCGGCATGCGCGGCCGGCTCACGTCGTGGAGCTCCGGGAATACCAACCCACCCACGGGCGCCGATCTGCCCAGCCGCGACGAGCCTCCGCCACCCGCCTTCCGGATGGGCGATGACGTCGTCCACGCGGCCTTCGGAGAGGGCGTGGTGACCGGCCTGGAGCCGGGCGGGATCGTCGTCATCCGCTTCAGCCAGAGTGGCACCGAACGCAAGCTCGTCGCAGACCTGGCGCCGATCTCCAAACGCTGAGATGCCCAGCCATCGCCGCGGATCCAATACCGTGAAGCGCTGATGGCGACGGCGACAACTGACCAGGAGAACACCGCGGCCCCCGAGGAGGCCGCGAGCAGCCCGCCGGCGCGCGCCCCGCGTCTCCGGGTGGGAGCGCTGGTCAGCGCCACGAGCGCGCTGGCCCTGCTGGTGATCATGTTCTTCACCGAGTGGTACGGCGTCGCGGGGGTCCCCGACCCCTCGGCGGTGCGCCCGGCGGTATCGACCGCCGAGAACGCGTGGCATGGGTTGACGGTCACCCGCTGGGTCCTGCTGGCGACGATCGTGGCCTCGATCGGCGCGGTGGTCCTGCACGCCTCACAGCGCGAGCACGGCAACAAGACCGACACCAGCCTGATCGTCGCCGCGCTGGGCGCGCTCAGCGCTGCCCTGCTCATCTGGCGGGTGCTCATCGTGCTGCCGGCGAGCAACCGCGTCATCGATCAGAAGCTCGGCGCCTTCCTGGGATTGCTGTGCGCGCTGGGCATCGCGTGGGGCGGCTACGAGGCGATCCGCGAGCAGCGCGCCCGGGTCCGCGCGGCCGGGGCGAGCGGCCCGCACCATCGTCGTCCGCGCCTATCCCGACGACGCTCCGGCGTGTAGTCTTTTGGTGGCCTCCGGGAAGGAGGTTCGCAGGAGGGCGTCAGTACATGGCGAACACTTTGTTCGCATCCTCACGATCGGTGACCAACAAATAGGAGGGGCTTCGTGAAGTTCGACTCGGTATCTCGGGATGACTGGATCCTGGCGGGAGTGGCGCTGCTGCTGGTCATCGACTTGCTGTTCCTGCCCTGGTTCAGCGCGAGCGTTAGCGTCGGCTCGTTCTCGGCCACATTCACGGCCACGGCGACCGACGCCCCGGATGGCGCGTTCGGCATCCTCGCCGTTCTCTCCGCGGTGGTGCTCATCGCCGATCTCGGCGTGGAGCGCCTGTCCCCGGGGACGGCGCTGCCGAACATCGGCGGCAGCCGGACGCAGACCCGCTTCGTCCTCGCCTGCATCACGGCGCTGTTCGTGGCACTGAAGTTCGTCTTCAACATCCACTTCTCGGACTTCGGCTTCGGCTTCTACGCGGCCGTTGTGCTCACCGCCGGACTCGTGTGGGTTGCCTACCAGGCACGCGCCGGCGCGTCGGTCGTGGGCAACGTCCACGTCGGCCGGTAGGTCAGTCGGAGCAGTCGCCGCGGCGGAGTGGTGCGGTTGTCACGCCTTCGCCGCGGCGAGATCATCGCCGCGCTGAGCGCGGTCGTGCTGCTGGCGCTGGTGTTCCTGGTGCCGTGGGTCTCGTTCGCAAACCCCGGCGGAGGCCACACCAGCGCCGACGCGTGGACGAGCTTCCCCACGCTGCGCTGGTTCCTCGTCGTCACCGGCGTGCTGGGGGTGGCGCTGGCGTATCTGCAGGCGACGCGGGCCGCCCCCGCCATGCCGGTGGGGCTCGCATTGGTGCTGGTCCCCCTGTCGGCGCTCACCACGGTGCTGGTGCTCATCCGCCTGCTCACCGGCGACGGCAGCCCCGAGGCCGGCGGCTGGGCCGGGCTGGTGGCGAGCGCGGGGCTCACCTCGGGAACGCTCATGTCGCTGCGCCAGGAGGACGGTTGGAATCCGAACCCACCCACCCCTGACCATCCCATCGAGACCATCGACCTGCGCGCGGTCGGCGAGTAACGCCGAGGGGGAGGTCCCCTAAACTCGCGGGCGTGTCCCTCGAGCGCGCACAGGTCCTCCACGTGGCCAAGCTGGCCAAGCTGGAGCTCAACGACGAGGAGGTCGAGCGGATGGGCGATGAGCTCTCCCACGTGCTCGACCACGTCGACCGCATCCGTGAGCTCGACCTGACGGGCGTGCCGCCGACGTCGCACGCCGTCGACGTGGCCGGTGTCATGCGTGCCGACGAGCCGCAGCCGTGCCTGGACCGTGACGTGATCCTGGCCGCGGCCCCCGAGCCCGTGGACGGCAGCTTCGGCGTCCCCAGCCCCGGCCCGGGCGAGGAATGACCCGCGCCATCGGGACAGCCCAGCGCGTGCGGCGGGGCCGGCCGTGACCGAGCTCATCGAGCTGACCGCGGCCGAGGCGGCCGCCAAGCTGCGCGCGCGGGAAATCGACGCGACCGAGCTGTTCGAGGCCTACCGGGCCCGCGCCGCCGCCGACGAGCTCAACGCCTTCACCTGGGTCGCCGTCGACGCCCCCGCGGCCGATCCCGACGCGCCGCTGGCCGGGGTGCCGCTGGCGGTCAAGGACCTGTTCTGCACCGAGGGGGTGCCCAGTCAGGCGGGGTCGAAGATCCTCGAGGGCTACCGCCCGCCGTACACCGCCACGGTGGTCGCCAACGCCACCCAGGCCGGCGCCCGGCTGCTGGGCAAGACCAACCAGGACGAGTTCGCCATGGGCTCGTCCAACGAGAACTCGGCCTTCGGACCGGTGCTCAACCCGTGGGATCGCGCGCGGGTGCCCGGCGGCTCCTCCGGCGGCAGCGCCGCGGCGGTGGCGGCGGGCCTCGCGCCGTGGGCGTTTGGGACCGACACGGGCGGCTCGATCCGCCAGCCGGCGGCCTTGTGCGGGATCGTCGGGATCAAGCCCACGTACGGCGCCTGCTCGCGCTGGGGCATGATCGCGTTTGCCTCCTCGCTCGATCAGGCCGGGCCGTTCACCCGCAACGTCACCGACGGAGCGCTGCTGCTCTCGCACATGGTGGGCCACGACCCGCGCGACTCGACCTCCGTGGCGATGCCGGAGCCCATCCGCCTCCCGAGCGCCCAGGATCTCAAGGGCATCCGCCTCGGCGTGCCCGAGGAGCTGCTCGGCGGCGCAGACGAGGACACCGGCATCGAGGCGGGAGTCCGTGAGAACTTCGAGGCGACGTTGAGGCTCGCCGAGAGCCTCGGCGCCAACGTCGACACCTGCCATCTGCCGCACGCGCCCCACGCCCTGTCGGCGTACTACCTGATCGCCCCGGCGGAGGCCTCGGCGAACCTGGCCCGCTATGACGGGGTGCGCTACGGGCTGCGTGTCGCCGGCGACACCGACCTGGAGACCATGTACAGCCGCACCCGGTCCACGGGCTTCGGGCCCGAGGTCAAGCGACGGATCATGCTCGGGACCTACGCGCTCTCCAGCGGCTACTACGACGCCTACTACGGGACGGCGCTGAAGGTGCGCACCAAGATCTCCGAGGACTTCCGCACCGCGTTCAGCGAGTTCGACTTCGTGGTGACACCGACCAGCCCGTGGACGGCATTCGAGCTGGGCGCCAAGACCGCCGACCCGCTGGCCATGTATCTCAACGACTTCTGCACGGTCCCGATGTCGCTGGCCGGCATCCCCGGGATCTCGATCCCGTCGGGGCTGAGCGACGGGCTTCCGGTCGGCTTCCAGCTCGCCGGACCGGCGTTCTCAGAGAGCCGGATGATCGACGCCGCCTACGCCTTGGAGCAGGCCATCGGCTTTGACGGGAGCACGGCATGGGTCTGAGCGGCGAGCGGGTGACGGCATGAGCGGCTACGAGCCGGTCATCGGCCTGGAGATCCACGTCCAGCTGAAGACGCGGACGAAGATGTTCTGCGGGTGTGAGCTGTCCTTCGGCGATCCGCCCAACATCCACTGCTGCCCGGTGTGCCTGGGGCTCCCGGGCGCGCTGCCGGTGCTCAACGCGCGCGCCGTGGACTTCGCGGTGATGATCGGCCTGGCCCTGGGTTCGGACATCGCGCCGCGGTCGATCTTCCACCGCAAGAACTACTTCTATCCCGACTCGCCCAAGGCCTACCAGATCTCCCAGTACGACGAGCCCATCTGCCGCGGTGGCCACCTCGGCGACGTCCGCATCCACCGCGTGCACCTGGAGGAGGACGCCGCCAAGCTCATCCACGTCGGGGAGAGCGGACGGATTCACGGTGCCGACCGCAGCGTCGTGGACTTCAACCGCTGCGGGACCCCGCTGGTGGAGATCGTCACGGAGCCCGATCTGCACTCGCCCGAGCAGGCCCACGACTGGCTCATCCTGCTGCGCACGACGCTGCGCCAGCTCGGCGTCTCGGACGTCAACATGGACGAGGGCTCGTTGCGCTGCGACGCCAACGTCTCGATCCGTCCGGCCGGTAGCACGGAGCTGGGGACCAAGGCCGAGCTGAAGAACATGAACTCGTTCCGCTTCCTCGAGCGAGGGGTGAAGGCCGAGATCGAGCGCCAGACAAAGCTGGTCGAGGCCGGTGAGCCGGTGATGCAGGAGACCCTGCACTACGACCCGGCCACGGATCGCCTCACCTCGCTGCGCTCCAAGGAGGAGGCCCACGACTACCGCTACTTCCCCGAGCCCGACCTGGTGCCGCTGCTGGTCACCGACGAGATCCGCGCCGCCGCCGAGGCGGCGATCCCCGAGCTTCCCGCCGCACGCATGGAGCGCTTCGAGCGCGAGCTGGGCCTGGCCTCGGGCATGGCCCGCGATCTGGCCTTTCGCCGCGAGCTGGCCGACTACTACGAGCGCGCGCTGGCCGAGGCGCCGCCGGGCAAGGTGACGCCCGTCGAGGTGGCCAACTGGATCCCGCAGCTGGTGGAGCGCATCGGGTCCGGGGCGGATCCGGCCGAGAGCCGGGTCGCCGCGGGAGCGCTGTCGGCGCTGGCGGCCATGGTCGCGGCCAAGGAGGTCAGCCGCGATGCCGCCCGCGACGTGCTCACCAAGCTCGTCGAGGACGGCGGGGACCCGGCCGCGATCGTCGAGAGCGAGGGCCTGGGGGCGATCAGCGCCGACGGCGGCGATGGCAACGGCCTGGTGGCGATCGTGGATGCCGCGATCGCCTCAGACCCGGACGCCGCCGCCAAGGTCAAGGAGGGCAACATGAAGGCCATCGGGCCGCTGGTGGGCTATGTCATGCGTGAGACCAAAGGGCGCGCGGACGGCGGCGAGGTCACGCGGCTCATCCGGGAGCGGGTCGGCACGAGCTGACCTGGGCCTGTGGGGCCTCACCTTTCTGCTGTCGGTCGGGCCCGGGCCGGGGCAGACCGTTCGGCCGCACGCTGCACTTGTGGGGCGTGGGTGGTGGGATGGGACGTGGCTTCGACGTGCGGCCTGAACGGCTGCCCCGTCCCGGCCCACGGTGGCCTGTGGACGAGGCCGCGCGGGTCGGGCGGGTTGGCCCGGGCGCTTGCTGGCCGCGTCATCGCCGCCCCTTGTTTGGCGCGAGCCAGGTGGCGGTACGGCGACGGCAGCAGGCGACGCCTCAGGCCGTGCTCGCGGCGTTTCGAACCCCAGCGCGCATCCGCATCAACGATCAGCGCCGCACGGCCCTGAGGGGTCGCCGGAGGCCGGCCGTGGCGGTCAAACGCCGAATGGCGCGCCCTGCATTCAGAGGCGATGGGACGCGGTCAGGCCTCAGAACGCAAGGCAGCCCCGCCGGTGAGCCGACGGGGCTGAAAAACCATCCTTGGTGCGCCCTCTGGCGCTGCGCGCTATTGAACCCCGCGGGAGAAGCGGCGAACCACCAGGCCGGCGCCCAAGAGGACACCGCCGCCGGCGACAAGCAGACCGACATCCAAGCCGGTGAACGGCAGGGTGCTCGCCGTGCTTGTGCTGGTGGGGGAGGTTCCCGTTGTCCGGGAGGCCGTGTTGCTGGCCACTTGGCAGAGCTGCGCGTTGTAGCTCTGGCAGGTTGAACTGGCAGCGAACGCCGCGCTCGGCAGCACGGCTATGGCAAGGAGCGCAAGGCTCACAATCAACGTCACGATGCGTTTCATTTGTCCCGCTGACCTTTCTGGATCTTGCAAATGAGGGCCAGCAACCTCAGAGCCCTCACTTACCCCGACAGGATCGTACCGCAAGATGGAGCAAAAGCACAGAGTTCTTATCCTGTTGTTAGGCAAATTATGCAAACAACGTTTGGTTATTTCCGCTCATTGCAGAAGGACGAGAAGTTTGAAGGCCTCCTCGGACGTCAGCGGGTTTTTGCTGAAAACACGCTGCAGCGCGTCCTGCACGGCCGGCTGACGCGCATTGATCCGCCGCGCGACGGCGAAGTCCCGATGAGCCTGCTCGGGCTCACCCAGCGCTGACTCGGCCAGGCCGGCGCCGAGCCATGAGAACCAACCGCCCGGCTCGGCCGAGAGCGACTTGCGAAACTGGCGCAAAGCCAGTGTCCATCGGCCATTTCGCAGCGCGATGGCACCTGCCAGACGGCCCGGATCGGAGCTGAGCGGATTGAGCTTGGACGCCAGCCGGAGGTCGTCGAGAGCCGCTGACGGGTTGGTGGCGTCGGCGCGCGAGGCGACCTGGACCTCATGCGCGGACAGGTACGGGAAGGCCAGGACCACGGTGAGGCAGGCGAGGACGACGAGCCCGGCCGAGATCGCCACGAAACGGGGCACGCGGCGCCTCGGACGGGCCGGAGGGGGCTCGGGCGCCAATGGAGGTTCTGCAGAGGTTTCGGGAACCTCTGCCGGCACGGCCCGCGGAACCCCCGCCGGCGCGGCCCCCAGCGCCGGGGCGATGCCCAACGCGGTGCCCAGGCCGCCGGCGGCGCCCAGGAACCCGAGCGCGGGACCGGTCAGTGCGGGCACCTCCCAGAACCAGTCCAGCGAGCCGTGGATCAGCCAGACGACCAGGGGCAGCAGGAGCGCCCCGGCCAGCAGCCGGGCGTCGGCATCGCCATGGCGCCGGGTCCGAGCCGCCGCCTTGAGCGCGGCCACGAGGAAGCCACCGAAGAGCAGGAAGCCCACGATGCCCGTGTGGGCGAGGAGGCGCAGCTCCAGGCTGTGCGTCCAGCTGGGCTCCTCGCCGGTCTTGCGCAGGGTCAGGTAGTAGTCGCCGAAGTTGTCCTGGCCCAGGCCGCCGATCGGATGGCGCTCGAAGGCGTGGAGCGCCACGCGCCAGTAGTCGTAGCGGCCGCTGCCGACGTCGGTGAAGTGCGAGCTGCCGTAGACGGCCTCCGCGTGGGCGAACCCATGCCACTGGCGCGAGATGAAGCCGAACGGATCACCCTTGCTCACGACCAGTCCGCCGGCCAGCACACCCGCGACCCCGACGACGGCGAGCGCGGTGCCGAGGGCGAGGCGCTGCGTGCGCCCCAGACCGCGCCCGCGATACAGGCTGTCCGCCCACGCCAGCAGGGTCCCGAGCACGAAGGCCCCGACGCACATCGCCAGGGCGGGCCGGGCGGCGTGGATGGCCAGGGCGCGCAGGGGATCGGATGGCCCGCTCTGATAGACGTGCAGGAGCCGGCGCACCGGGATGAGCGTCGCGATCACGGGGATGACCGCCGCCGCGGCCACGCGGAGGCGGTCGGGGACGATCACGATCGCCACCAGGGCGATGATCGGCAGCGTGAACAGCCAGCCGCGGCTCTGGACGATCGTGGCCAGCTGCAGGGAGACCGCGGCGAAGGCGACCAAGAGCCCGCGGACGGGGCCAGGCAGGCGCCGTCGGGTCGAGAGCACGATGCAGACGAGCGTGTTCATCGTGAACAGCGCGGCGGTGGAGTTGATGTAACCGGTGGGGGCGACCAGCCGGCCGCCGAAGAACAGCGCGGTCACGTTGGCTCCCGAGGCCAGCCGCACCATGAGCACGATGCCGACGACGCCCACGCCACCCGCGAAGAGCAGGAGCGCGCCCAGGATCGTCTCCCTGGTCCAGGGCAGGGCGGTGAGCAGCGTGAAGATGAGCAGGTAGAGCAACGCTCGGTTGCTGCCGTCCAAGGCGATGCCGGGGTACTGCGCCCAGGTCATCGAGAGATAGGACCAGGCGACGTAGCCGGCGAACAGGCCGACGGCGATTGCGCTGGCTCGTGACAGCCTCAGGTGGCCGCGCAACACGCCCACCCACACCGCGGTGAACGTGGCCAGAAGGACCAGGGCTCCCCAGTACCAGGTGCTGGCGTCAAAGCCGCCGTTCTGGATCGCCCACACGAGCATCAGGGCGACGGCGACGAGAGCGGGCAACCCGGCCCGAAGATGGGGTCGCAGACGTGGTGCGATCCTGAGGTCGGGCAACGGCGCCATGTTGCCAGAAGCATCGGCGCCAGCGCCCCGGTGCTCAAGCCCGTACGTTGCTAGCCTCCAGCCCGCTCGAGGCCCGAATGACCAGCGAACGCCTGTCTGTCGTCATACCGGCCTTCAACGCCGCCACAACGATCCGCTCCGCGATCCGCTCGACGCTGGCCCAGACCGTGCCGGTCCTCGAGGTGATCGTCGTGAACGACGGCTCGACCGATGCCACCGAGGAGGTCGTGGCCGGCATCGACGATCCCCGCGTCCGGCTCGTCTCGCGCGCCAACGGCGGCCCCTCGGCGGCGCGCAACGCCGGGATCGCCGCGGCCCGAGGAGAGTGGGTCGCCTTCCTGGACGCCGACGACCTGTGGCTGCCGCGCTACGTGGAGACGGCCACGGCGGCGCTGACCGCGGCCTCCAACCCCGGCTTTGCCTACACCGATGCCTACGTGTTCGACGCCGGCCGCGGCCAGGTCAAGCAAGGCTCGGCGATGGACGCGCTGGACCCGCCCCCGCCGGACCGGGCGAGCTTTCTGGCCGCGCTGCTGCGGCGCAACTTCGTCTTCACCTCGGCCACGGCGCCGGCGGCGGTGCTCGCGGCGGTGGGCGGCTACGACGAGTCACTGCCCCTGTCTGAGGAGTACGACCTGTGGCTGCGGATCCTCGTCGCCGGCTTTGACCCCGTGTGGATGGGGGGCCGGCTGGCCATCTACCGCATGCACCCGGGGCAGTCCTCGCACCAGATCCTGGCCATGAAGCGGACGGCGGCGCGGGTCTACCACGGCCTGCCCGAGCACGAGATGCCCTCCGAGGACGCGCGGTCGGCGCTGCGTGACAGCCGGGCGGCCGCTGACCGCGATGTGGCGATCGTCGCCGGTGAGGCGGGCGCGGCCTCGCTGGCGCGGCGGGCGCGCAACGTGGTGGGCGCCATCCGCAAGCGTGCCGGCCTGACGTGGTCCTGGTACGACGAGCCGCCCGCCGAGATCACGGAGGCCTTCGGCGACCTGCGGACCGTCGATCAGGCGTAGCCGGGGCCGGCCGAGCGCCCCAGCCGGCGCCGCATCGCCGTCAGGTCGTGGCGGCGCCGCGGGTCGATGAACCCGAGCGCGCCCAGGTAGACGACGGCCCCGAGGAGCACCTGCACGCCGGTGAGCACGAAGCCGAGGACCTCGCCGTGGTCCAGCGGGTGAGTCACCACCGCAAACGCCACCATCGCCGCCAACAGGAGCCCGGAGGCGACGAGAGGCGAGGCCGCCTCGGCGGCCATCTCGCGCCAGGTCATGCCCACGTGCGTGGAGACGAGGTGAAAGGCGTAGAGGCCGACGAGTACCTGGCTGACCGAGACCGCGGTGGCGACGCCGATGAGGCCGAACGGAATCGCCGCGGCGATGACGAGCACGGCGGTCACGCCGAGATTGAGGCTGTGCATGCGCACGAGTAGGCTGGGCCGGCCGATCGCCTTGGACGACTCGGCCGCCACCGAGGAGATCGCGCCGCCCAGGAGCAGGCCCCACAGCGCGGCGATGGCGTGTCCGGCCGGGCGCCACTCCTCGCCGAGGAACAGGACGGCGATGGGCACGCCGAGCGGGATCATGGCCAGGCTGATCGGCACCGCGCCGGCCAGGGCGACCCCGTAGACGCGACGCACGACCGCGCCCAGGCCGCGCTCCTCGCGGGAGATGTGAGCCAGCGTCGGGAGCAGGACGTAGGCGCCGACGTCGACGAATGCCTGGCCCGGCTGCGAGGCCAGGCGAAAGCCGTTGCGATACTGGCCCAGCGTCGCGGCGCTGGTGAAGCGCCCCAGCATGATCACGTCCATCTGGCTGGCGATGCGGCGCAGGATCTCCGAGCCCAGCACCGGCCGCGCGAAGGACGCGATCTCGCGCCACATGGCCATCGATGCCAGCTTCCGGCGGGGGCGGTAGCGCGCGAAGCCCCACGCCGCGGCCACCTCGACGACCTCGGACGCGTACGTGCCCCAGACCAGCCCCCAGACCCCCGCGCCGGTGGCGCAGGTCGCGATGGCGACCGCCGCGAACGCGATCGCGCCCAGCGGATCGACGGCCACGCGCCGCGCGTAGGAGAACCGGCGTTGCAGCAGCGAGTCGGGCACGATCGTCATCGCGCGCAGGAACAGCCATCCCGAGAGCGCGGCGGCGACGACGCCCGCCCGGTGGTTCTGGAAGAACAGCCCGACGAGCGGCGAGGCGGCGAGCGAGACCAGCGACAGCAGGACACCGCTGACCACCAGCGAGAAGAACGCGGTGCTCGCCGCCTCATCGATGCGGTCGCGGCGGCTGATGAGCGCCGCCATGGTGCCCGACTCGGCGAACAGGACGCCGAAGGCGATGAGGATGGAGCCGGCGGCGAAGGTGCCGAAATCGCCGGGGTCCAGGAGGCGGGCCAGGACGATGTAGGCGGCGAAGTTCAGGCCCTGGCTCGCGCCCCAGCCCACGATGGCCAGCCGCGCGCCGCGGGCGGCGATCTGACCGAGCGGTCGCTCGGCGTCGCGGGTGTCGTCGGAGCTCGGGACCACGGCGGTCAGCGCGATCCTGGCTGGACGGATCGCGCGCCGAGGCTAGCAGCGGGGGTGGTCAGCGCCGGCCGGCGGCGCGGCGCTTGGCGGCGGTGACGGCGGTCGCGCAGCCGGCGTGCTTGGCGCTCTTGGCGGAGGCGCGTGATTTGGAGGTCTTGCAGCTGCGCGTGCTGACAGATGCGGTGCGCGCGAGGCTCGGGCGCCCCTTGCTCTTGGGCTGCTTCTTCTTGGGGGAGTGCTTGGCCGGCGCGGGCGTCGGCGTGGGCTTGACCGGGGCGCTGGCGACCGGGGTGGGGGTGGGGGTGACCGGGGTGGTGGCCGGCGGCGTCGTCGAGACCGGAGTGGTCGGCCGGGTGCTGGCCGGTGGGGTACTCGCGGGCGGCGTGGTCGTGGGCGGGGTTGCGGGCGGGGCGGGATCCGAGGTGGTGGTCCCCGAGCCGCTGCACAGGCTCTGGGCCCAGCACGGGTCGACGACGCGCAGCTTGTTGATGGGGATCCCGGGGCCCTCCATGATCCAGCGGTTCAATGGCGAGTAGTACCAGCCGCCCTGCTGGGAGATGAAGTTGGACATGAGGGGCTGGCCGCCGAGGCTGGTGTAGGAGATATCGGACTCGGCTTCGAGCTCGATCTCGTTGAGGCCGTCGGTGTCGTTGACGTACATGCCGTAGTGGGCCATGGCGGTCATGATCGTCTTCTCCCAGGCCGGCGCGCCCGAGGCGGCGATCTGGGCGTCGCTCATGTTGAGCTGCAGCAGCGTGCCCAGCGGGGCCGCGCCGGTCGTGTTCTCGCCCTGGATCTGGCTGCAGGCCAGGCCGTAGGCGCCGCCGGCGGGGTAGACGGCGCCGCTGGTGCAGGGGAGGTTGATCGACAGCGCGTGGTTGATGGTGCCCGAGGCCAGCTCGGGCTCGGTGATCAGGCCGGCGGGAGTGGCCGTTCCCGCGGCGGTGCCGCCGCCGCCGAGCCCGGTGCCGAGGTTGGGCCCGGCGGGGATCTCGGCGCCGGCCCACACGTTGAGGGTCTGGTGATCGGCCGACCAGGTCGCGTGCTCGAAGTCGTATTCGAGTTGGTTGGCCTGGTCAAAGACGGTCATGTGCATGTCCGAGCCGTTGTCCTGGGGCATGGCGCCGGCGGGGACGTGGATGTGCTGGCCGTCGACGTTGACCTTGTTGGCACCTGAGCAGGTGCCGGGGCCCCAGTAATAGGTGCAGTGGATCGTGACCACGGGATCCGAGGTGCGGGAGTAGTAGACCCCGTCACGGCCGTCGTCGGAGGTGAAGGCGAAGGGGCCGCCGCCCTCGAAGTTGACGTTGTTGGCGGTCAGGTTGGCGATGATCGCCGACGAGTTGGGCGCCACCGTCGGGTCGGCCGGCAGCGGCCGATTGAACGGCGAGCTGGAGCTGTAGGGCCGCCAACACGCGCCCGGGAAGTTCGACGACGAGAAGGACCCGAACGACGAGGTGCAGGCCGACGGCGTGTCCGCCGAGGCCGAGCCGATCATCAACGTCGAGAAGAGCACGGCCAGCGGCAACACCAGTCCGAACAGTCTAGGAATGCGGCTGGTGAAGGAGCCCCGGTTCATCACGTCTGGATGGCTCATCGGCGCGTCGGGGCGATGGCCAAAACCTCAGTGCCCGCGGGTACAACGAACGTTGATCTCGGCCACGCAGGGGCGGGAACCACGCCGGGAGGCGGCCAGAGCGGTTGATAGATTCGCGCGGCATGCCCGGAGCGCGCCGGAGGATCCTCTCGACTCTGTTCGGCGCCGATCCCCCGATGGCGGTGTGGCAGGAGCGCGTGGACATGCTGCGCCCGCGAGACTCCGATGCCGCCACGATCGCGGCCGTCGTGAGCCGGGCCGGCCGCTACGACGCGGTCGTCCTGGACGGATCGGCACGGCGCGACCAGGTGGCCGCGGCGCTCGTGCGCCGGCTCCCTCGCCACCCGGCGATCCTCATCGCCGACTCGACCTGGAAGGCCGGCGGGGGCCTCGACACCGCTGTGAACCGGGTCGGCATCCGGATGATCGACGGGCCGCGGACGAGCTTCTGCGTGCTCACGCGGTTCGAGGCCGAGAGCTTCCCGCGGACCTGGGGCCTGAGGTCAAGCCGGGTCTGCTTCACGCCGTGGCCCGCGACGCTCAAGGATGACCTGGAGTCCACCGACAACGGCCGCGTGTTCGCGGGGGGCAACTCGCTGCGCGACTACGGCCCGCTGATCGCCGCCGCCGCCGAGATCGAGGCGCCGGTCGACATCGCGACCACGGTGACGGGCCCCGCCGAGCTCGGCTCGGTCGCGGCCAACCTCACGATCGGACCGCGGCCCCAGGCCGAGTACGACGCGATGCTCCGGGCCGCGGCCGTCATCGTGGTCCCGCTGCTGGCCCGCGATGACCGTGCCGCGGGACAGACGACGTACGTCAACGCGATGGCGCGCGGCAAGGCGATCGTCGTCACCGATACGCCCGGGGTGCGCGACTACATCACCGACGGCGACACCGGTCTGATCGTGGCGCCGGGCGACTCGGCGGCTATGGCCCACGCGGTCAGGCGGTTGCTCGAGGACCCCGCCGAGCGCGAGCGGATCGGTCGCCGGGCGCGTGAGCACGCGCTCGGCCACCTGACGCTGACGCATTACGCGACGCGCCTGCTCGAGGTCGTGGACGAGACGCTCGCCGGTCCGGCGCCGCGGCGCTGACGTCAGCTGCGGGCGAAGTGCATCTCGGCGGCGGTCTCGTGACCGCGCCGGGCGATATGCCGGACGTTGGCGGCGTTGGCCCTCCGCCTGCGCGAGTTCGAGCTGCGGACGGGCGAGCCGGGGCACGCCCCCTGGGCAAAGCACGGGCTGACGACGCGGAGCTTGGTGACCGGGATGAAGCGGCCGCTGAGGATCCAGCGGTTGAGCGGGGCGTAGTAGGACCCGCCCTTGCCCTTGATGAAGTTGTCCATCAGGGACGGCCCGCCGAGGCTGGTGTAGGAGATATCGGACACGGCTTCGAGCTCGATCTCGTTCATGCCGTCGGTGTCGTTGACGTACATGCCGTAGTGGGCCATCGCGGTCATGATCGTCTTCTCCCAGGCCGGCGCGCCGGAGGCGGCGATCTGGGCGTCGGTCATGTCCAGCTGCAGCAGAGTGCCGAGAGGGGCGGCGCTGCCGCCGTCGTTCTCGCCGCCAAGCTTGCTGCAGGCAAAGCCGTTGGCGCCCTGGGCGGGGTAGACCGAGCCGTTGCTGCACGGGACGTTGATGGCCAGCGCGTGGTTGATGGCGCCCGAGGCCAACTCAGGCTCGGTGATCAGGCCGGCGAGGGTGGAGAAGCCGGCGGCGGTGCCACCGCCGCCAAGCCCGGTCCCGAGGTTGGGCCCGGCGGGAATCTGGGCACCGGACCACACCTCGAGGGTCTGGTGATCGGCCGACCAGCCGGCGTGCATGAAGTCGTACTCGACCTGGTCGGCCTGGTCGACGACGGTCATGTGCGCGTCTGAGCCGTTGTCCTGAGGCATGGCGCCGGCGGGGACGTGGATCTGCTGGCCGTCGACGTTGACCTTGTTGGCACCGGTGCACGTGCCCGGCCCCCAGTAATAGGTGCAGTGGACGGTGACCACTGGGTCTGAGGGGCGCGAGTAGTAGACGGCGTCGCGGCCGTCGTCAGAGGTGAAGGCAAACTGACCGCTGCCGCCCTCGAAGTTGACATTGTTGGCGGTCAGGTTGGCGATGATCGACGCCGAATCGGACGCCACCGTGGGGTTGGCCGGCAGCGGGCGGTTGAACGGCGAGCTCGCGCTGTAGGGACGCCAACAACCCGTCGGGAAGTTGTTCGCCGAGAATGAGCCGAACGCCCGGGCGCACACTGAAGAGGCGGCAGAGGCGGGGCCTGAGACGGTGAGCGCGCCTGTCAGCAGGCACGCAAAAAGCGCAGCGATTCGTATGAGAGTGCGGCAGCGACTCACAGGATCCGGGTGACACGACCAGAGGGGGTAGCCGTGCTATCGGCCGGACTTCCAGAAGGTTTAGCTCTCTACACCGAGATCGGGCAAGTGTTGAGGTTTCCCGCAGACTTGGTGAGAAAAAGGTCCACGCGCGGCGCAATTCGCCAACAATCATCCCCAACAAACGTTGAGCGTCGTTCAGCGAAGCGACGGCGCGTACACGGCCTCGGGCGGAGGCTCGAGCGCGTCGCCGATCTCGGTCAGGCCGGCCGCCATTGCGAGGGCGGACCACGGCGGCCCGTAGCGCACGGCACCGGTCAGCTCGCCGACCCCGTGGGCGCCGTGCATCGTCGCCAGCACAACCGGCACGAGTGCCGCGTCGGCCGGCCGCCCGCTACGCCCCGCGGCCTGGACACCGGAGACGGCGAGCGCCGCGGCGTAGACGCCGCAGCCCAGTCGCGCGAGCCGGCCGAGTCGTCCGGGCGCGACGGCGAGCGCGGCGTCGACGACGAGCGCCGGCGCGATGAGGTGCGAGCGGCGCATCGACCGGGGATGGTGGCGGGCGGTGAGGGCGCGGAAGCTCCCGTAGTCGCGGTACTGGCGCCACAGGCCGCGCAGGGTGTCGCGGGGCGCGTAGTCGGCGCTCATGCTGGGCAGACAGATGAGCCGCTCGCCGCGGCGCAGGAACCGCGCCGCCAGTTCGGAGTCCTCGTTCTTGTCCCAGCGCTCGTCCCAGCCCCCGTAGTCAAGGAGCGTCTGGCGCCGCCACACCCCGCCGAAGATGCCCGTGTCGAGCTCGAACTCGTCGGCCGACGCGCCGACGGCGTGGGTGGGCGGGGACCATTTCCTGGACCCGCCTCGTCCCAACGGAGACTCCAGCGCCAGCTCGATCGCCCGCGAGACGGGGTTGTGGCCGCGGGCCCGCTGAGGTCCGGAGATCCAGTTGCTGTCACCGACCTGGAGCCGCGCGATCCCATCCGCGACGTAGCCGGCGGGGTAGACGGTGTGACCGTCCATCCGGGCCACCCACGTCCCGCGCGCCTCGCGCAGACAGACGTTGAGGCCGCTGGAGACGGTGCGCCGCGGATTGTCAAAGACCCGGATGCGGGGATCGGACCGGGCCAGCTCGCCGAGGATCTCACGGGTGCGGTCGTTCGAGCCGCCGTCGGCGAACACGAACTCGAGCTCGCCGTCGAAGTGCTGCGCGCGCATCGCGGCCACCATCGGCTCGATGTAGCGCTCCTCGTCGTAGACGGGCACGAGGATCGAGCAGCCCACGCTCTCGCCGACCGTCACGCCCCGCCGTCCAGAAACCGCGCGAGGCGGGCCGACTCGGCCTGGAGCGTGTGGTCTGAGGCGTAGGCGGCGGCGGCCTCGACGTGACTGCGGCGCTCGGCCGGGTCGTCGAGCAGCCGCTGCAACGCCGAGGCCCCCGCGGGGGCGTCGCGGGGCGCGATGAGCAGCCCACGGCCGCCGGCCATCTCCGGCACGCCGCCCACAGCCGTGGCCACCACGGGCAGCCGCGCCGCGAACGCCTCCAGCAGCACCTGGGGCATGCCCTCGGTCAGGGAGACGTGCAGCAGGGCGTGGCTTGTGCGATAGAGCTCCCACAGCGGCGCCCCGAAGCCGACGTGGCCGCGCATGACGACGCGATCGGCGACGCCGAGCTCGGCGGCGCGGGCCTGCAGGGCGTCAGCGAGGCTCCCGTCGCCGCAGACGTCCAGCCGCCAGCGGGGGTCGGTGCGCAGCGCGTCGCGCAGGATCTCGGCCATCAGCAGCGGATTCTTCTCCGGATCCAGACGCCCCACGCTGAGCAAGCGCAGCTCGTCGCCGCCGTAGTCGCGATGGTCGGCGGACGCGGCGGCGATGTCGTCCTCGGTGAGCAGCGAGATGAGCGCGGTGTGGAGACGGCGGGAGTGGCGGTACTCGCGCGCCAGCTCGGGCCCGACGACCACCACGCCGGCGACGCGGCCGAGCAGCCGGAACATCTGCTCGAGCAGCCACGCGGCCGCCCACACATGGGGGCGACCAGGGTGGCGGTGGCGGATGAGACGGGGAAGCTGTTGGCGTACGCCGAGCACGAGGCGCTTGCGGCGGGCCAGGGCCAGCAGCGCGAACACGATGGCATGGGGCGGGTTGGGGCCCAGGACCCACACGACGTCCGTGCGGCCCAGAACCCCCCAGAAGCGCCGCACGGCGGCTGGGAGCGCCCGCATGACGGCGCTCAGGTCAGCGCCGCTGGCGTAGTAGGGCAGGGCCTGGAGCTCGATCCCCCGCATCTCGTAGGGGAACCGCCTCCCTGTCGGGTCCAGGCGGCCGATCAGGGTCACCGCCCGGAAGTGGCGCGCGAGCGCCTCGAGGAAGAGGCTGAACGGCAGCTCGGCGGTGATCACGTCCCCATCGCGGCGGTAGGAGAAGTCGCAGAACACCGCCAGGCGAGTTGCAGCGCTCGTCATCGTCCGCGCGTCAGAGCACCGTGGACGAGCCCAGGCCAAGCCCCCGTGTCCCCCGGGCCACCTTGAGCCAGAATCGCACGGCACCGTCGTTGTGATAAAGCCCCAGGCGCGCGTAGCGGTGGACGTTGAGCTGCCGGAACGAGCCGGGCAGGGCCGCGGCGGTCCGATAGCCCACCCGCCGCGTGATCTCCTCGACGCGGTCGTCGACGTCGCCGTAGGGATAGGCGATCGAGTCAACCGGCCGCCCCAGCCGCCGCGCGAGCTCGTCGCGCGAGACCGAGAGCTCCTCGCGCACGTTCGCGTCGCTGAGCTCGGGCAGGTGGGGATGGGTGTGCGTATGAGACCCGATCTCCCAGCCGTACTCCGCCAGCTCGCCGACCTGCTCCCAGGTCATCGCCTGCAGCTCGCCGGCCTGAGGCGTGTCCTGCCAGCCCTTGATCCCCTTCCAGGAGAGGACCCCATCGCCCTCCATGAACGAGGTCGGCACAAACAGGGTCCCGCGGACGCCGAACTGGCGCAGCACCGGGGCGGCGTAGGTGCGCACGGTGGCGAACGCGTCGTCGAAGGTGACGGCGAAGGCGCGGCGGTCCCGCGGGCCGACGATGGCCTCGGTGAACGTGGTGGCGCGCCACCCGCGGCGCAGGAGGTGCTCGATCTGGCGCTCCAGCGCGTCGGGCGGCACCGAGAGCTCGGACTCCCAGGTCGGGCTCACCGCGTGGTAGCAGAGGATGAGCGCCGGGTTCACGTCTGCGCCGCCACCCGCGCATCGGGCTCCGGCGCGGCGTCGCTGACGAGCTGCTCGTAGAGGTCGCCGAAGCGGTGGGCGACCGTCTCGATCGTGTAGTCGTGCATCCGTTCGGCGGCGGCGGCCGCCAGGCGCCGGCCTCGCTCGGGGTCGGCGAGGAGTGAGCTGATCGCATCCGCCAGCGCGCCGGGGTCGCGCGGCGGGACGAGCAGGCCGGTGCGGTCGTCCTCGACCATCTCGGGAAGGCCACCGACGTTCGTGGCCACCACCGGTGTGCCGGTGGTCATGCATTCGAGCACGAACAGCGGCATGCCCTCCCAATCTGAGGAGAGGGCGCCGACGTCGACGTTCTCGAGGATCGGCGTGACGTCGCGGCGCTCGCCCAGCAGGTGGACATGCCCGGTCATCCCCGTGCTCGCCACCTGCGCCTCGAGCATCCCGCGCTGGGGTCCGTCGCCCGCGATGACGAGGTGGGTATCGGGGAACCTCTGCACCACCTGGGCCAGGGCGCTGATCATCACCTCGAGCGCCTTCTCTACACGGAGGGTGGCGGCGACGCCGATGACGCGCGCGTCGGGCGCGAGCCCGAGCTCGGCGCGGATGTCGGTCGGGTCGGTGACGCGGTGGGGAATGTAGGCGGTCGGGAGCACGAGCACCTTCTCGGCGGGGATGCCCTCCAGCTCGATCATGCGGGTGCGGTTTGACTCCGACACCGCGACGAACCGGGTGGCGTAGCGCGCGATGACGTGGCGGTCGATCGTGCGGCGCATGAGCTCGCCGGTGTAGGACCAGTTGTGCTCGTGGGCGATGATCACCGGGACCCCACACAGCTTGCCCAGCACCGTTCCCCAGACGTTCGAGCCGAACATGTGGGCGTGGACGACGTCGAAGCGGCCCATCTTCAGCAGCATGGCCAGGCCGCCGAGCCGGTAGACGTCGAGCTTGCCGGTCCGGCGCAGGCTGATGTGGCTCACGCCCGCGTCGGCCAGCGACTCCGAGGCCTCCGGTGTGGCGAAGCGGGTGGAGCAGACCCACGGCTCGAAGCGGTCCCGCGGAAGGTGGCTCACCAACCCGAGAGCGAACCGCTCGGCCCCGCCCTGATCGGTGGGTGAGTCCAGCACGGAGAGGACGCGAAGGCGTCGAAGGGACCCGGTCATGAGGGCGTCAGTATGCGGCTTGGGGGCGGTAGGCGGGGTCCGGCGAGGGCGGCGCGGTCGGCACCGGATCCTCGTCGGTCGCGCTTGAGGGCTGGCTGAGCGCCAGGATCGCCGGGCACAACGCAAAGGTCAGCCACAACTGCTTGGAGAACTCGCCGGACAGGAAGAAGTCCGCCGACATGAAGGCCACGATGGCCAGGACCATGCACCGCGCCACCAGCTCCATGTCGCGGTCGCCCTGGCGCTCGAAGCGGTGGGCCGCCTTGGCCACCGCGAGCATGGAGAAGCCCGCCACCCCGAGGAAGGCGAGCAGGCCGGGGATCCCGAGGTCGGCGAGCATCTCGAGGTAGACGTTGTGGGCCACATGCGGGACGTTGACGATGAGGTTGGCGCTCGTCAGGTTGCCGATGCCCTGGACGTAGTGGATGGCCGCCTCCTGGAAGTTGCCCGATCCCGACCCGATGAGCGGGTGGGCCTCCACCATCCGCCATCCGACCCGCCAGATGTCCGACCGGCCGCTGGTGGTCGCGCTCGTGACGCGTTCGCGAGCGGCCAGGGGAGCAATCGCGAAGTAGTAGGTGATGGTCCCCAGGACGGTCGCCCCCAGCAGCACGGCCGCCTTGGCGCGCCACCGGCCGCCGAACACGACCGCGGCCACCATGACGCACCCCAGCGCAATCAGGCCGCCGCGCGACAGGGTGGTGAAGACGCCGATGAGGCAGAACACCCCGCCGCCCCACGCGAGCATGCGCAGGGCCGGGCGCTGCATCGCGTTGCCCAGGGCGAGCGCGATCGGGATGGCCGCGACCAGCACGGCGGCCTGCTCGTTGGCGTCGCCGATGCCGCCGGCGAGCCGGCCCTCGACCGCACCGGTGGCCGCGGGGGAGATGAAGCCGTAGGCGGTCGAGATGATCGCGCCGGCCAGGAACGCCGCCAACACCCAGTACAGGTGCTCGCGCCGCCGTACCGCGACCATGACGATCGGCAGCAGGAGCATGTTGAGCACGAAGCTCATCGTGGAGGTGAGCGCGACCCCCGAGCTCTCGGCCCAGGTGGCGCTCAGGGCGGACCACAGGGCCAGGGCGACCACGCAGAACATGAGGTTGGCCGGGATGCGGCCGACGGCCGCCCGCGTGCGGGCGGTGCCGACGAGGCGCTGCGCATACCAGGACGCGAACAGGAGCAGCCCGGCGACCTTGATGAAGCTCGTGGCGCCGCTCGAGGAGCTGTTGAGCACATCGAGGAACGACAGGATGGTGAAGAGCACGAGCCCTGCGGTGACGTCGGAGATCGTCACCAGGCTGAAGGCGATGCCGATCGCGCCCGCGACCCCGAGTGAGGGCTTGATCCCGGCGGCGAGCCCGACCGCGGCCGACATCGCCAGCAGCAGCGCGGCCCAGCCGGCGTACTCGCCTCTCCCCCGCATGAGCGCCGGCCCACGCGTGTGCGCTCGCATGCGGGGCGCTACCGCCACGTCAGTCGCGCTGGTCGACGGTGGCTTCGAGACTGACGGGAGGTGCCTGACGGAGGTCGTCGGGGCGCCTGCCCTCGACAGCCGAGTAGTACATCGAGCCGCGGATCGGCGCCTCGCCGATGACCACGAAGCCCAGCGGACGCACGCCGTAGTTCATCAGCATGTCGTAGAGCTCGGTGATCTTGGCCAGCTTGCTCACCCCGAGGCGGCTCACGATGAGCACGTCGTCGACGTACTTGGCCAGAGGCAGGGCGTCGACGACGAGGGTGATCGGCGGGGAGTCGATGATGACGAAGTCGGCGAGCTCCTTGGCGTGCTCGACCAGCCGCTGCGAGAAGTCGAAGGAGAGGCGCTCGGCGACATAGTCGCTCGGGCGCTTGACCGCCACCACCTGGAGCTCGGCGCCGTCGAGGACGATCGGCGTGAGCGCCTGCTCGAGCTCCACGGTGCCCTGAGCAAGGTGCTCGGTGCCGTACTCGGGGTGGAGCTGGAGGGCGCGCCCGATGGCGGGCCGGCGCAGGTCGGCCTCGATGAGGATGACGCTGGCGCCGCCCTGGGCCAGCGAGGTGGCCAGGCCGATGGCGGTCGTGGTCTTGCCCTCACCGGGCGCCGAGCCGGTGAGCAGGACGGCCTGCGGCTTGTTGCCGGCCCGCGCCGCCACGAACGTGCGCAGCGACCGGTAGCCCTCGTGGCCGGCGAACGAGAGATCGGTGGGCAGCAGCGGGCCCGCTGACCGCTGGTGCGGCCGCTCGCGCGGGATCCCGGTGAGGATGAGCGCATTGAAGAGATGGCGCAGCTGCTCCTCGCGGCGCAGCCGCGGATCCAGCGCGTCGAGAAGGAAGGCGCCGCCGACGCCCAGAACGAGCCCGGCGATCAGCCCGGCGACGAGCGCCAGCTTGGTCTTGGGCGTGTAGGGAGCCAGCGGCAGGCCCGCCCGGGCAGAGACCGTGATCGTCGGGTCGGGGCTCGACTTGAGCTGCTCGAGCTGCGCCAGCTGCGCGGTCAGCGCGCTGTTGGCGACACGCTCGGCGGGGCTCTCGGCCTGGATCTGCGCCTGGAGGCCGGGAATGGCGGTGGCCAGGGCGGCGTGGAGATTGGCCGTACGGGTGGCGACCACCTGGTCGGCGAAGGCGTTGGCCAGCTGCTTGGCTCCCGTGGCGGAGTCCGAGGTGGCCTGCAGCGCGAGCAGGTTGCTCTGGCCGATCGGCGTCGCGGTGACCTTGGACAGGAGGTCGCCCGATGAGATGTTGAGGTGCAGAGCCTTGACCACGGCTTGGGCCACCTGCGGGTTGGTGACCAGCCCGGCGGCCGTGAGGGTGTCGCGGGTGGGGTCGCTGGTTCCGTGGAGCACCGGGAGCGTTGACAGAGCGGCGTTGCCCGAGTCAGCGGGGGAGACCAGCATCTGCGCCTCGGCGCTGTAGCGCTTGGTCGCCACGTGCGTGTAGATGGCGGCGACCACGACCGCAAGGACCGTGCACGCGACGATGAGCTTGACGTGTTCGCGCAGCGTCCGGTAGTAGCGCAGAACGCCCGGCTCATTCTCAGAGCGACGTCGGGTCAGCATCGGGCTGGCGGACATCAGGGAAGCTTTCTTATCAGGGAAGGCGAATCCTCGGAGGATTCGTCAACCGCGAAATCGAAGCACTTCGGCAATCGTCATGAAGATGATGCGCAGATCGAGCCAGATGGACCAGTTCTGGATGTAGTAGTTGTCCCACTCCACCCGGTCGGCAATCGAGGTCTGTCCACGGTAGCCATGAACCTGGGCCCAACCGGTGATGCCCGATTTTACGCGGTGACGATCTTCGTAGCGCGCGACGTCGCGGGCGAAGCGCACCACGTACTCGGGGCGCTCCGGGCGCGGGCCGACGAGACTCATGTCGCCGCGCAGGACGTTGTAGAGCTGGGGCAGTTCGTCGAGCGACAGGTCGCGCAGGATGCGCCCGACCGAGGTGCGGCGGTCCAGGCCCTCGACACCGCCCGGAGCCAGCCCGTCGCTGAGCTCGAAGCCGGTCTGCGGGGACGCTGCAGTCATCGTGCGGAACTTCAGGACGTCGAAGGCGCGGCCGTCGCGACCGACGCGCTGTTGGTGGAAGAGCACGGGGCCCGGCGAGGTCAGCTTGACGGCGAGCGAGATGACGGCGAGCACCGGCGACAGGATGAGGAGGCCGAACAGCGCGGCGCTGCGGTCGAGCGCGTGCTTGACGGCGAACTGCCAGCCCTTGGGATCGATCGTGTGCAGGGTCAACAGCGGCAGCCCACCGACGTGGTCCAGGGTGGCCCGCTCGTTGATCGACTCATACAGCCGGGGCACCAGGGAGACGTTGACGCCGAGCGCCTGGCATTGGCGGACCTTCTCGACGAGTACGTGGTCGGGCTCGTTGGAGAAGGAGAGGATCACGTGGCGTGCGCCGGTGTTGGCGATCGCCTCCTCGAGGTCATCCGGCGTGCCCACCACCGGGATTGTGCGCGCGTCACGAGGGTGGGAGTGGGGAAGCGGGTCCGCGTCGAGATAGCCGACCGGACGCAGGCCGTAGGACGGCTCGGAGACGAGCCGGTGGGCGAGGTGCGAGCCGATCATGCCGGCCCCGACGATGAGCGTCGGGGTGGCCAGGCCCTCACGGCGGATCGCCTCGTGCCGGCTGGTCACCAGGAAGATGCGGGCGCCGCCGAGGTAGACCACGGTGAAGAGCCACAGCCGCGTGGCCAACGCCACCGGATGGCTCCCGCCGAGGATCGAGTCGGTGGAGATGGTGAGCATCGAGGCCAGCGACACGATGCCGAGCACGTTGTTGAAGGTCGCGAGCGACGAGGCGTTGAGCCGGTCGTCGGGCGCGGGGCGTGCGTGGAGCATGGCCAAGACCGCGATGCCGAACAGCAGGGCCACCCAGCTCTCGGAATAGGAACGGTCGACGGCGGGGCCGGACAGGAGCGACAGCGCGATCGTGACGCTGAGGATCATCGCGTCGACGGCGAGGCGGAGCCGGGACCAGCGCTGGGCGTCCACCAGCTGCGCCCATAGGCGCTCGCGCACGTTCTTTGTGCGCGCGGGCAGTGGCGCCGTCGCCACCCCGGAACTGGCAGGAAGGTAATTCATCTGAGATTTACGACCGAGTTGCCCCTCGGGATCACCCCTTCGACCCCTGGACGGCTCACGTTGGAGGTCCAGCGCCCCGCCCCCTGGCTGCTGGGCGATATGCGGCCAGTGATCAGTAAGCATACTGCCCGAACGGTCGGAATCGTGAAGTTCCGGGTGGTTTGGGTCGGAATACTCAAAAGAAGTGTGTGCTGCGGCGGAGGCGCCGTGGTTAGGAGTCATCAGGCTTCACCCGGATTCCGGGGCAACGGCACAGGGTGATTTTGACACAGAACACACGTGTTTAATCGGTTCTGGGAGCTTTAAGTAGCGCCGTAGAAACTACTCAAACCATCGGAGGCCGGTGCGAAACACTTCCGAGGGGCCGCGGAAGATGGCCGAATGTCCGGCTTTTTGAGACGCGCGGAGGGTGGCGAGGGGCGATCTTTGTCCGCAGGGCCAATGGCAGAGCCGGCCCGCGCTGTGAGACTGCCCGCCATGCTCACCCCACACAGATCCTCTCGAGTCCTCCTGGTGGCCAGCGGACGCAACGCGGCCGACGCCGGCCCCGCGCCGGTGGTGCGCCGCTACCGCCTCGCGCGTATGCGCGTCAGCCCTGCGGCGGCCACGGGCGCGCCGCGGCTGGCGCGGGCCAAGCGGCCGTAGCCCGCGGCACCGGCCAAGCGCCCGTAGCCCCCGGCGCGGGCGACGCGGTCATCGGCCGCCGATCGCGCGCCGAACCGTATTGGTCCGGGAGGGCGCGGCGCTAGACTTTTCCGCATGCGCTCTGACATGGAGCCGACCCGCTCCCACACTCCCATTGTCCGTAAAGCCGCCGCCGGGCTCGTGCTCGTCGTCGCCGCCGCGATCCTGGTCAAAGTGATCATCGGCGTCGTCGCTGCGGTGTTTTGGACGGTCGTTGTCATAGCCGCCGTCTTGGCGGTGCTCTGGGCCCTGAAGACCATCGTCTGGTAGGTCTCTGCGATGGCCGGAATGGGCCTGATTGTCATCCTGTTCTTCTTTGGCATGGCCGGGGGCGTCGTCGGGCGCATGAAGGGCAGTTCGTTCTTCATGTGGTTTTTGATCTCGTTCTGCGTGCCGTTCATCGGGTTGGCCTGCGCGGTCCTCTACCGCTGGGACAACCGTGAGCTGCGCCGGCAGTGCCCCCAGTGCGGGAAGGTGGTCAAGCTCCACGACGCGGTGTGCATGCGCTGTGGCGAGGAGCTGGAGTTCCCGGAGTACGCGCTGGCCAGTGAGGCGGCCGTGGCCACCGCGGGGTCGCGGCGCGTCGCCTCCTAGCGCGCGCCTCCCCATTAGAGTCCGCCGCGCATGAGCCTGGCTCAGATCAAGCGCCTCGGCGCGCTGTGCCTGTACTACGGCATCGCCAACAAGCTGCCGGACAAGGGGCCGTTGGCGCATCTGTCGCGGTGGATCCGTCAGGAGCTGTGCCGGATGTTCCTGGCCGGGTGCGGCGAGCGGTTCAACATCGGCCGCGACGTGCACCTGAGCACCGGGTCCGAGATCACCATCGGCCACCGTTCCGGCCTGGGCCGCGGTTGCCGGGTCTACGGCGGGCTGATCATGGGCGAGGAGGTGATGGTCGGCCCCGACGTGGCCTTCCTGTCCGAGAACCATCGCTTCGACAACCTCGACGAGCCGATCGGATGGCAGGGGTTCACCGAGCGCCGGCCGCCGCGGATCGAGGACGGTGTGTGGATCGGCCTGCGGGCGACGATCCTCGCCGGCAAGGTGGTGGGCGAGGGCGCGATCGTCGCCGCCTGCGCGGTGGTGACCAAGGATGTGGCGCCCTACACGATCGTCGGGGGCAACCCGGCTGTCGTGATCGGGACGCGCCGGCCGGGCGGCGACCCGGCACAGGCCGCCGCCGCGGCCGAACGGTAGGCCTGGTAGCTGGCCCTGGCGGGCCTGCAACGTTCCGCTCGGTATCGGCGAACGTCAACGGCGGACTTGGGAAGAGCGGCTGAAGCGTCGCCGGCGAAATCCTGACACCACAGAGCACACACCGCACGATTCCGAAGCGTGTGCTCTGTAGATACGGAGGGCTGAACTCTCAGAGCACACGCTCGCCAAATCCGCACCGTGTGCTCTGTGGTGTCAGAAACCACGGAGTTGCACGTGGACGCCGGTAATGCGCCCTTCCCAAGTCCGCCGTTGACGTGCGCCCGTGCCCCGCGCCACGCTGGCGGACAACCAGAGCCCGCGCTTACCGCGCCGGCGCGGCCAGCGCCAGCTCGGCCTCGACGGCGCGGTCGAGCGCGGCGTGGGCCTCCCGCTGGGCCATCAGCGGCCGCAGCGTGTGGTCGCGGACGGCGACACGAGCCACGGTGACGTTGGGCCAGTCCTCGATCTGGGGCAGCCAGCCGCCGTTGACCAGCTCCTCCTCGAGTGGCTCGGCCGCGGCGAACAGGAACAGGGAGCGCAGCGGCGCGGCCCGCATCTGGCGCATCACGGCGTTCACGCGGTCCTCGAGCGGGCCGGCGTCCTCGCCTCGGCGGCGGGCCATCCAGCGACCCGGCATGGCGAGCAGGAGGCGCAGCACCGCCCGCAGGCGCGGCCCGGTGACGTTGTGGCGGATCCGCGCCCAGGTGAGCTTCTGGGAGAAGGCCCGTCGTAGGTCGCGCGAGGCCGAGATCCCGGTGTCCCACACGATTCCGCGGCTGTTGAACATGAGCGCTGCCGTCACCCGCGGGTCCTCCAAGCCGACATACATCGCCCAGTAGGCCCCGGCGCACAGCCCGGCGGTGATGAACCGCTCGGCGACCCCCTGCTCGGCCAGGAAGGCGATCGCCTGCGTGACCTGGGGGATGAGCGTGTCGACGTACAGCGCATTGTCGTCGGCGTACGGCGTCACGGCACCGTCGGCCTCGCCGATCCCCTCGACGTCGAGCCGCAGCGACGGCACCCCGTGTGCCGCCCACCGCCGCGCGGCCTCCACCCACATCCGGTTGGGACCGATACGGCGGATCGCGCCCGCGTTGAGCATGACGATGCACACCGGCTGCCCGCCCTCCGTGGGCGTGGTGAGGATGCCCGACAGGTTGCCGAACTCCGAGGGGAGGCTCAGCGGGGTCTCCACGATCTCGGCGTCGCCGCACCGCAGGGTCGCGGACTCAGACAGGGGGATCGGATCGCCGGTCACCGTCGCGTCGCGCACCTGGGCCGCCGTCGCGTCGGCGCCCGCCTCGTTCCGCTCGAGCCAGGCCGCCACCTCGGTCACCACCGCCTCGGGCATCTGGCTCTGCTGGGGGTGCGAGGTCATCTCGCCGTAGCCGTCTCCGGCGCCGGTCTCGACGTTCACCCCCTCGGCGGCGAGGGCGTCGCGCAGGCGCGCGTCGGCGGGGATGCCGTCGCGATCGAGCAGCAGGGCTCCGCGGGGCAGCCCGTGGGGCAGAGACAGGGAGCTGAGGTCGACGGCCCCCAGGTCGGCCAGCGTCTCGGAGGTGAGCACGAAGCCGCCGACCTCCATCTCGCCCTCGGGCAGCGGCGGCGGGTCGGGGAGGCCCTCGAACACCTGGGCGGCTTCGAGCCGGGCGAACGCCTTGAGCTGGCGGGTGAGCTCGCGCCCGCGGGCGGGCGACGCCCACAGCACGAGCCCGTCGATGGCCGCGCCCGCCTCGGCGGCGCGGCAGGCGAGCATGCCGCCCAACCCAAGGCCGATCGCCACCACAGCGGTTGCGCCGCTCTGGACGCGGACCGCACCCGCGGCCGCGGTCACCGCCGCGGTCCATGCCTGCAGCCGGCCGGCGTCCCTGGGCCCGTCGCCGCTGTCGCCGAAGCCGGGCAGGGTGAGACGCAGCACCGGGAAGCCTGCGTCGGCCAGACGCTGGGCCCACGCGCGCAGGATCCGGTAGGAGCACACCTCCTCCCAGCCGAACGGCGGGACGAAGAGCACCGCCGTGTCGCGCGCGCGCCCCTCGGGCCGGTGCAGGACGCAGAAGGCCGGGGTGCCGTCGACGTCGAGGTAGAGGGACTGGGTCACGTCGCGCTGACCTGATCTGAGAGGTTGAGCGCAGTGACCGAAACAGATTGTGGGCGGGCCTCGGCGGCGTCGCGGCGCAAGGCGACCGTGCGGCCGCGGCCGGGCTCGACCGAGAACGCGTCGTCGAGCGGCGTGAACCCCGGCGCTGAGATCCGGACGCCGTAGACCAGCCGGTCGGCCTCGAGGCTCAGCGCGTCGTCGGACGCGGACACGCGCAGGCCGAGCTCGGCGGCGGAGCGGCGCGCGCTGGGGCGGCCGGCAGGGAAGAAGAAGGCCTGGGAGAGGACGTCGGGCCCGTCGCCGCCGGCCGCCGCGTGCAGGCTGGCGACGATCGCATGCTGGGCGGGCGGGCCGAAGCGGTAGGCCCACGCGGCGTCGACGAAGGTGCCCAGCAATCCCTCGACGTTGAGTCGCCGCGTCGCGTGGCCGGGGAGGCGCAGCTCGGTTTCGGCCTCGGCGACACGCGCGGATCCGTCGCGGTAGAGAGCGACCCGCAGGCGAGCCTTGAGTGCCGTGGGGCGGTCGTTGGCGACGTGCACGTCGACGCCGTTGACCTCCTCGTCGGTCATCCACACCGCCACCGGGGCCAGCGCCCGGCGCAGGTAGTGATAGGCGACCTTGGGGGCGCCGCGATGGTCGAGCACCCCGAGCCCGGCGCCGGCGAGCATGTCCTTGAGCCAGAGCACGAGCGCGCCGCGGCACGGCGAGGCGTCCCGGCGCCATTCGCTCATCACCTCGGCCATGACCTCGCCCGAGGCGTGGCGCGAGAGCTCGAGATAGCGCATGAGGTCCGAGCGGCGCAGGGCGACGGGGTCGACGCCGTAGAGGAAGCGCAGGTACCAGTCGCGAACGTCGTCGAAGTCCCAGCCGGCGCCCAGGTCCCAACCGGTCCCGGCGTCCCGGGGCACGCCGGCCTTCCAGTCGGGGTGATGGACGGGGACGTGCACCTCGTCGGGGACGTTGGCGAAGGCCAGGCACTCGGCGGCGAAGCGCACGTCGGCCCGGCGCGCCGCGGCGGGCGGCTCGAAATACCCGCTGACCCCGAAGTAGTGGGTGATCCCGGCGCCGGCGTGAAAGGGGAGCGGGCCCCCGCACGGGGTGCTGCGCACGTACGCGCAACCGGCGTCTGACTCGTCCACCAGCACGCGCAGCTCCTCGTCCCACAGCGCATCGCGGCCGAGCTCGGGGTCGAGGCCCATCATGGCGGGTTGCTGCTCCACCTCGTTGTTGCCGCAGACGACGGCGAGGCAGGCGTGGCCGGCGACGTCGTGGAGCACGCCCGCGGCCTCTGCGAGCACGGTGGCGCGGAAGTCCGGGTCCGAGACCGGGTAGTCGAGATTGCCGAACATGAGGTCCTGCCAGACGAGGATGCCGAGCTCGTCGCACAGGTCAAAGAAGGCCGGTGGCTCGTAGGCGCCGGTCCCCACCACCCGGACCATGTTCATCCCGGCGTCGCGGACCCTCAGGAGCAGGCCACGCAGCGCGTCCGATGACGGTGCCATCGAGACCAGATCCGCGGGCGTCCACACCGCCCCGCGCACCCACACTGCGACTCCGTTGACCTGGAGGTCAAGTCCGTCGCGGGGGATGTCATCGGCCCAGCCCAGAGCCCGGAAGCCGACCCTCCGCGTCGTGATGATCTGATCGCCGCGACGGATCTCGAGCGTATGCAGCGCGGGCTCGCCGTGGGTGTGGGGCCACCACAGCGCCGGGTCCGGGACGACCAGCTCGGTCTCGTGGCGCAAGGGCGCGCCGATGTCGCCGAGCCGGACCTCACACCCGTCGAGGCCGCCGGTCCTCGGCGCGGTGAGCGTCACGATCCCGTCGCTGCCGACGACGCGGGCACGCACGCGCAGCGCGGCCAGCGGGTCGGGTGCGGCCAGCGACACGGGCCGCCACGGACCGACCGGCGCGGGCCCGGGGGCGAAACCCGGTGAGCGGCCGAACATCATCGTGCGATACCAGCGCAGGTTGCCGGCGTTGACCACTCGCGTCCGCCAACGGGCGCTCGGGCGCCGGCGCTTGGCCAGCAGCGGAGTGAGCGCCCGGCATACGATGGCCAACTCGTTCTCGGCGCCCAGCCGGTGCCCGACGTCCACGCGGTGAGACGCGAACATCGACTCGGACTCGACCACGAGCTCGCCGTTGAGGTAGACCTCGCTGACGGTGGCGATGCCGTCGAGGCGCAACTCGGTCTCTGCGGGATCACCGGCAGCGAAGCGGCAGCGAAACCACCAGTCCTGCGCGTCGAAGTCCCGGCCGTCGGCGCCGACCGCGCGCGCCGCCGTGCCCGGGACCCGCGCCGGCACCCACTCCAGCCGCGCGCCGTCGAGCTCGGCCGGCCCGGCGCAGCGGCCCGGAGACGTGCAGGCGACCTGCCACCCCTCAATGAGATCCATGCGGCTAGAGGATGCGGCCCAGAGCGGACATCGCCTGGTCCCAAGCGCCCGTCAGCGTCGTCAGCGTCTCGGCGGGATCGAACGCGCGCCGGCGGGCCATGCGGAAGGAGAGGACCTTGGTCGCCTCCACGATCTCACGGAAGGCGGCCGCCGCCTCCGCGCCGTCCTCGCCCAAGCACCAGTCGACATGGTCGGCGAGCAGCTCGAAGGAGGAGCCGACCATGCGCACGGTGACGAACGCGTAGGCGTGGTAGTCGGCGGCGTCGCCCTCGAGCAGGCGCGGGAGGTCCGCCGCGAGGCGCTCGCCCCAGGCTGCGAACGGGTTGCGCCTTGGCCGCAGCGCGTAGTAACGGCGCATGAGGTCCAGCGCCGCCACGCGCAGGTCCTCGCCCTTCAGACGGGTGCCGACGCCGAAGCGCACCAGCTCGGTGAACGGGTCCATGACGTCGTCGGTGAAGTGGGGGAGCATGCGGAAGCAGCCGCGATAGTCCTCGCCGCCGAGCTCGTAGAAGCCGGCGTTGTGCAGGTAGCGCATCCGTTCGGCCCCGCGGTCGATCGCCTCGGGCACGATCGTCGTCTTGAGGTGCTCGGAGCGATAGCTGGTGGCCGCCGTGTCGGGCAGATACCAGGCGTCCATCTCGACCAGGACCGTCCGTCCGTGGCTCAGCTGCTCCTCGATGTGCTCGGGCAGCGATCGGTAGGGGAGCATCTCGTGGACCTCGATGCCGTACAGGCGCGTGAGGTCGGCGTACGGCGGCTTGGCATAGGTGAACTGGTCGCCCTCCCAGTCGGTGGCCAGGATGAATCCGAACATCGCCAGCGGCTCGTCCCCGGTGGCGTGGACGAGCTCGATCAGCGCGTCGGCGTAGCAGTTGGTCTCGAGATAGGTCCGCGGCGGCTGGTGGAGCGCGTGAGGGGTGTACCGCGCGGGATCAAGACCCCAGAGCGATACCTCACCACGCGCCGTCGTGGCCATCAGTCAAGCTCCAACCGCGCCCGGACCTCCGCCGGCCAGTCGTCGACGTCCAGTCCGTGGGCGGCGAACAGGGCCAAGGTGACCCGCTCCTCGCCGAAGGCCATGCACCCGGTGTGCGCGGGCCCGCCCTCGGCGGTGGTGATCCCGTAGGTGTGGCCCATATGGTCCTGGTGATAGTTGGAGGACGCGATCGCGGTGAGGTTGTCGCCGGCGACCGGGGCCAGCAGTTCCCACTTGAGCTCCTGCTCGCGCTGCTGGGCGGCCAGCAGCCGTCCGACGCGGCCGAAGAACGGGTCGTTGGCGATCTCGAGCTCGAGCTCGAGGCCCAGATCGCGCAGCAGCTCCTCGGCCCGGGCGCGCCAGCCCAGCCGCCACTCCACGACCGTCTCGGCGTCGGCGATGCGCACGATCTCGCGCATGTGGAAGATCTGCATCCGCGCCGGGTCGTTGGACGGCTCGCGCCGGAAGACGTACGCGTCGCCAGTGTCGAGCGTGAGGCCGCCCTCGGGGAGCGGGCCGCGGGCGGCGATCGCCGGGTACAGCGGGTAGCAGGCGGCAGGGGTGAGCACCATCTCGCTCATCGTCTGATAGCCGCTCCAGTCCTCGTGGCGCGACGCCCGGTCGTGCTGGGCGGCGGCCTCCTTCTCGTCGCCCTCGAAGGCGAACACCGTCCCCGCGAGGTGGGGGAAGGAGCCGAGGTAGCCGCTGGTCTCGAGCTGCTCGCGCGGGACCACCGGGGGAAAGCACAGGGGCTCGGGCGACTCGGGCGCGGCGGTCCGGGTGACCAGGGCATCGAACTTCAGACGCACGTGCTCAAAGATCCTTCCGCGCGCGTAGAGGCCGTGGACGCCGGTGGCCGCGAGCAGGCCCGCCTCCATGAGCTCGTCGAGATAGGCCACCTGCTCCGGGCTCCCCGCACGAAACTCAGGCACTGGTACTCACACCTCCTTGGCGATCAGCAAAAGTCCCGCGTTGGTCTGGTGGATCCGCTCATTGGCGATCATCAGGGGCGCCGACAGCGCGTCGCGCAGATGGCGGCCGACACTGAAAGGCGTGTCGTTCTTGAACCCCATGATCCCGCACACCTCGAGCGCGCCGAAGCACACGTCGCGGGTCTGCTCCGAGGCGGCGATCTTGAGGTTGTTGAACCGCAGTCCCATGCTCATCGTCGAGAGCTGCTCGCGGGCCGGGCCCTCGGCGTTGGCCTCGAAGTCGCGCAGGCCCGAGGTCACCAGCCCGCGCAGGAGCGCGACCTCACTCGAGAGGCGCGACAGACGCTGCGCGGCCGGCGGGGTGGCCCCCGGGGTGCGCTTGGCCGCGGCCTTGACGAAGGCCCGCGATCGGTCGAACGCGTCCTCGGCGATCCCGAGCCACAGGTGTGACCACAGGATGTGGGAGATCGGGACCATCGACTCGGCGGCGACCTTGGCAAACGGGATGGCCAGCACTTGCTCGGCCGGGAACTGGGCGCGGACCAACGAGCCGGGGGAGCACGTGCCGCGCATCCCCAGCACGTCCCACGTGCCCGTCGGCTCCAGCGAGTGCTGGTCTTTGTGGGTGAGCGCGGCCACCTGGTCGCCCGGCTCGGATTCCGGGGCGCGGCGCAGGGTGGTGAGCAGGTCGTCGGCGTAGGCGCCGTAGCTGACGGTGGGCGCCTGCTTCTCGAAGGAGACCAGCCCCTTCTCGGCGGGGGTGACCGCGGCGATCGAGCGGGCCATGTCGCCGCCGGTGCCGACCTCGGACGTGACCGAGGCGATGAGCCGGCCCTCGGCCACCTGCCGGTTCAGGTAGGACTCAAACCAGCTGTCGCGCTCCAGATGGCGCACGATCGTCAGCAGCTGGATGTGGTGCATCGCGAAGACCATCGCGCTCGCCCCGCAGGCGCGGCCCAGCTCCTGGCAGCAGGCGGCGATCGCGCTCAGCGACGCGCCGCCGCCGCCCAGCGCCTCGGGCACGGGCGCTGAGAGTGCACCTGCCGCGCGGAGGGCGTCGACCGTCTCGGCGGGGAAGCGGCCGGCGCGGTCGACGTCGTCGGCGTGGGCGGCCGCGACCTCCCGGGCGATGGTCCGAACCCCGGCGAGCAGCTCCGGCTCGCGGTCCACGGCGACGCTCATGACACGATTTCGGCCTGGAGCTCGGTGAGGGCCGCCTGGATCGACGCGACGCTCTCGAACACGCTGCGCTTGAGCATGCGGTCCGGGAACTCGATGTCGAAGGCGTCCTCCAGGGCCAGCATCACGTTGACCGAGGCATGGGAGGTCATCCCGGCCTGGTAGAGGTCGTCATCATCGGCGAGGCTGGACACCGGCACCGGGAGCCGGGCGTGATCCTCGACGGCCTTGCGAATCGTCTCGTTCATGTGGAGTGGTCGCTCCCGCGGGTACGGTCGCACCGAGAGGTGCGACTGGTGGATGCCAGGCGAGGACGCAGGACCCGATGTGTAGCACCGCTACACGAGGGTCCGAGGACAAAGCCTGGCGCCGCCAGGTGTGCCTCGAATGCGATCGTATTTGCGGGAGGGGCCACTAGGTATCGGCAGGTTTGTGGAGCTCTGCAACGACGACTGCGGCGGCGCACCCCTGCTCATGGCTCAGGCTCAAGGCAAGCTCAGATATCCCAGCCGCCTCTGCCAGCGTAGCCGCGCGGCCCGACAGCGACAAGGAGACCCACCCGGAGGGGTCGCGCACCACCTCGACGTCGGTCCACGCGACCGCCTCGTCGCCGACGCGCAGCACCTTGAACGCCGCCTCCTTGGCGGCGAAGCGGGCAGCCAGTCGCCGCGGGTCCACTGTGTCCCCGGCGCGGCAGTCGGCAACCTCGCCCGCGCTGTAGACGCGGTCGAGGTAGCGATCGCCGTGCGCGCTCAGCGAGTCGGAGATGGTCTCCACCGAAACGAGGTCGAGGCCGACGCGGATGCTCACGGGTGGATGCGCTCAGTCCAGGGAACGTCCGCAGGTTACACTCGGCTCTCGCCCGCACGCGCGGGCGCGTTGTCGTACGAACTCACCGAAAGGAGGCCAGCGCAATGCGTGCCGTGGACGCTCTGATGGAATGTCTGAAGGCGGAAGGTGTCGACGTCGTATTCGGCCTCCCTGGAGGGGCCAATCTCCCCACCTACGACGCGTTCTACGACGCCGGGATCCGCCACATCCTCGTCCGCCACGAGGCCGGCGGCGGCCACGCCGCAGAGGGCTACGCCAAGGCGACGGGCAAGGTGGGCGTCTCGCTGGCCACCAGCGGCCCGGGCGCGACCAACCTCATCACCCCCATCACCGACGCGATGATGGACTCGGTGCCGGTGGTGTTCATCACCGGGCAGGTGCGGACCGAGCTGCTGGGAACCGACGGGTTTCAGGAGGCCGACACGATCGGCATCACGATGCCGGTGGTCAAGCACAGCTTCATGATCCAGCACCCCCTGGAGCTGCCGCGCACGATCCACGAGGCGTTCCATCTCGCGCGCACGGGCCGGCCCGGGCCCGTGGTGGTCGACATCCCGCAGGACCTCAGCCGGGCCGACATCCCGTATGAGCCGGTCGACGATGTCCACCTGCCCGGCTACCAGCCCACCACCGAGGGCAACCAGAAGCAGATCAAGCTCGCCGCCAAGGCGCTGGCCAACTGCCGGCGCCCGGTCATCTACGCCGGGGGCGGGGTGGTCTCCGCCAACGCGGCGGCCGAGCTGACCGAGTTGGCCACGGCCGACCGGTTCCCCGTCACCTGCACGGTGATGGGGCTCGGGGCCTTCCCCGGGACGCATGACCAGTGGCTGGGCATGCTGGGCATGCACGGGACCCGCACGGCGAACTACGCGATGGACGAGGCCGATCTGATCGTGGCCATCGGAGCCCGCTTCGATGACCGGATCACCGGCAAGCTGTCGGAGTTCGCGCCGCGCGCCAAGTTCATCCACATCGACATCGATCCGGCCGAGATCTCCAAGAACGTCCCGGCCCACATCCCGATCGTCGGCGATGCCAAGAACATCCTGCCGCGGCTGACCGCGGAGTACCGGGCGCTGGAGGCCGACCCGGCGCGGGTGGAGGAGTGGTGGACCCGGATCCGCAAGTGGCAGGAGCGCCACCCGCTCGCCTACACCGACTCCACGGACTCCGAGATCAAGCCCCAGTACATGATCGAGGCGCTGTACGAGGCGACGGCCGGCGAGGCGATCATCGTCTCGGACGTCGGCCAGCACCAGATGTGGACCGCCCAGCGCTACCACTTCGCCAGGCCCCGCCGGTGGATCAACTCGGGCGGCCTGGGCACGATGGGCTTCGGGCTGCCCGCGGCGATGGGCGCTCAGGTCGGCTGTCCGGACGACATGGTCGTCTGCGTGGCCGGCGACGGCTCGGTGCAGATGAACATGCAGGAGCTCGCCACCTGTGCCGAGGAGAAGATCCCGATCAAGGTGTTCATCATGAACAACGGGTACCTGGGCATGGTCCGCCAGTGGCAGGAGCTCTTCTGGGACAAGCGCTACAGCCAGGTCGACATGGGCCAGTACCCGGACTTCGTCAAGCTGGCGGAGGCCTACGGAGCCACGGGCATCCGCCTCACCGACAAGACCACGCTCGTGCCCGACATGCGCCAGGCCCTGGCCACCGAGGGCCCGGTCCTCGTCGACGTGCGCGTCACGCGCGAGGAGAACACCTACCCGATGATCGCGCCCGGTCAGGCCGCGCGCGACATGGTGGGCTGAGCGATGGGCGAACCAGGTACCAAGGAGATCCTGTCGCTGGATCAGCTGGAGGCGGTGTCCGGGCTGCGCACCGGGCGCAAGCACATCCTCTCGATCCTGGTAGAGAACAAGCCGGGCGTCCTGACCAGGATCGCCGGGCTGTTCGCCCGCCGCGGCTTCAACATCGACACGCTGGCCGTCGGCCCCACCGACGACGAGACCATCAGCCGGATCACCCTGACCCTCGACGGGGCGGTCCACCCGATCGACCAGGTCACCAAGCAGCTGCACAAGCTGGTCAACGTCCTGAAGATCCGCGACCTGGAGCCGGCGGAGACCCTGGCCCGGGAGCTGGCGCTGTTCAAGGTGTCCGCCGACGGGTCCTCGCGTGCGGAGGTCATGCAGATCTGCGAGATCTTCCGCGCCAAGGTGGTCGACGTCACCAAGCGCTCGGTGGTGGTCGAGGTCACCGGCACCTGCGACAAGGTGGACGCCTTCGAGGCGCTGGTACGGCCGTTCGGGCTGATCGAGATGGCCCGCACGGGCGAGATCGCGATCTCCCGCGGTCGCAGCGAGACCTGAGCGGGGCTCCGTAGATTCAGCGCGCCCGCGTCCGCCATCGGCCGCGCGCGCGCCGCATGGCGTGGATGGCCCGGGCCACCAGCGGCCCGGGCAGCAGCGCCAGCGCGTAGAGCAGGTAGGTGCGTGGGTCGCCCGGGGCCAGACGCAGCGACCGGCGCAGGTGGCGGCGGGCCGCGGCGGCCTGGCCCAGCTCCAGGTAGCCCAGCCCGGTCCAGGCGTGGCCGTAGGCGCGGGCGCTGCGCACGATCGCCGGGTCCAGCCGGATGCGACCCGCGTCGCGGGCCAGCGCCTGCTCCATCGTGGTGACGTAGTTGCGGGCCAGGTACAGCCGCCGGGACGCGTGGGTGAGCTGGTCGGGCCGGTCGGCCTGCTTGAGCACCGTGGGGACGTCGACGAACGCCACCGGGCCGACTCGGCACGTGCGCAGGAAGAAGTCGAAGTCCTCGCCCGACACGGGGAGGGTCTCGTCATAGAGGCCGACCGCTTCGAGGCGCTCGCGGGTGAGGATCGCCGCGGAGGGCAGGACGAGGTTGCCCACCACCATGCCGTCATAGATGTCGCCCCAGTACAGCGTCCCGGTGACGTCGTCGTGGGTGCCCGCGACCTCCGTCAGCGCGACGCGGTGGGCGAACAGCTCCTCGAACCCCGCGCGGAAGTTGAAGATGCTGCGCAGCGACGAGCCCGGGACCACCTCGCCGTCGGCGTCCACTGTGCTCATCTCACTCCAGATCATCCCGGCCTCCGGGACGCGCGCCAGGCAGGCCAGCTGGAGTGAGAGCTTGCCCGGACGCCACACGTCATCGGAGTCCAGGAACGCGATCAGCTCCCCGCGGGCCCCGGCCAGGCCCGCATTGCGCGCGCCCGCGACGCCGGTCTGCTCGCGGAAGAGGTAGACGACCCGCTCGTCGCCGGCGTAGCGCGAGGCGATGACCTCTCGGGTGGCGTCGGTGGACCCGTCGTCGACGACGATCACCTCGAGCTCGGTCCCCTCCTGGGCGAGCACGCTGTCGATCGCGCGCGTGATCACGGGCGCGCGATCGTGAGTGGGGATGATCACGCTGACCATGGCGTGGCCAACGCTAGTTGACGACAGGTAGCCTGAGCGTCATATGACCGAGGCGTCCCGCCTGCAGCAGAGCGCGCTGGAGCAGCTCGGCCCCGACGTGACGGCGCGCCTGGCGACTCACCTGCGGGCCGGCGTGCGGCGGGCGCGCAGCCGGGGGGTGACGGTGCTGGTCAGCGTGAGCGTGCCGACCGCGCGGTTCACGGACCCCGTGGCGGCGATCATGGCGTCGCGGGGGCCCGCCGAGCCGTGGTTCGCGCTCGAGCAACCCGACCGTGACGGCCTGGCCATCGCCGGTCTGGGCTCCGTCCACGCGATCGAGGCCGACGGCGAGGGGCGCTTTGCCGGCGTCGCCGAGCGCTGGCGCGAGCTGCGCGCGGACGCGGAGATCGACACGCTCGACGGCCCGCCCGGGTCGGGGCTGGCCGCGTTCGGGGGCTTTGCCTTCGCCCCGGAGGGCGGTGCTTCGCCTGAATGGCACGGCTACGCACCGGGCTCGATGATCGTCCCCGAGGTGTCGCTGGCCCGCCAGTCGGGCGCCACGTGGCTGACCCTCAACGCGCAGGTCGCCCCCGATGACACGCCCGACGACGTACGGGGGCGGGTGGCCGCGCGGCTTCAGTCGCTGCGCGCCGAGCCGCTGCCGCTGTTCGACCCCCATCCCACCGGCCGCTATGACGTGGCCAGCCCGATGCCGCCCGCCCACTACGAGGAGGCGGTCGCGCGCGCGGTCCAGCGGATCCGCGGCGGTGAGTTCGAGAAGGTGGTCCTCGCCCGCGAGGTGGATGTCCACGCCCCGGCGCCGCACGATCCGGGCGCGGTATTCGGGCTGCTGCGCGAGGCGTTTGAGAGCTCGTACGTCTACGCGGTGGGCCGCGGCGGCGCGACGTTCATCGGTGCCAGCCCCGAGTTGCTCATCCGCCGCCAGGGCCAGCGCGCGACGACCGTGGCGCTGGCGGGTTCGGCCCGGCGCAGCGCCGACCCGGCCGTCGACGATCACCTCGGCGAGCAGCTCCTGGGCTCCGACAAGGACCGCGAGGAGAACGCGATCGTCGCGCGGCGGATTGCTCGGACGCTGCGCCCGTTCAGCGTGTGGGTGGCCGCGGCGCCCGAGCCGGTGGTGGTGCGGGTGGCCAACATCCAGCACCTGGCGGCGCCGATCCGGGCCCAGCTCGCCGCGCCGATGGATGTCGTCGAACTGGTCGGCCACCTGCACCCGACGCCCGCCGTCGGCGCCGAGCCCGAGAGCGCGCTGCGCGTCATCCCCGCGCTGGAGGGCTTTGACCGTGGCTGGTACGCGGGCGCGGTGGGGTGGACGGACGCCTCGGGCGATGGCGAGTTCCTGGTGGCATTGCGTTGCGCGCTGCTGCGCGGAGGCGTGGCTCGCTGCTACGCCGGTGGTGGGATCGTGCGCGATTCGGAGCCGGCGGCCGAGCTGGCTGAGACCGAGGTCAAGCTGCAGGTGATGCTGCCGGTGCTGTCGGGCTGAGCGCCCGGACCGCGGCGAGCCCGGCCTCGGCGAGCGATCGGTGCAGAGCGAGGTTCTCGGGGCGGCTGGTGCGCACCTCGATGATCCCCGGCCGCGGGAGCGCCTCGGTGAGCTCCGCCGCGGTATCCACGTGGGTGTGGTCGAGGCCGTAGAGCGCGGCCACCTTGGCGAGGTCGAGGCCGTGGGGCGTGGCGACGTGCTCCTCGAAGGCGTCGGTCTCGCCGCTGACGGGGAGGAAGTGGAAGATCCCCCCGCCGTCGTTGTTGATCACGACGATGGTGAGGTCCAGGCCGAGCCGGCGGGCGGCGATGAGGCCGCCGATGTCGTGGGCCAGCGCCACGTCGCCGATGAGCAGCGCCACCGGGCCTCCGGTCGCGGCGGCGACGCCGAACGCGGTGGACACCGTGCCGTCGATGCCGTTGGCGCCTCGGTTGGAGAGGACCCGGGGCCCGCCCGCCTGGTCGGTCCCGGCGGGGAAGTAGAGCTCGGCGTCGCGGATGGGCATCGAGGAGGCGACGAGCAGCGTGGCCTCCGGGGGAAGCGACTCGGCCAGTAGCCGGGCAGTGAGCGGCTCAGACAGGGCGTCGGTGTCGGCGAGGCCGGCGGTGAGCGCCGCTTGTGCGGCGGTGTCGGCGTCAGTCCACGCGGTCAGCCACGCGGCGCGCGCGGCCCCGGTTGCGGCGCCGTTTTCGGTCAGCGCATCGAGCGCGGCCACGGGGTCGCCGGGATCGAGCTCGCTGACCACCGCGGCGGGATCCTGCCAGGCGCCCTCACGGTCGAGGGCGAGCTGCTCGGCGTCGTTCAGCGCCGCCAGCCAGGCGCGCAGCGGCTTGGAGGTGGGCAGGTCGCCGACGCGGACGACGAGCGCGGGGGCCACGCGGTCGGCGAAGCTGGGGTCGCGCAGGAGCAGGTCGTAGGTCGCGATCGCCGTGGCACCGTGGCGCGCGCCGGAGAGGGGGTCGGCGAGCAGCGGCCAGCCGAGGCGCTCGGCGGCGCGAGCGGCCGCGTCGCCGACACCGTGAGCGCGTTCGTCGCGTCCGGCGACGATCACGCCGCGCGCGGGAAGCGGTCGGGCGGCCGCCGCGGCGAGGTCGAGGAGCGGGGCGGGTGCGGGCGTCCGCTGCACCCAGGCGCGGCCGTCCGCGCGTCCGGGCACCGGGTCCTCGGGGAGGGGCGCGTCCAGGACGAGGGGCTCGCGCAGCGGGAAGTTGAGGTGCACCGGACCGGGTCGCCCGGAGGCCGCGGTGTCAAACGCCCGGCACGCGAGCTGGCGGATCCAGCGCAGCGTGTCGGGCGTCGCCGTCTCGACGCCCACCTCGCAGAACCATTTGACCGCGTCGCCGTAGAGCTTGAGCTGGTCGATCGCCTGCCCGGCGCCGACGTCACGGAGCTCCGGCGGGCGGTCGGCGGTGAGGACGATGAGCGGGACCCGGGCGTGCCATGCCTCGATCACCGCCGGCGTGTAGTTGGCGGCGGCGGTCCCCGAGGTGCACGTGATCGCCACCGGCCGGTCGGCCGCCTTGGCGGCGCCCAGCGCGAAGAAGGCGGCGCAGCGCTCGTCGATGTGTGACCAGCAGCGGATCCGCGGCTCTCTCGCAAGGGAGAGCAGGATCGGGGTGTTGCGCGACCCCGGAGACGTGCAGGCGTGCTGCAGCCCGCAACGGGCGAGCTCGTCACAGAACGCGCGCAGGAGCAGGTAGGTGTCGGTTGCGGTCATGATCCGGCGATGGCGCCCGACCTCGTGCTGCTCCACGGCTTCACCCATACGGGCGCGAGCTGGGACCGGGTCGTGGTGGCGCTGGCAGAACGCTACCGGCCGCTGGCCCCCGACATCCGCGGACACGGGGCCGCCTCCGACGTCAGGCCGGTCTCGGTGGCGGGGGTGGTGAGCGATGTCAGCGCGCTGGCGACCGAGCCCTTCGAGCTGGCGGGGTACTCGATGGGGGGCCGCCTCGCGCTCCACGTGGCGCTCGCGCTGCCCGAGCGGGTGGATCGGCTGGTGCTGATCGGGGCGAGTCCCGGGATCGCCGACCCGGCCGCGCGGGCAGAACGCCGAGCCGCGGACGAGCGGCTGGCCGCCGAGGTGGAGGGCATGACGATCGAGGCGTTCGCTCAGCGCTGGGCCCAGACCGCGGTGCTGGCCGACCAGCCACCGGCCGTCCAGGAGGCCGTCCATGCCGACCGGCTGCGCAGCACGCCCGACGGGCTGGCGGAGGCACTGCGGGGCCTGGGGACGGGCGCGCTGCCGTCGCTGTGGGAGCGGCTGGCGGAGTTGACGGCGCCGGTCGACCTCGTGGTCGGGGAGCGCGACGCGAAGTTCGCGGCGATCGCCCGGGACATGGCGGCGGCCCTGCCTCGGGCCCGCGTGCACGTGGTGGCCGGCGCCGGCCACGCGGTCCACCTGGAGGCGCCCGGCGCTGTCGCCGAGGTGGTTGCCGCCGGAGCCTAGTACCAGTCGGTGAGCTGCGGGCCGAGCCCCGGGCCCTCCGGGGGCACGATCGAGCCTCGGGCGGGCGGCAGGGGGTCGGGGCGCTCGGCGAACAGGCCGAGGGTGGCCAGCCCATTGGCGCGGTCGGGCCCGATCACGGCGGCGGCGTGAAGAGCGGCGGCGATCCCCAGCGGCCCGTCGAGCGTCGAGGCGAGGTAGATCCCATAGCCGGCGGCCCGGGCTCGGGCGGCGACGTCGATCACGCCGCTGATCCCGCCGCAGCGCGAGATCTTCAGGCACATGAAGTCGGCCGCGGGGCGCAGCAGCGCGTCGGGGTCGTCGGCGGACTCGTCCAGCGACAGCGGCACGTCGGTGAGGGTGCGCAGCACCTGGATCGCGGGCAGGCCGCGGACGGGCTCCTCGCACAGCTCCAGGCCGACCGGCGTCAGCGCCCGCAACGTGGCCTCGGCCTCGTCGGGCAGCCAGGTGCCGTTGGCGTCGATGCGGATCGCCATGTCCGGACCGCCGAACGCGCGGACCGCTGCGAGCCGCCCGGCGTCGTCGCCGATGGCCACCTTGACCTTGACCGTGCCGTAGCCCTCGGCGCGTGCGGTGGCCGCCTCGTGAGCGGCGCCCGACCGGTCGGCGGCGGTGATCGTCCAGTTGACGGCGACCGGAGTCGGCTGAGCGGCCCCGAGCAGTCGCCACACGGGCTCGCGGGTGCGGCGCCCCGCCAGGTCCCAGAGCGCGAGGTCGATGGCGGCGAGGGCCTGGGGGAGGACCGTCGCCTCGCCACAGCGCGCGATGACGTCGGCGATCGGCGCGGCGTCGGGATAGGCGTCCAGGACCGGCGCGCATGCCTGCAGCCCGGCGCGGACCTCCGCCGGCGAGACGCCGTCGTAGGACTGCAGTGGCGCCGCCTCGCCGTAGCCCGTGAGCCCGTCGGCGGCCTCCAGCGAGACGAGCAGGAGCTCGCGGTCGGTGACGGTGCCGTGCCCGGCGGCGAACGGGACCCGCAGCGGGACCGTCATCGGGGTGACGGTGAGCCTCACGGCGTCAGCGGCTGAGCAGCAGCCCGGCGGAGAGCAGTATGCAGAAGGCGAGCTGCAGCATCCCGCTCCGGGCCAGCGCGCCGTTGAGCGACGGCCCGTCGGTACGGGTGCGCACGATCCGCACCACGGCGGTGGCCAGCGGCAGCGTCAGCCAGGGCAGCAGCACCCACGCCGTCGTCGGGCCGAAGAGCCAGGTGATGGGGGTCAGCAGGTAGGCGAGGTAGACGACAGTGGCGTAGAGCACGCGGGTCTGCTCGCGCCCGAGCTTGACGGCCAGCGTGCGCTTGCCGGCGCGGCGATCGGAGTCGATATCGCGCACGTTGTTGACGACCAGGATGGCGGCGGCGAGCAGCCCCACCGGCACCGCCAGCGCGAAGGCCTCCCAGTGCAGCGCCTCGACCTGCACGAAGAACGAGCCGACGACGGCGACGATGCCGAAGAACAGGAAGACGAAGACCTCACCGAGACCTTCGTACCCGTACGGCTTGGGCCCGCCGGTGTAGGCGACCCCGGCGAGGATCGAGGCGGCGCCGACGAGCAGCAGCTCCCACCCCGCGACGGCGATCAGATAGATGCCGAAGAGCACGGCCAGCCCGAAGCTCACGTAGGTGGCGATGAGGACCTGGCGCGGCGGGACCAGCCCGCCCGCGGTGACGCGCACCGGTCCGAGGCGGTCCTCGGCGTCGGCGCCACGACGGGCGTCGGAATAGTCGTTGGAGAGGTTGGTCCCCACCTGGATGAACAGCGCCGCCAGCAGTGCCGCCACGAAGCGCAGCGGATGAAAGACATGGGCAAAGCCGGCCAGGGCGGTGCCGACGAGCACCGGCGCGATCGCCGCGGGCAACGTCCGCGGTCGCGCCGCCATCAGCCAGATCCGGAACCCGGTCATGTCCGTGCCGTCGCGGCCGTCTAGGGCCGGCGTGGGAACTTCGAGTAGTCGGGCCGGCGCTTCTCCAGATAGGCGTCGCGGCCCTCCTGGGCCTCTTCGCTCATGTAGAAGAGCAGGTTGGCGTCGTGGGCCAGCCACTGGATGCCGGCCATGCCGTCCTCGTCGGCGTTGAAGCTGGCCTTGAGCATCCGCAGGGCGAACGGCGAGAGCGCGAGCATCTCCCGGCACCACTGGACCGTCTCCTCCTCGAGGCGCTCGAGCGGAACGACGGTGTTGACGAGGCCCATCTCCAGCGCCTGCTCGGCCGTGTACTGGCGGCACAGGAACCAGATCTCCTTGGCCTTCTTGGGGCCGACCAGGCGCGAGAGCACGCTCGCCCCGAACCCGCCGTCGAACGAGCCGACCTTCGGGCCCACCTGACCGAACCGGGCGTTGTCGGCGGCGATCGTGAGGTCGCAGACGACGTGCAGCACGTGGCCGCCGCCGATGGCATACCCCGCCACCATGGCCACGATCGGCTTGGGCAACCGCCGCATCTGGATGTGCAGGTCGGTGACCTCGAAGCGCCCGACGGCCTGCTGATGGCCGGCGTCCTTGGGGTCCGCGCCCGTCACGTAGCCGCCGCGGCTGCCACGCACGCGCTGGTCGCCGCCCGAGCAGAACGCATCCGGGCCCTCGCCGGTGAGGATGATCACGCCCACCGCCGGGTCCTCGCGGGCGCGCGTGAACGCGTCGGAGAGCTCCACGACCGTCTCGGGACGGAAGGCGTTGCGGACCTCGGGCCGGTTGATGGTGATCTTCGCGATGCCGGCGTCGTCGCCGGTGGCCAGCTCGTAGCGGATGTCGCTGTACTCGCCGGCGGCTTGCCAGCTGGTGCTCACTCGTGCTCCTATCGAGGGTGGGGACGGCCCAGGAGCACTCTAGATGGCTGCTGGCGCGGCCGCCGTGAGGGGGTCAGGGCGTCCGGCGCGGGTGATATTGGTCGTCGCGCGGTCTCTGTTAGGGTTGCCTAATGGCCCGCGCGACGCGCACACGCCTCGGCTGGGTTCTCCTTGCCCTCGCCGCCGCGGGGCTGCTGATCTGGCAGCTCGTGAGCGCCTCCGGCGGGACTCCAGACCCCACCGACCCCTCCACCCACCTCAGCCACCTGGCGGTGGTCGTCGACAGCGGCATTCTCGTGCTGCGGGAGGGGCTGGAGACGATCCTGGTGCTGGCCGTGCTCACCGCGAGCATGCGCGGGGACAACCGCGTCTACCGCAAGCCACTGGCGCTCGGCGGAACGGCCGCCCTGGGCGCCGCGGTCATCACCTGGTTCATCGCCATCGCCGTCACCGACGCGGTGGGCCCGGGCAGCCTCGACCTTCAGGCGGCCACCGGGCTGCTGGCCATCGTCGTGCTGCTGGTGGTCATGAACTGGTTCTTCCACAAGGTCTATTGGACGGGCTGGATTGCCAGCCACAACCGCCGGCGCAAGGCCCTGATGGGCGAGGCCGGCTCGGCCGGCCGCCAGCGGGCGATCCTCGGCCTTGTCCTGCTGGGCTTCACCTCGGTCTACCGCGAGGGGTTCGAGGTCGTCCTCTTCCTGCAGAACCTGCGCCTGCGCTACGGCTCGGGCGCTGTGCTGGAGGGCGTGGTGCTCGGGCTGGTGCTGGTCGCCGCGATCGGCTGGCTGACCTTCGGGCTCCAGAGCAAGCTGCCCTACAAGAAGATGCTGGTGGCGACCGGCGTCATGCTCGGCGTGGTCCTGCTGGTCATGGTCGGCGAGTCCGTCCAGGAGCTCCAGCTGGCCGGCTGGATCGGCACCACCCCGATCAACGTCGCGATCCCCGGGTGGATGGGACTGTGGTTCGCGATCTTCCCCAACGTGCAGACGATCGTCGCCCAGGCGGTGGCGGCGGTGCTCGTCGTCGGGTCCTACTTCCTGGCCGAGGAGCTCCGCGTGCACCGGCCGCGGCGGCGGGGTGCCGACGTGGCCGAGGTCGCCGAGCGGCCCAGCGCTCCCGCGGCGGCGCCGGCTCCGGCGCGAATCGCCACGATCGAGCGCAACCTGCCGGTCTGAGCGGTTCCCGCCCTTCCCAGGCCCCGCGGCCAGGCCCCAGGTCGCGCGCCGATCGCCGGGTAGCCTGACCCCGATGGAACCCTGGCTCACCCGCGCCGCGCGCATCCACGGGGGACGGACCGCGCTCAGGACCGCCGATGGCGACCAGACCACGTACGCCGAGCTGCACGCGCGAGCCCGGGCGGTCGCGAGTGCCCTGCAGGCCAGACGTGTGGCCCCGGGGGACCATGTCGCCCTGGCGCTGCCGAGCCCCGAGCTGGTCGTCGCACTGCACGCCTGCCTGCTCCTGGGGGTGGTGGCGGTCCCCATCGACCCGCGGCTCACCGAGGCCGAGCAGGCGCTGCGCACGGCGCACGCCTCGCTGATCCTCGACGAGCTCCCAGACGGCCCGGGGGAGGGCGCCGCTGCCCGCGGCCCGCGCGCGATCGACCCGGACACGACGGCGACGCTCATGTTCACGTCGGGGACCACCGCCGGGCCCAAGCCGGTGGCCCTGAGCTACGACAACTGGCTGTGGAACGCGCTGGGTTCGGCGCTGGCGCTGGGCCTGGACCCCGACGAGACGTGGCTGTGCCCGATGCCGCTGGCCCACGTCGGCGGCCTCTCCATCCAGATCCGCTCGGCCGTCTACGGCACCACCGTTCTGCTGCACGCGCGCTATGACACCGAGCGGGCACTGGCGGCGCTCATGGACCCGGCGCAGCGGGTGACGCTCGTCTCGCTTGTGCCGACGATGCTCTCGCGACTGCTCGACGCGGGCCTGCGCGAGCCGCCGGCGCTGCGGCGGGTCCTGCTGGGAGGCGGCCCGATCGCCCCGGCGCTCCTCGCACGCGCGCGCGCCGCGCGGGTGAACGTCTCACCGTCCTACGGGATGACCGAGGCGTGCTCGCAGATCGCCACCGACGGGGTCCCATTGCTGGGCACGGAGCTTCACATCGCCGAGGACGGCGAGGTGCTCGTGCGCGGGCGGACGGTCTCCGCCGGAGCGCTCGGCCCCGATGGCTGGCTGCACACCGGCGACCTCGGGACCTTCGACGAGGCCGGACGGCTGGTCATCGCCGGCCGTAAGGCCGACACGATCGTCAGCGGCGGCGAGAACGTGGCCCCTGCCGAGGTGGAGTCGGTCCTGCTCGAGCACCCGGGGGTGGTGGACGCCGCGGTGTTCGGCCGCGCCGATGCCGAGTGGGGGGAGACGGTGGTGGCCCAGGTGGTGCTCTCCGAGGGCGCCGACGTGGCGGACGAGGCGCTGCGGGCCCACTGCGCCGCCCGGCTGGCTCCGTTCAAGGTGCCCAAGCGCTTTGAGGCGGTGAGCCGCGTACCCCGCGGGGTCACCGGCAAGCTGCTGCGCCGCGAGCTGCGCTGACGGCGCACATGTCACATCATCTGACGTAACATCAAACAGCGGTATCATCGTGGGACGACGATGCCCGCCGACCTGACCATCGAGCAGCTCGCGGCCGAGACCGGGATGACGGTTCGCAACATTCGCGCCCATCAGGCGCGAGGTCTGCTCGATCCACCCGAGGTCCGCCTGCGCGTCGGCTATTACGGCCCCGAGCACGTGGCGCGCCTCAGGCTCATCCACGATCTGCAGGACGACGGCTTCAACCTGGCCGGCATCAAGCGGCTGCTCGAGGACGACCAGGCCACGGCCCAGCGCCTGGCTCGCTTCCGCCAGGCGCTCAGCGAGACCGCCGAGCCCCCGCAGACGTTCACCGTGGCGGAGCTGGGCGAACGCTTCCGCGTCAGCGCCGAGGAGGCCCCCCGGGTCCTGGCCCGCGCCGAGACGCTGGGGGTGCTCGTCGCCGCCGGCGAGGGCCGCTTCCAGGCCCCGAGCCCGTCGCTGCTGGCCGTCGCCGAACAGGTGGTGGCCCGCGGCGTCTCGCTCAACGAGGCGCTCACGGTGTTCAAGCAGGTGGAGCTGCACTGCGACGCGGTCTCCGGCGCGTTCGTGTCCCTGTTCATGCACGAGGTGTGGGAGCCGTTCGAGGCCGCGGGCATGCCCACCGAGCGCTGGTCGGAGATCGACGAAACCATCGCTCGCCTGCGTCCCGTCGCCACCGAGGCGCTGGTGGCGATCTTCGGCCAGCGCATGAGCGCTCAGATCGACACCGCCTTCGGCGAGCGCATCCAGCGCCTCGCGCCACCGCTCCCACAGGCTGAGGGATAACCTCCAGGGCGTGACCCATGCCGATCCCGACGAGCTGCGCGCCCTCACCCGAGAGACGTGGGAGACCGCCGCAGCGGGGTGGGGGCGAGAGGCCGAGGCGGTACGCAACTGGGGCATGCCGGTCTCGGTGGCGATGGTCGAGTCGCTCGAGCTGCAGCCCGGCCAGCGGGTGCTCGAACTGGCCGCCGGCCCGGGGGACACCGGCTTCATGGCGGCCGAGCTCGTGCGGCCGGGAGGCACGCTCATCTCCTCCGACGGCGCCGAGCCCATGATCGAGGTCGCCCGCGCCCGCGCCGCGGAGCTGGGCATCGACAACGTGGAGTTCCGCCAGCTCGAGCTCGAGTGGATCGACCTCGAGACCGCCAGCGTCGATGCCGTCCTCGTCCGCTGGGGGATCATGCTCACCGTCGACCCGCCGGCCGCCGCCCGCGAGATCCGCCGCGTCCTGCGGCCAGGAGGACACGCCGCGTTGGCGGTGTGGGATGCGCGGGAGCGCAATCCGTGGGCGCTGATCCCCAGCATGGCGCTGCTGGAGCTGGGGCACGCCGAGCCGCCCGACCCCGATGCCCCCGGGCCGTTTGCGCTGGCCGAGGAGGGCCGCCTCGCCGAGCTGCTCGACGACGCCGGCTTCACCGAGGTCGAGGTGATCCCGGTCAACCTCGAGCGCCACTACGCCAGCGCCCAGGACATCGTTGCCGAGAGCGCCAACTGCTCACCCAGCTTCGGCGCCAAGTACCACGAGCTCAGCGAGGAACAGCAGGCAGAGGTGGCGGCTCACATGACCGCCGCGGCCGCGCCGTATGCGGCGCCAGACGGCTCGGTGACGCTTCCCGGCGTCTCGCTGGTCGCCCGCGCCGGCGCCTGACGCCCGCGGGCGCGGCACCCGCACCGCCGAGCAAGGCCGCGTGCAAGCTGTGAAGCGCGCCACGGCATGACAGTGATATTGCACGCTGAGAGCCCAATTGCAGGGTTTTCTCGCGTGCCCCACTCCGGGGACACTGTCGGTCATGCGCACATGGAAATCTCTTCTTTTGACACTCACGATCGCCGCGGCCGCGTGGGCACCCGCCACCGCCTCCGCCGCTTTTCAGCACGTCGTCGCCACCGGCGAGACCCTCAGCTCCGTTGCCGCGGCTGACGGTCTCTCCACCTCTCAGCTGGCCGCCGCGAACGGCATGTCGTCGGACTCGCAGCTGATCTCGGGCTCGCTCCTCACGATCCCGCCCCAGGACGCCGCGGCCGGGGAGTCGGCCGTCTCGTCTTCGGCCGGCGGCTCTTCGTCTGAGTCCTCGTCGCCCGTCACCTCGAGTGGCGCCGGCGTCTACGAGGTGCAGCCGGGCGACACGCTGAGCGCGATCGCGTCGCGGCTCGGGGTGAGCGTCGACTCGCTCGCCGCGGCCAACGGCCTCGACCCAACCGGGCTGCTCATCTCCGGCACCACCCTGCACGCCGTCGGGGGCGCGGGGACCAGCGCCGCGACACCGTCCGTGTCGAGCGGGGGCGGGGGCTACGTGGTGCAGCCCGGCGACACGCTGAGCGCGATCGCGGCGCGCCTGGGCGTGAGCGTGAACTCGCTGGCCGCCGTCAATGGCCTGAACCCGAAGGGCCTGCTGATCTCCGGCACGACTCTGCACAGCACGAGCGGATCGAGTTCGAGCGCCGCGCCGGCCACCACCGAGATGGTGTCGACCTCGCCGTCGAGCAGCGGGGGCGCACAGCCCACCACGCAGATGATGAGCTCGTCCGAGGTCGGGTCGATCGCCGCGAGCGAGGGCGTGCCGTCGTCGCTGGCCGAGGCGGTCGGCTACCAGGAGAGCGGCTTCAACAACGGCATGGTGTCCTCGACCGGCGCCGTCGGCGTGATGCAGATCATGCCGTCGACGTGGAACTGGATCGGCCAGAACCTGGCCGGGCCGCCGCCGCTTTCTCAGACCTCGGCGTCGGACAACGTCCGGGCCGGCACGTTGCTGCTGCACTCGCTGCTCTCCGACACCGGCGGCGACGAGGCGATGGCCGTGGCCGGCTACTACCAGGGCCTTCAGTCCGTGCGCGCCCACGGCCTGTACCCCGACACCCAGGCCTACGTCAACAACGTGATGGCGTTGCGCCAGCGCTTCGGCGGCTGACCCCGCCGCACGGACTCGTCGACGAAGTGGTTCGCAGGCTGCGCCTTGTAGCCTGCGAGCCATATGTACTACGACGACGACGCAGACCTCTCAAAGCTCGACGGCAAGACCGTCGCCATCATCGGCTACGGCTCTCAGGGCCACGCCCACGCACTCAACCTCAAAGAGTCCGGCGTCGACGTCGTCGTCGGCCTGCGCTCCGGTTCGAGCAGCGTCGCCAAGGCTGAGGCCCATGGCCTGAAGGTGCTCGAACCCGCCGACGCCGCCAGCGAGGGCGACATCGTGATGCTGCTCGCGCCCGACGAGCTGCACGGCCAGATCTGGGAAGGCGGCCTCAAGGACGGGATCGCCCCCGGCAACATGCTGATGTTCGGCCACGGCTTCTCGATCCACTACGGCGAGATCGTCCCGCCCCCCGACGTCGACGTGGCGCTCGTGGCGCCCAAGGGACCCGGCCACCTGGTGCGCCGGCAGTATCTCGAGGGCTCGGGCGTGCCCTGCCTGGTGGCGGTCCAGCAGGACTCCTCGGGCGACGCCCTGGGCATCGCGCTCGCCTACGCCAAGGGCATCGGCGGCACGCGGGGCGGCGTCATCGAGACGAGCTTCAAGGAGGAGACCGAGACCGACCTGTTCGGCGAGCAGGCCGTTCTGTGTGGCGGGGTCACCGAGCTCGTCCGCGCCGGCTATGAGACGCTGACAGAGGCCGGCTATGACGCGCGCCTGGCCTACTTCGAGGTCCTGCACGAGCTCAAGCTGATCGTCGACCTCATGTACGAGAAGGGGATCAGCGGCATGCGCTACTCGATCTCCAACACCGCCGAGTACGGCGACATGACCCGCGGCTCGCGGATCATCGGCGAGGAGACGCGCGCGGCGATGAAGCAGGTGCTCAAGGAGATCCAGAACGGGGACTTCGCCCGCGAGTGGATTGCCGAGAACCGCGCGGGCCAGGAGAACTTCAAGCGCATGCGCGACGAGCAGGCCGGCCACCAGGTGGAGGTCGTGGGCAAGGAGCTGCGCGCCCAGATGGACTGGATCGACACAGACTTCCAGGAGTAGCTCCCGCCCCTCGTGGGCATCCCCAATCCGAGCCCCGTCCCCCCGCCAGGCCACATGACCCAGACCACGACCGACCTTCGGATCCCTGACGACCTCAAGCCGCTTGACGGGCGCTTCGGATCGGGGCCATCCCGGGTGCGGCCCGAGCAGCTTCAGTACGTGGCGGGCCCGGGCGCCGCGATCGTCGGCACGTCGCATCGCCAGATGCCGGTCCGCGCCCTCGTCGGCCGGATCCGCGCGGGGATCGCCGAGCTGCTCTCGCTGCCCGATGGCTACGAGGTGGTCCTCGGCAACGGCGGCACCACGGCGTTCTGGGACGCCGCCACCTGCTGCCTGATCCGCGAGCGGTCGCTGCATCTGACCTACGGCGAGTTCTCCTCCAAGTTCGCCGGGTGCACCAAGGCCGCGCCGTTTCTGCGCAAGCCCATCGTCGTCGACGCCGCGCCCGGCGACGCTCCGACGCCGGGCGAGGGCCTGGGCTCGGAGCCGGTGGACGCGATTGCCTGGGCGCACAACGAGACGTCCACCGGGGTGATGGTGCCCGTCAGCCGCCCCGAAGGGTCCGACGGCGCCCTGATCCTCATCGACGCCACGTCGGGCGCGGGCGGCCTCCCACTGACGGCGGCCGACGCCGACGTGTACTACTTCGCGCCCCAGAAGGGCTTTGCCTCCGACGGCGGCCTGTGGCTGGCGGCGATGAGCCCGGCGGCGCTCGAGCGCGTGGACGAGCTGGCAGCCGGCAGCGACGGGCGCTGGGTGCCGGACTTCCTGTCGCTCCCGACGGCGCTGGAGAACTCGCGCAAGGACCAGACCTACAACACCCCGGCGATCGTGACCCTGCTGCTGCTCGAGAGCCAGCTGAACTGGATGCTCGAGCAGGGCGGGCTTGACGCGATGGTGCAGCGGACCACGGCGTCGAGCACTCATCTCTACGAGTGGGCCATGGCTCACAAGTCGGCGACCCCGTTCGTGTCTGACCCGGTCAAGCGCTCGCTGGTGGTGGGCACGATCGACTTCGACGAGAGCGTCGACGCGGCCGCGCTGGCGGCGACACTGCGCGCCAACGGCATCGTTGACGTCGAGCCCTACCGCAAGCTGGGCCGCAACCAGCTGCGCGTCGCCATGTTCCCGGCCACCGACCCCGCCGACGTCCAGGCGCTCACCGCCTGCATCGACTGGGTCCTGGAGCGGTCGTGACGCGCGTACTGGTCGCGGAGAAGATCGGTGAGTCCGGGGTCGACCTCCTGCGCGAGCACTTCGAGGTCGATGTCGGGGTGGGCTGGGACCGGGCCCAGCTCGAGCAGCGGATCGGCGAGTACGACGGGATTCTCATCCGCTCGGCGACTCAGCTGGACGGCGACCTGCTCTCCAAGGCCACCCGCCTGCGCGCCGTGGGTCGCGCCGGCGTGGGAGTCGACAACGTTGACGTCCCGGTGGCGACCAAGCGGGGGATCGTCGTGGCCAACGCGCCCGAGTCCAACGTCATCACCGCCGCGGAGCACACCATGGCGCTGCTGCTGGCGCTGGCCCGCAACGTCCCGCAGGCGCACGCCTCTCTGACCGGCGGGGCGTGGGAACGGTCGAAGTTCTCCGGCGTCGAGCTCTACGAGAAGACGCTCGGGATCCTCGGTTTCGGCCGCATCGGCCAACTCGTGGCCCAGCGCGCGCGCGGGTTCAACATGCACGTGGTGGCCTTCGACCCCTACGTGTCGGCCGAGCGCTACCGCGAGCTCGGCGTCGAGCAGGCGGCCTCTCCCGAGGACGTCTACGCCGCCGCTGACTTCATCACGCTGCACCTGCCCAAGACGCCCGACACCGAGGGGTGGCTCAACGCCGAGGTCCTGGCCAAGTGCAAGGACGGCGTCCGGATCCTCAACGTGGCTCGCGGGCCACTCGTCGTCGACGCGGACCTCCAGGCGGCGCTTGACTCCGGGAAGGTGGCCGGCGCGGCGCTCGATGTGTTCCGTTCCGAGCCGATCACCGATCACCCGCTGTTCGGCTATCCCAACGTGATCGTCACGCCGCACCTGGGCGCGTCCACGGCTGAGGCCACCGACCGCGCCGGCTACCAGGCCGCCGAGCAGGTGGTGGCGGCGCTCGGCGGCGGCGTGGTGACCAGTGCGGTCAACGTGCCCGCGATCCCGGCCGAGGACCTCGAGGTGCTCGGGCCCTATGTGGCGCTGTGTGAGTCACTGGGCCGGATCGCGGTGGCGCTGGCGATCGCCGAGGGCGGATCGGTGGACAGCATCGAGACCCAGTACTTCGGGAGGCTGGCCGACCGCGACACGCGACTGCTCTCGATCCAGGCGCTGCTGGGCGCGCTGGCCGGCCACACCGAGGAGGACCTCAACGCGGTCAACGCCCATGTCGTCGCCGAGGAACGCGGGATCCGGCTGGTGGAGACCAAGGAGTCCACCGCCCGCGAGTACACCGACCTCGTTCGGGTGCAGGTGACCGCCAGCGGCCGCGTGGTGCGCGTGGCCGGGACGCTGTTCGGCCGACGCAACCGCCCCCATCTGCTGGAGGCGTGGGGTCACCGCTTCAACGTCCAGCTCGAGGAGCACATCACCCTGTTTCGCTACCAGGACCTGCCGGGCATGCTCGGGCGTGTCGGCACCCTGTTCGGTCAGCACGGGGTCAACATCATCTCCGCGGCCGTCGGGCGCCTTCCCGACGAGCGCTCCGACGACGAGGGCCACCACGCCGCGATGGCGATCACCACGGCCTCACCGGTCCCGGCCGATGTGGTGGCCGAGATCGTCAACGGCGAGGGCTTCGTCGCCGGTCACACGGTCGCGCTGTAGCACCGCTCCGGCCGGCTAGGACCGCGGGAGGAAGACGACCCGGTCGCGCAGGCCCTCCACGACGCCGCCGTCGAGGTCGAGGGTCTCACCGAGGTCCTCCAGGGAGGAGAACCCGCCGAGCTTCTCGCGGCACTCACAGATCTCGGTGGCGATGTCGCCGTCGACCCCGGGGAGCTTGAGCAGTGCGGTGACCGACGCGTTGTTGACGTCGACGAGGTCACCATCGGCGGCGCCGTGGCGGTCGGGCCGGCCGATGCCGATCTCCTTGGCCAGGCGCGGGTTGTCGCGAGCGAGGCGCGCCGCGCGCTCGTGGTCGGCGATGCGCTGCTCGCCCGCGTCGATCGCGTGCTGCAGCTCGGAGTGCATCTGGCGCTGGTAGGCCGGGCGGACGATGAACGAGGTGGCGATCGCGCCGACCCAGCCGAGGATGAAGAGGCCGCCGGCGTCGTCGTTGTTGCCGTGCTGGCCCGAGACGGTGTTGGCGTTCACGACGAAGCCTGCGATGACGACGGCGGTCCAAAGGACGCCGAGCAGGATCCATAGCGGGCGACGCGCCTTGATCCCGGCGTAGATCGGGGCCCAGGCGCCGAGGCCCAGCGGCACGAGCGATATGAACGCCCAATGCGCGTCGAGGCTGAACGCGCCGCGGCGCACGACGAATGCATTGCCTCTGCGGGTGACGAGCTTCTCGCGCTGCTTCACGGCTCCACAGGATGCCAGCGCGCGGGGCCCGTCGTCAGGGACATGACCGTGCCCGGCGCGGGACTCAAGAGCGCCGAGCCGCGGCGATCGGCGCTGCTCGCGCGCCGGCAGGCATTGCTACGCTGTGCGTCGAATGTCGCTGAGCCTCGACCTTCGACTTCTTCTCCTCCCCCGCAAGGGGGAATAGCGCGTGGGCGGCCGCACGTAGCCGCGAACAACAGCACCGAGAAGCAGTCAAGTTCGAGCCAAGGGAAAGCAAGCGACATGACACCACCTGACGATCCCAACCGAGTACTGATCTTCGACACGACGCTGCGTGACGGCGAGCAGTCGCCCGGCATTTCGCTGAACACGCAGGAGAAGCTGGAGATCGCGCAGCAGCTCGCCCGCCTGGGCGTCGACGTGATCGAGGCCGGGTTTCCGATCACGTCCCCCGGTGACTTCGAGGCCGTGCGGGCGATCGCCCGGACCGTGGAGGGCCCGGTCATCGCCGGCCTGGCGCGCACGCACGTGGGCGACATCGATGCCGCCTACAACGCGGTCAAGGACGCCGAGCACCCGCGCATCCACACCTTCATCTCCACGTCGGACATCCACATCAAGTACCAACTGCAGTCCACGCGCGAGGACGTCAAGGGCCAGGCGCGGGCGGCGGTGGCGCACGCCAAGCAGTACCTGGACGACGTCGAGTTCTCGCCGATGGACGCCACGCGCGCCGATCTGGACTACACCGCCGAGGTGTGCCAGATCGCCATCGACGAGGGCGCCACGACGATCAACATCCCCGACACCGTCGGCTACACCATGCCCCACGAATACGCCGAGTTCCTGCGCCGCCTCTATGAGGCGGTACCGGACCTGCGCGACGTGGTGCTCTCGGTCCACTGCCACGACGACCTGGGCCTGGCCGTGGCCAACTCCTTCGCGGGGCTGCAGGCCGGCGCCCGACAGGTGGAATGCGCGGTCAACGGCATCGGCGAGCGGGCCGGCAACGCGTCGATCGAGGAGATCATCATGCTCCTGCACACGCGCCAGGCCGACGTGGGCCTGTTCACCGGCGCCAACACGCGGGAGATCGCGCGCACCTCGCGAATGGTGTCGCGGCTCACCGGTTACGTGGTGCAGCCCAACAAGGCGATCGTGGGGCGCAACGCGTTCGCCCACGAGTCGGGCATCCACCAGGACGGCGTGCTCAAGGAGCGCACCACCTACGAGATCATGGACGCCACCACGGTGGGGCTGGATGCCAACTCGATCGTGCTGGGCAAGCACTCGGGCCGCCACGCGCTGGCCCAGGCGCTGGCCGAGCTGGGTTTCGAGCTCCAGGGCCAGGCGCTCAACACCGCGTTCAAGCGCTTCAAGGAGATCGCGGACAAGAAGAAGCAGGTCACCGCGCTTGACCTCGAGGCCCTGGTCACCGACGAGCTGCGCCAGGAGATCGCGGGCTACACGCTGGAGTGGTTCGACGTTGAGGCCTCCACGCGCCGGCCCCCGCATGCCACCGTCGGCGTGCGCGGCCCCGATGGGGAGGAGCTCGTCGGCTCGTTCACCGGCGACGGGCCCGTCGATGCCATCTTCCACGCCATCAACGCCGCCACCAGGGTCGACGCCAAGCTTCGCGAGTTCCGCGTGGATGCGGTCACCGGTGGCCAGGACGCTCTCGGTGAGACCTCGGTGGTGCTGGAGTTCGGCGGCGTGACCGGAGCCGGGCAGGGCGTATCGACCGACATCCTCGAGGCCGGAGCCCGCGCGTACGTGCGCGCCCTCTCCAACGCGGTGCGCCGCCATGGGGTGCTCGCCGAGCAGGAGGCCGCCGACGCTCCCGCCCCGGAGATCGTGCGCGCGCCCTAGCGGAACGCCCGACGGTGGGGTGCTGCGCCTGAGGTGTCGGCCGGCGCCCTACCAGCGGCGGTTGTCGGCGGCCACCAGCAGCCCCTGGCGGTAGCCGGCCGAGAGCACTCGCGTGCGGGGCTCTTGGTCCATGAAGTTCGAGCCCATGGCGGCGGCGCACTCCGCGTTCGGGGCGATCGTCCGCACCCGGGCGCCGCGGCGGCGCAGGGCCAGGGCCTCGACCGACCCCGCTGAGCGCGCGACGTTGCGCATGACCGTCAGCATGGTGTGGTGGGTGGCCAGGCTTGCCGTGGGGTTCAGGCACAGCACGTGGGTGTCGCGGCCGGCGGGCGCCGCATCGAGGTTCGTCGGGCTCCACACGCCGCCGTCGACGTACTCGCGGCCGCCGATCGTCACGGGCGCAAACAGCCACGGGACCGTGCACGAGGCCTCGACCGCCTCGGCGACGCTGGCGGCCGGTGCGCCGGGGCTGCCGAACACGACCCGGCGCCCCTTCGCGCGGTCCACCGCGGTGACGCGCAGACGCCCGTCGAAGGTGGCGGCCAGGCTCTCGATGTGGGCCCGCAGGGAGGCGAGCGTGTCCGGCGGGCGGGGGAGGCCCCGCAGCAGCAGGGCGCGCACCAGTGCCCCGCCAGGGGCGGCCATGCCCAGGGCGAGCGGCGCGAAGGTGGCGCTGGCGGCGATGGCGGCCTGACCGGCTCGCCGAGCAGCCGCGGCCGCGGCCACGGCCAGCCCGCGGCCGGGCGCGCCCGATGAGACCTCCAGGTCGGTCCCGACCGAGGACGGCCGGCGCGGCGAGTTGCCGGCCGCCAGATGGACGGCCACGATCGCGCCCGCCGACGTGCCGACGAAGGACTCGCACTCGCGCAGGTCGACGTCGGCGCCGTCCTCGATCCCCGCCAGGACGCCCATCATCCAGGCTTCGCCGAGGACGCCACCGCCTCCAAGAACGATGACATCGGGCCGCGTCCGCACTAGTGGCCTCAGGCTACCCGGGCGACCGCGGGAAGCAGCGCGCGACCGCCAACAGACGCCTGTACGTGATAACGTACAGGCGTATGGCGCTCGCCGAACCGAACCTGACCTCGCCCGAGAGCCTGGGCGCGCGCATCCGAGCACTGCGCGAGGCGATGGATCTCTCTCTGCGCGACCTGGCGCTGCGCTGCGGGGTGAGCGCTCCGATGCTGTCCCAGGTCGAACGGGGCGAGACGAGCCCGACCCTCCAGGTGGCGACGCGGATCGCCCACGGCCTCGAGCTGCGACTGTCGCAGCTGCTGCGCCTCGACGAGGGCGGAGCGGTCACGGTCGTGCGCGCGGGCGAGCGCCGGACGGGGCCCGTCGCGGCCTCCGGCCACGCCTACGAGATCCTCACGCCGCCGCTGCCGGGCCAGCGGGCCGAGCTGTCGCGCCACACCCTTGCCCCCGGCGCGGTGACGGGCGGCCCCGGCGACCCGCCGATGCACGAGCCCGGCAGCCGCGAGACCGCGCTCGTCCAGGAGGGCACGGTCGTCCTGCATTGCGACGGCGCCCGCCACGAGCTCGCCGCCGGCGACTGCGTCACCTTCGACGCGGACCTGCCCCATCACTTCGAGAACCCCGGAACCGACGAGGCTGTGCTCCTGGCGGTGGTCAGCGCGGGCCTCAGGAGGAGTTAGACGACGACGATGCCCAAGAGCCTGTTCGACAAGATCTGGGAAGCCCACGAGGTCGCGCCCGGCCTTCTCTACATCGACCTGCACCTCGTCCACGAGGTCACGAGCCCGCAGGCGTTCGACGGGCTGCGCATGAACGGCCGCAAGGTCCGCCGACCCGACCGGACCCTGGCCACGGCCGATCACAACGTGCCCACCGACGGCACCCCCGTGGCGGCGCGCATCCAGGACGAGCTGTCCCGGGTGCAGGTGCAGACCCTGGAGCACAACTGCGAGGAGTTCGGGATCCCGGTGTACTCGCTGGGGTCAGACCGCCAGGGGATCGTGCACGTGATCGGACCTGAGCTGGGCGTGACCCAGCCGGGGATGACGATCGTCTGCGGCGACTCGCACACCGCCACCCACGGCGCATTCGGCGCGCTGGCCTTCGGCATCGGCACCTCTGAGGTGGAGCACGTGCTGGCCACGCAGTGCCTGGTGCAGTCAAAGCCCAAGTCGATGATCATCCGCTACGAGGGCGAGCTCGGCTTCGGCGTCACCGCCAAGGATCTGATCCTGGCCACGATCGGCCAGATCGGCGTGGACGGCGCCGTCGGCCACGTCGTCGAGTACTCGGGGCCGGCGATCCGCGCGCTCACCATGGAGGGACGCATGACCGTCTGCAACATGACGATCGAGGGCGGCGGCCGCGCCGGGATGATCGCCCCCGACGACACCACATTCGAGTGGGTCATCGGCCGGGCCGCCGCGCCGGCCTCGGTGCCCGGCGAGTGGCGGGACTTGCAGACCGACGACGGCGCGGCCTTCGACAAGGAGGTCACGGTCAACGCCGGGGCGATCAGCCCGATGGTCACCTGGGGCACCAACCCCGAGATGGTCGTCGGCGTCGCCGAGGCCGTTCCCGACCCACAGGACGACGGCGATGAGCGCGCCCTGCACTACATGGGCCTGGAGGCGGGGACGCCGATCCAGGAGATCACGCTCGACCGCGTCTTCATCGGCTCCTGCACCAACTCGCGGATCGGCGATCTGCGCGCGGCCGCCGAGGTGGTCAGCGGGCGCAGGGTGGCCGACGGCGTCTACGCGATGGTCGTCCCCGGCTCCCAGCAGGTCAAGGCCCAGGCCGAGCAGGAGGGGCTGGACGAGGTCTTCCGCAAGGCGGGCTTCGACTGGCGCGGGGCCGGCTGCTCGATGTGCCTGGGCATGAACCCCGACATCGCCGCCCCCGGAGAGCGCGTCGCCTCGACCTCGAACCGCAACTTCGAGGGCCGCCAGGGGCGTGGCGCCCGGTCGCACCTCGTCTCCCCCCAGATGGCCGCGGCGGCGGCGATCGAGGGCCGTTTCGTCGACATCCGCGAATACGCCCCCACCGAATCCGTCCCCGCCCACCCAAAGGCCAGCTCATGAAGGCGATCGAGACGATCACCGGCCCCGTCAGCGTGCTCAACCGCGACGACGTCGATACCGACCAGATCATCCCGAAGCAGTTCCTCAAGCGGGTCGAGCGCACGGGGTTCGGCGAGTTCCTCTTCTACGACTGGGCCAAGGAGCCCGACTGGAACCTGCCGGCCAACCCGATCCTCGTCGCGGGACGCAACTTCGGCTGCGGCTCCAGCCGCGAGCACGCGCCGTGGGCGCTGGAGGACTACGGCTTTCAGGCGATCATCGCTTCGAGCTTCGCCGACATCTTCCGCTCCAACTGCACCAAGATCGGGCTGCTGCCGGTCCAGCTGACCAGTGAGGAGTGCGCGTCGATCGCGCAGGCCGGGCAGGCGCAGGTGGACCTCGCCGGACAGGAGGTCCGCTGGGTGGGTGACGACGGTGTCCGCAGCGCGCGGTTCGAGATCGACCCGGAGATCAAGCGCCGGCTGCTCAACGGCCTCGACGACATCGCGCTCACGCTCGAGGAGGACGAGACCATCAGCGCCTACGAGCGCGACCGTGAGCGGTCCGGTCCGTCGACGGCGACGCTGTGAGCGCGTCGGCCGCCGCCGAGGCGTTCTCGGCCCACGCCGCCGACTACGACGCGCTGCGCCGGCGGCTGGTCCCCGACTACGAAGGCTTCTACGGCGCGGTGGTGGAGGCGCTGGAGCGTCTCTGCGGCGACGTGCGCCGAGTGCTCGACGTCGGCGCGGGCACGGGCCTTCTCAGCGCCGAGATCGCCGCCGCCTTCCCCGGCGTGGCGATCGAGCTGCTCGACGGCTCCGAGGCGATGCTGGCGCTCGCGCAGGAGCGCCTCGGTGACGCGGTGAGCGCGGTACACGTCGCCGACATGTCGGGCGCGCTGCCGGCGGGCCCGTTCGACGCCGTCGTCTCTGCCCTGGCCATCCATCACCTCGAGGACGCAGACAAACGGGCGCTGATGGGCCGGATCCACGGCGTCCTGCGGCCGGGCGGCGCGTTCGCCAACGCCGAGCAGGTCGACGCCCCCACGCCAGAGCTCAGCGTGGTCTACGCGCAGCGGTGGGTGGATGACTGCCGGGCCCTGGGCGCGACCGAGGCGGAGATCGACGGCGCACGCGAGCGCATGCGCCACGACCGGTGCACCGACGTCGGCACGCAGCTGGGCTGGCTGCGCGACGCCGGCTTCGCCACAGCTGACTGCATCTACAAGTCCTGGCGGTTCGCCGTCCTGATCGCTCGCAAGGAGGCGTGACCCCGTGAGCCACACCCGAGACTGGGATGCCACCACCTATGACCGCGTCTCCGCCCCCCAGCAGCGCTGGGCCGCGGAGCAGCTCGACCGGCTCGAGCTGGCCGGCGACGAGGTCGTCGTCGACGCCGGCTGCGGCAGCGGCAAGATCACGCTCGAGCTCATCCGCCGCGTCCCTCACGGCAGGGTGTACGCGGTCGACGCCGCTCCGTCGATGGTGGCCCACACCCAGGAGGCGGTGGGTGACCGGGCCACCGCGCTGTGCCAGGACCTCGCCGAGCTGTCGCTGCCCGAACCGGTCGACGTCGTCTTCTCCAACGCGACGTTTCACTGGATCCCCGATCACGACGCCCTGTTCGGTGCGCTGGCGCGCAACATGAAACCGGGCGCGCGGCTGGTGGCCCAGTGCGGGGGCAAGGGCAACATCGACCGCTTCCGCGTGCTCGCCGACGAGGTGGCCTTCGCCGAGCCGTTCGCGCCGTACTTCGGCGACTGGGTGCGACCGTGGAACTACGCCACCGCCGAGGAGACCGCGGAGCGCCTGGGGCGCGCGGGCTTTGAGGACATCTCGACGTGGCTGGAGGAGAAGCCGACCCCGCTCGAGGACCCGGTGACGTTCGTCAGCACTGTGTGCCTGGTGCGCCACCTGGATCCGCTGCCCGTCGAGATGCGCCGCCCGTTCGTCGACGCCGTGCTCGAGCGCTACGGATCGCCCGTCGTGCTCGACTACGTGCGCCTGAACATGACCGCGCGGCGGGTGGGCGCGGTCAGTCTCTGACGCAATCGGGTACGGTCCGCGTCCGTCATGGCCTCTCGCGTCATCCTCCTGCCCGGCGACGGCATCGGCCCCGAGGTCACGGGCCCCGCCGTCGAGGTCCTCGACGCCGTCGCCCCGGGCCGCTTCGCGTACGAGGAGCACCCGTTCGGGGGCGCCTCCATCGACGCGCACGGCACCGCGCTGACCGACGAGACCCTCGCCGCGTGCCGTGCTGCGGATGCGGTCCTGCTCGCCGCCGTCGGCGGCCCCAAGTGGGACACCACCGATCCCAACCGGCCGCGGCCCGAGCAGGGGCTGCTCGGCCTGCGCAAGGGATTGGGCCTGTTCGCCAACCTGCGCCCGGTCAAGCCCCTGCCGGCGCTGTATGACGCGAGCCCGCTCAAGCGCGAGATCATCGAGGGCACCGACATGCTCGTCGTGCGCGAGCTGACCGGCGGGATCTACTTCGGCGAGAAGACCCGGACCGCCGACCGTGCGTCGGACACGTGTGTCTACACCCGCGAGGAGATCGTCCGGATCGCCCGGGTGGCCTTCGCCGCGGCGCGGTCGCGCGTGACCAGCGTGGACAAGGCCAACGTGCTGGAGACCAGCCGCCTGTGGCGCGAAATCGTCCGCGAGGTGCATGCCGCGGAGTTCCCCCACATCGAGCTCGAGCACCTGCTGGTGGACAACGCGGCGATGAAGCTGGTGTCGGCGCCCCGCCACTTCGAGGTGATCGTCACCGAGAACATGTTCGGGGACATCCTCTCCGACGAGTCGGCGATGCTCACCGGCTCCCTGGGGATGCTGCCCAGCGCCTCGCTCGGGGAGGGCGGCCCAGGCGTGTTCGAGCCCGTCCACGGCTCGGCCCCGGACATCGCCGGTCAGGGCATCGCCAATCCGCTGGCCATGTTCCTGTCGGCGGCGATGATGCTGCGGCACGGATTCGCCCTGGAAACCGAGGCCACGGCGGTAGAATCGGCCGTCGATCGTGCGCTGTCCGAGGGGCTGCGCACGCCCGATCTGGGGGGCGAGGCGACGACCGCCGAAGCCACCCGGGCAGTCCTGCAACACCTTTAGCCGATCCCACCGCCCACCCCCAACACCCTCAGCCGCCCCGCCGCGGATTTCAACTGAAAGGACCAGTCGTGGAACAAGCCGACCTCATCTGGCACAACGGAGAACTGGTTGCCTGGGAGGACGCGAAGATCCACGTACTGACCCACGGACTGCACTACGGGACCGGCGTGTTCGAGGGCGAGCGTGCCTACGACACGCCGGAGGGCCCGGCGATCTTTCGCCACGAGGACCATCTCAAGCGGCTGTTCGCGTCGGCGGAGCTGTACTACATGCCGATCCCGTACACGCTGGAGGAGCTGCGGGCGGCCACCCACGAGCTGATCGCGGCCAACGGCCTGCCCGCGTGCTACATCCGCCCGATCGTCTATCGCGGGTACGGCCAGATGGGCCTCAATCCGCTCGACTGCGAGGTCAGCGTGTCGATCGCCGTGTGGCCCTGGGGCGCCTATCTCGGCGCTGACTCGGCCACCCGCGGCGTGCGCGCCAAGGTCTCCAGCTGGCGGCGCATCTCCTCGGACTCGCTCATCCCGCACGCCAAGGCGTCCGGGCAGTACCTCAACAGCGTCCTGGCCAAGGTGGAGTCGGTGAAGGCCGGCTACGAGGAGTCGATCCTGCTCGACAGCCAGGGCTTCGTGAGCGAGGGCACGGGGGAGAACATCTTCGCGGTGCGCGACGGGGTGATCCTGACGCCGCCGCAGACCGCGGGCATCCTCGACGGGATCAATCGCAAGTCGATCATCCAGATCGGGCGCGACCTCGGCTACGAGATCGTGGAGCGCAACCTCGCCCGCGCCGAGCTCTATCTCGCCGACGAGGTGTTCATGTCCGGCACCGCCGCCGAGATGGTGCCGGTGTGCGAGATCGACGACCACCGCATCGGCGAAGGGGTGGCCGGGCCGGTGACCCGGGCGGTCCAGAGCGTCTTCCTCGACGCGCTGCACGGCCGCACTACCCGGTATCGCGAGTGGCTGGACGTGGTCAAGGTCCCCTCACGCAGCACGCCATGAGCACACGGATCGAGCTCTACGACACCACCCTGCGCGACGGGATGCAGGGGGAGGGCATGTCTTTGTCGGCGGGGGAGAAGCTGCGCGTCGCTCACCGGCTCGACGAGCTGGGGCTGGACCTCATCGAGGCCGGGTTCCCGAGCTCGAACCCCAAGGAGCTCGAGCTCTTCGGTCTGCTCGCGGGTGAGTCGTTCGCCCACGCCCAGGTCTCCGCCTTCGGGATGACCCGCCGGCGCGGGCTGGCCGCCGACGCCGACCCGGCGCTGCGCATCATCGCCGACTGCTTTGCCCCGGTGTGCACACTGGTGGGCAAGACCTGGGGACTGCATCTGGAGAAGGTGGTCAAGGTCGACCGCGACGAGAACCTCAGGATGATCGCCGGATCCGTGGCCTTCCTGGTGGCACAGGGCAAGCGTGTCGTCTACGACGCCGAGCACTTCTTCGACGGGTACGCCGACGACCGCGAGTACGCGCTGCGCTGCCTGCGCGCCGCCGCCGAGGCCGGCGCCGAGACCGTGGTCTGCTGCGACACCAACGGCGGCACGCTGCCCCATGCGGTCGGCAACGCCATGAGCGACGTCGTGGCGTCGCTCGGCTCCGGCGTGCGCGTCGGCATCCATACCCACGACGACGCCGGCTGCGGGGTGGCCACGGCGCTGGCGGGGGTCATGGCGGGGGCCACCCACGTCCAGGGAACGATGAACGGCTATGGCGAGCGCTGTGGCAATGCCAACCTCATCTCGATCATCCCCAACCTCCAGCTCAAGCTCGGCTACGAGTGCCTCACCGATTCCCAGCTGGCGTCGCTCACGCCGACGGCCACCTACATCGCCGAGCTGCTCAACGTCACGCCCGATCCCGACGCGCCCTACGTGGGTCGCAACGCGTTCGCCCACAAGGGAGGCATGCACGTGGCCGGGGTGACGGCCGATCCGGCTACGTTCGAGCACATCGAGCCCGAGATCGTCGGCAACCACCGCGAGATGCTCATCTCCGAGCTGTCGGGGAAGGGCACGGTCCAATCCCGCGCGCGCGAGGCCGGCATCGAGCTCGACGACACCGTGGCCAGCCACGTGGTGGAGCGCGTCAAGGACCTCGAGCACCGCGGTTACCACTACGAGGCCGCCGACGGCTCCTTCGAGCTCCTGCTCCGCAAGGAGACCGGCGAGTACGAGCCGCTGTTTCATCTCGAGTCGTTCCGAGTGATCGTCGAAAAGCGCGCCGACGGCCGCGTCGAGACCGAGGCCACGATCAAAATTTGGACCCCACCCGGCCCAGGCGGCGAGCGCTACGTGCGCACCGCCGAGGGCAACGGCCCGGTCCACGCCCTGGACCGGGCGCTGCGCGAGGCGCTCGTCGAGATCTATCCGCACCTGCGCGACATCGAACTGGTCAACTTCAAGGTCCGCATCCTGGACGAGACCAAGGGGACCGACGCGGTCACGCGGGTGCTGCTCGACGTCTCCGACGGCGAGAAGGTCTGGGGCTCGATCGGCGTGTCGGAGAACGTCATCGAGGCCTCGTGGGAGGCACTCGTCGACTCGCTGGAATACGGGATGCAGCCCCCGAGCCGCGGGCGCCTGTCCGGTGGCGCGGCCGCCACGCCGCGGAGCTCGTGACCGAGCTCGTGATCGGCACGAGCGTCGAGCAGATTCCCCTCGCCAGGCCGGTCCTGGGTCCCGAGGAGGAGGAGCGGGTCCTGGCCGTGCTCCGGTCCGGCCAGCTGTCGCTGGGACCCATGTTGGGCGAGTTCGAGCGCGCCTTCGCGGCGCGGGTGGGCGCCGCGCACGGGGTGGCGGTGTCGAGCGGGACCGCCGGCCTGCACCTGGCCCTGCGTGCCGTGGGCGTGACCGACGGCGACGAGGTGATCACCTCGCCGTTCTCGTTTGTCGCCTCGGCCAATGTCGCGCTGTTCGAGCGTGCGCGCCCCGTGTTCGCCGACATCGATCCGGTGACCCTCAACGTCGATCCGGACGCGGTCGCCGCCGCGGTCACTCCACGGACCACCGCGCTGGTGCCCGTCCACGTGTTCGGCTATCCCGCCGACATGGATGCGCTGGAGGCGCTCGGGCTGCCGATCGTCGAGGACGCGTGCGAAGCGTTGGGCGCCACGTACGCCGACGGTGTCACCGTGGGCGCGCGCCGGCATCCGACGGTGTTCGCCTTCTACGCCAACAAGCAGCTCACCACCGGTGAGGGCGGCATCGTCACCACTCCGGATGCGGCGATCAAGGAACGACTGGACTCAGAGCGCAATCAGGGCCGGGCACCCAACATGGACTGGCTCGACCACGACCGCCTGGGGTTCAACTACCGGCTGTCCGAACTCGCCTGCGCGCTGGGCGTGGCCCAGCTGGAGCGCCTGGACGACATGCTGGCCGGCCGCGCCCGGGTGGCCGGGCTCTACCGCGAGGCTCTGGCCGGGATCGAGGGCCTCACGCTGCCATGCCCGGACGCCGGCGGCAGCCGACGGGGCTGGTTCGTGTTCGTCGTCCAGCTCCCGCGCGATCACGACCGCGACGACGTGGTCCGCGCGCTGGCCGAGCGGTCGATCCCGAGCAAGCCCTATTTCCCGGCGATTCACCTCATGTCGTTCTACCGCGAATCCTTCGGCCATCGCGAGGGCCAGTTCCCCGTCTGCGAGGACGTCGCGGCCCGATCGATCGCCCTCCCGTTCTTCCCGGCGATGACCGAGGGCCAGGTCGACCGGGTCGCCGCCGAGCTGCGCGCCGTCCTGGGGCGCTAGCGCGGGAGGGCGATGTCGCGCTTTGCCGAACCCCAGGACGCGGCCTTTCGCCGGCTCAACGACTCAATCGGGTTCGACTGGCGGCTGAGCCCCTATGACGTGGACCAGTCGATCGCCCACGCCGCCATGCTCGCGGCCCAGGGCATCATCTCGGAGGCCGACGGGGCCGATCTGCGGCGCGGGCTGGACCAGGTGCGCCACGAGCTGACCGACGGGACGTTCCCGTTCGCCGACGGCGACGAGGACATCCACATGGCTATCGAGCGGCGGGTCACCGAGATCGTCGGGCGCGTCGGCGGCCGCCTGCACACGGCGCGCTCGCGTAACGACCAGGTGGCCACCGACGTCGCCATGTTCGTGCGTGCCCACGCCCACGAGGCGCTGGAACGGCTCGGCCGCCTCGGCCACACGCTGGTGGAGCTGGCCGAGCGCCACCTGGACTGGCCGATCCCGGGCTACACCCACATGCAGCGGGCCCAGCCGATCTATCTGAGCCATCACCTGCTGGCCTACTTCTGGATGGTGATGCGCGACATGCGCCGCTTCGAGGCGGTGGTCGCGGCGACGGGGCGCCTGCCCCTGGGCGCCGGGGCGCTGGCCGGCGTCAACTTCGACACCGACCGCCAGGCGGTGGCCTCGGCCCTGGGCTTCGCGGGCGTGGCCGAGAACTCCGTCGACGCGGTCTCCAACCGGGACTTCGTGCTCGACTACCTGGCCGCGGCGGCGACATGCGCCACACACCTGTCACGGCTGGGGGGCGAGATCGTCCTGTGGTCCACCGAGGAGTACGGGTTCTGCGAGGTGTCTGATGCGTGGGCGTCGGGCTCGTCGATCATGCCCCAGAAGAAGAACCCCGACGCCGCCGAGCTGCTGCGGGCCAAGGCGCCTCGCCTGGTCTCCAACCTGGTGGCACTGCACGGCGTGATGCACGGGCTCCCGCTCACCTACAACAAGGACATGCAGGAGGACAAGGAGCCCCTGTTCGACTCCTCCGACACGCTCGAGCTGTGCCTGGACGCGGCCACCGGGATGCTCGAGACGATCACCTTCAAGCGCGAGCGCCTTGCCGCCGCGGCCTCCGACCAGTTCCTGGCCGCCACCGACATCGCCGACCTGCTCGTGCGCCGCGGCGTGCCCTTCCGCGAGGCCCACGGCGTGGTGGCGGGCCTGGTCCGCCAGGCCCTGGACGCCGGCAAGCTGCTCTCGGACCTCACCCCGGAGGAGCTGACCGCGCAGTCGTCGGCGCTCGACGAGGAGTTCTACCGGCTGCTCCAGGACGGGGCGTGGCTGGAGACCAAGGTGTCCGAGGGCGGGACCTCGCTGGCGCGCGTGCGCGAGCAGCTCGAGCGCGCCCGCGCGGCGCTGCGGTGAAGCGCGCCTTCTTCGACCGCCCGGTGCTGGACGTCGCACGCGACCTGGTGGGGTGCGTCGTCACTCATGGGGACACCGCCGGGGTCATCGTCGAGACCGAGGCCTACCACGACTCAGAGCCCGCGTCCCACGCGTTCATCGGGCTGACCCCGCGGACGCGGACGCTGTTCGGGCCTCCCGGGCGCGCCTACGTGTACTTCTCCTACGGCGTGCACTCGCTTCTGAATGCCGTGTGCGAGCCGGCCGGCGTGGGGGCGGCGGTGCTCATCCGCGCGCTGGAGCCGCTGGACGGGCTCGACCACATGCGCGAGCGGCGTGGGGTGGAGGCGGTGCGCCAGCTCTGCTCGGGGCCGGGCAAGCTGACCCAGGCGCTCGGGATCGGGTTGGCGCTCAACGACACCGATCTGCTGCGCGGGCCGGTGCGGTTCTCCGATCGCCCACGGGCCTGGCGCGACGTCGCCATCGACGTCGACGTTCGGATCGGCATCACCAAGGCCCCGGACCTTCCATGGCGGTTTGTCGCCGCCGGTAACCGCTTCGTGTCGCGGCGGGTCCGGCCCGTCGCTGCGGTCTAACCGCCGCCGCCGCCCAGGCCGGCGCCACCGCTGGCCCCGCCGCCGGTCCCGCCCCCGGTGTCTCCGCCGCCGCCGGTGCCACCACCCGTACCGCCGCCGGTACCGCCACCCGTGCCGCCACCGGTCCCGCCCCCGCCGGTGCCACCACCGGTACCGCCGCCGGTGCCACCGCCCGTGCCGCCGCCCGTGCCGCCACCGGTGGTTCCGGTACCCCCGCCGCCCGTGCCCGCGCCGGCGGCCCCGCCGTTGGTCGACGTGCCGGCGCCCGCACCGCCGGTGTTGCCGGTGGTGCCCGTGCTGCCGCTCGGTGCGGCGCTGGGCGTGTAGCCCGTCCCGGTGTCACCGGTGCTGACGGTCCCGGTGCCCGTCGAGGATCCGTTCGTCTTGCGGTGCTTGCCGAACTCGACGGCCTCCTCGGCCTGGATCTGCAGCGCCGAGACCATGAAGCTGTGCCAGATGTTGGCCGGGAAGGTGCCGCCCTCGACCGGCTGGCCGTTGTAGAGGGTCGTCATCGGGATCAGCTTGTTGGGGTAGCCGACCCACACGGCGGTCGTGAACTGAGGCGTCCAGCCCACGAACCACGCGTCGCCGTAGTTGGAGGTGGTGCCCGTCTTGCCGGCCACGTCGACTCCGGAGATCGCCGCCGAGGTGGCGGTGCCGTGCTGCACCACGCCCTGCAGCATCTCGTGGATGACCGCGGCCGTGGCGGGCGGGAGCACGCGCCTGTAGCTGGGGGTCGCGTACAGCTCCTTCTTGCCGTGGCACTTGATGTCCAGGCACTGGATCTGGGCGATGCCGACCGGGCCCTCGTGGGGAGCGCCGAGGCCCCTGGAGTAGACCCGCAGACCGCCGGTGGCCAGCGTCTCGTAGGCGTGCGCCATGTCCAGCGTGGTCACGCCCTGCTTGAGCCCCCCGATGATCATCGCGGGGTTGGTCGACACCGGCGAGCGGATCCCCATCGCCTTGGCCATCCGCGAGATCCGCTTGGTGCCGACTCCGGGGGAGAGCCCGAGCTGCGTGAAGACGCTGTTGTCCGAGACGATCGTCGCCGAGGCGAGGCTGATCGGCCCCGAGTACTCGTTGCCGAAGTTCTTGACCATGTAGTGCTCTTTGCCGCCGCTGTTGGGGACGATCAGGTCAAGCGGCTTGGAGTCGAACACCGAGCTCGGGCCATAGCCGTGCTGGAGCGCCACGGCGAGGGTGAACGGCTTGAACGCCGAGCCGGGCTGGCGGAAGCCTTCGGTGGCCAGGTTGAACGGGTACTTGGGGAAGTCCTCGTCGCCGTTGACGAGCTGACCGCCCACCATCGCCCGCACCTGGCCCGTCTTGTTGTCGATCGACACCAGCGACGCCGCGGGCATGTCCGGGCCGCTGGGCAGGTTCTCGCGGATCGCCGCGACGGCGGCGTCCTGCATCTTGAGGTCGATCGTGGTGCGGATCTTCAGGCCGCCGTAGTAGGCGCGGTAGCCCGCCACGCTCGGCGAGACCCCGCCCCGCTCCATCGCCGCCAATACCTGGGGCCCCACCCAGCTGGTGAAGTAGGGCGCCGCCGGGGGCTCCTCGGGCTGGAGGATCTGGCTCTCGGTCGGCAGCGCGTAGTCGCGGAAGTCGTCGTACTGCTGGCGCGAGATCTGTCCGATGTTGAGCATGTCCCTGAGCACCAGGTCGCGCCGCGCCTTTGCCGCGGGCCGGGTGTCGGACTGGAGCGGGTTGAAGGCCGAGGGGTTGGCGACCATGCCGGCCAGCAGCGCGGCCTGCGCCGGGTTGAGCCGCGAGGCGCACGACGGCAGTGGATAGTCCCCGCAGCCGTGGGTGTCCCCATCGCTGCCGGCGTTGGGGTCGTAGTGAAGAGCGCTGCCGAAGTACACGCGGGCGGCCGACTCAGCGCCGTAGGCCCCGTTGCCGAAATAGATGGAGTTGAGGTACTCGGAGAGGATCTTCTTCCTCGGCCACTCGCGCGTGAGGTGGTAGGCGAGCGCGGCCTCGCGCAGCTTCTCGAACACCGTGCGGTTGCCCTCCGCTGCCAGGGCGTTCTTCACGAACTGCTGGGCGATCGTCGACGCGCCCTGGCGAGCCCCGCCGGTGACGTCGGCGACGAAGGCGCGGGCGATGCCCCTGATGTCCACGCCGGGGTCAGACCAGAACCGCTTGTCCTCGACGGCGACGATCGCGTTCTGCATCATCGGCCCCAGCCGGTCGAAGCTATCGATCACCTCGTTGTTGGGCGGAGCGAGGACCCCGATCTTGCGCCAGTGGTCGTCGTACAGGTAGGAGTTGGCGCCCAGCTGCCGGTACTCGGCGCGGTTCTCGATCTGAGGCAGGTCAGACGCGACCGCCATCATCATTCCGAAGATCGTCGAGACCACGGCGAGGGCGCCCAGGCCGAAGAGGATCCAGAACAGCCGGAGCTTGCGGACCTTGGGCTTGCGCCGGCGACCGTCCTTGCGACGCCCCAACCGCCGCTTGGGAGGCGCGAACGGGATCGGAGCTCTGGGGTCCCTCGGCTCTCGGATGTTGTCGTCGTCGTCGCTCATGCGATGGGAGCCGGCGCCGGTGGCCGACCATGGCAATGGCGCTGCGGCTGGGTGGGGAGCCCAGCGTAACGCTAGGACGGACAGGGCTTCCCGGGCGGCGGCGTGAGTTTAGTGCACCCGCGCGGCAGCTGATGGCGGTTCCGCGACCCCGCGGGCGCGGGAATCAACCATCTAGGATCGGGCGCCAATGTCGCCCGACGCCTCCGAGACCGCCGCCTGGCTGGCCCGTAACGTCGTCGATTGCCTGCCGGACGGGGCCCTGGAGCGCAAGCTGCAGGAGGGGCGGCCGCTGCGCGTCAAACTCGGTGTGGACCCCACCGCGGCCGACATCCACCTGGGCCACACCGTCGTGCTGCAGAAGCTCCGCGAGTTCCAGGAGCTCGGCCACACCGTCGTGCTGATCATCGGCGACTACACCGCGCGAGTCGGCGATCCGAGCGGTCGCTCGAGCCTGCGGCCGGTGCTGTCGGCGGAGGAGATCGACGCCAACGCGCGCACGTACCAAGAGCAGGCGCTCAAGGTCCTCGACGAGCGCGCGCTGGAGGTGCGCTTCAACGGTGAGTGGCTCGACATGCCGATGGAGGACCTGTTCGCTCTCACGCGCACGACCACCGTCGGGCAACTGCTCGAGCGCGACGACTTCTCCAAGCGCTATGCCGCCAACGAGCCGATCTCCGTGCTCGAGCTGCTCTATCCGCTGCTCCAGGGCTATGACTCGGTCGCCGTGCGCGCCGATGTGGAGCTGGGGGGGACCGACCAGAAGTTCAACCTGCTGCTGGGGCGCAACATCCAGCGCGCCTATCAGCAGCCCGAGCAGGTGATCATGACCCTGCCGCTGCTCACCGGCACCGACGGGGAGCGCAAGATGTCCAAGTCGTACGGCAACCACGTCGGAGTCGCCGACCCGCCCGCGGAGATCTACGGGCGGACCCTCAGCATCCCGGATACGTCGCTGCCTGACTGGTACGCGCTGCTGCTCGGGAGCGAGCCCGACCCGGCACTCCCTGCTCGCGACGCCAAGCGGGCGCTGGCCCGGGCGCTGGCCGAGCGCTTCTACGACGCCGACGCGGCCCGCGCCGCCGAGGAGAGCTTTGACCGTCTGCACATCCGCCACGAGCTCCCCGAGGACGTCCCCGTGGTGACGTGGTCGCTGAACGGCTCGGCGACGGTCCACCTGCCCGCCCTGCTGGCCGAGGCATTCTCGATCTCGACCTCCGAGGCGCGGCGCGGCCTCAGCCAGGGAGCTGTCCGTCTCGACGGCGAGCCGGTGGCGGGCGACGTCCTGGACGTCCCCGGCGCGGACCTGGACGGCCATGTGCTGCAGTTCGGCAAGCGCCGTTTCGCGCGCGTGGAGATCGTCGAGTAAGGGACGCGATGGCCGTCGGCGGAGGGATGCTGCGCCTGCAGACGCCGGGCAACGGCCACATCGTCGACCTCACGGAGGGCGTGGCCCGGATCGTGGCCACCAGCGGCGTGGACCGGGGGCTGGTCACGGTGTTCGCGATCGGCGCAACGGTCGGGGTGACGACGATGGAGTACGAGCCGGGGGGCGTCTCTGACCTCCAGCGACTGTTGGAGCGCCTCATCCCGGCCCAGGGCGACTACGAGCACAACCGGCTCAACCACGACACCAACTCCCACGCGCACCTCCGCGCCGCGCTGATCGGGCCGTCAGAGACGATCCCGGTGCTCGACGGCCGGCTCAGCCTGGGGACGTGGCAGCAAATCGTGCTCATCGACTTCGACGATCGCCCACGTGAACGCACGGTGAGCGTCCAGGTCCTATGCTGATTCGGGACCGCAGGAGTCCGCGCCGAGTCGAATCCGTCGTTTAGCGACGACGCCGATATACAGCGCTATACTTGTCGGTCCGCCCCGGGACCGGTCACAGGACCCGGGCGCGCCCCTGAGGAGGATCACCCTCCTCCAAGAGGTGCGACGGTCTTTGAAAACTCAACAGCATGCACACTCTTCGGCCGAACCCCGGCCGAGAGATGTGTCCAGGTTCGACACCGTCGCTCGAACGCTCCTCGCTTGAGGAGCACCTCGAACGGCGGTTCCAGAATTAACCCCGTCTTGCGCTCCGAAGCCCTCTGTGTACATCGGGCTTCGGCTCACCGGCATCGCCGATGGGTTCAAGGCGGTCCTGCCCGGCCTCGTGCCGGCGGACCGTGAGCGCAAGGGCCTGATCCCACCAGGGACAGGCCCAGGACTCGGAGCAGTCGCCGGTCGCGACATAGTTTGCGGCCGCTCGAGGCTCCGAACATTCCTGACGACTCTTTGTGGAAGTTCTTCACGGAGAGTTTGATCCTGGCTCAGGACGAACGCTGGCGGCGTGCCTAACACATGCAAGTGGAGCGACGACCCGGGCTTCGGCCCGGTGCAAAGCCGCGAACGGGTGAGTAACACGTGGGTAACCTGCCCTGATGATTGGGACAACCCGAGGAAACTCGGGCTAATACCGAATGTGCCCTCCGGCCGTAAGGCCTCTGGGGAAAGGAAGCTTCGGCCTCCGCATTGGGATGGGCCCGCGGCCCATTAGCTTGTTGGTGAGGTAACGGCTCACCAAGGCGACGATGGGTAGCTGGTCTGAGAGGACGATCAGCCACACTGGGACTGAGACACGGCCCAGACTCCTACGGGAGGCAGCAGTGGGGAATCTTGCGCAATGCGCGAAAGCGTGACGCAGCAACGCCGCGTGGGGGAAGAAGGCCTTCGGGTTGTAAACCCCTTTCAGTTGGGACGAAGCTCCGGCGGTGAATAGCCGTCTGGAGTGACGGTACCTTCAGAAGAAGCCCCGGCTAACTACGTGCCAGCAGCCGCGGTAATACGTAGGGGGCAAGCGTTGTCCGGAATCATTGGGCGTAAAGAGCGTGTAGGCGGCTTGGTAAGTCCGCTGTGAAAGTCCAGGGCTCAACCCTGGAATGCCGGTGGAAACTGTCAAGCTTGAGTCCGGAAGAGGCGAGTGGAATTCCTGGTGTAGCGGTGAAATGCGCAGATATCAGGAGGAACACCAATGGCGAAGGCAGCTCGCTGGGACGGTACTGACGCTGAGACGCGAAAGCGTGGGGAGCAAACAGGATTAGATACCCTGGTAGTCCACGCCGTAAACGATGGGCACTAGGTGTGGGGGGTGTCGACTCCCTCCGTGCCGACGCTAACGCATTAAGTGCCCCGCCTGGGGAGTACGGCCGCAAGGCTAAAACTCAAAGGAATTGACGGGGGCCCGCACAAGCAGCGGAGCATGTGGTTTAATTCGACGCAACGCGAAGAACCTTACCTGGGCTTGACATGTTCCTGACCGCCGTGGAAACACGGCTTCCCTTCGGGGCAGGATCACAGGTGGTGCATGGCTGTCGTCAGCTCGTGTCGTGAGATGTTGGGTTAAGTCCCGCAACGAGCGCAACCCCCGTCGCATGTTGCCAGCATTTAGTTGGGGACTCATGCGAGACTGCCGGTGACAAACCGGAGGAAGGTGGGGATGACGTCAAGTCATCATGCCCCTTATGTCCAGGGCTACACACGTGCTACATTGGCGCGTACAGAGGGTTGCGATACCGTGAGGTGGAGCGGATCCCTTAAAGCGCGTCTCGGTTCGGATTGCAGGCTGAAACTCGCCTGCATGAAGGCGGAGTTGCTAGTAATCGCGGATCAGCATTGCCGCGGTGAATACGTTCCCGGGCCTTGTACACACCGCCCGTCACACCATGGGAGTGAGCAACACCCGAAGCCGGTGGCCTAACCCTTTTGGGAGGGAGCCGTCGAAGGTGGGGCTCGTGACTGGGGTGAAGTCGTAACAAGGTAGCCGTAGCGGAAGCTGCGGCTGGATCACCTCCTTTCTAGGGAGCCCTCCTCAGCGAGGGCACCGAATGCCGGAGGCGGACGCCTCGGAGTTCTCTTTGAGAGTTCCCCGCGTCCGAAGCTCTGAGCGCATTCGGTCACTAGACATGTCGACCGGACCTGGCAGGCCGTGCCGTTCTCGCCTTCGGGCGCGATCGAGCTCGGTCGCATGCTGTTGAGTTTTGAGAGACCGGCGTGTCGCCGGCGGTCGGAGGGCTACGGTCCCCGGCCGGCGAGCGGCGCTCAGCCTCTTTGCGGACCTTGAAAACTGCACAGTAGCCAATGAAACGGGTATCACCGGGCGAGGACTTAGGTCCTCTCCCAACAAGATCACCGTCAAGATAGTAAGGGCACATGGTGGATGCCTTGGCACCAAGAGTCGATGAAGGACGTGAACGGCTGCGATAAGCCGCGGTTAGGCGCTGAATAGCCATTGACCCGCGGATTTCCGAATGGGTAAACCCAGCGTCGGTAATGCGACGTTATCCCGCGTTGAACACATAGGCGCGGCGAAGACAAGCGGGGGAAGTGAAACATCTCAGTACCCCGAGGAAAGTAAATCAACAGAGACTCCCCGAGTAGTGGCGAGCGAAAGGGGATCAGCCCAAACCTGTTGCGTGTAAGCGGCCACGCGTTGCGCAGCAGGGGTTGTAGGGCGCCTGGTCCGGGCTGTGGCTGGCCCGGCGGAAGTTACAAAGTCATGTGGTAGTCGAAGCGTGTGGAACCGCGCACCAAAGAGGGCAATCGTCCCGTAGACGAAACTGCATGATCTTCCGCAGGCGTTCCTGAGTAAGTCCGCTCCCGTGAAACGCGGACTGAAACTGGGGGGACCACCCTCCAAGGCTAAGTACTCCTTGGTGACCGATAGCGGACTAGTACCGTGAGGGAAAGGTGAAAAGTACCCCGGAAGGGGAGTGAAATAGTACCTGAAACCGCGTGCCTACAAGCGGTGGGAGCAGACTTGTTCTGTGACCGCGTGCTTTTTGCATAACGAGCCGGCGAGTTACTCGTCTGCGGCAAGGTTAAGCGATGAGCGGAGCCGTAGCGAAAGCGAGTCCGAATAGGGCGACATAGTCGTAGGCGGTAGACCCGAAGCTGAGCGAGCTACCCATGGGCAGGTTGAAGCGGGGGTAAGACCTCGTGGAGGACCGAACCGACCTAGGTTAAAAACTGGGCGGATGACCTGTGGGTCGGAGTGAAAGGCTAATCAAGCTCAGTGATATCTGGTTCTCTCCGAAATATATTTAGGTATAGCCTCGGATAAATTCCGTTGCGGCCGTAGAGCACTGTTTGGACTAGGGGCCCTACCAGGTTACCGAATTCAGGCAAACTCCGAAGACCGTAACGGTTACTCCGGGAGTCAGTTGCTGGGGGATAAACTTCAGCGTCAAAAGGGAAACAGCCCAGACCGCCAGCTAAGGTCCCTAAGTACTAGCTAAGTGGTAAACGATGTTCGAATGCACAGACAACCAGGAGGTTGGCTTAGAGGCAGCCACCCTTGAAAGAGTGCGTAACAGCTCACTGGTCAAGTGTTCGAGCGCGGACAATGTAACGGGGCTCAAGCTAGTCACCGAAGCTGCGGGTGTGATCTTCGGATCACGCGGTAGGAGAGCGTTCCGCCGCCAGCGAAGCAGCGCCGTAAGGCAGCTGTGGAGGCGACGGAAGTGAGAATGCCGGCATGAGTAACGAAAGAGGGGTGAGAATCCCCTCCGCCGATTGCCCAAGGTTTCCTGAGTAAAGTTCGTCTGCTCAGGGTTAGTCAGGACCTAAGGCGAGGCCGAAAGGCGTAGTCGATGGCCAACGGGTTGATATTCCCGTACCACGTCGCGACCGTTTGACCGAATGGGGGGACGAGGAAGGCTATGGGATCCCAGGCGATGGTCGTCCTGGGGTAAGCGTGTAGGGGTGGCTCTAGGTAAATCCGGAGCCGCATAACCTGAGGCGCAATGCCAGCTGGCTCTAAGCCGGCGAGTCCCGGATGCCATGCCTCCAAGAAAAGCCTCTAGGGAGGTCGCGCGTGCCTGTACCAAAACCGACACAGGTGGGCAAGTGGAGCACACTAAGGTGATCGAGATAACCCTCGTTAAGGAACTCGGCAAAATCGCCCCGTAACTTCGGGATAAGGGGCGCCCCAGTAGGGTGAAGCTCTTCGCGAGTGGAGCCCGAGAGGGCCGCAGTGAATAGGTTCAAGCGACTGTTTACCAAAAACACAGGTCTCTGCTAAGTCGAAAGACGACGTATAGGGGCTGACGCCTGCCCGGTGCCGGAAGGTTACGTGGAGGTGTTAGGGGTAACCCGAAGCACCGAAACTAAGCCCCGGTAAACGGCGGCCGTAACTATAACGGTCCTAAGGTAGCGAAATTCCTTGTCGGGTAAGTTCCGACCTGCACGAATGGCGTAACGACTTGAACGCTGTCTCAACGAGGGGCTCGGTGAAATTGCAGTCTCGGTGAAGATGCCGAGTACCCGCGGCTAGACGGAAAGACCCCGTGAACCTTTACTACAGCTTGGTATTGGGGTTCGATCCATTTCGCTCAGGATAGGTGGGAGGCTTGGAAGCGCCGGCTGCGGCTGGCGTGGAGCCATCCTTGAGATACCACCCTTGGTGTATTGGATCTCTAACGGTGCGCCCTGAATCGGGGCACCGGACAGTGACAGGTGGGTAGTTTGACTGGGGCGGTCGCCTCCCAAAATGTAACGGAGGCGCGCAAAGGTTCCCTCAGCACGGTCGGAAATCGTGCGTAGAGTGCAAAGGCAGCAAGGGAGCTTGACTGCGAGACCGACGGGTCGAGCAGGTACGAAAGTAGGCCTTAGTGATCCGGCGATAGCAAGTGGAAGCGTCGTCGCTCAACGGACAAAAGGTACTCCGGGGATAACAGGCTTATCGGGCCCAAGAGTCCACATCGACGGCCCGGTTTGGCACCTCGATGTCGGCTCGTCGCATCCTGGGGCTGAAGTAGGTCCCAAGGGTTGGGCTGTTCGCCCATTAAAGCGGTACGCGAGCTGGGTTCAGAACGTCGTGAGACAGTTCGGTCCCTATCTGCCGTGGGCGTTGGAGAGTTGAGAGGATTCGTCCCTAGTACGAGAGGACCGGGATGAACGCACCTCTGGTGTATCTGTTGTCCTGCCAAGGGCACCGCAGGTTAGCTACGTGCGGATCGGATAACCGCTGAAAGCATCTAAGCGGGAAGCCGGCCTCAAGATGAGCTCTCCCATCTCCTAGAGAGAGTAAGACCCCTGGAAGATCACCAGGTTGATAGGCCGGATCTGGAAGAGTGGTGACACTCGTAGGAGACCGGTACTAATGGGTCGAGGGCTTGACGGATATTTTGATATCCGTTCATTGGCACTGTGTAGTTTTGAAGGCCCGCGAAGAGCGGTCCTCGCCCTCGCGGGCGGGGCCACGCGGTCTTGACAAGTTTCCGGTGGCTATGGCGAGGGGGAAACACCTCTTCCCTTTCCGAACAGAGCCGTTAAGCCCCTCAGCGCCGATGGTACTTGGCCCGCAAGGGCCTGGGAGAGTAGGTCGCCGCCGGTTCTTCTATACAAGCCCCGCTTGCTTTGCAGGCGGGGTTTTTGTTGCTCGGTTGTCCGTGGTGGCGCGCCAGCACCCCGCCGCCGGTGCCGTGTGGCTGAGTTGTGGAGCGGTGCTTGGGTGTGGGGTGTGGGCACGAACACGGCATCGGCGGGGGATGCTGGCCCGCTCGGCGGCAGGTAGCGACCGCTCGGCACCGCTGCGGTGCGAGACGGCCGATCGGGCGCCGGCGGGCCCGGCTGGCCTGCGGTTCGCGCAGCTACAGGACGCGCTCGATCTTCAGCCGCCGCGTGCCCTTGGGCGTCTCGACCGACACCACGGTGCCGGCGGGCTGACCCATGAGGGCCCTGGCGACCGGGGACTCGGCGGAGAGCTTGCCCGCGGCGCGGTCGGCCTCGGTGGCGCCGACGATGGTCCACGTGTGCGTCTCGCCGGTGCCCTCGTCGGTGACTTCGGCGGAACGGCCGAAGGCGAAGGTGGAGGCCGCGGAGGCAACCTCATCGTTCACGTCGACGACCACGGCGTTGCGCAGGCGCTGGCGCAGCCGGATGATGCGGGTCTCCAGGTGCGCCTGGTCCTCCTTGGCGGCGTGGTACTCGGCGTTCTCCTTGAGATCGCCGTGACCGCGGGCGGTGAGGATGCGGGCGGCGATGTCGCGGCGGGCGACGGTCTCGAGCTCGCCGATCTCGGCCTTCAGGGCCGTGAGCCCTTCTTCGGTGATGGGCTCGCCGTCATGTTCTGATGCTTGCATCGGAGCATTCTGGCAAACCTGCCTCCGCCGACCGGCGGGGTGCGTGGCACCATCACCAGGGAATGCGAGCGATGACCAAGTACTTCCGGGCCAATCCGCAGGTGTTCGTGCTGTTCGTGATCTGCGTCGTGCTGGGCCTGGGCACGTTCCTCGCGGTCCTCATCGCCCTCGCCCAGACGGGTACGACGACCCCCACCGGCGAGCCCTCGGGTGTGATCGCGATCGCCGGCGCGCTGGCCGGGTTAGGAAGCTGACACAAGCGGCGAGAAGAGCTCGGGAGAGGTCTACGCTTAACCGGCGATGCTTCTCCTGCAGGATCGCAGTTGGGAACCAGCCCCCAACGAGGAGGAGCCGCCGCGGCCGAGTCGCCGCTGGCGCCTCCCGTGGCGTCCGCTGGCCTGGTTTGCGCTCTGGTGCTGGCTGATGGCGCTCGTCCCGATCGTGAGCACGGCGTTTGGCGCGCTGGCCGGCTACGGGGTCCTGCTGGCAGCGATCGCGCTCGTGCTCTGGCGCCTCGATCGCCTGTGCCACCGGCTCAACTGGACCGGCATGCGCGAGTACAAGAGCTGAGCCGACCTGACCGGAACTGCCCGGCGCCCAGCCGGCTAGCTGACGCGCCCGGCCGGCTAGCTGACGCGGTCGCGCGTAGGGCGGGGCGTGACCGGACGGGCGGGAAGGGGGGAGAGGCAGTGCGTGGGGCGGGTCGCCACAGTGCCGGCGCGGCGCTCGCGCTGAATCCGGACCGGCCGCCGGTGCGGGTGCGGTGCGGCCGGGGGCTCGGGGTCCCCGAGGACGTCGTCAAGGAGCGTCAGGAGGGTGCGGAGCCGCTTTCCGGATGCCTGGAACATATGTTCGTAAGAGTACGGTCGGGCGCGGACGGAACTGGTCCCCACCGCGCCATCTGCAAGCGGTCTTGCAGGGGGCCCGCGAGACCTCAACAACCGCGGGGTCAGGACCCCAACGAGGACCAGACGTCCAGCTTGGTGCGAATCCGCTCCACAACCGCGGAGGTGAATTCGGTCGTGCCGGCGTGGCCGCCCAGGTCGGGCGTCTTGGTGCCCGACGCGATCGTCTCCAAGGTGCCCTCGTAGATGGCCCGCGAGGCGCGCTCGCACGCGGCGCCGTGGCGGTCGGCAGCGTGGCGCAGGAGCGCCCCGCAGGCCAGGATCATCGCCAGCGGGTTGGCCAGGTCCTTGCCCAGCAGCGCCGGCGCGGTCCCGTGGGGCGCCTCGGCCATCGCGCACGTGGTGTCGTAATCCTCGTCGAAGGCCAGGAGCACCGACTCGGCGCCGGCGATCGAGCCGAACATCGGGAGCACCAGGTCAGACAGGCAGTCCCCATCGCGGTTGAGCGCCGGGATCACCAGCGGGGCGTCGGTCGCGCCGGAGAGCAGCCCGGCGTACGTGGCATCGATCAACACCGGCTGATAGGGGATCTCGGGGTGGCGCGCGGCCGCGGCATCCATCTCCTCCTTGAGCATCCCCTCATACACGGGCGAGACCGTCCACTTGGGACCGCCGTAGACGCGCGCGCCCATCTTGGCCGCGGTGCGAAACGAGAACTCGGCCACGGCGCGGCAGGTGGAGCGGGTGATCTTCTCGGTGCGGTAGGCGACCTCGTCGGCGGCCCCCGCATCGCCTTCGCGCCGCTCGGCCGCCCCGTAGGCGTCCTCCACGGCCATCCGCACCACCGAGATGGGGTGATAGACGCCCGCCAGCGGAGCCACCCCGGGCAGCCGGCGCCCCGTGCGCACGATGACCTTGCCGTCCACCTCTTCGCGCAGGATGCGGTTCGGGGAGCCGACGTCGCCCGCGCCCTCCGGGGTGATCGTCGCCGCCTTGAGCCCCAGCCCGGCCTCGCGCATCGCCACCGCAGCCTCGTCGACCACCCCGTTGGAGGTGGCCCGCCGGGTGTCCAGCGACAGGTCGAAGCGCTGGAGCGCCAGGTCGAGTCCCAACAGGTCGCTATCAAGCACCCGCAGGCACTGCTCCAGCAGCTCCTGGCCCGTCTCATCGCCCTCCAGGACAACGACCGACACCGGGGCCATGTCGCGCTTCGTCAGTCTCCGTCCGCGGCGGCCGCGGCGGGCATGAGCTCGTCGCGGCGCTCGGCCAGCGCCGCGATCACGAAGGCCAGGTGCTCATCGAAGTCCACACCCAGCTCGGCGGCGCCCCGTGTCATGTCATCGCGGCTGACGGCGGCGGCGAAGGCCGGGGACTTCATCTTCTTCTTCACGGACTTCGGCGTCATGCCGACCAGCCCCTCGGGGCGCACGTAGGCGCAGGCGAGAAGAAAGCCACACAGCTCGTCGACGGCGAAGAGCGTCTTCTCCAAGGGGGAATCACGCGAGACGCCCAAGTACGTGGCGTGCGACGCCACGGCGCGCACCAGCTCGGGCGGATAACCGCGTGCCTCGAGCTCCTTCAGCGCATAGCGGGGGTGCCCGTCCTCAAGCGACGGGTAGCGCTCGTAATCGAGGTCGTGCATGAGCCCGGTGAGGCCCCACAGTTCGACGTCGCCGCCAAAGCGCGGCGCATAGGCCCGCATGGCCGTCTCCACGGCCAGCATGTGGCGGCGCAGCGAGTCTGACTGGGTCCATTCGCAAAGGAGGTCCCAGGCCTGTTCCCGCGAAATCTCCGCTGACATGGCCGTTACCCTAGCTCAGCGCTCGGCCCCCGTCGCACCCGCGGGACAGGCCGTACCTGTAGCGGCTACGCTGACCGACGACCGTCCACCCACCACGACTGCGGGGTCGATCAAACTGGAGAAGTTCGTCATCGAAGGCGGCGTGCCCCTGTGCGGCACCATCACCGCCGCCGGAAACAAGAACGGGGCCCTCCCGATCCTGGCCGCGTGCCTGCTCACCGAGGACGAGGTGATCCTGCGCAACGTGCCCCAGATCTCAGACGTCGAGGACATGGTGCGCCTGCTCGGAGTGCTGGGCGCGCGCGCGGAGTGGACCGATCCCTCCGAGATCCTGATCGACACCTCGACCGTCGAGAGCACGCAGGTCGACCGCGTCCTATCCGAGCGGATCCGGGCCTCCTTCCTGCTCGCCGGCCCGCTGCTGGCGCGGTTCGGCTCGGCGCAGATGCCTCCGCCCGGTGGTGACGTGATCGGCCGCCGCCGCCTTGATCCGCACCTCGACGCGTTCCGCGCCCTCGGCGCCACCGTCTCTGACCGCCCCGACGAGATCGTCCTCAGCGCGCCGCCGCTGGGGCTGAGCCCGTGTGACTTCCTGATGGACGAGCCCTCGGTGATGGCCACCGAGAACGCGCTCATGGCGGCCGCCCTCACGCGCGGCACCACGGTGATCCGCAACGCCGCCTCCGAGCCTCACGTCCAAGACCTGGCGCGGATGCTCGAGCAGATGGGCGCCGACATCGACGGCATCGGCTCCAACGTGATGACCGTCCACGGTCAGGCCCGCCTGCGCGGCTGCACGCACACCATCGCGCCCGACCACATCGAGATCGGCTCCTTCATGGCGCTGGCCGGCGTCACCGGTGGCGAGCTCATCGTCAAGGACACCCGGCCCGACGACCTGCGCATGATCCGCCTGGTCTTCGAGCGCCTGGGGCTCCGCTCCGAGCGCCACGGCGACGACATCATCGTCCCCGGCAACCAGCAGCTGAAGATCCGCAACGACCACGGCGACCACATGCCCAAGGTCGAGGACGGGCCCTGGCCGGCCTTTCCGGCGGACCTCACCAGCATCGCGCTGGCCCTGGCCACCCAGGCCGAGGGAGCCGTGATGATCCACGAGAAGATGTTCGAGAACCGCCTGTTCTTCACCGACAAGCTGGTCGGGATGGGCGCCTCCATCACCATCTGCGACCCCCACCGCGCGATCGTCAACGGGCCTCGCCCGCTGCGCGGCTCCCGGGTCGAGTCGCCGGACATCCGCGCCGGCATGGCGATGCTCATCGCCGCGCTGTGCGCCGACGGGGTCACCGAGATCGGCAACATCCGCCAGATCGACCGCGGCTATGAGCGGATCGACGAGCGGTTGCGTGAACTCGGTGCCCGAATCACCCGGCTGGAAGACGCTCCCGTAGCGGCGTGAGCGCCGCCCGCTCGACCCGCGCCGGCGGCCTCGAAGCGATGGTGGACCGAACTCCGAGTGGGACCCGTGACGTCCTCCCGGACGAGATGCGGGAGCTGCGGGCGATGACCGACCGGATCCGCGAGGTGTTCGACCGCTCCGGTTACGGCGAGGTGTACACGCCCGCGCTCGAGTACGAGCAGACCTTCGAGCGCGGCAACATCGGCGGCGCGAGGCCGGCCTATCGGGTATTCGACGAGCACGGCAGCGTGCTCGTGCTCCGGCCCGACATGACGGTGCCCATCGCCCGCGTCGTCGCGACGCGGTATGCGCACGCAGAGCCGCCGCTGCGCTTCTGCTACGTCGCCCACGCCTATCGCGGCGTGCGCCCGCAGCGCGGCCAGAGCCGCGAGTTTCTGCAGGCCGGGGTGGAGCTGATCGGCGTCCCGGGCGCGGCGGGCACCGCCGAGGTGCTGGGGGTGCTGTGCGCCGCATTGGACGCAGCCGGCCTGGACAGCTACCGCGTGGGGCTTGGCGACGCCTCGCTGTACCCGTCGCTGCTCGAGGCCTTTGAGGTGGACGCCGAGCGGAGCGACCTGATCCTCACCGAGCTTGCCGCCGGGGACTTCGTCGGCGTCGACCGGGAGGTCCGCGCGCTGGGCCTGGGCGAGGCCGAGGCCGACCTGCTGCTGCGCCTCGCGCACACCCGGGGCGGACCCGAGGTGCTCGAGGGGCTGGAGGGGGCGCTGCACGACGCGCTGAGCGGGATGCGCGAGGTCTACGGCCTGCTGGCGCCCGACGCGGCCGAGCGGATCATCTTCGACCTGGGGCTGGTGCGCAGCTTGGGTTACTACACCGGACCGCTGTTTCAGGTCTATGACCCCGCCTACGGCGTCCCTCTCGGCGGAGGCGGCCGCTACGACGAACTGCTGGGGTCGTTCGGGCGGCCCTTGCCGGCGGTCGGCTTCGCGCTCAACGTCGAGCGCGTGCACATCGCCCTCACCGGCGAGGAAAGCGGCCGCGCGTAGTGCAGGGCCCACCGGTGAGTGGCGTGCGCGATCTGCGGATCGCCGTCCCGCGCGGAGCGCTGCTGGGCGAGACCCTCGACCTGCTCGACCGGATCGGCCTGGACACCCGCGAGGTGCGCGAGAACGACCGCAAGCTGCTCTTCGAGGACGTGGGCATCATCACCATGCGGCCCTCAGACGTGCCGACGTACGTCGAGGCCGGGGCCGCGGACATCGGCGTCACCGGCAAAGACGTCCTGATGGAGCAGTCAGAGCGCGAGGTCTACGAGCTCGTCGACCTCGGGTACGGCCGCTGCCAGATGGTGCTGGCGAGCGTCGCCGGGGAGGACCGGGCAGCGGAGGCGCTGCGGCGGCTGGGCGTTGTGCGCATCGCCACGAAGTACCCGCGCATCGCGACCGCCCACTTCCTCAACACGGGCCGCCAGGCCGAGATCGTCGAGGTCAAGGGGTCGGTCGAGCTGGCGCCGCTCACCGGCCTGGTGGAGGCGATCGTCGACCTCACCGCGACCGGGACGACTCTGCGCGAGAATGGACTGGTCGTCCGCGAGGAGATCGCGGTCTGTACGGCGCGCCTCATCGCCAACCCGGTCGCGCATAAGCTGCGTGCCTTGGTGATCGACCAACTCATGGAGCGAATCGATGCAGCATGAGCGCCTGAACCTGTCGGGCGACGTCACAGGCCTGGCCCAGGAGCTGCGTGCGCTCATCCCCGCGCCCGAGGCCGTCGCGGCGCAGGTGACCGAGATCATCGCCCGGGTGCGTGCCAGCGGGGACGACGCGCTGCGCTTCTACACCCGGGAGTACGACACCGGGGGAACCACGCCGGCGGCCCTGCGCGTCCCCGAAGCGGAGCTCAACACCGCCGAGACGCGCCTCGACGACGGCGTCCGCGAGGGGCTGCGCATCGCCATCGAGAACGTCACCAAAGTCGCCGAGGCGGGATTGGCGTCGGAGACCACCGTGAGCTTCGACGGTCACGAGGTCCTGTTGCGCGAGGTGCCCGTCGACAGCGCTGCCGTCTACGTGCCCGGGGGCCGCGCGCCGTACCCCAGCACGGTGATCATGGGCGTGGTCACCGCGCGCGTCGCCGGCGTGCAGAACATCGCCGTCTGCGCGCCTCCCGGCGCCGACGGCGAGGTCAACTCCGCGGTGCTCGGCGCCTGCCGGCTGGCCGGTGCCTCGGTCGTCTACCGAATGGGCGGTGCCCAGGCGATCGCCGCGCTGGCCTTCGGGACTGAGACGGTCTCGTCGGTGGACGTGATCGTCGGGCCGGGCAACCTCTATGTCCAGGAGGCCAAGCGCCAGGTGTTCGGCACCGTGGGCATCGACGGCTTCGCCGGCCCGTCTGACCTGATGGTGATCGCCGATGGCGACACCGACCCGGGGCCGCTGGGACTGGACCTGCTCGCCCAGGCCGAGCACGGCGCGGGCTCGCTGGTGGTGGCCATCTCCGACTCCTCCGAGCTCATCGACGCACTCGCCGCGCAGGTCGCCGACGAGCCCGACTCTGAGGCCGTGGTCCGCTTCGTCTCGGTCGGGGAGCTCGAGCAGGCACTGGCCATCGCCGAGGTCTTCGCGCCCGAGCACCTCCAGCTCATGGGCGCCCGCGCCGAGGCCCTGGCGCCCCGGGTGCGCCACTCCGGCTGCGTGTTCGTGGGCGCCGACAGCGGCACCGCGTTCGGCGACTACATCGCCGGTTCCAATCACGTGCTGCCCACCAACGGCGCGGCGCGGTTTGCCTCGGCGCTGTCGCCGATGCACTTCCGCCGTCGCTTCACCGAGGTGCGGGTCGGCTCCGACGCCGCCGCGCTGGCCACCGCCGCCGCTCCCATCGCCCGGGCCGAGGGCTTCGAGCTGCACGCCAGGTCCCTGGAGGCTCGCATTCGCGACAATGGCGCGTGATGGCACGCGCCGCCACGATCGACCGCCGCACGGCTGAGACCGACGTCCACCTGACGCTGTCGCTGGACGGTGACGGCCAGGGGCAGCGCGACACGGGCGTCGGCTTCTTCGATCACATGCTGGACCTGCTGGCGCGCCACGGACGCTTCGATCTCACCGTGCGGGCCCGCGGCGACCTGCAGACCGGAGCGCACCACACCGTGGAGGACGTCGGGATCTGCCTCGGCCAGGCCCTGGACCAGGCGCTCGGCGATCGCTCGGGCATCTATCGCTACGGGCAGGCCACCATCCCGATGGACGAGAGCCGGGCGTCCTGCGCCGTGGACATCTCCGGCCGCGGCCTTCTGGCATTCTCCTCGCCGCTGCCACCCGGAGCGATCGGCAACTTCGACCACGAGCTCGCCGAGGAGTTCTTCCGGGCGCTGGCCGCCAACGCCAAGCTGACGCTGCACCTCACCGTGGAGGCCGGCACCAACGCCCACCACGTGATCGAGGCCACGTTCAAGGCCTGCGCGCGGGCGCTGCGGGCCGCGGTGGCCCTGGACCCGACCGAGAACGGGGTGCCCAGCACCAAGGGGACGCTCACGTGACGACGGTGGCGGTCGTCGACTACGGGATGGGCAACCGCCGATCGGTGGAGAAGGCGTTGGAACACGTCGGCGCGCGCGCGCTCGTCACGCGCGACCCGACCACGCTGGAGGAGGCCGACGCGCTGGTCGTCCCGGGCGTCGGCGCGTTCCCGCAGGGCATGCGCAACCTCACGGAGCTCGGCCTCGACGAGCGCATCCGGGCCGCTGCGGCTGCCGGCACGCCCGTGCTGGGCATCTGCCTCGGCATGCAACTCCTCTTCGAGCGCTCGGCGGAGCATGAGCTCACCGACGGCCTCGGGCTGCTCGCCGGGGAGGTGAGCCCGCTGGACGGGGGCGGGCTGCGGATCCCGCACATCGGCTGGAACGACGTCCGGTTCGAGCGCCCCTCGCCGCTCACCGCGGGGCTGCCGGGTGAGAGCTGCGCCTTCTACCACGTGCATTCCCTGGCCGCGCGGCCCGAGGATCCGGCCGACATCATCGCCACCACCGAGTACGGCGAGCGGTTTGCGACGATCGTCGCGCACGACAACGTGCTCGGGGTGCAGTTTCACCCCGAGAAGTCCTCGCGCGATGGGCTGGCGCTGCTGGCCAACTTCGTGAGCCTGTGCCGTGACCGGGCGCCGTCAGCGCGGGCGGCGTGAGCCGGTGATCCTCCTCCCGGCGATCGACATCCTCGAGGGCAAGGCCGTTCGCCTGGCCCAGGGCGAGTTCGACCAGCGCACCGAGTACGACGCCGACCCCCTGGACGCGGCGCGCCGCTGGGTGGCCGCCGGGGCGCGCGCCCTGCACGTGGTCGATCTGGACGGCGCGCGCAGCGGCACGCCGGCCAACCTCGGCCATGTCGAGCGGATCGTCCGGGAGGTCTCGGTGCCGGTTCAGCTCGGCGGCGGGCTGCGCACGATCGAGGCCGTCCGCGAGGCCCTGGCCCTCGGCGTGACGCGGGTGATCCTGGGGACGGCCGCCTACACCGACATCGACTTCCTCGACGAGGCGCTGGCCGAGCACCGCGAGCGTGTCGTGGTGTCCGTCGACGCCCGGCAGGGCAAGCTGGCGGCATCGGGTTGGACCGATCAGACCGAGATCCCCGCCGAGGCCGTGATCGAGACCCTGGGCAAGCGCGGGGTCACCCGGTTCGTGTACTCGAGCATCGAGCGCGACGGCATGCTGTCCGGGCCCGACCTCGCGGAGGTGGCGCGGATCGCCGACGTCGTGCGCGGGACGTTCGTGTACTCCGGCGGGGTCTCCTCGGTGGAGGACCTGCGGGCGCTGGCCGGCCTGCGCCAGGTCAACCTGGCCGGCGTCATCGTCGGCAAGGCGCTGTACGAGGGACGGCTGGACGTCGGCGCGGGTCAGGCCGCGCTCGCCGGGCGCGACGGCTGGGATCCCGAGTGAGCGGCCGCTAGTGCACTACAAGCGGGTCATCCCGTGCCTGGACGTCAACGGGGGGCGCGTGGTCAAGGGCGTGGGGTTCCTGGACCTCCGCGATGCCGGCGATCCGGTCGAACTGGCGGCGCGCTATGACGCCGCCGGCGCCGACGAGCTCGTCTTCCTGGACATCACCGCCACCTCGGACAAGCGCGAGACGGTCGTCGAGCTGGCTCGTCAGGCCGCCGACGAACTGTTCATCCCGTTCACGATCGGCGGCGGGATCCGCTCGGTGGCCGATGCCCAAGCGGTGCTCGATGCCGGCGCCGACAAGGTGTCGGTCAACTCCGCCGCGCTGCAGCGCCCCGACTTGATCGACGAGCTGGCGCGCACGTTCGGGGCCCAGTGCGTGGTCCTGGCGATCGACGCCAAGCAGACCGACTCAGAGCCGACCAACCCCGGCTGGGAGGCCTACCTGGCCGGCGGGCGGACGCCGACCGGGCACGACGCCGTGGCGTGGGCGCGTGAGGGCGAGGCCCGCGGAGCGGGGGAGATCCTGCTCACCAGCATGGATCGCGACGGCACCAACGCCGGCTACGACCTCCAGCTCACGCATGCAGTGGCCAAAGCCGTGCACGTGCCGGTGATCGCCTCAGGCGGCGCGGGGCGGCTCCAGGACCTGACCGACGCGGTGCAGGCAGGAGCTGACGCCGTCCTGTTGGCGTCGATCCTGCACTACGGCCACCACACGGTGGACGAGGTCAAGCGCTTCCTGGCCGACAGCGGGATTGCCGTCCGTCCTGAGCGAGACGCCTGACAGCGCCCACGCCGTGACGTGACCGCCGGAGTTCGATGAAGTTTTTGGTGGGGGACCCGAGCTGCGAAGGGCCGCGTTACCTACGCGGCCTCTTCGACGTAACCCGCGGCAGCGCACGTATCGCAGTACGCGGCAGGCGGGACGCGCGGCTCATAACAGCCGGGACGGCAGCAGGTCGAGGAACGCTTGGGCCGGCCCCGACCGATGCGGGCGGCAGCGGCATCTTTGAGCTCCTCGCGCATGCGATCGAGCTCTGCCGCGTGCTCCGGACAGAACCGACGGCCCTTTTCGGCCGGCTGCGTACAGTGACTTCCACTACGACAACGCATAGACCTATAATGATAGCAAGAAGCCCTGCATCGGACCGTATTAGCGGCGGATTAGGCGCCCCTCGGGGTAGGCGCCACAAGCTTTGACGCGCTTTGGTAGGGGGCTTTTCCAGGGCGTTAGTTCTTTTTCTTGGCCTGTGCCTTGGCGCGCGCCCGGCGCGCCTTGTGCTTGGCTCGGGCCTTCTTCGCACGGTGCTTCTTCGCGGCGGCCTTCTTGGCGTGGCGCGCCTTGTGCCTGGCGGCGTGCGGCTTGGGCGCGGGCCCCGGCAGCAGCTGGTAGATGCGGGCGTATCCGTCGAGATAGAGCGCGTGGTAGTCGGCGATGATCGGCGTGAAGGCGCCGTCGGCAAACGAGAACACCTGCCTGCCGGAGACCACGTTGAGGCCGGCGGTGGTCTTGCTCCCGAGGTTCGAGAAATAGACGACGTTCCCGATGACCGTCGAGGAGCCGGAGATCCTCCCGCCGGCCGGGTGCTTCCAGCGCACCGCGCCCGACTGTGCGTTGAACGCGTACATGTTCCCGTCGTAGGAGCCGACGTAGACGGTCGGGCCCAGGCCCTTGGGATCGGCCACCGAGGCCGACGCATACACGTAGGAACCGGTCGCCGTGGCCCAGGCGAGTGCGCCGTTGCGGGCGCCGAACGAGTACACGCGCCCGTCGGTGTTGCCCATGTACACGCGCCCGAAGGCGACGGCGGGGGTGGCGTAGAAGTTGCCGCTGCCGAAGCCGAAATGCGTGCCGCTGGTGCCCACCGCCCACACCTGGCGGCCGCTGACCGAGTTCACCGCATAGGCGCGCCCCGAGTAGTCGCCGAAGTAGAGGATCCCGCCGGAGAACGCCGGGCCGCCCTTGATGGGTCCGCTGCCGTGGTAGGTCCAGTACAGATGGCCGTTGGAGACGTTGCGCGAATAGAGGTTGCCGCCCTGGTCGCCGAAGTACACGGTGATGCCGTGGACGATCGGCGAGGACTCCGTCCCGGCGCCGACCGGCCGCGACCAGACGATCCGGCCGGTCTTCATCGACAGCGCCGCGAACCGGCCGTTGCCCGGTGAGTGGCCGCTCTGCGACAGCGCCGGCATCAGGACGAGCCCGGCCTTGGGCGCGATGGCGGGCGAGGCGGCGCAGAGCGTCCCGATCTTGCGAAACCACTTCACATGGCCGTTGTTGAGGTCGATCGCCCGCGCCGCGCAGTCGTCATCGAGGACGAACATCGTCTCGTGGTAGATGACCGGCGGAAATTCGAGCAGTGCCCCGTCGGTGAACTTCCAGCCCACGTGCAGGGGCGGGCCTACGTTGGGCGGTGCGGCGAAGAAGCGCGTGCGCCCGTTGTTGAACCCATATACGGGCCATTGGAAGTTATTGACCTGTTTCTTGGCACGTGGCCGGGGCGCCGGCGCGGTGGACGTCGTCGGAGTTGTGAACTCCAGGTTGGGGTGCGAGACGTTGCCGGGAGCGTGCGAGAGGACGAACGCCACCGCCACGCCCGCGAGCACCAATACGACTGTCGCCGCGAGGAGCCCGCGCCACAGCCAACGCCGTGGGACGGGGGACATTGGCGGCAATCGTAGACGGACCCTTGCCCCGGCGCGCCGCGGCGCGCGACATCATCCCCGGACGATGGATGCGCCGACGGCAAAGGTCCTGCTCAACCGGTTCTCCGCGCTGCCCGCGGCTCGTCCGCTGCTGGCGCGGCTCGGCGCGGGCGAGGACGTCTACCTCGTCGGTGGGGCCGTCCGCGACCTGATCTTGGGCGGCGAGCCGCTCGACCTGGATCTGGTGGTCGACGGCGAACTGGAGCCCGTCGCAGCACTGCTGGGCACTGCGGACAGGGTGCACGACCGCTTCGAGACCCGCACCGTCTCACTCGGCGACTTCACCTATGACCTGGCCCGGTCGCGCCGGGAGAGCTACGCGCACCCCGGCGCGCTGCCCACCGTGGAGCCCGCGGGCATCGAGGAGGACCTCGGTCGCCGCGATTTCACGGCCAATGCCCTGGCCCTGGGCCTGTCCGGTTCGGGCGGCGGCCGGTTGCTGGCGGCCCCGCACGGACTCGACGACGTGCAGGGGCGGCGGCTGCGGGTGCTCCACGACGGCAGCTTCATCGACGACCCCACGCGGCTGCTGCGGCTCGCGCGCTACGCCGGGCGACTGGCGTTCACGGTCGATGACCACACCCGCGACCTGGCGAGGGAGGCGGTGGCCGCGCGGGCGCCGGACACGGTGAGCGGGCCCCGGATCGGCACCGAGCTGCGGCTGCTGGCCGAGCAGGGCGATCCCCTCGCGGGCTTTCGCGCGCTCGCCGAGCTCGGCGTCGACGAGACGATCGCGCCCGGCTTCGGGATCCGCAACGAGGACCGCGCCGACATGGCCAGGCGCGCGCTCGCGCTGCTGCCCAGTGGCGGCGAGCCGGCCGATCTGGTGCTGGCGGCGGCCGCGCTGGACGTCGGACACGGCGAGCTGGCGAGGGTGCTTGACCGCCTCGCCTTTCCGGCGGCGCGGCGTGACCGGATCGTCGCCGCGGCCACGCGCGCCGCCGATCTGGCGCAGCGGCTCGGCGATGCCGGCACGCCGTCGCAGATCGCGGCAGCGATCGGTTCGGGGCCCGCGGAGCTCGTGGCGCTCGCCGGTGCGCTGGACGCGGAGGCGCCGGCACGACGCTGGCTGGACGAGCTGCGCCACGTCCGCCTGGAGATCGACGGCGACGACCTGCTCGCCGCCGGAGTGGCGGCCGGCCCCGCGGTCGGCGCCGGGCTGGCCGCGGCACGCGCCGCCAAGCTCGACGGCCGCGCCGAGGGACGCGAGGCGGAGTTGGCCGCCGCGCTCAAGGGCGCCGGTGACCAGGGGTAGGCTGGGCGCATGGACCTACCCGACCCGTTCTATGAGCTGGGGCACCACTTCGCCATCGATCTGCCCGGGTCCCGCGCGGCGTTCTCCACGCGTCGCGGCGGCCATTCGACCGGTCCGTACCAGAGCCTGAACCTGGGGTGGCTCACCGACGACGAGCGCCGGGCCGTGACGCGCAACCGCGAGACGCTCCAGGCCGAACTGGGCGCCCCCCGGCTGAGCTTCGTCCATCAGGTGCACGGCGCCGAGGTCCGCCGGATCACGGCCGGCGGAGGGTGGGATCCCAGTCATCGGGAGCGGGGGGGTGGGATCCGGTTAGACGGTCAGGCCACCGACCGGGCCGACGTCGCGCTGTGCGCGCTGACCGCCGACTGCCTGCCGATCGCCGTGGCCGGGGTGGGTGGCGGCCGGTCCGTGGCGATGCTCCATGCCGGCTGGCGCGGGCTGGCCACGGGGATCATCGCCAGCGGGGTGGAGGCGGTGCGCGAGCTGGGCGCCGACGGCGAGCTCAGCGCCGCCATCGGCCCGGGGGCCGGGCCGTGCTGTTATGAGGCGGGGGACGAGGTCCATGAGCCGTTCGCCGACATCGGCGAGGCCCATAGGGGCCGCAACCTCGACCTCAAGGCGATCGCACGCCGTCAGCTTCGCGCCGCCGGGGTGACGGAGGTCGCCGACATCGGCATCTGCACCATCTGCTCGAATCCGGGCCTGATGTTCTCCCATCGTCGTGACCATGGGATCACCGGCCGCCAGGCGGGCGTCGCGTGGTTGACCTGATCCATGGTCTGCGCGCCGAGGTGGTGGCGCGCAACCTGGAGCGCGCCCGGGAGGCGATCGCGGCGGCGGGGCGCGACCCCGGCGAGGTCGAGATCCTCGCCGCGGTCAAGTATCTGGCCGCCGAGGAGCTCGCGGCGCTCGCCGACGGCGGCGTGACCGTGGTGGGGGAGAACCGTGCCCAGGAGCTGGCGGCCAAGGCTGCCGCGGTGCCCGGCCGGTTCACGTGGGACTTCATCGGCCAGCTGCAGAGCCGCAAGGTCAAGGATCTCCTGCCGCACGTCCGCTACATCCACTCGGTGGCGTCTGACTCCGCGCTCGGGCAGCTCGAGCGCCACGGGGGCCCCGAGACCGAGGTTCTCGTCGAGGTCAACGTGGCCGGCGAGGCCGGCAAGAGCGGGGTTGCGACCAGCGAGCTCTCCGCCTTCCTGGAGCGCTGCCCGGTCTCGGTGGTGGGGCTGATGACGATGCCGCCGTTCACCGCGGACCCCGAGGACAGCCGTCCGCATTTCGCGGCGCTGCGGCGTCTGGCCGAGGGTCATGGGCTGGCGCAGCTGTCGATGGGGACCAGCCAGGACTACGTCGTCGCCGCCCAGGAGGGGGCGACGATCGTCCGTCTTGGTACGAGCCTGTTCCGCGATATGGGGTGAGCGCGTCATAATCACGGGCAGGGAATCGCCGCAAATGCGCGAACCCTGAACACGCACATGGCCTTTCGAGACAGCTGGCACCGCACCCTCGTCTACTTCGGCCTCGCCGAGGACGAGGCCTACGACGACGACGAGCTGGATTACAACGAGCACGAGGCGGAGCTCCAGGACAGCTACCGCGATCGTCCCAACGTCCGGCCGCTCGCGCGCCGCCGCCGTGACGAGTTCGACGACATCTTCTCCGACGAGGGTTCCAGCAGCGAGCGGCGGACCACGTCGCTGCGGCCGGTGGGCGGCAGCCGAGCCGCCAACGGCCGTGCCGGCGGCGACGTCCAGGTGCATTTCGTCGCGCCCAAGAGCTTCAACGACGTCCAGAACGTCGCTGACAAGTTCAAGGACACGATCCCGGTGATCCTCAATCTCCAGGGCACCGACACCGACCTGTCCAAGCGCCTCATCGACTTTTCCTCCGGGCTCACCTACGCGCTCGACGGGGGGATGCAGCGGATCGCCGACAAGGTGTTCCTGCTCACCCCGCGCAACGTGGAGGTCTCCGCTGAGGAGCGGGCTCGCCTGGTCGAGAAGGGCTTCTTCAACCAGTCCTAACGCGGGTCGCAGGGGCGGGCGGCGGTCCCGCGAGGCGGCGCGAGTAGATTTCAGCGGATGCGAGTCGGTCTCATCGGATCCGGGAACATGGCGCGAGCCATGGCGCGTGGCTGGGGCGACCCGGTGCTGTGCTCGGACTCCGGGTCTGGTCGCGCCCTGGTGCTGGCCGATGAGCTCGGCGGTCGGGCGGCCGGCAACGCCGAGGTCGCGGCCGAGGCCGACCTCGTGATCCTCTGCCACAAGCCGTACCAACTCGGGTCGATCGCGCGCGAGATCGCGGACAGCGTGAAAGCCGTGGTGTCGGTGCTCGGCGGGGTCTCAAATGAGGCTCTGCGGTCCGCCTACCCGGGCGCGCAGGTGTTTCGCATGGTCCCCAACACACCCGTCGAGGTGCGCCGCGGAGTCAGCGTCTATGCGCCCGGCTCCGGCGGGGAGGGCTATGTGACCGACGACGCCCTCGAGCGCGAGGTCATCGCTCTCTTCGAGCGGCTCGGGACCGTCCTCACCATGGACGAGGGCCTGCTGGGTGCGGCACTTGGCGTCTCGAGTGTGGGCCCGGCCTACCAGGCGCTGCTCCTGGAGGCCCAGGTCGACGCCGCGGTGCGCCACGGAATCAAACCCGCGGTCGCGGCCCAGCTCGTCGGGGAGACGATGTCGGGCACGGCCGAGCTGCTGCGCGTCCGTGACTACGACACCCTGAGGGTGCGACGCGAGGTCACCTCTCCGGGCGGGTCGACGGCACGTGGACTGGACGCGCTTGAGCACGGCGGGGTCCGCGCGGCATTCTCGGATGCGCTGGACCGGGTTCTCCAGGTGACCAGCTGATGCTCATCGAGGCGATCACCCGCAACAACATCGCCGACTACGTGGCCGCGCTGTTCGAGGTCTACATCGTCCTCATCTTCGCCTACATCCTGCTCAACCTGCTGTTCTCGTTCGGGATGCGGCTGCCCTACTCGCGCTGGAGCGACGTGCTGCTCAACTTCCTGCGCGACGTCTCGGAGCCCTACCTGCGGGTCTTTCGCAAGTTCATCCCTCCGATCGGGGCGTTCGACTTCTCGCCGATGATCGCGATCATCTTGCTCTACATCGTCCAGTCGCTGATCGTCAATGCCATCCGCGGCTGAATCGATCGTGACCACCATGTCCAACCGCGCTGCGGTCAAGTCCACTCGGGCCCAGAGGCTGGTGGCCTTCGCGCGGGTCGGGGTGCTCGTCGTGGTGGTGCTGATCCTCGATCAGCTGACCAAGCACGCGGTCATCGCCAACATCCCCGTGGGGACGACGCAGAAGTTCCTGCCCGCGATCAACCTCGTCCACATCCACAACAGCGGTGTGGCCTTCGGCTTCCTCTCGGGCGGCGGCGCCGTCGTGCTGGTCCTCACGCTGACCGCGCTCACCGCACTGGTCATCTACTTCCTGCTGCGTCCGACGCGACCGTGGCTGTGGCTGCCGACCGGCCTGCTCGTCGGCGGCGCCGTGGGCAATCTCATCGACCGCATCGTCCACGGTTACGTCACGGACTTCATCAAGCTGCCGGCCTGGCCCGCGTTCAACCTCTCCGACATGGCGATCACGGTCGGGGTGCTGAGCCTGCTGTACGTGCTGGAGGGCGCACCCTCCAAGCGCGCCGGCTAGTGCCCCCGCCGCCCCCGCACGGGTGACCGACGCGCCGCTGAGACTGCCCGTGCCCGACGAGGCCGCCGGGACGCGGCTCGACCGCTTCCTGTCCGGGCCGCTGGGCTCGCGAGCGCGCGCCCAGGCGCTCATCGAAGCCGGGAAGGTCACCGTGGACGGGACCCCGCGCCCCAAGCGCCACGCGATCAGCTCCGGCGAGGTGATCATGGTCGATGCCTCGGCGCCGGTGACCCCGCTGGCGTCCGATCCGGCGGTCCACTTTGCCATCGCCTATGAGGACGACCACCTGCTCGTCGTCGACAAACCGGCCGGTCTGGTGGTGCACCCGGCCCGCGGTCACCGCACCGGCACCCTGGCCCAGGCGCTGGCGGGACGGGCCGCCGGGGGCGAGGACCCGTACCGCGCGGGAATCGTGCATCGCCTGGATCGCGATACCTCGGGGCTGCTCGTCGTGGCCAAGTCAGACGAGGTGCACAGGGGGCTCAAGGCGCTGCTGGGGGCCCGCGGGCTGCACCGGGAGTACCTCGCGCTCGTCGAGGGGCGCCCCCCGGCCCGGACGGGCACGATCGACGCCCCGATCGGCCGCCATCGCCACGACCGCGTTCTCATGTCGATCGACACCGAGGAGCCGCGGGAGGCGCGGACGCATTTCGAGATCGAGCGGCTGCTCCCGCGCGCCACGCTGCTGCGAGTCGTCCTGGACACCGGGCGCACCCATCAGATCCGCGTCCACCTCGCGGCCATCGACCACCCGGTGTGCGGGGACCCCCAGTACGGGACGGCCGGCGCGTACGGCCTGGCCCGTCAGTTCCTCCACGCGGCGCGGCTCTCCTTCACCCATCCGGTCACGGCCGAGGCCGTCGACGTGAGCTCGCCGCTGCCCGAGGATCTGGCGGCCGCGCTGGCCCTGGCCGCGGCCGGGGCCGCCGCGGAGCAATCGGCGGCGGAGCAATCGGTGACCGGGAAATAAAGCGGCGGGGCGGCCCGTCCAAAGCCGCCCCGCCGATGATGCTGGCGAACCGACCACCGGAGGTAGGGGAAGGGAGGTTCGGTTCGCGCTGACGAGCCGTCGCGGTGGTAGGGGGGCGACGACTCGCTTGACCCCTTCAACGACCGCGCCCAGAAAAACTTGCGTAGACTCGAAGAAATTCCTTCAACCCCGTCGACCGCGTCATTGCGGCCCTCCTCCGGCACCAGGCCGGAGGCGCGATTCGCCCGGCGGGCAGTAGTCAAACCATTCACAAGGGAGCAGGACCATTGCCTGATATCGGCATCAAGGAGCTGCTGGAGGCCGGCGTTCACTTCGGCCACCAGACGCGACGCTGGAACCCCAAGATGCGGCGCTTCATCTTCGGAGAGCGCGACGGCATCTACATCATCGATCTGCTGCAGACCGACGCGCTGCTGCACAACGCACGTGACTTCGCCGCCGGCATCTCACGGCGCGGCGGGACCGTGCTGTTCGTCGGCACCAAGAAGCAGGCCCGCGACGCCATCAAGGAGACCGCGGACGCGGCGGAGATGCCGTACGTCAACCACCGCTGGCTCGGCGGCCTGCTCACGAACTTCCAGACGATCTCGCTGCGCATCAAGCGCCTGCATGACCTGGAGCGCTATGAGACCGAGGGTCAGCTCCAGCTGCTGCCCACGCGCGAGCGGATGGCGGCCCAGGCCGACCTGGAGAAGCTCCGCGCCAACCTCGGCGGCGTGAAGAACATGCAGCGCGTCCCCGACGCGATGTTCGTCATCGATCTGAAGACCGAGGTGATCGCCGTCCGCGAGGCCCAGCGGCTGCGCATCCCGATCATCGGGCTGGTCGACACCAACTGCGACCCCGACGGCATCGACTTCGTGATCCCGGGCAACGACGACGCGATCCGGTCCTGCGCGGCCGTCACGCGCGCCATCGGTGACGTCGTGACCCAGGGCCACAACGCGTTCCGGGCCGAGGAGGAGCGCGCACGCCTGGAGCGCGAGCGCCAGGAGGCCGAGGAGCGCGCCCGTCGCGAGGCCGAGGAGCAGGCGCGTCGTGAGGCCGAGGAGAAGGCCCGCGCCGAGGAGCAGGCGCGTCGCGACGCCGAGGAGCAGGCCGCACGCGAGGCCGAGCAGGCCGCCGCAGCAGCCGCCGCAGCCGAGGCCCCCGCGGCTGCGGAGGCGGCCCCGACGCCCGCGGCCCCACAGGCCGGTGCCGAGACCACCGCCCAGGCCGCGCCGCAGGCTGAGGCTCCGGCGCCGCAGGCTGAGGCTCCGGCCCCGCAGACCAAGGCACCCACCGCGCCGGCCGAAGCACCCGCCGCGCCGGCCGAAGCACCCGCCGCGCCGGCCGAAGCACCCGCCGCGCCGGCCGAAGCAGCTGCCGCGCCGGCTGAGGCGCCCGCGGAGCCCGCCCCGGAGGCTGAGGCCCCCGCCGCCGCGCCGCCCGAGCCCGAGGCCGCCGAGCCCGAGGCTCCGGCCGCCCCGACAGAGCCCGCGGCCGCGGCCGAGCCCGCCGAGGCGGCAGGCGCCGCCGCGCCGCCCGAGGGCGAGGCGCCCGCAGCCGGCAACGCCGCCTCCGAGGAGCAGTCATGAGCGCCGTCTCCGCCAAGGACGTCAAGGAGCTGCGCGATCGCACGGGCGCGGGCATGCTCGCCTGCCGTGACGCGCTCACCGAAGCCAACGGCGACATCGAGAAGGCCGTGGAGATCCTGCGCGCAAAGGGCGAGGCGTCGGCGGCCAAGCGGGCCGGCGCCGAGGCCTCGGAGGGCGTGATCCAGAGCTACATCCACGCCAACAACAAGATCGGCGCGCTCGTCGAGGTCGATTGCCAGACCGATTTCGTGGCGCGCAACGATAAGTTCATCGAGTTCGCGCGCGACGTGGCCCTGCATGTGGCCGCCGCCCCGGGGGTCATGGCCATCAACGACGACGAGGTGCCCGCCGAGGATCGCGACCGCGAGATCCGCATCGCCACCGAACAGGCCGCCGACCGTCCCGAGAACGTACGCGAGCGCGTCGTCCAGGGCAAGCTCGACAAGTGGCTCGACGAGGTCGTGCTGCTGCGCCAGAAGCACGTCAACGAGGACAAGCACGGTGGCAAGACCATCGAGGAGCTCCGGCTGGCGCTGTCAGCAGAGACGCGGGAGAACATCGTCATCCGCCGTTTCTCGCGGTTCGCCGTCGGCGGCTGATGTAGTGTCAGCTGGCTAGGGACGTCAGAGCGGAGAGGTCGTTTTAGATGAGCGAATCGGAGATGATCGACGAGCTGCTGGCGGACGCCCGGGACCGGATGGCGAAGTCAGTCGATGCGATGCGCCATGAGTTCGGGTCGGTGCGGACCGGGCGGGCCAGCCCGGCGCTGCTTGACCGGATCAGCGTCGACTACTACGGCACCTCGACGCCGCTCAAGCAGATGGCGACGGTCACCGCCCCCGAGGCGCGCCTGCTCACGGTCCAGCCCTACGACAAGAGCTCGATCAAGGCCATCGAGCGCGCGATCCTCGAGTCCGACGTGGGGCTGACTCCGGGCAACGACGGCAACCTCATCCGGTTGTCCGTCCCCGAGCTGACCGAGGAGCGGCGCAAGCAGCTGGTCAAGGTGGTGCGTCACATCGCCGAAGAGGGCCGCGTGGCGATCCGCAACATCCGCCGTGACGTCATGCACGACCTGCGCGAGCTCAAGGAGGCCGGCGACGCCGGATCCGACGACGAGCACCGCGCGGAGGTCGAGCTGCAGAAGGTCACGGACGCGCGCATCGCCGAGCTCGACGAGCTGCTCAAGCACAAGGAAGAGGACATCCTCGAGGTCTAGATGATCGACTCCGCCGGACAGGAGGAGTCGGCCGAGCCTTCGCAGTCCGGCGGCCCGGGTGGACAGGCTCGATACGTCGCGATCATCACCGACGGCAACGGCCGCTGGGCACAGCAGCGCGGACTGCCGGTCATCGCGGGACACGAGGCGGGCGCCGACGTCGTCAAGGCCCGGCTGCGCGACGCGGTCGAGCTCGGTGTCCGGGAGCTGACCGTGTACTCGTTCTCCACGGAGAACTGGTCACGCGACGAGGCGGAGGTGGCGGGCCTGATGGAGATGTTCGGCCGGCGGATCGAGCTCGAGACACCCGAGCTTCACGGCGAGGGGGTGCGCATGCGGTTTCTCGGTCGCCGCTCGTCCCCGGTGGCACCGGCGCTGGTGGAGCGGATGGAGTGGGCCGAGCAGCTCACCGCCGACAACCGGCGCATCACGCTGTTCGTAGCCTTCAACTACGGCGGCCGGGCCGAGATCCTCGATGCGGCGCGAGACTTCACCGGGACCACCGAGGACGAGTTCCGCCGTCACCTCTATGCCCCTGACATGCATGACCCCGACCTCGTGATCCGGACCAGCGGCGAGCGGCGCGTCTCCAACTATCTGCTGTGGCAGAGCGCCTACTCGGAGTTCGTCTTCCGCGACGAGCTGTGGCCCGACTTCTCGCGGCAGGCGTTCGAGCAGACCCTGGACGAGTTCGCGGCGCGCCGGCGCCGTTTCGGGGGCCGCTGATGCCCCCGGCGTCGCGCTCGCGCGGACGGCCCAACCGGGACAGGCCGCCGCCCAACCGCCCCACCGGGCAGCGCAGGCCGTCCCGGCCCGCGGAGCCTCGCCGCCGGCGCGCGCCGCGGCGCAGCTCGGATCTGTTGGCTCGCGTCCTCGTCGCGGTTCCCGCGGCGGTGGTCGCGATCGTCTTCGTCGACCTCGGTGGGACGGCGTGGGCCCTGTTCATGATCGCGATCAGCTGGGTCTGCCTGTATGAGCTCTACCGGATGCTTCCGCGCTGGAAGCCGACGCCCATCGTCGGCTATGCCGCGGCCGCCGGAATGGTGCTCGCGGCCCGGTTCGGCACCGAGCGCTCCGTCATGGAGATCGCCATGGCCTCCATCCCGGTGACGTTCCTGGCCGTGGTGGCCCGCGGTGGCGACGGGACGCGGACCGTCTCGATCGCCGGCACGCTGCTGGGCATCTATTGGCTGGGCCTGGCCTTCGCGCACGCCGTGCTGCTGCGGGGGCTGGACAACGGCGGCGGGATCCTCATCGACATCCTCGTCGGCACCTTCCTCGGTGACACGGCCGCCTACATCGGCGGACGGCTCTTCGGTCGACGGCTGCTGGCGCCGAGCATCTCCCCCAAGAAGACATGGGAGGGGCTGTTCTGCGGGATGCTGATCGCGATCCTGGCGGTCTTCATCGCCGGTCTGCAGCAGACGTGGCTGACCCAGGGAGACGCGCTGGTGCTGGGCGTCGCGGTGGCGGTCCTCGGGCCCATCGGTGACCTGTTCGAGTCGCTGGTCAAGCGCGACGCGGGGATCAAGGACGCCGGCAATGTGTTCGGCGCCCACGGAGGCGCCCTGGACCGCCTGGACGCGGTGATCTTCACGGTGGTTGCCGGCTACTACGTCTGGGTCTCGCTCCCGCACGTCTGACGCGATGCGCGAGGTCATCGTCCGGTTCCCCGCCTACGTCCTCGACGACGTGCTGGACCGGGTCCTCCCGATCGTCCCCGACGGGGTGCGCGAGGCGCCGGCGCCGCGCGGCCAGGTCGAGTTGCGGATGGTGGGGCCCCACCTTCCGCCGCTGCGCGACATCGCCCGCGCCGTACGGCCGGCCCCGTTTCAGATCTCGGAGCGGGCGGTGTCCGACGATTGGCGCGAGCGCCGGCTGGCCGACTACCAGGCCCACCCGATCGGTGACCGACTCGTCGTGCGCCCGCCGTGGGCGCCCGCCCCGCCCGCGGGGATGATCGACATCGTGCTGGAGGAGGGCGGCGCGTTCGGGGCGGGAACGCACCCGACGACGCGCAAATGCCTGGAGCTGATGCTGGCCATGACGCCGGAGGGCGCGTTCGCCGACCTGGGGTGCGGCAGCGGGGTGCTGGCGATCCTCGCCGGCCTGCTGGGCTTCTCTCCGCTGACCGCGCTCGACGTCCAGCCCGGGAGCGTGGAGGCGACGCGGGTCAACGCCGCTCGAGCGGGCGTGGAGGTGCGAGCCGCGGTGGCCGATCTGAGTCGCGAGCCGGCGCCAATGGCGAAATCCTTCGTGGCCAACGTCCCACCCGCGGTCCACGCCGGCATCGCGGCCAGTTGGCGCGACGTGTCCGAGGCACGGGAGGGTCTGCTCTCCGGCTTCGGTCCGGGCGATGCCGATGGCGTCGTCGCGGGCTACGCCGATGTCGGCTTCAGTGAGCGCGATCGCCACGTTGCTCACGGCTGGGTGGTCTCCGAGGTGTCGCGGGCACAGTGACCGATGCGGTCGTCATCTCCGGTGCGACTGCGGTTCCCCTGGACAAGGAGACGCCCGCTCCCCTGCTGACGTTGCCGGACTTCATCGACGTGGCCGTTGCCGATCCGGGGACCGGCGTAGAGCTCCTCATCCGCAACGCCACCGACGTGCCGCTCAGGATCGCCGTGGAGGGCGTCGGCGACATCAGCATTCCGCGTGACGGCAGCACGACAGTTCCCCTGCTGGCCGAGCCCGGCGGGCCCCGGCTGCATCTGCAGGGGCTGTCCGCTGTGCAGTCACGCGTGGTGATGGTCCTCGTGAGCGTCGAGCCCTCAGACGACGGCCCGATCGCGGTCGGTCACGCCATCGGCGCATCCACGTGCTGACCCGCGAGCTCGTGCTCCCCGGCGGCGCTCGCGGCCAGGTCATCTCGTCCTCCAAGGACATCGAGCCCGGGGTCCGGGCGATGCTGCTGTTGGCCGAGGACCTGTTCCGGCTGGACATCATGATCATGGGCGACGCGCTGCAGACCTTCGTGCGCAACCTCACAACCGGCGAGCTCGAGCTCTCGGGCGAGGTCGGTCAGCCACGGGTGGCGACGACGACCCTGGGCCTCGCCGCCCGCTACGCGCCGGGTCGGGCGGACCTCCGGTTCGCTGTGGGCCCCGAGGATGCCCGCGTGCTCACCAAGGTGACGATCGCCACGCTGCGCTTCGCCGACCGCGGGATGATCCGCGCCAGCGCACAGGGGATCGTCCGCCGCGGCTGAGCGGTCCGCGGGACGCCGCCTACAATCCGCCCCGTGGCGCGCCGGCTCGTCATCCTGGGATCAACCGGCTCGATCGGGGTCCAGGCCCTCGACGTCGTCTCGCGCAGCGGCGAGGACGAGCTCCAGGTGGTGGGACTGAGCGCCGGCGGCGCCTGGGAGAGCCTCCTGGAGCAGGCCCGGGCGCACGGCGTCAAGCGCGTGGCGCTCGCCGATCCCCACGCCGCCGCGCAGGCCGCCGAGGCCTGGACCGACGGCGAGGTGCTGGCCGGGCTCGACGGCATCGTCACGCTCATCACAGAGACCGGGTGTGACCTCGTGCTCAACGGAATCGTCGGCTCAGCGGGCTTGGTGCCGACGGTGGCGGCCCTGACGGAGGGGATCGACGTGGCCCTGGCCAACAAGGAGTCGCTGGTGGTGGGGGGCGAGTTGGTCATGCAGCTCTCGGAGGCCACCGGAGCCGCGATCATCCCGGTCGACTCCGAGCACTCGGCCCTGCATCAGCTCCTGGCCGCCGAGCGGCCCGGGACGGTCCTCAAGCTCATCCTCACCGCGTCAGGCGGCCCGTTCCGGGGCCGCAAGGCCCCTGATCTGGACGCGGTCACCGTCGAGCAGGCGCTCGCGCATCCCACGTGGTCGATGGGGGGCAAGATCACGATCGACTCGGCCACGCTCATGAACAAGGGCCTGGAGCTGATCGAGGCCCACCACCTGTTCGGCACGCCCTATGCCGATATCGACGTGATCGTGCATCCCCAATCGATCATCCACAGCCTCATCCAGCTCTGTGACGGGGCGACGCTGGCCCATCTCGGCTATCCGGACATGCGGGTCCCCATCGCCTATGGGCTGCACTACCCCGAGCGTGTCGACGTCCCCGTGCGGGCGCTGGACCTGGCCGAGCTCGGCGCGCTCACCTTCGAGCCCGTCGACACCGACACCTTCGCCTGCCTGCGCCTGGCGCGCGCGGCCGGGCTGGCCGGCGGGACCGCCCCGTGCACGCTCAACGCCGCCAACGAGATCGCGGTGCACGCCTTCCTCTCCGGCCGTCTGCGCTTCCTGCAGATCGCCGAGGTGATCGAGGAGACCCTCACCCGGCTGCCCGAGCAGCAGGTGCACTCATTCGATTCGCTGGCGCATGCCGACGGGCAGGCGCGCCGGCTGGCCAGCGAGCTGGTGGAGGCACTCGCCCCCGCCTAGCGGGCGCGGCGCGGCCCCGGCCTGGGCGGCGCGCTTCATCGCCTCTTAGACACGCCTGGCACACTCGGACACGCGCGCATGTCGTACCTCCTGGCATTCCTCGGCTTCGCCGCACTGATCTTCCTGCACGAGGCGGGCCATTTCGTGGCCGCCAAGGCGGTGGGGATGCGGGTGGAGCGCTTCTCCCTGTTCTTCGGGCCGATGCCGATCAAGCGCACGTGGGGCGAGACCGAGTACGGGATCGGCGTCATCCCGCTCGGTGGCTATGTACGGATCACCGGCATGAACCCCAACGAGGAGCTCGCACCGGAGGTCGTGCCGCGCGCGTATTACAACCAGCCGGTCTGGAAGCGGGTGGTCACGATTCTCGCCGGGCCGCTGGTCAACATCGCGATCGCCTTCGGGATCGCGTGGGCGCTGCTGTTCTCCCAGGGCCAGCAGGTGGTCGTGCCCGTCAAGCAGGTGGCTCAGGTATCCAAGGGCACGCCAGCGGCGACGTTCATGCAGCCCGGCGACCAGATCGTGTCGATCGACGGCGTGAGCGGGTCGCCCGCGGCTCTGCGCAGGCAGATCCTCAGCCACCGGTGCGCGGGGTCACCAGCCACCGGCTGTACCGCGGCCACCCCGGCCACCGTCGTCCTGCGCCGCCAGGGCAAGCTCCTCACCTATCACGTCCGTCCCAAGGTGGTGGGCACCACTCCGGAGCTGGGCTTCTTCTTCGGCAGCCGCGTGGCGGGCACGATCTACCCCAGCGTCACCGGAGCCGCCGGCACGGCCGTGTCGCGCCTGTGGTCGGTGACGACCCAGACCGTGTCGACGATCGGGCGGATCTTCGAGCCCAAGGAGCGCAAGCAGCTCAACAGCGTCGTCGGCGGCTACACGGTGACCCAGGAGGCGTTTGCCTCGAGCGCGACCACGGCGCTGCAGGTCCTGGCCCTGATCTCGCTCTCGCTGGGGGTCATCAACCTGTTCCCATTTCTGCCGCTGGACGGCGGCCACGTGTTTTGGGCGGTGGCGGAGAAGATCAGGGGGAAGCGGATCCCGTTCAGCGTCATGGAGCGCGCCAGCGTCGTCGGCTTCGCGCTGATCCTGCTCCTGTTCGTCATCGGGCTCTCCAACGACATCTCGACTCTGACCGGGCCGGGCTTCCCCAAGCTCCACTGAGAGGCCGGTGCTGCGCTAGCCTCCGCCCCGCTGAAGGACGCCACGCGGGGATCAGGAGGAGACGATGGAGAGCAGCACTCAGACCACGCCGGAGCAGTCCGCCGTCGATGCCGCGACGGTGGCCGAGGCGCTGCGGCGCACGGCTGCCAGCCACCCGGAGATGGTCGCCCTCCGCACGCCCGATGACGCTGTCACCCTGACCTGGGCGGAGGTGCTGGAGCGCGTCGACGCGCTGGCCGGCGGCCTGGCCAGGCTCGGGGTGAGCCGGGGCGAGTGCGTGGCCATCATGCTGTCCAACCGGCCCGAGTTCCACATCGCCGACCTGGCGACCGTGACCCTCGGGGCGACGCCGTTCTCGATCTACGTCACCTATCCCGCCGACGAGATCGAGTTCCTCATCACCGACTCCGGCGCGCGGGTGGCGATCGTCGAGCAGGCGTTCCTGCCCGTGATCCTCCAAGCGCGCCAGAACCTCCCGGAGCTCGAGCACGTGATCGTGGTCGACGGCGACGCGCCCGCTGATGTCCTGGCGCTCGCCGACGTGGAGGGCTCCGATCCCGAGTTCGACGGCGCGGCCGCCTGCGCGCAGGTGACCGGCGACGATCTGGCCACCCTCATCTACACGTCCGGGACCACCGGCCACCCGAAGGGCGTGCAGCTCACCCATCATGCCGTGATGTTCACCGCGCAGGGGGTGCGCGACGTGATCGAGTTCCCGGTGGGTGCCCGCGTGATCTCCTGGCTGCCGGCCGCCCACATCGCCGAGCGGATGGCCCACCACTACATCCCGGTCATCTACGCCGGCAACGTCACCTGCGCCCCCAACCCCCGCGAGGTGCTGTCCTACCTGCCCGGCGTACGGCCCAACTGGTTCTTCGCGGTGCCACGCATCTGGGAGAAGCTCAAGGCCGGCCTGGAGACGATGCAAGCGGCCCAGCCCGAGGATCAGCGCAAGCCGGTCCAGGACGCGCTGGCGGCCGCCACAGAGCGGGTGCGCCTGCGCCAACAGGGCAAGCCGGTGCCCGCCGAGCTCGAGGCTGCCGTGGCCAAGGCCGACGAGGAGCTGTTCTCCAAGCTGCGCGAGATGCTCGGCCTGGACCAGCTCGTGGCCGTCAACGTCGGCGCGGCGCCGACGCCCGTCGAGGTCGTGGAGTTCTTCCACGCGATCGGGATCGAGCTGGCCGAGTTGTGGGGCATGTCCGAGACGTGCGGCACCGGCACCTGCAACCGGCCCGGCCAGGTCAAGATCGGCTCGGTGGGACCGGCGTCCCCCGGGGTCGAGCTCAAGCTGGCCGAGGACGGCGAGGTCTTGTGCCGCGGTGAGTTCCTGATGACCAGCTACCGCAACCAGCCCGAGAAGACCGCCGAGGCGCTGGACGCCGACGGTTGGCTGCACACGGGCGACATCGGCACGATCGACGAGGACGGCTACCTCACCATCGTGGACCGCAAGAAGGAGATCATCATCAACGCGGCGGGCAAGAACATGTCTCCGGCCAACATCGAGGCGGCGATCAAGACCTCGAGCCCCCTCATCGGCCAGGCATGCTGCATCGGCGACGGGCGCCCCTACAACACTGCTCTGATCGTTCTCGACGCCGATTTCGCGCCCATGTGGGCCGCGCAGAACGGGCTGGGGGACCGGTCGCTGGAGGACCTGGCCGACGCGCCGGAGATGGTGGCGGCCGTCCAGGCGGGGATAGATGTCGCCAACGAGCGCCTCGCCCGGGTGGAGCAGATCAAGAAGTTCACGATCGTCCGCGGCGACTGGCTGCCCGGCGGCGACGAGCTCACGCCGACGATCAAGCTCAAGCGCAAGCCGATCGCCGCCAAGTACGCCGACGCGATCGAACGGATGTACGCGACGGGCCGGTAGGCGCGGGCCTACGCGCGGAGCGCGGCGCTCACGTCACGGCTCGGAACACGACGACCTCCGAGAAGCTCGTGCCGTCGACCTGATAGGCGTAACAGCCTCCCGAGCGCACCCGGGTGTAGGTGATCCACGCCCGCCCGCCTCCGGCGACGCGCGGGGCTCCCTGTCCGGCGTCGTCGAGTTGGAGCTCGTCGTAGGGGACCGCGCCGGTCCCGAAGCCCAACGCCCCCCCGCCGATCATCGCTCCCCGGATGAGCAGCGGGCCGGTGTAGGCGCCGGGAACGTTCCACGTGACCTCGGCGGTCTGCCACTGGCTGCCGTTGACGTCGTGAAATCCGAGCCCGGCGGGAAGCTGACGCGGTGACGCGGGCTGGGCCTTGATGGTGATGGGGCAGGGTCCGCCGTCGGCGGAGGGCAGCTTGAGCGGCCGGCGCAGCCCCGCGGGCACTGCTCCGGTGCATGTGCCCTGGCAGCGCTCGTAGGTCGCGTAGCCGGCCGTCTGGGCCAGCCCGGCGGGCGCCGCAGGCTGCCCGTTCCCCGCGTGTTTGCCCTGGCCGTGGCCGTGGCGATCGGCGCCAGACGAGATGGTCGAGGTGACGCTCGTGCCCGTCCCGGTGCCGCTGGTCCCCGTGGCCGTGCCGGCAGCGGGGGCGCCCGCGGCGCTCGTGGTGGCGGTGCTCGAGGAGTGGGCGGCACCCGTCCCACACGCGGCCAGCGCGAGCGTCACCAGCAGCCCGGCGGCCGCGACGGCAGGGAACCGCACCGCTACCTGGACTGAGCCGCCGTGATGGAGCGGCTGACCAGCTCCACGGGGTGATGGATGGGCAGCGGGCAGCCGAGCTCGCGCAGGTACACGTCGAGCTGGGCGGCGCACCCGGGGTTGCCGGCGGCGATCGCCTGCGCACCGGTGTCGATGAGATTGCGCGCCTTGCGCGCGCCCAGTTCCGCAGCGGCCTCGGGCTGCACCAGGTTGTAGATGCCCGCCGACCCGCAGCACACGTCGCGCTCGGTGCCGACCTCAACGAGCTCGAGGTCCGGGATGGCGCGCAGCAGGTCGCGTGGGGCGGCGCGCACGCCCTGAGCGTGGGCGAGGTGGCAGGCGTCGTGATAGGCGACGCGCAGCGGCACCGGCCCCCGCGGCGCGCGCGCCTCGACCGAGGCCAGCAGCTCGGACACGTCGCGCACCTTCTCGGCGAACGCGCGGGCCTCCGCGGTCCCCAACAGCTCGCCGTACTCCTTCATCGCCGAGCCACAGCCCGCGGCGTTGACCACCACGTGGTCGACGCCGGCCTCCGTGAAGGCCGCCATCGTCTCCTGAGCGCGACGGCCCGCAGCTGCCTCCGCGCCGCTGTGGAACTCCAGCGCGCCGCAGCAGTCGGGCACCGCGGGCGCCACCACCTCAAACCCCTCGGCGCTGAGGACGTGGACGGTGGCGCGGTGCACCCCGGGGTAGAAGACGCGCTGCACGCACCCCAGCAGCAGCCCCACGCGGCCGCGCGCCGGCCCCATGGCGGGGGTGAGCTCGGGGACGCCCGCCTTGGCGGCGCGGCCCACCGGAGCCTGGGGCGCGACCTTGGCGATCGCGGCCAGCCGCTCGGGCAGCGCCTTCTCCGCCCCCATACGCCGGCCTGCGGCCAGCATCGGCGCCAGCGCGCGCAGGCGCTTGGGGTGGGGGAGGGTCTCGAAGAGCAGCTTGCGCAGCGCGCGCTCGGCTGGAGTGCGTTTGTGGCGGCGCTCCACCTGCGGGCGCACGCGCTCGATCAGCCGGTCATAGCGCACGCCCGACGGGCACGCGGTGACACAGGCCATGCAACCCAGGCAGCGATCGAAGTGCGTGACCATCTCCTCGGACATCGGCCCGTCGGCGTTGAGCCCGTCGTTGATGAGCACGATCCGCCCGCGGGGCGAGTCGGCCTCGGCCCCCCACAGCACGTAGGTCGGGCACGTCTCCAGGCAGAAGCCGCAGTGGACGCAGTCATCGACGATCTCCTGCTGGGGCGGGCGATGCAGGTCAAACGCCGCCATCAGATCCCGCCCACGAACAGGCCCGGATTGCAGGTGGCGGCGGGATCGAAGCGCGCCTTCACGCGGCGCATGAGCGCAAGCTCAGGCCCCGGCTGCGCTCCCCAGGACTCGCCGCCGGCGCGCAGCGGCGCCGGTCCGTCGAGCAGCACCGCGCGGGCGCCCGCGGGCAGGGCCGTGCGCAATGCGGCCACGCCCTCGGGGGCCACCTCGACAAAGCTCGCGCCCAGCGCCGCCCGGCCGACCAGCGTGCCTTCGCCCGCGTCGGCGGCGGCCAGGACAGCGCCGAGATCGGTCGGGGTCGCCGCCACCCGGATGAGCGCCTGCTCATGCGAGCGCTGACCGGCGCGCTGGCGCTCCCACAGCTGTCCGTCCTGATCGGTGACGTCCACCTCGGTGAGGCCCACCTCGCCCATCAGCCGGGCCGCGCGTTGCGCGCGGCGGGGGGCCTCACGGCCCGCGCACCGCGCCAGCAGCCCGCCGCGACCGCCCTTCCAGGCCACGTCGAGCGCCTCGAACTCGAGCGGCGCGGCAGCCAGCGCGACGGCGGCGGCGCACAGCACCGCGGGATCGGATGCGGCGCCCAGCGCGGTGACGCTCGACTCGTGGAGCGGATGCAGGCGCACGTTGACCGAGAGGATGAGCCCCAGGGTCCCGAATGCGCCGCTGAACAGCTTGGCCAGGTCATAGCCGGCGACGTTCTTGATGACCTTGCCGCCCGCCCGCGCGATCGTGCCGTCGCTGAGCGCGACCGTCGCGCCGATGACCAGGTCGCGGGGGGCGCCGTAGCGGTGGCGCAGCGGCCCCGAGTCGGCGGTGGCAACGACGCCGCCGATGGTCGGGCCGGCGGGGGCGCCGTCGGCGGGTGAGCCATTGGACGCGCCCGTCCCGGCCCCCGCGCCGAGGGGCGGGTCGAGGGCCAGCATCTGGCCCGCGGCCGCGAAGGTGCGCTGGGCGAGCTCGAGAGGCACGCCCGCCTGCAGGGTGGCGGTGAGATCACCCGCGTCGTGAGCCAGCACCTGGTCGAGCGCGGCGGTATGCAGCTCGAGGTCGGCGGTCACGTCGCTGCTGCCCCACCCGAGCTTGGTCCCGGCGCCCACGATCCGTACCGTGCGCCCCTCCTCGGTGGCGGCGGCGAGCGCCGCGGCGGCGTCCTCGAAGGTGCGGGGGGCGAGGGTGCTCGTGGTGGCCATGGTGGAAGGGCTAGAACCGCTCGGCGACGCCCGCGCGCTCCAGCGGGTGCTCTCGGTAGGGACCGGGGACCTCGCCGCACAGCCGTGGCGTGGGCATGACCTTGCCGGGGTTGGCCAGCCCGTGGGGGTCAAAGGCGCAGCGCAGCCGCTGGAACGCCTCGAGGTCCGGCTCCCCGAACATCGAGGGCATGTAGGCCTTCTTGTCGACCCCGACGCCGTGCTCGCCCGTGATCGAGCCGCCCGCGTCGACGCACGCCTTGATGATCAGGCCCGCCAGCTCCTCGGCACGGGCCGCCTCGCCCTCGACGCCTGAGTCGTAGCAGACGAGAGGGTGTAGGTTGCCGTCGCCGGCGTGAAAGACGTTGGCGACGCGGAGGTTGTAGTCGCTGGCCAGCCCGTCGATCTGGCGCAGGACCTCGGACAGGCGGGTGCGGGGAATGACGCCGTCCTGCACGTAGTAGGCGGGCGCGATCCGCCCCATCGACGCGAATGCCGCCTTGCGGGTGCGCCAGATGAGGTCGCGCTCGGCCTCCGACTGGGCGATCCGCACATCCAGCGCGCCGGCCTGCGCGCACAGCTCGGTCAGGCGCTCGAGGCCGACCAGGCACTCCTCACGGGGGCCGTCGAGCTCGATGATCAGCGCCGCGCCGGCGTCGAGCCGGTAGCCCGCGCCCGTGGACTGCTCGGCGGCCTCGATCGAGAGGCGGTCCATCATCTCGATCGCGCCGGGAACGATCCCGGCGTCGACGATCGCCGTGACCGCGTCGCCCGCGGAACCGGTGTCATCGAAGAAGGCGAGCATGGTGCTCACGCTCTCCGGCGCGGGGACGACCCGCAGCACGATCTTGGTGGCGACGCCGAGGGTGCCCTCGGAGCCGACGAAGGCGCCGAGCAGGTCGTAGCCGGGGGCGTCACGGTCAAGCGTCACCAGCGTGCCGTCGGAGAGCACCACCTCCAGCCCGATCACGTAGTTGGTGGTGAAGCCGTACTTGAAGCAGTGTGCCCCGCCGGAGTTCTCGGCCACGTTGCCGCCGATCGAGCAGACGATCTGGCTGGAGGGGTCCGGAGGGTAGAAGTGGGTGGGGGAGACCGCGCGGGTCACGCTCACGTTGGTCACACCGGGCTCGACCACCACCCGGCCGTTGTCGAGATCGACGGAGAGGATCCGCCGCAGGCGGCTCAGCACGATGAGGACCCCCTCGGCAACCGGCAGGGCGCCGCCCGACAGTCCTGTGCCCGAGCCTCGCGCCACCCACGGCACCTCGGCCTCGAAGCAGGCCTGGACCACTTGGCGCACCTGCTCGGCGGTGCCGGGCAGGACTGCGGCCACGGGGACCTCGCGGTAGTGCAGCAGGCCGTCAGAGCGGTAGGTCGCGAGCTCGTGCTGGTGGGTCAGCACGTACTCGCGACCGCATATCTCCTGCAGACGGGAGATGACTGCGGGCGCGCCGGACGGCATCGCCCTTCAGTATCCCCGATCAACGGGCGCCGTAACGGAATGAGCGCTGCGGCTAGGTGATCTTGATCGTCCGGCTGAACACGGTCGTCCCCGCGAAGCCGACGGGCAGGAACGCGTCGGTCTGCGGGTAGCTGTAGCTCAGTCGCAGGTTGCCGTTGCTCGGGATCTTGACGTGCACGTCGAAGTACCCCGCCGTGTTGATCGTCTGCAGCGTCGTCCACGCTCCCGTGCCGTTCGGCTGGAACTGGATCTGGACGGGTTGCGACTGCCCGGAGTCGGTCTGCATGAACTTGCTCACCCGGGCCTCGCCCCACACCTCGGCGGACTGGCCGTCATTGAGCTTGGTCTTGGGCATGTAGACGGGCACCTGGTAGGCGGGGAGGACGGCCTTGGGCTTGCCGTCGGAGAAGTACAGCCCGCTGGCGAAGCCCGCATACGGGCCGGTGCTGGGCGGCGGGTCGAGCAGCAGGAACTGCATGTAGCTGGCGATCCGCGGGTTCTTCCAGCTGAGGTACTCGGCCCAGTTGATGTAGTAGGCCGCCGTCGCCGGGCTGACGTAGTTGTGGCGGCTTGACTTGGGATACGGCGGGTTGGTGATGTAGCCGTACTCGTCGTTGTAGATGGGGAACTTCTTGTTGGATCCGTAGATCCGGTTGAGATGGTCGATCAGCGCCTCGGCCGCCGGGATGTCCGGGAAGTGGATGAAGTCCGGCTTGTCGCCGGCCTTGCTCACCGGCGACTGGTTCTGCGCGTAGGGGTGGATCGACAGGCCGGTCACGTTGAACAGGCCGGGGTTCTGGCTGCGGAACTTTCGCCTGGCGGCGGCGGTCGTGGGACAGCCGACGGCCTTGGCCGTGCTTCCGGTGAACGGCTTGAAGCTGTTGTCCACGCAGTAGAGCGTGCGCAGGAAGAGCTGGGGACGCGTCTGTCCGGAGACTCCGGGCAAGCCGCCGGTGGCCTTGGGCTGGCGGCCCTGCTCGAACCCCTCGACGGCGAGCTCGCCCATGAGGATCGTGTCGCGGCTGTGCCCGGTCTTCTTGAGGGCGTTGTAGCCCTGGTTGGCGAGGTTGCGGTAGTACATCGGAGCGGCCAGGACCGTGGAGTCGTTGATCGCTTGGGGCCCGAGGTCCTCGCCGAAGTTGGGCTCGTTCCACAGCGACCACATGCTCACCTTGGGCAGTCGCGTGGACTGGCCCTTCGGCGTGAACGTCCCGCTGTAGCGTTTGCCCATCGCCTGCATGAACTGGCCGTAGGCGGCCGCGTTGGGCTTCCAGGCCCAGTGCGTGTTCTGCACGTACTCCTTCGGGATGCTTGGCCCATCGGCCCAGACGGGGGGGCCGCCGGCGACCGTGAAGTCCACCTTGATGCCGTCGGCCGCGGCGTCGCGGACGATCGTGTCCCAGACCGTCCAGTTGGCCGACGGGTACGCGTTGGGGTCGGTGGCGTTGAACTTGGGCTTGGTCCTCGAGTTCGGGTTCGGGGCGATCTGGTACCAGAACACCACCACCCGAATGGAGTTGGCGCCGAGCGCGCGGAACTTGGCCAGCGCGCCCGCGGGATCGGCCTGGAGCTGTCCGCCGTCCTGGAACATCTGGAGCTGGGTCTTGCTCGCGCTGGCCGCGCTGGGAAGCGCGAGAGCGGCAGCAACGGCGAGCGACGCGGTGAGCGTCACGGCGGTGAAGGCGCGCGCCTTCAGGCGCGTGGCGATGCGAGAAGATGTGGGCATGGTGGCTTGAACAGGTCGCGGCTTTCAGAAGTTGCGGCCGCCCTCCGAGAGGGCCTCGGGCGGCTCCGCCGTCTGGCGGCGTGCTACCCGACCGTCACGGCAACGATGCGGCTATGGATCACTGGGCCGTGCGGATACGACCACGACAGCCTAACGAAGCCGCTGCCGGAAAACGTCGTACGGACATCGAAGTAGCAGTACGCCTTAGGCATCGGCACGCGGTCCACGGTCTTGAACGGCCCGGAGTGTCCGCTGCGGAACTGGATCTGGACGAACTGGGGGCGATGGGTCGTGCGCGCGGCGGTCGTCTCCGGCCGCACGCAGCCCCATACCTCCAGCGGATGACCGGACGCGGTCGTGGTCGCCGGGAGGTAGAGCGGCATGGTGAAGGCCGCCAGGGTGGGCTTGTCCTGTCCGTTGTAGGTCTGTAGGCCGGTGGCAAAGGCGGTGTACGGCTTGCCCGGGATCGGGGGCGGATCGCGCAGGAGGTATTGGTCATAGGAGGCCATCCGCGGGTTGTGCCAGTGCAGATACTCCGCCCAGTTGAGCCACTCCGCCGCAACCCCGGGGCTCACCGTGCCGGCCTGGGTGTCTGGCGGGGTGGTCTGGTAGCCGAACTCGGTGTCGTAGACCGGGAACTGCTTGTGGGACCCGTAGAGCCGCTGGAGGCGGTCGAGCACGCCGGTCAGCTCCGGGATCGAGGCGAGCTCGGCGTAGTCGGGCTCGTTGGGGGTGGCCTTGTTGGGCGGCAGGCCCTGCGGGTACGGGTGATCCGCGTACGCCGTCGCCTTGAACAGCACCGGGTGATCGGCCGCGAAGTGCGCCGAGGCGGCGGCCGTCGCCGGGCAGCCCCGGGCGGTGGCCGCGGCGCCCGTCAGCGGCTTGTAGCTGGCATCCACGCAGTACAGGGCGCGCAGGAACCGCAGTGGCGCCATCGCCCCGAACTTGCCGGGAGCGCCGGCAAATGTCGCGCCGGCAGGCCCGGTCTCACCGATGAGGGTCACGTCCTTGCCGTGGCCGGTGGCGCTCAGGCCGTTCCACGCGGCGTCGGCCAGCTGGCGGTACATCAGCGGCGAGTGCTCCACGGTGTTGTGGTCGATCGTCTGGGGGGCGAGCTGGAAGCCGAGGTTGGGCTCGTTCCAGATCGACCAGAAGGCCACGCGCGGCAGCGGCTTGGACGCGCCCGCCGGCGTGTAGTGGCCGCTGTAGCGCTGACCGACCGCGTGTGCGAACGCCTGGAAATCATGGGCGTTGGGCTTCCACCAGGTCTGCGTGGCGGGGTCGTCCGCTCCCTTGCCCGAGGCCCAGCGCGGCGGCGGCGGGCCCAGGACGACGTCGAGGCCGAGGTGGTGGGCCTCCACCGCCTTGATGATCGCGTCGTACTGCGCCCAGTTCGCGGCGGGATAGGCCCCCGGGTTCGATGCGTCAAAGCCCGCGGGCTCTGTGGTCGAGGTCGGGTCGGGCGCGATCGCATTCCAGGTCAGGAACACGCGCACCCGGTTGATGCCCATCTTCTCGAGCGTCCGAAGTGTCCCCTCCGTATCGGTCTTCAATGCCGCGCCCGCGGTGAAGATCGTCTCCGGGCCGGCGCGGTGCACAGGGTTGGGCAACACAGCCACCGCCGGGCTGCTCGAGCCCGAGCTGACGAGCAGGATCACCACAGCGGCCACGATGGCCACGAGCAGCATGCCGACGCCTGCGAGCAGGCGCGGCGAGAAGCGCGATCCAGGGTGGGGGGCAGGTCCTGGCAAGCCGACGACAATAACGAGAGGTTGGGCCGGAGGTTCCGGCTCTGGCCGCTGAGCGGTCTCGTTAGCGGTCCGTTGTACCCCGCTGTGGCGGCGGTCAATCGGGAGTGCCGGCGCTGGGTCTCCCGCTAGAGTCGCGCGTGCTGTGAGTGTGGATCTGAGTTCCCCGCCGGGGGCGGCGGCCGCGCCTCCGCCTGCCCCGCCGGGCCGGATCCGCAGCGACCCCGATTGGCTGGTCGTCGGGGCACTGGTCGTGATCGCCGCGGCGCTGCGCTTCGCCACGCTCACCCACCAGAGCCTGTGGTTCGACGAGGCTCAGGCGGTCCACGAGATGCACCTGTCGCTGGGCGCGATGCTCAGCACCTGGAGCGCCAACGAGCCCAACCCGCCCCTGTACTTCGTGGTGGCGTGGCTGTGGACGCACGTGTTCGGGGCGAGCGCGGGCGGGTTGCGCTCGCTCTCGGCGGTCGTCGGGACCGCGACGGTGCCGCTCGTCTACCTCGCCGGACGCGAGCTCGTGTCGCGGCGGGCCGGCCTCTTTGCCGCTGGGCTGGTCACGCTGAGCCCGTTCATGATCTGGTACTCGCAGGAGGCGCGCGAATACGGCCTCCTGGCCGCGCTCTCGGCGGCATCGCTGATCTTCTTCGCCCGGCTGTGGCGCGGGCCGGGCACGCGCCGTGACCTCATCTGGTGGACGGTGTTCTCGGGGCTGGCCCTGCTCACCCAGTACTTCGCGGTCTTCCTGATCGGGGCCGAGGCGCTCCTGCTGCTCTACCGCCGTCGCGACGGCGGCGTGCTGGCGGCGCTGGTCGTCCTGGCGATCGTGGAGGCGACGCTGATCCCGCACCTGCTGGCCCATCAGTCACACCCCGCGGGCTGGATCGACAACTTCCGGCTCTCGGTCCGCATCCGCCAGGTCCCAGTGGCGTTCGGCTTCAGCCCCCAGTATCAGAGCCAGACCGCGCTTAACTGGGGCCTGCTCGCCGCGGCGGTACTGGCCGGGGCGATGATCGTCCTGCTGGTGGTGGGCGCCGACGCCCGCGAGCTGCGAGGAGCCGGCCTGGCCGCGGGACTGGCCGCGTTCGTCCTCCTGGTCCCGCTCGCCCTCGCCCTCCTCGGCCGCGACTACTACGAGCCGCGCGCTCTGATCCCCGCCATGATCCCGCTGGCGATAGCTGTCGGCGCTGCCTGCGCGGCCCCCGGCGCGCGCGTGGCCGGCGCGGCTCTTGCGGTACTTCTGGGCGCCGTCTTCGTTTATGCCGCCGTGAAGATCAGCACCGACCACCGCTATCAGCGCGCCAACTGGAGCGGCGTTGCCGCGGCGCTCGGCCCGGCACAGGGCACGCGGGCGATCGCCGCCTACGACGGCACGTTCGCCACCGCCCCGTTGGCGGTGACCATGCCCGGGGTGGCGTGGACGGGACCCGACCAGACTCCTCAGGTCAGCCAGGCCCCGGTCACGGTGAGCGAACTGGACGTCGTCGGCGACGTGGGCCAGAGCGCCACAGGGCACCTGCCCGGCGTGCGCCTGCGCTCGTCGCGCCAGGTCGACAACTACGTGGTCTACCGCTTCACCCTGACGCGGCCGTGGCGAGGGGTCACGCCGCTGCAGATCGGGCAGCGCGCCGCGACTCTGGTGGGCCCCTCCTCGGGTGTTCCGGCCGTCCTGATCCAGTCGGCCGCTCGCTAAGGTGTGCGCCCCATGAGACGCTGGCTTCGTTTGGCAGCGCTGGCCGGCGCCGTGATCACGGTGAGTGCGGCCGGGTGGGCGGGATCGTCTGCACTGGCGGCGAACACCGCGGGCAACCCGGTCCTTCAGGACTGCAACGCCCACGGCGTGATCACGCACAACTTCACGCTGGCGCAGCTGCGCCACGCGCTGGCCATCATGCCCGCCTCCTACAAGGAATACGGCAACTGCCTGGACGCGATCCAGTCGGCGCTGGCCAAGGTCAGGTCCGGCAAGCCGATCGCCCCCGACAGCGGCTCGGGCGGGTCGTTCCTGCCCACGCCGGTGATCGTGATCCTCGTCGTGCTCATCCTGGCGGCGGTGACCTTCGGCGCGCTCGCGGTGCGCCGGCGCCGCGGCGGCCAGGGCGGAGGGCCGGGCGACGGCGATCCTCCGAGCGCCACCGGACCCCCCTCGCCGGCGGCCGAGTAGCCCGCTCTACACTGAGGGCCATGCCCTCTCAGCGCCAGATCCGCGTCGGAGACGTGCCGATCGGCGGCGGAGCCCCCGTCGCCGTGCAGACGATGACCAAGACCGAGACGGCTGACCTGGCCGCCACGATGGCCCAGATCCACCGTGTCGCCGAGGCCGGCGCGGACATCGTGCGGGTGGCCGTGCCGCGTGAGCAGGATGCCGAGGCGCTGCGCACGATCGTGCGCGAGTCGCCGATCCCGGTGATTGCCGACATCCACTTCAACCACACGCTGGCTCTGAAGGCGCTCGACGCCGGCGCCCATTGCGTCCGGCTGAACCCGGGCAATATCGGCGGCCCCGAGAAGGTGGCCGAGGTGACCAAGCGCGCGACCGAACTGGGCATCCCGCTGCGCGTCGGGGTCAACTCGGGCTCCCTGCCCAAGCATCTGCGCCAACTCGAGTACGACAACCCCGTCGAAGCACTTGTCACCGCCGCGGTGGAGACGGTGGAGCTGATGGAGAGCCTGGACTTCACCAACTTCAAGGTGTCCATGAAGTCCACGTCGGTCCCGAACACGATCGCGGCCAACCGCCTGCTCTCGAAGCGGATCCCGTACCCCCTGCATCTGGGCGTCACCGAGGCCGGCACCAAGTGGTCGGGTTCGCTGAAGTCCGCAGTCGGGCTGGGCACGCTGCTCGCCGACGGGATCGGCGACACGATCCGCATCTCGCTGTCGACCTTCCATGCCGAGGAGGAGGTCAAGGTCGCCTGGGAGATCCTCAAGGCCCTCAAGCTGCGTGACCGCGGCCCGGTCCTGATCGCGTGCCCCACGTGCGGCCGGCTGCAGTTCGACATGGACAGCGTCGTGGCCGAGGTCGAGCGGCGCCTGGAGGCCTACGAGGACCCGATCGAGGTCTCGGTGCTCGGGTGCGCCGTCAACGGCATCGGCGAGGCGCGACACGCGGACTTCGGGATCACCGGCGCCAAGGACAAGGGCATGATCTACTCCAAGGGCGAGCCGATCGGACTGGCCCCCACGGACAACCTCGTCGACGCGCTGTTCGCGGAGATCGACAAGTACTACGCCGCCGGCAAGACGGTGGTCCGCGACGAGACCCAGGCCGCCGAGGCGCGCGCCTGGCTGGCTGAGAACGAGGACGCCACCGCCATGACCCCCGAGCGCATGGCCGCCATGGAGGCGGCCGCGGCGGGCGAGGAGAACGCCGGGATCATGCGGCGCGTCGAGGACGGGGTCCGGCTCGATGAGTCGCAGTCGCCCGTGGCCGGGCGGCGGTTCACGCGGGCTTAGCTGTTCGTCGTCCGCGAGACGGGGGTTGAGGCGGATAGTTGAGCTATTTCCTTCACTATCCGCCACGACCCCGCTGGTGGATCGCCCGCACGCCGAGAGCGCCCCAGCCCCCTACTCGATAGCCGCCTTTAAACGCCAAAGGCCCCGGAGCGCGCGACGGTCCACCGCCGCCCACGCCGAGGCCCAAGCAATAACGCGGGGCGAGGCTACGAGGCGGCGGAGAACCCTTCGGCCACCTTGGCCCAATTGACCACGTTGAACCAGGCGTCGATGTAGTCAGGACGACGGTTCTGGTAGTTGAGGTAGTAGGCGTGCTCCCAGACGTCGATCCCCAGCAGAGGGGTCTTGCCGTCAGAGACCGGGTTGTCCTGGTTGGGCGTGGACACGATGGCCAGGCCGGACCCGTCGTGGACCAGCCAGGCCCATCCGGAACCGAACCGCCCGACGCCCGCGGCCTTGAACTGGGCCTTGAAGTCGTCGAAGGATCCGAAGGCGGAGTTGATCGCGTCGCCGAGGGCGCCGTCGGGCGCGCCACCGGCGTTCGGCGCCATCCACTCCCAGAAGAGCGAGTGGTTGTAGTGGCCGCCGGCGTTGTTGCGCACGGGACCCTGCTTGTCGGAGGGGAGCGAGCTGAGGTTCTTGAGGACCTCGACGACATCCTTGTCGGCCCACTCCGTGCCGTCCAGCGCCTTGTTGGCGTTGTCGACGTAGGCCTGGTGATGCTTGTCGTGATGGAGCTTCATCGTCGCTTCGTCGATGGTGGGCTCCAGCGCGTTGTAGTCGTAGGGGAGGGGCGGTACGGAATACGCCATCACAAAGCTCCTTTTCTCAACCGCAAGTTGCGAGCGTTCTATCAGAACATAGCTCCACGCTGGGCGGGGGCGCGGGCGGGTACGCTTGGGCCTCGGTGACCCTGCTTTCCACCTACTTCCTGCCGACCGAACGCGACCCTCCGGCCGAGGCCGAAGCGGTGTCGCACAAGCTCATGGTGCGCGCCGGGCTGATCCGCCAGGTGGGGTCCGGGCTGTGGTCGTGGCTGCCCGCCGGATGGCGCATCCATCAGCGCATCGTGCAGATCGTGCGCGAGGAGATGAACGCCATCGGCGGCCAGGAGCTGCTCATGCCGGTCATGCATCCGGCCGAGCCGTGGCGGCGCACCGGCCGCTACGCCATCGAGGAGCTGTTCAAGCTCAAGGACCGCAAGGGGGCCGACATGGTGCTGGCCCTCACTCACGAGGAGATCGTCACCGGGCACGTCGCCGCCGCGGTCAAGTCCTACCGCGACCTGCCGCTCATCCTCTACCACTTCCAGGTCAAGGAGCGCGATGAGGCCCGCCCGCGCGCCGGGGTCCTGCGCACCCGCGAGTTCATCATGAAGGACGCCTACACCTTCGACCGCGACCGAGAGGGCCTCGACGTGGCCTACGACAAGCACGCCGAGGCCTACGCGCGGATGCTCGACCGCTGCGGGCTGGAGTGGTACCGGGTTGCCGCCGACGTCGGGATGATGGGCGGCCACGGCGCCGACGAGTACATGGCGCCGTGCGCGGCGGGCGAGAACGACGTGGCGCTGGCCTCTGGCTACGCCGCCAACATCGAGGTCGCCTCCGCCGACGCCCAGCCGGTGGAGCTGCCGCCCGCGCTGGGCGCTCCCGAGCTCGTGCAGACCCCGGGCGCGACGACGATCGAGGCGCTCGTGGGCTCGCTCGGGGTCCCCGCGGGCGCGACGCTCAAGGCCTTCCCGGTGATCGTCGACGAGGGCGCCATGAAGCTGGTGGTCGTCCGCGGCGACCACCGCGTCAACGAGATCAAGCTTCAGAACACCCTGGGCGAGCCCTTTCGGGCAGCACGCGCCGACGAGGTCGAGCAGCGCCTCGGCCCCCCCGGCTATATCGGGCCGGTCGGCGCCGAGCTGCCGATCCTGCTCGACGCCGCGGTGACCGCCAACGGTGCCGGGTCCTATGTCGTGGGCGCCAACGAGCCTGACGCGCACCTGCGCGGGGTCGAGCCCGGCCGCGACTTCAACTACGAGACCGTCGATGTCCGCACCGTCGTGGCCGGCGACACGGTCGGCGGCAGCGAGGTGCGGATCGAGCCGGCGATCGAGGTGGGCAACATCTTCAAGCTCGGCACCCGCTACTCGGATCCGCTGGGCGCCACGTATCTGGACGAGAGCGGGAAGTCCCAGCACATCTGGATGGGCTCCTACGGCTTCGGCCCCGCGCGCACCGCCGCCGCGGCGGTCGAGCAGTACGCCGACGCGGAAGGGATCTCGTGGCCGCGCACGATCGCTCCGTTCGACGTCGAGTTGGTCACGCTGGGCAAGCCCGGCTCCGAGGAGCGCACGTTCTCGGACACCCTGTACCGCGACCTCCAGGCCACGGGCCTGGACGTGCTCTACGACGAGCGCGACGCGGGGCCCGGAGAGAAGTTCACCGACGCCGAGCTCCTGGGCTGCCCGCTGCGCCTCACCGTCGGGCGCCGGACGCTGGGCGCCGGGGAGATCGAGGTCCAGGTGCGGCGCGGTCGCGAGTCACGCACCGTCCCGGTGGAGGGCGCGGCGCAGGCCGTCGCCGAGCTGTGGCGGGGGCTGCCGTGAGCGCGCCGCCGGTGACCCGCTAGCTCCGGGCCGGGGCACGCCCGGAGAGCCTGAGAGAGCGTTCGTGAGCCCTCGGATCACCAAGCGACGTCTCTTCGGGATCGATCGCTCCGGGCCGGCGCCCGCGCAGACGCGCTCAGACCAACCCCTGAACCCGTGGACGATCCCGAACGCCATCGGGTTCGCCCGGCTGGCGGGGATCCCCGTGTTCCTCATCCTGGCGCTCTCCAGCGGCGACGGCCACTCCACGGCGGCGACGATCCTGTTCGCAGTCATCGGGTGGGCCGACTACCTGGACGGGTTCGCCGCCCGGCTCACGGGCCAGTACAGCCGCCTGGGCGCTCTGCTGGACCCGATCATCGACCGGCTGCTGGTCGTCTCGGGGATGGTGGTGTGCTGGCACTTCTCGCTGCTGCCGCGGTGGGCGATCGCGCTTGTCGTCGGGCGGGAGGTGTTCATGCTGGGGCTGAGCCGCTACGGCCTGTCGCGGGGGGTGGAGATCACCATCAACTGGCCGGGACGGATCGGCGTCGCGCCGACCATGGGCGCCCCCTTCTTCGCCATGGCAGGCGTCCACTGGCTGGCGCTGATCCTGCTCTACGTCGGCCTCGGGCTGGCCCTCGTGGCCAGCGTCCTGTATGTCCGCAGCGGACTCCAGCAAGCGCGTAAGCTTGCGGAGAACGGCGCCTGAACACCGGCGCCGGCGCGCATATCGAGCCGCGACACCCGGTCCCAACCCGCCTCCGGGCCAGGCGGGGAACTCTCAAGCTCAGCTTGACCCTCGGGGAGACGAGGTTATACTCGCGGACCTACACACGAGAGGGAACGAACAGCATGGACACCTTTCCAGACCTTGGGTCACTGACCGACCAGGAGCTGAAGGACCTGATCAAGCAGCTGACCGAGGAGGAGATGGAGATCTCCTACCGGCGGCGCATCCTGCACGGCAAGATCGACATTCTCCGCGCCGAGCTGGTCAACCGACTGCGCAAGAAGGACGAGGGCGGGGAGCTCATCATCTCCGGCGCCGACGTGCAGCAGCTGACCGACATCCTGGCGGGGCGGGTGCCGGCCGATCAGCCCGAGTAACGCCCGTCAGGCCCAATGGCGCAGCACTGCCCAGAGTGCGGATTTGCCAACGACGACGGCGCCAGCTACTGCCAGCGGTGCGGCGCGTTTCTTGCCCAGAGCGAGCAGTCCCCCGGCGTCTCGACGGCGACCTACAAGGTCGGCGAGACGGGGGAGCTCGAGGTCGTTGAGCTCGAGGACGTGGTCCGCGGGGGCGCCGCGCTCGTCATCCGCGCCGGTGGAGGCCGTGCGGGGGAGAGCTTTCCCCTCGAGGGCGACCGCATGACGGTGGGCCGCCGGCCCGAGAGCGACGTGTTCCTCGACGACGTGACCGTGTCGCGCGACCACGCGGTGATCGTGCGCCGCGGCAGCGAGTACCACCTGGACGACTGCGGCTCGCTCAACGGGACCTACGTCAACCGCCGCCGGATCGACTCCCACAAGCTGGTGGACGGCGACGAGCTGCAGATCGGAAAGTACAAGCTGGCCTTCCTCAGTCGCTGATGAGCACCGACACCCCCGCCCCCGAACTCGACATCCCCGAGCCACCCGAGCCCGAGGAGCATCGCCCCCGCCAGAAGGCCGTGACCATCGGCGCAGTCTGCAAGGCGCTGGTCCAGGAGTTCCCGGACATCTCGATCTCCAAGATCCGCTACCTGGAGGACCAGAAGCTGCTGGCGCCCCGGCGCACGCAGGGCGGCTACCGCCTCTACACCCAGTCCGACATCGCCCGGCTGCGCACGATCCTGCGTCTCCAGCGCGATGAGTTCCTGCCTCTGCGCGTCATCCGCCAGGAGCTGGCCGGGGGGCGCGCCGAACACGACGACCCGATCCCCACCGCGGGCGAGCGCGCCGCGCCGCGCCGCGCCGGCGTCCGGGTGCGCGACTCGGGCTCGCTGTTCTCGCTCGAAGACGTGGTCGAGGACACCGGGGCCGACCCCAAGCTCGTGCGCGAGCTGGTCGAGTTCGGCGTCATCAAGGGCGAGAACCGCGGCGGCGTCCAGTACTACGACGAGACCGAGCGCGAGATCATCCGAGCCGTGTCCGAGCTCGCGCGCTACGGCGTCGGCGGACGCAACCTGCGCGTGTTCCGGACCTCGGCGGATCGGGAGGCCCAGCTGCTGCAGAGCATCCTCGCCCCGGCGCTGCGCTCGCGCAACCCGGAGCGCCGCAAAGAGGCGATCGACGCGCTGGAGAACCTCGCCTCGGTCACCACCCACCTCAAGCATCTGCTCCTCATTCGCGACCTGCGCAAGATCGCGACCTGATCCCGGCGTCGACCCATGACGGCCCTGGATCTGCGCGCGTTCGTCCGCGACATCCCGGACTTTCCCCGGCCCGGGATCCTCTTTCGCGACATCACTCCGCTGCTGTTGGACGCCGGTGCCCTCGACGCCGCCGTGGGCGGCCTGGCCGAACGGGTCCAGGCGGCCCCGGTGGATTTCGTCGTCGCCGCCGAGGCGCGCGGGTTCATCCTGGGAGCGGCGCTGGCCCGCGAGCTCGGCGCCGGGTTCGTGCCGGCGCGCAAGCCGGGCAAGCTGCCGGCGGCGACGATCAGCGCCGAGTACACCCTCGAGTACGGGATCGACGTCCTGGAGGTCCACGCCGACGCACTCGCCCACGGCGCGCGCGTGTTGGTACACGACGACCTGCTCGCCACCGGTGGCACCGCCGGGGCTCTGTGCGAGCTCGTGGCCGACCTCGGCGCGCAGATCGTCGGCTGCGCCTTCCTCGTGGAGCTGACGTTCCTGGACGGGCGCCGGCGGCTGGCTCCGCACGACGTGTACTCCCTCGTCGAGTACTCCGAGTAGCCCGGCGTGCCGGCGGCCCGACGCAGTCGCACACTCGCAGCATCCCCGGAGACGCTCTGGGAGCTGATCGCCGACCCGCATCACATGCCGCGCTGGTGGCCGGGCGTGGAGCGGATGGAGGCGGTGGAGCCCGACCGCTTCACCCAGGTGTTCAAGACCAAGAAGGGGCGCCCGGTCCGCGCCGATTTCCGCGTCCTTCAGTCCGATCCCCCGGCGACTCGCTCCTGGGGGCAGGAGGTCGCCGGGACGCCGTTTGAGCGCGTGCTCAGCTCCTCGGTGATCGAGGTGCAGCTGGACCCGGTGCCGGCCGGGACGCAGGTCACGATCTCCCACCATCAGAAGCTGCGGGGCTACTCGCGGACCGGAGGGTTCCTGCTGCGCCGCGCCACGGGGTCACGGCTCGACGAGGCCTTGGACGGGCTGGCGCGGATCCTCGGCTGAGCGCGCCTGCGCTACAGGTTGGTCAGCGCGCCCTGGAGGATGATCGCGCCCGGCTGCTTGGGCGACGCCGTCGTCTCGACGGTCACGATCAACTGCTTGTAGTGCGAGGCGTTGGACGGCAGCCTGCCCGCGGTGGACAGCCGGCCCGACTTGCCGACGCCCGGGTTGACGAAGCCCAGGATCTTGGCGTCCTTGGGCGAGTTGTAGAGCCACACCGCGTACGCGTTGGGCGGCTTGGTGGTGTTGGCCGGAACGTTCTGCGCGACGACGGCGACCCCGTCGATGCTGCCCTCGTTGAGGACCTCGGCAATGCCGGCGGCCTTGCTGTTCTTGGCGCTCGTCGGCGGGGACAGGTTGATCTGCGCCACCACACTGGCGCTGGTCCCCGATGTCGCGGTGGTGGGGGTCGAGGACGTGGGCGTCGACGATGCGCTGGCCGCCGCGCTCGAGGTCGTCGTCACCGGCGTCGAGGCGGTGTGCTGCTTGGAATGGCCGCCGCGCAACACGAAGAAGAGGACCGCGGCCACCGCGATGACGCCGACCAGGATCACCACGGCGCCGCCGAGCCTGGAGCTGCGTCGGCCGTTGACGGGCTCGGCAACGGTCTCGTCGCGCTTGCGGCGCCGGCCGCGACGGCGCTTGGGTTCGCCGTCGGGTTGCGCGGGGCCCAGGCCCGACGCGGAGGCCCCGTTCTCGGGGGCGACGAGAGGCTCGGGCGTGCCTGGCTCCGGCGCGGCGGACGGAGTCGGTCCGGGAGCGTCCGCCCGCTCGGGCGCCACCGCGTCGGGCTCCCGGGGCGTCGAGCGCTCGACCGGGATCTCGGGCAACGGGTTGTCGCCCGCCAGCGGAGCCAGTTCCGAGGACACGACCCGGGCCCACGCCCGGTCGGTGGGCGAGTCGGCCAGTACGTCGCGGACCTCGGCGGCATCGGCGTCGGAGAGCTGGCCGAGCAGATAGTCGGCGATGCGGTGCTGGTGCTCGGGAGCGACCGCGGTGTGCGGGCCGATCGTGTCCAGCGCGATCTGCGCACGCTCGCGCACCGCGGCGCGGTCAAGCGAGAGCAGACGGGCGATCTCGTCGTAGCTGCGGCCACGCTTGAGCACCATCTCCAGAACGGCGCGCTGATCCCCCGGAAGGCTGTCCAACGTGGGCATTGCGCTCGTAGCGTAGATGAGGGTCATAAGAAATGCCCAAGTTGGACGGGCGCTTGCGAACGGCAAATCACTAAGGTGCGCTGCCGCATGACCCTTGAACTTCCCTTCGAGCCCACGCTCGGATTCGACCGCGTCTATGGCCTGGAGATCGACGAGATCGCCGACGGCCTCGTTCGCGGGCGCGTCCCGGTGCGCGACGACCTCAAGCAGCCCGCCGGACTCGTCCACGGAGGCGTCTACGCGGCGATCTCGGAGAGCCTGGCCACCAACGGCACGGCAGCCATGGTGTTCGCCGACGGCAACGGCGCGATGGGTCTGTCCAACCAGACCAGCTTCCTGCGCCCGGTCACCGCCGGCACGATCACCGCCGTGGCCCGCGCCCGCCATCGCGGGCGCACGACCTGGGTGTGGGAGGTCGAGCTCACCGACGACGACGGCCGCCTGTGTGCGCTGACGCGGGTGACGGTGGCGGTCCGCCCGCGGCCGGCCCAGCCGTAGGCCGGCACCGCCAATCCGAGGCTCAGCTGCTCGGCAGCGCGCCCGTGCGCCGCGGCGCGCCGCGACCGAGCCAGTACTGGGCGAATGACCGCAGCGTCGGGTCGGTGGGGGAGCGGACGTGCACCATGTGGGCCCAGGCCAGGCCGATCACCCCGGTCGTACCCGGCCGGCGCGCGAGCACGACGGCCTGCCCGGTAGCCGCCAGCGCCGGGCTGAATGCCGCGGGCGCGATGCCGTCGGCCACCGCGGCGAGGCGCGGCGGCGGCTTGCGCGTGCCGTACATGAGGACGACGTCGCCGACCGAAAGTGCCTGCAGAAGCTGGTCGTCGGTGAGCTGGGCGTTGTTGGCGGTGGTGGCCGCGGGCAGGTGCGGGCCGCTGGTCGGGGGCTCGGAGTCATAGTCGGGGCGAGCCTGACCGGCCTTGAGCTGAGCGTTGCCCTGGTCGGGGAAGGCCACGCCCGGGCCGCTCGCCGCCCCCGACACGCCGGGGCTGTCGTGGCCGGCCAGGAGGCCGCCCGACAGCAGGGCGATGACGCCGATGGCCACAGCGAAGGCGGCAACGACAATGAGCAGTCGCTCGATCAGGCGGGGCATGGCCGATCTCTCTCTGGGCGCGCGAGCGGTTACTCCGCCGAGCCCACGGGGCGCCGGCTCCGGCCGCGAGCACCTTCGGGGGAGTCCACGCCGGCGGCGGCGGCGAGCTCCTCGATCGAGGCGCGCAGGTCGTCGGCGACCGCCTCCAGGTCGGGCAGCGCGTCGTAGTCCGCGTTGAGGCCGAAGTTGAGCTGCCCGTTGTAGCTCATGATCGCGATCCCGAGTGCCTGGTTCTCGGCCAGGGGGACCATCGGGAACATGGCGTCCAGCTCGCGGCCGAGCATGTAGAGCGGGAACTGCGGGCCGGGCACGTTGGTGACGACGAGGTTGAACAGCCGCTGACGGGCCTGCAGCCGCGCCGCCTGGGCCATGATCGTCGGCGGCGCAAACCCCGAGAGCTCGGTCAGCACCTGCGCGCCCACTGCCTGCCCGGACTCCTTGATCCCGTCCATCTCCCGGCTGATCGAGAGCAGGCGCTGGACGGGGTCGGTCACGCCGATCGGCAGCGGCGCCCACATCGCGGCTACGCGGTTGCCCAGCGCGCCCCGCTCCACGTCGGCGCGGATGGAGATTGGGACCATGGCGCGCAGCACCAGCTCGTCGGTGGCCTCGCCGTGCATGCGCAGGTAGCGGCCCAGCGCGCCGGTGACCACGGCCAGGACCACGTCGTTGACGGTGCCGCCCAGCGCGTTCTTGATCGCCTTGAACTCCTGCAGGTCTCCGCGCACCCAGGTGAAGCGGCGGTGGGGCCCGATGCGCACGTTGAGCGGGCTGGGTGGCGCCGCCTGCAGACCTGCCCGCGCCACCGCGCTGACTCCGCCGACCGCTCGTCCCATCCGACGTGCCACATGTCGCGGACCGCGCAGCGTCGCCCTGACGCCCCGGGCGATCTCGGCGGGAACCGTAGCCCGCTCCAGCAGCGCATCGGCGAGCAGCTGGGCGCCGCTGGGCAACGGCCTCGCGACCCACTCATGATCGGGCGGAGCCACCGGCATGGGGTCCGGAGACGTGTCGAACAGGACCGTAAAGATGTCCACGCCCGAAACCCCGTCGACGAGCGCGTGATGGGTCTTTGACAGCATGGCGAAACGGTCGTCGGACAGCCCTTCGACAAGCCAGATCTCCCACAGCGGCCGCGAACGGTCGAGCGCCTGCGAGAAGACGCGCCCGGTCAGTCGCTTGAGCTGCGTCTCGTCCCCGGGGCTCGGGAGCGCCGTGTGCCGGACGTGGAAGGCGATGTTGAAGTGCGGGTCGTCCACCCAGACCGGCCGGCCCTGGTTGAAGGGGACGAAGGCCAGGCGCTGGCGGTAGCGCGGGACGAGGTGCAGCCGGCCCGCGATCTGCTCCACCAGCTCGTCGTAGGTGGGGGCCTCGCCCTCGAACACCATGCAGCCGGCGACGTGCATGTGCGCGGCATCGCGCTCGAGATGCAGGAACGAGCTATCGAGTCCCGTCAGGCGGTCTGGATTGGGCACGGGGTGATTCTGCCACGACATCTGGGTGTGACGATGCTCACACAAATTCGTTCAAGACCCTGCGAGCCTGGCCGACTTCCCAAACGACCTGCCGAATCGTCTCTGCCCGGTGCGGGGATGAGCGGGGGACCCATCGCCGGATTCGCTGTAACACACCCGGCACGGGGCGAATCGGCGGCCTGGCGCACCCAGCCGCAGCCGTAGCGACCTCTGAAGAAACGTTGCCTCACCGCAGCGCTTCGCACTGGCCGCGAGCCCGACAGCTAACTCCGTAGGCATCCGGTCGAACCCAAGGAGGTCCTCATCTTGAGGCCCAGATTCACGCTGCGCCGGATGCGCTCAGTACATGTGATCATTGCAACAACGATGCTGGCTGTGCCGGCCTCGGCGCTCGCCTTCTCGGGTGTGGCGTCGGTGCCCGGTCAGTCAGTCCAGAATCCAGTCCAGACCCCCCTCAACCTAGAGGTCAGCCCGCGCCGCGTGCAGCTCGGCGATGCGGTGACCATCCGCGGGACCGCGCCGGCGGCCGACGCCGGCAAGGCCGTTCTCGTGCAGACGGCGGCCAAGGGGCAGTCGTCGTGGCGCCCTCTGGGCGCGGCGACGATCGGCCCCACCGGCATGTTCCGAGCCCGCGTCGCCCCGCGACGCTCCGGGCAGGTGCGCGCGGTCGAGCAGAGCCCGGCCGCGGCGTCTTCCGCCAACCGCACGGCCCCGGTGAGCGCGGCGCAGAGCATCGCGCCGAGCCCGCAGCCGACGGTCACGGTGGGCGCCCGGTTCACCCCGGCGCACCACGCGTCGGCCGTGCTGAGCAGCCGGCCGGTGCAGGTCGCCGGCAAGCTGCTGCCCGCCCGTCCGGGCCGCCGGGTGCGACTGCAGGCACGCGGCGCCCACGGCTGGCACACCCTGAGCACCGGCCGGACCGGGGCCCGGGGCGGCTATCGCCTGGGGTTCGCGCCCGGCGACGCCGACGGCAGCCGGCTCCGGATGGCGTTCGCCGGTGACGGCCGCAACGGTGACGCGGTCCGCCCGGCCGGCCGCGTCACGGTGCTGCACCCGGCTCTGGCGTCCTGGTATGACGACGCCGGCAACACCGCGTGCGGCTTCCATGCCGGCCTCGGCGTCGCCAACCGGTCCCTGCCGTGCGGGACGAAGGTGATGCTCCGCTATGGCAGCCGCACCGTGACCGCCGTCGTCGACGATCGCGGGCCCTACGCGGGCGGCCGCGACTGGGATCTCAACCAGACCACGGCGTCCGCGCTCGGCTTTGGCGGCGTGGGCACGGTCTGGTCTGACCAGTAGTAGCCGCTTCTCGCTGTGCCAAGACGCCCTCGGCGCCGTCCTCGTGGCGGTCCGGGGGCGTTTTGCTGCCTCTGCCAGGGCTGCCGGACCGTCTGGCGCGTGACCTACTGTCTGACGGCATGGCGGAGCGCTGCATCGCCCATGTCGACATGGACGCGTTCTACGTTTCCGTCGAGCTGCGGCGGCGGCCCGAGCTCCGTGGCCTGCCGGTCATCGTGGCCGGCAGCGGACCGCGGGCGGTGGTCACCACCGCCTCCTACGAGGCGAGGCGGTTCGGAGTCGGCTCCGCGATGCCGGCGGCACGGGCCCGGCGGCTGTGCCCGGACGGCGTCTACCTGCCGCCCGACTTCCCCTATTACCGCGATGCCTCGCGCGAGGTCATGGCGTTGGTGCGCGCCTGCTCAGACCAGGTCGAGGTCATCGGGCTCGACGAGGCCTACCTGGACCTCTCCGGGCTGCCTGCGCCGCATGCCGAGATGCGGCGGCTTGTGCACCAGATCGCCAAGCAGACCGGGCTGCACTGCTCGATCGGGATCGGACCCAACAAGCTGGTGGCCAAGGTTGCCTCTGACGCGGAGAAGCCGCGTGGGTTCGTCATCCTCAGCGCGGCGCAGGCCCGGGAGCGCTTCGCCCAGTCGCCATGCGGGCTGATCCCGGGAATCGGCCCCAAGACGGCGGAACGGCTCACGCGCGCCGGTCTCGACACCCTGGCCAGACTCGCCGCCGCGCCGCCCGAGCAGCTCGCCGCCCGCTTCGGCGCCCGGTTCGGGGCGGCCCTGCAGAGCCGCGCCCGCTTCGAGGACGACAGCCCGGTCACCGAGGAGCGCAAGGTCGTCTCAGAATCGCGGGAGACCACCTTTGACGCCGACATCACCGATCCGGCGGCGCTCGAGGAGGTTCTGGAACGGCTCACCGAGCAGCTGTGCTCCGCCCTGGTCCGCCAGGAGCGCCGCGGCCGGACGATCGGGATCAAGGTGCGCCTGGACGACTTCTCCACCCACACCCGAGCGCGCACCCTGGCCGAGCCGGTGGCGTCGCTGGACCGCGTCCTGCCCGTGGCGCTGGATCTGCTGCGGCGCTTCGGCGCACCCCGGCCCGTGCGCCTGCTCGGTGTCAGGGTGGCCGGACTGGAATCGGGAACGCCGTCACACGCCGAGCAGCTGACGCTGCTGGTGTAGGCGGGCGCTAGTGCCGCGAAGCGGTCATGGGCGCTAGTACAGCGCGCTGGCCAGGCGCCGGCGCGACTCGCGGGCCAGCGGGTTCTCGACCCCGAGCTCGTCGAGGATCCCCACGACGACACGGCGGATGTCGTCCTTGGCGCCGTCGGCGCTGGGCAGCGCCCCGATGAGCAGGTCGAGCGCCGTCTCGTGGTTCCCGGCGTCGAGCGCCGCGAAGGCGTCGCCGAGGTCGAGCGGCGGTTCGTGGCGCTCGATCGCGATCCGGGCCGCGATGCCGTCGGCGGCAAAGCTGCCGGGAACCTGCTGGACGATGGCCAGCGCGCCGTCGGTGTCGCCACGCTCGAGCAGGATGCGGGCCAGGGGGACGGCGGCGTCGGGGCGTGAGGGCTCGAGCTCGACGGCCCGGCGTAGGGACTCCTCGTCGCCCTGAGCGACGAGGCCGTCGGCCTCGGAGGGCAGAAGGGAGTCCAGGAAGCTGTTGACGGCTGCGGGTGGCTGGGCGCCGACGAACTCGGCCACCACGCGGCCGTCGCGGAAGGCCTTGACCGCCGGGATGCTCTGGATCCCGAACGCGCTGGCGACGCGTGGGTTGGCATCCACGTCGATCTTGGCCAGTTCCACCTTGCCCTCGCGCGCGGCGACGGCACGCTCGATCACGGGCCCAAGCTGTCGGCACGGGCCGCACCATTCGGCCCAGAAGTCCACGACGACCGGGAGCGTGCGCGAGCGCTCGATGACCGCCGATTCGAAGGTGCTGTCGGTGACGTCCATGATCACCTCTGATGGTAGCCACCGGCCTGCGGCGGCCGCGGGACTGCTAGATACGAGGGCGTGCCTGACTTCAACGTGACCCGTGGCGGCGTGACCCTGTCCGGCAGCGAGGCCGGCGACGGGCCGACGGTGGTGCTGGCGCACGGCCTCACCGCCACCCGGCGTTACGTGGTGATGGGGTCATCGGCGCTGGAGCGCAGCGGGCACCGGGTGCTGGCTTATGACGCCCGCGGTCACGGCGTGTCCTCACCGGCCGAGAGCCCGGAGGCCTACCGCTACGAGGACCTGGGCGCCGACCTGGAGGCCGTGCTCGATCACGCCGGCGCGCAGCGAGCGGTCCTCGCGGGGGCATCGATGGGCGCCCACACGCTGACCTGGCTGGCCCTGAACCGGCCCGAGCGGGTGGCGGGCCTGGTCCTCATCACGCCGGCCTTCAGCGGGTCAGAGGACACCGATGCCGAGCGCCTGGCCCGGTGGGACGCCCTATCGGACGGCCTGCGCGAGGGCGGAGTGGAGGGGTTCGTCGCCGCCTACGGAGAGCCGCCCGTCCCCGACCGCTGGCGAGACGCGGTGATCAAGGTGGTCCGCCAGCGGCTGGCACTGCACCAGCACCCCGAGGCGCTCGCGGACGCGCTGCGCGCGGTCCCCCGCTCGCAGCCGTTCGGGTCCGTGGACGATCTCGCGGCGATCACCGTCCCCACCGTGGTCGTCGCCTCCGGCGACGAGGCCGATCCCGAGCACCCACAGGCGGTGGGGGAGGCGTACGCGGCGGCGATCCCAGGAGCCCGTCTGGTCACCGATGAGCCGGGCCGCTCCCCGGTGGCCTGGCAGGGCAGCCAGTTGTCGCGGCTGATCGCCGAGGTGGTGGTCGAGGCGCGCCTCTGACCCGCCCCTTGCGGCGCTGCGCAGGACAGCTAGCGGGCGGGCGCGGGCGCCGGCGCGATCCGAAGGGCGCGGCGGAAAAGCGTGTCGTCGGCCGACTCGAAGACGTGCTTGCGCACCCAGCAGTCGAACAGATCATCGACGTCTGAGTCGTAGGCTGACTGGAGCGCGGGATCCACCGCATCGACGTCGGGCCCATAGCAGTCGATCGGAATGCCCAGCCTGGTCGCCACGGCGTCGCGCATCGCCTGCCGAACCTCCGGGGGAATCGCCAGGAGCGTCGCCGCGGCAAAGCGCGCCTGCGGCGTCGCGGGCGGGTCGATCCGGGGAAGGAAGTCGGTGGGCGCTGTGGCGGACCTGATCATCAGCGAGGCCTATTTACCCGAAATGGTCGTCATTCATTCGTCACAGACGCCACGATCTCCTCGCTGTTTGCATCTTTTTGATCAAGTCGCCCGCCCCGCGTCGAGCGCGTAGGCTCCCCGCCCATGGCGAGCACCACCTCAGCGGGCTATTCCGGCACCCCGCTGCCACGCAAGCTCGGCATCAAGCCCGAGGCGCGCTTGGGTCTGATCGGGGCACCGCACGACTTCGACGATGTGCTGGGCGAGCTGCCACCGGGCGTGACCGTGCACCGGCGGCTGCGGGGCACCTTCGACGTTCTCGTGATCTTCGTGCAGAAACGCTCCGAGCTCGAGCGACGCCTGCCCGCGCTCAAACAGGCGCTCAACCAAGCCGGGGGCCTGTGGGTCGCCTGGCCGAAGCGCAGCTCCGGCGTCGCCACCGACCTGGGGGAGGGGACGGTGCGCGAACTGGGCCTCGCAAGCGGCCTGGTCGACAACAAGGTGTGCGCGATCGATGAGACGTGGTCGGGGCTGCGGTTCGTCTACCGCCTGGCGGACCGCACCGGTTAGGCCCGGTCGGCTCCGGCGGCCGGGTCAGGCCCGGCGCAGCACATACACCCGCGCGCAGCCGAACTGGTGCACGGCGCCCACCGCCGACCCCAGCTTGCGGGCGAGGTCGGCCGCGTGGCGGCAGTCAGAGACGAGGATCGTGGCGCGCGTTGAGGCCACGAAGGCGCGAGACGCCGTCTTGGACATCCGGCCGCTGAACAGGCGGTCCACCTCACGGGCCTGCACGGGATAGTCCTGGCTCCAGTATCCGTGGCCGACCCAGACGGGCCGCCCGGTCTGAGAGGGGACGACGGCGGCGAACGGGGTGGGGGCCAGGATGCCGCCGGGCGGGCCGTGGCGCGCCACCCAGTCGAGTGCCTGGGCGTCGGACTGGGGGATGTAGTACTGCACCAGCTTGGTGCTCTGGGTGGTGCGGACGAACTTGCGCGCGTTGTAGGCCAGGCCCGGGATGGTGATGAGTGCTACCGCGGCCACCCCGATCACCGCCGGGAGGGGCAGGCGGCGCCAGCCGCGCACGGCGAGCACCGCGAGCGGGAGGCTGAGGCCCTGCAGCGCATGGGGCGCGAAGGCGTCGTTGGCGAAATAGGTGACCACGCAGCCGCCCACCCACAGCAGCAGCGCCTGCTCGATGAGCTCCCCGTCGGGGCGCCTGACCCCGAAGGCGGCGACGAGCGCGAGCGGCCCAAAGCCGGCGAGCAGGACGATCGCCGGCAGACGCGAGATCACCTCGTACTGGGAGGCCAGCTTCCACGCGTGATCGTGGTGTGAGAGGAGGTAGTAGTAGAGCAACGGCAATCCAGCGCCGATGGCAGGGACCGCCAGCGCGGCCCAGCTGCGCAGGCGGCGCAGCACGGCGAGGCCGACGTAGATGAGCCCGAGGGTGATCCCCTGCCACGGGTGCAGCCACGAGGCCAGCAGCGCCGCCAGCGCGGCGAGGAGGAGCGGTCGCACCGCGACCGGTGAGCGTCGCGCGGGGAGGCGGGACCCCGCGACCCCGCGGTCGGGGTCGAGGGCTCGCTCGGTGGCCAGCAAGGCCACCGGGACCAGGGCGAGGCCGAGCGCGCTCGGTACGTATCCCCAGAGCTTGTCGGCGGCCAGGAGCTCGTCGCCGAGGAGGTACAGCGAGAAGCGAAACGAGCCCGACGCCCACTGGGTCCAGCTGTAGAGGGCCGCCAGCGGCGTGCAGAGGAACAGGGAGATCGTCACCGCGGCGGCCCGGGCCGCCAACTGGTCGGCGAAGAAGCGCCGGGCCCAGGCCACAGCCGCCAATCCCAGGGCCAGGACCCCCAGCGGCTTCCAGAGCAGGTAGGCCAGCGGCAGCGAGAGACCCAGCCGGTACAGAGCCCCCGTGATGGCAAACAGCGGCTGGAGATAGACGTGGCCGCCCCGGGAGAAGCTGAAGAGGTCGGACGCCAGACCACCGTGCGCGCTTGCGTCGCGGGCCCAGGCGAGGTACTGCAGCTGGTCGGCGCCGAGGACGCCATCGGCGCCGATCAGCCCGTCGGCGCCGGTGAAGCGGGCGTGGATCTGCCCCGCGTGGACGAGCAGCAGCACGAGCGGGAACAGCGCCCAGGCCATGAGGCCCGCCAGCAGCACCGTCTCCACCGGCGAGACACGCGGCCCTCTCTGCGGCATGGCGGGCAAGACTAGCCCGCCGCCGCGGGTGCGGGCGCCTGGCCGGTGGGCCCGGCGCCCGCTGCCGGAGATCAGCCGGCGGTCACGTGGTCAACGCGGTTGACCGCCGCGATGTAGCCGTTGCCGCGGTAGTCCACGGTCACCTTGAGCCGCACCGGGCCCTTGCCGTGGAGGCGCCGGAAGCTCGACCCGATGGAGAACTTGCAGTTGGGCTGGACCGCCGCGACCACGAACGCCAGCTGGTGACGGCCGTTGTAGAAGCGCACGCCGACGTTGCCGGTGCAGCGCTGCAGTGCGGGAATGTGGCTTGCCCCACCGAGCGATCCGGAGGTGGTGAAGGAGTAGGGCGCACGCCTGTCCTTCCCGGGCGAGGTGTGCGCCGTCATCTTCGGCACAGGTCGCTTGGAGGGCTCCGTGAAAAAGGTGGCGTCGGCGCCGGCGGAGACGACGTTCCCCCCGTGGTAGGCGACGATCCGGTAGTGGAACAGCGTCGCCGGGGCCAGGCCGGTCAGCGTCGCCGAGACCGACAACGATGTGTCCACCGCAGCGAGGGTGTTGGCAAAGCTCTGCAGTCCGTACGCCGGGGTGAGGCCGTACTGGACGACCCAGGTCGTCGTCGCGCCCTCGGGGTTGATGACGCCGGTCGGAGTGGCGACGGTCTTGCCGACGTTGACCGCGCCGCCCGTCACGACAGCGGCCGGCGGGTGGCCCGTGGTGGTGAAGGCGCGATCGGCTCCGACGACCGCGCCCCCGGTGCTGATCGCGTTGATGCGGTAGTGGTACGTCGTGCCCGGGGTGAGCCCGGTCACCGTGACCTTGACGGCGACCGCCTTGGTGCCGGCCTTCACGGTGCGCAAGGTCGTCGTCACCCCGTAGGCGGTGGTGGGGCCCAGGGTGAAGTCGTATTGCGTCGCGTGCCCGTTGGGGTTCACCGTCGCGTTGAGCACCGCAGTCGAGTTGCCCACCTTGGTTGCGGCTCCGGTCGTCACCGCCGGCGAGCCGGCAGCCGACGCGACGCCGGCGACCGACGCGCCGACGACCATGGACAGGACAAACACCTGCAAAATGCGCCTCATCGATGCCTCCTCGCAGATTCCTGGGCTTTCTATACCCGGGGGCGGGCGGAAGTTGCGGACACAGCGGCGATCGGGGACGGACTCGGTAGGTTGTCGCCCGTGATCTTCTACGAACCCGGCAAGCGCGATCGGGCGGTGCTCACGCACGATCCGTTCAAGGCCCTGGTGGCGCCACGGCCCATCGGATGGGTCTCGACGATGTCAGCGGACGGCTCGATCAACCTGGCTCCCTACAGCTTCTTCAACGCCATCGGCGAGGGCCCTCCGATGCTGGCCTTCTCCAGCAGTGGGGCCAAGGACTCGGCCACGTTCGCCGGCGAGCTGCGGGAATTCGTGTGGAATCTCGTCACCTTCGATCTCCGCGAGCAGATGAACGAGACGTCGGCTCCGCTGCCGCGGGGACGCAGCGAGTTCGCGCGCGCCGGGCTGGAGATGGCGCCCTCGACTCTGGTGGCCCCGCCGCGCGTGGCCGCGGCGCGCTGCGCCATGGAATGCAAGGTGGTCCATGCGCTCGAGCTCCGTGACATCGACGGCCATAGCGTCGATCAACACCTGGTCATCGGACAGGTGGTGGGGGTCCATCTCGACGAGTCCGCGATCGTCGACGGCACCGTCGACACGGCGCGGCTGCGCCCTGTGGCCCGGCTGGGCGGCCCCGCCGATTACACGGTGGTCGACGGCGTCTTCCGGATGACTCGACCGGTTGAGTAGCGCTCGCGGCCGGAAGCGGGGCAAGACTTGCGCGGCTCGGTGGGTCAGGCGAAGCGCGGGAAGGTTTGCAGCGATGGCGGCGTCGGGAGGCTGTAGATGGCCGTTGTGATCTCTGACCGGCTGCTCGAGAGCAGCGACCGGCTGCTTGATGCTGAGCCGGACGAACAGCTCGTGAGCCTGGTCCAGGGCGGTCATGACGCCGCTTTCGCCGCCATCGTCCGGCGCTATGAACGCGAACTGCAGGCGCAGGCGCGCCGGCTGACCTCCGACGGCCGGGGGGAGGACGCGGTCCAACAGGCGTTCCTCAACGCGTTTGCCGCGCTGCGGGGCGGTCGCGAGATCCGTCACCTGCGCGGCTGGCTCCATCAGATCCTCCGCAACGAGGTCACCCGTGCGCGCTTACCCGTCGACGCGCCGCTGGAGGCAGCCGTGGCCTATGGCGAGCCGCTGGAGGACACCGTGCAGCGCCGGGCCATCGCCCACGCGACGCTGGCGGAGCTCAGCGCCCTGCCCGACCGCCAGCGCGACGCGCTCCTGGGCACCGCCGTGTTCGGTTTCCCGCGCGCGCAGGTGGCGCGCACGATGGGGCTCTCAGAGGGCGCCGTGCGCCAGTTGGTGCACCGGGCGCGCCTGCGCCTGCGCCAGGCGGCGACGGCGCTCATCCCGTTCCCGCTGGTCAAGTTCTTCGGAGCGGCCGGCTCGAGCGTGGACGCCGCCCCCGACGCGGCGCTCGGCGCCGGCGGCGCGGTCTCCGGCGGACTGGTCATCAAGGTCGGGGCGCTGCTGGCGTCGGGTGTCGTGGCCACCGGCATCGCCGTGACGCACAGCTTCCCGGCCCACCACCACGCCACTGCGCCTGCGCATGGCGCGCGCCATCACATCGCCCACACGGGCACGCCCACACGTGTCCTGTCCGCCCGGGGAGCATCCACGGCGCCCAGCGCGGCCGCGTCGCTGACCAACGCGGTGCGCCTGCGCGAGCACGGCCCCGCGGCTGCGCGCGAGGCCAGCGGCTTCCACGGCGGGCCCGCGCGGCTGTCCGGGACCCGGTCGGGCCGTCACCGCGGGCCGGGACCCGGCCGTGGGCCGAGCACGGGCAGCGGGCACGACGGGACGGCGTCGGGCCGCGGCGCCGACGGCTCGGGACGCTCGCCGGGCGGCACCTCCGGCCGCGGGGATGGTGGGGACGGCTCGGGCTCGACATCGGGCACGGGCTCGGGACTGCGCTCCGGCGCCGGATCGGGCTCGGGCTCTGACTCGAGCTCTGGCTCCGGCAGTGGATCCGGAAGCACGCGGAGCGGATCGGGCTCCGGCGGAGGACACGGGGGCGGATCCGGGTCGGTCACCGGTACGGCCGGATCGGGCACCGACGGCAGCGCCGCGGCACCGAGCGGCGGGCACGGCTCGTCGGAGGGGTCGGGAAGCGACGGCGGGAGCGTGAGCTCGATTGACGGCGACGCCGGCACGCCCGCGACCTCGGGGTCTTCGGGTTCGGCGTCTGCCGTCTCGGTGACCGCCACGAGCGACGCGACCAGCGGCAGCGACGACGGCGGCGGCAGTTCAGGCGGCGGGTCGGGCAGCGGGGGCGGCAGCGGCAAGAATTAATTTCAGCGAGTCGCGTGACGTTTGCGGCTCGCTCGACTCTTCCTCCTTGTAAGCCCCCGGATGTGTCGCCGCCAGGACGCGGCGGCGAAAAGGAGGAACCCTCGATGCGCAGGATCCTGTTCACCATCCTTGCCTGCACCGCGCTGTTCGTAGCGGTGCCGGCGGCGGCGCTGGCCCATAGCGGCCACCACCACAAGCGTCACCATCACGCTCGCGTTCGCCACGAGAAGTTCGTCGGGCACCGCCACAGCAGCGACGTCAATGGCGTTCCGGCCAGCGAGCCGACCGCCGGCACGGTGACCTCGTTCGCCAACAACGTCCTCACCATCACGCTGACCAACGGCAGCACCGTCAGCGGTGAGGTGACCAACGACACCGAGGTCAGGTGCGAGAACCCCGCGGACGTCGACAACAACGGCGACAACGACGTCGAGCACGGCGACATCGTCCGCGACCACGGCCCCGGCGGCGGCGATGACAACGGTGCCGGCGACGACAACGGCAACCGCGGCGACGACAACGGCAACGACGCGATGTGCACCATCACGCCGGGCATGGCCGTCCGCAAGGCCGATCTGCGGATCGACGGCGACGGCGCGGTCTGGGACGAGGTCGAGCTGATCAGCACCAGCACCAGTACCAGCACGACGCAGTCGTAGTCCCAGTCGGGCGAGTCCGGCTCCCCTGGACTCCGATGGCGCTGCACCCCCGGGTGGGCATCTCGCCCCGCCCCCACACCCGGGACTTCGCGCCCATCGGAGCCGGGGGATCCCGACTCGCACGGGGAGGACAGGGTGGCGGTCCGGCTTGGCCGGGCCGCCGCTCTTCCGTTAGGCGGACCGGAAGAACGCGGTCAGCTCAGCCGCCACCTCACCCGGCTGATCCTCCACCAGGAAATGGGAGGCATCCACGGCACGGCCGGTGACCGCAGGAGCCCACGGCCGCCACACCTCCAGCACGTCGCTGTAGAAGACCGGCAAGGCGCCGCGGGCGCCCCAGAGGCAGAGCACCGGACAGGCAATCTCCCGGCCCCGGTCGGCCTCGTCGAGCTGGCGGTCGATCGTCGCGCCGGCGCGGTAGTCCTCGCAGATGGCGTTGACGGCGGTGACGTCGTCAAGCTGGCGGCGGTACGCGGTCATCACCTCGTCGGGATAGGCCGCGGGATCGGTGCCCAGGCCGATCATCAGCAGGTGGTAGTCGAAGTACGCGTCGGGGTCGCCGCCGATCAGCCGCTCGGGCAGGGGGGTGGGCTGGGCCAAAAAGCCCCAGTGCCAGTACCCGAGGGCGAGCTTGTCGTCGGCGCGCGCCCACACCTCCGCCGTGGGCACGATGTCCAGGACGGCGAGGGCGCTCACCCGGTCGGGGTGGTCCAGCGCCATCCGATAGGCCACCCGCCCGCCGCGGTCGTGCCCAGCGACCGCGAAGCGCTCGTGTCCCAGCGCCGCCATCGCCTGCACCTGATCGAGGGCGAGAGCGCGCTTGGAGTGGGGGACGTGGTCGCTGGTCGGAGCGGGCCGGAAGGAGTCGCCGTAACCGCTCAGGTCGGCGGCGACGACCGTGAAATGCTCGGCGAGCGCCGGCGCGGAGGCGTGCCACATGAGGTGCGTCTGCGGATAGCCGTGCAGCAGGAGGAGGGGAGGGCCCTCGCCGCCGACCATCGCATGGATCGTTCCCCGCTCGGTGGGGAGATCGCGAGCCTCGAAGCCATCGAACACGTCGCAACCGTATCCCTTCATCCACCTCGACGAGGCACCGGAAGATGGTTAGAATCGCTTGAGCAAAGCAGTGCTCTGCGAAGGTCGGCCTCAAAGGAGGTGCACCGTGTTCGGTTCAGACCTTTCGTCCGGAGGTGGCGGCCCATCGGGGAAGGGGTCCACGCGCGACCTCGACAGCGTGATGGCTCACGCACAGGCACTCGTCGACACCCCGCGGCTGGAGGGCGGCTACCCGCTGGCCTGGCACGTCGAGGCGATGCTTGTGGGTGACTTTCCGGCCGTCGCGCTCGTGCGCGCACGCGCGTCCGGCCCGCCGGACCACGGGTGAGGTAGAACCTCCGGTCGAACGCCCCGGCTGCACACCCCGATCGGAGACTTATGCCCACTCGTGGTTTCGACGTTGCGCACTATTCGGACATCGAGCCGGTCCCCATGGAACCCGGCGACCCGGAGTGGAGGCCGGTCCGTCACCACTTCGGGCTGCGGGCCTTCGGGACCGGCCTGTTTCGGGGCGTCCAGCCCGGCGACATGGTCATCGAGGAGCACGACGAGCGCGTCGACGACGAGGCCGGCGGTCATGAGGAGCTCTACTTCGTCGCCGGCGGGCACGCGGAGTTCGTCGTCGACGGCGACGTCATCGACGCCCCGGCGGGGACGTTCGTGGTCGTGCGTGATACCGACCTGGTGCGATCGGCGCGGGCGAAGGTGAGCGAGACCCTGGTGCTGGCCGTGGGTGGGCCGCGGGAGGAGGCCTACGAGGTCTCGGACTGGGAGAAGCGGTACCTGGGCCGCGCCGGGATCAGCGATCGTTGAGGTCGAGCACGGAGATCGGGGGCTCGACCGTCGACCCTCCTTCGGTGGCGACGATCGCTGTGCCGATGGCGAAGAACTCGATCACGTGGCTGCCCCAGCCGTGGCTCTTCTCCGTGAGCGTGACCCCGACGATGCCCTCGGCGGCGAGCTCCTGGGCCTCGGTCTGCATGCGCTGCATCGCCAGCTCACGGGCGTTGTACAGCGCCTGGGTGTAGTTGGGCAGCTCGACGTTCTTGCCCGTCTGGGACATCGTGCGCAGCGGACCCCGCCGGCCGACGTGGTAGACGCAGTTGCCCATCACCATCCCCACCGGCCGGTGACCGGTCCGCAGCAGTGTCCAGAACTCCTGCCCGGACAGATCGCTCTGGAACGGCCGTCCGTTCGGTGCACGGTGCAGCACGCCCTCGCGATGCTTGACCGCGGTGCCGATGGCGATGAACTCCGCCATGTTGGCTCCCCACTCGTAGCGGCCGATGTCGAGGCGCACGCCGACGATGCCGTCCGCGCCCAGCTGGTCGGCCTCCTCCTCCATCCGGGTCATCGCCAGGTGGCGGGCGCTGTACATCGCCTGTGAGAGGACGTCGAGCTCCCGGCTCGTCGTCGGGCCCGCGACCTGGAAGCCGATGTGGAAGATCGAACTGCCGACGACCAGGCCGACCGGGTCAAAGCCCGCCTCGGTGACCAGCAGGAACTCGTTGACGGTGAGGTCTGACGTGTAGAGGCCCTGGCGATTCTGTTCCAGCCGCTCGCGGCCGGACTCCGGAATGCCCTCGAGTGATCCTGGTTCGTATTCGCTCACGTGGCTCTCAATCGGACGGCTGGCTTGACGTGGAACTGCGATGGTCCCGACCCCGGCCGGACGGCGGTGCCGGCGGCGTGCATCGTGATGACCCAGCCGCGGCGCTCGGTGAGGCCACGGCCCGAGACGTAGTAGGGGATGCCCAGGCGCCCGCGGTTCCACCCCCGGAACGGCTCGGTCTGCAGCGAGGAGGCCACCGACAGCTTGTCCCGGTGGACGGAGTGCGAGAACGTCACGCCCACCGCTCCCAGGGCGTGGGCGTCGGACACCTGGCCCTCGATCTGCGATCGCACCTCCGCGCGAGCGGCATGGAACGCGTCGCTGAGCTCGTCGAGCTCCTGGTTTTGCCGGGTGGTCCGCTTGCGTCGCAGCCGGGTCGCGGTGGGGGGCGAGGCGAACATCGCCGATGTCGCCGCCACGAAGCCGACCGGCTCCTGACCGGCCGACCGCAGCCGCCAGTAGTCCTGGACCGACAGGTCGGTGACGACTGGCCAGCTGGCCCCGGTGGAGCCGGGCAGCCGCACCGCCGTGCCGGTGACGACGTACTCGATCGTTCCGCGGCCGAGATCATGGTCGCTGCGATGCAGCCGCACGCCGACGACCGCATCGGCGTTGACCTGCAGCGCCTCCTCACAGAGACGGTCCACCGCCCGGCGCCGGGCGGTTCGCCACGCCTGGGTGAGCATGTCGAGCTCGCAGACCACGGCGGTGTGCCAGCGATAGGTCCGGACCTGCGACACCGATGGCTCGGTGAACCTGTTGACGTAGCCGCCCGGCTGGGTGTTGTAGTAGCCCATGCCGCTGCCGCCGGAGACCAGTTCCCCCGGGGCCAGGGGCGGCAGGTACTGAAAGCCCGTGCGGATGACGCTGGCTCCCATGACCTGAGCGATCGGCTGCGGCCCCATCTGCCGAAGCAGCGCGAACTCCTTGACCGACAGGCCGCTGGTGAACATCGAGCCCTCGGCGGCCAGGCCCTGCAGGCGCTGCTCGGCGGCCAGCGGGATGCCACCGCTCTCGATTCGCTTCAGCGACTCGTCCTGTTCCCGGTCCTCGTCATCTCCGTGGTTGAAGAACCCCAACCCTCAGCTCCCTCGATGCGAGGCTGCCGCCCGTGCGCGGGGCGCTCGTGCGCGAGATGCTCCCATATCCGCAGGACGGTCGACGCTTCACCTCGCGCTCTGCGCTCGCTGAGTGGTCAGCGCTTCAAGTGGCGGTGCACCGCGGCGTTCTGGGCGCAGGGGACGATCCAGCGGTCAGGTCCCCGGTTTCGCGGTCTCATCAACGCTCGATAATCGGGCTTATGTCTAGTTGTATGTGAGATGCGAGCGGAGAAAGGACCTGCGCGGGACTAGGAACGACGCCGTTGGCGGTCATACAGCCGCCAGATCTCGTCATAGACGTCCTGAGCGGCCAGGAACGGCGCCAGCTCGCGCTCGTCGTCCCAGCCGTAGCCGTCGAGCGTCTCGCGCACCGCGCGCTCGCTGGCTCCGTGGATCCGCAGACTGCCGACGTAACTGGCCACGTCCCAGTGAACCGGTCCTCTGAAGGTGTCCTCGAAGTCGTTCCAGACGACGCGGCGCGGCGTGTGGAGCAAATTGCGCAGCGAGACGTCTCCGTGCAGCGCCTGGGTCGGAAGACTCGATTCGAAGACGGCTGGCCGCAGCATGTCCAGCCGGTCAGAAAGCGACGCGATCGTGTCGCGCTCCTGGGCGTCCGCCGCCGACAGTCGGCCGTGCAGGCGCTTGATGTCCTCACGCAGCTCGCGCAATCCGCCCAGTTCGCCCGCGAAGGCTCGCAGCTCATCGTGGAGATCCCTCAGCCTGCGGCCGAGCTCACGCGCGCCGGCGAGCTGGCCTGCAGCCTGAATCTCCGGAGCCGGCTCGACATCGGCGATCCATTCCACGAACGTCATCCACAGGCCGTCCTCGCAGTGCGGCCCCGGTGCGATCGATCGGCTCGGTGACACGGCTAGCCCTGACGGCGCCAGGAATTCGAGCACGGACACCTCGCGCTCGAGCCACGTCCGCGGATCGTCGTGAAGCGCCACGGTCCCGGTCATCACGCGCGCGACGACGGGCGCGGGCCGCAGATGCACCAGCACGTTGCTGGCCGAATGGATGATGACCGCCTCGTCCGCCGTCAGCCCATTCGCCGATGCCACTGCGCCGGCAGCCGCTAGAGCACGCTGTTCGAGGGCTCCGAGCATTCCGGGCAATCTCGCACACGCCATCGCCGACGCCGCGCATCCCGACCAGGTCGGACCTGGTCCGCGCCGGCTTCAGGCTTCCGGATCGCGCGACGTTATGTCAAGTTGGGGGCCGGCCCACCCAGACGGTCAGCCCGTGACGCGATAGTGCAGGAAGACGACGCCGTTCATGAAGCGGCGCTCGTCGAGCAGCTCGAGCCCCGTACGGACGGCGTCAGGCAGCGCGGCCTTGCCGCCCCCCACGATCATCGGACTCAAGAGCAGCTGTAGCTCGTCCACCAGCCCCGCTGCGAGCGCGTGGCCGGCGAGCTCGGCGCCGCCGACGGAGACGTCGGAGGATGCCGTCTCCTTCAGCCTCCTGACCGCGTCGAGGTCGAACGCGCTTTCCAGACGGGTCCTGGCGGTCGTCACGTTCTGAAGCGTCCGGGAGTAGACAACCTTCTCCGCCGCCCGCCAGATCTCCGCGTAGTCGTAGAACACGGACGGCTCATCGGCCTGAGTGCCCGCGGTCTCCCAGAAGACCATCGTCTCGTACATGCGCCGCCCGTAGAGGTAGGTGCCGATGCTCCGTTCCAGGTCGTTGACAAACGCGTGCACCTCCTCGTCGGGCGCGGCCCAGTCGAACTTCCCCTGGGCGTCCTCCACGTACCCGTCGAGTGAGGCGATCGGCGAATAGATCAACTTGCCCATGTCATGTCCTCCTGAGGTCGGTCGCGCAAGGAACTCCGCAGTCTTCAGACCGGCGCGCCGGTCGAGACTCATCGGTCCTCACCGGTACGCTGCTCTCGTGACGCCCGAGGAGCTCGCCAACCTCGCCCATCTGCGCCGCGCCCGCAATCTCATGGACCGCGAGTATGCGCGACCGCTCGAGGTCGCCGAGCTCGCCCGGGCCGCGTTGATGTCGACCGCGCACTTCTCGCGGCAGTTTCGCGCCACCTACGGCGAGACGCCCTACTCCTACCTGATGACGCGTCGCATCGAGCGCGCCAAGGCGCTGCTACGCCGCGGCGACCTGTCGGTCACCGAGGTCTGCCTGGAGGTCGGCTGTGCATCGCTGGGCTCGTTCAGCGCCCGCTTCACCGAGCTGACCGGCGAGACGCCCACCGCCTACCGCGCGCGTGACCACACCGCCCTGAGCAAGGTGTCGGGCTGCGTCGCCAAGGACGTCACGCGTCCCGTTCGCAGGCCGGTCCGGAGCGGGAACACCCAAGCGGCGTCGGCTCCCTAACGTTGCGGGCATGACTCTCACGCTCTCCACCTGCTTCGTCCTGGTTCATGACCCCGAGGCGGCGCTGGCCTTCTACCGCGACACGCTCGGCCTCGAGCTACGCAGCGATGTCGCGCGTGAGGACTTCCGCTGGCTCACCGTCGGCTCTCCGGCCCAGCCCGGCGTCGCCATCTGCGTCACCAACTACCTCAACGGCAGTCCCGCCGACATCGACGCGCTCTCCAGCCTCATCGCCAAGGGCGCGCTCAACGCCGTTCACTTCCAGACCGACGAACTCGACGCGACGTTCGCCAAGATCCGCGACTCGGGGGCCGAGATCGTCCAGGAGCCGACCGAACAGCCGTGGGGCACCCGCGACATCGCCGTGCGCGATCCGTCCGGGAACCTGGTACGCATCGACCAGCCGCCGGCCGGGTCCTCGTGAGCGGTCATCGATAGATCTGCGTCCGCCCGATCTCCACGATCAGCCTGGCCGTCACAGTGACGACAGGCTGATGGAGCCCGCAAGCCACACCTTCCGGTCAGATGACGGTCTGGATCTCGTCTACCACGAGATCGGCTCCGGGCGCCCCACCGTGCTCCTCCACGGCTACATCTCGCCCGCGCGCGAGACCTGGCTGCGCAGCGGCGCCGCCGACGGTCTGCTCGCCGACGGGCGGCGGCTGATCATGCCCGACCTGCGCGGCCACGGCGAGAGCGCCAGGCCGCACGACCCCGGCGCCTACCCGCCTGACGCGCTCGTTCGCGATGCCCAGACGCTCATCGGGCAGCTAGAGCTCAACGACTACGACCTCGCCGGCTACTCGCTCGGCGCGCGCATCGCCGCCCGGCTCCTGTCCCTCGGCGCACGACCGACGCGCGCCGTACTGGGTGGGACCGGCCTTGACCCGATCGTTCACGCGGCCGGTCGCGGCGACAACTATCGCTGCCTCTTCGCCCGCCTGGGCACGTTTGAGGCGGGCACTCCCGAGGCCCAGATGCAGGACTACTTCGCGAGCATCGACGCGGATCCGGTCGCCCTGCTGAACCTGTTCGCCACGTTCGTCGACACGTCCCGCTGAGGCGCTCGCCGCCGTGCCGGTGCCCACGCTCGTCATTGCCGGTGAGGACGACACCGAACGCGGCTCCGTGGAGGATCTCGCCGCCGTCCTGCCCCACGGCCAGGTGCGCCGTGTGCCCGGCGACCACCTCGGCGCGCTGCTCGGACCGCAGTTCAGGGACGCGCTCGCCGCGTTTCTCGCAGGCCACGAGCCGGCGTAGAGCCGGATTCGGATCGGCTGAGGGCTGGACGGCTCGATTACGATGAAGAGGATGCATCACAGCGAACTCATGTGTGGGTGGTGGCTGCGCCTCTAGCGCGGCCTTGCTGATCTCTGTCAACGGGCTGCCTGAGAGCGCCCGTTGCCACCCGCACCACGGATCTGCGCTCGCAGCAGCTCTCTTCAAGGAGCATGCGCATGTCCCAGACCCTCTCAGTTGACCCCGGCGTCGGGCCCTCGCTCGCCGACGCGCGCACGCGCTCGCAGCAGATCGAGGCCGCGTTTCGCGACGACCCCACCGGCTATCGCGTTCTGACCGGCGACCGCCCGACCGGCCCGCTGCATCTCGGGCACTACTTCGGGACGCTGCTCAATCGCGTTCGCCTCCAAGACCTCGGCGTGGACACGATGGTGCTGGTGGCCGACTACCAGACGATCACGGACCGCGACAGCCCGGCCTCGCTGCCCGGCGACGTCGAGGAGCTGGTGGCCGACTATCTGGCCGTCGGGATCGACCCGGCTCGCGCGACGATCTTCGCCCACTCCCAGGTCCCCGAGCTCAACCAGCTCACCGTGCCGTTCCTCAGCCTGGTCAGCGTGCCCGAGCTCGCCCGCAACCCGACGGTCAAGGAGGAGCAGGCCGCAGCAGGGCTGCCGTCGGCGTCGGGGCTGATGTTCACCTATCCCGTCCACCAGGCCGCCGACATCCTGTTCTGCCACGGCAACGTGGTGCCCGTCGGCAAGGATCAACTGCCCCACCTCGAGCTCACGCGCGCGATCGCCCGGCGCTTCAATCAGCGCTACAGCCCGGCCGAGCCCTACTTCCCCGAGCCCGGCGCGCTGCTCAGCGAGGCTCCGGTGCTGCTCGGAACCGACGGAGAGAAGATGAGCAAGAGCCGCGGCAATGCGATCGCCATCGGCGCCTCCGAGGATGAGACCGCTCGGCTGATCAGAGCGGCCCGGACCGACTCGGAGCGTCAGATCACCTATGACCCCGCCACGCGCCCGGCGGTGTCGAATCTGGTCCTTCTGGCCGCGCTGTGCCTGCAACGCGACCCGCATGCGCTGGCCGACGAGGTCGGCGCGGACGGCGCCGTCGGCCTCAAGCGAGTGGTGACCGAGGCGGTCAACGAGCGGCTGCGCCCGATCCGGGCGCGGCGCGCTGCCCTCGTCCAGGACCGCGCTTACCTGCGCAAGGTGCTGCGCGACGGCACGGCGACGGCGCGGGCGCTGGCTGTGCGGACGCTCACCGATGTCCAGCGGCTCATGCACACGGCGTACTGACGGCGTGGCAGGTCTGATCGGCGCGGCGACGAACTCAGGCGATAGGCTGCGCGCGTGCAAACCGGCGCACGTCGCGGCGCCGGCCCCGATTGCGTCCCCCGGCGCCCCCAGACCGTCCCGCTTCGATGACCGCTCGTCAACGCGTCCTTGCCCGCCTCCTCCTTGTCGCGGCCATCGGCGCTGCGGCGTTATGTCAAGCGGCTCTCCCCGCGCAGGGGGCCGGGGGCGGCGGCAGCGCCGTCGGCGCCTCCCCGCCGCCGAGCTCGGGCTCGGGCGGCGCGGGGCTCGTGGGCGGCGGCCTCGCCCCGGTCGCCTCCACGCCGACTCACATCCCTCCCCCTCCGAGCAAGCACGCCAAGGGCAAGTGGCTGGGCAGCGTCGCCATCACCCAGTACTGGCCGGCGCCGGAGTCCTGGTTCGTCGGCAAGTTGGTCAAGGCGCCGGGACTCCCCGGGCTGCACCACATCGACTGGCTGTACTCGGCCGCCGGCATGTCGATGGAGGGATCGGGCATCGGGCTGGACGGCCAGCCCTACCACATCAATGCGCTTGGCAACGGTGGATGGGTGACCGCAACGGGCGCGACCACCTCGCCATCGAACGGGTGGTCGGCCGGCGCGCCGTTCTGGCGGGCCGGCGGCTTCTGGCGCAACAAGCAGCGCGCCGTGACCTTCCCGCTGGCCGTCGGCGGCTGGTCCAGTGGGCGCGGCACGAAGTACGTGCCTCTGCGCGACGTGAGCTTCGCTGCCGGGACCTCGCTGCCGCTGCACTACTTCCAATCGATCGCCGTGGACCCGAAGGTCATCCCGCTCGGCAGCCGCGTCTATGTCCCGGCGTACCGCAGTGACGGTTACGGCGGCTGGTTCATCGCCCAGGACACCGGCGGCGCGATCAACGGCCACCACATCGATGTCTACCGGTCGCCGCCGTCCAACACGCTTGACATCGGCCAGTCGCTGAGCGGCCAGCGCATCTTCGTGATCAAGCCCAAGCACTAGACTCACGCTCATGCCCAAGCAGCAGCGAACCATGCGCGTCGAGCAGCGCAGTCAACTGGCGGCCATGCAGCAAATGGAGACCCGCAGCGACGAAGAGCTCGAGGCCGAGACCAAGTTCAAGGCCGCGGCGCAGGCCATTCTCGGCGCCCGTGCGGCCGAGCGCTATGACGCCAAGGCCGCTCGTGCCCACTTCCAGCGGGCGATCGCGGCGGCGCGCCCGCAGGAGCGCCTGCAGCTGCGTCGCATGGCCGACGCGTCCCTGGCCCTGGCCGAGCGCCGTGCCGACGATCTCAAGAAGGCCACCGAGCGGCTCGGCGTCGAGGCGCCCACCAACCGTCAGCTGCGCGGGCTGAAGTTCATGGGCCTGGTGGCCCCGCCCAAGAGCGCCGGCACCCTGGCGCGGATCCGCGGCGTGCTCATCATCATCGCCCTGGTCGTCGCCATCCTGCTCCTGGGCTTCGGCATCGTCAGCCTCGTGGCGCTGGCCGCGGGCGGCATGTCGCTGGACCTGCGGATCTTCTGGGGCTTGGTGCTCGTGGTGGTGGCGGTCGGCGTGCTGGCCTTCTACGGACGGCGCCGACAACGCAAGGCCCAGGCCGAGCGCGCCGAGCAGGTCGCGGCGCGCGGCCGCTGAGCCGACCGAGGTCCCTGCCGCCATGTGCGGTCGCTACAGCCTCGCGATGCCTGATCCGGGCTCGCTGCGGGTCCGCTTTCCGATCGGCGAGTCGATCGAGGTCAGGACGCGCTACAACGTCGCTCCCGGCGACGAGATCCTGGCCGTGACCACCGATCGCCAGGGACAGCCGCGCGGCGATCTGCTGCGCTGGGGGCTCGTCCCGTCCTGGGCCAAGAGCCCGGACACCGGACTGAAGATGATCAACGCCCGGCTGGAGACCGCCCCGGAGAAGCCGGCGTTCCGCGGAGCATTCGAGCGCTTTCGCTGCCTGATCCCGGCCGACGGGTTCTATGAGTGGCGGCGAGGCCCGAGCCCGACCGGAGGGCCCAAGCAGCCGTTTCACATCACCCGCGCCGACGGCCAGGTGTTCGCCTTCGCGGGGCTCTGGTCGATCTGGCACGCCGAGGACGGCGGGACGCTGCGCACCTGCACGATCCTGACGACGGCCGCCAACTCGGCGATCGCGTCACTGCATGACCGCATGCCGGTCATCCTGGACCCCGGGGCGGAGTCCGCGTGGCTGGACCTCTCCACCCCACGCTCGGAGCTACGCGAGATCCTCCGTGGCCTTCCGGCCGAGGCAACCGGGGTGACCGAGGTCGGCTTCGCCGTCAACGACGCCCGCTACGACGGACCCGAGTGCCTGGCGCCTCCGGCGCCCAGCGCTCAGGAAGCACTGTTCTAGCCGGCGGCTACTGCTCGGGGGCGGCGAAGGTGAGGCCGCCGAGGTCCACCGCGCCACGCGCGACCGAGCTCGGCGGGCCCTTGACCGCGGAAGCCTTGCTCGTGGCGTCCTTGGCGGGATGGGGCGCGGTTTCGGTGAGCCAGTTGTTGAAGGCGTCGGCCGGCATTGGCTTGGAGACGTGGTAGCCCTGGGCGAGGTCGCAGCCGAACGTCGCGAGCTGCTCGAGCGTCGGGTTGTCCTCGACGCCCTCGGCGATCACGTTGAGGCCGAGGTCGTGGCCGAGGTTGATGGTGGAGCGCACGATGATGAGGTCGCTCTCGTTCTGGAGCATGGGCGAGACGAAGGACCGGTCGATCTTCAGCTCGTCGATCGGCATCTTGCGTAGATTGGCGAGCGAGGAATAGCCGGTGCCGAAGTCATCGACGGACAGGCGCGCGCCGAGCCTGCTCAGGCGGCTCACGGTCGACAGCGCGCGCTCGGGGTCGGACATGATCATGCTCTCGGTGATCTCGAGCTGGAGCGCCTCCGGCGGCAGGCCGTAGGTGTACAGCAGACGTTCGATCTCCCGGGGCAGATCGCGGTCCAGGAGGTTGCGGACGGACAGGTTGACTGCCACCGACAGTTCGCGCCCGTCCTTGCGCCAGGCGGCGCACTCGGCGATGGAGCGTTCCAACACATGACGGGTGAGCGGTCCGATGAGGCCGGTCTGCTCGACCGTCTGCACAAAGGCCCCGGGCGGGATGAGGCCATGCTCGGGGTGCTGCCAGCGGACCAGGCCCTCGGCTCCGCGCACGCGCTTGTCATCAAGGTCGATGATCGGCTGGTAGTGCACGACGATCTCGTCCTGCAGCAGGGCGTGGCGGATGCCGCTGAGCACGCCCAGCCGACGCTTGGAGTGCTGGTTCTGCTCGGCGGTGTAGACCTTGTACTCGGTCTGGGCCTCCTTGGCCGCGTACATGGCGATGTCGGCGCAGCGCAGCAGCGCGTGGGAGTCCTCACCGTCCTGCGGGAAGCGGGCGACGCCGACGCTGGCGCCGACCTCGAGCGACAGCTCGTCGATCATGAACGGCTGGCTGACCGACTTGAACAGGCGCGTGATGATCACGTCCAGGACGGCGATGTCGTCGGTGTCCTCGGCAAGCAGGATCCCGAACTCGTCGCCGCCGAGGCGTGCGACGAACCCGCCCTCCCCGATCGAACCGGTCAGACGGGGGCCGAGCTCTTTCAGCAGCACGTCGCCGTAGTGGTGGCCGAGCGTGTCGTTGATCTCCTTGAAGCGGTCGAGGTCCATGAGCAGGACGGCGAACCGGCGGTCTGACTCTCCCGCGGTGGCGATGCGCCGGCTGATGGCCGCGTGGAACTCCTCACGATTGCCCAGGCCGGTCAGCTCGTCAGTGGTCGCGATTCGCTGGAGCTTCTCGCTGCGGTTCCTTGATTTCAGGAGCTCGCCGATCAGGTACTGGAAGATCACCATCACCAAGCCGAAGAGGACGAAGCCGGTGACGCCCAGCCGGTGCGTCAGGTACGCCGCCGCGACGGTAAGGAGGGCGGAGAAGAGCTCGGCGGAGAGCAGCGGGATCAGCGACTCCCTGATCCTGTGACCGAGCGACACCCCGTCCAGCCAGCACATGTAGCCCGCGCATAGGAAGAAGTTGAAGGCCAGGGCCACGACGAAGGTCGCAAAGACCACCAGGTAATAGCCGGCGTGATTCGGGCCGAGATGAGCCGCTCGGGTCACCTCGTGGAAGAAGATGCCGGCCGCCAGCGGAAACGCAATGTAGTTGAGGAGATTGTTGACGAAGTAGTGCAGTGGCTCGCGATGCCGTGCCCAGGACGCCACGATCAGGGCCGCGCCCAAGGCAGCTGCGGGTCCGGGACCCAGAACCGCCGCAGCCACGACCAGCCCGAGGAAGCTGCACGACACCTTCAAGAGAGGTCCGGCGGACACGGCGGTGAATTCGGCCACGATCGTGAAGCCCCCGATGACGACGCACAGAGGCCACCACGCGTGGCTCCCCCAGAAGGTGGCGGAGGCCGTCAGCGCGATGAGCGCGGTTAGGACGACCTGCGCCGCCAGCGCGGGCGCAGGCGAGTGGATGCGCGGAGCCATCCGTGTCTCCGAGTCGGACATCGTGCCCCCAACATCGGCCGCCCGACCATCAAGCTGAACAGGTGTCCAGAGGTTTTGGACGGTTTCTCAAGCCATCGCGCGAAGCACCGATACTGAGTCCGACTGAAAAAAATGAGGGGCCCGCCTTCCACGCGAGCCCCTCAGGGGTTGTACCTACTCAGGAACCACCGCGATAACCCATTCTTGTCCTCCTTCCCACGGGGGGCGACTGGGCATCCAACTTCACAGACGTTGTTGACGCCGGGCATTCCGCGCCCGGCGTCGACTTCCTGCAGGATTCTGCCTGCGATTCGACGGGTATTCAATAGCTCCAGAGCCCCAAGGGACTAGTACGTTCGTCCACTGGGTGTTTAGTGCCGTTGAGTTCAGGGGACTGAACGCCGATCACGAGTGGGTTTCGCCCGTCTAGAGCCCCTGCGCGCGGCACCGGATTGCAGAGCGGCGTTTCGAGCCCTGAGGTCAGAATTACGACACCCACGTGGGTGCAAGCGCGGCTGCATCCGTATGCGAGCCGGTGAATCAGGCCTTTCGGTCCCGACTTGTCACCCCCGGCGGGCGAGGCACAACTGGGTGCGCATCGGGATGCTCACCGGCTCTCCGTGGGCCTCGATGGCCGCGGTGATCGCCGCCAGAAACGGCCCTCGGCGCTCGTCGTCGAGGAGGCGGATCTCAGACGCGGTGGCGAGCAGGCCGGCGTACTCCTCTGCCGAGTAGTCCAGCCGCCACTCGTAAGCCCGGATCTCGGCGCCGCTCAGACCATCGACCGCCGCGATCCCAGCGTCCCAGTGGTCGCTCGCGTCCGTCAGCAGGTTCGCCGGATGCATCGGGCCCTCGCGCGACAGCTCGGGTGCGACCTGGTCATAGACGTCCAGCAATGCCTCGCGGACCTCGGCGCGCTCCCAGGCGACGCGGTTCCAGAACGGCGCGAGGATCCCTCCCGGCAGGAGCACGTCGCGCGCCTTGGCGAGGCCGACCTCGGGCCGCACCCAGTGCCACGCCTGGCCCGAGAACAGGAGTGGGAAGCGCCGCCCGCGCGCGTCCCAGGCCTCGAAGTCGCTCTGCTCGATCTGGACGCCGGCGTACCCGCCGACGCTGACCGCTGCGACCGCCGCCATCTCCGCGCTCGGCTCGACCGCGACAACCGGGATCCCGCGCGCGGCGAACAGCACGGTTGCCTTCCCCGTCCCGGCGCCGACCTCGAGCACCGCCTCACTGACATCCAACTTGGCGAGAGCGACCAGATCGTCGATCAGGGCCGGCGGATACGTCGGCCGGTGGCGCTCATAGAGCTCCGCCACCTCACCGAAGACCAGGCGTCGTTCGCGCACGCCCGATAGTCAAGCAGCGCCGGCGACTCGGACTCAGGCGACTTCGAGGAAGAGCAGCTCGTCCGCGCTCAACCGCTCGCGCAGGCCGCGCTTGAGCTTGCCGTGAATCTGGCAGACGCGGCTCTCGGACACGCCGAGGACCTCGCCGACCTCGCGCAGGGTGAGGTTGTTGACGTGGAGCAGGAGCGCCACCTTGCGCTCGCGCTCGGGAAGCTGGTCAAAGGCGGCGCGGAAACGGGCGACGGCGCCCTCGCGCATGGCGACGTGCTCGGGGTCGGTGTCGCGATCGACGCTCGGCAGCACGTCGATGCGCTCGGCCGGATTCTCGTCGTCGGCGGCGACGCTGGCGTTGAGCGATCCGATATCCGAACGGTCGAGGTCTGATTGCAGCGCGTCCAGCTCATCGCGCGAGACCGCCAGCAGCTCGGCGAGCTCGGCCTTGTTCGGTGAGCGGCCGTGGATCGCGTTGAAGCGCTCGCGGGCCTTGTTCATCTCGCGCTCCATCCGGCGCAGCGAGCGCGGAGCCCAGTCGAAGCGGCGCAGCTCGTCGAGCACGGCCCCGTGGATCCGGGTCCAGGCGAACTGCTCGAGCGTGGCTCCCTTCTCAGGGTCGTAGCGGTCGATGGACTTGATCAGGGCCTCCAGGCCGCAGGAGATGTAGTCGTCGACCTCGCGGTAGGCCGGGATCTCGCGGATCTTGCGGTAGACGATCGCCTTGACCACGGGGGCCAGCGAGAAGACCAGGCGATCTCGCGCGCCGGTGTCCCCGGTTTCCTTATAGGTGCGCCAGAGGCTGAGGAGAGCCTCCTGGGACATGCGTCCGCTGTGGGTGCTGGGCTTCAAGATTTCCTCCAGGAGAGGGGTCGCTCAATCGGGAAGCCCGACACGTATCGGCCAGGTGTCGGCGGGACTGACCGCAGGGACTGCGGAGCCGAGTCCGTAGGATCTACGGAGTTTGCGGCATGGCTCGTGCGCTACGAGACATAACCATGCGCGTTGGATAATCCGAGCCGCGTCCGCCTCCTCTTCCATGCCCCTCTCCCCTCTGTTTGACAACTATGAGCACGTGCTGCTCGACCTCGACGGATGCGTGTGGGTGGGCCAGACACCGACCCCCAACGCACGCGAGGCGCTGGCCGAGTTGCGCAACCACGGCAAGCGGCTGGCGTTCGTGACCAACGACACGCGCCTGGCCCCCGAGGAGTACGTCCGCAAGATGTGGTCGATGGGGTTGCAGGCGTCGCTGGAGGAGGTCGTCACCGTCGGCGCCGCGATCCAATACGTCCTCGCGGATCGCCGCCCGGGGACGCCGACCTTCGTCATCGGCTCGGCGGCGATCTTCCGCCACGTCGCCGACGCGGGCCACCGCATCGTCAACGGCACCGATCGCGCGTCCAGTGCGGAGATCGTGGTGGTGGCCGGCCACGACGACTTCACTTTCGCGGAGCTGCGCACCGCCACCCAGGCCGTGCTCAACGGCGCCGAGATGATCGCCGCCGGACGCGATCGCACCTTCCCCACCAACGACGGCTACTGGCCGGCGACGGGCGCGGTCCTTGCCGCGCTGGAGTACGCCACCGAGCGCACCGCCCGCAGCGTGGGCAAGCCCGATGTCCTCCTCTTCGAGACGGCGCTCGATCGTCTGGGGCCGGGCCGCGCGCTGATGGTGGGCGACCGCCTCGACGCCGACCTCGCCGGCGCCGGGGCCGCTCGGCATCGACGGCGCGATCGTGCTCACCGGGGTGGCGACCCGCGAACAGGCCGAGTCGGCGTCGGATCCGGCGCCCATCGCCATCGCGGAGAACCTCTACGCACTGGTGACCGGGTGACGCTGTCGTTGATCGTCAACCCGTTCGCTGGTGGCGGCCGCACCGCCCGCGAGCTCAACGGCGTGGAGGCGGCCCTGCGTCGCCTCGGACTCGACCACCACCTCGAGCGCACCGAAAGCCTCGATCACGCGCGCGAGCTGGCGCTCGCCGCCGCTCAGGCGGGTGAGACGGCGGTGGCCTTCGGCGGCGACGGGCTCATCGGTGCCGTCGCGGACGCGCTGCGCCACACCGAGGGGGTCCTCGGGGTGCTGCCCGGCGGGCGCGGCAATGACTTCGTGCGCATGCTCGGGATCTCCGGCTCGCCGCAGGCGGCCTGCGAGGTCCTCGCCCACGGAGAGGTCCGCCCCCTGGATCTCGGCGTCGTCGGTGACAGGACGTTCATCGGGATCGCCAGCTGCGGCTTTGACTCTGAGGCCAACCGCATCGCCAACGAGACCACGCTGGTGCGCGGACGGCTCGTATACGCCTACGGGCTGCTGCGGGCGCTCGCGGGATGGCGCCCGGCGACCTTCACGATCACCGTCGACGGGGGTCCGCCGCGCACCGTCACGGGCTACACCGTGGCCGCGGCGAACTCCCGCTACTACGGCGGCGGCATGATGCTCGCGCCGGACGCCACACTGCAGGACGGCATGCTTGACGTGGTGCTGATCCTCGAGACTCCCAAGCTCCGCTTCCTGCGCAGGGCCCCGGCGGTGTTCACAGGCGCGCACGTGCGCCTGGACAACGTCGAGCTGCTGCGCGGGCGCAGGATCGAGATCGCCGCGTCGCGGCCGTTCACGGTGTACGCCGACGGGGACCCGATCGCCGAGCTCCCGGCCACCGTCGGCGTGCTGCCCGGGGCGATCCGGACGCTGGTCCCCGCGACCACCACATCCTCCGCCACGACATACTCGGCGACCACGGCGTGAGCGTGCTCGACGTCAAGATCGCCGCCGCGCGCGCGGTCGGTGAGCTGGCGCGGCGCGCCGGCCGGGGCGGCGGGACCAGCCTGCCGGGAAAGGTCCTCACCCGGTTGGAGCCAAGGGCGATCGAGCGGCTCGCCGGGCGACTCCCTCAGGGCTGCGCGGTCATCTCATCCACCAACGGCAAGACGACCACCGCGGCGATGACGGCGGCGATCCTGGAGCGGGCCGGCATGGCGCTCGTGCACAACCGCGCCGGCGCGAACATGGCCGGCGGCGTTGCCTCGGCTCTGCTGCAGGCGGCGCACCGTGGCGGGACGATCGACGGGCAGTTCGGGCTGTTCGAGCTCGACGAGTTCTGGCTTGACCGCGTCGTCCCGCAGTTGCGCCCCCGCGCGGTGCTGTTGGGCAACCTGTTCCGCGATCAGCTCGACCGCTACGGGGAGCTCGAGACGATCGCCGACCGCTGGGCCGCGACGGTGGCGGGCCTGCCGGCCGGGGCGGCGCTGGCCTGCAACGCCGACGACCCGCTGATCGCCGACCTGGGCCGCCAGCACACGGGCACGCGCTACTTCGGCGTCGAGGATACGGCCATGGCCACCACGGAGATGCAGCACGCCTCGGACTCCAAGCACTGCCGGCGCTGCGGCCACGCCTACGTCTACGACGCGATCTACATGGGTCACCTGGGGGTCTATCACTGCCCGAACTGCGGCCAGCGCCGCCCCGACCCGACCGTGTCGGCCCATGACATCCGGTTGCACGGAACCCGCAGCGCGACCTTCGCGCTCCACGCGGGCTCCGAGCGCGCCGAGATCGAACTCCCCCTCCCCGGCCTCTACAACGTCTACAACGCGCTGGGAGCGGCGACGCTGTGCCAGGGCCTCGGCGTAGGGCTGGAGACCATCGCCGCAGGGCTGGCCGCGGTCAGCCCCGCCTTCGGCCGCGCCGAGCGGGTGGCGATCGGCGCCAAGGAGCTGTCCATCCTGCTCATCAAGAATCCGGCGGGCGCCAACGAGATCCTGCGCACGCTGGTGCTCGAGCCCGATGAGCTGGACCTGTTGGCCATCCTCAACGACCGCACCGCCGACGGTCGCGACATCTCCTGGATATGGGACGCCGATTTCGAGATGCTGGCCGGCCGCGCCCGTCACGTCACGTGCGCCGGGACCCGCGCCGCCGAGCTGGCCCTGCGCCTGAAGTACGCCGGCCTGCCCGCCGCGCGGCTCACGGTTGTCCCGGCCCTCGGCCAGGCTCTCGACAGCGCGCTGCAGGCATCCCCGGACGGCCGCCTGTTCGCGCTGCCCACGTATACCGCGTTGCTGGAGCTGCGCTCAGAGCTCGAGCGACGCGGGTATGTCAGCGCCTTCTGGTCACCTCAGACCGCGGAGGCGCGGCCGTGACCAGGGCGATCTGGCACGACCTGGAGTGCGGCAGCTACACGGCGGACCTCATGTTCTGGCGGGCGCTGGCGGAGAAGGTCGGGGGACCGGTGCTGGACGTCGGCGCCGGCACGGGCCGGACGGCGCTCGAGCTCGCCCGCCAAGGCCACGAGGTGGTCGCCATCGATCGCGACGACGAGCTGCTGGCCGAGCTGCGCGAGCGCGCCACCGGGCTGGAGGTCACGACCATCGTGGCCGACGCACGGGCGTTCTGGCTGGGCGACACCTTCCCGCTGATCATCGTGCCGATGCAGACGATCCAGCTGCTGGGGGGCGCCGAGGGTCGCGCCGCGTTCCTGGAGTGCGCCGTCTACCACCTCCAGTCGCCCGGTGTCCTGGCGATCGCCATCGCCGACGACCTCGAGCTGTTCGACGTGAGCGACGGCACGGCCCCGGGGCCGCTGCCCGACGTCGTCGAGCACGACGGCGTGGTCTACAGCAGCCGAGCGGTGGCCGTGCGCGCCGACGGCGACGAGTTCGAGCTCGAGCGCCGCCGTGAAACCGTGACCGCCGATGGGCGGCTGACCACTGAGCAGGACCTCATCCGCCTCGACCGCGTCGATCCCGACATCCTGGAGGCCGAGGCGGAGGCCGCCGGGTTGCGCGCCGCCAGCCGGATGGAGATCGCGGCGACCGAGGAGTACGTCGGCAGCACGGTGGTGATGCTGCGTGCCTGACCAGCGGCTGCGCGTGTGCGCGCTGTACCCCGACCTCATGAACATCTATGCCGACCGGGGCAACCTGATCATGCTCGAGCGCCGCTGCGAGTGGCGCGGCATCGGCTTTCGAGTTCTCCTCCGCGGGCCTCGGCGAGGCCCTGGATCCCGACGGCGCCGACATCTACTACATCGGCGGCGGCCAGGACCGTGACCAGAAGCTCTGCGCGCACGACCTCGCCGAGCGCAAGCGCGACGACGTGCATGCGGCCGCCGCCCGCGGCGCGGTGATCCTGGCGGTGTGCGGCGGTTACCAGCTGCTGGGCCACTCCTATGAGCTGGGCGCCGAGACGCTGCCCGGCGTGGGCCTGGTGGACCTGCACACGGTGCGCAGCGATGACGAGCGGCTCATCGGCAACGTCGCCATCGAGGTGGACACGGGCCCCGCCGACCAGGCCGGCGGGGTCGCCTCCCGGCGGGTGCTCGCCGGCTTCGAGAACCACGGCGGGCGCACATTCCTGGGCGACGCCGCGCCGCTGGGGCGCGTCCTGAAGGGCCACGGCAACAACGGAGGCGACGGACACGAGGGGGTCCGGGCGGGCAACGTCATCGGCACCTACCTGCACGGGCCGCTGCTTCCCAAGAACGCGTGGTTCGCGGACTGGCTGATCGCCACGGCGCTCGGCCTCCCCGAGCCGCTGGCAGAGCTCGACGACGAGCTCGAGAACGCCGCGCATGCGGAGGCGCGACGGGCCGCGGGCGTTTAGCATCGCCTCGCCGCCTCTCGATGCGCTCTCCCGGTTCTGCCACCACCGCCGCACGTCTGGCCGCGGCCGTCATGGCCGCGGTGATCTGCGCCGCGTGCGGCAGCTCGCGCGGCACCACCTCGTCGGCGACGACCAGCAAGACCACCCACACGACGACGAGCTCGACCACGAGCACGACCAGCAGCGCCGCCACGGCCACGACGAGCAGCGAGAGCTCGGGCGCGACGGATACGACGGCGCTCCCCGGTGCCGGCAAGCCGACCATCACCGTCGGCGACAAGAACTTCGCCGAGCAGTTCGTGCTCGGCCAGCTCTATGCCCAGGCCCTGCGCGCCCAGGGCTTCAGCGTCAACATCAACCAGAACATCGGGCCGACCGACGTGACCGTGCAGGCGCTGGAGAACGGCTCGCTCACCGTCTATCCGGAGTACCTCAACACCTTCAACACGGCCGTCGCGGGCTACCACCACGACTTCAGCACGCTGCTTGACGCCTATCAGGGGGCCCAGCACTACGCGCTGACCCACGGCATGCAGGTCCTGGCCCCCACTCCGTTCTCCAACACCGACGCGCTTGCGGTCACCGTGGCCTACGCGGCGCAGAACCAGGTGCGTTCGATCGGCGACCTCAACCGCCTCTCGGCGGGCATCACCGTCGGCGGGCCGCCCCAGTTCCAGACCGGGTCTCCCGGCCTGCCCGACCTCAACATCGACTACGGCTTCGTCCCCATCGGCTACCGGGCGATGGCGGTCGGCGACCAGTACGCCGCGCTCAACAACGGCACCATCCAGGCCGCCGATGTCAACAGCACCGACGGGCAGCTGGCCACCGGCGACTACGTGCTGATGCGCGACCCGCGGCGGACGTTCGGCTGGGGCAACGTCGTCCCCGTGGTCTCGGCCAAGGCGGTGGCGGCCGAGGGCTCGGCGTTCACCGACACCATCGTGCGCGTCGATGACCAGCTCGATACCGACACGATCCGTCGGCTCAACTACGCGGTCACGATCGCCGGCCAGGATCCCGCGGCAGTGGCGCGTCAGTTCCTGCAGACCCATGGCCTGCTGACGCCGCCGACGCCATAGGGCTCACGCCCGCGCCCGCGGCCCGTCAGCTGCCGCTCGAGCCAAAGCCCCCCGCACCGCGCGCGGTGTCGGTGAGCGACCCCACCTCCACCGGTGTGGGCAACTCGACCGGCACGAGCACGAGCTGGGCGATGCGGTCCCCGGCGGCGAGCTCAAACGGCTGCTCGCGGTCGGTGTTGAGCAGCAGCACGCGCACCTCGCCCCGGTAGCCGGCGTCGATCAGCCCAGGCGCGTTGACCACCGAGATCCCGTGGCGCGCCGCGAGCCCCGAGCGGGGCAGCACCAGGCCCGCTTGGCCGGGCGGGATCTCCACCGCGATACCGGTGGGCACCGAGGCGCGCTCGCCGGGCGCCAGCACGGCTGCCTCGAGCGCGTAGAGGTCAAGGCCGGCGTCGCCGTCGTGGGCCCGGGTGGGGAGCCGCGCGCGCTCGTCCAGGCGCGCGATGCGCAGGTTCATCGGTCGGCGGAGGGCGACAGCGTGAAGGGGGCGTAGCGGGCGGCGACGCTGGCGGGCAGACGCGCGGTGACGCGCACCCCGTCGGGGGTGTCCTCGCGCTCCAGATCGCCGGCGAGCTCGTGCAGCTCGGCGAGCCGTCCCCCCTCCTCGTAGGGGACGAGCAGCTCGACGTCGAACAGGCGTCGCGCGAACTCGACCTGGATGCGCTCGATGAGCGCCGGGATGCCCTCTCCGGTCACGGCCGAGATGAGCAGCGCTCCGGGGTGGCGGTGGGCCAGCTCGGCCCGGCGGTCCTCGTCGATGCGGTCGGCCTTGGCCAGCACCAGCAGGCGCGGGGCCTCGTCGGCGGCGATCTCCTGCAGGACGTCGTCGACCGCGCGGGTCATCGCGTTGAGCTCCTCCTCGTCGACCGAGGCGTCGACCACGTGGAGGACGAGATCGGCGCGCACCGTCTCCTCCAGCGTGGCGCCGAAGGCGTCGACCAGCTGGTGGGGCAGCTTGCGGATGAAGCCGACGGTGTCGGTGAGCAGGTAGTCGCGGCCGCCCGCGCGCAGCACCCGCGTCGTCGGGTCCAAGCGTGTGGAAGAGGCGGTCGCGCACGGGGACGGTGGCCCCGGTGAGGGCGTTGAGCAGCGTCGACTTGCCGGCGTTGGTGTAGCCGGCCAGCGCGATCTGGGGCAGGTGGGCGCGCTCGCGCTCGGCGCGCATGACCGAGCGGGTGGAGCGGACGTGGGCCAAGCGGCGCTTGAGCGCGGCGATCCGGTCGCGGGCCAACCGGCGGTCGGTCTCGATCTGGGTCTCGCCCGGGCCTCTGGTGCCGATGCCGCCGCCCAGGCGCTCGAGGTGTGACCACAGACCGCGCATGCGCGCGAGGTTGTACTCGAGCTGGGCGAGCTCGACCTGGAGCTTGCCCTCCGCGGTGTGGGCGTGGGCGGCGAAGATGTCGAGGATGATCGCGGTGCGATCGATCACCGGCACACCGAGCGCCGCCTCCAGGTTGCGCTCCTGGCGCGGCGAGAGCTCGTCGTCGCAGGCGACGAGGTTGGCGTCGACGGCGGCGATCTGCGCCTTGACCTCGTCGAGCTTGCCGGCGCCGAGGTAGGTGTTGGGGTGCGGCTGGTCGCGACGCTGGACCATCGCTCCCACCGCGGCGACGCCCGCCGTGCGCAGCAGCTCCTCCAGCTCGGCGAGATGGTCGTCCTCGCCCGCCGGTACCGCCGCGACCATCAGAGCCCGCTGGCGGGCCCGGCCACGCTGGCGCTGGCCCTCCTGGCGCGACGCGCGATTTCCGTTATCGGTGGCTCTGCTCTCGCCCAACTTCGTGAGATGGTAGCCCCGAACACGCCGGCAGCGATCGATACCCGTCCGCCGCCCGGGTCACAAACGGCTCAGTCGCTGCACGGCCTCCAGCAGCCGATCATCGGGCGCGGTGAGCGAGATGCGGAAGAAACCCTCGCCGTTGGGGCCATAGGCGCCGCCCGGGGAGATGACCACCGCGGCCTGCTCGAGGACGTGCTCGCAGTACTCGGCGGCGCTGGCGAATCCCGGCGGGACCGGCGCCCAGATGTAGATCGTGGCCTTGGGCGGGGTGACGTTGACCCCGGCCTGGGCCAGCGCGTCGCAGACGAGGTCGCGGCGGCGCGTGTAGACCTCATTCATCGCCTTGACCTCGGCGTCCACCTCGGGTTGGAGCGCCGCCGCGCCGGCGAGCTGGACCGCCTCGAAATTGCCCGAGTCGATGTTGGACTTCAGGCGCCAGTACTGCGCAATGGCCTCGGCATTGCCGACGATCGCGGCGCAGCGCCAGCCGGTCATGTTGTAGCCCTTGGACAGCGAGAACACCTCGACGCCGACGTCCTTGGCCCCCGGCGTGGCCAGGAACGAGGGGGCAACGTAGCCGTCGTAGGTCGTCTCGCTGTAGGCGTTGTCGTGGACCACGAGCAGGTCGTTGGCGCGGGCGAGCTCGATCGCTGACTCGAACAGCCCGTCGGGCAGGATCGCGCCGGTCGGGTTGTTCGGATAGTTGATGAACATCAGCCGCGCCCGGCGCAGGTGGTCGGCGTCGATGGCGCCGAAGTCGGGCGCGAAGCCCAGCTCGGGCTTGAGGCCCATGAGAACGGGCTCGCCGCCGGCCATGATCGGCCCGCCGGTGTACACCGGATAGCCCGGGTCAGAGGCCAGTGCCACGTCGCCGTGATCCAGGAAGGCGAGGCTGAGGTTGAAGATGCATTCCTTGGCCCCGATCGCCGCCATCACCTCGGTATCGGGATCCAGCGTGACCCCGAAACGGCGAGCGTAGAAATCCGCGACCGCGTGGCGGAATTCCGCCCGCCCGCGATTGTTGGGATAGGTGTGGGTGCTGGGATCGGCGACCGCCCGCTGCGCCGCTTGCACGATGGGAGCGTAGGTGGGGGTGTCGGGGTCCCCGATGCCCAGGCTGATCACGTCGATCCCGGCGGCGCGCTTCTCAGAGATCTTGCGCTCCAGCTGGGCGAACAGGTACGGCGGGATCCGGTCCAGGCGACTACTCGGTCTCATGCAGCTCCTTGACGAAGTCATCGGCGAGCGTGCCGGAGAACACCGGCACCGCCCAGCCGCTCAGGGTAACGTGGAGGTCGTCCCCCACCTCGACGCCGAGCTCGCCCCCGTCGAGGACCACCGTCACCGGGGAGTCGCCGCCGGCCAGGACGTGGGCCACCGCGGCTCCGGTGGCGCCGGTGCCGCTGGCCGAGGTCTCGCCCACCCCGCGCTCGAAGATGCGCGCGCGGATCCGATGGGGGTCGAGGACCGTGTACCAGGAGACGTTGGTGCGGTTCGGAAACAGCTCGTGATGCTCGATGCCCGACCCGATCGCCGCCAGGTCCAGCGCCTCGAGAGCCGCGACGTCATCGATGCGGATCGCGCACTGCGGGTTGCCGACCTGGACGTGCTGGAAGCGCCATTCGCGGCCGTCGGCGGTCAGGGTGCCGGTCCCATCCTCTGAGCCGGAGGGGTAGTCGGCGGAGCGTAGGCGCGCGCGGCCGATGTCGAGCGAGGCCGTCGTCGCCGACGTGATCGTGGGGCGGATCTCGCCGGCAGCGGTCTGGATCGAGAATGTGTCGGTAGTCGCCCAGCCGCGGCGACGCAGGTAGAGGACCGCCTCGCGCGCGCCGTTGCCCGACAGCTCGGCCTCGGAGCCGTCGGGGTTGAAGATTTGGAGTCGGGCCACGCAGCCGGGCTGGTCGGCGGCCGAGAGCAGCAGCACGCCGTCGCTGAAGACCCCGGTGTGGGCGGCGCAGATGGCGCGCACCCGTGCGGGGGTGAGCACGAACGGGAGCGCGTCCGCCTCGACGATGAGATAGTCGTTGCCCAGCGCATGCCACTTCTCGAAGTACACGCGGGGGCAGTCTATGTGTACCGTCGCCCCCGCCATGCTTAGGGAGCCCACCCGTCGACGGCTGTTCGCGCGCCTTCAGAGCTCCACGCGCGCGCCCATCATCGGCCTCGTCCTCGTCTCCCTGCTGTCCCTGGGCGCCCGCTCGTTCATGCTCGACGAGCCGTGCCAGTCGCCCTGCAACACGGCCAACGAGCACACCATGATCTTCGACGAGGCGTACTACGTGAACGCCGCGCGCGTGATCGTGGGCATCCATCCGCCCCAGGGCGATCACTACGACAACTCGCCGCTGGGCACCGATCCCAACGCCGAGCATCCCCAGGGGGCCAAGCTGATCGTCGCGGCGTCGATCGAGCTGTTCGGCGACGGCCCGTTCGCATGGCGCCTGGGCAGCCTCATCTTCGGCACGATCGCGCTGCTGGGCATGTACGCCCTGGTGCGCAGCGCGGGCGCCGGGCGCTGGTCGTCGCTGGGCGCGGCGACGCTCATGGCCACCGACAACCTGCTGCTCGTCCACGGCCGCATCTTCACCCTGGACATCTACGTGGTGGCGATGATGATCTGGGGCGTCGCCTTCTACTTACAGGACCGCCCCGTCCTGTCGGGCATCGCGCTGGCCATCGCCTTCTGCTTCAAGCTGGTGGGCCCCTACGCCCTCGGGACGCTGGCGCTGCTGGAACTGGGGCGCCTGTTCGTGCGCTGGCGCAACCGTGACAGCCCGCCCGAGTGGGGGCTGCGCGGCGTGATCAGCCGGTTCGTGCCGACGCTGTTCACGAGCGTCGGCGTGTTCGTGGGGCTGCTGGCGATCATGGGGCTCATCGCGACCCCGTACGCCGACGCCGAGGCCAAGCTCATCACCGGCGGGCCGTTCCAGCACATCGCGCACATGTTCAGCTACGCGGCCCAGCAGGTGAGCCCCGGAGGGCCGCAGGGAATCGCCTCGTATCCATGGCAGTGGCTGGCGGATCTCAAGCCGATCCTGTACCTGCGTATCAACCCGTCCCTGCCCGGCCAGGAGTTCCACGCCATCCACCCGGTGACCGCGTTTTGGGGGATGCCCAGCCCGGCCATCATGGCGCTCGGGATGCCGGCGCTGCTGTTCTGTCTGTGGCGTTTCCTGCGCCGCCGCCGCCCCGGCCAGTCCCCCGAGGACCAGCAGCTGGCGATGCTGGCGGTGAGCTGGTTCATCGGCACCTGGGTGCCGTTCGCCGTGCTCAGCCTGGTCGACGAGCGCACCAGCTACATCTATTACATGGTGATCGTGATGCCGGGCATCTACGTCGCGGCCACCTACGCGGCGGCCCTGGCGTGGCGGACGGGCCGCAGGTGGGTGCGTGGGCTCGTCGGGGTGTGGGCGTTCGGCGTGCTCGTGGCCGTGGTGCTCATGTACCCGTTCGTGGCGGCGTTCTGAGCGCGGGCGCGGCCCGGACCGGCGCGTCGCCGCCGGAGGGCCCGCCCCGCCAGGCGGCGAAGATCTCCGCGGCGACGTCATCGGCCGATCGGCCGGTCCGGTCGATGACGGTCACGCCGGCCAGCTTGCGCATCCAGGTGAGCTGGCGCCGGGCGTAGTTGCGCGTGCGGCGCTTCATCTGCTCGATGTCGCCGCTGAGCAGGTCATCGAAGCCCAGGGCCTTGCGCGCCGTGTCCGACGCGCCGGCGCCGCGCGCCCGCCTGACCTCCTCCTGCACACCGTCGGCGAGCATCTGGTCAACGCGCGCATCGATGCGCTCATAGAGCTGCTCGCGGTCCATGATCAGACCCACGAGGAGTGTGCTGCGGCGGGTGTCGGCGGTCCACAGCTCCGATTCGCCGGTGGGCGGTTCGAGGTCTCCGCTGTCGAGCAGCTCCAGGGCGCGCACGATCCGCTGGCGGTCGGTCGGATCGATCGTCTCGGCGGCCCACGGGGCTCGGCGGGCCAGCACGGCATGCAGCGCGGCCGGACCGCGCGCCTCGAGCTCGGCGATCCACCGCTCGCGAGCGCCCTCGGCGGGAACGGGGCGCAGGCTGAGCTCGGTGAGCGCGGCCCGGAGGTAGAGGCCGGTGCCGCCGACGACGATCGGGCGGCGGCCGGCGCCGAGCAGGCCGTCGATCTCGGCATGGGCCAGTTCGGCGTACTGGCCCGCGCTGAACGTGGCGTTGACCGGCAGGAAGGACAGCAGCCGGTGCTCGAGTTGGGCGCGGTCGCGGGCGTCGGCCGCCCCGGTGAGCGTCTCGAGCCCGATGTAGACCTGGAGGGCGTCGGCGGAGACCGCCACCGGTGACTCCCCCACCTCGCGCAGCCGCTGGGCGAGCGCGATCGCGACGTCGGTCTTGCCGACGCCGGTCGGTCCGAACAGCGCGATGACCTCGGCCGGGGCCATGGTCCCAGTATCGTGCAGCAATGACTGAGGGTGCAGGGGAATCGCCGTGAGGGTGGGCACCGGGCTCTCCGACGAGCTCGACTCGCGTAGCGGCGCTGCGGCCGCCGCCCGCTCCGCCGTGCGGCAGCTCGGTGGCGCCGAGGCCGATCTCGCGCTCGTGTTCGCCAGCGGAGCGCATCTCGTCGAGCCCGATGAGATGCTGGCCGCGGTGCAGGCCGAGCTCGCGCCGGCCGCACTGGTCGGATGTGGCGCCGGCGGCGTGCTCGGGCAGAGGCGTGAGCTGGAGGGCGGCACCGGCGTGGCCGTGTGGGCTGCGGCGTTGGAGGATGTCGGCGAGGCACGCGCCTTTCACGCCACCGTGCGCCGGGAGGACGACGTCGGTGTGCTCGACGGCATGCCCGAGATCGGCTCCGGCGGCGCGGTGATCATGTTGTCTGACCCCTACTCGTTCCCCACCGACGCGGTGCTCGACGGCATCGCCGAGGCCGCGCCCGGCGTTCCCGTCCTCGGGGGCCTGTCCAGTGCCCGCTCGCCGATGGGTGACGCCGTACTGTTCGCCGACGGCCGCGTCGTCTCAGAGGGCGCGGTGGGCGTGTGCCTCAACGGCGTGGAGCTGCTGCCCTGCGTGTCGCAGGGGGCGGCACCCCTGGGCCGCGAGATGACCGTGACCGCCGCCGAGGACAACGTCATCTACGAGCTCGCCGGCCGGCCGGCGGTGCAGGCCATCGAGCAGGCGGTGGGCGAACTGGCGCTGGATGAGCGGGCGCTCGTCGCGGCCGGGTTGCTCATCGGGATCGTCATCGACGGCGGCAAGCCCGACTACGAGCAGGGTGACTTTCTGGTGCGCGGTGTGACCGGCGCCGACCCCGAGTCGGGGGCGATCACCGTGGGCGCCGTCGTCACCCCCGGCGAGGTCGTACGCCTGCACGCCCGCGACGCGCGCTCGGCCGATGAGGACCTCCGTCGTGAGCTGCGGCTGCGAGCGGCGGCGATCGGCGGTCAGCGGCCAGCAGGGGCGCTGGTGTTCTCGTGCAACGGCCGCGGGCACGGGATGTTCGGCACCCCGGACCATGACGCCAACGTGGTCCAGGACGAGCTGCGTGGCGTGCCCGCTGCGGGGTTCTTCGCCGCCGGAGAGATCGGGCCCGTCGGCGGCCGCAGCTTCCTGCACGGGTTCACCGCGACGCTCGCGGTGTTCCCGGGCTGAGACGCCCGGACACTAGACTTGCCCGCCGGTGCCACGCTCCCCACGCCTTCAGCTCGCCGGTAGCACGGCCCTGCTCACCGGCGCCACCGGCGGGATCGGGGGCGCGATCGCTCGCACGCTTGGGGCGCGCGGAGTGCACCTGCTGCTGAGCGGGCGTCGCGAGGCCGAGCTCGCTCAGCTGACCGAGGATCTCGGGGGGCGCGCGATCGTCTCCGACCTGTCGGTCGCGGCGGATGTCGACCGGCTCGCGGGCGACGCCCTCGACGCGGAGGTGGACGTCCTGATCGCCAACGCGGCGCATCCGGCCACCGGCATGCTGAACGCGCTGTCGCAGGAGGAGGTCGACCTCATCCTTGACATCAACCTCCGCGCGCCCATCGCCATCGCGCGCGTTCTGGCGCCGGCGATGGTCGAGCGCGGGCGAGGACATCTGGTGTTCATCTCCTCGCTCTCGGGCAAGTCCGCCCAGCCGGCCTCGTCGATGTATTCGGCCACGAAGTTCGGCCTGCGGGGGTTCGGCCTGGCGCTGCGCGAGGACCTGCGCGGAACGGGCGTCGGCGTCTCGGTGGTCCTGCCCGGCTTCATCCGCGAATCCGGGATGTTCGCCAACACCGGCGTCAAGCTCCCGCCCGGCGTCGGCACCCGGACCCCGCAGGACGTCGCCGCGGCGGTCATCCGTGCCATCGAGCACAACCGAGCGGAGGTCGAGGTGGCGCCGCTCGGGCTCCGCGTCGGAACCGCGCTCTCATCGCTGGCCCCGGGTCCCGCCGGATGGGTCAGCACCAAGCTCGGGTCAGCGAGGATCGCGACCGAGATGGACGCCGGGCACCGCCGGCGCGCCGGCTGACGGTCGCTCAGCGGCTGTTGCTGCTGGTGGCGGCCTCGTGCTCGCCGGTGACCGACGACAGCGCGACCATGATCTCGTCGGCCAGCTTGGCGCCCTCGTCGGACATCTCGGGCGTGGCCTGGATGCGCACCACCACGTCGTCGCCGTCGACCTCCTCCAGCAGCACGGAGGCGCCGCTGCGGGTCGGCGTCGTCAGCTCTTGATCGAGGATCGCCTGCACCTGGCTGGGCCGCACTCCGGACGTGAGGCGCACCTTGACATCGACGGAGTCGGGCTCGCGCAACGGCACGACCGCGGCCGCCAGCACCACGTTGTTGGGGATCATGATCTGGTCGGCGCCCGCGCTGAGCGTCGTGTAGAGCAGGCCGAGGGAGCTCACAATGCCCTCCACCTGGCCGCCCACCGCCCCGGCCTGGAAGCGGACCCGCTCCCCCACGCGGAACGGCCGGGCGCTGAGCAGCACCATCCCCGCGATCACGTTGCCGAGCGTTTGCTGGGCGGCGAGACCGACGATGACCGCGGTGAAGGCACCACCGACGGCGAGGGACTGCAGCGAGGCGCCCGCGAGGCCGAGTGCCAGGATGAGGGCGACGCCCATCGTGATCAGGCGGATCAGGAAGCCGAAGGTGCCCGCGGTGGCCGGGTCCATGCGGCGCATGAAGGTGGGTCCCACAAAGCGGCCGACCGACCGGGCCAGGCCCCAGCCAAGGGCGAGGACGAGCAGCACCGAGATGATGCGCACCACGGTCTCGAGGTCACCTACGCCCCAGTTGTAGAGAAGCGAGACCTGCCTGCAGTTGGGAGCCGTGGTGCAGCCGCTCTTGTCGTGGCTCTCGTTCAGCAGGATGTGCGACGTGATGGTGACCGCGACCACGCCGACGAGGAACACCACCGCCCGCCACTGGGCCTTCTTCACCTCGCGCTCGTTGACCTCGAACGACAGCCCCACCTTCTCCCAGGCGTCGCTCCGGGTTTCGAACATACGGTCGAGATTGAGTTGCTCTCTACGTGGCCTGAATTGCCTCGGCATGGCTCCTAATTGTTGTCGGGATCTCGTGATTGCAGAACACGGCCTGCCGGGTGCGGTTTCACGACGAGCCGTGTCGCTCAAATAGTGACTCCTGCTTCGGCTGACGCGCCGGAGGCGGCGGATCGGGCGCCCGGCGAAAGGCGCCTCTTCCACGCTCCGAGGGCGCCAGATCCGGGCCCTTGATGAGCCCGGCCAAGCGCCTGCGCTCCCGCGGCGGCGCGTACGCGCCACGACGGTAAAGCTCACGATAGCGCTCCACCAGGTCGGGACGATGGTCGGCCAGCCACTCCATGAACAAACCGCGCACCTCCCCTCTCAAATGCAGTGCAATACCGGAAACATAGGCCGCACCGGCCTCGCTGGCCATTTCCAGGATCTTTGCCACCTGCGCCGGGTCGTCGTTGATCCCGGGCATCAGAGGGGCGATCAGAATGCCCGTTCTAATCCCTGCGCGGGTCAGCTCGGCCACCGCCTCCATCCGCGCCCGCGGGTTGGGCGTGTGCGGCTCGGTCGCCCGCCAGGCCTTCTCCTCCATCGTCGGGATCGACAGGGCAGCGCCGAACTCCGCGCGTGCGTTCAGCTCCCTCATCAGGTCCAGATCGCGCAACAGCAGCGGAGACTTGGTGAGGATCGACCCGGGGTTGCGCGCGTCGATCATCGCCTGCCAGATGCCTCGCATCAGCTTGTAGCGGCCCTCCACCCACTGATACGGGTCCGTGTTGGTCCCCATGGCGATGTGCTCCCCTTTCCATGAGGGGCGGGCCAGCTCCGCCCGCAGCCGCTCGGGCGCGTTGACCTTGACCACGATCTCGCGCTCGAAGTCGCGGCCGGCGTCGAAGTCCAGGTAGGTATGGGTGGGCCGCGCGAAGCAGTTGTGGCTGACGACGCCGTTGGCGATGAAGTCGCCGGTACCGGTGGTGATGTCGTAGAGCGGCAACTCGCGGCCCAGCGGTTCGATCTCGGCCACGCGCAGGTTGGCGAACGTCTTGACCATCTGGCCCTCGATATCGCGCTTGCGCGTAATCGCCGGGTCCGTGAGATGGAAGAAGCGCAGGTGCTCCGACAGTCCGCCGCGGATCCGCACGTTCCGCACGCCCGCGGCGCTCGCGTTCTCGAGGCATGTGTCGAAGCCGAGCCGGCTCGCGCAAGCCTTGATCCATCCCAGGATCTCCGGATCCTTGTTGGAGATCCGCAGCGCGAAGTCGCTGCGACAGCCCTCGGCATCGAAGATCCCCGCCAGGAAACCCCGGCACCAGTCCGCACCGGGCACCAGTGGCCACTCGATGAGCCCCGTGATGCGCTCGAAGGACCCGCGACTCTGGGCGGCGATCGCGACCACCTCTCGGCGCGCGCCCGCGGCCTTCTGGAAGACCCGCTGGCCGGTCTCGACCTCCGCGACGCGGAGGAAGTCCCGAGCTCGCCGGAGCGCCTCGAGGTCCGTAAGCGCCAGCCTGAACCGGTAACCGATGTAGCTCCCGCCACCGCTGCGCCGCAGGCTGTAGGACCCGAGATTCCCGTCACCTCGCACGATGCCGCAGAGGTAGCCGCGACGGTATTCGGGCGTCTGCGCAGGCTGGGGCGCGAACGGTCCGGTACCCACCAACCGGCTGCGCTTGGTCAGGTGTGGCCGGTCGGGCCGGCCGCGCTCGCTGTTGAGGACGTGCTTCCAGCCGCGGTTACTGAGAAGGCGGTGGTCGCCGCTGACGATCAGCTCCGTCCCGCTCTCGAGCGTCAAGCGGTACGCCGGTTTGATCGTGATCCACTTGTCGAGCACGGTCGTCGGGACGTAGCGCCGGTAGCCGGACTCCCTCGCCTGCGTCCCGTAGATCTCGTCCCCGACGTCCAGCTCGTACATGGCTTTGTGGCTGCCGTTCGCCATCAGGATCGGGGTCTCGCCGCCACTGCAGTAGTTGCAGGCGTGACTGCATCCGCGGTACGGGTTGATCGTCCACCGAAACGGCATCTGCGACGCCTCGGGCACCCGGTTGAGGATCGATTTGGCCCGGACCTCGTAAAACCGGGTGGGAACCGCGTCTGGAGCCTCGAAATGGCGGATCACCGCGTCGTCGCGGTAGCCGGGCAGGCGCGCCCGCTCCTCCTCTTCGATGCTGAGATTGCTCCAGCGCACGAACGTATGTTCGCATAGAGTCCAGACAGACCCGCGAGCAGGGCTTCTCCCCCTTGCGGATGAGCCGCGCGTCCCCGGGCGGGCGGAGGCGCGCAGCGGCCGGCGGGCATACCCTCAAGGCGTGTCTCGCCGCACCGAACGACCGCTGACGACCGCGCTCGGCTGGCGGCTGCCGTGGTGGCTGCTGGACATCGGGCCGGTGGTCTTCATCTTTCTCGTCGGGTCGGCGGCGCTCGCCTCAAAGCACGTGGTCGGCGACACGAGCCACGGGGCGCTCTTCATCGGCCTGGTGATCGCGACCGTCGCCCTCCTGCTGCGCCACCGGGCGCCGCTCCTCGTCCTGGGGCTCACGCTCGTGCTCGAGATGGCCCTCGGATGGGGCCCGGTGGCCCTGTTCCCGGTGCTGCTGGCCGTGTTCAACGTCGCCGAGTACACGGACCGGACAATCGTCATCGTCGCCACCGTGGTCACCAGCGTGGCCACGATTCTCACGCTGGTCATCCATCACACCCAGATCACGGCCGGCATCGTGGTCTCGCGGCTGGTGGTCATCGGCCTCGCCGTGGCGGTCGCCCTGTACCTGCGCGCGCGGGCCGACTTCATCAACGGCCTCAAGGAGCGCGCTGAGCGGCTGGAGCGCGAGCGCGAACTGTTGGCCGACCGGGCCGTCGGCGACGAGCGCGTGCGCATCGCCCGTGAGCTGCACGACGTCGTCGCCCACAACGTCTCGCTCATGGTGGTCCAAGCGCAGGCGCTGGCCGCGACCGGGGCGCAGGACAGCCAGAAGGAGACCCTGGGCCACGTCGCGGACCTGGGGCGCGAGGCGCTGTCAGAGATGCACCGCATGCTGGGCGTCCTGCGCCCGCAGAACGGCGGCGAGCCGGAGTTCGAGCCCCAGCCTGGCGTGCGCGACCTGCCGACGCTCATCGAGCGCACGCGCCAGGCCGGGCTCCAGACCACCCTCTCGGTCGAGGGAGCAGTGCGCGAGCTGCCCGCCGCCGTAGACCTCTCGGTCTACCGCATCGTCCAGGAGGCGCTCACCAACGTCATCCGCCACGCCCACGCCCAGCAGGCGACGGTCACCCTGGGCTACGCGCCCGACACGCTGGAGGTAACCGTGCTCGACGACGGCACCGGCCCCAACGGCGACCAGGGCCAAGGCGGCCATGGACTGGTCGGTATGCGCGAGCGCGTCACCCTGTTCGGCGGCGAGCTGGAGACCGGGCAGCGCACCTACGGCAACGGCTACCGCGTCCGCGCCCTCATCCCAACCCGCTGAACCTGGACGACCCCGCGCGCTCATGGCCAAGCTCCGCCTGCTCATCGCCGACGACCAGCCGCTCATGCGGGCGGGCTTTCGGGCCGTGCTCGAGGCGACCGGTGAGATGGAGGTGGTGGCCGAGGCCGGCGACGGCCTGGAAGCGGTCAGCGCTGCGCGTGCGACGAGGCCGGACGTCGTGCTCATGGACATCCGCATGCCCAACCTCGACGGTATCGAGGCGATCCGGCGCCTCCCCCACCACCGGGTCCTGATCCTGACCACGTTCGGCCTAGACGAGTACATCGTCGAGGCGCTGCGCGCGGGCGCCAGCGGCTTCATCACTAAGGATGTCCCCGCCGACGAACTGGTGCGCGCCGTGCGTGTCGTCGCCGCCGGCGAGGCGCTGCTCACTCCGGCGGTCACCCGCCAGCTGCTCGATCGGGTGGCCCGGCGGCTGCCCGCTCCCGTCGGCCATACCCCGGAGTCCCTGGCCGAGCTCACCGACCGCGAGCGCGAGGTGCTCGAGCTGCTGGCGCGCGGCATGTCCAACGCCGAGATCGCCGACGCGCTCGTGGTCGGCGACGCCACGGTCAAGACGCACGTCTCCAACGTGCTCATGAAGCTGGGCCTACGCGACCGCGTCCAGGCCGTCGTGCTCGCGTATGAGATCGGGCTGGTCAAGCCCGGCACCGGCAGCGAGCCGCCTCCCCCGTAAGGAGGAGAGGCGACCGCGCGTCCGCTGCGCGCCGGAGGCGCCAATCGCTCCTGAGGCCGACGACACGGCCGACCGGCGCACCGATGATCTCGGTATGCCAACCACCACGAACATCATCGAGACCCGCGGGGTCACCAAGCGCTTCGGCGCGCGGCCCGCGGTGATGGACCTTGACCTGACGGTCCCTCGCGGATCAGCCTTCGGGTTCCTCGGCCACAACGGGGCCGGCAAGACCACGCTGATCCGCATGCTGCTCGGCCTCACCCAGGCCGACGCCGGAACGATGCGGATCTCGGGACGACCGGTGCCCGAGGAGCGGGAGGCCGTGCTGGCCCGCGTCGGGGCGATCGTCGAGGAGCCGCACTTCCACCGGCACCTCACCGGACGCGAGAACCTGCGCGTCATCGCCGCGGTGCGCGGCCCCGAGGTCCGCGGACGCATCGATGGCGCGCTGCGGCGCGTCGGGCTCGCCGACCGGGCCGACGACCGCGTGCGCACCTACTCGCAGGGCATGCGCCAGCGCCTCGGCGTGGCACGGTGCCTGCTCGCCGACCCCGAGCTGCTCATCCTCGATGAGCCGATGAACGGGCTGGATCCCGGGGGCATCCTCGAGTTCCGGACGATGATCGGCGAGCTCACCGGCGAGGGCCGGACCGTGTTCCTCTCCTCGCACCTGCTCGACGAGGTGGAGAAGACCTGCCACGCGGCGGCGGTCATCGACCGGGGGCGGATCATCGCCCAGGGCCCGATCTCTGAGCTCGTGCAGGACGACCACAACGAGCTCGACATCGGCTGCGACGACAACCACGCCGCGCTGGACCTGCTCGACGGCCATCCCGCGGTCGCCGCGGCCTTCCCGACGCCCGACGGCGTCCGGGTGACGCTGGCCGCGATCGACGGCGCCGCCTCCGTCAACGCCCGCCTGGTCACCGGCGGGGTCCTCGTCTCGCGCCTGGAGCCGGTGCGCGAGTCGCTGGAGCAGCGCTTCCTGGAAATGACGTCCCGAGTCGGAGGTCAGGCATGACGCTCACCGTGACCCGTCAGATGATCGGCGCCGAGGTCCTCAAGGTCCGGCGAAATCGCAGCGTCATGGCGCTCGCGCTCCTGCTCACCGTCGGCGTGGTCGTGCTCATGTACGGCTACGTCGCCATCCGGCACTCCTCCAACCCGTTCCAGAACGAGCCGGCCGGCGGCACCCTCGGCATGCACCGGGGCATCCGCGACCTGGGCGAGTTCTTCGGGATGCTCGCCGCAGTGCTGATCGGCGCCGAGGTCGGGACCGCCGACCTCTCCAGCGGCGTGTTCCGCGATCTGGTCACGACCGGCCGCTCTCGACTGGCCCTGTTCGGCGTGCGGGCGCCGGCGGCCGCGATCGTCACCCTGTGCATGACCGGTGCGGCGTACGCGGTGGTCCTGCTGGCGACGTTTCTGCTCGCCGACGGCACGCCGACGCCCAGTCTCGGCCTCGTCCTGCAGGGCGCCGGCTGGATCGCGCTGGCCAACGTCGTCGTCTCGTCGCTGGCGGTGGGCGTGGGCTCGCTGACCGGGTCGCGCGCCCTCACCCTGACCGCGGTCATCGGGTGGCAGGCGATCCTGACCAACATCCTGGTCAACGTGTCGTCGCTGGGCTCCGCGCGTGACGTGCTGCTCACCCCGGCACTGTCGAACATCGAGCCGGCCACCTTCGGCTCCAGCGACAACACCGTGTTCATGGCCACCGGCATCGCCGTGGCGGTGATCTGCGCCTGGCTGGTCATCCCCCAGCTGGTGGGTGCCTGGCGGACCCGGACCCGGGACGCCTGAGCCCCAGGAGAGCGGGCACGCGAACGTGCCCGCCGAAAAACTCGATCGCGCCGCGGGCTGAGTCAGCCCGCGGCGCGGGCCAGCAGCGAGGCCTCGCCGCTGAGCGTCTGGCTGGTGGCGGCGGTGATCTCGACGTCGACGAGGTCGCCCGGCTCGCCCAGGCCGTCGAAGTTGACGACCTTGTTGTGGCGGCAGCGGCCGCGCAGGCGGGTCGGGTCGTTGCGCGAGGGGCCCTCGACGAGCACCTCGACCGTGCGCCCGACGAAGCGCTGGGCGCGCTCGCGGGCGCGGCGCTGGATGACCTCCACCAGACGCTCCATCCGCGCCACCTTGACCTCATGCGGGATCTGGTCGGGCATGGTGGCCGCCTCAGTCTCGCGCCGGGGCGAGTAGATGAAGGTGAACGCGCCGTCGAAGCCGACCGCCTCGGCGACCTGGAGCGTCTGCTCGAAGTCGGCCTCGGTCTCCCCCGGGAACCCGACGATGATGTCGGTGGTCAGGGCGCAGTCGGGGACGTGCTCGCGGATGAGCGCGACGCGGTCCAGGTATCGCTCGCGGGTGTAGGTGCGCCGCATCCGCTTGAGCACCGGGCTTGAGCCCGACTGCAGCGGCAGATGGATGTGCTCGCACAGCGCCGGCAGCTCGGCGTGGGCGCGGATGACGTCCTCGCGCATGTCCTTGGGGTGCGGGCTGGTGTACCGGATGCGCTCGACGCCGGGCACGGCGTCGACCTCGCGCAGCAGCTCGGAGAAGGTGATGCGGCAGTCGCGCGGCAGGTCGCGGCCGTAGGAATTGACGTTCTGGCCCAGCAGCGTCACCTCGCGGACCCCGTCGGCGGCGAGCCGGCGGATCTCCTCCACCAGTTCGCCGGGCCGGCGGCTCACCTCGCGGCCGCGGGTGGAGGGCACGATGCAGTAGGAGCAGACCGAGTTGCAGCCGACGCTGATCTGCACCCAGCCCTGGAAATCGCGGGCGCGCTTGGCCGGCAGGTGGCCGGTGAAGCCCTCGAACTCGAAGAAGCCCTGGGCCGTCAGCGAGTCCGAGGTGAGGAACTCGGCCAGCTTGTGGACCTGGCCGGGCCCGAAGGCGACATCGACGAAGGGAAAGCGCGCGAACACCTCCTCCTTGACCGACTGCGCCCAGCATCCGCCCACGCCGATCACCGTGCCCGGCTGCTCGCGCTTCAGGCGCTTGGCCTCCCCGAGGTGGGCGACGAACTTGCTGTCGGCGGCCTCGCGGATCGAGCACGTGTTGAAGAGGATGAGGTCGGCGTCTGAGCGGCTGCGGGCCTCGGCGTACCCCAGCGACTCCAGCATCCCCTTGATGCGCTCGGAGTCGTGCTCGTTCATCTGACACCCGAAGGTGGTCACGTGGTAGCGCTTCATCGTGGCCAAGAGTAGTGCCTGACGCCCGAGGGCTCTGCCGCGTCCAGGGCTCGACGCGGCGACGCCCCGGCTCGCGCGACCGAGGCGTCGCGCGCGTCAGATCCGACCGCGGGTCAGCTACAGGTGGTGGCCCAGGTGCAGGCGTCGAAACCGCTGCCGGCGGCGTTGGGCGCCGACGGGGTCCCGATGACGTTGCTGTTGGAGTCGATGAGCTGCATCTCCTCCGAGGGGGTCAGCTTGACCGCGGCGCCGTTGACCGTGCCCGAGCTGAAGGCCGGGTTGGTCAGGTTGGGGAGCGCGGCGAAGCCGGCGTTGGTGCCGATCTCGAGCGGTGTCTCCTCGATCCATTCCGCGGTGCCGTGGGTCGACGGGTACGGGACGGTCGTGGTGAACGTCTCGTTCTTGGTGACGTCGGTGATGGTGATGTTCCACACGTCGGCGTCGTTGACGAGCTCGGCGACCGAGGCGTGCATGTGGTCGCCGGGCGAGACCGTCATGTTGCTGATCGAGATCGACGGCGCCGGGACGAGCTCCCACCACGCCGAGTACGACGGGGCACCGGTGGCGTCCACGTCCTGCTCGGTGCCGGTCTGGATGAGCGTCGAGTCGGTGACCGTGCAGCCGGCGTCGACGCAGCCCCCGCCGATGCCGATCCAGTCAGACGATGCCTCGGCCTGGCCCGAGGTGTGCTGCGTGGCGGCGGGAACGGTCCAGTCGCCGGTGATCGAGTTGAACAGCTTGGTGCCCTGCTCGAGCGTGCCCTGGCTGTAGCCGAACCAGTTGCTGCTCTGATTGGCGTTGAGCTTGGCGCCGTGCGCCAGGTGCAGCAGCTGGCCGTGAGCCGTGAGTCCAGCCGCACTCGCGCTGCCGGCGCCCACCGCGACGGCAGCCAACGCGACGGTCACCGACGCGGCAAGGCGAGCCGACAGCCGTCCGCCGAACGGCCGAGAACCCTGAAACATGAGTGTCCTTTCCGGGCGGCGCGGGCCCCTGAAGCCGCCGGCCTCCCGTCTCTGGCCCGCAGTCGGCTAGCTACCCGATTCCGGTCCAGTGAACACCGCGGTTTATCAAACACTTATCTGGTGCAACGCGCCCGGGCGGCGGCGGCTACCGCGCGTATTCCACCGCGCGTGACTCCCGGATCACGGTGACCTTGATCTGCCCGGGGTATTCGAGCTCCTTCTCGATCTCGCGGGCGATCTCATACGACAGCAGCGTGGCCGCGTCGTCGTCGATGTCCCCCGGGGCGACCATGACCCTGATCTCGCGGCCCGCCTGCATGGCGTAGACCTTGTCCACGCCCTTGTGGCGGGTGGCGATCTGCTCCAGATCGCGCAGGCGCTTGACGTACTGCTCCAGCGACTCGCCGCGGGCGCCCGGGCGGGCGCCGGAGAGCGCGTCGGCGGCCTGGACGATGACGGCCTCGATCGTCTGGGGTTCGACCTCGTTGTGGTGGGCCTCCATGGCGTGGGCCACCGCGGCCGACTCGCCGTACTTGCGCGCCAGATCGCCGCCGACGAGCGCGTGCGGCCCCTCGATCTCGTGGGTGACCGATTTGCCGATGTCGTGCAGCAGGGCGGCGCGGCGCGCCGTCTTGGCGCTGGCGCCGAGCTCCTGGGCCATCATGGCGGCCAGCTGGGCAACCTCGATGGAGTGCGCGAGCACGTTCTGGCCGTAGCTGGTCCGGAAGCGCAGACGGCCCAGCAGCTTGATCAGCTCGGGGTGCAGTCCCTGCACGCCGGCGTCGAAGGCGCCCTGCTCGCCGAGCTCGACGATGTGGCCCTCCAGCTCGGACTTCGTCTGGTAGTACATCTCCTCGATCCGGGCCGGGTGGATGCGCCCGTCCTGGAGCAGCTTCTCGAGCGTGAGCCGGGCGATCTCGCGCCGGACGCCGTCAAAGCCCGACAGCACGACCGCCCCCGGGGTGTCGTCGATGATGAAGTCCACGCCGGTGAGGTTCTCCAGGGCACGGATGTTGCGGCCCTCACGGCCGATGATCCGCCCCTTCATATCGTCGGTGGCGAGCTGGACGACGGACACCGTGGTCTCTGCCGCGTGGCCCGCCGCGAGGCGCTGCATGACCACCGACAGGATGTTGCGCACCCGGCGCTCGGCCTCGCGCTTGGTCTCCTCCTCGATCTCGCGGATCTTGCGAGCCGACTCGTGCCTGGCCTGCTCCTCGACCTCCTGGAGCAGCAGCTCCTTGGCACGCGACGCTGAGATCCCGGCGACGCGCTCGAGGCTGGTCTCGACCTCAGCGCGCTCGCGCGTCAGATCCTCGCGTTGTGTGGCCAGCTCGGCCTCGCGCCGCTCGAGGGCGTGCTCGCGCCGCTCCAGCGCTGCGCTGCGCTCGGTGAGCGCCGCCTGCAGCGCCGCAGCCGTCGCGGCGTCGCGTTCCCCGCCCCCCGAGCTGGCACCGTGCGTGCGCCCGTAGAGAATCGCGGCAACCACGATTCCGACCGCAATGAGCGCTGCGGCACCGATGATTTCCATGGTCGTTTCCTCTCATGTGGCCCCAGCCGATCCGGGCCACGATCCCACTGTTCATGATGTTGGAGAGCGACCGAGCGGCCCGTGCGGGGCACGGGACAGCCATCCCAGGCAAAACGGCACTCAGCGATCCGGCCAGTCGGCTAACCCGAGCAGCCCGACACCGATCTGGGCCGTCGCAGCGGCCCGTTGTGGATTGCCGTCAACAAGAAGATCTCTGTGTTCGATATCTGGGGATTTGCTGGCGTTTTGCGGCCACACGGACCGTTCGTTCACTGGTTCAATCGTAGTACCGCAGTGGTGCGGACGCAACGCGTTCGTAACACACGGCGCAAACTGCAACACGACCGTCATCGCGTCTTGCGCGGCAATCCGGGCAGGGGACTGCTCGGTCAACGCGCCGCGGCGACCGTCAGCGACGAGGGTAACGATCTAGAGGTCCCGGGCGTAGGCAGCGAGGGCGTCGAGCGCCAACTCGGACTCATAGCCCTTGCGCAGCAGCATGCCCAGCGCGCGGTTGCGGTCCCGGCGGTCCTCGGGCGGGACCGGGAAGCGCCGACGCAGCAATGCGAGCGCCCGGTCAAGCTCGCTCTCAGGCTCGGCGTCCGGGGCGTCGGGAGCGCCGGGGGCGGACGCCTCGGCCAGCGCCGCGTCAACGAGGTGGCGATCGACCCCCCGGGAGAGCAGCCCACGCCGGATGCGCTCGCTGCCCCATTGCTCGAGCGTGCGCTTGTCGGCGACGAACAGCCGCGCGAACCGGGCGTCATCGAGAAAGCCCTGGTCGCCCAGGATCTGGATCGCCCTCTCGGTCAGCTCCTCAGACACGTTGCGGCGCTGGAGGCGCTGCCGGACCTCGCTGACCGTGCGGTCGCGCGGGTTGACGTAGGCGTAGGCCAGATCGAGCGCCTTCTGGAGCCGCTCCTCCTCCGAGACGGCGCTGCGCGCCCCCGAACCGCGCTCAGACGCCTCCAGGGGCTCGCGCTCGATCACCCTAGGCAGCGGGCGCGACGGCAGCCAGCGGCGCCTCGTCGCGCTCGATCTCCTTGACCAGATCCCGGCCGATGCCCAGCGCGGCGTAGATCTTCTCCTGGATCTCGGCGGCCATCTCCGGATGCTCGTCCAGGAAGGCCTTGGCGTTGCCACGACCCTGCCCCAGCCGCTCGTCCCCGTAGGAGAAGAACGAGCCGGACTTGGTGACGATGTTGTGCTCGATGCCGTAGTCCAGCAGGCACCCCGAGGTGGAGATGCCCCTGCCGAACTCGATGTCGAACTCCGCCTGCTTGAACGGGGCCGCCACCTTGTTCTTGACGACCTTGACCCGCACCCGGTTGCCCACCGCCTCGGTCCCGTCCTTCAGCGTCTCGATCCGGCGGATGTCCAGCCGCTGGGAGGCGTAGAACTTCAGCGCCCGGCCGCCGGGCTGGGTCTCGGGCGACCCGAACATCACGCCGACCTTCTCGCGGATCTGGTTGGTGAACAGGCACAGCGTCTGGGCGCGGTTGAGATTGCCGGCGAGCTTGCGCATCGCCTGGGACATCATCCGGGCCTGCGCGCCGACGGTCTGGTCGCCCATCTGGCCCTCCAGCTCCGCGCGCGGCGTCAGCGCCGCCACCGAGTCCACGGCGACGAGGTCGACGGCGCCCGAGCGGATCAGCATGTCCACGATCTCCAGCGCCTGCTCGCCGTAGTCGGGCTGGGAGACGAGCAGCTCGTCGATGTCCACGCCGATCCTCTGCGCGTAGAGCGGATCCATGGCGTGCTCGGCATCGACGAAGGCGCACACCCCGCCGAGCTTCTGGGCCTCGGCGATCACGTGGTAGACGAGCGTGGTCTTACCCGAGGACTCCGGGCCGAAGATCTCGACGATCCGGCCGCGCGGCACCCCTCCGATCCCGAGCGCGATGTCCAGCGACAGCGCGCCCGTCGGGATCGCATCGCAGTTCACACGCGCGTCGGGATCGCCCATGCGCATCACGCTTCCCTTGCCGAACTGACGCTCGATCTGGGTCAGGGCTCCCTGGAGGGCGGCCTGGCGCTTGGCGTCGGCCTTGGGGTCAGACGCGCCGACGGTTGCGCTTCTCTCGTTCTCGCTCATGCTCGCTCTCCAGTTCCTTGTCTCTGCGCGTTTTGAACCCACCACGGTACGTCCGCCGGCGGACGGAAAACCACGCTAGCCCGGGGCCCTGTGACGAAACAAGACGCGTCTGTGACGGCCCGCAAACAAATGCGTGACGATTCTGTGCATGAGGCCGGACAGCTCCTTTGCCGACATTCCCGAAGAGGTCCGGCGCCGGGTGGCCGCCGGCGAGCGCGTCGCGCTGCTCCTGCTCGACGCCCTGGGGCTGAGGTTCCTGCACCGCCATGACGGTCACCCCCTGCTGGACCGGCTGCAGATCACGCCGCTGCGCTCGCAGTTCCCCTCCACCACCACCGCCCACGTGACCACCGTCCACTCCGGGCTCCACGTCGGTGACCACGGCCTCTACGAGTGGAACGTGCTCGAGCCCGATCTCGACAGGATCATCTGCCCGCTGCGCTTCACCTTCGCCGAGTCCAAGGTCTCCGGCGAGCTCGAGGGACGGCTGGATCCGGCGGCGCTGCTGCCGGGTCCGACGCTGTATGAGGAGATTGACGCCCCCTGCTTCGTGCTCCAGCCCGAGGCGATCGCCGACTCCGTGTTCACCCGCCAGGCCGCGCGCGGCGCGACCGTGCATGCGTTTGAGACCCCGGCCGAAGGAATGCAGGCGCTCGCGGGCCTCATGGCCATCGTGGACGGGCCCGCGTACGCGTTGCTCTACTGGGACGAGATCGACCGCGCCGGCCACGAGCGCGGCCCCGATTCGCCCGAGTTCCACGAGGCGGCGCGTGTGGCGCTGGACGCGATCTACGACCGGCTCGAGGGTCTGCGCGACGTCACGGTGCTGCTCACCGCCGACCATGGCCAGGTGCCGGTGTCCCCCGAGCGCGTCGACTATCTGGACGAGCTGTGGCCCGAGCTGCCGGCGATGCTGTCACACTCGCGGCCCGCCGGCTCCTCACGCGACGCCTTCCTGCACGTGCGCGAGGAGCACGTGGACACGGTCCTGGCCGAGCTTCCCGCGCGCCTGGGCGAGGGCGCTCGGGTGGTGCGCGCCGCGGAGCTGTTTGACCGGATCGGACCGCGCCTGCGCGCCCGGCTGGGACAGGTGGCGGTGCTGGCCGCGCCCGGGCGCCAGGTGTGGCTGCGCTCGGCGCCGGCCAACGAGCGGTGGTTCCGCGGGCAGCACGGCGGCCTGGACCCTGGGGAGACCGAGACCTACCTGGCCGAGGTGCGGCCCGTCTAGCCCTCGGACGCGAGCCGGTTGTTCAGCGGGCCGGGGCGTCCGGCGACCTGCATTTTGGGACAAAGCTGCGCCGCGCCGTTTGATTTGGCACGGAATGCAGGTCGTGCGAGCGATGTGTCCTCGAATGGTCGTTGGGACGGCACGCCGGCAACACGCCGGACCACCTTCCTTCGTTCGCCGTCGACGTGCGCCAGGTACCTGAACCGCCGGGCAGGACCCAAGCTGGTTACATGGAACCTGCCTAGGGGAATCGGTTTCCGCCCGCCGGTAGTCCGCGCTCGTGCGCCGCCGCGCGCCGGACCTCCCGCCGCCCTAGTTGCGAGAATTGCAAGTAGACATAACTAAACGACCTTTTGGAGAGACCGTGTCCCCTCTCGTCGAAGCTCTGAAGAACGAGCACACGAAGCGCATCCTCTATGTGACCGGCGTCCGCCGCCCGTCGCTGACCCAGCGCGAGACGCCCCACTACCGGATGCCCAAGCTTCAAGCCAACGGCGGTTACCTGCGCCTCAAGAAGTACGAGGGCCCGGAGATCCCGCGCGATGAGTACGAGAACCTCACGTACACCACGTACTCGACAGACGACGCCACCACGTTTGCGCCGATCACCTCGTGCACCGGCGAGATCGAGCTCAAGGGCTTTGAGTCCTACGGCAAGCCCGACCTCGACGGCGTGTGGACCGAGAACGCCAAGAAGTGCCCGACGATCGTCAAGTACGTCGAGTCGATCGGCGCCCGCTTCGGCCGGGTCCAGCTGCTCAAGATGAAGCCCAACACGATGCGCGAGTGCCGCTGGGGTCTGCACCTGGACAACAACAACGCCGCCAACAACCCCGAGGAGAACGGCTGGGTCGTGCGCTCGTGGCTGGAGCTGACCGACGACGACTCAAGCGCCCTCGTCGTCCGGCGCGATCAGTTCTCCAAGGCCTCCGAGGTCAAGATCGCCCTGCCCAGGTACCAGCAGGCGGTCGTCGACTCCGAGTTCCTCTATCACGGCGGCTTCCACCACGGCCCCGGGACGCGCTACGCGCTGATCACCAGCTGCGAGAGCGGTCCGGCCATGGAGAAGTGGATCGAGTCGCAGCTGCCGTAGGTCAGCGCAGCCCGGCCTCAGCCAGACAGCGTCACGGTCCCCAGGGCCTCGTAGCGCGCGGGGCCCCTGCCGAGCTGTGACTCAAACAGCGTGACCCTGGCCGCGCTGAAGCGCGTCGCCTCGGGCGCCGGGAGATCCGGGGAACGGATGCGGGCGTCCCGGGCGACGCGCGCCACGGTGACGTGGGCGAGGAACGGCCGCGTCTCGGGCTCGTAGAAGCCGCCCTCGGTCAGTGCCCCGGACAGCGCCGCCTGCGTCGCGGCAAGGCCGCCATGCTCGTCGTCGCCCAGCGCGACGCCGAGCAGGCGCGGGCGCCGGCGAGGCAGCCACAGCGCGTCACCGACGGTGAGCGTCGCGGCCGGGTGCCCGGACGCGGCGTGGCGGCACGCGTCGCCGATCTCCGTGACCTCCGCCGCGGGGCGCAAGCCGAGAAAGCACAGCGTGACGTGCAGGGACTCGGGCTCGATCAGCCGCAGCCGACCCAGCCCGGCCGTATGCGCCCGCGCCCACCCGGACAGCGCGCTGCGGACCTCCCCGGGCAGCTCGAGGGCGACGAAGAGCCGGACGCGGTCGTCGCTCACGGCGGGCTGACCGAGCCCGTCACGAAGCGGCGTCGGCCCCCGCGGCACGGGCCGGCTGCTCGTCTGACTCGCCGAGCAGCACGCGTCGCAGCATGTGCATGGCCACGGTCACCGAGCGGTCGCGAATGTCCGAGCGTGACCCCGGGAGCACCGTGCGGCGCGTGAGCCGTCGCGGAGGCCCCTCCCCCGTGCGCATCCAGACCGAGAAGCAGACCAGCCCCACCGGCTTCTCCGGCGTGCCTCCGCCCGGGCCGGCGATGCCCGTGACGCCGACACCCAACTCGGCGTCGAAGCGCTCCGCAATCCCCTCGGCCAGCGCCTCGGCGACCTCGGTGGACACCGCTCCGAACCTCTCGATCAGCTCCGGGTCGACGCCGGCGATGTCGATCTTGGCGGCGTTGGAGTAGACGACCCCGCCGCCCAGGAAGTACGACGAGGACCCCGCTCGGTCGGTGATGCGCCCGGCGAACAGCCCCGCGGTGCACGACTCGGCCGCGGTCAGCGTGTGGCCGGCGAGCAGCTCGGCGAGCTGGTCGTCGATGGTGGAGCCGTCCTCCGAGTACAGGGTGTCGGCGTGACGCTCGCGGATGAAGTCCAGGAACGCGTCATAGGCCACCTGGCCGGCCGGCTCGAACTGGGTCGAGACCTCGATCTCGCCCCGCCTCAGGCACGTGGTGATCTCCAGCGGGGCCAGGTCCAGGCCGGCCTCGTCGGCGGCGCGTAGCGTGTTGGCGATCTCGGATTCGGGGATCCCGAACAGCCGCACGATCTCGCGCCGGTACTCGACGGCTCCGGCGATCGCCGCGGCAAACGCCTCGGTGGCGCGGGCCATCTCCCACATCGGCTGCAGCTCGCGCGGAGGGCCCGGCAGCACCACCACGGTCGGACCGTCACCGTCGCGGGGCGGCACGACAAGCCCCGGGGCGGTGCCGACGGGATCGAGGATCGTCGCGCCCTCCGGGATGACCGCCTGCTTGCGGTTGGACTCGCGCACGGAGTCGGGGTCCAGATCCGGCCAGCGCTCCATCAGCGGGCGCAGGATCTCGGCAATGCGCTCCTCCAACGGCCCGTCGAGCACCATCTCTCGCCCGCTGAAGCGGCCCACGATCTCAGCGGTGAGGTCGTCGGCGGTCGGGCCCAGGCCGCCGCTGGTGACGATCAGCGCCATCCCGGCGTCACGCATGAACTGCAGCGTCTCCAGCAGGTCCTCGGGGCGGTCGCCGACGATCTGGATCATCGCGGTGTCCACGCCGATCTCGCGCAGGCGCTCAGACAGCCAGGGGCCGTTGCGGTCAGAGATGATCCCGGTGAGGACCTCGGTCCCGGTGACGAGGATCCCGGCGCGCGGCGGCGTCGCGCCGGCGGGCGGGCTCACCACCGCCCCCTCATGCGCATTGGGGCTGCTTGGCGGCGGGAAGCATCGCGTGCGACGCGGGCGTGAGGTCGAAGCCGACCGGCTTGCCCGTCGACGGCACGGTCACCGACACCCCGTTGACCTTCATCTTCACCGACGCGTTGCCCAGCGTCAGCAGAAGCTTGGACGAGGTCTTGGTGGGGATCGTCTGGCCGACGTTGAAGATCTCACCTGGGATGAGCCGCTTGCCGCGTCCGTCCTCCAGGCAGACGTAGACCGCCCCGGTGGGCACCAGCTGGAGCTTGACGGTGCTCGCGACCGCGTGCCCCCGGCCGGCGTGGTGTCGCGCGTGCTTGGGCGTGGTCGTCGACTGGGCTCGGGTGCTGGTGGTCGGCGTCGTGTTCGGGCTCTTGCCGCCGTTGTTGATGCCCAGGAAGTACAGGGTCACGACGATCGCCACCAACACGGCGCCGATGAGGACCCACGGCGGGAGCAGCGGCCCGCGCGGTTGACGCAGCCGCGGCGTCCGGGGCGGCCCGGGGACGCGGGGCCCGCGGGATCCTCTTTCCCGCCCCTGGCGCTCACGCGCCAGAGGCGCGATCTGGCGCATCTCATGATCCGTCGGGCGCTCGTAGCGGCGTTTGTAGTCGTCGATGAGCTGACGGCTGTCCAGGCCCAGATAGTCCGCGTACGTGCGCAGGAAGCTCTTGACGTAGACGTCGCCGGGGAGCAGTCCCCATTCCTCGTTCTCGATCGCGCGGAGATACTTGGCGCGGATCTTCGTGCGCGTCTCGACCTCGTTGATGTCGATCTTGGCGCGCATCCGCGCCTCCCGCAGGGTGGCGCCGATTTCTGCCATCGCCTCGAACAGGCTACCGGCGCCTCATGGCGCCGCAGATGCCGCGGACTCAGCCATCAACTCTCGAATGCCTCGGGTTCGCCGGGCTCGTCGGGCTCGGCACCGGATGAGTCAAGCGGTTCATCGGCCGCGGCAGCAGGCTTCGGCGCCGACCCGCCGCCGCTACCGCCGTCGGCCTCCGCGAGGTGGGCCAGGATCCGCGGCACGTCGGCCTCGGAGATGAGCACCTGCCGGGGCTTGGATCCCTCGTAGCCCGAGATGATGCCGCGGCGCTCGAGCATGTCGATGAGCCGGCCGGCGCGGGTGTAGCCCAGCCGCAGACGGCGCTGGAGCATCGACGTCGACGCCGTGCCCATCGAGGCGACGAGGAAGATGGCCTCCTCGAGCAACGGGTCCTCGTCGGCCGAGAGCGCGTCTTCGTCGGCCGAGCCGCCGTCATCCGTGGACTCGACCTCCTCCAGCAGCTCCTCCTGGAACTCGGGCTCGCCCTGACGGCGCCAGACCTCGGTCAGCTCGAGGATCTGCTCCTCGTCGATGTAGGCGCCCTGGATGCGCTGCAGCTTGGACGTCCCGACGGGCGAGAACAGCATGTCCCCCTGTCCCAGCAGCGCCTCGGCCCCGTTCTGATCGAGGATCACGCGCGAGTCGGTCTGGCTGGACACCGCGAAGGCGATACGCGAGGGGACGTTGGCCTTGATCATGCCCGTGATCACGTCCACGCGCGGGGACTGGGTGGCCAGCACGAGATGGATGCCGACGGCGCGGGCCTTCTGGGCCAGGCGGATGATCGAGTCCTCGACATCGGCCGGCGCGACCATCATCAGGTCGGCCAGCTCGTCGATCACGCACAGGATGTACGGCAGCCGCGGCTCGCCGCGCTTGTCGCGGGCGCGGTTGAGCTCGGGGAGGCTCCGGGTCCGGGCCAGCGACATGATCCCGTAGCGCTGCTCCATCTCCTTGACCAGGTTCTGCAGCGCGTTGGCGGCCATCCGCGGGCTGGTGATGACCGGGGTGAGCAGGTGCGGAATCGACTCGTAGTGGTTGAGCTCGACCTGCTTGGGGTCCACCAGCACGATCCGCACCTCGTGGGGAGTGGCCCGCAGCAGGATGCTGGACAGCATCGCGTTGACGCACGCGGACTTACCGGCGCCGGTGGTGCCGGCCACGAGCAGATGCGGCATCTTGGCCAGGTCGGCGCCGATGGCGCGCCCGGCGATGTCCTTGCCCAGCCACACGGTCAGTGGCGACCAGTCGGCGGGCGCCTCCTGGTAGACGTCGCCGAGGTGCACGATCTTGCGCCGCGCGTTGGGGACCTCGACGCCGACCGCCTGCTTGCCCGGGATCGGGGCGAGGATGCGGATGTCGGTCGCGGCCAGGGCGTAGGCGAGGTCGTCCTTGAGCTGCGCGATCTTGGCCACCTTGATCCCCGGGGCCAGGCGGATCTCGTAGCGGGTGATGTGGGGGCCCGTGACGCGACCGATGACCTTGGCCTCGATCCCGAAGTGGCCGAGCGTCTCCAGCAGGGTGCGGGCCACCTGCTCCTGCCCGGCGGTGTCGGGCTTGGCCGCGTCACCGGTGGAGCGGACGAGAAAGCGTGTGTTGGGGACGTGCCACTCGAAGTCGGGGTCGTCGGTGATGGCCTCGCGGTAGCGGCCCTGCGGAGTGAGATCGGCGGGATCGACGTCGGGCCGGCTCCGCCGGGCGGCCTCTGACTCGGGCTGGGGGCGCTCGTCGGAGGCCTCGATCTCCCCGTCGCCACCGTCGCCGTCGGGATCGAACAGGGGCGGCGCGGGGTCGGCGTCGTCGGTCCGCCCGTCGTTGGGCGGAGCCTCGACGTGGGTCGCCCGGACGATCAGCTCGGCGGTGTCGGGCTCGGGGGGCAGCAACGGCAGCGGGACCCCGTGCCCGTCGGGATCGAGGAGATCCGGGTCGAGCAGGCGGTCCGAGGTGATGGGCCGCTCGGCGTCGCCGGTGACCGTCACCGACCGCCCCCGGGCCCGCGTCGTGGCCGCCGCGGTGGTGGGCCGCCGGCCGCCGAGCGTGGCCGAGACGCTGTCGGTGGAGCGGCGGACGACACGGCCCGTGCCGACGACACCGGCGCCGGTGGCGCGGACCACCGTGGCAAGGGTGGCGCCGCTGACCAGGATGAGCCCGGCCACGAACAGGAACACGGCCAGGATGTCGGCCCCGAGCGTCGAGAGCAGGTGTGACATGACCCAGAACTCCGCCTGGCCCACCACCCCGCCGCGCTGCTCGAAGACGGCCGCGTGCCAGAACTGCGCGTCCGAGGCCGCACCGGGCCCGATGCCGAGCGTGCCGGCGGCGAGCATCAGCGTGAGCGCGGCCACCAGGCAGATCAGCCCGGTCCGCAGCGGTCGCGTCGGCGGGCGCCATTCGCGCATGAGGGTGAGCACGCCCGCCACCACCAGGGCGACGGGCACGGTGTAGCCGAGGGCCCCGAAGACGAACCGGGTGGCGCGGACCGCTCCGTCGCCGAGCGTGCCCCCCGCCCAGTGCAGATACGAGACGCCGCCCAGGAACACCCCCAGCGCGACCAGGGCCAGGGCCAGGATGTCGATGTGATGGGGCTCCAGCGCGACCGTGGGCAGCGTCGGGCGGCTGGCCAGCATGGAGCGCCGCGCCCGAGGCGGGGGTGATTTGCGCCGCGGTTTGGGCTTGGGGCGAGGCTTGGTGCTGGTGGCCATGTCCGAAGTGGTCCCTTCGACGGCGGCGCCCGGCCTCCTGCCGCACGCGCGCGCGACGCCCCTGCCGGAGGCGGCGCATAAGGGTCTGATAAGGGCTTCGCCGAACCGGGTCTTGCGACCCTTACCATCTGGCCTCCAGATGGTTGATTTCGAGCGTCCCCCCCGTGTGTTGGTCGTCGAGGATGACGACGCGATTGCACAGGTGCTCCAGCGCTCTCTGCGGATGGAGGGCTACGAGGTACGCGTCGCCGGTGACGGACCGACCGCGTTGGAGGGCGCGCACGCGTTCCTGCCCGACCTCGTCCTCCTCGACCTCGGGCTGCCCGGGATGGACGGGATCGAGGTGGCCAAGCGCCTGCGCGAGTCAGACGACGACGTCCCCATCCTGGTGCTGACCGCGCGCGATGCGGTCGAGTCGCGCGTCGAGGGGCTTGACTCGGGAGCCGACGACTACCTGGTCAAGCCGTTCGAGCGTCAGGAACTGCTCGCGCGCCTGCGCGCGCTGCTGCGCCGCCGCCCGCCCCGCGGCCAGGCCCACCTCTCGGTCGGGGACCTCAAGCTCAACCCCGACACGCACGAGGTCACGCGCGGCGACCGCCACGTGGACCTCACGCAGCGCGAGTTCGAGCTGCTGGAGTACCTGATGCGCAACGAGCGGATCGTGATCTCGCGCCAGCGTCTGCTCGACGAGGTGTGGGGCTATGACCCGTTCTCCATGACGAACACGATCGAGGTGTTCGTCTCCAACCTACGACGGAAGCTGGAATCCGGTGGCGAGCCCCGGCTCCTCCATACGATCCGCGGCGCGGGCTACGTACTCCGCGTATAGGCGGGTCCCGGTCCGCTGGCGCCTCGCCGGAGGCTCGGCGGCGCTGACCTTCGTGATCCTGGCCGGCTTCGCCGCCATCGTCGGCGTGCTCACCAACCGCCAGGTGCGCACACAGTTCAACGACTCGCAGGCATCGGCGATCAGCCGGTTGAGAGACGGGCTGGCGCCCGGGCTGAACTTCCACGGCCTCTACCTGGACTCCTTGAAGATCCCGCTCTCGCTCGCCGACTTCGCCAGCGGCGACCGCGCCCAGATCCGGATCTTCGACAACAGTGACCAGACCCTGCTCGCCACCCAGGACGAGTACGCGGCCGCGGGCCAGAAGATCACGGCGGAGCACGGGCTGTTCCCCACCCCGCCCGCCCAGACGTCGGGGTACTTCGTGCAGTCGGGCTACCGGGTGGCCGTCCGGCAGCTCAGCGTCAAACCAAGCGGCACGGTCACGCTGCTCTACGCGCTGCCCCTGTCCAACGTGGACCACACGCTCGCCCGCGTCGAGGCCTTCCTGCTCCTCGGGGTCCTCGGAGGCACCATCCTGGCCATGCTGGCAGGCCTGTTCGTCTCCCAACGCGCGATGCGGCCGATCGTCGAGCTCACCGATGCCGCGCGAGAGATCGAGCGCACCCGGGATCCCAATCGCGAGATGCCCAGTCCCGAGTCCGATGACGAGATCGCCGAGCTGGCGCGCACGCTGAGCGGCATGCTCGCCGCGCTGGAGGCCGCGCGCAGCGACACCCAGGCGATGCTCGACCGCCAGCGCGAATTCGTTGCCGACGCCTCGCACGAGCTGCGCACGCCGCTCACCAGCGTGCTGGCCAACCTCGATCTGCTCACCGAGGAGCTGGGCGGCGAGCAGGCCGAGACCGCCGAGGCGGCGCTGCGCTCCACGCGGCGGATGCGCCGGCTGGTGGGCGACCTGCTGCTCCTGGCCCGGGCCGACGCACGCCGGGTCCAGCCCCACCGCCCCACCGATCTGGCCGACGTGCTCATCGAGGCCGCGGCGGAGCTCGGGCCGATGGCCGAGCGCCACAGGCTGTCGATCGACGCCGAGCCCGCGGTGGTCGACGGCGTGCGCGACGAGCTGCACCGCCTCGTCCTCAACCTGCTGGAGAATGCGGTGCGCCACACCCCGCCGGGGACCCGCGTCGAGGCCTCCACGCAGGCTCGCGACGGCGCGGCCGTCCTCATCGTCCAGGACTCCGGCCCGGGCATCCCGCCGGAGCTGTCACACCGCGTGTTCGAGCGGTTCGTCCGCGGCGGGCGCGACGGCGCCAAGGGCTCCGGGCTCGGCCTGGCCATCGTGCGCTCGGTGGTCCAGTCCCATGGCGGCACGGTCGACCTCGAGACGCCCGAGAACGGCGTGGGCACGCGCTTCGTCATTCGGATCCCCAGCCCGCACATCGCCCGGGCCCCCGTTCGGATCGGCGAGCCGGCTGAGAACGGCGGAGCTCAGACCTCGACGACGACCGGCAAGACCATCGGGCGCCGGCGCAGCCGCTCGTAGACGAACGCCGCCAGGTCGTCGTGGAGAGCCTGCTGGAGCAGGTCGATCTCCCGCACGCCCTCGCGGGCCGCCACCGTGAGCGAGCGCTCGACCTCCTCGCGGATGTCGGTGACCAGCTCGTCGGCCTGCTCGATGAACGGCACGCCGCGGAAGATGACCTCGGGCGGAACCACGGATTCCCCGGTCTGCTCGGAGACGGTGGCGACGACGATGAAGATCCCGTCAGCGGAGAGCATCCGCCGATCACGCAGCGCGACGTCGGCCGGATCCCCGATGTCGACGCCGTCGACGAAGATCATGCCGGCGGCCTGGCGCTCGCCGATCGTGGCGCCCGAGGCGTCGATCTCCAGCGGCAGCCCGTTCTCGAGCCGGAACACCGCCTCGGGATCGATCCCGACCGCGTCGGCCAACTGGGCGTGCAGCTGAATGCGCTTGTGATCGCCGTGGATGGGCATGACGTAGCGCGGGCGCACGAGGTTGAGCATCAGCTTGAGCTCCTCGGCGAATCCGTGGCCCGAGGCGTGGATCGGCGCCTCGCGTGGGGTGATCACGTTGCACCCGATGTGGTAGAGGCGATCGACGGTCTCGTTGACGGCGCGCTCGTTGCCCGGGATCGGGGTGGCCGAGAAGACGACGGTGTCGCCGCTGCGCAGTGTGATCTGGCGGTGGTCGTTGTAGGCCATGCGCCGGAGCGCCGACAACGGCTCGCCCTGGGACCCGGTCGAGATGACCACCACGCGGTGGTCGGGCCAGTCCTCGACCTCGTGAGGCTGGATGAGCATCCCCTCGGGGACCTCGATGTGCCCGAGCGAGCGGCCGATGTTGACGTTCTTGCGCATCGAGCGCCCCACCAGCGCGACCTTGCGGCCCAGTGCGGCGGCGGCGTCGATCACCTGCTGAACGCGGTGGATGTTGGAGGCGAAGCTGGTGACGACGATCCGGCCCTCGGCGCGGCTGAACACCTCCTCCAGGTGCGGACCGACAACGCGCTCGGAGGGTGAGAACCCGAGCCGGTCGGCGTTGGTGGAGTCGCCGCAGAGCAGCAGCACGCCCTCGGAGCCGAGCTCGGCCAGGCGCGAGACGTCGGCGGGCGGCCCGTCCACGGGCGTCTGGTCGAACTTGTAGTCGCCGGTGAGCAGCACCGTCCCGAGCTCGGTGCCGACAGCGACGGCGCACGAATCGGGGATCGAGTGCGTCATGTGGATGAGCTCGATGGAGAACGGCCCCATTTGGAGCTGCTCCCCGGCGGCGAGGTCTTCGAGGTCGACCTCGCGCAGGTTGTGCTCGTCGAGCTTGGAGCGGGCCATGGCGATGGTCAGCGGCCCGCCGAGGACCGGAATTCCATCGCCGTTGTCAAGCTCGCGCAGCACCCACGGCAGCGCCCCGAGGTGATCCTCGTGGCCGTGGGTGATGACGATCGCCTCGATGTCCTCGGCCCGGTCGCGCAGGTAGGCGAAGTCGGGCAGCACGAGGTCGATGCCGAGCATGTCGGCGGTCGGGAAGCGCAGACCGGTGTCGATGACGACGATGCGGCTCTCGTACTCGACGACCATCATGTTCTTGCCGATCTCGCCCAGGCCGCCGAGCGGCAGGACGCGGAGCGTGCTGGTCACGCAGTCACGTGCTCATGCCGCGGCGGCGAGCATGCCATGGCGTTCCAGCATGGCGCGCACCACCGCCTGCTCGTCGGCGTCGAGCTCGACGTAGGGCAGCCGGGGCTTGCCCGCCGGCACGCCGATCATGTTCAGCGCCGCCTTGTTGCTGCATGCGGCCGGCGCGATCGCCATGTCCCGGTAGACGTCCTGCAGCCCCGCGTCGATCTGCCGCCGGTTCTCGGGCTCGTCGACCATCCTGCGCATCTCTTCGCCGAAGATGTGGCTGCCGGTGAGGATTCCGCCGGCCTCGCCCATGTCGAGCACGTCGACGAGCATGTCGTCGTTGCCGGCATAGATGACCATGCCGTCGACGTGGGCCAGGTTGTCATGGTTGGCCTGCTTGACCCCGGCGATGTTGTCCAGCTGGGCGAGCTCGGCAAGCAGGTCGTTGGGCAGGTCCGAGCCGGTGCGCTGCGGGATGTTGTAGACCAGGATCGGCAGATCGGTGGCGCGCACCACCTCGCGGAAGTGGGCGACGATCCCGCGGCGGCTGGGCCGGTTGTAGTACGGGTTGACGTGCAGCAGCCCGTCGAGACCGAAGGCCGTCGCCCGCTCGGTGAGCATCACCGCGTGGCGGGTGTCGTTGGACCCGACCCCGGCGACGATCGTGCACGTGCCGCGCATCTCGTTGGCGGCCAGCTCGATCATCCGCAGGTGCTCCTCGTCGTTGAGCGTGGCCGCCTCACCCGTCGTGCCGCAGACGACCAGGCCGTCGGAGCCGTGGTCGACGAGATGGTGCATCAGCGCCACCGCGGCGTCCTCGTCGAGTGCGCCGCGCTCGTCGAAGGGGGTGACCATTGCGGTCAGGATCGAGCCAAAGTTCACTGTCATCGACCGCATTATCGCAGCCACAGGGGCGGCTTTCAGTCTGCCGCGGCGGGAGCCGAGGGCTCGGCGCCGGGGTCCAGCAGACGCTCGTAGACGCGCCACCGCTTGACCAGACGTCCGCCCATGGCCTCCAGCCCGCGGTTCATCGAGCTGTTGACCTCGAGGATGAAGCTCGCCTCGCCCTCCTTCTGGCGCACGCGGCTGGCCGTGTCGAAGTGCTCCAGGTAGAGCGCCGCCGCGACACCGGTGTGCTGGTACTCGGGCAGGACGCCCAGGAAACCCACGCGCACTCGGTCGATGATGCGGTGGCGGGCGAGGTAGTACAGCCAGCCGAGGGGGAGCAGCCGGCCTTTCATCTTCTTGTAGACCTGGTGGATGTCGGGGATGGTGATCGCCATCGCCACCGTCTTGCCCTCCTGCTCGGCGATCATGAACCACTCGCGCGAGAACACCAGCTGCATGTCGATGGTGTACGCGTCAAGGTCAGCCTTGGAATAGGGCACGAAACCCCAGTTGTGTGACCACGCGGCGTTGTAGACCTTGGCGAACTCGTCCATGTCACGGCGCAGGCCGCGCCGGGTCATGCGGCGGATCGTGATGCCGTGCTTGGTGTGGGCGCGCTCGGCGACCTTGGGCAGGATCGGGTTCATCCGCTCCCGATCGTTGATCGACAGGTCCCACCCGAAGAGGTCCATGGCCTTGATCAGGCCCGGGGCGGCCTCGCAGCGCGCCTGGTAGTAGCGCGGGTTCCACGGTTCGCGGATGAGCGGCTCGCGCTCGAAGCCGTCGATCAACACGCCCGCCTCGTCGTTGATCTGGAAGCACATCGGCCCCACCATGCGGTCACAGCCGCGCGAGCGACACCACTCCTCAGCCGCGGCCAGCAGCGCGTCGACGATCTCCTGATCGTCCTCGAACTCCAGGAAGCCGAACATGCCCCACCGGCTGCCGTGGAACTGGTTGAAGGCGAAGTCGACCTGACCGGTCACCCGGCCCACCACCCGGCCGTCGCGCCGCGCCAGGAAGTACCGCGCCTCGCCGTGGCTGAAGAAGGAGTTGAGCGGACGGGTCAGGAACGCGTAGCGCTCGAGCTTGAGCGGCGGGATCCACGGGGTCCCGGCATGCAGACGAAAGGGCAACGCGACAAACTCCCGCAGGTCGCTGAAGCCGCTCACGGGTCTCACCTCGATCGGCATGAGCTCGCAACCGTATCGGAGGTCAAACCCGTTGAGTCCTGACGACGACGCGCTGCCGGTCCTCGACCACGTCCAGGTGGCCGCGCCGCTGGGGTGCGAGACGCCGGCCCGGCGCTTCTACGCCGAGCTGCTGGGCCTGGTGGAGATCGACAAGCCCGCGGCGCTCGCCGCTCACGGCGGAGTGTGGTTCGCCCTTGGAGGCGGCGCCCAGCTGCACGTGGGCGTGGCCGATGACTTCGCCCCTGCGCTCAAGGCCCACCCGGCGTTGCGGATCGCAACCGTGGCCCGGCTGGAGATGGTGGGGCGACGGCTGGCCGCGGTGGGCGCGCCGGTCGCGTGGGACTCCGGGCTGCCGGGGGTCCGGCGCTTCTTCACCACCGACCCCTTCGGCAACCGGCTGGAGTTGTTAGCGCTCGGTTAGGCGACAGCCTGCTCGCCGCTCCCGCGCACCCGGGGCCCGCGGTAGGGGCCCGGCTTGGGGCGCGCCGTCCCGCCGGGCAGGGCCAGGCGCAGGATGGTGCGCTGGACCATCCCGAGCTGCTGGTGGAACGGGCCCGTGTTGTATGGGAGCTCGTAGCGCTCGCAGATCTCGCGGACCTTGGGCGCGATCTCGCCATAGCGAGTGCTGGGCATGTCGGGGAACAGGTGGTGCTCCACCTGATAGCCCAGGTTGCCGCTGATCACGTGGAACATCGGGCCGCCGTCGATGTTGGCCGCTCCGAGCAGCTGGCGCACGTACCAGCCGCCACGCGACTCATCGTCGGTCTCCTCCTGGGTGAAGGTGAACGTCTGATCCGGGAAGTGCCCGCAGAAGATGATCGCGTAGGACCACACGTTGCGAATCAGGTTGGCCGCCACGTCGGCGGTCAGGGTGCGCACGAACGGCTCGCGGAACGAGCGCCGGGCGATGAGCTTGGACAGCAGACGATCGTCGTGGCCCGCCTTCCGTGCGGCCTTGCGGACCGCCCGTCGCGCCTTGCGGGTCAGGCCCTGGGCACGGCTCTCATCCTGGGCCTTGGCGGCGAACACCCCGGCCTCGATTGCCGTCATCACCAGCCCGCTGATCACGGGCCAGGCGATGTAGTCCTTGGTGATCTGGGCCCGCGCCTTGCCGGCGATCCCCCTGAGCTCCTTGCGGACCTGCTTGAGGTCCTTCTCGCCCGCGCGGATGGCGTCGAAATCGAGGTCGTGAACGGCGACCCCCCATTCGAACAGCATCGCCAGCAGGACGTTGTAGAACGGCTGGAGGAGATAGAACGGGTGCCACTTCTGGGCCGGGTCGATCCGCATGATCTCGTAGCCGAGATCGCGGTCCTTGCCGATGATGTTGGTGTAGGTGTGGTGGATGAAGTTGTGGGAATGGCGCCACGCCTCGGCGGTGGAAGCGGTGTCCCAGTCCCATGCCCGCGAGTTGATCACCGGGTCGTTCATCCAGTCCCACTGGCCGTGCATGACGTTGTGGCCGATCTCCATGTTCTCCAGGATCTTGGCCAGGCCGAGGGTCGCCGCTCCCAGCGCCCACGGCACGCGCCAGCGCGACGCGATCAGCTCCGCGCGACCGATCAGTGCCAGCTTGCGCTGGAACGCGATCATCGACCGGATGTAGCGGGCGTCGCGATCGCCCAGGTCGGCCTTGACCTGCTCGTGCAACTCGTCGAACTCGCGGCCCAGGGCCTCGATCTGCTCGGGCGTCAGCCGGTGCAGCGGGTTCTCGGGGTCGGCATCGCGCTCGGGTGCGCCCGGGCGCGCGCCATTGTGGAGGGCGGTCGTCGTCATCTCGTCTCCTCGGGTCGGGGTCATAGTTCGATCTCGATGGGGCCCTCGGGGGCGTGGATACAGGTCCGGATGACCTCCCCCTCGTCGCCGTGGACCTTGCCGTTGCGCAGGTCGCGCACGAGGCCGGAGCGCAGCTCGCCGACGCACGTGTGACAGATGCCCTCGCGACACCCGTAGGGCAGCTCCAGACCCGCCTCCTCGCCGGCGACGAGGATCGGCTGGCTGCCGTCCGACGTGGCCTTGGTGTCCGAGACGAGGAAGGTGATCTCGCCCCCTTCGCCCTCCTCCCCGTCGCCGAGCCCGAGCTTGGGCTGAAAGCGCTCCATGTGCAGGCGCTCGCTCACGTTCGCCTGCTCGTAGTGGGTGCTGAAGTCGTCGAGCATCTCATTGGGGCCGGAGATGAAGGTGTCGCGCTCGGGCCAGTCCGGGCACAGGCGGTCCAGGTCAGCGGGGCCCATCCGGCCGTTGTCGGCGGTGAGCTGCTCGTGCAGGACGAAGCGCCGGTGCCGTGCCGCAAGCCCGCGCAGCTCGTCGCCGAAGATCACCTCGTCGGCGTGGCGCGCGGAGTGAAGGAGCACGGCGTCGCCCAGCTCGCCGCTCTGGTCCAGATGGCGCAGCATGCTCATGATCGGGGTGATGCCGCTGCCGGCACTGATGAACAGCAGCTTGTCGGGGAGGCGGTCGGGGAGGATGAATTCGCCCTCCACCCCGCCCAGCGACACGATCGTCCCGGGGCGACCGCGGCGCACCAGGTAGGGCGAGACCTTGCCGTCATCGACGTTCTTGACCGTGATCGAGATCAGGCCGTCGCTGCGCTGGGGGTCAGAGGTGAGCGAGTACGCGCGCCAGTGGCGCACGCCCTCGATGTCCAGGCCGATGCGCAGATACTGGCCGGGCTCGTGGCCGCCCCAGCGGTAGCCGGGCTTGATCAGGACGGTGGCGGCGTCGCGGGTCTCGTGGTCGATGGACTCGATCCGCCCCCGGAGCTCGCGGGTGGACCACAGCGGGTTGATGAGCTCGAGGTAATCGTCGATGAGCAGCGGCGAGCTCAACGCGGCCAGCGCATCGAGGATCCGGCGCTGGATCGGGTGAACGTTGGGTCTGGCTCCTCGCTCGGGCATACCTACCTACTCATGAGTAATATCCGTTTCAGTAGATTCCTACCCGGTTTGTCCCAACCTGAGGCCACAGCGACGGGCCAGAGCCAAACCCGAGCGGGAACCCAGGGGATGCCGCGCTCCGTGCGCGAGCAGCTGATACTCCGCGTCGCCGGGCAGGTGTTCGCCGAGGGCGGGTACGAGCGCGCCTCGATGGATCGGATCGCCGCGCTGGCCGGCGTGTCCAAGCCGATGATCTACGCCTACTTCAGCTCGAAGGAGGGCCTGTACCTCGCCTACATCGAGCGCACCGGCGGCGAGCTCGTCCATCGGCTGGTGACCGCTGACCACGGCGCCGGCAGCGGTCCCCACCCACCCAGGCTACGGGCGGTGATCAACGAATTCCTGGCCTTCGTGCAGGAGCACAGCGACGGCTGGACCGTCCTGTTTCGTGAGCTCAGCACGCGCCAGCCGCTGGCCGAGCAGGTCGGCCAGTTGCGCTCCGAGGTCGTCGACGAGGTCCGCCGCATGCTCGAGTCAGCCGATGAGCCGTCGTGGGCGGGTCTGCGGCCTCCCGCGTCAGAGGGCGTGGCGGAGGCGATCGTCGGCGCGGGCGAGGCGCTGGCCAACTGGTGGCTGAAGAAGCCCGGGGTCCCCCGCGAGGACGTCGCCGACTGGTACGTGGGCCTGGCCCGAGCGGCGATCTCGACCGCCACCGTCCGAGACGGCTGAAGCGCCCCGGCTACAGGTTGTGAGGCGCCACCACGTGGAAGTGGCGGCGCAGGCCGGTGACGTCCAGCAGCCGCTGCACGGACGGCGGCCCGGCGGTGATGGCGACACGCCGGCCCGGGCGCGCGGGCGAGGCGAACGAGAGCAGCGGGCGCAGCCCCGTGAGGTCCATGAACGCGACGCGCTCGAGGTCGACGAGCACCGCACGAGCCTCCTGGACCGGGCCCAGCGCGAGCTCACGCTCCAGCAGCGGCGCGGTGGCCAGGTCGACCTCTCCGCGCAGGGCGACGATCACCTCGTCGTCGCGACTGACGCTGACCACGTCGAAGTCGATGACAAAGGATTCGACCTCAGGCTCCTTGAGCCCATCCCCATGCGCCTGCCGTCCTGACATGCACGCGATTGTCCACTGCTTCTCACGTGAAGTCCATCCCCAATTTCGGGGACGCGCCGTCGCCGAGATCGAGCCGGATCTCACCCCGCCGAAAGCCCAGTGCGATCGCATGGGCCCGGTTGCGCGCGTCGAGCTTCTGCAGGCAGTGGCGGACATGGGTCTCCACGGTGGAGCTCGAGACGCCGAGCGCCGACGCGATCCAGGCGCTGCTCAACCCCATGGCCACGAGGTTGAGCACCTCCCGCTCGCGGTCGGTGAGGAGCTCTGTGTGCGGCTGACGGCCGGGGTCGTGCTCGACCTCGCCCGAGGGCGGCGGGAACATGAGAATGGAGAGGTGCCGTCGGGCAGCCTCAGCAGCAGGCAGGCGGCGGGGTTGGCGGCCACGAAGCGGCGCTCGTCGTCGGCGACCACCATCGGCAGCAGGCTCGTGTCAAAGGACGGTCCGGGCCCGGGCATTGGGCCGATTCTTGCCGCATCTTGCGCCGACTTGAAACCGGCGCGGCAAAACCGGCGGCTAGTCCAGGAGCTTCTCGAGCCCCACCACGGGGGACTCGGTGAGCCCGGCCACTTTGCGCACCGCCAGCAGGACGCCGGGCATGAAGGACACGCGGTCGATCGAGTCGTGGCGGATGGTCAGGGTCTGCCCCACGTCGCCGAGGATCACCTCCTGATGGGCGACGAGTCCGGGAAGCCGCACCGAGTGCACGGGCACGTCGTGGCCGCCGGAATCGCGCATGAGCGCGGCGGTACGGGCCGCCGTGCCGCTCGGCGCGTCCACCTTGCGGTCGTGGTGCAGCTCGATGATCTCGGCGCGCGCCATGTGGCGGGCCGCCTCGACGGCGAACTGCATCATCAACACCGCCCCGATGGCGAAGTTGGGAGCCACGAACACGTTGGCCTTGGCCTCGCGCAGATCGCTCAGCTCGGCCACGTCGAAGCCCGTCGTCCCGATGACCACGTGAACGCCCGCCGCCACCGCCTGGCGGGCGTTGGCCAGCGCCGTGGTCGGGATCGTGAAGTCCACGAGGACGTCCGGGCCCGCCGACAGCGCGTCGGCAAGGGAGGTGCTGAGAGCGGGATCTGCGCGGGCGACCAGCTCCATGTCGTCGGCGCCCTCGACCGCTTCGCACACGGTCGCCCCCATCCGCCCGGCCGCACCGGCGACGGCGACCTTGATCCGGGAGCCGGCCACTGCCCTCTCAGCCGACCGGGATCTCGGCGAGCTCGGGGGCGACCCGGCTCAGCGCCTCGTCGAAGCGCTCGGCATCGGGGCCGATCCCCGCCGCCGACAGGCGCTCGGGATCCCACAGCTCCTCGGTGAGCGCGGCGAGGTCAGGCAGCGTCACCGCGTCGATGCACTCCACCACCTCGTCGAGCGCCATCAGCGGCGACTCGGCCAGGATCTCTGAGCCGAGCCGGTTCATCCGCGCGCCGGTGGACTCCATCGCCAGCACGACGCGCCCCTTGAGGTTCTCCTTGGCGCGGGCCAGCTCGTCCGGCGTGGCCGGCTCCGCGCGGAAGCGCTGAAGCTCGGTGCCGACCACCGACAGCGCCTGGACCAGGTTGTCGGCCCGCGTGCCCACGTAGAGCCCCACCTGGCCGCTGTCGGAGTAGGCGCTGGTGAACGAGTACACCGAATAGGCCAGCCCGCGGCGCTCGCGGACCTCCTGGAACAGGCGACTGGACGATGTGCCGCCGAAGATCGTGTCGAGCACGCGCAGTGCGAAGCGGCGGTCGTCATGGCGCGAGAGGCCCGTCCCGCCCAGGCACACGTGGTATTGCTCGGTGTCCTTGCGCTCGAAGCGCCGCCCGGGCCGATGGGCACGGACGGCCGCGTGATCAGCGGGGGTCGGAACCGCCGGGGCGCCGCCGTTGGGGCGGCTCACCGGGTCGGTCCGGTCGTGGGCCAGCGCCACCAGCGCGTCGTGGTCGACCGCGCCCGCCGCGGCGATGACCACGTTCTCGGGGCGGTAGCGGGCGTGGTGAAAGCGAGCGATATCGGCGGGCGGGGTGCCCGAGATGACGGCCGCACGGCCGATGATGGCGCGGCCCAGCGGGTCGTCGCCGAACACGGCCTCGCCGAGCATGTCGAAGACCTTCTCCTGGGGATCGTCCTCGTACATCGCGATCTCCTCCAGGATCACCTCACGCTCGGAATCGATGTCGGTGAGCGCGGGGCGGAAGACCATGTCGGCCATCACGTCGAAGGCGTCGACGAGGTGCTCGTCGATGACCCGCGCGTAGACCGACGTGGTCTCCTTGCCGGTGCCCGCGTTGAGCTCGGCACCCATGCCGTCGAAGATCTGATCGATCTGCAGCGACTCGTACTTGGCCGTGCCCTTGAACAGCAGGTGCTCGAGCAGGTGCGACAGCCCCGCCTCGGCCTCGGACTCATACCGCGAGCCGGTGCCGATCCAGAAGCCGAGCGACACGGACCGGACGGAGGGCATTGCCTCCGTCACGATCCGGACACCCGACTCGAGCGTCGTCAGGCGGTGCTGTTGCTCCACGAGCGAGTCGCGCTAGGAATGCGGCCGGTCGGGATCCCGGTCACGCACCCGGCCGCGGTCGCGGTCACGGTCACGGTCACGGTCTCCGCCACGGTCGCCGCGGGGCCCGCCGCGGTCACGGCCGCCGCGGTCGCGGCCGCCGCGGTCACCACCGCCGGAGCGCTCCCGCCGCTGGCCGCCGTTCTCGGCGGCGGCGATGGCCGACAGCTCCTCCGGGGTCTTGCCCTGGATCTCGGGGTCGTCGGCGAGCCGCAGCCCGATCCGGCCGCGCTCGCGGTCGACCTCGACGACCTTGACGGCCAGTTCGTCGCCCTTGTTGAGGACCTCCTCGACCGTCCCGATGCGCCGCCCGGGGGCGACGTTGGAGATGTGCAGCAGGCCGTCGGTGCCCTTGGCGAGCTCCACGAAGGCGCCGAAGGTGGTCGTCTTGACCACCTTGCCGGTGAACTCGTCGCCGACCTCGACCTCCTTGGTCATCGAGCGGATCCGCTCCACCAGCGCGTCGCCGCGCTCGCGGTCGGCCGCGTAGACCAGGACCATGCCCTCGTCGTTGACGTCGATCTGGGACTCGTACTCCTCCTGCAGGGCGCGGATCGTCTCGCCGCCCTTGCCGATGAGCAGGCCGATCTTCTCCGGGTCGATCTGCACCGAGGCGATGCCAGGGGCGTACTTGGACAGCTCCGAGCGCGGCGCCTCGATGACCGCCGCCATCTCCCCAAGGATGAACTCGCGGGCCACCTTCGCCTGGGCGAGGGCGTCGCGCATGATCTCGAACGTGACGCCCGTGATCTTGATGTCCATCTGCAGGGCGGTGATCCCGTCCTTGGTGCCGGCGACCTTGAAGTCCATGTCGCCGAGGTGGTCCTCGACGCCGGCGATGTCGGTGAGGATGACGTAGTCGTCACCCTCCTTGATCAGGCCCATGGCGATACCCGCCACCGGCGCCTTGATCGGCACGCCCGCATCCATCAGCGACAAGGTGGAGCCGCACACGCTCGCCATCGAGCTGGACCCGTTGGACTCGAAGATGTCCGAGACCACGCGGATCGTGTACGGGAAGTCCTCCTGGCTGGGGATCATCGGGACCAGGGCGCGCTCGGCGAGCGCTCCGTGACCGATGTCGCGGCGCTTGGGGCCGCGCATGAACCCGGCCTCCCCAACGCTGAAGGGCGGGAAGTTGTAGTGGTGGAAATAGCGCTTGGTCGTCTCCAGGCCGAGCGTGTCCAGCCGCATCTCCTCACGCGTGGTGCCGAGGGCGACGACCGAGAAGGCCTGCGTCTGTCCGCGGGTGAACAGCGCCGAGCCGTGGGTGCGCGGAGCGACGTCGACCTCGATCGAGATCGGCCGGATCTGATCGGTGCCGCGGCCGTCGGGGCGCTTCTTCTGCACCGCGATGCGCTCGCGGATCAGCGTCTTCTCCAGCTTCTCGAACGCGCGCTGAGCGTTGGAGCGGTACTCCTTGTAGGTCTCTGACTCGGGCTCGCCCGAGTAGTGCTCGAGGATCTGCTCCTCGACGGTCTTGGTGGCATCCTGGCGGTCGAGCTTGTCCTCCACCTGGGTGGCCGCGTCCAGGGCCGCGCCGTGCGAGGCCTTGATCTGCTCGTAGAGCTCGGGATGGACCTGCGGGATCTCGACCTCGGTCTTGGCCTTGCCCGCCTTCTCAGCCAGCTCGCGCTGGGCCGCGCACAGCTTCTTGATGTTCTCGTGCGCGATGTCGAGCGCGTCGAGGATCTCGGCCTCGGGGATCTCGCTGGCGCCCGCCTCGACCATGAGGATGGCGTCCTCGGTCCCGGCGACGATCAGGTCGAGATCGGTGTCCTCGACCAGCAGCTCCTCGTCGGGGTTGACGACGAAGTTGCCGTCGATCTTGCCGACCCGCACCGCCCCGACGGGGGATGGGAATGGGACGTTGGAGACCATCAGCGCAGCGGAGGCGCCGTTCATGGCGAGGATGTCGTAGGGGTTGACGTGATCAACCGACATCGGCAGGGCGACGAGCTGGGTCTCATAGCGCCAGCCCTTGGGGAACAGGGGCCGGATCGGCCGGTCGATGAGGCGCGCGGTGAGCGTCGCCTTCTCCCCCGCGCGTCCCTCGCGCTTAAGAAAGAGCCGGGGATCTTCCCGGCCGCGTACATCCGCTCTTCCACGTCCACGGTGAGCGGGAGGAAGTCCACGTCGCGGACATTGCCCGCGGTCGCGGTACACAAGACCATGGTGTCGCCCGCTTGGACGACGACGGCGCCGGAGGCCTGCTTGGCCAGCTTGCCGGTCTCGAACGAGATCTCTTTTCCCTCGATCTCGACGGAGACGCGCGTAACGGCGTCAGACATATTCAATTCCCTTCTGCTCCGCCCTTCGGTCGGCGGAGTCCGTTTCTTCGATTCGTTCCGAACCCTGGTGATGGTAGCTGGTCCCCGCCCACCCCCGCCCAGGGCTGGGCCCTATCGGCGGGCGCCGATGAATCCGGAGTCCGGAGGCGGTCCTGGGTGATGTCGATCACACATAAGCGGACCGCCCGGTCCGCTTGTGATACCGTAACCGGACCGACAGGTCCAGTTTAGCGCCGAACCCCGTCCTAGGAGCGCCGATGAGCGAAGCCCTCACCCCCACCGCCACCGTCGTGGAACCACCACCCCGGGCAGCAGCGAGCAAGTGGCTCGTGCTGGTGATCGCCTGCATGGCCCAGTTCATGGTCGTGCTCGACGCCACGGTCGTGAACATCGCGCTGCCCTCCGTGCAGCGCGGCCTGCACTTCTCGCCGGACAACCTCCAGTGGGTGGTCAACAGCTACACGTTGGTCTTCGGCGGCTTTCTCCTGCTGGGCGGCCGCGCCGCCGACCTGCTCGGCCGCAAGCGGTTGTTCCTGGCCGGTGTGCTGCTGTTCTCGCTCGCCTCGCTGCTCAACGGGTTCGCGCAGACCTCCGGGATGCTGATCGTCGGCCGCGGCCTGCAGGGCCTGGGCGGCGCGCTCGTCTCCCCCGCCGCGCTGGCCATCATCACCACCACCTTCACCGACGCCAGCGAGCGCACCAAGGCACTGGGCGTCTGGAGCGCGATCGCGGCTTCGGGCGCCGCTGTCGGATTGCTCATGGGCGGCGTCCTCACCGACCTCGCGTCGTGGCGCTGGGTGTTCTTCGTCAACGTGCCCGTGGGCGTGATCACGATCGCTCTGGCGCTCCGCTACGTCGCCGAGTCGCGCGTCGAGGTCGAGCACCGCTCGTTTGACGTCGCCGGCGCCGTGACCGTGACCGGCGGCCTGGTCGTGCTCGTCTACGCCATCGTCAAGGCGCAGACCTACGGCTGGGGCTCGGGCAAGACCATCGGGCTGCTCGCCCTCGCAGCGGCGCTGCTGGGCGCCTTCGTCGCGATCGAGGCCCGCAGCAAGGCGCCCCTGGTGCGCCTCAGCATCTTCCGCGTCCGCGCCCTGGCCGTGGGCGATTCGGTGTTGCTGTTGGTCGCGTCGGGGATGTTCGGGATGTTCTTCTTCGCCTCGCTGTACGTCCAGGAGATCCTCGGCTACAGCCCGCTGCGCGCGGGCCTGGCCTTCCTGCCGGTGACGGCGGGGATCGTGATCGGCGCCGGCGTGGCCCAGCCGCTGATCAAGCGCCTGGGGGTGCGCAACGTGTCCACCGGTGGCATCGCGCTGGCGTCCCTCGGAATGCTGGTGCTGACCCAGCTGCCGGTGCACGGCAGCTACGTCTCGGACCTGCTGGTGGGGCTGCTGCCGATGAGCCTGGGCATGGGCCTGACCTTCGTGCCGATCACGTTGATGGGGACCAGCGGCGTATCGGATGAGGACGCCGGCCTGGCCAGCGGCCTGTTCAACACCGCCCAGCAGGTCGGCGGCTCGCTGGGGCTGGCCATCCTCTCCACGCTGGCGGCCAGCCAGACCGCCCGCGTCCTGGACGGCACGAGCCAAGCGTCGGTCCTCGCCGCCCGGGTCTCCGGCTATCACGTCGCCTTCCTGGCGGCGGCGCTCATGCTGGCCGCCGGCGTCGTGATCATGACCGTGGCCCTGCGGCCGCGGCACATGCGCGAGGTCGAGCGGGCCATCGAGGCGGGCGTCCAGCCCATCCCCGCGTAGCCCCCATCGACCCTCTGTACTAGCGTTCGTCATGCAAATGGAGCAGAATCCCCATCCGATGGAGGAACGCCGCACCATGCGGGCGGACGCCGAACGCAACCGGCGTCGCCTCCTGGACGCCGCGACGCAGATCTTCTGCGAGCGGGGCCTGGAGGTCGGCGTCGGCGAGATCGCGCAGCAGGCGGGTGTGGGCCGCGGCACGCTGTTTCGCAACTTCCCCTCCAAGGAGCACCTGATCGCCGCGATCGTGGTCGAGAGGATGCGCGAGTCCATCACCCGCGGCCGCGCGGCACTGGAGGCCCCCGACGCCGGCGCGTCGCTGTTTGACCTCATCGAGCAGTCCGTGGGCCGCTCGCAGACCGACCGCGCCCTGTTCGACGCGATCGCCGAGACGTGGCTGGCCAACGACGAGATCCGCGAGATCCACGAGGAGCTCGTGTCCGTGCTCGAGGCCCTCGTTCGCCGAGCCCAGGACGCCGGCGCGGTGCGCGCCGACATCAGCGCGATCGACGTGATGATGATGGTCAAGGGCGTGTGCGAGGTCGCCGGCTCCTTCCAGCACCTCAAGCCCGACGTGATCTCGCGCCAACTCGATCTCGTGCGCTCCGCCATCAGCGCGCCCGGGATCGAACAGCCCCATCTTCGTGGGACGCCCCCCTCGCTCGAGGACCTCGAGCAGGTCAAGCGGGCACACAAGGCCCCGCCCGCGCCGCGCCGGGCCGCTACGGGCTGACGGCCCCGAACCGGCGCCCCAGATCCGCGCGGTCGACCGGCTCGGCCTGCCCGTCGCGCCACACGAACACCGCCGGGGTCGTGACCACCCCGGCTCGCACCCCTGCGCGGAAGTCCGCCTTGACCCGCTCGCGCACGCCGTCGCTGCGGCGGTCGGCATCGAAGCGCTCCAGGTCGAGCCCGAGCCGGCGCGCGCGGTCCCACAGGTGGGGATCCTCCAGGCGCGCCTGGTCTGAGAAGAGGAGATCGTGCATCTCCCAGAAGCGGCCCTGGCGCCCGGCGGCCTCGGCGGCGCACGCCGCCGGCCAGGCGCGGGGATGACTCGATCGCACGGGGAAGTGGCGGAAGACCACCGCGAGCGGGAGGTCGCGCAGGCGCAGCTCGAGCGCCGCGCAGTAGGGGCATTCGAAGTCGGCGTAGACGATGGTCACCGAGCCCGCGCCGCGGCGATGATCGGCGTCAGAAGGCTCGGGGACGGGAGCGGAGCCGAGCTCGCTCACGGGGAGCGCTCCGGGTCAGCCCAGCGCGTCGAAGATCAGGTTGGCGCCCGGCAGGTCACCCGGCGAGTCCGCCTGGTAGGACCACTTCACCACGCAGTCGGGGCCCACGATGGCCAGTGCCCGCTGGGGGAAGCCGCCCTCGTGGTAGGCGTCGAACGCCCGGCAGACCGCGCCCTTGGGCTCGAAGTCAGACAGCTGCTCGATCGTCACCCCCAGCTTCTCCCGAAAGGCGGTCTGGGAGTAGGTGGCGTCGCAGGAGACCCCGTACAGGGTCGCGCCCTTGGCTGCGAAGTCCTCCAGGACCTCCTCGTAGAGGTTGAGCTGGTCGGTGCAGACCGGGCTGAAGGCGAAGGGATAGAAGACGAGCACGCTCGTCTTGCCCTCCAGGTCGGCCCGCGTGAAGTCGCTGCCGTCGCCGCGCTTGAGGGTGAACTCAGGGACCGAGGTCCCGCTGGCGATCACCGCCGCAGGCCGAGCTCGCGGATGAGCGCGCGGTAGCGCTCGAGGTCCGTCTTGCGCAGGTAGTTGAGGAAACGGCGGCGCTGGCCGTTGAGCATGAGCAGCCCGCGGCGCGAGTGATGGTCCTTCGCGTGCGTGCGCAGGTGCACGGTGAGCTGGTTGATGCGCTCGGTGAGGAGCGCCACCTGGACCTCGGTCTTGCCGGTGTCGGTGGGGCTGTCGCCGAACTTCTCGACCAGCTCCTGCTTGCGTTCCTGAGTCAGAGTCATGCGGCCGGTGAGGCTAGCAGACATCACCCGCACAGCCGACGCGTTTGCTCCACGTCGAGCTGCATCTGCTCCACCAGGGCCTCGACGGTGTCAAAGCGCCGCTCGCCGCGCAGGCGCGCCAGGAAGTCGACCCGGAGCTCCTGGCCGTACAGGTCGCCGTCGAAGTCCAGCAGGAATGCCTCCACCAGCACCGCACGCCCGGTACCGAAGGTGGGGCGCACGCCCACCGACACCGCCGCGCAGTGCCCGTTGGCGCGGGCGGCGTAGACCCCGTGGCCGGGGCAGACGAACTCCTCGTCGGGGACGATGTTGGCCGTCGGAAAGCCCAGCTCTCGCCCACGTCGATCGCCGGTCACCACCTCCCCGCGCAGCTGAAAAGGGGAGCCGAGAAACCGGGCGGCGTGCTCGACGTCGCCGGCGGAGACCAGCGCCCGGATGTGGCTGGAGGACACGATCTCACCGTCGACCTCGACCAGGCGGACGACGCGCGTCTCAAAGCGCGGGTCCGCCCCGAGCATGTCGGTGTCACCGGCGGCGCCGTGGCCGAAGCGGAAGTTCTCGCCCACCGAGACATGGGTCGCCCGGAGGCGCTCGACCAGGACGTGGTCGATGAACTCCTCGGGGGTCTGGGCCGCGAACCGCTCGTCGAACCCGATGAGCACCAGCTCCCGGACCCCGAGCGCGGAGATCAGCTCGGCCTTGGCGTCGAGGCTGGTGAGCAGCCGGGGCGCCGCCTCGGGCCGCACCACGGCCAGCGGGTGGGGCTCGAACGTCAGCACCGTGTCGTTGCCGGAGATCACCTCGCGGTGGCCCAGATGGACGCCGTCGAACTCGCCCACCGCCACGCGGCGCGGGCGGGCCTCGACGTCCGCGAGCATCGTCACCTGCATCGCCGGGAAGCCTAGCCTCGGAAGCCCACGATCGGCTTGAGCCCCGCGCCGCCGTCCACCGGCTCGGCAAGGGCGATGAGCCCGTCCGCGTCCGTCAGCCGCACGACCGCGCCCGCCTGTCGGGCAGAAACGTCGTCGGGTGCGTCGATCCGTACCCCGTGTGCGGCCCGCCGGGCCGCGTCCTCGGTCAGCGCCACCTCGGGGAGAAAGCCCAGCGCCTCAGACAGGGGCACCGGACGCTCGGGGTCGGCGTCGGTGACGTCGAAGCCCCCGATGTGGGTGCGCCGCAGCTCCAGGCAGTAGGCATCGCCGAGATCGGCGATGAGGCTGCGCACATACGTGCCCGAGGAGCATTCGATGGCGAAGGCGCGGCGGTCACCGTCGTGCCAGAGCTGCGCGAAACGGTGCACCGTGACCTCGCGCTCGGCCAGCTCCACCTCGGCTCCGGCGCGGGCCAGCTCGTACGCCCGGCGTCCGCCCACCTTGACCGCGGAGTACGCCGGCGGCCGCTGGGAGATGGTTCCCTCGGGAAGCGAGAGCTCCCCGGCGGGCACGTTCCCGGTCTCGGTGATCTCGCCCTCGGGGTCGCCGGTGGTCGAGACCGCGCCGAAGCGGGCCACCACCTCATAGCGCTTGGGCAGCGCCATGAAGAAGCGCTGGGCGCGGGTGGCGCGCCCCACGAGCACGAGCAGCAGGCCGGTGGCGAACGGGTCCAGCGTGCCCGCGTGCCCGACCTTGGTCTTGCGCGGCAGCGCGCGGCGCACCGAGGCCACCACGTCATGCGAGGTCGCGCCAGCGGGCTTGTCGTAGAGAAGGACGTGAGATCGGTCCCGGCCCATCCCGCTCACCCGCACCCCCGCAGGGGTGTCAGCTCTGCGCGGCGAGCTGCTCGCGCAGGAACGAGACCAGCTCGTCGTAGGACAGCTCGGTGCTGAAGCCCGCCGCCTGGCGATGACCGCCGCCGCCCTGTGCCCGCGCGATCGCCGACACGTCGATGGCGTCGTCGCCGGCCCGCAGCGAGACCTTGCGCGACCCACCGTTGCCCGGGCCGCCGAGCCGGTCGCGCACCAACGCGGCCAGCCGCGTGCCCTGGACGGCGCGGAGGTGGTCGATGACGCCCTCCGAGTAACTCTCCTGGGCGTCGGAGTCCGAGAAGTCGCCGACCGAGAGGTCGGTGATCGTCAGCCGGCCGTCGTCGTAGCGCTGGACGTTGGTCAGCCCGCGCGCCAGCAGGGCCAGCTTGCCGTAGGGGACGCCCTCGTACACGTGGCGGTAGATGTCGTGGACATCCACGCCGGCCTCGATGAGGTCGGCGGCCATGAGATGAGCCTGGGTCCCGGTGTTCTCGTACATGAAGCGCCCGGTGTCAGTGATCAGTCCGACGTAGAGGGCGTCGGCGATCGTCCGAGTCGGCGAGACCCGCAGCTGGTTCATCAGGTCCCACACGATCTCGGCGGTGCATGAGGCCTCGGGCACCACCAGGTTGACCGTCCCGAAGTGGGTGTTGTCGTGGTGGTGATCGATGTTGAGGATGTGACTGCCGTCGGCACCCGGCCGCCGAAACGCCTCGGCGGGGTTGCGCTCGATGTTGCCGCAATCCAGGAACACGATCGTGCGCGCATCGATGTCGGCGGGCGGCTCGGAGACGAGGCCGTCCAACGGGAGGAAGGCGTATTCCTGGGGAAGTGGCAGGTCGTGCCCATCGATGAACATCACGCAGTCCTTGCCGATCTCGGCCAGGATCCCGCGCATCGCCACCAACGAGCCGATCGCATCGCCGTCGGGGTTCTCGTGAGCGACCACGACCAGCTTGTCCGCGGCGCGCAGCTCCGACAGGACCCGATCGCGGGAGGAGCGGTCCCCGTTATCGGTCACCGGTCTCCTCCTCGGGGGGCGTGCTCGTCGAGCAGATGCGAGATGCGCATGCCCCGATCCACGGAGTCGTCGTACGCGAAGGTCAATGACGGCGTGTGCTTGAGCATGAGCTCGTCGGCCAGGCGGCGCTGGAGGAAGCCGTGGGCCGAGCGCAGGCCATCGATCGTGGCGCTGCGTTCGGGGTCGTCGCCGAGAACGCTCACGTAGACGCGAGCGTGCCTGAGATCGGGGCTGGTCTTGACACCGGTCACTGTCACGAACCCTATCCGCGGGTCCTTGAGATCTGTCGCGATCGCGTCGGAGAGGACGGCTCTCATCGCCTCGTCGACGCGCCGCATGCGGCCACCGCGCATCCTACCCTCCGCACATTCGTTCGCGCTGCGACCTCATAGCTCATCCTCGCAAATCCTCGACGGAGGCCACGAATCGCTCGACACTGGCTCCCTCGGGACAGCGGGCCAGCACCCAGCGCTCCACCTCGTCGGCGGCAGCGGAGAGCCGGCGCAGCGACCCTCCGGTGAGAGCCGCGGTCAGCATCGCGCGCTGCCACAGATCCTGATACCCCGTCTCGGACACGGCAACGCCCAAACGTCCCGCGAGTTGAGCCTTGATCGAGGACAGCTCCTTGCGTTTGCCCTTGAGGCTCCCGACGTCAGGGAAATGCAGATCGATCACCAACACTGCCACGAATCCTCCGCCGGCTGGCCGCGACACGGCCGGCCGCTCAGCTGAGCTCGCGCTCGACCTGGCGGGTCGTATAGGTCTCGAGCACGTCGCCCTCCTTGACGTCGGCATAGTCGCGCAGCACGATGCCGCACTCATAGCCCGATGACACCTCGCGCGCGTCCTCGTTGAAGCGCCGCAGGCTGGCGATCTCGCCGTCCCAGATGACCGTGCCGTCGCGGACCAGGCGGACCTTGGAGCCACGGGTGATCTTGCCCTCGGTCACGTAGGAGCCGGCGATCGTGCCCACGCGCGACGCCCGGAAGATCTGGCGCACCTCGGCGCTGCCGAGTGCCTCCTCGACCTCCTCGGGAGCGAGCATGCCCTGCATGGCGAGCCGCAGCTCGTCGATGGCGCGATAGATCACCGAGTAACCGCGGATCTCCACCCCCTCGCGCTCGGCCACGGCCCGGGCGTCGCCCACGGGACGAACGTTGAAGGCCAGGATGATCGCGTTGGATGCCGCCGCCAGCATGACGTCGGACTCGGTGACGGCGCCGACGGCACGGCGGATGACGACCACCGAGACCTCGTCCTGCGGGAGCTTGGCGATCTCGTCCTCGATCGCCTCCAGCGAACCCGCGACATCGGCCTTGACGAGCAGATTGAGCTCCTTGAGGTCGGAGCCGAAGATGTTCTCCAGCGACACGCGCTTACCGCTCTGACGGGCCAGCGACTCGGCCTTCAGGCGCGAGGCGCGCTCCATCGCGAGCTGGCGGGCGCGGCGATCGTGCTCGACGGCCCGAACGTGCTCGCCGGCCTCAGGGACGCCGTCGAATCCCAGGACCTCCACGGGCTCGCCCGGCAGCGCTTGGCCGATCCGGTTGCCGCGGAAGTCGTGCATCGCGCGCACCCGGCCCCACTGGGCGCCGGCGACGAGCGCGTCCCCGACCTCCAGCGTGCCGCGGCTGACGAGGATGGTGACCACCGGGCCGCGGCCGGGGTCGAGCTTCGACTCGATCACCGTGCCCGAGGCGGCGGCGTCGGGGTTGGCCTTGAGCTCCTCGACCTCGGCCATGACGATGATCGTCTCGAGCAGGTCGTCGAGGCCGTCCCTGGTCTTGGCCGAGACGTTGACGAACTCGATGTCGCCGCCCCACTCGACGGGCTGCAGGCCCAGCGCGGTCATCTCGGTGCGGACGCGGTCGGGCTGCGCGCCCTCTTTGTCGATCTTGTTGACGGCCACCAGGATCGGGACGCCAGCCTCCTTGGCATGGTCGACGGCCTCCTGGGTCTGGGGCTTCACGCCGTCGTCGGCAGCCACCACGATCACCGCGATGTCGGTGACCTTGGCGCCGCGGGCGCGCATGGCGGTGAAGGCCTCATGGCCCGGCGTGTCGAGGAAGGTGATCGCGTGGTCGTCGTGACGGACCTGGTAGGCGCCGATGTGCTGGGTGATGCCGCCGGCCTCGCCGGCCGCCACCTGGGTCTCCCGGATCGCGTCGAGCAGCGACGTCTTGCCGTGGTCGACGTGGCCCATGATCGTCACCACGGGGGCGCGCTCGACGAGATCCTCATCGGCGTCGTCGAACACCGGCTCGGCGATCTCCTCGTCCTCGGAGTGGACGATCTCCACTTCCTTGCCCAGCTCGGTGGCAAGCACCTCGATGGTCTCGTCCGACAGGGTCTGGGTGAGCGTGCGCATCTCCCCGAGACCCATCAGCTTCTTGATGATCTCCGAGGTCGAGACGTCCAGGTACTCAGAGACGTCCTTGACGGTCGAGCCCGAGTTGATCTGGATCGCGCTCGGATCGGCGACGGCGGTGCGCGAGGGACGCGATTCGGCTTCCTCGTCGTAGACGCCACGCCGGCGTCGGCCGCGGCGCTGGCGGCGCGGCGGCTGGTTTGACTGCGGGGGCCCGCCGCCACCGGTCGCGCGGCGCGAAGCCTGTGAGTCGATGACCACGCGGCGCCGTCCACCGGCATTGCCGGGGGCGCGCTCGCCCTGCAGGGAATCTCGGGTGGGGCGCTTGTGCTGCTCGGCGCCGGCACCGGCGCCCTGGGACCGGCCGCCGTCAGCGGCGGGCGCACTCTCGGCCGCCGGCGCGGGTGTCGAGGCCTGGGCCGCGGCCGCATTGGCCGGCTTCTCGGCCGCCGGCGCCGCGGGGGCCTCACTCCGGGGCCGCTCAGCGGACCTGGGCGCGCCCGTAGCACCGTCGGCACTCTTGGCCTTGGAGGTCTCGGCCGGCTTGGCCTTGGTGGCCGCGCCCGAGCTCGAGCCCGGCTCCGACCGTGACTGGTCGCCGTTGGCGAGCACGCGCGACGCCACCTCCTCGTCGACCGACGACGACGACGCCTTCACGTCGACACCGGCCGCCTTGAGGCGCGCAAGGACGTCCTTGGTCGGAAGCCCACGCTCCTTGGCGATTTGATGTACGCGCTTGTTGCTCATCTCTATCTGAGTCTAGGCCCCTTCTTGGGACGCGGGTTCTGCCTCGGGCGCGGGGGCCTCCGGCGCGGGGTCGGGCTCCACGGCCTCGGGCGCGTCGGCGGCCTCGGGCGCGACAGCCTCAGTCGCCTCGGGCGCTGCGGCCGCCGCTGCGGCGACCTCGACCTCCGCCTCGGGCTCCGGGGCCTCGTCGGGCTCGGGCTCAGGATCGGGCCCGACCTGATCGGTGCCCTTGCCCGCCAGCGCCTGGTGAGCCTCGATGCCGCAGTAACGCGAGCCGGGGAGTGCCGCGTTGGGGCAGCGGCGACCGTTGGAGAGGATGGCGGCGCAGCGGCCCTGAAGCTCCTCCTCCTCGTAGCCGTGCTCGGCCTCCTCGGCGGCGAACTCGGTCTCGGAGCGGATGTCGATCCGCCAGCCGGTGAGGCGCGCGGCGAGGCGGGCGTTCTGGCCCTCGCGGCCGATCGCCAGCGAGAGCTGGTCGTCGGGAACGATGACCGTCGCCTGCTTGCCGGCGTCGTCGACGAGCACCTCGCGCACGCGCGCGGGCGACAGCGCCTTGGCCACGAAGCGGGCCGGCTCGTCGTTGTAGGGGATGATGTCGATCTTCTCGCCACGCAGTTCCGAGACGACCATGCGCACCCGGGACCCTCGGGGCCCGACGCAGGCGCCGACGGGGTCGACCCCGTCCACGTGGGAGACAACGGCGATCTTCGAGCGATAGCCGGGCTCGCGGGCGACGCCGGTGATCTCCACCAGGCCGTCGGCGATCTCCGGCACCTCGAGCTCGAACAGCGACTTGATCAGCTCGGGATCGCGGCGGGAGACGATGATGCTGGGCCCCTTGGTCGAGTTGGAGACGTCCTTGATGACCGCCTTGATGCGCTGCGAGTGGTCGTAGCGCTCTCCGTCGACCTGCTCTGACTTGGGGAGCAGCGCCTCGACGCGCTCGCGCAGCTGCACGAGCGTGTAGCGCGAATCGGACTGCTGCACGATCCCGGTGATCAGCTCGCCGACGCGATCGCGGTACTCCTCGAACATCATGTCGCGCTCGGCCTCGCGGATCCGCTGAAGGATCACCTGCTTGGCCGTCTGGGCGGCGATGCGCCCGAAGTCGTGCGGCGTGACGTCCTCGATCTCGATCTGGTCCTCGTACTCCTTGAGCTTCTCCATGTCGATCTCGGGCTCGGGAGCGTCGCGCATCTCCCCCGTCTCGGGGTCCACGGTCGGCTGCGCGTCGGTGCTGGCCTCGATGAGCAGCTGCTCCTCGAGCTCCGCCGGGATCTTGAGCTCCCACACGATGAAGTCGCCGCTGTCGCGGTCCATCTCCACCTTGGCGTACGGCGCCGAGCCGGGGGTCTTCTTGTAGGCCGACAGGAGCGCGTCTTCCAGCGCCTCCATCAGCTTCTCGTGCGAAATGTTCTTTTCCGCTGCGAGGCCCCGTACGGCCTCAACGATCTCCTTGGACATGAATCAGTCTCCGGGTACGAGGTTGGAGCGGACGATCTGCTCGTACGGGATCGTGAGGATCCCGTCACCGGCAGCGATCGTGACTTCGCTATCTGAGGCGCCGACCAACTCGCCGGTCAACTGCTTGTGACCTTCGGTGGCCTCGCGCAGCCGCACGCGGGCGCGGCGGCCAAGGAAACGGGTGTAGTGCTGGGGCTTGGTGAGCGGACGGTCCTGGCCGGGGGACGAGACCTCCAGCGCATAGCTCTGCCGGTACTCGGTCAGGTGGCCCGTTACACGCTCGCACAGATCCAAGCTCACGCCCTCCGGGTGGTCGATGAACAGGCGCAGCGTGGGGCCTGCGACCTCCACCAGCAGCACCTCGACCTCAGGCTCGACGCCGGCAAGTCTGGCTTCGATCTCGGTCTGTAGGGCACTCACTGTCTCCTCCATAAATCTCATAAAAAAAGCGGGCGAGCGCCCACTTTCTAAAACGGCACCGGGAACGCCCGGCCGGAAAGCTGTGTCGATGAGGTTAGCACCGCAGCGGTGCATTGGTGAACGCCTGCGCGGCCCGCCGCTACCCGCCCGACTGCTCCTCGGCGCGGGCCCGCGCGCGGTCTCGGTAGACGCGATAGTCGCGCCGGCCCGGCTGTAGGCAGGCGGCGAGCGCCAGCGGCTTGCGGGCCTCGTCGTGGCGGCCGAGCAGCTGCAGGCAGCGGCCCAGGCAGAACTGGGCGAAGTCGTTGGTGGGCGCTCGTTCGACCACCGCCCGGAACTCCTCGGCAGCCTCCTCGTAGTGCTGGATGTGAAACAGCGCGCGGCCCAGGGCCTCGCGCACCGAGGTCTTGTCGGGCGCGAGATCGCGGGCGCGGGCCAGCGGGATGGCGGCCTGGTGGTGATGGCCCCCTTCGAGCAGGGCGGTCCCGCGCTGAAACAGGTCGTAGACGTCTTCCACGCCTAGGAGTTTAAGAGTCCGCACCAGGTCCCCGTCGCAGGCTCGGCGACCGGCGGCCGCTCGGCAGGCGCCGGCGCGACCTACAGGCGAGGGGGCAGCGCCCACAGGGCGCGGATGCGGCCGATGAACCCCAGTCCACGTCCGAGCTCGCGGCGCAGCGCCCGCCGCTCCGCGGCGTTGGGGGTCCTCTCCAGGCCGCCGTAGCGCGACAGGCGCAGCGTGCGCACGTAGGCCTCCGCGTCGGGTGCGCCGTGCAGGCGGCGTTCCAGGGCGACGAGCGTGTGCCCGTCCTGCAGCGGGCGCCCGGTTCGCGCCAGCGCGCGCTCGAGCTCGGCCAGCAGATCGGTGCGGGCGATGTGGTCGCGCATGAGGCGGCGCGCGGCCCAGGCCAGCAGCGCGATCAGCGCGACACCAAGCACCCCCAGCCACCACAGGCTGGTTCCGCCGGCGGCGCGATGTCGACCTGCCGTGGTCGCCGCCCCACCGCTGCCGACCCCGCGCCGCCCCAGGGCCGCATCCGTGGTCGACTTGCCGCCCGGCAGGGTCCCCTTGAGGATCGGCTCGATGGCGCCCCCGCCGCGCGCCGGAGCCGTCGTCGGCGTGGGGTCGAAGCGCACCCACCCGTAGGTGGGGAACCAGGCTTCGACCCAGGCGTGGGCGTCGATGTCGGTCACGATCCAGCGGCCGCTCTTCTGGTCATAGGTTCCCGGGGTGAAGCCGGCGGCGACGCGGGCGGGGATCCCGCCCATCCGCAGCAGCAGCGCCATGGCGCCGGAGAACTGCTGGCAGTACCCGGTGTGGTCGGTGAAGAGGAAGCTCTCCAGGGGGAATTGGCGCTGGGGCGGGGTCTGCGTGTAGGAGAAGCCATGCGCTTGGCTGAGCCAGTTGCGGACGCTCATCACGAACGCGTACGGCGTCCGGGCCTTGGCGGCGAGCCGGTGGGCCAGCGCGTAGGCCTGTGCGTACGGCGACTCGTCGATCGCGGCCACCCCCTCCGACTGGTGGGGCGGCGCGAGCAGCCCGCGGGGCACCGGGGCGCTGCCGGGCGTCACCGACGGTTGCCGGTGGGTGTGGAAGACCGGGAACGTCACCCGCACCGTCCCGACACCGGCGCCGCTGCTCGATGCCGGCGGAAGGCGGAGGGTGAGGAAGCTCGCCAGCAGGTTGTCCGGGTAGTCGCGTCCGGCCGTCGCCAGCTCATGCGGCGAGGGCTGCGGCGAGTAGACCGACAGCGTGTAGCTCGTCCCCGGGCCCATCGGCGTGCCGGACTGCCACGTCCCGGCGTCAGGGCCCTGCTCGACGCCCCCCGGCAGGGTCGACGGCGGCCCGGCAGCGCCCGCGGCGATGACATCGGGCGTCTTCATGCCCACGATCGAAACGCGAATGGTCTTCGTCCAGCGGCTCAGGGCGTCCCCGCTGGGTGACGGCAGCGGCGGCCCCGGGGCGAGCCCGGCGACCCAGCGGTCGCCGTCGAACGTGTCGAGGTCCTCGGCCTTCCAGTAGTCGCGATCGGCCTTGCCCGCGCTCACCGTGAAAACCTCGTGTCCGCTCTGGGGCCAGCGCAGCGGGCCGTAGGTCTGGTTCCAGTTGAACGTGTCCACGTGGACCGGCACGGTCGTGCCCGCCCACGCGCGGTAGTCGACCCACGGTGAGCGCTGATCCACGCGCGGCGCTGCGATCGCGCCCGCCACGCCCGCCAGCGCGACGATCCCGATCGCGGAGGCCGCCGCCCCGCTGCGGACCCGCTCGCCCCACATGAAGGCCGCCAGCAACACGAACAGGAGCAGCCCCTGCAGATAGGGCAGCTCGGGCCGGATGAGGGTCGAGGGCACGATGGCCAGCGCGATCAGCGGGAGCGCCGCGGCCGCGCGCCGCCCGTCGCCCAGGCCCGCGCCTCCGCCGGCGAAGGCCAGCACCGCCGCGGCGTCGAGGACGAGCACGGCCGCCCCCAGAACGACCACCAGCCGCACGTCGCTGCTGTGGCCCAGGTAGGGGACCAACGCGTTGGGCAGGAGGTTCAGTCCGTGCTCGATCCGGCGCGCGGTCCACGCGATGCTCATGTGGGTGAGGCGGTGAAAGCGCATTCCCGAGATGGGGAAGGCGAGCAGGATGATGACCACGGACGCCCCCGCCGCCGCCACCCGGCTCTGGCGGGCGGCCAGCGGCACCGCGCCGGCCATCAGGACCGCCAGCGCCAGCAGTCCGAAGAGCCGCCATCCCGGCTCGGGGTGCATGAGCGTCGCCCAGCGCACCAGCCCGTAGCCGGCCAGGGCGGTGAAGGTCATCAGCCGGATCCACGGGCGTTCGGCGCGCGCGGCGCTCGGGCGGGCGTCGGTCCGCGGGCCGCGCAGCAGCCGGCCGACCTGATCCAGCGTGGCGGCGCCGACACTCATCGGCTTTGCGGGAGGCCCATTAGGCCACCCTGTCCTCGGGACGCGTGCGCTCGTAGCGGCGGCCGGCGCCGAGCAGGAAGCCCTGGCAGCCCGACACGGTCAGCGTCGGCCGGGCCACGTTGCGCACCCCGCGCGGATGGCCGCCCACCAGGTCGGCCTCGGGCACGACGAGCATCGTGGGCCCGCCGCCCGGCGCGGCGAGCACGGCACTGAGACGCTCCACCGGCGACGCGGCGACGTAGATCATCGCCCCGCCGCGGGCCGACATCGAGCCCAGCACCGGCGCTCGGCTCAAGCTGCCGCCCTCGACGACCGCGAGCCGCGCGTACGCCGCCGGCCACGAGATGAGCTCGCGGTCGATGACGGTCGGGCGCTGCTCGCCGGGCAGGAGCAGCCCGCAGCCCCCGGCGGCGCTGAATTCGAGCACGAGCGAGGCCGCAGCACGCACTGCGGCATCCACCAGCTCCACCCCGGCCCGCCCGTCCAAGGACGGCGTGCGGGCGTCGAGGACGACGAGCGGACGGGCGTCGCCGTCGGACTGCAGGCGGCGCTCGATCAGCCCGGCGCCCCGCGCCACCGCAGGCCAGTGGATCCGGCTGGCGGGAGTCCCCTTGCGGTAGGGGCGTAGCCCGTCGAGGTCGACGGCGGCGAGCGCCTCGGACCCGGCGTGGCCGTCGGGGAGGCGCAGCCGCCGGCTGTGGCGCGAGCCAAGCCAGCGCACCGGCTCGGTTCGCGGCAGCACGAGGACCTGCTGACTGCCGGTTCGGCCGACCGCCTCGGCGCGGCTGAGATCGAGGGGGTCGCGCACAGTGAGTGCCGGCGCGGGGAGGCGATGCAGGCCGCGGCGAGCGAAGCGCGAGCTCACTCGAACGCTGGTGGTGCGGTCGCCCTTGACCGGCGAGAGCTCGCCGGCCAACTCGAATCGCGAGCCGGTGAACGGATCGACCACCTGGGCTCCCGGCAGGCCCAGCCGCCCGCGCCGGACCTCGATGGTGGCGTCGACCGGCTCATCCTCGATGACCCGCTCGGCAGGGAGATGGCGTTGCGTGCCGGCGCCCCTGGCGGCGAGCCACACCCACGCGGGCGCGCCCGCACCCAGCAGGATGAGACCGAGCGCGGGCACGAACAGGGGCGCCGCGTCGAAGATGAACGACACCAGGCACAGCACCACGCCGCAGCCCGCCACCGCCGCGGCTCGCTTGGCGTGGAGCCGTGGTGAGACGGGGCGGTCCGTGTCGGGCACGGTCGTCCTTAGAGCGCTCTCGTCGAGCCGACGGCGTCGAGGATCACGTCGCGCGCGGCCGCGCGCGGGGTCTCCGGCGCCAGCACGAGCCGGTGGGCGAGCACCGGGACGGCCAGGGCCTGGACGTCATCGGGCAGGGCGTGGTCTCGCCCGCTCATCATCGCGTTGGCCTTGGCCGCGCGCAGCAGCAGCAGGCCGGCGCGGGGGCTGGCCCCGAGATCGACGCGGGGGTCCTCGCGCGTGCGCCACAGCAGCCGCACGATGTAATCGCGCAGCGGGGCGGTGGCGCGGACGCGTGCCGCGGCATCCTGGGCGGCCAGAACCTCAGCGGCGGTCACCACCGGGCGCAGCGACATCACCTGGTCACCGGACTCGTGCTGGGCCAGCATCCCGGCCTCGGCGGTGCGGTCGGGGTAGCCCATCGAGAGCCGGACCATGAAGCGGTCGACCTGGGCCTCGGGTAGCGGATACGTGCCCTCGTACTCGATTGGGTTCTGCGTGGCCAGCACCAGGAACGGGCGCGCCAGCTCGTGGGTATGGACGTCCACGGTCACTCGACGCTCCTGCATGCACTCGAGCAGTCCCGACTGGGTCTTCGGCGAGGCCCGGTTGATCTCGTCGACCAGCACCACGTTGGCGAACACCGGTCCGGGCCGGAACTCGAAGCGCTGCTCGCGCTGGTCGTAGACGTTGGTACCCACCACGTCGGCGGGCAACAGGTCCGAGGTGCACTGGATGCGCGCGAACTGGCAGTCGATCGACCGCGCCAGGGCGCGGGCAAGCGCCGTCTTGCCGACGCCGGGGTAATCCTCGACCAGCGCGTGGCCCTCGGCCAGCAGCGACACCAGCAGGTGGCGCAGCGTCTCGGGGCGGACCTGCACCGCCTTGTTGATGTTCGCTGTCAGCGCCCGCCCCACGGCGGCGAACGCTTCAGACTCCTGCGGTGCGAGCGGGGTCTGCTCTGATGGCTCGATCGTCTGACTCCTTGGCTCGAAGCTTCTCCACCTCATCGAGGACGCCGTCGGCGATCTGCTCCTTCCTTGACCTACGTAGCCGGAGCTCCTCGCCGTCCCTGGAGAGGATCGTCACCTCGTTTTCGGCGGCATCGAAGCCGATGCCGGGCTGCGAGATGTCGTTGACCACGATCGCGTCAAGCCGCTTGCGCTCCAGCTTGGCGCGCGCGTAGTCGATGGCGCCGTCCCCGTGCTCCGCGGCGAAACCCACCAGCACCTGATCGGGGCGACGTCGCCCGGCCAGCGTGCTCAGCACGTCTTCGGTGGGTTCGAGCTCGAGGCGCGGCGCGCCAGTGTCCTTCTTGAGTTTGTGGGCCGCGGGGGCGCGCGGGCGGAAATCCGCGACCGCCGCGGCCATGAGCAAGACGTCGGTGGCGGCGAAGCGCTCATCGCAGGCGGCCTTGAGCTCGGCCGCCGTCGCGACGGTGACGACGTTCACCCCGGGAGGAGCGGGCAGGGCGACGTTGGCCGCCACCACCGTGACCTCGGCGCCGCGGCGCGCGGCGCGCTCGGCCAGGGCGAACCCCATCCGACCGCTGGAGCGGTTGCCGATGAAACGCACGCTGTCGATCGGCTCGCGGGTGCCGCCGGCGGTGACAAGCACGCGCACCCCCAGCCACGACCGGAACCGGCCCCCACCCTCCCACGCCGCCTCGGCCAGCCGCGCCTCGATGGCCTCAAGCAGCTCGGCGGGCTCCGACATCCGGCCCACCCCGTGCTCGCCGTGCGAGGCCAGGTCCCCGGTACCTGGGCCGATCACGCTCACGCCGCGATCGGCCAGCAGCGCGAGGTTGGCCTGGACGGCCGGGTGCAGGTACATACGGTTGTTCATCGCCGGCGCGATCACGATCGGACACGCCGCGGCCAGCGCCGCAGTGGTGAGCAGGCTGTCGGCGTGGCCGTGGGCCAGCTTGGCGATCGTGTTGGCGCTGGCCGGCGCGATGAGGAACAGGTCGGCGTTCTCGACCAGCGCGAGGTGGCTGATCGGGGCGCGGTCGGGCGTGGGCTCGCCCGGGTAGGCGCCGCGCAGCGGGTCGTCCTCGAACTCGCTGGTCAGCACTGGCGCTCCGGTGATGCCGGCAAACGAGGCGGCGCCGACGAAGCGCTGGCCGGCCTCAGTCTGGATGACGCGGACGCTGTGCCCGGCCTTGATGGCCAGCCGGGCGGTCTCGAGCGTCTTGTAGGCGGCGATCCCCCCGGTCACTCCGAACAGTAGTCGCGCCACCCTCTCTACCGCCTTCTGGTCTGAGCTGAGTGCTTCCTACACCCGCGCCGGTCGCTAACGGTAGTGGTACTTCAGCTTGCCCTGCGCCACTTCCTCCAGGGCGATCGTCAGATAGTTCTTCGACCGGGTATCGACCATCGGGGGCGGAAACTCGTCGAACGTCCCCTCGCCGAGGTTGTGGTAGTACGAGTTGATCTGGCGCGCGCGCTTGGCGGCCACGAGCACACTGGCGTAGTCGGAGTCGACGTGGTCCAGGAGCTTGTCGATACGGGGTGAGATCAAGGTTGGCCCTTCGGTGGTTGGTTGCTTCTCAAGGTTAGCGGCAGATGTGCAAGAACCTGCAAGGGTGGGGCGGGTGGGGCCGGCGACGCTACTCGGACGACGAGGACGAGGACGAGGACGAGGCGGCGCCGACCTCGCCCTGGACGATGTCCACCAGCTCGGCCAGCGCGTCGTCGAGGCGGTCGTTGACCACGACGTGGCTGAACTCCGCCTGCGCGTCGAGCTCGCCCTCGGCCGTCTGCAGCCGCGCGTCGACCTGCTCGGGCGTGTCGGTGCCACGGCCGACCAGGCGGGTGCGCAGCGCCTCGCGGCTGGGCGGGGCGATGAACACCTGGAGCGCCTCGGGCATCGTCTCGCGGACCTGGCGAGCCCCCTGGACCTCGATCTCGAGCACCACCGGCTCGCCGCGCCGCAGCCGGTCCTCGAGCTCTGAGCGCAGCGTGCCGTAGCGCCGGCCGGAGTAGGTGGCGTGCTCCACGAACTCACCGTTGGCGACGCGCTGCTCGAACTCGTCGGGGCCGATGAAGTGATAGTCGACGCCCTGGGTCTCCCCCGGCCGGGGCGCGCGGGTCGTCGCCGAGACCGAGAGGCCGAGCTGAGGGACGCGCTCGAGCAGGCCGCGGATCAACGTCCCCTTGCCGACGCCGGACGGACCGGTGATCACGAAGACTCTGGCCACCGGCGCAGAGAAGATCTGCTCAGCGGCGGCGCAGCAGCGCCACGAGCTCGCCGCGCTGGCGCTCCGAGAGCCCGCCGAGGGTCTTGCTCGGCGAGATGCGGCACTGGCCCAGGATCTTGTTGACCTTCACGCGCCCGTATTTGGGAACGGCGAGCAGCAGGTCGAACACCTTGGCGGTCTGCAGATAATCTGGCGGGTCGAGCAGCAGCTCGTGAATCGGAGTGCGACCGGCTTTGAGGTCGCGCTTGAGCTGCGCGCGGCGACTGCGGATATCGTTCGCACGCTGCAGCGCCTCCATGCGTTGCACGAGTGAACGCTCCGGTGCGGCCACCTGCTTGGGGAACGATTCACTGACCGGCGGCATGGGCGGCGACTATACATCTTGCGGCGGGTCGATCAAGGCCAAATGACCCAATTCGACTCAAGCTCAGCTTGAGGTTCAGCATTGTCGAGCCTAGTTTCGAATTTGGTCTCGGTTTGCAGGGGGTTTTCGCCCCATATATCAGGTCGTCGCGATCAGTGTCGGAGCCCGACCAGGCCCTGCCCGGAATGGTGGGGCTGCGCCGCTGCGAGCGCTAACTCGGAGGCGATCCGCGCGCCGGCGGACGGGTCCCGGAAGCTCTCGGTCCCGACCGCCACCAGGGTGGCGCCGGCGCCGATCAGCTCATCGGCGTGGCGCCCATGCGTGACACCGCCCATCCCGATCACGGGAATCTGCACAGCCTCGGTCACCGACCGGACCTGAGCCAGCGCGATGGCGCGCACCGCCGGCCCCGAGACCCCGCCGGTGGTTCCTCCCAGCCACGGCGCCCGGGTGCGCGGGTGGACGGCCATCCCGCGGATCGTGTTGATGAGCGAGACGGCGCTCGCGCCCTCCCGCTCGGCCGCGAGGGCAACCGCCGGGACGTCGGAGGCGTTGGGCGTGAGCTTGACGATCAGCGGCTTGTCGGTCAGCGGTCTGACCGCGCTCATCAGCCGCGCCACCTCGTCGGGGTCCGCGCCCATGACGAGGCCGGTCTCGACGTTGGGGCAGGAGACGTTGAGCTCGAGCGCGGCCACCTCGTCGCGCCGCGCGAACGACGTGACCAGCCTCGCCACCTCGTCGCGGCTGAAGCCCATCACGTTGACGATCAGCGGAACCGGCAGCCGGGCCAGCTCGGGCAGGTCGTGGGCGAGGTAGCCCTCGAGTCCCTTGTTGGGCAGCCCGATCGAATTCATGAGCCCGGCGGGCAGCTCCCACAGGCGCGGCGGCGGGTTGCCCTGGCGCGGGGCGACGGTCACCGTCTTTGAGACAAACGCGGCGAACGGGAAGTGCTCGAGCAGGGCGTCGCCGAAGGCGCGCCGCGCCGCGATCGCATCGAAGGTGCCCGACGCGTTGATGACCGGGTGGGCGAGCTCGACCCCGCAGAAGTCGATCATGGGCCGCCCTCCGTCAATGTCCCGCCCCCGGCGTGAGCGCGGTCTCCAGGCGGGCGGCGTCGATGACCGGGCCGTCGAGGCACAGCCGGATGTAGCCGTCCACGGTGGGCACCACGCAGCCGAAGCAGGCGCCGTAGCCGCAGGCCATCCCGGACTCCAGCGCAAGCTGTGCGGGCACGTCACGCTCGGCGCACAGCGCGCGCACCGCCTCGAGCATCGGGGGCGGTCCACAGGCGTAGACCTCGGCGTGAGGGTCCGCGTCGAGCTCCGCGGCCAGCAGCGCGGTGACCAGGCCGTGATGGCCGACGCTGCCGTCGTCGGTGGCCACGCTCGCGCCGCGCAGCAGCGCAGCGCCGGGCGTGTGGGCGGCGTCGCGGAACCCCAGCAGGATCCTCGCGTCGCCGAGCTGGTCCTGCCAGATGGCCAGCGGCGCGATCCCCACCCCGCCGCCGGCCAGCAGCGGCCGCCGGCCCTCGCGCGGTGGCGCGAACCCGATCCCCAGCGGCCCGACCAGCAGTAGCTCGTCCTCGGGCCCGAGCTCGCACAGCCGCGCTGTCCCTGGGCCGACATCCTCGATGAGGAACTGCAGCTCATCGCCCGCGGCCGGCGCGCGTAGGACGCTGAAGGCCCGCGGCAGGTACGGACGCTCGTCGGCGCCTCCTCCCCACCGCTCGGCGGCCCGGAGCATGTAGAACTGCCCCGCGGCGGGGCGCGGGCCCGCGGGATCGGCGCACCGCAGAACGGTGTAGGCGCCGTGGCGCTCGGCGGCCGTGACGCGCGCGGCGCGTGCGCCGAAGGGCGCCTGCACGCGGTCAGTCACGGCCGCGGTCACTGCGGGGCCGGCGCGGGTGTCGCCGAGCGGCTGCGGTGCAGCTCCTGGAGCGAGACGACCTCGGGCTCGCCGCGCTGGGCGGCGATGATCGCCCGGGCCGCGGCCAGGCCGCCCGACATCGTCGTGATGCACGGGATCCCACGCTTCACCGCCGCCGCTCGGATCTCATAGCCGTCCGAGCGGGCGCGCGTGCCCGTCGGCGTGTTGATGACGAGGTCCACGGCACCGCGTTCGATCCAGTCCACGACGTTGTCCGGGCCCTCGTTGAGCTTGTTGATGTGCGTGGCCGGGATGCCCATGCGCCGCAATGACTGGGCCGTGCCGCGGGTGGCGATGATGTCGAATCCGAGGTCGTGCAGGATGCTGGCGATCCCGATGGCGGCTGGCTTGTCGCCGTCGGCGACGGTGAGGAACACCGTGCCCTGGTTGGGCAGCTTGGCGCCCGCCGCCGCCTGGGCCTTGGCGAACGCGGTCGGGAAGTCGGCGGCGATCCCCATCACCTCGCCGGTGGAGCGCATCTCCGGCCCGAGGAGCGAGTCGGCGCCGGCAAAGCGGCTGAACGGCAGCACCGCCTCCTTGACGCACACGTGCGGGCAACGCGGCTTGGCGGGCAGTCCGAGGTCGGCGATCCTCTCGCCCAGCAGGATCCGGCAGGCGAGCTTGGCCAGTGGCTGGCCGATGGCCTTGGAGACGAACGGGACCGTGCGCGAGGCGCGCGGGTTGGCCTCGATCACGTACAGGCGGTCGCCGCGGATGGCGAACTGCACGTTGAGCAGCCCCACCACCCCCAGCGCCTTGGCGATCCCGGTCGTCTGCTCGCGGATGCGGTCGAGCATGTCGCCGCCCAGCGTGTGGGGCGGCAGCACGCAGGCCGAATCGCCGGAGTGGATCCCGGCCTCCTCGACGTGCTGCATGATCCCTGCGATCCAGACTGCGTCCCCGTCGCACAGGGCGTCGACGTCCACCTCGATCGAGTCCTCCAAGAAGCGGTCGAGGTAGATGGCCGCCCCGGCCTCCGTGCCGACTCGCTGCAGGTAGTCGCGCAGGCCGTCGACGTCGTAGACGATCTCCATGGCGCGGCCGCCGAGCACGTAGCTGGGGCGCACGAGCAGCGGAAAGCCCACGTCGGGCGCCGCGGCCAGCGCCCCCTCGGCGCTGTTGGCGGTGGCGTAGGGCGGCGCGCTGTAGCCCAGGCGGTCCAGCAGCGCCCCGAACCGGGAGCGGTCCTCGGCCAGGTCGATGGCGTCGATGCTCGTGCCCAGGATCGTGACCCCGGCGGCCTCCAGGCCGGCGGCGAGCTTGAGCGGGGTCTGCCCGCCGAACTGGACCACCACTCCCTCGGGCTGCTCCAGCTCGCACACGGCCAGCACGTCCTCGAGCGTGAGCGGCTCGAAGTAGAGGCGATCGGAGGTGTCGTAGTCGGTGGAGACCGTCTCCGGGTTGCAGTTGACCATCACCGCGTCACGGCCCTGCTCGCGGACGGTCTGCGCAGCGTGCACGCAGCAGTAGTCGAACTCGATGCCCTGGCCGATCCGGTTGGGGCCCGAGCCGAGGATGACCACGCTGGGCTTGTCGCCGCGGACCACCTCGTGGCTGGGCAGGCCATCTGCCCCCGCCCGTTCCCAACCCGAGTAGTAGTAGGGCGTGCGCGCGGCGAACTCGGCGGCGCAGGTGTCGACCGCCTTGTAGGTGCGCTCGCCGGGGAACGGATACCCGTCCCCACCGGCCCACTCCCAGCCGCCGGCCACCAGCTCGCCCAGCTCGCGCAGGAACCAGGGGTCGATCGAGGTCCGCCGCTGCAGCTCGTCGATCGGGGTGCCACGGCGCAGCGCCTCGAGCAGGTGGTCGTAGCGCTCGGCGCCGGGCATCTCCAGCAGCGTGAGCAGCTGCTCATCGTCAGCCGGGGACGTCGCCCGCGTGTCGAGCTCGCGTGAGCGCAGCGCCTTGGCGAAGGCCTGCTTGAACGTCCGCCCCAGGGCCATGGCCTCGCCCACGGACTTCATGTGGGTGGTGAGGTCGGCCTCGGCGCCGGGGAACTTCTCAAAGGCGAAGCGGGGCCACTTGACCACGCAGTAGTCGATGGCCGGCTCAAAGCTGGCCGGGGTCGCGCGGGTGATGTCGTTGGGGATCTCCTGCAGGGTGTAGCCGACGGCCAGCCGGGCGGCGATCTTGGCGATCGGGAAGCCCGTGGCCTTGGAGGCCAGGGCGCTGGAGCGCGACACGCGCGGGTTCATCTCGATGACGACGATCTCGTCGGTGGCCGGGTTGACGGCGAACTGGACGTTGGAGCCGCCGGTCTCCACGCCCACGGCACGGATGACCGCGATGGCCTGGTCGCGCAGCGCCTGGTACTGCTTGTCGGTGAGGGTCTGCTGGGGCGCGACGCAGACGCTGTCGCCGGTGTGGACCCCCATCGGGTCGAGGTTCTCGATCGAGCACACAATCACGACGTTGTCGGTGTGGTCGCGCATCACCTCGAGCTCGAACTCGCCCCAGCCCAGCACGGACTCCTCCAGGAGCACCTGACCGATCGGCGAGGCGGCCAATCCGCCGCCGACGATCCGTTCGATGTCGGCCTCGGCGCGCACCACGCCGCCGCCGGTGCCACCCAGCGTGAAGGCGGGCCGGACGATGAACGGCAGGCCGAGCTCGTGCAGCGCGGCGCGCGCGTCATCGGTGGTGTGCGCGATGGCCGAGCGCGGCACCCGGAGGCCGGCCGCGGTCATGGTGTCGCGGAAGCGCTCGCGGTCCTCGGCGCGATCGATCGCGTCATAGTCGGCGCCGATCAGCTCCACGCCGAAGCGCTGGAGCGTGCCGTCCTCGTGCAGCGCCTTGGCCAGGTTGAGCGCGGTCTGGCCGCCGAGGGTGGGCAGCAGCGCATCGGGGCGCTCGCGCTCGATGACCTGGGCCACCGGGCCCGGCAGCAGCGGCTCGATGTAGGTGGTGGTGGCGACCTCGGGGTCGGTCATGATCGTGGCGGGGTTGGAGTTGACCAGCACGACCTCGTAGCCCTCCTCCTCGAGCACGCGGCAGGCCTGGGTGCCCGAGTAGTCGAACTCGGCGGCCTGGCCGATCACGATCGGGCCCGAGCCCAGCAGCAGGATCTTGTGGATGTCGGTGCGCCGGGGCATCAGGCGGCCGTCGCGATCGCGTCGACGAAGCGGTCGAACAGGTACAGGGAATCGTGTGGTCCCGGGCCGGCCTCGGGGTGGTACTGGACGGTCGCGCCCGGCACGTCGCGCAGCGTCAGCCCCTCCACCGTGCGGTCATACAGGTTGATGTGGGTGAGCTCGGCGGCGCCGAAGTCCGTCTCCCAGCGCACCGGCTCGTCGTCGTCGATGGTGCGCGCGCCGCCGGGTCCGAGCACCGCGAAGCCGTGGTTCTGGCTGGTGATCTCGGTGCGGCCGGTGGACAGGTCCTTGACCGGGTGGTTGGCGCCGTGGTGGCCGAAGGGCAGCTTGTAGGTCTCCAGGCCCACCGCGCGGCACAGGAGCTGGTGTCCCAGGCAGATGCCGTAGACGGGCAGCTTGCCCACGAGGCTGCGGACGGTCTGCACGATGTAGTCCAGCGCGCCGGGATCGCCGGGCCCGTTGGCCAGGAACACGGCGTCGGGCTCGGTGGCCAGCAGCGCGGCCGCGTCCGCGTGGCAGGGGTGCAGGGTGACCGTGGCACCGCGGGCCCGGAGGTTGCGCACGATCGAGAGCTTGACCCCGGTGTCGATCATGGCGATGTGAATGCCGCGGGCGGCCGGGGCCGACGTGTCGCCACCGATCGGGTCGAGCACCGTCGCGCGCGCCGGGGTGACCTCGCGGGCCAGATCGCGCCCGGTCATGTCGGGCTCGGCCTCGATCAGCGCCCGCGCCTCGTCGGTGCCCATGCGAGCCGGGAACACGCCGCCGCGCATGGCGCCGCGGTCGCGCAGGTGGCGCACCAGCGCGCGGGTGTCCAGGTCGGTGATCGCCGGGACCCCGCAGTCGGTCAGCCAGCTCAGCCAGCCGCCCTCGGCCCCAGGGGCGTCCTCGCGGTCCACGGCGGCGCGCATGATCGCGGCACGGGCATGGATGCGATCGGACTCCATCGCCTCCGCGCTCACCCCGTAGTTGCCGATCTGCGGATAGGTGAAGGTCAGCAGCTGACCGGCGTAGCTGGGGTCGGTCATCGCCTCCTGGTAGCCCGACATCGACGTGGTGAAGACGATCTCCCCCACGCCGGCCGCGTCGGCGCCGCAGGCGATGCCGTCAAAGCGGACGCCGTCCTCGAGCAGGACGTACGCGGAGGTGACCGGCGAGGCCATCTACTCGGCCTCGCTTCGCCCGGCACCGGCCCCGGAGCGCGCCTGTTCCTCGCGCACCAGCATGGGGCGGCGGTAGACGACCGCGCCCGCGGCGAGGGTCAGCATCACGCGACCGTGCAGGGTGCGGCCGTGGAAGCAGGAGTTCGACGAGCGGCTGACGTAGCCGTCCTCGCCGACCTCCCAGGTGGCGTCCAGATCGACGAGGCAGAGGTTCGCCGCCTCGCCGACGGCGATCTGGGGCGTGGGCAGCTCGTAGAGCGCGGCGCCGGCGGTCATCCGCTCGATCACGATCGCCAGGTCGAGCTCGCCGGGAAGCACAAGCTCGGTGTAGAGGGCCGCGAACGCCGTCTCCAGTCCGGTCGTCCCCATCGGCGCCTGCTCGAAGGGCACCTCCTTCTCGTGCACCGCGTGGGGGGCGTGGTCGGTGGCCACGCACTGGATGACGCCGCTGCGCAGGCCCTCGACGAGCGCCAGGCGGTCTGACTCGGAGCGCAGCGGCGGGTTCATCTTGAAGCGGCTGTCCAACGTGCGCACCATGTCGTCGGTGAGCGTGAGGTGGTGGGGGCTGGCCTCGCCGCTCACGCGCGCACCAGCCTCCTTGGCCGCGGCCAGCGCCTGGACGGACTCGATCGCGGACAGGTGTTGGAAGTGGACCCGAGCATCCTCGTAGAGGGCGAGGGCGCTGTCGCGGGCGATCATCGTGGACTCCGACACCGACGGGATCCCGGCCAGCCCGAGCCGGGCCGAGACGGCCCCCTCATGCATGACGCCGTCCGCCGACAGCGCGGGGTCCTCCTCGTGCAGAGCGACGATGCCGCCGCACAGCCGCTGATACTGCAGCGCCTTGCGCAGCATCCCGGCCGAGACGACGGGCTTGCCGTCGTCGGTGAAGCCGATGGCCCCGAGATCGCGCAGCTCGGCCATCTCGGTGAGCTCCTCCCCCGCCAGGCCGCGGGTGATCGAGGCCAGGAACCCGACCGGCACCCGAGCCTCGCGCTGGGCGCGCTCGACCAGCGAGCCCAGCACCGCCGCGTTGTCGACCGTGGGCGTCGTGTTGGGCATCGCGACCACGGCGCAGTAGCCGCCGGCGGCCGCCGCCGCGGTCCCGGTGTCGAGGTCCTCCTTGTACTCCTGGCCGGGCGTACGCAGGTGAACGTGGGGGTCGACGAAACCGGGGAACACGTGCTTGCCGGCGGCGTCGATGAGGTCGATCTGGTCGGACGCCGGAAGGCCGCCGGGCTCCCCCAGCTCGGCGATGCGCCCGTTGCGGATAAGGATGTCGTGTGGCTCGTCGAGGTCGGTGCGCGGGTCCAGGACGTGGGCGCCGCGAATGAGCAGGTCGTCGCCGGGCCGGGCCGAGTGAAACAGTCGCCGGGGACTCATCACGCCACCGCCGCCAGGATCGGGGAGCCGACCAGCAGCTCGTAGAGGACCGCCATCCGCACCGCCACGCCCGCCTTGACCTGCTCGCCGATCAGGGCCTGATCGGAGTCGATCGTCGCCGCCGAGAGCTCGACGCCGCGATTGACCGGCCCGGGGTGCATGACGACCTGGTCGGGGCGCAGGCGCTTGTCGTTGATCTGGTAGCGGCTGGCGTACTCCCGCAGCGATGGGACGAAGGACTGATGCATCCGCTCGTGCTGCATGCGCAGGACGTAGATCACGTCGGCCTCCTCGATCCGCTCGAGCGTCGGGGTGGCCGCGCAGCCCAGCGCCTCGATCTGGCGGGGCAGCAGCGTCGGCGGCCCGCAGACGGTGACGTCGGCGCCCATGCGGGTGAAGGCGAGGATGTCGGAGCGGGCCACCCGGGAGTGGCTGACGTCGCCGACGATCCAGATGTTGAGGCGGTCCAGGGACCCGAAGCGGCGGCGCAGGGTGAAGACGTCGAGCAGTGCCTGCGTGGGGTGCTCGTGCTTGCCGTCGCCGGCGTTGACGACCGCCGCCTCGGTCCAGCCTGCCACGAGCTGGGCGGCGCCGGCGTGGGGCGAGCGGATGACGATCGCCGCGGGGTCGTAGGCCGAGAGAGTCTGGACGGTGTCCTTGAGCGACTCGCCCTTGTCCACGCTGGACCCGGCGCTGCGGATGTTGACCACGTCGGCGGAGAGCCGCTTGGCGGCCAGCTCGAACGAGCTCGAGGTCCGCGTGCTGGCCTCGTAGAAGAGGTTGACGATGGTGCGGCCGCGCAGAGCGGGCACCTTCTTGATCTCCCGGCCCGAGACCTCCGCGAAGGACTCGGCGCGGTCGAGCACCTGCTCGATGCCGCTGCGGTCGAGGTCGTCGATGGAGATCAGATGGCGGGGCATCCGTGTGGAGCTCATGCGGCTTTGATCCTTGCGATGTCGTCCCGCCCACCCGGTCCGATGGTGACCTCGTCGACGCCGTCGACCTCGTCGACGCGGACGTTGACGCGCTGGTCCTGGGAGGTCGGCAGGTTTTTGCCGACGTAGTCGGGTCGGATGGGCAGCTCGCGGTGCCCGCGATCGACCATCGTCGCGAGCTGGACGCGCGACGGCCGGCCATAGTCGAAGATCGCCTCGATGGCGGCCCGGACCGTGCGCCCGGTGTAGAGCACGTCGTCGACGATGACGATCGTGCGGCCGTCCAGCGAGAAGTCCAGCTCGGTGGCGTGGACCACCGGCGAGCTTGAGCGGAGGCTGAGGTCGTCGCGGTAGAAGGCGATGTCGACGGACCCGAGCGGGACCGCGGAGTCCAGCAGCTCGGAGGTCAGCGGCTGCAGCCGCTTGGCCAGATACGCGCCCCGGCGGTGGATGCCCACCAGGGCGACGGCGCCACCACGATTCTTCTCGACGATCTCGTGGGCGATCCGCACGAGCGTGCGGCGCATGTCATCGCGGTCGAGGGCGACCGTCACAGTGTCCAACTGGCTCCTTCCTGGCCTCACGGGACCGGGTTAAAGGGGCGGGCGGCGTCTGGCGCGGAGCGTAGCAGCGTGCCCGGCGGTGACCGGGGTTCGCTTACCCCGTCGCCGGGTCGGGGCCGCGGCGGTAGAGCACGTGGTTGAGGCCGACGTGGTCGATCTCGCGGTCATAGGCGAATCCGGCCTTCTCCATCACCCGGCGGGACGCGAGGTTGTCGGGCAGCGTGATCGCGATCAGGTCGCGCAGGGCGAGCACGTCGAAGGCCACCGCCACCGAGGCGTGGGCCAGCTCCGTGGCCAGGCCCTCCCCCCACCGCTCGGGCACGATCGTCCATGCCGCCTCCACCGCGAAGCCGCCGATGGCGTCGGTGTACTGCAGGCCGCCGCGCCCGACCATCAATCCGGTGTCGCGATCGCGCAGCAGCCACAGCCCGAAGCCGTGGCGCTCCCAGTGGTCGCGCTTGTCCACCAGGCTGGCCCGGGCGTCTGCGCGGGTCGGTGCGTGAGACCACGGCCACAGCGTGCGGTAGACCCGCGGGTCCAGGATGAGCTCGGCGATCTCGGCTTCGTGCTCGGGGCCGATGGGCTCGCCGCTCATCCGCGGCGTCTCGAGGATCGCGGGCGCGAGGGCCTTCTTCACGACGCCGGCGCCGCGGGTTGCTCGGCCATCCGCTCGTCCCAGCGGATCAGGGTCGGCTCGCCCCGTTCGGGGAACGGGATCTCGATCGTGTCGAAGTCGCGCGGCACCACCGTGTTGGGGAAGATCGCCCGGGCCTCGTCGCGCAGCTGCCCCAGCGGGTGGCGGGTGGAGACATGGTTGAGCGCCAGCAGCGTCACCTCGGCCTCCTCGGCGATGGTCGCCGCCTGCCGGGCGGTCGAGTGGCCGTTGTCGGCGGCGCGCTCGCGCTCCTCCTCGGCGAAGGTGGCCTCGTGGACCAGCACGTCGGCATGGTGCGCGGAGATCCGCAGCGCCTCACACGGCCGCGTGTCCCCCGACAGCACGAGCTTGCGCCCCGGGCGGGTAGGGCCCAGAACCTGGTCGGGCGTGATGCCGCGGATCGTCGCGCCACGCTGGACGCGGCCGAACTCGGGGCCCTCCTCCAGGCCCAGGCGCAGTGCGGCGTCCTTGTCGAACTCGCCGGGGCGCTCGTCCTCATAGAGCACGTACGCAAGCGCGGTGCCGCGATGCGAGACGGGCACGGCCGCGATCCGGTAGCCGTCGCGCTCGAGCTCGTCGCCAGGTTCGAGCTCGATCAGCGTCAGGTCGAAGCCGACCGAGCCGGCCATCCGCATCGCGAGCCCCATCAGCGCGCGGAGCCCGGGCGGGCCGCTGATGGTGAGCGGGACGTCGCGGCCACGCAGGTCGAAGGTCTTGAGCATCCCCGGCAGGCCGAGCCAGTGGTCGGCGTGAAAGTGGGTGAGCAAGATCTCGGTCAGGTCGGCCAACCCGACGGAGCTCACCAGCTGGCGCTGGGTCCCCTCGCCGCAGTCGACCAGGATCCGGTCACCGCCGCGGCGGACCAGGATCGAGGGCAGCCCGCGGCGCGCGGTGGGGATCGAGCCGCCCGTGCCGGCGAAGAAGATCGAGAGCTCCATGGGTCGGGTCTGAGTGTGTCAGTCGAGGTCGATGAGTTCGAACACCAGCCGGCCCCCATCAACCTGGCACATCCCCATCGTGTGGCGCGGCTGGCGGCGCCGATCGGTCGGGCTGCCCGGGTTGAAGATCTGAAATCCGTCTGGCGCGCGCGCGTGCAGCGGGATGTGGGAGTGGCCGAAGACGACCGCGTCGGCACCCGGGAACCGAGCCTCGAGCCGCCTGAGCCGCCCCTGTGAGGGCCCGCCGTCATGGACGACCGCGAGCGTGCGTCCCTCCCCCACGTCGATGACGGTGCTTTCGGGCAGCGCCGCCCGCAGGAGGGCATCGTCGGTGTTGCCGAACACCCCGACGACCGGCCCCAGTCGTCTGAGCTCCTCCAGGACCTGCAGGCGGCTGAAATCCCCCGCGTGAATGATGAGGTCGGCGGCCGCGAGGCGTTCCACGCAGGCGTCGGGCAGCGCCCGCGAGCCTCGCGGCAGGTGGGTGTCCGAGATGATCGCGATCTCCATGCTGCATCCAGGCTAAGCTGGCCTGCGATCTTCCCCGATCACAGAGCGCCCGTAGCTCAGGGGATAGAGCGTCCGCCTCCGGAGCGGAAGGTCGCAGGTTCAAATCCTGCCGGGCGCGCTTTGTGAGAGCCCCGCCGATCGCGGGGTTTCCGGGCGGTGGCCTCGGTGGGCGGCGAAGCCGGGTGAGTAGACTCGAAGCCAAGGCATTTCACCGCTTCTGCGACGCGACTTCGCGCGGGACTCCGCCCGTATACGGCGACCTCTCGGACAGCTTCGACTCTGGCGACGAAGGGCCGCCACCACAATGGAGCGACGGACGCCAAAACTGGCGATCCATGCTCGGGAAGTCACCGATATGCAACCCAGTGCACGCTGGCCCCGCCACTCGCGCGAGCCGCGATCGCCGATGGGTCGGTGTGCATTCGCTGGCGCGATCTCGCTCCATTCCCGTCGTGAGACCGGGCCATCGCGGCTCGTGACGCTCATTTGAAAGGACCTCGCATGCCACTTTTCTTTTTCACCGTGGAACAGCAGGAACGTGCCATCGTCGAACGGTTTGGCAAGTTCGTTCGCGTTGCCGGACCGGGACTCCAACGAAAGTCACCGTTCGTCGAAAAGGTCGCCGGGCGGATGAGCCTGCAAGTCGAGCAGCTCAACGCGGACATCGAGACCAAGACGCGGGACAACGTGTTCGTGGTCGTCAAGCTCGCGATCCAGTACATGGTCAGCCCCAACGAGGAGAAGGTCCGGGACGCGTTCTACAAGCTCGATGATCCCGAGGTGCAGATGAAGTCCTATGCCTTCGACGTCGTCCGCTCACATATCCCCACGATGGACCTCGACGAGGCGTACGCAGATGCCGACACCATCGCCAAGCACATCCAGGACACACTGCAGACACAGATGGCGGACTACGGCTACGAGATCATCAAGGCGCTGATCACGAACATCGAACCGGATCAGCGTGTCAAGGATGCGATGAACAACATCAACGCCGCGCGGCGTAACCAGGACGCGGCGACGGCTCAGGGCGAGGGCGACAAGACACTTCGCATCAAGAAGGCTGAAGCCGAGTCGGAATCAATGCGTCTGCACGGCGAGGGCGTCGCCGCTGAGCGCGTCGCGATCGCCCAGGGACTCAAGGACTCGCTCGCCGTCCTTGCCGACGAACGGGGCATCGATCCCAAGGAAGCGATGGGGCTGGTCGCCCTGACGCAGTACATGGATACGATCCGCTCAGTCGGCGAGCACGGCAACATGACCACGCTCCTGCTCCCCCACTCCCCGGCATCGGTCGGGTCATTGATGGACCAGGTACAGCAGGGCATGCTCACGGGCAATCTCGCCGCGAACGCCGCGACAGGCGGCGGTAACGGTGCACGACGCCCCTCTCCTGCCGCGCCGCAGACCCCCACGGCGCGGACGTCGGCTGAGCGGGGACGGTAGGCGCAGCACGGCGTTGGCCGAGACCATGTCTGACGGCAGAGAGGGGATGGTCGCGTTCCTCGGGATCGGCGCTGACCCGCGGCTCTTAGACGAGGATCGCTTCAATCTCCCTCAGGCTGAGCAGCCGCCAGAGCCGGCGCTGCCTTCTCGAAGGCATGGCCGGCTCGTCGCGGCAGGGTCGGCACTGACTGGCGTCAGCTTGCTCGGCGGGGTGGCGATGATCATCTACGGCGCCGCTGAGTTGCTGGCCAATGGTGGTGGCACGTTTGACGCCGTCGTCGCCGTGCTCGGGGTCCTGCTGGCGGCCACGCACTGGGGATGGGTGCACGTCGCCGAATACATCGGGCTCACCATCGACGAACGCGAGCAGGGTGCCGCGGATGCGCGCAGACGGGACTGGCTGGCCGGCATCGAGCCGTACCCGCGCTTCAGCGTTTCGACCAGCGTGCTCGCTGATGCCTCGACTCGCATCGAATGTGTCCGCCACCGGCCGATTCTGACCGGGGCACATACATTCACCTTTGTCCGCGAAACGGACACGGAGAAAACGTACGGGGCGCACGCGCCCGCGGAGGACATCGCCACGACGGTCGAGACGATGCGCCGCCAAGCCCGGCTGGAGACCGACCACCTCCGTGAGCTATGGGAGGCGGCGTCCACCGCGTACGCCGCCACTGTCACTGATGCCGACGACGACCAACAGCGACTGGCCGCGGAGCGAGCCGCCGCGACCGCGCTGTCTGAACACATCAACGCCTCGCTGCTCGAACCCCCGCTGATCGAATAGCGCCACCAGGCGGGAGGCGCACGGGGCGCTCATCCAGGCTTCTGGCCTCGGCGCCCGCGGTTACGTCGAGCGTGACCAGGGCCGCAGCACCATGGCGAGAGTCGCAGTCAGTCCGGCGACCAGTAGGCCGATGAGCCACCCGGAGGCGCTCAGAGCGCCGAGGATCGCCCCGAGTGCCGCCCCGGCGGCGAGCATGCCGATCACCGCAGCGGAAAGTGATTCGCGCAGCGTTTGACGCCCGGGCGAGGTCACAGCGCGCGGCGGCCCTGCCGTGCGCCTGCCGCCTGCGGCCCCATCCGGCTCGCGCGTCGCGGTGGATGATTCGCGGGCGAGCATCCGTTGGTGGCGCCGCTCCGTTCGCTCCGCCACAAGCGCCGCGGCAGTGGACGGGCCCCGCGTGGAGTCCGGCGCGCCGCGCTCTGCGGGCGTTTGCTCGTCGGCTGTGGGGAGGTCAGCGCCCTGGCTGCCCGGGGTGCGCTCCGGGTCCTGAGTGCCGACGCTCTGGTCGTCGGGCGCCGCCGGGGGCGTTCCGCTGCGTGCTGTATTGAGGGGCATGGCGCCCTCCTTGCATCGGGCAAGCGACGGCCGAGGCGAACCGTGCGTCGACGAGCACTTGCATGAGATACGCGGACGCTCCCGCCGCGGGCGGTCGAAGGTGCCGCGTCTATGAACGACTATACGCGGTGCCATGGGTGGCCCACTGCGGCCCCGGCGAGCCTGCTGCGATCCCTGCTCGGACTGCGTGTCGTGACCGCCACGGGGTGTGTCGTGGGTCGAGATCTGTCCCCCACTGTCCGGTCAGCGTGCCGGCGGGGTCTACAGTCACAACATCAGGTCTGCATCGTCACGAGAAGAGAGCACTTCATGGACGGCACTCGCACAACCCGATACGACGCCTACAAGGCGGTTCGCGGCCTCGTTGAGGAACTCCGCAACGTCAAGCTGTCGAACGCCGAGGCCGACAGCATCGTTTGGGCAGCCGAAGGTTTGCTGCTCGCGAACTTGCCGACCGATGCGGAAGCTGTGGAGGCGCACACGAGCTTCGCAACGCTGATGGAGAGCCTGGCTGCCGACCGCTGGCAGGACATCGGCCCGACCACCGCTGAGCTTCAACGCCGGCGACTGGTAGCCGCGTTCGCCGAGTGCGCACCGGTGGAAACCGTTTCGGCGTAGACCAGCGCGCCACAGCCCGCTGCTCGCGGGTCGATCACCCGGACCGGGTGACGCGGCGTGAAGTAATTTCAGCAAGATCTGGGCCATGGGGCGTGCCCTGCGTGAGGAGCATCGGCGATGAATATTCCGTGGCCGGTTCGCAGCATCCTCGCGGGGACCGCCGGCACCGCCGCCCTGACCCTCTCCTACGCCACCGAGCGCCGCCTGCGCCACCGGCGGCAGGGGCCGCTTGACTATGACGACTCAATCGTGCCCGGCCAGATCGTGGCCTCGGTGATGCACCTCGGCCAAGTCAGCGGTCGCGAGGATCGCGAGCTGGGCTCGATCCTGCGCTGGAGCTATGGCTCGGCCTTCGGGATCTGGCACGGGCTGCTGCGCCGCCGCATCGGCGAGCCTGGCGCAACCGCGGTGTTCGCCGCCACCCTCATGAGCGCGACGTTCTCGCTGTTCCCGCTGCTTGGCCGCACGCCACCACCGTGGCGCTGGCCCCCGGACGTGATGGCCACCTGCCTGGGAACGCACGCGGCGTACGTCGCCGCCGTCAGCACCACTGACCACCTGCTCGGGCCCGCGGGCGGCGCTGACTGAACGGCAGGACGCCGGCGGCGGGAGCGCCGGCGCTCAGGTGCTGTGGGCGCCCCAGCTCACGAGCCCACTGCGGCACATCCCGAAGCCGCGACTTCGCCACGTCGTGGTGATGAACCCGGCGGCGGAGCCGCTCGAGTCAAAGCTGCCCTTCACCTCGTAGCGCTCGCCGGTGGCGTCGCTGAACGTGTCGTCAAACCCCAGGCCGTGGGACTGCGTGAGCCGCCACGCGATGTGCCCGTGGCCCGGCGCGACGCGGTAGGAGACCCGTCGATGACGCGTGCAGCGCAGGGTGAAGCTGAATGAGACCGACGAGAGCGCGGTCCGGGACGGAGCGACCCGCATCGTGATCGGCCAGTGCTGGCTGGTCTCGCCGCGGTAGACGCCGGCGAGGGGCTTGGGGCCGGCGGGTGGCGTCGGCGCTGAGCGCGGCGGCGCCGAGCCGCCGGGCGGCGTCACCGTGGGTGAAGCAACACTCCCCGGCCCCGACGGCGGGGGACCGAGCACCTGGATCGCACTGGCCACCCAGCCGGCGACAGCGTCGGCGCGGGTGAAGAAATTGGCGACGGCCGTGTCGCAGTTGCCCGCGCCGAAGGCGGTGATGCCGAGCTCGATCCAGGTCCCGTCGGGGCGCTGTCCCAGCAGCGGCCCTCCGCTGTCGCCGAAGCAGGTGCCGTCGGCAAAGGTGGGCGCGTCGATGGCGCACATCTGCCGAGCGGGGTCGAAGAGCGCCTGGATGGCCGCGGCCTGCTGGGCGCAATACGCGTTCGACTGGACCACCGAGACGCCCCATTGGAGCTGGTTCGGGGTCGTCTCCGCCGTGGTCAGCCCCCAACCGGCGATCTGCGTCGCCGTCCCGCCGCCCAACAGCGCGGCGTCGGTGGCGGTGTGTGCCAACGGCACGGCGGGAGCGGTGGTCGGAGTCTGCAGGACGAGCAGCGCGGCGTCGCCGTCGCCGGTCGCCGCGTTGTAGGACGGATTGAGGATGGTCCGCGTCACGCCGCTGACCTGTCGCGCGGGACTCGTCCAGTCCAGGCTGCCCGTCACGACCGCGTACCCAGCCGGTTGGTCCGCGGTCCCCGTCTCGGTGTCGAACGCGCAATGTCCTGCCGTCAGCACCAGCTGAGGTGAGACGACCGTGCCCGAGCAGACGGAGAGATCCCCGGTGTCAGGGTCCTCGTAGGCGACGAAGGCCATCATCGCGAACGTCCCCGGCGCGGCCGGGAGGCCGCCCAGGATCTGCGGGCGCTCGATCGCGCGCACGCGCGGTCCCGCAGTTGGCTGCTTGGTCGTCGCAGCCTGTGCCTCGGCGGCCCACAGCGCCAGGATGGCCATCATGGCCGCGCTCGCTACACCCACTCGTTTCATCCGTGCCCTTCTTCCGACCCGTGTCCGGATCAGGTCGTCCGTGCCCTTGGCTACATCCGAAGCCGCGCGAAACGCTGCCAGATCACGGCGTGCGCGTCAACCCGGGCGCGCTTCTTGACGAAATCTGCCCGCGCGCGGTCGCTTCTTTCACAGACTCCTCACACGCGCGACCTAGCTTTGAAAGTGCTTCCGCCCCGGCGCCGCCTCAACCAGCGGGGCCCGGGGCACTCAGTGCGCGGGGGAAGGGAGATGGTCGGCATGAGATGCGCTCCTGTGAGACGAAAAACCGGGTCTGTCGCTGCGCCGCACCGTCCATGAGGCGAGGCGCCCCGCACCTCGGCGGGTCATGTTCGGGCTCGTCCGCCGCGCCGCCGTGATCGACGCCGCCGACGCCATCGACGTCCTGGTCAAGCGCCTGCACAGCCCGGAACCCGTCGCGCCCGAGGGCGTCGCCCTCGTCGAGCGGATGCTGAGTGACGGGGGCTGGAGCCCGCTCTACAACGACGGAAGCCCCGGGGCTCTGCGGCAGCTGGTGATCCTGGCCACCGCTGCACTCGAGCCCGCCGTCGTGAGGTGAGCATTGCAACAGCCGTGGAGTACCGTCCGGGCACGATGTCGCCCCGGACGGACCCACCGCCGCCACCCTCACGGCTCCGCCACTTCCTGCACGAGCTCGCCGAGTCCCTGCGCGATGTGGGCTCGATCGGCAAGGCCTGCACGTGCGGCGACCCGCGGCGGTACGGGCCCTGCCCGCGGCACGGCAAGCTGTACTAGCAGCCGCGGCCCGGGACAGTGGAGCCCGGGGCCAGGCAGCTGATCACGACCTTGGGGTGGCGGTCCCTGCGCATCGTGAACGCCCACGTCTTGCCGATCGTGTTGCGCTCGGTCATCGTCACGGTCACCACCGTCGCGACCCCGAGCTGCCGGCCGCGGAACAGCGGCACGAGGTCGAACGTGCCCGGACCGGTCCCCGGCGCGAAGCGCTTGGCGCAGCGGCGGCCGTGACAGGGCCGGCCGGTCGAGACCTTGATGGTCCGCGCCGCCGCGGGGCATCCCGTGCCGTGGCAGAGCATCCTCACTGTGGCGGCGGCCGGCACATTGGCGCTCGACAGCGAGGCCACGGTGGAGAAACTGGCCGCCGGAGTGAAGTCGAAGAACATCGACGAGTTGATGCGGCCCAGGACGCGATAGGCGCAGCGGATGGTGGCGGAGTTACCCGCCTGGTCAGAGCCCGTGAGCCGGACCAGCTTGCGGCCAGGGGTCGCCACCGACGCGGGCGCCGAGACGGTCTGGCTCAGCGCGCCCGAGGTGACGTCGCGGACGGTCGCGGTCACCGTCGCGCCGGTGCTGCCCTCGACGAAGGCCGGTGCGGTCCGGGCGCACGCCAACCGCGGGGGCGTGCGATCGATCGCGATCTCGGTCGCACGCGGGAGCTCGGCCTGCCCCCCGTCGGTGATGCTGGCCGCGAAGAGCTCATGCCGCCCATCCCCGGTGATGTCCGCTCCGGCCCCGGCGAAGGGGCACGCGGCCGGGAGCGCCGCGAACGCTACGGGGGCAATGCCGTCCAGCCGGCAGCGCGTCTGGGCCACCGCGCCGGCGAGGCTGCGCGCGCTGACAGTGGCGTGCACCGCGGAGCGATACCAACCGTGTCGGCCGGTGGGTGCGGCCGGCGACAGGGTGACGGTGGTCACGGGCGGCGGAGGCGCGGGGGTCACCGAGGCCGTCGTGGCGATCGTGACCTTCGAGCCGCCCGCGCTTGACACCGAGACGCTGACGGGGATCTGCCCCGACCCCGAGAACGTGTGCGATGCGGTCACCGTGTACCCGCCCGGGACGGCGCTGACCGTGCCCGGGGACGTCCCCTCCTTGCCCCACGTCACCGTGGCGCTGAAGTCGGAGGCGGTGGCGAACGGGTTGGGGTCGGTGAAGGCCGCGACGACCCCTTTGAACGGAACGCCGGCGACGGCGGTCACCGGATCCCCGGCGCCGGTGAGCTTGGCGTCGCCCACTGTGGCGGTCGTCGTCTTGGTCGCCGACGCCCCGAGCGGGCTCGGATTGATCGGCACGTGCTGAATTGCGACGGTGACCGGGAAGCTCCCCACATGCGCGTAGACGTGGCTGCCTGACACCTGAAAAGGCTGGCCGAGGGGTTGGCTGACTGTGGCGGGCGTCGTGCTGCCGTCGCCCCAGTTGATCGTGGCGGTGAACTCAGACGCCTGGACGAGCGGATTAGTGTCGGTGAAGGTGGCGATAGGACCCGAGACGGCGGCCCCCACCACCGGGGTCAGCGGCGGCACCGACTCGGTGATGCTGTGGGGATCGTCGCCCACGATCGCATCGATGTGCGTCGTCCCGATGAAGATGGGCCCGGTAAACGAGGCGGCGTAGGCACCGGGCCGGGCATATGTGTGGGGAGCTTGCGCCACCGAGACCGTCCAGAGTGTCGGGCCGAGACAGGGACCCGTAGCGGGGCAATCCGGCTTGGCGGCAACGCGCGTCTTGGTGCTGCCGTCGCCCCAGTCGATGTCGACTGAGGGGTTGAGACCCCTACAGTCGGTGGTCGGGGTTATGCAGTCGTTGGTGACGACCGCGACGACACCGTCGAACGGCACGCCGGCGGTGGCGCTGAACACGGTGATGTCGCTCGCCCGCGCCGCGGCCGGCCACACCACGAAGGCGGCGGCCATGGCCACGAGCAGCCGCGCGACGGCTGATCGCTTGAAGTGCTGTGAGTGCATTGTCGTCCGCCCCCCCGGTATGGCGGGCGTCTCAGATAGGGGACGACCGGCCCGGGCGGAATCTTCCCTGCGTGTCCTACGTCACACGTGGGCGGCGGCGAGCAGGACCCGCCGATAGTCATCCCACGTGTCGACGTCGAGCGGGATGGGACCGTCGATCTCCACGTCGACCAGGTCGTCGGCGAACCGATCCATCAGCTTCCACACGCCCTTGTCGCCGTGCAGGCCCGACAGCTCGTCGAACATCGAGCGCGCGAATGCCAGCGGGTGGCCGCGGCCGTCGCTGTAGCCACACGCGGCCAGCGGCGCGTCGCCGCGCCCGTCCAGCAGCGCCTCGACGTTGGCGACGCCGACGCCGGGCTGGTCGCCGAGCATCAGCACCAGCACGTCGCAGCGCTGATCCACGTGCTCGAGCGCGGTCGCAATCGAGGACGAGCAGCCGTCGTCATAGTCCCGGTTCTCCACGACCTCGACCCCGCGCAGATCCACCCAGCGCCGCACCTCGGCCGACGCGCCGCCGACGACGCACAGCAGCTGATCAAACGGGCAGCTGCGCGCGGTCTGGAGTACGTGGCCCAGCAGGGACGCGCCCCCATAGGGCAGCAGCTGCTTGGCCTGCCCCAGGCGCTTGGAGCCACCGGCGGCGAGCACCAGCCCGGTGACCCACCGATCTGCGGTGCCCGGCTCTCTCACGGGCGATGGGCCGCCAGATCCTCGGCGTGCTCGGCGGCGTAGCGATCCCGGCAGCCGTCGCAGCAGAAGTACACCAGGTCCCCGGCCACCTCCAGGCGGGGCGCGGCGTCGGTGATGGCCACCTGCATCCCGCACACCGGGTCGGTGGCCACCGCCACCACGACGGGCGCGGGCGCGGAGGCCTCCTGCCGTCCCGGGACCGGGTCGGCGTGCTGGGACTCGACCATCTGGGCCAGGATCGAGATGGCGATCTCCGCCGGCGTGCGGGCGCCGATGTTCAACCCGGCGGGGGCGTGCAGCTGGGCGGCGAGCTCCTCCGGGACATCGAGCTCGGCCCGGACGGCCCGCCCGCGCTTGGGGCTGGCCACCAGGGCCACGTAGCCGACGCCGGCGCGCAGAGCCTCCGCGATCACCGCCTCCTCGCCGTTGCCGTGTGAGGCGACGATCACGGCCGCGGCGCCGGACACATCGGCGCCGGCCCCGGCCGGCGCGCGGACGATGTCGTAGCCCGAGGCCTTGGCCACCGCCCCGATGGCCTCTGCGATCGGCGAGCCCCCGACGATCACCAGCCTCGCCGCCGGCAGGTGCGGCTCAATGAAGATCTCGAGCGCGCCGCCGCTCAGGCACGGGTTGCGTTCCACCACCGCTCCCTCGATCGCGTCGACCCCCTCGGCGTCGCCGCCCTCGGGGACGAGCCGCAGCAGCAGCGGGTCGCCGGTCTCCATCGCCCGCAGCGAGTGCAGGCGGACCGATGACTCGGCGCAGACGCCCCCGACGAAGCCCTCCATGGTCCCGTCGGCGAGCACCACCGCCGCATTGCCCGGGCGGACGCTGGTGGGCCGGCGGGCGCGCACCACGGTGGCCAACACGAACGGCGTGCGCTCTGACAACAGGCTCTGCACGTGGATGGCGAGGTCGCCCTGAATCATTTACTCAATCCTTCCCTTGCATAGCGTCCCACACACGTCCGGGTGTGCAGGGCATGTCGACGTGCAGCACCCCGAACGGCTCCAAGGCGTCGCACACCGCGTTGACGATCGCCGGCGGCGAGCCGACGGTGGCCGACTCGCCGATCCCCTTGGCCCCGAAGGGATGGTGCGGGGACGGCGTGACCGTGTGGCCGGTCTCCCACTCGGGGACCTCCAGCGCGGTCGGGATGAGGTAGTCCATGAGCGATCCGCCCAGGCAGTTGCCGTGCTCGTCGAAGGCGATCATCTCCATCAGTGCCAGGCCGACGCCGTCGGTCAGGCCCCCATGGACCTGCCCCTCGATGATCATCGGATTGATGCGGGTGCCGCAGTCATCGACGGCGACGAAGCGCTCGACGCGGACCTTGCCCGTGCCGGGATCGATGCTCACCACGCAGATGTAGGCACCAAACGGGAACGTGAGGTTGGGCGGGTCATAGACGGTCTCTGCGTCCAGGCCTGTCTCCACGCCGGGCGGCAGTTCCACCGAGCCGCGAGCGGCCATCGCGATCTCCGGGATCGTCGCCCCCTTCTCCCGGTCGCCCTTGACAAACCAGCGGGCCGGGCGCTCCGGGTCTCTGTCGTTGACCCACTCGAGGTCGTCGGCTGACACCTCGAGCATGGCCGCGGCGACGATCCGGGCGCGGTCACGGACCTTGCGCGCCACCACGGCCGCGGCGGCGCCGCTCACCGGCGTGGAGCGCGAGCCGTAGGTGCCGAGGCCGTAGGGCGTGGAATCGGTGTCGCCGTGCAGGACGTCGACGTCCTCAGGCGGGATGCCGAGCTCATGGGAGACGATTTGGGCGAACGTCGTCTCGTGCCCCTGGCCCTGGGTCTGGACGCTGATGGCCAGCTGGGCCTTGCCCGTGGGCGAGATCCGCAGCGAGGCGCCGTCGTTCATGCCCAGCCCGGCGATGTCCATGTGCTTCCGCGGTCCCGCGCCCACCGCCTCGGTGAAGAACGAGATGCCGATGCCCATGAGCTCTCCGCGCTCGCGCCGCGCCGCCCGCTCGGCGCGCAGCGCGTCGTAGCCGACCAGGTCGAGCGCGGTGCGCAGCGCCCGCGGGTAGTCGCCCGAGTCATACACCCACCCGGTCTTGCACGTGTAGGGGAACTGCTCGGGGGCAAGGAGGTTCTGGAGGCGCAGCTGCGCCGCGTCCACGCCGAGCCGCCGCGCCAGCACGTCGACGAGGCGCTCGACCAGATAGACCGCCTCGGCGACGCGGAACGAGCACGCGTACGCCACGCCGCCGGGCGCCTTGTTGGTGTAGACGCCGCGGACGTGGCAATGCGCCGCCTCGAGGTCGTAGGAGCCCGTGAACACGTGAAAGAAACCGGCGGGGAAGCGCGTGGGCTGGGCGGTGGCGTTGAAGGCGCCGTGGTCGGCCAGGACGTCGACGCGCACCGCCCGGATGCGCCCGTCGGCGTCCGCGGCGATGGCGCCGCGCATCGCGTAGTCGCGCGAGAAGCCGGTGGACATGAGGTTCTCGGAACGGTCCTCCATCCACTTGACCGGCCGGCCGGTGTTCATGGCGGCGATCGCGGCGCACACATACCCCGGGTAGACGGGGACCTTGTTGCCAAAGCCACCGCCGACGTCGGGCGAGACGACGCGGATCTTGTGCTCGTCGATGCCGAGGATCCCGGCGTAGAGCGTGCGGTGGGCGTGGGGCGCCTGCGTCGTCGCCCACAGCGTCAGCTTGCCGTCGATGCGGTCGAACTCCGCGACCGCGCCGCACGTCTCCATCGGCGCCGGGTGCGAGCGCGGGAAGACCATGTCCTGCTCGACGACCACCTCGGCGTCGGCGAACACCTCGGCCGTGCGCGCGGCATCGCCGGCCTCCCAGTCAAAGAGGTGGTTGCTCCGGCGGCCCGGGTGGTCGTCTCGGATGACCGGCGCGTCGGCGTCGAGCGCGCGCCGCGGGTCCACCACCACGTCAAGGGGCTCGTACTCCACCTCGACCAGCTCGAGCGCGTCGCGGGCCGAGTAGCGGTCCTCGGCGATCACGAAGGCGACCTCCTGGCCCTGGAAGCGGACCTTGTCGGTGGCCAGCACGGCCTGGGTATCGCCCGACAGCGTGGGCATCCAGGCCGTCCCGCGGGCCTCGAGGTCGCGCCCGGTGATGACGCCGAGGACCTTGGGATGCGCGAGCGCGGCCGAGACGTCGACGCCCAGGATCCGGGCGTGCGCGTAGGGGCTGCGCAGAACGGCGCCGTGCACCATGCCGGGTCGTTGCACGTCGTCGACGAACAGCCCCCGCCCGCGGATGAGGCGCTCGTCCTCCTTGCGCGTCATGCGCCCGAATCCGATCGGCCGCTCCTGATCCGCACCGGCGACGTCGTGCACCACGGCCATCAGTGGTCACTACCTACGGGAGGGGCCATTAGCTCACCCGCTCGCCCGCGGGCGCCGGGCCGCCTGCACCGCGACGTCGGCGGCGATGTTGACCGTGCGGCAGCGGCCGCACTTGACCCGCACGCGGCGGGTCATGTACTGCGGGTCCATCCCGGAGGCGAGGATGTTGCCGCAGCTCACGCACGCGTAGTCATACTCCCCGTTGCCGCGGAACACGGGCCGGTCGGGGTTGTCCTGGACCGCGGTCCCGCCGTCGACCGGGACCTCGCCCGCCTCGACCGCTCGCATCGTGCGCACCGGCATCGCGACTTCAGTCCTCAGCGGCTACGCCGCCGCCGCGAAGTTGCTGGCGAAGTCCTTGATGAGCGCGTCGAGCACGGTGGCCACGGTGCCCTCCCCCATCGACGCCGCCTTGCCGGTGACCTGCGCGGCGGTGTGGAGATTGCCGCCGCCGTCCGCCAGCGTGAAGGTCACGTCGGCGTTGGCGTGCCCGGAGCCGCCGACCTCGCGGGACTTGACGCGCAGCAGCGCGGTGTGCGCGGAGTCGTCGTGCTCGACGACGCTCACGGTGCCGGCAAAGCGCATCGACATCGCGCCCATCTTGATCCGGATCTCGGCCTTGACCTCCTCGTCTGAGACCTTCTCCTTGACGGTGCCGCCCTGGACGCAGGGCACCAGTCGCTCGAGATCGAGCACGAGCTTCCAGTTCTCGTCGACGGACTTGTCTGAGGTGATCGGGTGGTCGAGCTCAACCATGTTGTGGGGTCCTTTCGCAGGTATGTTCTGACTGACAACTGAAAGCAGCGAGGAAGAGAGATCCAAGCATGGCGATAGCGCCGGGAACGTACGAGCTGGGACCGCAGGACGGGAAGCTGGTCGTCCGCACGGGCAAGGGCGGCGCCGCGTCCAAGGCCGGCCACAACCTCCTCATCGAGGTCGAGCGCTGGGGCGCGACGGCACAGTTCGCCGACGACCTGTCCCAGAGCGTGCTCGAACTCACCGCCGACTCCACCTCGTTCAGGGTCCTGGAGGGCACCGGCGGCGTGAAGTCGCTCGGCGGCGACGACAAGGAGGGGATCGCGCAGACGATCAACCAGGAGGTGCTCAAGGGGACCCCGATCTCGTTCAAGTCGACCGCGGTGCGCCCCGACGGCGACGCCCAGCTCCACGTCACGGGAGATCTGGAGCTGGTCAACGGCGTGAACCTGATCGCCTTCGACATCACCGTCTCCGACGACGGCCGAGTCACCGGCAGGGCCACTGTCAAGCAGACCGAGTGGGGCATGAAGCCATATTCGGCGCTGTTCGGGACGCTGAAGGTCACCGACGAGGTCGGCGTCGAGATCGACGCCAAGCTGCGCCCGGCAAGCTGATCGGAGGCGGCGAGGCGCGCCATCAGTCGCGGTAGACCGCCTGCGCGTCGAGGCCCCCCTCGACGCCGGGCGGGAGCGCGCCGCTACCGTGAGCGTACATGGCGATGTCGGCGATCGTGCGCGAACGGCCGGCGTCCTCACCGGCCCTGAACGCGCCGTCGCCCCAGTTCAGCGCCTCGGGCGGGGAATCCAGGGCCATGCCGGCCAGCAACCGGGCCTTGGCCAGGATCTTGTCGGTGGCCGAGGCCACCGCCGCCGAGGTCCCGTCCGACGGGGCCGTGTTGTAGCCGTGGCCCTCGCCGAAGCGGTCGAGGTCAGCGGGGACCACCTTGACGTCCAGGGACGGGATCCCCAGCTCGCCGGCGACCTGATGCGCGTAGTCGCCCTCGCGGCCGTCGGCCTCGGTGGTCAGGCTGAGGACCATCTTGCCGGTGGGGTGCACGCGCAGGAAGACCGCGCGGTATGCCTCATTCGCCATCGCCTACTCCCTCCTTTGAACGTTGCTGGGCCGCCAGTCGTTGGCGCTCCTGGTGGGCGCGGAGCGCGTTGTGTTCCTCCAGGTCGCAGAAGCTCGGCTGCGGCCCGCCCAGCAGGTGGGGCGGCACCGCCGGGCGCTCGCAGCCCGGGTAGATGCAGATCTTCGGCGGGCGCTCACCGGAGCCGCCGTGCGGCCGGGGCGCCGGCTCGGGGTCGCCGTGCAGAGGCCCGAGCGGCCCGGCCGGGCTCATCGTCCGAGACTCCACCCGGGGGTGGTCCGCCCTCGGGACGGCCCGTACCCTGAGGGCATCGCCACCGAGCTCCCGGGCACAGGCGTGGCGCTCGCCCACGACTCCTCCTCGGGCTCAGTGGCCACGAGCGCGGCCGGGCGCTCCCCGGCGTCCGCGCGGCGCACGCCGATCGCGTCCACCACCTCGTCGAGCGCCTGAAGGCTGTGGCCGCTGACCAGCGCGTCGCAGTAGGGCAGCGCGGCCGCCATGCCGCCGGCCCGGGGCACGAAGCCGGCCGCGGCGGCGCGCGGGTTGACCCAGACGATGCGGTAGGCGAGGCGCGACAGGCGCTCCATCTCGCGGCCCACCAGCGCGGGGTCGCCCCGTTCCCAGCCGTCGGAGAGGATCACCACCACCGCCCCGCGGGCCATGCCGCGGCGGCCGTGGCGGTCGTTGAAGGCCTTGAGCGCGTCGCCGATGCGCGTCCCGCTGGACCAGTCGGGCGCGGTGGCCGCGGCGCGCTGGATCGCTCGTTCGGGGTTGCGCGAGTGCAGGGCGCGGGTCAGCCGGGTCAGCCGGGTGGCGAACACGAACGCCTCTGACCGCGTCCGGCGGTCCCCGCCCCCGGCAGCGCAGGTCAGGAACTGCAGGTAGGCGCGGGCGTAGGGCTCCATCGATCCCGAGATGTCGCAGAGCAGGACGAGGCGGCGGCGCACGACCCGCCGGCGACGATGGGCCAGACGGATGGGGTCGCCGCCGGTGCGCAGGCTCGCGCGCATCGTGCGGCGCAGGTCGATCGTCTCGCCGCGGCGGCGGCGCTCGGCCCGGCGCGTGCGCCGCTGCGGCGTCGCCAGCTCCAGGCGTGACATGAGGCGATACAGCGTGGCCAGCTCATCGGCGTCGAGCGCCTCAAATCGCTTGGCGCGGATGACCTCCTCCTCAGAGGCGAGCACGCCGACCGGGAGCTCGTCCATGGCGGGCGCGGCGGCGGCGCGCGACGGCGCGGGCGCGGTGCCGGCGGCCCACGCGTCGTCGTGGTGCCCGTCCTGGGCGGTGCCGGGCAGATCGGCGACGGGCCGGTCGTCATCGGCAGCGGAGAACCGGCGCACGTCCTCCTCGATCACCGGGCGATCGCCGCCGGGCGCGCCGGCGCCGAACGCCTCGGCGAACACGCGGTCGAAGATCCTCACCTGGGACGGGTCTGAGACGAACACCGCCCGCGCGGTCCAGTACAGCCGCCGCCGGGAAACGGGACGTACACGCGTGAGGGCCGCGGCGAAGCGCGCCGCGCGCTCGGCGCTCACCGGCACCCCGGCGTCGTGCAGGCGGCGACCGAAGGCGCCGACCAGGGGCGCGAGCTCCAGCTCGACGGTTTCGACCCCGAAGGCACGGATCACCTCGGCGCTCATCGGGCTCCGCTCACGAGCTTCGCCAGCCCCGCGGCGCGGACCAGCTCCTGGTCCTCGCGGTACTTGAGCACCGATCCGAGCGTGCGCTCGGCGGCGCTCTCGTCCAGCTCGGTCACCCCGAGCACGCTGAGCGCGGCCAGCCAATCGATCGCCTCGGCGATCCCGGGCGGCTTCTGGACGTCGCTGTCGCGCATGCGGCTCACGGCGTCGGCGACCTGGACGGCGAGCGTCTCGGCGGCCCCGCGCACCCGGCGGCGGATGATCTCCACCTCGCGCTCCGGCGTCGGATACTCGATCCACTGATACAGACAACGACGCTTGACCGCGTCGTGCAGGTCACGGGTCCGGTTGGAGGTCAACACGATCGCCGGCGGGTGCGTCGCGGTCACCGTCCCGATCTCGGGGATCGTCACCGCGGCCTCGGCGAGCAGCTCGAGCAGAAAGGCCTCGAAGTCGTCGTCGGCACGGTCGATCTCGTCGATGAGCAGGACCGCCGGGCGCGGCCCGGGATGCTGCAGGGCCTGCAACAGCGGCCGCGCGATCAGGTAGTCGGGACCGAACAGGTCGGCCTCGGACAGCCCCCGGCGGGCGGGGTCCGATTCGGCGAGGCGAATCGAGAGCAGCTGGCGGGGATAGTTCCACTCATACAGCGCCTCGGCGGCGTCGATGCCCTCGTAACACTGCAGGCGCACGAGCGGCGTGTCGAGCACCGCCGCCAGCGACTTGGCCGCCTCGGTCTTGCCCACCCCGGCCTCCCCCTCGAGCAGGAGCGGCTGGGGCAGCGTGAGGCTGAGGAACATCGCGGTGGCCAGCCCCTCGTCGACGAGGTAGTCGACGGCGGCCAGCCGCTGCGCCAGCGTCTCGACGTCCGGGGCGAGGTGGCGGATCTCCTCCGCTGCCTCGCCCGTGTCCGTGCGGAACTCGTCGGGCATCACTGAGGGGGTTCGGCGCGGCCCTGCATCGCTGCCCACACCCGCGCGGGGCTGCACGGCATGTCGACGTGATCGACCCCGTGGGTCGGGTGCAGCGCGTCGATGACCGCGTTGACGATCGCAGGCGGCGAGCCGACGTTGGGGGACTCGCCGACGCCCTTGGCCCCGAGGGGATGGTGCGGGCACGGCGTGACCGTCTGCCCCAGCTCGAAGTCGGGGCACTCCAGCGCGGTTGGGATGAGGTAGTCCATGAACGAGGAGTTCAGGCAGTTGCCCTCCTCGTCGAAGGTGATCACCTCCATCAGCGCGATCCCGATGCCCTCGGCCAGGCCGCCGTGGATCTGGCCGTCGACGATCATCGGGTTGATCCGCACACCGCAGTCATCGACGGCGATGAACCGGCGCACCGTCACCTGCGCGGTGTCGGGGTCGATGTCGACGACGGCGATGTAGGCGCCGTAGGGGTAGGTCAGGTTGGGCGGGTCATAGATGACCTGGGCGTCCAACCCGCCCTCCATGCCCTCCGGCAGGGACTCGCCGCTGTAGGCGCGCGTGGCGATGTCCTCGATCATCGCGCCCTTCTCCGGGTCGCCCTTCACGTACCAGCGGCCCTTCTCCCAGGCCAGGTCCTCGGGCCGGGTCTCCAGCATGTGCGCGGCGATGAGCCGGGCCTTGTCGCGCACCTTGCGCGACACCACCGCGACCGCGGCCCCGCTGACCGGCGTCGAGCGCGAGCCGTAGGTGCCCAGGCCATAGGGCGTCTTATCGGTGTCGCCGTGACGCACCTGTATGTCCTCGGGTGGGATCCCCAGCTCCTCGGCCACGATCTGGGCGAACGTGGTCTCGTGGCCCTGCCCCTGGGTCTGGGCGCTGAGCGACACCATCGCCTTGCCCGACGGGTGCACGCGCAGGTCCGCGCCGTCGTTCATCGACATGCCCAGGATGTCCATGTGCTTGCGCGGCCCGGCGCCGACTCCCTCGGTGAAGAACGAGACGCCGATCCCCATCAGCTCGCCGCGCTCGCGCTTCTCCTTCTGCTCGCGCAGGAGGTCGTCGTAGCCGGCGATGTCCATCGCCACCCGCATTGTCTCGGCGTAGTTGCCCGAGTCATACGTCCAGCCGGTGGTCGTCTCATACGGGAACTGGTCGGGCTTGATGAAGGAGCGCATCCGCAGGTCGATCTGGTCCACCCCCATCTCCAGGGCCAGTGCGTTGACCATGCGCTCCACCAGGTACACCGCCTCGGTGATGCGGAACGAGCACCGATACGCCACACCCCCCGGCGCCTTGTTGGTGTAGACCGCCTTCACCTTGACGTGGCTCGCCTCGAGGTCGTAGGAGCCGCAGCAGATGTGGAAGAACCCGGCCGGGAACTTCGTCGGCTGGGCCGTGGAGTCAAAGGCCCCGTGGTCGGCGATGACGTCGACACGCAACCCGGTGATCTTGCCGTCCTTGGCGCAGATCTGTGAGCGCATGATGTAGTCACGCGCAAAGCCGGTGGACATGAGGTTCTCGGAGCGGTCCTCGATCCACTTCACCGGCACGCCGGCGACGATCGAGCCGGCGATCGCGCAGACATATCCCGGATAGACGGGCACCTTGTTGCCGAAGCCGCCCCCGATGTCGTTGCAGATGACGCGGATCATGTGCTCGGCCAGGCCGGCCACGTGGGCGTACACCGTGCGGTGCACGTTGGGCGCCTGGTTGCCGTTGTAGAGGTTCAACTGCCCGGTCTCGGGGTTGAAGTCGGCGATCATGCCGCAGGTCTCCAGCGGGGCCGGGTGACAGCGCGGGTAGATGATGTCCCGGGTGGCGATCACGTCGGCCTCGGCGAAGACGCGATCGGTCGCCTCCTCATCGCCGGCCTCCCACGTCGCCGAGGCCAGGTTGTCGGTCTGCCCCTCCTTGTCGTCGCGGATGAGCGGCGCGTCGGGATCCATCGCCTTGCGCGCGTCGACGACCGCCGGGAGCGGCTCATAGTCGACGTCGATGAGCGGCAGCGCGTCGCGCGCGATGTACTCGTCGGTGGCGATGACGAACGCCACCTCCTGGCCCTGGAAGCGGACCTTGTCGCCGGCGAGCACCGCTTGGGTGTCATAGGAGATCGTCGGCATCCAGGCGAGGCCGAGCGTCTCCAGGTCCTTGGCGGTGATCACCGCCGCGACTCCGGGCAGCGCCAGCGCCGCCGAGGTGTCGATGGAGTTGATCTTGGCGTGCGCGTAGGGGCTGCGCAGCACCGCGCCATGGACCATCCCCGGGAGGCGGATGTCATCCAGGTAGGTGCCCTTGCCGCGGATGAACCGCGCATCCTCCTTGCGCTTGAGCCGGCCGAATCCGATCGGCCGCTCCTGGCCGGGACTGGGAAGGTTCTGCTCTGTCACGGCCATGGCTAGTGGACCTCCTGTCCCTGTCGGTTTGCGGCCTCGTACTCGGCCGCCCAGCGAACTGCGCCCACAATGTTCTTGTAGCCCGTGCAGCGGCAGATGGCACCGGAGATGGCGGTGCGGATCTCGTGCTCTGACGGAATCGGATCCCCACCCGCCCGCCCCCGAGCCGCCGTCTCATCCAGCAGGGCGCGCGTGGTCATCAGCATCCCTGGCGTGCAGAACCCGCAGTGCAGTGCGTGCATCTCGTGAAAGCCCATCTGGACAGGGTCGAGCTTGCCGTCGACCTCCAGCGACTCCACGGTGCGGATCGCGTGCCCCTCGCACATCACCGCCAGCGTGGTGCACGACTTGATCGGCTTGCCTTCCATCTGCACCACACAGGCACCGCAGTTGGAGGTGTCACAGCCCCAATGGGTCCCGGTCAGCCCCGGCGTGTCCCGGATGAAGTGGACCAGCAGCGTGCGCGGCTCGACGTCCCGGGAGACGTCCTGTCCGTTGATGTTGAGCGTCACTTGCATCCGTGTCATGCCTCCTGTTGCAGCGCGCGGGCAGTGGCTTTGCGTAGGGCCCGCGTGGTGAGCACGCCGGCGAGATGTCGCTTGTAGTCGACCGGTCCTCGGCCGTCCGGTGAGGGAGAGCAGTCCTCGGAGGCGATCTGTCCCGCCTGGGCGAACAGGTCCTCGGACGGGGTCTGGCCCCTGAGCAGATCCTCGGCGCGGGTGGCGTCGACCGTCGTCGGGCCGACGGCGCTGAGCGCCACGCCAACGTCGGTGAACGTGCCGCCGTCGATCCACACCGCGGCCGAGGTGGCGGCGATGGCGAAGTCGCCGGCCCGCCGCTCGACCTTCTCGTGGGCGCTGCCCGCCCCCGGCCTGAGCGGGATCCTGATCTCGGTCAGGATCTCGCCGTCGCCCACGGCGGTGACGTAGGGCCCGACGTGGAACCCGCGCATGTTGACCACCCGCTCGCCGTCGGCGCCGCGGATCACGAGATCCGCCTTGAGCGCCGCACAGACGGCGGAGAGGTCCTCTCCGGGGTCTGCCTGGCACAGCGAGCCGCCGATCGTCCCGCGGTTGCGGACCACCGGGTCGGCGATGACCCTCTCGGCCTCGGCGAAGATCGGCAGATGCTTGGCCAGCACGTCGGATTCGAGCAGTTCGACGTGCCGCGTGAGCGCGCCGACCCGGATCTCGTCGGCGAACTCCCGGATGTAGGAGAGCTCGTCCAGGTCGTTGATGTCGATCAGGTGCTCGGGCTGGGCCAGGCGCAGCTTCATCATCGGCAGCAGCGAATGGCCACCGGCGATGATCCGCGCCTCACCGTCGTGCTCGACCAGCGATGCGATCGCGGCCTCCACGCTGGTGGCGCGCTCGTAGGTGAACGGAGCGGGGGTCTGCATGGCCGTCAGCTCCTCTCCGGTGACGATGTCGCGGGCATCCGCCGGCGGGGCCCGCCGACCTCTTCGGCGGGGTCGTACTGCACCGGCGAGTCGGTCCCGATCACCGGCGATCGCGGCAGCGCCCTGGCGTGCAGCTCGCGGCCGTCGGGATACAGCGTCCGGGCGGCGCTCGAGCCGTACGCCGGGTTGCGCAGCGCCGGCCCGTTGGGCGACGCGGCGGCGATCGGCGCCTCGCGGCCCAGCCGCGCGAGCGTCAGCGTGCCCCGGGTGTAGACCTCGGAGATCCGCGGCGCCTTGATCGTCTTGGCGTCCGGGAAGTTGCGCAGCCCTGCGGCGGCCGCGCCCGGGTACAACCCGTCGATCAGCCCGACCGCGTCGGTCAGCCCGGCCTTCTTGACGAGCAACCCCTCGAGCAGGTCAACGCCGGCGTCGAGGTTCGCGTTGATGTCCGCCACCACCGCGGCGACGGGCTCGCTCTTGGAGATGATCTCCCCGACGCCGCCGATCGCATCGTCGAGGCCCGCGGTGATCTTGCGCAGCGCCACGATCGTGGCGAGCAGATAGACGACGATCGCCGCCACGATCAGGACGACGGCGATGATCATCACCACACCGGCAGCCGGCATCGCGTCACGCTCCTTCCGCGTCGTCGAGGATGACGTCCAGGGAGCCGCCGTAGTTGGCGGCGGCCTGGATCGTCTTGACCACCTGGTCCTGGGTGGTGAGCAGCAGGGGGACGGCGTCCAGGTCGGCCGAGCCGGTCCGGGCGGCCTGGGCGATCCGGTCCACGCTGGGGACGATCGAGTTGGCGGCCGAGAACACCCCGCGCAGCAGGTAGATGACGACCGGCAGCAGGACGACCAGCAGGATGACGTCGCCGATCCACTCGAGGGTCATGACGGCCTCCTCTCGGCGACGATCGCGGCCTTGGCGGCGATGCCCGGCAGGGCGCCGGTGATGATCGAGAACTGAGCGTTGATGGCCTCCACCGCCGGCTTGAGCGGCGCCAGGTGCCCGGACTCGACGCCCTCCAGGGCATCGGCGAGCGTCGCCAGCGTCGCGGAGGTCGAGGTGAGGCTGGCGCGGATGAGCAGCAGGGCCCCGGCCAATACGACGACGATCACCACGGCGAGGATGACGCTGAGGACGATCAGAGCGGTGGAGCTCATGCCGGCACCCCCCCGTAGCCGTCGGTGAGGGCATTCATGTAGCCGTCCTGGATGATGGCCTCGTTCACGATCAGGCCCAGCACCGGCGCGGTGGCCTGGAGCTGGGGGATGTTGGCGGTGTTGCCGGCGACCTTGCCGGCCACCTCGAGCAGCGCCGTGGCCGACTTGTCGATGTCGCGCACGGTGCGGATCAGCACCGCCAGCAGGCCGGCGACGGCGAGTGCGGCGACGAGCCCGATGATGAGGGCGATGCCCCACGCCCCGTGATTGGTGAGCGCGTACACGGTCATTTGCCCACCGCCACCTTGCGCAGCGCGCGGGCCGAGTGCAGGATCCGCACGCCCGAGTCGTTGATCTGGCCGATACCGGCCAGGGCGTCGGTCTGGGAGCGCACGACCTCGACGCCCGCCACGGCGCCCGATGCCTGCTTGGCGATCCGGGTGGCCAGGGCCACGATCGTGATCACGATCGCCGCGGCGACGATCACCACCACGACGCCCAGGATCAGCCCGATGGTCCAACCGCTTGAAGCCCCTAGGGCGATGAGCACTTCACACCTCCTCCTTGGTACGCACTCTCTCTCGCTCCGCTGCCCAGCGAATCGATCTCACGATCGTCGTGTAGCCCGTGCAGCGGCAGATCTGGCCGGAGATCGCCTCGCGGATCTCCTCGTCTGTCAACTCGTCCGGCGTGGTGTCCCGCGCGTGCCGGTCCAGCAGAGCGCGGGCGGTCAGCATCATCCCCGGCGTGCAGAAGCCGCATTGGAGCCCGTGCTCCTGGCGAAAGCCCTCCTGCACCGGATCCAGGCGTCCGTCGACTTCGAGCCCCTCAACGGTACGAATCTGGTGGCCGGCGGCAGTGGCCGCCAGCACCGTGCACGATTTCACCGGCTCGCCGTCCATGAGAACGACACACGTTCCGCAGTTGGACGTGTCGCACCCCCAATGGGTCCCGGTCAACCCCAACTCGTCCCTCAGGAAGTGCACGAGCAGCAAGCGCGGCTCCACCTGGCGGGTGTGCTCCTGTCCGTTGACGGCCACCGTCACCTGCATCACCCCGCCGGGCCCGTCTGCGCCCGGGCCGCCGCGCGCTCCAGGGCACGGACGGTCAGGACCCCGGCCACGTGGCGCTTGTACTCCACGGAGCCGCGCTGGTCGCCAACCGGCGAACACGCGGCGGCAGCCGCCGCCCCGGCACGCTCGAGGACCTCCCGCGTCGGCTCCCGGCCGATCAGCTCGTCGCGCGCCTGGGCGCAGGCGATGTCGGCGCCCACAGCGGCCAGCGCCACTCCGGCCTCGGCGATACGGCCGTCGGCGTCGAGGCTCAGCGATGCTCCGGCGGCGGCCACGGCCCAGTCGCCGACGCGCCGGTCGACCTTCTCATAGGCGCTGCCCGAACGGGCGCGCAGCGGCACCCGGATCTCCAGGAGCATCTCGTCGTCCTCAACGGCCGTCTGGTAGGGGCCGCGATGAAAGTCGTCGATGTCGAGCACGCGGTCGCCGTCGAGCCCCCGTACGACGGTCTGGGCCCCGATCGCCGAGCACACCGCGCCGAGGTCCTCGGCGGGATCGGCCTGGCACAGCGCGCCGCCGATGGTCCCGCGGTTGCGGACGATCGGATCGGCGATGACGCGCTCCGCGTCGGTGAAGATCGCGGCCCGCTCGGCGAGCAGCGGGGACTCCAGCAGCGCACGGTGGCGTGTCATGGCGCCGATCTGGATCTCGTCGCTCTCCGCGCGGATGTAGCCCAGCTCGCCGGCCAGTCCGTCGATGTCGATCAGGTAACCCGGGGTCGCCAGCCGCAGCTTCATCATCGGCAGCAGGGAGTGACCGCCCGCGAGGATGCGGGCCTCGGGGCCGAGTTGGCGCAGCAACTCCAGCGCGTGGTCCACGCTGGTGGCGCGCTCGTATTCAAATGGTGCCGGGACCTGCACGGAGTCCGTTCCCGGGTGTTTGCCGAGTCACTGCCGCCGGGGGATGCAGCGCTAGACCCTTCTCTCCATGAATAGGATCATCGGGGCTCGCGCCGTTGTGCGCAAGTCGAGTTAAGCGATCGCTTAGGCCAGCCGCTCAGATGACCCTCGCCCAACTGCAGTCATTCGTCCTGGTGGCGCGCCTCGGCTCGGTGAAGGCCGCGGCCGCGCAGCTCAGGGTGACCGAGCCCGCTGTGTCGGTGGCGGTGGCCGCGCTGCGCAAGGAGCTCGGCGACGAGCTGTTCGTCCGCAGCGGCCGCGGCATCGCGCTCACCGCGGGCGGCCGCCGGCTGGCCGCGCTGGCCTCGGAGATCCTGGGGCTGGCCGAGCAGGCGCGGCGCTCGGTCCAGGACTCGCCCGGGCAGGCGCGGCTCATGCAGGTGGCGGTGACCAACGTCGTCGCCGAGCACGTCGGGCCTCTGATTGACGCCTTCACGGCGCGTGACCCCGGGGTCGAGGTGGCCATCGACACCGTCGCCGGCGATGCGATGGCCGAGCTGCTCGAGCATCGCCGGGCCGACATCGCGCTCGGGCCGGCCCCCTCTCCCGACCGCGCCGCCACCATTGCCTCGGTCCCGTTCCTGCGCAGCCGCCTCATCGTCGTCGCCGCCCCGGGCCATCCGCTGAGCGGGCGCCCGGATATCGCGCCCGCCGAGCTCACGGGCGAGCGCTGGCTGCTGGGCCCGCCGGAGCTGGATCCCACCACGGGCGCCGGGCTCCTCTTCGCCCGTGGCGGGTTCGAGCCCGCCGAGGTGGTGGGCTACACCTCGCACGCGGCGGCGGTGGCCGCGGCGGCCGCGGGCGACGGCGTGGTGCTCACGCTGGCCCACACCGTGATCGAGGAGCTGCGGCGCCGGGCGCTGACGCGGATCGACGTCCGCGGCACCCCGATGCTCGAGATGTGGCACGCCTCGACGCTCGGCTTCGGCCGGGCCCTGCCGGCGGCGCTGGCGCTGCAGCGCTTTGCCACGAGCCCCGAGGCCACGCAGGCGATCTCGACCGGCCGCGCCGGGACCGCCTCGTCGCGGGCCCGGCCGCGTCCGCACGTCACGTTGTGGAGCTCGGTGGCCGCCGGGCTGCGCTCGGGCGGCGGGGGCGAGTGATCCACGGCGAGCGGATTTGCGACAGTTAGCCGTGTAGGTCACCCGTCGCCGCCGGAGAGGAGAACCCATGACCGAGAGCACCCGTGCGATTGCCGCCACCGTCGCCGCCCTGGCCGGCTCGGCGGCGCAGCGGTTCGGCGATCACGTGGCGGCGCGCCATCGCGTCGACGGTGAGTGGCGCGAGCTCACCTACAACGACGTCGTCGACGCCGTCAACGAGGTCGCTCTCGGGCTCGCGGACCTGGGCATCGAGCCCGGCGACCGGGTCGGGATCCTCGCCGACACCCGCCTGGACTGGACGGTGGCCAGCTACGGGATCTCGGCGGCGGGCGGCGTCGTGGTGCCCGTCTACCCCACCAACTCGGCCCGCGAGTGCGAGTGGGTGCTGGGCAACTCCGGCGCCAGGGCGGTGGTGTGCGAGAACGAGGCGCAGGTGGCCAAGGTGGAGCAGGTGCGCGGCGCCCTGCCCGACCTGGGGCACGTCATCGCCATCGACGGCGGCGCGGGCGACATGTCGCTGGAGGAGCTGCGCGCGCGAGGCCGATCGCGGGACCCCGGCGAGCTTCGGGAGCGCCAGTCACGCGTGGCCCCCGGGGACGCCTACACGATCATCTACACCTCGGGCACCACCGGCCCGCCCAAGGGCGTCGTCCTCACCCACGGCAACGCGATCGCGGTGTGCGAGATGGTCGAGGAGCTGAAGTTCATCGAGCCCGATGAGACCACCTACCTGTTCCTGCCGCTGGCCCACGCCTTCGCGCTCACCGCCCAGCTGGCGTCCTTTGACCAGGGCACCGCGATCGTCTACTTCGGCGGGGACACCAAGCAGATCCTGCCCGAGGTGATCGAGACCAAGCCGAGCTACCTCCCGTCGGTGCCGCGCATCTTCGAGAAGCTCTACACGGCGGCGCAGAAGATGGCCGAGGGCGGCTCGGAGGAGGACCGGGCTCGCTTCGCCCAGGCGGTCAAGCTCGGCGTGGAGGTGCGGCGACGCCGCGAACGCGGCGCCGAGGTCCCGGCGGAGATGGAGCAGGCGTTCGAGCAGGCCGAGGAGCGCCTGTACTCCCGCGTCCGCGGCCTGTTCGGCGGCGACATCCGCCGCGCCGTGACCGGCGCCGCTCCGATCGCGCCCGAGATCCTCGAGTTCTTCTACGCCTGCGGGGTGCCGGTTCTGGAGGGCTGGGGGATGACGGAGACGACGGGCGTCGGCACGGTCTGCACGCTCGACCACGTCAAGTTCGGGACCGTGGGGCGTCCGCTCCCGGGCGTCGAGATCCGCATCGCCGAGGAGGACGGCGAGATCCTGGTCCGCGGACCCCACGTCTTCCGCGAGTACTGGGACAACCCCGAGGCGACCGCCGAGACGCTGATCGACGGCTGGCTGCACACCGGCGATGTCGGCTCGATCGACGACGAGGGCTACCTCTCGATCACCGGGCGCAAGAAGGACATCATCATCACCGCCGGGGGCAAGAACCTCACGCCGTCCAACATCGAGAACGACCTCAAGCAGAGCCGCTACATCTCACAGGCGGTCATGCACGGCGACCGCCGGCCGTTCCCGGTGGCGCTGATCACGCTCGACCCCGAGGAGATCGCCCCGTGGGCCCAGGAACGCGGGCTGCCCGACGACCTCGCCGCGCTGTCTCGCACCGACGAGGCCCGCGCGCTGGTCCAGGAGGAGCTCGACCGCGCCAACGCCCACTACGCCCAGGTCGAGCAGATCAAGAAGTTCGCGATCCTCGACCGCGACCTCACCATCGAGGACGGCGAGCTGACCCCGACGCTCAAGGTCAAGCGCACCGTCGTCAGCGAGCGGTTCGCCGATCTGATCGAGGCGATGTACGCGCGGTAGGCGCCCTGCCCTGCCCGCCCCGCTCCGCCTGGCCGCCCGCGTGCGAAATAAGCGCCGTTACGGCGCTTATTTCGACACACGTGAGCGAGACGCGCTAGATCGGGTCGGGGACGGGATCCGGCGGGTCCGGCGGCCCGGGCGTGGGTCCCGGGGTCGGCGGCGCCGGATCCGGGCCGGGTGACGGCGGCACCGGCGACGGCGGTGCGGGCGTGGGCGGCGGCGCCGGCGTGGGTGCGGGCGGCGCGGGGATCGGCGAGGGGACCTCGGCGGTGATGGCTGCGGTGAGGTGGGTCATGTCGGGTCGCATACCCCGTCTGCGGCCGTCGACCCTTCCTGTTTTGGGGGTAGGCCGCTGGGTACGCGAAAACCCATGAAACTTCTGGTGCTCACGTCAGAACCCGTATCCGCCCACCAGCTACGCGAAGCGCTGCCTGGCGACGCGGATCCCACCGACGCCGAGGTGATGGTGGTGGCGCCGGCACTGCACGAGAGCGCGTTGCGGTTCTGGCTGTCAGACGCCGATGACGCGATCGCGCGCGCCGACGAGGTCCGCCGTCGGAGCGTCGAGCAACTCGGCGCCGAGGGCGTCTCGGCCGCCGCCGACACCGGCGAGAGCGACCCCGAGGACGCCATCGAGGACGTCCTGAAGACGTTCGCGGCCGACCGCATCCTCGTGTTTGCCCACGGTGGCGATGACCAGCGCTACCGAGAGGACGTCGACACCGACGCCCTCCAGAGCCGGTTCGGGGTTCCGGTGACCCTGGCGCGGGTCTAGCCCCCGTACGCCGCGACCCCCAACCGGCGGGCCAGAAGCGTGGCGTTGGCGGGCGCCAGCGCGCGCCAGTCGTTGTTGAAATAGGCCCACACGTCCTGGCGCCGGCGCCACTGCGCGATGCGCCGCGCCCACTCCTCCAGCTCGGTCGCCGAATAGTTGCCGCCACGGCCCCGCCGACCGTAGTGGAAGCGCACGAACCGCCACGGGGCCGTCGCGTCATGGGTCTGAAACGAGCGGTCCGGGTGGTCGCCGATGGTGAGCGCCACTCCACGCTCGCGCAGCATGCGCATCACGGGCGACACGAACCAGCTCTCGTTGCGGAACTCGATCGTGTGCAGGCCAGCGGGCAGCGCCTGGAGCCAGTCGTGCAGCCGCCGATCGTCACGAGCGAAGTTGCCGGGCAGCTGCCACAGGACCGGCCCCAGGCGTTCGGCCTCGATCAGCGGCTCGATGCGCTCATAGAACCGTGCCACCCCCTGCTCCAGGTCGGTCAGTCGCTTGATGTGGGTGAGGTACCGGCTGGCCTTGACCGTGAAGGTGAATCCGTCCGGCGTCTGCTGCACCCAGGCCGCGACGGCGTCCCGGCGGGGCAGGCGGTAGAAGGTGGTGTTGACCTCGACGGTGTCAAAGCGCTGCGCGTAGAGCTCGAGCCACCGGCGCTGCGGCTCGCGCTCCGGGTAGAACGGCCCGCGCCAGTCAGCGTAGTTCCAGCCCGAGCAACCGATGCGTGTGGGCTTCATGCGTGGGGTAGGCGACCGGCGACGCGATGACGCTGTTTGACGATCCGGATGACCCGGCGGGTGGCCAGCCTCCCATTCCCGACCGCCTCAGCTTCAAGGCCCTGCGCGAGGCCGTGCAGGAGTGCCGTGCGTGCGAGCTCTGGGAGGACGCGACGCAGGCCGTGATGGGCTCGGGACGTCATCCCGGCAAGGCGCGGCTGATGCTGGTCGGCGAACAGCCGGGCGACCGCGAGGACGTCGAGGGACGCCCGTTCGTGGGACCGGCCGGCCGCGTCCTCGACGACGGGCTCGAGCGTGCGGGGATCGGCCGGGACGACGCGTATGTGACCAATGTCGTCAAGCACTTCCGCTACAAGCTCCGGGGCAAGCGCCGCATCCATCAGACGCCCGAGCGTATTCACGTGGCCGCCTGCCTGCCGTGGCTGGATGCCGAGCGCACGTTGGTGAAGCCCCAGGCGCTGGTGTGCCTCGGCGCCACGGCGGCCCACGCCTTGCTGGGGCCCTCCGTGCGCATCGGCCGCGACCGCGGCCGGCCGATGGATTCCGATCTCGCGAGGCTGGTCATGGTCACGACGCATCCGTCGGCGATTCTGCGTCAGCGCGATGACACTGAGCGCGCGGCCGCCATGGACGAGTTCGTTGCGGACCTGACGAGCGTCGCCCGCTGGCTGGCGGAGAACGAGGTCGCTTAGCACGCACGAGTCAGCTACCCGGCGGCGGCGCACACAATCGCCGTTCACCAGCCTCCCGAGGCGGGGGTACACTGCCCCCGACCCGTCCTTCCTTACGCAAAGCAGACGTACGCTCATGCTTGAAGAATCCGATCCTGACATCGTCCACGACGGTGCTGAGTCGACCGCCTCGCGGCCGCTGGAGATCTCCAACGCCATCAGCCGCCTTCACAAGGAATTCGTCGGCCGCGGCCCGGCCAACACCCGGACCACGATCGACGGCAACCTGGTCGTGTGCCTGCTCGAGGGTGGCTACACCCGTGCCGAGCAGACGCTCACCGCCAACGACAAGAGCGACCTCGTCCACGCGGGGCGCCTCGGCCTTCAGGACGCGATGCGGCAGGCCATGATCGCCGCGGTCGAACAGACGACCGGCCGCCGCGTGTACTCGTTCATGAGCGCCAACGACTTGGAGCAGAACCTGCAGGTGGAGGTCTTCGTCCTCACGCCCGAGCAGGACGAGGGTGCAGAGCTAGGGGGCTGACGCGCCGGCCACCGCCGATATGATGGCCGACTCCCGGGGCACGTCGGCTCGGCGGTGTCTGGGACCGCAACACTCGATGGGAGGCTGCCGACGGAGTTCCGCCGGCGCAGACCGTCGCACAGGCTTCGTATACGGAGGATCCGGTGCCAGAAGTGGTGCGAATGGTCGGTGGGCGGTCGCGACGTGACCCGTGACGCCTGACCGCGAGCCGCCGGGAGCGCTCTCGACCGACGAGCTGATGCGGCGATACCGGGGGGCCGAGGACCCAGCGCTGCTGGAGGAGATCGTCAAGCGCTTCGAGCCGCTCGCACGCAGCGTCGCCCGGCGCTATCACTCCCGCGGCGAGCCATTGGAGGACCTCACCCAGGTCGCGATGGTGGGTCTGCTCAAGGCGATCGCCCGCTTCGAGCCCGAGCGTGGCTTTGCCTTCACCAGCTATGCGACCCCGACGATGCTGGGAGAGCTCAAGCGCTACTTTCGCGACAGCGGGTGGGCGGTGCACGTCCCGCGCGGAGTCAAGGAGCGCGCGCTGGAACTGGCCAACGTCACCGAGCGCCTCTCGTCCAAGCTCGGGCGCTCCCCGTCGCTGTCAGAGCTCGCCGAGGCCATGGGCTCCACCGAGGAACAGGCCCTGGAGGCGATCGAGGCCTACCACGCGCGCCACGCGACGCCGCTGGAGGCCGGGTCCGACGACGATGAGGCCGGGGTGCCCTCGCTGGCGGCGGTGCTCGGCGCCGAGGATGTGCGCTTGGAGCAGGCCGAGTACCTGACGATGATCGCGAAGGGGGTCGAGACCCTGTCTGACTCGGACCGCCTCATCCTCTACCTGCGCTTCGGTCGCGACATGACCCAATCGGAGATCGCGACCCGGATCGGCACCTCGCAGATGCAGGTGTCCCGGCTGTTGCGCTCGGCGATCGAGAAGATCCGCAAGGTCAGCGGGGACACGTCCGCCGACTGACCCGGCGCGGTCGCGGGGGCCGTGCGCGCGGGCCGGCTAGATGGTTGATTCCGCGGCCGCGTGGTTGCCGGGGGATTCGGGGACCAAGCCGGTCAAGGACGCAGGGCGAAGCCCATACTGGTTGTATGGGCGAGCCCGAGGACGCCGATCCGGCGCCGGTCATCCGGATTCATCCGGCACGCGGGGTCGTGGAATCAACCATCTAGCGCTTCTTGGCGTCGACGGCGCGCTGGAGCTGGGCCTTGTTCATCGAGGAGCGGCCCTCGATGCCCAGCTGCCTGGCCTCGTTGTAAAGCTGGTCGCGGGTGCGGCCCTTCGGGCGGTCGGTCCCCGATCGGCGGCCCCCGCGGCGGCCTGATGAGATGTCGTGCGTCGAGCTGCGCGAGCTCTGGCGCGACTCCCCGCTCCGAGCCCGCGCCTTGTTCACCGTGCGCGCGGCGATCTCCTCGGCACGGCTCTCGCTGCGGCCCTCGTCGAGCACTGACTCCTTGACCTTCTCGTATTGGCGGGCACGCTTGGTGCCCGGCTTGACTCCGCGTGGTGGCATGTCACGCGGCTACCCGGCGCTCCGCCCGGAAAACCGAGATGGGTCAGCTGGTGATCACCGCGGGGGTGCCGAGCGGAATGTGGTTGATCAGCCACTGGCCCTCGGCCAGCGTGAGGCGGACGCAGCCGTGGCTGACCGCCTCGCCGATCGTCTCGGTCTCCGGCGTGGAGTGGATGGCGATGCGGTCGCCGCCGCTCCAGTCCTGGATGACATGGGGCGCCTTGGCCGACAGCGCCAGGATGCAGCAGCCGTAGGGGCCCGCGGGATCCCCGGTGAGCAGGCGGTCGGTGACGGCGAAGCGTCCCGTCGGCGTGGGCGCGTCGGGCGCCCCGATGGCGACGGCGTAGCGCTGCTTGACCTGTCCGTTGTCAAGGACCGTCAGCTTGCGCGCAGAGAGCGACACCCGCAGCTGCCAGTCGACCCGACTCAAGGACGCCACGGACGCCGGGATCCAGCCGACGCGGTTGTTGCCGACCTTGGGGCTGACCACCCCCAGCCACCGGCCCGTATGACGGACCACCCACAGCGCCTGGGGCGAGCCGAACTCGGTCTTCAGAGCCAGCTTGGCCAGAACGCGGCCACCCGGCTTGGCGTGCACGGCGGTGGGATGGCGCAGCAGCGCGACGAGCGCCCCGTGGCCGGGCGGCAGTTTCAGGCTGGTGGCCTCCGGCGCCGGAGCCGGTGCCTGGCTGGCCGCCGTGGACGGGGCGGGCGCAAACTTGGGCGCCGGGACCGTGACCGCATTGGTGAGCACCGCTGCCGAGCCGCCGCTCCCGCCCATCAGCAGCGCGATGAGGATGGGAACCAGGGGGACGAGCACCGCGAGCGCGATCAGCAGCGGGCGCAGGGACCGCTTGGATGGTGTGGGCACGGGGTCGCTCATCTCGGACAATTGTTGCCCATCCATTATCGGCCCCACCCCGGTCGAGGCTTAGCCTGCGCGGCGCAGGAGCACCTGGCAGTACTGCGTGCCCCTCCCCCACACGCGCTCGACCGCGACGCCGCACTCGCCGGCCGTGACCGCGATCGCATCGAGGTCGGCACGCGAGCCCAGCCACGCCGGGTGGCGCTGGCCCCGAGGCGCGCGGCCCACCGTGGCGAGCAGCCGCTGCCTCGCGGCCTGGCGGGGGCGGTGGATCTCCGGGTCGTCAGAGACCTGCAGCGCGGCCCAGCCGCCGGGCCGCAGCGCCCGCCCCAGGGGCCGGTTCTGGAACGTCTGGCACTACCTCATGTGGCGGTCGCTGCTGTTCAGCGCCGGGTCGGCGTGGCTGCGCCGGCTCGTGCTCGCGCGCCACCTGATGACGCTGCGCACACGCGCGCGGCGCGAGGGCGCGACCATCGCCGCGATCCCGTTCCTGCTGGTGCACGATGCGGTCGAGTGCGCCGTGATCGTCCGTGGCGCCATCCGCTACCGGCTGCTCGTGCTCTGACTCCGGTCCGTGCCGCCACCGCGAGCGATTAACCTGTGAGGGCATGTTCGGATTCCGCGAGAAGACCAAGATGATCGCCCCCGAGCGCGCGCTCAAGGGCCGCGATCTCCCGATGCCGGTGGCCGACCGCCACGCGGTCCTCGGCACCTCGCTCAAGGGGCCGTTTCCTGAGGGCTCGGAGCAGATCGTCGTCGCCATGGGCTGCTTCTGGGGCGCCGAGCGCGTGTTCTGGCGGGCGCCGGGCGTCTACACCACCGCCGTGGGCTACTCGGGCGGCTACACGCCCAACCCCACCTATGAGGAGGTCTGCAGCGGGAGCACCGGCCACGCCGAGGTGGTGCTGGTGGTCTTCGATCCCGCCAAGACGTCCTATGACGAGATGCTGCGGCTCTTCTGGGAGAACCACGACCCGACCCAGGGCATGCGCCAGGGCAACGACGTGGGCACGCAGTACCGCTCGGCCATCTACTGGGACACCGACGCGCACCGCCGGCTCGCCGAGGCCTCGCGCGAGATGTTCTCGGCGCGCCTGCGCGAACAGGGCTACCCGGAGATCACCACCGAGATCGCCGAGGCCGGCCCGTTCTACTACGCCGAGGACTACCACCAGCAGTACCTGGACAAGAACCCGATGGGCTACTGCGGCCTGGGCGGCACCGGCGTGAGCTGCCCGATCGGCACAGGTGTCCCGGCCCAGACCGACGTGGCGTCCGCCTCCGCCTAGCCGTGCTCGCGCCGACCGGGGACCAGATCGAGTCCTACCGCGAGGACGGGTTCCTCATCGTCGAGCGATTCCTGGACGCAGACCGGCTCGACGAGATCCGCCGCCATTTCATGGCGGTCTTCGACCACGAGTGGGAGACCGGGCTGGCGCCCGACGAGGTCAACTACACGCCGGGCGTCACGGCCGCGAACCTGACGCGGCAGATGTGCAACGTCTGGAAGGCCGACCGCGCGCTCGCCGCCGTGACCACGTCACGCCAGGTGGGCGAGTTCGCCGCGCGGCTGGCCGAGCTGCCCGGCGCGCGCCTGGCCCAGGACAACGCGATCTGGAAGCCGCCGTCGGGCAAGGCGCTGCTGTGCCACCAGGACGCCGCCTACCTGGACCACCTCGACCCGCCCAACATGACGACGTGCTGGATGGCGCTCGACGACACCGCGGCCGACACGGGCACGATCTACTACGTGCGCGGCTCGCATCTGTGGCCGCACGGCGCGCTGGGCGGGACCTTCCACGCGCCCGACGACTGGCTCGGCCATGTGCGCGACTCCGCGCCGGCGGGCACCGAGCTGGAGCTGGTCCCGATCGAGGTCCCCGCCGGCGGAGCCGCATTCCACGACGGCTGGACGTTTCACGGCAGCCCGCCCAACGAGCGCGCCGACGCCCAGCGACGGTCGATCATCAGCCATCTCATCACCACCGACACGCGGTGGAACCCGGCCCACAGCCACCCGATCTACTCGCGCTACCGACGCCCGGGAGAGATCGAGATCGACGAGGCGTTCTTCCCCATCCTGTGGCGCGACGGATACCGCACGCCGTGGTTGGACGACATCGCGCTGGAGCCGGCCGCCGCGGCGTGACCGCGGCCGGCGCGGCCTGCCTCAGCCGCCCGCGACCGCGGGCAGGATCGTCACCTCGTCCCCGTCCTTGACGGCGGTGTCCAGACCGTCGAGGAAGCGGATGTCCTCGCCGTCGACGTAGACGTTGACGAACCGGCGCAGCCCGCCGTCCTCGGCGATGCGGCTGCGCAGTTCGCCGTAGCGCTCGTAGAGCGAGTCGAGGACCTCGCCGACGGTCGCTCCGTCGACGCTCGCGGTGGCCTCGCCCTCGGTGGCGGAGCGAAGCTGGGCGGGGATCTTCACGCTGACGGCCATGTCGGCATCTTATGCAAGCGCGCTGACGCGCTCGTTGGCCGCCTCGAAGGCCTCGACGTTGGGGTCGATCTCCCACGCCTCGAACGTCCCGCGCACGGCGTCGAGCGTCTTGAGGCCCTCGCCCGTGATGTACGCCACGACCCGCTCCTCGGGGTCGATGTCGCCGCGGTGCGCGAGCTTGGCCAGGACCGCGGTGGTGACGCCGCCGGCGGTCTCGGTGAAGATGCCCGTCGTCTGCGCCAACAGACGGATGCCCTCGCGGATCTCGTCGTCGGTGACCGAATCGATCGTCCCGCCCGTTCGCCGGGCCAGATCGAGCGCATAGGGCCCGTCCGCCGGGTTGCCGATGGCCAGGGACTTGGCGATCGTGTCGGGCTTGACCGGCCGACAGAAGTCCTTGCCCTCCTCGAACGCGCTGGCAACCGGCGAGCAGCCGGCGGCCTGGGCGCCGTTGAAGGTCGGGAGCGTCCCCTCGAGCAGACCGAGGTCGATCCATTCCGTAAAGCCGCGGGCGATCTTGGTGAACAGCGAGCCCGAGGCGATCGGCGCCACCACCCGGTCGGGAAGCTGCCAGCCGAGCTGCTCGGCCGTCTCGTAGGCCAGCGTCTTTGAGCCCTCGGCGTAGTACGGGCGCATGTTGATGTTCACGAAGGCCCAGTCGTGGTCTCCGGAGAGCTCGGTGCAGAGGCGGTTGACGTCGTCGTAGTTCCCGCGCACGCCGACGACGTTGGTCCCGTAGACCCCGGTGGCCAGGACCTTCTGCTCCTCCAGATTGGAGGGGATGAACACGTAGGAGTCCAGGCCCGCCGCGGCCGAGTGGGCGGCGACGGCGTTGGCCAGATTCCCCGTCGACGCGCAGGCGATCGTCTCAAACCCCAGCTCGCGGGCGCGGGCCAGGGCGATCGACACGACGCGGTCCTTGAACGAGTGCGTCGGGTTGGCGGCGTCGTTCTTGATCCAGACCTCCTTGAGGCCCAGGCGCTCGGCCAGCTGGTCGGCGCGCAGCAGCGGCGTCCAGCCGGCGGGCAGGTGGCCCTGCGGGAGGCTCTGGACCGGGAGGAAGTCCCCGTAGCGCCACAGCGAGTGCGGACCGGCCTGGATGCGCCGGCGCAGCTCGTCGGGGTCGACGTTGCCCGGAGGCGCGTACGCGACCTCCAGGGGCCCGAAGCACCGCTCGCACACGTAACGCGCGTCGAGCGGATAGACCGTTTGGCATTCCTTGCAGCGAAGCGACTCTGGCGGCATATGAAAAAACCTCCGCCGGGGTCAGTGGTCGGAGGTCGGAGAAACCGCCCTGCCACATCTCCCAGGCTGTGTAGTTGGAGCCTGATGGATTTGGCACCGTTCCCTTACGGGAGGTTGCCGGGGTTTCATAGGGCCATATCCCTCCACCCCTCTGGATGCGTACTGCTATGTGGGCGGGAGTATATCGGTGCCAGACGTCGAAGCATGTACCGTCCCCCGCGACCGATGACCGCCGCCGCATCTGATCCCCTGGCCCGCCTCGAGGCGATGCTGGACCTGGAGCACAGCGACGTGCCCAGCCGGCGGATGCTGGTCATCGTCAACCCCTACGCCACGACGGTCTCCGACCGGCTCAAGAACCTCGTCGTGTACGCGCTGCGGGGCCGCTATGAGGTCCACGCCGTGGACACCGAGCGGCGCAATCACGCCACCGAGCTGTGCCGCCAGGCGGCGTCTGAGGGCTACGACGTGGTGGTCGCCTTCGGCGGCGACGGCACCGTCAACGAGGCCGCCAACGGCCTGGTCGGCTCAGACACGCCGTTGTGCTGCCTGCCCGGCGGACGGGCCAACGTCTATTGCCGCATGCTGGGGATCCCCGCCGACGTGGTGGACGCCACCGAGCACCTGCTGGGCATCGCCTATGACTGGAAGCCTCGCCGCGTCGACGTCGGCCGCGTCAACGACCGCTACTTCACCTTCTCGGCCGGGGTCGGGCTGGACGCCAGCGTCGTCGAGATCGTCGACGCCCACCCGCGGCTCAAGGCACGGCTGGGCGAGTGGTACTACACGTGGGCCGCGGTCAAGACCTTCAATCGCCGCTATCTCGTGCGTCCGCTGCGGCTGCGGGCGCAGATCGGCGAAGAGAGCATCGACGGCGTCACCGCGATCGTGCAGAACGCCCACCCCTACACGTACTTCGGCGACCGCGCCGTGCGGATGGCCGAGGGTGCGTCCCTGGACAGCGGCGACCTCGCGGGCATCGTCCTGCGCCGGGCCAGCCCCCTCGATGTGCCGTCGATCGGGTGGCGGGCGTTGTCGGGTCGCTCGCACGTGGTCGGCCACCGCCACGTCCGCGGCTACAGCGGCGTGAGCGAGGTGCGCGTCTCCAGCCTCGACGACCGCCCGCTCCCACTCCAGGTCGACGGCGACTACATCGGCGACGTCGGCGAGGCGGTTTTCACCTGCGTGCCCAAGGGCATCCTCGTCGTGTCGTGACGCTGCGCCGCTCCCTTCCGCTCCTGGTCCTCGGCCTCCTCGCCGCGGTCGTGGCCATGGCCCACGCGCAGGGCGCCCCGACGGCGGTCCCCGTGCAGACGCTGCCCGGCACGAGCTGCCCCGTCTTCCCGGCCGACAACCCGTGGAACCAGCGCGTCAACACGCTGCCCGTGGCCAAGAACTCGGCGGCGCTCATCGCGCAGATCGGCCTGACCAGTCCGGTCCATCCCGACTTCGGGACCGTCTACAACGGCGCGCCCAACGGGATCCCCTACGCGGTGGTGAGCAACGCGACCAAGCGCGTGCCGGTCAGCTTCCAGTACGCCTCGGAATCCGACGGCCACCGCTATCCGCTGCCGCGCAACGTCCCGATCGAGGGCGGCGCGCGCTCCAGCGGCGACCGCCACGTGATCGTCGTCAACAAGGACACGTGCACCGACTACGAGCTGTTCGCCGCCTATCCGGTCAACGGCGGCGCGCGATGGAAGGCGGGGTCCGGCGCGATCTTCAACCTGAGCTCGGACAAGCTGCGGCCCGCGGGCTGGACGTCAGCCGACGCGGCGGGCCTGCCCATCCTGGCCGGCCTGGCCATCTACGGCGAGGCCGCGTCGGGCGCGATCCGCCACGCCCTGCGCTTCACCGCGCCGTGCACCAGCCGCCACTACGTCTACCCGGCCCGCCACGAGGCGGGCAGCTGCGGCAACGCCGCACCGCCGATGGGGCTGCGCGTGCGGCTCAAAGCCGGCGTGAACATCTCCCACCTCCCCCGCCAGGCCCGGATCGTCGCCCAGGCGCTCAAGACCTACGGGATGATCCTGGCCGACAACGGCAGCCCGTGGTACATCTCGGGGGCACCGAGCCCGCACTGGAATGACGACGCGCTCCACCAGCTCGACCAGCTCAGCGGACGCGATTTCCAGGTGGTGGACACGAGCTCGCTTCCGCATCCCGGGCGCTGATTTCGCACCAGGGGGGTGAAAACCCACCCGCTGCAGGCTCTCTATGTATGTGGGGAGACCTGTCCACATCACCGACACCGACCGCGTCGTGCTGCGCTTCGCGGCCGAGCATCGTTTTGTCATCGCCGCCCAGATCGCGGCGCTACTGGGCGTGAGCGCCGCCGCCGCCGACGCGCGGCTGCGCCGTCTGGGGACCGGCGGTCTCATGCGCCGCCACAAGGAGCTGCACCGCGGGCCGACGTGGCACCAGATCACCGCGGCCGGGCTGCGCGCAGCGGGCAGTGATCTGCCCGCTCCCCGTGGCTTTGACCTGGCCACCCACCGCCACGACGCCGGGTTGGGCTGGCTGATGCTCGCCGCCCAGGCGGGGCGGCTCGGGCCGGTGCAGCGCGTGATCTCCGAGCGACGAATGCGCTCACAGGACGGCCGGACCGAGGATCGGGCGCAGCGCTTCGGGGTCCGCCTCGGCGGCGTCGGGCCCAACGGGCGCGACCGCCTGCACTACCCCGACCTGGTGCTGGTGACCCGCAGCGGGCACCGGGTGGGCTTCGAGCTCGAGCTCAGCACCAAGGAGGTCGCGCGTCGCGAACGGATCCTGGCCGGCTACGCCGCGGACCGGCGGATTGACGCGGTGGTGTACCTCGTTCAGCGGGCATCTGTGGGCCGGGCGATCGAGCGCTCGGCCGCGCGGATGGGGATCGGTCACCTGGTCCGCGTGCAGCGCGTGGCCATCGCGCCGAGCACGCCGGCGCGGCCCGGCCCGGCTCACGGCCGGACGGCCCAGCGGGCCGGCGCTCGGCGGCGGACAGCAGAGGAGCGTGGCCGGTGAGCGAGCGGCCCGCCCACCGCAGCTCGGCGGCGGTGCGCTACGGCGGGCTCGCCCTGTGGCTGGCGGTGATCGCCTCACCGTCGCTCTGGGTCGCGGCCGGGCTGCTGGTGGCCGGCGCGGCAGCGCTGGCGGTGCCCGCGCTGCTGCGGGCGTCGGCGCGGCGCGCCGTCACCCGGAACGCGGCGGTGGCCGCCGCGGAGTCGGTGCTGCTGGGCAGCGACCCGCGGGGACGGGCGGTGGCGTTGTCCGATCGCCAGCTCGCCGCGCACGCGCTGATCGTGGGCGCGAGCGGAGCCGGCAAGTCCACGACGATGCTGAGCATCCTCGAGGCGCAGATCCGCCGCGGTCGCCCGGTGATCGCCATCGACATGAAGGGGTCGCCCGCGTTCGCGGCGCAGTTGCAGCAGGCCGCCGCGGCGACGGGACGAGGGGTGAGGATCTTCACGCCCGACGGTCCGGGCCACTGGAATCCGCTGGCCCACGGCAACGCGACGGCGCTCAAGGACAAACTCATCGCCACCGAGCGCTTCTCAGAGCCCCACTACCAGCGCGCCGCCGAGCGCTACGTCCAGACCGTGCTCACGGTCCTGCACGCGCGCGACCGGACCCCGCCCTCCCCAGCCTGCCTGGACCAGGTGGTGGCGCTGATGGAGCCCCGGCGCCTGGCGGCGTCGCTGCGCGACGTGTCCGAGCCGCTGGCGGAGCGGGTACTCGACTACCTGAGCGGTCTCACCGGCGATCAGGTGAGCGCCGCGCGCGGCCTGGGCACCCGGCTGGCGCTGCTCTCGGAGTCCTGCGCGGGCCCGTACCTGACCCCGGCCGGCCCGCCGGAGCACGCCATCGACCTACGCGCCGGGCTGCAGGGCGGCGACGTCATCCTGTTCAGCCTCAACGCGAGCGTCTACGGCAAGCTGGCAGCGCAGCTGGGGGCGCTGGCGATCCAGGACCTCGTGAGCGCCTCCGGGTACCGGCTCGCCGAAACGCCCGGCCCGCCCGCGACGATCGCCATCGACGAGTTCTCGGCCCTCGGCTCAGACCAGGTCCTCGCCCTGCTGGCCCGCGCCCGTGAGTCGGGCATCAGCGTGCTCACCGCGACCCAGGAGATGGCCGACCTCCAGCGCGCCGCCCCCGGCTTCCGCGATCAGGTGCTGGGCATCGTCGGCGTCAAGATCGCCCACCGCCAGGACGTCCCCGAGTCCGCCGAGATGATCGCCAAGATGGCCGGCACCCAGTGGGTGTGGGAGGAGACGCGCCACGTCCGGGGGCTGCTGAACCCGGGCAACGGGCCTCGCGCCAGCCGCCGGCAGGTCGAGCGCTTCCTGGTGCACCCCAACGAGATCAAGACCCTGCCCGTGGGGCACGCGGTGGCCCTGACCAAGCTGCCGACGTCGGAGGTGCGGCGGGTGCGGGTGGCGCGACGTGACCGCGAAGGTCCGGAGCGTTGACGGCTGTGGCTGCCGTGCGCTCCACGTGGATGGTCAGATGCACGCCAGAGGTGCATTTCGCCATCAGAGTCGCCCCGGACGGCCGCCCAGCGAGCGATCGCTACCCCGCGCCCGGAGTGACGCGATACGCGTCGAACACCGCGTCGATGTTCCGCAGCCGGTTGATGGCCTGGTCCAGCGTGCGCGTGTCGCCCACCTCGACCACGAAGCGGTTCTTGACCATCGGGTGGTTGACGGTGCAGTGGGCGTCGAGGATGTTGATGCCAGCCTCCGCGAAGGTCCGCGACATGTCCTCCAGGAGGCGGTGGCGATCCCAGCCGTCAACCTCGATCTCGACGCGGAAGGAGGTCTCGGCATCGCCGTCCCAGGACACGCTGGTGAAGCGCTCCGGGTCCTTCCTGAGCACGGCCACGTTGGGACAGTCGCCGCGGTGGATGGTGATGCCGCGTCCGAGCGAGATGTAGCCGACGATCGGGTCGCCCGGCACCGGGCGACAGCACTTGGCCAGGCGCAGCATGACCTCGTCGATGCCCTCCACCGATATCCCGTAGCGCGACGAGGAGGTCGTGGGCCGGGAGCGGCGGCGGCTGGTCTGGATGAGGTCGTCGGCGGCGGTCGGCTCAGACTCGGCGGCCTCGCCCTGCTTGAGGCGCTGGAGCAGCTTGTTGACGACCGTGGTGGCCGACACCTTGGCGCCGCCGAGCGCGATGTAGAAGTCGTCGCCCTTCTTGAAGCCCATCTCGCGGATGACGTCGGCCAGGAGCGGCGAGCCGACGAGCTTCTGGGCCGGGAGGCCCGCCTTGCGCAGCGCCTCCTGGAGCAGCTCGCGGCCGCTGTGCTCGGTGTCGCGCCGGCTCTCGGCCTTGAACCATGCCTTGATCTTGTTGCGCGCGCGGGTCGTCTTGACCAGCGCCAGCCAGTCGCGGGACGGTCCGCGCTCGCGCTTGGAGGTCAGCACCTCCACGATGTCGCCGGAGCGCAGCTGGTAGGACAGCGGCACGATCTTGCCGTTGACCTTGGCCCCGACGCAGCGGTGGCCGACGTCGGTGTGGATCTCGTAGGCGAAGTCCAGAGGCGTCGAACCGGCCGCCAGCGACTTGACCTCGCCCTTGGGCGTGAACAGGAAGACCTCATCCTCGAACAGGTCGACCTTGAGGTTCTCCATGAACTCGCGGGGGTCGGCCATGTCCTGCTGCCAGTCCATGAGCGAGCGCAGCCACTTGAGCTTGCTGTCTGAGTCGCTGCGAGCGCCGGGCGAGCCTCCGCGCCCGGGCGAGCCCTCCTTGTACATCCAGTGAGCGGCGATCCCGAACTCGGCGAGATCGTGCATCTCGCGGGTGCGGATCTGGATCTCCAACGGCCGGCCCTCCGGGCCGATCACCGTCGTGTGCAGCGACGAGTACATGTTGAACTTCGGCATGGCGATGAAGTCCTTGAAGCGCCCCGGCAGCGGCTTCCACAGCGAGTGGATGACCCCCACCGCGCCGTAGCAGTCCTTGACCGAGTCCACGATCACGCGCATCGCGGTGAGGTCGTAGATCTCGTTGAACTCCCGCCCCTTCTTGGTCATCTTGGCGTAGATGGAGTAGAAGTGCTTGGCGCGGCCGGAGATGTCGGCGTGGATGCCCAGCTCGGCCAGCTCCTTGTTGACGATCTCGCCCGCCTCGTTGACGTAGCGCTCGCGCTCGCCGCGCTGCTGGGCCACCAGCCCCTTGATCTCGTTGTACTTGCGCGGGTGCAGCGTCTGGAAGGCGAGGTCCTCGAGCTCCCACTTGATGGCGTGGATGCCGAGGCGGTGCGCGATCGGGGCGTAGATGTCCAGCGTCTCGCGCGACTTCTCCAGCTGCTTCTGCTTGGACATCGCCGAGATCGTGCGCATGTTGTGCAGGCGGTCGGCGAGCTTGATGAGGATGACCCGGATGTCGGTGGCCATCGCGACGACCATCTTGCGGTAGTTCTCGGCCTGGGCCTCGTCGCGTGACTGGAAGGTCAGGTTGTCGAGCTTGGTGACGCCGTCGACCAGCCCGGCGATCTCCTCTCCGAAGGTCTCCCCCACCTCCTCCAGCGACGCGCTGGTGTCCTCGACGGTGTCGTGCAGCAGCGCCGCGCACAGGGTCTCGGTGTCCAGGCGCATACCGGCGCAGATCTTGGCCACGCCAACGGGGTGGATGATGAACTCCTCGCCCGAGAGCCGCCGCTGATCGGCGTGGTGCATGCAGGAGTAGGCAAATGCGGCCTCGACCCGGTCGCGGTCCACGGGCACGGCCTGGCTGGCGTGCTCCTCGACGATCGCGAACAGATCCCCGAGCAGGCGCTGCTCGAACGCCGAGAGCTCGGCGTTCTCGACCACCAGATCCCCGCGCGGGGCGACGATGCCGTCGACGCGCGGGCGATCGGAGGCGAGCACGGTGGAGAAGCCGTCGGCGTCGGCCTTGGCGGCCGGCTTGCCGTTGGTGGGCGCGCCGTCCTCGGCCCTACCGTCACCGCGGCCGATGGCCCGGCTCAGGCGCCTGCTCGATGATTTGCGCTGTTCAGGTATCTCTGGGCCTCCTCGTACACCTCAGAATAGAACCTGAACGCCGGCGACCGGTCGAGTGCGGTCGGCGCATGATCGAGGAGAGCGAGCGCCGGCGGATCGCGCACCAGCTCCACCAGCTCGAGCTCTGACAGCACCCGCAACAGGCGCCCCGCGAGGCGCGGGGAGCGCCCGTGCGCGCCCTCGCCGCGCAGCAGCAGCTCGAGCTCGGCGCCGGCCGCCCGGCCTCGGGCGCGCAGCGCGCGATAGAGCGACACGAGCGCCGGGCGCAGCCCGTACTCATGCGCGAGCATCTGCGCCGCGAAGCGCATCTCGGGCTCGCCCCAGGCCAGCGACGCGATCCCGGCGCCGGCCCGGAGGGCGCGGTCGGCGGCCGCGCTGGTCGGCGGGTCGAGCGCGACGATGTGGGCAAAGGCGACCGCCGCGCCCGGATCGGCCTCGAGCTCGCCGTAGGCAGCGAGGGTGAAGCCGCCCACGCGCTCGCGCAGACCCGGCAGACGCCGCGAGACGTCGGCGCACAGCGCCAGGACCGGCCCGCCGCCCGCCACGGCGTCGACGAGCACCGCCAGCGGGCTGTGGCCGCGGCAGTCCACGACCGCCCGGGACCCGCCCGTCGGTGCCGGCGCCGAGGCCGCGCCACCGAGCACCGCGTCGATCTCGGCCAGCGCTGACGGCAGATAGGCGCCGGCCCCGCCGGCGCCCAGGAGCTCGATCGGGGGCGGCGTGCATGGCTGGGCGTGGCGCAGCACCAGTCGGGGCTCCACCGCCCCGTTCCATGCGTTGCGCTCGAGGCGGAACGTCGCGTCCAGCGGCCCGGAGTCGTCGCCGACGCGGCCGTCGCACCCGAAGGCGACCGCGCGGGCGCGCACGCCCCCTGAGATCACCGAGAACCGGGCATGGCGTCCCTCCCCCATCGGCCGCACGTCCTCAAAGCGACTGCCCGGCACGAGCAGCCTCGGCGAGGGGTTGCCCATGCCGCACGGCTCGAGCGTTTCGAGCTCCTCGGCCAGGCCGAGGCCGAGCTCGTGCCCGGAGACGACCGCGTCGACCCGCTCTACGCGCTCGAGCATCTCGGGGGTGAGCACCGCCTCGGCGTGCGCCTCAAAGGCGGCGCGGAAGGCGTCGAGTTGGGCGACGTCGATGGTCAGCCCCGCCGCCGCGCGATGGCCGCCATAGCGGCGCAGGTGCGCCGCCCCCGCATCCAGCGCACCCAACAGGTCAAAGCCGGGGATGCTGCGGCCCGAGCCGGCGCCGGACTCGCCCTCAAGCGCCACCAGCACGGCGGGGCGGTGGTGGCGCTCGACGATCCGTGAGGCGACGATCCCGACCACGCCCGGGTGCCAGTCCTCGGACCAGAGCACGTAACCGGGCCGGGGGTGGGTGGGGGCGAGTTCCGCGACCTGCGCCTCGGCCTCCCACAGGATCCGCTGCTCCACCGCTCGGCGCTCGGCGTTGACCGCGTCCAGTTCCGCGGCGATGGCCTTGGCCCGCGCCGGATCCTCGGTCAGCACGAGCTCCAGGCCGGCATCGGCGCGCCGCAGGCGGCCGGCGGCGTTGATGCGAGGGGCCAGGCGGAAGCCAAGCGTCCCCGTGTCCAGCGCGCTGGGGTCCGCGCGCGACACGGCCATGAGCGCCCGCAGGCCGGGCTTGTCGGTGGCGGCCAGCGCGGTCAGGCCCTGGCGGACCAGGCGGCGGTTCTCATCGGCGAGCGGGACCAGATCGGCCACGGTGGCCAGCGCCACCAGGTCGAGGTCGTCCTCGGCGGTGCGCGCCCCCAGCGCGCTGGCCAGCTTGTAGGCGACCGCGGTGCCGCACAGCGTCGGGCACGGGTAGTGACAGAGGGCGGGATGGACGATCGGGCAGTCGGGCAGCGCGCCGTCGGCCCGCGGCGCGTGGTGGTCGGAGACGACGACGTCCATGCCGGCGGCCCGGGCGGCGTCCACCTCGTCGACCGCGGTGATGCCGCAATCGACGGTGACGATCAGGGCCGTGCCCCGCTGCGCCAAGCGCTGCACGGTGGCCGCGGCCAGGCCGTACCCGTCCTCGATGCGGCTGGGCAAGAACCAGCTCACCTCGGCGCCGAGGCTGCGCAGGGCCCGGATCATGATCGCGGTGGCGCACACGCCGTCCACGTCGTAATCGCCGTGCACGACGATCGGCCCGCCCCCGGCGACGTGGTGATGGATGAGGTCCAAGGCCCGCTCGATCCCGTCAAACGCCTCCGGGTCATGGGCCTCGGCGGCCTGCAGGAAGCGCCGTGCCTCCGCTGGATCGGCCAGGTTGCGGCGCACCAGGATCTGCGCCAGCACGTGCCCCACCCCCAGCTCTCGCTGCAGCGCGAGCGCGGCGGCGGCCGCGTAGGGCGCCACCTGGAGGCGTGGGACCGCGGCCCGGGCCCCCGGCGGCGCGGCCAACTCCAGCGGCGGGCGGGCGGCGTCCGATTCACTGCCCGCGGTGGGCAGGGGCTGGGCGACTGCGGCGGCATGGACCATCGCGCGCCAATGTAGGCGCCGCCTCAGACAGACCGGCCGGGCGCCGCGGCGCGGTCGAGAGCTAGGGGGAGTAGCCCAGCTTGTGCAGCAGCTTTTCGAGCTGCGTCACGAACAGCGTCGCGGAGCCGTGGGGCAGGCCCAACGGGGTGCGGAGCTTGTGCTGGGCGGCCAGCGACTGCAGGGTGGTGTCGACGAACGCCGACCGGCCGAGCAGGTCCTCGTCGGCGGCCCACGCGGCGATCAGGCCCACCCCATTGGAGAGATGGTGGTCAAACAGCCGCAGCCACTTGGCGGCGTCGGCCCGAATGAGCGCGGGATAGGCATGGGTGCTGTCGGTGAAGATGCCGTGGGCAAAGCGCCAGATCTGGATCGGGGTGCCCGAGTCCGCGGTGTCGGTGAAGCCGGCTTCGGTGATCCGCGAGTCCCCGGAGCGCATCACCCAGTGGCCGCCGAGCCGCGTCAGGGCCGCGCCGGCGTTGAGGAAATCGTGCGAGGAGCGGACGTACGTGTTCGTCGCCGCGTCAAACGAGAACACCTGGTCGATGAAGCAGCAGTTCGCGCCGCCGGTGAACAGCCCCAGGACCACCTCGGACTCGCCGTCGCCGGTCAGATCGAGCACGTGCAGCGGCGATTTGCCAGGCGGGACGGCGACGTCGGTGCAGTGCGCGCCGCATCCCGGGGCGCTGACCGCGCGGTGGTAGATCACTCGGCCGTTGCGCGTGATGGCCAGCACGAGGTGGGACGGCGTTCCGGCGACGCCGACGCTCGCCGAGACGCTGGCGCCGCTCGCCCCTCCGGCCAGCGCAGCCGCCGGCGCGCTCAGCGCCACCACAGCCGTCGCCAACGTGATCAGGCGCCCCCGCCGCATGCACACCGTCAGAGATTGACGCCCGCTGCCACCTGGCCGGCGCGCTCGCGTCGCACACCCTCCAGGTAGACGAGCCCGATCCCGATGAGCGCGCCGGGGATCGCCTCCAGGGCTGTGGTGAGGTGGGTGTCATGACGCCCGGGGATGGAGAAGCCGTTGACGATGAAGCCGAACAGGGCCGAGCCGATCAGCGCACCGAGGAAGGCGCCCACGATGCCGCCAAAGAAACGGTCGGGCAGCCAGATCGTGAAGTGCCAGATGGCCAGGCCCATCATCACCCACGCGAGCATGCCCATTAGTGGTCACTCCCGTGAGTGCGGTCGCATCGAGAGGTGCGGCTGGTGGATGCCAGGCGAGGACGCAGGACCCGACGTGTAGCCCAGCTACACAAGGGTCCGAGGACAAAGCATGGCGCCGCCAGGCGCGCCTCGAATGCGAGCGCATTTGCGGGAGGGGCCACTACCGGCGTCTCCCGTGACGGCGGTTGCCCCGTCGCGGCTTGGACGAGCGGTCAGGCTTCGGGGCGCGGGCGATGCCGCCCTCCTCCGCCTCGTCGGGGGCGTGCTCGAAGTCCGCGCCGGCGAGCGGCTGATCGAGCGTCTCCTCATCGACCCGAGGCGACGGCGGTGGCGTCGGTGGCGTCGGCGGCGTTTGGGGGGCAGCCGGCCCGCTGCCCGCCCCGCCCTGGGACTGGCCCGACGGGCGACCGCCGGCACGACCGCCGCGACCCCCACGTCCACCGCCGCTGCCCGAACCATCGCCGGCGCCGTTGCCGCCGCGCTTGGAGCGGCCCGCTCCGGAGTCGTCGCCCTCGCCGTCACTGGTGTGGGCGAGGCGCTTGGTCAGCGTCGAGGTGCGGCGCCGGGGCTCAGCCTCCTCCTCGGCGATCTCACGCTTCATCTGCTCGAACTCGGCCGCCGAGACGCCCTCTGCATCGGGCTCGGTGATTCGGCCGGCGCGACGGCGCATACGCTCGCGTGCGGGCTCGACGTCGGCACCGGCCGAGGCGTAGGCGGCGACGAAGCCGTGGTCGGCCACGATGCGCTCGCGCCGGTGGCGGTACACGCTCTCGCGCTCCTTCCAGTGCGTGAGCACCGGCGAGGCGATGAAGATCGACGAATAGGCGCCGGAGGCCACGCCGATGAGCAGCGCGAAGGCGAAGTCCTTGAGCGTCGAGCCGCCGAACAGCAACAGGGCCAGGATCGGCAGCAGCGTGCACGAGGTGGTGGCGATCGACCGGGTCAGCACCTCTGACATCGAGCGGTTGACGATCTGCGAGAAGGCAGCCCGCGGCATGCGCGGGATGTTCTCGCGCACTCGGTCGAACACGATGATCGTGTCGTAGAGCGAGTAACCCAAGATGGTGAGGAGGGCCGCGACCGTGTCGACCGTCACCTCCCTTCCGGTCAGTGCGTACACGCCGCTGGTGATGAGCAGATCGTGCATCAGGGCGATCAGCACCGGGACGGCGAACTTCCAGTCAAAGCGCAGCGCAACGTAGACCGAGATCACCAGCAGCGAGGCGATGATCGCGATCACCGCGCTGTGCGCCACCGTGCGCCCGAACGTCGGCCCAATCGTCCTGGCCTGGAAATTGGGGACCCCTCCGTATTTGCTCGCCAGCGCCTGCTGGATCTTGCCGCTCCCGACCGTCAGCGGCTTGGACGAGATCTGGAACGACGTCCCCTTGGTACCGACCGCCTGGACGACCGGTTCCCGCACCCCCGCGGCCCTGACGATCGACGCGACCGACGATGCCGTGGCGGGCTTGGCCAGGGTCGCGTCGATGCGCGCGCCCGAGGTGAAATCGATGCCGAGGTTCAGGCCCCGCCCGCCGATGGCGAGCGCGCCGATCAGCAGGATGACCCCCGACAGCGAGAAGAAGTACTTGGACGCGCCCATGAAGTCGAACGTCCACCCGCGCTTCTTGCCGCCGGCGCCGAGCGCGGATGGACGCGCGATCGTGCGTGAGTCGCCCATCGTCATGAGGATCGCCTGGGTGGCGAGGACCGCGGTGAACAGGGAGACGATCGTCCCGATGCCCAGCGTGAAGGCGAAGCCCTGGACGTCAGAGGTGGCCAGCACGAACAGGATGAACGCCGTCATGATCGTGACCACGTTGGCGTCGATGATCGCCGTCAGGCCCTTCTTGTAACCCGTGGCGATCCCGGCACGGATCGATCTCCCGGCGCGTATCTCCTCCTTGACGCGCTCGAAGATCACGATGTTGGCGTCGGCGGCCACGCCGATGGTGAGGATCAGACCGGCGATGCCGGCCAGCGTCAGCGTGATCGGGATGAGCTTGATCAGCGCGTAGAAGTAGAGGCCGTACACGACCAGCCCCGCGACAGCGATGATGCCGAGGATGCGGTAGTAGAGGATGAGGAACAGCGCCACGATGCCCAGGCCGACGGCGCCGGCGATGAGGCCCTGGTGCAGCGCCTGCTGGCCGAGGGTGGCCGAGACCTCCTCCTCGGAGATCTGCCTCAGCTTGATCGGCAGCGCGCCGAGGCGCAGCTGGGTGGCGAGATCCGACGCCGACTGGCTGGTGAAGCCCCCGGTGATGTCAGCCCCGCCGCCACCGATGATCCCGTCGGGGTATTGGCGGTAGTTGATCTGCGGGACGGTGACGAGCTGGTTGTCCAGCGCCACGGCGAAGTGCTGGTTGAGAGTGTTGCCGCCGAGGCTGACGTTGGCGCCGCGGTGGGCGATGTCCCCGGTGACCCGCTGGAACGCGGACTGGCCCTTGCCGTTGAAGCCGAAGGTGACGTCGGGGTTACCACCCTGGTCCGTGCTCGGCTGCGGGTTGGTGACGTCGTTGCCCGTGAGCGCGGGTCTGTCCTTGAGGACGAAGAACTCCGCGTTGGGGCTGTTGGGCTTGATCTGGTTGGACGCCGACGGGTTGGCGGCCTGGAGCACCACGGTGCCCTGAGGCACGGTGATCAGCTCGCCGTCGGCCTTGGTCACCCCGGCCGGCAGGCCCGAGTAGAGGTCCGCCAGACTCGAGTCCGGGCCGGCGAGGAGGCAGTGCTGGCCCTGCACGGGCGTCGTCCCATTGGCCTTGGCGACGGTCGCGCATGCCGCGCTGCCCGGCGCGCCGAAGAAGTAGTAGGCCGGTCCGGACCGCGAGCCCCCGGGACCGCTCGGCTGCTTGGCGGCGAGCGTGACCGCCTGGTAGAGGGGCATGCCGCCGGTGCCTGGCGTGCCGGGCCCCGTGGCCCCGCCCTGGCTGATCCCCAGCGCCGTCTGGTCCTGGGTGAGGAGCTGACTGGCCACGGTCTTGCCGTTGGGCGTCAGGACGTTCTTCTCCCAGTCATAGAAGAACAACTGGGCGGTCTGCCCGACCTCCCTCTCCGCGCGCCTGACGTCGTGCACGTCGGGCAGGCCGACGGTGATCAGGTTGTTGCCGGTCGTCTGGATCGACGGCTCGGACACGCCCAACTGGTCCACGCGCGAGCGCATGATGTCCACCGCGCGGTTCAGCGACGCCTGGTTGACGGGGCTCTGCGGCGTGCGCTCGCCCTGATAGACGAGCTCGATGCCGCCCTTGAGATCGAGGCCCAGGACGGTCCTCTGAGTGGTGAGCACGAAGATCGAGGCGGCCATCAGCCCTAGCACGAGGAGCAGGACGAAGCCGTGACGCTGGCGATCTGACATCAGCTAACGAAGGATGCTAGTGGTCTGGGCCTGAAGCGGGGCTGCTGCCGGAATGCTGCAGGATTGGGGCCACGCTACTGATGATTGGTGGGCGTCAGCACGACCAGCAGCCCGCCCTCATCATCGTCGTATGCAGGGAAGATGTCGGCGACAGCGCGCGCGGGGAGATCGTGCTCGGCGTGCACCTCCACGGGCTTGCCCTGGACGCGCACCTCCCACTCCAGCGCCGTTCCGACGTGGTCGGCGCCGTCGTCGAAGCGCAGGCCCAGCACGTCGCGGACGGGGCGGCCGATGGCCTGCTCGATCTTCAGGCCGGTCAGCTCGAAGGAGCCACGCCCGCAGTCGACGATGCGCCCATCGCCGTCGCAGGCGAAGAAGGCGGCGTTGGGGGCCGGGTAGTAGTCGTCGAGCAGCTCGAACAGGTAGGCGAAGCCGCACTTCTCGCAGCCGCGCGCCTCGCGGCGAAAGCCGGCATTGCGATCGGTCCCCATCGACCGGTTGCCGCAATGCGGACAGATGAAGTAGTGCTCGCGCGCCATGGGCGCTGAGGATAGAGATCCGCGCTTAGGAATAGCCGAAGAACCGTTGGGGATGAAGCCGACCCGCCGGCCGGTCAGACCAGACGCGTCTGCGCCGGCTCGGGCGCCGGGGGCTGAAGGCCCAGGTGGGTGTAGGCCCGCCGCGTCGCCGCTCGCCCGCGGGGCGTGCGCTCGATCAGCCCGCGCTGGAGCAGGTAGGGCTCATACACGTCCTCGATGGTGTCCTGCTCCTCTCCCACCGCCACCGCCAGTGTCGACAAACCGACCGGCCCACCGCCGAACTTCTCGCAGATGACACGTAGGATCTCGCGATCCAGCCGGTCCAGGCCCTCCTCGTCGACCTCGAGCAGATCGAGCGCGGCGGCCGCGACGGCCTCGGTGACGAGCCCCGAGTGCCGGACGTCGGCGTAGTCGCGCACGCGGCGCAGCAGGCGGTTGGCCACGCGCGGGGTGCCGCGGCTGCGCCGCGCGATGGCCACCGCGCCGGCGGGCTCGATCTCCACGCCGAGCAGCCGGGCCGAGCGGGTCACGATGCGCGCCAGATCCTCGGCTCCGTAGTGCTCGAGGCGGTGGCGGATCCCGAAGCGATCACGCAACGGGGTCGTCAGCAGGCCGGCCCGGGTGGTGGCCCCGATGAGCGTGAACGGGGGCAGCGGCAGGGTCACGATGCTCGCCCCGGCGCCCTGGCCGACCGTGATCGGCAGGACCCCGTCCTCCATCGCCGGGTAGAACGTCTCCTCCAGCGCGCGCGGCAGGCGGTGGATCTCGTCGACGAAGAACACCGCCCGCGGCTCGAGCGCGGTGAGGAACGAGGCCACGTCGCCCTTGCGCTCCAGCGCCGGGCCCGCGGTCTGGACGAACGGGACGTTGAGCTCGGCGGCGACGATCTGGGCCAGCGAGGTCTTGCCCAAGCCCGGCGGCCCGGCCAGCAGCACGTGATCGAGCGCGTCGCCGCGGATGGTGGCAGCCTCGATCGACACCGCGAGCTGATCGCGGATCGCCTCCTGACCGACGAAGTCCGCCAGGCGACGGGGCCGCAGCGAGCGCTCGAGCTCGAGCTCCTCCCCGGACAGCTCCTCGGGATCCTGGATGCGCGCTTCACCCACCCCGCTCATCGCCGGGCGCTCCTCAGCGCGTGGGCGATGAGGTCCTCGGTGCTGTCACCGGAGGCGCCCTCGAGCAGCGCGTCGATCTCGTTGGCGTTGTAGCCCAAGCCCAGCAGGGCCTCCCGGGCCAGCGTGGCCGGATCGTCGGAGCGGGTGACGGTGATGGAGTCCTCGGGCAGGGTCGCCCCCACCTTCTCGCGCAGCTCGACGATGATCCGCTCGGCGGTGCGCTTGCCCACGCCGGGCGCCGCCTGCAGCCGGGCCGCGTCGCCGGCGGCCACCACCCGCAGCAGCTCGCGAGGAGGTGCGCCTGACAGGACGGCGAGCGCCACCTTCGGGCCCACCGCCTGCACGCCGAGGAGCATGAGGAACAGATCGCGCTCCTCCTCGGTGGCAAAGCCGTAAAGGGCGAGCGCGTCGTCGCGGACGATGAGGTGGGTGTGGAGCACGACCTCGCGGCCGACGGCCGGGACATGCTTGAGCGTCTCGGCCGAGACGGCCAGCCGGTACCCGACGCCGCCGCAGTCGACGACCACGTGGTCACCGCGGCGCACCGCGACCTTGCCCGAGATGAGCGCGATCACGCCGACACCCCGGCCACCGCGCGCGCCAGCGGTGAGTGGTTGAGATGACAGACGGCCACCGCCAACGCGTCGGAGACGTGATCGGGCGTCGGCGCCGTGGCCAGGCCCAGCAGGCGCGTGACCATGCGGGCGACCTGCGCCTTGTCCGCGCGTCCGTTGGCGCACACGGCGCCCTTGACCTGCTGGGGGGTGTAGGACCGCGTCGGCACGCCCCGCTGGCCGGCGGCCAGCAGCACCACGCCGCGCGCCTGGCCGACGGCGAACGCGGTGCGGACGTTCGCGCCGAAGTACAGCTCCTCGATGGCCATCGCCTCGGGCTGATGCTCGTCGAGCAGCTCGCCCACGCGCTGGTGGATGTCGGCGAGCCGCCGCTCCAGCGGCACCCCCGCGCGGGTCTGGATGACGCCCTCGTCGACCGCACGCAGGCGCGAGCCGACGCCGCGGACGACGCCGTACCCGGTGTTGGCGGTGCCGGGATCGATGCCGAGGACGAGCATGCAGACACATTCTCCGTGCGGGCCCGGACGCCTCCCAGCGCAACCCGCCGCCGTATCTGATGTTCTAGCGGATGTCATTCGGCTGGCTCGCACACCACTCTGCACCGGGGCGTGGCGCAGGGCGCAGGTTGCGCTGTGCCTATCGGCGTGCGCCCTGACGGCCGCGGGTGCGCTGGCCGCGCCCGCCGGCGCCTCGCGGCCGCACCAGCCCACGCTGGCGCCCGCGAACACCGTCGTGGACGGGCCGAGCCCCGACATCCGCTCGCTCAACGGGCTGGCGATCGCTCGCGACGGCGGCGGCGCGCTCGTCTACACCAAGACCGTCGGCGCCGTCGCGCATGTGTTCCTGTCGCGCCTGACCGCCGGGGCCTTTCAGCCGCCCGTCCAGGTCGACGCCGGGCTGGCCGGGCCGTCCTCGCAGCCGGTGGTCGCCGCGGCCCAGAACGGGCTGGTGCTGGTGGCGTTCATCAACGGGGCGACGCTGTACGTCGCCCAGGCGACGTCGGCGACCAGCCCCCTGAGCGCCCCCGCCGCGCTGTTCCGGGGCGCCGCCAACCCGTCACTCGCCATCTCGAACTTCGGCAAGGCCTATCTCGCCTTCACGGCCACCGCCGGCGCCGGCGGCGGCAACGTGCGTGCGGCCTACTACTTCCAGGGACAATGGGGGCTGGAGTCAGCCCCACTGGACGCCACCGCGTCCGCCGCGGCCGGGACCGGCACGGGCCGGCCGGACGTGGCCGCCTGCGGCGACGGGGTGGGGATCGTGGCCTGGGGCGAGGCGGGCCACATCTACACGCGCCGGGTGATCGGCACCACGCCCAGCAGCGTGATCGAGCAGGCCGACCCCGCGACCTTCGCGGGGTGGACGGAGACGTCGGCCAGCCGGCCGTCGGTCGCCTCCGGCGGCGACTCCACCTACGCGGTGGTCAGCTTCCAGGCGTCGCTGTCCAGCGGTTCGGCCACCCAGACCCGGGTGCTGATGAACCGGCTGCACGGCTCCGCGTTCGACGGCCCGGCGGCGGCCGACGGAGCCACCGCCGGCGGCCCCGAGGGCGCCGACCAGCCCCAGGCCGGCGTCACGGAGTACGGCACCGGCTTTGTCACGTCGGAGACCAACGCCACCCACATGCTCTACGCCACGACGCTGGGCGGCTCGGAGAATCGCGGCCAGACGACGCGGGTGGACTCGCTGGCCAACGCCGACCCGCCCGACGCCGTGCCCTCCAACGCCGGCCTCATCTCCAACCTCATCGCCTGGCAGCAGACCCCGGGCCTCTCCGGCCCCGCCGAGATCCGCCTGCGCTACGCCGGCGACGGCGCCGACCTGGGACCCGAGGAGGTCGTCTCCAGCCCCGCCCTCGGGCCCACCGATGCCGATCGGGGGCTGGCGGCCGCCGGCGACGTGGCCGGTGACGCCGCGGCGGCGTGGGTCCAGGGCAGCGCCGCCAGCACGTCGATCGTCGCCGCCCAGCTCTTCCAGGCCCCCGGAGGCTTCGTCGCCTCCAACAGCTTCCGCTACGCCACCACCGCATCGCCCCTGCTGTTCTGGTCGACATCGGCGGAGCTGTGGGGTGGGCTCACCTACACCCTGCACGTCGACGGCACCGCGGTGGGGCAGACCGCCGCCACACAGATGGTTGCCCCCGCGCCGCTGGCCAACGGCCGCCACTCCTACCAGCTCAGCGCGACCAATCTCGGCGGCCTGAGCACGAACGCCTCGGCGGCGACGGTGTTCGTGGACACGGTCGCGCCGCGCGCGACGTGGAGGCTGGGCGGCAGCGCGATCGTCAACACCCGCGAGCAGCTACGCGTCGATTACTCCGATCCGCCGCCCGCCGGGCTCCCCAGCGCCGCCGCCTCGGGGGTGTCGACCGTGTACGTCCACTGGGGCGACGGCTCGCCCCGGGCGCGGATCCGCCGCACCACGGCCAGTCACGTGTACAAGCGCATCCGTACCTACACGCTCACGCTGACGCTCACCGACCGAGCGGGCAACCGGACCGTGATCGTCCACCGGCTGAAGATCAAGGCCAAGCCCAAACCCAAGCGCCACCACCGCAAGGGCAAGAAGGCCCGGTCGGTCAGGCTCGCCGGTCAGCGCCCCACGCAGGCGGTGCTGTGATGCAGGTTCGGATCGGTGAGCCGTACCACGCGCCACGGCCCGGCCGTGGCCACGGTCTCGGCCTGGGTGAGGCGCGGATCGATCCTGGCCGCGCCCCCGATCTGGGGCGCCTTGGGGCCGACGAAGTTGACGCCGGGCGCGCGCATCGAGGTGCCCACACGCTGGAGGGTCACGCCGAGCTTGAAGGCCAGCGCCGTTTGCGCCGAGTGATTGATCGCGGTGAAGCTCGACGGGCACGGGAGCACGCCCGCCTTCCCGCCCGCCGCGGCCACCGCCTGGCTGAGCGTGTCGAGCAGGTGAACGCCCTGGGAGGCGTAGCGCTCGTCGGCCCGCACGACGCTGATCTGCGTGGTGCTGAACGGGATGCAGGCCACGGCCAGGACAACGGCGACGCCCGCCACCACGGGGCGGCGCAGCGGGCCGGCCAGCCCGCCGGCGAGCCGGGCCAGCTCGGCGAGCCCGACCGCACCGAGCACCGTGGTGAGGGCCGCCGCCGGGAGGAAGAAGCGCTCCAGGCCCGGATAGCCGTCGAGCGTCTCGCCGACGACCACCACCCACCAGCCGGCGATGCCCGCCGCGATGGCGAGGATGACGCGGTCGCGGTCGCGCACCCATCTGATCACCACCGCCGCCACGGCCAGGATGAGGGCCGGGAGCAGCTGGTCGCGGACGCCGCGGGCCAGGATGGACCGCAGCACGTCGGAGCCCAGATGGCCGTTGTAATCGGCCGCGTGTGTCGCGGCCAGGAAGGGCTGACCGGTGGTGATCCACGGTGGGACGAACCAGCCGATGGGCTGCACGGCGAGCCCGGCGACCAGGATCAGGCGCATGGCCGGGCTCCTGAACGCCGGTTCGCGGAACCACAGCCAGATCGCGTAGAGACCCAGGAACGGCCACCACTCGGGACGGATGAGGCCGCCGGCGGCCATGATCAGGTAGGCCTGGAGGTGGCGGCGGTCGAGCAGGCGGTCGACCGCCCACACGGCGACGGCGACGAGGATCGCCTCCGAGGTCCCGTGCAGGAAGTAGTACCACCAGGCCTGATCCAGGCGGCCGGTGAGCACGATGCCGGCGGCCGCCAGCACGCCGGCGAAAGCGCCGAGCCAGCCGCCGCCGACCAGGCGGTTGGTCAGCTTCCACGTGCCCCACAGAGCCAGCAGCCCGCCGACGCGCGCGGTGATCACCCACAGCGTGGGCGCCGCGCTGCCGAACAGTCCATAGATCGTGGTGAAGACCATCGGCAGCGGCTTCCACGACGGGCCGCCGTTGACGATGAAGCTGGTGTGCGGGTCGAAGACCTCGTGGCCCCACACGATCCACGACCACGGGTCATAGCTGGGCACCGTGGGCAGGATGGCCGCCGACAGCGCGGCCAGGAGCACGCAGGCCAGCACGCCGATCAGCAATGGCGAGCGCCCGGCGCCGCGCAGGGAACCGGCCAATGAGGCCCCGCGAGACTCCCGGGAGCCGACGGAGCCGGTCGCGGATGGCCGCTGCTGCGGCGAGTCGACGGCTGACATCGGCGGGCGATTGTAGCGGCGGGCCCTGCCGCTCCCGTAAGGCGGCGCGACCGGCGCTGGCCGCGATGGCGGCCGTCCTCGCGCTCGGCGTGGCGGGACTGGCCGCGGGCGCAGCGCCGGCCTTGGCGCAGACCAGGACGGGTGGGCCCGCCTACGCCGCCACGTCGCCGACGTTCGGAGCGCTGTACCGCGACGGGCCCAACGACCGCTGGCTGCTGGGCGGCACGTGGCTGTACCGGGCCGACACCGCGAACGCGGGGCTCGCCGCGGGGTGGTGGCGCAACGTCGCCTCGACCGCCGGGTGGACCCCAGTGAGCGTCCCCAACTCCTATAACGCCGGCGATCTCTCCGACGCGTCGATGAACGGCTACGTCGGCTGGTACCGGCGCGACTTCACCATCCCGGCCAAGGCGTTCGCCTCCTATGTCCCGTCGCGCTTTCGCAGTTGGATCGTGCGCTTTGAGTCAGTCAACTACCGCGCGACGGCGTGGCTCAACGGCCGCAAGATCGGCTCGCATCTCGGGGAGTACCTCCCGTTCGAGTTTGCGCTGAAGGGCGTGCGCCCCGGGGTCAATCGCCTCGTCGTCCGCGTCGACAACCGCCGCGACAACGGCGATCTGCCCCCGGGCGACGGCGGCTGGTGGAACTACGGCGGGATCAACCAGGAGGTCTACCTGCGCTCCGTCCAGGCCGTCGACATGTCGCCGGTGGTGATCCGCCCCCTTCTCCCCTGCCCTACCTGCGCAGCTCAGATCCAGGAGCAGGTCACGGTGCACAACGTCACCAGCGCGCCGCAGACCGTCGCCCTGCGCGGGTCCTACGGACGCACGGGGCTGAACTTCGGGGGGCACACGATCTCGCCCGGAGCGACGTGGGTCGCCAGGGCGGCCGTCACCATCCCCCTCCCCCACCTGTGGTCCCCCACGGACCCGTACCTGTACCGCGCCGCGCTGACGCTCTCCGACGCCCACGGCCGCACGCTCGAGGGCTACACCGACTACAGCGGGATCCGCAGCATCACCGTCGGCCCGTCGGGCCAGCTCCTGCTCAACGGCCGCGTGCTCGATCTGCGCGGGTTTGACCTGCACGAGCTCAACGTCCAGTCGGGCGCGGCGCTCTCGCCCACCCAGCTGCAGACGATGGTCGGCTGGGTGCGCGAGCTGGGCGGCAAGGTCATCCGCGCCCACTACCCGCTCAACCCTCAGATCGAGGAGGCCGCTGACCGCGACGGGATCCTGCTGTGGTCAGAGATCCCGGTCTACCAGGTGAACTCGAGCTATCTCACGCGCTCCGGATGGCTGAACTTCGCACACAACATGCTGCGCACCAACATCCTCACCAACGAGAACCACCCCTCGGTCCTGGTGTGGAGCATCGCCAACGAGCTCCAGACGCCGCCCAACGACGCCGAGGCGCGCTACATCGCCGGCGCGGCGCAGATCGCCCACCAGCTCGATCCGACACGGCCCGTGGGCATGGCCGTCTCCAGCTGGCCCGGAGTCGATTGCCAGTCCGCGTACGCCCCGCTGGACGTGCTCGGCTTCAACGACTATTTCGGCTGGTTCGACGCGGGCGGCGGCGGTACCGACGACCCCGACGAGCTCAGCCCCTTCCTGGACTTCCTGCACGCCTGTTACCCCTCCAAGCCGATGATGGTCACCGAGTTCGGCTTCGAGGGCAGTCAGAGCGGACCTCCCGAGCAGCGCGGCACCTACCAGTACCAGACCGCCCAGGCCGCCTTCCACCTCGGCGTGTTCGCCTCCAAGCCGTATATCGCCGCCGCGATGTGGTTCGCCCTGCAGGACTTCCCGGCCAAGCCGGGCTGGAGCGGTGGCGATCCCTTCCCCCATCCGCCGTATGTGGAGAAGGGCGAGATCGATCTGCAGGGCAACCCCGTGCAGCCGCTCTTCTCGACCATTCAGTCGATCTACAGCTCGACCGTCCAGATCGCGGCGGCGCCCGCCCCGGCGCGGCGGCGCGCGACGCTCAGGAAGAGCTCCCAGCCCCTCCGGCGGCGCGGCACCGCACCAGCGTCCCGATCACCCGGAACCCGTCCCGGGCTGTGAGCTTCTTGCCCTCGTCGGTGGCGCGCGCCCGGTAGTGGACCGGGACCTCGAAGATCCGTTCGCCCTTCTGCACCAGCCTCGCCGTGATCTCCGGCTCGATCGCGAACCCGGCCGAGCGGAGCGGCAGGCTCTGAAACAGCTCGGTCCGGATCATCTTGTGGCAGGTCATGATGTCGTGCAGGTACACGTTGAACAGCAGGTTGCAGGCCAGGGTGACGCCCTTGTTACCCAGCACGAACAGGAACGAGTGACTGGTGTAGCCGTCAAAGGCGCGAACGCCGAAGCTGGCGTTGGTCCGGCCGTCCATGAGCGGCGGCATGAGCAGCGCCAGGTCCTCGGGGTCGTACTCCAGGTCGGCATCGAAGATGCATGAGAAGTCGCCGCGCGCCTCGCGCAGCGCGGTCTGGATGGCGGCGCCCTTGCCCTGGTTGTGCTCGTGCTCGATGAGCCGCACGCGCTCGCCCCAGTCGCCGTTGCGCAGGATCTCGCGCGTTCCGTCGGTTGAGCCGTCGTCGACGATGATCAGCTCGAACTCGGTCGGCAGCTCGGTGCCAAGGACCTCCGAGATCGCCCGCTCGACGCGCTCGCGCTCGTTGTAGACGGGCATCAGGATCGACAGGAGCATGTATGCGTACCGGGTGGTTTCAGCTAGGGGGCACCACAAGGCTCAGGCGCCCCGAGGACGCGACGATGCTAGCGAACGTCTCCGGCATCAGAGAGGATGCGGCGATGGACTTCGACGCCGACCGCCTGCTCGCCGGGACGGAGGGCGAGGAGCGGGAGCAGCGACGGCGTTTGCTCGAGCGGCTGGCCGACGACGGATTCTCCGAGGACGAGCTGACCAAGGCGGTCAAGGAGAACCGTCTCGCCCTGCTGCCGGTGGAGCGCGTGCTCGGCGGGGCCTACACGACGGCCGAGGTGGAAGCGCGCGCCGGGCTGCCCGCGGGGACGATGGAGCGCATCCGCCGCCAGCACGGCCTGCCGTCGGCCGATCCCGATGACCGGGTGTTCGGCGACGAGGATGTCGAGGCGGCCAAGTCGATGAAGCTGTTCCTCGATGCCGGGTTCGCCGACGAGCGCGTGGATGAGATCACTCGGGTGCTCGGCGAGGGGATGAGCCGACTGGCGGCCACGATCGCCGCCTCGTTCGTGGAGACCTTCCTGGAGGCCGGAGAGACCGAGGACGAGGTGGCGCTGCGGTTCGCCGCGCTGGCCGAGCAGCTGACACCGGCGTTCGCGCCGATCCTGGTGGCGGGCTTCAAGGCCCACCTGCGAGACAGCGTCCAGCGCGGGGTGCTGGGCTTGGCCGAGCTCGAGGCCGGCGACATCGCCGGCGCCCAGGACCTGGCCGTCTGCTTCGCCGACCTCGTCGGCTTCACCCGGCTGGGCGGGCAGGTCGAGGTGGGCGAGCTGAGCACCGTCGCCGGGCGGCTGGCCACGCTGGCCAACTCCTTCACCCGGGCGCCCGTCCGCCTGGTCAAGACGATCGGCGACGCCGCCATGTTCGTCAGCCCCAAGGCCGAGCCGCTCGTCGAGGTCGCGCTCGAGCTCGTCGACGCCTTCGAGGCCGAGGAGCTGCCCAGCCTCCGCGCGGGGATCGCCTTCGGGCCCGCGGTGCTGCGCGCCGGCGACTACTACGGCAACTCGGTCAACCTGGCCAGCCGCGTCACCGGCGTGGCGCGGCCCGGCAGCGTGCTGTGCACGCGCGAGATCCGCGACGCCGCGCCCGACGCCTTCACCTGGTCAGCGGCCGGACGCCACAAGCTCAAGGGCGTGTCGGGCCCCACGCCGCTGTACCGCGCGCGGCACCGCGGCGGGGAGGCCTGACGCGGACGCTAGGAGATGCCGTGCAGGTCGATGACGAAGACCAGCGTGGAGTTGGCCGGGATCTTCGACTGGGCGGTGGGGCCGTAGCCGAGGCTCGGCGGGATGATCAGCTCACGCCGGCCGCCGATCTTCATGCCCGGGATCCCCTGCTGCCAGCCCTTGATCACGCCCGTCAGCGGTAGCGACACGGGCTGGCCCGAGCCGTCGTTCCACGAGGCGTCGAACTGCTTGCCGCCCTTGTAGAGCTCGCCGACGTACTGGACGTTGACCGTCGAGTTGGGCGTGGCCGCGGCGCCGGTGCCCTTGATCAGGTCCTTGACGATGAGCTTCTTGGGCGGCGGGCCCGACGGGATCGAGACCTTGGGCTTGGTCTTCAGGGCCGCGGGGAGCGGCGTGCTGCTCGTGGTGGTGCTGGTCGCGCTGGCCGAGGCGGTGCTGGAGGCCGAGCTGCTGGCGGAGGCGGTGCTGGTGGCCGACGTGAGGCCCGCCGAGGGCGCCGGGACCACGCCGGCCGCCTTGGTCGAGCTGCTCGAGCCGCAGCCGGCGATCGCGGCAGCAAGCGCGATCGCAGCACAGGTAATGGTTGTCGTCTTTCTCATGAGGGGGCCGAGGGTAGCGAGCGCGGCGAAGAATCGGCGAAGGACCGTCTTGCGGCCCAACGGGATGTTTATGAGGCGATCCGCTCCAGGACGTCGGCGTCGACGTCGAAGTTGGCGTGGACCGCGCCCACGTCGTCTGACTCCTCGAGCATGTCGATCAGCTTCATCAGCCGGGACGCGTCTGACTCCTGGAGCGGAACGCGCGATTTGGGGCGCTGGGTGACGTCGGCGGACTCGATCTCGATGTCCGCGCCGGTGAGCGCCTCGCGCACGGCCCCCAGGTCGCCGGGCTCGGTGATGACCTCGTAGACGTCGTCGTCGCGGGAGATGTCCTCGGCGCCGGCGTCGATGGCCACCAGGAGATCCTCCTCGTCGTAGCGCGAGGCATCGACGATGATCACGCCGCGCTTGTCGAACAGGTAGGACACCGACCCGGGCTCGCCCAGGTTGCCGCCATGCTTGGACAGCGCATGGCGCACATCGGCGCCGGTGCGGTTGCGGTTGTCGGTGAGCGCCTCGATCAGCAGCGCGACGCCGCCGGGTCCGTAGCCCTCGTAGAGGACGGTCTCGATCTGGTCGGCGTCGACCCCCTCACCGGTGCCCTTGGCGATGGCGCGCTCGATGTTGTCCTTGGGCATCGAGGCATCGCGCGCCTTCTGGACGGCGAGCGCCAGACTCGGATTGCCGTCCACGTCGCCGCCGCCCTCACGCGCGGCGACGGTGATCGCACGGGTCAGCTTGGTGAAGTGCTGGCCGCGGCGCTGGTCGACGACGGCCTTCTTGTGCTTGATGGAGGCCCATTTGGAATGACCGGACATGCCTTGTAACTATAGGAGCAGTCCGAGCGCCCGCGGATGGTCTCGATACCAGGCGATCGTGCGCGCCAGGCCCTCTTCCAGGCTCACCTCGGGCGCCCACCCCGTGAGCTCGCGCAGCTTGGTGGGGTCCACCCACTGACGGTCGATCTCCCCCGGCGGAGTGCCGTCCCCGCGGATCTCGGGGGTGAGCCCGCCGCCCGCCAGACGGCAGATGAGGTCCACCACGTCGCGCACGCGGTGGGGCTGTCCGCCGCCCGCGTTGAACGCCTCTCCGCCACCCTGGCCGGCCAGCAGAGCACGCCAGATCGCCACGTAGGCGGCCACCGCGTCCTCCACGTAGAGAAAGTCACGCTCGGGCGAGCCGTCGGAGCGGATGACCGGGGCGCGGCCCTCGAGCGCCGCTCCCACCGCCTCGGGGACCAGGCGGCTGCGGTTGGTGTCGCCGCCGCCGTAGAGGTTGGCAAAGCGCGTCACCGCCACCGGGAGCCCGAACGTGTGCCAGTAGGAGCGGGTGATCAGGTCCGCGGCCGCCTTGGAGACGTCATACGGGAAGGTCGGGGTGAGTGCCTGGGCCTCGCGATAGGGCAGCTCGACCTGGCGACCGTAGGCCTTGTCGGAGGAGGCGACGATCACGCTCGCCGTGCCGTGGGCGCGGCAGGCCTCGAGCAGGATCCAGGTCCCGCGCACGTTGGTCTCGAACGTCGAGCGCGGGGAGTGATTCGCGGTTCCCACCAGCGTCTGGGCGGCCAGGTGAAACACACTGGAGACCTCGTATTCGTTCAGCGCACGCGCGACCAGGCCCTCGTCACAGATGTCGCCGCGCACCGTGTCGACCTTGGCGGCGAGGCCCAGAAGCTCCAGCGTCGAGGCTGCCGGCTCATCACGGCGGACTGCGACGACCCGGTGGCCCTCGTCCAGCAGGGCCGCGGTGAGCCACGCCCCAAGCAGGCCGTGAGCGCCGGTCACGAGCACGGTCGCCATGCCGTCTACGTCCACCGCTTCCACGGGGCGGCGCCCGCCGCCCACAGGTCGTTGAGGGCGACCGCGTCCTTGTAGGTGTCCATGCACTCCCAGAAGCCGTCATGGCGAAACGCCCGCAGGCCGCCGGCGGCGGCGAGCCGCTCCAGCGGCTCGCGCTCCAGGACGCTGTCGACGCCGAGCACCTTGAACACCGCGGGCTCAAAGCAGAAGAAGCCGCCGTTGATCCACTGCTCGGAGCGGGGCTTCTCGGTGAAGCCGCGCACCACCCCGTCACCGTTGAGGTGGGCCACCCCGAAGGGCAGCCGCGGCCGGACCACGGTCATGGTGGCGGCGGCGCCGTGCGCGGCGTTCTCGGCGTGGGCGGCCAGCAGCGCGGCGAGGTCGATGTCGGCGACGCCGTCGCCGTAGGTCAGGCAGAAGGGCCGCTCGCCCAGCGCCTCGGCCGCCCGGTGCAGGCGCCCACCGGTGGGTGTGTCCTCGCCGGTGTCCAGACAGCGGATCTCGGTGTCGCCGGGCCACGCCTCGGAGGCGGCGAAGTGCTCCACCTGCTCGCCCAGATAGCCGGTGAGCAGGAGGAAGCGCCGGAACCCCTGCGCGAGGTAGATCTGCAGCACGTGCCAGAGGATCGGGCGACCCCCGATCTCCACCATTGGCTTGGGGATGGAGCGGGTGTGCTCCTGCAGGCGCGTGCCCCGCCCGCCGCAGAGGATGGCCACCGTGGGCCGCGCTCCATGGTCGCTGGGCCTCATCGCGGCGGATTATCAGGCATCATCAGCGGAGCGTGTCCGCGCTCACCCACCCCGAGGTGTTCAAGGCCTACGACGTCCGCGGTCTGTTCGGCGACGAGCTGGACCCGGAGACGGCGCTCGCCATCGGCCGGTCGTTCGCCCGCGTCATCGGCGCGATGGAGGACAAGCCGACCGCGGAGCTGCGCCTGGGCCTGGGCCGTGACATGCGCCTCACCGCCCCCGAGATGGCCAAGGCCTACCGCGACGGGATGATGGCCGAGGGCGCTGCGGTGGTCGACGCCGGGATGGTCGGCACCGAGATGCTCTACTACCTCGTCGGCGCGCGGGACCTCGACGGCGGGCTCATGTGCACCGCCTCGCACAACCCCAAGCCCTATACCGGGGCCAAGCTGGTGAGCCGCGGGGCCCTGGCGCTGTCGGGCGACGCCGGGCTGGGCGAAGTGCGCGACCGGATCCTCGACGGGCTGGGCGACGCGCCCGGCGGCGGCTCGGTGGAAGAGGTCGATGTCTACGAGCTCTTCCAGCAGGCGGCGCTCAAGCTCATCGACCCGTCGGCGATCAAGCCGCTCAAGGTCGTGGTGGACGGCGGCAACGGCATGGCAGGCCCGATGGTGGGTCCCCTGCTCGAGGGCCTGGGCCTCGATCTGTTCGAGGCCTACTGGACGCCGGACGGCAACTTCCCCGATCACGAGCCCAACCCGATGCTGCCCGAGAACCGCGAGTTCATCATGCGCGAGGTGGTCCAGCGAGGGGCGGACCTGGGCATCGCCTGGGACGGCGACGCCGACCGCTGCTTCTTCATCGACGAGCAGGGCCACTTCGTCGACGGCGACTTCCTCACCGCGCTGCTCACCGAATCGCTGCTGCGCAAATACCCGGCCCCGCCCGCCCAGACCGTGCTCTACGACGTGCGCGCCAGCCGCGCCGTGGCCGACGTCGCCGAGCGCGATGGCGGCCGGGCCCTGGTCAACCGGGTGGGACACGCCTTCTTCAAGACGCGGATGCGCGAGGAGCACGCGATCTTCGGCGGCGAGGTCTCCGGCCACTACTACTTCCGCGAGTTCTACAACGCCGACTCCGGCACCCTGCCGGCGTTGCTCATCCTGGAACTGCTGTCGGAGCGCGGGGCCAAGATGTCCGACCTGCTCGAGCCGTACCGCAGCAAGTACTTCATCTCCGGTGAGATCAACAGCACCGTCGACGACCAGGACGCCAAGATCGAGGCGATCGCGAAGCGCTATTCCGATGCCAAGCAGAGCCGGCTGGACGGGATCTCGATCGACTACGAGGACTGGCACTTCAACGTGCGCGCGTCCAACACCGAGCCGCTGCTGCGCCTGTGCCTCGAGTCGCTGGTCTCCGTGCCCGACATGGAATCCAAGCGCGACGAGGTACTGGGCCTGATCCGCTCGTGAGCTCGGCCGAGGCCGAGGAGCTGGTCGCCGGGGCCCGCGACGAGGGCATCCACCTCATGGCCGTGCCCACGCCGTTTCTGGTGGGGCGGGTCAACTGCTATCTGATCGACGACGACCCGCTGACGCTCGTCGATACCGGGCCCAACAGCGGGAAGTCCCTGGACGAGCTCGAGCGGGCGCTGGCCGAGCTCGGGCGCCGCATCGAGGACCTGGGGCTGATCGTGATCACCCACCAGCACATGGACCACCTGGGGCTGCTGGAGATCATCGCCCGGCGCTCGGGCGCCGAGGTGGCGGCCCTCGACGTGTTGGGCCCCTACCTGGAGAACTTCAGCGCCAGCGCCACGGCCGACGACGAGTTCTCGATGGCCGTCATGCGGCGCCACGGCGTTCCCGCCGAGCTGGCCACAGCGCTGCAGATGGTGGGTGGCGCGTTCCGCGCCTTCGGATCCAGTGGCCAGGTGACGATGCCGCTGAGCCAGGGCACCGAGCTCACGCTGCGCGACCGCACGCTCACCGCCCTGCACCGGCCCGGGCACAGTCCCTCCGACACGGTGTTCTGGGACGAGCGGCGGCACATCCTCGTCGCCGGCGACCATCTGCTCTCGCGGATCTCCTCCAACCCGCTCATCTCCCGGCCGCTCGCGGGTGCCCCGGCGGACGCCACCGCGTCCGGCCGGCCCCACGCGCTGGTCCAGTACATGGCCTCGCTGCGCCAGACTCGCGAGATGCCCGCCCGGCTGGTGCTCGGCGGCCACGGGCCACCGGTCAACGACCATGTCGCGCTCATCGACGAGCGCTTCCGCATGTCAGAGCGGCGCGCGGGCAAGGTGCGCCGGCTGCTGGAGTCCGGACCCCAGACGGCGTACGACATCGCCAACCAGATGTGGGGCAACGTCGCGGTCACCCAGGCGTTCCTGACGATCTCCGAGGTGCTGGGCCACCTCGACCTGCTCATCGCCGACGGGCGGGCCACCGAGGACGACTCCGGGCCGGTCACGCTGTTTGAGGCGGTCGATCCGTAGATCAGGGCGGCGGTCCACGCTCGGGTCCGGGGTTCAGAACCTCACCATGGCTGCCGATAACACCTCATAGACATGTCTGACCGCCGAGCGCACGGCGGGCACTCGCGGGCGGGGGCACTGGATGGGACCAGCTCCGCTGAGCCGCCACGAACCGAACATTCAGGTCCGCTGCTGGAGAGGGTCCCGGCGATCCTCTACACCGCCGATGCCGGCGGCGACGGCCGCTGGCACTACGTGAGTCCTCAGATCGAGGAGATCCTCGGCTTCACCCCGCAGGAGTGGTGCGCGGACCCGGAAATGTGGGCGCGCCAGCTGCATCCCGACGATGCCGAGCGCGTCCTGGCCGAGGAGCAGGACTTCGCCGATGGCGACGCCGTGCTGCACAGCCCGATCGAGTATCGGCTGCTGCATCGCGACGGCCACCCCGTGTGGGTCCGTGACGACGCGGTCCTGCGCGAGGGGCCCGACGGCGTCAAGCGCTGGCACGGAGTGATGTCCAACATCACCGAGCAGAAGGACGCCGAGGCCGAGCTGGAGCAGCGCGTGGCCCAGCAGGCCGCCGTCGCCCGGCTGGGCGAGCACGCGCTGCAGGGCGCGAGCCTGGCTGACCTGATGCAGGAGGCGGTGAGTGCGGGCGTCGACCTCCTCGGCGTGGAGATCGGCGCCGTCGTGGAGCTCGTGCCCTCCGAGGACGCCGTGGCCTTTCGCGCGATACACGGTCTGACCGGCGTCCGCGTCAACGACCGGGTACCCGCCGGACTGGGATCGCAGTCGGGCTACGCGCTGTTGAGCGGCCGGCCCGCGGTGGTGGCCGACTGGGCCACCGAACGGCGCTTCGAGCGCTCGCAGGTGCTCTCTGACCTGGGCACCACGAGCGGGCTGACCGTCGTCATCGAGGGACGGCGAGGCCCGTTCGGAGCGCTGGGCTTCCACTCCGTGGGGCCGCGGGTGTTCAAGAGCGGCGACGTCGACTTCGTCCAGGCGCTGGCCAACGTCCTGGGCGACGTCGTGGAGCGCCAGCTCACCGACGACGACATCCGCCACCGCGCCCTGCACGACCCGCTCACCGGGCTGCCCAACCGGCTGCTGTTCCTGGACCGCCTGGGCCAGGCCACCGAGCGCCAGCGCCGCCGCCGCGACACGCTGACCGGGGTCCTGGCCCTCGATCTGGACCGCTTCAAGCTCGTCAACGAGAGTCTCGGCCACCGGGCCGGTGACGAGCTTCTGGCCGCGGCCGCCCCGCGCCTGCGACAGGCGGTGCGCTCCTCGGACACCGTCGCGCGGTTCAGCGGCGACGAGTTCGGGATCCTGCTCGAGGACATCACCTGCGAGCAGGACGCCATCGACATGGCCGAGCGGATCGCCGCCGTGTTCGCGCGGCCGTTCGTGCTCGGCGGCGACGAGCACTTCGTCACCACCAGCATCGGCATCGCCCTGGCCGAGGGCGGCGAGCGCGCCGAGGATCTCCTGCGCGACGCCGACGCCGCCATGCACCGGGCCAAGGAACGTGGAGGGGCGCGTTATGAGCTGTTCGACGAGGCGCTGCGTGGCCGGGCCCTGACCCGACTGCGGGTCGAGAACGACCTGCGCCGGGCGCTGGAGCGCGATGAGCTGACGCTGCACTACCAGCCGCTGATCTCCCTGCACGACCGCGAGATGGTCTCCGTGGAGGCGCTCGTGCGCTGGGATCACCCCGAGCGCGGACGCATCTCCCCCGTCGACTTCATCCCGGTGGCCGAGGAGAACGGGCTGATCGAGCCGATCGGCCGCTGGGTGCTCGAGCACGCGTGCCGCCAGGCCGCCGAGTGGTACCGCGAGCGACCCGACGCGCGGCCGCTGACCATGAGCGTGAACCTGTCCGCCGTCCAGGTCGCCAACCGCGGCCTCATCGAGACCGTCGCGGCGGCGCTGCGCATCTCGGGCCTGGACCCGTCCTGCCTGGCCCTGGAGCTGACCGAGAGCATGCTCGTCTCAGACAACGAGGAGCTGTCGGAGACGCTGGTGGCCCTCAAGGCGCTGGGGGTGCGTCTGGTGCTCGATGACTTCGGCACCGGCTACTCGTCGCTGTCGTATCTGACCCGGCTGCCGCTGGACGCGCTCAAGGTGGACCGCTCCTTCGTCGACGGCCTGGGCACCGAGTCGCGTGATACCGCGGTCACGGAGGCGATCGTCGCCATGTCGCGCGCGCTGTCGCTGCGTGTGGTCGGCGAGGGCGCCGAGACCGAGCAACAGGTGGCCGAGTTGGCGCGGCTGGGCTGCGATCTCGTCCAGGGCTTTCACTTCTCGCGGCCGGTCCCGGCCGAGGAGATCACGCGGATGCTCGTCGAGGGCCCGGCGTGGCTCCCCGCCCGCGTGAGGCGCTAGGCGCCAGGCGCGCGGTCACTGGTACGCGGACGTCCCCGGTTGCAGCGGTGAGACGGTGGTGGTGCCGCACTCAGAGGCCCCGTTGGGGATCTGCACCTTGAGCGTGGCCGTGTCGTTGGGCGCGATGACCTGAAGACCATCGGCGGTGCTGCAGCCGGTGCTCGAGCCGCCCCCGTGCGACACGGCCAGGCGGAAGGACGCGGTCTGGCCCGGCTGGAGCGTGATCTTCTGGAGCGCCAGGTGGCCGAAGAAGTCATCGGTGGTGTGCTGGGGCGTCGTCGGCAGCGCCGAGCCGTCCGCGGCCAGGAACTGGATCCCGGGGTAGCCGCCCGTGGCACAGGCGCTCGAGCCGGTGTTCTTGAGGGCGAAGCCAAGTTCGCCGTGGCCCGTCGCCCCCTGGCCGCCCAGGTAGGAGAGGCTCAGGTCGGCCGCGGTGCACTGGCTCGCGGAACCGCTGTCGATCGCCGCTCCGCCGCTGTTGGCGGTCGCCGTCCCCGTCTGAGACGTCGTCGTCGTCGCGGCCGCGCTCGTGGTCGCGGTCTGGGTCTCGGTGGTGCTCGTCGGCGTGCTGCTGGTGGTCTGGGTGCCGGTGGCGGCCGCGGCCTGGGACCCTTGCGTGGTCTGTCCGCCGCCGCTCCCGCCGCATGCCGAGAGGACGATTGCGACCACGAGAGCGCCACCGGCGAGTGAGGTGCGCATCGCCTCACATCTTCGGCCAACGCGCGGTCGGATCCTGCCGTTGGGCGCCTGCATGCGTGCCAGTATCCAACCGTGCCCGACGACACCAGACGGCATCTCGACGACGACGTCCGCACCGTTGACAAGGACGTTCGCGGGATCGACGCGGACATTGTCGCCACGGTCACGCGCTTTGACCCCTACTGGGGCGGGCAGGTGGTCCTCGCCGGGGCCATCCTGCTGCAGTTGGCGCTGGCCGACAAGCTGACCTTCGGCCCGGTGTGGCTCCTCCCCGCCCTGGAAGGCGCCGCGCTGGTGGCGCTCACCATGGCCGCCCCGCACCCTCGCATGCGCGAATCGCTCCTGCGCCGGCGCCTGGCCCTCACGCTGATCGCGCTGGTCACCGCCACCAACTGCTACTCGCTGGTCCTGCTCGTCCACTACCTGATCCAAGGGGGCAATGCCCACGGCCACGCGCTCATCGGCTCCGGGCTCGTCCTGTGGGTCACCAACGTCCTGCTGTTCGGCGTCTGGTACTGGCAGCTGGACGGCGGCGGGCCCACGGCGCGTCGTCACAAGCGCCGGCCTCACCCCGACTTCCTCTTCGTCCAGATGACCGAGCCCGCGTTCGCCCCGCGCGGGTGGCATCCCACCCTCGTCGACTATCTCTATACGTCGCTCACCAACGCCACGGCGTTCAGCCCCACCGACACGATGCCGCTCACCCCCATGGCCAAAGCCCTCATGACCATCCAATCGATCACCGCCCTGGTGACGATCGGGCTCGTCGTGGCGCGAGCCGTCAACATCCTGTGAGCTGATGGCGCACCTCAAGCACCCACCGGGCACCCAGCACCCGCGCCGCCGGCGCCACCTCGACTGGGAGCTGATCACCTGCGGCGTCTCGGGACATGTGCTCGTCGGGCGCGATGCCGGACCGGCCCGACCGCAGGACGCCATCTGCGTCCAGGACCACGGCGACGTGCGCTGGCACCGCTGCCTGCGCTGTGACACCTGGGTGCCCCTGCCGATCCCCGAGCATCCCGCCCAACCGCACCCCCCCGACCGGGCCGCCATCGTCGTGCCCGCGCGTGGCAAGGCGCTGCACGACAAGATCGTGCTCCGGCTGATCGCCATCGACCGCGTGGTGCACTTCATCGTGCTGGTCCTCATCGGGCTCGGGGTGCTGCTGTTCGCCTCCCATCGCGCCTCGCTGCATGACGCCTACTACCGGATCCTCACCGCGCTGCAGGGCGGTGTGGCCGGCGGCCCCGTGCAGACCTCGGGGCACGTCGGGATCCTCCGCGACCTGGACCGCCTGTTCTCGCTGCGCTCCGGGACGCTGCACGAGGTCGGCGCGGCGCTGCTGGGCTACGGGATCCTCGAGGGTGTGGAGGCCGTCGGGCTCTGGTACGCCAAGCGCTGGGCCGAGTACCTCACCTTCATCGCCACCACGCTGCTGCTGCCGCTGGAGATCTACGAGATCATCCACCAGGGCACGGTGCTCAAGGTGCTCGGCTTCCTCATCAACCTGGCCGTCGTCGTATGGCTGCTGTGGCGCAAGCGCCTGTTCGGGCTCAACGGCGGTGGCGACGCCGAGGCGGCCGAGCGCGCCCGCGACATCAGCTGGGAGGAGATCGAGCGCCGCACCCTGGCCACGCCGGTCCCCGATCCGGTGTCCGCCCGTGAGGTGCCGGCGTGAGCGGCATCGACGGCGTGGGCGGAGTGCGCACGCAGGGCGGATCGGGCGAGCGCGACGTCGAGACCGAGCTGCGCGAGATCGGCGAGAAGCTCGCCGCCTCGTTCCCGGGTGCCTCGCGCCAGCCGCTCAAGGCCCTGGACGCCCGCGCCATGGAGCTGGCCTCCGGCGACCGCGAGCTGCGCGCGGCCCTGTTTCGCTTCGTCGACGTCGTCCCGGCGTGCCGCTCGCTCGACGACCTGGCCCGCCACCTGATCGGCTTCCTGGAGGAGGTCCCCGAGACGCCGCCGCCCCTGTCGGTGGCGATGAAGATGTCCGGGACGCGGGCCGGGCGCACCGCGCTGGGCGCCGCCGCCGCCGGCGGGGTGCGCCATCTCGCCCACCGCTTCATCGTCGGCGAGACGCCCCACGCGGCCCTGGGGACGCTGCGCAAGCTGTGGGACCGGGGCGTGGCCAGCTCGGTCGACCTGCTCGGCGAGGCCACCGTGACCGAGTCGGAGGCCGACCGTTACGCCGCCCGCTGCCTGGAGGCGGTCGAGCAGCTCTCGGCCGCGACCCGCAGCTGGCCCGCGCGCGAGATGCTCGAGCTCGACCGGATCGGCCCGCTGCCGCGCGCCAACGTGTGCGTGAAGGTGTCCGCGCTCACCCCGCTGCTACGCCCGGACGCGCCCGAACGGGGCCAGCTCGACGCCGCCCGGCGGTTGCGGCCGCTCCTACGCGCCGCGCAGTCGGCCGGAGCGCACCTGCACATCGACATGGAGTCCCTGGATTCCCGGGAGGCCGTGCTCGAGCTCGTGCTCGACCTGCTCGACGAGGACGAGTTCCGGCAGGGGCCGTCCGCCGGCCTCGTGCTCCAGGCCTACCTGCGCGACTCGCCCGAGACCGCCCGCCAGATCATCGCCTGGGCCCGGGCGACCCCGCGCGAGCCGCCGCTGACGGTGCGGCTGGTCAAGGGCGCCTACTGGGACCACGAGCTGGTCCAGGCCCGCCAGCACGGCTGGCAGGTCCCCGTGTTCGAAGACAAGCACGAGTGTGACCGCAACTTCGAGGCACTGACCCGCGAGCTGCTCACCGCGCGCCCGGCGCTGCGGGTCGCGGTGGCATCGCACAACCTGCGCTCGGTGGCCCACGCCATCGCCTGCAACCGGGTGGGGGGCGGCGACGATCGCGACCTCGAGCTGCAGGTGCTGCGCGGGCTGGGCGACGAGCTCCAACACGCGCTGGCCGTGTGCGGATACCGCGTGCGGACCTACTGCCCCGTCGGCGATCTGGTCTCGGGGATGGCGTACCTGGTGCGGCGGCTGCTGGAGAACACCTCCAACGAGAGCTTCCTGTCCGAGCAGGCGCGCGGGGTGCCGGTGGAGCAACTTCTGGCGGCCCCGTGAGACCCGGTAGGCTGGTCCGCTGATGAGGCGCGCAGGATGCATCCTGGCGGTGTTGGCCGCTCTGACGCTGGCGGCGTCCGCAAGCGCCGCGGCCCTGCCGGGCGCGGTGCTCAACGGCGCCCCGCCCAAGGCGGGGAAGAACGTCAAGGTCCGCCCCAAGCAGATTGTCTACAGCGGCGATGGGAGCGGCTTCCTGGCCGGCCCGGGCCGGGCCGGGCGCCGTCCCAAGCCCGGCAACCTGACGTGGAGCTCGTGGACGAGCAAGGCCGCGCAGGGCACCGGCGACGATTGGCTGAACAACTGCGAGCCCGACTGCGCCGACGGGTCCTTCTCTCAGCACGCGGTCACCATCAAGCTATACCGGCCGCGCACGATGCTCCGGGTGCTCGTGTTCACGCGGATGACGGTCCACTACACCCATGGCCCCAATCCGTTCACGCACAAGACCACCGAGACGTTCAAGCTGACCAAGGGCGGAACCAGCCTCTTCTGGAACATCCCGGTCTGAGGTGAGGCGCGTCTCGCTCATCCTGTGCGCCGTGGCGGCGCTGGCGGTGCCCGCGGTCGCCGCGGCCCGCGTCAGCGTGAGCGGCGCCGCCAAGGCCCCGCTCGTGCATGCCGCCCTGGGCGTGCAGGCCCCGCGCCAGTGTGCGGCGGTCTACATCTCGAGCGTCGACAAGTTCTGGGCCGCGGTCTTCTTCAAGCCCGCCAGGGGCTGGGGCTCGCGCTGCAAGGCGATCACGCACAAGGGGTGGACCGCACTGCACCACGCCCACGGCGCCTGGCACATCAACCAATCCGGGCAGAGCGCGGCGTGCGTCGCCGTGCACGTGCCGGTCAAGATCCGCAAGGACCTGCAGATCCCCTGCTACCCGCTGCTGCCGTGAGGCGCGGGGCGCCGGCCGCGGTAGGCGCCCAGCAACCGAGCCGCCCGTCGATGGCTGAGGCGCGCGCGTCGCGCCGCGCCCGCGCGTGGATCGCGGTCAGCGAATCGTGCGTGTGGTCGTGGTCGACCGCCAGCGCCGGGTCCACGCGACAGGTGTAGCCCTCACCCATCCTGGCACCAAATGACCGCATCAGGCCACTGCCGCGACGCTACCAGTCACGTGGCGTTCTAACCTCGCTGTCCCCCACCATGAGCACCGCATTTGCCAACGAGCCGATCCTTGAACTGCGCCGCTCGGCGGTGCGCGGCCAGCTCGCCGAGGCGCTGGCGGGCATCGATCGCGAGCTGCCGCTCGACGTGCCCGTGCTCGTCGGGGGCGACGCGCGCACGGGCGCCGAGCTCGTGTCGACGGACCCGGGCAGCCCGGGCCGCGTCGTGGCCAACGCCGCGCGTGCCACCGCCGCCGACGTGGACGCGGCCGTCGCGCAGGCACGGCGAGGGCGGTCGACCTGGGGCGCCGCCCCGGCCGCCGACCGCGCCGCCGCGCTCATCGCCGCCGCGGCGTGGCTGCGCGAGCGCCGCCTGCGCATCGCCGCGCTGCAGGTCCGCGAGTGCGCCAAGCCGTGGCCCGAGGCCGACGCCGACGTCTGCGAGGCCATCGACTTTCTCGAGTACTACGCCCGCCTCGCCGTCGAGCTCGAGCAGGGGCGCCCGCTGCTCCAGGTGCCCGGCGAGCGCAACGAGCTGCGCTACGTGCCCCGCGGCATCGTCGCGGTGATCTCACCCTGGAACTTCCCGCTGGCCATTCCGTGCGGCATGACCTCCGCGGCTCTGGCCGCCGGCAACGCCGTCGTGCTCAAGCCCGCCGAGCAGTCCCCGGCGCTCGCCTACCAGCTCGTCCAGGCGCTGCGCGCCGGCGGCGTCCCGCCCGAGGCGATCTCCTTCCTGCCCGGAGAGGGCGATGCCGGGGCGGCGCTGGTGGCTCACCCTGACGTCCACGCCATCGCCTTCACCGGCTCGCTGGCGGTGGGGCGCGAGATCGTGGCCAGCGCGGCCCAGCTGCGCGACGGGCAGAACCACTTCAAGCAGGTGGTGGCCGAGCTGGGCGGCAAGAACTGCGTGATCGTGGCCGCCGATGCCGACCTCGACGAGGCGGTGCCGGCAATCGTCGGGTCGGCGTTCAACTACGCCGGCCAAAAGTGCTCGGCCGCCTCCCGGGTGCTGGTCCACGAGGCCATCGCCGACTCACTGCTCGAGCGCCTGGCCGGATCGGTGCGCACGCTCGTCGTGGGTCAGGCCGAGGCGCTGGGCACCGACGTGCCGCCGGTGATCGAGCACGAGGCCCAGGAGCGGGTGGCCCGCTACGAGCAGGCCGCGCGCAGCGCCGGGCGGATCGTCGCCCAGGCCGAGCCGACCGAGGCCGGGGGCTGGTTCTGCCCCGCCACGCTGGCCGCCGACCTGCCCGACGACTCTCCGGTGCTCGCGGAGGAGATCTTCGGCCCCCTGCTCGCGGTCCAGCGCGTGCGCGACGTCGAGCATGCCTGCGACGTCGTCGACGGCCTCTCCTACGCCCTCACCGGCGGACTGTTCACCCGGGATCCGGGGATCGTGCGCCGGGTGCGCCTGCGCTCCCCCGTCGGGAACCTCTACATCAACCGCGGAATCACCGGGGCGATGGTGGCGCGCCAGCCGTTCGGCGGCAACCGCCTGTCGGGCACGGGGCTGAAGGCGGGCGGCCCCGACTACCTGCTCCAGTTCGTCGAGCAGCGCGCGGTCAGCGAGAACACCATGCGCCACGGGCTCGAGGTTTAGGCAGCCTCCACGGCGCTCCGCGGGCGGCCCGGGTTGACCTACTCGCGAGTCGGCCCCATTATGGGCCTATGCCGCCGACGGTCGCCTGGAAACTGGCGTTCGCTTTGGTGCTAGTGGCCGCGATCGCCACCAGCGCGCTGGCCCGCGCGCCGCGCCGAGCGGCCGACCCGGTCGAGCTGCGCCGGCTGGTGGCGTGCGCCCTCACGCTCTACGCCGTCGGCGGTCTGGCCACGCTCACCCACCACTCGGCCCTGGCCGGACTGGTCTATGCCAGCGGGATCGGCGTGGCCGCGCTGGCCGCCTGGCTGTCGCGCGGGCGCGACCAGGAGGACCCGCCCGACGGCGGCCCGGAGCCCGTCGACGAGGAGCCTCCGCCCGAGCCCGACGGCATGCCGTGGTGGGACTGGGAGCGCTTCGAGCGCGACTTCCAGGACTACGCGCGGCGGGCCGGCTCGGACTCAGTGGATGGACATCCGCTCAGCCGATAGGTACGTCCGCGCCGCCCACGACACCGGGTCGTTGGCGAAGTCGCGCTGAAGCGCGCCGCCGTTGAGCGCATCGTCGAGCGCCGCCATGATCATGGACTGGTCCAGGACCAGGCGCCGGTGCCCGATCGACCCGGTCTGCGGGTTGACCGCGTCATAGAAACCGCCGTCGGCGCTGTAGACGCCGGGATAGTCGCGGCGTAGCGCCTGCAGGTTGGCGTAGGCGTCGCGCGGAATCACCGTCAGGGCGATTGCCGAGGCATGCGGGGTCACCGCGTCCTCGTTGGTGCACGGCGCCGTCGGCGTCGGGGCGCACACGCCCTGGGCCAGGCCCTCGCCGGCGCCGAAGGCGAGCCCCTGCACGCCGTAGCCGCTGTAGTTGCCGGTGTCGTCGGGCGTGCTGGAGGGCGACATCCCCCACACCGGGTCGTGCAGCACCTGGGTGTCATAGCGCTCCTGGACCTGGGCCCAGCGCAGGTCGGCCAGGCCGAAGCTGTGGGTCCCCCACTCGGTCTCGGGCACCACGAGGTTGGCCATCAGCCCCTCGAACATGCCGCCGCCGAACGTCGGGATGAACGTGATCGAGGTGCCGGGATATACGTAGTGGCCCTCCCACACGTCGAACGGCTTGTGGCTCTGCGGGTCGGTGATCGTCTGCCAGTAGCCCGGCACCGGCCACTGCCCCTGCCAGGAGAAGTCGGGGTCGGTGGGGCAGCGCTGGGGCGGCAGCGTGCGCCAGGTGCGCCACCAGACGTCGCCCGGCATCTGATGCAGGCCCATGCCGATGTACATCGAGATGCGGGGATCGGAGTACAGCGCCCCGTTGTGATAGCCGGCCGGGTGGGCGGGGGCCGGATATACGTAGAAGCCGCCGTACTGCTGTCCGGTGGGCTGGTTGCCGTCGATCGACGCGTTGGTGTTGCAATCGGTCTGGGCGCGGTTGTCATAGAAGATGGAGAAGTCCATGTCCGAGAGCAGCCCGCTGGCCAGGTTACGTACCCCCGGCAGGGCCTGGCGGGCCACGATCAGGCCGGATGCGTACCAGCCGTTGTCCACGGCGGAGACGAACCCACAGTTGTTCTCCTGCGTCGGGGGCGTTGCCGGACAGTCACCCTGCCCTGGATTGAGCAGCACGTTGCCGTTGTCGGTGTCATACCACTGATACAGGAAGCCCTTGTAGCGCTTGAGCGTCGCCACCTCGCGCAGCGTCGCCGTCGCCAGCCGCTGCGCGGTGGCGGTGTCGATGAGGTGCATGTCGCGGGCGGCGACGACCGCCCAGAGGTACACCCCGATGTTCGCCGCCGACGTGTAGGCCCCGCGCACCGCCCCCGGACCCAGGTTGTCCAGGGGCAGGTGCGTGACCGGATCGACATCGGCGGCGTAGAACCGCCAGGTGTCGGCGGCGATGCCGTGCAGCACCCCGCGCTGCTGGGCCGTCAGCCCCTGGCCGCCGCCGTCGGCGAGGGCCTGCCCACACAGGCCCGCGCCCAGCACGGTGGCGCAGAGGACGGTCAGGAGCGCGAGATGCCGTCGCATGATCAGCCCACGCTGAACGTGGTCTCGTTACCGCCCTGCGAGCTGTCGCCCGCCCACAGGTGGAACGTGGACTGCCCGGGCTCGATCACGAACTGGCCCTGGTCGTTGTAGAACCCGAAGTTCTGGCGGCCGAGGGTGAACGTGACCGTCGTGCTCTTCCCCGCCGGCAGCGACACCCGCTGGAAGCCCTCCAGCTTGCGTACCGGCTGCAGGATGCTCGTGTCGTCCTGATGCAGGTAGAGCTGGACGACGTCGGTGCCCGCGGTCGAGCCGGCGTTGTCGACCGGCACCGTGACCCTCAGCTGCCCGTTGGGCGACACGCTGCGAGACGACAGCTCCGGCGTGCCGACCTTGAACGTCGTGTAGGACAGGCCGTACCCGAACGGGTACTGCGGCGTGTTGTCCACGTCGAGGTACTTGGACGTGTACTTGTTGTTGGGGTCGGCGGGACGGCCGGTGGGCAGCTCGTTGTAGGAGATCGGGATCTGCCCGACGTTGCGCGGGAACGACATCGGCAGCTTGCCGCTGGGGTTCACCTTCCCGAACAGGATGTCGGCGACCGCATCGCCGCCCTCGGTGCCCGGGTACCAGGCCTCGAGCAGCGCCGGCGCGTTGTCGGCCAGCCAGGGGATGGTCAGCGGCCGGCCGTTCATCAGGACGACGACATACGGCTTGCCGAGGGCCGCGATCCGCTGGATGAGCTCGAGCTGGCTGCCCGGCAGATCGATCATCGATCGAGATGACGCCTCACCGCTGTCGCCCGCGGGCTCACCGACCACGACCACGGTCACAGCGGAGTTCTGCGCCGCAGTCACCGCCTGGTCGAACCCAGTCGTCTCGTTGCACGGGTCGGTGACCGTGAAGGCGGTGCAGCCCTGCGCGTAGTTGACGGTGGCATGCGGCAGCGCGTTCTGGATGCCCTGCTTGACGGTGACGACCTTGTCGGCTGGCGTCGGGACGCCCTGCGACAGCTCATAGCCGATCGGCACGTCCGGGCCGAGCTGGTCAAGCGCATCGTCGGCCAGCGGGCCCACCACGGCGATCGAGGACGTCTGGGTGCTGAGCGGAAGCGCCTTGTTGTTGTTGAGCAGGACCATCGACTCATCGGCGGCGGTCCGGGCCTGGGTCAGGTTGGCCGGGGTCAGCTCAGCGGTCTTGACCCGGTTCGGGTCGGTGAACGGGTGGGCGAACATGCCCGCGAGGTACTTGAGCGTGAGCACATGGCGCACGAGGGTGTTGACCTGGGCCATCGTGATCTTGTGCTGGGCCAGCAATGCCGGGCCGGCGTTCTCGTACGTCGAGTTCGTGCTGTGCAGCTGGACCGCCATCTCGATGTCGACACCCGCGGTCAGCGCCTCCTGCGCCGCCTCGGCGTCGTTGGCGGCGTAGCCGAACTCCTCGAGCTCCTGGATCGCCTGGTAGTCGCTGACGACCGTGCCGCCGAACCCCCACTCATGGCGGAGGATGGTCTGCAGCGTGTACGGATCGGCGCTTGCGGGGACGCCGTTGAGCGAGTTGAACGCGCTCATCACCGTCGCCACGCCCGCGTCGACGCCGGCCTTGTAGGTCGGCAGGTAGTCGTTGAACAGCTGCTGGGTCGACATGTCGACGGTGTTGTATTCACGGCCGGCGACCGGGGCGCCGTACGCCGCGAAGTGCTTGATCGTGGCGGCCATCTTGTTGGGGGCGCTGTAGTTCGAGCCCTGATAGCCGTGGATGCGGGCGGCCGCCAGCGCGGCGCCGAGGAACGGGTCCTCGCCGCTGGTGCCCTGCACGCGGCCCCAGCGAGGGTCACGGGTGACGTCGACCATCGGGCTGAACGTCCACTTGATGCCGTCAGCGGCGCCCTCCGCGGCCGCCATCGATGCGTCCTGGCTCGCGAGCGCCGGGTCCCAGCTGCTCGACTCGCCGAGAGAGATCGGATACATCGTCTTGTACCCGTGGATGACGTCCAGGGAGAAGATGAGCGGAATGTGCAGCCGCGACTGGAGCGCGGCCTGCTGGAGCTGGTTGATGTTGTCGACGCCGACCATGTCGAGGATCGAGCCGACCAGTCCTTTCTTGGCGTCATCGATCAGGGTCGGGCCGGCGGTGCCGTTGGGCCCCTGGGGACCTGACATCTCGAGCTGGCCGAACTTCTCGGCCACGGTCATCTTGTTCAGCAGCCCGTTGACGAAGTTGCTGGCCCCCTGCTCCTGCGGTGTCAGCCTGGGCTGGCTGTGTGGCGTCGTGTGGTCGGTTTTGGCCGACGGCGCCGCCGTGAACACCCCTGCGATGAACAGCACCAGGGCGGCGATCGTCGCCACCCCCGCCGTCCCGAATCCGATGCGCCGCCGCGGCCCGTGGCCGACGACACGCCCTACCCGTTTCGCCATGACTCCTCCCTCGCTCAGCCGTTGTGGACCGGGGCGTACCCACGGCGAATTGGCCTGAAACCCCTATCTCATCGGGGATTCCGCGCTTCGCGGCGCACCGTCAAGCGGCGCGTTGGCCGGCGGGGGTGTCCGTCCGTGCGCCGATACCCAGGCAGACGCCTCAGGTAGACCGGCCCAGCGAGCTCAGGCCACGACAGCGGCGAGCAGCAGCTCGTGCAGGCGCGTTTCGCCCGTCAGCTCCGGGTGAAACGAGACGGCGATGACGTTGCCCTGCCGGACCGCGACGGGGTGGCCCTCGACCTCGGCGAGCACCTCCACCTCGGGCCCGGTGTCGGCCGCCCACGGGGCCCGGATGAACACGGCGTGGATGGGGCCGCCGTTCACGCCGGTGACGTCGAGGTCGGCCTCGAAGGAGTGCAGCTGGCGCCCGAAGGCGTTGCGGCGAGCCTCGATGTCGAGCACGCCGAGATGGGTGCGGTCGAGCATGATCATGCCCGCGCAGGTGCCGAGCACCGGGGTCCCGGCGCGGGCCAGCTCGCGCAACGGGTCACCCAGGCGCTCGCGCTCGATCCCGAGCGTCATCACGGTCGACTCACCGCCGGGGATGATCAGGGCGTCGAGCCCGTCCAGCCCGGCGGGGGTCCGCACCTCGCGCGGGGTCGCGCCCAGACGCGTGAGGACCTTGGCGTGCGCCTCGAAGTCCCCTTGGAGCGCCAGGACTCCGACCAGCGGCGCGCGCTGCGCCGAGGGGTCGGGCACGGCTACCAGCCGCGGCCGGCGAGCAGCTGTTCGGACTCGAGCTTGGAGGTCTCCAGGCTGTCCATCGGCTGACCCAGAGAGGTGGACGCGGCCGCCACCCGGGCGGGGTCCTGGTAGTGGGTCGTGGCCTCGACGATCGCCCGGGCACGGCGCTCGGGGTTCGATGACTTGAAGATCCCGGAGCCGACGAACACGCCCTCTGCGCCCAGCTGCATGACCAGCGACGCGTCGGCGGGCGTGGCGATGCCGCCGGCGCAGAACACCACGACGGGCAGGCGCCCGTCGGCGGCGACCTGGCGGACCAGGGGCAGCGGCGCGCCGAGCTCCTTGGCAGCGGTGGGCAGCTCCTCGGCGTCGAGCACCCCGAGGCGGCGGATCTCGCGGCGGATCATGCGCAGATGGCGGACGGCCTCGACGATGTCGCCGGTGCCGGCCTCGCCCTTGGAGCGGATCATCGCTGCGCCCTCGCCGATGCGGCGCAGCGCCTCACCCAGGTTGGTGGCGCCGCACACGAACGGGACCTTGAAGTTCCACTTGTCGATGTGGTTGGCCTCGTCGGCCGGGGTGAGGACCTCGGACTCGTCGATGTAGTCGACCTCGAGCGCCTCGAGCACCTGCGCCTCGGCGAAGTGGCCGATGCGCGCCTTGGCCATCACGGGGATCGTGACCGCCTCCTGGATGCCCTTGATCATCTCCGGATCTGACATCCGGGCCACGCCGCCGTCGCGGCGGATGTCAGCGGGGACGCGCTCCAGCGCCATCACCGCGGCCGCGCCGGCGTCCTCGGCGATCTTGGCCTGCTCGGGGGTGACCACGTCCATGATCACGCCGCCCTTGAGCATCTCGGCCAGACCGGCCTTGACGGTGAAGGTTGCCTCGTCCCGAGGGGTGTCGCCGTTGGAGTCCATGGGGGCCCAGTGTAGCCGGGCGCTAGGTTCTCCAACCGATGACTGTCGACGCGGTGTTTGTCCAGGATGGCGATCGGTTCCGGGCCACCGACCTGGCGCTCGGCCCGTGGTACCCCGGCGCCCTGCACGGGGGTGCTCCGGCGGCGCTGCTGGTGCACGCCGTCAACGGTCACGGCGCGGCCGACGGCCTGCGCCTGGCCCGGATCACCTACGAGTTCGTGCGCCCGGTCCCGCTCGGGGATCTCACGGTCAGCGTGGACGTCGTGCGCCCCGGACGGCGCGTGACGCTGCTCGATCTCCTCCTGCGCGACGGCGAGGGCGCCGAGGTCACCCGCGCGCGGGCGCTGCTGGTGCGCCCCTCGGACGTCGGCCCGTCCACCCCGGCGGCCGACGGGCCGCCGTCGTTCCCCGGCCCCGAGCAGGGCGTGCGCAACGACTGGGAGGGCCGGCAGGGCCGCGGCTTTGCCACCGACGCCATGGAGATCCGCTTCGTCAGAGGCCGGTTCCTGGAGCCCGGCGAGGCGACCGCCTGGTTTCGCCTGCGCCATCCCCTCGTCGAGGGTCAGCCGACCGACCCGCTGGAGCGCCTGGCGGCCGCCAGCGACTTCGGCAACGGGATCGCCGCCGTGCTCGACTGGGATCAGTTCGTGTTCATCAACCCCGACCTCAGCGTCTACATCGAGCGCCCGCCGGTGGACGAATGGGTCGCGCTCGAGTCGCACACTCGCATCGAGGCGGGCAGCGTGGGCGTCGCCGAGAGCATCATGTGGGACCGGCGCGGCCGCATCGGCCACGCGACCCAGTCGCTTGTCGTGGGTCCGCGGCCGCCGGCTACTTGAGCCGGAACGCCTTGATGCGCACGTCGTACTGCTGAGCGTCTCGGGCGTAGACGCCATAGGCGAGCGCCTGGATGATCGACAGCAGCGCCGTGTGCGAGCGCACGAAGGCCGGGGTGTTGGACGAGTAGTACAGGCGGATCCGGGCCAACCGGGCCACCTCGGACAGCGTCGCGTCGGTGATGGCCAGCGTCGGCGCCTTGCGGTGGCGCGCCAGCTTCATCGTGCGGGTGATGAGCGGATGCGGCCGCCCGGCCGAGAGGCCGACGACCAGCGTTGAGGCGTCGATGCGGCTCAACCGGCCCAGCGCCTCCTGGGAGGGGCTGGCCACGATCTCGGCGCGGAGGTCCAGCAGCATCAGCAGGTGGCGCAGGTAGCTGGCGAAGAACGCCATCTGGTCGGTGCCCGCGATCAGCACCTTCTCGGCGCTGACGATGGCATCCACCGCCGCCTCCACATCGGAGCGGCTCAGCTTGTGCGCGGTGTCCTCGACGTTGACGTGGTCGGCGGCCAACGCCGCCTCAAACTCGGTGTGGTCCAGCGAGAACAGCGGGGTGGCGGCGGCCAGGGTCTCGGTGGCCACCCCGCCCTGACCGACCCGGCGGCGGTACTCGTCGCGCGCGGCCTGCTGGAGCTCGGGGAATCCCTCGAAGCCGAGCGCCTGCGAGAAGCGGACCACCGTGCTCGACGACGTGTTGGCCCGGCGAGCCAGCTCCTCGGCGGTCTGGAAGGCGGCTTCGTCGAGGTGGTCGACGATGTACTGGGCGACGTCCTTCTGGGAGCGGCTGAACTCGTCGAATCGGGCCTTGATGTAGCCCGACAGCGCCTGGTGACCGTGAGTGGTCTCGGGAGCGGCGGTGGGAGTGGTTGACTGCTTCATGGGCAGGCGTCTGTTTCGACGCCGCCCGCCGTCGTTCCTTCAGAGGTCGACGGAAAAGGGCCGCGGGCCTAGCGGACCCGGGACTGGCGGAAGCGCTCGGCGCGCTCCCGGTTCTGCCGGCGCTCGGCCAGGACCTGCCCGACCGCGTAGACGACGAGAAGATTCGCCACCAGGCCGATCCCCAGGAAGGTGATCAGGAGAGCAAGGTCCTCCCCGCCGGAGCTGATGGAGTGCCCGAGCCCCAGGATGTCCGCTGCCGACAGCATGGGCACAGCATACCCGCCGGTGCGGAGCATGGCCCGGGTGGGACTCGAACCCACGACCGACGGATTATGAGTCCGCTGCTCTAACCGACTGAGCTACCGGGCCGGCTGGCACGGTATCGGCTCCCGCCGCGTAGGGCGACCTCTGCCTTCTCCTCCAGCAGAGCCACCGCGCGCAGCTCGCCGTCGACCGGCCCGTAGCGGTCGAGCGCGGCGCGATAGGTATCGCGCACCGCCTCCGACACCGCAAAGGGGACGCCGAGCTCTCGGGCGATCTCGGCCATCGCGTCGATCTGATCACAGCAGCGGTCAAGGCCGAACGACGCCCGGTAGTCGCCGGCGAGCAGACCGGGCAGGTCACCGCGGACGAACTCGCTCGCCGCCGCGCTGCGTCCCAGCGTGCCGGCGACCACGTCGAGGTCCAGGCCGTTGCGCGCGGCCACGAGCAGCGCCTCGCTCACGGCCACCGACTGCCCGAACCACAGCAGGTTGACGATCAGCTTGACCAGCCGGCCGGCGCCGGGGCCGCCGACGTGCTCGACGTGCCCGAGCACCTCGAGCAGCTCCCGGTGGCGCTCCACCGCGGCCGGCTCGCCGCCCACGAACAGCCGCAGGCCGCCGCTGCGCGCGGCCGAGACCCCGCCCCCGAGCATCGCGTCAATGACCTCGGCCCCGCGCCCGGCAGCCTCGTCCACGAGCGCCTGTGCGGCGCGCGGGTCGCCCGAGGTCATGTCGATCCAGGTCATCCCCGGGTGCAGGCACGGCATCGCCGTGGCCATCGCGGACCGGAGCTCGGCCGGTCCCGGCAGCACCGTGAGCACGATGTCGGCCGCGCGGGTCAGTGCGCCGACATCCGGCGCCCACCGCGCGCCCACGGCACGGACGCCGGCCTCGCACTCGGGGCGAAGGTCCGTCGCGCTCACCGCCCGGCCGGCCGTCGTCAGGCGCTCACAGATCGGGAGGCCCATGCGGCCGACCCCGATGACACCCACGCGCGCGCTCACCGCCAGAGGCTAACCGGTGTGCGCGTGCGCACACTGCCGGGGCCGGCCGGTGCGCGCCCACTACGATCATCGAGGAACCGGGCGAAGGGATGGTGTGCAGATGGAGCGGCGATGGTGGCTGCTGGGAATACTGCTGGTGATCGCGATCGCGGCGGGCTTCGGGATCGGAAGCGCGGTGAAGTCGACGTCGGCCCCGGCCCAGACGGGGTCGCTGGCGTCCAATGATTCGGGCACCGGAGCGCAGGCCACGGTGACGCGGCCGCAGTCAGGCGCGCCCGTGCCGGCACTGAAGGCCAAGGCGACGCACACGTCGACGTCCTCGTCGACGAGCGCCACGACCAGTGCCGCCAGCAGCAGCGCGGTGGTCACCACCGCGACCCAGACCCAGACGGTGGTCACCCCGCCGCCGAGCTCCTCGACGACGGCGGCTCACACCACCCTGCAGAGCACCACGGGCGGTGGTGGCGCCGGCTAGCGTGAGCGACCGATCCGACCTCGAGCGGTTCGTCACCGCCCAGGAAGGCGTCTATGAGTCGGCCCTCGCCCAGCTGCGCGCGGGGCGCAAGACCGGGCACTGGATGTGGTTCGTGTTCCCGCAGATCGCCGGCCTGGGGATGAGCGCGATGTCGCAGCGCTACGCGATCGCCTCAGCGGCCGAGGCACGGGCCTACCTCGACCATCCCGTGCTCGGCGCGCGGCTGGCCGAGTGCGCGCGCGTGCTCACCGAGCTGCCCGGGCATGACCCCGTGGACGTCTTCGGCGGCATCGACGCCATCAAGCTGCGCTCCTCGATGACGCTGTTCGCCCGCGCAAGCGAGGATGATTCCATTTACTACGCGGTTCTTGACCAGTACTTCGGAGGCGAGCCGGACCCGCAGACCGACGTTCGGCTGCGCTAGGCCGTCACGCGCGCCAGGGCGGCTGGTCACGCTCGGGCTCGCGCTCGCCGCGCTGATCGTCGCCGGGACCGCGCCCACCGCGAACGCCGCCGCCGAGGACCCGATCGGCGCGCACTCGATGCTGCAGCTCGACGACCCGCCGTCGTTCATGGAGGCGATGTTCGCGCAGGCCGCGGCGATGCACGCGTCGGCGATCAGGCTCGACGTCGCCCCCGCCCTGATCTTCACCAACCGGTCCCAGCCGCCGGACTTCTCCGGCCTGGACGAGGTGGTGGCGCTGGCCCAGAGCTACCACCTCCAGGTCGTCGCCGACCTGCTCGGCATCCCCACCTGGATGGCGCACTGCGCGACGCCGACGAACGCCCCGAGCCGCTGCGCTACCGACGACCTCTCGGACTACGCCTCGGCGATCGGCCAGATCGTGTCCCGCGCGGACCCGGTCATCCGCGACTGGGAGGTCTGGAACGAGCCCGACACGGCTGAGTTCTTCGACGGGACACCCCAGGAGTACGCGCACATGCTGCGCACCGCCCACGACGCGATCAAGGCCGTGGATCCGGCCGACGACGTGCTGCTCGGCGGCATCTCCGGCGTGGCGGGAACCGGCTGGCTGGCGCAGGTCCTCGCCACTCCCGGCGCCGACGCGATCCACGCCTTTGATATCGCCAACCTCCACGAGCGCGGGTACCTGTGGCAGCTCGCCGCCGACCTGACGAGCTTCCGCCAGTTCCTCGCCGGCCAGGGGTTCTCCGGGCCGCTGTGGATCACCGAGCACGGCTACCCCTCCGATTCCCAGTACCAGTACGACCCGGGCTACACCGGCGGCGAGGCCGCGCAGGCCGCCTACCTGGCGGCGTCGGTCCCCACGCTCATCGATGCGGGCGCGGCCCAGGTGTTCGTCACCGAGCGCGACAACCTCAGCGGCGAGTTCGCCTCCGAGGGCGTACTCGGCGGAGACGTGGCCGATCCGCCGCCACCCGACCCCCAGGTCGTGGCCAAGCCGGCGTTCGCCACCGTGCGGGCGATCGCCGACTGCTTCGAGCGGCTGGGACGTGACTGCCCGGGCACGCCCGCGACCGCGTCGCCGTCGACGGCGCTGCTGCCGCCGGTCGCGCCGGGTCAGGTCGGCACGCGGTCGGTGACCGTCACCAACCCGGGCACGGTCCCCATCGTGCTCGGCCCCGCGAGCGTCGCCGGGACGGCCACCGGCCTGGCCGTGGCGAGCAACCGGTGCGCGGGCATGGTGCTCGAGCCGCGCGAGACATGCGCGCTGTCGGTGAGCTTCACCCCGGCGGCGGGCGGCGATACGTCGGGGACGCTCGAGCTGAGCACCGACGACGGCAGCCTCGCCGTCCCGCTCATCGCCTCGGCCCCGTCGCTCTCGGCCCTGCGCTCGCCCGAGCTGCCCTATCCCCAGTTCCTTCCCACCGGCGCAGGTGACGGCGTCGGGTATCCGCAGCGCTGGCGCCTGATGCTCACCAATCCCTTTGAGGCCCGGGTGTCGATCGGCCGCGCGACGCTCTCGGGCGTCGACGCGCGCCGCTTTCGCATCGCCTCCGACGGTTGCGCCCACGCCAGCCTGCGCCCCCATGGAGGCTGCCGCCTCACGCTGGTGTTCACGCCGACGCGCCCCGGCACGGCGCGCGGGGAGCTCACCCTCAGCGGCACCGGGCTCCCGCTCACCGCGCAGCTGCGGCCGTTCGCCTTCGCCCTGCCCGCCGTGACGCGGCTGACCGCGCCCGAGGACCATGGCTGTGCCGCAGCTCCGGCCGCGCTGGTTTCGGCCACCGTCAGCCAGGCCGCGACGGTGCACTGGACGCTCAGGCGCGCCGCCATGGGTCAGCGGCACGGCTGTCCACGCGCCCCCGCGCCGGCGGGCCCGGTGCTGGCGTCGGGCACGGCGCGGACCGCGTGGCGGCCGGCGGACACCGCGCGGTGGAGGCTGCGGTCCGCCGCGGCCCAGCTCACGCCGGGCGGCTACGTGCTGACCGTGTCGGCGGTCAACGACCACGGCGCCGGGCCGGCCCGTGCGATGGCGATGCGGCTGGGACCCTAGGGGCGAAAGCCGATTGGCAATAATCCTGAAAACGTCGTCCGTCCACCCTGGGACCTCTCCTGACCGCCCTGCCCTCGTCGATCGCCATCCCGCGGGAGTTCCCCGGCTGGGAGTGGCTACGCGCGCACGACCGCGGCTTCTCCGCGCTGCGCCGCGCCACCCGCGCGGCCATCCTCATGCCCGCGGCGTTCGCGCTGGGCGGCCCGGTCCTCGGAAACCCGGTGCTGGCCACGTTCGCCGCCCTGGGCTCCTTCGCGATGCTGCTGCTCGTCGACTTCGGCGGGTCGATTCGCAACCGCCTGCAATGCCAGGCCGCGCTTGCGGTGGCCTGCATGGTGCTCATCACCCTGGGCACGCTGGTCTCGCGGACGACATGGCTGGCCGCGGTGCTCATCGGCGTGGTGGCGTTCGGGGTGCTCTTCGCGGGCGTGGTCAGCTCGGTGCTGGCGGGCGCCACCCTGTCGCTGCTGCTGCCGCTCATCATCGCCGTCAACCTGCCGGGACCGGCGTCCTCGATCCCTGACCGGCTCGCGGGCTGGGGCATCGCCTCGCTGTTCTCGCTGGTGGCCATCTCGCTGCTGTGGCCCGCGCCGGCACACGATCCGGTGCGCAGCTCGGCGGTCGCCGCGTGCCGGGCGCTGGCCAATCGCCTGCGCGTGGAGATCGAGTTCGTGCTGGCCGGCGGGGTGGGTGGGGACCGAGCCGGCGAGCAGGCCTACCGAGAGGCCGTGGCGGCCGCGGACGCCGCCGTGCAGGCAGTCCAGACCGGCTTCTTCGCCACGCCGTATCGCCCCACGGGGCTGAGCACATCGGCGCGCGCCGCCGTGCGTCTCGTCGACGAGCTTCGCTGGCTCAACGCCGTGGTGCTGCGCTCGGTGCTCACCTCCCCCCACACGATGAAGCCGATGGCGGAGGTGTGCGAGGTCAAGCGGGCCGCGGCCGAGGTGCTCTCGAGCGCGGCCGACCTGCTCGAGGCGCCCGAGCGGGCGGCCCCTCTGGACGACGCCACGGCGCACCTGCGCTCGGCGCTGGAGAGGCTCGAACGCGTGAGCACGGCCCGGATCCCCGAGAGCGCGGACGATGCCGGTCATGGCGGCGAGGAGCACGCGCGCCGGGTGGTCAGCGCGCTTGATCCGAGCTTCCGCTCCCAGGAGCTCAGCTTCATCGTCCTGCAGATCGCCAGCAACGTCGACTACGCGGCCCGCGCTGAGCGCCGGACGTGGCTGGAGAAGGTCCTGGGCCGTCAGCCCGCGGGCTTCGTGGGCTTCCTCAGCGCCGCGTCGCAGCGGGCCACCTCCCACACGGCGCGCGATTCGGTGTGGCTGCACAACAGCATCCGGGGCGCCGTCGGCCTCGGCCTCGCCGTCCTCATCGCCGATCTGCTGGCGGTGCAGCACTCCTTCTGGGTGGCGCTGGCGACGATCTCGGTCCTGCGCTCCAGCGCGCTCAACACCGGCCAGAACATCGTCCGCGCGGTGCTCGGCACGACGATCGGGCTCGTCATCGGCGGCGGCATCGTCGCGCTGGTGGGGACCAACACCGCCCTGCTCTGGGTGCTGCTGCCCTTCGCGGTCCTGCTCGCCGGCCTCGCTCCCGCCACGGTGTCCTTCGCCGCCGGTCAGGCCGCGTTCACGCTCACGCTGATGATCCTCTTCAACCTCATCGCCCCGGCGGGATGGCAGATCGGCCTCGTGCGCATCGAGGACATCGCGCTCGGCGGGGCGGTCAGCTTCCTCGTCGGGCTCATGCTGTGGCCCCGCGGCGCGGGTGTCGCTCTGGGACGGGCGCTCTCGGCCGCCTACACCGACAGCGTCGGCTACCTCGCCAGCGCGGTCGCCTACGGGCTGGGGCGCTGTGACTCGGGAGGCCCGGCGCCCGGGCTGCCCGTGCAGCAGGCCACCCAGGCGGCGGCCGCCGCTCGGCGCCTGGATGACACCTTCCGCGGCTATCTGGCCGAGCGCGGCGCCAAGCCGGTACCGCTGTCGGAGGTGACGGCGCTGGTCACCGGCATCGTGGCCCTGCGCCTGGCCGGCGACGCCGTGCTGCAGCTGTGGGACGGCGACACCTCCAACGGCGGCGACCGCGCCGGCGCCCGGCGTGAGCTGCTCGCGGGATCGGACTCGGTGCGCGGGTGGTATGCCCGCTTTGCCGAGAGCCTCGTCGGGCGGGGCAGCGTGCCTGAGCCGCTCGGCGCCGACGCGGTGGCCGACGGGCGTCTGGTCGACGCGGTGGGCCACGACCTGCGCGACGAGGACGGCCACGCCACCGCGACCGCGGTCAGGGTCATCTGGACCGGCGACCACCTCGATGCCGTGCGGCGTCTGCAGAGCATGCTGGTGGAGCCCGCCCAGGAGGCAGTGACCCAGCACGCTCTGAGCTAGATGACCATCCCCGGCGAGGTCTCCGGCGGGACGTCGACGGGCGTGTGCACGCTCGCGGCATCGCCGTGGCGCAGGATCCCGAACACGAGCGCGGCGGCCACCAGGGAGAGGCCGGTCATCAGCCAGAAGCCGAAGACGAAGCCATGGGTGATCGCCGCGCGCCCGGTTCCGGGGGAGTGGGCAGCGGCCAGGGTGATGAGCACCGCGACCCAGACGGCGGCGCCGATCTGCTTGGACGACGTGATCAGGCCCGAGGCGAGGCCGGCGTCGCGGCCGCCCACGTTCAGCGTGCCGAGCATCGTCAACGCCATCATCGCCACCCCGTTAGCGGTGTAGAAGACGATCATCGTCGGCAGGACGTCGGAGGCGTAGCTCCCGCCGACGGTGATGCGCGTCATCAGCGCGGTGCCCACTGCGGAGACGAGCAGCGCCGCACCCAGCATCGGCTTGAGCCCGAGCACGCCGATCTGGCGCTTGGTGAGCATCGTGCCCGCGAACACCGACGCCGAGCTGGGCAGGAAGGCCAGGCCGGCCTGCAGCGGCGAGTAGCCCCAGACCTCCTGGAGGTAGATGGTGGTGAAGTACGCCACCGCGACCGTGGCGCCGAAGTACACGAACATCGCGGCGTTGGCCACGGCCAGGGAGCGGATGCGAAACACGCCCAGGCGCAGCAGCGGAGCGCGATGACGGCGTTCGATGACCAGGAACACGGCAAGCAGGACGGCCGCCCCGATCAGTGACCCCAGCGTCACGGCCGACCCCCACCCGTGCCCTTCGGCGCTGACCACGCCGTAGATGAGCAGGCTGAGGCCCGCGGTGGCGGTGAGCGCGCCGCCGATGTCGAAGTCGCCATGGGCGCCCACCCCGGGCAGCGACGGGACCCAACGCAGCGATCCGGCGACAACGCCGATCCCCACCGGCACGTTGACGAAGAACACCCACGGCCATGAGAAGGCGGTGGTGAGGATCCCGCCCAGCAACAGGCCGCTCGAGCCCCCGGCGGCGCTGACCAGGCCCCAGGCGGCCAGCGCGTGGGTGCGCTCGGCCCCTTCCGGAAACGTCGTAGTGAGGATCGAGAGCGAGGCCGGGGTCATCAGCGCCGCGCCCAACCCCTGCACGGCGCGAAAGGTGAGCAGCATCCCCCGGCTGCCCGACAGGCCGCACAGCAGCGACGCGAGCGTGAACAGCGCCACGCCGGTGACGAACAGCCGACGACGTCCGAACAGGTCGCTGGCGCGGCCGCCCAGGAGCAGAAAGCCGCCGAACATCAGCGCGTAGAGGTTGACGACCCACGACAGGCTCGTGGTGGAGAAGTGCAGGTCGCGCTGGATGGACGGCAGCGCGACCGTCGTGATGAGCGCGTCGAGCACGACCAGGAACTGCGTCAGGCAGATGACGGACAAGATGACCGTCTTGTGCGCCGGCGCCCGGCGCGCCGTCTCAGTGGCCATCGAGTCCGAGCGCGCCCGAGATCACCATGCCGTCCACCCGCCGTCGACCCTGAGGATGTGGCCGGTCACGTTCTGCGACGCGTCGCACGCGAGGTAGCGCACCGCGCGGGCCACGTCGTCGAGCTCGGCCAGCCGCCCGGTGGGCAGGCGGCGCTCGAGGATCTCCTCTCGGAAGGCCGGGTCCTCGAAGTAGCCCTGGGTCAGCGGCGTGAGCACGAACGTCGGAGCCACCGCGTTGACGCGGATGCCCTCGCGCGCCCACTCGACGGCCAGCGCGCGCGTCATCCCGTCGACGGCGTGCTTGGTGGCGCAGTAGGCGACCCGGCCGGGGTACCCGACCGAGCCCATCTGCGAGGACAGGGTGACGATGCTGCCCGGGCGCCCCGCGCTGAGCAGCCGGTCGCCGAAGGCCCGGCAGGCCACGAACGTGGCGCGGACATTGACGTCGAACAGCCGGTCCCACACGTCCAGTGGATAGTCGCGCGCCGGCCCCGGCTGGTTGGTCCCCGCGGCGGTGACGAGCACGCCGAGCTCTCCGAGCTGCGCCGCCTCGTCGATCACGGCGGCGACCTGGGCATCGTCGGTCGCGTCGGCGACGCGGGCGACCGCCTCCGGACCGGCTTCGCTAACGGCCTCGTCCAGCTCGGCCGCGGTACGCGAGACGAACATCACCCGCGCTCCGGCGCGCGCGAGCTCGAGGGCCGACGCTCTGCCCAGGCCTCGGCCCGCGCCGATGACCAGCGCGACGCGGCCGTCCAGCCGCCAGGGATCGCTCATGCCGTCCGCCCCCGCGCGCCGGGGGGCGCGCTCACGTGGCCGTCTGGGCGACGCGGTCCAGCCGCACCTCCGCGGTGAGGGCATGGCCCTCGAAGTGCTCGGCGTGCGAGATCGCCGCCACCGCGGGCGCGACGCGCTGGGTGCCCTCCGCGGTGAGGCGCTGGTAGGTGCAGGTCTTGAGGAACTTGCCAACCCATAGACCGCCGGTATAGCGGGCCGCGCGCGAAGTCGGCAGCACGTGGTTGGTTCCGACCGCCTTGTCGCCGTACGCGACGGTGGCCTGATCGCCCATGAACAGCGAGCCGTAGCTGCCCAGACGCTCCAGGTACCAGTCGAGCTTGTCCTCTGCCACCTGGACCTCCAGGTGCTCGTAGGCGGCGGCGTCGGAGATGGCCACCGCCTCGTCGTCGTCGGCGGCCACCGCGATCCAGCCGTGGTCGCGCCACGCCGCGCCGGCGACCTCGGCGGTCGGCCAGGTGGGCAGCAGCTCGTCGACCGCATCGGACACCGCCTGGGCCAGCGACTCGCCGATGGCGATGCAGCCGGCGGGTGAGGTCGGACCGTGCTCGGCCTGGCCCAGCAGGTCGGTGGCGACCAGACGCGGGTCGGCCGACTCATCCGCGATCACGAGGATCTCGGTGGGGCCGGCCAGCAGGTCGATCCCGACGCGGCCGAACAGCTGGCGCTTGGCCTCGGCGACGAACGCGTTGCCGGCCCCGACGAGCATGTCGACGGGCTCCAGGCCATCGATGAGCCCGAACGCCATCGCCGCCAGGGCCTGGACCCCGCCGAGGGCGAGGGTGGCGTCGGCGCCGGACGTCTTGATGGCGTAGAGCATCGCGGGATGGATCCCGCCGTCGCGCTGCGGCGGCGCGCAGCCGACCACCTGCTTGACCCCGGCCACCTTGGCCACGAGCACCGTCATGAACGACGACGCCAGCATCGGGTAGCGACCACCGGGTACGTAGGCCCCGACCGCGTTGACGGGGATGTGGCGATGGCCCAGCACGACCCCGGGGCCCATCTCGACCTCGAGCGGCGTGAGCGTCGCCAGCTGGGCCCGGGCAAAGCCGCGCACCTGATCCTGGGCGAACGCGATGTGGCCCTTGAGGGTGTCGTCGAGCTCGGCCTCGACGCGCGCGTACTCGGCGTCGGAGACGACGAAGTCGTCCGGCGCCCAGCCGTCGAACTCGAGGGAGTAGCGGCGCACGGCGTCGATCCCGCCCTGCTCGATGTCGCGCAGGATCTCCGACACCCGTGCGCGCAGCTCGTCGGTGGCCTGCGTGGTCGGCGGGTTGGGGGCCTTCAGATACCGGGTGCTCATGCTCATCGCCTCCGCTCGCCATCCAGGCTCGCCTGTAAGTCGGCGGCATGAGTCATCCGGCATACCCCCGCCTCCTGTCGTGCGCGGGCCCTCGGCACTGGCAGCGGGTCCACGCCGGCGACGATCCGGTTGGTCAGCGTGCCGATGCCCTCGACGCTCAGGGTGACCTCGTCGCCGGGCGCCAGTGGCCGCGGCTCGAGGCGGCCGTTGCGCCCCCACAGCTCGCCCAGGCAGCCGAAGCCGCAGGTGCCCGAGCCCAGCAGGTCGCCGGTGCGCAGCCAGGCGCCGCGCGACGCGTAGGTGATCATCTCGGCGAACGACCAGCCGATGCTGGCCAGGGTGTCCGCGCCCAGCGCCTCGCCGTTGCGCGAGGCCTGAAGCTCCATGTCGTAGCGGTCGCCGCGCCGGTAGCGCTCCCATTCGTCGGCGGTGACGATCCAGGGTCCGAGCGCGTTGGCGAAGTCCTTGGCCTTGGCCCACCCCAGGCCCATCCGCTTCTCGCGGGCGCCGAGGTCGCGGGCGGAGAAGTCGTTGTAGATGGTGAAGCCGGCGATGTGCTCGGCGGCGCGCTCGACCGGGATGTCGCGGCCCTCCTTGCCGATGACCACGCCGATCTCGAGCTCGAGGTCCAGCAGCGTGCACCCCGGGGGCATCTGGATCTCGTCCTCGGGCCCGAAGATCGCGGTGGTCGAGGTGAAGTAGAAGGTCGGCGCCTCATACCAGTCGTCGGGGACCCTGGCGTCGGGAGACTCGTTCTTGACCATGCCCTCGACGTGGGCCTCGAAGCAGACGAAGTCGCGCATCGTGGTGGGCGTGAGCGGGGCGCGGAGCTTGACCTCGGACAGGTCCACCGGCTCTCCGGCCTGTGCGGCCGCGGCCTCGCGCTGGGCCGAGTCGGCCAGGAGGTCGTGCATGCTCGTGCCGGCGGGCAGCGGCGCCACCGTCCCCTCGCCGACGATGCCGGTTCGCGTTGTCCCTTCGTGTTCGTATGTGGCCAGGCGCATGTGTGGTTCCCCTTGTCGTGTGGGTCGTTGTCAGTGGGTGAGGTCCTCGGGCGGGCGCACCGCGTCAGAGAGGAACTTGGCGATGCCGCCGCTGGTCTGTCCGCCGTCGATCGGGATCTCGGCGCCGGTGATGAACCGCGACTCGTCGGACATCAGGAAGACCATGAGCTCGGCCACCTCCTCGGGCTGGCCGCCGCGGCCCAGCGGGGTCAGCGCCTCGTTGGCCGCCAGGAACGGGGGCGGCGCCGACGCGGTCATCGGGGTCTGGATGTAGCCGGGGTGCACGGCGTTGACCCGGATCTGGCGCGGTCCGAGCTCCATCGCAGCGGTGTGCGTGAGGCCGCGCAGCCCCCACTTGCTGGCGGTGTAGGCCGCGGTGTAGTGGGCGGTGAGACCGGCGATCGAGCCGACGTTGACGATCGATGTTCCCGCGCCCATGAGCGGCAGCAGCGTGGTGATGCCGAGCATCGGGCCGGTGAGGTTGACGCCCAGGGTCCGGTTCCACTCGTGGATGTCGATGTCGGGCAGGCGGACCCGGCTGGTGGTGCCGGCGTTGTTGATGAGGCCGTCGACCCGGCCGAAGCGCTCCCGGATCCAGCCGGCCAGCGCGGTCCAGCTCTCCGGGTCAGAGACGTCGAGGTCGCGCCGGTGGACCTGGTGCGAGGCCGGCGTGGCGACCCGTTCCCACGCAGCGATGAGGTCGCCGGCGATGACCTCGGCGCCCTCGGCGGCGAGCCGCTCCGCCTCGGCCGCGCCCTGGCCGCTGGCGGCCCCGCTGACGACGATGACCTTGCCGGCGACGCGCCCGCTCACAGCGTCACCAGCCCGCCGTCCACGCGCAGCGCCTGCCCGGTGACCGCGGCGGCGTCGTCGGAGACGAGGTAGGCGACCGCCGCGGCGACGTCGTCGGGCATCAGCGAGCGGTCGACCGCCTGTTGGGAGCGGACGGCGTCGAACTGCTCGGGGGGGATGTCGGCCCGGGACCCGGGCGTGGGCGTGAGGCCGGGCGCCACGGCGTTGACCGTCACCCCACGCCTGCCGAACTCGACGGCCAGCGCCCGGGTGAAGCGTGTTTGCTCAGCGCCTGTACCCGCGCCGGCTGCGACAGGAGCCGCGGCGCCATCTCTCTCTCCTCGGTGTCAGCACCGCGGCCGCGGCTCCTGGGGCCCGGGCCACGCGCTGGTGGTGCATACGTATGCGGGACTGTACCAGAGGGAAGCCTGGGAGATAACCGTTACGTGGTGATGGTGATCTCCCACGACCCTGCCTCAGCCGGGGGTTGTGGCGGATCTTGGCGCCATGTCCTTCACTATCCGCCACGACTCCCGCCGCGGCCGGCCGGATCCCTCCCTCCCAGGCCTGTCGTTGACGTTCGCCGATACCAAGCGAAACGTCCCACGGACGGCCGCTCAAAGGGTCAAGCGCCAGGCTCGCGCAATCCCGCCCCCCACCGCTCCTCGATGCGCCCATAGCGCCACACCGCGAGCGCCAGCGCCCAGGTGGCCACGAACAGCCCGACGATCACGAACCCCAGGGTGTTGAGGTCGATCCCTTCAAACCACGCCCAGAACCCCCCGGACAGGTCGAGCTGGGAGGCGAGCAGGCCGCCGAGCTCGATGGTGCCGATGACGGCGGCGACGGCGACCGAGAGGCCGGTGATCGTGAGGTTGTAGAAGACCTTGCGCACGGGCTCAGACAGCGCCCAGCCGTAGGCGAAGTTCATGAACGAGCCGTCGATCGAGTCCATCAGCGACATGCCGGCGGCGAACAGGACCGGCAGGCAGAGCACGGCGTACCAGGGCAGCCCGGCGCTGGCGGCCCCCCCGGCGAGGACCAGGAGCGCGACCTCGGTGGCGGTGTCAAAGCCCAGGCCGAACAGGACGCCGATCGGATACATCTGGCCCGGCCGGGTCACCGTGCGCGTGAGCCGGCCCAGCACCCGGTTGAGCAGGCCGCGCCGGGCCAGCTGCTCCTCCAGCTCGGCCTCGTCGTAGCGGCCGATCCGCATCTGGCGAAACACGCGGATGATCCCCAGCAGGATGACCACGTTGATGGCGGCGATGAGGTAGAGGAAGGAGCCCGAGACCAGCGTGCCCACCACGGTCGTCACCTGGTGCAGGTGCGAGCGGCCGCTGGCCACGGGGCCGTCGAGCGCCCGGACTCCCACTGAGATGAGGAAGGCCAGCGCGAACACGATCGACGAGTGGCCCAGTGAGAACCAGAACCCGACGCTCAGCGGCCGACGGCCCTCGGCCATCAGCTTGCGGGTCGTGTTGTCGATGGCCGTGATGTGGTCGGCGTCAAACGCGTGGCGCAGGCCCAGCGTGTAGGCCGTCACCCCGACGCCGACGGTGAGCGCGCCGCCCGTGCCCAGGTGCGCGGGCGCGACGAGCGCGAACAGCAGCCCGAAGCCGATCACGTGCAGCGCCCCGACGACCCCGGCCATCATCAGCAGCGTCCGCCTCTGGCCCGGGGTCAGGCAGGACCAGAACGCTCGCGGGCTGGGCCGGCGCATCCACCGCACCGTAGTCCGACGGACCTCGCCGCGCAATTCGCGGTGCTCCGGATTACCCGCGACGCGCAGTCGCTACATGCCCGGGGCGCCGAAGCTCGAGCGCAGGCGGCGGGCCAGCGCGCGGGCGCGGTCGGTGCCGCGCCGCCCCGCCCACGGGTGCGGCCCGCGGGCCCAGGGGTGCCAGCCCAGTGTTCCGTAGTGCGCGCGCACCAGGGCCTTGAGCTCGCCGCGGTGCGCACCGCATGCGTAACGCACCGGCCCGTACATGCCGCGGCCGTGCCAGGTCAGCCACGGGGCGGGCGGCGTGGGCGGGTCCGTATCCGCGTCCACGTACTCCCCATGGCGCAGGTCCAGCAACTGCTGCTGCAGCGCGGCCTGGGTCGGCGCGTCAGGCCGGGCCCCGCAGATCTCGCATGAGAACACCACGCGGACCGGCACCGACTACCACCTCGGCTCATAGCCCGACGAGAGGGTCTCCCTTGGACCCCGCCAGTCGGGCTCGACGTCGTAGATCCGTTTGATCGCGTGATGGCGCAGCCGGCGCAGCACCGGCCCGTACGTGAAGCGCGCGGCGTGGGCGGAGAGCAGCCCGAGCGCATTGGCGGACATGAAGGGCATGAACTTGTCGGGGAAGCCGGGCATCGTGCACGCGATGCAGATGCCGCCCACATTAGGGCAACCGCCCACGCCGCCCGTCCACCCGCGGATGGGCACGTTGCACATGGCCACTGGTCCCTTGCAGCCCAGCTTGACCAGGCACCCGCGCGGTCGGCCGGGGTGCGCGCGAACTCGCCCTGCTCGGCGAAGCCCGCACGGCCGCAGCCCTGCTGGACGGTGCGCCCGAACAGCCAGGTCGGCCGGCCCTGCTCATCGAGGTCGAGCATCGGTCCCACCCCGGCCAGGTGCAGAGCCACGTGGACGAGGGTCTCGGTGATGTTGTCGGGCTGCACGGGGCAGCCGGGGACGTTGATGACCGGGACCTCGCGCCCCGAGGTCCACCCCGCGCCGAGGTAGTCGCGCACGCCCATCGCCCCGGTGGGGTTGTTGCGCATCGCGGGGATCCCGCCGTAGGCCGCGCACGTCCCCATGGCGATCACCGCGCCGGCGTGGGGCGTCAGGCGGTCGATCCATCGCGAAGTGGTGATCGGCTGCTCCCCGGCGGGATCGACGCCGAAGGCCGCCCAGTGGCCGTCGCCGCTGAGCTGCTCGTTGGCCACCGCGCCCTCGACGACGAGGATGAACCGGCTGAGCCGTCCCGCAGCGGCGGCGAACCACGGCCGCATGAACTCGTCGCCCGTCTCATAGGCGAACACCGAGTTGTGGATGATCAGCGGCGGCATCCCCGGGAAGGCGCCGCGTTGGAGGTCCTCGAACGTGGGGTTGCGCGCGGAGGTCAAGGCGATCGACTCGCCGTCGCAGCCCAGGCCGCTGGTCAGCCATAGGACGTGGATCGGGTGAGCGGCGGTGTGCGCAGGCCGCGCCGAGGGGCCCGAAGAGGACCGCCGTGCCCCCTCAGCCGGCACGCTGGTCGGCCGGTGCCACTGCGCCGGCCAGCGCGGTGTGGCGCTCGAGCAGCGACCCGAGCTGGTATTCGAGGCTCCCGTGCAGGCGCAGGTCGTCGGCCGAGCCGCTCACCAGCCCCGCCTGGGCCAGGCGCTTGAGGGCGTGGGAGACCGACGGCCGCTCGGCGGCGACGAGCTGGCCGAGCAGCCGGTGGGTGAGCGGCAGGCACAGGCGCACCGACGCGGGCTCCACCTTGCCCCAGCGTGTGGCGAGGTGCCAGAGCAGCAGCACCAGGCGCACCTCCAGACGCGGCTGCGAGGTGATGGCGCGCAGGACGTCGAGTTCGGCGGTCCGCCGGCAGGCCCGGCTGAGCAGCGCGCGCACCACCTGGGGGAACGGCCGCACCCGGTCGACGAAGTCCTCGTCGAGCAGCGCGAAGCGCGTCGGCCGCAGAGCCCGCCAGTGGCAGCTGCGCTCGATCAGGTCGTCGGTGGGCAGGGTCGGCGCCTGCAGGAGGTCGCCCGCGCCGAGCAGCTCACTGGCCACGCGGTCGCCGGTCCGCGTTTCGAAGGTGATAAGCCCGTCGAGGATGAGCAGCCCCGGCCCGTGGCGGGCGATGTCAAACCAGTCCGACAGGTCGCAGTCGCCCACCCCCATCTGCAGGACCCGCGCGGTGGCCAGCTGGCGCACGGCGACGCGGCCACGGACGTCGAACTCCTCGGCGAGCTCGTCGTCGGCGTCCAACAGGTAGGTGTACAGCGCGTTCGGCTCCGGCCGCCGCGGGACGAGACCGGGCCTCCCGGGCCATCGAAACGGCCCATGCTGGACGCTTCCTCCGTCTCTCACCGTCACGGCACGCCGTCTCCTCGGTCGGGTCGGCCGTCGCACACCTGGGCGCACCACCCTACGCTCCGACACCGCCCTTGGGAAGGGGGTGATCCCCGTTACCTGGGTGACAGGTAACCCCCGTTACCACGGTTCGTACAGAGCCAGAAGCGGGTGGTAGAACGGATTTGTGTGCTTGGCAATACCTGGTCAAGTCGTCGAGATCGTCGATGAGACCAATCGGCTGGCCAAGGTCGACGTCGCCGGTGTGCGGCGCAACGTGAACGTCGGGCTGCTCGACGACGACGGGGGCGGCGTCGTCCCCGGAGACTGGGTGCTCATCCACGTCGGCTTCGCCATCTCCAAGGTCGACGAGGAGGAGGCCCGGGCCACGCGTGACCTGCTCGTGCGCATGGGCGCCGACTACGAGCAGGAGCTCGAGGAGCTGAAGGCCAGCGTGATCGAGTGAGCGAGGACTGCGGCTCTCAGCACTGCATCACCTGCGGCGACGACGGCGTCCCGATGACGGTGGTGCGCGTCGATGAGGAGCGTGCGCTGGCGCTGTGCTGCGGCGAGGACGGGTCGCGAGCGACGGTCGAGATCGCACTGGTGGCGCCGGTGGCACCAGGGGACGGCCTCCTCGTCCACGCCGGCACCGCGCTCGCGCGACTCCCGTTCGGCGCCGGGGCCGTCGTATGAAGTTCGTCGACGAGTTCCGCGACGCCGAGCTCGGGCGTGTCGTGGCCGGCGAGATCCTCGCCCTGGTCGAACCCGGCCGCCACTACAAGCTGATGGAGGTGTGCGGCGGCCACACCCACTCGATCTACAAGTACGGGATCGACGACCTGCTGCCGGCCAACGTCGAGCTCGTCCACGGCCCCGGCTGCCCGGTGTGCGTGATCCCGATGGGCCGCGTCGACGACGGGATCGCCGTCGCGCACGAGGACGGCGTCATCTTCACCTGCTTCGGCGACATGATGCGCGTCCCCGGATCGGATGGCAGCCTGCTCGAAGCCAAGGCCGCGGGCGCCGACATCCGAATGGTGTACTCGCCGCTGGACGCCCTGCGCATCGCCAAGCAGAACCCCGACCGCGAGGTCGTGTTCTTCGCCATCGGCTTTGAGACCACCGCGCCGTCGACGGCGTTGACGCTCAAGCGGGCCCGGGCCGAGGGCGTGCCCAACTTCAGCGTCATGTGCAGCCACGTGACGATCGTGCCCCCGCTGCGCGCGCTGCTCGAATCCCCCGACCTTCGCCTCGACGGCTTCATCGGCCCCGGCCACGTCTCCACCGTCGTCGGCGCCCGGCCGTTCGAGTTCATCCCCGCCGACTACGGCAAGCCCATCGTCATCTCCGGCTTTGAGCCCCTGGACATCCTGCAGGGGATCGAGATGATCCTGCGCCAGCTCGCCGCCGGGCGCTGCGAGGTCGAGAACCAGTACCGGCGCGTCGTCCCCTACGAGGGCAACCTGCGCGCGCTCGAGGTCATGGCCGAGGTGTTCGAGCTGCGCCCGCACTTCGAATGGCGCGGCCTGGGCTTCATCTCCCACAGCGGCCTGAAGCTCACCGACGCCTACGCCGAGCTCGACGCCGAGGTTCGCTTCAGCGTGCCCGGCATCCGCGTCGCCGACCCCAAGGCCTGCCAATGCGGCGAGGTGCTCAAGGGGGTCATCAAGCCGTGGGAGTGCAAGGTGTTCGGCACCGCGTGCACGCCCGAGCGGCCGATCGGCACGTGCATGGTGTCCTCCGAGGGCGCCTGTGCCGCCTACTACAACTTCGGGCGCTTCGCGCGAGAGCGGGAAGTGGTGTGATGGCGGACCGCACGGCTGTCTCCGACCGAGAGCAGACGATCCTCCAGATCATCGAGACGGCCCGCGGCAAGCGGGGGAAGTTCCGCGACGCGCGCATCACCATGTCGCACGGGGCCGGCGGCAAGGCGACGCAGAGTCTGATCGAGGGTCTGCTGGCGCCGGCCTTTCATTCCGCGACGCTCGACGAGCTCGCCGACGCCGGCACGGTTCACGTGGACGGCACCGAGCTGGCGCTGACCACCGACTCCTACGTCGTCAAGCCGCTGCGCTTCCCCGGCGGCTCAATCGGGGAGCTGGCGGTCAACGGGACCGTCAACGATCTCGCCGTCTCCGGAGCGCGTCCGGTGGCGCTGAGCCTCTCCCTCATCCTCGAGGAGGGGCTCGCCGCCGACGACCTGCGCGCCGAGGTCGAGGCGATCGCGCGGGCCGCCGACGCCGCCGGCGTCGGGATCATCACCGGCGACACCAAGGTGGTCGAGCGCGGCCATGCCGACGGCATGTACATCTGCACGAGCGGGGTGGGCCGCCACGACCCGCGGGCGCATCTGTCGCCGGCCGCGTTGCGGCCCGGTGACCGGATCCTGCTGTCGGGCAGCATCGGCGAGCACGGCACCGCGATCATGCTCGCGCGCAACGAGTTCGAGCTCGACGCCGAGATCGAGTCCGACACGCGCCCGCTGTGGCCGGTCGTCGACGCGCTGCTCGAGAGCGCCGGGCCCGGCGCTGCACTGCCTGCGCGACGCCACGCGTGGCGGCGTGGCCTCGGTGCTCAACGAACTGGCGCGCGCGTCGTCGGTGGCGATGATCGTGCGCGAGGGCGCGGTGCCGGTGCGGCCCGAGGTCGCCGGCGCGGCCGAGATCCTGGGCATCGACCCCATGTACGTCGCCAACGAGGGCAAGCTCGTGGCGTTCGTGGACCCCGGCCTCGCCGACGCGGCGCTGGCCGCGATGCGCGAGGTGCCCGGGTGCGAGTCGGCGGCGGAGATCGGCGAAGTGCGCACCGAGCCGCCCGGGATGGTGCTGGTGGAGACGAGTTTTGGCGGGCGGCGGGTGATGGATCAGCTGGTCGGCGACCCGCTGCCGCGGATCTGTTGAGCGAGAGGAGAGTCAGATGGCGACACAGGCGAGCCCGTATGCGAAGCAGAAGGAGACGGAGGCGGTCACAGCACACGTGCTGTGGATGACCACCGGCCTCAGCTGCGAGGGGGACTCGGTGGCCATGACCTCGGCCACCAACCCCAGCCTGGAGGACATCATCCTGCAGGCGATCCCGGGCATGCCCAAGGTCGTGGTGCACAACCAGGTCGTCGACTACGCGGTCGGCCAGGACTACGCACAGGCCTGGTTCGATGCCGAGAACGGCGAGCTGGACCCGTTCGTGCTGGTCATCGAGGGCTCGCTGGGCAACGAGGAGATCAACGGCGAGGGCCATTGGACGGGGTTTGCCGTCAACCCGTCCACCGGCCAGCCGATCACGATGAACGAGTGGATGGACCGCCTGGCCCCCAAGGCGGCCGCCGTCGTCGCCGTCGGCACCTGCGCCACCTACGGCGGCATCCCCGCCATGAAGAACAACCCCACGGGCGCGATGGGCGTGCCCGACTACCTGGGCTGGAGCTGGCGCTCCAAGGCGGGCCTCCCTGTCGTCTGCATCCCCGGCTGCCCCGCGCAGCCCGACAACATGACCGAGACGCTGCTGTACCTGGCGCTCCATCTCGCCGGGTTGGCGCCGGCGCCCGAGCTCGACGAGGCGCTGCGGCCCAAGTGGCTGTTCGGACGGACCGTCCGCGAGGGCTGCAACCGCGCCGGCTTTGCCGAGCAGGGCGAGTTCGCCACTGAGTACGGCTCCGACCACCGGTGCCTGGTCAAGCTCGGCTGCAAGGGCCCGGTGGTCAAGTGCAACGTCCCCGTGCGCGGCTGGGTCAACGGCGTGGGTGGGTGCCCCAACGTCGGCGGCATCTGCATGGCGTGCACGATGCCGGGGTTCCCGGACAAGTACATGCCGTTCATGGACGAGGACAGGTGGGGCGGCGTCGCCGCGAACGTCATGAAGTTCTCCTACGGGCCGATCGTCCGCCTGATGCGCAAGCGCCACATCAAGAACACCTTCGACGTCGAACCCGAGTGGCGCCGGCGCGGGAGCACCCTGACCACCGGCTACCAGAAACGGTGGTGACAGTCACCTCCCCCTGACCCTGGCCGCTGCACCGATTGGAGAAAGACGAGATGGCAACTGACACTGGGCAGAAAGTCGTCGTCAAGGAGATGTCGTGGGACCCGATCACCCGGATCGTGGGCAGCCTCGGCATCCACACCGAGATCGACTTCACCAACCAGCAGGTGATCAAGTGCTACAGCACGTCGATGATCTTCCGCGGGTTCGACATCTTCATGAAGGGGATCGACCCGCGCGACGCGCACTTCATCACCAGCCGCATCTGTGGCATCTGCGGTGACAACCACTGCACCTGCTCGTGCCTGAACCAGAACATGGCCTACGGCGTCAAGCCGCCCAAACTCGGCGACCTGGCCTTCAACCTGGCCGAGACCGCGGACTACATCTTCGACCACGCGATCTTCAACGATTGCATGGCCAACGTGGACTTCTGCGAGCAGATGGTCAAGGAGACCAACCCCAGCCTGCTGGCCAAGGCCGAGAGCACGGCCGCACCCGGCTCCGACATCCATGGCTACAAGACGATCGCCGACATCATGCGGGCGCTGAACCCGTTCACCGGCGAGTTCTACCTCGAGACGCTGCACGTGGCGCGCTACACGCGGGAGATGTACTGCCTGTTCGGCGGCCGCCACACCCACCCGTCGACGATCATGCCCGGCGGCTGCAGCGCGGACATCACCCATCAGACGTGCACGGACTACTACGTGCGGCTGATGCGCTACTTCGACTACGTCAAGCGCAGCGTGCCGATGCACGACGACCTCTACGACTTCTTCCTTCAGGAGCTGCCCGGCTACGACATGGTCGGTTTCCGGGAGACGAATCTCGTCAACTGGGGCTCGTTCGACGACCCCGACTACGTCGACTACGACTACCGCAACATGACCGAGTGGGGCCGCAAGCGCTACATCACCCCCGGCGTGGCCATCGGCGGCGAGCTGATCTCGACCGACCTGGTGGAGATCAACCTCATGATCCGCATCCTGCTGGGGTCGTCGTACTTCGACGGCTGGGAGAACGAGCCGACATTCGTCACCCACGACCCGCTGGGCAACCCGGTGGACAAGAACCACCCGTGGAACAAGGTCACGCTGCCGCGGCCGCAGAAGCGCGACTTCGCCGACAAGTACACGTGGGTCGTGTCGCCGCGTATCTACGACAAGCGCACCGACACGCACGTCTGCTGCGACACCGGCGGCGGTCCGTTCGCGCGCCAGTGGTGCACGGCCAAGGCCGGGCTCGTGGACTTCGGCTACGCCAAGGCGACCGGCGACTCGATCCAGATGGTCCTGCCCCGCTCGCCCAACATGCCCGAGATGGAGCTCGAGTGGAAGGTCCCGGAGAAATCCAACGCGATCGAGCGCGACCGCGCCCGGACCTATCACCAGGCCTACAGCGCGCTCATCGCACTGCACTGCCTGGAGCGGGCGATGAAAGAGGTCCAGGCCGGGCGGACCAAGAGCTGGAACAGCTTCAAGGTCCCCGAGAGCGCGGTGAGCTGCGGCTTCCACGAGGCCGCCCGCGGCGTGCTCTCGCACCACATGGTCATCCGCGAGGGCAAGATCGCCAACTACCAGCCCTATCCGCCGACGCCATGGAACGCCAGTCCGCGCGACGCGTTCGGGACGCCGGGCCCCTACGAGGACGCCGTCCAGAACACGCCGATCTTCGAGGAGAACGGGCCCGACAACTTCAAGGGCGTCGACATCATGCGAGCGGTGCGCTCCTTCGACCCCTGCCTGCCGTGCGGCGTGCACATGTACACCGGCGGCGGCAAGGTGCGCAAGGTCATGCACACGCCGACGGCGATGGCGTAGGCCATGGGCACAGCGGGCGTCGCGGAGGGTCCAGACCAGCTGGTCGGGCGCGTCCAGGACCTCCAGGACCGCCTGGAGGCCACGGGTGACGCGGGCACGCGGGAGGTGGCCGACGAGCTCGTCTCAGCGGTGGTGCAGATGTACGGGGCCGGTCTGGCGCGGATCGTGGAGGTCCTGGCCGGCGCCGGTGAGGCCGGGCGTGAGATCGCCTCCTCGTTCTCTGAGGATGAGCTGGTGTCCACGCTGCTGCTCATCCACGACCTGCATCCGGTCCCGCTCGAGGACCGCGTGCGGGGGGCGCTCGACTCCGTGAGGCCCTACATGGAGTCCCACGGCGGCAACGTGGAGCTGCTGTCGCTGCATGACGGGGTGGCCACCATCCATCTGCGTGGCAGCTGCTCTGACTGCTCGGCCTCGGCGGTGACGCTGGAGCTGGCCATCAAGCAGGCGCTGGAGGACGCCGCCCCCGATCTCGAAGGCCTGGAGGTGCTCGGCGTTGCCGCGACAACGGCCGGTTTGCCCGGACTGCCGATGGTCAGTGGCACCGCCCCGTCCGCGCCCACCGGCATGGAGCTGCCCGTGGTCATGGCGGGGCCGGGTGGCTCCGGTCCCCCGCAGCCCTCGTGGGTCGAGGTGCAGTCGGTCGCCGGGCTGGCCGACGGGACGCTGGCCGCGGTCAGCGTGGCCGGCTCTGACCTGGTGGTGGCCAACGTCGACGGAACGCTGCTGGCCTACCGGGATCGATGCGCCAACTGCGGGGCCCCGCTGCACGCGGGGCTGCTGTCCGCGGGCGCGCTCGCCTGCCCGGAGTGCCGGCGCTCGTTCTTCCTGCCGCGAGCGGGACGCTCCCTGGACGACGAGCAGATGCAGCTCGAGCCGGTGCCGCTGCTACGCGACGAGGGGCGCGTCAAGGTCGCGCTCGCGCGATGACGACGCGCCGTCCCGTGGCCGACGCCATGGCCGCCCGGCGCCGGTCCGAGGTCGTCTCGGGGCTGCGCGGGCTCGCCCGGCCACGGGCGACACCCCCTCGCCCGGCGCCCGCCGACACGGAGGCGTGTGACCTGTGCGGGGTCGGCCTCGCCGAGGATCACCGCCACCTCCTGCACCTCGGCGAGCGGCGGATCGTGTGCGCCTGCGAGGCCTGTTGGGCGATGCGCTCGGGCGAGGGCGACTACCGCCCCACCGGCAACCGGACGGTGTGGCTCGCCGGGCTGGACGTGCCCGACGACCTGTGGGCCGGCTTCCAGATCCCGATCGGGCTGGCCTTCTTCATGGAGTCCACGGTCACCGGGTGCATCGTCGCGATGTACCCGAGCCCCGGCGGGGCCACCGAGAGCGAGCTGCATTTCGAGTCCTGGAACCGCATGCGCGAGCTCAACCCGGTCCTGGAGACGCTCGAGCCCGACATCGAGGGGCTGATCGCCAACCGGCTGTGTGACCCACCGGCCTATGTCATCGCCCCCATCGACCGCTGCTATGAGCTGACCGGCACGATCAAGGCCGCGTGGGAGGGCATCTCGGGCGGCCCCGGGGTGCAGGCGGCGGTCGACCGCTTCTTCGACCAGCTCCGGGCCAAGGCCGCCGCGTGAGATGAGATCGTTCCCGCCCCCCACCCCCAGCACCCCCATCACCGTGCCGGCCTCCGCGGTGGCCGCGCCGGCTCAGCCGCCCGAGCTGGAGTTCGCCGTGCTCGGCGCACGCCCGGTGAAGTACGCGGCGGCGCCGATGCTGGCGCTCGACCTCGACGTCACCGAGACGGGCGGCCGCCAGGTGTACATGCTGGCGCTGAGCGTCCAGCTCATGATCGAGCCCGCCCGCCGCGCCTACGACGAGACCGCCCACGAGCGGCTGGTCGAGCTGTTCGGCGCGCCCGAGCGGTGGGCGGTGACCACGCGCAGCCTGGTGTGGTCCACGCTCGACGTCGTCGTGCCGGCGTTCACCGGGCGCACCACGGTGACGGTGCCGATCGCCTGCCACTACGACCTGGAGCTGGCGGCCGCCAAGTACCTGGACTCCCTCACCGACGGCGAGGCCCCGCTGGCGCTGCACTTCAACGGCATGGTCTATTACCCCGGCCAGGACGGCGGGCTGCAGATCGTGCTGCTGCCCTGGAGCCACTCCATCGGCTTCCGGATGCCGGTGCGCGTCTGGCGCGAGACGATCGAGCACTACTACCCCGGCACGGCCTGGGTCGGCCTGCGCGCCGAGACCCTCCGGGCGCTCCAGCGCGCCAAGCTCGCGCGCGGCCTGGCCACGCTGGACGACACCGTGACCGCGCTGCTGGGCGAGGGCGGCGATGGCTGACCACCTCGAGGAGCTGCTCGAGTCCCTGCTGTGGGAGGGGTACGCGCTGTACCCCTACACGCCCGGCGCGACCAAGAACGCCACCCCCACCCCGTTCGGCATCGTCTATCCCCCGGTCTACGCCGCGGCGCTGACCAGCACGTTCGACCACCTCGAGCTGCGCTGCGTCCTGCGCGCGCCGGCCGACGCCGTGCTGAGCGCCGAGGTGCGGTTCCTGGCCGCCGCGGGCGAGCGCCACCAGGCCGCGGCGCAGCGCGTCGGGTTGCCGGGGGCGATGGCCGGTGCGTTGGCGGGGCGCCCGGCGCACAAGGAGATCACCGTGGGCGGGCTCACCCTGGGCATGACGCTCGAGACCCGGCCGCAGATGGAGGAGCACGAGTACGAGGTGCGGCTGCGGGTGGACAACCTCACGCTCGTCTCATCCGGGCTTGACCGGGCCGGCGCCCTGCGGCGCTCGCTCATCTCGACGCACCCGGTGCTGCGCGTGACTGGGCGGGCGATTCGCGTCGCCGCTGGATCGTCCCTGCCCATCGGTCAACACCTTCCCGGTACTGGCCACCGACGCCGACGACGTCGTCCTGGGCGCGGCGATCGTCCTCCCCGACCACCCGCGGCTCGCGCCCGAGAGCCTCGGCGGGCTCTTTGACTCCACGGAGATCGAGGAGGCGCTGCTCCTGCACGTGCGGACGCTGTCTGACGGCGAGCGCGCGGAGATCGAGCGCCAGGACCCCGCCGTGCGGGAGATGATCGCGAGGGCCGCCGGCGCCGCCGACGAGGACATCATGGCCCTGCACGGTCGCGTGGAGCTGCGCGACCCCGTGACCACCGAGCCACCGTCCGAGCCGCCCGGCCTCATCGACCCGCGCGCCGGCGACACGGAGCTCGACGCCGGCGGGCAGACGTTCCGGCGCGGCGGCAAGGTGGTGATCCGCCCCGGGCCCGATGCCGATGTGCACGCGCGGATGCTCGACGGACGCACGGCGACGATCGAGCGGATCTTCACCGACTACGACGGCAAGGCCCATCTCGGGCTGACAATCGACGACGACCCGGGCCAGGAGCTGATGCGGGAGACCGGCCGCTATCTGTACTTCTTCGCCCCAGAGCTGGAGGTGGTGCCATGAGCGAGGACGCACTGCGCAGCATCCTGATCGCGGGCGTGGGCAACGCCTGGCTGCGCGACGATGGGTTCGGCGGCGAGGTGGCGCGCCGGCTGTCGACGCTCGAACTGCCCGACGGCGTGTCGGTCATGGACGCCGGCACGGGCGGGCTGGACCTCGCCTACGAGGTGATGCGCGGCTATGACGCGCTCGTCATCCTCGACGTCTCCCCCCAGGGCGGCGAGCCCGGGGACGCTCTATGTCATGGAGCCCGACGAGGAGGCCGTGGCCGGTCAGATCGAGGACGGGGACGTCATCAACCCGCACGCGATGGACCCGCAGACGGTGCTGCGCTTCGTCAAGTCGGTCGGGGCGTGGCCGGGCAAGGTCGTGGTCATCGCGTGCGAGCCCGAGGATGTCTCCGAGATGGGCTGGGGCCTGTCCGACCGGGTCCAGGGCGCCGTCGGGCGAGCGGTGTCCCTGGTGCTGGAGACCGTGGAGGAGCTGCGCGCCGGCACGGTCGGCACGGCGGTGGAGTGACCACGCCGTGCACGAGCTGTCGCTGAGCAGCGCGATCGTCAACACCGTCGCCAAGCACGCCGGCGGCCGAAAGGTGACGGTCGTCAATCTGCGCGTCGGCCGCCTGCGCCAGGTGATCCCCGACACGCTGGAGTTCTACTTCGAGTTCGTAGCTCGCGACAGCGTGTGTGAGGGCGCACGGCTCGTCCAGGAGGTCGTCCCCGCGCGGCTACGGTGCCGCGGGTGCGACTGCGAGTGGGCGATCGAGATCCCCGCCTTCCGCTGCCCCTCCTGCGGGAGCGGCGACGTGGCCGTGGCCAGCGGAGACGAGTTCGAGGTCGAGTCAATCGAGGTCGAGGAGGCCGAATGCATCGCACAAAGGTGAGAGTGGTCGAGGAGGCGCTGGACGCCAACAACACGATCGCCGCCGCCAACCGGGCCGACTTCGACCGGGCCGGGGTCACGGTGATCAACTTCATGAGCGCGCCGGGGGCGGGCAAGACCACCCTGCTCGAGCGCGTGGCGGCCGACCTGCCCGGCGTGCGCGTCGGAGTGCTGGAGGGCGACGTGCAGGGCTCGATGGACGCCGACCGTCTGGCCACCCTGCATGTGCCGGTGACTCAGATCAACACCGACGCGGGCTTCGGCGGCGAGTGCCATCTCGACGCCAACATGGTGCGCTCGGCGATCCCCTCCCTGCCGCTGGACGACATCGACCTGCTCATCGTCGAGAACGTCGGCAACCTGGTGTGCCCCGCGGAGTTCCGCATCGGCGAGGACGCACGGGTCATGGTCAGCGCGGTCACCGAGGGCGTCGACAAGCCGCTCAAGTACCCGCTCATGTTCCGCGCCTGCGAGCTGGTCATCGTCAACAAGATCGACCTGCTCCCGCACGTCGACGTCGACCTCGACCACCTGCTCTACAACATCGACCAGGTCCACCCCGACGTCGAGCGGATCGTGCTCAGCGCCAAGACGGGCGAGGGCGTCGACGGGTGGCGCGATTGGCTGACGCGGATCGCCACCCGCGAGGGTGCGGTCGTGGCCGGATGACCCACGGCATGCAGCTCGCTGCGGATCCCGCGACCCGGCTGGCGGCGCTCCTGGCCGAGCGCACCGAGGCCAACGCCCGCTTCTTCGACGCTGAGGCCGAGCGGCTGGCCCGCCTCTGTCACCTGATGGCCGAGCGCTTTGCCCGCGGCGGGCGCCTGGTCGCCTTCGGCCGGTCCCCCGCGGCGCGTTCGGACGCCCGTCACGTCGCCGTCGAGTTCGTCCACCCGGTGATCGTGGGCAAGCGGGCGCTGCCGGCGCTGGGGCTCGCCGGCGAGGGCGGCTCGCTCGCGATCCAAGTGGCGCTGCTGGCCCGGCCCGACGACATCGCGATGGCGTTCGGCGCGGGCGACGCCGACGGCGAGGCCGCCGCGGCAATCGCCGTGGCCCGCGAGCGCGGGTGCCTCACCATCGCCTTCGAATCGGTCGCCACCCACCCCGCCGAGTGGGAGTTCACGCCGCCGACGAGCCGGGGCGACGTGGCCCAGGAGCTGGTCGAGACGCTCTACCACGTCCTGTGGGAGCTGGTGCACGTGTTCTTCGAGCACCGCGGACTGCTCAGCGGACGCTCGGAGCGGCGTTCCCACGACGCCGGCGCGTCGAGCTTTCTCTACCCGTTCCTCGACGAACGCGAGGACAAGCTCGAGCCGGTGATGGAGGACGTCGCGCGCTCGGTGCTGGCCAAGGCGGCCGAGATCGGTGACCTGCGCGCCCAGACGCTCGGCGAGAACGCGGAGGTGATCGCCCGAGCGGCCACGGAGCTGCGGGGATGCTTCGAGCGCGGCGGCAAGCTGCTCGCGCTGGGAAACGGCGGGTCGGCCACCGACGCGATGGACGTCGTCGCCGACTTCCGGACGGCGGGGCGGGCGGCCGTGGATCTCACCGAGGATCCCGCGATCATCACCGCGATCGCCAACGACATCGGCACCGATGCGATCTTCAGCCGCCAGGTCATCGCCTACGGCGCCCCCGGCGACGCGCTGCTCGCGCTCTCGACCTCGGGCAACTCCACCAACGTGATCGCCGCGTTGGGCGAGGGCCGCCGGCGGGGGCTGATCACGCTTGCCATGGTCGGCTACGACGGCGGCCGGATCGCCGCCGAGGGCCTGGCCGACCACGTCGTCGTCACACGCTCCGAGCACATCCCGCGGATCCAGGAGGCCCAGGCCAGCGCCTACCACGCGCTGCGGGCGCTGGTGGGATGAGCGTGCACGCGCCGGCGCGGGAGGGTCGCACCCGGGTCCACGTCCGCGTCCGGGGCACGGTCCAGGGCGTGGGCTTTCGCCCCTACGTCTACCGGCTGGCCGGGGAGCTGCAGCTGGGCGGGTTCGTGTTCAACGACGCGCACGGGGTCGTCGCCGAGGTCGAGGGGTCCGACGTCGCGGTCGACGCGTTCCTGGCCCGGCTGGGCCCCGAGGCGCCACCGCTCGCAGTCGTCGAGGAGGTCGTGGGCGAGGCGCGCCCCGCGCGCGGTGAGCACGGGTTCGCGATCCGGGAGAGCCCGCACGGCGAGGTGCCCGACGCGCCGGTCGCCCCCGACACGTCGGTGTGCGCCGACTGCCTGCGCGAACTGCACGACCCCGCCGACCGGCGCTTCCGCTACCCGTTCATCAACTGCACCAACTGCGGGCCGCGCTTCACGATCGTGCGCGGCGTCCCCTATGACCGCCCGCTGACCACCATGGCGAGCTTTGCCATGTGCCCCGCGTGCCGCGCCGAATACGAGGACCCGGCCGATCGCCGCTTTCACGCCCAGCCCAACGCCTGCCCGGACTGCGGCCCCTCGCTGACACTCCTCGGCGAGGGGCTCGGCGAGACCGGCGACGCCGCCCTGGCCGGCGCGGTCGCGGCGCTGCGACGGGGGCAGATCCTGGCGCTCAAGGGCATCGGCGGCTACCACCTCGCCTGCCGAGCCGATGATGAGCGGGCCGTGGTGACGCTGCGCGGCCGCAAGCACCGGGAGGAGAAGCCGTTCGCGCTGATGGCGCCGTCGCCGGCGGCGGCGGAGACCCTGGTCTGTCTGGACACGGAGGGGCGCGAGCTGCTCGCGGGCCCGGCGCGGCCGATCGTGCTCGCCCCACGCCGGTGCGACGCGCCGGTCGCCCCGTCGGTGGCCCCCGGCGCGCCCGAGCTCGGCGTCATGCTCCCGTACTCGCCGCTGCACCACCTGCTGATGGCAGACATCGGCGTGCCGCTGGTCATGACGAGCGGCAACGTGTCCGACGAGCCGATCGCCTTCCGCGACGAGGACGCGCTCGAGCGCCTGCAGGGGATCGCCGATCTGTTCCTGGTCCACGACCGACCGATTCACACCCGCACAGACGACTCGGTCGTGCGGGCGCTCCCCCGGCCAGCCGTGCTGCGGCGCTCGCGCGGACACGTCCCCGCCGCGCTGGCACTGCCCGCCGGGGGCACGCCACGGCCGCTGCTGGCCTGCGGCGCCGAGCTCAAGAGCACCTTCTGCCTGGCCAAAGGCGAGCGCGCCTGGATGAGCCACCACATCGGCGATCTGGAGAACTACGAGACGCTGCGCTCGTTCACCGACGGGATCGAGCACTTCCAGCGGCTGTTCGCGGTCGCCCCTGAGGTCGTCGCCCACGACCTGCACCCCGAGTACCTGTCGACCAAGTACGCGCTGGAGCGCGATGACCTGCAACTGATAGGCGTCCAGCACCACCACGCCCATCTCGCGGCGTGCCTGGCCGAACACGGGGAGACGGCGCCCGCCCTCGGCGCGATCTTCGACGGGACCGGCTACGGCGGCGACGGGACCGTGTGGGGCGGTGAGTTCCTGCTGGGGGATCTGCGGGCGTGCACACGGGTGGGAACGCTCGTCCCGGTGGTGATGCCCGGCGGAGCCGCCGCGATCCGCCAGCCGTGGCGGATGGCCTGCGCGTGGCTATGGGCGGCGCGGGGCGACGCGCCCGAGATGCCGGCGTCGTTGGCCGCCGCGGTGAGTGCGCGCGCCTGGCATCAGATCGGGCGCCTCGTGCAGACGCGGACCGCGTCGCCGCTGACGACGAGCATGGGGCGCCTCTGCGATGCCGTCGGCGCGCTGTGCGGGATCCGGGCGGAGGTCAGCTACGAGGGTCAGGCCGCGATCGAGCTCGAGGCCGCGTGCGACCCGGCCGAGCGAGGCGCCTATGAGATGCCCGTGAGCGAGATCGGCGGCCTGGCCGTCGTCGATCCCCGGCCCGCGGTGGCGGCGGTGACCGCCGATGTGGGCGCCGGCGTCCCGGTGGGTGCCATCGCCGCCCGCTTTCACGCCGGCGTCGCCCGAGCGACGGTGGACCTGTGCGTCACGCTCGCGTCCGCGCACCGCGTCGACCGCGTCGTGCTGTCGGGCGGTGTCTTTCAGAACCGGAGGCTGCTCGAGTCCGTCTCGGCCGGTCTGCACGCCGCCGGTCTGCGGGTGCTGGTCGCCCAGCGCCTCCCCGTCAACGACGGCGGGATCGCCTACGGCCAGGCGGCGGTGGCCGCCGCCACGATGGAGGCCCGGTGACCGCGTCGATCGGCGACATCCTCGACCAGCACGTGTTCATCGGCGGCGCTCAGCGGAGGTTCGGCTCGCTCCGCGCCGAAGATGCGCGCGCCCACGCCGACGAGCTGCGCGCCGCGGTGGGCTGGGGACCGACGGCGCGCGTCGCTCCCGTCGCCCAGGCGTGGCGTGAGCTGTCGCTGACCATGGACCGGGCGGGCGCCGGCGTGGTCGGCGACCTCGACCCCGACGTGGTCGTCGAACTGGCCCCGCGGCTGTGGGTGACGCTGCCGGGCTGAGCGCTGGTCAGGACGCGTGCAGCTGCGGGAGGACCTCGGTCCCGAACAGCTCCAAGGAGTGCAGCGCGCGCTCGTGGGGCAGGTGGAATGAGTCGAAGTTGAGGTCCACCACGCCGTAGCCGATCCGTTTGGCGTCCTCGCGGATCTGCCGGACCACGGTGTCGGGGTCCCCGTAGTACTCGGGCATCGTGCCCTTGCCCGGCGGCTTCGGTCCCCCCGTCCTGCCGTCGTGCAGAACGACGAGGGGGGTGCCGTGGCCGGCCTTCCAGGAGCGAAGTCGCCGATCGCCTGCGGCGGCGACGGTGCCGGGGGTCCAGGGCGGCGCGGCTGTCGCGGTGTCCACCATCCGCGGGGAAGCTAGTGAGGACATTCTCATCTTTCAAATCGATGTTGGCGATTCATATCATTCGTCTGGTCAATGACCTTCGCCGACCTCGCCCGAGTGGATCTCAACCTGCTGGTGGCGCTCGACGCGCTGCTGTCGGAGGGCAGCGTGACCCGCGCCGGGGAGCGCCTCTCGCTCAGCCAGCCGGCGATGAGCGCGGCGCTGGGGCGGCTGCGCCGGCAACTGGGCGACGACCTGCTCGTGCGCTCGGGGCAGTCGATGGAGCCCACCGGCTTCGCGCTGAGCCTCCGCGAGCCGGTCGGCGAGCTCCTGGCCGAGATCTCGCGCGTGCTGGCGGCGCGGCCGGCCTTTGATCCGAGCGCAGACGAGCGCCACTTCCGCGTGTTCGCCAACGACTACGTGAGCGCGGTGCTGCTGGCGCCGCTCATGCGCGAGCTCGTCGTCGACGCCCCGGGGGTCTCGCTGGAGACGGTGTCGGCGTTTCGCTCGCTCGACGAGCATCTGCGCGATGACCGCCTCGACCTCGTCGTGGCCGCCGGTACGTTCGAGGGCGCGGAGCGGTTCCCCTCCGCCCCGCTGTTCGAGGACCGCTTCGTCTGCGTCGCCGGCGATCTGGTGACCGGCTTGGGTCAGCGGCTGACCCGGGCCCAGCTCGCGACGCTGCCCTACATCGCCTACCGCCAGGGCGGCGCGACCTCCTACGCCGACCTCGAGCTCGACCGCGCCGGTCTGGTCCGCCGCACCGCGCTCACCGTCGAGAGCTTCGTGCTCGTCCCCAGTCTGTTGCGCGGCACGCACATGATCACCGTGCTGCAGCGGCGGCTGCTCGGCGCCCTGGACGTGGCGGACCTGCAGACCACCCGGCCGCCGCTGCGGCTGGCCCCGCTGCGCGAGCGGATGTACTGGCATCCGCGCTTCGCCGGTGACCCCGCGCACGAGTGGCTGCGCGACCGGGTGTCGCACGTCGCCGTGTCGATCGGGCGCGGATGAGGCGGCGACAGGCTGGTATACGTATGCAAGAGCGCTGATGCCACGGACCCCTCCCCCGACCAGCCACGACGTCGCCCGCATCGCCGGGGTGTCACAGCCGACCGTCTCGCGCGCCCTGCGCGACGACCCGCGCCTGTCGGAGGAGACGCGCCTGCGGGTACAGGAGGCGGCACGCGAGCTCAGGTATGTCCCCAGCCAGCGAGGGCGCTCGCTGGCCACGCGCTCCACCGGCCAGGTGGGGATCGTGGTCTCGGACCTGGGCAACCCCTTCTACCTCCAGGTGCTCGACGCGCTGCACGAGGAGCTTTACCAGGCCGGGCTGCGGATGCTGGTCCTCACGCCCGACGACGACAATCAGGTCCCGCTCGAGCGCGTCGTCGACGGGTCGCTGGACGGGGTCATCCTCACCACGACCCAGCTGCACTCGACCCTGCCCGCGCAGCTGAGCCAGCGCGGCTTCCCCTTCGTGCTGCTCAACCGCGAGGTGGACGACGCGCCCGGCGACGTGTGTGTCGTGGACAACACCGAGGGCGCGCGGCTGATCGCCGAGGAGCTGCTGGCGCTGGGCCACCGGGCCATCGCCGCCGTGTTCGGGCCCGAGACGACGAGCACCGGCCGCGACCGCGAGGCGAGCTTTCGCCGGGTGCTCGCCGACGCCGGCATCGAGCTTTCACCCGAGCGCTGGCGACGGGCGCCGTTTGACTTCTCCGAGGGTCACCGCTGCACCCTCGAGCTCCTGCCCTCGCGGCCGACCGCCCTGTTCGCGGCCAACGACATCCTGGCCCTGGGCGCCTACAACGCGCTCTACGCCAAGGGGATCCGCGTCCCGGCCGACATCACCCTGATCGGCTTTGACGACGTCCGCCTCGCGGCGTGGGAGGCCTTCCAGCTCACCACCGTCTCCCAGGACATCGAGCACATGGTCAAGGCCAGCACCGACCTGCTGCTGTCACGGATCGCCGCCGAGCCCGACGAGCACCTGGCGCCGCGGCGGGTGGTGCTGCCGGCGCGGCTGGTGCGGCGGGCGACGCATGGTCCGCCGCCTGCGCGGTAGCTCGGGCGTTTGCCAACGCAGCGTTTGGTGGGGCAAGCAACCCTGAGGCACGCAGCGTCGGTGGGGATGTGAACTACGGGTGGGGAAGGGGGCTGGTGTGCCGGCCTGGGTGGTGGGCTCCGGTGGAGCCTGCATTTCGTGACAAACCTGATCTCGCGGTCGTGGTTTGTCACGGAATCCATGCCCCACATGCATTCCGTGCCAAACCCGCCACGCCAATGCCGGTTTGTCACGAAATACAGGTTGGGCGAGGACCGTGCGGCCGCGCAGTCCCCTTCCCCAGCCAATGCAGTAGACGCCCCATGTCCCCTCCCCGGCCGAGGCTCGCAACAACCCCACAGCAAGCTCAAACGATGATCGACTGCCCGCCGTCGACCACGATGTCCGCGGCATTCAAATATGCGGCGTCCGCGGAGGCCAGGAACAGCGCCACGCGGGCCACGTCCTCGGGCTCGCCCAACCGCCCGAGCGGATGGTTGCGCTGCATCTCGTTCATGGGGTGGTCCGGGTCCTCCAGGAACGGGCGGATCTGGTCGGTGACGGCAACCCCGAGAGGGTGGCGGCGTTCGACGAGGCGTTCTTCGCCGGCACCATGACGCCGGAGGTGCTCGGTGGTGGACGAGGTAGGCTGGCGCCGATGATGGCCTCGGTGACCTTCGGCGGCCCGGATCTGAAGACGGTCTACCTCGGCAGCCTGATGGGCTCGCGGCTACCGTCGTTCCGCTCCCCCGTCGCCGGCCTGCCCCTCGCCCACTGGCATGGCTGATCAGGCCGCGCACCATCGGCTGGGCGACTCGACGCTGGAGGTCTCGCGGATCGCGCTGGGGTCCTGGCGCACGTTCGAGCGCATGGAGCGTGGGGCCGCCGAGGCGGTGCTCGACCACGCGCTGCGCTCGGGGATCGACTTCCTGGATGACGCCCGCTACAACGACGAGACCGGGTACGCGCCGCTGGCCACCGGCTACTCCGAGGTCCTGTTCGGCGAGCTGTTCCGCGCGGTCGGCGCCGACCGCGACGCGGTCACGGTGTCCAACAAGCTGTGGTGGGAGTTCTGGCCCGAGCAGGACGCGGTGGCCGAGCTCGCCGGCTCGCTCGAGCGCATGGGCTTTGAACGCCTGGACCTGCTCTACGCCTCCACGCTGCCCGACGCCGTCTCCGTGCCGGTAGCGGTCGAGCAGATCGCCGCAGTGCTCGCGACCGGGCGCGTGACGGCGTGGAGCGTCGTCAACTGGAGCGCCGACGCGATCGCGGAGGCGGCCACCGAGGCCGAGCGCCAGGGCATCCCGCAGCCGTGCGCCGCCCAGCTTCCCTACAGCCTGGCGCGCCTGGACTGGGTCGAGGACCCCGCCATGGAGGCCGCGCTGGTTGCGACCGGTGCCTCGCTCGTGCCGTCGGCGAGCTTGGCCGGCGGTGCGCTGACGGGCAAGTACGCCGACGGGAACCCGCAACGGCCCGGGCGGCTGAGCGCGGAGGTGGCCGAGGGCCGTCGCGGCCGCGAGCTCGCCCTGGGGGCGGCGCTGCGCGAGCCGGCGGCGCGGCTGGACACGACCCCGGCGACGCTCGCGATCGCCTTCACGCTGCTGCACCCCCGGACGGCGAGCACGCTCATCGGGGCCACGACCCCGGCGCAGATCGACGCCGCGCTGGCTGCCGTGGCGCTGGCCGAGCGGCTCACCGACGACGACGTGGCGGAGCTGCGCGCGCTCGCGGCACGAAACGCGTCGTGAACGTCCCGCGTCGCGTGGTCACGGGCCACGACGCGTCGGGCCGCGGCGTCGTCATGAGCGACGGGCTGCTACGGACGCTGCCGGCCGACGTCCGCGGCGGGCTCATGCACGACGTCCCGTAGACGCAGAGCCATCGTCGGGCAGGCGCGCACCGTCCGCCGCGCCAGGCCGGCGAGCGACCTCGGGATCGGGGTGTCGTCGATGAGCGGGTAGCCCCACTCGTCCAGGGCGATGCGCTCGGGCAGCAGTTCGGCGCACTGGCCGTGGGCCTCGCACTTGATGGGGTCGACCTCGATGCGCTGGCTCATGCCACGACGCTGGGCTGGCGAGGAGTGATGAGGACTCGGCGGCCCCCACAGGCGTCGCATGGGCCGTGGCGTGCGTGATCATCGAATTCGGCACTGAACACGCGTAGCGCGCTGGTGACGAAGGCGGCGGCGCCGTCGGGGTGCGCGCAGGCTCCGCGTCCGATGACCAGATCGCACCAGCGCCGGATGTCCGCGAAGGCGTCGTGGCCCCCGCGGCCCTCGGCCACGTCGGCCAGCGTGTCGGCGATCGAAGCGAGGCCGTTGACGCAGGGCCCGCACTGCGACGCACCCTCGTCGGCCATCCAGCCCGCAACCCGCGTGACCTCGGCCACCGGGCAGGCGCTGCGCGGAAGGGCCACGATGATCCCCGCGCCCAGCGACGCGCCGAGAGGCCGCAATCCTTCACGCGACAGGCGCACGGAGGCCGCACCGGCCGCGTTGATCCAGGTCCCGGAATAGCCGCCCAGCAGAAACGCCCGCACCGGCTCGGGCACGCCGCCGGCCGCGCGCACCAGGGCGTCCAGCCGCGACCCGTACTCGATCTCATAGACCCCGGGGGCGCGCACCCCGCCGCTCAGCGTCACCAACGCCGAGCCGGGCTCCTCGGCGGGGCCCAGACCGCGAAACCACGCGGCGCCGTGGCGTGCGATGAGTGCGACGTGGGCGAGCGTCTCGGCGTTGGACATGAGCGTGGGACGGCGGCCGATCCCGCGCTCGCTGACGCGAGGCGGCTGGGTCACCGGGCGCGCGATCCCGCGGTTGACGAAGTTGACGACCGCGGTCTCGTGGCCGGTGACGTAGCCCGCGGGAACACCGACGATCCGCGGCTGGCCTGTGCGCCGCCCGGCCTCGGGGCGATCGCGCACGGCGCGGCGGACGGTGGCGTGGCCGTCGCGCATGGATTCGTCGATGGCGATCACGATGTCCCGGGCGCCCAGCGCGTCGGCCAGGCAAAAGGCGCCGTCGAGGACCAGGTGCGGCAGCGTCTGAAGGAGCATGCGGTCCTTGACGCTCATCGGCTCCCCCTCGCTGCCGTTGACGACGACGACCGGCCGGCCCTTGGCCCGCTGCACCGCGTCGAGCTTGGCCGGCAGCGGGAACCCGCCGCCTCCGCGGCCGCGGAGCCCGGCCTGCGCCAGCTCCTCGAGCAGCGGAGCGGGCCGACCGTTGCGCGATCGCCGTGCGCTGGCCGGCAGCTCGCCGTGGACGCGGCGGTGGGTGGCGTAGTCCATCGTTCCGGCGCTGGCGCCGAGCAGCAGTCGCGGCAGGCTCATGCGTGCCCCGGTGCGGAGGGGTGGCCGAGCAGCGCGGGTGGGGTCCCGGCGCGGCGCGCCCAGCCCTTGCCCAGGGGGCCGCCGGGTAGCCACACGGCCAGGCCGCCCGCGAACACGACCGACATCGCCAGCGCGCCGATCCGCAACCTCAGATTCTCCGGCCAGCCGATCATCGCCCGGCCCGCGACGGCGGCGAGGACCGCGAGGATGCAGGCGACGGTGATTGCCTGCAGCCACCGCTGGTGCACGTCGCTGCCGGTGCCGAGGCCGTGGACCACCGCGACCGGCCAGGCGGCGTAGGCCAGCCAGTGCACACCGCGCCAGGTGGCATGGCCCATGCGGTCGCGGACGACGCTGGTCAGCGCGACCGCCAGCAGCAGATCGAAGGCGACGGCGCCGAGCCCGAGCCACAGCGGCCGGTAGGAGCCGATGAATGGGACCACGGCGTCAAGCAGCGAGATCGAGGCGAAGCTGTCGAGCACCGCCGTGAGGATGTGGACCACGAGGAAGGCCACCGCCAGGAGCGACGCCGTGCGATGGACGCCGTCGACGACGAAGCGCGGGACCCCGGGCCCGCGCAGCCGTGCGATCGCAGCGACGCCGACGACCACGCTCGCGGTGAGCAGGACGAGCGCCACCGTCCCGCTGGCCCGCGTCAGGTACCAGTACAAGCTCGGGCCCAGGGTCACGTCGGCCACCCGCCCTGGACCGCGACGGTGCCGTCCAGCGCCACCAGCCTGGCCGGGAGACCCTGCTCGGCCAGCCACGTCGGCGCGTCGTGGCCGAGGACGATCGCGGCGGTGGAGGCGATGTTCGCCTCGGCGCAGGTCGCCGCGGCGACGCTGGCCGTCCGCCAGGGCCCGCGGACGGGGCGGCCCGAGCGCGAATCGAGGATGTGGTGCATGGTCCGCCCGCCGTTGCGCCAGCGACGGGTGGCGATGCTCGAGGTGGCCACGCCGCCCGACCGGATGGCGATCGTCTGGCCGAGGGCCTCGGAGCCGTCGCGATGATCGTCGGTGACATGGATCGCCCAGCCGGCGGCGGGTGGTGGCCCCGAGGTGGCGATGTCGCCACCGAGCGAGACGAGCACGCCGACGGCGCCGGCCTCGTGCGCGGCCCGGGCGCTCCGGTCGGCGGCCAGCGCCTTGGCCGTGGCGCCGAGGTCCAGCTGCACCCCGACGGGCAGCGTGACCCGCGGCGGGTCTCCTGTCACCGCGATCTCCTGCCAGCGGGAGCGCCGACGGTGGTACACGACCATCGCGCCGTCGTCGCGCATCGGCGCCCCCGACGGCAGCGCGACCAGCTCGTGCCAGTCGCGGTCATACCCCAGCGCCACGAGCTCGGCGCCGAGCGTCGGATCCACGGCGCCGTCGGAGGCGTCGGCAGCATGGATGGCGAGGCGGAGGGCCTCGGCGAACAGCGGGCCGGCGATCAGCGTCCGCGGCCCGGGACCGGTCATCGCGTTGAGGCGGCTGAGCTCGGAGTCGGGGCGAAAGCGGCTGGCGGCCGCGTCGATGGCCTCCAGCTCGTCCTCGACGGCCGCGCGCGCGGCGGGGTTGGCGGGACCCTCGTGGCGCAGGACGACGGTGGTGCCCAGGGCCTGCCACGTCTCGGTATGCAGCGCCGCGGCCGCAACGGCCGGCGTCTGTTTCATCACGAGCCGCCGGAGACCGTCGGCGCGGAGGCCGGCGCGGGCTGCGGGGCGGCCTGCGGAGCAGGTTGGGGCGCGGGCGCCGCGGTGCTCGTCGTCGCCTGCGACGTGGTGCCGGTGGCCGAGGCGGGCGGTTGTGCGGGCGGGCGCAGGGCCGCCCGCTTGTGCCGTCGGGCGTGGTGGGGTCGGTGGTGTCGAGGTGCCCCGTCCGCATGGGCGCGTGCCGCTGCCGGGGCCACGGCGGGTGGCGCACTGGAGGTCGCCTGGCGCTTGTGGCCCGGAAACGCGTGGGCGGTGACATCGGTCAGCAGCCCGGTGGCGACGACGGCGCCGCCGATGAGCACTCGGTTGAGCGCGCGGAGTCGGCGAAGCCCAGCGTCGCGCCGGGCATGGGCCGGCGCGATGAGGGAGCGGCTCATGACCACGACTGTGTCCAGGTTCGCTTAAGCGGCTTTTATCCCTGGATGAGAACTCTCTTGGGCCTGTTTGCAGGGGGAAACCGCGCCCCCCGGGCCGTATGATTGGGCGCGTGGCCAACATCGTCCTGATCGAGGACGAGCCCGGAATTGTGGATTTCATCGACCGTGGCCTCAGCGTCCACGGTTTCGAGGTTCGCTCCGCGCTCGACGGCGAGAGCGGCTTGGAGCTGGCACGTGGTGACCACGTCGATCTCGTGGTGCTCGACCTCATGCTCCCGGGCCGCAGCGGGATGGATGTGCTGCGCGATCTGGCCTCCGAGCGCCCCGAGCTGCCGGTGATCGTGCTCACCGCGCGCGGCGAGCTCGAGGATCGCGTCGGCGGGCTCAACGCGGGCGCCGTCGACTACCTGGTCAAGCCGTTCGCTCTGGCCGAGCTGGAGGCCAGGATCCGGGCCCAGCTGCGCGCCTCACGTCAGGCGCCGGCCACCGCGATCCGCAGCGGCGACCTGGAGGTCGACCTGCTCGCACGCGAGGTCCACATCGGCGGGGAGCTGGTGCGTCTCACCAACACCGAGTTCGACCTGCTCGCCTACTTCATGAATCACCCCGGCCAGGTGCTCAACCGCCAGCAGATACTGCGGGCGGTCTGGGGCTATGGCCACGATCCGGCAACCAACATCGTCGACGTCTACATCGGCTATCTGCGGCGCAAGCTGGCCGTAGGCGGGCGCGCCGTCCCCATCGTCACCGTCCGCTCTCGCGGCTACCGCTTGGAAGAGGACCCGGGATGATCGCCCGCACCAGCGTCCGTTGGCGTCTGGTGGCTTGGGTGACTGGAGTGCTGGTGGCAGTCGTGGCGGTCATCTTCGTCGTGGTCTACGAGCAGACCGGCACCGAGCTGCGCGCGGAGGTCGACCAGGACGTGGCGGGGGACCTGTCACAGCTCTCTCAGGCAGTGCGAGGGATCCAGGCCGACTCGCCCGAGGCGCTCCTTGCGCGGGTGGGCTTCTACCTGCGCGCTCAGCCGTTCGGCGCCACCTCATCGCTGCTGTTCGCCGCCATCCCGGGCCACGGATCGGTGAGCACCCCGCCGGCTCTGCTCGGCAGCCCCGAGCCCGACAACCGTGAGACGATCCCCGAGCAGCAGCAGGAGAACGCGCTTGGCCAGGCCCTCCTGCACGCCCCCACCCGGATCATCACCCAACGGGCGCCCGACCTCGGTGACGTCAGGCTCGACGAGCGCGTCCTCCGCGTCCGAGGCGTCCCGGTGCGGGTCGGCGCCGGCGAACCGCTGGCCATCGTCACCCGCGCGCAGCGCAGCATCGTGCGCTCGTTCGTCATCGCCGGCGCGCTCGGCCTCGTCCTGGCGCTCATCGCGTCCTATCTGGCCGGCGCCTCCGTCTCGCTGCCGCTGCGGCGGATGGCCCGCGTCGCGGCGCAGGTCGATGACGGCGATCTGCATCCGCGGATGGACTCGGCACGGCTGGCCGGTGGCGAGATCCGGGTGCTGGCAGAGTCCTTCAACCGCATGCTCGATCGTCTCTCCGAGGCGTTCGCGGCCCAGCGTGACTTCATCGCCGACGCCTCGCACGAGCTGCGCACGCCCCTCACCGTGATCGGCGGGCAGCTCGAGGTCCTGGCGGCTCAGGAGCACCCGGACCCGGAGGAGGTCCGGCGCGTCGAGCGCCTCGTCTCCGCCGAGATCGGTCGGACATCACGACTGGTCGACGACATGCTGCTGCTCGCGCGCTCCGAGCGCGGCGACTTCCTGCAGTACCGCGAGTTCGAGCTCGAGCCATTCGTGGGCGAGCTGTGGCTGGGCGCGCGCATCGGGCAGGAGCGGCGCTTCGAGCTCAGCGCCATCCCGGACGGGATCCTGAGGGCCGACCCGGATCGCCTGGCCCAGGCCCTGCGCAACCTCATTCGCAACGCGGTCGAGCACACGAGCGCGCCCGGCGGGCTGGTGCGGCTGGAGGTGCGCGCGCGGCCCGGCGGGATGGTGCGCTTCGTGGTCCGCGACGACGGCCCGGGGATCGACGACGACGAGCTCGAGCAGGTGTTCGAGCGGTTCCACCGCACCGATGACGACCGCAGCCGAAAGACCGGCGGCGCGGGGCTGGGGCTGGCCATCGTGAGGGCGATCGCCCGTGCCCATGGCGGCGAGGCCCGCGCGGTGCACAGCCCGGGCGGAGGTGCTCGGCTCGAGCTCGACCTGCCGCGGCTGCACGTGATGGCGGCGCCGCCAGAGGCTGGGCCCGGCGCGATGCCGGAGACGGTGCCGCGGCCGGCCGCGCCGGTGGAGGCGGCGGTGGCTAGAGGTCCGCGCCCGTCGGCAGCTGATCCGCCGGACGCGAGCTGAGGAAGTCCGTCAGCGCATCGGCCTCGAGCGGCCGCGCGTAGAGGAAGCCCTGCCCCGAGTCGCAGCGAGCCCGCTGCAGGTGCTCGAGCTGGGCCATGTCCTCGATGCCCTCGCCGAGGGTCTCGAGGTTGAGCGACTTGCCGAGGTCGATGAGCGTCTGGATGAGGGCCGCGGACTCCTTGGAGGAGGCGATGCCCTGAACAAAGGCGCGGTCGATCTTGAGCGTGTCGACGGGGAACTGGCGCAGGTACGCAAGTGAGCTGTAGCCGGTGCCGAAGTCATCGACGGCGACGCGCACGCCAAGGTCCTTGATCGCCGTCAGACGCCGCGCGGTGGCCTCGGGGTCCTTCATGAGCGCAGTCTCGGTGATCTCGACGGTGAGCGCCGAGGGCGCCAGGCCCGACTCAAGCAGGGCGCTGCGGACATCGTCGACGAGCTCGTCGTGGTCGAGCTGGCGGCCCGAGACGTTGACGCTGATCGTGAGCTCGTAGCCCTGGTCGCGCCACTGGGCCGCCTGCATCGTGGCGGTGTGCAGCACCCAGCGCCCGATCGACAGGATCAGGCCGCTGCGCTCGGCGATGGGGATGAACACGTCGGGCGCGATGACACCGCGGTCGCTGTGGCGCCAGCGCAGAAGGGCCTCGACGCCGGTGGTGCGCTCGGACTTGAGGTCGAAGGTGGGCTGGTAGACGAGGAACAGCTGGTCGGCGGTGATCGCGTCGGCCAGATCCATCTCCAGCGTGATTCGGTCCTGGGCCGCGGTCTGCATCCCTGACTCATAGGTCACGTACTGGTTGCGACCGGCTTCCTTGGCTGCGTAGAGAGCCACGTCGGCGTCGGCGAGGAGCTCCTCGGCCATCTCGTGCTGGCCGTAGGCGACGCCGATGCTCGCCGTCACCGACAGGTCGCGGCCGATCTCGTCGGTGAGGTCGTAGGGCTCGCGCAGGACGTCGAGCACGCGCTCGGCGACGAGCTCGGGACCCGCGTCCAAGGTGCTGGCCTCGAGGAGCACGACGAACTCGTCGCCGGCGAGGCGGGCGGCCGTGTCACCCGCGCGCACCACGGTCTCCAGCCGGGCCGCAACCGCCCTGAGGAAGGTGTCCCCGACGGCGTGACCGAAGGTGTCGTTGATGTGCTTGAAGCCGTCGATGTCGATGTAGAGAACCGCGATGGGCTGACCGGCGCGACGCGCCCGGGCCAGCATCTGCTCGGCGCGGTCGATGGCCAGGACGCGGTTGGGCAAACCGGTGAGGGCGTCGTGCAGCGCCTGGTGGCGCAGCTGCCCGGTCTTCTCGGCCACCATCGCCAGCGCCCGCTCCCGAGAGCGCGAGAGCGTGAGGATGAGCAGCGACAGCAGGAGGGTCACGACCACCCCCGCACCGGCGACGCTCGCGCCCTGCAGGGCCGGGCTGATGCCCGAGGCGTTCGGCGCGCCGGTGACGGTGATCGTCCACCGGCCGTCGAAGTCCATCGCGGTGCGCTGGACGAGCGAGCCGGTGGCGTGGCCGACATTGGCCACCTCCACCCGTGTGCCGTCGGGATTGGTGTACTGCAGGCGGACGTCGAGCCCGTGGTGGTGACCGAGTGACTGCTCCAGGAGCATGCCCACGTCGAACGAGCTCACCACCCAGCCCAGCGTGTTGGCGGTGCGCTCGGCGGGGCTGCTCACGGATACACCGCGGCGGTAGAAGGGGATCTCGAACAGCGTCGTGCGCAACCACGCCACGTTGATCGGGTTGACCAGGACGTGATCGGTGGCGGCCGCGGCCCACAGGGCGGTCGCCTCGGTGGAGCCGACGAAGGTGCGAGGATTGCACCAGTCCTGCTGCACGAGTTGGGCGGCGACGGTAGTCAGGGGCTGCAGCGCGCCGCTGGCGGCCAGCAGGCAGTACTGCGGCTGCCCCGTGGGCGCGATGAAGGCGATGTTGGAGCCCAGCAGGCGAATGAACGCGGCGTCGGCGTCGCGGCGTGACTGGAAGCGGATGAGCCGCTTGGCCGGGACCACGTTGACGACGGCGCTGCCGATCCCGCCGACCTGGCGCTGGTCGCCCTGCAACCGGCTGTACCACTGGGCGAACTGCGTCGGCGTGAGATCCGGGTGCATGGTCATCACGGTGCGCAACGTGGCCACGAAGTTGGCGTCGCGCTGCAGCAGGATGCCCACCGTGGAGGTGACATCCTGGGCGACGGAGTGGAAGTCCTTGCGGTCGTTGGCCCGGCCGCTGCGCGCCCATAGGACCGCACTGATCCCCGAGAGGATGAGGCCGGTGATGAGCACGGCCACAGCGGCGTGCATCGCCCGGCGCGAGCGGCGTCGGGTCGTGGGCTCCTGGTCTTCGGCGACGGATTGGACGGGAACGCCCGAACGGGTCATCGCCAGTTGTGTCGACCCGAAACGCGCGGTCTTTAGCCCGGGCTAGCCGAATGTCAGTAAACCCACGTTTGCGGTGGGCGCGGCCTGGGCCCGGGTTCGGGCCCACAATGACGCAGGCCGGGCATCCGTGCCCGGCGGGTCAACGTCAGTCGCGGCGCGTCTCGCCGGTGGGGGCCGCAACCTCGTTGCGGCGGAACTCGGTGGGCTGCTCTCCGCGAACGACCGTCGGGTCCTCGCCGTCGCGGTGGACTGTGGTGGCGGCCTCGTCGTCGTGGCGAACCGCGGTCGGCTCCTCGGCGTCGCGGTGGACCATCGTCGACTCCTCGGCGTCGCGGTGGGCCACGGTCGGCTGCTCCGCGCCGACGGCGGTGGCCGGGCGGCGGTCAGCGACGACGGGCGCGTCGCGGGCGACGGTCTCGTCGGGGACCTCGACGGTGCGCCGGCGGCGCGGCACCAGCGTGTTGAACAGAAGGATCACGGCGCAGGCGGCCCAGCCGAGCTTGGTCCAGCCGTTGGCGGCAGCCATGCCGAGCACGTTGCCGCTCACCAGAGCGATGACCGCGGCCGCGCCCAGGGCGACGCCGACGATGAGGCTCATGGTCTTGGCCAGCAGGTGTTGGGCGGCGCCGAACAGGAGCAGACTGCCGGCAACGGCGGTGAGCATCCCTGTCCAGCCGTTGGCCCCGAAGAGACCGAACACGAAGTCGCCGTCCTTGACGACGTCGCCGTTGGGGAAGTTGGAGAATGGCGGGAAGGTGCGCGCCTTGTAGAGGAGGTAGAGGCCGACGGCGCTCAGGATGGTGCCGAGAATGAGCGCCGGGCCCCTGGCCAGGCTCATCCCCTTCTCGGTACGAGTCGTGGTCGTCGCTGCGTCGTACGACTCGTTGGGATACGTACGTGTGCGTGTGGGATTAGCGGTAGCCATGATCTACGCCTACCTCTCCTCGTGGCGCGCGAAACAAAGCCCGGCCGAGGGCCTGCCGCCGTCAGTTACACCCGATACCGGTCTAATGCCTCCCGCCGTGCCTGGGGATGATCGACGATCGGAGCCGGGTACTCGCGGCCGATCCGGCAGCGGGCCCGCTCCTGGACGTCGTCCGGCATCGTCCATGGCTCGGCCAGGTATGTGTCGGGCACGTCGGTCAGCTCGGGAACGTAGCGACGGACGTACGCCCCGGCGGGGTCGAAGCGCTCCTGCTGGCGGGCCGGGTTGAACATGCGCCGAAACGCCGGCTGCGGGTCCACGCCCACCGAGGCGATCCACTGCCAGTTGCCGTTGTTGGAGGCCTCATCACCGTCGAGCAACATCCGCATGAACCATCGCTCGCCCCAACGCCAGTCGATGGCGAGGTCCTTGGTGAGAAACGACCCGACCACCAGACGCGCGCGGTTGTGCATCCACCCCTCGCGGCGTAACTGACGCATCGCCGCGTCGACCACCGGGTACCCGGTCCGCCCGTCACACCAGGCCGTGAACCGCGTCTCGGCCCGGCTCCACCGGATCGTGCCGCGGTAGCGCGCCTGAAACTCGGAGCGTGCGTTGGCCGGATGGTGGCCGATGACGTGGGCATAGAAGTCGCGCCAGCACAGCTGCCGCCGGTAGGCCGCCGCGCCCGCTCCGTCGGGCAGGCGATGCTCCACCTCGCGTGGCGAGACGCAGCCGAAGTGCAGGTAGGGCGACAGCCGGCTCACCGCGCCACCGGCGAGCTCGTCGCGGCCCCCGTCATAGCCGCGCACGGCGTCGGCCAGGAAGCGGCGTAGCCGCTCGCGCCCGGCCCCCTCCCCTCCGGGCGCCGGCGCCTCGCACTCCTGCTCAAGGCCCAGCTCTCGTAACGTCGGCAGATCGGCGGCCCCAAGGCCTGCCGGGGGCGCGGGCAGGCGGAGAGGCGCTCCGAGCACATCGCGGCGCGGCTGCGCGGTCCAGTTGCGCTGAAACGGCGTGAACACGGTGTACGGGTCGCCGCTCTGGGTGAGGATCGCGTCGAGGCGGTCCACGGCGAAAAGACCCGGGTGCGCGGAGAACGCGACGTGGGAGCCAAGCGCCGCCTTGACCTCCCGCTGGCGGCGCCGCGCGAACGGCCCGACGTCGGCGCTGAGGTGCACGGCCTGCGCGCCGAGCTCCCGGGCCAACGCGGGCAGTTCACGCTGCGGCGGGCCGTGGCGCAGGATCAGCCGGCTGCCGCGCCTGCGCAGCGCCGCGTCGAGGTCGGCCAGGCACTCGAGCAGGAACTGGGTCCGGGGACCCGAGGCGTGGCGACCGCGCAGCAGGGCGTCGTCGAAGCAGAACACCGGCACGACCGCGTCGGCGGAGTCCAGCGCGGCCCGCAGCGCCGGGTGATCGTGCAGCCGCAGGTCGCGCCGGAACCACACGAGCGCCGTCATGGCCCGAGCAGCCTCAGCACCGCGGTCTGGCGGTAGTCGAAGATGCGCTCCAGGTCGTGCTTGACGAAGAGCGGATGCGCCAGCTCGCCGATGCGGCCGAACGGCAGCGCGTAGTGCACCTCGTCGCCGATCAGCGTGCCGTCGCCGTCGGGGGTGAACGTATGGCGGTGGTGCCAGATCCGGTAGGGGCCACGGAGTTGGCGGTCGACGAAGCTGTGTCCCGGGCGCCACTGCTCGATGCGCGACGTCCATCGCAGCGGCAGCCCGTGCAAGCGCAGCCGGTAGTGGATGAGCGTCCCCGCGCCCATCTGCGCCGGCTCGGTCCGGCGCACCTCGAAGCGCAGCCACGGTGGGGTGATCTGCTCCAGGTTGTCGGCCTCCGCGAAGAAGCCGAAGACCTCGTCGGCCGGGCGCTCGAGCCGCTGCCGGCGCTCCAGGCGGTGGACGCGGACCGTCACTGGCCGCCCAGCACGTCCTTGAGCGCGGCCTCGATCTCGGGGTGGCGGAACCTGTACCCCAGCGCGCCGAGTTTCGCCGGGATCGCGCGCTGACCCGTCGTGACGATCTCGGCCATCTCGCCGTAGAGCAGTTTGATCGCCGCCCCCGGCACCGGCAGCACCGCGGGGCGCCCCAGGGCGTGTCCGAGCGCCCGGGAGAGCTCGGCGTTGGTGACGGGGTTCGGGGCGGTGACGTTGACGGGCCCTGAGGCATCGTCGTGGTCGACGCAGTGCAGGATCGCGCCGACCACGTCGTCGAGATGGATCCACGGCACGTACTGCTGACCGCCGGCCACTGGACCGCCGATACCGAGCTTGAAGAACGGCAGCATCTTGGCCAGGGCCCCGCCGCTCGGTGAGAGGACGACGCCGGTCCGGGTGCAGACGACGCGCGCCGAGGCGGCGGCGGTCGTCGCCTCCGCCTCCCAGGCTTGCGTCACCTCGGCCAGGAAGTCCGAGCCCGGGGAGGCGCCCTCGTCCAGGGGCGCGTCCCCGCGCGGCCCGTAGTAGCCGGTGGCCGACTGTGAGACGAGCGCCCGCGGGCGCTCATCCTGGGGCACCGAGGTGAGGCCGGCGACCAGCATGCGGGTGCTGCGCACGCGCGACTCGCGGATCCGCTGCTTGGCGCTGTCAGACCAGCGCTGCGCGACCGGCTCGCCCAGCAGGTTGACGACCGCGTCGGCGCCCGCGAGCGCCTCGGTGGGCGGCGGGGTGGTCTCCGGCTCCGCCCACGGATGGACCTCGACGCCCGCCCCCAGCACTCGCTCGCCCCGCTCGGGGTCACGCGAGAGCGCGAGGACCCGATCGCCGCGCGCGCGCAGCGCATCGGCCAGGGCCAGTCCGATCGTCCCCGTGGCGCCCGTGATCAACACTCGCATCGTCTATCGCTCCCCGTTTGAGATTGTCTTCTCACTGCGTGTTGGGAAAACCTCCACAAGTTGTATCGTTTTCCCATCTCGCGTGTCGCAAACCCAGAGCTGACGACCGCCCAACTGGCCGAGCGCACCGGCCTGAGCCCCGGGACGCTGCGCATGTGGGAGAACCGGCACGGCTTTCCCGACCCTTCCCGGCTGCCCGGCGGTCACCGGCGCTACTCCGACGCCGACGTCGAGCAGGTCCGCGAGGTCGTGCGGCTCCGCGACCAGGGACTCTCGCTGCCGGCGGCGATCGACCGCGTGCGCAACCGGCGCGCCCCGGTCGCGGCGTCGTTGTTCGCCGGCTTGCGCCGGCGGCGCCCCGAGGTGGCGCCCACGCTCCTGCCCAAGCCCGCGGTCCTGGCGCTCAGCCGTGCGATCGAGGACGAGTACTGCGCCCAGGCCGGCGGCGGGGTGCTGATCGGGGCTTTTCAGCGCGAGCGCTTCTACCGCCGTGCCGAGCGCCGCTGGCGGGAGATGGCGCGCACGGCGGATCTGGCGCTGGCGCTGGCCGATTTCCCCGGCCCCGCCGCACCCGGAGACGGCCCGGTGGAGATCCCGATCGGCCCCCGCCACGCGCTGTCGCGGGAGTGGGCGGTGCTCATCAGCGCCGAGGGCGTCCGCGCGTGCCTGGCGGCGTGGGAGCAGCCGTGTGAGGCGGAGGTCCCCGACGCCCGGCGCCGCTTCGAGGTCCTGTGGTCCTTCGAGCCGTCGGTCGTCGCCGACGCGATGGCCGTCGCGGCCGAACTGCTCTCGCCGATCGATCCCGACGTGGCCGCCGAGGTGCGATCGGCGCGCGAGGCCGCCGCGGCCGATCTGGACCCGGCGCCGGCACTGCGCTACGGCGGGGCGGTGACGCACCGGATGGTCGGTTACCTGGGCCGGTTGCTGGTCGCCCCTGGCGACGCGGGTCCGCACGTGCAACCCTGACCGGGCCACTTCTCAAACCTCAGCGGAGGCGACATGAAGCTCGACGGCCTGCATCACATCACGATGATCACCGGGGACGCGCAGCGCAACGTCGATTTCTACGCCGACCTGTTGGGGCTGCGCCTGGTCAAGACGACCGTGAACTTCGACGCGCCCGAGGCCTACCACCTCTACTTCGGCGACGAGATCGGCAGCCCCGGTTCCATCCTCACGTGGTTCGAATTCGCCGGGGCGGCCCGAGGCCGCGCGGGCGCGGGAATGATCCACACCATCGAACTCGGGGTCCGGGCGGTGGGGGCGATCGAGTTCTGGGAGGCCCGCCTGTCCCAGGCGGGGGTGCAGTGCGAACGCGGCGACGGCACCCTGCGCTTCTCCGATTACGACGGGCTGGCCTTCGAGCTGGTGATGGCGAGCTCGGATAACCCGCCGCTGGCCGCCGACCATCCGGACGTGCCCGCCGAGCACGCCCTGATCGGGCCTCAGGGCGCCCGCGCCTACGCGCGTGAGCCCGGCGGGGCGGCGCCGCTGCTCACGACCACCCTCGGGTTCGAGGCCGCCGGGAACGGCGCCTACCGGCTCAGCGGCGAGCACCGCCACTTCGACTGGGTCTACGACGAGCCCCCGGCCGAGCCCGGGCGCCAGGGCGCCGGCACCGTGCACCACATCGCCTACGCCTGTCCCGACGCCGAGCAGCTCGACTGGCAGCGGGTCGTACGCGAGGCCGGCGAGGCGGTCACCGAGGTCCGCGACCGCGATTACTTCAGATCCATCTACTTCCGCGAGCCGCGCGGGATCCTGTTCGAGATCGCGACCCTCTCCCCCGGCTTCGCCGTCGACGAGGACCCCGACCACCTCGGCGAGGCGCTCAAGCTGCCGCGGATGCACGAGCACCTGCGCCCCCAGCTGGAGCGGATGCTCACCCCGCTGGTCAACCCGCGGGTTCGGCGCCAGACGCTGCGGGCCTGACCGCGGACTCAGCCGGCTCGTGGGCGTGGGCGAGCATCACCTCGCCCGCGCACAGCGCCGCCATCAGGGCGGCGATCCCGGCGCCGATCGCCCACGCCGGCAGCCCGCCACCGGCCGCGTACAGGACGAGCATGGCCAGCGCCACGAGCAGCCGGCCGAAGGAGTGCTCGCCGAGGATCCGGAGGCGGAAGGCGGCGAGGCCGACCAGATAGAGCGCCGCCCCGCCGCACATCGCCAGCCGCCCGGCGTCGGGCATGGGCGCCCCCACCGAGTGGTGGACGACCAGCTTCACCCCGCCGGCGAAGATGACGATTCCGGCGACGATGATGAGGTGCATGTAGCTGTAGGCGTCGGCGGCGGCCAGCACCGGGTCGTCGTGCACGCGCAGCCGCGCCTGGGCACGGTCGGCCGTGCGGTCGAAGTAGGTCCACCACATCCCCACCGCGGTGAGCAGCGGCAGCGTGGCGGCGATCGCGAGCTCGGCGGTGAGCGGGCGCTCGGCGGTGCCCACGCCCACGCCCACGGCGACGATCGATTCGCCGATGCAGATGATCACGAATGCCCCGTAGCGCTCGGCGAAGTGGGCGACGGCCACCTGCTGGAGCCCGCGCAGGCGCTCGCGGGTCAGCCAGGCCGGCCCCGCATAGTCGATGGCGAGCGCCAGCAGCCAGAGCACCACGCGCTCCGGACCGTGCAGCACCGCCCCCACGATCAGCAGCACCATCCCGATGACCACGGTGAGGGCGAAGCCGAGGATCGCCGCCCGCCCCGCGTCGCCCCGCCGCGACGCGTCGGCGTAGACCCCGAGGTGCAGAAAGCGCACGGCGGCGTAGGCGACGGCGAACAGCAGCGAGTTGCGCCCGAAGGCGTGGGGCACCGCCAGCCCCACGATGAAGATGAGCACGGTCCCCGCCAGCAGGCAGCCGCGGAGCGTCCTCGATTGCTCCTCCTGGGCGTTGGCCGCCCACACGAACGCCGACCACGCCCACCACACCAGGGCCAGGACGAGCATCGCCTCCCCGAGACCCTTCCATTTGGCGTCGTGCGAGAACAGGGTGGTCACCTGGGTGATCGCAAACACGAACACGAGATCCCACAGCAGCTCGATGGGCGTGGTGCGCCGCTCGCTCGCCGGCTCTGCCGCCGGAGCGGGCTCCGGCTCTGCGCCGGGCACCTGCGCCGCGGTCCTCGCGTCGGTCATGGAGCAAGTATCGCCGCGCCGCTCGCGCGCGCCTGATTGGATACCGCGCCTGACCAGGCAACTCGAGGCGGAGGAGAGTCGATGGCGGAGCGCGCAGCGATCGTGACCGGAGGTTCAAGCGGGATCGGGCTGGCGATCGCGCACATGCTGGTGCAGGAGGGCTACGGGGTGACCATTGCCTCGCGGCGTCCCGAGAAGCTCGCCGAGGCCGCCGCCCAGCTGTCGGCCGACGGCGGAGAGGTGGCACAGGTCGCGGGCAACATGGCCTCCGAGGAGACGGTGAGCCAGGTGGTCGAGGCGCACCGTGAGCGGTTCGGCCGCCTGGACGTGCTCGTCAACAACGCCGGTGTGGGCGTGGGCGCGCTGGTCGCCGACATCGAGACCAAGCGGCTGGACATGCAGCTGGCGGTCAACCTGCGCTCGGTCATCCTCTTCTACCGCGAGTCCGCCGCGATGCTGCGCGCGGCCGGCGCCGAGCACCGCAACGCGCTCGTCGTAAACACCTCCTCGATCTCGGGCAAATCCGGCGAGCCGTGGCTGTCGGTCTACTCGGCGACCAAGGCGGCGGTGGTCGGCTTCACCGAGGCGATGAACAAGGAGCTCGGCAAGGACGGGATCAAGTCCACCGCGCTGTGCCCGGCGTTCGTGGACACCCCGATGACCGACTTCATCAAGCAGAGCGTCGCCGCCGAGGACATGATCCAGGCCACCGACGTGTCCGAGGCGGTGCGGATGCTCCTGCGCCTCTCCCCCGGCTGCGTGATCCCCGAGGTCATCTTCCAGCCGCCGGGGGCGCTGCCGGCCGGCTTGCCGGTCTAACCGACGGGCGCCGGCTCGTGCTGCTCGGTGGCAGCGCGCTCGCTCTCGAGCCGGCCGACGATGCGTCGGAACTCGTCGTCGTAACGGGCCATGAGCGCCTCGTGCTCGCGACGGGCGGCGACCAGGCCACCGGCCTGGACGTCGTCCTCCAGCAGGCTCGCCTCAAGGTGGGACCTGAGGATGAGCAGCTCGCGCTCGGTGGCCCGGCGTGACCCAGGTCCCGCCCGCCCCGTCTTCTGCCCGCGGAAGGCGACGCGGTCCCACGCCTGGGCGAAGGCGATCAGGCTGGTCCGGCCGCCGTTGCGATGGGCCGCCAGCATCGGGCAGATGCCGTCAGCGCTGGAGTAGGCGCCGACGATGATGTCGTTGGTCGCCACCCCCTCCAGCATGGCGATCCGCGTATGGCGGGGCAGGCGGTCGATCGCCTGTCGGAGGTCCTCGATGGTCGCTCGGCACCGGGTTCGCATAGCCTGTGCCGCCGACGGGTGAGCGGCTGGGCCACTCTAACTCACCGCCGTCGAGGCCCTCAAGCGATCCCCTGCGACGAAAGGAACCTTGCACATGAAGCTCGGAGTGAACGTTGGCTACTGGGGTTTCGGCATGGGCCCGCAGGAGCAGCTCGACGTTGTCCAGGAGGCCGAGCGACTGGGGTATGACTCCGTGTGGGCAGCCGAGGCCTACGGCTCTGACGCCGCGACGGTCCTGGCCTGGCTGGCGGCGGGGACGTCGAAGATCAAGCTGGGGTCGGCCATCTTCCAGATGCCCGGCCGCTCGCCGGCGATGACGGCGATGACCGCGGCGACCATCGACGAGCTCTCCGGCGGGCGGATGGTTCTGGGGATCGGATCCTCGGGCCCCCAGGTGGCCGAGGGCTGGCATGGCCAGCGGTTCGGGCGCCAACTGCAGCGCACGCGTGAGTACGTCGCCGTCGTGCGCAAGGCGCTGGCCCGCGAGCGGCTGGAGTTCAAGGGCGAGACGCTCGAGCTCCCCCTGCCCGACGGTCCCGGCAAGGCGCTCAAGCTGATGATCAACCCGGTGCAGGAGCGGATCCCGATCTACCTCGCGGCGATCGGCCCCAAAAACACCGCGCTGGCCGGCGAGGTCGCCGACGGGTGGATCCCCACCTTCTTCTCCCCCGAGTTCGTCGGCGATTTCCGCGAGCTGTTGCAGGAGGGCGCCGACCGCGCGGGCCGCTCGTTGAACGACTTCCAGATCGCGCCCACCGTATCGGCGTTCGTCACCGACGATCGGGAGCTGGGGCGCAACATGATGAGGCCCGGCCTCGCCCTCTACGTCGGCGGCATGGGCTCGCGCAAGCAGAACTTCTACAACAACCTCGTGCAGCGCTACGGCTTCGAGGACGAGGCCAAGGCCGTCCAGGACCTGTATCTGGACGGCAAGAAGGAAGAGGCGGCGGCGGCGCTCCCCGACGAGCTCATCGACATGGTGTCGTTGTGCGGCCCGCGCGACGTGGTCCGCGACCGCATCGCGGCCTTCCGTGACGCCGGCGTGGGCACGCTCATGGTGATGCCGATGGCGTTCACCCGGGAGGACCGCATCGCGCAGCTGCGCGCAGTGGCCGAGCTGGCGGCCTGAGCCTTGGCCGATCAGGCGGCCTGAGCGGTGACCCGGGCGCGCGGCGTGAGCCCGGGATCGCCCCTGCGGGTCTTCCTCGGTGCCTTCGGCCAGCCCGGCCACGCGTTCCCGATGCTGGCCCTTGGGGCCGAGTTGGTCGCCCGCGGGCACGAGGTCACCTATGAGACGTGGAGCCGGTGGCGCGAGCCCGTCGAGGCGCACGGGATGCGGTTTCGGGCGGCTCCCGAGTACCCGACGTTTCCGACCCGCGCACAGCCCCTGGGCCCGTATGAGGCTGTGGTCAGGGCCACCGCGGAGACCCGGCCCGCGGTGGCGGAGGCCCGGCCCGACGTCGTCGTGCACGACATCCTCACGCTGGCCCCGGCGCTGGCCGCCGAGCTCGAATCCGTCCCGGTGGCGACGCTCGTCCCCCACGTCTACCCGGTGACGGAGCCCGGGTTCCCGCCGTACGCGTTCGGGGCCCGGCTGCCGCGCACCGGCGCCGGGCGGGCGCTGTGGCGCGGCTTTGACCGCCCGGTGCGCGCGGGACTCGAGCGCGGCCGCGCGGAGCTCAACGACACGCGCCGGCAACTTGGGCTGGGGCCGGTGGACCGCCTGCACGGCGGTCTCAGCGCGCAGCTGACGATGGTGGGCACGCTGCCCCAGCTCGAGTACCCGCGCCGGTGGCCCGACCACGTGCACGTGGTGGGGCCGCTGATGTGGGAGCCGCCCTTTGACGACGTGGAGCCGCCGGCCGGCGCGGCGCCGCTGGTCCTGGTGGCGCCCTCGACGGCCCAGGACCCCGAGCACCGGCTGCTGCGCGCGGCGGTGGCCGGGCTGGCCGAGGAGCCGGTGCGGGTGCTGGCGACCTGGAACCGGCGTTCCCTGCCCGGGCCACTGAAGGTCCCCGCCAACGCCCGGCTCGTCGAGTGGCTCTCCTATGCCCGGACGATGCCCGGCTGCGCGCTGGTGATCTGCCACGCCGGTCACGGCACGATGGTGCGGGCGCTGGCGTCATCGTGCCCGGTGCTGGCGGTACCGCATGTCGGCGACATGGCCGAGAACGCCGCGCGGCTGGACTGGGCCGGAGCCGGCGTGCGGCTCCCGTGGCCGCTGCTCAGCCCCCTCACGCTGCGGCTGGCGGTGCGCCGGGCGCTCGGCCGCGTCCGACTGGGCGAGCGGGCGGCGGAGCTGGGGACGTGGGCCGCGCAGCATCGCGGGCCGGCGCGCGCCGCCGACCTGGTCGAGCAGCTCGCCGCGCGCTGAGACCCGGTGTCACGGCCCGCCGGGTGCTGCCGCGACGGGCCCAGACCCAGCTGCGCTGACCGAAATCTCACCTTTGCTCATGAGCTTTTGTGGCTTTGAGGAAGCCTGCGTAGCCATGGTTATCGCACACCCGTCGAGTTCCGGATTGAGACACCGAAATACGGAGCAGCAACCACGCAGTAAGCGATCTCTCCGCGCACCCCAGAAAGGACGTCATGCAACGTCTCCTCTCGCGACTTTCTCTTGCCCTCGCCCTCGGGGCGGTGGGCCTGTGGTCGGTTTCCTCAGCAGTTGCCGCCACCAACACGGTCACCCTCAAGTCCAGCAAGGGCGACCAGGCAACGATCACGCTCAGCAAGCAGACCAAGCGTGCGCTCAAGAAGAACCACATCACGTTCAAGACCAACAAGCCCGCCAAGCGCAAGGGCAACAACGCCACCTTCCCCGAGAAGGGCGGCAAGTGGAACTTCTCCAACACCAGCGGCAACGTCAACTACAACGGCGTGACCCGGTTCGTCCGCGGGAAGCGGGCGGTCAAGCTGACCAAACTCAGCTTCACCCGCACGGTCAAGGGCAAGAAGTCCACCGCCAAGCTCAACGCGTTCTTCGGCAAGAAGAAGGTGACGCTCCTCACCCTCACCGGCAAGGTCAAGGTGAAGGTGAAGGGCTCCAAGGAGACGGTCTCCGGCTTCACCGCCAAGCTCACCAAGAAGGCGGCGTCCCTGCTGAACTCGCGCCTGAAGCACAAGACGTTCAAGGCCAACCAGAAGATCGGCTCGTTCTCCCTGACGTTGACCAGCCGGGCGACCCTCATCACCAAGCCCGCGCCCCCTGGCGCGCCGGGCGTCCCGGGCGCCAATTCGCCCGGTGTCGGCCTGGCCTTCACGCCCGCGTTTCAGAGCGCTCTGGACCAGAGCGGCCTGAGCGTCACGCCGCTTGGCCCCGCGGCCAACGGCATCCTCGGCGGGCTGAGTGGCGTCACCCTCCCCGTCGGGGACCCCAGCACGGTCACCGTGCCGGGCATCGGCGGCGCGCCGGCGGCCTCGGCGTCCTATGACGACGGCACGCTGACCGCCTCGGTCCCGCTGGCCGGCGGCCTCAACCTCAGCAACGGCGACATCTCGGTCTCGCTGACCAATCCGGTGCTGACGATCGGCACGGGCATCGACGGTTCGTCGGGCCTGTACTTCTCGCTCAACGGCGGGCCGGAGGTCAAGCTGTTCGACATCGACACGTCCAAGCTCGAGGCGGCCGCGCTCCCCGGCGGAGTGCTCGACCTCAACGGCCTGGCGACCGAGCTGTCCAGCGAACTGTCGGCCACGCTCAACCATCTCGCGGGCCAGCAGATCACCCAGCCCGGTCAGGCCGCGGGGATCCTGAATCTGATCGTCCCCTCCTCAGCGGCAGTCCCCGGCGCGTAGCGGCACGCGCCGGGCCATCACAGGCAGTAACCGTCGGGGCGGCCTGCGGGTCGCCCCGACCTGCGTCTGCGGCCGACGCATGAGAGACCCGCAGGTTAGGCCGCGGCGGCCACCGGGTTGGCCTTGGCCCAGGCGATGATCTTCCCCGACCCCTGGACCGCCTCGCCCTCGTCGGTGACGAGCAGCGGCACCCAATAGTTGCCGGCCAGCGCCTTGACCTCCCGGCGCGGGGTGAGATCGTTGATCAAGCCCGGCAGCGGGCCGAGGCCGTAGGCGCGAATGACGCGGGGGGCGTGCCCCGCCCCCACCAGCGCCTTGTGGGCTTCACCGCACGGGTGCCGGTGAACCGCCGCACCTGTCGTCCAGGTTCCGTAACAGACGTAGAGCTTCACGGACGGTTCAGGTGAGTGCGGGAGCTCCGGGGGTGGGACTCGAACCCACAACATTTCGGTTAACAGCCGAACGCTCTGCCATTGAGCTACCCCGGATCAGGGTGTATTGAGCTGTCCTTCGCAGGTCGCTCGCCAACTTTACTCGGAAGGCGGGCGTCGATCTTTAGCGAGGGCGATCCTGCGACTGAACTCAGAGGGTCTTCTCGAGGCGGGCGACGGCGTCGTGCATGGCGTCACGCACTACTTCGCGCTGACGAGCCAGATCGTTCGTGCCCGCCCCCTGCGCTCGGGCGCGGATGATCGCGCGATCCAGGCGGTCGAGGTCGAGAATGAGCCGCGCGTGCTCCAGGCGGTCGGCGCTGGGATCCGGGACGCGGCCGGCCAGCTCGACAAGGCCGCTGATCGTGCGGGCGAACTCCTCGTCGCCCTCGGGCAGGTCAGAGAGCGGCGCCCGCAGGTGTGCGGCCAGGTGTCGGGCGGCGCGGCGCAGCGGGGTGCTCGTGAGGACCTCGTCGACGTCGAGGCCGGCCAACAATGAGGCGCCCACATCGGGCACGGCCAGGCAGAGCGCGAGGAACAGGCGCTCGCCGCGCACCGCCTGCCCTGGCCCACTGGTGACCTCGGCCGGCACCGGTCCTGCGGGCCCCGCGCCGTTGCCGGGGCGACCCGACCGAGCGGAACCCAGCGTTCCACCGGCTGAGCCCCCGCTGGCCAGCAGCGTGGCCAGGCGGCCGTCGCTCAGCTCCAGGCGCCCGGCCACACGGCGCACGAGCTCATCGCGCAGGACGCTCGCGCCCAGGTCGTTGAGCACGGGGCGCAGCTCGGAGAGGGCGCGGTCGCGGCCCTCGGCACTGCGGGTGTCGGCGCGCTCCAAGATGCGCTCCACGTGAAAGACGACGAAGGGGGTCGAGCTCTGCACCAGGGAGCGCAGCGCCTCGGCGCCCTCGCGCTCGATGAGGTCGGCGGGATCGGTCCCTTCGGGCAGCGGGACCACGCGCAGCTCCAGGTCCCGGCCACTGGCCAGACGGGAGGCGCGCAGCATCGCGTCCTGGCCGGCGCGGTCGGCATCCAGGCACAGCTCCAGCACCTTGACGACGCGCTCGAGCTCGCGGATCTGCTCCTCGGTGAGCGACGTGCCCATGATCCCCACGGCGTTGCGGATCCCGGCCTGGTGCAGGGCGAGCACGTCGGTGTAGCCCTCGACGAGGATCATGCGGCCCGCCTTGGCGGCGGAGGCCCGCGCCAGGTCGATCCCGAACAGGACCTCGCGCTTGTGATAGAGCTCGCCGTCGGAGGTGTTGAGGTATTTGGCCCCGTGCTCGCCCGCCTGGTTCTCCCGCATGCGCCGCGCGCCGAAGCCGTGCACGCGCCCGCGGGCGTCGACCGCGGGGAACATGATCCGCTCGCGGAAGCGGTCATAGATGCTGCCCGGCCGGTTGCGCGAACGCTGGGCCAGGCCGACGGCCAGCAGCTCCTCGTCGGTGTAGCCCGCCCGCCGGGACGCGAGCAGGACGCGATCCCAGGCGCTGGGCGCGTACCCGACCCGAAACTCCTTGAGCGTCTCCTCGGCGAGGCCGCGCCCCAGCAGGTAGTCGCGAGCGGTCTGCGCCTCACCCGCCTCCCACAGATAGCGGGCGTAGTAGGTCGTCACGCGGTCCAGCAGCGAGTGCAGCCGCTCGCGGCGCTGACGCCGCGACGCCGCGCCGGGATCCTCGTCCTCGGTCTCGAGCTGGACCCCGAAGCGGTCGGCCAGGCTCTCCATGGCGGCCTTGAAGTCCAGGCCCTCGGTCTGCATCACGAAGTCGAACGGATCGCCGGACTCCTGGCAGCCGAAGCAGTGGTAGTGCTTCTCGTCGGGCCGGACGTGGAAGGACCCGGAGCGCTCGTCGTGAAACGGGCAGATCCCGAAATAGCTGTTGACTCCGGCGCGCCGCAGCTCGAGTCGCGTCGAGACCAGCGCCAGCATGTCGACCGCCTCGAGGACGCGGTCCTTGGAGTCGGGGGTGTAGCGGCTCACTGGGCGAAGGAATCCGGAACGCTGAGCCGCTCGAACGCGCGGATGCAGAAGCGATCGGTCATCCCGGCCAGGTAGTCGGTGACGCGCGTGGACAGCTCGCCCTCGGGGATCGAGCCCGGGATCTCGTCGGGGTGGTCGCAGTAGTGGGCGAAGAGCACGTCGATCACGCGGTTGATCTTGACGTGCTCGCGGGTGGCCACGGGGCCGAGGTAGACGCGCTCGAACATGAACGCGCGCAGCTCGGTCATGGCCCCGCCGACGACGTCGCCCTGGACGATGTCGCCGGCGACCTCCGAGTGCTCGACGAGGTCATGGACCAGCTGGTCGATCCGGCGCTCACCGGTCTCCCCCAGGATGGCGATCGGCCCGGCCGGCAGGTCGCCCGTCGACAGGACGCCGGCGCGCACGGCGTCGTCGATGTCGTGGTTGATGTAGGCGACGCGGTCCATCAGGCGCACGATCTTGCCCTCCAGCGTCGCCGGCTGGGACGAGCGCCCGGAGTGGCTGACGATCCCGTCGCGGACGGGATCGGTGAGGTTCAGGCCCCGGCCGTCGCGCTCCAGGATGTCGACGACGCGCAGGGAGTGCTCGTAGTGGCGAAAGCCTGTGCCGAAGCGCGCGCGCAGGCAGCGGTCCAGGGCGTCCTCGCCGACGTGGCCGAACGGCGGGTGGCCGAGGTCGTGTCCGAGCCCGATGGCCTCGCACAGGTCCTCGTTGAGCGCCAAGGCCCGGGCGACGGTCCGCGAGATCTGGGTCACCTCGAGGGTGTGGGTCAGCCGCGTCCGGTAGTGGTCGCCGGTGGGTGCGACGAACACCTGGGTCTTGTGCTTGAGCCGGCGAAACGCCTTGCAATGGACGATCCGGTCGCGGTCGCGCTGAAACGGGGTGCGCAGACCGCACTCGGGCTCGGGCTGGCGCCGCGCGGCCGGGTAGGAGCGGGTGGCCAGCGGAGAGAGGTCGGCGTCCTCCCGCGCGCGGATGCGCTCGGCGTAGCCGTCGGCGACCGGCCCCGTGGGGTGCTCGTGGCCCGAGGTCATCGTCTGCTCGTTCACACACCGATTCTGACAGCGCTGTGGGCGGCGCCGGGCGCGCGGGGTGAATTCGGCGCGGAAACGGTCAGGCGGCCAACAGCGGGCGCAGGCGCACATGCGCATGATGCTCCGCGGTGTCCCCGATCGCCCGCTCCACCTGGCGCAGGGTCAGCTCGGAGCCGTCGGGCGCCTGGGCCAGCGGCAACCCCAGCGCGCTGACGAGGAAGCCGTAGGCGTCCTCGGAGAGCGAGAAGGCGCCGGCCTCGCAGGCGATGCAGACCACGCCGCCGGCGGCACCGGAGAAGCCGCCGAGGTGCTCGGTCTCCCCGCACACCGCGCAGGCGGCGAGCTGGGGCACGATGCCGGCGGCCAGCAGCAGCTTCAGCCGGAAGGCCAGGCCGTTGCCGGGCCGCGCTTGGGCCGGGTCTGACTCGAGCAGGCCCAGCTCGTTGGCCAGCAGCTGAAAGACCTCGGGGTGGGGATCAGCGGTCTCGAACAAGCGCGTCACCGCGTCGCAAGCCCGGGCCGCGGCGTCGAGGGTGGCGGCCTGCTCGCGCAGCCGGCCGTGGGCGGCGATCGTGTCCACGCCCGTGACCGTGAGCAGCTCGCTGCGGCCCTCGTGCAGCACGGCCCGGACGTGGAAGAACGGCTCCAGGCGCGCGCCGAACCGGCTGCGGGCGCGGCGGGCGCCTTTTGCGATCGCGCTCAAGCGACCGCGATCCGGGGTATAGAGATGGAGGATGCGGTCGGCCTCCCCATAGCGGATCGACCGCAGGACGATCGCCTCGGTCCTCAGGGGGCCGGGCACTCACCCACCCCGCGCTATACTTAATGAAGCAATGAAGCAGGTCACCGTTTACACCACTGATTTCTGTCCGTACTGCACGAGCGCGAAGACGCTGCTGGCCAAGCGCTCGATCGAGTACGAGGAGATCAATCTGGCACGCGACCCGGACGGTCGAGACAAGCTCTCCGAGCTCACCGGAATGATCACCTTCCCCCAGATCGTCATAGACGGGGAGACCATCGGCGGGTTCCAGGAGCTCCTGGCCGCCGACCGCGCCGGCAAGCTCTCAGAGATGCTCGCCGCCTGAGGCGGCGCGCACTCTGCTCCGCGCCGGACCTGCCGCACCTCGCCCCCTCGGTCGAGGCTGGCATCGCTCGCACACGTAGGTCCCGCGGCCGCCGACGACGAGCTTGCGGATCGTCGTCCCGCACTCGGGGCAGGGCTGCCCCTCGCGCTGGTGCACGCAGAAGAGGTCCTGGAAGGAGCCCTGGGCGCCGTCGACATGGCGAAAGTCGTCGATCGTCGCCCCCTTGGCGTCGATCCCGGCCGTGAGCGCATGTTCGATCGCCTCGCGCAGGGCCTCGAACTGCGCTCCGTTCAACGAGCCCGCCGGGCGCAGCGGGTGGATCCGGGCGCGGAACAGCGCCTCATCGGCGTAGATGTTGCCCACCCCGGCGATGCGCCGCTGATCGAGGACGAACGACTTCACCGGGGCCAGGCGCCCCCGGGCCTGCGCGCGCAGGTAGGCGGCGGTGAACCCCGGGGTCATCGGCTCAACGCCGAGCCGCTGGCTCAGGTAGGCATCGCGCGCATCGGCGCCGGCGACCAGGTGCCCGGTGCCAAAACGCCGTGGGTCGTTGTAGACGAGGCGATGCGCGCCGTCGAGCGCGAACCGCACGCGGGTGTGCGGCGGGTCGGCCGGCGGGTCAAAGAGCAGGGCGCCGGTCATGCGCAGGTGCATGAGCAGGTAGCGGTCGCCGCTGAGATGCCAGACGAGGTACTTGCCCGACCGGCCCACCTCATGCACCACCCGCCCGCGCAGCCCGGCCGCGACGGGCTCCGGCGCGACAGGGCGGGTCCAGCGGGGGTCGAGGATCTCCACGTCGGTCAGCGTGCGGCCCTCCACGTGGGGCGCCAGCTGGCGGCGGATCGTCTCGACTTCGGGGAGCTCGGGCATCCTGCCTATTAAAGGAAGGTGTCGCCGGGGAGCTCGGGGGCGTCCGCGCCGTCGGCCAGCCAGGCCAGCACGCTGGCGCCGACGTCGGCCAGGACCCCGTCGTGGCGGCGCCCGCCGTGGCCGGCGAAGATGGCCAACAGCGGCGCCTGTTCGCGTGTGTGGTCGGTGCGCGGCGAGGTGAGGTCACAGCCGTGATCGGCCGTGAGGATGAGGAGATCGTCTGCGCGCAGGAGCTCGAGCCACCGCGCGACGCGCTCGTCGATGCGGCTCAGCGCGCCGGCAAAGCCGTCGAAGTCGTGGCGGTGGCCGTACACCTGGTCGGTCTCGATCAGGTTGGTGAAGACGAAGCCGTGATCGAGCCCGGCGATCAGGTCGGTGGTCTCGTCCAGGGCCCGCGCATTGGTCGCGCCGGGATGCTCGACGTCGACGCCCACCCCGGCGAACAGCTGTCCCACCTTGCCGACCGAGTGCACCGGAACGCCGCGTGACTGGATCTCCTGCAGATAGCTGCGGACCGGTGGTGTGAGGGAGTAGTCGCGGCGGCCGTCCGTGCGCTCGAAGGCGCCCTCGGCGCCGGCGAAGGGCCGCGCGATCACGCGGCCGACCGCGTGCTCGCCGGTCATGCCCTCGCGCACGCGCCGGCAGATGGCATAGAGCTCCTCCGGCGCGACCACGTCGACGTGGGCCGCGATCTGGAGCACCGAGTCCTGGCTGGTGTAGACGATGAGATCGCCCTCGGCGACGTGACGGGTGCCGAAGTCCTCGATCGCCTTGAGGCCGTTGTCGGTCCGGTTGCAGATCACCCCCCGTCCGCTGGCGCTGCGCACGATCTCGATCACGTCCGCGGGGAACCCGTCCGGGTAGGTCGGCGGGCGCAGGGTGGCGGCGACGCCCATCAGGCCCCAGTGCCCCGCGGTCGAGTCCTTGCCCGGGCCGAGCGGGCGCAGACGGCCATGGAGCACCGGCGCCGCGGCCGGAGCCACGCCGGCGAGTGGCAGGATCGAGCCCAGCCCCAAGCGCTGGAGGGCGGGCAGATCGAGGCCCCCGAGATGCTCGGCGAGGTGGGCCAACGTGTTGGTGTCGGCGTCGCCGTACTCGGCGGCGTCGGCCGCGGCGCCGACACCACAGGCGTCCAGCACGACGACAAACGCCCGCCTCATGGCTTGCTCACGGGCCTGGATCCGGTGCGCACACGCGGATTCTGGCAGCCGCTCCCCCGGCCAACAGGACGCCTAGTCCTCGCCCTCCCAGTAGTCGACCGCCTCCAGGCGGGCGACCACGCCCAGGCCCCGCAGCGCGACCTTGCCCGAGCGCGGGAAGTAGCAGAGGTCACCGGGGTCGCGGCTGCCGTAGGCCAGGAAGGTGAGCTCCTCACCGGCGGCCGCGCGAAAGGTGTGCGCCACCCCGGTGCCGGCTGGGCGCGCGATCACGTGCCCGGGGCCGACCGCGATCTCCTCATCGCCCAGGAGCATCGCCCCGGAGCCCGACAGCACCACGAACAGCTTCTCCTCCAAGCTGTGGCACTGCTGCGGGTGCGCCAGCTTCCCGGGCGACACCTGCACCCAATTCAGCGACGAAACCTGGGCGCCCGCGGCGGCCCCGAGCTCGCGGCGGGCGCGGGCGACTCGCGGGCGAGCGACCACGTCGGGCGCGACGTCGTCGAGGTGGACGATGGTGCGAGGCCGGGGGCGGGTGGGATCCGGGTCCGACGGGAGCTCGGGCGGCCCGAGCTCACCCTCGCGCACGAACTGGATGGGCGTGCCGTCGGGGGGACCGGGGATCGACTCGACGGCGCGGCCGCCGAGCGTCGAGATCCCCAGCCGCGGCAGGCGCGTGGCCTCATCGTAGGCACGCGTACCGAAGGCGAGCAGGTCGAGGGGCTCATCGGCATGGACCGTGTGCTCGCCGCGCCGGGGCAGGTAGACGATGCAATCCCCGGCGCCGATCGCCGTGGTGCGTCCGCGCTGCCAGGAGACGCCCGACCCGCCGAGGACGTAGAAGATCTCCTCCGAGGAGCCGTGCTCGTGGGCCGGCGTCGACCAGCCGTCAGGCTCGATCTGGATCCGGCGCACCCCGATGCGCTCGGACCCGGCCGCCTCCCCCAGCAGCGTCCAGCGGTTGCGCAGATGGCCGAGCGCGTAGTCGCGCGCCGGCGCCTCATCGAAGTGCGTGACTCCCACGGCTACTCGGAGCTGTCCGGCGCCGGGCGCTCGATCTGGGCGCGCGGATGGGCGTCGAAGTAGACGTCGCGAAGACGGTCGGCGGAGAGGTGGGTGTAGATCTGGGTGGTGCCGATGTCCGCGTGGCCGAGCATCTCCTGCAGCGAGCGCAGATCGCACCCACCCGCCAGCAGGTGGGTGGCAAAGGTGTGGCGCAGCGTGTGCGGGCTCATCCGCTGCTCGAGCCCTGCGCTGCGGGCGTGGGTCTGCACGATCCGGTACAGGCCCTGGCGCGAGAGGCCCGCCCCGCGCAGGTTGACGAACACATGGGGCTCGTCGCGGATGCCGACCAGCCGCGGGCGACCGTGGGCCAGATAGGTCTGAAGTGTCGCGATCGCCTTGGAGCCGATCGGGACCAGCCGCTCCTTGGAGCCCTTGCCCCGCGCGCGCAGCATCCCCGCCTCCAGGTCGATCTCCGACAGCTCCAGCGTGATCGCCTCCGAGGCCCGCAGGCCACAGGCGTACATCGTCTCCAGCAGCGCCCGGTCGCGCAGCGCCGCCGGCGAGCTGCCACGGGGCTGGGAGAGCAGACGGTTGACCTCGTCGCGGCTGAGCACCTTGGGCAGCCGCCCGCGCGAGCGCGGCGGGCGCAGCTCGGCCGTGGGGTCATGGTCGATGATCTGCTCGCGGCGCAGGTGGCGATAGAAGGAGCGCAGGCAGGCGATCTTGCGCTGTAGCGTCGCGGGCGCGACCGGCGGCTTGCCGTCGTGGCCGTCGGCCAGCTCGGAGACGAACGCCGCCAGGTCAGCGGGTGAGACCTCGAGCGGATCGCGGTCGCGGCGCGCCAGGAACAGGCCGAGCTGCTGCAGGTCGGAGCGGTAGGCATCCAGCGTGTTGCGCGACAGCCCGCGCTCGAGCTCGAGCGCGGCCAGGAACTCCAGCGTCAGGTCGGTGAGGCGGCGCTGGACGGTCGATGCCTCGGCGATGGCCATGTGGCGCCGTATTCGCCCCGATCCGGGGCGTCTCCTGCGGCTGGGCGCGCTCTGTCAGGCGGCGGTGAAGCGGCCGCGCTCGCGCTCGCGGGCGAGCCACAGCAACGCGATCAGCGTCTTGGAGTCCTCGGACTCAGCCAGCGCCCCGTCCAGGTCGTCCAGCGGCCAGGGGACGATCTCGATCCGCTCGTCGTCGTCGGGCTCGGCGCCCTGCGCAGCGTCGCGCAGCTCGGTGGCCAGGAACAGCCAGACGCGCTCGTCGCTGAAGCCGGGGCTGGTGTAGAACGCCTCGAGCTCCTCCCAGCGGCCCGCCTCCTTGCCGATCTCCTCGACCAGCTCGCGGCGCGCGCAGTCCATCGGCGGCTCACCGGGAACGTCGAGCTTGCCCGCGGGGATCTCCAGCGACGCGGTCATGCCCGCGGTCTCGCGCGGCTGGCGGGTGAGCCAGACGTGGCTGTCGTCGACAGCGAGGATCCCCACGGCGCCCGGGTGCCATACCTTGTCGCGAGCCACCACGGCGCCGTCGGCGTGGCGGAAGTGCTCGACCCCGGCGGTGACGATCGCGCCGCGCCACTTGACCTCGGACCCGACCGGCTCAAACCCGCTCACGGCGCGAGCTCCACCGCGGCCTCGTCGATCAATGTGATCGCGATGTCGAGCATCATCTCCAGGTCCTGGGCGCTGACCCGCTCGCCCGGCTCGTGGTTGCGCTCCACCCCGTCGGCCAGGCACGTGCACGAGAAGCCGGCCTTCTCGAACGAGTTCGCGTCCGAGGCTCCGCCTGACTGGATGTGGCGAGGCTCATAGCCGCACGCGCGCAGGGCGCGTTCGGCGACCGCCAGCTGAGGCGCCCGGCTCTTGGTCCGGTAGCCCGCGAACATCTGCGCGACGTTGACGTCCAGATCGCACTCGCCGGCATTGGCGGCGTCCTGCAGATGGTCCACGAGCTCGGTGGCCACCTTGGCGGCTCGATCGGCGTCGAGGCTGCGGACCTCGGCCTCGATGCGGCACCACTCGGGGATGACGTTGATCGCGCTCCCGCCCTCGATCATGCCGACGTTGGCCGTCGTCTCGTCGTCGAGCCGGCCCAGGCGCATGGCGGCGATCCCGTGGGCGGCGGCGACGACCGCGCTGCGCCCGACCTCCGGGCGGACCCCGGCATGGGCGGCGCGCCCGCGCAGCTCGGCGAGGATCCGGTAGTGCGTCGGGGAGGCGACGACGATCTCGCCGATCGGGGTGGCGTGGTCGAACACGAAGCCGAAGGCACTCTGGAGCCGTGAGACGTCGAACTCCTCAGATCCGCTGAGCGACACCTCCTCGCAAACGGTGAACAGGATCTCTATCCCGATCGGCGGGGGCTCGGCGGCGGCCGTGAAGCGCCGGGCCACCTCCAGGATGACGGCAACCGCCGACTTGTTGTCGGCGCCGAGGATCCCATCGTTGGCGTTCTCCCACCGGCCGTCGACCAGAACCGGCTCGACGGGCGCGGCGAGCGGCACGGTGTCCATGTGCGCGCACAGCAGGACGCTCTGGTCCCCTCGGCCGGGAAGGCGCGCGAGCAGGTTGCCCGCGTCAGACCTCACCGCCGGTCCGCTGTCGTCCTCGTCGACCTCGAGGCCGAGCGCGCGCAGCTCCCCGGCCAGCCAGTCGGCGACGGCGCGCTCGCGCCGGGACGGGCTCTCGATGCGGCACAACGCCGCGAAGGTCTTGTGCAGCCGCTCGCGCTCGGCGTCGGTGGCGCGCCTCACCGTGTCAGGACGCGGAGCTGCGCGCGACGCGCACGTCCCGATCGTCGGCGACGGGCGGGGTCTCCTCGACGGAGCCGGACTCGGCGTAGGCCAGGGCGGCGCCGACGAACTCGCGGAACAGTGGCGCCGGGCGCTCCGGGCGCGACTTGAACTCCGGGTGGTACTGGGAGGCGACGTAGAACGGGTGGGCGTCGCGCGGCAGCTCCACCGCTTCGACCAGCCGCCCGTCGGGCGAGGTGCCCGAGCAGACCAGGCCGGCGCTCTCCAGGTGCTTGCGCAGGTGGTTGTTGACCTCGTAACGATGTCGGTGGCGCTCGTAGACGACGGCCTCGCCGTAGAGCTCGCGGATCCGGGTGTCGTCGTGCAGCCGCACCGGGTCGGCGCCGAGCCGCATCGTCCCGCCCATGTCGGCGATCTCCTTCTGCTCGGGGAGCAGGTCGATCACCGGATACGGCGTCTCGAGGTCCATCTCGGTCGAGTTGGCGCCCTCCATGCCGGCCATGTGGCGCGCGTACTCGCTGACGGCGACGTGCATGCCCAGGCAGATGCCCAGGTACGGGATCTGCTTGGCGCGGGCGATCTTCGCGGCGGTGATCTTGCCCTCCCAGCCGCGGCCGCCGAAGCCGCCCGGGATGAGGATCCCGTCGGCACGGTGCAGCCGCTGGGTGACGTCGGGGTCGCCCACCGTCTCTGAGTCGACCCAGTCGATCTCGACGACGGCGTCGTGGTGGATGCCCGCGTGGCGCAGGGCCTCGGCCACCGACAGGTAGGCGTCCTCGAGCTTCACGTACTTGCCGACCAGGGCGATCCGCGCCTTGCGCCGCGCCGCGGCGGCGCGGCGGGTGATCGCCTCCCAGCCACTGAGGTCGGGCGCACCGATCGCCTCGAGATCGAGCCCGAAGTGCTCGGAGAGGATGAAGTCATCCACCCCCTGGTTGTTGAAGACGAGCGGGACGCGGTAGACGTCGGACACGTCGTAGGCCGAGACGATCGCCTCCACCGGCAGGCTGGCGAACAGCGCGATCTTGGAGCGGATGTCGGTCCCCAGCTCAGACTCCGAGCGGCACACCACCATGTCGGGGGCGATACCGATGCGTCGCAGCTCGTTGACCGAGTGCTGCGTCGGCTTGGTCTTCAGCTCCCCCGCGTGGCCGATGTAGGGCACCAGCGTGAGGTGGATGAACATGCACCGCCGGCGGCCGACGTCGACCGGGAACTGGCGGATGGCCTCCAGGAACGGGAGCGACTCGATGTCGCCGACCGTGCCGCCGATCTCGGTGATGACGAAATCGACGTCCGACGAATCGGCCATCAGCTTGACGCGCTGCTTGATCTCGTTGGTGATGTGGGGCACGACCTGGACAGTCGCCCCCAGGTAGTCGCCGCGCCGCTCGCGCCGGATGACCGTGTTGTAGATCCCGCCCGCGGTGACATTGGACGCGCGGCTGGTGTTGGCGTCCGTGAAGCGCTCGTAGTGCCCGAGGTCCAGGTCGGTCTCGGCGCCGTCCTCGGTGACGAAGACCTCGCCGTGCTGGTAGGGCGACATCGTGCCGGGATCGACGTTGATGTACGGGTCGAACTTCTGCAGCTGGACCGAGAGGCCGCGGGCTACCAGGAGCCGGCCGATCGAGGCGGCGGCGATGCCCTTGCCTAGCGAGGAGACCACCCCGCCGGTGATGAAGATGAAGCGCGTCTCGCCGTGTGCCATCGACTGGTAACGAGTCTATCGAGGGCTTCGGCGGCTTCTCCGCCCGCGGCGAAGTTGCCCGCTCATAGCGAGCAAAGGTTGCTCATGCGGCCCGCAAAAGCTCTCGGGCGTGCTCGTTGGCGGCCCGGTCCTCGGAGCCGCTGCCGAGCATGCGGACGAGCTCGGAGACGACCGCGTCGCCGTCAAGCGCGCTCACCGTGGTGGTCGCCGGCGTCACCGAGCCGTCCTTGACGATGGTGAAATGGCGATCGGCCAGCGCCGCCACCTGCGGCAGGTGGGTGATGCAGAGGATCTGCCGTCCCGCCGACAGCGCCCGCAGGTGCTCCCCCACCGCCCGCGCGGTGTGCCCGCCGATGCCGGCGTCGATCTCGTCGAAGACGAGCATCGAGCCCGCACCGCTCGCCGCGGTCTTGGCGGGGTCGGGGATCGCGTGGGCCACGCTGAGCAGCGCCAGCATCACCCGGGAGAGCTCGCCGCCGGAGGCGACCTCGCGCAGCGGCCCCAGCGGGCCGCCGGCGTTGGCGGCGATCCGCATCTCGATGGCGTCCGCGCCGCGCGGGCCACAGCCGTCCGGGCGCGGCGAGAGCTCGATCTCAAAGCGTGCGTCGGCCATCGCCAGCTCGCCGAGGCGGCCGCGCACGGCGGCGGCCAGCTTGGGCGCGCGGCTGCGCCGTGCCTTGCCCAGCCGAGCGGCGAGCCCGTCGCGCTCGGCGCGCGCCTGCGCGAGCTCCGCCTCGAGCGCCTCGAGGGCCGAGTCGGCGTTCTCCAGCTCATCGCGGCGCGCGCGGCAGCGCTCGGCGTGGGCGAGGACGTCGGCGATGGTGCCGCCGTGCTTGCGCTCCAGGCGGGCCAGCAGCGCGAGGCGCTCCTCGACCTCCTCCAGGCGCCCGACCCCGTCGTCGCCGCCCTCCATCTCGGCAAGGTAGCCGCGCAGCTCGGCGGTGACGTCCTCGCTCTCATAGCGCAGGGACTCCAGGCGCTGGGCCAGGGACTTGAGCCGCGGATCGAGCTCCATCACGTGTTCGAGCTGCCCCGCCGCCTCGGCCAGCAGCTCGGTCGCCCCCACCCCGGCCTCCGGCGTGAGGCCGTGGGCGGCCACGGTGGCGGCGTGCACGAGCGCCTCCTGGTGGCGCAGCCGGTCGCGCTCGGCGCTGAGGCCGGCCTGCTCGGCCTCGGTGGGTGCCGCGGCCTCGATCTCCGCCAACTCGAAGCTGAGCAGGTCGAGCTCGCGGTCGCGTGCGCCGGCCAGCTCGCCTAGCTCGGCGGCGCGGCCCTCGAGCTCGCGCACCCGCTCGTAGGCGACCCGCAGCGCGTCGCGCAGCGCCTGCTGGTCGGGCCCGATGTAGGCGTCCAGCAGCTCCAGCTGCGCGGTGGAGAGCATCAGCTTGCGGTGCTCGTGCTGGCCGTAGAACGACAGGAGCTGGCTGCCCAGCTCCTGGAGGTCGGCCTGGGTGGCGGAACGGCCGCACACGTAGGCACGGGTGCGCCCGTCGGGCCACACGCGGCGCGCGAGCACGATCTCCTCCGCATCCGAGGGCAGCCGCTCGGAGCCCGCCAGGGCCGGCGGCAGCTCGAACACGCCCTCGACGTAGGCCTCGGCGGCGCCGGGGCGGACGATGTCGCGCCGCGCCTTGCCGCCCAACAGCAGGTCCAGCGCGTGCGCCAGCAGCGTCTTGCCCGCGCCCGTCTCCCCCGTGAGCATGTTCAGGCCGGGCGCCAGGCGCAGCTCGGCGCGCTCCATCAACAGCAGATTCTCGACGCGTAGCTCGTGAAGCACGCCATCCGGTCTACCAGGCGCGCAGGACGGAAATCCGCGCTAGATCGGCGTCGCCATGCGCCCGAACTTCTGGCGCAGCCGGTGATAGAAGGTGGTGCCGGGGACCTGGGCCAGCGCGCCCTGGTCGATGACAAAGCGCGCCTCGATCCGGTCGCCCGCCTCGAGCACGCCGACGGGGCGGCCGTCCACCGCGACCTCCACCGGCTCCTCCTGCGAGCGGTTGTCGACGCGCAGGCGATCGCCGGGGGCGACGACCAGCGTCCGTGCCGTCAGCGAGTGGGGCGAGATGAACGACACGACGTAGCCGTGCACGCCCCAGGCCATCACCGGCCCGCCGTTGGCGAGGTTGTAGCCGGTGGACCCGGCGGGCGTGGACACAACGAGGCCGTCGCAGCGCACCCGGCCGACGTCGTCGCCGCCCACCGAGTACTCCAGGTCGGCGACCCGCTTGCCCGGCTGGCGGTGGATGGAGACGTCGTTGATGGCCAGGGCCTTGGTGCCGGCGCCCGAGATCTCGATGCCGGGCAGCGAGAGCACCTCGAAGTCGCCGGCCAGGGCCCGCAGCGAGCCCGCCCACGCCTCCTCGCGGTCGACGGTGGCCAGGAACCCCATCTCCCCGAAGTTGATCCCGAACACGGGCACGTCGGTGCCCGCGTAGCGGCGCAGGGCGTTGAGGATCGTCCCGTCGCCGCCCAGCGCGAAGCAGATGTCCACGCGCTCCTCCAGCTGGGCGTTGCGCTCGACGAACGGCCCCTCCTCGATGTGGTGCTTCTCGGTCTCCTCGGGATCGAACCGCAGCATGACCCCGGCCTCCTGCGCGAGCTCGATGAGCGTCGTCAGGGCCGGGTCGGTCTCGGCCGGGCGGCGATGCGTGAACACCGTGGCGCTGCGGATCCGCCTCACGGCTCCACCTCCCGGGCCGCGGGCTCGAGGTCGGCGAGCGCGCCGTCGCGCCCCGCCTCGGCCAGCCACACGAAGGTCTCGAGGTTGCCCTTGGGCCCGGGCAGCCCGGAGCTGGCGTAGCCCAGGACGGCGGCGCCGAGCTCCTGGGCGCCGCGACCGACGGCGATGAGCGCCCCGCGACGCAGCTCGGCCTCGCGGACCACCCCGCCCTTGCCCACACCGGCGCGGCCAACCTCGAATTGCGGCTTGATCATGGCCAGGCAGTCGTAGCGCCCGGCCGCGCAGGCCAGCACGGCGGGCAGCACCTTGGCGACCGAGATGAACGAGACGTCGATGACGATCAGCTCCGGGGCGTAGGGAAGCGCCTCGCGCCCCAGGTCGCGGGCGTTGGCGCGCTCGATCACGGTCACCCGCTCGTCGGAGCGCAGCGACCAGTCGAGCTGCCCGTAGGCGACGTCGAGCGCCACCACATGCGCGGCTCCGCGCTTGAGCAGGCAGTCGGTGAAGCCTCCGGTCGAGGCGCCGACGTCGAGCGCGCTGCGCCCGGCGACGTCGACCCCGAAGGCGTCCAGCGCGTTGGCCAGCTTGATCCCGCCCCGAGAGACGAACGCGGGGACGTCGGCGACCTCCAGCTCCACGTCCTCGGGGACGAGCTGGCCCGGCTTGTCGGCCCTGCGGCGCTCGGGCAGCAGCAGCACCTCGCCGGCCAGCACCGACGCCGCGGCGCGGCTACGCGAGGGGAACATCCCCCGCTCGGAGAGGAGGCTGTCGAGCCGGACGCGCTTCATGTGGCTTCGCGGAAAGGTACCTGTGTTGAGTGGGCTGGGGTACGCAACGACTGAGGTATGAGGCGGTCGGGGTGACGAACGACGGCCAGGAAAGGGGGCGTGCGGGTGCTCGCGGGTCGGGGGAGGACCTTGGGAGCAAATACGCCTGAGAGGCGCACTATCTCCCAGGACCCTCTCAGACCTGGGTCGCCGAGGCCACCCAGATCCGCCTTCCCAAGTCCGCTGTTGACGTTCGCTGATACCCAGGGCGGGCGCCGCACGGAGACTGTGCCACGAAGGCGGCGCGGCTCAGGCCACGTGCGAGCGCTCAGCCACCGCGGCCTCGATGCGCTCGGCGATCCGCTGCCCCGTGAAGCCGACCTCTTCGTGCAGGAGCTTCGGGGCGCCGTGGGTGACGTAGCGGTCGGGCAGCCCGACGCGCAGGATGCGGGCGCCACCCAATCCGAGCCCGGCGTCGGACAGGGTCTCCCACACGGCCGAGCCAAAGCCCCCGGCCAGGACGCCCTCCTCGACGGTGACCAGGAAGTCGTGCTCGGCGGCCAGCTGGGCCGCCAGGCCGGCGTCGATCGGCTTGGCGAAACGGGCGTCGGCGACCGTGACCGAGATGCCGTGCTCGGCGAGGATGTCGGCGGCCTCCAGGGCCTTGCCCACGCCTGAGCCGTAGCCCAGCAGGGCGACCCGAGTGCCGGAGCCCTCCGCCTCGCGCAGGATCTCACCGGTGCCGATCTCGATCTCCTCGGGACGGCGCGGCAGGGGGACGCCGATCCCCGAGCCCCGCGGGTAGCGCAGGGCCACGGGCCCGTCGTCGTAGCGCAGCGCGGTGTGCAGCATGTGGACGAGCGTCGCCTCGTCGCGCGGGGCCATGAGCACGATGTTGGGCAGGCAGCGCAGGTAGGCGATGTCAAACGCGCCGTGGTGGGTCGGCCCGTCGTCGCCGACGAGGCCGGCGCGGTCCATGGCGAACACGACGTTGAGCTTCTGCAGGCAGACGTCATGCACGATCTGGTCATAGGCGCGCTGCAGGAATGTCGAGTAGATGGCGGCGACCGGCTTGCACCCCTCCAGGGCCAGACCCGAGGCCAGCAGGATGGCCTGCTGCTCGGCGATGCCGACGTCGTAGTAACGGTCGGGGAGCTCGCGCTGGAGGATGTTGAGCCCCGTGCCCGAGTTCATCGCCGCGGTGATCCCGATCACGCGGTCGTCGCGCCGGGCCTCGGCGACCAGGGCGTCGCCGAACACCTGCGTGTAGGCCGGCGGAGCGGGCTTGGCGGCGGCCGTGCCAGCCGGCGCCTGGACCGGAGCCGGAGCCGGCGCGCCGTTGGCGATCGACTTGGGCTTGGCCGCGTGCCACTTCTCCATGCCCTCCAGGCCGCCCTCCTCGGCGGGGGCAAAGCCCTTCCCCTTGACGGTGGCGCAGTGCACCACCACCGGCCGCTCGGCGGCCAGGGCCTCGCGCAGGGCGCGGCGCAGGGCGCGCACGTCGTGACCGTTGATGACGCCCATGTAGGCGAAGTCCAGCTCCTCCCACCACAGGCCGGGGGCCCAGAAGGCCTTGATCGATTCCTTGAAGTGCGGGCCCAGGCGCTCGAAGGTGTTGCCGATCCCTACCGGCAGCTTGGTGAGACCACCCTCGACGCCCTCGCGGGCGTGCCACAGCTTGGGGTTGAGGCGCACGCGGTTGAAGTAGCGCGAGAGCGCTCCGACGTTGGGGGCGATGGACATCCCGTTGTCGTTGAGCACGACCACGATCGGAGTGCCCTCGCCGCCGGCCTGGTGCACGGCCTCGAAGGCGACCCCGCCCGTCAACGCGCCGTCACCGGCGACGGCGACGACGTGCGCGTCGGGGGCGTGGCCCCGGCGCATCGCCTCCTTGATCCCGACGGCGTAGCCGATGGCTGTCGAGGCGTGCCCCGCGCCCATGATGTCGTGCTCGGACTCGGCGCGAGAGCAGAACGGCGCCAGCCCGCCGTAGTGGCGGATCGTCGCCAGTTCGTCGCGGCGGCCGGTGAGGATCTTGTGCGGATAGGCCTGATGGCCGACGTCCCACAGAATCTTGTCGGTGGGCGAATCCAGCAGCGAGTGCAGGGCGACGGCGATCTCGCACGTGCCCAGGTTGGCCCCGAAATGGCCCCCGATCTCCCCCACCGTGTCGATGATGTGCTCACGGACCTCCTGCGCCACCTGCTGGAGCTGCTCGTCGGTGAGGCCGTGCAGGTCCTGTGGCTGGTTGATCCGTGACAAGAGGGGTTCGGTCACTAATAGCTCCGGGTTGCGATGAAATCGGTGATCTGCTCGAGCTCTCCGGAGGACTCGGTCCCCGTGCGGGCGGGGACGGCATCCGTGAGCGCCTCACGGGCTCTCTCGTGTGTCTCGTCGGCGAGCCTGCGCGCCCCGTCAAGCCCGAACTCAGTGACGTAGGTGCGCTTTCCCAGCCGTTGATCTGAGCCCTGCTGCTTGCCCAGCGTCTCCTCGGACCCGGTCACGTCGAGGATGTCGTCGACGATCTGAAAGAGCACGCCGAGCTCGCTCGCAAAGGCGCGGAACGAGCTGATTGTGTCAGGTTTGTGACTACCCAGAAGGAGGAGCACACACTCGATGCTCGCCGCGATCAGGCGGCCGGTCTTGAGCTCGTGCAGCCGCCGCAGCCCCGCGGCGCCCTCCGGCGCGGTCTCGGCGACGTCGATGTACTGGCCCCCGACCATGCCCGCCACGCCGGTGGCGCAGGCCAGCTCACGGGCGGCGGCCAGGAGCTGAGCGGGCTCCCCGCGCTGCTCGGTGAGCAGCAGCCGGAACGCCTCCGCGTAGAGCCCGTCGCCGGCGAGAATGGCCACGTCCTCGCCGAAGACCTTGTGGCAGGTCAGCCGCCCGCGGCGCAGGTCGTCGTCGTCCATGGCCGGGAGGTCGTCGTGGATGAGCGAGTAGGTGTGGATGAGCTCGATCGCGCCGGCCAGGGGCAGGACGGCCGCGCGCGGATGGCCGAGCGCCTCTGCGGTGGCCAGCGCGAGCACCGGCCGGATCCGCTTGCCGCCGGCCAGCAGCGAGTAGCGCATGGCCTCATCCAGGCCGGCGGTGGGGAACTCCTCCGAGAAGCGCACCTCCTGGAGGTAGCGCTCCACGTCGGCACGCAAATGCTCCGGATAGACCGGCCGCGAGGTCGATGTGGCGGGCAACGCGCCGGACCTATGCCGCGGGTAGCGGGAGCTGTCCGGGGAGATCTGGCAGCGGCTCCAGCGCCGCGCGCACGCGCTGATCGACCTGGGCGCTGGCGTCCGACGCCAAGCGGGCGCAGTCCTCGATCAGCGCGAGCGTTGCCTCGGGCTCCAACTCGCCGGCGCGCAGCAGGCCCGCCGTCTCGTGTAGCCGAGCGCTCAGCTCAAGCAGGGAATCACTCACGCACACAAGGTTATCGGGCGCGCAGCCCAACCGGCTCACATCCGGGCTCGCGGACCCCCCGGCGTGGCCTCGGTGCGCCCATCGGTGGACCGAGGCCTAGGACCAATTGCCCCTGGTAAATGGGCCCACGATGGCGCAACCATGGCGGTCCTGAGAACCAACTCACGCAGGGAGCAGCCATGACCACCCAAACCCAGACCCCGAGCGCCCAGATCACCGACGAGGTCACCTCGTGGCCCGGCATCGAGGCCGCCTACGGCCGCCGCGGCGAGTGGGCGTTCACGCTCGGACGCCGCGAGATCGGCCATCTGCACGGCGACCACGCCGCGCATTTCTTTTTCCCCAAGGATCTGTGGCACGAGCTGCACGACGCCGGGCGAATCGTCGAGCACCCCGTGTTCCCGGACCGCGTCGGTCCCGCCGCCCGCCGGATCGAGTCGGAGGCCGACGTCCGGGACGTCATCGCCATGCTGCGCCTCAACTACGACCGGCGCGCGGCCGAGCGCGCGCGGCGCGAGCGGCCCGGCGGCGACGGTTAGCGCAGCCCGTCGAGCGCCTCGTTGACGAGCGCGTCGGCGCGGGCATTCTCGGCGCGCGGCACGCTGCGGATCTCCCAGCGGGCCAAGCCTCCCAGCGCGGCCCTGGCCTCCTCATAGAGAGGCTTCATCGCGGGGTGCTTGACCTTGTAGAGGCCGTTGATCTGCTTGGCGACGAGCTCCGAGTCGTTGATGAACTCCGCCTCGGTGGCTCCGAGCGCCGTCGCTCGCTCCACCCCGCGCAGCAGGGCCGTGTACTCGGCGACGTTGTTGGTGGCCACGCCGATCGTCTCGGCGAACTCGTCCAGGACCGTGCCGTCGGGAGCGGAGACCACGACCCCGACCGCAGCCGGGCCCGGGTTGCCGCGCGCGCCCCCATCGACGTGCACGACGACCGACGAGATGTTCGGCGCGTCGGCGGGGCTCAATCGCTCGCGAGCTCGGGGAGCTCAGGGAGCTCGCCGGTGACGCGCGAGCGCCGGCGATCCCGTACTTCGCGCATGCCCCCGCCCGAGCTGCCGGCCTCCCGGCGGCTGGACTTGCGCCGGTCGACGATCACCGTGACGTGCGGGTCGTCGGCGTAGTAGCTCTCCAGCTTGGGGAACAGCTCGTCGGCGAGCGCTTCGGGTACCACGCAGTAGATCACGTGAAGGATGCTACCCAGGGCTGCCGGTTGTTCGCCATCGAACGTCCGTCTAGAAAACGGGCCAAGCGTTCAGAAGAGCGTTCAGTTCTCGAGGTGCAGACGGCCACGCTCGTCGGCGGCGGCGTTGTTCTGCCGCTCGATCTCCGCCAACTCGGACAGCTCGTAGCCGCGATCGCCGGCGCGCACGGTGGGGACCTCGTCGCGCAGGTCGACCTCGTAGCGATACCAGCACAGCTCCCAGGAGACCACCACGTGGACGACGCTGCCGTTGACGTCTGAGGGATGCACCGACACGTCGGGCAGCCCCAGCGACCGGGCGATGCCCGCCACCGTGCGGGGATGCTCGGAATCGTTGAACAGCGACACCGCCGAGGAGATCTTGTGCTCGATGCTGGTGGGCACCGCGCGGACATGGCGGGGCTCGCGCCCCCCTCCCAGCCTGGACGGACGAGCGGGCGCGGGCGGATTCACCGGCGACGGCCAGGCCGGCGAGGCGGGCTCGGCGCGGCGCGGCGCCCGTGCTGCGGGCAGCGGCGGCGCCTCGTCCTCGAACATCGGCTCGGCCGCGGGCATGGCGTCCATCGGCGGCTCACGCGTCTCAGGCGTGTCGCGCACGTCGCGGCTGTCGCGCTTGCGCCGCCGGCCGAACAGCGACCGGCGCCGGTCTGGCCGGGCCATCGACTCGTCGTACTCGGGGACCTCGCCCTCGCGGACCCAGCCGCCGTGCAGCGCCCGCGACGTGCACAGCTCGCACACCGACCGGCGCACGCCGCCACCGACGTAGATCTCCGCGCGCTCGCCGCGCAGCAGTGTCCTGCCACAGACGTCGCATGCGGCTTGCGCCGTCGAGGTGCGAATTGCCCTGGTACTCACGAACTTGTGAGCCTACTACGGGTCTCGAGTAGCACGACGGCCGGACAGGGGAGTTGTTCTCGCTGGGCCGACGCCGGCTACGCCTTCACGGCCTCCTGCTCGGCGCGCGCCTGCTCGACCACCTTCCCCGCGAGGTGCCCGGGCACCTCCTCGTAGCGCTCGAACTCCATGGTGAACTCGCCCTGGCCGCCGGTGATCCCACGCAGGTCGGGGGCGTAGGAGAGCATCTCGGCCATCGGGACCTCGGCCTTGATCTCGGTCATGCCGGCCCCGACCGGCTCCATGCCCAACGGCCGGCCGCGCCGGGAGTTGAGGTCCCCGATGACGTCGCCCACCGTGTCCTCGGGTGCGTTGACGGTCACGGTCATGATCGGCTCCAGGAGCACCGAGCCGGCCTGCTCGAGCGCCTGCTTCATGGCCAGCGAGCCGGCCACCTTGAACGCCATCTCCGAGGAGTCGACGGTGTGGTAGGAGCCGTCGTAGACGCGCACGCGCACGCCCTTGACCGGGTAGCCGGCCACCGCCCCCTCCTGCATGGCCTCTTGCACCCCCTTCTCGACCGCGGGAATGAAGCCCGAGGGGATGACCCCGCCCTTGATCGCGTCGACGAACTCGAAGTCGCCGTTGGCCAGGGGCTCGATCTCGATGTGGCAGTCGCCGAACTGGCCGCGCCCGCCGGTCTGCTTCTTGTGGCGCCCGTGGGCCTTGGCCGGCTGGCGGATCGTCTCCTGGTAGGGGACGCGGGGCGGCTTCAGGGTCACCTCGGCCCCAAAGCGCGACTTCAGCCGCTCGACGATCACCTCGACGTGCACCTGGGAGAGCCCGGCGACGATCTGCTCGCCGGTCTGCGCGTCGCGGTGCAGGTCGATGGTGGGGTCCTCCTCCTGGAGACGGCGCAGCGCCGTGAACACCTTCTCCTCGTCGCCCTTGGCCTTCGGCTCGATGGCGAAGGCCATGACCGGGGCCGGCAGCTTGATCGACGGCATCGTGATGGGCTCGTCGCGGGCGGCCAGCCAGTCGCCGGCGCGCGTCTCCTTGAGCTTGGCCACCGCGCCGATGTCGCCCGGGCCGAACTCGTCGGCGTGTCCTTGCTGGGCACCCTCGAAGGTCACCAGCTGACCGATGCGCTCCTTGTTGTGGGTGGTGGTGTTCAGCACCTGCGTGTCGTGGTCCATCGTGCCCTGGTAGACCCGGAACATGTTGATGCGGCCGGCGAACGGGTCGGCGCGGGTCTTGAAGACGTAGGCGAAGAGCTCCTTGTCCTCGACGGGCTCCAGCGTCACCTCGCCGACCTCAAGGCCGCCGTGCTTGACCGGCGAGGGCAGGTCCTCGACGATCGCGTCGAGCAGGCGGTTGGTGGCGAGGTTGCGCGTGGCCACGCCGCAGGTCACCGGGAACAGCGAGCCGTGGTTGGTGCCGTCCTTGAGCGCGGTGACGATCTCCTCGTGGGAGATCTCCTCGCCCTCCAGGTAGCGCTCCATGAGGGCGTCGGAGGTCTCTGAGACCTCGTCCATCAGGCGCTCGCGGTACTCCTGGGCCTGCTCGGCGAGGCTGTCGGGGATCGGGATCTCCTTGCAGTTGGCCGGGGTGGGTGGGGACGAGTTCTCGTACTCGTAGGCCTTCATGTCGACGAGGTCGATCACGCCCGAGACGTCGTGCTCGGAGCCGATCGGGATCTCGGTGGCGACCACGTGCTGGCCGAACGCGGACTTCAGCGAGTCCAGCGTGCGGAAGAAGTCGGCCCGCTCGCGGTCGAGCATGTTCACGAAGACGAGTCGTGCCAGGTCGAGCTCAGCCGCCCGCTGCCACAGCCGGTTGGTGTGGACCTCCACGCCCATCACGGCGTTGACGACGAACACGGCGGCCTCGCACACGCGCAGCGCCCCGAGCGCGTCGGCCACGAAGCTGGCGTCACCCGGGGTGTCGAGGAGATTGACCTTGCGCTCCTGCCACTCAAACGTGCTGAGCGCCAGCGAGATCGACATCTGCCGGGCCTTCTCGTCCGGATCGGAATCAGAGACCGTGGTCCCCTCGACGACGCTCCCGAGACGGTTGACGACCCCCGCCTGGAACAGAAGCGCCTCGTGTAGCGACGTCTTACCACTGCCGCGGTGGCCGACGAGGGCCACGTTGCGGATCCGATCCGCGGCCTTGTGCATGGCTGGTCTCCTCTCACTCGTAACGCCGAAAGACCGAATTTATCGCTTGTGAAGATGGGGGGTCCGCGCATGCGCGGACCACACGGGTGGGCGGCTGCCCACCCACGGCGGGTGCCATCAGCGCGGCCGCTCCGCATCCAGCTTCGCTGACAGGGCCGCGCTGATGTCGTCCGGCTACCCGCCGGGCCGAGTCGCATGCGACTCGGCCACCACCAGCTGGGTCAGTCCAGCTCGCCGGCGAGCTTGGAGCGCAGGCGCAGCACCGCCTTGGTGTGCAGCTGCGAGACGCGCGACTCGGTGACCCCGAGGACCTCCCCGATCTCTCGGAGGGTCAGGTTCTCGTAGTAGTAGAGGGCCACGACGAGCTTCTCGCGCTCGGGCAGCGCGGCGATGGCGTCGGCGATCCGGTCGCGCAGCTCGGACTCGTCGACGAGGACCTGGGGGTCGGGGGCGCCCCGGTCCGGCAACGTGTCCAGCAGCGACACCTGGTCCCCGGAGGCGTCCGAGACGCTCCACAGCTCGTCGAGCGCGACGATCGTCGAGTTGGAGATCTGGACGAGCTGCTCCTGGAACTCCTCGACGGAGACCTCCAGCTCGGTGGCCATCTCCTCGTCGGTGGGGGCCCGCTGGAGCTTGGCCTCGAGCTTCATGTTCGCGCGCTCGAACAGGCGCGCCCGGGCGCGCACCGAGCGCGGCACCCAGTCCAGTGTGCGCAGCTCGTCGATGATGGCGCCGCGGATGCGGGTGATCGCGTAGGTCTCGAACTTGATCTCGCGGGTGAGGTCGAACCGCTCGATGGCCGAGATCAGGCCGCCGAGGCCGTAGGAGATGAGGTCGGACTCCTCGACGTGTGCGGGCAGGCCGGAGCCCATTCGTCCAGCCACATATTTGACCAGCGGTGAGTACGCGACCACGAGGCGCTCCCGGGCGCGCTCGTCGCCCGTGGCCTTGTATCGCCTCCAGAGGTCCTGGAGCTCGATCGCTTTGACGTTGGTTTCCAGTTCCCTTACTCCAGTCCTCAGTGCTAAGCGCGCGGATGCGAGCTTACGTATGCCTGCCGGAGTCGCGCCGACTCTACCCGAGTGTAAACCTGAGTCGTGGAGATGCTGGCGTGGCCGAGCAGCTCCTGGATCGCACGCAGGTCCGCGCCGCCCTCCAGAAGATGAGTCGCAAACGAGTGCCGCAGGGCGTGGGGATGGGCGTCGCCGAGCGCCGGAGCGCCGCGGGAGGCCAGTCGCGCCCACGTCCGCAGCCGCCGCCGGATGTCCGATGTCCCCAGCCGACGCCCCGACTTCGAGAGAAACAGCGCCTGGTCGTCGTCGGCGCTCAGCGCGGGGCGTGCACGGGCGAGGTACCGCTCCAGCGCTGCCAGAGCGTGCTCGCCGGCCGGGACCATGCGTGTCTTGTCGCCCTTGCCCTCCACGCGGACGGTCTCGGTGTCGAAATCGACGCTGGACACATCGAGGGTCACGAGCTCCTCGGCGCGCAGGCCGCAGGCGTAGGCGAGCTCGAACAGGGCACGGTCGCGCAGCTCCAGCGGCCCGGTCCCCGGGATGCGGTCAAGCAGCGTGGCCACCTCGTCGGGCTTGAGCACGCGTGGTAGACGCTGCGAGCGCTTGGGCGAACTGAGCAGGTCGGCGGGGTTCTCGCTGCGCGCGCCCAGGCTCACCTGGTGGCGGAACAGGCCGCGCAGCGCGGCGAGCTTGCGCGCCACCGTCGTGGGGGCCTGGCCGGACTCGGTGAGCGAGGCCACGTAGCGGCGCAGCGCGCGCACATCGACGGCCTCGGGGGCGAGCCGGTGCTCATCGGCCCAGCGGGCGAACTGGTGGGTGTCGATGGCGTAGGCGCGGCGGGTCTTGGCGGCGACCGCGCGGCGGCGCAGATCGGCGTCGAAGCCGTCGAGGGCGGTCTGCCACGGGGGAGCGAGGGTGGGTGCCGGGGCGGTAGCGCTCATGGCGTCCTGGCTATTCGCCGTCGGCGACACCAGCCCTGCCATCTCGGACGGACGCGCCCGTCCGTCAGTGGACGTCGACGAGCGTCCCGATCGGGGTGTACGGCCACAGCTGCCCGGCGACGCTGAAGGGCATCTCGACGCAGCCCAGGCTCTGCGGCGACCCGTAGGAGGCGCGAGTGAAGCCGTGCAGGGCGTCGCCGCCGTTGAAGTAGCTGACCCACGGGATGCCCGGGTCGGAGTAGTGGCTGCCGTCGGGATTGGTCCCGCTCATCGTCGTCGAGGTGAGATGCTCATAGACGGGATAGGTGCCGGTGGCGGTCGGCGCCGAGGGGATGCCGGTGTTGACGGCGGTCCCGCCGATGATCGTCTTGCCGTTGTGCCACAGATTCAGGCTCTGTGAGGCGACGCTCACGTCGGCGAAGCTGTAGCCGAAGGTGTTGTGCTTTCCTGCCAGCACGTTGGCGATGAGCGTCTTCCACACCGTGGCGGTGGGACCGTCGTAGGGCAGCGTGTAGATCCCGTTGTCGTTCTCGAAGGCCATGATCGCGCCCTCCATCATCGTCCCCAGCGATCCGACCTGCCACATGCTCTTCAGGCTGTCCGGCGTGTTCGGATAGCGCCAGGAGAAGCTGCCCTTGGGCGGGTCGACGGCGGCCGTCTCCTGCGCGGAGGCGGTCAGGCCGGGACCTTGGCCGCCGGCGTAGTGGAAGGTGAGCGGCAGGTAGCCGGCGATGGCCAGCAGCTGCTGCAGGCGCTCGATCGAGCCGCCGGGGACCGTCCACGTGCCGGTGTTGGCAGTAGTGCTGTTCTGGCCGCTGAGCAGCCGGACGTCGTTGGGCAGGGCCAGCTGGACCTTGGCGTCGAGCCCGTAGCCGTAGCCGGTCGGCTCAAAGCGGATCGTGTGGCTGTTGATCTGGTGCCAGGTGCCCGGGGTGCTCGGCGTGATCGGGGGCATGTGCGTCCCCAGCGCCTTGTGCACGGGCTTTGAGAACGTCAGCGTGATCGGTCTCGAGGGCGTGATCGTCGTGCCCGGGGCCGGGTTGGCCACCGCCGTCGCGGACTTGCCCGCCGGGAAGTAGTTGATGGCGGCCGTCTTGGCCTTCTCCCAGTTGCGAGGGAGGCCCGAGAGGTACTCGGTACCCGCCAGGCCCGAGTGGGGCAGGGTGATCGTGTCGCTGGGACGCGGCAAGACGGTGCGCGTCATGTGGTTGGGCGAGGTGCCGAAGGTGTAGGCGGCGATCGGCGCCTTGAAGTGCGCCCGGAGCTGACCGCCCTTGCGCACGGTGATGTAGTGCGAGCGGAGGCTGGCCACCGGCGTGGTGACCGTGAGCTGAAGCTTCTGCGTGGCGCCTGCCAGCCACGAGATCCAACCCGGGCGTTTGACCGTGACCTGGATCTGCAGCTGCTCGTTGGCCGGCACGAGCTGATCGGGGTAGATCTTGCCGTGGGTGATCTTCACCGGGACGGGCTGGCTGTGGGGCCCGGTGACGACGCTGATGCTCTCGATGCTCCCGCCACCCAGCGGCATCCCGATCTTGGCGATGGCGAGGTCGTCGGCGGTCAGGCTCGCCTTCGCCGATGTCAGCGTGATGCCGGCGACGACAACGCCGGCCACCGCCACGAGCATGAGCCCTGCCAACACGTAGCGCATGGGACGACGGCCGCGCGGAGCTGTGCTGGCCCCTGCCCGGCTCTTCCTGGATGCCCTCTGAGTCCCCGGGGCCCGCAGATACGAGACGATCGCCACTGCGTTGCATGGTAACGACCAGGGATGCTCGATCAAGCAGCAGGCAGCATCCGATGCCGTCCTGCAAGCTCGGTTTCATTTTTCGCGCTTGGTTCGTCGATTGTGCGCAGGCTTGTGCGGCGAAGCTGCAGTCAGAACGACAGCCTGCCCGCGGCGACCGGGGTCAAAACGTGACCGCCCCCTCGGCCGCGCTGGACACCAACTTCGCGTATTTGCTCAGCGCGACGCCGGGGAAGGGACGCTCGTAGGGCACGTAGGCCTCGGCGCGCCTGGCCAGCTCCTCCTCGGACAGCGCGACGTCCAGGCGCCGCGCCTCGACGTCGAGGGTGATCTCGTCGCCGTCCTGGACCAGGCCGATGGGCCCGCCCTTGACCGACTCCGGGGCGACGTGGCCGGCCATGAGGCCGCGCGTGGCGCCGGAGAAGCGCCCGTCGGTGAGGAGCGCCACCTCTCCACCCAGGCCTTCGCCGACCAGGGCGGCGGTGACGGCCAGCATCTCGCGCATGCCGGGGCCGCCCGCCGGGCCCTCGTTACGGATGACGATGACGTCCCCGGGGTTGATCGAGCGCGACGTGACCGCCGCCATCGCGTCCTCCTCGCGCTCGAAAACGCGGGCGGGGCCGGTCTGCTTGCGCCGTTCGTAGCCGGCCAGCTTGACCACGCATCCGTCGGGGGCGAGGTTGCCGTGCAGGATGGCCAGCCCGCCGGTCGCTTTGATCGGGTCCTCCAGCGGGCGCACGACCTTCTGGCCGGGCGCCTCGACGGCGCCGTCGGCGACCTCGCCGATCGTCTGGCCGGTGACGGTCATCTCGTTCTGATGCAGCAGGCCGGCCTCCTTGAGGCGCTGGGCGAGCAGCGGGACGCCTCCGGCCGCGTAGAGGTCCGGGGCCACGTACTCCCCGCCGGGCTTGAGGCTGCAGAGCAGCGGTGTGCGCTCGCTGATGCGATCGAAGTCGTCGATGTGCAGCTCGATGCCCATCTCCTTGGCCACGGCGAGCAGGTGCAGCACGCCGTTGGTGGAACCCCCACTGGCCGCAATGGCCGCGATCGCGTTCTCCAGGCTGTCGCGGGTGATGATGTCCTTGGGCCGCAGGTCGCGCTTGAGGATGTCCATGACCAGGGCGCCGGCCCGCTCGGCCACGGTCTCCTTCTCGGCGTCGACGGCCGGGACCATGTTGAAGCCGGCGGGTGAGATGCCCATGATCTCGAAGGCCATGGCCATCGTGTTGGCGGTGAACTGGCCGCCGCACGCGCCGGCGCCGGGCGAGGCGACGTCCTCGATCTCGGTGAGCTGCTCGTCGGTGATCGTGCCCGCGGCGTGCGCGCCGACGGCCTCGAAGACCTCCTGGATGGTGACGCGCTCGCCGTGCAGGTTGCCGGGCAGGATCGAGCCGCCGTAGAGCATCACGCTGGGGATGTCCAGGCGGCACAGGGCCATGACCGTGGCGGGGATCGTCTTGTCACAGCCGCTGATGGCGATGACCGCGTCGAACATGTGGGCGTCGACGACCAACTCGATGCTGTCGGCGATGAGCTCGCGGCTGGCCAGCGAGGCGCGCATCCCCGGGGTGCCCATCGTGATCCCGTCGGAGATGGCGATCGTGTTGAGCTCCATCGGCGTGCCGCCCGCCGCCTTGATCCCCTGCTTGACCTTCGCCGCCAGGGCGCGCAGGTGGAAGTTGCAGGGCATCGTCTCGATCCACGTGTTGGCGACGGCGACGAGCGGCTTGGCCAGCGCGTCGTCGTCGTAGCCGATGCCCTTGAGGTAGGCGCGGGCGGCGGCGCGCTGGGGGCCCTCGGTGAGGGCGCGGCTGCGGTGCTTGAGGTCGTGTCCAGTGGCGGTGGTCATGGGGGCGCCACGATATCGAGTCGGCGTCCCCGGCCCCCCGTGCGCTTGGCGATCTCGGGGGCGGTGCGCGCGGTCAGCGTGGGCGCGTATGGCGATCTCGCGGGCGGTGCGCGCGGTCAGCGCCCGCCGGGCGCAGCGCGACGCAGGGGGCGGCGTGCCCGGCGTCAGCTGGAACTGTCGAGCGGCGTGGAGGTGGGGCTGCCCTGCGCGGCGTCGCGCATACGGGCGCGCTCCCACTGCGACAGGCGCCACAGATCGCGCTTGACCTTGGCCGGATCGAGCTGGCGTCCCGGCAGGTGCATGTTGGCGGTGGAGATGAGGCGCTGCTCGTCGCCGGTGAGTGCCATCCACTTGGCCAGCACGTCGTCTGAGTCGGGCAGCCGCGCGCTGCCGTAGGGGCGGGTCTCGTCGGGGAAGGCCACGCAGTACTCGTTGAGCAGGCGGTGGGTCTGGGCCAGGTAGGCCACGATCGCCCGGTGGGGATAGATGAGGTAGGCGTAGGCGGCGCCGCCGGTGCTGTCGGCGTCGACCGGGCCGTCGGCCTGGTTGCCCCAGACCCGGATGAAGCCCAGGTCCCGGTACATCGCCCACTCCTCCTCGTTGACGCACGAGCGCAGCAGCGAGCGGGCACGCGCCTCCGCGCGGCGCTCACGGCCCGGGTCATAGGGCATCACGGGCGCCATCTGGCGCCGTGCGCGATGGCGAGACCACATCTCCTCGATGCGGGGCAGCAGTTCCTCTGACAGGAGGGCGACCGCGACGAGCGCGGTGGCAACGAGCGCCAGGAGCATCTCAGGCCCCCCGCCGCGGCCGCTATCGGCCGCCGGCCGCGCGCGGGAAGAAGATCACGCGGTCCGCATCGCGGGGGACGTCCTCAAACGTCTTGACCATGTGCGCCTGGCGCCGTCCGCTGACGTCCAGCATGGGCACCGCTGCCCACAGTCCCTCGTCCAGCTGGCGGCGAAATTCCTCGATCAGACGTTGCTCGTCATCGGCCAGCTCGACGTCGCCCTCCGCAATCAACACCTCGCCGTGACCCGGCTTCATCCTCAGAAAGCGCACGTAAGGATTATGTCACGCCCCGTGTTCCGGGGCGGTGGTTCGGGCCACCCAGGACGTTGACCGGGCCGGCACCGGCCCCGACGCCGCCCAGCCCGTCGCGTACCGCCAGCGACGCCAGGCGCTTGGCCACCCGAGCCGCCTCCAGCGGCGTGTCCCCCCACGCCAGCCGTGCCGCGAGCACCGAGGAGTGCGTGCAGCCCGACCCGTGCGCCGCCCCGCCGGGGTAGCGCTCGCCGGGCAGTTCGACCATCTGCGACCCGTCGAAGAACACGTCCACGGCCTGTTCGCGGTGGCCCCCGGTGACCACCACCACCTCGGGCCCCAGCGCGTGCAGGGCGCGGGCGAGCGCGGCGGCGTCATCGCCGTCCCGTCCGGCCTCGGCGCTCGCCGGGGAGGCACCCGCCGCCGCGACCGGGGCCGCCGCCGGGGAGGCGCGCGGTGCCGTCAGAGGGGCCGGCATCGCGACGGCGGCGGCCGCCAGGGCCCGGGCCTCGGGCAGGTTGGGCGTGATCACCCGCACCCGCGGCAGCAGCAGCTCCATCAGCGCCCCGCGGGCAGAGCGTTCGAGCAGTTCCGCCCCGGACTCGGACACCATCACCGGGTCGAGGACCACCGGGGTGCCGGGCGCCAACAGTTCCAGCGAAGCGGCCACGGCCTCGATCGTGGCCACCGTGCCGAGCATGCCGATCTTGACCGCGTCCACGCCGATGTCCTCGACCACCGCCCGGACCTGCGCCACGATCACCGCGGGCGAGATCGCCTCCACGGCGCTCACCCCCACCGTGTTCTGGGCGGTGATCGCCGTGATCGCGGTCATGCCGTGCGCGCCGCAGGCGGCAAACGCCTTCAGATCGGCCTGGATGCCGGCCCCACCGCCGGAATCGGAGCCGGCGATCGAGAGGACGCACGCCGGCCGGGCGGGAGCCCCAGGGGCTGATCGTGCACTCTCGGAGTACGCCATTTCGCCGAGCTTAGATGTATGGGGTCAGGGCGTGACCGTGTAGCGACCTCCTGCCTGGCGGCGCACGTAGCCGCCGATTTCCAGCGAGGCCAGGGCGGCGAGACCGCGCTCAGCGTCCAGGCCCGCTTCGGTGAACGCGTCCGGAAGCTCGTATCCGTCGGCCAACGCCTCGAGGAGCGGGATGAGACTCGGATCGTCTGGGCGATCGAGGCCCGGTGGCCGCAGCCGCGGCGGCTCTTCGAACAGGACCTTGAGGACGTCGAACGGCTCGGCGACCAGGTGGGCGCCGAAGCGCAGGACGAGGTGCGGGCCGAAGGACAGCGGGGCGGTGATCTGACCCGGCACGCCGCCGACATGCCGCTTCAGCCTGTCGGCCTCCAGAGCCGTCCCGATTGCTCCCGAGCCCTGGCGCCCGGCCACGAGGACGGTCATGTCGGCGAGCGCCGCGATGAGCCGGTTGCGCGCGGGGAACATCCACCGTCGCACCGGCACCCCTGGGCCGAGCTCTGAGACGGCGGCACCGGTGGCGATGATCTGCTGGTGCAACTGCCTTCCCGAGGGCGGATAGGGCCGCTCGGGCGAGCTGGGCAGGACCGCGATCGTCTCACCGCGAGCGTGCAGGGCGCCCTCGTGCGCCGCCGTGTCCACCCCGCTGGCCATGCCGCTGATCACGGTCACCGCGCCGGCGAGACCGCGCGCCAGCGACCGGGCGTTCTCCAGCGCGTACGGCGACGCCCGACGCGCCCCGACGATGGCGACGGAGTCCTTGGCGGCGATCTCGAGAAATCGCCCGAGCCCGCCGGCCACGTGCAGGACGGCCGGCTCGCCGCTCAGATCCCACAGCTTGGCCGGGTAGGCCGGGTCACAGCGGCACAACGCCTCGACCTCCGCCTGGTCGCACCGCTCCCGGTAGGCGCCGGCGTCGAATGCCTCCCACTCGGCGCGAACCTCGGCGGCCCGGCTGCCGCCCACGGCCTCGATGAGGTCCTCGTCGGCACGGTCGAGCAGCTCGGCGATACGCTCGCGCTCGTTGTCCAGGTGACCGGCCAGACGCACGAGCAGCCACGCGCGCCGCAGGCAGTCCGCGCATGCCCGGCTTGAACTCATGCGGCCTCCATCAGTTCGGGCCCGGTGCGCTGGCGCAGACTGAGGGCGAGCAGGATGTCCTTGCGGCTGACCTCCTCCCGGCCGGCGAGGTCCGCCACCGTCTGAGCGACGCGCAGGACTCGGTGGCGGCCGCGCGCGCTCAGCCACCCGTACTTGTATGCATGATGGAGCTCCTGCGTGGCCCAGCCGTCGAGCTTGACCACCGCGCCGGCCGTCCGCGCGTCCATCTCGCCGTTGCATGCCGCACCCGTCTCCCCCAGCCGCCGGCGCTGGCGCTCGCGCGCCTCGGTCACGCGGGCGAGGACGTCGGCCGAGTTGCGAAGCGGAGCCGCGGCCAGATCCTCGGCCTCGGGACGGCGGACGTCGACCAGCAGGTCCATGCGATCGAGCAGCGGTCCGCTGAGTCGCCGGCGATGCCGGCGCAGGTCCGCCTCGCCGCAGGTGCAGCGCTCATCGATTCCGGCGAACCCGCACGGGCACGGGTTGGTGGCGGCGACGAGCATGAACGCCGTCGGGAACGTGAGCGACTGCTGGCCGCGCACGATCGTCACCCGGCCGTCCTCCAGCGGCTGGCGCAGAGCGTCGAGGCTGGGGCGCTGGAACTCTGAGAGCTCGTCCAGGAACAGGACGCCCTTGTGCGCCAGGGTCGCCTCGCCCGGCCGCGGCGGCGAGCCGCCACCCGCCAGGCCGGCGGCCGAGATCGTGTGGTGCGGCGCGCGAAACGGCCGTGCCGTGAGCAGCCCGCCGGCGTGGACGCCCGCGACGCTGTGGATCCGGGTGACCTCGACGGCCTCGGTGCGGGTCAGCGGGGGCAGGATCGTCGGCAGACGACGGGCGAGCATCGTCTTGCCGGTGCCGGGCGCCCCCTCCAGCAGGAGGTTGTGACCCCCTGCAGCGGCGATCTCCATGGCGAGCAGCGGGGCACCATGGCCGCGGACATCAGAGAGGTCCGGCTCGCCGGCGACGGTGCCGTGGGCGGGCGGCGCCCCGGGAAGGGATGGCGTGGCGCCGCCCGCCAGCACGTCGGCGGCGGCCCGGAGACTGGCCACCGCGACGATCCGCAAGTCCTCGACGAGCGCCGCCTCGTGCGCCCGCGTGCGCGGCACGATCAGCCGCGTGCAGCCACTCTGCTGCGCGCCCTCGGCCACCGCCAGCGCGCCCGGCGAGTCACGCAGCTCCCCGCCGAGTGACAGCTCGCCGAACACCGCGCAGCCGGCGAGCGCGTCGGCGGGCACCTGGCCGCTGGCGGCGAGCACGCCCAACGCGAGCGCCGCGTCGAATCCGGGGCCGGCCTTGCGCATGAACGCCGGGGCCAGGTTGGCGGTGATCCGGCCCTCGGGGAACTTGAAGCCCGAGTTGAGGATGGCCGAGCGGATGCGGTCGCGCGACTCGCGCACGGCGGTGTCGCCGAGGCCGACGACGGTGAAGGCGGGCAGGCCGCTGCGAATGTCGACCTCCACCCACACCTGGAAGGGCTGGACCCCATCGATGGCGAACGTCGCGACCCTGGCGAGCATGCCAAGGAACGCTAGGGAAGAAGGTGTGACACGTGGGTGCCGGGCCGTGCCAAATGTGTGTCTTTTCCAGGCCCTTTGTCACGGGACTGGCACTCATTGGCACACACAGGTCACATGATTCGGCGTAGCGTCCTCGGCATGGGCAATGACGCCGAAAACGACATGGGACGCACCGGCGAGGATCTCGCCGCCGAGCATCTGCTGCGGCTCGGCTACGAGATCGTGGAGCGCAACTACCGCACGCGCTGGGGCGAGCTGGACATCGTCGCGCGCGCCGGGAGCACGCTCGCCTTCTGTGAGGTCAAGACGCGTCGCGCGGGTGGACGGGCCGGCGGGCCGTTTGACGCGGTGGGGCACGGCAAGCAGGTGCGGGTGCGCAAGATGGCCGGGAGCTGGCTGGTGGAGCGCCGCGACCGGCCCTACGCCGACGTCATCCGCTTCGATGCGATCGGGGTGATCCTGGACGGCTGTGGACGGCTCGTGTCACTGGAGCATCTGGAGGGCGCGTTCTGATGCGGGCGCGGCCGGCCGGGCCATGGACGCCGCGGCCCTCGCCCCGCAGGGCCATGGAGCGTGGGCGTCGTGCCCGGCTCCATGGCTCCTGGGGCGTCGGTCAGCTCGCCGTCGTCACCTGGCGATCGCGACGGTCTTGGACACCGACTGCTTGGAGAAGGCGCTGGAGCCTGCCCATGAGACGGTGAGCCGGACCCGCTTGGCCGTGCGGCAGCCTCTCGGCAGGCGCAGGCTGGACGCGAACCGGCGGTTGTGCGCCGAGGTCGTGTGCCGGACCGTGGATGCGCCGCAGGCAGCGGAGACGACGAGCTTGCCCGCGAAGCCCGTGGCCGTGGTGCCGGCCACCGAGACCCCGTGCCGGTGTGACGCGGCTGCCTTGCCAAGCGTCAGGCCCGGGGTGGGCGGCGGCGGCGTGCCGACCGTCACCGGCGTGCTCGCCGTGCCGTCGACCTCACCGCCGTTCGGGCCCTGCACCCAGGTGCAGATGATGTAGAAGCCGGTCCTCTGCTTGGTGGTCGCGGTGGTGGTCACCGGGCCGCCGAAGACCTGCGGCTGATCGGCGCCGAACAGGTTGGTCTCGGAGCGGTTCTGACCCTGGTCCAGGCTGAAGCTGGCCGGGCAGGGAGCCTCGGAGGCGGGCCGCAGGACGGAGAACAACGAGAGCACCTGGTCGGTCTGGGTGGTGTAGGTGACCTCGAAGCTGGTGTTGGGCTGCAGGTCCTTCGGCACCGCGACGTTCAGCTGGGTCACCTGGGGCGCTCGGGCCGTGATGCTGAGGCTGGCCGGGGCCGCGACCGGCTGGTCGGTGCTGTTCTGGTTCTGGGCGAGCCAGGCGCACAGCTGGTAGGAGCCGGGCGAGGGCGGGCGGAAGGTCCCGGTCACCTGGTAGGCGCCGGGCGCGACCGACTGCTCTCCGGGGCCGAAGATCGTCGTGTCCTGGCCCGGGAAGCTCGCGATGTCCTCCTGGAAGCTGGTCTGGCACGCCGGGCCGCCGGCAGGACGCACGATGGCCTCGACCTCGGCGGCGCCCGTGAGCGCGTTGGTGCCGCTGAATGTGAGGTCGACCGGGAACGCCTGCTCGGGCGTGGCGGTCGTGGTGGCGACGGTGATGGACGAGGTGTCGGCCATCGCCGGGGCGGCGAAGCCGCCCGCCAGGGCCGCGGTCAGCCCCGCGGTGACGACGACGGCAGGGACCATTCTCCGCGCGCAGCGCGGCATGAGATGCACCGGCATATCCGGGTTCCCCCTTGAGATCGAGCGGCCACGGGTACGCGCACGCAACCGACCGCGAGTCCGGAGGGCGCCGAGACGCCCGCCGCTTTATCGGTGGCCTGGACCTGAGCCTGCGTCGTCCAGCCGACCCTTAAAACGGGTCAGCCGAGCGCGAGTTGCTGATATGCCGTGGATTGGAACGACAGGCGGTGAAGCGGGGACACGCCGAGACGCTCGATGGCCTCGCGATGCTCGGGCGTGGAGTAGCCCACGTGGGTGGCGAACTCCCAGCCCGGGTGGGTGAGATCGGCGCGGCGCATGTAGCGGTCACGCGTCTCCTTGGCCAGCACCGAAGCGGCGGCGATCGCGGCGCTTTTGGCGTCCCCGCCGATGACGGCGCGCTGCTCGTGCGCCACGCCGGAGACGGGAAAGCCGTCACTGAGGCAGAGGCAGCCGTCGACGGCCACATTGTTCAGCGCGTCGCGCAGGGCCGCCAGGTTGGTCTTGTGCAGCCCGCGGGCATCGATGCCGGGCGCGCAGCGGGTCACGATCGAGACGCGCGCGGCGAGGCTGAGGATCACCGGGTACAGCGCCGCCCGCCCGTCCGGCGTCTGCTGCTTGGAGTCGTTGAGCATCCCCAGCGCGCGCGCCTGGGCGGGACCGATGCGGTTGAGGTCAAGCAGGACGCCGGCCGCCACCAGTGGGCCGGCGAGGCAGCCACGACCGGCCTCGTCCGCCCCCGCCACGAAGCGCACGCCGAGCCCGCGATCGAAGCTCAGCAGGCGTCGCCCCGGACGGCCCGGCCTGCGCCGGTTGCCGTTAGAGGGTGCCGATACGGTCCGGGGGCCAGTAGGTGAAGAACGCGACCCCGATGATCCATTTATCGGGGACGGGACCCCAGAAACGGCTGTCGTCTGAGAGGCCACGGTTGTCGCCCATCATGAAGTAATGACCGGGCGGAACCTTGATCGGCGTCCGGAAATTGCAGGAACTGTCCACCCCGCAGGGGTTGATATAGCCGTCCTGCTCCTTGACGCCGTTGCGGTACACGTGCCCGTCCTGGATGAACAGCGTGTCCCCCGGCCCGGCCACCACGCGCTTGATGAAGGTCTGGGTGGACTCCTGGGGGGTGGGCTGGTCACACGCCTGGGTGTGGCCGGTGCCCTGCGAGCTGTTGCCGCACACGGGGCTGTTGAAGTCGGCTCCGTGCGGCGGGTGAAAGACGACGACGTCGCCGACGCTGGGATGATCGGCCAGGCGGTTGGTGAGCACGCGCTGGCCCGGGTCCAGCGTCGGCACCATCGAGGAGCTCGGAATCCGGTAGGGCTTGACGATGAACGCCTGGATGAGGATCGCCAGCCCGACGGCGACCGCGACGGTCACCACCAGTTCCACCAGCGATGCGACCGGAGATTTCTTCTTCTTGCGGGACACGGACATTCGGGAGGGCTAGAGGAAGCCGATCCGGCTCGGGGGCCAGTAGGTGAAGAACGCCTTGCCGATCAGCCACGCCTTGGGCACGGGGCCCCAGTAGCGGCTGTCGAGTGAGTCTGGGCGATTGTCGCCCATCATGTAGTAGTCACCCCTCGGTACCGTGATGCTGGCACGGAAGTTGCATTCGCCGGCGCCGTCACAGGGGACGGTGTAGGAGCTCTGCTCAGGGTGCCCGTCGCGGTACACGTGGCCGTCGCGAATCGTCAGCCGGTCGCCGGGAAGACCCACCACGCGCTTGACGTAGGTCTGCGAGGACTCGTGGGTCTGGGCGACGTCACAGGGCGCCGCGCCGTCCTGACCGAGGCCGTTCTCGCCCTCGTTGGGGTTGGCACAGGTCTCGGACACCGGGGGATGGAAGACGTAGATGTCGCCGACGTGGGGGCTGGAGAAGTGCATGCCGAGCCGGTCGACGAGGATGCGCTGTCCGACCTTCAAGGTCGGCACCATCGACGGACTCGGAATCTCGTACGGCTTGACGATGAACCCCTGGATCACGATGGCCAGACCAAGGGCGATCGCGACGATCACGACCAACTCCACCACTGAGCGCGCCAGCGGCTTCTTGGTCTTCGTCACACCTACTCGTCGTCCGTCGCTGGCTCTTCCTTGCCCGGCTCGGTCGCGTCAGCGCTGGCTGCGGGCTCGGATGCATCGGTGCCTTCAGCGCCGGCTTCGGGCTCGGTCGCCTCATCGGCGGCCGCCTCGGTCTCGGGAGCTGCCTGCTCGGCCGGTGCGGCCTCTGCCGCAGGCGCCTCGGCCGTTTCCGTCTCGGTGGGCGCCTCAGTCTCCGCCGCGGCGGTCGCTGCAGCCTCCTCCTGGGCCTCGACGGCCTCGGCGACCGTCTCCTCCGCGGTCGCGCCCTCGGCGTCGACCGGGGTGGGCTCGCCATCGCCCTCGGGCCCGTACAGCAGCTCGCGCTCGACCGCCACCTCCGGCCCCGTGGACCGGCGCTCGCGCACTCGGGCGCGCTTGCCGATCCGGCCGCGCAGGTAGTAGAGCTTGGCCCGGCGCACGTCGCCGCGGGCCGCCACCTCGATGCGCTCGATCTTCGGCGAGTGCAGCGGGAACGTCCGCTCCACGCCGACGCCGAAGGACTGCTTGCGCACCGTGAAGGTCTCGCGGGCGCCGTGGCCCTGGCGCTTGATCACGACCCCTTCGAACACCTGCGTACGGCGGCGGGTGCCCTCGATGACCTGGAAGTGGACGCGGAGCCGATCACCGGCGTCAAATGCCGGGACACGGCGGAGCTGCGATCGCTCCAGGCTGTCGATGACTGTGCTCACGGGGGAATGAAGTTGGTGCTGCCGAGTGTGCTTGGCGGCGGCCGGACAGGCCATCAGGCCGCGTGCGCAAGCGCGCCTCCGCCCATGCGGCGACTCATGGTAGCGGGTCCCTCCCACACGCGGTGTTGGCGCTGGGCTAAGCCCGTGGCGGCTCAGGGTCCGTCGCTCTCGCCGCCCGCTCGCGGCTCTGGGCCAGCCGCCACTCGGCGATCCGGGCGTGATGGCCGGACAGGAGCACCTCGGGCACCTGCCACCCCCGATGCTCGGCCGGCCGGGTGTAGTGGGGATACTCGGGCCCGCCCTCCAGTGCCGCGCTGAAGGACTCCTCCACCGCCGAGCGCTCATCCCCCAGCGCGCCGGGCTGCTTGCGCAGCACGGCATCGCAGACGACCATCGCCGCCAGCTCGCCGCCGGCGAGCACGTAGCGGCCGATCGACACCCGGTCTGAGGCGAAGTGCTCGACGATGCGCTCGTCAAAACCCTCGTAGCGGCCCGAGAGCAGCGTCAGGGCCGGCTGCGCCGCCAACTCGTCGACGAGCGCGTCGTCCAGCAGGCGTCCGCCCGGGTCCAACACGACGACGCGTCGCTGGGCGGGCAGCTGCACCGGGTCGACGCCGTAGCGCCCGCGCAGCGCGGCCTCCACCACGTCGACGCGCAGGACCATCCCGGCCCCGCCCCCAAACGGGGTGTCGTCGACCTGGCGCCCGCTCAGGGGCGTGTGGTCTCGGTAGTTGACGCGGTTGAGCTGATGGCCGAGCGCCAGGGCGTTGGCCACGTGGCGCTGGCCCAGGAACCAGTCAAAGGCCTCAGGGAACAGGGTGAAGACGTCGATCTCCATTCCGCGTCCTGACCCTAGGCCTCGCCCAGGAACTCCAGATCGACGTCGATGACGCGGCCCTCCAGGTCGACGTCGCGCACGGCGTCGCGGACCAGCGGCACGAGCAGGTCCGGCGCGTCGCCCGAGCGCGTGACCTCGAGGACCTCGCAGGAGGGGAGCGCCAGCAGCCGCGCGACCACGCCCACCTCGCGCTCACCGTCGCGTACGGCGCAGCCCTCGAGGTCGGTGGCCCACCACTCGTCCTCCTCGAGGTCGGGCGCGCGGCCCCGATCCACGAACAGCTCCTGGCCGCGCAGCGCCTCGGCGGCCCCGCGATCCTCGCAGCCCTCCAGACGGACGATCGGCCGCTCATCGTGGCCGGCCAGCCGCACGATCGTGCGCAGGTTCCCTCCGAGGCGGACCTCGGTGCCCATCTCCAGCAGCGCCGCGACCGGCTCGGCAACATGGAAGCTGCCGTCGAGGCCGTGGGGGCGTCCGACGACACCGGCGCGCAGCCAGTGCTCCGTCTCGGTCACCGGCTCAGTCGTCGACGATGTCCACGAAGACGCGGCGCTGCTCCTTGACGGCGGCCACCTTGACCACCGTGCGCAACGCCATCGCGGTCCGGCCGCCGCGGCCGATCACGCTGCCGTAGTCGTCCTCGTCGACGGACAGCTCGAGCACGATCGTGCCGTCATCCTCCTTGACCTCGGTGACCTGCACGGCGTCAGGGTGCTCGACGAGCCCCTTGGCCAGGTACTCGAGCAGGTCTTTCACGATCGGCGGGCTAGGAGATGCCCTGAGTGCGCAGCAGCTTGCGAACGGTGTCCGACGGCTGGGCGCCGCGGGCGAGCCAGTCGCGGATGCGCTCCTCGTTGAGCACGATCGTGGACGGGTCGGTCTGGGCGTTGTAGTGACCGACGGTCTCGATCACGCGACCGTCGCGCTTGGAGCGCTGGTCGGCGACGACGACGCGCCAGACGGGGTTCTTGCGCCCGCCGATACGGGTGAGTCGGAGTCTGACTGCCATAAGCGAGCGATGAGGTTAGCGTGCTTTCGGGGGAAACGGCCTACCGGCCCTGTCGCATCATCGCGCCGAGGTCGGGCATCCGCCCCTGCGCAACCTGCCGCATGACCTTGCGCATCTGCTCGAACTGCTTGATCAGAGCCTTGACCGCCTGGACGTTGGTGCCCGAGCCCTGGGCGATGCGCAGGCGCCGCGAGCCCTTGATCAGCTCGGGGTGACGCCGCTCCTGGGGGGTCATCGAGAGGATGATCGCCTGGAGGCGGTCGAACTCCTTTTCGTCGACCTTGACGCCGCGCAGCTCTTTGCCCATTCCGGGGATCATTCCCAGCAGGTTCTGCAGGGGCCCGAGCTTGCGGATCTGGCGCATCTGGTCCAGGAAGTCGTCGAGCCCGAACTCCTGCTTGCGCAGCTTGCGCTCCAGCTCGGCCGCCTGCTGCTCGTCGTAGCTTGACTCGGCCTTCTCGATGAGCGTCATCACGTCGCCCATGCCGAGGATGCGCTGAGCCATGCGGTCGGGGTGGAAGCGTTCGAACTGGTCGAGCTTCTCCCCGGTGGAGGCGAACAGGATCGGCTTGCCGGTCACCGCCTTGACGCTGAGCGCCGCGCCGCCGCGTGCATCGCCGTCGAGCTTGGACATCACCACGCCGTCGAAGTCGACGACCTCGGCGAACTGCTCGGCGACGTTGACCGCGTCCTGTCCGGTCATGGCGTCGACGACGAGCAGGATGTCGGTGGGGTTGATCGCCTTCTTGATGTCGGCCAGCTCGGTCATCAGCTCCGTGTCGACATGCAGCCGGCCGCTGGTGTCGACGATGAGCACGTCCTTGCCCTCGGCGCGGGCGCGGTCCGCGGCCCACTTGGCGATGTCGACGGGGTTGCGGTCGGTGCCCTGCTCATACACGTCCACGCCGGCCTGCTGACCGACCTTGATCAGCTGATCCACGGCGGCCGGCCGGTAGACGTCACAGGCGGCCACCGCCACCGAGGAGTGGTGCTCGGTGCGTAGGTAGCGGGCGAGTTTGCCCGTGGCCGTCGTCTTGCCGGAGCCCTGCAGACCGGCCATGAGCACGATCGTCGGCGGCCGCGGCGAGAACGACAGCTCGTGGGAGGCCCCGCCCATGAGCTCGGTGAGCTCGTCGGAGACGATCTTGACCACCTGCTGGCCGGGGTTGAGCTTGCCGACGATGTCGGCCCCGAGCGCGCGGTCCTTGACGGCGGTGGTGAAGCTCTTGACCACCTTGAAGTTGACATCGGCCTCGAGCAGCGCGAGGCGGATCTCGCGCATAGCGGCGTTGATGTCGGCCTCGGTCAGGGTGCCGCGGCCGCGGACCTCGGACAGGGTCGCTTGGAGCTTCTCGGCAAGGGAATCGAACATGCTGCTTTCTGCCTGCTGAGGCTACTGCGCTCAGGAGGGAAGCTGGCGCTGAGGAGGAGACGGCGGCGTCTCCGGCGCGGCGCCGTCGCTAGACGGGGCCGCCCCCGCCTGGCCCGAGGCGAACGCCTTGGTGATGCCACCGAACGCCTCGGCGAACTCCGTCGGGATGACGAACACCTTGTTGGCGTCGCCCTTGGCCAGCTGCGGCAGCATTTGGAGGTACTGGTAGGAGAGCAGCTGAGGGTCGGGCTCGCCGTCGTGGATGGCGGTGAACACCGTGGCGATCGCCTGTGCCTCACCCTCGGCGCGCAGGATCGCCGCCTGCTTCTGGCCCTCGGCGGTGAGCACCGCGGCCTGTTTCTGGCCCTCGGCGGTGAGGATCTGGGACTGCTTGACGCCCTCGGCGTTGAGGATCGCCGCCCGCCGGTCGCGCTCGGCGCGCATCTGCTTCTCCATCGCCTCCTGGATCGTGCTCGGCGGGTCGATCGACTTGATCTCGACGCGGTTGACCCGGATCCCCCACCGGTTGGTCGCCTCGTCGAGCACCGTGCGGAGCTGCGCGTTGATGTGGTCGCGGCTGGTCAGCGCCTGCTCCAGTGTCAGCGATCCGATCACGTTGCGCAGCGTCGTCACCGTGATCTGCTCGATGGCCTGCAGCGGGTTGGCAACCTCGTACGTCGCGGACTTGGCGTCGTTGACGGTGAAGTAGAGGACGGTGTCGATGCCGACGACGAGGTTGTCCTCGGTGATGACGGGCTGGGGCGGGAAGGAGACCACCTGCTCGCGCAGGTCGATGAGCGGCTTGAGCGAATCGACGAACGGCATCAGGACCGACAGGCCCGGGTTCAGCGTGCGGTGGTAGCGGCCGAAGCGCTCCACGATCCCGGCCCGCGCCTGAGGCACGATTCGGATCGTGCGAGCGAACATGATCACCAGGAACACGACGATCACGACGGCGATGATGCCTCCGACCATGGCCTTCTCCTATTCGCTGACTAGCGCGGTCGCGCCCTTGATGTCGACGACTTCGACGCGTGCCCCCGGCTCTATCTCGTCGTCATCGTAGAGCGAGCGCGCCGTCCACACCTCACCGTCGATCTTGACGATCCCGACGCCCTCGGCGTTGGCGATGCGCTCGAGCACGATCGCGCGCTTGCCGATGAGCGCCGCGCTGCCCGTTCTGATCGCCGGCGGCATCCGGATGTGCGAGCGCACGATGGGACGCAGGAGGAGCAGCGACATGATCGAGGCGACGACGAACACGATCACCCCGAGGGGCTCCCCCGCTACCGCGTCCCCCGCTGCGGCGAGCGCCGCGCCGAGCGCGAACGGGGCCAGGAAGAAGCCGCCTGAGAGCATCTCGCCGACGCCGAAGGCGCACGCCAGAATCACCCAGAGGACCCATCCGGCCATGTGCCCGGCAGCGTAGCGCGGCGGCGCGGCGGCGAGTGCACTTTCCGGTGTAAGCGCGGGGGCTCGTCAGGCGGCGGACACGCCGCGCCGGGCGCTTCAGGAGACCAGAGCGCGGGCGAACTCGCCGGCGTCGAACGGCCGGAGGTCCTCGAGCTGCTCCCCCACGCCGATCAGCTTGACCGGGATGCCGAGCTCCTGTGCGATGGCGAGCGCGATCCCGCCCTTGGCGGTGCCGTCCAGCTTGGTGAGCACGAGCCCCGACACGTCGATCACCTCCGAGAACGCCTTGGCCTGGCGCAGCCCGTTCTGACCGGTGGTGGCGTCGACGGTGAGCAGCGTCTCGTGCGGGGCCTCGGGGATCTGCTTGGCGATCACCCGGCGGACCTTGGCCAGCTCCTCCATCAGGTTGTCCTGGGTGTGCAGGCGGCCGGCGGTGTCGATGAGGACCACGTCGGCGCCGTCGCGGCGCGCGGTCGCGATCGCGTCAAAGGCCACCGAGGCCGAGTCCGCGCCCAGCCCGCCCTTGACGAAATCGACGCCGGCGCGCTGAGCCCATAGCTCCAGCTGCTCCACCGCCGCGGCGCGGAAGGTGTCGCCGGCCGCGAGCACGACCGATCGCTTGAGCTCCTTGCTCAGGTGCCACGCCAGCTTGCCCAGTGTCGTCGTCTTGCCCGTCCCGTTGACGCCGGCCACGAGGATGACGGTGGGCTCCGCACGCAGGTCGATCGTGTCGGTGCCGGTCTGGGCGATCTCCGTGAGCAGCTCCACCAGCCGGTCGGAGAGCTCCTGGCCGCCGCTGAGCTTGTTCTCGGCGGCCTCCTGCTCGAGCTGGCCAACCACCTTGGCCGTCGTCTGAGCGCCGACGTCGGCGTAGATGAGCGCCTCCTCCAGGCGCTCCCATGTCTCGTCGCTGAGATCCTCGAACAGCGTCGCCTGGATCTCTGACTGCAGCGCCTGGCGGGTCTTGCGCAGGCTGTCGCGCAGGCGGCGGAAGCGACCGATACGGCGCTCGGGCTCCTCGGCCGCCGGCGGCGCCTCGCCTGCTTCGGCCCCGTCGATGATGAAGAGCTCCCGCCAATCGCGCGCCATGACGGCGGCGACGTTATCAACGCCGGCTCAGGCGGCCGCAGCCTGGGTGTCGGCGTCCGTCGGCCCGTCGCCGCCGGAGAGCTTGCGCGAGATGACCTTGGAGATGCCGTCGGAGCCCATCGAGACGCCGTAGAGCGAGTCGGCGGCCTCCATGGTGCGCTTCTGGTGGGTGACCACGATGAACTGGGCGCGCGAGGAGTACTGGCGCAACAGCGCGAGGAAGCGATCGATGTTGAGGTCGTCGAGCGCAGCCTCGACCTCGTCGAGGATGTAGAACGGGCACGGGCGCGCCAGGAACACCGCGAACAGGAAGGCGAGCGCGGTCATCGACTTCTCCCCGCCGGAGAGCAGGGACAGGCGCTTGCATTCCTTGCCGGCCGGGGTGATCTCGATCTCGACGCCGAGCAGGTCCTCCTCGGGCTCGAGATCGTCGTCGCCCGAGCTCTCGTCGGCGTCATCGCCCTCGGGGTCGCCGTCTGCCTCGGGGGCCTGCTGGCCGCCGATCACCCGGGCCGGGCCTTCGCGCTCTGACACCAGCCGCAGCCGGCCCTCGCCGCCGGGGAAGAGCTGGCCGGCCAACTCCTCGAACGCGCTGGCGGTAGCCGCGAAGGTCTGCTCGAAGGTGGTGCGGATCTGCTTGTCAGTGTCCGCGATGAGCTTCTCGAGCTCGCGCAGGGCGGTTTCCAGGTCGGCGCGCTGGGTTTCGAGCTCCTCGACGTGGGCCACCGCCTCGGCGTACTCCTCCTGGGCCAGCGGGTTGACCGGGCCCAACTGCTCGCGCCGGCGCCCGACCCGCTCCAGGCGGGCGTCAAGGGTCTGACGCTCCTCCTCTGAGAGCGCCTCCTGCGCAGGCTCGGCCGCGAGCTCGAGGCGCTGGGCGATACGCCCGAGCTCGGCCTCGGCGTCGCCGGCCTGGTCACGCGCGCGCTGGAGCCGGACCTCGGCCTGGGTGAGGGTCTCGTTCTGCGAGCTGATCTTGGCGTGCAGCTCGGCCTCCTGCTGGGCGCAGGTGCGCAGCTCGACGGCGACGTGCTCCCCGGCCTCGCGATCGGCGGCGAGCGCCTCGTCGAAGCTCTCCAGCCGCTGGGCGATCGCGCCGGCCGCGTCCTCGAGGGCGGCGATGACGCTCGCCACCGCGGGAACCAGCTCCTGATCGCGGACCAGGCCCGCGCGCACCCGCTCCAGACGCTGTGCCCGTTGCGCCCGCTCGCGCTCGACGCGCTCGAGCATCCGGAGCTCGGCGGCCAGTTCGGCGGCCAGCTGGGCGCGCCGATCGACTCCGTCCCCACCCACCCCGTCGTCGGGAGCGGCGCGGCGGCGACCGATGAGCGCGGTGATCCGCCGCTCCTCCTCGCGTCGCTCGTCGAGCGCGCGGACGGCGGCGCGGTGGGAGTTGGTGAGCTTGTCGCGCACGGAGTCGGCGTCCGACATCCCGGCGGTGGCCCGCTGAACGCCGGCGCGCGCGTCGACCTCCGCCTGGGCGGCGCGCTCTGACTCGGCGATGAGCTGCTCGCGGCGGTTGCGCTCGGCCAGGACGCGGTCCTCGCCCACGGCCGGGGCCTGGCGCAGCTCGCGGGTGCGCGCCGACCAGACCCGGCCGCCGCGCGTGACGGCGACACCCTGGAACTGCGCGGCCACGCCATCGATGTCATCGACCAGCCACGTGTCGCGTAACAGCGCGCGCGCCAACGCCAGCGCCCGGCCCTGCGCCCGCACGTGATCGATCAGCCGTGCCGCCCCCGGCGCCGGGGGCGTGGAGGCGCCGTCGGCACCGTCGCCGGCGGCGTCATCGACGACGAGGGTCCGCCCGCCATCGGCCCCGGCACGGTCCAGCAGGGTCGCGCCCGCCGGGCGGTCGTCGACCACGGCAGCGCGCAGGCGGCCGTCCAGCGCGGCCGCGACGGCCAGCTCGTAGCCCGAGTCGACATCGAGGTCGTCGGCGAGAGCGGCGGCCCCGTGAGGCGCGCCGGCGTGATGGCGCAGGAACTGGTTGACGGCGGCGAGCTCGCCCCCGACCCGCGCGGCCTCGCGGCGCGCCGTCTCCACGGCGCGCTCGGCGTCGCGCACCTCACCGCGCACACGCTCGGCGGCGGCCTCGGCGGCGTCGCGCTCCGTCTGCGCGGCAGCGACCGCCTCGGACTGCTCGGCGACGCGGGCTCGGGCCGCGGTCAGCTGCTCCTCGAGCTCGGCGAGCTGGCGCACGAGCTCGGCCTCGCGATCGCGGTCGAGTGCCTCCAGCGACTCCTCAAGCCCTGCGATGCGCCCCGCGGCCTCGGGGTCGTCCTGGTCCGCGGCCGCCTCGGCGGCCAGCGCGGCCTCGATCTCCTGGTAGCGCGTCAGCCGGTCCTGGACCGAGGTGGCGGCGGCCCGGGCCGACTCGGCTCGGTAGCTGATCCGCTCGGCGGCGCCCCGGGCCGCGTAGGCCCGGCGCGAGAGCTCCTCGCGCTGCGCGCTGCGGGCGGCCAGCGCCTCCTCGGCGGCTTCGCGGCGCTTTGAGACGGCCTCGAGCTCCGCCTGCAGCGCCTGTCGGTGCTCGCGGATCTCGGCCGCCGTCGTCTCGGCGGAGGCCATCGCGGCGCGGTAACCCCGCACGTCGTCGCGGGCGAGCTCCCAGCGAATCTCCAGCGACTGGCGCTCGAGGCGCTCGTGCAGCTCCGCGGCCTCGGCCTGGCGCTTGAGCGGGCGCAGCCGCGAGCGAGCCTCGCGCTCCACGTCGAGGGCGCGGTCGAGGTTGTCCTGGGTGCGGGCCAGCTTGAGCTGCGCGCGGCGACGGCGTTTGCGGTGCTTGCCCAGTCCGGCGGCCTCCTCGATGAGCAGGCGGCGATCGCGCGGCTTGGAGGTGACGAGCGACTCGACCCGGCCCTGGGAGATGACCGAGTGCATCTCCTTGCCCAGGCCCGTGTCCGACAACAGCTCGACGATGTCGACAAGCCGGCAGCGCGCGCCGGCCAGCCGGTACTCGCCCTCGCCGGCGCGGTCAAGCCTGCGGTAGATCGAGATCTCCGGCACGCCCAGGCCAAGGCTGCCCTCACCGTCGTCGAGGACCAGCTCCACCTCGGCGTGGCCGGCCGCCTGGCGGCCCGGAGCGCCGCCGAAGATGACGTCCTGCATCGACTGGCCGCGGACCGCGCCGGGGGACTGCTCGCCCAGCGCCCACAGGACCGCGTCGGTCACGTTGGACTTACCCGAGCCGTTGGGCCCGACGATCACGCTGACGCCGGGGCCGAACTCCAGCCTGGTCCGGTCCGGAAAGGACTTGAAGCCCTTGACGGTGATCGACTTCAGATGCACGCCGCCGCCCCGGGGTGGGTGGGATCCGATGTGGGCGCCGCTACGCGGACGCCGCCGTCGCCAGGCGTCACTTCGTCATCGCCTCCAGCGCGGATTGCGCGGCCTCCTGCTCGGCGTCCTTCTTGGAGCGGCCCACGCCCGAGCCGATCTCCTTGCCGCGGATCGTGGCCTGCACCGTGAAGGTACGGTCGTGGGGCGGCCCCTGCTCGTCCACCACCGCGTAGCTGACCAGCTCCCCGCGGCGCGCCAAGCGCTCCTGCAGCGCCGACTTGTAGTCCACCGAGTGCTCGAGCGCGTTCTCGATCTCGGGCGCGAAGGCCCCCACCACCACCTCGGCGGTCGCGTCGTAGCCGAAGGTCAGATAGCACGCGCCGATCACCGCCTCGATGACCGAGGCCAGGACGCGCTCGGTCGAGATGAGCGCCTCGAGCCCGGCCGCCGCCGACTCCGGCGCGGCTGCGCGCAGACGATCCGGCACGCCGAGCCGCTCGGCCACCGCCCGGCAGGAGCGGCCCGACACCGCCTGCGCCCGGATCTTGGTCAGGCGTCCGGGACCGAACCGCTCGGCGTCCAGCCGCGGGAACAGATGGGTGGTCACGGCCAGCCCCAGGACGCTGTCGCCCAGGAAGGCGAGTCGCTCGTAGGACTCCGAGCGACGCGTCGTCCACGACGAGTGGGTGAACACGGAGCGCTGCAGGTCCGGCTCCAGGCGGTCGAGCATGTCCGCGAGGGTCGCGCCGGACGGGTGGGACCCGGTTTGGACCGGGTCCTTGCGCGTCGGTTGTGGTGTCACTCAGTGTCAGTGGATTGGCCCGCGGTCGCCGGCAGAGCTCCGCTGGCGAGCACGAAATCGACCGCCTGGCCGACGGTGAGGATGCGGCTGGCTTCCTCGTCGGAGATCCGCACGCCGTAGGAGTCCTCGAGCTCCTGCACCAGCGTGTAGAGATCCAGCGAGTCAGCTTCCAGATCCTCACGGAAACGGGTCGACTCCGAGATCGAGCCGGGGCTGACCTCGAGCTCGTCGACCAGGTGTGCGCGGATCAGCGAGAAGACTTGCTCTCGATTCATCGGCGCCACACCGTAGACGTCAGCCCGGACGCGCAGTGCGTGGGCTTACTCACCATCGTTGTCCTCCTCTCCCCCATGGCCGGGGGTTCGCAGTGCGCCGGCGGCCCTCAATGCGGCTCGCGTGGTGCTGATGACATCTTCCTCTACTCCGCGCGCCGCCACCTCGATGGCGCGCGCAAAGCCCCTCCGGCTGAAGCGCCCGTGGGCCACCACCCCGAGCTGGCGCAGCCCGAGCATGTAGGCGCCGCCGGGTCCCTCGGGGTCGATCTCGTCGCGCAGGCTCTGGATCGCCGGGCGCAGGAGCCAGCCGCCGAGCTTGGCCCGCGTGGAGTCCATGGCCACGTCGCGGATGGCGCGCAGCGTCCGGCCGGACACCCCCTCGATCAGCTTGAGCGTGATGTTGCCGGTGAAGCCGTCCATGACGACGACGTCGGCGGCGTCCTCGAACACCTGGGTGCCCTCGATGTTGCCGACGAAGTTCAGGCCGGTGCCGCCCTCGCCCGCCAGCTGCGCGTGGACCTCCACGAGCTCCGGCGTGCCCTTGACCGCCTCCTCGCCGTTGGAGAGCAGCGCCACCCGGGGCGACGAGATCCCGAGCACCGCCTGGGAGAATGCCGAGCCCATGTGGGCGAACTGGACCAGGTGCTCGGGCCGGCAGGTGACGTTGGCGCCGACGTCGAGCAGCATCACCGGGCGACCCCCGGGAACGGGGACCGGCAGGGCCAGCGCCGGGCGGTAGATGCCGCGGTCGCGGCGCATGTTGAACAGTCCGGCGGCCAGCGCCGAGCCGGTCGAGCCCCCGGAGACCAGCGCCTGGGCCCGGCCCGCGGCGACGGCCTTGGCGGCCTGGACGATGGAGGCCTCGGGCGTGGAGCGCACGGCGAAGGCCGGGTCTGCGGCCTTGGCGATCGAGACGGGAGCGTCGACGACCTCCACCCCGTCGGGGACCGACCCGATCTCGGCCGCGGGGCCGAAGAGCAGGACCTTGGTCCCTGCGGCAGCGGCGATGGCGGCTCCGGCGGCGACCTCGGCAGGGCCCAGATCCGCCCCGCCCGCGTCAACGGCGACGGTCACCATCGGGTGAGCGAGCTACGCCGACTGCTGGCCGGTCTCGGCGATGACCTCGCGGCCCCGGTAGCTCCCGCAGACTGGGCACACGCGGTGCGGTATCCGGGGGCTGTGGCACGTGGGACAGGCGTTATAGGTGGCCGCCTTGACCTTGTGTTGCGAGCGTCGCTGCGTCGTGCGCGCGTGAGATTGCTTCTGCTTGGGGACCGCCATGCGACGCAGGAGGCTAGCAGGGCGGCCTGGATGCAGCCAGCCGTCAGACGCGCCCGGTGTCGGTGCGCGTGCCGCGGCGCGGCGGCGCGCCGGGGACCAGGTGTCGGCGCAGCAGCGCCGTCGCCTCGTCGGCGCGCACCGGGGGCCCCAGCTGAGAGCCCTGGCCGTGGGAGATGCCGTGGGCGATCAGGAAGTCGAGCTGCGCCTCGGTCTCCACCCCCTCGGCGACGATGTCGGTGCCGCACGCCGACCCGAGGTCGAAGACGGCCTGCAGCAGCTTGACGGCGGTGGAGTCGCCGGGAACATCGACGAGCATCCTGCCGTCGACCTTGATCACGTCAAAGGAGAGGTCCAGCAACCGCGACAACGACGAGTAGCCGGCGCCGAAGTCATCGAGCGCCATCGGGAAGCCGGCCGCGCGCAGGTCCTCGATCACCTCCAGGGTCTCGGCCGAGTCGACCGTCCACGCGGACTCGGTGAGCTCGACCGCCAAGTTGCTCGGCGAGAGCCCTGACTCGGCCACCCGGCGCGCCAGGGCGACCGCGAAGTCCGGCGCGAGCAGCTGGTGGGGCGAGATGTTGATGCCGATGATCGGCATCAGCTCCTGCGCCTGCCAATCGCGCGCCTGGCGGCAGCACTCGCCCAGCACCCACGTCATGAGGTCATCGCCCACGGTGGTCTGGTCGGCCAGGTTCATGAACGCGTCGGGCGTGAGCACGCCACGCTCGGGGTGGCGCCAGCGCAGCAGCGCCTCCAGTCCACAGACCTCACGGGTGGGCGCCAGCAGCCACACCGGCTGATAGTGGATCTCCATCTCGCCGGCGTCGATGGCGGTGCGCAGCTGTGCGGCCATGCTCGAGCGGCGCGAGGCCAGGGTGTCCGAGCGCTGATGGAAGATCAGGCGACCACCGCCGGCGGCCTTGGCGCGGTACATGGCAACGTCGGCATGGCGCAGCAGCGCCTCCGTGTCCGCGGCGTCGTCCGGGTAGAGGCTGACCCCGATGCTGGCCCCGGTCCGGACCTCGGTGCCGGCCACGACGAACGGCTCGAGCAGCGCGCTGAGGAGCTTGCCGCCGACGCTCTCGGCGGCCGCGGTGGGGTTGTCGGACAGGTCGCCGAGCAGCACCAGAAACTCGTCGCCGCCCTGGCGGGCCAGAACGTCGGAGTCGCGCAGGACGCCGCGCAGCCGAGCGGACACGCTGGCCAGGAGGCGGTCGCCGGCGGCGTGGCCGAGCCGGTCGTTGACCTCTTTGAAGTCGTCGAGGTCGACGAACATGAGCGCGGCCGCCCCGCCCGCGCGCCGGGCGCGCGCAAGGGCCAGGTCGATCTCCTGCTCGACGAGGATCCGGTTGGGCAGCCCGGTCAGCGCGTCGTGGTACGCCAGATAGGCAAGCTGCTCCTCCCCCCGGCGCCGCTCGCCGATGTCACGCACGAAGCCGTAGAAGGACGGTCCCAGACCGCCGGCGCCCTCGACCCGCGCCACCGTGAGCTCCACCGGGAACTCGCTGCCGTCGCTACGCACGGCGGTCGTCTCGATGCGGCGGTCCAAAAGGCTCGAGTCCGGGTTGTCGCGGAGCCGCTGCGCGAGGCTGCGATAGAAGGCGCGGTGCTCGGGCGGCACGAGCAGATCGGCCACGTGACGGCCCAGGACGTCTGAGGCCAGATAGTCGAACGTGCGCTCGGCGGCGGGGTTGAACTCGATCAGGCGGTCCTCCTCGTCGACGGCGATGACGCAGTCGAGGGTGGAGGCGATCACCGCCCGGTGGCGGGCCAGCGAGGACTCGAGCGCGGTCATCTGGCGCGAGCTCTCGATGGCCAAGGCGGCGTGAGCGGCCAGCGCGCTGAGCATCACGAGCTGCTGATCGTCGGGACGCAGCCCGGAGAACGGCTCGTCGACGGAGATGATCCCGTAGGGACGCCCGCCCGAGCCCTCGAGGGTCGCGAACAGCGCGTCATCGGTCCGCCACGCCTCGCCGCCGAGCTCCGCGGCCCGGGCGTTGGGCTCGGGGCGATACCAGGTGACGGTGGGATCGTCGAGGGACAACGAGCCCTCGGGGACGAAGTAGACGCCGTGGCGGCGGAACCGGTCGTCGAGCAGCGGCACCCACGTCTCGGGCTTGGTGATCGAGCCGAGCAGCACCTCCGAGGCCCGTTCTGAGCCGTGGACCGTGACCACCTCGTAGACGCCCTGGTCGGCCCGGTAGGCGTTGATCACGACCGTGGCAAAGCCGACGGCCTCAGAGACCGCGCTGGCGACGGCGCGCAGCGTCTCGAGCAGCGTCGGCTGACGGCGCGCAATGCGCGCGAATTCCAGCAACCCACGGAGGGGCGCGATCGCCTCCCCAGCCCTGCTGGGTCCCGACGATTCGCCGGCACGATGCATTCTCATCTGTAATCGACCGAAACCGCTTCGGGCTTGAGGAAGTATGGATGCAGTGCCCGCAAACAACGGGAATTTGCCACCAGACTGCTCAACGTCCTCTCACCGCTTAGTCGAAGCGCAGCTCAGAAAGCTTCGCCCAACGGGGGTCGGGCTCCTGCTCATGAACGTGACTCGGACCCGCCTCGTTGAGGTCGGCCCCGCAGTCGGGGCACAGCCCGGCGCAGTCCGGGCGGCACAGCACCTGCGTTGGCACCGTCAGCGACAGGGCGTCGCGGGCCCATGCCCCCAGGTCGACGACGCCGTCCTGGACGTAGGGCGACTCGAGCTCCTCGCCCTCTCCCGGCTGGGACACCTCACGCGCCACCACCTCGAACGCCGGGTCGGCGTCGGACAGGCAGCGCATGCACGGGCCGCTCAGCCTGGCCTCGAAACGCAGGCGCAGCGCATACCCCGAGCCGGTCGTGCGCGAGACGTCGAGCTGGGCCGGGACGACGCTCGGCTCCACCGCGTAGCGCTCACCACCAAGCTCGAACGGGTCGATGCCGACATGGAGATCGAGCCGACGGCCTTCACCGGACGTGAGCCGCAGACCGCCCAGATCAAATGTGTCAGTACGCAGGGGCATGTGTACGAGATTAACTCCTGCCCGCGACGCATCGCCGCCCAGCCTCAGACGGTGTCTGAGCGCAGCTCGCGCTTGAGGATCTTGCCCGTGGCATTGCGGGGCAGGGCTTCGACGAAGACGACCTCGCGAGGCACCTTGTAGCGCGCCAGGTGGGTCCGCACATGATCCTGCAGCTCAGCCTCTGAGAGCTGAGCACCGCGCTCGAGGCTGACCACGGCGCGCAGGCGCTGTCCGAACTCCTCGTCTGCGACGCCGACGACCGCCACCTCGCGGATTCCGGCCAGGCCGGACAGCAGGTCCTCGACCTCTCCCGGGAACACGTTCTCGCCGCCCGACACGATCATGTCGTCGTCGCGGCCGTCGATGAAGAGCCGTCCGTCGGCGTCGAAGTGGCCGACGTCGCCGGTGGCCATCAGCCCGTCGCGGCGGTCCTTGTCACCCCCGCCGGTGTAGCCCTCGAAGAGCATCTCCGAGCCCACGAAGATGCGCCCGCTGGCGCCGGTGGCCAGCTCGTCGCCGTCATCGCCCAGGATCTTGACCACGGTTCCCCGCGGTGGCCGGCCCGCGGTGCCGGGCGCGGCCCGCAGGTCGACCGGGCCCGCCACGGTGGCCCAGGCCACCTCGGTCGAGCCGTAGAGGTTGTAGAGGGCGTCCCCGAAGGCGTCCATCACCCGGTTGGCCAGCGGGCCCGGGAGCGCCGATCCGCTCACCGCGATCACGCGCAGCGACGACGTGTCCAGGCGCCCGCGATGCTCGGGGTCTGTCTCGAGCATCCGCTGGAGCATCACCGGAACGACGACGAGGGCGTCGGCGCGGTTCTCGGAGACCGCGCGCACCGTCTCCAGCGGGTCGAAACGGCGGCTGAGGACGATGGTCGAGGAGAGGGCAGTGGCCAGCAGCATGTGGGCAAAGCCCCAGGCGTGAAAGAGGGGCGCCGCGATGACGGTCGTCTCGCGGGCCCGCAGGGGAATGGCCGAGAGCAGCGCCGCCATCGGGCCCATCGAGCTGGGGGCCGGCCGGTTGGCCCCTTTGGGGGTGCCGGTGGTCCCCGAAGTGAGGATGACCGCGCGCCCGGCCACCGCGGGCGGGGGCAGCGGGGACTCGACGCGCGTGGCGATGAGTTGCGCCAGCGAGGTGTCGCTTGCATCGCCGGCGTCGGCCTCGGTGTCAGCGCCGGCGTCTGGGTCGGCGACGAAGCAGACGCGCTCGCCGCGGGCCGGCGCGATGATGGCCGCGAACTCGCGGTCATAGACGATCGCTTCGGCGCCCTCGCGCTCCACCACCTCGGCCACCTGCGGTCCGGCGAACCCGGTGTTGAGCAGCACGACGTGCACGCCGAGCTTGGAGCACGCCGCGGCGACCTCGACAAAGCCGCGGTGGTTGCGGCACATGATCGCCAGCGCGCGGCCCTCGGTCAGCCCGTGGCCGGCGAGGCCGCGGGCGAGCGCGTTGGTGCGGCGCTCAAGCGCGGCGAAGGTGACGATCCCCTCGTCGTCGATGATCGCCGGCGCGCCGGGAAAGCGGGCTGCGCCGCCCACGACCCCCGCCGCCATCGTCGGCCCGAAGCGGTGCAGGCCCCTGATCGCGCGCATCGCGCGATCCGGGCGGGAGGGCCGCAACATCCCGGCCCGCGCGAGCGTGCCGGCGACGTGGATGCCATCGGAGAGAGCCACCGCCATCGACCGCTATCCAATCACGCTCCGGCGCCTCACCGGATTCCGGGGTGGCACTCGCCGCGCCCGGCAGTGGCGGCAAGTCATGAGACACGGCGGCGCGGATGTCCGACACCGGCGATGATTAGGCGGATGTCGGACTGGTTTCGTACGTATGGCTTCGCCCAGGTGCACGACGGGCTGCTCATCGGCGCTTACCCGCTGGACGGCGATGACGTCCGCATGCTCGCCGCGATGTCGATCCGCCAGGTGCTCAACCTCGTCGAGGACGCGGAGTACGGACCGGGCCGGCGATTCGTCGTGCAGGAGGCGCTGCGCGAGGCGCGGATCGTGGAGCATCGGATGCAGCTCACCGACTTCGGTCGGCTCCCCGCCGACGCCCTGGAGGAGGCCGTGCGCATGGTCGTCGGCTGGCTCAAGGCCGACGTGCCCGCCTACGTGCACTGCCGCGCCGGGTGGCAGCGCTCGGCCGCCGTAGCCGCCGGTGCCGTCGCGGTGTATGACGGCATGGGCATCGACGAGGCGCTCGCCTACGTCCAGGAGCGAAAGCCCTCGGCCGACCCCCTCCCCCACCAGCGCGACGACCTCCGCCACTGGTGGAACGCGCGCAGCCATCTGCATCCTTCGCGCTGACGTTGCGGCCGGTGGTCTTGGTTGGGGCGTGTGCGGGGGTGCGGGGCTCGCCCGTGCGCCGCGGCGGGCGTCTGCCGCCCCCGTAACGCTGCGTAAGGACTCCCGAGCAGGGCACGGGCGAACCCCGCATCCCCTTGTCCGCTCCCGGACTCAACGCCGCCCGATCCACGCGGGGTCCCAGCGGCACTTGCTGAAGCCTGGGGGCGCCGGCGCGGCGCTACTCGGCGGCGCGCAGACGGCGCGGGCGTCGCTCGGGCTCGGCGAGGTCGGGGCCGAGGTCGAGCTGGAGGGCGGCGTTCTGGACGGTGCGGGCGGAGACGGTGACGGGTTCGAGCTCAGGGAGCTCCGATCCCTCCGAGACCGCCCCATGGTCCGCGAAGCGCCGCGCGCTGGGCAGCACGCGGGACTCGTAGGAGCCGATGGTCTCGTTGAACGCGCTGACGGTCCGGTTGAGACGGGTCCCGAGGTTGGCCAGCAACGTCGAGAGCTTGACCAGCCGCCCGTGCAGCTCGCGCCCGAGCTCTGAGATCTCCTGGGCGGACTCGGCGACGCGCTCCTGCTGCCAGCCGTAGGCGACCGAGTACAGAAGCGCGAGGAGCGTCGTCGGCGTGGCGATGAGGACACGCTGGGTCATTGCGTCCTGCATGAGGGTCGGGTCGGCCTCCAGCGCCGGGCCGAGCAACGACTCGCCGGGCAGGAACATCACGACCATGTCCGGCGTGGTCTCGAGCCGGGCCCAGTAGGACTTGTCCGCCAGGGCCTTGACGTGCTTGCGCAACAGGCGCGCGTGGTCACGCAGGTACTGGTCGCGTTCGACGGCATCGCGCGCCTCGTGGGCATCGAGCATGCCTTGCAGCGGCGACTTGGCATCCACGACGACATGCTTGCCGCCGGGAAGGTTGACCACCATGTCGGGCCGCAGCGTCGTCTCATCGCCGGCGTAGGAGTGCTGCTCGACGAAGTCGCAGTGCTTGAGCATGCCGGCGGCCTCGACGACGTTGCGCAGCTGCATCTGGCCCCACTGGCCGCGGGCGTTGGGCTTGCGCAGCGCGGTGACCAGCGCACTGGTCTCGGTGCGCAGCCGCTCGCTGGTCTCGGCGAGCGTGCGCAGCTGGGCGCTCATCTGCCCCCGCGATTCGCGGCGCTCCTGGTCCAGGCGCAGGAGCTGGCTGTCCACGCGGCCCAATTGCTCCTTGAGCGGCGCGACGAGCTGCTCCACCGCCTGCTGACGCTTGTCCAGATCGCCCTTGACCTCGGTCTGGGCCGCCTGCAGCTGGGCGCGGGCGAGCTCGGTGAGCTGGCCCATGCTGGACTGCAGCGCGTCGGCGCTCATCGCCTTGAACGAGGCCGAGAGCCGCTCCTGGGCGTCGTTGATGGTCGCCAGCTGCTCGACGGCGCGCGCGCGCTCCTGCTCGAGCTCGGTGCTCGTCTTGACCAGCCGGTTCTCCAGGTCACGCGCCCGGGCGGCGTCGACGGTGAGCGTGCGCAGGCGCGGCCGCAGGGCGACGGCCATGACGGCCGCGCCGATGATCACGCCGAGTGCAAGCCAGAGAGCGTTCATGAGCGGGCCGCTCAGCATGGCGCGCAGCGCGGACAGAACAGGCGCACTGCGACAATCCGGCGCATGGCCGCCGACAAGATCCGCCGACGCCTGGTGGTTCACGGCAAGGTGCAGGGAGTTTTCTACCGCGACTCGACCCGGCACGCGGCGCGCAACGAGGGCGTCTCCGGGTGGGCCGCCAACCGCAGCGACGGGTCCGTCGAGGTGGTGCTGGAGGGCGCAGCCGACGCCGTCCAGTCGGTCGTCGGCTACTGCCGACGGGGGCCGTCCTCGGCCGACGTCCATTCAGTGGACGAGCACGAGGAGACGCCCGAGGGGCTCACCGGATTTCAGATCCGGTAGCCACCCCCGGGGGCGTTCTCGTTGCGGCTGACGGCCCGGCGGAGCCTCCGCGAGGCCGTCTTGCGCGGCTGACCGCTGGGAAGAGCTGACCGGGCCTGTTTGAATACCGCGGGATGCTCCCCACCGACCACCTCGCCGCCTTTCTGGTCACGATCTATGTGCTCATCCTCGTGCCGGGGCCGAGCGTGCTGTTCGTGGTCAGCCGCGGCGTCGCACTGGGCCGCCGTGCCGCGCTGGCCACGGTGTTCGGGAACACCGGCGGCCTGGCCTTCCAGGGGATCCTGGTGTGCGCGGGCCTGGGCTCGGTGCTGGCCAAGTCAGACGCGGTGTTCACCACGTTGAAGCTGATCGGCGCCGCGTACCTGATCATCCTGGGCGTCCGGACCTTCCGCGACCGCGGCCACGTGGCCGGCGCGCTGACCGGGCTGGACATCGAGCCGCGCGGCGTGGGGCGGATCCTGCGCGAGGGGTTCGTGGTCGGCGCCACCAACCCCAAGGGACTGCTCATCTTCACCGCGGTGCTGCCGCAGTTCATCGAGCCCGCGCGGGGTCACGCCACGCTTCAGCTCGCCACGCTGGTGGCGATCTGCTGCGTTGTGGCGGTGCTGTCGGACGGCACCTGGGCGCTGGCGTCAGGGACCGCCCGTGACTGGCTGGGACGCTCGCCACGCCGCCTGCGCGCGATGAGCGCCGGGGGCGGGATCACGATGATGGCCCTGGGCGTCGCGCTGGCCCTCACAGGCCGCAAGCGCTGACGGCGCGCTCAAAGGCCTGTGCCGCGTCCGCGCCGCGGACGGCGAAGACGATCCGCTCCAGGCCGCTGCCGGCGGCGAGATGACCCTGGACCGCCTCGGCCTCGATGCGGGCCGCCTCGTCCATCGAGAAGCCGCCCACCCCGGTGCCGAAGGCCACGAGCGCCAGCGAGCGCGCGCCGAGCGCATCGGCGCGAGCCAGGGTGCTCGCGGTGGCACGGCGGATGATGTCCGGCGAGGTCGGTCCGCCGAGCTTCATGGTGGCGGCATGGATCACCCATGTGCACGGCAGTTCGCCCGCGGAGGTCTCGACGGCTTCCCCCAGGCCGATCGGTGCCCTGTCGTTGCTCTCGGCCTGGATCACGGGCCCGCCGGCGCGGGCGATGGCGGCGGCTACGCCGCCTCCGTGCCGGAGCTGCGTGTTGGCCGCGTTCGCGACCGCGTCGACGCTCAGCGACGTGATGTCGCCGTCGATGACCTCGACGACCGTCAGGAGACTTCGGCGGGCTCGTCCTTGCCGGCCAGCCGGTCACGGCCGCGCTGGACCGCGGCGATGAACTTCGAGAGATTGACCTCGAGCGTGTTGAGGATCTCGTCGGCGTAGTCCTCGGCGCCGAGACGGATCTCGCGCTCGCGACCGCGCGCGTCCTCGATGATGTCCTCGGCGGCGCGCTCGGCCTGCTTGGTGATCTCCTCCTCGGAGATCAGGCGCTCCTGGCGCTCGCGGGCCTCCTTGACGATCCGCTCCGCCTCACGCTTGGCCTCGGCCAGCATCTCCTGGCGCTCCTTGACGATCCACCGCGCCTGCTTGATCTCCTCGGGGATCGTCGCGCGCATCTGGTCGAGAATGTCGTAGATCTCCTCCTTGTCCACGCGGACCTGGTCGGTCAGCGGGACCGGCTTGGCGTTGTGGACGAGATCATCCAGCTTGTCGATGAGTACTAGGACATCCATTTAGCGACCTCTGTTTCGTCAACGGCCGACCCGTTCCTTCAAGGCCTCAGCCACCTCGACGGGGACCAGATCGTCGATATCACCGCCGAACGTGGCGAGCTCCTTCACACCGCTCGACCTCAGGAAACTGTACTTGGGCGATGCCATGAGGTAAACGGACTCGATATCGGGGGCCTGGCGCCGGTTGAGCTGATTCATCTCCAATTCGTACTCGAAGTCGGAGATGGCACGCAGTCCTTTGATGATGGCCATCGCCTTCTTCTCACGGGCGAACTCGACCAACAGGTTAGAAAACGTCTCGATCCCCACGTTGGGGAGATCGGTGGTGGCGTTCTCGAGGAAGCGGATCCGCTCCTCGGCCGAGAACAGCGTCTGGCCTTTGCGCCAGGGCAGATTGACGATGCCCACGATGACCTCGTCGTACATCGCCGAGGCCCGGCTGATCACGTCGAGATGCCCGTAGGTCACCGGGTCAAAGGTGCCGGGGCAGATGGCTATGCGGTTATCAAGCGGCATGGATCTGGATCAAGGTGTCGCCGTAGCGGCGCTCATCGAGCAGCGTGAACTCGAGCCCGAGCGGGCTGCGTCGGTCGCTCTCTGCCACTACCCGCGCTTCGACCGCAAGTATCGGCATCAGTGCCGACGTCAGCTCCCGTCCGAGGGTGCTCGCGTGGCGGTATGGAGGGTCGAGGAACACCAGATCGTATTGACGACCGTCGCGTAGTGCGGCCCCGAGGAACCTCGCCGCCGGCTGCCGGACCACCTCGGCGGTGATCCCGAGCGCCTCCAGATTACGGCGGATTGCGGCGATCGCAGGGGCTCCGGAGTCGACGAGCGTGGCCTGTCCGGCGCCTCGGGAGAGCGCCTCGATGCCCAGCGCGCCCGAGCCCGCGAACAGGTCCAGGACCCTCAGGTCCGTGACCTCGCCCAGGATGCTGAAGAGGGCTTCTCGGACGCGGTCAGAGGTGGGCCTGGTGGCTCGGCCCCTGGGGGCGACGAGCTCTCGGCCGCCATATGTGCCGGCGATGACGCGCATACGTTGCGATTGTCCGGGGGGCGACAGGCAACGGCCACCCACCCTCAGGCCCGGATCGGCGCCCGCGCCTCCTCGCCGAAGGCACCGGCCAGCGCGTCGGCCAGCAGCGCGTGCTCGGGCAGCTCGAGGTCGGGGTCCACAGAATCGATCACCTCGGCGCGCATCCTGGCCCGCTCCTGCAGCTCGCGGTCACGGGGCAGTTCGGCCACCCGGAACTGGGCCAGGCCGGATTGCCTCACCCCCACGAGCTCACCCTCGCCGCGCAGCTCAAGGTCGATCTCGGCCAGGCGGAAGCCGTCGGTGTGCCCTTCCAGGGCCCGCAGGCGCGCGGAGCCCTTGGGCCCGAACAGCAGGCACAGCGAGGCGTGCTCACCGCGCCCGATGCGCCCGCGGAGCTGGTGCAGCTGGGAGATCCCGTAGCGGTCGGCGTCCTCCACCAGCATCACGGTGGCGTTGGGGACGTCGATGCCGACCTCGATGACGGTGGTGGCGACCAGCACGTCGGTCTCGCCGGCGGCGAAGGCCCGCATCACCTCGACCTTGTCGGCCGACTTCAGCTGGCCGTGCATGAGCACGACGCGGAAGTCGCGCAGCTCGCCGGCCCGCAGACGCTCGTACTCCGCCACCGCCGCTCGCGCCGCCAACGCCTCGGACTCCGACACCAGCGGGCACACGACGAAGGCCTGGCGGCCCACGCGCAGCTCCTCCCGGATGCGGTCATAGGCCCGGGCGCGCTCGCGTTCGGTGGAGCAGACGTGAGTCTGGATGGGCTGACGGCCCTTGGGCAGCTCGCGCAGGACGGTGAAGTCAAGGTCCCCATACTGCGACAGCGCCAGCGTCCGCGGGATCGGCGTGGCCGTCATGTGAAGCACGTGGGGGCTCCATCCCTCCGGCGCCTTGGCGTCCAGCGCGGCCCGCTGGCGCACTCCGAAGCGATGCTGCTCGTCGACCACGGCCACCCCCAGGGAGGCAAACCGCACCGGATCCTCGATGAGCGCGTGGGTGCCGACCACCAGCGACAGCTCCCCGGACCCGAGCTTGCCGAGCAGGTCGGTGCGCCGGCGCCCGGGCGTGGACCCCGTGAGCAGCCCGATGGGTACCGCCTCGCCGGGCATGAGCGCCTGGATGGTGGCGAAGTGCTGCTCGGCCAGCGGCTCGGTCGGCGCCATCAGTGCGCCCTGGTAGCCCTGTTCCACGGCCCGCAGCAGCGTGTAGAGCGCCACCACGGTCTTGCCCGAGCCGACCTCGCCCATCAGCAGCCGCTGCATCGGCCGGGCTCCCGACAGGTCGCCGTCGACCTCCTCCATGGCGCGGCGCTGGTCGGCCGTCGGCGCGAAGGGCAGCATCTCGGCCAGCCAGCGGGCGCTGAGCTCAGGCTCTGCGTCGAGCACCGGCGCCTGGCTGCCCGCGCGGCGCAGTCGCCGGCGGCGCAGGAGCGCGAGCTGGACGAGCAGCAACTCGTCGAAGGCCAAGCGGCGGCGGCCGATCGCCTGCTCCGCGTCGCCCTCCAGGTGCACCGCGGTGAGCGCGCAGCGGCGCCCGGGGAGCTGCTCGACCACCCGAAGCTCGGCGGGGAGCGGCTCGGGCACGTCGGCCAGCGCACCGGCGTGCGCGCTCACCATGGCCAGGATCTGCGTGGAGGAGAGCCCCTCCGTCGCCGGGTAGTGCGCGACGCCCTCCGCGCCCGCGCTGGCCTCGGTCGTGCGTGCGTGACCTTGGACGCGGAAGCGGTTGCGTGCCTCGAACTTGCCGTGCAGGACCAGGCGCGTGCCCGCGGGATACTTGGAGGCCAGCCACGGCTGGTTGAAGAAGGTGGCCTTCATCGTGCCGGTGCCGTCGGCCACGGTGGCCTCGACCAGCGGGCGCATCCCCCGCCGCCGCACCGGCCGCGAGGCGATCGAGCGCACCTCCACCACCACCGTGGCGATCTCGCCGGGGACGAGCTGCGCCACCGAGCGGGCCTCGCGGCGATCGCGCGGCAGATGCTCGAGCAGGTCGCCAACCGTGATCAGCCCCAGGCCCGCGGCCGCCTTCTCGGCCTTGGCGTGGTCAAACCGCAGGCGCTCGGCCAGTGCCGACGGACGCGGGTAGCGCACGGGCGCCTCGGCCAGCTCGTCGGGCGAGAGCTCGCGGGACTCGGAGAAGGCGGTGATCGACATCGGCGGCCGTGAGGATGATGACCGCGACGCCGGTCGCCTACAGGCTCACTCGGCCGACAGCAGCCACCAGTAGCTGGGCTGCCCGCCCTCGGACAGTTCCAGCTCGGCCTCAGCGCCGGCCAGCGCCACCACCGCGGCGTCGTCGAGCGGGGCGTCGACGCCGCGCAGCACCGTGATCAGCTCGGCGTCCTGGCCCAGCCGCGCCAGCACGTCCCGAAGCGTCTCCTGGGGTGAGCCCCAGGCGACGATCTCGTCCTCGACGAAGCCCACGGCCTCGCCGGCGTGGAAGCGGCCCTGGACGTCGTCGCGGCCCGCCGGGGCGACCGCGCCGGTCCGCACGCGCTCGAGCGTCTCGACCATCATCTCGGCGTTGTCGACGGCCCGGCGCGCCGGGTCGAGGCTGACCGCCGCGGCCAGGCCCGCCTGGGGCGAGCGCGAGGCGACGACGCTCACGGTCTTCTCCGAGAGCTCGGCGGCGCGTTCGGCGGCCATGATGACGTTGGAGCTGTTGGGCAGCACCACCACCTCCTCGGCCGGCACCGCGTGGATGGCGGCCAGCAGGTCATAGGTGGAGGGGTTCAACGTGGGGCCGCCGTCGAGCACCCGCAGGCCGAAGCCGGCGAACAGCTCGGCCATCCCCTCGCCGTTGACCACGGCCAGGCCGCCGCACACCGCGAACGTGGCCGGGGCCTCCAGGCGCGCATCGCGGCGCTGGACCTGCTCGCGCATGTCGGCGACGTCGAGGTGAGAGACGATGCCGGCATCGGCGAACAGGGCGGTGGCCGCATCGGGGTCATCGGTGTGGACATGGACCTTGAGCGTCGTCTGGTCACCGACCACGAGCACAGAGTCGCCGAGCCTCTCCAGCTCGCCCACGTAGCGGCGCTGCTCCAGTCCGCTGCCGGTGACCGCGAAGTTGGTGCAGTAGCGAAACGTGGTCGAGGCGTGCTGGGGGTGGGTCACGCGGGCGGCGCGGTGATGCTCGATCGGCGGCGCCTCCGATCCCTTCAGCGCCCCCACGATCCCCGCCAGCAGGACGGTCAGCCCGTAGCCGCCGGCATCGACCACCCCGGCCTCGCGGAGCACGGGCAGCAGATCGGGGCCGCGCTTGACGGACTCCTGGCCGGCCTCCAGCGCGCTCTCGATCACGTCCGCGATGACGAGGTCCTGCTCTCCGGCGGTGGCATCGGCGCTCAGCCGGGCGCCCGGCATGTGGGCGAGCTCGGATGCGACGCGGTGGGCCATCTCGCGGACCACGGTGAGGATCGTGCCCTCGGCGGGGTCGCGCACCGACCCGTACGCCTGGTCGGCGGCGCGGGCCAGGGCGGCCCCGATGAGCACCGGGTCCACCAGCTCGCCGGGCCGGCTGATCAGCTCCTCGGCGGCGCCGCGGATCAGCTGGGAGAGGATGACGCCGCTGTTGCCGCGCGCGCCGAGCAACGCGGCGCGGGCCACCGAGGCGACGATCTCGTCGCGCCCGATCTCGTCGATGGTGCGGCCCTCCGACGCGTCGGCGAGGCGGTCGAGCTCGTTGAGCACGGCACGCAGCGTGAGCACCATGTTGTCCCCCGTGTCGCCGTCGGCGACGGGGAAGACGTTGAGGTCGTTGACCTCCTCACGGCGCGCTTCAAGCGCTGCCAACCCCGCCTCGACCAGGGCACGGAAGCGCACGATGCTGGGATCGGAAATCCCAGTCTGATCGGTCGCTCGCCAGGGTCCGGCCACCGTCAGCGCTCTCCTGCGTTCGGGCTGGCGGCGGCGCGCACGCCGGCGCTCAGCGGGCTTTGGTGATCTTGCCGGCTTTGAGGCAGCGCGTGCAGACGTACACGCGTCGCGGTGTCCCGCCGTCGTCGATGCGCACCCGCTGGAGGTTCGGATCGAAGCGGCGCTTGGTCGCGACCATCGAGTGGCTGCGGTTATGGCCGAAGGACGGACCCTTCGCGCACACGTGACAGACTTTGGGCATCGCGGGCAGTATAGGAGACCAGTCGCACATGGACCCGGCGACCCGTACCATCCGTACCCGACCGTGGATTTGAAACGAGCCAGCCGGGTAAGCAACCGCCCCAATGGGTTCTAGAGGGCAGTCCCGGGCAGAGCCCACCGATCTGCGCCTCCCGGATCGCTACCGGGTCCGCCGACGGCTCGCCACCGGCGGCATGGCCGCGGTGTGGTGCGCCGAGGATCTGGTGCTCGGGCGCACCGTGGCGGTCAAGGTCCTGGCCGAACGCTTTGCCCGCGACGACATGGCCATGCGGCGCTTCAAGCGCGAAGCCCGGGCGGCGGCGCGCGTGTCCACTCATGCCCACGTGGTCACGATCTACGACGTCGGCGACCTGGAGGTCGACCCCCGCGACGTCGAGTCCAGCGCGCGCCCGTTCATCGTCATGGAGTACCTGGCCGGCGGAACGGTCGCCGACGCCATCCGCGTCGGCGCGGTGAGGCGCCAGGAGGCGGTGCGCTGGATCCGCGAGGCGGCCTCGGCGCTGGACCACGCCCATGCCCGCGGGATCGTGCACCGCGACATCAAGCCCGCCAACTTCCTGCTCAACCGCAGCCGTGTGCTGCACGTCGCCGACTTCGGGATCGCCCGGCTGGTCTCCGAGGACACGATCACCAGCACCGGCGAGCTGTTCGGCACCGCCGCCTATCTGTCGCCCGAGCAGGCCCTGGGCCGCGAGGCAACCGGCGCGTCGGATCGCTACGCGCTGGCCGTGGCCGCCTTCGAGCTGCTCGCCGGCGAGCGCCCCTTCGACGCGCCGCACTTCGCCGCCCAGGCACGCCAGCACATCGAGGACGAGCGCCCGCCCGCCTCAGGCCGCGACCGGACCCTGCCCCCCGCCCTCGACGATGTCCTCATGCGCGGCATGGCCAAGGAGCCCGAGGAGCGCTTCGAGACCGCAGGCGACTTCGTCGACGCCATGGAGACGGCCCTGACCGGCGGCGTCGCGATCACCCCGCCGCGGGCAACATCGCACCGGCGCCGCACCGCGGGCCACGTCGTCGGCGCGGGTGCCATGGGCCGCAACGGCAACGGCCACGGAAACGGACGCTCCGGCGTGCGCGCGGGGTCGGTGTCGCGCGGCACGAGCAGCTGGAACCGCCCCACCCCCGCCCACGCCCAGCGCGCAGCGGCCGGGACGGGCTCATGGACGGCGGCGAGCACGATCCAACCCGCATCCTCCGCGCGCCGGCGCACCGGGCGGCTGCTCGCCCTGGTGGCGCTGCTCGTGGCGATCGGGGGCGTCGGGGCGCTGGCGTTGTCAGGCCTCGGTGGCTCGGACAATCCCGTCCGCCACGCCTCGACCCCGCCCAAGCGGACTGCGACCACCCACGCGCCGGCGGCCGCCAGCAAGCCCAAGCCCACGCCGGCGACCCCGGCCCCGGCTCAGGCCGAGTCCTCGAGCTCCACCACGCCGACCACCCCCGCGCCGCCGACGGCCGAGCAGCTCCAGCTCACCGGGCACGACGAGCTGCTCGCGGGCCGGTACCCGGAGGCCATCGCGACCCTGCGCAAGGCGGTCTCCGCCGCCGATCCGGGCAGCATCACCTACGCGTACGGCCTCTATGACCTCGGCGTGGCGCTGCTGAAGTCAGGCGACCCCTCCGCCGCGGTGACGATCCTCAAGCAGCGGCTGAAGATCCCCAATCAGACGCCGGTGGTCCAGCAGACGCTCAACGAGGCGCTGCAGGCCAGCGGACAGGCCCCGGCGCCGACACCGGCCCCGGGCAACGGTCACGGCCGCGGCAAGGATCACGGCCGTGGCGGTCCTGGCAACTCCGGCGGCGCCGGCCTTGCGCCTCCGGGCCAGGGCGGCGACGAGCACGCGAACTTCGTCGACTGACCGCGACGCCGGTCGCCTCAGATCGAGAAGCCGGCCTTCCCGCGGCGGCCGGCGAGCTCGTCCTTGACGTCCAGCGAGGCCAGCACGGCCTCGACGGCGTGGCGGCCGCTGTCGCGCTTGGCGCCGCCGGCGACGCGAGCCAGGGCCTGCTCCATGGTGTCGACGGTGAGCACACCGAAGCCGCACGGGATGCCGGTCTCCAGGCCCACGCGGGCGATGCCGTCGGCGGCCGTGGCGCACACGTAGTCGTAGTGGTCGGTCTCGCCGCGGATCACCGCGCCGAGGCACACGACGGCGTCAAAGCGCCCCGACTCGGCGGCGTACTTGGCCACCAGCGGCAGCTCGAACGCGCCCGGCACCGAGAAGGTCTCGATCGTGGTCACGCCCGCCTCGTCGAGCGCCGCCCGGGCGCCCTCCTGAAGCTTGGCGGCCAACTCGGTGTAGAACCGCGCCACGCACAGCGCGACGCGCCGGTCAGTGGCCATCGCGCCGCTGACGATCCTGTTCGTGCTCGCGCTCGAGCATCTCCTCGTCCAGCGCCAGCCCCTGGTGATGCAGCGTGTGACCGAGCTTCTCGCGCTTGGCCCGCAGGTAGGCCTCGTTGTGGGGGTTGGGAGCGTGCTGGATGGGGATCTGGTCAGCGACCGAAAGGCCGTAGCCGGCCAGGCCGGAGATCTTCTTGGGGTTGTTGGTGAGGATGCGGATGCTCGAAAGCCCCAGATCGACGAGGATCTGGGCGCCGATGCCGTAATCGCGCAGGTCCGCGGGCAGGCCGAGGCGCAGGTTGGCGTCGACGGTGTCCAGGCCCTCTTCCTGCAGCTTGTAGGCCTTGAGCTTGTTGAGCAGGCCGATGCCCCGCCCCTCCTGGGAGAGGTAGAGCAGCACGCCGCTGCCCTCGCTCTCGATCATGGCCAGCGCGGACTCGAGCTGCTCGCCGCAGTCACAGCGCAGCGAGTGAAAGACATCACCGGTCAGGCACTCCGAGTGCACGCGGACGAGCACCTCTGACTCGCCGTCGACCTCGCCCTTGACCAAGGCCACGTGGTGCTTGTTGTCCACCAGCGACCGGTACCCGACGGCCACGAAGTCCCCGAACCCGGTGGGGAGCTTGGTGGAGACGACCCGCTCGACCAGTTTCTCGTGGCGACGCCGGTAGGCCACCAGATCGGCGACCGTGATCATCTTCAGACCGTGGCGCTCGCAGTACGGGATGAGGTCGGGCACCCGGGCCATCGTCCCGTCCTCGTTCATGATCTCGCAGATCACGCTGGACGGGTTCAGGCCGGCCAGCTTGGAGAGGTCCACACCGGCCTCGGTCTGGCCGACGCGCTCGAGCACGCCTCCGGCCTTGGCCTTGAGCGGGAACACGTGGCCGGGCTGGACGAGCTCACGGGGGCTTGACTTCGGGTCGATCGCCACCTGGATGGTGCGGGCGCGATCGGCCGCCGAGATCCCCGTGCTGACGCCCGAGCGCGCCTCGACCGAGACCGTGAACGCCGTCTCGAAGGCGGACTCGTTCTTGGCCGCCATGAGATCAAGGCCCAGCTCGTCGCAGCGTTCGGGGGTGAGGGCGAGACAGATGAGCCCGCCTCCCTCCTTGCGCATGAAGTTGATCGCCTCGGGGGTGACGAACTGGGCGGCCATGGTCAGGTCGCCCTCGTTCTCGCGGTTCTCGTCGTCGCAGACGACGACCATCTTGCCCTGGCGGATGTCCTCGATCGCCTCTTCGATCGTGGCGAACGCCGACCTGGTCGAGCTCATCGTGCCACCAGCCTCTCGACGTATTTGGCCAACACATCCACCTCCAGATTCACAGTTGTCCCGACTTCTGCGTGCCCAAGATTCGTCCGTTCCAGCGTCTCTGGGATAAGCGAAACGGTAAACGATGTGTCTCCGAGCCCGGCCACGGTGAGCGAGACGCCGTCGACGGTGATTGATCCCTTGTGGACGACATAACGGAGGATCTCTTCCCCAGCTTCGATCTCGACCCGGCGCGAGAATCCGTCGGCGGCGACTCCGCGCACTGTGCCGACACCGTCAACGTGCCCCTGGACCATGTGCCCTCCGAGCCGGTCAGACAGCCGCATGGCCAGCTCGAGGTTGACCGGGACCCCGGGCCGGGCCTCGGCCAGCGAGCTCAGCCGCAGGGTCTCGTTCATGACGTCGGTGGAGAACGCCGTGAGCTGCACGTTGGTCGCCGTCAGGCAGACGCCGTTGACCGCGATCGAGTCGCCCTCGGCCAGCTCGGCGGCCAGCGACGAGGACACGATCAGCCGCACACCGTCCCCGGTGCGCTCCACGTCCTCGATCCGGCCGAGGTCGGCGATCAAGCCGGTGAACACGGGCGGAACCCCTCTACCACTTCCTGATCCGGGCGGAGACGAGCAGGTCGTCGCCGATGCGCTCGCACTCGAGGTTCTCGGCGCGCACGGCGTCGGCGATCTGCTCGGCGCCCTCGCCCTCCAGCGGGTCGCGGGCGGTGCGCCCACCGAGGATGAGGGGCGCCAGGAACAGCCGGATCTCATCGATCTCACCGGCGTCGAGAAACGCCCCGGCCAGGCGCGGGCCGCCCTCGAGCAGGATCGAGCTGATCCCGGCGGCACCGAGCTGGTCCAGCGCCGAGACCACGCGTGCGGGCTCGTTCTCCCCCGTGGCCACGATGACGTCGACCCCGTGGGCCTCCAGGGCGTCGGTGGCGGCGCGGGGCGCGGCCCGGGAGACGACTACCGTCAGAGGGATCTGCCGCGCGTCGCGCACCAGCTGAGCGTCGAGCGGGAGCCGTCCCAGCGAGTCGAAGACGACGCGCCGCGGCTGCCGGGTGACGCCCGGGATCCGGGCGGTGAGCAGCGGGTCGTCGGCCAGCGCGGTGCCCACACCGACGGCGACCGCATCGCACTCGGCGCGCCAGTGGTGGGCGCGCTCGCGGCTGGACTCGCCGGAGATCCACTTGGAGTCGCCGCGGTGGGTGGCGACCTTGCCGTCGAGGGTCATCGCCGACTTGAAGAGGATCCACGGCCGGCCGGTGCGCGCGCGCTTGCGAAACGGCTGGTTGAGCAGCCGCGCGCGGTCGGCCAGGTCGCCGTTGTCGAGCACCACTTCGATCCCGTCGTCGCGCAGGATGCCCAGGCCGCGGCCCGACGCGTGCTGGGACGGGTCGTCGGAGGCGACGACGACGCGCAGGATCCCGGCATCACGGATGGCGTCGGTGCACGGCGGGGTGCGGCCGTGGTGGCAGCAGGGCTCCAGAGACACGTACAGGGTGGCGCCGGCGAGGTCGTGATCTCCGGCGGCTCGGATCGCCTCGACCTCGGCGTGGGCGGCGCCCAACTCGCGGTGGTAGCCCTCACCGATTGGCCCGTCACCGTTGGCGATGACGGCTCCGACGAGCGGGTTGGGGCTGACCCTCCCGCGGCCCTGTTCCGCGATCTCGATCGCGCGAGCCAGGTGGCGGCGATCGGTATCGGCGATGGTTGTCATGGGCGCTTCGGAGCATAGTTCGGCGCACATTTACCGCTCATAAGTCGGTAGACGCTCATCTCGGGGCCGGGCCGGGCGTACTGGCTGGGGTAGTAGTCGATCGACCAGTCGAAGCTGAACGGGACGGCGCGGTTGCCCTTGGCGAACGGGCTGATGTGGAACATCAGCTTGGCCTGGTTGGACAGAGCGGCGTAGTAGGCGATGGCCGCGGGGGCGATCTTGGGCTGCGCGAAGGACCGGCCCGCCTGCAGGGAACCGATCACGACCCAGCAGTACCCGGCGTTCTCGTACTCCTGAAGCAACTCCGGGCGCAGCGTCCGCTCGTACTCGTCGATCGCGACGTAGCGGTGCCCGCCCAGCGGCAGGTGGTTGCCGTTGGCGTCGACGTCGGTCACGTACGGGTTCCATAGCTGCCAGCGCGCGCCGGTGGTGGTCCATGGCAGCGAGCGCCCGATGTCCTGCGCCCAGTCGTTGGAGACCACCGGCTCCACCACGACCCTGGCCCCGGCGGGCACGTGGCGCACCATCCAGGCTCGGGTCACGTTGCGCGTGTCGGCGTGCGAGAGGACCACGTCGTTGTGGACCGCGGCGGCCAAGCTCTGACCCAGCATCACCACGGCGACCGCGCCGGCGGCCAGGACCACCGGCATCCGGCGGGTCCGGATCAACCAGCGCGCCGCCTCGACCGCGCCATAGGCTGCCAACAGCGCGATGATTCCGAACACCGGCATCAGCCAGCGGCCGAAGTAGCGCTGCTGGTCGCCCATGAACACGATGAAGGCGATCGGGGCGGGCAGCAACACCACCGCGAGCGCCAGGCGGCGGCGCAGCACCAGCAGCGCGCTGCCGGCCAGCGCGGCGATCGACGGCGCCCAGCCCAGGCCCCAGGTGAAGGTCCAGACGTAGAAGGCGGTGCCGCTGGCGGCGGTGGTCCCCAGCTTCTCGGGGTCAGAGCCCCCGGCCAGTGCCTGCTGGGTCGTCACCCCGGCGTGGAAGGCATTGAAGTCCAGGAGCGAATAGGGATTGGCGGCGATGAAGGCCAGCACCCCGCAGGCGAGGGCGAAGAGCAGCCGCCTCACGGCCTTCAGCGGCGCTCCGCCGGCGCCGTCGCAGATCGCCGCCGCGATCAGGGACACCGCGGTGATGGCGCCCGTGTACTTGGTGGCGGCGGCGAGCCCGATGCCGACCCCCGCGATCACGTAGTCGCGCCGGGCGCCGTTGCGCAGCACCCCGGACACGCCGTAGAGCGCGAGTGCCACCGGAGCCAGCGCGGGCACGTCGTTGAGCGCGAGGTGGCTGTAGAAGATCGGGAGGAAGGCCACGCCGAACACGGCCGCCCCGAGCAGCGCCGTGGTCTTGTTGAAGAGCCGCTCCCCGGCGAGGTAGGTCAGCCAGACCGCGATCGTGCCGAGCACCGCCGCGACGACCCGGGCCACCACGAACACCTCGGTCGGATTGGCGACATAGGCGCGCCGCACCGCGTCCGGGCCCCCGAACCACAGCTCGAACACGAAGTGCAGCAGGTAGGAGTACGCGGGCGGATTGAGAAAGTACTGGGGGTTGTAGTCATGCGAGAAGAACGCGATCGCCCGCGGAACGAAATGCGTGGCCTCATCGGAGTTGTAGCTGTAGGGCAGCCCCTGCTTGACGCCCCACAGGCGCAGCCCCAGCGTGACCGCGAGCAGGAGCCACAGCGCAGGCCGGTGCAGGTCGCGCCGGGCCGCGTCCGTGGGCCGGATCCAAGCACCGCGACGGCGGCCTGACGATGGCGGCGACATCGCAAGCCGACGGGGTGGCTCGGGCGTGCTTGCCGTTGCCGTGTCCATCTTCATATACGAGTATCCCGCTACCGTGTGATGGATAGCGCGCCCGCACGGAGTATCGGCTGCACCGCACGCCCCCGCCGCGGCGCGATCTGGTGGTAGGGCGTTCGCCTCAGGACCATGAAGCTGATCATTCAGATCCCCTGTTTCAACGAGGAAGGGCAGCTGCCCGAGACGCTGTCGTACCTGCCCCGCGAGATCGAGGGGGTCGACTCCGTGGAGTGGCTGATCATCGACGACGGGTCCACCGACGCGACCATCGAGGTCGCGCGGGCCCACGGGGTCGATCACATCGTCAAGCTGACCAACCACAAAGGGCTGGCCGCGGGCTTCCAGGCGGGTCTGGACGCCGGCCTCAAGCTCGGCGCCGACGTGATCGTCAACACCGACGCCGACAACCAGTACGACGGGCGCGACATCCCCAAGCTCGTCGCCCCCATCCTGCGCGGCGAGGCCGACATGGTCATCGGCGACCGCCAGGTCGACTCCAACGAGCACTTCAGCTGGTCCAAGCGGCGGCTGCAGCGCCTCGGCTCCTGGGTGGTGCGCCAGGCCTCGGACACCGAGGTCCCCGACACCACCTCGGGCTTTCGCGCCTACAACCGGGAGGCGGCGCTCCAGATGCAGGTCGTCTCCAAGTTCACCTACACGCTGGAGACGATCATCCAGGCGGGCAAGCTCCTGGTGGCGATCGACCACGTCCCGATCCGCACAAACTCCAAGACCCGCGACTCGCGGCTGTTCCCCTCGATTCCGGCCTATATCCGCCGCAACGGCCTGTCGATCTTCCGCATCTACTCCCAGTACGAGCCGCTCAAGGTGTTCTGGGGCGGCGCGCTGGTCATGGGGACGCTGGCCTTCGCGATCTTCATCCGCTTCGTCGTCTTCTTCATCGAGGACCCTCACAAGGCCACCGGCCACGTCCAGTCGCTGATCGCGGGCGGCGTGCTGTTCAACGCCGCCATGCTGCTCGGCGCGCTGGGGGTGATCGGGGACCTGCTGGCGGCCCAGCGCACGCTCTCGCAGCGCACCTTCGAGCGCATCCGCCGGATCGAGCTCCAGCTCGGCGTCGGCCCGTCGCATTACGAGGAGGGCGGCGCCCCCGCCAACAAGGACGCCGCGCCCGAGGATCGCCAGGCGGTGGAGGTGTGAGCTCGGGCACCGCGGTGCCCACGGGCAACACCTACGACAAGTACGGATCGACCAATCCGGTGGTCAGGCGACTGATGGCCGGGTTCGAGCGGACGCTGGACGAGCTGTTCACCATCGCCGCGCCGGACACGATCCTGGACGTGGGCTGCGGCGAGGGCGTGCTCACCGAGCAGTGGGCCGACCGGAAGAGACCGTCCCCGCCCACCCGGATCGTGGGAATCGATCTGGAGGATCCCAAGCTGGCCGCCGAGTGGGCGAGCCGCTCGCGCCCCAACCTCACCTTCGCCACGATGGAGGTCGAGCGCCTGGAGTTCGCCGACGGCGACTTCGAGCTCGTCGCCGCCACCGAGGTCCTCGAGCACGTCACCAACCCCGAGCTGGCCCTGGCCGAGATGGCGCGCGTGGCCGGCCGCCACCTGCTCGTGTCGGTCCCCCACGAGCCGTTGTGGCGGGCGCTGAACATGGCGCGCGGCGCCTACATCCGTCAGCTGGGCAACACGCCCGGCCACCTCAACCACTGGACCCGCCGCTCGTTCGTGAGCCTGCTCGGCCGCTACGGCGACGTGGTGGAGGTCCGCGCGCCGTTCCCGTGGACGATGCTGCTCGTCGCAGTGCGCGCGTGAGCTCGACCACGACGGCGCCGTCCGGCGGTCCCGCGCCGGCCGGCGACGATGACGGACGGGCTGGGCGGGACGGGGTCACCCCGCCGCAGCAGTCGTTCGCCTCCGGCGCGCGCATCCTCACCGTCGGGATCGCCTCCACCGGCATCTTCACCTTCGCCTACCTGGCGACCTCCAGCCACGTGCTGGACGCGGCGTCCTACAGCCGGATCTCGCTGTGCTGGGCCGTCATGTTCGTGATCCTGTCCGTGATCTACCGGCCCATCGAGCAGTTGCTGTCGAGGACGATCGCCGATCGCCGGGCCCGCGGCCTGCACGGCCACCCCCTCCGGATCCCGGCCTCCATCCAGTTCGGCTTCGCGCTGGCGTTCCTGATCGTCGCCCTCGCCCTCCGCCCGCAGATTCAGCAGGGCATGTTCGATGGGTCGGGCGCGCTCTACTGGATCCTCGTCGTCGGCGTCCTGGCCTACTCCGGGAGCTATTTCGCCCGCGGCTGGCTGGCCGGCCACCAGCGGTTCGCGCTGTATGGCGGGCTGGTGTTCCTGGAGTCGACGTCGCGCTTCCTCTTCCCCCTGGCGGTGGCCATCGGGATCGGCTCCGGACAGGGGGTGGTCGGCCTCGGGATGGCCGTGGCGCCGTTCGCGTCGCTGTCGGTGATGCCGCTGGCGTTTCGCCGGATCCGCGGCCACATGCCCGCCGTGCCGGCCGATGCGGACGCCGTGGTCGCCGCCGACGCCGCCGCCACCAGCGAAGGCCCCGCCCAGACTCAGCTCGAGGAGGACAACACCGGACTGTCGCTGCGGCGCGGCGCCGGGTTTGCCGTGTCGGTGGTGGGGATCATGTTCGCCGAGCAGATGCTCATGAACGCCGGCGTGCTCATCGTGGCGGCCAAGTCCGGCGGAGGCGACCTGACCACCGGCATCGTCGGGTTCGTCTTCAACGTCATGCTCATCGTGCGCGCGCCGCTTCAACTCTTCCAGGCGATCCAGACCTCGATCCTCCCGCACCTGGCGGGCCTGGAGGCCCGGGAGGGCGCCGCCGAGTTCCACAAGGCGATACGCACCACCGTGCTGGTGATCGTCGCCTTCGGACTCGCCGTCGCGCTTGGGTTGCTGCTCATCGGGCCGGCCGTGATGACCGCCCTGCTCGGCGACAAGGGCGGGTACTCATACGGGCGTGTCGGGCTGGCCGTGGTCGGCCTCGGGATGGGCCTGCACCTCATCTCCGGCACGCTCAACCAGGCCGCCCTGGCCCGCGGCCGGGCGTCATGGGCGGCGCTCGCCTGGCTGGTATCGGCGGCGGCGTTCGTCCTCTTCGTCGCCACCGGGAGCGGCACAGGTGGGGCCGAGGTCACCCGTGTCGAGGTCGGCTACTTCGGCGCCACCGCGATCCTCTGCCTGCTGCTGTGGGTGCTGTACCGGCAGGGGCCGGCTACCGCGTCGTCGACGCGGCTGGCGACGAGCGCGAGCTGAGGCGCGGTTCGTTACGACTTGACTTGGGAGAGGTGGCGCGGGCCGGGCACCAGCGTGGCGGTGAAATCCCGACGCCATAGGACACACGCCCCCGATTTCCGAACCGTGTGTCGTGGATCGGGAGTGATACCGACATCACAGGACACACGGTGCGATTTCGGACGCCGTGAGTCCTGTGGTGTCAGCGCGCAGCAGGCCCAGCCCCTTCCCCAGCCGCAGTAGGCGCACCGGCGCCCCGGTCCGCACACGGCCGACACCAGGCCGCGGCCGCGGCTACACCGCGCCCGCGGCGACCCGGATTCGCTCGTAGGCGGCGGCCGGGTCGCTCGAGCCGAAGACGGCCGAGCCGGTGACCAGCAGGTTGGCTCCGGCCTGGACGACAGGACCGGCGGTCTGTTCGTGGATCCCGCCGTCGACCTCGAGGGCCACCTCATCCGGGAGCTGGTCGCGCATGCGCTCGAGCTTGCTCAGGGAGTTGGGGATGAACGTCTGGGAACCCCAGCCGGGGTTGACGCTCATGCACAGCGCCAGGTCCAGCGTCTCGCGCGCGACCTCCTGGAGCGCGTCGATCGGCGTGGCGGGCGTCAGCGCGGCGCCGGCGTTGCACCCGGCCGTGCGGATCAGGTCCAGCGTGTAGTGGATGTGGGGCGTGGCCTCGACGTGGATGGTGATGCTGTCCGCGCCCGCCTTGGCGATGTCCATGACGTGGCGCTCGGGCCGTTCGACCATGAGGTGCACATCCATGATCGCGCCGGCGTCGTGGATGAGGTCGGCGATGGCCGACACCACGACCGCACCGAAGGTGATCGGCGGGACGAAATGGCCGTCCATCACGTCGACGTGGATGACCCGGGCGCCGGCCGCCAGCACCTCGGAGACCTGGGATCCGAGCTCGGCGAAGTCCGCTGACAGGATCGACGGGGCCACTCGCCGCTCGCGCAGGAGGGCCGCATGCGTGGGTGTCATCGCCTGGGTGCCGGGAGGGGCATTGCTACACCTCCTGGAGCATGCTGCCCTGGCAGTGGTTGCACTCGACGATCGCCGTGCTGGACATGCGCACGATCGTGGAATGCTCCCCGCAGTTCGGACATACCGAGACCAGCTCGTAGCGCCGCATGCAGTAGACGCAGCGGTAGTTGCCGGGCACCGCGGTCGGCCGCAGCCAGGGCTCCCCGCAGCCGGGGCACTCAGGGCCGAGCTTGGGCGCAGGCTCGCTCATGGGTCCAAGACTACGGCAGCGGGCCGCTGCCTTGGCAGGCCCGTGGCCGTCTTGGTCATCGGCCCACCCGAAAGGTTAGGGGCGGCGTAGACGGGCGATGAAGAAGCCGTCGGTGCCGTCGGTGTCGGGCGCCAGCCGCAGGACGGCCTCCTCCTCCCACCCGGCGTGGGCCGCCACGAACCCGTCGACCACATCCTCGCACTCGGCCCGCGAGATGGTGCAGACCGAGTAGACCAGCGTGCCGCCGGGGTCGGTGGCCGCCGCGCCGGCAGCGAGGATGCGAGCCTGCTGGGGCGCCAGGTCGGCGATCCGCTCGGGGTTGGTGCGCCAGCGCAGATCGGGCCGGGACTGGAGCGTTCCCAGCCCGCTGCACGGCGGGTCGACGAGCACGCGGTCAAACGTCTCGCCGGGCCGCGGGGCGCCGGCGTCGCCGGTCTGGACGGTGGCCGAGCGGATGTGCATCCGCGTCAGCGTGCGCCGCAGAGCGTCGGCGCGGCCCGGGTGGCGCTCCACCGCCACCAGCTCGCCCTCGTCACCGGTCAGCGCGGCCAGATGCGTCGTCTTGGCGCCGGGAGCGGCGCATAGGTCGAGCACGCGCTCGCCCGGCTGGGGCGCCAGCGCCCTCGCCACCGTCATCGACCCTCGCGACTGGGGCATGAGCTCGCCACGCGCCCACTGGGCCGAGGCGTAGGCGTCGAACGGCTCCTGGAGGACGAGCCCCTCGGCGAGCCCCGGGGCGGCGTGGACACCCACGGCCAGCCCGGCGGCCACGTCGGGCGGCGAGGCGACCAGGGTGTTGACGCGGACCGCGGACTCGGCCGGCTGGTTGACGGCGGCCAGCAGCGTCCGGGCACGTTCGGGGCCGAGCTCTGTCCACCACAGCTCGGCCAGCCACACCGGCACCGAGTGCAGGATCGCCGCGCCCGCGGGGGTGTCATCGCGCTGCGCGGCCAGCAGGTCGCGGCCCTCGCGCAGCGCGCGGCGCAGCACCGCGTTGACCAGCCCGCTGCCGGCGCGGGCGTGGCGCTTGGCCAGCTCGACGGACTCGTGCACGGCGGCGTGATCGGCGACGCCGTCCATGAGCAGCACCTGCATGAGCCCCAGCCGCAGCGCGGCCAGGATCGGCGGGTCCAGGCGCTCGGGCGGGCGCTCGGAGAACGCCGTGGCGACGTGGTCCAGCGTGGCCTTGCGCTGGACCGTCCCGTAGGCGAGTGCCATCGCGAAGGACCGGTCCCGGCCGCTCAGCGCCCGGTCGTGGGCCTCCGCATGAAAGGCGCGATCGGCGAAGGCATCCTGTTCGAACACGCGGCGCACGACCGCGTAGGCGCACTCGCGCGCCGGTGACACTGCGGTGGGCATCGGCGGCTAGCTCCGCAGCCCGCGCAGGTAGGCGTCGCCGGGCATCGCCTTGCGCCCGGCGGGCTGCACCCTGGTCAGCTCCAGGGTGCCCGGAGCACACCCGAGTATCGGCCCGCGCCCGCCTCGCCCGTCCAGGCGGAACTCCCCGGGCGCCGGATCGCCGGCCTCCGGCGGCCGCGCGGTCGCCTCCCACACTCCCAGGCGCTCGCCGTCGTGTCCGGTGAGCGCCGCACCGATGTGCGGGGACAGCGCGCGGACGACGCGCGCGAGGTCGGCCGCGGGCCGGTCGGGGCTCAGCAGCCGATCCTCGGCGGTGATCTTCTCGGCGTAGGTGGCACCGGACTCGTCCTGCTCGACGAAGGGCGGCGCGGTGTCCAGCGCCTGGACGAGCAGCGAGCCCCCGAGTGGCGCCAGGCGCGCGGCCACCGTTCCGTAGGTGTCCTGCGCGCCGATCGACTCCTCGGCCGACAGGCACACGGGGCCGCTGTCCAGGCCCTCGGTCAGGCGCATGATGCACACGCCCGTGCGCTCGTCGCCGGCCATGATCGCCCGCTCGATCGGCGCCGCGCCCCGCCAGCGGGGCAGCAGCGACGGGTGGACGTTGAGCATCGGATGCGCGGAGAGCAGCGGTTCCCTGATCAGTGCGCCGAAGGCGCAGACCACGACGACGTCGGGCTCGGCGCCGGCGATCCGCTCGCGGGCGGCGTCGTCGTTGACCGACTCGGGCTGGTCGGTCTCGATCGCGAGCTCTCGGGCCACGTCCAGGACCGGCGGCGAAGCCAGCTTGCGCCCGCGGCCGCGCGGCCGGTCCGGACGCGTCACCACCAACTGCGGCGCGTGCGGCGACGCGGCCAGGACGCGCAGGACGTCGGCGGCGAACTCCGAGGTGCCGAGATAGACGGTGCGCAACGGCGGGCGGCGCGGAGCCGGCTACGCGGAGGGGAGCGCCTCGCGCAGGGCCTTCATGGCCTCCTTGCGCTGTGAGCGCGAAACGCGGTCGAGCACGAGCACACCGTCGAGGTGGTCGATCTCGTGCTGGATGACGCGGGCCTCCAGCCCGGAGGCCTCGATGCGCAGCGGCTCGCCGTACTCGTTGAGCGCGCGGACCACGATGTTGACCGGGCGCTCGACGTCGACGTGGACGTTGGGGAGGCTCAGGCACCCCTCCTCAAGCGTCTCGAGCTCATCGCCGACCCACTCGATCTCCGGGTTGACCAGCGCCGCCACCGGGGACTGCTGGTGGACCCGGTAGACGAGCAGGCGGTGAAGGACGCCCACCTGGTTGGCCGCCAGGCCCACGCCGATCGAGTCGATCATGAGCTGGCCCATGCGCTCGACCTCGTCGCGCAGTGCGTCGTCGAAGCGCTCGACCGGGCGCGACCGCGTGCGCAGCACCGGCTCACCGAACTTCTTGACGTGCGCCAGAGCGGCGGCACGGCGGGCCGCCACCTCGGGATCGAGCTGGGGCTCCTCCTCCGCGCCGTCGGGCTCGGTGACCTCGGTGTCGAACTCGGCCTGGTCTGTTGCGCTTTCTGCCATCCCCACTGAGTTTAGTTACGGGCGGGTGCGCGGGGCCGGCTCGTCGCGCCCGATTACTGCGGATCGACATCGACGCTGACCGACGCGCCGCGACGGGCGGCGCCCGGGGCGACGAGGTCGACGGCGCGCCCCACGGCATCGATCGCCGCCCGGCGCGCGTGGGCCTTGACGACCAGCTGGCTGCGGGCCCGGCCGCGTAGCCGGAACAGCGGCGCCGGTCCCAGCACCGCCGCGTCGAGGGTGGCCAGCTCGCCGTGGATTGCGGCGGCCGCCTCTTTAGCCAGGCCGTCGTCCTCGGCCGAGCACACCACCCGGATCAGCGAGGCATAGGGCGGATATCTCAGCGCCTCGCGGCGCTCGAGCTCGTCGGCGATGAAACCGTCGGAGTCATGGCGGGTGGCGAAGCTGATGGGTCGCGCGTCGGGAGCCAGCGTCTGGACCAGGACGCGGCTCTCCAGCGCGCCACGGCCCGTCCTCCCGGCGAGCTGGGTGATCAGGGCGAAGGTCCGCTCCTCGGCGCGAAAGTCCGGGAAGCGCAGCGTCTGGTCGGCGTCGAGGACAACCCCCAGTGACACGTCGGGGAAGTCGTGACCCTTGGCCACCATCTGCGTGCCGACGAGCACCCCGGCGGGCGCCGCCTGAAAGCGCTGCAGCGTCCGCGCGCGCTCGGGCAGGCTCGCGGAGTCGGCGTCGAGGCGGAAGATGGGAAAGCCGTCCCCGCCGAGCGCCTCGCGCAGCTCGTGCTCGATGCGCTCGGTGCCGGCGCCGTGGCGCGCGACCGACACCGATGCGCAGGCGCCGCAGCGACTGGGCATCCGCTCGCGGTGGCCGCAGTGGTGGCAGGCGATGAAATGGCCGTGGCGATGCAGGACGAGCGCGACGTCGCAGTTGGGGCACAGCCACACCCGCCCGCAGGCGCGGCAGGAGAGAAAGTTGGACCAGCCGCGGCGGTTGAGGAGCAGGATCGCCTTGCCGCCGGCCCGGCGCAGGTCAGCGAGCGCCATCCGCGTCTCGGGATGAAGCGGCTGGTGGCGGTCGCGCATGTCGAGCACCTCGACCCCGGGCATGGGACGGCGGTCGACGCGCTCGGCCAGTCGCAGACGCTCCATGGCCAGCACGCTCTCGGGCCGCGGGGTGGCGCTGCCGAACACCACCACGGCACCGTGACGGGCGGCGCGCTCGCAGGCGACGGTGCGCGCGTCGTAGCGCGGATCGCCCTCGTGCTTATAAGAGCTCTCGTGCTCCTCGTCGACGACGATCAGTCCGATGTCGTCCAGCGGCGCGAACACCGCCGAGCGCGGCCCCACGCACACCCGCGCCTCCCCGGTGCGCAGGCGCATCCACTCGTCGTGGCGCTCCCCGACGCTGAGCGCCGAATGCAGCACCGCCACCACATCGCCGAAGCGGGCCTGAAAACGCCACAGCACCTGCGGGGTCAGCGCGATCTCGGGCACAAGGACGATCGCCGTCCGACCCGCGGCGAGCGCCGCCTCCACCGCGCCCAGATACACCTCGGTCTTGCCCGACCCGGTCACGCCCTGCAACAGGTACCCGGGGTGGCCGGCCGCCGGCGCGCGCAGCGCCTCCAGCAGCCGGTCCAGGGCGGCGGACTGCTCGGCGGTGAGCGTGGGTGCCGTGGCCGATGCGCTGCCGACCTCGTGGCGCACGGGCCGGCGCGGGCGCGCTCGGCGGTCGATCGCCACCAGCCCGCGGGACTCCAGGCGCCGCAGTCCCGGCGTGTCGAGCTCGGCGGCCACGGTGGGGCCGCGCTCGGCCAGCGCCTGCAGGAGGCCGCGCTGGCGGTCGTTCAGGCGGGCGCCGTCGTCGGCCAGCGCCGCCCGTCCGTCGGGGGTCAGCTCGGCGACAAGCGCCAGCTTGGCGCCCGTGCCCGTCGCGGCGCCAGGCGCGAGCATGAGCTGCAGCGCCCGCGAGGGCGTCGAGCAGTACTCGCGCGCCATCCAGCCGGCGAGAGTCGCCAGATCGGCGCCGACGCCGGCGCCGAGCACCGCCTCGGGCTCGACCAGCCGGTCGGGATCGACCTCGGAGCTCTCGGCCAGCTCCATGACGACCCCGAGCGAGCTGCGCGCGCCGAACGGCACCCGCAGCAGCGACCCCACCTGCACCTCCTGGCCGGGCGCGAGCCGGTAGTCGAACGGACCGCGCACCGCGCGCGTCCGGGTGAGGGGCTCCACGCGGGCGATCATCAGGCGCTGAGACTGTAGTGCGAGGCGGGGTCGGCGCCGCGGCCGTGACCGCCGCCACTGGCCGCCCGGCTGCCCTCGTCGTTAGTCTCTCGCTCGTGGATTTCGAACCGGGTGAGGAGATCTTCTTCCACGGCCACCCCTCGTGGCGATCGCTGGGGCTGTTCTACGCCAAGGGGCTCATCGCGGTGCTGCTCGCCGGGGTGATCGCCGGTGTGGTGACCCGCATCTCCGCCAACCACGTCCAGGCCGGCTGGGTCTCGGTGGCGGTGGTCGTCGTCTTCCTGGGGCTGCTGATCATCGGCCAGGTCCGGCGCATCGGGACGACGTACTCGATCACCAACCAGCGGCTGACGATCCAGACCGGCATCCTCTCGCGCGACGTGCATCAGACCCGCTTGGAGCGCATCCAGAATGTGAACTCCAGCCAGAGGCTGTTCGAGCGGCTGTTGCGGATCGGCACCGTCGAGTTCGACACCGCCGGCGAGTCACAGTTCGACTTCGCCTTCCGCGGCGTGGGCGACCCGAACGGGATCGTGCGGACCGTCGATCGCGCACTGCACGCTCTGCGCGGCGGCGCTCCCGCTCCCGCCGCCGACGTCTGACTCCTTCCTACCGGGTGACCGCGACGGTCGCCTGCGTCGTCGAGTCAGCGCCGCCGCGGGTCGAGGTCAGGCCGATGCCGGTGATCCGCTGCAGGTCGGGCATCAGCCGGGCGCCGAGAGACCCCGACGTCACGCCCGTCTGCGCAGTGGCGCCGAGCAACCCGGCCAGATTGGCGAATACCAGGGAGGTCACACGGCGCGCCCCGGAGCCGAGCACGCTGGTGAAGGCGGGGTCGCGTGAAAGCGGGCGCGTCTGCTGGGCGACGTCCTGGATCCCGGCCAGGCTGGTGGAGATGACGACCAGCCCGCGGAAGACCGCGTAGTCGAGCTGGAAGCCGGTGGCGAGCTGGAGTTGGTGCGCGGTGACGCCGCCGACCTGCCGGTCGTCGAACACCGGCACCGAGCTCTGGTTCTTGCCCGGCGCGGAGAAGAGCTGGGCGAGGGGCGCCTCGAGCGCGGCCAGCTCATGCTGGGTGCGCGACTGGTCGGGCGTGCGCGCGACGACCACCAGCGTCGGCGATTGGCCGCCGCCGACGATCGCCAGCGCGGCCTCGCGGTGGAAGATCGAGACGAGGTCGGAGACGTTGACCCCCTCCGAGCGCAGAGCCGAGCCCAGGCGGCTGAGCAGCGGCCCGATGCCGCCGGCCAGGCCCGCCGCCGACCCGGCGTTGAGCACCTGGGGCGCGACCTTGTCCAGATCGGCGACGTCGAGCAGGAGCGAGGAGGTGGCAGGCATCAGCGCCGGTAGCGTCGGGGTGAACGCGCTCGGCGTCGAGCCCCGCGAGCCCACCTTCGCCAGCGCGGGATCGAGCACGCTGTGGATCCGCAGCGACGCTCCCCTCTGAGTCGGGGTGAGCGAGAGCGCGACGCCCGCGAGCGCCGGCTGGGACAACAGCGAGCCGACCGCGCCGAGGATCCCGCTCTGGTCAGCCAGCACGCGCCGGACCCCGGCGGCCGAGGCGTAGGCGTCGAGCACGGCCCCGGCGCCCCCGCCGGCCACGGCGCGGCGGTAGACCGCGCTGCGCGCCAGTGACGGCCGGGCGCCCGCGGCGACGTCGATGGCGGCGCGCACGCTGGCGTCCTGGCCGATCACCAGGTCGCCGCCGACGAGCGCCACTTCGCTGCCGTTGGGCGCCACGAACAGGCCTTGACCGCGGTAGCTCCCGTGCCCGCTGGCCCCCATCGAGCGCAGAAACGAGCGGGCGCGCCCCTGATCGGTGACGCTGACGACGATCAGCGCGCCGGCGGTGGAGGTGGCGGTGTTGAGCAGAGCCAGCGCGGCATGCCCGCCCAGCCATGGCGAGATACCGGTAGAGAAGTTGACTGCATGCCCACCACCGAGCACCCCGCCGAGCCGGCTCAGGGCCGCGGCGGCGAGCACCGGGAAGTCCGGCAGTCGGCGCGCCACCTCGAGGGCCTGCGTGACCGCCGGGTCGCCGCGGTCGATGGTGAGGTCGACATAGGCCAACGCGTCTGCGGGGATGACCGAGGCGGTGCCGCGGGCCCCTCCGCCGCCGCCGGCGCCGTTGCCGCCGCCTCCGGTGAGAAGGACGGCGAGCAGCGCGACGACCGCGGCGACGCCGAGCAGCCCGGTGACCGCCGCGGCACGGCGGCGCCGGTAGATGGTCGCCGTCAGTACGGGATCAGCCACAGGCGACTGTATTCCCGCATCTCGCGGAAACGAGTCAGACGGGGCCCGAGGCGGCGGCGTCGTGCGCGCCCGCCGGGCGGGGCCCCTTGCGCTGGCGCCCGGACCGGCGCTCCTCACGGTCAGAGGGCGGCCGGCGTTCGTTGCGCTCCACGAAGTCGATGATCGCGGGCACGCCCTCCAGCCGGTAGCGCTCCCGCAGGCGGTTCTCGATGAAGTACGCGTAGTCGCGGGTGACCCGCGTGCGCGAGTTGACCTGGATGGAGAAGCGCGGCGGGCGCTCAGCGGTCTGGGTCATGAAGATCAGCCGGAGCCGGTGATTGGCGGCGGCGCCCCTGGCGTTGGCGGGGCGCTTGCCCACCGGGGGCTGGCGCGCCGCGACCACCTCGGAGAGGAAGCGGTTGAGCTGAGGGGTGGGAATGCGCGTGCGGGTGCGATCGGCCAGCGCCACCGCCTCGATGAGCAGCCGCTCGACATGGCGGCCGGTCTTGGCCGAGGCGGTCAGGACCCGGGGCCGCAGGCGGAGCTTCTTGTGGGTGCGGGCGCGCTCGTGGTCGAGGTCGACGCCCTCGGCGATGTCCCACTTGTTGAGCACGAGCGCGGTGGCGCAGCCGCTGTGCATCGCGAGTTCGGCGATCCGCAGGTCCTGGGTGGTGACGCCGTCGGTCGCGTCGCAGACCACCAGGGCCACATCGGCCCGCTCGGCGGCACGACGCGAGCGCAACGACGTGTAGTACTCGAGCGACTCCCCCACCTTGGCCTGGCGGCGGATGCCGGCGGTGTCGACGAGGATGAGCTCGCGGCCGTTGAAGGTGATCGGGAGGTCGATGGCGTCGCGTGTGGTGCCAGCCACCGGTGAGACGATCACGCGTTCAGAGCCGGCGAAGCGGTTGAGCAGCGAGGACTTGCCCACGTTGGGGCGGCCGATCAGCGCCAGGCGAACGGCGTCGTCGTCGCCGTCGTCGTCGGGCACGTCGGGCGCCAGCGCCGCCACCCGGTCGAGGAGGTCCCCGGTGCCCAGCCCCTGCGCCGCCGAGACCGCGACGGGGTCGCCCAACCCGAGCGCGTGGAAGTCTGCGGCGAGCGGCAGGTCCTTGACCGTGTCGATCTTGTTGGCGGCCACGAGCACCGGCAGCGGCGAGCGGCGCAGCAGCTCGGCCATCTCCTGGTCGCCGGGGCGGATCCCCGCCTTGGCGTCGACGACGAGCACCGCGACGTCGGCATCGGCCAGGGCGGCGCGGGCCTGGTCCTGGATCTGGCGGGCCAGCGTGTCGCGATCCTCGAGATCGACGCCGCCGGTGTCGATGAGCGTGAGCATGCGCCCGTTCCACTCGGTACGCAGCTCCTTGCGGTCACGCGTGACGCCGGGCTGCTCGTGCACGACCGCCTCCCGGGACTGGGTGAGGCGGTTCACCAGCGAGGACTTGCCCACGTTGGGATATCCGACGATCGCGACCTTCATGGTGCGTCGAGGCTAGCGGCCGCGGGAGGCGCCACGCAAAAGGCCGGCATGGGTGCGTCGGATTTGCGTCGGTCAGTGACTGCGGTACAAGGCTGATTGCTGAAACGACCCCGGACGGCAGAACTTGCGCAGTCGCATGCATGCGCGAAGGCCCGGCGCCTGAAATACGAGCGCCGGGCCCTCACGAGTCCCTGCCGTGGATCCCCGCGATCGCGAGGAGCCCTCTAGTTGTGCATGTGCGGGTCTACGTAGAAGTTGTAGACCTGGAAATCACTGCTCTTGCCATCCGGGACGAGGGTGAACCGCATCAACTGCCATCCGGGCAGATTGCCGGGGTGGATGTTGAACGTGTTCGACAGCGTCCACGCGGACTGCTGACCGTGGACCTGGCCCACGTCCTGGGCCTTGCTCGCGGTCTTGGTGCCGGCGTAGGCCACGAAGACGTGGACGCCCTGGGCGCCGACGACGTCGCGGACCATGGTCCGGGCCGTCGGGTAGTCAGAGGCCACGCACATCGGCGGGCTGACCGCCTGCGAGCCGCTGGGCAGGTCGAGCACCGAACCGGCCCCGGCCTGTCCGCCCTCGATCGAGGCACCCCCGGTCAGGGTCCAGCCGGACCCGTTGAACGACCCGGGGGTCTCACCCGGGGTCAACGTGTACCAGTTGCTGTCCCCGGCCGAGGCAAACGGCTGGGTCAGCGCCGGAGGACTGCAGGAGGACGCATCGGTCCAACCCAGCCCGCTCACGTCGATCTGAGCCGCCAGCGCCGGGCTGGCCGCCATGACGGCGACGGCGGTCGTGAGGAGCCCGCACACGCTCAGGGAGCGCGAGCGGCGATTGAATCGGAAATGCTTGATCATTTGACTTCACCTTCCGTGGTGAGCGCATCGGACCGGTCGGTACCGCGTTCCGTCGCGGCTCGTCCGGCTGTGCCACCCCCGGCTCCGTGCCGAGAGGTGCCCCTTGCTCAGTTGTGGTTCAACGCTTCGTTTTTCGGCCCGCGAACGCCGGTTCGCCTCGGTTTGGCGATTTTTATGGACACTTGTCCAGGGTTGCGCGCCGCGCGCGGGTCTCAGCGCTGCGCCGCGACGAGGGAGACGATCCGCTTCACCACCTCGGCGAGCGTGAGGTCGGTGCTGTCGACGGTGTGGGCGTCGGGCGCCGCCTGCAGCGGGGAGTGCTCACGACCGGTGTCGCGCTCGTCGCGGATCGTCTGCTCGGCCAGGACGGTGGCCGCGTCGACCCCGAGCTCCTCGGCCCGCCGCTGGGCGCGCGCCTGTGCGCTGGCGGTGAGGAACACCTTCACCTCGGCCTCCGGCGCGACGACGGTGCCGATGTCGCGGCCCTCGGCGACCCAGTCCCCCTGGGACATCAGCCGGCGCTGCTCGACCACCATCGCCTGACGGACCTCGGGCTGCGCCGCCGCCACCGACGAGGCCTCGGAGACCTCCGGGGCGCGGATCGCCTCGGTGACGTCGCGTCCGTCCAGCAGCACCCTCTCCCCCAGCTCGATGCGCACCTCCGGCGCCACCTCGGCGGGCGGCCGGTCGCGCTCCAGCGCGGCCAGCGCGACGGAGCGGTACATCGCCCCGGAGTCCAGGTAGGTGAAGCCGAGCTCGCGCGCCACCGCACGCGCCACGGTCGATTTCCCGGCTCCGGCCGGCCCGTCGATGGCGACGACCATCAGCCGGCCGCCAGCGCCGCGATGTCCTCGGCAAACCCCGGATAGGAGACCTCGGCGGCCTCCATCCCGACCACTTCGACGCCCTCCTGGGAGGCCAGCCCGGCGACCGCGCCCAGCAGGGCGAGGCGGTGGTCGCCGTGGGCGTCGATGTGGCCGCCCCGAAGGGTGCCGTGCCCGCGCACGACGAAGCCGTCCTCCAGGGCCTCGATCTCGCCCCCGAGGCCGCGCAGGCCGTCGACGACGGTGGCGATGCGGTCTGACTCCTTCACGCGCAGCTCGCCGGCGCCCCGCACCACGGTCTCGCCCTCGGCAAAGCAGCCCAGCAGCGCCACCAGCGGCAGCTCGTCGATCGCCAGTGGCACCTCGTCGGCGCCGACCGCGGTGGCCTCGATCGGCCCGTAGCTGACGTCAAGATCGCACACCGGCTCGGCGGCGGCGAACGTCCCGGGCTCCTCGATCTCCCCCACCACGATCGCGCCCATCCGCTGCAGGATGCGCAGGAACCCGGCTCGGGTCCAGTTGACCCCCACGCCCTCGAGGACCAGCCGCGCGCCGGGCACGAGCACGCCGGCGGCGATGAGAAACGCCGCGGAGGACAGATCGCCGGGCACGCGGAGCGTGTCGAGCTCAAGCTCGTCGGCGTTGCCGACGCTCGAGGCGTAGCCGCCGCCGTCGGTGGCGCGGCGCTGCACCCGGGCGCCGGCGCCGGCCAGCATGCGCTCGGTGTGGTCGCGACTGGGAATCGCCTCGACCACGGTGGTGCTGTCAGTCGCCAGCCCGGCCAGCAGCACGCACGACTTGACCTGCGCCGAGGCGACGGGCAGCTCGTAGGTGATGCCGCGCAGGCCGGCGCCGTGGACGGTGAATGGCGGGTAGCGGCCCGCGGTCGCCTCGAGTTGCGCGCCCATTTCGGCCAGCGGGCCCGCGATCCGGTCCACGGGACGCCGCCGGATCGAGGCGTCGCCGTCGAGCGTGAAGGCCGCTCCCTGCTGGAAGGCCAGCCATCCGGGCAGCAGGCGCATGAGCGTGCCGGCGTTGCCGACGTCGATGGGCTCTGTGGGCGGCTGGGCGTTGCGCATCCCGCAGCCACGGATGACGACCTCGCCGTCGTGGCGCTCGACCAGCGCGCCGACCCGGCGCACAGCGTCCAGGGTCGAGCGTGTGTCAGCCGCGTCGAGGTAGTTGGCGATCCGCACCGGCTCAGAGGCCATCGCGCCGATGATCGCGGCGCGGTGGGAGATCGACTTGTCCGCGGGGGGCGCCACGCGCCCGCGCAGCCGCAGACCCGGCTCAAAGCGCGCGTTCATGGCCGCGCCACCGGGTAGCCCAGTCCCGCGATCAATTCCTGGGCCCGGCCGGTGGCGCTGTCGCCGGCGATCCACATGGCGATGACGCCCTCCTTCATGTCGCTGGCCGGGTAAAGGGCCATGTCGTTGATGTTGACGCCGGCGCGGCCCAGCTCGAGCGCGATCTGGGCCACCACGCCGGGCCGGTTGGGCACCGAGGCGCGCAGCTCGTGCAGGTCGCCTCCGGCCAGCTGGGCCTCCAGCAGCCGCCGGCGGTCGGTCGCGGCCTGCTCGTTCCAGGCGGTGAGCGCAGGACCGTCGGCCGCGGTCAACGCTCCACGCACCGCGTGCAGGCGGTCGATCGCGCCGTCGATCTCGGCGGATGAGCGCGTCGCGGTTGGAGAGGTAGATGTCGGTCCAGATGGCACTGGGCGCGCCGGCGACGCGCGTCGCGTCGCGGAAGCTCGGGCCGGTCGCCGGCAGGCGGGCCGGTGGGTGGGGATCGTCCTGCAACGTGGCGGCGGCCTGGGAGACCAGCACGTTGGCCAGCACGTGGGGAAGGTGCGAGACCGCGGCGAGGATGCGGTCGTGGGTGTCGGCGTCGATCGCGGTCGGCCGTGCGCCGATCCCATGCAGCAGGCGATGCAGCCGCTCATAGAGCATCCCCGAGGTGACGACGCTGGGGGTCAGGTACCACGTGGCCGCGTCGAACAGGTCGGCGCGCGCATGCTCGACGCCCGCGTTCTCAGCGCCGGCCAGCGGATGTCCACCGACGAACCGCGGGTCGTCGTGAGCGGCGACCACCTCGCGCTTGGTCGAGCCGACGTCGGTGATCACGCAATCCGCGGGCGCCGCGGCGAGCGCCTCGCCGACCAGCTGCGACAGCCCGCCGACGGGCACGGCGACGAACACGGCCTGGGCCTCGGCGACGGCGGCGGGTACGGTGCTGCGGGCGCAGTTCAGCGCGCCGAGCTGGAGCGCGCGCTCCAGCGCCTCGGGCGAGTCGTCGTAGCCGGTCACCTCGGCGCCGAGTCGCTCGCGCGCCGCGAGGGCCACCGAGCCGCCGATCAGTCCGACGCCGAGAACCGCGAGCCGCATCCGCAGGCGCGGCGTCTAGGCCGCTTGGCGGCGAGCGCGCACCGCGTCTGCCAGACCGTCGAGCACCTCGACGGTGGTGTCCCAGCCGATGCAGCCGTCGGTGATCGACTGGCCGTAGACAAGGTCGCCCTCCCCGTCCAGGTCCTGGCGCCCGTCCCGCAGGAATGACTCGATCATCACGCCCACGATCGTCCGGTCGCCCGACGCGATCTGCTCGGCCACGGCCGCGGCGACGGCGGGCTGGCGCTCGGGCTGTTTGCCGCTGTTGTCGTGGCTGAGGTCGATCATGACGCGCTCGGGCAGCGAGCTGGCCCGGAGCAGCTCGACGGCGCGCGCGACGTCGTCGGCGCCGTAGTTGGGCGCACCGTTGCCGCCGCGCAGGATCACGTGACAGTCGCGGTTGCCGCGGGTGTGCAGGATCGCGGAGCTGCCGTTGACGTCGATGCCGGCGAAGGCGTGGGAGACGCCGGCCGCCCGCACGGCGTCGACGGCGACCTGCACGTTGCCGTCGGTCCGGTTCTTGAAGCCGACGGGCATCGACAGGCCCGAGCCGAGCTGGCGGTGGATCTGGCTCTCGACGGTGCGCGCGCCGATGGCGCCCCAGCAGACGGCGTCGGAGATGTACTGGGGCGTGATCGGATCCAGGAACTCACACCCGACCGGCAGGCCCAGGGCGAGGACCTCGAGCAGGAGGCGCCGCGCCATCCGCAGGCCCGTGTTGACGTCGCCGGAGCCGTCGAGGTGGGGATCGTTGATGAGGCCCTTCCAGCCGATCGTCGTCCGGGGCTTCTCGAAGTAGACCCGCATGGCCACGCACACGTCGTCAGACAGGCGCTCCACCTGCGCGCTCAGCCGCTCGGCGTAGTCGCGCGAGGCCTCGACATCGTGCACGCTGCACGGGCCGACGACGACCAGCAGGCGGTCGTCGCGCCCGTCGAGGATCCCCTGCACGTCGGAACGGCCACGCAGCAGGACGTCGACGTGCTCCTCGGTGAGCGGGAGCTCCTCGATGAGATCCCGCGGCGCCGCCAGCGGGACCAGCCGCTCGATCCGCTGGTCGCGGACCGAGTCCGAGCGTTCGGTGCCGGTGAAGGTCACCGGCCGCTCGCCACCGGCTCCTCCCACAGCGCCTTGCCGCCCACGGCGGCCGCGGCGCGCACCCGGTCCAGGTACTCGGGGAATTCGTCGGCCACCAGTTGCTGGGCCGCGTCGCAGATCGCCTCGTCGGGATCGGGGTGGACCTCGACGATGAGCCCGTCGGCGCCCGCGGCGGCCGCCGCCAGCGACATCGGGGCCACCAGGTCGCGCCGTCCGGCGGCGTGGCTGGGGTCGACGATCACGGGCAGGTGGGTCATCTCCTTGAGCACGGGGATCGCCATCAGGTCCAGGGTGAAGCGGTAGGAGGTCTCGAAGGTGCGGATCCCGCGCTCGCACAGCATGACGGACTCGTTGCCCTCCTTGAGCACGTACTCGGCCGCCATCAAGAGCTCCTCCAGCGTGCTCGACAGGCCGCGCTTGATCAGCGCCGGGCACCCGGAGCGGCCGATCTCCGACAGCAGCGTGTAGTTCTGCATGTTGCGGGCGCCGATCTGGACGACGTCGGCCACCTCCAGGACGGCCTCGAGGTCGCGGGCGTCCATCACCTCGGTGACGATCGGCAGGCCGGTCTGCGCCTTGGCCTCGGCCAGCAGCCGCAGCCCCTCCTGGCCCAGGCCCTGAAAGGCGTAGGGCGAGGTGCGCGGCTTGTAGGCGCCGCCGCGGAACATCGTGGCCCCGGCCGCGCCGACGATGTGCGCCGTGTGCAGCGTCTGCTCGCGCGACTCGATCGTGCAGGGGCCCGCGATCATCGCGAAGTGGTCGCCCCCGACCTTGCGGCCGCCGATGTCCAGCACGCTGCGCGCGCCGTGGGTGATCTGGCTGGAGGCGAGCTTGTAGGGCTTGGAGATCGGGACCATGTGGTCCACCCCGGGCGTGCCCTCGAGGTTGAGACGGGCGACGTGCTCGGCGTCGCCGATCGCCCCGATCACCGTCAGCTCGTCGCCGTAGATGACGTGAGCTCGCGCGCCCACGCCGTGCACTCGTTCGACGACGGCCTCGACCTCCTCCTGGGTGGCCGTCGGTTTCATCACGATCATCATCTCGGCTTCAGTCCTTTCAACTCCGCTTCAGGAATTTAGAGAAGGCGAGGCCCGGGCCTCGTTGCGGACGTGTGTCCGCGGGTGATGACGGCGCTCGGGCCTCTCCTCGGAGCTCCGCGCGTGGGCACGGACGGGGGCTGTGGCCGAGCGCCTAGCTAAATCGCCAGGCGTAGAAGCGCGCGTAGTACGACCAGCCGAGACCGGTGAGGGTGCTGCAGGTCATGGGGGCGTGGTCGCTCATGCGCTGGCGGGGTTTGTAGCACGGGGGTACGGCCGTTGGCAAGGTTTGGTTCGCTGTGCGGCGTTTCGCTTGGTATCGGCGAACGTCAACGACTTGCTGGGGAGAGCGGATCAGGGTGGCCGCAGCGATCCGCGGGACGGGGTTGGGGCGGATTTTGGAGCTATTTCCTCCACTATCCGCCACGCCCTTGTCTCGCGGACGCGCGTCGACGCGATAGGCCCGCCCTCCCCAGCAGGCAGTTGACGTGCGCCGATACCAAGCCAAACCTCACGCCGGAGCCACCCGGCTCAGCCGAAGTCAGAGTCGATCTTGAGCTGGTCGCAGCGCGCCTTGACCGACTTGGGCAGGTTGTAGAGACGCACCTGCCACCCGTTGTCGTGGGGCTTGAAGAGGACGATCTGGTTGCCGCGACCGATCGACTTGCCGGGCCGGAACCCGACGTTGCCGACGTTGAGGTTCACGAACCACGCCACGGCGCTCTGGTAGCCGATCAACGACACGGGCTGGCCGCAGGACTTGATCGTGTCGGGCCCGCCGTCCTTGTCGATCACGTCGTGCAGGCGGTCGATCTGCTTGGCGGAGTGGCGCGAGTCCTCGATGAGCCCGCGCACCGTGTGCACGCGGCTGCGGGCGTCGGGTGCGAGCCAGACGATCAGGCCCAGGGCGAGGACCGGCCCCGCCCAGCGCAGGACGGTCGACGTGCGGGTGTCGGCCAGAAGCCAGCCGATTCCGCCGCCGGCCACCGCGACCATCACCGCGGCAGGTTCGATCATGTAGCGGCTCACCGCCGACCAGCCGTGGTAGGCGAAGGCGATCTCGATGATCAGCCACAGGGCGGCGGCCGCGACGATGAGCAGCGTTGTGCGGTCGCGGCGCAGCGCCGCCAGCACGATGGCGACGAGCCACGCCACCTGCATCGGGAGCTCGTAGAGGCTGCGGAAGCGGTCGAAGACGCCGACGACCTTGTTGCCATGGATCACCGTCTGCTGGTTGAGGGCGAGATCGCCGGAGATGAACCAGCTCTTGGAGGTGAGCGCCGGGATGCTGAACCAGAACCCCGGGATGAACACCAGGGCGGCGACGACCATCAGCCACATCGACGGCGTACGCACCTTCCACATCAGCCACAGCCCGTACAGACCCGCGAACACCCACGCCTCGGGCCGGCCCAGCGAGGCGAGCACGAGCATGCCGAAGGCCAGCCGGTGGCGCCCGAGCAGGTGGCAGTCGATCGCCGCCAGCAGCGCCGCCACGATGAGCGCGTCGGAGTTGGCGATGAGCACCAGGTGCATCAGGGTGTTGATCCCGAGCAGCGCGATCCCGGCGAAGGCGCCCGCCACGAAGGGGGCATAGGGGCGATCCGGCGACGGACCGGTCAGGCGGAACGCCACGCGCGCGGCGAACACCGACCCGAGCGCCGCGCCGGCCACGGCCGTGCCCATCCACAGCCACATCTGCCCGCGGCCCACGACCGCATAGGGCAGCGTGAACAGGAAGGGCAGCGGCTTCCACGAGGGCGCGCCGTCGGTGTTGAGATTCCAGTGCAGGACCTGGCGTCCCCACACCATGAAGCCCCACCCGTCGTAGGACGGCCGCATGTCGGAGACGACGACGAACAGCGCCGACACGACAACCACGCCCAGTACCACCCACGGCCACCAGCGACGCAGGAACGGGCGCCGCTCGGCGGACCCGCTCTTGCGCGGCGCCCCGGTGCCCCCGCCGAAGCGCGGCTCTGTCAGCGGAACTGACGTGCTCACGGACCGGTCACCACGGGCGCGTCAGGAAGAGCCCGCGGTCCCCATCAGAGGAGTTCTCCCAGCGCGCCCAGGAACCGGTCGTTCTCGGCATCGGTGCCGACGGTCACCCGCAGCGACCCCTCACGGCCCAGGGCGGCACCCGCCCGGACGAGCACGCCGCGTGCCTGCAGCCCGGAGATCACGTCGGCCTCGACGACGGCTTCCGGAAGGTGGGTCCAGATGAAGTTGGCATCGGACTCGGCCACCCACAGGCCGAGCTCGCGCAGCCCCTCCATCAGATCCAGGCGCGCGGCCACGGTGTGGGTGACGCGGCGCTCGACCTCGTCCTGGTGGCGCAGCGCCTCCACCGCGGCGGCCTGCGCGGCCATGTTGAGGTAGAAGGGCTGGCGCACCTGATCGACGGCGGCGCGGAAGTCCTCGGAGCCGCACAGGCCGTAGCCCACGCGCAGACCGGCCAGGCCGTAGGCCTTGGAGAAGGTCCGCAGCAGCACGAGATTGGGCCATCGGCGCACCAACTCGAGGGACGCGTAGGTGTCCCCGAGCGCCAGCGCGAACTCGCAGTAGGCCTCGTCGAGGATGACGCAGACGTGGCGGGGCACCTGTTCCATGAACCGGGCCACCGCGTCGAGTCCGACCGAGGTGGACGTCGGGTTGTTGGGGTTGCAGATGAGCACCAGCCGGGTGGCCACCGTGATCTCGGCGGCCATCGCATCGAGGTCGTGGCGGTCCTCCTCGTCGAGCGCCACCTCGATGGCGCGCGCGCCCGACGCCGCGGCCAGGTGCGGATAGACGCTGAACGCCGGCCACGCATAGATCACCTCGGCGCCCGGCTCGAGCAGCGCCTCGCCGGCCGACAGCAGGATGTCGCACGACCCGTTGCCCAGGGCGATGCGCTCGCGCGGGATGCCGTAGCGATCGGCCAGCGCCTGGCGCAGCGGCGCGTAGGCGGGGTCGGGGTAGCGGTGCACGCCGCTGAGCACCCGCTGGGCGGCCTCCACCACCCCGGGCGCCGGCGCGAAGCATGACTCGTTGGAGGCCAGCATCGCGGTGTCGGCGCCGAGGTCGTAACCCGCAGCCAGCGGATACGACGGGATCCTGCGGATGCGCTCTGCGAACTCGATGGCCATGGCGGGGTTATTGTGCCGCGTCGAGGTCCGAGCGCAGCGCCCGAGCCGCCCCCAGGTAGACGTGCTTGGGCGTGTGCCCCTCGTCGGCGTAGTAGTGGAGCATGAGGCGGACGATCCGGGGCACCGAACCCGGGACGGGAATCTCGCGCGCGCACAGCAGCGGGACCTTGTCCAGGCCGAGCTGGCGGGCGGCGAGGGCCGGGAACTCGGCGTCGAGGTCGTCCGTGAGCGTGAAGATGCAGCTCACCATCGCGTCGGGGGTGAGCGCGTTGCGATCCATGAGCTCGCGGATCAGAAGGCTCGTCCCCTCCAGGATCGCGCTCGACTCATTGACCTCGACGCTATTGGCGCCTCGGAGCGCGAACAGCCGCATTGGGTGGTAATTCTGCCAAAGGACCCTCCGGCTCAGCGGCTGGCGCCAGCTCATACACCGCGGCACAGCCGAAGTGGGTGGTGGACACCACGAGCCTGCCCAGGCGCCGCGCGAGGTTCGCGTGGGGCGCGCAGCTGGCCAACAGGAAGCGCGCGCCGCTCTGGCGCACGAGCCGCCGCGCCTGCTCCCGGGTGTCCTGGCCGCGGAAGAGCGCGTCGGCCGCCGCCGCCCGGGGCATGCAGTTGGGCTCTGACCACAGGCAGTTACCCACGAACGTGCGCCGGCCGGTCGCGCCCGGCACCGCCTCGCCGAGGTAGAACTGCGTGAGCACTCCGCCCGGTTCGCGGTTCTTGGCCAGATAGTGCAGCGCCGCGTGCTCGTCGTGGGTGATGAAGTTGGCGTTGCCGCCGGCGGGGTCCACGAAGTTGTGCGCGGTGGCCAGCGCGTAGGCGTTGGCGGGGATGATGCCGAGCGCGATCACCCCGGTGGCCACCAGCCGGGCTCGCGGCAGCGTCCGCAGCGAGGTGCGCGTCACCCCCTTGACGGCGAGCGCCGCCAGCGGGATCGTGATGCCGTTGAAGGCATGCAGCGGGGTGGCGCTCAGCCCCGTGGCCGAGAAGATGTAGATGACGATCGCCACCGGGGCCCACAGGCGCAGCAGCAGTTCCAGCATGCTCTCCGGGCGGCCGCGGTAGCCGAGCAGCGCGGGGATGGCCAACGGGGCGATCCCGATGGCGATGGCCGAGAACGGGAAAGCATGCTTGCTCTGGACGCGGGCCAGTTTCCAGGACAGGTCGAGGTGACCCAGGACCAGGTAGTACAGGAGCGGCAGCGCGGTGAGCCCCACGGTGAGCAGCGGCAGCGCCAGGCGCCGCCACTGCGCCGTGCGGTACCACAGCAGCAGATCGCGCCAGCGAAACGCCTCCGCAAAGAGGACGAGCAGGATGAGCGTCTCGCCCTGCCAGGGGTGGATCGTCGAGGCCAGCGCGCCGAGCAGGCCGCAGATCCAGTCCGGGCGGCCGGCGACACGCATGCGGTCGTAGCGCACGACCGCGAAGGTGATCAGCGCCACCGAGAGCAGCCCGAAGGGGTAGCCCCACGACAGCCACGTGGGCATCATGTCCCCGACGATCCCGAGGGAGCCGAAGATCACGGTGAAGGAGCCGAACCCGACGCCGAGGGCGAGGGCGGCGCGCCGGTGCACGACCGAGCTGAAGCTGCGGTTGGCCACCGCCCGCATGGCAAAGAACAGCGACGCGACCGCCACCGGCTTCCACAGCAGCAGGGCCAGCCACGACGGGACCCCGACGGCGGCCACCACGCCGGAGACGATGATCGCGGGCTGGAAGTAGTCAGACGGCGTGCCACGCAGCACGAACAGGTTGGAGATCAGCCCGTGGTGCGCGGCGGACTGGATCCAGGACAGGTACTGCATCTGGTCGACGATGTAGTAGCCGTCGGTCCCCGTCCAAGTGAGGCCGTCGTGGGCGGCGTGAAAGACGTCGAGCGCCACCACCCAAAGCGACATCGCCCCGAACATCGCCAGCAGTGCGATCTCGAAACGATCGAGGCGGCGCGACGGCGCGGGCGCCGGGACCGCCGGAGGCGGGCCCGTGGCGGGGACGGCCAGCGGATCTTCGAGACGCACGAGGTGGGTAGCTAAGCAGAGCCGAAAACGAGCAGCGGCGCCGCTAGTGGCCCAACTTATATTGAAGTGACGAGCTGGCTCGGCCGGCCGGCGTGTCGAGCAGATTGATGTTGTGGTTGTTGGTGTACGTGTTCACCGCGGGGAGGAACACAAACAGGAGGTAGACGGTGAGCACGGCGGCGACCCTGCGCAGTGCCACGCTCGACCCGAGTGCCGCCAGCGGCAGCAGCCACACCGTGTACCAGGGCATCAGCCAGCTGAGGCTGGCGATCAGCGCGACGGTCGACCATCCCGCCCCGCCGATCCAGTCACGGTTGCCGTAGAACTGATACGCCACCACCAGCACCACGCAGACGGCGGCGATCTTGAGCAGTAGCGGCGTCCCGCCGACACCGAGCACGTAGAGCCCGAACACGTTGGTGATGGAGAACCCGGTGAGCAGCGAGCTCTGCTGCGAGAGGTTGGGCAGCGAGAAGCCGAACAGCGCGAGGTCGAGCGCGATCAGCGGGACCGCGGTGGCCGCCGCCCCGATGAGCACCCGCGCCCGTCGCGGCCGGGTGTGCGCCGCCACGAGCAGGAACGGCAGCAGGATGACCGCCGTGAACTTCACCGCCACCGCGAGCATGAGCACGGCGCCGGCGCCGCGGTCGCGGCGCGCGAGCACCAGGGAGATCGCCCCCAGCATCGGCACCAGCATGAAGAAGTCGTTGTGGAAGCCCTCGACGGCGTAGATGAGGAAGATCGGGTTGAGCGCCACGAATGCCACCGGGAACCGCGGGTCGCGGCCGAGCTGGCGCGCGATCTGCCACACCAGCGCCACGAAGGCGAGGGCCAGGCCCACCGTGGCCAGCTTCACCGCCCAGTAGGCGAGTGGCAGCGAGATGAGCGCGAGCGGATAGGTGAGCGCGATGAACAGCGGGCCGTACGGGCTGCGCAGGTTGTGCCAGCTGGAGAAGCCGAAGACCGGGTCGAACACCTCCTGGCGGATCGTGTGCGTGTACGGATTGAGGTGGTGCAGCGCACCGAGCCGCGCGTAGCCGAGGTAGTTGAAGAGGTCGGTGAGCTGCATCGGCGGGCTGAGCAGCAGGATCAGGTGCAGCGCCACCACCGCAATGGCGATCGCGCGCATGCTCAGGCTGCGCGCCGCCGCCAGCGCCACCGCGTAGGCCACCAGCATCGCCATCAGGACGCAGCTGAAGACGAATCCGAGCGTCTGGGGGTCGGTGATGAGACGCGGGATGACGAGGTGCAGCGGTCCCGCCTCCCAGTTGGGGAACAGCATGTTGGAGCGCGGGACCAGGATCGACGGCCCGGAGCTGGCGGCGGCCACGATCGCGAAGGTGGCGCCGATCAGCGTCCCGAGCGCGATCCGCCCGGCCAGAGGGCCGAGCGTGACGTTCGCCCGCGACGCGGTCCTGTCCTCGGGTGGGGCGACAGGGGCGAGCGCCACCGCCCCTTCGCCAGCGACGATCGTCCCCGAGGTCGAGGCAAGCGCAACGGGAGGATCGGGGCGGCCGGAGTCCTCGCGCATGCGTTGAAGATAGTGCCGCGCGCCACATCCGGTGCGCATCAGGCGCTGGTTGAGATCGTGTTAGACACCCTCGCCGGACCTGTGGAGAGCCTTTTTCGGGCCCTGGGGGCTCGTCTACGCTCGCGCGGTGAGCGCCGGCTCGCTGCCCCAGCACGCCCTCCGGAGTCCGCTCAGCGGCGGGCGGCGCGCGCTGGGGGCGGGCTCGTTCGCCGGGCCCGGAGGGGCGCGGGTCCTGCTGGCGCTGGCCGGCTTGATGGGCGTCGCGGCCGGCCTGCGCTTCTACGGGATCGGGCACCAGGGCTTCTGGTTCGACGAGGCCAACACCGCGCAGCTGGTGCGGTTCTCGCCGGGCAAGATGCTCGGCCTCATCCCCCAGAGCGAGTCCACGCCTCCGCTGTATTACTGCGTGGCCTGGGTGTGGGCGCGCCTCTTCGGAGACCACGAGGCGGGGCTGCGCTCGCTCTCGGCGGTGGCCGGCGTGCTGGTCGTCCCGGTCGCCTACGGCCTCGGCGCGCGGCTGATCGGCCGCCGCGCCGGCCTCATCGCCGCGGCGCTGACCGCGTGCAATCCGCTCCTGGTCTGGTACTCGCAGGAGGCCCGCTCCTACTCGATGCTGGTGCTGCTCAGCGCGGTGTCGCTCGTCGCGTTCGTGCGGGCGCGCGACGCCCCCACCCCGCCTGTCCTCACGTTGTGGGTGCTGGCTTCCGGCCTGGCGCTGGCCACCCACTACTTCGCCGCCATCGTCGTCGTGCCCGAGGCTGTGTGGCTGGCGGCCGCGCACCGGGGCCGCCGGCCCGTTCAGGCCGCCGTGGCGATCATCGCCGCCTCCGGGCTCCTGCTCATTCCCCTGGCCATCTCCCAGAACGGGACCGGCCACGACAGCTGGATCGCCACCGCCCCGCTGGGCGAGCGCGTGCGCCAGCTCGTCCCCCAGTTCCTGATCGGGACCGGAGCGCCGGCCCGGGGGGCGCTGCGGGATGCCGCCGTCGCTCTGGTGCTGGTGGCACTGGCGCTCGTCGCCGCCGACGGGCGATCGACCGAGCGCCGGGCGGCGCAGGTGGCGGGCGGGCTGGCGCTGGCCGGGTTCCTCATCAGCCTCGCGCTGGTCGCCGTCGGGTTCGACGACCTCATCACCCGCAACGTCATCGCGTTGTGGCTGCCCGCCGCGCTGGTGGTGGCCGCGGGGCTGTCGGTCCCCCGCGCCCGGCCGCTGGGGGCGATGGTGGCGGTGACGCTGTGCGCCATCGGGGTCACCGCCGCGATCGGAGTGACCGCCGACCGCAGCCTGCAGCGACCCGACTGGCGATACGTGGCGCGAGTGCTCGGCCCCGAGCGCCCCACCCCGCCGGCGACGCGGGACCCCGCCGGGCGCGCCATCCTCATCCAGCACTACCGGACCCTCCTGCCGCTGTCGCTGTACCTGCCCGGCCTGCACCTGCTCGGGTCCCACGGAGCGCGCGTGGACCAGCTCGACGTGATCGCGATGAGCTCGCCCCAGGAGCCGTTGTGCTGGTGGGGCGCGGCCTGCAACCTGATCCCGTCACGGATGCAGCGGCGCTACGCCATCCGGGGCTTTCACCCGGAGTGGAGCCGGCGCGTGCTGCAGTTCCAGATTCAGCAGCTGGTCGCGCGCCGGCCGGTCACCCTGACGCCGGCGGACGTCGCGCGCGCCCTGCACTCGACGCGCCTGCGCCGCGACGTGCTCGAGTACCAGCTCGGCTGAGCGCCTGCACCTCGGCCTCGGTGAGCCGCCGGTGGGCGCCGGGCGCGAGCGTGCCGAGCACGAGCGGCCCGAACGCCACGCGTTCCAGCGAGCGCACGCGATGGCCGACCGCCTCGCACATGCGCTTGACCTGGCGCTTGCGGCCCTCGTGGATGGTGAGCTCGAGGATCTCGCCCCGGTCACCGAGGCGGCGCACCCGCGCCGGGGCGGTGCGGCCGTCCTCCAGCTCGACGCCGTTGCGCAGCGCCCGCACGGCGCGGTCGCGGACGGGCGGCTTCCAGACCACGACGCGGTAGGTGCGCGGGACCTCGAAGCTGGGATGGGTGAGGCGATGGGCCAGGTCGCCGTCGTTGGTGAGCAGGATCAGCCCGGTGGTGTCGATGTCGAGCCGGCCCACGGGATACAGGCGGACCGCCGAGGGCACGAGCGAGACCACGGTCGGGCGCCGTTGGGGGTCGCTCGCCGTCGAGACCACGCCCGCGGGCTTGTTGACGAGGTAGATCGCGCGCTCGGGGCTGGACGCGATGGCCGCCCCGTCGACGGTGACGGTGTCGGCGTCGGTCACGTCGCGCGCGGGATCGGTCACCGTCTCCCCGTTGACGAGGACCCGTTCGGCGCGGACGATCTCCTCCGCGGCGCGACGAGAGGCGACCCCGGCGGTGGCAAGGAACTTGGCGAGTCTCATGCGCGTGCCACCATAGACAGCGTGGATCTGCAATTGCTGACCTCGACGCTGGCCGATCTCGGCGAGCCCGCCTACCGGGAACGGCAGGTGTGGCGCTGGGCGGCCCAGGGCGCCGCCGGCTTTGACGAGATGACCGATCTGCCGCTGCACCTGCGCGCGGCTCTGGAGGAGGCCGTTCCATTCTCGAGCCTCACGCTCGTCCAGGAGGCGCACGCCTCCGACGGCACCGTCAAGGCCCTCTTCCACACCGCCGACGGCCGTCCCGTGGAGGCGGTGCTGATGCGCTACCGCGACGGGCGGCGATCGCTGTGCCTGTCCTCGCAGTCAGGCTGCCCGCTGACCTGCACGTTCTGCGCCACCGGCCAGATGCGCTTCGCGCGCAACCTGACGGCGTCGGAGATCCTCGACCAGGCGCTGCATTTCCGGCGCACCGGCGAGGTCGACCACGCCGTGTTCATGGGCATGGGCGAGCCGATGATGAACCTCGACGCGGTGCTGGCGGCGTGTCAGCGGCTGCCGGCGCTCGGCATCGGCCATCGCCACACGGCGGTGTCGACCGTCGGCTGGATCCCCGGGATCGACCGGCTGGCGGACCAGCCGATGCCGCTCCGCCTGGCGCTGTCGTTGCACGCCGCCGACGACGCGCTGCGCTCCGAGCTGATGCCGGTCAACGACCGCTACCGGCTGGGCGACGTGCTGGCGGCATGCCGCGCCTACTACGAGCGCAAGCGGCGGATGGTGTTCGTGGAGTACGTGATGCTCGCCGGCGTCAACGACTCTTACGTTCAGGCCCGCCAGCTGGCGGACGTGCTCGATCCCCGCACGTTCAAGGTCAACCTCATCCCCTACAACCCCACCGACTCCCCTTATGAGGGATCGAGCCCGAAGGCGATCGAGGCCTTCCGGGCCGAGCTCGAGCGCCGCGGTGTCGGCGCCACGGTGCGCCTCACGCGCGGACGCGACATCGCCGCCGCCTGCGGGCAGCTGGCCGCCAAGGACCCCGCCGCAGCGCAGGCCGCGGCCAACGTCTGACCGATCCGGAGCTCAGGCGGAGCGCAGGAGCGCCGCCAGGTTGACGGCGCGTGCCATCGCCCGGTAGCCCGCCGCGTTGGGGTGCAGATGGTCGCCGCTGTCAAACGCCGGGGCCAGCTGCTCGGGGTCCCCGGCCTCGGCCACCGCCGAGGCGAAGTCGATCACGCCGTCAAACGCCCCGCTGTGCAGGATCCACGCGTTCACCGCCTCGCGCTTGGCCTCGCCCGCCGCCGTCCAGTAGCGCGCCCCGTGAAACGGGGTCAGCGTGGCGCCGAACACGCGCACGCCCGCGGCGCGGGCCATGGCGATGATCCGCTCGTAGCCCTCGACGATCTGCAGCGCCGAGACCGGCGTATGGGGTGCGGTCCGCGGTCCGCGGCTCTGGCTCTGGCCGATGTCGTTGACCCCCTCCAGCAGGATGACGTCGCGCACGCCCGGCTGGCCCAGCACGTCACGGCGGAAGCGGGCCACCCCGCCCACGCCACAGCATTCGGTCCCGGCGATGACCCGGTTGCCGCCGATGCCCTCGTCCACGACGCTGAGCGTCGCGCCGGCCCGGGCGGCCAGACGTCGCGCCAGGTCGTTGGGATAGCGGGCGTTGGCGTCCACGGGCGCGCCCACGCCGTCGGTGATCGAGTCCCCGAAGGTGACGACGACGCCGCGCGCACGCCGCGGGGCGAGCACGTCGACGCCGCTGAGCAGGTACCACGACTGGGTCGCGGTGAAGAAGGCGCGCGCCGACGTGTCCAGGGTGCGCGGGCCGGCGGCCACCCAGTTGACCTGCCGCGCCTGGGTGTGCTGGGTCACGGGGCCGCTCGGCGCGCTCAGATACAGGCTCACCGCCAGATGTGTCCCCGGATGCACGCGCAGCACGACCGGGTCCGAGGCCACGTCGCGGCGCGCCGGGACGGAGACCGCCGGGCGGCCGGCGAACGAGAGGGGGCGTAGCGTGCCGGGCACGACGTCCGCGCCCCGGACCTGGACGGCCACCGAGGCGGCGGCGACGCGCACCGGCTGGGCGCCGAAGGCGTTGGAGAGCCGGACGCGGAGCATGGCGCCGCCGGTGCTCGCGTACACGATCTCGCGCACCGTCTGGTTCCCGAAGCCCCGCACCGACAGGTTGGAGGCGATCGGCGCCTGCGGGCTGGCGCCCCACGCGGCGATCCAGTGCTCGCCGGCCCGATGGATGGCGGCGGGCCCGTGGCGCACCGAGGCCGTGGCGCGCCCAGCCCCGTCCAGGCGGACGGCGGCCACGGCTCCCACCACCGCGGACAGTGCGGCGGCCCCCCAGATGTACCGACGAAATCGTTGCAGCGAAGGAGTGAACACCTGACCGTTGATTCGGAGCGGCGGCCGTAGACCTTGAGCCCCCGCCCCCGGAACGGTGATCGTATCGCCGGCCAGGTTGAAGCCGCGTTAGCGGCCGGCGCCGCCCGTCAACGCTGGGCGAGCTGCTTGCGCGCCTCGCCGAGCACGGTGGGCTCGAGCAGCTTGGAGCAGAACACGCTGAAGTGGACCCCGTCAAACCGGCACAGCTGCCCCTTGACCCGAGCGTCGTAGCGGTTGTCCGGCGAGACGGTTTTGTCGACGTTGAGCACCTGAACGGTCCCCGGATGCTTGCGCGCCTCGGTCTGGAGCATCGCGTTGATCTGTGCGTGGCGCTCGGTTGAGGCGGCGGGCGCCGGGGTGCCGTCGGCGCGGTCCGGCGGATGGGTGTAGGGGACCGACAAGAACAGGACCTTGACGCCGCCGCGGCCGAGGACCTGGACGTAGCGGTCGATCTGGCGCTCGACGTAGGCGTCGAAGGCGGGCATGCCCAGGTGCACCGTCTTGTCGCCCCAGCGCCAGTCGAACTCGTCGCGGTAACCGAGCTCCACCACCACCTGCTGGGCGTGGACGCGCTGGACGTCGCTCGCCCATTGCGAGAGCGCGTCGGGGCAGCCGGCCGGCGGGTCCTCCCACGTCCCGTTGATGTTGAGCTGGCCCCGCGTGGAGAACGCGCAGCCCAGTAGCGCGGCGTTGGAGATCTGCACGCCGTAGCGGTCCTCGTCGTCCATCATCGGCGCCCCCAGCGTGAACGCCAGCGAATCGCCGATGACGAGCAGCCGCTTGGGCGGGCAGGTCGTGAACGACTTCGTCGCCGACCCGCTCCACTTGAGCGTCGAGCTGCCCAGCGCCGCGTACTCGAACTTGGCCACCTGGTCGGCGCCCACCGGCGCCATCCCGAGCTGCGGCGCGTCGCGGAGGGTCACCTGGCAGGGACCGTCGGTACCCGCCAGGCGGGCGGGAGCCTGGGGCAGCTTTGCGGCGGCGGGCACGCCGACGGGCAGCGAGGACGCCGCCGAGGCCATCAGCAGCGAGACGACCGCGGCTCCGGCGCCCACGGGCGCCAGGCCGCGCACCACCCACGCCGGCCGCCGGCGCTGGCGGATCGGCTGCTCGATGATCGTGTAGGAGATGAGGCTGACCGCCAGCGTCACGGCCAGGCGCAAGATCAGCAGGGCGGCGCCCCGCTGGCCGGTCGAGCTCTCGTCGAGCCACAGGAACAGCGGGAAGTGCCAGAGGTAGAGGCCGTAGGAGATCTTGCCCAGGGCCCGGAGCGGCACCACCGCCATGAGCCGCGCGCCCGGCGCCTGTGGGCGCAGCACGATGGCGGCGATGAGGACGACCATGGCGGCGTCGGTCGCCAGCATCCCGAACGGGTAGACCCAGGCGTCGTCGCCGTCGGCCAGGACGATCCCGGCGGCCAGCAGCGCCGCCACGACCAGGCTCGCGGCGGCGAGCGCCCGGCGCGCCCACGCCGGGGCCAGCCGCGGCGCAGCGGCAGGGTGGGCGGGGCGCGCTCGCCGGCGAAGGGCCACGGCGATCGCCAGCGACGCACCCAGCAGCAGGCCGGTGGCGCGCGTGTCGGTGCCGTAGTAGACCCGATCCAGGCCGCGGCCGGAGCCGAACAGCAGCGCCATCTCGACCGACGCGACCAACGCGCCGCTGAGACTCAGCCCCAGCAGGATCTGGAGCGAGCGCCGCTCGGATGCGCCCCGGCGGCGGGCGAGGGCCAGCACGCCCAGCACCAGCAGCGGCCACACGAGGTAGAACTGCTCCTCGATCGCCAGCGACCAGGTGTGCTGCAGCGGCGAGACCGGGCCGCTGGCGGCGAAATAGTTGGTGCCGGCCGCGACCTGGTGCCAGTTGGAGAAGTACAGCAGCGTGGAGATCCCGTCGCCCTGGAGGCCCGGAACCGCCTTGGTGGGCCCGGCCAGCGCGTAGTAGACGCCGATCGCGGCCACGAGCGCGAACAGGGCCGGCAGCAGCCGCCGGGCGCGCCGCGCCCAGAACGCCCGCAGCGCGATCCCGCCCGATCGGCCCCACTCCGCGACGAGCAGCGACGTGATGAGAAACCCCGAGAGGACGAAGAACATCTCCACGCCCAGAAACCCGCCGCCCGACCACGAGACGCCGCCGTGGTAGAGCAGCACGGCAGCGACGGCCACGCCACGGAGGCCATCGAGTCCCGGGTATTGGGGCAGGGCAACGTGCGGGCGTCGCCTGGATTCACGCCTGGGCATTCCCCTCTTTGTTAGCTAAAAGCGCGTACGGCAAACGTAAGGGGCTTGATCAAATGCTTATCTACGGCCGATGAACGTGCTCGCCAGGCGCCTGACCGCGCAGTTGCTGGCAGGCCCTCCGGCCCGGTCGCCACTGGCCGTCGCCGAGCGGCTGCTGGCCATCCAGGGCCAGGATCCGCGCGGGGCGCGGCTGGCCATCCGGGCGCGCACCAAGGGCGTGGACGCGGCCGAGATCGACCGGGAGCTCACCCAGGAGCGCTCGCTGGTGATCACCACCCTCAACCGCGGGACGCTGCACCTCGTGCGCAGCGAGGACTATCCGCTGTTGCAGTCGCTGACCACGCCCCCGCTGATGACGCCGAGCGCCACGCGGCTGGCCGGCGATGGACTCGATCCCGATACGACCGCCCGCGCCGTCGACTTGATAGATCGCTCTATCGCCGAGGACGGGCCGCTCATCCGGGCCCAGCTGCGCGAGCGCCTGGAGCGCGCCGGGATCCCCAACCTCGAGCACTCGCTGGTGCACCTCGTCTTTCGCGCCTCGATCGAGGGCCGGATCGTGCGAGGGCCGATGATCGGGCGCCAGCACGCGTTTGCCCGTGTCGCCGACTGGCTGTCCCCCGCCCCGCCCCCGCCCCGCGACGCCGCGCTGGCCGAGCTGGCTCGCCGCTACCTCGCGGGCCACGGGCCGGCGGATGACCGCGACGTGGCCCGCTGGGCCGGCCTGCCGCTGCGCGACGCCCGCGCCGGGCTGCGGGCGATCGGCGGCGAGCTGCGCGAGCTGCCCGGCGGCCTCGTCGACCTGGCGCGGCGGCCGCGAGCCGCCCGGCTGCCCCCGCCTCGTCTGCTGGGGGCGTTTGAGCCGCTCCTGCTCGGCTGGTGCTCGCGCGCCGACGTCCTGGCGACCGACGAGCCGCACGTCATCACCGGCGGCGTGTTTCGCAACTTTGCGCTCGTCGGCGGCCGCGGCGTGGCGGTCTGGCGCCTGGCCGGGCCGGGTCAGCGGGTTGAGATCGAGCCCTTCGCCGGCCTCACCGCCGAGGACGCCGCCGCGCTGGCACGTGACGGCGAGGCGGTGAAGCGCTTTCTTGGCTTAACCGGCGCAACCAACGCGGGCCTGTAGCGTTATGTCAACAGTGGTAGAGATGCAGAGCATTGGGCGACCTCGGCAGTACGTGTCCGCGGCGCGCCTCTACGCGATGTTCCCGCTGCTGCGCTTCAGCTACGAGCGCGGGGCCTACGTCCTGCGCTTCGTCGGCGAGAGCCGCGGCCCCGTGCTGCGCAAGGACCGCCGGCGGCGCCAGCAGGAGTTCCTCGGGCACGATCGCCGCGAGGGCGCGGTGGACCTGCTGGAGTCCTCACGACCCCTGGGCAGCGTTCGCCGGGTCGAGGCGGCTGAGGCTCCGCGCCGCGGGGCCAAGAGCGCCGAGGCCGGCACACGCACGCCCGAAGCGCCGCCCCGCCGCCGCCCGGAGGGAAGCGCCGCTAATCGTCGTCGTCGGCAGCACGGCCGACAGCGACCGCCGCGCCCGCATCACTGACGCCGCTGCGCGCCTCGCCGGCGCGCAGCAGGCGCTCGCGGAGCTCCTGCTCGAACTCCGGCGCCGGATCGAAGCCCTCGATCTCCGGCAGCTCGGCGATCTCCGAGAGCCCGAACAGCTTCAGGAACAGCTCCGTGGTGCGATACAGGACCGCCCCGAACTGCGAGCGACCGGCCTCCTCGATGATTCCCCGCTCCAGCAGCGTGGCCGCCGCCGACTCGGCGCTCACGCCGCGGATGCGGGCGATCTCCGGCCGCGACACGGGCTGCAGGTAGGCCACGATGGCCAGCGTCTCGGCCTGGGCGGCGGTGAGCGGCGGCGTGCGCGGCTTGGCCAGCAGCCGCCTTGCGGCGGGCTCGGAGTCCGGATGGCTGGTGAGGGTGTAGCCGCCGGCCAGCTGACGGACCACGAACCCCCGGCGCTCATACTCGTAGTGCTCGCGCAGGCGCTCGAGCGCCGTCACCACCTCGTGCAGCTCGGCGCCGCTGGCGTCGGCCAGCGCCTCCGCCGTGACGGGCTGGGCGCTGAGGAAGAGCAGCGACTCCAGGGTGCGCTCGAGCTCGGCACTCATGCGAATCGCCTCCGCTCGGCATCCGGCCTTGCCTGTGGGTCGGCGGCATGAGTCATCCGGCTTGCGCTCAGCCTCTGCCGGGCGGCGATGCCCTCACCGGCGGCGCGGCGCTCGGCCAGGTTGGGCAGCCGGCTCGCCGAGGCCAGCGATTCCACGGTGATCTCGGCGAAGGGCTCGTCCTGGGTCCAGGTCGCCTCGCCCTGCTTGTAGAGCTCGAGCAGCGCGTAGAGCGTCACCGCCACCGTCACCCGGTCGGCGCGGCCGACCGCGTCCGAGAAGGTGAAGCGCCCCCGGGACAGGAGCGCGCGCAGGTGGGCCAGGCGCTCGGCGACGGTCACCCTGGCGATCGTCATGTGGCTGATGTTCACCGGCGGTGGGGCCTGGAGCAGGTCGCCGAGGGCCGCGGCGAGCATCGCGGGGTCATAGACCGAGCCGGCGTCCTTGAGCGACGCCTTGCGCAGGTGCGCGGGCAGGGGAGCCGAGCGAAAGCGGTGTCCCTCCTCATCGGCCAGGCGCTCGATCAGGTAGGCCGCGGCGGTGCGGTAGCGCTGGGCTGCCAGCAGCCGCGCCAACAGCTCTTCGGCGGCCTCGCCGGGATCGAGGTCGATCTCCTCGATCTCCTCGCCGGGCAGCAGCAGCCGGGATTTGAGCTCGAGCAGGGCGGCGATCAGCACCAGGAACTCGGTGGCCGCCTCCAGGTCCAGCTCGCCCTTGCGCTCGAGGTGGTCGATGTAGGTGATGACCACGTCGGCCAGGTCGACCTCCAGCAGGTCGACCTCCTCGCGCAGGATCAGCGTGAGCAGCAGGTCAAACGGCCCCGCGAACACGTCGAGGTCCAGGTCGAGATAGGTGAGCGTCACGGCAGGGGCCTCCGCATCTGAGGAGACGTTACCCGCGGGGTCGGACCGGTCCGACCCCCATCGCCCGCCGCACGTCCTCCATGGTGTCGGTGGCGATGGCCCGGGCCTTGTCGGCGCCCGCCTGGAGGATGCGCTCGAGCTCTGACTCGTCGGCGCGCAGCTCGTTGTAGCGCTCGCGTACCGGGGCGAGGTATTCCACGACCGCGTCGGCGACGGCCTGCTTGAAGGCGCCGTAGCCGGCTCCGTCGAACTCGCTCTCCACCGCCTCGGGGGCGATCCCGCGCACCGCGGCCAGGATGTCGATGAGGTTCGAGATCCCGGCCTTGTCCGGGCCGCGGCGGACCTCCGAGCCCGAATCGGTGACGCTCGAGCGGATCTTCTTGACGATCACGGCGGGCTCGTCGAGGACCAGGACGGTGCCCTGCGCGGTCCCGCCGGTGGTGGACATCTTGCGGTCGGGCGCCTGGAGATCCATGATCCGCGCCCCCACCTGCGGGATGCGCGCCTCGGGGACGACCAGCGTCTCGCCGAAGCGGGCGTTGAAGCGCTCGGCGGCGTCGCGCATGAGCTCGATGTGCTGGCGCTGATCCTCGCCCACCGGGACCTCATGGGCCCGGTAGGCCAGCACGTCGGCAGCCTGGAGCACCGGGTAGAAGAAGAGCCCGGCCGACACGAGGTCGCGCTGGGCGCCCGCCTTGTCCTTGAACTGGGTCATGCGGTTGAGCTCGCCGAACGAGGTCACCGCCGACAGCAGCCAGCACAGCTCGGTGTGCTCCTGGACGTCGCCCTGGCGGAAGAAGATGCAGCGCCCCGGGTCCAGCCCCGCGGCCAACAGCGTGGCGGCGGTGTCGTACACCGCCTCGCGCAGGACGTCGGGCTCGTAGGCCACCGTGATCGCGTGCAGGTCCACCACGCAGTAGATGGCGTCGCCGCGGTCCTGGCCCGCGACGTACTGGGTGATCGCCCCGATGTAGTTGCCCAGGTGCTTTCGCCCGGTCGGCTGGATGCCGGAGAAGATGCGCATCAGTGGCCCGGAGGCTACTGAGCCAGCGCGCGATCGATCGCGTCGTGCACGGGCGGGGGAGTGGATCCCCGCCCACCCTGGTGCTCGTCCCCGCCAGCGCGGGGTGGGCGCGGACCGGACGTGGTCTGGCGCCCAGCCAGGAGCCACGCGGCGATGACGCCGCCGATGGCGCCGCACACGTGCGCCTGCCAGGAGATCCCGGCGTGGGGCACGACGCTCGAGAGCAGCGCCCCGCCCCATACGGCGCCGACGATGACGCCGGTGAAGATCTGCAGCGCGCTGCGGTCGAACAGGCCCCGTGCGAACAGGTAGGTGGCGTAGCCGAAGACGACGCCACTGGCCCCGACGGTCTCGGTGCCGGCCGGAGCGATCAGCCACGTCCCCAGCCCGCCGACGACGATCACGATGAGGGTCACCAGGGCCAGCTTGGCCGCGCCGCGCATGGCGATGATCACCCCCATGAACACGAACGGGATCGTGTTGTCGATGAGGTGCTGCCAGCCGGCGTGCAGGAAGGGCGAGGTGAAGATCGCCCATACCCGATCGACATCGCGCGGGATCAGGCCGCCGTCGGTGTCCAGCCGGTAGCTGTCGAGTGAGTTGACGACTTCGACGATCCACATGATCGCGACGATCCCGACCAGGAGCGACAGCCCCTCGATCGACTGACGGGCCGCCACGGCCGAGCGGCGCACCACGGGCTTCTGGGACAGCGTCGTCATCTCTGGCGACAAGGATGCCAGGTGCCCGGCCGGATCTCCGCCGATGCGGCGCAGATCTTCACTGACTCTTCGTCAGCGGCTGGTGGGCGGGCGCCTCCGCGGTCGAGAGGTTGCCGATCCCGCGCCGCTTCTTCCATCGCCGCCCTGGCCCTGGAGGAGTTCAACTTCCGTCGCCATCAGCGCACGCGCGACATCATCTCGCTCGTCTTTCTACACGTTGCTGGAGAACCTCGGCCGGCGCGGGGGATCCCGATCCCGGTGTCGGAGACCGAGATCTGGCACGTCCCCTCGACCTGGCGGAGCGCGATCCGCTTGGCCTGCGCCGAGTGGGCCACCGACTCCGCCGTATCGCGCGCCACCGCGGCGACGTCCACGTCCTCAACCTCCAGGCTGAGCTTGCCGGCCTCGATCTGGCCCGCCACGAGCAGGTCGCCGACGAGGCGCATCAGACGGTCGCTGTTGCGCTTGACGATGCCCAAGAACCGGCGCTGCTCGTCGGTGAGCGGCCCGGGCTCCTCGCCCATGAGGACGTGCACCCAGCCGTCGATCGCGGTCAGCGGGGTGCGCAGCTCGTGCGACACGTTGGCCACGATCTGATCCTTCATGCGCTGGGTCTCCTCCTCCGCGTGCTGGCGATCGATGTGCTGGGCCACCTGACCGGCGACGGCGCGCAGCGTGTCGACGAGCCCGTCCTCGGACAGGGCACGGCTGGAGAACAACTCGGCGACCGAGATCAGGGTCCCGTCGCGCGCGACGACCGGCAGGCCGACGCCGACCCGGAGCCGCGGGTCAGCGGCCAGGCCGGGTCGCGGCGGCTCGGCCTCGAGGTCGGCGCATACGACCGGATCGCGCCAGTTGGCGCCCAGCCCGGCAAGCGTCCCCTCCATCGGCAGCCGCTCGCCGCCCAGGGTGTCCACGAGATCCTCGTAGCCGGGCGCGGCGTAACTGGCGACGGGGCGCAGCACGCCCGGCTCGTCGGTCGGCTGCCAGGTGAAGCCCAGCTCGAAGCCCAACCCCTCGCATACCGCGGAGAGCAGGAGCGGCCGCGCGTCCTCCAACGACGCCCCCTCGGCGAAGACGCGGGTGATGGCGTGGACGGTGTCGCGCTGGCGGGCGAGCTGACGGCGCGCGGTGCGGTCGATGAACGTGACCACCGCCCCGGTGATCTTGTCGTCGTCGAAGAGGGGCGCGGCCGAGTACTCGACCGGGAACGAGGTGCCGTCCTGGCGCCTCACCGCGAACCCGGCCACCACCACCGCGCTGACGAGCGCGAAGGTGACGGTGACCTGTGCGGTGATGCTGCGTCTGATCCGCTTCATGCGCTGGGCGGTCTCAGCGTACTGCCCTTGACACCGACAATTGGAACATCCGGTGTCGCCGTCTCACGAATGGCGTCACAAGCGCATGAATGACGAGGTTTCAGCATGTTTGTGTCAGTTAACCCCGGGGCGCCTCTCGAGGGTGTTATGTACTCCCGAATACCTCATTTTGGCGGGGGTTTATGCCGCCTACCCGTTAGCATGCACGGCTCACCTGGTGCCGGAATCGCCCGTTCGTTTGAACTGAACATTGCCTGGGCAGGTGAGGCTCGTCATGCCGCGTTTCGACACACACGGAAAGACCATCGTGAACCACACTGTTTGCGTCACCCCTGGCCGTCACCGTCATGGTTTGGGAGCCATGAGCAGGTTTGTGGCGCTTCTGGCCCTGGTCTGCGCGATCGCGCTCAGCGCCTCCCCCGTACTCGCGGCAACGACCAGCGCCCACAAGCGCAAGCCCGTGGCCCATCGCGTGGGCGGCAAGGTCCACAAGGCCTGGCCGCGCACGGGCAGCAAGCCGCCGCGGTCCGCGCTGGCGCGCTGGCTGGCTCGCCAGGTCGGGCCGACCAAGCTCCGGCCGTGCACCAAGCGCGTGCATGGCAAGACCGTCAAGTGCCACCGCAAGACGTCGCGCAAGGGCGCGCCTCTCCCCGGCGGTCAGCTCGGCGGCTCCAAGGCACACGCCACCTCGGCCGGAGCGTTCATGCGCCTCGGCGAGGACCTGAATCCGATCGCCTACGCCGCCAGCAGCTCGTCGTCGACGCCGACCGCGTCAACCGGCACGTCGAGCCTGCAGCTTGTGCGCTCCTACTCGATCCCCACCGACGACCCGTCCTACGCGCGACTGCTCAATTGGTCCTGGACGTATGACTCGGCCGTCACCGCGGCCGCGTTCACGGTGTTCGGTGCCACCTCGGAGGCCCAGCAGCTGCTCGACCAGCTCGCCGCGCTGCAGCACACCGACGGGTCGATCGAGATCGCCTTCAACGTCGCCGACGGCACCACTGAGTCGGTCTTCCGCTCGGGCACGATCGCCACCGCGGGCCTGGCCGGCTCCTTGTATGACCAGCGCACGCACACCAACCGGTATCTCGCCATGGAGCAGCGCGCGGCGTCGTACCTGCTGTCCCTGCAGCAGACGTCGAGCGGACTGATCCGCGGCGGCCCCGATGTGGCCTGGTACTCCACCCAGCACAACCTGCTGGCCTACGCCTTCCTCAACCAGCTGGGCAATGAGCTGGTCTCCGACCGTCAGCGGTCGACGGCGAACACGTACTTCACCGCCGCCAACAAGATCTCATCGGGCCTGGAGAGCAAGCTGCTGGTCCAGAACGGATCGCAGGCATGGTTCATCGAAGGCCTGGGCGACAGCGTCCAGTCGCTCGACGCCGATGCTCTCGGGGTCCTCTACCTCGCTTCCAAGAACGAGACGACCAATGCCCAGAAGGTGCTGAGCTACACGAACAGCGCGTTCGCGGTCAGCGGCCGGTCGATCGCGAAGTCGGCCAGCACCGACACCTTCAACGACACGTACGCCGCGCCGGGGCGGTTCTCCGGGTTCAAGCCGTTCATCGGCACGGGCGCGCCCGACGTCATGTGGACCGAAGGCTCCTCGGAGATGATCCTCTCCGACATGGCGGTCGGGCAGAGCTCGACCGCGCTGAACACGTCGCTGCTGGCGGTCGCGGCCCTGACCCCGACCTCCGGCCCCCTCATGGCCGACCGTGCCGTGACCAACCTCACCTACAGCGCCGAGTTCCACGTGTGGCCGTCGGCCGCCGCCGGGGCGTGGCTCATGCTGGCCACGGCGCACCCGACGCTGTTCCCCTCGCAGTCCTAGGACTCCAGCACTTCGTGGGCGAGCGCGAGCGCCACTTCCAGGCGCTCGCGCATCGTCGGCTCGAGCACGAACTCGCCCGGAGTGTGCGCCCCTCCCCCGCGCGGCCCGAGCCCGTCCACGGTCAGCGCGATCGTGTCGGCGAAGTGGCTCGCGTCGCTGGCCCCGCCCCGCGGCACGCCGGAGATGGCGCGACCGAGGCGCCGTGACGCGCGGGCGATGAGGTCCTGGGTGACCGAGGCGGAGTCCATCCCGGGCCACTTGCGCTCCATGCGAGCCTCCAGGCCGACCCCGTCGATGTCAGCGCTCACCGCTGCCATCACGTCGTCAAAGGCCGCCAGCCGTTGAGCGCGGAGGTCGAAGATGAGCTCGCCGGCGGCCGGCACGACGTTGAAGGCATCACCCGAGCGCATGATCGTGGGCACGGCACTCAGCTGCTCGGGGCCGTGGGGATCGTGCAGTGAGGCGATCGCGGTCGCGGTGCGCGCCAGCGCCAGCAGCGCGTTGAGCCCGCGGTCCGGAGCCGAGCCCGAGTGCGACGCCCGGCCGGTGGCCACCACGCGGAGCGTCCCCGCCGCCTTGCGGCGCACGACGACGCCTTCATGGCCGTCGTTGTCGAGCTGGCCGCCCTCGAAACACAGGCAGGCGTCGTAGCCCGAGAAACGCCCCGTCGGCCCCGCGTGGACGAACGGGCGCGTGCGCCACTCCTCGTCGGTGACCAGGAGCACGGCCAGCTCGGCGAAGGTGTCGGGGCGTCGGGCCAGGGCGCGCGCCACCCCCAGCGCCAGGATGTCGCCGCCTTTCATGTCCACGGTGCCGGAGCCATAGAGCCGTTCTGCGTCGCGGCGCAGCGGCTGGTGCGCGTCGTGGCTGATAACGGTGTCGACGTGCCCCAGGAGCATCAGCTTGCGCGTGCCGGTCCCGGTGACGGTGCCGATCAGGTCGGCGGCGTGATCGGGAGACGAGCACGCGGGCCGGTCGATCGACGCGCCCTCGGGCAGCAGTCCGACGCACACCGCCAGGGCCCGCTCGGCCCCGTCGATGTCGCCCGAGGGCGAGGAGATGTCGACGAGCGCCCGCAGCTCGGCGGTGGCGGTCGCGGCCAGTTCCCGAGCCTCGCCGGCGATAAGCGGGTCGATGGCGACGCTCATGCGGGAACCCCGAGCACGTCGTCGGCCGACAGCGTTCCGGGGGCGCGGCGTTCCCGCGCGGCCGCGGCGGCGAGCAGGCACAGCCGCTCGTTGAGCGGGGTGGGCACCCCGTGCAGTCGGCCCTGGAGGACGATCTCGCCGTTGAGGTAGTCGGTCTCCAGCGCCCCGGTGGCGCGGGCGAGGCTCTGCCAGGTGGAGGATCCGGCGCGGCTGCGCCCGTCGATGTCGCGCACGCCCCAACGCCGCCACCGGGCCTCGATGTCGGTGATCTCCTGGGCGACGTAGTCGACGCCGGCAGCATCGAGCACCGCCCGGCCCTCGGCGGTGACCAGCTCCGACAGCTCGCGCCGGCGCTCGGAGGCCGCACACAGCGCGCCGACGACGTTGGTGAGGTTGAGCAGCAGCTTGGCGTGCTTGAGGCGCATCACGTCGGGGACGGCGTGAGACTCGAGCCGCGAGGCGGCCAGCGCGGCGGAGATCTCCTCGCAGCGCGCATCGACGCCCTCGGGGTAGCGGCCGATGTCGATGTGGCCCGTCGTATCGGCGCCGTAGGCCTCGATGGCACCGGGCTGGAGGTGGGCGGCCGGAAGCATGACCACGGCCCCGTAGACATCGTCCGCGAGCCGGAGGGCGACGCGCTCGTTCTCCACCCCGTTCTGCAGGCAGACGACCGGCACCGCGCTGCCGGCGGCGTCGCGCAGCGCGGTGAGCGCGCCCAGGGTGTCCTGGCTCTTGGTGGCCAGCAGGACGACCTCTTCGCCCGTCCAGCGCACGTCGCCGGGATCGCCCGCGGCGGGCAGCGGGAGCACGACGCGCTCCACCGGCGTGAGGAAGGTCAGGCCATCGCGGCGGATCGCCTCCAGGTGCGCGCCCCGGGCGATCAGCGTGACGGCGTGGCCACTCTGGTGAAGCCTCGCGCCGACGGCGCCGCCGATGGCGCCCGCCCCGAAGACGACGAATCGCATGCCCCCAGCCTACGACGGCGCGGCCACGGCGGCGCTGCGGCACCGGCCGGTCGGCCGGCGTCAGGTGGCGGCGAGCTCGTCGCGTGCTCGTGGGCGCGTAGAGGCGCACCTGGTCGCGCCCGTTCTCCTTGCTGGAGTACAGGGCGCGGTCGGCCAGGCGGACCAGCTCGGTCGGGTCCGCGGTGTACCGGGTGTCGCAGATCCCCACTGACAGGGTCACGCGCGGCAGCTCGTCGCCGCCGCACATCGCGGCGCGCGCGCGCTCCACCGCCCCGACGGCCTCCTCGCCGACGGTCTCGGGCAGGATCCAGGCGAACTCGTCGCCCCCGATGCGGGCCAGCATGTCCTCGGCCCGGGTGGCGTCGCTCAGGCAGCGGGCGACGCGGACGAGGATCTCGTCGCCGGCCTCGTGGCCGCCGGCGTCGTTGACGCGCTTGAAGCGGTCGACGTCGATCATGGCCACCGAGAGCGGGCTGCCGTAGCGCCGGGCCCGCGCCATGTCGGCGGTGAGGCGCTCGTAGAAGGCACGGTGGTTGGACACGCCGGTGAGCGCGTCGGTGGAGGCCTGCGCGGCGAGTGCTGCCCGGTCCTCGATGTTGGTGATGGCGCTGGATATGAGCGCGGCGAACTCTGTGAGCCTCCGTTCGTGCTCGGCCCCGAAGGCGCCGGAACCGACCGACGCCACGGCGAGCACGCCCCAGACGTGACCGGCCACCTGGATGGGCGTCACGATGCTCGAGCCGTAGCCCAGCTTGCCCACACTTGACTGCACCGCCACCTGCGCGACGCGCACGGGCCGCGCGACTGCCAGGGCGCGGGCCAGGTCGGAGTCCGCAGCCACCGGGAAGGTGTCGCCCACGCGGTACTGGCGGTCGGGCGACTGCGCCCAGGAGCCGAGGATCATGGCTTGATCGGGCGCGTCGAGGCGCAGGATCGCCGCCGCGCCGGCGGCCAGCAGCTGCGCGGCCTCCACGGCGACGATCTGGTAGAAGCCGTCGGCGGGCTCGCCCGAGACGACGGCGGTGGCGACGCGGCGCAGGGCACCCTGTTCGGCGGCCAGACGCTCAGCCTGCCGCCGCACCCGGTGCAGGTAGCGTTTGCCCACCACGACGGCGACGCCGAGCACGATGAACGCGGGCGCGGCAATGACCAGCGTGGCCGTTCCCTCGGCCCCGGCACCGGTGGTGCCGCTCACCAGCGCGACGACGTCGGCCACGACGCAGGCCAGGAAGTAGGCGGCGGCCGCGGGCGGCTTGAAGAAGTACGCGGCGAGGACGACGACGTAGAACAGGCATGCCCAGGCGGGCGAGCGAGCCCCGCCGCTCAGCGAGATGGCGACGGCGATGGCCCCCACCCCGGCCACCGTCGAGAGATGGATGAGCCAGGCGGGCAGCCGGCGATAGTCCAGGCACAGCCCCGAGACGGCGCCCCACAGGCACCCTGCCACGCCCATCGCCACGACCGTGCCGCGGGGGACCTGCGCGGCGGGCAGGGCGAGCGCCATCGCGATGACGCTGAGCGACGCAATCACCCACACAACCGCCCCGGCATGGCCGGCGACCGCGCGCTCCTCCCACCGGATCTCGCCGGCGGAGCGGACAGCAGTGATCGCTCGTTTCATTGCCCTGGACATAGAGAAGGTGTGCACAGACGCGCCCCGACTACCGGCTTAATCGGCGCACGTCGGGGCGTGCCTTAGGTGAGTCAGCGTTTTGTCCAGCGCGCTGGAGGGGCGGATTGGCCGGCCGAGGGGCGGCGGGGCCTAGAGCGGCTGGCGCACGACCGGCCGCCGCGCCGCGCCCGCCTCGTCAAGACGCCGCACCGGGGTGGTGTGCGGCGCCGTACGCGCGATCTCGGGATCCTCGGCGGCCTCGCGCAGGATCTCGGCCACGATCGCGGCAAAGCGGTCCAGCGTCTCCTTGGTCTCGGTCTCGGTCGGCTCGATGAGGAGCGCCTCGTCGACGAGCAGCGGGAAATACACCGTGGGCGGGTGCACGCCGTGGTCGAGCAGTCGCTTGGCCAGGTCGAGCGTCTTGATCTCGAGGTCGCGCTTCATCGGCGCCCCGGAGAGGACGAACTCGTGCATGCAGATCCGGTCATAGGCCACCGGAAGATGCTCGAGCACGCCCTCGGCGCGCAGCCGTGCCAGCAGGTAATTGGCGTTCAGCACGGCCACCTCGGAGACGTCGCGCAGCCCGGCGGCGCCGAGCGAGCGGATGTAGGCGTAGGAGCGCACGAACACGCCGTAGTTGCCCTGGAAGCCGCGCAGGCGCCCGATCGATTTGGGCCGGTCGTAGTCGAGGTCGAAGAACGGGCGCGAGCCGTTGGCGTCGCCGGCACCGTCGTCGGTCCGTCGGACGACCTGGGGTCGGGGCAGGAACGGCTCGATCCGATCGGCCACTGCGATCGGCCCGGCGCCGGGCCCGCCGCCCCCGTGCGGCTGGGTGAACGACTTGTGCAGGTTGAAGTGCACGATGTCGAAGCCCATGTCGCCGGGCCGGCAGATGCCCATGATCGCGTTGAGGTTGGCGCCGTCGTAGTACAGCGTCGCGCCGACGTCGTGGACGATCCGCGCGATCTCCTCGATCCCATGCTCGAACAGCCCGAGCGTCGAGGGGTTGGTGAGCATCAGACAGGCGACGTCGTCGTCGGCCTTGGCCCGCAGATCGTCGAGGTCGACGTTGCCCTCCGCGTCGGTCCCGACCTTGACCACCTCGTAGCCGGCCATGGTGACCGTCGCGGGGTTGGTCCCGTGGGCGGTGTCGGGCGTGAGCACCTTGGTCCGGAGCTCGCCGTGGTCCTCGTGGAACGCACGGGTGAGCAGCACGCCGGCCAGCTCGCCGTGCGAGCCCGCCGAGGGCTGGAGCGAGACGTGCGGCAGCCCGGCGATCTCGGCGAGCGCGGCTTGGAGGTTGTACATGAGCTCCAGAGCGCCCTGGGCTCGCCGTGGGTGCTGGAGCGGGTGCAGCCGGGCGTGGCCGTCGAGCGCGGCGACGCGCTCATGCAGCTTGGGGTTGTGCTTCATCGTGCACGAGCCCAGCGGATAGAAGCCGGTGTCCAGGTCGAAGTTGCGCTTGGACAGGCGGTTGTAGTGGCGGACGATCTCGGGCTCTGAGACCTCGGGGAGGCGCGGCGCCTCGGGGCGGCGCAGGCGCGCGGGGATGAGGTCGTCGAGGGGGCGCTCGGGGACGTCCAGCGCCGGCGCCACGAAGGCGCGACGCCCGGGCTTGGAGCGCTCGTAGATCGTCAGCTGATCGTCGGCAGGGGCGTGTCCGGCCATCTCAGCGCACCCCCGCGTGGTCGGCATCACGCGTACGCTCGGCCGCCACCGCGCCGCCGAGCACCTCGGCGAGGCGATCGATGTCGGCGCGCGTGCGCTTCTCGGTGAGGGCGACGAGCAGCCCGTCCTCATGCTCGGGGTAGTCGCCGCCGAGGGCGTAGCCGGGGTTGACGCCCTCCGCCACGCAGCGCTCGATGACGGCCGGAACCGGAGCGTCGAGGGTCAGCGCGAACTCGCGGACCACCGGCTGGTGGTGGAGCAGATGGATCCCGTCGATCGAATCCAGCCGTTCGCGTGCGTAGGCGGTGCGCTGGAGCATGAGCTCGGTGAGCTCGACGATCCCGTGGCGGCCCAGCCAGCTGAGGTAGATGACCCCGGCCAGGGCGTTGAGCGCCTGGGCGGTGCAGATGTTGGAGGTGGCCTTCTCCCGGCGGATGTGCTGCTCGCGGGTCTGCAGCGTGAGCACGAACCCGCGCTTGCCGTCCAGGTCGACGGTCTCCCCCGCGATCCGCCCGGGAACGCGGCGAATGAGCGCTTCGGTCGCGGCGAAGAAGCCGAACGAGGGGCCGCCGAAGTCAAGGCGGTTGCCCAGCGTCTGGCCCTCGCCCACCGCGAGGTCCACGCCGCACTCGCCGGGCGGGCGCAGCACCGACAGGGGCAGCGGGTCGCAGGCGGCGACGCACAGCGCCCCGGCCTCGTGCGCGGCGCCGGCCAGCGCCTCGAGGTCCTCGACGGCGCCGAGGAAGTTGGGCTGTTGGACGATCACCGCGCTCACCTGCTCGTCGATTGCCGGCAGCTCGGTGACGCCGTCGTGCAGCGGCGCGTCGACGACCTCCATGCCCCATCCGTGAGCCAGGGTGGCCAGCGCCTCACGGGAGTGCGGGTGCACGCCGCGGGAGACGATGAAGCGTGATCGAGCGGGGTTGGCGAGCTTGGCGACGTAGCCGGCGGCCGCCACGGCGCTCGGCCCCTCATAGACCGAGGCGTTGGAGATGGGCAGGCCGGTGAGCTCGCAGATCGCGGTCTGGTATTCGAACATCGCCTGCAGACCGCCCTGGGAGACCTCGGGCTGGTAGGGCGTGTACGGGGTGAGGAACTCCGAGCGCGAGATGATCGAGTCCACCAGTGCCGGGACGTAGTGGTCATACATACCGGCCCCGAGGAAGCACAGCTCGTCCTCGGCGCTCGTGTTGCGGGCGGCCAGCGCCTTGAGCTCCTCAAAGACCTCAAGCTCCGACTTGCCCGCGTCGAGCGCCAACGGCGCCGCCAGACGCAGATGGGCCGGGATGTCGGCGAACAGCTCATCGATCGACGCGAGGCCGATCGCCCGCAGCATCTCGCCGCGGTCAGACTCCGTCGCTGACGTGTACCGGCTCACGCTGATCGCCTCCGCTCGGAACCGGACCCCGCCCACCCCGTCTGTATGTCGGCGGCGTGAGTCATCCGGCTGACAGTGTTGCCGCGTACGCGGCAGCGTCCAGCAGTGCCTCCTGCTCGCTGGGATCAGACAGCTTGACCTTGACCAGCCACCCCGCCCCGTAGGGATCCTCGTTGATCGTCTCGGGGGAGTCGCCGAGCGCGTCATTGACCTCCACGACCTCGCCCGAGAGGGGCGAGATCACGTCCGAGACGGCCTTGACGGACTCGATCTCGGTGTAGGCGGCGTCCTTGGTCACCGTGGTCCCGACCTTGGGCGGGTCGAAGAAGACCACCTCGCCCAGGGAGTCCTGAGCGAACCAGGTAATCCCGAACGTCGCCTGATCGCCGTCGACGCGCGCCCAGTCGTGCTCGGGGTGGTAGAGGAGTTCCTCCGGATAGCTGGGATCGGACACTAAGACTCCTTGGGTGCGTAGAGGGGTTTGGCACGAACGACCGCCGCCCGCGGAGTGCCCCGGACGTCGATCTCCAGCTCGGTGCCGGGCTCGGCGCGCTCAGCCGGGACGTAGGCCATCCCGATGCCGCGCTCCAGGGATGGCGAGAAGGTGCCGCTGGTCACGACTCCGCCGCCGGCCACCGGGTTGCCCTGCCGGGCGATCCCGGGTCCGGTCATCTCGAAGGCCACGAGCTTCTCCGCCGGACCCTCCGCTCGGACGCGGGCCACGGCGTCTGAGCCGACGAAGCCGGTGGCCTCGCGACAGCACCAGCCCAGCCCGGCCTCGATGGGACCGTGCTCGCGATCCAGGTCGTTGCCGTAGAGGTGATAGCCGACCTCCAGCCGCAGGGTGTCACGCGCGCCCAGCCCGGCCGGGGTCGCCCCGGCGGCCAGGAGCGCGTCCCACACCTCGCCCGCGCCCTCGGGGTCCAGCATCAGCTCGACACCCGGCTCGCCGGTGTAGCCGGTGCCGCACACGAGCATGGGCACGTCCGCGACGGTGCGCCCGACGCAGTGCATGCGCGGGGGAAGCGATCCGTCGGAGAGCGCGCGCAGCAGATCGCGCGCCCGGGGGCCCTGCACGGCGAGCATCGCGAACTCGTCGCGACGGTCGATGACGTCGGCGTCGAAGTCGGGGGCGTGACGCCGGAACCACTCCAGGTCGCGCTCGTGGTTGGCGGCGTTGGTCACCGTGACGAACACGCACTCGGCCAGGCGATACGTGAACACGTCGTCGAGCACCCCGCCCTCGGGGTTGCAGACCACGCTGTACTGCGCGCCGCCCTCGGGCAGCCGCCGCATATCGTTGGAGAGCAGGTGCTGCAGCAGGGCCTGCGCCCCGGGGCCGGCGGTCTCGATCTGGCCCATGTGGGAGACGTCGAACACCCCGGCGTTCTGGCGGACCGCGAGGTGCTCGGCCTTGATGCCGGCGTACTGCACGGGCATCTCCCAGCCGGCGAACGGGATCAGCTTCGCGCCGGCGGCGCGGTGGCGATCGTCGAGGGGGCTGCGGCGCAGGGCGTCGGTCGTCGAGGGCACGATCAGCAGGCTAATACATGACCCCGGCGGGTCAGCCGCTGCGGCGGGTCAGGCGGGGCGGCGGGTCAGAGCGCGGGTCGCGCGGCGGGTCAGGCGGGGCGGCGGCCCGAGAGGAGCGCGTGGTCGGCGTCGACCATGAGCCGGATCAGCTCCTCGAAGCTCGTCTGCGGCTTCCAGCCCATCTTGCGCTCGGCTTTGGATGAGTCACCGATGAGTTGATCCACTTCCGCGGGACGTCTCAGCGACGCGTCGGTCGCGATGTGGTCACCGACCTCCAGCCCGGCCTGGTCAAACGCGATCTCCACGCAGTCCCGGACGGTGTGAGCGACGCCGGTGGCGATGACGTAGTCCTCGGCCTCATCCTGTTGGAGCATCATCCACATCGCCTCGACGTAGTCCTTGGCGTACCCCCAGTCGCGCTCGGCGTCCAGGTTGCCGAGCACGAGCTTGTCGGCCAGGCCCAAGCGGATGGCCGCCGCGTGCCAGGTGATCTTGCGCGTGACGAACTCCAACCCACGCCGGGGCGACTCGTGGTTGAAGAGAATCCCGCTGGTGGCGTGCAGGTCGTAGGACTCCCGGTAGTTGACCGTGATGAAGTGGCCGTAGGCCTTCGCCACACCGTAGGGCGAGCGCGGGTAGAAGGGCGTGGCCTCGGTCTGGGGGACCTCGCGGACTTTGCCGAACATCTCGCTGGAGGAGGCCTGGTAGAAGCGCGCCTCCGGGCACACCTCGCGTACGGCCTCGAGCACCCGGGTCACGCCCACGCCCGTGAACTCGGCGGTCAGGGTGGGCTGGATCCAGGAGACCGCGACGAACGACATCGCCGCCAGGTTGTAGATCTCATCCGGCCGCGCGGCGCGCAGGGCGTCGACCAGCGACCGGTGGTCAAGCAGGTCGGCCTGATGGAGCGTGACCTGCCCGCGCAGGTGCTCGATGCGCTCAAACCGCTCGGTCGAGGAGCGCCGCACCATCCCATGGACGGTGTAGCCCTTCTCCAACAGCAGCTCGGCAAGATACGAGCCGTCCTGGCCCGTGATTCCGGTGATGAGTGCGGATGGGATGGCGCGAGGCTAGTACACCGGCAGGCGCTGCCCGCTAGCGGTCCTTCAAGAACGACGGGATGTCGATGTCGTCGTCCGAGATCTCCAGCGAGGAACGCTGGCGATCGTCCATCGTCACGTCCCGATCGCGGCGCTCGCGCCGGGTCGTCTCGCGCGCGGTCCCGACCCCGGCCGGGCCGCGGCCGTGATCGAACCCGGTGGCGATGACCGTCACCCGGACCTCGTCACCGAGCGCGTCGTCGATGACCGCGCCGAAGATGATGTTGGAGTTCTGGTCGGCCGCGCTCTGGACGATCTCGGCCGCCTCGTTGACCTCGAAGAGGCCGAGGTCGTGGCCACCCGTGATGTTGAGCAGGATGCCCATGGCGCCCTCGACGGACTCCTCCAGCAGCGGCGAGGAGATCGCGATCTTGGCCGCCTCGGCCGCGCGATTCTCGCCGGCGGCGGTGCCGATGCCCATCAGAGCGCTGCCCGCCTCATGCATGATCGTGCGCACGTCGGCGAAGTCCAGGTTGATCAGCCCCGGGATCGTGATCAGATCGGTGATGCCCTGAACGCCCTGGCGAAGCACGTTGTCGGCCTCGCGGAAGGCGTCGAGGATGGTCGTCCGCCGCTCCACGATCGAGAGGAGCTTCTCGTTGGGGATGACGATCAGCGTGTCGACGTTCTCGCGCAGGCGCTGGATCCCCTCGGCCGCCTGGCGGGCCCGCTGGGTCCCTTCGAAGGAGAAGGGCCGGGTGACGACGCCCACGGTGAGCGCGCCGATCTCGTTCTTGGCGATCTCGGCGATCACCGGCGCGGCGCCGGTGCCCGTGCCGCCGCCCTCGCCCGCGGTGACGAAGACCATGTCGGCGCCCTTGAGCGCCTCCTTGATGTCGTCGCGCGACTCGGCGGCCGCCCCGTGGCCGACGTCCGGGTTGGCGCCCGCCCCGAGACCCTTGGTCAGTTGGTGGCCGATATTGAGCTTGATGTCGGCGTCGCACATCGCCAGTGCCTGGGCGTCGGTGTTGCAGGCGACGAATTCGACGCCCCGCAGCCCCGCGTCGACCATGCGGTTGACGGCGTTGGTGCCGCCGCCGCCGACGCCGACGACTTTGATGACTGCGAGATAGCTTCCGCTTTCCATGAGTTCTGTCCGACCCTCTAGTTAGGGTTGAAGGTTTGCCCACACGAGGGCTGCGTGACCAGTTTGTCACGTTAGAACCTAGCGATGCGCGAAGTCAACGGTGCGCACGCTTTCGCAACGGTCGTTGCAGAACGCCCAACTCTCGACGATAACCGAGAGTTGCGAAAAATACGAGGTAAGGCTCTACCTTAGGTTCAGTGTTGTGCTATCCCCCGACCGTGGGCCCCGTGGGCACGGTGGATCCGCTGCTACCGACGATGCCCTGGCTGCTCGCTGAGCTCGGGGCCGAGGCGGTGTCCGACCCCGCCCCGGCGGCCGGGCGCGACGCGACCGTGACATCGATGTAGTCGGCTCCTGCGGACCCGGAGTTGGCGAGCACAGCCGCGGCGGCGGCCCACTTGGCGCCCAGATCGCTGTTGCTGCCGAAGTAGACCTTGGGTCCGTCGCGCAGTTGTGCCTCGAGCCCGTGCGCGCCACCGTCGGAGGCCTCGCTCACCTTGCCGAGGAGCTGATAGGGCGCGGCGGCCAGCAGGCGGATGACCTGAAGCGTCGAGCCGGTCACGCGGGTGCCGCCCGGCGACACCCCGAGCGCGATGGTGGGCAGCGACCCCGAGACCGAGGTGCCGCGCAGGAGCGTGCCGTCCGACGACACGGGGACGCTGACGCCGCCGGCGGAGACGATCGCCACCGGCACCTGCTCCACCACGTCGATGCGCATGCGATGCGGAAAGGCGGTGGAGACGTGCAGCCGCTTGACCACCGGGTAGGGGGCCACGGCCGTCCGCAGCGCGGCCATCTTCACATTGAGCGTGGTCATGTTGTGCGCGGCCGAGTCCAGCGCAGCGCGGATCCGATGGGCGTCACGGCCGCTCACCCCGACGATCGTCACGTGCTGGACGGCGACCAGGGAGGAGTTGCGCAGCCACACCCAGCCCCCGCCGGCCAGGGCCAGGACAGCGAGCACGACGGCGAGGGTGCGCAGCCCCGGACGCGGGAGTCGGCGCAGCAGGCGGCGACGGGTCAGCCGTACCGGGGCCGGCCGTGCGCGGGTACCGCTCATGGCCGTGCCCAGTCTTCCGGGAACGCCACGGGCCCGAGCGTCTGGACCTCGGGCTCGAGGTCGACTCCGAAACGCTCCTGGACGCGGCGCCGGCCCTCCGCCATCAGCGCCACGACATCGGCGGTGGTCGCGTCACCGAGGTTCTCCACGAAGTTGGCGTGCTTGGCCGAGAAACCAGCGCCGCCGACGCGCAGACCACGGGCGCCGGCCGCCTCCAGAAGCTGGCCGGCGGTGCGCCCCTCGGCACGGGGGTCGGACGGGTTCTTGAAGGTGGAGCCGAAGGTCTTGATCCCCGAGGGCTGCGCGGCCCGGCGCTTGGACCGCATCTCGCCCAGGGTCCGTTTGACCTCCTCGGGGGGCAGCGGGGTCAGCGCGAACGAGGCGCGCGCCACCACCTCGCCCGGGCGCAGGCCCGAGCGCCGATAGGCGAAACCGAGCTCGTCGGGGGTCCGCCGGGAGGTGCCCGCCGCGCTGGTGACGTCGACCCACGCCAGGGCACGCGCCAGCTCCCCGCCGTACGCGTTGGCGTTCATGCGCACGGCGCCACCGACGGTGCCGGGGATGTTGACCCCGAACTCGATCCCGCTGAGCCCGGCGCGGGCCGCCTGGGCCGATACCGCGGGCAGGCGTGCGCCCGCGCCGCAGTCGATGCGGGTCCCGTCCACGGTGATCTCGGTGAGCTCCTGGTCAAGTTTCAAGACGAGTCCGCGGACGCCGGCGTCCGCTATCAGGAGGTTCGACCCCGAGCCCACGACCCCTACCTCCACGCCCTGCGCGGCCGCCCAGGCGACGACGCGTTCGAGCTCCGGGATGCTGCCGGGACGAGCGAACAGCTCGGCCGGCCCGCCGGTGCGGATCGTCGTGAGCCGCGACAGCGGATAGTCGCGTGTGATCTCCTCGGGAACGCCGCTGCTCATCGCGTCAAGGTAGATGGGCCCTCAGACGACGAGCGAGCGCCCGAGGGCGTCGATGTTGCCCGCACCCATCAGCAGGCACAGGTCGCCCGGCCGCAGCGCCCCGCGCAGGTACGCCCGCGCCTCATCGAACCCGGGCATCCAGGCGACCGAGCGCCCGCCGGCGGCATCCGCGGCCTGGGCGGCGACGAGCCGACCGCTCACGCCGGGGAAGTCCTCGGGACGCTCCCTCGCCGGATAGATCCCGAGCACGACGATCGCGTCCGCGCCGGCCAGCGCCGCGCCGAACCCGCGTGCGAGCGCGCGCGTGCGCGAGTACAGATGGGGCTGGAACACGGCCACGAGCCGCCGCGCGCCGAGCGTCCGCGCCGCGGCGATCGCGGCGGCCACCTCGGTGGGATGGTGGGCGTAGTCGTCATAGACCGCGGCGCCGGCGGTGGTCTGGCCCAGACGCTCCATGCGGCGCCGGGCGCCGCGAAAGTCCGTCAACGCCGCCGCCGCGGCGATCGGGTCGGCCCCGGCCAGCGCGCAGGCGGTGAGGGCGCCCGCGGCGTTGACCGCGTTATGGGCGCCCGGGACGGCGAGCCGCACCTCGATGCCACGCCACTGAAAACGGCTCCCGTCAGGATCGAGCCGGGCACCGGGAGCGTCGTACGGGACACCGCCGCCGGGGCACAGCGCCCGCAGCTCGGGCCGGTCCCATACCACCGCCTGCTCCCCGGCTCGCGCCATGAACTCAGCGAACGTCTGCTCGAGGTCCAGCCGCGAGCGATAGGTGGAGTGGTGGTCGAGCTCGGCGTTGGTGAGCACCGCGATCTCGGGCTGGAGCTTGAGCAGCGATCGGTCTGACTCGTCGGCCTCGACCACGATCCACTCCCCCGCCCCCCAGCCGGCGTTGCTGTGGGTGGAGCGCAGCTCTCCGCCCACCACATACGCGGGATCCAGCCCCGCGCCCTGCAGCGCCTGGACCACCATGGCCGACGTCGTGGTCTTGCCGTGGGTGCCGGTCACGGCCAGGCAGCGACGCAGCGACGCGATCTGGGCGAGCAGGTCCGCCCGGTGAAGCTCCGTGCCGGCGGCCAGTCGCTCGGGGTTGTCCGGCGGAATGGCCGTGGAGTAGACGACCTCGGCGCCGGCGGGCACGTTGGCGGCGGCGTGCCCGAAGACCGGCTCGATTCCGTGCTCGACGAGACGCTCGGTGTAGCTGGAGGGCACCCGGTCTGATCCGCTCACCTCGGCACCGAGGGCGGCGGCGATGAGGGCCAGGCCGCTCATGCCCGCACCGCCGATCCCGACGAAGTGCAGACGGCGGCCGGCCCAGATGGTGTCTGTGTGCGAAGCGCCCATGGTGACTGACGCCAGCGAGGCTATCTGAGCTCCGGGACGCCCCGGTGCTGTCCGAGGGGCCGATCGGCCGGTCAACGGCTCCGACGAACGTCGATCCCCGGCGGGAGGGTTTGGGGCAACGTGCCTGCGCAAACCTGGGCAAAAGCGCCGCCAAACTGCTCATACCGTTTTCCGGTGCTCGTTAGGGTGGATCTCCAATCTATGCACTCCCACCACGCCAAAGCCTCGGCGCATCTGCGCGCCCGGCTCATCATCGCCGCCCTGGTGGCGGCCGCCGGGATGGCCGCGTTCGCCGCGATCTCGCTGACGTCGGCGGCGCCCGCGCGCTCCGCCGTGCCCCATGCCCAGTCATGCCCCGAGCCGTCTTCGAACACGCGCGACCCATCGAATCCGCTGGGACTGTCGACGCCACCGGGGGCCGACCCGCTCAACGGGGCCAATTTCTTCGTCCCCGGACCGGCCAAGGGACCGGCCGCCGGCGCCATCGCCCAGTTGGTCGGACTGAACCCGGCCACGATGCCGCTGGACGAGTCGTGGGCGGACTTCCAGCAGCGCCTGACGCACGGCCCCATCGCCGCGAAGCTGGCACAGAACAAGGGGCTCGCCCACAAGGTGGCGATGCTCTCCAAGATCGCCGCCGAGCCCGACGTGCAGCGGATCAGCATCTTCTCGATGGGTGGTGGCCCGGGCGCGATCTTCGGCCAGACGGAGAAGGTCATCTGCTCCAACGCCACCGCCGACCCCGGGTCGATCATGACGTTCAACACCTACTTCCTGCACCCGACGCTGGGTGGGTGCGCGAACGCGGCGCAGATCAACGGCTACATGCCGACGTTCAAGCGCCAGGTCAATGAGATGGCACAGGCCATCGACCGCCGGCCCGCGCTGATCCTGGCCGAGATCGACGCGCTGGGCTCCTCGGCGTGCATCGCCCGCCACGGCGGTCTGTCCGCCTGGGAGGCGGCGCTCAAGTACGAGGTCGACAGGTTTGAGGCGCTCCCCCACACCGCCGTCTACGTGGAGGGCGGGTACTCGGACTCCAACTCCGTGGGCTATACGGCCCAGGCCCTGAACGCCATCGGCGTCAACAAGATCCAGGGCTTCTTCACCAACGACACCCACAACCAGTGGACGATCAACGAGATCCGCTGGGCGACCAAGGTCGCCAAGCGCACCCACGGCGCCCACTTCATCGTCAACACCGCATCCAACGGCCGCGGGCCCAAGCTCAACCCCCACCCCACCACCCAGGGTGTGGAGGACCTGTGCAGCCCGCCCGGCCGCGGCCTCGGTCCCAAGTTCGACACCAGCACCGGTTTCCCGTACGCGGACGCGTTCATGTGGACGCACCCGCCCGGCAACTCGAGCGGCTGTGGCCCCGGTGCGCCGCCCTCCGGGACGTTCTGGCCGGCCTACGCCATCGGGCTGGCCCAGCGGGCCAACGCGCAGCTGGGCCCGGGTCTCCCCAGCCGGCCCTACTAGGCTTCGCTGTAGGGTAGGCGGAACCCAGCGCATGCTCGCTCCGTTTCGCCTACCCGACAGCTATGCCCAGTTCAACCGCCGGCACCACGCGCCGGACGGCAGGGCTGTGCGACAAGCGGCTGCGCAGGTTCGGGCGCAGTCGCTTGCGGCTCCAGCTGGCCGGACCGTATGCCTGGCAGTCAAACAACACCACACGCGCATTCGAGTATCCCGTGGGCCCATGAGCAGATCCAGCGGCTCGGGCGCGATCTGGTCATCGCCGACGTCGGCGCCAGCCTGGCCGGGCTTCAGTTCACGCTCGCCAAGGAAGGGCACGAGGTGCATGCTGTCGATCCCGGACTCAACGCCAGCGGCCTCGGTTGGCAAGTCGATCCGACCTTCCACCAACTGCTCGCCGAGACGTACCGCGCCCGGTCCAACTCCATCCGACCACCTTTCAGGACGCGGGCTTTCCCGACGGCAGCCTGGACGTCGTTCTGTCGGTCTCGACGATCGAGCATTTCGGCCCCGAGTGATCTGCAGACGTTTGCCGAGAGCGCACGGCGCGCGCTCAAGCCCGGCGGCCACCTGGTTCTCACCATCGATCTCTTCTTGACCTGAACGCCCGCCGCCGTCAGCACCTCCTGTGCGATGACGGCGGCGGCCTCGGGCCGGGCCTGCGCGGCCGACGCATTCCCCATCGCGGCCAGCCGCCCTGGGTCGGCCAGTAGCGAGCCCACCTCCTGGGCCAGTCGCGGACCGGTGAGCTCGGAGTCGGGAATGACCACCGCGGCTCCCGCGCGCTCCATGTAGCGGGCGTTGGCGGACTGGTGGTCGGCGGCGGCGTAGGGGTACGGGATGAGGACCATCGGGCGGCCCTGGGCGGCAATCTCGAAGATCGACCCACCTGACCGCGCCACGACGAGGTCTGCGGCCAGCAGCGCCTGGCCGAAGTCGGTGATGTAGCCACGCAGGTCGTAGTGGGGGCCGGGCGCCGTGAGGTCGGGCAGGTCCCGGGTGCCGGCGGCGTGCAGCACGCGAAAGCCGGCGCCGGCGAAGGCCTCAATCGCCGCACGGTTGATTGAGCGCGCGCCCTGCGAGCCGCCAAAGACCAGGACCACCTGCTCGGCGGGGGCGATCCCAAAGCGCTCGCGCGCAGCCTCGCGGTCGGTCGCCGGCGCGGGGCCCGGGCGTCCCGTGACCAGGTAGCGCGGGCTGTCGCGTCCGGGCAGCGGAAAGGTGAGGCACACCCGGCGCGCCAGCGGCGCCAGCAGGCGGTTGGTCAGCCCCAGGTGGCTGTCGGCCTCCATGAGCACGAGTGGCACCCGCCGGGTCACTGCGGCCAGCCCCACCGGGCCCGCGACGTAGCCGCCGGCGCCCAGCGCCGCCGCCGGTCGCAGCCGGCCGAGGAGCCGCCGCGCGGAGCCCACGGCGCGAGCGGCCACCACGATCGCGCGGGCCGCCGCGACGGGATCACGCCGGGCCAGTTGGGCGACCGCGAGAGTGTGCAGCTCATAGCCCGCTGCTGGGATCAGCTCGCGCTCGGCCCGCTCGCCACCGATGAAGACCACCCGGGCGCCCTTTGCGCGAAGCGCATCGGCCACAGCCAGCGCGGGCACGACGTGACCGGCGGTGCCGCCGGCGCCGATCACCACGAGCGGCGCGCTCACACGCCATCAACGCGATCTCTGGATCGCGCTCACGCTGACCGTCGTCGTGCTCCGCCACCCCCTGGCGCAACCTTTTCGGCCAGCCGCGCGTCGCAAATCTGCTCGCGCTCTCGAGCCTGGCCTTCACGCTCTCGCTCAACGTCGTCCCGTTCGCGATCCTCGAGCGTCAGATGCAGTTCGGCAAGGTCGCGGCCATCGACATCGGTGCGTCGACCGTCGGATTCTCGGTGAGCATCGTGCTGCGCCGCGCTCGGAGTCGGCTGCCGCGAGCCTCGTCATCGGGCCGCTGACCACCACGACGCTGACGTCGGTGGCCGCCCTCGCTGCCGCACAGATGGGTTCCGAAGGCCTGGCCGAGCCGGTCGTCGCGCTCGGCGCGCTCTTGGGCTTCAGCGGGCACCTGACGGGCTTCAACATCCTCGCCTACTGGGCACGCAACGCCGACAACCTGCTGCTGGGGCGGTTTGCCGGCACGACGGAGCTCGGGCTCTACAACCGCGCCTACATGCTGATGCTGCTGCCGTTGACCCAGGTGGGCGGCGTCCTGGGGCGGGTCCTGCTCCCGCTGTTCTCCAGCATGCAGGACGACCACGCGCGGCTACGCCAGCGCGATGATTCGCGTCGCCGGGACCACGTCGCTGATCGTCTTCCCGGTGCTGCTCGGCCTGGCCGCGATCGCCCACAACTTCGTCCTCGTCGCCTTCGGGCCCAGCCTGGCGGGGCAGCGATACCTCTGATCGCGATCCTTGCCATCGCCGGGATGCCGCAGGTGTTCGGCATCCTCTCGGCGCAGGTCTGTCAGGCCGTCGGACAGCCGCGGCTGCTCTCCACATGGGGTGCGGTGTGGAATCTCACCGCGCTCACCGCGATCCTGGCCGGTCTCCACTGGGGCGCCGAAGGGGGTTGCGATCGCGCTGGCGATCCGCGGCTGGGCCGTCTATCCCGATCGAGATGATGCCCGCGCGAAAGACGATCGGCGTCGGCGGACGTCGAGGTGGCCCGCGCCGGGGCACGCCCGCTCGCCGCCGCGCGTAGTCGATGGCGATCATCGTCGCGGCCGCGGGAGCGCTCTCGACCGACGTCATCCCGCTCGCGGCCAGCCTGGCGCTCCAGGTGATCCTCGGCGCGGGCATCTACGTCGCGCTCGTCGCCGCTGACCGATCGCTCGGCGTTCGACGACGCGCTCGTCCTCGTGCGCCAGCGACGGCTCGCGCGCGATGCCTCTCGCCCGACGCGCCCGCCTGCGGCTGACGCGGCGCCCGTCAGCCCGGCCAGGAGCCACTCGGCCGAGCTACATCCCATTCGACGACATCGGCAGGAAACGCGCGCGTTGGGAGGACATCGCCGAGGCATGGAGCCCTCATCGGCCGCGGACGGCAGCCTGACGGCCGATCTCAGCGTCGCCGCGACGATTCGTTAGCGCCGAGAGCGCACGAGCGGTCTCGGCCGCTCGCGACTGGTCAGCCCGCCGAACGCCGGTCGCCTGCGCCCGGCCGGCGCTGGCGCGCCTGGCGTCGCCGCTCGCGGTCGGCGGCGGACGAGCTCGGCTGCCCCTCCACCACCTTCAGGCGCCGGGCGCCGGGCCGTGAGATGTTGAGCAGCACCCCGACCGCGGCCAGCATCACGCAGAGGTTGGTCGGCGCATAGGAGATGAACGGCAGCGGGACGCCGGTGAGCGGAGCCAGTCCGAGCACGACGAAGATGTTGAGGATCCCCTGGCACAGGATGAGCGAGGTCAGTCCGCTGGCCAGCAGCTTGGGGTATCGCCCGACCGCACGCCGCGCGGTGCGCAGGCCGGCGTAGGCGATCATGCCGTACAGGCCGATGACCCCGCAGATCCCGAGCACACCGAGCTCCTCGCCGATAACCGCGAGGATGAAGTCGTTCTGGGCCTCGGGCAGGTAGTAGATCTTCTGAACCGACTTGCCCAGCCCGACCCCCAGCAACCCGCCGGACCCCAGCGCGATCTGGCCCTGGACCGCCTGATAGCCGTCCCCCGCCGCCGTGGTGGCCGACCACGGGTGCAGGAAGGAGGTGAGCCGGGCCTGCTGGTAGGGCTGCGCCATCACCATGAGCAGGACGCCGACGGCGGCGACCGCACCCAGTCGCGCGAGGTAGCGCATCGGCATCCCGGCGGCGATCATCAGCGCCGCGATGGTGAAGGCGACCACGAGCGCCGTTCCCAGGTCGGGCTCGACGACGATGAGCAGGAGCGCGGGACCGGCGGCGAGCAGGATCGGCGCCACCGCCTGGCGGAAGCTGCGCATCCGCTTGGGATGATCGGCCAGGTATCGCGCCACGTAGAGCACCAGCGCCAGCTTCATGACCTCCGAGGGCTGGAACTGGATCGGGCCCACCGCGAACCACCGTTGCGCGCCCAGCACGGTGACCCCGAAGCCGGGGATGAGGACGAGCAGGAGCAGGGCGAACGAGCCCAGCAGCAACAGCCGGCAGATCTGAGGCGTGAGCAGGGCCAGCCCACGACGCTCGAGCACCAACATCGCCACCAGACCGAGGCTGCCGAAGGCCAGGTAGCGGATGAGCTGGCCCGCCCCGCTGCCGCCGTGCGCGCTGAGCACGCCCAGCGGTGAGGAGGCGCTGTAGACCATCACGGCCCCGAACGCGAGCAGGCACAGCGCCGCGGTCATGAGGATCCGGTGCTCCAGCGGCGGCGCGACGCGCCGGCTGTTGGCGCGGCGGCGCGACGCACCCGCGCCCACCGAATCGGCGGGGCCTGGACGGCGGCGCGATGCGGCGGCGCTGCCCACCTACAACTCCTCCACGAGCTGGCGGAAATGAGCGCCCCGCGCCTCGAAGTCCGGGTACTGGTCATAGCTGGCGCAGGCCGGTGAGAGCAGGACCGTGTCGCCGGGTGTGGCCGCGGCGGCCGCGGCCCTCACGGCGGCCGTGAGGGCGCCCTCCTGATGCAGAGCGACTCCGGCGGGCGCGAGCGCGTGCTCGAGTTCGGATGCGGCCTCGCCGATCAGATACACGGCGCGGCAGCGCTCGGCAACCACCGGGGCCAGCGGGGAGAAGTCCTGGCTCTTGCCGCGCCCGCCGGCGATGAGGTGGATGCCGCCGGCGTAGCTGCGCAGAGCGACGAGCGTGCTGGCGACGTTGGTGGCCTTGGAATCGTTGACGAAGGCCACGCCGTCACGGGTGGCGATCAACTCGAGGCGGTGAGCCACCCCCGGAAACGTCCGCAGGCCGGCGGCCACCGCGTCGCGGTCGATGCCGCGGGCCAGGCAGGCCGCGGCGACCGCCATGGCGTTGGCGCGGTTGTGGGCGCCGGGCAGGGAGATCTCCGTGACGTCGATGAGCGGCTCGTCGTCCCACCACAGATAGCCGGCCCGGTCAGAGAGCTCGGCGCCCTGGGCGCCGAACGGGACGCGGCGGGCACACCCGCCGAGATCCTCGACGTCGAGGTCCACGGGGGCGACCGCGATGTCGTCATTGCCCTGGTTGGCGAAGATCCTGAGCTTGGCGGCGACGTAGTCGGCAAACGTCCCGTGGCGATCGAGGTGGTCGGGCTCCAGGTTGAGCAGGACCGCCACCTCGGGGGAGAAGGCGGTGGTGTCCTCCAGCTGAAACGAGGAGGCTTCGCACACGATCGTCGCCTGCTCCGGTACCGCCCCCACGAGCGAGCTCAGAGCCGTCCCGACATTGCCGGCGACCGCCGCGGGCAGGGCGGCCTCGCGGTGCACGTGGCCGATCCACTCGGTGGTCGTCGTCTTGCCATTGGTCCCGGTCACCGCGATGAACTCGTTCGGGAGCAGGCGCCAGGCGAGCTCCAGCTCGCCGAGGATGGGGAGGCCACGTGCTCGCGCCGCCTCCACGAGGGGGGCGTTCTGGGGGACGCCGGGGCTCTTGATGAGCGTCCCGGCGCGGGCGGCAAGGGCGTCGCCTGACGCATCCAAGTGGACTTCGACGCCGGCCTCCGAAAGCCTTTGTGCGGCACGATCGAGTGCGGGCGTGCCGCGCGCGCCCGCATCGCAGCCGATCACCTCCTCTCCGCGGGCACGCAGTGTGAGGGCCGCCGCCACGCCCGAGCGGGCCAGCCCGACGATCAGGTACGGCCCTCCGGGAAGCGGCGGCCGCGGCTTGTGGGCGCCGGCGGCGGGCATGGCGGAGCGGGCGGCCCGGCTACCCCCGGAAGCTGAGCTGGTAGACGACGAACCCGATCGCCCCGAACGCCGCCGCGACGATCCAGAAGCGCAGGATGATCTTCGTCTCCGACCAGGCCTGGAGCTCGAAATGGTGGTGGATGGGCGCCATCAGGAACACCCGCTTGCGGAACACCTGGAAGGAGAAGACCTGGATGACCACCGAGAGGACCTCGATCACGAAGATCCCCCCGAGCAGGATCAGGAGCGTCTCGGTGTTGGTCATCACCGCCAGGCCGGCGATCGCGCCGCCTAAGCCGAGCGACCCGGTGTCGCCCATGAAGATGCTCGCCGGGAAGCTGTTGAACCACAGAAAGCCGATGCACGCCCCCACCAGGCAGCCGGCCAGCAGCGACAAATCGCGCGCCCCGATGATGAACGTGATTCCGATGTAGGCGAGCAGGACGATGGCGGCGCACCCGGCGGCCAGGCCGTCCAGGCCGTCGGTGAAGTTGACCGCGGTGGTCGTCCCCGCCAGCACCAGGTAGATGAACACCGGGAACAGGGGCCCGAGGTGCACGGACGCGTCGACGAAGCGCAGCTGGACCGTCGGCCCGATGCTGGCCTTCTGCGTCGCGATCCACCACAGGCCCAACGAGATGGCGATCGTGACCGCCAGCTTCGTCCGCGCGCGCAGGCCCAGCGACCGGCGCTTGACGATCTTGGTGTAGTCGTCGGCGAAACCGAGCAGCGCGCAGGAGATGGCGGCGAAGAAGACACCGATTGAGCTCCAATCACGCTTGGACAGCAGCGCGTAGGGCACGGCGATGGCCAGGAAGATGATGATCCCGCCCATCGTGGGCGTTCCGGCCTTGGTCTGATGGCCCTGCGGGCCCTCCTCGCGGATGTTCTGGCCGAACTCCCGGTTGCGCAGGAACTCGATGAACTTCGGGCTCAGGAACAGGCACATCAGCAGCGAGGCGGTGCCGGCGATCAGCACCCTCCCGGATGCGGAGCCCGTCACGCGTCGTCTTCCCTGGCGCCGAGCGCCCGGCAGACGAGCTCCAGGCCCACCCCGCGCGAGGCCTTGACGAGCACGACGTCCCCGGGGGCCAGCAGCTCCGGGACGACCATCGCGGCCTCCCCGGCGTCGGCCACCGAATGGGTCTCACCGCCGAAGCGGTCGGCGATCGACGCCGCCAGCGGCCCCACGGTCACCAGGACGTCGACGCCCGCGGCGGCCGCCTGCTCCCCGAGCTGGGCATGGAACTCCCGCTCTTCGGGCCCCAGCTCCAGCATGTCGCCCAGCACGGCGACGCGACGGGGGCTGTCGGTGGCGGCGGCAGTGGCCTTGAGGTCGTCGAGGGCGGCGCGCATCGAGATCGGATTGGCGTTGTAGCAGTCGTCGATGACTGTTACCTGGCTGGGTGTTATGTAGCGTTGGCCCCGCCCCGCCGTCAGCGAGAGCTCCACGCGGCCGCGCGGCGTGACGCCCACGGCGCGCGCAGCGGCCACGGCGGCCAGGAGGTTGGAGCGCAGATGTGCCTGCGTGAAGGGCACTTCCAGGACGATCTCGTCGCCTCCCGCAGCGATCGTCGACTGTGTCGGCGTCCGCGCGCTCGAAGCGCACATCGCCCCCGGCACCGAACGTGACGATCGTCACGTCATTTCTCAGATGCGGTTCCAACAGCGGCTCGCTCGCCGGGACGACGGCGGTGCCCCCGGGTGCCAGCCCGGCGATCAGCTCCGCCTTGGCCGCGGCGATCGCCTCGATCGTGCCCATCAGCTCGAGATGGACCGGCCCGATGCTCACGATCACGGCGACGTCGGGCTCGGCGATCTCGGCCAGCTCGGCGATCTGTCCCACCCCTCGCATGCCCATCTCCAGCACCAGGATCTCCGTGCCCGCCGGCGCGTTGAGGATCTCCAGCGGCATCCCGATCTCGGTGTTGAAGTTGGCCCGCGACGCGACGACGTGCCTGTGCGGTGCGAGAACGGCCAGGAGCAGGTCCTTGGTCGACGTCTTGCCCGTCGAGCCGGTGACGCCGATGACCTGCGCGCCCAGTTCGCGGCGCCAGGCCGTGGCCAGGTTTTGCAGGGATTTCAGGGGGTCGTCGGCGGCGAGGACCACGCCGGTGACATCCGCGGCGCTGCGCGAGCGGCTCGGCGTGCGCGGGGGTGACGAGGACCCCCCAGGCCCCCGCCTCGAGCGCCGCGGCCGCGAACCGGCCGCCGTCGACGTTGGCCCCGGGCAGGCCGACGAAGAGCGCACCGGGGCCGACGGCGCGCGAGTCGATGGTCACGCGCTCCGGCCCTGCGGTGACGGTCGACCCGGTCTGCAACGTGGCGCCGGCCGCCGACGCGACCGTCTCAGGTGTCCAGTGCTTCATCGAGCGGGGATGGCGGCGTTGGTAGCCGTCCCCCGCAGGATCTCACGCGCGACGGTCACATCGTCGAACGGGATCTTTCTGCCACCTTCGAACTCCTGCCCCTGCTCGTGGCCCTTGCCGGCGATGACCACGACGTCGCCCGGCTCCGCGGTGGCGATCGCCAGGTCGATGGCCACGCGCCGATCCACCTCGTGCTCCACGTCATTGCCGCTGCCGACCAGGATCTCGTCGATGATCGCGGCGGGGTCCTCGGAGCGGGGGTTGTCGGAGGTGACGATGACCCGATCCGCGAGCCGCGCGGCGATCTCCCCCATCAGCGGGCGCTTGCCGCGGTCGCGATCCCCACCGCAGCCGAAGACCGCGTGCAGCCGTCCGGTGGTCAGTGCCCGTGCCGCATTGAGCACGTTCTCCAGGGAGTCGGGCGTGTGCGCGTAGTCGACGAGCACCGCGAAGTCCTGACCCTCGCTGACTGACTGAAAGCGGCCCGGCACCTGCCCGGCCGACGCGATCGCCGGCGATCGCCGTCTCGGCGTCGACTCCCAGTGCCCGGGCGGCCGCGAACGCCCCCAGCACGTTGGAGACGTTGAAACGCCCCGTCAACGGCGAGGCGAGTTCGAACACGCCGTCGGGGGCGGTCACCGTGAAATGCGAGCCGTCCAGGCCGGTCTGGACGGCGCCGGCGCGATAGGACGCGTCGTGCCCGAGGGCGAACGTGATGGCCGTACCCCCCAACTCAGCGGCCAGGCGTGCCCCGTACGGATCGTCGACGTTGACCACCGCGACCGCGGGCTCGAGATCGGTGAAGAGCAGGCGCTTGGCCCCGTAGTACTCCTCCATCGTCTCGTGGAAATCCAGATGGTCCTGCGTGAGGTTGGTGAACATCGCCGCGGCGAAGTGGATGGCGTCGGCGCGATGCAGCGCTGAGCGCGTGGGAGGAGACCTCCATGACGCACGCCTCATCGCCCGCGTCGAGCATCTCGGCGAAGGTGCGCTGGAGGTCGATCGCCTCCGGCGTCGTGCGCAGCACCTCGTGCTCGACGCCTCCGATCACGCTCTTGACCGTCCCCAGCAGCCCGGTGGGTCGCCCAGCGGCCTCGAGCAGCGCGCGGATCAGGAATGCCGTCGTGGTCTTGCCATTGGTCCCGGTGACGCCGACGGTCTGCAGCCGCGCGGTCGGGATCCCCGTGAAAGCGCGCCGCGACCGGGGCCATCGCGGCCCGGACCGACGGAACCCGCACCTCGGGCACCCCGAGGTTCAGCGGCCGTTCGACGACGAGCGCAGCGGCTCCGCGAGCGACGGCGTCGGGCGCGAAGTCATGCCCATCGCGGGTGTAGCCGGGGACGCAGAAGAAGAGCGTCCCTTCGACGACCAGGCGGTTGTCGTAGGCCAGCGATGAGATCTCGATGTCGGCCGCGGACGGCGGCGCGTCGTCAAACAGGCAGGCCAGGCGCATCGCCCGACAATAGCCGTCACCCCGACGGGAACGGAGGCCCCGCCCGCGGGTAGCCGACGGCTGCGGCTCGTCTGCACCTCGCGGCCGCGACGGCAGCGAAGAGCCCCATCACGATCAGGTAGCCGGCGTGCGAGAGCCTGAACGAGTGGTCCGAGAAGGGCCAGAGCAGCGAGACGCCGGCATCGGCCTCGGACATGTCACGCCAGAAGTGGATGGCCAGGCCGATGGCGATCCCCAGCATCACGTCGCCCCGTCTGCGCCAGAGCGCCGCGACCATTAGCACCACGACGATGCTCAGGAGCGAGTGCGTGTACGGCCGCGGGGTCCCGCGCGTGAGGACGTCATGCCCGAGCTCTCTGGGGACGTGATCGAGGTCGATCGCCACCGATGCCACCAGCGCGGGGATCAGGAAGCGCTCGCAGATGCGCGGCCCCAGCGCCCACAGGACGATCAGGGTTGTGAGGAGGTGCGCGATCTCGTCCAACAGCCCGCCCGGAACGAACGAGTCACCGACCTGGCGAAAAGCAAAGTCAACGAGAACGAGAGCCACCACGGCCGCCGCAAGCGCACGCGCTGAGAGCCGGAGGCGGGGCACCGATCCGAGTATCGCGGAAACACCGGGCTTTTTCGGCCTCAAGCTCTCGCGCCGGCACGCCGACATGAATAAAAGGAGTTGATCAGGCGAGGCGTTTAAGTGGAGGTTGTGTGGACATGCTGTTAACCATCGTCGCCATCTGGGCGATCGTCGTCCCCCTCGCCGTTCTCGGCATCAGCTGGCAGGTCGCCAACCTGCGCGATGAGCGCGCTTTGCGGGCCGCGAAGCGGGCGGCTCGCGAGCCTCGCCCCGGTGCCGCGCGCGCCGCCAGCGTCCCCGCCTGCGCCGTCCCCGCCGCGCGGCCCCGCCGGACCACCACGCGTCGTGTCTGCCCGGAGCTCCAGGGCGGCGCTGGACGTCGCGCCGCCTCGGCTTAGTGCCTAGTTGTTGTTCGAGAAGCCGTGACCGCGGCTGGCCAGCTCGCGCCGCTCCAGGACCCGATCCACGAGCCCGTAGGCCACGGCCTCCTCGCCCGTGAAGTAACGGTCACGCTCCATGTCGGCGTGGACCCGCTCCACCGACTGGTTCGTGTGCTTGGCATAGAGATCGTCCACGCGCGCTCGTAGTGCCAGGATCTCCCGCGCGTGGATCTCCACGTCGGTTGACTGGCCCTCGAACCCGCCCGAGGGCTGGTGGATGAGGATGCGGCTGTTGGGCAGCGCCATCCGCTTGCCCGGCGCGCCGCCGGCCAGCAGCAGCGACCCCATGGACATCGCGATCCCGTAGCAGATGGTCTGCACGTCGGGGCGGATGAACTGCATCGTGTCGTAGATGGCCAGGCCGGCGTAGATCGAGCCGCCCGGTGAGTTGATGTAGAGGTGGATGTCCTTGTCGGGGTCGTCGGACTCCAGGTGGACGAGCTGGGCGACGATCAGGTTGGCGATCTCCTCGTTGACCTGCCCCCCGAGGAAGACGACGCGGTCGTTGAGCAGGCGCGAGTAGATGTCAAAGGACCGCTCCCCGCGAGCGGTCTGCTCGACGACCATCGGAACCAGGGTCATCAGGGCCTCCTTGTCAGCGCTATTACCGTGCAACTATTTGGTTGCACGAGTAACCTAGCACATGTGCAACCCAAAGGTTGCACATACACTCATACCGGGGCAGAGCTATCCGAGGGTCGCCCGCGCCCTCAACGTCTGTAGGACCCGCGGGCCCCGCGCAAGATCCGGGAGCGGACATCTGTTGTATAGACGGCGGCCCCGGCGCTACTTACGCTCGGAAGGCGATCGAGATTGCGACTCAGGCAGCTCGCCCGCGTCGAAAGGACGTATCGGCTGTGATCATCGGACTGTTGCTCATCTGGACGATCGGCATTCCGGTGATCGTGCTCGCAGCGACCGCGATCGCCGCTTGGCGCCGTCGGGCGGCGGGTCCGCGAAGATGGACGCCGCCGGCGCCAGACCCAGCGGCGTCGGCAGCGAGCCGGTCTTCGCTACAGGCCCCGGCGCCGCAGCACGTAGGGGATGGTCCGCAGGAGGATCTTGAGATCGAGCCAGAGCGACCAGTTGGCCCCGTAGAGATAGTCGATCTTCACCATCTCGGGCATGGGAATCCTCGATGACCCGAAGATCTGCCACATCCCGGTCATCCCGGGCTTGACGGCAAGCCGGCGCCGCTCCCAGCCCTCGATGAGGGCGTCTTCGTCGACGACGAGCGGCCGGGGGCCGACCAGGCTCATGCTGCCACCGAGCACGTTGAACAGCTGCGGCAGCTCGTCGAGCGACGTCTTGCGCAGGAACCTACCCACGCGCGTGATCCGGGGATCGTCGGCGATCTTGAACAGACCTCCCTCCACCTCGTTCTGGTCGCGGAGCACCTGCTTGATCTCCTCTGCGTTACGCACCATCGAGCGGAACTTGAGCATCGAGAAGACCTCACCCTTGCGCCCGATGCGCCGCTGACGGAAGAAGACCGGGCCGCGGGAATCGAGCTTGACGGCTACAGCGAGCATCAGCAGGAGCGGGGCCAGCAGGACGAGAGCCACCGTCGCGCCGACGACGTCCATGAGGCGCTTGAGCAGAGCGGAGGACTTGGAGACACCGTAATGGCGGACGCCGAGGAGCGTGAGACCGTCGACGTCCTCGAACGTGGAGGACGAGCCCACCACTTCGAGCAGGCGCGGAAGCACGCTGACCCGTACACCGAGCGCCTTGATCAACCGGATCACGTGCAGGATCTCGTCCTGGTCGTGGCCGTCGGGGGCGATGATGACGCGTTCGATCCGAAGCGCCGCGATGAACCGCGTGAGGTCCTCCGAGCGGCTCAGCGTCCCGGCCGCCGGCCATCGGGGGTCATCCGCCTCGGACGAGTGCAGGGCGACCCGCGCGCACACCGCGGCATTGACGCCACGAGAGCCCTCGAGCTTCCGGGCCACGCGCTCGGCGTCGTCGACGTTGCCGACGATGATGCAGCGTTCAGCTGAGCTTGTCGCCGACACGACCGTCCGCGCGATCAACCGTCCGGCGGCAAGCAGCGTAAAGGTCAGCAGCAGAAGTGCGAACACCTCCGGCCGGGTGAGGTAACCCTCCAGCAACGGGGCCTCGGCGAGCCAGACCGTCAGCGCGAACAGCACGGACAGGTACAGCAGTGACGGCAGTTCGTCGATTGTCGTCTTCCGCACCATGTGCTGGTCGCGGTCGTACAGACCGATTGCCTTTGCGGCAATCAGCACGAACGGCACGATCAGGATCGTCGAGGGACGAACGCGAACGTTCCAGTGACCCGCCGCCACTGTCCATACGACGATCGCCAGTGCCACGGAGGACGCCAGCACGTCGCTGACAGCCAGGATCCGGCGCAGGCGCGTGTCTCGGCGCGTGACTGACTCCACGCTGCGACCGCCGACCGGTCCAGCCTCCCAGACCGGCGAGATCTCAGTGCCGTAGTTGCGCGTCGCGGCGAAATCCACGACCCGGCCGTTGGAACGGGGCAGCTGCCGGCGCCGCCGAAACGGGCCGGTCTGCGTGCGGCGCTCCCGTCGCTGAAACTCGGTTTCTCTACTCATCGTGCGTGCATTCGGTGAAGGGGCGACTGGGTGCCTCTTTCCTGTAACCAGCGATGGCGCCCAGAGTTTCACCGGATGAGGTGGACCTTGTGACGATTCTGAATCTGTCGCGGAAACTGAAGCTTTTTAGCTCGCTCACGTGTAGCCCTTGGTTACCGGGGGTCCCGTCCTGTGTTGGTTATAAGCGCGGCGCCGAGCGGCCCGCCGCTGGTGAGCGGCGTGCATCAGACCCATCCTTCCCCTTGCCCCCAACTACAGTCGAGTCCGGTTACCGTGGCCGTGGCGTACCGGGTGTCTCCTCCAGTATGTGGTTTAGCAGAAGACCACTCAAGCGACAAATGGCCGACGCCGTTATGCGCAATCTAGCCCCATGGATAAACCAAAAAATTAGATTGCCGAAATCCTGTCTATCTCGGGAATGCAGCATATTCCGCCCTTTTGGGGCGATGCCCCACGGTGACAGAAAACCTGCACAATCCTGATGAGAAGTTCCCCCGTTACGTAGCTACGTAACGCATGCCACATGTTCTGTGACGCCTGCCACGAGACGCCGTGGCGTGTCGCACGAACCAATGTGACGAACGCCACGAAGACCGCACGGGCCGACCAGCCGCGTGCGCTATGCTGCAACCAGCTGGTTGCGCAACGGCGACGACGGAGCGCCCAGCCCGCCGGTTACACGTACGCCACCAGAAGGAGTCACGACGTGAGGGAGCTGATCGAACGGGAGTTGGAGCTGCCGCATCAGCCGCAGGAGCTGTGGCAGGCGCTCACGGAGCAGGAGTGGCTGGAGTCCTGGCTCGCCGAGGTTGTCGATCTTGACCTGCGGCCCGGCGGAGACGCTCGCTTCGTGGTCGGCGGTGAGAGCCGCGAGGGCTGGGTGGAGGAGGTGCTCCCACCCGAGTCCGGAGACCGCGACCGCGTGACTGGGCGCCTGACCTTCTGGTGGCAGGCCGAAGACGGGTCTCCCTCTCGCGTCTGCATCGAGCTGACGGGCACCGACGGCGGAACGCTGATCCGAGTGGTCGAGGCTCGACCGCTCGACGTGCTCGACCTCGTCGGCCTCCCCTTGCCAGGCTACGGGCACCTGGGCGAGCAGCCGGTTCGGACCCGCGCTCGTGGCGGGCTGAGGTGGCGAACGGCAACGATCAGTCCGGAGCGGTCTTCGAGGCGCTCTCCGACCCCATGCGCCGCCAGCTGCTGAGCCAGATCGCGTCGCATCCCGCCACCGCGACGGAACTGGCGCAGGACCTGCCGATCACCCGGCAGGCCGTGACCAAGCATCTGACCTGCCTATCGCGCGCCGGCCTACTGGCGCGCGAGCGCGCCGGGCGTGACGTCCGGTATCGCGTGACCCCGGCCCCGCTGTCCGATGCCATGTCGTGGATGATGCGCGTCGGCGGCGAATGGGACGACCGGCTCGCCCGCCTGTCGAGCGCTTTGGACGACGTGGGCGATCGAGGCGACGCGCTCCGACCTAGCCTCGACGGTGGAGGTCCGTTCGCCCGCTATCGGCGCGAGGCCGAGGTCGTTGGCGTCGTTGGAGATGTGGCGGCCGGCCTGGAAGGCGAGCCGGCGCACGACGTCGATGCCGACGACCAGCAACTCGTCCGCGTTGCCCTTCGCCATCTGCATGGTGGCGCGCATCAGCCGGCGGCTCGTTCGCGCAGTCCGCCCGGGCGTGTCGCCGGCCTGCGAGAACCGCGGATACATCGTCTCCAGCCATGCCGCACCCGACCCGTGTCGCATCGACTGTCGCACGAGCTGCGACAGCGTCTCCCGATTGACATGGGTCACCACAGCATGGTCGCGAGGCTTCGATGTCCCACCCCTTGGCTCGGATGCGAAAGCAGATGTCCGCATCTCCCCCGGACCGAATCGTCTCGACGAAACCACCCACCTCGTCGAACGCGCTCCTTCGGATTGCGCAGTTCGCGGTCATCGCGTAACCCAGCTCGCCACGGTCGAGGGTTCTCTGCTGCGCGAAGAGTTCCTTGAGCGCTGAATAACGTGCCACCATCGTCTGACTGCCACCCGAGGCCACTGACTCGTTACCGATCGCTCCGGCAAGAACACCGGTCCGATCCGCCGGGGGCTCGTCGAAGTAACGTTCCAGGAGATCTCTGGACACGTCGAACGTCCGCGTCGACGAACAGCATCCACGGCGCCTGCTCCGTCCCGCGCTCCGCAGTTGCGCGCGTAGTAGGAACTCTGGATGGCGGGCGCGCGTAAAACACGGACGCGACCGTAGGCACGTCTCCGTTTCAGTGCCCTGTGGCCGATTGTCAACAACAGTGACTGAGTCGGCGTCACTGAGATCGAGCCCTTCGAGCGTATGACACAGGGACCTGAGCGCTTCGTCGCTACCGACGAACGGCACGACGACGTCGACCGGGGGTCTCATCGGGTGCTACGCTAGCGTAGTCGCTGCGGTTCCGCGGGACCGCGGCAGCGGCCGCGTGCCGTCCTGGGACCGCGAGCAGCTCACGCAACGCACAATGTCAACGCCTCCGCACAGACCCACTCGCCTCCGTCGTCATTCCGGCGTTCAACGCCGCGCGCACGATCATCTCGACCGTCGAGTCGGCGCTACGTCAGTCGCTGAGCCGCACTGGAGGTGGTCGTGGTGAACGATGGGTCGACTGACGCGACGGCCGAGATCGTCGGCGGTATCGATGACCCACGGGTCCGACTCGTGAACCAGGCCAATCGGGGCCTGCCGGCCGCGCGCAACGCGGGCATCAAGGCCAGTCGCGGAGCGTACGTCGCCTTCCTCGACAGCGATGACCTGCTCCTCCCCGACTTTGTCGACTCGGCATCGACGCGCTCCGAGCCCGATGCTCGGCCCGGGTTCGCCTACACCGATGCGTACGTTCTCGATGAGGCGAGCGGGCGCATTCGCGAGACCTCCGCGATGGCCCAGTTCGACCCGCCCGTCCCCCCGCCCCAGGACAGCGCGGACTTCCTCATCGCGCTGATGAGGATCAACTTCGTCTACGTCTCGACCATCGTTCCGCGCGATGTCCTCGAGGCGACTGGCGGCTTCAACGAGAGCCTGACGTCGTGCGAGGACTACGATCTCTGGCTGCGCATCCTCGTCCACGGGTATGAGGCGGCATGGTTTCCAGGCCAGCACGCGATCTATCGTCTGCACCCAGGTCAGATGACGCGCGATGTGATGCGGATGGCGCGCAACTTGAGCACCGTCTACGACGAGCTTCCGCTTGACTCCATGCCCTCCCCGCTCCACCGCGCCTTCCTCCTGCGGCGCCGCCGACAGGCGCATCGGAGCGTCCGCATCTTCTCACCGCTCCGACAACTGGTGCCCGAGCGATTGCTGGTGTCCGCGCGCACGAAGCGCAACCGCTGGTACGACGCGCCACCGGCCGAGGTGGCCGACGCCTTCCCCGCTCTTCGCTGAGGCTTGCGCGTTGAGCGCCTCAGCGTGCGCCGCGGAGAATCTGGCGGTCTTGCCACATGCGGAAGCCGGCGTCCCTGAGTCGCTGAATCATTGCCGTCCCGCAACGGCTCAGTCGCGTCGCCGACGAGGTGCCATTCCATGGTGAATCGCTTGATACGTGCCAGCGCGTCATCGCTGGCGATGGAGAAGATGTCGTACTCGCCTCCCTCACAGTCCACCTTGAGCAGGTCGACGTGTGTGAGCTTGCGCGCTCAGCAACTGGTCGAGCGTGATGCTGGGCACCTCACGCTTGGAGGCAGCGGAATACCAGTAGGCAGAGCTTGGATCTCCTGTCCGTCGACGTCGACGTTGAGCTCGAGAGTGCCGGACTCACCCACCGCCTCGTTGACGGCAACAATCCGAGTCTCGAGTTCGTTCAACGCGATATCGTCCACCAGCATGCGCCAGTTCTCAGACGTGGGCTCGTACACGATCACCCTCGACGCGTTCATCCGCCGAGCGGCGTAGACCGAGAAGTCCCCGATGTAGCCACCGACGTCGACCGCCACGGGGGCGGCCGGCAGATCACCGAAGCCCCGAAGGTACGGCCGTTGCACGAAGATCTCGCGGATGATGCGCGCATCCCCGACGTTCTCGCGCGCGTACAGCCTGATCCCATCACGAGTCTCCAAGATCCGGCGCCCGCGACCGCGACGGCGAAGCCGCGAGACGTAGGTGCGCTGGTTCTTGAAGACGAGCAGCCCCTGCACCGCCAGCTGGAGCCCGCCGAGCCTTGCCGAGGACCGAGTACTTGATGCGCTTGAGCGTCGGTTCGAGCAGAGGCGCCGGGATGCTAGCCGCGAGCGCGGTCGCGTAACGTGCCGGCTCCGGTGAGAGCCCTCGTCCACACCCTGCGCCGCTCCGCCGATCTCCGGCGTTTGCTGCTCCCGCCGCGCCCGCCGCGCGACGGACTCGGCCTAATCGTCTATCCCAGCGACGCGAACCCGTACCAGGAGATGCTCTACGGAGCGATCCGCGAATCGGGGGCGGCTGCACGACCGTCTACGTGCGGCGCCGCGCGCATCTGGCCCGATCCCGTTCCTCGTCCAAGTGACCACCGCCCGGCTCCGTGGGTACCGGCTCTTGCACCTCCACTGGCCGCAGTTCGGCCTCACCGGGGGGCGCGGCTCCTCCCCCGTGCCTCACTGGTCAACGCCCGTCTCCACGTGTGGTGGTTGAGAGCGCTCGGCATCAGACTCGTGTGGACGGTCCACAACGCGGTCCCCCACGAGCCGGAGACCGCCGACGACGTGGTGGTGAGCCGCCTGCTCGCCGCGACCGCGGCGCACAAGATCGTCCACGGCGCGGGCGCGATCGACGAGCTGGCAGCGATCGGAGCGGACACGGACCGGACCTCCGTCATCCCCCACGGTGCGTACACCGGCACCTACCACGAGGCCGACCGAGCCGAGAGCCGACGGGAGGCTCGAGGTGCCCGAGGGCGCCCGGATCGTCTTGTTCTTCGGCGAGATCCGCCCTACAAGGGCCTCGACGACCTCATGCCGGCGTGGGACGCGGCTACGACGACGGGCAACCGTGGAGCCACGCCCCGTTTCTCCTCATCGCAGGCAAGTGCGACGACGAGGCCGAGCGCGCGCGGCTGCGTCGCGAGGTGGACACGCGCAACGGCCGGTTCGATGAGGGCTACGCCCCCCACGACACCGTGCCGCTCTACTTCGCGGCGGCGGACATCGTCGTGCTGCCCTTCCGGCAGGTGACGACGAGTGGCTCGGCGGTGCTCGCGTTGAGCCTTCGCCGGCCCATCGTCGCCCCGCGCATCGGCGCCCTGCGCGAGCTCCCGGAGAGCGTCGGCTTCCTCTACGACAACGGTGAGCTCGTGTCAGGGCTGGGCGAGGCGCTCAGCGCGGCACCGGAGGAGCTCGCCGACCGGTCCGCGGCCGCCGGGCGCTACGCGGACAGCCTCTCATGGGATCACATCGCCGCCGCGACGATGGACGTCTACCGCCAGGCCATGCTCGAGCGGCGGTGAGGCCGCCCATGCCTCGGCGATGTTCTCCCAGCGGGCCCGTTCAATGTCATCCGCGACCGGCCCACCTCCACCCACCGCTGCCGGATCGGTCGGTCCGCCATCCGCGTCCGGCGCGTCCGGCGCATCCGGCGCGTCCGGCGCGTCCGGCGGCGCGCTATCTCCCCGCAGCAGGCGCAGGGTGTCGATGATCCGGGCGGCATCTCGTCGCACCGGGGGGATGAACAGGGCCGCCGCTCCCAGGCAAGTGGCCATCACCGCCAGCCCCACGAGCAACTCGACGGGCGGGGGGCCGATGTCCGGTGAGGTCCTGAGGACCTGTTGCGTCACGGCAAAGGCGACGCCGTACAGAGCCAGCACGCGCATCGAGTCGGCCGTGATCGAGCCGATGCGGACGCCTGCGCGTGGAACCGCAAACGCGGTGTACAGGAACCACAGCAGGATCGACCCCGCGGTCGCTCCCCAGGCGGCGCCGATGACCGAGAAATGAGCGCCGATGAACAGGAACACCACCATGGCGGCCCGGCCGCTGACGCCGTAGCGCAGCGCGATGCCGCTCAGGCCACGGGCGAGGAAGATCCAGTAGTAGAGATATCCCAGGGCCTGGAAGACGCCTCCGACCACGAGCACCTGGAAGATGGGCACGACGCCCGACCACTTCGGCCCCAACGTGGTGGCGATCAGCGGCTGCGCGACCGCGGCACCGGTGACGAGCGCGCCGACGAGGATGTAACTGTTGAGCAGCTGCGCCCGCACCAGGTAGCGCACGAACAGCGCGTCGTCGCGGATGCGCGAGAGGGTCGGCAGCACGACCCTCGTCAGTGGCGCCGTGAGCTGCTGGAGAGGCAAGGTGAACAGCGTGTAGGCCCGGTTGTACACGCCCAGCAACGCAGCCCCCCAATAGCGACCGACGAACACCGAGTCGATATTGGTCGACACGTACGCGCTCACCTGCAGCCCCATCGTGTTGGCGCCGAACGTGAGCAGGCCGCGCATCGACTCGTGGATCTTCGGGAGCCCGGGCCACCAACCCGAGAGCACGGCACTGCCGACCAGCGACGCGCCCGCCATCGCAAGCTGCTGGCCGACGAGCGCCCAATATCCCGCGCCGCCGAGCGCCAGGCCTAGGGAGACGCCGAAGGCGATGATCGCTGCCGCGATGTCCCTGAGGGCGAGGCGGCTGAAGCGCATCGACCGGGTCAGCTCAGCTTCGAACTGCGTCGTCAACCCGTTGATCACGAACGCGATCGACAGGGCACTGACGATCTGCGTCAGCGCAGGACGGTGATAGAAGCCCGCAATCGGTCCCGGAGCAGGAAGACGATGACCGTCAGCGTCAATCCCAGGAGGGAGTTGAGCCAGAACAGGTTGCTCTTCTGCCCGCGTGACAGCACGCGTGCCTGGACGGCAGCCAGGGAGAGACCGAAGTCGCCGAGCACCTGCGCAATGCCGACGATCGCGGTCACCATCGCCACCAGCCCGTAATCACGCGGCGAGAGCAAGCGCGCAAGGACGATCAGCGACCCCGTCTGGATGACAAAGCGAATCCACTGACCGATCAGCGTGATGGCCGAGGCCTTGACGGTCCGCGCCGCGCCCTCTCGGGCGGTGTCAGCAGGCGGGCTCACGACGCGGCGTACTCCGATCGGTCGCTGGGACCGACGGCCTGCTCGGCCCAAAGGTCCACCGGAAATGCCGCGATGAGGTTGTCGGCGTCGAACTGCGGTAGGTCGCGACCGCCCATGGCGACGGCCTCCTTCACCGAGCCGGCCGCGTCGATCCCATCACGGCCGGTGCCGCCGTAGTAGTCCTCGTACTTGAACGGATGTTCCGCCCCCGATGCGATCACGCGCGCGGGAATGCCCAGCGACTCAGCGACGATGATGGCGTGCAGCGAAGAACCCACCACCAACCGGCTGCCGCGAGCCGGTTCAGGCAGACCTCGAGAGGAGACCGCGGATTGAGCACGTCGGGATCGGCGGCATAGGCAGGGAGATCGTTGAAGTTGGGCACCACGGTGATCGCATGTTGGTCACGACGCGCGGCGGCAAACAGTTCGGGCGCCAGCGTCGGCAGCAGAAGTGCGGGATCGCCGAACGTCGTCGGGACCTCGATGCCTCTGCTTTGTAGAAAATCCCGTGTCAGCGGACCGCGCACGGCGCGCACATCGAGGCGACGGAACAGGTAGCTGTCACCCGGCATCTTGCCGTTGACGCCTGACCCCCATACGACGTCGCCGTCGTGCGCAAAATGGAGCACCGAGCCGACTGAGAACAGCGTGCACTCCCGCAGGCCGCGGGCCGACGCGATTCCGTGGCGCGCGAGGAGCCGGTTGACGACCAGCGGTCCCAGCAGGTCGCCGAAGTTGTTGACGCGCTGGCCGACCGGAAGCCAGCGGGCCAGGCGTGCCGGTAAGGCCGAACGCCGGGGGTTCCATGAGAAGATTCGGACGCGCGGCAATTGCTGTTCTCCAGGATCGACGGCGGGCGGCAGCGCAGTGTCTGGATGCCGGCACCCTCGGGCGACCTCTGACCGGGCTCGCGGCGACGCTAGCGGACCGCGCGGGTCGGCCTGGATGGTAGCTCGGGCCCACGCGTGGCCCGCGGCGTCGCACTTTCCGTAGCGTCTCAGCGGCGAGCGGGCCTTGCGGCGAAAACGCGGGGTCGCGGTCACGTTCCCTGGTCGCACACCGCAGGGGATGCTCCGCTGCTCTTCAGCTTGCTCAGGCAGTCGGCGAGAAACGTCCCGATGATCCGCCCGTAGAGCCGGTGGCCCGCTTCGGACGGGTGGCCCACGATGGTCCGGCTCTCGAGCGCGCCGGATCGGCGCTCGGCGCCGGCCGTGCCGGCAAGCGCATCGACGCGCGCTGGAACGTCGAGGACGCCGACGACGTTCGGCGCCGCCCGAGCCGCCGCCAGGATGCCCTGATTGGCCGCGGCTTCGGCACCGGGCGTCGGGTACCCCGAGGCAAACGTGACGACGACGACATGGGCCTGTGGCAAGGCGTGCCTGAGGTATGCGTAGAGCGCGGCCGCGGCGCGCTTCACCCGCGCCGCGCTGAACACGGCATCGTTGATCGATCCTCCGACGACGATCAGCTGCGGTCTGGCTCGGCGACCGCCCAGGTTGAGCCGTGCCCGGGCGAGGTACGACGGGAAATGGGCCGCGGCATTGGTACGCACGTATCCAGTGCCGCCCAGGGCGTCGACCGTGACATCGGTCAGCCCGGCTCGGGTGCTCGCCAGGTGTGCGAGGTCGTCAAAGCCCGGGTAGGTGGAGCCGCCGCCCGCGACATACGAGTCGCCGAGCCAGTAGGTGGTCGGCGGCGGCGGTGCGGCTCGCTCGGCGGTGAGACCTGCGTGCTCCCGCCTCCGACCTTCAGGCCGCTGAAGTAGACCGCGCCGGCCAACTCGAACGTGATCGTCCGGCGTGCAGCTCGTCGCAAAGTCGACGTCGATGTCATGGTGGTGATTCGCCGTGCCGATCAACCTGGGCACGCCGACAGCGGTCGAGCCGACCCGGACCTGGAACCGACCCTCCACGTTCCACACGACCGCGCTGACGTGCCTCGCACTCGTCGTGAGCGACACCGTGTAGGTCTCGGCGTCGCCCGTCCACCGCGACAGCACCCCGGGACCGACGTAGGGCTGCTGGCCGAAGCCCTCACCGGTGCGTGGCCAGCCGAGGCCGCCCAGGCTCACCTCGATCGGTCCGCTGGCCGCGCCCGAGCCGCTCGACGTCGCCGGCGAGAGCCGCGCGGTGAATCCGCCGTCGCTCGAGCGCGACACCTTGGGCGAGTGCCACTGCGCCGGCTCGTCGAGCTGGTGGTCGACCGTCACGGTGGGAGCGGGAGCCCGGTCAGCGGCTTGTACCGCATGGGTGCTGCCGCAGCCGGACAGTGCCAGGTAGATGGCCATCACCGCGGCGATCGCAGCGACGGAGGACGTGCGCCTCACGATGAGGACTCCTCGCGGTCGCCGACGAGACGCGCCGGGTTGCCCACCGCCACCGCCGCCGGCGGGTACGTCGTTGATGACGACCGCCCCCGCGCCGATCCGGGCACCGGCGCCGATCTCGACCAGGCCCGATGACGATCACGCCAACTCCGAGCTCGACCCCGTCGTCGAGCGTCGGACTACCGGTGATCGTGCCGTCCGCCTTCACGATGTTGCCCAGGACAGTCGACGCGCGAATCGTGCAGTTGCGCCCGATCCGCGTGTCCGGATTGATCACAATCGACTGGGGGTGCAGCAGGCGGAGCGCCGGACCGACCTGGGTCGCTGGGGGCAACTCGACGCCGAGGAACCAGTTGACCAGCACGGTGTACCCGGCGGTCAGTGGCCTGTGCCAGGGACGTCGCGGCCCGCGATGCCAGCGCGCCACCTGCCGGAAGAGCACCATGATCACCCGTGACTTTCCAGCGCCGCGGTTCGCGGCCCAGTCCTGGAGGACGTCGTCCTTCCATGGCTGAGCACCGCCGCTCACAGGCGCACCGGGGACTGACGCAAGTCGGTTGAGGAGCGGTTTCAGAAGCCCTTGGCGCGTGGTCGCCGCAGGACCGCGATCGCCATGCCCAGGATGAGCCCGAGGACGAGAGCGATGCCACCGGTCCTCGCCTTGCTGGGCTTGTCGGCAGCGGTGGGGATCTGAGCCCGCTCGAAGAATCTGAATGCTCTGGTTGGCGAGCGCCTGGAGGGTGTCGAACGAGTTGAGCTGCGCTGCCAGCGTCTGCTTGAACCTCGGCCGGGCCGCCTTCAGCTGAGCCTTCACGGTGGCGCGTGCATCGTTCACCGAGGTGGCGTTGGTCTCTTTCACGACGTCGATCATCTGCTGGGCCGCCGCATCGGCGAGCGCCGCCGCCGTCCGCGGGTTGTCAGTCGGAGCGTTGACGGTGAGAACGCTCGAGTTCGAGCCCGTGCTGGCGACGTTCACCGAGTAGTTGTCACTGGGTCGCAGTCCGGCCGCCTGGGCGGCCTCGCCTCGCGCACCGGCGTAAGTGACGCGATCGCGGTGGCCTCTTGACCCAGCGGGTTCGCCTGCGCGGAGGCACCGCCGATGGCCTGCTGAAAGTCGCTCGTGCTGAGCAGCACGTAGGTGGTGGCCTGATACGTGTTCGTCATCCGCTTGTCGACCTCAAAGGCCACGGCAAGCGCGATCACTGCACATAGGAGGATGATCCACCACGAGCGCAGCATCTTGCGTATGACGTCTCCCAATTCGCCGTGAGGCGAGGGCGGGTGTCACCGGCGGAGCGGGACGTTCAAGCGGTTGATCGAGTTCTGTCTGTGTCACGAGTCGGACGACGTTAGCGTAGGACCTGAAACTGACCTAAAGGTTTCATGCGCTGTGAATGTGTGCATCATCACACTGAAGCGCCAGCAGTTCTGTCGACGATCCCGCGATACACCTCCTCGGTCCGGGCGGCGATCACGCTCCAGTCGTACTCGCGTCGCACATGCTCCGATAACTGCTCCCCGGTAGCGCGCCGATCGTTGCGCTCCAGCACTGCGCGGAGAACCTGCGCCAGGGCAGCCTCGTCGCCTACCGGGAAGGAGGCGCCGAGCTGCGTTCGCCTTCCACGGTGACCGGCTCGAGGTTCTCTGGAATCGAGCTTACGATCGGATAGCAGCCCGCGGCGAGCGCCTCGAGCAGGGCGATCGGCAGTCCCTCGATGCTCGACGGCTGTACGAACGCGGCCGCGTTGTGAAGCAGCCACGCCTTCTCCTCACCGTAGCGGGGTCCCAACATCCGTACCCGATCGTCCTCTCCCGCCAGCCGAGTGAGCTCTTCGACGTACTCGGGAGAGTGACTGCCCGGACCCGCGATCACCAACGGGGTCGACCCCGGCACCTGCCGGTACGCGCGGATCAATGTGTGCACGTGCTTCTCGGGCACGAGCCGCCCGAGGAAGAGAACGTACGAGTCGGACTCCAGCTCCATCATCGAGTCTCTGATCCGGAGGCGGCTGACTGTCCACGCCGTTGGGGATATAGCTCGTCGCCGCATCCAGCTCGTCGCGGTAGTAGCGCTCGAGTTCGCGCGAGACGACGATCGCCCGGTTCGGCGAGACGACGGCGAGCCGCGAGGCGAGCCGGAGGACGGCCCGCGCCCCGGCCCCCACTTCTCACGCCGCCAGTCCAGACCCTGGATGGTCACGACGACGGGAACCCGCGCCAGGCGCGGGAGCCGCCGACATCGCGCCGGGTCCGGTCGCGTGGAGATGGATGACGTCGAACCGGCGGCTGGCCAGCGCGTGCAGTAGCGCCAACACGGTGTGCGGACGCCGCCTCGAGGTGCTTGGTGTTGATCTGCGGCAGCCGCTTGATCTTCACGCCGCGATGGCTCGTGCGGCCGGGCTCAGAGTACGCCGCTCGGGCGTAGACGGTGATGTCGTGGCCGCGCGCGGCGAGATGCGCCGCCAGCTCCTCGACGGCGCGCTCGACGCCGCCGTAGGTGGCGGGAACACCGCGCAGGCCGATCATCGCGATGCGCAGCGGCCGCTCGGCGGATTCGGTCGGGACCGGGTGGCGGAGTCAGACGCGCGCATCACGCCACCGCCGCCTGGGCATCCGCGTAGGCACGTGTGAGCAGCTCGTAATGCCTGGCCGCCGAATGCTCGCGACGCACGTCCTGCTGCGCGCGAGCGCCGAGCGTCCGGGCGAGCTCCGCGTCGTCGGCCAACCGCTCCATGGCGGCCGCCAACGAGCTCGGCGACGCCGGATCGACGACCAAGCCGGTCTCCTCGTCGCGCACGAACTCGGGCGGCCCGCCGCGGTCGGTGACGATCATCGCCTTGGCGCGGGCCTGGGCCTCGAGGATGATGAGCGGCCCGTTGTCCTCATAGAGCGACGGGAGCACGACCGCGCGCGCCGCGTCGATCTCGGCGTACAGCTCGTCGCGCGGCAACATGCCGAGATAGGTGATCCTCGGATCGGCTGCGGCGGCGGCGCGGACCTCGTCAGCCAGCTCACCCTGGCCGGCGATGCGCAGCGTCGCCGGAGTGCGCACCTGCGCGAAAGCAGCGAGCAGTCCGCGGATCGCCCTTGGTGGGTTCCAGGCGACCGGCGTACAGCAGCTGAGCGCCCGCGTCATCGTCGCGTGCGGTCACGTTGAGCTCATCGTCGGGAAGGAAGTTCGGGATGTGGCTGACCTTAGCCGCAGAGACGCCCGCCAATGCCGCAATGCGAATGGCGAACCGGCTCGGCGCGATGAATCGCTGGACCTTCTCGTAGGAGCCGCGCCGACGGACGACGCACGGCCTCGGCCGCGGCGAGCGTGCTGGCTGCCACCGAGGACTTGACGCAGCGGTGACGTACCGCGGAGGCAACCGTGCCTGTGGGACACCGCCGGCACACATCACCCTCTGTGAACAGCGTGTACGCCGGGCAGGCGATCTTCCAATCGTGCATCGTCATCACGATCGGGGACCCGCCGGCTGGCGAGCTCGTCGACGATCGACAGGGTGAGCTGGTGATACACGTTGTGGAGGTGGGCGACGTCCGGGCGGTGCGCGTCGAGCAAGTGGGCCATGGCCCGCCGCGCCGAGGGCGAATACACACTCGACAGCGCGTGTGCCGCCCGCTCGCGCCGGGGAACGTCATTCCCGTAGGAGCGCTGCGGCGCAAAGTACGTCGCGTAAGGCGAAGGACAGTTGGCATCGTCGCGCATGGCGAAGTCGATGACGTCATGTCCCCGCTCCTGCAGCAGGCGCCGGGTGTGCAGGAACGAGGTCTCCGCTCCCGCCCCAGGCCGGAAGAACTTGTTGACGAGAAGGACTCTGCACGGGCTCACCCTGGCACCGCGATCTGAGGCTCAAAAGGCGGAACGGCGGCCTGTCTCGGCACGGGCGCAGGTTGGACACGCCGTAGCGGGCTACCGGCGAGAATGCCGAAGACGAGGCAGAACGGCAACTGGAGGTTGACCGACGTCAGCGTGTTGTCGGTGTACGAAAGGATCGCGAACCCGAGCACGAGGCCGAATAGGTCCAGGCGTATTCGGCTTGGGGCCCAGCGTATGCACGACGAAATCACAATGATCATTGAGAGCAATACGAGGCCGCCGCCAATGTAGCCGCCCTCCAAGAACAGCCGTAGGTACTCGTTGTGCTGTGCGAGGAAGCCCTTCTCTTGGATCTTGGTGATCGGCCCTGCGCCGAGACCGTGACCGAACAGCGGCGAGCGTTTGGCGATCGTGTAGAACTCGTTCCACGCCTTGGAACGCCCGCTCGTCTTATCGGTGATAACCCCCTGGCCTGGGATGTAGGTCGCGTTGTTCTCTCGGGCTAGCAGGGACGGAACGACCAAGCTCGCGGCCCCCGCGGCTGCAACGCACACAAGCGCGATGCGAGCCCAGCGTTGCGGCACCCAGCGCTTGTCCGAAGGACCGCTCAGGGCAAGCCGGAGGACCGGCCAGGCGAGCGCGATGGCCAGCGCGATCGCCGCGCCGCGCGAAACGGTCAACGCGAGAATTGCCGCATCGGCGACGACGAACAGGGGGGCCCACCTCCATCGCGTGACTCGGTAGCAGATCGACGCGGTGACGCAAGCGACGAACGAGGTGAGCGCGAGCTGCGCCGGACCCGAGGCGCCCTGCAGGCGCGTGGTCGAGTCAAAGCCCGTCCCGTGGTCGAACAAGGGATGGATTCCGGCGAACTGCAGGAGAGCGCCGAGCAGGATGCAGGCCACCGGCAGAACCGACAGGACCTTGAGGTACCTGCCGTCCCGCTCCCTGTCCCACTTGATCGAGAGTGCAGTCCAGCCGACGGTGAGCGTGACAAAGGACGAGAGCATCTGGGTCAGGGTCAGCCCCGGTATGAGGTCGCCGTTGAGCTTGGCTAGGAGCGCCATCGCGACGTATGCCGCAGGAACGAGAAGAAGCGCGGGCGGACACCCCGCTGGAGAGCCATCCCGAGCGCGGCGAAGTACACGATGCCCTTCTGCAGCTGCGGGTCGCCAAAGACACCGGTGGTGGCGCCCATGTACTCCGGCGAGTAGCAGAGGACGAGCAGGCATGCGCCAAATGTCCACTCGGGAGCTCGCCCGATCAACGCCCCGAGAAACAGTGCGCAGACTGCGCCGGCGACGAACTTGGACGACGCCGAATTCGCCAACAGACCAACCAGCGCGGCTCCGCCTAGGGCCACTACCAACAGCGGGATCGTGCGCGACGCCGATTGGGCTCTATCGAGAACGGTTGAAGTCAAGACGGCTCGATGGTCATGTCGAGTGCGATGGACAGACGAGAATTCGAACGAAGAGTCCGACGCCGATAGCGGGGACTGACGCCCACGCGACATCATGATCTTGCGGGGGCTGCTATCGGCAAGCACGCGCCGCGGCCATGGCGCTACGCAAAACCTTATCGCACGTCGCGGACGCCCCTTACAACGCCACGGGCTAGGCGGCCCCAAGGATCACAACGTCGTCACAACAACACTAGAGGCACATCCGCGGCTGGCGCGCCGCGGCGCGCAGCGCGCCGCGAATGGCACGCTCGTCCGCGAGCGTGTTGGCCTTGACCGAGTGCACGAGGCTGTGGCCTTCGCTCGCGATCTCGGCCGGACTTGCCGGCAGGCCCCGCCATGCAAGCGCGAACGGCTCCCCACGACCGACCAGGCTGCGCATCCGCAACCCGACAGCCGAGCACAGGATGCCCACGACGACGTCCTCGCTCAAACCCGTGCCGAGCCATCGGCCAGAGTCAAGCTCCGCGTGCTCGAGGAAAGCGCTTGAGACGGCGTACGCGCCGCCCAGGCAGTGCGCTCCCTCCGGGGCGTGACGACGAGCGGCGGCGACCAAGCTGCGGACGGCGTCGCGGTCGCGCCGCCCCTTGTAGCGCACCGATATCCGGCCGCCCGGCGCCCGCACGAGACGCACAGGAAGGTGTGCTCGGCGGAGGCGAGAGACCCACACCGTCCAGTCACGGCGCCCACCGCTGCTCGTCAGGTCGTACGAGCCGACTACGCCAAGCGTCGGACTCTGCCGGAATGCAGCTCGGATCGAGGCCGAGAACGAGCTGATGACGGCCGCGTCCGTATCGAGCTTGACCGCCATGTCGACTCCGCGTTCGCGGCAGATGCGAAGTCCGTCGAGGGTTGTCGCCACCATCGCGCCGTAGGCATCGAGGACACCGCCCCGCTGCCGCGCTTGGGTTCTGAAGACCTCGACGTTCGGCCAGTCCACATGGATCTGCCGTGGCGTGGGGTCGTCATCGGCGATGACCAGGACGACCCCTCGGATGTCCTCATGCTCTGCAAGTTCGGCGAGCAGGTGGTGTAGCCTGGCGATCTCGCGGTCGCCCGGACCGACCGGGATGATCACTCCGAACACCCGTAGCACTCTATCCAGGGGCTGACGGAGCCTCGGACCTCTGGCCTGCGGTCGGGCCGGTCCGCTACGGCTTGTCTTCGTTGCTCAGATGAAACCCAGATCCGCCGCCCGGGAAGCCGCTCTTTTCACCGCCGGCCTCGTCCTCGGAGCCGCCAACACGGTTCGCCACAACCGACGGGGCTACGTCGACCCACGCCCGTTCTCCCCCGACGACGTCGATCGCACCGTCGAGCATGCGGTCGGGATCGTCGACCTGCTCGCCGAGTGCGGGAGTCTCGACTGGTCGGGGATGCGCGTCCTCGAGATCGGGCCCGGATCAGATCTGACCACCGGAGCGGTGATGCTGAGTCGCGGCGCCGCTGTCTATCACGCAGTGGACCTCTTCGACAACCGCTGGCAGGCCGCAGTGGGGCTCTACGAGCGTCTCAACCAGACCCTCGGGGCGAGCGTCAGTCCTGACGATCTGCATTTCACGCAAACCGCGTTCCCGGCGCTGCCTGACCTCGTCGGCACCTTCGACGCCATCGTCAGCAATGCCTGTCTCGAGCACGTCGCAGACGTGCCGTCCCTCTTTCGGCGTCTGCGTGATTTCGCTGCGCCGGGGTGCCGGATGGTGCATCACATCGATGGCCAGACCCACATGCGGTGGTTCCGCGACCACGACCCGCTCAACATCCTGCGCTACCCGGACGCGGTGTACGGGCGGCTGCTCGATTTTCCCGGCGCGCCCAACCGTCTCCGGGCCAGCGACTACGAGCGATTTGCGCTTGAGGCCGGTTGGTCGGGCCAGATCGTCGCAGCACGCCGTGCCCCAACCGGGTACGTGGCGCGAACTCGGGTGGCACGGCGCTTCCGGCGCTACGACGATCTCGACCTGCTCACGTTCACGTTGGTCGCCGACCTGGCGGGAGGCGACGGAGCATGACCCGCGCCGGCGCCTGGATCCGCGCCGTGGTGCGCCGCTGCCTGCCGGTGGAGCAGCCTGGCCAACCTCATCCTGCGCCTGCCGTCGCGGCGACTGCGCGACCGCTTCGTCCGCTCGGTGCTGCGATGGCCGATGGGCGACGACGTGCGCATCGGCCGCGGCGTCAGCCTGCAGGGGACCAGCGGGATCGCGATCGGATCCCGGGTCTTCATCCACCGCCACACAGAGCTTGACCTGCGTGGCGGCCTGACCATCGGCGACGACGTCTCGATCGCCCCTCACTGCCGCATCCTGTCGGCCGATCACGATGCCGACAGTCCCACCCGCGAGTACCGGGAGCGACCTGTCGCCATCGGCAGTCGCGCGTGGCTCGGCACTGGAGCGTGCCTGTTGCCGGGCACGACGGTCGGCGATGGAACCGTCGTGGGGGCCGGTGCCGTCGCCCACGGCACCCTGACGAGTTCTCCATCTACGTCGGCAACCCGGCGCGCCGTGCCCGCCCACGAGCGCGCGACGCGCAACTCCGCCTCGCCGGAACGATGCGTCGCTTTCAGTAAGTCTGCGTAGCTATCGCCGGTTACGCAGGACGTGCGAAAACCGGCACGTGAGCAGGAAGACGTTGACGGATTGTGCCAGATGTCACATCCTGAACAGGCGTCCAGAACGATTGCCCGGCGCACATCGTGGGCAGTGCTATGACGAGTAGATCGTATGGGCACACGCTTTCACCGCACACACACGCGATTCCCGCGCTTCCTCGCCTTTGCCGTAGCGACCATGCTCGCGTGCGGCGGCTCGGCGCGTGCGCACAGCCACGCCAATGCGTCGCTGGCGACGAAGTCCACCTCGGCCGCGCTGAACCGGCTTCCTGATCTCCGACATGTCTGAGCCGTCGGAGAAGCTGCCCCAGGGCGTGCCGAGATGGTACGACTGGGCCGGCCATCCCCGTGTGCACCCGGTCCGCTCGCCACACAGAGTTCCAGGCGTTCACGGCATGGGGTCAGCTCTACCAGTGCGCCGGCACGTCGGCCGCTCGCCGCCGTGAGACCGTCCAGCTGCGCGACATGCAGGCCTGGGCACTGCCGAAGCACTCCAACAGCTGGCAGCAACTCCAGGCCTCCTCGGAGCTGCAGGGCGCGGCATTCGCCGAGGACTACGACGGGCCCACCGTGCCCGCGCACTACATCGCCAAGGCGTCCGGCACGGCGGTCACGCCGGTCTCGGCCACAACTTCCACTTCTGGCCCAGCTCCGGCCGCGTGGGCCTGCGTCCCGCGCAGGTCGCCGGAGTGATCGTCGCCGTGCAGGCGCGGTTGCAGACGGGAGCCTCCGGATCGGCCCCGGCCCTGCCTGGTGTCTGAGCGTGGGCGGCGACCTCTGGCGCTCGCTGCGCGCCCAGCCCGGCGGCGACAACAGTGCGGACATCGGGATCGGGCGCTTCAAGCGCGTGGAACGCCGATGGCGGCTGTTCACGATGACCACCGTCTCAGATGCCGTCCTCGATCGCGCGCCGCTTCCCGAGCATCGCGCCCGCGAACGAGGACTTCTAGCCCTCCCGGGCGCGCTGCCGGGCGCCGCTTCAGCCGGCGCTGCCGGCGCAGCCGGGAAGCTGCGTCTGCCAGTAGCCGCGGCCGTCGGTGCCGATGACGACGCGTCCGGGGATCCACGGATCAAAGGCGACGCTGAGCACGCGGAGCATGGGCAGGCCGCGGGTTGTATCGGGAGAAGGTGCGGCCGCCGTCGCAGCTGACCCACACGCCGGTCGCAAGGCTGGTCGTGTGGTAGGGGTTGTCGTTGGTGACGTAGACGACGTGGCGCGGGTTCGGTCGGGTCGATCGCGACGTCGTTGACCCACTCGTTGCCGGCCAGGCGCGTCCAGCGCGCCCGTCTGGTTGGTCCACAGACCTGCCTCGGTGCGCCGTCGCCCAACGGCCCCGCGCCGTAGACCGTCCCGTCAGGGCCGACCACCAGCCGGTGCAGGCTGAGCGGGCTGCCGCTGAGCATCACCGGCTGACCCTGGTCGGCGATCTGCGCCACACCCGCATCGGTCGCGACATAGACGGTGCGAAAGTCGGGGCTCGACGCCACCGCCCACGCGGGCGACGGCAGCGCCACCCGCGTCCAGGTGCTGCCGGTATCGGTCGTCACGTACAGCTGCTGGTCGGGCAGCACCGCGTACGCGATCGCTCCGTCGCTGCTGGCGATCGCGACCGACCCCTGACCCGAACCGACCGCGTAACGCGCCGGCAGCGTCCCTGAGACATGCACCGACCATGTCCGCCCGGAATCGGTGCTGACCCCGATCCCGTCGAACGCGCCTGCCTGGCCAAGCACCTCGTAGACGACCTTGCCCGCCGCCCCACCGGCCTGCACGTCATACCCGCCGCCGTAGTCGTCCCACCCCGACAACGGCCGCGTCCACGACGCACCGGCATCGGTCGAGCGCAACAGGTTGCCGCTGTCATAAGCCCGTCAGGAAGACCTCGCCCGGCTGAGCCCGGTCAAAGGCCACCCGCGTGCCCAACAGCCCCGAGAACCCATTGCCGCGCCAGCCACCGGTCGCGACCCGCGTTGAGCCCGTGTCGTACCACGACGCACCCCGGTTCGTACTCGCCATCAACGTGTCGCTCGTGCCTCCGATCACCAACCCGCCATCCGCGCTCGACGCCCACACATACGGAGTCGCCGCCGCCGGATCAGCCTTGGGGAAGCTTCCACCCGCCCGGGTCCAGTGCGTTCCCCCATCCGCGGACTCATACCGACGGGGGTCGGCAGACCCCTCATCCGCCGTGTACAGCCTCCCGTCCCCGGCTCGATAGACCGAATCCATCGCCGTGGCCCCCGTCGCGGTCCCCGCGATCTGCTGGATGCCGTTGTTGTCAGACACCCACGACCGCCCACCGTCCGTCGTCTTGTAGATCCCGCCGGGGCGATAGACGCCGCCCGTCGGCGTCGCATCGTGGCTGAGCGCGGCCCACACCACGTCCGGATCGCCCGGATCCACTGCCAACGCCGTCACTTCGGCGTTCGGCAGCCCGCCGTTCATCGCCGCCCACGAATGCCCACCGTCCGTGGACCTGAACGCGCCGTGATGTAGCACCGCGGCATACAACGTCCTCAGATCATCCGAGCCCGCGACCACATCCATGATGTTCCAATTGGTCCCGATGTTCGCGATCGTCGACCACCGTGCCCCCCCATCCACCGACTCATACACCAGCCCAAAATGCAGCGCGCCGGTCCCAGGCGTACTGAACTGCCGCTGATTACCCCCGAACGCCAGCAGATGCTTCGGATCCGTCGCGTCCACCAACACCTTCTGCACCGGCGCGCTGTACGGAAAGTCGCCCGTTGGCATCCCCGCTCGCCGCGACACCCACGTATGACCACCGTCCACCGACTCATACGGGCCGCTCAACGTCCCCACCCACACCACGCGTGGATCTGAGGCAGGCCACGTGAACGCATTGACCTCCCACGACGCGAAGCCCGACGTCGCCTCCCACGAATGCCCGCCATCCTCGCTCAACCCCACGCCCAACATGTCCCCCCCGACCAGCACCACCCGCGGATCCACCGGATCCACTGCCAACCCCGTCACACGACCCCCCACACCCAACTCACCCAGTGGCACCCACCGCGTGCGCACGAGCGGGTTTGCGCGCACCAGGGACGTCGACCGGCTTCCGTGACCAGGCCCCCCGCTTGTCGCGAGAACGACGACGAGGCCACCCGCACAGAGCACCACCGCAAGGGCGACAAGGCGCCGGGTCCACAGGCGGCGTCGACTGACGCGGCCCTCGGACCGGCGCCTTCGTCGCTGCCGTGAACGGGTGGCCATCAACCCGCCATGATGCCCCGGCTACCGGCGCGAGGAGGAGCCCGGCGAGCTCCGCTCCGCGATCCCAGGCGCCACTGGGCGCGCGGCGAGCCGCACGAGGATCCGCGCCGCCCGCAAGGCGATGCGCTCGAACTGCGCGCGCCGGTCCCAGGCGTGTCCGCCAGTTCGCGCCGGCGCTCACCGCGTTCATGTAGGACGTGTCGAGCAGGATCTGGCGCCGCAGGAAGCTGCCCGGGTCGAACGCCGGCGCGAGCAACAGGTCGACGAGCGCGACGTCTGCCTGCCAGCGAGCGGTGTCGCTGGGCTGGAGATCGGCCAGCCGAGCGGCACGCCTCGCACGCCAGCCGGGGCGGCCACCACCGATCTGCAGGGCAGCCGGGACTCCGCCCAGCTGCGCGGCGACGTGCGCCGATGCACTCAAGTGCGGCGGCGAGCTGCGGAAACTCCCGGGCGAACTCCGCGAGGCCCGAGGGCGGGAGACTCTCGCCGTAGCGATCCCACCACGCCGTGATCGCCGCCAGATTGCGCAGGCCGGCGAAGCCATCGCGGGCGTAGAACAGCAGCAGGCTCGCCAGCTCGTCCGCCGGGCTCATCCGCCGCGTTCCGTCCGACGACCTCGCTGCGTCGCAGCATGGCCGCTCCGGACTCGGACTCGTACCAGTGGACGCGCCAGTGCACCTCCAGCCCCGGTCCACCCGAGGGATGGGCGAGGCTGTAGTGCAGGAGCGGCCGGCCGTCGGCTGCGATGGCGTCGCGGGGCGCGTCGTAGAGGAACTCCTCGCGCGCGACCGCCACTGCATCCTCGAGCCGGTCAGGCGCGACGAGGATGTCGATATCGCCGGGACTCGCGGCTAGCGCCGTCGCCGTACAGACGCTCAGAGAGAATCACGCCCTTGAGAGGCGACCGCCGGAATTCCGCGCTCCTCGAGGCTCGCGAGCAGGCCGTGGGTGACGACCGACTGAATCGTCGCCTCGGCCTGAACCTGATCGCGCCGCGTCTGCGTCCGCTCACGGATCGCTCCGGCGAGGTCGGCGAGCCCCAGCTCGTCGAGCCTGGCCGGCACCACGAGGCTGAGCCGCTGCTGGACCACGTATGTCGGCCAGCTCGTCGAGGTCCACCTGGTCGGCGAGCGCGGCGAGCCGATCGCTGCTGGAGGACCGGCGCTCCCGCGTCGAGATCGCCAGCAGTACCAGCTGCGCCTCAGCCGGACAGTTGGAATCGAGGTGCGATGCGGGTCGCCACTCCCGGCCCGCACTCTACTGCGTGCGGGCCGGCACGAGCGTGCGATCGGAGGCTCAGCAGAGCGGCAGCTGGGTTTGCCAGATAGCCGCGTCCGTCGGTGCCGATGACGACGCGTCCGGGGATCCACGGGTCAAAGGCGACGCTGAGGATGCGGAGCATGGGCAGACCCGGGTTGTATTGGGAGAAGGTGTGGCCGCCGTCGCAGCTGACCCACACGCCGGTGGCGAGGCTGGTGGTGTGGTAGGGGTTGTCGTTGGTCACGTAGACGACGTGGCGCCGGTTGGTCGGGTCGATCGCGACGTCGTTGACCCACCCGTTGCCCGACCAGGCGCGTCCACGCGCCCGTCTGGTTGCTCCACAGACCCGCCTTGGTCCCGCCGCCCAGCGGCCCGGCGCCGTAGACCGTCCCGTCGGGCCCGACGACCAGCCGGTGCAGGCTGAGCGGGCTGCCGCTGAGCATCACCGGCTGACCCTGGTTGGCGATCTGCGCCACACCGGCATCGGTCGCGACATAGACGGTGCGAAGTCCGGGACTCGACGCCACCGCGTACGCCGGCGACGGCAGCGACACCTGCGTCCAGGTGCTGCCGGTATCGGTGGTCACATACAGCTGCCTGTCGGGCAGCACCGCGTACGCGATCGCTCCGTCGCTGCTGGCGATCGCGACCGAGCCCTGACCCGAGCCCACCGCATAACGCGCCGGCAGCGTCCCTCCGGCGTGCACCGACCACGTCTGCCCGGAATCGGTGCTGACCCCGATCCCGTTGAACGCGCCGGCCTGACCGAGCACCTCGTAGACGACGTTGCCCGCGGGCCCGCCGGCCTGCACGTCGTAGCCCCCGCCGTAGTTGTCCCATCCGGTCAACGGTCGCGTCCACGTGACCCCGGCGTCGGTCGAGCGCAACAGGTTCCCGCTGTCATAGCCCGTCAGGAACATGTCCCCCGGCTGCGCGGCGTCGAACGCGACCCGCGTGCCGAGCAGTCCCGAGAAGCCATTACCGCGCCAGCCGCCCGTCGGCCAGTTGCGTCGACCCCGTGTCGTACCAGGACGCTCCCACGGCTCGTGCTGGCCATCAACGTGTCGCTCGAGCCTCCGATGACAAAGCCACCGGTGCTGCTCGCGGCCCACGCATACGGGGTCGCCGCGGCGGGATCGGCCTTCGGGAAATTCCCGCCGGCCTGAACCCAGTGCGCTCCCCCATCCATGGACTCGTACCGGTTCTGATCGCTGTATCCCTCATCGGCCGTATACAACGTCCCGTCCCCCGCGCAGGTACACCGAGTCCATGGCCGTGGCCGCCGTCGCGGTCCCCGCGTTCTGCGGGATCCCGTTGTTGTCAGACACCCAGGACTGGCCGCCGTCCGTCGTCTTGTAGATCCCGCCCGGCCGATAGACCCCGCCCGTCGTGCGTCGCATCGTGGTTGAGCGCCACCCACACCACACCAGGCTGTGTCGGGTCTGCCGCCAGGGCCATCGCCTCCGCGTTGGGCAGGCCACTGTTCATCGGCGCCCACGAGTGACCACCGTCAGTCGACTTGTAGACGCCGTGGTGCAACACCGACGCGTACAACGTATGCAGATTGCCGAGCCCGCGACCACGTCCGTGATGTTCCAATTGGTGCCGATGTTGGCAATCGTTGACCAATGTGCACCACCGTCGACTGACTCATAGACCAGGCCATAGTTCAAGGCACCCGTGCCGGCCGCGACTGAACTGCCGCTGGTTCCCGCCGAACGCCAGCAGATGCTGCGTGTTCGTCGCATCCTCGAGGACCTTCTGGATCGGCGCGCTGTACGGATAGTCGCCCGTCGGCATCCCGGTGCGCCGCGACACCCACGTGTGCCCCCCGTCCATCGACTCGTACGGGCCGCTCAGCGTTCCCACCCACACCACGCCCGCGTTCGACGGGGCCCAGGTGAACGCGTTGATCTCCCAGGACGAGAACCCGGTCGTCGCCTCCCACGACCGCCCGCCGTCGACGCTCAATCCCACACCGAGCATGTCGCCGCCGACCAGCATCACGTTCGGGATTGACCGGATCCACCGCCAATCCGGTGATTCGGCCGCCCACTGCCGACTCGCCCAGCGGAAACCATCCGAGCGAGAAGTCGGGCGAGACCGCGGCGCCGGTTGCCGCGGACGTCGTCGTGCTGGGAAGCGCTGGGGATCGCCGCGGACGAGGTGCCGCTCGATGCGCTTCCGGCGGTGGAGGAGGCGTCCGTCAGCGTCGGAGCAGAGACGGTCGGGCGGGTCGCGACAGTCGGGGCGACCGCGGTCGACGATCCGGACGTGGCCGGCGCCACATCCGTCGGCGTGGGGCGCACCGGTGCGATCGCGGTCGCCGCCGAGGTAGCGGCCGGCGACGCGGTCGTCACCGGCTTGGGCATCGTCGCGGTGGTCGGGGTCCCTCCCGGCCTCGTTGCCGGGGTTGCCGGCTTGGTCGCCTTCGGCTTTGAGGCGGAGCTCTTGCGGGCGGCCTTCGCGCAGCGGGCCGCCTTGTGGGCCGGGCGCGGCTTGCCGTGAGGCTTCGCGCACACAGCCGAGCGTCCGGCATGCGCGGCGAACGCCTTGCGCGCATGAGCGCCGGCAGCGGCTCCTGACGCCTTCTCGGCGAAGGCGGAGCCGACGGAGGTCAGGGCGGTCAGGACAACGGCGAGAACAACGGGGCGGAGCGGCGGCGACGGCGCGGCGAGGGTATGTCATGCCATACCCATCGACCGGTCCCGACGGATGTCTCGCGCCGGAGCCCGCAATACCCCGGACAGACGTCTGGGCCGGTGTGACTATCCGCACATGGCGGCTGTCAGAGCTCGACCAGGCGCGAGTTCTCGTACCCGCGCGAGGGCAGCACGGCGACGCTGTTGCATTCGACCCAGGCATGCGCCATGAATGGCCCATCGGAGCGCGCGCCGATGACGACGCGGCTCGGGATGGAACGTGCCACCAGCAGCCGCTGGAGCACCAGGGACTGCACAAGACACCGGGAATCGGTGGGAAGAATCGTGAGAGTGCGCGTGACGGCCCAGCCGAGGCGCCGGGCGACCCGCGCGTGCTGCTCGGAGGCGTGGGCGCCGTCGATTTCGGCGTCCGAGCCGTTGCGACCGCGACCGGTGATGGCGCGGACGTCCTGCCGGCGCATGCGGACGAAGGTCACCGCATAGATGGCGAGGATCTCGAGGATGAGCGCCAGCCTCAGGCGCGCCGGCAAGAGCGCGCGCGGCTCCGCGGCCAGCGCGTCATCGATACGCGCTCTCACCGCGGCGATGCGATGCGAGAGGGTCCCATTCACTGCCCCCACATGATGGCGACCCCCACGGACTCCGTCCGCAGGGGCGCCAGGCAGCGGCTCCCCTAGGAGGGGCTGTGCGGCGCGAACGCCGTGTCGTCGTTGCCGAACGGCGTGTCCGAGTTCGTGTGATGACCCGCACGCGTCAGGTCGACCAGCGTGCCGTAATCGGTGATCTCGGGCTTCTCGTAGACCTGGGTGGTCTCCGGCTGAGTCTTCTCTTCCATAGGGCGCTCCTTCGTTGCGTTGACCTATCTGGGGAGATTCTAGGTTCGCCCCAGGTGCTTCAAAGTACGAAAAAGGTGCTACCGGTCAGGTCGAAAAGCGCCTAAACCTGCGTAAAGGTGACTATGTCCGCCCGTGGCGGAGCGATCGCCGGATCGCCGATGAACTCGGCCAGGCCGGCCGGATCGGCCCCGAAGCGCAGCCACGCTTGTCCGATCGCGGCGCGCCACAGCGCACCCCAGAACGGGCTCATCGGTTCGGGGAGCGGCTCACGCTCCCACCGCTGTCGCAGCCAGCCGAGATCGACGTACGCCGCGATCTCCGGGTCGCGGCCGCTGAGCAGCTGCTGAAGAGCCGCGGTGTCCGCACGCATGGCCGCGACGACGAACGATGAGAAGTTGGCCTTGCGCGTCTGCAGCCGGACGATGTCCGGGAGCACGTCCGCCATGGCCTCACGGACCAGGGGGCGATTGACCCGCGGGTTGAAGGCGATCTCCGGGTCCAGCCGCGAGCAGAAGTCGATGAGCTCCTCGTCGTACAACGGTGACCCCCACGCCATCCCGGCGCTCGCGGCTCGATGGCGGAGGTATTCGAGGCGAAGCTCGCGATGAGGGCCCCACACCACACCGTCGGTGAACGACCGCCACCAACGCGGACCGGAGCCCCGGCGTTTCCAGGCCCAGGCATCCTCGAACTCCAGCCAGGCGCGACGGCGCTCCGGGACCAGCCACTTGGGCCCATGTCCGGTGCGGTCACGACGGTCGCGGATGGCTCGGCCGAGGCGGTAGGGCGCCGCTCCCTTGACGGCGAACATCCGCGCCAGCCGGACGCGCTCGCGCAGGGACGTCGGTCGCGACGAAGTGGGCCAGGCGCGCAGCAGCCGCCGCACCGCCAGCAGGCGCCCCTGCGCCAACCGGTCGGCCAACAGAAACGGCGAGAACCCGAGGACCTCGTCCCCCGTCTGTCCGTCGAGCACGATGCCGGCGCCATCCGCTCCGGCGCTCTCTGTGACCGACATGTCCAACAGGGCGCCCGGGGCGACCAGTGGCACCGCCCACTCCTGGAGGTAGCGAAGGGCCAGCCACAGCGCGCCCACGGGCGCCGGCTGGATCGCATGGGCCCGGACGCCCAGCGCGCCGGTCAGCGAGCGGATCTTGTCCGATTCGTCATACGGAGCACCGGGGAACGCCGCCGAGTAGGTGCGGACATCGATGCCGGAGGCCCGTCCCTCCGCCGCGGCGACGGCGACGACCGACGAGTCGATGCCGCCGCTCAGGATGACCCCGTTGACGCCGGGTGTGAGGTACTGCCAGGTGCTGGCCCGCAGCTGGCGCCGCAACGCCTCGGCGAGCTCCCCGCGTCCCGTGTGCCGTGGCGGTTCGTAGGTCGGACGCCAGTGGATACGCCGGTCCAGGGCGCCGCCGGAGTAGGCAAACGCCTCTCCCGGGCCCAGCCGCGAGACCCCCGAGTAGAGGGTGCGCCCTTCAGGGCAGCCGCGCGCGCCGAGCCACATCGTGAACGACAGCGCGTCGGGGTCGGGCCGGGACGGCGCCAGCGCGAGGAGATCGCGGAGCTCGGTGGCAAACAGGATCTCCCCGGGGCCTTCGAGCACGTACCAGCCCTGTCGCGCCAGCCGGTCACAGACCAGGTGCAGGCGCGTGCGCTCCCGATCCCATACGACCGCCGAGAACTGGCCGCGCTGCCCCATCACGCCCGACGCGCCCCCATCGCGGAACGCGCCGACGACGATGTCAGCGTCGGTGGCCGCCCGCCGCTGGCGTGAACCGGGAGGGCCCGGCTCGGGCGACAGCCTGCCCTCGAGATGGCAGACGAGGTCATCCTGCGCGGATTGGGCGGCGACCTCGGCGAAGACGACCAGGGGGCCGTCCTGCCACACCCGCACGGGATCATGGGAGCTGCCCGCGGTCGACTCCATCCACTCGCGCCACCGGTCCGGGGACCGGCTCCACGCTCCGCACAGCATCATGACCCTCGCACGTGTCGCTCGAGGGCGCCGAGGTCCTCTTCGGACGGCTCGCCCTCAGCGAGTGTCACGCTGAACTGCGGCACCGACGTGGTGACCATCGTCACGACCTCGAGATGGTCGAGCAATCGCTCGGGGGTCAGCACGTAGGGGGCGGCCGCGTGCGCCAGCAACCGCGGGACGACCTCGCCCGAGGCCGGCGTCACGCGGAACTCCGCACGCGGCTCCAGGTAGCAGACCGCGGCCAGGGGCAGTGCGCGGTCGCCCACCGGAGCGACGAAATGCGGCTTGTCGCTGGCCCCCTGCTGCTCACCCAGCCAGGCCAGCGCTCCGCCCGTCAGCGCAGTGTCGTCGGCCGCGATGGCGACGAACGACGGTCCGGGGTGGGCCACGATGCGCTCGCCCGCCAGCTCCAGTGCGAGGGCGTCGTCGGTGATCAGCGTGGCGCCGCGGGCCACGAGCCGCGTCGCCAGCGTCGTCTTGCCGGCGCCCGACGGGCCCACGAATGCGACCACGCCGCCCTCCCAGGCCACGGCGCTGGCATGCACGACGTCCAACCCCTGGAGCACCGCGGCCAGGGGCAGGACCTGCGCAAAGAGAAAGCGTTCGCTGCGCTCGACCGCCACCGCCCCGGCCTCGCACGCGGCCTCGCGGCCGTCGAGCGACACCGCGTAGCGGCCGAAGTCGTCGAACGAGAGCCAATACCCCCGTCCCCCGCGGCGGACCGTGAAGTGCGGCTGGCCGTCGGTGAACGGCGGCTGGAACACGCGCTCCGCGTCCTCCCACGCCGCCTCCTCCAGGCGGTCGGCCGGCGCCCAGTTCACGCGGAGACCGCGTCCGTCGCGGGCTCGCGCAGGCCGCGCCTCCGTCGCTCCCGGCAGCCGCCACGGCGCCTCGACACTGAGACCCAAGGCGCTGAGCCGGTACGTCGCCTCCGCCCGGGTCACCGCTTCACCCCGGCCCCGGCGCCATCGTCCAAGCGCTCCAGGATGAGATCGGCGAGCTCTGCGGGATCGGCGCCGGGCGGACGCGACAGAGACATGAGCGACGCACCCGCGGCGAGCCCGCCCGCCACCTCGAACTGCTGCCTTCGCCGCTCGTTCAAGAGGTGAGTGAAAGTCACCATGTACGGGAGCACCTGCAGACTGGTCGCCGACACCGCCACGCACTCGGCGGCCGCCGCACCGGGGGTGACCAACACGATCGCGCGGATCGGCTGCGGGGGCGGCGGCACGCGGTGCACGGACACCCAGTCCTCGTCTCCGAGCGGCGCCAGCACCTCCCAGGCCTCCGGGTCCCATGGCTCCACCGACCGAGGGATGTTCATCAACGCCGGCCCTGGAAACGCGATCACTTCGCCCCCGCGCACGGTCAGCGCGACGATGTCGTCGGAGAACAACACCCCTCCGCGCCTCAGCAGCTCGATCGCCAGCGTGGACTTACCGGCCCCGCTGGCGCCCACCAGGGCGATGAGCCCCTGCGAGGTGACCACCGCGCCGGCATGAAGCAGCTCGAAGCCCTGCAACAGGCTGATCGTCCAGAACACCGTGTCCAGCAGGACGCGCTGCCACGCGGTGCCGCGCTCGGAGATGGCGCATCGCAGGACGCCGCGGTCCGCGGAGAGGTGAAACAGCGCCCGCTCGCGATAGTGAAAGAGCACATCACCGTCCTCACCCTCGAGCATGGCGTAACCACATCCCTCGAACGAATGGAGGTAGCGCATGTACCGCGCGGAATCAGTGAGAGGCTCGAGCTCCTCGCGCGGCACCGTGCGCAGGACCAAGTCGGGACCCGGCTCGTCCGTGAGCCGCGGGACGGCCGCGGGCAGCGCGATGTCAGAGGCGATGGCCATCCCGAAAGCGGTCATCGCCCACGGGGCGTCGGTCACGGATCAGTACTCCATGATCGTGCCCTGCGCCCGGCTCAGTTTGAGGGCCTGAGCAAGGATGTAAGTCGCGACGGGCAGAAGCACCGCGGCGAAGGCGCCCAACTTCAGCCAGTCTTCCCATGCGGCATGGGCCAGCGGAGCGCCGACGAGCAGGTGCCGTAGGAGTTCGATCGTCGGGGTGAGTGGCTGGACCTCTCCCGCCCATCGAATCCACCCCGGGAACAGGGAGATCGGGAAGTACACGCCCCCGACCAGCCCCAAACCCGCGATGACCCAGGTGATGCCCGCCGCGGACTTGAAGGCAACCAGGGCGGCCACGAAGAGCAGACCGATTGCCGCAAAGGCGATGCACCCGAGGGCCATGACACCCAGCGTGAGCGGAATGCCGCTCGCCTGCACGTGGACCCCGAACAACACGATGCCCAGCGCCATCGTGATCGCCGCCAAGAACAGCGCGAACGCCACCGGGAAGATGAGCATCGCGAGGATTCCGACGACCGGGCCCGTCGGTGAGACGAGGAAGCGCTCGAAGTTGCCCGCCACGAGCTCCTGGCGAACGAACTGAGCCACCGTCATCGCGCCCGTGAGGACCGGCAGCGCGACGATCCCGACCAGGAGGAATGCGAAGTAGCTGGCATGGCTTCCGACGGCGTCGGAGCGGGCGAGCTTGGAGACGTAGTAGAAGGTGGTGAGCGTCAGGAGCGTGCCGACGATGCGCGTCAGCCACCGGAGCCGGTAGGTGAGGAAGATCCGCATGTCGCGGCGGACCACCGCGCCGACCGCGTTGAGGTACCCGGACGTGATGCTCACACCGGCATCACTTGCCCGTCCTGAAGGATGAGCCGTCGGTCGAAATCCACAGGCTGATCCTCACCGGGCGGTGAGCACCACACAACCGACGCCCCGCGATCGACCGCCGCGCGCACCCCGGAGGCCAACAGCGCCAGCCCGTCGGAATCAAGGCTGTTGCGAGGCTCGTCGAGAAGCAGTACCTGCGGGCGGTGCACCAGCGCCAGCGCGAGCCGCAGCCGCTGTCTCTGCCCCTGTGACAGTCGCTCGGATCGGCGATCGGACAGCTCGCCGAGACCGAACGCGCTCAGCGCGTCCTCAATGTGCCGTGGATGCTCGTCACGGGGCAGGAACGCGAGCGCGCACCAGTACTCGAGATGGGCACGAACGGTGAGCCGTGCGTAGAGGCCACGGTCGCCGGCCGAAAGAAAGCCGATCCGGCGGTGAAACTCGCGCCAGCTCCGCTCCGCGGACAGCCCACCGATGAGCACCTCGCCCGCGTTGGGCTTGAGGATCCCGGCCATCAGACGCAGCAAGGTCGTCTTGCCGGCTCCGTTGTTGCCGCCGACGTGGACGACCGCGCCCGGGTCGACTGCGAGGGTGACGTCGCGGAGCACGACACGTCGCTTGGCTCCTCGTCCAAAGTGCCGTGTCACGTTGTCAAGCCGCAGCGCGGCCACCGTGTCATCTCCGCGCGCCGCGCGTGACGACTCACGGGCACGGTGCTGATCGGAGGTCTCGATCATCCGCACGGACTACGGCGATGGAGCATCGCCGTCGTCGGAATTGACTCGCTCCACCAGTCCTCGCTCCAACAGGGAGAAGCACAGTTCACACAGGTCTCGCTCGACGTCGGCCACGGGCATCTTCATCTTGGTCGCGACCACCTTCGCCGCGGCGGCCACGGTTCCCTGGGTCTCCAGTGCCGAGAGCATCTGTCCGGCCGTGGGATTGAGCCCGTGGTACTTGCCGGTTTCGAGGTTGAGGATGACGGTCTGCGCGGGGAAGTCGCGATGCACGACGTGGCGCGGGACGCGCACCCTCATTTCCGGGCGCACCTTGTTGGGAGGTGGGTTCATCACGGGTGGAACAGGGTCGATGATCGTGGTCGGCTCTTCACTGCTCCTCGGAACTTGCCCCATCCTCCGTCTCCGGAACCAGGGACAGGAACCCGAGGCCCAGTCCTGAGTCCGGATTGACCACGAGGTGCGCCGCCTCGTGACGTGAGCGGACCCCGAGCTTGGCGAACGCCGACGTGAGGTGGCTCTTGACCGTGCTCTCGGCCACAACCAGCCGGTCGGCGATCTCGCTGTTGGACAGCCCCAGGGCGACAAGGCCCATCACCTGCTTCTCGCGGATGGACAGCACCGGCCTGCCGGCGGTCAGACCTTGGTCACGCGGGAAGCAGATCTGTCCGAGTGCCACCGCCGCGATCGTCGGCATCAAGGTCCTGTCTGCCTCCGAGCGCAGCGCGACACCCCAGATCCCGCCGGCGACCAGCGCGGAGATCTGCGAGGGCTCGAACTTGTCACAGACGAGTACCACCGGCCATTCCCGCTTCGAGGCGATCGTGGCTGCGAGCGCCGCGCCGACGTCCTCCTTCGACATCACCAACACATCGGTGGGCGGGTTGGATGCGGTGAAGCTGATGTGTGCATTTCCGGATTCCTGGAGCAGATCGAGTATGCGTGGGGTGTCGTCCGCAACGGGTGCGGCCTCTCGCAGTCGGACGGTGGTGATTGCCTGGGTCATCACAACCTGCACACGTAGCGGCGCTGATTAGGGGCACCGTGCAAAACGCGGGCGGGGCCGTCACTCCGAGCGAGCCTATGACCGAGCGCCATAGGGTGGGTTTTCGAACCCCGATCCGCATCGAAGCTACCAGACCGAAGGAGCATCGCAGCAGGTCAGCGCCCGCCGCGGCGTCTCACCGCGACACCCACCCGGGGTCAGGTTCCGGCTGCGGCGAAGCTCATCTGGGCGAGATCCCGAAGTGCGGAACGGCCCAGCCGACGATCTTCTGGAACGCCGGCGCGGCCACCGATCCGCCATAGATCGAACCCCGAGGCTCGTCCACCATCACCGCGACCACGAGTTTGGGGTCGCTGGCCGGCACCATCCCGATGAACGAAGCAATGTACTCGCTGCTCGAGTACTTGCCGTCGACCACGACGCTCGCCGTTCCGGTCTTGCCCGCCAGGTCGAAACCGGGAATTGCGGCGCCCGACGCCGTCCCACCGTCGGCCAGCACGCCGCGGAGCATGTCGCGCACCGAGGCCGCCGTGTTGGCGGAGATGATCCTGTGTCCCTGCGGCAGCGGCTGGGCCTTGCCGCCGATGGACTCGACGATGTGGGGCGAACGCAGAATCCCGCCGTTGGCGATGGCCGAGTAGGCCGTCGCCATCTGGATCGGCGTCACCGACTCGCCCTGACCCATGGGCAGGTTGCCCATCGAAGAGCCCGAGTACTTGGAGGCCGGCAGCACGATCCCCGTCTGCTCCCCCGGGATATCGGACCCGGTGGTGGACCCGAAGCCGAACTGGTGCACCCAGTAGGCGAAGCGACGGTCTGCGGCTGGGCGAGTGCTGCCGAGCCGCATGCCAATCAGATCCGCGCCGATGTTGCTGGAGACCTTGAGGATCGACGCGGTGCTGAGCGTCTCGTAGCCGTGGCTCTCGGCGTCGTGGATCTGGCGATCGGCGACCTGGAGCACGGGCGGGATGTCGAACGTCGTGCTCGGCGTCACCACTCCGTCCTGGAGGGCGCCGGCAACGGTGATCGCCTTGAACGTCGAGCCCGGCTCATAGCTGTCGGCCACGGCATGGTCGCGATCGGCGACGCTGCGCACCGCATTGGGGTCGTTGGCGTTGACCTGGGGCCAGTTGGCCAGGGCCAAGATCGCACCGGTGTCCGGGTTCATCACGATCGCGGTGGCGGCGCGGGGCGAGTACTCCGCGCCGACCCCTGCCAGCACCTGCTCGACCTCGTTCTGGAGCGCGGAGTCGAGCGTGAGCTGGACCGTTCTGCCCGACTTCATCGGGCGCACGTTGTCGATCGAGATCGGCTGCCCGATGGCGTCGTTGACGATCCGCCGCGCACCCGCCGTGCCCGACAGCACCGAGTTGTACTGGAACTCCAGGCCGGCGTCTCCGGCGCCCAGGCCGGTGTTCCCCGCGCCCGAGGCGTGGACCCCGCCGAGCACCTGGGCCGCGGTCCAGTCGCGCGGGTACACGCGCTTGACGTCCGGGACGGTGGTGATGCCGTTGATCGGCTTGCCGGCGAATTTCAGCGCCATGACCGACTGCGCCGTCGCGGGCGTGACGTCCTTGGCCACCATGACCCAGCCTGTGTGGGGCTTGGTGATTGCGGTGAGGACCTTCAACACCGGCATGTGCAGCAACGGCGCCATCGTCTGCGCCATCACCGTCGGGTTGCCGCGCTTGATCAGATAGGGGTCGGCGACGATGTCGGCCGCCGATTCGGACAGCGCCAGCTGCACCCCGTTGCGATCCGTGATCGCCCCACGGGTGGCCGGGATCGGCACGTTGGTGATCTGCTGGCTGACCGCGGCCTGCTGCAGGCTGTCAGCGCGCACCACGCCGAGATACACCGCGCGGACCACCGCCGCCGCGAGCAGCGACAGGAACGCGACGAAGATGAGCCCGACCCGCCGGTCGATCGCCACCATGGCCCCGCCTCTCTAGCCGCCGACGGGCGTCGCGCCCACGCCGCCGCTGGAGCCGGACTGGTCGGTCCCGCCCGCCGACGTCGTCGGCGCCGTGGGCGTCACCGACGACGTACCCGACGCGCTGCCCGAGCCCGAGTCGGTGGTCGGGGATGTCCCGCTCGCGCCGCTCGTGGGAGCCGAGGTGCTCGTGCCGGTGTCCGTCGTGCCCGCGGTTGCGGCGGTCGCCGCGGTGCCCGATGTGCCGCTGGTGTCCGTCGTGCCCGCGGTGGAGCTCGAGGTGCCGCTCGCCGCCGTGGCGCCGGCTGCCACGGAGGTGGTGGACGCTGTTCCGGTCGGCGTCAGGCCGGTCCCGGTGTTGACCGAGGTGCCCTGAGGCGCCGCGGGAGCGCCGGGCGTGGGCAGCTGGGCGATGAAATTGGTGCCGTCGGGGGCATGGATGCTGCCCAGGGCTCGCTCGACGCTGCTCGGGCCGGTGTGGACAAACTGGAGCTGGTCGGGCGACGGCATGACCATGCCCGCCTGCGCCGCGATCCGCTCGATGCGCTGCTCGTCGGAGAGCCGCGCGACGCTCGCGCGCAGCAGCTCGTTCTGTCCCTGCAGAGCGGAGCCGCGCTCCAGCGAGCGGCCGATCCCGGCGTTGAGCTTGAGCACCTCCACCTGCATGGCCACGATTCCGGCCAGCAGGAGCCCCAGCAGGGGGATCCACACGCGGCCGCGGATGATCCGGTCGAGCAGCGCGTGGTCGGGCAGCCCGCGGACGTAGGCCGAGGTGCGCAGGCGCCACGGCGCCTTGGTCGCGGAGCGGGTGCTGCGGCTGCGAGCGGGGCGCGCGGGACGTGACGGGCGCGCCGGGCGCGCCGGGCGCGTCCGCGTCGGCGCCGGCGCCGGCGCCGGGACGGCGATGACCCCGCCCGCGACGGCAGCCGAGGCCGAGGCGACTCCGCCCGCCGGCCCTGAGACGCGGCGCGGCGCGGTGGGGCCGTTGGAGCGGCGCACAGTGGAGCGATGCCCCGAGCCGCGCGGCGACGATGACCGTGACGGGGCGTCGGGGCGCTGGTTCTTCGTGCTCCCGCGGGCGGCGGGCGTGAGCGCGGATGGCGTCATGCGTGTACGACCTCCAGCTTGCGTGCGGCGCGCAGATGCGCTGATTTGGATCGGGGATTGGCGGCGACTTCGCCCGGGGTCGGAGCCACGGCGCGACGGGTGATGAGCTCGGCCTCCGGCTGGCGTCCGCAGACGCAGATCGGCAGCTCGGGCGGGCACACGCAGCCGCGCGCCCGCGCGGTCAAGAAGCGCTTGACCAGCCGGTCCTCCAGCGAGTGGAAGGAGATGGCGGCCAGCCGGCCGCCGGTGCCGAGCAGATCCCAGGCCATCGGGAGCGCCTCCTCCAGCTGCACGAGCTCGTCGTTGACGGCGATCCGCAGGGCCTGGAAGGTCCGCTTGGCCGGATGGCCGCCGGCGAACTGGGCCGGAATCGGGACCGCGGTCTTGATCGCGTCCACCAGCTGCTGGGTGGAGGCAAACTCCTGGCGGCGCCGGGCACGGCCGATCGCGCGGGCGATCTGGGAGGCGTAGCGCTCCTCGCCGTACTCGCGCAGCAGGCGCGCCAGGCGACGCTCGTCCCATTCGTTGACCACCTCGGCCGCGGTGAGCGTCTGCGACGGGTCCATTCGCATGTCCAGCGGGGCGTCGTAGGCGTAGGAGAAGCCCCGCTCCCACGTGTCCACCTGCATCGAGGACATGCCTAGGTCCATGTAGACGAGGTCAGCGGTCAGGCGCTCCCGGCGCAGCTCGTGCAGCGCGGTGACGAAGTCGGCGCGGATGAAGCGCGTCTCGCACTGGACCTCGGCGGCCAGCGCGGCGAAGCGCTCCTCGGCCAGCGGGTCGCGATCGACGCCGATGAGCATGCCGGCGGGGCCGAGCCGGTCGGCGATGAGGCGGGCGTGACCCCCGCCGCCCACGGTGCAGTCCACCGCGGTCTCCCCCGGGCGCGGGTCGGCCAGCTCGATGAGCTCGCCTGCCAGCACCGGGATGTGCGTCTTGGTCATGTCAAGAAGTGTTGCCAAGGCTCGCTGCGAGGTCGGGGATACGGGTGAGAACGTCCTCGAAGTTCTGTGCGTAACGCGCGCGGTCCCAGACCTCGAGGCACTCACCGGAGCCGGTGACCACGACCTCCTTGCCGAGGCCGGCGTAGTCGAGGAGCGGGGTCGGGATCATCACGCGGTTGGCGGCGTCGAGCTCGGTGTCAAACGAGGCGTTGAAGAAGAAGCGCTTCAGCTCGCGGGCGGTCGGCGAGAACGGGTTCAGCCCGGCCAGCGATGTCTGGGTGAACGCGTCGTAGGCGTCGGGCGTCCAGATGGCGACCGTGCGCGGCGCGCCCGTCTCGACCTCGTGCGACGGGGCCAGCACCACGCCGTTGGCCAGCGCGCCGCGGAACTTCGCCGGAATCGTCAGCCGGTGTTTCGCGTCGAGCGCGTGTTCGAAGGTTCCGCGGAAGTTCAAAGGAGCTCATACAAGGTCTTGAAAGCTCAAAACCCGGGTGGCTGGGTGGGAGGAGCCCTGCCACCCGGGTTCCGGAAGCGACGCCCACACTATCCCACTCTCTCCCACAATGCAACCCAAATGGCACCTGTTGCCCCACAATCTGGCCCACCCCCTCCCCAGAGGGGTCAAATCCCGCACCATCACGGGCGATTCGGGGTGGGACGGGGTGGGGCGACAGAGGCCGCGGGGCTGCACGAACCCGTGCAGGGCGGCCTTCTGCCGAGCTGGCTTGCATTTCGGGGGCGGTTCCGTCCGCGGCGTGTGCTCCGATGTCGGAGCGCGGAGGCGGCATTCCGGCTGCTCGGCGCGCTCAACCGTGCGTGTATGTGGTTACGCCGTCATCCGGCGTAGCCCTGCGCGTGCACGGCGATCGCCACCGTCCTCAGCCCGCGGAATCCTGCCCCGCCACGGCAGCGGGCAGTTCCAGCACGAGCCGCGCGCCGCGGTCGGACGGCGCCGAGACCAGCGCCCCGCCGTGCGCCTCGGCGACATCGGCGGCGATCGCCAGCCCGCGGCCCCGTGCCCCCCGCCCCCGCCGGGGACGCCCCCGGAGCTCGGCCACCGGGGCCGGCAGGCCGGGCCCGTCGTCTGACACGACGACCCGGACCACCGCGTGGCGCACCTCGATCTCGACCTCGACCGGGCCCCGGCCGTGCTCGACGGCGTTGGCGACGAGGTTGCCGACCGCCTGGGCCAGCCGGAGCCGGTCGCCCCACACGACCGCCTTTGCCCCACTCCATCCCACCCGGACCTCGCTACCCGCGGCCGCGGCAGCAGCCCGCCTCGCCTCCGCGGTGTCGGCCACGAGCTGGGAGACATCCACCCGGTCAAGCCGCCACAACCTCCCGGCGCCGCCCCCGGTACCCGACAGGTCATCGAGCGCGAGCGCGGCCCGGCCCAGCTCGGTGTCGATCGCCCGCAGTCGGCCCGCCGAGGGCAGCTCCTGTCCCGCCGGGGCCGCCAGGCCCAGCCGGGCCGCGGTCAGCGGCCCGCGCAGCTCATGGCACGCGCGCGCGACCGCCTCCATCCGGTCGCCGTAGGCGCGCATCACACCCGCCGCCAGCACTCCGGCGACGCCGGCGACGACCCAGCCGGCCACCGACACCGCCGCGCTCACCATGTGGAGCTCCCATCCAGCAGCCGGTAGCCGACACCCCACACGTTGACCACGAAGCGCCGGCTCCCCACGCTGAGCTTGCGCCGCAGGCGCGATGCGTGCGAGTCCAGGGTGCGCGTCGCCCCGATCGACCGAAACCCCCACACCTCGGAGAGCAGCTCCGCGCGCGTGAACACCCGCATCGGCTCGGTGGCCAGGCGCAGCGCCAGCGCGAACTCCTTGTTGGTGAGGTGGACGGGCGTGCCGTCGACCCAGGTCTCGCGCGACATCGGATCGAGCTCCAGCGCCCCGACGCGCAGACGGCCCAGCCGCGGCCGGGCGCAGGCCCGGCGCAGCAACGCGTCCAGGCGGCCGCGAAGCTCGCTGTAGCTGAACGGTTTGACCACATAATCGTCAGTGCCACGCTCGAAGCCGCGGATGCGATCGAGCTCGCTGCCCCGCCCGCTGAGGATGAGCACGGGCAGCAGCGAGTCCAGGCCGCCTCCGCGGCGCGCGGAGGCGCGCACCTCGGTGAGCAGCTCCAGGCCGTCGCGGTCCGGCAGGCCGAGGTCGATCACGGCCAGGTCGGGCGGGCCCTCGGCGATGACGCGCCGGCCTTCGGTGGCGGTGCCGGCCTCGATCGGCTCAAAGCCGTCGGCGGCCAGATTGTCGGCCAGGAAGCGGCGCGTGGCGGTGTGGTCCTCTACGATCAGGACCGTTGGTGATTCCGGCTCCATATAGATAAGAGCCTCGAGCCGGACCTCTTCCACCCCCCTCTCCCTGCAACATCTAATTCAGGGGTCCCGGGAAAGCAGGATCCGCCCATATGATGCCGACGCGATGTACCGACGCGGCAACTACAGCTCGGGCGATGACTTCGTCCTCGAGTACGGCGAACTGCGGTTCACGTTCAACGAGCGCGACTTCCGCGAGCGATGCGAGCAGTCGGCGCGCAAGCTGGGCTTCATCAGCGGAGCCGTCGAGGAGGACGAGGCCGAGGACCTGATCAACCTCGTCGTCAACGGCGAGGTCACCGATCCGGCGTCGGCGTTGGGCGAGCACGTCAACGAGTGCTGGGCCGAGTTGGTCGGCCCCTCCGAGCGCTCGCTGGTGCATTGGCTGCGGCGGCTGATCTTCCGCGGTGCCTGGCTGGACCAGCGCGTCAAGGAGGGCGAGCTGGACATCGCCTTCGACGACGACACCTCCGCGTTCGTCTACGTGCAGCCCGACCGTGGCGGCGAGCCGATCGAGCTCGCGCCCGAGCCCAGCTGGAATCGCGTCGCCTACCAGCGTCGCTAGCCCCGCCAGCCGCGCCGACGGAGGATCCGTTTGAGGCGCGCGGCCTCGTAGTCCGGCTTTGCTTCGAAGCGCGACTTGGTGATGCGGACGGTGACGAAGTCGTGGTCGAGGTGGTCGGCATCGCGTTCGCGGTCATCCTCGAACGCTTCGCGGTCCTTATGGAAGTCCCAGCCGTCTAACTCGACAATCACCCCATACTCGGGGAAGAACACGTCGAGCTTGCGGCCGTTGAACGGGAAGTTGATCTCCGGGGTCGGGAGCCCGTACTTGGCAATGAATCGCCGGAAGTCATCCTCGAAGTCCGAGTTAGTGGGGTTCGGCGCGTCCTCGGCGACAAACGGAGTGAGCAGCTTCGTCCCGGGATGGCGGGGGTTGCGCGCGAGGAGGTCGTGAAGGGTGGCGGCCTTGAGCTCGCCGCTGCGCAGACCGTCGTTCACGAGGCGGCTGAGCTGTTTGTGGGTGAGGCTTGGCCCGAGGTCGAGTGCCGTTCGGGCAGGGGTGGTGGTGGGGACGCCACGCTGGCGGGTGATGTCGCGTGGCTTCAACGACGGGCATCGATGGGTGAGGATGTGGCGCGGCCGGCGGTCCCCTGTCGGGAGACTGATCTCGGGAGGCGGCACGTAGCCCGGGATGAACCCCCAGAGCCAGGCGGCTGAACCGTGGCTGGCCACCGCGGTGGGGCCACCGGCCAGAACCGCCGCCGCGATCAGGGCCTGCGGGTCATAGCGCGCGGGCGGCAACGCGTACACGCCCATATGGCGAAACACCAGCGCTCCTCACCGGAGCCGCGCATCTATCGCGCCCTCACTGAGGCCGAGCAGCAACAGCCCCGCCCGCGATACGTTCCCGGACGCTCGGCCGGCGAGCGCCCGGATCGCCGCCTCACGCGCGGCATGGGAGATAGCCGTTACCTGGTGATGGTGATCGCCCACTCTCTATAGAGAGCCTGCAGCCGAGGGGTTTCCACCCCCCTCCCTCGAAAGCCCGTCGCTTTCGAGCTGCCGCTACCCCCCAGCGCCCCGAAGCCCGGCGATGTCCTGGTCCTTGGGCGCGGGGTTGTCCAACAGCAGTCGCGGCACCGTCACCAGTTTGTAGCCGCGCTTGCGCAGGGCCTTGATGATGAGCGGCAGCGCGGCAACGGTCTGCGACCGGTCCCCGCCCGCGTCGTGCAGCAGGATGATCGCCCCCGGCTCCAGCCCGGCCAGCGTTCGCTGCACGATGACCTTGACCCCGGGGCGCTCGTAATCGTCGGTGTCCACCGACCAGAGGACCATGAGCATCTTGAACTGGCGCAGCAGGGCCAGGGTCGTGTGATCCCACATGCCGTAGGGCGGCCGGAACATTCGCGGGAAGGGCGCGCCGTAGTTGCCGATCGCGGCCGAGTCCTGGATGAGCTGGGCCAGCTGGGCCTTGCGCTTGAGCTGGGACATCGGGCTGTGTGACTCGGTGTGGTCGCCGATCGGATAGCCGCGGGCCACGATCTGGGAGGTGGCGGCGTGGAAGTAGCGCTCCTCGACGCCCACCTCGAAGAAGGTCGCCGGCACGTGCTCGCGGACGAGGACGCGCAGGATCTCGGGCGTGTAGGGGCCGGGGCCGTCGTCGAAGGTGAGGGCCACCTCCTTGTGCTGGGCGCCGGCGGCGCGCACGTAGGGCGTGTAGGAGAGCGTGTGGGTGATCGCCTGGTTCTCGGCGCGCTGCTCGTCGACCACGAACGAGCCCGCACCCCCGCTGGCGAGCGTCCTGATCGTGCGGAAGTAGCCGTTGGACACCAGCGGCGGCCGGTGCGCCGGCGCGTGGGACCCCGAGCTGGTCGGCTCCGACGGCCAGGCCGGCGATCAGGGCCACCGCCGCCGCGGCGACAAGGACCGCGATGATGCGCCGGCGGCGGTGATGGGGCGCCACCGGGCCGCGCGGCCGCGCGCCTGGGACCCGCGGGCGCCCTCCGCCCGGTCCGCGTGGCCCTCCCGAGCCGTCGGCGGGCAGCCCTGGGCGCGGGCTCTCTTGAAATGTCCGGTAGGTGTCGTCCACGGCGTGTCCCCAGGCGACATCATGCCGCGCGCGAGAAGCCCCTGCCGCTCCTGCAAGGCCGCTCCCGCCCCTGCGGGCGCGTGGGCCGCTGCTTCACGCCGCCGCCTTCCGCGCGGACGATTACGCTGCGTCCGCCATGAGTGCCACCGTCTGGCTGGTCATCCCCACCTACAACGAAGCCGAGAATCTGCGCAACATCGTCGTTGCCGCGGCAGCCGAGCTCGGGCGCGCAGCGCCGCACGATCACCGGATCCTGATCGTGGATGACAACTCCCCGGACGGGACCGGCGCGATCGCGGACGAGCTCGCCGCCGAGCACGAGTGGGTCGAGGTGCTCCACCGTCCGGGCAAGAGCGGCCTGGGCCAGGCGTACCTGGCCGGCTTTGCGCGGGCGCTCTCCGGCGGGGCGCAGCTGGTCATCGAGATGGACGCCGACTTCTCCCACAACCCGCGGTACCTGCCCGATCTCCTGGCCGCCGCCGCGGACGCCGATCTCGTGCTGGGAAGCCGGTATGTGCCGGGCGGCGGCGTGCGCCACTGGGGGTTGCTGCGCCGCCTGGTCAGCCGGGGCGGCGGCATGTATGCGCGGCGCATCCTCGGCGTGGACGTGCGCGACCTCACCGGCGGCTTCAAGTGCATCCGCCGTGAGGTCCTGGAGACGATCGACCTCCCGAGCGTCCGCGCCGAGGGCTACGTCTTTCAGATCGAGGTCACCTACCGAGCCCTCCTCGCCGGCTTTCGCGTGCGCGAGATACCTATCGTGTTCGCAGACCGCGCGCTGGGTACCTCAAAGATGTCCACCCGAATCGCCGTGGAGGCGATGCTGCTGGTGCCTGTGATGAAACGCAAGGCGCCGGCGGCCCTCGCCCGGGCCGGCGTTACGCGGGTCACGACGCTCAATTAATAAGATCCCAACGTTGCTCAAACCGCACCAGGTCCGGGTCCGGGCATCCTGAACAGAATGAGTGCCACCAGCCCAGCGAGCGCCAGGCCGCCCCGCGGCCGCTACGACGTGCCCGCGGGCGGGGCCGACGGACCCGAGGTCAGCGCCGCCGCCGCCGTCGAGGTCGGTATCGGGCCCCCCGGCACGGCCGGCGTGGCAGTCCCGGTCCCCTCGACCGTTGCCCCCGCGCCTCGCACCGAGCGCGACGCGGTCGCCGGCCGCCGGGTCGCGTGGCGCGCGCTGGCTGCCGTGGGCGGGGTCGTGGCCAGCGGATCGCTGGTCGCCGTCGCGGCCGCCCACACCCAGTCGTTCCTCCCCGAGACGATCCGGCCGGTGCCGGCGGAGCTCGCGGGAACGTTCGGCTCGCTGTTCCTCAACCTTCACGTCGGCGGGGCCATCGCCGCGCTGGTGCTCATGTTCGTCTCCTACGCCGCCGTCGTCGCCATGGCCGGGCAGCTGTCAGCGCGGGTCGTGTTGGGCGCGATCGTGGTGCTGCACGCGATCGTGCTGCTGGGCCCGCCGCTGGCCTCCACCGACGTCTTCAGCTATCAGGCCTACGCGCGCATGGGCGCGACCTACGGCGTCAACCCGTACACCCACGGGCCCTACGCGATCAACCTGGACGCGATCTTCCCCTATGTCGGGGCCCGGTGGTCCTTCACCACGGCCAGCGCGTACGGGCCGGTGTTCACGGTCTTCAGCTATCTCCTGGCCCCGCTGACGATCGCGACCAGCGTGATCGCCTTCAAGTCGATCGCCGCCTTGGCCAGCCTCGCCCTGGTCGGCGTGGTGTGGCGCTGCGCGCGGTTGCGCGGCATAGACCCGGTCAAGGCGGTGGCGCTCGTCGGGCTCAACCCCCTGCTCCTGATCTACGGGGTGGGTGGCGGCCACAACGACCTGCTCATGCTGCTGGCGATGGTCGGCGGCGTCTATGCGGTGCTCGCCTCCCGGGAGGGGGTCGGCGGTGGGCTGAGCATGCTGGCCATCGGCGTCAAGCTGACCGCGGGCCTGGTCCTCCCCTTCGCGCTGGCCGACGGCGGCCCCCAGGGACGGCCGCATCGCGGGCGCCTGCGCCTCGCGTTGGGGGCGGGCGTCGGGCTGGCGGCGCTCGCGGCCCTGAGCTTCGGCGTGTTCGGGGCCGGCTCGTTCCACATGCTGGGAGCCGTCGTCAGAAGCCAGCGTGAGGGCGGCTGGCTGGGCATCCCGGCCGTGATCTCCTCCAAGCTGGGGATGCCCACCGTCGGGCACATCGCCGGCTTCGTCCTCGCCGGCGCGTTCGCGGCGGCGTTCTGCTGGCTGCTGCGGCGCGTGTGGCGGGGCGAGATCGACTGGATCGCCGGTGCCGGGTGGGCGATGCTGGCCATGCTGGTGGCGTCGAGCTCGCTGCTGCCGTGGTACGTCGCCTGGCTGCTTCCGCTGGCCGCGCTGGCACGCGATCGCCGCCTGGCCACGACCGCAATCATCTTCACGGGCGTGGTCCAGGGGGTCACGTTGCTCGGCTACATCCCGCACGGGTTCCTGTAACGAAGTGGGGTACCTAGCCCGTACGATGCAGCGATGAGCGACGCGCCGAGCATCTTTGACGGCGAGCCTCGCGAGCTCTCGCTCGTCAGCGTGGTGGCCCCCGTCTACAACGAGGACGCCACGATCGAGGAGTTCCACGCCCGGGTCTGTGCGGCTCTGGGCGCGCTGCCGTTCGAGCTTGTCCTGGTCGATGACGGCTCGAGCGACGGTACGCCGATGAAGCTCGAGGCCCTTGCCGCCGAGGACCCGCGGGTCCGGGTCGTGTACCTGTCACGGAACTTCGGTCATCAGACGGCCCTTACCGCCGGCCTCGATCACGCCAACGGCGACGCCGTCGTGATGCTCGACGCCGATCTCCAGGACCCGCCGGAGCTGATCACGACGATGCTCGACCACTGGCGCGCGGGGTGCGACGTGGTCTACGCCGTCCGCGAGGAGCGCGACGGCGAGTCGCGTTTCAAGCTCACCACCGCTCGCTGGTTCTACCGGCTGTTCGACAAGCTGGCCCAGGTCGAGCTCCAGCAGAACTCCGGCGACTTCCGCCTGCTGGACCGCCGCCCGCTGGACGCTCTGCTCGCCATGCGAGAGCGCAACAGGTTCCTGCGGGGGATGACGGTGTGGGTCGGCTACACGCAGGCGGCCGTCCCCTACCGCCGCGACTCGCGTTACGCCGGCGAGACCAAGTACACGCTCCCACGCATGCTGCGCTTCTCACTGGATGCCATCTCGTCGTTCTCGCACCGCCCGCTGCAGCTGGCCACGCTGCTGGGGTTCCTCATCTCCACGATGGCCTTCATCGCCATCCCCGTCGTCGTGGTCCTGCGCATCCTCGGCTCCTACCTGCCGGGGTTCAGCGCCGTCACGATCCTCATCCTGCTGCTCGGCGGCATCGAGCTGATCGCGATCGGGATCATCGGCGAGTATGTCGGGCGCATCTACGACGAGGTCAAGGGCCGCCCGCTGTACCTCGTCAGGGCGCGGCGCAACATCGCCGGCACCGGCATCGAGGGCGACCGGTCGTCGCTACCGCCGGTGCACGCGCTCCCGCCGCGGGGCGCCGACGACCCTACCCGCCGGCTGGACTAGGGCCCACCGACGGGTTCGAGCGCCCGTCAGGCTGACCGCCGGCCGCGCGGCGCAGCTCGCGGACCTCGCCCGGCGCACGGCCGTCGTCCTCGTCGGCGGCGACCTCGAGCGCGCTGATCCGGCTCGACAGGCCGCGGATGGCGTCGGCCACCGGGTCGGGAAGGTGAATCCAGTCGGTGTCGGGGCCCTCGGGCCGGCGCCCTTCGACGCGGACCGGATGGCCGGGGTTGCCGACGACGGTCGAGTTGGGCGGGACGTCGTGGATGACGACGGTGTTGGCGCCGATCTTGGCGCCGTGACCGACGGTGATGGGGCCCAGCAGCTTGGCCCCGGAGCCGATGGTGACGTTGTCCTCCACCGTCGGGTGGCGCTTGCCGGTGGCAAAGCCGGTCCCGCCGAGGGTCACGCCCTGATACATCGTGACGTCGTCGCCGATCTCGGCCGTCTCGCCGATGACCACGCCCATCCCGTGGTCGATGAAGAACCCGTTGCCGACCTGCGCCGCGGGGTGGATCTCGATGCCGGTCACCGCTCGCGCCAGCGCTGCGATGAGGCGAGGGAGCAGCGGTATGCGCGCCCCGTAGAGGGCGTGGGCCACCCGGTGAGCGAGCAGCGCGTGCACGCCCGGCCACGCGGCCAGGATCTCCAGCGAGCTCACCCCGCGGGCGGCGGGGTCACGGCTCTTGGCCGCGGCCACGTCGCAGCGAATCTCGGCCACCGTGCGCGTGATCAGGCCGAGGCCGAACATGCGATGAAGGCTACAGAGGGCCGGCTGTCGCCCGGTCAGGGGGCGAAGAACGGCGTGGACACGTAGCGCTCGCCCGAGTCGGGCAGGACCACCGCGATCCGCGCGCCGCGCGACTCCGGCCGCGCCGCCACCTGCAGGGCCGCCCATACCGCCGCGCCACACGAGATCCCGGCCAGCACGCCCTCACGCCGGGCGAGCAGCCGGGCGGTCTCGATGGCGTCCTCGTCATCGACCGCGATCACCTCGTCGAGCAGTTCACGGTTGAGCACCTCGGGGACGAAGCCCGCGCCGATCCCCTGGATCTTGTGGGGGCCCGCCGCTCCGCCCGAGAGCACCGCCGAGTTGCTGGGCTCGACGGCCACGATCCGGCAGTCGGGGTTGCGCTCCTTGAGCACCTCTCCCGCACCGGTGATGGTCCCCCCCGTCCCGACGCCGGCCACGAACACGTCGATCCGGCCGTCGAGCGCCTCCCACAGCTCCGGACCGGTCGCGCGGCGATGCGCCTCGGGGTTGGCCGGGTTGGAGAACTGGTCGGGCAGGAACACATCCCCGCGGGTGGCCAACGCCTGGGCGGCCTCCACGGCCTCCGTCATCCCGCCGAGCGATTCGACCATCTCCACGGTGGCCCCGTAGAGGCGCAGCAGGGCCTCGCGCTCGCGGCTCATGCCCTGGGGCAACGTGAGGATCAGGTCATAGCCCTTGGCCGCGCACACGAAGGCCAGCGCGATGCCGGTGTTTCCGCTGGTGGCCTCGACGATCGTCGTCCGGCCGGGCTCGATCCGGCCCTCGCGTTCGGCCGCCTCGATCATCGCCACGCCGATCCGGTCCTTGACGCTGCCGCCGGGGTTGAACGCCTCGACCTTGGCGAACAGCCCGACCTCCGGCGCAACGCCCAGTCGGGTGAGCTGAACCATCGGGGTCCGGCCCACGAGATCGGTGATATTGGTCGGGATCTCCCCCACGCTGGGAGACACCCTAGACAACGCACCACCCCATGTCAGATGTGGTACATCGGCGCGCCCGCCGCCCGGATCTCCGACTCGGCGACGGACGCCACGGTGGCGTCGGACAGCACCCCGCGTGCGGCCGCCGCGGCCGCGGCGAACACGCCGGTGGCCTCGGCACCCAGCGGACCGTCGAGCAACTCGACGAGCTCGAGCACGGTCACCTCGTCGCTGGGCCGGGCGAAGCTGTAGCCGCCCTTGACGCCGCGCTGGGAGCGCAGGATCCCCGCGCGGCGCAGGGTCGCGAACAGATGCTCCAGGAATTGCACGGGGATGTCGCGCCGCCGGGCGAGCTCCGCGATCGGGACCGGCCCGGCGCCGCCTTGGCGGTGCAGCTCGACGAGCGCGCTGAGGGCGTATGGCGACTTGGTGGTGACCGAGATCATCCGCGCCCGATGCTAGATGGTTGAACCCATCCAGCGGGGCGCTACAGCGCGAGCCTAGATCCAGCCGCGCTCGGTGGCGATGAGGACCGCCTGGGCGCGATCCATGGCGCCGAGCTTGCCGTACACGTTGTGCAGGTGCGTCCGGATCGTGCTCGTCGACAGCCCCAGCTCGTTGGCGATCTGCTTGTAGACCATGCCGCGGGCGAGGCGGCGCAGGACGTCGACCTCGCGGCTGGACATCGGGCAGGGCTCCACCTGACGGGGACGCTCGCCCGAGGCCGGCAGCGGCAGCTCGTACATGACCTTGCGCAGGCTGGCCGGGGTCAGGCCGACCGTGCGGGCCACCGCCAGGAGCTCTGACGGGGTGATCGACCCGCCCAGCACGTAGTGGGCGAGCATGTCGGCGAGACGGACGAGGGCAGCCTCACCGGTCGCGTCCTCCGCGTGGTGGCGCTCGATGACCGAGGCGATCGACTTGGGCAGAGCCCAGCGGCGGGCCAGCACGCCACCCACGAGGGCGTGGTCGACGCCCAGTTCGCGGCGCTCGCGCTGGAGGCGATCCTCCGGCGTGCGGGCTTCGCCATGGACCTGCGACGGGTAGCCGGGGTAGGCGTGGACGAGGACGAGCTTGCCGATGTCGTGCAGCAGCGAGGTCACCATCAGACGGTCGCGGGCCTCGTAGCCGATCTCGCGGGCGAGCCGGTCGGCGGCGCGCTGGGTGGCGACCGAGTGCAGCCGGAACCGCTCCGGGATGCCCTGCCAGACGGCGGTGCGCTCAAAGAAGTCAAAGGTGCGCGCGCGGCTGGCGATCGCGTGCACGGTGCGCGGGGTGAGCACGTCGACGCCGGCGACGACGCTGTCGACGCGACCGGCGGTCGCGCCCTCGAGCTGGTTGGCGAGACGGACGACGGTGACAGTCAGCGCCACGTCGGCCTCGACCGCCGCGACGACATCGCCGACGGACGGCTCGCCGTCCTCGAACAGACGCAGGACGCGGTTGCGCGACTCCACCAGGACGGGGTAGGCCTCGAGCGCCTCGAAGGCCGTCGTCAGCCGCCGGCCGTGGCCTTCGTTGTGGTGGCGCTCACGCGTGGCGTACGGGTCAGTCGGCACAGCAGTCTTCAAAGCAGCGGTTGCCACCGGGACCTCATCCCTTCATACCCGAGTGCGGGCAGATCGGAGTCGCAGAAATCGGCTTGCTCCCAAGCATTGCCCTTACTATCGGCAGATGGGAGCTGCGGTTTAGCGATTTCCGGACTGCGATCAGTCGACGTCGTCCCTCACGCGGGCCAGAGCGGAGTCGATCCGGGCCAGTGTCTCGTCTTTTCCGAGCAACGCAACGCTCTCGAAGATACCGGGAGAAACGGTCTGACCGGCGATGGCAACCCGGACCGGTTGAAAGACCTTGCCCGGTTTGGCGCCTCGCCGGTCAACGACGGCGCGCAACGCGGCCTCGATGTGCTCGGCGTCGAACGGCTCGGCCTGGGCTAGCGCCTCGCGCGCAGCCGCCAGCGTCTCGGGACCGCCCTCGGCGCGGATGGTCTTGTCGAAGGCCTTGGGGTCATCGACGGGACCGTCGAAGAAGAACGACACCAGTGGCCAGAAGTCCGCGAGCGTCTGGATCTTCTCCTCGGTGATCTCCACCGCGCCACGCAGGCCCGTGCGCCCGGTGAACTGCTCCAGGCGCGCCGTCAGCTCGTCGGTCCCGAGCTCGCGCAGGTGCCGCCCGTCAAGGTGGCGCAGCTTCTGCTCGTCGAAGATCGCCGGGTTCTTGGAGACGCGCTCCAGGCGGAAGCGCTCGGCGAGCTCGGGGAGGCTGAAGAACTCCTCGTCGGAGGCAAAGCCCGCGCCCAGCAGCGCGATGTAGTTGTCCACGGCCTCGGGCAGGTAGCCGGCCGCGCGCAGCTCCTGGACCGACGCTGCGCCGTGGCGCTTGGAGAGCTTCTTGCCGTCAGGGCCGTAGAGCAGCGACAGGTGGGCGTACTGCGGGATCGCGGCGCCCAGCGCCTCGAGCACCCACATCTGCTTGGGGGTGTTGGAGATGTGGTCCTCGCCGCGCACGACGTGCGTGATGCCCGCGTCGAGATCGTCGACGGCAACCGCGAGGTTGTAGACCGGCGTGCCGTCGGCGCGCGCAATGACGGGGTCGTCCTGGTTGGCGTTGGGGAAGGCGACCTCGCCGCGCACGATGTCGCGCACGACGGTCTCCCCCGTGTCGGGGACCCGCAGGCGGACCGCCCCGGACGCTTCGGCCTCCCCGCGAAAGCCCCGGTCCGAGCCGTGTCGCGCCTTGTAGGCGCGCACGTCGTCGGTGGTGGCGGTGGAGTGGTAGGCGTGGCCGTCGCCGAGCAGCTGAGCGACGACCTCGGCGTGGCGCTCGGCCCGCTGTGACTGGAAGATCGGCCCCTCGTCGTAGTCCAGGCCGAGCCAGTTCAGCGCATCCAGAATCTGCTCGACGTTCTCGGGCGTGGAGCGCTCCTTATCGGTATCTTCGATCCGCAGGACGAGCGTGCCTCCCTGCCCGCGCGCCAGCAGCCAGTTGTACAGCGCCGTCCGCGCGCCACCGATATGCAGGGCCCCTGTGGGGGACGGAGCGAACCGAACACGTAAGGACATAGGTCAAGCATGCTAATTGGCGCCCACGTATCACCGGCGGGCGGTCTGGCCAAGGCCGTCGAGCGCGGGGTCGAGAAGGGCTGTGAAGCGATCCAGATCTTCAACCAGTCGCCGCGGATGTGGCGGCCGACCGCCTACGGCGACGACGACTTCGTCGCCTTCCGCGAGGCGATGAAGCCGAGCCCGGTCAAGGCGGTGCTGATCCACGCCGTCTACCTGCTCAACTGCGCCTCCGAGGACGCCGAGATCCGCGACAAGTCCCGGGCCTCGCTGATCCAGTCGCTGCGCGTCGGCGGCGGGATCGGCGCCGCCGGCGTGGTGCTGCACCCGGGCTCGGCCAAGGGGGGTGACGTCAAGGCGGCGATCAAGCGCGCGGGCAAGGTGATCAAGGAGGCGCTGTCGGAGACCGAGCGCTGCCCCCTGCATCTGGAGGACACCGCCGGTGCGGGCGGGACGCTGGGACGGTCATTCGAGGAGCTGGCCGATCTCATCTCGGCGTCCGGGGGCGGGAAGCGGCTGGGCGTGTGTCTGGACTCGTGCCACCTGCTGGCGTCGGGCTATGACATCCGGACGGCCCCCGGACTCACCGAGACCATGGACGAGTTTGACCGGGTGGTGGGGATCAAGCGCCTGGGGTCGCTGCACCTCAACGACTCGCAGACGCCCCTGGGCTCAAACCGCGACCGTCACGCCAACATCGGCACCGGGGAACTGGGCGAGCGCGGCTGCGCCGCCTACCTGTCAGAGCCGCGCTTCGAGAAGCTCCCGCTGGTCATCGAGACCCAGGGACCCGAGCGCCAGGGACCCGAGCGCAGCGAGGTGGAGCTCTGCTTCGCGTTGCGCAAGCGGGGCCTGGCGGCGCGCAAGCGGGCCGCGTCGCGCTCGGGAAAATCCCGCTAGCGTCTGACGTCGATGAGCGCGGCGACGACACGTCCGGGAGATGCGCTCGTCGTCTTCGGCATCACCGGCGACCTCGCCCGCAAGATGACCCTGCGTTCGCTGTATCGGCTCGACGAGCGGGGCCTGCTGGACTGCCCGGTCATCGGCGTGGCGGTGGAGGACTGGACCGACGATCATCTGCGCGAGCACGCGCTCGAGGCCGTCAAGGCCACCGGCGAGCCGATTGACGACGCGGTCTGGAAGCGGTTCGCCGCGCGGCTGTCCTACGTGGGCGGCGATTTCAACGACGGCGCCACCTACCGGGCCGTGGCCTCGGCGCTGGGCGACGCCGCCAACCCCGTCTTCTACCTGGAGATCCCACCCTCGCTGTTCGAGATGGTGGTCGCCGGGCTCTCGGAGGCCAAGCTTGTGCAGGGCGGCCGCCGCGTCGTGGTCGAGAAGCCGTTCGGGCATGACCTCGACTCGGCGCGGGCGCTGGCGAGCGACCTCCACAAATACCTGGACGAAGCCCAGCTGTACCGCATCGACCACTTCCTGGGCAAGCTCGGGGTCGAGGAGGTCCTCTACCTCCGCTTCGCCAACGCGATCCTCGAGCCGGTGTGGAACCGCAACTACGTCTCGTCGGTGCAGATCACCATGGCCGAGAGCTTCGGCGTCCAGGACCGCGGCCACTTCTATGACCCGGTGGGGGCGCTGCGCGACGTCGTGGTCAACCACCTGCTCCAGATCATTGCCACGGTGGCGATGGATCCGCCGGCGGCGGGTGACCCCGACAGCCAGAAGGACGCCAAGCAGGCCGTGTTCGCGGCGATGGCCGACGCCAAGCCCGAGCATTACGTCCGGGGCCAGTACGACGGCTACCGCGACGTCGACGGCGTCCGCCCCAACTCCACGACAGAGACCTACGCCGCGCTGCGCCTGGACATCGACAGCTGGCGCTGGTCGGGCGTGCCCTTCTTCATCCGCACGGGCAAGCGGCTGCCGCTCACCCAGACCGAACTGCGCCTGGTGTTCCGCCACGCCCCGCGGCTGCCGTTCATCCCCAGGGGCCGGCGCCGTCCCGAGCCCAGCCAGATCGTCATTCGCATCGACCCCGACACCGGGATCAGGATCGCCCTGGACGCGATGCGTGCCGACACGCCGGGCGCCAGTGGGATCCAACTGGACATGGAGTTCGCCAAGGAGGGCGGCTCCGGCGCCACCCCCTACGAGGTGCTCCTGCACGCAGCGCTCGTCGGCGACGCCAGCCACTTCACCCGCCAGGACAACGTCGAGGAGTGCTGGCGGGTGCTCCAGCCGCTGCTCGACAAACCGCCCAAGGTCATCCCCTACGCCCAGGGCTCGTGGGGCCCGAGCGAGGCCGACGAGATCGTTGCGGGGTTCGGCGGCTGGCGGGGGCCCTGGCTGCCGGCATAGGCCGGGCCGCCCCGCTGCATCGGACGCCGTCTGATCGGGTAGGCAGGTCTCGTGAACCTGCGTGAAGAATTAATGAGACCGTGCGACTAAGCCTGACCAGCATCATCTGGCTGATCGTGGGGGTCCTGCTGGCCTCCTCGCACCACTACCTCAACAACGTCAACGCCATCAAGCCGGTCGTCTCCGCGCTGCTGGCGATCGTGCTCTGGCCCCTGCTGTTGCTGGGGATCAACCTCCACGTCCACTGACGCGCCCGGATCGCGCCGGGTGCCTACCCCCCGACGCCGACGGGCTCGGCTGGGCTCGCGATCGTCTTGCGCCGCGGCATCGGCCTCGGGGATCAGCGCCGAGCCAAGCAGGGCGTCGAGCTCGGCATACAGGCCGGCGTCGCGCGAGACCCGGAAGCTCGGCCCGAGCTTGAGGCGGCGGTGCCCAATGGTCGTACTCAGCTCGATGACGACGTCGGACTCGCCAGGGAAGCCGGAGAGCAGATCCTTGAGCTCGCCCAGCACCGTGGCAGGCAGCGCGGTGGCATCGAGGCGCAGCTTGAGCGCGCTCGGGCTCAGGGCGGGCTTGGCCGCCTGGACCTGCGCCTCTAAGACCTCCTCCTCGGTGGGCTGAAACAGCTCCACCTGCTGGGCGATCACGCAGGTCGTGTCGCGGTCCTTGTGGTCGACCTTGCCGCGGACCAGCACGATCGAGTCGGTCTGGAGCACGTCCTCGCACGAGGCCAGCGTTTTGCCGAACACGATGATCTCGACCGAGGTCTCCAGGTCATAGAGGGTGGCGAACATCATGAAGTCGCCCTTCTTGGTCTTGATCTTCTTGGCCTGCGTGATCATCCCGCCGATGGTCACCCAGTCACCATCGCGGCGGGTGTGCAGCTCGCCGAGCGGGCTGTCGGCCTTGGCCCGCAGCGCGGGCCCCAGGTCCTTGAGCGGGTGCGCGGAGATGAACAGCCCCAGGGCCTCCTTCTCGGCGGCCAGCAGCTCGGTCTGATCGAACTCGTCGCCCGGGATGGGCGCGTGCGTCGGCCCGGCAAACCCGCCCGTCGCGCCGTTGCCCGCCGCGCCGTCATCCCCGTCGAGATCCAGGCCCAGGTCGAAGATCGACCCCTGGCCGATGAGCGCATCCTGCTGGGACTTCTGGCCCGCGGCCTGCGCCTGCTCGAGCACCCGGAGCATGCCCTTGCGGCTGTCGTTGGTCGAGCCGAAGGCCCCGCACTTGATCAGCGCCTCGATCGCCTTCTTGTTGACGGCCCGGTTGTCCACGCGCTCGCAGAAGTCGAACAGGCTGGTGAACGGGCGCGCCTGGCCGTCGGCGCCCCGGGCCTCCTTGATCGCCTCGACGGCCTGGTAGCCGACGCCCTTGACCGCATCGAGGCCGAAGCGGATGTTGCCGTCGACGACGACGAATTCGTGGTCTGAGAGGTTGACGTCGGGCGGCAGGATCGCGATCCCCATCTGCTCGGCCTGGGCCACGAAGAACGGGACCTTGTCCTTGGTGTCCATCACCGAGGAGATGAGCGCCGCCATGTACTCGGCCGGATAGTTGGCCTTCAGCCACGCGGTGCGATACGAGATCAGGGCATAGCACGCGGCGTGGGACTTGTTGAACGAGTAGTCCGCCGACCGTTCGTTGGTGGTCCACAGCATCTCGATCACCGACTCGCTGGTGCCCGACCTGCGGCAGCCCTCCACGAACTCCGGCCGCAGCTTGGCCATCGCCTCGCGATTCTTCTTGCCGATCGCCTTGCGCAGGTCGTCGGCCTTGGCCCCGCTGAAGCCGGCCAGCTCCTTGGCGATCTGCATCGCCTGCTCCTGGTAGAGGATCACGCCCTTGGTCGACTCGAGGATCGGGCGCAGCCGCTCGTCGGCGTAGGTGATCGTCTCGGGGTCGCGCTTGCCGCGCGCGTAGGTGGGGATCTGGTCCATGGCCCCCGGCCGGTACAGCGCCACGAGCGCCACGAGGTCGTCGAACTCGGTCGGCCGCACCTTCTTGAGCGCCTCGCGCATGCCCTCGGACTCAAACTGGAACACGCCGATCGAGTCCCCCTGGGCGAGCATCTCATACGTCGGCTCGTGGTCGAGCGGGAGCGTGCTCATGTCCGGGCGCTCGCCGCTGGAGCGCGCCACGATGTCCAGCGCGTCCTCGATGACGTCGAGGTTGCGCAGGCCCAGGAAGTCCATCTTGAGCAGGCCGAGCTGCTCGACCGGCTTCATCGAGAACTGCGTCACCGTGCGGAAGACCCGCTCGCCGTTCTCGTCGGCGCCGGCGTCGGCGATCTGCAGCGGCAGGATGTCGGTGAGCGGGCGGTCGGAGATGACGACGGCGGCGGCATGGATCGAGGAGTTGCGCACGATGCCCTCCAGGCCCTGCGCCACGTCGACGATCTGCTTGGCCGTGCCGTCGCGGTCCACCTCGGCGCGGAGCGGCTGCCCCGGCGCGAGGCACTCCTGAAAGCTCGGCGGGCGACCCATGATCGGGTCGGGGATGAGCTTGGCCAGGCGGTCACCGACGCCGTACTCGTGGCCCAGCACGCGGGCCGCGTCGCGGGTGGCGGCCCGCGGAAACATCTTGCCGAAGGTGACGATCTGCGCGACCGCCTCTTTGCCGTACTTCTCGGTGACATAACGGATCACACGCTCACGGCCGCGCACCGAGAAGTCCATGTCGATGTCGGGCATCGACACGCGCTCGGGGTTGAGGAAGCGCTCGAACAGCAGGTCATAGCGCAGCGGGTCGACGTCGGTGATCTGCAGGCAGTAGGCGACGATCGAGCCCGCCGCCGAGCCACGGCCGGGGCCCACGGCGATGCCGGAGTCCTTGGCGAACTTGACGAAGTCCCAGACGATCAGGAAGTAGGCGTTGAAGCCCATCCGGTCGATCACGCCCAGCTCGTACTCGGCGCGCTCCACGGCCTCGGCCGGGATCGGGTCGCCGTAGCGCTGGCGCAGCCCCTCGTCGACGAGCCGGCGCAGATAGGCCCCCTCCCCCGTGACTTCGTCCCCCGCGAGCCCCTCCCGCTCGCCGTCGGGGATCGGGTAGCGCGGGATGAGCTGGCGGCCGAGCTCGATCTCGACGTCGCAGCGCTCGGCGATCTCGAGCGTGCTGGGGATCGCGTCCGGCCACTCCGCGAACGCGTCGGCCATCTCCTGGCTGGAGCGCAGATAGAACTCGTTGGTGTCGAAGGTGATCTTGGGCTGGCTGAGCGTGGACTTGGTCTGGACGCACAGCAGCGCGGCGTGATGGTGGTAGTCCTCACGGCGCAGGTAGTGCACGTCACCGGTGCCGACCAGCGGGCGCCCCAGCTCGCGGGCGATGCGGACGATCTCCTCGTTGCACTTGTCCTGGACGGGCAGGCCGTTCTTCTGGACCTCGAAGTAGACGTTGTCGGTGCCGACCGCGCTCATCAGCTCCGAGGCGTGGCCGCGGGCGAGGTCGGGGCGCTCCTCGATCAGGTGCTGGCAGAAGCGTGACTGCAGGCAGCCCGAGAGGGCGATCAGGCCCTCGCCGTGCGCGGCGAGCTGGGCCATGTCCACCGACGGCTTGCCCCGCTGATACCCCTCGAGGAAGCCCTCCGACGAGAGCTTGACCAGGTTGCGATAACCCGTCGGGTTGGAGGCCAGCAGGGTGAGATGGAAGCGCTCCAGCCGCCCCGGCGCGCGGCGGGTGTGATCGTCGACGATGTAGACCTCGCATCCGATGATCGGCTTGATCCCCTGCTTCTTGCAGGCGGTATAGAGCTCGACGGAGCCGTTCATGACCCCGTGGTCGGTCAGGCCCAGGGCGGGCTGCTCGAACTCCGCGGCGCGGGCCGCGAGCGCATCGATCTTGCACGCCCCGTCGAGCAGCGAGTACTCGGAGTGGACGTGGAGATGGGCGCAGACAGGGGTCATCAGACGACGCCTTGAACCTTAGAAGCCGACCCAGACGGAGCGCCGGCCGCGGGGCCGCACCGAGCGCGTTTTACTCGCTCTGTGCGCGTTTGATCCACTTGCGCAGCGAGAGGAACGCGCCGACGTCGCCATCCACCCGCACCCCGGGGACGGGCTCGCCGGCCAGCGCGGCGAGCAGGTCGTCGGTGGGGCAGTACATCGTTGTGCTCGCGCCGCCCTCGGGAGCGATGCGCGTCGCCGTCAGCGGGCGGCCCTCGGCCACGACGAGATAGTTCCGGGTGGCCTCGGGCGTGGCGTGGGCGAAGGTGAAGCGCTCGGTCGCCGTCCACGCGGGGTCGATCATCGCGGCCAGCATCCCGAGGGCGGTCAGCGGATCGGGCCGCACGCCCGCGCGATGCAGGGCGCCGAGGTCCAGCGGAGCGCCGAGCAGCGAGGACAAAGCAGCCAACCCCTCGCGGTGACCTCGCACCCGCGCGCCGCGTCGGCCGAAGAACCGGCGCCAGCGCGCGGCCGTGAGCAGCCGGGCGATCCGCGCGGGCTCGCCGATGACCTGGAAGTCGACCTCCTGGCGGGGCCGGGCCGCGGTTTGGACCTCGATGGTGGGGGTGCCGTTCGGGACCGACACCCAGACGCACCGGTCGGGCGCCAGCACCAGGTCATAGGCGATCGCATGCGGATACACGACCCGCTGGAGCGGCAGCAGATCAAGCAGGAGCCGGCCGGCGGCGTCGAGATCGGTCCGCGCCATCGTGCGAAAGGCCCGCTCGAGCGAGGGGCGGCTCAGCGCCTCGTGCACGGACGGGGAACGAACGAGCGCCGTCGAGGGTGGCGCGGGCGCATCCTGGGGCGCGATCGTCTCGCGCAGACGGCTGAGCGCGTCGTTGAGGCGCGCCGGCTCGACGGCGGCGGTGGTGGTGGCCGCGGGCAGGGCCTCCCCGGTCGCGGGCAGCGGGGCCGGCGGGGGCTCCGGGTCTGGCGCGCGCGCCGGCTCTGCCGCCACCTCCGGCTCTGCCGCCACCTCCGGCTCTGCCGCGGGCGCCGGCTCTGGCGCGGGTGGCGAGGCCAGTCGCACCAGCGCCTCGCGCAGCTCCCCGATCGCCTCGTAGGCGCCCAGGGAGACCCCACGCTGGTCGCGCAGCTCGCGCTCAAGCTCGGTCACGCGCCGCTCCGCCTCCGCCGCGCGCCGCGCGGCCTCCGTGGCGCGCTGGTCGGCCTGCGCCGCATGGTGCTCGGCCTCCGTTACGCGCTGCTGGGCGCTGACTCGAAGCGTCCGTTCGCGGGTCAGCTCGCCGCCGAGGGCGTCGAGCTCCTCGCGCAGCTCGGCCAGCGCCGCGCTGGTCCGGCGCTCGAGGACCACGCGGGCGGCCAGCCGGGACTCTGCGTCGATCAGCCGCGCCCGCAGGGCGGCGTCGGCGCGGGCCCGGGTGTCGAGCTCGGCACGCAGGCTCGCCACCACGTCGCGCGGCGCCACCGCGGGCCCCTGAGGCACGGGCGCAGACGGCACCGGCCCGGGCGCCGGCGGCCGGGGCGGCACGCGCGGCAGCGAGAAGGACGGCGCGCGCGTCGGCGCCGGTGTCGGCTCACGCATGAGCGCCGGCGTGCGCACCGCGGCCGCGGGCACTGCACCCGCAGCGAGCGCGGCGGGCTCCGCCGGGACCCGGCTCACCTGCCCGGCGCGGTGACTGCGCAGCTCGCGCTCGAAGCGCAGGCGCGCCGACTCCGCCGATCCGGTCTCGGCGCGGCGCTGGAGCTTCTGCTCGGCCAGTTCGCGCTCGCGCTCAGCCCGCTGCCGGGCCGCGGTGGCGGCCGCCGCGACCTGCTCGGCCTCGTCGCTGCGCCGCCGGGCCCGGCCCAGCTCGTCCTCCAGGCCGCGAATGCGCTCCTCAGCGGCGGCGAGCTCGCCCATCGCCTGGCGGGACCGCTCCGCCTCGCGGGCGCTCGAGGAGAGCTGGCGGGCGAGATCGCGGCGCAGGGCCTGCTCCGCGTGGGCCCGCTGCTCGGCGATCCGGCGCTTGCGCTCGCGCTCCTCCAGGGAGGCCGCGAGCTCGTCGCGCACGGCGCGCGCGTCGCGTAGCTCGTCCTCGAGCGCCTCCACCCGCCGCGTCAGGTCAGCGACGCCGCGGGCCCGTTCAAAATCCGGCGGCTCGGCGGGCTCTTCGGGCTCGGGCTCCTCCGGCTCGGGCTCCAACGTCACCGACGGCGGGGGCCGCTCCGACGCCGGTGGCCCCGGCGACGGCGGCGCGGGCGATGGCGGCCCGGGCGATGGCCCGGCGTCGGCCAGCGAGGCCTCGCCGGGCGCCGGCACGGCGACGGGCAGCGGCACGATCACGGTGCCGAACTGAAGCCACGTCCGCCCCAGCTCCGGAGCCATCCAGCCGGGGATGGTGAAGCTCAAGCGCCACACGCCCGGCCCGGTGCCCCCGACGCTCGGTGGCTCGGGCATCGCCGGATAGCGGTGGCGGCGGCCCTCGCTCTCGATCACCAGCGTGGGCTGCCCGGTGCTCACGGGCCGTCGCCGGCGCCACCGGCCGGTGATCCGGACGTTCAGGTTCCCACCGCTCTCAGCGGACCACTCGACCGCCTCGATCGACACGGCGGACGTCCCCGGCAACTCACTCACGTCCGCGAAGGTACGTCGCCCGGCGGACGGATGTGGCGCCCAAACCTCCCTAATGCCGCTCAGTGCGAGCTTTGCGAGCGCAACTGCTCGCTCAGGCTCCGCGCCTCGGCCAGCAGGCGCTGTGCCTCGCCCAGGTCCGCGCCCTGGGCGGACTGGTGCTCGCGGGTGACGGCGAGCTCGGAGCCGAGTCGCTCGAGCTCGGCGCGCAGTCCGGCGACTTCGCCGGCGGCGGCGTCCCGGGACACCTGCGCGGCGGCAAGCTGATCGCGCAGCGCCGACAGCTCTGCGGCGTGGTGCTGGCGGCTCGAGGCCGCGGAGGCCAGCCGGCGGCGCAGGTCGGCGGCCTCCGCCAGGGCGGCGTCGCGCGCGGCGGTCAGATCGGCGAGCTGGGCGGTGGCTCGGCCCTCGGCCTCGGTGGCTCGGCCCTCAGCCTCGGAGACCCGCGCCTCGGCCGAGGAGATGCGGCGCTCGTAATCCTCGCGCTGCCCGGCGATAGCCTCCATCAGCTCCTGGAGCTCGCCGCGCAGATCGGCGTGAGCCGACTCCAGGGCGGTCTGGCGCGACGCGCGGGCCTCGACCTCTGACCGGGCGTCGGCCAGGGAGCCCTGCAGGCGCGCGACCTCGGCGGAGCGCTCCTCGAGCTCGGCGTGCAGCGCCGAGACGCTCTCCTTGAACAGCAGCTCGGCCAGCGGCCCGGTGCGGCCGGTATCGACGGCCGGATCGGGCGCCTCGGCGTAGCGGGCCTGGTCCCCGTAGGGGGTCGGGTCGGCGAACCCGGCAAGATCGGCCTCGGCCGGCGGCGGCGCCACGTCGGGCGGCCAGGCGCGGGCCTCGCCCAGCGCGGGCGGCGCTGGCAGGCGGTGAATCGGCGGGTGCGACCCGTGCCCCGAGGTCCCGGGCGGCGGGACCGGCACCACCGAGGTCCCCACCCACAGCGCGGCCTGGCCGTCGTGGCGAGGCTGAGCCCACGGCGGGATGCGGAACGTCGACTCCCAGGCTCCGGGCGCAAGCGGGTGACCGTCGCGCTCCGGCGTGAAACGGTGGCGGCGCCCTGACACCTGGACGACCAGCAGCGGCTCGAACGCGCTGGCGTTGGCGCCGCCCAGCCACCGCCCGGTCAGCCGCAGCTCGATCCCGTCGCGGTCGCTGCGCGTGCAGTCCACTCGGTCGATGGCAAGCGGGGTGTCGGCGGGGGCGGGCTCAGTCATACCGAGGCGGGCCGCCCTGCGATCCGTCGGGGGCGTCCTCGCGTGCGTGCTTTCGTCGGGCACACGAGAAGTCCCTCCCTAAAGCTCCGCAAACTTACGTCTTATTGATGTGATGCTGCCTGGCGGCCCGCGGCGGCCACGCCGGCGACCACCAACGCTCCGACACCCGCGACGGCCAGCTTGGCCTTGAAGCCGGTGATGTTGCGGCGCAGGTACCACTTGGTGCCCTGCCAGACGGCAAAGCCCAGAACCTTGTATCCCATTGCTCTCGATGCTACCTCAGGCGCGGGGGCCGCAACCAAAGCGTGGTGCGTCGCGGCCGGCGAAATCCTGACGCCGCAGAGCACACAGTGCGGTTTCGGGGACCGTGTGCTCCGAAACCGCAGTCATGCCGACGTCACAGAGCACACGGTCTGCACTGAGCGACCGTGTGCTCTGTGATGTCAGCCGGCAGTGGCCGCGTCTCAGCCCGACGACGGCAGGTCCCGCGCCACGTGGCGCATCGCCTGGACCGCGGGAGCCAGGTCGTCCACCACGGTGGTCCGGGTGATGAGGCCGGTGAGCTCGAGCACCCGCCGCGGCGGCGAGCCCAGCGGGCAGACGACGATCAGCTGCTGGGAGCGCTCCCGCAGCCGCGCCGCCAGGTCGTGCAACAGCGAGATGCCGGTCGAGTCCATGTAGGCGACCAGGCGGAGATCCACCACCAGGCCCGGGGCGACGTTGGGCAGAGCGATGAGCCGGCGGGTGATGTCGTCGACATTGGAGATGTCCACCTCGCCGCTGATCACCGCCACGGGCACGCCGTCGTGATCTTGCATGTCGACGTGGGCCAGGTCGCCCGGCGCGGCGGCGGAGTCGGCCGAAGGCTCAGCGCCGGAGGGGCCCACCATCACGATCCCGCCGTCGTGTCGGTGGTGGGCGGGCCGAAGCCGCGGCGCATGATCACCGTCGTGCCCTCCGAGCGGCGGTCGACGCGGACCTCATCGCACAGCTCGCGCATGAGCGCGATGCCCCGCCCGCCGTGCTGGCCGCGTGGCGGGCGCCACTGGCCGGTGTCGCGGACCTGCAGCGCCACGGCATCGCCGTCGCGCGCCGCGGAGGCCTCGAACGTCGCATCGCCCGGACCATAGGCGTGGCGGATGACGTTCGTGCACGCCTCTGACCACGCCACCTCGAGATCAGAGCGGGCGACGGCGTCGAGCTCGGGCACGTTCTCGTTGAGCCACACCCGGAGGCGGTGGCGGACCAGCGGCACCGAGGTGGCCTTGGCGGGCAGCGTGAGTTGAAGCGCCCCCAGCGGCGGGCCCAGCACGCGAACGGCCAGCACCGCGATGTCGTCGTGACTGGCCTGCTCGGTGACGGTGCGCTCCAGCACGAAGTCACAGAGCTCCTCCACGTCGGTGGGCGCGTTGGTGAAGGCGTCGCGCAGGCGGTCAAAACCGGCGTTGATCGACTCGCGGCGACGCTCGACCAGGCCGTCGGTGAACAACAGCAGCGTGTCCCCCGGGCTCACCGTGTACTCGGCCTCATCGGACTTGATGCGGTCGTCGATCCCCAGCGGCAGAGTGCCGCCGGTCTCGAGGAAGCGGATCTCGCCGCCGGCCGTGCGCAGCGCGGGCGGCGGGTGCCCGGCACGGGAGATCGCGACCGTCCCCTTCGACGCATCGATGATCAGGAACAGGACCGTGGCGATCATCCCCGGGCCGAAGGTCGCGTGGACGACGCGGTCGAGCTGATGCAGCGCCGACCCCGGCCCGTGGCCCTCGACGGCGAACGCGCGCAGGGCGTTGCGCAGCTCGCTCATGGTCGTCGCGGCCCGAACGCCATGGCCGACGACGTCGCCGATCATCACCGCGGTGCGATCGCGGTCGAGCTCGAGCGCGTCGTACCAGTCGCCGCCGATCTGCGGGGCCAGGCCGCTGGGGAGGTAGCGCGCGGCGAGCTCCAGCCGCGGGTGGTGCGGGAGGCGGTCGGGAAGCAGGCTGCGCTGCAGGGTCTCCACCAGCTGGCGCCCGTGGGCGAAGCGCTGGACGTGATCGATGGCGATGGCCATCCGGTCGGCGGCCAGCGTGAGCAGCTCCAGGTCCCCCGCGTCGAAGCGGTCCTCGGCGGCGGCGCCCAGCACGATCAGCCCGAGCAGCTCATCGGCGGTGACCAGCGGCACGACCATGAGGCTGGCGGTCGGCTCGGCGTCCTCGTGACCTCCCCCTCGCGGCGCCGCGGGCAGCGAATCGGGCAGCTCGTCTCCCACCAGCAGCGCCGCCTGACGCTCCACGGCAAGGCGGCCGAACGTGCCCTCCCCGAGCATCACCCGGCCGTCTCCGGGCACCGGCAGCATGCCGCGGGCGGCGTGGACGCCCAGGCCCGGCGCGTTCTCGTCGCGCAGCAGCAGGCAGGCGGAATCGGCCTGGAACAGCGTCGCCGCCCGTTCCACGAGCTCGGCGGTGAGGCCGCCCATCTCCAGGTGCGAGAGGGCGGCATCGGACAGGATCTGCAGCGTGCGCACGGTGCGCGCCACCGCCTCGGCCTCGGCGCGGGCCTGTGACTGGCGCACCCGCTCCCCGCGCTCGCGGCTGAGCTCGACGAAGACCGACACCTTCGCGCGCAGGATCTCAGGCTCAAACGGCTTGATGACGTAGTCCACCGCACCCGAGGCGTAGGCCAGCGCGATCTCCTCCACCTCGGAGACCTGGGCAGTGAGGAAGATGATCGGGATGTGGCGCGTGCGGGGACGGGCGCGGATGATGCGGGCGGTCTGCAGCCCGTCCAGGCCCGCCATCCGGACGTCGAGCAGGATGACGGCGATGTCCTCGCGCAACAGCGCCCGCAGCGCCTGCTCGCCGGACTCGGCGCTGACCAGCCGTTCGCCCAACGGCTCCAGGACGGCCCGGAGCGCCGACAGGTTCTCCTTGTGGTCGTCGACCAGCAGGATCCCCACCGGGGGCTCCTCCGCGGCCGGCGTGAGCGCCGGGGCCGGAACGAACGCCGGCTGACGATCGGGATCAGCTGCAGCCTGCACTGGAGATTCCAGGCTCGGGTCGGTGCTCACGCGCTCGATAGTCCCCGGACCGCCTCAGACACACAGCCAACCGTTGACGAGCGAGATGAGCTTGTCAGGGTCGACCGGTTTGGTGATGTAGTCCGACGCGCCGGCGGCGATGCTCTTCTCCCGGTCGCCCTGCATCGCCTTGGCGGTGACGGCGATGATCGGGAGGGTGCGGAGCGTCGGCATCGCCCGGGCCGCCCGGATGGTCTCGTAGCCGTCCATCTGGGGCATCATGATGTCCATCAGGACCAGGTCGATCCGCGCGTCGGTGGACAGGATCTCCAGCGCCTCGTGGCCGGTCTCTGAGAACACCACGTCCAGGCCGCGGTCCTCGAGCAGGCTGGCCAGCGCGAACAGGTTGCGCACATCGTCGTCGACGAGCAGGATGCGGCCCTGGAGGCGGGCCGCCGCCGAGCCCGTGCCGGCATCGGTGTCGTCGTCGGGGCCGGCCACCGCCGGGCCGCTGGAGGGATGCAGGATGAGCGCCGCCTCGGCGGCCAGCGCCTCGTCGGAGTCGGCCACGCGTGGCAACAGCGCCGGCTCATAGCGACGCAGGCGGGCGCGGTCGCGCTCGGTCACGCGCCGGTCCAACCGCAGGATGACCGGCATGCGCTTGATCTGGTCGCGGCCGCGCAGCTCGTCGAGCAGCGAGAACACCGACGTCTTGGACAGTCGCGAGCCGATGACCAGGCAATCCGGAAGCGACGCGTCGATGACCGCCAGCGCCTCCTCGATCTCCTGGGTGCTGGTGAGCTCCACGCCGTGGTCGCGGCCGACGAGGCCGCGGATCGCGTGCAGCGCCAGGCCACCGCGGTCGAGCACGAGCAGCCGGCGGGTCGGGGTGACGGGCCGGCCGTGCGGCCGCCGGGATCCCGCGCCGGCACCGGTATCGGCCACCCGTTCCCCGTTGGTGCGGGGCGCCAGCGACGCCGTCTGCGCCACCGGCAGAGCCGCCGGGATGGCCGGAGTCTCCGGCGACAGGACGGTGGCGTCGGGCGCCGCGCCCAGGCGCAGGCGCAGCGTGAAGGTGCTGCCCTTCTCGACGGTGCTCTGCACGCTGATCTCGCCGCCGAGGGCGCGGGCCAGCTCGCGGCTGATCGACAGGCCCAGGCCGGTACCGCCATAGGTACGGCTGGTGGTGCCGTCGGCCTGCTGGAAGGCCTCGAAGATGACCGCGAGCTTGTCCGCGGCGATGCCGATGCCGGTGTCGATGACACTGAAGGTCACCGCGTCCTCGGCGGCGCGCGCGATCTTCAGCGTGACGCCGCCCTCCGCGGTGAACTTGAACGCGTTGGACAGGAGGTTGCGCAGGATCTGCTGGAGGCGCTGCTCGTCGGTGACGATCGCGGCGGGCACGTCGTCCTCGAGCACCACGCTGAGCGTGAGGCCCTTGTCGGCCGCCACCGGCTCGAACGTCCGCTGCACGTAGGAGCACACCCCGGCGACGGGAATGGCGTCGAACAGCAGGTCCATCTTGCCGGCCTCGATCTTGGACAGGTCCAGGATGTCGTTGATGAGCTCGAGCAGGTCCGAGCCCGCGGCCCGGATGGTGCGGGCGAAGTCCAGCTGCTTCTCGGTGAGGTTGCCGGCTTCGTTGTCGAGCAGCAGCTTGGACAGGATGAGCAGGCTGTTGAGCGGCGTGCGCAGCTCGTGGCTCATGTTGGCCAGGAACTCGGACTTGTAGCGGCTGGAGAGGGCCAGCTGGGACGCCTTCTCCTCCAGGCCGAGACGCGCGAGCTCGATCTCGCGGTTCTTGCCCTCGATGTCGAGGTTGCGTTCCTCCAGCAGCTGAGCCTGCTGCTCGAGCTCGGCGTTGAGCGACTGGGACTGCTGGAGCAGCTCCTCGGTGCGCATGTTGGCGATGATCGTGTTGAGCACCACCCCCAGGGTCTCCATGAGCTGCTCGAGGAAGGTGCGGTGGATCGCCGAGGGCGAGCGCAGCCACGCCAGCTCGATGACGCCCAGGACCTGGTCCTCGAAGAGGATCGGCATGATCACGATGCTGGCCGGGATCGACCGGCCCAGCCCGGAGCTCACGCGGATGTAGTCGTCGGGCGGGTCGTTGATCTCGATCGTCCTGCGCTCCAGCGCCGCCTGGCCGACGAGCGACTCGCCCACGGCGAAGCGGTCGGGCACCTCGTTGCGGCGGGTGTAGCCGTAGCTGGCGATGAGCCGCAGCTCCCGCAGCTGGCCGTCGTCGCCGGACTCGGCCATGAAGAAGGCCCCGTGCTGGGCGGTGATCGACGGCGTGAGCTCGGACATGATCAGCTGGGTGACGGTGGCCAGCACGCGCTGGCCCTGCATGAGGCCCGAGATGCGCGCCAGGTTGGTCTTGAGCCAGTCCTGCTCCTGGTTGCGCTGGGTGGTGTCGCGCAGGTTGGCGATCATCTGGTTGATGTTGTCCTTGAGCTCGGCCACCTCGCCCTGCGCCTCGACGGTGATCGACCGGGTGAGGTCGCCCTGGGTCACCGCGGTCGACACTTCCGCGATGGCACGGACCTGTGTGGTCAGGTTGCCGGCCAGCTGGTTGACGTTCTCGGTCAGCCGCCGCCAGGTTCCCGAGACGTCCTCCACCTCGGCCTGACCGCCGAGCTTGCCCTCGGTACCCACCTCGCGCGCCACACGGGTCACCTCGTCGGCGAACGAGGAGAGCTGGTCCACCATCGTGTTGATGGTGTTCTTCAGCTCCAGGATCTCGCCCTTGGCGTCCGCGGTGATCTTCTGGGACAGGTCGCCCTGCGCCACCGCCGTGGTCACCTGGGCGATGTTGCGCACCTGATCGGTCAGGTTGGCCGCCATCAGGTTCACGTTCTCGGTCAGACCGCGCCACGTACCCGACACGCCCTGGACCTCGGCCTGGCCGCCCAGCTTGCCCTCGGTACCCACCTCGCGCGCCACACGGGTCACCTCGGCCGCGAAGGAGCGCAGCTGCTCGACCATCGTGTTGATGGTGTCGGCCAGGGCCGCCACCTCGCCCTTGGCCTCGACGGTGATCTTCTTGGACAGGTCGCCCTGGGCCACCGCGGTGGTGACCTGGGCGATGTTGCGCACCTGGGTGGTGAGGTTGGCCGCCATCAGGTTCACGTTCTCGGTGAGGCCGCGCCACGTACCCGACACGTCCTCCACCTCGGCCTGGCCACCGAGGACGCCCTCGGTACCCACCTCGCGCGCCACACGGGTCACCTCGGCCGCGAAGGAGCGCAGCTGGTCGACCATCGTGTTGATGGTGTTCTTCAGCTCCAGGATCTCGCCCTTGGCGTCCGCGGTGATCTTCTGGGTCAGGTCGCCCTGCGCCACCGCCGTCGTCACCTGGGCGATGTTGCGCACCTGGTCGGTGAGGTTGTTGGCCATGCCGTTCACCGACTCGGTGAGGCCGCGCCAGGTACCCGACACGCCCTGCACCTCGGCCTGGCCGCCGAGCTTGCCCTCGGTACCCACCTCGCGCGCCACACGGGTCACCTCGTCGGCGAACGACGAGAGCTGGTCGACCATCGTGTTGATGGTGTTCTTCAGCTCCAGGATCTCGCCCTTGACGTCCACCGTGATCTTCTGGGTCAGGTCGCCCTGCGCCACCGCCGTCGTCACCTGGGCGATGTTGCGCACCTGGCTGGTCAGGTTGTTCGCCATGCCGTTGACCGACTCGGTCAGGTCCTTCCACGTACCCGCCACACCCGGCACCTCGGCCTGACCGCCGAGCTTGCCGTCGGTGCCCACCTCGCGGGCCACGCTGGTCACCTGCTCGGCGAACACGCGCAGCGTGTCGGTCATCGAGTTGATCGTGTCGGCCAGCGCCGCCACCTCACCCTTGGCCTCCACCGTGATCTTCTGGGTCAGGTCGCCCTGCGCCACCGCCGTCGTCACCTGGGCGATGTTGCGCACCTGATCGGTGAGGTTGTTGGCCATGAAGTTCACCGACTCGGTCAGGTCCTTCCACGTACCCGCCACACCCGGCACCTCGGCCTGACCACCCAGCACGCCCTCGGTACCCACCTCGCGGGCCACGCTGGTCACCTGCTCGGCGAACACGCGCAGCGTGTCGGTCATCGAGTTGATCGTGTCGGCCAGCGCCGCCACCTCACCCTTGGCCTCCACCGTGATCTTCTGCGAGAGGTCGCCCTGCGCCACCGCCGTCGTCACCTGGGCGATGTTGCGCACCTGGCCGGTGAGGTTGTTGGCCATGAAGTTCACCGACTCGGTCAGGTCCTTCCACGTACCCGCCACACCCGGCACCTCGGCCTGACCACCCAGCACGCCCTCGGTACCCACCTCGCGCGCCACGCGCGTCACCTCGTCGGCGAACGACGAGAGCTGGTCCACCATCGTGTTGATGGTGTTCTTCAGCTCCAGGATCTCGCCCTTGACGTCCACCGTGATCTTCTGGGTCAGGTCGCCCTGCGCCACCGCCGTGGTCACCTGGGCGATGTTGCGCACCTGGCCGGTGAGGTTGTTGGCCATGGCGTTCACCGACTCGGTGAGGTCCTTCCAGGTGCCCGACACGCCCTGGACCTCGGCCTGACCGCCGAGCTTGCCCTCGGTACCCACCTCGCGGGCCACGCGCGTCACCTCGTCGGCGAACGACGAGAGCTGGTCGACCATCGTGTTGACGGTGGTGCCGATGTTGAGGAACTCGCCCTTGACCGGCTGGCCGCCGATCTTGAGCGCCATCTTCTGAGACAGGTCGCCATCCGCGACCGCGCCGATCACGCGCGCCACCTCGGTGGTGGGCCGGACGAGGTCGTCGATGAGCGCGTTGAGGGCATCCACGCCGGTGGCCCAGGCGCCGCCGGCGTCTGTGAGCTCGGCGCGCTCGGTCATCCGGCCCTCGCGGCCGATGATCTTGCCCACGCGGACCAGCTCGCGCGACATCTGGTCCTGACGGTCCAGCAGCGCGTTGAGCGCCTCGGCCACCTCCGCGGTGGCACCGTTGCGCTTGGGCCTCAGGCGCTGGGAGAAATCCCCGTCACGTGCCGCACGAAGCGCACTGAGGAGATCGGCGAGATCGGTCTCGGCGAGAGTCAAGGCCCCATTCGGGCGGACTCCTTCCGCCCTGTCATCGCTGCTCATGTGTGGAATTGTCCTCTCCCGGTCGTGCTACGTCGAGCATCGTCCCAAAACGCGGCCGAGCCCGCCAGCCGCCATTTAAACACTAACTGGCCTATCACGCCACAGGCGCGACTGCAAGCCAGGCGTGGGAGAGCAACACGCTCATTCACACGAAGGTCTCGCGAACCAGTGCACGCTGCTCTTTGGAGGCCAGCTCAGCGAAGCGCTCCGCGAACTCGTCGCGGGCCGCCTGCTCGTCGACGCGTAGACGCTCCACCAGGGCGCCCATGGCCATGCAGGCGGGCCCTCCGTCGGGCAGCATGGCCACCTCCTCGACGCTCTCGCGAAGCATGGCGATCTGCACCTCGCGGTCCTGGTGGCGCCCGAGCAGGTCCTGCAGGGCCTTGAGCGATTTCACGAAGGGGCCCACCGCCTCCTCGTCGAACAGCCTGGCCCCGAACAGCTCCAGCAGGTAGCGCAGCTCCTTGCCCTTCTTGCGCAGCTCGTGGTAGTCCGCGGCGGGGCTGTCGCGCTCGATCGCGCGCCCCATCTTCACGATGTGCTTGTAGACCTTGCGGATCCGCTCGCCCGCCACCTCGCCGATCGGCCGGGCCGCCGCCGGCCGGTCGTGGGAGGAGCGCTCGACGAGCGTCTCCAGAAGCCGCTCCCAGTCCTCGATCAGCTGAGCCGTCCGGACCGAGCGCAGCGCCCGGGCCATCTCGGCGCGCGCGGCCATCCGGCTGTGGACGAGCACCGGGACCAGCGGGTCCAGATCGGCGCGCATGGCCTCGGGCAGCATGTCACGCAGAGAGTCGAGGTCCTCGAGGTAGACGTCCAGATCCCTGGCGGGCCCGGTCACCTGCTGCAGCCACCGGAACTCCGCGCGAAAGCCCGGAAGCTCGTCCGGTGGGAACACCGCGGCAACCTGGCGCTGCACCGTCCGGCTGCGCCGCACGGCGATCCGCAGCTGGTGCAGGTGCTCGGGGTCCTCCCCGCTGATCGACCCCTCGAAGTTGTCTCCGATGACCTCGAGCAGCCGGCGCAGGACGGCAACGGCGCCGGCATCCGCGCGCTGGTCGCGGGCCAGCGGCACGTCGACCTTGGCCTTGACCACGCTGGTGCTCATGACATCAGTGCGGCGAGGCGCCCCAGGGCGTCGTCGATCTCGGCCTCGGTGACGATCAGCGGAGGCTCGAAGCGGATCGTGGCCGGGCCGGTGGCGTTGACGACCAAGCGCCCCTCCAGCAGGGCGCGCTGGGCCACGTCGGTGGCCGAGATGCCGTCGTGCAGGTCGACCCCGACCATCAGCCCGCGCCCGCGGACCGTGGCCACCGCCGGCAGCTCGGCCAGCCCGGCCGAGAGCCGCTCGCCCAGGGCACGCACGCTCTGCAGAAGCCCCGGGTCCGAGCAGATCTGCACGGCCTCGAGCGCGGCCGAGGCCACCAGCGGGCCGCCGGCGAAGGTCGAGCCGTGGTCGCCGGGCTGCAGCACGTCGGCCAGCTTGGGCCCGGTGATGAGCGCGCCGATGGGCAGACCGCCGCCCAGGGCCTTGGCGCTGGTCATGGCGTCGGGCACGACCGGGGTCTGCTCGTAGGCCCACATGCTCCCGGTGCGCCCCATGCCGGTCTGGATCTCGTCGAAGATGAGCGCCGCGCCGGTGCGGTCGCAGGCCTCGCGCGCGGCCCGCAGCAACTCGTCGGCGATCGGGTGGATGCCCGTCTCGCCCTGGATGGGCTCGAGCAGCACGCAGGCGGTGTCCTCGTCGACGGCGGCCGAGACGGCGTCAGGGTCCTTGGGCAGCACCTCGAAGCCCGGGACCAGCGGCGCGAACGGGGCCTGCTTTGACTCCTGCGGGGTCGCCGACAGTGCTCCGTAGGTGCGCCCGTGGAACGCCTCCTGAAGCACGAGGATCTTGCCGCCGGGCCGGGCGCGGCGGGCCAGCTTGATCGCCGCCTCGTTGGCCTCGGCCCCGGAGTTGCACAGAAACACCTTGCCCTGCAACGAGCTCTCCGACAGCGCCTGCGACAGCCGCATGGCCGGCGCGGTGTAGAACAGGTTGGCGGCGTGGGTGAGCAGGCCGACCTGGTCGCGGACCGCGGCGACGACACGGGGGTGGCAGTGGCCGATGTTGAGCACCGAGATCCCGGCGAGGAAGTCCAGGTACTCGTTGCCCTCGGAGTCCCACAGGCGTACGCCGGAGCCGCGCACGAACTGGACGGGGGCCCGCGCGTAGGTGCCGATGGCGTAGCGGCGCTCGAGCTCCTGGAGCTCCTGGAGCGAGGGCTCCGTCACGGTCGCACCACGATGTCGCGGCACGATATCGCGGCGCGATATCTCATGTGGCCGGCCCGATCTTCGTCCCCTGCCCGGCGTCGGTGAACAACTCGAGCAGCAGCGAGTGCGGCACGCGACCGTCGACGATGTGGGCGTAGGACACCCCGCCGTTGATGGCCTCCAGGCACGCCGCCAGCTTGGGGCGCATCCCGCCGGCCACCGTGGGCAGGGCCGCCTGGACCTCGTCAGCGCCGATCTCGGAGATCACGCTCGCCGGGTCCTCGGGGTCGCGCAGCCACCCGGCGACGTCGGTGAGGAACATGATCTTGTAGGCGCGCATCGCCCGGGCCACGGCGCCGGCGGCCTCGTCGGCGTTGATGTTGTACGAGTTGCCCTCCCGGTCGGCGCCGACGGAGGCCACCACCGGGATGTAGTCCTGGGCGACATGGTTGAGGACTTCGACGTCGACGCGCTCGATCCGCCCCACGAAGCCGATGTCCTGACCCGACGGCGCCGCCTGGCGGGCGGCGCGGAAGAGCAGGCCGTCGTCGCCGCACAGGCCGATCGCGGGCTGGCCGTGGCGGTTGAGCAGGAGCACGATGTCCTTGTTGACCTTGCCGACGAGCACCATCTTGGCCACCTCGACCGTCTCGGCGTTGGAGACGCGCAGGCCGTCGACGAACTCCACCGGCAGGTTCAGGCGACGCATGTAGCTGGAGATGTCCGGGCCCCCGCCGTGGATGACGATCGGGTTCATCCCGACGTACTTGAGCAGGACCACGTCGCGGGCGAACTCCTCCTTGAGCTCGGGATTGCTCATCGCCGCCCCGCCGTACTTGATCACCACCGTCTTGCCATAGAACTCCCGGATGTAGGGGAGCGCCTCAAGCAGGGTGGCGACATCGCGCATGGTCGCTGCCTCAGGTGGTGTAGTCGGCGTTGATGGTCACATACTCGTGCCCGAGGTCCGAGAAGAACACCTCGGTCTCGGCGCCCTCGCCGGGCAGGCCGATCTCGTACTCCACCTCCTCGCGTGCGACGGCCTCAGCCAGCGCCTTCTCGTCGTGGGGCACGACGCCGCCCCGCGCGCACACCTGCACCCCCTCGATGGAGATGTCCACGGACAGGGGCGCCGTGCCGGGCATGGCGGCGCCGACCGCCTGGATGACGCGGCCCCAGTTGGCGTCGCCGCCGTACAGCGCGGTCTTGACCAGCGGGGAGTTGGCCACCGCGCGTGCCACCGTCTCGACCGCGCCGTCGTCGCCGCCTCGCACCACCACGCGACCGACCCGCCGCGCGCCTTCGCCGTCGCGGACGACCATCAGCGCCAGCTGGCGCATGAGCGCGTCCAGGGCCTCGCCGAAGTGCAGCTCGTCCTTGGTCTCGGGCTCGATGGCCACTCCGGACTGGCCGCTGGCCTGGAGGATCACCGTGTCGTTGGTCGAGAGCTGTCCGTCGACCGACACGCGCGAGAAGGAGCGCTTGACGCACACGCCCAGCAGCAGATCGGCGGTCTCGGGCGAGAGCTTGGCGTCGGTCTGGATGAACACCAGCAGCGTGGCGAAGCCCGGCTGGATCATGCCCGCGCCCTTGGCCTGCCCGGTGAGCGTGACCGTGCCCGAGGGCAGCGTGACCTGCAGCCGCGCGCGCTTCTCGAAGGCGTCGGTGGTGCGGATCGCCGCAGAGAAGGCGGCATCGCCGTCGGCGGCCAGCGCGTGGGAGGCGGCCACGATCCCCTGGGTGATCTTGTTCATCGGCAGCGGCACACCGATGACGCCGGTGGAGCACACCGCGACCTGGTCCTCCTTGACCCCGGCGACGAGCGCACCCATGCCCTGCATCTTGGCCGCGTTCTCAAACCCGGGACGGCCGGTGGCGGCGTTGGCGTTGCCCGAGTTGACCACCACGGCGCGCAGGGCGCTCAGCCGCGCGCGCTCGCGGCACAGCAGCACGGGCGGCGCCTGGGTCCCGGAGGCGGTGAAGCGCGCGGCGCTGGTCGCCTCGGTCGCATCGCACACGATCACGCCGACGTCGGGCGAGCCGGACTCCTTGATCCCGGCGGCCACGCCCGCGGCGCGGAAGCCGGCGGGCAGCCCGTCGCCCTCGAGCTCGGTCACGTGCTCTGGGCACGGGACCCAGCGGCTGGCGAAGAACGCGCTCAACTCACCCCCTCCCCTTCGGGGCGGCCGAACATGAGATTGAGATTCTGGACGGCCTGGGATGCGGTGCCCTTCCAGAGGTTGTCGATGACGGAGAACACGATCACGCGACCGGTCCGCTCGTCGGTGTGCACGGAGATGCGGCAGATGTTCGTCTCGCGGACAGCGCGGACCCCGGGGGGCGCGCTCACGACCTCCACGAAGGCCTCGTCGGCATAGGCCTCTAGATAGATCGCTCTAGCGTCGTCGTGGCTGAGGCCGCCCTCGGGGGGCGTGACATAGCACGAGACCAGCTCGCCCTGATCGAGTGGGATGAGATGGGGCGTGAACGTGATCGGGCGCTCGGCGCCCATCACCGCGAGCTCCTGCTCGATCTCGGGCGTGTGGCGGTGGCGCGGCACGCTGTAGGCGTTCATGTTCTCGTCGACCGACACGAAATGGGTCGTGTCGGTGGCCCCGCGCCCGGCCCCTGACACGCCCGACTTGGCGTCGATGATGACGTCGGCGATCAACCCGGCGCGCGCGAGCGGGGCCAGGCCCAGGATCGCGGCGGTCGGGTAGCAGCCGGGGTTGGCGACCAGGGAGGCCTCGGCGATCTCGTCGCGGTAGTGCTCGGGCAGCCCGTAGACGGCATCGCCGAGCAGATCGGGGACGGGGTGCGGGCGGTACCACTCCTCATACACGGCGGCGTCACGCAGCCGGAAGTCGGCGCTGAGGTCGACCACCTTGACGTCCCGCCGGCGCAGCTCGGCCACCAGCTCGGCGGCGGCGCCGTGCGGATAGGCGACGATGGCGGCGTCGACGCCGGCGTGGCGCTCGAGGTCGAGCTCCTCGAGCATCATCGGGACGCGGTGGTGAGGGTAGAGGTGGTCCAGGCGCGTACCCACGTCTGAGCGGGCGGTCACGGTCTGGAGCATGAACGACGGATGGCGGTGCAGCAGCCGCGCGCACAGAGCGCCGGCATAGCCGGAGGCGCCGAACACGGCGACGCTAGGAGTCACGCACCCTCCCGTCGAGCTGCGCGGTCAGCGCCGAGGCGATCTTGCGCCGCCGGGTCGCCACCTCCTCGTCGGTGAGCGTGCGGTCGGGGGCGCGGAAGCGCAGGCGCAGGGCCAGCGAGACGTTGCCGGCGCCGATCCGCTCCTCGTCGCGATAGACGTCGAACACCTCGGCCCCTGCGAGCAGGGCGCCGCCTGCGGCCCGGACCACGTCGAGCACCTGCGCCGCGGTGACCGTGTCGGCGACGATCACCGCGAGGTCCTCGCGGATCTCCGGGAAGCTTGTGAGGTCCTCATAGGCGGTGAAGCGCACGTGTTCGGCGGCGACGTCGAGGTTCACCTCGAAGGCGGCCACGGGGTCGCCCCAGTCCCAGCCCGCGGCGACCTGGGGGTGGATCTCGCCGATCCAGCCCGCCGGGACCCCGCCGATGACGATGCGCGCCGCCCGCCCCGGGTGAAGGAAGGGCGCCGCCTCGGAATCGGCCTGCACCGTCCAGGGCACGTGCACCGTGTCGAGCATCCCGGCCAGCACCCCCTTGGCGGCGAAGAAGTCCGCGGTCCGGGGCTCGGCGTCGCGCCACGTCGCCGGCCGCACCGCGCCCGAGAGCACCACGGCCACGTGGTAGGGCTCCGACGGGAGCGCCTGCGAACCCCCGGCGCGGGGCAGGTAGACGGCACCGGCCTCGAACAGTCGCAGCGCGGCGGCCCCGCGCGAGCGGTTGCGCCGCCCGACGTCGAGCAGCGAGCCCAGCAGAGTGGTGCGCAGCCGCGACTGGTCGGCCGACATCGGGTTCTCCAGCTCGACCACGGGACGGTCGGCGATGCGCAGCCGCGCCACCTGCTCGGGGCCCTCGAAGCTCCATCCGACGATCTCGTGCAGCCCCTGGGCGGTGAGGGCGTCCGCGGCCGCGCGGCGCAGCCGCTGGACGTCGGTGAGCCGGCCCCAGGCACCGCGGCGCGACGGCAGGGTCGCGGGCAGGTCCTCCAGCGCGCCCAGGCGCGCCACCTCCTCGATGAGGTCGGCCTCGCGGGTGACGTCGGTGCGCCGGAAGGCCGGCACGACGACGTCGAGGCCGTCGGGCGCGAGCTTGGGTTTGAACTCCAGGGCGGTGAGGATCTCGGCACAGCGCTCGCGCGGGACCGCGACGCCGAGCAGGCTCTTCACGCGCGCGTCACGCAAGACGACGGTCTTGAGCGGTGGGCCCTCCCCCCCGACGTCGATCGTGCCGGGCACCACGCGCGCCCCGCACAGCTCGATCATCAGCCGCGTGGCGATCGCCTGAGCCTCGATGCACTGCTCAGGCTGAAGGCCCTTCTCGTTGCGGCCCGACGCCTCGCTGCGCAAACCGAGCTTGAGCGAGGTGCGGTGGATGTTGGCCCCGTCCCAGTTGGCGACCTCCATCAGCACGCGCGTGGTGGAGTCCACGACCTCGGAGCGGGCGCCGCCCATCACGCCGGCGATTGACGTCGGGCCGTCGTCGTCGGCGATCAGGACCATGTCGGAATCAAGGCGCCGGGTCTGGCCGTCGAGGGTCTGTATCGTCTCCCCGTCGCGAGCCCGGCGGACGGTGAGCTGCGCGCCGGCGATCCGGTCCAGGTCGAAGGCGTGCAGCGGCTGCCCGGTGAGGAGCATCACGTAGTTGGTGATGTCGACGATGTTGGAGATCGGGCGCTGGCCCGCTGCCATGAGGCGCGCCTTCAGCCACGCCGGGGACGGCGCGATGGTCACGTCCTCGAACACGCGCGCCGTAAACCGGGGACACAGGTCCGGGCACTCGACGGTGATCCGGGCGGCGTCGAGCGTGCCGGCGACGGCCGGATCCTCGCTCCACGGGGCCGGGGCGAGCGGCGCGCCGGTGGCGGCGTGGACCTCGCGCGCCACCCCGTAGATGCCCAGGCAGTCGGGCCGGTTGGGCGTCACCTCGAGCACCAGCACGTCGGTGGCGATGGGCAGCACCGACTCAAGCGGCGTCCCCGCCGCCAAGGCATCGTCGAGCACCATGATGCCGTCGTGGTCGAGTCCGATGCCGACCTCGTCCTCGGCCAGGATCATCCCGTTGGAGGCCTGGCCGCGCAGCTTGGCGACCTTGAGCTTGGTGCCGTCGGGCATGACCGAGCCGGGCCTGGCCACCGCCACGGTCTGGCCGGCGGCGACGTTGGGCGCGCCGCAGACGATCTGGGAGGGCTCGCCGTCTCCGGTGTCGACCTGGCAGACGCGCAGGCGGTCGGCGTCGGGGTGCTGCTCGGCCGCCAGCACCTTCCCGACCACGAAGTGCTCGAGTGCGGTCACCCCATGGCGCTCCACGCGTTCGACCTCGGTGCCGGTCATGGCCAGTCGCTCGGCGAGGGCGAACGCGTCCAGGTCGGGCGCGCAGTACTCGTGCAGCCATTTCAGCGGGACGCGCATGGCTAGAACTGCTCCAGCAGGCGGATGTCGTTGTCGTAGAACAGGCGCAGGTCCGGGACGCCGTGCTTGAGCATCGCGATGCGCTCGATCCCCATTCCGAAGGCGAAGCCCTGGACCTTCTCGGGGTCATAGCCGTTGTCGGCGACCCCGGCGAGCACGTTGGGGTCGACCATGCCCGAGCCGAGGATCTCGATCCACGCGGTGCCCTTGCACAGCGGGCAGCGCCGCCCGTCGGCGGTGATGCCGTCGGTGCAGTTGAAGCAGGAGACGTCGACCTCGACGCTGGGCTCGGTGAAGGGGAAGAAGTGCGGGCGCAGGCGGACCTGGCGCTCGGAGCCGAAGATCGCACGCGCGAACGCCAGCAGCGTGCCCTTCAAATCGGCCAGGGTCACGTCCTCGTCGACGGCCAGCCCTTCGATCTGGTGGAACTGGGGCGTGTGGGTGGCGTCGGAGTCGGGCCGGTAGACCCGTCCGGGTACGATGATGTAGATGGGCGGCGGCTGGCTCTGCATCGCGCGCACCTGCATCGGCGAGGTGTGGACGCGCAGCAGCGGCGTGTGGGGATCGAAGATGTCCACGCCCTCGTCGCGGCCCTTGATGTAGAAGGTGTCGGTGAGCAGGCGCGAGGGGTGCGTCTGGGCGTGGTTGAGCGCGTCGAAGTTGTAGTAGACCGTCTCCACCTCGGGCCCCTCGGCCACGTTGAAGCCCAGGCCGATGAAGACGTCCTCGATCTCGCGCCGGGTCTGGGTCATGAGGTGCAGGCGGCCGATGGCCGGCAGCGGGTCAGCCGGCAGCGTGACGTCGATACGGTCAGCGACCAGCCGCTCCTCGAGTTCGACACCTGCCAGCTGGCCGCCGCGGGATTCGATCGCCGCCTCCAGCGCCTGCCGGGCCTGGTTGGCCGCCTTGCCCGTGGCCGCGCGCTCCTCGGGTGGAAGCTCGGCGACGCTGCGCAGCAGGTTGGGCAGCTCGGCCTTGCGTCCCAGATAGCGGACGCGGACCTCCTCAAGAGCGGCCGTCGTTGCGGCCGCGGCGATCGCGTCACCGGCCTCCTGCTGGATGTGTGCGATGCGATCGCTCGTGCTCATTCGCGGGCCATCCTAGACGCCTCATACAGCGCCACCGTCGCCGCCATCGCGGCGTTGAGAGAGTGCGTGACGATCGGGATCCGGACGAGATGGTCGGCGTCCTGCATCAGCTCGGCGGGCAGGCCCGCTCGCTCGGCTCCGATGAGCAGCGTGACCGGCTCGCTCAGCGCCAGCGTGTCGAGCGCGGGTGTCGCCTCCGTCCCGGCGTCCAGCGCCACGGTGGTGCCGGGCAGGTCGGCGAGCGTGGTCGCGCGCGCCAGCGGGACGGTGAACACCGCGCCCATGCTCGCGCGCACCGCCTTGGGGCCGAACGGGTCCGCGGTCCCCGGGCCGATGGCGACGCTGGCGGCCCCAAAGGCCTCGGCCGAGCGCAGGATCGTCCCGACATTGCCGGGGTCGTGGACGCCATGCAGATAGACGCACAACGGGCCGGCCGGCGACGGCGCCCACCGCTCCTCGTACACGGCGAGCGCCCGCGTGCCCGAGCCCAGCTCAGAGGCCGCGGCGAGCAGCTTGGGCTCCACCTCGGTGCCGTTCAGGCCGCTGCCGGCGGCGCAGTAGCGCTCCACGGGCTGCCAACCGGCGGCGTCGGCGGCGGCGAGCAGGTCCTCGCCCTCGGCCACGAAGCGTCCGCTCTGCTGCCGGGCACGGCGGCGCTGGTTGAGCTTGCGGATCTCCTTGAGGTGCTCGTTCTGGGGGCTGGTGATCGTCATTGGGAGTGTCGGGTGAGGCCCACCAACGAAAAAAGGCGCCGGCTTCGATGAAGCGGCGCCCGGATGGCGGTGCTGGATGGTCGGCTGGGTTCGCTCAGCCGGCCGCCAGCGCCTCTCGGGCGCGGTCGGCAAAGCGTCGGAAGGTGTCGGCGTCATGGACCGCCATGTCGGCCAGGATCTTGCGATCCAGCTCGACGCCGGCGGTCTGGAGGCCGTGCATGAACTGCGAGTACGACAGCCCGTTCTGGCGAGCGGCCGCGTTGATGCGGGTGATCCACAGGCGGCGGAAGTCGCGCTTGCGGTTGCGGCGATCGCGATAGCGGTACTGATCGGCCTTGAGCACCGCCTCCTTGGCGGTCCGGTAATGGCGACTGGCGTCACCCCGGTAGCCCTTGGCCAGCTTCAGCGTCGCGCGCCGCTTCTTACGAGCGTTCAGTGAGCGCTTGACGCGGGTCACGAGTGCTTGGCCCCCAGCAGCGTCTTGATCCGCTTGGTGTCATGGTCCGACATGATCGTCGGCTGACCCAGACGCCGCTTCCGCTTGGGCGACTTCTTCTCCAGGATGTGGCTGGTGTAGGAGTGGCGCCCCTTGACCTTGCCCTTGGCGGTCAGCTTGAAGCGCTTCTTGGCGCCCGAGTGGGTCTTCATCTTCGGCATGACGACCGGAGAGTAAAGCAGACCTCGAGCGTCGCCCGAGGCCGGTGGGCCGCCGCGTGCACGCGAACCGCCGGGCCGTGGTGGGTTACGGCGGCGGTGGACGCCGGATGTCCACCACCGCCGCTGCCCAGCAGCGCCAGCGCCGCCAGCGCCACGATCACCACCGCGCCCGCGACCGCCGCGGCAGACAGCGCGTCGCCGACGCGTATCCGTCGGCGACGGGCTCTCGGCCACGGGATCACATTGGGCGCGGGTCCCGCGGCGGCCTGCCGGCGAGCCGCGCTCAGCAGTTCGCGCTCCAGCAGGGCGATCGGGTCATCGATCACAGCTCGGCGTTCCGGCGTCGCGCGCGGACGGACGACACCGCGTCAGAGCGAACGGGGGGCGATGCCCCGACCAACCGCAGCATCCGCGTCCCCGCGAAGGACTCGACGCGCTCGAGCCCGGCTTCGGTGAGCTCGACGGGCGCCATGCCCAGCCCGCGGCGCGCGGCGTCGTCGGCGTGGCCGCGGCGTCGGCTCTCATGCAGCTGGTTCCACGCGATCCCATACAGCCAGCCCCGCGCCGCTCGCGCTTCGCGGCCCGCTCGGCATCCAGCCTCGCTGGAAAGGGCCGCGCGCGAGTCATCCGCTGGCCGCGGTTGGTAGCGGGGCGTCGCCTCGAGCGCCGCCGCGAACGTCTCAGCGGTGAGCTCGAAGGCCAGCTCCGAGGAGGGCACGCGGCGGCGGAAGAACGACAGCACGCCGCGGGTGTGGCGGCGGTAGAACACCGCAAAGGCCTCCGGGTCGGTGACGGTCGCCGCCAGGAGCTCGCCGTCTGTGCGGGGGTCAGGCGAACCCTCCATGCCTGCTTATTGTCGGCAGACGCCGTTTTGTGACATACGGCGGGGAGAATCCCCGCGCGGACGTCAGCGTGCGGACGTTGCGCGCCGGCTACGCGGCGGCGTCGCTCGGCGCCGGCGAGGGGCTCTCGCCGGTGGCCTCGGCCTCGACAGCGTCGGCCTCGACAGCCTCGGCCGTTGTCGCGTCGGTGGTGGTCGCGTCGGCAGCTGTCGGGTCGGTGTCGGCGGTGTCTGCGGCTGTGTCGGCGCCGGTGTCGGCGGTGTCGGCGCCGGTGTCCTCAACCGCGGCGGCGTCCGCCGAGCCGTTATGGCGCCCGTTGCGACCACCCTTGGTGGCGGGAGCCTCAGCCTCGGGCTTGCCGTCCTTCTCGCCGGCCAGCACTGCCTTTGACGGGGCGAGCATCATCGTCATGTTGCGGCCGTCCTGGAGGGGGGTCTGCTCGACGATGGCGATCTCCGAGAGCTCGCTGGCCAGCCTCTCCAGCAGCGCGGTGCCGCGCTCAGGATGCGTGACCTCGCGGCCGCGGAACATGATCGTCACCTTGACCCGGTCGCGGCCAAGCAGGAAGCGCTTGACGTGGCCCTTCTTGGTGTCGTAGTCGTTCTGGGCGATCTTCGGCCGGAACTTGATCTCGCGGATCGTGATCTGCTGCTGGTGCTTGCGCGCGGCCTTCAGCTTCTGGGCCTGCTCGTACTTGTACTTGGAGTAGTCGAGAACCCGGCAGACGGGCGGGCGTGCGTCGGGAGCCACTTCGACGAGATCGAGGTCGCGCTCCTGCGCATAGGCCAGCGCCTCGGACGTCTTGATGACGCCGATCTGCTTTCCATCCTCGCCCACGAGCCGCACCTCCGGCACGCGGATACGGTCGTTCGTCCGAGTTGTGTCCCGCTCGGGCGGGCGCCGGTCAAACCGTCTGGGTACCGGCACTAGCTGCGTGCAGCGGCCGTCAGAATCAAGCGGGGCCGCGCCGTGTCGTGTGAAGTTCGATCAACGAGAGCGAGTATAGCGGCGATTTCACTCCGTCGAGCGCCTTTTTGTCTCCTCCACCACGCGCTGGGCGAAGGCCTGCACGGACACCGCTCCGGTATCGCCCGCGCGATGCTCGCGAACGCTCACCTCGTCGTGCTCGGCCTCGCGGTCGCCGACGACCAGCATGTACGGGATCTTGCGCAGTTCCCCGTCGCGGATCTTGCGTCCCACCGACTCGGCCCGGTCGTCCAGTTCGGAGCGCACGCCGGCCTCGGCCAGCCGCGCGTTGACCGATCGGGCGTACTCGAGGTGACGATCCGCGATCGGCAGCACGATCGCCTGAGTGGGCGTCAGCCACACCGGGAACTCGCCGCCGTAGTGCTCGATGAGGATCCCGATGAACCGCTCGAAGGAGCCCAGCAGCGCCCGGTGGATCATCACCGGCCGGTGCTCGGAATTGTCGGCGCCCACGTAGGAGGCGTCGAGGCGCTCGGGCATCTGATAGTCGAGCTGGATCGTGCCCAGCTGCCACGAGCGGCCCAGCGAGTCACGCGTGTGCAGGTCGATCTTGGGCCCGTAGAAGGCGCCGTCGCCCTCGTTGATCTCGTACTCCAGGTCCTGGCGGTCCAGCGCGTTCTTGAGCGCCTGCTCGGCGTGGTCCCACATCTCGTCCGAGCCCAGTCGCTTATCGGGCCGGGTGGAGAGCTCGAGGTGGGGCTCCAGGCCGAACACGTCGTAGAGGGCGAAGCCGAAATCCAGGCAGCCGACGACCTCGTCCTCGATCTGCTCCTCGAGGCAGAAGATGTGGGCGTCGTCCTGGGTGATGTGGCGCACGCGCATGAGCCCGTGCAGCGTCCCGCTGGGCTCGTGACGGTGGACCAGCCCCTGCTCGGAGAAGCGGATCGGTAGCTCGCGGTGAGACCGCGGGACGTCCTTGAACAGCTGGACGTGGCCCGGGCAGTTCATCGGCTTGAGGCCCATCGGATGGTCCTCGACGTCGGTGAAGTACATGTTGTCGCGGTAGTTGTCCCAGTGGCCCGAGGCCTTGAACAGGTCCACGTCGAAGAGGATCGGCGTCTTGACCTCGCGGTAACCGCGCCGCCGGTTCTCGGTGCGCCAGAGGTCGGTCAGCTCGTTCCAGACCGCCATCCCGGCCGGCTGCCACAGCGGCATCCCGGGCGCCAGCTCTGAAAAGGTGAACAGGCGCAGCTCGCGACCGAGCTTGCGGTGATCGTTGGCGCGGGCGCGCTCCAGCAGCTCCTCGAACGCCTTGAGGTCCTTGTCGGAGAAGAACGCCGTCCCATACACGCGCGTGAGCATCTGGCGCTTGGCGTCGCCACGCCAATAGGAGCCGGCCACCGACTGGAGTTTGAACGCCTTGATGCGCTTGGTGGTGGGCGCGTGCGGTCCGCGGCACAGATCGGTGAAGGGACCGTTGGTGTAGAGCGAGACGGTCGTGGCCGCTTCGTTCTTGATGAGGTCCTCGATGAGCTCGACCTTGTAGGGCTGCTTCTCCTCGTGGAAGCGGTGCAGCGCGTCCTCCACAGTGACGTCCTCGCGCACGAACGGCTCGTCGGCGTCGATATGCGCCTTCATCGCCGCCTCGATGGCCGGGAAGTCCGCATCGTTGACGACGACCCCGTCGGGGAACTCGAAGTCGTAGTAGAAGCCGTTCTCGATCGCCGGGCCGATGCTGATCTTCACCCCGGGGTAGAGCTCGAGCATCGCGGCGGCGAGCACGTGGGCCGCGTCGTGGCGAACGAGCTGGAGGGCCTCCTCCCCACTGCGGTCGGTGAGGATCTCGAGCTTGGGCGTGTGGGAGCCGTTGTCTGACGGCAACGCGCGCGAGAGGTCGCGCAGCTCCCCGTCGACCTTGATCGCCAGGGCGGCGCGGGCCAGCCCCGCTCCGATCGCGGCGGCGGCATCGGCGCCCGTGGCGCCGTCGTCAAGGGACAGCTTGGTCCCGTCTGGCAGCTCGTAGTCCATCCCGAGCGGGATGCTAGTGAGGTTGTCCTGAGCCCGGCCGGCTGTGACGAGCGGTCGCGCTAGGCGCGGCGCTTCACCCTGAAGCTGAAGTGCGCGATCGTCTGCGGGCGGATCGCGATCATCGGGCACAGGTGCGGCGGGGCGCAGGTGAAGTGCTGGCTCTGCACGATGGTGCCGTGGAAGGTGCCGGCACACCAGGCTCCGGCGCCCGCGCCGCTCATGTGCGACGCCGTCAGCGCGACTCGGATCATCTGCTTGGCCGCCGCCGTCGGCGCGGCGATCTGGCCCGACCACACGCATCCCGGACGATTCGTGCCCTGGACGTACACCGTGTTCGCGCGCACCGTCGAGCCCAGCTGGCCGGTCTGCGCCGGGTTGCGGAAGCTCACCGTGAACGTGGTGTGCGGGCCGCCCGTGCCCGGGCTCACGTGGGCCTTGACCGGCGAGGCGGTCTGCACGGGGACCGCCGCGGTCACCGGAACCGCCGCGATGGCGGCGACTGCGGCGATGGCGATGAGCACGGTGCGCCTCATCGGTGTCTACCTTACCCACGAAGGCGGTCCCGTCACGCTACATTTACCTCCTCCCGGACGATTAGCTCAGCTGGGAGAGCGCCGCCTCGACAAGGCGGAGGTCGCTGGTTCGAGCCCAGCATCGTCCACTCCGGTAGGCATCGGGGATTCGCCTACTTCCGGTCGTGAGGTTCCCGACGGCGGGTACTAGCGCCTGTCGCGGCGCGCCTGCCGCTACCGATGCGACGCTGGCCACGGTCGCCACGACGGCACAGACGTAGCCTCATCGCGTCCCGGGGTTCGCGCCCGAGTTCTCTAGCCGCACTGAGGAACATGTCGCGAGTGTCCCGCGCATCGTCGCGTGGCGACGTACCGGCGAGCAGCCGCAGCGATGCTGAGTCCCACCCTCCCTCCATCGCCTCCACCGCAAGGTCGGGCGGGTCGTGGTGATGGCTCCGTCGACGGCCCACTGGGCCTCAGCCGCTTCCGATCGGATTGTCCACTCGACATCCACTCGACATCCACTCGACATCCACTCGGCGAAATCATCGCCGCTGCTGGCGCCGGACACAACGCGTCGGCTGGCCCGCTGCGATCGTGGAGTAGCAGCTGCTCAAGGTGGTTGGTGGTCGGTTGACCCCCTTGGTCGGTGTCACGCCAACGACGGCGCCCTACGTGCTAGCGGCTATGCGGCCGAGGCCGGTCGTCGCGCTCCTCGGCCATGATCTGCATGCACTGCTCGACGTCGTCGTTGCAGATCGCGACCGACCGGTGTTTGCCCGTCCACTATCGATCCAGCGACGGGTCCACGAGTAACGTCTCCCGCGATGCACCGTCTGGCCCGGATCCGCGTGGACGTGGATCGCATCACTGCCCGCCTGGCGCTTGTCGGCGCGGATCCCGAAGACGACGCGGACCTGCGTGCTCGAAAGGTGCTGCTGGTTCTGATCTCAGTGTTGATCCTGCCGGTCGCGGCGTTGTGGGGGGTGCTGTATCTCGCGTTCGGATCGCCGGTCGGTGTCGTTCCGCTCCTGTACTTCGGCGTCCTGCTCGGTGCGATCGCCGTGTTCTCGCGCACGCGCGACTTCCCGTTGCTGCTACGGGTTGGCCAGGTCGACATCCTGCTCGCGCCGACGCTGTCGATGATCCCGCTCGGCGGATTCCTCAATTCCGGCGGCGTCGGCCTGTGGGGAATTCTGGCCCCGCTCGGGGCGCTCGTGTTCAGCGAGGTCGGGTCGGCGGCCCGCTGGTACGTCGCGTACCTCGTCGTGTTTCTCGGATCGGGAATTGTGGGCGAGGTCATTGGCCCAATCTGGTCGCCGCTGCCCGGCTGGTTCACGACCACGATGTTGGCCCTGAACATCGCGGTAGGCGGCACCATCGTGTTCACGCTGCTGGCCGTGTTCGCGAGCCAGCGCCGCGATGCGCTCGCATCGCTCCGGCAGGAACAGGCTAAGGCCGAAAACCTTCTGCTCAACATCCTGCCGCGCTCGATCGCGGACAGGCTGAAGGCCCAGGCGCAGCCGATCGCGGACCAGTTTGCGTCGGCCTCGATCCTGTTTGCCGACGTGGTCGACTTCACGCCCTGGTCGGAGCGGCTCCCGCCCGCGGCCGTGGTCGGCTACCTCGATCACCTCTTCAGTCACTTCGATGAGCTCGCGGAGCGGTACGGGCTCGAGAAGATCAAGACCATCGGCGACTGCTACATGGTCGCCGCGGGCGTTCCGACAGCGCGCGCCGACCATGCTCGCGCGCTCGCGCTCATGGCGCTCGACATGCTCGACGCCATGCGCTCAGATAAGCGGTGTCGGGCTCGAGCTCCGGGTCGGCATCAACTCCGGTCCGGTGGTGGCCGGCGTCATCGGCCGCAAGCGCTTCCTCTACGACCTTTGGGGCGACGCGGTGAACACTGCCAGTCGCATGGAGTCCCACGGGACGCCGGGGCGGATCCAGATCACCCGCGCGACGTACGAGTTGCTCGCCGACGAGTTCGACTGCGAGTCGCGGGGGACGATCGCTGTCAAGGGGAAGGGCGCGGTCGAGGCCTGGTACCTCATCCGTCCCCGCAGCGACCGCCCGCCGGCCGCCAACCAGGAGGTCAGGCAATGAGCCACCCCACGCGGGCGGACATCCTGCGGCCGTTGCGCCGCCACGGACCGCTCAGCCCCGCGCAGGTCGCGCGCGAGTTCGACGGCCAGCAGCTCACCCTCGTCGCCTATCACTTCCGCCGGCTTGAGAAGCTGGGGCTAATCGAGGTGTGCCAGACGCTCGCGCGCCGCGGCCCAATCGAGCACATCTACTGCCTGACGTAGCCATCCGGACCGGCCGCCGTCTCGCCAATCCGGCGAAGTGGGGCCCGCCGGTCCCCTCCAACACCATGCGTGCTTGCATGGTGAAAGTTGTCGGTTCGCGACGCTTGTGAACAGTATGGTCGTGGTATCGCCCTGGGTTCTCCGGTTCTTCTGCCCCGCGCGCGGCACTCAGAGAGGAACGGGAAGGGGCTCTATGTCCCGGCCAGGACCCGGCAGATGCAACCAAGGGCCACGACATTCTTGAGGTCGACGCTCAAACTGGCCGTCGGGCACGCCATCCGCCAAAAGCAGGTCCAGAGGCCGCGACCCTTGAGCGTCTCGCTCCTCCCCAAACCCAGGACCAGGTAGCTGCCCGCGACGATGTTCGTCCAGCGTTGGGAATTGAGACGCCCAGAGGTCTGAGCTGGACGCGCTCGGGAGCGTGCAGTGGTGGATCGCGCATCGGATGGTCCGGCGGTGTCATGTGTCCCGGCAAGGATGCCAAGAGGCGGGCTGGTCGCTCCCATCTCGACGTCACACAGATGAAGCCGGAGGCTCGCCGTGACCGAAGAGCGAGTCATTGCGCAATTGCGAGAGCGTGTGTCTGCGCCAGTAACTGTCACGCGGTCGGCACGGCTTGCGGGTCACTATTCGAATGGGCGCCTTACGCGACTGAGCGATGGTGCAGCGCAAACGATTGATCAGCCGGACGGCTCGCGAGTGTCTTGAAGACCCGGATCTCGAGAAAGAGATCTGGGTGCCGGCTAGCGGTGGCCCCCCGGCCCCGCAGTCAAAACCAGTAGCCCGGGCTTCCCGCCTCGTGGCGCAGATCGCGCCGTTGGTGGCATTCCAGCCTTGGGGTGAGATTCCGGCTACAGGACCGGCACCGCTTCTAACAGTACTCCGATCGGAGCTTCCCCACCACCATCTGGCGATTTGCTGTGAACGTTCAGTTGTGAGACGGTCGGGCCCGCGTTAGGGCGAGCGTCGGTCGGCTTCGCGGAGACGGGCCACGAAATCCGAGTTGGGCGATCGGAAATATGGTAGGGTGGTAATCGCTCGGTGAGCCTTAGCTCTTCCCGCTTTTCGAGCGACGTCTTCGGTCAGAGGGGCAAAGAGGCGATCGGCCATGGCCACCGCAGTAGCTCAGCCTCGTGCTGCGGCAACCACTGCGCTGGTTGCGCGCGAGGACCTGCCCGAGGCCCCCGCGGTACCTGCGCCTGATTCGGGCGAGAGAGCCCCTGCAAGGGGCCACCAACCCTCGGCAAACAGCGAGTAGGAGAGAGAGACCATGGGACCAGAGGAAAACGTAGCGATCATGCAGCGCGCTTACGGGGCGTTCAACACGGGCGACATGAACACGCTCACCGAGCTCATGGATGAGACTGCGTGGCACTTGCCGGGCCGGAGCTCGATGGCCGGCGACTACCAGGGCCGCGGCGCGACCTTGGCGTACTTCGGCCAGCTGGCGCAGGAGACTGGAGGGACCTTCCGGGCCGAGTTGCAGCACATGGCGGCAGACGGTGACCACCGTGTGGTGGGCATCCAGCGCAGCACCGCGGACCGAAACGGCAAGCATCTCGATGTTGCCAACTGCATCGTCTTCGAGCTCAAGGACGGCCGGGTGATTGACGGTCGGGAGCACTTCGAGGACCTCTACGCCTGGGACGAGTTCTGGTCGTAGCCCCGCCGGCGCCCGGCAGCTCGCGTGGCGGTTCGCGGCTCGACATGGATGGTCGAGAACCGCCACGCGTGGGTGCTCTTCTACTTGGATGCATGGGGCTGGCAGAAACTTCGTCTCCGACCCCGAGGTCCGGGCGAGCCTTCAAGAAGCCGGGCACAAGAGGTCGGTCCCCAGGCGGCGGCGAAGCCCGGCCAGTACGACTCCGAGCACATCTCGGCGGTGCTCGCGGCGGCGTAGCGGGAAGTACCCGTGCCGCCTCCGGGCCATGGCTCCGGTGACGTCAGCGGTCATGCCGATGGTCGGACAGCGCCATCGCTTTTGCGAGAGCAATCGCCCGGAGGCACTGGAACCTGACCATTCGTATCGCGTGACAGGGCGCGTCGCAATGAGGGTTCCTGTGTGAGACGCCGGCGAGATGTAGCCGTCCGGCGCAGCGGGCGTCGCAAGTCGGGCTGATCAGTGTTCGCGCGCCCGGCTGGGCAGTGATTTGACCACGTTGTCGAGGGTCGGTGTGGTCGCGAGCTCGGCGGCGACGCGGCGTGCCGCGTCGCGGTAGGTGGGATCGTCGAGGACGCGCTGGATGGTCTCTCTCAGGGGTGCGACGTCATCGGTTCGAGGCCTCGTAGGCTGCCGGGAACGAGCGCCCGTCCGGGGACGACCCGCCCGGCGTGCGCGCTTTCGATCATGCGGCCGTTCGCGGCTTGGTCGGCGAAGAGCGGGCAGATGACGAGCGGCACGCCGGCGGCCAGCGCCCCGAGAATGGTGCCCGAGCCACCGTGGCATGCCACCACGGTCGTGTGGTCGAGCGCGTCGTGCTGAGCGATCCAGGGCTCGACGTGCGTAGTGGCTGGGATCTCGCCCAGACAGGCGTCGTCCGTTCCGCGACCGATGGTGAGCAGGACCCGCGCCGGCAGCTCGGCGACAGCGGCTCGGGCCGCGCGCAATAGCCGAGGCGACCCCACCCCCAAAGCGGTCGATCGTCGGGGAGACCATCTCAAGTACCCCCCATTCGATGCTCGCCTGAGAGACACCGACCTGCGCCAGCGGGATAGCGGCCTCAGCTGCGACGACGGCCGACCCGTACTCACACGACTCTCGAACGACATGGTGTGGGCGCACGCGGTCACACCTTGCCCGCGCCGCGGGCAGCATCGCCCGCGTGCAGTGATCGGCAAACAGCTCACGATCGATGAGCCCGACGACCGCCTCAGGCGGACCGAGACGCACCCGTTCCCACATCTCATCGATCACCGCTCGTGACGGCTCGTCGCCCACCTCGTGCGGCAAACCCTGGCGGTCGATCTCCGCAGCCAGCGACGGTGGGACCAGCACGGCCGCCTCGTGGCCGAGCCGTCTGACTGCGCGGGCCACGCTGACCACGGGCATTAGATGCCCCGAGGCCACCAATCGAGCAGGTCAGCAGCACACGCACGCCAACGACGTATCCCAGCACCGGGGCACCACCCGAACGCATCCACGCGCAGCCGTCGCGCCGACAAGTGGCCGGTGAACTTCTGAGTTGAGACGCCTTCGTCCCCGACGGCGCCGTGGAAGCAGGGCCACTCTCCAGACGTCAGGGTTCGCGGCGGGTGACCGTCTCGATCCGATCGATCGAACGGTCGAAGGACAGGATCGCGTCGACGCCGGTCACCTCAGCTTGGGCGACAAGATAGGCCTCGGCGAAGTCCAGACGATCGAGCTCGTAGACCTCAAGCGCTCGAAGCAACGCCGCGGGATCGATGGTCTTGAGTGTTCGCAGTCCGATCGCCGACCGCATCAAGTCCGCGACTCGCGGCCGCTCGACTTCGTAGAACGACTCCAGGACATAGACGCATTCCGCGAGCACGAGATCTGTCAACAGGAGGTCGTGCTCACCAGCGAGAGCAGCCGTTGCTCGCGCGGCCATCTCTGGCGGGTCGCCGGTCAGGTGGCGGATCAGGACGTTCGTATCGATGAACGCTGTCAGTGTCGCCGCCTAGCCCGCGCCACGCGAGTCCGGCTGAGGACCTCGTCCCACGGCGTGCCGTGCTTGCCGGCTGGCACAGCCACCGTCCCGGCCAGCTCCAGAAAGTCCGGTGTCTTCGCAATCACCGCCCGCGAGCGCTCAACCCGAAACAGCACCTCATCGCCCTCTTGGAGAGCCAGGGCCTCGCGGACACTTCGAGGGATCGTCACCTGGCCTTTGGACGTCATCTTCGCTCTCGCGTCCATTCGCATCGACTCCTTACTCTCGGACGAACGTAAGGATATCGCCGCTCCGAGCTTGTCGTGCGCCGAGCACGTCTCTTCGCGAGAGGGGACGTCGCGAGGCGCTATCAACGGCGGCCACGAAGGGAAGGGCTGCCTCTAGCGCACGGCCATCCGCGGGGACAGGGACCGCCGGCTGACGCCGGCTGCGTCCTCCGTGCGTCCCGCAGGCTTGAAATCGGCGGTATCGCGCCGCAACCGCAGGCCACGGCGACACCCTCAGAATCTCCTGCATATGCCAGCTTTCCATGACCTATCCTGTCAGGGCTTGACCGCGCCTTTCCGCCTCGACAAGGCGGAGGTCGCTGGTTGGAGCCCAGCATCGTCCACTCCGGTAGGCACCGGGATTCGCCTACTTCCGGTCATCGAGGACGCGACAGCCGTGTTCAGGGTCGCGGTGGCTTATTGCCGATGGTCAAGAGATGCGTCCACGGGACGGTCTTGCCCCGTGGGCGCACCAGATGACGCGCCCCCAACCCTTCGCCTTCGTGCCCCTACCGATATCTATCGGCACAGGTGTGGCAAACCTTTAGCAAGAATTGTGAGGTTCTCACGAGGCACGTCTCCGACGGCTGTTGTCTCGCGTGAGCAGCGGCTTGCGAGAGATAGGCTGGGCGCGTGGTGAGTTGGACGCCGATCCGGTACGCCCGCAGTGGCGATGTGTCGATCGCCTACCGGGTCTCAGGGGACGGCCCGGTGCATCTCCTGTTCATGGGCGGGTTCGTCAACCACCTCGAGATCGGCATGGAGCCGCCGCTGGCCGAGCGGTTCTGGGATCGGATGGGATCGTTCGCGCGGGTGATCGCGTTTGACAAGCGCGGGATGGGGCTCTCTGACACGGGGGCTTACACGCTTGAGAACATCGTGAGCGATGCGCTCGCCGTACTGGACGCGTGCGGCGTCGAGCGGGCGGTGGTGTTCGGGGTGTCCGAGGGTGGGGCAGCCGCGACGATGCTGGCGACGACCCACCCTGAGCGCGTGAGCGCGATGGTGCAGTACGGCACCTATGCGCGCATGTCGCGTGCCCCTGATTACCCCGACGGCATTCCTGTCGAGGTCACGCGTGAGTTCTGGGGGCGGATGATCGAGAACTGGGGCGATCCGGTCAGCATCGATGACTGGGCACCGAGCGCCGCGCATGATCCCGAGGTGCGCGAATGGTGGGCGCGGATGCTGCGCTCCGGAGCCAGTCCGGGGGCGATGCGGACGATCGGTCTGATGTACGAAGAGCTCGACGTGCGCCCGTTGCTCTCCGCCGTGAGCGTGCCGACGCTCGTGCTCTACCGCGCCGGCGACGAGCTCGTGCGCCCGACGCTCTCTCGCGCGGTCGCTCGGGGGATCCCCGGCGCGCGCGAGGTCGAGCTTGCCGGTGCCGACCATTTGTGGGTCGCCGGGGATCAGGACGCAATGCTGGGCGAGATCGAGGAGTTCGTCACGGGACGGCCCGCCGCTGCGGTCAGCGACCGGGTGCTCGCGACCGTGTTGTTCAACGACATCGTGCGGTCGACGGCTCATGCGGCCGAGGTCGGGGACCGGCGATGGCGCGAGCTTCTCGGCCGCTACCGGCGGCTGGTCGAGAGAGAGCTGGTGCGTTTCCGCGGCCGGCTCGTGAAATGGACGGGCGACGGCCTGCTGGCGACATTCGATGGCCCGGCGCGAGCGGTGCGGTGTGCGTTGGCGATCCGCGCCGCCGCGGGTGTGCTCGGGCTCGAGGTCCGCGCCGGTGTGCACACCGGTGAGTGCGAGCTGATGGCCGACGATCTCGCCGGCATCGCTGTGCACCTGGCTGCGCGCGTCTTGGCGACGGCGCAGCCGGGGGAGGTGATCGCCTCGGGAACGGTCACAGATCTCGTCGTCGGCTCCGGGCTGGCATTCGAGCTCCGCGGAACGCGGGTGCTCACCGGTGTTCCGGGAGAGTGGAGGCTGTACGCGGCCACGGGTGACGCGGAGGGAGCGGCGGACGAAGCGGCCGCCCCGGCTGTGGGTGCGTCGCCGCCGGAGCCTGTGGAGGATCTCAGCGTGCGCGAGCGCGAGGTGATGCGGCTCGTGGCCGAGGGGCTGAGCAATGAGGAGATCGCCGAGCGGCTGGTGTTGAGTGTCCGGACGGTCGAGCGGCACCTGTCCAACGTGTACGTGAAGTTGCGCGTGTCGGGCAAGGCCGCCCGCACGGCGGCCGCCGTGCGGTTCGCCCGGGTCGGCTGACCACTTCTGGGCTCCACGAGCGGGTCGCCGCCGTGCGGCGTCGGGCTGGGGTACGTGCATCCCGCCATCTCGCCGGCCCGGAGTTGGGTGGTGGCCCCGATGTCGTGTGGTCGGATCGGGAGCACAGTTGCACGGCACCACCAACGACCACGGAGGTCCCGAAATGAGCACGACGACAGACACGATCCGCAATGGCGTGGACACGCATCAGCTGTTCGCCACGCTGGACCTGATCAAGGACCAGCCGGCTCTGGCGAGGTTTCAGTTCCGCGCCACCAACCGCTGGATGGGCGGCACGCACAACCGCTCGACGATCAAGGACTTCTACGCCGCGGGCGGCGAGGACACGACGCGCCGCGAGGCATTCCAGATCGACGCGGGCGAGCCGGCGATCCTGCTGGGGACCGACACCGGCGCCAACCCGGCCGAGTACCTGCTGCACGCGCTGGCCGCCTGCATGACGACCTCGATCGTCTGCGTGGCCGCGGCGCGCAAGGTCAAGCTCAACAGCGTCGAGTCGACGCTCACCGGTGACATGGACGTACGCGGCGCGCTGGGCGTTGACGATGAGCCTCGTAACGGGTTCGAGCGCATCGGGGTGTCGTTCCGCGTGACGGGGGACGCGCCGGCGGACAAGCTCCGCGAGGTCGTCGAGCGCGCCACGAAGCGATCGGCGGTCTACGACATGGTCACCAACGGCGTGCGCGTCGCTGTCGAGGTCACCACCTACTAATCCTCGTTGCTGGCTCGTGGCCGAAGCAGGCTCCGGCCACGAGCCCTGACGAGCGGATCGGAGATTTCGCCATGCCCATCGAACTCGCAGCCCATACTGAAACCGGCGCCCGTCTCGTCGCAATCGCCGAGGAGCTCTCCCCGCAGCTCGCCGCCCGCGCCGCCGAGCACGACCGCGACGGCAGCTATCCCTTCGAGGCGATCGAGGCGCTCAAGGCCGCCGGCTACTTCACTGCGCCGGTCCCGGCCGAGCTGGGCGGGCTCGGCGTCAGCTCCGCCCATGACCTGGTCGTCGCGTCCAGCCGACTGGCGCGCGGTGACGCATCGGTGGCGATCGGCGTGAACATGCACCTCGTCGCCGTGCTCAATATGGCGCGCCGCCGCGAAGTTGCGGTCTCGGCCGGCGCAGAGCGCCGCGCCCGCGGCTTCGCTTCGTCGCTGGAGCAGATCGCTCGGGAGGGCGTCGTGCTCGCCGCCGCGATCAGCGAGCGCGGCCAGGACCTCACGCGGCCTGGGACGCTCGCTACCCGCACGCCGTCGGGCTGGCGGATCGACGGCCGCAAGTTGTTCTGCACCATGTCGCCCGCCGCCACCGATCTGTATGTCGCGGTCACCTACGCCGACGACGAGGGCGCGGAGCGCTACGCCTACGCGATGGTGCCCACCGACGCGCCCGGGGTCGTCATCAATAACGACTGGGACGCGCTCGGCATGCGCGCCTCGGGCAGCAACTCGGTCTCGCTCGAGGGCGTGGCGCTGCCCGTGTCCGGCGTACGCGGAGGTTTTCTGGCCGGCGATCCCCTGCCGTACATGGAGCGCAATCTCGTGGCCGGGCTCTTCCACGCCGCGGCGTCTCTCGGAATCGCTGAGTCGGCCGACCAGCTCGCCCGCCGCGGCCTGGCCGGCCGGATCAACGGCGATGCCCGACCGCGCATGCAGGTGGCCGCCAATGCGATCGACCTGACCGCGTCGCGGGGCGCCTTGTCGCGCGCGGCGACACTGATCGACGAGCACCGTGCGGCCAACCCGGCGTCGGACGGAAGCGGCGAGGAGCTCGGGGCGCTGTTCGCCGAGACACAGGCCGCCAAGGCGTTCGTCAACGAGGCGGCCGCCCGCACGGTGGACCGCGCGCTCGCGCTGTCCGGGGGCGCCGGCTATGTCAACGGCAGCCCGCTCGCGCGCGCCTACCGCGACGTCAGAGCGGGGTCCTTCATGCACCCGCTCGGCGCCAACCGCGCCTACGACTACCTCGGGCAGGTCGCGCTCGGCGAACAGACGTCGCTCCACTGATGCGCGTCCATCGTCGAAGCGGGGGAGCCGGCGGTGCGCGAGACGGACGACAGGCCACCGTTTCGCGCCGACACCCCGCGCTGGGCAAGCGCTGCGCTTCGCCGGGTTTGTGCGCTTGGGTTGGCACACGTACTGTGTGAACATGGTCGCCCGCGAGCCAACGGTGCACGACCAGATCGCTCAAGGTCTCAGAGAGCACCCGGCCAAGAAGGGGAGGCGCTTCAACATCCTCGTCACGGCGGTCGAGGTCGGTGGCAGCATCGCGCTGTTTCACTTTGCCCAGGGGATGGGCGCCAGCGACGTGGTCAGCTACCTGATTGGCAGCATCGCCCCAGTCCTGGGCGGCTTCATGGTCTGGGCCAAGGCGCGCAAATTCAGCGGGGCCTCCGCCGCGATCTTCTCATTCACCGCACTGTCCGCGGTCATCGCGCTGATTGGAAGTCACGCCCCCAAGGTGCTGCTCTACAAGGACTGCGCGGTCACGGCGATGATCGGCTTGATCTTCCTGGGCTCGTGCGTCCTGGTCCGCAAGCCTGTCGTGTTCTACATGGCCCAGCGCTACGGGACGGACGGCACCCACGAAGGGATGGCGATCTTCGACAGGATGTGGGACCTCTATCGAGACTTTCGCACCGGCATGTACGTCATCAGCTACCTCTGGGCGGCTTTGTTCCTCATCCAGGCCGCTGCAACCGCGCTCATCATCCGCCAGAGCCGCTACTCCACCGCCTACAACTACGACCAGACGCTGCCGTTGGCCGCGACAGGACTGGGCATCGTCGGCTCGATCGCGATCGGCCGCTACTTCGCCAAGAAAGGCAAAGCGCGCGGCGCCACCGCCGCCACCGTCCCGCTCGTCGACTGACGGCCGCTTCATCGAGGACCTGCAGAGACCGTCAGCGCCGCGGGCGAGCCGTGGTACAACCTCGCTCCTCGGAGCGCAGACCATGAGAGCAGCGATCCCAACCGCCAAGAGCGACTATCCGACCAAACTCGTACGGATGATCGAACCGTTCGGCCCGGGCAGTGGGCCACAGGTGATCGCAGCCGCGGTAAGTCGCAGGCTTTCTGAGCTGTGGGGCCAGTCCGTGACAGTCGAGAACCATCCTGGTGCGGGCAGCACGGCGGCTCCAGCGATGGTGGCGACGTCCCCGGCCGACGGTTACACGCTGCTCGTCCATACCAACGCGCACGCATATAGCGCGGCGCTTGTGACGAACCTTCCCTACGACCCCGTCGCGGACTTCGTCCCAGTCGCGGCGCTCACCACCCAGTCCTACGTGCTCGTCGCCGGCCAGTCGGCGGCCGTCGCTACCGTGCGCGAGCTGATCGCGGTGGCGAAGGCAAAGCCGGGGGAGCTCAGGTTCGCTTCCACCGGCGTGGGCACGGCTACGCACTTGGGGATCGAGAAATTCAATCTCGCAGCCGGGATCACCGCCACTCACGTCCCCGCGCGGGGGAGCGATGCGATCGCCGAGACGATCGCGCACACGATCGCCGGGCGCACCGACTACGCGCTGTCGCCGATCCCGACCACGCTGCCGCATATCCGCGCGGGCAGACTCCTGCCGCTCGGCGTGAGCAGCGCTCACCGCTCAGGCGCGCTGTCCGACGTTCCGACGGTGGCCGAGGCCGGCGTCCGCGGCTTCGATTTCCCGATCTGGTACGGGATATGGGCGCCGGGGGCTACTCCAGCCGGAGTCGTTCAGAAGGTCGCCCAGGACATCGCGCGCGCTCTGGCAGATCCTGCTGTGCGCGCCTCGCTCCGCAAACACGGTGGCGAGCCGATGAGCATGACGCAGTCTGACTTCACCCGCTTCGTGCGGAGCGAGAGCGAAAGCGCTGCCCGGATCATCGAAGCCGCCGGGATCAAGCCGCAGTAGCTCGCCACCGCGAACGTGACACGACAGTCGCCTGGCGGGCACTCCACATCCGCGCGCATTGAAACGGTGTTGGATTGGTGAGTCTTGGCCAGTCCGAGTCGAGCGGCCGAGTTGCCGCTCGCTCGCGACTGACGACGGCGCACCTCAGCCTGCAACTGCCCCCAGCCGCCCTGGCAATGCTCGGCCATGAGAAGCAGGCGCAGCCGTCCGGTCAAACGAGCGCTATGACTCGGCCCGCTTCTCGAGGCATGCGGCGATCGCGTCCTGCCACGACTGCAGATACTCGGCGTAGCCCTCGGCGAACTGCTGGAGGTGGTGCGCGCCTGCTTCGCTCAGAGCCGTGAGCTCGTACACGACCTCCACCTCGCTGCCCCGGTCGGTTGTGTCGAGCGTGACGGTGATACGACCTGCCCTCTGACCCGGTATCACCTGGGCGTACGCGATGTGCCTGCCCCATACACGGTCGGTCACGAGCCAGGTGCCTCGCTGGCCGTGTGCTTCGGTCTCAAAGACCGTGCCTGGCTCGCTGTCATCGGAGCTCGGCGCGGGGAACGTGGGATCCCAACCGGGCGCCCATTCGCGCTCGCCACGTGGAGTGAATAGCTGGAATGCCTCCTCCGCCGGCAGCGCTACGTGGATCCGGTCGCTGAGCCGCTCTCTCATCCCTCACTCCTCTTCGGTCAACTTGTGTGCATCGGCCGCGGTCAGCGTCAGGCCGTAGACCGCCTTGAGCTGCTCGACCTTGCCCAGAACAGCTGGGCTGAACGGCGCCTGCCCCTCGAAGACGTGCAGCACGATGCCCTCAACCAGATCGCCCAGCGACAGATCCAGGTATTCGGCCACGGCTTTCAGGACCTTCAGCGTGTTCCTCTCGATCCGCAGACCCGTTTGCACGCGCTCAATCTGTACCATGGTAACAATGTACCACACAAGGTGGCCGAGTGTGGTCTCGATCGGCTCCAGTGCGTCGATCCGGAGCTTCGCGCTCCGGTCTGTGGCCGATGACGAGGTTCGCCGGTACCGGCGTCAGTAACGGGGTAGTCGCATGAGACGCATGAATCACATCAACGGGCCTGTCGAGTGAGCTCCGCGGCTGCGGTGTCCGCGTGCGCGAGTGACCTCATCCGGGGTGCGGCTTGACCCGTGACCGCCGGGTGGTGGTCGTGGGCGCTGGCTGTTCGGGGCTGGTGTGCGCAATTCATCTCGCTCGGGCGGGTCTCTCGGTCACGGTGCTCGAACATGCTCCTGTGCCCGGCGGGGCCGCGACGAGCACGGAGGCGACGCTGCCCGGGTTCGTCCACGATCACTGCGCCGGGTTCAATCCCATGACCGTCGCGTCGCCAGCCATGCGCGAGCTCGATCTCGAAGCGGAGGGCGTTCGCTGGATCAGCCCGAGCGCGATCATGGCTCACCCGTTCGAGGACGGAACCGCGATCGCATTGCATCGTGAGCTTGACGCGACGGTCGCGTCGTTGGACGCGGCTCACCCCGGTGCAGGGCGACCCTGGCGTGATCTGATCAAGCAGTACCTGCCGCTGGCGCAGCCTCTGGTGGACACGATCCTCGGGCCGTTACCGCCGGTCCGCCTGCCGATCGCGCTGGCCGCGTCTTTGCGCCGCGACGCGCTGCTGCTGGCTCGGCGCATGACGGGATCCATCGAGGCGTTTGGTCTTGACGTGTTTGCGGGCGCGACTCGTCCGACGGCGTGGTTGTCGGGGTCAGCTCAGCATTCTGGTCTTGCGCCGTCGACGGCTGGTAGTGGTGCGTTCGGGTTTCTCCTCCAGCTTCTGGCTCATTCCCACGGGTGGCCGTTCCCGGCCGGGGGTCAGGGTCGGATCATCGACGCGCTGACGACGATCGCGATGCGGGAAGGTGTGCTGGTCCGCTGCAACGCCCCGGTGCAGCGCACTCTGGTGCACGGTGGGCGCGTCGCGGGCGTGCGGCTGCGCAGCGGCGAGGAGCTGGAGGCGCGGGACGTGGTGACCACGATCAGCGCGCGGCCATTGGCCGATCTGCTTCCCGACCATGCCTTGCCCGAGCGGTTGCAGCGACGTTTGCGCATCTGGCGGTACTCGACGGCGGCGTTCAAGGTCGACTACGCGCTCGCGCGCCCGGTCCCGTGGACGGCCTCGGAAGCTCGACAGGCGGCGGTGGTGCACGTAGGCGGGGAGCTGTCCGATCTCGCGGCGGCGGCCGATGCCGGCCAACGCGGCGAGATGCCACAGCGACCCGCGCTCGTCGTCGGTCAGCACACCCTGTCTGACCCCTCACGCGCTCCCGAGGGCCAGCACACGCTGTACTGCTACGGGCACATTCCACCGGAATATGAGTGCAGCGACGAGGACGTGGCGGACCTGATCGAGGGGCAGCTCGAGCGGTTTGCCCCCGGTTTCTCCCGGGTCGTGTTGGCGCGAGCAATTCGCAATCCACAACAGACTGAGGCCCACAATCCCAGTCTTGTGAACGGGGATCTCGGGGGCGGCACCTACGAGCTTGACCAACAGCTCATCTTCCGGCCGGCACCGGAGCTCTGTCGCCACCGGACCCCCCTGCGCGGTCTCTATGTCACCGGGGCGTCCGTGCACCCGGGAGGATCGGTGCAGGGCATGGGTGGCCGTTCTGCGGCGCGCGCCTTGCTCGCGGACCGTCGCCTCCGGCCGTGGCGAGCCTGAAGAGCGCTCAGGGCTTGGCGACGCCGGTCTCGGCGATGCGCTTGAGGCGGCGCAGCGACTCAGCGTTTCGGAGTCGGATCAGCGGGTCGGTCAGTCGATTGAGCATCAGCCGCGACAGCCGGTCACCGGCCGTCTCCGACATGGTCACCAGTGTCCCGCCGTCACGCTCCGTCAGCCGCATCGCGACCTCGGCGGTGCCCAGAGGCCGGGCCCGGGCGTGCATGATCAGCCGGTGAGGCGGATCCACTTCGAGGACTTCGGTGTGGTCGTTGAGCTTGAGCGGACCCACGCCAACCCGGTGATGGAACCGTGAGCCGACCTTGGGCCAGTCGGCGTCCGCGTCACGGATCGTGTCAGAGCCGACAACCCAATCGCCATAGTTGGCAGCGTTGGCCAACGCGGCGAACACCTCGTCGGGTGAGGCCGCTATCTGAATTTGGTTGATCGCCATGATGAAGAGACGCCGGTGGCGGCGGCTACGCGGGTCCTGACGGGTCCTCTTCGGCGGCCAGCCGCAGCGAATGCTCGCGGACGGAGTCGACGTGGGCCCTCTGAAGCGGGACGGCGAACTGTACGACGCCGGCGACTTCCTTGTCTTTGGCCGTCTCGTTGAGCTTGGCCAGGATCTCCCAATGGGCCATCTCGCCGGCCTCGGCCATGCTGAGGAATTCCAAGCCGTCGAGGGCCTCAGCGTCCTCCAGATAGGTCTTCATGAAGCCGACGACCTCGGTCTTGGTTTCGCGCGCCTTCTTGGTGATCGCGGTGCGCATGCCCTCACGTGAGCCGGCGACAACGTCGCAGCGCTGCTCGACCTTGGCCGCCTCGTCTCCCATCTGCCGCATGAGCTCGAGGAGTTCGCTCTCCTTCTCCTGGCGGGCCAGCGTGGCGACCTTCTTGGTAGCGGTCTGTGCTGCCTGAGCGAGCCCGAGAACCTCGGCGAGCTTCTCGTCAAGGGTGGTGAGTCCAGCCATCTCTGTCTCCAGTCGGTGTGGTTCGTTGCGGCACCTGGTGGTGGTGCCGCTCCCGGCGAGGGCCGGCGCCACCACCCCTGTGCGTTCTGTCCTGTCTAGCTGACGGCGTCCTTGACCTTCCCGGCCACGCCCTTGCCGTTGCGGGTGCTCTTGCCGTTGCTCTTGCCGGCGCCGTTGGCGACCGCCCCAGTGGGCTTCGCGGATAGGCCGGCGGCCTTCCGGAGCTTGGCCGAGACGTCGGCGAGCATCTCCGGGTCTGGTCCGGGTGCGAACACCGCAGGCTCCGACGGGAGATCGAACGCAGGCGCGCCCTCGGGATGGGCCTCCTCGGCGACGAAGAGCTCTTCGCCGGTCTCGGGATGAGGCCCGTTGAAGACGGCCTTGATCTCGGCGAAATCGCTGGGAGAGAAGCGGTAGAGCTTGAGATGCTCGCCGCGCTTGATGTGCGGCTGACACTCGGGGATCTTGTCGGTCGGAATCCGGGGCGACGGGAACAGCTTCATCAGGTTCGCGCCGGTCAGGTTCTCCAGAGCACGGGCATACGCCACCTGATGCACGCCCCCACGCACCAGGAGATAGCCGGTGAGGGCACGGGCGGCCGGATGGTCGACCATCTCGTACACCTTGAGCTTGTTGTTCCGCGCGCCGGTCTCGAGGAAGAAGTTGTGGGTGAGATCCTCGATCAGGTCGCCAGAGGCAAACACGTAGTCGCCGTTCCAGGGCTTGCCCATCGAGTCCTGGACCAGGGTTCCAGCGCCTCCGGCGATGAAGTGCTGGGTGTTGCGGACGTCCTTGACGCCGGTCAGGTCACCCAACTCGCCCGGCTTGCCCTCGGTCGAACCCGTGAGCATCGTGTTGATCGCCGTCGAGACCAACTCGATGTGACCAAACTCCTCCGCCGCGATGCTCGCCACCAAATCGTAGAACGGGCGCGCACCCTGACGACTGCGGAAGTTGAACGACTGGTACGTGTAGTTCATGAACGTCGACATCTCGCCGTACTTGCCGCCGAGAAGCTCCTGGACCGCGGACGCCCCAATCGGATCAGGATCGGACGGCGGCGGCAACGCGGTCTGCAGGCGGTCGATTCTCAGAATCACAGAATTTCTCCTTGATAAGACATTGTCCGGATTGACTTACCGCTGACCGGCAGCACAAACAAGTCCTCCAGCGGACAGATCGCACCGCGGATGTCGCGTTGCGCTCAACAGCTGCGCGCCTCCACCTCTGACCCCGTCCAGACGGCGAACTGCCCGGCGCGCAGCCGCCGGGGCGTCCTGCACGTCATGTCGCCGCCCAGGCGCGCGCCGCCAGCTCGGGTCAGGTCCAACATCGGCCGGTAGCGCGATTCCCGCGTCCTCCGGCGCAGCCGCGATCAGCTGGGAAGGACGCAGGCTGCTTGGGGCGCCTCGGCCAGCAGTCGGCGTCCCGTGCTCGATTAGTGGGAACCCGTGGTCCGGGCAGGATTGGTCTCTGTTGTGGTGGCGCCGGACGCCGGGCTTACGGTCACGTTCTGAGTCCCGAAGCAGGCCGGGATCGTGCCGGCCGCCATCGCACCCTGGGCGTATTGAAGTTGACCGTTCGGAAGCACCCTGGCTGCGAGGAAACCTTGGTCTCCGGGCGCGAGGTCGTAGTGGTTCGGACGCAGCGTGATTGTGGTCTGCCCATTGATGGGGTAGTTGGGCACGGCGGTTGGACACCCGGCGACGATCGGCACGACGGTTTCATCGATCCCGAGTGTGGCCAGCTTGGCGTTCAGCTGTGGAATGTCATGCGACAGCGTGTAGATCCTGAGCGTGTAGGCGGGCAGGGCCCGATCGCCGACATCGCCAACCCGCGCGGCGCTGTGGGCCTGGGCTGGAGCGCCGCCTCGACCGGTGACCGCGACATCGATCGATCACCGATCACGAACCCCGATTCCCGATCAGGGGCCACCTCGGCCTCGTCGTGAGGACATCGGTGTGTTGTCAGCGCGGCGTTGGCTCTGCGAGGCGGTGAGCCGTAGCGCCTGACGCTTGCTTTTCGCGCCGAGCGATCGTCCGACCGGCCTTAACGCCGGCGCGCTGATGCATACGCACCGCGTGCGCGCCGGCAATCTTGAGGCCCGCGCCAGCTGCCGCACCGCCGCGCTTCCTATTGTCCGATAGCGGTCACGTGGTTCCTGCGACGCGGTCGCTGATCCTGCCGTCGGCGCTTATGCATCGGTGGCCGCGAGTGACGGAGGCCGCTCATTTGGGCCGGATTCCCGTCTCGACGTCTCCGGCGGGCGTATGGGCGTTGTGGCCGGCGTCGTTGACACACGGCGGGGTGAGCGGCAGCGGGGATCGCCGCGGGAGTTGGTTGACGACGCGCGACGCGAGGTAGACCGTCCAGCCCGGGTCGCCGATCGTCTGCTCGGCCATCAGTGCGGCTGTCCGCGGATTGAAGATCAGCTCATGGGTGTGGTACGCGACGCCCAGGCCGCCGCGGCCGACATGGTCGCGAACGGTGCCGAGCAGCCGGACGCCGGGGATCAGGGCGGCCGCTCGGTAGAGGGCCGCGCGCAGGGCTGGCCGGGCGTCGGTCTCCCGCAGGAAGTCGCCGACGTGGACGAAGTCCTCGCCGGCGGAGCGTGGCCCGCCGTCTGCTCGCCGCATCTGCGCGAGGAGCTTGCGCGGATTGGTCGACAACGCGTTGACGTCGTTGTTGGGGCCGATGGAGAAGCAGTCCGGCGCGAACCACAGGTTGCTCGTCCCGGGCTGCGAGATCGCGCCCTTCGGCATTGCCTGACACAGACTCTGGTCGGCAATCGATGAGAAGGTTGCCGCTCCGGAGCTCTCGCGCAGCAGGCCCGACCCGTCCGCGCCGATCCAGACCTGCCGGCGCTCGGGCGCGTGCGTGACGCACTCCTTGCCGTTCACGATGGCGTCGGTCTCCTGGTTGCTGGCCGAGGCGACGTAGAGGTACTGGCCGCGGTGCGGCACCAGCGTCGGTCCGCTGGCGGCGATCTGCGCCAGCCGGTTCAGCGTCGTCGCCAGCGCTGAGGACACCGACGGGCCACCGCCAGCACCGAACGGCCACACGACGACCACCGCGATCGCGACCGCCGCGGTAACCAGGGCGCCACGCCGGCGCCAGACGCCGGTCGTGTGGCGGCGCCGCGGGTGGCTCACGGGGGGCGTCGCGTCGGCAATCGCCCGTGCCAGTGTCGCCCGGGCGGCCGTGATCGTGTCGTCGCCGGCGTCAGGCTCATCGGCGCGGAACCGGCGGACCAGGTCGAGTTCGTCGATCATCGCTGGCTCTCCTTGGGTTGGACAAACGGTTCCAGTCGCAGCCGCAACTGGCTGCGGGCTCGAGACATCCGCGAACGGACCGTCCCTACCGGAATCGCGAGGGCCAGGGCGATCTCCTCATAGGAGAGCTCGCCCCAGGCGAACAGCAGCAGCACATCTCGCTGGTCAGGGTGGAGTTCTGAGAGCGAGGCCGCGACTTCGTGGTCGAGCCCATCGGCGGCGAGGTCAGCAGCTGTTGGCGACGATTGCGCCTGAATCCGAGCGATAGCCTCGAGCGAGCGCTGCTCGGCCCGGCGCTCGTTCATGAGCAGGTTGGTGGCGATCCCGAGCAGCCACGGGCGAGCGTCGCTCGCGTCGGTACGGAACGTCGCTCGACGGGTGAAGGCGACCGTAAACGTCAGCGAAGCCAGGTCCTCGGCGCGGTCACGGCCGACCCGGCGAGCGAGATAGCGGTAGACCGCCGTGAAGTGGCGGTTGAACACCTCGTGGAACGCGTCAGCCCTGGTGCTCGACTCGGCGATCAGCTCACCGTCGCTCAGAGAGCCGGCTGCCAGGGTGCGTGCAGTCATCACATGTTCATTGTCGAGCCCGGCCGATTCGGTTCCCCGCGGTGAGACGCCAGCGCTGCCGCTGGGAGGAGCGGGCAGTGCGGGCAGCACACTCACCTCGGTCACGAACGCGGCGTAGCGGGGCTGATGGAGCGGCATGGGTGCGGCTCGGCGTCCCCCGACGCCCGGCCCTGCTCACCGCTTCTGGTTTGTCGCCACTTGGTTGCGCGAGAAGCACACGTAGGCACGCTTGTCGTCGAAGACCGGCGCTCAAAAACGCCGCTCCCGATGATTGGTTCTCGCGCAACCCATTGGTGAGCGTTGACCACGCTCGGCGTTGCACTTGCATGGGCACAAGCGCAGCACCGGCGGGAGGCGCGACGATCCTGCATCTGGCGAAACTCGGGGCTCTTGCGATTTTGGCCGACAGACCCGCAATCTCTGAATGCAGGTGCGCGACGCTCGCCGATGCTTGCCTCCTGAGCGTGCCCGCGCCTGAACGAAACCAGGGCTCTGGACTCGGCGGTCGCGGCGACGGATGGCATGAAGGCTCGGCCGGCCTCGCTGCTGGCGACGAGCAGGTGCGCGGTACACGCTGGTCGAGACGCGCTTTCGTCCTTGCGCGGGTGTCAGGCTTTCGGGAGCTCAGCTTCCGACCGTCGCACGGGCGATCTCCTCATCGTCGAAAGTCGTATGTTGCCCATGATCACCTGGCGGAGCCGTCAGAGGGCTGAGACCGCAGTCCGAGCGCGCGTTGATGTAGAGAGCAGTGCGCCGAGCTCCGAGGCGTGACGTCGGGCCGCGTAGCGGTCGGTGTCGATGCTCGGGCCGGTGAGATTGCGCTGGAAGCGGACGCTGTGGATCTTGTCGATGCCGACGAAGCGCAGCCAGTCCTCGAAATAGGTCGAGTGGAAGTCGTGCCCGAAGGCGTGACTGACGCTGGGGCCCCAGACCGCCCCGGTGTAGATCGCGACCGCCGTCTTGCCTTTGAGCAGGCCGCTGTACCCCGCCTCCGGGTCGAAGCTGAAAGCCATCCCAGGTTGGGTGACCGTGTCGATGAAATGCTTGAGCGCCCACGGCACGCCGTGGTTCCACATCGGCACGCCGAAGAGGTAGCGGTCAGCTGCGTCGAAGCGTTCAAAGACCCGCTGCACCGAGCTCCACACCGTCTCGTCGGGATGTTCGCCCCCGAAGATCTGCATCTTTGCCGCCGCTTTATCTCCGTCGAATACAGGCAGGGGCTCGGTGTAGAGATCGAGCGTGTCGACCTCTGCGGCGGGATGGTTTGCCCGGTACGCGTCGAGGAACGCCGCGGCTATCGCCTCTGATTCGGAGTTCCCTTGGCGCGGCGATCCGACGACGTGCAGGAGCCTGTGGGCGTGATCATTTTGCGCCTCAGGCCGTTTCGCCGTAGGCGCAGAATTGGCGTGGCTATCGGTGTGAGCGTTAATGGTGCGGTCGGGCATCGGAATTCTCCCCACTGGTTGGATGGTGATTCGGCTGTCGTCATGGTGAGGGCCGCCGAACCGCGTGTCCAAGACCCGTTTGATGTCAAGTCATACGCGTTGCGGCACCGGTACGCTCGGGCCTCGCTGGTCGCGTGGGCAGCGGCGGAGTACGTCGGCGCGGTTGAGGCTCAGGGAACGATTGGCGTCAGCTCGGTATCAAGGACAAGGGAGACGGCCTGCTGCCTTGAGCCCGACCTGGCGTGACGTTTCTTGCCGCTTTGCTCGATCCGGTTCCCGTGACTCACCGACGACCGCAGGGTTATGACGCTGGCGCGATCCAGCCCTTGCGGTCACGAAGGCTTCGCGCAACATTCAATACCGCATCCAGGGCACCGCTATGGGTGCCGCGCCTCCAGAGCAGGTCGAACGGCAGCGTCACCGGGGGGTCGATCGGTACGAACACCGAACCGTCGAGGTCTTGAGCGAAGGCGGTCCGCACATAGACAACAACCCCGAGGCCTTCTCTGATCGCCTGCAGTCCCAGATCCGGGTACGGGTCCGAAATGGTCTTGGGCTCGAACCCTGAGTCCCGGCAATGCCCGGCGATGGTCGACGTAAAGCCGGGTGAGTCGGGGCTGCCGGCGACGATCAGCGTCTCGTCGCGAAGGTCAGTCAGGGCGACGCTGCTGCGCGTCGCGAGCGGGTGCGATACGTCCACGTGTACGACCGCCGGCTCATCGCGGAGCCGCTCACGTTGAAGTGCGTCATCGGGCGGCGCACAAAACGCGACGACGAGGTCAAGACGGCCCGCGCGTAGCTCGCGCAGAAGCACACCGGTCGTGTCCTCGCGGGGGTAGAGCATGACGCCGGCGGCCTCGTTCGCGCAGGCGGCAAAGAGCTCTGGGGCCAATCCGAACCTCGCCGGCGGCGCCACCCCGACTCCCAACCTGCCGGTTGGCGCTCGGTCGACCTCGCGGACGGCCGAGAACACCTCTTCGGCGTGAGCGAGCAGCTGCTGGCCTTTCTCGAGCAGCAGCTTTCCCGCGACCGTCAGCTCGACCTGGCGGGTGGTGCGCTCAAAGAGCGCGACGCCGAGCTGCTCTTCGAGCTGGCGGATCGCTGCGCTGAGAGGGGGTTGAGCCATGTGCAGGCGTTCGGCCGCGCGAGTGAAGTTCAGATCCTCGGCGACCGCCACGAAGTAGCGAAGCTGGCGCAGGTCAGGGGTCACGGAGAGAACTCCAGCACACCTGGTGCGCAGGCGCGCTGAGCCGCGTATGACTTGACATCAAACGGGTCTTGGACAGCCGGCTCGCCAAGACGCACCATGAGTACCGCCTAAACCAGGCATCAATCAACAAGGAGATTCGCCATGCCGGCACTCATCACCCGCGACCAGCTTCGCACCGAGATCACGGCGGGAACCGTCACCGTCGTCGAGACCCTCGGCCCCCTGTACTACGAGAGCGCTCACCTGCCAGGCGCGATCAACATCCCCCACACGCAGGTCCTCGCGCTGGCTGCATCGCTGCTGCCCGACAGGGACGCTCCGATCGTGACCTACTGCTCAAACACGGCCTGCCGCAACTCAGAGATTGCCGCCAGCGAGCTGATCGCACTCGGTTACAGCAACGTTCGTAAGTACGCCGAAGGCAAGCAGGACTGGACCGAGGCCGGTCTGCCCCTCGAATCCGGCACGCCGCGCCAAGCGGCTGCCTGAAAACACCGCCGCGGCAACCGTCGGCGCCCAGCCGACCGCACCCGAACGGTTCGCGGGTGGCGCTCGAGCCTGCGCTGACGGCGTAACGCGAGCGTGAACCGGCGATCTCGCCGATGCGACCACCCGCAGTTGCGAGCACGATCGACACCCGACATTTCTGTCCGCTCAAGTCCAACTGAAAGGCACCAGATGCAACTCCTCAATCCCAGTCGCAACATCGCGGCCCGAATGGGCCGCTGGAGCGCAAGCCACCGCAAGGTCGCGATCCTCGGCTGGCTGGCGTTCGTGATCGCCGCGGTCGCCATCGGCTCGAGCGTGGGCATGAAGACGATCGATCAGCAGAACCTGAACGTCGGCCAGGCACACCGTGCTGACCAGATTCTCAAGCACGCCGGGTTCGGTCAGTCAAGCCCGCAGACGGAGATCGTCGTGATCCAAAGCAAGCACGCCACCATTCACGACCCGGCGTTCCAGGCGGCAGTCTCCGACGTCGCTTCGACTGTCGCACCTTTCAGGTCGGTCCATAATCTGCGCACGCCGCTGCAGTCGCAGAGCCGCGCTCAGGTCTCCAGCGACGGGCATACCGCGCTGGTCGAATGGGACATGAGCGGAAAGCTCAATGCAGCGGAGAAGCAGATCGACCCGCTCACGCGGACCGTGTCGGTGGTCGCCGCACGTCACCCTGGCTTCTACGTCGGCGAGGCCGGGTCAGTGAGCTCGAGCAAAGCGCTCGACAAGCTGTTCAAGACGCAGCTCGCCCAGGCGGGCTCCCGGTCGGTACCGCTGACGCTGATCATTCTTCTGCTCGTGTTCGGTTCGCTGGTGGCGGCTTGGCTGCCGCTGATGCTCGCGCTCGAGGCGGTGGCGGCGACAGTCGGTCTCGTCTCACTCGAGAGCCATCTCGTCCCGATGGACCCGAGTGTCAGCTCCATCGTGCTGCTGATTGGACTCGCAGTCGGCGTGGACTACACGCTGTTCTATCTCAAGCGCGAGCGTGAGGAGCGGGCGGCCGGCATCGGCCCAGCCGCGGCCCTCGATGCAGCGGCAGCGACGTCTGGACGCTCGGTGCTGATCTCCGGCGCGACGGTGATGATCGCGATGGCCGGAATGTTGTTCAGCGGCGATCAGTCGTTCAGGTCATTCTCGCTCGCGACGATGACCGTCGTCGCGGTGGCGATGATCGGCTCACTCACCGTGCTGCCGGCGCTCCTGTCAAAGCTCGGTGATCGGGTCGACAAGGGACGGATTCCGCTAATCGGGCGCCTGCCCCGGACGGGTGGCGAGAGGCGCGTGTGGGCCAGAATCCTCACACCGGTCCTGAGACGTCCTGCCGTTTCAGCGACCAGCGCGACCGTACTGCTTCTCGCGATGGCGATCCCGACGCTTCACCTGCACACCGCACAATCTGGATTGCAGTCGCTGCCGCGCGGTGCCCCCACGGTCGAGACGCTCGACCGGATCCAGTCCGCATTTCCCGGCCAGGCGAGTCCCGCCGTGGTCGTGGCGAGAGTCCAGACCGACTCAGCCGCGTTCAGGCACCAGCTCGCACGGCTACAGGCCGCCGCCTCAGCGACCGGCCGGCACTACGGGGCCGTCCACATCGACACCAACTCGGCCCACACCGTCGCGCGAATCTCGATCCCGCTCAGCGGCAGTGGCGTCGACGCAACCTCTACCAAGGAATTGCTGACCCTCCGCGACCAGCTGCTCCCACGGACGATCGGGACGATTCCCGGCGCCAGCTATGCGGTCACCGGGCAGACAGCCAGTTCCTTCGATTGGAACGAGATGATGAAGAGCTCGTTGCCGATCGTGTTCGGTTTCGTGCTCACATTTGCGTTCCTGCTGCTGCTCGCCTCGTTCCGCTCGATCGTGATCGCCATAAAGGCGGTCGTGCTGAACCTGCTGTCGGTCGCGGCGGCCTACGGAGTGGTCGTCGCCGTGTTCCAATATGGCTGGGGTGAGCGGCTGCTCAACTTCAAGTCGAGCGGCGCGATCGCTCCATTCCTGCCGATGTTCATGTTCGTGATCCTGTTCGGACTCTCAATGGACTACCACGTGTTCATCCTCAGTCGAGTTCGCGAAGCGTTCGATCGCGGACTCACCACTGAGGACGCCGTGGCCCAGGGAATCAAGACCACGGCGGGCACCGTTACCAGTGCGGCGATCGTGATGATCGGCGCGTTCGCGATCTTCGCGACGCTCCCGATCCTCGAGTTGAAGGAGATGGGCGTCGGGCTCGCCGCCGCCGTTCTGATCGACGCAACGATCGTCCGCGGCGTACTACTCCCCGCCACAATGAAGCTACTCGGCGACTACAACTGGTACCTGCCGACCTGGCTCGTCTGGCTACCGAAGCTCGACCACCACACCGGGCCAGTCGCGATGCCAGACGCAGAGGCGGTTGCTGCGATCTCATAGCGATCGGACAAACTGCTCCGGACAGACTCGGGCCGCCGGTCGCGCGGCCCGAGTCCTACGTCATGGTCCATAGAGGCTCGCAACGCCAACGCCACAGTCACGAGTACGTCCCCGACCCATCTGAGCAGGACCGGGTTCCACGGAGACCGGGTTTGTAGGTCTGAGCTGTTTGCTGTGTCAGCGATTGTCTCTAACCGTAGGGCCGCGAGAGCTTCGAACTCGGCGGGTGGGATGTCGCCGAGGGTGGAGTGCAGACGGTCGTGATTGAACCAGCTGATGTAGGTGACGATCGCGAGCTCGAGCTGGGTCTTGGTTGGCCAGACGCGGTCGGCGATCAGCTCGGCTTTAGGGAGTCCACGAAACTCTCGGCGACGGCGTTATCCAGCGCGTCGCCGACTGATCCGACCGAGCCCAGGATGCGGTGGTCATCCAGGGTCTGGGTGTAGAGCCCGGACGTGTATTGACCGCCGCGATCCGAATGGGCGACGAGCTGGAAGTCAGCGCCCGGTGCGCGGGTCCCAACCGCCATCGTCAGCGCGTCAAGGACGAGGCTGGTGCGGAGGTGCCCCGCCAGCTGCCAGCCGACCACGCGGCGGCTGAACACGTCGATCACGAACGACAGGTAGACCACGCCTTCACAGCAGCGCAGATACGTCATGTCCCCAACCCACAGGCGATCCGGCGCCGGCGCGGTGAAATCCCGCCTGACCAGATCGGGCCGGCGCTGAGCGTCGGGATCAGCGATCGTGGTCCGCCACGACTTCCCGCGGCGCTTCGCGCCTTGGATCCCGTGGGAGCGCATCAGCCGCTGCACCTGACAGCGCGGCACGGTCGCCCCGGCCCGCCGCAACGCCTTCCAGGTGCGGCGATAACGTAGGCCTCGTAGTTGGCCCGGTGGACCTCCCGGATCTGGGCCAGTAGCCGCTCATCGGTGATCTCCCGGTCACAGCGCTCGCCGTGGGGGCGCGTTGGTAATAGGCGGACGCCGACACGCCCAAGACCGGCAGATCGGCTCGACGCCGAAGCGATCGCGATGCTCATCGATGAACATGCTCACTTCGTTCGGTCTGCGTCGAGCTCGGTCGCGAAAACACGCTGGCGGCCTTCAGGATCTCGTTGGCGCGGCGCAATTCGAACACTTCCTGGCGCAGCTTCTTGATCTGCTCGCGCTCCTCGCTGCTGGGCAGGTCCGGCCGCAGGCCACCATCAGCCTCGGCCTGGCGCACATGCCGACGCAACGTCTCATGATGAATCCCGAGATCAGCAGCAACATGCCGCACCGGCCGGCCCGACTCGATCGCCAGCCGGACCCCGCGCGCGATCAGCTCATCTGGATACTTCTTGGGTCGTGGCATTCGCGGAGGTTCTCCTGTCCCGAGGACAGATCGTCCTCGATTCGAAGCCTCCGTGAAACCCGGCCCGGCTCAATCCCCATTCTCAGCGCACCGCACCAGAGATCGTGGCGCTTGACCGGCATCGCGAAAACGATGCAGAACGAACGCCGGCTGCAGCGCGGGTGCACCCCGCTCTTCGCGCACCGGGCGCCGCTCACTCGCAAGGTACTCGCCTCGGTCGCTCCACCAGTGAGGAACGCGCTACGTGCCATCGCGGCCCAGGATGCCTGCGCCGCTTCATTGACCATCCGCTCCGAAGATCGCGCCATCACACCTCCGTTCACCCGCCTCCCAGCAAGCGGACCTCGCGGCCCGGGCGCCGGGCCGGACAGCAAGTCCCTCCAACTGAACGGGTGTAGCGATCACGGCGCCAACCAAGGTTGCTTTCCGAAAGGGATCGGACGCGAGGGCCGGGCGCAACCGGGACGGGGCACCTGCTTTCGCTCTGCCACGTGCACCGCGACGGCGCAGGCGCAGCCCTGCTCAGCGCGGGTTCCGTGCCTCTGCGGTCGGCTCCAGCGTCGCGTCAGCCGCCCGAGCCCCGACGTGCGCGCAACCCGCGCAAACCAGGTCGCTCGATCAACTCAACAGCTGTGAGTCGTGAGCACGGAAGATGGCGGCGTAATCATCGGCTCCGGGCTGGTGCAGGGCCTGTACCAGCGCGAGGATCTTCGGTGTCGTCACCAGCAGATACCTTGCGGGCTGGCCGCGCCTCGCGTTGCCATAAGCGTGCGGCGTTCCCTTCGGCGCCAAGACCGCGGTCCCGGGACCCGCCTCGTATATCTCGTCTCCGATCCGGAAACGCAGCATTCCCCCGAGCACATACCACGCCTCATCGTCAGCGTGATGGACATGAAGCGGCGCGATCCACTCCCAACCAGATTCACCCGAATCCGCCCACTCAACGATCGCGAAGTCGCTGTCAGGTCCCCCTAGCTGGCCGCCTGCTAGCGAGGTGACGAAGCTTTCGCTCGGCATTGCAGACATCGTAGGCCGATCGTCGGCCTTACAGATCTCATTGGCGACCCCAGGGCACTGGTATTCGCCAGCAGCGAGGCCGGCGTCGTCGGCATGCTGTCCGTCGTCGTGACCGGCCAGCCCCGAGTAGCGCGTTTTCACGAAAGCAGGGCGCGCGGTGCCGGACTGCGCCGACCGAACCCGCAGACCCGCAAAGTTCGAGAGCAGGTCTGCGCGCGTCGCGCGCCCCGGACGCGCTTTGCCCGGAACGCAGGGCGCGCTCGTCGGCTCGGATCGCCGCTACGACGTTGCTGGTGACATACGCACTGCCAGGGCAGCGGCCGGTCGATCCGGCGACAGACTGTGCGATCGGAATCGCGTCGCGATACGGATCGTCGCAGTCAGGGTTGGCTTCCGCAACGGGACGGACCCTTCCCGTCGATTCCACGCACGCTGTTGGCGGCACTACGGGGCGTGCGACGGGTGGATGATCGAGCGTGCCCGCGATGGGTAGCCTCAGGGCGATGTTTGACCACGTGGGAATCGCTGTTTCGGACCTCGCCGCCTCCGAGCGCTTCTACCGCACGGTGCTCTCGGTGCTCGGCGTCGAGCCGAGTCACGCCGACGCCGAGCTGGTCGAGTGGGAGGACTGGGACATAGGCCCGACGGATCGCGACCACCCGGTGACCCGCGGACTGCACGTCGGCTTCCGCGCGCCCGATCGCGCGGCCGTCGACGCCTTCTGGCGGGCGGGGCTCGACGCCGGTTTCCGGGACGCCGGCGCGCCCGGACTGCGCGCGGTCTATGGTCCGGATTACTACGGCGGCTTCTTGCTTGACCCGGATGGCAATAGCGTCGAGGCGGTCCATACCGATCGCGAGCGCCCGGTGGCCGACGGCTGCATCGACCACTTGTGGCTCCGCGTCCACGACATCGAGGCGTCGCGCCGCTTCTACACGACGATCGCGCCGCACGCCGGGATCCGCCTGACCTACGACGCGCCCGATCGCGTGCAGCTCTCGGGCTCGGACTACTCGTTCTCGCTCGTACGCGACGATCGTCGGCTCACCGAGCATGTCCACCTCGCCTTCCCCGCCGACGCCGACTCCACGGTGCAGGCCTTTCACGCCGCAGCGCTCGCCGCGGGCTACGAGGACCACGGCGCTCCCGGCGAACGCGCCGTGTATCACCCGGGCTACTACGGCGCCTTCGTGCTCGACCCCGACGGCCACAACGTCGAGGTCGTCAACCACAACCGCTGAGCCCTGGCCGGCGCGTCCGAGCAAGGACCAGGCCGAGCGGCGCCCGACGCGATCGTCAGCCCGCCGGCGGGCGGACAACGGTGGCCTCGATGTCACGGCCCCCCACGGGCTGGCCACAGTGCGAGCAGGTCAGGTAGGGCTCGGTCCGCTCGCCACAGCCTCGGTGGGTCAGGCGCACGTCGATGATGTCGGACTCATTGGCGAGGTGCCGGCCCGCCCACCGCATCAGCTCGACGATCACTGGGTAGAGGTCGACGGCGCGGTCGGTGAGCCGGTACTCGTACCAGTCGGGGTCGGTCCGGTAGCGAACCTTTTCGAACATCCCGTTGGCCACCAGTTGGCTCAGCCGGTCGGCCAGCACGTTGCGGGCGATCCCGAGGTTGCGCTGCATCTGCCCGTAGCGCCGAACGCCGAAGAACGCCTCGCGCAGGATGAGAAAGGTCCACCGGTCAGTGAGCACGTCCATCGCGAGCTCCACTGCGTCCCGCGGGGGCTGGGTGGGAGCCTGGTTTCTGCGCGGCAACTAGTTCGCCACCTCCTCTGGATTCTTTGCGCAACTAGTTTCTCTGCGCAACCATATCCGACATGACCTTCTCAGCACCACACAACATCCGCTTTCCCAGCGGCGATTCCATGATCGCCGCCCTGCACTACACCGGCGCCAACGGCGCGTGCATCATCATGGCTGGAGGCACCGGCGTGACCAAGGAGCCGGCGAGCGACCCCTTCGCGCCACACTTCCACTCCGCGGGGTTCAGCGTCCTGGCCTTCGACTTCCGCCGGCTCGGCGAGAGCGGCGGCAGCCCGCGCCAGGTCGTCAGGATCGACGATCAGCTGGACGACTACCGGGCCGCCATCGCGTTCGCCGCCACGCTGCCCGAGGTCGACCCGACGAAGATCGCGATCTGGGGCTTCTCGCTGGCCGGCGGCCACGTGCTCCGCGTCGCCGCGCGAGAGCCGGGCCTGGCCGCCGCCATCGCTCAGGCCCCGCTGGCCGATGGACCCGCGATCGCTCCGAAAGCCATCCGCGCGATGACCCCGGGAGCGGCGCTGCGCCTGCATCTGCGCGCCGCAGGCGACCTCGTGGCCCGCCGGGTCCTGCGCCGGCAGCCGGTCCTCATTCCGCTCGCCGGCCCACGCGGCACCGTGGCCTCGATCACCACGCCCGACGGGGGACGAGGCGGCCAGGCGCTCGATCCCGACGGGCGCTACCGCGACTGGGACCAGACCGTCGCCGCCGCCTCAGCCCTGCGCATCGCCTTCTACCGGCCCGGGCGCACGGTGTCGCGGATCGCATGCCCTCTGCTGGTGGTCGTGTTCGACGACGACCAGACCGTCCTCACCTCCCCCGCGGTCAAGGCAGCGCGGCGAGCACCTCTCGGAGACCTCGTGCGACTGCCGGGCGATCACTACGCGGCGTTCGAGCGGGCACACGAGGCCACGCTCAACGCGGAGATCGGCTTCCTTCGGCGCCACCTGCTCGAGTCCGGGAACGCTCCGGCGCCGGCACTGGCCGGGGTCTGACCCGGCATCGCCGACGCAGGGCACGGTGCGGGAGTCCTCGTACCGATCGGGTGACGTCGCAGGGCTCAAAGCGGCCTAGCCTCCGGCGGCTGTGCCTGGAGGCTCCGGAACAGCAGCGGAAGCTCCCGCGAGAACGCAACGAGGTCACAGTGGCCGGCGAGAACTTCCTGAACCGCATCTACCGGACGATCAAGGCCGCCGGCTCCAGCGACGGATCCAACGCCTACAACACGACGTTCTTCATCGGCTGGGACGAGCCCGGCGGCACCTACGACCACGTCGCACCGGGACGGGTACCCCCACCTGACCCGGCCGCTCCCGCGGGACAGTGTGATTTCACGTTCGACCGCTCGGGCTACCGCGTGCCGGCGATCATCGTGTCTCCCTGGGTCGACGAAGGGACGGTGGTCAACGACGAGTACCGCCACACCTCCATGCTCGCCACACTCCGCAAGGTCTGGAGCCTTGGCGCCGCGTTCACCGCCCGCGACGCGGCCGCCCCCACGTTCGATCACCTGCTCTCCCGCGACACGCCGCGCGACCCCGCCACGTGGCCCGACTTCCAGCCGCAGCCGGTGCCCGAATGGCAGCTGACCAAGGTGCAGCTCGGCCAGGTCCTCAGCAATCTCGGCAAGGCCATCGGCCCCGGGTTGCTCGCACACGCCAAGCAGTCCGGACTCGCCGTCCCTGCCGAGTTCACCGACTCCGACCAGCCGCCCACGCCCACCCAGTTCGTCGACTTCATCTTCGGGATCGCCGCGAACTACTTCCCGCGCCTGGTTCCCGACGACACCGAGGACCGCCCAGACCTACCGCTAGGGCGACACGCGCCAGCCGGCATATCCGTTGCGTCAGTATTCGTGGCGACATGAGCCCGGTCCGCCTCTACTACATGCCGCGCACGCGCTCCAGCCGCGCGCTGTGGATGCTCGAGGAGATCGGCGCGCCCTACGAGCTCACGGAGATCGCCGGCGCCGAGCGGCGATCGGCCCTCCATCGTGCGCGCCATCCCCTCGGTCGGGTGCCCGCGCTGGAACTCGAGGACGGCACCGTGATGTTCGAGTCGGCGGCGATCTGCCTGGCCCTCGGCGATCTGCACCCGGAGGCCGGGCTGACCGCGCCGCTCGGATCCTCGGAGCGCGCACTGATCTATCAGTGGGTGCTGTTCGCCATGACCGAGCTGGAGGGGCCGCTGTTTCGCTGGTTCGCCGAGCTCCGGGACGGCGTCACCGAGACGACGGCCTCCCAGCAGCGCTTCGCCGACGCGGCCACAGCGCTGCAGGCGGCGCTTGACGGGCGCGACTGGGTGGTGGGCGGGCGTTTGACCGTCGCCGACGTGCTCTGCGCGAGCATCCTCGCGGGCGCGGATGCACGAGACCTCCTCGAGCCGTGGCCGGGCTTGCACGCCTACGTGAAGCGCAGTAAGGCGCGTCCCGCCTACGCCCGGGCCGCCGCGATCGATGATCGCCCGCGCCGCTGATCAGTGGCCAGCGACCAGGCGCACCTCGGCCTGGGTCTTGCCGGTGAGGCGGCGAGCCGAGGGGTGACGCGCCTGCCACCACCGCGGCCGGCGCGATGGCAGGAGGATCAGCTCGAAGTCCCCGGTCGCTGCGAACTCCTCCAGCGGAGGGTCGCGGCCGTCGATGAGCACGCTGCAGTCCACCTCGACGCCAGCCGTCTCCAGACGCTCACAGGCGCGCACCAGATCGCGCGTGACGGCATCGATCACCGCGCCGTTGTACTCGTCGCCCGCCGGGCCGCAGCGCACGGTCGCGACCAGCGGAGCAGTGGCGACGAGCGTCACCGCGGACCCCGTGCGCCAGGCCTGCAGGCACGCCTCCTCCACCGCCGCGTCACCGGCGCGGCCCGGCTCGATCACCAGCAGCGTACGGACTGCAGCCATGGGCCTCTCCCACAGTAGTCGGCCGGGCGCGCGGGTGAGCCGGTATCCCGCGCCGTCCGGGCCGGCTGCGGTGCGCTACCGGTAGCGCACGCCCTGGCGCTCCAGCTCGGCCTGCACGCCTCCGATGTCGAGCTCGTGCGGATCGCGGCCGGCGCGCAGCGACAGCGCGGCGGCGATGCCCGCCCCCTGACCGGCGACCGCGCAGCAGGCCATGTTCCGGGTGGCGGCATGAGCGATGCGATCGCCGCCGATGGCGCGGCCGGTGACGAGCAGGCCCGTGACGCCCCGAGGAACCAGGGCGCGGTAGGGCACGTGCAGGTAGCGCCCGGTCGTCGGCAGCACGAGCACGCCGTAGCCGTCGATGAACTCGGGATAGATGCCGATCGAATCCTCAAAACGGGCCTCCCCGCGGACGTCGGCCTCGGTGAGGTTGTAGGCGGCGTCGATCTTGCGGGTGTCGCGGATTCCGATGGTCATGCCGAAGTTGCGCAGCCGCGCTGCGCCGCAGCCGGGGGTGTAGCGGCGCAGCGCCTCGATCGCCAGCACGGCCTGGCGGCGGCCCTCCATCTCGCCGCGCGTGAGGCTGTCGGGATCGGTCCCGTCACGGGGAGAACAGCTCGTCCTCCTTGCCCGAGGTCTGCACCGTCCACTCCCCCGCGCTCCAGTCCGCGTAGGTCTGCGGGTCGGCGCGGACGCCTTCCAGGAAGGCCTGTTTGTCGACGCCGGAGAGGTGGAACATCACGGACGCCGCCTGCATCTCCTCGGGCGGGGTCGTGACCGTCGGGGCTCCGGCACGGTGGGCGACGTCAGCGTCGCCGGTGGCGTCGATGACCCGCTGGGCGAGGATCGCCTCCCTCCCCGCCTTGGACTCGACGATTGCGCCGCGCACGGCCCGGCCGTCCATGACCGGGGCCACGAACAGCCGGTGCAGCATCGGGTGCACGCCGGCCTCGACCCCGACCGCCGTCAGGTTGCCGCCGAAGCAGCCGAACCGTTCGAGCAGCGTCACCTCGGCGCCCGCGCGGGCGGCGCCGAGCGCAGCCGCCAGGCCACCCGGCCCCGAGCCGACCACGAGCACCTCCGTGCGGTGGACGACCTCGACGTCGCGGGCGGGCTCGGTGATCGTGCCGAGAGTGGGCATCGGCCGGATTCTGGCGAGCCGGCGTCAGTGCGTGATGGCCGCCGCCACCGGGAGCGCCCCGACCTTGACCGGCTTGGACGCCGTGCGGGTGCGCATGTTGAGCAGGCGGACCGTGCCGTCATAGGTGCCGAGCACCACGGCGAGGTCGCTTCCGGGCGCCGGCGTGATCGACGTGGGGTAGGAGTAGACGCCCACCGAGATCGGCCGCCCGGCGCGCCCCGTGGCGGTGCTGACCGGCGTCACGGTGCCGGTGATGGTGCTGACCACGAACGCGGCCGAACCTCTCACGGCGACCGCGGTCGGCGAGCTGCCCACCGGCACCGAGCGACCCGCGCGGCCGCGGGCGGTGTCGATGGGCGTGACGCGATCCGTGGCCCCGTCGACCACCTCCGCGGTGGTGCCGTCCGCGGTGAGGGCGAGCGCGTTGGGGGCCTGGCCGGCGGGGATGGCCCGGCCGGCCGTGTCGGTGGCGGTGTCGATCGGCGTCACCGTGTTGGAACCGTAGTTGGCCACGTACACGGTGCGACCGTGGGGATCGACGGCCGCCGCGGCGGGAAAGGCCCCGACCGCGATCGGCGCGAGCGCGCGGTTGGTGGACGTGTCGATCGGCGTCACCGCGGCGCCGCCCCAGTCCAGGGCGTACACGGTGCGCCCGTCCGGGGTGACGACGAGGGTCCGCGGATGGGCGCCCACCGGGATCGGGGCGCCGGCTGCGCCCGTGGCGATGGTGATCGGCGTGACGGTGTCCGAGCCGCTGTCGGCGACGTACGCGGTGGCCCCGTCGGGGGTGACGGCGATCGCTCGGGGGTCGTCCCCCACCCTGATCGCCGCCCGCGTCCGGCGCGTCGCGGTGTCGATCGGGGTCACGGTGTCCGAGCCGGAGTTGACGACCAGGGCGGTGCGGTCATCGGGTGTCAGCGCGATCGCCTGAGGGTCGCGCCCTACGCGGATCGGCTGGCCCGCAGCGTGCGTGGGCAGCGCGATCGGGGTGACGGTGCCCGCCTGCGCGCTGACGACGAATGCCGTTTGAGCTCGGCGCGCAGCGCGGCCGGTGTGTGCGGCGCGGGCGGGGTGGGCGGTCAGCGGGCGGGCCACGGGCCCGCGCGTGAAGACGTCGTTGGCCGGCTGGGCGTAGAGGTCGTTCGCGGTGAGATGACCGAGGCCCAGAGCACCCTCGATCGTGCGCAGCAGGCTGTAGTGCGTGTAGCGGACCGGCGAGACGAAGCCGCGTTTGACCCCACGCGAGCCCAGGACGAGCGTCGGGACCCACTGGGCGGGACGCTCGTGGTCGTAGTTGTCCTCGTCCCAGGTGACGATGGCCAGTGAGCGCTGGGTGCGCCAGGCCGGGGAGCGCATGATCGCGCCGAGCTGCTGCTCCAGGAACCGATCGCCGGCGCGGATGCCGCAGCCCTCCATGTCGTCGCAGTCGTTGGATCCGACCCACACGAAGTTGGGCGTGGTCGCCGGGCTGGCCAGGTCGGGTGCCATCGACTCCAGCGGCAACACGTGCGCGGCGCAGTAGGCCGGCCGCTGGCGGATGTCGGAGAAGTACAGCAACGGCAGGTCGTCGTTCCAGTAGTAGCCGTGCACCGTGTCGTCGCACGGGCCGGCCGCGCTCTCGTTGTAGGCCTTCCAGGACTCACCGGCCGCGTTGACGAGGTCGCCGATGTTGGGCGCGTGGATGGTGTACTGCGAGTCGTACTCGAGCGGGTTATCCAGCGGGATCCCGAACGCGCTGCCACCGGCCAGCGCCAGGTAGTTGGCGTCTGACGGGTGCTCCTCGGCGAACAGGTCGCCCAGTTGGCTGCCCTGCGCCAGCAGGCTGTTGTAGAACGGCGCCTGGCGGCGGTTGCCCACGATGGCGTGGACGTCCTGGTTCTCGAAGTAGAAGAGGAACACGTGGTCATAGCGGGGGACGTGCAGCGCCGGCGCTCGCAGCGGCGCCGGGCGCCGGTGGGGCGCGAGCACGACGAAGCCGATGTCGTCGGCGATGGCGCGGTCAAAGCCGACGAGCGGCGCGTTGGGCCCGTCGAAGTTGGTGAGCGAGGTCGCCAGCGTGAGCGTCACGCGGGCCCGCGCGACGGCGCGCGGCAGGCTCCCCGTCAGCGAGCGCGCGCTGAGGACGCTCGCGACCGAGCGCCGCGGACCTCCCACGGGCCCCAGCGCGCGCCGACCGAGGACGCGGCCCCCGGCGGAGAGAAACGCGACCGCCACGCCGGCGCGGCTGGTGGTGGTGCCGCCGAGCTCGGCGGAGAGCGCGTAGCGGGTTCCGGGCCGCAGCGGACCTCCGCCGGGGCGCTCCAGGGCGATCGTCTGGACGAGGCGCGCCGTGCCGCCGGCGCCCCCGACGAACACCTGGCCGCGCCCCTTCGGGAACCCGCGGTCCCCGTAGCGCCCCACCGTGGGCAGTCCCGCGGCGACGCTCCACCCGGGGATCGTGACGGCATCCCACCCGTGCACCGATGCCGCCCCGGACTCGGCACCCGCGTTGCGCAGGAGGTTGACCGCCGAGGCGGGGGCCGGGGCCGCCCCCGCGGGGGCGGCCAACGCGCCGAACACGGCGACGGCGCACGCCGAGACGGCGAGGACCGATCGGATGGGGCGGCGGTGGCTCACGGCTCTTCACAGGTCCGGCTCCGGTGCGAGGCCGGCGCGCCACACCGTATCCGCGCGGGGCGTCCGCGTGTGTTTGTTTCTTGGGACCGCGGCGCTCAGGCGCGCGCGGTGAACGTGCACGGCATCCGCTTGACGCCGTGGATGAAGCCGCTGCGCAGCAGTTCGGGCTCGCCGGCCTCGATGTCGGGCATGACCCGCAGCATCTCGCCGAAGATCGCGTTGAGCTGCACGCGCGCCAGCGACGCGCCCAGGCAGTAGTGCGGTCCGCCGCCGCCGAACCCGAGGTGCCGATTGGGGCTGCGGGTGATGTCGAGCTCCCATGGGCGCTCAAACGCGCTGTCGTCGCGGTTGCCCGAGTGGTAGAAGAGGACCACCTTCTCCCCCGCCGGGAGCGCCTGGCCGTGCAGCTCGACCTCGCGCGTGGTGGTGCGGCGGAAGGTCAGCACCGGCGTCGCCCACCGCACGAACTCCTCCACGGCGTCGGGCAGCCGCGCGTCGAGGTCGTTCACCAGCAGCTTGCGCTGCTCGGGGTTGACCGTCAGTGCGCGCATCGCGTGTGAGGTGGTGTGGCGGGTGGTGTCGTTGCCGGCGACCGAGAGGAGCACGAGGAAGGCCGCGATCTCCGGGTGTGTGAGCCGGTCCCCGTCGACCTCGGCCTGGACCAGCGCGGTCATCAGGTCGTCGCCGGGGTGCTGCTCGCGGTGCGTGGCCAGCTCGGTGGCGAACTCGGTGAGGGTCCACAGGGCGGTGCCCAGGACCTCGATCGGCTGGCGGTCGCCGAAGCAGTCGGGGTCGGCGGCCATGATCAGCGTGTCGGCGGCCTCCATGATGCGGTCGCGGTCGGCCTGGGGCACCCCGAGCATGTCCGAGATCGTCTGCAGCGGCAGCCGCTTGGCGATGATGTCCACGAAGTCTCCACCGCCGGTGGGGGCCGCCTCCGCGATGATCCGCTTGGCGCTGACGTGGATCCCGTCCTCGATGCGCTTGATCTGCCGGGGGGTGAAGGCGGCGGAGACGAGGCCGCGCAGCTTGGTGTGGCGCGGCGCGTCCATGGCCAGAAACGACTGGGAGGCCTCGAGCATCTCGGGCGGCGCGTCGGCGAATTGGACGCCCTCGCTCGAGCAGAAGGTCGCTGCGTCGCGTGAGATCCGCCGGATGTCCTCGTAGCGCACGATCGCCCAGTAGTGCAGGCGCCCCTGCTGCGGCAGGCCGAGGATGTCCTCGGGCGGCTCGTGGCGAGAGATGGGCTCCGAGCGGCGCAGGTGCGCGAAGTACTCGTCGCGAACCTCCGCGGACCGGCCCCAGAACTCCAGCGAGCCGAGGTCGACGTCGGCGAACTCGGTGCCAGACGTCGTGGTCACGGACGCGACTCTAACGGCAACGGCCGGCCCCGCCGCGAGGGCGGGACCGGCCGTACCGGTTGGGGTCAGTGCGTGAGGCGACTAGCGGCGATGGTGACCGTGGTCCCGGCCACCGGCCACGTCGAACGCGTACGACGTGTCGGAGCTGAACGTGCCACCGTGGGCCAGGACCACCGACGGCCACGCCGGATCACCGATGTGATGCGGCGAGTCGGGGTAGTGCTGGGTCTCCAGCGTGAACGCCTGGGTCTGGCGGTACACGCTCCCGCTCGTACCGATCAGGTCTCCCACCTGGAAGTTGCTGGAGTAGAACTGCACGCCCGGCTGATCGGTGAACGTCCGAAGGACGATCCCGGTTTTGGGGTCGAGCGCCGTGGACACCAGCCGGTAGCCGGAGCCATTGAGCACCCAGTTGTGGTCATAGCCGTGGGCGATCTGGAGCTGCTTGAGCTGACCGGCCGGCGGCGTGTAACCGTCCGGCAGGTTCGTGTTGCGGAGGTTGTCGCCGATCGCGTGCAAGTGCCGGAAGTCGAACGCCGTCCCGGCCACGTTCACGAAGAACGGGCTCTGCGGGATCAGGTTGGGGTCGACCGGCGTGTACTTGTCGGCGTTGATCTGCAGCAGCTGGTTCTCGACCGTTCCGGACGCCTCACCGCCCAGGTTGAAGTACGTGTGGTTGGTGAGGTTGATGACCGTGTCGAGCGTCGACGAGCTGTTGATCGCGGTATAGGAGATCTTCAGCTGGTTGTCGTTGGTCAGCTTGTAGACCACCGTCGCCTGGACGTCTGCGGGGAAGCCGGTGCCGGTGCACGGCGTCGTGGCATTCGTGCGGTCACACCCCTCACCGTCCGGGAACGTGTTCGTCAGCTCGAGCGCCGCGAACCCGCGGCCTTGCGACGTCGCCGCCCCCCACACCGCCGTGTTCCAGCCCAGGAAGCCGCCGTGCAGCGTGTTCGGGCCGTTGTTGGCGTCCAGCGTGTAGTGCGTGTTATTGAGATCGAAAGACGCGTTGGCGATCCGGTTCGCGTACCGGCCGATGATCGCCCCGAAGAACGCGTTGCCCGACCCGCCCGGAGCCGGCCACGGGACACCGGTGTGACCCTGGAAGAAGTCGTTGACGTAGTCCGACAGGCTGGAGAAGCCCAGCGCGACGTTCTTGCTCCCGCCCTTGCGGTCGGGGACCCAGATCGACTGGACCACGCCACCGAAGTTGGTGATGTTGACCGTCATGCCCTTCGAGTTCGTGAGCGTGTAGAGGTTGGCCGGTCCCTCACCGGGAACGGTGCCCCAAGGCTGACTGGTGATCGTCACCGCGCCATTTCCGTGGTGATGCCCATGGCGATGATGACCCTTGTTCTTGGCGACAGCGTGCGCTGAGGCTCCTGCGGCGAACGCCGCGGAGATCAATGCGCATGCTGAAAGGAACGCGACCAGCCTACTGCTGCCGCGGAACGCGTGCTGCATCTCGGCTCCCTTCGATATGTGTACGCGCGCCCGCACCGGCCTGGCGAACGCGCCTCCCTCGTTGACCCTGTTAACGCTAACACGGTTCTCCGGCAGGTGTCAATCGCTACTAAGCCCGACCAAGAGCAGCCTCATCCTGCGGCCCGTTCGGGCCGGGTGTGGCGCGGTGCTAGGTTGCGATCGTGGCCAGCATCGGCGTCTCCGCTCCCCGCCGTGATTCTGAGCCCAAGGTGCGCGGCACCACGCAGTTTGCCGCCGATACCCAGGTGCCCGGCCTGCTCCACGCGAGGCTCGTGCTCTCCCATGAGGCCCACGCGATGATCTCGGCGGTCGACGCCGACGAGGCTCGGGCGCTCCCGGGCGTGGTGGCGGTGCTCACCGCCGCCGACCTGCCCATCGCGGCGGCGGGCAAGGGACGGCTCTATGAGCCCCTGGCCCGCGAGGAGGTCGTGTACGCCGGCCAGCCCGTGGCGCTGGTCGTGGCCGAGACCGAGGCCCAGGCCGAGGATGGGGCATCGCTCGTCGACGTCGTCCTCGAGGCGTTGGAGCCGGTGGTCGATCTGGAGGCCGCTGCCGTGCCGGGCGCCCCACGGGCTCGGGTGGTGCAGACGAGCGCCGAGGAGGGGTCTGACATCGCCGACGCGCACGCCGCGGTGGCCGCCGGCGGGCTGGAGGGCGAGGATCTCTCCGACAACGTCCTGGGCACCGCCCGGTTGGCCAACGGCGACATCGATGGTGCGCTGGCGACAAGCGACGTGGTGGTGCGCGGCCGCTTTGAGACTCCGTGGATGTATCAGGGCTATCTGGAGACCCAGACGGCGACGGCGTGGCTGGAGCCCGAGGGCGAGCTCGTGGTGCGCAGCTCGACCCAGGCGCCGTTCGCCACGCGCGACTCGCTGGCCAAGCTGTTCGGGCTTCCGACCGAGCGGATCCGCATCCGTACCGCCCCGCTGGGCGGCGCCTTCGGCGGCAAGATGATGATCATCGAGCCGCTCGTGTGCTCGGCGGTGCTGGCGCTGAAGCGACCCGTACGCCTGGCGCTCACGCGCTCGGAGGACATCGCGGCCACCAACCCGGCGGGCGCTGAGGTGTTGACGGTCGAGCTCGGGGCCACCGCCGACGGCCGGCTCACCGGCATCAGAGCGCGCGTGGTCGTCGACCGCGGCTCCACCGACGACTTCGGCGTCGAGTCGATCGCCGCGATGCTCGGCGCCGGCCCCTACCGCTGGGCCGCCCACGAGCTGGTCTCGCTCGGGGTCGCCACCAACCGGGTCACCTTCGGCGCCTACCGGGCCCCCGCGGCGGCCCCGGCGGCCTTCGCCGTGGAGTCGCTGATCGACGATGTGGCGCGCCGGCTCGAGCTCGACCCGCTCGAGCTGCGCTTGCGCAACGTCGCCCGCGAGGGCGATCTGGCCCCCTCCGGCCATGCGTTCCCGGTGTTCGGCGCCGAGGCCTGCCTGGAGCGGCTGCGCGACCACCCGATGTGGGCCCGCCGCGGCGACGTGGGCCCCCACGAGGGGATCGGGGTCGCCATCGGCTGGTGGCCGGGCGGCTATGAGCCCGCGGCGGCGGTCTGCCGGCTGGACGCCGACGGGCGCCTCACCGTCATCACCGGCGCGGCCGACATGACCGGCGTCGAGACCGGCTTTGCCGCCATCGCCGCCGAGGCGTTCGGCGTCGACCCCTCCCGCGTGCGGGTGGTCAACGCCGATACGTCGAGCGCGCCTTACGCCGGGACCAGCGGCGGCAGCAAGGTCACCTACACGGTCGGGCGCGCCGTCGAGCGAGCCGCCCTGGAGGCACGCGAGCGGCTGCTGGAGGTCGCCGCCGACGAGCTGGAGATCTCCCCGCTGGACCTCGAGATCGTCGACGGCTCGATTCAGCCGGTGGGCGTGCCGGCCAAGGCCCTGGCGATCGACGAGCTCGCGCCCAAGATCCTCAGCTTTGGCAGCCGGCACATGCCGGTGGAGGGTCACGGGCGTTCGGCGCAGACGCAGGCGCCCCAGGCCGCGGCGCACATCTCGCACGTCCGCGTGGATCCCGAGACCGGAGCGGTGACCGTCCTGGCCCATGTGATCGCGCAGGATGTAGGGCGCGCGCTGAACCCCGCGCTGGTGGAGGGGCAGATGCAAGGTGGAACCGTGCAGGGCCTCGGCTGGGCGCTGCTCGAGGAGCTGGCGCACGACGCCCACGGCCAGCTCACGACGGGCACGCTCGTGGACTACGCGATGCCCAGCGCGGACATGACTCCGCCGATCGAGGCAGCGATCGTCGAGGTGCCCGCGCCCGAGGGTCCCTACGGCGCCAAGGGCGTCGGCGAGGCGCCGATCGTCGGCGTTGCCGCCGCCGTGGCCAATGCCATTGCCGCCGCCACCGGCGGGGTGCGGCTCACCCGGCTGCCGATGACCCCGGAGCGGGTCTGGCAGGCCGTCAGCGCGAGATCGTGAAGCTCACGGGACCGAGGACGGCGAGCACGCGGATGAACTGCGGGCACATCTGGCCCTGCCCGCACTTGGGCCGCTCGAGAATCGCCACCCGCGCGGTGTAGATGCCGGGGCACCAGTTACCCCCCAGCTGAGCCGGGCCCAGCGAGACCGTGGTCGGCTGGCCGGGCGGCAGCGCGGACAAGCCCTGCTGGTGGACCCCTACGCACCCGGCCTTCTGCGGGCCCATGACGCTCAGCGCATTGGAGATGTCGTTGTCGCCCGGCGCGCCGGTGGGCGTCGTCGGCGTGACCACGAAGTGCATGACCGATTGCGGCGTGCCGACCGCCGGGGTGACGCTGAGGCCGTGAGCGCTGCCGGGTGCAGGGGACCCGGTCGTGGTCGCCGCGGGCGGGCCGGTGGGGCTGGTCGGGGTGCTGGCGCTCGGCGGGGCGCCGGGGGCGCTCGTGGCGCTGCTCGTGGTGTTGGAGCTCTGCGCGCAGCCGGCGAGGGCGAGCGCACACGCGATCACCACGGCAACGGCGATGCGGGGCTGGCCGTGAGCATGGGCATGGACGCGGGTGCGCGGGCGGTGCGTCATCGGCGCAGCTCCTTCAACTGTCGAGGAACGAGCTCAGCGCCGCCTTGGCCCCGTCGACGACGGGCTCGCCATGGGCGAGCAGCAGGCGGTCGAACTCGAGTTCGAGCAGGCCGCGATAGGCGGCGCGCAGCCCCTCCTTGGTCCGCTCGGGCTCGTCCATGAGCCAGTCGGGGACGAACGTCAGCCCGTCCACGCCCGGCCACCGAACCACCCCGTCGGCGCAGACCAGGGCTCGATGGGCGGGGATGTGCAGCGCCGTCTCGTCGGGGCAGATGGCGCCCACCTCGTGGACCACGATCCCACCGGGCAGCTCGTCGCCGAACTGAAACGCCGTCACCGGGCCCCGGCCCTGCAGCTCGTGCAGGCCGTTGGCGATGCAGTACACGTCGCAGCCAAAGTCCTCGCGCAGCCGCCACGAGTCGCGATCGTGGTGGCGGTTGGAGAGCACGATGTGCCGCGGGACGGACTCGCGCTCGGCGAACCAGTCCGGTCCGTCCGGCGGGAACATAGGATCCAGCAGCACACACTCGTTCTCGAGGTAATACGAGCTCACCGTGCTGCCGATATGAGCATGACGGGCGGTCCAGTGCCACAGGCCTGGAGCGATTTCGTCCACGATTCGAGGCTACCCCGGATGGATGAGATGGGTGTGACCGTTGATCCGTCAACTAGACTCTGAGCATGGAAACGTTCGCGGATACAGGACTTGAGGGCGCGGCTCTCGATGCGTGGCGCAGCTATCTGCAGAGCCACGCGTCGATCGTGCGAGTGCTCGATGCCGACCTGGCCGCCGAGCACGGTATGACTACTAGGGACTACGAAGTCCTGCTCTATCTGTCACAGGCCGAGGGGCGACGTCTGCCGATGTCGGCACTGGCCGAGAGCACGATGCTCACGCGGTCGGGGATCACGCGGCTCGTCGACGGACTGGTCGAGGCCGGCCTGTGCGAGCGGGTCGCCTGCCCCAACGACGCCCGCGTGTCCTACGCGCAGCTGACCGACCCGGGCTACGACAAGCTCCGCCAGGCCGGGTGCTCGCACGTGGCCAGCATCCGCCGTCTGTTCCTCGAGCATTTCTCGCCCGACGAGATCGAGCAGCTCGCCACGCTGCTCGGCCGCCTGCCCGGCGCCGGCGCCGGCCGCTGCACCGTCGAATAGCCGGGACGCATTCGCGGCTCTCGCCGCGACTTCGGCGTTTGGCGCGCCCGCTGCGTGGGAATGCTTGACAGCGCAACCATTTGTGCTATGTTTCGTTGCGCAGTCAACAACTTCATCCACAAGGAGATCACCCCCCAATGTCCGCCACCACACTGACCCAGATCCCCAGCGCCGTCTACAACGTCGACCCGAGCCACTCGAGCGTCGGCTTTGAGGTCAAGCACATGGGGATCGCGACCGTCCGCGGCCGGTTCGGCACCTTCGAGGGCACGATCGACGCCACGGGTGACGCCCCCGTCCTGCAGGGCAACGTCGACGTCGCCACGATCGACACCGGCGACGCCAACCGCGACGGCCACCTGAAGGGCCCCGAGTTCTTCGACGCCGACCAGCAGCCCAAGATCAGCTTCCACTCCACGGCCACCGAGGTCGGCGCCGGCGGCAACATCACCCTCGAGGGTGAGATCACGATCAAGGGCATCACGAAGCCGATCGAGCTCACCGGCGAGATCGCCGAGAACGGCCAGGACCCGTGGGGCAACGAGCGCATCGGCCTCGAGCTCTCCAGCGCGATCGACCGCCGCGACTTCGACCTCAAGTGGAACCAGACTCTGCCCAACGGCAACCTGCTCGTGGCCAACGAGGTCAAGCTGCTGGTGAGCGTGTCCGCGGTCAAGACCGCCTAGTTCGATGAGGATCCTCGGAATCTCCGGCAGCCTGCGCGCAGCGTCGTACAACACGGCGCTGCTGCGGGCCGCCGCCCAGGTCGCATCCGACGACGTGACGATCGACATCTACGAGGATCTCGAGCTGCTGCCTCCGTTCAACGAGGACCGCGAGGACGCTCCGCCCGCCGAGGTGGAGCGTCTTCGGGCCGAGCTCGAGAGCGCCGACGCCGTCCTCTTCGCCACCCCGGAGTACAACACCACCATCCCCGGCCAGGTCAAGCACCTGGTCGACTGGGCGTCGCGGCCCCACGGCCCCGACTCCGCTCTGTGGGGCAAGCCCGTGGCCGTGATCGGCGCGAGCATGACCGACTACGGGGCGATGTGGGCCCAGGATCACCTGCGCAAGGCGCTGGGCATCGCCGGCGCCCGGGTGCTCGAGGCCGAGCTGCCCGTGGCCAAGGCCCAGGACCTCTTCAGTGCCGAGGGCGAGCTCACCGATCCCGAGATGCGCGACCGCCTGGCCGAGATCGTGTCGGGCCTGATCGCCCACCACGGCCGCTATGCGACGGCGGCCGCCTAGCCTGAGGCCAATGGACCCGATGAGCCCGACGAGCCCGATGAGCCCCTCCCCCACCGCCGCGGCGGCGATCGCCGCCGCAACGTCGATGGGCGCGGTCAGCCTCACCGCCGCAGACCTCGCCCGCAGCCGCGCGTTCTACGAGACGGCGCTCGGACTGAGCGTGCGCGAGACCGATGAGGGGGCGCTGAGCTTCGGCGTGCCCGGCGGGGCCGACCTGGTCAGGCTCTACGGGGATGCCTCCGCGCGGGCGCTGGACCGGCGGGCCACCGGCCTCTACCACCTGGCCATCCTGTTCCCGACCCGGCTTGATCTCGCCCACGCGCTGGCCCGTCTGGCGCACGCTGACTGGTCGCTGGACGGAGTAGCCGACCACCTGGTTTCAGAGGCGCTGTATCTCTCTGACCCCGAGGGCAACGGGATCGAGCTCTACCGCGACCGCCCCCGCGAGGAGTGGAGCTACGCCGACGGCCAGCTCCAGATGGCGACGGCGCCGCTCGACCTGCGCAACCTCGCGGGCGAGCTGGCCACCGCCGCCGGGCCCCAGCCGACGGCGCCCGCGGGCACCGTCATGGGCCACGTCCATCTTCAGGTGGCGAGCATCCCCCACGCCGAGGCCTTCTACCACGGCGTGCTCGGCTTCGACGTCACCACCCGGGGCTATCCCGGCGCGCTGTTCGTCTCGGCCGGCGGCTATCACCACCACCTCGGGCTCAACACCTGGCACAGCGCCGGCTCGGGCCCGGCCGCGCCCGGCGCGGTGGGCCTGCGCTCCTACGAGGTCATCCTGCCCGACCGGGCAGAGCTTGACCGAATGATGGATCGCATCGGCGACGCCGGACTGTCGGCCGACGCGCTTGGAGAGGATTCCGCCGCGGTCCGCGATCCCTCGGGCAACCGGATCGTCCTGACCTGTCGCTAGGCGCCGCCGGGGGCTGATCCCGACGGCGCCGCTAGTCTTCGGGGCCTCGGCGACGTGGCGGAGTGGCTACGCAGCGGCCTGCAAAGCCGTCTACACCGGTTCGATTCCGGTCGTCGCCTCTCCGGGAACGCCGCACGGCTCACCGCCGGCCGCACCTGCTCAGGCCGCGAGAGCGGTGATCGCGTCGCCAACCAGTTTCGCCCCGATGATCAGGCAGATGACCGCCATGATCATCGCGTTCTCGCGCGCCATCCAGTCGTGCAGGTCCCGGAGGATCCTGCCGCCGCGATCGCCCATCACGAAGTAGATCGCGACCGGCGCGCCGACGCCCAGCGTGGCGATCAGGATGAACACCGCGAGCGCCACCGCCTGGCTCACGGCGCTGGCACCGGTCTGCGCGATCGCCGCTGCCGCCCCCACCGTGAGCAACAGGTTCTTGGGGTTGATCGCAGACAGCGCCACCGCCATCGCGATCGACCTCGCGGGAGTGAACGTGTCGATCGTCTTCATCCACCCGGGAAGCGCCGGCTCCTCGTCGCCACGCGGCCGTCCGTGCCACTGCCTGACCGCCAGCAGCCACAGAAGCACGCCCAGCACGAGCTCGAGGATGCTGACCCACGTCGCCGGCGTCCCGTGCTTGCTGGCTGAGGCGCCGCCCGCGACCAGCAGGACGATGGTCCCCAGGACGGCGAGACCGACCACCCAGCCGAGCAGGAACGCGGGACCGTTCACGCGCCCCTTAGGGGTCGCGAGCATCAGTACGACCGCGATGATCGGCATCGGACTGATTGCCACGCCGACCCCGAAGGACAGAACCTGCCCGATTGCCTGACCCATCAGCGTCCCTCCTTGTCCTCGGCATCTCCAAGCGACCGACGGTCGGCCATCCCGCCAGCGCTTGGACCGCCGCGTCGATTGTGTGAAACACCCCGTGCTCCCCGACCAGGCCGGATCCCAGGTTGGCGACGCCGAGCGCGATGAGCTCCTGGTTGGGATCGATCTCGTACCCGTACTTGGTCGCGAACGTGTTGGCGGCACCGAGCGACTCGCTGAAGATCAGCAGCAGCAGTCCGCCGGCAGCCGCGACGAGCGGTGCGACGCCGGCGCTGTGGACCGACGGCACCGCCGGCGTGGGGAGCCCGCTGGGAACGTGACCGACGATCTCGACCCCGTGCGACGAGAGGCTGAAGACCGAGCTGACAAAGATCCCGAGGACGAGCGCAATCAACGCACCCGGGATCTTCGGCGCCAGCCGCTCGAGCGCGAACAGCAGCCCGACCGCGCCGGCGCCGACCGCCAGCGTCGCCGCGCTGGTATCGCCGAGATGCGCGATGAGATGAACGAACTGAGCGATCGTGTCTCCGGATCCCTTCGTGACCCCGAACAGCTTCGGCAACTGGCTCACCGTCACGAAGATGGCCAGGCCGAACACGAACCCCTCCATCACCGGCCGCGAGAGGAACTGCGCCACGAACCCGATTCGCCGCAATCCGGCGATCAGGAACAGGCCACCGCAGAAGATCACCAGTGCCGCCGCATCGGAGGCATAGCGGGACGCGTCCGCTCCCGCCAGGCCGCCGACCGAGGAAGCAAGCAGGACCGCCGCCGCCGAAGTCGCAGCCACGACCAGATGGCGGCTGGTGCCGAACACGGCGTAGACGGCAAGCGTCACCAACACCGTGTAGAGCCCGGCCTGAGCAGGCAGGCCGGCCAGCCCCGCGTAGGCGATCGACTCGGGCACGAGCAGACCCCAGACCGTCGCGCCCGCAATCACATCGAAGCGCAACCAGCGCCGCTCGTATCCGGGTAGCCACCGCAGGATCGGCACGCAGCGTCGCACCCCCGACGGCGGCGGCACCGCCCAGGTCCGGGGATCCACTGCATGCTCGACGCTCGTCCCGCTCTGGCTGGCGATGGCCAGAAGTTCTGCGCGATGACCCGGCGGCACACATCACCTCAAGTGGATGATGATGCCGTCACGCCTCGATGCTGATCATCCGGGGGTCTGCTGATCACCGCACGGGAGGATGGCCTGATGGCGAAGCCGTTCAACGGCGTAATCGACGTTGACGTGACCGAGTCGGTCCCCGACTGGGAGCCCTACGCAAAGCCGATCCTCCCCGAGGGCACCCCCAGTCTCCTCTACATCGTTCTCGACGACGTGGGGTACTCGGCCATGGAGCCATTCGGCGGCCTGATCGAGACGCCGAACATCAACCGGATCGCCGAGCGTGGCCTCGTCTACACCAACTTTCACACACGGCGCTGTGCTCGCCCACACGCTCGTGACTGATGACCGGCCGCCGTTCGGCGACCTCGCACAGGAAGCGCGCATGGCGCTCGCGCGGGACTGAGACATGGCGACCGACACCGCTCACACCATGCTGGCGTCATGGAATGACACGGCAACGCGCCAGGCGATCGTCGATTTCGTCGAGACAGTGACACGCGACGGCGGGCCGGGCTATGTCCCCCCGCCGGAGCGTGTCGCCGTGTTCGACAACGACGGAACGCTCTGGTGCGAGAAACCGATGCCGATCGAGCTCGGGTTCGTCCTGCATCGCCTGGCCGAGATGTGCGAGACCGACGCGGATCTGCGCGGAAGGCAGCCGTGGAAGGCCGCCTACGAGCGTGACTACGAGTGGCTGGGCGCGATCATGACCAAGCACTACCACGGCGACGACAACGACCTCAAGGTGCTGATGGGTGGCATCGTGCGGGCGTTCGCCGGGGAGACGGTCGAGGCCTACGGCCATGCCGCGGAGGCCTTCCTGAGCGCGCCCCATCCCACGCTCGAGCGCAGGTTCCGCGACTGCGGTTATCTGCCGATGATCGAGCTGCTCCGCTACCTCGAGGCAAACGGCTTCACCAACTACATCGCCTCGGGCGGAGACCGTGATTTCATGCGGCCCGTGACCGAGGAGATCTACGGGATTCCGACCGAGCGCGTGATCGGCAGCTCCAACGCCCTCAGCTATCAGGAGGACGAGCACGGTGGCACGCTCGTGTACCTCGCGCAGCCGGACGTCTTCGACGACGGGCCGATGAAGCCGGTGCGGATCTGGAGCCGCGTCGGCAGGCGTCCGATCCTCGCCGGCGGCAACTCGAACGGCGACGTACCGATGCTCCACTACGCCGGGAGCCGGGCCCGGCCGGGCTTACGACTGCTCCTCCTTCACGACGACCCGGACCGCGAGTTCGACTACACCGAGGGCGCCGAGCAATCGCTTGAGCGTGCGGACGCAGACGGCTGGACGGTGGTCAGCATCAAGCGCGACTGGGCCACCGTGTTCGCGGGCGCGTAGACGCCGGACAGGGCGGCTGGTTCGTTGCCTGGCGACGCGGAAGCGGACCGGTCTGTTGGGTTGACGCGCGGCAGGGCAGAATAAAACTGGGTGACCCTGGAGAATCCTCACCATCATGCGCCGCGCGCCGGCCAAACCGTCCTACGGCCCGATGAGAGTGCGTCGCCCCCGGCGCACCAGGTCGAGGCGTTCGCGCGGCTGAGCGACCCGGCGCTCTCCGAGCTTGGCCTGGAGGAGTTCCTCGACGAACTGCTGCTCCGCGTCCGCGATGCGCTGACCGTCGACACCGTGGCGATCCTGCTGCACGACCCCGCCAGCCGGCAGCTGGTCGCGCGCGCGGCCAAGGGCATCGAGGAAGAGGTCGAGCAGGGCGTGCGAATCCCGGTCGGCAAGGGGTTCGCCGGCCGCATCGCCGCCGAGCGGGTGCCGATCTTCATCGCCGACGTCGACCACGCCGACATCCTCAACCCGATCCTGCGCGAGAAGGGGATCCAGTCGCTGCTGGGCGTTCCGCTGATCGTCGAGGGTGAGCTGATCGGCGTGCTTCACGTGGGGTCGCTTGTGCCCCGGGCCTTCGACCAGCGCGACCTGGCCGTCCTCCAAGTGGCAGCGGCGCGCGCAGCGCCGGGCATCGAGCGGGCCCGCCTCTTCTCCGAGCTGGAGCGAGAGCACCAGGTGGCCATGGTCCTCCAGCGCAGCCTGCTGCCCAAGCGGCTCATCGATGTCATCGGCGTCCACACGGCGGCTCGCTACCTCCCCGCCAGCGACGAGGTTGGCGGGGACTGGTACGACGTGTTCGAGCTGGCCCGCGGCCGCCTGGGCGTGGCCATCGGGGACGTCGTGGGCCACGGCGTCCGTGCGGCCGCCCTGATGGGCCAGCTGCGCACCGCCCTGCACGCCTACGCGATGCAGGACTACGGCCCGGCTCGCACCTTGGAGCTGGTCGACCGATTCGTGCAGGCCATGCCCGACTACGCGATGGCCACCGCGGCCTATGCGGTGCTCGAGCCCGATACCGGGGAGGTCCAGATCGCCAGCGCCGGTCATCTGCCGCCGATCATCGTGAGCGCCGGCGGCGGCCGCGTCGTGGACATCACCCCGTCGGCGCCGCTCGGAGCCTTCTCCTACGGCCGCGTCCAGGAGCAGGAGCTGATCTTGAACCCGGGTGAGACGCTGGTCTTCTACACCGACGGCCTGATCGAGCGGCCCGGCACCCCGTTGACCGACTCGATCGACACCCTGCTCGACGTCCTCAAGGATGCCGCCTCGGTCGATGACCTGTGCCGCCGTGCGGTCGATCGGATGCTGCCGCACGAGGCCCTGCGCGACGACGTCGCCATCGTCGCCATCCAGAACAGCGAGATCGACGATGAACTGGACCTGCACCTGCCGGCCGACCCCAAGATCCTGGCCGAGATCAGGTTGGTCCTGCGGCGCTGGCTGCGCCATCAGGGCGCCAACGACTCACAGACGCTGGAGATCACGCTGGCGGTCAGCGAGGCCTGCACCAACGCCATCGAGCACGCCTACTCGCCCGCGCCCGCCGAGTTCACCTTGCGCGCCACCGCGAGAGACGGGCAGCTGGCCTTCGTCGTCACCGACGCCGGCCGCTGGCGCGCGCCTCGCGGCGAGGACCGAGGCCGTGGCCTGACGATCATCCGGGCGGCGATGGACGACGTGGAGGTCAACTCGTCCGAGGCGGGAACCGAGATCGTCATGCACAGGAAGATCAGTCGGTGAAACTCGCCGACGTCCAGTTCTCAGACCACGACCGGGTCGTCGTCGCCCGTCTCAGCGGCGAGATCGACCTCTCCAACGCCGACAGCATCGAGAATGCGATCGCCGAGGCCACGCCCAACCACGCCCTGGCCCTCATCCTCGACGTGAGCGCCTTGGGCTACCTGGACAGCGCGGGGATCCACCTCGTCTACAAGCTGCGCGAGAAGCTCCGCGCCCGCGGGCAGACGATGCGGCTGGTCATCCCGCCTGACTCCCCCGCCAACGACGCGCTGCGGCTGGCGGGGGTGTCGCGCAACGTCGAAACCGTCGAGACCCTCGAGGCGGCGATGGCGGAGTTCTCAGCCGACCCCGCGGGCGCCCAGGTTCCCGATCCAGGCACCGCCTGAGCCGCTGCGCCGGCGCTCATCGGACCGTGACCGACGTCTCCGCGCTCCAGGCGCCCGATCTTCCTGAGCTGGAGGAGGTGACGCTGCCCGCCGCGGCGGGCGCCATCGACCTCTCGGGTGCGCTGGTCGTCGGCGACGGCGGTGCGGTCCAGGCCGAGCGGGTCCGCGTGCGCGAATCCGAGCTGCGAGGCGTCGTGCTCGAGCCGGGCAACCTGCCGGGCCTGACCCTCGCCGACGTGATCATGCGTGACTGCGGCATGTCGAACGTGGACGGGCGCGAGGGGCGCCTCAGCCGCGTGGAGGTGCGCCGTTGTCATCTCGTCGGCTTCGGCCTCAGTGGCGGCGAGGTCCGCGACCTGCGCGTGGTGGACTCCTCGCTGCAACTGGCCTCGTTCGCGTCGGCGACGCTGCGCAATGTGGTCTTTGAGCAGGTCAACCTGGCCGAGGCGTCGTTCATGCACGCGCGGCTCGAGTCGGTGGCCTTCGTGGACTGCCGCCTGGAGGGCGCCGACTTCCGCCACGTCAAGCTGGCCGGCTGCGTCATCCGCGGGGCGTCGCTTGACGGGGTGCTGGGAGTGGAGTCGCTGCGCGGTCTGCGCATGCCCTGGCCAGACATCCTGGGCTCGGCGGGTGCGCTCGCGGTGGCGCTGGGGATCGACGTCGAGCCTGACTGACGTCGCATGGCGCGCGCGGGTGGCTTTGCGACGCCGCGGGGGGCCGGCTGTGCGCCGCCGCTGCTGGCAGCGCGCGGGCGGCGCACTCCGGCAGCCAGCAGGCCGCAAGAGAGCGCCAACCATCGCACACTGCCCCGGTTCCTCCTGGATCGGAGCCTTCACGGTTGTACTTCCCGTGAGCCCCGCGGGGCTAAACCCGCGCGTGCGACTGGCCGTGGGTGCCCGCGGCGCGCGCTGTGCGCGGGCGCGGCCGCAGGTCCGGTGGCGGGTTATACTCGGCCACCTCGCGGCTGTAGCTCAGTTGGCTAGAGCGTCTGCTTGCCATGCAGAAGGTCGAGGGTTCGAGTCCCTTCAGCCGCTTCTCAGGAAGCCCCGCTCAGGCGGGGTTTTTTGTTGCCCGTTGCTCGGTTTGCAGAGACGATTTGGGCCGGCGCTACCACTCGGCGCTACCACATCGCGTTTCCCGCGAGACCATCCGCCGATTTGGGTCGACCCGCCCGTGGTCGCCGGCACCGGCACGGACTGACCCCCAACTGACGCTTTCACGACCAAAGCAGCAGCCCGTGTGCCTGGCGCGGCCGTCGTCCTGCTGTCGAGTCGCAGGGATAGCAGCGCTCTTCGTCGTCTGCTGATGGGCGGGTTCCTGACGCGGGAGCAGTGTGTCAGCCGAGGCTAGGCTGACTGTTGCTTCGCCGAGCTGGGCGCTTCGCGAACGGACTGCTGTGCTTGTCGAGACAGAGCGACGCAGTCGCTGATAGCCGGCTGCGCTGAGACGCGCTGCTCCGGTGGGGGCCCCTTTCGGGTTGCCCGGGGGATCCAGCGGTGTCACGCGCGCGTCGACGTCGATGCTGCTAGCCCGCAAGAGCAGTCCCGTGTCGTGCTGCCGGTTTGGCGACAAGGGAGAAGTGAGGGTTGGCCCCGACGCAGCGCTGCGATCGCGGGAGCAGACTGTGGCCTGTCCGGCGCCCGCGGCCAGTTGGTCCACGACGTAGCTGGTCTCGAGACTGGGATGAGCCGGCGCTGCAGTGACGGGCGTCTGTGGAACCTGCTCTGGGCTCGGGACCGAGGGGCGCCGGGCGGATTGTGCGACCCTCTCGATTCCGAGCTGCGTTGCGCGCGGGGCGTGAGGGCCGTAGGTTGCCGTCAATGGATCACTTGGCGATCCCGGTAAGCGACCAAGCACGCTCTCGTCGCTTCTACGAGACTTACTTTGGATTCGGCGCACGGCCGGCCAAGATCTATGACGATGGCGTTCTGATGCTTTACAACGCCACTGGCTTCGCACTCGCTCTGGGCTCCAGCTCAGAGCCGGTGGATCGCGCGTCTTGGATGCATTTCGGTGTTGGGCTGGCCAGTCGGGAGGCTGTTCTTGCCCTTCGCGATCGGTTTGTTGACGATGGCATCGAGCTGGTCGAAGAGTGGGACGAACCGACGTATGTGAGCGTCAAGTGCCGGGATCCGGATGGTTACATCATTGAGGCTTCCTGGGAACCGGAAGAGTGACCAAACCCGCGTACGGGGCGGTTAGCTGCTGAGTCATCTGGCCGGAGCGGTTCTAGCCTGTCGGGACTTCCGCAGTCGGCCGGTGGTATTCCACACGATGACGCTGAAAGCGCTCACCTTCCCGGTCTATGCCGCAGAGGGCTGGCCAGCGGTGATCGGCGGCAGCGGCTCTCACGGTGACCGGCTCACCAGCGTCACGGTCCGCCACGACGACACGCCAAACGCCGACCCCTACGCTGGGGACCGACCCCGGTTCGAGATCACCACCTCACGCGAAGACTCGCCTGCGAGCGACGACCTACGCCAAGCCCGCTGGACGCTTCACAGCTGGCTTCAGAACAACGACGACGACGCTCGCTCCTCGTGGCCCGAGGCCTCGCACGCTGCGGTCACCCTATGGCTGGCCGCCCGCGATCGGACCGTGCGCGGCAAGGTGCTCGCCGCCGTCCGCTCCGAGCAGTCGATCAGCATCGACGGAACACCCGCACCCTTCCTGACCCTGACCGCCGCCACCGGTCAATGGGTCGCTGTCCGCCGCCACAACGATCTCGTGGTCACGATCGCCGCCAGCGACCTTGACCCCACACCGATCACCGTCGAGCCAATCCCGGACCCCGCCGCCCGCCTCCTTGGCGCCACGCCGTCAGGCGCCGACGTCTGGCCGGAATGGCCTGATCCCAGAGCCTGAGCACGCCCGCACCGCAGCTGCCGGAAGTCGATCAAGGCGAGAGCGGGGCCGAGTAAGTGATGTTGGTCACCCGCGAGATGTGACGACGAGGCCGTGCGCTCGTAATGTGAGCAAATGACGATCCGCCGTCTCGCTCTGGTTGGCGCGGCCATATCGGTTGCTGCGTGCGGTTCACAGACTGGTTCATCGACGACGACGACACGCGAGGACGCGGGTCGTCCATATCGGCTGTATACGCATTGCGGCATCGAGTGGGCGAAGATCGACGGTACGTTCTGGCGTGCGACGCACCCGTTGTCTGACGGCAGCGGGAATTCGCCTGCGGGTTGGGGCAACCCCTTCCAAGAGGGCAACCTCATCGTCACCAGCCCTACGACCGCCAGATTCGTCTCGTCGGCAGGCCGCGTGACATTCGAGCGCACCTCACGCAGACGGCCGCCGATGATCTGCTCGTAGCACCCTCGTTGTCGATGTTTAGGGAGCGCCGTGAGGCCGACCATCCCGTGAGATTCACGCCTCTGAATTCGTCTGGTCGGGGCGTTCGCCGGTATCAGCCCAGTGCTGAGCAGCAGCCTTCGCTTCGGCTTCCGAATCGTGCTCGGTCCCGAGTCCGTAATTCGGGCCTGTCAACCACCATTTGTCCGGCCCCTCCCTCGACATAACCCTGTTGATCCCAAGGACTCCGCCTCGGGGATCGCGAGCACGGATCTGGGGGTTGTCGAGACCTCTGCCAACCAGTCGCCAATCAAGGATCACGGCCGCGATCGTAACCCGGGTCGAGTCGCGTGCTGCTTCTGCAACTCGATCGATCCACCACTCTCCGCAGTCGCGTCAGAGTGCTCCTTTCGTGGCGATCCGATCGTCCGACGCCGGGGACCCGCGCGCCGCTGCTAGGTCGCCAAACCAGAAGCCAGCTCAGCGCCACTGGCGATGAGCGAAGCGATCGTGCCGGCCGGCCCGGCCTGAGCCCTGGTCATCGCCGATAGCGGGACTACGAGGGTGACCGTCAGATCAAGCGTCGTGCCTAGGTGATGCATTGTCGGACGTCGGGTGGGGCGGGTGCTCGTAGGCCAGCTCGCGCACGCGATCCGGGTTGGTCTCGGCGCTGCTCTTTTGCATGGAAACTGGCAGCCCGCTCGTCGTTCCGGTTCGTGGCTCCGGCTGGTTAGAAGGGGTAGCGCGAGGGGACCGGCGAGATTGTCGGTCGGTCACTAATGCAGCGTTCCGGGAAGGCGTTTCGGAGTTTCGCGTTCGGGTCTGCAGCGGGCGTCCGACGCGGGGCCTCGCCGACGCTTACTTGCGGCAGGAAAGCAAGCGCGAGCTGCGGGTGCGGAGATAGCGGCTGCTCCGATTGGCAACGGCTCGGGTTCGCGACGTCCCGATCCGATTGGGGCCCGGGTGCTATCGCTCTGTACGTAGCCGGGGATCGAGATAGTCCGAGATCCGTTGTGCTGCGGGCGGATCGATGTTCGCCAGGACCGCCACCACGTAGCCGGACTTGGGGTAGATCCTGAGGTCCCCGCTCATTCCCGGAGCGCCGCCTGAGTGGCCGACCCAGCCGCTCCCATCCGCGGCTCGAGCGTCCTCGAAGCCGTACGCGTACCTCACGCCGAGCGGGGGGGCCCGAACCTTGCCGGTGATCAGCAGCTTGGTGGCGGCGGGGCTGAGCAGTTTGTCGGTCAACAGCGCGTGCGCGAACCGGGCGAGGTCCTCGACCGTCGTGTAACCGCCGCCCGCCGAGGTTCCGCGGTAGGGCAGCGTGTCGGTGTTCGGGACCCAGTCGGTCGTCCCGGGTGGCTCGCTGTATCCGATTGCCCGGCCTGGAACCGCTTGGTCTTCGGGCAGCGATCCGGTCCGGGTCATCCCCGCGGGCGCGTAGATGTGCGCGCGCACGTAGTCGTAGTAGCTCTGTCCGCTCACCTTCTCGATCACCACGCCGAGCAGGATGAAGCCGTAGTTGCTGTACGCCCAGCGGCTACCCGGCGCGAACTCCAGTCCCCGCTTGCCGTACAGCTTGACGTAGTCATCGAGTGAGCGCAGCGCTTTGCGGTGGGCGCTAAACGCGGGGCCGAAGATGTCGCCGGTGCCGCCGGTGTGGGTCAGCAGCTGATGAATGGTCACCGTGGTCGCGACCTCCCGGTTGGGGTAGTCGCGGACGTATGTGCCCAGCGGAGCGGCGAGCTTGACCTTGCCGGCCTCGACCAGCTGGAGGATCGCCAGCGCCGTGAACATCTTGTTCATCGAGCCCATGCGAAACCGCGTGCCGACAGTATTCGGGATCCCTCGGGCGCGGTCGGCCAGCCCGTAAGCGTGGCGGAACAGCACGCGGTTGTCCCGGGCGATCAGCACAGCGCCCGACAGCTCACCCTCGCCCGCGAGCTTACTGGCGTAAGCCGACAGCGCCTTCACAACAGCCGCTTCGCTCATCCCACGGCCGTTGAGCATGCCGCTGGTGCTGCTCGCGCTTTGCATCGTGGCCTTGGTGCTCGGCGTCTTCGGCCCAGTGCGAGCCTTCGTCCCGCTGCCGCACGCGGCGACCAGCAGCGCGATCACGATGCCGATAGCGGGCACGACCAGTTTGCGGATCGCCAGCCTCATCAAGCCTGTTCCGTCCCGGCCCAGTATGCAGTCCGCGGCCCGCACTTCAAGGATGCCAGCCACGGACGAGGTCGCCAATCGACCATAACCAGCATCGGAGCCCTGGAACCGTCCGTGGAACGAGAAAGGCCGAAGCGCGAGAGCAAACTGACGGCGGCCTGTTCGACGCACAGCTGGCCATCAGTTCTCGACTGGTTCTTGAACACGGCCAGCCGGCTCCATCACAGCCTGAACACGGTCCGAACAATCGAACGCGAATGGCCACCATGACCAGCGCATGACGCGCCCCGCCGAGAGTCGGGTGATCAGAGCGACTCGCGGGGGTTATCGCCGCGTCCCATATCCAGCAGCCCCGCCGAACGCCCGGTCTTAAGGGCGCCGGGTCGCGCAGATCGCCGTAACCAGGGCCGCGAGGACAGGCACGTCAAGCTGGTTCGTGCGTAGGCTCAGCGTGGGCGCCGGTGCCGGAGTCCGGCCGGGATGAGGCCGACCTTCAGATCCCGGAAGGTTCGTCGACGGCCCTCGCCGCGGCGCGCGCGATGTAGTAGTCGACGGCCGAAGTGGTCTGAGGGTAATTCGTCGACGTCCACCGCCCAGGCGTTGGGTACCGGCGGGCCAATTCCCTGGTCGGGAATGACCGGACGGCTCGACCCCCGCATCGCTCGTTTCCCTCCTCCGCCTTCCGCGTGAGTGCTGGCGGACACGGGGCGATGCCGAAGGCCCCCGACGTTGTGAGGAGCACACAGGTTCGGCGAGCAGGAGCCACGGTGATAGGCCCGGCGTCGCCTCGGACGCCTCGGCGATTTGTCGTCGGCGATGCGCCAGCCAAGGAACAGCCTGTGGATTTCTACGATCCTGAAAGGCATCTCGGCCCCTCATCCTGGAGTCGTCTTTGGTGTGGCCGGTGCCGGCGCCCGGGCCATATGACAATGAGCCGCGGAGTGGTGTTCTCTCCTTGATCCATCCTGGCCCCTATGGCCTTGTGACGCAGCTGTGCTCGGCTCGCACGTACGTGCAGTCGCCGGTTGACAGCGCGGTCCGGCGCACAGTGCCAGTGGCCGCGGTGCGGTCGTGGAGAACCCGCGGAATGAGGGTTGAGGCCCCGTGGCGGGGCGTCGCGACACGCTGCGGGGACCCACCGCCGAGGGCGATAAACAGCACCGCCAAGGCGATGGCAGCCAGCGCGGCCGCGAGGGTCAGTCCGGTGGCGCGCCAGCGTCGCAGGGCACCGCGGGTGGTATGGAGCGTGGACATTGTTGCCTCCTGTCGCTGGCCGCGAAGTGCGGCCTTGGATGGGTCGTGTGGACCAGCTCGGTACGGGCACTGTCCTGTGCGCCGGTTGTCGCGCGCTTGCTGTGCGGTAAACGGCGAGGCATCGGCGTGAGCCGGCAGTGGTAGGCTCAGGGCCCGATCTGGCTGGGGCTTTGCCTGTGCGCTTTAGGGTTCTCGGGTCCTTCGATGTGTCTGACGACGACGGTCGCCCCGTCGCCGTGGGTGGTCTGAAGCGGCGGGCTGTGCTGGCGATCCTGCTGATCCACGCCAATGAGGTCGTCTCGACAGGTCGCTTGATCGAGCACCTGTGGGCGGGAGAGCCGCCGGCCAGTGCGACGAAGAGCCTGCAGGTCCACGTCTCGCGTCTTCGCGGCGCGCTTGGCACCGAGAGTCGCGGCGAGTCGCGGCTGGTCACTCTCGGGGCCGGTTATCTGCTGCGCGTCACACCCGGCGAACTCGACGCGGAGCGTTTTGAGCGCCTGGTCGACGAGGCGGATGCACTCTCGACTGCGGACAGAGCCGAGTTGGCCGCGGTGAAGTTGCGGGAGGCACTCGATATGTGGCGCGGGGAACCGTTGAGTGACTTCGCGTATGACTCGTTCGCGCAGCCGGAGATCGCGCGATTGTCAGAGCTCCGCGTGGGTGCACTGGAGCGACGCATCGCCGCGGACATGGCCGTTGGCCGTTCTGCCCAGGTGATCGGTGAGCTGGAACGGCTCGTGCAGGAGCACCCCTACCGCGAGCAGTTGCAGGCGCAGCTGATGCTCGCGCTGTATCGGACCGGTCGACAGGCCGAGGCGCTTCAGGCTTACCGGGACGCGCGTGCTGCCCTCGTCGAGGAACTGGGGATAGAGCCCTCGGCGGAGCTGAGGGCATTGCACGAGGCAGTACTGGCACAGGATGCCTCGTTTCTGGGGACCTGCACGAGCGTGGCGGGCACCAGTCGTGGCAACCCATTCACACCCGCTGTCGCACGGTCGCGCGACACGGGCAGCTCGTCAACGAACCTGGCGCCGCATATGCGGGCGCTGGTGGGACGTGAGGACGAGCGCGTCAGGCTACGTGAGCTCCTACGCGCGGATCGGCGGTCGATCGTGACCGTGACCGGGGTCGGCGGTATCGGGAAGACGCGGCTCGCGATCGCCGTTGGCTCCGATCTGCTTGATGAGTCGCCTGGCGGCGTCTTCCTCGTGCGGCTGGCCGGAATCCATGATCCTGCTTCGATCCTCCCGATGATCGCCGATGCCGCCGGGATCGTCGGGGGAACAGAGGCGTCGCTTGAGTCTGTATTGGCCCGGCGGCTCGGGGAGCAGCCCTCGATACTGATCCTCGACAACTTCGAGCAGCTGCTGTCGGGCTCAACGATCGTGGCCGAGTTTGCCGCTAACGCCCAGCAGCTGCGAGTGGTGATCACCAGCCAGGTGCCGTTGCGAATCGGGGCCGAGCAGACGTTCGCGCTTGGGCCGTTGGCGACCGCGGACGCAGCCGCGCTGTTCATCGAGCGCGCTCGCGCCCGCGTTGAGGATTTTGCGCCCGTCGACGATGAACGGGACGCGATCCACGACATCTGCGCGCGTCTTGATTGCATGCCGCTCGCCATCGAGCTCGCTGCCGCGCGCGTCGGCGTGCTCGGCCCGCATGAGTTGGCGCAGCGGCTGGAGCGGCCTCTGGACGTGCTCACACGAGGTGATCGCGACGCTCCAGAACGCCAGCGCAGCCTCCGCGCATCGATCGACTGGACCTATGCGCTGCTGACATCTGAGCAGCAATTGCTGTTCGCTCAGCTGGGCGTGTGCACCGGAACCGTGTCGGTTGACTTCGTCGAAGCACTGTCCGCGCGCGGCCCAGGATCGGACACCGTTGATGCCCTTGATGAGCTGCTGGCCTGTTCGTTCGTACGCCGCCGAGAGGACCGGCGCTTCGGCATAGGCTTTCTCGTCCCCCAAGCCCTGCGCGACTACGCGCTCGAGCGCCTGGTTGAGAGCGCCGAGGAGCCAGCGGTCCGCAGGCTGCACGCCGAGCAGGTCCAGCGTCTCGCCCACCGTGCCCGGCTCTGGAAATGGGGCGCGTCCACGGACGATCGGAGGGCTCTGCTGGCGGTGAGTGACGAGATCCGACCCGCGGTGGCGTGGGCCAAGACGCACGATCCAGACCTGCACGTGCGCATGTGCGCGGCGCTCTCGTCGTACTGGATCTTGAGGGGTGTCCTCACCGAGGTCGATGACGAGCTGCGCCGTGCCCGAGACAGCGGGGCCGGCTCGCTCGCCGATCGGGCCTGGCTGGTCACGCTGCTCGCCAAGGTCGCGCAGATGGCGGCCGATCCCGCCGGGGCGCGGGAGCTGATGACGACGGCAATCGCGGAGTGGCGCGCGGTCGACGATGACCAGGAGCGCGCGCTAGGCCTGGGTCCGCTGGGCTGGGTGGTTCGCTGGGACTCCCGATACGACGACGGAATCGCGCTTGCTCGCGAGGGACTGGAGATCCTGCGTCGGTCGGGCGAGTGGCGGCTGGTGCTCCGCAGCCTGGTCTTCCTCGCCCAAGCGCTGGCCGACAACGGAGATTTCGTGGGCGCTGAGGAAGTACTTGCCGAGGCCGATGTACTGGCAGCCGGCGATCCCACGTGGGAACTCGCCCCGATTCATGCTGACTGTGCTGAGCTGCGTGGGCACCATCTAGCGGCACTTTCCCTCTACGCCGAGAGCCTCTCGTGGTCGAGCACCACGGGAGAGTCACATCAGATGCTGATGGACATGCGCGCCATGGTCACCAACCTGACGTCGCTCGAGGCCTACGAGTCGGCGTTGGAAGCGTACACGCTCGCCCGTCTCGAAGAACAGAGAACCGGACGCGTCGGAAGCACCGCCGCCTGGGACGCCGAGCTGCTCCAAGCTGCTGCCGCCGCTCGGGAAGCCCTGACCTCGGACGCCGCGGCCGCCGCCGTCACGCGCGCGACCAAGGTAGATATGGCCCAACGAGCGAGCCGGGCAATCGAGCTGGCGAACACCACCGTGGCGTTGTCGCCGTAACCGGGACCCGCACCGGCCGCGACGGACCGCGAACCGTAGTAGCGAATCAAAGTCGCCCCACCCAGAGGTTGCTCACCACGACACACCAGCCTGCGGAGAGCTGAGCCACGGACTGCCGCTGCAGTTACCCCGGCCGGTAGCGAGCAGAAGCCCGGATCGGCGAGAACTGCGCCGCTCGATGTCTCGACCTTCGTGGAAGGAGCAGCGAGCGCGTCGCGCGATGCCGAGCGCTTCTCGCCGAATGCGGGGACGAGGCGACGACCCGCAGAGCGGCCGTGCTGCCTACGCAGCGCCCGTCCACGTCGCCAGCGTCTGGTCAAGCATGCCCGCGTGAGCGGGCGATCCCTAACGTGGCGAAGCGATGGCCACATGCCCAAGGGCTGCGCCATCCAGTTGTCGCCATAGGACTCGTCCGCTCTGGCGCCTGCCGCAGGGCAAATGCGATCGTGGGCACCGGCCGTCCCCCGGGAACGATTTCGGTTGGCTGTTGCGCGAAGGGGGGCGGTCCGGTGTGTGGGTTGCCACATGCGACGATCTGCCGGGTGCGAAGCGATCAGTTGATTCCCGCGGTCCGTCCGTTTGTCGAGTTGGGCCTAGTCCCTGGAGCCGTCGTTGGCGTGCGTCATCGTGGTGAGACGACTGTCGACTCGTTGGGCGTGACCGAGCCAGAGGGCTTCGATCCATTGCTGGTCGATGCTGTTGTCCGGATCAGTTCGAACACCAAACCGATGATCGCAGCGCTGACGTTGCTGCTGGCTCAAGATGGTGTCTTGGCGCTCGATGACCCCGTCGAGCGCTTCCTGCCTGAGCTCGCCGACCGTCGCGTGCTGCGCCGCCCCGACGGCCGGCTCGACGACACAAAGCCAGCACGGCGCTCGATCACTATCGAGGACCTTTTGACGATGCGGATGGGCTTTGGCTGGGTGTTCGAGAGTGAATCCCCGGCGGTCGGCAGGGCGATTGAACTTGAGCTCGGTTTCGGTCCACCGGACCCGCAGGGACCTCCCGTTCCCGCGGAATGGATCGCACGGTTCGCGACGCTGCCTCTTCTCGAACAGCCGGGCAGCGTGTGGCGCTACGAGCTGGCATTCGCTGTCCTCGGTGTGCTGCTGGCCAGGGCGGTCGGTCGCCCGCTCGAAGTTGCCCTCCGGGATCGGCTGTTAGTCCCGCTCGGGATGACCGACACCGGCTTCGTCGCTGGCACGGAGCGCCTGGTCCCAGCTTTTGAACGCAGGGAGCAGGGGCTCGTACGCTTTGATGGCGTTGCGGACAGCCGGTGGGCGGTACCTCCTCGGTTCCCGGACGGGCGCGGCGGTCTCGTGTCGAGCGTCGGCGATCTGATGCGGTTCGCGGGGACGCTGCTCGACGGTGACGGCGGGCTCCTGATTCCCGACTTGGTGAGAGCGATGACCACCGACCAGCTCACGGCTCGGCAAAGGGCGGGGCCGTCGGCGGCGACGTTCCTGAACGCTGGTGGGTGGGGCTACGGACTCGGCGTCACTGAGAGCGCTGCCGGCCGCCGGTACGGTTGGGCCGGCGGACTTGGGACGTTGTGGTATTCCTGGCCCGACCACGACCTCGCGGCGATCCTCGCCACGCAAGTCCTGCCACCCTCCGCCGAGCTGTTCGACGCATTCACCGACGCCGTCGAAAGCGGCCTTAACGGGTAAACCCGACACGAGTCGGGTTCGGCGGAGCACGACGCGCCAGCGGCGCTGAGATGCGCATCTTGCTGGCGATCGCCTTTGCGACGCTGCAACACGAGCCGGACGCGATCACTCCGGCGACAAACCGTCGCTTCCCCTGCCTTCCCCGTCGCCGATAGCGGGGCGCACGAGAGCGCGTCCGCGGTGGGGGCTCTACCTAAGCAGCGCGCCGGCAGTCTGACGCGACTGCAGCTCTCAAGGTCGGGCAAACCCGATCGTCTGCCGCACTGATCAAAGCGGCAACCCCGGCGATCCAGATGTCGCGACAACCCGATCGCCCCTCAGCTCGGTCCTCGCCGTAAGCGGGGCTCTGCCTCAGCGGTCCGGGACCCCGGCGATGCGTAGGCAACGTGCACTGTGCATGGCTCGTGCCGGTCTCCGCGACCGCTTGGCCGGCATCCAGGGCCGCTTTACACCTGATGCGCTCGCGTCCGCGCCGCGGCTGCTTTGACGGACCATCAGCAGCCCCGTCGCTCGCCATTGCACCCATGCCTCTCGGTGATTGCGATTACGCGCGACGCGGCGCTCACCGCAGGATCGTAGTGATGGGAATCACGCGGAAGGAAAGCGAGCCCTGCGACTGTCCGTGGTCGTAGGGCAAGTCATTGAGCATCTGAGGGCGCGAGTACCTGCGAGGAGTTGGACATGCCCACGCTCGCTTTGCCGCGAGGCACGTTTTGCGCGGGCGCGAGGCGCCGCGGCTCATTGGCGAAGAAGTGGTGCGGGTGGATGTTGGTCGAGTGTCGGCCACTCCCGACGCGTCCACGGTACGGCGACTTAGCTCGCACGTTTGGGTGCCGAGCTCCGGTCTCGGCGACGATCAGGGAGACTTTCCTCGTGACGATCGACGATCTGCTTGCCCGGCCGACGGAGAATGACGCGACGGCGGCCAGCGTAATCGATTTCCTGCGCTCCGAAGGCGCCGGCGACCTCGGCCATGCCGGGGCGCGCACGCTGCTCGGCCATCTCGTCAGCTCCTACGAAATCGTCAGGCGATGGGGGCAATCGACCGTCATCGCGCACGCTGCGCTCGTCCACAGTGTCTACGGCACCGATGTCTACGCGCGGCCGCTTCTGCCGTTGACGAGGCGGCATGAGCTGGTCGCCCTGGTCGGGGAGCACGCCGAGCGCCTCGCCTATCTATTCGCGGTGACGCCGCGTGATCCGCTCTTTGCTGGCACCCATGCCTGGCTGCGCGATATGCCCCAGCGGTTGGTCGGTGAGGCGGACCGTGCGGTCGAGTCGCCCGCCAGCCGCGATGAGAGCGATGCGCTGATCGTGCTGCACATGGCGAATCTGGCCGAGCAGGCACAGGCCCGTGACGGTCGCCCCGGAGTCTGGCTTGCGAAGCTTCGCGACCTGGCCGAGGTGGTCATCGCGAGCGAGGCTGTGACCGTGCCGGTGTTCCTCGCCGAGCTCGCCACGTTCACGGCGACTGATGAGGAGCACCTGCGTGATCTGTATCGCGCCGGTCTAGCCGACGGTGAAGATCTGGACGAGCGGCGCAACCGGCTCGCGCTCGCCGCCGCGACGTGTTCGGTCGTACCGGAGCCATGCATCTGGCTGGCTCATCTGTCGCGCTGTCGCCATGACGCGTCGGGCGCTAGGTTGTGGGCGCGATCCGCGCGACGGCGCCTGCTGAAGCTGGGCACGGTATGGGACAAGCGCTTGACCTTTGGCGAGTGGGGTCAGCTCGCGCGGCGCCTCGAGCGACCCGGTCGTGACGACTGGTCATCACCGGTCGAGTTGATCACTGATCCGCTGGCGCTGCATGCTGCGCTGTGTCAGCGGCGAGATGACACGGTCTCATCGGCGCCGCGGCCGACCTTTACCGATAGGGGCACGCCACCCAGCGACGCGGCGGGGCGGAAGCGTTTTCACCAATACATCGATACCGTCGCGGCCGCGACCCGCCGGACCGGTCGCCGCGAATATCCCGGCCTTGAGTCACGGCCGTGGCACGATGCGTCCGACTTCCCACTGGCGGGCTATTTTGAGGCGCACTTCGCGGAGATTCGTGACGAGGTTCTCGCTTTGGAACCAGCCCGATTTCACCGTGAGAGTGAGCGAATCGGGCGAACAGGCGATTGGGACGTGGTGTTCTTCTATGAGCGCGGCCGACGGCGCGAAGAGGTGTGCGGGGCCTGCCCGGTCACGACCCGTGGGATCGAGACCATGCCGGCGATGCGAACAGCAGGCGGGTTGATTTATGTGTCGCGGATGCGACCCGGAACGCACATCGAGCCGCACCGCGGCCCCACGAACCTGCGACTGCGGTGTCATCTCGGGATCACCGTGCCTGACGGCGACTGTGCGCTACGCGTCGGCGACGACACCCGGCAGTGGCAAGACGGACAGTGCCTGGTGTTCGATGACTACCTCGAGCACGAGGCCTGGAATCACACCGAGCAAGACCGCATCGTCCTCATCGCTGATCTCTGGCACCCGGGATTGTCACCCACGGAAGTTCGGCTGCTGGAGGGGCTGCATGGCTACGTCTATGCCTACGCTCGGCGGCTTCAGCGTTACTGGGCCGCCAACGAACAAACGGTGGCTACACCTCGCCGGCCCGCGAGCCGTCCCGCGGTTGGCCGCCCTCAGAAGTCCCCGCCTCCGAAGTCCCCGCCGTCACCGCCGTCACCCCAGCCGCCGTCGCCGCCGTCTCCGTCGCCGCCGTCCCCGTCCCCGTCCCCGCCGTCCCCATCCCCATCCCCATCTCCGTCGAACAAGCCGGCGGCGCCGAAACCGAGGCCGGCGCCAAGGGCCGACCCCACGAGCAGTCCCGGTAGCATGCCGCCGCCGCCGAACCCGTTGAAGTAGCCGCCCATCAGCGGTCCGAAGTGGCGTGGCGCATTCCAGTAGTCGGTCTGTCGGTCGCCGACCGTCACCTGTCTGCCGTGCGGTGCAAAGCCGTCCTTAATGCGCACCGCGTCGGCGGCGCACGCCGGAACCGGGCGCGGCTGACCGCCGGGGGGCGCCCAATCGACGTCCTCGGTCGACGGTCCGTGGCGAGGATCGAAGAAGCACGGTGGCCGTCGCTCCGGGGGCGGTTTGCCATCCAGCAGCGCCTTGGCGTACGCCATCGCGAACCGGCCCTCCTCAAGCGTCTCACTCACCGGCGCAAGATCTTCGGGCCGCTTGGCGCGGTCGAAGACGTCGCTGGCGCGCTGGTAGGCCTCTAGCGCCTGCTCGTAGCGCTGCTTGGCGTCGTCGGCAACCCCGGGCATCTCGATGTCGACGTCCAGCGACCGAATGTCGTCGCCAAGCGAGACGATGTCGTCCTGCGCGGACGCGCGGACTTCCTCCCACTCGCGCTCACGCCGCGACTTGTGTCCGAAGAAGGGCATTGTGCATCCACCATACCCCTCGCCAGGGACCGGTCGGCGGTGGACCGCTGCCAACCGACCTCGCCGACCAGTCGCCTCGTGGCCCACCCCAGGGCCAGACATGCCGGCCGAGGCATGAACGATGCGTGGCGGCCGAACACTTGGCGCGATCCGCCGCTTGCTTTCATTACGACTTGCCCGCTGGGCTCCTGCGCGTCTGCGTGATCCCGATCGTCACGATCCGGCCGTGAACCCCGGCGGCATGCGAGCCGCTTTGCCCACCGGGAGAAGCGCGGCCAGTGCCGGCGGCCGCGCCCGCTCGTCCAGCAGAGCAGCCACCACGCGACCGAGGTCTGACGGCGAATGCGCTGCTCCATGCGGACGACAGCGGTCACATGGCCTCCGCTCCTGCCCCGCGAATCGGCCCCTCCTGCGGGTGCAGTCGGGTCTCGCTGGTCGCCGAAGGCTCCTATGTCAAGCAGATGGTGGTGGGGACCGCGGTTGGGTCGCGGAGGAGGTGGTAGACGCGGCGGACAAGGTGGCGCTTGAGGCTGCGGATCGCTTCGGTGTTCGTCTTGCCGTTGCCGCGTTGTTTGGCGATGTAGCGGGCGGTCTGGGGGTCGTGGTTGATGCGGGTGAGCGCGAGCATGTGGAAGGCGTGGTTGAGCTGGCGGTTGCCGCCGGGATCCAGGCGGTAGCGGTCGGTGCGTCCGGAGGAGACCGGTATCGGCGCGCACCCCGCCAGGCGAGCGAGTTGCGCGTCAGTCTGGAAGCGTTGGATCCCGCCGATCTCGCCGATCAGCTTGGCGGCGATCAGCACCCCGATTCCCTTCTGCGCCAGCAGCTGCGGAGCGAGCTCGCGCACCAGGGCGGCGAGCTGCTGGTAGAGATCGTTGATCGCGCGGGTCAGCTCCCGGACGCGGCGGATCATGTCGCGCGCGATCCGCACCCTCACCTGAGCGGGATCAGCGGCCTGCAGACGGCGGGCGACCTTGACCTGCCAGGCGGGATGGATCAGCACGCGCTTGGCCAGCAGCCAGTCGGGCCAGAGGTCATGCAGTTGCCAGCGCAGCTCGTTGATCAACCGGGTCCGTTCCCGCACGAGCCGCTCGCGGTGCACCCCCAGCAGCCGGACCTCCAGCTCGGGGCCGGTCAGACGGGCGCACGGGAGCGTCTCGAGCCCTTCGCGCAGCGCCGCCCGAGCGATCGCGAGCGCGTCGATCGGGTCTGACTTGCCTCGCTCGCGCATCCCCTGTCGCGCGCCGGCCATCAACTGCGGCGCGAGCCGCACGACCGTCTCGCCGTGATCGAGCAGGAACCGCTCAAGCGATCCGGACACATGGCGCACGTCCTCGATCACCCAGCTGCGCTCGCCTTCATGCCTGCGGCCCCACTCCAGCAGCTGCTCGAACCCCTCACGCCGCACAGCGACCGTCCGCTGCGCCACCGGCACTCCGAGCTCGTTGACCACGACCGCGGTGTGCGTCTGCTTGTGCGGATCGATCCCGATCGTCAACATCACTCCCGTCCCTTCAATATTGGAGAACCGAAGCGGACTCCCGGGCGGACATATTTCAGTCGGGGCGATGCCACGCTCCTATCAGGTCACGCCAGGGAATCCTTGACGGCGACGGGCGACACCTTCGGCGAAGGTCAGCCAATCAGGCGACTAATCCAGGGAGAGTCAGCCCGAAGCCGTCAAGGACAATCCACCACGCGCGCCAACAGCGCAACGCCAAACCACCTTCTCACTGAAATGCAGGGTGCGCCAGGACTGTGCAGGAAGACCGTCGTCGCATAGGCAAGGCCACTCCGGACGGTCTGGGTCTGCCTGCGAGGGGTCTTATGTTCAGGCTGGGGTGATGTCCCCTAGCTTCCACGTTCGATCAAAATACGGTTCGAGCGGGCCGTAGAAGCGGAAATAGGAGAACCAGTGGCGGCCCGGGATCGTCTGCACCCAGTTCCTCGCGCCGGAGCTCGGCTCGGTCGGCGCGAAGCAGAGGTCAACCGATCCGTCCTCGTTATAGCCGACCTCGGCGTCCCGCGAGCCGCGGTCACCGCGCTGTTGCTCGTTATCGATCAGGCAGCGCGTGTGCACGTCATAGACCGTTGCCGACCAGAACAGCTGGGCCGGGGGATCGGCCGGGACGTGCAGCGTGTAGCCCCGGCCGCCGTCGAGCCACTCACCATTGGCGTCGGCGTAGGCGCTCAGGTATGCCTGCCCCTTGCCGGGCGTCTGGCTGCGCATCGCCTCTGAGAACGTCACCGCCTCATAAAACCACGACGCGCGCTCCAGCAGCTCGTCGTAATGCTCACCGCGCTGGGCCGGGTTGGTCATCGCGAGCACGAGGTCCCACTGCCGATCGGGCCACCACCTTGACCCCTCAAAGCGCTTGGCGAACGAGTTGGCCTGGGCCATCAGCTCCCCGGCGGCCGACGCCTGCTCGAGGATCTCACGAGTGCGGGCGTCGGGCACGAACGGCTTGCCGGGCTCGATCCCCAGCTGGCGCAGCATCGCCATATAGAAGCGGTCGCGTTCGTCGACGATCTCGCGCTGGTAGATCTCGTGGAGCACCTTCCAATAGTTCAGGCCGCGGGGCTGATCACCAGACCATTTGCGCCCGTCGGGCGAGACCACACGGGTCAGCGGAGGGTCCTGACGATCAACGTAGGGGTAGATGCGCACCGCTTCGACCAGCGCCTTCGAACGCTGAGGATCAGGGTCGAGCGTGCGGAACCCGAAGAAGATGTTCATCCCGGTTGCCTGGACGACGTTGTATCCGTCGGTCGCGGGAGCCGACTGCCCCGGCGGGATTACGAGATGACGTCCACCCCGTCCCTGGTCAGGGCCCATCTCCCCGACGATCGCGAACTCGCGCTGCCAGAAATCCGAGAACCCGCCGGCGGTCGGGCCGGGGGGCAGCTCGACCACCAGCGGCCCGGTCTCGCCGAGGTCGATCAGATTCATGATGTACGGCGTCGTCGCGTTGGCCGTGATGATCCCCAGCTTGTCGCGGTAGCTCAGATAACCGACGAGATCGGTGCTGGTCGCCCCGAACACCTCGCGCTGCTGCTTGCTCCACTGCGCGTAGGACACCAGCGGCAAGGCCCACAGATACGCCTGGCAGGCCATCTGATAGTCCAGCTCGTCGAACACCGTGCCGACGTCGGCGCGGGCCGGCAGCTCACCGTCGAGCCGCACAGCGCCCAGACGCCCCGGGATCGAAACCGACGCCATCGACCACCTCCAGATCGCAGATCAACAACCGCGCAAGCATCGTAACCACGCCGGCCGCACCCGACGCGCACCGAACAGACCAGACCTCCCCATCACGAACCAGCGCCACTCAGCTGGCGCACTCGAGGCCGGCCTGCCCGCTGCTCACATCCAACATGGGCTGGCACGCCCGTCCCTGGAGGTCGCCGAGAGCAGGGCGCACGGGATCGCGTCCGGAACCGGCGGCGTGCATAAGCAAGGAACTGGATGGGCGTCTCGGTCCCCGACTTCCCACCCGGTCGTGACGGTCGTCGCTGCTTTACGCCTGAAGCGGCGCGACCCCAGCGTTCGTCACCGTCACGCTCGATCCGACATGCTATGCGCCGCCGAGGTCGGCCACATTGCCGAGTCACTGTCGCGTGCGTTCCCCAGCGGAAGTGCCGAGAGGCTCAGTGTGACCACTCAAGACTTCTCCCATTCTTCGTTGGAGCAGTCAGCCCGTCCCTATCGCTTCTGCACGGATTCGGGAGCGGCAAGGCATTGGAACGCGCGCAAACCCCTGGTGGACCTCGTTCCAGCCGCGCTCGCCAGCGGCCCTCGCCAGCGCCGCTATGTCAGCTGTCAACGGCCGCGGCGCTACTGCGTTCCGTCTGTCGCGATCGGGAGGTTGCGATGCGAGTTGACGCCCGCGATCATGTCGGTGGATTGGAGTGCACTTGCTGCGGCACCCAAGCCGGTCGCCAGCCCGCCGCGCCGGGCGAGGTGTGCGCTCCGCCACCAACAGCAGCTAGGAGGGAGCAAAGCATGCCAAGGGTCCAGGTAGACGGGCTTGCGATCAACTACGACGTCCAGGGGGAGGGCGAGCCGCTGCTGCTGATCCCTTACCTGTCCGCCGACCACGCCTGCTATGCGTTCCAGCTCCCGGCCTACACCGAGCACTTCAGCTGCATCGCGATCGATCTTCCCGGCACGGGCGAGAGCGACAAGCCCGCCGGCCCATACTCGACCGAGGGCTACGCCGATCAGGTCGCCGCGGTCCTCGGCGCCATCGGGATCGAGCAGGCCCACGTCGCGGGAGTGTCGCTCGGCGCTGCCGTCGGCATGCACCTCGCCGTCCGTCATCCGGGCCGCGTGCGGTCGCTCTCGTTGCACAGCGCGTGGGACACCAGCGATCTCTATCTGAAGACCACCGTTGAGCTGTGGCGCACGCTCGCGTCGTCGCTGCCGACCGCCGCGGACGTCGTCATCCAGGGCATCTTCCCCTTCTGCTTCACGCCGGAGATGTATGTCAGCCGGCCCGACTTCGTGGACACGCTGATGGACTTCGTGCGAAGCCGCCCGGCCCAGCCGCTGGACGCGTTCCTGGCCCAGACCGAGGCGGCCATCGCGCACGACGCGAGCCCGGTGCTCGGCGAGATCGGCGTTCCGAGCCTGATCACCGTCGGGGCGCACGACCTCGTCTGTTCCACGCGCTTCGCCGACCGGCTCAAGACTAGGATCGGCGAAAGCGAGCTGGTGGTCTTCGAGCACCTGTCGCACGCTGGGCTGCACGAGGACCCCGAGACCTTCAACCACGCGACGCTTGACTTCCTGCTGCGCCAGCGCTCATAACGCCCACTCGCGTCCGAGATCGACCTCGTTCGGAATCTGCGGCGCGCGCCGCGCCCCGCTCGCGTTGGTGAAGGCCACGTTCCCCGCGTGAAACACGGCGGGGGCATGACTGCTCCTTTGACGAAGGGAGCAGTACCTGGGACGGCGGTCGGTGTCCCCTGGCTACTCGGTTGGGACGAGTTCCGGCAGTGTTGGCGAGAGTGCCGCTCGTGAGGAGACGCGGCAGCGGCATCACGGCTGGACGCCTCAGCGTGCCTACGCAGCGTCGTGAACCGGACCCGGCGTAACCCGCGACTGCTTTCGGGACAACCCGGCCACGCCGACCCCTAGGTCCCGGGGACCGGAATCGCGCCAGTCGCCGTAACCAGGGCCGCGAGGGCGGGCTCGTCATCCGTGTGGGTGCGTAGGCAGAGCTTGGGCGTCCACGGTCGAGGAGATCATCGCAGTCATGCGCCAGCCGGGAGCGGCCTGGAGGGTGCTCGGCTACGGGCGCTGATCGTCATCCTTTGGCGAGCGGGCCTGCGGATCGGAGAGGCGGTGGATCTCGCCGAGACCGACCTTGATGTCACACGTGGTGCGGTGCTGGTGCGTCGCGGTAAGGGTGGCCGGCGTCGTGAGGTCGGGATGGATCGCTGGGCGTGGGCACAGGTGGATGCATGGTTGGCGGTCCGGGAGGAGTTGCCCGTCGGTGCGCTGTTGTGCGTGGTCCGCGGCGCGACCGCCGGCCGGCACTGGGACGTGTCCTCGGCCCACAAGCAACTGACGCGCACGGCAGCCAAGGCGGCAGTGCGCCGCCGGTTCGCGCCGCATCAACTGCGTCATGCGCACGCTGTCGAGATGGCGCATGAGGGCGTGCCGCTGGTCGTGATCCAACGTCAGCTCGGGCACGCGCACCTCGGCGTGACGTCGATCTATCTGCAGGGGATCGACAGCTCAGAGATCATCAACACGGTCCACTCCCGGCCCGCACCGGTCATCTCGGCCACGGCCGGGCTCATAGCGAAGCTCTAAGCCCAACCAGGCAGGTCCCGGCCCGCCTCGCCTTCCGCCCATTCCGGGACTGACCGCGCCAGTGGCACGATGCCCGTCGAGTCACGGATGCAGGTGATGCCCGCGGATCACGAGCAGCGTCCGCTGGAACCCGCTGGGCGGCAATCCACCCTGCTGGGGGTGTTAGTTAGTTAAGGGCGCTGGCGAGGTGGTCGCGGCCGGGGAGATCGAGTTTGCGGTACGCGCTGCGTAGGTGCATCTCGATGGTCTTGGGCGAGAGGTAGAGGGTGTGTGCGATCTGGCGGTTGCTAAGGCCGTCGGCAGCGAGGTTGGCAACACGGCGTTCGGCGGCGGTGAGTGCCGCGGCGCCTGCGCCGGCTGGTGGGCGGGGGCGACCTCCGGCGAGCAGCAGCTCGGCTCGCGCGCGGTCGCATAGCGCGGTGGCTCCGCATGCGTAGGCGGTGTCGTGGGCGTCGCGGAGGACGGCGCGCGCGGCGCGGCGTTCGCCTGATGCTCGGAGGTTCGTCCCGAGCTCTAGCGTGCAGCGTGCAAGTTCGAGTCGGGCGTTGCTGTGGCTGAAATGATCTCGAGCTTCCCGGAGGAGTCGGATGGCTTTTGCCCGTGGCGCTACGAGAGCGCGCATGCGGGCGGCGTGGCCGAGAGCGCGGTGCGTGCCCCATTCACGCGCGCGTGAGGCGTATGCGTGGGCTTCGACCGAGGCCTCTTCGGTGCGCTCGGTAAGCACGAGCGCTTCCGCCAAGAACGGTCGCCAGGGCGGTTCGAGTCGTCGCTGGGCCCAGGTCTCGTTGCGCTCCAACGCTGCCGATAGATCCTCGATTGCGCGTGTCGCATCGCGTTGGGCGAGCCGCAGCCGGCCGCGGCTGCTCTGCGCCGCGACGAGCATGATGCTCGTCGGGATTTCGCCAAGCATCCCGACGCTCGCTAGGAGGCCTTCGGCCTCGTCGAGCCGGTTTTGTTCGCTGAGCGCCATCACTAGCCACGGGACGACCAGCCGACGGGCGAAGTTGCCGGCTACGTCGATCGCGATCCCAGCATCGAGTTCGCAGCGCTGGAGGTCTCCATATTGGTAGGCGATCTGGCATTGCTGCCAGACGGCGGCGCCAGCCATGTGCGGGAGCGCCAGCTCCACGGCGTCTGACCGCAGGTCGTTCATAGCGTGATCGGCGTCCTCGAGCGCGTCCGCGTTGAGCAGCGTTGACGTCGCCCAGAAGGAAACGCTGCCGATCGCGAACCCCTCCGGGTGCTCGAGATGCAGCCGCTGAGCGAGCAGGTCCCGGGCGTTGCGCGCGGCGGCATCGGCAGATCCTGGCTTTGCGCCACTGACCATTTGCCAGACGGCATCAAGTAGCCGCTCGCCGGGCGTCTGGCTGGTGCCGTTCACATGCTCGGCCTTGATCAGTTTCATCACCTCGGCACGGCCGCCTGGCCCGGACCCTTGGATGCATCCGAGCTCGGCGAGCAGCGCGAGCCGCAGCTCGCGATCAGCAGCGCTCAATGTGCCGATCGCCTCGCGCAACGCTGCGACGGCGCCCGCGCTGTTGCCGCCGAGCGCCAGACTTCTCGCGAGGACCCGTGCGATGTCGGCGCGCAGCTCGACGCGTGGTGTGCGGCGCAGCGCGTGTAACAGTCGGACGCGGCCAGTCTCGGGGTCGCTGTCCAGCAGCGCCCGGCCGAGCTCGAATTCGATCTGATCGACGTGCTCAGGTGGTGGCGGCTCGTTGACCGCGCGCTCCAGCAGCCGCGCCGCGGCCTCGGGGACACCGACGCGCCGAGCCGAGTCCGCAGCGCGACGCAATCGCTCGACGACGGTGGCATCACCGCGCGGTGGTGCGCGCATGAGATGCTCGGCGACGCGTGCGTCGTCGACGCCCTCGTCGCTGAGCAACATCGCCGCGCGCTCGTGCAGGACGCCGGCGTCCCGTGCTGGGATCCCCTCGCGGGCGGCCGCCCCGACAAGCGGATGGGTAAACGCGTACTCGTTCTTGTCAAGGACCCGCTCGATCTGCAGCGCTTGCTCGGCAGCAGCCGCCTCAGGCGCCGGTATCTCCGCTAGAGCACGCGCTCGCGGCGGGGTGGCGTCGCTGCCAAGCACCGCGACCGCGCGCGCGAGCGCCGCCGCAGCGGGGGGCAGACGGTCAAGCCGTTCGCTGATCAGACGGATGAGCCGGGATGGGACCAGATCGTCGATGAATGCATCGCTGTTCGGGTCCGTGCCGCGGCGGCGCGCTTCCTGCAGCAATTCGGAGAGGTACAGCGGATTTCCCGCAGTAAGGGCGCGGGCGCGACCCACTGCCACGAGCGAGCCTTCCCGCCCGAGAACCGCGGCGAGCATCCGCGCCGTGCCGGCCGCCGACAGCGGCGCCAGTTCGATCAGATTGAACGCGCGCTCGGTAGCGAGTCTCGCGTGCGGTTGACCCGGCTCGGCGGGACGCGCGGCAACTACCAGTGCGAGCGCAATCTCCGAGGCGCGCCGCGCGGCGATGCGCAGCAGCTGCAACGTCAGCTCATCGGCCCAGTGCGCATCATCGAGGATCACAGCCAGCGGTTGCTCGTCGGCGAGCTCGACGATCAGCCACCACAGCGCGTGAACGACTTCCTCCACGCGTGATCCCGGTCCGGCTGGATCCCCCAGGCGTCCCTCGAGCGCGAGCGCCCCGAGCCGCCCAAGGCCGTTGTCGGGAAGGCTGCGTGCTGGCCGCGCGAACAACGCCCGCGCCGCCGCAAGCGGGACATGCGCCTCGACCTCATCGGTCGTCGCATACAGCACCCGCGCCCCCGCCCGCGCCGCCCCGGCACGCGCAAATTCCAACACTCTCGTCTTGCCGATCCCGGCCTCCCCCTCGATCAACACGCCACCGCCACGCCCGCAGAGTGCGGCGTCAACGAGCTGTTCCAGCGTCGCGAGCTCGGACTCTCGTTCCAACAGTGGTTCCACGGAGCGATTGTCGTCGGAACGGGCGCCAGCGGCAACCGTCTCGCGCAGGTACAGGGACCCGTACAGGGGGCTCGCCCGTCGCGCGATCCGGTCTCACCGATCACGCTCGCTGTCCGCATCCAACCGAAAGGACGTTCTCATGATCGCTCGCATCGGCGAACACAGCCACCTCCCAGACAGCCTCGATCCGGGCTATGTCCGCGGGATCCGTTCGTTCCTCGCCGATCGCCCCGGCTTCTGCGGCGGCTATCACCTCCTCGAACCAGCGACAGGGCACGTCCTGTCGCTGACGCTCTGGCAAGACGAGCAAGCGCTCGCCGACGCCGAACGCGCGATGAGCGGGCCGACCGGACCGGCCGACGGACGGGTCAGCCACCAAACCAAGCCTCAGGTCCGCATCGCGCAGGTCGCGGCCGTCTTCTAACCCACTGACAAACACACAGGAGAAGTCATGCCATACGCAGTCCGAAACACAGTCATCGCTGCTGCACTCGCAATCGCCGCGATCGCGGCACCGATCGCGTCCGCACGTCCAAACCTGGCACCGAGTCCTGTCGCTCAGTCGCAGATCAGCGCCGCCGCCCCGACAGTGCAACTGAACCACGAGCAGCAGGCCGCGCAGGTCAGTCACGTCGGCCCGCCGGTGCTACACGCCGTGTCCGCGTCCCAACTGCCCGAGGTGCATCGCCAGCAGGCAGCGACCGCTCAGGCGTTCGCGTACAAGCCGTCTCGCTCCGGGAGCTACACCAGCGCCGCCCTGAACGGCTACACAGGTTCGCCGACGAGCACCGTTCCCGCCACTGTGCACCTCCCCAAGCAGGGGAATCCGTTCGAATGGGGTGACGCGGCGATCGGTGCGGCCGGAGGCCTGGCCATCTCCCTGCTGATCCTCGTGGGCGCGTTCATGGTCACACGACGTCACCAACCCGCGCGCAACAGCCAGAAGGCGCTCGTCGGCTGACCCAGATCCGGCGCACGCCACGCTCATACAGATCCGACCGCGGGCCGGTCGCGGCCCGCGAACCAAGGAGCACATCCCACAGACCACTGCCGCCGCGGGTCAACCCCGTCCCTTTTACCGGTCTACAGGCGAACTTAAACCGCCGCCGGTCACATTGCCCGCATCGAGCTCGAACACACTCCAAACCCAGGTCCGCACCCGCAGCACCCCTAACAAGGAAAGCATCATGTCCACGCGACAAAACACTCAGCTCAGTCGACACCGGCTCAAGACCGGGCCCGGTACCGGCGTCTTCGCCGTCAGCGCGCTGATCGCGATCGGCGTGTCGATATTGACACTCGGGCAGGACGCCTACGGGCTCGCCGCCGCCGAGCGCGCCATGACCGGGCCGACAGGCCCCTCAACTGCCGCATCAGCCGGCACATCACCCCCCACGTCCGCATCTCCCAGGTCGCGGCCGCCTTCTAACCGACCACAGCTCAGCTCGAGACCGTCACCGGCGGTCCCAACCACGTAGGAGGAATCATGCGACTCATAGCACGCAGCACAATCATCGCCAGCGCCCTTGCCATCGTCGCGACCGCCGCGCCGGCGGCCTCGGCACGACCCAACCTGGACCCATTCACGCCCGGACTCAGCCAGTCCGCGAATTCCCGTCCAGAAGTGCATGCCAACGCCGATCACCAGGGTCCACAAACCGACGCCGTGGGGATTCCCCCCAGTCTGCCGCGAGCGACCGCCCCCGAGCGTGCCGCAAACCGGCAGGCTCGACAGCAAGAGGCGCGGTGGCTCGCCTACAAGCAGCCCAAGAACGCGAAGTACAGCAACGATGCGAACAACGGTTACGCAAACGACATCGCCGCGAGCGGTCCGCGCATCGTGCACGTCGTATCTCGCAACGGTCGCTTTGATTGGGGCGACGCGGGGATCGGCGCCGCGGGCGCTCTCGGGCTCGCAATCCTCGGCGCCGGAGGCGCATTCGCGGTCTCCCAGCAGCGCCGCGCGCGCCGTTCGAAAGCATCGGCCCCGATCACAAGCTGACGCCTAACAATTCGTCAGCCGAGATCTTCCAAGATCAAATGACAAGGGACCCGCCGCCCGGCCCAGGACGACCGGTAGGCGGGTCCTTCGCCGTAGGAGGCGCCATGCGACTCCCACCAGCAGCGACCCACCGCAACCACCGTAGGATCGCCGCGATCGCCACACCGAGCGGTCAGGCCGGCGCCCTGGCCCTGCCGCCGGGTCGCGCTGCGCCGACAGCCGGACGGCTACTACGTCGTCGATGGGCGCCGCCGGGTTTCGGTCGCGGGAGCGCTGCGGCATCGGAACATCGAAGCGTTGGAGAGCGGCTTTCGGCAGGAGGGCTAACGGTGGTCCGGCACGCTGATTAGCCGAGGTGACCACATTCGCGCGACCGCGTTGACGTCTAGTGGCGCCGACGACGGCGATTGCCTGGGCGACATCTGGATCGCCGGGGTTGCCGCTTTGATCAGTGCGGCAGACGATCGGGTTTGCCCGACCTTGAGAGCTGCAGTCGGGTCAGACTGCCGGCGCGCTGCTTAGGTAGAGCCCCCACCGCGGACGCGCTCTCGTGCGCCCCGCTATCGGCGACGGGGAAGGCAGGGGAAGCGACGGTTTGTCGCCATAGCAGTGGCAGGCCCCGGCGCGGCCGGAGAGTCGAAGCGATCGTCAGCGCGGTCGCCGCCATGACCGCGTTCGGAGCGATGAGAAGGCCGAGCGTGGTGCTCGCGGGCGGCGGTGCGGCATTAGCCGACTTTCGGCTGCTCAGCTAACTCTGCGCCGTCCGCCGTGGCCGCTCCGGCGATGAAGCGGTCACGCGCCGCGAGCCCGCTGGCGGGGTTCGTCGACCGGGACCATCTCGCTCGTGCCCGCTCCGCGCTGTGGGCGACGGTTTGCTCGGGTCCTGCTAATTCTCTGCGAAACGGATGCGCGCTTCCCGCGCATACCAGGTCTGGGCCGAAACCACGGCACAGACCTGCTCTCGGAATTTGCAGGCCTCGCCGCAGCGCGCCCTGCTTTCAGTGGAAGGCGGTACTTCCTTTCGATGATCGTTGGGTACCGGCGATCGGAGGTCGCGCTCGGCCCCGCAGGTGGCGAGTTGCAGGTCGCCTGGTCTCTCGCGCCACCGACACCTGCTTCGTCGTCGCTGCGGTACTCCGCCACGACGGCGGGGGCACTGCCCAGATCGTTCCCAAACACGCACGAGGCTTACGAGCTCGGATCCGGCCGATCGAGACTTTTGCGTTCCCCGGATTGCAGCGGCGACCACGGGGAGCTGGCGGCTCCACAGGTCGTCCGATTCGGACATCTCAGTGTCGAGCGTCGACACGCTTGTGTTCGTTCTGGACGGACTGCTCATTGCTCGCCGTGATAGGTCAGCAGAGCAGGCTGCTTCGGCTGGAGCGCGTCGGGCTCGGGAGGCGAGGACTATCTCGCCGACGCGTTCAGCGCGACGCCCGGCAGCTCCAGCGCGCCGTTAACCTGGAAGTCCCCAGCGGAGCGCTCAACCAGCGACCGTACGGCCTCGCGATCTGCCTCGGGCATCGCTTGCAGCACCATCGCGATCCCGCCCGCCATCTCAGTGACGTACCGCCAGTAATCGGCGAAACGTTCGAAGCGCCACGACACCTCGACCTCCTCGAGCCGCGGCTCACCAAAGCCCGCGTCCCGCAAGAGCGAGCGCACCCGCTCGGGGTCAGCCATCGCGAAGATGCCCGGGGCTTCTGGACTCGGCGGCGGCGCGCCGGTGTGCTCCATCAGCGCCTTGGCCGGCAGAGATGCCCAGGGGTTGCGCTCCGCGGCCCCCCACACAGACAGGGACAGCCGCCCGCCGTCGCGAAGCACTCGCCGGGTTTCCGCCAGCGCCGCCGCGGGATCGGCCATCAGCATGTAGCCCCAGCGGCAGAGCACGCCGTCGACGCTGTTGTCGTCTAGCTCCATACGTTCGGCGTCCATTTCGCGATGCTCGACGTTCGCGAGGCCAAGGCGCTCCGACTCGCGCCGCGCGGCCGCCACCATCTCGGGCGCGAAATCGGTGGAGATCACCCGCCCCTCAGGCCCAATCGCGCGGGCAGCGGCGAAGCCCGTCTCGCCGGTGCCGGCCGCCAGCTCGAGAATCGTCTGGCCGGGGAGGGGCCCTAACGCTTCGAGCAGGTTCTCAGAGACCGCGCGCGAGGCCTCCCACATCCAACTCCGCTCGCGGTCCCAGCCCGCCGCCATCACCTGCCAAATCTCATAACTCGCCCTGCGGTAGTCCTCCATCGCCACGGGCGCGATCGTATTCAACCAGCCACCCGCTGTGCGAAGAGCGCGCGGATCGTGATGCTCCGGTGGTCCAAGACCCCTGCCCTGGACAAGCTTCGACTGCCCCGCCCTTCCGCGCGCTCGCTCCTGCAATCGCGGGCGCGAAGCAGGACCCGCGACTGCCCAGTTGCGCTCGTGAGCAGCGGCGGCAGTTCGAGCGCCGACTGTCCCCGCTCCCGCTTTGCTCGCCCGACGCGCATCTCGCTCATGCCGGCGATCGCCCCGCCTTGCGCGGCCAGCAGGTGCCCGCGATCGCCCGACTCGCCAAGTCGCGGCGTCCGTGAAGCCGATTCGGCGCGCAGCGGTCGTCGGGTTGCACCAAATACAGCTGCGTCGTCCTGTCCTCAGCAGTCGTCGCATGCGGAGGGAAGGGGAACGCGTCAAAGGCGGTAGCGCGCTAACCCCGCTAGCCGTCCGACCAGTCGACGGTGGCCACCGTGACTGGTTCGGCGAGTCCCTTCAACTCGAGTGATCGCTCGTTGAGCACACGGAACGCGTTGCCTGCCGCCGCGAGTGTGTCGCAGCTCGCGATGATTTCGCCCGCGCTGGCCGCTGCCGCGATCCGCGCGGTCTCGTGCACTCCGCGGCCGACGTAGTCGCCGCCGCGATCGGTCGCTTCGGTGGCATGGATACCGATGCGAACGCGTGGTGCGAACCCGTGATCGCGCCGGTGATCGCGCAGCGTGCGCTGGATCGAGCAAGCGCACTCGAGGGCGCTCCCGGGCTCAGCAAAGGCGACGAAGAAGCCGTCGCCCTCGTGCTTGACCTCCTCACCGGCGCGGGCCTCGAAGCACCCTCTCAGCGTACGGTCGTGCCAAGCCAGGAGCGACTCCCATTGCTCGTCACCGAGCGTCTCGACGAGGCGCGTCGAGTCGACGATGTCGGTGAACATGAACGTCCTGACGGCCGTGTGCTGGGCACTACCAGATCTGGAGAGACGCGACGTGAGGCGACGCACTGCGCCCTCGGCCGCGATGCGCTCGAAGGTCGCCCGTGCGGCCGTCAGCTCAAGCTCGGCGGAATCCGAGTCTCCCAGGTCGCCGTAAGCGCCGGCCAAGAGCTCGCGCGCCTGCGCCGCCTCGTACGGGACGTCGATCTCGGACCACATGCGCACCCCCCGTCGAAGGTCTCGGACTGCGTCGTCGGTCCGAGACTCCAACAGCGCGAATCGTCCGCTTGCCACCATCGCTGCGGCGCGCACCGCAGTCGTATCAAGCGACTCCGCGAGCTCTTCGAGCTCCGCGAGCCCGGAACGCGCGAGGTCGGCGTCACCTGCGGCGATGGCGACCTCGACCGCTGCCGGTAGGACCAGCCAGCGGCCCTCGCGCGCCAATCCGTTTTCATCTGCCAGAGCCTCCAATATCGCGCGCCGGGCGACGGTTGGCTTCCCCTCGTCTAGGCGCAGGAGCGCCAGGCCGGGCTGGGGGTCAAAGCCCAACTCGGCGGAGTGCCGAAACGACTCGGCCGCGCCGTTCAGGTCACCGCGTCGGCGGCGGATCTCGCCGAGCTCGTGCAGCCCCCAGGCGGCCCAGCGGGGTGCCGCCAACAACAGCTCGTCGACCGCCTCGCTCGCGTCGCGTTCGGCGCGACTGAGTTCGCCGCGGAAGCGCATCACCTCGGCCTGGTGGAACCGGCAAAGCCCCGGGAATCCGCTCAGCGACTGCCGCTCGCACCAGCGCAGCGACGCGACGCTCCACTCGCCGGCCCGGCCCCAGTCGCCCCGATTCCGGCAGGCGAAGATCGTCGAGCAGAAGATCTGTCCGGTCGTCCAGAGTTCGAGTTCTCCGCCCAGCGCGGTGGCCATGGCCTCGTCGATCAGCGCCGTGCCCTCTTTCACTTCCCCGCCAAGCAGGCGCGCGTGGCCCAGGGCCAGGCGGCCCAAGGCCTCGATGTCACGGTCCTCAAGTTCGCGGCCGAGCTCGACCATCTCCTGACTGATTTGCAGCGCCGCCGGTCCGTTGCCCCCCAAGAACATGCCCTGCGCCATGCACATCAAGACCAGGCCACGCTCGCGACATGCCGGCTCGCCCTCGAGTAACCGCCCCGCGCGCGCGAGCCAGCCGGCGGCGAGTGCGTCGCCGTGCCGTGCGTGGTGCTCGATCGTCAGCTTCACCGCCACCCGCGCCGCGGATCGACGGTCCCCGGCCCTCTCATAGGCGGCCGCGGCGCGCTCGAACGTGTCGAGCATCTCGTCGAAATGGCGCGACCAGCGGGCAGCCTCGCCTAAGCGCTCCAGGTCCTCAGGAGGGAGCGACATGTTTGCATCAGAGGAGCACAGCTCGTCGAACGCAGGCCCCCATGCCCGCCGCTCGAATGCCTCCCGGCCCCGCTCCAAAGCACCGCTCTCGGTCTCCGGCATGTCGCCATTCTTCCAGGCACCCCTCAGAAGCCGGTGAGCTCGATCGGCGGCCTAGCCGCCCGAACGGCCGGCGGCGCAAACAGATTCGACCTCAAGTACATCGTCGCCGCCGGTGGCCGTGTCATCCCCTGAGATGCTAAGTCGCTCCAACACGACAAACGACGATGAGGCGCGCTGGCGAGCTGACTTGCTGCCCGCGTCTCCATCGAGCGCAGAGCAGCCACGGCGGCAAGGATGACGCTGGAGCGTTGGTGCCAAGGCAGCCACCCCCTGGTCCCGGAGAGCCCCGCTTTTGGCCCGGCGCGCGCCTCTGCCGGGCTCGGCGGAAAGACCCGGTATGCGCGGTCAGCAAGGCTGACGGCGCCGGCGACCGAGTCGCGCCCTCGCGGGTGACGGCCGCGGCCCCGCAGGCCGCGCAAAACGAGGCGCTGGGACGATCGCCCGCCGAGTACCGCGCCGACATCGGAGCGGGTCGGCCGGACCCGGTGGCCGATGGCTGATCGGCGCGGCTCCGCGCCTTCCGCATTGTCGCGGGCACTCGGGCGCAAAGGGAGTGCCGGGTCAACAGGCGCGGGCGGCGAGATGCACCCCGCGCGACGGAAGCAGGAGCCGGCCGACAGCGCGTCCGCGCGGTTGGAGGTGCTCAGCCCAGCCGCACATTGCCTCCGACGCGAAGCCCGTGGGCGCGCTGCCCGGATAGCGGCTCGTCGTTGCGCGTTGTGGGGGCGGTCTTCCGGCCATAGGCTTTCCTCGAGATGTCGTCGGTGGCTAGAGAGAGGGTTCGTTTGGCGGAGCTGGTTGCGCTGCTCTCGTTGGGCACTGATCTTGGGCTTGGTCAGCCGATGGAGCACATGATCCGCGCGTGCTTGATTGCGCTGCGGCTGGGTGAGCGGCTTGGGTTGGCGGACTCGGAGCGCGGCGTTGTCTACTACTCGGGGTTGCTGGCGTGGGTGGGGTGCCACACCGATGCCTACGAGCAGGCGAAGTGGTTCGGGGATGACGCCACGCTGAAGCGCGACGCGCACTACTACTACGACATGGGCAAGGTCGGCCCGGCCATCTCATTCATGCTCAAGCATGTCGGCGGGCCCGAGCGACCGCTGGCTGCACGCACCCGGGTGGGTTTGGCGTTTATGGGGGACGGGCTGCGATCGATGAAGTCGCTCGCGGAGAACCATTACCGCGCGACCGACGAACTCGTAGGGCGTCTTGGCCTCGGCGAGGACGTTCGCGAGAGCCTTCGACAGACGTACGAGCGGTGGGATGGCAAGGGCGCGTACGGGATGAAGGGCGAGGAGATCGCCGTCAGCTCGCGGTTGATCAACCTCGCGGACGTGGTCGAGGTGTTTGGGCGCTCCGGCGGCGTCGAGGCGGCGCTGATGGTGGCGCGGGAACGGAGCGGCACGCAGTTTGATCCGGAGCTGGTCGACGCGTTCTGCGAGCAGGCGCCGATGGTGTTGACCGAGCTTGATGACGCGCCGAGCTGGGACGCGGTGATCGCGGCGGAGCCTGCGCTGGGGCGTGAGATCGTCGGCGAGGAGCTCGACCTCGCGCTCGAGGCGATCGGCGAGTTCGCCGAGCTGAAGTCGCCGAGCATCATGGGTCACGTCCACGCCGTCAGAGAGCTAGTCAGTGAGGCCGCGACGAGCTTTGGCCTGCCGGACGCCGATGCAGCCGAGCTGCGTAGAGTGGCGTGCGTGTATGACCTCGGCCGGCTCGGGGTTCCGAATACGGTCTGGGACAAGCCGGGGCCGCTAGCTCAGTCCGAGTTCGAGCGGGTGCGCACGCATCCGTACCTGAGCGAGCGGATGCTCGCGTTCGCGCCCTCTCTTGACGGCCTTGGGAGGGTCGCGGTCGAGCATCACGAGCGGCTGGACGGCTCCGGTTATCCCCGCGGCCTGTCCGGCGAGCAGATCGGGACGACCGCGCGGTTGTTGGCCGCGGCGGACGTGTACCAGGCGCTATGCGAGCCGCGCCCGCACCGGCCGGCTCGTGCCGCGACCGACGCGGCAGGCGAGTTGCGCCGAGAGGTCACCGCCGGGCGACTCGACGGTGAGGCGGTGGACAGCGTGCTGCGGGCCGCGGGGCACAGGGTCGGCCGGCGCCGCGAGTGGCCTGCGGGCCTGAGCACGCGCGAGGTCGAGGTGCTCAGGCTCCTGGCGCGTGGCCTGTCGAACAAGCAGATCGCTCGGCAGCTCGTGATTTCGCCGAAGACCGCAGGTAGTCACGTCGAGCACATCTACCGCAAGATCGACGCCTCCAACCGCGCGCAGGCCAGCCTGTTCGCGATGCGTCACGGGCTGATGCGCGACGCGCCGCCAGCAGACGGCGCGTAGACGTTCTCCGAATCCGCGAGGTCCCGAAGATCAGGCGAATGCCCGATGACGGCTCGCCGTTCGGGTGCGAGCCTGCCCGCATCGATTGAACCACGGCTAGGAGGACACGATGAGCGCCCAGGAAAGCACCATGGCGCGGCGCGGCCAGCGCGTTCACGCCAACGGCATCGACATCCACTACCTCGACCAGGGCGACGGCGAGCCGCTGGTGCTGCTTCACGGCGGCCTGGTCTCCACCAACCCGATCTGGACGGGCGTGCCCGTCGCGTATGCCGGCCACATCGACACACTGGCCGAGCACTTCCGGGTGATCGCCCCGGACACCCGCGGCTGCGGCCGGACCGTGCACCCGGGCGGCCCGGTCAGCTTCGATCTGCTGGCCGACGATGTCGCCGCGATGATCGACGCACTCGGACTCGAGCGGCCCCTGATCGCCGGCTTCAGCGACGGCGCGATCACCGCGACGATCCTCGGCATCCGGCACCCGGACACGGCCCGAGCGATCGTCAATCACGCGGGCTTCGACCTGTTCGATCCGGAGGCCCCGACGTTCGCGATGATGCGCCAGATCCTCGGCGGTAGCCCCGACGCGACCGAGCCCGATCCGGACGCGGCAGCCCGCGGATTCGAGGGCTCCGAGCAGATGCGCCCGATGTTCGAGCTGATGAGGCGCGACCAGGACAGCGGTCAGGGCGACGGGCACTGGCGGACCTACCTGCGCCTCTGCTGGGACCGCACCACCCAGCATCCCGGCTACACCTACGCCGACCTCGCGAAGATCACCGTTCCAACACTGATCCTTGCCGGTGACCGCGACGACTTCTGCACCGTCGAGCAGGCCGTCACCGCCTACCGGCAGCTCGTGGACGGTGAGCTGGCGATCCTGCCCAGCCACGGCCATTACATCCCGCCCGCCGCAATCCAAACGACGGTCGAGTTCTTCGCGCGGCGACTCGCTGCCGAATCCTGAGCGCAGAGGGAACGACATGACCACCATACGTGTCACCACCCACAGCCGGCTGGCTCCCGAGCGGGTGCTCGCGGCCGGCCACGACTTCTCGGCTCGGCGCGCGGAGATCTTCCCCGCCGTATCGATCCCGCACTTCAAGGTCCACGGTCTCAACCAGACCTCCGCCGACGTCACCGAGGGAACACCCGCCGGCGTCGGCATCAACTGGGAGCGATGCCGGTACGACTGGTCGCAGCCCGGTTCAGTCAAGGCGGTCGTCACCGATTCGAACGTCTACCAGCCGGCGAGCAGCAGCTGGGAGCTCCGAGCCACACCAGCCGAGAGCGCAAGCGCGGTCGAGATGATCTGGATCCGCGAATTCACACACAACGCTCGCGGGAGGATCTTCGGAACACTGTTCAAACTGATCGGGCAGCTCGTCTTCACCCGCGAGGCCAAGCGCACGATCAGGAACCTCGAGCGTGTGGAGGCGTCTCCCGCCTAGAAGCCGCCGACCACGGCACGGCCGGGCTGGAGCTCGTCCACCCTCGCCCGCCACGTCGCTCCCCCTCGAACGACTCAAGCAGTCGACGCGGGTTGGCACGAGCAGCACGGTTTCACGAATGCGGGTCCCTGCGGCCGCTCCGCGTCAGCCCTCGTATTCATCTCAGTGACGCGCCTGCTTCGCCTGCGCGAGCGAAAGTTGGCGCCGGGTTCGATCAGGCGCTCGCTACGGACGACCGATACGCGCGCGACCCCGATTTCGGTTGGCTGAGGCTTACGCTCGGAGCGGAAGAGCTCGGATCGGCGCGTCGCTCAGGATTACCGTGCTGGTTCCAAAGGAGGTCCCGTGCGGCGACGACGCGGCTGCCCCGAGATTCGCCACAAACGAGAATTGGGTGCTTGCACGTTGGCTGCTAACCGTCGGTTCGTTGCAGAAGTCTCAGGCAAGTACGCCGCGCTGCCGGATCCACGCAGCGTGAGCAGTATTGCCTCCGCCGTACCGGCAACGACTCTGCTGCTGTTGGCGCGGAGCAGGCGTCCAGAGCATGCGCTGAGCCTGGCCCGCGTGGCCGTTCTCGGGACACGATCAGTCACCACGATCTCGCCGAAGGTCGCCCTTCCGCGGTTGACCAGGCCGGCACTACCGGTCACCGCCTGAAGCGGTCACGCCGGCGGCGTGGCTCCTCCGCGTGGGAAGGAGAAGCTCGCTCACCGTTAACCGCTCTCGCTGCAGCGTCCTCCGCGGCTCGTCCCTCTACGCGTCGCGGGAACACTCATTCGTAGTTAGTGAACGGCTCGGTCTCGAACTGTTTGCCTTTCTCGCGATCCTTGAAAACATGGGTGATCCGAACTGCGGGTGGGACCCGCTCGACCCGGCTCTTCGCCAGCTCCAGGCTGGGGTTATCGCCCAAATCGAGGTCGTTCAGCCGCTCGGCTTCGGCCCTACACACGTCACCGGGGGTGGGATTGCTCTCCGGGTACACGTCTGTGTGGTGCCGGACAAGGGCCTCCCAGTGCTCATCACCCGCCCGTTCGATCGACTCTCGAATGTCTTGCCGATTGAATGCCATGGCTCCTCAGCCGCCTCTCGTGTGCGGTCAGGCGAACTCGCGGCAAGGCTACCCCGTTTCACTCGCGTTCCGTGCCCGAATGAGCCAGGCGCTGGCTGACCCTGCCACGCCCGGGACGAGCTCGCCCGTCATGGGCGGTGACGCCCCGCAGCGGCACTGCCAGTTCAAGGCAAACAGACATGCAACCGAGCAACCCGGCGCAGGCACGGCGGACGAGTCCCTGCCCCGACCAGCAGGTGTCCGCGGGCGCCGCCGCGGACGACTGCTTTGCCCAGCTTGACGTCGCGCGACGTACGATCGAGTTGGCGACGTTCCGATCGCCGGAGGTCAGCCCCTGGCGTCGGTCATGAAGGCGGCGACGCGGGAGCACCCGGACCGGCTCTGCATATGCAAATCGCTCATTCCGCCAACGGTGGCGTGCGCCCCGGTTTCGGCGATCGGCGCGACCCGACTGCAGCGAGCTTCGATTGAGACCTCCGCTGGGAGGGCGCCCAAACGCCTTCGGGAACGTCCGGTTGCGGATCCACGGCCCCGAGGAACCGGCCACGGGGTGAGAGCTGCGCACCATTGCCACCCTCGAGGCTGGGCGCCCGTTCATCAGGCACCCCCCGATCGTCGAGCGTGACACCAATCGGCCCCGGGGGTAGGATGGCGATAGGCTCGTGACGGCTGATGGAGCGGTCAGCTGAGAGCGCGGGGCGAGGGTGTAGATGAGCGAGAATGACGTGGCGATGTCGGGGGGTGTGAGCGAGGAGGGGTCCCCGCTGGCCCCGCGGCGTGTCTGGGGCACAGCAGCGTGGGTGCTCGCCGGAGCATTGCCGCTCATCGGTTTGGTCTCGCTGCTGCTGCGCTCGAAGCTGGATCCCCACTGGGAGAACCCCAAGGTCCACTTCGTTGTGTTCGCTGCGGTCGGATCGCTGGCGTTTGCGTTGGCCGTCTTCGCTGGGGAGGCCGCAACCCGTCGAGGCGACGCCCGGGTGTTGTTGATCTCGCTGGCCTTCTTGGCCACCGGGGGCTTTCTCGGCCTGCACGCAGTCGGGACGCCAGGAGTGCTGTTCACGGGCGAGTTGTCCGGGTTCAAGGTTGCGATTCCGGTTGGGTTGCTGCTGGCCGCGGTGTTTGGATTTGGAGCGGCGTTCGTGGATTGGTCCCCGAGCTTCGCGGCGGTCGTCATGCGAAGACGGTCACTGCTGAGGCGGACGGTGGTGGGGGCGATGGTGGTGTGGTTCATCTGGACGGTGACGAAGGCACCGCCACTGAATCATCCGACCAGCGAAGGAGCCACCGGCAGTCTGCTCAGCGTGATGGCCGTCCTGGGAGTCCTCATCTACGGTGCCGCTGCCGCTCGGTTTTGGAGCGTCTACCGATCTGACCTGACGTTGCTTCCGGCGAGCGTGATCGCCTGCTTCGTGCTGCTCGCAGAGGCCATGGTTGGCGTAGCCACCACGGGTGAGCGCAGCTGGCATGCCAGCTGGTGGGAATGGCACGCCTTGATCGTCTTGGCCTACGTGATCATCGGCTTTGCCGCTCACCGCGAATGGCGCGAGGACCGCTTCCGTCACCTGTATCTGCCGACGACCCGGCACCGCCGCCAGAATGTGAGCGTGTTGTTCAGCGATCTGGTCGGGTTCACCAGCTTCTCTGAGCGCTCGTCGGGGGATGAGGTCGCCGCGCTGCTGAGCACCTACTACGAAGCTGCCGCGCCGTTGATCTCGCGGCGCTTTTGCGGTGACATCGAGAAGTTCATGGGCGATGGCATGATGGCGACGTTCAACAGTCGCGGTGATCAGCCTGATCACGCCGTCCGTGCTGCCCGCGCAGCGCTCGCGCTCCAGGCGGAAATCGGTCAGCTGGCCGCGCAGCATCCGGGATGGCCGCGCCTCCGCGTCGGGGTCAACAGCGGCGAAGCGGTGCTACGCGAGCTCGGAGGGCGCGGTCACGTCGCCTATTCGCTGATCGGCGACACCGTCAACGCCGGCGCGCGGCTGGAGGGCAAGGCTCCGGTGGGAGCCGTCCTCATCGGTGCGGAGACCTACCGACAGCTGCCGGAGGGAGCCGTCGTCGAGGCGATGGGCCAGGTGATCGTCAAGGGCAGGAGCGCGGCTCTGGAGGCTTATATCCTGCACACGCTTCCCAACTGACGAGGCGAGCAACCGTCGGTCGGATGTTCATCTCCCTTGAGACGCTTGACTAAACGGTCGTGGCGGCACGTGAACGTCGTCCCAGTCGCAAACACGCTCCGCCGCGCGGTTGGCGTGGCCGGGCTCGGCGAAGGGGGTACCGCGCCGACCTGACCCCCTCAGGCGTCGAGCAGACAGGTGGGCGCACCGTCGCGGGCGACTGCGTTTCTCGCCCCACGGGCGCCAGGCCGGTGAGCGGAACGGCAAAGCAGCGACCGCTCGCACGGAAGTGATCGGACGAGCGCCTCGCCGCGATCTGGATCGCCACGGCCGGCCTGAGCGCGCGATTGCGTCGCCAGGCTCCGAGCGGCCCACTGGCGCCGTGTCAGCCGGCACGCACCGGCGGCTCTGCATAGGTGCGCGCGCCTTCCGTGCGAGTTGTCCTGGGCCCCGCTATCGGCGATTTGGAGTGATCGAGGCGCGCGCTCGCTGACCCCGGGGCTGGTTGTGCGTCGCCGTCAAGGAATCGCTGTCGTCGGCTCGGCTCGGCTCGGCTCGGAGCGAGCGAGCGAGCGCATCGCCGATGCGTGAGGCAAGTCTCTCCGCGATCGCGCACCTGGGTGACCTGCCCTAGGCTGAGGTGGTCGGCGAATGCGTCACCTGCGCGAAACGCGCAGGTGACAGTCCGTGGCGGTGAGATCGCCCGCGACCATCACGCGTTTTGTGACCCACCTGCCGCTGGTCACCCCGGCGGACGCTGCCGATGAGGTCTATCCGGCTATCTGTTCCTGGAGCCGCGCCAACAGGTCGCCGAACTGGGCGACCTTACCGAGATGGAGGCTGCGTCAATCGGTCGGCCCGTAACTGCGGCCAGTCGAGCACGGCAGCAAAGCGAGGGTGGCGAGCACGTCTAAGCGGCGATGATCGGTCACGGGATCGATCACGTGGAGGTCCGTGTGATCGCCCGTTGTCCCGGCACGCCGCGCGAGTTCCGGTCGGCTCGAGTGGATGAATGGCCCGAGGCGCCTCGTGGCGACGAGGCCGCGGTTGCCGCTCTCGTGGTCCGGTTGCGGCCACTTTCGAAGCGTAATGCTCTGGCGACTCCGCGCCACCGCTCTTGCTCGCACTCATAAATGTGAGGAAGAGCGCGGCGACGCCAACGGCGACCAATACACAGAACGCGGCACCGCCGATCCCAAGAGCCCGCCGGAGTTTGCCTCGCGCGTCCGGCGGGCCTGGGAGCGGGGCCATGTTGCAACTCCCGCAGTCCTTTCTTTGTTCGGTCAGCCGCTGAGAGCGGCGCTGTGACGGGTGCGGTATCGGGAGGCGCCGCGCAGTCCGCCGGCGCCGAGCATCAAGAGCACGATCCCTCCGGCCGCACCGATTCCCGCGTCAGCCCAGTCGAAGTGGCCGTCGGGAGACGCGACATGTACGACGGTGCCAGGGGCACCAGTGGGGAGGCCGGACGCGTAGGCGTTCATCTCAGCGCTGCTGTACCGCGCGCTGCTGGGCTGGTGATCGGCGACATAAGCCAGCCGCTCTTGGTGTTGCGCGTGGCGGAGCGCCGCCGTCTGTGAGGGCTTTGGCGCGGCCAGAATCGGCGGTACGCGGGTCGGCTGAGTCGGCTCGCCGGCGGGGATCGTCGACTTGTCTTGACGGCTGTAGACCGCGGCGATCGCTCGGTTGGCGGTGGCGCCTCTCACTGTCTGCTCGTCGGGGTTGGGTCTGATTGCTGTGCTCGATTGGCCGTACGCGGCACTGGCCATGTCTGGGCCGATGGGCCTGGCTGAGGCTGCGGTGGAGCCGGCGGCCGCGAGCGACAGGATGAGCAAAGCCGTCGTGGTGGTGCGATGGGTGATCATGGGCGCTTCCTCCTCGTTGGTCGATCGCGGTGGGCGATCCGATTGCCGAGAACCATGAGCGGCGCTGGTCGACAAGCGGTCGATGACGGTCTACGGTCGGTAAGTACTGGTTTTGATGAAGCTGGGTCTTGAGGGATTAGGGAGCGGTGGTAGCGTTGGTTGCGGGGCCTAAACGGTGATTGAGTTCCGAGTCCTCGGATCGTTTGAGGCGGTCGAAGAGGGCCGCGCGCTGGCGCTGGGGAGCCCCAGACAGCGTGCGCTGCTGGCGGTGCTCCTGGTGCACCGCGGGGAGCCGGTCTCGACGGAGCGCCTGATCGATGAGCTCTGGGAGGAACAGGCGCCCGCGAGCGCGACCAAGATTGTCCAGGGCTACGTCTCGAACCTGCGCAAGGTGCTCGGTGACGGGATGTTGGTGACGCACGGGCACGGCTACTTGCTAACACCCAAGCCCGACCAGACTGACCTGGACCATTTCGAGTCGCTCGTCGTGAACGCGCGCCAAGCCTTGCAGGACGGTGACGCCCGGAGTGGCGCGGCGCGACTGCGTGAGGCACTGGGGCTGTGGCGCGGTCCACCGCTGGCCGATTTCGCGTATGAGTCGTTCGCGCAACCGGAGATCGCGCGGTTGGAGGAATGGCGGCTGTCGGTCCTCGAGGACCGGATGGATGTGGAGCTTGCGCTCGACGATCCCGCAGCGCTGGTCGGCGAGCTCGACGGACTCGTTCGCGAGCACCCGCTGCGTGAGCGCTTCCTTGGCCAGCTGATGCTGGCGCTCTACCGCGCGGGCCGTCAGGTGGAGGCGTTGGAGATTTACCGCCGCGCGCGTGCACAGCTCGCAGATGAGCTCGGGTTAGAACCGGGGCCGGCACTGAAGAAGCTGCAGATCCAGATCCTCGAGCACACCCCGGGGTTAGAGGCAAGTTCGCTGCCGGACGCTGACACCGACCAACTGCCAACTGCGAGCGCCCCCGATGAGACGAAAGTATTCCCGCGGCCGCCGACGCCATTGATCGGGCGAGAACAAGAGCTCGCCGCAGTGTGCCGACTAGTGGCAGGTCCCGACGCGCCGCTGGTGACCCTCACGGGGCCGGGGGGTGTCGGTAAGACACGCCTCGCGCTTGAGGTGGTGCGCGAGCTCGAACCCTCGTTTCCTGACGGGGTCGCCTGGGTCGAGCTGGCCGCCGTGGTCCGGCCAGACGATGTTGGATCGACTGTCGTGCGCGCGCTTGCGGTCACGCCGCTGCAGGGCGAGAGCCCGCGGCTGGCGCTGTGCCGGTACCTGTCGGGCAAGCGGCTGCTGCTCGCGATCGATAACTTCGAACACGTCCTGGAAGCGGCCGAGCTCGTGGCCGAGTTGCTTCGCGCATGCCCGGGGCTCGAGCTGCTGGTGACCAGCCGCGAGACGCTGAACCTCGCCGCTGAGCACCGCGTGATCATCGCTCCCCTCGCCGTCCCGACTCTTGACACAGTCACGCTCGATGAAATCGAGGCGACCGCGGGCAGCGCTCTGTTCCTAGCCGCCGCCCGACGTCGCGATAACCGCTTCGTGCTCAGCCCCACCGCTGCCCCGGCCATCGCCGAGATCTGCGTACGACTCGACGGGCTGCCGCTGGCGCTTGAGCTCGCCGCAGCGCGGACCGCTGTCCTCGACGTCGACGAGTTGGCTACACGGCTGGGGGAGGCGGTCACCGACCTCGGCGTCGGCGCGCGTGACGCGCCGGATCGGCAGCGAACGCTTCAGGCGACGATCGAGTGGAGCTACCGCATGCTCGACCCGTCGCTGCAGCGCTCATTCGTCAAGTTCGCCGTCTTTGCCGGCGGCGCGACCCTCGAGGCGGCGGCGACGGTTACAGGCGCTGATATCGAGACAGTCGAGGCGCTGATCGCCAAGAGCCTGATCTACCGTCGGCGGCAAGCCGACGGCGCCACGCGACTGCTGATGCTGGAGACGATCCGGCAATACGCCCTGGCGCGGCTGGCAGCTGATCCTGAGCAGCACTCCGTCCACCGGCGCCACTGCGAGCACCACCTTCAGCTCGCCGAGCAGACCGTCCCCCGCCTCTCGACCCTCGATGAGCAGGAGGCACTGGCAGTGCTCGACGCCGAAATCGACAACCTCCGCAGCGCGCTGCAATGGGCATTTCAGGCTGCCCCAGAGACCAGCTTGCGTCTCGCCGGCCAGCTCGGCAGCTACTGGCGGCTGCGCCCTGATACCGAGGGACTGCAGTGGCTCGGCACCGCGCTACACGTGGCCGGCGAACACGCGCCGCTGACTGACCGCGCGCGAGCACTACTCCACCACGCCGACCAGCTGAGTTTTCACAACGAGGGCGGCGCAGCGATCGATGGACTCACGGCGGCGCTTGCTCTCTACCGCCAAGCCGACGACCACGCGGGAATCAGCGAGACGCTGTGCACACTCGCGGTCACCGTAGGAGTCTTCGACGACGACCTCGCAGGCGAGCGCGAATACGCACAGGAAGCCTGCGACCACGCGCGGATCGCCGGCGACGATGCGCTGCTCGGACGGGCGCTCGGCAGGCTCGCCGCGGTCTCGGGCGACCGGCGCCGAGCGATACTCGAGCAAGCGGCCGAGCTACTCATCCCGTCGGGCGACTATCGCCAGGTAGCGAGCGCCTACTCCAGTGCCGCGTACGTCGCGCTCAGTGAAGACCGCATTGCGGAAGCAACCTGCCTCCTCGATACCGCACTACACGCAGCGGGACGAATTGACGATCCGTGGCAGACGATGACCATCCTCTCCAACATCGGCCTCGCCCGCCTCTTTGCTGGCGACCTCGACCGTGCCCGCGACGCGTTTGTGCGTGCGCTGCGGCTGTGCACCCAGTACGTATTACATCGGAACGCCGGCGAGAGCCTCGCCGGGCTCGCTGCGGTCGCTGCCGCGGAAGGCCGTGACGAGAGAGCGGCGAGGTTACGGGGCGCTGCCCACACGTCGGGGTACCCGCCGGCCACGTTCGACAAGAAGATCGATGATCGCCTCGAACGGGACTACCTCGCGGCCGCCCGGATCCGCTACGGCACTTGGCGCGACGCTGAGCGAGCCGGCGAAGAATGGTCCCTTGAACACGCGATCGCCTACGCGCTCAGCGAGCGAAGCGGAACGACCGGACCGCCGACGGATGAGAGCGCTGCCGAGACCAGCGCCGCCCGCCGTCTCGGCGATCCCGTCGACCAGCAAACCGTTGGGCAAGACCTCCCGAGCACCGAGCGCCAGCTTACGACGGTGATGTTCAGCGATATCGTCGGATCAACGACACGGGCGGCCAGCCTTGGAGACCAACGATGGCGAGCGTTGCTCGACGGCCACGACGCAGTCAGTCGGGCGGAGGTCAGCCGCGCGGGCGGGACGGAGATCAAATTCACCGGCGACGGCCTGTTGGCGAAGTTCGACGCCCCCGCCCGCGCCATCGACTGTGCGTGTGCGATGCGCGACGCCGTCACGATGCTCGGCCTCCAAATCCGTGTCGGCATTCACACCGGCGAAATAGAACTGCGCGACCACGACATTGGCGGAATCGCAGTACACATCGGTGCCCGGGTAGCCACGCTTGCCCGACCGTCTGAGATCCTCGTCTCACAAACAGTTACCGAACTCGTCGCCGGGTCCGGCATAAGGTTCGACGAACGCGGTGCCCACAAGCTCAAAGGTGTCCCCGGCACGTGGCGGCTCTACTCCGTTCTCCAACACAGCGGACGCCACCTCGGATCAAATCCAATTTCCGCATCACACAGCTGACCGCGCCACCGCACGGGCGCGGCCGCGCTCCTGCGGCGCCGGTTGCTCAGGCCACGTTTGCTGGAACAAGACTGCCGCTCTGTCGTCGGGTGGGCCACCGTCGATCTGGCTTCGGCCTCACCGCTGACACCAGAAGCGGGCATTGAAGACCGAGCAACCGGTGGCTGGGCGCCCCGGGCCGCGCTTGCGGCCGAGGCCGAACCTGATGGCTGCATGTGCACCGACGGTGAGCTGGCGCCGTTTGCGTGAGCCCTGCTTGCGGCGAAGCGAAGGTGTGGTCGGAGCTCGACGATTGTCGGGTCCGATCACAAGCTCCGCTAGGAGGGGAAGATGCAATCTGTCCTGTATGACGCGGCTGGTCATCGCCGGTCGCCGGTCACGATGCCTGGGTTTCATGAGGGCCGTGTTCCTCGGAACAAGGGTCGGCGGTACCCGGCTGATCCGCCCACGGTCGAGGAGATCATCGCAGTCATGCGCCAGCCGGGAGCGGCCTGGAGGGTGCTCGGCTACGGCGCTGATCGTCATCCTTTGGCGAGCGGGCCTGCGGATCGGAGAGGCGGTGGATCTCGCCGAGACCGACCTTGATGTCACACGTGGTGCGGTGCTGGTGCGTCGCGGTAAGGGTGGCCGGCGTCGTGAGGTCGGGATGGATCGCTGGGCGTGGGCACAGGTGGATGCATGGTTGGCGGTCCGGGAGGAGTTGCCCGTCGGTGCGCTGTTGTGCGTGGTCCGCGGCGCGACCGCCGGCCGGCACTGGGACGTGTCCTCGGCCCACAAGCAACTGACGCGCACGGCAGCCAAGGCGGCAGTGCGCCGCCGGTTCGCGCCGCATCAACTGCGTCATGCGCACGCTGTCGAGATGGCGCATGAGGGCGTGCCGCTGGTCGTGATCCAACGTCAGCTCGGGCACGCGCACCTCGGCGTGACGTCGATCTATCTGCAGGGGATCGACAGCTCAGAGATCATCAACACGGTCCACTCCCGGCCCGCACCGGTCATCTCGGCCACGGCCGGGCTCATAGCGAAGCTCTAAGCCCAACGAGGCAGGTCCCGGCCCGCCTCGCCTTCCGCGCGAAGGAGGGAAGTTGGTCTAACTCACGAGATGCGTGTTGAGCCACGGAAGGAGGTCTCGCCGTCGGGCTGTCTCCGGCAGGTTGGTCAACATCACAGCCGTTTCCGTTGGGCGATCCACTGGTGCGCGGTCGCTGAGGGCGGGCTGCTGGACTTCGTCCATCCCACCGGCCGGCATGGCGATGAACTTCGCGCCTGGTCAGCGAGGCGAAGGAATCGTCACTGCATCGATCCCCTCTGCCGGCATGGTGAGTGCCAGACGTGCGGCCAGGGCCGCTGACTGGTCAGGCCTGCTGAACTGGGCGTGGCGCGTGGCGGCTCGGGGGCGACTGTCAGCCCTCGCGTTTGGCGGGGGACGATCGCGGACGCGGGCTGTTTATCTGCTTGTTCTGGTCGCGGATGTACCAGGCGGTGACGATTAGTCCGACTCCGGTGACTGCAATTCGTACGGCGGTTGAGTCGGCCACGAACGACCCGGTCGGAACGGTCAGGGCGAGGACGATCTGGCCGAGGCCATCGATAGCCAGAAACAGCCCGACGATCGCGGTCAGCACTGTCAAGAAGCGTCGTCGGGCTGGGTTGGCGAGCCGAGCCTCGAGGTCCGGGTTTGCTTGTGCCGTCTGCTCGGCGAGCAGGAGCAGTAGCGGCCGGCGGAGTGCGACCGACAAGAGCGCCGCGATCCCGATCGGTCCGGTCACCACTCCGCGGCGGAGCTCGAGCGCCAACGGGTCGCCGTGCGTCACCGCAAACGCGGCGAGCGCGATGACGGTCGTGACGAGCGTGACGACGCCGATCAGATCAATCCGGCGACGGGCGATCCAGACGCCGAGTAGCCAGATCGCAGGGATGGCAGTGATGACGAGCAGCGCCGTCGTGCTCGAGCCGACGAGAGCGCGGACCAGCAGGTAGCCGGCCAGCGGCAGCAGGAGCCCTGCGGCGAGCCGGTGGGGCGAGAGACGTGGAGGACGCTGGTTCACGGCAAGTCCTCTGCGCGCCGAACGAAGAACCCGGCGACTTGGCGGTCTGCGTCCAGGACAACTCGGCCGATCCCATCGGCGCGCTCGAGCGCGATTGGAATATCGACGCCGGTGTAACCGTCGCGGACCGACACGACGGGCGTTCCGAGCGCCTGCACCTCCCCGCCCTCATCGTGCACCTTCTCGCGCACATCAGCCATCAACTCCGTGGAGCACACATCCAGCATCCGCTCCCCGAACACGGCGCGCGCATCCTCGAACCTAGCGTCAAGGAATGCCTGCAACACCTCAACGGCGCGTTCGACGGCGCCCTCCACCGCCACCGCTCCCGTCCCGTCAGGGGCCACGCCTCCACCGCCAAAGCGCTGAAACGCAGCCTGGCGGCTGACATGTAGGACCTCGCCGACCTCCGCCCACGTATGCCCCGTTTTGCGCGCCTGCTCAACCAGTGCGCGCAGCGTGTCCTCGACGATCAAGTCAAGGCTTCGTGTAGCGGCGATCGCGCGCATCACCTGAGCGGAGGCGTCGCCATCGGAACGAAGCACGTCGTTGACCAGCTGCACGTTGGTAGAGAGCAGCATCGCCATCACCTCCCTGTCAAATTGCGCCGGATACCGCGGTTTATCCATGGTGTCAAGGTAGCCTTTACATCGTCATCTGTCAAGACTAGCTTTACAAAGTTGAGAGGCGTCGCTTACCAAAATTTGGTGGAGAGCGCTCGCTCAGTCAGCGTTATTTCCTGAAATGCAACCCCAGATCGGCGACCCACGCGCCCATCCTCGCCAGGCCGGTGAGCGCCGAAGTGTGGATCGGAGGTCATGGGAGTGGAATCTGGCCGGCGGCGTAAGGTCGAGTGCATGCTCAACGGAATAAGCTCCGCTCGCGGCGAAGAGGCAACCATCGGGTAGCCGGGCTTCAATCGATATTCAGGAGGCCACTGGTCATGCAGATAGGAATGGTTGGACTCGGGAGGATGGGCGCGAACATGGTCCGGCGCCTGATGCGCGACGGTCACGAGTGTGTGGTCTATGACGTGCGGGCGGAGTCGGTGGCTGCGATGGCGGATGAGGGTGCCGTCGGGGCGGCGTCGCTCGGGGAGTTGGTCGAGAAGCTCGCGCCACCTCGAGCGGTGTGGCTGATGGTTCCGGCCACGATCACCCACGACACGATCGAGCAGCTGGCCGAGGTGGTCGAGAAGGGCGATGTGCTGATCGACGGGGGCAACAGCTACTACCGCGATGACATCGATCGCGCCGAGGCGCTCGAGGCCCGCGGCATCCACTACGTGGACGTCGGGACCAGCGGGGGCGTCTTTGGTCTTGAGCGGGGCTACTGCCTGATGATCGGAGGCAGGGACGAAGCGGTGAAGCTGCTTGACCCGATCTTTCGCACGCTCGCGCCTGGCCTGGGCTCGGTAGACCGCACTCCGGGGCGAGAGGGAGATCCCTCGACGGCCGAGCTCGGTTACCTGCACTGCGGGCCGTCCGGTGCTGGGCACTTCGTCAAGATGGTCCACAACGGGATTGAATACGGGCTGATGGCCGCCTACGCGGAGGGCCTGAACGTCCTGCACCACGCCAACATCGGCAAGACCGCGATGGAGGCGGACGCGGAGACTGCCCCGGTCAGGGACGCACAGCGGTTCTACTCCTTTGACTTCGACATGCCCGAGATCGCCGAGGTCTGGCGGCGAGGGAGCGTAATCGCGTCCTGGCTTTTGGACCTGACCGCGACCGCGCTGGTGGAGTCCCCCGAGCTCGCGGAGTTCAGTGGACGCGTGTCCGATTCCGGCGAGGGGCGCTGGACCGTGGCCGCTGCGGTCGACGAGGGGGTTCCGGCGAATGTGCTCAGCGCGTCCCTGTTTAGCCGCTTTGCCTCGCGCGGCGAAGCCGACTACGGCGACAAGCTGCTCTCCGCGATGCGAAAGCAATTCGGTGGCCACGCGGAAAAGCCCTCCGCAGGAGTGTGATGGAACCGTCTTCTGCGCCATCCGGCGCGCTGTAGCGGCTCTCGGATCGGGGTGGGCGCGGTGCGCTGATGCCATGGCTCGCTGAACTCGTGGACGGCCCGCTCGCCGGTGAGACGTTTCAAATCGACGACGACTACGCGGACACGCCACCGCCCCACATCACGGTCAAGGGATGTCGATACCGCTACTGCGGATGGCGCGACAGCTCGCCGCGGTACAGCTACCGGGGCGAGGGCGGCGGGAACGGCGGCGGTCGATCTCCTCTGCGCTTGCCGGGCCGGCAGCTTGAGAAAACCGCTCGACCGATACGTGAGCCAAGAGTGGCTGGGCCTCCATCGCGCTCGCACTAATCACGGCCATCGCCGAACTCCCGCCGCGCTCGGCCCCCGTCGCCTCAGCGAGCAGCTCGAGGCTTCCGACGATCGCCAGCGCGCCGGCGGCCGTGCGGGTCAATGCGCCGGCGTCGCCGCGTCGGAGGCGTAACCTACTTCTCGTCGAACAAGCGAAGGTCTGAGGGCTCGCGCAGCAGGTCCTCGAGGATGAGGTTTCCCTCGGTGTTGTAGGGCTGGCGCATGTGCTCGTCCCAGGCGGCGCGAGAGCGGAACATCTCGAGCATCACCCATGTGTCCCCCTCGTCGTGCGGCTGCACGAGGTGCATGAAGACGCATCCCGGCTCGGTGAGGGCATTCCGACGCATGGACTGCAGCTGTGCCTCAGCTTCCTCAAGCCGGTCCAGTCGAGGCTTGATAGTGACCACGAGGAAGAGGGGGCGCTCCTGATCGCTGATACGCCGATCTTATCCGAGGGTCCACCGCTGAATCTCGTTCCGGGTCGGCGACGAGGGAGGTTCGGGGACCACTATGATGCGCGAGCGCGGCCTCCGTCGCGGCCCGCCCTGTGCGGCGGCGCGGGGGTCCATCGATCTCGTTGAGTGAGGTAAAGCGGATGTTCGTTGTCGTCGGTGAGGCGCTCATCGACTTGGTCGGGCAGCGCGGAGGCCGGACATTGGCGGCACATCCGGGTGGCAGCCCGGCCAACGTCGCGCTCGGTCTCGCCCGGCTGGGCGTCCCCGTGACGCTCAAGACGCGTTTGGGGCGGGATGCGTTCGGTGAGATAATCTCGGCGCACCTGGAGGCCAGCGGTGTCCGGGTCGACGGAGGCCCGGAGGAGGGTGTGTCGACCAGCCTGGCGATCGCGACCCTCGCGGCGGGGATTGCCTCCTACGACTTCCGGATCGACTGGGATGTGGGTCCCCTGGCGCCGCTTCCGATCGAGACACGCTGTTTGCACACCGGTTCATTGGCGACGGTCCTTCCACCTGGCAAGGCGAGCGTCGTGGACCTTGTGCAGCGGGAACACGTGCGGGGGCGAGTGACCGTCTCGTACGACCCGAACGTTCGACCCGCGCTGCTCGGGGACGCGGCGCGGGCGCGACCGGACATCGAGCGTCTCGTCGCCCTGTCCGACGTCGTCAAGGCCAGCGACGAGGACCTTCACTGGCTCTACCCTGACCGACCCGATGAGGACGTCGCGCAGGCCTGGCTCGCCTCGGGCCCCGCCCTCGTCGTCGTCACCCGCGGTGGTGCAGGGGTCTACGCCGTCGCCGCAGGCCTGGAGTTACACCGGCGGGCTGTGCCGCTCGATCTGGTGGACACGGTCGGCGCGGGTGATTCCTTCACCGCCGGTCTGCTCGACGGGCTGCACCGTGCCGACCTAGTCGGCGGCGCGCGCCGCGACGCGCTGGCGGCGATCGACGAGGCGACGCTCGGCAGCGTCGTCGATGCAGCGGCCCTGATAGCCGCGATCACATGCTCTCGGCCGGGCGCCGATCCGCCGACGCGAGCCGAGGTCGACGCCGCTCTCGCAGCCCAATGACTTGCATGACGTGCGGCAACGGTTGGCTCGGTCATGATGCTGCACGGCTGCGTCGAGCTCCGGACGGACTTGCGGCCGCTGCGGCTCACCGGCACGTACCACGGGCCTTGCCAGCAGCAGGCGCAATGCATCGGCAAGCGCCTGATCGACACGCAGACCAACAGCGACCTTGCCAGCGCGATCGACGATCTCGCGGCGCGCTCGCGATGACGGCCGGGAAGAGCATCGCCGTGCTGCCCCACGCCCTGCGCGACCGCGACGAACTCGCGTCGGCAGTTCGGGGGACGTCGTCCGGCTCCGGGCACTAGCGCAGCGCTGCCCGGTTGCGTGGTCAGCGGCCGCGATCGACGTGTGGTCCAGGGCCTTATGGGCGTCGACGATCTGATCGTCGCGGGAAGCCACGGTTTCGACATCTGGAGTCGTAGTGAGGGCACGTTGGAACACGAGGCGGGCGCTGGCTTTGAAGAGTTGATCGAGCGCGTCACGGAACGCGTGCGTGAGGAGGCCGACCCGATCGAGGGCTCGCTAGTCGAACCCAAGAAGGCGTGGGTCGCGCTGGACTACCGCCTCGTCGCTGACGCCGACCAGCGGCCTAAAGCCACTCGTCGACCGCGTGCTGGCCGAGCATCCCGGCGAACTCAAGGTCACACCCTGGACCATTCGGTCTTGCCGCGCTGGCCGAAGGCCGCTGGCTCAAAGTGGCGCGTGATTGCCGCAGATTACGCTCAACGAGGGGAAATAGCCACAGACGACCTGCGCATCGTCGCCGCCCGGGCGGCCTTGAACTGGAGCTCCACTCGGACGGTGTCTGCTCCTCGTAGGCGTCGGCCACCACCTCACCCAGGGTCACATCTGCCACCGATGTGAAACTCCTGTTTTCCGGGTGAACCCACGTCACCTCTCCGAGCGGGGCTATGGCGCCGATCGCAGGCTACGCCCGGATTCGAGTTGCCCAACGACGTCCCTGGCCGCGATGGCGCGCGGGATCGATCGGCCGATCAGATAGAGCCAGCCAAGGGTGGCCGACCTCAAGGCATCATCCGATATCGCCGAACGCGGGTTGACATGTCGCACCTCGGTGGTAGAAGTGCGTTGAGAAGGTGAGCGCAGCGCGAGAGGAGCGCGACGCCGTTGAGCAGCATCGGCAAGCCCGTAGTGGTCGCACAGCCGGAGGCGACGCGAAGCCAGCCGCTGATCGGCAAAGGCATGGTCGTGGTGTTTATCGCGCTCGTCTGCTGCTTTACGGCTTGGGGTATCGCGCAGGACCTGACCACACCGATGGTCGCCGGGTTCAAGCGCATCTTCGACATGAGCACGTTTCAAGCCTCGCTTGTACAGCTGGCGTATTTCGGCGCGTACTTCCTGCTGGCACTCCCAGCGGCCTTCATCAATCAGCGCTTCGGTTATAAGACGGGCATCCTGAGCGGTCTTTCGCTTGCCGCGCTCGGGGCGTTTCTGTTTTATCCGGCGAGCAAGATCATGACCTACGACGCGTTCCTCGTCGCCCTGTTTGCGATGGCGGCGGGCTGCTCAATGCTCGAGACGTCAGCGAACCCGTATGTCATCGCGCTCGGTCCGGAGAGCACGGCAACGCGTCGCTTGAACCTCGCCCAGGCGTTCAATCCCGTCGGCACGAACCTCGGCGTATTCCTCGCTGCGACGTTGATCCTGCCCAAACTCGCCGATCCGGTCGACGTTTCGTCGCTGACGACGAGCCAGTTGCACACGATCCGCGCGGGCGAGCTGGGAGCGGTCATGGCGCCATACGTCGGCCTCGCGATCCTGCTGATCGTGATCGGGATCGCCATCGCAACGCGGAAGGCGCCGCCGATTGTGGAGGAGTTCCCCGACGCGAGCTCCTACAAGGGCGGCACTCGCGCGCTGTTTGGCGTCCTGTGGCGCAACAAGCGCTACCGCCTCGGCGTGGTTGCCCAGTTTATGAACGTCGGCGCGCAGGTGTGCACGTGGACGTACCTGATCCAGTATGTGGGCCAGGCGCTCGGCGGCAGCCTCACCAAGGGAGCCGCGTACCTGCAGGTGAGTCTCTTGATCTTCCTCGCCTCCCGGTTTCTCATGACCTGGGTGATCGGATTCGTCCGGGCCACCAAGGTGCTGGCGGTGCTCGCGTTCCTTGCCGTTGCGCTGTGCGTGTTTGCGATGGGGAGTCCGAACATGGCAGGCGTGATCGCCGTCGTCTCGCTGTCGTTCTGCCTGTCGCTGATGTTCCCGACGATCTACGGCGTCGCGCTCAAGGGCCTTGGACCGGCGACGAAGTTCGGAGCGGCCGGCCTCGTTATGGCGATCGTGGGCGGCGCAATCATGCCGGTGCTCCAGGGCAAGGTCGTGGATGCGACCAGCCCCGCGTTCTCGTTCATCGTCCCGGCGTTCTGCTTCGCACTGGTCGGTCTCTACGCGCTCTACGACCTCAAGGCCGAGCCGAGCGAGGCTCGCGGGCAACCCGTTCGCGAGGTCGCTCCGCCGACTGTCGCCAGGCGACCGCGACCCGCCGAGGGGACGGGGTGAGCGGACGCTGGCGGGTCACGCTCCTCGCGGCCGCCGTAGCCGCCGTGGTCAGCGCGTGCGGCAGCCAGTCGCCGACGAGCCCCGTGACGACCACCAAGCAACTCGAGGTCGTCTCGTGGTGGACCTCACCATCCGAGTCAGCGGCCCTGAACGACTTGTTCGCCACCTTCCGCCAGTCAAACCCGGGCGTCACGGCGATCAACGCCGCCGTCCCCGGCGGCGCCGGCTCCAACGCGATCGTCGAGCTCGCCAAACGACTCCAGCGCAACGACCCGCCCGATGTCTGGCAGACCTTCGCCGGGAAGTCGGTCCAGGGCTACGCCAGCCGCGGCTTCATCCGCAGCGTCGCGTCAGTCTTCGCCGCTGAGCGTCTCAGCGAGAGGATGAACCGCACGATCCTGACCGCGCTCATGCACGACCATCAGCCGTACGGTGTCCCGACCGGCGCTCACCGGAGCAACGTCCTGTGGTTCAACACCAAGCTCCTCGAGCGGGCTGGCGTCGCACGCCCGTCGAGCAGCTACACGATCGACTCGTTCATCAGTGACCTCAAGAAGATCAAAGCCTCGGGCTCGACGCCGCTATGTCTCGGCGCCAAGGACCCGTTCACCACGGTCGAGCTGTTCGAGAACACGCTGCTCAGCTCGATCGGAACCCGCGGTTGGCAGCACATGATCCACAACGGCCTCGACTGGCGCAGCAAGCAGGTCCAGACCGCCCTAAACAATTTCGGCGCCATCCTGCGCTACGCCGACCCCGAGGCGAACCAGCTCACCTGGAACCAGGCGACCAAGAAGCTCGCGGCCGGCGGGTGCGCTTTCGAGTCCATGAACGACTCGGCCTTCGGCGAGCTCATCGCCGACGGTGCACACGAGGGCACCGGGTTCGACGGCGTTGCCTTCCCCGGCACCCAGGGCAGCTTCCTCGCCGTCGTCGACGTCTTCGTCGCCGCAACCAAGGCAAAGAACGCCAAGAACGCCCTGGCGTTCCTGAGTGGGATCAGCAATCCCGCCACGCAACTCGCGTTCAGCAGGCATAAGGGGTCAATCCCTGTCTTGCACGACGTCGACGTCTCGTCCTTGCCCGCATATCAGCGGGAATCCTCGAAGGCGTTCTGGACGTCGCCCGTGCTGCTGTCTGTTGCCCACGGCGAAGGGCTGAGCCCCGTCTTCCAGGAGGCCTTCTACGACGCCGTCGCGACCTACATACGGACACGCGACCCGAACGCGTTCGCAGCCGATCTGTACAAATGGATCGCGCAGAGCACGGTCCCGCAACCCTGATCCCCAGACAGAACCTCAGGCCGCAACGCGCAAGTGAGCGCGCGGCGCGCTTGAGGAACGACAACCCCGTCGTCAACGCAGAAGCACGGCTGCAGTCGTGCGGACGCCGTCCACGCCTCGGTAAATTCCGCCGCGACCGCGTCCGTGGTCAGCGGAAGCCGGCACGGCCACTGGAGAACACCGCGGCGCTGGGTTAGTCGTCGCAGTGGGCATAGCGCGAGGTCGGTGGCGGGAGCCGGCGCAGCCGGCGGTCTCTGTCGCGCGGACCGCCGCGGCGCTGGGACCGTGCCGCTCTTCGTGGCTGTCGTTGGGAACGGGCCAGCGGTTGAGGGCTATCCCATCGGCCGAGACAACGGCAACGCTGACGCTCGGCAGGTGTCCTTCGATCACGACAGGGCGCTGGCGATTGCTTGAGCGACCAAACCAGCGGGCCCGGCGCCAACCGCGGACGAACGGTTAGCCACGCTAGGAGCCTCTCGCCGCAAGGACGACCCGGGAGAGCATCGACGGTGTTCGCCCCACGGCAGCGACCTCCACCGAAGAGGCGTGTGTTGCGACCTGCTCCAGCGACAGCCGGGCGGCGGTACGCTGCGACGACAGGCTGGCGTATCGCGCTGGCCGCGACGAAGGCTTGGCGCGGCCGACAACAGCGCCGATTCGATGATTCATTCTCTCGAAGGGCGGTCCGCCCTAGCGACGTGAGTGCCGCCAAGAAGGCGGCGCGGAACATCCGGCAGACGCGTAGGACGCGAGGCCACATTTGCTGGGGACACCTCATCATCGCGCCGCTCTGGGTCGCCTACCAGGCCAACCTCGGCACGTTGCTGCGCACGTGCGACGCAACCGGCGCCTGCATCGCGGTCCCCGACACCGCGCACTACCGCCGCGCGCTGAGCATCGGCGACTCCCGGGGCCTGGCCCGACAATGCTGCATCCACTGGATCGACACCGGCAAGGACCGCTGGATCCGGCTGCAACGCCAAAGCGGATGGCAGATCCTCGTTGTCGAACTAGCCGACGACGCGATCGCGCTCCCACGATTGAACCCCGCGACGCAACCCACCGTCGTGCTCCTAGGCCACGAGACTCAGGGCGTCCCTGACGAGCACGTCGAGGCCGCCGATGCGTGCGTCGAGATCCCGATGATTGGCAGCGGGGCCAGCCTCAATGTCGCGGTAGCAGGCAGCCTGGTTCTCTACCGCCTCGCCGGCCTCGTCTAGGACGAAACGTCCTGCCGGCCTGCGGCTAACACCACACCGCCGCTGAGGACAGCGACACCGTTCGACGTTTCAGTTGCTCAAACATCCGAGAGCTCACCAACCGCACTGGTCATCGCATTCGACCCTCACCTTCTGACACCCCACGACTAGCCCTTACGCGCCCCCGGACCTCCGAGACCTGCCCCGCCCCCGCCCGTACCCTCAACCACTACCGCTGGACCCCGACTACCCGACACCCACACCACCAGTCTTTTTCCCATGTGGGGGGCGGGTAGTCGGGGTCCAGCGTCACGCGAAAACCCAGCACGGGCCGGGGCGGGACGGCCTTCAGCTACAGAACGACATTCTGTAGTTCGTTCTGTAGTTTGGTCTGTAGCTGCAAGAGAGGGCAGAGGAGCCTGATAGCTCGTACGAGCTGCCTTGACCGCGACCGTTCAGCGCCGGTCGACGTGAGGCCACTGGGCGCCGCGTCAACCTGACCGAGCACCGCGAGGTCCCCAGCGAGAGCCGGCGCAAGCCGGCGGTGTCGTCCGCGCGAACCACATCACGTGTCGGACCACCTCGGTCGTCGTGGCTGTCCGTTGCCTTGTTGACTCGGCAGGCAACTGCGAAGGCTTCTCAGCTCGCCGATGAGCCGCGCCGACCTCCACAACGTCCGCGTCGAGGCGACGCGTAGGCCGTGCCGTCCGAATTCGGACCCGCCGACGGGATCAAGCGTGGACACTCGTGGTCAGGCGTGGACTCTTGTGACAGATAGGCTCGATATGCAGGGAAAACGTGCTCAGCCTCGGGTATCGTAGGAGCAGGTCGCTTGTGCTTGACTCACGCCGCCACACCTGGGAGGCACCACCGCCGCAGACGACGCCGCGGCGGGTGGCGCAGCCAGCATCGGACCCGGCAGCGCGTCGGCGTATCACGCGCGAAGATGTCCTGACGGTCGCCGAACGTCGCGGCGCTGCTCGACCTCAAGCCGTACACCGTCAAGGGGTACGCGCGGCGCGGGATCCTCCCCGGACGAAAGCTCGGGAGGACGTGGAGGTTTCTCAGACCAGAGCTTGAAGAGGCCATCCTCCGCCTGCCGAGAGCGCGCGCTTAGGAAATCACGATCGTCCTGATGACGGACGACAAGATCCGCTAGGTCAGGCGGCGGGGCGGTCGGCGTCGCGGAGCAGGCTCGAGATGACCTCTCGCGCTCCCTCGCCCCGCGCGATGGCGATGCGACTCAACCGCTCCGCATCGTCACCCTCGAGGTCGATCACAATCCGGACGCGCACACGCTGTCCGCCAGGATTGTCCTCGATGAGCGACGGATCGAGCTTCTCGAGCAGTGCGTCGAGATCTTCTGGCTGCGGATCCTCAGATGTCCAGATGGAGTCACCCATGGCTGGGCATCAAGCAGTTTACGCTGAGCCGTCGTCGCTCGACCCACGCCGGCGCGAGCCGTCGGTAGCGCTGCCGGCCGGTGGAGTCGCGCCACTTGGCGATGGCGTAGATGACATCGACCGCGGCCCTTCCCGTCCGAAGAGCTGGCTACTTGGTCTGACAGAGGGCCACCGGGTTGCCCTCGGGATCGACGACCGTCGCGATCCTCTCGCCCCACGGCATGTCCTCAGCCCCGCGCAGGATCGGGACCTGTCCGTCGAGCCGGGCCAGCATCGCGTCCAAGTCGTCGACGTAGACACACATCTCAAAGCGAGGCCCGCTGCCAAGCGACAGCCCGTAGCGGCCGGCGGCCCACTGCTGGTGCGTGACCGCGAGCTCGGCACCACCGTCCCGAGTAAGCCCGACGTAACCTGCCTCGCCCTCGGGAGGGAGCTGCACGTGGCGGCGAAACCCCATCAGCTCCCAGAACGACGCGACCGCCTCGACATCGGACGCATAGACCACGGGGAACGCACGCAGCGCCATCACCTCAAGCGTACGCCCTACCCGGCGGCCAGTCGTGCTTCCGTTGGCTGCCACGGGAGTCGTTGAAATGCGACCAAGCCTGGAGCCGCTGTCGATGATGGTTTAGCCGGGCGGTCCGGCGTTGGTCACTGTGGCGGCCGGGGTCGAGTCTCGAGAACCGATGGTGGCAGGAAGCAGCTCCTCGACTGCGTCGGCGGCGGCGCGGGCGCCGCCGGCTTGGGTGAATGCCTCGGCGACTCGCTGCGCTCCGAGACGCATGCGGATCGTGGCGCGTACCGCGTTGCGTAGACGGTCCGGTGTGAGACGCCTGTGGTGGAGCCTCGTCCCGGCATTTGAGACCTCGACGCGGCGCGCGACTTCGAACTGGTCGCGGCAGAAAGGGACAACACATACCGGCACCCCGACGGCGAGCGCCTTGAGGGTGATTCCCATCCCTCCGTGGGAGACGACGCACGCGGCGTGCTTGAGGATCGGGGAATGAGCCAGGAACGCTTCCACACGAGTCGACCCGTTCCCGCGCATGGGCGGCGCTATCTGCGCCCGCGATCGCCCTCGCGACCCGTTCGGCGTTTCGTCTCACCGCCAGCCACGTATTGGCCTGGATCAGAGATCGCTCCATCATCGCCCGACCGGCCGCTGCCCCGTACTTCGGATCCCGCTCGAGACGGACGAGTTCGTCGACCACCGATTGTCGATCGACGCCGAATTTGGTGAAGATCGCGATGTGCACACCCTCTGGCTCGACGAGCAACGCCAAAAGGACATGCGCGGTGCCAACCGCGGAGCGCCGGCCATCGTTGCCTGCGTCTGGGCGTCCTCAAGGACCCGCCGAGCCCTGGGCGTCACCGGAAGCGAGCCGCGCTCTCCCCCATCGTGCCTCGATCCGACCATCCTTTTCAATTCAGCCCGAGCCAGGTCGAGCTTGACCAGTTGTGCCCGAGCCCCTTCGCCTCCTCCTCGGCGAGCTCGACCACCCGCCGAGCGCGACCGGTGTACCGCTCAAGCATGCCTAGAGCGTCGCAGTGCGGCCTTGGGGATCCACGCGACCGATGGAGCCCCAGTGCCGGCACCAGGTAACCCCGTCGGACCTCGTACCGCCGGCTCGCTCAGAATCCGATGCGGCTCTCAGCCGGGAGCACCAGCACGGAGCTCCGAGCGCTGTTGAGCTCGTTGCGGACCTCGCCGGCGACCACCACGTGACCTTGCGGGGCGCCGGCCTGCGAGCCGACGACGATCAGATCCACCGATCCGGCGTTCGCGTCAACCACCTCGGCCCCGAGGCTGGCCGCCAGCGATGCCGCGGTCGCCCGCGCGTCATCGTTGACCGGGCCCGCGAACGGCACCGCGATGAACCTGATCGCAAAGTCGGTTTTGGCGCGCAGGCCGGCCGCCGCGACGGCGATCGCGACGGGACCGCCCTCGATCAGACGCTGTGCTGACGTTCCCGGCTCCGCGCGACCGACCGGCGTGCGGTAATCCGAGCCGAAGACGATGACCGAGGCATCCACCCGCTGTGCGAGCGCGCCCAGCACCTCCCCGGTGGCCGCACCAACCTCGACATAGCGCCCAACGTCGCCGTCCAGCTGCGCCGCTCCTCGTTCCAAACGCAGCTCGGCGTCATGCTGGGCGACCTCCTCCCGCCGTGGATCGAACTCGCGGGAGTGGCGCACGTAGGCGAGCGACACCGACGATCCCGTCCGAGCCAACGCCCGGCCCAGCGCCACCGCGTCGTCGTCGTTGGACGTGCCGTCGTAGGAGATGACCAGGTCAGCCGCCATGGGCGCACAACATATCCCAATCGCGCCTCTGCCCACGCGGAGGCGACCGAGGTGGTTGCGAGGCCGCGGACGGACTAGGCAACACGCGGCACACCGCCATCCTGGACGCGTGTAGCATGACGCTGGGGTGAGCGCTTACCGTGGAGCCGGCGGAGAGGTTGCGGAGGAATCACTGCCCTGCCAGGCGAACGAGGTCGCTCGGGTTCCGGCGTCGCCGTTCGACCAGGCGTCCTTGAGTGCCGGCGGCGTGGTCGCCCTTCAGCGCCGCCTCGGCAACGCGGCGACGGTCGACGTGCTGCGCGGCGCAGGTCTGATCCCAATCGCAATGGCAAATCAGCGGCTGCAAGAGGCGCGGGCGGCCCGCCCTGGGAGCCCGGCCGCTCCGGATACGCGGTTCAGGATCCCGTCCGCCAATGAGCTGAAGAGCCTGTACGGCAGCGGCCTGCTCGACAAGGGTGACATCGAGAACGCGGTTCGGCGCGCGCTGCGCCGCATGGACCTCGACTTCGCGCTTCGGACCGACGCCGAAGACGTCATGAAGAAGCTCTTCCCCGGCGGCGGGGTGTTCGACGAGAAGGCGTGGCCCGGCTACCTGGGGACGGACACCTCCGACGTCTACAAATCGGTCGCCGACGCCGAGGCGAAGCTCAAGGCCGCGGACCTCAAGAAGCTCACTGACGTCGCCACAATCGCCGCGGCCAAGATCGACCAGGCGATGGCGGATACGGCTGGTCTCGCGGACGTCTTCGGTAGCCAGGCGGCAATCGCCAAGTCACGCTACGGCAAAGCGAAGACCGCGCTCGCCAATGCGATCAAGAACGCCGATACCGCGATGGACACCGATTACAACCGCGACGACCCGCAGGTCGGGCTCGGCGGCTGGGCGAACTTCTCCAGTCAGCACATCCACCTCACCGGTGACGTAGCGGAGGTGACGGATCGCGACGACGCCATCATCACGCTTATCCACGAGTCGTGCCACCTCGCCGACCCGCATGTCGACGACCTTGGGTACTACGGCAGTGACGGCTTTGAGGCGATGGAGGAAAGTGAGAAAGTGAACAATGCGGCTCACTACGAGGAACTGCCGGCGCGGTACCTTGGCCGCAGCCTCTACCACCTTCGTGATCCCAACGACAAGACGAAGTCCCTCCCGGGCTTTCAGAAGTTCGTCCCGAAACAGACTTCAGGCGGCCACAAGGTCACCTTCGAGGACGAGGTGCGGCGGGCCGCGAGCGAGTACCTACGGAAGGCGTGGGACGCGGCCGTCGACGCCCACCAGTTCGTCCGCGAATCCGCGCGCCTGATCCAGGCAAAGCCTGCAGAGCGGGTCTTTGACAAGCGCAAGTCGTCGTTGCTTCAGATGTCCAAGATGATGAAGCTGACGATCCACCAGCAGAAGCCCAAGCCGACCAGCGTCACCGTGCTCGATGTCGCACTTTCAGAGGGTGTCGCCCACGCCACGATCGCGATCCAGGACAATGCCGCCAAACAGTCAGTGCCCACCAAGGTCAAAAAGGCGGCAGCGGTCAGGAAGGTGATCGACGGCGCGATTGCCGGCTATGGGGAACTCACTGGCAACGCAGCCGATGATCGCAAGCTGATCGACTGGCTGGTCAAGCACTATCGCAAGGGGTTCTGAGTGCGATTCTGCGACAAGGAGTGGCCCGCGGACACCGAGATTCTCGAATGCGTCAACCTCCGCATCGACGACTTGGGCCCGCTCCGCGCGCTGCCGGGCTTGCGCCAGCTCAGCCTCCGCGCCACGAACCCGCACCGGACCATCGACCACCCGCTGCGCGACCTGTCGCCGGTCGCGGACCTGCCCGGGCTCGCCGTGCTCGAGATCCCCCGCTCGCGAGTTGAGGACCTCACGCCGCTGCGCGGCCTGACGCACTTGCGGCGCCTGGACCTGTCACGCACTCGCGTCACCGACCTGTCGCCCCTCGCCGACCTGCACAACCTCGAATCGCTGAAGCTGAACTCAACGCGCGTCGCAGACCTCCGACCGCTCGCGAGCCTGGAGCGCCTCGAGGACCTCGACGTCTCCAACACGGAAGTCTCCGACCTATCGCCGCTGACGGGCTTGCACGCGCTCCGCCGACTCATCGTGCGCGACACGCCGATCACGACGCTCGCCGAGGTCGCGCAGCTACCAGCCGTGACCGACGCAGCGGAGCTCGACCTCACGGGCACGCAGGTGGCAGACCTCGGCTGGATCGATCGGGCGGCGGCGTTGCGCGTGCTGCGGCTGATCGGCGCGCCCGCGGCGGGCCACACCGAGGCGCGCGCTCTCTCGGGGCGTGGCGTCACTGTCGTCGACTGACAGGGCGCCGTCCTGGATGTCGCCCATGAGGGGCCATCTCGTCACTGAGAGGTTGGAGTACGACGGCGGCCGATCGGTCACGGCGTATGTTCCGCCCGCTGCGCCCGACGCCATCGTCTTTGGCGGTGACGGTCAGGTGATCACGTCGTGGGGAGCCGAGCTGGAGGCGGGGGACCTACCGCCCACGATGATCGTTGCAGCGCACCGCCTGGAGGACGAGACGCTGCGCCTACATGAGTACTCGCCCGGCGAGAGCACTGCCGCCTTCGCCTTTGACCCTGAGCGGTTCGACGAGCACGAGAAGTTCTTTGTCAACGATGTCCGTGAATGGGCGCGGTTGCGCTTTGATGTCGCGTTGCCTCCCGATCGCACGGCGCTGTTCGGCGTCTCGGCGAGTGCAGAACTCGCGCTCGCCATGGGGCTTCGCCATCCCGACATCTACGGTGCAATGTTGTGCGCGTCGCCGGGCGGCGGCTACCGCCCGCCCGCGGTGATGCCGGACTCGCTCCCCCGCGCGTACCTCGTCGCCGGCACCCAGGAGCCGTTCTTCCTCGCCAACGCGACGCGCTGGGCAGACGCGCTGCGCGACGCGGGCGCGGACGTGATCATGACCGAGCGAGTCGGTTCGCACGGCGACGCGTTCTGGAGGCAAGAGTTCCCGCTGATGGTGGCGTGGGCTTTCGGCCGGCGGCCGTGATGGCCCGAGTCGCCGGGATCCCGGTCCTTTAGCAGACGTGCGCCACCGGCCTGCACGAGGATCACGTTGATCGCGTGCGCGGCGGAGTCATGCAGGATGCGCGCGGGTCTGGTTGACGAGATCCGGCTCTGGATCATGCCCGTCGTGATCGGCGCCGGGCAACGGCTGTTCGAGAACATCGACCCGTCCGCGGCCAGGCTGGACCTCACCGATGTCCATCGATTCGCCAACGGCTCAGTGATCCTCACCTACACCCCGCTCCACCCGGCCCCAGACCAGGAGCCATGAACGCCGTCCGCCGTCGCCTCCTACCCCGGACGCGCGCGCCGGCGGCGCGTCGACGACGCCGCTCGGGTCAGCGGGACCTCCGCCACACCTGCCCGGCGTATGTGTGTTGATGACGCGAAGCAGCGTGGGTTGGGTTGGGGCACTGTGCACGGTCGGCAGTCTCTTGGTCTCCGTCGCGTGCGATGGCGGCGCCGACCACACACGGAATTGGCCACCGAACTCGTCGTACTCCGCGTGCCAGAGCGGCCGCCCTGCGGGCCAGTGCTTGCGATTCTTGAACAGGGTCGTGGTTCTCAAGAGCCTCGAGCTGACGGCAGACGTCCCCTCTCGGGTCACCGCGACGTGCGCGGAGATGGTCCCGATGACCCGTCTGCATGTGATCTGCCCGCCGCTGGTGCCGGCCGGCGGGGTAGTCGGCGATCACGCGCTGTACGGCCCGCAGATCGTCGATCGACGCTCATACTCGATGTCGATCAACAACGGCGACAACCAAGGGCGGGTGCACTGGGAGATCGGCGCCATCACCGGCCCGGCACGAGCCCTCTGGGTCTTCGATCGCGCTAACTGGGACGCGCTGCCGCCGAGACGCCCGGCGGAGCTGATCGGTCAGCGGCGCTATCTCGGGCACACCGTGACGCTCTATCGGTTTCCGGATTCCGACGGCCAACTCGAAGGCCACGACGCTGCGTTCGCGACCAAGCATGCTGTCACCTACTTCGTTTCGATCCACGGCCACAACCACGATGACGCCGATATCGCGATGCTGCTCGCGGTCCTGGCGCGTGGCCCGTGAATCTCACCCCGCGGGATCGCCCTCGGCGGCTAGGAGAGTCCTGGATCCTGCGTCGGGCTCGTGAGCACGCCCTTGACGTACGCCAGCTCGGTGTCGTACACGTGCGCCGACTTGACGGTCATCACCAGCCGCCCAACGGGCACGTCGAGAGCGTCCGCGACGTGGTGCTGCAATGCGGCCAGCTCGACCAGGTTGCCGTAGCCCTTGGCGCCGAAGTCGATGCTGTGCGCGTACACGACGAGCTCCACGGCGCCGTCTGGGAGCCAGAAGTCGAGCATGCTGACACACGGGATGTAGGTCCTGTCGGTGTGCGGCTGAAACGTCGTGATCGTCGCCGAGCGCGACGACGGGTCGGCGCGGAGCCGGCCGATCACCCACGTGACCTGGTCATGGCCGGAGTGCTCGTAGTCAAACAGTCGCGTGGCGTAACTGTCGGCGTCGCCGAGGTCCGCCACCCGCGCGTGATCGGTGAAGTTGGCGTGCATCCATGCCAGCCGCTCCGGTTGCGCGTACGTCGCGATGAACTCGTCGTCGGGATCGGGGCGCGCGACGACCAGGGTGATCAGCGAGATCTCCCGGATCGGGAGCCCGTCGTACTGGGCGGGTACGCCGCGGGCGAGAATCCGGCCGGCAACAGCACACCACGACTCGCCGATGGTGCCCGAGCGCAGAACGTACGGTTCGTCGGAGGCCGATCGCGTCGCCAAGGCCGCATCGTAGCCAACGCCGCCGGCCTCGCACCGCGACTGGTACTAATTCCGAAGTCGCGCCGTCACCGCCGGAGGCCACTTGCGTATGCGCCCGCTCCGCGTAGGGATCCAATTGCCAGAAGTCGAGCGTGTCGTCCGCTGGCCGGAGTACGCGGCGATGGCCCGAGCCGCGGAGGAGGTGGGGTTCGACTCTGTGTGGGTTGGAGATCACCTCCTCTACCGTGATGACGGGCGCCCGGAACGCGGGCCGTGGGACGCGTGGACGCTGTTGGCCGGGCTGGCCATGGCGACTGAACGCGTCGCCATCGGCCCGCTCGTCGCGTGCACAGCGTTTCACCGCCCGGGAGTGCTCGCTCGCGTCGCGGCGGCAGTCGACGAGTTGTCCGACGGACGGCTCGTCGTGGGGCTCGGCGCCGGTTGGAATGAGACGGAGTTCACCGCTTTCGGCATCCCCTTCGACGATCGGCTTGCCCGCTTCAACGAGGCGCTTGAGATCATCACGCGCCTGTTGGCGGGGGAGCGAGTGACCTATAGCGGAACCTATGAGGCGGTCAACGACGCGGTCCTTCTTCCGCCGCCGTCTCGGCGACCGCCGCTGATGATCGGGGCCATCCGCACGCCGACGCTGGAGCGAGCCATCCCGTACGTGGACGCGTGGAACACCTGGTATGAGTGGTACGGGAACACGCCCGATGGATTCGCCGCGGCGAACCGACGTGTCGATGAGATCGCCCGGGCGGCGGGCCGGCAACCGGACGCGATTCTGCGCAGCGCCTGCGTCCTGGTCGTGCTTGACCGCGACGCTGGGGAACGCTCGCTTGTGGAGAAGGCGCCGCCGCTTGAGGGCTCCCCCGAGGCTGTGTCCACGTTCCTGCGCGATCTCGCCACTGCGGGAGCAGACGAGGCGATCCTGGTCGCCAGCCCGATCAACGAGTCTTCGATCAGGGCTCTGGGACGAGCGCTGGCCGTGCTCGACGAGTAGCCCCCCAGACCAACCGCTCCGTCACGCGCTTTCGCGATGCCGCGGCCAGCGGTCAGGCAGTGGCGACCTCGAGGCGCTCGTAGGCGAGAACGAGCTCCTCGATTGCGATATCACTGCTGCCGCCGTGCAGCGGCCCCCCGCGATAGCGGACTGGGCGCGCCCGCAGCAGCTTCCAGGTCATGACTCGAGTCGAGCGGTCCTCGCTGAGCAACGCCACCGTGATGTTGCGCAGCGCCGACTCGCTGCCACCACGGACCTGGTCAAACCAGTCGTACAGCGTCTGCGATCCGATCACACCCCGCTTGAATGAGACGTCCTCGACAGTGGCCAGACCGGTGATCTTGCGAGGCTCGTTGGTCGGATCGTCACCGTTGCGGTACTCGATCACATCGATTCGCTCGGAGAACGGTCCGCACTCCTCAAACCCGGCGTCGGGTCCCGCCGAGGAGCCGGTTCCGAGGTCGACGATGAAGTTGAATGCGCCGTACGGCACCTGCCGGATGCCTGACATCAAGGCTCTCCTGTCTCTGGTTGGTCCAGCCAACGCAGTCGCGCGTAGGCCAGCTCGGCCTGCTCCATCGCGACCCCGGGGTGCAATGCGTCGAGGGTCGGCCCAGACCAGCTCAGCGGCCACGCCTCGTCCAAGAGCCAGGTCACGACCGGCTGGCCGCCCGGTGAGTCCAACACCTGGATCGTCACGTCGCGCGTGTCGGGCTGCCCCGCGACGATCGCCGCCCGCCACGCGAAGAGAGCGTGACTGTGGTCCAGAGCGCGCCGGATCGTCACCGGCGTCAGCGTCCACTCAAGCGCCGGGGTCGGCGCGGTCGGCGGGTGACCCTCGGGGTCGGTTCCGATCCACGGGCCGACGTCGTTAGCCCACGGCGTCTCGGACGACGCCGGGATGTTCGCGGTGGTTGAGGCCGCCCTTGTCTCCCCCGAGTCAGGCGCGGACATCGTGTGGGACGCGAAGCCGAAGACCTCGGCGCAGCCGAGCTCGAGCGTGCCGATGATGACTCTGAAGTTTGTCCGCTGCCAGATCACAGGCGCATCGTTCATCCGCGCTCAGCCGAGGCCGAACGGACGGTGATCCTAACCCGTTCCCTGCGGGCCGCTCGCATCTCGTGAGCCGCAGACGAGCGCTTGGCCGCGACACGACTGGCCGATTCCAAGGACACTGCTGTGAGGGCTCTCCTGATCCGCCGATGTAAGGAGTACGCCTCGGGCCAATCCGCCGAGCGACGTCGAACCCCAGGAGCCAGCGAACCGGTCATGAACAAACTCGTCCTCGCGCTCGCCAGCGCGACCTGCTCGACGGCCCGGCAGGTGCTCGGCGCTTTGTTTGCCAGTCTCATCCTGGTCCTCGTCGCGCTCGGCCTGGCCGGGTGCGGTGCTTCCACCACGACCCCCGCGACCAGCGCTCCGACGCCGGACACCGCGACCAGCGCTCCGGCGCCGGACAGCGCGACGGGCACGCATCATCGCGCCAAGGCCCGGCACCGCCCCCGCAAGCGGACGACCGTGCCGGTACCGTCGCACGCCGTCGCCGGCAGCGCCGCGGCCGCGTTAGCGAAGCTGCCGGTCAAGGGCCGCGCGCCCAAGACCGCCTACAGCCGGGCGCAGTTTGGCGACGGCTGGGCGGACACCGGCGGCTGTGACACCCGCGACCGGATCCTCACCCGAGACCTGGCCGCCCGCACCTACCTGGACTCCTGCCGGGTGGGCTCGGGCATGCTCGTGGACCCCTACACCGCACAGCCCGTCCATTATGTCCGCGGTGCCTCAGAGGTCGACATCGACCATGTCGTCGCGCTTTCTGATGCCTGGCAGAAAGGCGCGCAGCAGTGGAGCCGGGCGACACGAGAGGCGTTCGCCAACGACCCGCTGGAACTGCTCGCCGTCGACGCGCGCGCCAACCGCGCCAAGGGTGACGGGGACGCTGCCACCTGGCTGCCCCCCAACAAGTCCTTCCGCTGCTCCTACGTCGCCCGCCAGGTCGCGGTCAAGACCAAGTACCGGCTGTGGGTCACCCAGGCTGAGAAGAACGCGATCGGCCGGGTGCTGGCCACCTGCCCGGGCCAGAAGCTCCCCGCGCCCGGCGCGCCCGTCCACGTTACCGCCAGCAGCACCCCGACGACCAACGCCACCACGCCCGCCCAGACGGCGCCGTCCTCGGCACCGGCCAGCGCGGGTGCCCCCAATAAGCCGGTGTCGGAGGTCAACTGCTCAGACTTCGCCACGCACGCCGCCGCGCAGCAGTGGTTCACCGCGCACGGCGGATCGGCCGCCAACGACGTGGCGGGCCTGGACGGCAACCACGACGGGACCGCCTGCCAGGACCTCCCGTAGGCAAGCCGGCGAGCGCAATGATGCGCTGGCACGGCAGGGTCGTCGTGCTAGGTCGAGGCCAGCTGCACGATCCCGAAGGCCAGAACGCCGATCCCGAATGCGGCCGTGAGCGGTGCAACGATCACCGGCCAGTGGGCCGACAGCCAACCGCCCGCCGGCCGAAGGATGCGCTCGGCGCGCTGCCCCATGATCGTGATCACGAGGGCGATCGCGATCAGCGGCAAGACGTAGATGACGCAGTAGAGGACCAGCAGCGACAGCTTGCCGACGTCAGACGCGCCCGAGCCGACGATCAGCGCGATGGCGGCGAAGTAGGGAAAGGCGGTGAGCAGTTCCAGTCCGGCGATGCCGGCCCCCATCAGCGCCGCGGGCCGGCGGCGCTGTGGTTGATCATCGCTCTCGCCAGTGCTCACCAGCGCTCGGCGGCGGATCCACACGACGGCGCCGCCGCAGACCAGAACAATCCCCGCGAGCACGATCAGCACGTACTTGACGGTGCGGCCCGGCTTGGGCACGAGCGACAGGATGAGGTCTCCAAGCCCGACGGCGAGCGCGAAACCGACCACGAACGTGACCACCAACGCCGCCGCAGCAAAGGCGATGGTTTGTCGCGCCGGGTGCTCGCCCGTCGCAACAAACAGCTCGCCGCCGATCAACGATGGGTTGACGCAGTCGGCCAGCGCGATCGCGACCACAGCAAGCGCGAGCTTGAGCATGGCGTGAGGAGCATCGCACTCAGCCCAAGTTGCGCAACCCCGCTGCCCACTGCCGTTGGGGCTGGGTCGTCACACCGGCGTGTCGAGGGCCGGGCGAAGGTGCGGCCGCTGGTGGAGTGCGCGCCGGGCATTCGAGTGGGTGAGGACGGTGCGGACGTGCGCGCATAGGTCGTCTGCGCTCGCTGGGCTGTCGGCGATTGCGGTCACGCCCACGGTCGCGAGTGGCTCGATCGAGGTGAGCATGTGGAAGACCACTCCGCGTCCCCGCTTGTGGTCGAAGCGGAGATCCTGCCTCATGGCTCGGGCGAGCAGGCCGGCGTGCCCGAGCGCCTGCAGCTGCGGGATCTCGAGGTGATCGATCGCGACGTAGTGCCTCGAGTCCCCGCGGCGTGTCGTGAAGGTCGCCGTCTCTGGGTCGTAGGTGCCGTCGGTGAGACCGGTGAGCGTCCGGTAGGGGTGAGTGGTTCCGCCCATGCGCAAGTTCACCTCGAGAGCGAAGGGACGCCAGCGCCCCTGCCGCTCGCGAGCCATGAGGAAATCCACCGCGAGCGGACCGATAACTCCGAGGTCGGCCAGCTGCTCCGCGATCTGGCGGGCAAGGACGCTGACCGTGGCGGCATAGGCAGGATCAGCTGGAAAGCGGCAGCCCGCGAAGCGTTGCCCGCTGGGACCGTCGAGGATCTGGTCATGGGTCGAAAGAAGCTCGACGGCTCGTGTCGGCGTGATCTGTAGCTGGACGCTCGGGCTGCGCAGCTCGTCCGCGGTGATCCTCTCTTCCACGACACCACCCTCTGCAGCGAGCTTGGCCAGAAAGGCGGCGGGGGTGACGCCGTCGACCTGAGGCGCGAGTCGCACGAGGCGCTGGTGGATGAGCTCACGCTCCGCGGGGCTGCCGGGCGCAGGCAACGCCGCCAGGTCGAGCAGGGCGTTGCCCTCGCCCGACACCGCGTTGTCGATCTTTATGATCACCTCGGCGAGTTCGGGCCTCGCCGTGCGGAGCGCGCAGATCGCATCGGTGGCGTCGCCGACGCTTCTGATGCACTCGGCCCCCAACGGACGGGGCACTCCGGCGCGGGCGAACAGGGCGCGCGCGCCGCTCTTGGTCCCCAGCCACGCATGGGCCGGGTCAGCGCCATACAGGGGAACGTCAAGCGCGAGCGCGATGTCCCGTTCGAGCACCGTCGCGTTGTAAGGCAACAGGTAACTGACCTGTGGGCCCACCAGCGTGTCGCGGATGTGGTCCAGGACATCGGGCCGTGCCAGGAGCTTCTCACTGAGGGGCGCGTTGCCGGCATCGCCGAGCGAGACCAGTCGCAGACGCCTGCGCGCCGAGAGGCGGAATCTCGGCGCGAGAAGCGAGATGTAGTAGTCAACCGTGCGCTGCGCAACCGGCAGCGAGGTCACATACGTCAGCTCCAACCTGGGATCCTGCAGCTCAAATAGCGCACTGAGCATCCGCTCCTCGTAGGACCGCGTCTCGGCTGGAGCCTCGTACCAACGATCGACCGACCGAGACGGTAAGACCACGACCGACCGCCGCGTCGTGCCGAACGCCGCGTCGGCGGAGATGGCAAGCCTGTCCTGCAGACCCGCGAACCGGTCCGCTCGCCACGCTTCAGCCGCCGGGTGCGCCGTTGACCCAGCCATGGCGCGAACCACCGGCTGCTGATGCCCCGCCGGTCGTGCTCTCAGCGCGCACGCGGCGCGGTAGCCCTGATCACGCATCGGTCCCTCGCAATCTCGTCCCGTTTGGACGCCCGGGTCCCCTCGGTCACGGGCGAGCCTTGCGCCGAGCTCACCGCACCTCACCTCACCGGGCGTCGATTGACTTCCCAGACGCTAAGGACGCACCTAGGCGCCAATCGTTTCCGTGACGATGCGCACAGTCCCAAGCCCGCGCGCACCATCACGCTTGCGGCACATCCGGCTCGATGAGATAGTTGCGACGAGGGGGCACCCGTGCGTTTCAGCCTGCAGCTGTTGCCAGAGCAGTCCTCAGACGAGTTGCTCAGCGTGATCGCGAGCGCAGACGCCCTCGGGTTCTACGGCTGCTACGGGGCGGACGAGATCTATCACAAGGACATGTGGTTGATCCTCGCCGCGGCGGCAACGCAGACCCAGCAGATCCGTCTGGGTCCCTGCGTCTCGCCGATCTTCCTACGTGACCCGACACATGTCGCCCAGCTGGCAGCGACATTGGACGAGCTCTCGCACGGTCGGGCCGAGATCGTTTATGGGATCGGGAACCTCGCGATGCTGGACCAGTACGGGATCACGTCGCAGGGCACCCGCCCGCTCGCGCGCCTGCGCGAGGCGCACGCGGTGATGCGAGCGATGCTTGACGATGGAGCCATCGACTTCGCCGGCGATTTCTACTCCTACTCCGGCGTCTTCACCGCCGCGCGGCCCGTCCAAGAGCACCTGCCGATCAAGATCGGCGCCATGGGCGGCCCACGATCGATGCAGCTCGCAGGCAAGATCGCCGATGGCATCTTCACCGCCTGCGCGTATTCGCCTGAGGCGATCCGTTACGCGATCTCTCACACGCAGGCCGGCGCCGAGGAGGCTGGGCGCGACGCCGACGGACTGGACATCGCCGACAACGTGCTGGGCGCGATCGGACACGATGGTGAGGCGGCGCGCCGCGCGGCGCGCGTGCTCGCGGCGTTCTACATCCCGTCGATGCCGGGATCTCTGCTTGAGCGCCACGGCTTCAGCCGCGAGGAACTACAACCCGTGATCGACGCGTTCGCTGCGGGCGACACCGAGCGCGCACTGGATCTGACCCCGACTGATGTCGTCGACCAGCTCGTCGTCGCGGGCACCCCCGAGGATTGGATCGAGCAGCTGCGCGCTATCGAGGCGACGAAACTGGAGCACATCCTGTCGTTTGCCGATCCGTTCACCGTCCAGGCCTGGAGTGGCCGACAGGCCGATGGTGTCCCGACGCTCGCGGACCAGCTCCAGCTCGTCTACGACGAGGTGCTCCCCGCACTGGCCTGACCAGAACTCCATTGCGGCCGCTTCCGTCTGACGTGACCTTGACCCGAAGGGCAGGGTCTATCGTGGCGCTGTCCAGGCTCATCCCCTACGACCTCGGAGGCACCCACGATGACGACGTATGAGAGCCTGCCCAGCGACCTGCCGGTCCCGGAGGATGACGGCGCGGCCGATCATCTGCCCGGCACGGCACTGCCGACACTCACCCTGCGGGCCAGCGACGGCACGTCGGTTGCGCTGGGGGCGCTGGGTGAGGGGCGCACCGTGCTCTACCTGTATCCGCTCAGCGGCAGGCCCGGCGTCGACCTGCCCGACGGGTGGGACGCAATCCCCGGGGCGCGAGGGTGCACTCCGGAGGCATGCGGCTTCCGTGATCACTTCCAGGAGCTGCAGGCGGCCGGCGCCCAACGCGTCTACGGCCTCTCCGCCCAGGACACCGACTATCAGGCGGAGCTGGCCGAGCGGCTGTCCTTGCCGTTCGCGATCCTGTCTGACCCTGACCTGCGGCTCGGCGAGCTCCTGCGGCTGCCGACGTTCCAAGCGGACGGACAGCGGCTCTACACGCGGCTGACCATGATCGTCAGCGACGGCCGGATCGAGCACGTCTTCTATCCGATCTTCCCGCCCGATCAGCACGCCGACGAGGTGCTCGGCTGGCTGCGCACCAATCCGTCCGACGCCGTACCGACGGCCGGTCGGTGATGGGAACCGATCCAGGCGCCGGTGGGTCCATCAACCGCCCCACCACATCAAAGATGCGCGACGCGCTCATGTCGCAGCCCGGCGAGCTCGCTCGTCTGCTCGCTCATGATGCAGCGGCCGCAGCCGCAGCCGACCGGCTGGCGGGACGCCGGATCCGGCTGATCGGGATCGGTACGAGCTGGCACGCCGCGCACCACGGTGCCTGGTTTCTGCGCGAGGCCGGCATCGAGGCCGACGCCCTGCATGCCGCCGATGTGGCGCCCTACAAGCGCACGGTCGATCCCGCCGACGGCGTGATCGTGCTGAGCCACACCGGGTCGACGGGCTACTCGATGACGATGCTCGAGCGAGCCCGGGCGGCTGGCGCCGAAACCCTGCACATCTCGGGCATCGGGAGTGGCGGCGAGGTCGAGACCGTCGCGCCCGAGCAGTCCTACGCCTACACAGCCAGCCACACCGCCGCGATGCTCGTTCTCGCGCAGATCGCTGTCCGCCTCGGTGCACCGCTGGGCCCGCTCGACGACATCCCCGAGCGCGTGGCCGCGGTGCTCGCCCTCCCCGGACCCCTCGTCACCGTGCCGAACCGGCTGGTGGAGTTGATCGGCGCCGGCCCGAACGGCTGGACGGCGCAGGAGGGCGCGCTGAAGATCCGTGAAGCCTCCTATGTCGCCGCTGAGGGACTGTCCGCCGAGCAGTTCTTCCACGGCCCCAGCGTCGCCCTGGATGAGCAGGACACGCTGGTGGTGCTCGACGGCGGCGGTCCAATGGCCGACCGTACCCACGCGATCGCCGACGCAGTCGAGGTCACCGGGGCCAAGGTCAGCCGCTTCTCCCAGCGCGAGCTTGGGGAGGCACTGTCGGTGTTCCCGCTCACCGTCATCGTCCAACGGATCGCGCTCGAGCTCGCCGAAGCCCGCGGCGTCAGTCCGGACCAGTTCCGCTACGAGGAGGACGCGCGCCGCGAAGCCGCGTTCGAAGGCGTGGGCTTCTAGTCCGACAGGCCGACGGAGGAAACGGGCCTGGCCACGATTCGTGGCCAGGCTCCCTCCCTTCCCACCGGGTCAGATGGCGCCGCTCAGTGTGAGCTCGCAGTACGCGAGAAGCCGGGGCCATCGCCCGCGGCAGCCCGCCGCAGGTTCGCAGCAGCCACGGGCACCAGCAGGATCGTCGTGATCGCCTCGGAGGCGATCGCGATCATGATCGCGGCGCTGTAACCGTCCTCCATGAATCCGAAGAGCGGCTGGCTCTCGCTGATGAAGAGGGCGATGAGCGCCCCAATGGCGATCATCGCTCCAAGAGCCGACAGTAGGGCCGCCGCCAGATCCGCACGCCGGTCATTCACCAGACGTTCGAACGGCGCCATCAGGCCGACTGCGACGACGGCGGCGCCGATCGCATTGAGCAGGAACAGGGTTCCGATCGTCGGCACGTCCGAGTACCCCGCCAGGTATTGCTGCAGGTGAACGCCACCAACGATCAAGAGGGTGAGTGCACCCAGGCGGCGTGTTGTTTTCATGGTCACGTGAATCTCCTTGCACGACCTGTTTCGGTGTCCTTACGTATGTCGATGCCAAAACAGTTCGTTCCTTCCCCGCGGCGCGGTGATCGTGTGCGTCAGATCGAGCGGATCGCGCCGCCGTCGATCGGGATCATCGCGCCGGTGATGAAGGACGCCGCCGGGGACAGCACGAACGCGGCGGCTCGCCCGAACTCCGCGGGCTCGCCGTACCTGCGCAACGGGATCTGCTCGGACCTCCTGGCGCGCACTTCGTCGGGATCGCCGATCAGGGCATCAAGCTCGCGGACTCTGTCGGTGGCGATCCTGACCGGCAGCAGCCCATTGATTCGGATCCCCGCGGGACCGAGCTCATCGGCCAGCATCTTCACGACTCCGGCGAGCGCGGGAAACAGCCCGTTGGAGATCGCGAGTTCCGGTAGCGGCACACGTACCGACGAGGCCAGCACGAAGGCGACAGAGCCGCCGGTGCCGGTGAGCCCGCCGTCGGCCGCGTCCTGGTCGCCCTTGCCATGCAGAGCCGGCCCCAGGGTCCGCGCCAGCCGGACCGCCCCGAGAAAGACGGTGTCGAACGCCGACCGCCACGCTTCATCGGTGGTCGACGCGACGGTGCCGGCCGGGGTGCCGCCCACACTGATCAACGCGCCGTCGAGACGACCGAATCGCTCGTGCGCTGCCGCGATCAGCCGGTCAGCTGTGGTGGGATCGCTGTTATCCGCGACGACCCACGCCGCGTTGCCGGCTGTGGCCACAGCGCTCGCGAGCCGGCCGACGGCCGCGGCGGCGGTCGCCTCGTGAGGAGCGCTGACCAACACATGAGCCCCCTCCGCGACGAGCGCCCTCGCGGCAGCGAACCCAAGCCCACGGCTGCCGCCCGTCACGACGTAGACCCTGCCGCGCAGTCCGAGCTCCATACCCCCATTCTGCCCAGGCGCTCGCGGACGGGAGAACTGGCTTGAGTCGCGGGCTCCGCTCCGTTCGCCTACCCGCGTGTCTGGCCCGCGATAATGCGACGTCGGCATGCTCGAGACGACCCTCCCAGGTTCGGGGCTGGTCAACCGGTTGAGGGAGCGCGACGTCCTGGAACAAGTCGTCGCCGGGGTGCGCGCGGGTCAGCGCCGAGTTTTGGTCGTCCGCGGCGAGGCAGGCGTCGGCAAGACCGCCCTACTCGAGCATCTGGTCGCCGACGCAACGGGGTTTCGAATCGCCCGGGCGGCGGGCGTGGAGTCAGAGATGGAGCTCGCCTACGCCGGCCTGCAACAGCTGTGCGCCCCGATGCTCGGCGGTCTGCCCAGGCTGCCGGACCCGCAGCGCGAGGCGGTGAGCACCGCATTTGGCCTAGGAGCGGGAAACCCACCGGACCGTTTCCTGGTCGGCTTGGCCGTACTCGGCCTGCTGGCCGAGGTGGCTGACGCCAAGCCCCTCCTATGCATTATCGACGATGCGCAGTGGGTCGATCGTGTCTCGGTGCAGACGCTGGCGTTCGTCGCACGTCGCCTGTTGGCAGAGCGCGTGGCGTTGGTGTTCTCGCTACGTGACGACGAGCACCGCGCGCTCGCGGGACTCCCGGAGCTGGTCGTCGAGGGCCTGGAAGATGCCGACGCTCGCACGTTGCTGGAGTCGACCATCCCGGGCGTGCTCGACACTCACGTCCGCGACCGGATCTTGGCCGAGGCGCGTGGGAACCCTCTCGCGCTGCTGGAGCTGCCGCGGGGCCGACCGCCGGCCGCCGTGGCGGGCGGGTTCGGGCTGCCGGGTCCCGACGGATTGGCCGCCCGCATCGAGGAGGGCTTCGCCGGCCGGTTCGCGCCACTGCCGGACCAGACTCGGCGACTGCTTCTCGCGGCGGCGGCCGACCCCGTGGGTGACGTGGCGTTGCTGTGGCGTGTGGCCGGTCGGCTGGAGATCGGTCTCGACGCGGTGGCACCCGCCGAAGCGGCGGGCCTCGTCGAGCTCGGCGGACGAGTCCGGTTCCGGCATCCGCTGGTGCGCTCGGCGGTGTATCGGTCCGCCTCGGCTCAGGAGAAGCGTGACGTGCACCGGATCCTTGCCGACGTCACCAACGCCGAGATCGATCCGGATCGCCGGGCATGGCATCTCGCCCACGCGGTGATCGGCGGCGACGAGGCGGTGGCGAGCCTGCTCGAGCGCTCAGCCGATCGGGCACGCGCACGCGGCGGGGTGGCCGCAGCAGCCGCGTTTCTCCAGCGAGCTGCGGAGCTGACCCCTGATCTCTCTCGCCGGGGCGGGCGGGCGCTGGCCGCGGCGCGGGCTAAGTTCGAGTCGGCGGACGCCGACGCCGCACTGGAGCTCCTCAAGCTGGCGGAGATCTGTCCCCTCGACGACCTCCAGCGTGCTCGTGTGTCCCGGTTGCGCGCCGAGATCACGTTCGCGCTGAGGCGCGGGAAGGACGCTCCCCCATTGCTCCTCGACGCCGCCCGCCGTCTGGAAGCGCTCGATTCGGGGTTGGCGCGCGAGACGTACGTCGAGGCACTGGGGGCCGCGATCTACGCGGGCCGCCTCTACGGCGATGCGGCCGTCCGCGACGCGGCCCAGGCGGCGCGCGCCGCCCCTCCCCCGCCTCAGCCCCCGCGCTCCATCGACCTCGTGCTTGACGGCATGGCGACGCGATTCACCGACGGCTCCGCCGCCGGCGCGCCGCCGTTGCGGGCCGCCCTGCACGCGTTTCGAGACATGCATCTGGACCGGCACGAAGCGATCATGGAGTGGCTGTTGCTGTGTCCGGTCGTTCAGTCGATGACGGTGTTCGAACTGTGGGACGACGACGGCTTCGCGGCGCTGGCCACGCGCGCTGAGCGACTGGCCCGGGAGACCGGGGCCCTGACCATGCTCCCCGTCGCGCTCGTCTATCTCTCAGGAGTGCACCTGTTCAGCGGCGACTTCGCCGCTGCCTCAGCCGCCGTCCAGGAGGCCGACGCGATTGCGGTGGCGACCGGAAACGCCGGCCTCGTTTACGGCAGACTGCTTGTCGGAGCCTGGCGCGGCGCCGAGGCAGAGGCGCTGAAGCTCATCGACGCCGGGATCCGAGACGCCCGGACGCGCGGCGAGGGCAGGGTCCTGGCGCTGGCCGGCTACGCCGGCAGCGTGCTCCACAACGGGCTCGGCCGCTACGACGTCGCACTCGACAGCGCCCGTCGAGGGGCTGAGGATGATGACCAGGGGTATGCCGCGTGGTCACTGGCAGAGCTCGTCGAGGCGGCGACGCGTTGCGGTCAGGCCGACGTCGCCGGCGCGGCCCTGGAGCGCCTGGCCGAGCGCACCCACGCCGCCGGCACCGATTGGGCGCTCGGGATCCTCGCGCGCTCACGGGCGCTCACCAGCGAGGGCGACGCCGCCGACGCGCTGTACGGTGAGGCGATCGAGCGCCTCGGCCGCACCCGTATGCGCGTCGAGCTTGCTCGCGCGCGTCTCGTCTACGGGGAGTGGCTGCGGGGCGAGCATCGCCGCGACCAAGCCCGCTCAGAGCTACGGGTCGCGTACGACATGCTCGCCGCGACCGGCGCTGAGGCGTTCGCCGAGCGCGCCCGCCATGAGTTGCTGGCGATTGGCGAGACCGTGCGCCAGCACGGCGCCGATGCCCGTGAGAGCCTGACGGACCAGGAAGCGCAGATTGCGCGCCTGGCGGCAGCGGGGCAGACCAACATCGACATCGGCGCGCAGTTGTTCATCAGTCCGCGCACCGTCGAGTACCACCTGCGCAAGGTGTTCGGCAAGCTCGGGGTCAGCTCGCGGAAGGAGCTGCGCAGGACGCTCGCCTCGCCGGCACCGAGCTGACCTGGGCAACCAGCCGCCCGTGACTAGGGACGTGACGCGGGACTCGCCCGGACGCGAGTGCGCTCCCCCGGAGCAAGACTCGCCACATGAACAGCATCGAGATGATCAACCGGCTGCCGCCATCGAGCGCCGGCCACCCACGGAGCGCGACGCCAGGTGCTCGCCCCTCCGACTTCGCAGTTCCGACGGCCGCTGAGAGGTTCGACGAGATCCTCCCGCTGCTCGACGTTGTCCCCGAGGCCGGACCCCCAGTGCTCTTCGTGCTCGGCCCCTGGCTATTCGTCGTGTTGATGCTGATCGGGCCGTTCGTACTGCTCGTCACGCTGGTGCTGGCGTCGGCGGTCTTCATCGCCATCGCCGCGGCCTTGTGCGGCCTGCCGTACCTCCTCGTTCACCAGCTGCGCAAACCCCGGCCGCACCATTACGCGTGGCACCCCATGCATCTGTTCCAGCACTCACCCACCGATGTCACATCGAATGGAATGTGACCGAAAGGACAGCACTATGTTGCCCACCGTCGTTCTTGTTCATGGCGCGTTCGCGGACTCCGCGGGCTGGGACGCGGTCATCGACCCGCTGCGGGGCGCCGGTCATCCGGTGATCGCCGCGGCCAACCCGCTGCGCGGGCTTGCGGCTGACGCCCAGTCGGTCAGCGATCTCGTCCGCAGCATCGAGGGCCCCGTGGTGATCGTCGCCCATTCCTATGGCGGCGCGGTGATGTCGAACGTCGACCCCGACTGCGGGGAGATCGTCGGTCTGGTCTACGTCAACGCCTTCGCCCCCGACGCGGGTGAGTCGTGCTTTGCCCTGGCCGGCAAGTTCCCGGGCAGCATGCTCGGCGAGACGACCCTGCGACCGGTGCCACGCAGCGACGGGACCACCGACCTCTACATCGTCGCCGACCGCTTCGGCGAGCTGTTCTGCGCGGATGTGCCCGCCCCACAGGCGGCGCGGCTCGGGGTGACGCAGCGACCGGCCACCCAAGAGGCGCTGGTCGAGCCCTCGGGCGCGCGGTCCTTGTGGAAGCAGGTGCCGTCCGGCTTTGTCATCGGCACGGCCGACCGCATCATCCCACCCGCACTGCAGCACTACATGGCCGATCGGGCGGGCGCGCACCACACGCTCGAGATCCCGGGCGGCTCGCATGGCGCCGTCCTCTCCCAACCGCGCGCGATCGCCGAATTCATTCTCCAGACCACGCGCGTGCCCACGGCCGCCTGACCCGAAGGGAGAGGAGATGGATCACGCGCTTGACCGGCGGGACAGGAGTTCCGTCGACCAACTGATCGCGCACGTTCTCCGTCGTGCACACGACACAGCGGAGACGCTCAACTCCCCGGACGAGGCACGCGCGATCCTCCACGTCGCTCGTTCCTTCGCTGACGAGCTCGCGTCGACGAACCCGGGATTCGACCAGACGTGCTTCATCAAAGCGGCCACCGGGCTGTGAGAACCGCGTCCATCCGGTGACCTATGCGATCACTGGCGCCGCGGGCCGGCTGAGCCGGCTCGCGGCGCTGCTGTTGCTCGGGCGCGTCAACCCGTCCGCCGCCCGCGACCTGCTCAGCCGCCGGCCGTCGGCGCCCGATCGAACGGGTGCCGGCTGATCCAGTCCCGGGCAGAGGCACGCGCCGTCATGAACTGGACCTGGTGCCGCTTGCCTCTGGCGATCATCCGCTCCAACACCCGGACGCGAGCCCCACGGCCGATGACCTCGGGGTGAACGCACATCGAGTACACGCCGCCGGGAATCTCCTCGACCATGTAGTCGAGGTCGGCCAGCCACATACGCTCGCACTTCTCCGGGTCACTCAGCCCTTCGATGAGCACGCCGGTCGGGGTCGGCACGAACTCCATCTGCGGAAGGTCGGCAAGCGTCGCCGAATTGGGTGACAGGTCGGCACCAGGCGATCGATAGCCGATCGCGCGATGGCCGTGCAGGACGCGGTCCATCGCCTCCAGCCCCTTCTCGATCTGCTCACGCTCCGCCCCCTCGTCCAGGTTCACGGGCGTGATGTGGTGGTAGCCGTTGTGGCCGATCTCATGCGCCTCATCGAGGATCCGGCGGCACAGATCTGGCCACGCCTCGATGGTGATCCCGGGGACGAAGAAGGTCGCGCTCACGCTCTCGTCAGACACACCTTCGCGTCGCGATCGGCCATCGGTCCCTCCCGTCGTTGCGCGGTCGGGACATATATACGAACGCCGGCGGGCCGGCGTTCGCGTCAGTACGCCGAGAGCCGCTGCTTGGCCTCGCCCAGCGCGCGCCCCAGGCTGACGACGTCCGCCAGCCAGGGCATGCCATCGGCCCGCGGGTCGATGCGCAGGTGAAGGCGCCCCTGGTGCAGGACGGTCGTCGCCATCAGCTCGTTTGCGGACCAGAACTCGGCGATGCCGTCATAGGCCTCCTCCGGCCCCGTGACGATCACGTTGATCTCGGTCATCGTGCGGCTCCCTGCTGCTGCGCGGCAAACCACGTGTCGAAGTCCGTCGGTCCGATGCGCGCGTCGTCGCCCGTCGTCAGCTCACCGCCGTGCAGCTCGGTCCCGAAGTACCGCGCGTGCGGGTCGGAGACGACCGTCCGCTGATCCCCGGTGGCGGCGAACAGCCGCCGTGCCCACGCGTCGATGCCCAGCGCCTCCTGCCCGCCGACCTCGACGTGACCGTCGATCGGCGCGCCGGTCGCGAGCTCGGCCACCACCGCGGCGACGTCGTCGGCGGCGATGGGCTGCATCAGCCCGGTCGACAGCCGGACCGTGTCGCCGTCGGCGCCGGCCTCGACGGTCTGAGCCAGGAACTCGAGGAACTGCGTGGCGCGCAGGATCGTGTACGCAACGCCCCCGCCTTCGATCTCCGCTTCCTGGGCGACCTTCGCGCGAAGGTAGCCGCTGTCGGGCAGACGGTCAGCCCCGACGATCGTCAGCGCGACATGGTGGCCGACACCGGCATGGCGCTCAGCGGCGAGCTGGTTGCGCGTCGAGGTGGTGAAGAACTCCCGGACCGCATCGTCGTCCCAGATCGGCGCGTTGGCAACGTCGACGACGACGTCGGCGCCCGTCATCACCTCGACCAAGCCCTCGCCGGTGATCGTGTCGACGCCTGTCGCGGGCGAGGCCGGCATGGCCTCATGCCCCTGCGCCGCCAGTCGATTCACCACGTTCTGCCCGATGCGCCCGCTTCCGCCGATCACCACGATCTTCATGACGTTCCTCCTGAGGTTGTTGGACATGCCCAAGATCGCCCAAGCGAGCGCGATGCGCATCCGTCGAAGACCCCAGTTGGGTCCCTAGGCGTTGGCGCGCCGGCGCCATCCGCGGCGCGCATCAAGCTAGGCGGGCATGCCGGCGTGCTCGGCCTTCGGGAGCGCCCGTCGCAGCTCCTTGCGCGAACTGATACCGAGCTTTGTGAAGACCTTGCGCAGGTGATACTCGACCGTGCGCGGGCTGATGAAGAGCTGGGCGCCGATCTCCGGGTTGGTCTGCCCGTCGGCGGCGAGCCGGGCGACCTGCGCCTCCTGCGTGGTGAGCTCGTCGAGCGTGTCCACCGTCCGCTTGCGCACCGTCTCCCCGGTGGCCGAGAGCTCGCGGCGAGCGCGCTCGGCAAACGCGTCCGCGCCCATTTGGCTGAACATCTGATGGGCAGCGCGCAACTGCTCGCGCGCGTCCACCCGGCGATGCTCACGACGCAGCCACTCGCCGTAGACGAGCCGGCTGCGCGCGAGCTCGACCGCAGCGCGGCTACGGGCGAGCCGCTCGATCGACTCCTGATAATCGGGCTCCTCCTCGCTCAGCAGCCCGCGGCAGCGCGCCTGGACGCCGAGCGCCCAGTCTGTGCCGGCAGCCTGCGCGCGTTCAGTCAGGCGGTCGAGCGCCGCGGCGGCCTCGTCAGACTCGCCGCTGCGGACGCCCGCCTCGACCAGCTCGACCAGCGACCATCCGTAGAAGATCACGTCCTCGTGCTCGCACCCCTCCCGCGCCGCCGCAAGTGCCTCGCCGTAGTGGCCGTGGCCGTTGTGCAGCAAGGCGGTGCACCGCGCGAGCCCGCCGAGCGCCGATCCCTCGCCACGCTCCATCGCACCCCGCAACGGGACCTCGGCGATGGCCAGCAGGTCGGCCTGATCGCCACGTGCCGCGGCGAGGGTGAGCGCCGCGTACTTGAGCGGCGGGAGCCCCGTGGCCTGCGTGATCGCTTCGACCTCATCGACCAGCACCGCGGCGGTGGAGAACGCCCCTGAATGGACGTTGAGCACCGCGAGATAGTTGGCCGCGTTCGGGAGCAGGTGAAGGGCGCCGGTCTCGCGCGCCAAGCGCACGCCACGGGAGGCGAGTGCATGCCACAGCTCATCGTCCCAGAGGTCCTGAGCAAGACGGCATGCCAGCCACAACCACCGCCCGTCCGCTGCCCCTTCCCCGGGGCCGGCGAACGCGTGTAGCGCCCGCGAAAGCGGCTCGGTACCGGCTGCATATCCGTCGGTGAACCGCGTGACAAGAGCGTCGAGGAGCCCGTCGGTCGCGTTCGACGACTGTCCCCGGCTCGCCGTGCGCGCGGCCTCGGCCACCTCACGCTCGTCCGGGCCAGTCCCGAGGCGCCCGGCGAACATCGCCGAGGCGATCGCCTCGAGATAGGTCTCGCGGGCCAGACTCGCGTCCAGCGGTTCGAGCCGGGTGGCCGCCGCGAGCAACAACGGCGGCGCCTCGCGGCCCCGCTCGCCGGTGAACACGATCTCCGCACCCAGCCGCTCCAACCGCGCGCGCTGGAGCTCGTTCACGGGCCCGAGCTCCGCGGCGGCCATGAGCTCGGACGCAGAGGCGGTGTCGGCCATGTCGAGCCTGGCCCGGGCCGCAGCGAGCGAGCGATCGACGCGCATGGCGGGGTCGGGCGTCAGCTCAGCCGCACGCTGCAGGAACGCGGCGGCCGCGGCAAGCCCCCCGCGCGCGTGCGCCCCGTCGGCCGACCGTTCCAGCTCGCCGGCGACGTCCTCATCGGGCCCATCGGCCGCGCGAGCGCGGTGCCACGCCCGGCGATCCGGATCCAGCCGCGCGTCGGTCGCCTCGGCCAAGGCCCGATGGACCTCGCGTCGCTCGAGCACGGCCGCAGCTCGGTACGCCGCCGAGCGCACGAGCGGATGCCGGAAGCGGACGCGCGCACCGATCTCCACCAGGTCCGCGGCCTCGGCCGGTACCGCCGCCTCGGGTTCGATGCCGAGCCGGTCGGCCGCGCGCCACAGCAGCGTCACGTCCCCCACCGGTTCTGCCGCTGCCAACAGGAGGAGTCGACGGGTAACGGACGGCAACGCCTCCACCTGCTCCACGAAGCCCTGCTCGATCCGGCTGGTCAGCGACATCTCGCCCGGCACCCCGAATCCACCCGCCAGCGTGATCGACCGTCCGCGTGACAGCTCGAGCAGCGCGAGCGGGTTGCCGCCGGCCTCGCCGAGGATCCGGTCCCGCACCCGCGCATCGAGCCGCCCCGGGATGGTCGCATCCAGTAGACGACGAGCGTCGTTGGCCGGCAGCCCGTCGACCACCAGCTCCGGCAGCCCGTCAAGCCCGGCCTCATCCTCGGACTCGCGCCGACCGAACACCAATGCCACCCGCTCGGCCAACAGCCGCCGCGCCACGAACGCGAGCGTCTGCACGGAGACCCGATCAAGCCACTGAGCGTCGTCGACGATGCACACCAGCGGCTGCTCCTCGGCCTCCGCGGCCAGCAGGCTCAGGACCGCCAACCCGACCAGGAAGCGATCCGGCTGCGGCCCGGCGCTCAGGCCGAACGCCGTCCTGAGCGCGTCGCGCTGAGGGCTGGGCAGATCGCCGATGCGACCGATCATCGGCGCGCACAGCGCATGCAGGCCGGCAAAGGCCAGTTCCATCTCGGACTCGACGCCCGCCGCGCGGGCGACCCGGCATCCGTCGGCGGCGTTGCAAAGGTGCTCGAGCAGGGCCGACTTGCCGATCCCCGCCTCGCCCCGGAGGACCAGAACCCGGCTCTGTCCCGCTCGCACTCCCGCGACCAGCTCATCGAGCACGTCGCGCTCGCGGGCACGGTCAAGCAACCCCGCCCGTGGAAGGTCGGTCTCCAGCATGCCAGCCCGGAATTATCGCGGGCGCACTCGGACTAGGCACTCGACGCGGCATCTCCCCGGACGCGAGCCACCGCTCGCATGCCCAGTGTTACCGGCATGACCACACCCAAGACGTTCAATCCCCCAAGCGCGCCCGACGCCTCCGAGCCGCACTCAACCGTCGAGCTGCTCCATGAGGACGCCGCGACGGCCAGCCTCGTCGCCTCCGATGCGGCCCGCGCGGTGCAGGTGGCGGGCGTCGTCCTCATCGGGCTCCTGGTGTGCCCACCGCTCGCAATCCTCGTCTTCCTGTTCGTGGCCCCGTTCCTGGTGGTGGCGCTCGCCGTCGGCCTCCTCGTCGGGGTCCTGTCGACGCCGTATCTCCTCTTCCACCACTTTCGCGCGCGGGATAGGGGCCACCTGTCGCTTCTCACCCACCGCTTCCGGCAGGCCGCCAGAGCCCTCAGTGACCTCGCGCCCCACCGGATCGTCGCCGACGCCCACAAGATCGCGCTCCGGCGATGAGCCGGCTCGGCCGACGGGTCGGCTACCTTGTCGGCGACCACACGAGGGAGCGAGATGAAAGTAATCGGCGCGGGACTGCCGCGAACGGCCACCACGACACAGGCGATCGCGTTCGAGATGCTCGGCTTTGGCCGCTGCTACCACATGCGCGACCTGATGATGGACTTCGAGGCGGGGCTGCCGCTCTGGGAGGCCGCGGCGGACGGCCAGCCGGACTGGGAGACGATCCTCGGCGACGCCCAGTCCTGTTGCGACTGGCCGACCGCGCGCTACTACAAGGAGATCCTGGAGCAATACCCCGACGCGAAGGTGGTGCTGAGCGTGCGCGACGCCGAGGGCTGGATCAGGAGCATGCGTGAAACCGTGTGGGCGATCTACTTCGGCGACTCCGTGATGCACCACATGTGCGAAGCACGCGCCGTACTCGACCCCCTGTGGCGGCGGTTCATGGCCCTGATGACGACCATGACCTGGGGCGCCGACGAGTTGGGGCCGGCCGAATCAACCTTCGACGATGGGGCCTTTGCCGCGTCGATGGATCGCTGGAACGAGCGGGTCAAGCGCGACGTTCCGGCGGACCGTCTGCTGGTGTGGAACCCGCGTGATGGGTGGGAGCCGCTGTGCGACTTTCTGGAGGTGGCGGTCCCCAGCGAGCCCGTGCCGAACGCCAACGACACCGCCGCCTTCAAGGAGGGCGTCATCGGCGGTGCGCTGGGGGTTGTGAACCAGTGGTGGGACCAGCGCGATCGGCCGACCACCGGACTCCACGCCGCCGCCCTCGATTAGGGCGCCGCACCTTCCGCGATTGTCAACCCCATAAGCCCCACCGTTTGTCGTTGGCGGGAGCATGGCGTACCATCACGTCATATGTCCGCCATCGCGATCGATATTCGTCAGCCGGCGGTGGTCGCCCGCTCACTCGGCGAGGCGAATGCGCGGCTGGCCAAGGCACGTGTGACCCCGGCCCCGGTGGTCGAACTCGTTGGGGACGTGGCCGATGCCATCGCCGGGGGCGATGACGGTTCGGTCGCGCAGGTCAACCCGTGGCTGTGGATCAAGCTCCAGAGCGCTGCGATACGAGCCCAGTCGGCGCTTCGCGAGGACGACCCACAGCGACGACGCCAGCTGCGGCTTGCGCTGGAACAGCTGCGGTTTCTCTTCGCCCGGATCGCGGACCGCGAGCCGATCGGCGAGGACCAAGCGGCCCGTGACGTCGCGCTGTGGCTCGATGCCACGTTGAGCTCGGTGAGCCAGCCACGCAAGGCCGAACTGCTCCGCGTGAGTCCTCGCACCTATCAGCGGTGGGTCTCAAAGCAGGAGGCAGCGCACCCCAGCGGAGACGACGAGCGCCGCCTGCGCATCGTCGCTCGCATCGTCAACCAGCTCCGCCACAGTCTCACCGCGCCCGGCGTTGTGGAGTGGTTCGAGTACCCACGGGCTGACCTGGGCGGCGCAACTCCGTCCGGTGTCCTGGACGACCCCGATCGGCTCGAGCTGCTCATCACGGCCGCCGCGGCGTCGCGCGGCAATATCGCGGCCTAGCGGTCCCGGGCATGGAGGTGGTGGCGTTTCGTCTCGCGAACTACGAGACACCACTGTGGTCCGTCGAGAACTTCTCGGCCGGCCGATACAACGCGGCCGGCTCGGGCTCCACTCAGTACCTCAGCCTTCACCCGCTCACCCCCTGGGCCGAGATCCTCCGCAACGAGGACAGGCGCACCCCGGATCGCGCCGTGCTCCTGCGCTATCCGCTGTGGGCGATCCGCGCGCAGCTCGCCGACGAGCCGTTCGCACTCACCTTCGAGAACGCCGCCGATTTCGGACTCACCGCGGGCGACCTGGTTGACGACGAGATGGCTCGGTGTCAGGCCCTGGCCGACGCCTTCCGATCAGGCGGCCCGCGATCGTTCACGGCTCCGTCGGCCTCCCTGCCGGGGACGACGAATCTCGTCGTCCTCGAGCCGCGCGTGCTGGTGTCCTGGAATCAGGTGCCGTTCGACGAGGTCGACTGGCCGGGGAGCGTGACCTCCCAGGACGGCCGTTGCCCGGACGGGCTGTGGGAATCGGTCCATTACCGCAACAGCGGCGCCAAGCACCCTGGCCTCGACGCGTGGGAGCAGGGCGAGACGTTCGCGTTCGAGGAGCCCGCGGTCTCGGCCGCCACGCTGGCGTCCTAGCGCGCCGCCCGGGCACCCGTATCGTGAGATCGTGTAGGCGGCATGCCCACTACGCGCTCTGGTCGTCACGGCGGGCTGGTCAGGCCCTTGATCGGGGTCTCCGTGCTGATCGCGATGCTGGCGCTCGTGCTGTCCTATGCCGGGCGAGCGGTGCTCGAGCCCCAGGCGTTTGCCAATCGGGCGGTCGCGGCCCTGAAGGTCCCGGCGGTGCAGGACGACGTTGCCGATCACCTGACCGCCGTGGTGGTCCGACAGGGAGGCGGGGACCTCGTCACAGTGCGACCGCTGGTCCGCGCGGTCAGCGGCGCCATCGTGGGCAGCGGGGCGTTTGCGGCGCTGTTTCGCCGAGCGGCACTCGAGCTCCACGCCTCGCTGGTGTCCGGACACGGCGGGTCGCTGCTGCTGACGGTCGCCGACGCGGGCGTGCTGCTCCAGGGCGCGCTCCAGCGCTTCGCCCCCAATGCGGCCGAGCGGTTGGGCGCCGACCGGCCGGCCAAGCTCGGCTCGCTGCGTCCGGGAGGCGCGGTGCTCACGATCGTCCGCTTTGCCCGCGGCGTCTACACCATCGCCTGGGTCTTGGCGGTGGTGTCGGCCCTGCTCGCGTGCTGGGCGGTGTGGCTGTCGGATGACCGCCGCCGCACGGCTCAGGAGCTGGGCATCGGGTTCGCCGCCGGCGGGCTCGTCATCGCGGCTCTGTACGCGGTCGGCGGCAATGTCGCCTCCCGCATCGCCGTCGCCGGGCGCAGCGGGGTGGTGGGTGCGCTGTGGAGGGCGTTCGCGCACGGTCTGCTCGTGCAGGCGCTGCTGGTCGCGGGGGCGGGCGCCGTCCTCGCTGCCGCTGCCGCTGCCGTGGACCAGGAATCGAGCAGCGGCGCGGCGGCGGGGGAACGGCTGACGTCGCGTGCACGCCTCGGCCGCTCGCTGCTGGCGGTGGCGGCGGGAGTGCTGATCGTGCTCGAGCCCGGTCCGGCCGTGACGGTCGCCGTCTCCGCCGCGGGCCTGTTCTTGGTGTACATCGGGGTGCGCGGTGTCATCCAGGTCTGCGCAGCGTCGCCGCTGGCGCTCAGGGCGCGCGGGTATCGCGCCGCGGGGATGATCGGCCGGCTGGCCGTCCCGGCGGTCGCGCTGGGGGCTGTCGTTGCCGTCGCCGCAGTCATCGGCACCGGCGGCGGAGACGAGGCCGCGGCCGTCACTCCCGTGACCTGCAACGGCTACGCGGCGCTGTGCGACCGGCCGCTCAACCAGGTCGCGTTCGCCGCCACCCACAACTCGATGGCGTCGGTGACGATCTCATCCTGGCTGTTCGGACAGCAGGACGGGACGATCCGCCAGCAGCTCAACGACGGGATCCGCGGCCTGCTCATCGACACGTACTACGGCTTCTCGGGCAAGGGCCGGGTCAAGACCGACATCAGGGCGCTGCCCAAGCGTGAGGTCGCCGTCCAGCAGGTCGGCGAGGAGGCGGTCAAGGCCGCCGAGCGCATCCGATCACGGCTGGGAGACCAGAACCTCGGCCCGCGCCGGATCTACCTCTGCCACACGTTCTGTGAGCTCGGCGCGGTCACGCTGGACTCCGCTCTGACCGATCTGCGCACGTATCTGGTCTCGAACCCGGGAGCGGTGGTGATCATCATCAACCAGGACGAGGGCGTCGCCCCCACCGACATCGAGCGGGCGTTTACCCAGACCGGTCTCCTCGACTTCGTCTACCGCGGTCCATTCGGGCCATTTCCGACCCTCCGCGAGATGATCGACTCCGGGAAGCGGGTCGTGGTGATGGCCGAGAACGACAACGGGGATCTCTCGTGGTATCCGTTGGCCTACCGCGACATCCTGCAGGAGACCCCGTATCGGTTCACGAGCGTGGCGCAGCTCACCGATCCCGCGCAGGTCGAGAACAGCTGCCGCCCCAACCGAGGTCCGGCGTCCGCCCCCCTGTTCCTGGTCAACAACTGGGTCGACACGAGCCCCCTCCCGCAGGCGTCCAACGCCGCGGTCGTGAACGGATACTCAGCGCTGCTCAGGCGCGCGCAGACGTGTCAGCGCATCCGCCACAGACTGCCGAACCTCGTCGCCGTCGACTTCTACAAGCGGGGCGACGTGTTCGGAGTGGTGCGCACGCTCAACGGTCTGGGGCGATGACGCGCGGTCGGCGCGGGTGCAGGGCGCTCAGTGCCTCGAGAACGTCGCGTCGGTCAGTTGGAGCCCCACGCGGATCACGCGGCGCTTCTTGGTCAGCTCGTAGGTCCCGGATGGGTCAACGCCCGTCGGGATGACCTCGTCGGTCCTGGCGATCGATGTGATCACCGCGTTGCGGACCGTCTCGCGGATCGGCGCCTGATCGTGCGCGCGCTGCTCGACCAGCACCGTGATGTGCTCCTCGGCGTCGAGGGCCTCGCCGAGGTGAAGGCCCTTGGGCGAGTCGACGTAGACGTCGACGAAGGCGTCGCCTTCGTGGGTGCCCTTGGTGATCTCCATCGCGAAGTTGCCCAGCGGGAGCCAGTCGCCGTGGGCGGAGTGGCTGCCCTCGAACTTGACCCACCACCCGGATTTCGCGTCGGGCTTGTCGTCGGTCGGCGTATCGCGCTGGAGGGCGCGCGCACCGGTGGACAGGCCGGCGGGAAGGTCGCCGGCCGCGACGCGCTGCATCGCCCGGTTGCCGATCCGGCTCGCCAGGGCCACCTGGCGCGCGGTGCGCGCGCCCGCTGAGGGAGCGGAGGGGCGGTCTGACCCTGGCCCGAATCTCCGGACGCCCGCTGCCATGTCAGCGCCCGACGAGCTGGTAGACGGGACCGGCGAGCGAGACGGCGTAGACGTGCCCGGCGTCGTCCTGGCCGAAGGCCGCCAGGCTGGGAACCGACAGGCCCGTCGCCCGGTTCTGGCGTGCGTGGCCGGTCAGGAGAACCGAGTTGATCTGAGGCCTGCAGTTGTCGCCGAACAGGTAGCGGCCACGCAGGGCCTGGAGTGCGGGGTCGCGGACCACGTAGCCGCCGATGATCGCGCAATACCCGGCGCTGTGCTGGGCCACGAGGGCGGGCCGGACCGCCCCGGGCGCCGAGCCCGGCTTGTAGCGCAGGTCCCCCTCATAGATGCTCCACCCATAGTTGGCTCCGGCGCCGCGGCCGCGCCGGGCGAAATCGATCTCCTCCTCGGTGCTCTGGCCGACATCACCGATGATCAGATCGCCGGTCGACCGGTCAAAGGAGAAGCGCCACGGATTGCGCAGCCCGTAGGCCCAGATCTCCGGCCGTCGCCCGGCCTGGTGTGCGAACGGATTGCCCGCCGGAATGGCGTAGCCCCCGCCAGGACGCGGCGCGATCCGCAATACCTTGCCGAGCAGCACCCCCGTGTTCTGGCCGTAGTTGTGGGGGTCGCCCTCGTTGCCGCCGTCGCCGACCCCGATGTAGAGATCGCCGTCGGGGCCGAACTGGAGCTGTCCGCCGTTGTGGTTGGACTCCGTGTGGTGGTCGATCGTCAGCACGTCGCGGGCGCTCGCGGCGTCGGCCCGGTTGGCATCGCCGCCGGCGCGGCGGTACTGGACGATCCTGAGATTGCTGGAGCCGTCGGTGTAGTAGACGTAGAACCGGCCGCTGGTCCGGTAGTCCGGCGCGAACGCCATCGACAGCAGGCCCTGCTCCTCGCCACCGGAGTTGACCTGGCCAGAGATGTCAAGGAACGGACGGGCCCGGCGCCGGCCGCGGACGAGGACCACGATCCGGCCGGCTTTCTCGACGACGAACAGGCGCCGGGAGTCGCCGGGCGCGGCAGCCAGATACACCGGCTGGCTGAACACGCCGATGCGCTTGAGGCCGATTCGGCTCGCACTGGCCGCGGGGGCGACGGTCGCGGCGCCTGACTCCGTCGAGGAACCACACGCCGCGACGATCGCCGTCGCCGCGATCGCCAGGAGCGCCCCACCACACAGTCCGCGCAACGGCATCCGTGGCAACGCTACCCGGTGCCCCGGCGCCCGTGCGCCTGTTCCCGGCAAGCGCGCTGTCAGTCGCCGGCGCTCACCGCGTGAAACTCGATGCGGTACACGAGCGTGTCCTCGTCGATCGGCCCGGCGTGCGCGGCGCGCCGCCGCAGCGTCTCGCGGTCGGGCTCGCCGGCTGCCCGGACGTCTTGCGCGGTGATCGCCGAGAACGGGAGCAGCTCGACGGCATCCACCTCGATCTCACCGAGGCCGACCCGATAGCGGCCGCCCTCCTTCACGCGCGGCCGCTGCCACAATCGGACCGAGACCGTGATATCTCCGGCCAGGACGTCGTCGCGCAGTTCGCGGCTGAACTCCACCTAGTCACCTGGCTTGACATGAGCCGCGCTCACGTGGCGCTCGACGCGGCGATCAGGCACCAGCCACATCAGCGCGACGCCGACGTAGACGGCGATCGCGAGCCAGCGATCGACGAACGACAATCCGATCCCGATGCAGTACAGAAGCGGCGAGACCTTGCCCTTGAGGTCCGAGCCGAGCGCGACGCGAAGCACCGACTGGGCACCTTCGGCGCGGAGCAGCATCTTCTGGAGGATGTAATAGGCGATCGCCGCGCACAGCAGCACGATGCCGTAGACGGCGGTCGGGATCGGCGGAAACCGGTTCTCGCTCATCCACGCGGTGCTGAACGGGACCAACGACAGCCAGAACAGGAGGTGCAGGTTGGCCCACATCGCTGCGCCGTTCACACGGGAGACCACGGCCAGCATGTGGTGGTGGTTGTTCCAGTAGATCCCGAGATAGACGAAGCTGAGCGCGTACGCGAGGAGCACCGGCAGCTCATGTCCGAGCGCGTGCCAGGAGGTGCCCGAGGGCGTGTGCAACTCGAGCACCATGATCGTGATCAGGATCGCGATCACGCCATCGCTGAACGCCTCGAGCCGGCCCTTGGGCATTCGCGGAGCCTAGCTGGACAACGCTCATCCTCATGACGTGTGAGTCGACCGGGATGCGCCGCGCGCCGGCCCAGCCACGCCTTGACCCACGGGGTGTGAGCAGAAATGATCCGCGCGAGGCGACCGGAACCGCGAACCTGGTCGCCCGGCTCTATCACGAGGTGGCGTCCTACAACGCGCGTTGACCCCCTGCCCCCAATCGCTGACCAAGGCTGCCCAAGCCGGGCGGTGCGCTTACGCGAAGCCAACGGGAAGGGGGTCGCGAAGCGCTAAAAAGGAGTGACTGGACCGTGGCAGGGAAAGGACCGACGTATGTTCCGCTTGCTCCGCATACTGCTGGCCGGTTGCGCGTGTCAGCTCGCCCTCACTGCCGTCGCGCATGCCGAAGTGTCGCTGTCGGCCACGGGCTATCGCGTCTCGGCGACCGCCGCTCAGGTCACGATCACCGTCGATCGCACCGGCTCGCGGCACGGCGACGAATACGTCCGCTACGGCACCCATCGCGCCAATGCGGTCGCCGGGGTCGATTATCAGAACGTCGGCGGCACCCTGCACTTCCTCCCGGGCCAGTCGCAGGCCACGTTCGCCATCCCGATCATCGCGCATGATTGGCGCGGCCCCTCGGTGCACGCCGCGGTGTACCTGTACGGCTCGTTCCCCGAGAAACTCGGCCCGCACAACGCCAAGCTGTTCATCCTCCACAATGCGCCGGTCCAGGCCCGAGACCCGGCGAACCCCCTGGAGCTCCCGGGGGTGCCCAACGCGGCCGGGAACCTTCTGGCGGGCGCCACCTTCTACGCCGACCCGCATCACTCCCCGGCGGCCGAGGCCGCCCGCAAGCTGCGGCGCAAGCACCCCAAGGAGGCCGGGCTGATCCAGCAGATCGCCGAGCAGCCGTTCACCGACCGGTTCGGCTCCTGGAACGGCCGCAACCCCCAGGGCGCCGTCTTCCAGTTCCTGCGCAACGCCGATGTCCGGGACCCGGCGGCGATTCCCACGCTGGCCACGTACTGGATCGTCAACGGCCAGTGCGCCCGCGGCGGCTCAGCAGATCCACTCTCGCGGATCGCCGCCTACAAGCAGTTCATCAACGGGCTCTCGGCCGGGATCGGCAACTTCCGCGCCGTGGTGTTCCTGGAGATGGACTCCATCATCACCACCCCCTGCCTGCACGGGCGCGCGCTCGCGGCGCGGATGACCGAGCTGCGCTACGCGATCACGACGCTCGAACAGAATCCGCACGTGGTCGTCTATCTCGACGCCGGCGCCGCCGACGCGCTCTCCTACAGGACGGCCGCCCGAACGCTCACCAGCGCCGGCGTCCACCTCGCCCAGGGGTTCTTCCTGAACTCCACCCACTTCGACTGGACCACCACCGAGATCGCCTACGGCCAGAAGGTGGCGCGGGCGCTGCATGGCGTCCACTTCGTGGTCTCCACCTCCGACAACGGGCGGGGCCCCCTCCGCCCCAAGGATCGCGTCCACCACGGCAACGAGATCCTGTGCGGGCCCAAGGGCCGAGGACTCGGCCCCAAGCCCAGCAGCGCGACCGGATTTGCCTTCGCCGATGCGTTCGCGTGGATCGCGCTGCCGGGCAAGTCGGGCGGATCGTGCGGCCCCGGGGTCAAGGCGCCGCCCACCGGGGCATTCTGGCCCGCCAACGCCGTCGGGCTGGTCCTCCACGCCAACTACGCCGTCACCGGGCCCGAAAAGCCCCGGCTGCAGCTCGCGCCTCAGGGCACGTAGCACCCGGGCGCTTGCCGCACCAGTGTCAGTCAGCGGTCCTGCAGGAGCCCGAGGACGTTGCCGTCGGGGTCGGTCACGGTGGCCACCAAACGTCCGCCGCCGACGTCGCGCGGCGCTTCGTTGACGCTGGCGCCCGCGGCCGTCACCTCGGCCAGCTTGGCCTCGATGTCTGACACGTGCCAGTAGGCCACCGGCGAGGTCATCCCCTCTCCGCCACCCGGGACCAGCCCGATGTGCTGGCCCTCGGTGTCATAGCCGACGTAGTAATCCGCCTCGTGCGCCGGAGGGATTCCGAGCAGTGCGGTGTACACCGGCTTGGCGGCCGCCAGGTCGGTGACGGGATGCAGCACTGTCTTGATGCCTTGGGTGGTAGAGCCGGTCATGGTCACTCCTTGGGTTGAAGGTCGCGTCGACTGTAATCCCGGGCCGGCGCGGGCGCTTCTCGATTCCTGCTCGGTTGACCGGCGTGACTCGCGCCGCTAGGGCAGCATCCGCGGCAGGCCGAAATGCGGGAACACGCTGCTGTCGGCAAACCACGTGATGGCGGAGATCCGGTCGCCCTCAAGAGTGAGGACGAGCAGTGAGAACGCCCGCGCGGCCTCCGCGTCAGACCCCGAGAGGTAACAGCCAAAGGCGGGCTGCGTATTGGCGCGCGTGGCCACCAGGCGCATCGGAGCGCCGCGGCGCTCCTCGGCGCCGCTCAGGAACGCGTTGATGGCGTCGTGGCCCTGGTAGGCGTGCGGGAGCGGCGGCATCGTCAGCCACGCGTCGTCGGTGAGCAGGGCGACCATGCCGTCGATGTCGCCGTTCTCCACGGTGTCGGCGAAGCGGCCCACCAGGTCGCGCTCGGGCCGGGAGTTGGGGAGCGGGGCTCGCTCGCGTCCGGCGGCCGGCAGCCGGGACTCGAACGCCGCCCGCGCGCGGCTGAGCAGGCTGTTGACCGATGCTGCGGTGGTGTCGAGCATCTCGGCAACCTCGGCGGCGCGGTAACCGAGCACGTCGCGGAGCACGAGCACCGCCCGCTGCTGCGCCGGGAGATGCTGGAGGCCGACGATGAAGGCCAGCCCGATCGCCTCCTTGGTCTCATAGCGCGCCTCCGGTCCGGGCGCCTCGTCGGCAATGCCCTCCAGGAGCACGTCGGGATAGGGCTCGAGCCACACCGGCTCGGTCCAGCGGGTCGGCTCGGGCATCTGGGTCATCCGCTGGTCCTCCGGGCGGCGGCGGTTCGCTCGCAGTGCGTCCAGCGAGCGGTTGGTGGCGATCCGGTACAGCCAGGCGCGGATCGAGGCGCGCTCCTCGAACTGCTCCAGCCCACGCCATGCCGCGAGCAGGGTCTCCTGCAGCAGGTCCTCGGCGTCCTGCGCGGACCCGACGATCCGGTAGACGTGCAACTGCAGCTCACGCCGGTAGGGGTCGGTCAGCCGGCGAAACGCGTCCTCGTCGCCGGCGCGCGCGCGGGCGAGGATCTGCTCGCTCACGGCCGCATCCTCGCACACGGTCTGCCTGTCAGGGCCATCACACCTAACGACGTCCCCACAACGCGAAATTCGTCGGTCAATTTCCGTCTCGGCGCCAGCCTCAACAGACGCAGTTGCAATCCACCCACACACAAGGAGCACCGAGATGGGAAAGATCGTGGTCAGCCAGAACGCATCGCTCGACGGAGTCGTTGAGGACCCGACCGGGGAGGAGGGCTTCCGGCATGGCGGCTGGTTCGTGCAGTACGGCAAGACCGACTATGAGGCGTGGGCCGAGGTCGGGCTCGAGGAGGCGCGGGGCGCCGAGGCCCTCTTGATGGGCCGGCGCAGCGACGAGTACTTCGGGCCGCGATGGCTGTCGCGCACCGGCGAGTGGGCCGACCGCCTCAACGGACTGCCCAAGTACGTCGTCTCCTCGACGCTCGACACGCCGTGTTGGAGCAACGCGACGGTCCTCCGGGGCGACGTGGTCGAGGAGGTGACCAGGCTCAAGCGCGAGGTGGACGGTGAGATCGTCGTCGTGGCCAGCCGCCGGCTCGTGCACACGCTGATGGAGCACGACGTCGTCGACGAGCTGCGGCTGATGGTCTACCCGGTCGTGCTCGGGTCCGGTGAGCGGGTCTTTGGCGAGACGAGCGAGAAGACGCCCCTGCGCCTTCACGACAGCCGCACCGTCGGCGGCGGCCTCGCCTACCTGACCTACGAGGTCGTCCGGGGCGGCTAGTCGACGGTGGTACGTTTGGCGCGATGGGGCGCGCCCGGGCACAGGAACGTGACGGCCAGAGGGCGGTCCGGTCCTCGACCGGACGCGGGGTGACGCCCGCCGTGGCGTCGCTGCTCCGTCTGCAACGCTCCGCGGGGAACGCGGCCGTCGGCGCCCTCGTGGCCGGACACCGACACCAGGGCGCCGGAACGCGCGCACTGCAGCGCCAGGCAACCGGCGTCCTGGTCCATCCCAAGTCCCGGCTCACCGCCGCGCAGCTGATGAAGCTCGTGAAGGCCAACGCGAGCGTGCCCGACTGGGTGAAGAAGGGCCTGGGCAGCGCGGGCGGCGCCCTGGTCAAGAAGGGCGCGCTGCAGGGACCGAACGACGTTATCGTGGACGTCTCGCAGTCACTGCGCGACGCTGTCACCTCGGGCGGCTGGGAGATCACCACCGGCACGACCGAGCTGAAAGTGTCGTTGACAAAGCCGCTGCGCCACGGATCACAGTTCAGGCAGTCCTGGTCACGCGCCAAGGACAACCCGTTCTATGACTTCCTGGACTGGAAACAGGTGGTGACTCCGGACCTGGCGCCCGATGAGCATCTCGTCAGGATGCTGAGGACCGGTCCGGGCACCACCACCGCAACCCCGGTGGCGATCCACACCGAGGATCCGGAGGTCCTTTACGGCGACACCGAGCTGGTGGACACGACCTCCCAGATCGCCCAGGCGTCCGGCGGCCAGGCTCGCGGTCTCGTGGTGCTGGTCACCGTGATCAAGGTGATCGCCCCCGACGGGACGACGAAGACGTTCACCCCCTCCGATGACCAGCTCGTCGAGAGCCTGCTCCACGAGCTCTCAGCCCACGCCGGCCAGGAGACCGAGCACAAGCCCAGCGAGCATGGACGGGGGGACGTCAACGCCATCGCGGGTGAGATCGCCGGCTGGTTCCCGGCCAGCGCGACGACCCGGGAGATCTACGACTTCATCCAGCACGGCGCGGACGCCGAGCTCGCCAAGGTGCTCGCCGAGCTCGGGGACGACTTCCCCTTCTGACGGCGCGGACTACTCGGGCGTGACGCTGACGTCGCGCATCGCCACGTTGCGCGCGCTCGTCGACCGTCCCAGCTCGGCCACCTCGGCGTCCATCATGGGCAGCATCCTGGGCACCTGCTTGAGCGGCTCGCGCTCACCGAAGCGTGACGTCGTCACCGGTTTCAGCCACGCCAGCAGCGCGACCCAGCGCGGGACGTAGACACGCCGCCGGCGCTGCTCCAGTCCATCGGCGAACGCCTCCGCGCACCGCTCGAGCGGGATCGTCTTGCCCAACGGCCCCGGAAGCGCGGAGAGCATCTCCCGGAAGGACGGCAGGTCAGCCTTGGCGTCCTGGACGAGCGGGGTGTCGATCCACGACATGTGGGCAGATCCGACATCCACCCCCTGGTGGGCGAGCTCGAGCCGCAGGGCGCTGGCGAACTGCTCCACCCCGGCCTTCGACATGCAGTACGCCGCAAGCCCCGGGCCGGGCGCGAACGCGGCCTCCGAGGACACGATCAGGTAGTAGCCACGCCGCTCGACGACCGATGGCAGCGTGGCCCGCACCGTGTGAAACACGCCGAGCTCATTGACGTCGAGGACGCGCTTGAACATCGCCGGATCGACCGCCGCCACCGAGCCATAGCTGGCCACACCGGCGTTGGCCAGCACGCGATCGATGCCGCCAAAGCGGTCGACGCCGGTCGCGGCTGCGCTCTCCATCGCCTCCAGGTCGCACACGTCGCAGGCAACGCCCAGAGTGCGGTCCTCCCCGAGCTCGGCGACCAGCTCCTCGAGCGGCGCGGCATCGAGATCGATCAGGATCAGCCGCGCGCCGCGCTTGGCGAGCGCCCGGGCGGTGCCCGCGCCGATCCCGCGCGCGGCACCCGTGATGAACGCGACCTGCCCGGCCAGGGAGCTCATGGCACCATCCTAATCGCTCAGCCGACCGGCACCGGTACGTGGGCGGCGATGGCATCGGCCACCGCGCCTGGGTTGTCCACGGGCACCCATGCCTTGGCCCCGGGCACCGATACGAGCGTCGCCTGCGGGAAGTCGCCGGCGAGGCGGTGCGCGTGGGCCATCGGGAAGAACTCGTCGGACTCGCCCCAGATGAGCAGGACCGGGCGGTCAAAGCGCGGGATCGCCGCGGCGGCATCGACGAGCAGCTCCGGGCGAAAGCCCGCCATCGCCATGACCATGTCGTCGACGACGCGCGGGTCGCGCCGACCGGGCCCGAAGAACGACTCCTCGCGCGCGGGGTCGAGTTCGGTGGCGACAACGGTGGAGACGCCCCTGCGCCGGCCCGCCGCCGAGCCGATCTGGAGCCGGAAGGCTGCGCGCGCCAGCCGGGGGACGCGGCGGCACATCGCCGCCCCTTTTGAGAGGGCGTCGGGCGGGAACTGGTCGTAGTTGTCGCAGTTGGTCAGGACGAGCCGGCCGATCCGCCCCAGGCCCGGGTGCCCGGTGGCCAGCGAAAGCAGCAGCAGGCCGCCGGCGGTGTCGTTGGCGATCACGGTGGCATCGTCGACCTCGAGCAGCTCGAGGCAGTCGAGCAGCAGCCGGGCCAGCGAGACCGCCGACCGGTCGGCGCCCGGTGACAGCGGCCACGGGTGAGCCCCGAGCGGGAGGTCGATCGTGATGCAGCGGTAGCGGTCCTCCAGGGCGGCGACGACGTCGCGCCACAGATCACCGTTGGCGAGAGCGCCGGCAAAGAACACGAGGGTGGGCCCGTGACCAGATGACCGCCAGGCGAGAGGTCCGAGCCGGGTGTCAAGTCGTTGAGATTCCATGAGTAGCCAACATACTCTTGGTATGCGAGATGTCAAGCCGGTCGCGCCGGCGGGGTCAGGATGCTTACCCGTCGGCCGGACCGAGCGCTCTCAGCATGAGCTCGATCGCCTGCCCCACGCTGGCTCTGGTCGTCTCGGGATCTCCTGCGCGGGCGATCATCAGCCCACCCAGGAGCGCGAGCCCGCCGACCAGGTGGGCGAACACGCCCGGGTCCAGGTCACGCAGCTCACCGCGGCCGATCGCCTCGGTGATGTACGCCCGCAGCGCCACGTGGCCAGGCTGCTGGTCGGCGGGCCCCTCCGGCTCGAGACCGAGCACCACCGGCCCGTCGATCAGTGTGATCTGGCGTACCTCCTCGTCAAGCGCGACCTGCAGGTAGGCGTCCACCTTGGCCACGAGCTGCTCGATCGGCGGCGCGTCGGGGTCGCCCGCGCTCGTGGCGCGGGCCGTCGCGCCGGCCTCCACCTCCGACCACACCGCCCGGAACAACGCCTCCTTGCCGGCGAAGTGGTGATACACCGCGCCCTTGGTCACCCGGGCCGCAGCGGCGATCTCGTCAATGGAGCTCTGCGCGTAGCCCTTGGTGCCGAACGAGGCGCGGGCGGCAGCGAGCACGGCCCGGCGGGTGGCCTCGACGTGCTGAGAGCGCAGCGTCGGCGAAGGCGCCGCGTCGCCTGGGTCCCTCGTCTCTCGCCGCGGCATCCGCGCAGTATGTCAACGGGCTCTGACCGTGCCCCGGGCGTACCAGGCGCGCGCGTCGAGCGTGAACGGGCCGTCGGGGATCCTGCTGTGGAGCGCCGCCCGCACCTCGGCACGCTGATCCTCGGTCAGGGACTGCAGGTGCTGTCCGGCCGGCCCGACACCGTAGGTCAGAGGGGCCCAGAAGTCCTCGAAATCGGCGTAGCTCGCCGACGCGGTGAGCACTCCGCCGGCGACGTCGTCGAGTCCGGCGCCGATCATCCGGTCCTGAATGTCGCCTTCGCGGGTGCCGGCCATCTGCCGCTCGCCCTCGGCCCCCGGATCGACCACGCGCACCGCCTCCCAGAAGTAGCGCAGCATCGTCATCCCACCCCCCGCGATGTCCCACATGCACGCCGCCACCGTCCCGCCCGGGCGCGTGACGCGCGCCATCTCACTCACGCCACGGTCCGGGTCACGCATAAACCCGATGACCAGCGACGACAGTGCCGCATCAAAGCTCGCGTCGGGCCAGGGCAGCTCCTCGGCCACCCCTTCGCGGACGTCGGCGGCGGGAACCCGCTCACGGCACGCCGCGGCGAAATGGGCCGCCGGATCGATCGCGGCGACGTTCTCCGCCCCGACGCGGACGGCCACCTCGGCCGCGAGTCCACCCGGACCGCAGCCGACGTCCACCACGCGCATGCCCTTCGTGACCCCGGCCGCATCGGCGAGCGCCACCGCCAGGGTCGGCGTATAGCGCCCCATGAAACGGTCGTAGTGATCGGCCGGCCCCGCGAACTGCATCCCTCTACTGAACCCAACCGGGACGTTCGCGTCAAGTGCGCACAGGTTCATCGCGCAGAGCCGTGCAAGAACCGACCCCGGGCCGTCCGCACCAGGGCCAAATATATGCTCGCGTGCGTTGGGGCTTTCTGCGACTGTGCGTCGTGGAGCGAGGGAGTTGATCAGTGGCCTGGACCGGGCCAAGAGGCAACGAGATCGAGGGGACAATCATGACGGCAGGTATCCAGACCGATGCGGACTTCGCGTTTGCGGGGCTCGACACTCCGGAGGCGCCGAGCGCGGAGGCCGCCCAGGCCATCGTGGCGCAGACGCCGAACCCGCTGGGCGCGCTGGCCGCGCTGGCCGGGACGTGGGTGGGGCACGGGTTCAACTCGATCTGGCGGCCGCATCACCCGGCCTCACAGGATCGGTTCCTCGAGCTCAACATGACCAATGAGACGCTCATCGTCACCCCGATCAACGGCGCGATCCCCAACCGCGGGCTCGCCATGCCCGACATCGACATGTTCGGCCTCACCTACCTGCAGCAGATCAGCGAGGCGAGCACCGGCGCCGGGCTGCACATCGAGCCCGGGATCTGGGCCAGCGTGCCGCACACCACCGATCCCAACGAGCCCCCGTCGGTGGTGCGCATGGGGTCGATTCCGCACGGCACCGTCATCCTCGCCCAGGGCGTCGCCCAGGTGCTGCAGGGCGGCCCGCAGAGCATCCCGGACAACAACATGCTGCCGTTCTTCTTCGGGAGCCCCGCGCCGGCGAACAGCGACTTCAACTCCGTGGCCCAGACGTTCACCGAGCTGAATCTGTCCCAGGCGACCCCGTTCCGGTTCGTGGCGCCCGGGGTGACCCAGGCCATCGTCAAGAACCCCAACAGCGTGCTGCAGACCGCGCTCCAGAACTCGCTGCACAACACCAGCATGAAGAGCCGGACGTTCCTGCACGTCGCCACCAACCACAGCATCATCAAGGCCGGAGGCGGCACCGCCAACACGGCATTCCTGGCGGCCAGCGGCAACCCGCCCGGCGGGAACGCCAAGGCCACGCAGATGGAGTGCACGTTCTGGATCGAGACGATCGCCGGCACCGGCGGCGGTCCCGACAAGCACCAGCTCCAGTACACGCAGACGGTGATGCTGGACTTCAACGGCATCCACTGGCCCCACGTGACGGTCGGCACTCTGGTCAAGCAGTGACGACAGGCTGAGGAGCAGGCGTGGTCAGCGCGTGAGCGGGCGGCCCGCCGACGGGCTCAAGAAGGCGATCCGGGGACGTGTCTTCACGCCGTCGGATCCCGGCTTCGACGCCATCGCCGACGTCTTCAACACGCGCTTTGACCACGTGCGACCGCGGGCGGTGGCGCGCCCCGTCGACGGGCTGGACGTCCGCGACGCGGTCCGGTTCACCGCCGCGCGCGGCGTGCGGGTGCGAGCGCGCTCGGGCGGCCACAGCTACGCCGGTTATTCCACCCTCGCCGACGGGATCGTCCTCGATCTCCGGCGGCTCAACGCGGTCCGGTTCGACAAGCCCAGCGGATTGGTCACCGTCGGCGCCGGCGCGCAGCTGATCGACCTCTACGCCGGTCTGGCGCCACACGGGGTGGTCGTGCCGGGTGGCTCCTGCCCGTCGGTGGGGATCGCCGGCGTCACCCTGGGCGGCGGCTTCGGGTTGGCCGGCCGCCACCTGGGCCTGACCATCGACAGTCTGCAGGCGGTGAAGATCGTCACTGCCGACGGCAGTCTGCGCACCGTCGATCACGGCTCCAACCCCGAGCTGTTCTGGGCCCTGCGGGGTGGCGGCGGGGGCAACTTCGGGATCGTCACCCAGTTCGTGTTCCGCACCCACCCGGTGCCGGCGCAGAGCACCTACTTCAACGTGCGGTGGCCGTGGCCGTCGGCTGACGCAGCGATCGACGCCTGGCAGCACTGGGCGCCGCACACCAACGACCGGATCACGTCGATCCTGCACCTCAACGCCGCCGGGCCCCCGTCGATCAACGCCAACGGCCAGTACCTGGGGCCGGCCTCCGAGGTGCCGCGGCTGGTGGCGCCGCTGCTCTCCGTCCCGGGCGCGGTTCTCAGCGCCAATCACCAGGCGCCGTTTCTGGCCATCCAGCTCCTGCTCGCCAACTGCGACGGCAAGAGCGTGTCGGCCTGCCACACGATCAATGCCGCGCCCGGTGGCACCCTGCGCCGGGAGGCGTTCAACGCGAAATCCGACTATGTGGCCAAGACCCTGGACAGGGCGGGGCGCGCGGCCATGATCGCCGCCGTGGAGGCGCCCGGGGTGGGCTCGCTGCTCTGCGACGCCTACGGCGGCGCCGTGGGGCGCATCGCTCCGACGGCAACGGCCTTCGCCCATCGCCGGATGCTGTTCTGCATCCAGTACTTCGGCGTCGGCGCAACCGCCGCCTGGATCCACCAGGCGTGGGCCAAGCTGCGCCCGCACGTCTCAGGCCAGGCCTACCAGAACTACATCGACCCGGCACAGCCTGACTGGCCGGACGCCTACTACGCCCAGAACCGCAAGCGTCTCGAGGCGATCCGCAAGATCGTCGACCCCCACCACTACTTCAACTTCCCGCAGGCCATCGGCCGTTGACGGACGGGTGTCACACACGACACGGTCGCCCAGAGGTACTGTGACCGTGGGCGGTGCCGCGTGGCGTCTCACAACCCCTAGGAGGACCGGGAAATGAAGCTGTTGCAGGTCAACTACCGCCGGGAGCGCGGTCAGGACGACGCCGACCAGGCCGAGCATCTGCTGGGAGCCGCGGAGCGGATCGCGGGCCTCCCCGGCCTGCAGTGGAAGGTATGGATCTACGATGACGCGCGGGAAGCCGCGGGCGGGATCTACCTGTTCGACACGGAGGAGAACGCGCGGCGCTGGGGCGACGAGATGCTCCCCGCCTCCCTGGGCAGGCTTCAGGGCGTCAGCGAGATCGACGCACGCTACTTCGATGTCGACGAGCGTCTGAGCGCGATCACCCGCGGACCGGTGGGCCTCTCCCAGGCGGTGTAGCGCGCCCGCATCGGGCCACGCGTCGGAGGCCGGTGACGCATCCCGTCCCCGGACGTAGAAGGAATATGAGTGTGCGTCGGAGGGCTGGGCTCGCGGCGGTGACGGCGGTCGCGGTCATCGCGGCGACCGTCGTGCTGTGGCCCGGCGGTGCCGGATCGGTGGCCGCGCGCCGCGTCGCGACGCACCCGTTGGCGTCATGCTCCGGGTCCCACCGCGTCGCGTGCGGACGGCTGATCATCCGCTCGCGCTACGTCGGTGGCATGCCCACCGAGGGCGCGCTCGTCTCGCTCGCCCTCACCCAGGGTCAGACCCGCCGCGTGCTGCGGCGCATGCCCGGAGGCGTGGGGCAGCGCAGCGTTCGCCTCCCCGCCGGGCCCTTCACCCTGCACAGCGCACTGCACATCTGCGACGCCAACTGCGGGCACCTGGATCCGCCGGTGCCGTGCGCTCCCGAGCCGCTGCGCATCCGCGCCCGCCGCATCACCAGGGCCACCGTCGTCCTCGACGTCGCGCGCTGCCACGTGACCCTCAGCGGATAGGGATCGGGCTCAGGGCTTCACCGGCGCCACCGCCTCGTCGGGGTTCAGGCCGCGGTCGGCCCCGTGCGGCACGACCTGTTGACCGGGCTCGAGCTCGAGGCGCTCGCCGTCGAGGGTGACCGTGACCTTGTCGGGCTCGAAGGAGATCAAGTCGTCGACGCGGTCGACCTCGCGGTAGGCGTCGCGGTAGGACCAGGCGGCGCGGCCGGCGTCGCCGACGTCGTAGTAGTCGCACAGTCCCTTGTACGGGCAGAAGGTCTGGCGGGGAACCGGCGCGAGGAGCTGCTCGTTGACGTCGTCGCGGGGGACGTACCAGCGCGGGGCGAACCCGGACTCGTAGAGGACGAGCGGCCGATGCGTCTCGGCCACCACCTCGTCGCCCGCGCGCACGACCAGATGGCGCGAGGTCTGGCGGATGTCGATGCGGTGATAGGGGTCGGAGGCGTGGCCGAGGACCCGCTCCTCCTCCTCATAGAAGGCGTCCATCGCGTGCCACGCGAACGCCACCCGGCCGGCGAGGATCTCGGCGAAGGCGGGGAGACCGGTGTGCTCCCACGCGCCCCGAGGCGCGTCGTGATCTCCGCGGCGCACCTGGTACCACGACGTGTGGCCGAGCTCGGGGTGAGCGGTGGTGCGGCCGGTGGCCTGCAGGACACCGTCGGCGATGTCGCCCTTGGGGAAATAAGCCACGGGGTAGCGCCCCGGCTCGTGCAGGATCACGACGTCGTCGCTCTGTGCGATCCACTCGCCCCCGAACATCACGCGCATCCGCCGGCGCAGCGGCTCGGCGTACAGGATCCGCTCGGGCAGCGGCTCCGCGACGAGGAAGGTGCCGATCGCCCCCGGTGCCAGAGGCCCTTGCTGCCAACCCAATCCCATGTCGCCGTCCTTTCGCTCGCTTCCGTCATCGTCTGGGAGCCCGTCGGCTCCCTGCTGCCCATCAGTGGCGTCGCGGCCGGCCGTCTTACCGCGGTAAGAGACACACGCCGCGCCGCACTCACCAGGCGGGAAGGCGATTAGCATGCGACAGGGTGACCAACGAGCGGCACGCTGCCACCGGGGACCGGCGCGACGAGGAGTCCTGCCGGTGGGTGGAGCAGCTGCGCGCCGGGCATCCGCGTCATGACCAGGCCGTCGCCCGTCTCCACGACGTGCTGCTGCGCGTCGCCTTCCACGAGCTTTCGCGCCGGCGCTCCCAGCTGGGTTCGATCGCGGGCCCCGAGTTCGAGGACATCGCCCAGCAGGCGGCCGACGACGCGCTCATGAACATCCTGAAGCGGCTCGATGACTTCCGCGGCCTGAGCCGCTTCACCACCTGGGCGTACAAGTTCGCCGTGTTCGAGGTATCCAGCAAGGTGGCCCGGCACGCGTGGCGGCGCCACCCACCGAGCGCCGAAGAGCTCATCTGGGAGCACCTGCCCGACCGCCTCTCGCCCCGGCCCGGCGACCGCCTCGAGCAGCGCGAGCAGCTCGACGCGCTGTCGACGGCGATCGAGAGCCTGACCGAGCGCCAGCGCGCGGTCTTCGTGGCCGTCGCCCTCAACGACATCCCCATCGACGTCCTGGCTCTCCAGCTGGGCTCCAACCGCAACGCGATCTACAAGAACCTGTTCGACGCTCGGCGCACCCTGCGCGACAGCCTCGCGCACGCCGGACATCCGGTCATCGAGGAGGATGCGATCACGCGATGAGCGGCGAGCGGCGCCACCTCGACGATCTGCTGCGCTCCATCGACGGTGACGCGGGCTGCACTCCCGGCGAGGGGATCCTCGACGCATATGTCGATCTCGAGCTCGCCGGGGAGGATCCCGCCGCCGCGTTCCCGGGCACCGCGATCCACCTGCGGAGCTGTCCGGGCTGCCGCGCCGATCACGACGGGCTGCTCGAGGCGGCGCGCAGGTTCGGAGACATCGGCCCCGGCTGACCCCGGGGCCCGCCCGCCACCAGCGGCGGTAAGAACCACCCCTCCCCCGCCACTGATCGGTCTGACACCGCCGAGCCATCACCAAGGAGCCCCTGATGTCACACCGCAGGACCTTCGCCATTCGCATCGCCGGCACCGTGCGCCGCTGGCTGCCGGGTGCGCAGAGCATCGCGGGCGCGGCGGCGGCCACCGGAGACCCGGCTCCGCTGCTGGACCTGGAATCAGACCCGGGCAACGACCACGACGCGGCTGGCGCGCGGTGAGCCCCAGCGGCGTCACACCGGCATCCGCGGGGCGGCTCGTGTCGCTCAACGTCGGAGGGCCGCGCGATGTCCCGTGGGAGGGCAAGACGGTGCGCACCGCGATCTTCAAGGAACCGGTGGACGGACCGCGCATGGTCCGGCGGATCAACATCGACGGCGACGACCAGGCCGACCGGGCCGCTCATGGCGGCGAGCACCGCGCGGTCTACGTCTACCAGCTGGACTCCTACCGCTACTGGGAGGAGCAACTGGGGCGCAGCGACTTCGCGTACGGGCAGTTCGGGGAGAACTTCACGGTGGAGGGGCTGGCCGACGAGGAGGTGTGCATCGGGGACCGCTACCGCATCGGCGGCGCGATGTTCGAGGTGACCCAGCCGCGGGTGACGTGCTTTCGCCTGGGCATCCGGATGGCCGAGCCGAGGATGCCCTCGCTGCTGGTGGCGCACCACCGGCCCGGCTTCTACCTGCGCGTCCTGGAGGAGGGCCCGGTGCAGGCCGGCGACGCGATCACGCGCGTGCAGAGTGGTCCCGAGCGGTTGAGCGTCGCCGACGTCGACGGCCTGCTCTACCTCCCCAACCGCTCGCGCCAAATGCTCGAGCGCGCCCTGCGGATCCCAGCGCTCAGCGAGGGATGGAAGGGCTCGTTTCGCGCGCTGCTGGAACAGGGCGAGCCGGCGGCCGAGGCCCCGGCGGCGCCGGCCTGGCCGGGCTTTCAGCCGCTCACGGTGACGGCGATCCGGCGGGAGAGCAGCACGATCTCGTCCTTCACTCTCACCCCCGCCAACGGCACGCCCCCGGCGCGGGGCGCGGTGAGCCCGGGGCAGTACCTCACGGTCCGCCTTCGCCCCGACGGGCCCGATCGGCCGGCGGTCATCCGCAGCTACTCGCTGTCTAAGGTCAGCGACGGCGGCGGGTACCGCATCAGCGTCAAGCACGAGCCCCACGGGGTCGGGAGCTCGTTCCTTCATGACCATGTCCGCGTGGGCGACACCATCGACGCCGCGGCGCCGCGCGGCGCGTTCGCCCTGCGCGAGGGCGAGCGCCCGGTGGTCCTGCTGAGCGCCGGCGTGGGCGCGACCCCGGTCCTGGCGATGCTCCACACGCTCGCCACGGCGCGGACGAGCCGCGACGTGTGGTGGGTCCACGGAGCCCGCGACGGCCGCGAGCACGCGTTCGGCGCCGAGGTCAACGGCCTGCTCGCCGCGCTGCCCCGCGCGCACCGGATCGTCAGCTACAGCCGGCCCGGTCTGACCGAGATGCCCGGAGCGGCCTTTGACACGGTCGGCCGGCTCTCGATCGAGACGGTCACCGCGGCGGGCATTCCCACCGACGCCGACTACTACCTGTGTGGCCCCGACGCGTTCATGCAGTCGCTGTCCGCTGCGCTGATCGCGCGTGGCACCACGCCCGAGCATGTCGCCATGGAGGTGTTCGGCGCCAAGGCCGTGATCGTGGCGCCGGGGCTGGAGAGCGAGCACCCGCCCCCGCACGCGCCGACCGGCCCGCCCGGCGACGGCCCGGCGGTGACCTTCACCCGCAGCAACCTTACCCTCCCGTGGGATGACAGCTACGGGAACCTGCTGGAGTTCGCCGAGGCATGCGACATCCCGGTGAGCTTCGGGTGCCGCATCGGCGTCTGCCACTACTGCGAGACGGGGCTGCTCACCGGCGAGGTCGGCTACGTCACCGAGCCGCTGGAGCCGCCCGACGGCGAGCACGTGCTCCTGTGCTGCTCGCGGCCCGCCGGCGAGGTGACGCTCGAGCTCTGACCGCTCTGACCGCTCGGCGGTCGCCGGGGCGCTCCGCGATGATGCGTCGATGCGCACCGCCGATGTGATCGTCGTGGGACTGGGCGCGATGGGCAGCGCCGCCTCATGGCAGCTGGCCTCGCGCGGGGTCTCGGTCATCGGGATCGACCGGTACGCGCCGCCGCACGCCTGGGGGTCGACGCACGGCGACACCCGCATCACCCGGCTGGCGATCGGCGAGGGGCGCGAGTATGTGCCGCTGGCCCGTCGCTCACACGACCTGTGGCGCGAGATCGAGGGCGAGAGCGGCGCCGAGCTCCTCACCCAGCCGGGGATCGTGATCCTCGCCCACCCGTCGAGCACCTTCCTCGCCGAGACGCGGGCAGCGGCACTCGAGTACGGGATCGACCACCGCGACCTGAGCAACGCCGAGCTGCGGGCCGGCTTTCCCATGTTCGCCGCCGACGAGCGGACCGTCGGCTATCACGAGCCCGAAGCCGGGTTCGTGCGGCCCGAGCGGGCCGTGGCGGCCCAGCTGGCGCTGGCCGTGCGCGACGGAGCACAGCTGCGCCTCGGCGAACGCGTCGAGCGCTGGGCGGCGACGCCAGACGGCATCACCGTCACCACCGACCGCGACACATACGCCGCGCGGCAACTGCTGCTGTGCGCGGGCGCGTGGATCGGCGATCTGGTCGCGCAGGTGCGAGACATCGTCGCGGTCTACCGTCAGCTGCTCTTCTGGTTTCCGATCCGCGAGAACTACGCGGCGCTGCGCGACATGCCGGCGTTCGTATGGGACGTCGGCGGCGACCAGCGGGGGTTCGTGCACCTGGATGGCTTCTACGGGTTCCCCGCCATCGACGGCCCCGACGGCGGCGTCAAGATCGCCGCGGAGTCCTACGAGCGCACGACGAGTCCGGACGGACGCCAGCACCCGGCCGATCGCGGTGAGATCGAGCGCATGTACCACGGATGCGTCGAGCCCTACCTGCCCTGGCTCGGCGCCGAGCCGCTGCGCACCGTCTCCTGCCTGTACACGAGCACCCGCGGCGCCCGCTTCATCATCGACCGCCACCCCGAGCACGACGCCGTGATGGTCGTCTCGGCGTGCTCGGGCCATGGCTTCAAACACTCGCCGGCGATCGGTGAGGCGGTGGCGCAGTGGCTGACCGGGGCCAGTCCCCGCATCGACCTGTCGGCGTTTAGCTTCGAGCGCGCACAGCGGGCATAGGCCCGGCCCAGACGCCGGATAACGGCCGCATAACGGCGTTACGGCGGTGTTAGCCGGCGGCCCGTAGAACCCCGGGCATGCTTCTCGGACGATCGCTGCTGGGGGCACTGCTCGGTGCGGCCGCATTGGCCCTCACCGCGTGCGGGAGCGGCGGCGGCCCGAGCGCGTCGGCACAGACCGGCTCAGGACCTGGCCCGGGCGCGGTCACCTTTGCCAAGTGCATGCGCGGGCACGGAGTCCCTCAGTTCCCCGATCCTGGAGGCACACCGGCGGCGGGCTCATCGGTGTCGATCCTGGGCGCCGCGCTGCCCCCGACCGTCAACACCAAGGCCCCCGCGTTCCAGGCTGCCCTGAACAGCTGCATGAAGCGGTTCCTGGCCGCGCACCCCCGGCCGCCTCTGAGCGCCGCCAAGAAGGCCTCGGCGCTGAAGTTCGCTCAGTGCATGCGCACGCACGGGGTGCCGGACTTCCCCGACCCGCGGTTCCCGCCGGGCGGCGGGATCGCGATCGCGACTCCCCCGAGTGTCACCCCGAGCTCCCCCGCCTTCCGGCACGCTCAACAGGCGTGCGGGAACCTGTGAGGTGGCGCCCGGCTATCTGACCAGCACCGTGTTCACACGCGTCGTGTGCGCACGTCCGGCCTTGGGCTTGAACACCGTCTGCACCATCACCTTCACGCGCCTGGAGCGCTTGAGCAGCGCCTTGCCGGCGGCGGTGAGCTTGGGACGCAGCCGCACTCGCCCGGCGTGCTTGACCTTGACCGATGCCGAGGCGATCACCGTCCGCCGGGCGATCGCGGCGTGCGCGCCCGATGCCCCGGCCGCGGTCATCGACACGCTGGCCGTGCCCGGTCCGGTCGCGTCGGCCTCGACGCCCTGCGTGAACGCCCCCACCGGCATGCCCGACAGTGGCATGCACACCAGCGATGGCCCGGCAAGGATCACCGGGCAGCCGGCCGTGCCGTCGAGCAGCACCGTGCCGCTCCAGTCCAGGCTGATCTGGCATTGGCTGGGATCCTGGATTCCGAAGAAGTCCGCGCACGACGCCGCGATCTGCGTCGGCGCCTGGTCATAGGCGACGGGAATGACCCGCTGCGCCACGCCGGGGGCCAGGAACGCCTGGCGCGGGATGGCCGGGATACGGGCGGTGAGGGCCCCGGGCAGATACTGGTCAAGGACCGAGCCGACGCCATCGGCTGCCTCGCCCGAGCCGTCGTAGTCTCCGCGCTGGCCCACGCAATTCGTGAACCTTGCGGGATCGGTCGAGAGATACGTGATCCCCTGGATGAGCAGCCCGGCGGCGTTCGGGGCGGGCGTGGTCTCGGGCGGCGGGTTGGGGAAGTCCGGGGGAAACGGCCCGGGCTCGGGAACGGTCGAGATCGACCCCGAGCACGACATCTCGTAGAAGTCGTCGGTGAACGTGTAGGTGCCGGCCGTGGCCGGAGGGATGACGCTCGCCGCCGTGAGCGATCCGTCGGGCTGCAGCTCCGCCTGATACTCGACGTCCCAGTCGAGCTTGTCGTCCCCGACGGCGTGGGAGCCGGCGCTGTTGTCGTAGTGGAACAGACCTGACCCGCTGAAGACGACGTGCACCGGGATCGGAAGCTCGGGCAGCGTCGGCGATTCGGCGCCGGCGGCGGGCGCGCACGCGGCGCACGCACCCAGCGCCGCGACGGCCGCCCCGAGCGCTCGCGTTGAAATGTGACGGCTCACGCACCGCCTCCGTGCTCGACCGCGGCGCTGCCGGCCACTGCCAGCGACCGCGTCGCAGCCTTGGTCTCCAGTGCGATCCGTGCATCGGCCACCGAGCAGTTGTCGACGACGCGGCCGGGTCCGCGGGGGCTGGCGTAGTCCCAGGTGACCGTGTGCGCGCGAGGGGCGGTCAGCTCGACGGCCACCCCCGCGCCCCCCGACAGCGACACGCGGACGCTGGTCCGCTCCCCGTCGCGCTCGCACGTCACCCGGCGAAGCGGCGCCGGTTGGTAGCGCCGGCCGTCGAGGTCGATCGCCCCCGACGCGATCCACGGCGTCACCAGGGCGCCGATCCGGATCCGCACGAGGGCGAGATCGAGCCACCCGCGGCCGTCCTCCCCCAGGCGGCCGGTGTGCAGCCAGCACCACTGATGGGCGTGCTCGGCACCCCAGTTGTGGCCCACCATCGTCTCCCAGCCGTCGATCGCCACCTCCGCGCCGTCGAGCGTCAGCGTGCCGGTGGCACCGGCGGCAGGCACGAGCGCGACGCCGTTTGAGCGCGGGACAGGACGGTCATACAGCCATCGTGCCGGCAGGTAGGCCACCTCGCCGGCGCGCGGCTCCCAGCGCAGGTCCCAGCTCGCACGCGCCAGCCCGTTCGCGGCGGTGCTCGCGCCGTTGGCGTTGAGCTCGCCCCGGGTGCCCGTCGGTCCCATCTCCCCCAGGCTCGAGCGCGCCCACGCCGCGCCGGGATCGGCGAGCGGCTCGGGCGCCGTCACCCGGAGCGCGCGGGGCGCCCCGGCCGCCGCGTCAAAGAAGGTCAGCCACGTGGTCGGGTGCGCCGGTTCGCCGGGGCGCTTGAGCGAGGTGAAGCGCAGCCACACCGCGCGGCCCCCGGCCGGATCGGCGGCGGCGAGATAGTGCGACTCATAGAGCGCGGCGCCCGGTGGCGCCGCAGGAGCTCGGGGGCTGGCCAGCGAGATCATTCGGTCCCGGGGGCATTCTCTCCCCTGGAATCCGGTCCGTGGGAAAAATGGCAGCGCCGCGGCAAGGTCGCGGCAAACCGCGGTCAAGGCCACGGCAAGGCGCGCCCCGCAAGGTGGTGCGCCATGGACACCACTCACACATTCCCACTCCCCTTCGACGCGCCGACCACGGCCGTCGAGCAGATCTCAGGCATCACCACCGCGTCGGCCACGCCGGCGCTCATCTGGCCCGACAGCGACGAATACGACAGCGCACGTCAGGCCTGGAACCTGCACGCCGACCAGCGCCCCGCATGCGTCTGCGTCGCGCGGACGGTGCAGGACGTGCAGGCGGCGGTTGCCTACGCCCGCGACGCGGGGCTGGCGGTGGCCCCGCAGAGCACCGGCCACCTCGGTCAGGCCCTCCCTTCGCTGGAGCGCACGCTGCTGCTCAAGACCGCGCTGCACGACGGCGAGGTCGAGGTGGACCCGGTCAACCGCACGGCCCGGATCAAGGCCGGGGCCCGCTGGGGCGATGTCGTGGAGGCGGTGACGCCCCACGGGCTCGCCGTCATGCACGGGTCATCTCCCTCCGTCGGCGTGACGGGCTACCTCCTGGGAGGCGGCCTGTCCTTTTACGGCCGCAAGCACGGGCTGGCGGTCAACCACGTCCGCGCGCTCGAGGTCGTCACCCCTGACGGCGTCCACCGTCATGTCGATGCCGAGCACAACCGCGACCTGTTCTACGCGCTGCGCGGCGGGGGCGGCGGCTACGCGATCGTCACCGCGGTGGAGATCGGGTTGCTGCCCTACACCGAGGTCACCGGCGGGGCGCTGTACTTCGCCGCGACCGACGCACAACGGGTGATGCGAGCATGGCTGGGTTGGACGGCACAGGCCTCTGACGACATCACCACCACGTTCCGTGTGCTCAATCTGCCGCCGCTGCCGGAGATCCCCGAGCCGCTGCAGGGCATCACCTCGATCTGCGTCAACGGGGTGGCGTTGGACGCGGCGCAGGCCGAGCAACTGGAGGCCCGCCTGCGCTACGCGGCCACCCCGATCCTCGGTGGCTTCGGCCCGATGCCGACACACGCGATCCCGCGGTTGCACGGAGATCCCGAGGATCCGGTGCCCGGCATCGGCGACGGGATGCTGCTGGAGAAGCTCGATGACTGGGCAATCGACAGCTTCCTGCGGACCAGCGGTCCCGGCTCACCGCTGCTCGCCGCCGAGATCCGGCATCTCGGCGGCGCGCTGGCGGCGCCGCCGCCCGGAGCGGGCGCCCGCGGTCATCTCGAGGGGCGCTTCCTGCTCTTCGGCGTGGGGATCCCGGGCGCTCCGGCACCGGCCCCCGTACTGGATGCGTACCTTGATCGGTACCTGGACGCGATGAGGCCGTGGGCCACCGGCACACGGTTCCTCAGCTTCGCGGAGCGCAGCAGCTCGTTGCGGACCTGCGTGCCCGACAGCGTGCTGACGCGCCTGAGCCGGATCCGCGCCGCCGCCGACCCCGACGGCATGCTGCTGGCGTCACACATGCCCAACCAGTGACCGAACACTGGCCCACCAACGACGATCACTGACGGGCCCGCGGCGTCGCCGCGGCTCGCGTCCCGCCCGCGGCCTCCGCGGCGCGGCGCGCGAGCCCGGCGGCGCCGCATGCCTGTGCCAGCTCGGCGGCGGCGTTCCACTCGCCCCGCGCCTCGGCACCGAAGCCGGCCTCGGCCAGCGCGTCGCCCAGCGTCGCCCTCGCCTTGGCCAGCTCCAGCCGCGCCGAGGACTCGCCCAGCTGAGCCGCCGCCTCGCGGCCCATGTCCACGCGGTCGGGACCAGGGAGCTCGGAAACAACGCGCAGGCCGCGGCCGATCACCCACGTGGCCCCCAGCTGCCGGCAGAGCTCGAGGTCCTCGAGGGCGAGCCGGCGGGCCTCAGCCACGTCGCCCAGAGCCGCCAACCCGCGCGCGCGCAGCGAGCGCCACGGCGCCCACACTGGATGGGTGTCCGGCGGGCGGGCGCCCTCGAGGCGCTCGGTGATGCCCACGGCGTCGGCGGGGCGGCCGTCGGCCAGCGCGAGCTCGGCGAGGCTGGCCAGCCAGAAGCGCGCGCCGTCGGGCCGGGGATCGTCGGCGTGCACACGGTGAAGCGTCTCGGCCGCGGCCGCCGGCGGATCGCCGCGCTCGAGCTGGACGAGCGCGGTGAACGCCGCCGAGTAGGCCATCACCGCGTCGAGCTTGGTGCCCCACAGCCGTTCGCCCTCGTGCGCGCGCTCCAGCAGCTCCATCGCCGCCCGCAGGTCACCGGCCCAGATCTGCGTGATCCCGCCCCACAGGTCGGCGCCGATCGAGCCCAGGATCTCCCCTTGGCGGCGCGCATGTTCGGCGTAGCGGCGGATCGCCTCCAGGCCGTCGGCGGGCTCGCCCAGCCCCAGCGCCGCGCTGGCCAGAGCGACCGGGGCCGTGATCTCAAACGCGGTCAGCCCGGCCGAGAAGGCCTCCCGGGCCAGCGCCGAGGCCTCGGCGGCCGGCCCGCACGTCAGCGCGACGGCCAGCGCGGACATCGCGGTGAGCGCACGCCCGCCGGGACCGGTCCCGCGCGGCCCCGCACGCACGTCGTCCAGGGCACGGAACTCGGTCGGGTCGACCGCGCCGAACGCGGCCCCCACCAGGCGCACCGCGCGCAGGCCGTCGCGGAAGTCGTCAAAGCCCTCGTCCTCGGGGAGCTCGGCGGCGGCCCGGCCGGCCAACGCCACGCCCTCGGCGGGCGAGCGCACGAACAGCAGCAGGTGGCTGAGGCGCACGGCGGCGCGGGCGCGGGCAGCCGGATCGGTCAGCTCGGAGTAGGCCCGTTCCAGCGGCTCGACCCCGGCGGGGCCGCGGACATAGGCGGCGCTGCCGCCCAGCTCGAAGGCCAGCGCCGCCCGGTCAGCGGCGGGCGGCGGCTCGGCCTGGGCCCGTTCGAGCAGGCGCATGGAGGCATCGGGCGCGCCGCGGCGCAACGCCACCTGCGCCGCCTCGCGCAGCCGCGCGACCACCCATGGGTCCGCCCGCGGCGTGGTCTGCAGCAGCTGCGCGGCGACCCGCTCGGGCGACGCACCGAGCTCGGCCAGCAGGCGGGCCGCCCGGGCATGCGCGAGCGCGCGCTCGGGGGCGGTGAACTCCGAGTAGACGGCGTCGCGGATCAGCGGGTGCACGAAGCCCAGCGACTCGTCGCCGCGCAGGATCTCCGCGCGGGCGAGAGCCTGGATGGCCCCGGCCGCGGCCGGCTCGTCAGCTCCGGCGAGGGCGGCCACGGCGGGCAGGCCCGGCTCCTCGCCGAGCACCGCCACCGCGCGGGCCACCGCCACCGCCGGCGCGGGCAGACGCCGCAGGCGCAGCAGCACCGTGCGCGCCACCGCCACCTGGCCGATGTCGCGCACCCCGGCCGCGGCCGATGCCGTCGGACTGACCTGCTCGGCGGCCAGCGCGCTGAGCAGCTGGCCCAGCAGGAGGGGGTTGCCCGCGGTCACGTCGTGACACGCGGATGAGAAGGCGGCGTCCGCGTCGGCGCCGAGGCGCAGATGGACGAGCTGCCGGGTGGCGTCGGCGGTGAGCGGACGCGGGGTGAGCGCGATCGTCACCGGCTCCTGGGCCAGCTCGCCGAGCAGCGCCTCGTCGGCGTCGGGCTCGCCGGTTCGGATGGTGGCGGCGACGAGCACCGGCAGGGCGGCGACCCGGCGAGCGAGATAGGCGGCGAAGCGCAGTGAGGCCGGGTCACTCCATTGCAGATCGTCGACGCACAGCACCACCGGCCGGGTCGACGCCAGGCGCTCGACCAACCGGAAGAGCCCATTGAGGATGGGGAACGTTCCCTCGGTCGTGCCGGCGTCGCTGAGCACGGCCCGGGCCGCGGCCGCCGGCCCCTCGAGCAGGCTGGGGTCGGCGACCGGCTCCAGCAGCTGGCGCACGACCCCGAACCCGAACTCCCGCTCGAGCAGTCCGGCCCGCGCCTCCAGCACCAGCGCGTCGCGCCCGGCGGCCCGGTCGCGCAGCTCCCCGAGCAGGCGGGTCTTGCCGATCCCGGCCGCACCCTCGAAGAGGACGACGCCCCCCTCCCCCGCCCCCACGCGGTCCACCGCGCCGTCGACGGCGCGCAGCTCATCGTCGCGCTCGACCAGCTCCGCTGCCGCGCCTGGGCCGCGGCCGCGCCGGGCCGGAGCGGGTACGGCGAGGGCGGGCGCGTCCGTGGGCGTGACCGGGGCCTCGTCCGCGTCGGCCAGCAGCTGGGCGTGCAGGGCCAGCAGCTCGCGCCCGGGCACGGCGCCCAGCTCCTCTCGCAACCGCGTACGCACGTCCTCGAAGGCGTGCAGGGCCTCTGCCACGTTGCCGCGGGCGTGCAGGGCGGAGATGAGCGCCGCCCATGCCGACTCTCGGAACGGCGCGGCGACGACGGCCTCGCGGGCCAGCGACTCGGCCAGCGGCGGATCCGTCATCCGCGCGGAGACGGCGGCCAGTTCCAGAGCCTCGATGCGCAGGTGCTCCAGCGCGTCGCGCTCCGCCGTCAGCCAGGGCGCCTCCAGGCCCGGGAGCAGCCCGGGTTCCGCGATGGCCATCGCCTCCTGGGCGTGGGTCAGGCGGTCGGCCGCTTCGGTGGCCGCGCGGGCGCGCTTGACGGCATCGCGAGCCACCTCGACGTCGACCCACGCGGGCTCGGGCAACACCAGCGCGAGGCTGTCGCGCCCCTCTACGGTCGCGGGCTCAATCGCGCGGCGCAGCCGCGAGAGCACCGGGGCCAACGCGCCCTCGCTGGGGGGCAGGCCGTCCTCCCCCCAGAGCGCCTCGACCAGCGCGTCGCGCGCCACCGGCCGGGCGCGATGCAGGACGAGAAAGGCGAAGAGCAGGCGCCCCTGGCGCCCGCGGAAGCCCAGTTCCTGCGCCACTCCGCTCATCGTCACGCGCAGGTGCCCACAGAGATGAATGTGCGCCGCCCAGTCCATGGGCCCGGCACGCTACCGGACAGCGGCGGGCGCGGCGTGCCCGCATCGGCCGATCGGCCTATCTTCGGGGCATCGACAATCGGCGCTTAGGTGTGGCGCGTTTCTGCCGATGATCAGGGCAGATGAGCGACCTGCTGCGAGATGCGCTGCGCCTTGACGCGCTGCGGCGCTCGGAATTGATGGACTCAGAGCCCGAGGAGGTCTTCGACCGCCTGACGCGGCTGGCCACCAAGCTGCTCGGCACGCCGGTGGCGACGATGACCCTCGTCGACGACACCCGCCAGTACTTCAAGAGCTCGGTGGGAACGGCGGTCAACCAGACCCCGCTGTCGCACTCCTTCTGCCAGCACGTCGTCACCGCCGGCGCTCCCTTCGTGGTCACCGACGCGCGCCGGGACCCGCGCGTCAGGGACAACGCGGCCATCGAGGACCTCAACGTGATCGCCTATTGCGGCGTGCCCCTGACCGACGCCGACGGCCACACCCTGGGCTCGTTCTGCGCGATCGAGCACGGCCCCCGGCACTGGACGGAGATCGAGATCGAGATCCTCACCGAACTGGCCCACAACATCATGACCGAGCTGGACCTGCGCGCCGCCAACCGGGCGCTGGTCGCGCGCGAGCGTGAGACGCGGTCGATCATCGAGAGCGCGCACGACGCCTTCATCGCCGTCGACGCCGACCATGTGATCGTCGACTGGAACCCGGCCGCCGAGCGGCTCTTCGGCTGGAGCGCCGGCGAGGCGATCGGCACCTACGTCTCCGAGACGATCCTGCCCGACCTCGCGGCCGGCTATGGACCGGAGCGCCACGCCTCCGCCTCCGCCGACATGCCATCGCTCCCCGTCGAGGTCGCCGCCCGCCATCGCGACGGACACGTGCTGCAGGTGGAGATGTCAGTCGCGCGCGTCGACACGCCCGAGGGGCCGCGCTTCAACGCCCTGGTCCGCGACATCGCCGAGCGACGCGCCGCCCAGATCCAGCGTGAGCAGCTCGCCCGCGTCGTCGAGTCCACCAACGACGCAATCATCACCGTCGACCTCTCCGGCACCATCACCAGCTGGAACGCCGGGGCGCAGAGGCTGTACGGCTACAGCGCCGAGGAGGTGATCGGCACCCGCCGGGTCGCGGACGAGCCTCACGTCGACGGTCCTGACTCCAAGCAGCTGATGGCGCGGCTCATCGCCGGCGAGCACGTGACCGAGCGCGCGTGTCCGCGACGGCACCGCGACGGCACCCGCATCTACGTCGACCTCTCCGCCGCGCCGCTGCGCGACGAGTCCGGCAAGGTCATCGGCGCCACCTCGATCGCCCGCGACGTCACCGACCAGCACCGCCTGGAGGTGGACCTGGAGCAGTCCGAGGCACGCTTCCGGGAGACCTTCGACGAGGCGCCGATCGGGGTCGCCCTCGTCGGGCCCAACGGCCGCTGGCTCGAGGTCAACCGTGCGTTGTGCGAGATCGTCGGCTACAGCGAGGCCGAACTGCTCGAGCGCACCTTCCAGGACCTCACCCATCCCGACGACCTGCAGGCCGACCTGGCCAGGCTGGGGCAGGTGCTCACCGGCGAGATCCAGACCCACCAGATGGAGAAGCGCTACTTCCACAAGGACGGGCACGCCATCTGGGCCAAGCAGTCGGTCGCGCTCGTGCGCGACGAGCGCGGCACGCCGCTGCACTTCGTCTCGCACATCGAGGACATCACGCGGGCCAAGGCCGCCGAGTCGGCGCTGCGAGAAGGCAGGCGCCTGCTCGACGAGTCCCAGTCGGTGGCCGGCGTCGGAAGCTGGACGTGGAACCTGGAGAACGGCGACGCGGCGTGGTCAGCCCAGCAGTACCTGCTGCACGGCGTGAGCCCGATGGCGGACGCTCCGGCGCGCGAGAAGTTCCTCGAGGTCGTCCACCCGGACGACCGCGAGCGCGTGCGGGCCACGATCGAGGAGATCGTGCGCGATCGCCGGCCGTTCGCCGACGAGTACCGTGTCGCGCTGCCCGGCGGCCGCGCCCGGACGCTGTCGGTGCGCGGCGACTACCTGGCCGCCGACCCCACCGTCGGGCTGCCGCCGCGCATCGCCGGCACCGCGCAGGACGTGACCGCCGAGCGCGCCGCCCGCGTCGAGCGCGAGGAGGCTGAGTACCGCCAGCGCGTCCTGCTCTCCAGCCTCCCCGACACGATGGTCGTCCTCTATGACCGCGAGCTGCGCTGTCGCTTCGTGCAGGGCGCGCTCATGAAGGAGCTGGGCGTCGAACGCGATGCCTTCGAGGGCAAGCTGCTGTCGGAGCTGGTCACCCCGGCCCGGCTCGAGACGCTGCAGCCCGCGATCCACCGGGCCTTCGACGGGGAGTCGGGCTCGCTGGAGTACAGCGCCGGCGACGGGCGCACGTATGCCGTGGACATCGCGCCCTACCGCTCCGAGGACCGCTCGATCACCGGCGCGTTCAGCGTGTGGCGCGACATCTCGCAGCGCCGCCGGATGGAGGACGAGCTGCGCGCCAGCCGCGAGAAGGCCCTGGAAGCCTCGCGGCTGAAGTCGGAGTTCGTCGCCAACATGAGCCACGAGATCCGTACGCCCCTCAACGGCGTGGTGAGCATGGCCGAGCTGCTGCTCGACACCCCGCTCAACGGCGAGCAGTCCCAGTACGCGCAGGTCGCGATGACCTCGGCCGAGGCTCTGATGCGCGTGATCAACGACATCCTGGACTTCTCCAAGATCGAGGCCGGCAAGCTCGAGATCGTCCACGAGGACTTCTCGCTGCACGCCGCGGTCGACGATGTGGCCGAGATCGTCGGGGTCAGGGCGGCCGAGCGCGGCCTGGCCCTCGACGTGTCCGTGGACCCGGACGTCGCGCCGGTCGTCAACGGTGACGGCAACCGCGTGCGCCAGGTGCTCATGAACCTGCTCTCCAACGCGGTGAAGTTCACCTCGGAGGGAGAGGTCATCGTCACGGTGACTCTCGCCGACGGCCCCGGCAGCGACGAGCGCCTGCGCCTCGAGGTCGCCGACACCGGGATCGGCATCGACACCGAGAAGCTGGCCGCGCTGTTCGAGCCCTTCTCACAGGCCGACGCCACGACCACGCGCCGCTACGGAGGCACCGGACTGGGCCTGTGCATCTCCAGGCAGCTCGTCGAGCTGATGGGCGGCCAGATCGGCTGTGCCAGCGAGCCGGGCGTGGGCAGCCGGTTCTGGTTCACCCTCCCCTATGAGCCCGGCCTCGGCCTGGAGGCCGACCTTCAGGGCAACGATCTCACCGGGGCCAGGGTGCTGGTCGTCGATGGCGACGCCGCCGATCGCGAGAGCTTCGAGAGCACCCTGGCCAGTTGGGGCATCAACCCCGAGTCGGCCGCCGACGGCGCCGGCGCCGTGCGCCTCCTGCGCGCCGCCGCCGAGGCGGGCCGTCCCTTCGAAACCGCGCTCATCGCCGCCCGGCTGCCCGACACCGATGGTCCGGCGCTGGTGCGTGAGATCGGCGACGTGCCGGCGCTGCGCTCCACGCGGCTGATCATGGTGGTGTCCTCACCGGTCGAGGCCGCAGCCGCGGACGCCGCCGGGATCAACGCCCACGTGGCCAAGCCGATCCGCCCGTCGCGGCTGTACAACCAGCTTCTCACCACGCTGCACCGCACGGGCGCGGTCGCGTCGTCGATCACCGCGACGGCCGCGGCTCCGCCGGCAGGCGTCGTCGCCGGCGACGGACGCCGCGTCCTGGTGGTCGAGGACAACGAGATCAACCAGTTCGCCGCCATGCGCCTCCTGCGCAGCTTCGGCCTCGTGGTCGACGTCGCCGCCAACGGCCGGGAGGCGATCGCGCTGACCGGCAGCACCGAGTACAGCGCGGTGTTCATGGACTGCCAGATGCCCGATGTCGACGGCTACACCGCCACGCGCGTCATCCGCCGCCGCGAGGAGCAGACCGGGCGCCACACCCCGATCATCGCCCTGACCGCCCACGCCCTGGACGGCGACCGCGAGAAGTGCCTGGCCGCCGGGATGGACGATTATCTGTCAAAGCCTCTGCGCCTGAACACCATCCGCGATGTCCTCGGGCGCCTGCCGGAGTTCCGGCGCGCGGTAGACGACGCCGCCCAAATGGCCTGCGAGGTGTTCGACCCGGCGCCCCTGCAGGAGATCGGCGACCCCGAGACCGAGGTGGCCCTGGCAACGATGTTCCTCGACCAATCCGCCGACCGCCTCCCCGCCATGCACGACGCCATAACCGCCGACGATGGCGAGCGCCTCCACGGGCTGGCGCACGGCCTCAAGGGCTCGGCCGCCACCATCGGCGCGACGCGGATGAGCGAGATCGCCAAGGAGCTGTGCGAGGTTGCCGCCGCGGGCCGGACCTCGGGCGCGCTCGAGCTGCACTCCGAGCTTTCAGACGCGTTGGCGCAGACTCGCGCGGCGCTGGGCGGCCTCATCACCCGCGCCACGAGCTAGGACACTAGGCACCGGGCGGCGCCCCAACGAGCGGGTGCCGCCCGGCGCAAGCTCAATCAGTAGCCCTTTGGCGCAGCGGTGCTCTTGGTGATCGCGGTGCCCGAGGGGGCGACCAGCCACCACTTGGCGCCGAAGTTGTCGCTGCCCTGGCCCTTGAGCGACCCTGTGGCGGTGTCCTCGAGGAAGTAGTACAGAGGATGGCCGTCATAGGTCACCTGCTTGACACCGCCCGCGCGAGTGATGGTGCCCAGCTGTGATCCCGTCACTCCGGCGGCGGCAACGGGTGCCGACGTGGTGGTGAGGGGCGGCCAGAACTTGGCACACGCTCCCGCGCACACCGACTTGCCTGGGCCATCGGCGACCCACAGGTACAGGGCGCGTCCGGAGGCACCGACCAGATACTTACCGTCAGAACCGGTCGCGGTCCCGATTGACACCTTGCCTGCCGCGTGTGTCGCCGGCGCGTTGTCGCCGGCAGCGCTGACACTCGAGCTCGAGTTACTGCTGCCGCAGGCCGCGACGACCAAGGCGACGGTCACGAGCGCGGCGACACTGGCGACACGGATCTTTGCATTGTTGAAACTGCCCATGATGCTGCTCCCAGCTGGTGGATGACATGCACCCGGTGTGACCGGGTCACCACTCAAGACCCCGGCCGCGGGCAATCCTTCCCTCGGGTGCGATGGTCAGGAAGCGACGAGCTGGCGGTCGCGCCCGGCGGCCAGCCCGAAGCCGAGCTGCGGGACCAGGAGGGCCAACAGCAGGATGAGCGGAGGCGTCCAGGAGCCAGCGGCTCCGTGCAGCGCCCCCACGGCGAGCGGGAAGATCGCCGCCAGCACGTAGCCAACCGACTGCGAGAGAGTGGACAGGCCCTCGGTCGTGGCCAGGCTGCCACCACGCAGCACGATGAGCATCAGCGCAAGTGGGAACGTCGAGTTCTGGCCGAGGCCGAGCAGCACCACCCACAGATACGGCGCTGACATCGGCGCGACGAGGATCCCGATGAGGCCCGCCGCCCACACCGCACAGCAGATCACCACCAGCCGGCGCTGATCGCGCATGCGGGTGGCCAGGCCGGGGAGCGTCGTCGAGGTGAGCAGCCCCACCACGATCGACAGGCTGAGCAGAAACCCGGCCCGCGAGTCGCTGGCGCCGTGGCTGCGAAAGACGTCGGGCAGCCAGGCCAGCGTGGCGTAGAACCCTCCCGACTGCACGGCGAAGAAGAGAGTGACCTGCCAGGCCAGCGGCTGACGTAGCAGCGGACGCACCATCCGGGTCCGGGCGCCCGTGCCCGCCGCGGCGCGGGCGGTGGCGTCCCGGCGCGCGAGCGCCGGTAGCCAGGCGAGCGCCCCGATGGCGGCCGGCACCGCCCAGATGCCCAGCCCGGGCCGCCATCCGCCGCCCAGCGCGTCGGCGATCGGCACCGTCGTGCCGGCCGCCAGCGCGGCAAAGCCGATCAGCGACGTCGTGTAGAGCGCCATTGCACTGCCGGTGCGGTCCGGGAAGTCCCGGCGCACGATCACGGGCAGCAGCACGTTGCCGGTCGCGATCGCGGCGCCCGCCACCGCGGTGCCGAGGAACAGGAACGCGGTGCCGGGGACGAGTCGCACCAGCATCCCGGCCACCAGGGTCACCATCGCCACGGCGATGGCCGTGTGCACGCCCAGCCGGCGGGCCAGGACCGGCGCCAGCGGGGCGAGCAGTCCGAAGCACAGCACGGGCAGCGTCGCCAGCGCGCCCGCCCACCCCGAGGACAGGCCGGTGTCGGTCTGGATGCGGTCCAGGACCGGCCCGATGCTCGCAGCGGCCGGCCGCAGGTTGATGGCGACCAGCGTCACGGCGCCGGCCAGCAGTGCCGGGGAGAGCAACGGCCGGCCTCGGCTCTGCACGTCCACCCCCTCAACCTATCCTTAGTTCGCTTGACGATATACCGGGAGCCGCCGTCGCTGGCGTTCCTCGCCGCCCACATCGCGTGAGGCACGGCCCCTCGCCGGAGGGCTAGATCCGGACGCCGGCCGTGGTGGTGATCCGCCCGCCGAAGAGAAAGGCGGTCTGGCGCAGCGAGGCCTCCAGGTCGAACGGGTCGAGCGCGGAGACGCCGTCGCGGGGGATGATCACGTCATACCAGCGCAGGGCGGCGCTGGCGGCCGTGTAGTGGACGCAGATGTTGGCCACCGTGCCGCAGATGACCAGTGTGGTCACGCCCCACAGCCGCAGCAGATGATCCAGTGGGGTGCCGTAGAAGCCGTCGTAGCGGACTTTGGGGACGACGGTCTCATCCTCCCGAGGGGCCAGGGCGTCGACGATCTGCCAGCCCCAGCTGCCCTCGCGGGCATGCTCGGGCCAGATGCGCCACTCGGGGTCGCCGTCGCGATGGGTGTCCTGAGTGAAGACCACGCGCATCCCATAGGCGCGCGCAAGCTCCAACATCGCCGAGATCGCGGGGATCGTCGACTCGGCGTCGGGGACCCTCAGGCTGCCGCCCTCGGTCACGAAGTCGTTCTGCATGTCGACCACCAGCAGCGCCGTGCGCGTGGGGTCGATGCGGACCTCGTCGTGGACGGCGTAGTCGGGGACCTGGACGGTGGTGCTCATGCCTTCTAAACGCTATCGAGGTTTGGCGGGTGATCTATCTCAGCGTTTTCGCAGGGTATCGGCGCACGTCAACGGCGAGCTTGGGAAGGGCGGAGACGGGGCCTGAATGGCCTGCTTTGCAGGGGTTCCTGGGAGATAACTATCACCAGACGATAGTTATCTCCCACTACGCCGGCAGAGGCCGGTTGCCGGCGCCCCGAGCACCCGCACCCTCCCCTTCGTGGCCGTCGTTGACGTTCGCCGATACCTCGCTGCAACGCCTCTGGCTAACCGCCGACCACCCCTTCGGGTAGGGGCGGCGCGGCCCGCTCGGGTAGTCCGCTATGTTGGCCGCCGTTTCACACGCCCTTCACCGGGGGCGGGCAACGACAGAGGAGCTTCGCTATGAGAAGAATCACGGCCGCGCTGGCCGCAGGCGCGATCGTGGCGCTGGGGGCCGCGACGGCGCAGGCACGCGCTGCGGATATCGACTATTCGCAGGTGGCGCGCAACATCATCCCGTCGGGGCAGAAGGGCAACGTCCCGATCCCGTCCGACGCGACCGCGCAGGCGCAGATGTACAACGCGCTCACACCGCTATTCGACCACGTCACCAACGGCGACCTGTTCTCGGACTTCAAGTCAGAGCAGTTCGGAGTGGGCAATGAGGGCCCCAGCACCGTCGAGCCCGTCCCGTTCCCCGGCGTCACCATCGTGCGTGACCGTTTCCACGTCCCGCATGTCACCGCCACCACCCACGCGGGCGGCGTGTGGGCGGCCGGTTGGATCGCCGCCGAGGATCGCGGGCTCCTGCTCCAGGAGGCGCGCGACAACTCGCGGGTCGCCGCCCTCGACGTCCCGGGGCTGACCGCGATCGGGCTGATCGAGAACCTGCAGAACTTCCAGCCCAGCGCCCAGACCGAGCGCGTGCTCTCACGCCAGACCCAGGTGCTGGAGAAGGCCGGGCCCGAGGGTCGGGCGGTGCTTTCGGACATCGACGAGTTCGTGAAGGGCATCAACGCGTACTTGGCGATCAACAGCCCGATGACCCCGCCCTGGACCCGCAACGACGTGTACGCGCTCAACGCCCTCAAGGACCAGTTCTTCGGCGAGGGCGGTGGCCGTGAGGCGCAGGACTCCGAGTTCCTGGGCGGCCTCGAGCACCGGCTCGGGGTCAAGAGGGGCTACAGCGTCTTCAACGACCTGCGCCAGAACCTCAACGCCGGCAGCCCGACGACGGTCGACGGAACCTTCAACTACGACCACACGCCGACCAAGCCGGGCGCGCCCGGCAGCGTCGTCCTCGACCCAGGGAGCTTCCACGCCACCCCGTCGGTGCCGGCGGCGCAGGCGGCCAAGTTCGGCCGCAGCGAGCCGCGTCCGCACGCGTCCAACGAGCTGATGGTCGAGGGCAAGTACTCGACCACGGGACACCCGCTGCTCGTCGGCGGCCCGCAGGTCGGCTACTTCTACCCCGGACTGACCTATGAAATCGACATGCACGCGCCCGGCCTGGACTGGCGCGGCGCCACGTCGGCGCCGTTCCCCGGCTACATGCTGATCGGGCGCGGTCCGGACTTCGCCACGACGCTGACCTCGGCCTCCGGGGACGTCGTGGACGAGTATGCCGAGACCCTCTGCGGCCACAGCAAGACCAAGTACCTGTTCAACGGCAAGTGCCGGTCGATGCAGTCGTTCGACGCCGGCACGCTCAACGGCAAGACGGTGTCGTTCAAGACCACCGTGCACGGACCGGTCGTCGGCTACGCCCGCGTCCACCATCGGCTATTGGCCATCTCGAGTAAGCGCTCGAGCTACGGCAAGGACGCGCTGGACCTGCTGTTCAACCGCCGTCTGTCCGACGGTCAGGTCCATAGCCCGCAGTCGTTCTTCAAGGCGGCCGAGCTGACGCCGCAGACGTTCAACTCGTTCTACATCGACGACAAGCACGTCGCGGAGATCACGACCGGGCTGCTGCCGCTCCGCCACAAGGGCATCGATCCCAGCCTCCCGACCATCGGCACCGGCAAGTGGGAGTGGACAGGCGTCGCCCCTGACAGCGTGCACCCGAAGGGCGTCGACCCGCTGCACACCCCGGTCAAGGGGACGATGACCAATTGGAACAACGTCTCCGCCCACGGGTTCGGCGCGGCCGACGATGCGTGGATCGCCAACGGCACCTCCGCCCGCGTCGACCTGCTCAACTACAACCTGGCGCGGCTGGGCAAGGGCGGCAAGTGGTCACTGGCCACGGTCACCTCGGCGATGAACTCCGCGGCGACCCAGGATGTGCGGGCGATCCTCACCGTGCCGGTGCTGCAGGAGCTGCTCAAGGGCTCCAAGGCCCCCGACGCCCAGGCGGCGAAGATGCTGTCGCTGCTGGTGGCGTGGCGCAAGGCCGGCGGCAACCTGTTGGACCTCAACAACGACGGCAAGGTCGACAATCCGGGCGCGGCGATCATGAACGCGGCGTGGCCGAAGATCGCGTCGGCGTTCATGCGACCGGAGCTGGGCCCGCTCGAGGGCGAGTTCAGCAGCCTGGTGAGCGTGTTCGACTCGCCGCCGGACGGTCAGTTCAGCGGTTGGTATCAGTACTTCGACCGCGACGTGACCAAGCTGCTGCACATCAAGCAGCCTCAGCCGTTCACCAACGACTACTGCGGCGCCGGCAACCTCAAGCGCTGCCAGAACTCAGTGTGGGCGGCGATCGCGGCGGCCGGCAGGCAACTGGCCCAGCAGCAGCACAGCACCAACCCCGGCGCCTGGCGCGCCAGCGCCACCGCGGAGCGGATCACGTTCATCCCCGGGCTGCTGCCGTACACGATGGCCTACACCAACCGGCCGAGCGGCATCCAGCAGGTGATCAGCTTCAACCGCCACCGCTGAGCAGCACCTCTGAGCCCGCCGGCGCCACCGCCGGCGGGCTGAAGTTGCGCACCGCGGGCACGGCGAGCCCGATCCCGAACAGGATCGCCGTGATCGCAGCGCACCCGTACAGAGTCGTCGAGGGCCCGACAGCGGCCGCCACCGGGCCGCTGAGCGCCTGACCGAGCGGGAGGATGGCCACCGAGCCGAAGTAGTCCCACGACATCACCCGGGCCAGCTCGGCCGCCGGGACGTCCGATTGGACGGCGGTGAACCAGAACGTGTTGAACAGGGTGCCGCTGCCGCCGTCGATCACCGCCACGGGCAGGATGAGCGCGAGCGGCGCATGGGCGGCCACCAGCGCGAACAGGGCCGGGGTGATCACGACGAAGATGACGAAGGAGAACCGCAGCGGATGGCGCGGGCGCGCGCGCAGGCCGATGACGCCGCCGGCGATCGATCCCACTCCCAGGGCGACTACGATCGCGGCCCACGCCCCGGGCCCGCCCAGTGAAAGCCGGGCGACCTGCGGGCCGAGCACCTGCCACGGCGCCCAGGCGCAGCCGATGTACAGCGTGAAGCAGCTGACCGTGACCCAGAGCCAGCGGCGGGCCCGGAAGGCGCCCCAGCCCTCGCGCAGCTCGTGCAGCAGGGTGGCCCGCTCGCGGACCTCGGTGATGACCGGCGGCATCGCATACACGCAGGCGGCGCTGGCCACGAAGGTGACGGCATCGAAGGCCAGTCCCCACCCGGGCTCGGCTGCGGCGACGATCACGCCCGCCGCCGCCGGGCCCACCACCGCGGCGACGTTGCCGGTGAGCGCGATCAGGCTGTTGGCCCGCTGAAGCTCAACGCCGTCCACCGTCTGTGGCACGACCGAGAGCGCCGCCGGGTCAAAGAAGGCCCGCGCCGTGCCGTAGATCGCCTGGAGCACCGCCAGCTCCCAGAGCCGTGCGCTCCCGGTGAGCAGCAGCACGGCACAGAGTCCCTGGGACCCCGCGCGCACGACGTCCGACGTCGCCATCACCAGTCGCCGCGGCAGGCGGTCGGCCCACACGCCCCCGACGAGCACGAACAGGACCAGCGGGATCGTCTGGGCCGCCAGCACCACGCCCAGGCTGGTCGCCGACCCGGTGAGGTTGAGGACAGCGAAGGCCAGGGCGACGGGAACCAGGCGATCGCCCAGCGATGAGATCGACTGGGCCGCGAACAGCAGCCGGAAGGCTCGTTGCGCCGGAATTCCTCCCACGAGGGCAAGGCTACGCGCCGGCCCGCCCAGCCGACGCGCCCAGCCGGGCCGCCCAGCCGGCACGACTGCGGCCCGGGATGCGAGCATCTCGGTGATGACCGAACGTGACATCGAAACCCCGCGCGGTCTCGCTCGCGCCCACCTCTGCTTCCCCGATGACGCCGCGCCGGCCGCGGGGGCGCTGATCATGGGCCACGGCGCCGGCGGCGGAGTCGGCGCGCCCGACCTCCAGGCGGCACGGCGTGCCGCGTTGGGCACCGGGTGGGCCGTGGCGCTCGTCGAGCAGCCCTACCGCGTCGCCGGGCGGCGCTCGCCGGCCCCGGCCCCGCACCTCGACGAGGCGTGGACGGCCGTGGTGACAGCGCTGGCCGCCGGCGAGCTGACCGGGCTACCGGTGGTCACCGGCGGGCGGTCGATGGGCGCGCGGGTCGCCTGCCGGACCGCCGCCGCGACCTCCTCGATTGGCGTGCTCTGCCTGGCCTTCCCCCTCAAGCCGCCCCAGCGGGCATCCGCCACCAAGCCCTCGCCCAGCCGGCTCGGAGAGCTTAAGGCCGTCGTGGTGCCGACGCTGGTGATCCAGGGCGTCAACGACCGCTTCGGCATGCCGCCCCGGGGGCCAGGCCGCAACGTCGTGCGGGTCGCCGGCGACCACGGCCTCAAGGCCGATCTTCCGGCGGTCCAGGCGGCCGTCGCGCAGTGGCTGGCGGGGCTGACAGAGGACAGGTAAAATGGGGTGCCGGCGGGTGGGCGCGCCAAACGCGGCCGCCCACTCGGGGAACGCGCCAGCACCCGGCCGGCCCCGACGAGCTGACATCCGGACGGTAGTTTGAGGTGTCATGCACGACGCCGAGCCCGCCGCCGCACCGTCCCCAACCCGGCACGATGCGCCGTGGCGCACGCCGGTGCGCGGTGGCCATCCCGACCCCCTGCTCGCCGCGAAGCCGGGGATCGAGTTCCTACGGGCCATGCTCGCCGGGGACACCCCGGCGCCCCCGCTCTCGCGCCTGACGGGCATGCAGCCGGTGAAGCTCAGCGCCGAGTGCGCCCAGTTCACCATGCCGGTGTCCCCCTGGCTGTACGGCGACCACGGGCGGGTGCCGCTTGGCGTGCTGGCCATCCCCGCCGACGCCGCCATGGCCTGCGCGATCATCGCCGAGCTCCCGGCCGACACCGCGATCACCACCTCGGAGCTCGCCATGCGCCAGATCCGGCCCGTGCCGCCGGAGGGCACCCTGATGATCACGGGCACCGTCCTGAACTCGGGCCCGCCCACCCCACCGGTCGCCCTGTCGGAGGTGACGGTGACCGACGACGCGGGCACCCTGATCGCGCGCGGCGGGTCGTTGTGCATGATCATGCCGTTCGCCGCCGAGCCGGGGCCTCCGGACCAGAGCGCGGAGGCCGGCCCGGACGCCGGGCCCGGCCCGGACGCCGAGGAGGGACTGGACCCATGGCAGTGGGCCTCCCCGGACCCCGGCCTGTCGCGCCTCACCGGCCTGAACGCGATGGCCGTCGCCCCCGGCGAGGCCGCGTTCGCGCTGCCGGCCACGCGGTGGATGTGCGCGCCTCCGCCCGGGCGGGTCCAGGGTGGCGCGGTGGCGATGCTCGCCGGGGCTGCGATCGACGCCGCCATGCAGACCGTCGCCCCGCCGCACAGCCAGTTCGTCCCGCTCGAGATCAAGCTGAACTACCTGCGGCCGCTGGCGAGCGACGGCCGTGAGGCGACCGCCCACGCCACGCTCATTCACGGCGGCCGGCGGACCGCCGTGGCGCGCGCCGACGTCGCCGATGCCGATGGGCGCGCGATCGCGGTGGCCAGCGGCTCGGCGATCGCCGAGCGGCTCGAGTCGTGACCGACGGCCGTGGCGCGGCGTGCCCCTGCACGCCCTCGCTCACCCCCTGCTGCGCGGCGCTATGAGCCAGGCGAGCCCGGGCTGACGGCGTCGTGCAGAGCGGCGTCGTCGAGCTCGAGCGTCGGACCGAAGCCGATCTCCAGCAGCGCCCCGCCCCCTGCAGCGTTGCTCGCCCGCACGAAGCCGTCGTGCGCCTCGGCGGCCTGGCGGACGATGGCCAGCCCCAGCCCCGAGCCGGGTTGCGAGCGGGCGTCGCGCGCGCGATGGAAGCGGTCGAACACGAACGGCAGGTCCTCGTCGTGAAAGCCCGGCCCGTGGTCGCGGACAGTGAGGGTGCCGCCGGCCAGGGTGACCTCGATCGAGCCGCCTGACTGGCCGTACTTGGCGGCGTTGTCGAGGAGGTTGGCCACCGCCCGGGCGATCCGGTCGCCCTCGCCCAGCACCAGCGTGGGCTCCACCGATGCCGCCACGGTCAGCTGCGGCGCGCGGCGCCGCGTGCGCTCCACCGCGGCGGTGACGATCTGATCGACGCGGACCTCGGCCGGCTCGCCCGACAGCTTGCTGCCGCGGGCCAGCTCCACTACATCCCCGACCAGCGCCGTGAGCTCGTCGAGCTCCTCGATCACGTCGTGGCGCAGCGCGTCGCGGTCGGCCGCCGAGAGCAGCTCCTCGTCGCGCATGAGCTGCAGGTTGGCCCGGATGGTGGCGATCGGAGTGCGCAGCTCGTGCGAGGCGTCGGCGACGAGGTTGCGCTGCGACTGCACCGAGCGGTCGAGCGCATCCAGCGTGCGGTTGAAGGTCTGGGCCAGGCGGGCCAGCTCGTCACCGCCGTGGACGTCGACGCGCTCGGATTCCAGCCGGTCCGGGTGCGCGGCGATGGTCTCGGTCTGGCGCGTGAAGCGCGCGATCGGCGACAGAGCGGTGCGGGCCACCAGCAACCCGAGCAGCCCCGCCAGCGCGATTCCCGCGGCGGCGATGATGATGAGCAGCAACATCTGCTTGGAGAGGGCGTCGTCGACCTGGGTCAGCGGCAGCGCCACCTGGACCGCTCCGTAGCGGCCGGCTCCATGGACGAGCACCCGCAGGTGGTGGGCGCCCAGCGTGATGTCGCTGAGGTACTGGCCGCTGCCGCTGCGCGCCAGCGCCTTGACGGCCCCGTCGACCGGCAGCTTGGTCGTCTCGCCCGTGGCCAAGCACACCGACCCGGTGGGGCTCACCAGCTGCACGTACCCCTGAGGTGCCCCGAAGCCGGCGCCGCGCGCATTGTCGAGTCCCAGGTTGTGATCGCAGTCGTTGGCGGTGAAGCCGTGCCCGCGGAAGCCGGGCGTGCCGCCGAACCCCGGCGGCGGACCCTCGTCCCCGTCGCCGCCGCCCGTCCTGCCCGGTGCGGGCCCGCTCACCACGCCCGCCCTGACCAGGAGCGGGTGGATGAGAGCGGTCAACGAGTTGTCGAGCTGTCCCTGGAGCTCAGAGCGGGTGCCGGCGTACGCCGACACGGCGACGGCGATGACCGCCACGGCCACGGCCACCCCGGCCGCCAGGCCCATCCGCACCCTGAGGCTCATCCAGCCGGCTCCCGCAGCGCGTAGCCCACCCCCCGCACCGTGTGGATCAGCGGTCGCGCGCCGGCGTCCTCGAGCTTGCGGCGCAGGTAACCCACGTACACGCGCAGCGCATTGGAGGTGGGCCCGAAGTCATAGCCCCACACGCGGTCATAGATCGTCGCGTGGGGCAGCACGCGACGGGGGTTGAGCATCAGCAGCTCCAGCAGCTGGTACTCGGTGCGCGTCAGCTCGACGAACGAGCCGGCGACCTCGACGCCGTGGCGCGCCGGATCGAGCCGGAGCTCGGCGAAGCTCAGCCCGCCCTCGACGTCGCCCTCGCCACCGGCGCGGCGCAGCAACGCCCGCAGCCGCGCCCGCAGCTCGTCGATGTCGAACGGCTTGATGAGGTAGTCGTCGGCGCCGGCGTCCAGGCCGTCGATCCGGTCGGCGACGGCGTCGCGCGCAGTGAGCATGAGCACGGGCACGCGGTTGCCCTCACGTCGCAGCAGGCGGCACACCTCGAGGCCGTCGATGTCGGGCAGGCCGACGTCGAGCACGACGGCGTCGGGGACCGAGGTCGTGACCTCCGACAGGGCCTCCGAGCCCGTGGCGGCCAGCACCACCTCATAGCTCGACAGCGTCAGCGCCCGGCGCAGGACGTCGCGCAGCGCGCGGTCATCGTCGACGACGAGAAGTCTCATGCGTTTGATTGTCGCCCGTTGAGCGGTCGGGCGTGAGCGACTCCTACGTTTCGCTTACGTGGTCCTACGTTTCGCTTACGCCGCCCTTCGCCCGCTCTCGCAGAACTGCGCCGAGGATGCCGTTGATGAACGCGGGCGCCCCGGAGCCGCAGAAGCGTTTAGCGGTCTCGATCGCCTCGTCGATGGCGCCCTCGGGGGGGATCGGCTGCTCGCCGGGGACGGCGTCCGGATAGAGCATCTCCAGCAGGGCCACGCGCAGGATCGAGCGCTCCAGCGGCGCGATCCGCTCCAGCGGCCAGTCCTTGGCGTAGCGGCGGATCAGCTCATCGAACTCGGGCTGGTGCTCGCGTGCCTGCTCGGCCAGCGCGAAGGTGAAGGTGTGGACGTCGCCGGGGAGCATGTCGCCCAGGGGACGCCCGAGCAGGTCACTCTGATACAGCGCCCACACCGCGGCGCGGCGCTGGTCGGTTCGGCGGGACATCGCGGAACCTAGCCGACGGTGATGAGTTCCTTGGGCACCGACGTGAGGATCTGGCATGCCCCGTCGGTGACGACGACCAGATCCTCGATCCGCACCCCGAACTGCCCGGGCAGGTAGACGCCGGGCTCGACCGTGACCACGTTGCCGCTGGCCAGGACCGAGTCCGAGCGCTGCGACAGGCGCGGCGCCTCGTGGATCTCCAGGCCCACTCCGTGGCCGAGGCCGTGCCCGAAGTGCTCGGCGTGGCCGGCGTCTTTGATGACTTCGCGCGCCGCCGAGTCGGTCTCGCGCCCGCCCGCGCCCGACGTGACGGCGCTAAGACCTGCGAGCTGGGCCTCGCGGACGAGGTCGTAGGCCTCGAGCGTCGCGTCGGGCAGATCCCCGGTGGCCAGGGTGCGCGTGCAGTCAGAGCAGTAGCCGTCCAGCTCCGCGCCCCAGTCGATGACGACGAGTTCGTTGGGCCCGATCTCGACGTCGCGCGGCTGCGCGTGGGGCAGAGCGCCGTGGGGGCCGGCGGCGACGATGGAGCCGAACGAGGGCCGCTTGGCGCCGAGGTCCTCCATCGCGCGCTCCAGCGCCACGGCCACGCTGCGTTCGGTGCGTCCGGCCAGGCCCTGCTCCATGATCTGGCGCAGGGCCGCGTCCGCGACTTTGGCCGCCTCGCCGATCCGTCGTATTTCCTCGGCGTCCTTGACGGCGCGCAGGGTCTCGACGGCGTCGCCGCCCGGTACCAGCGTGACGCGCTCGGGAGCCAGCTCGCGCAGGCGGCCGTGCGCGCGGACGCTGAGGTGGGCGTCCTCGAAGGCAAGCCTCAGCTCCCCCGACGGGAGCAGGTCGGGGAGCGTGTCCATCAGCTCCTGCTGGGCGATCGTGCGATCAAAGCCTCCGTCGACCTCCGCCGCGGACTGCTCCAGGTAGCGGAAGTCCGTCACGAACGCGCGCGTGTCAGGACCCACCAGGACCAGCCCGTTGGAGCCGGTGAACCCGGTGAGGTAGCGAACGTTGACCAGCGAGGTGACGACCAGGAGATCGGCGCCGATCTCCGGCAGCGTCTCGGCCAGGCGTGAGGCGCGATCGCTCATACCGCGCTCGCCAACTCCTCGGCGATGAGCGTGAGCGCCTCGCGGTAGCCGTCGCGGCCCTTGCCGGCCACGCGGGCGTGGCACAGGTCGCGGATCACCGATTCGCGGCGGAACGCCTCGCGCTCGTCGACGTTGGAGAGATGGACCTCTACCGCCGGAAGCTGGGTCAGCTCCAGGGCGTCACGGATGGCGTAGGAGTAATGGGTCCACGCCCCCGGGTTGAGGATGATGGCGTCGGCCATCCCGTCCAGGCCGTGCAGGTGCTCCACGAAGGCACCCTCGTGGTTGGTCTGAAAGAAGCGCGTGGACAGGCCCAGGTCGGCGGCGGCCTCGGCGATGCCCATCTCGAGCTCGGTCAGCGTGAAGCTCCCGTAATGATCGGGGTCGCGGCGGCCGAGCTGGTCCAGGTTGACGCCGTGCATCACCTCGACGCGGTTGCGGACTTCCATGGCGCTCACGTTAGTCGCATTCTCACGAGGAGCGCCGGGGCGCGAGCTCCCGCACGGCGGCGATCAGCTCGCGCGGGGGCACCGGGCTGCCGGGTCGCGGATCTCCCGGCTCGGGCAGCAGGACAAACGGGACGGGCCCCTCCCCCATGCGCTTCTTGTCTCGGGCGGTGGCCATCACCACCGCGTCGGGGTCGACGTCGCTCAGCTGTGTGGGCAGACCGCGGGCGTGCAGGAGCTCGGCCACCTCGGCGCGCAGGTCGTCGCTGCCCGACAGGCGCAGCGCGGCGAGCAACCCCAGCCCCACCGCCTCGCCGTGGCGGTAGGTGGCATAGCCGGTCACCGCCTCGATGGCGTGCCCCACCGTGTGGCCGAGGTTGAGCGACTGCCGGGCCCCACCGTCGCGCTCGTCGCGGGCGACGATCCTCAGCTTGATGTGGGCGCAGGCCGCGACGACATCCGGGGACCCCGGCTCGGCCCCACCGCGGACGCGGTCCCACAGCTCGCCTCCGGCGATCAGAGCGGTCTTGACCACCTCGGCGTAGCCGGCGGCCAGCTCCTCGGGCGGCAGGGTGGAAAGCGCGTCGGTGTCGGCGATGACCGCCTGGGGCTGGTGATAGACGCCCACGTAGTTCTTGGCCTCGGGCAGGTCCACGCCGGTCTTGCCGCCCAGCGCGGAGTCGACCTGGGCCACGAGCGTCGTGGGCACCTGCACCACGCGGACGCCTCGCTGGTAGGTGGCGGCGCAGAATCCGGCCAGGTCGCCGACGACGCCGCCGCCGAGCGCGACAACGACGTCGGCGCGGGTCATCCCGGCGCGGGCCAGCTCGGTCCACACGATCTCGGCGTGGGCGATCGTCTTTGACTGCTCGCCCGGCATGATCGTCACGCGACCGTCCAGCGGCTCCAGCCGCTCGGCGTACCGGCGCCCGGCGTTGTAGTCGGTCACCAGGAAGCGCCGGCCCTGAACGAGCTCGCGCGGCCAGAACGCGTCGCCGGCGCCGGCGCCGAGCAGCCCGGGGCCGATGTACACGGGATAGTCGCCCCCGGCGGTCGTGGCCCACAGGAGCTTCGCGTTCGGGGGCATCGCCTCCAGCGCGGCGCCGATGCGCTTGAGCTCGTGCACTCGGGGCTCAGGCACCACGATGTCGACCGCCTCCCACGGGACCGGCGTCCCGTCGTCGTCGTCGACCCAGATGACGAGATCATGGGCCAGGGCGTGTGGGTCGAGCTCGGCGGGGGCGTGCATGGTGATCCGGCCACCGCGTGCCCCCATCTCGCCGATCACCTCGGCGGCGGTCTGCAGATGCTTCTCCGAGGACCCCACCAGCGCGATGTCGCGGGTCTGCACGGTGCTCACCGCCGCTGCCAGCCGATGCGCGCGCGATAGGCGTCCAACGCCGCCGTGACGTCGTCGATGTGGTCGCCGCCGAACTTGCGCCGGTAGGCGTCGGCGAGCACGAAGGCGACCATCGCCTCCCCCACCACGCCGGCGGCGGGCACGGTGCACGAGTCGGTGCGCTCGCGCAGGGCCTCGGCGGGCTCGTGGGTGGCGATGTCCACCGAGCGCAGCGGCTTGGTCAGCGTGGGCAACGGCTTCATGTAGCCGCGCACCACCAGCGGGTCGCCGGTGGTCATGCCGCCCTCCAGGCCCCCGGCCCGGTTGGTCTGGCGATAGAAGCCGCGGTCGTCGTCGTAGAAGATCTCATCGTGGGCCTCGGAGCCGGGCAGCCCGGCCACCTCGATCCCGTCGCCGACCGCGGCCCCCTTGATCGCCTGGATGGAGAGGATGGCCTGGCCGAGGACGCCGTCGAGGCGCTCGCGCCAGGAGACGTGCGAGCCCAGCCCGGGGACCAGCCCGAAGGCGCGCACCTCGAACACGCCGCCCAGGGACTCGTTGGCCTTGCGCAGTCGATTGATCTCGGCCACCATCGCACGCCCGGCGTCGTCGTCCAGGCAGCGCACCGGCGATTCGTCGACGGCGGCGAAGTCCTCAGGGGTGAGGTCGTCGCGGCGGGGGGCGCTCACGCCCGTGATCTGGATGACGTGGGAGAAGACGCTCACTCCGAGTGCGTTGAGGAAGGCCTTGGCCACCGCCCCGCCGGCCACCCGGGCGGCCGTCTCACGCGCGCTGGCGCGCTCGAGGATGTCGCGGACGTCGGTGAGCCCGTATTTCTGCGTGCCCACGAGGTCGGCGTGGCCCGGACGCGGCAGATGGACCTCGGCGGTCTGCGCCTCGACCGGCCACGGGTTCATCCGCTCCTCCCAGTTGGCGAAGTCGCGGTTGGTCACCGTCAGCGCGATCGGGCCGCCCAGGGTGCGGCCGTGGCGGACGCCGCCGGTGACCTCGACGCGGTCGCGCTCGATCTTCATGCGCCCGCCGCGGCCGTGTCCCAGCTGGCGGCGGGCCAGATCGCGATCCAGTGCCTCGCGCTCGAGCGTCAGACCGGCCGGCATGCCCTCCACGATGGCGGTGAGCCCCGGACCGTGCGACTCGCCGGCGGTGGTCAGCGTCAGCGTCATGAAGACGATTCCGGCGCGGGCGCCGAACCGCCCTCTGCCGGATGTTCCTGGGCGTCGCGCCCGGGGATACGGTGGCCCGTCCCCTCACACCACGGGCACACGACCTGGTGCGGCTCCCCGCCCAGGCCCGAGATGAGCCGGCCGGTGCCGCGGCAGGGGTTGCAGACCTGGTCCTCGGGGGTGGACTCCTCGGTAGCCATGGCGGCGGAGGTTAGCTTGATGGTTTCGCGGCCGCGCGCATGGCCTGAAGCGAGGCCGCCATGCCGGTGAAGATCTGAAAGCTCAGGGCGCCCTGGCCGATGAGCAGCTCCAGGCCATCGACCGCCGCGACCCCCTGCTCGCGCGCCCGGTCCACCAGGACCGTGCCGTTCACCGTGTAGACGAGATCGACGACGCAGCCGTAGTCCGTCAGGTCACCGGGCGCGAGCGGCAGCCGGTCAAAGGGGTCGGACCCATCGAGGCCGACCGCGGTGCAGTTGACCAGCAGGTCGGCGGGGGTGGGCTGCGCGGCCGCCGTGGCGCCGAGCTCGTCGGCGAGGTCGTGGGCGCGCTGCGCGGTGCGGTTCCATAGCCGCACCTCGGCCGCGCCGGCATCGAGCAGCGCCCAAACGACCGCTCGCGCGCTGCCCCCGGCGCCCAGGACCATCGCCGTGCGGCCGGAGATCGGGAACGGCACGGCGGCGAGGAGCGCGGCCGCGTCGGTGTTGTCGGCGGCGATCTCGCCGGCGGCGCCGAAGGTGAGCGTGTTGGCGGCGCCGATCGCCCGGGCCCGTGGGCTCGCCTCGTCGGCCAGCTGCAGCGCGGCCAGCTTGTGGGGGATCGTGACGTTGGCGCCCGCGAAACCGGCGTCGGGCAGCGCCAAGACGAGCTCGTCAAACAGCTCGGGCGGGACGGGCAGGAGCTGGTAGCGCCAATCGTGCAGCCCGGCGGCGGCCAGGGCTGCGTTCTGGATCGCAGGGGAGCGGCTGTGGGCAACCGGCCAGCCCAGGACGCCGAGCCGGCGCCGATCGCTCATTTGCCGCAGTGCGGACGCCGGTCGACGGCCAGCAGGTGCTGGAACTGCGCGTAGCTGGAGGCGAACACGGTCTGGCTCGAGCAGGGCTTGGCGAAGAAGTACAGGTAGTGCGTGCGCGCGGGGTGCGCGGCGGCCTCGATCGAGGCCAGGCCCGGGCTGTCGATCGGCGTGGGCGGCAGCCCGAAGTGGGTGTGGGTGTTGTAGGGCGACTTGGAGTGCAGCTGGGACACCGTCAGCGGCTTGGTGTAGTTGCCGGTCGCGTACTGGGTCGTGGTGTCGAACTGGAGCATCATGTGGTCGGCCAGGCGGTTGTAGATGACCGAGGCGATGAGCGGGCGGGCCTTCTGCGAGGCCGCCTCAGCCTCGATCAGCGAGGCTACGGTGAGCACGTCGTAGGGCGAGAGGTGCTTGGAGCGCGCGTAGTCGAGATTGACCTTCGCAAAGCGCTTCTTGAAGTCCTTGAGCTGGTCGGCGACCAGGGCCGACACCCTCACCGGCTTGACCAGGCTGAAGGTGTCGGGGAACAGGAACCCCTCCAGATCCGGCGTGCTGTGCGGCGCCCCGTACTTGCGCGGGTCCAACAGCGGCGAGTGACGCGTGGCGGCCACGTAGTTGCCCTTGATCTTCTGCTTGCGCAGCAGCGCAGCCACGTACGCGCGGGTGTGACCCTCGCTGATCGTCAGCTGGGTGGTGGGCGCGGCGTGCGGCGGCTTTGAGAGCACGCTGAGCACCGAGGCATAGCTCATGTCGCGCTGGAGCGTGTACGTGCCCGAGCGCAGCTGGCTGCGTTCACCGCCGAGCGTCGCCCGCAGCTCGAAGAAGAAGCTATGGGCGATGACGCCGTCGCGCTCGAGCAGGGAGCCGATCTCCTTCGCGCTGGAGTGCGGCGGGATGACGACGGTGACGCTGCCGTGCGGCGAGGTCCCCAGGGGCTGGAACAGCTCGACCAGGAACCAGACGAACGCGCCGATGAGGACGAACACGATGAGCGCGCCGACCCGCGCGCGCCAGCGGCCGCGGCGCCGGCTGTGCGGCGCGCGGCGGCGTTGCCCGGGCCGCGGTTTGTGGGGGCGCATGCCGCGTTGCTCCATCCGGGTGATCCGGCGGGTCCCGGCGGGCGCCTCGGCGTTGAGCGCTCCCAGGCCGGCGTCGTTGCCCTCGTGAAAGCCATCCTCGTCGTGGACGTGATCCAGGTCGTCGTCGTGGGCATCCTCGTCCCAGTCGGTGAAGTGCTGGGTGCCGGCGTCACTCTCTGGCGGACCGGTGGCCGGCGGCGGTTCGAGCTCACGCTGCTCGAACACACCCGCGCGCTCTCGCCGCGCGGCCTCTCGCTCGAGTCGGGCGGCTTCGCGCTCCTCGGCGCTGCGGTCGCCGTCAGCCATGGGCGATCTCCGTTGTCCGGCGGCTGGCCAGCCAGCTCTCCAGCAGGTGCGCCGCGGCGCGTGAGTCCTCGCTGGCGCGCCCCGGCGTGCGCTCAGCCAGCCGCGTGGTGAAGCGCTCGTCGTAGAGCTCGACCGGGATCGTCAGCGCTCGGCCCAGGCCGGCGGCGAACTCGCGGGCCTCGGCGGTCTGCGCGGAGTCGGTGCCCGAAAGCGACAGCGGCAGGCCGACCACCACCCGCTCGGCACCCAGCTCGGTGATCAGCTCCCGCAGCCGCGCGCGGCCGCGGCGCGAGGTGACGTCGATGACGGGCTCCAGCGGCGTCGCCAGCGTCCCCGTCGGGTCGCTCACCGCGCAGCCGCAACGGGCCCTGCCGTAGTCGAGCGCCAGGACGCGCACTGCCTCAGGCGTTGAGCGCGGCTTCGATTGCAGTCCGTGCGGCATTGATGGCGGCCGGCAGCTGTGCGGGGTCCTTGCCGCCGGCGCGCGCCATAGTGTCACGTCCGCCCCCTCCACCGCCAACTTCTGCTGCCGCGACCTTGATGATCTCGCCGGCGCGCACGCCGCGCTGGACCAGCGCCGGGGCGACGCTGGCCACCAGGTCCACCCGGCCCTCACCGGCGGTGCCCAGCACGATCGCAGCATCGCCGAGCTTGCCCTTGAGCCGATCGGTGAGCTCCAGCAGGGCCTGACCGTCGGCCACCTCGACGGCGGCGGTGAGCACCGTGGCGCCGCTGGTCTCGGTCGCGGTCGCCGCCAGCTTGTCGACGTCGACGGCGCCGTTGGCCGAGCCGCCGCGCTTGGCGGCGCGCTCGAGTTCGCGGACGCGCTCGGTGAGCTTCTGCACCGAGTCAAGGACCCGGCCCGGCGGCACGCGCAGATGCTCGGCGGTGGCGCCGAGCTCGCGGTCGTGCTCGCGGTACAGGTCGATGGCCTCGGGCCCGGTGATGGCCTCGATGCGGCGCACGTTGGCCGCGCTCGAGGTCTCGGTGACGAGCCGGAAGACGCCGATCTCGGCGGTGTTGTGGACATGGGTGCCGCCGCACAGTTCGCGCGAGAATGACCCGTCGCCCACCTCGACCATCCGGACGACCTCGCCGTACTTCTCGTTGAACAGGGCCATCGCGCCCAGGCGCTTGGCCTCGTCGAGCGAGGTGCTGATGGCGCGGACGGGGTGGCTCTGCACGATCCACCGATTGACGTCGTCTTCCACGTAGCGCAGCTCCTCCGCGCTGAGCCCACTGGAGTGGGTGAAGTCGAAGCGCAGCTTGTCAGGCCCCACATAGGACCCCGCCTGATGCACGTGCGTGCCCAGGCGCTTGCGCAGCGAGGCGTGGAGCAGGTGCGTGGCGGTGTGGTTGCAGGCGGTGGCGTGGCGCGCGGCGCGGTCGACGTGGGCGTGGACGCGCTCGCCGGGCTCGAAGCTGCCGTGCTCGGGGGTCAGTCGGACCACCTGGTCGGTGCCCAGGCGGATCACGTCGGTGACGGTGGCGCGGCAGTTGCCGCTCTCGCACTCCAGCACGCCGGTGTCGGCGACCTGGCCGCCGCCGGTGGCGTAGAACGGGGATTCGACCAGCTTGACCAGGATGTCGCCGTTGTCGGAGACCGCGGCTCCGATCGTGGTCTCGGCGTCGGTGGTCTCGTAGCCGACGAACTCGGTGGCAAATCCGGCGCCGCCCGACAGCGCGGCCGCCTTCTCGCGCGAGGCGTCGGCGCTGCGATCGCCGCGCGAGCCCTCGCGCGCCCGTGTGCGCTGGCCCTCCATGAGCGACTCGAAGCCCTCCTCGTCGACGCCGAGGCCGTGCTCGGCGACGATCTCGAGCGTGAGGTCGATGGGGAAGCCGTAGGTGTCGTGCAGCAGGAAGGCGTCGGAGGCGGCGATGCCCTCGTCGTCGTTGTCGCGCGCCCGCGCGATGAGCTCGTCCAGGCGCTTGAGCCCCTGCTCGAGCGTGCGTCCGAAGCTTTCCTCCTCGGAGGCCATCCAGCGGTGGATGGTGTCGCGCTGGACGCCGAGCTCCGGGTACTCGGAGCCCATCAGCTCCGTGACCACGTCGGCGTAGCGCTCCAGAAACCCGGGCTCCAGGCCCAGCCCGCGGCCCTGCTGGATGGCGCGGCGCATGATCCGGCGCAGGACGTAGCCGCGATCCTCGTTGGAGGGCACCACGCCGTCGCCGAGCAGGAAGGTCATCGAGCGGCCGTGATCGGCCAGGACGCGCAGCGCGCGGTCGGTGGCGAAGTTCTCGTCATAGCGGCGGCCGGAGAGCTCCTCGCCCAGCTCGATCAGGGCCGCGAACTGGTCGGTCTCGAACACCGTCGCCTTGTCCTGCAGGATGCAGGCCAGGCGGTTGAGCCCGAGTCCGGTGTCGATGTTCTTGGCCGGCAGCGGGGTGAGCACGTTGATGGGGTTCTGGTCCATCTCCATGAACACGAGGTTCCAGTACTCCAGGAAGCGCTCGTTGTCGCCGCCGGGCAGGTCGTCGGCCTTGCCGTGGTCGACGCCGCGGTCCAGATAGAGCTCAGAGCACGGCCCGCACGGCCCCAGCGGCCCGGCCTGCCAGAAGTTCTCCGAGCGCGGGCACTCGACGATCCGCTCGCGCGGGATCCCGATCTCCAGCCACGCGTCGATCGCCTCCTGGTCGGGACCCAGGCCCAGCTCCTCGTCGCCCGCGAACACGGTGATCCAGATGTCCTCGGGCGTGAAGCCGAAGCCCTCGGTCGACAGGGCCCAGGCAAAGCGGGCGGCCTCGCGCTTGAAGTAGTCCCCGAAGCTGAAGTTGCCCAGCATCTCGAAGAAGGTGAGGTGCCGGGTGGTGGTGCCGATGATCTCGATGTCCGCCGTGCGAAACGTCTTCTGGCAGGTGGTCACGCGCTGGTGCGGCGGGCGCTCGACCCCCTGGAAATAGGGCTTGAGCGGGTGCATGCCGGCGACCGTGAACAGCGCCGAGGGATCGTGCTCGGCCGGGACCAGCGACGCCGAGGGCAGCCGCAGGTGGTCCTGGGACTCGAAGTACTCGAGGAACGCGCGGCGGATCTCGTCAGAGGTCATATGAGGAGTTTAGGTGCGTCGGCGGGCGTCGATCGTCCCCCACCCCACCACCACGTCCCCGTCCATGAGGCAGGCCAGCTGGCCGGGCGCCGCCCCGTCGACGGGCTCGCCCAGCTGCAGCGACAGCGAGCGATGGCGGCCCTCGCCAGGGTCACCGGCCACGCTGGCGCTGAGCGGGCGCTGGCGATAGCGGAGCTTGACGCGGTTGACGCGGCTGCCGTCGCGGTGCAGGCGCGCGGCGCGGATGGCCACGCGGTCGGTCTGCAGCTCCTCGCGGGTGCCGACGGTGACGCGCCCGCTCTCGGAGTCCTTGTGGACCACGAAGAGCGGCTCGGTGGCCTGGATGCCGATCCCGCGGCGCTGGCCGACGGTGAAGCGGTGCTGGCCGTCGTGGTGGCCCAGAACGGTCCCCGCTGTGCTCACGATCTGCCCGGGACGGCCGGCGATCGCGCCGTGACGTTCCATGAAACGCGCGCGGCTCGTGCCGGCCAGGAAGCACAGATCCTGGGAGTCCACCTTGGAGGCCACCGGGAGCCCGGCCCGGGCCGCGATCTCGCGCACCTCGGGCTTGTGCAGCTCGCCCAGCGGAAACCGCAGCCGCGCCAGCGACTCGGGCTTGAGCGCAGCCAGCATGTAGGTCTGGTCCTTCGCGCCGTCGGCGGCCACGCGCAACAGGGGCCCGCGCGCGTCGTCGGCCTCGGCGGTGCGCGCGTAGTGGCCCGTGGCGAGCGTCGCGCAGCCCAGGCGATCGGCCAGCTCGAGCATCGCGTCGAGCCGGACGTGGCCGTTGCAGCCGACGCAGGGGTTGGGCGTCTCCCCCGCGGCGTAGCCGGCGATGAATGGATCGACGACCCCCGCGCGGAACTCCTCGCGCAGGTCGATCGTGAAGTGCGGGATCCCCATCTCGTGGGCCAGCGAGCGCGCCTGGGCCACCGCGGTGGCCGAGCAGCAGCTGCGCTCGGCGTCGTTCTCGGCGTCAGCCCACAGTTCGAGCGTCACCGCGACCGTCGGCCCGGTCTGAGCGCACAGATGCGCCGCGACAGCGCTGTCGACGCCGCCGCTCATGGCCACCAGCGTGACCGGATTGGAGGAACTGCGCGGAATGCCCGCATGGGCCGAGACCGCTCCGCCCAGGGCACGGGCCAGCGCGTCGGCGGCCAGGTCGGCGGCGTGAAACTTGCCGGGGCTGAGCCCACCGAGCTCGTCGGCGATCGCGTGGGCGCCGACGCGCGCTGCGTCGAGCAGCGGCGTGCCGCGGACGAGGCTCACGGCGGCGCTGGCGGCGGCGATGGAGGCGCCGCACCCGCTGGCGCTGAACCCTGCGTCGAGGACACGGTCGCCGACGACCGCGATCGTCAGGGTGATCTCGTCGCCGCAGGCGTACCCGCCGGAGGTGGCGGAGTGCCCCTGAGGCGGCCGGTGGCCCTGGCCCTGGGGTGAGGTCAGGTGGTGCTCGAAGGCCAGTGCATCCATGGCCCGTCTAGCTTACGAGCGCCGCGGGGCGTCCCGTTACCTCAGCCTGAGCCCGAGCTCGCGCAGCTGGATGTCGTCCACGGGCGCCGGCGCGCCGGTGAGGGGGTCGGCGCCGCTGGTGGACTTGGGGAAGGCGATGACCTCGCGGATGTTGTCGCGGCCGGCCAGGATGGCCACGATCCGGTCGATCCCGAAGGCGATGCCACCGTGTGGCGGGGCGCCGTACTTGAGCGCGTCCAGCAGGAACCCGAAGCGCGCCTGAGCCTCCTCCGCGTTGATCCCGATGAGATCGAAGATGCGTGACTGCACGTCGGTGCGGTGGTTACGGACCGACCCGCCGCCGATCTCGTTGCCGTCGAGGACGAGGTCATAGGAGCGTGAGAGCAGCGCCCCGGGGTCGTCCATGTCGGCCACCGTGGCGGGCGCGCCGGCGGCGGTGGCGGGCGCGGTGAACGGGTGGTGCTCGGCGTCCCAGCGCTGCTCGTCGGGCTTGAAGGTGAACATCGGGAACTGGATGACCCAGCGGATGTCGTGGGCGCCCTCCGGGACGAGGTCAAAGCGGCGCGCCATCTCCAGGCGCAGGGCGCCAAGGACCTGGTTGGCGGTGGCCGCGGCGTCGGCGACGATGAACAGCACGTCGCCGGGGGTGGCGTCCAGGGCTGTGGTGACGGCGGCGAGCTCCTCGGCCTTGAGGAACTTGGCGATCGGCGAGCGCCACAGGCCGTCGGCACCCCCCGCCTCGTCCTGGACGAAGGCCCACACCAGGCCCTTGGCCCCGTGCTGCTTGGCCAGCTCGGTGAGGGCGTCGAGGTCCGAGCGCGTCAGCTCGCGCGCGCCCGCGTTGATGCCACGGACCACGCCGCCCGACTGCAGCGCGCCCGAGAACACCTTGAACTCGCTGTTGGCCACCGCATCGCCCAGGTCAGTGAGCTCCAGGCCGAAGCGGGTGTCGGGGCGATCTGAGCCGAAGCGGCTGACCGCCTCGGCGTGGGTCATGCGCGGCCACGGCGGAGCGGGGACGTCAAAGCCGGCCTGCGCGAATACGGCGCCGATCGCGGCCTCGCTGGTCTCCAGGACGTCCTCCTCGTCGACGAAGGCCATCTCGACGTCGAGCTGGGTGAACTCGGGGAGGCGGTCCGCGCGGGCGTCCTCATCGCGGAAGCAGCGCACGATCTGGTAGTAGCGCTCGAAGCCGCCGATCATCAGCAGCTGCTTGAACAGCTGGGGCGACTGGGGCAGCGCGTAGAAGGAGCCCGCGGCGATCCGGGCCGGGACGAGGAAGTCGCGGGCGCCCTCGGGCGTCGAGCGGGTGAGAAACGGCGTCTCGATCTCGAGGAAGTCCCGCTCGTCCAGGACGTCGCGGATGGTCTTGACCACGCGGTGGCGCAGCGCGAGGGCGTCCTGCATCGGCGCGCGGCGCAGGTCCAGCGTCCGGTGGCGCAGACGGAGGTTCTCCTCCACGGGGCCGTCCTCGTCGACGGGGAACGGCGGCGTCTCGGCGTCGGCCAGGATCTCCATCTCGGTGACGGCGATCTCGATCTCGCCGGTGGCGAGGTTGGGGTTGACGTTCTCCGGCGCGCGCTTGTTGACCGTTCCGCGGGCGGTGATGACGTCCTCGGAGCGCAGCTTGTGCGCCTCGGCGTGGGCGGCGGCCGCGGTGGCAGGGTTGAACACCAGCTGCACGATGCCTGAGCGCTCGCGCAGGTCGATGAAGATCAGGCCGCCGTGATCCCGGCGGCGGTGCACCCACCCCGAGACGCGAGCGGTGCTGCCCGCGCGCTCGGCGTCGAGCTCCCCGGCCCAGCTATCGCGGAACACGTTGGCGCGTGGCGCGTGCTTCACGCGATGCGGCTCCCGCGCAGGATCGTGGGAATGACCGCGTCCGGGGCGAGCTCGGTCTGGTTTCCCGCTTCCATGTCCTTGAGGCTGATCTGCATGGGGTCGCCGATGATCGCAACGTAGCGCGCTCCGATGCGGTCTGCGTGCTTGAGCTGGCCCTTGAGCCCGCGGCCGGCCAGCTCGAGCTGGGCGCTGAGACCCGCCCGGCGCGCGTCGTTGGCCAGCTTGAAGGCGGCCTGATGGGCGGCGGCGGAGTCACGCGCGGCGATCGCGACGAACAGGTCGACGAGGTCTATCGGGACCGGCTGCTCGCCGGCGGCCATCAGCATCCGCTCGATGCCCGCGGCCCAGCCGACGCCCGGGGTGGGCGGGCCGCCGAGTTGCTCGATGAGGCCGTCATAGCGCCCGCCGCCCCCGACGGCTGACTGCGCGCCCAGCGCGCCGGACGTGAACTCCCACAGTGTCCGGGCGTAGTAGTCCAGGCCGCGCACCAGCGTGGGATCGAGCTCGTAGGCGATGCCGGCCTCGTCGAGCAGCGCCTTGACGCGCTCGAAGTGCTCGGCGTCCTCGGGGGCGAGGCGGCTCAGCAGGATCGGCGCGTCGCGCATCGTCTCCTGGGTGCGCCGGTCGTTGGCGTCAAAAGCCCGCATCGGGTTCAGGTCGATCCGGCTGACCACCTCGGCGGACAGGCCGTCCTCGTGCGCGTGTAGCCAAGCGGCCAGCTCCTCGCGGTACTCGCGGCGCGTCTCGGCGGTGCCGAGGCTGGACAGGCGCAGGTGCGTGTCCTTGACCCCAACGGCGCGAAGCAGATCGGCGAGCAGGATGATGAGCTCGGCATCGGTCTCAGGGCCGGCGGCGCCGATCGCCTCGGCGCCGACCTGCCAGAACTGGCGGTAGCGGCCCTTCTGCGGGGCCTCGGCGCGGAAGAAGCTCGAGAGGTACCAGAGCTTGACCGGCTGGGGCAGCTTGTGCATGCCGTGCTCCAGGTAGGCGCGGGTCACCGGGGCGGTGCCCTCGGGCCGCAGCGTCATCGAGCGCCCGCCGCCGTCGTCGAAGCTGTACATCTCCTTCTGGACGATGTCGGTGGCCTCCCCCACCCCGCGCGCGAACAGCTCCGTGGCCTCGTAGGTGGGCGTCTCGATCCGGCCGTAGCCGGCGGCGCCGAGGATGCGGCGCGCGTGCGTTTCCAGCGCGAGGCGTCGTCCCGCGTCCGCGGGGAGCACATCGAACGTGCCTCTGGGGGCCTGGAGCGAGCTCATGGCTGCTCTGTGAGGCTAGTTCTGATGCGCGAGTTCGCGCAGGAACGGGTTGGTCTCGCGCTCGGCGCCCAGGGTGGTGAGGCCCATGTGACCGGGGTAGACCGTCGTCTCGGCCGGATAGGCCTTCATGAGCCCGTCGATCGAGTTCAGAAGGGTGGGCCAGTCGCCGCCGGGGAGGTCGACGCGGCCGACCGAGCCCTGGAAGAGGACGTCGCCCGAGAAGAGCGCCTCATGGTCCTTCAGCGCGTAGGCGACATGGCCGGGGCTGTGGCCGGGCACGAACGAGACCTCGAACTGGAGGCCCGCCAGGTCCAGCGTCTCGCCGCCGCTGACCGTCTCGTCGGCGTCGTAGCTCTCAAACGGCCCGAAGCCGGGGATGCGCATGTGGCCGTCGATGTCGGCCAGGATGTGGGTCTCGAGCTCCGGGCAGTACACCGGAGCGCCGGTGGCGCGGGCCACGGGCGCGACGGCGCCGACGTGGTCGAAATGCGTGTGGGTGAGCAGGATCGCCTCGACGGTCGTGATGCCGAGGGCCTGCAGCGCGCCGATGAGCCGGTCGGCCTCGTCGCCGGGGTCGATCATGACTGCGCGGTCAGCGTTCGGGAGCCGGACGATGTAGGAGTTCTCCTGCACCGGCCCGACGGTGAACATGCGGGCGTCGATCACTGCTTCTGCAGCTGCTTCTTCTGGTAGCGCCGGTAGATGTAGCCGTCGAGGTAGTAGCCCGACGGGATGTAGAGCAGCATGGCCAGCAGCGCGAACACCAGGGCCGGCACGACCTTGAACTTGTTGGTCACCAACAGGAAGATGAAGATGAAGGCGGTCGCCAACGACGCCTTCTTGAAGGCGCTCTGCCACGTCGGCGGCTTGGGGACGCGGGCCTGGGCGCGCTTGGCGCGATCCTGCTTCTTGCGCTCCTCGGGCGTCGGGGGACGACCGGTGCGTCCGCGAACCTCGACCGTCCCGGCGGCGTTACCGCGGTGCTTGGTCCGGCGCTTGCGCTTGGTCTGTGCCATTGCTGGATGAGAGCTTACGCGGTGTGGGCGCGGCGGTGAAGGGTTTGTTCGATCGTTGCGTACCCACGGAGCGGAATGTCCTTCGGGAAGTGGTCGAACGCGGCCTCCGGGGCGAGGCCGACCAGCTCGGCCTCCCTGATGGGCGCGTGGCGGGCGACGGCCTCGACGACGGCGCGCAGCGGCGTGGCCCGGTGGTCTTCGACGTTGGTGGAGACCTGGGCCAGACTGGTGGCGGACAGCCACAGGCCGATGGCGCGGAGCTTGGTCAGACCCTCGTCGCCGCCCTCTCTGATGTGGGCCGCGATCTCTTTGGCGTCCTCGAGCGTCGCGGGCGGCTCGAGCTCGACGTTGAAGGCGACCAGCGGCGGCCGGGCGGCGACGAGAACGGCGCCCGCGGTGGGGTGCAGATGGGGCGGGCCGAAGTCCGGCTTGAGCTCCCCGGCGTCGATCCGGCGCCCGAGCTCGGCGGGGCCGCCTCTGCGCAGCTCTGCACGCGTGCGGCCCTGCGCGAGGGCTCCGTAGAGAAAGACCGGGAGCTCCAGCTCGGTGCCGAGCATGTCGGCCAGGACGAGTGCCTCGGCGGCGGCGGCGCCCCGGTCCTGGTCTGTCAGGTAGATGATGGGCGCGACGTCGACCGCACCCACGCGCGGGTGGACCCCCTCGTGCGCGTCGATGTGGATGGCGCGCACGGCTTCGCGAGCGCCGCTGAGGACCGCCCGGGCGAGCTCCCCCGGTGCGCCCGCCAGCGTGTAGGCGCTGCGGTGATGGTCGGCGTCGGAGTGGACGTCGAGCAGGGCGTCGCCGAACGCGGCGCCGATCCGGTCGATCGCGGCCTGGTCCTGGCCTTCGGAGACGTTGGGGTAGGCCAGGAGGGTGGTCGAGGTCGTGGTCGCGGTCGCGGTCACGGGCGGCGGATCATAGGCACCCCGCCGACCCGGGGACGCGCGCAGCGAGACGCGCGTTTAGGACGTATAGCGGCCCTTATCGCGCATCTCCGCCAGGGAACCGCGCTGCCCAGGACTCCAGGGGTACGCGCACGGCGTTGGTCACGTAGGCGATCGTGCGATACCAGCCGGCGATGATGACCAGCTCGAGGAGTTGCCGGTCGGTGTAGCGCTCTGCCAGCCGCGCCCACAGCTCGTCGGAGACGGCGCAGGTGTCGTGTAGCTCGTCGGCGAGGCGGATGAGATCGGCGTCCTCGGGCGCCCAGGAGGCCTCGTCGGCCGAGGGTGCTGCGGTCCCCGCGACTTGATCCTCGCTCAGGCCGACCGCCGACGCGAACGTCGCGGCATGCACGCCCCACTCGTACTCCGCGCCCGCGCGTGCGCACGTGCGATGTAGGACGATCTCCCGGTCCCGCGCGGGAACCTCGCCGTGGTTGAGGATCCCCGAGCCGAGCGGCCGCATCCGCGACATCAGGTCCGGATGGATTGCGAGGGTCCGGAACAGGGCCAGCGGCTCAATCGTCGCGCCGGGCGGCATCCAGCGCTTGAGCATGTCATCGGTCTCGGGCTCGTACGGCGGTTGGAGCGGTGCGATCCGGGGCTGGGGCGGTGCGTCGGTCATGTCCATGGCGTAGGCTCCTTTGTGCTTCGAAAACCAAAGCAAACTGTGAGCAAGATGGTAGCTTCGAAATCCAAAGCACGCAAGGCCATCCCCGCACCGGGCCGTGCCGTCCGCGGATCGGCGTCCGGGCGCCCGATCATGGCCCTGCTGGACCTGCTGGGCCGTCGCTGGGCGCTGCGCGTCCTGTGGGAGCTGCGCACCGGTGAGAGCCTCACCTTCCGCGAGCTCCAGGCCCGGTGCGCCGAGGTCTCCTCGAGCGTGCTCAGCGATCGCCTGCGCGAACTGCGCGAGGCCGGCATCGTCACGGCCGAGCCCGGCCTGGGCTACTCGCTCACACCCGAGGGCGTGAGGTTGGTTGACGACCTCGGGCCTCTCGACGGCTGGGCCAAGCGCTGGGCGCGGCGCGCCGCCGGTCGCGCCCAGGCGTAGGGTTTCAGCTGTGCGTATCCCCCGACTGGGCCGGCGCCGAGCGGCGAAGGAACAAGCGGTAGCCGTCGGCGACCCGCGACTCGATGGCTGGGAGACCGTCAGCACGTTCGAAGACGTCGAGACCGCCCTGGCCTGGCGCGATCAACTCCGGGCGCTGGGGATCGACGCGGCCTGCACGGCCGACCACCCACCCGACCAGTTCGGGCGAGGGGACATCTACCTCGTCGTCCCGCCCGACCAGTGGTCCCGGGCCACCGAGATCGTCGACAACCTCGACTGAGCCCCGGTCTAGCGGCCGGCCATCTCGTCGATGCAGACCGTTGCGGCGACGATCAGTGCGTCGTCCTCGCCCGGGGCGATCTCGATCCCGTAGGTGTCGCGGATGCGGAACCAGCGCTTGGAGATCTCGGCCACCTTCTGCCCGTCGCGCTCGATCTCGTACTCGTGGTCGACGATGTTCCCCTTGGCGCCGAGCTCGCCCCCGTTGGACAGCTCGATGGCAAACCGGTCGCGCAGCGGCGAGATCAGCGCCTTCTTGATCGTCGCCACGGTGTCACCATCGCGCTCCACCTCCATCGTGTCCCTGATGTGGAGCTTCTTCTCCTGGATCTTGAACAGCTCCTCGCCCGACGGGTCCTGGAGTATGAACGTGCTTCGAGCCCGCAGCGCCTTCCCGTCCACCTTGAACGCCCGCTCGCCGCCCTCGGTCTCCACCCAGAAGTCGTCGCCGATCGCGAACACCTTCTCACGCATCTGATAGCGCGTGCCCGCCGGCTCGTCATGCCTTCGCAAGAATCCCATGCGCCGTTCCTTTCAGCCGATGCGGCCAAGTCTGGAGCCCCCACGCCGGGCCCTCAAGGGTGCGGGCATGCCACTTCGCCGGCGCGCCTGCCCCGTGCGCGCCCAGGCCGAATCCGCCTGGGCGACGTTAGACTTCCCCTCCCCGCCGGAGTAGCTCAGTCGGTTAGAGCAGCGGAATCATAATCCGCGTGTCGGGGGTTCGAGTCCCTCCTCCGGCATCGCAGCAAAGCCCCGCTCAGCGGGGCTTTCTTTTTTCGCCGCTGGGGAAGGCGACCTTGTAACACCTGGACCGCGATTCTTCACCGGATGCCCCGTCTCGAGAGAGTTCAGCTGGGAGCACGACCCCCGGTCCCGAGCCGGTGCATGGGCACGCGGGTGTGTGGCGCAAGTCGTCGGCTCGATCGCCCAGACAACCGCCGTGAGGTCGCAGGGTTCGATGCTCAAACAGCCACGAGCGGCTTGTGCCGGAGGATCGGCCTGAAGAACGCCGCGAGCGCCTCGGTTGCGCTCAGCGGGAGCACGTGCGCGACGTACTGGTCCGGTCGCACGACGACGATGGCGCCGGCACGGTCGATGCCACGGACCTCGAAGATGTCCTCGCCGGTGCCGTCCGGCCCCGGGCCCGCCGCGTAGACCTTCTGGTAGTCGACGAGCCCGAGCGCGCCTGTCTTGGGCAGGAAGACGGTGGGCACGTGGCGCAGATCGACGGCGTCGAAGCGCTGCTGGTAGATCACCTTGGCGTCGAACCACGCATCGAGATCCGCGCCGGCAGGCGTGTGAGCGGGAACCGGGGAGTCGGGCACGTGCTCGAGCCACTCGGCGAAATCAGAGACGGGCGAAGCCACGCCGGGTCCGTCCGGACCAGCGAAGACGTAGATGCGCCAGCGGCCGTCGGCGCGGGCGTGGTGGCCCAGGTGCATCGGAGTGGCGTCGCTGACGCGCACTACGTGCGCTGACCTGAAGCGTTTGCCGAGCGGGAACCCGGTGGCGAGCGCCTGGTGGACAGGCTCTCCTATCAGCAGCGAGGGCGGGTACTGGGTCATGAAGCCGGCAGGAAACTCGAATGTCTCGAGATAGAAGGCCTCGACCGCCGAGGGACCCTCGAGCTCCGCGGGCTTGGCCGCCATGAGGCTTGACCATTTCTTGTCGAAGTCGATGAGGTTCTTGGCCACGACCTGCCGCTCGGCGGAGTACGTGTCGAGCAGTGCCTCCGGCGCGCGGCAGTCCAGGACATGACCGAGCTTCCAGGCGATGTTGAACCCGTCCTGGAGCGACACGTTCATACCCTGCCCGGCCTTGGCGCTGTGGGTGTGGCAGGCGTCGCCGGCGATGAACACCCGCGGCGTACGGTTGCCAACCTGCTCGGCTGGCACGTCGTCGAACCTGTCGGTGAGGCGGTGTGCGACCTCATAGACGCTGTGCCAGACGAGTGTCTTGACCTCGAGCGTGTACGGAGACAGGATCGTGTTGGCCCGGGCGATGATGTCGTGAGGCGGGGTGTGGCGGACGGCGCCGCGGTCGTCCCCGGCCACGTCTCCAAGGTCGACGTACATGCGAAACAGGTGCCCGCCCTCGCGCGGGATGAGCAGGATGCTCCCGCCGTCGCGCGACTGGATCGCGCACTTGGTGCGGATGTCGGGAAAGTCGGTCACCGCGAGCACGTCGATCACGCCCCAGGCGTGCATGGCCTGATCTCCGACGAGCCGGCGCCCGATGCAGTCGCGCACCTTGCTGCGGGCGCCGTCAGCGCCCAGGACATACCTCGCGTTCACCGTTCGCTCCTCCCCCGCCCGCGGGCCGGCGAGGTGACGCACCCGGACCGCGACCGGGTACTCGCTGTCGCGGTCGCTGATCTCGAGGTGGAGGAACTCGATGCCGTAGTCGGGCGTGACGCGAGCCGGCGCGTTGGCCATCGCCTCGGCAAAGTAGTCCTGCACGCGCGCCTGGTTGACGATGAGGTGAGGGAACTCGCTCACGCCGCCCGGGTCGTCGGCCGGGAAGCCCTTGCGGACGATGCGGCGGGGGTCGGCCGGGTCTGGCCCCCAGAACGCCATTGCCGTGATCCGGTAGGCCTCCTCCATGATCCGGTTCGCGAATCCGAAGGCCTGGAAGGTCTCGACGCTGCGGGCCTGGATGCCGTCAGCCTGCCCCAGTTCGAGGCGACCGGGGCGCCGCTCAATCAGGCGAGTCATGACGGTGGGGAACTGCGCAAGCTGCGCCGCGGCGATGTGGCCGGCGGGTCCGGCACCGACGATGAGGACATCGACCTGATCGGGAAGCTCGGCGGGCCGATCGATGCCAACGCCGGCAGCAGGCTGGATCCGCGGGTCCCCGGACACGTAGCCGTGATGGTGAAACTGCACGAACCCTCCTCACTCTCGCAATCCCCCGGGGAACACGCGGGGTGGACAACGACGGACTGATGCTCGATAATCGAACAGACAGTTCTGATTTTGAACTCAAGGCGAGACTACCGCGGCGTTCGCTGAGGCGCAAGCCGGCTCGAGCAAAGGATCAGCCGATGACAGATACGAGGCGACGAACCGGGTCACAGACCCTGTCGCGCGGGCTGACGGCCCTCGAGCTCCTGGCCGACGCCGAGAAGCCGCTGACGATCGACGAACTGTCCAAGCGACTCCAGTTGCACCGCTCGATCACCTACCGCATCGTGCGCACGCTCGAGGACCACCGGCTGGTGGTGCGAAATGCCCGGGGCGCGCTCGAACTCGGTGCGCGCCTCGCGGGCCTTGCTCGCAACGTGGCGCGCGACCTCCAGTCCGCGGCGCTTCCGGAGCTCACCACCATCTCCAGCGAACTCGGCATGACGACGTTCGTCGCCACCTTCGAGAGCGACACCGGAGACGCGGTGACGCTCGCCAGTGTCGAACCGAGGCATGCCGACGCTGTCGTCGCCCAGCGACCTGGTAACAGACATCCAGTTGACCAAGGGGCGCCCGGGCGGGCGATCACCCGGCAGCTGACGGCAGAGTCCGCCGCGGTGCCCTATGAGACCAGCCACGACGAGGTCATCCCCGGTCTCTCCTGCGTGGCCGTGCCACTCGCAATTGACGGCCAGCACCCCGCGGCGCTCGCGGTTGTCTACCTGACTCAGCCCGTCGATGTCGATGCGATCGGCGCCAGGCTGGAACGCGGCGCAAAGGCGATCCGCGAACACCTCAGCTGAACCTGGTCAGTCGCCGTGGAAGCTAGGCCGGGTGACGCCCGACCATGAACTCGCTGTCGGGGTCGTCGGTAACCGGCAGGCTCGCTGCCTGCAGGCCGGCGCGCAGCGAGCGCATGAACCGGTCCGGGATCCGCATCGCGGGCGCGCGCAGCGGCCCTCCGTTGTAGCCGGCCAGCCAGTCCTGGTACTTCCACATCGTCCGGTTGAGCACCGTCGTGCCACCGATGTAGGCCTGGGTCGCCGCGCCGGCCGCCTGACGAGCCGGCTGGACTGACCAGAAGCGCTCCATCGCCTCCTCCCAGCGGCCGGTCCGCGCCAGCTCAAACGTCGTGGGGTACCAGTCGCTCATCCACTGGGTGTTGCTGGTTCCCGAGAACTGAAGGTCCATGACGCTCATCAGCGGGATCGCGTCGGCCTCGATCGGACAGCTGATGACGACCTCGTCGCGGAAGTGGTGGTACATCTCGCAGACCCCTGCCACCAGCGGAAACCCCTGTTCGGCCTTGATGGCGACGATGTTGGGCAGGGTGTCGAGCACCTGGCGCACGAACGGCACGGGCATGCCGGCCGGGTGCACGCGCTCAAAGCCCCAGGCGGGCAGGCCGAAGAGCATCACGCCCAGGTCGGTGGCCTCGCACACCGTGCGGGTCCAGTCGTAGATCTCGTCCATCGTCGTCGGCCAGAACTGCGGCGGGTAGGCCAGCAGCACGAGGTCGGCGCCCTCGCGCTGCGCGAGCCGCAGCGCCTCGACGTTGTCCTGAAGCGTCCCGAACGCCGCGTGCGCGAACAGCCGCAGGCGCCCGGCCGCAGTCTCTCGTGCGATCGCGGTGAACCGTCCGGCCTCCTCGGGCGTGATCGCGGTCTCGGTCATGAGCAGGGTGTAGGTGAAGCCGTGTTCGATCACGCGTTCGATGTCGTGGCGGATGGCGTCCTCGTTGAGGCGCTTGAGGTCGGCGGTGAAGGTGGGGATGGTCACCGCCGAGCAACCGGCGAGGTTCTCCCGTGCCCACCCGCGGGCTTCTGGCTTGGTGTAGTCGGCCATGACGCTCCTGGTGCTCCTAGTGCTTGGTGTCAAAGGCGATGGGAAGAGGGACGGTCAGGCCCGCCTCGAGCGCGCGCCGCACGATCACCTCTGCCACGACCACGTCCTGCAGGCCGCCGCCCACGGATTTGAACAGCCGCCGGCGAGTGCTCGGCAGACCTTCGTCGAGCTTGCCGCTGAGCAGCTCGTGCAAGGAGAATGTCCGCTCGGCGAACGCGAGCCCCGCCCGAGCCGCTTCCAGCATGTCGCCGGTCTGCTCGACGACCTCGTCGACCGTGTCGCACACGATCAGGTCGCAGGCCTCGACGACGCTGACGTCGATCTCCCGCTGGAAGGGCACCGTCGACCCGATCGAGACGACAGTGGCCGTCGGGTCCAGCCACCGGCCATAGAGGATCGGCACCTCGCCGCGCGAGCGGGCGGCGGCCAGGACCACCGAGGCATCGGCGACCGCGGCTTCGGCGGCGTCGACCGCGACCGCCGCGCAGCCCAGGTCTGCGGCGGCCGCGTCCGCAAACGCCTCGCGGCGCTCGAGCGTCGGGCTGAAGACCGACAGGCGCTCGATCGGGCGCACGGCGGCAAAGGCGCGCACGTGCTGGGTTGCCTCCAGGCCGCTGCCGAGGACCCCCAGCCGCAGCGGCCCGGCCGGCGCCAGCCGGTCCAGGGCGGCGGCCGAGGTCGCCGCCGTCCGCAGGGCGGTGACCTCGTGGCCGTCGACGAACGCTGCGATGCGGCTCGTCTCCCGGTCCCATAGGACGATCACGTACTCCACGCCCGGGTTGGGCGCGGACGGCGCCATCGCCATGAGCTTGGCGCCGAAATAGCGACCGCAGCTCGGCAGCGCGGGCAGCGAGCGCAGCCACGCGCCGTCGTCGTGGGCGACGGTACGCGGAGGGATCGCCGCCGGCGCCGGCTCGGCCGCGTAGGCCGCGGCGATGGCCTGGATCGCCTCAGGCCAGGAGAACACGCGCGACACGACCTCCGAGGAGACGAAAAACGGCGGCGGGGTCATGCTCGCCGGAGCGTACGGGGTGCTCGCCAACGGGCCTCGAGCGCGGCGAAGCGATCCTCGATGGCCTGTCGCGGCAGGACGAACTGCTCGGTCCGGCCTTCGCCGATGACGTCTCCGAGCTCGCTGCGCGCCACACAGCGCGCGGCCACGCGCCTGCCGTCGCTGCCTTCAGGATCATACGTCGATGACACGGTCACACTCATCCCCACGAGCGCAGAGCTCAGGTGCCTGGTTTCCACGAGATGGCCGATCCCCTCCTCCCCCTTCTCCAGGCGCGGCAGCAGCAGCTTGCGGCTTGCCTCCTCCATGTGCTTGGCCAGCCAGTACGTCGCGTAGACCGGATGCCCCGGCCCCAGTTCGTCGAAGTGGACCGTCATCTCGGGCGAGACGATCACGTTCAGCTCCGCGCTCATCCCGTCGCGCAGCGGCTTCACCGCCGGCTCATCCAGGCCGCCGCGTGCGCCATCAGGCGGCGACGCACCGATTGCGCTGCGTTCCGAGGCCGGTGATCTCCGCCTCGATCTGATCGCCATCGCGCAGGAAGCGCCCATAGTGGGTTCCGTTGCCCGCCGGCGAGCCGGTCAGGAGAAGGTCGCCGGGCAACAGATCGGCCTGCTCGGAGGCATAGGCGATGAGGCTGGCCACGTCGAAGACCATGTCGCGCGTGGACTCGTTCTGGAACGTCTCGCCGTTCAGTCGCAGTGTGATCTGGAGATCCTGCGGGTCCTCGACGAATGCAGCGGGCACGACATACGGTCCGACCGGCTTGTACGTCGGCGACATCTTCCCACGCAGGAAATCGACGCCCATGGGACCGGAGTCGGTCCGGCGGATGAGGTCGCGACACGTGAGATCGTTGGCGATCGTCCACCCGGCGACGTGATCGAGCGCCTGTCCGCGTGACACGTTGCGGGCGTGACGGCCGATGACCGCCGCCAGCTCCAGCTCCCAATCGCTCTGCTGGCTGTCCCGGCGCAGGCGGATCTCATCGTCGGGTCCGCAGATCGACGACAGCAGACCGCTGAAGACAAAGGGAACCCCGGACGCGGCCCGCGCGTCCATCATCGCCGCCGCCTCCTCGCGGATCTCGTCCTCGGTCATGTCCGGCCGCGACCCGGTGCCCTGGTCGACCATCAGTTGGATGACGTGGCTGCGGTAGTTCATCCCGGCCAAGAACATCTGCCGAGGCTGGACCGGCGCGAGCCGCTTGAGCCCGTTCTCCGCGGGGGCGTCGGCGTCAGCCCCGGCGCTGAGCGCGGACGAGATCGCCTCGACATGACCGTCCCAGTCGGCGAACAGCTGCGCCAGGTCACCGCGTTCGTCGATCCCCGCGACAAGTGCGCCGAGCCGGTAGACCTTCCCAGCCTGCACCACGGCCAGGAACGGCCGCGCGCCATCGCTCAGGCGGGCGAGCGCAAACGGAGCGCCGCTCACCGGGCGACCGCCGGACGCAGGTGCGCAGTCCAACGCCCGATGAGCGCATCGAGCTCGCCGGCATCGCCCGCCACGCCCAGGAGGTAGCGGTCCGGGCGGACGACCAGGGCCTCGACATCGCCGTATCGGGTACGCAGCTCGCCGCCGACCCTCGATTGCGGGTCCAGAACGTGGAACCACCGCTCGTCGGCCAGCGTGCGGCGGGACTCATCGGACAGCGACGCCGCCAGTGGCGGCGAGATCGCGACCAGGAAGCGCCAGCCGGTCTCGTCGTCCAGGCGCCCCCCATCTTCGAGCATCCCCTGCTCGGCGAGCACGCCCGCCGGCGGTGGCGCGTCACCGTGGAGCCCAGGCCCCAGGGGCGGCGTCTCATCGGTGTAGGGGATCGGGTGCGCCAGCATCTGGGCGTCGCGGCCGGCTGCGACCTGCGGATCGGTGGTGTTGATGACGTTCGACAGCTCGGTTGCGATGTTGATCCAGGCGCGCGCGTGCTGCCTGCGCTCGCTCTGATACGTGTCGAGCAGGGAGTCGTCGGCGCCGCCGGAGATGACGGCGGCGAGCTTCCAGGAGAGGTTGATCGCGTCGCGGACCCCCGAGCACAACCCCTGGGCGCGTAGCGGCGGCTGCAGGTGTGCGGCATCCCCGGCCAGGAACACGCGGCCTGACCGCCAGCGCTCGGCCAGTGAGGACCGGAACTTGTACACGGCAGCGCGGTCGATGCGCACGTCCTCGCGCGTGGCAAAGCGCGTGATCAGGTCATAAGCACCGTCCGTCGTCCCGAGGCGCTCGCGGTCGTCGTCGGGAAGCACCATGATCTCCCACCGCAGACGAGGCTCGCGCATCGGGACGTACAAGTGCGGGCGGCTCGGCCAGCAGTAACCGATCATGATGTCCGGGAGGTCAAGCTCGCGTAGCTTGACGGCATCCACGACCACCCAGTCCTGGGTGGGTCCGAGGGTCTCGAAGGTCGAGTCGATGGCGTGGCGCGTGAACGACGGGCCGCCATCACAGCCGACGGCGAAGGCGGCGGTCACCGAGCGTTGCGACCCGTCGCCCAGGTTCCTGACCGTGAGGGTTACGTGGTGCTCATCCTGAACCAGCGACGCCACCTCGTGCCCATCCCACAGCTCCACAGCGGGCAGCGAGGCCATCGTGTCGCGCATGAGCCGCTCCACGTCGGGCTGATGGAACATGTAGGCGGCACCCCAGCCCTGGCTGCCCGTCTGGTCGTAGGGAAGGGGCCAGTCGATGAGCGCCTGGCCGAGCTCGTTCTCATACCGGAATCCATGCATCGGAGCCGAGACCTCGGCGATCCCGTCGGCGAGGCCGAGGGTCTGGTACATGCGCAGGATCTCGCCGTCAAAGCAGACCGCTCGCGGCAAGTGGTAGATGGAGGTCTCGCGTTCGATGGCGAGGACGCGGACGCCTTGCTGGCCCAGCGCGATGGCGAGGGTCGCACCGACCGGCCCACAGCCGACGATCGCCACGTCGAACTCGGTTTCCATCCTCGGGGTCACCTCTCTCTCCTCCAGCCGGTGATCGCCGGTTGGGCTCGCAATGCGCTACGCGGCGTAGCGTATCAGTTCTGCGGGATGCAGCGGCTACACACGATCGCGCAAACGCTGACTGCGGCCGTAGCCGGCGACGACGACCAGGATGATGAACCCGAACAGCATCTGCGTGTCCGCGCTGTCGAAGCCCTTGCCCACCAGGATCGTGGTCAGCGCGGTCAAGATGAGCGCGCCCAGGACGGTGCGCCAGTAATCCCCGTGAGCGCTGCCCAGCACGGTGCCGCCGACGATGACCGCCGCGAGGCCCTGGAAGAGGTACGGATCGCCCATGGCCGGTGAGGCGCCGCTCGAGTAGCCCGCAAGCAGGATCCCGGTCAGACCCGAGAGCACCGCGGAGATCGCGAACACCATCGTCCAGACGCGCGCCGTGCGTACGAGCGCGACCCGAGCAGCCCGGACGTTGGTCCCGGTGGCGTACAGGTGCCGGCCGGCTGTGGTCCGGGCGAGCACGACGCCAGCCACGATCGCAGCGACGCCCCAGATCACCACCACCGGGGGGATGCCGACGCCGAGGGTGGTCCCGATCGCCGACGACAGGTTGGTCAACGACGTCGGCGGGATGGCCGAGATGTTGCCGTTGGTCCAGACGAGGATGGCGCCCTGGACCACGGCGTACATCCCCAGCGTGATGATCAACGGGTTGGCGCCAAAACGCTGGCACAGGAACCCGTTGAGAGCCCCAAGCAACCCGCAGACGATGATGATGGCGATCACGATCATGACCATGGACCAGTGATGGGCGCCCGCCAGCTCAACCGTCATGACCCCGCCGGCGGAGATGAAACCGGGGATGGAGAGGTCCAGGCCGCCAACGAGGACGACCAACGTCTGGGGCAACGCGGACAGGCCCAGGAGGGCGGCCAGAACCAGCATCGACTTCAGCGACGCGCTGCTGTCGTAGCCATCGATGCTGAGCGCGCCCCAGAGGAAGATGGCGACGAGCGCCAGCACCTGCACGACCGGGTAGCGCGTCTGCCATCGGCGCGCGCGTTGCAGCGCGGTCCCCGAGCTCGCGGACGCCCCCGCCGCAGGCTCCTCCGCGATCGGTACCGGCTCGGTGGCCGTGGAGTCCGGCATGATCACGCGGCCACCCGCCTGCCGATGCTGCGGTAGCGCGTGCTGAGCACGATCCCGACGACGAGCATCGCGCCGTAGACGAGCTGCAGGTAGTCGCTGGACACCCCAGCCGACGACAGGAACTGCTGGAGCATGAAGATGCACACTGCTCCCAGCAGTGACCCGATCATGCCGCCGCGCCCACCGCCGATCGGTGTCCCGCCCAACGCGACGCCGGCCAGGGCGATGAGCGCGTACTCGGTGCTCAGCGCCGCCGACGACGTCTGCAGGAGCGCGGTCAGGGCCATGCCGCCCGCCGCGGCGAACAGACCGCCCAGCGCGTAGGCGACGATGCGGACCCGGACGACGTCGACCCCGGCGGAGAACGCCGCCGCGTCGTCGCCGCCGACGGCCATGAGGAGCCGGTGAAACGCGGTGCGCCGCAGCAACGCCCAGACGAGAAGCGGAAAGACGATGGTGAGCAGCGCGCCCGGAATCGGGCCTACGTCTGCGCCCAGGTGAGCCGTCCAGTTGCCCGACACGGGAGTTGGGTTGGGGGCGATCTTGTCAGCGAGGCCAGCGAGGATGAAGAACACGCAGAGCGTCGCGATCACCGGCTGGTAGCGCAGGACCGCCACGAGTAGGCCATTGATGGCGCCGATCCCGGCGCCGATGGCGAGAACGATGGGTATTGACACCGCGCCGCCGAGGCCGTGGGGAAGCAGCCAGGTGACGAAGATGCAGTTGATGAGCGTGGCCAGCGGGCCGATGGAGAGGTCCAGCCCGCCACCACCGGACAGCACCGCGGGGGTGCTGGCCATCGCCAGAATGGCGAACGGGGCCAACGTGGCGAGTTCCTGGGCGGCGTTGCCCGGATCAAAGAAGGACGGCTGCTCGATGGCCTCGGCGATGAGCAGCGCGACGGCAAGGGTGAGGGCGAACGCGAACGTCTTCTGACTGAGGAACCTACGCACGCTGTCAGGCAACGGAACCCCCGAAAAAGGCGGCGATGAGTCGCTGGCGGTCGAGGTGGGCGCGATCGAGCTGGCAGAAGACCTGGTGCTCGCGGAAGACGAGCACGCGATCCATCAGCTCGACGTGCTCGTCGACCTCGCTGGAGAGCATGACGACGGCCATGCCGACGCCGACCAGGTCGGCGAGGAGCGTGTAGAGATCGCGCTTGGCACCCAGATCGATCCCGCGGGTGGGGTCGTTGAGCAGCAGCACGCGCGGGTCGGCCGCAAGCAACCTGGAGATGATGACCTTCTGCTGGTTGCCGCCCGAGAGGGTTTCGATCGGCTGACCGGCGTGGCCGAAGACGATGCCGAGCCGCCGGGCGTAGTCGCGCAACCGGCGCGCTGACCGCGCTGGCTGCAGGAGGCCCCACGCCGTGTCCTGGTCCATCGTCGGCAGAGCGAAGTTCTCACGCACTGTCATGCCGGCAAACAGCGCCTCGGCTCGGCGCTCGCGGGGCAGGTAGCGGATTCCCTGCTCAGCCGCCCCCCACGCTGAGTTCACGATCGTCTCCTCGCCGTCGCGCACCGCCGCGACTGCCCCGGTCCTGGGCGCCCCGGCCAGCGCATGGAGAAACGCCTCCTGGCCGTGGCCCTCCAGGCCGGCCAGTCCGACCAGCTCGCCGGCGTGGAGCTCCAGGTCGATCGGCTCGGCCTCGGGGTGCAGTACCACTCCGCGAGTGCGCAGCACCACGTCGGCGCGCCTGGTCCGCTCCAGAGCCCCGTGCGCCAATGAGACGAGCCGGTCAGCGCCCGTCATGAGGCGAACCAGCTCCTGGGTCGAGGCCGCCTCGCGTTCCAGCCCCGCCGCCACGGTGGCTCCCGAGCGCATCACGGTCACCCGGTCGGCGATCTGTGCCACCTCGTCCATGCGATGCGAGATGAAGACGGCGCTCATCCCCTCCGACGCGCGGCGGCGAACGACGGCAAACAGACGGTCCCGGGTCTCGACGTCGAGCGCCGACGTCGCCTCGTCCATGATGAGTACGTGCGGATCGCGAATCAGAGCACGCGCAATGCAGCAGGCCTGACGGAGGGTGAGGCTCAGCTCCTCCACCGGCCGGTCCGGGTCGAGGTCCTCGTCGACGAGGTCGCGAAGGACTCCCCGAACCTGCTCGCGCCGTTCGGTGCCGGCGGTGGGCCGGGTGGTCAGGTCTTCCAGTCCGAGCCACACGTTGTCCACCGCGGACAGAGGCCCGATGGTCAGGACCTCCTGGAACACCGTGGCGATCCCGTGCTGGTGCGCGGCGCGCGGGGAGCCGAGCCCCTTCAGTTCGTCCCCGGCGATCCGCAGCGTCCCGGCGTCGGGTCGGTGGACGCCGCTGAGGATCTTGACCAGCGTGCTCTTCCCCGAGCCGTTCTCCCCCACGATGGCGTGAACCTCGCCGCGGCGCAGGTCAAACGAGCAGTCGGTCAGCGCCCGGGTGGCGCCGAACGCCTTGCGCAGATGGCTGACCGCCAGCGCCGTGGGTTCTCCCGAGGGCGGCCTCGGTTCAGAACCCGTGGCGCTGGCGGCGTCAGTCATTGACGCTGCCAGAGGCAGAGGAGCGCGCAGTCACCTCGCGCCTAGGGCGTGGCCCCGTGGTTGAAGAACCCGTTCAGGTATGAGTCGGGCATGAACGTCCCGTCCGGGCCGTAGGCATCCAGGAGGCTGTTCTGGGCGAACGAGGGCATGTACACCGTGCCGACGTTCGCGCTGGTGATCACATACGGCTTGGCCAGGATCGTGCTGACCTTCGGTCCCTGACCTTCGAGCATCCGGAGGGCGACACTGCCGGCGGCGGCGCCGATCTGCGGGTCAGGCGTTGCCGTCGAGGTTGCCTGGTAGCTCGGATGACTGTGCCAGTACGCGATCACGCCCTGTGACGTGCCCGGGTCGGCCATCGGAGGTGGCGTGTGCCCCGTCTGCTGGAAGGCTCCGAGGACACCGACGCCCATGGTGCCGGCGTGGAAGACACCTTGAACCCCGGCCGGGTGAGTGGCCAGGAACTGCTGGACGAGGCCCTTGGCCACCGGTCCCACGAACTGGCCGTTGACGGTCCCGGCAACCTTCACGTGGGGGCACTGCGCCAGCGCGGCCTTCCAGGCGGCTGCGGCCTCAGCATCGGTCGAGGTGCCGGGGATCCCCTGCACCTCCAGGACGCTGCCCTTCCCACCCATCGCCTTGAGCGCTCCGGCGGCGGTCTGGCCCTCGTTGAGGTAGGGGTTGAGATCCAGGCTGACCGCGTACTTGCTCGGGGTCAGCGTCCAGGGCGACACCGTGGGGATCCCCGCCGCCGCTGCCTTGGCGATGAGCGGCACCGCGGGCGCCGGAGCCAGGGCAAAGACGATGAGCAGGTCGGGCTTGCGCTGGATCGCGGTGCCGATCTCCTGAAGTTGCTGGGGAACGTCGGTGTAGGCAGCCGGGGCCTGCACGCCGATCGTCGAGACCTTGCCGCTGGCCTTCAGGCGCTGCTTGAGCGCGGCCAGGGTTGTGTTGGTGAACGGATTGGTGAGAGGCGTCCACACGATCTGCACGTTCCACCCGGACTTCTTGGCAGGCTTCCAGTTGGCCCATGCCGACCTGGTCACGGGGTAGTCGCTGAATCCTGCGTAGTCACTGGCGTAGCTGCTGCCCAATGACGCGATCGCGCCCGTGGGGTCGTTGACCTTTCCGGCCGGCAGCGAGCCGCAGCCGCCCGACGCCGACGTGGCTGCGGCGGACGTCGTCGCAGCCGAGGTCGTGGGTGCGGCGGCCGCCGCCGACGACGCCCCGCCACCGGAGCCCGTCGACGAGGCCGAGCCTGAGCTTCCGCAGGCTGCCAGCAACACCATGCTCGCGACCGCGGCGAGCAATCCCAATGCGTGACGCACCGTGGCACGGTCTCTCCGGAACATCTTCAGCTCCTCTCCCTGGGCTCTCCGAGCCCCGGCTCTCAGTCGCCTGCCCTGCGAGCGCAGAGCAGGTACTGCTCCCTCTCTCTATACGACACGGATCGTATCATATGAGCTCGCCCTCAATACGCAACGTCGCGTTGATGTTCAGGCGTGAGGCAACGCGTCGCTGCCGCTGGTCCACACGCCCTGAGCCGTCAGCGATTCAAACCGCTACCCGTCCGGGGTGCGACGCACGGTCCCGTCATACCAGCCGGCCATGTCGGCGTGGTGGGCGAGATCGTCCCCCAGCCGGTGCACCCCGATGACATAGCTGCGCGTCCGCGCTTCGTCCCCCGTGATATCGATGGCGTGGTTGGCGCTCAGATGCCACACGGCTCCGTATGCGCTCAGAGCCTTGTGGACGCCGGCCGCAAGCCCGGCCCGCCCCTCCTGAGACGCGCCCGGCAGCCTGAGAACCCCGTCCTCGTTGAACAGCGCGGCCTAGGCGGCTCCGGCGCGAGCATCGAGTGCGCCCGCCATCTCCACCAGCGGTCGGCAATCTGCGCGCGGTCGACCAGCCAGCGCAACTGCGCTGCGGCGTCGGCAGGCGGCGGTGACGCCGTCACCGCGCCTGCTCAGCCCCGGGCAACGCGGCCGTCGAGCATCCCCCCGCCGGCGCCGACGAGTCCGGGCGGGATGGCGACCATGTGCACGGCGGGCATGCCGACCTCGGTGCGGAAGGTGTTGTTGGGGCCGTCCTCGAATCGCCAGATCGCCGGCTCCCAATCGGGAACGTAATTGCGATAGCCGCCGGAGTTCAGCTCGTAGCGCAGACCGGCGGGGTCGCGGAAGTAGAGGAAGTTCTGCTCGCCGATCCCGTGCTGTCCGGGCCCGTAGTCGAGGCTATGGCCGTGCTCGATGAGGAAGCGCGCACCCTCGCTCAGCTCGTGCTCGGTCTCGACCCAGAACGCCACGTGATGCAGCCGTCCCGGGATGCCGTCTGGGTCCATGATGAAGCCATAGTCGTGGGACTTCTCGTTGTTGGTGGCGATGCCGAAGAACCAGGGCGATCCCGGCTCCCCCTCGACGGCGGCCATGAGACGGAAGTCAAGCGCGTCGCGATGCCAGTACATCGTCTCCTTGACGTCGGGCGTGGTGACCGTCATGTGGTCGAGCAGCCGCACCCGAATGCCGTGCGAACCCGTGCGCTGCGGGCGCTCGGGGTAAGGCGATTCCTCGCCCGCGGGCGCCACGGCACGGTCAACGTCCCAGAACAACTCGGTCGGGTGCCCGCCGGGGCCGGTGAAGCGATAGGCCCGGCCGTGGCCAAGCGATGACTCGATCCACTCCCCGGTGATGCCCGACGCCTCCACGGAGGCGACAGCGATATCGAGCTGCTCCGCGTTCCATGTCCTCCAGGCCCCGTGGCCGAGCCCCGGCTCCGCACCTTCGGTGAGGATCAGGCTGTAGGCGTAGTAGTCACCCCAGCAGCGCAGGTACACCGAATCCCCCTGCTCGGCGACGACGAACAAGCCCAGCATGTCGCGCGCGAAGGCGACGGACTCCTCGAGCTTGGGCGTGAGTAGCTCGACGTGCGAGAGGACGGACAGTGGTCGGTGAGGCATCGCTTCTCCCGTGGTGATCGACGTCAGCGCCGGATGGGCACGTCGACATCGTGGTGGATCTGCAAGGTGGGCACCACCTCTGCGCGCGGCACGCGGCCCAGACCGCACTCCGCCGCGACCCCGAAGGTGGGCACGTAGCGAGCGGCCGTCTCGATCCGGTGTTGAGTTCCGGCCACACCGTCCTCGAAGTGGACGAGACCGAGGTAGAGCTCCGTGTCTTCGGGCAGCGACAGGTCGCTGAGCGGCTCGAAGAAGGCATCGTCGGAGCGCTCGATCGGGACAGGCATGTGCACCCATCCGACGGGTCGCGCTATGTGCTCGAGCATGGCATTGGTGAGGCGGACCATCGCCCCCGCGTCCTTGGGCTCCATCCAGTGCTTGCCGTGCCCGCTCGCCTCGTCGGGCGGATCGCCGTAGCAGTGGTGATAGCCCAACTCGACCTCGGCGGGCAGCAGCGCCGCCATCCGGCCGAGCTCCGCCGCAACGTCGTCGAGAGTCCACGTGTTGGGCGGTCCGACCCGCTCGGTGATCCCCACCTCGCACGGGCAATCCCATTGGATCGCCAGCCGATGCGCTGGGATGCCGTCGACGATGCGGGATACCTCGCGGCCCAGGGCCCGTTCGTATGCCGGCGTCAGCGCGTCCCGATGCTCGAGCTCGATGTAGGCCATGAGCGCCATGTAGGCGGTGGGGAGGCTGACCTGAAACCGCATGTCATCGGCGAGGGTGCCGCGCTCCAGTGCGGCGGCGAAGCGCGCATATGAGGCGATCGCGTCGTCGGCGTAGCCGAGGTTGGCGAAGGTGATGTCGTCCGCACGGACGCCGGGTGCGGGGCCGAACAGCGAGAAGCTGTGCCGGGTCTCGGTCTCGCCCCAGGTCTGCGGCGTGCGCTCCAGGCCATCGGTGGCGGCGATCTTCGGCTCCAGCGCGGCGATCCATCCCAGTCGATCTCCGGTCTCCCCGTCGGGCACGCGGGTGACGTCGCTGGCGAGGATCTCGCCGACGGCTTCGAAGACGGCGTCAGCGGATTCGAGGTTGAGACTTCCGACAAGCAGGGAACGAGCCACGGCATCCTCTCCTCAGGGATCAGTCACACAACGAAACGAACCGTAGCGTATCAAATCGGGAGCCTTCGTTCCGTTTCGATCCTTCCTCTGGCGGACGACGGGATCCGTCCGTTGCCGATTGCGACAGGTTGGTCACCCCGAGAACTCGTCTCCTCCGCGCGCCGCCGCGGGTGCGAGGTTGACCGCCACCTCCTCGGCGATCACCGGTACCGGCACCAACCCGGCCGAGCGCCCGCGCGTGCCGAGAGCCTGGCGCGCCTGCGCCGGGCTGGCCGGCTCCAGCTGCAGCTCGCGGGCCATGCGTACCGCCCGCTGCACCAGCTGCGCGTTGTCGCGCGCCATCTCGGTACGGCTGTAGCGCACGTTGTCCTCGAGGCCGACGCGGATGTTGAGCCCCATCGCCAAGCCCATCGTAGTCAGCGGCAGCTGGGCTTGGCCGATCGCGATGACGTTGACGTTGGCCCCCTCGGCGATGCGCTGCGACGGCATGCGCCAGGTTCTGCCACGTGCCGGCAGCGCCGCCCTGGCCGTGGGCGCCGAGGACGAGGCCGATGTTGACCGGCGGGGTCAGCAGTCCACGCGCGATCAGCCGCTCGACCTCCTCGAGCATGGTGGGGTTGTAGACCTCCAGCTCGGGCTTGACGCCGCGATCGAGCATCTCCTTGGCAAACCATTCGATTTGGCCTCGGGGGTTGTCGAGCATGAGCGCGCGGCCGTCCGGGGTGAAGAACAGGACGAACCCCATATTCAGCGAGCACATCTCGGGATTGAGCAATGCCGTGCTCAGGCGCTGCTCGTAGCGTCTGGGTCAGACCCGCGCCCGTCGTCAGCTGGACGATCGCGTCGGTGTGCTCGCACAGGCGCGCGTGGATGTTGCGGTAGATCTCTGGGTCGGTGGTGTTGCGGCCATCGGGGTCGCGCGCGTGGATATGCAGCACGGCGGCTCCGGCGCGCCAGGCGGCGATGCCCTGCGCCACGATCTCGTCCGGCTGCTCCGGCAGCGCCGGGGTGGCGGCCTTGCTGTGGTAGCCGCCGGTCAGGGCGCAGGTGATGATGGGGTGGTGCTCAGCCGCCATTGGGCGACGCATCGATGAGCACGAATGCGACACGACAGACCCGGTCGCTGCGGTTGGCCCAGGCGTGGTTGGTGCCGCGCTGGATGAGGACGTCGCCCGGCCCCAGGCAGCACTCGCCTTCGTCCATCAGGGCCCAGATCTCCCCCTCCAGGACGATTGCGTAGTCCAGGGTCTCGGTCTTGTGAAACCAGAAATGGCGAGGGTCTCCCGCCGCCTGTCCGGCCGCGTGGGCGCCCGCGCCCCCGATCTCCTCGAACATCTGTGCGATGTCGACATCCTCGTACCGGCTGTCGGGAGGGAAGTCGGCGACGCGCAGGATGGTCCCGCCGGCAGGCGGGTGGATCGGTGGCACCCACCCCGGCCGCACCGGGTCCTCGTTGCCGTCGGTGGAGGCGGGCGTGGCGTCGGTGGTCCAGAGGACCCGCGCGACCAACTCGGGCATCACCGATGGAGCGTTGCTATGAGGCGAGGGACCATCGCTGATGATCACCGATCGCCCCTGCTCATCGTGTCCGGTGACCACGCGGCGCACCGGACCCAACTGCGCGTCGGCAGTCCCCGACCGGGCCAGCCGGTTGCCGTTTGCCTCCTCGTCGGCCATTACGCGGCCGCTCCCACCTCGAACGGGTTGACCCGGGGTTCGGGCCACCAGGGGTAGGCGTCGGGCTCGCTGCTGAAGCGGTTCCGCAGCACCCCCACGCCGTCGACCTCGAGCTCAACCACGTCTCCGGGCGAGAGGTGCTTGCCGAGCTCGAGCGCCGAGCCGTTGCCGACGGTGCCCGAGCCGATGATGTCGCCCGGCTGGACGACATCGCCGATTGAGACGTAGGCGATCAGCTCGGCGGCGCTGTAGATCATTCCTTCGCTCACCCCGGTGGCCCACTCCTCGCCGTTGACCGACACGCGCATGGTCAGCGCGTCGAGCGATGGCAGGTCCGGGTCGTCGATCGTGGTGATCCACGGTCCGATGCCGTAGGCGAAGTCCTTGCACTTCTGCGGGCCCATGCCGACGCCCATCTCGCGCGCCTGGATGTCCCGAGCCGAGAAGTCGTTGAAGATCGTCAACCCGAACAGCAGCTCCTGTGCGCGCTCGGGGGTGAGGTTGCGACCTTGACCGCCGACGACGAAGCCGAGCTCGAGTTCGTAGTCGATCTGGCTGGCAAAGGCCGGGAAGGGGATCTCCTCGTCGTGTCCGTAGACCACCCCGGTCGAGCCTTTGAAGTAGCCCGGGGTCTTGAAAAGCTGGGGGTTGGGCGCGCCGACCCCCAGCCGCTCGCCGTACTGCTTCATGTGCAGCGGGAAGGTCAGCGAGTCGCGGATGACAGGCGGGTCCAGCGCCGCGACCCAGCGGACGTCGTCGATCGGCAGCGAAGCCTCGTCGGCGTGCTCGCCGGTCTGCGCCTCGGCCGCCAGCGCGGGGAACGCCTGCCCCAGGGCGATCGCCTGCGACATGCTCGAAGGGAAGATCGCCGCGGCCAGGCGGCGGGCGGCCTCAGCGGTGGCCCCCGAGCGCATGCGCCTGATCTGCTCGGCGCGGGCCAGATCGACGACCAGCGACCTCTCAGGATGGACCGCGACGAGCCGCACAATCGGGCCGTCGGGGCCTGTCATCAATATCCGTCCCAGCTTCATCCGGCCTCCCCTCGATGTGTGACGCATCGTATCGTATCGAATTAGTTGCGCAGGTGCCGCACCGTTGCGTATCGTGTGACTCATGGCATCTCGGAGTGAAACCAGCCGCTCGGCGATCCTTCAGGCCACGATCAAGCTCCTGCAGGACACGACTGTGCAGAGGCTCTCGATCGAAGCCATCGCCAAGGAGGCCGGGGTCGGCAAGACCACGATCTACCGCTGGTGGCCGAGCAAGGCGGCGGTCGTCATCGACGCCTTCATGGAACACCACCTGGTCAAGACGCCGATCCCGCAGGACGTGCCGGTGCGCGACGCGCTTGTCACTCACCTGCGGTCTCTGATCCGCCAGTACCGCGGCCCGACCGGTCGGCTCGTCGCCCAGATCATCGCTGAGAGCCAGTACGACGCACAGACGCTTGACGATTTCCGCACCCGGTTCTGGGACGGCCGGCGCGAGGCGGTCACGGCGCTGGTCAAACGCGGGATCGAGTCGGGCGAGATCCGGGATGACGTCGACGCGGAGCTGGTTACCGAGATGCTCTACTCCCCCGTCTACCTGCGCCTGCTGTTCGGCCACCGACCGCTGAGCGAGAAGTACGCAGACCAGGCCGTCACCCTCGCCTTCCAGGGCCTGGCCGCCGCCGTCACCGTCGCCACCGACATCTGATACGCTGCGTATCGCATGTCCGAGCGCATGCGTGTCATCGAGTTCGTCCCGGCGGCGGTGCAGGCGCTCGCCGCTGACCTCGGCTACCTGAACGAGGGCGTCGAGTTCGTGCGGACACGCTCCTCCACCGAGCAGCGCGAGCGTGTCATGTCCGATGACTGCGACGTCGCACTCACGGCTATCGACAACCTCATCGCATGGGACGCCGACGGCGACGACCTGCGACTCGTCGCGCAGGTCGAGCGGACCACGGTGCTCGATCTGATCGCCGCCCCTGAGATCCACTCGGTCGCCCAGTTGCGGGGACAGACACTCGCCGTCGACGCGCCCGACAACGGCTTCGCCATCGTGTTGCGAAAGGTCCTCGCCGACCAGGGCCTCTCTGACGGTGACTACCGGCTGAGCAGTGAAGGCGGGATCGCCCAGCGTTTCGCGGCATTGGTCGAGGGACGCGCCGCGGCCGGGCTGCTCGGCCCCCCGTGGAGCTACCAGGCCCTCGAGGCCGGACTGGTCAAGCTCGCCGGTGTGCACGAGGTGCTTCCCGCCCTGCCCGGGATCGGCGTAGCCGTGCGTCAGGCCCGCCTCGAAGAACTTGATGCCCCGCTCACCCGCTACCTCGCGGCACTGGGCCGCGCGATCGCCTGGCTCGCATCGGCCTCGCATGAGGAGGCACTCGCGCGCCTCGCCGCCGCGGGATTCGCGGGTCGGGGCGCGGAGGACCTCCTCGCGGTCTCCCCAACGACATTGGCGTCGTCGCGTGAGGGACTCGAACTGCTCTTCGACATGCGCCGCGAACTCGGACTGCTCCCGGACGGCGCCCCGTCGTCCGAGACGCTGCTCGCCGGGTTGGCCATCCCTCCGGTGGGCGTCGCCTGAGGTCACGGGCATGCTCGTCACGCGGTCGCTGCATGGGCGAGACGTCGACCGCGTCGGCTCACCCCGCGGAGGCAGCCTGGGCGCCGACGACCGCCTCGACGACCCGGCGGTGCTCGCGCATCGTCTCCATTCCGTCGGCGCCCGGCTGGCGGCCGAACCCGCAGTACATCGCCACTCCAAAGTCGTCCAGGTACTTCGACGCGGTGGCGTGGCGGCGCCTGAGTCCGTCGGCCCCGTCGACGGGGAGCACGATCCCGAGGTACACGCGCGTGTCGGGGGTCTTGAGGCCGGTGAGCGGCGCGAAGAAGCGGCTGTCCGCGCTGCGCAGATCCTTAGGCCCGGCAAGGTGCAGCCAATCGACCGGGCGACCGGAGTTCTCCACGGCGTAGTTGGCCATCTTGACCAGGAGCTCCATGTCGCGCGCTTCGTACATCGGCCACGACGGGAACGTGCCGTAGCACAGGTGATAGCCGACGAAAGTGTCCTCGGGAATGAGCCGGGTGATCCGGGACACCGGACCGGCAAACCGCTCCCACGCGTCGTCCTCGGTCCAGTCGACCACGCCCTCGAGGTCGAGCACCTCCCAGCAGACATCCCACTGGATGGCGAGGTCGGAGGCCGGTATGGCACTCGTCAGTCGCGCAATCTCGCGCTCCACGAGGTCCTCCCACGCCGCGGCCACGATCGGGAAGTCGTGCCCGAAGTGCGCCTTGAAGCCGATCAGTGTGCTGGTCCGGAACGGCAAGCTCACCTGGAAGCGTACGTTGGCGGCAATGACGCCCTCCTCGCGCAGTGACCTGAACACGCCATAGGACTCGATGGCGTCGTCGATACGCGGCCACGTCTCGAACCGGAGCTCCTCCACCCCATCGGGCAGACCCAGGACGGTCGTCTGGCGGACGTGCCTGGGGGGCCGCCCGCTGGGCTGCAGCACGTCGATCTCCGGGTGGGGGTCGAGCAGGCTGAGATGGTCGTAGGCGACCCACAGCGCTCGAGGGCCTGTTTCCCCGTCTGGCAGCGCGAACACAAGGTCC
>CAVPUB010000003.1:0-320902 GCA_963708835.1 uncultured Actinomycetota bacterium | reverse complement strand
TCACTGATCTCGGTCAACTGCCGCGTATCGTCCGCTTCGGACTGCGCCGTGAAGCGCCGCCGGCCGCTCTCGACCAGCGACGCGGTGACCGACGCGGTGATTCACGGCGAGGAAGCCCGATCCCGGCGAACATCACGACAGTGGCGATGAACCGGCCGACTGGGCTGCGCCTGGCGTGACGTCCCCGTACCCCACCGTGGTGACGGTCTGCAGCGCGAACCACAGACCCCTGCCGATTGTCGGATACTCCTGATGGTCGAGCAACCGCTCAAGAACCCCGCCCGCAACGGTGACCACCACGGTAAACGCGGCGATGATCCCCGCCGCCCTGCGCGCGGTCAGCGAGTCATGGAGCATCAAGCGCGCCGTCAGCGGGACCTTCCCTGGGCGATCCACCCGAGTCCGTCTCCGACCACCTGAGCCTCTGGCGACGCTCGACCTCGTCGCGAGTGAGCGCTTCGCGGCTCGGTCACTTCCGTCTCACCCATCCGATCGGACTCGGTCGATCGTCTGCATCGCCCGACGCCAGGCCGGTACGCGCTGATGCCGTGCGCCGTCGCACCGTGGGCCGCGGCCTCGTGGAGGGCTTTCTCGTCCTCGTGCCTGGCCGCCGGCTTGAGGTCGAAGACGACTTTCTTCACGGTGCCGGTGAAGGCGTACGGAGCCTTCGTCCGCGTAGGCGCGGTCGACGACCAAGCCGTTGTCGCGGCCGACGTCCATGCCGGCGTAAGCGGAGAAGCGGAGAAACACCGTTTTCCAGCCGGCCCTCGCCGATCATCTGGTCGTTGGCGTAGAGCGAAACCGTTCCTCCGGCCGAGCGCTCCTGCCTGTCGGCGTCGAACTGCATGCGGACGGTGACGTCCCCGGTCGGGATCGGCTCAGTCGAGACCTGTCGGTACTGCTCGACGCCCATCATCGAGTAGCTGTGGTGCAGCAGCCCTTCGTTGTCGACCCAGAGCGAGAAACCGCCCATCTCGTCCGCTTCGGCAACGATCACGCCCTCGGCTCCCTGCTCCGGCACTGAGAGCTCGGCCTCGATCGCGTATCGAGTGCCCGTAGACGCGCGGGAATCATCCCGGAGGCGATGTTCTCGACGTCGCCGTAGAACGTGTGCGTCGTGGTCGTCGGCATCGGCGGCAGGATCCCGAAGAAGACCGAGAACCCGGCCATCAGCGGCAGGACGTTGTGCGCTTCGGCCTCCTGCCCAGAAGACCTCCTTCAGCTCCGCGAAGTCTCGTCCGGGTGCTGGCCGGCGAGGTCCTTGGCCTGCGTGAAGTCGTCGGGCAGGTAGTAGAGCGCCCAGGCGTCGCTTGCTCCGGGTCGTAGGTGCCGGGGGCGAACCTCGCGATCGACGATGGCGACGCGTCCCAGGGGGATCCGGTCGAGCTTGCAGGCGGCCCACCAGCCGTCCTTGTAGATCGCCCGGTTGCCGTAGATCTCGAAGTACTGCACGGTTTCGTGCCGCTCGGCCGCGCGCGGCGTCCTCGAAGCTGTAGAGGAAGCTCGTCCCCTCCATCGCCTTCTGGGCGGTCCCGTCCACCACCTTGGGCTCGGGGATCCCGGCCGCTTCGAGGATCGTCGGGCCGATGTCGATGCAGTGGGTGAACTGGGAACGCAGCCCGCCGGCGTTCGCGGATCCGCTCCGGCCAGGCCACGACCATGCCGTTGCGCGCGCCGCCCAGGTGCGAGGCGACCTGCTTGCCCCACTGGAACGGCGCGTTGCCCGCCTCACGCCCAGGCGCTCGCGTAGTGCGGCGCGAACGCGTCGGTGCCCCACGCGTCCAGCCCGCCGTATCCGTCGATCAATGAGAGCTGTTGCTCGGGGGTCAGCGCGATTCCGTTCTGCATCGTGGACTCGTTGAACGGACCGGTGATGGTGCCCTCCATGCTCGCGCCGTTGTCACCGAAGATGTAGAACGCGGGTGTTGTCGCGGTCGCCCATCGCCTCGACGGCGTCCAGCAGCCGTCGACGTTCCAGTCGGCGTTCTCCTGGTAGCCCGCGTAGACCTCCATCTGGCGCGCGTAGAGTCGCTTCTCGCTGTCTGAGAGTGAGTCCCACGCCGGGAGCTCGTCGGGTCTCGGGGTGAGCACTGCCTCGGGCGGGACCACCCCCAGCTCCTTCTGTCGTTCGAAGGTCTCCTCGCGCAGCGCGTCCCACCCCTGGTCAAACCTGCCCCGGTATTTCTCGCTCCACTCCCTGGCGACGTGATGCGGCGCGTGCGAGCACCCGGTCGAATACGTAGATGAACCACGGTTTCGTCTGGTCCTGTGCCCGTACTGTGTGCAGCCACTTCGTGGCCTGGTCGGTCAGGTCATCAGGCAGGTAGTACTCGTTCCCGTCTTTCCCCTCGGGTACGCCAAGCGTGGTGTTGTCCTGCGTGATCACGGGGTCGTACTGACCTGCCTCGCCACCGAGCAAGCCCCAGAAGTGATCGAAACCCCACGCGTTCGGCCAGCGGTCAAACGGCCCCGCTGCGCCCTGGAGGTGATCCGGGGTCAGGTGCCATTTGCCGAACCCGGCGGTGCTGTAGCCGTTGCCCTGGAGCGCCCGCACGAACGAAGCGCAGTCCTTCGGAACCGAAGCCGTGTATCCCGGGAACGGGCCGGGCAGCTCGCCGATCGACCCGAAGCCCACGGTGTGGTGGTTTCGGCCGGTCAGCAGCGCGGCCCGGGAGGGCGAGCACAGGGCGGTGACGTGGAAGCGGTTGTACGTGAGCCCCTCCTCGCCGACCCGCGTCATCGCCGGCGTCGAGGTGGGGCCGCCGAACGTCGACGGGTTGCCGAACCCGGCGTCGTCGATCAAGACGAGCAGCACGTTCGGTGCGCCGTCCGGCGGCGACGGCGTCATGTTGATCGTCCAGTCGGGGACCGACGCGTCGAGCGTGCGCCCGACCGTGCCGCCGAAGTTCGGGTCGGCGATCGGCAGCACCGTGCGGTCCGGATTGAACTTCCCCATCGCCTCGGCGAGCGACTCCTTCAGCGCGCCGGTGCCCTGCTTGTCGCCCTGGACAACCGAGCGGAGGATCGCGCCGGGGAGTGCCTGCTCGACCCCGAGGCGCTGCTCGTCGTCGAAGACCGCGATGATCCCCGCCGATCCCGGCGGCAGGTTCTCGCCGATCTTGTCGTGGATGTCGTGCTCGATCCGGTGGTCGACGAACTTGCCGATCACCCCGCCCGCGACCGCCCCGACGGCGGCCGACGCCAGCAACGGCGGCGCGAACAGACCCACCGCAAGGCCGACCCCGCCGCCCCACCCCAACCCTTTCCGACCACGGTGGTCACCCGTCTGCCGCACCGAAACAGTCCCGTCCTGGGCGTGCGTCACCAGGATCACGCCCTCGATCGACACCTGCCCGTCCGCGACAAGCGCGACGAGCGACTCGAAGTCCTTCGTCGCCTCGTCGATCTCCTGGTAGCCGGCAACCAGCACGTCGGTCGGGGTCTCAGCCATCACGACTCTCCCTTCGGGTCCAACGCAGAGGATTCGAACGATGTCCAGGTGTTCTGCATGAAACGCTCCCGTACTCGGCGACGGATTACCGGCCTTCTCCCAAGTTGGCGATGTAATTGATGGCCGTGATGCTCGGCAGAAACACGTACGCAGCAGCTTTGGTCGTGACGAAGGTCGACAGACCTGTCACCTCGATCGGCGGCTCTCCATTTGCCTGCGGCATGACGAAGATGCTCTCGGCTGGATCCTGCGTCCCGATCAGCGGATCTTTCGAGTTGGGGTGAAGCCTGACGGCCCCGGCGAATTCGCTGTCATTGGCCCACCGTCGCAGGACGAACTCGTACTGGTTCTCGATGTTCGCGTTGATGAAATGAAAGAGCATGCCCCGCTCGACGCCATCGTCGGGTTCGGTCGGGTCATAGACCGGTCCGTACGGCAGACCACGCCGAATCAGCCGGTGTGAGTTGTTGCTGCCGCCGGGCAGCCCCTGGCCGGCGACTGGCTGACCGCGGGGGTTGACGCGGCGTATGTGGGCCCCGACGGGACAGCGCATCCCCTTCGGATCTCCCGATCCGTCGGCGTCTACATACTCGAAGTTGTTCAACTGCTCGAGCGCTATGTCCTCGACAGGGCTATCCGTATCCGGTGACAACTCGAGCGGAACCCCGTTGCGCCATCGCCCACACATCTTCGCCGCCAGCAGTTCGGCATCTATCTTGCCCTTGTTCGACTGCAGGAAGTCCTCGAACCCCACGACGTCGGTCTCGACCTCCTTGAAGACCGCAAAACTGCCGTTCAGGCCAACCTCGTGCGGCTCAGGTACGTCGTAATTCTCAGCGTCGTCTCGCAAAACGAAGAGCCACGGCTCACAGGGCCGCTGGTGATCGGGGCGATAGACCTCCGGACCGCCGCGAATGGTGGGCATGGTGATCCCGTCGGTGTACCCGAAGTGAATTTTGGACGTGAACACGGGGTGGCCATCTTGAATCTCCATCAACGCCATTCCGTCCTGGCGCCACAACTCCCGGAAGGCGTTGCCCTCGGCAAGCCAGGCGCACAGCCTGTCGCTGTAGCCGTTCATCGCCTCCGGGCTAGTGGCGTGCAACGTCAGCAGGACGTGATCCTGTCCCGTCCCAAACCCGCCAGCCCAGTTCTGGGGGGAACTCGGTCCAATCTCTCCGACCAACTCCCCTCGCTGCGCCGCTCCTTGCACGAACGCGCCAAATGACCTGAACGACAGCGCCGGAACGCGTTTCTCTACCTCCAACGCCACCAGCCCCGGCCACGTCACCCCGATGTTGAGGCAGTAGTCGGTCGCGCGCCGCGGGTCAGCCGCGGGATCGTCCCTCGGTCCGGGTCCGAACCCCACGTGCCAATCCTCGGCGGTGGTGATCTGCGGCACGTCGGACTCGTCGCCGCTGACGAGGCGGCCGAGTTGCGTGCGCGCCTGTGCCGGCGCTCCCACCGTCAGCAGGAGATGCCGGACCATCGGCATTCGGTAAGCGCGCAGGATGAACCCCTGAATGTCGGCAAGCTCGAGCGCCGGCCCTTCCACGGCCGTCGAGTCGCCGTTGGTCACGGGACCGTCATCGCGGCTCCGGCCGAGGATCCGGCGAAGCAGCGCCTGGCCCTTCATCGCCGATGCCCCGCGTCAGCCGTACACCTTGGCGAGCGCCACACCCGGGTCTGATCATGGTTCGCGATCATGTGCACGCCGAGTGCTATCCAGCGGTGGCCAACTCTGACTTGCGATCGGCCAGCAGGGCTTGGATGTCTTGAACCGACAGTCCCGGATAGGCGCTGTAGAACCCGATGGGCGGATAGTTGTTGTCCAGGCCCCACTCATAGAACGCGTGCGCGTTCTTTCCCACCGGGGTCGGCGGTGCGCCGATCACATGGGGAAAGAGAGCATCGAAGACATAGGCGGCCTTGTCGGAGAAGTCCTGGAAGTACTTCTCCATATCACCGTCAAAGACGGTGAAAAAGCCGATGTGGTTGTGCTCGAAGGGCACGAAGTGGGCGACATGCAGCGTCCCGATGGAATCCGACGCTTTGTGCCCCTTCTCTCCCACCAATGCCCCCGCAACCAGCTTCACAGCGAAGGCCTGCGCTCGTGACTTGAACTCCATGTATGTCAGTAGGACGCCTTGCGAGGTATTGCCCACAAAGCCCGCCGAAGCAGCGCACGCCTTGATCTCCCGAACGGAAGCGTCGTCGTAAGCGAAGTATGTATCCAGTGGCTCGCGGACATGACGCTTTAGCCATTTGACGGCCCTCTGAGGATCGTCAGCGACAGGCGTGGGCGGCGGGTCGGCCACGTGCTCGAAGATGGCGTCAAACACGGTGCCAGCACTGTCCACGAGCCGCTCGATATGCTCGTCAACCTCGCCGTCGATGTCCGAGAGGAAGAGCAGCTTCTCGTCTCCCTCGACCATGAACCGGGAGAAATGGACGGTGCCGAGACCCTCCTGCGCCTTGGCGAGCTCCGGCATCAACGGGGGCAGCTCCTCGGGCAGCGCCTTAGCGTGTGCTGCACCCTTGATTGGAAAGTCAACGACAAGATGGCTCTGGCTCATAGCGATCTCCTTGGTGTCAGCCCATGGTCCCCGCGGCTCGTGCAGCGGCGCGGTCGGTGGGTGCGATGAACGCCCCGATGATCCACAGGATCGGGAGGAAGAACCCGATCCAGAACATCCAGTAATGCCCCTTGCGGAACGTGGCCAGGCCGAAGTAGACCCAGCACGCTACGTACACGATGCCCAACAAGATCCATAGAAACGTCATGGGTTCACGCTTCCTTCGATTGAGCGCCGGGCGGGGATTTGCCCACCCCGGCTAGTGAAATGTGCGTCTCCCGGCCGACACCGACCGAGGCGCAACGACGGTCAGGCGGGCTGGACTCCGGGCGTTCGGTCATGGCCTGTCAAGATTTGGTTGGGTGATGGGGCGGTGCTGCCGCCTCACCGTTATCTGTGTCGAGTGGGGTAAGACCGTGCGGCGTGAGTCCGAGGTCGGCGATCCGGTCGAGCAGCCCCTTGGAGCTGCGATTGGTCGATGATCGCTCCGGTTATCGGCGTGATTCCGTCAGCGGCGAAGGTCGTCATTCGCTCGAATGCAGAGGCATAGCGTGCTCCAAGCTCGCCTTTGTCGACGAGGCGATAGTGAGTGGGCGACATGCGAGTTCCAGCATGCCTGACGCCGGCGGCGATTTGAACCGCGTGGGCCTAGGATCACCCGGGTGATTGACCGGGGTCGAGCAGCCCGAGCGCTTCGGCGCGGGCGACCGCCTCAGTCTGCGAGGTTGCCCCGAGTTTGCGGTACAGCTCGCGCGTGTGGCTCTTCACCGTATTCAGCGAGATGTAGAGCTGTGCGCCGATCTCGCGTCGGGAGAGACCGGCTGCGAGGCCTCGCAGTACGGCGAGTTCGGCCCGACTGGGTTCTTCGACAAGTTCGCGGCTTCCCGCGGCAGCTCGAGCGGCGACGAGGGCTTGCTCGACCGTGGCGGCGATCGCCGGCAAGCGTCCCGGATCCGGAAAACCGACGATCGCGCGTTTTGCGCGCTGGAGGTCACCCTGGGCCCGCGCCAGCCGCGACCGCGCCACCCGCACCTGAGCGAGTACGAGCAGCGCGTGCGCGTGGCCAACGGTCGGGTGTGGCGAGCGCCGCAGACGCTCACCGCGTAGCGCCTCGCGCTCGGCCTCGTCGAGGCGCCCGGTCGCGATCAACGCCAGGGCCAGCCCCAGGTGCGCCAGTGAGGCCACCCATGAGTCTGCTTGGAAGTGCTGGCGCGCGAAGGCCAACGCCTGCCGACCCCACGCCTCGGCGCTCTCGGTGCGCCCCTGCTCAGCGTCCATGAGGGCAAGCAGCCCGATGCATCCGACGTAGGCGTCGGGCACGTCCGGCGCGTCGGGTCGCTCGATCGCCTGGACCGCCACCCGGCGCGTCTCGTCGAGCTGGCCGGCAAAAAACAGTGCCTGGGCCGAACACGCCAGGGCACTCATGGCCAGCACATCCGCCCCCTCCTGAGCCGCGGCGAGCGCGCGCCGAGCGTTCCCGACAGCCGCGCCCACATCGCCGCGCTCGATCACGTCGGCACGGATGATGCCCACAGCCGCCTCGAGGTACGGCGACCAAAGGTGCGGCCGCTCCAGATGGGCGCGCTCGGCCACCGCCAGAAATCGCTGAACGTCGACCTCAGGTGCCGCGAGCATCGCCGCGGCCGCCGCCGCCGATGCTGGTAGGACGGGATGCTGCACGAGCAGCTCGGCGGGAAGCCAGCGCACCCAGCCGAGGAACTGCCCCAGCCGCCCGCCCCAGATGAAGTCAAGGTGCCTCTCGATCAGCAGCCCGGCCACCATCTCTGCGTCGCCGGCAGCGGCGGCGTACTCGATCGCCTCCTCTACGAGCCCGTGTGCGCTACACCAGGCGGCGGCACGGCGGCGCAGCTCTACCGCAGCCTCGCTCCCGAGCTCGAGCTGCAGAACCTCGCCGAACAGATGGTGATAGCGATACCACTCCCCGCGGGCGTCGAGCGCGACCAGGAACATGTTCGAGTGCGCCAGGTCGGCGAGCACCGCAACCGAGTCCTCGCGCCCCAGAACGGCGTCGCACAGCTCGGGTGTGAAGCGCCCAAGCACCGACGTGCACACGAGGAAGTCCTTGATGTCCGACGCGAGCGCGGTCAGAACCTCGTCTGTCAGATAGTCGCCGACGTGACGGGCGCTGCCCGCGAACTCCCGCACGCCCTCGTTCGGGTCCTGAAGATCCCGAAGCCACAGCGCCGCCAGATACAGGCCCGCCGGCCATCCCTCGGTGCGATCGACGAGCAGCTCGACGCTCTCGCTGGATAGATCGATCCCCTCACGCCCCACCAGCTCACGCGTTTCGTCGACCGTGAACGCCAGCTCCCGGGTGCGGACCTCGGTGAGCAGGCCGCGCGCCCGCAGGCGCGCGAGCCCGATCGCCGGGTCCAAACGCGTCGAGACGACCAGGCGGGCATTCGGAGGCAACCGCTCGATCGCGTGGCCGAGCGAGCGCACCGAAACGTCGCTGCGGACGGCGTGAAGGTCGTCGAGCACGATCGTCACCCGACGGCCATACGCGACCAGGCCATTCATCAGCTCATCGACCGCAGCCTCAACCGGCGCGCCCCGTATCCCGAGGCACGACAGCGAGCGACGTCCGAACCCCTCCCCGAGCCGCTCCACCGCTGTCGCCAGGTGCGTCCACAACCGCATCGGGTCGTCATCGGCCGAGTCGAGCGTGACCCAGATCACCGCCTCGGGACGCTCGATACACCACGAACGCACCAGCGTCGTCTTGCCGTAACCCACCGCCGCGTTCAGCACCGCGAACGAGGCCCCGGCGTCATCATCGAGCATCTCGAGCAGGCGCGCCCTGCGCAGCGTCCCAGGGTGAACCCTCGGCGGCATCAGCTTTGGCTCGATCACCCGAAAACCCGGGCCATCCGTCTGCGCTGTCGGTGAGCTCATCGCACGCCCCCCCTGTTCACCCGGGTGAGCATCAATCACCCGGGTGAACTCTACTCCGCTCCGATGACAAGCCGAGCATCCACGCCGATGATGCCGTCGACTGGCGAAAGGGCGTCCCGGGCAATCCGGGGACCAATCGAGTCGACACGCCCGTCATCGGGAGGCAACGTGGCTACCCGCGAAACCGGCAAGCATCTGCATGGACACACGACGGGCGGCCCGCTTTCGCCGACCTCCACCCTCGTCGACACACGCAACGGGCGCGGAGAAGCCGGCCAGCGCAGCCACCGGCCACCCCGGGCGGTGCCCACACGCAACCCGGAACCCAGCACCGAGTCACCGCCGCTCGCAACCTCTGCCGCGCTCGCACGCGCGGACGAGCGGCAGCGCGTGGCGCGCGACCTGCATGACGGCGTCCAGACCGAGCTGGTGTCGCTGATGCTGCGGCTCAAGCGAGCTGAAGAGGATCGCAACACGCCGCCCGCGCTCGCCGCCACGTTCGTCGCGCTCGAAGACCACGCCGCGGCCGCGCTCGCCTCGCTGCGAGAGATCGCCTACGACATCTACCCGCTTCCGCTCACCAAGCTTGGCCTCTCAGTAGCGCTGCGCGCGCTAGCGGCGCGCGCACCGATCAGGGTCAGCGTCGCGGGAACCGCGCCTCGTACGACCAGCGAAGCCGAGGCCGCGATGTACTTCTGCTGCTCGGAGGCGATCCAGAACGTCGCAAAACACGCAGGCCGCTGGGCGCAGGTCAAGCTCGGCCTCCACCACCATCATGGGATGCTGGCCGCGCGCATCGCCGACGACGGTCTGGGGTTTGACCCGGCACAGACCCCCGACGGCGCCGGGCTGAGAAACATCCGCGAGCGTGTCCAAGCGACGCTCAATGGCACGCTCGGGCTCACTTCCACACCCGGACGTGGCACCGTCCTGACCATCTCGCTGCCGTGGCCGGCGGCGGCCGGTGGACGGCGGTGAGCATGCCGGGCGCTGGTACTCCGCCGGAGCTGTCCGCCGAGCAGGCCGACGCGACGATCGGGAGCAAGGCGTTCGCCGGCCTGCTGGTGGTGGTCGCGGTGATTGGCGTGGTCGTCTCGATCGCGGCCTGGTGCCTGCTGGAGGCGATCTTCCAGATCCAGCAGGAGCTGTACGTGCATCTCCCGCACGCGCTCGGCTATCAGAACGGGCCGCCGAAATGGTGGTCGCTGCCGGTCCTGGCCGTGGGCGCGCTGATCGTAGCGCTGGCGATCACGCGCCTGCCCGGCGACGGCGGGCACATCCCCGCAAAGGGCCTGTCGGCCGGCGGCCCCTCGCGTCCGGACGTGGTGCCGGGAGTGGCCCTGGCGGGCCTGGCGACGATCGGGTTCGGGCTGGTGCTCGGCCCGGAGGCCCCGCTGATCGTGTTGGGCGCGGGAATCGCGGGCGCCACGATGAGCCTGGCTCGCCGCGACACGCCGCCGCAGGCGCTGACGCTGGTCACCGCCGCCGGGAGCTTCGCCGCGATGTCGTTCATCTTCGCCTCCCCGTTGATCGCAGCGGTCATCCTGATCGAGGCGACCGCGATCGGCGGCGCGAGGCTCCGGCTCCTGCTGGTCCCCGGGCTGCTTGCGGCAGGAATCGGATCGCTCGTGTCGCTCGGAATCGGGTCGTTGTCGGGGCTGAGCACGCACGACTACGCACTCGGTCCGCTTCCGCTGTCGGCGCTCGGCCACCTCCAGGCCAGCCAGTTCGGGTGGACGATCGCGCTGGCGATTGCCGTCGCGGTCGTTACCAGCTTCGTGATGCGCGGTGGTCTGCTCATTTATCAATTCGTCTCACGCCGGCAAATGCTTCTGTTCCTGCCGGTCATCGGGCTGATCATCGGCGGGCTCGCGATCGCGTTCTCGCAGATCACGGGCAAGGGCGTGGACGAGGTTCTCTTCTCCGGTCAGGACCAGCTCCCGGGACTCATCAGTCAGGCCGGAACCTGGTCGCTGGCCGCGCTGGCGTGGCTGATCGTGTTCAAGGGCCTGGCGTACAGCCTGTCGCTCGGCAGCTATCGGGGCGGGCCGACGTTCCCGGCGCTGTTCCTCGGGGCCGCCGCGGGAATCATGTGCTCGCATCTCCCGGGCTTCGCGCTATCGGCAGCCGTGCCGGTAGGGATGGGCACGGCGATCGTCGCCGTCCTGAGGCTGCCGCTGTCAGCGGTCGTGCTCGCGACCCTGCTGACGTCGCACGCCGGACCCAAGGTCGAGCCGCTGATCATCGTGGGCGTGGTAATCGCCTACGTCGTGACGGTGGTCCTGACACGCTCTCCGGCGGCGACCTCGGCGCCGGCGCCTGCTCCCGCGCCAACCCCATAGCAGTATGCCGCCGGCACAGTCCGCGCCACCCAGCAGTGGCATAGATCGGAGCGCTGATGACGACGACCACACACAGGACCACGCGGCCCCCGGCGAGCGCATCAAGAAATGGGGGCGCGGGCAGCGACGCGTGACAACGGAATTGCGGGAGCATGTTGATGGGTACGGACGTTGAAGCGGCGTGGCCCGGCTCTGACGGAGCAGATGCAAGCCGCACAAGACGCCCGGCGGGGCTGCCACCAGCCCTGCCGCCTCCGCAGCGGCCGCCAATCGCGGTACTCCCGCGGCGCGATCCGCGGCGAATGAGGCCTGACCGGGGTCGGCGATGCACTGCGCTCAGATCAGCTTCATCGCCCCGGCCCGAGGACACCTCCGCGGCCACTGCCGGCTTGACCCAGACGACCAATCGGGCCTGCGAGAGCTCCTCACCCGAGCCACTGACCGCGCGCGACTCACGACCGACGTGCGCATCCTCGACGAGGAGGGCACGACCGTGTGCCGCGGCTACGTGGTCTGGAAGCTACGCCGACTCTGATCAGCAGCGCGACCCCGTGGCAACATCCGTCCTGTCCAACCTGCCCAGGGCGTCCAGAAAACCACCCGATCTGCGGGCGTTGGACGCATGGGAACCCATCCAGGCGACGTCCACTCAAGTACCGGCCGTGCTCGACGGCGCCTCAGGCTCGATCACGAGAACGTCGAAGCCAGAGCCCTCGTCGGCTCCTCGGCCTCGATCCAAAAAGATCACGCGCGAATCGGGCGGGGCGGACCGCGCAACGGAACATCAACCCCGTCCAGCCCGTCGTTCGTGTCACCGCACGTGCCCTGTGCGTAATGCACGTTTCATCCTGGGTGTAACTCACCCGGGATCATGGCCCCGATGGGGTTGCGGCGAGAACCGACGTTGATTTAGGGTGCAGACCGGTGGGTGTTGTTGCCTCACCGTTCGTCGGTTGTTGGTACACGCGAATCGAAAGAGTCCTGACCCGAATGTTCGGACTGCTCTCGCTCGGGCTCACTCTAAGCCTTGACAACTTCCGCAGTTCGCTGGTGCTGGGCGGCCTTAAGCCGACGTTCGCCCAGTCGGTCAAGACCTCCGCCATCTTCGGCCTGTGGGACGGCGTCGCGCCGGCGATCGGGATCGTCATCGGCCATTTCCTGAGCGACAAGATTGACCGCACTGCCGACACCGTAGCCACCGTCGGCCTCGGTGCATACGGACTGTTTCTCATCGTCCGCGCGCTGATCTCACCCGAACGTGCGGATCCCGACCTGACGTTTGCGAGGCGGGGGCTGCCGCTTCCGCTGAGTGTGGACAACGTGGCCGCCGGCACGGCGCTCGGCCTCGCTGGATACTCCCCTTGGCTGGCGCCCATCCTGTTCGCGCTGATCACCTTCGCGATGTCAGTCGCCGGGCACCAGATCGGCCGTACGGTGGCGCACTTCTTCGACTTCATCCCCCGCATCAACACGGACCTGCTGACCGGGGTCGCGTTCGCCGCACTCGCCGCGCTGATGGCCCTCGGCGTGACGCTCCCGCTCTCCGGGGATTGAGATACGACGCCCTGCGCTCGACCACCCGGTCACGGGCCAGAAGGTCGGTGACCACCCGGGCCACACGGGCGCGCGCTTGGAGGTGCGTGCGCGTCGCTGGACGCGTGGTCGACGCCGAGCTGTCAGTCGTTGCCGCCGTCGACCGCGCGGAGCCCGGTCCGCATGTCGCCTGGGGACTCGTCGAGCTCCGCAGACAGTGCTTCGGTCTCGAATAGCGCGAGTGCCTCCTCGCACGAGGCGACCGCCGCAGCAGCCTCCGGGCCCCCGGGCGCATCGAAGTAATCGCGCCTACGGATGGCGGCGAGCCACTTCTGGTGGCGAGCGAGGTCAGCGTCGGACTCCTCCAGCTCTGTGTAGATGGTTCGGCCGCGGCGTCGCTCGTGCTCGAGCTCGCCATGAAACTGCCGCGTACTCTCAACCAGCTCGCGGTACTCGTCGGTCCGCTCGCGTTGGATCGCGTCGATGACCGTCGCCTGCTGCGTGGCGTCCGTCAGGTGGATGCGCAGCATCTCGCCGCGGCCGCCCTCCGTCCGCAGTCGGGTCACAAGCCGCGCTACGGCGCGCGTCGTCTTCGGCGTCGCAGGGAGCAAGCACACGGACTGTTGCAGGTAGTGAGCCCCTAGGCTTCGCAGATTGCGCCACGCGTACACCCGGAGGGTCGAACTCGCGCCGGGCGGGGTGGAGACGGTGATCAGCAACCACTCGCGGGCCACGATCCCATGATCCCACACCGCTCACCCCGTGCCGATGCGGCGCATCAAACGCACCCCGATGCACCAGCGGTGCTATTCGGCGTACCCCTGATGGCGCCGCCGATCCCGCCGCTGGCCGGGGTTTTTCTCTCATTTGCCGGGGAGCGGGAGTCTCAGGGCGCTTCCTGGCGAGCCTCCGCCGTCGGCCGACCTTACCTGACCCACACGTCTCTAATCGCCCGGCGCTGTCGCGCGGTTGGCCGACGAACGTGTTGAACCGGATTGCTTGGAGCGGCACTGCGGCCGGCGCTCTGCTCGGTCTGCCTGCTTGGTCGTGCTAGCGACCTCGCGCAGGATCGTGTCCCACCGCGCTCCGATCGCTTCGAAGCCGAAACTCTCCTTGGCCCGGCTCGAAATCGCGGTGCGGTCGTACGCCGTTGGACGCGCGAGGACCGCCTCGATCGCGGTCGCGAGCGCGGGGGGGTCCCCCGCGGGCACAAGCTGCCCGCTCCGCTCGTCGACGAGCTCGCGCACGCCGCCCACGTCGCTGGCGACGACCGGCAGCCCGGTGGCCTGTGCCTCGATGATGACGACGGGCAGGTTTTCGGAGAGGCTCGGGACGACGAGCAAGTCAGCGCCTCGCATCAGCTCCGCTATACGCGGCGCGCTCTGGCGCCCGAGGAACCGCACGGCGTCCTCGAGCCCGAGGCGGCGTGCGAGCGCCTCGAGCTCCGGGCGACTCGGCCCGTCGCCGGCGATGTCGAGCGCGACGGGCCGACGTGCACGCACGATCGCGAGCGCGTGAAGCAGGTAGTCAACGCCCTTGACGGGACGTAACAGCGCGACCACAAGGAGACGCGCCGGACCGAGTCGCGCCGGAGCAGTCCGGGCTGGGTAGAACCGGGCTGTGTCCACCTGGTTGGGAACGGTGAGAAGGCGGGCGCGTGGGGCGAGAGCAGCAAGGCGATGGCCGAGGGCCACGCTCACGGGGCACACTAGATCCGCCGCCTCGTACACCATCTTCGCCAGGAGCCGCTGCCGCGGCGCGACCGTGTCGTCGACGAATGCGCCCAGGTGCTCGACGACGACGACGGCCACGCCGGTGCGGCGGGCGATCAGCACGGCCCCAGCTCCCGCAAGGTAGACATGGGCCTGCAGCACGTCAGGCGTAAAACCGGTACGGACGAGATGGCGATGCCCACAAACCAGGGCCCGAAGACGGAGTGGCAGTGACGCGCTGGGCGTCGGCCAGGCCCGAAACGGCACGCGCACCGTTCGTAGCCCGTCCTCGAGAGCGTCTGAAGGCGGGGGTGGCCTGCGGCCCATCACCGGCTGGGCATGTAGCACCGCGACGTCGTTGAAGCTGGCGACGGCGCGAGCGGCCTCGCGGACGAAAATCCCGCCGATTGGCTCCTCAGCGCTCGGATACCACGTTGCCACGACGGCGCAACGCAGCGGTCGACGGTCGTTGGCGCGCCCTTGACCGAGATCGGCGTACGGAGGTGACGTAGCTGCCATCAGAGCGCTCACCGAGGGGAAAGTCAAGCCCGCCAGCCCTGTACGCTGATCTCGTTGAGCCAGCGCTTTTCTGAATCGGACTCGCGCGAAGGACTCGTCGAGGAGCCTGTTGACGCGCGCCGCTATATCGAAGCGCTACGGGCCCGTGCCGGACTGATCCTGGCGCTGGCGGTGACGGTCGCGGTGCTCGTGTGGCTGATCTCGCTCGCGCTGCCGAAGAGCTACGCCGCCACCGCGAAGATCGCGCCTTCGGTCCAGGCGGCCACGGGCACCGCCTCGGGCTCGCCCACGCAACTGAACTTTGCCACGCTTCAGGCGTACGTCACCTCGCCGACGGTACTCGCGTCCGCCGGCCGACAGCTCGGCGTATCGCCGACCAGCCTGCAGCAGAAGGTCACGACCTCGCTCGACGCGAGCGCGAACATCGTCAACATCACGGCCACCGACGGCGATGCGAGACGCTCGGCACAGATTGCCAATGGCGTCGCCAAAACGTTTCTGAGCGTGCGCACCGCGGCCGAACGGGAACAACTTGCCGGGCAAGCGAATTCGCTGACACAGAAGATGCTGACCGCCCGCGTGGCCGGTTCCGACGGCCTGGCCGCCGCACTGCAGCAGCAGATCTCCAACGTCGTGGCGCAGGAGGCGAGTGCGGGGTCGGACCTGCAGCTGCTTGCGCTTGCGCCCCTAGCCGGCAGCGCCAGCAGCCCACGCCCGGCACGCAACGCGTTCTTTGCGTTCATCGTGGTTCTGTTCATCGGGGTGCTCGCCGTCGTCGGGCGGGAACTGCTGGCCCCGAGCATCTCGGGCGATCGTGAGCTGAGTGCTCTCATGAGGCTGCCGGTCCTCGGACGAGTTCCTCGAGTCGCGCACGACGGACGCGTGCGCCGCACCGCAGCCGATCCCGCCGAAGCAGAGGCCTATCGCTTCCTTTCCAAGTCGATCGACCTGGCCGCCTGGCCAAGCGGCTGCCGTGTGCTGGCTGTCACCAGTGCGGTGCGCGGGGAGGGCAAGACGACGGTGGTGAGCAGGCTCGGTGCGGCGTTCGCGGAGGCCGGCAGCAGGACCCTGCTGGTCTGTGCCGACTTGCGCCGGCCGACGCTGGACCGAGTGTTTGGATTGGCGCCTGACGACGGGCTCGGCAAAGTCCTGAGCAGCCCGAACGGCAACCGCGCGGCTGCAGAGCCGGACCAGATCGAGCACGTGGATGAGAATCTCTACGTGCTTCCCGGCGGCCGGCCGCTCCACAACCCTGCCGCGGTGATCACCAATGACGTGGTGCGGTCGCTGTTCGAGCGTGTCCGGCAGCTCAGTTTCGAATACGTGCTGCTCGACCTGCCGCCGCTGATCGCCGCCGCCGAGACGCAGCTGTTCGTGCGCCATGCCGACGCGGCGATGGTCGTCTCGATGGTCGGCCGTGCCAACGCGGAGCAGCTCTCAGAGACGCGCGAGCTGCTCAGCCGGCTAGCCGTGCGGCCGGCGGGAATCGTGGTGCTTGGCATCCGGACCGCGCACCGCCGCGGGCCGTGGAACGCCGTCGAGATCGCTGCCCGGCCGGATGACGGCGCGCGACCGGTAAGCGATCATGGCTCCGCTCCGTTGCCGCCTACGTCGTCTTTCGAGTCGTCCGAACCGACGTATCCGGAGCAGCCCGTGCCGGCGGTGATTCCCGAAGGTTCCGAGCCGGCTCGGTCCGCCCACCCAGCGGCGCCGTCCGAGCCGCCGGCTTCCACCAAGCCGGCGCGGCCCGCGCCGCGGCGCCGAACGCGCCAGAAGGCCTCACGCACGGAGGGGCCCCCGCCGGCGTCGCCCGCCGAGGAGCCTCCAGCGGCGTCGCCCGCCGAGGAGCCTCCACCGGCGCCGCCCGCCGAGGCGTCTACGTCGGCGCCGCCGACTCGGTCGGCGCCGCGCCGCCGAACGCCTCCGAAGGCGCCGCGCCGCCGAACGCCGCCGAAGGCACCGCGCCCCGAGCCGCCCCCGCCCAAATGAGCGCGGCCACGATCCAGAGGTGACGCCAGTGCAGCGTGTCGATGACGGCGCTGTTCACCAGAAGGCCACACCACGCCGCGAGCAGTACCGCCGAGCCAATCCCGTATGTATCGCGGCCGTGCACAGCGTTGCGCGCAGCGAACCCCAGCGTGCCGAGCAGCAATGCGAGCGTCAGCAGCAGGCCAAGCGGACCCTGCTCGGCGAAGGCCCGCACGTACGCATTGTGCGTCGAGAGCGGCAAGATCACATCGACCTGGCCCGGACCGACGCCGATTGGATGGTGTTCGCCAAGGCTGATGCCGGCCGCCTGGGCACTGAACCGGGAAGCGTCGTAGCCCTGCAGAGCAGCTCGCTCCTGCAGGAAGCTGCCCGATCCAGAAACCGCGATCGCGGCGCCACCGCAGACGAGGATCACGAACAGTACGGCGAGCAAACGAGCGGTCGTCCGGGCGCTGTGACGTCGGAGCAGCAGGACCGCGAGCATCGTGACGAGCGCGACCGCGAGATCGAGCCATGCGGCGCGCGAATACGAGAACAGCACCCCAAGCCCGAGCAGAATCACCCCGGAGAGTTTGAGCCGGCGAGACGCGGGGAGCAGGCGCGGGGCGACGGTCTCCTCCAGCAGGATCAGGAGAGCCGGGATGAGGAACGGGCCGAACACATTCGGGTCCTTGAAAAACCCCTCGGCGCGCCCGTCGAACAGCAGGGTGCTGTGGCCGGGGATCGGCGCCAGAACCGCAAGGACTCCGAGCGCCGCGGAGATCAGCGCGGCGGTCAGGTACCAGACAACCACCTGCTTGGAACGCCGGCGACAGTCCACGTAGCTGGCGAGCCAGATCGCGAACAGCGCCAGGTACAGCGTGATACTGAAGAACGACAGCGCCGTCCCAATGCTGACCGACTCGCTCGCTGAGATCACATCGAGCGCGAGCAGCGCGGCAAGCAACCCGATCACCACCGACGGTACTCGGCTGGGATGAAACCGGCCACTCAGCACGGCCGCGCAGATAACCAGGGCGAAGACCGCGTCGGTGGGTGCGGGCTGGAAGCGGACGACGGCCAGCAGCAACAGGCCGACGGCGATCGCCATCTCATAGCGCACGAGGACGAGGCCCACGACCGCCAGCGCCGCGACACCGGCGACAGCCGCGAGCAGCGGCGGCGGCGGCGCCTCGCGCGCAAGCAAGACGGCCAGCGCGAACGAGACTGCCAGCACCGCGCCGGCACTCGCTGCCGCGCGGCGCAGAGCCGACACTCCTCCGATCGGCGCAGTTGTCGCGGAAACGCTCATCAGGCCCGCGCCAGGATGATCGCGCCGCGCGCCCGCCGGCGCAAGCTCCGGAGCTGAGCATGGCTCTCCGGCGCGAGCAACTCGCCCTCGAACCACGGGCGCTGTACGCCGCAAAGGCCGCGTACACGCACGCGCGCTCAGCCTGGTGGCAGATCCGCACCGGCGGACGGGCCGACGCCGTCGGCGTGCGGATCCTCGCTTACCACCGGGTGTCGCCAGACCGGGACGAGCTCGCCGTCAGGCCGTCGCGATTTCGTGAGCAGATGGAGCACCTCGCCAGCGCGGGCTTCCGCGGCGTCGGTGTCGGCGAGGCCGTGGCCGCGCTCGACTCGGCTCAGCGAGGTCCCACCGTCGGTCTGACGTTTGACGACGGTTACCAGGATGTGGTCGACCATGCTCTCCCGGTGCTCGTCGCCCTGGGCTTTCGGGCGACGATCTTCGTGCCGACGGGAGCGATCGACGGAACGCACCCATTCAGCTGGTACGAACGGCCGCCGCCGCTCCTCGATTGGGCGACGATCGTTGAGCTCGACCGCGAATCGACGATTGATTTCGGAGCACACACGGTCACTCACGCCAACCTGCTCGGGCTCGACGACACCGCGGCCGAGCGCGAGATCGCCGGCTCGAAGGAGGTCCTGGAGTCGCGACTCGGGCATGGGGTCGCGGCCTTCTGCTACCCGGCGGGGCTCTACGGCAGGCGCGAGCAGGAGCTGGTGTGCGCCAGCGGCTACGAGGTCGCCGTCGGTGCCGAACCGGGCCCGAACGGTCCCGACAGCGACCGACTCGGGCTGAGACGCATCGGCGTTGGTCCGCGTGACCGCCTGCTGGACTTCCGTGCCAAGATCGGCGGCGGCCACGACACCGAGCCGCCGCTCCGCTCGGTCTACCGTGCGTTGCGCTTCGGCCAACCACGCTCCTCGAGCAAACGGGCGTAGAGCTCGAGGTGTGCCCGCCGAAACGGCGGCAGGTCATAGCGTTGCAGTGCGTCCTTCCGTCCCGCGCGGCCCATCTGGTCGCGCAACGAGGGGTCGCCGATCAACCGCGCCAGCGCATCAGCAAGCGCCGCCACCCCACCGGGTGCGACGAGCAAGCCGGTGCGTTCGTCGTCGACCATCTCGGGCACGCCGCCGACGGCGGACGCGACGACTGGCAGGCCGACCGCCATCGCCTCGATGATCGATACGGGCATGCCCTCCGAGCGGCTGCTGCAGATGAAAATGTCAGCTGCCGCGAGCAGCCGGGGCACGTCGGAACGGTCGCCCAGCAGCCGCACGCTGTCGCGCAACCCGAGCTGCTCGAGCTCGGCTTCGATCATCGGTCGATCGGGACCGTCACCGACCAACGAGGCCCGGAACGAGTCGCGCTCCAGACGGGCGAGCGCCTGAGCCAGCGTGACGAAATCCTTGGGCGCGCGCAGGCGCCCGACGCTGATCAGCTCGACTGGGCCGCCGTGCGGCACGACCCGCGGTAGCGCGTTCATTTGCACCGCATTGGGGATGACGTAGGTCTGGTCGGCGCGGCAGGCGCCCGCCGCGATGCCGACCCGCCGCTCATACTCCGCCACGCAGATCGTCGCACTGGTGAGCGGCAGCATCGAACGCTCGGCCACGCGATACAGCCGACCCGGGAACCCGGCGTACGCGGCGAATGCCCAGCCGTGGGCAGTGAAGATTCTGATCCGAACACCCGCGAGCCATGCGGCAAGCCGGCCGAGGATCCCCGCCTTGGAGCTGCTCGCGTGGACGATGTCCGGACGGCGTCGGCACATCAGCGCCCACAGTTCGACCAGCCCGAGAACGTCCCGGCACGGATTGAGGGCGCGCCGCACGTGGCGGAGCGAGACGAACTCAACGCCTGCTGCGCTCGCCGCATCGGACAGGGGGCCGTGGCCGTGGGCCGCCAAGGTCGTGTCGTAGCGCTCCGCAACGGCCGGGAGCAACGCGGCGACGTAGCTCTGCGCGCCACCGCGCTCGGCGAGGGTGATCACTAGCAGCAGCCGTGGCTTGCGCTCGCCGCTCACGCCATGCCGGCGACTAGCTCGTTGATCGCGTCGACACTGCGGCGCCAGGTGAACCGCGCGCGCGCCTGGTCATCACCAGATGGGAGCGCAGGATCGCGGGCGATCACCCGTCCGACGTAGTCTGTGAGTTCCCGATCGTTGGTCGCGACGACGCCAAAGCCGTGGTCGCGGATCAGGCGGGCGGCGAGCGAGTCGGGCCGGCCCCACGCGATGATCGGCCGCGCCGCACCGATGTACTCGAAGATCTTCATCGGGAGCGCCGCGCTGTCACTGTCATTGAGTGGCAGGAGAAGCGCGTCGGCGTTGCACATCCGCGTCAGCAGATCATTCCTCGCGATCGGGTCGCTCGCGAGGACCTGATCGCCGACGCCGAACTGCTCCGCTTCGAGTGCGGCCCGCTGGGTCACGCGCCCGATGAAGGTGACCTCGACCCCTGCTGCCGACAGCTCGCGCTCGCGTCTCAGACGGACCAGCGCCTGGAACAGCGGCTCGAGGTTCTGGCTCGGGTACAGCGCCCCGGCGTAGAGCAGACTGATGGCCTCGTCGGGTGCCCGCTCGCGCGGGACTGCGACGAAGTCGCTCGGGTCAAAACCGCTGTAGACCGTTGTCACCTGCTTTCCGGTGCGTGAACGTAGCTCCTCTGCCATCGCATCGTTAACGGTCGTCAGCCGGGTCACGGCCGCGAGGGTGTGACCCTCCAGGAAGACGTCGATCGTGTCGCGCACGTGTCCGTTGGTGCGATGCGGGTTGAGCGACCACAAGTCGTTGATGTCGGCCAGCCAGGGACGTCCTCCGACGACCATGCGAGCGGCCAGGTGCGCTGAGACCGGTCCGGTGCTGATCACCGTGTCGTGGCGCCCGCGGTGGCGCCGGGCGGCGGCCACTGCACCGGGGATCCAGATGACATAACGATCGGGGATCGTCGTACGGGCGACGATCTCGCGCAGCGTCGAGTTGCGGGGCTCTCCTCCTGGCTCTCGCGCTCGCGGTAGATCGCGCAGCTCCACGCCAACTCGCCGCGCGTGCGCCTCGACGTCGGCCCACGGAGTCGGGATAACCTCGACGCCCCCGTCGACCCGTCGCTCGTTGCCGGCGCTGTGAGCACATACGACGGTCACGCGATAGCCGGCGGCGCCAAGACCGGTCGCAATCGCGTGCGCCCGTACCCCGGCCGCCCCGGCCACTCCGCGAGTGGGCCGGTAGAGAGCGGTCAGGATGAGCACAGTCGGCTTCAAGCTGCCCCAAACGGAGAACTGGGGGATTACTATAAGCCGAGGCGAATGTCGGGCTTCTGTCATCGCGGTGGCGAAAGCGAACGGACCAGGTGAGGGGCATCGCACGGGCCCGTCGAAGCGCATTGGCGCCGGGCGCGCTGCTGTTGATGATCGCCGGCTGCGGTGGCTCGAGCATCGCCGCGCAGACTGGTTCGCCGGTGGTCCGGTCGGCGGATACGCTCGCCGCGCCGACGGCTCCCGCGCGCGCCACCGGGGGCACGCTCGCGGTGGCATACGGCGGGCCACGCACGCTGCGCGGGCGGATCACCGTGCGGGCAAAGGTCAGCGACGACACGCGGGTCGTCGCGGCGACGTTCATGTTCGCCGGCCGGCCGCTCGGCACCGTGACACGGGCACCATGGACACTTGATGTCGATGCCGCCCTGTTGCCAGAAGGGCCGGTGTCGCTGTCCGTCGTTGCCGTGGATCGTCTCGGCCGGCGTGCCGTCTCGCGAACGGTTAAGGCGCGGGTGCTCCCAGGCGGTGAGACGGTGCTCCGCGCCTCGCCTCACCGGCGCCTGGCGCACGCGCTACGGGCGCTGGCCCGGGGCTCGGCGACCGTCAAGCTGTCGCCGGGGCGCTATCGCGTCGATCAGATCGTGCTCGGGCCTGACGCGCGGCTGTTCGGCTCAGGGCCGGGGACGATCCTCACCCCAAGGCCGGGGGCGGGCGGCGCGGCGATGCTGAGCACTCGCAGTGACGACGTCCGAATCTCGGACCTCACCGTCGCTGGGGCGGGTCAGATCGATGACGGGGTGTCGATCGGAGACGGAGCGCGGGACGTGCGCGTGCAGCGAATCGACATCTCGGGAGTGCGAATCAATGGCGCGGCCGTGTGGGGCGCGCACCGCGACGTATCGATCCAGGACTCGACGGTTCTGGGCGGCGGCACGGCCGCCAACGCCGGCATCCTCGACCAGGGATCGGTCGACAGCCGCGACACCAGCGTCGTGCGCACGCGAGTGAGCGGCTTCGTCGGGTACGGCGTGCTGTTCGCACAGCGCTTCTACGGGCTCCGATCCGCGGCGCTCCACAATCTCGCTCTCGACAACACGATCAAGGACATCATCGATCCGCACCGCCACGACGGCACCGACGCGGGCGGAATCTGGACCGGTGGCGTCGCGGCGGCCGTGATCGGCAACGCCATATCCAACACGGGGACGGACGGGATCGAGACGGTTGGCTCCTCGACCTCGGACGAGATCATCGACAACAGCGTCCAGAACACCCCGGTGGCGATCTACATCGAGCATTCGACCAACCGCTCCCTGGTCCTGGCGAACCGGATCGCCAACGTCGGAACCGGGATCAACGTCGAGTGGCGCCACGCAGGCGGCGGCTCGAACGCGAATGCGTTCTCCTACAACCAGATCGCCGCTACCCGGGTCGGCGTCTTTGTCGACGTCCTGGACGACCGCAACAGCATCGTCGGCAACATCTTTCGCGGTACGCGCGCTACACCGGTCATCCTTCAGGGCTCGTCCTACAACACGGTCCGTGGCAACGTGGCCTGCTCCAGCGGCTCGGCTCCCTTGATCGTTCAGCAGGCGGCGCTGTCCCAGAGTGGTGCCCTAGCGCGATCCGGCCACAACCGACTGGTCGACAACGAGCGGACCAGCCCCTGCAGAGCGGCCTGACGCGGGCACAGGAGCGGCCCAAGGCGCCGGCCCGCAGGAGAGCCAGGGCACGATTGGGCGCAACTCACTTCGCGTCCTGACGAGCCAGACCTCCGGCAACGCCGGTTACTTCGTTGCGGTGCTTCTGCTCGCGCGGGCGCTCGGTCCGACCGATCGCGGCACGGTCGCCTTCGTCACCACGACCGCGCTCGTCGCGTCCCAGCTGGCCAACCTCGGCGTCAACTCGGCGACGAGCGTGTTCGCCGCACGCTCCCCCTCGCTCCGTCCCGCACTGCTCGCGAACATCACGCTCGTGACGTTAGTCGGCGCCACGATTGTGGGCCTCTGTGTGGTGGCGCTGATGGTGTTCGTTCCCGGCCTGCGTCCCCACGGCATCGGCGCCGGGGCGCTTGCGCTGCTCACGCTCGGGACCACCGCCAGTGCTGGCGCCACCGCCGGCTACGCGTTTCTGCAGGGTTGCGGTCGCTTCCGGCCATACTCGTACGTCCAGGCGAGCCTCCCGTGGGGATATGCCGCCGCGCTCGCGGTGGTCGACCTCACCGCCGGGCTCACGATCGTGCGCGCGCTGGCAATCTGGACGGCGCTCGAGGCGGTGGGCGGCGTCGCCCTCCTGTCGGCTGGCGCGTCCGAGACCGGCTGGACCCGCCCGGACATGGGTGTTCTTCGCGACTCGGTGCGCTTTGGCGCGCGTGCATGGATCGGGAGCCTTTCGCACCTGCTCAACGCGCGGACCGATCAGATCATCACCGGGATCATCAGCACCGAAGCCGTGCTCGGCATCTACGCGGTGGCGGTCAATGCGTCGGAGGTCCTCTACTACCTACCGAGCGCGGTGGTCACGGCCCTGCTGCCCGCAGTCGCGGCCGCCGAGCCGGCGACGCGGCTCGAGCGCACGCTGCGCGTGTACCGAGCGATCCTGCTGCTGACGCTGGCGTTGATCGTGGTGGCCGCGGCGCTCGGCCCGTTATTGCTGCCGCTCGCCTTCGGTGACGCCTACCGGCCGGCCGTGGTCCCATTCCTGCTGCTTCTGCCCAGTGCGATCGGTTTCGCGACGATGAGCGTGTTCACAGGATCGAGCCTGGCCTCCCTGGCGCCTGGTCGCTCGTCGCTCGGCCCGCTGGCCGCGCTGGTCTGCCAGACGACGCTCGACCTTGTCCTGATTCCGCGCGCCGGGGCCAGCGGGGCTTCGATCGCAGCCAGCGTCGCGCTGCTCGTCGGGGGTGCGGTCGCCGTCATCCTGTATCGGTCGCGGTTCCCGTTTGCGTGGGCTCTGCTCCGGCCCCGGTCGGGTGATCTGAACACGATCCGTTCGCTCGCCCGGAGACTCCTGCGTCGGACCGCGGTGGCGCCGTCGTGATCGACGTCGAGATCGCCGACAGCATCGCCCCGCTGGCGGCGGAGTGGGAGGCGCTCGCCGAACGGCTCCGTGCCGGACCGTTCGTTTCGCCGGATTGGGTCGCAGCGCACTGGTCGTGCTTCGGCTCGGGACGGCTGGCGATCGTCGCGGTCCGCCGTAACCGGCGCTTGGGCGCAGTGTTGCCCGTCTCGCGGCGCGGGAAGACTGCGCGATCTGTGACCAACGGGCACACGCCCCAGTTCGGGGTGCTGGCCGAGGACGACGAACTGACGGCGCGTGCGCTCGAAGAGCTCGCCGCCCGCGGCGTCTCGCGGCTCAAGCTGTCCTACGTCGATCGCGAGGACCCGCTCGCAGGTGCCGTCCGCCGGCACGCCGCCGCACACGGCCAGCTTCTCGTCGAGCGCGTGATGCTGCGCTCCCCCTACATCGAACTCGACGGGACCCTCGCCGACTACCGTGCCGGCCGGAAGTCGTCATTCAACGCCGACCTACGCCGGCGCAACCGACGGCTCCGAGAGCAGGGCAAAGTGCGGCTTGACGTACGTGACGGCTCGCGGGAGCTGGCTCGGCTGCTCGCGGAGGGCTGGGAGCTGGAGGCCTCGGAATGGAAGGACCGGCTCGGCACGGCGGTCGCCGCGCGAACCGAGACACGTCGTTTCTACGCCGAGGTCGCGCGGCGCGCCGCAGCACGAGGCCGTCTGCGGCTCTTCTTCTTACGTCTCGACGAGGCTCCCATCGCGTTCATCTTCGCGCTCCAGCAAGGAGGCGTCCTGTACCTGATGAAGGGCGGGTTCGACCCCGCCCGCGGCCGGATATCGCCGGGTCAGCTGTTGTTGGAACGAGTGATCGAGCAAGCTTTCACGACCGGCGTGGATCGGATCGAGCTGTTGGGCGGCGATGAGGCATACAAGCTTGCCTGGACCGACAGAGTCCACGAGCGCGTCCTGTTACAAAGCTTCGGGCGCTCGCCGGTGCGCTCGATGCAGTGGGCGGCCTACGCTCACGCGCGCCCCCTGGCCGTGCGGATTGGCCTCGATCGCGCCGTCCGGCCAATGCGTGACCGCAGCCGGGTCGCGTCGGAGGCACTGCGCAAGTTCGGAGGTTTTCATAGCTCCAAGGAAGAGTTACACTAGTCGTAGGTGGCATGGGAGCCGCGATGGTGTCTCCCCGCAGAGGAGGTGTGGTGTGTCAACGACCGGTTCTTCCCCGCAGCTGCTGAGCATCGAGGGGGACAAGTTCGCGCAATGCTTCTCCAAGCAGGCTTTTGCCGTCGGCCATGACCTCGCCGACCATCGGCTGTTGACGCTCGAGGCGATGGCCGAGCTCGCCGATCGGCTCCCGTTGAAGTCGATCGAGCGGCACCGCGCCGATCTGCCGCTGCTATCGCCGGGCCAGCCCCCGGAGCTCCAGGGGCCGCCGTCGGAGACGGTGCGAGAGCTCGAGTCCGGCAACGCCTGGATGGTGATGTGGTACATCGAGCAGGTGCCCGAATACCGAGTGTTGCTTGATGAGTGCCTGGACCAGGTCGAGGCCCACGTGGGCGAGCGCCACGGCGGGATGCGCTACCGCAAGGCCTACTTGTTCTTGTCGGCGCCGGGCGCGACTACTCCCGCTCACTTCGATCCCGAGCAAAATCTGCTCTTGCAGATCCGCGGGGCCAAGGATTTCAGCGTGGGGCGCTTTGCGTACCCGACCGAGCAACAGGCCGAGCTCGATCGGTACTTCGACGGGGGTCACCGTAACCTCGATCGGATGCCGCGCCTCGACACAACGTTCCACATGGAACCGGGCGACGGCGTGTACGTGCCTCCGTTCGCACCTCACTGGGTACACGTGGGTGAGCAGGCCTCGATATCGCTGTCGATCACCTTCCGCACGCGTTCAAGCCTCGAGATGGAGCGGGTCTCGCACTTCAACGCTCGCATGCGCCGCTTGCATCTCTCCCCTCATCCGCCCGGGACGTCGCGCGCCCGGGACCGCCTCAAGGCGTCCACGATGGAGACGCTCAGTGCGCTGCGGCGCCATCGCGGCGACGCGGCTCACGGCGACCCGGGCGGGAACTAGCTGCGCATCGCAGACCGAAGCCGGCGCGCGGGCGCGAGCCCGTGGTAGTAGACCCGGTTGACCACCGGCGAGCGCTTTAGGCGCAGCCGGGCGCGCACCTGCGCGATTGCCGCTCGTGCTCCAAGCTGGCCGCGGACGCCGCGCGGGAGCCCGACCAGACGGTGCAGCGGCTCGACGCGATCGGCGAGCTCGAGCTTGTACCGCTCGCCGCCGCCAAGGAACTCGACTCGTCTAGCGCCCTCGCGTGCGGCACCCGCGATCGCGTCCAATGTGTTGACCAGGCCCGGCGAGTAGCGTGCGTAGGCAGGATCGAATCCCAGCCGGTGGACGAACATGCGTTCAAACAGCACAAAGTGGTAATGGAACGCGATCGCTCGTCCGTCCAGTCGCAGCGTGACGATCCGCGGCGCGTCCAGCCCGAGCAACGCGCGCAGCGCGGCGCGATGGAACCGCATGCCTTCATGCGTGCCGAAGTCCGAATGGTCAGGCCGGCCGTACCAACGCAGCTGGTGCAGGCGAAATGCCTCGTCCAGCGCCACCTCGAGCTCGCTGCCCGAGCGAGCGACCGAAACCTCGAGATCCCCGAGCCTCTCCAGCTGGCGGCGTCTGCGCGCATGCAGGTTTCGCCGCTTGGCGCTCGTCTTCTCCCGGTACACCTTCTCCCAGCCGCCATCGAGGGCGAGCACTGGGGCCTCAACGACCTCGGTCTCCCAGAGGCCATACGGCTCAAGCGCCTGCGCCAGGTGGCTATGCGCGGGCACTCCGAATACGTCCAGCAGATGGTTGCCCGCCGCGGACGAGCTCTCCAGTAGGAGCGCGGCGACAGCGTCGGGGTCGGCGTCCGCCACCAGCACGTCGGCAAGCGGTGCTTCGGTGCCCCCGATGTAACTCGCCACGCGTACGCCACAACGGCGAACCACTAACAGTGGGAGCGCGCCGACGAGCCGTTGCTCGCGGCGCGCGACATGCACCTGAAGCATCGCGCCGGCCCCGTAGTGGCGCCACCACTCGAGCAGCCAGCCGTGACACAGGAAGGGGCTCGGGCGCCGCATCATCGCGACGAGCGCGTCCCACTCGCCTGCCAGGCCCTCGAACGCGCGCTCATCTCGAACCGTCTCCACGGAGATCGTCGGCGGCATCGCGATCATGTGGGGGCGGCCGGAGGGCTGCCGCCGGCGATCACCTGAGCCGCATCCTGGCCGGCCAGGGTCTGCGCAGCTGCTGCGTCTGCTGGTGCCCTCGATCTCGTGATCACCTCGGTCCGTCGCACCGCGCCAAGCAGCGCGAGTCCTACGCTCACCAGGAGGATCCAAAGGTCGATTCGGATCGAGCGGTGCTTGAGGTAGTACAGATCGTGGCAGTGCTTCCAGATCGACCCCGACTCGGAACGCGCATAGCCGCACCGAATCTGCGCCCAGCCCGTGATTCCCGGTCGAATCAGATGGCGTCGCTGGTAGAACGGGACGTCGCGTTCCAGCCGCTCGACGACCGCCGGCTGCTCGGGCCTGGGTCCGACCAGGCTCATCTCTCCGCGGAGCACGTTGAGCAGCTGTGGCAGCTCGTCGACGTGCGTGCAACGCAGCAGACGACCGGCAGGCGTCACACGTGGATCGTCAATCGCCGCCCACTGTGCGTCGGAGCCGCTGGACGGTCGCATCGTGCGGAGCTTGTAGAGCGTAAAGGGGCGTCCGCCCTCGCCGACGCGCTCCTGACGGAAGATCCCGGATCCACCGTCGCGACGGACGACCAACATCAGGATTCCGCAGAGCGGCAGAGCGGGCACTGCCAGCAAGGCCGCTCCGACAAGGTCGATCGCGCGCTTTACGAACCGATCTGGCAACCGCGAGTATGGGTCGACCAGGTACTGGAACCACACCACGTTCATCTCCGAGATCGGGACGTAGCCGAACACCGCCTCGTAGAACGACGACAGCTCGACCAGCTTCACCGGCAGGTCCAGGCAGCAGCTCACGAGCTGGTCGAACACCTGCAGGCGCGGAGCCGAGGAGCTCAGGATCAGGAGCCCGATGCCGTGCTCGACGACCGCTTGGCGCAGGCCGTCGAGCTCAGCCAGCGCACGAACGGAGCCGTCGTCGTCGCCCGAAGGTGCGATGCGCCCCGCGAACTCGAACCGGTGGGAGGCCCGGCCCAGATCGGACCGCAGGCGCTCCGCCACAGCGGCACCACCGATGACCGCGATTCGCCGTGTCGGCTGCTGCGCCCGGCCGCGCTTGAAGATCGCGGCCGCCCGTCCGATCGCAGCCGACGAGACCTCGACCCCGGCAAGCAACCCCAGTGCGCCCACGCCGCGGAGGCCGGTGAGCGCCTCCAGGATCAGGAACGTTGCTGACCCGAGCAGGAGGGCGGTGAAGGCGCGAGCCGGCTCCGAAACCCCTCTGAAGCCGGGGTCTCGGGTCAGTTTCACTGTCGGCTTCCGCCCGGGGGCTCGTCACCCCGATCTGCTTGCAGCCACGCCGCCACCTGCCGCCCACTTTCTTTGACTTACGTCCCCCTGGAGGCAACAGTAAGTGTGCCATATCCTGCATGTTTTTTTGCACAATCTTGTAAACCTGTAGGAACTCTTACTATGGCTCGCGCTGTCTCTGAATTTCACTTCCGTGGGCGCGCGCCCAACACGGTTATTACCTCACAATACTTACCTAAAGCTCATTAGTCCGTCGGGCCCTCATTGGGACAGGCCCGCTGGGCGAGGGCACGGGGAGACCACGTCCGCTAGAGCCCGAACAGCAGGATCGTCCGCCGCACGACCGCGCGCCACGAGAACCGCTCCTCGGCGGCCGCGGGCCCGCCAAAGTTCTCGACGCCTTGGGGTCCAGATCCGAGCCGATAGGGCTGACTCAGATATCGAGCTGGATGATCAGGGTTCGTTTGCCCGACGGCGGTCGTCGCGCTGGATTCAGGCGCGCCGACGGCGAGAGGATGACACTCCGCCTGACAACGCCCGTGACAACATCCAGTACGCGTATTGCGTCCAGTCACTCCACGGAACCTCGCAATTTGGACGATTTGGACGCCCGCAGGAGCATCTCCACGCGCCGAGCAAGCGTCCCGTCGCGACGCAGGCCACGTGCGACGCCCTCACTGCGGCCACGCCGGGCATGCGCGAACAGCCGTCATCTCGTGTCGTCTGGTTTCGGCTCGGACCGGCGTCGCGCGCCAGCCTGGAGGGCGGGCTGGGTCCATCCGTCGCCGGCGTGGTTGATGGTGACGCCGGGCAGGTTGATCTCGTCGATGCGGTCGAGCACCTCGTCGGACGGTGTGACGTCGGCCGCGGTGAGCGGTCCGCGTCACCCGAAGTCGGACCGGTCAGCCGGGGCTCGCAGACCCGTCGGTTTCGAGATCCGTTCTCAGCGCGACGGGTCTGGGCCCCGGTGAATCACGTATGTCCGCTTGGCGGGGATACCTCAGAGTCGGGTGTGGGTCGAGCTAGTGCTGGTTTGGGTTGATCCGCAGTATCTGTCCGAAGCCGGGGAGCGTCGGGCCGAACCCTTGATTGGAGACCCAGAGCTCGCCATCGGGGCCTATCGTCATGGCTGTCGGAAAGGTCAGTCCGGAGACGATCGTCGTACGCGCACCGGAGGGGTCGATTCGCACGATGTCTCCCATCCCGGGCGTTGGAGCGCCGGCTTGGTTTGAGGTTTCGAGCACATACATCCGATGTCGGTGGCCGAACGCGAGTCCGAGGATCGTGGTCAGTCCTGTCGCCTGGGGCTTCAGTTTGCCGCTCGGGGTCAGCTTGAAGACCGTCTGGCTGCCGGGTGTGACCGGGAACTCGCCGAGGTTGCCGAGGAACAGGTTTCCGTTGTAGGCGAGTGCGCTCGGGACGATGTGGCCCTGGCTCGCTGAGACGTCGACCACGCGGCTGATCACGCCGGTCCAGGGATCGACGCGGTCGACTTCACCATGGTTGGGCTCGACCGCATAGAGCTCCCCGCACACTGCGACCATCGAGTACCAGGTGCCGTCGGGCTCGAAGTCCGCGGGATCCGGGCTCGCGACCGGGTTCGCCTTGATGAAGGCGCTGAGGTCCGCGACCTGGGTTGTTGTTCCGTTGTGGTTGACGCGGATGATCCCGTTATCGGCGTCGATGTGGCCGTGCGAGCAGCCGGCGCCGGCGAGCAGCGCGTAGAGCCGATCGCGGATGAACGCGACGTCGGCAACGCCGCTGCGAAAGCTGCGTGCTGGGCCGGTCTGGTCTGACGGCAGGCCGGAGGCGACGACCGTCTTGGTTCCGTTCGGTGCGAAGCGGACGATGTCGGCTGTGAACCCGCCCGTGTAGGGGCCGATGATCGGCGGCACCTGCGCGCATTGTGCCGGGGTGGTCGTCAGCGACCCGCCGAGGCCCCCTTCGGCGAGGTAGAGATTCCCGTCAGGACCGAACTTCAGCCCGCGCGGGTTGTTCAGCCCGGTCGCGAACACCGTGACCGACGCCGCCGAGGCGGTGGCGGCGAGTGCGAGCGCAGCCACCAACAGAATGGACGAAATCCCGAGCCGTCTCAGAAGACGGACCCGTGCTGATCTGGAACTCATTTCTCCTCCTTACCTGCTCTGGTTACCGGGCCACGGCCGCGAAGTGCGCGGCTCGCGGGCCGGCGTCGTGTGGATCTGAGTTGCTGTTCGTGGTGTGCGAGTGCCGGAGTACTGCGACAGCGCGGGCGGACCCGATGAGGGGTGTCCCGGCGCCGAGCTGCTTCGCCCTGCACCCATAAGCGCGAGGAACAAGACCGTCACGCCGAGGGCCACAAGTGTGCTCAGCGCCACGACCCCGACCTCGACCGCGCTCCCGCGTTTGGCCCTGGCCCGCGGAGTGCCCGGGGTCGTGGACATGATCTGGTTCTGTCGAGCTGCGGCTCCGCCGCCGGTCAGCTGGGGATGGCTGTCGTGCCGCGCCTGCCGCGCGTGCGGCGCGCACGGTTTTGAGACACGACGAGCGCTCCGCCAAGGCCAATCATCGACAGGGCGATACCGCCGGCCGCGCCAATGCCGGCGTCACCCCAGTCAAACCCACTGGCGGGTGCCTGGAGGCGCACGACCGCCGGTGCAGCGGTTGCGTTCGCGATCCCAGAGGTCGCCGACGGGGAGGCGGAGGCCACGATCGACTTGTCTTGACGGCTGTAGACGGCGGCGGAGGTCCGGTTAGCGGTGGCGCCTGTCGCGGTCTGCTGGTCGGGGTTGGGTCGGACCGCTGTGCTCGATTGGCCGTTGGCGGCAGTCGCCGCGTCTAGGCCAACGGACCTGGCTGAGGCTGCAGGTGCGCCGAGTGTGGCGAGCGAGAGGATGAGCGCAGCGGTTGTGCTGATGCGGTGCGTGGTGGTCATTGGCGACGGTCTCCTTGTGGTTATCGATCGCCATTTGCGATCCGATCTGCGAGAACCATCACGTCCGCCGGTCGAGAAGCGGTCGAAGCCGGTCAATGCTTGGTAAACGCCCCGTGAGACGGGCGCTTTGAGGGCGAGTGGCGCGGTGGTAGCGTTGGGAGTGGGGCATATCCGGTGATCGAGTTTCGAGTCCTTGGGTCGCTTGAGGTGGTCGAAGGAGACCGCCCGCTGGTCCTCGGTGGCCCCCAGCAACGGGCGCTGTTGGCGGTGCTGCTCGTGCATCGCGACGAGCCGGTCTCCTCAGAGCGCCTGGTCGATGCCCTGTGGGGGGAGCGGGCACCCCCGAGCGCGGTCAAGATCATTCAGGGGTACGTCTCGAACCTGCGTAAGGTGCTCGGTGAGGGGCTACTTGTTACCCGCGGGCACGGCTATCTTCTGCACGCGGAGCCTGGCCAGATTGACGTGGACCGCTTTGAGTCTGTGGTCGCGGAAGGCCGAGCCGCGCTGGAGGGGGGCGATCCAGCCGCGGCAGTCGCGCGGCTGGGTGAGGGGTTAGCGATGTGGCGCGGTCCCCCGCTGGCGGACTTTGCCTACGACTCGTTCGCGCAAGCGGAGATCGCGCGGTTAGACGAGTCACGGTTGGACGTTGTCGAGGAGCGGGTGGACGCGGTGCTCGCGCTGGGTGATCACGCGCGGCTGATCGGGGAGCTCGAGGCGCTCGTCCAGACGCACCCCTCGCGCGAGCGGCTTCTCGGTCAGCTGATGCTGGCGCTGTACCGATCGGGGCGCCAGGGCGACGCGCTGGAGGCCTACCGCGAGGCGCGTCGGCGGCGGGTCGACGAGCTTGGGCTGGAGCCTGGCCGCGGGCTCCAGGAGCTCCAACGAGCGATCCTGGCCCAGGATCCCGCATTGGAGCCCCCCGCCCGGAGCGCCATTCGGTCGCGGCCGGAAATCGATCCTGGCGCGCGGCGCAGCCGGCCGCTGATCGCCGCGGGCGCAGCGCTCTTGCTCGCGGTGCTGATTGCGGTCGCGGTGAGCCTGGCAGGCTCTGGTGTGAGCACCGTGCGGGTGGCGCCGAACTCGCTGGCCGCGATCGACGTCCGGAGCGATCGTGTCACCGCGGTCATTCCGGTGGGTGCTCGACCCGACGCGCTCGCGTACGCCTCAGGGTCGCTGTGGGTGACCAACCTCGATGATCAGACCGTCTCGCGGGTGGATCCGCACACACTCCAAACGCTCCGGACGATCAGGCTGAGCGATCCTCCGACCGGGATAGCGGGTGCCCGGGGCGGCGTGTGGGTCGTCACCTCTGGACCGACCGCGACGTTCGTCTCAGCAGACCGCATCAACCCGCAGTTCGACACGATCGATGATCCCGTCCAGATCCCGAACGTCGTGTCCGGCAGCCCCGCGGTGGTCGCGGCGCGCGGCGCCAGCCTTTGGGTGGCTCCGTCCTCCGGTGAGCTGACACGCCTGGACCCGCTCACGGGGCATGTCCTCGCCCGGCACGATCCGAACGCCGGCCCGACGGGAATCGGGCTCGGCGCAGACGGGGCCGTGTGGGTGACCGATAAGGACGCCGACAACGTCACCCGGGTGGACGCCACAGGCGCGGTGAGCCCGATCGCCGTCGGCCACGGCCCGAGCGGGATCGCGAGCGGCGAGGGCGGTGTCTGGGTGGCCGTCTCGGGCGACGACACGGTGGTCCGGATCGATCCGAGCACCAGAGCGGTGAGGACGACGATCCCCGTCGGCTCCCTGCCGACCGGCGTCGCGGTCGGGGGCGGGTCGGTGTGGGTCGCCAACAGCGGCGACGGAACCGTGATGCGCATCGATCCCAAGACCGACAAGGTGAGCGCGACGATCGCGGTCGGCGGCAGCCCGCAGGCAATCACGGTCGTCGGCAATCGGGTGTGGGTCACGGTCGATGCGCGGACGATCCCCTCTGGAGCGGTGGTCGGCGGCACCGCACGACTCGTCGCGCCGTCCGACGTCAGCTCGATGGACCCGGCTCTGGCCTACGACGACGTCGCGGCGCTGCTCCTGTACGCGACCTGCGTCAAGCTCGTCAACTATCCCGACAAGGCCGGCGCCGCGGGGTCGCGGCTCGTGCCCGAGGTCGCGCAGTCACTGCCGACGCGCTCGTCCGACGGCAAGAGGTACACGTTCACGATCCGCCGCGGCTTCCATTTCTCCCCGCCGTCGACCGAGTCTGTCACCGCGCAGACGTTCAAGTACTCAATCGAGCGCACGCTGAATCCTCGGATGCGGAGCCATGTCGCCGGCGACTACCGCGACATTGTCGGCGCGCGCGCCTACATGGCGGGCAAGGCGAATCACATCTCCGGTGTGATCGCTCAGGGGAACCGGCTGACGATCCGCCTGACGGCGCCGGCCGGCGATCTGCCGGCGCGGTTGGCCGAGCCCGCGGTGTGCGCCGTCCCCACCGACACCCCGATCGAACCGCGCGGTGTGCGACTGATTCCCTCCGCGGGCCCGTACCGCGTCGACGCTTACACGCCCGGGCAGGGCGTGGTGCTCACCCGCAACCCCAATTACCGTGGGAACCGCCCGCACCGGCTTGCGCGCATCGAGCTGGCGGTCGGAATCCCCGCCGAGCGCGCGATCGCCGACGTCGAGGCCGGCACGGCGGACTACGCCATCGGCGCCCAATTCGACAGTGCGCAGGCCGCCACACTCGCGGCGCGCTACGGCCCGGGGTCCCCCGCTGCCAAGAGTGGCAAGCAGCAGTACTTCGTCAACCCCTACCCGCAGCTCGACTTCCTGGCGCTGAACACCCACCGTCCACTGTTCGCCGATCTGCGACTCAGGCGGGCAGTCAACTACGCGATCGATCGCGCCGCGCTCGCTCGCCTCGGTGATTACTTCCTGCCGCTGCCCGAGCATCCCACCGACCACTACCTCCCTCCGGGAACGCCCGGCTACAGGAACGTGCAGACCTATCCCCCCAAACCAGACCTGGCGAAGGCGAGGCGGCTCGCCCGAGGGCACGCGGGTGCCACTGTCGTGCTCTACACCTGCAACGTCTCACCGTGCCCCGAGCAGGGGCAGATCATCGAGACCGACCTGGCGGCCATCGACCTCCGGGTCGAGGTCAAGGCCCTCCCATACAACACGCTGACCGCCAAGCTCGCCACGCCCGGTGAGCCGTTCGACATCGGCTGGCAGGGTTGGCTCCCGAACTGGCTGGACCCGGCCGCGATGCTGAACACCCTGCTCGCGAGCGGCACGGCCGTCCCGACCTTCGACGACCGGACCTGGCGCGGGCGACTCGCCGCGGCGGCAAGGCTCACGGGCGCCGAGCGCTATCTGACATATGCCCGGCTCGACGTGGACCTGGCTCGCAACGCCGCCCCACTCGTCGCGTTCGGCAACCTGTCCAGCCACGACTTCTTCTCCGCGCGGATCGGCTGCCAAGTCTTCGAACCGGCCTACGGCATCGACCTGGGCGCGCTCTGCGCCAGGCACGCGCACCCGTGAGCTGGTCGCAACCAGAACCTGCCAGCTCTGAGCCTTGAGCCACAGACGTTCACGCCGCGTGACCCCTCGCCACTCGGTCCCGACGACGTTGCGCGCCACGGCGAGCAGCCACGGCAACGGCGCCTGGGGCACGTCGTCAAGCCGCCGCCACACCACAAGGAACGTCTCGGAAACGATGTCGTCAACGACCTCTGGAGACACCCGGCGACGGGCATAGGCCCGAACCGCGGAATGGTGCTCACGGAACAGCGCATCAAACCGCGCTCGCCGGATGTCAGGATCTGGCATGTACAAGCTCATTGCCGGCAGCGAACGGTGCGTGACACCCTGACGGCAGCGGCGACCGGCTGAGCCGGCGGCAATGAAGCACACGGCACGCGGCACCGGGCCAGCCGCTTCGATCAGGCTCGGCCGCAAGGTCGAGCCCAGGAGGCCGCCCGATCAGAGTGCGAACCACCACGCGGCCGGCTGCATGACCTCGTCGCAGTCAGTCACCGACGATTTCGGCGAACCCGGCATGCTCGCGAAGCGCCGCCAGATCGTCATCTGCGCGGGCGGCCTCAGCCAGAGATGGGGAGAGTTCGACCGCGCGCCGCAGATGGGCGAGCGCCGCGTCAGTGCGCCCAGCGCGACTCTCAAAGCAGGCGGTGTTGTAGTACACCGCACCGTAGGGCGGGTCGTCGGCGATGAGCGCCTGAGCACGGTCCGCGCCCTCCTCATAATCGCCGGATTCAAAGAGCGGAAACAGCGGCGCGAACAGCTCCCAGCCCTTGGGCTCATACGGCCTTCCCGCCGCCCCACCGCCGATGGCAAGCACGGTCGTGCCGGCCTCGCGGGCAAACGCCGTCCGCTTGATGCCCGCAGGGACGTGGACCAACGTCCCCGCCGGAGCCTCCAGAGACTCTCCGTCGAGCTCGAACCGGGCGTGCCCGGAAATGACCACGTACAGCTCCTCGCTGGAGTCGGGCTCGGCCTCCTCGTGCTCGTTGATGAGCCTGTCCCCGTCGCAATGGCCGGTCATCGCGTTGACGCCGAACGAGGTGATCCCGAAGTGGTGACGCACCGGCCGAAACGGGCACCGCCCGTCATCGATCTCATCGATGTCATCAAGCCTGGCCACCGCGAATCGCGACATGTCTCCGTTCCTCCCTGCTGGACGCGCCTTTGCTTCGAGCCTACCGGCCTGTCGGCTTGCGTTCACCATCCGGCCGGACCCCCGAGCAGAAGCGGCGGGTCCTCGCCGGAGGCGGGCCCGGCGACGTCGCGCCGTGGTTCGTAGGACGTTCCCGACCGGGACACTCGGAGCGTGTCCGGTCGTCGCACCGGTTTTCGCTCGCCGGTGTTGCCTGTAGGATGCTCGCCCGCGCTCAGCGGAGACGCCGTACTGAACTTCGACCCATTTGGACCGGAACTTATGACCCGTCGTTTCTCTGCCTCGACGATCAGGATCGCGGGGCTCGCGTTGCTGGTGATCATCGCGCCGGCCGTGGTGGCCACCAGCGCGCTGCGGGCACAGGCCAAGCCGAGGGCGTCCGCCGGCTCGCGTAAGGCGTTCAGCGTCAACATCGTCAACCACGACTTCGGCTCTGTCGGCGCCAAGGGGAGTTTCTCGGCCAAGTTGGGCCCGGCCGCGCATGTGGTGGCGGCGCTCATGTCGGCGGTCACCGGCGTGCCGTACACCCAGATCGCCAAGGGCGGCACCTTCATCGCCAAGGATGTGGCGAGCGGCAAGGCGAGACTGGCGGTCGTCACGTTCTCCGATCACGCACTGGGCACAGCCTGCGTGCAGTGGAGCGGCACCGCCGGCCCCTATGACCCGAGCAAGGGCTACCTCGTCGTTAAGGGCTCGATGAAGATCATCGGCGGTACCGGAGCGGCGGCGCACTGGAAGGGCAACCTCAGCTTCAAGCAGACCGGCGTCACCGGCACCGACACGCTGGTCTTCAGCGCGCTGGCGGTCGGGTCGACCGGCCCTGCGCACGGGTTGACCGCCGCCTGCAAGGCCGTCACAAAGCTCAAGGGATAGCCAGCTACGCTCGCCTGGTGATCGGGTCTCGCCGCCGAGCCCGCAGCGGCACGCGACGACGAAAGGTTCCCGCGGACAACGGCGACCGTCCGCTCATCGGTTCGGGCGACGGGTGCGCGGCTAGCGGTCTGTGGGTGTCTGGCGCTTGCCTGGATTCACGAGTCCGGTCTCGTAGGCGAGGATGACGGCTTGCACGCGGCTGTTGACCTGGAGTTTGGCGAGGATGCTGCTGACGTGGGTCTTGACGGTGCTCTCCTCGAGGAACAGGTCGGCCGCGATCTGGGCGTTGCTCTTGCCCTCGGCGATGAGGAGCAGAACGTCGCGTTCGCGTGCGCTGAGCGCGTCGAGGAGATGGTCGGAGTCGGGGCTGGCGGAAACGGCGGCGAACTCACGGATCAATCGGCCCGTGACTTCGGGAGCGATCAGTCCGAACCCGTTGGCGACGGCGTGAATCGCGTCGATCAGCACCTCGGGTTGGGCGTCTTTGAGAAGGAATCCGGCTGCGCCGGCGCGCAGGGCGGCGAACACGTACTCGTCCACGTCGAAGGTGGTGATGACGATCACCTTGACCGGGTGTTCGGCGCCGGGCGCGGTGAGCAGGCGCGTCGCTTCCAGTCCGTCCATTCCTGGCATGCGGATGTCCATCAGCACGACATCCGGTTCGCGACGGGCGACCAGCGCGATCGCTTCGCGCCCGTCCCGGGCCTCGCCGACAATCTCGAAGCCTGGCTCGTCCTCGAGTAGTGCGCGAAACCCGCTACGGACCACAGCCTGGTCGTCGACGATGAGAATCCGGGGGCTCATGCTACGGCCGCGGGGTCGATGGGCAGCCGGGCCTGCACATGCCAGCCGCCATCGCTCGCGGGCCCGGCTTGCAGCGTCCCGCCGACCTGGACCGCGCGCTCGCGCATGCCGCGCACGCCGTTGCCCTGCCCGTCGTGACGCGCGCTCGGCGACGTCGCGCCGTCGTCGCGAACACTCAGCGTGAGCGCCTCGGCGTGCTGCTCGATCGTGATCAGCGCGTTCGCTCGCCCAGCGTGCTTGATGACGTTGTTGAGCGCCTCCTGCACGATCCGGTACACGGCCGTCTGGAGCCCCGCGGGGAGGGAGCGGCTGTTCATGTCGCGCCGAAGCTCCACCCGCACGTCGGAGCTCCGCAGACGGGCAACAAGGTCCTCGATGTCATCGATGCCCGGGACGGGACGGAGATCGACGAGGGCGTTGTCGGAGCGCATGACTCCGACCGCGTGGCGCGTTTCGGCCAGAGCATCGCTCGCGAGTTGATCGATCTGGGTCAGGGCGTCACTCGCGCGGGCGGGATCGGTCCGCACTTTTAGCCGGCCGGCTCGAGCTTGAAGCGCGATCCCGGCAAGGTAGTGACCGACGATGTCGTGGACGTCCCGGGCGAGGCGGACACGCTCCTGGGCCACCGCTCGCTGCTGGTCGGCGTCACGCAGGCGCTCGATCTCCTGGGCTCTGGCCTGCCAGCGGTCGGCGTAAAGCCGCCGGGTGCGCATCACATCGCCGGCGATCAGCGCCAGCAGCGGGGCTGACGCGTTCGCGACCAGCGGTTGGAGATGGAGCAGCGATCCGCCGCTGACAGCCGACACCACGAGCAAAGCGAGCAGGGTAAAGCCGCCGATCGCGATCGTGCGTGGGCGGTCGGTGAGATATGCGGCAGCGGCGAGCGCAACCAGCGCGCCGACCGTCGAGATTGCCAGGGCGTACCCCCGGACCGAGCCGACCAGCGAGGCGCAAACCACGATCGCCGCCACCGCCAGCGGCGCTCTTCGGCTCAGGAGCAGCGGCAGCGTGGTGAGCAGGACGAACACGACGGCGAGCCAATCGCGGTGGCGTGACACGCCCGCGCCGGGGTCGATGGGCTGAAGCCAGAGAACCAGCAGGGAGGCCGCTGTGAGTGCCGCGACCCCGACCCCATCGCCGTGGGCTCGCAGGGTGCGGAGCAATGGCGCCGCCCGGGATCTCATGGCTTGCCCACGAGCTCGACGGTAGCGGCAATCTCGCTGTTCTCGCCTCCGTCTAAAGGTGGAACCCGGTCCCTCCGGATGGCCGACGACACGAGTGTCAGGCGCCCGTAGCTTGGTCATATCGAAACGCCCAACGGACCGAACACACCTCGTGCCCGGCCCGCAACCATTCCGAAAGGCAACACATGTCTTCCCCGACACAACAGCGCGTCCGGACCTCGGTGCGATTCATTCCCGGCGCGAGCCTGGCCATTCTCGGCAGCGTGATCGCGCTCGCCGGCATCGGCCTGCTCGCGGCGTTCGGGACCGACGGCAGGCTTGACTCCGGGCCCCATCGCCTCGCCACGCCATCGGCCGCGATCGTCTCATCGGTCGCCAGCATCAAGAACACGTCCGGTGTCGCCAGCCTCTTCGGCCAGCCGAGACTGCGAGTTGCCTCCTCCCCGGTTCAGGGGGGACGGCGACCTTCGTGGGGATCGGTCGGACCGCGGACGTTGATCGCTACCTCGCCGGCGTCTCCACCGACGAGGTCACAGGACTGACCGCGTACCCGTACAGCATCAACTCGACGCTCCACAACGGGCGCCCCGACACTCAACCACCCGCGACACAGCACTTCTGGGTGGCGCAGGCAAGCTCCACGCATGCCGCCGTGATCAACTGGAAGATCCGCGACGGCCGCTACCGAGTGGTGATCATGAGCGCGGACGGCCACGGTGGATTTGCCGCCAGCAGCGGAATCGGCGTGACCATGCCCCACATGCCGCTCTACGCAGTCGCGGCACTGCTCCTGGGACTGCTCATCGCCGGAGGGGGCACCGCCCTGCTCATCCGCGCCACCGCCCAGTCCCCCGACCGGTCGACCACAACCAGTCCGGCAACGAGCACGGCTGCGGCGACGACGCTCTAGCGCCACAGAAGACTCGAGCAGGTGAGGCGCGGTCACATCGACCGCGCCTCTCGCCTGTTGGCGCTACCGCCGGCATCCCGGCGACCGCGCAACTGATCCCGGGGCCCCTTGTAGGCTCGTCTGATGTCCGGTTCTGAGACGCACTCGGTCAAGCGTCATCTCGATGTCGACGCCGATGGCTACGACGTCCAGATCCGGCGGCTGATTCCACACTACGACGAGATGATCGCCACCGGGGTCGAGCTGCTCACCGCGCTGGCGCGGCCCGACGGGCACGTGCTCGACCTCGGTGGCGGTACTGGTGCGCTCTCGTCTGCCGTGCTCGATGCGCTTCCCGGTGTTCGCGTGACGGTGCTCGACGTGGACGCGGACATGCTCGGCGAAGCCCGTCGACGGCTGGCCCGCTTCGCGGATCGCGTCGTGTTCCACGAAGGCAGCTTCTTTGATGCGCTGCCGGCCGCAGACGCTGTGGTCGCGTCCTTGGCGCTGCACCACGTCCATGACCTGAAGACCAAGACGGGGCTCTACCAGGCGGTTTACGCCACGCTGTCGCCCGGCGGGGTGCTGGTCAATCTTGACGCGGCGATGACTGAAGGTGCCCGGCTTCGCGAGCTCGGGTTTGACCGTTGGGCGACTCGGATGGGTGATCACGGCATCACCGCTGCGCAGGCGCGCGACCATTTCGCGGCGTGGGCAGATGAGGACCAGTACTTTCCGCTGGACCTGGAGCTGACCGCGCTGCGCGAGGCGGGCTTTGATGAGGTCGAGTGCTTCTGGCGGCGGGAGTCGTCTGCGGTTACATGCGGGTTGCGCGCTAGCTGACCGCCCCTCCGGGTGCGATGACAGGTCCCTGGGACCGCGCGGGCGAGAGTGCTGCTTCTAGCCCGGAGCAGCGGTGTCGGTTTGATCGGCCCTGAGTAGCGGCGAAACGACGACTACCGCGTCGTGTATGTGAAGCAGTATGTCCCTTCAAGTGGGTCCGAGGCGTGTCGTCGCGGTAGATGGTGTGGAGTGGACGGTGGGCCGCCGGTGGCTCACACGCCGCTTTGGATGGACGTGGAAGCGGCGCGGCGGCGCGGCTGACGGGCTATCGACTCTTGGCCAGGGGCTCGGCGGCGTCGACTTCGGCGAGCAGGGAGTGCTCGTGGCCGTTGGCGTCATGGCGGCGATTGTCATCCTCATTCCGCTTCTGTTCTTTGGCTTTGAGCTGATCGTTCTTGGTGTCTTACTGGCTGCTGGGATCGTCGGCCGCGTTTTGCTCCGGCGCCCGTGGGTGATCGAGGCTACGTGTTCAGCTCCCCCCGGCGCTAGACGCGAGCTTGAGTGGCGCGTCACCGGGTGGCGAAAGTCGGGCAGGCTCATTGACGAGGTCGTCTCAGACCTTGCCGCGGGACGTGAGCCGCCGAAGAGCATTCTTCCGGGTTGATCGACAAGCACCAGCCAGCGCGACCTCGCGTCGTTCCGTAGACGTTCCTCTATGAGACGGAGACGGCCAGGCGGCTCGACCTTACGTCTAGGCCACAGCCAGGAGTCGTCCGAGTCGATTTGCCGTCCCAGACGGGATGGCACGTCCATTTGACGAGCAGGTCGCCACCAGCCTCTGGCGCCGCCGCCCCGCGGGTAGGCCGGCCAGCGTCGATGCTGGAATTTCACCCTATAAGGGTGACGTGCGCTCACCCACGGGCCGTGGAGGATCTCGGCGACAAGGCGATCAGAGTCGAGGCGCGCGCAGGAAAAGCCCCCTGGCGCACGTCGCACACGTAGATAGGAGATGGCTGATGGCGATTGACACGCTGCTGGTGTTCGTGGGGGTCTATGACAGAGTCGAGGATGCCCAGGCCGACTATCAGCTGGTGCACGACCTCCATTCCGAGGCGGGCTTGATCGATGCCTGGGACGCGGCCGTCATCGAGCGTCGCGACGACGGCAAGGTCAAGATCGTCAAGAAGCATGAGACGCCGACACGGGTCGGCGGTGTCCTCGGCGGCGGAGTCGGGCTGGCCACGGGGCTGGTCGTTGTGCTGTTTCCGTTCGCGGCGGTCGGAGGCGGGCTGCTTGCGGCCACGACCGCAGGGGGCGCGATCCTCGGCGCGGTGGCTGGTCATGCCGCGGCGGGGATGAGTCGCCACGACCTCAAGGAGTTGGGCGAGCATCTGGACGCCGGCACGGCGGGCCTCGTGGTGGTTGCCGTCTCGGACATGGGCGCCAAGGTCGAAACCGCGATGAAGCGCGCGGCAAAGCTCCAACAGAAAGAGCTGAAGGCCGACACCGCCGAGATCGAGCGCGACGCTGCCTCCGCCTCCTAGGCCGCTGCCCGCGCGCCACTGGTCAGACGAACCCAAGAGGCGAGCGCGGCGCTCGGCTTTCGGGATGCGATCGTCGGATCGCTCGTCCCTTACACGAGTTCACGTCGGCAGATCGGGCCGGCTGCCGCTCGGATGAACAGCCTTGTCGGCAACTGCAACTAGGAGATCTTGCGGCGGTAGGTGGCCATGGCGAAGGTGTAGGCGACGATGAGGATGCCGACGAGCCATGCGAGGGCGATCCAGATGTCGCTGGTCACGGGCTGTTGTGTGAGCAGGTCGCGGATCGTGTTGACGATGGTCGTCACCGGCTGGTTCTCGGCGAAGGCGCGCACCGCGCCGGGCATGCTGTCGGTGGGCACGAATGCCGAGCTGATGAACGGCAGGAAGATGAGCGGGTAGGAGAACGCGCTCGCGCCGTCCGGGGACTTCGCGGTGAGACCGGGAATGACGGCGAGCCACGTCAAGGCCAGCGTGAACAGCATCAGGATGCCGGCGACCGCGAGCCAGTCCAGCACGCCCGCCGCCGAGTGGAAGCCCATGAGGAGGGCGACGAGCACGACGACCACGACCGAGATCATGTTGGCGACAAGCGAGGTCAGCACGTGCGCCCACAGCACGGACGAGCGTGCGATCGGCATCGACTGGAATCGCTCGAAGATGCCGCTCTTCATGTCCAGGAAGAGCCGGAACGCGGTGTAGGAGATGCCCGAGGCGATCGTGATGAGCAGGATGCCGGGCAGCAGGTAGTTCACGTACGAACCCGAGCCCGTCTTGATCGCGCCGCCGAACACGTAGACGAACAGCAGCAGGAAGGCGATCGGCATGATCGTGGTCGTGATGATGGTGTCCGGGCTGCGCGTGATGTGGCGCAGCGATCGCCCGGTCAGGGCGGCCGTGCCGCCGAGGAATTGCGTGGTCATGGTTGGTCCTTACTCCTTGGCGCCGGCGCTGACGGTCTGGCCGGCGTCGTCGTGCTTGCCGTTGTCACCGACGATCGCGAAGAACACGTCTTCGAGGGTCGGCTGTTTCTCGACGTATTCGACCTTGGCGGGCGGGAGCAGTTGCTTGAGCTCGGTGAGGGTGCCGTTGACAATGATCCGACCGTGGTGGAGGATCGCGATCCGGTCAGCGAGTTGTTCGGCCTCGTCCAGATACTGCGTCGTGAGCAGCACCGTGGTGCCGTGCTCGGCGAGTTGCTTGATGGTCTGCCACACCTCGATGCGCCCCTGGGGGTCGAGCCCGGTTGTCGGCTCGTCGAGGAAGATGACCGGCGGATTCCCGATCAGGCTCATCGCGATGTCGAGGCGGCGGCGCATGCCACCCGAGTAGGTCGACACCTTCCGCACCGCCGCGTCGGTCAGTGAGAAGCGGCCGAGCAGGTCATCCGCAATTGCGCCCGGGTCCTTGACCTGCCGCAACCGCGCGACCAGCACCAGGTTCTCTCGCCCGGTGAGGATTTCGTCGACGGCCGCGAACTGTCCGGTGAGGCTGATCGACTCCCGTACGTCCGCCGCCAGCGTGGCGACATCGAAGCCGTTGACGCTGACAGTGCCCGCATCGGCCCTGAGCAGCGTGGACAGGATCTTCACGACCGTGGTCTTGCCGGCCCCGTTGGAGCCGAGCAGGGCGAAGATGCTGCCCCGCGGCACGTCGAAGTCCACGCCGCGCAGCACCTCCAGGTTCTTATAGGACTTCTCCAGGCCCTGTACGTGGATCGCCGGGGCTTGCTGGGTTGCCATCAGGCCGCCCTCTCTTCATTTCCGACGCGCGCCCTGTACTCCCGCCACCGCTTCTTGGGGCCGATCACCTTTGAGATGAAGCCGCCCTTTCCAGCGTCAGCGTTGATAGCCGGTGAGGATGTGTCTGTCATGGCTTTCTTCCAATCGGTTTCTTGATGTCATGTGGTGGCAGGGGCACACAGCTCACGAGGGCAACTCGCCCGAGGCACGGAGGGCGTCACGACGCGCCTCCCACTCCTGGCGAAGCGTTTGGGTGCCCTCGACCAGGAAGTCCGCGAACGCCGCCAGCTCGAGCAGATCCGCCCGGCGTTCGGACGGCGCATCGCTTAGCACCTCGAGGCCCTCCCGGGCGAGATCGCCGAGCTGCTGGTACTCCGTGATGTCAAACCCCCGCGCTTCCGCGGAGGAGAAGTCAGTCCGGACGCGGTCCATCCGCTCACCCGCTGCTCGCGAGCGTTGGATGGCATGCAGGCGCTCCAGCACGTCCAGCGCACCGGTGATCGCGCTGCGGCTGGCCAGCAGCGCCTCGCTCAGCTCGGCAATCGATTGGTCGCGGGGTTCGCACACCAGCAGGTAGCCGAGCACGCGTCCAACCATCGGCGGAAACGCGTAGCGGTGGGCGTAGAAGCGGCCCAGGTGGTCGGCGAATGTGATCTCTTCATCGCGTGGCATGCGACAAGCATAACACGCATCACGTAGATGTCACAAATAAGTGTTATCTCGGTCTCGGGCGCTCGATCGCCCGACCGAGATCGTGCTCGGGGCCTCCCGACCAGAGCACCGGCGTCGCGAGCTCGAGGCCTGCGACCCGACCTCAGATGGGCCCACGACGCGACAGCCGGAGATTGCTCGCACGCGCCTCTTGGCCGCTAAAGATGTGCAATTGCTAACCGCGCCTGACAAATTCGGCCCAAATACCGGCACGCGCGATGCGAGGCGGTAGCTTGGTCGCTCGGCTCCTGCCGCGTAGGCACGGGCACCCTGACGACACCAGCAATGAGATGCGCCATCTGAAGACGGGCGAGGCCGCGAGGCTGCTCAACGTCACCGCGACCACGCTGCGCGCGTGGGAGTCGAGGTTCGGGTTTCCCACGCCCACGCGATCCGTCGGCAATCACCGGATGTACCTATATGCCGAGGTTGTCGCGCTGCGCGGGGCGCTGCGCGATTGCGTGTCGATCTCCTCAGCGGTTCGCCTCGCGCGCGCGGAGCTCGTGGCCCGTGACAGCTCGCTCGTTGACGCGCTCAGCCGCTATGACCGCGGGCGGGCCGATCTCGCGATGGAGGCGGCGCTGGCCTCACGCTCGCTGGAGCGGTGCGTCGAAGACGTACTCATCCCCGGACTGGAGCAGATCGCCCGCGAGCGCACGCTCGATTCCGCCGCGTGGGCGTTTGCCGCCCGCTGGGGTGGCGATTGGCTGCGCCGCGCCAACCGGCTGGCGGCAGCCCGGACGTCTCGTCTGTCGATGGTGCTGGGCGACGCCTCGCGCGACGAGCTGGACCCCGACGCCCCGCACATTCGTGCCCTGGAGCTGTTCTGCCTCCGTGGCGGCGTCAAAATGATCAGCCTGTCAGTCCGCGGCGCGGCGGGCATCGGTGACGCGCTGCGGGCCCAGCGTCCCGATGTCGTGGTGATCGCGGGCGGGCAGCGGGCCAGCGACGCCGCGGCGACGTGGGCGCGCCAAGTCAGACTCGCCATCGGTTCGACACCGATCGCGCTCTATCGACCGGGCGATGACCTTGCACGGATGCCGACCACAGGCACGACCGTGCTGCCGATTGGCGCCGGCGACGCGCATCATCACCTCATCGAACTCATCACAGCCGAACGCGTGCTCGCGCCGGTGCCCCTGCCGTCCGCTGTTTCTCGCCGGTGACGCCAGCGCGCGCTTCTGCCAGAAGCTAAGGCGCTCTGACGCCGAACGCACACCCCCGCCAGCGCATTTCGTCGCAGTCAACGTTCCCCTCCGAGACGACGGATTTTTGGCGCTCAAACGTCAGAGCTCGAGGCGACACCGTGGCAACTCCATCCTGTCCAGGCCGTCGATAGCGTCTAGAAAACCCCCAGGTTGCGGCCTCTGAACGCCTGGAAACCCATCTGCGCCGCCCTCTCGGAATCTCGGAGCTTGCCTACCGCGGCGGTCATCGGCGTCGATCACCTCGGTCATCCCGACGGTCCTCGCGCCGGTCGCCGCGACGGCGAACGCCTCGTGTCACCACCGCGGCTGTGCCGGCGACGGCGGCAGTACGCGCAACCGGCCGCCCTCCGAGCAGACCGCGCCTGCCGACCCGACCTCTTCCAAGCATCTCAGACCCCTTCCTTTGCGGTTTCTTCTTCTGCATCGAGCGCGGCCGCGAGTGCCTGGATCGGGATCCGGCCGCTGGCGACCAGCTGTCCGCCGGAGTGTCGGACGGCTGATCCGAACGGTGCGGCCCAGGCGTTCTCCCAGACGAGCACGGCCGCGACGCTACCCGGCTCGAGCGCGGCCCCGATCGACTCGATGTCCTCTTCGGCGAGCAGCATCGCGAGCGCTGTCTCCAGCGCGCGCAGCTCATCGAGCTCGTCGTCGCCGAAATCGTGAGACTCAAAACCCTCGACGGAGCCATCGACATTCTTCCGAACGAACAGCAGATCGAGCAGGCGAACAACGCCGCTCTCGATCAGGGCGCGCAGCTCGGCTGCCATTTGCCCTGAGAAATTCGCCTTGTCGGCGGGGAACTCGACCACCATGTAGTCGACTGGTCCGAGTTCGTCCACGTCTTCGTCGTTCATTGCGTGTCCCTCCGATGTGGTTGCGTTACGTGTTCTTGGGCGCCGACGCCTTGCGCGACCGCGTTGAGTGCTGGTGCAGCACGTGCTCGTCGTCGTGGGCGCCGACGAGAACGTCGGTCGGTGTGTCAGACCTCAGAGTCCTGTTTGAGCGGTGACCCTCCCGGATTTGACTCCCGTCGCGAGCTGTTGGTAATCGCGGTCGTTTTGCTCCGCGTAGGCCCTGGAGAATTCGAGGATTGCCTGGTCGAAGCTGTCGCCGCCGCCGAGGTAGGCGGCGATTGCGATCCGATCGCCGCTGCGGGCGTGCGCGCGGGCGAGCGTCCAGCCGCAGAGCTTGCCGTAGGTGGCCATGCCCTCCGGAACCATCTGCTCGATCTCCGCCGAACCCTTCCAATCCTTGAGCTGGCGGACGTAGAAATCGCGGGCTTTGCCGTCAAGCCCGGTGTCGACGTGCAGCCAGCCGAGGAAGATGTCGCTGACGGCCTGCATCAATCGCTGCCCCACGACCACGCGTTCGCCGTGGTTTGAGAACTCGCTGGGGCCGAGGAACTCCTCGAGCACCGACGCCTCGGCCTCTTTCATCTGCAGGAACAAGGGGTCTTGACCGTCGCGGCCGAGCAGCAGCGCGATGTACGCGCGCGTGCCGACGCTCCCGACCCCGACGACCTTGCGGGCGAGGTCGGTCAGGTCGAACGCCTCGAGCAGCACCCGGCGGTCGGGCTCGAGCGTCTGGCGGTAGTCCCGCAGCAGTTGATGGAGCGACTCGACGATCTCGTCGAGCTCGCTGCCTTGCGCGAGCTGGTCCATCGGCACGATCAACGGCGACTCATCCACGATCCGCGCTTTGCCGTCAACGTCGTGGCACAGCTTCGAAAACGCGGTCATGCTGTCCTTGGTGCGAGCCTTCGCCAGCTGCTTCTCGGTGCGCTTCACCATCTTGGGCTTGAACTGCTCGCCGTAGTCCCGGACCGCGCCGTCGATATCCAGGCGCGCGTACCACACGTCGAGGTTCTTCATGGCCGCGAATTCCGCCATCGCGCTGCGGTACCGGCCGACGGTGTCAAGCACGATCCGGTCCTGCTCCTTGGCCCGAAAGCCGTTGAAGCGGGCTGCGATCAACATGCTCACCGCCAGGCGCTTGACGTCCCATTCCCACGGTCCGGGCAGCGTCTCGTCGAAATCGTTGACGTCGAACACGAGGGCCCGCTCGGGCGAGGCGAACACCCCGAAGTTCGACAGGTGCGCGTCGCCGCAGCACTGCACCGTCAGCCCCGACCGCGGCGTCGCGGCCAGATCATGAGCCATGATCATCGCCGCGCCGCGATAGAACGTAAACGGCGAGACCAACATCCGCCCGTAGCGGATCGGCACCAGCTCCGGCACGCGCGTCGTGTCCTGGCGCGCGAGCAGTTCGACCGGATCGCCCCGAGTCGACAGCGGCTCAAACAGCGCATGACTCGCGCGGGGCACCTCTTTGCGCGCGGCCTTGCCACGCGCGACTCGCTCTGACACCGACAGATGCGGCACCGGCGGCGTTGCCGTCGTGCGGGAGGTCGTGCTCGTGTTGGACCCGTCAGTGGGGTGTGTCTTTGAAATGGTCGTCGTCATGCGCCCTCCTTTGGGGTCATGGCTTCACGGTCGCTTCGTAGGAGTGCCGGCGTCGTGGTCGACGTCTCCGGCAGGTTGTAAATGCGGCTGCGCGTCAAGTTCCCGGTTCTCGCCCTCAATGGGAGTGAGGCTGTTCAGCGTGAGCCCGAGGCTGGCGATCCGAGACAGGAGCCCGTGGAGATGCGCCTGGTCGATGATCGGCCCGGCGATCTCCGTTTCGCCGTCATGCGCGGAGACGGTCATCCCGTCAAACGCGGAGGCGTACCGCGGTCCGAGTTCACCGGCGACGACGACGCAGTAGCGAGACGGTGACATTGGAGTCTCATCATGACCGAGAGTGGACGCGGTTTGATCCGCCCGGGCGGCGGGTCACCGAGTGATTGAGTGGGCTCGAGGAGCCCGAGCGCTTCTGCGCGCGCGACGGCGTCCGCTCGCGAGGTTGCCCCCAGCTTGCGGTACAGCTCGCGCGTGTGGGTCTTGACGGTGTTCAGCGAGAGATAGAGCTCCACGCCGATCTCGCGTCGAGAGAGACCGGTCGCGAGGCTGTGGAGCACGGCGAGCTCGGCCGCGCTCGGCTCCTCCACGACACGACCGGCTCCTGCGCTCGCCCTGGCGGTGGTGAGGTCTTGCCCGACGGTCGCGGCGATTGCAGGTAGCCGCCCCGGATCTGGGAACTCCGCGATCACCCTCCGAGCACGCTCCAGGTCCCCGGCCGCCCGCTCGAGCCGTGATCGCGCGACGCGCACATGCGCGAGCACCAGCAGGGCGTGAGCGTGACCGACGGTAGGCTGCGGCGTGCGTCGCAGCCGCTCGCCACGCAGCGCTTCGCGTTCGGCCCCGTCGAGGCGTCCGCTCTGAACCCACGCGAGGGCGAGCCCGAGGTGAGCCAGTGATGCAACCCACGCATCAGCCTGGAAGTGTTGGCGTGCGAAGCGGAGCGCCTGGCGCGCCCATGCCTCCGCGCTCTCGGGTCGGCCTTGCTCGGCGTCGAGCAGCGCCAGCAGGCCGAGCGCGCCGACGTAGCCGTCAGGGACGTTCGGCGCGTCCGGTCGCTCAGCGGCCTTCAGTGCGACCCGACGCGCCTCGTCGAGCTCGCCGGCGAAGAACAAGGCCTGTGACAGGACCGCGAGGCTCCCGACGCTGAGGAGGTCCGCCCCCGCGCGAGCGGCCGCCACCGCGCGACGGGCATGCTCGACCGCCCCGCCGACATCACCACGCTCGATCTTCATCGCTCGCGTGACCTCCACAACTGCCTCGACGTAGGGAGACCACAGCTGCGGGCGCTCCCGACGAGCCTGCTCGGCCAGCGCAAGCAGCTGCCGAATCTCGATGCTCGGCCGCCCGAGCAACGCCGCGCAGGTTGCTCCTACTGCCGGGAGCACTGGGTGATCGAGACAACCCTCGGCATCGACCCAGCGCACCCAGCCGAGAAACTGTGCGATCCGCCCGCCCCAGACGAACTCCAGATGGTGCTCGATCAGCAGATCGGCCACCATTGCCGCGTCGCCGGCGGCGGCGGCGTACTCGATAGCGTCCTCGATGAGCTCGTGCGTCCGGCACCAGGCGGCCGCGCGCCGGCGTAGCTCGTTCGCAAGTTCGTGGTCGAGATCCAGCTGCAGAAGCTCACCGAACAGATGGTGGTAGCGGTACCACTCCCCGCGCACGTCGAGCGCGACCAGGAACATGTTCGAGTGCTCGAGCTCGGCAAGCATCGCGGCCGAGTCCTCGCGGCCGAGGACGGCGTCGCAGAGATCGGGCGTGAACCGCCACAACACCGAGGTGCGCAGCAGAAAGTCTCTCATCTCGGGGGCGAGCGCGCTCACGACTTCGTCCGTGAGGTAGTCCGCGACCGGCCGAGCGCTGCCCAGGAACGACCGTACCCCGAGGTCGGGTTCGTCGAGGTCCCGTAGCCACAGCGCCGCGAGATACAGGCCCGCGGGCCACCCCTCGGCACGTTCGACCAGCAACGCGACGCTTTCGTCGGACAGCGCGATCCCTTCGCGGAGGAGCAACTCGCTCGTCTCCCCGACCGTGAACGCCAGGTCGCGCCCGCGGATCTCGGTCAACGTCCCGCGTGCCCGCAGGCGCGCGACGCCGATCGCCGGGTCTGAGCGACTGGAAACGAGGATGCGCACGTTCGCAGGCAGCCGGTCGATCGCGTGGGCGATCGACGCCAGCGAACGCTCGCTGCCGACCGTGTGGAGGTCATCGAGCACAATCGCGACAGGACGACCGTAGGCGACAAGACCGTTCATGAGGTCATCCACTGCCGTCTCGACCAGCGCACCCCGAACGCCAAGGCTCGCCAGCGCCCCATCCCCGAGGCCCTGACCGAGGCGCTCGACCGCCGCCGCCACGTGCTTCCACAATCGCACCGCATCATCGTCAGCCGCGTCGAGCGTCATCCAGATAACCGGCTCCGGACGCTCGGCGCACCACGACCGCAGAAGCGTCGTCTTGCCGTAGCCGATGCCGGCGTCGAGCACCGTCAGCGCGCCCCTGGGATCGCGATCGATCAGTTCGAGCAGGCGCGCCCGCCGTAGCGTCCCGGCGTGAACCCGAGGCAGCATCAGCTTGGGCTCGATCAGCCCGAGCTGACGAGCACGCGAGCGTTCCGCGCGTGAGCGCGTGCGGTTGGCCCCGATCACATCACCCATTGAACGGCCGCCTGGCACGGTCTGCGCGCTCGGGAGCGAGCGCCGACGGCCGGATCCGGCTCTCTTGGCTGGGGGCTACCCGTGTCGGCCGCTCGGGGAGGCTGAGTGAGGGGCGAACGGCGCCGGTAGGTGGCGAGGCAAACATGAGCGAACGGCCAGATCCAAACCAACCCAACGTCACGGACCAGGATGTGGCGACCAATCGTGTTAGCCGCGAGCTCGCTCCGATGCCTTCAAGCAACCGACCCAACGGTGTTGACCGCGTGACCGATCCCTACCGAAAGCTTACCGCGGCGTCGGTGCGACGGGCTCAGACATGAACGCTTTCTCAACGCGGAGCTTGCGCTGGAGGCCAGGGCCCGATCATGACGGGTTGAGCGGCGGACAGCCGCGCGCGCCCGCGAACGTACGGCTTTCGAAGCTCACCGCGCCACTATCACCGCCGCCGGCTCAAATCAATCACCCGGGTGAACATCTGTCGCAGCCGCGCATACGTCCAACCGCCCCGGTGATGATGTGCCGGTCAATGAGCCAGGGCATCCGTGGGAATCCGCACGCCGCCACCCTGGAGTGGGACGGCGCGCCGACCGCGAGATCGGCGGCCGGTTCGGCACGCGGCGATGGCGTCATCGGGGACACACCGACCGCGACCATCGCTGATGGGCGTCAGTGGCGCGACCCATCGGGCAAGGTCGCACGACGCAGCCACGCCACTCGCGAGGGTTTGATCGAAGCGCTGATGGTGCTAAGCGACCGGTGCGTCGCGCTCGAGGCCCGAAACGGCGAACTCGCCGCCGCGATCGAGCAGCTGCGCGCGTCGCGGCCGATCCAGACGCGTACCTTTCGCGCCGGCGACGACGAGCGCCGGCGCCTCGAGCGAGACCTGCATGACGGCGTCCAGAACGAACTCGTCGCGCTGATCGTCATGCTCGCCAGGGCCGGGCGGGATCCCGCCACCCCGCGCGCCCTCGCCGGAACGTTAGCCGAGCTGGTCGGTCGTGGGGAGGCGGCGCTCCACTCCGTGCGCGAGATCGCCCACGGCATCTACCCCTCGACCCTGACCGTGTTTGGCATCTACGAAGCGTTGCGCGCGCAGGCGACGCGCACATCGCTCGCCGTGAGCTTGAACGGGACCGCGCCCCGCAGCACCGAGGAAGCCGAGGTGGCTGTCTACTTCTCCTGCCTGGAGGCGATCCAGAACGTCGCAAAACACGCCGGCGCTGATGCGCGCGTGACCCTCCGGTTACAGCACCACGACGGAACGCTTGGGGTGCTCGTCGCAGACGACGGCGACGGGTTTGACTCCGCACGCATCGCCAGCGGCGGCGGCCTCAGAAACATCCGCGATCGCATCCAAACGCTCGGCGGCACGGTCGAGCCGGCCTCGACGCTCGGACGCGGGACGGTTCTGAGCCTGTCGTTGCCATGGCCATCGCGAGAGCCGAACACCGATCCCGACAGATCTGCGACTTTCGGAGTCGCGACCACCTCAACGACCGTGGCTTGAATGACGGCGCGATCACCAAGTCCCCGACGCCCCGTCCGGCATCCCACCGGCACGGCACGGACCTCAACCGCAGCTCCATAGCTATCGAGGCCAAATGGGCCAAGTCATCCTGTTATCAGTTACCGCGTCCTTGAACCCGACGCTGATAGCCGCGACGACCGTGATGCTGCTGCTGGAGCGCCCGTCGAGACTCATGGTCGGCTACCTGCTCGGTGCGTACATGACGAGCATCACGCTCGGGCTCGTGATCGTCTTCTCACTGTCGAACTCAAGCACGACCAACACAACCGAGAACACGCTGAGCCCCGCGGTCGACATCGCTCTGGGAGGGATTGCGCTGGCTGCCGCGTTTGTCCTCTATACGGGGCGTCACGAGCGTCTGAAAGAGCGCAGGCAAACGCGCAAGGCGGCAAAGCCCGACAAGGGGCCGCCGAGGTGGCAGCGGGAATTGAGCAAAGGGTCAGCGCGCACCACCTTCGTGGTTGGGGCACTGCTCACACTCCCAGGCGCGTCGTACCTAGCCGGCCTTGATGAGATCCACAAGCTGAAGTACTCGACGACTGCAACCGTGCTACTGGTGATCGGCTTCAACCTGGTGATGCTGTGGCTACTCGAGTTTCCACTCGCGTCCTTCGTGATCGCTCCAGACTGGACACCGCGTGCGATCATCCGAGCCAAGGGCTGGGTGAGCCGACACGCTCACGTATTCGCTGTTCGAGGGTTCGCCGCGCTCGGCACGCTACTGATCGTTAAAGGCATCATCGGACTGGTCAGCTAGCCCAGAGGGCTCGAGTGTGGGCTGAGAGCCAGCCCGGCGGACAGGAGAGTTCGCCAATGCCTGAGTGTCACCGACGGCGCTAGGACGCCACGAGGTGTGAAGCGGGCTAACTGCATTTACCGTTGGAACCGTCCTCACGTCCTCAGGGCGCTACTCCGCCAAACGTGGCTGTCGGTGCCGGTGAGAAACTGACCCGCCTTCGCCGGTTGAAATTTGACCCCTGGGTGGTGGCGGAGGCGTCCGGGGTGATCGTGAGCCTGGCCTGGTTCGTGTTGATCGAGGGCCAGGAGGAGGCGTGCTTGGCGTGGAGCAGTGGGCCGAGTTGCGGCAGGAGCATGTCGTGCGCGAGCAGGTGCCAGCCGAACCCTCAAAAGCTGATCAGGACGCGACTTTCACGTCGCTGAACTGGATGATCGGCGCTTCGCTCGCATAGTTCGCCACGTCGTTCCGGATCTGCCCGGCGACCGAGCCGATCGCCTGCTGGTACGACTCGACGGAATCGAAGCGCAGATGGCACAGCACTGCGAACTCCGCCTTCGTGCCGGGATCACGGCCGCCGAGCCCCTGCTCCACGATGCAACCTTTCAGCGCGCTCCCGAACACACGCTTCAACATCGGGATGTGCGACGTGAGGTAGTAGTCCATGTCGAACGTCGCGCCGTCTCTGTTCGGATAAAGCACGTTCACGGTGATCATCGGCCTGCTCCCTCGATCGTAAGTGGGGAGGCGCATGCTAGGCGCGATATGCGAAAGAGCAACGCCGGAGCGGCAGATGCCCGCTCCGGCCTGGTCGACTACTGCTTTGCGCGCAAACCCAGCAGCCGGGGGGTCATTCTTGACCGGCGCTACGGGGTCAATTCTCAACCAGCCTTGACACGCATCAAGGAGATCCCGGTTCACGAGACCTTCGCGGGCTAGCGCCCGCGCGGTCGCTACGTAGGTCGCGCAGGGCGCTCAAAGCCACGGGCTGACGAGAAGCCCAAGGTCGATCACGAAGAGGACGATGACCACGTCGTTGAGGACCGCGACGGCGGGCAGTCCCGGCGCGACCTGCACCAGTCCCCACAGCGCGAACGCGGCTACCAGGATCGAGCGCGTCAGTAGCTCACGAGCACCTCGGTGGTGGGCGAGCACGTGAGCAACGTAGGCTGCCGCCGCCAAGAACAGGGTGGTGCCCTCTAGGGCTCGGGCGGCAGCGCCGCCCGAGCCGGCGCGGACGCAGATGGCCGCGACCCCGACGAGCGCGCTGGAGGTGATGAGGCCGCCGGCCAGGTGGCGGAGTTGGCGCTGGCGCGCTCTCATCGGCCGAGATCAGAAGGCGCCGACGGGCGGTGGGTCAGCGCTGGTAGTACTCGGCGTTGATCTGGATGTACGTCTGCCACTCGTCGGGCAGCTGGTCCTCGGCGAAACACGCGTCCACCGGGCAGGCCTCGACGCAGGCGTCGCAGTCGATGCACTCCTCAGGATCGATGTAGAGCTGAGGCGCATCGTCGAACCCTGGCTCGTCCTGGCCGGGGTGGATGCAGTCCACTGGGCAGACCTCGACACATGAGAGATCCTTGGTGCCGATGCACGGCTCGGCGATCACGTACGTCATCCACTCATCCTCTGGCAGGCTCGTCCGATTCGTCTCGGACTGTTGCACTTCAACCAGGGTTGAAGTCAAGCCCCCGCGACCGCGCGCTCCCGGGATCGCCTCGATCCGCTGGCGGGCGTTCGGTCGCGCAGTGGCAACACCCGCTCATCGAACATGCGACACACGTCGATGGACTCGCAATCGCACCGGCTGCAGATCTTCAGTACACGCCGCACCGAAGTCGCTCGGGCGATCAGGTCGTCGAGTTCGGGCAGCTTCAGCACAGCGAGCTCGCGGAGGCGCTCATGCGCAAGCTCGTCGCGGGAGCCGAGCAGGTCTCGGATCTCCTCAAGCGTGAACCCGACCCGCTGGGCCGCATCGATGATCGCGAGCCGGCGAAACACGTCGTCTCCGTAGCGGCGTTTCCCCGCGGCCCGCTCTGGCTCGGGCAAGAGTCCGCGCGCCTCGTAGTAGCGGATCCGCGACGTGCTCATTCCGGCTCGTTCGGCTACCTCTCCGATCGCCATCTGCCGCGGCATGTCCCGCTCTCTCTGGGGCTTCTGACTTCAACCTGACTTCAACCGCAAGGGTACCGAATCGGCGAGAAACTCATCGGACACCTCGGCGGCGCGGACGCGAACCTCGCCTCGGCGACGCCGCCCGTCGTCGGCTAAGGAACACCAGGAGCCGGCTGGACAGGCGTCTCGTCCTCCGGTGCGACCGCGTCACCCACCGCTGCGCCCTCGGCCCGCGGAAGGTTGACAATCGCCACTCCCAGAATGACGAGGACAATGCCCGCCATTGCGCCTACACCCGGTAGCGAGCCCCGGATCGCCTCGACGAGAACCGCCACCGCCGGAACGAGAAATGTCCAGGCATAGACGCGCGTCGACGGCCAGCGACTCAGCGCAGCGTTGAAGCCGACATAGACCAGCACCTGGCCACCGAGGATGAGATAGGCGAGCTGCGCCAGGAGCACGGGCCGACCCCAATCAGTGCTCCCCCCGTCGAGCAGTACCAGTGGGATGAGCGGGATCCCACCCGCCAGGAACTGCGCGGCAGTGCTCCCGGGGATATCGAGGTCAGGCTCGCGCTCGGTGAGCACCCTCATGCCGAGCCCGCCGCCGGCCCAGCCCAGCGCGCCCAACAGCGCCAACCCCAGGCCAATCGCCAGCCGCGGCCCGTGCGCGATGTTCCCCGGATCGGCGAACACCACCAGCAGCACGCCGGCGAACCCGATGACCAGGCCCGCTGCGCGCAGGCGCGTGATCCTCTCCGCCAGCACGAAGCGGGCGATGATCGCCACGAAGAACGGCGCTGTGTTGGCCAGCACCGCCGCCACCGCGGCGCCAGCCCGGTCCGTGCCGACGCTGATGCCGACCTGTGTCAACGTCGTGTTCCCAAATCCGATGGCCAGCGCCCACAGCCACAACCGCCGCGTCCTCGGCAGGCGGCTTCCCATCAGCGGCAGCATCGCCGTCAGCGCGACGCCGCCCACCAGCGCGCGCAGCGTCGCGATCATGATCGGCGACGTGTGATGCAACGCCGAGTCGGTGACCGGATACACCACACCGGCGGCCGTCATCGAGACCGCCAGGATCACCGAGACCGGCAGCTGCCGCGATGACGCGTGTCTCACCGACCGCACCTGACACGGATATTAACTCCAGCGGGTCGCGGTCTGCACGTCCAACCGGGCGGCGAGGGCAATCGTCATAAATGTGTTGTCGGCGCTATCTGCGTAGTCGGCGAACGGCCCACAGCGCGCGAAGCCCGCGTTTGCGTAGAGCGCGCGTGCGGGTGCGAACGCTTCGGTCGTCCCTGTCTCCAGACTGACGCGTGTATAGCCGCGTCCGCGTGCTGCCCCAAGCAGGTGGTCGACCATCGCTCGCCCCACACCGAGCCCGCGCGCTACGTCCGCGGTGTGCATCGACTTGATCTCGCCGTGGGTCCGATCAAGCTCCTTCAGCGCGCCGACACCGAGCAGCTTTCCGTCGTGTCGCAGCGCGAAGAACGTCACCGTGGGAGCGCGCAGGGCGTCGAGGTCCAGCGCGAAGGCGTGCTCAAGCGGCGTGGTCGCATGACAAAAGGCAAGGTGACGCTCGAGCAGAGCGTTGACCTCCGGGTTGCGGGGGTCCTCGATCTCGATCACGCAGCCCGTCAGGGAAACGCCCGGCCGCCGAGCGGGGCTGCTCGGGTGTGGCGTAGGGGCTGTGTCGGGGGCTAGGCCGGTCATCGGAGCGGATCGATCGCCTCCAGTGTCTCACCCCTGCTGGCAGCCGCAGCTACCGGCGGCGGTTGCCTCCGCAGAGCAGCACACCGCCTTGTCCGCCGGCTCACAGCACGCGCTTTGGTCACTTGTCGAGCAGCACGAAGAGGTCTCGGCGATGTCCGCATGCCCGGTGACAATCGCCCCACTGTCGCCGGGCTTGGTGGCGCGGATGATGGCCGAGACCGCGGCGGGGTGCACGCGATGGGTCTCAGTGATGGCGATGTCGGTCAGCCCGGCGGCCTCGAGCGCATCGATGAACTCGGCGCGGGTCAGGGCTCCGGCGATGCAGCCGGTGTAGGCCCGCATGTCGGCGCGAGTTTCGTCGTCCATGTCGTCGTCGGCGACGACGTCGGACACAGCGAAACGCCCGCCGGGTTTGAGCACGCGGGCGGCCTCACGGACCACTTGGGGTTTGTCTGCGGAGAGGTTGATGACGCAGTTGGAGATGATCACGTCCACGCTGTCGCGGGGAAGAGGGATGTCCTCGATGTGTCCGCGCAGCCATTGCACGTTGGTGAGGCCGGCCTCGGCCTGGTTGCGACGGGCCAGGTCGAGCATCTCGTCGGTCATGTCCAGGCCGTAGGCCAGGCCGGTCGGGCCGACGCGGCGGGCGGAGAGCAGGACGTCGATCCCGCCGCCGGAGCCGAGGTCGAGCACGGTCTCGCCCGGATGCAGCTCGGCGATCGCGATCGGGTTACCGCACCCCAGCGAGGCGAGCACGGCCGACGCGGGCAGCTCGTCGCGCTCACCGTCGTCGTAGAGCGAGGCGCCGAAGTCGGCCCGTTGCTCCTCGGTGACGATCGCGCCGTCGGCGCTGCAACACGCCGCGGCTGAGGTGTCCTCGCCCGTGGTCACGGTGGCCGCGGCGGCGTACCTGTCGCGGATGATGTCGCGCAGCTCACGCTGGTCGGTGGGGATCCTCATCGGCGTGCTCCTCGTTGGGGGATCGTCGGGGGTCAGCTCAGCCATGCCGACAGCTCGTCGAGCGCGTCGGGAATGACGTAGTAGTAGGCCCACAACCCTTGACGCTCAGACCCGACCAGACCGGACTGGCGCAGCACCTTGAGGTGATGGGAGACGGTGGGCTGGGAGAGATCAAACAGCGGCACCAGCTCGCACACGCAGACCTTGCCGGCGTGCTTGCGCAGCACGTCGACGAGTTGGATGCGGACCGGGTCGCCCAGCGCCTTGGCGACGGCGGCCATCCGCGTGGCGTGCTCGCGCTCGACGTCGGGGTAGACGACGGGTTCGCAGCATGGCTCTCCCGCGGGCCGCTTGGTCTTTGGAGACAGTTCTAGATCGATACTCATCTATCTATAGATATCGATTCAACTCACATCTGTCAATGTAATAATCCGGGCATGAGCACGGTCCTCTTCGTCTGCCGCCAGAACGCCGGCCGCTCCCAGATGAGCCAGGCCCTCTTCGAGCGCGCCGCCGGGGATCGCCACCGCGCGCTCTCGGCCGGGACCACCCCCGCCGCGCACGTCCATCCGGAAGTCATCGAGGTCATGCGCGAGCTCGGCGTCGACCTCACCGACCGCGCCCCGCAGCGGCTCACCGAGGAGCTCGCGGCCCAGGCCGATGTCGTGGTCACCATGGGCTGCGGCGACGAATGCCCATTCATCCCGGGCAAGCGCTACATCGACTGGGAGCTCACCGACCCCGCCGGCCGGCCTCTCGACGAGGTCCGAGCGATCCGCAACGACATCGACCAGCGCATCCATCTGTTGCTCGACGACCTCTCCCGTCAGTAGCAGGCACGCGAGCGCAAACGTTCCCTCGACCCCTGAAAAGCCGGCTACGCCGCGTGATTGGGGTCGGCGGCTGCGTCAGGAACCCGCGTCGACCGCACGGACACGGATCCGGGGGCGCGCATTGTTGACGTAGCCCTTGGGGTTCCACAGCCCGGCTTCGACGTCGGGTTGGGTGGCCGCCGAGGAGTCCCAGGCTCGCACGAGGATCTCATGCTCGCCGGGCGCCAGGTTCAGGATGATGCGCCAGTGCCGCCACGCCCATCGGCCGAGATCCTCGAGTAGCTCGGCCTGGCGCCAGCTCTCGCCGCGATCGATCGAGACGTCGACGCGGGCGACGTATCGGTCGCCGCCGGCAAACGCGTAGCCGCGGGCCTCCACCGGCCCAGCCGGGATGGTCTCCCCATCACGCGGCGACAGCAGATCGGAGTTGAGCGCCACGAGCCCGAGCGGCATGCCCACGCCCGGACCCGGAGTCTCGTCGGCCGGGACCAGACGGTAGGCGACATGCTGGAAGTGGCCCGCCCAGGGTTCAGGCCGCACTTCGATGCGCTCCAGCCACTTGACGCTGCGCGCCCCGATATACCCCGGGACGATCACGCGCAGCGGACCGCCGTGCACCGGCGGCAGCCGCTCACCGTTCATCGCCCACGCCAGCAGCACCTCGGGGCGTGAGGCCTTGTCGAGCGGGATTGAGCCTCCGAACCGTTCCGCGGGCTCGACTTCCCGACTGAGGTCGGCGCCCTCAAAGCCCACATCTGAGGCGGCCCCCAGCGGCCTGGCGAGCGCCAGCACGTCGGCCAGGGCAACACCGGTCCACGTCGCGGTGCCGGTGGCCCCGGGGCCCCACGGCGCCTCCCCGGGAATGTCGCGGATGGCCACCAGCCCGGCGCGGCGATTGCCGGCGCATTGCAGCGTCGCGGTCACCGTCCGCTCCCGAAACGCCTCTCGCATCGTTTCCAGCGACAGGCTCAACTCCCGCTCGACCAAGCCGCCCACCCGCAGGCGCCACGACGCCAGGTCAGACTCCGGGATCGTCCCGTGCCCACGGACGTAGAACGCATCCGTATCGGTCACCGGCTGGCTCAACGACCCGAGTCCGGTCTCAGCGTTGAAAGGCTCCGACTCGTGAACGATCAGATCCTCGCGTTTGCCGTAGCGGCTCATCACCCCAGCGTAGGACCGCGCCCGGGGCGATCCGGTCGAAGGGCGCCGGTTCGGGCGGAGTAGCCTGGGTTGTCGTCCAGGAACTCGTCGCCGAAGGGGGATCCGCTGTGTCGATCATCGTCAACGGCCGCGAGGTGCCGGTGCCGACCGATGCCCGCGTGTCGCTGCTCGACTTGCTACGAGAACAACTCGAGCTGTACGGGACGAAGAAGGGATGCAACCAGGGCGCGTGTGGCGCCTGCACGGTGCTCGTCGATGGGGAGCGGATCATCTCGTGCTTGGCTCTGGCCGTCCAGTACGACGGGCGCGAGGTGACGACCGTCGAGGGCCTCACGGACGACGGCCTGCTGCATCCGTTGCAGCAGGCGCTCATCGACCACGACGGATTTCAGTGCGGCTACTGCACCCCGGGGCAGATCTGCTCTGCGATCGGCATGGCAGACGAAGTGGCGCGCGGCGTGCCCAGCCATGTGACCGGCGATCTCCAGGCGACCGAGATCGCTCTCGACCACGACGAGCTGCGCGAGCGCATGAGCGGCAACCTGTGCCGCTGCGGGGCCCACAACGGGATCGTCGACGCGATCGCCGAGGTCTACGGGGGACGCAACGCATGATCGAACTCGCCTACACGCGCGCCACCGATCCCGCCGACGCGATCCGCCGCGCGGAGGATCAGAACGCGAAATATCTCGGCGGCGGAACCAACCTGGTCGACCTGATGCGCGAGAGTGTCGAGACGCCGTCGACGCTCGTCGACGTCACCGGCCTGTCGTTCGGGATCGACGAGACCGACGGCGGCGGCCTGCTCATCGGGGCGGCTGCGCGCAACACCGCGGTGGCCGAGCACCCCGCGGTACGCACGCGGTACCCGATGCTCACGCGCGCGATCGTGGCCGGCGCGTCGGCGCAGATCCGCAACATGGCGACCGTCGGCGGCAACCTCCTCCAGCGCACCCGGTGCACCTACTTCTACGACAGCGATGGCTCGCGCTGCAACAAGCGGTCACCGGGTGAGGGCTGCGATGCGATCGAGGGCTTCAACCGCTATCACGCCATCCTCGGAGCATCGCCGGCCTGCGTGGCCACCCACCCGTCGGACATGTGCGTCGCGCTCGCCGCGCTGGACGCCATCCTTCACGTTCGGAACGGCGACGGGGAGCGCACCATCGCGCTCTGCGATCTCCACACGCTGCCCGGCGATCGTCCCGACGTCGAGACGGTGCTCGAGCCTGGGGAGCTCATCACCGCGGTGGAGCTGCCGCCGTCCGAGATCGCCGCGCATTCCACCTACCGCAAGGTGCGCGACCGCTCCAGCTACGCATTCGCGCTGGTCTCGGTCGCCGCCGCGCTCCAGCTCGACGGAGACACGATCGCCGATGTCCGCGTCGCGCTCGGCGGCGTCGCCGCCAAACCGTGGCGGGCGTGGCGCGCCGAAGAGGTCCTCCGAGGCCGTCCCGCAATCGAGACCAGCTTCCTCGAAGCGGCCGAGGCAGAGCTCGTCGACGCACGTCCCCTCGCCGGCAACGCGTTCAAGGTCGAGCTGACCCGCCGTACACTCGCCGCCGTTCTACAACAGCTCACCGACGGGGGGCGCCGATGAGCAGCGCCGAATCCCGACCCGCGGTGCGGATTGTCCCTGAGGGCTGGACCCCGAAGGCCGGGCCCGATCCGGTGGGGCGCGACAAACACGGGCTGATCGGTGCGCAGGTCTCGCGGCTCGACGGACCGCTCAAGGTCCGGGGCGAGGCGCGTTTCGCCGCCGAGTACGTGATGGAGGGCATGGTCTACGCCGCGCTGCGCTATAGCACCATCGCCCGCGGGCGCATCACGTCGCTCGACACGAGCGCCGCCGAAGCCGCGAACGGCGTCGTGCTGGTCATGACCTACCGCAACGCGCCGCGGATGCAGCCACCGCCGCTCTTTCTCACCGCCCCCAAGGCGGCCGGCGGCAGCAGCCTGCCCGTCATGCAGGACGACAGCATCCACTGGAACGGCGAGGCCATCGCGGTCGTCCTGGCCGAGACACAGGAGCAGGCCGATCACGCCGCCTCCCTGATCGAGGTCGCGTACGAGTCCTCGACGCCCCGGACCTTCGACGAGGCCCGAAGACACCCGCGTACGCCAGACAGCCTCGTCGGTCAGCCCGTCGAGGTGCTGGTCGGCGATGCCGAGGCCGCGCTCGCCGACGCGCGGCACGCGGTCGATCTCACCTACCGCACGCCGCGCCACAACCACAACGCGATCGAACCGCATGCGGTGACGCTCCGCTGGGAAGGCGACGACCTGATCGTCCACGACGCCAGCCAAGGAGTGAAGCTTCATGCGTGGACGTTCGCGGAGACCTTCGGCCTCGATGAGGACCAGGTTCATGTCACCTCGCCCTATGTCGGCGGGGGGTTCGGTGGCAAGACGCTGTGGTCGCACCACCTGCTCGGCGCGGCCGCATCGAAGCTCTCGGGGCGTCCAGTGCGCGTCACCCTCTCGCGCGAGGGCGTCTACCGCCTGGTCGGCGGGCGCACGAACACCGAACAACGGGTCGCGATCGGCGCCGACGACGAGGGTCGCTTCACGGCGCTCATCCACACCGGCATCTCCGCGATGACCCCGTACAACGCGCTCGCCGAGCAATTCACCTTCCCGGCCCGGCACATGTACGCGACCGGCACCCTGAAGACCGATCAGCAGGTGGCCGACATGGACATGCTCGCCAACTCCTTCATGCGCGCGCCGGGAGAGTCCGTGGGCACCTTCGCCCTCGAGTCGGCGATTGACGAACTCGCCGTCGAGCTCGACGTGGACCCGATTGAGCTGCGGATCCGGAACGAGCCCGAGCACGATCCGAGCTCCGGCCTGCCATTCTCCGCCCGGCACCTGGTCGAGGCCTGGCGCGCGGGGGCTGAGCGCTTCGGCTGGGCGCGTCGGGCGATGCCGGGCACGCGCCGGGAGGGCGAATGGCTGGTCGGGATGGGCTGTGCCACCGCCACCTACCCGTACCACCGCTTCCCTGGTGGCGTGGCGCGGATCAGGCTCGACAAGACGGGCCACGCAACGGTCGAGGTCCCGGCCGCCGACATGGGGATGGGGACCTCGACGACCCAGACAATCGTCACCGCCGAGCGGCTTGCTCTCCCGCTGGAGCGGGTGACGATCGCCTTCGGCGATTCCTCGTTCCCCGGCAGCATGCTCGCCGGCGGCTCTGGGCAGACGGCCTCCATCGGGGGCGCGGTGATCGCCGCCCAGCGCGCTCTCGTCGAGCAACTCCTCGCGGTCGCCGGTGATGAGTCCCCCTTGGCCGGACTGACCGCCGACGAGGTCGGCAGCCGCGACGAGGGTCTCTGCGAGCTCGCCGACCCCAGCCGGTGGGAGAGCTACGCACAGATCGTGCAACGCACGGGCCGCGACGAGCTGACCGTCGTCGCCTCAGCCTCCGATCCCGAGGAAGTCCAGGCCTACTCGATGCACTCCACGGGTGCGATCTTCTGCGAGGTCCGCGTCAACTCGGTAACCGGCGAGACCCGCGTGCATCGGATCCTCGGTTCCTACGACTGCGGGCGCATCATCAATCCCACGACCGCCGCCAGCCAGTTCCGCGGCGGGATCATCATGGGCATCGGGCTCGCGCTCACAGAGGAGACCGAGTTCGACGAGCGGACCGGCCGGATCATGAACCCGAGCCTCGCCGAATACCACGTACCCGTCCACATGGACGTGCCCAGGATCGAAGTGATGTGGACCGACATCCCCGATCCGCACGCCCCGGCCGGTGCACGCGGAATCGGCGAGATCGGCATCACCGGCGTGGCCGCCGCGATCGCGAACGCGATCTACAACGCGACCGGACGGCGCGTCCGCGAGCTACCCATCACGCTGGACAAGCTGCTCTGACGGCGCCGGGCCGCCAGTCGTCCGAGCGACCCCCAGGTCCGGCCGCGCGGCGAGCGGGTCTCGCGACGCGACCGGACCGTTGCCCCCGGCTTGGCTAGTTGACGACGACGCCGAACGGCGTGGCGCCCGCGGGTAGTGCCGTCTGGGCGGCGTCGATCTGCCTCAGCTTCCCGCCGCGGACGGCGAAGCCGCTGACCGCGTTGCCCTTGCTGTCGACGACCCACAGCGTGGACCCGTCCGGGCTGAGGCGCGCGTCCTCGGGCGCCAAACCGGACACGTCGGCTCCGGAGAACGGAGTGTTGGCGATCAGATCCAGCGTGCCGTCTCGGTGAATGCGGTAGCTCGAGATGCTCGGCACGGCCGTGTTGACCGCGAACAGATGGCGTCCGTCACGGCTGATCTCGACCCAGCACGGGGCGGTCTGATGGTTGGGGAACGGCGAGTCCCCGATCGAGGTCAGCACGCCGCCGGGGCCGTCGCTGAACGCCGACACGGAGCCCGCGTTGGCGCCGCCGTGCGCGTTTGACACGAACACCTGGTCAGGATCGACCGGGCTGAACTCGCTCCCGAAGGGGCCCGGGCCCTGCGCGTCGAACGGCGAGCCCGCCGCGGCATGCAGCCCCCCGCGGCGATCGATGCTGAAGCTATCGATCTGGGAGGTACCCACACGCGTCCCGACGAGCTTGGTGGCGGTCGAGTTGATCAGCACGTCCCCTGGCTGCGCGGAGTCAGGCAGCGGGAACACGACCCCGGGCAGAGGATGCAGGCGACCGAGGCGATCGAAGCCGAAACCGGCGTAGTTGCTGCCACCGGCCCCCGCATTGGCGACGTAGACGAGGCCACGGGAGACCGCGAGGCTGACCGGCTCGGTGCCCTGAGAGGGCGTCGTGCCGCCGGGCACGGGCCAGAGCCGGCCGTCGCGCCCGACGGCGAGCTCGGCGATGTCATTGCTGCCCGGATCGACGGCGAGCAGAAGCCGCCCGCCCCCTGCGACCTGAAGGGCGCCCTGGGAGCCGATCACCGCTCCGGTGCCGGCCCCGCCGGTCGGGAACGGCGATCCTGGGATCGGGGTCAGGCTCCCGTCGGCGTGGCGGTCAAAGCCCGCGATGGCGTTGACCGGCGCCGTGTTGTCGTTGACATAGATGTGACCGACCACCGGGTTGGGACGCTGGTGATCGGACCGGGACGAGGCGTGGGCGGCCGCGACGCCGGTGCCTGCCACGATGAAACCGGCCGCGAGCGCAGACAAGCGCGCCGCAGCGCGCAGCGGAAGATGCATGTCGCTCCTTGGAGGTGAGGGTTTGGAGCCCGTCGTCTGGTTGGACGGGGCGTGCCTCCATTGGACCACCGCACCCGCACTCGGGCAACGGTGCCGGCGCGATCGGAAGGGACCGTTAATTGATTACGGAAGGCTTACGCGACGGCCTCGGGCAGGCTGAAGCGCACCCGCGTGCCCTGGACGGAATCCGCGAGCCAGATCCGACCCCCGTGGGCCTCGACGATCGCCCTGGACACAGCCAGGCCGAGGCCCGCTCCCTCGCCGGTGCGTGCCGCGTCGGGACCGCCGCGGTAGAACGCCGTGAATACCCCGGCGCGGTCGTCGGGAGCGATACCGGCGCCGGTGTCGGCCACCTCGATCTCGACACCCGCCGGAGACGGCTCGGCTCGGACGACGACGCTGCCGTCGGTCGGCGTGTGGCGGATCGCGTTCTGTATGAGGTTGAAAAGCACCCGCTGGAGCTTCTCGGGATTGGCCCGAGCCAAGGTCGGCTCCCCGGGCAGCGTGGCCGTGACCTGGACACCCTTGGCGTCGGCCTGGACCCGCATCGCCTCGATCGTCTCTTCAACCAGCTCGTGCAGCTCGATCTGATGCAGCGACCAGGTAATGTCGCCCGCCTCCAGCCGGGACAGCTCGAACAGGTCGTCGATCAGGCTGCTCAGTGCGCCGATGTGGGTGCGCATGCGATCGACGTAAGCGCGGCGGTGCTCGCCATCGACGATGTCGTCGCCGATGGCCTCGGTGAGCAGCTGCAGCGAGGTGATCGGGGTCCGCAGGTCGTGGGAGACCGCCGCCACCAGATTGCGCCGCGCGTCCTCAGATTGGGTGCGGGCGCGCTCTTCGGCTGCGAGCTGGGCGCTCATGGCGTTGGCTGATTCGGCCAGCGCGCGAAGCTCGTCACGTGCCGCGGTCTCGATCGTGACGTCTCGCTCGCCGCGGGCCACCGCGTCGAGCCCGCGCCCGATTGCTGAGACATCATCGGTGATCTGGTGGGCGAAGAGGCGAGCTCCGCCGATGGCCACGCCGCCAGCGGCGATGACGATCGCGGCAATCTCGGCCACCGCGTCGCCGGAGATCACCATCAGCCAGCCGAACACGACCAGCGCGATCAGGACAGGGGCCACTGCCAGTGCGACCGCGATGGCGAACTGACGCGGCAGGGATCCCGCCCAAGAGCGGGCGCGAGCGATCAGGGAGGCGCCGTGCCCGGTCGGGCTCATGGCGCGAAGCGATACCCCAGGCCCCACACCGTCTGGATGTGGGCCGGTCGGGACGGGTCAGCTTCGAGCTTGGCGCGCAGCCGCCGGATGTGGACGGTCACGGTGGACGTGTCGGTGTAGAACGAGTACTGCCACACGGCGTCCATCAGCTGCTCGCGTGAGAACACCTGAAGCGGGTGGCGTGCCATGAACAGCAGCACGTCGAACTCGCGCTGGGTGAGCAGGACCTCCTCGCGACGCGCGAACACCCGCCGACCCACCGGATCGATGCGAATGTCGCCGAGTTCGAGAACCGGATCCTCACCCTCCGAGGGCTTGTCCACCCGCCGCAGCACCGCGTCCACCCTCGCCACGAGCTCCGCCGGCGAGAACGGCTTGACCACATAGTCGTCGGCCCCCAGCCGCAGTCCGGTGACACGATCGGACTCCTCGCCCCGCGCGGTCAGCAGGATCACCCCCAGCGGCGCGGCGGCCTGGTCACGCAGGCGGCGCATGACCCGCAGCCCGTCGACCCCGGGCATCATCAGATCGAGGACAACGAGGTCCGGGCGCTCCTGCGCGGCGGCCTCGAGCGCCTGCTCTCCGTTGGCGGCCGTGCGCGTCGCGTAGCCCGCGCGCTCCAGGTAGCGCGCCACGACCTCCACGATCGTCGGCTCGTCATCGACGATCAGGACCGAGCGCTGTCCCTCATTGGTCATCACGGGATCGTGGCAGGCGCCGACCCGGGGGTGCGCCGAACGCCGTCAACGTTCAGAAGCCGTTCATGAGCCCACATCGTGGGTGCGCGACTAACCCTTCTTCACCAGGACTGCTCGCGTATAGAGCAGGCTGAACCCGCATCTCTGCACGTTCTGCTGCGATTTTGATCCAGGCTGCGTGGTCACAACGGCGATGTCGCTCCCGGCGGCACCTGCGTCGCTGAGGCGCTGTTCCATCAACGCGGTGTGGATGCCTTGGCGACGGTGCTCTGGTGCGGTCGCTGCTCCAGCGAGCTGAGCGATATCCCCTGCGATCCGCAGTCCTGCCCCGCCGGCGATCACGCCTCTGTGCAGCGCCACGTAGGGGATCACGCCAACGGCCACAAAATCGCGCTCGGCGCGCTCGATCACGTCGCGTGGAAAGTTCTCCTGTGAGCGAACGCCCTGTTCGTCGGGGGTCTCGAAGCCCGTCACGATGACCTCCACCCATCGGTCGAGATCTGCCTCGCCGCCCCGCCGCACCTCGATGCCGGCGGGCGCCACGGTTCGTGCGTTGCGGTCGAGGGTGGTGCCGAGGACGTTCTCAAACGCGGCGAGCCGATAGGAGCGGTCGCCGAGGACCTCCGCAACGGCCGGGTCCGCGAGGCTGGAGAGCTCGACCTGCGTCGGTTCTCCGCGCTCGCTGAACGCGTGCTCCACCCGATCGAGATCGGCGGCGCCTGGCACGCCGTCGAACCCGAGGCCGGCCACCTTGTTGAAGGGTGATCCCTGCTCGGCGAAGCTGGCCACCCCGCCGGCGATAGGCAGGAGGAAGCCATCGCCGCCGGGGGCCCGGCGATGCGCAGCGTGGCTCGCCTCAGCGATGAGCTGGGCCTCGGCGCTCTCGATCCGCTTGGCGAGACGCGCGTCGCAGAAGATCGGGTGACTGGTCATGGGCGGTGCCGTCTTGATCAGTCCGGCGAGCGCACCCAGCGTTACATCCTCACGAACCCCGATGCTGTTCGGTTGCCCCACGGTCGTCTATCTGGGCCGGCGCGGCCTCGCGAGGCTCGAGCACGACGACCGGGATCGTGCGGCCGGCGGCGCGTGCCTGATAGACGCTATAGCCGTTGTAGTTGTCATTGACGCGCTCCCACAGTCGCGCGCGCTCGGGACCCTCCGCGACGCGCGCTCGTACCGGCACTGGGCTGCCCGCTGTCTGTATCGCGACCGAGTCCGGATGGCGGCGAATGTTGTGGAACCAGGCGGGGTGGTGTTCAGCGCCCGCCTTGGAGGCGACGACGATGAAGCCGTCGCCGCACGGCGTGTAGAGCAGCGGAGTCACCCGCGGCTCTCCCGAGCGAGCTCCGCGGGTATGCAGCAGCAGGATCGGCTGACCCATGGCGACCTTCAGCCGGCCACGCGACAGCGGAATGAGCCGGCGGTCGATGACCGGAAACACGTTGACGAACAACCAACCTCCGAGGCGGGTCCTCGCGACGGCCTGCAGGAGCCTGTCGATGGCGGTCTTCTCCCGCTGTCGTCGAAAGCCGCTCGCGGGGCGTGGCGGATGGGCCGGCGGCGTGCCGGTCATCGGCCCAGCGCGATCGGGAGCGACGAGTACCCGCGGAGCATGAGACCGCTGCGCCGGAGCGGCTCGCCCGCCGGCGCGGCCCTGGGGAAGCGATTCAGAAGCATCGGGATCAGCACCTGAGCCTCGAGGCGAGCGAGGGCAGCGCCGAGGCAGTGATGGATGCCGCCGCCGAAGGACAGGCCGGGCCCCTCGTCGCGGTCCAGGCGAAGTTCGTCGGGCTCCGTGAACTGCCGCGGATCACGGTTGGCGGCGCCGACGAGGTTGATGAGACGCTGCCCGGCGCGAACCTCCAGGTCACCGATGATCATGTCCTCGGTGGCGGTGCGGCCGTAGAGCATCTGGACCGGCGCGTCGTAGCGCAGGAGCTCCTCGACTGCGGGCTTGACCAGCGCCGGCTCGCGCCGCAGCCGATCGGCCTGGTGCGGCGCGTCGAGCAGGGTGAGGAACCCGTTTGCCAGCAGTCCGGTCGTCGTCTCGAAGCCGGCGGCCAGGATGAGCGCGGCCATCGTCACCAGCTCCTCCTCGGTGAGCTGGTGCTCGTCATCCTCGACGGCGACGAGCGCGGAGATGAGATCGTCTCCGGGCCGTCGGCGCCGCGCGCCCACCAGCTCGTGCAGATAGCTCCGGATCTGGACCGCGGCGGCGTCGGCGCTGTCGACGGCAAGTGGATTGAGGATCTCCAGCACCGCGGTCCACTCCCCCACGAGCGGTTGGAACATCGCGCGGTCGGCGGCCGGGATGCCCAGAAGCTCCCCGATGACTGTCACCGGGAACGGGAATGCCACCGAGTCGACGAACTCGATGGTGCCGGAGAGCGACTCGCAGAGCTCGTTGGCGATCCGCGTGACCGCTTCACGCATCGCTGCCACCCGCTGGGCCGTGAAGGAGCGCGACACGAGCCGCCGCAGTCGCGTGTGCTGCGGTGGGTTGAGCATGAGCATGCTGCCGAACAGCATGCTCAGGGATGGGCGTTGCTCCCAATCCGGGTAGCCGGCCGCGGTCAGCACGGCGCCCGGGGACTTGCGCAGGCGGTTGTCGCGGATCACCGCCGAGTTGGCTCGGTAGCCGATCACCACGACCGTGCCGTCGCGCGCGTCGGCGGCCTCTCCCAACGCATGCATGCGGCGATAGATCGGATAGGGGTCGGCCTGCCCTGCGGGCGCGGCCAGCTCGCTCATCAGGCTCAGGATGTCCTCGTTGACGGCGACGGTGCTCATCGATCTCCCTCTCGTTCGGAATGACGGGCAAGGGACCCGTGGCCAGTCTTGTCTGCCGAGCGCCGTCGCCGTTACGCGCACGGTCTCTGTAACGCGGGAGCGTAGACTCCCGCCGCGCCCGGCCCCGACGGCGCACCTGAGATCGCGATGCACGCCTACAAGGTCCTTCGAGACGGCAGATCCGAGTTCACCGGCTGGCGATGGTCGCTGCCCGATGGCGGTCAGCCGGGTGAGTGGGTGCAGGCAACGGGACCGATCGGCCTGTGCGTCAACGGGATCCATGCGTCCACCCCTGAGCAGCTGCCCCACTGGCTCGGCGCCGAGCTGTGGGAGATCGAGCTCGACGGGGAAATCCTCGAGGATGACGCTGCCCTGGTCGCCTCGCGAGCCCGTCTGCTGCGCAGGGTGCATGCCTGGGACGAGCCCATGCGCCGGCGGTTTGCCGAGATGTGTCTGGAGCGGACGCGGGAGCTGACCGATGGCTACCCGGCCGGCGGCGGGCTCGCGGCCAAGGTCGAGCACACGGTGAGCTGGGCCGGCGCGGCGCCCGCCGGCTATTTCACGGCGATGCTCGCCGGAGAACGCGAGAGCGGCGCGCACGCCGGACCTGCCTACGACGCGGCCTTCCTACGGGAGCGCACGCGTCAGGCGCGGTGGCTGCGCGATCAGCTGAAACTGGTGGGCTGAGACCCAGCCGGGGGTCGCTATCGGCCCGACAGGGCGCGAAACGCATCCATGAGAGAGTCGGCGACCGGCTGCGGGAGGTCCTCCTCGCGGAGGGTGCCGGTCACGCGGATGACGGCGCGCATCTGATCGAGGTAATCGACGCACGGCTCGCAGAAGGCGAGGTGGCGCTCGACGATGAGACGCTGGTCGACCGAAAGGGCACCCTCGAGGTATTCGGTGGCCAGCTCAACGAAATCAACGCACGGCAGATCTTCATAGCTCATACGCTCACCACCTCCGAAAAGTACTCCTCGAGGCTGGCCCGCACCGCGGCTCGCGCGCGATGCAGCAGGACACGCTGGTTGGCCTGCGAGAGCGCGAGACAGGTGCAGACCTCCTCGGAGTCCCAGCCCTCCACGTCGCGCAGCGTCATCACCTGCTGCTGACGCGGCGGCAGCTGCTCGATGGCGGCGGCCACGAGTGCCGAGGTCTCCGCGGCGAGCATGCGGTCCTCGGGCAGCTCGAAGAAGCGGCTGGGGGTCATCGCCCAGTAGCCCGCAGCGGCGTGCCCCGCGGGCAGGAAGCGGTCCGGGTCCACCGTCGGTCCATCCTCGCCGTCGACGGTGGCCAGGGACGAGAATGGCGTCGTCCGCTGCTCGCGGGCGCCTCGCGACTGGGCTCGGTTGGCGAGGATGCGAAAGATCCACGTTTTCAGGGTTGAGCGCCCTTCGAAACGCTCCAGGCCCTTGATAACCGCAAGCCAGGTCTCCTGGACCACCTCGTCGGCGACCGATGGTGATCGGACGAAGGTCAACGCGATCCGCTTCATCGCCCGGTCGTGACGCGCGACCAGATCCCGGAAGGCAGTCTCGTCGCCGGCCCGCAGCAGGGCCAGCAACCGTTCCTCGCTGGCGGCCGCCACGGTCACGGGGCCAGTCTACGACGGGCGCCTCGCGGCGACGTGCTAACGGACGCAGAAGCTCGCCGAGCTCTGGTTGAAGCAGAGCAGGCCGCGCAAGGTCCGCCCGTCCTCATCGAGGACGACCAGCCGCGGCTCGTGGCTGCGCTCAAGCAGCTCGACGGCGGCAGCGACCCGCCGCAAATCTTATGCCGCACGTCCCTGCCGGTAAACCGCTTCGCCTGGGGGATCTAGCATCGGCGGTGTGTTCGAGGCGGGCGCGATCATCCTGGCCGGCGGCAAGTCCTCGCGGATGGGCTCGCCCAAGGCCGCCCTTGACTGGCACGGTTCGACGCTGCTGCGGCGCGTCACCGGCCTCGCCCAGCGGACCGTCGACGGTCCGGTCGTCGTGGTCCGCGCGCCCGATCAGGGACTGCCGGAGCTCCACTCCTCCGTCGAACTGGTGTCAGACGCACGCGAGGGGCGCGGCCCGCTGCAGGGCCTCGCCGCCGGGCTCGCGGCGATCGCCGATCGCGCCGAGGTGGCCTTCGTGTCCTCCACCGATGTGCCGCTGCTGCACCCGGCGTTCATCCGCCGCGTCATCAACGCGTTCACGGCCGACGTCGACGTCGTGCTGCCCGAGATCCACGGCTTTCGCCAGCCGCTGTCGGCCGGGTACCGGACGTCGCTCCTCCCGAAAGTCGACGAGCTGGTCACGGCCGACAAGCTCAAGCCGGCCTTCCTCTTCGAACAGTGCCGAGTGCTGCGCCTCGACGACGACGCGATGCTCAAGGACCCGATCCTGGCCGCCCTCGACCCCGGCCTGGCCTCCGTCCGCAACCTCAACGAGCCCGAGGATTACGCCCAGGCACGCGCACTGCCCGCCCCGGGAATCGATGTGCAGCGCTTCGGCACCCTGGCCACCAGCGGAGCGCCGCGCACCCAGCGCGTCGCGGCCTGGTGCTTGGGGGACGTCGCCGACGCCATCGCGCTGGCCCTCGACGAGCACGTGGTCGCTGCGCTGAACGGCGACCAGATCACCCGGGATCGCCAGTTGCCGCTGGCGGCCGGGGACAGACTGGGGTTCATGGTCGCCGACGCCGGCGGTTAGATGCCGGACAGCCTGCCCTCGGCAGGAAAGCAGTGGTTTACGATCGAGGGATGACCAGGCCACCGGGTGGCTACTTCGGCCGCGCGCTGGTGATCAACCTCACCACCGGCCAGAGCAGCGTCAACACCATCGACGAAAGCGTCCTGCGCTCCTACATTGGCGGCGCCGGACTGGGGGCATGGCTCATGCACGAGCACTGCCCGCCGGGCGTCGACGCGCTGGCCCCCGAGGCGCCGCTGATCTTCGTTTTCTCCCCGCTGGTCGGCACTCCGCTCACCACCAGCGCCAAGTTCGCGGTGGTGGCCAAGTCGCCGCTCACCGGCCGGTTGACCGACGCGCTGGCCTCGAGCCACTTCGCCATCGCCGGCAAGCTCACCGGGCACGACGCGATCGTCGTCCGCGGCTGCTGTAGCGAGCCGTCGGTGCTCATGATCGACGGCAGCTCGGTCTGGGTGGCACCGGCCGACGACCTGTGGGGATGCAGCGCCGCCGACGCCGAAGCCCGGCTGCGCGAACGCATGGGCCCGGCGTGGCGGGTGGCCGCAATCGGGCCCGCGGGCGAGCGCGTCGTCCGCTACGCCACGCTGTCGCACGACGGCCGACACGCCGGCCGCGGCGGGCTGGGGGCGGTCTTGGGCTCCAAGTGGTGCAAGGCCGTCATGGTGCGTGCCCGCACCAAGGTCGCCTCCGCCGACCCACCGGCGGTGCTCGCCGCCGCCAAACAGCTGCGGCAACGGTCGTTCGGGCAAGCGACCGCCAAATATCGCGAGCTCGGAACGATGGCCAACCTGTTGGCCTTCAACGCCATCTCGGCGCTCCCCACCCGCAACTTCTCGGCGGCGTCGTTCGACGGCGCGGAAGCGCTGAGCGCCGAGCAGATCGGCGAGCTGCGCCAGGTGGCGCGCAACTCCTGCGCCTCGTGCTCGATCGGCTGCGAGCACCTGTACAAGGGCGCGGGGGGCAAGAAGGTGCGAATGGAATACGAGAACGTGTTCGCGCTCGGACCCCTGTGCGCTGTCAACGATCCGGACACCGTGATCGCCGCCAGTTCACGCTGTGACGAGCTCGGACTGGACACCATCTCCACCGGCGGGACGATCGCCTGGGCCATGGAGTGCGCCGAGAAGGGCCTGATCGACGCGCCGTGGCTGCGCTTCGGCGACGGCGACGCGCTCCTGCGCGCCATCGAGGAGATCGGCGCCCGGGAGGGCATCGGCGACCTGCTCGCCGAAGGCTCGCGGTTCGCCGCGCGGATGGTCGGCCACGGATCGGAGGCGTTCGCCGCCCACGTCAAGGGGCTCGAGCTGCCGGGGTATGAGCCACGCACGCTGCAGGCGATGGCGCTGGGGCTGGCGGTCAACGCGCGCGGCGCCGACCACAACCGGTCGGGCGCCTACGAGGCGGATCTGTCCGGCCGACATGACCGTTTGCACGGCGGGGAGCCCCACGTCCGTGGAGCGATCGAAACCGAGGATCGCGCCGCGATCATGGACTCGCTCATCCTCTGCAAGTTCCTCCGGGGCGTCTTCGAGGAGCCGATGCCCGAGTGGGCGCGGCTGCTCAACACGGTCACCGGCTGGGACACCGACGCCGACGAGCTCACGCGCACCGCGCAGCGCATCGTGATGACCAAGCGGCTGTTCAATCTCCGCGAGGGCTGGACCCGCGACGAGGACTGGCTGCCCGAGCGTTTCCTGTCGGAGCCGGTCGCCCTCGAATCAGGCCGCACCGCGACGCTCAGCGCGGAGCGTCTGGACTCGATGATCAACTCTTATTACCACGGCCGCGGCCTGGAACCGACAGGCTTGCCGCGCGCCGAGACGCTGACTGAACTTGACCTCGTGGGGCTCGGGACCGGTTCTGGACAAATAGGTTTAGGCAAGGGAGACTAGAACCAATGGCGACCACCTCTGCGACGCAGCCGACCGCAATCACCAAGAACCTCTCGCTGCGCATCGACGGGCAGGAGGTGACCGTCCGTGAGGGCACCACGATCCTCCAGGCCGCCGCCCAGCTCGGGATCACCATCCCGGTCCTCTGCCACGACGAGCGCTACGACCCCGTGGGCGTATGCCGCATGTGCGTCGTCGACGTCGGCGCGCGCGTCTACGCGGCCGCCTGCGTGCGACCCTGCGAGGAGGGCATGGAGGTGACGACCGCGGGCGAGACGCTCGACCGTCACCGGGCCACCCTCACCGAGTTGCTGCTCGCCGACCAGCCCGACCCGGCCGCCGACCCCAAGGAGACGACGACCGCGGACAACGAACTGCTGGTCCTCGTACGCCAGTACGGCGTCGAAAAGGACGAGGAGCAGCTGCCCCAGGGCGAGGGCCGCGGCATCGACGACTCCAACCCGGTCATCGCCGTCAACCACGACGCCTGCATCCTGTGCGACCGCTGCGTGCGCGCCTGCGACGACATCCAGGGCAACGACGTCATCGGCCGCAGCGGCAAGGGGTACTCCACCCGGATCGCCTTTGACCTCAACGACCCGATGGGCGAGTCCTCGTGCGTCACCTGCGGCGAATGTGTCGCGGCGTGCCCGACCGGTGCGCTGACCAACAAGCCGTTGCATGACGTCCCCATCCGGCCGCGCACCGAGCTGCGCCAGGTCGACACCGTCTGCCCGTACTGCGGGGTGGGCTGCGCGCTCACCTACCACGTCGACGACGAGCGCCAGGCCGTCTCCTTTGCCGAGGGCCGCGAGCAGCCCGGCTCCAAGGGCCGGCTGTGCGTCAAGGGCCGCTACGGCTGGGACTACGCCCGCTCACCCCAGCGCCTGACCACGCCGCTGATCCGCCGCGAGGACTCATATCCCAAGGGCCCGCTGTCAGGGGATGTCAAGGGCGAGGGCCGCGGGCGGCGCAAGCCGGGTGGCCTGGTCGATTACGACGAGGTGATGCCCCACTTCCGCGAGGCGAGCTGGGAGGAGGCGATGGACCTCATCGCCAGTCGCCTGGTCGCTATCCGGGATGAGTACGGGCCGGGCGCGATCGCCGGCTTTGGCTCGGCCAAGTGCTCAAACGAAGAGGCCTACCTGTTCCAGAAGCTGATCCGCGCGGGCTTTGGCACCAACAACGTCGACCACTGCACGCGGCTGTGTCACGCCTCGAGTGTCGCCGCCCTGTTCGAAGGCGTCGGCTCGGCGGCGGTCTCCACCACCTACGGCGACGTCATCAACGCCGACGTCGCGATCCTTGCCGGCACCAACACCACCGCCAACCACCCCGTGGCCTCGTCGTTCTTCAAGCAGGCCCGCCGACGCGGGACCAAGCTGATCGTCGTCGATCCCCGCCGCGAGCGCGTCGCCGACCACGCCGACATCTACTGCCAGATCAAGCCCGGCACCGACGTCGCCTTCTACAACGGCGTCATGAGCGAGATCATCGCGATGGGGCTGGTCGACGAGGAGTTCATCGCCAAGCGCACCAGCAACTACGAGGCGCTGGCCGAGCTGCTGACGCAGTACTCCGCCGAGCGGGCCGGCCAGATCTGCGGCATCTCCCCACGCATGCTGCGCGATGTGGCGCGGATCTGGGGCGAGGCCGGTTCGGCGGTCGTCTACTGGGGCATGGGCATCTCCCAGCACACCACTGGCACCGACAACGCACGCTGCCTCATCGCGCTGTGCGCGATCACCGGGCAGGTCGGCCGCCCCGGCACCGGTCTGCACCCGCTGCGGGGCCAGAACAACGTGCAGGGCGCCTCGGACTCCGGGCTGATCCCGATGTTCTATCCCGACTACCAGCCGGTGGACCGTCCCGCCGCCTGGGAGCGTTTCGAGCGGGCCTGGGGGCGTGAGCTTGATCACGTGCGTGGGCTCACGGTCACCGAGATCGTCGGCGCTGCGCTGAAGAAGGGCGTGCGCGGGATGTACATGATGGGCGAGAACCCGTTCCTGTCAGACCCCAACATCAACAAGGTCCGCAAGGCACTGAGCGCGTTGGACTTCCTCGCGGTGCAGGACATCTTCCTCACCGAGACCGCCGAGTTCGCCGACGTCATCCTGCCCGCCTCCTCCTACCTGGAGAAGGACGGCTCGTACACCAACACCGACCGCCGCGTCCAGCGCGGGCGCAAGGTGCTGGACCCGCCAGGTCAGGCGCGGGTGGACTGGGAGATCATCCAGGACATCTCAAATCGGGTCGGTTACGAGATGAACTACAGCTCGGCGGAGGAGATCTTCGATGAGCTGGTCTCGCTGATGCCCAACTACACCAACCTCACCTACGACAACCTCGGACCGACCGGCAAGCTCTACCCCAACGCCGACCCCGCGAACTCCGACGGGACGGTCGTCCTCTTCCAGGACCAGTTCAACACCGAGGACGGGCTCGCGCACCTGGTGCCCGCCGAGTGGATGCCCGCCCGGGAGCTGCCCAGCGAGGAGTACCCGTTCGTGCTCAACACCGGCCGTCTGCTCGAGCACTGGCACACCGGCTCGATGACCCGGCGCTCGTTCGCGCTTGACTCGATCTCGCCCAAGGCGACGGTGTTCATCAACCCGGTCGACGCCGAACGGCTGGGCATCGCCGATGGCGAGTTTGCCCGGGTGACCTCGCGACGGGGCATGATCGAGCTCGAGGCGCGCGTGTCGCACCGCGAAACCCCGGGCAGCTGCTTCATCCCCTTCCACTTCCGGGAGGCGGCCGCCAACCTGCTCACCATCGATGAGATCGACCCCTTCGGGAAGATCCCCGAGTTCAAGTTCTGCGCCGTCCGGGTCGAAGCGGCCGCGGGCGCTGCGGAGGCGTGGTCATGAGCGTGGTCAACGGGCGCGTCCCTGGACGGGAGGCGCGCGCCGGTAAGTTCAACGGCCCGAGCCTCATCCCGTCGTTGAATGTCATCCAGCGCGAGCACGGGTGGCTGCCGCGCGAGGAGCTGGTGCGGCTCAGCCGCGAGACCCGCCGCCCCCTCTACGAGATCGAAGGGCTGATCTCGTTCTATCCCCATTTTCGCGTGCAGGCGCCCCCCCGCGTCGAGGTCACCGTTTGCCGCGACCTCTCCTGCTGGCTGCACGGCTGCGACGAGCAGATCGCCCAGGTGCACGCCCGGTACGGCGACGACGTCGAGATCGAGGTCCGCGAGGTGTCGTGCATCGGGCGTTGCGATATCGCCCCGGCGGCCACCGTGCAGGAGCATCCGGTCCGAGCCGCCGACGTCGGCGCCGCCGTCGAGCGCGCGCAGGCCACCGGCGAGGCCGATGACGACGCCGAGATGCCCGCGCCGCGGACGTGGCCGAACGACCCCTACGCCGGCGAGCAGCCCGACGCGCGCTACGCCAGCGTGCGGGCGGTGCTGGCCGGCGAGCTCGACGGCGAGCAGGCGGTTGCCACGCTGAAGGACTCGGGCCTGCGCGGGATGGGGGGCGCCGGCTTCCCCACCGGCTCCAAGTGGGAGCTGGTCGCCGCCCAGGAGCCCGAGCCCAAGTTCGTCATCTGCAACGCGGACGAGTCCGAGCCCGGCACCTTCAAGGACCGTCAGATCCTCGCCGAGCAGCCCCACCTCGTGATCGAGGGGATGCTCCTCGGGATGCTGGCCGTCGGCGCCGAGCAGGGCTGGGTGTTCATCCGCCACGAGTACGGCATCGAGGAGGAGGCCGTGCGCGCCGAGCTTGCCCGTGCCCGCGCCGCCGGCCTGCTCGGCATCGACGTCCTTGACTCGGGCCGCCAGCTCGAGATCGATGTGTTCACCTCGCCCGGCGGTTACATCCTGGGCGAGGAGTCGGCGCTGATCGAGTGCATGGAGGGTCACCGCGGCGAGCCGCGCAACAAGCCTCCGTTCCCCGGAGTCAGTGGTCTGTGGGGCAAGCCCACCCTGATGAACTCGGTCGAGACGTTCGCCGCGGTACCGATCATCCAGCAGCGCGGGGCGCAATGGTGGTCCGACCAGGGCGTCAACGGTGGCACTGGCCTGAAGTTCTTCGCCGTCTCGGGACACATCGCCAACCCCGACGTGTACTGCGTACCCATGGGTACCACCGCCCGCGAGCTCATCGAGCTGGCCGGAGGGATGGCCGGCGGCGCGACCCTGCAGGCCTTCCAGCCCGGCGGCTCGTCCTCGAACTTCCTCGGCCCCGAGGAGCTCGACATTCCGCTCGACTTCAAGCCGCTGGCCGACGCTGGATCGATGCTGGGGTCCGGCGCGGTCGTCGTCATCGACGACCAGACCGATCTGCTCGCCGCCGCCACCAACGTCCTGCGCTTCTTCCGCAACGAGTCGTGCGGCAAGTGCGTGCCCTGCCGCGTCGGATCACACAAGGCGCACACCATCCTCACCACCGCGCTGGCCGAGGGCCTGGGGCCCGACGGGATCGACACGCGCATCGATCGCCTCGAGGAGACGTTGCGGATGACCTCGATCTGCGGGCTGGGCCAGGTCGCCCTCGGGCCGGTGATGAGCGTCCTGCGCCGCGGGCGCGCCGGCGCGCCCAGCTGACCGGCGCCATGGCCGCCACGGGCCGCGAATTCTTCACCGCCAAGACGGTGGCCGAAGCGCTGGCCGACTTTCGCCCGGGCCACCGCACCGCCGTCGAGACCGTCGCCCTGGACCAGGCCCACGGGCGTGTCCCCGCTGCCGACATTCTGGCGAGCGAGTCCCTGCCGGGATTCGACCGCTCCAGCGTCGACGGCTACGCCGTCCGCGCCCAGGACACCTTCGGTGCGTCGGACTCGATCCCCGCCTACCTGGCGCTCGCCGGCAGCGTGGCCATGGGCGTCGCCGCCGGGCTCGACGTTCCCGCCCACGGCGCCATCGCCGTCCCCACCGGCGGCGCGCTCCCCGGCGGCGCCGACGCCGTCGTCATGATCGAGTACACCCAGGAGGCGATGGCGGGCACGATCGAGGTCGTGCGGCCGGTCGCGCCCGGGGAGGGCATCGTACGCGCCGACGAGGACATGGCGCCAGGCAGGGTCGCGGTATCCGCGGGAGCGCCGCTGAGACCTCAGGACGTCGCCATGCTGGCCGCCCTGGGGATCACCCAGCTCGAGGTGCATGCCCGACCCACCGTCAGCATCCTTGCCACCGGCGACGAGCTCGTCGCGCCCGACGCCGACCGCGTCGGCCCCGGACAGGTGCGCGACGCGCTGAGCAGCTCCGTGGGCGCGCTCGTGCGCGAGTCGGGCGCATCGCCTCGCCCGCCGCAGATCGTCCGCGACGATCCCGGCGCGCTGGACGATGCCCTCGGCCGCGCCCTGACCGACAGTGACGTTGTGGTCATCTGCGCCGGCTCGTCCGTCGGCGCGCGCGACGAGACCGCCGCGGCCGTCGCCGCCGTGCCGGGGGCCGAGATCTACTGCCACGGCCTGGCCATCAAGCCCGGCAAGCCAACCCTGCTGGCGTCCAGCAACGGCCTCCCCATCATCGGCCTTCCCGGCAACCCGCGCTCAGCCCTCGTGGTCTTTCGCCTCATCGGCATGCCGCTCATCCGACGCGCGGGAGGCTGGACCGCCGAGCATCGGGCGCCGTCGACACCGCGGCGGCTGTCGCGCGACCTGCCCTCCGCGGCCGGGCGCCTCGACGTCGTTCAGGTGCGGCTGTCGGGCGACGAAGCCGAGCCGATCTTCGGCCCCTCCGCGCTGCTCTCGGTGCTGACCGCCGCCGACGGGTACGTGATCCTCCCCGAGGACGCCAACGGCCTGTCGGCCGGCGAGATCGTCGAGGTGTTCCTCTATCGCTGAGCACACCACACCGTTCCTGCACGACGTGCCGCTGGCCCGTGCGCTGGAGGAGTGGGCCCGGTGCCGCGAGGCGAGCGGCTGTCCGTCACGGCTCCCGACGGTCACGGTGGCCCTCGATCAGGCCGTCGGCCGGGTCACCGCCGAGCCCATCTGGGCCACCCGGTCCTCGCCGCCGTTCGACTCAGCGGCGATGGACGGCATCGCGCTGCGCGCCGCCGAGACCCGCGGCGCTAGCGAGACCACCCCGCTGCTGCTCGCCACCGACCGCTTCGCTGTCGTGGATACCGGCGACCCGCTCCCCGTGGACTACGACGCCGTGGTCATGCGCGAGCACGTTCACTACGTCGACGGGCAAGCCGAGCTGCGGGCGGCGGTCGCGCCCTACCAGCACGTGCGCTCGATCGGCGAGGACATCAGCGCCACCGAGCTCCTGCTGCCCGCCGGCCATCGCCTCCGGGCCGTCGACGTCGCCGCCGCCGCGGCCGCCGGCGCCACCGAGATCGCCGTGCGCCGCGCCCCGGTGGTCGCGATCCTCCCCACCGGCGATGAGATGCGACCTGCGGGGTCAGAGCTCGCTCCCGGCGAGCTCCTGGACACCAACTCGCTGATGCTGGCCGCACAGGCCCGCGCCGTCGGCTGCGAGGCCGTCACCCTGCCCATCGAGCCCGATGATCAGGCGCGCATCGCCGCCGCCATCGGCGACGCGATCGACGCCTGCGACCTCATGATCGTGATCGCCGGGTCCAGCGCCGGCCGCGACGACTACACCGCCCAACTCGTCGCGGAGCTCGGCACCCTGGCCGTCCACGGGGTGGCCGTCCGCCCCGGGCATCCCGTCGTCCTGGGCGCGATCGAGGCCACGCCGGTGATCGGCGCTCCCGGCTACCCCGTCTCCGCCTCGCTCACCTTTGACATCTTCGCCGCCCCGCTGCTCGCCGACCTCGAGGGCGCGGTGGCCACCCCGCGGCCGCAGACGCGGGCGCGGCTGGCGCGCAAGGTCGTCTCGGTCATCGGCTCCGACGACTGGGTCCGTGTCCGGCTCGGCCGTGTCGGCGGCGGCTTGGTCGCCTCTCCCCTGCCACGCGGTGCCGGCGTGCTCACCTCGCTGGTGCGCGCCGATGGCCTGCTGGTCATCCCGACGCAGGTCGAGGGCCACCACGCCGGGGACGAGGTCGACATCTCCCTGCTGCGCAGCCTGCCCGAGGTCGAGGGCACGATCGTGGCCATCGGCTCTCATGACCCCATCCTCGACCTCGCCGCCTCCGAGCTGCGCACGCGCGATCCCCGGGTGACGCTCGCCTCCAGCAACGTCGGCTCGCTGGGCGGGCTCATCGCGCTGCGCGACGGCCTGTGTCACCTCGCCGGCTCCCACCTGCTCGAGCCTGAGACCGGCCGATACACGATCCCCTACGTGGAGCAGATGATCGCGGTCCGCGACATCGCCATCATCCGCCTCGTGCACCGCCAGCAGGGACTGATCGTCGCTCCCGGGAACCCGCGGGGCCTGACCGGGATCGCTGATCTGGCCCAGCCCGAGCTGCGCTACGTCAACCGTCAACGGGGCGCGGGGACCCGCGTCCTGCTCGACTACGAGCTCCAGCGTGCGGGCATCGACCCCGCAACCGTCAGCGGCTACTCCCGTGAGGAGCCGACGCATCTGGCGGTCGCCGCGGCCATCTCCGCGGGCCGGGCCGACTGCGGCCTCGGCGTGCAAGCCGCCGCCCGGGCGTTCGGGCTGGACTTCGTGCCCGTTGCCCAGGAGCCCTACGACCTCGTCATGGAGTGCGCCACCGCCGACTCCGAGCTCGTGGCGCCGTTGTGGTCGCTGATGGAGAGGGCCGAGTTCCGCTCGGCCGTCGAGGCGCTGGGCGGCTACGACACCAGTGAGATGGGCCGTCGCCTCCGGTAGCGACCGCGCTCAACCGCCGCCCAGCCCCGTGCTGAGCACCACCTCGGCGGCATCAACCGGAAAGGCATCGTCTTCAACAGGCGCAAAGAACGTACCGTCGCTACGCACCGCCTCGTAGTCCTGGCCGATCAGGTCGCGATAGAGGTCCTCTGCCCGGGTCACCGATGCCGCATCATCCGGCGACCACTCCGCCAGCACCTCGTCGCCGGCGGCGGTTCTGCGCATGAGCTTGCCCATGACTCGATGCTAGACCGAAGCCCGCGAACAAGGGCCGCGGTCGTCACCGCGCTTGTCGTGCACGCTCTTTCATGCACGCAGGTCCAGCCACACAGTCCGATGAGCGTTAGGGTGTTCGCAATGGACCACCTCGGGCGGCTGCGCCGCGAGGGCCTGATCCAGAACCGGCGCGACGGCAAGGTCGTGTTCGCCTCGCTGACTGAGCGCGGCCGCTCGCTGCTCGCTACGGTCGAGGCCGTCGCGTCGTGAGCCCAGTCGACCTACCCATCCTGTCTTCGGCGACCCCGCCCGTCGCCGGCCGCCCGGGACGCGACGACGCGTGGGTGCGCACGGCCCACCGCGCACGTTTGCTGTCATGGCTATCGCTCGCGTGGATGATGGTCGAGGGCATCGCCGGTCTCATTGCGGGCCTTGATGCGAGCGCCCTGAGCGTCGTGATCTGGGCGGCGTCCTCGTTCGTAGAGGGCCTGGCCTCGATGATCGTCATCTGGCGCTTCAGCGGCACGCGCACGATGTCCGAGCACAGCGAGCGCATCGCCCAACGAATGGTCGCCGGGTCCTTCCTGCTCCTCGTTCCATTCTTTGTCTATGGGGCAATCCGGCGGCTGGCCGACGGAAGCGACACCAGCCAGAGCGCCCTCGGCATCGCCGTCACCGCATCGGCGATCGTCCTCATGCCCGCTTTGGGGCGGGCGAAGCTGCGCCTCGGCGAGAAGCTGGGCTCGCGAGCGACGGCGGGTGAGGGCGTGCAGAACCTGATGTGCGCAGCACAAGCGACCGCTGCGTTGATCGCGTTGGTCGCGGCGGGAGCCGGCCTGACGGTCGTCGACCCGATCGCGGCGCTGCTGATTGCCGCGATCGCAGCAAAGGAGAGCGTCAAGCTGTGGCGCGGCGAGGGAGATGACTGCTGCGCTCCCGTCGGCTTCGACGATCCTGGCCAGGAACGCCGCTCCGGCCCAGGGTGCGAGTGCTGTTGAACGTCACCGACTGGTACACAACGATCCTCCACGCCGCGGGCGTCGGCCAGCTCGACGATCGCGTGATCGACGGTGTCAACCAGCTCTGGTGGCTCGCTGGAGACACGGGTCGTCCGCTCGCCGGACGGTCCCTGACCTTGTTGCGCGGGCCACGGTCGTGGGAGACTTCGCGAATGGCCGTCGATGTCGTGACCGAGGTCGAGATCGGGCGACCGCGCGAGGAGGTAGCCGCGTTTGCCGCCGATCCAAGTAATGCAACGGCCTGGTACAAGAACATCAAGGCGGTGGAGTGGGAGACCCCGCCACCGGTCGCCGTTGGGTCCAAGGTGCGATTCCGCGCCCAGTTTCTCGGCCGGACGTTGGAGTACACATACGAGGTTCGCGAGCTCGTCCCCGCGTGCCGCTTCGTGATGGCGACTGCTCAGGGACCGTTTCCGATGGAGACAACATACGCATGGGACGACGCGGCGCCCGGCAGGACCAAGATGACTCTCCGCAACCGCGGAGAACCGTCAGGGTTCGCCGCGGTCACCGCGCCGATGATGACGGTTGCGATGCGCAGGGCAAACCAAGCCGATTTGCGCCGACTCAGAGCGCTGCTCGAACGCTGACCCGCGGGATTGCGTGGTCCCGTGAGCGGCGATAGGCACCGCGACGGCCGCCTCCATTGCGATGACGCGGCGGTGCAAAGCGATCCCGCCGGACACGATCGCCGCGAGTCCGAGCAGGGCCGCAAGGTTGAACACGTTTGAGCCGAGCGTGACCCCCGCCCCGATCCTGGCCTGGTGGCCGGCGAGTGCCGTCACGGACGCGGTGATCTCCGGCGCATCGGCCGCGAGAGCAGCGACCATCCCGAGCATGGACTCTGACAGCCCAAGCCGTGCCCCGACCCGTTCGAGCTTGGTCACGAGTAGCAGCTCGCGGCCAAGCTGACTGCAGCGCCGATGACGAAGGCGGCGATCAGCACCTGACCCACGTCATCCCGTGCCACCTATGTACTCCGAGCAGCGGGCGTGTCCTGGCGGGTGTCTGTCCTGGCTGCGGGTCACGTCGGCCTCCCTCCCGGGCGCGCCGACCAGACTTCCCGGCTCTCCAGAGCGGAACCCTACCCGTCTTCGCTAGGACGTCGGCCTGAAACGACCTGACCCTCTCCGCGGACCGCGGACCTCACTAGTGCATCTCCTGTGTCGAGACCGTCAGTTGGCCGGGGTTGCGCTCGGCTGACCGCGGGCGGGAGAGACTCCGCGCGCGCGACGGCCTGTGCGACCCAGCGGTCCAGGCTCTGGCCCCTGAGCCCGTCCGGCGAGATCGTGACAAAGCCGCGCATCGCGCGGCGGGTGAGGTCCATCGGGCGGGCGGATGGTGCTCTGAGCGCCGTTTCTTCTGCCGTGGGCGCGAGCCGGAGAATCAGCTCATCGCCGTGGATCCCACAGCACATGTGTCCAGCGACCATGAAGGTGAGGCCGCCGAACATGCGTCGCTCGGTGACGTCCGTCCGCTCACTCAGTAGTTCGCGGACGCGGTCGGCGAGGCGCTCGTCGTAGGCCATCGGGGCTACAGCGGCAGGGTTCTCGGAAGACCGAACAACCCGAAGACGCCGGTATCAGCGAATCCGGTGATCTCGGCGACCTGATCGCCCGAGAGCGTGAGCACCATCAGCCCGTATGCGCGGGCGATCGGCGTGTGCGGATCGCGCAGGTAGCAGCCGAATGCGGGCTGGCCGTTGGACCGGGTCGGCACGAGACGGAAGCGCTCTAGGTGCCCCCCACCCGGGACCGTCGAGAGGAACTCGGCGACGGAGGCGCGGCCCTGATATTCGATTCCTTCGGGCGGCATCCTCAGCACGCCGTCGTCGGCCAGCAGCGCGACAACGCCGGCGACGTCGCCGGACTCGAAGGCCGCGATGAAGCGTGACACGAGCTCCTGCTCCTCGCGCGATCCAGGCATGGGGGCCTGTCGGCGATCCGGCCGTAGCCCGTCGATGGCTCGTCGCGCGCGGTGCAGCGCCCGATTGATCGAGATCTCGGTTGTCTCCAGGATCTCCGCGGCCTCGGCGGCACGGAACCCGAGCACGTCGCGCAGCACCAGCGCCGCTCGCTGACGAGGGGGCAGGCGCTGGAGGGCGACCATGAACGCCAGCCCAACCGACTCGCGCGTCTGGTAGCGAGACTCCGGGTTGCTCGCCTGTTCCAGGGCGCCTTCCAGCAACACGTCTGGATACGGCTGCAGCCAAACGGGCTCCGGCTGTCCGGTCGGCTGCGGTGGCGGCGGGCTGGGCTCAGGCGGCGGCGGAGCCTCGGGCGGTCGTCGGGCACGATCGCGCACAGTGTTCAGAGATCGGTTGGTCGCAATGCGATACAGCCACGACCGCAGAGAGGACCGTCCCTGGAACCCGTCCAGGCCGCGCCATGCTGCCAGCAGCGTCTCCTGCACGAGATCCTCTGCGTCCTGGACGGAGCCGACGATCCGGTAGCAGTGCAGCTGTAACTCGCCTCGGAACCGCCCGGCGATGGCGGCGAACGCATCCGTGTCTCCGGCCCGGGCCCGTCGTACCAGCTCCTCCTCAGCCACAGCGGCGTCGATCGCTGTCACGTCGGCATCCTCGCATAGGCCGCCGGGCCGTAGGAGGTCACGATGATGGCGCCATCGCCCGGCGCAACCCCTCGGCGTCGTAGATCAGCTCGCCCCGGACGATCTTCCCATCCGCAACCTCCAGCACCTCGGCGGAGGTCAGCATCCCCAGCCCGGGGATCGCCATCTCCCAGTCAATGATCGAGCAGACTGTGTCGCCGTCGACGAACTGCCGGCGCACGCGAAAGCTCGTGACCCCCTGACCCGCATCGCGGGCCATCGCCCGGTACCCCTCGGCCGTCTCGAAACTCGCCACCGGACCGATGAACCTGAAGTCCTCCGCGAGGGGCACCTCGCTGAGATCGCCCCGCTTGTTCTGCCACGCGTCGTAGTAGCGCGCCACCACCTCAAGAACCGTCATATCCGAGTACCTCCGTCGTTGGTCAGAGCCGAGCTGTCACCCTTAAGACACGAACACCGGCCGGAACTGACCTCACAAATCCGAGACACAACGCGGCTATTGACCGAGGCGCTCCGCGAGAGCGTCAAGCGCGGCGCTGTAGCCGGCCTCGGCGTGGCCGCGACCTGCGGGCGGATATGGCCCGTCGCTAAGCGTCATGCGCGTCTTGGCGCCGTGGTCATGGAACTCCACGCGCACGACGGTTCCCTCGGGCATCCCGGCCTCGGGCATTGGGTCCGAGCGCATCACGATCAGCTCGGGCTCGACGAGCTCGAGGATCTCGTAGCCGATCGCGAACTCCGTGCCGCCGCCACGCTGGACCATCGTGACCTCCCAACGCCCGCCGACGCGCAGGTCGATGCGGACCTTCTCCCGTGGGACGTCCATGTGCGCAGGGCCGTACCACACCGCGACCTCGTCAGGCTCAGTCCAGGCCCTGAACACCTGCTGGCGCGGCGCGTCGAAGATGCGCGTGATCAGCACCTCCTGATCGGGTGCCGTCAGAGGGGTCGGATCACTCATGCTGGTCTCCTTTGCGGCGCAGGTGTGCGTCCAGTCGGCCGATCCGGGCATGCCACGTGCGCTTGCGCGACTCCATCCACTCCACCGCCTCATCCAGCGGGTCTGCCTGCATCCTGCTAGGACGCCACTGCGCCTCTCGGCTGCGGACGATCAGCCCAGCACGCTCAAGCACCTTCAAGTGGCGCGAGATCGCAGGCTTGCTGATCGGGAAGGGTTCGGCCAACTCGTTCACGGTCGCCTCGCCCTCGGCGAGGCGACTGAGGATCGCGCGGCGCGTCGGATCGGCGAGTGCGGCAAAGGTCAGGCTGAGCTGGTCGGTGGGCATATAACAGATCGATTAATTAACGAGATCATTAAATACCGTACGTCAACAGGGCGACTCAACCCCGGAGGTCCTCGCTCTCGATGCGCGCCAGATGTCGTTCGGAGTGCTCGCGCCAGACACTGCAGCCGAGCGCGGCGTTGACCCGGATGGCATCGTGCAAGTGGCGCGCCGCGTCGTCGCGTCGCTCGAGGACTCGGGCCAGGCCGCCGAGGAGACGGTCGACCGCGCCGTAGCTGGACACGCTGCGGCCGGCGGTGACCGGCCGGCCCGCGTAGGGCAGCAGCCGCTCGTAGAGAGTGGCGGCATGAGTGGCGTCGTCCACCAAGATGCTCGCCTCGGCGCACTCTGCCTGGAGGGAGAGCCAGTTCGCGTCGAATGCGTGCCGCAGCGCCATCACCGCGCAGAGCTCGCTGCGGGCGCGCTCGGTCTCCCCACGAGCAGCGAGGATCCAGGCGTACGACCCGCGGTAGGCGACGCCTGCGGACGAGTTGGCGATCCTGTCCTCGACGAACGCTGTGTCGATTTCGTCGAACGTCTCGCGTTCCAGCTGAGCGCAGAAGCGCACCATGCCGACGAACAGCGCCGCGTTGCGGTCGCCCGCGCGCAGGCCCGCCTCTTGCGCCTCGGCACCGAGACGCTCAGCGGCGTCGAAGCGCCCGGCGAGCATCGCTTGCACAGCGGCCCAGAGCGGCGTGTACCACTGAAAGGCGGGCAGGCGCAGCTCCTCGGCGAGCCGCGCATGCCGCGCGGTCTCCTCCTGCCAGGCCGCCATGTCGCCGAGCTCGAACAGGTCCGTCACGCGCCAGTTGTGGCCCTGTAGCTCGGCGTGCCGGTCACCGGCGTCGCGGGCCGCCGCGATCATGTCGTCCGCCACCGCCAGTCGCTCCTCGACGCGGTCGGGCCGCCACAGTGCCACGTGCCGCGAGCCGAGGGCGGAGGCGAGCGCACTGGCGTCGCGTGCTCCTGCGGCAGTGGCGACCGCCTCGGCGCTCAGTGCCTCCGAGCGTGTGCGATCAGTCGCGTAGTAGAGCTCGACGGCGAGTCGCGCTTGTACGCGGGAGCGCAGCACGAGGTCATCGCCCCGCTCGAGCGCCTCCTCAAGGCGGGCGATCGCCTCGAGGTCGAGGTCCACGATGGCGATGCCCAGCCCGGCGAAGCCAAGCGCCGCCCGGGCGAGCAGGGCGTGATCGTCGCGCCGCAGCGCCAGCCCGCGAGCAGCCGTAAATGCGCCGCGGGCCGCGTCGACGTCGCCGGCGCGCATCAGAGCGTCGCCACGGGCGAGCAGCACGGGACCGGACTCATCCTCGGCGTCGGCGAGGTCCAGGGCTTCAAGCGCGCGCTCGAAGCGCTCCGCCGCGTCCTCGTAGGCGAGCCGGCCAAGCGCGCGGTGGCCCGCACGGATGAGCATCTCAGCGGCTCGTCGAGCGTCGCCGGTGGACGCTGCCTCGAACAGGTGCATCGCGATCTCCTCGAGGTGCCGGTCCTCGCCCAGATCGGTCAAGGCGTCGGCGGCGCGGCGGTGGAGTCGCGCGCGGCGCAGCGCGTTGCACTCTTCGAGCACCGCCTCGCGCACGAGCGCGTGGGTGAACGCGAGGCGGTGCGGCGATGCGGCGGGCCGCAGGAGGCGCACGCGGAGGATCTCGTCCAGCGCTGCCTCGGCGGCGTCGGGTCCGAGCCCGGCGGTGGCCTGCAGCGCTCGCGTGTCGTGCTCCAGGCCGAGGATCGCGGCCGCGGCGATCAGCTCGTTCGCCCCGTCGCCCATGGCCGTGAGCCGGACTCCGACCGCGTGCCGGACGCTCTCGGGGACCGTGTGCGGCCCGGACAGCGCCAGCCCTCTCAGCACCTCCTCGACGAAGAACGCGTTGCCGTCGGTGCGAGCGTGCACGCGCGACGCGACGTCGTCGGTACCCAACGCCGCCCGCGCGAGGGCCGCCACGTCCTCCAAGGGCAGCCCCCGGACATCGATGCGGTCGAGCATGACGCTGCGCTTCAGCTCGACGAGGGCGGCGGTGAGCGGGGTGCGCCGGCCGAGCGCGGTGTCGCGATAGGTGCCGAGGATCAGCAGGGGACCCGTGCGGCCCGAGCGCATCAGGAAGCTCGTCAGCAGGAGCGTGCCGCGATCGGCCCAATGGAAGTCATCGAGCACCAGCAGGAGCGGTGCTCGCGATGCGAGGCCGGCGAGCGCGTCGTCAACGGCGTCGAAGAGGCGATGGCGGGCGCCGGTGTCATCGCTGTCGCCCGGCTGCAGGAGTTGGGTCGCGTCCGCTTGGGTTAGCGCCTCGGTGAACGGCTCAAACGGCGCAAGCGGCTCCTCCGAGCAGCGACCCTCCAGCACGGTGGCACCGGCCTCGAGGACGGCAGACGCGAACTGGTGAGCGAGGCGTGTCTTGCCGATCCCGGGCTCGCCGGCGACGAGCACGATGCGGCGGTTGCGATGCATCTGCACGCCACCCCATGACGCGCGCAGCCGTTCGAGCTCGGCGCGACGGCCCACGAATTCGGTGTCATACGCGCGGGTCAGAGCAGGAGGCGGCAGGACCGGCGCTGGCTCCCCGCGGCGGAGATCGGCCAACAGCGTCCGCATTTCGCGCGATGGCGCGATGCCCAGTTGCACGCGAAGACGATCTGTGAACTGACGGCCCGCGGACAGCGCGGCGGCCCGGTCGCCCGTCGCGGCGAGCCTCTCGATGAGCCGACGGTTGGGCGCGTCGGCGAGCGGATCGAGCGTGAGCTGAGCACGGGTCAGCCGGATGGCGTCCGCCCAGTCGTCGGCAAGCAGCGCCGCCTGCTCGAAGGCGTCACCGAGGCGGCGCGCGTGCTCATCTCGTGCCTCGAGCGCCCACTCGTCGTCAAATCCGTCCAGGATCGATGAACTGCATGCCCTGAGCGCGCCCAACGGATCGCCGTCGTCGAGTGCCTGCGCGAACGAGCGCGTGTCGACCTGGAGATCAACTCCCTCCAGCGCGACCGTGTCCCTCGTGGCCAGCACAACCCCCGCCGCCGGTCCCAGTGCCTGCCGCAGCTCGGTCAGGGCCACACGCAAGCTGGCCCGCGCCGATTCGTCGAGCACGTCGGGCCAGAACCGCGCCGCCAGCCGCCCGCGCGGGTGCGGGCCGGGGTACACGGCGAGGTAGGCGAGCACTGCGCGCGCCCGCCTGGAGGCCGGCGGCGCGATCTCGCGCGCCTCGGCGCGCAGAGCCAGACCACCTGCGAGTCGGACCTCCAGCATCGACCGAACTGTCGTCGATCCCCCACCGCTCGCGCAAGCCGACCGACCACCTTTCACGCATGCCGAACGGTGCCCGAACGGTCGACCTCGACCATCGGCGCATGTCGATTCCACGCAGCCACGACCTCCGCCTCCTCGCCGGCGGCGCCGGACTTTCCGCGCTCGGCGACTTCATGACGATCTTCCCGCTCATCCTCCACGTGCAGCAGCGCACCGGCTCTGCTCTCGCCGTCTCGGCGCTGATCTTCGCCCTCTGGGGGCCCGTCGTCCTCGGTTCGGGGTTTGCCGGCGCGATCGTCGACCGGTTCGAGAACCGCCGCATCCTCATTGCGGTCTCGCTGAGCCAGGCCGCCGTGGTCGCCGCAATGCTCGCCTGCGTCGACCAACTCTGGGCCCTGCTCCCGCTGATGGTGCTGTTGGGCTGTGGGGTCGCGGTGAGCCAGCCCGCGGAATTCGCACTCGTGCCGGCGGCAGCCGGACCGGACATCGATGCCGCGCGGGCCAACGGCTTGATGGAGACCGCCCGCGCAGTCGGCTTCACCGCCGGACCGGTTGTCGGTGGCGCACTTGGTGGGGCCGGTCTGCTGTGGCTCGCGCTGGCCCTGAACGCGCTGTCGTTCGTGGTCGTGGCCGCCGCCGCCATGCTGCTGCGCGCACGCCGCCGGCCACAGCGCACCGACCCCGCCACGAGCGCGGTGCGCGCCCGGGACGGATTTGTCTTCCTCGCGCGCCAGCACGACCTGGCGATCACGCTGGGCGGCGCAGTGGCGGCGCTGCTCGTGTTCTCCATGTCCGCCACGGCCGAGCCGTTCTTCGTCACCGATGTGCTGGGCGCCGGCAGCCTCGCCTACGGCGTCCTGCTGACCTCGTGGACGCTCGGCATGGCTGCCGGGTCAGCCGGCCTGGCCCACCGCGTCACCCGAGCGCAGCTGTCGGCCGGAGCGCTGATCGCCATCGTGCTGCAGGGATTCGGCATCGCCGGCGGCGCTCTGTCCACCGTCCTCGGCGTGGCCGTCATCGGGTTCACGTTCGGCGGCGTGGCCCACGGAGTCAAAAACGTGCTCCTGCGCACATTGATCCACGAGCGCGCGCCCGAAGACCTGCGCGGCCGGGTTTTCGCCGCCTTCAACGGCGCGCGCAACGGCGCCGAACTTGGCGCGCTGGCGCTCGGCGGCATCGCCGTCGGAGCGCTCGGCGCCCGGACGACCCTCCTCGCCGCGGGATTGGGACCGGCGGCGATCGGCGCTGCGTGCCTGCTGCTCATCACCCGCCGCCGCGCCGCGGCGGCCACCACCACCAACACAGGGAGCGTTCTCAATGCACATATCCAAGGATGAGCTGGAGCCGATGGTCTTTGGCGAGTACGAAGGCCGCCAGATCGATGCCGCTGAGATGCGCATCGCGTTCGAGTCGATGCCGGCGCAGTTCCCGCCCGACGAGTCGCCGTTCAAGGGGCTGCCCGACGATCGCTGCCAGTGCGATCACTGGGGCTACCTGTTCAAGGGCTCGTTCCGCGTCAGCTACGCCGACGAGACCGGCGAGGTCGTCACCGCCGGTGAGGCATACCACCTGCGACCCGGGCACTTCGTCCAGACCCTCGAGCCCGTCGAGCTGGTCGAACTCAGTCCTGTCGAGGAGCACGACCGGACGATGGCGACCGTTTCCCGCAACCTCGGCCTGGTGACGTCATGACCCGCATCACAACCCGCACCGGCTACGCGGTCCGATCGATCGATGAGCTGCCGACACTCTGGGACGGCTTCGCAAAGCTCGTGCGCGCCGGACTCGACATCACCGCATTCGGCGCCAACATCATGGACCTGCCGCCCGACTACTCGACCACCGTCCACGACGAATCCGAGTCACGGCAGGAGGAGCTCTACGTGGCTCTGCACGGCTCCGGCGCGGTTGAGGTCGATGGCGCGTCCCTCCCACTCGACGCCGACCACCTGGTGCGGGTCGACGCCGGGACAGGTCGCATGCTGTCCTCCGGGCCTGACGGCGTGCGGGTGCTCTGCATCGGCGGGGTCCCCGGCGGCGTATACGAGCCACCCGACTGGAGCTCGAACGAAGACTAGGAGGACACGAGCGGGGCGGGCCCCGCCCGCCCCGCCGTGCGCCCTGATCAGGGAACACCCTCCGACCCCCGCCCGCCGAAGCTCACCCGAATCAGATGATGTGAGAACGCCTCCCGGGGTCAAGGTCCACTGATCGCGGGTTTCCCCGCTCGGCGCCCAGAATCAGACCAGGAGGTCGAGTTGGCAGGCACGTCCCTCGCACGCGAAGAGCTCGAGGCCCTCACCTGGGGGTGGTGGCTGGCTCTCCTCATCGGCGCGGTGAGCCTCGTGGCCGGCGTCATCGTCATCCTGAAACCGAGCGACAGCCTGTCCACGCTGGCCGTGATCACGGGGATCTTCATCCTCATAGACGGCATTCTGGAGCTCATCTCCGCGATCATCGGCAACTCGCAGAACCGCGGACTGATGGCCGTGCTCGGAGCCCTGAGCACGATCGCGGGAGTACTGCTGATCCGCCACCCACTCGGCGGGGTCAAGGCCGTCGCCCTGCTGCTGGGGATCTGGCTCATCGCCGCCGGCGTGGTGCGTTTGGTCGCGGCATTCGCGGTTCCTTACGGTCGGGTTTCGCGCATCTGTGTGGCGCTCGTCCTGGCGATCTTCGGCATCGCGATCGTCTCGAGCCCCCACATCGGCTACGCCACACTGGCATTGCTCACCGGCCTGTGCTTCATCTTCTATGGCCTCACGATGCTCGCCGTGGCGTGGATGATGCACGCAGCCCGGCACGCGCCCGCCGTGGCCGAGCCCGAGCCCGAGCCCCTCTGACCCGGATAGGCCGGAGATCACCCCGTTTGGGTGATTGCCGCGGGCCGCTCACTTGCGACGTTTCTGGGCTGTGACCACTCCAGGGGTCCAACGAGTCGGCGATGGGTCGTGCACAGGGTCAGGGCCGCGGTCATGAGGCGGATGCGCCTCGTGTGGGCCGGGCTGTCCGTTCTGGCAGCCGCCGGGGCGCTCATGGTGGCGCCGGGCTCAGCCGCCGCGGCCGGCTCCGCCACAACGACGCACTCGGGGTACTACGTGACCTTCGTGGCCAGGTCCTGCCCGTCCTACGACGACGTCTACGCCAACAAGGCGCGCAACGACATCCAGGAGAGCCTGGCAGACCTGGGGCCCGACTCGCCGTACAACAACGTGGCCACTCTGGTCCGTCCGGCGGTCGAGGGCCTGCCGCCGCAGACCGCGTGCAGCCCTCTGCCCGACTGGCGGTTCACGCTGGGCCACAGCTACGCGACCCGCGCGGTGTCAGGGCCGTGGGGATCGTTGTCAGTGGTCACCGACCCGTTCCGTCACAGGATCGCGACCAGGACCTCCACCCCTCTCTACGACCAATACCACAACAGGATTGATCATCTCTCGATCCCGGGAGCGGTCACGATCCGGCTCACGCGCGCCGAACGCGATCAGGCCAGCGCAGCCTCGCAACTGTGGGCACAGGGCGGGACGCCCGACGATCCCGTGCTGGACCAGACCTTCCCAGGGGCTTATGGTTTCGCGGCGCTGCGATGTGCGATTGACGCCCTGAACGGGGACAACGTCGAGTACATCTTCTTCCCGGCGGGCGTCACCCACGTGTTCTGCTACGCCTTCTACGTCCAGCCGCCCCCGACCTCAGGCACGATCACGATCAAGAAGCGCGTCGTCGGCGCTCCGGCGGGTCAGACTCCCGCTTTCGCCTTCAACGGCTCGCTCTCCTTCAACCCGGACGGATTCACGCTGGCCGACGGGCAGTCCGTGGACTTCTTCCGCGCCGGCGAGCAGACGTGGGACGTCACCGAGAGCGCGGTGGACAACTACGCCCTGACGTCGGTGGACTGCACCGCCGTGGCGGAAGGCGGGGGCGCCGGGTCGAGTACGACGACGGTCAGCGGCGCGACCACCACGATCCACCTGGTGGCCAACGAGCACGTCACCTGCGTCTATGTCAACACCTACCAGGAGCCCAACGGCGGCCTGACGATCGACAAGATCACACGCGGCGGCGTGGGCAGGTTCGGCTACACGATCGCTCCCAGCGGCGGCGGTGCAGCGCGTCACGCGGCGGCGACGACGGTAGATCCAGGAGTCCCCGCAACGGCCACACCATCGACCCCGGACCTGCGCCCCGGCGACTACACCATCACCGAGAGCTCGCCGACCACCGATCTTGGGCGTTGGCAGACCATGAGGATCACCTGCGACGGTGTCAGAGAGAACGCGGGCGAGCCGGCCAACGTAACAATCCGCACCGGCGAGACGTCGAACTGCGAGTTCGTCAACGTGTTCATCCCGGCCGGGTTGATCTCGCTGTCCAAGCTCACCACCGGATCCACGGGGACGGTGCAGTTCGCCATCGAGGCGCGCACTGGCTCGGCGCACCAGTACTCCCAGCATGCGACCACGGTCAGCGAAGGGGTCGCGGCCGATGCGACACCCAACCGCCCCGCCGACGCGACGGATCATCTGCACCTGGGGCACTACGTCATCGTCGAGCAGGCCCCACCGTCCGATGACCCCGACAGCTGGGCACTGCAATACGTGGAATGCAACGGTCAGATCGTGCCCTTCGATCGGGGCGCCATATCCGTGGTTCTCACCGCGTCGCACCCGAGCCTGCATTGTCTCTTCGCGGACCATTTCACGGCACAGCCGCCTCCGTCTCCGGGGCCGGCCCCCAATCCGCCCACGCCGCCGTCACCACCCAACCCGAACACTCCGACCTACCCCATCAGCAACGTGTCCGTGACCAAGGAGGCGCTCGCGCCCTTCGCCGTCCCAGGGGAGCCGATCAGCTTCCGAGTCGCCGTCCACAACGGCGGCCCGAATACCGCCGCCAACGTCGTGCTCGCCGATAAGCCCGCCAGCAAGGCCACGATCGTCTCCGCGCGCCCCTCCGCGGGAACCTGCCATCTCGGCAAGATCGTCGTCTGCCGGCTCGGGAACATCAACGCCGGCGCCACCGTGACGGTCCTGGTGAAACTCATCCCCGAGTCCGACACGACCCCGTTCGTCAACCGCGCTGTCGTCGGCGGCGCAACCGGGGAGGCGAGTCTCGCCAACAACGTCGCGCACACGACCATCCGGGTCATCAGGGCCCCGGCGCACCCCATCGCCTGTTCGTCTGGCGTCGATCCGGTCGCCCGCGCCGCCTGCTGATCAACGGGTTCGAGCAACCGCCGGCGAGCGCCAACCGTCGGTCAGGTGGGGCAGCAGATAGGCCTGCAGGTCGTGGTCGGTCCCGCTGGTGGCGTCGCTGTCGTCGTAATGATCGCCCGGACGCTCGATGAGCTCGACGGGAAAACCCGCGTCGGTGAGCTGGGAGATCTCGCTGCGGACCCCGTCGATCGGATAGGTCTCGTCCTCGGTATGAGCGAGGTGAACGACATGGAACTTGAAGCTGGCGGCGGCAAGGGACTGCGCCGCGGTCGAGCCGGTGTCCCGGAACGGCGAGGTGTTCTCGGCCAGCAGTCCGGCGAACATGGTCGAGTGGTAGAAGGCGGTGCGGTAGGCGAGGTCGCCGCCCGAGGAGTAGCCGCCGATGACGACTCGCTGACGATCGATGTTGAAGTGGGTCTCGATGTCGGCGATGGCGGCGAGGACCTTGTCCTGATCGACGTTGGGGTCCCAGCAGTCGTCCTCGCGACCGCCGATCGAGATGGCGATGTAGCTCTGGTCGCCGCCGGGGGAGATCGTGTAGATGTCGCCCGCCCCCTCCCCACCGCACCCGTGCATCCAGACGAAGAGCTCGATCGGGGTGGTGTTTGCGGCGTCGTAGGCGTCCGGGACGAACACCCAGTAGTTGCTCTGCGGATCCTGAAGCGAGAACACGGTGTCCTTCTGGAACGAGATCGGAGCGGTCGGTGTCGTGTCGCTCCCGTTCCCGCCGGTCCCGGGGGCGCCTGACCCGGCGACGGTGATCTTGCCGATCCAACGACAGTTGTCAGACTCAGACCGCTCCGACACTGCGCCGCCGCTGTCGGCGCACGCCGAGACGCGGAAGGTGCCGGCGGGGAGGCCATTCGGTTCGTTGCCGGCGAACCTGACGATGCGGGACTGAGAAGGTGAGATCGCGCCGACCCGGAACACCCCGGCCGTCCACGCGTGCCCTCGCGAGACGTAGATCTTCAGCTTCGCGCGCGAGCGGGGCGCGCGGGCCGGGCCCTGGTTGCGCACCGTGAAGTTGCCGGTCATCCGGTGGCCGCGAGCCGACACGGTGCCGCGCGAGACGACGAGATCGGGGCGCGGACGGTGAGTCTCCCCGCCGATCGCCGGCGCCGCCACGATCAACGCCGTCACTGCGAGCGCCACGAGCGCTCGTCCGAGTCGTGCCCCCGATCTCAGCATCCCTTCGTAATCATGTCTGATCGGCCGGACCGATGCGCGTCCTCTGGACGGTTGGACGGTTTCGCGCACGGCGGCTACACTCGCGGCGGCGTCGCAGAGCCGGGAAGTCGGTGCAAGTCCGACACGGTCCTCGCCACTGTGACCAGGGAGCTCTGACCCCACGTTGCCACTGGGCCCATCGGCCTGGGAAGGCGGGGTGAGAGCGCCCGACCTGGGAGTCAGGAGACCGTCTGCGTCGTCGTGTAGTGCCGATCCACGAGAGATGGATGGCGTGTGCCGATCGACTGTCTGCTCTCTCGTGGGACCCGTCCCTCCACCACCAAGGAGCAGTCCATGAGCAAGTCCACCTCCGAGGTTCCGAGCGAGAACCTGGCCGCCCGCCTGGATGCCGGGCCGGTGATCTGTGCCGAAGGCTTCCTGTTCGAGCTCGAGCGCCGCGGCTACCTGAGCGCCGGCGAGTTCGTCCCCGAGGTCGCCCTGGAATACCCCGACGCCCTGAGGACCCTGCACGTCGACTATCAGCGCGCAGGGTCGGACGTTGTCGAGGCGTTCACCTACAACGGCCACCGCGAGAAGATGCGGGTTATCGGCAAGGAGGCTCTGCTCGAGCCGCTGAACCGCGCGGCGCTGCAGATCGCCCGGGAAGTCGCCGATCAGCGGCCGGGCGATCTGATGGCCGGCAACATCTCCAACACCAACATCTGGGACCCCGAGGACACCGCCCGCCAGGCCGAGGTGCGCGGCATGTTCGAGGAGATGGTCGGCTGGGCCGTCGAGGGCGGCGCCGACATGATCATCGGCGAGACGTTCTACTACGCGGGCGAGGCGCTTGCCGCGCTGGAGGTCGCCAAGGCCACCGGCCTGCCCGTCGTCATCACCGTCGCGCCGATGGCGATGGAGGAGATGGCCGACGGCATCGGCATCGTCGAGACCTGCCAGCGCCTGGAGCAGGCCGGCGCTGACGTGGTGGGCATGAACTGCTTCCGGGGGCCCGAGACGATGCTGCCGTGGCTCAAGCAGATCCGCACAGCCGTCGCCTGTCACGTCGGCGCCCTGCCGATCCCCTACCGGACCACCGCCGAGGAACCGACGTTCTTCAACCTCTCAGACGACCGTGCGCGGGTGCCCTCGCCGCACGGCCGCACCTTCCCGACCGCGCTGGACCCGCTGTATGCCAACCGGTATGAGATCGGGGCGTTCGCCAAGGAGGTCCACGACCTCGGCATCAACTACATCGGCGTGTGCTGCGGTGCGTCGCCCATGCTCGTCCGCGAAGTCGCGGAAGCCGTCGGGAAGTCCACCGAGGCCAGCCGGTTCTCCGAGAACATGCACAACCACTTCATGTACGGCGATAACCAGCGACTCCCCGAGCACATCGTCGCCCTCGGCGACCAGGCGTAGCGCTCGGCAAAGGATCGCCCCGGAGCATGCTGGCCGTCACCTGAAGGGTCTGGGCGACATGATCCTCCGCCTCGACGTCAACACCGCCGGTGCCGCACGTGCCTGACAGCAGTGACGCGTCAAACACGTCGAACGTGCGCCACCGGCGGCCGGCGACCGCGCGCGCCGCGACGTACACGCGGTCGATGACCATTGACGGCCCGTCGACGGCAACCGGGTCGACGACGCCCCAGATGATTCGGCCCCCTCGACGCATTAGACGCCGGATGACCCCCTGAGCGACCCGCCCGCATCCCGAACGAACCAGGTCGTAGGAGATCACATCCGGCTCAGCCGCATCGACCAGGCGCCACGGGACCTCGCCGCATACGTGCAAGCCCCACGCCGGCGCCGCGGCCCGAAGCGCGTCCCAGACCGCCGCGGTCGCGCCAAGCTGCTGAGCCGCCAGCAGTCCCGGCTCGTCGACGATCACCAGCGCCATGAGGCCGAGCTCGCCGAGGCGACGCACTTGGTCGCCGACGGCCGCTGCCTGCCAGTCCGCGATGTCGCGCGCCAGACCCTCGACGTCGCATCCCGGCCGCGCCGAACCATCCTCCAGTGCCATCGCGAGCGTGAGGGGACCGGTCACCTGGAGCTTGATCACACCGTGGGATGGGGGGTCGTGCTCGAGTCCGAGGACGAGGTCATCCCAGGCGGCCGGGAGCTGCCGGTCGCGATCCGGCGCCCAGCCACAGCGGTCGGGATCCCCGCCGAGCCACTCCTGCACCATGTCCCCGTACGCTCGCGGAAGCTGGGGGCAGAACGGCAGCTCATACGCGGCGATCGCGTGGCCTGCGGCTTCGCCGGGGCGTGTGAACGGCAGGCTGCCTACCCCTGTCGTGGTCAGCGGCGCCAGCCGCGTCAGCATCGAGCCCATTTCGTCTCCTTTGCCGGCGGCTCATGCGCGAAGCCGCGTTACCGGTCCGTCGGAACGCTCCGGCGGAGAAGTCGACAGGTCTTCGGGCTCGGATGCTCCCGGGTCGGCCGCCTTCCCAGACCAAAGATCCAGTGGCGCTAAGGCCGACCCTCACATCCCCACCGCTGCGCGCCAGCTCCGGATTTCGACCGGATTCCCTGACCCCTGGGCATGGGGAAATCGACTTCCCGTCACACGATACCCCCCGGGCTCCCGGAAACAGTGCGGTCGCCCGGCATCGCCGTCCGGCGGGTGCCGGCTGCGATCAGTCGGGGTACTCGTCCTTGCGCCAAGCGCGGAAGTCCTCGAGGTTCGCCTTCGGCGCCCGCTCGAGCAGGAACGAGTGGTAGGGCGCCACGAACGGGTCGGGCGCCGACACGGTGTAGGTGTGGTAGACGCTCCCGTTCTCGCGCGCAAACGCGATCCAAGCCGGGCCCTCGCGCAGGCCATCCTCGAGCGGGGCCCCGATCTGACGCCCCCACTCCTCGAGCCACTCGGGCGGGCTATCGAGCATTCCCTTGACCTCGGGGATCTCCTGCGCCTGCTGTGGGGTGAGCGCCAACCCGAAATCGAAGGCGAAGTCCGTCTCATAGGTCGAGACGTACGGAAAACCCCAGCCCATCCGCTCCCGGTAGGCGAGCAGCCGATCGATCGGCGCCCGCGAGAAGCAGATGAGCGTGACGTCGCGATGGTTGAGATGGACGAGCGACCCGTCGAGCTCGTCGGCGAGGCTCGTGCACCCCGGGCAGGCGCCGAGCTCGTAATCGGGGCCGAACATGATGTTGTAGGCCAGGAGCTGAGAGCGGCCGTCGAAGAGCTCGGCGAGCGTCCTCCTACCGTCCGCCGTGTCGAAGACGTACTCCTTCTCCACCGGCACCCAGGGAAGCCGGCGTCGCTGCTCGGTGACCCGCCCACCCAGGTCGGCGTACTCGGCCTCGAGCTTGGCAAGGTCGGCCCGGGCCGCCTGCCATTCCTCGCGCGTTCCGATCTTCTGGTCAGTCATGGGTGCCTCCTGTGGTCAACAACTCTTGCGGCCGTCACTCAGCCATCAACCGCTCCATCTCGTCGGCCAGCGCCGGATGTTGATAGGGGCCCGGAGCGCGAAGGGCGGCGATCACTCGCTCCTGGTTCTCCGGGCCCTTGTCGCGGCTGAGCTTGACCTTGCAGACAAAACGGGCGATCGGGATGCGCAGCCCCACCGTTCCCTTGGCCAGCTTCGCGCCGGCCTCCGGGTCCAGGAACAACGGGTGCTCGACATGGCGCTCGAAGTGCTCGACCAGTCGCGTGAGGACGCGCAGGTTCTCATCCGCATCGAGGATCTGCGGCACTCCGTAGCAGTGGGCCACGCTGAAGTTCCACGTCGGGGCGGGCGTGCTTCCGGGCAGATACCAGCTTGGGCTGATGTACCCATGGTGACCTTGGACGATCACCAGGATCTCCTGGTCGCCGAATCCATGGATCCGCTCGTCGGGGCGCCCGACGTGGGTCACCATCGCCAACTCATCGGACGCCTCGTCGAGGAGCACCGGATAGTGCGAGGCGATCAGCTCACCGCGGTTATCGCTCACCAGAGTGCACCACGGGTTCTCGCGGATCAACGCGCGCACCACCTCGGGGTCATCGCTGGCATGAATCGGATTCGGACGCACCCGCAACAGTCTTGCAGTCCCCGCAGGCGGGGCTTGATGATCCCCGTGGGCACTGGTCGCGGGCGTCCGCCGTGCACGCATTCATCCGATCGGGATGATGACGCGAGCCTTCGGTGCCTTGGATCCTTACGGCGCTCTGCCAGGGGCTCGGACCGTGGCGAGATCGGAAGGGGTGGACATGGCGACGGATGAGGTCAAGCAGGTGGAGTCGAGCGTCATCGGGTGGATCGACCGCGACATCACCGGCCCGATGATGGACTTCCAGGATCCCGCCCAGGAGTGGCGGCGACTGTTCTCAGAGCTCTACGGAACCTTTCTGCTCGTGATCGTCGCCGCCGGGGGCGGAATGATGGGTCAGGCGTTCCCGAACACGATCAGCCGCACCGCCGCCGTGGTGGCCCCTGCGCTGATGGTGACGGGGGTCATCTTGTTCATGGGCAAGGTCTCCGGCGCGCACCTCAATCCCGCGGTGAGCATCGCCTTCGCGTTGCGCGGAGACTTCCCGTGGCGGCGCGTGCCCGGTTACATCGTCGTTCAGCTGATCGGCGCGACACTCGCGGCGCTGTTCCTTCACGGCGTGATCGACGTGTCATCCATGTTTGGGTCGAACTATGTCGCCGCCGGCTACTCGGGCGGGCAGGGATATCTCATGGAGGCGCTGCTCACGATGGGGTTGGTGAGCGTCATCCTCGGCACCGCCTCCGGAGCGCAGAACATCGGCATCTTCGGGGCGATTGGCGTCGGCGCCTACATTGCGCTGGCGGGGCTGTGGGGCAGCCCGATCTCGGGCGCATCGATGAATCCGGCCCGGACGTTCGGGCCCGACCTCGTCGCCGGTAAGTTCACCGACTATTGGGTCTATGTCGCCGGCCCGCTCACCGGCGCGGTCATCGCCGTAGGCCTCGCCTTCATACTCCGCGGCGCCGGCGGCGGACGAGCCGGTTCCGCCGCAGCGCAGGGCGACCTGTACACCGAGGTACAACGCCCAGGCAAGACCTGAGTGTCGATCGTGCGGTGCTGACAGTTGGGCGAAGTCCTCGTTCTCGCCCTCACGGCCGCGTTGAATCCGACGCTGCTCGCCGCGGCGACGGTGATGTTGTTGCTGCCCGGCCCCAAGAGGCTGCTGCTCGGCTACTGGCTGGGCGCCATGGTCACGGGCATCACGGTCGGCCTGGTCATCGTCTTCACGTTGCAGGGTTCGAGCGTCGTCAAGACCACGAAGAGGACCATCAGCCCCGCGGTCGACCTCGCGATCGCCGGGCTCCTGCTCATCATCGTCCTGGTCCTCGCCACCGGCCGGGACCAGCGCCTTGAGCAGCGCAGAGCGCGGCGCAAAGGATCGAAGAAACCGCCCAGGTGGCAGGAGGCGCTGCGGAACGGCACCGCCAGGACAACCTTCGTCGTCGGAATGCTGCTCTCGTTCCCGGGCGCCTCATATCTGGCCGGCCTCGACCATCTCAGCAAGCTCCACTATTCGACCGTGGCCACTGTGCTGGTGGTCATCGGCTTCAACCTGATCCAGCTCGTTCTCCTCGAAGCCCCTCTCATCGCATACGCCATCGCCCCCGAACAGACGCCGGCCGGCATCGACCGAGGCAAGGCTTGGGTGGGCACTCATTGGAGGAAGTACGCCACCTGGGGCCTGGCGCTGATCGCCGCGGCTCTCATCATTCGCGGGATCGCCGCGCTGGTCTGACAACCCTCACCTGCCCGGGAGCACGCGGCGCTCATCGCTTGGTGTTAGTGAGCGGTTAACCCTTCATGTGAACGCGTCGGGGCTCTGAGATGATGCAGCCTCAGTAATCGAAGTGCGGGGACCAATCAGCGAGGAGGGAGTCATGCGTCCAAGGGCGTGGTTGGCGCTGGTCGCTGGATGCTCTGTGCTGGCGGCGGCACCGGCCGCCGCGGCCCAGCCTGACACCGTGACCGCGACGGGCACCGGTCAACACGCGGTGCATCCACAGAACCGCAAGAGCAACGCGTCGATTGTCTCCGCGTACGACGCTGCGCGGCAGGCGGCAATCGGTGGCGCGCTGCAGGAAGCCCACCGATACGCGCTCGCCTATGCGAAGGGTGTGGGACTGAAGTTGGGGGCGGTGCAGTCCGTTTCCGATGCCCAGAACAGCGTCTTCTACGGGCCGGGCCAGTTCATCGGTCCCTTCGGGCCCAATCAGTTCTGCGGGACGTTGCGCCAGCCGATCCTCAAGAAGGAGAAGAACGGGCGCCGCAAATTGGTCGGGACCAAGAAGGTCCACCGCTGCATCGTCCCCCGGTTTGCCTTCGTCACCCTCACCGTGACCTACGCGGCGACGTAGCCGGCCGTCCGCGGGAACCCCATCGCGTCTCCGGCGGGCCTTTGGAGACCCCCCAACCGCGCGTCATCCGAAGCGGATGACGCGCGGGCGCGGGACGGCGCGATTCTCCACAGGCGACGGACACAAGCTGGTAACCCTTTCGGAGACTGACGTGACGGCGATCGATCAGCCCGCACCCAAGGTTGTGTGGCATGACACGTCGGCCGAGGTCGCCGCGGAGTTGGGCGTCGATCCCGAGCAGGGTCTCGGCGCCGACGAGGCCGAGAAGCGCCTGAGTCAATTCGGCCCCAACGAGCTACCCAACGAACCGCCCCCGAGCAGGTGGATGGTGGCGCGGAGTCAGCTCTCCAACCCGATGAACATCATGCTGATGATCGTCGCGGTGGCGAGCTTTGCCATCGGCCAGATACCGACCGGCATCTTCGTGCTCGGGCTTGTGACCTTCAACGTGGTGATGGCCTCAGCCCAGGAGTTGAAGGCGCGAGCCAGCGTCGAAGCGCTCGCGCAGTTGCAGGTCCCTCACGCCCGTGTGCGCCGCGGCGGGGCGGTCGAGGAGCTGGACTCGACGAGGCTGGTGCCGGGCGACGTCGTGCTGCTCGAGGCCGGCGACGTCGTCCCCGCCGACGGGCGGATCGTGACCTCGGCGACGCTGGAGCTCCAAGAGGCGGCTCTCACCGGCGAGAGCGCGCCGGTGGCCAAGGACGGAGCGACCGTGCTGGACGCCGACACGCTGCTCAGCGATCGGACGAACCTGGTGTTCCAGAACACGCAGGTGACCCGCGGCACGGCAACGGTCGTCGTCACCGCGACGGCATCGGCGACCGAGATGGGCCGGATCGCCGACATGGTCACCTCGACGCAACGGCAGAAGTCGCCGCTGCAAAGAGAGCTGGACGGGATGACCAAGGTGTTCGGATCGGTGGCGTGGCTCGCCGTGGCGATCATCGCGGTGTTCGGAATCGCACGGGGCCAGGATGTCGACACGGTCCTGCTGCTGTGCATCTCGACCGCCATCGCCTCGATCCCGGTCGGATTGCCGACGTTCGTACAGGCGATGCTGTCCTCCGGCGCCCAGCGCCTGGCGGAGTCCAAAGCCGTCGTGAAGTCGCTGGCCGATGTCGAGACCTTGGGCGGGACGACCGTGATCAACAGCGACAAGACCGGGACCCTCACCCTCAATCAGATGACCGCGACCACGATGCTGGCCGGTGGGGACTGGTTTGACGTGCAAGGCGGGGGCTACCGTAAGACCGGGGCGATCCTGGGCGTGGCCGGGGCCGAGCTTCCCGATTTCAGCCGTCTGGCGCTGGGCCTGACGCTGTGCAGCGACGCCACGGTGGCCGATGACGAGTCGATCATCGGCGACCCGACCGAGGCGGCCCTGGTCGTCGTCGCCGCGAAGATGAGCGCCGACGCCGAGCACACCCGCAGTGCGCTGCCGCGGCGCGCGGAGGTGCCGTTCGACTCCGAGTACAAGTTCATGGCGACGTTCCACGATCGTCCGGACTGGCTCTCCACCGGGATCCTCAAGGATCGGCATTTCATGACCGTGAAGGGCGCCCCGGACGTGGTCATCGGACTGTGCAGCGATGCGCTCTGGCACGGCCGGGAGCTTCCCATCGAGGAGGTCCGCAAGGAGATCCTGGATGCCAATCAGCGGCTCTCCGAGAAAGGCCTGCGCGTGCTGGCGTTCGCCGCCCGCGACCTCGATGACGCGGCGATGTCGGCCGCGATCGACGACCCGATGGCGGCGGTGCACGACCTGATCATGGTCGCGCTTGTCGGGATCATCGACCCACTGCGCACCGAGGCCAAAGACGCGGTCCGCAGCGCTCTGGCCGCCGGCATCGACGTCCGCATGATCACCGGTGATCACACGGTGACCGCTCGGGCGATCGCCGATCAGCTCGGGCTGGGTCCCGGGGTGATGACCGGGACCGAGCTGCAGCACCTGTCCGACGAGGCGCTGCTGGGGCAGCTTCCGGATCTGCACGTGTTCGGCCGCGTGGCGCCCGAGGACAAGCTGCGGCTCGCCAAGCTGATGCAGCAATCGGGCGACATCGTCGCGATGACCGGCGACGCCGTCAACGACGCCGCGGCACTCAAGCAGGCCGACATCGGCGTCGCGATGGGGAGCGGCTCGGAGGTCTCCAAGCAGGCGGCCAAGATCGTCCTGACCGACGACAACTTCGCGACGCTCGTCCGCGCGGTCGATCTGGGCCGCGACATCTACCGCCGCATCACCTCCTACGTCAAGCTCCAGCTGACGATCCTTTCCTCGGTGCTTCAGCTGATGGTGCTGGCCACGATCTTCAACGTGAACGGCGGCATCGCGCTGTTCCCGATGCAACTGCTCTTCTGCAAGTTCTTCGTGGTCGTCACCGTGGTGGTCGGATTCATCGTGGACGTGCCCGACCCAAGCGTCATGCACCGACCGCCGCGCAAGCCGGGCACGAGGATCGTCAATCGGCCTCAGATCATTCGCTGGGTGCTGAGCGGGCTGCTCGTCGCGGTCACCGCGTTGCTGATCCTCGATCTTGGCCCGGACAAGCCCAGCACCGAGCACGCGTCGGTGTCGATGACGATGGCCTTCGCATTCATCGCCTTCACGGCCGTCAACCTCGGCGTGGTGATGCGACGCGAGCGCGAGGCTCCCTGGTCCTCCCCGCTGTTCCCGTACATGGGCTGGATCATCGCCGGGTGGGTCCTGACCTGGGCGGGCGTCGAGCTCAACATGTTCCAGCGCCTCCTCGACACCGAGTCGCTGACCGGAGGCCAGTGGGCATGGGTGCTCGGCCTCTCGCTCATCACCCCGGGGCTGGTGTGGGCCGACAAGACCGTCCAGCAGCGCCGCCAGGCGCAGGCCGCCGCATAGGATGCGCGGCATGCACATCACCCGCAGCTCGATCGACACCGCCAAAGGCCCCACCGACTGGTTCACGGGCGACGTCTACATCGACGCCGTCGCCGCTCCTGCCGGGACCTCGACCTTCGCCGCCGCCAGCGTCCACTTCACCCCGGGCGCCCGCACCGCATGGCACACGCACCCGCGCGGCCAGACCATCTTCGTCACCGAGGGCGTCGGGCTGTGCCAACGCGAGGGCGGCCCAGTCGAGATCATCCGCCCCGGCGATCGGGTGTTCTTCGAGCCTGACGAGAACCACTGGCACGGCGCCGCCCCCAATCGCTTCATGGCCCACATCGCCATGCAGCAGAACGATGAGCCGGGCGAGGGCGGCCGGGCCGTCTTCTGGGGCCGGCATGTCACCGACGAGGAATATGCCGCCGCGCCACCGGTCGGCGGTTGACGTCTCGGCTAGGCGCGGTATTCCGGGTTGGCGTAGTCCAAGCGGCAGCCCGCGTCCCACACGGCCACCTGGTTGCCGTGCGCGGGGATGCCGCCGGCGTCCTTGAGCATCCGCGCCATATGCAGCAGGTTCCAGGTGAGAAAGGCCGTGTTGCGGTTGGTGAAATCGTTCTCGGGGCCGCCTGAGCCGGCGTCCAGGTAGCTCGGTCCGGGTCCCGCCTCTCCCAGCCAGCAGGAGTCGGCCTGGGGCGGGATGACGAAGCCGAGGTGCTGCAGCGAGTAGAGGATGTTCATGGCGCAGTGCTTGGCGCCGTCCTCGTTGCCGGTGATGATGCACCCGCCGACCCGCCCGTAATACGCCCACTGCCCGGCGTCGTTGAGCAGATGACTGTTGCCGTACAACCGCTCGATGACGCGCGTGCACACCGACGATTTCTCGCCCAGCCAGATCGGCGACAGGAGTACCAGGACGTCTGCGTCCATCACCTTGGCAAAGATCTCGGGCCACTCGTCGCCCTCCCAGCCATGCTGGGTCATATCCGGGTAGACGCCGGTGGCGATGTCGTGGTCGATGGCGCGCACGACATCGACCTCGACGCCGAGCCGCTGCATGATCGCGATCGAGTGGTCGGCCAGGCCCTGCGTGTTGGAGATCTCCGGCGAGCGCTTGAGCGTGCAGTTGATGTAGATCGCTCGCAGGTCGCTGAAGTCCCAGCGCGCCGTAGCGCAGAGCTCCTCCTGGCGTGGGTCGAGAACGGTCCCCATGGTGTGTCCCTCCGTCTGATTCCTCGGTTGTCGATGTGCAGTCGCGCGAGCGCCGGATTCGTTACGCCCGGTCGGGCGGCCGCCCCCGCGGCCGCGTCCGCGCCGCCCCGCCGCCAGGGTCGTTGTCAGCCCGGGCGCAGATCTCGGAACGCCCGTAGCAGCGCATCGTGCGTGGCGGGGTCGCCGGGAGCCTCAGGGAGGTCGGTCATCGAGTAGACCATGCGCCGCATGTCCTCCAGGTAGCCGGCGCAACCGTCGCACTCAGCCAGGTGGGCCTCGAAGCGCGCTCGCTCGGCGTCCGGCAGGGCGCCCTCGAGGTAGTCGGTGACGAGCTCGACGAACTCCCGGCAGACCAACGGATCGTGGTCGTGGCGGTGGGCGCGGCGCCAGAGCCTCATGAGGGATCCGCCTCCACCAGCGGTGCGAGCGCGGAGCGGACGTTGGCGCGAGCGCGGTGAAGCAGCACGCGCTGGTTGCCGTCGCTGATCTCCAGCAGCTCGCACACCTCCACGGCGCCCAGCCCGACGAGGTCTCGCAGCGTGATGACCGCGCGCTGAGCCGGCGCGAGGTGCTCGACGGCCCGCACGAGCTGTCCGCGCAGCTCCTTTGAGAGCAGGTGCCTCTCGGGGTCGGCGTCCAGCCGCGCCGGGGCGCTGCGCCACCTGCCGTCGGAGCCGAACTCCTCGGCATCGACGGCGGGCGCGTCACCCAGCTCGAGCGTTGAGAACGGCACCGTGCGTGCATCACGGATCGCCCGCGTGCGCGCCCGATTGGTGAGAATGCTGAAGATCCACGTGCTCAGGGCCGAGCGCCCCTCGAAACCATCCAAGCCTCGGATGACGGCCAGCCAGGTCTCCTGCGCGACGTCGTCGGCGGCGGACGGCGTCCTGACGAAGGTGCGAGCGACGCGGCGCATGCTGCCGTCATGCCGGTTGACAAGCGTCTCGAACGCTTCCTGATCTCCGGCCCGTAGTCGTGCAAGCAGAGCCCGGTCGTCCTGCACGATGGACACCCTACCGCCCGGAGGGCGTGCGCTGCGGGCGGCGGGTCACCCCCGCGCCGCCCCGACGCGCACAGATCAGACGGCCGCGCGGTCCGCCGTCTTGGAGACAACGATCTCGTAGACGCCATTGGACAGCACTTCCTCCACCAGCGGCGAGATCGCCGCCTTCATCTCGTCGTAGCCCTGGGCGTCCTGGCTGTGCTCCATCTCAGCCAGCGTGCCGTCAAAGAAGCCGAACGTGATCACCACGTCGTCGTCGCCGAGGCTCCGTAGGACGTGATACCTCACCCAGCCCCCCGGCTCGGCGCCTTCCGGCGGCCCGAACGAGCTGGCGAATTGGTCAAACGTGCCGGGCTTCAACCGGCGAATGGTGTGTGCGCAAAGCATGGCTGGGCCTCCTCTGGCTCGCCTCGATTGACGTCTGCGGACACAAGGTCCCGTGCCCAGTCAGTCCCGGCGGCCGCCGCGTTGTTACGGATGGCAGCAGCCGGGTGCGGCGCCCGCCATAGCATCTGGGGAGATCCCCATGGAGACGAGATCTCGAGAGCCGACCGATCACGATGCCGGCGGCCCGGCCGGCGACGGCGCCGACCGCGCCCGGCCCCCCTCCCCCGGCGAGCGCGTCCAGCGACTCGTCGTGCTCGGCTACATCACGGCGGTCGTGATGCCACCGGTGGGGCTCATCATGGGTCTGGTGCTGGCCATCCGTCTCGCCAAGCCCAACTCCAGGCAGGGCCTGTGGATCATCCTCCTCAGCGTCGTCGCCGCGATCGGATGGGTCGTGGCCGTCGCCACCGGCGTGGTCAACCCCAACAGCAACACCTCGACCTGACCTGCTCTGAGGCGCTCGCCTTGCGCACATGAACGCTGCCGTGGCTACAACTCGATGCGCGACCCCATGATCAGGGTCCGGTCACGAGGCAGGCCGAAGTAGTCGGCGGCGTCGACGGCGATCTGCGCGGTGGCGAGGAACAGGGACTTGCGCCAGCGGCTGAGGCCAGGGCTGTCGCCGCGATAGAGGTCGATCGTCGACAGGAAGTAGGAGGCGTTGCTCGCGTCGATCACGCACTCGGTCTCGGCGTGCTCGATCTCGCGCACGACGGCTGGGACGTCGGGCCGGTCCATGTAGCCGTAGCGAGCGGAGGCGTGGGTGATGTTGTCGTCGGCGTAGCCGAGGTCATCGATCACCAGACGCTCGCCCGGCGCGACGTGCGGGACCGCGAGGGTCTCGATCGAGAGGATCACCACGTTCTCGTTGAGCGCGTGGAGGTGCTCGACGCACGCGCGCATCGCCAGTGGGGCGGTCATCTTGTTGCGATTGAGGAACACCGCCGTCCCGGGGACCCGCGCAACGGGAGGCCGGCTGGCGTGCAGCTCGTCGATGAACTCGCGCAGAGGGCCCTCCTGGCGCTCGCGGCGCTCGGTGACGATCCCGCGGCCGCGCTGCCAGGTGGTCAGGATGGTGAACGCCGTCACCCCGATGAGCAACGGCAGCCAGGCCCCGTGAACCAGCTTGGTGAGGTTGGCGCCGAGGAAGAAGACGTCGATCGTCAGCAGCGGGCCGGCGCCGAGCACCACCAGCCACAACGGCCGGTTCCACTGGTGGCGGACGATGTAGAAGAACAACAGCGTGGTGATCGTGATCGTCGCGGTGACCGCCATGCCGAACGCGAACGCCAGAGCGGCTGAGGACCGGAAGGCGAACACGAGCGTGAGCACCGACACCAGCAGCAGCCAGTTGATCCACGGGACGTAGATCTGGCCGATGGTCTCCTCGGAGGTGTGGGCGATCCGCAGCCGTGGCAGATAGCCGAGCTGCACGGCCTGCCCGGCGACCGAGAAGGCGCCGGTGATGACCGCCTGGGAGGCGATCACGGTTGCCGCCGTCGCCAGGATGACCAAAGGCCACTGACCCCAGCTGGGCACCAGCAGGAAGAAGGGGCTGGCGCTGGTGCGTGGGTTGCCGAGGATCAGCGCGCCCTGGCCCATGTAGCTCAACACGCACGCGGGGAAGACGAGCAGCAGCCACGCCCGCGTGATCGGGCCGCGGCCGAAATGCCCCATGTCGGCGTAGAGCGCCTCGGCGCCGGTGACCGCGAGCACCACCGCGGCCAGCGCGAAGAAGGCGATCGGAAAGTGGCTGAAGAAGAAGGACACCGCATAGGTCGGCGACAGCGCCTTGAGGATCTCCGGGTGACCGGTGATCCCGTTGACCCCGCAGGCCGCGATGGTCACAAACCAGGCGAGCATCACCGGCCCGAACAGGCGCCCGACGCTCGCGGTCCCCATCCGCTGCAGCAGGAACAGGACGAGGATGATCACCGCCGTGATCGGCACCACCAGGTGCTCCAGCGACGGGGACGCCACCTTCAGGCCCTCCACAGCCGACAGGACCGAGATGGCCGGCGTGATCATGCTGTCGCCCAGAAACAGCGACGCGCCGAACAGCCCCAGCCCCGCGAGCCACAGCTTCGTGCGCGCATGGCCGGGCATCTTGCGACGGCGCAGCAGCGTGATGAGGGCCATGATGCCGCCCTCGCCCTCATTGTCGGCGCGCATCACGAGCAGGACGTACGTGATCGTGACGACGACGGTGACCGACCAGACGATCATCGACACGATCCCGAACACCGTGTCCCGGCTCACCGCTACCGGGTGTGGGTCGGTCGGGCTGAACACGGTCTGGAGCGTGTAGATCGGGCTCGTCCCGATGTCCCCGAACACCACGCCGAGCGCCCCCAGGATCAGCGCAGCCTTCGCCCCTCTGATCCCCCGCTCCGTCTGATCGCCGTTGCTCACTGGGTCCCCGGGATCCACGAGGCCCACACCGTACACGCCGTTATGGGCCGTGGCCTGGGGCGATCTGTCGTATTCGCGTCCACGCCGCCGCGCGGCGCTCAACGATCCGATCGGAGCGCCCGATCAACGGTGGGCAATGAAGAGCACGGCCGCCACCATTCTGATCGCCCTCAGCATGTCGCTGGGCGGCTCGGGCACGGCGATGGCACAAACCGCCGCCGCCCACCCCACGGCCAAGCGCTGTCTCACGCGTGCCTGCCGGGACAATCGCAGCCGTCAGGCCGCGGCGCAGGCCGTCGCGGTGCCCGACCCGCGCGCCTGACAGCGGCCGGAGGCACACCTTCTCCCGTCCGGTGATCGTTGCGCGAACCGGAGCGGGCGCTAACCCAGCGTGAAGAGCACGTCGTCGGCGCCGTCCGCGTCGTCGGGGCCGGCCGCTGCCGGCGGCTCGGCGCTCGCCCGGCGTCCCGCCTTGCGCCAGTGCTCGATGACCGAGCGCGAGGTGACGCGCCGGTAGGTGACGGCGTGCTGAAGCGGGCGGATCTCCAGCTCCGCGCCCGTCGGTGAGGTGGTCACCTCGGCGTGGAAGCGGCGGCCCTTGACGTCGCAGAGCACCAGATCGCCGGCGCGGATTCCCTGAAGTCGCATCGATCGCCAACGGTACGGCCACCGGGGGACGGATCCCGGAGTGCCAGGCCGATCCGGTCGCGGAGGCTGACCAGGGTGCCGACCAGGGAGTCCCCCTGGCGCAACCGCCCCCGAAAGCCGGGAAGCTCCGCGCGAGCGAGCCAAGAACAGGAGGCAGTGATGAGCGCCACAGAAGTCCCCAGCAGCGACGCGGCCGCCGGTGCCGACGTCAAGAATGTCGATCTGAAGCTCGAGGCGATCGTCATCCCGGTCGCCGACGTCGAGCGCTCCAAGGCCTTCTACGCCGGGCTCGGCTGGCGGTTGGACGCCGACTTCTCCTTCGACAACGGGGTCAAGATCGTGCAGTTCACGCCGCCGGGCTCGCCGTGCTCGGTCCAGTTCGGCACCGGGATGACGTCGGCCGCTCCGGGCTCGGCCGAGAACATCTACCTGATCGTCGCCGACGCCGACGCCGCCCGTGCGCAGCTCACCGCCCGCGGCGCGCAGGTCAGCGAGGTGTTTCATCCTGGATCTCCGGGCGCCCAGTTCCAGCCCGAGGGATCAGGCGACCGGGTCAGCGGTCCCGCGCCGGACCACGCCAGCTACTCCTCGTTTGCCACGTTCAGCGATCCGGACGGCAACCGGTGGCTGCTGCAGGAGATCACGACCCGTCTGCCCGGCCGGGTTGAGGCCACCGAGACCGCCTTCGCTTCTCCGGGCGACCTGGCCGAGGCGATGCGGCGCGCGTCGGTGGCGCACGGCGAGCACGAGAAGCTCACCGGCGAGCGCGACGAGAACTGGCCCGACTGGTACGCCGCCTACATGGTCGCCGAGCAGGCCGGCACCGAGCTGCCGACCTGAGCGGCCGCGCCGCTAGGCGCGCGCGACCCCCCGAGAAGTCAAACACGGCCACGGTGCTGAACGAGCAGCACGTCGAGGCCAGCCAGGCCACGAGCTCGGCGAGCTCCTCCGGGCGGCCGATGCGGCCGAGCGGGACGCGTGAGACGAAGAGCTCGCGCTCGGGCGGCCGTCGGATGGACGCCCGAGACCTCAGACGACTGAAAGGAGATCAGCCATGCCCACCGTCGAGACCGTGAAGGGTGCGGTCGACCTGGACGCGCTGGGACGCACGTTGATGCACGAGCACGTCTTCGTCATGCAGCCCGAGCCGCTCACGGCCTACGTGAACATGTTCGGCCACGGCTACTGGGACGAGGAGGAACGCGTCGCCGATGCCATCGCCAAGCTCACGCGGGTGCGTGAGGGCGGGATCGCGACGATCGTCGAGCCGACGGCGTTCGGGCTGGGACGCAACATCGAGCGCATCCAGCGCATCAATGCCGAGGTCGACCTCAACATCATCGTCGCCTCGGGCGTCTACGCGTTCCTGGAGATGCCCAACTTCCTGGCGTATCGCACCGACCAGGTGATCGTCGATCTGTTCGTCCGCGAGATCACCGAGGGCATCAACCAGACCGGCGTCAAGGCGGCGTTCCTCAAGTGCGCGGTCGAGCACCACGGCCTCGTGGGCGACGTTCCGCGCATCCTCGGCGTCATCGCGGAGGCGGCCAAGCAGGCCGGCGTGCCCGTGATGGTCCACACCAACGCCGAGGCGCAGTCGGGCCTCCCCGCGCTCAAGACCCTCACCGACGCCGGCGTCGACCCACGGCGGATCGTGATCGCGCACGCCGGGGACAGCAACGATCTCGACTACCTGCGCGCCATCGCCGACACCGGGGCCTGGCTGGGGTTCGACCGCTTCGGCATCGACCACTTCAATCCGACCGCGGACCGGATCCGCACTCTCACCGCGCTCGTCGAAGAGGGGTACACGGACCGGATCCACCTCTCACACGACGCCGCCTGCTTCTACGACTTCATGGTCGACAACCCGTTCTTCGCCGACGAGCACCCCGACTATCTGTTCATCTCCCACGAGGTGATCCCGCGGCTCCAGGACGCGGGCGTCACCGCCGAGGCGATCACCCAGATGATGGAGGACAACCCCCGGACGTTCTTCAGCTGAGCCCGACCCGCTTACGCGTAGTCTCAGTCCGCCGCCATCGGCGGCGCGGCCAGCCGCTCGGCCACGAGCTCCCGGGCGGCGCGGTGCGCCTGGCGCGACCCGGTCACCGCCTCCAGGAAGGCCGCCCGCTCCAGCGCGTAGAGCGTCACCGGCGAGGTGGCGGCGACCGTCGCGGTGCGGACGCCCTCGTGCAGCAGGGCGATCTCGCCGAACCCGTCGCCGGGCCCCAGCGCCCGGACGTGAACGCCGCCGATCGATACCTCGAGCGTGCCCGCGGCGACCACGAAGTACTCGTCGCCGTGCTGGCCCTCGCGCGCGATCACCTCACCGGCCTGCGCCTCGACCGGCGCCAGGGCCCGCGCTAGATCCTCGAGCACCGGCGCGTTGAGCATGGCGAACAGCGGGACGTCGCGCAGGACGCTCAGCTCCGCCTCCAGCGCGGGCGCCTCCCGCTCGATCCTGTGCAGCGCCGGGACCGACAGGAGCGGAACGACGATGAGCAGCCCGCCGACCGCCGCGACCGCTCCGCGGGCCCCGGCGATGGTCACCAGCAGCGGCACGCTCAGCGACCCGATCGCCAGGCCGAACGTCTCCACGCCCTCCAGCACCCCGAAGACCCGGCCGTGCAGTGGCGCCGGGACCGTGCGGTGAAGGATCGTGCGCCCACCGACATCGAGCACGGAGCGGCCCGCACCCGCAAGCGCCAGCAGGCACAGCGCGGCGCCGACGGCCGGCCACGCGCCGAGCGCGATGAAGGCGGCGCCCCACGCCGTACCGGCCAGCAGCAGCGGCGGCGCCAGGCGATGGCGCCCGACCAGGGCGAGCGCCACGACGGCACCGGCCACGCCGCCCGCGCCGAAGGCCGCGCCCAGATACCCGGCGCCGCCGGCGCCCAGGCCGAGGACGAGGGCGGCGAGCACCACCTCGAGCACGTCCAGCGCGCCGAGCACCGCGTATTCGGCGGTCAGCATGACCAGCGCCGGCAGCGCACCCGGGGCCACCCGTATCGCCTGGCGCAGGGACACATCGGCCTGCTCCTCATCGTCCTCGATGGGGGCCTGGCCGAGCCGGTACAGCGGTGCGACGACCACCGCCGAGCCCGCCACCACGCCCGCGAACACGATCAGCGCCCAACCGGGGCCGGCGATCGCCAGAGCCACGCTGGCGATCGCCGGCCCGGCCAGCAGGGTCATGTTGTCCACCCAGCCCGACACGACGTTGGCGGCCGTGAGCTGAGCGGGCGTCTCCACCAGCGCGGGCAGCAGCGCAGCCTGGGCCGGGCGCGTCAGCGTGACCGCGCACGCCGCCATGACCGCCCCGGCGTAGACGATCACGGCGGGCGCCCCACTCATCACCAGCGCCGCCGTGGCGCCGATCGACGCGGCCTGGGCCACGTAGCCGCCGCACAACGTGGCCGCGGCGCCGCGCGCGTCGATCAAGCGGGCCGCCAGCGGGGCGACCACCGACGCGGGGAGCAGCTGGACGGCTGCGACGATGCCCGCTGCCGTCGTGCCGCCACGCCGGAAGGCGAACACCAGCACGACCACCCACACCCCGTACTCGCTGATGCCGAAGCCGGCGAATGCCGCCTCGACCCGGCGCAGCCGCCCGCTGGCCAGGGCACGGCGCAGCACGGCAAGGCGGTGCGTCATGGCTCAGCCCGGTCCCGGCTCCCGCTCACGGGGAGACACTATCCGCCCGGGACGCGGCCGCGGTGATCTCGCTGAACCGCGTCGACCCGAGGACCGCTGCGCCCGCGCCGGCCCCGATGGCCGTGACCACGAGCAGCCGCATGACCGTCCCGGGCAGGATCGCCAGGACGATCGGATGCAACAACACCGCGCCGTCGAGCAGGCCGAGCGCGACGCTGACCAGGCCCACCCACAGCGCGCCCGCGATGCGAAGGTGCGGTGGGCCACGGCGCATGACCCCGACGCCAACGGCCAGGAAGATGATCACGTCCGCCCCGACGATCCAGGTCCCCGGTGAGGCGTACGCGTCCAGCGCGAGGGCGAGCGCGACCACGGTGGCCGCGGCGGCGGCGATCGTGCCGAGCGCCATCGCCCACGTGCGGACCTGATCGCGGCGTCGCCTGATGAGCGGGAGCGCGGCGATCACCAGCCAGCCGACGAGCACCAGCAGCCACAGCCAGAGCGGCGGGTCCGGGAAGCGGCGCAGCCCGCCCGAGAGCACGGCGTCGCGGCCATCGATGACCAGCGGGACCTTCCAGACCCCGTCGGTCAGGCCCGCCGGCAGCCCCTGCACGCGCGCGTCGTGCCACACGATCGAGCGGCGGCCCCGCTGCAGGCGCCAGCGGGGCCCGGCGGCGTTCACCGCGTGCGCCTTGTCGACCAAGTGCATGGCGCGCGCCGTTGGCGATGCCGCGTTGACCGAGACCCCCATTGCGTCGAGCCGGACGACCGGCTCCCCGAGGTAGCCGAGCATCACCACCACGTGACCCGGCCGCAGCGTGAGGCTCAGTCCGTGATCGCTCTGATAGATCTGGGCCGCGTAGGCCCCGGTCACCGGATCGGCGACGCTGGCGCGGTAGTCGACGGCGACCGTGCCCGACCGCAGGTGAGCGGACGCGGACGCCGCTCCGGCCAGACATGCGACCACGACACCCGCCAACAGGCCGACCTTTCGGAGGGCGCGCCCGGCACGGGTTGGCGGTGAACGCGTGACCGGCGTCATCGAGCTGGGGTCAAACTCAGGCCCCCCAGACGACCGGACTCGATCCGAGCCCGCGGAGGTAATCCCGCACCGCGGTGACGCCCGGATCGCCGGGACGCTCGCGCTCGAGCACGTACTGAGCCCAGCCCACAGCGTTGTCGCCGTTGAAGTCATTGCGGCGATCGACATCGGCGCCCGCGGCGACGAGCAGGCGGACCGACTCGATCGCCCCGAAGGCCGCCGCCAGGTGAAGGGCGCCGCAGCCCTGGTACGGACCGGCGTTCGGGCTTGCGCCGTGGGCCAGCAGCCAGTCGACCGCCGTGGGCCGCTCATTCTGCGCCGCGTGCACCAACGCCTCGTCGAGCACGTCCTGGGCGCTCTCACGCGCGGGCGACCGCTGCAGCCAGCCGACCTCGGCAGGGTTGGGACGATGCCGGTATGCGTCGGCGATGAGTCCGCCATGGCGGTCGAGGAAGCCTTCGAGCCGGTCGACGCGACCGGCCCCGGCGGCGACCCATGGCGCGTCGGGCACCAGCGCGACGGCGGCGAGGACATCGGCCGCCGCGCGCGATCCGTGGTAGACGGCGCTCGCGAGCGCCGTGATGCCGGCGGAGCCGAGCGCATCGGCGCGAGCACCGGCGCCGAGCAGGATCTCGACGAGCTCGACGCGGTCAAAGCAGGCGGCAAGATTGAGCGGCTCGTCGAGGTCGCTGCCGCGCGCGATCAGCAGTTCCACGCAGGCGCGGTCGACGCCCAGATCCCGGCCGAGCGCCGTGCCGAACACGTCGGGCTCCGCCACCGCTCCGAGCAGCGAACCGCCCGCCCCCAGCTCGACGCGCACCAGCTCGGGATCGGCGTCGAGGATGGCGGTCAGCGCGGTCACGTCGCCGTCCCGGATCGCGTCCATCGCGGCCACGGCCCGCTCGGAGGGCTGCTGTGGATCCAGAGTCTCTGACATCTCAGCGGCCCTCCCGTCAGCTCTGCGTCGGCTGGGGCGGCGGGCGCTGGCCGGGGCACGGCGTCCCGAGCCCGAGCCGCACGCGTCGGCGGCGCCCATTGGCCAGGACGTCAAGCGGCACGCACGCCGGGCGCGAGACGTAGTAGCCGCCCGCGTAGGCCAGCCACCGCGAGCTCGTCGCCCCGCTCCCGGCGCAGTCCTCGACGACGAAGCGGCTGCGCGGCGGTGGGTCGCCCGCGTTGCCCCAGCTGATTGCCATCCGTCGCCTGAGTCCGACAGGGACCCGCAGCTCGAATCTGGTGTGCGGCTTGACGAGCAGGCCCGTCTTGGCGAACAGACGCAGCCGCCCGTGCATGCCCGTTCGGCTCGTTTGGAGCGCCCCGTACCGCGGCGCCGTCGGCAGTGCGACAACACCGAGCACCGTATGAAGGCCGGAGGAGCCCGGCCTCATGACGCCGATGTCCTGGCTGCAGACGAGACGCCCCGTGTCAGGAGAGGTGACCGTGGCCGCGACCGTCGCGGTGGTGTGATGCGAGCTATGGCCGCCACCCCCACACCCCGCCAGGAACGTGCACATGACCGCACCACACGCCATCCCGCTGCGCCGGGTCATGTCACGACCTCCGGAGCGCCGAGAGGGGCGCGCCCCAGACGTCGGAAGTGCCGCGGCGCGTGTCCCCCACGACGTAGATGTGACGGGCGCCGATGACCACGTCGAACATGTTGGCGCCCGAGGGGGGCGACACGGTGAAGCGCCGGCGGCCGGGCAGGAAGATCCCGTCGAACGGACGGGTGGGCCGCGAGATCCAGACGACCTCCGCGCGGGCCGCGGTGGCCCATGGGGCGGAATCGGTCAGCAGACGATGCAGGTGGGTCGCACAGTGCTCGAGGAAGATCCCCGTGTTCGTGGTCAGGATGGCGAACCGGCCCTCGAACTGAAGCGTGCTCTGAGAACGCGCCGAGGGCACGCGCAGCGGCGCGCAGACCGGCTTGGTCAACAGCGGTGAGTCGAGATCGGGCAGCGTGTGCGCGTTCGTCGGATCGTTGCGCACGGCGCCGGTCACGACGTTCTGAAAGAGCCATCGGTCACCGAGGTTTACGCTCGCCTCGTCGTACTTGATCCAGTTTGTGCCCACCGCCGCGGGCGTACAGGTCGTGCCGTCGTGATGGCCGCAGACGGCGGGGAGCGCCATGGTCCTCCACAGTCCCGTGGCGAGCGCGTACAGACTCACCGACGATCGCGGGCACGCCACCACCAGCCACGTGTCGCCGAGGTCCTCCTCGCCGCCCACCGGGGACGGACAGCCGGCGGGCAGCATCACGCGCGTGCGGTGGCCGGTGAGCTCGTTGATCAGGGCGCCGGCCACCCCCACCTGGTGACTCCACAGGATCGTGTACGGGCCGTCTGTCGCCACTCCCCGGTGCGAAACCACCTGCCATCGCGGCGTGAAGGTGAGGCGCTCTGACGCGGCGAGAGCCGAAGCACCGAGGCCCAGGCAGACGACCACACCGCTGACCAGAGCCGCGACACGCATCGGGAGCGAGTATCCCCGCCGCGCCCGCGACGCTCAACCGCCGCGGTCAGATCGCGGTCAGATCGCGGCCGCGATCCCGCTGGCGTGGCCGGTCACGGGACCGCGGAGTCCAGCAGCTCGGCGCGTTCGGTTTCGGGCGGCGTGCCGTAGACGTAGACCAGCAGGTCCGCGTCCTGATGGTTGACGCTCTGCAGCGGGGTCCCCGGATCGACGCGAATCGCCCCGCCGGCCGGCACGTCCTGGCGCACCGGCGGCTCACCGACATAGATCGAGAGCGTGCCCTCGAGCACCACGAACGTCTCCTCCTGAAGCGGGTGGCGGTGGCGTCGGCCCTTGGCGCCCGCCTCGTAGCGCCACAGGCTGGCGCGCATGTAGGCGAACGGCTCGAGCTCGATCAGCTCGGCGACGTGGCGCGCCGGCTCGCCCTCCTCATGCGGGCGCGTGATCCAGTGCAGCTCGTCGGGGCGCATGACGCGGTAGGTCACGCGGGGACCGTAGCTGTTTTAGAAGTCCTTGTCGGAGGTGCCGCTCTCGTTCACCGAGCTGGTGCTCATCGCGTTGCCCGCGTGGTCGGTGACGGCGGACGAAGGCGTCCAGGACAGCGTGCCGGTCGCGGCGGCGGTCCCGGTGGTCGCATTCGGCGTGCCCAGCGTGACGGTGATCGTGCTGGCGCTCAGCACCATGCTCGACGCGGTGCCGGTGGCGCCGAAGGCGGTCGTCTTGGTCACGTAGTCCTTGCGGCCGAGGTCGACCGTGCCGAAGGGCAGCGTGGCCAGCGTCGAGGCGTTGAGGACCTCGAGCTTGTCGTCGCCGGAGGAGCCGCCGTCGAGGATCGCGACGATGACCGATTGGCTACTGCCGTCCCAGCCCGAGAGCACGGTGTCGGGGTCGATCGGCTCGCTGAACGTGAACGTCATCGTGTCCCCGGTCTCGGGCTTGCCGATGGTTCCGCCGGACACGTTCGCGGTCTGGATGTTGCTGGCGTGCGGGGCGGTGTTGTCGACGGTGACCGAGTAGCTCGTGGTTGTCGCCGTCCCCGCCGAGTCGGTGAGCTTGACCGTGAAGGAGCTCGTCCCGGCGGAGAGGCTGCTCTTGGCGGTGAGCTGAGCGCTGCGGTAGTTGTAGCTCTGGCCGCCGATCGTGTAGCTGCCCGAGGTCAGCGCCGCGGCGGTCTGGCTGGTCGTGATCGCGCTCACGTCGGTCGTCAGGCTGCCCAGCCCGGCGGGCGGCGTCCCCGAGCCGGTCACGTTGGCGTAGACGTAGTACGTGCCGCCCTGCTTGATGGCGCCCGAGTCGCCGCCGGCGGTCTTCGCGATCACCGCGGTTGCGACGGTGGGCCGGTTGACGGTCACGGCTGCGTTGGTCGTGTCGCCCTGGCTGCCCACCGCGTAGATGGTGTGCGAGCCCTGGGCCGTCCCGGCCGGCAGGGTGATCGAGGCCGTCGCCGCTCCGCTCGCGGGGATCGAGGTCGGCGACAGCGTGCCCGTCAGCGTCGTCCCGGTGGCGCTGTCGAGCTTGAAGGACACGGTCTCGCCGGTGCCGTAGCCGGTCAGCGACGCGGTCACGGTGGCGGGCAGGCTCGTCACCGTCGTCGCCGAGGTGATGCTCAGGCCCGGGGACTGCACGGTGACGGCGGAGCTCGCCGCGCTCTCGCTCCCCAGCCAGGCGTAGAGCAACGGGGTCACGGTGTAGGTCCACGTCCCGGCCGGAACCGAGGACTCGGTGCACGACAGCGCGATGATCGTCCCGGAGCAACCCGAGCCGACCGTCTGCGCCGCGCCGGATGCGTTGTAGCGCTTGACGGTGTAGCCGGTGACGCTCTGGCCCAGCAGCGTGCGACCGGTCCAGCTCACCGCGACGCTGTGTCCCGAGGCGCTGACCGTCGGCGCCGAGCCGGCGGGCATGGTCGCGGCCTGGACCTGGCCGGTGACCGTGCCGTTGCCAGACCAGGCGGCGAACGCCGCGCCGGGGACCACGCAGGCGGCGAGGATGACGGCGAAGAGCCAGCCGGACAGCCGCCTCACGGCTGGCCGTCCAACGTGGCCGAGAAGGAGAGGGGGACGCTCGCGCCCTCGCAGGAGGCGGGCGCGGTGGTCAGCATCCGCACCGACGCGTAGGCGGTGCGCGTGCCGCGGCGGGCGATGGTCAACCGGAGGTTGAGGCGGGCGCCGGTCACGGCCCAGGCGGGGCAGCGGCCGGTCGGCTGGCCCGTCTTGAGCTGGAGCCCCAGGATCCGCACCTTGCGGGCGAGAAGGTTCTTGATGCGCAGCTTGACCGGCCGGACGCTCCCCGGGTACAGCAGGCCGGAGACGTCGGCGGTGACCACGATGGCGCGTCGGCTGGTGGCCTTCAGGGAGGCGGCGTGGTTGTGGATGACAGCGGCGTAGGTGGTCGCGCCCAGAGCAAGCGCGACCACCACGACGACGATCGTCGATATCCGCTTCATCAGCAGGTGCCGCTGTCAGGTGTGACGAGGAGCCTTAGGAGGCGGAGCTGGCTCCGCTGAGGCTCACCGGGATGGTGAACGTCGCGCCCTGGCAGCTGTTGTCAGAGGCGTTGGTCATCTTGACGCTGTTGCTGACGGCCACCTGGGTGGTCCCGTTGGCGGGCACCGCGATGCTCAGGTTGTGCTGGTCGGTGAAGGTCACGCCGGTCGGGTGGCCCGCGTCCTGGCCGCAGGTCGAGTGCGAGGCGTCCGCGGTGATCGCGCCGTTCCCGGTCACGTCGGTGACCGTGACGGGGTACGGGTTGGGGTTGGACACCTGAAGCGAGAGAGCGGCGGTCGCGCCGGGGTACAGGCCGGCGGAGGCCGTCGCCGTGACAGTCGTGAGCGCCTGAGCCGTCGACGCCTTGGCCACACCCGAGCCGTTGCCGGCCGAGGTCCAGGCCGCGTAACCCAGGCTGGCGATGCCGAGCACCATCACGGTCACGGCGGCAAAGATCAGCCGCTTCTTGCCGAGCAGCTTCTTCATAGGGAAAGTCTCCGATCCGATTCGAGGGAAGGTCGCTACGCAATCGTGATCGGCTATTCGTCCAGATTTCTTGAATTTTTTTTCATGGGTCCAATTTCATGGAATCTAGATTCATGAAGCAGGACCATGGAAGTCAGATTCATGACTTTTGGGTTGGGCGTCTCGCGGGAATGATCGTTGATATGACCTGGACGTTCCTCTCAAACCACGGGAACGTGATCGTCTACATCGACGGGCACCGCGACGCCCGCCTGCGGGAGATCGCCGACGCCATCGGCATCACCGAGCGCGCCACCCACAAGCTTGTGTCCGAGCTCGTGGACGAGGGCTACCTCACCCGCACGCGCGTCGGCCGCTGCAGCGAGTACTCGGTCAACTCCGAGAAGCACCTACGTCACGATGCCCTGCATCAACACACCTTGCACGAGCTGCTGCTCGGGATGACGCGCCCGGTCCCCGGCGCGTCGCAGTTCAGGCAGGCCGGCTAGACCGGGGCACGCAGCCAGCCGTCCGCGAGGACGGCCAGCCCGTCGCTCGCCAGCCCGGCGGCGATCTCCGCCTCGACACCCTCCACCGCTATCGCCCCCTCGGCCAGTACACGCCGCAGCAGGCGCCCCCGGTGCTGGCGCACGCTGCCCTCAAACCGCTTCTGGCGGCGCGCGGGCACCGCGTCACCGTCCCCGGCGTCCGGTCCGGCGCAGCCGTGACGCACCGGACAGGCCCCACAGCGCGGCCGCGCGGTGCAGACGCGCTGGCCGAACTCCATCAGGCCCTGCCCGGCCCGCCACGGGTCGCCTGAGATATCGATACCGCCCGCGAAGCGACGGCGCAGGACGCGGCGCACGTTGACGTCCATCGGCAGCACCGGCTCCTCGCGCGCGAAGCAACGCACCGCGTCGGCGATGTAGGGCCCCACCCCGGGCAGTGTGCGCAGGTCCTCGGGCCATCCGGATTCGGCGACGATACGCGCCGAGCGGTGCAGGTCGCGGGCACGGCGGGGGTAGCCGAGGCCCTGCCACTGGCCCAGCACCTCGGCCAGTGAGGCCGCCGCCAGCGCCGGCACGTCGGGCCAGCGCTCCATCCAGCGCACCCACGCCTCCGCCGCGCGATCGACGGTCGTCTGCGCCGACATCACCTCGGAGACCCACACGGCGTAGACGTCGCGGGTGGAGCGCCACGGCAGCGGCCGCGCATGAACGGCCCACCAGTCCAGGACGGCCGCCACCGCTGCGTCGGTCACCGTCCAGGCCGGCGCGGTGGTGTGGGGGGTGCTGGCGCTCATTTCGGGCCGACGCGAGTGTCGCAGCCGCGCGCCGCTGGTACCGTGCCGGGCATGCCCTCGGCGTGGCCGGCCCTCGACTACGCGGCGTGGCCTGAGACCTGCGACACGCTGCACGCCCACACCCAGGTGCTCGGCAAGCTGGCAGTGGCTCTGGCGCCGCCCGAGCCCCAGCTTCAGCACGCTGCCCTGCGCCTCACCGCCCGCGGCTGGGAGACGCTGCCGCTGCCCGCCCCCGACGGCTCGGGGTCGATCGTCGCCGCGCTTGACCTGCGCACGCACGAGGTGGTCGCCGAGCACAGCGGCGGCGACGTGCATCGCGTGGCCCTTGGCCCCGACCGGGCGGTGGGAGCGGTGACCCGCGAGCTGCTTGCCGGCCTGCGGAAGCTGGCCGGCGACGTCCGGATCGACCCCACCCCTCAGGAGGTCCCGTGGTCGGTGCCCCTCGACGAGGACGACGAGCATGCCCGCTACGACCCCGACCAGGTGGAGACCTACTTTGCCATGGCCACCCGCGTCGCGCTCGTCCTCGCCGCCTTCCGCGCGCCCTACCGCGGCCGCTCCACGCCGGTGAACGCGTGGTGGGGGTCGTTCGACCTGGCCGTCAACCTCTTCTCCGGTCGGCCCGCCGAGCCGCCGTCGACGGACTTCATCATGCGCAACGCGATGGACTCCCAGGAGATCGCGATCGGATGGTGGCCCGGGGATCCCCGCTACCCCAAGGCCGCGTTCTACGCCTACGCGCACCCGGCCCCCGACGGCTTCGCCGCCGCCACGCCCGCCCCGGCGGCGGCCCGCTGGGAGGCCGAGCTGGGCGAGTACGTGCTGGACCACGACGATGTCAGCGCCGCGCCCGACCCCCACGACGCCGCGCTGGAGTTCGCCCAGTCGGCGTTCCGGCACGGCTGCGCGGTCTGCGATTGGGATTCGGCGCTCCTCTCGAGCACCGAGGGCGCCCCACCGCCGCTCCGCTGAGCCGCGGGCAGCGACGCTCCAACGTCAGCGATCGCGACCGGGGTCGAGCACCAGGTCACACCAGACCTGGGTCGCCCCGACCGCGTCGCGCCCCACTCCCCATGTGGTCGACAGCATCTCCACGAGGCGGAGCCCGTGGCCCCCGAGTCCGTCCGGGCTCTTGATGAGGAGCCGGGGCTGGACGTCCCCGCCAGGATCGGTGACCGTGATCCGGAGGTGGTCGTGAAGCAGGACCAGATGAACGGTGACCCGCCGGTCAGGCCCCACGCCTGCATGCCGAACACTGTTGGTGACAAGCTCTGAGACGATCAGCTCCGCATCCGAAGTCACGCCGGGGTCGAGATGTCGCAGGTGAGGCGACATCACGGTGCGGGCGTGCCGGGGCGCCTCGGCGCCGCCGGGAACCCCGAACGAGATCGTTTGGGTCTGGGGCGGGTCGTGGGCCCCATAGGCTCGGGCGCCGTTGGTAGTGCCCGGGTCCCTAGAGCCGGCGGACGCGTGTCCGCGCATGAAACATCCCCCAGTCAGAGCAGTCAAAACGTTTGTCGTCTTGACGGACCGGGAGGCGACAGCCGATCGTGCGCCCAGCGCCTGCGTTCCGCGTTCCTCGTGTATGCCATCGATGCGGCCAAACCCTCATCGACAGCGCACGTCCAGTGTAACGAGATTTGGACCGCTTTGGGTGAGAATGTGGGCGGCCGCCTCATTGGGCCCGGGGCCGAGGAGTACGCTGGGAGGGGCAACCTTCGCACGGGTCCTCTCCGCTCTCGCGGCCCCGCGTGGATATTCCACAGACGAGGCGGAGAGAGGCCCAAGTGTCAGGATCAGACGAGCACCTGACCGGTGGCGCGCTCAATGCCGCTCTGGCCAACGAAATCGGTCGGCTGATCGCCGAGTTCACCGGCCGCGGCGCGCAGCGGTCGCGCGCCTTCATCGATCAGGACGTGGTGGTGTGCGTGCTCGAGGACGGGGCCACCAATGCCGAGCGCAACCTCGTCTCAGCGGGCCGAGCGGACCTCGTCCGACTCCAGCGAGATGCCCTGCAGCGCGCGATGGGGCCACAGCTCATCGCCATCGTCGAACGCCTGACCCGTCGCGCGGTACGGGGATTCCTGAGCGGGTGCGACGAGAGCGGCGGCGCCGCGGTGGAGTTGTTCCTCCTGGAAGCCGATTCCTGACATCGGGTGCTCGCGGGCCGCAAGAGCGCGGTACGCTCTATCTAGGCAGGGTCCGCGGCGTCTCGCACGCTCCCGGGCCAGGTCCGGACTTCGAAGCGGACGGCGGAGGTCTCGCAGGCCTCGCCGGACAGAGGAGCGAAGGGTTGAGCACACCCGAACGAGACGTTCAGCCGGCACCCCTCGCCGGCGGCAATCTGCTGGCAGCGATCTCCACCAGCATCGTCGGGATCCTGCGCGACCACTACGGCCGCGGCCCGATGAAAGCCAAGACGTACGTGATTGACGACATCATCGTCGTCGTCATGCGCGGGAGCGGGTTCACCCCACTCGAGCAGACGATCATGGACAGCGGCGAGCCCGACCGCGTGGTGGCGATGCGCGAGGACTTCCAGCGCGTGATGAAGCAGCGCTACGAGGAGACGATCAAGCGGCTGACCGGCCGAGAGGTCGTCGCTTTCCTCTCCCAGGCCCACGTGGAACCGGACATCACGATCGAGATCTTCTTCGTCGACGGCCCGCTCCCCGGCTTCGGGGCCGTCGAGATCACACAGCCGGAGCTCCTGAGCCCCGAGTAGAGGCCCGTGCCTCTACCCGGGCGCAGGGCCATTCAGCGGCGCGGACGTTCAGCGGCGGGGGCGTCCGCAGGCGCGCGGGTGTCCGCGGGCGCGCGCGTCTCCACACCGTTGCGGTCGGTCTCCACACCGTTCCGGCCGGTCTCCACACCGTTCCGGTCGTCTGGAACCGCCGACGTGCCCGCGAACTCGTCGCGCTCGTCCGGGGCGATGAGCTCGTGGTCGGCGAGCCCGCGCTCGTGCAGCGTGGCCTGCTCCTCGCGGGCCTGAGCGGCCGCGCGCTCGCGCTGGGCCTCCTGCTCGGCGACCCGCGCCCGCTGCTCGGCGACCTCCGCCTGGCGCTCACGTTGCGCCGCTTCCTCGCGATGCGCGGTGACGACCTGGTCGCGGCGCTGGTCAAGGCGACGCTCCCGGCCTCTGATCCGCGAACGTTCGCGCATGCGCGGCAGCGCGACCAGCAAGACGATAAGCGCGATCACGACAACCGCCACGATCACGATGATGACGGCAGTGGACATCCGTACCTCCCTCTGTGCGGGTTCGTTCCCCAACATCCGCTACCCGGCGGCGAGGCCGCAAACCACTAGAGGGAGAAGCGGCGGGGATCGACCGGCTCCGGGTCGCACACCGGCGCCTCGCCGGTGACCAGCTGGGCGAGCAGCAGACCAGAGACTGGGCCCAACGCCACGCCTGACCCCTCGTGACCGCATGACGTCCAGAGCCCGTTGGCCAGCGCGCCCACGGCGGGCAGGCCGTCGGGCAGCCACGGCCGGAAGCCGCACCACGCGCGACGCACCGGCAGCTCGGCCAGCGCCGGCACGAACCGCGCCGCGCGCTCGATCATCGCCCGGGTCACCTTCTCGGAGATGTGATCATCGAACCCGACCCGCTCGCGACTTGACCCCACGAGCACCTCATCGCCGTCGAGCGCCTGCTCGATCACCGACGCGATCATCCGCCCCGGCTCGCCACTGGCCGCAGCGGCGATGTAGGACGCCTCGATCAGCTTGTGGCGGATGAGGCCGGGAGGAGCGGCCAACGCGACGAGCTGGCCCTTGCGCGGCTCCACGGGCAGGCCGGTGAGTTCGCCACCCCACGGCCCGGTCGCGACGACGACGTGACGGGCCTCCAGCCGCTCGCCCGCCGCCGTGGTCACCGACCGGGCGTCGGCCGCGACCACAGCTTCGCCGGTCCTCACGGTCACCGACGCCAGCATGGCCCGGGTCAGGCCGGCGGGATCGACCTGCAGGTCGCCGGGCTCGTGCACGCAGCGGATCCCCGGTGCCAGGGCGGGTTCCAGCTCATCGTCCACCTCGCCGTCGGGATGGTCGAGCAGGAGGGCGCCCTTGGCGGTCACGCGCGCCGCGGGGAAGCGCTCGCCCAGCTCGCGCCAGAGCCCTCGCCCCAGGATCGTCATGTCGCGCTCGACCCCCGGCAGCTTGTCGGACACGAGGACGTTCCCCTCTCCCCGCCCCGTCGTCCCCTCCGAGACTCCGGCGCGCTCGAGCACCAGCACGTCCAGGCCTCGCTGCGCCAGAAAGTGCGCCGCCGATGCCCCGCAGATCCCCGCGCCGACGACGAGGACGTCAGCCAATGCGAAAGCCGCTGGGGAACGGGTCGGTCACGTCCAGGACGTAGGAGGCGGTGCCCGTGATCCAGGCGCGGCCGGTGATCTCTGGGATCACCGCGGGGCGGCCGCCGACCGTCGTCTCCCCCACCAGGCGCCCGGTGAAGCGGGTCCCGATGATCGACTCGTGCACGAACGAAGCGCCCAGCTCCAGCCAGCCGCGCGCGTGGCGCTGGGCCATCCGGGCGCTCGTCCCCGTCCCGCAGGGGGAACGATCCACCCAGCCAGGATGGATCGCGGTGGCGGCGCGGCCGTCGGCGCCGGGGCTTGGCTCGTCGGTCCAGATCACGTGATGGCACCCGCGGATGGCGTCGTTCTCGGGATGGACCGGCTCGGGGACCGCCGCCATCAGCTCCAGCCCGGCCTCGATGAGCGCCGGCGCGTTCTCGGGCGCCACGCGTAGGCCGGCTGCCGCGGCGTCGGCGATGGCGTAGAAGTTGCCGCCGAAGGCCATGTCGTAGTGGACCCCGTCGACCTCGCCGTCGAGCTCGTGGACGAATGAAGGGACGTTGCGGATGGTGACGCTGGTGGCCTTGCCGTCGGCCACCTGCGCGCGCGCCTCCACCAGGCCCGCGGGGACGTCGAGGCGGACGATCGTCTCGGGCTCGGTCACCGGGACCCGGCCGGTCTCGACGAGCACCGTGACCACGCCGATCGTGCCGTGGCCGCACATCGGCAGATATCCGCTCACCTCGACGAACACCACGCCCCAGTCGGCGTCGTCGCGGCAGGGCGGCTGCAGGATCGCCCCCGACATCGCGCCGTGGCCGCGGGGCTCGTTCATGAGCATCTGGCGGATCTCGTCGTGCTCGCGCTCGAGGCGCAGCTTGCGCTCGAGCATGGTGTCGCCTGAGAGCTCGCCGACCCCGTCGACGATCACGCGGGTCGGCATTCCCTCGGTGTGGGAATCGACGGCTTCATACCGGGCGACGGTGGCCATACGCATGAGATCTTAAAATGACCCGACATCCGCTGAGCATCAGACCCGCAGCGGTCCCCGCCTTCAACGCTCAGGAGCTGCCATGCGCTTCCCCGGAATCATCCCCGCCGTCACCACTCCGTTCACCGAAGACGACACGATCGACTTCGAGGGGCTGCAGACCAACGTGGACGCGCTGATCCGCGGCGGCGTGCACGGGCTGGTGGCCACCGGCACCATGGGCGAGAGCGCCAGCCTCGAGCTCGATGAGCGTCGGCAGGTGACCGCCGCCATCTGCGAGGCGGCGGGCGGTCGGGTGCCGGTGCTGGCCGGAATCGCCGCCCCCACAGCGCGGGTGGCCACGCGCTACGCGCTGGCCGCCCAGGAGGCGGGCGCGACCGCGCTGATGATGCTGCCCCCGCTCAACTACAACGGGGACTTCGACGAGATCGCCGCGTATTTCGCCGCCGTCGGCAAGGCCACCGGCATGGAGATCATGGCCTACAACAACCCCGGCGCCAGCGGCGTCGAGCTGTCTGTGGAGATGATCGCCCGGCTGGGCAACGAGGTCGACGCGGTCGTCGCCATCAAGGAGTGCTCGGGCGAGACCCGCAACATCGCGGCGATCATCGGCGCCACCGGCGACGACTTCGAGGTGGTGGTGGGCGGCGACGACTTCGCCCTGGAGGGGTTCTGCGCCGGCGCCACCGGCTGGGTCTCCGGCGTGGCCAACGTCATCCCCGCCGACTGCGTCAGGCTCTACGAGGTCTGCCGCGAGGGCGAGCTGAGCACCGCGCGCGAGATCTACCAGCGGATGCTGCCGCTGGCCCGCCTGGATTTCGACCCCAAGCTCGTCCAGTACTTCAAGGGGGCGATGGACCAGGTCGGCTTCCAGGGTGGCCTCTGCCGAGAGCCGCGGATGCCGCTCACCGATGCAGAACGGGTGATCCTGGCTCACGCCATGGATGTTCTGGGCGCGGCCCCCATCGCACAACCCGCGTAGCCGATGTCGGCCACCCTGCACGGGGTCGACCCCCGCACGGGCCAGCCCGGCCCCGAGCTCGCCGAGTCCACCACCGCGGAGCTGGACGCCGCCCTCGCCGCCGCGGCGCAGGCCGCCCGCGATCCGCGCCTGGCCGATGCCGACGGCCGTGCCGCGATGCTACGCGGCGCCGCCGCGCGCCTGCGCGAGCACGGGGACGAGATCGTCGGGCTGGCGGGTAGCGAGACGGGGCTGCCCGAGGCCCGCCTGCGCGGCGAGCTCGAGCGCACCGCCGTGCAGCTCGAGATGCTGGCCGGCGTGATCGCCGCGGGCGAGCACCTGGAGGTGATCATCGATCCGGCGGACGCACAGGCCGCACCGGTCCCCCGCCCCGAGGTGCGGCGCATGCAGGTCCCCATCGGCCCGGTCGCCGTGTTCGGCGCCTCCAACTTCCCGCTCGCCTTCAGCACGGCGGGCGGTGACACCGCCTCGGCGCTGGCCGCCGGCTGTCCGGTGGTGGTCAAGGGCCACCCCGCGCATCCGCGAACGGGGTCGCTGGTGGCCTCGCTGATCAGCGAGGCCGCGGCCGAGGCCGGGCTCCCGGAGGGGACCTTCGGTCACGTGCTCGAGGCCGGCTTCGGGCTGGCCGAGCGCCTCGTACGCGACGACCGCATCGAAGCGGTGGCCTTCACCGGCTCCCTGCGAGGCGGCCAGGCCATCAGCCGCCACGCGGCCGAGCGCCCGCGGCCGATCCCGGTCTACGCCGAGATGGGCAGCCTGAACCCAGTGATCGTCACCGAGGCGGCGCTGCGGTCCCGCGCCGCCGCCATCGCCGACGGCCTCACGGCATCGGTTGCCACCTTCGGCGGCCAGCTCTGCACCAAGCCCGGGATCGTGCTGTTCCCCGCAGGCGAGGCCGGCGAGGCGTTCTGCGAGCTCATCGGCGAGCGCCTGGGAGCGGCCGACCCGCAGGTCCTGCTCACCAAGGCCATCGCCGACGGCTTCGCTGCGGGCCTGGCCGAGGTCGACGCCGTCCCGGGCGTGAGCCGCCTCGGCAGCGATGGCTCGGCCGGCGGCGACGGGCACGGCCCCTTCGCGGCGGGTGTGCCCACCGCCTATCGCGCCGACGCCGGCGCCCTCAGCGCTGACGCCCTGCGCGAGGAGCACTTCGGCCCGGCGGTCATCCTCGTCGCCTATGCCGACCGGCACGAGCTCATCGACGCGCTGAGCTCACTTGGCGGGCAGCTGGCCATCTCCATCCACAGCGAGGACACCGACACCGAGTGGGTGCAGGACGTGATGCCCCAGTGTGTCGCCCAAGCCGGGCGGATCGTCTTTGACGGCTTCCCCACCGGCGTCTCGGTGTGCTGGGCGATGATGCACGGCGGCCCGTACCCGGCGAGCTCCAACGCCGCGACGACCTCGGTCGGGATGACGGCGATCGGACGCTTCCTGCGGCCCGTCGCCTTCCAGAACGCGCCCGCCCCGTTGCTGCCGCCGGCGTTGGCCGACGAGAACCCGCTCGGCGTCCCGCGCCGCGTGGACGGAACGCTCAGCTGACGCCGAGGATCAGGTCCGCACCCTTCTCGGCCACCATCATCGTCGGCGCATTGGTGTTCCCGCCGGGGATCACCGGCATGATCGACGCGTCGATCACCCGCAGATGCTCGATCCCGTGGACCTGTAGGTGGCTGTCCACCACCGCCTCGTCGGCCGTGTCGCTCATCCGGCACGTCCCGACCGGGTGGTAGATGAGCATCAGCCGCCGGCGGATATCGGCCTCCAGATCAGCGTCCTCGGTGAGCTCGGGACCCGGCTTGAGCTCCTTGGTGACAATCTCGGCGGCGTCGGGCTGCCGGGCGATCTGGCGGGCCAGTTTGACCCCGGCCACCAGTGAGGCCAGATCCTCGGGCTCGGACAGGGTGTTGGTGAGGATGCGCGGCTTGTCGGTCGGATCCGGCGAACGCAGCCACACGCGCCCGCGCGCCTTGGGTGCGATGAGTACCGGAGCGATGACCATGGCGTGACCGTCGTAGGTCTCGGCGCCGTGATCCTCGTAGTAGGCGGCGCCCATGTGGAACTGGATGTCGGCGGCCGGGAGCCCGCCCCGCGTGCGATGGAAGGCCACCACCTCGGCCACCGTCGACGTCAGCGGCCCCGACCGGCGCAGCACCCACTCGGCCAGGAACCGCGGCTGCTCGGCCACGAACAGGGTGTCGGTGTCAGACACCTCCCAGATCGCAGTGACGAACGGATGGTCCTGGAGGTTGCCGCCGACGCCGGGCAGCGCATGGCGGACCTCCACACCGGCGGCGCGCAGCTCGACCGGGTCGCCGATCCCCGACAGCTGCAGCAGCTGGGGCGAACCGATCGCCCCGGCGCTGAGCACGACCTCGCGGTCGACCCGGAGCACCTCGCTCCGGTGCCGACCGGTGCGGGCCCTCACCCCCACCGCCCGGGTTCCCTCTAGCTCCACCCCCAGCACGGTGGCGCGCGTACGCACCTCGAGGTTGGGCCGGTCCAGCGCGGGGCGAAGGAACGCGTCCGCGCTGGAGAACCGCCGGCCACCCGACTGGGTGACCTGGAACATCGAGACGCCGTCCTGCTCGGGGCCGTTGTAGTCGGCGATCCAGGGGATCCCGGCGGCCTCACTGGCGGCGATGAGCCGCCGATCCAGCGGGCGAGGGGAGCGCTGCTCGGACACATGCAGCGGGCCGCCGGCGCCGTGCCATTCCGACGCTCCGCGGACGTTGTCCTCGGAGCGCTTGAAGTAGGGCAGGACATCCCGGTAGCCCCACCCCGGCGCGCCCTGCGCCTCCCAGGCGTCGTAGTCCCACGGGCGGCCGCGGACGTAGAGCATGGCGTTCATCGAGCTGGAGCCGCCGAGCCCCTTCCCGCGCGGGACGTAGAGGGAGCGCCCGTCGACATGCGGCTCGGGCTCGGTGGTGTAGTCCCAGTCGAGCTTGGTGTGGAACTGCTTGGCGAACGCGGCCGGGATCTTGATGTTCGGCGAGCGGTCCTTGGTCCCGGCCTCCAGCAGCAGGACGCGGACCGACGGGTCGGCCGACAGCCGATTGGCGAGCACGCAGCCCGCCGACCCGGCACCGACGATGATGTAGTCAAAGCTCTGCACGCGGGGACACCACGAGGGTCGCTGGTCCGCAGTCTGACGAGCGCGGAACCAAAACGCCACGCCGGCCGTTAGTAGTGGAGAGGTCCGCAACGCGGCTTGATACCTTCAGGATGTGTGCTCGCTGGTGTGATTGGGGGTGTGCTCGTGCCATACGTTCGCTGCTCTAGCTGCCGGGTCCTGAGCTACACGTCACCCGGGGACACGACCGGCGCGTGCCCGGAGTGCGGGGTCCCGGCCGCGCGGGCCGGCGACGGCGCCGAAGGGCCTGATGGCTCAGAACGCCGCCTCAACGCCCTGATGCGGCTGACCCGCGACCTGCTGGACAGCGACGTCGCCATCCTGAGCGAGATCGGCCGCGGCCGTGAGACCGCGCTGCGGATGGCCGGGGACTGGCCGGGAATCGCGGAGGGCCGGTCGCTGCCGCTCGACGAGACGTTCTGCAAGCGAATGCTGGACGGCCGGATCGAGCACTACATCCGCGACGCGCAGGCCGACGAGCGCGTCAACGACCTCCCGATGGCCCGCCAGCTCGGTATCGGCGCCTACCTGGGCGTGCCCATCCGCCTCGACGACGTCCGCCTCTACGTCCTGTGCTGCCTGGACCGCGAGTCGCGCCCGAGCCTCGGGGATCGCGAGGTCCGCCTGCTCAGCGGCCTGGCCGAGTCGGTGCGAGTGGAGCTCGGAAGCCTGAACTGATAGGCAACCGGGGTAGCGCATCCCGCGGCCGGGTATTGCTTGACTCGTGGTGGTGTTCAGCCGAACCATCCTTGCTGCGCTGACCGCGGTCGCCGCGACGATCGCCGCCGGTTGCGGCAGCACACAGCTCAACCCCAGCTCTCCCAAGGCCGCGGGCACCGCGGCGCGCCCCGCCAAGACCTCGGCGTCGGCCAAGAGCGGCAGCGCCCGGGTGACGGTCAGCGTGCCCGCCGCCAACCGCCAGGGCTCCTTGAAGGGCCCGCAGACGATGACGGTGCCGCGCGGCTGGAAGGCCGAGGCCTGGGCGCTCGTGCCCGGCGCCCGCCTGGAGACCTGGACCCCGGAGGGCAACCTACTGGTGAGCGTCCCCTCGGCGGGCAAGGTCGTCGAGCTCATCCCGCACGCCAACCGCAGCGCACCCCCGGCCCAGCGGACGATCATCTCGGGGGTGGAGAACGCCCAGGGGATGGCCTTTGACCGCGTCGGCGGACAGGAGGTGCTCTACGTCGCCGGATCGTCCGAGGTCGACCGCTTCGTGTGGGCCCATGGGCAGGCGACGTCACGCAGCGTGTTCGCCGGCGGGCTGCCCGACGGCGGCGCCCATCCGCTGAAGAACGTGGTCGTCGCCTCCGATCACACCGTGTACTTCGACGTCGGCTCGTCGTCGAACGCCAGCCCCGAGGCGCCCAGCAGCACGCCGCGCGCCTCAGTCCTGGCCTACCGGCCCGACGGGCGGCGCATCCGGGTCTTCGCCACCGGCATCCGCAACGGCGACGGCCTGTCCTTCGCTCCCGACGGGACGCTGTGGACGGCGGTCAACATGCGCGACGACATCGCCTATCCCTTCCACCGCGCTTATGGCCAGGCCTCCAGCGGCGATGCCTACGGCAAGGTCATGGCGGGGTATGTCGCCGACCACCCCACCGACGAGGTCGCGCGGCTGACGGCCGGGCGCAACCTCGGCTGGCCCTATTGCGACCCCGACCCCGATGTGCACCCTGGAGTGGCGGGGAGCCCCAAGAGGTACACCAACCCTCCATTCGACGCCGACGTCCAGACCAACGCGGGCGCCAAGACGCTGAACTGCGCCAAGCTCGAGCGCATCCAGGTCGGCATCCCCGCGCACAGCGCCCCGCTGGGCTTCCATTTCCTGGCCGGCTCAAAGCTTGCGGCGCCGTGGCGCAACGGCGCGGTCGTCGGCGTGCACGGGTCCTGGGATCGCACGCCCCCGCGCCCGCCGGCCGTGCTGTGGATGCCGTGGGATTCCAAGACCCGCACGCTGGGGGCACCACGCACGCTGGTCGGCGGCTTCCAGCACTCCGACGGGTCGCGCTGGGGCCGGGCGGTGGACGCGGTTCCGGGCCCCGACGGCGCGCTGTACGTCTCAGACGACACCGCCGGCGCCGTCTATCGCGTCGTGCCGGCTCGCTGAGCCGGCGACCGTCGCGCCGCCTCCCAGTTGCGCTCGAGGTTGGCGATGAGCGCCGGGCTGTACAGGCAGCGCGCCTGCTCTGAGGCGTACACGCTCATATAGCGGCGGAACTGATCCAGCGGCTCCTGGGCGACGCGCAGCGCGCGCCGGTTGGCCACCAGCGCCGTCGTCCCCGCGCTCAGCAGCTGGGCGGCCGAGCGCTCAAGCGCCGCGTCCATCTCGTCGTCGGCGACGACCTCGTCGGCGACCAGCCTCCCCGTGGGCGAGTCGGCCTGGAAGGCTCGCTCGAACATGATCGCCTGACGCGCCGCGCGCTCGCCCACAAGCCTCGGTAGCCGCAGGTTGGCGCAGCCGGGGATGATCCCCTCCTTGCGCGCGGGCAGGTTGAAATAGGACCCGCGTTGGGCCACGACGCGGTCCATCACCAGCAGCCACTGGCACGCGCCGCCGATGGCAAAGCTCTCGACCGCCGCCACCCACGGTTTCTCCCGGGCCGCGTCGCTGAGCTGCACCGGCAGCTCGGAGCTCACTCCGTGGCCCCGATACATCTTGGTGATCGCGCCAAGCTCGCGGTCGAGCATGAACTCGATGAGCGAGATCTGCCCCGTGTAGAGGTCGGTGAGATTGATGCCGGCGCCGAAGATGCGCCGTCCGGCGTGCTTGGGATGGGTCGCGGGGCCGCCTCGCAACACCCCCACCTCGATGGCGTCGTCGAGCAGGACGAGGTCGACGGCGATCTCCATGGCTCGCGTGGACGCATCGTCCTCGGCGTTGAGGCACCCGTGGTTCTGGTTGGTGACGACGCCCACGGGCCCGTCGCGGTCCAGCCGCATCGGCCCGAGGTCGATGCTGCCGTCGTGCCGGAACTGCGCGAGCGCGGCCAGTGCCTCGGGGAGCGGCTCGGCCATGGCGGCGATCAGGTGGCGTCCGCAGCGTGCGTCGGCGAGCACGCGGGAGATGAAGTCGCCCTGCGTGATCTCAAGCCCCGCCTTGTCGGCCTGGTTGTGGGTGCGCTCGGCGTTGATCTGAGCGCGCGTGGGCACGAGACCGGGGTGGCGCTCCGCCGCCGCGTAGGCCAGCTCCGTCAATCGCAATGGACGCGTGAGCCCGTCGGTGAGCTCGTCGTAGATGCCCGAGACGTCGTCGGCTGGCACGCCTCGGCCCGCGTGCGCCGTCACGCGCCGCCCACGACCGATTCGCGCCCGGTCCAGTAGGGAGCGCGCAGCTCACGCTTGAGCACCTTGCCCGCGCCGGACTTGGGCAACGGTCGGGTGGTGAGCTCGATGCGCTTGGGGATCTTGTAGTCGGCGATCGCGCCGCGGCAATGGGCCAGCAACTCGGCTTCGTCGACCTCGCCGCGCGGCACCACCACCGCGTGCACCGCCTCGCCCCAGCGGGCGTCCGGGATCCCGAACACGGCCGCCTCCAGCACGGCGGGATGGCGGTAGAGCACGTCCTCGACCTCGGTGCTGTACACGTTCTCGCCGCCCGAGACGATCATGTCCTTGGCCCGATCCACCAGGTACACGAACGACCGCTCGTCCATGTAGCCCAAATCGCCCGTGCGATACCAGTCACCGAGCATCGCGGCGGCGGTGTCCTCGGGCTTGTTCCAGTAGCCCGCCATCACGTTCTCACCGCGGATGAGCACCTCGCCGACGACGCCCGGCGCCGCCTCAGCCTCGGTCGCCTCGTCGAGCACGCGGACCTCGACGCCGATCGCCGGCTGCCCGCACGAGCGTGCCTGTGGCGCGTCCAGCATGGCCTCCTCGTGGGCCATGATCGTGGCGATCGGGGCCGTCTCCGTGGTCCCGTAGAGGTGCATCAGTTCGGCGTCGGGGAACGCCCGGTGGGCGCGCCGCAGCGTCTCGGTGGCCACCGGAGAGCCCCCGTGACTGAGCAGCCGCAGGCTGGAGACGTCGCGGGGTCGCGCCAACTGCTCGTCGGCGAGCGCCGCGAGCATCGTCGGCACCACCAGCGTCGCCGTCACGCGCTCAGACTCGATCAGGTCCAGCGCCGCGGCCGATTCGAACACGGGCAGCATGACCTGGCGGCCGCCGTGCCACACGGTTGCCAGCACCGCGATCGATCCCGCGGCGTGAAACAGCGGCGCGGCGACCAGCCAGCAGGTGTCGGGCCTGAACGCGAACTGGGCCTGGAAGTGGAACGCGTTGGCCACGAGGTTGCGATGGGTGAGGATCACGCCCTTGGACGCGCCGGTGGTGCCCCCGGTGTAGAACAGGCCCGCCATGGTCTCGGGCGGGATCTGGTCGGGGAGATCGGCCGCGGGCGCGCCGGCCAGCAGCGCCTCGTACCCGTCCTCGAGGTCGATCACGTGCTCCACCACGCCGGCAGGATGGTCGATGCCCGAGGCCGCGAACAGCACCCGGCTGCCTGAGTCCCGCAGCGCGTAGGCCAACTCGTCCGCGGTGTGGCGCTGGTTGAGCGGCACCAGGACCATGCCGGCGCCCGGGACCCCCTGGTAGAGCTCGAGGTAGCGGTGGCAGTTGCGGCCCACCACAGCCACGCGGTCGCCGTCGCGCATCCCCAGCTCGCGCAGCGCTCCCACCAACCGGCGCGCGCGATCCCAGGTCTGCGCGTAGGTGACCTCGGTGTCGCCGCACCGTGCGGCCACCGCGTCGGGCGCCACCTGCACCGCGCGGCGCAACGGCCCGATCATCGTCGTCATTGCTCCGCTCCCTCGTCCGTCGGCGTCATCTAATGGGTGTGGTGGACCTCCTGCAGCCCGTAGACCGGCGTGTCGATGCCCTCGGCGCGTGCCTTGAGCTGGAGCGCCAGGTACAGCGAGTAATGGCGTGACTGGTGCAGGTTGCCGCCGTGGAACCACAGCCCCGGCTGCTGGGTGGGCTTCCACATGTTGCGCTGTTCGCCCTCCCAGGGCCCCGGGTCCTTGGTGGTGTCTGAGCCCAGCCCCCACACCTTGCCGACCCGGTCGGCGACATCCTGAGAGATGAGGTCGGCCACCGCGCCGTTCATCGACTCATAGCCGGTGGCGTAGATGACGACGTCGGCCGGCAGCTCGGTGCCATCCGCCATCACCACCGCGTCACGGGTGAGGTGGTCCACCTGGCCGGCCTGGAGCTTGACCTGGCCGCCGGCCACCAGCTCTGAGGCGCCTACGTCGATGTAGTAGCCCGACGCGCGGCGCAGGTACTTCATGAACAGGCCCGAGCCGTCCTCGCCCCAGTCGTGCTGGAACCCGGCTGCCTCCAGGCGCGCGTAGAAGTCGGCGTCGCGCTCGCGGATCCGCTCGTAGACCGGGACCTGGAGCCCCGCCATGATCCGATAGGGCAGCGAGGCGAAGATCATGTCGGCCTTCTCCGTGGTGACTCCGGCGGCCACCGCGCGCTCGGAGTACAGGTCGCCGAGCGCGATGTCCATCAGCGTGTCCGACCTCACGACGTGGGTCGAGGAGCGCTGCACCATCGTCACGTCGGCGTCGTGCTCCCACAGCGCCGCGCAGATGTCATGCGCGGAATTGTTGGAGCCGATGACCACGGCCCGCTTGCCCCGATAGGCGTCAGGGCCTGGGTGCTTGGACGAGTGGTGCTGATCGCCGGCGAACTGATCGGCTCCCGGGAACCTCGGCGTGTGTGGACGCCCGGACATCCCGGTGGCCAAGACGAGCTGCCGGGGCCGCAGGGTCAGCTCCGAGCCGTCGCGCTCCACCACCAGCTCCCACTCCCCGGCGGTCTCGTCGTAGTGGGCGCGCTTGGCCTCGGTCGAGCCCCAGTAGTTGAGCTCCATGACCCGCGCGTACATCTCCAGCCAATCGCCCACCTTGTCCTTGGGCGAGAACACGGGCCAGTTGGGCGGGAACTTGATGTAGGGCAGGTGGTCGTACCACACCGGGTCGTGCAGGCACAGCGACTTGTAGCGGTTGCGCCACGAGTCCCCCGGACGGGCGTTGCGCTCGATGATGATCGCCGGCACGCCGAGCTGGCGCAGTCGCGCCCCGAGCGCGATCCCGCCTTGGCCGCCGCCCACGATCACGACGTAGGGCTGGGTGGTGAAGCCCAGCTCCTCGGCCTCGCGCTGGCGGTCCTCCAGCCAGGTCTCGCGCTCGCGCCGAGCGCCGTGCTGGACGCCCTTGGGCCGCCGGAACCCGAGGCTCTCCTCGTGGCCCTTGAGCTCCTCCAGCGCGGTCAGCAGCGTCCACGCCCTGCCGTCGATGAGACGGAGGTGGCCGCCGCCCCGCCCCGCCTCGGTCTCAAAGCCGATCCACGCCTCGGTGACGCCGTCGGCCGTGGTCGGCTCCTCGGTCGTATGCCAGCCGCGCGGCTTGATGTGCGGCAGCGCCGCCTCGAGCATACGGGTGACGCCGTCGCGCCCCTCCACCGTCCGGATGTTCCACGTGAAGGCGACGAGGTCGCGCCAGTAGCTCTCGGTGGCGAACAGATCCGCCGCCGCAGCGGCGTCACCGGTCTGAAGCGCGCTATCAAAGCGCTCCAACCACTGCTCCACCTCGGTGGCAGCGGTCGGACGGACGGTCGTGGACATGGGATCTCCCCTCGGTACCGGTGGCGTGCTCCACTGAATACCATGCCGGGGCCCGCGTGCGCGTGCCCTAACGTCCCGTTGGATGCCGGGCAGCAAGAGCCGCAAGCCGGGTCGCGACCTGCGCGCGCAGGTGCCGCGGTCGAGGCACGCCGCCTGGACGCCGGGCTCGTCGTGCTCGTCTACGCGGTCCAGGGCGCCGCGGCACACGGCTGGACGTCGCCCCGCACCGTCGTCCTGCTCGCCGCGGCCGCCGGGCTGCTGGCGTCGTTCGCGTCGATCGAGCGCCGCGCCCGCCAGCCGCTCATCGCCCCGTCGGTCTGGCGCCTGCGCTCGCTCGTCTCGAGCTCGACGGTGATGCTCGGGGTCACCGGCGTTCTCGTCGGGACCTCGTTCCTCAACACGCTGTTCTTCCAGAACGTGCTCGGGGCCTCCCCGCTGGTCACCGGCCTCGAGTTCCTCCCCGGCGTCCTGACCGTCGGCGTCGCCGCCCACCTGGGCCCCCAGCTCCTCACGCGCTTCGGCGCGCGGACCGTGATCGCGGCCGGCCTGCTCCTGGCGGCGGCGGGCGACCTCGTCCTCAGCGGAGCCCCGGCCCACGCGAGCTACGTCGTGGATCTGCTCCCCGGCTTCGTGCTCCTGGGGCTGGGCGTCGGCTTCGCCTTCGTCGCGATCTCGGTGACCTCCATGTCCGACGTGGACCACGACCGCGCCGGCCTTGCCTCAGGGCTGATCACCACGGCACATGAGCTCGGGGGCGCCGCCGGTGTGTCGCTGTTCTCCGCGGTGGCATTCGGTGCCGGCGGGGCCACGCGCGCCGGGCTGGTCACCGGCTATGGCCACGGCACCCTCGCTGGAGCGGCAATCGCCGCCGGGCTGGCGCTGGTGGCCGTCATCACGGTGCCTCAGCTGCGGCCCACGGGCGCGCAGCGGGTGGCGCTGCACTGAGCTAGAGGCTCGCCCCTGCGCGCACGCTCAGGCGCATCTCGTGCTGGGCCACCGTCAGGCCGGCGCCGAGGCGACGCAGCACCCCGGCGAAGAGGTCGTCGTCGGGGACGTTGGCCAGCCGCAGTGTCAGGTCTCCGGCGGCCGCGACCACGAGGTCGCGGGCCGCGGCCCGGTCAACGGCGGCGATCTGCAGGACCCGGACGGTCACCTCGTCGGTCATGCAGATCGCCGCCCCGGCAATCGCGTCCCCGCGCCGGACCGCGACGCCGGTGAGCGGCGTGCCGCGCTCCCGCATGCGCACGATCGAGGCGTCGGCGCGCTGCCAGGGCTCACGGCCTGAGCGATGTCCGGCGATCCACGCGTGCGCGGCGTCGACGTCGAGACCGCGACGCTCCACCGCCTCGATCGGCTCCGCGGCGACACCGGGCGGCAGCGACCAGACCCCCAGGTGGCGGACGCGCTCGAAGCCCAGCCGCTCATACAGCCCGAGGGCGGCCACGTTGTCGTCGAGCACCTCCAGCCATACCGCGTCCGCGCCCCTCGCCGCCGCGGCCTCGATCGCGGCCGTCAGCGTGCGCGCGCCCAGCCCGATGCGCCGGTACGCCGGCGAGGTGCCCATCCCGCCGATCCAGGCCTCCCTCCCGCGCCGGGCCACCAACGCGAAGCCGACCGGGTCGACGTCGATCGCGACCTGCGAGCACTGCAGGTCGACGTCGTTGTTGTCGACGTGGTCGGCCAGCCCGGGCTCGTCCATCTGCATCGGCACGGGGTAGTCCGAGAAGCCGAGGTTGAAGACCCGGACGAGTGCGCTCGGGTCCAGTGAAGAGGCGCTCACAAGCCGCAGCGCGTCGGCGCGCGGTCGTGTCTGTGGTTCATGACTGCTCATCGCCCGCACGCTACTGGTCGTCGACGGCAGGGGAGTTACGACGTCGGTCCTAGGTCAGCACTTGACTAGTCTTAATCTAACTAGTATGTTCCTGACTATGCCACCCACCGCCTCCTCCGACACGCCCCGCCGTTCGTCACTGGGCCTGATGGTCCTGTGGCAGCTCTACCAGGAGCCCGTGCACGTCTACAAGATGCAGAAGCTCTTCGAGGCCACCGGTAAGGACCGCGTCGTCAACATCCGGTCGCGGGCCAGCCTCTACCAGACACTCGACCGGCTGGAGCGCCACGGCCTCGTCGAGGTCGCCCAGACCATCCGCGTGCACGGCTATCCCGACCGCGTCGTCTACGCGACCACCGACGCCGGGCGCGAGGTGGCGCGGGAATGGCTGCGCCAGATGCTGCGCACCACCGACAACGACTACCCCGAGTTCCTGGCAGCGTTGTCGATCCTGTTCGGGCTGCCGCCCGAGGAGGCGCGCGCCGAGCTTGAGCTCCGGACGCGGCAGCTGTCGGCGAAGCTGGCGGAGACCCAGGCGGCGCTGGCGGCGATCCCGCCCGAGCTCCCCCGCCTGTTCCTGCTGGAGGAGGAGTACCGCGTCGCGCTGCTCAGTGCCGAGGTGTCGTTCCTGAGCGGCGTGATCGAGGACCTGAAGACCGGCCGGCTGACCTGGAGCGAGGAGTGGCTGCGCCAGGTGGCCGAACGGTTCATCACCGTCGACGAACCAGAGGAGTCGCAATGACCGCGATGATCGAGGCCCACGGCCTCACCAAGCAGTACGGCAAGACCCAGGCCCTCGACGGCCTGGACCTGGTCGCCCACAGCGGCCAGGTGGTGGCCGTGCTCGGCCCCAACGGCGCCGGCAAGACGACGTTCGTGCGCACGTTGGCCACGCTGCTGCGCCCCGACGGGGGCACCCTGCACGTGGCGGGTCACGACGTGCGACGCGATCCCGCGGCCGTGCGCCGCGTCATCGGACTGGCCGGCCAGTTCGCCGCCATCGAGCCCGCGATGACCGGGCGCGAGAACCTGGAGATGGTCGCGCGGCTGTTCGGGCGCAGCGGGCGCGAGGCCAAGGCCGCGTCGGCCTCGGTGCTCGAGCAGCTCGGCCTGAGCCAGGACGGCGACCGCCTGGCTCGCACCTACTCGGGCGGCATGCGCCGGCGCCTTGACCTGGGCGCGAGCCTGGTCGGGGCTCCGCGCCTGCTCCTGCTCGACGAGCCCACCACCGGCCTTGACCCGCGCAGCCGCATGGAGCTGTGGGACGCGATCCGCGCCCTCGTCGCCGCGGGCACCGACGTGCTGCTCACCACCCAGTACCTCGACGAGGCAGACAGCCTCGCCTCCCAAGTGGTGATCGTCGACCACGGCCGGGCGGTCGCCACGGGCAGCCCGGCCGAGCTCAAGCGGAGGATCGGCGGCAACGTGGTGGAGATCCATGTGGCCCATGAGACCGACGTCGCACGGGTGGCCGAGATGCTCGCGCGGCTGCATGACGCGGCCGTCTCGACCGATGAGGCCATCCCGGCGGGTGAGCGTGGGCGTGGACTCCGGGAGTGACGGCCTCATGAGCGCCCTGCGCTCGATCGAGGGCGCCGGCATCGCCGTCGAGGACATCGCCATGCGCCAGCCCAACCTCGACGAGGTCTTCCTCGCGCTCACCGGGCACCCCACCGAACCCGCCGGCGCCGACGCGGCCCAGGCGGCCTGACCCCCACGCACAGAAACGGAGACCCCGAGATGTCATTCACCGGCTCAGCCACCTCCACCCTCCCCGCCATCACCTCGCCGCCGTCGCGGCCGGCCGGGCTGGCCCGCAGCACCGCCACGGTGACGCGTCGCACGCTCCTGCGCTACGTGCGGACACCCCAGCTGATCGTGCTCGCCACGATCCAGATGTCCCTGTTCTTCCTCATCTACCGCTACATGTTCGGCGGCGCGATCCATATCGCCGGGATGCCCTACGTCGACTACCTCGTCCCCGGCTTCATCGCCACCGGGGTGCTCTTCAGCGGGATCGGGACAGCGGCCGCGGTGGCTGAGGACCTGGAGCAGGGCTTCATCGACCGCCTGCGCTCGCTGCCGATCCCGCGGGCGTCGGTGCTGACGGCCCGGGCACTGGCCGACACCGTCATCTTCACCTGGGCGACGGTGTTCACCACGGGCATCGCCTTCGCGGTCGGCTACGGCCTGCACGGCTCCGCCGCCAGCGGCCTGGCCGCGCTGGGCCTCGTCGTGCTGTTCGGCTTCGCCTTCGAGTGGCTGTTCATCGCGATGGGCCTGTTCGCCGGCACCGCTCAGGCCGCGCAGGGCCTGGGAATGATCGTGTTCCCGTTCGCCTTCGTCTCCAGCGCGTATGTGCCGGTGGCCTCGATGCCCGGCTGGCTGCAGGTGTTCGCCACGCACCAGCCGCTGACCTACATGGTCGACTCGGTCCGATCGCTCACCCTGGGCGCCCACGCCCATGCGCTGCTCGGCCACCCGACGTCCTACTTCGTCGCGCGTGCCCTTGCGTGGACGGCGGGCATCCTCATCGTGGCGCTGCCGCTCGCCGTGATGAAGTACCGCCGCGGGTGAGCGCGACCGGATCACAGCCCGGCGGGGAGCGCGTGCTCGTCAATTTCTTCTACGCGCCTCCCGTCGGGCACGCCATCGAGGCCCTGCACTACTGCCTGGGCCACCATGTCGCCGACCCCTCGCGCGAGATCGCAGTGGCGCTCAACGCGGCGACCGCGGTGGAGCTGGCCGGCTTCTGCCCCTTCGTCGCCCACACCTACCCGATCGAGCACCCCCTGCTCGAGACCTGCCGGGATTCTGGGGCACGGCAGGCCGGCATCCCGGAGCAGTGGGACTGGGTGCTCGACGACTTTCGCCGTCACCAGGACGTCCAGCTGCAGATGTTCCCGGGGCTGCGCGACTACTACCGCGCCAGCGACGAACGACTGCACGCCGTGCGCGGACGCACGACGGTGGCGGCCGATCCCCCGGGCTACGCCGCCCACCAGCAGCTGCGCCTCGACCTGCCCGAGACGGCTCGGACCGCGGCTGCCGCGCGCTGGGCCGCCCACGGGGCCGGTGACCCCGCCGGCGAGCGGATCGCGCTGATGCCGGCGGGCTCGGGGCCCGCGGCGCTGTACCCGTCTCGCACCTCTTGGCTGGCCATCCTGAGCGCGCTGGCCGACGCGTTCCCGCAGGCGCGGTGGGCGCTCATCGGCAAGCGCACCCGGGACGAGCGCACGGCCACCTCGTTCCGCGACGACGACCTGGCGGCGCTGCTGGCCCACCCGTCGCGCCCCATCGACTGCCTCGACCTGCCGCTGGCCGAGCAGCTCGCGGTCGTCGAGAGCTGCGATCTGTTCCTGTCCCCGCACACGGGCTTCGGCCTTGCCGCGCTGGCGGTGGACACCCCGTGGCTGACGCTGTCAGGCGGGCGATGGTTCGAGTACTTCTTCAACCACGTGCCGTTTCGCTCGATCCTCCCCGACACCGAGCGCTACCCCAGCTTCTCCCAGTTCGCGCCGGCGGCGATCGTCGACGACGACGGCCCGCGGACGCCGAGCATGAGCCGCGAGCGCATCGATCGCGATCTACCGCGGATCGTCGCCGCCGCCGGCGAGCTGCTGGCCGGGTCGCTCAGCTACGAGCAGGCGCTGCGCGACTACTTTCCCGCGTTGCTGGCCGCCCATCAGGGCGACCTCTCGCAGATCTGGTCCATCGACGGCATCCACTTCCGGTTTCTAGCCCGTCCGCCGGGAGGCTGAGCTCGGCAGCTGCCCGGAGACCAGCTCGGGGACGTGCAGCGCGCGGCGGACCTCGTGGGCGAGCTGCAGCAGGGTGGGCGTGATCTGCGCAAAGCGGCGCCGCCATTGGGCCAGGCTCGCCGGCGCGTGGCGTGACGACGCGGCGAGCATCTCGGCCTCGAGGCGGACCTCGCGGATCAGCGAGGCGATCGGGCCCCGGGCGATGGCGGGCCACCTGTCGCGATCGAGGCGGTCGGCGTAGCGCCGCTCCGATGCTGCGGCGGCGGCGCTCACGCGCCGGATCTCGGTGGGCGGGGTGCGCTCGGTCCACCGCGCCGCCTCGACGTCGAACTTCCGCGCGCTCACGTTCTGCGGACGCGAGACCTGCAGGTAGCGCCGTCCCGCGGCGCTGAGTACCGCGGGGGCGATCCCGAACGCTCCGGCACGCAGCGGCGTCGGGGCCAGCGTCCGTCCCGGCAGCGACATCCACTGCGCGAACACGTCGCCGTAGCGCGGTTGCGCTCCGTTGACCGACATCGCGTTCACGCGCACCGGCGAGAGCGCGGGATATGGCGTGGTCCTGCCCGAGATCTCGCTCGGGTTCTCCTGGAGCCACTCGGCGAGGGTGAAGTCCGTCACGCCCTCCTCGCTGGTGGAGAACGAGGCGCTCCGCCCCGACGTCGTGTCGACGACGTAGACACGCCACCGGCCCGCAGACAGGGTCAGCGCCGTCGACACGGCATCGCCCGCGTGGACGCCGAAGAGGATCTGGGGGTGAAACCCGCGCGTGGTGTCGGTCCAGAACGCGGCGTACGCCGCGGGGCTGGATAGGCCGCGGTCCTCGACTGTCCCGACCTGGATGAACGGCGAGCGCCGGGGCACCCCGGGAGCCTGGGCGCCGATCCACGTGCTCGCGTGGGCGTTGCCGGCCCCGGACATCCGCGGCACCCACCAGGACCCCGCCACGGCCCGAACGTGCCCGCTCCATACATAGCCGGCCATGTGGCCGAACGACGAGACGCCGTCGGCGCTCTTCGCGCCCGCCCCGCAGCCTGCGGCGCCGAGCGCGATCGCGACCGTTGCCGCGATCACCCCCAACCTTCCCCCCGCCATGCGCATCGACTCCTCACCGACCATCCGACCCGGCTCAATGGTAATGGCCCGACAGCCGGACTCTCAGGCCCGGCTGCGCGGCCGATCGCCGTGGATCGGGCGCGGCGGAGGCAGCGGTTCCGCGCATGCGGCGAGCTCGGCGGCGCCCGTCTCGATGCCCGTGGTGAGAACGTCGACGTCGGGAGCGTGGTCGCGATCGCCGGTGACGCCGAAGTAGAGCTGGCCGTCATAGGAGAAGATGGCCACGACGATCCGGATCGTGCCCACGACCGGCACGTAGGGGTAGGACTCCAACAGGCGTCGGCCCAGAGCGCGCACCGGCGTCTGGGGCCCGGGCACGTTGGTGGTGGCGGTGTCCATGTTCAGGCGGGCCGAGCGGGTCATGGCACGGCTGCCAAGCGCCAGCAGCAGTGGCGGTGCAAAGCCCGAGAGCTGGGCTAGGACGTCACCGGCAACCGCCTGCTTACTGGCCTTGATCCCGTCCATCTGCGCGCGGATGACGGCCAGCCGCGCCGCGGGATCGTCCCGCCCCACGGGCAGCCGCACGAACACCGCCGACACACGGTTGTTGTAGACCCCGTGCTCGCCGGGCCGGCGTACGGACACCGGGACCATCGTTCGGACGACCCGGTCGGGCGGCATCGCCTCACCGCGCTCGTCCAGCAGGTCGCGGAAGCCGTTCGTGATGAGGGTGAGCACGACGTCGTTGACGGTGCCGCCCAGCCCGGCGCGCATTCGCTTGACCTCGGCGAGCGAGACCTTGGCCCAGCTCCAGATGCGGTGCGGGCCGATCGGTCCGGTGAGCGATGTGGTGGCCGGCCGAAGGGCCGGGGCGGCGGCGGTGAGCCCGCGGGCCATGCCGGCCGCGCCACTGAGGACCTGAGGCCACGCGCTCAGCGCGTGGCGCAGTTGCGAGGCAGGGTCGGCGGCGCGTCGGGCCACGCCGCGGGCCAGCAGCTCGATGCCGTTGGGCTCGGGCCCGGGCGCCCAGTGATCGCCGTCGGGGGACCCCGCCCCCGCCGCCGCGGCGGCGTCGTCGAACATCACCGACATCAGATCGGTGGCGGCGACGCCGTCAACCATGCAGTGGTGGACCTTGGACAGCAGCGCCCAGCGGCCCTCGGACAGCCCCTCCACCATCCAGATCTCCCACAGCGGGCGGGCGCGGTCCAGGTGTTGGGAGAACACGCGCGCCGCCATCGCCCGCAGCTGGCCGTCGGACCCCCGGGCAGGAACGGCGGAGTGGCGCAGGTGATAGCTCAGGTCGAAGTAGCGGTCGTCGACCCATACGGGCTCGGACACGCCGAAGGGGACGAACCGGACCTTCTGGCGATAGCGCGGCGTGTGATCGAGCTTGCCGGCCACCATCGCGGTGAGGTCGGCGAACGTGGGCGGTGGGCCCTCGAAGATGCTCACCCCGCCGATGTGCATCGGCGTCACGTCGTTCTCGACGTGCAGGAACATCGCGTCCTGGGCGCTCATCTGGTTCATGCCGGCGCTGCCAGGGCCCCGTCCAGCACGCGCTCGAGCTCCTCGTAGACGCGCGGATTGACCGCCATGCCGCAATGGCTGCCGTCGATCTCGATGCACCTCGCGCTTGGGTCAAGGCAGGCGCGCCAGTCGACGATCGCGTCAGAGCGCGAGTAGATCATCAGCGCCGCCATGTCCTCGGTGAGCGGGGCGCGCAGGAGCGCGTAGTAGTCGGTGCAGCAGTCACCGGCCCGGCACTCCGAGCTAAACACAAAGGGGACCCCGAGGTCGCCGAGCCGCGCCACCGAGCGTACGGTCCGCATCACGCTCGGCGACACCGCCAGCGGGTCGAGCACCGGCGAGCCGAGCATCACCACCGCCGCCACCGCCTCGGGGTGGCGCGCGGCCAGTGCCCGCGCCAATGTCCCGCCGCGGCTCTGACCGATGACGATGGCGGGCTCGTCAAAGCCGGCCAGCACGTGCTCGAGCCGGCTCAGCTCGCGGCCCGCGCAGCCTGCATTGAGGCGGATGCCGCTGAGACGGACCGTGTGGCCGCGGCGGCGCAGCCAGCTGGCCAGCAGGGTCAGCGAGGCGTCGCCGGCCATGAAGCCGGGGATGAGCAGGACCGGCGCGCGGTGCGTGGCCCGCGGCGGCGATCGAAAGCGGCCGTCGGTCAACAGTCCGGCGAGCTCGGGCCAGTATCTGAGCTCCGCATACAGGGGCGCGCCCATTGGCGAACCCTACCGGGTGGTTGCGCCGGGTCCTGCGGGTCCCGCCGGCGAGCGCGCACTCCGGAACGCCACCCGGCGTGTGACCACCCGGGCTTCGTGTTCCAGCAGCCGGCGCTTGACGTCAAGGCCGGCCGCGTAATCCACCAGTCCGCCGTCGGAGCCGATCAAGCGGTGGCAGGGGATGATGATGCACAGCGGGTTCTGGCCGTTGGCGGCGCCCACCGCGCGCGCCGCGGCGGGCCGTCCGAGGTCGGCGGCGATCGCCCCGTACGTCCGTGTCTCCGCAAACGGGATGTGGGTGAGGGCGCTCCACACCTCGTTCTGAAACGCGGTCCCCCGAGGACGCAGCGGGAGGTCAAACGCCGTCCGCTGTCCAGCGAAGTACTCCTCGAGCTGGAGCCGCGCCACGCCGAACGCCACCTCTGACACCCGCCAGTCGTCCCCGATCTCAGGGGCCCAGCGCTGCCCGTCGATCCAGACCGCGTGAAGCTCCTCACCGTCACCGGCAAGCAGCAGGTCCCCGATCGGGCTGGGCACGCGCGCGTAGAGCGTGGTCATCCGGCGGCCACCGCCCACACGTGCTGGATCGCATAGGCACGGTAGGGCCGCCACGACTCGGCCACCCGCTCGGCCTCGCGCAGGCCGGGATCACAGCCCAGCGAAACGAGCCCGTGGCGCAGCCCGGCGTCGCCAGGGATGAACGCGTCGGGATCGTGCAACGCGCGCATGGCGATGTAGCCCGCCGTCCACGGCCCGATCCCCGGGAGAGCGAGCAGGGCGGCATACGTGTCGGCGCGGTCGACCGTGTCGCTGAGCACGAGCCGCTTGGCGGCCAGCGCGGCGGCCATCCCCACCAGCGTCCGGCTGCGGCTGCGTGGCATGGGCAACCCTTCGGGGTCCAGGCCGGCGATCGCCGCCGGCGGCGGGAACGCATGGGTGACCGTGCCGACCGGGTGCCTCAACGGCGTCCCCAGTTCGGCGACGATCCGTGTGACCAGCTTGGTGCCCGCGGCCACCGAGACCTGCTGGCCGAGCACCGCCCGCACGGCGAGCTCGCAGCCGTCGGGATGGCCCGGGACCCGCCGCCCGGGGGCCGCGCTGACCACGTGCCCGATGACCGGATCGGCGCCCAGGTGTGCGGCGATCGGCGCTGGGTCGCGCTCGAGGTCCAGCAGATGGCGGCACCCGGCCGCGGCCGCGTCCAGATCGCGCCGGTCATCGAGGACGAACGCCGCCTCCACGTGGTCGGCGCCGGGGATCAGATCGACCACACCCGAGCCGTGCGCCAGCCTGAGGCTCCGCCGATACCCACCGGGGATCATCTCCTCGATGCCGGGCACCACGCGCGCGCCCAGAAAGGCCAGCAACCCGTCGCCGTCAAACGGCGTGCGGGCGGCGAGACGCAGGGACCGGCGCATCATCGCGTTGAACGCTGGCACGCCGCCCGGCGTGAGATGGGCCCTCAGTCGCCCGTCACCGCGAAGCGCGCGGGCCGCGGCACCAGGATCAACGCCGCGATCAGACCGGAGTCGAGCAGGATGTAGGCCGGGAACGCGACGCTCGCGAATCCCCAATCCCCGGGCTTGATCGTCAGCAGGGTGATCGCTCCGCCGGCGACCCCGGACAGGAAGGCGACCGCGTGCTCGGTATGGGGATAGCGGTAGGCCTTGCGGATCGTCGGAATCGCCGCGAGGAAGTCGGCCACAACGCTCAGGAGGATGGCGACGTTGCCGCGTCCCGTCGCCGCCCAGGCCACCAGAGCGATCAGTGACAGCACCCCGCAGGCGGCGTCGAACGGGGTCACGCGCGCGTAGGCCTTGGGGTCCATGAACGACGCGGCCACGACCAGCAGCGGGCCCACGCCCACGGCGAGCGTCAGCACCGCGTTGAGGCCCACACCCTGGACCACCTCCGCGGCGAACGCGATCATCGGCGCCAGCGCCCACAGCATCCAGCTCACGCGGTTGGGCTGCGTGTTGCCGCGCACCGTGTCGCGGGCGTAGGCGGCGTTGCCTGTGAGGACGATCAGCGCCCCCAGGATCGCGAAACGCGGGTCGATCATGGCCGCACGCCGGACCGAGCGGCGCCGCGCGGCTCAGCGGCGCGAGACCGCCAGCAGGGCGAGCATCTCGAAGGCGACGGCCGCGCCGAGCAGCGCCGTGGTCTGTCCGGGGGCGTCATAGGCCGGAGAGACCTCTACCAGATCAAAGCCTGTGAACGGGATCCCGGCCAGCGCCCGCAGGAACCCGAACGCCTCCCGCGGGTACACGCCCGCGACCTCTGGGGTCCCGGTCGCCGGCGCGAACGCCGGGTCCAGCACGTCGATATCGAAGGACATGTACACCGGCCCGTCCCCGATCCGCGCGCGCACGCGCTCGCCATAGCGCTCGGGGGTGAGCGTGGCCAGCTCGTCCCCGTCGATGACCTCGAAGCCCATGTCGCGCGGCTGGTCGACGTCGGCGGGCCCGTAGAGCGGCCCGCGCATGCCCGCCAGCACCGAACGGGACGGGTCCAGCAGGCCCTCCTCCACGGCGCGCCGGAACGGCGTCCCGTGGAAGTAGCGCTCGCCGTAGTACTGATCCCAGGTGTCGGCGTGTGCATCGAGCAGGACGAGCCCAACCGGCCCGTGCACCGCGGCGTGCGCCCGCAGCTCGCCGAGGACGATCGAGTGATCGCCACCCAGCACCACGGGCACGATCCCGGCGCGCAGCACCGGCTCCAGGGCGGCCGCGATCTGCTCGGCCGTGCGCTGGGCGTTGCCTGGCGTGATCTCGAGGTCCCCGCCGTCGACGACCGACAGCGTCGCGAACACGTCGACGTCGAGCGGCGGGTGATAGGGCCGCAGCAGCGTCGACGCCGAGCGGATCGCCTCGGGCCCGAACCGCGCCCCCGTCCTGAAGCTCGTGGCGGTGTCGAACGGCACCCCGATCACGGCGGCGTCGACATCCTCGTGGGGCACCTCGACGTGGGGCAGGCGCGCGAACGTGCGCGGCCCGGTGTAGCGCGGGGCGAGGCTCGCATCGGGCGGCTGGAAGTGAACCCGCCCGTCCCCCGAGATCGTCATCGCACGCTCCGCTGTGGGTCGGGGAGCGCGGGGGCCAGGATCCACAGGATGCGCGCGCCGTCACCGAGCACGCGCCAGCTGTGGGGGACGGCGGCGCCGAAGGTGAGCGCGTCGCCCTGGGCCAGCTCGAAGGTCTCGTCCTCCACCTGGACCTCGATCGACCCCGAGAGCACGAAGCAGACCTCGCACTCGCTGGGCAGCGTGTAGAGCGCCGACCCGCCCGACCCCCCGGCCGAGGCCGCGGTCTCGAGCACCGTGACGTGGCGCTCCCCCGCGGGCGTGATCAGGGTGTCGACCACCTCCTCGGCTTTGGGCAGATCGGCCACCCGGGGCCGGTCGGCCCGGCGCACGAGCGTCGTCTGCGGCGTCTGGAACAGCTCGGCGGGCGACAGGCCGAGCGCGTGGCAGATCCCGACCAGGCTCGCCACCGACGGGCTGGTGATGTCGCGCTCCACGCGGGAGAGAAAGCTCTTGGTCACCCCGCTGCGCGCGGCCACCTCGCCGAGTGACATGCGACTGGCTTCGCGGGCATGGCGCAGCCGCGCGCCGAAGCGGATCCTCTCGGTCTCGTCCACAGACATACGTTACGGCGTGCCCTGACTAGGTCGTGGTGTCGAGCGCCTCGTCCGAGGCCCTGATCGCGGTGTCCTCCGCGCGCAGGTTGAGCGAGCGCGACAGCAGCCAGTAGGCGGTGCCCGACACCGCCAGCCCGACGATCCACGAGATGTCGACACCCGAGATGTGCTTGGCCACCGGGCCGGTGTACTTGAAGCCGGCGATGCCCGGGAGCACCATGAACGGGATCTCGGCCAGGAAGCCGAGCCCGTAGGCGGTGAGCCCGCGCCAGCCCCAGGCGCCGTAGAGGCCGTTGGGCGTGAACAGGTCCGCGATCGCGTACCGGCCGTGGCGCACGAGGAAGAAGTCGACCAGGTTCGTGGCCGTCCAGGGCACGAGCAGATAGAGCATGAGCGTCAGCGAGTTCAGAACGGTGGAGACCGCGCTGGAGTTGATGCTCTCCGCGACCACGTACCAGATGACCGTCAGGACGACGATCGTGATGATGCGCGCCCGCCGGTTCGGCCTGATCTTCTTGACCGAGTCGATGCCCGTGAGCAGGCTGAGCATCCCGCCGTAGGCGTTCATGCCCATGGTGGCCGCCAGTCCGGCCGCCAGCAGGAACGCGGCCACGGTGCCGAGCGGCTCGAAGATGTTGTTGCCGGCCAGCTTGGTGCCGAGCAGCCCGTCGGTGGCGCCCAGGCGGATGGCCAGCCAGGCGCCGAGCGCGATCAGCCAGATCGGCGATGCCGCCGCGCCCACGAAGACGGAGGCGATGACCTTGCGCGCCGGCGTGGTCTTGGGCAGGTAGCGCGAGTAGTCAGAGACGTACGGCGCGTAGGTGATGTTGTAGGCGGCCGCGGCGGAGAACTGGGCCATGAACGCCGCGAACACGAACCCCAGGTGCTGCTTGGGGGGATGGCCACCAGCGGCGCCGAAGATGACGCCCAGGGTGAGGATGGTCACGACCGGCAGGGAGAACATGAGGATCAGCCGGAAGATCCGGTGCACCCAGTCGTGCCCCCAGATCGCGATCGCCGCGGCCAGGATTGCGATGATCACGGCCACCAGACCGGCGCTCCAGCCGAAGGCGGCGTTCAGGCCCTGCGACATGAGCACCTGGTCGGCGACGTTGAAGGCGATGTAGGTGAACAGCGTCGCGAACAGCGGCACGAGTACGCCGCGATAGCCGAACTGCGCGCGCGACTGGATCATCTGCGGCAGCCCCAGGCGAGGCCCCTGGGTCGCGTGGAAGGCCATGAACAGGGTGCCCACGAAGATGCCGAGCGTGCCGGCGACGATCGTCCAACCCAGCGAGAGCCCGAGAGCCGGTCCGATGAACCCGATCGGGATCGAGAAGTACTGGAAGTTGCCCAGGAACCACAGCGGCATCTGATGCCACAGCCGGCCGTGGCGCTCGTCCTCGGGAACCCAGTCGATCGACCGCCTCTCGATCGCGCGCGCCGGCGGTGCCTGGATGGTGGGGAGCGTTGACTCCTCGGTCGTGACGGCCATCGTGAACTCCTCTCCTCGTGAGCTCGGCGGTGCGCGACGGTACACGACCGTTGCGTGGGGGTCAAGGCCGGCGACCGGTGATTAAGCTCCCGCCGATGGAGCGCGAGACGCAGCTGGCCCACGCACGGCTGCCGGCCGTCGAGCGCGGGACCATCCATCCCTTCCACGACGGGCAGCCGGGTCCGGTCTACTACCAGCGCTACGCGCACCCGGTGGGGCTGGAGGCCGAGCGGCTGATCGGCGAGCTGGAGGGCGGCCCCGCGCTGCTGTTCCCGTCGGGCATGGGCGCGACGACCGCGCTCACGCTGGCCATGCTCCATCCCGGAGCGCGGATCGCCGTCGCCCAAGGGGGCTACTACGGGACGTTCGGGATGCTCAGCGGCGAGCTCAGCCGCTGGGGCCTGGACGTCGTCGCCTTTGACCAGACCGGCCCGCCGCCCGAGGCCGACCTCGTGTGGCTCGAGCCGTGCGCCAACCCCTTCATGACCTTCCCCGATCTCGACGCTTCGATCGCCGCCGCCCATGAGGCGGGCGCCCGGGTCGTCGTCGACAACACCGTGCTGAGCCCGCTGCTCCTGCGCCCCCTCGAGCACGGCGCCGACTTCGTCATGCAGAGCGCCTCAAAGATCCTCGGCGGCCACCACGACGCCCTGCTCGGCGTCGTCACCTGCGCCCGGCCCGAGGACCACGAGCGCCTCTTGGCCTTCCGCGGCGCCACCGGCATCGTCGCCGCCCCTGACCCGGCCTGGCTGCTGGTGCGGGGGCTCAAGACACTTGGCGTGCGCGTGCAGCGCCAGTCAGAGACCGCGCTCGAGCTCGCCCGCCGGCTCCAGGGCCACCCCTCCGTGCAGGCCGTGCGCTACCCGGGCCTGGGCGACCCCGTCGCGGCTCGCTACGTGAGCGCCTTCGGCATGCTGCTCTCCTTCGATGTCGCCGACGCCGAGCAGGCCCTGGCCGTCGAGCGCGGCCTGCGCCTCATCGAGAACGCCACCAGCCTCGGCGGGATCGCCTCCACGCTCGAGGCCCGCGCCCGCTACGAGGGCGATCGCGTCCCCCCCGGGCTCCTGCGCCTCAGCGCCGGGCTGGAGAACCTCGAGGACCTCTGGACCGATCTGGCCCAGGCACTCGACGCGCTGGGCTGAGCTCGGCCATCACATGCGCCAGTGAGCCTCGAGCTCGGCGATCATGGCCTTGTCGCGGGCGCGGTCCAGGCTGCTGGTCGCCGATTGCCCGGTCCTGATCTCGAACATCCGCCGCTGCGCGTAGTCCATCTCAGACAGGGACCGGCGGATGCGCTGCTTAAGGGTGGTGAGCCTGCGTGCCATGGTGACTCCTCTCGCTGGATCGGGAGGCCGTTCGGCCTGCCGTACACGTTCGGCTAAGCCACGCGGGCGCACATCGGCAATTCGCAGCGCGGCCGCCGCACGCAGGCCTTATCTGGAGCGGTTCGGGCCTTATCGCCTCGGCCACCCGTCCAGGCGGTTTGCCCCCGTTCGAACTCGCCGATTGCGGGACTTTCCTACCCAAAGCTCCCAAACCTCGTCAGTAGTTTCCACGGATTTCGGGGTCGAGTGCTAAAGGTTCTGCGCGCCTGGGCCGACGACCCGCACATCGGTCCAATGGCAAACCTGTCGTAAGGCAGGGACGCAAAGCCAGAGGTCTCGCCACGATGGTCGAGATAGCTCGGTTGCCGGCGATGAAAAGCCACTCCTCTCCGAATGGAGAGCGCAACCGAGGGGAACCATGATGGCCTCGATCATCCATGGGCGACTGCGCCTGCCTGCCCACATCCGTCTGTCCGTCGCCGTCCTCGTGGGCATGGTCGGCCTCGTGTGGCTGCTCTTCTTCGGCCTCGCGCCACGTCTGCACCCCACCGCTCTACGCACCGGCGGCCTCGCCCCCGCCGCCGGTGCGAGCGGCGGTGTCGGCGCCCCGGCCGCCCTCTCGCCCACGCTCGCGCGCCTCGCCGCGACCAGCCCTCAGCGGCGGGTCATGGTCATCATCCAGCTTCGGCACGGGGTTGACCTCTCCCGCGGGCAGGCGCTCGTGCGCTCGCTCGGCGGACGCCCCGGGCCCGGCCTGCACATCATCAACGGCCTCTCGGCGACGCTGAGCGCCGGCGCCGCCCGCACGCTGGCCCACAGCCCACAGATCCACGCGATCTCGCTGAACTCGACCCTGCTTCAGACCTGGTGGCGCGGTACGCCCGCCCCGTGGGAGCTCTCGACCACCTATGACCAGTCGGTCCATGCCCCGGGACTGTGGCGCCAGAGCACCGGCCGCGGCGTCGGCGTCGCCGTGATCGACACCGGCATCACCGGCAACATCCCCGACTTCCAGAACTCCCGCTGGGACTCGACCTCGCGCGTGGTCGCGTCTGCCGTCATCGACCCCAACGCCTCGACGGCCGCCGACACCTACGGCCACGGCACCGCGGTTGCGGGCCTGGTCGCCGGCAACGGCCACAACCGGGACTACAGCGACCCGCTTCGGGACCAGTACGCGGGCAGCGCCCCCAACGCCAACCTGATTTCCATCAAGGTCGCCAATGACGACGGCCAGGCCACGACGCTGGATGCGCTCTACGGCCTGCAGTTCGCCGTGGACCACAAAAATGACTACAACATCCGCGTCATCAACATGTCGTTCCGCTCCACGGATGCCGAGTCCTACACGACCGATCCGCTGGACGCGGCGGCCGAGCAGGCGTGGTTCGACGGCATCACGGTGGTGGCGGCCGCCGGGAACATGGGGACCGCGTCTGACGCCGTCTCCTACGCCCCCGGCAACGACCCGTACGTGATCACGGTCGGCGCCGTCGACGACCAGGCGACCGCCGACAACTCCGACGACGTCGTGGCGAGCTGGTCCAGCCAGGGCACGACGCAGGACGGCATCGCCAAGCCCGACGTGGTGGCGCCCGGCGCCCACATCGTGACCACGCTGGGCCCCAACAGCGACTTCGCCAGCCTCTGCCCGACCTGCGTGATCGGTGGCTCCTACTTCCAGGTGAGCGGGACCTCGCTGGCCGCGCCGATCGTCGCCGGCGTCGCCGCCGACCTCATCGCGGCGCACCCCGACTGGACCCCGGACATGGTCAAGGGCGCGCTCGTCAACACCGCCACACAGCTGCCGGGCGGTGCCAACGAGGTCAACGCGGCGGCCGCCAACTGGGCCAACGGCGACCAGCTCACGGCCAATCAGGGCCTCACCCCCAACACGCTGATCGATCCCGACACGGGCAGCATCGACTACAACGCCGCGAGCTGGAGCGCAGGCAGCTGGAGCACGGCCGCCGACCCGCTCGCCGCCAGCTGGAGCGCGGCCAGCTGGAGCTGCGAGGACTGCTCGCCGGGCACCGGCGCTGACAACGGTGGTGGCGGCGGTGACGGCGGCAACAGCGGTGGCGTGGACCCGACCGCAGCCAGCTGGAGCACGGTTGGCTGGACCACGATGTGGGGCTAGCGATGAGCGTGATCACCACCACCAAGACCAAGACCTTCTCCCACATGCGCTCCAAGCTCCCTCACCTCTCTCGCGCGACACGGATGTCGCGCGGTGAGGTCACCATCTGGCTGCTGAGCGCCGGACTGGTGGCGGGCGGAATCGCGCTGCTGAGCTCGGGCGCGGTGAGGGCGCGTCCCGTCGTCCCGTCGATGCAGGTCTCGATCTGGATCCTGCTCGTCGCCTTCGCCGCCGCGGAGCGCTTCGTCGTTCACGTGCACTTCCGCCGCAGCGCCCACTCGATGTCGCTGGGCGAGATCCCGCTGGTGCTCGGCCTCGTCTTCGCCTCCGGCCATGACGTGATCCTGGCCGGCGCGATCGGGCGCCTGCTCGTCCTGGGCGTGCACCGCCGCCTGCCCCCGATCCGCCTGGCCTTCAACTTCGGCCAGTTCCTGCTGGGCAACTGCCTCGCGGTCATCGTCTTCCACGCCGTCGCCGGGTCGGCGACGCAGATCGACCCCACCGTGTGGGCCGCCGCGGCCCTGGCCACCGTCGCGACGTCGATCGCGGCCGTGCTGCTCATCTCCGCCGCCATCTCGCTGTCAGACAGCCGGCTCAGCCTCGCCCAGATCGCCGAGTCGCTGCGCACCGACCTGGCCGTGGCCGCCGTCAACACCAGCATCGGCCTGTGCGCCGCCACCGTCGTCTACAACGACTGGCGGGCCGCGATCCTCATGGCCGTGCCGGTCATCGGCATGTACCTCACCTTCCAGGCCTACACCGCCGAGCGCCAGCGCCACGGGCGCCTGGAGTTCCTCTACGAGGCGGCGCGGGCCCTGTCGCGCACCCCGGAGATCGGATCGGCGCTCGAGGGGCTGCTGGGCCAGGCACTCGACGCGTTCCGCGCCGAGGTGGCCGAGATCGTCTTCTTCTCCCCCGACGGCAACGACGCGCTGCGCACCACGGTCCGGGCCAACGGCGCCGGCAGCTCGCTGGAGGGCCTGGAGCCCGCGATCGTGACCGAGCTGCGCGCGCTCATCGGCGGCCAGGAGCTGGGCGCCTTCGCCACCCGGCAGATCGCCGACGGCCCCCTGGCCGACTACATGGAGGAGCGCGGCCTGGGCCGCGGCATGTTCGCGGTCCTCAGCGGCGAGCGCAACTGCATGGGCGCGATGATGATCGGCGACCCGTCGGGACGCGTCGACCGCTTCTCCGACGACGACGTCAAGCTGTTTGAGACGCTGGCCAACAACACCAGCGTCGCGCTCGAGAACGACCGCCTTGGGCACACCGTGTGGCGGATGAAGGAGCTGCAGCGTGAGCTGGAGCACCAGGCCTCCCACGACCCCCTGACCGACCTGGCCAACCGTCTGCTGTTCGCCGAACGGGTGTCCGAGGCGCTCGAGCGCGACCCCGAGAACGTGTCGGTGATCTTCATCGACATCAACGACTTCAAGACCATCAACGACACGCTGGGCCACGCCGCGGGCGACGAGCTGCTCATCGCCATCAGCCGCCGGCTGAGCGACTGCGTGCGGCCGTCGGACATGCTGGCGCGGCTCGGTGGCGACGAGTTCGCGATCATGCTCGAGCGCACGTCCTCTCAGGATGAGGCCATCCAGGTCGCCGAGCGCATCAACCGGCGGCTGGGCGAGCGGTTCTCCATCGCCGGTCAGAACATCTCCGTGCGCGCCAGCGCCGGGATCGCCACCGGCACCGTGGGGGCGGGTGGAACCGCCTCCCCCGAGGAGCTCATCCGCAACGCCGACGTGGCCATGTACCGGGCCAAGCAGGCCTCCAAGCGCGGCTGGGAGCTGTTCGAGTCCGGTATGGAGGTCCCCGTCATGAAGCGCCATGGGCTCAAGCAGCGTCTGCGCGAAGCCGTGCGCGAGGACTCCTTTGACGTGCACTACCAGCCGATCGTCGAGCTCGACTCCGGCCGGGTGACCGCCTGCGAGGCGCTCGTCCGGTGGCTGGATGGCCCCCGCGGCTGCGTCAACCCCGGCTCGTTCATCCCGATCGCCGAGGAGATGGGCGTGATCGTCCCGATGGGGCGCTCGATCCTCGAGCGCGCGTGCCGCGAGGCCCAGCGCTGGCCCCTCCAGGGCACCGCGGCGCCGGCCGTGCACGTCAACGTCTCCCCGGTCGAGCTGCGCGACCCCCACTTCCTCACCGGCGTCGCCGGAGCGCTTGACCGCACCGGCCTGCGCCCGGACCGGCTCGTCCTGGAGATCACCGAGGGCGTCGTCCTGCGCGATCCCGAGAAGAGCATCGCCATCCTGCACGAGCTGCGCGGCCTGGGCGTGCAGCTGGCCCTCGACGACTTCGGCACCGGCTACTCGTCGCTCAGCCACCTGCGCTCGCTGCCCATCGACTGGCTGAAGATCGGCAAGCCGTTCGTCGACGCCGTCGATGAGGGCGGCCTCGACCGGCCGTTCGTGCGGATGATCCTGGAGCTCGCCTGCGATCTGAACCTGGGTGTCGTCGCCGAGGGGATCGAGCACACCGGCCAGCTGGGCGCGTTGCGCCAGCTCGGATGCGGCTATGGCCAGGGCTTCTACCTCGGCATGCCTGCCGAGCTGGAGGCAGCCGGGCCGCGGCTCAACGACATCTCCGACTACCGCCGGCCCGCACTCGTCGCCTGAGAGCTACTGACGCTCGCGAACGGGCTTGGCCTCGAGCCAGGCCCGCTCCATCGCGGCGCGCGCCTTCAGGAGATCCTGGTCAAAGAGGACTTGCTCGTCGCTGTCGAGAATCCCGCGCGGCGCGTTGAGGTAGGCGGCATAGGCCTCGATCTCGGCGCCGACGTCGTCGGGGTACGCATTCATCGCTCCACCTTCATCACTGCCGTCCGCCGACGGATACCCGGTTCCATCTTCTGACAATCGCCTGGCTCCCCAACAGGCCCAGTTCCAGGCCGACCGGACGACGCCCGCGGCCGCTCTGGCAGCATGGCCGGATGGTGAGCGCGCGACCGGTGATCGTCGTCACCGGCGGTAGCCGGGGGATCGGCGCCGCAACGGTGCAGGCCCTCGCCGGCGGCGGCTATGACGTCACGCTGGGCTACCGCCAGGATGGCGCGGCGGCCGAGCGGATCGTGGCGGCCGCTACCGCCGCCGGTGCGCGCTGCCAGGCCGTGGAGGCCGACGTCACCCGGCAGGACGACGTCGACCGCCTGTTCGAGGCGGCATCGCAGCTCGGGCCGGTCGCGGGGCTGGTCGCCAACGCGGGGCTCACCGGTCACATCGGCGATCTCGCCGACACTCCGGTGGAGATAATCCGGCGCGTCATCGACGTCAACCTGGTGGGCGCCATCCTGTGCGCGCGGCGGGCGGCCCAAGCCATGTCGACGGCGCGCGGCGGCGCGGGCGGCGCGATCGTCCACGTCTCCTCGGCGGCGGCCACGCTCGGCTCCGCGCACGAGTACGTCCACTACGCCGCGGCCAAGGCCGGAGTCGAGGCGCTGACCGTCGGGCTGGCCAGGGAGCTGGCCTCCGAGGACGTCCGTGTCAACGCCGTGGCCCCCGGGATCGTGGACACCGAGATCCACGCCGCGGCGGGCCAGCCCGACCGCGCCCGGACCGCCGCGAATCGGATTCCGCTGGGGCGCGCCGCCCGGGCCGACGAGATCACGCCCGCGATCCTGTGGCTGCTCGGCCCCGACGCCGCATACACGACGGGCGCCGTGATCCGCGTGGCCGGCGGCCTCTAGCCGCCGGCCCCCCGGCGCGTGCTACTCCGCCTCTCCCCGCAGCAGCTCGGCGCGGTAGCGCCGCCACAGCGTGGAGCGGCTCACCCCCACCGCGTCAGCGATGTCCTGCGTGCGGGCGCCTGACCGCACCGCCTGGCTCACGAGCCGCCGCAGCTCGTCGTCGTGTCGTTCCACCAGCGACTTCAGCTCTCCGAGAACCGGTATCCGCACATCCCAACGGATAGCCGTCGGGCGAGATGCCTAACCGTCATCGGGCCAGAGAAACCCGCGCGCGCCGACAAGATCGACGGTGCGGGCGACCTGATCGGTCATCGGCCCGTCCACCTCGAGCTCCCAGCCATCGCGCCGGGCATCGGAGATCTCACGGATGATCTCCTGGATGCCGCTCGAGTCGATGAACTGCAGAGCGGAGAAATCGAGACGGACCGAGTAGCCGCCCTTGCGCAGCTCGCGCAGACGGAGCGAGAGGTGATCGATCACGGCGACGTCGAGCTCCCCGATCAGCATGAGCCGGAGGGTCCCGTCGCGTTCGAATCTCTCCTCCAGCCGGAAGACGCGGTCTGAGTGGGGCATAGGAACGAGCCTCGAAGCAGTCAGACCGCGGCGTCGACGACGCGGCGCACCGGCACCTCCAGGACCGCCGCAGCGTGCCAAACTGACACCCTGGCGTCAAGGCGCCGATGCTTGCGTCAGGCTTATCGAACGAAATGGATGCATCGCCACGGCACCTCCGGGGTACTCGGGGCCCGAGGCACGCAATGCGCGACTGGTGGCAAAAAGACGAGAAGCAACTCGACGGCGCGTTCAAGGAGATCGCGTTCATTCGCATGCCGCTGGCCGAGTTCGCGCAGCGCTACGAGATCATCTTCACCCAGGGCGAGCACGGCAAGCGTGAGATGCTCAGCTACGCGGCCGTCGAGCTGAGCTCCGGCGCGCTCTACTTCCTGCAGCACGAGACGAAGCTCTCTGACCAGGGCATCTGGCTCTACGGCAGCGCCGAGCACGACGCCAAGATCCAGTGCGACGAGTTCGCCGAGGCGTTCGGGATCGATGCGTCCGACATCGCCGCCTTCTGAGCTCGCGGCCCAGCCCGCTCGACCTGCGCCCGGCCCCGGGCCGACGGGCTAGGCTCAAAGTGCTGTGTCACGAGCCTCGGTGCTGCTTGACGCCCTGACAAGCCAGCCGACGACCACGTCTGATCTGTATGACCGCGTCGGCTACCCCACCCTGACCCGGGTCGGGCTCATCCCCTACCGCGCCTTCCGCGACGAGCTGGACAAGCTGTTGGCCGCGGGGCTGGCCCGCAGCGGAGACGCCCCGGACGGTTCGACGCTGTGGTGGCGCGACGACGACGACGCGCCACCCGCGTGACGCGCCGTCATGAACCCGTGATCAGTCGTTCCTGTGCCGCGAGGAAGTCCCCGTGGTTGCGGTCCACGCGCGCCGTCGGGTGGCGGAACGCGAGATTGAGCAGCCGCTCGTTCGCCGGTGTGGCCGGGAGGACGCGGTACTCGCTGTAGGTGAGGATCGTGACGGTGCCCCGGGTTCGGGTGACCTCCCGAATGGGGGCATAGTTGCCGGGAGCGACGTCGTATTCCTCGGTGTCCTCGCCGTGACCGCCGACGAGCCTGATCGCGCGGCGGCCGTCGATCGTGATCGGTCCCGTGACCCTGAGCTTGCCGGCCTCCAGCAGCGAGCGGATCTCAGCGTTGTCGTCGGTGATGCGAAACGCGGGGGTGATCACCAGATGGTTCGCCGTCGCTCGCCGGTGACTCGCAACCACGTCCACCGCCGCGGTGCCGTCGCGCAGCGCCTGGGCCTGTCGGGCGGAGATCGTCAGGGGTGGCGGCATGTGCGCGTTGAGCTGCGCGGCGGCCGTGCCGGGGGGAGCATGGGGAGTCTTCGGCAGGGTGTAGACGAATGTGCCCGTCCGTCTGCCTCGGGTGATGTCGGCCCCGTAGTGGCTGGAGATGTAGACGGTGTCGCTCCTGGGGTCATACAGCTCATCAGTGCCGTTGACCTCGCCGATCTCGACACCGCCGTTGACGCTGGGACCGCCCAGGTTGACCTCGCTCTGGGGGCCGCTGCCGACGGGGGTCTCCGTGATCTCCCGCTGCCCCCACTTGGTCGTCTGGATGCCGCGTGGCGGTGTGTATCCGGGCGCCCACTGCAGCAATTTCGGGTTCTGGCGCTCGAGGCCCCGATAGGTCTCGATCACGATCGATCCGGGCGGGTGGGCAAGCGCGGCGAGCGCCCCGCGCACGACCGCGGCGTCGGCGGGCTGGACCTCCGTGGGCCCGCCGCTGAACGAGACCCCGATGACGGAGATCACGACCGCGGCGATGACGGCCGTCGCGGCGGTTGCGGCCAGAGCGAGCATCGGCGGGCGTACGGCAAGCCGTGCGATCCGACGGGGTCGCGCCGGCGGCGCCGGGATGGCGACGATCGCCTGCGCGAGCTCGGCGAGTGCCCGCTCGCTCACCAGGCGGGGAGCGTCGTCGTCGTCGACACGCTTGAGGGGAGCAATGGACAGAGCGTCGATGGTCGGGCTCACGAGACCCCTCCTTCCATGAGGATCGGGTGCTTGTCGTCCGGCGCCTCGGCGACCGCCAGGGCGGCGCGCAGCCGCCGCCGGGCCCGGTGCAATCTGATGCGCGCGGCATTGTGCGAGCAGCCGAGGACCACCGCGATCTCACCCGGTGACAAGCCCTCCCATCCCTGCAGCGCCAGCAGCTCACGATCGTTCGGACTCAGCGACCGAAAGGCCATCGCCAGAGCCGTGCCCTCTCCGGGCGCCTGCGGGAGCGGCGATCGGGCCAACAGCTCCGCTCCGAGCCGATCTGCCAGCTGCGTCCGGCGGCGTTCGCCGCGGCGCTGATTTGCCATCACGCGGCGCGCGACGCCGTAGAGCCACAGGCGCGAGTGCTCATCGTCTGGCACGACCTCAAGCCGTCGCCAGGCGACCAGGAAGGTCTCGGCGAGCACGTCGGCCGCCTCATCCGGACTGTCGATCCGCCGCAGCGCGTAGCCCAGCACATGCGCGTGATGCTCGGCGTACAGCGCCTCGAAGCGCCGGCGCCGCGCCGCCTGGTTCTGACCGGACATGGGGAGCTCGCTCATATCAACGGAGGTGTCCGGCCCCACCCCTGTCATTTCAAGCCGGCCCGTACGCGGACCGCTGAAGACATCTTCTCAACCACCGCGGCCCTCGGCGCCGCCGGCGGCGGAGCTACTGGGGTGATGCGGCGCTGAACCTCGCTCAGGCGCCCAGCGGCGCGACGTCGGCGGCCAGCAACGCCCGCTCGCTGCCCAGCGTCGGCAGGTAGGCGACCCGGTTGCGCCCGCTCCGCTTGGCCTCGTAGAGCGCGCGATCGGCGGCCTCGAACATCGGGCCGTACTCGATCTCGTCGCCCGTGGCGCTGGACACGCCGACAGAGACGGTCACCGGCAGCCCCGCCGGCTTGCTGCGCTCGATGGTGTCGCGGACGTGCTCGGCGACGTCACATCCGGGCCGCAGACCCGCGCCCGGGAGCACCAGCAGCAACTCCTCGCCTCCGATCCGGTACAGCAGCTCGAACGACCGCAGCTCCTTGCGCAGGACGTACGCGACGTCCTTGAGCACGGCGTCCCCGCAGGCGTGCCCGTACTCGTCGTTGAGGCTCTTGAAGCCGTCGAGATCGCACATCACCAGCGAGACCGGGGCGTCGGTCAGCCGGGCCTGCTCGGCGACCTCGCGGAAGCGGCCCTGCAGGCCCTGGCGGTTGAGCAGCCCGGTCAGCGGGTCAAGCACGGCGTCGCGACGCCAGCGTAGCTCGGCGTTGAGCACGGGTTGCTGGGCGACGACGAGCGTGCCGAGCAGGACGATGAAGCCCAGCAGAGGCGTGGGGTTGTGCTCGAGCTCGTGCGGGGAGCCGACCACGGCGACCACCGCGAGCCCGACCGTGGCCAGCACGGCGCCGACCAGGAACACGGGCAGGCGAAAGCGCGCCGCCGCGGTGACGACGGGGATGGCCACCCACGGCAGCAGAGGGCTGTGGAGCCCGCCGCTGAGCGCCGCGCCGAGCAGGATGAGGGTGGCGTGCAGGCACAGGGAGCCCGCGATGAGACGCTCCGGGCGCTCGGTTCGTCGCAGGAGCCGGTCGAGCCCCAGCAGCGGCACCGGCGCGAGCCCGAACACGGCCAGCGGCCACCAGCCGAGCCATGGCACCATCGCCGCCACGCCGATCCCGCAGAACGCGCCGGCGAGGATGCGCGCGCGTCGGACCGCCGGGCTCATGTCGACGAGACGGACCAGATCGACCTTGGTCGGGCACAGCCAGCCTCCGACGTACTCGCCCTCGGGAACGTCGCGCCGGTTGAGCTTCGGCCGCCCGGGCGCCGCATCGCGCCGGCGCGAGGACGCACGCTTGCGCCGCGCCCGGAGCGGCGTGGGCGGAGTCTCCTCCGGCACTGCGAGTTGCGGACCCTGCGACATCGGCACTGACCTTCCGTGGTTGTGCGGCGGCTCGAGGCTCTCGACGCTTGACGAGAACCGGTGTCGGCTCTGTATAAGCCCGTTCTCGACTCGCGCGTGCGTAGCAACCGCCTGGCCGCCGAATGCTGGACGCACGTACTACGTATCCCCGCGCCGGCGCAGGGATCTGATCAAATCAGCCGATCAGGGTGCGTTTCAGGATGGGACGGCCGCCGCGAGCAGCTCGTCCAGGTCCAACGGCGCGTCGATCGCGGGAGCCTCGTCGGTGCCGTACCGCGGCCACTGATCGAACGGCCGGTCCCACGCCAGCTCGAGGTCGTTGCCGTCGGGATCGGAGACATACACGGCGAGATGCGTGCCGTGGTCAGTGACCTGGCGCAGTGGGATGCCCGCGTCCACGAGGCGGCGCACCGTCTCGGCCAGCCGCGCCTTGGTGGAGAAGTTCAGCGCCACGTGGTGCAGCCCGGCCACCCCGTCGGGCTGGGGCGGGCCGCCCGCCGACTTCCACGTGTTGAAGCCGAGATGGTGGTGATAGCCACCGGCCGACAGGAACAGCATGTCGCCGGTCGTCCCCCAGCCGGGGACGTCGCGCGCCTCGAAGATGACGTCGAAGCCCATGATCCCGACGTAGAACTCGCGGACCCGGTCGATGTCGGCCGTACGCAGATGGACGTGTCCGACGCGGAGATGCGGGTCGATCGGATGCTCGGAGGCGACCTGCGGATCGTAGGGTCCCTGAGGCCCGCTCATGGTCGCCTCACACCGTAGCGAACGGCCATCCCAGGAGTCAGATGCTCAGCCCGCCGTCCACGGTGAGCGTGTGCCCGGTCATGAAGCGGCTCTCGTCGCTGGCCAGGAAGACCACGGCCTGGGCGATCTCGTCCGGCTCGGCGTGGCGCGCCAGCGGGATCATCTGCTCGAAGACCTTGGCCGACTCCTCCTCGGAGGCGCCGATCGCCTCGATCTCGATCTTGTGCTGGAAGGTGTTGTCGGTGGGCCCGGGGTGGATCGAGTTGACCCGGATCCCCGTGGAGGCCATCTCCTTGGCCGCGGTCCGCATCAGGCCGACGACGGCGTGCTTGGACGTCGCGTAGGCGGCGATGCCTCGATCGGAGGTGAGGCCGACCACGCTCGAGTTGATGATCAGGCTGCCGCCCGGCTCCATGACGCGCAGCGCCGACTGGGCCACCAGGAAGCTCCCGGTGACGTTGACCGCCATCACCCGGTTGAACACGTCCACCGGATACTCGGCCACCGGCGCCACGACCCCGAACACGCCGGCGTTGGCAAAGGCGCAGTCCAAGCGCCCGAAGCGCTCGACCGTGCGCGAGACGGCGGCGTCCACCTGGGCCGGGTTCGGTCACGTCGGTCACGGCCCACGCGGCGACGTCGGCACCCAGCTCGCCGGCGGCCCGCTCGAGCGCCCCCTGATCAAGATCGGCGATCAGCACCCGCGCTCCCTCGGCCACGAACGCCCGGGCGGTCGCCAGGCCGATGCTCCCGGCCCCGCCGGTGATCAGCGCCACCTTGTCGGCCAGGCGCGGCTGTCGTTCTGTGCTCACTCTGTCCTCCGTTTCAGGGCTGGCGGCGGAATATATGCATCCAGGGCCGTGATGCGCCGGCGCCAGCGCTCCGGGCCTCGTACGCGCAAACGCCAGCCCCTCCCACTTGCCTGGCAGCGAACCGGTTCTTGCGCAGCAGCGCACCCCCTCTGGTGCGGCCGCAGCCCACGGGTATCGTTGCGCGATCAACCACCAGAGGAGGGGTTCATGCAGTTCTCAGGCCGAGTCCGGGCGGCGGGAGTCGCTCTACTCACAAGCGGGACACTGCTGGGTGCGGCGGTCATCGCGGAGGGCACTGCCGCTGCCCACCCGGCGCGTGCCGCGGCTGCCGTCCCGAGCGTCCCGCGGTTCAGCATGGCGGGCTACGTGCTCGACGCGAAGTACACGAAGGGCCGCAACACCGGCAACACCTTCGAGCAGACCTACAAGGCCCACACCGTCCACGGCGTCCCCATCGCGGGCCCGAACGTCGGCGCCACGTTCCCGGTCGAGGACTACGTGGCGATGCAGATCGGCAACCACGAGCTGTACGTCGCCTGGCTGGACACCAAGACCCACGCCCTCCTTGACGTGTTCGTCATGAACTTCAAGACGCACGCGATCTACGACTACGCCCCGGGCAGCCTGCACCCGGAGAGCACGGGCACGGTCACGATCAAGCACGTCGGGAAGACCCCGCCTCCCTCCTGATCCGCCGCACTACGCGCGCGCGTCCACGCACGCGCGCGCGTACTCGGCGGTCAACCGGCCCCACACCTGGGCCGTCCGCTCCCGACGGCACGGGGCGGAACGGATCGCCTCGCCCAGCTTGTCCCAGCCCCGCTGCTCCAGGCGCACCGCGGTCCCCCCGGGCACGGCGGTGAAGGTGAGCTCGACCTCGGTGGCCTCGCTGCGATCGAAGAACAGGTGCCAGAGGTAGCGCAGGCGCCTGGGCGGCTCCCAGTCCAGCACGCGGCCCCAATCGTGCTCGGCGCCGTCGCGCCCGCGCTCCACGATCCGCCCTCCGGCGTACGACTCGAAGGTGATGGCCGCGGGATCCCCGCTCACGGTGTGAGCCGGCGGCCACCACGTCGAGCAGCGGCGCGTCCACACGTCAAACGCCTCGATGGGCGGGACGCCGACCTCGAACTCCACCACCAGCGGCTGGTCAGCCATCGGGGGCGTCCGTGTTCTCAGCGACGAGGCGAAACCGGGTCGCCGCGTTCTCCCATACCTCGGCGAAGTAGGCCCGGATGGCATCGACGCCTTCGCCGCGCAGCTCGTAGATGTTGCGCGTCCCGTCGGGCCGGTCGTCCACCAGCCCGGCCCCCTTGAGCAGGCGCAGGTGGCGCGACACCGCCGGCCGGCTGATCGGCAGCGCGTCGGCGATCTCCTGCACGCTGCGGCCGCCCTCGCTGAGGATCTGCACGATGGCACGCCGGTTGGCGTCGCCGAGGGCGTCCAGCGCCTCCGAGGCTCTGCGCTCGCTGCTCATGACGGTTGCAGCTTGACCATTGCGTAACTCACAAGCTACCGTAACGTCTAGGTTACCAACTGCCGCCAAAGGGACGAGATGACGACGCACGCACCCGCCGTGACCGGCTCGGGCACGCCCGAGGACCCCTGGACCCTGACCACGCCGCCCGGGAAGTCCACGTACCAGATCTACCGCGACGAGGCGGCCGATCCCGCCCGCGCTGGTGTGCGTGGTGGGATCGACCACGCTCGGCTACCACCTGCGCTGCATCACCGACCTGCACGAGATGCTCAAGCGCCACGGCGACTGGATGGCGCTGGGCAACGCCGACGAGCAGAAGCCCGCCCCCGAGGGCAGCGTCGAGGCGTGGGCGCGCTCCCCGGAGAACCCCGTCGGTGGCTGGTACGGGCTCAAGAAGGGGCTGCGCGGCCGCTTTGGCAACTACGTGCCGCCGGTGCTCGAGGCGCTCGGCCTGGCCGAGGTGGAGCACAACGCGCGCAACAACCGGATGCGCGCGCTGTGACACGGACCCGCCCGCCCGGCCGGTGGGCCCGGGCCGGCGGGGTCCGCCTTGCTTGCTACATAAGGGCCGCTATATGGGTCCTAAATCGCGCACGCTCCCGTGAACCACGGGTCAAAGTGCTGGCACACCGCCAGCGGGCTCTGGAACAGCCCGACCGACGGCAGCGCCTTGCCCGTGAACGAGAACAGCGTGAGGTTGTCGTTGGGCGTGCCCGCCCCAGGCTCCCACCCCACTCCCGGGATCCACTCGGGCTCCCAGTAGAACAGGCCCTGGGCCAGGTGGTGGGGCGCTTGGGCCAGGATCGACAGGGCGTCGTTGTAGAAGCTCTCCTGGCCGCCCGGGTTGGCCGGGTAGCCGGTCTCGAGCTGGCTGGTCTGCCACACGAAGTTGCCGGTGCTGTCACCGGCGGCAAGGGTCCACGCGTACTGGGACTCCGCGATGACGATCGGCTTGCCGTACTTGGTCGCCAGCGCGTCGACGTTGTCGCGCATCTGGCTGAGATGCCCGTGGAAGAACGGGTAGTACGACAGGCCGATCACGTCGAACGGGACGCCCCCGGAGACCATGTGGTCAAAGAAGCGGGTGCTGTCGGCGTTGTTGCCGCCCTCGTCGAAGTGCAGCATCACCTGCATCCGGTGCCCGGACGGATTCGCCGCCCGCGCGCCCGCCACACCTGCCTTGAGCAGCGTCACCAGGTTGCTCCAGCCGGTGTCCGCGGTCCAGTTGACCTGGCCCACCGGCCACAGGATCCCGTTGCGGATCTCGTTGCCGATCGAGACCATGTCCACGGGGGTTCCCTGCGCCGCGAAGGCGTGGATGACAGACCGGGTGTAGCTCTGCACCGTGTCGGCGAGCTGGCTGAGATCCTGGCCCTGCCACGCCGCCGGGATGTCCTGGTGCTGGGGGTCGGCCCAGAAGTCCGAGTAGTGGATGTCCAGGTAGAGCTTGTCCCCGGCGGCCTTGATCCGCTGGGCCATCTTCAGGTCCGAGGCCAGGTTGCTGTAGCCGGGCGGCGGGTCCACCCACAGGCGCAGGCGGACGTAGTTCAGGCCATGGCGATTGAGGATCGAGAGCGCCGTGCCCGGGGCCCCGCCGTCACTGAAGTGCGCGCCGGCGGCCTCCTCCTGGGGCTCGAAGGAGAGGTCGGCCCCGCGCTCTGCAATCACGCTCGACGGCATCGGCGAGAACGCGCGGAACTCCCCGATGCAGGGCGGCGTGCCGTCGTTGTCGGTCACGTCGATCTTCACGTAGCGGGCCCGTAGCGTGCCGTGCAACGGCCAGTACTCGGGCGTGTTGGCCTCCGGCGTCTGCTGCTGGAGGTCGGGCACCGGCGTGAGCGCGTTGGGGTCGTCGCCCGCGCTGATGTTCACCAGCGCCGTCGTCGCGCGCGAGCCCAGCGTGAGGCCGAAGCCGTTGAGCACACGCACGCTGCCCAGGTCGACGGTCACGTTGCCGGTCCACTCGGTCGAGCACCACTGCGTCGTGGCGTCGCCGTCAATGGCGTTGGACGCGGGCGAGCCGCCGGCCTCCGTCGACGCCGTCGCCGTGCCGGCGAGCGCGACGTTGAGCGCGGTCGTGTAGGGGCTCGCCGCGTGCCCGTCGTGGTGCGCGACCTTGTGGGCGCGCTTGTGCGCCGCCCTGTGTGACGTTTTCGCGCCGGCCATCGCCGCCGGGGCCGCGCAAACCGCCAGCGCACAGCCCAGGGTCAACGCTATGGCCAGACGCATAACGCGTTCAGGCATGAAATCTCCCTCCTGCTCCGTGCGCCCTCCGGTGGGCCTCGCTTCCTCCGGATGTGAGCGCTCACACCGATGCCGACCTGAGGGTACCCCTCCGGCCTGCCTCCAAACTCAATCCAGGTGGAAGATCTCGGCCAGCGGCGCCATCGCGGCGTCGGGGGCCAGGCCCTCCTCGAGCTCGAAGAAGGGGGCCATCTCGGCCTGCCAGCGGGTGTTGACCTCGCGCTCCTGCATGGCGGCCTGGGCCGCGGCAAAGTCGTCGCACTCGAGGTAGCCGACCAGCGTGCCGTCCTCGCGCAGGAAGATCGAGTAGTTGCGCCAGCCGGTCTCGCGCAGAGCTTCAAGCATCTCCGGCCACACCGCGGCGTGGCGCTGGCGGTACTCCTGCGCCCGCTCGGGCCGGACCCGGAGGAGAAAACAGATCCGGCGGCCGGCGGGCGCGGAGAACACGTCCCGAAGCTTAGGGATCGTCGCGAAATTATCTGATGTTCTGGCGGCGTCTGGACGCGCGTGGCGGGCGGCGGCGAACCCGCCGTACCACCAGTACGACTTGGTTCGCCGCCGCCCGCCAGGCACGCCCACCCACTCGCCAGCTCCATCACCTAATCCCCCGCCGTTCCCTAACCGGGGGTGGTCAATCCTGTCAAGAATTCGCACTTAAACGCGCAGCTCTGGACCGCGAAGTGACCGTCCGGGTCTAACACATCGCCAACTTGACACGGGCAAAGTTGATCTGATTTGATCGAGTCTGTTCGTTTTGCTCTGAGGGAGAGAGGCGAAAAAATGAAGGTACCCCTAGACCCCGACGGGCAGTCGACCGCTTCCAGTCAAGCCCAGCAGAGGAGTCGTCGTATGCATCAGGTAGAGGCGCATCCCTCGCGGACGCGTCGTTTCCGTTGGTCTGGTCTGGCCCTCCTGGCCATCACCGCTGCCGTGAGCCTCGCCGCCTGCGGCTCGTCGGGCAGCTCTTCGAGCAGCGCCGCCGGCACGACCTCGGCCGCCGCCACGTCGGCGGCGGGCACGGGTACCTCCACGGCGGCCGGCACCTCGTCGGCGTCCGGTGGGACGAGCGGGCTCAAGACGGGGCTCAAGGTATTCGTCATCCCCAAGAACCTCGGCAACAACTACTTCACCGTCGCCGACAGCGTCAAGACCGGCGGTGCCCTGTCCGTGGTCAAGGCCCTGGGCAGTGACGGCACCGAGACCAGCGGCTCGGCGGCGACGTCGGCCTCCCAGCTCCCGGCCATCCAGGCGGCGATCGCCAAGGGCGCCAACGTCCTCGTCGTGTCCGCCACCGACCCCACGGCCCTGTGCCCCACGCTCAAGCAGGCCATGGCCCGCGGGATCACGGTCGTCACCTATGACTCCGACGCACCGACCTGCCGCGACCTGTTCATCAACCAGGCCTCGACGGCGGCGATCGGCACCTCCGAGGTCGACCTGCTGGCCAAGGAGCTCCATGACCAGGGCCAGATCGGGATCGTCTCGGCGGCCGCCTCGGCGACCAACCAGAACGCCTGGATCGGCTACATGAAGCAGGAGCTCAAGAAGTACCCGAAGATGTCCCTGGCCTCGGTCGTCTACGGCAATGACGACCCCACGACGGCCACCCAGGTGACCAGCGGCCTGCTGCAGCACTTCCCCAAGCTGGCCGGCATCATCTCGCCGACCACGGTGGGCATCGCCGCCGCGGCGGGCGTGCTCGACACCGCGCAATACCGCGGCAAGGTGCAGCTGACCGGTCTGGGCACGCCGCTGTCCATGAAGAAGTTCGTCAAGGACGGCACCGTCCAGGCCTTCGAGCTCTGGGATCCGGCCAAGCTCGGCTACCTCGCCGCCTACGCCGGAATCGAGCTCGCCTCCAAGAAGTTCACCGCCACGCCGGGCCAGACGTTCACGGCCGGCAAGCTCGGCAGCTTCAAGATCGCGTCTGACAAGTCGGTCCTGCTCGGACCCCCGCAGGTGTTCAACAAGGCCAACATCGATCAGTTCAACTTCTAGGGCGGGCGGGAACCAATCCCCAACGGCTCGGGCGCTGCGCACACCGCTCACCGCCCGGGCCGACACCGCTCACAATCATTCCGATGCCCCGATGACCCCAAACGCCGACGCGCGCGCGCCAGTGCTGTCGCTGGCTCACGCCAGCAAGGCGTTTGCCGGGGTGCATGCCCTTCAGGACGTCTCGCTGGAGCTGTACGCCGGCGAGGCCCATGCCCTCGTCGGCGAGAACGGCGCCGGCAAGTCGACGCTGGTCAAGATCCTGGCCGGCGTCCATCAGCCCGATGCTGGGCTGCTCACCGTCGGCGACGAGCCCGTCTTCCTCAACGGCCCTGCAGACGCGGGTGACCAGGGCATCGCCGTCATCTACCAGGAGCCGACGCTGTTCCCGGACCTGTCCGTGGCCGAGAACGTCTTCATCGGCCGCCAGCCGCTGCGCAGCGGCCGACGCATCGACGCGCGCGCCATGGACCGCGAGGTCGAGGAGATCTTCAAGCGCCTGGGCGTCCCGATCGACCCCGACCGCATCGCCCGCGGCCTCTCGATCGCCGAGCAGCAGCTCGTCGAGATCGCCAAGGCGCTGACTCGCAAGGCGCGCGTCCTGATCATGGACGAGCCCACGGCGGCGCTCTCCCCCGTCGAGGCCAAGCGCCTGTTCGATGTGGTGGAGACGCTGCGCGCCGACGGCGCCGCGGTCGTCTTCATCTCCCACCGCCTCGAGGAGGTGTTCGCGATCTGCCAGCGCGTCACCGTGCTGCGCGACGGCAAGCTCATCTTCTCCAAGCCGCTCGAGGGCCTGTCCCCGAACGACCTCGTCCGCGCCATGGTCGGGCGCGACTTGCAGACCGGCACGCACGAGGCCCACCGTGCCGGCGACGTCGTCCTGGAGGTCGGGCGCCTCACCCGCGAGGGCGTGTTCGCCGACATCTCGTTCGAGGTGCACGCCGGCGAGGTGGTCGCGCTGGCCGGCCTCGTCGGGTCCGGGCGGTCCGAGGTCGCGCGCGCCGTCTTCGGCATCGACCGCTATGACGCGGGCACCGTCACGATCAAGGGCCGCAGGTTGCGCCGCGGCTCGCCCACCGCCGCCATGGACGCCGGGATCGGCTTCGTGCCCGAGGACCGCCGCCAGCATGGTCTGGTCATGGAGATGTCCACCGCGCACAACATCGCGCTGGCCTCGCTTCACCGCCTCGAGCGCGTCGGGATCATCCTCGCCGGCACCGAGCGCTCCTTCGCCGCCGACTGGGCCAAGCGCCTGCAGGTCAAGTACGGCAAGATCTCCAGCCCCGTCACCCTGCTCTCGGGCGGCAACCAGCAGAAGGTCGTGCTGGCGAAGTGGCTCGCGCGCGAGCCGTCGCTGCTGATCGTCGACGAGCCCACGCGTGGGATCGACGTCGGCACCAAGGCCGAGGTCCACCGCCTGCTGGCAGCGCTGGCCGGCGACGGCGTGGCCGTCCTGGTCATCTCCTCCGAGCTGCCCGAGGTGCTCACCCTCGCCGATCGCGTGCTGGTGATGCGCGAGGGACGGCTGGTGGCCACGCTGGCGCGCGAGGAGGCCACCGAGGAGGCGATCGTCGCCGCCGGCACCGGGCAGGGCAACCACCCACAACCGCCGCCCCAGCAGGTGGAGGCCCCGGCATGAGCATGGGCACCGCCCAGGCCACGCCGCCGCCAGCCGCCGACGCCGCCCCCGAGGGGACGCTGGCCAACCCGCGCAGCCTCGTCGACTTCGTCCTGCGCGCGCGCACGTTCGGGATCGTCGGGATCCTGGCCCTGTTCGTCCTCGTCACCACGCTCATCCAGCCGAGCTTTCTCAGCGGCTCGAACATCCGCTTCGTCCTCAGCGACTCCGCGCTCTACGCGTTGGTGGCGATCGGCGAGACCTTCGTCGTCCTCACGCGCAACGTCGACCTGTCGGTCGGGTCGGTTGTCGGCCTCTCGGCCTACGTCTCGGCCAACGTGTTCCAGGCGCACCACGGCACCCCCATCCCGGTGGCGTTCGCGGTGGGTATCGGAATCGGCGTGGCCTGCGGGATCGTCACCGGGCTCATCACCGCCATCGGGCGCGTCCCCAGCCTCGTCGTGACCCTGGCCATGCTCTACATCATCCGCGGCGTCGACACGATCGTCGTGGGCTCAGGCCAGGTGGTGGCCAACTCGCTGCCCGACTCGTTCATCAACATCTTCCACGCGACGATCCTCGGGATCCCCGATCTCGCCTGGGTGACGGCGATCCTGGTGGCGGTGGCGGCCTACTACCTGCGGTCGTACCGCTCCGGGCGCGACCTGTACGCGATCGGCTCCGATCCCGACGCGGCGCGGCTGGCCGGCATCCCGATCGCCAAGCGCGTGTTCTTCGCCTTCGTGCTCTCCGGTGCGATCGCCGGCCTGGGCGGCGTGTTCTGGGCCACCCAGTACAACACGATCGACGCCACCGCCGCCAACGGCCTGGAGCTCCAGGTCATCGCGGCCGTCGTCGTCGGGGGCGTGGCCATCTTCGGCGGCAGCGGCAGCGTCGTCGGCGCCGCCCTGGGCGCGCTGCTGCTGCAGACGATCAACGTCGCCCTCAACGTGCTCGGCGTCCCGTCACTGTGGACCGAGGCGATCGCGGGGTTCCTGCTCCTCGTGGCGATCACGCTCGACCGTGGCATCCAATTGAAACTGGCGTCCGCCCTGCGCAAGCGAAGGAGCCACCTTGGCGCTTGAATCATCGACCACCTCGCGCTGGCGCAACGCCGTGCAGTCCACACCCGCGCAGAGCATCCTGCGCTGGGAGTCGGCGCTGGTGGTGGCGCTCATCGCCGTGATCCTGCTCGGCACGTCGATCTCCCCGCAGTTCACGTCCAGCTACAACCTCTTCACCACCGGCACCAACATCGGCGACCTGGCGATCATGGCCCTGCCGATGACGCTGATCATCATCACGGGCGAGATCGACCTGTCGATCGCCTCCATCCTGGCGCTGTCGGCGGAGCTCATGGGCGCGCTGTGGATCCACCACTGGTCGATGCCGCTGATCATCGTGGTGTGCCTGCTCATGGGCACGGTCGCGGGCGCCATCAACGGCTTCCTCGTCACCCGTGTGGGCCTGCCGTCGCTGGCGGTGACGATCGGGACGCTCACCCTGTACCGCGGGTTGGCCAACGTCATCCTGGGCCCGATCAGCGTCTCGAGCTTTCCCGCGAGCTACACCGGCGTCGGCGTCAACGGCTTTCTCGGGATCCCGTCGGTCTCGTGGTCGGTGGCGGTGTTCGTCGTTCTGGCTATCGCGACCGGGGTGATGCTGCGCATGACCGCACTGGGCCGATCGCTGTACGCGATCGGGCTCAACCAGGAGGCGGCCTTCCACGCCGGCATCCGGGTCAAACGCATCAAGATGTCGCTGTTCGTCCTCTCGGGATTCGTGTGCGCGGCCGTCGGAATCCTCTACGCGTTCGAGCTCGCCTCGGCGGCGGAGAACATCGGCATCGGCTTCGAGCTGCAGGTCGTCACGATCGTCCTGCTCGGCGGCGTCTCGATCTTCGGCGGCCGCGGGACCATCCTGGGGGTCGCGCTCGCCGCCGCGGTCTACGCCCTGTTGCGCGCGGCGCTGCTGCTGACCAGCTCCTTCAACGAGAACGACTTCCAGGTGGTCTCGGGCGGGTTGCTCATCCTCAGCGTGCTCATCCCCAACCTGGCCACCTTCGCCCGGCGCGGCCGCGACTTGATGGCGCGCCGGCGCGGTCGCGGCGCGGCGGCCGCGGCCTCGGCGTCGACCTCGGCAGGATCGGCGCGCGGTGGCTGAGCCGCTGCACCTGGCCGCCGTCGACCTCGGCGCCGAGAGCGGCCGCGTGGTGCTCGGGCGTTTTGACGGCGAAACCGTGTCCCTCGACGTCTGCCACCGCTTCGCCAACCGGCCGTTGTGGCTGCCCGACGGACTGCACTGGAACCTCCCCGGGCTGTTCGCCCAGACACTGCACGGCCTCCGCGCCGCCGCCGACGACCGGCCGCTGGACGGCATCGGCATCGACACCTGGGGCTGTGACTACGCGCTGCTCGACGCCGAGCGGCGCCTGCTCGGCCTGCCCTTCAGCTACCGCGACGAGCGCACCTCGGCGGCGAACATGGAGCGCGCGCACGGGCGCGTGGGCCGCGACGAGCTCTACGCGCGCACCGGCATCCAGACCATCCCGATCAACACCGTCTACCAGCTCGCCGCCGAGGCCGGCGGTGGCGCAGCCGGCGTCGCCCAGCACATCGCGCTCGTCCCCGACCTGCTCGGCTTCTGGCTCACCGGGACGCTGGCCAACGAGCTGACGATCGCCTCCACCACGGGCCTGCTCGAAGCGCGCGGCCGGCGCTGGGCGGTCGACCTGGTGCAGCGGCTGGGACTGCCGGCAGCCCCGTTCCGACGGCGGGGTCGTGGAGCCCGGGTTCGAGCTCGGCGGCGTGCTCGAGGGACACGTCGGGGAGGCCGGCGCCGCGGTGGGCGCGCCCGTACGCGCGGTCGGTGGGCACGACACCGCCTCGGCCTTCGCCGCCGCCCCGGTGACCGGAGGCCACGGCGCGGTCCTGTCCTCGGGGACCTGGTCGCTGCTGGGCGTCGAGCTCCCCGAGCCCGAGCTCGGGTCCGATGCCGCCGCCTTCAACCTCACCAACGAGCGCGGCGTGTGTGAGACCGTCCGCCTGCTGCGCAACGTGATGGGCCTGTGGCTGGTGCAGGAGTGCCGGCGCGTGTGGCGCGACCGGGGCTCTGACCGCGACTACGACGAGCTGCAGACGCTGGCCGCGCAGGCCCCGGCCGACGTCGCGGTGTTCGACCCCGATGAGGACTCGCTGCTGCACGGCGGCGACATGCCGGCGCGGATCGCCGCCCTGTGCACGGGCTCGGGGCAGGCCGCGCCGTCTACCGACGGCGAGCTGCTGCGCTCGATCCTGGTCTCGCTGGCGTGCAAGTACCGACTCGTCTGCGAGCAGCTCGAGCACGTGTGCGAGCGCGGGATCGACACCATCCACGTCGTCGGCGGCGGCGCTCGCAACCAGCTGCTCTGCCAGCTCACGGCCGACGTGTGCGGCCGCGAGGTGGTCACCGGCCCGGTCGAGGCCACCGCCCTGGGCAACGTGCTCGTCCAGGCGATGGCGCTCGGCGAACTCGACGGCCTGGACGACGTGCGGCGGGTCGTGGCGCGCTCGGTGGCGCCGCGCCGGTTTGAGCCCCACCCTGCGGCGTCGGGCAACGACACCTACCAGCGCTTCTTGGAGACGACCGGGCTGAGCGCCACGCGCGCCGCCCGTGCGCCCGTGTGATGGCCCTCGACGCACAGAGAGGACGATTCGCTTGACCGATACCCAGTCCGCATATCAACCGCTGGCCCGCCGGCTGGCCGACAGCGGTCGCGACGTGCCCGCGATCGAGCGGGCGCTGGCCGCGTTCGCGGTCGAGACGCCGTCGTGGGGCTACGGCGACTCGGGCACGCGCTTCGGCGTCTTCGCGCAGCCGGGGCGGCCCCGGGACGTGTTCGAGAAGATCGCCGACGCCGCCGAGGTGCACCGGCTCACCGGCACCGCGCCGGCCGTCGCCTTCCACTTCCCGTGGGACATGGTGGACAACCTCGACGAGCTCTCTGACGAGCTCGCCGGGTCGGGGCTGCGCGCGGGGGCGGTCAACCCCAACCTGTTCCAGGATCCCGACTACAAGCTGGGCTCGCTCACCAACCCCGATGCGGGGATCCGGCGCAAGGCGGTCGACCATCTCCTGGAGTGCGCGCAGATCGCGACCGAGCTTCGGTCCACCGCCCAGTCGCTGTGGCTGGCCGACGGCACCAACTACGCGGGCCAGGACGACCTGCGCGCGCGCCGCGACCGGCTCCAGGCAGGCCTGGCGGAGTACTACGCGGCCCTGCCCGAAGAGCAGGAGCTGCTCGTCGAGTACAAGTTCTTCGAGCCCGCGTTCTATGCCACCGACATCGGCGACTGGGGCTCGGCGCTGCTGCTGTGCCAGGCGTTGGGCGAGCGCGCGCGGGTGCTCGTCGATCTCGGCCATCACGCCCAGGGCGTCAACGTCGAGCAGATCGTGGGCACCCTCGCCCGCGAGGGCCGGCTCGGCGGCTTTCACTTCAACAACCGCAAGTACGCCGACGACGACCTCATCGTCGGCTCGGTCAACCCGATGGAGCTGTTTCTCATCTTCGCCGAGCTCGGCGCCGGCTCGGATGAGCTTCCGCGCCTCACGATCGACCAGTCCCACAACATCGAGGCCAAGGTCGAGGCGATGGTGCTCAGCGTGGTCAACCTGCAGGAGTCCTACGCCAAGTCGCTGCTCATCGACCGCGCCGCGCTGGCCCGGGCCCAGGGCGAGGGCGACGTGCTGCGCGGCCACGAGCTCCTGCTCGACGCCTTCAACACCGACGTGCGCCCGCTGTGCGCCAAGGTCCGCGAAGAGCTCGGCGCGGCCGTGGATCCGATCGCGCAGTTGCGCGCGTCGGGCTACGCCGCGCGCGTGGCCCAGGAGCGCGCCGGCGCGCCGAGCGGGCGCCAAGCCACCGCCCCGGCGGGCCTGGGGGTCACGGAATGAGCGTCGCCTCCCCCATCGTCGCCACGGTCGCCGATCAGTGGTCGGCGGCCGACGCGGCCCGGGCCGCCACCACGCTGGACGAGGTCCTGCTGGCCTCGCACCTGCTCGGGGCCAACCGCGCCCTGGCCAACTTCGGGGGCGGCAACACGTCGGCCAAGGGCACCGCCACCGATCACGTCGGGCGCGAGGTCCGCGCGATGTGGGTCAAGGGCTCGGGGTCAGACCTGGCCACGATGTCGGCCACGGACTTCACCCCGCTACGACTTGACGAGATCGAGCCGCTGATCGAGCGCGACGAGATGTCCGACGAGGACATGGTCGCTCACCTGGCGCGCTGCCAGCTCGACCCGGCGGCCCCGCGCTCCTCGATCGAGACGCTGCTGCACGCCTTCATTCCGGCCGCGCACGTGCACCACACCCATCCGGACGCGATCAACGCCCTGGCCTGCGCCGCCGACGGTGAGGAGCTCATCGCCGAGTGCTTCGGCGACAGCGCGGCCTGGATCCCCTACATCCGTCCCGGCTTCACCCTGGCCAAGCAGGTCGGCGAGGCTGTCCGCGCCAACCCCGACCTGCGGCTGGTGGTGCTGGCCAAGCACGGACTCGTCGTGTGGGGTGACACCGCGCGCGAGGCCTACGAGCAGACGGTCGCGGTGTGCAACCAGGCCGCCGAGCTCGTCAACGGCCGCAGCACGCAGGTGCAGCGCTTCGGCGGCCCGGCCACCGACGGCGGCCCCGGCGCCGAGGCCCGCGCGGCGACGCTGGCCCAGGTGCTGCCCGCGCTGCGCGGCGCGGTCTCCAGCGCCCGCGCCAAGGTCCTGCTCACCGATGTCTCGGCGGCGGCCTGCGAGCTGGTCGACTCCGGCCAGGGCCGTGACATCGCCACCGTCGGCGCTGCCTGCCCCGACCACCTGGTCCACACCAAGCGGGTGCCGATGTGGGTGCCCTACGACCCGGCCCGCGACGACCTCGACACGCTGCGCGCGCGCCTGGCCGACAGCGCCGCCGAGTACCGCCACGACTACGAGGCGTACTTCGAGCGCAATGCCTCCGAGGGCGACGTCATGTCAGACCCCGATCCCCGCGTCGTCCTCATCGAGAACCTCGGCATGGTGACCGCCGGCACGACGCCAAAGGCGGCGCGGATCTCCCGCGACCTGTATCACCGTGCCATCGAGGTGATGGCCGGCTCGAGCGCGGTCTCGCAGTTCGTCTCCCTGACCGAGGCCGAGAGCTTCGCCATCGAGTACTGGCCGCTCGAGCTCTACAAGCTCTCGCTGGCCCCGCCCCCCGGGCGAGCTCCAGGGCAGGGTCGCGCTCGTCACCGGCGCCGCCGGCGGCATCGGCCGCGCGGTCGTGCGGGCGCTGAGCGGCGCGGGGGCGTCGGTGATGGCCTTCGACCTCGACGGCGACGGGGCCGCTCGACGCCGTCGCCGAGCTGGGCGACGGCGGAGCGGCGGTCGGCGGCGACGTCACCTCGGAAGAGGCGGTCGCCGCCGCCTTCGCCGCCGCCGTCGAGGCCTTCGGCGGCGTGGACATCGTCGTCTCCAACGCCGGGATCGCCTCCAGCGCCGCGATCGGCGAGACGACCCTGGCCGAGTGGCAGCGCAACCAGTCCGTGCTGGGCACCGGGTACTTCCTCGTGGCCCGCGAGGCGTTCCGGGTGCTCCAGACGCAGGGCCGCGGCGGCTCGATCGTGTTCGTGGCCTCCAAGAACGCGCTGGTCGCGGGCCCCAACGCGTCGGCCTACTCGAGCGCCAAGGCGGCCGAGCTGCACCTGGCCCGCTGCCTGGCCGAGGAGGGCGGCGGCGCCGGCATCCGCGTCAACACCGTCAACCCCGACGCCGTCCTGCAGGGCTCGCGCATCTGGGACTCGAGCTGGCGCACCGAGCGCGCCGACGCCTACGGCATCGCGCCCGACCAGCTCGAGGAGCACTACCGCCGCCGCACCGCGCTGGGGGTCAACGTGCTGCCGGAGGACGTCGCCAACGCGGTCCTGCACTTCGCCTCCGAGGCCCGCTCGGCCAAGAGCACCGGCAACATCCTCAACGTCGACGGCGGCGTCGCCGCGGCGTTCCCGCGCTAACGCCAGTTGGGGGCAGCGAGCTGTGCGTCATGTGCGACCCTGTGCGCGTGAGCGGTCTATCTGATCAGAAACAACCAGTGGTGCCCGCCGAGCGGCGGCGGATGATCCTGGAGCTTCTGCGCGAGCAGGGGTCGGTCAGCGTGGCCGCGGTCGAGGAGCGTTTCGGCGTCTCCCCCATGACCGCGCGGCGCGACCTCGCGCTGCTGGCCGAGTCGGGCTACGCCCGCCGGACGCACGGCGGCGCCATGCTGCCCGAGCTCGCGGCCCACGAGGATTCCTTCCAGAGCCGGGTCGAGCAGGACATCGACGCCAAGATGAGGCTGGCCGAGGCGGTCGCGGCCACCCTGAAGCCCAACGAGACGGTGTTCATCGACTCGTCGAGCACCGCCTACTTCGTCGTGCGCGAGATCCTCGAGTCCGGGCTGCCGATGACGCTGCTCACCAACTCGCTGCCGGTGATGACGCTGGTGGGCTCCAGCGACGCACCGGGGGTCGACCTCATCGGGATCGGCGGGAGCTTTCGCAAGCTGACGCGGTCGTTTGTCGGCGCCGAGACCGTCCGGATGATCGAGCGCTTCTTCGTGGACCGGATCGTCTTCAGCGTCAAGGGCATCGAGCTGGAGGGCTTCCTCACCGATCCCGACCCGCTGGAGGCCGACGTCAAGCGGGCGATGATCGACCGGGCCCGCTCGGTCCTGCTGGTGGCCCAGGCGCAGAAGTTCGACGAGCGGGGACTCAACGTGATCGTCCCCGCCGACGTCGTCGACCTTGCCTACCTCTCGGACCCACCGAGCGCGGGCGTGCGCATCCTGGAGGCGGCGGGCGTCGAGGTCCACGCCGTCTGACGGCGGCGCAGGGCGGCGGCGGCCTCCGGCCGAGAGGCGCGGATGGCGCGCGCCAGCGGAGCGACCACGGCGACGATGACGAGGGCGCACAGCACGATGTTGAGGATGAGGACGAGGACCATGTCTGACTCCTTGGACGTTTCGGGGGTGTGCACCGAGGATCGGCGCGCGCCCGAAGACGAACGTGGGATCACCGTAAGCCTGAGCTAAGTCCTGTCCGCAACCGCAACGCGGGAGGTCCATCGTAGGGATGACCCCTCTTGTCGCGACGCCGGACCCCCCGATAAGGTTGCGCGCGTGACTGACCGGCTCCCCGGAGTGGGGTCACCGGGGGCTGAGGGCAGGGGCGATGGCGCCTCCGGTGCGACGTTCACCCGATCGATCCTGGACACCGCACACGAGGCCTTCGTGTCGATGGACGCGGCCGGGCGCATCATCGACTGGAACGCGGCGGCCCAGCGCACCTTCGGCTATGCCCATCACGAGGTGGTGGGACGCGAGCTGGCCGAGACGATCGTGCCCGAGCGCTTCCGAGAGGCTCACCGCGAGGGTCTGCAGCGCTTCCTCCAGCACCGGCGAGCACCAGATCCTCGACGCGCGCGCCGAGCTGAGCGCGACCCACCGCGACGGCTACGAGTTCCCCATCGAGATCACGATCTCCTACACCGGCCAGGAAACGCCGACGTTTCACGCCTTCCTGCACGACATCTCCGAGCGCCGCCTCAGCGAGCAGGTCCTGCGGGCCATGCAGTCGGTGACGACCGCGATGGCCCGCGCCGACACGCCCGAGCAGGCGCTCGAAGCGCTGCTGGGGCGTTTGGGCCAGGACATGGACTGGGACCTCGGCGGCTTCTGGGCTCTGGCCGACGACGGCGCCCTTGACCTCGTGGCCGGCTGGGCCGGGCCCCGGGTGAACGCGTCGGAGTTCGAGCGCCTCGGCCGCCAGCTGCGCCTCGAGCCCGGCGCCGGACTGCCCGGCCAGGCGCTGCAGCGCCGCGAGCCCGTCTGGATGCAGGACTACCCCGCTGACCCGGGCATGCTCCGGGCCCATGCCGCCCGGACCGCCGGCCTGCACTCCGCGATCTGCGTGCCCGCCACGCGTGAGGGCGAGATCGTCGGGATCATCGAGTTCTTCTGCACGGAGCTGCGCGTCCGGGACCAGGCCGTCGTGGAGGCGCTGGCCACCGTCGGCGGCCACATCGGCGAGCTGCTCGGCGTCCTGGACGAGCGCCACGCGCTGCTGCGCCGCCTGGAGTCGCTCGCCCTCACCGATCAGCTCACCGGCCTGCCGAACCGCCGTGCCTGGGAGGACACGTTGGACCGCGAGCTGGCCCGCGCCGCCCGCGACGGCCTCCCGGTGTGCGTCGCCGTCCTCGACCTCGACAGCTTCAAGGGCTACAACGACGACCTCGGGCACCTGGCCGGCGACAGCCTGCTCAGCCGGGCCGCGGAGGCGTGGCGCTCAGAGCTGCGCGGCGGCGACGTCCTGGCTCGCTACGGCGGCGACGAGTTCGCCGCGCTCATCCCCGGCCGGGCGCTGGGCACCGCCGTGGTCGTGGTCGAGCGCCTCCGGCGCGCCGCCCCGGAGGGGTGCACGTGCTCGGCGGGCGTGGCCATGTGGGACGGCGCCGAGTCCGCCACCGACCTCTTCGGCCGCGCTGACGCGGCCCTGTACGTGGCCAAGCAGTCGGGGCGCAACCAGCTCGCCGCCGCTGGAAGCTGATCTCCGTCGCGGCAGCTCACCCAGCAGCGCGCCACAGCGACGCGGCGAGCAGGCCCAGCGCGCACACCGGCATGATCCACCACGCGGTGAGCCCCGCCCCCGCGGCGACCGCGGTCACGCCCAGGGCCAGCGCCACGCCCACAGCGGTCCGCCAGTCGTCGCCGACGACGAAGTCCCACAGGAAGGCCCCGAACGCCCGCACCCGGGTCATGCCTGCACCGCCTCGCGACCGCGGCCGGCCCGCCCCGCGCGCCGCAGCACGCTGACCATTCCCAGGGCGCACGCCAGCGTCACCGGCACGACGGCCAGCAGCGCGGCGTCGCCGCCGGGCCAGTGTGCCCCCGCGCCCTCGGCGCCCCAGAAGATGCCGAACGAGGTCAGCATCACGCCCACCCCGAACTTCAGGGTGTTCTCGGGCACGCGCGAGAGCGGCGCGTGAGCCACCACGCCGGCCAGCGCGACGCCGACCACGGCCACCGCCGCGGCCGCGGCGGCCAGCGGGACGTTGTGCTGGTTGGCCCCGAAGGTGAGCACGATGAACACCACCTCCAGGCCCTCCAGCAATACGCCCTTGAAGGCGACGGTGAACGAGTACGCGTCGAGACCGCCACCTAGCCCGCCGAGCGCGCCGGCGCCGCGGGCGGCGGCCTGCTCGGACTCGAAGGTGGCCAGCTCGTCATGCAGCGCCTTCAGGCCGCTGGCGCGCAGGATCGCCTTGCGCAGCCACTGCAGGCCGAAGATCAGGAGCAGCCCGCCGACCACGACGCGCAGCACACCCAGCGGCAGGGCGGTGACCGCGGGCCCGAGCGCCGCGGTGATCGCCGCCAGCGCGGCCAGCGCCGCCCCCACTCCGGTCAGCGCCGAGCGCCACGAACGCGTGGCGCCCACCGCCAGGACGATCGTCAGCGCCTCTACGGCCTCTACCGCGCAGGCGGCGAGGACCGAAAGGGCCAGCCCGACTTCGGCCCCGCTCACGCGGTCTGAACCGCCGCTGAGTCGGCGAGACCGAGCTCGTCGATGGCCTGGTCGCGCATCTTGAACTTCTGGACCTTGCCGGTCACGGTCATCGGGAAGGCATCGACGGTCTTGACGTAGCGCGGGATCTTGTAGTGGGCGATGCGGCCCTGGCAGTACTCGCGCACCGCGTCGGCGTCCAGCGAGGCACCCTCGCGGGGGATGATCCAGGCCATCAGCTCCTCGCCGTAGCGCTGGTCGGGCACTCCGATCACCTGCACGTCGGCGATCGACGGGTGGCTGTAGAGGAACTCCTCCACCTCGCGTGGATAGACGTTCTCGCCGCCGCGGATGACCATGTCCTTGCTGCGCCCGACGATGTTGAGGTAGCCCTCGTCGTCCATGGTGGCCAGGTCGCCGGTATGCATCCAGCCGTCGGCGTCGATCGCCTCGGCCGTGCGCTCCGGGTCGTTCCAGTAGCCGGCCATCACGCTGTAGCCGCGCGTGCACAGCTCACCCGGGGCACCGCGAGCCACCGTGGCGCCGCCGTCGGGATCGACGATCTTGACCTCAACGTGCGGGTGGACACGGCCGACGGAGCCGACCCGCTTTTCCACCGGATCGTCATATGCCGTCTGGGTGGACACCGGCGAGGTCTCCGTCATCCCATAGGCAATCCCCACCTCGCTCATGTGCATGAGATCCATGACGCGCTTCATCACCTCCACCGGGCACGGCGAGCCGGCCATGATGCCGGTGCGCAGCGAGCTCAGGTCATAGTCGGCGAACCTGGGGTGATCCAGCTGCGCGATGAACATCGTCGGAACCCCGTAGAGCGAGGTGCAGCGCTCCTGCGCGCACGCTCCGAGCGTCGCCTCCGGGTCGAAGGCCGGCGCCGGGATGACCATCGCCGCCCCGTGGGTGGTGGCGCCCAGGTTCCCCATCACCATCCCGAAGCAGTGGTAGAACGGCACCGGGATGCAGATCCGGTCCTCCTCGGTGTACCGGCACCCCCGCCCCACGAAGTAGCCGTTGTTGAGGATGTTGCGGTGCGTGAGCGTCGCGCCCTTGGGAAAGCCGGTCGTCCCGCTGGTGTACTGGATGTTGATCGGATCGTCGGGCGTCAGCCCGCCGGAGCGGGCGCGCAGCTCGTCGTGTGAGACCTCACGGGCGCCGGCCAGCAGCTCGTCCCAATTCGGGGAGTCCAGGAACACGACGCGCTCCAGCTCAGGCAACGACGGACGGACCTCCTCGATCATGGCCCGGTAGTCCGAGGTCTTGAAGGCGGGGGCGGCGACGAGCATGCGGCAGCCCGACTGCTTGAGCGCGTACTCGAGCTCGGAGGTCCGGTAGGCGGGATTGATGTTGACCAGGATCGCCCCCAGCTTGGCGGTGGCGTACTGCACCAGCGTCCACTCCACGCAGTTGGGGCTCCAGATCCCGATCCGTTCACCCGTGGCCAGCCCGGCCGCCATCAGCGCGCGGGCCAGCTCGTCGACGGCCGATCCCAGCTCGGTGTAGGTGTAGCGCCGACCCTGGGCGCAGGAGATCAGGGCGTCGCGCGCCCCGAACTGCGCCACCGCTCGGTCCAGGTTGGCGCCGATCGTCTCGTCGAGCATCGCCACCGATGTGTCGCCGCGCGTGTAGGAATCGGTCATCGCCTCTCCGAGGTTGGCTGACAGGCCTGCAGGGCGATTCTACGGCCGCACGGTGCGGCCGAGATGAGTGCATACTCATGTGGTTCGTGCCCCTTCCCCCGCTGTTGTCGTGAGCACCACTCGCGTCCTGAGTGAGGACCCGGAGCTCGCCGAGGCGATTCCGCGGCCACTGCGCGCGCAAGCCGTCGAGGACTGCGTCGTGGCTGTCCGCAGCGTCGCGCGGGGCCGCTGGCGTCCGGGATCCGGGGCCGCGAGCTGGGTGGGAGCGGGCGGGATCGGCCTCCTCGTGCTCGAGGGGCTGATCATCCGGCGCGTCGGGGTCGACGACCGCTTCGGCGCCGAGCTGCTGGGCGAGGGCGACCTGCTGCGCCCGTGGCAGGGCGAAGACGGAGCGGGGATGATCACTCCCACCACGAGCTGGAAGGTGCTGGAGGCGGCGCGGGTGGCGGTGCTCGACGAGTCCGCGGCGCGCATCATGGCCGGCTACCCGCAGCTCACCGGGGCGCTGGTGGCGCGGGCGGTGGGACGCAGCCGCAGCATGGCGGTCAACATGGCGATCGTCCACCACCCCCGGGTCAACGTCCGGCTGCTCATGCTCCTCTGGCACCTGGCCGATCGTTGGGGCCGCGTGCGCTCGGAGGGCGTGGTTCTGCCCCTGCACCTCACTCACTCCGTGCTCGCCGACCTGGTCGCGGCACGGCGCCCGACGGTGACCAGCGCGCTCTCAGACCTCGCCCGCCAGGAACTGGTGGAGCCCCAGAACCGCGGATGGCTGCTGCGGGGCGAGCCGCCCGGCGAGCTGCTCGAACTCGAGCCCGTCCACGTCGGTGCCGGCGCCCCTTAGCCGCGGACGGTGATCCGCGTGTGCATGCCCCGCTTGAGGTGGTTGGGCATGGAGCAGTACAGCTCGTAGGTCCCGGGCGCCAGGTGCCAGGTGGCCTGGCTGACCTTGCCCGACTGGGTGACCGCGTCGCTCTGGGCGCGACCCACCATCGCCGCATGGCTGAGGCGGCGGATCCGCAGATCGTGGGCGTCCTCGCCGCGGTTCCAGAGCTGAACGATCAGCTTGCCGGCCTTCACCGACGGGCGCGACGGCCACAGCGACCACTCCTGGGCATAGACGAGCAGGCGAGCCGGGGCACTCCGAGCGCCCCCGCCGGGGGGCTGGGAGGCGCTGCTGACCGCGGTGCCGACACCGGCGGCCGCGCCGCCCGCGGCCGCGCCGCCGGCCAGCCCGATCGCCAGGATGCGCCGGACCCGCAGCGTCATCGGATGAGCTGGTAGCGGGCGAAGGTGCGCGCGTCGGGGATCACCGACGCCGCGTCATGGTCAAACCACTGCTCCAGCAGGGAGCAGTAGACGCCGCGGAAGTCGACGTTCTCGCGCTGGTTGCCGTTGGCGTCAAGGTTGGTCAGCGTTGGCCATTCCCCCACCATCGTCCCGCTCGCGCGCGTGCCGATGAGCATTCCCACTCCGGCGGCCCCGTGGTCGGTGCCGTGCCCGCCGTTCTCCTGGGCCCGGCGCCCGAACTCCGACCACACGTGCACGAGCACGCGGTCAGCGATCCCGCGCGCCTCGAGGTCCGCCTGGAAGGCGGCGATGGCCTCGGCGATCGTTGTCAGCCCGGGGCCGAACGTCTCGCTCTGGGTGGCGTGGGTGTCGAACTGGGTCTCGGGGGTCAGCGCGACGCAGCGCAGGGGGAGCCCCGCCGCGATCATCGCCGCCAGCCCGGCCAGTCGCTGCGGGAAGTCGGACTTGCTGTCGGTCGGATAGGTGACCGGCGCGGCGTAGGTCGGCTTGCCGTCGGCGTTGCGGAACGGCGCCAGGGCCCGGCGCACGGTGCCGACCTCCGACGCGGCGCCCGCGACCTGGGCGATCGCCGGATCCCCGGCGTGGCGGTGGGCGTCGCCCATGGCCGAGGCCGAGTTGAGGGTCAGCGAGAACACATCGCCCCACACGTCGTGCAGCCACAGCGAGAAGCTCTCGGGCAGGTCGATGGCCGCCACCGGGTTGACGGCAGTGGCCAGCGTCGGGTTCATCTCCGAGTCCATCGACAGTCCCTGGAGAGGGTTGGAGGCGGTGCCCACCTGGTCCAGGTAGCGGCCCAGCCATCCGGTCATCACCCGCGTGTCGGCCGCGCCGACCTCCCAGTAGTGCCGGCTGGTGAAGTGCGACATGTCCGGATCGCGGTAGCCGATGCCGGGGAACACGGTCAGCTTGCCGGCGCTGTGCAGCTGGGCGAACCCGGCGGCCGCCGGGCCCCAGCTCAGCCGTGGATCCTCGGCGAACGGGATCCCCTGGGACGGGGACACGGCCAGCGTGGGGCGCAGCTTGCGGTAGGTCGGATCCTGGGTGGGCGCGAGCACCGACAGGGCGTCGATCCCACCGGCGAGGAAGATCGAGACGAGTATCGGGCTCGTCGCGCTCTGGCCGCCGGCCGCCTGCGCGATCCCTTCAGAGAGCGCCTGTCCGCCCAGACCCAGCCGTCCGGCGCCGTAGACCGACACCAGGCCGCCGGTGGCGGCCAGCAGGAAGCGGCGGCGGTCGATCCCGGTCCCGGCAGGGATCGGCATCCGCGGATCCCATTCCCGGGGGGAGAACTCCCGCCCACCCTGTCGCCCCGCCGCGAGCGCCGCACGCATCGCCTCGGTCCGGGTGAAGCCGGCGCAGCAGTTGTCGGCGGGCGGACGGCGGGCCATCAGCAGGTCTGCCAGTCGGGGGTGGTGGGGATGAGCGCGCGCAGGGCGTTCTGGCGCATCACGCGGTACGGGCGCTCCTCCCAGTCGGCCTTGATCTTCTTCTGCGCCCTGCGACTGAAGGCGCGCAGCTGGCCCTTGGTGGCGTCGGAGAGGTCGGGATTGCCCCAGAAGGCCAATGCGCGGGCCAGCGCCTGCGACGCGTTCTCGTGGATGGGATACGTCTTTGACTCAGGGTCGATCGAGTTCTTCTCAAGCGCGTAGTTGACCGCGGTGAAGCGCGCCGTCCACCGGGAGGTGTCCAGCCAGTGGGCGTAGTCCCATCCGGCGACGTTGGGTGGAGCGAACAGCCGCTGCCCTGTCTCCTCGCCGATCCAGGCCCAGGCGTTGGTCTGCACGGTGTTGCCGCTGCCGCGCAGCAGCCCCGCGCAGAAGACCACGGGCGGGATCACCATGCGCCCGCCCTCATAGAACAGCGGGTGGCGCAGGATCGCCTCCACCAGCGGACGGACTTCGAAGCCGCTGCGGACGTAGGTGCGCTCCAGCTCACGCAGCACGCCGCCCGGGATCGGATCGGCCACGAAGTAGCCCCACAGCTTCGTGACCATGAACGACGGGTGGCTCCGGTGCGTCACGCACAGCCGGCACGTGTCCAGGTAGTTGAAGCGCCCGCGCTGGCCGAAGATCCTCTTGACCCCGGTGTCGTGGAGCTTGGGGTCAAAGCGGAAGTCATAGGGCCCGCGGCTGTCGCTCCAGGTGTTGACGAAGCCCGTCAGCGCGCGGGCCTGCTGGTGCACGTCGTGCTGGGTGTAGCCGCGGTCGGCGCCCAGCGTGAACAGCTCCATCACCTCACGGCCGTAGTTCTCGTTCGGGCTGTACTTGTTGTTCTCGGTGCCCGAGAGCCAGAGGAGCATCGCCGGGTCGCGCGTGACCTCCACGAGGAGGTCGTGGAAGTTGCCCAGCGCCCGCGCCCGCATCATCCGGTTCTGGCGCAGCATCAGCGACGCCGTGGCGCCGTCGATCGAGGTGGCGAACCAGCTGTGCCAGACCAGCGTCATGCGCTCGACCAGCTGCTGGTCTGAGCGCACCATTCGATCCAGCCACCAGCAGTGGTCATCGCCCCAGACGTCGATCGGGTCCAGCGGCAGCCCGTCCTCCCCGTGCGGCGCGCGGCCGGTGAGTTGGGCGGGGCCGCGGGGGCGCGTCAGGGACGCGACGGCGCCGTCGAGGCCGAGTGCCGCCAGCCGCTTAGCCTGGCCAGGCTTGGGACCGAAGCCCGCGCGCCAGAGCAGCCGCGTGGCGTGCGTCTCAGTGAAGCGACCGCGCAGGGCCGCAATCGGCGAGCTGGGTATCGGCATGTCGACATCTGGACGGCAGACCCGTCCAAGCACGGGGGTAATCGGCAGGTCCGCCGGGCTCTTGACTCCGCGGCAGCCCGGCACCCACCGAGTGTCCAGGAGTCTGCCCGCGGCGCCATCCACTCCGCGGATCGGTGCGCAAACGAGCGGGATTCCCGCCAAAACCCGGGCAGAGATCGTGCGCGGAGCGCCTTGGCGCACCGGATAGCAGTGATCCGTGCATCGGACATTGCCGTAGACGGGGGTGGGACCGGACTGCGCATGATGAGACAAGGAGTTCCGATGACGGAATCCAGCAACACCGAGGCAGGCGAGCCGACGCCCGGCATCGTCGAGCGTCTCGCTCGCGACGACGTCGAGCGCAAGCGCTTCCTCAAGATGGCGGGCAAGCGCGTCGGCGCCGGCGCCGCGGCGACGTCCCTGGCGGCCTTCATCGCCGCGTGCGGCAGCGTGTCGAACACCACGACGTCCTCGGGCGCAGCGTCGAGCGCGGCAGCGGGCACGTCGAGCGCCACCACCAGCAGCAGCATGAGCAGCAGCGCTGCCTCTGACTCCGGCGATCTGGCGATCGTCAACTACGCGCTCACGCTCGAGTACCTCGAGTCGCAGTTCTACGACAAGGTGATCAAGAGCGACCTCTTCCACGGCAAGGCCCTGTCGGTGCTCAAGACGTTCGGCGCCGAGGAGGCCGACCACGTCCAGGCGCTCAAGACGGTCGCCGGGCAGCTCGGGACGGCGGCCGCGGAGCCGACGGGCAAGTTCCCCATCCACAGCGCGGCGCAGGTCACCGCGCTGGCGGCAACGGTCGAGAATCTCGGCGCCTCCGCGTATCTCGGGCAGGCGGCCAAGATCAAGAGCAAGGAGATCCTCGCGGCCGCGCTTTCGATCCACACCATCGAAGCTCGCCACGCGGCGACGCTGAACCTGCTGCTCAAGAAGTCGCCGACCCCCGACGGCGCCTTCGCCAAGCCGATGAGCATGGCCCAGGTTCTGGCCGTCGTGAAGCCGTTCATCGCCTAGCCGCTCGCCCCAGCCAGATAGAGAGGAACACACTCCCATGAACACACCTGATACGCCCAGCCTTGAACTGGCCGGCGTCGAGGTCAGCGGCATCAGCCGCTCCAGCTTCATCCTGCGCGGCGCCCTCGGCGTCGCCGCGGTCTACGGCGCCGGCGCCGTCACGCCGTACGTCAGCGATGCGCTGGCCGCCACTTCGGATGTCGACATCCTGAACTTCGCGCTCACGCTCGAATACCTGGAGACCGACTTCTACCGGTCCAAGGGCAAGTCGGTCCGCCTCAGCGGCCAGGCCAAGTCCCTGGCCAAGTTGTTCGGCGACGAGGAGGCGGAGCACGTCAGCGCCCTGACCAAGGCGATCACCTCGCTCGGCGGTAAGCCGGTCAAGATGCCGACATTCGCGTTCCCGGTCACCAACCAGGCCGGCTTCCTGAAGCTCGCCTACGTCCTGGAGAACACCGGCGTCGGCGCCTACAACGGAGCCGCCCCGTCACTGACCAACGGTGCCGTGCTGGCCGCCGCCGGGTCGATCGTCCAGACCGAGGCCCGTCACGCCGCGTCGATCGCCGTGCTGACCGGCCAGCCCATCACCCCCAACGGCGCGTTTGACAAGCCGCTGACCAAGAGCATGGTCCTGGCCAAGGCGGGTCCGCTGATCACACAGCCTTGAATCGGCGGCCTGGACGCCCCCGGTCGCCGACTCTCCCCGGGCGGCCGGGGGCACCATCGCTCCAGGAGACCTGATCCACTACACGACACAACGTGTTTCGCCCATCCATCAGCTTCCGCCAATCCGGTTCCGATCTCCGCACGCTCGCGGACGAGGATCTCATGCCGTTGGTCCACGACGGCGACGCCCGCGCCTTCGAGGTGGTCTTCGACCGGCACGCCGATGCGGCATTCTCGCTCGCCTACCGGATGTGCGGGCGGCGCAGCACCGCGGAGGATGTCGTCCAGGAGGCGTTCCTGTCGCTGTGGCGCAGCGGCGCGCGCTATGACCGCCAGCGCGGGAGCGTGAGGTCATGGGTGCTCGGCGTGGTGCACAACCGGGCGATCGACCTGTTCCGGCGCGAATCGGTCCGGACCGGGCAGGACGTCAACGCCGAGGGGATCGTCGAGCGCATGCCCGCAACCGAGGACACCGCCCGCGAGGTCCAGAGCCGCGAGGACGCCGACGAGGTGCGCACCGCGCTGAGCGAGCTCCCCGCCGAACAGCGCCAGGTGATCGAGCTCGCATACTTCGGCGGCTTCACGCACACCCAGATCGCCTCAATGCTCCAACTTCCCGCTGGTACCGTGAAGGGAAGGATGCGGCTCGGTCTGACGAAGCTGCGCGTGGCGCTTGGCGATCCTTCAGGAGCGGTGCTATGAGAAGCCAGGCACGCCCATGAACGACCGCGACCGCACCACCCAGAGCCGCCAATGCGGCGGCGATGTCGCCGCCTATGCGCTCGGAGCACTGGACTCGGCCGAGACCGAGGCCTTCCTGCGTCACCTCGATACGTGCTCCGTGTGCCGCGACGAGCTCGCCTCGTTCCAGGAGGTGGTCAACGTCCTGCCGATGACCGCCCCTCCCCATCGCGCATCGCCTGAGCTGCGGCGCCGCGTCCTGCGCGCCATCGACGACGAGCCGGTGCCCGCCGGCGCTCCCCGTCGCGCGGCGCGGAGCCGTCCGCGGATCTCGCGCTGGGCCCTGCCGCGACCCGCGCTGGCCTTCGGCACCGCGCTCGCCGTCGCGGTGATCGCGTTTGCCGTCGTCAGCTTGACGTCCTCGTCGGGCCCGGCCACGCGGGTGATCGACGCCAAGGTCACCGGTCAGGGAACCGCCCAGCTGAGGATCGCCCCCGGAAAGGCCGAGCTCGTCGTCCATCACTTCTCGCCACCTCCGGCCGGCCAGATCTACGAGGTGTGGCTGCAGCGGGGCAAGGCCTCGCCGTCGCCGACGATGGCGCTGTTCAGCGTGACCGCCGCCGGCGATGGCCAGGTCGACGTGCCCGGCAACCTGCACGGGGTGTCGCTGGTGATGGTCACCCCCGAGCCCGCCGGCGGCACCAAGGTCCCGACGCATCCGCCGGTCATCAGCGCCTCGCTGACCTAGCCCCACGAGTCTCGCCCGCCCCGCCGCCATCGTGCGGCGGGTGATCCAAACCGCGCGGCCGTCCGTAGGAACCATCGACCTCGAAAACGCCTGATCGGAGATTGCAGATGCTCGGACTCGACAACCCCATTCACATCCTGTTCGTCCTCGTCATCGTGCTGCTCGTGTTCGGAGCCAAGCGCCTGCCCGAAATGGGCAAGTCCCTCGGCGAGGGCCTGCGTGGGTTCAAGGACTCGGTGACCGGCGACTCGCATGATGCCCACACCGTCCACATGACCGACGACCACAGCGCCGCTCGCGTCGATGCGCTGCCGGCCGCTCCCGCTCCCGCTCCCGTGCCCGCGCCCGCGCCCGTGGCGCCCGTCGTCCAGCCCACCGAGGAGCACGGCGTCCGCCGCAACACCCCGCTCACGCCGGCCGCCTGAGCGTACGGGCGCGGAACCGACCGACGAGGCATCTGCCGATGCAGATCCCAGGCGCTGTGGCGCCCATCAGCGTTCGCCCGGTGAGCCACGACGCTCAGCTGAGCGTCGTGGACCACCTGGACGAGCTGCGCTCGCGCCTGATCATCTCGCTCCTCGCGGTCGCGGTCGCGTTCGGCCTCTGCTTCTGGCAGAACCACCAGATCCTGCGATTGGTCAACCAGCCGCTGGCCCACAACACCCAGCAGCAGGTCCGCGCCGGACACGGGCCGCTGGGAGCGACCTACCACGTCCAGATCAGCGCTCGCGACGTCGCCAAGCAGCTCGGCGTCGTCGTCGGCGCGCTGCGGGCACAGCCCCAGTCCGCGGCGACGCAGTCGTCGCTGGCGCAGGTCCAGAAGAGCCTGGGCAAGGACGTCAAGAGCCTGTCGGCGGCGCCGGAGGGCGACCGCCCGGTCACGCTCGGGATCGGCGAGCCGTTCACCGCGACGTTGACCGTCACCCTCATCTTCGCGCTCATCCTCGCCCTGCCGGTCGTGCTGCTGCAGGCCTACGGCTTCTTCATGCCCGCCTTCGAGCCGCACATGCGCCGTCGGATGCTGCCGGTGACGCTCGCCATCCCCGCGCTGTTCGCCGCCGGCGTCGCCTTCGGCTACGCCGTCGTGCTGCCCGCGTCGCTGCACTTCTTCCAGAACTTCAACAGCGGCGAGTTCAACGTACTCGTACAGGCGAACCAGTACTACAAGTTCGCCGCGACCGTGCTGCTGGCGATGGGGCTGCTGTTCCAGGTGCCCGTGGCGATCATCGCCGTGACACGCGCCGGGCTCGTGACCCCTCGACAGCTCCGCCGCAACCGTCGCTGGGCGGTGCTGGCGTGCTGCCTGGTGGCCGCCATCCTCCCGGGGGACGCGATCACCATGCTGCTCGAGACGCTCCCCCTCTACGGGCTCTTCGAGCTCAGCGTCATGATCGCCGCCGTCGGCGAGCGCCGGGCCCGCAAACGTGCCGCCGCCGAGGCTCAGAGCGCGGCGAGCGGGTCAGACGAAATCGGGTAGAGGGCGCGAGAAGATGAGGATCGCGATCGTTGGAGCCGGTGTGTCCGGCCTGGTGACGGCCCACCTGCTCGACGCCGGCCACGAGGTCACCGTGTTCGAGGCGGCCGGTTACGCGGGCGGCCATACCAACACGGTGCGCGTGGACACGGCCAACGAGACCCACCACGTCGACACCGGCTTCATCGTCTTCAACGACCGCAATTACCCCAACTTCGAGCGCCTGCTCGCTCGCCTGGGGGTGGCGATCCAGCCGTCGACGATGACGTTCGGCGTCAGCGACGGCCGCGGGGATTTCGAGTACACCGGCTCCTCGCCCAACGGCCTGTTCGCCAAGCGAGCCCACCTGATCACGCCGTGGTTTCACCGGATGGTGGCCGACCTGGCCCGCTTCAACCGCGCCGCGCACGAGCTGCTCCGCGCCGGGGACGGGCATGGGGACGGCGACGGCCCCTCGCTGGGCCAATGGCTTGAGCAGCAGCGCTTCAGCCGCCCCTTCATCGACCGCCTGATCATCCCCCAGGCGTCGGCGGTGTGGTCGGCGGACCCGCGGCAGATGTGGAGCTTCCCCGCCCGTTTCATGGTCGAGTTCTTCGACAATCACGGCATGCTGTCGTTCCGCGACCGGCCGCGCTGGCAGACCGTCGGCGGCGGCTCCGCGCGCTACGTCGAGGCGTTGCTGAGCCGCTTCACGGGACGCCTGCGCCTGCGCACCCCGGTGCACGCCGTCCGGCGCGGCGCCGACGGCGTGCTGGTGACGCCGCGCGGCGGCGAGCCGGAGCCGTTTGACGAGGTCGTGCTGGCCACCCACTCAGACCAGGCGCTCGCGCTGCTCGCCGACGCCAGCGACGCCGAGCGCCGGGTGCTGGGCGCGATCCCCTACCAGGCCAACGAGGCGGTGCTCCACACCGACACGTCGATCCTGCCGCGGCGCCGGCGCGCATGGGCGAGCTGGAACTATCACCTGTCCGACGCTCCGACAGGGCGCACCACCGTGACCTACCACATGAACCGCCTCCAATCCCTGCGCGCCGAGCGGGAGTTCTGCGTGACGCTCAACCGCACCGACCAGATCGACCCGGCGCACGTGATCCGCACGATCGCCTACGCCCATCCCGTCTACACGCGCGAGGGGATGGCCGCCCAGGGCCGGGTCGCGGAGATCAGCGCGCACAACCGCACCCACTTCTGCGGCGCCTACTGGGGCTGGGGCTTTCACGAGGACGGCGTTGTCAGCGCGCTGCGCGTGGCCGAGCGGTTCGGAGCGCGGCTGTGACGGCCAGCGCCATCTACGCGGGGACCATCCGCCACCGGCGCCTGGAGCCCCGCAAGGAGTTCACCCACCGGCTGTCCCTGGTCTACGTCGACCTCGGCGAGCTCCCGTCGCTGCTGGGCGGCCGGCTGCTCGCGCGGGGCCCCGGGGCGCTGCGCTTCCGTCGCCGCGATTACCTGGGCCCGGCGTCGCTGCCGCTCGACGTCGCCGTCCGTGACCGGGTGGCCGAGCTCTCGGGGCACCGCCCGGCCGGCCCGGTCCGCCTGCTCACCCAGCTGCGCTCCTTCGGGCTGTGCTTCAACCCGGTGAGCTTTTACTACTGCTTCGAGGCGGGCGCGGACGGGGAGTTGCACAGCGTGCTGGCCGAGGTCACCAATACGCCGTGGGGAGAGCGCTACTCCTACCTGCTGTCTGACCGCACGCCGGGCTCCGCGGTGCGCGCAGGCCGCTTTGCCAAGGAGCTGCACGTCTCGCCGTTCATGGGCATGGACCACCAGTACCAGGCGCGCGCCACGCAACCCGGCCCGACGCTCTCGGTCCACATCGAGAGCCATCGCGAGGGCCGGCTGGCCTTCGACGCCACGCTGGCGATGCAGCGAGCGCCGTTGACGCGCGGCGCCGCGGCGCGGATGACCGCCCGCTACCCGCTGGCCACCGCCCGGGTGCTGGCGCTCATCTACGGACACGCCGTCGGGCTCAAGCTCCGCGGCGCGCGCGTCCATCCCCACCCCGAGGCGGCCACACGGTGACCGAGCGCGAGAGCGGTGCCGCGCGAGCGCTGGCGACGCGAGTGCTGAACGCGATCCGCGTCGGCAGCCTCACCATCGTCGAGGGCGAGGCGCGGCGGACGTTCGGCTCCGGCCCTCCGACCGCCACGATCCACGTCCATGACCCCCGGTTCTGGCGAATGCTCATGCGTGGCAGCCGCGGGCTGGCCGAGTCATACGCCCACGGCATGTGGGACAGCCCTGATCTGGTGGCGGTGATTCGTCTCGCGGCGCGCAACGCGGTCCTGATCGATCGGGTGCGCGCCGTCACCGCGCCGCTGTGGAAGCCTCGCCAGCGCGTTCGTGAGGCCCTCAGGCGCCGCACCCGGCAACGGAGCCGGCGTGACATCGCCGCCCACTACGACCTCGGCAACGAGCTGTTCGCGCGGATGCTCGACCCGACGATGATGTACTCGTGCGCGCTGTTCGAGCGCCCCGGCGTGACGCTGGAGGAGGCGTCGGTGGCCAAGCTGGAGCGGGTCTGCGAGCGCCTTGACCTCGGCCCCGAGGACCGGGTGCTGGAGATCGGCACCGGATGGGGAGGCTTTGCCGTCTACGCCGCGGCCACCCGCGGCTGCCGGGTCGTCACCACGACGATCTCCAAGGAGCAGCACGACTACGCGGTGGCGCGGGTCCGGGAGGTGGGGCTCCAGGATCGCGTCACGGTGCTCATGCGCGACTACCGGGACCTCCGGGGCAGCTTCGACAAGCTCGTCTCGATCGAGATGATCGAGGCGGTGGGCTGGCAGCAGATCGGGCGCTTCTTCTCGCGCTGCTCGGACCTGCTGACCCCGCACGGCGCGATGCTGCTCCAGGCGATCACGATCGACGATCGCGCCTATGAGGTCGAGAAGGCGTCCAAGTCCTTCATCCGCGAGTACATCTTCCCCGGGGGCTGCCTGCCCTCGATGGAGGTGATCATGCGTAACGTGGCGCGCCGCACCGATCTGCAGGCGGTGGGCCTGGAGGACATCACCGCCAGCTACGTCGAGACGCTGCGCCGCTGGCGCCACAACTTCACCGCCAACGGCGACGAGCTGGCCACGCTGGGCTACGACGAGCGCTTCCAGCGGATCTGGACGCTGTACCTCGCCTATTGCGAGGGTGGATTCGCCGAGCGGCGGATCTGCGACGTGCAGCTGCTGCTGGCCAAGCCGCTGTGGGCGGTCAAGGCCGGGGCTGCGGTGCGGAGCACCGCGATCGCAGCAGCGGGCTAATCCTGTGTATCGGCATCGCGGCCGCAGACCTTGAGGCGTACGTCAGTTATCTGACATACCCCTGGTGATCCGGCAGCCCCGGGGCGCCGCAGCAATGGGTGCGGGACCGCCAACTCCTAAAAAAGGAGCAGTCTGCATGGCTCATATCAATCTCGAAACCGTGGACGCCGACGGTGCCATCCGTGAGGCCGCTGACGCGGTCGCGGGTGACACCCGGATGTCCTTCCTGCGCAAGGGCGCCATGGGCGGCGCTGCCGCGCTGAGCGGCGGCGCCATCCTGAGCGCGCTTGTTCCGGGCGCCGCGATGGCCAAGGGTGGTCCGCCGTCCAGCTTCGGCAAGGGCGACATCGGCATCCTCAACTACGCCCTGACGCTCGAGTACCTCGAGGCGGCGTTCTACGACGAGGCCACCAAGAACGGCATCGTCAAGAACAAGGCGCTCAAGCAGTTCCTCGCCACCACCAAGAAGGACGAGGACACCCATGTCGCGACCCTGAAGAAGGCGCTCGGCAGCAAGGCAGCGAAGAAGCCGAGGTTCGACTTCGGCAAGGCCACGACGGACGTGGACACGTTCGCCGCGACCGCCTACGTCCTGGAGAACACGGGCGTCCACGCCTACATCGGTCAGGCGTTCAACATCAAGACCCCGGCGTACCTGGGCGTCGCCCTGTCGATCGTGACCGTCGAGGCGCGTCACGCCGGCGCCATCGGACTGTTCCTGGGCAAGCCGATCGCCCCCAGCGGACCGTTTGACACCGGCCTGACCGCCGCTCAGGTGCTCAAGGCCGTCAAGGGCACCGGCTTCATCAAGGGCTAGCCGAGGCTCCGCCAGAGGCCGACTCGGCGTCGATCACCTCCTGGGCGATCGCGAATGCCGAGTTGGCCGCCGGCACCCCGGCGTAGATGGCGGTGTGGATGAAGATCTCACCGATCTCGGCCGGGGTCAGGCCGTTGCGCAGCGCCGCGCGGACGTGCATCGCGATCTCGTTCTCGCGGCCCAGCGCGGTGAGCACCGACAGGGTGATCACGCTGCGGGTGCGGCGGTCGAGCCCCTCCCGGGTCCACACGCCGCCCCAGGCATAGCGGGTGATGAACTCCTGAAACGGAGCGGTGAACTCAGTGGTGCGCTCGATCGCGCGGTCGACGTGGGCGTCGCCCAGCACGGCGCGGCGGACCTTCATACCGGCGTCGTGATCTTCGTCGCTCATACGCTCACTCCCGTCGCCGCACCGTCGAGGTGGCCCGCGATCAGCGCGGTGACCGCGTCGGCGCGCTCGACGCTGGCCAGGTGCGCCGCGGGATCCAGAATCTCGATGCGCGCGCCCGGGATGGCGGCCGCCAAGGCCTCGGAGTGCTCGGGCGGGATCGACGGGTCCTGGCGCCCGGCGACCACGAGCGTCGGCGCGGTGATCCCGGCCAGGCCGCCGCGCAGATCCATCCCGGCGATCGCCTCACAGCAGCCGGCGTAACCCTCGGCGTCGATGCCCGATATCGTGGCCCGATATCGCGCCACGATATCGGGGTGCGATTGCGCGAACCCCGGCGTGAACCAGCGTCCCACCACCGCGTCGGCGACCACCTCGGGCGAGCCCGCCTCGCGCACCGCCGCCGCGCGCTCCTGCCACGCCGATGCGGGCGGCAGGTACGGCGCGGTGCACAGCAGGATGAGCTTGTCGATCCGCTCAGGCGCGTTGATGGCCAGCCACTGGCCGACCATGCCGCCAATCGAGAGGCCGCAGTAGGACACGCGCGGTAGCTGAAGACGGTCGAGCATGGTGAGCACGTCGGTTCCGAGGTCGTCGATCGCGTAGGGGCCCGTCGGGACGGGAGATCCGCCGTGGCCGCGGTGCTCGAAGCGGATGACCCGGTGGGCGGCGGAGAGTGCCGGCACCTGGGGCTCCCACATGGCCAGCGTGGTGCCCAGCGAGCCGCCCAACAGCAGGACGGGCGCATCCTCGGGTCCGCTGGCCGAGCAGTTGAGATCCACCGGGATCACGCCCGATGCGCCTCCAGAGCGCGGTCCACCAGCTGGCCCGCGCCGTCGTCAACCGACTGGTCCCCGGTCGCCGCCGCGGCCAGGTTCGCGCTCATCCGCTCCGGATCCACGACCAGGTTCTCCAACAGCTCGCGCGACCATGCCGTCGCCGAGCCGGTGAGGCTGAGCAGGTCGGTGTAGGTCCCCCATTCCGACTGCCATGCCCCGGCGGGCCGCTCATGCTCGGCCTCCATCGCCGCCAGCGCGGTGGCGACGAGGGCGGGTGTGCGCTTGGTGCAGGCCAGGACCGACACGGCGCCAACCGGGTTGCGCTTGTGGGCCATGGCGCTCGACCCGCCGCGCCTGGGGTCTCCGCCCTCCTTCACCTCGGCCACCTCCTGCTGGGCCAGCAGCGTCACATCCCGGGCGATCTTGGCCAGCACGCCGCTGAATGCTCCCAGAGCGGTCGCGAGCGTGACGGGACGCAGCCGGATTGCCTGCCAGGGCATCACCGGCTCGGCCAGCCCCAGCTCGGCGGCGACGCGCGCGGCCACCGCCGGTGCCCGCGCTCCCACCGGCCCGCCCATCTGCACCGCCAGCTCGCCGTCGCGGAGCTGCCGCAGCCGGCGCCGACCCTCATCCAGACCGGTGAGCCAGCCGGCGGCACGCAATCCGAAGGTGATCGGGACCGCCTGCTGGAGCAGCGTGCGGCCGATCATCGGCGTGTCGCGATGGGCCTCGGCCAGACCGGCGGCGGCGCCGGCGGCGGCACGCGCATCATCCAGCAGAGGCACGAGCGACCGCCGGGCGATCAGCATGAGCGCCGTGTCGGCGATGTCCTGGCTGGTGGCGCCGAGGTGGACGTGCTGGCGCGCCGGCTCGGCCACCGCGGCCCGCAGCGCCTTGACCAGGGCCACCACCGGCGTGGCGGAGTCGGCGGCAGCGCGGCCCAGCTCCGCGATGTCGAAGCGGTCGGCCCGGCAGGCGGCCGCGATCTCGTCGGCGGCGAGCCCCGGAATGAGGCTCTCGGCGGCGCAGGCCCGGGCCAGCGCCGCCTCCACGTCGAGCATCGCCTGCAGCCAGGCGCGGTCGCTCACCTCGGCGGCGACCGCGCCGCGCGCGTAGATGCCGCCGAAGAGCCCGGAGTCAGACGTCAAAGAAGACCGTCTCGCCCGGTCCCTGGACGCGGATGTCGAAGCGGTAGCCGCCGTCCTCGGGCGTCGCGATCAGGGTGTGGCGGCGGTCGGCCGGGACGAGCGAGAGCACCGGATCCTCGGCGTTGGCCTCCTCCTCGTCGCCGAAGTAGATCCGGGTCACCACGCGGTTGAGCATGCCACGTGCCATCAGCGTCACGTCGATGTGGGGGGCCTGGAGCCCACCTGTCCCGCCCGCCCTCTTGACCCGGCCCGGCTTGACGGTGACGATCTCGTATGTCCCGTCGCCCACCTCCACGCCATAGCGCGCGAACCCGCGGAACCCCTCCATCTCGGAGGCGCCGCCGTAGCCATTGGCGTCGGCGAAGCGGCCCTCGGGATCGGCCTGCCAGGTCTCGATCAGGTGATCGGGGATGGGCGCGCCGGCGCCGTCGTAGATGGTGCCCGTGATGGTGAACGCGCCGGGCGTCGCCGGGTCGACGGCGTGCGGGCCCTCAGGCCAGGGCAGCCCGATGGCGAAGTACGGCCCGACCGTCTGCGAGGGGGTGGTCTTGAAGATCAAAACGCCTCCTCGAAGGGCGTGGACGCCGGTCCGCGGAGATAGATGTCGAACTCGTAGGCGGCGGCCCAGTCAGGCTGGGTGGCGTGGATCGAGAAGCGCGAGATCATGCGCTCGCGCGCTGCGTCGTCGCGGACGGAGTTGAAGATCGGGTCATAGGGGAAGAACGGGTCGCCCGGGAAGTACATCTGAGTGACCAGACGCTGGGTGAACGCGCGGCCCATCAGCGAGAAGTGGATGTGGGCGGGCCGCCACGCGTTGTAGTGGTTGCCCCAGGGATAAGGGCCGGGCTTGATCGTCGTGAAGCGGTAGCGGCCCTCGTCGTCGGTCAGGCAGCGACCCGCGCCGGAGAAGTTGGGGTCCAGGGGCGCCGGCCAGTTGTCCCAGCGGTGGCGGTAGCGCCCGCAGGCGTTGGCCTGCCACACCTCCACCAGCGTGTTGCGCAGAGGCTTGCCCTCGGTGTCGAACACGCGCCCTGAGACCGTGATCCGCTCGCCGATCGGCTCGCCCTCGTGCTGACGGGTCAGGTCGCCATCGCCCGGCGTGATCACCCGCGCGTCGCCGAGCGCCGGGCCCGTGATCTCCGTGAGCGTGTTGGGCAGGTAGATGAGCGGCTGCTTGGGATGTCGCAGGGCGGTCGACTTGTACGGCGGATAGTCGAGCGGAGGGTGGGCATCCGCCGGATCGCGCAGGTAGTTGGTGGGCGTGTCGACGACCGGTGCGTAGAGCGACTCGGTGGTCTCCTCGGTGCTCATCTGTGGCAGTCCCCTCTTGATCTCTGAACGGGCACGGGAACGGGTTAACGGCTGAGGAGCTCGCGCAGGGCCGAGAGCTCCTCGTCGGTGGGAGGCGGCGTGTGCTGCAGGGCGTCGGCGACCTTGAGGTCCCACCCGGTGGCCTCACGCACCTGGTCGGCCTCGATGCCGTCGTGGATCTGGGTGAGGGTGAGCTCACGGGTGTCGGGGTCGGGCTCCATGACCCCAAGGTCGGTGACCACGGCGGTGGGGCCACGGCCTCGGAAGCCCAGGCGCTGGCGGTCGCCGGGCCCGTCGCCGAAGCCGACGGTGGTGCGGAAGTCAAGCTGGTCCACGAACGTGCGCGGCGAGTGCGGCGCGATGACCACCACCTCCTGACAGCAGGCGGCGATCTCCGGCGCGCCGCCCGCGCCCGGGAGCCGGGTCTTGGGATGGTCGTAGTCGCCGATCACGGTCGAGTTGAGGTTCCCGAAGCGGTCGACCTGAGCCGCGCCCAGGAACGCCACCTCAACCCGGCCCGGGCCGATCCAGTAGTTGAACATCTCGGGCACCGACACGACCGCATCGGCGGTCTCGGCCAGCTCGCCGTCCCCGATGGACAGCGGGATGTGGAAGGGCTTGGCGCCGATCGTGCCCGACTCATAGACGAGCACGAGGTGCGGGTTGTGCACCATGCGGGCCAGGATCGCCGCCGTGGAGGGCCGGCCCACGCCGATGAACACGGACTTGGCGTGTTCCAGGCGCCGGGCGGCGACGACCGTCTGAACCTCTGCCGAGGTCGCCTGCTCGTTGGTCGCCGTCATCGGGACGCGACGTCCTTGGTGGGCTCCAGCACGTGCTCGCGCATCCACGACTCGAACTCATCCCGATCGCGGCTGAGCTTGTCCCAGCTGCGGTAGAAGTCGTTGTCTCGAGTGGTGATGCCCAGGCTGTAGGAGGGCTGAGAGCCGCCCGGCGCCTCGGCCACCGCCTCGATCACCCAGCCCGGGATGACCACGCCGCCGGGCCGGGGCTCGAGCTCGTCGACGATCCGCTCCACGGTCACCAGCGCCCGGTCGGCGGCGAGCACGGCCTCCTTCTGCACGCCGGGGATTCCCCACAGCTGGACGTTGCCCTCGCGGTCGGCCTCCTGGGCGTGGACGATGGCCACGTCGGGACGCAGCGCGGGCACGGCCACGAGCTGCTCCCCGGTGAACGGGCATGTGATCGGCTTGACCTGCGTATGCGGCGCCAGATCGGTGCCGACATAGCCGCGCATCGCCGCGAACGGCATCCGGGCGGCGCCGGCGGCGTACCGGTTGGCCATGCCGGCGTGGCTGTGCTCCTCGAGCTCGATGGCGTGGGGCCAGTCGTGCTCGACGGCGTCGCGGAAGCGGTGCAGGGAGCCGACGCCGGGATTGCCGCCGTAGGAGAACACGAGCTTGCGCGCCGCCCCCATCCCGATCATCTGGTCATAGAGGATGTCCGGCGTCATCCGGATCAGCTCGAGGTCGCGGCGCTCCTGGCGCAGGATCTCGTGGCCGGCGGCGAACGGGATCAGATGGGTGAAGCCCTCGATCGCGACGGAGTCGCCGTCGTGGACGAGCTCGGCGATGGCCTCGCTCAGTGATGCGACCTCGGTCACCGGGTCACCGCCGGGGGCGCGGTCTGCTCCAGGGGCAGCCCGACGTAGTTCTCGGCCAGCGACGTGGCCGCGGCGGTGGACGTCGTCACGTAGCGCAGCTGGGAGCGCTGCAGCTCGCGGCCGAACGCGTCGTCGTGGGGGTCGAGGTGAAGCATCGTGGTCATGAACCACGAGAAGTGCTGAGCACGCCACACGCGCGCCAGGCAGCGGTCCGAGTACTCGTCCAGGCCGGTGTCCGAGCCGCTTGCGAAGTGGGCGACGAGCGCGTCGGCCAGAACCGTGACGTCGGCCACGGCCAGGTTCAGGCCCTTGGCGCCGGTGGGCGGGACGATATGAGCCGCGTCGCCGGCCAGCAGCAGCGAGCGGTAGCGCATCGGCGCGGCCACGAAGCTGCGCATCGGGGTGATCGCCTTGTCGAGCACCGGGCCCTCGTGCAGCTCCCAGCCGTCCGAGGCCAGCCGCTGGTGCAGCTCTGACCAGATCCGGTCATCGGACCAGTTCGCGACGTCATCGTCGGGATCGACCTGGATGTAGAGGCGGCTGCGCGTGGGCGAGCGCATGGTGTGCAGGGCAAAGCCGCGGTCGTTGTAGGCGTAGATGAGCTCGTCGGTCGAAGGCGGAACGTCGGCGAGGATCCCGAGCCAGCCGTAGGGGTACTCGCGACCCCACACGCTGAGCGCGTCCTCGGGGATGGTGGGCCGGCAGATGCCGTGAAAGCCGTCGCAGCCGCCGACGACGTCGCAGCGCAGCTCGTGCTCGGCGCCGTCGTGGCGGTAGCGGACCACCGGCTCGTCGTGGTCGAGGCCCTCGACGGTGACGCCGTCACACTCGAACAGCAGCGGCAGCCCGGCCTCCACGCGCGCGTCGATGAGGTCCTTCACCACCTCGGTCTGGCCGTAGATCATCATCGTCCGGCCGTTGGTCAGCTCGCGGATCGGGATGTGATGCAACGTCTGGTCGAAGCACAGGTAGATGCCGCCGTGGACCAGACCCTCGGCGTCCATGCGCTCACCCACCCCGGCCTCGCGCAGGGTCTCGATCGTCCCCTGCTCCAACAGTCCGGCGCGGATCCGCGCCTCGACGTAGTCCCGGCTGCGAGCCTCCAGGATGACCGCGTCGATGCCGTGGCGGTGCATGAGCTGACCGAGCAGCAGACCCGCCGGACCGGCGCCGATGATCGCCACCTGCGTTCGCTCGGACATCACTGTGCGTGGAATCTATCGCGTTAGTTGGTCGCATAGCGACCGTTCGAGCGCTATGCGAACAGATGTCCAGCGCACATGGACAAGCGATAGGGTGCCGCGGCCATGAGGAGATTGCTGCTCCTGGCGGCCGTACTCGCGGGGATCGCCGGCACGGTGGCGCCGGGGTCCGCCGGCGCCGCCGCGTGCCCCCACTGGGGCCGTCCGGCCGTCGCCGCCGACCCCCGCCCTCATGCCCTGCGCGTGTTCGCCATCCAGTTTCGCCAGCACCCGGCGCAGATGGCCACCGCCGCCGACTACCGGCGCGCCATCGACTGCGCGCTGCGCACCGAGGTCCTCCCCCACCTGGCCACAGGCCGTCCCAACCTCGTGGTCTTCGATGAGGACATCGGCCTGGAGACGATCGCCGTCGGTCCGCGAGGCGCTGCCGCGCGCGCCCTGCTGCAACGCGGAAACGGCTGCACCGGCGACCTGTGCCTCACCCTGGCCACCCTCGGCGACATCAACACCGGTTACGGGCGCGCTCTCACCTACCTGCAGCACCGGTTCCCCGCGCTGGCAAACCAGCTCGGCCGCGGCTTCGTCGCCGCCACCGACACGTTCGCGCGCGTGTTCATGACCACGATGGCCACCGAGGCACGGCGTCATCACCTCTACATCATGGCGTCCAACACGCAGGCGCCGTTCGCGCTCACGCGCAACGCGGCCGCCGTGCAGGCGCTGCGCGACCCCGGCACGCCGGGGGTGCACAGCGTCTACGCCCCCACCGCCGGGGTGGCCTATGACCAGACGTTCGTGTGGGGGCCGCGCGTCGTGCGCCACCACGCCCCCGCGCCCCTGGCCAACCTGCTGGCGATCAACCGCAAGGTCCCGCTGACCGGCTTCGAGCAGGCGCTCGGCTTCAGCCCCGGCCCCTCAGGCGGCGTCGCGGCGAGACGCAACCTCGAGCCGGTCGCGCTCGGCCGCACCGGCGCGCGCCTGGGGATCGCCACCAGCCTGCCCGCCTTCGAGTACGGGACGGCGACGCCCGCCCACGCCTGCGACGACGTCACCAGGACGTACATGCGCTGCCTGGACCACCTCGGGGCCAATGTCGTCATCCAGGCCGACGCCAACGACGGTGCGTGGACGGGTCCCGACGGGTCCGACACGCTCGAACACTGGCAGCCGCTGTCGTGGATGGGCTCGGCCTACCGCGCGGTCAGCGACCCGAGTGTCCACTTCACATACGCTGTCAACCCGTTCATGGTCGGCAACCTGGCAGACACCCCGTTCGACGGCCAGAGCGCCATCCTCCAGCGCGGGCTGCGCGGCCGCGGTTGCCACTACGTCGGCAACGCGCGCTTCGTCGCCGGCGATGACGACCCGGTCAACCGGCGCTACGCCGGCAGCAAGCCGCAGTTCCTCGCGCTGGCGCCGTGGGTGGCGCCCGACGGCCCGCGCCCGGCCCTGCGCGACGTCGGCGCGCAGCTGGGCGGCACCGGCCCGCGCGGCGACCACTACGTCCAGACCGCGCTGGTCGCCGACCTCCCCTTCCCCGCCGAGCGCAACCGCACCGGCTGCGTGGTGGCCGGCCGATGACCGAGATCTCGCGCCGCCAGGCGATCGCGGGCGCCGCCGCCGCAGCCCTGGCCGGCGACGCCGCCAGCGCCGCCGCCAAGACCCGCACGGGGCGCTCCGCCGGGCCCGCGCGGCGCGCCGACGTGATCGTCATCGGCGCGGGGTTGGCCGGCCTGGCCGCAGCGTCAGACCTCGCCCATCACGGCCATTCCGTGGTGGTGCTCGAGGCGCGCGACCGCGTCGGAGGGCGCACGCTCAACCAACCGGTCGGCGACGGCGAGGTGGTGGAGGTGGGCGGCCAGTGGGTCGGCCCCGGCCAGGACCGCCTCCTGGCGCGCGCCAAGGCCCTGGGCATCCGCACGTTCAAGACCTACACCAAGGGCGCCCAGATCTTCGACTACCTCGGCCGGCAAACCCACTTCAGCGGGCTCATCCCGCCCCTGCCGGCGCCCGACGCCGCCGACTTCAACACGCTGCTGGCCAAGATCGTGCAGCTCACCGCGACGGTTCCGCTCGACAAGCCGTGGACGGCCCGCGACGCAATCGCGCTCGACGGCCAGACGCTCGAGACGTGGAAGCTGGCCAACTCGAGCACCCCCGGCGCCCGCTTCCTCTTCGATCTGGTCACCGAGTCGGTGTTCGCCGCCGAGCCCCGCGACCTCTCCCTGCTGCACGCGCTGTTTTATTTCCACTCCGGCAACGGGGTCATCAACCTCAGCAGCACCGCCGGCGGCGCCCAGGACTCACGCTTCGTCGGCGGCTCCCAGCTCGTGTCGATCCGCATGGCGCAGCGGCTGGGCAGGCGCGTGGTCCTCAACGCGCCCGCGCGCCGTATCGCGCACACCGCCCACGGGGCCACCGTTACCACCGACGCCGGCACGTGGCACGGCAAGGTCGTGATCGTCGCCATGGCCCCGACCCTGGCTGGCCGCATCGACTACGACCCCCCGCTCCCCGCCGCGCGCGACCAGCTCACCCAGCGGGTGCCCCAGGGCTCGGTGATCAAGTACGAGGCCGTCTACCCCAAGCCGTTCTGGCGCGCCGAGGGGCTCAGCGCCTACAGCAACAGCGACCGCTCGCCGGTTCGTCTCACCTATGACAACTCCCCGCCCAGCGGGACGCCCGGCGTGCTGCTGGGATTCGTGACCGGGCGCGACGCCCGGCGGCTCTCCACCATGGGCGCGGCCGCGCGCCGCCGCGCCGTGCTGGCAGCGTTCACGCGGCTGCTCGGCGCCAGGGCCGCGCACCCGCGCATGCTCATCGAGCACAACTGGTCCGAGGAGCCGTGGACGCGCGGCTGCTACGAGGGCTACCTGCCCCCCGGAGTGTGGACGGACTACGGCGCGGCGCTGCGCGCGCCGATCGGCCGGATCCATTGGGCCGGAACCGAGACCTCGGAGGTGTTCATGGGCTACATGGACGGCGCCGTGCGCTCGGGCGAGCGGGCCGCCTCCGAGGTGCGCTCCGCGCTCTGAGCGCTTGCCGCGGGCCTAAGCCGCGGCGTCGGCGGCGATGAAGTCGGCCGCGCGCTCCCCGATCATCAGGCTGGGCGCGTTGGTGTTGCCCGAGATCACGGCGGGCATGACCGACGCGTCGGCCACCCGCAGCCCGTCGATGCCGTGCACCCGCAGCCGCGGGTCCACCACCGCCTCGGCGTCGACGCCCATCTTGCACGTGCCCACCTGGTGGTGGTAGCTGATCGCCGTGCGCCGCACGTAGTCGCGGACCTGCGCCGCGGTGCTGACGTCGGGGCCGGGGTAGAGCTCGCGAGCACCCCAGGCCTGCAGCGCGGGCGCGGTCCCCATCTCGCGGACCTGGCCCAGCGAGGCCTCCAGCGCCACCAGGTCTGCCTCGGCCGAGAGGATCTGCGGATCGATGACCAGCGGGTCGCCCGCGCCGGGGCCGCTGAGGCGGATCGTCCCCCGGCTCTGGGGGCGGACCATGCCGCCCAGGAGGGTGAACGCGTTGGGCGGGCCCTCCATCCACGGCTCATAGAGCGGCACGCTGAAGTGGATCGGCTGCGTATCGGGGCCCGGCAGGTCCGGGCGGCTGCGCCACCACAGGTGTGTCTGGATGGGCGAGAGTCCCTCCTCGAACGGGACGATCTCCTTCTCCGCCGACCAGATCGACGGCGACAGCAGATGGTCGTGGAGATTGAGGCCCACACCGGGCAGGTCGGCGGCCACGTCGATGCCCAGCGCGCGCAGGTCGTCCGCCGAACCGATGCCCGAGCGCAGCAGCAGCGCCGGGGACTCGATCGCCCCGGTGCTCACCACGACCTCCGCACCGGCGTGAGCTTGGTGCAGGTCACCGTCGTGGGCGAACTCGACGCCCACACAACGCGTGCCCTCCAGCAGCAGGCGGTGAGCGTGGGCTGCGGTGATGACGCGCAGGTTGGGCGCGTCGATCACCGGTCGCAGGTAGGCCACGGCGGCGCTGTGGCGCTTGCCGTCGCGGATGGTCAGCTGCATCTGGGCCACGCCGTCCAGGACGCCGCCGTTGTAGTCGGGGTTGTGGGCCACCCCGATCTCCTGGGCGGCGGCGATGAACGCCTCGTGGACGGGCGCAAGCTCATAGCGGCTGATGACCCGCAGCGGGCCGCCGCTGCCGTGCAGCTCCGAGGAGCCGCCGTCGAAGTCCTCCATGCGCACGAACACGGGCAGCACGTCGTCCCAGCCCCAGCCCTCGGCGCCGAGCCGCACCCACTCGTCATAGTCGGTGCGCGCGCCACGCACGTACACGTGCCCGTTGAGGCAGCTCGACCCGCCGAGCACCTTCCCGCGCGGCCAGTGCAGCGCGCGGTCGGCCGCTTCGGCCTGCGGAGTGGTGTAGTAGGCCCAGTCCTCGGCCGCCAGCCACAGCTCGTGAAAGCGGGCCGGCTCGTGGATCGCCGGGCTGTCGTCGGGGCCGCCCGCCTCCAGCAGCAGCACATTCACGCCGCTGTCGACGAGGCGGCGTGTCAGGGCGCAGCCCGCCGACCCGGCACCCACCACGATCACGTCGGGCGCGAACCCGTTCAAGTCAACGCTCATGGCGAGCGCACCCTACTGCGTCAGGACTCCTGAATGTGATCGGCCTCGCGCGCGCCGGGAAACGGGCGGGTGAGGCAGAACTGCAGCAGCGTGGCCTCCGGGACGCCCTCGACGCCCGGCGTGTCGGAGGCGATGCCCTGGGTGTGGGGATCGTCGGCGAAGCCGCCGACCTCGACCGAGTGCTGGGGCGTGCGATAGCCCGAGATCCCGATCAGGTGCAGGTGCAGCGTCTTGCCCAGAGCATCCAGGCGCGCGGCGATGATCGGCGTCTGGTTGACGCTGTAGTTGGTCCCCGGCGCCTGGAAGAACCCCCATTCGCCGCCGTGGGGCACGAACGGCGTGTTGACGCACCCGCCGGGCGGGGCCACGCCGCTGCCGCCGCTGCCGTTGAGCGCCTGCTGGCGCGCGGCCTGGGCGTCGAGCACCGCAGCCTCATGCTCGAGCGTCTTCTTCAATGAGATGAGCTTCGCCGCCGCGTCACCGCGGATGTGCTCGGCGTGCAGCTTCTTGTCGACGATGCTCAGCCGCAGCTGCGCCACGTTGTCGCGCTCGACCAGGATCGCGGCGGCCTCTCGGCGGCGCCGCTCCTGGACGCTGGTCAGGGTCGCCGTCTGGGCCTGGACCGCCTTGCGGTCTGCGACCACGCGCTGCATCGTCGCGACGTTGCTGCGCCGGATCGCCGTGAGGTCGCGCACGCCGTTGACCAGCTGATCGAAGCCCTTGGCGTTGACGACGACGCTGACGAGGTTCGGCGGCGGCGATTCGTAGTCGGCACGCAGCTGGGCGGCCAGCGTCGCCTTGTCACGGGCCTCGGAGGCCCTGAGCCCGGTGAGGCGCTTGCGTGCGGCGTTCAGCTCGAGGGTGACGTTGGTGAGCAGGCGCTCTTGGACGCCGAGCGCGTTCTCGATCGCGCTCAGCCGCGCCTCGAGGTTGTCGAGCGTCCCCTGATAGCCGGCGATCTTCTGGCTCTGGGCCGAGATCTGCGAGCGCAGCTGCTTGGCGCGGTCCTGGCCGGCCTGGTACTTGCCGCTCAGGTCCGCCCATCCGGGGACCGCGACGAGCCCGAGCACGACGACGGCCAGCAGGAATGGATATGCGAAGCGACGGACGGTGGGCATGCGGTCGTCGTGACAGCGCGCTAGGGGCGACTCCGGCGGACACGGGAGTCGTCTCATGCAGACGCCGCGACGCTATCAAGACGGGCGGCGCAAGGCTGCTTTGTCCTGCGTGTGCAGTGAAAGTTGCAGTGCCCGTCAGCGACCGGGCAGGTGCCAGATGTCGATCGCGCTGGAGGTGGCGTTCGAGGCATAGGCCCCGGTGGGCTCGATGAGCCGTCCGCCGGTGACGATGGGGCTGTTCCAGTGGCCCTCGCCCGCCGGCACGGAGCGAACGACCGCCCCGCTCAGCGGCCGACGGATGTTGATCGTGCCGCCCGGATCGAACACATACAGCAGCCCACCCGCGATCACGGGGCTCGACCCGGCGCTTGACTGCTGCCAGACCTGGCGCAACCGCGGATGGGCGGCATCGACGAGCTCGTAGGCGGCCGTCTCCACGCTGTCGGCGACGAACACGTAGCTGTGGCCGCCACTCGACCACACGGCGGGCTGCGTCAGCACCTCACCGCCGCCCGGCGTCGCGATCTCCGACACCTCGCCGCCGAGGCGGCGTCCGGGGCCGCCGGTCGTCCCGTCGAGGCGGCCGAGGTCGAGCAGGTCCATCACGCCGGCCTTGCCACCCTGGAGCGCGAGCCGCCTGCCGCCGAACGGCGGCAGCAGCGCCGGGGAGGAGCTGCCCAGGTCGAGGTCGTTGGCGTCCAGACGCGCCTGGTCAATCGGCGTCCAGTTGTGCAGCAGGGCCCCGGCGTTGGGGGCCAGTTCGAGCACGCTGTCGCCCCAGCTGGTGCTTCCGTCGAAGGGCCCGTTGCCCGTGGCGACGAGAATCCGGCCGCTCCCGGGCTCGATGACCGCTCCGGCCCGGCCCCAGATGGCGTTGTCGCCGTTGGTGTTGGTCACGCTGCACGAGCTCGCGCGGATGAGCCGGTGACGGTCCGAGCACTCGGTGTTCCAGACGTGCACGATGCGGCCGGTGGTGCGGTCGATGGTGACCACGTGGCCGTCGTAGGGCGGGACGTCACCGATGTAGCCGCCGGTCACCGCGACGACCCAGTTGCCGGAGACGTGCAGCGAAGAGGCGATCTTCTCGTGAACGGGGTCGAACGTGATCGTGCGCGACCACACCTGGCGCCCGGTGGCCAGCGAGAGCTTGTGGATCACGCCGTTGGGGCTGGCGCTGTAGACGAACCGGCGGTCGGGGTCCGCGGCCGGCGAGGCGGTGGTCACCTGGGGGTTGCCCGGGGCGTCGTTGACGCCGGTGGGCCGGAACTCCCAGAGCCGGCGGCCGGTGCGCGGATCGATGGCGATCGTCTTTCCGTACGTGGTGGTGACGACGATGACGTCGTGGCGGGCGCCGTGGACGGTGACGCCGCCGAGCGCGATCGCCGCCGAGTCCGCGATGCCGTCGATCGTCACCTGTCGCAGGCGCAGCCGACGGGCGTTGGCGGCGGTGATCCCGCTGTCGGCGGGCCCCGCGCCGGTGCTCTGGGCGTTGTCGCCGAACTGCAGCCAGTCAGACGAGGCGGCGGCCGCCCGTGAGGGCGCGCTGTGGGCGGCGGCGGTCGTCGCGGTCGCGCCACCGGCTGCCGCCGTACTCGTACGTGTGCTCAACGGACCCGTCGCGCTCACGGCGCTCGCCGCGTGCCCACCGCACGCCGCCGCGACGAGGGCAGCCGCTGCGACCACGGCGCGCCGGAGCGCGCGCGGCGTCACAGACCGCGCTGGCTCGACACCCCAACCTGGCCCGCGGGGCCCACGCCCCAGTCGCCGTTGCACCCGCTGAACGTAGCCGAGCCGCGCTCCGCCTGCGCCACCGTGGTGGCGATCTGGGGGGCGGCGGTGTTGAAGGGCCTGGTCGTCGTCCTGGTGGTGGGCGTCGTGGCGGTGGACGTGTGCGTGACCGTCGTCGTCGTGGTCTTCGTCGTCGGCGTCGTCGTCGTCTTGGTCGTCGGCGTCGTCGTCGTCTTGGTCGTCGGCGTCGTCGTCGTCTTGGTCGTCGTCGTCGTCTTGGTCGTCGGCGTCGTCGTCGTCTTGGTGGTCGTCGTCGTCTTGGTCGTGCTCGTCGTCGTGGTCCGCGTCGTCGTCGTCGTGGTGGTGTGGACCGGAGTCGTCGTGGTGGTGGTCGTCGTCGCGGTGGTCGGCGTCGTCGTGGTCACGGGCGGCGGCGGGACGGCCACGATCGGGGGCAGCGACGCCGCCGTCGTCGACTCAGTCGTGGTGGTGCTGGTCGTCGTCGTGGTGGCCGGAGGGGGCGGGGGCGGCGTGGTGACGGGCCTGCCGGCGCCGGTCACGCTATGCAGGCCGCCGCTGGTCGGAGCAGCACTGCTGGTGGTCGTGGTCGTCCCCACGGGGGCCAGCGGATTGCCACCCCCATGCGGCCCGGTCGGGCCCGCGCTCGGCCGCGGCCCCAGCACGGGGCTGTGGCCCTGCAGCGCGGCCCCGGCCGCCGTGCCTTTGCCGGGCAGCGCCGGCTTGGAGTTCAGCGAGACCCGCGCCGAGAGATTGCCACCGGGGATCGCCGGACCGCTGAATACCTGGCCCAGAGTGCCCAGGCCGGTCAGCGGTCCGTTCCCGGTCGCCACGAACAGCACCGCGATGATCGCGGCGGGAATGAGGATGGCGACCGCCGATGCGCCGTAAATCTGTCGGCGCCACGCGCGGACGAGGCCCATTTTTCTAGAGGCTAGTTGCGGACTTTCTCGAAACCTCACCAATTGGAGGTTCTTGTTACGAAAAAGCCGCATTACCTGCACGGAGACGAACATCTTGCATCGCGCCGCTACGATCCGCCGCGTCCTACCGTGGGGTACAGGCTCATGGGCCGCTTCTCGATCGCACGTTCGCTGCGCCTTGCGCTGATTGGCCTCGCCATCGCGCTCGCATCCGTGGCCGCGGCCGGAATCGCCAGCCTCTATAGCGCACGACAGCGCTACGAGAACGTCCTGGCGCGGAGCTCGGACCTCGGGACCGCCGTCGCCAACCTGACCAGCGCGGGCGTCGTACAGGTCGAGATCGCCCACGATGCAACCGGCCCGCTGGCCCCCGCCGCCCGCAAGCAGGCCGCGGCCGCCTTTGACCGCTCGGCCCAGGCCGCCACCGATCTCGCCAAGGTCGACCCCCTCAGCACCAAGCTGCTCGCCCACCAGATTGCGCTGCAGCGCCTCGCCGTGGCCCAGGCGCAGCGGGGCCGGCTGAAGTCCGCCAGCGCGGGGGGCGGCACCCTGGCCAGCGCCGCATCGGTGGCCGACCAGCTCCAGGCCCGCCAACGCGTCCGCCAGCAGGAGGCGTCGGACCGCGATCGCAACCAGTCGCGTGACGCGATCACCATCGCGATCGTCGCCGGGGTGCTGGCGCTCATCGCCGCGCTCATCCTCATCGCGGGCCTCGTGCGCTCGATGCGCCGCCCCCTCGACGAGCTCGTCGGCGCCAGCGGCGAGCTGGCCTCGGGCAAGCTCGAGCGCCGAGTGCAGCCGGGCGGCCCCCGCGAGCTGCGCGAGCTGGGGCAGGCCTTCAACGCCATGGCCGACGACCTCACGTCGGCGCAGCGGCGCATCGAGTCCGAGCGCCGCCGCCTCGCGGTGACGATCGAGAGCCTCGGCGACGGCCTCATCGTCACCGAGTCGGAGTCCAGCGCCATCGCCACGATGAACCCGCGCGCCGCCGAGCTCGTCCACGAGCTGGCGCCGGGCAGGAGCGTCGACGATCCCGGGAGCCCCCTCCCGTCGCTGCACACCGCGCTGGAGCGCGAGGTCGTCATCGACCACGGCGGGCGGATCCTGGCCGTCACCGCGGCGCCGATGGGCGACGACACCTCCAGCGGCATCGTCTGGACGGTGCGCGACGTGACCGAGCGGGCACGGCTGGAGCGCGCCAAGTCCGACTTCGTCGCCACCGCCTCACACGAGCTGCGCAGCCCGCTGACGTCGATCAAGGGCTTCGTCGAGCTGCTCGAGCGCAGCCCCGACAGCATGTCGGCCCGCCAGCTGGAGTTCCTGGACATCATCAAGCGCTCCACCGACCGGCTCGTCGATCTCGTCAACGATCTGCTCGACGTTGCCCGTCTCGAGGCCGACCACGTCGAGATCAACGCGCGCCCGATCGACATCGGCGAGGCCGTCCAGGAGCTTGCCGAGCTGATGGGCCCGCGGATCGCCGCCAAGCACCAGACGCTCGGCGTCTACGTCGCCCCGACGCTGCCACTCGCCCTGGCCGATCCCGAGCGGATCCGTCAGGTGATCGGCAACCTGCTCACCAATGCGCACCTCTACACGGGCGAGGGCGGGCGCATCCACCTCGGCGTCGAAGCCGACCGGGCGTGGGTGCGGGTCGTGGTCGCCGACACCGGCATCGGGATGACCACCGAGGAGACCGAGCGCGCCTTCGAGCGCTTCTACCGGGCCCGCAGCGGCAACGAGTCCTCCCCCGGGACCGGCCTGGGCCTGTCGATCGTCAAGTCGCTGGTCGACCTGCACCACGGGGTCATCGAGGTCGACTCCGAGCCCGGGCGGGGCACCACCTTCCATGTCCTCATCCCCGCCGCGGTGACCGCCGACGACGAGGGCTCGCTGGACGTCATCCAGGGCCGCCGGGTGCTCATCGTCGACGATGAGCCCGAGGTCGCCGAGCTCATCGCCGATCAGCTCGCCCCGTTCGACGTGGACACCACCATCGCGGCCAGCGGCGAGCAGGCGCTGGTCGCGCTGCGCGGCGAGCGCTTCGACGCGGTGACGCTGGACATCCTCATGCCCTCGATGGACGGATTCGAGGTACTGCGCCAGATCCGCGCCGACCCCGACCTGCGGGCGACCCCGATCGTCTTCGTGTCCGTCTTCTCGGCGCGCAGCGAGCTCTCGGGCGAGTGGGTGGTGGCCAAGCCGATCGACGCCGCCGAGCTGCGCCAGGTGCTCGCGGCGGCCGTCCGCGGCGGCCGCAGCCGCGTGCTCATCGTCGGCCGCGAGGAGCTCCGACCCACGCTCGAGCCCGCTCTGGACGAGCTCGGGATCGAGCATCAGTGGGAGATATCAGGTGCGGCAGCCGCACGGGTGTGCGGGGAGCGGCGCTTCGAAGTCGCCCTCGTCGACGTAGGGATTCGGAACCCTCAGGCGGTTTTGCAGGCCTTGGACCTGCGGGGTCGTCGACTTCGGCGCGCGGTGATCCTATTCTCAGACGGTGAATCCCCGACACCCTCGGGTATCGTCAATCTGGGGCTTGAGGTTGTACCGGTCCAGGACGCGGCCCAGGCCCTGCTATCTGCTTTGCGCGGAGAACGAGAACAAGTGAGTCGAGTTGCCGGTGGAGCTCAACACAGAAGCTGAGCTCACGCGGGAGATCGCGCGCCTACGCGCCGAGCTCGCTCGCCGTGAGCGCGAGGCTGCCGACAAGGAGCTTCAGCTCGAGCGCTACGCCGCGGACCTGCGCGAGACCTTCAAGGAGGAGCGAGCGCTCACGCAGCAGCTCACGCGCTCCTACCGCGCCACCGTGCGCGCGCTCTCCAACGCGGTCGAGGCCCGTGACGCCTACACCGGCAAGCACGCCGAGCGCGTGGCCGCCTATGGGATCGAGATCGCGCGGGCGACCGGGGTGGCGCGGCCCGACGCCCCCGAGCTCGAGTTCGGGTTCCTGCTGCACGACATCGGCAAGGTGGCCGTGCCCGACTCGATCCTCTACAAGCCGGGTCCGCTCACCAGCGAGGAGCGGGCGCTGATGGCCCGCCACCCCGCCATCGGCGCCGAGATCGTCGGGCAGATCGAGTTCCTCACCGAGGCGGTCGAGATCGTGCGCTCTCACCACGAGCGCTGGGACGGCATGGGCTATCCCGACGGGCTGGCCGGCGAGCAGATCCCGCTGGCGGCACGCGTGTTCGCCGTCGCCGACGTCCTCGACGCGCTCACCACGGATCGTCCCTACCGGGCCGGCTTCCCGCTGCGCCAGGCCCGATCGATGATCATGGAGGAATCCGGCACCCACTTCGACCCCACGGTGATCGACGCCTTCAGCCACATCGACGACGCGACGTTCGTGCAGATCGGCCGCGACGCATGGTGATCCGAGCCGGAGGGGGCGCATGAAACGCGGCGTCCTGGTGGTCGACGACGACCCGTTCATCCGCAAACTGGTGGCCACGACGCTTGAGGACGTCTCGGAGTTCCAGCTGTTCGAGGCCGGCGACGGGATCCAGGCGATCGAGGTGGCCGAGCGCGAGCTGCCCACGATCGTCTTCCTGGACGTCGACATGCCCCGGATGGACGGCATCGCCACCTGCCGGGAGCTGCGCAACAACCCGGCGACGAGCACCGCCACCATCGTGATGCTCACCGCGTCACACGGGGACCGGATCGAGGCCCAGGCCGAGGCGGCCGGTGCCGATCTGTTCCTGACCAAGCCGTTCAGCCCGCTGGACCTGCTCCGCCTGGTCGATCGCCTCGGCGCGCAGAGCGACCGGGTCGACGGCCGCCAGCCCTGACCGACGGAGCGGCGGGCAGGCCCGCCCGCGCGGCAGGATGCGTCAGCCGAGCCGGATCAGGACGATCGTGTTGACGACGAACAGCACGGCGAACAGCACCGTCCACCGGTTCAGGTTGCGCTCGACCAGCGAGCCGCCGCCAAGGGGGCCCGCGCCGGTGCCGACGCCGAAGGCGCCCGACAGACCCGCGTCCTTGCCCGAGTGCATGAGGATGAGGAAGATCAGCCCCGCGGACAGGAATACCTGCACGACGTCGAGAATCGCGGTCATGAGCCCGATGGTATCCGCTCGTGCTCGCGCGAACGCGCATCGTCGAGCTGGTGCAGGATGTCCACCGCCTCTGCGCGCAGCGACCCGTCCAGCGCCGCGTAATCGTCGTCGGAGAGCTTGCCCGTGCGCACGTCGAGCTCGGCGTCGCGGATCTCGCGGTACTTGGCGTCCCGCGCCGCCTCGAGCTCGGCCACCGCTGCGGCGGCGCTGGGCTCGTCGTCGGGGCGGTGCACGGCGCGCAGCGGACCGGTGATGAGCCAGACCACGCCGGCGAGCACGATGAGCACGAGCAGGTAGGCCACGGTCTAGACCAGCTCGCGTTCGCGCTCGGGCTCGGGGGCGGGCGTCGGGGAGGTCGCGGGCGGCAGCGTCAGCCGTCCCAGCCGGCGCATCGAGCCCGTCCCGCCGCGCGAGCGCCGCGGGACCGGCCACAGGGCGATCAGGCCGCCCAGCGCAGCGATGATGGCGCCGATCCACAGCCACATGACCAGGGGCGAGACCTCGATCAGGAACGTCGACGCCCAGGGCTGCGTCACGAACCGCTGGGCGACGTCGTTGATGAAGACGTCGCGCAGCTGGAAGATCGTGTTGAGCTGTTGGGCGCGCTGGGCCGGGGGCTGGCCCTCGGCGGCGAGGATGGCGCGGCCGAACTTCAGGTCACCCTGGCTGACCAGGGCCTGGAGCCGGCCGAGGTTGGGCGAGATGACCACCCAGAGGTCGCGCAGCGCGCCCGAGTCCAGGCCGACGCGGCTTTCGGTCTGGGCGCCGTCCGAGGTGTTGAGGAAGCGCCCGATTGGGTGCATGCCGTCAAGCGACGGGTACAGGCCGTAGCTGGTGTGCAGCGTCGTGACCCTGTGGCCGTCCTTGGTGACGTCGAGGTTGGCGCCGAAGGAGATCTTCTGGGGGCTCGCGCTCGCCGTGGGGCGGGTGTACCTGAGGGTGTAGCCGTCCAGGCGCACGCTCTGGCCCGGCGCGAGCGTGGCGTAGCGCTGGTGCTGGAATGACGTCGATCCCGCGACGCCGACGAGGGCCACCGCCACGCCTGCGTGGACGAGGTAGCCGCCGTAGCGCCGGCGGTTGCGCCGCACGAGCGCGACCAACGCCCTGCCCGGCGACTCGCCGGTCATGGCACGGCGCGCCCGCGCGCCGCGGAAGAACTCCTGGGCCACGGTGGCCACCACGAATGCCCCGAGGCCGAACATGACATAGGCGAAGACGTGGCCGGTGACCCCGGAGACGAAGGCGAGGATGACGAACGTGCCCAGTCCCGTCGCGACCGGGAAGGCGAAACTGCGCTTGAGCTTGGCCGGCGTCACGCGCCGCCACGAGATGATCGGCCCGACCCCGGAGAGCGCGACGACGATCAGCGCCAGCGGCACGACGAAGTGGGCGAACACGGGCGGTCCCACCGAGGTCTGCGTGCCGGTGATCGCCTCGGAGATGAGCGGGAAGAAGGTCAGCCAGAACACGACCGCGGCCAGCGCCACCAGGATCACGTTCTGGAGCAGGAACACGCCCTCGCGCGAGATCAGCGAGTCCAGCCGGTGCTCGCTGGAGAGCTGGTCGCGCCGGTAGGTGACCAGCCACACCGAGCCGAGCACCATCGCCGAGATCAGCACCACGAACGAGACGTTGAGCGTCGGGTCAGAGACGAACGCGTGGATCGAGCTCAGGATCCCCGAGCGCACCAGGAAGTCCCCCACGATCGCCAGGATCCCGGTGAGCAGCACCAGGGACGCGTTCCATACCTTCAGCATCCCCCGCTTCTCCTGGATCATGATCGAGTGGATGTAGGCGGTGCAGACCAGCCACGGCATCAGCGCCGCGTTCTCCACCGGATCCCACGCCCAGTAGCCGCCCCAGCCCAGTTCGGTGTATGACCAGCGCGCGCCCAGCAGGAGCCCGAGGCCCAGGCACAGCCATCCGGCCAGGGCGAAGCGACGCGTCACCTGGATCCACTCGGCGCCGAGTCGGCCGCTCGCCAGCGCTCCGATGCAGAACGCGAAGGGCACGAGCAGCAGCGTGAACCCGGAGTACAGCGTCGGGGGGTGGATCATCATCGTCGTGTGGCGCAGCAGCGGGTCCAGCCCGGCGCCCTCGGGGGGCGGGTTGACCCTCGTGGCGAACGGGTTGGCGAACAGCACGATCAGCCCCACGAAGAAGATCGAGAACCCGAACAGGACCGACTGGGCGTAGGGCGCGATCTCGCGCACGCGCCGGCGCGTGAGCAACAGCGCCAGGCTCGACCAGAACGAGAGCAACATCACCCAGAGCAGCAGCGAGCCCTGCTGCGTGGACCAGATCGCGGCCGCGCGGTAGAAGAACGGCGTCGTCGTGCTCGAGCCGGTGGCGACGATGTTGTAGGAGAAGTCCGAGCCGATGAAGGCGACGTCCAGGATCACGAAGGCGATCGCCGACATGACCAGGATCGAGTACATGGCGCGGCGGCCCGAGTCGACCCACTCGCCGCGGCCCGACCGCACGCCGTACAGCGTCGCGCCCAGCCCGTAGACCGAGCTGAGCAGGCACAGGATCAGCAGGACGCGACCGGCGCCGGCCATCAGATGTGGCTACCCATCAATACGAGCCGGAGGCTGCCTGGTACTTGGACGGGCACTTCGTGGTCAGCGTATTGGCCTGGCCCACGTACGGCCCGCTGCCGGTGCCCTGTACGTCGACCAGGACGCCGCGGCCGGGGGCGAACGGATCGGGGATCTCGCCGGTGTAGCGGACCGGCACGGACATCTTCAGCTTGGGGTCGCGCACCCGGAACACCAGCACGCCGCCGTTGCGCTCGACCGAGCCGTTGAGCACGGTCCCGGCCAGGATGTACGTCTGCCCACGGCGGGCCTTCTTGACCAGCTGCGACGCCGTCACCTCATCGCGCCCGGCCGTGAAGCTCGTGTAGACGAGCGCCGTCGCCAGCAGCAGCGCGACGGTGAGGGCAATCGTGAGGCGAACGGCACGCTTGCGACTGGGATCCATGCCGCAGCCCATTTTCACACACCGCCCGCCCGCAGCCGCTGGTCACACCGCCGGACCGGTGGCGACCCGGACACGCCTCGCGCGCCGGTGTCCGGCAACCCCGAAATTCCCGACGCTGGATTGTTAGTGGAATGTTAAGGGCGAGGACTTTAAGGCCTGGGCGCGAAACCTTTGCGCAGTGTTGCCGTTCCTCGCCTATGACAGTGCTTGCTAGAACCAAGAGCGGCGTCGACCGGATTAGACGCCACCGCGAGGGGCTATCGGTACGCGTTGCACCGCGCAGCGCGTCATCGAGTGCGGCTGTGAGCACCGAGGGCACGCCCGTCAAGCGTCGCCGGCGCGAGGCCGGCGGGATGCAGGACGAGGCGGTGTACACGTGCCAGTGCGGGTTCGTGTTCCACGCTCCGGTGTCGACATCGGTCGGCTGCCCCCACTGCGGCGGCGCTCAGGCCTGGTAGACGCCCGAGATCAACTGCCCCTCGGCGGGCACCCGAACTGATTGAATCCCGGCTCGCGAGACGCCGGTCAAGGAGAGCCCGCCGTGAAGAGAGCCGTCATTGCCCTGCTGGTGAGCTGTGCCGCACTGGCCTGCCTGGCCGCACCGGCGCTCGGGGCCGACGCCTACCCGGGCATGGAGCACCTGCACTTCGCCGCCGGGCCCTATCGGATCACCCCCGGCGCGAACCTGATCCTGCTGGACACCAACCACGTGCCCAAGCCCAATCAGGACGGCTACATGGTCCGCGTGGCGCCCAACCTCCACTACGCCCGGCCCGACGGGAAGTGCTGCGGCGGCATCCCCCGCGTCGACGTCATCCACCTGCATCACGGCGTGTGGCTGAGCAACGGGACGGCAGGTGAGGGCGAGGACAACGGGTTCGGCGGCCTCTATCCGTTCATGGCCTCGGGCGAGGAGAAGACCGTCTACGAGTTTCCCCACGGCTACGGCTATCCGGTGGGCGCCTCGGACACCTGGATCCTCAACTACATGATCCACAACCTCACGTCCAAGGCGGCGCAGGTCTACATCACCTACGACATCGACTTCGTGCCCGCGACCTCGCCCGCCGCCGCCCAGATCACCCCGGTGCACCCGATCTGGATGGACGTCGAGAACCACCACCTCTACCCGGTATTCGACGTCCATCGCCACAGCGGGGTCAACGGGAAGTTCACCTTCCCCGACATGGCCAAGCACCCCTACGCCGCCGGCGCGCCACCGCTCAACGAGTTCACGATCGACCATCCCGGCACGCTCGTGGCGACCGCCGGCCACCTGCACCCTGGCGGGCTCTACGACGACCTGGACCTCATCCGCCCCGCCAGCAAGCCGGCGCCCGGGACGATCCCCGGCACGGTGCCCGATTCCGTGCGGCTGTTCCGCTCGAACGCGCACTACTTCGACAAGCGAGGCCCCATCTCGTGGGACATGGCGATGACCGCCACTCCCTCTGACTGGCGCCCCCAGGTCAAGGCCGGCGACGTCCTGCGCATCAGCTCCACCTACAACACCACCCGCGCCTCGTGGTACGAGTCGATGGGGATCATGGTCGTCTGGGAGGCCTGGAACACCGACAACGGTGTCGATCCCTTCGCTCATCCGCTCGACGAGCGCGGCCACGTCACCCATGGGCACCTGGCCGAGGACAACAACCACGGCGGCGCCCACCCGCTGGGCCAGACCGCCACGGCCTTCCCCGACTGCTCGCGCAAGACCGTCCAGATCTCGGAGTTCCAATACAACCCCGGGGACTTCACCGCGACGGGCATGAACCGGTGCATCCCCACGGTCACCCGAGGCCACTCGATCACCTTCGTCAACGACGACGCCAGCCCGCTTTCCCCCGGCAATCCACTGAGCCCGACCAAGGCCTACATGGACTCCGTCTTCCACACCGTAACCTCGTGCCAGAACCCATGCGGGCTCAACACCGGCATCTCCTATCCGCTGGCCAACGGGCCCGCCGGCTATGACTCCGGGCAGCTCGGGCTCGGCACGCCTGCGACGGGCAAGCTGAGCTGGAGCACCCCGACCGGCCTCAAGCCCGGGACCTACACGTTCTTCTGCCGGATCCACCCGTTCATGCGGGGCGTGTTCCGGATCGTCCAGTAGGCGCTGCGGCGCTCAGCCGGTCTGCCGTGGAGCGTTTCGCGCGGTGTCGGCGAACGTCAACAGCGGGCTTGGGAGAGGAGAGATGGGGCGTGATTAATGGTCTGTGCAGGGGTCCCTGGGCGATAACCGTCACCAGGTAACGGTGATCGCCCAGGGTCGGTCGACGGCCCGCCGATTCGCCCCGTTCTGCCCTCGATAGCCGCCGTTGACGTGCGCCTATACCCAACCAACGCCAAGACCCACCACCTGGCCCAGTAAACTTATGAGTTTACTGGAGCAAGCCGGTGATCGCCTCCGCCGCGGCCACCACCCCGCCGGAGCGCACCAGCGCGTAGGCGGCCTCGATGTCGGGGGCCAGGAAGCGGTCGGGGCCCGGGCCGCCCACTGACCGCCGCAGCTCCGCGATCACCGCTCCGCTCGCGGGCCCCGGCGCAACAGGAGCCCGCATCTCGACCCCCCGCGCCGCGGTCACCAGCTCCACCGCGAGCACGCGGGCCAAGCCGTCGACCGAACGGCGCAGCTTGCGGGCCGCCGACCAGCCCATCGACACGTGGTCCTCCTGCATCGCCGAGCTCGGGATCGAGTCGACCGAGGCCGGCACGGCCAGGCGCTTGAGCTCGGACACGATCGCCGCCTGCGTGTACTGGGCGATCATCAGCCCCGAGTCGACCCCCGGGTCGTGGGCCAGGAACGCGGGCAGCCCGTGGTTGCGGCTGTGGTCCAGGAAGCGGTCGGTGCGGCGCTCGGCGATGCTGGCGACGTCGGCGGCGACGATGGCCAGGAAGTCCAGCACGTAACCCAGCGGCGCCCCGTGGAAGTTGCCGTTGGAGGCCACCCGGATCTCGTCCCCTGAGCCCACGATCACTGGGTTGTCGATCGCGGCGGCAAGCTCGCGCTCGGCCACCGCCGCGGCGTGGGCCACGGTGTCGCGCGCGCCGCCGACCACCGCCGGGGCACATCGCAGCGAGTAGGCGTCCTGCACCCGCGGGTCCTCGGGGCCCCGGTGGCTGGCCACGATCGGGCTGTCGGCCAGCATCGCGCGCATGTTGGCCGCCGACGCGGACTGGCCCGGCTGAGGCCGGAGCGCCTGGAGGTCCTCGGCGAACACCGCGTCGGTTCCGAGCAGGCCCTCCACGCTCAACGCGGCCGTGATGTCGGCGGTCGTCAAGAGCACCCTCAGGTCCGCGAGGGCCAGCAGGAGCATGCCCAGCATCCCGTCCGTGCCGTTGATCAGCGCCAGCCCCTCCTTCTCGGCCAGCTCGACGGGCTCGATGCCCGCGGCCGGCAGCGCCTCGTCCGATGGCAGCAACGTCCCGTCGGCAGCGCGGACATCCCCTTCTCCCATCAGTGCCAGCGCACAGTGCGCCAGCGGGGCCAGGTCACCCGAGCAGCCCAACGACCCGAACTCGTAGACGACCGGCGTCAGCCCGGCGCTGAGCAGCCCGGCGTACGCCTCGGCGGTCTCGCGGCGCACCCCGGTGTGCCCGGTGGCCATCGTCGAGAGCCGTAGGAGCATCAGCGCGCGCACCACCTCGCGCTCGACCTCCTCCCCCGACCCCGCCGCATGGCTGCGGATGAGCGAGCGCTGCAGCTGGGTGCGGCTCTCGCGGGGGATGTGGCGGCTGGCCAGGGCCCCGAAGCCGGTTGACACGCCGTAGTGCGGGCGGACGTCCTCGGCCAGGGCGTCGATCGTGCGCCGCCCCGCCTCGATCGCGGTGAGCGCATCGTCCGACAGGCGCACGCGCGCGCCGTCGCGGGCCACGGCAACCACCTGGTCGGCGGTGACGGGGGCCACGCCCACGGTGACGACGGTCTCTGACTGCATGGCGTGCATTGAACGGCAGCGGGCCCGCAGATGTCGTCTGCCGGGGCGCCGCCCCCATTCGCGCAAGTTTCACCACGCACGAGCGTTCCAGGCATCACCGTCCCCGGAAAGGAGATCCGCCCAGATGTTCCGACGTTCCGCAGGGTCGCTCGTCTGCACCCTGCTCGCTCTGCTCGCCGCCGCGACCGCCGCCAGCGCCGCCCGAGCCCCACGCATCTGGTTCCCCATGAACCGGCTGCCGCTCGCCCACGCCACCCGGCTCGGAGCCGCCTCGCCCTCGCAGCGGATGGAGATCGGCGTCGGCCTGAAGGACCCGCACCCGGCCGCCGAGCAGGCGCTCATGGCGGCCCAGCAGAACCCGGCCAGCCCGCAGTACCACCACTTCCTCACCCCGGCTCAGTACGACAAGCGCTTCGCGGTCTCCAAGACGACCTTCCAGCGCACGCTGACCTGGCTGCGCGGCGGCGGGGCGAAGGTCCTTGACACCTCCGCGGCCCGCAATTTCGTCGAGGTCTCGGCGACCGTCTCCCAGATCGACAACCTCTTCCAGACCACGATCAGCAGCTATCAGGCCAAGGGCATCCCGTTCCTGGCCAACGAGAGCGCGCCCAGCGTCCCCGCCGGGCTGCACGTCCTCACCGTCATGGGCCTCAACACGCTGATCCATCCGACCACCCCGCTGGCCGGCGCCACCGCCGCCGACCGGGGCCCCGGATCGTCGCTGCTGGGCCAGGCGACGGACCCGAGCGCGCTGAAGTCGATCGCCGGCGAGGGCAGCCTCGTCAACTCGATCAGCTCGAGCCTCGGCGTCGCCGGCATCCTCGGCAAGACCGCGGCGGGCGCGCCCACGATCCCGGCCTCGCTCACGCCCCAACAGCTGTGGAGCGTCTACGACATGCCGACCGCCAACGTCGGCCAGGGTCAGAAGGTGGCGATCATGGGCTCGGGTGACTCGAGCACGACGGTCAAGGACCTGGCCCTGTTCGAGCAGGAGTTCAAGCTGCCCCAGGTCCCGGTCAAGGTCACCGACATCCCCAAGGACGGCGACTTCTCCGACACCGGCGGCAACGTCGAGTGGGAGCTGGACACGCAGGCCTCCACCGGCATGGCGCCCGGCGTCAAGCAGGTCCACCTGTACTTCGCCCAGCACCTGATCGACCCCGACGCGGAGGCCGATTTCGCCAAGTGGGTCGATGACAAGAACGGTCCCAAGCAGGCCAACGCGTCCTTCGGCGAGTGTGAGACGACGCCCGCCAACGCGACGCTCGAGAGCACGATCCCGGCCCAGTTCGACAACAACCAGGATCAGAACGCCCTCTACGGGACCGGCGCCCCCAACGCGCTGGAGCCCGTCGCCGACCAGACGCTGCGCCAAGGCGTGCTCGAGGGCCGGACCCTGTTCGCCGCCACCGGCGACACCGGCTCCTCCTGCCCGGTGCTGGTGCTCGGGCCCGAGCTGGGCGCCGGCAACGGCGTGGCCAACCAGGGCATCCCGATCGTCAACTACCCGGCGGCCAGCCCCTACGTGGTCGCCGTCGGCGGCACCGTCCTGTACCCCGACTCAGACAATGCGCGTGGCCTGGAGTACCCCTGGCCCTACACCGGTGGCGGCCAGAGCTTCTTCATCCCGGCTCCGAGCTACCAGTCGGGCGTGAGCGGCATCAACCGGCCCTGCCTGTCCGACGTCAGCGGCAATCCGAACACCGGCGGCGTCACCTGCCGCGGGATCCCGGACGTCGCCGACGAGTCCGGTGACATCGCCACCAGCTCCTACGACATCTACTCCGATGAGCTGGGCGGCGCATCCGGCGAGGGCGGCACGAGCCTGTCCTCGCCCTTGATGGTCGGCATGTGGGCCCGCATCCAGGCGGCGGCGCGCGGCGGGACCGGGTTCGCCAACCCGCTCATCTACGCCGTCGGCAAGAACGCCACCCAGGACGCGGCGGATTTCAACGACTACCAGGTCGGTACCAACGGCGCCTACCAGGCCCTGCCCGGCTGGGACTACGTGTCGGGCTGGGGCACGCCCAACCTGACGCCGCTGATGAAGGACATCGACCACGGCAAGACGGCTCCGATCCAGACGGGTTAGCGACCCCTGAGCAGCGAGGAAGCTGCGATGAGAGCGGTGCCCGGGCGCTCGGGAGGCGTCCGGGCACCGCGTCAGCGCGTGTGGGAGCATCGGAGCATGCCCAACACTCCCAACGTCTACGAGCAGCAGTTCGAATACGACGAGACCGACGCGCCCGGCTACCGCGCCGGGATGACGCGCATCGGTCGCGACGCCGGCGGCACGGACCTCGTCATCAAGGAATTCGAGATCCCGCCGGGCGAGACCCTCTGCCCCTACCACTACGAGTACGAGGAGGAGTGGCTGCTGGTACTGGAGGGCACCGCGACGGTGCGCACGCCCGAGGGCGAGCGGCCGGCTCCCCGCGGCGCGCTCATGTGCTTCCCCTCCGGGCCTGCGGGCGCCCACAAGGTCGCCAACGCGGGCGCTGAGCCGGTGCTCGCGCTCATGTGGTCAAGCGCCCGGGAGCCCTCCATGTCCGTCTATCCCGACAGCGACAAGATCGGCGTCTGGGCGGGCGAGGATCACGTGCTCCTGCGCCGCTCAGACGGCCACGTCGACTACTACGAGGGCGAGCGCTGACCCGCCCTAGACGCCGGCCATGGTCACCTGCGTGAGGCGCAGGTGGTTGCCCGACGGGTCGCGGAAGCCCGCGTCGATCCCGTAGGGGCGCTCCTCGGGCTCCTCCACGAACTCGACGCCGCGGCCCTTGAGCTCCTCGTAGCTCGCCCGGCAGTCGTCGGTGGTGAGGAACACCGTGCCGGCGACGCCCTTGGCCATGACGGCCTCGATCTGCTCGACGGTCTCGGCTTCGAACACCGGCGGCCCGGGGATGGCCATGAGCACGATCGAGACCTCGTCCTGGCCGGGAGGGCCGACGGTGAGCCAGCGGAAGTTGCCGAGCTCGGGGACGGTGACGTCGGACTTGATCTCCATGCCGACCTTCTGGGTGTAAAAGGCGAGGGCCTCGTCCTGATTGTGGACCCACAGTTGTGCGCTGGCGATTCGCATGTTCTCTCCTCTGAATGGGATGGGAATGAACTGATGCCGACCACGCTAATCGGGGCCTGCTCCCCTGTCTTCTCGAAATGTGCTGCGTTGCGGACGGCCATAGGCGCGCACGATGCAGCTGGGCACGACGGCCTGTGCGGCGGCCGGTGGGAAGGTCGCGCGGTAGGCCGTGGGCGACACGCCGTAGGTCCGGGTGAAGCTCGAGGTGAACGACCCGAGGCTCTGCAGCCCGACCGAGAAGCAGATGTCGGCCACCGAGCGGTCGGTGTTGCGCAGCAGGGTCGCCGCGCGCTCAAGCCGGCGCGTGAGCAGGTACACGTGCGGCGAGACCCCGAACGCACGCCGGAACTCACGGCTGAAGTGCGCCCGCGAGAGACCCGCCGCGGCGGCCATGTCATCGACGCCCAGCGGATCGGCGTAACGCGCGTCAGCCAGGTCCTTGGCGCGGAGGAGATGGCGGGCCCGGGGCGCGTAGAGCATCGCACCCGAGTATCCCAGCGCCGGCTACGGCATTGCCGGGAGCACCAGCCGCGACGGGTGCTCGGCGTCATGCAGAAGCTCGATGTCCACGGGGCGCAGGGTGTCGGCGGTGGCCGTGGCCGGATCCTCCCCGGTGCCCGGGTTGCGGGCGTATCGGGGGTGCGCCCCCGATGACACCTGCAGCCGGACGCGATGGCCTGCGGCGAAGCGGTGACCGATCGGCCACAGCGCCAGGCGCACGTGCCAGGCGCCGTCCGGGGCCTGCTCGAAGCGCCCCGGCGCGACGCTGGTCAGCGCGTCGGACACGTTGCGCGACACCCCGCCGGGGTCGACGTCGCACACCCGCGCGAACACGTCGAAGTACGGCGCGCTGGCGCGCAGCCACAACTCCACGTACACGTGCCCGATGGCCTCGAGCGTGCGCTCCAGCAGCGGGCCGGTGTAGGTGAGCACGTCGGCGCGCGCCTCGAGCGGGGCGTTGTCGAGCACGGGCGTGCGCGACAGGAGCACCGGGCCGCCGAGCGCGGGCGTCGGGTCGGCCGGGTCATAGCGGTAGCTGTCCCCGCCCTCGCCGGTCGACCGCGGCGGACGGTCGCCCAGCGCCGCACCGACCTCCAGATAGAGCGATCTATCCAATGCCGGGGGAGGCCAGCTCGGCAGGTCGCGCCAGCCGCCGCCCGTGCGCTCGCCTGTGATCATCAGCCGCACCGGAGCGGGGCGGAGGAGCCGGTCGTCGCCGAGCAGGTGGGCGCGCATCCAGGCCAGCCCGTCGCGCTCGGCCGCTCCCACCAACCCCGGCGCGGTGTGAGCCCACGGCCCGATGAGCAACCGGGGCGCGCGGCCGGCGGCCTGCAGCGCCTCGTAGTCGGCCATCATCCAGGGCAGCAGGATGTCGTACCAGCCGCCGACGAACGAGACCGGCGCGGTGACCTCCGGGACCAGGGCTGAGAAGTCGCGCCTGGCCCAGTAGGGGTCCTCGCGCAGCGGGCTGGCAAAGCCCTCCTGGAACCAACCGATGGCGGCGCCGGTGACGTGCTCGTCCAGCGAGGTGAGCGGCAGCTCGGCGACCGTCCCGCTCAGGCGACGCAACGCCCGGTCGATCGTCAGCAGCCCCAGGCGCCGCTCCTGCATGGCCATGATGATCAGCCACGAGGCCAGCGTCTCCAGCGACAGGCTCGAGCCGGCGTAGGTCTGGGAGTGGAACTCCGAGGCGGAGACGTGGATCGACATCGCCGCCAGATCCTGGTCGGCGACCGCCCACTGGACGAAGCCGAGGTAGCTCGGGCCGATCGTCGCGACCGGCCCGGCGTGCCACGGCTGCGCGCGCAGCCACCGCAGCGTGGCCAGCCCGTCGGCCCGCTCGTCGAAGGGGCGGAACGTCCCGCCCGAGCCAAACGTGCCCCGGACGCTCTGGATCACCACCTGGAGGCCCCGCTCGGCCAGCAGCCGTCCGAAGAGCAGCCCCACCAGCTGCCGCCGCCCGTACGGCGAGCGCACGAGCACGGTGGGCGTGGCGCGGTCGGCGGCCTCACGGGCCACCCAGCGGTCGGCCAGCAGCACCGCCCCGTCGTCCATCGGGGCGCGCAGATCGCGGCGGCAGACCACGTCGAGGGTCTCGGCGCGCGGGAGCCCCATGCGGCGGGCGAGGATCTGGCTGGGAAGGGACATGGCCGCGCAGGAGATAATGCCGCCATGCCCAAGGAAGCGCCCTTCAAGCAGACGCCCGGCGGCAAGGTGCCCGAGGGGCCCGGCTGGTTCGTGCTCAACGCCCGCGATGCGCGCTGGCTGGACGGTGACTTCGGCGCCTACACGCGCTTTGAGGGCGACGAGCGCTGGCGGCACCTGGGCTTCAACATCGGCGTGCTCCAGCCCGGCCAGCCCGCCTGCTACTACCACGGCGAGGCAGACCAGGAGGATTTCCTGGTGCTCAGCGGCGAGTGCCTGCTGCTCATCGAGGGCCAGGAACGCCGCCTGCAGGCATGGGACTTCGTGCACTGCCCGCCGTGGACCGAGCATGTCTTCGTCGGCGCGGGCGACGGGCCCTGCGCCGTGCTGGCGGTCGGCAGCCGCACCGCCGACGCGACGATCTATCCGAAATCGGACCTGGCCCAGCGCCACGGCGCCGGCGTCAGGCGCGAGACCCGCGATCCGTCAGAGGCCTACGCCGACGTCGCCGACGATGTCGAGACCCCCTACCAGGCCGGCTGGCTGCCCGACCTCTAGATGACGCAGCCGCAACGACGATGAGTGACCTCGAGGGACGGTCCTTCCTGGTCACCGGCGCCAACACCGGGATCGGGCGGGCCACCACAGAGGCGCTGGCCGGCCGCGGCGCCACCGTGTACATGGCCTGCCGCAGCGAGGCCAAGGCGCGGCTCGTCCGCGACGAGATCGCGGCGGCGAGCGGCAATGACGACCTGCACCTGCTGTCGCTCGACCTCGCCGACCTGGCGTCCGTCCGCGCGTGCGCCGACGATTTCCTGACGACCGGCGCGCCGCTGCACGTCCTGGTCAACAACGCCGGACTGGCCGGCAAGCGCGGGGTGACCGCGTCCGGCTTCGAGCTGGCCTTCGGGACCAACCACGTCGGGCCCTTCCTGCTCACCGACCTCCTGCTGGAGCGTCTGCGCGAGAGTGCGCCGGCACGGATCGTCACCGTCTCGTCCGAGGGCCACTACCGCGTAGAGGGCATCGACTACGACGCCATCCGGCGCGTCACCCGCACGCGCACGGCGTTTCACGAGTACTGCGTGTCCAAGCTCGCCAACGTGCTCCACTCCCAGGAGCTGGCCCGGCGCCTGGAGGGGTCGGGCGTGACCACCTACTCGCTGCACCCCGGGACGATCGCCTCCGACGTCTGGCGCGAGGTTCCGTGGCCGATCCGGCCGCTGCTCAAGATGCGCATGCGCTCACCCGCCGAGGGCGCGCATACCTCGCTGTATTGCGCCACCTCGCCCGAGGTGGCCGGCGACACCGGCCTCTACTACGACAACTGCCGTCGCAAGGAGGCCAGCCGCCACGCGACGCCCGTGCTCGCCGCGGAGTTGTGGGAGCGCAGCGAGGCCTGGGTGGCCTAGGGCCCGCGCGGTCAGCCGCCGTTGCCGTCGGGCAGCCGCCAGCCCGGCGTGATGGGGAGCTCCAGCGCGGGCTCCGGGCCCCAGGACCCCGGCGCGTAGGGCTGGAGCTCGGGCGGGTCGTCGATGACCGGCGCGCACACCTCCCACAGCCGCTCGATCTGCTCGGAGCGCGTGAACAGCAGGCGCTCGCGCAGCATCACGTCGTGCAGCAGCCTCTCATAGGCCTCCAGGCCGTCCGCGCCATCGAAGGCCGCCTGGACATCGAGGGTGAGCGCGACGCGCCCGAGGTCGAGCACCGGCCCGGGCACCTTGGCCTGGACCTCGACGCGGATCTTGGGGTCGTCGGAGAGCTCGAACACCAGCTCGCTGGGGCGGACGCACTGCTCGGGCGTGTGATTGGGGAACAGCCGCAGCGGCGCGTTGCTGAAGCCGATCGTCACCGTCCGGCGCCCCTCGGCCAGGGACTTGCCGGTGCGCAGATAGAACGGGATCCCGCTCCACCGCCAGGTGTCGACCCACACCTCCATGGCGGCGAACGTCTCCACGGCCGAGTCGTCGGCGACCCCGTCCTCGTCGCGGTAGCCGTCGTATTGGCCGAACACCACCCGTGAGCGATCCAGCGGCCGGATTGCCTCGAAGAGCTTGGTGCGCTCCAGATGCAGGCCTTCCGCGTCCACCCGGCTGGGCGGCTCGAGCGCCACGATCCCGAGGATCTGGAGCAGGTGGGTGACCACCATGTCGCGAAACGCGCCCGTCTGCTCGTAGAACCCGGCGCGGCCCTGGATGTCGAGCGCCTCGGGCACGTCGATCTGGATATAGGCGACGTGGTCCCGGTTCCAGACGGGCTCGAACATGCCGTTGGCGAACCGCAGCGCGAGGATGTTCTGAGCCGCCTCCTTGCCCAGGAAGTGATCGATCCGGTAGATCGAGTCCTCCTCCAGGACCTCGTGCAGAGTCGCGTTGAGCTCCTTGGCGCTGGCCTCGTCGTGGCCGAACGGCTTCTCCACGACCAGCGAGCAGTTCTCGGCGATCCCGCTCACCCCGAGCATCCGCACCATCTCCTGCATCGCGCGCGGCGGCACCGAGAGATAGACGAGCCGTTCGGCCTCGGCGCCGATCTCGGCCTCGGCGTCCTTGATCGCCTGGGCCAGCTCGCTGCCGTCCTCGGCGCTGGAGGCGACGAAGCTCAGGCGCGCGGCGAACTCATCCCACTGGTCATCGACCTCGCCGCGCCCGTACTCCTGGAGTGCCTCGTTGATGTGCTGGCGAAAGACATCGTCTGAGCCCGGCGAGGTGCGGCCCGAGCCGATGATCCGGAAGTCCTCGGGCATCAGCCCCTCGCGGAACAGATGAAAGAAGCCGGGGAACAGCTTGCGCTTGGCCAGATCGCCGGTTGCGCCGAACAGCACAAGCACGCGCTTGGACGGTCGTGGGAGCGCGCTCATCGGCTGATCCTGGCCACCATGCCGAGCACGCTACACGACGGTGAGCGTCGGGTTGCCGTCACGTGGCCACCGCGTTGACAGGCCGTTAGACGTGGATGACGCGCTGTTTTGCGGGGGGATACTCGCCTGTGTGAAGGTCGTGGCCCTCTGCCTGGCGGCGCTGGTGGCGGTCAGCGCCGGCTTCGTGCTGACGGCCGACGGCGCCACCCCCACGCCGGGGGCCACGCGGTCCGCGCACCGCGCGCGCCACCGGCACGCGAGGCCGCTGCTCGTAGTCCACGCCCAGATCACGGTTTCACCCGACGCGGCCCGGACCGCGGTCCCGCCCTCCTACCTGGGCCTGTCCACCGAGTACTGGGCGCTGCCGTTCTGGTCGGGCGAGATGCCGGTGCTGGAGCGCGCGCTGGCCCTGGTCCACGTCCGCGGCGACGGCCCGCTCGTCCTGCGCGTCGGGGGTGACTCGGCCGATCACACCTTCTGGGACCCCAACGAGGCGCCGATGCCGGATTGGGCGTTCTCGCTGGCGCCGAAATGGCTGGACCAGGCCCGCGCGCTCGTGCGCACGCTCGGGGTGAGGCTCATCCTCGACCTCAACCTCATCACCGACACGCCGGGGGCGGCCGGGCAGTGGGCGCGCGCGGCCGAGGCCGGCCTGCCGCCGCACAGCATCGAGGCCTTCGAGGTCGGCAACGAGCCCGACATCTACAGCCGGGCCGACTGGCTGGCCATCGTCGCCGGGCGCGGACTGGACTCGCGGGTCGTCGGGCGGGTGGACGGGGCGCGTGGCGGCCGGGTGGGCCGGCTCGGCCGGGTGGGCCGGGACCGGTTCGAGCGCCACGGCCCTGCCGGCCGCGCTCACGGCCTACGACTACGCGCGTGACTTCCGGGCCTATGCGCGGGTGCTGGAGGCCGTCGCCCCGCGGGCCATGCTGGCCGGCCCGGCGCTGGCCAACCCCCTCCCCCACGGCCGCTGGGTCCCGACGCTGATCGACCACGCTCGCCGCGACCTCGGGATGATCACCATCCACCGCTATCCGTACACCGGCTGCCCGCGGCGGCGCGGCACGCCGTCCTTCGCCACCATCGGGCGCGTGCTCAGCCCGGCGGCCTCGACGGGCCTGGCCGCCGCACTGCAGCCGCTCGTCGACGACGCCCACGACGCCGGCCTGCCCCTGCGCCTCACCGAGCTCAACTCGGTCAACTGCGGGGGCCTCGGCGGCGTCAGCGACGCCTTCGCCACCGCGCTGTGGGCGCCCGACGCCCTGTTCTCGCTGATGCGGCGGGGCGTCGACGGCGTCAACCTGCACGTCCGTGCCGACGCTGTCAACGCACCTTTCGCCCTCGGACCGAGCGGCCTCCAGGCCCGGCCGCTGCTCTACGGACTCATCCTGTTTGCGCGCACCCTCGGCCCGCACGCTCAGCTGGTCCGGCTGCGCTCCCATCTCAGCCGGCCCGCGAACGTCGCGGCGTGGGCGGTCCGCGTCGGCCGCGACAACCTCCGCGTGCTGCTCATCGACAAGAGCCGCCGGTCCGAGCGCGTATCGCTGCGCCTACCGGCGACCGGCGCCGCGGGCGTGCAGCGACTCCTCGCCCCGTCGGCGGCGGCGCGGTCGGGCGTCACCCTCGGCGGCCGCGCGCTGGGCGCCGATGGGCTCTGGCAGGGCGTGGTCGCGCGCCAGACGGCGGCGCCGCGCGAGGGCGCCTACGCGGTGAGCGTACGGAGCATGAGCGCGGCGCTGGTCACCGTCCGGGTCGCGCCCGGGGCCCTCGGCGCCCGATGACGCGGCTTACTCGTGGCCGACGACGGCATGGGGCACGTAGCGCTCCTCCAGCCGCCCGATCTCCGCGTCGCTGAGCGACAACTGCTCGGCGGCGAGCGCATCCTCGAGGTGCTCGAGTTTCGTCGCGCCGACAATCGGCGCCGTCACGCCGGGCTTGTGCAGCACCCACGCCAGCGCGACCTGGGCCGTGGGCACGCCGCGCTCTGAGGCCACCGCGTCCGCGCTCTCGACCACGTCGAAGTCCTCGGCGAGGTACAGCGACTCGGCGAATGCGTCGGTCTGCGCCCGGGTGGTCAGCTTCTCTCCTGCCCGCGTCCGGTTGCCGGTCAGCATGCCGCGCGCCAAAGGGCTCCACGGGATCACCCCGATGCCCTGATCGACGCACTGGGGGATCATCTCGCGCTCCTCCTCGCGATAGATGAGGTTGTAGTGGTTCTGCATCGAGACGAACCGCGTCGCGGCCACCGCCTGGGCCTTCGCGAACTCCCAGGCCCACATGCTGCTGGCGCCGATGTAGCGCGCCTTGCCGGACTTGACCACGTCGTGCAGCGCCTCCATGGTCTCCTCGATCGGGGTGCGGTGATCGAAGCGGTGGATCTGGTAGAGGTCGACGTAGTCGGTGCCCAGCCGCTGCAGCGAGGCGTCGATGGAGGCCATGATGTGCTTGCGCGACAGCCCGTGGCCATTCTCGCCGGGCATCGTCCTGCCGTTGACCTTGGTGGCGACGACGTATTCCTCGCGCATCCCGAACAGCTTGCGCAGCAGCCGTCCAGTGAGCACCTCGCTCTCACCGCCGTTGTAGACGTCGGCGGTGTCATAGAAAGTGATGCCGCCCTCGACGGCGCGGCGCAGGATCGGCTCGGCCGCGTCCTCGTCAAGGGTCCAGGGCCGTGTCTCGTGCCTGCCGTAGCTCATCATGCCCAGGCACACCCGGGACACGCGCAGTCCGGTCCGGCCGAGATTGACGTACTCCATCGGTGCTCTCCCTGATCGCGGTTCGCCGGGGCGGCCGAGCTCGGCTCGGGCCGCGCCTGACTCATAGCAGGGCGCGCGCCGGCGGCGAGGGCGTCAGGGCTGCTGCTTGATCCAGGCCAGGATGTCGCGCGAATGCGTGAGCATCGTGCCGTCGGGCAGCCGCATCACCGGGAGCTTCTTGGCGCCGGTCTTGGCCTCCAGCTCGTCGCGTGAGCCCTTGCGCAGGAACGGGATCGGGCTGCCGTGGGCGGCGACCTCCTTGTCGTAGGCGATTCCCTTGGCCTTCAGCGCCTCCTGGACGCGCCGGCACGGATGGATCGACGGCCCGCCCTCGTCGCCGGTGCACACGTACAGATACGGCTTCTCCGCCGTTTGACCTGATCCTTCCATCTCGACTCCCTCCCTCGATCGGCGACCGCGGCGAGCCTACCGCCAGCGCTCAACTCCGGGGCCTGATCGGCCGAGTTAACCAAGAGGACCCTCCCTCGACCTCCGGAGCCCCATGTCCGTCAACCCGATCGGCGGCATCACCAACGAGTCTTCCCTGCTGCAGCCGACCGCTGCGCAGATCGCCGGCGCCCAGGGCACCGTTCCCGGGTCGGCCACCTCCACCGCCGCCCAGACCGCCCCCACGGCCGACGCCGCGCAGGCGTGGGAGGAGGCCATGCGCGCCGCGATGGGCGACGAGTCGTCCTCCGGCGACTCCTCCTCCGACCCCCTCTCGGCGCTGGCCACCCAGACCGCCGCCACCCAGACCGCCGCCACGCAGACCACCGGCGCCGGTTCCGCGGCGGCGCTGGCCACCCCGTCAGGCGGCGCGCCCCTGACGAGCGCCGCCAACCCGCCTGCCACGGCGTCCGGCATCACGGCGTCCGGCACCACGGCGCCCGGCACCACGGCGTCCGGCACCACGGCCGCCGCCACCGCGGCTCAGACCGCGCTCTCGCCCCAGGCGCTGGCCGCCCTCGTCTCCGGGAGCTCGACCGCGACCACCAACCCGCTGATCACGTCGCTGTCGGCGCCGAGCGTGGATACAACGCCGGCTCCGCCGGTGAGCGCAGCCGACGCGAGCTCATATATCTGAGGCACGCCGGGACGGCGAACGCCAGCAGGCCGCCCGCCCACATGATCGTGGCCGCCACCCGCTGGTCGTGGAGCGCGGCCGGCCCGAGGTCTGCCACGTAGTGCTGGTAGACGGGGTGCGGCGCGAGCCCCAGCCACGCCCCCACGAGGAGCATCGGGACCATGCACGCCGCCACGCACGCGGCCTGGCCCCGCGGGCGCGCCCGGTGGGGCAACGGATCGACGCCCAGCAGCGGCGCCCACATGAGCAGCGCCGCGGCCAGATACGCCGCGTGCTCGGCCTCGTGGACGGTGTCGTTGGCCAGCGCCGCGCCGTACACCGCGGGGATATGGGTCACCAGCAGCACCGCTGAGAAGACGGTCACGGAGCCCACCGGGCTGGTCAGCCACGCCAGCGGCCGCGAATGCAGCCACCCGGCCAGGGTGCGGCGCCCGCCGCGGCCGAGGGAGAAGAAGGCCAGCCGGATGGGCGCGCCGGCCGCCAGCAGTGGGGCCACCAGCACCCACATGATCATGTGCTCGACCATGTGCGCCGACAGCCGCACGTCGGCCTGCGTGCCGATCCCCGAATAGAGGTCCACGGCCAGCAGTGCCAGCCCGGCGCAGAAGCAGGCGGTCCGCCGGCGCGGCCAGCGCCGGTGGCGTCGATCGCGCCGGCTGCCGATGGCGGCCGCCGACGCGTAGACACCCCCGGCGGCCATGCAGAGGACGAGGAACGCGATCCCGGCCGAGCCGTCCAGGCTCCAGCCGAGCGCCAGCGCCCGCAGGCTCATCGGGCTACTGGAAGATCTCGGTGGTGCAGTCGCCGCCGGGCAGATGGATCTCGTGCGGACGCGCGCCCTCGGCCTGCTCGTGGAAGTCCACGAGGAAGTCGTCGTCCAGCGCGTAGGTCCCGTCGGGCTGGCGGTCGAGCTTGGTCAGCCACCCCTTCAGCCCCGGATAGAACTGGTTGTCCCAGGTCGAGTACAGCGAATTGGAGACGTAGACCCGGTCACCGTCCAGCGAGTTCTGGAGCATCTGGGGGCCACCGTTGAGCGCCTCGGACGCCTTGGGGTGTCCGCCGTCGCGGCCGAGCAGACCGCCCAGCCACACCTGAGAGCGCAGCTGTGGGTTGGCCGGGTCCGAGACGTCGTAGTGGCGCAGGTCGCCGTGCAGCCAGTTGGAGAAGAACAGGTCCTTGTCGTCGAGCGAGAGCACGAGATCGGTGATGAGACCGGGCACGCCGCCGGGCAGCGGCCACCCCTCGAGCTCCTCGTTGCCGACGTCGATCGCCTTCTCCGTCGTCCAGCTTCCATTGCTGCGCTGGAAGCGGATGATGTTGCTCGACAGCGTCGCCCCGACGAAGCCCTGGGCCGAGTCGGGGTCGTGCTGCCAGCGGATCTCCAGCGGGATCAGGCCCTCGTCGCCGAGGTCGATCGTCTGGACCTTCTTCCGGGACTCCAGGTCCCAGAAGTGGAGCTTGCGCCCGTACTTACCCTCGCCGACGTCGGCGGGGTCAAAGCCGCCCTGGAAGGTGTTGGGCGCGCCCCACTCACTTGAGATGAGGGTGTTCTGGCGCGGCTGGTACCAGAAGTCGTAGAGGAACTCCATGTCGCCCGCGTCGCGCTCCCAGCGCTCGGCGACCGAGAAGTCGCGCGCGTCGAGGACCGCGAACCCGCCGGGCGAGTTGCCGTCGGCGTCGCCCAGCATCGAGATGGTCACGATGTCCCCGGGCATGCAGTGCACCGTGTGCGGGGCGCTCAGCCCCAGCTTCTCCTTGATCTCCTCGCCCTCGATGACGTTCTTGATCCTGGGCTTGCGCGGGTCGGAGATGTCCAGCAGATGGATGCGCGAGGAGCGGAAGCCCGGGACGATCATGGTGTCGCGGGCAAGCTGGGAATGGCACGCCGACGAGCACGCGTTCCAGCCGAAGTGGTGCAGCTCGTCGCCCACGTTGGGCATGTCGGTCCGATGGACGATCTTCCCGTAGTCCGCGGACTCGGGGTCGACGTCGACGACGGCGACGAAGTCGGGCTTGTCGATCCCGGTGCCCTCATACAGCGACGCGACATAGATGACCTTCTCGGGAGGCTGCTCGCGCGCGACCTGGGGAGACGCGTAGCCCGGCCCGGCGTGCTCGTGTTCGCTCATCAGGGTCCCCTTCCTCTCGTGATCTCGGCGGCTGTGGCCACTCTACCGCTCCCCCGGCCTCGCCGTCCTCCCACTCCCACTAATTCGATCGAAATGACCCTGATACGAAATGTGCCCTCTGAGAGCACTTTTGGTATCAGAGTCGCGCGGCGCGCGATCAAATGCGGAGCTAGCCTCACATCTGCGACCGCCCCCACCTCCTGGAGGTTCCCCATGAGCACGACGACGAGCATCCCTCCGCTGCGCGACCGCCGTGCCTGGAGCGCGCTCGAGACCCACTACGAGCAGCTCCGCGGGCTCCATCTGCGCCAGCTCTTCGCCGACGACGCCACCCGCGGCGAGCGCCTCACCGCCGAGGGCGCCGGGCTGTTCCTGGACTACTCCAAGAACCGGATCACCGACGAGACGCTCAAGCTGCTCATCGAGCTGGCCGAGCAGTCGGGCCTGGCCGAGCGCACCGAGGCGATGTTCACCGGCGAGCGCATCAACGTCTCGGAGAACCGCAGCGTCCTGCACGTCGCCCTCCGCATGCCCAAGGGCAGCACGCTGATGGTCGACGGGGTCAACGTCGTCGAGCAGGTTCACGAGGTGCTGGACCGCATGGGAGCCTTCGCCGAGCGGGTGCGCTCGGGCGTCTGGAAGGGCCACACCGGCAAGGCCATCCGCAACATCGTCAACATCGGGATCGGCGGGTCCGACCTCGGCCCGGTGATGGCCTACGAGGCCCTGCGCCACTACTCGCGCCGCGACCTCACCTTCCGCTACGTCTCCAACGTCGACTCCACCGACTTCGTCGAGGCCACCCATGACCTCGACGCCGAGGAGACCCTCTTCATCGTCTCCTCCAAGACCTTCACGACGCTCGAGACGATGACCAACGCCCGGTCCGCACGCGATTGGACCCTCGACGCCCTCAAGGACGAATCAGCGATCGCCAAGCACTTCGTGGCGGTCTCCACCAACGCCGAGAAGGTCTCGGAGTTCGGGATCGACACCGACAACATGTTCGGCTTCTGGGAGTGGGTCGGCGGCCGCTACTCGATGGACTCGGCGATCGGGCTCTCGACGATGCTGGCCGTCGGGGCCGACGGCTTCAGCGAGCTGCTGGCCGGCTTCCACGAGATGGACGAGCACTTCCGCACCACTCCGTTTGAGCGCAACCTGCCGGTGCTGATGGGCATGCTGGCCGTCTGGTACAGCGACTTCTTCGGCGCCCAGACCGTGGGCGTCATGCCCTATGAGCAGTATCTCAAGCGCTTCCCGGCATACCTGCAGCAGCTCACGATGGAGTCAAACGGCAAGCACGTGACGCTCGACGGAGCGCACGTCGACTACGACACCGGCGCGATCTACTGGGGCGAGCCGGGCACCAACGGCCAGCACAGCTTCTACCAGCTCATCCACCAGGGCACGCGGCTCATCCCGGTGGACTTCATCGGCTTCGCCCAGACGCTCAACCCGCTGCGCGACCACCACGATCTGCTCATGTCCAACGTCTTCGCCCAGGCCGAGGCGCTGGCCTTCGGCAAGACCGAGGAGGAGGTCCGCGCCGACGGCACGCCCGAGGAGATCGTGCCCCACCGGGTGATGGAGGGCAACCGCCCCACCAACACGATCCTCGCCGAGCGGCTCACCCCGCGGATCCTCGGCACGCTGGTCGCGCTCTACGAGCACAGCGTGTTCACCCAGGGCGTCGTGTGGGGCATCGACTCCTTCGACCAGTGGGGCGTGGAGCTGGGCAAGGCGCTGGCCAGCCGGATCATCCCCGAGCTCGCATCCCAGACCGAGCCCGAGCTCTCGCACGACAGCTCCACCAACGCGCTCATCCGCCGTTACCGCGCCATGCGCTGAGCCCACCCACCCGGACGGGTGGGCCTCGCGCCCCCCTCTCGGGCTGGGTCAGGAGGTGTGAAAACTCAACACCTTGGGTGGGGTGAACCGCGCCCCGCTGGCGCCTACTGTCACGTCTGCAACCAGATGAGCACGGGCACTTACACAGGAATCGACGGGGGTGTCACGCCGGCCGGCCGCGGGGGCAGGTCGTCCGGCATGGGGGCAGTGGTGGCCGGCGACGGCCACTTTGGGGGCAAACCGGAACGTGGGGGCAGGTTGCTGCGGCGCAACGGCAGAACGTTCCGCGGGGGGGCGGCTCCGACCATCTCGGAGCCACGGTGACCGGGGGACGGCGCGACGGAGGTAACGGCCGTCGCGCCGCCCGGCCCACCGGGCCGTGCGGCGCTGGGTCCTGGTCACGACACGAGCCAGGCACCTCGCGCCGGAGGCGTCATCACTTCTTCAACCTCGACGGTCCGCGGAAACGCGGGCCGTCGCAGCCGTCGCGCCTGACGAGCGCGTCGCCGGCAGGATCACGAAGGCGTTTGCGGCAACGCCGATCGTGCCGGGACTCAACGAGCCGATCGCCTGGGGCGAGGCGATCGGCTCGAAATCTCTTACGCGCCGCGCGAGCCACAGGCCCCAGGGGGCCTTCAGAACTCCTTGGCCGTGAGCACCCCGGACAGCAGCACCGTGGCCACCAGCCGGGCGCGCTTCTCGTTCTGGGGCAGCTCTGCCAAGCCGTAGCGCTCGAACAGCACCCGTAGGTGCGCCTTGACCGCGTCGACGGTGAGGTGCACCTCCTCGGAGATCTGGCGGTTGGTCGCGGGCGTCGCGCTGTCGGAGGCCTGCACCGGCCGGCAGAGCGCGATGAGCACCTTGCGCTGCATCGGGGACAGCGGCAGGACAGGGGCCAGATCCCGGCTGGAAACCGTCGAATCACCGGTCTTGACGACGGGTTCACGGAAGACGATCTCGGAGTTACCGCACGAGATCCGGTCATGGTCGACCAGACGCCGCCGCCCCAGGGCCCGGGTCTGGTTGATGTATGAGCCGTTCCGCGAGAGCCCGTCGTCCACGAAAGTCCACTCCTGGCCGACGCGCTCGATCAGCGCATGTGCCCGAGACACCTCGGCATCGCCGTCCAGCGATACGTCCGCCTCCGGGTCGCGACCAATCGTGACTCGCCACGTGGCCGGGCCCAGGGCCAGGATCTGCTGGTGGCCGGCGGTGTCCCGCCACACCAGGAAGGGGTGCCCCATCCGCTCGGCGGCGATCACGTCCTTCAGCTCCGCCGGACTGCGCTCAAACATGCGGCGCCCAAAACTACCGGACGGTTACGCCTGGACGGTGATCCATGGCACGATTCACCCGTGGTTGGGCGTTTGGACGTCGAGGCTGCCTTCGAGGCGGCCGGCTATCGCATCGAGGCCGTCATCGGCCGCGGTGGCGTGGGCACCGTATATCGGGCGGTGCAACTGACCTTGCAGCGCGACGTCGCCCTCAAGCTCCTCACCGCCGAGCAGAGCGCCGACAGCTCGTTCCGCCGAATGTTCCTGGACGAGTCGATCCTGGCGGCGAGCCTTGACCACCCCCACGTCGTGCCCGTCTACGACGCCGGTGAGGTCGAGGACATCCTCTACATGGCCATGCGGTATGTCCCCGGCAGCGACCTGCAGGGGATGATCCGCCGCGAGGGCCGCCTCTCTCCCCACGCCTCGGTGATGATCCTCGAGCAGGTGGCGGGGGCGCTCGATGTCGCCCATGGCGCCGGGCTCGTCCACCGCGACGTCAAGCCCTCCAACGTCCTCATCGCCGGGGGCCACGGCGCCGAACAGCCACTGCACGCGTGGCTGGGCGACTTCGGCCTGTCGCGGCGCATGACCGACCCCGCCGAGCACAGCACCGAGCGGCCGCTGGGCACCGTGCACTACGTGGCCCCCGAGCAGATCCGGGGCGAGGCCATCGACCACCGGGCCGACATCTACTCCCTGGGCTGCCTGCTCTTCGAATGCCTCACCGGCTCGGTGCCCTACCCCCACACCTCCGTGCCGGCGGTGCTCTACGCCCACCTCGAGGCCCCGATCCCGACGGTGTCAGACCTCGGCACCGGACTTCCCGCGGCAATGGACGAGGTGCTCGCCTGGGCTCTGGCCAAGTCGCCCGCCGACCGCCCGCAGCGCGCCGGCGAACTGGCCCAGGCGGCCGCCCACGCCCTGGGCGGCGGCGAGGGCGCGCCCGCGCTCGGCGACCCCCGCCACCACCCGCGCCCGGGCCGCCGCGCCCCGCCGGCAGCGGCCCAGCCGCCCGATCGTCGGGCGCCTGCTCGAGTCCGAGGACCTGGTGTCGCTGCTCGACGACGCCACCGCCGGCATGGGGGGCGTGGCCACCCTGGCCGGCGAGGCGGGCATCGGCAAGACGACCCTGGCGCGCCAGCTGTCGACGCTGGCCGAGCAGCGCGGCATTCCGGCCGTGTGGGGCGTCGGCGCCAGCGCGGAGGCCGCGCGGCCCTACTGGCATTGGATCCAGGTGGTCCGCGCGATCGCCGCCCGCCGCGAGGGCCCCGAGATCTTCAAGACCCTGGGCGCGGTCGGCGCCTGGCTGCACACCATCGTCCCCGATCTCGAGCTCGGCCTCTCCGGGCCGCAGGGACAGTCTCCCGTCGCTGCCGAGGAGGGCCGCTTCCATCTCTACGACGCGCTGCTGCGGCTGCTGGAGATCGCCGCCGAGCGCTCCGGCCTGGTGGTGGTGCTCGACGACCTGCACTTCGCCGACGAGGCCTCGCTGCTCGCGCTCTCCTACATCTCGCGCGCGGTCGGCGACAAGCGCATCCTCATCGTCTGCACGCATCGCGACCTCGAGCTCGAGGAGAACCGGCGCGATGCGGCGCCGTTCTCGGAGCTCGTGCGGCCCACCCTGGGGATCGTGCTCAAGGGCCTGCCGCACGCCGACGTGCGCCGGATGATCGAAAACCGACGCGACGTCCCCCCGCCCGAGGCGCTGGTGGAGCGCATCCATCATCTCACCGGCGGCAATCCGCTGTTCGTGTCCGAGCTGCTCAGCCTCATCGAGGCCGAACACGGGCTCGATGACTCGGCGGTGGCGGCGGGCGCGATGCCCCTGCCCGCCGGCGTGCGCGACGCGATCACCGCCCGCCTGGCCATGCTCTCCCCCGAGGGGCGGGAGATGCTGAGCGTGGCCTCGGTGATCGGCCAGCAGTTCCGCACCGGGACGCTGGCCGCGGCCGCGGGCACGCCGGCGGTGGAGCTCCTGGAGCTGCTCGACGAGGCGGTGCGCCTGCGGCTCGTACGGCCGACCACCCAGTACGCCGACGGCTACGGCTTTCACCACGGACTCATCCAGGCGACGCTGTACGACGCGATCCCGCGCGGGCGCCGCCTGGCGCTGCACGACGCGGTCGCGCGGGCGTTGGAGCAGGACCCGGCCGTCGTCGCCGGCGAGGGCCTCGCCGAAATCGCCCACCACTACTTGGAGGCCGCGCCGGCGCACGACCCCCAGCGCGCCATCGAGTACGCGCGGCGCGCGGGCGACCGCGCCATGGAGACGTTCGCCTACGACCAGGCGGTGGGTATGTACCGCGGGGCCCTCGGCGTCACCGGGCTCACCGAGTCCCAGCGCGGCGAGCTCCTGCAGGCCCTCGGCGAGGCCCAGATGCGCGTCGGCGATACCGACGCCGCGCGCCAGACGCTGCTGCGCGCCGCCGACGCCGCCCGGGTGCGCAACGACCCGGTGGCGTTTGCCCATGCTGCGCTCAGCTGCGCCATCTGGGGTCTGAGCAACGGGACTGACGAGCAGCTGGTGGGACTGGCGCAGGAGGCCGTGGCCCGGCTCGAGCCCATCGACGAACCGGGACTGATGGCACGCGTCGAGGGGTTGCTGGCGGCGGCGATCTACTGGTCAGACGAGGTGGAGCGCCGAGAGCGGCTGGCCGAGCACGCGCTGCGGCTGGCCCGCGACGAGGAGGCGCGGCGGCGCGACCACGAGTCGGGGCAGACCCTCGGCTACGTGCTCGGCCGCTACCTGCTGGCCCGTTGGGGGCCGCAGTCCGCGATCCGCGACGTCGGCGTCTCCGACGAGGTGGTGGAGCTGGCCCAGCGCCTGGGCGACACCGAGCTCGAGCTGCTGATCCGCAACTGGCGCATCACGGTGCTCATGGAGCTCGGGCGCTTCGCCGCCGTGGATCAGGAGATCGCCCGCGTCGAGCAGATGGCCGGCGACCTTCGCCAGCCTCGCGCCATGGTGTTCCTGCCGCTGCACTACGCCCTGCGCGCCGGCACGATGGGGCGCTTCGAGGAGGCCGAGGGCCTCAACTCCCATTCGGCCGACATCGGGCGCGAGCTGCGGGGCTCGACCAGCGACCTGGCGGGCAGCGCGCAGCTCCTCATGCTCCGCCTCCTTCAGGGCCGCCTCCCCGAGCTCGAGCAGCCACTGCGGACGTTGGCCGCGTCGCGCCCGGAGATGGTGGGTTACGCGTGCGCGCTGGCGGCGATGCTCAGCCAGGCCGGGCGACCGGCCGAGGCCCAGGCCGAGCTGGAGCGGCTCACCGCGTCGGGGCTGGACGGCTTCCCCAAGGACTGCACCCATCTGCTGATGCTCGCCCTGGTGGGCGATGTCGCCGCCGAGCTGGGCGACGCGGGGCGCGCGCGGCAGGTCTATGACTGGCTTTTGCCCTACAGCGGCCGGTGGGTCGTGTCGGCCGGCGCATCGGCCCTGTGGCCGGTGGACCGGTCCCTCGGCCGCCTGGCGATCACGGCGGGCTCGATCGACGTCGCCCTCAAGCACATCGCCTCGGCCCGGGCCCAGGGCGAGCGCGCCGGGGCACTGCCCGCGGCGACGCTGGCGATGCTCGACGAGGCCCGCGCGCTGCTGGTCCGAGGCCGCGCCGAGGACCACGATCACATCCGCCTGCTCGCGCGCCAGGTCCTCGAGCAGGCCCAGCAGATCGGGATGGGGTGGGTCGTTGACGCCGCCGTGGCGCTCGAGGTCGAGCTCGGCCTCGGCATCGAGGCCGAGGCCTGATCAGCCCCGGGCGATCTCCCGCAGCGCCTCGAGCCCCGGCACGAACAGGTAATAGCCGCCGCGGACGGTGACAAACGGCTCGTCGCGCTGCAGAAAGCGCGGCGGGTGGGCCCGGTCGCCCTGGATCGTCATGCGCAACGATGACTGTCCCGGATCCAGGCCGGCGGTGAGGAAGTCGCGTTCGCCCCCCAGGGCGAACGTGTCGCCACCCATCAGCCAGTTGCCCTGGACCTGCTCGAACTGCCGCGAGATGCTGGCGTTGAAACAGACAAAGATGAGTCCTCGGGTCTCGTCGCGGTCGACGTAGGGCAGCCCCCGTCGGATGATGCGATTGCGACGGGTGCGCTCCGTGCGAAAGCCCAACGCGTCGCGCGGGTTGGAGCGCCGCACGTGCGCGCCGAGCGGACAGCGGACTCCGTCGGGGTCGTCGCCATAGGTGAAGTCGTTGATCTCGGGGGTGTGAGCGTGATCGTCGCCACTCTCGGGGGTGTACGCGGGCCGCCGGATGAGCGAGTCACCGTTGGGCCATCGGCCGAGGATCTTGGCCCTGAGCGTCTCCTGCGCGTCCTCGCTGTCGCCGGCATGGGCCGCGATCCACCGCGTGAACACGTCGACGTGCTGCTCGAGCTTGCGCCACACCATGAAGGTGCCGTTGAGCAGGAGCGGGTCGCCCTCGCCGGGCACCACCCCGTCCTCGTCCTCGTGGCCGAGCACGAACTCGCCCACGCGGACGTCGCGCCACTGGTCGCCGCCCAAGCGCAGGCGCGGGCGCTGCACCCCCTCGCCGCGGCGCGAGCGCCGATCCTCGGACACGCCCTCGAGCGCGGGCTGCGAGAACCCGTCGTCGAAGCCAAAGTGCTCCCGGCCACCCTCCAGCATGTCCGCGCACTGGTGATGGACGACGGCCATCTCGGCCTCACCGAGCTCGCGGGTCAGCTCCGCGGCCGCCCGATCGCGCTCGTCGCCGCTGCCCGCATACACGGTGAAGAGGACGTGGATCTCCTCGCGCAACGCTGCGTCCCAGTTGTCGGGGTCGTTGGCGCCGAGGTCGCCGAGGTGCGCCCGGGCGCGCGCGGACATGCCCTGACAGAAGTCGGGGAATCGGTCAAAGGGGCCGGGGTCCACCTCCAACGCGGTCAGGCCGGGGTGGGTGATCGCGACGTTGAGGCGGGTCGCCGGACGGTCGCCCCAGTCGCGCTCGGACGCGATCCGGTCCTCGTCGAGCAGCCGCGCCAGCAGGGCGCGCCCCCGTGCGGGGTCGTCTACGCGGGCGAGCAGGTAGGCGGCGCGGGGGTGGCTCGCGTAGCCGCGCAGGATGTTGCCCTGGATGTCGTGACGGTGGCTCATCGCCGCATGAGCGCCTGGATCGCGGGCAACTGGCGGAAGTCGTGGGCCAGCGCCGTCGGGTCCAGGGCGCCGGCCCGCGTCATCAGGGCACCGAGCTGGACGCGCAGCGACAGCGCCCGATTGACCTCGCCGACGGTGACCCCGTCGGGGAGGGAGTTGACCACATACTGCGCGGGCCGCCAGTGACGTTCATCGCACAGGTACCGGTCGAGCGCCGCCGCGGTGAGCCGGTCACCGCCGCCGGTGATCTGACAGTGACTCCAGATCTCCCGTGCGTCAGCTGTGGCGGCCAGGGCGTGGAGATAGTCGCGGGTGGCACCGTCAAACGCACTGGTGAAAAGCAGGTGTGGCTGGTGGTCGTCAAGCTCGATGACGACGAAGCGCGCGAAGTGTGTGGGAGGCAACGCTCCCGTGAAGGGCGACGGCGGCGTAGTGACCTGGCCCTCCGCCGTGGGCCGCGCATCGCGGGGCAATCGGCTCAACAACCCGCGGAGTGTGTCGGCTCGGCCGTCGCTCACCGGCGTGATGATCGCCACCTGACCCACGGCTACACCAACCGGTGCGCCTTGAGCACCAGCTCGCGCCAGCGGCGGTCGAACTCGGTGGCCGAGGCTCCCTGGGTGTCGGCCACGAAACGCGCGATCTCGGGTGCCAGCTCGAGCGCCTGGGCGATGACCTGGGTCGAGGCTCCGGGCTCGTAGTCGGTCCAGAAATGCCCCACGCCCGCATCGATCACGTCGACCCACGCGTCCAGCCCGGTGGTGGGGATGGCGCCGGGGAAGATGGTGGTCGCGCCCCAGATGCCCCGCCATTGGAGCGGCATGATCCGCCCGAAGTCCGGGATGTAGGTCTGGTCCGCGCCGCTCCAGTTGGTCTCGAACACCAGGTAGGTGGGGTGGCGCGCGTCAGGCCACAGCGTCCACCGTGCCAGTGCAATCACCCTCATCTTGAGCAGCGGGCGGATGAGGATGTCGGTCGCGTTACCGAAGGCGAAGATGGCCAGCAGCCGCAGGCGCTGGCACCGCTTGAGCTTGGTCACCGCGGTGACCGCGCCCCACCGGCGATAGGTCACCTTCTCGGGCGAGACAGGTGCCACGTCACGTCGCTTGCCCACGTTCGCCTAGCTTATAGAGTTGCTCCGAGGGCACCTGACCGTGATGGCAACGCACAGAGGGGATTACGACGCGGTTGTCATCGGCTCCGGGTTCGGAGGCGCCGTGGCGGCCTACCACCTGGTCGCCGGTACCACGCTGAGGGTCCTGCTGCTCGAGCGGGGGATGCCCTACCCCCCGGGCTCCTTCGCCCGCACCCCGCGCGAGATGAGCCGGAACTTCTGGGACCCCGGCGCCGGCCTGCATGGGCTGTTCGAGATGTGGTCGTTTCACCGGGTGCGCGCGCTCGTCTCCAGCGGCCTGGGCGGTGGCTCGCTCATCTACGCCAACGTCATGCTGCCCAAGCCGCGCGGGTCCTTCGGGGCCGACCCGTCCAATGACTACGTCCCGTGGCCCGTGTCGGCCGAGGCGCTGGCTGACGAGTACGCCGACGCCGCGATGTTCCTGGCTCCCAACCCGCTGCCCGAGGAGTACGCCGAGTCTCCCCGCGAGCGCGGCGGCGTCGCCAAGACCCAGCAGTTTCGGGCCGCGGCGCAGGCGGCCGGGCTGGACGCGAAGCTCGCGCCGATCGCCGTCACCTTCCGAGCCGAGAACGGCGAGGCGAGCACGACGGCCCGCCCGGTTCCCGGCGAGCCATTCGGCGCCGACAATCTCCACGGGCGCCCCCGCCACACCTGCACGCTCGTCGGCGAGTGCGACCTCGGCTGCAACGAGGGCGCCAAGAACAGCCTCGACTTCACCTATCTGACGCGCTTTCTGCGGGAGGGCCGGGCAGGGCAGGCGGGCGGGGAGCCCCGCGCGCGGGTGTTCACCTGCTGTGAGGCGACGGGCATCGAGCCCGCCCCGGACGGCGGCTACCGGGTGAGCTTCGTGGAGCACCGCGCCGCGCGCGCCGCGGTCCAGCGTCGCCGGGAGCTGCACGATCGTGGCGAGCCGCTGTTGGACCCCGACACCGACGAGGCGTCTGACGAATGGACGCGCACCGTGACCGCCGGCGTCGTCGTGGTGGCGGGCGGGACGTTTGGCTCGACACGGCTGCTGCTCTCCAGCCGGCCCCACCTGCCCCGGCTGAGCGCTCAGCTCGGGCGTCGCTTCTCCACCAACGGCGATCTGCTGACGGTGGCGCGCGAGTGCCGCGCCCCCGACGGCACCTGGCGGGACCTGGACCCCAGCTACGGCCCCGTGATCACCACCTACGCCGAGCACGCCGGGGCCGGGCGGCGGCTGTGGATGCAGGACGCCGGCGGCCCTGGCGTGTCCGCGTGGGCGTGGCAGGCCGGCGAGCTCCCGCGTGACCTGTGGTCGGCCCGGGCGCTGCTGCCCGGGCTGCTCCGCGGGCGGCGCGGAGGCCGGATCAGCCGGCTCATGGCCCGGGCTCTGGGGTCGGCCGAGTCGTCCTCGGCGATGCTGCCGATGCTGACGATGGGCGAGGACGTGAGCGGCGGCCGCATGCGGCTGGAGGGCGACGGCCTCGCGCTCGACTGGGATCCCCGCGGCGCGTCGCGCTCCTACTTCGACGCGGCGGTGAGCCTGGCCGAGCGGTTCGCCACGGGTCTCGGCGGGCGTCTGGGACCGCCCTTCGCCGCGCGGTGGGCCCCGGGGCTGACCGCCCACCCCCTCGGCGGGTGCCCCATGGGCGCCAGCGCGCGCAGCGGCGTGGTCGACTCCCATGGCGAGGTGTTCGGGTACCCGGGGTTGTTCGTCGCCGACGGCTCGATCATGCCCGGGCCCGTCGGGCCCAACCCCAGCTTCACCATCGCCGCCATGGCCGGGCGCATCGGCAAGGCCGCGCGAAACCGCGCGCGATGAAGCGAGCACGGGACGACGTGACGAAGGCGAACGAGCCCGTCGGGGTGACCTGGAGCGAGACCTTCACGGGCTGGCTCGCCTTCGGCCAGGCGGAGGTGGACTTCAACCAGGCGATGCTCCCCCGGCACGGCGAGCGCGTCAGCGCCGGGCTCACCGTCGTCATTCGCGACCTCGCGCGCTTTCTGGCCGCCCAGGCCGACGGGGGCATCCGCGACGCCGAGGCCCTTCCCGCGGAGGTCACCGAGGGCTACATCCGCTGCGACGCCTTCGGCGGCGAGCTCACCGTGCGCCGCGGCACCTTCCAGGCGTTCGTGCCCGCCGGCCAGGCTGAGCCGCGCGATGCCCTGCACCTGCGCATGCGCTACGACCTCGAGCTGGCGGGGCCGGCCGGGCGGAGCTACGTGCTGGAGGGGTTCAAGCTGGTCGAGAACGACCCGGGCTATGACTCCTGGTCGGACACGACGACGCTGTTCGTCCGCATCCGCCACGACGACCAGCCGGTGGCGGTCGGCGTGCTGCGGATCGGCCCAACGGCGTTCATGCGTGAACTGACCACGTTCCGCGGCATCGGGCCGAATCGGTGGGCGCGGCTACGTGCGGTGGCCCGGTACCAGAGGTATTTCGCGATGTGCATGGCGCGGACGTACGCCGGCCCCCCGGTGAGCGGGTCGCGCCCGAGCTTCCCGGCCGACCGCCCCAAGCCCCTCTGGAAGCCCCCGCCGGCGCCGGAGTTCGAGCCCCTGAACGGCACGCGGCTGGCCCGCGCCGTCGTCGAGTTCAGCGTCCCCGACCTCGAGTTCCCGCTCAACCTGCATCGCCTGCGGCTGCTCGACGCCGAGGGCCGGCCTGTCGCCCCCACCTTCGGGCCGGTCCTGCTGGTCCCGGGCTCGGGCGTACGCGCCGAGATGTTCTACGGCCAGCCGGTGGGCCCGTCGTGCGCCGAGTACCTGCTCGGCCTCGGCTACGACGTGTGGGTGGAGACATGGCGCGCCTCGATCGACCTGCCGCCCAACCACTACACCCTCGACCACGCCGCGATGCACGACCACCCGCGGGCCGTGCAGAAGATCCTCAGCGTGTGCGATGAGGAGAGCCCCGGCGACCCGGTGACGCTCAAGGCGGTCGTCCACTGCCAGGGGTCGATCAGCTTCATGATGGCCGCGGTGGCCGGCTGGATCGACCCGCGGGTCACCCACATCGTCTCCAGTGCGGTGTCGCTGTTCATCGACGTCACCGAGAGCACATGGCTCAAGCAACGCCTGGCCATGCCCATGGTGGCCAAGCTGTTCACCGGGCTCGACGCCCAGTGGGGCATCCGCCCCACCACGCCGGCCGCGGCGCTGTTCGCCGCCGGCGCCAAGCGGATGGAGCGTCCATGCGGCAACCCGAGCTGCCAGGTGGCCAACTTCATGTACGGCTCGGGCTGGGACGTCCTCTTCCGCCACGTCGATGACCGGGGCGATCCGTGGGTGCTTGACGCGGTGCACGAGTGGGCGGGCCGCGAGGTCGGCTACACGCCGCTCAGCCTCATCGCCCAGGTGGCCGAGTCAAGCCGGCATGGCTACATCGTCCCCTCCCCCGTGCCGGCCCCCGGCGCCCCGGCCGCATACCTGGCCACGGCGCCGAAGACCCGTGCCCAGATCACGTTCATCGCCGGCGATCACAACAACATGTTCCGCTGGCAGGGCCAGCACCGAGCCGCGCGGTTCTTTGACCAGTCCGCCGGCCCCGGCCAGGCGGACTTCGTCGTGCTCCCGGGCTTCGGCCACCTCGACACGTTCTGGGCCCGGGACGCGCTCGCGCTGTCGTTCCCCGTGATCAAGGCCGGCCTGGAGTGGCAGCCGGGCGCGCCTCCTCCCCACGAGATCACCGATCACCCGGTCCTGGGCGAGTCCCTGCCCCGGCGCCGCGGCCGGATCTTCAGCCGGCGCTGAGCGGGCGCAGCACGTCGGCGCGCATCGGCGCCACGAAGCACCGCTCGCCCGGCCGCTCGCCCGGCGTGCCCAGCCGCGCGAACGCCTCGGCGATCTCGTCGCGCCGCGCGTCGAACACCGGCCCGCGCTCGGGGTCGACGCTCACCGTGCGCGCGCGGAAGGCCTCGACATCGGGCAGGCAGATGGTGACGTCGTAGTCGACGGTGACCGCGCGCTCGAGCCCGGCCCGATCCGCGTCCTCCAGCACTGCCTGAGCGGCGCGGCGCACCTCCAACTCGTCCTCCACCAGGCTGGTCAGGGCGAAGAAGTCACCTTGCGCCAACGGCTCGGCCACGTACACGGCGCCGCCGGGCCGCAGCACGCGGCGCGCCTCACGCAGCCCCTCCTCCAGGTGCTCCGGCGGCACGTGGTGCAGCGAGCGCATGAACACGACGACGTCGACGGAGCCGTCGCCCAGCGGCAGCGCCTCGGCGCGGCCGACGAGGTAGCGCGCGCCGAGGCCGTCGTCACGCCTCCGCGCCGTCGCCAGCTGCTCCTCGGAGATCTCGAGGCCGATCGGCCGCGCTCCGGCGGCCGCCAGGTCGCGCACCAGCGCGCCGCCGCCGCAGCCGATGTCCAGGACGTCCTTGCCCGCAGGCGCCACCAGCCGCTCGAGCATCGACGTGTCCGTGGGCGGCGCGGCGGGCAAGGCTGGATCGTAGCCTCACGTTCTGGATGGTGCGCTCGACGGACCTCATCGTGGTTCTTGAGTCCGGGCGGGCGGTGGAGTCAGGCTCGCACGACGCGCTGATGCGAACTGGGGGCACGTACGCCGAACTGTTCGAACTGCAGGCCCGTGCGTATCGCTGAGAACGGTGGGCGACCTGCAGCGCGTCCACGCCCCCGGATCGGCCGGGCCGAGGTCGTGCGGCTGGGGCCGCCGCCGGCGGTGGCGGATGATCCCGACCATGACCAGCGTCAGCGCGATCGGCACGGTGGCCGGCAGGAGCAGGCCGGGCGAGAGCAGCGAGTCATAGGCGACCGCGAACACCACCAGCAGGCCGGCGGCCCAGCCCTGGGCGCGCTGGCCGGCCAGTGAGGCGCCCAGCAGCGCGGCCAGGAACAGGTCGGGATAGCCGATCGTCGTGCCGCCGATGCGGGCGCCGGTGAAGCGCGGGCCGTGGAAGTTGGTCTGCGCCGCCGCCAGGACCGCGGTCTCGTGATACCCCGGGCCCGCGAGCAGCAGCGTGATGTCGACCACGGACATCGCCACCACGCCCAGCAGCAGCCACCGCCCGGGGATGAGGCGTTGCAGTGCCGCCCCTACGGTGAGACAGGCCAGCGCGGTGACCACGCCGGTCCCGACGTGGCCGCCCAGGCCGCTGGCCGCGACCGCGAGTACGCCCGCGAGCGCCGCCAGCGGCAGGACGAGGAGCCGCGCGCGCACGACCAGCAGCACGGCGATCACCGCGAGCAGCGGCGTGGTGATCGCGGCGGCGAACACCGTCGACGGGGCCAGCCCGGGAGCGATGAGCAGCCCGAACGTGCCCACGATGATCGACACCGGGAGCAGCGCCGCCCACGCCGGGCCACGCAGGCGGGCCAGTCCCGGGAAGGGTCTGGCGCGGGGTAGCAGGACGAGGGCCCCTTCCAGAACGGAAGCGGGCACCCCCGAAAGCGCACTATGCAAGCTCAAGCTGACCATGACGATCCGATCCTCTATTCCAGTGATGAACGAGCACGTCGGACCGCCGTGCCGGAGGGCGCTGCGGCCGCCAGAGGGCACGAAGTGGATCAGTCAGATCGCCGCGGGAAGACCGCGCTCGAGTTCCCGGCGCGCGATTCACACAACTCGCCGGTGATATTGAAATTCCCAACCAGGATCGGCCCAAAACCTCAAGGTTTCCTCAAGATCCGCGACAGGGATGATCCTGGGTCCAGTGATGGATCGGTTTTCGGAGCAAGCCCGCCCCATAATCCGGGCGTGGAGACAGGCGCGCCGCCTCTGGATGGTGGGACCACCCGGGCGCACGATCGTCGCCGTTGACGACGCGGGCAACGTCGTCGGCACGGCCAACATGTACGCCAACCGTCCGGGTCCGGGCTCCCACGTCGCCTCGGCCAGCTTCATGGTGGACCCCGCCCGGGCCGGTCGCGGCACCGGGCGCGCGCTCGGCGAGGCGATGCTGAAGTGGGCACGCGAGCGCGGCTTTCGCGCCGTGCAGTTCAACGCCGTGGTCGAAACGAACGACCGCGCCGTGCGCCTATGGGAGTCGCTTGGCTTTGACGTGATCGGAACGGTGCCCGAGGCGTTCGCGCATCCGACCCACGGCTACGTCGGCCTGCACGTCATGCATCGCCGGCTCTGAGCACCTCGTCGATCAGGGCCCCGGGGGACTGCGGCCCCGCCGAGCCCGCGGGCCCCTCCCACCTCAGCCGCTCCGGCACGCGGGCACCGGCGTCAAGCAGCGCGCGGAGGATCTCGGCGTAGGGCGCCTGCGGGATCTCGCCGATGGTCTGCATCGTCGGGCCGCCCTCCGGGTGGTTGCAGTGCCGGGAGCCGTGCAGGGCGGCGCCGAGCGCGGAGCCGCCGTCCTCGAACTGGAGGCGAGCGCCGCGGGCGATGAGCAGCGAGACCAGCCGCGGGTACCCGCGCCACGCGGCGTGTCCGATCGGCACCTCCTCGCCGCCGGGCCGGCCATCCACGTGCGCTCCGGCATCGAGCAGCCGGCCGGCCGCGGTCACGTCGCCCTGCTGCACGGCCATCAACAGCATCTCGTCCAGCGCCGCGACGTCCACCGGCGGCGGCCCGGCCTGCGCGCCGGCGAGCAACGCGCCGAGCGCCCGGTCGCCGTCGGTAGCGGCGCCCGCGTCCGCGCCGCGCTCGCGCAGGAGCTCGGCCACGTCGTCCTGTGCCCAGCGGACGGCGACCTGGAGCGCGGTGACGGCGTCCTCGCGCGCGGTGGCCGGGGCGCCCGCGTCCAGCAGCGCTCGCACGGTTCCCGCCGGCCGGCGCCGCCAGACCGCCTGCATGAGGTGATCGGCCGAGGCGTGCGCCCCGTGAGCGCAGAACATCTCGGCCACCTCGGCGTAGGGGAAGTTGAGCGCCCGGCCCAGGCAGTAGTCCACCACGCTGGGATCGGTGCCGGCGTCGATGAGCATGGCGGCGCAGGCCGGGTCGGGAAACTCGCAGCCGTGATAGAGCGCCTCCCCCACCGTGCGGGTCCCGTTGTCGTTGGGGTCGGCACCGGCCGCGATGAGCATCGCGGTGAGCTCGCCGTCGTTGAGGATGCCGGCGGCGCCGTACAACGGCACCTGCAGCCACCCCTCATGGTCAAAGGAGGCGTTGGGGTCGGCGCCGGCGTCGAGCAGGAGCCGTACCACCGCCCGCACGCCGTCGGCGCGGCCGGGGTCGGCACGCGGCACCCGGGAGAACGTGGCGTAGAGGATCGGCTCCCAGCCGAACGGCCCCACCGGCTCGCGCGCGACACCCGGGGAGGAGGTCAGCAGCTGGGCGAGGTGGTCGGCATCGCCAGCCACACATCGTGCCGCGATATCGTCTTGCGATATCGGGGCGCGAGAGATGAGAAGCGCCAGCGCGGACCGCGGATCTGACGAGCACGCCGCGCGGACCAGCGCGTCGCCGTCGCTCATTGCTCGCCCTCCTTGGGATGCCCCGGCCGCCGGCGCGAGCGCGGCATCTGCGGTCTAGCCGCCGAGCGCCGCCGCGCGGGCGGCGGGGCGGGGTGCGAGTCGCCGGGGTGCGAGGCGCCGGGGTGCGGAGCCTGGCGCGGCTCGGGCGAGTGGGACGGCGGAGCGGCGTTCCCGTCCGGCTGAGCGTCGGCCACCGCGTCAGCGGGTGCGGCGTCGGCCACCGGGTCAGCTCCTGCGGCGTCGGCCGCGGGCCGCTCCGGCAGCACCCGCCCCAGCGCCCGGTCGGGATCGATCAGCATCACCAGGTGGTCCTCGATGGCGACGACCTCGCGGCCCAGCGCGTCCTCGGCGTCGGCGCCGGGGATCGGCTCGATCCGCTCGGCGGCGACATCCACGACGCCCTCCACCGCGTCGACGATCAGCCCCAGCACGCCGTTGGCAACCTCGATGACGAGGATTCGCGTCGCGTCGGACACCTCCAGGACCTGGCCGAGCCGGCCCGAGAGATCCAGCACCGGGAGCACCCGACCACGTAGGTTGATGAGCCCGCGGATGAGGCCGCGGGCCGCCGCGGTCACTCGGGGCGGCGCGTAACGGATGATCTCGCGCACGCTGGCGATGGGCAGCGCGTAGTGCTCGCCGTGCAGCGAGAACATGATGAGCTGGCGCTCCAGCTCGGGTGGGGTGTCGCCGGCGCTGGCCACGAGCCGAGCCTACCGTGGGCCTGTGACCACTAGAGCTTCACCGACGTGCTCAGCTTCTGGTAGGTCGATGCCGTGACCGTGACGGTGACTTTCCCGGTCCCGCCTCCGGGAAGGGTGATCTCGGCCGCGCCCTTGCCGTTGGTCTTCTTGGTGTGACCCTTGATGGTGACCGTCGCGCCTGACACCGCGTCACCGGCGTCGGTGACCGTCACCGTCAGCGCGTGGCCCGTCACCACCTTCTGCTTGCTCTTGACGATCTTGACGTTCACCGCGGCGGAGAGCTCGGGCAGCACCCGGGCGTGATACACGCCCGCTGGGAGAAGCGGGTTGGTGTCGGCGACCTCGTCGGTGAGCAGGTCCAACGGCCCCAGCCGGCCATCGCCGGCGAGATGAAACAGGGTGAAGATCCTGGCGGTGAGGTGCTGGATCGGCTCGAACCGGGTGACCGCCTTGTTGGAGCGGGTCACCGCGAGGTTGCCGTTGTCACTCCCCCACATGACCCAGATTCGACCGTCGATGCCCGTCGCCACGCCCAGCGCGGCCGGCGTGACCGACCTCAGCGACCCGACGGCGACCGTGCCTGCGCCATAGCGCAGCAGACGCACGTGCCTGTTGTCCGTCGTGTAGGCGCCGAAGACGCCGGGGCCCTTGTCGCGGCCCGCGAGCACCAGGTAATCGCGAGACTGGCCCGGTGCCTTCTGCGAAGTGCCGGCGCTCGGCGCCACCGTCTGGATGTAGTCGCCCCCGTTGGTGCTCTGCACCGAGTCCCAACTGGCCACCACCTGGCCGGTGCCGGCATCGACGGCCGACTCGGAGTCGCTCCCGAAGCCATCGCTTGCATTGGTGACCTGGTAGGTGGGCGTGTTCTGGCCCAGGCCTTGCTGGACGACCAGGGTGCCCGCCACCGTGAGGATCAGCACCGGCGTGGTGCCGTTCATCTCGGCCCTGAACTGGGCGCTGTAGGCCAGATCCTCGAGCGGTCCGCTGCGGATGTCGACCGGTGCCGACCACGTCTTGCCGCCGTCAGACGACGTGATTCCCCACGCGCTCGTGTCACTGGTGCCCGGCTCCCCCGCGCCGAAGAACGCCTCCAGCGAGCCGTTGGACAGCGTCAGCAGTCCTGGCACCGACACCCCCCAGTCGGTCGACAGGGCGGGGACCGATGCCCCGATCGCCCCACTGGGGCTGATCGCGTCCGCGGTGAGTCCCTGCGCACCGTTGTCCGAGCTCGGCCGGACGATGTGGAGCACGCCATCCGAGGTACGGACGAACGAGTAGACCGCGCCCCCGGTGCCCGGGATCGCGCCCAGCCGTGTGAACTTCACGGCCGCCATCCCTGCGGCCGGCGCCGTCGCGAGGATCGCCAACAGCACCGACGCACCCAACAGTGCGCGTGTCACCCCACGCATCACCGGTCCCCCTTCGTTGCTCACAGATCCAGGAATCGCCGAGTCTATATCCGGGAGTGTCGGGCCACTGTTGGGGTTTCGCTGACCCACGTCAGGAGTGGTGTAGGTTGTCGCCGTGGCACCCATCCCTGAGCCCGTGCGCGCCGTGCTCGATGGCAAAGGCCTCGCCCATCTGGTCACGCTCGAGCCCGACGGCCGCCCCCAGGTCACGATCGTGTGGGTGGGCGTCGACGGGGACGAGATCGTGGCCGCGCACCTCCCCGAGCACCGCAAGATCCGCAACATGCGCCGCGACCCGCGCGTTGCCCTGTCCATCGAGGCGGGCACGCGCAACCAGATGGGCCTGGATGAGTACGTCGTCATCCACGGACGGGCTCGGATCACCGAGGGCGGGGCCGCCGAGCTGCTCCAGCGCCTGGCCCACACCTATCTCGGTCCCGACGTGAAGTTCCCGCCGATGGATGACCCGCCGCCGGGTTACATCACCCACATCACGGTGGACAGGATCGGCGGCGTCGGGCCCTGGGCGGGCGGCAGCGGCTGAGCAGCTCGCCCGGCCACGGCTGACCCACGCGGAAGCCGCTCCCACGGATCGGGCCAGACATGAAAGACTCGCCCCCTACTGCTCCATCGTCCTAGGGAGGTACGGCATGGCGGAAAGCGTCTATCGCGTCACCGAGGTGGTGGGGGTCAGCAGCGAGTCCTGGGAGGCCGCGGCCCGCGCCGCGGTCGAGACGGCCGCCAAGAGCGTGCGCGAGCTGCGCATCGCTGAGGTGGTGCGACAGGACCTCACGATCCAGGACGGAACGGTCCTCAACTACCGGGTCCGCCTGGGGATCTCGTTCAAGTTCGACCCCGAGTAGGGCGTCGCCGGCGACTCGCTTCGGGCCTCCGCGCCCGAAGCGAGCCCGGTTGCGGCGCCAGAGCTCACCGCACCGACGGCGGGGACCAACTCCACTGCAGTTCCCGGTTCGCTCGTGCTCGGACGCCGCCCTGAGGCCGGCGCCGATCCTACCCCGCAAACATAGGGACGGCGGCTGCCCAACATGGGGAATCCTCCCGATGCGCAACGGCGCACCGGCCCTTAGCGTGCCCACCTGTCAGAAGTCAACCGATCAGGAGGACACCAATGCCGCGATACATGGTGCACCGCACGTGGCCCGAGAAGCTGGAGATCCCAGTCGACAACGGCGGCGCGGACATCTGCCGTGCGGTCGTTGAGCGCAACGGCGAGGAGGGCGTCAACTGGGTGCACTCGTACGTCAGCGCTGACAAGCGCACCACATTCTGCATCTACGACGGCCCGACCCCCGAGTCGATCCGCAAGGCGGCCACGCGCAACGGCCACCCGGTCGACCAGATCACCGAGGTCCGGGTCCTCGACCCTTTCTTCTACGCCTGACCAGGCACGGGACCGGAGGCGGCCTCGGCCACCCGCCCGCGCGGCAGCCAGCGCGCGGTGACGATGAACGTCGCGGTCATGATGCCCGCCATGATGTAGAAGACCGTCTGGGTCGAATGGGCGAAGGCGAGCTGGACGTCGTGGACGATCGCGTGCGGCTGGCCGTTGCCGCTGCCCGCGCCCGGCGAGGTGCCGAACGAGCTCGCCACGCGGCGAGCGACGCCGCCGGGCACGCCGGCCTTGGTCAGCGCACCGGTGACGTTGGTCTCGGTGCGACTGATGAGGACCGCGCCCATGATGGCCAGGCCCAGGCTGGCGCCGAAGTTGCGCGCCGTCTGGGTGATGCCGGTCACCTCGCTGTAGCTGGTGGCGGGCGCCCGGTTGACCGCGTCGGTGCTGGCGGTGCCGAGCATCAGGCCCATGCCGGCGCCCGCCATGACGATGTACGGCCACTGCGCGCCGAGCGACAGGTCCGTCAGCTTGTGGCCCAGCAGGTAGAAGCCGACCGCGCTGAGCGCGCTGCCGATGACCACGGCGGGCCGCGCTCCCCGGCGATCCAGGATGCGACCACCGATCTGGGCGGCGATGACGAACCCGATGAAGAAGTAGAGGATGTAGATACCGGCGTTGGACGCCGTCTCCCCCAGCGACACCTGCGAATACACGCTGGCGAAGAAGAAGAACGGGACGAACACCGCCGACATGAGGCCGAGCGCGGCCGTGTCGACGGCGAAGGCCCGGTCACCGAAGATCCGCAGGCGCAGCAGCGGCTCGGGGTTGCGCAGCTCCTCGGCGACAAACGCCACCATCAGGATGGCCCCGATGACGATGCACGCCCACGTGTTGACGCTGCTCCACCCCCAGCTCGAGGACTGCTGGAGCCCGAGCACCAGGAGTCCCATGCCACCGATGATGAGCAGGGTGCCGCGATAGTCCAGCGAGGCCGGATGGCGCTCGTCGTCGATCTGAGCCCGATAGATCAGGTACAGCGCGATGATCGCGACCGGGATATTGATCCAGAAGATCGAGCGCCAGGTCCACTGAGTGAGGAAGCCGCCGGCGATCGGGCCGATCGCCGTCAGCCCGCCCGAGATCCCGAAGAAGATCGCCATCGCCTTGCCGCGCTCGCGCAACGGGAACGAGGCGACGACGATGCCGACGGCCGCCGGGAACATGACCGCCGCGCTGGCCCCCTGCAGGACGCGGAAGAGGATGATCCACGTCGCCGCCGCGCTGCCCTTGGGAGTGAAGCCGCAGGCAGCCGAGGTGACGGCGAACCCGATCACCCCCAGGACCACCATGCGCCGCCGGCCGAGCACATCACCGAGCTTGCCGCCGAAGGCGAACAGCGCCGACAGCGCCAGCAGGTACCCATTGATGACCCACTGCGACGCCGTCTCCGAGAGCGAGAGCTGCTTCTCGATGTTGGGGATGGCGATGGCGACGATCGTCTGGTCGATGAAGGTCATCGCGACCGCGAACACCATCGCGGCCAGAACCAGGTTCTTGTTCGGTGTGTTCATCTCGCCTTCCCCTAGGAGTCGTTGCCAGCCGGCGATTCTGACCAGTCCGATCGGGCCTGTCCAGTTTGCGCCCCGCGCGCCGACCACGGCGGGCTGGCCAGCACCACCGAGGTCTCGATCTGTCGCTCCGGGATCGTCCAGTAGCGGCGAAGCAGCGCGGCAGTCTGCGGTCTGGGAACGAGCGCGAAGCCGTGGCGCGCGTAGAAACGGATGGCCCACTCGGCGGCCGCCCAGGTGCCGACGAGCATGCGCCCCCGGCTGAGCGGGCGCAGGTGCTCGATCAGCGCGCCACCCACCCCGCCGCCCTGGCTTTGGGGGAGGACGTAGGCATGGCGGATGAGATCGACGTCATCCACGGCCTGGATGCCCATCACGCCGACGAGCGCGCCCTCCGCCTCGTAGCCCCAGAAGGTCACGCCCGACGCGATCTCGCCGTCGAACTCCGCGGCGGGCATGTACGGCTCCTGCCAGCGGTCGGCCGGAATGACCCCGCGATAGGCCTCCGCCGCGGCGTTGACGATCTCCAGCACCGCGTCGCGCTCGTCGGGCCGGCAGCGGCGGATCTGGGTGCGATCCCCGGTCACGCGCCGGTGACCCGGAGCTCGTCATCCCCCACTCTCACGACGTCACCAGGGTGAAGCTGGCGTCCGCGGCGGTTCTCGGGCTCGCCGTTGACCAGGATCTCCCGCTCGGCCAGGAACGGCTTGACCTCCGCGCCGCTGTCGATCAGCCCGGCCACCTTGAGCAGCTGGCCCAGGCGGATCATCTCGCCGCGGATGGGGATGTCGCTGGTCACGATCCGCCGAGACGCTACTGCGCTTCGGCGGTGCGGGGCTACGCTGTGGGCATGTCGATCGAAACGCCCGAGGAGCTCGACGGGCTGCGCGCCAGCGGCCGCGTCGTCGCCGAGGCGCTGCGGGCGATGCGGCGCGCGGTCCGGCCCGGTATCAGCACCGCAGACCTCGACGCCATCGCCGCCCGGATCTTCCGCCGCGCCGGGGCCCGCTCGGCGCCCCAGATCACCTACGGGTTCCCCGGCGCCACCTGCATCAGCGTCAACAACGAGGCAGTCCACGGCGTCCCCGGCCCCCGCCGGCTGCGTGAGGGCGACCTGGTCAAGCTCGACGTGGCCGTGGAGCTCGACGGCTTCTACGCCGACGCCTGTATCTCGGTGGGCGTCGGGCGCGCCCGCCCCGCGACCAACCGGCTGGCCGCGGCGGCGCGCCACGCGCTCACCCAGGCCCTTGGGGTGGCACGGGCCGGGGCGCCGCAGAGCGCGATCGGCGCCGCCATCGAGCGCGAAGCCGGGGCCCGGGGGTACGCCGTCTGTAGCGAGCTCATGGGTCACGGGATCGGCCGCCGGCTGCACGAGGCGCCCGACGTTCCCAGCTTCTACGCCCCGGACCTGACCGACAGCCTCACCGACGGCCTGGTCCTCACGATCGAGCCGATCGTCACCAGCGGCTCAGGCCTCGTGCGCCAGGGCCGCGACGGCTGGACGGTGTGCACCGCCGACGGGGCGCTCTCGGCCCACGAGGAGCACACGATCGTCATCACCCCGGGCGCGCCGCTCGTCCTCACCGCCTGACGCGCAAGCGCGCGGCGGGCCGGCCGACCCGGGAACAGCCCGTCAGCCGATGAGGGCCTCGAGCTCGGCAATCGCGTGGCCGGTGTCGGTGAACAGGACGCCGCGCATGCCCACCGCGCGCGCGCCGTCGATGTTGGCCGCGACGTCGTCGAGGAGAACGGCGTCCTCCGGCGCACAACCCAGCCCGTCACAGACGGCGTGATAGATCCGCGCATCAGGCTTGAGCCAGCCGACCTCGTGCGAGTAGACGATGACGTCGCACATGTCCTCGAAGCCGTATAGGGCCTGCTCGCGCTCGCGGGCGCCGACCAGGCTGTTGCTGAGGATCCCGTTGCGCACGCGCGGACGCAGCCCGGAGAAGTAACGGGCGAGCTCGTGGTTGAGCGTCCCCAGGTACTCCGCCCACACGTCGGCCGTGAGCTCAGCGAGGTCCGCCTCGCCGAGCCCGAGATCCTCGGCGGTCCGACGTTCGATCTCCTCAAGCGTCACGTCCCCGACCGCGCCGGGGTCCCAGATCGCGCCCACCCGCTCCTCGAACGCCGCCGGCGTCAGGCCGCAACGCGCGGACCAGCGCGCTTGCCAGTTCGTCCGGGGAGTGATCTCCAGCACCCCGCCGATGTCGAAGACCACCGCCTGGATCGGCACCGCTCGATTATCACGAGCATCGCACGCCCTACGCGTCGTCGCGTACGGCCTCGAGGACCGACAGCGAAGTCGGGTTGTCCGGCATCGTCAGGCCGGGTGCGGCCGATAGGGCTCCTCCAGCCGTGTGAGCTCCTCGGCCGAGAGCGTCAGGGCGCAGGCCGCGGCGGCGTCCTCGACGTGAGCGAGCTTGGTCGCCCCGAGGATCGGCGCGGTGACCCCCGGCCGGTGCAGCAGCCAGGCGAGAGCCACCCGCGCCGCGGGCTCGCCCCGCTCGCGGGACACCTCGACCAGCCGCTCGATGACGTCGAAATCCTCGTCGCGACCGTAGAGCGCGTCCAGGATGGGATCGGCCTGGCTGCGCGTCGTTCGGCCCCCGCCGTCACGCGTGCGCTGACCGGCCAGGAGCCCGCGTGCCAAGGGGCTGTAGGGGATGATGCCGACGCCCTGGTCCCGGCACAGGGGGATCATCTCGCGCTCCTCGTCGCGGTAGAGGAGGTTGTAGTGATTCTGCATGGACACAAACCGCGTCCAGCCGTGGCGCTCGGCGGTGGCCTGTGCTTTGGCGAACTGCCAGGCCGCCATCGTGCTCGCGCCGATGTAGCGCGCCTTGCCGCTGCGCACCACGTCGTGCAGGGCCTCCATCGTCTCCTCGATCGGCGTGTGTGGATCCCAGCGATGGATCTGGTACAGGTCGACGTAATCGGTCTGCAGCCGCGCCAGCGACGCATCGATGGCGGCGAGGATGTGCTTGCGAGAGAGACCGCCGCCGTTGGGACCGGGGGTGGTGGGATAGAAGACCTTGGTCGCCAGCACAGCCTCCTCCCGTGAGATGAGCTTGCGCAGAAGGCGGCCGGTCACCACCTCGCTGGCGCCGGCGGCATACATGTCGGCGACGTCGAAGAAGGTGAACCCGAGCTCGACGGCGCGCTTGACGATCGGCTCCGAGGCCGCGTCGTCGAGCACCCAGTCGCGGCGCGAGTTGTCGCCGAAGCTCATCATCCCCAGGGCCAACTGCGAGACGTGGAGCCCGGTGGCACCGAGGCGGACCTGTCGCATCGTTTCCACGCTACTCCTCGGCGCTCACGAACACTGGGGTCACCGACACCGGCAGCCGGACGCGCCCGTTCTCCAGTGACACCGCGGTGTGCGCGCCCAGTGCGTCGCACGCCGCGACGGTGTCATGAGGCCAGGGCCACTCAACCCTCGCCGGAGAGGCCTGCTCGCCGTCGATGAGGTCGGCGGCCCGCCACAGCACGGCCAGCGGTCCGCGTCCGTCACGGTCGACCGCGAAGGCGTGCACCCCCGGATGCCCGGCGTCCTCGATCTGAGTTACCGAGCGCGCGCCGTCGAGGTGCCCGGCCAGGCGACGGAAACTGTCGGCGGCCGGGCGGCGTCTGGCCAGCCGCCCGTCCCGATAGCCCATCAACGGAAGCTTGCCGTGCATGAGCTCCATCATCGTGAACGGATCCTCGTAGTCACCCACCTCCGGGGCCAGGTGCCAGCACACGGTGCGGGTCACGCCCTGCGCGAGCGCCAACAGGTTGCGGCTGACGATCTGGCGGCAGTTGATCCGGTCACGGAGGGCATCGAGCTCCGGCGGGCAGCCCGCCATGAACATCTGCAGGGACGCGGGCAGGGTGTCCATTCGGGCATAGAGGAGCTTCATGGCGCGGCGCTCCGGGGTCTCGATGGCAGCGCCGGCGGCCAGCTCGCTCGTCGAGAACGCCGCCTCCCCGGCATCCGCGAAGGCCGCGGCCATCGTCTCCTGCAGCACCGCGTCCAGCTCGGGCAGCTCGAACAGGGTCGGTCCGTTGTACTCACCGACGACGACCGGCCGCTCGCAGCCGTGCGCGCGCATCATCCCCCGCACCGCGGCGATGTGGGCGGAGATGAACTCTGGGCTGTCGTACAGGTGAACGTCGAACAGGTCAAAGCATCCACTCGCCGTGGACAGCACCTCGTCAAAAAAGGCCCGCGGCGGCCCGTCCGCCGGGCTCGAGAGGGCGTCATAGCCGCACCCGCCGAGCACGACGGCGGCGCTCGGGTCCGCCTCCTTGACGGCGCGCTGAAACACGCCGAGCTGGCCGGCGTACTCGGCCGCCGAGCCGGCCCAGAGCAGGCCGACGTTGCTGGGCTCGTTGTCGCACTGCCAGTAGCGCACGCGGGCACGACACCGCGCGACGAGGGCGCGCACGAACCGGTGGTAGGCGTCGACGTCGGTAGCCGGCGAGGGCGGTAGGAAGTCGGTGGCGGTGCGAGTGCCCCATGGCGAGCTGGCGCACACGGTCACCCACACCTCCTCGTCGCCGGACAGCTGCGCGAGCAGCGAGTCCACGATGGACCACTCGTAGTGGCCGGGGCGCGGCTCGACCTGGCTCCAGTACACGTACACGCGGGCAAGCCGGGCACCAAGCTCGCGCATCGGCGCCACGATCGGCTCCGGCGGCCCGAACATGCCGTAGCTGATCCCCCTGGCAATCCCGAGGCGGATGTCAGACGGTTCTCTCATGCTGCTCTCCCTGTCATCGGCAGCATCTGTTTATAACATAAACAATATGTTGACGCTGTAAACTCGTCGTCACGCGATGCCCCCTCCCCGACGCGCCCCCGCTCCACTCATCTGGACCTTGCCCGACCCGGAGTCCCAGCGCGGCCTCTCCCGCGAGCGGATCGTGCGCGCCGCCGTCGCGGTCGCCGATGAGGGCGGGGAGCGTGCGCTGACGATGGCCGCGGTGGCCGACAGGCTTGGCGCCTATACGGCGATGGCGCTGTACCGCCATGTCCCGGGCAAGGACGCCCTCATCGATCTGATGGTCGACGAGGTCACCGGAGAGGTCGCCCTGCCCGACGCTCCCGGCCCCGACTGGCGCGCGGATCTGCACGCGATCGCGCGCTCGAGCTGGGAGATGGTCACCCGCCACGGCTGGTATGCGCGGGCGGTGCACGCGAGCCCGCCGCTCGGCCCCCACATGCTGCGACGGACCGAGTGCATCCTGGAGATCCTCACCCGCCAGGGCGCCACGCCGGCCGAGGCCGTCACCTACGCCGCCCTTCTGGACGGCCACGTCTACGGCGGCGCCCTGCAGAGCGCCGCCGAGCGCGACCTCACCGATCGTTTCGGCCTCGCAAGCGGTGAAGAGCTCACCGCGGCCATCTCCGCGGCGCGCGAGCGCGTCGCCGCCGACGGTCGCTATCCCGTGCTGGCGGGTTGGATGGCCAGCCCCACCGTGGCCACGCCCGAGGAACAGCTGGAGCTCAGCCTCGGCTTCCTGCTCGACGGGATCACGGCACGACTCCCCACGACGCGCCGGCGGCCCACCCGCCGCTAGCCTCACCCGCATGGCGGGGCACATCATGAGAGGTGCACCGGCGCTGGGGCTCGTCGTGGCCGTGGGCATCGCTGCGGGCGCTACCGTCGCCACGGGGGCCGGCGCGCTGAAAGGATCGCCGGCCGGGGTGCGCGTCGCGGAGCAGGTCTTGGCGCATTCACGACACCTCACTGGCTTGCAGTGGCGTCAGGGAGGCGACCAGTGGGAGTGCCCATCGTCGGGCGGCCCGATCGTGGGCCCGTCCGCCGGGCGCCCTGCGCCCAACTGCCGCCGAGCCACGGTGACCTTCGATGAGAACCTCCACGACGGACGCATCACGCGCTCGCAGTCGACGACCACCGCCGCGGGTCTGGGCACTGAGACCGAGCTCGTCACCCGCAGCGGCGACTGGTTGCGGTCGGGCAGGGAGCGCTGCTGGGACGCGCAGGGACCGGGTGTGGTCAACATCCCGGCGTTCAGCTACACCGGTGAGAAGCTCAGCATCATCGCCCGGACCCCCAGCGTCATCACGCTGCGCGGGGTCGGGCGCGGATACCGCGAGACCGACGCCATCGACGCCCACACGTTTGCCGTACGCGAGGTGGACGAGCGCGTGCCCGGACTGAGCGGGACCGCGACCCTCGTAGCCGGCTTCACCGAGATGACTCACCCGTTCGCGCTGCCCGCCAAGCCGCGTCGTGTCTGTCCCGACATCGTGCGCTTTCCCCCGTACCCGGCGCGCTGACGCGCGGCGGCGCCGTGGGGGCCACGCCCTATGGCGCGGGGCGACGCGACGTGGTATGACGGCCACGATCGCCTCGAGGGAGGGGATCGCCGCAGACGACAAGCTCATACGTGAGCGCGATACGGAGGATTGCCATGCCGCCCAGCAGCGTTCATTTCAACGGTTCGGTCAACCTGCCCGATGCCGAGTCCGTCATGCGCGAGATCAGCGCGCGCATCCCTTCTGGCGTGCGGCGGATGACTGACGGCGAGACCGGGGAGCGCAACTACTGGATCCACTTCCAGATCCGGAAGTTCGAGGCGATGCCCGAGTTCGAGCTGGTCAGCAAGCTCCAGGTCTACGACACCGAGGACGAAGCGCCGGCAATGCCACAGCTGCGCTTTGCCCCGGGGGCGTCCGCCGACACCGTGCAGTGGCCCAACCTCGGCTACGCCGACGCCTACACGGAGTCCTACGAGGTGTTCCGGCGTCTGCAGGATGAGGGCGCGATCCCGGAGAACGTCCGCTTCCAGATGCAGTACCCCACGCCGCTCGCGGGCGTGGCAGGAGCCTTCGCGCCCGAGGAACTGCCCGCGCTCATCGCGTCCTACGGCGCCGCCCTGTTCGCCGATCTCGACCGCGCGCTGGCGACCATCCCCCACGATCGGTGCGCCGTCCAGTGGGACGTGGCGTTCGAGTTCGGCGGGTTGGAGGGAAGCTTCGGCCCCGCGGTGCCGCTCGACCAGGTCGCGCCGGCCCTCATCGCCTGCATCGACCAGGTGCCCGACGACGTCCCGGTCGGCATGCACCTGTGCTACGGCGACTACGGCCATCAGCACTTCGTCCAGCCACAGTCGCTGGCGATGCAGGTGGCCGTGGTCAACGCCCTCACCGCGGGCGCGCGCCGGCCGCTTGACTTCGTCTCGTTCACCGTCCCCCAGGCCCGTGACGACGCGGATTACTTCGCCCCGCTGCGCGACCTGCAAGCGCCGGCGGAGACCGAGCTGTACTTCGCGCTCGTGCCCTACCACCCCGATGATCAGGCCGCGGGCACGGCCGACAGGCAGGGGGCCCACATCGACGCCACGCTGGCGCAGTCAGCCGCCGGGGCGCGCGGCTGGGGCGTGTGCACCGAATGCGGCATGGGTCGGGTCAAGGCCGGAGAGGTGCCCCGGCTGCTCGACCTGCATCGCGAGATCCTGGAGGGTGCCCCGGTGAATTAGTCAGTCGGCGACGCCGAGGCCCCAACCGCCGTCGATGATGATCTCCTGGCCGGTGATGTACTCAGACGCGGGCGCGGCCAGGAAGAGCGCCAGGCCCTTGATGTCATCGGGCTGGCCCACGCGGTGCATCGGGATGTCCTTGGCGATCGCCGCCTGGACGTCGGGGTTGTGGGCGTGGCCCCCGCCGATGTTGGTGATGAAGAACCCGGGCGCGATCGCGTTGGCGGTGATGCCGTAGGCGGCGAACTCGAGCGCCAGCGTGTGCATCAGGTGCCGGGCGCCCGCCTTGGCGGTCATGTAGGCGGCGCCGATGGCGGGCTCGACCTTGGTCGCCGCCAGCGAGGTGGTGATGATGATGCGCCCGAACCGCCGGGGGCGCATGTGCCGGGCGGCCGCCCGCGCGGTAGCGAAGATCCCATTGAGGTTGATGTCGATGACGCGGTTCCAGCGCTCGTCGGTGTAGAGCTCGAGCGCGCCCTCGTCCACGCGCGGGCGCTGGCCCCCGGCCCAGGCGCCCACGAAGCCGACCCCGGGATCGATCCCGGCGTTGGCAAAGGCGACGTCGAGCCGGCCGAAGGCCTCGGCGGCGCCGTCGATGGCGCGGTCGAGCGCCGCGTGGTCGGTCACGTCGGCCACCGCGCCCCGGACGTCGAGCCCTTGCCCGGTGAGCCGGGCCACGTGCTCGTCGAGCGCGGCCTCGTCGAGGTCGATCAGCGTCACCCTCGCCCCGCTTGACGCCAGCGCCTCGCCGTAGGCGAGGCCGAGGCCGCTGGCGCCCCCGGTCACGATCACGCCGAAGCCGGTCACGTCAAAAAGGTCAGAAGGACTCACGCGGGCTGCTCCTCTTCTCGTTGGCCGCGCGAGCCTATACGTCCCGCGCGCGCCCGGCCGAGCTGGTCCGCGAGACGCGGTCGTGGGAGCAAATGGCGCTCACAGAGCGAGAATCGCCCAAGGCCACTGGGCATGCCGGGGTCGCGGCGGATAGTGAAGGAAATAGCTCCAAAATCCGCCACAACCCGCGCGCGGCGCCCGCCGGGCCCGCCGCTCAGGTGCGGGCGGCGGCGTTCAGCGCGTCCGCGACCCGCGCAACGGCGCCGTCGAGCGGACCCGGGCGACGGGCCAGAACCACGCGGCGTGTCTCACGGGGCTCGCCGCGGACTGCGACGACCGCGATGCCGTCTCCGAGCACGTCGCGCGTGATCGGCGCCAACGTCGTGATCGCCAGGCCGGCCCTGACGATCTGGAGCTTGGCCAGCCAGTCGCGGACCATGTAGCGGACATCGGGACGCTCAGCCAGGCCGGGCCATACGCCGAGCAGGGACTCGCCGGCGTCAGAGCGGCTCGCCACCCAGACCTGGCCCTCCAGCTGCGCCACGTCGACCATCCCGGCGCTCGCGAACGGGTGGTGCGCCGGCACCCCGAGGACCAGCTCGCGCTCGGACAGCGCGGTGAGCTCGAGGGGCGGAGACTCGGCGTCCGGCGGCCGGAAGGGCGGTGCCTGGGCGATGACGGCGAGATCCAGCGTGCCCGCGCGCAGCGCGCGTGTGAGCGCCGGTGTGGTGCCCTCGCGCAGCGTCACCCTCAGCTCGCTGGGGAGCGACGTCAGCGCTCGAGGCACGAACGCGGCCGTGGCCGTCGCGAACGCGCCCACCCGCACCGGACCGATGTCGGCGTCCGCGCCACCGAGCTCGCGCAGCGCGCCGTCGAGCTCGTCGAGGACCCGGACCGCACTGGCCAGCAGGCGTGCCCCCGCGGTGGTCAGAGTGACGCCGTGGCGGCCACGCTCGAACAGCCGGCGCCCCGTGGCCGTTTCCAGCGCTGCCACCTGCCGCGACACCGCCGACTGCGTGTAGCCCAGCGACCCGGCGGCGGTGGAGAACGAGCCCGCCTGCGCCACTTCCCGCAGCACGCGCAGCCCGAGAGGCGAGAGATCGACAGGCATGCGATAAACGCATGGTACCTGTTCCTGATTCTCGTTTACAGCATGGCTGATCACGACTACATTCGACCCATGACCATTTCACGAATCGCTCTTGTCACAGGTGCCAACCAGGGGCTCGGCCGCGCGCTCGTCGAGGGGCTGGCCGCCCACATGCAGCCGCAGGACCGCGTGCTGCTCACCGGCCGCGATCCCGAGCGTGTCAATGCGGCGGTGGCCGCGGTGGCAGCCGCCCCGGCGGTCGCCCGCGTCGAGGGACGCGTGCTCGACGTGCGCGACGGCGACGCGATCGACGCGCTGGCCGACGAGCTCGGCGAGGTTGACATCGTCTTCTCCAACGCCACCGCACGCATGAGCCCCGACGCCGACCCGGCGGACGAGGTCGACGCGATGGCCGAGACCAGCAACCTCGCCACCACGGGCATCCTGCGGGCCTTCGCGCCGCGACTGCGCCCGGGTGGGCGGCTGATCGTCGTCGCCAGCGCCCTCGGCACGCTGGACAAGCTCAACCCCGAGGTCGCCGGCCGCTTCGCCGACGCCGCCGACGCGGACCTCGACGCCGTCGACGCGCTCATCGCCGACTGGCGCCGAGCGGTCCACGACGGTCGCGAGGAGGACGAGGGCTACGGGCGGTGGCTCAACATCCCCTCGAAGGTGGCGCAGGTCGCGGCGGTGCGCGCCCTGGCCGCCGAGCGCCGCGAGGCCGACCTCGGCGAGGGCAGGCTGCTGATGGCGCTCTGCCCCGGCCTCATCGACACCGACGCCTCGCGGCCGTGGTTCGATGACATGAGCGCGGCCCAGACCCCGGCCCAGGCCGCATCCTGGCCGGTCGAGCTGGCCTTGGCGCCGGCGTTCGATCACGGGTTCTACGGCGAGCTCGTGCAGTTCGGCAAGGTCCTGCCCTGGGAGACCGGGATCCCGGTGGCCCACAGCGCGACCACCTGAACGCAGCGGGCTGGCCGACAGCGCGGGTGGGCTGCGGTCAGCCCGAGCCCGAGCCCGAGCCCGAGGCGGCGGGCTTCGCCGGGGGCCCCGTCGCTCTCAGCCCCGCGATTTTGCCCAGCGCATCGAACCAGAACGGGGCGCCGAGCGACAGTGCCAGGAAGGTGATCAGCCAGCCGCCGATGGCGCGCCCCCAGTGCTTGGAGAAGCTCACACGAGCCGGGTCGCCGGGCTTCTTGTCCCACCCGATCGGGAGGCCGAGGCCCTGGATCTGGCCCGCGACCTTGGACACCGTCTCCCCTGGCTTGGCCGCGGTGTTGGTGGCGGACTGCACCAGCGCCGCCCGCACGCCGGCGTCGTTGATGAGACGGTCGGCGATGCTCACGGTGTTTACGTTGAGCCCGACCGCCACCACGAACGACAGGATGCAGATGATGATCTGGGTCTTGCGCTTGTACCAGCCCGACACCCGGTTCATCGTGCTGTCGAACCAGTGCTCGATCTCACCGCGGAACTCGTCGCGGTCCTTGACGGCGCCCGTCGCGAGCGCGAGCAGCGTGCTCTTGGTGCCTTTGGGGATGAGCGTGGAGGTGGCGATCGCGTCGCGAACCTCCTCGATCGGATCGTTGCCACTCGACGGCGCGATGACGTCGAGCAGAGCGGTGGCGAACGAGCGCGACGGGATATAGGACGGCCCCCGCCGCTTCCTTCTGAACAGCAGCCTGCTGCTCGTGTACGTGGTGCGGATGAGCCCGTGACCGAGGATCTCGTCGACCAGGGGGATCGTTCGCGTGTCGGCCGCGTTGTCCGGCTCCAGCTCGCGCGGCTGCACACCGGTCACGCCGGACGCGGCGGCCGGAGCCTGGATCGGCCGCACGGGGATGGGAGCCCCGCCCGTGTCCTTCTTGCCGTTGTCCTCGAGCATGTTGCGCAGGCCGGCCTCGAGCGTCGCCGAGCGCATGTCCAGCAGCCCGGCGATTGCCTCCTGGACCGCGGAGCACAGGACGCTGAACAGCAGGTAGACGAAGGCCAACCCGATGGCGACATCGATCGCCGTGTTCCCACTCAATGACGGCATGACCACACCCTCGAACGCGGTCCCTTCCCCCACGCTCGCGCATGCGAGCGCCCACTGATCTGCCCAACCTACGCCGCGGCCTCGACCGCCGTCGCGCGCGGGGTGGCAATTGCGCAGCTAAACCCGGTAAATCCTCACCATGTTGCAACTGCGCGGGCGCCTCGGGGGTGCGCCGCGCGCGCTTCCGGGGCCAGAGTCAACGGCTGTCCGGGCCGGGCGGGCCCTCAGTCCAGAGGCGGGTGACGCTGGGTGAGCCCGGTGGCGGCCTCCCACGCAGCGGCGTGCTCGAGCAGTCGCCGGTCGCCCCGATACCTGCCGACGAGCTGGAGCCCGACGGGCAGTCCGTCCACCGTGAAGCCCGCGGGGACCGCCGCGACCGGGTGCGCCGACACCGTGATCCGCGAGCATGCCCGCATCCACGCCAGGTAGTGCGGCATGGCCACACCGGCCACCTCGGTGGGGTACTCCTGCTCGATCGGGAACGGGGCCACCTGCGCCGAGGGCGCGGCCAGCACGTCGAAGCGCTGCATCAGGTAGGCGATCGTGGTGAACACCTCGGACTTGGCCACCATCGCCGAGGCGATCGCCGGGCCGTCGAGGGCGAGGCCCTGCTCGACGTTCCAGATCAGCGTCTCCTTGGTGATCGGACGCAGCGCCGCCAGGCTCGGGCCAAAGCCGCGCGCGAAGGCCAGCGCCCGCAGCGTCTCGAAGGCCTCGTCCGCGCGCGTGAGGTCCAGGTCGACGTCCTCCACCTCGCAGCCGAATGCGACGAGCCGGCCGCGGGCCTCCGCCAGCACTGCTGCGACGTCGGGCGCGATCGGCAGCCCGCCCACGTCGGGGCACCACGCGACGCGCAGGCCGGCCAGATTGCCGCTCAGCTCGCCGGCGAACGCGGCCGGGTCGCCGTATGAGAGAGGGCTCTGCGGGTCCGGCCCGCTGATGGCGGCGAGCATCAGCGCCAGATCGCCGACGGTCCGCGCCATCGGCCCGACCACCGAGGCGGTGTCCCAGATGTCGCCGGCGCCGCTGTCGGGCACGAGTCCCGGCGTCGGCCGCAGCCCGACCACATTGTTGAACGACGCGGGGTTGCGGATGCTGCCGCCGTGGTCGGACCCGTCGGCGATGGGCAGCAGCCCGGCGGCGAGCGCCGCCCCCGCCCCGCCGCTGCTCCCGCCGGCCGAGCGATCGAGCGCCCACGGGTTGCGGGTGGGGCCGAACACCCGGTTGAACGTGTGCGAGCCGACTCCGAACTCAGGGGTGTTGGTCTTGCCGACCACGATCGCCCCGGCGGCGCGCAGGCGCGCCACCAGCAGGCTGTCGGCGTCGGGGACGTGCTCGGCGAAGGCCAGCGAGCCGTACGTGGTGCGGATCCCGGCGGTGTCCTCGAGATCCTTGATGGCGATCGGGAGGCCGTGCAGCGGCGCCAGTGGCTCGCCGGCGGCGGCGCGGCGGTCGGCGGCCTCGGCCTCCGCCAACGCCGCCTCCGGCCGCAGGCTGACGATTGCGTTCAGGCGCGGGTTGATCTCCGCGATCCGCTCCAGGTGCCAGGCCACGACCTCGCGGGCCGACAGCTCCCGGCGACGGATCGCGCCGGCCAGTTCCCGCGCCGTCCACCAGTGCAGCGGCGCCGCTGGGGGCCCGGCGGTCTCGCTCATCGGCGCGACGCTACCAGGCCCCCTCGGCGTGCCTCGGTGGGGGCGGCTATGCCACCTCCGCAGGCGCGGTGGCGCTCACCGCCGCTTCGATCAGCTTCACCACGTCATCGGCATGGGAGACCATGGCGAGGTGACCTGAGTCCACCTCGACGGTGGTCGCCCCCATGCGTGCGGCGAACTGGCGCTCCGCATCCGGCGGGATGGCCTCGTCGTTGGCGGCGACCAGGTACCACGACGGGTGCTCCTTCCACGCCGGCACGCCCATGACGTCTTCGAACGCGCTCATCGAGATCGGCTGCTGGACGGCGTGCAGGACCTTCGCCTTGACGGAATCCACGCCGCAGGCGAAGTGCTCGACGAAGTCACCCTGGGGGATGTAGGCAAAGCCCAGCTCGTCGACGATGAGGTTCGCCAGCGACGGGGTCGGCGGGCCGGCGCCGAGGAGCGCGCCCAGCGACTCCCCTTCATCGAGCCCGAACGCGGCGATGTAGACCAGCGCGATCGCGTTGGGCGCGTCCTGGCCCAGCGAGGTCGGCCCACGCGCCATGCACGAGGACGATGCTGGGTTGCTCACTCATGGTGGTCCCTCCTGTGAGTGGAATTGGTGTCCCGGCTCTTGGAGCCGATCACGTTCAATATTCGCTCAGAGCGCATCCCGGTCGCGTAAAGCGTCTGTGTCCGCCCGTTCGCATTGACATGCAGCCATCTGGCTGCCTATAATCATGCAGTCAGATGGCTGCCTATTCCGACAAGCCCGCGATGGACGTCGTGTTCCGGGCGCTCGCCGACCCGGGTCGCAGGCGGCTGCTGGACAGCCTCAACGTCCGCAGCGGGCAGACCCTGCGCGAGCTCTGCGCGGAGATGGACATGGCCCGCCAGTCGGTGAGCAAGCACCTGGCAGTGCTTGAGGAGGCCAACCTCGTCACGACGGTGTGGCGGGGCCGCGAGAAGTTGCACTACCTCAATGCCGCTCCGATCACCGACATCTCGGACCGGTGGATCAACCGCTACGAGCAGCCGCGGGTCGATGCCCTGACTGACCTCAAACACGCACTGGAGAACCCATCGATGGAGAAACCCTCGTTCGTCTACACGACCTACATCCAGACGACCCAGGAACGCCTGTGGGAGGCGCTGACCAGCTCCGCCTTCACCGAGCGCTACTGGAGCGCCGCGTTCGAGACCGACTGGGCGCCGGGCTCGGAGATGGTCTGGAATCTGTTCGGCGTTCGGGTGGCCAATCCAGAGCAGGTGGTCCTCGAATCAGACCCGCCCCGCCGCCTGTCCTACACGTGGCACACCTTCACCCCCGAGCTGGCCCGGGCCGCGGAGGTCAGCGAGGGCCTGTTCGCGGCGGCGGCGGGCGAGCCCCGCTCCAAGGTGACCTTCGAGCTGGAGCCGGCGGGCGCCGCGGTGAAGCTCACCGTCGTGCATGACGGCTTCCCCGCGGACAGCACGGCCGCCGGCCTGGTGACCAATGGCTGGCCGCGGGTGCTCTCGCGGCTCAAGACCCTGCTGGAGACCGGCGACACGTTCCGGATCGAAAGCCAGTGACCCTCACAACACAGACAGGAGAGACACCATGAGCACACCCGAGATCGTCACCCGCGAGGAGTGGCTGGCCGCGCGCGAAGCGCTGCTGGCGCGCGAGAAGGAGCACACCCACCTCGCCGACGAGCTGGCTCGCGCCCGGCGCGAGCTGCCGTGGCTGCCGGTGGACAAGGCCTACACCCTGCAGACGGCGGACGGGCCCAAGACGCTGGCGGAGCTGTTCGACGGCCGTTCGCAGCTGGTCGTCTACCACTTCATGTTCGGCCCCGACTATGACCACGGGTGCCCCGTGTGCTCGTCGATAGCCGATAGCTTCAACGGTGTGCTCGAGCACCTCAAGGCGCGCGACGTGACGATGATGTGCGTGTCGCAGGCCCCGGTGGAGAAGCTGGAGGCCGAGAAGGAGCGACTGGGGTGGAACTTCCCCTGGGCCTCCAGCTACGAGAGCGACTTCAACTCCGACTTCGAGCACTCGCTGACCCGGGAGCAGACGAGCGCGTGGGTGCCCGGCGCGCCGCCGATCGTCACGCAGAACGCCGCCGACTGCGGGACCGACCCGGCGGGCTACATGGCCCAGCGCCCGGGGCTGAGCGTGTTCACGCTGCACGACGGCGAGGTCTATCTCACCTACGCGAGCACCAGCCGCGGCCTCGAGGTCGTCATGACGTACTACGGGATCCTCGACCGTACGCCGCGCGGCCGCGACGAGGGCGAGCCGGCCTCCCCGACGTGGATGCGCCGCCACGACGAGTTCGCGGCGGCGTGAGGACGCCATGACCGCCCATGCCATCACCTCGCGGACCGAGTCCCGCCTCATTCCCGTCGCGGTCGGCGCCGGTGTCCTGGCCGCGGCCGCCGCCGGTTGGGTGGCGCTGGCCGGGCGCATGGCCGACATGAACATGACCCCGGCCGCCCCGGGCGGCGATCCGGGCGCGCTCGGCTGGTTCGCGGTCACCTGGGTCGTGATGACAGCCGCCATGATGTTGCCCGGCTCGGCGCCCGCGGTGATACGGGCGGTCCGGGTCGGGCGCGGGGGCGTCGCGCGAACCACCGCCGGCTTCGTGAGCGCCTACGGCGCGGTGTGGCTACTCGCCGGGCTTGCCGGCTACGGCTGCGTGCAGGCGGTGCGCGCCCTGGACGTGGGCGCGCTGGGCTGGGCGGCGGCGGGGCGCTACGTCGCCGCCGCGGCCGTGATCGCGGCCGGGCTCTACCAGCTCACGCCGGTCAAGCGCCGCTGGCTCGAGCGCTGCACGGCGCCGGAACTGCATCTCCCCCGCCCCGGCATCTGGGGCGCGCTACAGGCCGGCGCCGCGCACGGCGTCTGCTGCGTGGCGTGCTGCGGGACGCTCATGGTCGCCCTCTACGCGCTCGGGTTCATGAGCCTGACGTGGATGGTGGTGCTCACGGTCCTCATCGCGGGCGAGCGACTTGTGGCGCAGCGGTCGGCGGCCGTCGTGGCGGTCGGCGCCGTGCTGGTCGTGCTCGGCGTGGGGATCGCGGCGGCGCCCGCCTCGGTGCCGGGCCTGACCATCCCGCGGGCCGGGCATCCGGCCGCGATGGGCATGAATATGGGTGGCTGACCGGTCACATCCTCCGGCGCACCCGGGTCATCTCGGTGGACCCACTCATTCGATGTGACAGGAGGGTGCCCGAGATGGCACGGATTGAAGGCGTATCCCAGCAACAGGCCGGTCCGATGGTCAAGCTCGTCTACCGCTTCATGACCCGAGGGATGAAGAAGCTGACCGGGCGCGATCCCGCGCGCGGGACCGGGCTCGAGCCGCTCGAGGTCTGGGCCCGCCAGCCCAAGATGATGACCGCGATGGGCAAGTTCCAGGGAGCGGTGCGAAAGGGCCATCTCGTCGACGACCGCACCAAGAACCTCATGGAGCTCAAGGGCGCACAGATGATCGGGTGCGAGTACTGCGTGGACCTTGGCTCGCAGATCTGCCGCAACTCCGGCTTGTCCGACGACGAGCTGCTGGCGCTGCCCCGCTATCGGTCCAGCGATCTCTTCACCGAGCGCGAGAAGCTGGCCCTCGACTATGCCGTGGGCGTCATGCGCACGCCCGTGGAGGTCTCAGATGAGCTGTTCGCCCGCATGAGGGAGCACTTCGCCGACGCGCAGCTGGTCGAGATGACGGCCCTGCTCACAGTGGTCAATCTCGATCGCTTCAACGCGGCGTTCGGGATCGGGTCGGCCGGGTTCTCCGACGGCATGGTGTGTCTGGTGCCCGAGCGGCCGGCAGACGCCGTTGCCGCCACCTAGGGCTGCCGCGCGGCCCATGCCCGCGCGATGTCGGCGCCGAGCCGGCAGTTGCCGCGGACGATGTCGAGGTTCACCGCGACGCTCGCGCGGCCGGTGTGCTCGTGGATGTACTCCAGCAGGAACGGGGTGATGTCCTTGCCGCGGACCGATGCGGCCTCGGCGGCCTCCAAGGCCTCGGCGAGCAGGCGGTCGTGCAGGGCCGGGTCAAGCTGTGCCGATTCGGGCAGCGGGTTGGCGACGAGGATCCCGCCCGGCAGGTCCAGGGCATCGGCGGCGAGCATCACGTCGGCGATCTCGCGCGCCGTGGCCACGGCGTGGTCGACGGTGTATCCGCTGTCGCTCAGCCAGAACGCCGGGAACCGATCGGTGCCGAACACGAGGACGGGCACGCTCAGCGTCTCCAGCCGCTCCAGCGTGGCGGCGATGTCGAGGATCGACTTGACCCCCGCCGACACCACGGTGATCCGGCAGCGGCCGAGGATGCCGAGGTCCGCCGACTCGTCGAAGGTGGTGCCGGCGTCGCGATGCACGCCACCGATCCCCCCGGTGGCGAACACGCGGATGCCCGCCTGCGAGGCCAGCAGCGCGGTCGCCGCGACGGTCGTGCCGCCGGTGGTGCTCTGGGCCATGGCCACCGGAAGGTCCCTGACGCTGAGCTTGACCGCCGCCTCGCTGCCCGCCAGGCGCTCGAGCTCCTCGACCTCGAGGCCCACGTGCGGTACCCCGTCGAGCATCGCGATCGTCGCCGGCACGGCGCCGCGGTCGGCGACAGCCCGCTCGAACTCGCGCGCGGCCGCGATGTTCTCGGGGCGCGGAAGGCCGTGAGTGATGATCGTCGACTCCAGAGCCACAAGCGGGTCCCCGTCGCGAAGCGCGCGGGCGACCGTCTCTGAGAGGACCACTCCTGGGGGCGCCGGCATCACGGCCGCACCGTAGCGAACGTCGCTCCGCGGCCTGGGTGATGATGTCGGCATGCAGGTCTGCACGATCGGGGATCTCATCCTGGACGTCGTCGTGCTGCCCGAGCGCCCGCTGGCCCCGGACGGCGACACGCCCGCGGAGATCCGCCTCGCCGCGGGCGGCCAGGCCGCCAATGTGGCCGCGTGGGCGAGCGCGCTGGGGGTCGGCAGCCGCTTGATCTGCAAGCGGGGCGGCGACGGGGCGAGCCGGCTCGCGGTCGCCGAGCTGAGCCGCCACGGGGTCGAGGTCTGCGGCCCGGTGGTGGAGGGCCGCGGCGGAGTTGTCGTGTCCGTGCGCAACGCCCACGGCGAGCGGACGATGGCCTCCGACCGCGGCGTCGCCTCGACGCTTGAGCCGTCCGAGCTCGCTCCGGGGTGGCTTCAGCCGTGCGACGTGTTGCACGTCTCGGGCTACTGCCTGTTGCGCGAGCCGATGGCGCAGGCCGCGATCGAGGCCGCTCGGCTCGCCCGGCGCGTCTCCGTCGACCTGGCCTCAGCCCACGACATCGAGCACCTCGGCACGGCGACTTTCGCAGCACGCCTGGAGGCGCTGGGCCCGGACCTGGCGTTCGCCACCGAGGCCGAGCGCGCCGCGGTCCCCGGCTTTGACACCACCTGGGTGATCAAGCTGGGCGCTCGCGGGGCGCGGTTTCCGGAGGGGGAGTATCCCGCGCCCGCGGTGGCGGTGGTTGACACCACCGGCGCGGGCGACGCGCTCGCCGCCGGCTATCTGGTGGGCGGACCGCAGCGGGCCATCGACGCCGCGGCGCGATGCGTGGGCATGGTGGGCGCGATGCCACCTTTGCCCGGAATTGGCCGCGGCACCGTGACTTTGTTGTGAGTCTCATGTGGCCGCGTTGTGAGCGCTGGTAGACACCACCTGAGGCCCGACTTAGAGTGCGGGCGCGGTTGGACGCGGGTCCCCCGGCCCGCGGTTGCTCAGAGCAGGGCGGCGTATGGGCGCTGCCCGTGACAAGGGCTGGTGATGCGGATGTCGTCGAACGTCAGTCGGCGCAGGTTCCTTCAGTTGGCGGGTGGGAGCATCGCCACGACGATGCTGTCGGACAGCATCGCCCGTGCGATGTCGATCCGGGGCAACCACGCGACTCGTTCGATCAAGGACGTGGAGCACGTCGTGTACCTCATGCAGGAGAACCGCTCGTTCGATCACTACTACGGGGTGATGCGCGGGGTGCGCGGCTTCGGCGACCCGCATCCGGTGACGCTGCCCAGCGGCAAGCCCGTCTGGTATCAGGCGGAGGGGACGACCGTCGTCCCACCGTTCCGGCCGGACGTGGGCAAGGACCTGTCGCTCGTCTTCATCGAGGACCTCGACCACAGCTGGGACGGTTCACACCAGATGTGGAACGACGGCAACTGGGACCAGTGGCTGCCGGCCAAGACGACCACGTGTATGGCGCACATGGAGCGCGACGACGTGCCCTTCCACTATGCGCTGGCCGACGCCTTCACGGTGTGCGACGGCAACTACTGCTCGATGCTCGGCCCGACCGACACCAACCGCTACTACATGTGGACCGGCTGGGACGGCAACGACGGCAAGGGCGGCGGCCCCGTCATCGCCAACGACGAGATCGGCTATGACTGGACGACCTATCCCGAGCGCCTGCAGGCCGCCGGGGTCAGCTGGAAGATCTACCAGGACCAGGGCGTGGGCCTCGACGGGCCCGGCTTCTGGGGCTGGACGTCGGATCCGTACATCGGCAACTACGGCGACAACTCGCTGCTCTACTTCCACCAGTACCAGCATGCGGCCCCGGGCAGCCCGCTCTACCAGGCGGCCCGCATCGGGACCGACGCCGCCAGCCTCGGCAACGACTTCCCCGACAAGCCCGTCTTCTTCGACATGCTCGAGGCCGACGTCACCAGCGGCAAGCTGCCGCAGGTGTCATGGATCGTCGCCCCCGAGGCCTACACCGAGCATCCGGCGTGGCCCGCGGGCTACGGAGCCTGGTACACCGCCGGTGTCCTCAACGCGCTGACCAGCAACCCCGAGGTCTGGTCCAAGACCGCGCTGATCATCACCTTCGATGAGAACGACGGCTTCTTTGACCATGTGCCCTGCCCGTATCCGAACGTGGGAGCGCTCCCCGGGCAGTCGACGGTGCCGCTCGACAACGAGATGTTCGACGGCCTCGCCGGGACGCCCGGTGGTTCGAACGGCGTCCCCGGCCCATACGGCCTCGGCATTCGCGTACCGCTGCTCATCGTCTCACCGTGGAGCCGGGGCGGCTGGGTGAACTCGGAGATCTTCGATCACACGTCGCTCATCCAGTTCCTCGAGCGGCGCTTCGGAGTGCACGAGCCGAACATCACCCCGTGGCGGCGCGCCATCTGCGGCGACCTGACCTCTGCGTTCGACTTCACCAGCACCGATGACGATGTCCCGTCGCTGCCGGACGTCGCCGCCTACAAGCCGAGCGCCCCCGCTCCGCCGTCATTTCACCCGACGCCTCCGGCGAACGGAGCGGTGCCGACCCAGGAGCCGGGCCTCCGCCTCTCGCGCCGGCTGGACTACAACCTCCACGTCGGCTTCCAGGCCGACAACGGCACCCTGAATCTGGCGCTGCGCAACCACGGCAGGATCGGCGCCCATCTCCAGGCCCGTTCGCTCACGGTCCCTGGCGGGCCCTACAGCTACACGATCGGGGCGGGCGATGAGATCACAGCGTCGCTGCCCAACCCAGGCGTCTACGACCTGAGCCTGCACGGCGCCAACGGGTTCTTCCGGCACTTCACCGGCTCGGTCGCCACGACGCTACGCGCGGAGGTGCACGGAGATCACGACAGCGGCCGTCTGCGGGTCAAGATCATCAACGAGCACCACGGCCGGGGTCGTCACTCCGCTCCGGTGGTGGTCAACGTCGCCAACGCGTACGGCCCGGACCACAACGTCAGGCTGAACGGCGGCCGCGAGGAGCTGGTGGTCGACACTCACCACTGCGGTGGCTGGTATGACCTCGCCCTGACGTCACCGAACGACAAGAGCTTCACCTATCAGCTGGCCGGGCGCCTGGAGTCGGCCGGGCGGCTCACCAGCGATCCGCAGCTGGGCCGCCCGTAGCCGGCCGGTCGCTCAATTACTCCGAGGCGTCGCCCGGCGGGATGTACGGCGGGGCGACGCCCCATCCCCATCGTGGCACCGGCGCGTGCGGCGCCACTTCGGCCCCGGGCTGGGAGTTGTGCACGGCCAGGCGCGTCCCCCACTCGGCGTAGCCCATCAGCGCGGCCCGGAACTCGGGATCGTCGGGCAGGCCGACGTCGTCGGCGGCGCGGCTGAGCAGCGTGACGAACTGCAGCCGCTGCGCGCCGGTGATCGCCAGGTTGTGATGCCTGGCCAGCATGTGCTCGTATCCCCCACGCTGCTCGGTGTACACGGCGGGACCCCCCATGACCTCCGACCACCAATCGGTCACGTGGGTGCGGTGCGCGTCGCTGACCTTCCCGCCGAACATCGCGGCGATTTCCGGCGACTCCTGCTCGATCAGGTCGTAGAACCGGTTCAGCCAGCGCAGGAACGCATCGCGTCCGCCTGCCCACTCGTAGATCGTCGGGGTCTCGTCCGTCACTCAGCCCACCCTACCGGCCGGGTGTCGCCGGCTCGGGTTAACCCCAGCGCGGACCCGCCGGTCGCGGCCCTGCTCAACCGTGCGGCCGCCGCGGGTCATGCCGGCCTGGCCGCACGGCTCCTGGGCCCGGCGCGCTCAGCCCGCGCCTGACTCGAGCACGCTCGCGACCAGCCGGTGCGCCTCGGTGTTGGCCGACGCGGGGATCCACTCAAACAGCACCGTGCCAATCCGCATCCGCGTGTCCGTGATGTCGGCCGCCAGCTCGAGCAGTCGCGCGTTGCGGATGTGGCGCTCGCCGTTGACGTGGTCGACCAGCAGCCGCGAGTCCGACCGCGCGGTGAGCCGGGCCACGCCGAGCTCGCGGGCGCGGGTGAGCCCGGCGAGCAGCGCCCGGAACTCGGCCTCACCCGCGCCCGTCGTCCCGATCGCCTCCGCGTGCTCAGCGACACGGACCCCGGCCGCGTCGTCGATCAGGTAGCCGATCGCAGCGGGCCCGGGCGCGCCTCGGGCCCCACCGTCGACGTGCAGCACGGCGAAGCCCGGCCGGGGCGGCTTGAGCGGACGGCTCGGTCTGGCGTGGGCCTTGGCCAGGGCTCGGCGCTCGGCGTCCTTGGTGGCGCGGCCCTTGCGCCGCGGCCGCCGCTGGCCCTGCGGCTTGGATGAGAGGGAGCCCACGGCTCTGCCATTGTCGCCCGGCACGCGCGGGCCGGCAATCGATGGCTCAGCGCGCCGTGCGCTCAGCGGCCTCCAGGAGCGAGGGAGCCAGAACCGAATCGGCGCCGCCGGTCACGCGGATGCCGACCATGCGGCCATAGTGGTCGAAGTCCACCACCAGGCTCTCGAGCGCCGGAATCGAGTCGGCCTGCACCAGATCGCCCAGCGCCACAGAGTCGCGGACCTCGGGGGCCTGGCCAACCACGAGCGTCACGTAGGCCTCGTCGGTCGGCGCCACCACGACCTTTATCTCCGCCATGACGTGAGCGGGCCTACTTGCGCAGCGGCGGCCCGAGCGGGTACCCGCTTCCGCCGGTCGCCGTCTCGGCCGCGCTCAGGAACAGATAGACGCCGAGCGCGGCGAACACGAACACGACGTAGCCCGCGGCCTTGTTGAGTGATGTGTCGGTGTTGAGAACCCCGATCGTGCGCAGGATCAGCGCCAGCACCACCAGCGCGATGACGGCCGTGTACGCAACCGGGAGTCGCAACGTGGCCAGCGTCAGCGCCGCCATCACGACCGCCCAGCTGATCAAGAACAACGCGATGCTCCTGTTGACGTTGGCCGCCGGGATGAGCAGCCAGTTGTGAAACAGGCCCAGCACCAGGATCGCGAAGCTCAGCCAGAAGCCGGCGAACAGCCCGAAGATCGAGGCTACGATCGTCTGGCCCAGCACTGCCGCCCACACGGTGGAGATCACCAGCCCCAGTCCGGTCGCGGCGAAGATCACCGGCACGATCACGCCGCCGGCCGCATCGGGCACGTACCCCACCAGCGAGAGCCCGAGGGCGATCGACCCCACCACGAAGATCGGGAGCCCGAGGATCGAGGGATCCCCCGCCCAGATTGGAGCGGGTTCCGCCTGTGCGATCACAGGGGCAAGCGTCTGCTCTTCAGCGATGGTCGCCATCCTCGTTCCTCCTCGGGTTGCCGCGGGAATTGGTAGAGGGGTCGCCACCGCCGGGCAAGAAATCCGCGGGTTTCTGCACATGCTTGGGACCGGCCCCTCAGCGCACCCGGGTCGGGGTGAGCCTCCAGGTCACCCGCCCCCGCGCGGTGTGGACAGGCGCATCGTCTGGTCGCCTCGCCCCTGACGCGATAGATTCGACCCAGATCGAATCCATCGTCCGCGGCGGCGCAACGGGTCATCGTGGCCGGCATGAAACTCATCCGCATTGACCACGTCTCACTCGACGTCGCCGACCGCGCGGCGTCCGTCGCCTGGTATCAGGCCGTTCTCGGGGTCCGCCCCCACTCCCACCACGACATCCCCGGCGAGCCGATCTTCCTCGGACCTCCCGGAGCCCAACTGGCGCTGTTCGCCGAGCGGCCACCCCGCCTGCGGCACATCGCGTTGGCGACCGACGCGCCGGACCGGCAACGGCTGGAGGCCCGACTGGACCGGCTCGCGATCCCATACCGGCGCGAGCGCCACCGCAACAGCCACTCGATCTACTTCCGGGATCCCGACGGCGCCACGCTCGAGGTGATGGTGCCGACGGGGTAGCGATGGTCCGGTTCGTCTTCACCTTCGAGGACCTCGCCCTCACCCGCTTCGCGATCTCGCCGATGTGGGAGCTCGTTCATTCGCTGCTGGCCCTGCGCGATCCCTCCCACGCCGCTCTGCACGTGCCCTGGCTGCGTTCGCTCAGCGGGCGGTTGCACGGCCTGGCGCTCGAGCAGGCGGCCGCCCTGACCCCACCACGCGGCTTCACCCCGGACTTCATCGTGCCGGTGCCGACCGGGCCGCTCGGGAACGTCGCCGACGACCTCGCCAAGCTGCGGGCCACGCCCGTGTCGCAGATCCGGGACGACATGACGCTGTTCGCCGGCCAGCACCGGCGAGGGCCACAGATCGCCGATGTGTGGCTCGCCCATCCGCGCCGCGAGGTGCGGCGCCTGGCCGACCTGTTCGAGGCCTATTGGGCGCGCGCCATTGCACCCGTCTGGCCGCGGTTGCGCGCCTTCCTCGACGCCGACATCGCCTACCGCGCGCGTCAGCTCGCCTCCGCGGGGCCGGAGGCGATGTTCGCCGATCTCCACACCAACATCACCTGGCACCCACCCCACCTCGATGTCCACGTGCCCGCCCACGAGGCGACCGTCCATCTCGAGGGACGCGGCCTCCTGCTCGTGCCCTCGGCCTTCGCCGCCAACCGGCCGTTCGTGATCGACCGCCCGCCGTGGCAGCCGACCATCAGCTATCCGGCCCGGGGGATCGCGACGCTCTGGGAGGAGGGCGCGCCGGCGCCCGACGCCCTGGTGCGCCTGCTGGGCGCCTCGCGTGGCGGGATGCTCGCCGACCTCGACGCGCCGCGCTCGACGACCGAGCTCGCCCGGCGGCTCTCCCTCAGTCCCGCCACGACCTCGCACCACCTCACCGCGCTGCGCGATGCCGGCCTCGTCAGCGCCCGGCGCGAGGGCCGGTCGGTCCTCTACGCCCGAACGTCGTTGGGCGACGCGCTCGCCGCTCGGTAGACGCGGAGCTCCCCCGCGTTGAAGATGGATGTCTGGCCACGAACGGGTCCGGCGGGAGCGAACCCGCCGACGCAGCAGACCTCGTCACCCTCCTCAGCGAACGGGACCCCTGACGCATCGAGGATGACTGCGCCGCCCGGCGGGCCCAGGCGATGGTCGGGCACCAGCCGCACGGGCATATCGGCGACCACGAAGTCGTATCCGTCCCCCGAGCGGGCGCGACGCAGCTGGCCGCTCAGCGCCGCGAGCAACATGGGGGCGCCGAGGCGGGTGAGCGCGCGGTGCGCCGGCTCGGTCTCTGTCGCCGCCCGTTCCACCCGCACGGTGCGAACGGCCTCGACGTGGTCTACCTCGACCGCAATCGGGTCCGCCGCTGCGCGGATGGCGGGCTCGTCGGCGGTGGGGTCGAGACTGACCTGGGCCACCCACTGGCCGTCGCGCAGATGGGCGCCGATGGTGTGGATCCCGGTGAGCCGACGACGCCCGAAGCGGCGCGACAGCATCGGCGCAACCCGGTCGGTCTCAGGGCCCGGTGGCCACAGTCTCTCCAGATAGTCACCGACGGCACAGGCGAAGTCGCCTTCGTGGCACTGCCAGTGCACCGCGCTCCCCACTCTGATCGGCTCCAGGCCGACGTGGTGGCGCGGACACGGAGGGACCGGTGTATCCAGTTCGACGTCGAGGAAGGCCTGCAGTCGCGCGACGAAGTTGACCCGCTCGAGCAGGTCATCTCTCCTGAGCACGATGCGAGCCGTGGAGCAGTCAGCGGGTGTGACCCGTGCGGTGACGGTGGGTTCCGCGCGGTCCAGGTCCCAGCCGATCCCGAACGGCGCGCGGGCCGCGCAATCTTCGAACACGCGCTGCATCCACTCGATGAGATCGTCCATGGATCTATTGCATCACTCTCCGGCGAGCTCAGGTCAGCGAACTCGGCTGGTCGCCGCCGGATGGGAACAGGTCCACGCCCTGCGCCGCGGCATGGCCGGCCAGTACCTCGGTGGCGAGCCGCACCAGGGCGATCGTCCAGCCTCGGTGAGGCTGACGAGGACGACGCGCGGGCAGGGGGGTCTACTGGCCGCCGGCCGGGCGAGGCGCGCCTGGGTCGGGCCCGTCCTCGCCGGGATGCTCGCGCGCGAGGAAGTCCTCGATCTCCGCCACGCGGTCGCGCGAGCGCTCGGCGACCTTCAGCAGGTCGCTCATCGTCGCGACCTCCTCGATCTGCTCCGCGATGAACCACTGTACGAACTGCTCGGCGGCGAAGTCACGCTCGTCGCGCGCGGTCGCGGCCAGCGCGTTGATCTGCTCGGCCACCTCGCGCTCCTGCGCGAGCCCGAGCGCCACCGGCTCGGTGACGTCGTCAAACGCCGTGCGGGGCGCGGCGATGCCGGGTGTGGTGACGTCCGCGCCGGTGTCCAGCAGGAACTGGATCATCATCATCGCGTGGCTGCGCTCCTCGAGCGCCTGCCGATAGAAGAACGCGGCGAGCTGCGGCAGCGTCTCGGCCTCGAAGTACACCGCGCACGCGACGTACTGCTGGTGAGCGGCGAACTCGTTGGCGATCTGCTCGTTGAGCTTGGTCGCGAACGTGCCGGAGGCGGGCATGGGCCGCGAGCCTAACAGAGCCGGGCTCAGGCGCCGATCGCGCGTTCGCGGCGCCAGCGTCGCAACGTCCCCGCGAGCAGCGCGCCCAGCGGCCGGCTGGTGGCCAGCTCATAGCGGCGCTCGCCCTCGCCCTTCTGCGCCCAGCCGAACCATTCGTCCTCGCGGATGAAGCGGGTGAACGACGGATGCGCCTTGACGATCAGCTCGAAGACGGCCCGCAGGTGCGGCTCGGTCCGCTCGTCGTCCGAGAGGGGGCCGAAGGGGTTCGGATTGCCGTCGGCGTTGAGCCCGGGGGCGAACCACGGGGCGGTCCGGTAGGTCCATTCCAAGTCGTCCATGAGCAGCCAGCCCGACGGCCGCAACAGCTTCTCGATGAGGACGACGGCGAGCCCGTCGACGCTGAAGTTCTTGCACCCGTCGAGGTAGACGAAGTCATAGCGCGGGTCGCAGTTGCCGTGAGCGTCGCTGGCCTGCTCGATCTGCTCCTTGAGGAACCAGTTGTAGGAGCTGTGACTGCGCACGATCGTGACCCGATGGGCCAGGCCCGCCTGCGCCAGCACCGCCTCGGGCGAGGGCGAAAAGGCAGCCGCGCCGTGGTCGACAGTCGTCAGATGGCCGTCGCCGTTGGCGTCGAGCGCGGCGGCGATGTAGGCCGCCGACACGCCGTGCGCGGTGCCGAGCTCGAGCGCCTGGGTGACTTGAGTGGAGCGCACGTGGTCGTACACGCGACGCCCCAGCTCGGGCGACATGTGCGGTATCCCGGCAACCCGAGCGGCCACGTCCTCAAACCTCATGTGCCCGCATGTTCGCATCCCGCGCCGTGACGGCGCTTCGGGCCACCTCGAGGTAAGCGGCGGTCCTTGCAAACGCCGCGGTCACGGGTGATCATGGAGCGGTGGGGGTTCGGGACCCGAAAGTGTCTCCCAGCGGGTGACGCGTGGCGGACGCGGCCCACACCTCATCCGACGCGGACGTCGCGGCGCCCGTCTCCGTCCCGTCGCCCGGCGCCGCGGCGATCCCGGCCGGCGTCGATGTGGCCAGCGCAGGCCGGCTCGACCCAGGGGTGCGAGCGGCGCTGCTGCTGGGGGCCCAGCGCACCCAGGGCAACCGCTTCGTCCAGCGCGCTCTGCTCCAGCGCCAGACGCTGAAGCTGCGCAACGGTCACGAAGCCGGCGTGCCTTCGGGCGCGACGCCCACCGCCAATGTCCACTCAGAGCTCGAGGACACGCTGAGGCGCCTGCTCACGCTGTGGGCGATCGACACGACCACCTGCGAGACGACGCTCAAGACGACGTGGGCGCGCTACGGCCCGACCGACGTGATCAGCGGAAGCGATCTGGACCCGCTGAAGGCGGCCATCCGCCGGGCGGAGGAGCGGACGATCGCCAACGAGGTCGCCAACAACTTCCTCAATCTGTCGCTTCCGGCCGGCCGGGCCGTCGGCGACGGCATGAAGAACGATCCCGACGACGTCAAAGCGGTCCAGAACGCGCTCATCGCGCACCGGTACCTCTCGGCTCCGTCCGCGACCGGCGCCATCGACAACGCCACCTTGGATGCCATCAAGCAATTGAAGCTCGACGTCGCCGCCGGCACGTACGGCCTCGGTTCTCGGCGCGTGAACGAGCGCCAATACGGCGGCGACATGTTTGCCGGCGGCACGTTTGCGGCCACGGGCGACAACGTCACGTGGACCTCGCCGTCCCCCGGACGCGGGCAGCCGCGACCCTCGAACACGGCAGCCAAGCCATTGGCGATCTACGTTCCCCGCACCACGCCCGCCGGCCGCAACAACGTCCATGTGTTCTTCACCCCCGCCACCAATCCCATGGCCTTCCTCAACGAGCAGGGGCTGCGCGCCGAGGAGGAGTCCTCGGGCTGGATCCTGATCGCGGTGCCAGGCCTCCATGAGGTCATGAGCCCCAACTGGGTGACGATCAGCACCGCCGAGATCCAGACCTGCCTCAAGGCCGCGGGCCGTTCGCGCGTGGACATCGATGCCCTGCGTCTGAGCGCCCACAGCCGCGGCGCGCGAGGGCTCGAGCACACGCTGGGATTCGGCGGCGCACCGACGATCGACCTGGCCAAGGTGGAGCGTGTCACCGTGTTTGATGCCAGCTACCGCGATCTCGGGACCGCGTTGACGTCGCACCTGAAGGACCTCACGGCCATGCAGGACCCGGCGCACCGAGGCCGGTTCCGCGCCGGAGCGGTCAACCTCTACGACGTCACCGTCGGCAACATCTCCGGTCTGCCCGGGCGCTCGCTGAGTCCGTCGAGCATGCGGGCCCTGGCCTACGTCCGGTTCGTCTCCGAGGCGCTCGCCCGCGGCGACCTCCAGGACTCGGATATCTCGACGCTGCGCACCGACCGGCGCAAGGACGTGCAGGGCGCGACCCGGCGCCTGTTGGCGAAGCTGCCGCGGCGCGGCACCTTCTCGACGCGGTCCCCGACGCCCTCTGGTTTCACCGACCTCGCGGCCTGGCTGACCGCTAACGCCGCGGATCTGGCCCTCGTCGACGACAAGGACGACGGGCTCGACGACTTCGTCACCTCGCGAGGGCTCGACATGGGCTTCGGCATGAACCGCGATCTGACCGCCCACCACTGGCTCGTCGCCGAGCTCACGCACGAGGCCGTCGATTGAGGAGCTGCCGTGTGATGTAGCCCGCGAGCGAGCACCGATCGAGCCATCCGACGTCGGAAATCCACCGGCGTTGGTAGCACGGTGATATCATGTCGCTATTAGACGTTGACGGATGTTCCTTGGGAGGGATCATGGTCATGAGCATCGTGCGCCGCGCCGCCTTCCTGGTCGCGAGCGTGCTGCTGCTGGCGGCATGCGGCGGGAAGGGAACCGCAGCCGCCAGGTCCGGCTGCACAACCGTCACCCCGAGCGTGGCTGCTCCGACGGCATCCGCCTCCGGATCCTGGCCGGACGCCAACGACGACCTCGCCAACACCCGCGATGCCATCGGGTCGGCGATCTCCTCGTCCAACGTCTCGCGGCTCGCTCAGGCATGGACGTTCAAGCTCACGGGTAAGGCTGCGATCGGCGTGCGCCCCTACGGGTCGTTGACCGCAAACCCGATCGTGCAGGGCGGCGTCGTCTATGTCCAGGACCTGGACTCCGACGTCTACGCGCTCGCGCTCGCGACCGGCCGACTCAAATGGGAGTACCGCTGCAACCAGCCGGAGAAGAGCGGACCGGGACCGAATGGCGTTGCCGTCGCCCATGGGAGGGTGTACGGGCTCACCCCCACGGCTGCCTTCGCGCTGAGTGCCGCCAGCGGCCGCACGACCTGGGTCGACACGGGCCTCCTGCACCACGGCCAGGGCAGCATCGGCATCCAGCCGCAGGTGGCGGATGGCCGCGTTTATCTGGCAAGCCAGTACGGATCAGGCCCCGGTGGAGGGGTGCTGCTCGCTCTCAAGGCGTCAAACGGAGCGCCGCTCTGGAGGTTCAACACGGTCGTCGGTCCCGCGCCAGGGGTGCAGGCGCTGGGGCTTGGTGCCGGCGGCGCCTGGGAGACGCCGCTGGTGAGCAGCGACGGCTCGGTGACCTACGGGACCGGCAACCCGTATCAGACCCCGGCGGCGGCGATCGCACATCCGGCAGCGAACCTCTACACCGACAGCGACGTCAACCTGAACGCCGCCACCGGGAAGCTGCGCTGGTACTACCAGGGCGTGCCCGACGACTTCAAGGACTACGACATGCAGACGTCGCCGATCTCCGCCCGCAGTCGAGGTACTTCCGTCGTTATTGGCAGCGGGAAGATGGGCGAGGTCTACGAGATGAACGCCGGCACGGGCAGGCTGATCTGGAAGGCGCCCGTCGGAGAGCACAACGGCCACGACGACGACTCGCTCCGGGCGCTCGAGCACCGCAGCTCGCTGACGGCGCCGCTCACGATCCTTCCGGGGTCGTTCGGCGGCGTCCTGGCCGATCTGGCGGTCGCGAGCAACACCGTCTATGTGGCCACGATCGACCTGCCGCTGACCTTCCCGACCTTCAGGCTGCCCACCGCGACCAAGGCCGCCGGGTCGCCGACCGGCGAGCTCGAGGCGCTGAACCTCGCGACGGGCGCGGTCGAATGGGATACCAAGCTGCCGCAGTTACCGCTCGGCGCCGTCACCGTGTCGCACGACCTCGTCCTCACGACGATTTACAACGGCGTACTGCTGGCGCTGAACCGCCGCACCGGCGCGATCGTGTATCGCCGCTCGCTGCCCACCTCGGCCAACTCGCCGATCGCCATCGCCGGCAGGGCCGTGATCGTCCCGGCCGGCGGCCCCGTCACGGGCACCGGAGGCGGCAGCCCCCAGGTCGTGGCCTACATGGTCCGCTGACGGTACGTCTCGGCGTTCAGCCGCCGGGCGCCAGAGCTGCCTTGAGATCGCGCTTTCGCTGGATGAGCCGCGCGTCCGCACGCTCGATCAGCCCCGCGGGGTCCGATGCATCCTGAGGCGCGGTCGCCCAGGCAAACGTCGCACGGACTCCACCCACCACCGCCGGCGTGTCCGCCGATCGGATGGCCTCATCGAGCGCGTCGACGAGGCGCGTGACCCCGTCGGGTCCGGCACCGGCGGCCAGAACCGCGAACTCGTCGCCGCCGATGCGGGCAAGCCGGTCGCTGCGGCGCAGGACCTGCTGGGCGGCGTGTCCAACGGCCCGCAGGACAGCGTCCCCGGCAGGGTGACCGTGGAGGTCGTTGATGAGCTTGAAGTTGTCGAAGTCAAAGAGGACGAGCACGGCGCCTTCGGCTGGGTCTGCCGAGCAGCCGTGGACGAGGAGATCGGTGATCGCCGCGTCAAAGCTGCGCCGGTTGAGCAGGCCGGTCAGCGGGTCGGTTTCGGCCATGCGTCGTTGCCGCGCCTCGGCGGTGAGCAGCCTGCTCTTGAGGAAGTGCATGACGGCCATCTCGCCCGCGACGGCGAGGGCGAACGTCACCACGCGTGCCGGGTAGGCGGCGGTCAGAGCCGCGCGGTCATAGATCAACGGGGTCGCGTAGGCGCAGACGAACAGCACCACCAGCGGCCAGCCCAGCCGCGGCGGAAAGAAGTAGGCCACGAACAGCGCGGTGAACAGCAGGACCGGCTGCAGGTAGCTATTGACGCCTCCGCTGGCCCACAGGGCGACGGCGACGATCGGCATCATCATCGCCGTCACCACGGCGCGCCGGCCGATCGACATGGTCCTGGCACGGACGCCGAGCCAGAGCGAGACAGCGCCCCAGGCGGTGGCGAATCCCGCCAGCGCAAACACCCAGCCCAGATGCGTCCGTAGGGTTCCGGGAAGAGCGAGCACGGCGACACCGATCGCGGCCGTGGTCAGCCACATGATCCCCGAGGTGAGGTCCGCCAACGGCCCGTCGTGGCGCGGATCATCCTGCCATCGCGGGCCGCGGGCCGTCAGTCTGGGGGGGGTTGCACTCACGCCCTGTTAATCGGAAGGTCGGTGAGCATGCTTGACGCGCAGCGGACGAACCCGCCGCCGCGCGTCCCGCCTCAGCCGCGCGCTGTCCCGGGCGGCCGTCAACAGCCCCCACGCCGACACCAGGGCCCACACCCCCTCGAGCAGGAGAAACCCGTATTGCACGTCGAGCGCGGCGAGGACGGCCAGCACCGTCGAGCCGACCAGGTTGAGCAGCAGATACAGCCAAGCCCGGGTGCTCAGCATCCCGAACTGGGCCGCGGTGAACGCGGCGAGCACGCCCAGCGCACCGACCACCTGAATGGCCTGCGACAGCAGGCCGCTTGAAAGGACAGCGAACGACAACACCGAAGCCTCCGAACCATCGTGGGGTCAAGGGTGCGTCGTCGTCACCACCGGGTACGGCGCGTCTCGTCCGGGTCAAGCAGGGCTCGACACACCGCAGTCTAGCCCTGGCTTCCCGTGGCTGGGCGACCGTGGACAGGCCCGGGCCCGGGCCCGAGTGCTCAGCGCCGGCGCTCGGCTTCGAGCGCGTCGACCAGCTTGATGAGCAGCTTGTTGAGCTGCCGCTTCTCGTTGCCGCTGAGCCCCTCGAGCAGCTGGCGCTCACGGTGGGCGCCCAGGTCCATGTAGGCGTCGAGGCGCTCTGAGCCGCTCGGCGTGAGGCTGAGCATCACTCCGCGCCGGTCGTTCGGGTCCTTGGCGCGGCTGACGAGTCCGATCCGCTCGAGCTTGTCGAGGCGATTGGTCATCACGCCGGTGGAGACGTTGAGCTGCCGGCACAGGGCGCCATGGGTGCGCGGCCCCGGGAGCAGCTGAATGAGGACCTTGAACTCCTCTTTGGTCAAACCCACGTGATCCAGACTGGCTCGCATCTCGGCATCGAGGTGCCGGTGCGCTTTGCCGATCCGGTTCACGATCCCTTCGACCACGGGATCGATCTGTGGCCACGTGGCCAGCGCCAGCCGCACATGCGGGTCCAGGCCGTCCTGGTCCTCGGCGGCGAGTACGCGGTCGTCGTCGGCAGCTCTCTTGGCCCGTGCCATCGCTCCCATTTTACCTGTGTCCGAAATGACTTTTCATAAAGCTGTATATAAAGCTTTTGCTAGAGTAGCTGTCCTCACAGCAAAGGAGGCCAGATGCACCCCGCTCTCTCGCACCAGCTGATCCAGGCCCACATCCGCGAACTCGAACGGCAGGCCGCGTCGCGTCGCCCGCGTCCGAGACAGCGCCGCCGGCTGATCGCCGGCGGCCGCTGATGCGCTATCTGACCATCGGCGCCGCGACATCCTCTCCACGACGCGTCAGCGCCATCGCGCTCGGCGCGATGCGCTTCGGCACCGCAACCCATGAGGACACCGCGTTCGCGATCCTCGACCGCTTCCTCGCGGCGGGCGGCACCTTCATCGACACTGCCAACAACTACGCCTGGTGGCATGACGGGACCCGCGGCGGCCAGAGCGAGGAACTGCTCGGCCGTTGGCGCGCCACCCGCGGGCTCGGTGACGAGGTCGTCATCGCCACCAAAGTCGGCGCCCGCCCGGTCCGGCCCGGCGTCGCCTTCGCCGAGCGGATGGCGGCCGACGAAGGGCTCTCCCCGCCCGCGATCCGTGCGGCGGTGCGCGAGAGCCGCCGGCGCCTCGGCGTCGAGCGGCTCGACCTGCTCTATGCCCACGTCGAGGACCCACGCACTCCGGTCGCCGACACCGTCGCCGCGTTCGGGGCGGTGGAGGCCGCGGGGGAGGTCGCGCTGCTCGGCGTCTCCAATCACCGTGCCTGGCGCATCGAGCGCGCCAGAACCGTCGCCCACGCCACCGGGGTGGGCGCCTACGAGGTGCTCCAGTATCACCGCAGCTACCTCCGCCACCGCACCGAGCTGCCCAGCCCGCGCTCCGCGTTCGGCGACCCGGGCGTTCTCACCCCCGACCTGTGCGACTACATGGCGGCCACCCCCGGCCTGGTCACCGTCGCCTACTCCCCCCTTCTCGCCGGCGGCTATACGCGCCCGGACAGGGCACCCGGCGAGGAGTACGCAGGACCGGGCAACGACGCCCGATTGGAGGCGCTGACGGCGGTCGCGAGAGAGACCGGCGCCACCCGCAACCAGGTTGTGCTGGCTTGGATGATGGGCGACTCACTGCCGACCATCCCGCTCGTGGGCGCCTCGTCACTCGACCAGCTCCAAGAGAGCCTTGACGCGGTCGACCTCACGCTCAACGCCGACCAACGCGCCCGGCTTGACGACGCTCGATGAATCCCTGCCCGACAGTCGCTCACGCCCGTCATCACCGGTCACGCGCCGTGTCAGGAGCGCAGCGCGGCCATCGGCGTGATCCTGGCGGCGCGGATCGCCGGGTAGGAGCCGGCGAGCACCCCGACCACGACACCGAGGAACGGCGCGGCGACGACGAACGTGGTGTTCATGACCGGCGTCCAGTGGTTGCCCGAGGCAATGGCGGCGGTCGCCAGCACGCCGATGGACGTGCCGAGAATCCCGCCCAGCATGCCCACGCCGGCCGCCTCCAGCACGATGAGTCGGGCGATCTCGAGGCGGCCGTAGCCAACCGCACGACGCAGCCCGATCTCTGAACGGCGCTGCGCCACCGACATGATGGTGACCGCACCGATCGACAAGAACCCGATTCCGAGCCCGGCGATGCTCAGCACGCTCAGCAGCGTTGACAGCGATGCCTGGACCTGCGAGCGCAGAGTCGCGGGGTTGGGCGGCACGGCGGCGCTGACCTGCTTGGGCTGATCTGGGTCAAGCTCGGCGGGGCCTTCGCGGCCGATCAGCTGCGCGGCACCCGGCGTCGTTCGCGCGATCACGCGTCGCGGCTCCCGGTGACCGGCGATCACCTCGGCCACATAGGGCGGGACGATCACCCCCAGCAGCGCCTGGGACTCCTGCTGGGAGCCGGACACGATCCCGACCACCGTGAGCACGATCCCTGACACCTGGATCGCCGGGTCGCCCAGGGACGAGCTAATCCCCAGCTGTGACGCCGCGGCGGATCCGAGCAGCCCGACCATCTGATGGTGCAGGTCCGCGCCCGTGTCGTAGAACCGCCCCGAGGACAGTACGGCCCCGACCGCCGCCAGTGCCGAGGGTGACATCGCCGTGACCGAGAGCTGCGTCTGCGATGGCCCGCTGGTGGACGGGCCCACCGAAACCGGCAGCGGCTGCTGCTGATCGATATCCCACACCAACCCGGCGTGCGTCACCCCTCGCAGCCGCGCCAGCCGCGCCACGTCAGCGTCTGAGAGCGACGAGGGCCCCTGAAACTCGACCGTCGTCGCCCGCAGTTCGTTGAACGACGCCGAGACGGCGTTCGACGCGCTTTCGGTCAGCCCGTTGGTGGTCGTGAAAGCCCCGACGGCGACGACCGTCCCCAGGGCACACAGCAGCGTTCGCACGGGATAGCGCACGATCGACATCGCGGCTTCCACGAGGCCCGAGCGCAGGCCGCTCACGGCAGCTCGCCGCCCGGTACCGCCTCTGCGTCGAGGAACTCCCCCGCACCTTCTGAAACGAGGCCGTCGCGAACGCTCAACAGCCGCGGCAGCGTTCGCGCGATGCCCATGTCGTGGGTGACCATGACCACGGCCACGTCCGGTGCCTGCTTTGCGACCAGCATCTGAAGGACCTCGTCGCTGGTGCGCTCGTCGAGGTTGCCGGTCGGCTCATCGCACAGAAGCACGTGCGGCTGCTGCGCCAGCGCCCGAGCGATCGCCACCCGTTGGCACTCGCCGCCCGACATGTGTCCTGGCAGGAACCGCCGTCGGTGCGACAGCCCCACCTGTGCGAGCGCCTCGATGGCGCGCTCCCGCCGCTCCCCGGGCGCCAGCCGGCGCGGTCGCAGGCCGAGCTCGACGTTCTCCTGCGCGCTGAGCGACGGCAGCAGGAACGACTGCTGGAACACGAACCCGAAGAACCGGGCGCGCAGGTCGGTCTGCTCGCGATCACTCAGTGATCCGACCCGCTGGCCGCCGACCCGGTAGTCGCCGTTGGTGGGGAGGTCGAGCAACCCCAGCAGGTTGAGCAGCGTCGACTTGCCCGAGCCCGATCGCCCGATGATCCCGACCACCTCGCCGGCCAGCACGGAGAACGTCGCCTCGCGTAGCGCGGGCACCGGCGGCGAGCCCGGGTACGTCCGTCCGACGCCGGTCAGCGTCAACAGCTCTCGCGCGGGCGCCGCGCTCATCCGGAGCCACCGAGCCCGATCACCACCTGCTCGCCGGCCGTCAGCCCACCGCCGATCGGCCGCACGACCTCCCGCCCCGCGTAGGCCAGCCCCGCCCGGACGGGCACCGACACGCGCTGTGAGCCGTGCACGACCGTGACCGATGACGCGCCGGAGGCGTTGGTGACCACCGCTGACACCGGGACCACCCACTGCAGCCCTCCGGCCTGACCGGTCTGGATGTGCAGCGCCATGTTCTCCCCCACGTAGCGCGCCGCCGCGGCCGGATTCGTCGGCGTCAATGTCAGCTTGGAGCCCGGACCGGCGCCGGGGACGAATCCGGGCCGCTTCGCGCTGAGCCTGATCGCGAACGAGCCTTTGCTCAGATCGGACGTGGCCCGTCCGGTGGCGCCGACCCTCAGCAGGCTCGCGGTGTTCATGTCGGTCGTGGCCTGGAAGGACAAGCGCCCTGACCCGAGCTTGGCCAGCGGCTTGCCGCTCGCGATCGTCTGTCCGAGATGGGCGACCGACACCACGGTGACGGGCAGCGAGGAGGTGAACATCACCTCGCCCAAGGGAACCGTCGCCAGCTGCTTGGGCCGGGCCTTGTGCTTGCCACCAGAGCCGTCGAGGGTGGCCGGCGCGGTCGCCGGTGCAAATCCCACGCGCTGATACAACTCGGCCACCGCGGCCGCCGTGCCCGCCCCGTAGGTACCGCCCGTGTCAGATCCGACCGAGAACCCGGCCGACTCGAGACCGGCCTGCAGTTCGCTGACCTCGATGCCGCTGCTCCCGTAGCTCATGGTCGAATACGCCGGGATCTGCCCGCGCATCACAAAGACGGGGCGCCCCGCGACCGCAGCGATCAAGCTCCCGTCCCCGACCTGCGCGCCGCGAGTGGTGGAGACGGCTGTCACCACCGCCAGGTCGCCCGAGAGATCGCCTGGGACCCCGACCGAGATCGCGCCGCCATCCGTCAGCGTCCCACGGACCACCACTGTGGTGCGCGCGTGCGTCAACACCACGGGCGCTGTCAGCAACGACGCTTTGGGCGCCCGTGCGCGCGCCGCCTGTTGGCCCGGGGTTGACACTCCCCGCCCGATGAGGAACGCGACGACGCCCACGACCACCGTCAACGCCAGCACTGCGCCGACGACGCGTCCACCACGACCCTGCACGGGTGTGCCACGGTCGCCGTCGCGCCTGCGCCGCAGCCGCGGCCATCCCCGTCCCTCGCTCATGACCCGACCAGCGCCGGCTTGATCCCATACCGCCGCCCAAGCGACGTGACCGTCCCGTTGATCTGGCCCTGTAGCGCCGCGATCGCGCTCGCATTCTGTGCCAGGTAGGTCGCGCGGCGGCTACTCAAAAGCGCGGTGGTCTGGTCGATCACCCTCGTCCAGCACGCCGCCAGCACGGTGGCTCCCTTGGCCTGCAACGCCTGGACCTTGGCGCTGTCAGTGTTCGACGAGGAGATCGGTCCCACCAGCCGCTGGAGCCGGCCGTAGAGGCTCTGGACCGAGGTCGCCGGCACCCCGTGCGCGGCGCTGCATCTCGCCGCCTTCTTGCTCAGTATCCGAATCTGCTTGGACCCACTGATCTGGTTGACGATGGTGTACCAGCGCGCGCTGAGCTGCCCCAACTTCGGCGAGCCGAACACCAGGTTGTGCCGTTGTGTGGTCCTGAAGCAATGACCGATACGCGCCTGCCAGGCCTTGCGCTCCGGCGCGCTCATGCCGCGCTGCGGGTTGACGAACGGTCCGACGCCCGTGAACAGTCCAAGGTCATGAGTCGCCTCGATCACGGGCAGGTTGGGGAACTGCGGGTTGCCGAGATCGCTCGGCGGCCCGCCGGTCGGAAGCGTCGGCGCGTCGAAGCCGTCGCTGGTCATGCAGTCGTCGAGCAACCTCGTCTGCAGCATCTGCGCGAACGTCGCCAGCTGTGCGCCGATCACGGTGTCCGCCCCGTCACGGGGAGCGACGAACGCGATCACGGCTGCCGCGATCGACGTCCCCCCACCGTTCTGACCGTGCCCGCTCTGGCTCGACCCACCGCACCCCGCCACCGCGACGGCACCTGCCAGCACAACGGCCACAAGGACCCCCAGCGCACGATTGAAGTGCGCGCGATCGACCATCCGCTGGATTAACCAAAACGTGTTGTTGTCGTGCGTGGACCGCCCCCGTTCCGTGAACACGAATGATGTTGTGCGCCTGTGAATTCTATGGAAGCGAGGACCTTCCGTCATCGTCTGCACGCATCGCTGCGACGTAAGCAATCTGACGCCTGCGCCAATAGCATCCGGGGCATGAGCGCCGGACGACAAGGCGGATGCGCCTGCGGGACCGTTCGCTATCAGCTCGCATCAGAGCCGCTGTTCGTTCACTGCTGCCACTGCCTCAACTGCCAGCGCCAGACCGGCAGCGCCTTCGTGATCAACCTGCTCATCGAGACCGATCGCGTTGACGTGGTGGCAGGAACGCCCCAGGCAGTCGACGTCCCACGCGACGACGGCCCCGACCAGCGCATTTTTCGCTGCCCGACCTGCCAGGTCGCCGTGTTCAGCCAGTACACCTCTCCCCAGTTGCGCTTCGTGCGCGCCGGGACCCTCGACGACCCCATCGGTGTCACGCCCGATGTCCACATCTTCACGCGGTCGAGGGTGGCCTGGGTCACGCTTCCCCCGGCAACGCCCGCGTTCGACGTGTACTACGACACCGAGGCGCTGTGGCCGGCCGCGAGCTTCCAACGTCTGAAAGCCGCCCTCGCAAGCACCGGACCGCCCGGTCTGCGGGCATGATCGGAGGAGTGCATGCCGTACATCCAGTTTGACTTGCCGCGGAACCCCGGTGAGAGCGACTTCACTGTGCTGGCCGAGAGGGTCGCCGCCCTCTACGCGGAGGTGATGCAGACCACGCCCAGCGGAGTGACGGTCGCCGTGCGCGAGCTGGGAGCCCGGCGCGTGGTTCGCGATGGGCGTCCCGTGGTGGCGATCCGGTGTGACATCCGCAGCGGCCGGCCCGCCGCCCAACGCGAGGCCTTCGCGGTGGCGCTGACCGAACTGGTGACCGCCGAGGCCGACGCACTGGGCGCCGCTCGGTCGGTGATCTACTTCGCGGAAGGGCCCGGGCAGCTGATCTTCGAGGACGGGGAGGCCAACCCCGACTGGTCACCGGCTGAGGCGGCGAGCTGAGGCAGACCAACCCCGCTTCAGCAGCCGCTCACAACGCCGCTGGCGGCTCGGTATGGCGTTGGGCGCTGACCGCCGCGATCGTCAACAGGGCCGGCGGCCCCAAGAGCAGCGGCCACGCGGACACCGCGTGCTTGCCGGCGACCATCAGGGCCACGTAGGTGGCCGGCAGCGCACACGCGATCGCCCAGCGCGGGGTCCGATCGGATCGCCAGGACGGCCGCGAGCACCAGCACGAACGCGGTCACGCCGACCATGGCGGTGATCAGTGGGCTGCCGTGCCCGTGGCCGAGCGTGAGAACCAGGGCCGCTGTCGTCGCCAGCCACCCGAGGCGCCGCAGGTCCAAGCGGCGCCGGCGAGGCGCCATGATGAGCACGGTGAAGCACACGACGGGAACGATCGTCGGCGCGATGCCTTGGAACGTCGGGTTCTCGGACACGAGTTGCGGGAGCCGCGCGAGCGTCCACGCAAGGGCGACGATGCCGGCGAGCCGGTCGACGCCGACCAGCGCGGTTGCGAGCGCGATGCCCAGGGTGGCGATGGATGCCCATGCCAGCAGCGGGTCCTGGATGCCGCCGAGCTTCTGAGCCAGCAGCGTGCTGAGGTCAAGGGTCATGACCAGGATCGCGCCGCGACAGAACCCATCGGCCACCAGCCTCCGCGCGCCACGCCCGGCACTTCGCGCTCGCAGCCCCATGCGCACGAGGCCCGGGAGCTCGCGCATGAACCGGGTGCGGGAGCCGTCGCCGGCGCAGTCGAGCAGGGTTCCGACGATCTCGTCACCTCGCGACTCGCGCATCGAGGCCGGCAGTGCCAGCGCGGCAACTGCCGCCAGGTCTTCGCGGGTCATCGCCCGGTCGCTCCCGCGGGCGCGGTCGCTCGCAGGCGTCGCTCGACGAGTCGCGCCGCCTTGGCCAGCCGCTCGGCCTCGGCGCTCAGCAGCACCCGCCCGGCGGGCGTGAGCGCGTAGTCGCGCCGTTCGCGGCCACCGTGAACGTATGGCTCCCCGGCCACGACGAGCCCTTCCGCCATCGCACGATCGAGCAGCGCGTACAGCGTGCCCGTGGACAGCCGCACGGTGCCGCCGGAGAGCTCGGCGGCGCGCTGGATGATGCCGTACCCGTGCAACGGTCCGTCGATCAGCGCGGCAAGCGCGAAGTAGCTCGGCGTTCGCAACTCCAAGCGCGTGCACAATACATCGACGATCGATATGTCGTCAACCGATTTATCCACTCCAGCGCACCGGGTGGGGTCGCGTCCGGGGCCGGACCAGCGACGCGGTGTGCAGCTTGACTTCCCGGTACACGGCCGGTATCGCTAAGAGGCGCAAGCGGGAGACCCTGGGAGGGAGGCCGAATCATGCCGACTGGGTACGTGACGGCGGTGGCGATCATCGCGCTGTACACGCTGCTGATCCTGCGGGCGCCGCGCCGGCCGGCGGCTCTGGCGCGCGTGACGTTCCTGATGACCCACTGGGTGAACGAGTACCCGTTGATCGCCTTCGCGGCCCTGGCGGTGAGCACCGTGATCGCGCTCGCTCAAGGCGACCTGACCTCAGGCGGCGGCTGGGCGGTCCTCGGTGTCGCGGCGCTGACGGCGCTGGGACTCCTGCATGCCATCCGGCGCGCGTCGCTGGCCGGCGAGGTCGTCACCCGGACCCTCGCCGATCAGCTCGGAGTGCTGCCACAGGGCGACGGGGCTCAGGAGGATCCGACGCCGTGGAACGCGCGCCGGGTGCTGCGCGACGTCGTCGCACCGTTTCCGGCGCGCCCGCGCGACGTACGGCGGATCAGCGACATCCCCTACGGCGATGCCGGCAGGCGCAACCTCATGGACCTGTATCTGCGCCGCGATCCGCCGGACGAGCCGCGACCGGTGCTCATCCACTTTCACGGCGGTCACTTCCAGATCGGCGCGAGCCGCGAGGCGATGCCGCTGCTCTACCGGCTGGCGAGTGACGGCTGGCTGTGCATCAGCGCCAACTACCGCCTCCGTGCCGCGGGACGATTCCCGAACTCGTTGATCGACGCGAAGTCGGTGATCGCATGGGCACGCACGCAGCCGCGGAACACGGAGGCGATCCGTCCCAGATCGTCGTCGCGGGCGGGTCGGCGGGCGGCCACCTCGCGTCGATGGCGGCGCTCACCCCCAACCATCCGGCGTTCCAGCCACCCGGCGCCGCTGAGGTGGACACCACCGTCGCCGCCGCCGTCTGCCTGTACGGGTACTACGGTCCGCGAACGTCGGGCGAGCCCGGCTCCTCACCCGAGGACTACGTCACGCCCGAGGCCCCGCCGTTCCTCGTCGCCGCCGGCGACAACGACAACCAGATCGACGTGGGCCACGCCGACCGGTTCGTCGAGCGGTTGCGCGGGATCTCAGCCGCGCCGGTCGTCTACTTCCGCCTGCCCGGAGCTCAGCACTCGTTCGACCTGCTCCGGTCGCTGCGCTTCGACCACGTCGTCGACGGAATCGTGGCCTTCCTGGAATGGGTTCCCCGCCGCTCCGGGCGGATCGCTCAGCGTGCGGCTTCCTGAGCGCGCCGCGGCAGCTTCCAGCCCGGACGGACGAAGTGGCACGTGTAGCCGTTGGGGTAGCGCTCGAGATAGTCCTGGTGCTCGGGCTCGGCCTCCCAGAAGGGGCCGGCGGGCTCCACCTCGGTGACCACCTTGCCCGGCCACAGGCCGGAGGCGTCGACGTCGGCGATCGTGTCCTCCGCAATCCGTCGCTGCTCGTCGTCGACGTAGTAGATCGCCGAGCGATAGCTGGCGCCCATGTCGTTGCCCTGACGATCCTTCGTGGTCGGGTCGTGAATCTGGAAGAAGAACTCGAGCAGATCCCGGTAGGAGATGCGCTCGGGGTCAAACAGGATCTCGATCGCCTCGGCGTGCGTCCCGTGGTTGCGGTAGGTCGCGTTGGGCACGTCGCCGCCGCTGTAGCCCACCCGCGTGCCGGTGACGCCGTCAAGCTTGCGGATCAGATCCTGGACACCCCAGAAGCATCCGCCGGCAAGAATCGCCTTCTCGGTCTCGGCCATCTGTGCTCCTCTCGTTGGGGTCCGCCGGTTCGTCGAACGTATGCTGACAGACGCCCGTCTCGCCCTCGCGCGCAGGCGGCGCCAGAGGCCCTGGCGTTAGCGGCCTTTACGGATCCAGACCCGGCGCCGACGCGGGCGCTTGCGCTCTGGATGCATCGTCCGCTGGAGATCGCGGACGTGGGCGTTGATCGTGAGATGTGACGTTGCGGGATGCATTCTTCGGACCTCCGGTTCTTGTTCTGCATCCTGACGATAGCGTCGAATTTCCGTTCAAATAGTACGGTTTTGCAGTTTGGCGATCGATGCAGTCGATCGTATTTGCTCGCGCGAGGGTGACCGCGATCGACCCGGTGGGAGTCCGCAGAGCCTGCGACGACCGTCAGGCCTGGCGCCGAAGCCGGTCGAGGCCGTCGAGGATGAGCTCGAGCCCCCACTCGAACTCGAGTGCGGGGTCATACCCGGTCTCGGGGAGCCTCTTGACCACCTCGACGAGGTACGGATAGTCGCCGGGGTTGCCCACCGTTTCGGCCCTGCGTTGCGCCGCTTCTCCGGCGCTTGCGGGTGTTTCGAAGCCCAGATCCCTCTCTTGCAGCGCGAAGCCGTAGATGTAGGCGTCCTGCACCGAGTAGGCGTGGATGGCCAACTCGAAGGGGAAGCCCGCCTCCCGCAGGCAGCCCATCGTTGCGTTGTGGTGTCGCAGGTTGGCCGGCCCGGGGTGCCGTGACTCCATGCGGCCGATCGCCCATCCGTGGCGCTTGAGCGCCTCGCGCGCCGAGAGCGCGCGGCGCCGCAGCCCCGCTCTCCAGTCTTCCCCGGGCGAAGGCGACGCCATCTCGCTGAAGACGAGGTCGACCATGCCGTCAAGGAGTTCCTCCTTATTGGCGACGTGCTTGTAGAGCGCCATCGGCACGACGCCGAGTTCCTGGGCGAGCCCGCGCATGCTGAAGCCGTCGAGCCCCGCCTCATCGGCGAGCGCGACGGCCGCTTCGAGCACACGCTCTCGGTTCAGCCGCGGCCGGCGGGTGTTGGCGGGTTGCGTCATTCGCTTGACAAGTGTACGGCGTACACCTATGCTCGACAACCAGAGTGTACGCCGTACACCAGACGTACCGACCATCGGGGGAAGAACGAATGATCGAGGCGCACCACCTCACCAAGCGCTACGGCACCACGGTTGCCGTCGACGGGGTCTCCTTCGCCGTGCAGCCCGGCCGGGTGACCGGTTTTGTCGGCCCCAACGGGGCCGGTAAGTCGACGACGATGCGGATGATCCTCGGCCTGGACGCTCCGAGTTCTGGGTCGGTCCAGATCAACGGCAAGCCGTACCGGGCCCTGACCGATCCGCTCAGATCGGTCGGAGCGCTGCTGGACGCAGGCGCGATCGTCGGCGGCCGCAGCGCCGCCAACCACCTCAAGTGGCTGGCCGACAGCAACGGCATCCAGCGCCGCCGCGTGGGCGAGGTGCTCGACCTCGTCGGGCTCAGCGACGTCGCCGGCAGACGGCTGGGCACCTTCTCGCTCGGCATGAATCAGCGGCTCGGGATCGCTGCCGCGCTGCTTGGCGACCCCGAGACGGTGATCCTGGACGAGCCGGTCAATGGCCTCGACCCCGACGGCATCGTGTGGATTCGCAACCTGATGAAGTCCTTGGCCACCGAGGGCCGCACCGTGTTCCTGTCAAGCCATCTCATGAGCGAGATGGCTCAGACCGCCGACCATCTGATCGTGATCGGCCGCGGGCGCATCATCGCCGACACGAGCACCGACGAGTTCATCAATCAGAACGCGTCGGCGGGCGTCCGCGTCCGGGCCATCGAGCAGACCGAACTGGCGGACGCGGTGAAGCAGAGCGGCGGCGGCGTGGAGAGCCGCGCCGACGGCGCCCTGCTGGTGACCGGCCTGGACTGCATCGCAGTCGGTGGGCTCGCCCGCGCGAACGACATCACCCTGTTCGAGCTCGGCGCGCACGGAGCGTCGCTCGAGGAGGCGTTCTTCGACTTGACCCGAGATGAAACCGACTACCTCGCCGGCCAGCTGACCGGCGCAACCCAGGGAGCCTGACATGAGCATCGCCACCCCCACCACTCCGTCCGCTCTCGCCGTGCGGCCGACCCCGATCGCCAGGGCGCTGCGAGGCGAATGGACGAAGCTTCGCACCCTGCCGTCCTCCTGGCGCACCGCGTTGATCACGGTGGCTTCGGCGATCGGCTTCGCCGCCGCCGTCGTCGCCTCCCAAGTCAGCCAGTGGAGCGCCATGTCGGCCCAGCAGCATCAGGCGTTCGACCCGACCAGCATCTCGATCTGCGGTGTCTACATCGCCGCCACGCTGCTCGGGGCGCTTGCGGTGCGATCGGTGACCGCGGAGTACTCGACGGGCATGATCCGCACCACCTTCACCGCGATGCCCGGAAGGCGCCTCGTCCTGGCGGCCAAGGCCGCGACTGCCGCCGCATTCGTTCTCCCGGTGGCGCTGGTGGGCAATGTCGTCAGCTTCGGGCTTGGCCAGCAGATCCTTGCCGGCAAGCACCTCCAGGTCAGCCTCAGCCACCCCGGCGTCCTGCAGGCGATCCTCTTCGGTGCCGTGGCGGTCAGCCTCATCGCCGTCATCGGCGTCGGTCTCGGCGGCGTCATCCGACACACCGCGGGATCCACGACGGCACTGGCGTTGATGATTGTCGGCAGCGTCACCCTCGGTTCGCTCCTCCTCCCCGCCGCCTTGCGTCAATACCTGCCCGGCAACGCCATCCAGGCCGCCGTCACGGTGCACCGCTCGACCGGGCTCCTCGCCCCGGGCGCGGCGGTGGCGCTGCTCGCCGCATACGCCGGCGTCGCCCTCGCCGCGGCGTTGATCCGGGTCGGGCACAGCGACGCCTGACCAACGGCCGGGAGCCCGGCGCGCCGCCGGCCCAGCTCAGCGGCGCGTCGCAACTGCGGCCATGGACGCGAATCCCTCAGGCGCTCTGAGTGTCAGTAGAGCGTGCCGGCGGAAGCACGAAGCGCTGCGGTTGCTGGGATGCGGGGGTGTTGCCGGCGGTGATGCGCGAGCCGTGGAGCCCGCGATGCCGACTCGAAGGGGCGCTGGTCTCGGGTGTGCCGTTGCGGGCGGCGATCCAGTCCATGATCGCCGGGTAGTCGGCGCCGGCGGCGAGGATCGCGGCTCGCTCGATGACGGTCCCCCCGGAGGGGTGTGGACGGGACAGTCGTGTGACAAGCGTGGTGATTTCGAGGTCGTTCATGTCTCAGCCCTTGCTGGTATCGGTTGCGGTCGCCGGTCAGGGTGTCGTCGGATCGAGATGTGCCCGGTCGGGTCGGGAAGGTCTGTCTCGCCGTCGGTCTCCTCCGGTTGGAGGCCAAGGACGGTGCTCAGCAGTAGCAGTGGGGCTCCCGCAGCCCACGCCTGAGGACGCGACGCCGTGGGGAACGCCACGGGGACGGATGTGAGAGCGACCGGGAAGCCCGCGAAGACCTCGGGCAGGCGGTGCTCGAAGGCTGGTGCCGCGGCGAGGATCGCGGAGGCGATCGTGCGGGCCTCTTCGTCATATCCATAGCGGGCGAGGCCGGCGGCGATCAGCGAGTTCTCGTGCGGCCAGACCGTTCCTGTGTGGTACCCGAGTGGGTTGTAGCCGGCCTCGCGCGTGCCCAGGGTGCGAACTCCCCACCCGGAGTAGAGCTGCTCGTCGAGCAGGCGCTCAGCGGTGGCCGCTGCTTCGCGGTCATCGAGGATCCCGGACCAGAGGAGGTGTCCGATGTTGGACGTCAGGCTGTCGACTTGCCGCTTCTCGCCGTCGAGCGCCAGGGCGTGGCAGCCGCGCTCGTGCATCCAGAAGTCGCGTCGAAAGCGCGCCTGAAGGTCGCCGGCGCGCTGCTCGAGGTGGTCGCTGAGCGCTTGGTCGTTCCAGACCTCGCGGGCGAGTCGCGCTGATCGTCGTTGCGCGTCGTAGGCATAGCCCTGGATCTCGCAGGTCGCGATCGGTCCGCTGGCGAGCGTGCCGTCGGCGAACTGGATCGAGTCCCAGCTGTCCTTCCAGCACTGGTTTCTCAGGCCGCTGGTCGGGTTGCGGCATTCGTACTCGAGGTAGCCATCGCCGTCGGGGTCGCCGCTGTCCTCGATCCAGGCCAGCGCGGCACGAGCGTGGCCCTCGAGAGCGCGCACGAGCGTGTCGTCGCCCGTCCACCGGTGGTACTCATCCAGGAGGACGAGGAACAGCGGGGTCGCATCGGCGCTGCCGAAATACGGCGAATGGGGGCGTTGACCACGTGAGGTGAGCTCACCGAACCGAAGCTCATGGAGGATCTTCCCGGGCTCCTGCTCGTGGAAGTCATCGCGGCCCGTCGCTTGGCGAGCGGCGAGCACGCGCAGGGTCGTTGCGGCCAGCCCCGGGAGGTACGGGAGTGCTTGGTAGCTCGTGATCAGGCTGTCGCGACCGAAGAGCGCCATAAACCACGGCAGCCCCGCTGCGGGCAGCGTCGCGCCCTCGGTGAGATCGGGGTGCATCCGCAGCGCGCCGAGGTCGCTGAGGCTCGCGCGATAGGTGCGCAACAGCGCGGGGTCGTCGGCTTGAAGGGCCGGCGCACGGGCCAGCCACGTCTCGAGTTCTGCCGCTCTCGTCACGCGCACGTCTTCGATCGGCCCGCGCGGCGCGCGGCGGGCAAACCGGACCCCGGGCTGGGCGGCAAATGGCAAGATCGTGAAGCTGGTCGACCACTGCTCGCCGGGTCCGAGCTCCAGTTCGTATGCGAAGCCGTTGCGGGTAACCGTTGCAGGTGAGCTGGACGCGACTGTGACCGAGCGCCGAAACGCACCGTGCTCATAGGCCAGTGTCAAGCTCGCAGCGTCGTGGGTGAAGCTGACCTCTCGCTCGGCAACGACACCGTCCTTGACCTCGAACAGGTCGGCGAAATCGGCAGCGACCTCCAGCACCACACGGAGCCGGCCGATGTCGTGGAGATGGTTGGTCACCGTTACCTCCTCGATCCACACGTGGTCGACGAGGCGATGGCGCACGATCGAGCACGGCGCTGGGTCATCGGGCCCGACCGTAGGTGTCAGGAAGAACTGGGCGTCAAAGTGTGCGCTCTGATGGAGACTCAGCAACTCCAACGGCGTCGGTCCGACGCGGAGCAGCCAGCGCGATATGAATCGGGTGTCCTCGGAGAAGAAGCCGTGCTCGCGCCCTTCGTCGGCGCGGACATCGCCGCAGCGGTCGCCGACGACGAACGTGCTTCCGTCCAAGACGCTCAGGGTGCGCTCAGACAAGCGCGAGCTCCGTCGCAAGACGTCGGAGCCCCATGGACCGATAAATACGTTCGTAGGCGGCGGCGATGACCGCGCCATCACAACGTTGGCTCACCCAGTCACGGCAGTGGCGTGGATCGATTCGCGGCAGATGGCCGATCGCGTCGGCCATCTCCCGCTCGTTGTTGACGAGGAAGCCGGTCTTTCCGTCGATCACGAGCTCGCGCGCCGCGCCTTCCGGAAACGCGATCACGGGAGTCCCGCAGGCGAGCGCCTCGACCATCACCATCCCGAAGGGCTCGTCCCACCGGATCGGCATCAGCAGCCCGCGGGCATCGGCGAACAGCGATCGCTTGATCGGTCCGCCAACCTCGCCCACGAAGGTGACGCGCGTGCCGTCGATGTAGGGGGCGACTTCTCGGTCGAAGAACGCCTGCTGCCCGGGTTGGATCACCCCCGCCAACACCAGCGGGACATCGATGGCTCGAGCGGCTGCGATCGCGCGGTGCGGCCCCTTCTCCGGAGTCATGCGCCCAGCCCAGAGCAGATAGTCGCCTTTGCGCTCCTGCAGCGGCCATGCCCGGAGGTCGATCGGGTTCGGGATCGCGTTGATCAGACCCAACGCCGGCGGTGCCGATGCGAGCTGGGCCCGGCTGATGCCGACGAGCATCGCCTTGTGCCCGTGGCGGGCGTAGAAGGCCGCGGTCTCGGCCGTGAACGGCCCGTGCAGCGTGTGCACGAGCGGAGTGTCGATGCGTCCTGCCATCGCGAGCCCCGTGAAGCCGCAGTGGTCGTGGATGACGTCGAAGCGATCGCCGCTGGCTGCGAGGTCGATCTGATCGAACGCCTGGCCGACGTGGTCGACCTCGTACAGCGAGCGTTCGATCTCGTCAGGATGAGATTCCTTCAAGAGCGTGACCACCGTGGCGCGCGACACCGAGCCCGGCGCGCAGAACAAGGTGACGTCATGCCCTCGCCGGACGAGGGCCTCGGTCAGCGTGCTCACGACCGACTCCACGCCACCGTAGCCCGGCGCAGGGACGGAGATCCATGGCGGAGCGAGCATCGCGATCCGCAGCGGAGCCTCCCCTGGATCCCCAGACGTGCCCGCTACTGATCGATCCGGGGCGTCGCCGAAGCTCGCCCGCCCCAACGCCAGACGACGCGACCGCAGTCCGGGCGCTGTCCTGACAGCATCCATCGAGCGCTCCTCACGGGCCTCTCAGGCAGGGCGCTCACCAGGCAGAGAGGTCATGAAGGACCAGGAGAGCACATGATCGCCAACCAGAGAGGTCATGCGATGGACTGCTCCACGGTACCACGCGCCAATCTAAATCCGAGCGCCACGGTCGGAATCTGCTAGCTTCGGTGGTGCGCTCCGAGAGCTCTGCTCTTCTCGCTTCCAGAGCGACTTCTTCAGCCAGAAGGGCAGAGAGGCGGTTGGCCATGGCCACCGCAACACAGAAGGGACGCACCACCCGACAGGTCGCTCGTCCGGTGAAGGTTGCGTCTGACACGGGAGCCATCGCATTCGTCGTGGCTCAGGACAACGCCGGCGACTATCGATGGTCGATCGTCGACAGCGGTGGTGAGAGCCTCGCGCAGTCTGGAGCCTTCGCGACCTACCACGCCGCCCACGGAGCCGCGGGACTGATACGCGACGCCGCCGGCTCGTCGCGGTTCGAAGACGCGGAGCCGTGGCTGGACACGAACGGCAGCCCCGACAACGGGGCGGCGACGCGATGACCAGCGGGACGCTGATCGCGCCCACCGAGTCGCCTCCCGTCGCGGCGGCCCCCAATCGACGCAGCGAGTACCGGTGCGAGTGCGGACACGTCCTGCGCGTCTTCGGCGGCGGGCGACACCGTGTGTACTTCGAGCCGGCCAACACCCGACTCGACGACCCCGTGATGAATCGCGTCTGCGCCCAGTGCGGGCGCGGACTACCCAGGTAGAACCGTGACCGGCTGCGGGCACACCAAAACGAACAGCCTCACCACAAAGGACTGGTCATGACCCACGCTTCGTGTCCTGACTGCCGGCTGCGCTTCACCCGTGCCGCAGCGGCATACCTGCCGGCCTGCCCCACGTGCGGTCAGCCGCTGCAACCCCTGGGTGGGCTGGACGCCGCGGTCGGCTTTCGCCTGTTCCGAGCGGAAGACGTCCCGCATTCGCTACCTGATGCAGTTGAGGTGGCGATGCCCGCCCCCGGGCCCGACGCAGGGCGATCATGACTGACACCCACATCCGCCTCCTCCGGCTAGTCGCACAACACCAACGGCGCGAGCTCTCACACCACGACGCTCACCACGCTCACCACACTGACCGAACCACATCCGCGCCCCGGCGACGCCGCCTGCAACGAGCCTTGACGAGGAGCGGCGTGCAGGTCGCCCAAGCCGAAGCGCGGCGCCGCGACCGCCCGTAGCGCCACCCCACTGCTACCGAACGTCGCCGCCTGCCGGCGCCGCCGGCTACTTGGGGGCGCCGATCGCCGAGCGCAGCGCGGGCGGCGTCTGGTCCCCCAGGGTGTTGCGCAGCAGTCCGATGCCCTCGGCCTCGAGCTCGATCGTCATCCCCGGAGTCAGGTAGCGATCGCGCTCGAAGCCGCAGCCCATGCCGATCGTCCCCGAACCGAGCAGATCACCCGGGACGACATCGGCCTCCTGGGTGATGAACTCGATGATCTGCTCAAAGCTGAAGTGCATGTCCGACAGCGTGCCGCTCGACCACGTCTCTCCGTCGATGCGCGCCTCGAGCTTTGAGGTCTCGCGGCTGAACTCGTCGGGGGTGGCGATCGTCGGGCCGATCGAGGACGCCATGTCCTTGCCAATCCCCGGGCCGATGCCGACGCTCGACTCGCGCATCTGGATATCACGGGCCGACCAGTCGTTGTAGAGCGTGTACCCGGCGATGTAAGGGCCCGCGTCGTCCGCCTTGATGCGACGGCCGCGGCGGCCGATGACGGCGCAGATCTCGAGCTCGTAGTCGAGCTTCTCGGTGTAGCCGGGGTACGGCACGACGTCGTCGGGCCCGTAGATCGCGTCGGGATTGCCCTTGTAATGGGCCGGGAGGTTGTACCACTCGGCCGGGATCTCGGGGGTCCGTCCAAGCAGCTTGGCGATGTTGCGCAGATGGGCCTCGAATACGAGGAAATCGCGCAGACTGTTCGGCCGCGGCAACGGGGCGAGCAGCCGCACATCGACGAGCGCACGGCGGATCGCGGCGCCGTGGAACGTCTCGTCGCCGGCCGAGGTGACGTGATCGAGCGCCTCGCGGGCGCATTCCATCGCGTAGTCCTCGCCGGCGAGGAACTCGAGCATGTCAGCGCCCAACTCGGCCTCGGCCAGCTGCGCGGCACGTGGGCGGCCCAGTGAGGCGTGCCGGGCAGCGCGCGCGAGCCGGAGGTCGATCACGTGGTCGGCTCCGTCGAGCGCGCCGGTGCGCCGCGCGGGCCCGAGCGGGGTGGACAGTTCAAAGGTGACGAGTCGCATCAGCTGCCCTTTTGCCGGTGGTATTCGCCCATCTTCTCCCACATCAGGATCGGATCGGGCGCCGGATGCGTCGGATCGTTGTCGCGGTAGATCGTCTGCACGGTGACCACGATCCGCTCCGCGTCGGGCACGTCGGCGAACTCGCCCAGGTCGATGTCGAACGCCGCCTCGACCGCATCCATACCGCCCTGCTGGCGCTTCGTGGCCTCGGCGACGACGTGGTCGAAGTACCGCTTGACGTCGAGCACGTCCGCTGCGGTGGCGACCGGGCCATGGCCCGGCACGATCCAGTCGACGTCGAGCGCGGCGATCGTCTCGCACGCCGCCGTCCAGTTGGCGATCGGCCCGGCCCACGAGATCGGCGTGCCGCCGTTGAACACGAGATCGCCGGTGAACACCGCCCGTGCCGACGGCACCAGCACGATCGAATCGCTCTGGGTGTGAGCAGGCCCGAGGTCGCGGACGATCACCTCCCGGCCGCCGATCATCAACGTCAGCTCGGTGTCGAAGGTCTCGTCAGGCTTGCGGCCGTTGATCTCAGAGAATGCGAAGTCCGCAAACGCCCAGCCGGCGAAATCGACGTTCTCCTTCAAGCCCTGAAGCAGCGACGGCGGGACCTCGCTCATCTCCTCGGCGCAGGCGACCGTCGCGTAGATCTTTGCGCGGTCCGGGACGAGCTCGTTGCCGTAGCAGTGGTCTCCGTTGGCGTGCGTGTTGACGAGGCTTCCGATCGGCCGCGTGTCGGTGATCGGCTTCATCTGGTCGAGCATCTCGCGGGTCAGCTTGAGGTCGAAGAGCGTGTCGACGAGCAGGGAGTCACCGTCGCCGGCGACCAGCCCGGCGTTGCTGTAGCCCCACTGGCCGCGCGGCTGCAGATAGGCCCAGAGCCCGTCGCCCAGCTCGTGCAAACCTTTCGTGTACTCGACGGTCATGCCGTCACCGCGCTGGACCACAGCCTCTCGCTGGCCTCCGCCGCGCCTTGAGCCAGCGCAGCCAGCTTCATCCAGGCGACCTCGGGATCGACCATCCCGAACCCCGCGAACGTCGCAAAGCCACAGTCGGTGCCGGGGATGACGCGCTCGCGGCCGACGATGTCCGCGAACCGGCCGATCCGCTGGGCGATCAGGCGGGGATGCTCGACGACGTTGGTCTTGGTGTCGATGAGGCCGGGCATGAGGATCTTGTCGTCCGGGATGGGCAGCGAGGCGAGCGTCTCCCACTCGTGCTCGTGACGCGGGTTGGCCGCCTCGAAGGACACCGCCGCCGGCTTGGCGCCCATCACCATGTTGAACAGCCGCTCGATCGGCACATCGTCGGTGTGAGGCCCCGCGTAGTTACCCCAGCACAGGTGCATCCGGACGCGGTCGGCGGGCAGGTCCGCGATCGCCTGATCGAGCGCGTCGAGATGCATCTGGATATAGCGCTCGAAGCCCATCTCCTCCATGTGCTTGACCGCCCAGAAGCTCGTGTGGGCAGCCATTGGCAGATCGGGGCAATCAAGCTGGAGCAGGAAGCCGGCGTCGACGATCGCCCTGTACTCCTCGCTCATCGCCGCCGTCACCGCCTGCAGGTAGGCCTCGTAGGTGGGGTAATGGAAGTTCTCGGCAGCGTTCGCGATGCACCCGGGCGAGGCGGCGGGGATGAAGGCCTCACGGTCGGGATCGCCGGCGTTGGCCAGTGCATTGCGCAGGTGCTCGATGTCCTCGGCGACCATGGCGTGGCCCTTGTAGGAGACCTCGCCACGGCAGGCCGGCATGTTGATGTGCGTGCCGCCCGGCCCTCCATACAGCGCCATCGTCAGCTCTGGCAACGCCTCGAGATCCGACAGCGTCCAGGGCTTGCCCGGCGCGCCGAACCCCTCGAGCCGCTCGCCGACGTAGTTGACGAACCCGGGCTTGTTCATCTCCCCGTCGGAGACGACGTCGATACCGGCGGCGATCTGGCGGGCGACCACGTCGTCGGTCGCCTGCACCGCGGCGGCCTCGAACGCGGCGGCGTCGACGTGCTTGCCCTCCTGCTTCTCAAACACGAGTTCGGTCAGGCCCTTGGGTCGCGGCAGGCTGCCGGTGTGCGTTGTCAGGATCCGCTCGTTGCTGTGCCTCATCGACCTCTCCTCGTCGGTTGTGCGTGGGCGCCGCCGGACGAGTCTCGCATCGGCGGGACGCCGGCCGAGTGTTTCACCGGCGCTGCCCGCTCCATATGCTGCACCGGGCCGAAACCCGGGGTGATTCCCTGTCCCGCTGAGACAGGTCCCGGGCGCACCCGCACGGGCCCGTCAGCGCCGCCGTACGCACCGAGCGGCGGTACATTCGGGTCGACACCGTCGTCTCGCCAAGCTGAACCAAGCCCCTCCGGCTTGTCCCGGTAAGACAACCTCCCGCCCGAGCCGCTGGGTTACGATCTCTTTCGGAGAGAGAGCGACCGAGGGAGAGGCCGTGAACGTTGCCGCGCTGGAGGAGCCCCGCCTGGACGGAGGGTACGACGACGTCGGCGGACAGCTCGACGCTGCGCTGCGGATCGCGGCGCGAGCACTCGGTGGACCGTGCGAGCTGGGCTGGCTCGATGCCGACGGCGAGCCGGAGCGGCTGCGGATAGGCGACCCCGGTCCGGTGCCATGGGAGTGGCTGAGATCCGGCGAGGCTGCAATGCCGCCCAACGTCACACCGCTGCGCGGACGTGACGGCAGGCTCCTCGGCGGGCTCGTCAGCGACGAGGACGCGCCGACGGAACTGATGGTGGAGCTCGCAGCCGATCTCGCGCTCGTGCTCGGGGCGGTGCTCGCCGACCAGGAGCGGATCGCCGCTCACGAGGCCCTGATCGAGCTGAGCTCTCAGCTCCACGCCGACGAGCTCAACACCAGCGAGATCCTGCGGCTGATCGTCGAACGCGCCCGCCAGCTGATCGGCGTCGACGTCACCTGGCTCGGACTGGTCGACGACCAGGATCGTGTCGCCATCGAGGTCGCCGCCGGAGCGCGGTCGAAGCATTTCGTCGACATGTGGATCGACATCGGCCACGGCATCGGCGGCCTCGCCGTCAAGGAGCGCCGGACGGTCGTCGTGCCCGACCATCGCCTGTTCCAGCCCAACTCGACCGACCTGGTGATCCAGACGCTGGGCGATGAGGGCGTCGTGTCCGTGCTCTGCGCGCCGCTGATGTTCGAAGGCGGCGCGATCGGTGCGCTGTACGGCGGCAGTCGGGACCTGACCACCTTCAGCGATTCGACCGTCGCGGTGTTCACCGCGCTGGCCACGCAGGCGGCTGTGTCAATCGTCAACTCCCGCCTGTATGGAACCCTCGCCGACCAGAACGAGCTGCTCGAGCGGACGCTGTCGCTGCACCGCCAGCTCAACGACGCGGCCCTCGCCGGTGCCGACACCCATGGGATCGCGCAGGAGCTCGCGCGGCTGATCGAACGGCCCGTGCGCGTGGTCCGCGGCGTCGGCAAGCCGCGTGCCTGGCGCTATGAGCCCGAGATGGAGTCGGTGCCCGGCTGCGTCGATGTGCTCGACGCGAACGGCAGCGAGCCTGCCGGAGAGCAGGTGGACATCCGCGCCGGCGAGGAGCGGCTGGGGACGATCGCGGTGCTCGGCGACGAGCCGATCAACGCCTTTCACCGCAACGCGCTGGAGCAGGGGGCGACGATCATGGCGCTCGAGATGGTCAAGGAGCGAGCCGCCTGGGAGGCCGAATGGCGGCTTCGCGGTGAGTTGCTCGAGGAGATCCTGCAACAGCAGGGCGATCCGAGCGAGGGGCTGCAGCTGCGCGCCGCTCGTTTTGGCGTCGACCTCGAGGCCCGCTGGAACCTCGCCGTCATCGAGCCCGCGGCGGGGACGACCGCCGACCTTGAGCCGATCGTCCGCACGGCTCTGCACCGCGGCACCGGCGACGGCCGGATGCTGGTGGCCAAGCGCGGCGACCGGGTGCTCGTCGCCATCGCCGGTTCAGCCGACGATGCGGCCGCAATCGTCGAGCAGGTGCTGGCCAAGTCTGCCCGCGCCGGCGCGACCGCGATTGCAGGCCTGAGCACCGCGCGCCCCGAGCTGCCGGTGGCGCTCACCGAGGCCGAGGCGGTCTTGCGGCTCGCCCGTGAGAACGATCGCGCGGGCTTGGTCACGTTCGACGTCCTCGGGCCGCTGCGGTACTTCCTCAACGCACCCGGTACCGACGAGATGAGCATGATGGTGTGCGACGTGCTGGGCCGGCTGGCCGAGCACGACCGCAGGCGCAACGGCGAACTCCTGCGCACGCTGCGCGCATACCTACGCAGCGGTGGTCATCACCCGACGGCGGCGGCCGACTGTCACGTGCACGTATCGACGCTCAAGTACCGGCTCGGCCGGATCGCCGAACTGCTCGGCCGCCCGGTCACCGATCCCCAGGTCCAGTTCGAGCTCCGGCTCGCGTTCTCGACGCTCGAGGTCCTCGCCTCGCTCGGCCTCACCGCTGACGAGATCTTTGCCGGCCACTCATCGTCGTCCGAGTGAAAATCGGCGAGCCGAGTTTGGCTCGCCAGGACATGCCAGGGGCGCAGGGCGCGTGAGAGCATCGTGCGCGATGCGAGATGCGGACGTTCTGACCGTTGTCGGCCACCGGACGGTCGCTGATGTCCTGCGCGCCGGCGCGGAGAGGACGCCCGACCGGATCCTGCTGGTGTTCGACGCCCTGGACGGCAGCGTGCAGGAGTTCACGTGGAAGGATGTGCTCGAGCGATCGTCGTCGATCGCCACGGGGCTGGCCGCGGCGGGGGTGTCTCCCGGTGACCACGTCCACCTGCATCTCCCCAACCGGCCCGAGTTCATCTTTCACTGGTTCGGATGTGCCCTGCGCGGCGCCGTGATGGTGCCGACCAATGTCGCCAGCTCCGTCGCCGAGCTGGAGTACATCCTCGGACACGTCGGCGCGGCGCTGTCCGTGACCGATTGCGATGGCCGTGAAACGGTGCGCGCGGCGCGTGACGCCGCCGGTCTCGGCGGCGAGGTATGGCAGTGCGAGGCAGACCCGTCATCACCTCTGAAGAGTCACCCCACCGAGGCGGCGACTTGTGGCGGCGGCGCACTCAGCGACCTTGCCGTGATGTACACGTCGGGGACGACCTCCCGCCCGAAGGGCGTGCGCGTCACCCACGCCAACTACGTCTTCGCGGGCGAGTCGGTGGCGGCCGGTCTCGGGCTCATCCCCGAGGACCGCTTCCTCGTCGCACTGCCGCTGTTCCATGCCAACGCGCAGTACTACTCGGTGATGAGCGCGCTCGTCACCGGTGCCACCGTCGTGCTCGCTTCCCGGTTCAGCGCCAGCGGCTGGGTCGACACCGCGATCCGCCACCAGGCGACAGTCGCGAGCCTGTTCGCCGCGCCGATCCGGATGATCCTCGCCAGGGAGAGCAGGCCCCATTGGCGCTCGCATCGCCTTCGGGTGGTCGCCTTCGCCCAGAACCTCACTCCCGCCGAGCAGACGGCCTGGGACCACAGCATCGGGGCGCCGCTGCTGCAGCTGTACGGCATGACCGAGACGATCGGGCCCCCGCTGATGAACCCCCTGCACGGCGAACGGCGTCATGACAGCCTCGGCCGTGTCGTGCTCGGCTACCGGTGTCGGATCACGGACCGCGACGGCACGGCCGTCCGCCCCGGTGACGCGGGAGAGCTCCGCGTCGCCGGGATCCCGGGCGTGTCATTGATGGCCGGCTATCTCAAGGACCCAGAGGCGACCGCGGAGGTGATGGGCGACGGCTGGCTGAAGACCGGGGACCTCGTCCGCGAGGATCCCGATGGCCTGATCTCGTTCGTCACCCGGGCGAAGGACATGATCAAGCGGGCGGGGGAGAACATCGCCGCCGGCGAGATCGAAGACGTCCTCATGGAGCACCCGTCGGTCCTTGACGCCGCCGTCATCGGCGTGCCCGACGCCATGCGCGACGAGACGATCGTCGCGTTCGTCGTCACCGCCGACGGTGGCGTCGACCACGCGGCTCTCCGTGCCTGGTGCGCCGATCGCCTGGCCCGATTCCGCGTGCCCGAGTTCTTCGCCGGGCGAACGGCATTACCGCGGACATCTGTCGGCAAGATCCAGAAGCAGGTGCTGCGCGACGAGTGGTCGGCCGCCCGTGACGGTTGATTCAACTCGTTGAACTAATCCGCGAGGTGATTTTCACCCTGTGCGGACATGTTCGGCGAGGGCGACCGTTCATAGACTCGCCGAGTTACACAACGAAGTAGGCACCAGCGTCGGCTTGTCGCGCGGAGCCGAGGACGCGCGCTCCTCATGGTCTCGGTGCGTCGACGGATCGCAGTACCCACACCGCCCTGAGCAGTGGCGGATTGGGCTTGCCGCTCGATGGCCCGTTGCGGCAGAAGGCGGGTCGGAGGAGAAGATCAATGCTGAATGGAGTGTGCAAGATGCGCAAACGCATCGGAACGATCGCTGCCGTCGTCGCCGTGTGCGGCGCCGTGGCTGCCTGCGGTAGCAGTGGCAGTAGTGGTGACTCGTCGTCGGCGGCCAGTCCGTCGGCGACGGCTCAGACCACGTCCGGATCCGGCGAGTCCTCGACGTCTTCGGCCGTGACGAAGGCCCAGTCGACGGTCGCTGCGCTGTACAAGGGAACCGATCGGGCGCTGCCTACCAACGGTCCGAAGGCGCAAACGGGCAAGAGCGTATGGGTCATCTCGTGCTACGAGGGGGCCGTCGGGTGCTCAGTCCCCGCCCAGGGATTCGTGGCGGCAAGCGCGCATCTCGGATGGAAGACGACGGTTGTCGACGCGAAGCTTGATCCGGCCACGGCGACCCAGGAGATCAAGTCCGCTGTGGCGGCGAAGGCCAATGCCATCGTCCTCGACGGCTTCCCGTGCTCCTGGGCGCCCGGGGCGATCGCTTCGGCCAAGTCGGCCGGCGTGAAGATCTATGGCCTCCTGTCGTTCGACTGCCCTGGCAAGGCGCTGGACGACGGTCAGTTGTTGTTCGGCAAGGAGACCTACGAGCAGTACCTCGAGGACCAGGTCGGCGCCGGCATCGCCGCGTACATCATCGACAAGACCGATGGCAAGGGCAACGTGCTGTCAATGCAGTACAACGACGGCGGTGCGGTGAACGCGATCGGTCAGGGGATCGAGAACGGGATCAAGCACAACTGCCCCGGGTGCACGTTCAGCTCGTTCGCGGTGACCGGACAGAACATCGTCCAAAACCAGCTGCAGTCGGTGACCTCGGCAGCGCTCACCAAGAACCCGAGTGCGAACGTCGTGACCTCGCCGATCGACAGCGCGATCCTGCTCGGCATGGGCGCGGCGGTGACCCAGGCGACCGCCGGCGGCCGGCACATCCTCCTGACCGGGGTCGAGGGATTCGCGCCCAACCTGAAACTCATCGCGGCAGGGGGACCGGACAACTTCGCGATCGGTTCGGCGGCCCTCTGGGAAGGCTGGGCGGCCGCCGACGGCCTGAACCGGGTCTTCGCCGGGTCGCCGCAGGTGGACGCCGGGATCGGCCTCCAGGCGATCGACAAGTCGCACCCTTCGCCTAGCGGGACAGGGAACTACAACGGCAACAAGCGCTCTGCGGGCTACGAGCAGAACTACATGAAGATCTGGACCGGGAAGTAGGCAGCCAGGTATCACGGCCCACTACCGGGGGCTCCGCCCCGCGCGGAGCCCCCGGGACCTGCCAAGTGCACGCGATCGCTGATTTGGACTCGATGACAGACCTGGCTCAGAGCGAAGCGCGGCTGCGCATCGACAACCTCTCGAAGTCGTTCCCCGGGACGCAGGCCCTCTCAGACGTTTCGCTCCAGGTAGGGCCGGGCGAGATCCGCGCGCTGGTCGGGGGCAACGGGTCGGGCAAGTCGACGCTGATCAAGATCCTTGCCGGCGTCCAGCCAGCTGACCCGGGCGGACGGATCACCGTCAGCGGTGAATCGATCGCTGCCGAGGACATCACCCCGGAGTGGAGCTTCGCCGCCGCGCTCGCGTTCGTTCACCAGGATCTCGGACTGTTCGAGCACCTGAGCGTCGCCGAGAACGTGTTCGTCGGGCTTCCGTATCCCCGTCGCGCCGGGCGGATCGACTGGGGCAAGCTCAACCGGGAGGCCGGGTCGATACTCGAGCGTCTCCGGGTGAAGGTGTCGCCGCGCGTGCCGCTTGCGGGTCTGAGGGCCTCGGACCGAACGCTCGTCGCGATCGCCCGAGCTGTCCGGGGACGCGACGGAACACATGACGGCGCCCTCGTGCTCGACGAGCCCACCGCCCGCCTCGCAGCGCCGGAGGCCGATCGTCTACTCGATGCTCTGCGCCGGTTCGCGGCGGACGGCCAGACGATTCTCTACGTCTCCCACCGGCTTGACGAGGTCCTCGCGATGGCCGACTCGATCGCGGTGCTCCGCGACGGCGCGGTCGTCGCCGACCGGTCGACCGACGGACTCGATGCCGGAGAGCTAAGCCGCCTGATCGTGGGCCATACCGTCTCGTCAACCGCTCAGGCCCGGGCGGGCGCAACCGCCGCCACCCAGCTGCTGGAGGTCGAGGACGTGTGGACGGGCCCTTTGAAGGGAGTCGACCTGACCGTCGCCGAGGGGGAGATCGTCGGCATCGCCGGTCTGATCGGCGCGGGCACCTCGAGCCTGTTGCGCGCCATCTACGGTGCGCAGAGCCGCCGGGGCGCGGTGCGGCTCGGCGGTCGCGAGCTCCGTAGCGGCGACATCGCCGCAGCTGTACGCGCCGGCGCGGCGTTCGTGCCGGAGAACCGTCTGCGCGAAGGCGCATTCGTGACGCTCAGCGTCCGCGAAAATCTCTCCGCAAGCCACCTCACGAGATTTCGCCATCGTCTGTCCTGGATCGATCGGCGCGCTGAGGTCGGGGCGGCTGATGACGCGATCAGCGTATACGGGGTCCGCTGCCGGTCGGCGGAGATGCCCCTGGCGCTCCTGTCAGGTGGCAATCAGCAGAAGGTGGTCTTCGCCCGCTGGCTGACGGGCGAACCGCGCCTGCTGCTGCTCGACGAGCCGACTCAGGGAGTCGATGTCGGAGCCCGGGCCGAGATCCACCGACAGGTGCGGGCTGCGGCCACGCGCGGGTGCGGCGTGATCGTCGCCAGCTCAGACGCCGATGAGCTACTCGAACTGTCGGACCGAGTGGTCGTCCTCCGCGACGGGAAGGTCGCGGTGTCGGCCGGCCGCGACGAGGTGGATCGGCATTGGCTGGCCCAGCGGGTGTTTGGTCACGACTATCTCCAGGAGAGTCAGCGATGAC
>CAVPUB010000002.1:0-375141 GCA_963708835.1 uncultured Actinomycetota bacterium | reverse complement strand
TCAGGAGCCAACCGTGACGGAAACGTATGGCTGGGGCGCCGCGTACCCCCGCCGTTATCCAGCAGTGGCCGCTCAGTGCAGGCGGTCACTTGCATCGGCTTCATGGCCGAGCCGAAGCCGCCGCTTAGGGCGGAAGCCTTCGCGATCGACCCAGTGATCGAGATCGGCCACCCCGTTCGGTGGCGCGCCCGAAGACGCCGAGGCCCGCCTTCTTCGTCGACGCTCTTTGGACTTCCCCTGCGGACACGTAACGGCCGTTACCAGGCTCGCGGTCTCCCAGCCGACACGCGGCACGCGAAGATGACGCGCATGGCGATGCAAAAGCTCTCGACGCAAGGAGTTGAGGACACCCTTGGAGCTGGGGTACCCGACGACGATGCGGCACGCGCGGGCGTAGGACGCACCGGGCCGGGTGCGCACGGCCCTTCAGCCACGCGAGGCGTCGCGCGCTTGGTCGACAGCCAGCCAGCCAATCCGCTCGTGGTGGACGGCGTCGGAGGAGACGTGTTTGTCGCCCGGAAGCAGGGCGCGGCGGTGCCAACCGCTGCGCCCACCTTTGCCTGATATGGAGAGCTGTTTGTCAACCTGGGGGTGTGAATCTCGCGCGGTCGCGGTTGGTGTGGCGGTGAGTGTGGGGGTCGGCTGGGTGGGTGGCGGCCCGGGTTGCTGTGCGCGACGCGGGTCAGACTGATATGCGCGGATCCGGGTGGCCGCAGGACCATGGTTCGTCGTGGGGTGCCGCTGTCTAAGAGATCGAGCGTGACCCCCGGAAGGGGCTGCTCATAGGCAAATCGCGGGTTCCCCGCGCGTTGCGGCCGCCACCGACCCAGCCGACCGAGATGTGGATGGTGCAGCGTCTATTCGATCTGGGTGATCGCCCAGCAGCACCCGACCAGCTCGCGCGCCGCGGCGACCGCGATCACGGTCCGGCGTTTGGAGCGCGCCTGCATCCGGGTCCAGGTGCGATGCAGTCGGCGTTGCGCGGTCCACGCGACAGCGACCGCCTCGGATGGCTGCCCGGCTTGGCGGTCGGTCAGGGCCTTGCCGATCGCGGGCGCCTTGCGGTAGTGCCAGGCCGCCTCGACCAACAGCCGCCGCGCGTGCGCCGATCCGGTCTTGGTGATCGACCCCAGCCGGCGATTGGTCCCGGTTGTCGATTCTGAGGGCACCAGTCCGAGGTAGCTCATCAACTGCCCGGCCTTGGCGAACCGTTCGAAGTCGCCGACCTCGGCACACAATCCGACTGCGGTCAGCGTGTCGATCCCGCGCAGGCAGCGCAGCCGCCCGACCTGCGTCTCCCACGCGAGCCGGGCAAGCTCGCGACGATCTCCCGCTCGAGATGCTCGCGGCGATGCACCAGGACGTCGATCACGCCCTCCAGGTCTAACAGTGTCGTCTGCGCCGCCGGCCATGCCAACGCCACCGTCTTGAGCCACGCGCGGTGTCGCTGCGTCCACGCGTGCCCGTCGTCGAACGCCACGCCGTGGCGCATTAGCATCTTTAACAGCCGATCCCGCGCGCGCATCAGATCCAGTCTGCAGCGTCTCTCGCGCGCGGACGAGATCCCGCATCGCCTCCTCCTCCGGTCCCGGAACCCGGACCGGGTGCAGCTTCCCGGCCAGCAGCAGCCGGACCAAGTGCTCAGCGTCACGCCGATCGTTCTTCACCTTGTCGCCCGTCGCACGCGGAATCTTCGATGGCGCCGCGACCACACACTCGATCCCGCGCTTCGCGAGCTCACGCGCGAGCGGGTACCCAGTCGGGCCCGCCTCATAGGCAACCCGGACCGGCCGCGGCAGCCCAGCGCAGAACGCGGCCGCACCCCCGTTCTCGCCGCTCATCACGAACACCTCAAGCTCGCCCGTGTCGGCGTCCAAGGACCGCCCCGACGATCTTCGCCGCGTGCACGTCCGAACCGACGAGGGATCTAGCCTTCGCCATGGCTGGTTCCTCCTATGTGATTGTGGACCCGCCGCGCGGGTACCAGCCGCGCGGCAAGAACGTCACCCCCACGACACCGCGGGGGAACCGGCCTCTTTTACCGCTCAGGCCCGACGATCCGACAATCCATATGGTCTATGTAGGGGCCCGTCTGAGCGGACCGGTGGCTGCGGGTGTCATGACCTCCCAGAGCCCGCCCTGTGCAGTCGAGATGTCCCACGGGAGTCGTGCCTACGCGGCCGTGGTGACGGCCGCGCTCGTGCCACGCACTGGTCGCTGGCTGACGCAGGAGGCCGGCGTCCCTTGCGAGCTTCGGCCAACGCCTTGGGAGCTTGACCCTTGACCTGCTGCAGCAAGCCCACCGTGGCCAGGCGGTGAGCCGCGCTCACACCGCCCAGTGCGACATCGGTGGGGAGCACCGGCTGCACGCTCGAGGTGCGCACGGAGCACCTGGAGAGTTAGTCTCCAAGGGACGTCAGGATGCCTTTCATCGCCGCGCGTCCGCGAACACAGTGCATCAATGAGTTGCCCAAGCGCACAAGCGCGAGCATGCGCTCCCCGATTCCGACATCAGCACCACTTCACGCCGGCGGTAGCGGCTCGGGAAGTGGGACGTGTTCAGCTGTCCGCGCCAGAGTCGCTGGTCCGCAGGCCCCGGGACCCTCCGTGCCAGTCCAGACACATAACGGTTGCGTCGTCTTTGAGCCGGCCTTCGGTGGCCTTGAGGACCGTTCGGATGAGGTGCTGCACAGCCTCGCGGGGGTGCATCTCCGCGCCCTGCGCGACGAGCGATTGGACATCAATGTCCCCGTTGCGCTCCACCAGACCGTCGGTGAGGAACACCAGCCGGTCGCCCGGCGCAAGCGGCAACGGCTGCACCCGGTAGCTGTGCTTGCCCCACCCGAACGGCAGGTCCGGCTTGAGATCGATGTAACTGACGCGACCGTCGCGCACGCGCAGCGGTGGCTGGTGACCGGCGTTGACGATCACTGCTCTCCCGGTTCGCAAGTCGATACGGGCCAGCTGTCCGGTGACGTATTCGCTACGGTGAAAATGCTCGGCAAGCCCAGCGCTGGCACGCCGCGCCTGCTCGGCAAACTCCAGACCAGCGCGTCGGCCATTGCGCAACGCGCCCACCAACACCGTGGCCAGGATCGCCGCTTCGAGCGAGTGTCCCATCGCATCGGTCATCGAGAGGTGAAGAGTGTCGCGCTCCAGCGAGAAGTCAAACGTGTCTCCGGCGATCTCCCCGGCGGGCTCGAGCCAGGCCGCCAGCGCGAACTCAGCCGCTTCGCAGGTGTAGGCCGCCGGAAGCAACCGGTGCTGGATCTCAGCAGCGAGCGACAGCGGGACCGAGCGCTGTCCCCACTCAAAGAGGTCAGTGAACCGGCGGTTGGCGATGACGATGTACGCCAGCGCGTGCGCGGCCAAGCCAACGTCCGCCACGCACTGCTCGTCGGGCTCGTCATCGAGAAGCAGTTCCAAAATTCCTATCGCCTCCCCCCGATTAGTCACCGGAGCAAGCACCCGCCAGCCAGCGGCGCCCTCCTCCACGCGGACTGCTTGAGCCGCAAGCACGCGCCCATGAGCACTTCCCCCTAACGGCACCCGTTCGGCGATCTCTCTCCCAAAGGCGCGCGTCGACAGCCTCCCGGTGTGGCTCAGCCTGATGACCGCGTCGCCAGCGAAGTCCGCGATGAGAAACGCCACCGCAGACGCGTCCAGTGTCTCCGCGAGCAGCTCCCCGACGACCTCGGCGGCCGCAACCGGCGGCGCGTTCTCAACTGCCGCAAGCAGCTCGCCTAAATCCAGCCCCGCTCTGCCTCCCCCGCGCATCGGCCTACCCTACGACACGCCACGGGCCGGCGACTCCCGCCATCCCACGAGCCGCCGGCCGATAGCGCTGCATGGCGTCGCGCGCGCATTCCCACCGGGGCGAACGGCCGCCACACGTGGAAGGAGTCGCGGGGCGTCGAACGCCGAAGGCGACCACGTTGGCCGCGAACGCGATCGTCAGCCCACCGGTCGGCGGGCGCCCCTGGGGGAACGCTGGGCCGGCCGCTGCGCCCTCCGCATCGCCGAATACGGGGCCCCAAGGGGGGCCTCTACATCAGTCCTCTTGCCTAGGTGCGACCCAGGCGCCAAGTGGAGTAGCGGATTTGGCGACGAGCACGTCTCTCGTGAGGGCCGGGTCGACACCCGCATTCGTGTAGGCGCGGGTATCGGCGCTGGCGGTCGGCGTGGCTGCCTGTGTCCGATACCGCCCGCGCATAGGACGTGGATGGAGTCGGCCCGGACTGCTCCTTTCGTGGAAAGGCACTCGCGGAGTTTCGGCAGCCCGCGTGACCACTTTGTCGCTCGTGCACTCATCGGAATGCGTCTGCCGCTCGAGTTGATCAGAGCGCTCGTGATCGTGCGGGCTTCTACCTGTCCGTTGTTTGCGGCGGTGACTTCAGCGACGTAGCGCATCTCAACGCCGAGTTCGGAGCCGAACGCTTGTGGAAACCAGTCGGTGAGGTGCTAAGCGACTGTTTTTGAGGCGATGAAGCGGTGGATGGCCTCGTTGGCGTGGTCCTGAAACGACGGGTTGGCCAGATCGGGCAAGATGTCCGCTTGGTTGACCAACGGACCCTTCAACTTGTTGGCCGCGCTGGCGTAGAACACGCCGCTGGACAGGGTCGGGTCGGTGACGCCGTCGACGAGCCGCTTCGCTCCCACGTCGAGTTTGTGGGCGAGACCTAGGGCGGGCATGACGTACTTGGCGGCTACCTGCATCGGTAGGGGAAGGCCGTTGGGGGCGTGGGTGCCGGTGGTGTTCCCGGGGCTCACGGTGATGAAGCGGCGGTCGGGGTGTTGGCGGGCCAGGTAGGCCATCCAGAGGGCCCCGATGTATTTGGCCTGCCCGAAGGCGAGGTTGAAGTCAGCTTTTCTGCTGGCGAAGTAGCTGCCGTCGATGACGGTGGCGAGTTCATCGGCGGAGGTTGAGACGAAGGATGGCCCTTTCATCCGCAACTTCGGAACTCCGCGGACTGCTTCACTTCCGGCGAGGACCGCCACCTCGCCAAGCCGGTCGTCGGCCAGGAGCCCTTCGAGGAGGACGACGTGGCCAAGGACGTTCGTCGCGAACACGGTGGTGACCCCGTCAGCGGTCAAGTCCATCGTCTTCGGGCCAATGACGCCGGCGTTCATGACCAGCGCGTCGACGGATCCGACGATCCGGGCCAGGCCGGCGCGGACCGAATCCAGATTGGCGATGTCCATGACGACGATGTCGAAGATGCGCCGGCCGGTCGCGGCTTCGAGCTCGGCCTTCGCCGTTGTCGCCTTGTCTCGGTTCCGGCACGCCAGGTAGATGCGGGCGATCTCCGGACGTGACGCCAGTTGCCGGGCCACCTCCTTGCCGATTCCGGCGTTGGCGCCCGTGATCAATACGGTCTTTTCCGGGGTTGTGCTCATTGAGGTCCTCTCATGTTTTGTAGGTCCGGGCAGGGTTGGCTGATTGGTGTGGGCAGACCGACAGGCAGATATGGCGGCGAGACCCTGCACGGCGTGGGCCCAGCAACAGCGGCTTGCTGCTTTTCCGGAGCTAGCAGCCTCGGGGTTCTTGCCATAATGGATTGATCGATCCACTGTGACAGAGCGAATCTGGAATGTCAAAGCCATCTGATCGCTATACTTCTCCTCGTGTCTGCAAGGAGTTCTGATCGGCCGCGGTTGACGCGTAAGGGTGAGGCGACGCGCGCGCGGATCGTTGACGCCGCGGCACAGTTGATCTTTCAGCAGGGCGTTGCCGGCACGACGATCGAGGAAGTGCGCGACGGTGCGCACGTGAGCAGCTCGCAGCTCTACCACTACTTCGACGACAAGCCGGCGCTGGTCCGCGCCGTCATCGAGCGCCAGGCCGACAGGGCGATCGGCACGCAGGAGCAGTTTGACCTCAGCACGCCTCGACGGCCTACGGGAGTGGCGCGATTTTGTGGTCGATCACGCCCGCAACACGGACGGGCTCGGTGGTTGTCCGGTCGGCTCGCTCGGTTCCGCGCTCGCCGAAACCGAGCCCGAGGCCAGGGCGATGGTTGCCGCGTCGTTCAAACGCTGGGAGGCCAGCATCATGGCTGGTTTTCTGCGGATGCACGCGCTGGGCCGACTTGCACCGGAGGCCGATCCGCGCCAGCTCGCGCTGGCCACGCTGGCCGCGCTTCAGGGCGGTCTCCTGCTCGCTCAGGTCCAGCGTGATCCCGAGCCGCTCGCGGCCGCGCTCGACGCGATGCTCACGCTCATCGCCACCCTCAGCAGCACCACGAGCACCTCGCTCGACCGCTGAGGCCCCCGGACCGACGACCCAGCGGAAGGTGTCCCGAGCCAGATCGGCTTATTTTGGATTAAGTGAGCCATTTCTGCTAGGGTCGGCGCCTGCAAGAGTGGATTGGATGTTCCAACTACGAAAAGGGATGTCGACAATGGATCTGCAAGACAAAAAGGCTCTGATCACCGGTGGCACCTCCGGGATGGGTTCCGCCGCCGCACTGGCGATAGCCGAAAAGGGCGCGTCGGTGATCATCACCGGGCGCGATGAGACCCGCGGCGCGAGCACCGTAGAGGAGATCCGCGCGGGGGGACACGATGCGCAGTTCATCGCCGCGGATTTCTCGGCGACGTCTGAGGTGAGGCGCGTCGCCGACGCGGCAGGGGAGATCGATGTCCTGGTCAACTGTGCCGGCTTTGCCGCCCGGGCGACGACGGCTGACACCGACGAGCCTGCATTCGACGGTCTGTTCCAGATCAACGTCAAGGCGCCGTTCTTCCTGGTCGCTGCGCTCGCCCCGAAAATCGCCGCCCGCGGCGGCGGCTCGATCATCAACGTCTCAACGATGGTCGCGAGCTACGGCCAGCCAGGCTTGGTTGCCTACGGCGCCTCGCGCGCCGCGATCGAGCTGCTCACCAAGGCGTGGGCCGCCGAATACGGGCCGCAGAACATCCGCGTCAACGCGGTCGCTCCCGGTCCGACGCGGACCCCGGCCATAGAGCCGATGATGGCGATGGCCCAAGAGTTCGCCAAGACGATTCCACTCGGTCGGGTCGCTGACGTGCACGAGCTGTCCGACGTCATCGCGTTCCTCGCGACCCCGTCGGCCGGCTACATCAACGGCGCGATCATCCACGTCGACGGCGGCCGCACCGCGATCTGAGACGAGACGAGATGATCCTCGTCACCACTCCCGGCAACGTTCGGACACCAAGCCACTCGGCCGCCGGCTCCTGCTGGCCCGCAACCCGGGCAACGTCGCCGGGTTGCGGGCCGGTGGTGGAGACCGCAGCCCTCATCGACGCCGGCGAGCTGCGCGTAGACACACCAGCGAGCACGAGCTTCTGAGGGACACCGCGGCGACCCACGAACCCGCCGAGGCCGGCGACCTACGCGGCCGCGTGGTCCTGGTCCCGGAGGGCTGAGCTATGGCTAGACCACACCTGCACCCGTTGAGCACGAGCACGGGCATCCCGGCATCGTTCTCGCAACGCTCGCTCTGGCGAGCGTGATGAGTGTGCTGAACCTGTTCGTCATCAACGTCGCGCTCAACAACATCGGTGCGACCTTCACAGCTCTCTTTCCGACGTCGCGTGGGTGCTGAACGCATACGCTCTGGTACCTGCAGCTCGCCGAACGCGGGGCCCCGAGGGCGGGCTCTACGTCAGTCCTCGTGCCTAGGTGAAACCAAGGCACTGGAGTAGCGGATTTGGCGAAAGGGAGGGCGGCTGAAGTCGTTCGTTTGCGCGCGTGTGCGCCCTGCCGCGAGCGCGAAGCAGGGGGCGTAACGAGGCTAATCTGAGGCTGACCTGCCCCTGCTTCGGCGAGATTGCAGGTCCTCGTCGTCGTCGGCCGCGAGGACGAGCAAGTCGACCATGTGGCGAGACGCGCTGATGGCGAACACCAGGTGCGTCGCTATGCGCGGGGTCGAGACCTGCATTCATGGCCCGGCTCCGCTCTGGTGTCGCTGGCACGGCCACGAGATCTGGCTGGCTCTGCGCCGTGCGAGAGCGACACTGCGACTTTTGGATGAGTCGCGATTTCGCCCGAACGGTCGATGTGGCCGGGGCCGAGCCGCGTAGCGGGTCCGGAGATGAATGCGGGGCCCTGGACGGGCCTCCGGCGCAGGGTCCGCGTACCCGCGCCGCAAGAAGAGCAGGGCATTCGAGCCAACGGTAACGACGACATCCGCGCTGACGGCGTGGCGCGATCCGCAGGTGCCGAGGAGCGGGTTCGTCGCCACGATTACATCCGAGATGCCTGTCGCGGGCTGAAAGCAGGGTTCGCGTCCGTGGTTCCCACCCGTGTGGCCAGTTCTGTGCGGTTGGCGACCCCGAGCTTCGCGTAGATGTGCGAGAGGTGTGTCTTGACGGTGCTGCGGCTCATGAACAGGCGTGCGCCGATTTCGGGGTTGGAGAGCCCTTCAACCGCGAGCCGCGCGACCTCGGTTTCGGTCGGCGTGAGGCTGTCCCAACCGGCGAGGGGGCGTCTGCGTGGGCCGCGGGCGCGGCTTGCGTAGGCGGCGGCCTGCTCGAGTGACATGACGACCTCGTCGCTGTCGGGCTCGGGCGCGCCCGAGCCGGCGATTCCCAGCTCGCGTCGGGCCACCGCGGCGGCTGCCAGCAATCTCGGCGCCTGCTCTGGTGTGGCGTAGGCGGACAAGGCGTCGAGGCTGCGGATGATTCCTGGGCGCAGGCCATGTCTGACGCGGATCGCGAGCGCCTGGTGGTGGCCGTCGGCGCCTTGCTCGAGGTGCGCGTACTCATCGAGGCAGTCCGCGAGCGACGCCGGCATCCCGCGTTCGCGTGCGAGGCGAACGCCGCGCGCCACGGTGGCGGCGGCTGCCGCCTGGTCTCCCGCTTGGCGCTGGGCGGCGGCCAGTGGTGCCAGCGCGCGGATTGCGAGGTACGTCAGGCGGCCGCCGTCGGTCGATCGAGCCTCGACACCGAGCCGGTCGATCGCAGAGCGCGCATCCCCAGCCCACAGATGCAGCAGGCCGAGGGCACGGTTGACCTCGGGGAGGAACACGTCATCGGCGAGCGCACGCACGGGTGCGAGCGCGGCGAATCCTGCGTCGATGTCGCCGGCAGCGCCCTGTGCCAGCGCCAGGGCGGCGCGGCCCATTCCTATGCGAAGGTGGTCGGCGAGCGGTACCGCCGAGGCGATTGAGCGCTCGGCGAGATCGCGCGCGCCGCCGAGATCGCCCGTCACGAGTGCGCTGCCGGAGAGGAAGGCGAGCGCGCTGGCGGTCACTCCGCGCTCGCCGCGGGCCGCCAACTGCTCCGCGGCGCTGACCAGCAGGGTTCGGGCGCTCGCGTGCTCGTCGCGCAGGTGGGCGACGATTCCGCGCAGCGCGCGCGCGCCGTGGATCACGAAGTGGTTCTCCGCGCGGACGGCGCTCCGCTCGGCCTCGAGCGCCAGCTCGCACGCCTCGTCGAAGTCGGTGTAGAGGCGCCCGACTGCAGCCAGGACCATGCAAAGCGACAGCAGGCGCGCGTCGCCGAGCTCGGCGGCGAGCTCGCGCGCGCGCTGCGCGGCGTCGTACTCGAGATCCAGCGGCCCAGCGGTGTCGGCAACGAGGGCGACGCCGGCCAGCAGCCGTGCCTGCACAGTTGAGCGAGCCTCCGGGGCGCGGGCGATCGCGCGGCGTATGAACCCCAGTCCCTCTCGTCCTTGGCGGTTCATCTGCCACAGCCAGGGCAGCTCGGCGACCAACGCGCGCGCCGGCTCGGGGTCCTCGGCGTCCAGCCCGTGTTCGATCGCCGCGCGCAGGTTGTCATGCTCGGGGGCGAGGGCGGCCCGCCAGGCGTCCATGTCGCGGTCGCGCAACGGCGCGGCGTCGCGGAGGCGGATGAGCAGGTGAGCAAGCAGCCGGTCGGCCGTCGCGCGCCGCTCGCCGGCCGCCCGCAGGCGGTCGGCGGCGTACTCGCGGATCGACTCCGGCAGCCGGTAACGCGCGCCGTTGGCGACAACGAGCGACTTGTCGACAAGGCGCGCAAGCGCCCCGAGCGCGTCCACATCCTCACTGCACACCGCGCAGGCGGCATCGAGGTCGAAGTCGCCGGGGAACACCGCAAGCCGGCGAAACACGGCGCGATCGGTCGCATCAAGCAGGTCGTGGCTCCAAACCATCGAGGCGAGCAGGCTCGCGTGACGGGGAACGGCGTCGCGGGGGCTGCGCACGAGCAGCGCGAAACGGTCGTCGAGCCCTGCCTCGATCTGGGTCGGGGTGAGCGCCCGCGCCCACGCGGAAGCCAACTCGAGCGCGAGCGGCGAGCCGTCCAGACGAACGCACATCGAGTCGACCGCGGCCTGCGCCTCCGTGTCGAACTCCAAGCCGGGCTGAACCTGCGCAGCGCGCTCGACGAACAGCGCGCACGCGTCGGCACTGCTTAGCGGCGGCAACCTCCACACCAGCTCGCCTGTGAGGCCGAGCGGCTCGCGGCCGGTGGCAATGATGACGACCTCCGGGCAGCCCGCGACGAGCGCGCCGGCGACCTCAGCGACCCCGTCGAGGACGTGCTCACAGTTGTCCAGGCACAGCAGCAGGCGGCTCGCGGCGAGCTGCGCTCGCAGCAGCGCGATCGTGCCGTGGGCGGGATCAACCAGCACGTTCAGCGCCGCCGCCACCGCCTGCGCGACCTCCCCCGGGTCCCCGACGTGACCAAGCTCCACCCACCAGACACCATCGGGTCGGCGGTCAACCTGGCCGGCGGCGACCCGCGCGGCCAGCCGCGTCTTGCCGCTTCCGCCCGGGCCCGTGATCGTCAGCAGCCTCGCCTGCGAGAGATGCCGTTGCAAGGCGGCGAGCTCCACCCCGCGACCGACGAAGCTCGTCAGATAGGTAGGCAGATTGTTAGGCGTGGCATCCAATGAGCGCAGCGGCGCGTGGCCCGACGCGCCCAGCGCGAACACCCGCTCCGGCGGCGAGAGGTCGCGCAGCCGATGAACGCCGAGGTCGTGCAGCTCGGCGGCGGCCCCCAGCGCCGCGGCGGCAGCCGCCGACACCAGCGTCTGCCCCGGCCAGCCGATCTCACATAGATCCCGCGCACGCGCCACTCCAGCCCTTTCCCGATCGGCGACATGGACCGCGATCGCTGCTGCCGGCCGTTCGCGTCGGACCCGCTCGACGACCGCCAATGCGTCGGTCGCGGTCGCCACCGCCGGCGCTTGCGCGCCCGGGACCACCGCATCATCGGCGACGAACCACAGTGGTGCAGCGATCGACGACCTCGTCAGTTCGGATGGCACGCCCCGCAGTCTGCCATCGGCCATCGAAGCGGCCCGCATCGGCCACCTCCGCCCGGTTCATGGCCACCTGGCCGATGTTCACGAGGCCCCGCCCTGGGATCGTCTGACCAACCGTTCACCCCTCTCCCAAGGAGTCCACGATGACCATGCTCATCGCCGACATGTCGATGTCGCTCGACGGCTATGTTGCGAAACCCGACGACGATGTCGCCCCGCTTCACCGCTGGTTCTTCGACGGCGACGCCGAGGTCGCCCCGGGCGCGCCGTTCAAGACCTCCGAGAAGTCGGCGAAGCTGCTGCGCGACGCGCTCGACAGCGTCGGCGTGATCATCGGCGGCCGCCGCTACTTCAACCTCGCCGACGGATGGGGCGGCCGCCACCCGATGGGCGTGCCGGTCTACATCCTCACGCACGAGCCGCCGGCCGACTGGCCCGCCGACAGCACAATCCACTTCGTCACCGACGGGATCCAGAGCGCCGTCACCCAGGCGCGCGAGGCAGCCGGCGGCAAGGACATCGGCATCGCCACCCCCAGCATCGTGCGTCAATGCCTGGACGCCGGGCTGCTCGACGAGCTCCAGATCAACCTCATCCCGGTAGTCCTAGGCAAGGGCCTGCCGTTCTTCGACGGCATCGCCCGCGAAGTCGTGCTCGAGGGTCCCGAGGTGGTAGAGGGCGAAGGCGTCACGCACCTGCGCTACCGCGTCGCGTCCTCGAGCCGCAGCGATGACGCCGCCGAGGCAGCCGAACGCAGAGTCGCCCACGCTTGATCGAAAGGCGAGAGGAGCCAATACCGTGACCGATACCGAAGAAGGGATCCCGGCGAATTCGGGGCACAGCGAGTCGGCGGCGTTGGCCGCCGCTGGCCCGCTCGTCGTCTCCACGCTGAACCCCCGCTACTTCGCAGTCGCATCCAACGCTCGGAAGGCGGTGTACCTGACCGGGTCGCACATCTGGAACAACCTGCACGACGGCATGGGACCGGGGCCCGAATGCGCTGAGGAGCTCGAGCCGCTCGACTTCCGGGAGCTCCTGGACTTCCTCGCGCACCGCGGCCACAACTTCATTCGGTTGTGGCGCTGGGAGCACTTCAAGTCACAGGCGGCGGGGGGCGAGTTCCATCTCTGCATGACGCCGCAACCCTGGCCGCGCACCGGCCCGGGCGTGGCAACCGACGGGAAGCCGAGGTTCAACCTCGACACGTTCGACGAGGCGTTCTTCCAGCGGCTCCGCGAGCGCGTGCTCGCGGCCGGCGAGCGGGGCATGTACGTCGCCGTGATGCTGTTCGACGGCTGGGCACTCCACCTCAGCCCCGCGCCCGACCACATCGAGGGGCATCCTTTCCATGCCGAGAGCAACGTGAACGGGATCGGGATCGGCTCGATTCTCGACTACCAGGTCCTCCCACTCGACCCGCGCGTGCAAGCGCTCCAGGAGGCGTACATCCACAAAGTGGTGGACACCCTCCACGACCGGCCCAACGTCCTGTGGGAGGTCGCGAACGAGTCCTCGGGCGGCGGCCGGGCCGGTCCAGAGTTCACGCAGGCGCTCGGGCTGGCTGAGACCCCCGACTGGGGCGATTCCACCGCCTGGCAGTACTGGGTGATCGACACCGTCAAGCGCCACGAGCAACAGATGGGATACCAACCGCGCCCGATCGGGATGACGATGCAGTTCCCCGTCGCAGAGCAGACGAAGGTCAATGACCCGCTGCTTGCAAGCCGGGCGGAATGGGTCTCACCTGGCTACGACGACGAGGTGTTCGCCGCGGGCGGGCACCCGATGGCTCCGGGCTCGCCGCAATCCCGCTGGCTCGAGGACCCACCCGCGGCGGACGGACGGAAGGTCGTTATCACCGACACCGATCACTACGCCCCCGGTCGCGGCGACGCACTCTGGGCCTGGAAATCCTTCCTGCGAGGCCACCACCCAATCCTGATGGACTACGGGCTGATTGCCGGCGTCAAGGCGCCCGACCCGGTGTTCGAGCCCGCGCGGTACGCGATGGGTGACACGCTGCGCTACGCGACGCGAATCAACCTGATCGCGACGCAGCCGCGCGGCGAGCTCAGCTCCACGGGCTACGCCCTGGCCAGCCCAGGTGAGGAGTACCTCGTCCTCGACGCGAGCGACACGGGCGGTTCGTTCACCGTGCGCCTGGAGCCCGGCACCTACGCCGCGGAGTGGTTCTCGATCAACAGCCGCGAGAGCATCGACGGCAAGCAGATCACCCTCGAGACGCCCGGGCGCGCGAGCTTCAGCATGCCGCCGGGCGCGTCTGGCCCTGCCGTCCTATACCTGCGCAACGTCGCGCATTGACCTCTTCCGGGAAGGAGCGACGTGACCCAGCAGCAAGATCTCGGAGCGCTTGCGCGGTGGATCATCGACGCGAACCGGTTCATGGCCCTCGGCACGGCCGACGCGAGCGCGACGCCATGGGTGTCCCCGTGTGGTACCCCACGCTCCTACCGCGAGTACGTCTGGGTCTCGGGACCCGGGACGAGGCACTCCCGCAACATCGCCGAACGTCCGCGGGTCGCGATCGCGGTCTACGACTCGCGCCGGTCGGGCAGCTGGTCAGCCTTCTACGTGGGTGCCGTCGCGCAGGAGCTCGACGACATCGATGACGCTCTCGAGGCCTTCAACCGACGCGGCGAAGAGCAGGGGTTGCGGGCCTGGTCGCGCGCCGAGGTCACGCCACCAGGCGAGTTCCGGCTCTACCGCGCCACCGCCACCGAACAGTTCGTCCTGGACGACCACGACACGCGGCTACCAGTGCAGCTGTCATAGGCAGGTGTCGGTCAGCCTCCAGGCAACCAACGTCAAGAAGCAGCCGAGCAGATCAGTCAAAGTAAGGAGATGTCATGGCGGCAACCGTTCTCTACATGTCCATGTCCCTCGACGGATTCATCGCCGGACCCAATGAAGGATCTGAGAACGGTCTCGGTGATGGCGGGCACCGCCTGCATGAGTGGCTGTGGACGGACCGCGCAGAGGCCGACCTAGCCAATCTCCGTTCGGGCGGCGTCAACGGCCTGGTCATCGACGAATTCATGTCGACCGGCGCGGTCGTCGCCGGCCGCGGAACCTTCGAGCCCGCGAAGGGCTGGGGCGGCGATCACCACGACGGGGTGCCGATCTTCATCTACAGCCGCCGGGAACCCGGCATCGACATCAGCCACTGGCCGCTGGTCACCTACTTGAAGGACGTCGAGACCGCGATGAGCCAGGCCAAGCAAGCCGCCGCCGACAAGAACGTCCTCGTCCACGGTGCCGCCGTCGCGCAGCTCGCGCTCATTGCGGGCCTGCTCGACGAGCTCGAGCTCCACGTCGTCCCGGTTCTCTTCGGCCAAGGACGTCGCCTGTTCGACAACCTTCCCGAGCAGATCGAGCTACGTCGCACCCGCATCCTCGAAGGGGAGGACGGTGTCACTCACATGCACTACCGCCTCCAGCGGTGAACGAAGCGTCCTCCCCGCCTTCCCCTAGCAGGCAGATGGCGGCGTGCCCGGCGCGGCGCCCATGCTCGATGACCACGGAAGAACCGGAGCGCGGCACAGCACCCAGTCATCCCAGAACGCGGAAGCAGGTCTGACCCCACCGACCGCGAGCGGCCTTCCTATTCGCCAATCTCGAGCCTCGGCGTGGTCGGTGCGCCCGCCGGCCTGACGGTCGACGCAACGCACCTGGTTTCCACCGACGGCAGGGCGGACGAACCTCCTCCCTGGTTTGGGTGCTCAGCAGGGAAGAGGGCCGCGCGCCTGCTAAGCGCGGAAAGCAGAACCTGGTCGCAGAAGCGGATCGGCTACCGGGATGCCTCTGGAGCGATCGCGCGTGATGTCGTCGCCGAGTGGGGCCGGGGCGGTGAACGCTGCGGTCGCGGCGTTCGACGACATGCTCGTCACAACCGATCCGGCGACTGCGCCACTCACGGTGCGCTCGTCGCGCCCGTCGCTGGCCGACACGCCGGGCACGGTCACGCGCGCGAGCTGGCGACGCTGCGCGTCAGTCGATCAGCGTCCCGCAGGAGACGTTGACCGTGGCCGCCGTCATGGTGCGCGCGCGATCGGAGGCCACGAAGGCCGCGACATCGCCCACGTCGCGCAGCGTCGCCGCGCGGCCGAGCAGCGTCTGACCGGCGATCGCCGCCTCGATCTGCTCGCGATGGGCGAAGTCCGCCGGGACGGCCTCGGGAATCCCGCCGGTGCGTAGCGTGACCACGCGGACGCCGTGCGCGCCGAGTTCGGTCGCGAGTTGCCGGCGCATCGACTCGACCGCGGCCAGGCCCGCTTGGAGCCCGCCTACCGGATGCGTGCGCACCGGTGGGCCGTCCCCGCCGAAGTTGAGCAGCACCCCGCCGCCATTGCGGACCATGTGGCGACCGACCGCCTGCCAGGCCACGAGGGACGCCCGCACGCCCGTGATCACCGGAGCGAGGTAGTCCTCGATCGCCATCTCGAGCATCGGCGTGCCCTGCACGTCGTTGTGGTTGATCGCGGTCATCCCGATGTCGATCGAGCCAGCCTCGGCAGCGACCGAGTCCGCGTGAGTTGCGGTCGCCGCGATGTCGAGCGCGTCAACGATCGCCGTGTCGCAACGGCCGCCGCCGGCCCGGATGTCGGCGGCTACCGCCTCCAGCGGCTCCTGCGTGCGGCCCGCGACGAACACCCGCGCGCCCTCGCGCGCGAGGCCACGAGCCACGGCGCCCCCGATCGCGCCGCCCCCGCCGTAGATCAGCGCGTTCTTTCCTTCCAGCAACATAGAAGCTCCTTTCCGGTGTATGCGACCTTAGACCAACGGCGGCTCCGGAACTCATCGCCTCCCACCCCCGCGGACACGACCGCCCAGCTTGAAACCGCACGACGCTCACTCCCCGCGCGCCGGCCTTTCGCGCCCCGCCTCGGAGCGCCCGGAGCCACGGACCAAGCGCCGCGCGACTCCAGTCCGCATGACCATGGTCTATCGGACGCGCAACAGCGTCGTCCGGAGGCAGATGGTCGTGTCTGGCCCACGTCTCGAGCGGCTCACGTTGGGAACGAGCGCTAGCTGTGAATGACCCGTTCATGTACTCGCCCGGGGGGACCGCACGCCGGCGTAGGCTCCTCGAGGTGATGCGACGTTCGACCATCGCCGTGATCGCGGCTACGTTGGTTCTGGGCGGTTGTGGAGGCGGCGCCGGATCGTCGAACACCGGAAGCGGGACGACGACGTCCTCGACGGCCGCCGCAGCTGTGGAGTCGAAGGCGGTCGGACCGGGCGCGACCCAGCGCCTGCGCTGCGGAGACTTCATCGACACCAGCGTGCCGCCGCGTGACTACAGCGTCGTGCTGAACGTGGTGGGCCTGCCCACAAGCCCGCACTCGCGAGCGCTCCAAACCGCGCGTACGCACGATGTCCCTCCGGAGCCCCGTCTGTTCGCGAAAACCGGGCTGCTGATCAGAGCCGACTCCAGGTTCTCGTTGTTGGTCCCCCACGGGGAGCGACTTTGGATCGGCTGGGCGAACGGACCGGCCCAGCCACACAAGGCGGTGGTTGTCCGCGGATGCGCGAGGCCGTCGCAGGCCCGCTCTGGCTGGCTCGCGTACCCTGGCGGGTTTTGGGTTCAGGCGGCGGGTTGCTACTCGCTAATCGTCAAGTCGAGCGGTCGCGAACAGCGGATGCGGCTCGGGCTGGGCGCTCCATGCTCGGGGCAGAAGCCACCCGAAGGCCCGACCGAGCGCTGAGCCCCAACGCACGCCCGGAAGCGCCCGCGCCGCCGGCCATGGCCATGAATCAACCCCGCCAATCTCGCAGCCACCCGCTTCGCTCGCGACGCAGACATCCCGGCCGCTTCGCCACCTTCCCTGCGCAGCGCGGATTGCAAGGCAGGCCACGTTAGCGGCCCGCCCGCGTTGGACCTAGACCTTCGCTGTGAGCCCGGCGCTGGCCGAGATGACCGGCGCCGGCGGGAGTGGACCGTGTTGATGATCTCCGAGCTGCCGATCCCCTGCAGATAGACCGACGTCACCCCTGCACCACGCGGAATCCCAGGTGCGTCGCGGCGGGGGTCGCCAACACCTGGATCCGTTCGAGGCTGATCGTCGAGTCCAGCGCCGCGAACAGCGGCGTGCCGCCGCCGAGCAGAACGGGGATCACGTGCACGCGGATCTCGTCGACCAGGCCCAGCGGGAGCGCCTGCTGCATGACGGTCGCCCCGAACAGGCTGACTTTCTTGTCGCCCGCTGTCTGCTTGGCCTGCCCGATCGCCGTGGCCACGCCGTCGGTGACGAACGTGTAGATCGACGGATGGGATCTTTCCGGCGCGTGATGCGTGACTACGAAGCAGGGGGTATTGCCGAGGGGGCCGCCGTCGTGCCAGCCGCCGTCGCCCTCGTTCTTGTCGAACGACGTGCGGCCCATGACGATCGCGCCGACGCTGTCGAGCACGTCTTGGACGACGGCCCGGTCCTCGTCGGTCGCTGCGTCGAAGATCCAGTCGTGCAGCATCTCGGCACGGTCGCCGAACGGGCTCTCGCGGCTGTCGTTCGGGCCGGTGACGTAGCCGTCGAGCGACATCGACATGTCGCAGATCACGCGGGTCATCAGTGCGTCCTCTCCGGGCGCGGTACGTAGGTCTGGGTGATGGGGCCGTCGGCCCAGGCGGTGCTGGCGACCAGCTCGAGCGGCTGGGGCTCGGGCAGTCCTTGCAGCAGCGGCAAGCCGTCGCCGAGCGCGACCGGTTGGACGTTGATCCGGTACTCGTCGATCAGGCCGTGGGCCGCGAGTGAGCGGGCGAAGCTCACGCCGCCGAAGACGACGATGTCCTTGCCGGGCTGGGCCTTGAGCTCCGGGATCTCCTCCTGCACCTGCCGGCCGCTGACCCGCGCGTTGCTCCAGTCGAGCTCGGTGAGCGTGCTCGAGAACACAACCTTCGGCAGCGCGTTCATGAGCTCGCCGGTCGGACTGATCGAGCCCGGCCACGCCTGCGCCATGTCCGCCCCGCCGCGGCGACCGAGTGCGAGCATCCCGGTCTGGCCGAGCAGCTCGGCCACTGCTCGCTGACGATGGGCGCCGTGCCGTTGCTTGTCGCCCAGCCAGTCCATTGTCCCGTCGCGGCGAGCGGCAAAGCCGTCGAGCGACATCGACATGTACAGAATCAGCCGGCGCTGCGCCGGCTCGCCGCTCACGCGTCCTCGTTCCACCCGGTGCGGGCGTGCGAGCCATCACAGAACGGCTTGTCGGCCGAGCGGCCGCAGCGGCACAGGAAGACGGGCGCGCCGCGATCGGGCATCGGCCGTCCTTCGCAGTCGAACATCGTGACCTGGCCTTCGAGGCGGTAGGGACCGTCTGGCAACGGTGTGAGCTTGATCGAAGTCATGTCCTCCCTCGCGGTATAGTGCACCAATCGGTGCAGCATAGCCAGGCATTGGATCGAACGTTTTTTGCGCTGTCGGACCCGACGCGCCGCAGCATCCTCGAGCGGCTCTCGCGTGGCCCGGCGACGATCGGCGAGCTCGCCGAGCCGTTCGGCCTGACGCTCAATGGCCTCAAGAAGCACGTCGGCATCCTCGAGACCGTCGACCTCGTCGTCACCGAGAAGGTTGGCCGCGCGCGTGAGTGCCGGCTCGGCCCAGCGCACCTGGAGGACGCGACAAGCTGGATCGACGGCTACCGGCGCGTGTGGGAGCGCCGGCTGGACCGGTTCGGCGCATACGTCGAGGAGCGCCGATGACCGACGAGTTGCGACTTTCGCGCGTAATCGACGCGCCGCCCGAGGTCGTCTTCGAGGCGTTCACCTCCAAGGGCGGGCAGGAGGCCTTCTACGGCACCGACGACCCGGGCTGGATCGTCAGGTCCGAGTGCGACCTCCGAGTGGGCGGCCTGTGGACGGTCACGTTCGGCCCCTCGCCGGACCACCTGTACCACCACCGGAGCGTCTTCGAGATCGTCGACCACCCACGGCGGCTCGTGCTTGCGACGACCGAGCACCGTCCCGACCGGCCAAGCTTCGACTTCTCCGTCGAGTTCACGTTCGAGGAAGAGGACGGTCATACGCTCATGACCGTCATCCAGTCCGGATTCCCCACCGCGGAGCTTCGCGACGAGCACGGGCGCGGCGTCCCGAACGCGTTCGCACGACTCGAACGCGCCATCCGCGCGAGCGAGTAGGACGGCTCCGCCACGGTGTCGTGAGCGATGAGGCGCCCAAACGGCAGCACCGATCGCCGAACGGCATGTCACAAGCCCAACCCGCTGCGCGATACTCGCCAGGACGATGGAGACTGACTGCCCGTGCGATGCCGGGATGACGTACGCCGCGTGTTGCGCTCCGCTCCATCGCGGCACCGCCACCGCGTCCACGGCACTCCAATTGATGCGCGCTCGCTACAGCGCGTTCGCGCTCGGTGATGCGGGTTATCTAGTGGCGACATGGCACCCGGCGACACGGCCGGCGTCGGTAGATCTCGATCCCACGGTCGAATGGCGGCGGCTGCGGATCCGGGGGCTGACCGGCGGCGCCGAAAACGACGACGTGGGCACGGTCGAGTTCGTCGCTCACTATTGGGACTCGGCTCGCAGCCAGCACGGGCGCCAGCACGAGAACAGCAGATTTGCCCGTGAGGGGCGACGCTGGTTCTACGTCGGGCCGGCGCCCTGACTGGCAGGAGCGAGGGGGGTTCCGACTGCTACGGTCGCCGTAACCAGGGCTCCGCGTGCGGGCTCTCCGTTGGTCCTCGTGCGTAGGTGAGACTTGGGCAGCGTACTCGTGGTATTGGGCGAGAAGCAGGACGCACTCGGCCTCAGCGCCATCTCCTCTGCGCGAGCCGCATGCCGATGCGAGCGTGATCATCTCCCGCCGCGGGAACACTACTCGCAGACAGGCACTGACGGTGCACCAGGCGAAGGAGGTAGACGGTGCTCGACCACATGGGATTCGCGGTGAAGGACTATGAGCGCAGCAAGACCTTCTACGAGCAGGCCCTCGCCCCCCTCGGACTCAGCGTCCTCAAGGATTTCCCGGGCGCAGCCGCCGGATTTGGTGAGGACGGGCACGCCGCGTTCTGGATCGAAGCGCAGGGCCGCCCCGTGCAGGGCCGACTCCACATCGCCTTCACCGCCGACAGCCGCCTGGTCGTCGACGCGTTCCACGCCGCCGCTCTGGCCGCAGGCGCCACCGACAACGGCGCGCCGGGAGTGCGCCAGATCTATCACCCCAACTACTACGGGGCGTACGTCCTCGATCCAGACGGCAACAACGTCGAGGCCGTATGCCACAAACCCGGTGGTTAGTCACGAGATCGCGCCACCGCCGGTTGGTCTGGTTGCGACCAGCCAGGTGTCGTGTAGCCGGTGGGTCCGCCGCCCTCCTTCGCGCGGAGAGCGGGCCGGTGAGCAGGCGGCTGGCCAGCCCATCATCGAGCTAGAGCATGGTGTGCAGGCCGGCTGTGGCCGGGATCACGGGCGCTGGTCGCGAGTGGACGGTGTGGATGATCTCGGAGCTGTCGATCCCCTGCAGATAGATCGAAAATAACCAGTCATCGCGACAGCGTCCTCCCACGCCGCCGCCACCGCTACCCCGCGTGCAGAGGAGCAGCAGGGACACGACTCCACGCCTGCTTGTCGCGCAGGCGAGTCATAGCGAGGTCCCCACGTGGGTAGCGAACATTGACCCGCGCGCTGCGGTCGACATAGGATCGCCCTGGGGCGGCTGTAGCTGCTCTGGACAAACGTGACGCGTTGCTGTGTCGATCCAGTCGTTCTGACGCTGGTTGCGTCGGCTCAGTACATAGCGGGCGTAACCTACGAAGGAGGCCGGACATGCGGGTGCTCATGAAGGTCCAGATCCCGACCGCGGCTGGAAACGCTGCGATCAAGGACGGCAGCCTGCCGCAGATCATGGGGAAGGCGCTTGACGCACTGAAGGCAGAGGCCGCTTACTTCACCTCAGAAGATGGAATGCGTACCGGCCTGATCTTCTTCGAGATGGCCGACTCAAGCGGCATTCCGCCGGCAGCGGAGCCGTTCTTCATGGGCCTGGACGCGAAGATCACGTTTGCGCCGGTGATGAACGCCGACGAGATGCGCGCCGGCGTCGGAAAGGCGATGGAGGCCATCTAGACCCTCGGCTCGGCGACCGAGGAACGGGGCTCGGCAACCAGCCTGCCAGCGTCACGAAGAGGCGGTGTCCTCGGCGTGTTGGCAGCGGCTGCCGGCCCCGCGAGCGCCTCGATACGGCCAGCATCGAACGCCGGTTTGGTTCGGCGACTCGGCGACATGCGGAGCTCGCCAGCTGCTCTGGACGACAAGCGGTAGCCGGCTTGACTGGGCCACCGGCGACGAGCCGATGACCGGCGCGCAGGCGTCCTACCTCGAGACCCTCAGCCGCGAGGCCGGCGAGGAGGCCCCGCCGGCCGACCTGACCAAGGCCCAGGCGTCCGAGCGCATCGACACGCTCCAGCAGCAGACGGGGCGGGGCGCCTAAGCGCGCCTCACTCCGTCGCCGCGAAGCGCCGCATGGCCCGGCGAGCATCACGAGACTAGGACCACGATCACGCTCGCCTCAAAGAGCGCGGGCAGGTGCCAGCCGAACCCTCAAAAGCTGATCAGGACGCGACTTTCACGTCGCTGAACTGGATGATCGGCGCTTCGCTCGCATAGTTCGCCACGTCGTTCCGGATCTGCCCGGCGACCGGGCCGATCGCCTGCTGGTACGACTCGACGGAATCGAAGCGCAGATGGCGCAGCACTGCGAACTCCGCCTTCGTGTCGGGATCACGGCCGCCGAGCCCCTGCTCCACGATGCAACCTTTCAGCGCGCTCCCGAACACGCGCTTCAACATCGGGATGTGCGACGTGAGGTAGTAGTCCATGTCGAACGTCGCGCCGTCTCTGTTCGGATAAAGCACGTTCACGGTGATCATCGGCCTGCTCCCTCGATCGTAAGTGGGGAGGCGCATGCTAGGCGCGATATGCGAAAGAGCAACGCCGGAACGGCAGGTGCCCGGTCCGGCCACCCGGGCCTCCACTCGATAGATACGACGGTGGCGGTCGCGGTTCACGATGGCACCGCCATCTCAGCACAGTGACTCCGTGGGCGCGACAGCACCTCAGCGGATCCCGCTGTCGTAGCGGACCAGCACAGTCGTGTAGCGGTGGTCGTACACGGTCGCGACCTCGGGTGAGCTGCGCGGGTAAGGGTGACCGTTATGCGGCAGCACGAGATACCTGCCCGGCGCAAGTGAAATCCGGAAGCGGCCGTCCGAGGAGGACCGCACTCGCGTCACTCGAAGGCCCCCGGTTTCGCGACGAATGGTGAGCGTCGCCCGGTACGGTCTCTCGCAGCGCTTGCCGGGGCGGGCAACCGGGCAGGTTGGTCCGATCACCACCTCACCGGAGATCCCCGAGTCATTCTGTGGCGTGGCGGACGCCGCGGATTTGGTGGGCAATCCGCGGCCGACACCGCCACAGGCCAGTACGGCGACTGATGCCAGCGCCGCCGCGACGCCGCCTCGCCGTCTGCTCACGACCGATACGGCCTCACGCCGTGAACGCTGTCCTATGGTGTCGACACGTCCATCACCCGTGTGCCCCAGTCTCTGATGCCGTCCACTGTCTGGCTCGATTTCGGGGGGATGTACTCGGTTGCGAGCCAGACCGACTTTCCGCCCGGGTCCATGACGGCCCACGAGTAGTCCCCCCAGCGCGTCGCGGTTGGGTCGTAGTTCGTGGCCCCGTTCGCGGCCACCCGCACGGGCCCGAAGGCGTCGCTGCCCGGGGTGAGCGTTGTGAACGCAGCACTGGGGAACAGATCGGTGCCGGAGACAGCGCCGACCATCGCCGCCCCACCGCCCGGCGTCACCTGAAGCGCCGGATAGATGAAGTACCGGCCCTTGACGGCTACGTAGCCCTGTTGCTGGACCTTGGTCTTGCTGTCGAGCTTGCCCCCTGTCAGGTGCGGTTGGACGTCGAACCATGCCGCTCCCGCGCGTTCGGTGGTGTCGCCCGGGATCGTGAGTGCGGTAGTGAGCTCGCCCCAGATGCTCCCCTTGATGAACTGCGTCTGCTGCATCCGGTCGTCGCCGCTGTCCAACAGGGTCGTCGTGCCCTTCTGGTCGGCGCTGGGCGGAACTCCGTAGGCCTCTGATGTCAGAACGAGGCTCGAGAGCGTCGGCATCCTGCCGGTGCTCACCGCGCTGGTGTTCGACATCGCCCATACGGCGAGTCGCTGATCGAACGTCCCGTTCGGATCCAGCGATCCCAGGAAGTACTCGGTGGACGAGGCGCCGGTGGTCAGCGCCGGCTGCGGCGCCAACGGAGTGGTCCCGCCGACACTCAGGTGCGGAAAGCGCACGAAGTGCACCGACGGTGCGAGTCCAACCAGATCGCTTTTGGAGAACGCGTAGATCTCGCCGCCGTCGAACTGTGGGCCGTTGATCGAGAACTCATCATCAGTGACGTAGACGTTCTGTGAGTCGATCCCGATCCGGGGCTGGTCGCCGAAGCATGGGCAACCGTTGCCGCCCGCGTCAGTGGTGTCGATCTGGTAGACGATCCACGGATTCGTGGGATCGCCGGGAGTGCCGTTGACAGTCGGCCCGTTGGGACTATTGACCGCGATGTCCAGGTGCGAAGACTCCCCGAAGGTTGATCCGAAGTCGCCGCCGCTGATGAACAGAATCGTCGCGAACCACGTGTTGGTCGTGGGATCGTAGTAACAGCGCGGATCGCTCGTGAACTCCGTCAGGCCCTCATCGAATGGCCCGTTGACGTTGAACGGTCCACTGACCACCGAGCCATTCTGCTTGTAAATCGTGTACGCGGAGTTGACCATGTCCATCGCAAACCCGTTTCCGACGCACAGGCCCTGATCGGGCGGCTCGAATTCCTGATTGAAGTTCGTCGTCGCGCTGTCGCGGCTGGATGTGCCGTTGAAGTTCGCGAGCAGCGAACCGGCTCCCGAAGACGACATGCCGGATGGCGTGGCAACAGGCGCTGCTGTGACTGCGGAGGGCGCAGCGGTCAGGGTCGCGCGGGGCAAACGGCGAGCGCCACGCGACGCGAGAGGCGAACTGGGGGACAGCGCGCCGGCTTGGGTAGCCGCGCGCGTGGCGACACCGGCGAACGGATTTGCGGCGACGCTCGCGCTGCTCACCGCCCCCACCGCCACGCCCGGAAGCGCGGCGACCGCCGCCGCGACCGACAACACAGTGAGACACCAGAGCTTCCTCAACGCCTACTCCTCTCACCTCACAGCCCCAACCCACGTGGCCGTGATCCGCAGTTCGGGGCAACCTACCACCGCCCCAAAGCGAGCACAACGCCTTACCCTCGCCCCGCCGCCCGCCCAACATTGGATTGCGACGGTGCTCGGCGCGTCGGTTTTTAAGGTGTCGCCATGGGTCAGCACCAGGTCGCGGTGGGTGGCCGGTCGCCTGATCGCGAATGACCGCCCGGCCTACGGCGGGCATCCACACCGGCCCCCGGCCGGCGGGGGTCGGAGGTCGCTCATTCCTTTCGTCGTGGGGAGCGACTGGCCGTCGTGGCGGCGGGTTGCTTGGTGGGTCGCCGGGTTGTGGTGGTCCTGTCTGACGGTTGCCGGGGTGGCGTGGTGGCGAACCCGGTGATGAGCGCGGTGAGCGCGTCGCGCCAGATGTGATCGGCATCCTCGGGCGGGAACGTGGCGCGTAGCTCGAGGGCTGCGAGCCCCTCACAGAGGGCATGAAACTGGATCGTCGCCTCGCGCACGGTTCGTCGCGCGAGTAGCTTGCTGTCTTGTAGACGGGCGAGGCGTTGGCTGAGGACCGCGAGCGCGTCGTTGGCGGCGGCACGGAATTGTGGCCAGAGCTCTGAGCTGGGGAGCGTGCGCTGTATCCCGATCGAGAACAGCGCGGGGTGGTCGAGTGCGAAACGTCGAAACATGAGTCCGGCCTCGACCATGTCGGCTTGTGGGTCGACGGTCAGCGGCAACTGCTCAAGAGCGGCACGGAGAAGGTCATACGTGCGGGCGCCGAGCGCCGCGATCAGCCCGTCCCGGGATCCAAACAGGCTGTAGACAGCGCGCGTCGTGGTGCGTACTTCGGCAGCAACGCCCCGGACGGACAGCGCCTCGAGTCCTCCTTCGGCAACTGCCTGTTCGCCGGCAGCGAGGAGTGCCGCGGCGATCCGCTGGTCGTGTTCGCGTGGTCGTCCGATGCTTGACAGGATAACGCAACACCGTTACGTTACGTCGTGACGAAACTCTGGCGACACGACTTGAGGTGACATGATGTTGGAAACGATTCAGCGAACCCGGAGCCAAGGGCTCGCGTACGAGAAGCACGGCGACGGGGTGCCCGTTGTGTTCTTGCACGGGCTCACGTTTGACCGCACGACGTGGGGGCCGATCATCGAACGGCTGGGCGACGGCGTGTGCAGCATCGCGTTTGACCTGCCTGGACACGGCGAGACCGGCGGCGAACCCTGCAGCCTGCGCGAGGCGGTCGTGAGGGTCAACGCCGCAATCGGTAGCTTGCGTATCGGTGAGCCGGTGATCGTCGGGCATTCGATCTCATCCGGCATCGCCTCGATCTACGCCGCGTCCTATCCCGTTCGCGGGTTGGTCACCGTTGACGGCACCGTCGACATCCAGCCCACGGCCGAGCTGATCCGGCGCTTGGAGCCGATGCTCCGCAGCGACCGCTTCGCCGACGCGTTTGCACCGTTCCAGCACAGCATGGGATTCGAGCACGTTCCCGAACCGCTGCGCACGCACGCACTCCAGAGCCAAGACATCCGCCAGGAGGTCGTCCTGGCCTACTGGGAGCAGCTGTTTGACGATGACCCGCGTCAGCTGCAGACAGAAATCCAGGCGACGATGACGAGCATCGACACCCCATGCCTCAGCGTGTTCGGACACCAACTGAACCTCGACGAGCGCAACTACCTCCAGCAGCACATCTCCGACCTGCAGATCGAAGACTGGGCAGACGCCGGACACCTCGTCCACCTCGCCGACCCCGACAGGTTCGCCGCCCGCCTACGCTCCTTCATCGACCACTGCCGCGGGTAGCGCGACCAATAGTATCGGCCTGGCAGTGCCCTCTTGGTCCCCCGGGGCACGTGTCAGATCGGGGAGTCGGGGTCGACGAGCGCGACGACCGTGGCGGCGATGTGAGGATGTCGTGTGTCGATAGGGAGCGGCCATCTGGTGACGCGGGCGGCTCGCGGAACGCCGCCACCGGTCTGACCGAGGGCCGCTTTCACTACCCTGGCGAAATGCCGTGGGAATGGCCGGTCGGGGCGGTGTGCGCGTTTGCGCTCGCGCTCATCGCGACGCCCGCAGGCGTGTCTGGAGCGGTCCTGCTGTTACCGATCCAGCTCAGCGTGCTGCACGTGCCCAGCCCGGCCGTCACGCCCACCAACCTGCTCTTTAACATCGCGGCCGTTCCGGGCGGACTGCTGCGGTTCTGGCACGAGCACCGACTGCTGAACACGCTCACGGGACTGCTCGTCGCCGGCACCCTGCCCGGGGTCATCGGCGGCGCGGTCATCCGCGTCGAACTGCTCTCAGGCGGCCGCGCATTCGAGCTGGTGGTTGCCGGAGTGCTTCTGCCACTCGGGCTGTGGCTCGCGCTCGGCAGCCAGCGGATCCCCCGCCCGCGTCCAGGCCCGTCGCGACGCATGCAATGCGCGATCTGGTCGCTGTCGCTCGCGGTCGGAACCGTCGGCGGCATCTACGGCGTGGGCGGCGGGTCGTTGCTCGCCCCGATCCTGATCGCGGCAGGGTTCTCGGCCTATGAGGTTGCGCCCGCGACGCTGACGACCACGTTTCTGACCTCGATTGCCGGCATCATCACCTACCAAGTCCTACAGGCCACCCACGGCGGCACGATCGCGCCCGACTGGGCACTCGGAGCGTTCCTCGGCGCTGGCGGGTTTCTCGGCAGCTACTGCGGCGCGCGACTTCAAAGCCTGCTGCCCGAACGCACCCTCCGGCGACTGCTCGGAACCCTCGCATGCGTCGTCGCCGCCCGCTACATCCACACCGCGGCCACGCCAACCCAGGGGCCCGCGCCCACACACGCGACCGCCCCCTAAACCGACCGACCCGCTGTCGGGACACCCGGCAAGTTCCGAGCAGCCACGACACGTTCCCGCTCTCCTCACGCGATAGGGATCGTCGCACTCACGCCCCGGCCCTCGCAGGACTGACCGTCGCAGCATAGGCGTAGCCGGGACGCTGCCGACGCGGCCTGGGCCCTCCCATCCGCGCGAGGCACGGCGGCGACCCCGGCCGCGAGATGCGCGTGCGGGAAGCGAAGCAGGACAGCCGACTTCGGGAGCGTCGCGCCGGTCGGGAGATTCCTACACACCATCAGTGAAGACGGGATGGCTGCCTGGTCAGCGGCTTTCGCGCTCCTTGGCAATTGCGTGACCAGCCAGACACTTCTGATGGCCCGCGGGTCGTCGGCGATGTGCGAGACTCTCGCGCGTGCGCGCCGTGGTTCTGAACTCATTCAGCGGGCTGGACGGGCTCGAGTTCTCAGAGGTTGCGGATCCGGCACCGGGCGAGGGCGAACAGCTCGTGAGAGTTCGCGCGGCGTCTCTCGGACCGTGGGATCTGGCCGGCGCCAGCGGAGCATTCGCGGCCGCGGGCGGCTCCACGGACTTCCCGCAGGTCCAGGGGTGGGACTTCGCCGGCGAGACCGCCGACGGGCAGCGCGTTCTTGGGTTCGTGGCTCAGCCGTGGATGGGGGTGGGCACGTTCACCGAACGGATCGCCGTGCCGGCCGCGATTCTCGCGCCGCTGCCCGATGCTCTCGGCTTTCCGGATGGCAGCGCGCTTCCCGTGTGCGTTCTGACGGCCCAGATGCTGGTGGACGCCGGTGCGATCGGCGATGGCCGCGTTGTGCTGGTGACCGGGGCGGCGGGGATGGTCGGCGGGTTTGTGACGCAACTCGCTCGCGCGCGTGGCGCGCGCGTCGTCGCGGCGGTGCGTGAGTCCGACGCGGACGAGGCGCGCCGGCTGGGAGCCGAGATGGTTGTACCCACGGGCAGCGAGCTCGAGACGGTGGTTCGTGGGGAATGGCAGGACGGCGTCGACACGTGTGTCGATACGGTCGGATTGGGGGCTGGTGGCGCGGTATGCGTTCGGGATGGCGGGGCATTCGTCACGTCGGTCCCCACCGCGGTGCCTGACGCCGCTCGGGGGATCGCGCCTCAGACCGTGCAGGTGCAGCCGGACGCCGGCGCACTGGCCGAGCTGGTAGGTCGCGTCGTGGCTGGCGAGCTCACCGTTCGCGTCGCCGAGAACCTCCCCTTGGAGGCGTTCCGCGACGCCTACGCGCGGCTGGAGCGCGGCGGGCTGCGCGGCAAGATCGTGCTCACGCCATAGGCACGCGAGCGCCGTTTCGCCAAGCCCCTTGTCACGCTCGGTCCGGTCATCGGATCGAGGCGGGTTTCGTGCTCGTGGCGTGGGTCCGCCGTGGTGCTTTGTCAGTGAACTGACTAGCGGCCGGCAGGGCAGCCGTGCAGGACCTGATGAAACGTGCGTGCCTGAGCGTCGCCCGCCGCCGCAAACCTGACCTTGACGGTGAGCTTGTGCCTTCCTGGCGAGAGCCGCATGCGGGCGGCATACCGCTGCCCGCGAGCAATGATGCGGCCTTTGATCCGTCTGCTGCCCAGCCTCCAAGTCACCGAGGAGATCCCCAGGCCTATTACACGCACGCTAAACCGACCGCTCGCGCACCCCGCGGGCACGCCGGTCAGCTTCGCGCTGGCGGGCGCCGACCGGTAGGCCAGCACGTTGCCAGAGAGGTCGCCCACAGCGGTGCACAGCTCGGCCGACCAACACGACACACCCCCCGTCAGCAGGCCCTGGCCGGGGAGCCGCGCAAGCGTCCAGCTAGACCCATCCCACCGCTGGGCGAACGGGCCCTGAGCAGGCGGAGGCTGATCGCCGCCCACGGCCGTGCAGGCAGTCGCCGAGACACAGGAAACCCCCGCCAGCGGAAACTCACCGGCCGAGGGCTGAAGCGACCAGCCGACCCCATCCCAGCGCTCCACTAGCCCCCCGGAAAAAGTCCTAGCCGCCGAGGTGCCGACCGCCACGCAAGCCGTCGGCGAGGGGCAGGACACCCGCGCCGGCGCGGCGCCGAGCATCCCCGGCGGCGAGGGCATCGGCGCAAACGTCCAGCCACTACCGTCCCACCGCTCGGCGAACGGCATCTCCACACCCGCCACCGAGTGAGAGCCCACCGCCATACAGGCACTACTCGACGCGCACGACACCGAACCCAGCCCCGCGACCCTCCCCGGACTGGGCACTGTGTGACGCGACCAGCCGCTCCCGTCCCACCAGTCAGCCCATTGCAGTATTGACCCGTCCACAGCCAAACCGCCCCCCACCGCCATACACGCGCCCTCCGCCACGCACGAGATACCACTCGCCGAGCCACCCAACGCGCTACCCGGGACACCCGGCGCGGACAAAAGCGACCAGTTGACCCCGTTCCATGCGACCGCCATCGGCTGCGAATCGCCGACCGTATCGGTGTAGGTCCCGACCGCCATACAGGCCGTGCTCGACGTACACGACACCCCCCTCAAATCAGACATCCCCCCTACGGGCGGGCTCGGAACGCTGAGCGCCGTCCAGCGCCGACCATCCCAACTCATCGCCCCCGGCCCCCCCTTGTAACCCACCTCACCAACACCCATGCACGCATCAGCCGACACGCACGACACATCGAGAAGAACGCCGTCAAACGAGGCCCGTTGAACCGACCAGACCACCCCGCGCGCGAAACCCACAGGGGCCAACAACAGACCTGCCGCAACAACAAGACCAACCGCGAAAGCGCCGCCTCTCACCCAGCGGATCGACCACCCCGACGCCAGCGCGGCCGCCGCGCTTGTCCGGCAACCACCTACGACGACGACAGCAACGACAAAACCAGCACATGCCTGATAAGCGACTCGCGCCATGAACCACTCCCTCGGCCCGCGCCTGCCACGCGCTTGTCTTTGAGCTGCAATAACGTAACGATCAGCGCAAAGTCGCGCAAAGACGATAAGCCACCCCGACCGCGGGACGTCCGAAAACGCAGCAACCAGGACGCGAAGAGATCGATCACCGGCTGGGCGGCTCGGCCTAGGCGCACGTCCAGCGATACCGGCTCTACGTATGCAATCCGTGGTTCCCTTAGGAATCAGCCGGGGCCCTGCTTGCGGCGACGTGCGCGTCTCACGCGCCAAGGATCAGCGGACACCCGAATGGTCGAGGAACCCGCCGGTCCGGCGCTTCCCATGACGGGAGCGAGGTGTATTGGTGTCGATACAACGGTCTGTCGGTCGCAGCGGCGTCGAGGTAGCTGTACGTTGTATGCGGGAAGCCGTGTCGCCTCGCCGTCAGGTGGCCGGGCCGTCGAAGTGGGCAACCTCGAGCGGGTCAGTCGGATGTGCCGCATCGGCTCGAGCCGGTCAGAGCCTCGGTCGCGCTGTGCGCACCTGCATCCAGGCGCGGAGCTCCGCCGGTAACTCTTCGGCGGTTAGCGCCGGCCCCAGTAACCATCGCTCGCCGAGCAGCGCACGGGACACGAGCGCGCTCGTCACGCCGTGTGCAGGGCGGTCTGTGACCTCGATGTGGTCACCAGCGGCGATGTCACCCTCTCGCAGGACCCGCAGGTACACGCCCGGACGCCGAGCTGCCGCGAATCGCTTGAGAAATTGCGGATCTTCCATACGCAGACCGAGCTTGAAGCAGGGGAGCCGAGGCTGCGCGACCTGCAGCAGCACGCTGCCGAGCGCCCACTTCTCTCCGATCACAGCTTCCGACACCGGCATGCCGCTGACCGTGAGGTTCTCGCCGAACGGCGCTTGACCGAGTGCGCGCCCGAGTTCCCCTTCCCACCACCCGATGTCCTCGCGCGCGTATGCGTAGACCGCCTTGTCCGGGCCGCCGTGAACGGTCCGATCCGCCTGATCGTCCCCCTCTAGGTTTACGCCACGCAGCACGACCCGGCCGGCGACCGGGTACTTCCAGATCGCCGTCAGCACCGTCCCGCCGTTCACATCCACGGGGCGCGGCATGCCGACGTTGACCGACTCGACGATGCCGTGTGCCGCCTCTGCCTGAATGGTCATCCGCGGCTCAGGTGAATGTCGCGAGCGGAACGCCGGATTCGACGATGTAGGTCGAGAGCATCAGGCCGGTATCCGGACCGAGATCGAGCGCGTTGTGCGGCGTGTTTGGCGTCATCAGGAAGCCATCTCCCTTGTGCAGGGTCAACGTCGGCTTGCCCTCGATGCGCATCTCGACGGTGCCGGCGAGGATGTACCCGACCTCCTCGCCGGGATGCATGTGCCAGCCCGACTCGACGCCGGCTGGGATCTCGGTCAGAACCTGCACGATCTCCCGACCATGAATTGACGATCCGGCGTGCTGGATCTCGGTGCGCTTGAGCTTGGTCGCGAGCTCGTCGGTGGGCGACATGTCAGCCTCCATTGGGACCTTCGCCGGTACCGAGCGCCGCGCGCAGGTGAGCAGTCGCTTGCGCGATCGCCGCCCGCGTGGCCCGCGACTCGCTCATCGCGTTGAGCAGCATGAAGTCGTGCACGACGCCGTCGTAGCGCACGGTCGTGACCGCAACGCCCGCCGCCCGCAGCTTAGCCGCGTACGCCTCACCCTCATCGCGCAAGGGGTCGACCTCGTCGACCAGCAATAGCGTCGGGGGCAGCCCCTTGAGTTGCGTGGTCGTCGCCTGGTTCGGAGAGGCGTAGATCTCCGCGCGCTCGGCGGGGTCGGTGGTGTACGCATCCCAGAACCACTCCATCGCCTTGCGCGTGAGGTAGTAGCCCTCGGCGAACTCGTCGTAGGAGTCGGTGTTCATCGCGGCGTCGGTGACCGGGTAGTACATCGACGTCTGCACGAACGTCACGTCACCTCGGTCCTTCGCCATCAGGGTGAGCGCTGCGGCCATGTCACCACCGACGGATTCGCCGGCGACGGCCATGCGGCTCGCGTCCAGGCCCTTGGTGACGCCTTCGCGGATCGCCCACTGGGCCGTGGCGTAGCCCTGCTCGATCGCAACCGGGTAGCGCGCCTCCGGCGAGTTGGGGTACTCGACGAAGAGCAGCGCCGCGCGAGCTCCGACGGCGAGCTCTCGAACGAGCCGGTCGTGCGTGCCGGCGTTGCCGAGGATCCAACCTCCGCCATGCATGTAGACGATGACCGGAAGCATTCCGGAGCTTCCGACTGGCTTGACGATCCGGACTCGGGCGTCGCCGACCGCGGCCGGCACGGTGATCCACTCCTCCTGGACGGGGAGCTTGTTGATCGGTGCGGCTTGCAGGTCGTCGAGGACTTTGCGCGCGGCGGCGGGCTCGAGCTCGTAGAGGAACGGTGGCGTTGATGTCGCGTCGACGATCGCCTGGGCGGATGGCTCGAGGACGATCTGGGATTGAACGGCCATGGCTGATCTCCTTGCTGATCGGGTCTGGGTGGCAGGCGTCAGGCGGCTGTGCTGACCGGCGCTGGCTGGCGGAGGAACGCGAGCAGCTCGTGGTTGACCTCGTTGGAGTGGGTGACGCACATGACATGCGGTCCGCCGTCGATCTCGACGTAGCGGGCGTTGGGGAGCGCGGCGTGCAGGCGCCTTCCTTGGCCGGCGATCGGAAGGATCCGGTCAGCTGTGCCGTGAAGGATCAGCGTCGGGACATCGATCTGCTTGATGTCGTCGCTGAAGTCCTCCAGCCAGCCCGGCGGGCACGCCCAGGTTGCGACCGGGGATGCGTCGGCGGCGGCGTTCCAGGTGCTGCGCACGGTTTCCTCGCTGATGCGCTGGCCGAGGTAGTCGTCGAGGTTGAACAGATCACCAAGCAGGCCCGTCAGCCACTTGAAACGGTCCTCGCGGATCGCCTGCTGGACGGAGGCGACCGTCGCGCGGTCGGCGCCGTTTGGGTTTTCGGCGGACTTGGCGAACGACGGGGCGAGACTCTCGATGAAGATGCAGCCGTTCAGGCGCTCGGTCCCGTGGGTGCCGATGTAGCGAGCCAGCTCCCCAGTGCCGAGCGAGAACCCGATGAGCGTGACCTCACGTAGGTCCAGGCTGGTCAGTAGCTGCTCGAGATCAGCGGCAAGCGTGTCGAAGTCGTAGCCGTCGGTGGCGCGGCTCGAGCGCCCGAACCCGCGGCGGTCATAGAGGATCACGCGGTGGCCGGCGTCCAGCAGCGGTGGCAGTTGGGGTTCCCAGGACCGGCTGTCTAGCGGCCAGCCGGCCAGCAATACGACCGGGGGGCCGCTTCCATGGTCCTCGTAGTACAGCTCGATCGGGGTTGAGTTCTCTCGGCCGACGGTGATGGTGCCCATACGTGCTCCTTGCGGTTGGCCCCGACGGGCGAGGCGAAGGCGTTAGCGGCCGTCACGATCGCAGCGTGCGACGTGCTCGTCGTCGCCTGATCGTGGGATGTTCACCCCGCCGACCATGCGATCTTCGCCGGCGTTTCAAACCGCCGGGAGGTCAGGCGAGCTGGCTCGCCTTGCGATCCTCGGCGACCACGATCCGGGTCAACTCGACACGGGAGTTGATGTCGAGCTTCGCGAACGCGTGACGCAGATGCGAGCTCACTGTGTGTGGAGAGAGGAATAGTCGATCGGCGGCGTCGCGGTTTGTCCTGCCGTCGGCGACGAGACGGACGACCCGCAGCTCCGAGTCGGTCAGGCTCTGCCAACCGCTCGAAGGACGGCGGTGAGAGCGGGCCGGACGTCGGAGTCCGTGCTCGCGCAAACGGCGGGTCACCCGTCGCGCGTCCTCGCCGGCTTCGCAGTCGAGGTAGGTCTCGAGCGCCGCACTGAGCTGGGTCACCGCGTCGGCCTGGAAACCCTGGCGCCCGAGCGCGAGGCCGGCGTCCTCACAGGCAGTCGCGTACAGCAGCGGGCGCTGACTCGACCGCAATTGACGCGTGACGTCCACGAGCCCTGCGCTGTCGTTCTCAGCAAGGCTGCGAGTGTGCGTGGCGACCGCGGAGACAAGCGGCGCTCCGTCGTTCTTGCGGGCAAACGACTCGGCCGCGTCGACCGCACCGGCGGCGAGCGCCCGGTCCCCCGCCGCGAGCGCGATCCGCGCCACCGCCGGCGGGTGCGCCGCGTCACCTGGCAGGAACGGCGATGCGTACGGGGGATAGTCGCCCCGCAATCGCCTCGCCGCATCGCCCGGATCGTCTCTCGCGACCGCAGCGAGCGCGAGGATCCACTCGCCGTAGCGCTTGACCAGCGGGGTGCTGTCGGGTGGCATCCGCCGGGCCACGTCGACCACGGCTTTCAACAGCTTGCGATCGCCGGTTCGCGTCGCGACCTCGGCGAGCGCCACAACGCCCGCCATCGCGGTGAAATTGGCTGCGGCGGCCTCCTTGAAGATCGTCTCGTAAGACTCCGCCTCGGCGCGCGCGTCCGCCAGCCGGCCAGCCGCGAGCCGCAACAGGCTCCCGTACTGCGCCCAGCTCTCCAACAGATAGGCGTTGCGATCGCGTCGACCGCGTGCCACGCCGTCGTCCAACAACCGAAGCGCATCGTCCAGCCGCCCAATGTGAACCAGGGCGTTGGCGTAGTGGAAACCGACGAGGTGGACGTATGACTCGCGTCCCGATAGCCCCTCAAAGGGCGGCAGCGCCTCGATTCGCCGTGCGGCGCTGGCGAACGCTCCGCTAGTCCCGTCCACGCACGCGAGCCCGATCGTAGCGATCACCCGAGCCTCCAGATCGCCCACATCCAGGGCCTCCTGCATCGCGACCTCGCCGACCGACGCCGCTTCAGTGCTCTGAGCGGTCACGGACAGGTTGTAGGTAAGCCAGCCAAGGTGTCGAGCACGCACCGCAGGGGCCAGCCCCCCCAGCTCCAGCGCACGCCGGTTGTCCTCGGTCCGCGCCATCAGCGACCGCCTCAGCTCGCCCGACAACGCGAGGCGCACCTCGGCCTCCTGATCGGCCGGCAGCGCGCCCGCGAGCTCCCGAGCGCCAAGCGCATTCGCTGCGTCCGATCGCAGCGCCGCACTCAGCAAAACCACCGTCTGAGAAACCAGCGGGCCACGACCCCCATCGCCAAGCGGCATAAGCTCAAGCGCGCGAACGCTCAAATCCGCGGCGGCATCCGCGTCTGACGCGGCGACACTCCGCGCAGCCTCGCTCAGTTTCTCAATCGCCTCACGATCGCCCGGCTCCGCACCGTCCGCGAGCTGCTCCGCAACCTCAACCGCCGCCGCGCCGCTCTCCAGCAGCACCGTCGCCGCCTCGCGCTGCAAAGCCCGCCGCAGAGAACCGGGCAACGTCTCCCGGACGGCCTGGCGCAACAGGCTGTGACGAAAGCTGAGCCGATCACCGGCCTCGATGAGGAAATCCCTCCGCATCCCTTCGTCGACAGCGGCGACGATCGCCGACGGCCGACGCTGCAGCATCGCTGCGAGCTGCCCGGCCGAGAACCGCGGACCCAGCACGGATGCGACGCGGATCGCTTGCGCCGCATCCCCCGATAGACGATCAAGCCGGTCGCGCATCGAGTCCGTCAACCGAGCCGGCAGGACTTGTCCCACCACCTCCGCACGCCCGTCCGCGACGCGCAGCCGGTCCTCCTCCTTCAAACCCTCGAGCAACTCGACCAACAAGAACGGGACTCCCGAAGCGCCCGCCGCCACCGCCAACAGACCGGCCGCAGGCTCAGCACCCACCGTATCCGCAACCACCGCCGCCACCGCCTGCTCAGACAGTGGGGGGATCCGCAGACGACGAGTACCGCTCCGATCCAGCCGAGCCATAGACTCGCGAACTCGGGCTCTACCTTCCTCGACGCGCCTGCCTAGTACCCAGAGGATCGGCGACCCCACCAACCGAGCAGGCAACGAAATCAGCGCCCCGAGCGTGCCGCTATCGGCCCACTGCAGGTCATCCAGAACCAACACCAACGGCCGCTCGAGCGCTGCAGCTTCGAGCGCCCCCTGAAGCTCATCAAGCATCCAATACGGCTGCTCGCTCAACAGCCGCGCGGACTCGCGCTCCCCGATCGGAGGATCACTCCCCAGCGTCGCGTCAAGCAGCGGCGCGAACGGGACAGCCTCGCGGCTCTCCGACGCCTCACCGAACAACGCACGAACCCCTAACCGGCCTGCCATAACCCGCGCCTCCGCCAGCAGACTGCTCTTGCCGATACCGGCCGGACCTTCGACAAGCAGCATCCCCGCCTCCCCCCGCGCCACGCCGGCCAAACACTCGCCGAGCACCGCCAACTCACCGTCCCTGCCGCGCAACGGCCCTCCCAGCGCAGATCGCCGAGCCGACTCCGTCATCTATCTACGCCGGTCCGAGGCACCAGAATCCCTGGCGAGCAGGCTATCCCGCGCTCAGCGCCGGTCAAGCACCCAGTCAACCAATCACACCAAGCATCGGCACCGCACTACCGGCTGACCAGCGCGATAGACACGATCACCGTCGCCGCGCCGGCACCAACACGGAGGGAAGGCCCAACCCCGAGTCCAACGCAAGACCTGGTCCTCGCCGCAGCTGTTGGGCAAGGATCGGAACGCTACCCCGGGGCGTTCGACACCAGCGCCCCTGCTGCACCATCCGCCAAGCAGCCACGTGCGCAAGTTGGCGGCCGCCAGGCGGAGCGGCTCGGACCAGCGAAGCCGTCGCTCGCTGACTTGCGTAGGCAGCACGTCGGCTCAGAGGGTCATCGCCTCGTCCCTGCATCCGGCGCGGCGAAGGTGTGGCCGGTAATCGTCGGTCGCCGGTCACGGTGCCCGGCTTCCATGAGGGCCGTGCTCCTATACGCGAGGCTGGCAGCAACGCCGACGGCGCCCGACTGCGGGCGCTGATCGTGATCCGCTGGCGTGCGGGTCTTCGGATCGGGGAGGCGCTCGATCTCGCCGAGAGTGATCTCGACGTCTCGCGCGGTGCGGTGCCGGTGCGCCGCGGAAAGGGCGGCCGACGTCGTGAGGTTGGGATGGATCGCTGGGGCGTGCGCCGCCGATTCGCGGCCCACCAGCTGCGTCACGCGCACGCGGTTGAGATGGCGCACGAGGGCGTGCCGTTGGTGGTGATCCAGCGTCAGCTCGGCCACGCGAATCTCGGCGTGACGTCGATCTATCTACAGGGGATCGACAGCTCGGAGATCATCGACACGGTGCACGCCCGGCCCGCCCCGGTCATCTCGGCCACCGCCGGGCTCAGACCGAAGGTCTAGGTCCAGCAGGGCGGGTCGCCGGCGCCGTCGCCACTAGCGGTAGGCCGGCTGTTTGCTCTCCGGGTCTGCGGCGACCGCGTCCAGGCGCCGATCAGCAAGCAGTCGCTCGATCACCGGCACGGTCGCCCCTACCCCGGCCCAATGCGGGTCGATGTCTGCTGCGACGCACCACGTGTGGTCTGACGGCCACACCAACGCGGGCATGCCGCCCTGCGAGAACTCCGGCCGGCCCCAGATCCCAGCCTCGGTGGGAGTGCCCCAGATCTCTGCGTCTGAGAGCGCACCACGAAACAGAAAGAACGAGCGTAATGCGATATGAGCGCCGCGGGGAACACCGAAGGTCGGCCATCGGTGAGCTGACTCCGGAAACCCCCATCCGTCCCAAAGACCGAAATAGCAGTCTGAGGGATCCGCGGTCTCCGTGGCGAGCAGCTGCACCAGAACGCGCCACTGTTCAGTCTCGCTGGGTGATGCGTCGGCATCGGCCTCGAACTCCTGCTGGCCCTGGTGGGTGGGGTCGGGGATGTATCGCACGCGCACGTAGGCCGCGAACCCGGGTGGTCCGAAAGTCACGAGTCGATCCCACGGAACGTCACTCGACACGATCCAGTTGGCCGGCGAAAGGTCTGAACAGATCGCGAGCGACACGGCAGCACTCTATAGCCGGGTCGCTCCCAGAGCTCCGGCATTCTCGAGCGCTCATAAGACGCGGCTCCGGCTCCAGCAACGTCGCCCGGGCGGCAACCGGACGACTCCCGTCTGACTGCCGCTGTTAGCGCGGAGCAACATTGTGAGGGGCTCGTCTCCGTGCGCGTCTCACGCGCCAACCCTGAGCGGGACGGTGCGGCTGGCCGTATGTCCTGGCGTCCAACCGGTGAGGTGAGTGTTCAGGGCTCGTGGCTGGCTGAGTAGGAGATCAGTCGGGTTGGCTGGATTTCGAAGAAGGCGGCGGCCCATTCGGCGCGTGAGCCGTGTCGGGCCTCCCAGGCAGCCAGCAACGGCTGCGAGGGGTGGCGGGTGGTCGTCGCTGGCCCGTCGACAGCGACCGCGTGGTGCTTGCCGGCGTCGCCCTCGGCGATGACGATCGAGGCCCAGGGTGTTCGCTGGAGGTTCCGTAGCCGCGGTCCAGCGACGGTGGCAAACCAAAAGGATGTGCCGATGACGGTGAATGCGACCGGGCGGGCGACGGGATGTCGTTGCGCGGTGGTTGTCGCCAGCACGCAATAGCGATGTCCGTCGAGAAACGATCGCAGCTGGGCGGCGTTCATTCCCGAGTCGCGCGGCCAGGAGCTGCGTAGACCGTCCTGCGCGCGAGCGAAGCTCGCCTCCTGTAGACGGATGAGCGCGTCAACATCGATCATGGCCGTGCGACTGACAGGATCGCAGGGATGGCTCGGCGGGCTGCCGGCGCGACAGAGGTGCGCCGGAAACCCTCCGGTAGCGACCAGGGCCGCGCCGTCGCGTACGCCAAAGGCTGTCGGGCGCTCTGGCCAAGTTCCCTTGACCGGTACGAGTCGATCAACACCGCCCCCTTCCTCGCGGGTGTGGATGCGGAGACTTGGGTGCTTGCCCGTCCGGACGGCGGGTAACAAGCTGAACGTGATGAGCCCCCTGCCGTCCATCGGGCCCGACCCGTCGGCGTCCGACGTGTTGCTCGCCATCTATCTCAACGACCACTTGGCCGGGTCCACGGTAGGGCGCGAGCTGTCGCGTCGGTCGGCGGGCAGCAACCGCGGCACCCCCTACGAGCCGTTCCTCAGTGGACTGGCTCGGGAAATCGGCGAGGATCGGCGCTCGCTGCTGGCGATCATGGACGCGCTCGGCGTTCGCGTCGATCGGCTTAAGGCTGCCGCCGCATGGGGTGGCGAGAAGCTCGGCCGCCTCAAACTCAATGGCCAGCTGCGTGGCTATTCACCGCTCAGTCGGGTCGTCGAACTGGAGGGGCTGGTCCTCGGCGTCTACGGCAAGCGGGGGCTGTGGATCACGCTGCGCGAGCTCGCCCGCGACCGTCCCGTGCTCATCGTCGATGAGCTAGTGGGGCTCAGAGCGCGGGCCGAGAGCCAGCTGGATGGGCTGGAAACCCACCGCCTCCAGGCCATCGCGGACGCGTTGGGGCCGGGCGGCCAACCGCCGGCGCCCCTTCCCGGCGATCAGCCTCGCGCCAAACGTCCGTCCCTGTAGTCCTGCTTGCGGCGACAAGGGGCCTTGGGTCGCGCGACTTGCACGATCGCACCTGGTCGAGCTCGGCGACGGTGGAGCGAGGGTTGGATGGCATCGGGATCGGGCTCGTGAGGGTTGATGTCTTGTCGTGGGGGACGGCGTGTGCGATTGTGGGATTGTGGGGACGCGGGTTCGGGACATCCTGATGGGCAGTCTTGGGCAGCTTCGTTATGAGCCTGTCCAGAAGCGGATCCGCGGGGTGATCGGGGGTCAGGTGATCATCGACACGGATCGGGCGCTGCTGGTCTGGGAACCCAAGCGGGTCGTGCCCAGCTACGCCGTCCCGGTTGAGGAGCTCGAGGGCTTCACGCGTTCTCCTTCAGAGGCCGCGGGCGACGTGCCCGCGCCTGCGGAGGTGACCGCTCCGCGTCTCGGGGACCGCCCGGTCTATGACCCCAGCGTGCCGTTTGCGGTGCATACCGCTCAGGGAGCCGCGCTTGACCTGCGCATCGCCGGCACCGAACGTCGAGCCGCGGCGTTTCGACCCGCCGACGATGCGCTGAGTCAATACCTCATCGTTGACTTCGATGCCTGTGATGAGTGGTTTGAAGAGGACGAGCGCAACCTCGGGCACCCCCGCGACCCGTTTCATCGCATTGAGATCGTCCACAGCTCGCGGTCGGTGCGGGTTGAGCGCGACGGAGAGCTGTTGGCCGCATCCACGCGGCCGTACCTGCTCCTTGAGGCTCCCCTGCCTGTCCGCTACTACCTACCGCCAGAGGACGTCAGCGAGGGTGTCCTGCAGCCCAGTCCCACCCAGACACTGTGTGCCTACAAGGGGCTGGCCAGCTACTGGTCGCTGGAGAACGAGGACGACATCGCATGGTGCTATCCCGAGCCGCTCCGGGAAGCCGCCGAAGTGACCAATCGCATCGCGTTCTTTAACGAGCGGGTCGACCTCATTGTGAACGGGACGCGCCTGGAGCGTCCCGTCACCCCGTGGTCACGGCGTTAGGAGCGGGCCACCGGACGTTGCGCGCGACCGTTGCCCGGCCAAGCGGTGAAGAGAGGCGATCCAAGTTCGGATCGCGCAGATCACCAGCGTCTAAGAGCAGCGTAAAGCGGGAGCGACGGGACTCGAACCCGCGACCTCCGGCGTGACAGGCCGGCGCTCTAACCAACTGAGCTACGCCCCCGAGGGGGAACGATCAGTATGCCAAGCCCGCGGGGATGACGCCTATGCGGCCGGGAGGACCTTCTTGCACAGCCAGCCGTTGACGAACTTCCGGTCCGGATCGGCCCGCTCGCGCAGCGCCAGGAAATCGGTCATCCGCCTGTAGAGCGGAGCGATCGCGTCGGCCTGGGCGGTGAACACCTTGCCCCAGTGAGGCCGGGCGCCGTAGGGCGCCAGGGCAGCCTCGATCTTGGCCACGACGGCCTCGACCTCGGCCGGTCGCCGGCGCCACGTGAAGTGCAGCGCGAAGGAGTCACGCCCCTCATGGGGGCTCAACCACAGCGAGTCGCCGGCGATGGTGCGCAGCTCGGAGATGAGCAGCAACGGAACGATGTCCGCAGCGAGCCCGCGGACCGCCTCGACGGCCGCCGCCGCATCCGAGCGCGCCACGAAGAACTCCGATTGGAGCTCCTCGCCCGAACTGGGCGTAAACCCGGAGCGGAAATGGGGGAGGCGCTCTGACCACGGGCCGGGCACGCCCTGCTGCTCGGTGCAGTTGACCGGGTCGCCTCCGAGCACCGGGTGCAGCTCGATTTCGGCGGCCCGCACGCCCAGCAGGTCCTCGAGGTCGCTGTCACTCGGGTCGCCCGAGCCGTCGGCCAGCCTCTTGACCCAGACCTGCTCGGTCTGCTCGCCGCACAGGTGAAAGACGCTCACGCTCTCGCCGGCGCCGTAGATCTCGTCAAAGCGGCCGAACAGCGTGTCCCAGCTCACCCCCTGAAACACGCGCTGGCGCATCTCGTAGAACGGCTGCACCGCCAGCGTCACCCGGGTCACGATCCCGAGCGCTCCCAGGCCGACGACGAAGCCGTCGAACCAGGGGTTGCCGATGTGCAAGGTACGCAGCGCACCGTCCGCGCCGACCATCCGTACGGCACGGACCGCCGTGGCCAGGTTCCCCTTGCGGTCACCCGACCCGTGGGTGCCGGTGGCGATCGCGCCGGCGACCGAGATGTGGGGCAGCGACGCCATGTTGTGCAGCGCGAGGCCCTCCTGATTGAGCGCCTCGGCGAGGGCGGCGTAGGTCGTGCTCGCCGGGACGGACACGGTCCCGGCGTCGTCGTCAAACCAGATCTCCCCGCGCATGCGGTCCAGTGACACCAGCTCGGCGCTGTCGGCGATGGAGGTGAACGAGTGCCGTGAACCGATCGCTCGCAGCGCCCGCGCGCTGCTCACGAGCTCCTGCAACTGGTCCACGCGCTGCGGGCGATGCAGCACGCCGGCGCCGTAGGAGTAGTTGCCCGACCAGTTGGTTCCGATCGCCGTGCCGGCCACACGCCAATCGTCGCAACTTTGCGCACGAGACCGGGTTTGAGCGATCGCAAGTGATCATTCTGGGCCGCGCCTAACCCGGCCGTGGGCGCTCCACAGGATGATCGGCGGCGACGGGGATCCTGGAAGCGGGTCCCCGTCGTGCCTTAACGGCCGGACCAGATGAGCTCCAGGAGCGTGCGCGCGAACCGCTCGTAGCGCTCGGGTGAGAAGCGCTCGGGGTCGGTGAGCACCATCCGGCCTGCCTCCTCGCTGAGGCGGAGGATCGCCCGGGCGCAGATCTCGATGTCCAGGTCGGCCTGGATGTCGGCTCGTGCGACGGCCCAGCCGACGAACTCGGTCAGCCGCGCCAGCAGCCGGGCGCGGTTGGTCTCCACGTGCTCGCGCACGATCGCCGGTGTGCCCTCCGGCGGAAGCAGGATGATCCGCCAGGTGTCGGGCCGGCTGGCCACCGCGTCGAGGAAGCGGCGCACGCCGGCGGCGAACAGCGCGGGAGGGTCGCCGGTCGTCTGCGGGGCGGACGGCACCACGTCGTCGAGCTGGGCCAGGGCGTAGGCCTCCTCGCGCTCGATGAGCGCCTGCAGCAGCCGCCCCAGATTGGAGAAGTGGTCGTAGATGACCGGCCGGGTGACGCCGGCCGAGCGCGCGATCGACTCGATCGAGACGCCCTCGTAGCCCTGCTCGACGATGACGCTCAGCGCGGCGTCGATCAGCTGCTCTCGCCGTTGCTCCGGCGCCATCCGCGGGGCATAGCGTCGCCGGGTCTTGGCGGCGTCCGTGGGCGGCTGCGGGTTCATACCGGGGCGATCGATGCTGCCGTGAGCTACGCGCGTGTAGCTTCCCGGACCCGGAGGTTACCGATAGCGTCGCTGCGATGACTGCTCTGTTCGACGGCCACAACGACGCGCTGACCCGGGAGGATCACGCGGCTCTCGTCTCCGGTCGCGACGGTGGCCACCTGGATCTGCCGCGCATGCGCGCGGGAGGCCTGCGCGGGGCCATCTTCGCGGTGTTCAGCGAGTCCCCGCACTTCGACTGGACCCTCGTCGAGCGCGATGACGGGGTCCGCGAGTACGCCCCCGCGCAGCCCATTTCACAGCTCGAGGCCGCGGCATCGGCCACCAGCGCCGCCGGCCGGTTGGCGGCGATGGAGCGCGCTGGCCACGTCAGGATCGCCCGCGACGTCGCCGACCTCGACGCCGTGCGCGACGACCCCGACGGGCCACCCGCCGCGGTGCTGCACATCGAGGGTGCCGAGGCGATCGACCCCGAGCTCGAGGCGCTCGAGCACTGGTATGCGGCTGGGCTGCGATCGCTGGGGCCGGTGTGGAGCCGCTCCAACGCGTTCGGTCACGGCGTCCCCTTCATCTTCCCGGCCACCCCCGACACCGGCCCGGGCCTGACCCCGGCCGGCCACGCGCTGGTCGCCCGCTGCGCCGAGCTGGGGATCATGGTCGACCTCAGTCATCTCAACGAGAAGGGCTTCTGGGACGTCGCGCGGGCCGAGCCCGGACCGCTGGTGGCCAGCCACTCCGGCGTTCACGCCATCGCGGCGAGCACGCGCAACCTCACCGACGCGCAGCTTGACGAGATCGGGGCCTCGGGCGGCCTGGTCGGCGTCATCTACGGCTGCCAGTTCATCCGGCCCGACCTCGAGGACGACGGCGACACTCCGCTCTCGCTGATCGCGCAGCACGCCGCCTACGTGGCCGAACGCATCGGCGTGCGCCACGTCGCGCTCGGCTCGGACTTCGACGGCACGCGGATCCCCGACGAGCTTGGCGACGTCGCCGGGCTGCCCAAGCTGCTCGACGCCCTGCGCGACGCCGGCTTTGACGACGGCGACCTGCGGGCCATCGGCTGGGAGAACTGGCGTCGCGTCCTCGGCGCCTGGTGGCGCTGACGCGGCTCAGGGCTGCTCGAGGTCGGTCTTTCGCCGGCGCCGGTTCCTGTTCGAGAGCTCGTCGACGACGGCGGCGAGGACGTCCTCATCCCATATGTGCGTACGCAGCAGCCGGTAGCGGGCGGCGCTCACGCGCATGTAGGCCTCGGTCTCGGTGATGGTGCCGATCAGGTCCGCGCCCCGCAGCATCTCGACCACCGGCCGGTACTCGTTCTCCAGCCACAGGTATGCCGTCTCCCGACGATTGATCGGCTCGCCGCGATCCTGGCTGGTGCGGAAGCCCCACGCCTCGACCGCCTCGGCGAGGCGCCCGTAGTCCCAGGGATCGGTGAGCTTGATCTCGGCCCGGGCCGTGTCAGGCAGGGGGACGCGCTCGAAGAAGACCCGCTCGTGGCTCTTGACCGGCAGGGCGTCAAGGGTGATGGCGCGCTCGGCGCCGACGCGCGTGACCACTTCGGTGACCATCGCGTCGATGTCGGTGTGGCCGAGCGCCCGAGCCACCGACACCCGATGGTGGCCGTCGCGGACGAAGTAGATCTGCCCGATGCGGACGAGGTCGACGGGCGGCATGGCCTCGCCGCGCCGCATCGCGGTGGCGATGTGCTCCCAGCGGGAGCGCACGCGACCGGTGGTGGGGCGGAAGCTGCGATCGAAGTCGCGGCCGCGGTCGACGGTGCCGACGATGGCATCGAGGGGGACCACGGCGGTGCCGGCGGAGTGCTCGCTGACGTAGCCCAGTGCCTCCACCACCTCCTCGTAGGGCAGCACGTGGCGAACGTCGTCGGGCTCGCCGCGCAGGCGAGCGACCATCGCTCCGAGCGCCGCCCGTCGTCGCGCACGCAGAAAGTCTGTCTGTGCATCGAGGCCGGGCATCCCGGTGGAGCGCGGCGTGCCGGGCATGGGCGTCCGACTTTAGCGGCGGTCCAGGTCCCGCCTGTTGCGTCTACGTGTGCGTAGGCGCTGTCGCGCCCCGGCTACGCCTCCGCCGCGCTCGTTCCGTTGGAGCCCAGCAGCGCCTGCCCCGATTCCGGATCGAAGAGGTGGATGTGCTCGGTGTTGAACCAGAGCTCGGTTTCCTGGCCCTGGCGGACCTGGCTCGCCGCATCCAGGCGCGCGGTGATCTGGCTTCCCTCCTGTTGGGGGAGATCCGCCCCACCCGCGTCGTTGGCGAGCTCCTCGAGCTCGCGACTTGACACGCGCTCGGCGTCAACGACGAAGTAGGCGTAGAACTCGGAGCCCATCGACTCCAGCACGTCGATCTTCGCCTTGAAGGTGACGCCGTCAGGCCTGTCACCAACGACGGAGCGATCCTCGAAGTCCTCGGGGCGCATGCCCACGATCACCCCGCCGCGACCGCCGCCGGGGCCAGACTGAAGCCGGCTGCGGACCGCATCCGGGATCTTCATCGTGCCGATCGGGGTCTTGATGCTGTCACCGTCGATCTCTCCGGGCAGGAAGTTCATGGACGGGGACCCGATGAAGCCGGCCACGAAGAGGTTCTTCGGGGCGCCGTAGAGCTCGCTCGGCGGACCCACCTGCTGCAGGATGCCGGCGCGCATGACCGCGATCCGGTCACCCAGGGTCAGGGCCTCGGTCTGGTCGTGGGTGACGTAGATCGTCGTCGTCTCAAAGCGCTGCTGGATGCGAGCGATCTCGGTGCGCATCTGGACGCGCAGCTTGGCGTCGAGGTTGGAGAGGGGCTCGTCCATCAGGAACGCGCTCGGGTTGCGGACGATGGCGCGACCCATGGCCACCCGCTGGCGCTGACCGCCGGAGAGATTGGCCGGCTTGCGATCCAGGTGCTGCTCGAGGTCGAGGATCTTGGCGGCGTCGGAGACCTTCTGGTTGATCTCGGCCTCGGGCGCCTTGGCCAGCTTGAGCGCGAAGCCCATGTTCTCGCGCACGGTCATATGCGGGTACAGCGCGTAGTTCTGGAAGACCATCGCGATGTCGCGGTCCTTGGGGGCGCGGTCGTTCATCAGCTGGCCGCCGATCTTCAACTCGCCGCCCGTGATGTCCTCCAGCCCCGCGACCATGCGCAGCGCCGTCGACTTCCCGCAGCCCGACGGGCCGACGAGGATCATGAACTCGCCGTCGGAGACGTCGAGACTGAGGTCCTTGACGGCCTCGAAGCCGTCGCCGTAGCGCTTGGTGATGTGCTCCAGTGCGATCTCAGCCATGAGAGCTCTCCTTATCCCTTGACGGCGCCCGCGGTCAGGCCGGCGACGATCCGGCGCTGGAACACGAGCACGATGATGATGACCGGGATCGTGACGACCACGGCGGCCGCTGCGATCGTGCCGATTGGCTCGGTGAACTGCGAGGCGCCCGGGAACGCCGCAATCGCCGCAGGCACCGTCTCGGCCGAGTTGGTCGACGTCAGCGTCGACGCGAACACGAAGTCGTTCCAGCAGATCATGAACACCAGGATGCCGGTGGTGAAGATCCCCGGTGCGGCCAGCGGGGCGATGACCTTGACGAAGGCCTGGTACGGCGTGGCGCCGTCCACCTGGGCTGCCTGTTCGAGCTCCCATGGGATCTCTCTGAAGAACGTCGAGAGGACGAAGATCGAGAGCGGCAGCGCGAACGTCATGTAGGGGATGATCAGTCCGGGCCACGTGTCATAGAGGCCGATGTTGCGCCACAGGTTGTAGAGCGGGCCCACCAGCGAGATCGGCGGGAACATCGCGATGGCGAGTGAGGCGAGCAGGAGGACGTTCTTGCCCGGGAAGTTCAGGCGGGCGATGGCGTACGCCGCGAAGCAGGCGATGAACACCGCCAGAACGGTGGAGATGAGCGCGATGCCGATCGAGTTGCGCAGCGCGTCGGTGAAGATCGACTGCTTGAAGATGCTGCTGTAGTTGTCCGTGGTGAACTTGCTGGGGAAGAAGTTGCCGTCGCCGATCGTGGTCGGGTCCTTGAGCGACAGCGAGATGATCCAGACCACCGGGATCAGCGCAAACAGGGCGATCAGGGCGACCGCGCCCGACCAGCCGAGCCGCTTCTGAAATGTGCTCTCCATGATCAGTCACCCCCCGTCGGACTCGCGCCGGCTCCGAACACCTTGATGAATAGGAAGGCGATGATCCCCACGAGGACGAACAACAGCACCGAGACGGTCGACCCGAGTCCCAAGTTGAGACGATTGAGCAGCTGGTTTGACGCCAGCACAGAGAGCGTCTCCGTGTTGTGAGCCCCGTTGTTGAAGATCACCACCGTGTCATAGATCCGGATGGCGTCCAGCGTGCGGAACAGCAGCGCCACGAGGATCGCCGGCTTCATCAGTGGAATCGTGATCTTCCAGAAGCGCTGCCAGGTGGACGCTCCGTCCACCTTGGCTGCCTCGTGCAGCTCGTCGGGGACGAGCGCCAGACCGCCGAGCAGGAGCAGCGCCATGAATGGCGTGGTCTTCCACACCTCGGAGATGATCACCGCGACGTAGCTGCCCGTCGTGCTGGCCAGCGGATCGCTCTTGATGCCGAACAGCCCGGGGATCCACCCCGAGTCGAGCTCGAAGGCGTAGCGCCAGGAGTAGGCGGCGACCACCGTGATGATCCCGTACGGGATCAAAGCGACGGCCCGGACCGCGCCGCGGGCGAAGATGACACGGTGCATGGCGAGCGCGATGAGCATTCCGAAGACGAGCTCGAGGCCAACCGAGAAGACGGTGATGATCAGCGTGTGCGCGACGTCGGCCCACCACAGCGGTGAGCTCAGCACAGAGCCGTAGTTATCAAAGCCGATGAACTGGTTGTTCTGCGGGAAGCGCAGGTCCGCGCGCTGCAGGGAGAGGATGAAGGTGTTGATGATCGGCCAGATCGCCACCAACACCATCACGATGACCGCGGGCGCGATCAGCATGTACGCGAGCCGGCGCTCGGCCTTGGCGCGGTCGGTCAGATGGCGTTTCCGCGATGTTTGGGGGGCCGCGGTCCCGGTGCTGCCGGTTGCTTGTATCGCGCTCAAATCAGGGCTCCTGAACTCAACGCTGCCTTGAGCTGACTGTTCAACGTGTCAAGGACGGATGTGGGATCGATCGAGCTTGGCGGCGAGAGCGCCTTCTGGATGGCGATCGTCACGTCGGCGTACGCCGGGGTCTGAGGACGGATGCCGGCATTGGCGAGCTGCTTGGCGATCAGCGCCTTGAACGGATAGGGCTTGGCGAGCGCCGGGTCGTTGTAGACCGCGGCCAGCGTCGGCGGCAACCCGCCCTTGATCGCGTCGACCTTCTGGTTGGCCGGATCGGTCAGGCACTTGATCGCCGCATAGTCGAACTGCGGGTACTTCGAGTAGCTCGAGACGCCGAGGTTTGACCCGCCGATCGTCACCCTGGCCGCCTTGCCCGGGATGACCGACGGGTAGTAGGTCCACGCCATCTGCTTGGCGAGCTTGGGGTCGTCAGCTTGGATGGAGGGATACACGAACGGATAGTTGAGCTCGAACGCCGCCGAGCCACTCTCGAAGGCAAGCCGTGCGGTGCCCTCATCGGAGTTCGACAGCGACGGATCGGCCCCCGGCGACGTGGCGACGTCGTGGATGATCGCCGCCGCCTTCTGCGCCGTCGGACCGACCGAGACGGTCGACGGGCCCTTCAGGATCGAGCCGCCCTGGGACGCGACGAGCGTGTTGAACCACACCGTCAGGCCCTCGTACTGCTTGCCCTGGACCTCGATGTAGTGCGGCTTGCCCTCCTTGGCCAGCTTGACGGCGTCCTGGATCATCTGCGCCCACGTCGTGGGCGGGCGGGGCACCAGGTCCTTGCGGTACCACAGCAGCTGGGTGTTGGAGTTGTCGGGCATGCCGAAGATCGTGCCCTTCCACGTCGCCGTGGCCAGCGGACCGGGCAGCATGCCCTTGCTCGCGGCGAGCCGGTTGGCGCCGACCCACGGCCGCAGCCAGCCCGCCTCGGCGAACTCGGGCGTGTAGGTCACGTCCATGCCGATGATGTCGATGGAGCTGTCCTTGGCGGCCAGACGGCGCACCAGTTCCTGGCGCTGGCCGTCGGCGTCCGTGGGCAGGGTGTTCAGCGCGATCTTGTACTTGCCACCGGAGGCCTGTGAGCAGACCTGGGCGGCGTGCGCGAACGATCCCGACGGCTCGGGAAAGATGTACCACTGCAGTGTCGGCGGTCCACTGGACCCTCCGCACCCGGCGACGACCCCCGCCACCAACGCGGCGGCGAGGCCTGTGAGCCCTCCCTTAACCAGCGCTCTCACGGCATTCTCCTTCCTCGCTGGCAGCCTACCCCCCGATCCCAAAAACACAAACCTCGGATCGAGTTTGTGCGCGATCCGCCTCCGGGCCGCTCGTCAGGCGAGGCGGGCGACCCAGCCGCCATGGGCCGGGATGACGCTGAGGTCGGCGCCGTCGCCGCGGCGCGCCTCGAGGATGAGTTCGCCGCGCGCGGGCGCCGCTGCCGGAGCGTCGCTCAGGTTGATGGCAACGACGTGGTCGCCGCGCTGGAGCACGATCGTGCCCGGTTCAGATGGGAGAAGTCTGGTCTCGTGGGCATCCAGGCGAGGCCGCAGCGCCATCGCACGACGGGTGAGCGTCAAGACAGAGGTGGGATCCTCGCTCTGCTGGGCGACGCCCTCTGCCGGGGCTTGAAGGGGGTGCAGCCACGGCTGCGCGGTGCTGAAGCCGCCGTGTTCGGCATCGCTGTCCCAGACCATCGGGGCGCGGAAGGGGTCGCGATGGTTGCGGTCCTGCTCGGGGCTCGCCATCGCCGCGTCGGCGAAGCCCAACTCGTCGCCCTCGAAGAGGAACACGGGTCCGGGGAGGGTGAGCAGCAGCAGGGCGACCGCCCGGCCGTTCTCGGCTCCGGCGCGGCTCACGAGCCGGCTGAAGTCGTGGTTGGACAGCACCCAACCCTGGCCGCCGGTGCGCAGGCCGGCCTCGATCGCGTCGCGTAGCTTGGCCGCGTCACCGACCGCGAACAGCTCCTCGAAGTTGAAGACCACGTCGAGCGTCTCCAGGTAGGGGGCCGCCTCTTCGATCGGGAGGTAGACCTCGCCGATGAGCAGCACGTCGCCCACGACACGGCGGATGGCCTTCAGCGCGTCACCGAGATCCGGCGCGTTGCGCGAGTGGATGTGGTCGAGCTCGAGGTCCGTGGGGTCGCCGGGGAGCGCGAACGGACGCGTGGCCGGCGGGTCGTCGCGCAGCTCGGGGTCCTTCATGAGGCGATCCAGGGCATCAAGGCGGAAGCCGTCGATGCCGCGGTCCACCCAGAAGCGCATCGCCGCGGTCATCTGCTCGCGGACCTCGGGGTTGCGCCAGTTGAGGTCGGCCTGCTCGGGAAAGAACGAGTGCAGGAAGTACCGGCCGGTCTGCTCGTCGTGCCCCCACGAGGAGCCGCCGAACGCCGCACGCCAGTTGTTGACCGGAGCGTCGGCCCAGACGTAGTAATCGGGGTGCCCGCGAAACCACGGGTGCTCGGTGGAGGTGTGACAGGGCACGAAGTCCAGGAGCACCTTGAGCCCGAGCTCGTGCGCGCGGCTTACCAGCGCGTCGAGGTCGGCGAGCGTCCCGAACGCCGGCTCGACGCCGCAAAAGTCGCTCACGTCATAGCCGAAGTCCGCGTTGGGCGACGGATAGATCGGGGAGAGCCACACCGCCTGTGCCCCCAGCCCCGCGATGTGCTCCAGCCGCTGCGTCACGCCCGGCAGATCGCCGATGCCGTCCCCATTGGTGTCCTGGAACGAGCGGACGTAGACCTGGTAGATGACCGCCTGCTCCCACCACATGGCGCTGGGAGCCTAGCGGCCTCCGTGCGGCTCGAGACCGCCGCCCGTCCCTGTGGAGGGCACCGCCGGCCCCGCTCCGCCGCACAGCGCGCACCGTCTCCAGTCAAACGGACGCCGCAGCCGGCGCAGCTGCCGGTCGTTGTGGCCCCACTCGCGGTTCAGGTAGCGGCCGATCACCAGCGCGGCCACCCGGTCGGCGCCCGCCGCCTTCAGCGCCGCGGCGGCGCTCTGGGCGTTGGCGCCCGTCGTCCAGGTGTCGTCGATCAGGAGCACCGCTCCCCCTGAGAGGTCCGCGCCCGACCGGTAGCGCTCGGCGTGAAACCGGTGAGGGACGACGGCGGTGTCGGTCCGGCGCAGGAGGCGCGCGTACCGCGGGGTGAGCGGTGTGACGAGCTCGCCGACCAGCTGGTGCAGCGGATGTGTCGCGTCGCGCCGGGCGTCGCTCGACGGCACGGTGGTGACCACGTCGAATCCGTCCACCGCGGCCGCCTGGGCCAGACACGCCTCGTGGTCGGTGAGGTGGCGCCACAGCACCGCCGCCAGCCCTGCCGTGAGATATCGGGCGGGCCAGCCCGTGTAGCGCTTGTACCCCACTAAGGCGTGGTGCAGCTGCTCGCCGCCGATCGAGTAGGAGATCGGCGCCATCGCGTCGACGAACACGTCGCGCGAGCAGTGGCAGCAGCGCGTCCCGCCACCGGTCAGGTCGAAGCAGCACGCGCACACCTCGGGGCCCGGCTGCGGGCGCAGCATGACGTTCGCGTAGGACGCGCTCAGCTCGACGACGGGTGCCACGGCGGCTACTCAACGAGCGCATCCAAGGCGTTGAGCCGCTCGACCGTCTGCACGATCTGGGCCGGTTCGTCGATCACGTGCACCCCGGGGCGTTGGGCAGCCTCCCGCGCCCAGGGCTCGTCCAGGAGCGGCCGCCACAGGAACACGGGGCGCCCATGGGCCAGCGCCAGCCGGGCCTGCACACGCGCCCCGCTGCGGTACGAGGCCTCCACCACCACCGTCCCCAGTGCCAGCCCCGACATCACCGCGTTGCGCAGCGGGAACGTCTTGCGCGTGGGCGGGGCGTCGGGCCAGAACTGCGAGAGCACGGCTCCTTCCGCGGCGATCCGCCGCTGCAGCGCCGCGTTCTGTGGCGGGTAGCTGTGGCGCAGACCCGCGCCGACCACCGCCACCGTCCGCCCCTGGGCGGCAAGCGCCGCCTCGTGCGCAGCGGTGTCGATCCCAGCCGCGAGCCCCGAGACCACGACGTAGCCGGCGCGGACGAGGGCCTCGGCGATGTCGACCGCCGCGGCCAGGCCGGGGGTGCTCGCGCGGCGCGAGCCGATGACCGCAACCGATCGCGTGTCCTGTGCGGTGAGCCGACCTGCCACGAACAGGATCGCTGGACGGTCGTGGACGGTGCGCAGGTTCTCCGGGTACCCGTCGTCCAGGACCGTGAGGAGCTCGAAGCCCTCGCGGCGCCAGCCATCAATGTCAGCCCCGGCGCGGCTGAGCAGGGGCCCCGGGTCCTCGGGGAGGAGGCTCGCCTGGCCGCCGCGGGTGGCCAGCTGCTCATGCAGCACGGCGATGGCGCTGCCGGCGCGCTCCACCGCCTCCGCGCGGTCGGGCCGTGCGCGGTGGCCGAGACGCAGCAGGGCAACAAGCGCGGCGCGTTCCCGCGCCGAGCTCATAATCCCCGGGGGCTCGTGCTCAGGCGAGCGGGTCGGTCCGCTTGTCCGAGGACTCGGACGTCTCGTACGCGAACTCGTGCCCGCTGTTAGGCGTCGTGCCAGGCGCGGCGTCGCTGCTTGCGACGGTCTCCGGCTCGTGCGCGAACTCGTGCTCGCCAGGGGTGGCCGTCGCAGAGGGCTCTTGCGCGCCCGGCGTGGCCTCCGCAGAGGACTCGTGAGCGAACTCGTGCCCGTTCGAGCTGACCTCGACCGTGGGCTCGTGCGCGAACTCGTGCTGAGGGGTGGAGTTTGAGACGTCCTGCTCGTAGGGCGCCGCGACCTCTTCGGGCTCTTTGCTCTCGCCGTTGATCGCGGCTCGGAAGTCCCGGAGCCCGTTACCGAGCTGCCGGCCGACCTCGGGGAGCTTCTTGGGCCCAAGGACGAGCAGCGCCACGACGAGGACGAACAGCAGATGCGTGGGCTGGAAGATGTCTCCGACCATGGACTACCCAGGGTACTGGCTCCGGTCCGTCCTGACGAGCACTTCTCGCACGAGAGCTCGTGGCGGCTGATTTCGCGGGGCATGGCCCCAGCACAGCACGCCCGGGATCGCCTGTGGGCGCGGGGCCTCGGATCGGCACACTCTTTTTACACGCCGTCACACATTCGGCACAAAGTGGGCCGCGACGGGTCCACGCGGCCGGGCCCGTGTGGCGGGGCGCGGCGGTCGGCCGGCGGCCTCCCTCAGCCGTGCCGATGGCGATGGCGGCGGTGCGAGTGCGGCGTGGGGCGCCCGAACGTGACGCGGATCCTCCGGCTGACGGCCGCCGCCCATGGGTAGTCGGATTCGGTCGCGGTCGTCGCCACGACGAAGCGATACGAAACGACCCCGCGTCCCGACCCGTACGACCAGTGGAAGCTGAACTCGCCGTGCGAGTTTGTGCGGAACGGCTCCTGGAGCGAGTGTCCGCCGGGGTAGGGCACCCGGAGCCGTAGCGCGACGCCGTCGCGAGGCACCCAACCCCCGACCAGGTGACCGCTGATCGTGATCTTCTTGGACCACGGCACGACCCGTGGCGAGATCGACATCGCGATTCGCGCCGGCACGATGAGCTTGACCGTCGAGGAATTGGCCGGCTCGGTCGTGCTGTTGCCCGGGTAGACCGCCTCGATCAGCCGCGATGGGCCGGCTCCGACCTTGGCCGTCCACTCCCCGGAAGCGTTGGTCGTGACCGTCCTCATCAGCTTGAAGCGCGGCGCGTTGTCATCTGGCGAGGAGTAGACGTCGACGGGCTGGTCTGCCAGCGCGGTTCCGTCGGCAAGGCCCACGAAGCCGTTGACCGTCGTGTGCTTGCCGTGCCCGATGCGGCGCAGCGGCTTGTTGACCGCGTGGGGGAGGACGACGCGCCGGACGCGCCGCCTGACGTAGACCGGCTTTCCGTGGCGCAGCACCGGCTTTCCATGGCGCTTGAGGACGACCCGCACCGTTCGCACGACCGTGCGGGCGTGGCACTTGCGCACCTTGCGGCGCACTGTCCGGGCGGGTCCTCGGACGCGGACGCGCTTGCCATGTCGCCGAACGGTGTGGACGCGGCCGGCGACCTTGACCCGCTCGACGGCGGTCCGGCACTGGAGCGCATCGGCGATCCGCGCGAACGTGATCGCCGAGGCGGTGGGCTGCCTGATCGAGAGATTGATCGTCGCCGTCGGCGACGTGGCCGTGACCCCGCTGGCGTTCACGGCATTGTTGCGGGCGTAGCACGAGACCTGGTGGCCGCCGATGCCCGTCACCGGAACCTGCGCACTCGCGCCGTTGAATGTCTGTGTCGCCCCGCCATCCACGGAGCAGGAGATCGAGGCGATGCCGCTCGGCCCACCTGAGGCGACGGCGGTCACGGCCTGGGTGCCCGATGTCGAGGCGGTGTCGGCGGGAGCCGAGAGGGTGACCGACGGCGTGACGTTGTCGACGTTGATGGCGTGCGAGCCCGAACTGATCACGCCGGCGGCGTTGCCGGCTGCGTAGGTCAACGTGACGGCTCCGGCGCCGTTGGGATACGCAGTCGTGTCGACGCTCGAGTCGAGCTCGTGGTTCGGGCACTGCATCCACTGCGACGTGTTCGGGCTTGCGTCCACGTACTGGTTGATGTCCTGGCCGTTGACCGACGTCTTCATCGTGCACACGCCGGAGGGATCAGTTGAGAGGAGATCGGCCGGGAATGCGCCCCTCACCCAGCCTGACTGGTACCAGAGGTTGTTCCCCGGCTCCGCGTCCAGGGTGGGCCCGGAGAACTCCTGCGCTTCGAGCTGGATCGCTGTGACCGAGAAGACGATGATCCCGGCGCCCGTGGGTGTGCACGAGCTCTGGTTGCACTGTGCTTGCCAACCGAAGTAGCGTGAGGACTGGATGTGCTGGCTGAGGGAGCCGGCATAGCCGTTCTGGTGGACGGCACCGTGGCAGTCGATCGTGACCTGCGGGATGCCGAAGTTCGTGCCGTTGTCACCCCAGAAATAGAAGGCCGAGAACCCGTCGCTGTGGAGGTTGCAGTCTGCGACTCCGGTCGAGGTCACACCGACGATCCGGATTGCTGGCGAGGGGGTGATGGTTGACCACTTTGCCGTAGTCTCCTTGGTGCGCCGGTGGATTGGGGGCATCGATGTCGAGCTCGGAAGGACAGTAGCGCGAACGTCGATCATCGTGTTGTACGAGGTCGGCGAGAAGATCCCGGCGCCGCTCGCGCACCCGTTGACCGAGTACACGTCCTGGTAGAGCCCGTCGGTCGCCGCACCTCGCCCGCTGACGTAAGCGCCGCGATGCCGCGCCAGCGCGATCGTGACGGCGAGCGTGGCTCGCGCAATGAGACCTGGGAATCACGCTCGCCATGCATACCCGGTCCTGTCAGCAGATCACCGCGACGTCGAAGGCCATCGGAGTCGGCTGCCCGGACTGGTTGAACGTGTCGAGGCTGGTCTTCGAGACCTTGTGTCCCGTGCCGCTCGGGATGACGTCTCGGTGTCGACGTTGCTGGCGTAGCCGATAGCGGCGCTCGGCCGTACCGCCGCCCGGTAGCTGGATCGGGGTCTGGTCGGGCGAGCGCTCGTCGACGTTCGCCACCGTCGCGCAGGTTCGGGGAGCCGCACGCCCCACTGGATCACGTACGACCCCGGGAACACACTCGCGAAGACAGCGGGCCTGCCGCTGCTAGCGACCACCGTGGCGTTGGCGCGGATGATCGCCCACGCCCGCACGCTCCCCCCGATCGACTTCGGGTTGAACTTCTCCGGAGTGATCGACCGGTTCCGGATCTGCGCGGCGCCGACCGAGTTGCGCGGGATGCTGATGGCGGCGTAGCCGGTGCCGCCGAGGGCGACGAACAGGGCAATCCAGCCGACGAGGTTGCTGCGAAGGTGGGCGATGAGTCGGTGCACGCGCACCTGCCTTTCGGACGACGACACGGGTCAAAACCTCATGAGCACTTGACGGTGCATCCGCCGCTGATCGAGCCGATGCCAATGGGGCCCGGCGGACCAGTGGCAGGCTTAGAACCCCCGGAGCCGCTCGTCGATGCGGTCGACGCGGCCGGGGTGGTGGACGTGGAAACTGGTGCACTGGAGTGAGTGGCCACGGGAGTTGCCGCCCCCTCGGTGACGGTCGGGGCCGGAGCCGGGGTGGCGTGATGCGTCGGCGCGCGATGGTGGGCCTTGGTTGGACGGGCGCCTCGCGCGTGCGTGCGCGCGTGACCACGACGGGTGGCCTGCTGGCGCGCAGTGGCCTGGCGCAGCTGGTGCTTGACCTGGGCCATGAACTTCTCGGCGGCGGCATCGTCCGACGCGGCCAACGAACCGGATGTCGATGACGCTGCCGTGCGGCCGTGCAATGCCGATGTGGCCGGGTGCGACGCCGGCCCCTGGGTGCGTCCGATCAGCGCGACCACCACTAGCAGCGCCACGGCCGGAAGGGCGACCAGGCTCCACCGCCGCGACAACCGCGACACGCGGCGGCCACCGGACGGCGACCGCAGGCGCGGGAGTCGATTCAACGCGGGGATGTGCGGACCGGCCACCGGTGGCACCAGGCCAACCGGCGGCTCGAGTCGTTCACCTCCGGCGTCGGGCGGCGCCTGGACGGCGTCGTGGAGGGCAGCCGAATCCTCGCTCCAGAACGCGTCCGCCGTCGGCGGCGTGCCGTTCTCGATGCCGCGCTGGGCAGCGCGGGCCCTGGCCGCCGGTCCGATCGGGACCAGCTCCTCCGGCGGCCCCAGCCAGTCGCGCGGCAGCCGTATGACGTTCTCCTCGTTCCGAGTCAGCCCGCCACTGTCTTCGGTTCGCCCATCGCCCGTTTCCACGGGTTTGCAGACCTTTCTTCCGTCCGGGTGCCAGTCCGTCTCCGTGGCGAGGTACAGTATAACCCTGGATTAGCCCCAGTTTGTCTCAATTAGTAAACAATCTATGAGCCCCAGCGAGCCCGAAGAGACGTACCTGACCGTTGCCGAGGTGGCGGAGACGTTGAAGCTCAACCAGCAGACGGTCCGCAACTGGATCGACCAGGGGTCGTTGCCGGCGCTGCGGGTGGGCCGGCGGGTCCGGATCAAGCGGTCGGACTTCGAGCGCATCCTCGATGAGAGCTACAGCGCGGGCGTGACGGCGCCCAGCCGGCGAGCCAGTCCGAGCGCCGATGACTTCTGGGGCGGCGAGCCAGTCGGTGTGGCGGAGCCTGGTCCGGGCGGCGCGGATACGGGCTCGGGTTCCGCGGAACGCGGGGCTCCGGGTGCGGGTGAAGGAGGGGGATGAGCTTCGGGGACGATCTCGACCGACAACGAGCACAGATCATGCGCGCGGTGCGTCATGCCAGCGATGATTGGGCTGCGGCGATGCGGGCGCACAAGCTGGCCCCACCCGACCCCGGCTTCGCGTCGCGGCTGCGTGATCTCGCGGAGGCGGCGTCCAACGAGCAGGTGGCGTGGGAGCACGCGCACGCGGCGGGCCTGCTGTGGCGTCCGGTCCCGGGCGCCGAGAACGCCGCGCCGCCGTATGAGCTGCGACCCGGCACGGGCCGGCGCGGGCCGGCGCCGCTCTGGGAGCGGTTCGACACAGCGGTGGCGACGCTGAACCACGCCATCACCGGCTCGAGCGCCGCGCAGGTGGCCGACGCGTTCGGCGAGTTCGCGGAGGCCGCCGGGGAGCTGGCCGACGCGGTGGCGGCCGAGGACGCGGCGGCGCGGCCATCGCGCTCGCGGACGCACGACGCCGCCTGACGCGGCTCACGTCGCGCACGACGCCGCCGTCACATCGCGCTCACGACCCGCCCGGCGGCGCGCCAAATCACGTTTGCGCACGTCCGTCGAGTCAATGCGCCACTAATTAGAAAACAGAATGTGGATGTGGCTACAGGATGTTTACTGTGCCTGAATCTGAGCGTGCCACTGTGGGTTGGAACCGATGTCGACGGAGGGATAGATGCCCCAGATCATCGTGACGGCCGACAAGTCGGCTGACGACGCGGAGCCGCCCATCATGTTCCGGGAGCGGGTGAGCGTGAGCGACTTCGAGTCAGAGCATTTCGCTGCCCAACTAGTGGAGCGGCTGGGTTGGGCTGTGGGCGATGCCGACGAGCTGAACTCGCGCTCGCGGCTGAAGTCAGAACAACGTCGGGCGCGCCAGAGGGTGATCGACGCGGCCCAGCGCGAGATGGCGCGCAATCAGCGAGCGCGCCGTTCGGCGAGCGTCGTCACCACCGCTTCGTAGACGCCCGCGCCGTAGCTCTCCGAGGCGATCCGGACTCCGGGGCGGCCAACCACATCCTGCGCGAGGGTCAGGTCACGCTCCAGCGCGTTGGCCACCAGCCAGAACGTTCCGACCACCGAGGCGGCCTCCATGTCCTCGCGCGAGTCGCCGGCCGCGATGCAGTCCTCGGGCGCGTAGCCCCGGATCTGCATGTGGCGGGCCACGCCCCGCGCCTTGGAGGCCCCGCTCGGGATGAGGTGATACGCATGGATGACCGGCATGCCCGGCATCTGTTCGGACGCCGCGCGGATCACGCCGTTGTCGACCAGCCGCAGCCGCCCGAGGCCCTCGCTGTCCAACAGGGCAGCCACCTCGTCGAGGTCCACGTTGCCGCGGAACAGGTGTGACACCTCGCGCCCGCGCGACCACGGCGTGTGGTACTCGAGCGTGCCGGCATAGCGGTCGAGCAGCAGCGCCGGCGCCCCCGAGGCGTCGATCTGCTCATAGATCGTGCCCGCCTCCTCGGAGGGCTCGACGCCGTCGGTGAGCCACTCGAGCTCGCCGTCCACCACGAGGCCGCAGCCCAGCTCGAAGATGTAGGCCGTCGAGCCGATCAGGCGGGCGCCCTCGAACACGCTCGTCTGCCGCCGTCCCGAGTAGATGACGACCTCCACGTCGGCCCGGGCACACGCCTCCAGCGCCCGGACTGCGAGTGTGCTGAATCGCCCGTCGGCTCCGGTGAGCAACGAGGCGTTGGGCCCCAGAAGGGTCCCGTCCATGTCGACGTAGAGGCAGCGCACGGCGGGCGCGACCGTAGCACCGCGTCCGCCCGAGACGGGTCGGAGCCGACCGCCATACTGAGACTCACGCGTGTCGGCACTCCGTGAAACCGAGCCCTGGGAGGCATTGCTCACCACCGGACGCTCGGACGAGCGGCTGGTGCACGACGACGTCTATGAAGGGCGGCCGGGACGCCTCGTCTCGATCCCCGACCAGCTCAGCTGGCCCGTCGCCCAGGCTCTTGACCACGCCGGGATCGAGCACCTCTACTCACACCAGGCCGATGCGCTGCTCAAGGCCTTCGACGGCCCGACCGTGGTCACCACGGGCACCGCGTCGGGCAAGTCGCTGTGCTTTCAGCTCCCCACCCTCGAGGTGCTCACCACCGACCGCGCCGCCCGCGCGCTCTACCTGTACCCGACCAAGGCACTGGCCCAGGACCAGGCGCGGTCGCTGCACCGGTTCGGCCTGAGCAAGCAGATCCGCCCCGCGATCTATGACGGCGACACCCCGCGCCACGAGCGCTCGGCGATCCGCAAGCGCAGCAACCTCATCATCACCAACCCGGACATGCTGCACGTCGGGATCCTGCCTCACCACACCGCGTGGGGGGACCTCTTTGCCAATCTGGCCTTCGTCGTGGTCGATGAGGCGCACGTGTACCGCGGCGTCTTCGGCTCCCATGTCGGCAACGTGCTGCGCCGGCTGCGCCGGGCCGCCGCCATCCACGGCACCGAGCCGCGGTTCCTGCTGGCGTCGGCGACGATCGCCAACCCCGTCGATCTGGCCGAGACCCTGACGGGCCTCAAGCCCTTCAACCTGGTCGAGCACGACGGGGCCCCCCGGGCCCAGCGCCGGGTGGCCATGTGGAACCCGCCGCTGCTCGACGAGGAGCTCGGGGTCCGGGCGTCCGCGCTCTACGAAGCCGCCGAGGTCTTCTCCGAGCTGGTGCAGAGCGGCGCCCGGACGATCTGCTTCATGAAGTCGCGCAAGGGGGTGGAGCTCATCCTCAAGCACGCGGTCGACCGCCTCCCCGCCGAGCTGGGCGAGCGGATCGCGCCCTACCGCGCCGGCTACACCCCGGCGCAGCGCCACGAGATCGAGCGCCGCCTGACGGCGGGCGAACTTCTGGGCGTCGTGGCCACCGACGCGCTCGAGCTGGGCATCGACATCGGTGAGCTCGACGCCGCGGTGTGCGTCACCTTTCCCGGCACGGTGGCCAGCCTGCGGCAGATGTGGGGCCGGGCGGGTCGCCGCGGCCGCGGACTGGCCGTCTACATTGCCGGGGAGGACGCGCTGGACCAGTTCTTCTGCCGTCATCCCGACGAGTTCCTCGGTCGGCCCGTGGAGGCCGCGATCCTCGACCCGGGCAGCCCCGAGATCTATGCCGAGCACCTCCTGTGCGCCGCGCACGAGGCGCCTCTGTCCGACGCCGACGAGGCGATCCTCGGCCCGCACTGGCGCGACTGCGCGCAGCAGCTCACCGACGCGGGCCTCCTGCGCGAGCGCGCCACCGGCTTTGTCCCCAAGCGCGCCGACGACTACCCGGCGGCCCGGGTGGCGCTGCGCTCGGCGTCGGCCGACAGCTTCGTCCTGCTCGATGCCAGCTCCGGCGAGGTGCTGGGGACGATCGAGGCCGGGCGCGCGTACTCGACCGTCCACGAGGGCGCGGTGTACCTGCACCTGGGGCGCTCCTACCACGTGCGCGAGCTGGATCTCGCCTCCCGCCGCGTCCTGCTCGAGCCCTTCGACGGCGACTACTTCACCCAGGCCAAGCGCGAGATCATGCTCTACATCGATCGCCTCACCGAGCGGCGCAACGCGCGCGGGGTGACGCTCTCCTACGGCTCGGTCGTCTACACGGAGACCGTGGTCGGCTATCAGCGCAAGTCGCTACAGGACCACGAAGTGATCGACTTCGAGTCACTCGACCTGCCCACCACCGAGTTCGACACGCGGGCGCTGTGGTACGAGCTCGACGAGCTCATCGCCGCCCAGGAGTTCCCCCGCGCGGCGCTCCTGGGGTCGCTGCATGCGCTCGAGCACGGCCAGATCGCCGTGCTGCCGCTCATCGCCATGTGCGATCGCTGGGACATCGGCGGCCTCTCGATCGATGCCCATCCCCAGACGGGCGGCCCGACGATCTTCATCTACGACGGCCATCCGGGCGGCGTCGGGATCACGCGCCGCGGCTATCAGGAGTTCGACCGGCTCGTGGCCGACGCGCAGCGACTGATCGGCGAGTGCCCGTGCCAGTCGGGCTGCCCGTCATGCGTGCAGTCGCCCAAGTGCGGCAACCTCAACGAGCCGCTGCACAAGGCCGGGGCGCTCGAGCTCCTGCGGCGCATGAGCGCCGCCCACTGAGCTGCGGGGCCCCGCGCCCCCGCGCCTCACACCTCGCAGCCGCCGGCGCGGCAACGATCACAGGATCTAAACGACCCTGGCCCCACGCGGTCTGAGAATGAGCTCATCCGTCTGCGCAACGACTCGTGGCAGGGAGCGACGGCCCCGGCATGGCCGGGCCCGACCCCCGCGCTGCCGACCGCCGCCGAGCAGGTGACCCACCGCCGGCAGGCGACGCCCAGCGAGGCCTTTGTGCCCCTTCCCCAGCCGTCTCGCCCGCCGCCGCACCGCCTGCGCCTCGCCGACGTGCTCGAGCCAGATCGGATGGCGGCGATCGACCGCGCGGGCCTGGTCCGGTTTCACTGCGTCGGGGACACCGGGGGCTGGCGCGACGGGCGCCCGCAGCGTGGGGTGGCGGAGGCGATGGTCGCCGACCTGCACGGGCACTCGCCGGTGGACTTCTTCTATCACCTGGGCGATGTGGTCTACCCCCACGGTGAGGAGGCCGGCTATCGCTCGCAGTTCTTCGCGCCCTACGCGGCGTACTCGGCACCGATCTTCGCGGTGCCCGGCAACCACGACGGCGAACTGACCCCGCGCTCGCGCGCCGGGACGCTGGCGGCGTTCGTCAAGACGTTCTGCTCCGACTCGCCACCGCTGCGCGACGCCGCGCTGAGGCTGCCGCGGCCGATCGTGGCCCAGCCCAACGTGTACTGGACGCTCACCCACGACTGGCTGTGGATCGTCGGGCTGTACACCAACGTGCCCGAGGGCGGACAGCTGGCCGCCGATCAGGTCGCCTGGCTGGTCGGCGAGCTCGGCGCCGCGCCTGCCGACGTGACGCTCATCCTGGCCATGCACCAGCCGGTCTATTCCGCCGACGTGGTCCACGGCTCAAACCTCGAGCTGGGGGAGCTGCTGGACGGCTGCTTCGCGCAGGCCGGTCGGGTCCCCGACGCGGTGTTCACCGGGCACGCCCACAACTACCAGCGCTTCGCCCGCCGACTGCACGGCCGCGAGATCCCCTTCATCGTGGCGGGCAGCGGAGGCTTTCACGAGCGCCATAACATCGGGACCGGGGTGCCGGATCTGCCGGCGTCGTTCCCGGGGCTCGAGGGCGTGACGCTCGAGTCCTTCCAGTGCAGCGACCACGGCTTCATGACGGTGAGCGCGCGGCGTACGGGCGCCGAAGTCGTCTACAGCACCGTCTCAGACGGAGCCGCGCGTCACTTCGATTCGTTCCAGATCGCCCCGCGCGGGCTTACTTCAGCGGGATCGTGATCTTGCCGCTGAGGCCGCTGGTGTCGGCCTGGGCCGAGCCTCTCATGACGCCGAGCATCGAGATGAGCTGCTGGGCGAGCGGCGAGGGGGCCTTCGTGAGCGTGTTGTGCAACAGGGCAGGAAGGTCGACCGCGAACGCGAGCGAGCCCGTGTCGGCCGCCCCGTCGGTGATCGGGGCCTCGGCGAACAGCCGCAGCTGAGCCGGCGTGCCACGACCGAGCACGAGCTGATTGCCGATGACGCTCACGGTGAGGGGTGTGGCGCCGTCGTGGATGCGGTAGAAGCCCCCGCCGATTGCCGTGACATGGGCGCCGTCGGGGCCCTTGGTCTGCGCGAGCGCCGCCAGGGTCGACCGCAGCACCGCCGGATTGGCGAGCTGGACCCTGACGAGCGTCGTATGGGAATCGCTCGAGAGGATGAGCTGACCCGTCATCTGCTTGATCACGGTGGGGACGTCGGCGCCGGACTTCTTCTTGAACGCCGCCGCCTGTCGGAGATATTTCGCGTACTCGGCCGGCTCCGTCCGCCGGATCGCGTCGAGGATGAAGCTCACGATCTGCTGGGGATCCCGGATGCCGAGGGCGATCGGCATCGTGTCCACGGTTTGGGGGCCCGTGACCCCGCTGGCGATCGGCAACTGCGCGACGGACAACTGCTTGCCGTTGGTGGCGATGTGGAAGCGAATCGCTGTCTCGTTCTGCTCGGTGGTCACCGACGCGGCGTACCCGGTGATCGCAGCCACCCAGGGAACCTGTCGGGCCTTGGCGGCGCTGGGCGCGGAGAGCACGGGAGTGAGGTCGCCGAACGCGGTGATGAGCCCGTCCGCCGGGACGCCGGTGGTGGCCTTCGCGTAGCTGGCCTGGTCGAACCCCTGATGGTGCGCGTGGCGGTCAAGGGCGGCGTCGAGCACCGCCACCGAGCGGGCGACCATGACGGTCGCGCCCGAGGTGGCCAGGCCCGCGTCCCCGACGGAGTAGAGCTTCGCGCCGTCGTGCGTGCCACTGCTTGAGAGGTGGAGTTTCGTCAGCAGCGACGTGAGCTTGCTCGCGCTCTTGGTGACCCATACGGCGAGAAACTGCGCGTCTGACCCGGAGCCGCTGAGACCCTGGGTCGAGATCACCCCTGCGACGACCGGGTTGCCGAACAGCGGCCGGATGTCCTTGTTGTAGTCGATCCCGAGCTTGGCGAGCTGGGCGAAGAGCGCGGTTGCGGCGAGCGCGTAGCTGGGGCTCCTCCGCTGGAACTGCTTGAGGGCCGCGGCCTTGGGGTTCGTGGCCGCGGTGATCACGAACGGCGAGGTGGTGGGGAAGTACGAGAGCGCCTGAACTGTCGGACTGGCCGCGCCGCCGCTGCCCGCCGATGAGCTGCCGCAGCCAACCAGCGCGACAACCGCCAAGCCCGCCATCAGTAGCCCACTCAGCCGACGCACAGCGGTCAGAGTACCCGGAGCGGAACGTCCCGGCAGCAGTTCCGGACGAGTGTCCGATGCCGCAAACCGGTGTCCACTCGCTAGCATCGCCCGGCCAGGGCGAGATAGCTCAGTTGGTAGAGCACACGACTGAAAATCGTGGTGTCCCCGGTTCGAGTCCGGGTCTCGCCATTCGCTGCTGTGTCGGCATCCGTGCCCTGACCGGGGACGTCGTCCGGACCGGTTCGAGTCCGGGTCTCGCCATTCGCTGCTGTGTCGGCATCCGTGCCCTGACCGGGGACGTCGTCCGGACCGGTTCGAGTCCGGGTCTCGCCATATCTCAGGGAACCCTTGGGGCGCCTGCGGTGTATGACCGGGGAGGCTGTGCATGCGCAGGTGACCCAGGCCAGGAGCATCTCGGTCCAATCCGGCGAGGAACTGCTCATCGCCGCCGCCAAGGCGGGCGATCAGCGGGCCTATGGGCAGCTGCTCCAACGCCATCAGGCGGTGGCGTTCCGCGCCGCCTACCTGATCACGGGCTCGGCGGCCGACGCCGAGGACGCCACGCAGGACGCGTGCGTGAAGGCGTGGCTGGCGATGCCCCGGTTCCGGCCGGAGGCGCCGTTTCGCCCGTGGCTGGTGCGCATCGCCATCAACGAGGCGCGCAACCGCCGGCGCGGCGCGGGGCGCCGGGCGACGCTCGTGCTGCGGCTCGGGCCGGGCCCAGCTGACCCGAGCGCAGCGCCCTCGGCGGAGGCCGAGGCGGTGGCGGCCGACGACCGCGCGCGTCTGTCCTCCGCAGTCGCCCTGCTCCGAGAGGACGACCAACTGGTCATCGCCGCCCGGTACTTCCTCGGGCTGTCGGAGGCCGAGACGGCGATCGCGCTGGGCCTCCGGCGCGGAACGGTGAAGTCACGGCTCTCCCGTGCGCTTGGTCGCCTCCACGCCCAACTGGAGGAGAGCACCTCATGACTGAGCTCGAACACCGGCTGAGCGCGCTGGGCGCGGCGCTGGAGGTTCCGCCGGCGCCGGACGTCGCGTCGGCCGTTCTATCGCACCTGCCGACACGTCGCCGGCGACGTCGCCCCGCGCGCCGCACGCTCGCCATCGCCCTGGCGGCGGCGCTCCTGGTCGCCGGGGGCGCGATGGCCGCCCCGCCGACGCGCCACGTCATCCTGCGGATCCTCGGGCTGCGCGGCGTGCAGATCGAGCGGGTTCCGCGCCTGCCGCCGTCGTCGGCACCAGCGGGCGCCGGCCTCAAGCTCGGCCTGGGTTCTCGCCTTCCGCTCACCGACGTCCGCCGCGCCGTCACCTTCACCCCGCTGGTGCCACCGGGCTCGCCGGCGGCGTACCTCGGCCGCGATGTTCCCGGCGGGCGCCTCTCGTTCCTCAGCGGACGGGTCCTCGTCACCGAATTCCGCGGGACCGCGACGCCGCTCGTGCTCAAGGTGGTCGGCCCGCGAACCAAGCTCACCCACCTGCGCGTGGACGGGGGACCTGGCGTGTTCCTCTCCCACGCGCCGCACGAGGTCCTCTTCCAGAGCCTGAACGGCGAGGTGCGGACCGACCGCGTCCGTCTGGCCGGCAACGTGCTGCTGTTCGACCACCACGGGCTCACCGTCCGGATCGAAGGCATCCATACCCTCGCACAGGCGCTCGCGCTCGCGAGATCCCTGCGCTGAGGGAACGCTCGGGGCCTCCCAGACGTATACGAGGCAGAGCAACCCTCGGTCGAGGAGGCTGGCAATGCAGTGGATCTTCCGCAGCGCGGCGCTCGCGCTTGTGACTCTCGTGGCCGTTCCGGCGGCGGCACTCGCCGACGGCGGACCCGTCCCGCCGAGCCAGGGCATCGCCATCGGCGTCCCGGGTACGTCACCCACGTACGGCGTGTTCGGCGCCGGCCGCGCCACGATCGTCAAACGCCTCGGAGCCGGCGGGGTACCGAGCGGGGCTCAGCTTCGCCTCCGCGGCCAGTACGGGATTCCCGGCGTCGACTATCGCGGCGCGACGACTGGTCTATCGGCCGACGGCCACACCCTGGTCTTGGCCCAGCTGACGCTCCGCGGCGCTCCGCGTACGACGCGGCTGCTCGTCCTGCGCACGCCGCGGCTCGCGATTCGCGCCCGCGTCGCTCTGCCCGGGTGGTCGGCGGTGGATGCGATCTCGCCCAATGGCCGCTGGCTGTACCTCATCCACTACCACAATGCCGACATCAGCAAGTACGAGGTCCTGGCCTACAACCTGCTCACACACCGGATGCTCCCCAAGCCGATTGTGGACCCGGACGACCGCGGCGAGGCGATGACCGGCTTTCCGATCACGCGGGTGATGAGCCCCGGCTACCGCTGGGCCTACACGCTCTACATGCGCCCGACGGGTGCCCCGTTCATCCACGCCCTGGACACCGTGGGCCACCGGGCGGTCTGCATCGACCTTCCGTCGCTCACACACCTCGACATCACCAATGGGCACCTCTCACTCGGGTCGGGCGGCAAGCTGCTCAAGGTCGGCTTCGCCGGTGCGACGCGAGCGGCCATCAACACGCGGACGCTCACGCTTGTCGCTGACACGGCCAGGACATCGCGCTCCGCCTCCGCGCCGGCGCAGACGCGGCCGGCCGCGCACAAGACCGCCCCGCGCGCCACCGGCGGCGTGCCGTGGGGGCTCTTGGCCGGCCTGCTCGCAGTCCTGGCTGCCATCGCGGTGGGGGTGGCCCGGCGGCAAAGGCCGAAGGCGGGCCCGCCCATCAGGGTGCCGTAGCGCCTGTGCTGACGGGTGCCGGTACGCGCCCGTCCGCGCCGTTCGCGACCGAGATGAGCACGTCCTCGGGCCGCACGCCCGGATTGTGGCTCAGCCGCTCGACGATCCGCTGGTACATCGCCAGCTTGGCCTCGGTCGGCTTCCCGGGCGCCCAGAACACCTGGATCTGCACCAGGTCATCGCTGCGGTCGATCCCCAGGAACGGCCCATACGCGAAGGCATCGGCGCCGTGCTCGGTGATCGCCATGAAGCGGTCGCCCTCCCCGATGGCGACGGTCTCGCGCATGGCCTCGTAGATCTCGTCCATCAGGGCCTGCTTGTACTCGGATGTCTTGCCATCACGGATGGCGATGCGGGTCAGCGGCATGACGTCGTCTCCTGTAGGTGGGAGGGGCTGCGCCATTAGAGACAGCGAGACGCGCGTTCTTACGAGATGGACACGACGTGCTGCATTGGGGCCAAGCCTCCACGCGTTTGCCGGCCACGACCCGCGGACACGGAAGCGAGTTTGCGCAAGTTTTGATCACCGCGGTCGTTTTGGGACTCACCACGAGCTTCTACACGTTCACGGAGGTGAGGTCGAACGTGGTTGATACAAAGCCTCTCGCCTTGGACGGTCCTAGGGGGACCGGACCGGGGCATCCACTGTTCAACGTGCGCGAGCGACACGACGCTGACGGCGCCGTGCGCATGACGCTGACCGGCGAGCTCGATCTGTCGGCCGCCCCCGGGCTCAAGGTCCGGCTCCACGAGGTGCAGCGCTGTGAGCAACGGGTCCGTCTGGACCTGTCCGAGCTCGAATTCATCGACTGCAGCGGGATCCGCACCATCCTCGATGCGATGGCGGAGGCCCGCAACGGCGGCGGCGCGCTCGAGGTGGACCGATCCGTCAGCCCCATCGTGGGCCGGATCGTCTCTCTGGGAGCGATCGCAGGCGAGCTGTGGCCCGCCCAGGCCACCGGTCAGCCCGGCAGCGCCGTGGCCGCGTAGAGGTCAGATCAAGCGGGCTCGCCGAGCACGACGCGGTCGCGTCCTTCGCGCTTGGCGCGCATGAGGTGCTCGTCGGCCTGCCGGACGAGGCACTCGCGGTCTCCGCGTGAGTCCGACGACGTCGCCACCCCCGCCGACACCGTCAGATTCTGCCGCGGCCCCAGCCGCGCGGCGCGCACCGCGTCCACGACGCGGTCGGCCACGTGCTTGGCCTCCTCCCGGCTCGTCCGCGGCAGCACGAGGCAGAACTCCTCGCCGCCCGTGTGGCACACGATGTCATCGCCGCGGCTCTGGGCGCTGAGCACCTCCGAGAACTCACGCAGCACCTGGTCGCCCGCCGCGTGCCCGAACGTGTCGTTGATGGCCTTGAAGGCGTCGACGCTCGAGACCGGACACGAGGCGATCGCCCATCTCCGAGTGGGTGTGAGTGTGGGACTGCATGCGTTTCTTGGGACGGCCACGGCCGTCTCGGGGCTTCATCGGGTGGCCGTCGCCGCAACTTGACCGAAACCGGTCCAACGCCGACGATCCTCGGCGCGGCTGGTCCGCGCGCTGACGAACCTCAGCGCGGGCCCAGCAGATCCCAGCGATTGCCGGCGACGTCGACGAACACGACGACCCGTCCGTAGGGCTCGTCCCGGGGCTCGCCGACGAACTCGACACCGGCGGCGCGCATCCGGTCGTAGTGGCCCTGGAAGTCATCGACGCGCAGAAACAGCCCGACGCGTCCGGCGAACTGGTCGCCGACGGCCTGCGCCTGGCGCTCCCCGTCGGCTTGAGCGAGGAGCAGCCCCGTGCTCATGCCAGGTGGCCGCACGACCACCCAGCGCTTGGGGCGACCGCCGGCCGTGGTGAGCGCCGGCGAGTCCTCCACAAGCTCGAAGCCCAGGGCGTCGACGAAGAAGGCGATGGCGGCGTCGTAGTCGTCGACGATCAGGGAGAAGTGCTCGAGATGCATTTCCGAAAGGAAAGCATCACGGCTGAACCGCCTCACGCCGAGGATGCCGCCGCGGACTCGCGCGCGACCTCCTCGCACAGCCGGGCGAACGTCTCGAGCAGAGGCGGGCTGCGACGCTCGTGCCAGGCGAGCACGAGCTCGGAGGGACCGAGGTCTGCGACCGGGAGCATGGTGACGTCGCCGCGGTCGAAGATCGGGGCGTTGCCCGCCGCGAGCAGACAGATGCCGATTCCGCTGGCCACGGCCTCGTAGGTCTCCTCGGTGTCGTTTATCTCCGCGGCGACACGCACCGGGTGGCCGTCGCGCTCGGGCACCGCGAGGAAGTGGTCGCGCAGCGGCCCGGCCGTCGGCGGCAGCGCCAGGAACGGCTCGTCGAGCAGGTCGGCGAGCGAGACGCTCTCGCGGCCGGCCAGGGGGTGCGCGTTGGGGAGGGCCACCAGGCGGGGCTCGCGCGCGATGGTCACCCACCGGTACGGCGGATGGGTGAGCGGCAGCCACACGAACGCGGCATCGGTGACCTGCGAGGCGAGCCCGGCGGTGGGGTCGCTCCACGCGACCTGGCGCAGCTCGAGAGCGACGTCGGGGCAGCTGGCCACCATCATCGCCCGGACCCGCGGCAGCAGCCCTCGCCCGGGGCTGGTGTGCATGCCGATGACCAGGGTGCAGCTGCTGGCCCGGGCCAGTGACCGCTCGGCCTCCTCCCAGGAGACGACGATCTCCTCGGCGTGGGGCAGCAGCTCGGCGCCCGCGCGGGTGAGGCGGACGCCGGCGGGCTCGCGATCGAACAGCGTGACATTGAGGCGGCGCTCGAGCGCGCGGATCTGTTTGGACAGCGCCGGCTGGCTGAGATAGAGCCGCTCGGCGGCGCTGGTGAAGCTCAGCTCGCGCGCCACCGCTGCGAAGTAGCGGAGGTCACGCACGTGGACATCCATAGCCAGCGGTTATACCAACGGGTCTTGGACGACCGGAGCGATTGCCTGCACCATGAGCTGCGTCGCATGCGAGCCCTCGTCCACGATCCCGACGCCCCCCACGGCCTGCGCCTCGGCGAGGCCGCCGATCCCACGCCCGACGCCGGGCAGGTCGTGGTGCGGGTGCAGGCGACCTCGCTGAACTTCGGCGAGGTCGCCTTCCTGGCCGACCACGTCGGTCCGGGCGACGTCGCGGGGTGGGACGCCGCCGGCACGGTCGTCGCCTCCGCCGCCGACGGGTCGGGCCCGGCGGCGGGCACCCGCGTCGTCACCTTCGGGTGGGCGGGCGGCTGGGGTGAGCTGCGGGCGGTCGACGCCGACCAGATCGCCGTGCTGCCCGACGGCGTCGACGCCGGCGCCGCCGCAGCGCTGCCGGTGGCGGCGGTGACCGCGCTACGTGCGTTGCGCCGCCTCGGCGCGGTGATCGGCCAGCGCGTGCTCGTCACCGGGGCGTCGGGCGGGGTGGGCCGTTTCGCGGTGCAATTGGGTGCCCGCGCGGGCGCCCACGTGGTGGCGCTCGCGGGCAGCCCGGAGCGGGCCGCGGGGCTGGGCGAGCTGGGCGCTGCCGAAGTGGTGTTCGGCCTCGACGCGCTGAAGGCGCCGGTCGACGCCGTGCTGGACAACGTCGGCGGCGACCTGCTCGCGCACACGCTCGACCACGTTGCACCGGGCGGCACGGTCATGAGCATCGGGATGGCATCGCTGCAGCCGACGACGATCGACTTCGAGCGGATGCGTCAGCGGGCGGGCGGCGCCCGGATCGAGGCGTTCGCCGTCGGCTCGTCGTTCGGCGTGGATCTGGCCCACCTCGTCGCCCTGCTGCACGCGGGCGCGCTCGATCCGCAGATCGGCTGGCGCGGCCCCTGGGATCAGGTGGAGGACGCCGCGGGCGCGTTGCTCGGGCGGCGGGTACGGGGCAAGGCCGTGCTGGAGGTGACCGGGTGAGCCTCTCGGGGCAGCGGGTGGTGGTCATCGGCGGCACCAGCGGCATGGGCCGCGCCACCGCGGGCGCTGCCGCGGCCGCGGGTGTGACCGCCGCCTTCGCCGCCGTCGAGGCGTTGGCGCCCGCCCTGGCGCTGGAGCTCGCGCCGGTGCGTGTCAACGTGATCCGTCCGGGCTACACCGACAGCGAGATGTGGGCCGACCTGTCTCACGACGCGCGCGATGGGCTGCGCGCCCGCGTCAGCGCGGCGATGCCGGTGCGGCGGATGGGCACCCCGGAGGACATCGCTCAAGCCGCTCTCTTTCTCATGACCAGCCCGCAGACCACCGGCGTCGTGCTCGAGGTCAGCGGCGGTGAGAGCCTCGTCGATCGGCTGGCCGCATGATCGCGGTGACCGGAGCGACCGGCAACGTCGGCACCGAGGTCGTGGACGCGCTGGCCCGGAGTGGCCTGCCCGCTCGCGCCGTCGTGCGCGACCGAGACGCGGCGTCGGCCCGGATGCCGGCTGGGGTCGAGGTGGTCCAGGGCGATCTCGAGCTCCCCGAGTCCCTGACGCCCGCGCTGCGCGGCGCCGACGCGGTGTTCCTGCTGGGCGGGTTCAGCGACATGCCGGGTCTGCTGAGGCGAGTGGCGGACGCGGGCGTGCGGGCATGTCGTCCTGCTCACCTCACGGTGCGTGATCGGCGGGAAGCCAGACAACGCGATCACGCGGATGTGGCTGGACTCCGAAGCCGCCGTCCGCGAGTCCGGCGTGCCGTGGACCTTCCTGCACCCGAGCAGCTACCAGTCAAACGCGCTGCGCTGGCTGCCCCAGCTGCGCGACGGCGATGTCGTCCGCGCGCCGTGGGGGGACGTGCCGGTCGCGGCCATCGACCCCGCCGACATCGCCACGGTCGCCACCGCCGTGCTCGCCGATCCGCCGCGCCACGCCGGGCGCGCCTACGAGCTGAGCGGCCCCGAGGCGCTCACCCCCGGTGAACAGGTGGCCATCCTCGCCCGAGCGCTGAAGCGGCCGCTGCGCTACGAGGCCGTCCCCGACGATCAGGCGCGGGCGGAGATGGCCGGCAACACGCCGCCGCCGCTCGTCGAGGCGTTCTTCCGCTTCTACTCCGAGGGCGAGTTCGACGACGCACGGATCGTCGGCACCGTGCAGTCGCTCACCGGCCGTGTGCCCCGGCGCTTTCAGGAGTGGGCGCGCGATCACGTAGACGCGTTCGCGCGCTCCTGAGCCTCGGGCGCCGCCGGGCGGGGTGACCGCCGGGCGGGGTTACCACCATGCGCCGGCCGCGATCAGCTCTTGTGGATGACGACGATCAGCCCGGCGATCGCGATCGCCGCCGAGGCCAGCAGGGCGGCCAGCCCGAGCGCGGCGAAGCGTGCCGACGCGCCGGCGCGGTGGGAGCGGCGCATGTCGCTGGAGCGGATGACCCCGAAGACAGCGATCGAGAACACCAGTGCCACGCTCACCCCTGCGATGACCGAGGAGTAGATCATCTTGAGCAGCGGCGCGGTGCCGAGCACGATCATTGCTGGGTCACCGGGGGAGCGAGGCGGGGCAGGGCGCGGCGGGCGATGAGGGTGGCCCCACCGACGAGCAGGGCGGCCGCCACCACGACGGGCCCGACGGCGCCGCTGCCGAACAGGCGCGTGATCCCATAGACCAGCGCGGCGAGCCCGGCGGAGGCGGGCAGGGTCAGCACCCAGGCGCGGACGATGTCGCCGGCGACGCCCCAGCGCACCGCCGACACGCTCTTGGCGGCGCCCGCGCCGGTGATGCCGCCCGAGATCACGTGGGTGGTGGACAGGGGGTACCCCACGCTGGAGGCGGCGAGGATGACGACCGCGCCCGCGGTCTGCGACGCGAAGCCCTGGGCCGGATCCATGCTGATGATGCGCGTGCCGACGGTCTTGATGATCCGCCAGCCGCCGGTGAAGGTGCCCAGGGCGATCGCGCTCGCCGCCGTGACGACGACCCAGTCAGGGACGTGGAAGCCCGCCGCCGGGATGTTGCCGTTGGCGATCAGGGCCAGCGTGATCACCCCCATGGTCTTCTGCGCGTCGTTGGTGCCGTGCGAGAGGGCGAGCAGCCCGCTGGAGACGATCTGGCCCAATCTGAACCCGCGGCCCACCGCGCCCGGCCGCAGCCGCCCGACGATCCGGTAGACGATGAGGATCGAGGTGCCGGCGACGACGAAGGCGATGAGCGGCGCCACCAGCGCCGGCACGATCAGCTTGTCCACCAGCCCCTGGCTGTTGACCGCGCTCCACCCCTGGGCGGCGATCACGGCGCCGACCAGCCCGCCGATGAGCGCGTGCGACGAGCTCGAGGGCAGGCCGTAGAACCAGGTGATGAGGTTCCAGCCCGTGGCTCCGACGAGGGCGGCGAACACGACGGTCGTCGTGACCGCGCCCGAGTCCACGAAGCCCTGACCGATCGTCGTCGCGACCTTGAGCGAGATGAACGCCCCGACGAAGTTCAGCAGCGAGGCCATCGCCACCGCGCGCCGGGGCCCGATCGCCCGGGTCGAGATCGCCGCTGCGACGACGTTGGCGGTGTCGTGGAAGCCGTTGGTGAAGTCAAAGACGATCGCGGTGCCCACGACGATGACGAGGATGACGTCTCCGCTGCTCATGACTCAGGCGTTCTTGATGACGACGCCCTCGAGCACATACGCGGTGCGCTCGGTGGCGTCGATCGCGTCCTCGAGCCGCTCGAAGATGTCCTTCCAGCGGATGACGACCATGGGATCGATGCCGTCCTCGAACAGGGAGGCGATCGCGCTGCGCACGATCCGGTCGCCTTCGTTCTCGAGGCGGTGGACCTCGACGATGTGGGCGCTGACGTCCTTGAACTCCCGCACCAGGGGGAACGCCGCGGCGAGCTGGCGGGTGGCGTCGACGAGCACGTGGGCCAGGGCCTGGGCCTGCATCATCGGAGCCTCGGCCTGGTAGAGGCCGAGGTAGTCGGCGACCTCCTCGATGTAGTCCACGATGTCGTCGAGCGCGGAGGTCAGCCGCAGGATGTCGTCGCGATCGATCGGCGTCACGAACGTCTCGTTGACGCGCCTGATCACCTCGTGGGTGATGTGATCGCCGTCCTGTTCGCAGATCAGGATGTCCCGAGCCAGGCCGCGGCTCTCGGGGAACCCGACGAGCATCTCCTCCATCAGCTCGGCGGCCCGCACGACGTTCGCCGCCGCGCGCTCGAACAGGTCGAAGAACTCCTGATCGCGGGCGCGCAGCAGGCCGCCGAGGGTGGCGAGCAGGCCGCGAGGGCCCGCGGCGTGCGTGTGCTCTCCACTCACCTAGGTGCGCGTGTGAACGAAATGTGAAGCCGCATCGCCCGGCACTCTATGACGCGGCGCGGTCGCGCGGTCGCGCGGGCGCTGGCGGACCGCAAACCTGTGTGGTAGGTTCGGCCCGCGGGTCGTCCGCCCGCGTCGGCAGTCGCTATTCCTGGGCGACGCGCCGACCGTAAAGGGAGAGCGAGTCAATGCACCGGCGTTCGCGGCGGGTCGTCCTGTCCATCCTGACGGCAGTCGCGCTGTCACTGGGAGCCGCCGCGGTGGTGTCCGCGCACCGGCTCTCCTTCCGCCATGTGCATGGCGCCGCGGCGCGCCAGCAGGCGTTCCGCGCGCTGCTGCGCGCGCGAGCGCACCGCCCTGGCTTCCGCCAGGCGCACGGGTCGATCGTCGGCCACGGGGATAGCGACGTCGCCGACGAGGAGGCGCAGTACGGCTTCGAGCGCACGGCGCCGGCGCTCACCGTGTCCGGACAGGCGCTCATCGCCGCCGGCCAGCAGGCGGCCGGCATGTCGGTCACCGGGGGTCCCTGGCAGAACCTCACCACCCAGCCCTACAACGCCGAGCCGGCCGGCTACACCGATCCGTTCTGGTCAAACGCCGGCGCGGGCTGGTCGCTGGTGGGCGGCCGCACGACCGCGCTGGTGCAGGCGCCCGACGGCTCGTGGTATGCGGGGGCCGCCGACGGCGGCGTGTGGCGGTCGACCGACCAGGGCGCGAGCTGGCATCCGATCTTCGACTTCATGCCCAGCCTCTCGATCGGCGCGCTGGCCGTCAACCCGGCCGATGGCTCGGTCTGGGTGGGCACGGGGGAGGCCAACACCAACGCCGACTCCTACGCCGGCACCGGGGTCTACCGGGCAAGTGCCGGCTCCAGCAACTTCCGCCTCGTCGGCGGCGCGAACAACCCGATCACCTCGCGCACGATCTACGCGCTGGCCTTCGACTCCCGCGGCAACGCGTACGCCGCCACCAACAACGGCCTGTTCCGTTACTCGGCCAACAGCGGCCAGTGGACCGAGGTCCTGGACCCCGCCGGCCCGAGCCCCAGCTCGCCGTATCTCAACCACGTGACGTCGGTGGCGGTCGTCCCCGGCTCCGGCGGCCAGCACGTGATCGCGGCGGTCGGCTGGCGCGGTGGCACCGCGGCCTCGGATCTGGCCAACAACGGCTTCTACGAGTCGACCGACGGCGGTCGGACCTTCAACGCGGTCGCCATCACGGGTGACATCAACACGTCCGACATCGGGCGCACGACGTTCGCCTACTCGGCCGACGGGTCCAAGCTCTACGCGATCGTGGAGTCCCCGGCCGAACTGGCCGCCGGCGACGAGACCTCGCTGCAGGGCATCTTCGTGTCCAGCGGCTCGCCGGCGAGCGTCGCCGGGCCGTGGACGAAGATCGCCGACGAGGCCAAGCTGGCCGGATCGGGCTCGGCGCTGGCCGTCGGCTCGGGCTACGGCGTGGGCGTGCAGGCCTGGTACAACCAGGACCTCGCCGTCGACCCCACCAATCCCAACCACGTCTACGCGGGGCTCGAGGAGGTCTTCGAGTCCACCAACGGGGGCACGAGCTGGGTCACGGCGAGCCCGTACTGGAACTACGGCCTGGCGTGCAACCCCAACTGCCCCAACGGAACGCACCCCGACCAGCACTCGATGATGGTCGCCAACGGCAAGATCGTCATCGGCAACGACGGCGGCGTGTTCAGCCGTCCCCTGTCCGACGCCCAGCAGTACGGGGACTGGACTGACCTCAACGCGACGTACGCCTCGTGGCAGTACTACGACGCGCGCGCCGGCGAGTTGGGCCGCCACGGCCTGGGTGTGTGGGGCGGGTTGCAGGACAACGGCACCTCGCTGCTGGCGTCCGGCCAGTCTCAGATGGTCGAGCCGGCCGGTGGCGACGGCTTCGACGTGATCGTCGATCCGAGCAACGCCAACAGCGTGCTCGGCGAGTACGCCGACGGCGCCATGTACCGCTCCACCGACGGGGGCCACTCGTTCTACAGCGACGTGTCGCCGGGCTGCGACGGGCAGGAGACCGTCGGCCTGAAGGCGCTGCCGGGCTGCGACCCGTCCATGCGGTTCCTCACGCCGCTCGTGCCCGACGGGCAGAACCCCGACACGTGGATCACCGGAGGCGAGGACGTCTGGGTCAGTCACGACGGCTGGAACACGAGCTGCACCAGCAGCGGCTGCTCGTGGCAGAACGTGTACGACACCGGCGCCAACAACGCCGTGACGGCGCTGGCCTCAACTCGCAACGGCAAGGTCATCTACGCCGCCTGGGTCGGCGGCGGCGGCAACCCGGGCCCGGGTTTTGGCAGCGGCATCGCCACCAACTACGGGGGCACCTGGCACCAGGTGAGCACCGCGGGTCTGCCCAACCGCTACATCGCCGGGATGGCCGTGGACCCGCAGGACCCGGCCCACGCCTACGCCGTCTTCAACGGCTACTCGCGGCGCTGGATCCCGGGCGGCGGCGTCGGCCACGTGTTCGAGACGTACAACGGCGGCCGATCCTGGCAGGACATCTCGGGCAACCTGCCCGACATCGCCTCCGACGCGCTGGTCATCGAGGGCGGACGCCTGGCCCTGGCCACCGACCTGGGCATGTACACGGCGCGCGCCTACCGAGGCGCTCGCACGTCCTGGTCGCGGCTCGGCAGCGGTCTGCCCAACGCCTCGGTCAACGACGTCACGCCGGGGCCTGACGGCGACCTCTATGCGGCCACTCATGGTCGTGGCATCTGGCGGCTACCCTTCGGCTCCAATGGGCGATAATCAGGCGTGAGGTGATACGCGGAGGGAGGATCCGCGGAGCGCTGGCGACTGCGCTCCTCGCTGCGGCGTTGGCCGCGGCATCGGCCACGGCCGCCGGGCTGGGTCCGACCACCAAGGTGACGGTCAAGCCGGGATCCGGCACGCCCCAGACCCATTTCGCCTTCAGCTTCCGGGTCCCGGCGACCACCGGGAGGTCCGGACTGCTGGTCACGACCGACAGGTTCTCCGTGAGCGGTCCCCACGGCGCCGGGTGCCAATCGAGCGTGGCGCGGAACCTGAAACCGGCCAAGAAGGGCAAGCGCGTCAAGCTGACCATGCGACCGGCAAAGGCCGGCGGCGGCTGGTGCGCGGGCAAATGGCACGGCACCGTGGTGCAGAGCGAGGACTTCCGCTGCAGCCCCACGCCGGCCAGGGTCTGCCCGGAGCTGGTGGTCGCCCCGCGCACGATCGCGCGCTTCTCATTCCGCGTCAAGCCGTCGGTCACGCATGGCCCGACGCCGCCCGCCGGGGACGTGCCTACGTTCGCCGGGCTGACCAGCGCGACCACATGCCCATCGCCGCAGCCGGTGCGCGCCCCGCGGGTGCTACCCCACCCCAGCCCCTACACGCTGACCTGGGCTGCGGCGACCGACCCGGTCACCCCGAGCTCCCAGATCGTCTATGTCATCTTCGTCGCCAACTCGCCGGGCGCCGAGGACTATTCCATGCCGTCGTACACGACCGCGCCGGGGGCCACCTCGTTCGTGACCCCGGGTGTGGCGCGCAACGGGGCTCTGTACTTCGTGGTGCGGGCGCGCAACGCGGCCGGACGCGAGGACGGCAACACCGTCGAGAAGCAGGGCATCGTCTCCTGCCCGCCGTTCAGCCCGTAGCAGGCGTCTGGTCCGAGAGCCGATCGCGCAGGCCCGCCACCATGAGCGCGCCGGTGGCCCAGTCGAAGAAATCGCCCCCGGTGACGATGGCGCGCCGCCGCCAGCCCGTGCTGCGCAGCCGGCCGCGGAAGCGCAGCCGCAGCACCGTCGCGCCCGAGGCCTGAGGCTCGAGGAGGAGCGCCCAGCTGAACGGCGCGCCCATCCGCTCCGACCGATACACGAGCGCCCGCGCGGGATCGATCCGCGCGACCTCCAGGTACTCGTCGCGCCCCCCGTAGTCAGGGATCCGATCGCCGACCGAGAGGTCCTGCCACCGCGGATCCACGCGGCGGGTGGCTCGTCGTCCCGGCGGGATCAGCCGCTCGGCGGGGCGAGGCAGGTACCAGCGGGCGCGGCGCTTGCCCAGCTGGATCAGCCATGGCCAGATCTCGGCGGGCCCCGCGTCGATCACCCATACGCGGTCGAACACCATGTTGGCGTCGGAGACGATCTCGTCGCCGGGCGCCGACCCGGGAGGTGAGGCGAGAGCGGGGCCAGGAGCTTCGGCCATGCCCTCACGCTACCCATGTCGCTGCCCGCCTTGAGCCGTCACAGCGAGGGTGGTATGACTGAGCGGGCTGATCACGATCACCGGGGGGTGGATGGCATTGGGTGGGGATTCTGAGCTGGGCGCGCAGGGGCCGGCCAAACTGGTCGACATGCACGGGCACTTTCCGATGCACCTGCTCGAATCAGAGCAGCGGCGCACGCAGGAGCGCCTGACCGCGTGGTGGCGTCACCGGTGGCAGGGGATGGTGGTGGAGCTGATCAGCCACTTCGCCAACTATCAGGGGCCGGGTGACACGCCGAGTGTCACCGAGAAGCTCATGCGTGAGGGCAACGTCGGAGTCACTCTGTCCGTGCTCTATCAGCCCTTCGATGAGATCGATCTCAGCCAGGACTACGCGGCGCCGCCGCTCCAGAGCTATTTCGCCGACATCGTCAACCAGGCCCAGACGGTGGAGGACCACGCCGCCAGCCACAACAAGGACGTTGTCATCGCGCACAACGCGGCGGAGCTTCAGAACCACCTGGCCGCCGGCGACCGCCCGATCCTCGTCCACGCCATCGAGGGCGGTTTTCACATCGGCAACGAGCAGGGCGAGGTCCAGGCCAACGTCGGCAAGCTGGCCGACCTCGGGGTGGCGTACATCACCGTGGCCCACCTGTTCTTCCGCCAGGTCGCGACGAACGCTCCCGCGCTGCCGTTCCTGCCCGACGGCGTCTACAACCTCATGTTCCATCAGGCCCAGTCCGAGGGCCTGACCGCGCTGGGCCAGGAGTTGGTACACGCCATGGTCGACGAGGGGATCCTCGTGGACATCACCCATATGCGCGAGCAGTCGATCCGGGACGTGTTCGCGCTGCTGGACGAGCGCGACCCGGGCCGCGAGGTTCCGGTGATCGCCACCCACATGGCCTACCGCTTCGGCGGTCTGGAGTACTCGTTTGACGACGACACCGTCCGCGGCGTCGCCGCACGGGGCGGACTGCTCGGCCTCATCCTGTGCCAGCACTACATCACCAGCGGGCTGGACGACATCCCCGAGACGTTCGACGGCTCCGTCAAGGCGCTGTGTCAGCACATCGACAAGCTCCACCAGCTCACCGGCAGCTACGACCACATCGCGATCGGCTCCGACCTCGACGGCTACATCAAGCCGGCGCTGCCCGGCCTCGAGCACCAGGGGCGGATGGCTGACCTCCAGCAGGCGCTGCACGACCGCTACGGCGACGCGGTGGCTCGGCAGATCGCGGGCGGCAACGCGCTGCGCGTGCTGGGCGCCGAGTGGGGGCGCAAGCGCCCGCGCGAGCCGGCGCCGGCGTCAGCCTGACGTCGGGGACGCGTCGTCGGCCGGCTGGTTGGTGATGATGCGGGCGCTGCGCCCGTGGGTGAAGAAGTTGATCGACCATTTGATCAGCACCAGCACCCGGTTCTGGAAGCCGATCAGGTACCAGAGGTGGACCCCGAGCCACACCAGCCAGGCCAGCACGCCGCTGAGCTTGAGGAACTTGATCTGGGCGACGGCGTGACCGCGTCCAATGGTGGCGAGATTGCCCTTGTCGAAGTAGTGGAACGCAGAGGTGGCCCGACCCTCGAGGCGATGCGAAACCAGCTTGCCCGCGAAGCGGCCCTGCTGGATGGCCACGGGCGCCACGCCGGGATACGTCACCGGCGTCCCGTCCTCGCCGCGCACGCGCACCATGTCCCCCAGGGCGATCACCTCGGGGTGGCCGGGGAGGGTGAGATCGCTCTCGACGGTGAGGCGGCCGGCGCGGTCGACCTCCGCCCCCGAGAGCTTGCCCAGCTGGCCGGCCAGGGCGGACGCGGTGACTCCGGCGGCCCAGATGACCGTCTTGGCCGGGATGCGCTCGGTTGCCCCGTCGGGGTCTGAGATCGTCACCGACTCGCCGTCGATCCCGACCACGGTGCGCTTGAGCCGCACGGTCACGCCGAGGTCCTCCAGCGACCGCTGCGCCTTGCGTGACAGGGACTCTGGGAAGCTCGTGAGCACGCGGTCCAGGGCGTCGACCATGATGACCCCGGCACTCGCGGCGTCGATCGTGCGGAAGTTGCGCCGCAGCGTGTCGCGCGCCAGCTCGGCGATCTGCCCTGACATCTCCACGCCTGTGGGACCCGCCCCCACGACGACGAACGTCAGCTCCGCCCGGCGCGCCTCGGGGTCGTCCATCATCTCCGCGGCCTCGAACGCCCGGAGGATCTCCGCCCGCACTGCGATCGCGCTCTCCAGCGTCTTGACCTCGGCGGCGTACTCACGCCAATCCTCGTGCCCGAAGTAGGAGTAGCTGGAGCCGGCGGCGACGATCAGCGTGTCGTAGGGCACCGTCGCGGGGGCCGTGTCCATGCCGCGTGCGTCGCTGAGATGCACCTCGCGCGCGTCGAGGTCGAAGCCCGCCACCTCGGCGAGCAGGACCCGCACGTTCTTTTCTGACTTGAAGATCGCCCGCAGCGGGTAGGCCACCTCGCCCGGAGACAGGCCGCCGGTGGCGACTTGGTAGCTGAGCGGCTGGAAGAGGTGGAAGTTGCGCCGGTCGATGAGCGTGATCTCCACGGGCTCCCGGCGCAACGTCTGGATCGCATTGAGCCCGCCGAAGCCGCCGCCGATGACCACGACCCGATGGCTCACGCTGCTCGCCTCCGCTCGCCGTCCAGACTCGCCTCTAAGTCGGCGGCGTGAGTCATCCGGCTGTCTGCGGGGCCGGCTCGGGTTCGGGTTCGGTCCTGACCGCGCGCATCGGCACTCCGGCCGCGGCGTAGGCGTCAGCGGCGTCGAGCGTCTCGGCGGTGAGCAGGGCGTGGGCGAGGTCCTCGAGCTGGCTGCGGTGATCGGTAAGCAGTTGCGTGACCTGGGCGTGGCAGTCCTCGATGAGGGCCTGGACCTCCTGGTCGACCAGCCACTGGGTCTGGGTCGAGGTCTCTGACGCGCCCGGCAGAAATGGGCTCTGCCCGTCGGAGGGGAGCAGCGTCACCGGACCGAGTTTCTCGCTCATGCCCCAGCGCCCCACCATCTGGCGCGCGATGTTGGTGAGCTGCTGGATGTCTGACTCGGCGCCCGTGGTGATCTTGCCGTAGACGACCTCCTCGGCCACCCGGCCCCCGAGCGCAACCCTGATCTTGGCCTCCAGCTCCTCGCGCGAGTAGGACACGCGGTCGGCGTCAGGGGTGGAGAGGGTGACGCCGAGCGCCTGGCCGCGGGGGACGATCGAGACCTTGCGCACGGGGTCGGCGTCGGGGTTGAGCATCCCGACCAGCGCATGGCCGGACTCGTGGTAGGCGGTGCGTTCGCGGTCGGCGGCGGAGAGGATGATCCCGCGGGGCGCGCCGAGCAGGATCTTCTCCAGCGAGTCGGTGAAGTCGGAGAAGGTGACCTTGTCGTGGCCGCGGCGGGTGGCCAGCAGCGCCGCCTCGTTGGCGAGATTGGCCAGGTCGGCGCCGACCATGCCGGGCGTGGTGGAGGCCAGCACGCCGAGGTCGACGTCGTCGGCCAGCGGGATCGACCGGGTGTGGACCTCGAGGATCTTCCTGCGCCCCTCGCGATCGGGGGGCGAGACGCCCACCCGGCGGTCAAAGCGGCCGGGGCGCAGCAGCGCCTGATCGAGGATCTCGGGGCGGTTGGTGGCGCCCAGCACGACGACGGCGTCGTTGCCCTCAAACCCGTCCATCTCGGTGAGGATCTGATCCAGCGTCTGCTCGCGCTCGTCGTTGGCGCCGGTGATCCCCGCCGACCCCTGGCGCGAGCGGCCGATCGCGTCGAGCTCGTCGATGAAGATGATCGACGGGGCGGCCTCCTTGGCCTTGGCGAACAGGTCACGGACGCGGGCGGCGCCCACGCCGACGATGGCCTCGATGAACTCCGAGGCCGCGATCGAGAAGAACGCCGCATGCGCCTCGCCGGCGACCGCTCGGGCCAGGAGGGTCTTGCCGGTGCCGGGGGGCCCGAACAGCAGCACGCCGTGCGGCATCCGCCCACCCAGCTTCTGATAGCGCTCCGGGGTCTTGAGGAAGTCGACGATCTCGGTCAGCTCGGCCTTGGCCTCGTCGATCCCGGCCACGTCGTCGAAGGTCACCCGGATCTTCTCGGGGTCGACCCGGCGCGCCTGCGAGCGCCCGAAGTTCCCGAGCCCGCCCAACCCCCCGCCGGCCCCGGCCTGCGCGCGGCGCGCCAGCAGCACGAACAGCCCGACGAGCAGCAGCGTGGGGCCGAAGCCGAGCAGGATCTCGGCCAGCAGCGACGTGTGCGTGGCGGTCGACTTGGCGTTGACCTGGACATCGTTGTCCTGGAGCAGCGCCGTCAGCGCGTCGCGGTTCCAGAACGTCGGGACCTCGGTGACAAACAGCGTCGTCGGGGTGGCGTTCTTGTCGTTGGACGGGTACTTGATCTTGGCGGTGAAGGTCCCGTCGACCGTGTTGCCGGTGGTGGTGATCGACTTGACCTTCTTGGCCTGGACCTGGTCTAGGAAATAGGGGCTGAACGGGATCCGCACGCGCGGCTCTGACCCCGGCTGAAACAACAGCACCGAGAGCCAGTTGATGGCCAGCAACACGATGACGAAGATCCAGAACCCCCGCAGGCGATGCGGCGGCGTGGGCTTGTGCTGCTCGGGGAGTCCACGTCCGTCGGGCGCGGGCGCCACGCGCCAGCCGTGCTTGTCGCGCGGCATCGGCGCCGGGGGCACGGAGTTCTGCGCGCCGCCGGAGCGATCGGAGGGTGGGGTGGGGCGGTCCTCGTCCATGCCCCCGCATTGTGACGCAGCGCCGCGCTCGACCCGTGCGCGACCTCGGGAAGGTTTTGGCGGGAGGGGCGTCAGGAGCTTGGGAAACGTCCACGACCCCAAAGGGGGCTACATGGCTCGACTACTTCACCACCGTAGGCTGCGCCGCATCCATATCGCGGTCGCCGTCGCCGTGCTCGCCGGCTTTGCCAGCGCAGCGCTGGTGGGCCTGGCGGTGGCCAAGACGCTGACGCTCCAGGTCGCCAAGGGAGCCTCGGTCACCAACGCCGTGTCCGGCGTCACCCAGACCGAGAACATCGTCATCAACGGCAAGGGTCGCGCCGTGTACATGCTGAGCGGCGACACCACCAAGCACCCGAAGTGCACGAAGGCCAACGGATGCTTCTCGTTCTGGCCCCCGGTCACCGTGTCCTCGGCCAAGAGCCTCAGCAAGGCGGCCGGCGTGAAGGGCAGGCTCGGCACCTTCAAGCGCAGCGGCATCACCCAGGTCACCCTCAACGGCCACCCGCTCTACACGTTCTCCAACGACCACAAGAAGAACAACGCCACCGGCGAGGGCGTCAACGGGTTCAACGGCATCTGGCACGTCGTCAAGGGCGCGGGCGCCAGCACCGGCTCGAGCTCGAACTCGACGCCGACGTCGAGCACCTCGACGACTCCCACGTCACCCTATCCCGGCTACTAGAGGCAGAGGCCGAGGGAGATTCGAGATCGCTGTGCGCGCCCGTCGCACCCATCGTGAGGCGGGCGCCGCAGGGCGTGTCGCAAATGAAACGGGGGCGCCCGCACGAGACGGGCGCCCCCCTCTGACACGCCTTCCCTGGTGGCGCGGGGGTGAACGCCAGACGTGTCAAGACCTACATGGCTCAAAGGACGCGCTGGCACGGCGATCCTTCCCCAAAGCTGCGAATCGCTGGGGCCGGCCATGACGTTGGGACGCCAGCTGGACCCCGAGCGCCTGGGCGACCACCTCGACCGCCTCTATCGCGCCGCCTGGGCGCTGTGCGGCTCGCGCGAGGACGCCGAGGACCTCGTGCAGGAGACCTACGCCGCCGTGCTGCGCAAACCGCGCCGGCTGCGCTCCGACGACGACCTCGGCTACCTGCTGCGGGTGCTGCGCAACACGTTCTTCTCAGACCGGCGGGCCGCGGCGCGCCGCGCCCCGACCACGGCCCTGCCCGACGATCTCGACCTCGTGGAGGACCGCCGTGCCGTGCGCGCGGAGTCGCGGCTGGAGGCGTCGGAGCTGTTCGGCGCGATCTCCGGGCTGCCCGCCGAGTTCCGCGACGCGGTGGTGGCGATCGACGTGCTGGGGCTGTCCTACCGCGAGGCCTCCCGAGTGCTGGACGTCCGGGAGGCGACGATCACCACCCGCCTTCACCGCGGTCGCCAGCGCCTGGTGCGCGAGCTGGCACCGGGCAGGCTCATCGCGCGGCGGGCCACGGCCCCCTGAGCCGCTCAGTTATCGGGCGGGGGGTCGGTGAGCGCCAGCCGGCGCAGCTGTGGCGCCGAGACGTTGGTCCCGGTGAGGATGCAGGTGCTGCCGTGGCGGCGCCAGGTGACGATGAGCCGGCCGTGCAGTTGCAGGGTGCGCACGGTCATCCCATTCTCGACGGTCACCGATGCGGCCGGCTGGGCCAGCGCGGGGGCGCTGAGGATCGTGTAGGCCAGGCGCTGAGCGCCGTAGGCGTAGTAGACGGTCACCGCGCGCTGGAGGCGGAGCAGGTCGCGACGTATGCCCGTCGGGCGCCAGCCCAACGTCGAGGTCCAGTTGGGGAAGTAGACGTCGTTGACGTTCTCGGAGAGCTTGACCCCGGGGTCGTCGGGATCGGGGGTGGGGGCGGGGCCCGCGGAGCCCCGGCTCGACAGCGCGGCCGCCTGGGACAGCGACGGCGCGGCCGGGCCACCCGGGAGCAGAACCACCGCCAGCAGAGCGATGGACAGGGCGCCGGCCATGGCGCCGGGCAGGCCGGCCAGCACGTCGCGGCCCGTCGGCGCGGTGACCACCGTCAGCCGGCCGAGGCCCGCCGGGGCCGCCCGGCCTGGGCGCCCGGCGGACCGAGGTCCACCGAGGGCGCGCAGCCGCGTCCACAGCGCGCGGCGCCGGGAGGCACGCGTGGTGGCCTCGATCTGCAGGCGCAACCGGCGCGGGGCGTGGACCTCGCGCTCGATCTCGTCCATCAGGGAGCGCATCCAGCGCTCGTGGGCGCGCTCCTCTGGGGTGGGGTGGGGATCGTGCGGGCTGCTCATGGCCAAAGGGTTACGCAGGTGAGGACGCTCGTTGTGGGGCTTCCCTTCCCGCGCGGCGAGGGGTCGCTCCGGGCCCTGCCCCGGTCGCGCCGAGCCATTTCCCATATCCTTGGGACGTGAATTCGAGCTGCTTGTGGGGTCGCGAGCAGGATGATCTGCGCTAACTGCCACCTGGAGAACCCAGACGGGATGCGCTTCTGCGGCGGTTGCGGCATCCCGTTGCAGGATCTCGGGGCCGCTCCGGGCAACGGCCCGAACGCGGCTCACCGCCGCCACATGACCGTGATGTTCTGCGACATCGTCGGCTCCACGCCCCTGGCCGAGACGCTCGATCCCGAGGACTTCCGGGAGATCCTCACCGGCTATCAGGAGGCGTGTGCGCGCGCCACCGACCGCTTCCACGGCTACATCGCCCGCTATGCCGGCGACGGCATCCTCGTGTACTTCGGCTACCCGCAGGCGCGCGAGGACAGCGCCGAGTGCGCGGTGCACGCCGGCCTGGCGATGCTTGAGGAGCTGGAGGAGTTCAACGTCGGCCTCCGTGACCAGCACGGGCTCACGCTGAGGGTGCGCATCGGCATCCACACCGGGATGGTGGTCGCCGGCGAGATGGGCGTCGGCGAAACCCGCGAGCGGATGGCGATCGTGGGCGAGACCCCGCACATCGCCGCGCGCCTGGAGTCCATCGCCGCGCCCCAGACGGTGGTGATCAGCGACGCAACCAAGGATCTGGTCGAGGGCTACTTCGTGACCGAGTCGCTGGGGGCGCAGCAGCTCAAGGGCGTATCCCGGCTCATCGGCGTGCACCGCGCGCTGCGCGCCACGGGCGCCGTCGGGCGGCTCGAGGTCGCGGGTGAGCGGCGGCTGACGCCGCTGGTGGGTCGCGACCACGAGCTGGCACGGCTGGCCCAGGCCTGGCAGGAGGTCAAGCGCGGCCGCGGCGCCATCGTCCACCTCACGGGCGAGGCCGGCATCGGCAAGAGCCGGATCGTCCGCGAGCTGCTGGACCGGCTCAACCCGCAGGTGGGGGAGTCACAGATCTGGCGCTGCTCGCCGCATCACCAGGGCACCTCACTGCACCCCGTCATCCGCTATCTCGAGCGGCTGCTGGCGCTCGACGCCGGCCGGCCCGCCGCCGAGAAGATGGCGATCCTGTCCGAGGCGGTCCAGGCCGCGGGCATGGCCCCCGCCGAGGCGGTTCCGATCCTGGCCGGGCTGCTGGGCATCCGGGGCGAGCTGGGCGACTCGACGTCGGGTCTCACCCCGCGCGACGTCCGCAACGCGACCCTGCGCACCCTCGACGCGCTGCTCATCGCCAACCCGGCGCGCCACCCGCTCCTGCTGGTCGTCGAGGATGTCCACTGGGCCGACCCCTCGACGGTCGAGCTCCTGCAGCGCGTCGTCGCCGATCTGGCCCACCTCCCGGTGCTCTGCCTGTTGACCTTCCGCCCCGAGTTCGCGCCGCCGTGGACCCACTCGAGCCCGGTCCTCGAGCTCGGCCTCGGCCCGCTCACCTCCGAGAACGTCCGGGCGCTGGCCGCCTGGGCGAGCGTCGAGCCGCTGGATCCGGCGGTGCTGGAGTGGGTGGACACCACCGCCGACGGCGTCCCCCTGTTCGTGGAGGAGACGCTGAAGATGCTCGAGCACGCCGACCAGCTGAGGCCCGGCAACGGCCGCGAGAGCCTGACCCATGTGCCCTCCACGCTGCAGGGCCTGCTCACCGAGCGGCTGGACCGCCTCCCCGCGCTGGGGGGCGTGGTCGATGTCGCCGCCGTGCTCGGCCGTGAGTTCGACCGCGATCTGCTCGTGGCCCTGTGGCCCTCCGACGGCCCCGAGCTCGAGCCCGCGATGGCCCAGCTCGCCGTGCAAGACGTACTGCGCCCGGTCCTGGGCGAGCGGGCGCGCTGCGAGTTCTCGCACGCCCTGCTTCAGGAGGCGGCCTATGACCGGATCCTGCGCCGGCGCCGGCAGGCGCTGCACGGCCAGGTCGCCGGCGTGCTCACCGAGCGCTTCCTGACCCTGGTCGAGCGCGAGCCCGAGATCGTCGCCCGCCACTGGGACTATGCGGCCGAGCCCGAGAAGGCGGTCCGCTACTGGCACACCGCCGGGATGCGGGCGCTGGAGCGCGCGGCCTTCCTGGAGTCCGCCGAGCACTTCCGGCGCGGGCTCGAAGCGCTCGACACGGCCGGCGTCGACGAGGCCGGCGACCTGGAACGCGTGGACCTGCTCACCTACCGCGCGGCGTCACTCCAAGCCGCTCACGGCTATGCCGCGGCCGGCGTCCAGGACGCCTATGCCGCCGCGCGCCGCGTCTGCGAGCGCACCATCGGCGCCGAGGAGCGGCTCGTCTCGGTCAATCGCGGCGAGTGGAGCTTTCACCTGCTGCGCGCCGAGTACGGCCAAGCGCTTGCGCTGGGCGATGAGATGCTGGCGCTCGGCCAGCAGGCCGGCGACGAGGTGCGCCTGGCTGAGGGCCACCTCTACCGCGGCCTCGTGCACATGTACCTGGCGAATTTCGAGGTCGCGCGCAGCCACTTGGAGCAGGCGTTCACCCGCTATCACCGCTCCGACCAGTTCGTCCAGATCTACGAGGCGCAGGGCGACATGGGCGTCGGCGCGCTCGCCTATCTCGCGTTGGTCCTGTGGAACCTCGGCTACGCCGACGAGTCGCGGGACCGCTCGGACCTCAGCCTGGAGCTGGCCGACGAGGTCAGCGGCCCGGTGACCAAGGCCCAAGCCTGGGGCATGCGCAGCATCCTGCACCTCGCTCGCGGCGAGCCGGTGGAGCTGCGCCATTGGACCGAGAAGACGCGCGCGCACTCCGCCGACCTCAACATCGGCTACTGGCACACCGTGTCGCTGTTGCACGGCGGCTGGCAGCAGGGCCGGGCGGGCCAGCTGCGCCCGAGCATCGCCGTCCTGGAGGAGCAGCTCGAGGCCTACCTGGCCTCCGGGTCCCGGCTCAGCCTGCCGCACTTCTACATCCTGCTCGCCGACCTGCGGCTCGCCGCCGGGGACCAGCGCGAGGCACTGGAGGCGCTGCGGGCCGGCCGCGCACACATCATCGACACCGGTGAGCGCTTCTCGGAGTCCGAGCTGTTTCGCTTCATGGGCCGGGCCCTGATGACCGGTGACTCCCCGGATCCGGACGCCGCCACCGCCGCCTACGAGCAGGCGATCTCGGCCGCCGCCGAGCAGAACGCCAAGCTGCTCGAGCTGCGCGCCGTCACCGGTCTGGCCATCCATCAGGGCCGCACGGGAGGGGAGTCCACGGCGCTGGAGCGGGCGGCCGAGCTCTGTGACTGGTTCGGCCCCGCCTCCCAGCTTCCCGACATCGTGCGCGCTCGCCGCCTGCTCAGCGTCCAACAGACACCGTCATGACCGGCCAGAGACCGAGCGTCACGATCGCGGGTGGAGGGTTGTCGGGCCTCACGGCGGCGATGAGGCTCGCCGAGCGGGGCTACCAGATCACGCTGTATGAGCAGAAGTCGTGGATGGGAGGCAACCTGGGGTCCCGTCTCATGCCCGACGGCGAGCACCTCGACGTCTACCCCCACATGTACCTCGAGTGGTACGCCAACTTCTGGGCGCTGCTCAAGGACGCGACCAACCAGCGCAAGGAGGTCAACTTCGAGCCGTTCCACACGGTCAGGCAGCTGTCCAAGAAGCAGTTCCCGAACTTCGCCTCGCTGACCGACATGTACTCGCCGTGGCACATGATCCAGAACATGTTCTCGGGGATCGGGCCGCCGGCCGACATGTTCGTGTTCGGCTACGCCAGCATCGATCTCCTCGCCGAGAAGTTCAACCCGACGGTCACTCTGAACGACGTCGACGTCAACGCCTTCCTCAACACGCGCCCCTACATGACCAAGGCGGCCTCGGATGCGTTTGACAGCTTCATCACGCGCGTGTGGGCGATTCCCAGCTACCTCGCCTCCGCGACGGACTTCCGTCGTTACCTGGCCTACAGCGTGCTCAGTCCGAACCCCGCGTTCTGGCTGCCCACCGGCTCGGGGTTCAAGGTGGTGATCGACCCGCTGGTCAAGGCGATCAAGGCCCTGGGCGTGAACATCGTCACCAACACGGAGATCACCGGGGTGTCGTGCGCGGACAAGCAGGTGACGGAGATCGGGCTGCGGGGCACGACCTTGGACGAGGACAGCGCGACCTGGGTTCCGGTGCCCGGCAGCGAGCGGACCGAGGCGGTCGAGAACCTGCTGCTGGCGGTCCCCGCGGCCACCCTGTCGAGGCTGGTGCGCACGCCGGTGGCGCCGGGACAGCAGAGCGTCGTCGAGGAGGCGCCCGACATCGCGGGCATCGTGCGCCTGCGGGCGACCCAGGTGCCCATCATCTACCTGTTCTTCAAGCACAAGCTGCAGGGAATGCCGCACGAGCCGGTCGGCCTGTTCGGCTCGGACTTCTCCCTCGCCTTCACCGACATCTCCCAGACGTGGACCGACGTGCCGGCGTTCGGGGGCCGAACCGTCCTGGCGGTGTCGTCCTCGGACACCAGCGGCCTGCCGGGCACGACCACCTACGCCGACGCGCAGGCCATCCTGCAGGAGCTCTCCGAGTACCTTCCCTTCCGCCCCGGCACCCGTTGGGGCGAGTCGCCCGACATCGACTGGAACTACACGAAGTACGAGTCAAACGCCGACTCCCAACTGTTCATCAACCAGACCGGGACCGATGCCTGGCGCCCCGACGCGTCGAGCAGCCATATCTCCAACATCTATGTCGCGGGGGACTTCTGCAACAACAACATCGGCATGACGACGATCGAGTCGGCCGTCACCACCGGGTTGGAGGCCGCGAAGGTGATCGTGCGCCGCAACCGGCACGGGGAGCCGGTGAAGATCATCGCGCCCGAGAAGAACGTGCTCTTTGATGCGACCTACGTCTGGCTGCGCTACGCCTGGGCGCCGTACGTCGCCGCCGCGAGCCTCTGGTCCCACGCTCTGTCGTTTGTCACCCACGGGTGCCGGCGCCGGGGGCGCAGCGGGCGGCCGTGGCTCGACGGGTCGCGGATGCGGGTCCCGGGGCTGCAGTGGGATAAGCGGCCGGGCGGCGGCGGCACGGAGACGGGGATCGTCCCCGACGGGGAGGAGCACGCCGAGGGCCGGCGCTGGCTCAGCTGACCGGACGCGGCCGGCTCAGCGCTGCGAGAGGGTACGGACGTGGTCGACGAGCGCCAGCAGGGGCTCGGGCTGCGCCGCGAACTCCGTGGCCTCCGCCCGCGCGGAGTCGGCGATCCGGTCGAGCACCACCTCGGCCTCGTCGAGCTGGGCGCGGCACGCCGCGGCCAGCGTGGACAGCCGTTCAGGGTCATCGTCGTCGACCTCGAACAGCGCGTTGATCTCCGGGTCACGGATGGCCAGCGCGGCCGGGAGCGTGAGGATGCCATCGCGGATGTCCTCGTCGCCGCCGCCGCCCAGCGCCGCCAGCCCACGCTGGTCCCCGACGTCGTCGCAGCCGTGGTACAGGACACCCAGGAAATGCCCGTACTGGCGCAGCTGCTGCGAACGCCCGCCCAGCACGGCGCAGATCTCGAACATCGAGCCGGTGTCCTCCCCGGCGATGCGCTGCCAGTCCTCGACGCCGAGGGGCTGGCGCCGCAGGCGCCACTGCAGGCACTCGGCGGCGCCGAGGCGCCGCAGCAGCTCGGCGAGGTGCTCCACCGCGAACGCGTCGCCGGCGAAGGCGGCAAACGCGTCGGCGACGAGATAGCCCGAGGCCATGAGCGCCGGGAGCTCTCCGAAACGCTCCTGCACGGTGGCGATGCCGCGACGCTCGAGCGAGCCGTCGAGCACGTCGTCGACGATCAGCGACATGTTGTGCATCAGCTCCATGGCGAAGGCCAGCTCCACCGCGTCGGCCGACGGCGTGAGATGCGCGGCGCGGTCACACGCGAACAGCGTGAGCGGCCGGAAGTGCTTGGGCGTGCCCGAGAAGGCCCAGGTGAGCGAGTCGCGCAGCTCAGGGTCGACCTGCGCGAGCCACCGGTCGATCCGCTCGCGGAGCTTGATGATCTCGGCGGTGGCGTCGAGCTGCGCGATGACGTCGTCGCTGTAGGCCCGGCTCGCCGTCACGATTTGACTCGGTAGGGGCGGCGCGGCTCGTCGCTGCGCGGCGTGTCGATGGGACGGGTGTAGCTGTCCAGAGCGTCAACGCCACGCCGCAGCTCGCGCCAGGACAGCTCCGCCGACTCGCGAGCCAGGGCGACGAGCTCGTCGCGCAGCGTCGCCTCGGCGACCCGGCTGTCGGACCCGAACGACGCCTGGACGGCGAGGCTCACCAGGGGCCCGGACCGCCGGCGCAGCAGCTGGGCGCACCCTGCGCTCACGCGGAAGGCGGTCGTGGCCCCCACCACCGAGCTGGTCGTGATCAGACGAGGTATCAGCGTGCGGCTCAGAGTGGTTAAGCCTAAGCCATTCTGGTGGTCTCAACGTCCAGCGTCGGGGGTGGCACGGCCGCCGCGGCGGCTGTCGATTCGCCGCGGGTGTTGGTCGCCTTGAGCCCGAGCACCGCGGAGGCCAGGATGAACAGGCTGCCCACGAACAGCGCGCGTTGAAAGCCGGAAGTGAGCGCGGTGGGGGCGGCGGTGTGGTGGGCGAGGAGGTCGTCGGTACGGGCGGTGGCCAGAGCCGAGAAGATCGCCAGCCCCAGCGCCGCTCCGAGCTGCTGGGAGGCGTTGAGCAGCGACGCGGCCAGCCCCGCCGTCTCCGGCGGCACCCCGGCGTTGGCCGCGGTGGTCACGCCGACGAACACCGGCCCGAAGCCGACCGAGATCACGAGCAGGCCGGGGAGGAGGTCTGAGAGGTAGGAGCCGTGGACGGGGATCCGCGAGAGCCAGTAGAGCCCGGCCGCCGAGATGACCGCGCCGACGACGATCACCGGTCGCGTGCCGACCCGGGTGAGCATCTGCGACGCGATCCCGGCGCAGATTCCGATGACGAAGCACAGCGGCAGATAGGCCAGGCCGGTCTGGATCGGCGTGTAGCCCAGGACGCTCTGCATGTAGAGGGTGAGAAAGAAGAACATGGCCACAAAGCCGGCGAACGCGATGAGCTGGGTGGCGTCGGCGAACCCGAGCCCGTTGATGCGGAAGATCTGCAGCGGGGCGAGCGGGTTGCGCTGGCGACGCTCGTTGGCGACGAAGGCGATGACGAGGATCGCCGCCGCGGCCAGCCCACCGATCGTGCGCGCCTTGCCCCAGCCGATGATCGGCGCCTCCACCAGCGAGTAGACGAGGACCAGCGTGCCGCCGGTGGCCAGGACGGCGCCGAGGAGGTCGAAGTTCTCCAGGCGGACCCGCGGGCCGTCAGGCGCGATCATCCGGAAGATCGCGGCCAGCACCAGCACCGCGGCCACCGGGTTGACGAAGAACACCCAGCGCCAGCCCGGACCGTCGGTGAGCAGGCCACCCAGCAGCACCCCGGCGGCCGACGCGAGCCCACCGACGCCGCCCCACACGCCCAGCGCGGTATGGCGGTCCCTGCCCTCCCTGAAGGTGGTGGTGAGGATCGAGAGCGCCGCCGGCAGCATCATCGCCGCTCCGGCGCCCTGGGCCAGCCGGGCTGCGATCATCAGCCCGGAGGCCTGGGCCAGCCCGCCGATGAGCGAGGCGACGCCGATCGTGATCGTCCCGGTCACGAGCACGCGGCGCCGGCCGATGAGGTCGGCCAACCTCCCGCCCAGCAGCATGAATCCGCCGTAGGTGAGCAGGTAGGCGCTGGGCACCCATTGCAGGTCCTGGACGGAGAAGTGAAGCGCCCGCCGGATGGACGGGAGCGCGACGTTGACGATCGAGGCGTCGACGAAGTCGAGGAACGCGACCGCGCACAGCAGCGCCAGGATCAGCTTGCCGGTGCGCGTCGCCAGAAAGGATGGTTCAGTGGTCATGGGTCCTCCGCGAGGTGAGCTGTCACCGGGGATGACGGATGGCGGCGCGACAACGTGACGAGAGGGTGGCGGCGCGACAACGTGACGAGAGGGTCTGCCGGGTCGCCGCAGCAGGCCGGTCACATTTGTCCCGCGGCGCGCGTCATACAGGTATGAGCGCCTACAGCGAGCGCACCTTCCAGGCCCGGAAGTTCGAGGAGCACCGCCCGCACCTGCGCGCGGTCGCCTACCGGATGCTGGGCTCGCTCACCGAGGCCGAGGACGCGGTCCAGGAGGCGTGGCTGCGACTGGACCGCGCCGGCGACGACGGCATCGAGAACATGCGCGGGTGGCTCACGACGGTCGTCGGGCGAGTCTGCATCGACATGCTCCGGGCGCGCAAGTCGCGCCAGGAGGACCTGGTGGGCGAGTGGCTGCCCGAGCCGGTCGTGAGCGCGCCCGAGGAGGCCGACGATCCCGAGCAGCAGGCTCTGCTCGCCGACTCGGTGGGCCTGGCGCTGCTGGTGGTGCTGGAGATGCTCAGCCCCGCCGAGCGCCTGGCCTTCGTGCTGCACGACATGTTCGCCGTGCCGTTCGACGAGATCGCGCCGATCGTCGGGCGCACGCCCGAGACCGCCCGCCAGCTGGCCAGCCGGGCGCGGCGCCGGGTCCGTGGCGCGCCCGAGCCCGACGCCGACCTGCACGCCCAGCGCCGGGTGGTCGAGGCGTTCCTGGCCGCCTCGCGCGCGGGCGATTTCGCCGCGCTGATGGAGGTGCTCGACCCCGATGTGGTCTTCCGCGCCGACAGCGGCGGGCGGCCGGGGATCGTCGTCGCCCACATCGAGGGCGCCGAGGCGGTCGCGCGCAACGCCGTGCTCAACGGCTCGCGCTGGGCGCGCTGGTGTCAGCCGGCGCTGGTCAACGGCCAGTGGGGCTGCGTCGTCATCGCGCCGCGTCGGCCGATCGGGGTGGCGGGCATGACCGTGTCGGGCGGGCGGATCGCCTCCATCGAGCTCATCCTGGACCCGGCCAAGATCCCGGCCGACGCCGTCCGAGGCGCCGCCGGGGCGTTTGGCATGCGGAAGTTCTCGTAGCAGATAATTCCGCACCGGTCACATCGCGTGTTATCGTGATGTGCATGGCCATCGACGTTCAGGCACCCCACCAGACAACCGGCGAGGCCGCAGAGCCCGCCGGTAACTGCCTCATGGGCAACCTGGGGTGGATGCTTGACCAGGCCAATCACGCCCTGGGTTCCGAGGTTGCGGGCGCGCTCGCTCCGCTCGGGCTCGGGCAGCGTGGCTTCTGTGTCCTGTCGGCGGCGATCGACGCCGAGCTCACCCAGACCGAGCTGGCCGGCATGATCGGCCTTGACAAGACCACGATGGTGGTCACGGTCGATGAGCTCGAGCGCAAGGGCTTCGCCGAGCGCCTCCCGTCCCCGACCGACCGCCGCGCCCGCGTGATCAAGGTGACCGACGCGGGGCGGGCCAAGGTGGCCGAGGGCCAGGAGATCGTCCTGCGGGTGCAGAACGAGGTGCTCGACTCCCTGCCGCTCTCTGAGCGGGCCGCGTTCGTGGCGGGCCTCATGAAGCTCGTCAGCGGGCGCCTCTCCACCGCGCCGCCGTGCAGTCCGCCGCTGCGGCGGCGCGAGCAGCGCGCCTAGCGGCCGTCTTCCTCGGCGTGGCGCGGGACACCGGCGCAGGGGCGGCCGCGGCAAACCCGTGTCCCTCTCGGGCCCTCTCGTTCGTCGCACTGACATACGCACCGAATCTCGCCAGATCATTACAGTTCGCACTGAGATGATCTTGTACGGAACTATCTGATACGGTGTGATCCCACAACAAACGAATTTCGGTAGCGAGAGGAGTCTGGGATGTCAGTGATGGAGCTCAAGCAAGCGGAGGCGCCACCGAGCGATCGGTCTCGCTGGATCGCACTGGTGGTGTTGTGCGTCGGAATGCTGATGATCGTGCTGGATCAGACGATCGTGAACGTGGCGCTGCCCTCGATCCAGCATGACCTGAAGTTCTCCACGTCGAGCCTGGCGTGGGTCGTCAACGCGTACCTGATCGCGTTCGGCGGGCTGCTGCTGCTGGCCGGCCGGCTGGGCGACCTGGTGGGGCGCAAGCGCGTGTTCCTCACCGGCCTGGCCGTCTTCACCGTGGCCTCGGCACTGTGCGGTCTGGCGGACAGCCAGGCGCTGCTCGTCGGCGCGCGGTTCGTCCAGGGCGCCGGCGGCGCGCTGACCTCCTCGGTCATCCTGGGCATGATCGTCACGATGTTCCCGGAGCCCCGTGAGCAGGCCAAGGCAATGGGCGTGTTCAGCTTCGTGGCGGCGGGCGGCGCCTCCATCGGCCTCCTGGCCGGAGGCGTCCTGACCCAGGCCCTGGACTGGCACTGGATCTTCTTCGTCAACCTGCCCATCGGCGTGTTGGGGAGCCTGCTGGCGCTCCGCGTCGTCACCGCCGACGAGGGCATCGGCATCCGTGCCGGAGCCGACCTGCCCGGGGCCACCCTGGTCACGGGGGCGCTGATGCTCGCCGTCTACACGATCGTCAAGACCACCGACTACGGCTGGGGCTCGGCGCACACGCTGATTCTCGGCGTCGTCACCGTGGCCATCCTGGCCGCGTTCCTGGTCCGCGAAGCGACCGCGCGCACGCCGCTCATCCCTCTGCGGATCTTCCGCAGCCGCAACGTCTCGGGAGCCAACCTGGTGCAGGCGCTGATGATCGCCGGCATCTTCGGGATGTTCTTCCTGGGCGCCGTCTACATGCAGCGCGTACTGGGCTACGACCCGCTCCAGGTGGGGCTGGCGTATCTCCCGGTGGCGTTGTCGATCGGGACGTTCTCCCTGTTCGTCGCGCCGCAGCTCAACATGAAGATCGGGCCGCGGGCCACCCTGCTCCCGGGACTGGTGCTGATGGCGGCCGGCCTGCTGCTGTTCGCCGCTGCGCCCGTGCACGCCGACTACGTCACGCGCCTGCTGCCGGTGATGCTGCTGCTGGGCGTTGGCGCGGGGCTCAGCTTCCCCTCGCTGATGACGATCGCCATGTCGGGCGCCGAGCCCCACGAAGCCGGCCTGGCCTCGGGGCTGGTCAACACCTCGATGCAGGTGGGTGGTGCACTGGGCCTGGCCGTGCTGGCGACGTTGTCGGCGAGCCGGGCCAAGGACGTCCTGGCCACCGGCGCCGGGTCGGCGGACGCGATCTCCAGTGGGCTGCACCTGGCGCTGGTCATCGGTGCCGGCCTGGTCATCGCCGCGGTCGTGGCCGGCCTGGTCATCCTGACCCCGGCGCGGGCGCTCGGCCAGGCCCCCGCCGAGGTCGCCGAGCGCGACGACGCGCCGCGCCTGCGCGAGGAGCTCATCTCCGAGGCCGCCTGAGCGGCCCCGCGTGGCTGGGGGCGGCTACCCGCCCTCGGCCACCGGCGGCCCCCCGGTCTGCCGGTACAGGTAGGACAGCTTGTCCGGGTTGAGCACGGTGAAGATCGAGACGATCTTGCCGTCGCGGACCTCGAGCGTGGCCAGCGCATCCTGCCCGCCCAGGGAGAACTGAGCGGCCGGCTGGCCGTTGACCTGAAGGATCCGGACATACCTGGTGGGCCCGAAGCGCCGGCGCAGCCCGCCCATGAAGGCCATGATCTTCTTGCGCCCGACGACCGGCACCAGCGCCGCCCGCGCTCTGCCACCGCCGTCGTTATAGGAGACGACGTCGGCGGCCAGCATCTCCTCGAGCTCCTGGAGCTTGCCCTCGCCGGCGGCCCACAGCAGCCGCTCGAGCAGCGCGGCGGCCTGCGCCTCGTCGGCTTCGGTGCGCCGGCGCCGCTCGCCCAGGCGGGTCTGGGCGCGGTGCAGCAACTGCCGGGCGTTGCTCTCGGACACGTCGAGGATCTCGGCGATCTGCGCGTAGGGGACGTCGAAGGCCTCGCGCAGCACGAAGACGGCGCGCTCGGGTGGGGTGAGCTGCTCCATGAGGCGCAGCGTCGCCAGCGAGAGCGTGTCGCGCTTGACCAGGCTGTCGAGCGGATCCAGGGTCTCGTCGGCGATGACCGGCTCGGGCAGCCACGGTCCGGTGTAGGTCTCGCGGGTCGCGCGCGCCGAGCGCAGCTGGTCCAGGGCCAGCCGGCTCACCACCGTCGTGAGGAACGCGGCCGGCTCCCGGACCTGGCTGCGATCGGTGCCCAGCCAGCGGACCATGGCGTCGGCGACGACGTCCTCGGCGTCCCACATGCTGCCGAGCAGCCGGTAGGCGATGCCGAGCAGACGGGGGCGCAGCGCGATGAACGCCGCGCTCCCGTCGTCGTCGCCGGCGGCAGGCCCGCCGGTGGTCACGTGGTTGTCGGTCACACCGCTACCGATGGTGCCACCACCCCGGACAGGTCCGCGGCCCACGCCTCCTGGACGCGCGCGTACCGCGGCCGCCAGTGCAGCTCGGCCTTGGCCCGGGCGTTGGTGGCCCCGACCATCCTGTTCATGAAGGCCACGCCCCAGCTCCCGGCCACCAGCCGTGCCAGCCATTGGGGCACGCGCTTGGGCTTCGGGGCCCCGATCATCCGGGCGAGCTCGGGCATCCAGTCACGCGCGGGCAACGGGGCGTCATCGACGATGTTCAGGACACCGCGCACCTCGGGCCGCTCCAGCGCCGCGACGATCGCCGTCGCCGCATCGTGCGTGTGCACGAACGAGAAGGTGCCCGATCCGTCCCCGACGATCGGCATCTTGCCGCCGCGCATCGCGGTGATCATCATCCCGTCGGGCGCGAAGCTGGTGCCCGGGCCGACGAGGCTGCCGAAGCGCAAGGTGACGCCGCCGGTCTCGGCGGTGATCCGCTCGAGCTCCTTGAGTGCCTCGACGGCCGGGCGAAATGCCTTGGGCCCGTCCTCCCACAGCGGCTTGCTCTCATCGGCGATGAGCCCTGGCGCCGGCGCGTAGCCGAACGCCACCGACTCGGAGATCATCCGCACGCCGCCGGTGGCCACCACGAGGTTGGCGGTGCCCTCGGTCCGTAGGCGGTTGGTCTTCTCAAACTCCTGCTCGAACTTGCGGACGTTGAGGTTGTGGGGGATGGCGGTGAGCAGGTTGACCACCACCTCGGGCTCGAACTCCGACACGGCGGTGACGAGCGCGTCACGGTCAAGCGCGTCGGCCGCGACCACATGGCCGTGCTCGACCTCGACCGGCGTGCGGTGCACCAGCGCGATGGTCTCGTGACCCACCGCGTCGAGCAGGGGGAGCAGCTGACGTCCGATCGCTCCGCTGGCTCCTGCAACCAAGACCCTCATGGGTTTCTCCTTTCAAAGCGAGTCGCGGTCCCGACGGCTTGACGGGGCACCCACCGCGTTTGTGACAACGAAAAACCGGCTGCAGCGCGACGCGCCTAACTGCAGCGCGACGCGCCTAGCTACAGCGCGACGTTGTGATCGTCAAGCCACTCGACGACCGCCTCGGGCGGCTCGTCGTTCCATTCGGCGCGGGCGGCCAGCCGGAGGAGCTCGCGCGGGTCCTCGTGCAGCTCGTCGCGCCGGTAGCTCAGATACACGGTGACCGCGCCGGCCATCGACAGCGAGCCGTTGTTGACCGCCGGGTCGAGCACTGAGAGCACTTCGGCGACGCGCTCCTGCACATCGTCGAGGCCCGCCACCGGCTCGTCGTCGTCCTCGAAGGCCCGCTGGAAGTCGCCGATCACGGCGTCCTCGTCGTCGGGGTCGACGATCTGGGCGGCGCGTCTGACCACCTGCGCCAGGGAGATGGGTCTGGGGTCCATGCGCGGACCCTAGCGCTCACGGCCCGGCGTGCGCCGTGTCAGCGTTCCGGGACCCGGGCGCGCAGCTCTTGCAGCCACGCCACCGCCGTGCTGTCTGACGGAGCCCGCCAGTCTGACCGGGGCGACAGCGAGCCGCCCGAGCCGACCTTCGGCGCATTGGGCAGCGCCGAGCGCTTGAACTGGCTGGTCTGGAAGAACCGGTGCACGAACACCTCCAGCCAGTGGCGGATCTGCTCGAGCGAGTACTCGTTGTGGCGCTCAGAGGGGATGAGGTCCGGCCAGTCGCCGCGGCCTCGGTCGCCCCAGGCGTGCTGGGCGAGATAGGCGACCTTGCTGGGGCGATACCCGAAGCGCAGCACGTAGTAGAGGAAGAAGTCCTGAAGCTCGTAGGGGCCGACGGTGTCCTCGGAGTGCTGCTCGGGCCCATCGTGGTCGGCGTCGGCGCTGACCGGGATGAGCTCGGGGGAGATGGCGGTCTCGACGACGTCGCCCAGGACGGCGTTGGCGTCCGCGGAGAACTGATCGGTGTCGATCGCCCAGCGGATGAGGAAGCGGATGAGCGACTTGGGCACCGAGGCGTTGACGTTGTAATGCGACATCTGGTCTCCGACGCCGTACGTCGACCAGCCCAGCGCGAGCTCGGAGAGGTCGCCCGTGCCCAGCACCAGCGCGTTGTGGAAATTGGCCAGGCGGAACAGGTGGGAGGTGCGCTCGCCCGCTTGGACGTTCTCATAGGTGACGTCGTACTGAGCCTCGCCGCCGGCGGCGGGGTGGCCGATGTCGCGCAGCATCTGGGTCGCCGACGGCTTGATGTCCATCTCCGCCGCGCTGACGCCGAGCGCGTTCATCAGCGACCACGCGTTGCGCAGCGTGCGCGCGCTGGTGGCAAAGCCCGGCAGCGTGTAGCCGAGGACGTTGGCGCGCGGCAGTCCCAGCCGGTCCATCGCCCGCGCCGCCACGATCAACGCGTGGGTGCTGTCCAGGCCGCCCGACACGCCGATCACGATCTTCTCGATGCCCGTGGCCAGCAGCCGCGTCTGCAGCCCGCGGACCTGGATGTTGTAGACCTCTTCGCAGCGCTCGTTGCGGCTCACCGGATCGGCGGGGACGTAGGGGAAGCGCTCGATGCGCCGCTGCAGCGCGAACGCGTCGGTGGGGACGCCCAGCTCGAACTCGATGCGCCGGAACTGGCGCGCGCGATCGCGCAGGTCATGGATCGAGTCCCCGTAGCTCGAGGTCATTCTCCGGTCAGACAGGATCCGGTCGAGGTCCAGGTCGCCGAGGATCAACTCCGGCTCGTCGGAGAAGCGCCGTGACTCGTGCAGGAGCTGGCCGTTCTCGTAGATGAGCGCCTGGCCGTCCCACGCCATGTCGGTGGTGGACTCGCCCAGCCCGGCGGCGGTGTAGACGTAGCCGGAGATGGTGCGCCCCGACTGGGCCTCGCACAGCATGCGCCGGTAGCCGTCCTTGCCGATGGTGATGTTGGAGGCCGAGAGGTTGGCCAGCACCGTGGCCCCGGCCAGCGCGGCGTAGGTACTGGGCGGGACCGGCGTCCACAGGTCCTCGCAGATCTCCACGCCGAGGACGAACTCCGGCACGTCGCGGCACGCGAAGACCAGGTCCGGCGTGAACGGGATGCTCTCGCCGAGCAGGCGCAGCTCGTCGCCGACGAGGTCGCGCGCGGCGCGGAACTGGCGCTTTTCGTAGTACTCGTGGTATTCGGGGATGTAGCTCTTGGGGATCGCGCCGAGGATCCGGCCGCGGTGGATGACCAGCGCCGCGTTGAACAGCCCGCCCTCGGCCGACACCGGCGCCCCGACCACGATCACCGGGCGCAGGGCCTCAGTCGCGCGGACGATCTCGTGGATCGCCCCGGTGACGGCGTCGAGCAGGGCGCCCTGGTGAAAGAGGTCCTCGCTGGAGTAGGCCGCCAGCCCGAGCTCGGGGAAGATCACCAGCGCGGCGTGCTCCTCGTGGGCGCGCTGGGCGAGCTCCACGGTGCGCGCGCCGTTGAACCGGGGGTCGCCGACGCGGACGCGCGGGACCGCCGCCGCCACGCGCACGAAGCCGTGGGCGTAGGGGGACTCGAAGGGCATCCCGCCGGTCTGGTCGACTGCTCGCATGACCTCAGTATTGCCGCACCGCCGCGCAATCGGCGGTTGCGGGATTTCATTCAGCGGTCGGGGCGCTCCCCGCTGCCCCGCACGCCCGAGGCGCGGTCGGCGTCGTCGTCGGGCGTCTCGGCGCGATACGGGTCGGAGTCGGCGTCGGGATCCGGCGTGCCGACCGGCGTGTTGAGCCGATGGTGCGGATCGTGCTCGTCCGCCGGGCGCGGCTCGTCGCGGGCGGCGAGCTCTTCGGTCGAGGACTTGGGCTCCAGCGGACGGTCCGCGGCCTCGGCGGGGTCGGACGCCCGCTCATACAGCCGGTCGGGCTCGTGGCGCGGGCCTGGGTTGGGATGCGATTCCATGGACGCTCCTTGCGGGTCGGTTACCCACCAGCTACTTCAGCACACCGGCCAGCCCGGGGACTACTTGCGCTAACAAGCAACGCGCTACAATGAAGATCAGATGGCAACGACTCCCTCAGCCCCCTACCGCGTCTCGACCAACGGCGTCGCCGAGTGGTCAGAGCGGCATGCCGACGCGTGGATCGGGCTGCTCGAGACCCACAAGCAGCTCACGCGGGCGCTCGACGCCGAGCTCGAGTCGCGCTACGGCCTGAGCCTGAGCGGCCTCGAGCTGCTGGCCCGCCTGGCCGCCTCGCCCGATCGCTGTCTGCGGCTGTCGGCACTCGCCGCTCAGGCGGGACTCAGCCTCAGCCGGGTATCGCGCATCGCCGTGACGCTCGAGACGCGCGGCCTCATCCAGCGCACGCCATGCGAGGAGGACGCCCGCGCGGTCGAGGCGCATCTCACCCCGGCCGGCCTCAAGCTCATGCGCGAGGCCCAGGAAACGCACTTCGCGTCGGTGCAGGAGCGCTTCTTCGACACGCTGCGCCCCGGGGAGCTCGAGACGCTGGCTGCCGTGTTCGGCCGCTTCTCACCGCGGGCCGCCGACGCCTGCACCGTCGCCGGCGACGCCTAGACCCGCGGCCCAACTCTCCAGGGCGCGCAGGTCGCCGCTCCCGAGGCCGTGACCGGCCCGGGGCTCGACGTGCACGGACACCGCGGCGCCCGCGGTGTCCAGCACCTCGGCCAGACGCTGCGTCTGCGCAGGCGACGAGTATGGGTCGCCCTCGCCGGCGGCGATGAGCACGCGGGTCCCGTCGAGGTGGAGCGGGCCCTCGGGCTCGTAGGGCAGCATCGGGCGCAGCAGGGCGGCCGCTCCGAGCAGCGCGGGATGGCGCAGCAACAGGCTGACCGCGATGTTGGCCCCGTTGGAGAAGCCCAGCGCGGCGATCTTGCCCGGGTCGCGCCCGTACGCCGACGCGGCCGCCGTCACGAAGTCGGCCAGCTCGTCGGTGCGCACGAGCAGGTCGGGGATGTCGAGCTGCCCGATGGCCAGGCGGCGGAAGAACCGTGGCATCCCCGCCTCCAGCACCTTGCCCCGCGGCGACAGCAGCGCCGCCGACGGGGCCAGCTGACGGCCGAGCCCGACGAGGTCGTGCTCGTCGCCGCCCGTGCCGTGCAGCAGCAACACGGTCCAGTCGCTGGCGGTGGGTGGAGGCGGGACATAGACGTGCTCGAACCCGAGTGCGGCGGCGCCGTTCATCGTGAGCTCCCGGTGCGGGCCGGCGCGGGACGCCACGGCCGCGTGTCGGGCAGTGGGGTCAGCCGCGGCTCGATCTGGGCGCGATGCTGCTCGAGGAAGGGCGGCAGCGACAGGCCCTGGCCCATGTCCTCGGGCGCCTCGTCAGAGGCGAAGCCGGCGCCGTCGAGAGTGGCCAGCTCGTAGAGAATGCCGCCGGGCTCGCGGAAGTAGACCGACTGGAAGTAGAAGCGGTCGATCACCGGGGTGGCGTGGGCGCCGGCCTCTGTCACGTGGCGCTGCCACTCGGCGATCTCGGAGCTGAGCACCGACCACGCGACGTGGTGCACGGTGCCGGCGCCGGGGATCCCGCGCTCATCGGACTGCTCCAAGATGATCCGCCCGCCGCGCTCGGCGCCGCGCGCCTCCCAGTCGTCGGCGCTGCGCTCCGAGAAGCCAAGGACCTGGCTGAGCAGCGCCTCGCTGCGGGCCGGGTCATGGACGCGGGCGCGCACGGCCTCAAAGCCCTGCAGCGCGAACTCCGCCGGGACCTCGAGGCTGACGGCGCTCAGCGGGATGTCGGTGGTGGTGATCACGGCCAGCTCGTGGCCCATGCCCTCGGGATCGGCGAACAACAGCCGGCCGGGCTCGCGCTCGGTGGCGACGCCCTCGCCGGCAAGGCGCTCCTGCCAGAAGTCCAGGGCCTCCTCTGAGGCCACGCGGTGCACGATGCGCGAGATCATCCCCGTGCCGGCGCGGCCGGGCGTGGCGCCCGGGTACTCGAAGAACGTGATGTCGGCGCCGGGGGAGCCGTTCTCGTCGGCGTAGAACAGGTGGTAGACGCCGGGGTCGTCCTGGTTGACGGTCTTCTTGACCAACCGCAGGCCCAGTACGCGGGCGTAGAAGTCCACGTTGCCGGGCGCGTCGCCGGTGATGAGGGTGATGTGGTGGATGCCTTCGATCGGATTCATGGGTGTCGGTGCTCCTCCCTGGCGCCCCCCGTGGGTGACGGGTTGGCCGGTGATGGGGGTGGGATTAGCTTGCTAGCGCAAGTATACCAGGAATGATTGCTGGCGCAAGTATCCGTCGGATCCGCGATGATGGTCGGCAATGGTCGATGATGTGCGCTTGTCCGCCGACGCCTCGCCCAGCCGCGTCTCGCTGTTCATCACGTGCTTCAACGACACGATGTTCCCGCAGACGGGACGGGCTGTGGTGACCGTGCTCGAGCGCCTGGGGGTCGCCGTCGACTTCCCTCTGGAGCAGACGTGTTGCGGCCAGATGCACTTCAACACCGGCTACGCGGAGGAGACGATCCCGCTGGTGCGGCGCTTCGTCCGGGTGTTCGGCGACGCCGAGCTCGTCGTCTCGCCCTCGGCCTCGTGCGTGGGCATGGTGCGCGACTACTACGGGCGCGTGGCCGAGCTCTCCGGCGACCCCGGGCTGGCGCGCGAGGTGGCGGCCATCACCCCCCGGGTGCTCGAGCTCTCCGAGCTGCTCGTCGACCGGCTCGGGATCGAGGACGTGGGCGCGTACTTCCCGCGACGGGTCACCTATCACCCCACCTGTCACAGCCTGCGCATGCTGCATGTCGGCGACCGGCCGCTGCGCCTGCTGCGCGCCGTGAGGGGCATCGACGTCGTCGAGCTCCCCGAGGCCGCGCAATGCTGCGGCTTCGGCGGCACCTTCGCGGTCAAGAACGCCGACACGTCGATCGCCATGCTGACCGACAAGGTCCGCGCGATCCTCGACACCGGCGCCGAGGTGTGCGTGAGCGCCGACAACTCGTGCCTCATGCACATCGGCGGCGCGCTCTCGCGCCAGCGCACCGGGGTGCGCACCATGCACCTGGCCGAGATCCTGGCCGAGACCAAGACGGGCGCGCCGGCGTGAGCGCGAACGCCGGGCGAGGCGGGGCGGGGCGAGCGGCGTCGTTTCCCGAGGCCGCGCGGATCGCGCTGGCCGACACCCAGTTGCGCCACAACCTCGGGCACGCCACCCACACCATCCGCGCCAAGCGCGCCGCCGTGGTGGCCGAGGTCGAGGACTGGGAGGGGCTGCGCGAGGCGGGTCGCGCGCTGAAGGAGCGCGTGCTGCGCCACCTCGACACCCACCTCATCGCTCTGGAGGAATCCGTTCAGCGGGCCGGGGGCGTCGTGCACTGGGCGCGCGACGGCGAGGAGTGCAACCGGATCGTCGGCGACATCGTCGCCGCCCACGGCGTGGACGAGGTGGTCAAGGCCAAGTCGCTGACGACCGAGGAGACCGGGCTCAACGAGGCGCTCCAGGAGCGTGGCATCACCGCCTGGGAGACCGATCTGGCCCAGCTCATCATCCAGCTCTCAGACGACGCGCCCTCGCACATCCTGGTCCCGGCGATCCACAAGAACCGCGAGCAGATCCGCGCCCTGTTCGCCCGCACGCTGCCCGACGCGCCGCCCGAGCTCTCCGACGACCCACGCGAGCTGGCCGAGACCGCCCGGGTGCACCTGCGCAAGCTGTTCTTGAGCGCTCGGGTGGGGATCAGCGGCGTCAACTTCGCCGTCGCCGACACCGGCACGGTCTCGGTGGTCGAGTCCGAGGGCAACGGGCGCATGTGCACGACGCTGCCCGAGGTGCTCATCAGCGTGATGGGGATCGAGAAGCTGGTCCCGACCTGGGAGGACCTCGAGGTCTTCCTGCAACTGCTGCCGCGCTCCTCCACCGCGGAGCGGATGAACCCGTACACGTCGCTGTGGACCGGGGTGTCCGACGGCGACGGGCCGCGCGAGTTCCACCTCGTGCTCGTCGACAACGGGCGCACGAACGTGCTCGCCGACGAGATCGGGCGCCAGGCGCTCAACTGCATCCGCTGCTCGGCCTGCCTCAACGTCTGCCCGGTGTACGAGCGCACCGGCGGCCACGCCTACGGCTCGACGTACCCGGGGCCGATCGGCGCCATCCTCACGCCGATGCTGAGCGGGATGACCGAGGCGGGGTCGCTGCCCTACGCCTCGAGCCTGTGCGGTGCCTGCTACGAGGTCTGCCCGGTCAAGATCAACATCCCCGAGGTGCTGGTGCACCTGCGCCACCAGGAAGTGGCCAAGGCCGAGCGCGCGCCGGGCGTTCGCGAGCGTCTGGAGCCCGAGCACCTCGCCATGCGTGCGATGGCCCGGGTGTTCGCCAACCGCCGGCTCTATGAGGCAGCCCAGCGGGCAGGGCGCCTGACCCAGTGGCCGCTCGTGCGCGACGGGAAGATCCGGCGGCTGCCCGGGCCCTTGTCAGGCTGGAGCTCGGCGCGCGACCTGCCCGCCGTGCCGCCGCAGAGCTTCCGGGACTGGTGGCGGGAGCGGTCGTGAGCGCCGCGCGCGAGGAGATCCTCGGCCGTATCCGGGGCGCCCTGCGCGACGTCCCCGCCGGCGAGCGCCCGCAAGACGTCGCCGTCGCGCGCGACTATGCGCGGGCCGGCGGGCGCAGCCGCGAGCAGCTGGTCGATCACCTGGCCGAGCGCATCGCCGACTACGCGGCCGAGGTGCGGGTCGTGACCGCCGGGCAGCTGGCCGACGCGGTGACCGCGGCGTGCGCCGAGATGGGCCTGGGGCGCGTGGTGGTCCCGCCCGGGCTTCCGGCGGGCTGGCGTCCGCGCGACGTCGAACTCACCGAGGACGTCGACCTGACCGCCACCGAGCTTGACGCCATCGACGGCGCCGTGACCGGATGCGCGGTGGCGATCGCCGAGACGGGGACGATCGTGCTCGACGGCTCGCCCATCTGCGGGCGGCGGTTGCTCACTCTGGTCCCCGACCATCACATCTGCGTCGTCCTGGCCGGGCAGATCGTCGAGCTCGTCCCGGAGGCGATCGCCGCCGTGGCGCCCGCGGTGCGCGATGGCCGGCGGCCGATCACGCTCGTCTCGGGCCCGTCGGCGAGCTCGGACATCGAGCTCTCACGCGTGGAAGGCGTGCATGGGCCCCGCCACCTGCGCGTGCTCATCGCCCACTGAGGGCGCTAGGGCGCGCTGGTCAGGTAGGTCGCGGCCATGTCCTTCTCGCCGTGCTCGGGGATGCCCTGCTCCAGGCGGTCGCGGATGGCGGTGACCAGCGGCAGGTCGAGCCCGTGCACCTCGACGGCGTCGGCCACCAGGCCGGCGTCCTTGGCCGCCAGCCGAAGCCGGAACGACGGCTCGAACTCGCGGGCCATCATCGCCCGGCCCTTCATCTGCATGTATCCGATGTCCAGCGGCCCGTCCTTGACGGCGTCGAGCACGAGCTCCGGATCGAGGCCGAGGCCCTCGGCCAGCGCCAGCACCTCGGCGGTCCCCTCGAGAACGGTGAGGACCCAGGTGTTGACGGCGAGCTTGAGCCGCGTCGCCGCGCCGGCTTCGCCGACCCACATCGTGCGCGAGCCGACGACGTCGAAGATCGGCTGCACGCGCTCGCGCCGGCTGTCGGGCCCCGAGGCGAGCACGACGAGGCTGCCCTGCTCGGCGGGCGCCTTGGTGCCCAGCACCGGGGCGTCGAAGAACGCCATCCCGTGCTCGCCGGCCAGCGCGAGGCAGCGGTCGGTGCCCTCGATGCCGATCGTGCTCATCTGCAGCCAGATCGCCTCGGCGGCGTGGCCGGCCGACAGCGCCCCGCCGTTGCCGTCGACGGCGTCGAGCACGGTGGCGGCGTCGGCGACCATCGTGAGGATGACGTCGGCGCCCTCGGCCGCCTGGGCGGGGCTGTCGAAGATCTCGGCGCCGTCTTCGGCCAGGGGCTCGGCCTTCTCGCGCGAGCGGTTCCACGCCCGGATGGCGTAGCCGTCGCGCGCCAGGTTGCGCGCCATGGCGAACCCCATGATCCCGCCGGCGCCGAGCACGGCGACGGTCTGCTTGGTGGCCATCTCGAGTTCCTTTCGCTCGCAGTCCGGGTCGACCGGCACCGACGTTCCCTCGGCGATGCCGAGGCAGGGCCGGGACTGAGCCTATTCCAGCACGAGCGGGGTCTCGGGGACCCGGGCGGCGAGCGGCTTGCGGAAGCCGGAGATGGCCATCCCCACCGCCGGTATCAGGGCGACGAGGATGAGCACCATCGCCCACACGAACGTCGAGGAGAACGCGCTGGCCAGCGGGCCCTGGATCGCGGCGTGCGCGCTCGCGGGCAGGTGCTGGAGGGTGGCGAGGCCGCCCGAGCCCGAACCGGTGGTGCGCGTGCCCACGATCGCGGTCAGGTTGCTGGTGATCGCCGAGGCGAGGATGACGCTCAGGACCGCGGTGCCGATCGAGGCGCCGGCCTGACGGATGATGTTCATCGCCGTGCTCGTCCGCGCGATGGCCGCCGGCGGCACCGCCTGCATGGCGGCGGTCATGTTGGGCATCATCGCCAGGCCCATCCCCAGGCCCTGGACGAACTGGCCGGAGCAGAGGAGCACGTAGGAGGTGTGCGGGCCCACGAAGACGAACGGGATGAGCCCGATGGCGACGAGGGGAAGCCCGGTGGCGGGGAGCCACGTCGGGCCGTAGCGGTCGGTCAGCTTGCCGGCGACGGGCATCAGCAGCATCGCGCCGAGGCCGCCCGGGGCCAGGAGCAGGCCGGCCTGCAGGGCCGACGCGCCGCGCACCGTCTGGTAGTACAGCGGCACGAGCAGCATGCTGCCGAACACTGAGATGGCGAACAGGAAGAAGGTGCCCGCGGCGGCTCCCGCGCGGGTGTGGGCAAACGTGCGCAGATCGATGAGGGGGTTGGGCGAGCGCCAGGTGTGCATGAACCAGGCGACGATCAGCACCAGGCCGACGAGCGTCGGGACCCACGAGCGTGGCGAGCCGAACCCGTAGCTGGAGGACTCGGCGAGGCCGTAGATGAATATCGCGAGCCCCGGCGAGAGCAGCAGGGCGCCGACCCAGTCCAGCTTGTGCGACGGCTGGGACTGATCGGGCTCGAGCACGATCATCCCCAGGATGAACGCGACGATCCCGATCGGCACGTTGATGAAGAAGATCCAGCGCCAGGAGGCGCTGTCCACGAGCCATCCGCCGAGGATCGGCCCCATGATCGGAGCGATCAACATCGGGACCCCGAGGATGCCCATGACCCGGCCCATGCGATGCGGGCCGGCCTTCTTGGTCAGGATCGTCATGACCGAGGGCATGATCATGCCGCCGCCGATGCCCTGGAGCACGCGGAAGAAGATGAGCGTGCCGGCGCTCCAGGCCAGTCCGGACAGGATCGAGCCCATCGTGAACAGCACCAACGACGTGAGGTAGATGCGCTTGGTGCCGAAGCGGTCGGCGGCCCAGCCGGTGACCGGGATGACCGCGCACAGCGCCAGCGTGTAGCCGGTGATGACCCACTGGATCTCGGTCAGCGACGAGTGAAACGCGACCGCCAGCTGATCGATCGCGACGTTGACGACCGTCGTGTCGAGGATCGACATGATCGCGCCGAGCATGACCACGCCGGCGACGATCCACGTCTGGCGGTCGAGTGCTTCGGGCTCGTAGGCGGTGGCTCCCGCGGGCATTCGCAAATCGTAGCGGACCGGTGGGTCCGCTTACGTTGCGGTGTCGTGGCCCCGCCTCAGGCGTCGAGCGCGACGAGGATCAGCCCGGCCCCGATCGGCACCAACGCGCTGGTCAGGTAAGGGTCGTCGCCGAGCAGCCGGTTGAAGCTCTGGAGCTCTGACTCGTGCGAGATGGCGTTGTCGATGGCCAGCGTCGCCCCGGGGGCCAGCGCGCGCCGCAGGTTGGGCCAGTAGCCCGTGTATTCGGGCCGCTCGGCGTCCAGGAACACGAAGTCCCAGGCGGCGCCGGCGTATTCCGTCAGCGCCTGGGCGGCGCCGATCGTGCGGCAGTCCACGACGGCGGCCAGCCCGGCGCGCTCCAGGTTGGCGCGGGCCAGCTCGGTGCGGCGCGGGTCGATGTCAAGCGTCTCGACGCGGCCGCCGACCGCCTCGGCGGCGTCCGCGAGCCACAGTGTCGAATGGCCGTTGGAGGTCCCCACCTCCAGGATGTGCTGCGCGCGCGTGGCGCGCACGAGCACGGCGAGCAGCTCCGCGGTCTCGGGCTCGACGTTGCGCAGCCGGTTCAGACGGTCAGGCTGTGCGGCGTCGTAGTCGCGCCCCGCGGCGAACACCTCGGCGGCCAGAGTTCGCCGCTCGGGTCTCATCCTCCAAACGTTAGCCGCGCTCGCCCGCCAGCCACGCCGCGCCGCGGCGATAGAGGTCCTGCACCTCGGGGCCGACCAAGCCCGGCATGTCGCGCTTGACGTCGTAGCCGATCTTGGTCTGGATGTAGGCGAGATGGCGATAGCCGGTCGGAAACTGGGCGAGCAGCCCGGGATCGAGCTCGGGCCCGGGGGTGGGCGCGGGCGTTGTCGGCGTGAGGCGGTCGATCTCATAGATCGGCTGGCGCAGGACGAGCCCCCAGCGGCCGTCCCGGCGTTCGAAGAAGTCGTAGAACCGCCCGGTGCAGACGACGTCGCACTCGACGCCCTCGACGGTGGTCCGCTGGGTGATCGTCATCTTGGTCTGGGCGATGGCACGGTCGCCGCTGAGATCCACCGAGGTGCCGCCGAGGAAGTGCAGGATGCGTACGCCGCGCTCGAAGCCCTCGCGGCTGACGCGGATGAAGTCCGGCGCCGGCCCCTGAAACCAGGTGGCCATCATCACGCCGTCGTCGTGCCAGACGGTCGCAAAGCGCTCCCAGTCGCCGGCGTCGCGCCACACCACCCAGTTCTGCACCAGGTCGTGGATGGCGCGGCGGTCCTCGGCGTCGCTCACGCGAAGACGCCGTCGGGGGCGTAGGTGCCCGGAGGAGCGCCGGGGATCTGGCTGGTGGGCGGGATCGGGGGTCCCACGGTGCCGTCCAGGGGCGGGGTGCCGTAGGTGTGGAAGGTCTCGATCGTCTTGGCGCCCCAGGCTTGGCCGCGCGCACGCTCGCCCTGCGTCCACTGAACCGGCCGATAGGCGGGGTCGTAGATGAAATGGGTCCCCGTGGTCACCTCGACGCGGTTGCCGCCGGGCTCGTAGACGTAGAGGAACATGCCCTGGGCGACCGCGTGCTTGGACGGGGCCGCCTCGATGGGCACGTCGGCGTCGACGAACAGGTCGGCGGCGCGCAGGCACTCCTCGCGGGTGTCGACGAACCAGGCGAGGTGGTGCAGCCGGCCGTGGCCGCCGGCGTGGTCGGCGGTGTAGATGAGCTCGTGAGCGGCGATGCTCAGGCTCATCCATGCGCCGCTCTCCTCACCGCTGTCGAGGATCACCTGCTCGTAGGTCCGGTAGCCCAGTTGCTCTTCGGCAAAGCGCCGGTTGGCGGCGATGTCGGCGGCCAGGATGTTGACGTGATCGATGCGCTTGACCGACGCGCCCCGGTCGACGTGGCGCTGGGGCACGTTGCGCAGCCGCGGGCGCAGCTCCTCGGGCGGGATGTAGCGGTCCTGCTCGTAGAAGAGCTCGAAGCGGTGGCCGTCGGGGTCGCGGAACGCGTAGGCGGGGCCATGCCCGTGATCGCCCTCGGTCCAGCCGTCGCCCAGGCCGGTCGCCTCGATGCCCGTGACGCGGCGCTCCAGCGCCTCGGGGTTCCAGGCGCGGATGGCGACGTGCCCGAGCCCGGGCAGCTTTGCCTCGGTGAGCTTGAGCCCGTAGGGCTGGTACTCGCCCCAACCGCGCAGGAACACCGACTGGCCCTCCTGGTGCTCGATCTGCATGCCGAACAGCTCGACGAAGAAGCGCAGGCTCTCGTCGGGGAACGGCGTGAGCAGCTCGGCGTGGGCGATGTGCGCGAGATCGGGTGGCTGATTCATCGGTCGATCACGCGCCTTCCACACGCTCGCGCAGGCCGTCGAGGTCATACGAGAGCACGCCGTCCTGGAGCTTGATCCGCTTGACCCGTTCGTTGTCCTCCCGCCGGCGCGACGCCTCGAGCACCTCGTCGACGCGCTCGGCCTCGACGACGGCCGCGCCGTCGGCGTCGAGCACCACGATGTCACCCTGGCGGATCGTCGCGCCCCCGACCTGCACCGGCTCGCCGATGCTGCCGGGAACGTCCTTGGTCGCGCCCTTGACGCGGACCCACCGCGCCCAGATCGGCAGCCCGAGCTCGGCGAGGGTCTCGATGTCGCGCACGGAGGCATCGATGAGCATGCCGGCGGCGCCGTGGGCCTTGGCCTGGGTGGCCAGCAGATCCCCGACGAGCGCCACCGGCCGCGGCTCGGGCATGGTCAGCACGAGCACCTCGCCGGGCTGGACCTCGGCCATCGCGGCGTGGACCATGAGGTTGTCGTCCTGGCCGCACGTGACCGTGCGGGCGGGCCCGGCCACGCGCGTGCCGGCCAGGATCTGGATGAGGTCGAGGTCGACGTACCCGCGCCGGCCGCCGGCCTCGTAGACCGTGGCCGAGCCGAGTGCGGCCAGCTCTGCGATCGCGTCGTTGTCGGTCATAGGCTGCTCACCACCTGTGGGGTGACCCGCTGGAAGGCCTCGGCCTGGCGGATGTCCTGGTTGCCCGAGGAGCGCCGCGCGTGGTTGCCACGGTGGTCGGCGCGCTCGGCGTAATAGGTATGGAGGTACTTCTGGGCTTTCATCTCGGCCATCGCCGCGCGCTTGGCGTCCATCACCGCGGTGATGTCGACGAAGGTGGTCGGGGTGAAGTTGCACAGCTCGGGCTGGTGGGGCTCAAAGAGGAAGAACTCCGGCGGGCGGACGGTGGTGAACGCGCTCTGCACACCGGCCCCGGCGGCGAGGCTGCGGGCACGGCCGACGGCCGTGTGGGCGACCGGATGGTCGGGGTTGAAGGGATCGGTGTCGGTGTGGGTGATCAGCACGTCGGGGGCGAACTCGCGGATCTCGTCGGAGATGCGCTCCAGCGCCTCGCCGTCGATCTGCAGCGGATAGTCGCCGAGGTCCAGGCAGCGGAAGTCGGCGCCGAGATGGCCGGCCGCGCGCTCGGCCTCGCCGTGGCGGATCTTCTTGACGTTCTCGATCGTCTGGCCGTCCTCCTTCCACAGCTCGCCTGACTCGCCCTTCTCGCCGTAGGAGAGCGCGATCACCCTGCCGACGCCACCCTGTGACGTGCTCACCGCCAGCGCGCCGCCCGCGCGCCACACGAAGTCGGCCGAGTGGGCGCCGATGACCAGCATCCGCCGCGGCGTGCCGGCGCTCACCATGGCTCGGCCCCCGCCACCCGGCGCGTGTTGGCCACTGCCATCACCTGCACCTCCTCGTCGTTGAACCCGGCCGCCAGCAGGCGGTCCACCATGATCCCCATGCCATCCTCCACCGGCGGGTTGAACACCTGCCCGAGGTCGGTCGAGAGCACCGAGTGCTCCGGGCCGGTCTCGCGGATGTGCGCGATCCACTCCTCCCAGGCGATCTTGCCCGTGTGCGGGGTGGTCATGCACCGTTCGAGCAGAGCGCCCCGTGCGGCCAGCTTGCGCTGATCCTCCACGCTCAGGCTCTGCGCCGGAAACTCCGGGTGGGTGATGACGATCTGCGTGACGCCGGTCTCGCGCGCCGCGTCGACGACGGCGAAGATCTCGTCGCGCGCGAGGTGCCCGGTGGCCAGCAACAGCCCGTGCTGCGCGATCCGATCGAGCACCGCGCGGGTCTCGGGCAGGGCCGCGCCGCTGTCATCGACGACCGGCACCGGCGGGATCTCGATCCCCTGCTCGCGCAGCTCGAGCTGGAGCTTGACCCACACCGGGGCCCTGACCTCTTCGTGCCCCGCCCACGCATCGCGCTCGTGGGACTCGTTGACGCTGTCGACCGTGGGCATCCACACCGTGCGTACGCCCTCGCGGGCGGCCACCTCGACGGCGAGCGCGTTCATCCCGCCGACGGCGCGGTTGAGCACGATCGCGCCCAGCGCCTCGACGCCCGGGACGGCGGCGCGCACGACGCTGGCCCGCTCGGCGGTCGAGGTGTAGTGCGACTTGAGGATGAACCCGTCCATCCCCAGCGTGGCGAAGCGCTGGGCCAGGGTGACGTCGTCGACGATGCGCGGCACGACGTCCGGGGCGACGTGGATGTGCGTGTCGTAGGCGCCGCGCAGCAACTCGCGGGCGCGGTCTGAGACCGCGATGGGCTCGTCGCCTGCGCTCATTCGGACTCCTGGCTGGTGCGCAGGGCGTCGGCCACGTGGGACAGGTGGCGGCGCATGGCCCGCTCGGCGGCCGCGCCGTCGTGGGCGGAGATCGCATCGATGATTGCGGTGTGCTCAGCGAAGGAGCGCTCGCTGCGGCCGGGGACGAGGATGGTCCGGTAGGTGAAGCGCACCAGCTGCGAGCGCAGCCCGTCGATGAGGCGGTTGGCCGTGGCGTGCCCGCCGATCTCGAGCAGTCGCCGGTGCAGCACGGCGTTGGCGTCCGAGGCCTTGAGCAGATCGCCGGCGTCGAGCAGGGCCCGCATCTCGGCGAGGATCGCCCGCAGGTCGGCGACGTCGGTGTCGGTGGCGTTGCGCGCGGCCCGGTTGACCGCCAGCCCCTCCAGCGCGGCGCGTGCCTGCAGGATCTCGACCGCCTCCGGGACGCTGACCAAGCGCACTCGGGCGCCACGGTGGGGCTCGAGCTCGACCAGGCCCTCGTGCTCGAGCCGCGCCAGGGCGGTCCGCACCGCCGAGCGCCCGACGCCGAGGCGCCGCGTCAGATCGGCCTCGACCAGGCGCTCGTTGGGAAGCAGCTGGCCGGCCACGATGGCGGCCCGCAGGGTGTCCTCGGGCCGCTCCGGGTCGTCGCTTTCCGAACCCTGATCATTGTCGACAATTTTGTCCACGAAAGCAGCATAAACGTAACAGCCTTTGTGGGGTAGTTTGCGCATGCTGACCCCTGAGGAGATCGTGAGCGAAGACCGTCCCCGCAGTGCCGACTTCGTGCAGTCGCTGGAACGTGGGCTGCTGGTCATCCGTGCCTTCGATGCCGAGCATCGCGAGCTCGGCCTGAGCGAGGTCGCGCGGATCTCCGGCCTCACCCGCGCGGCGGCCCGCCGCTTCCTGCTCACCCTGGCCAAGCTGGGCTACGTCACCTTCAGCGACGGGCGGTTCTCCCTCACCCCGCGGGTGCTCGAGCTGGGCTACGCGTACCTATCCTCGCTGAGCCTGCCCGAGGTCGCCCAGCCCCACATGGAGGCGCTGGTGGCCAAGGTCAACGAGTCCTCGTCGATCTCCGTGCTCGACGACACCGAGGTCGTCTACGTGGCCCGCGTGCCCACCCGGCGGATCATGAGCATCACCCTGTCGGTCGGCACCCGCCTGCCCGCCTACGCCACGTCGATGGGTCGCGTGCTGCTCGCCGCCCTGCCCGAGGCCGAGCTGTCGGCGCGGCTGGAGCGGACCGAGATGCGCCCGCTGTCGACCCACACGATCACCGACGCCGATGCGCTGCGCGCGGTGCTGGATCGCGTGCGCCGGCAGGGCTGGGCCGCCGTGGACCAGGAGCTCGAGGAGGGCCTGCGCTCCCTGGCCGTCCCCATCCGCGACGCCAGCGGGACGGTCGTGGCCGCGTTGAACGTGTCGGTCCATGCCAGCCGCGGGACCATGACCAGCCTGCGGCGCGACATCCTCCCGCTGGCCCTCGAGTCGGCCGTGGCCATCGAGGCCGACCTGCGGCGTGCGACCGGGACGGACTCGCGGTCGCTGCGCCGCTGAGCCTCCGTCGCGGATCGGCGGGCGTCCAACCTGCACTCCGTGAAAAACCTGGGATCGGTGGCGGTGGCTCGCACGGAATGCATCTGGGACATGCACTGCGTGCAAAACCTGCCGCATCAGGGTGGGTTTTGCACGTTTGACAGGTCGCGGGCGACTGGCCCACCGCCTTCGAAAGCCGTCGTTGACGTTCGCCGATCCCAAGCGAGACGCCACGAAGTCACACCGCCGCGGGCCTCACACAGCCGCCGGCGCCGCGGCCTCGTCAGGCGAGAGCTCCCGCGCCAGCCGGGTCAACAGCCCCGCCAGCTCCTCGTTGTCCTCGGGCTGCCACCCGGCGCAGACCCGCTCCAGGCTGGCCCGCCGCTCCGCCACGAGCCGCTCCGCGATCGCCGCCCCGGCCGGCGTCACCCCGACGACGCGACCGCGGTCCTCGCCGGCCGCCGGATCGCGTTGGAGCAGCCCCCGCTCGTCGAGCTCCCGCAGGGCCCTCTGACCCGCGTCGAGCGGGATGTCGAACTCCTCGCACAGCTGCGGGATCGACGCCGGGTGGGCGCTGTCGGCCTCCCGCAGGCGGACGATGAGCCAGGCGGCGGCGGGTGAGAGGTCGACCCCGGCCCGCTCGCACAGCCGTGCCACCAGCGCGCGGCGGCCCTCGCGGCCGATGAGGACGCTCATCGCACGTGAGGCCTCGGCCAGCGAATCGGTGTGCCGTGGCACGGCGAAGGACTCGCCGATGCCGGTGCTCGCGGCCTGGACCGTCTCGCGCAGCGGCCGCTGCTCGAGCGCCCAGCTCAGCAGGAAGGCGACCGCGGCGATGCAGGCGGCGACGATGAACACCGTGGACAGGGCGTTGGTGAAGGCGGTCAGGTAGGCGTCGTGGATCGGCGCCGGCAGCCGCTTGAGCGCCGCGGTGTTGAGGCTCGCGCCGGTGCCCAGCGAGCCGCCGCCGGAGCGCGGCAGCGCCGCCGCCAACTCGGCCGCCAGGCGGTTGGAGAAGATCGAGCCGAGGATGGCGGTGCCGACCGAGCCGCCGATCGAGCGAAACAGCGTCGCCCCCGATGTGGCGACGCCGAGGTCCTTGTAGTCCACGGCGTTCTGGACCGCGAGGACGAGCACCTGCATCGTCAGTCCGAGGCCCAGGCCGAGCACGAACATGAAGGCCGAGGCGGTCGCGCGAGACGTCTGGGGATCCATCGTGGAGAGCAGGAACAGCCCCACCACCATGATCGCGGTGCCGGCGATCGGATAGGGCCGGTAGCGGCCGGTGCGGCTGATGAGCTGGCCCGAGCCGATCGAGGTGATGAGCAGGCCGCCCATCAGCGGAAGGATCTGCAGCCCCGAGCTGGTGGGACTGGCCCCGAGCACCACCTGCAGGAAGAGCGGCAGGTACGTCACCGAGCCGAACAGGGCAAAGCCCACCACCAGCCCGATCCCGCTGGTCACGGTGAACACCGAGTCGCGGAACAGGCGCGGCGGCAGCACCGGCTCGGCCGCGCGCCGCTCGATCAGCACGAAACTGATCACGAGCACGATCGCGATCACGGCGAGCGCGACGATCTGAGGCGAGCCCCAGGCGTAGTCGGTGCCGCCCAGCGTGGAGAGCAGGACGATCGCGGTGAGCGCGCCGGCCAGCGTGCCTGCACCGAGATAGTCGATGCGGTGGTGGCTCTCGTCCTGGCGCGAGGGCAGCGTCACGGCGAGCACCGCGAACGCCGCCACGCCGATCGGCAGGTTGACGTAGAAGATCCACCGCCAGGACAGGGTCGTCGTGAAGAAGCCGCCGAGGAGTGGCCCGATGACGCTGGCCAGCCCGAACACCGCCCCGAAGATCCCCTGGTAGCGGCCGCGGTCGCGCGGGGGGACGACGTCGCCGATCGCCGCCATCGCCCCCACCATCAGCCCGCCGCCGCCCAGGCCCTGGATCGCCCGAAAGGCGATGAGCTCGGTCATGGTCTGGGCGGCGCCGCACAGTGCCGACCCGATCAGGAACACCACCAGCGCGACCTGCAAGACGATCTTGCGCCCGTAGAGGTCTCCGAGCTTGCCGTAGACCGGCGTGACCGCCGTCTGGGCCAGCAGGTACGCGGTCACCACCCACGAGATGTGGCTGAGGCCGCCAAGGTCGCCGACGATCGTCGGCAGGGCGGTGGACACGATCGTCTGGTCCAGCGCCGCCATCAACATCACCAGCATCAGCCCGGTGAAGACGACCCAGATGCTCCGCGCGCCGCCCGAATCCGTGGCGGTGGCGCCGTTGGCGCTCACGCCTGCCCGCCTCCCATCAGCTCCTCCCGGGTCACCTCAGCTATCGATCATACGACCGCCTGTGCCGGATCAGGCCGCCGGCGCGCGGCCACCTCGGTGACGGCCCAGACCGCGAGCGCGAGCAACGCGGTGGCGCCGCCCAGCATGCAGACCCCGCCCCAGCCGTCGGAGCCATACAGCGACGAGGCCACCGCAGAGAGGACGGCGCCGCCGAGGAAGTAGGCGACCATGTAGCCGGTGGTCAGCCGGCTGCGGGCCTCCGGGCGCAGCGCGTAGATCGCGCTCTGGTTGGAGATGTGGACGCCCTGCACGCCCAGGTCCAGCACGGCGATCCCGGCGATCAGCGCGAACACCGAGGTCTTGCCCAGCGCCATGACGCCCCAGCTGGCGAGCATGATGACCATCGACACCGTGGTGGCGCGGCCGCCGTGTCCCCGGTCGGCGAGGCGGCCCGCGCCCGACGCCGCCAGCGCGCCGACGACACCGACCAGCCCGAACAGCCCGATCACCCCGTTGCCGTAGTGGTAGGGCGCGTCGGAGAGCAGGAAGGCCAGCGACGTCCACAGGATGCTGAAGCAGCCGAAGGTGAGCGCGCCCACGATCATCCGCTGGCGCAGGACGGGCTCCTCGCGGATCAGAGACAGCACTGAGCGCAGCAGTCCGCCGTAGGAGAGATCGGTGGTGGGCGGGACCCGCGGCAGCGCACGGCGCAGGGTCGCGGCCAGGAGCACCATCGCCACCGCGCCGAACCAGAAGACCACGCGCCAGCCCACGGCGGCGGCGATCAGCCCGCTGACGGTGCGCGCGAGCAGGATCCCGATGAGCAGGCCGCTCATCACCGTGCCGACCACCGAGCCGCGCTCGTGCTCGGCCGAGAGCGAGGAGCTCATCGGGACCACGATCTGCGCCACCACCGAGGTGACGCCCACCACGGCCAGCGCGCCGCCGAGCACCGCGAACGCGGGGGCAGCGGCCGTGAGCGCCAGCGCCCCCGCGGTCACGATCATCGTGCCGCTGATCAGGCCGCGCCGCTCGTGCAGGTCGCCGAGCGGGACGAGCAGCATCAGCCCCACCACGTAGCCCAGCTGACTGATCGTGATGAGCAGGCCCGCGGTGCCGTTGGACACGCCAAAGGCGCCGGCCAGCGTGTGCAGCAGGGGCTGGGCGTAGTAGAGGTTGGCGGCCGCGGTCCCGCAGGCGGTCGCCAGCAACAGCACGAGGCCTCGGCTGATCCCGCGGGCGGGCGGGACCGTGTCCGCGTGACCGGCGCTCGCGTTGGTCGGCCGCGTCGAATCGGGCTGAGGCATCTCCGATTGAACATAGTCCGCCGACCTCAAAGATCCGCGCGCGGGTGCCGACAACCACTAGATGCACCCGAAGGTGGAGATGCCCGCTGGTCTGCGCCGGGCGCGGCGCTCGGCCGCGGTGGCACGGGCCAGCCTGGCGATCGCCGGCGCGATCATCGCCGTCGCCCACGCCCCCGTGACGCGCCACCACCCTCACCGCCCGTTCCTGGTGCTCAGCGGCTTCGCCATCGTCTTCGCCACGGCGCTCGTGCAGCTGGTCGCCCCGCGCGCCGAGTGGATCAAGATCGAGGAGTCGCTGGCCCCGGTGTCGGCGATCCTCATCGTCGGCCTGGGTCCCGAGCGGATCACCACCCCGTGGCTGCTGTGGCTGGTGGCCGTGGCCTGCGGCGTGCTGGCCCGCGGCGGGCGCGTGTTCTGGGTGGGCCGGGCCATGCTCTTGGCCTCGCTGGTGCTTCCCATCGTGCGCCACGGCGAGGTCACCCTCACCTACGGGTGCGTCTGCCTGGCTGCGATCACGCTGCTGCTGGTGTGCGGGCGCGTCACCCAGGAGCTGCGGGCGATGCTCGACAAGGCGCGCCACGACGCTGACCACGATGGCCTCACCGGGGCGCTCAACCGCGCCGCGTTCCGCCGCACCCTCGACGCCTTCCTCGCCGACGGCGGCGACAGCGCCGTCCTGCTGCTCGACCTCGACAACTTCGGCGCCATCAACAAGTCCGCGGGCCACGCCGCCGGCGACGCGGCCCTGCGGCGCGTGGTGGAGCACCTGGCCCGGGTAGCCGGTGAGAACGGCATCGTCGGGCGCCTCGGCGGCGACGAGTTCGCCGTGATCCTCACCGCTCCCGACCCCGAGCCGGTCGCCCGCCGGATGCTGGCCGACGTCATCGCCAAGCCACAGAGCGGACCGTCGTTGAATGCCTCGATCGGCATGGCGCTCTTGCCGCGTGACGGACAGGACGCGGAGTCGCTGCTGCGCGCGGTGGACGTGGCGCTGCGAGTGGCCAAGCGCACCGGGATCAGCCAGCTCTCCGTCTACGCCGGCGATCCGATCACGGGGCGCGGCGCCGGAGGCGCCCACGACGCGCTGGAGCGCCTCATTGCCGGCGACGGGCTCGAGATGGCGGTCCAGCCGATCGTGTCGGTGCCCGACGGCACCGTGCACGCCTACGAGGCGCTGGCCCGTTTCCGCCAGGGCTCGAGCTCCAACCCCCTGCACTGGTTCGCCCTGGCCGACGAGTTCGCCGTGCGCGACCGGCTCGAGCTCGCCTGCCTACGGGCCGGCCTGGAGCTGCTGGGCGACCTGCCCGACGGGGCGCGCCTGAGCGTCAACCTGTCCGGCCCACTTCTGCTGGACGCGCGCACGAGCGAGCTGCTGGCCGAGACACCGCACCTGGATCGCCTCATCCTCGAGGTCACCGAGAACAGCCTCCTGGAGGACACCCCGGGAGTGGTGGCCGAGATCGAGCGCCTCATCGGCGAGGGCCTCAACTTCGCCGTCGACGACATGGGCGCCGGCTACTCGGGGCTGCGCCAGATCACGACGGTGCGTCCCGCCTACCTCAAGCTGGATCGCTCGCTGATCAGTGGGATCGACTCAGACCCCGACCGGGGCGCGCTGGTCTCGGCGATGCTCGGCTACGTGCGCCAGACCGGCGGGCACCTCATCGCCGAGGGCGTCGAGACCGAGGCCGAGCTGCACACGCTCCGCGCGCTCGGCGTCACCCTCATCCAGGGCTACCTGCTCGGGCGTCCGGCTGCGCCGTGGCCGTCGGTCGACCTGCCCGCGGCCGCGCCAGCGATTAGTCTGCACAGCGCCCAAGCGTGAGCCGCGCGGGCCGGATGGCCCGGCGGCGGCAGATGAGAGAGGACGTTGACGATGGCTGATCGTTTTGCTGCGCGCTTCGCGCGCCCGGGTTTCGGACCGCGGGCCCGAACCGCCCTTCTATCGGCCGTGTGCGCGGCTGCCCTGGCCGTCCTTGCGGCCGGCGCGGGATCCGCGCTGGCCAAGGGGCGGGCGGGGGCCGCATCATCGTGCCAGCCGTACTCCGCCAAGCCGTGCCTGTTCCCCTACCCGGACAACCGCCTGACGCGCGCTGACCGCACGAGCGCCACCTCGCTGCGCGTGAACCTGCCGGCGGCCGCGATGCCGGTCAACACCAAGGGCGTGCGGATTGCGCCCGGGGCCTGGGATCGCAACGACGGCTTCAGTCCCGGCAGCACGGTCGTGCTCCACATCCCCGGTCTCGACAACGCCGCGGCGCTCAAGCGCACCGGCGTGGTTCCGATCACCGACATCGCCAAGTCGCTGGCCAAGCGCCAGCCGATCGTGCTCATCGATCAGGCCACCCGCCAGCGCCAGCTCATCTGGGCCGAGCTCGACGTGCTGGCCAAGAGCGCCGGCAGCACCGACCTGCTCATCCACCCCGCCAAGCTGCTCGCGGAGGGTCACACGTTCGTGGTCGCGCTGCGCAATCTGCGCACCAAGACGGGCAAGCTCATCCCCGCGCCGAAGTGGTTCGCCCGGTTGCGTGATTTCCGCAAGCTGCCGAAGGCCGAGCGCTCCCAGAACGCGCGATACGCCGCGATCTTCCAAACGCTCAAGCGGGCCGGGATCGCCCGCAACAAGAGCCTGTACGAGGCGTGGAACTTCACCGTGGACTCCCGGCAGAACCTGACCGGGCGCATGCTGGCGATCCGCAACAGCGCTTTCGCCCAGCTCGGTGACACCAACCTCGCCGACTCCGTCGACTCCGGGCACGCGCCCGGGTTCACCGTGACCGACACCAAGCCGCTGGTCTCCTCGAGCGGCGCGGCGCTGACCCAGGTCGACGGCACCTTCCAGGTCCCGTGCTACCTGGTCGTCTGCGGCGCGAGCACCGCCCCGGGCTTTCACTACAGCTCGAACAAGCCCGACGCCACGCCGACCCAGATCGCGGGCAACGTGGCGACGACGAACTTCGAGTGCATCGTGCCCGCCACCGCCACGGCTCTGACCCCGGCACGCATCTCGCTCTACGGGCACGGTCTGCTGGGCTCCGCTGACGAGGTCACGGCGTCGCCGATCGAGGCGCTGGCGAGCGGTCACAACATCGTGATCTGCTCCACGGACTTCTGGGGCCTGGCCAACGGCGACACCCTGAACGACGCCGCGGCGCTGGGCAACCTCAACCTGTTCCCGGCGGTCATCGACCGCCTCCAGCAGGGCGCGCTCAACATGCTGTTCCTGGGGCGCCTGATGCTCAACCCCGGAGGCCTGGCGACCACTGGCGCCTTCCAGCAGCTCGGACGGCCGTTGATCGAGACCTCCAACCTGTACTACAACGGCAACAGCCAGGGCGGGATCGAGGGCGGCATGCTCACCGCACTGGCGCCGGACTTCCGTCATGCCGTGCTCGGCGTGACGGGCATCGACTACGCCAACGTGCTGGTCCAGCGCAGCACGGACTTCGCTCCGTTCGGGACGATCATGTACGCGGCCTATCCCGACCAGTCCCTGCACCCGCTGCTGCTCGACCTCATGCAGCAGCTGTGGGATCGGGGCGAGCCCGACGGCTACGCCGAGCAGATGACCGCGCACCCGCTGCCCGGCACGCCATCGCACCAGGTGCTCATGCAGATCGCCTATGGCGACCACCAGGTGTCGATGTACGCGGCCGCGATCGAGGCCCGGACGGTGGGCGCGTCGGCGTATGAGCCGGCGCTCGATCTCAACACCAACCGCTCGCGCGACCGCAACCTGTTCTACGGGCTGCCCGCGATCAAGAGCCTCCCGTTCAACGGCTCGGCTATCGAGATCTGGGACAGCGGCCCCGGCCACACATCGCCGCCGCCGCTCACCAACACTCCGCCCGCGGAGACCAAGACCGGCGACCAGCAGGATCCCCATGGCGATCCGCGGGCGACGCCCGCGGCCCAGCAGCAGATCTCCGATTTCCTGCAGCCCAGCGGGACGGTGACCAACGTGTGCGGCGGCACCCCGTGCCACAGCTCTGACTACACGCCCTAGGGCCCTAGGGGGCTTCGTGGGTCCGACCGTCACGGTCGGACCCACCTAGCCGTTCTGGCGGACGCGCTCGGCGAGGCGCTCCTCGATCGAGTCGTCGTGCTCGGCGATGAGCCGGACCTCGTCGGTGAGGTCGTGCGCGATGATCGTGTCGAGGATCGCCTCGACCGCGGGCTCCTCGAGGGCCAGCGCGGCGAGGACCATCTCCCTGCGCTGTCGCTTGTGGAGGTGGTTGAGGAGATCGAGCGCCTCCAGCCACAGGTCGTCGTGCGCCGCGGCGGCGATGACGCCCGCCGACCGGCTCTTGGGCAGCTTGGCGAAGAGGCGGCTGAGCTGCGACCGGTCCTCGAGCACGAAGGCGACCTGCAGCACGGCCTCGTCATCCATCGTGGCCACCGCCGCGGTGATCGCGTCGTCGGAGAGGTGGCCCACGAAGCGGCCCATCGTCACGTACTCGCGCCGGGCCACCAGTTCGGCGGTGATCTGGCCGATGAGCGCGGGGGCGATCGAGGCGATCAGGTCCGAGGCGCGCCGCGGGTCCAGCTCGACGGCCACGTCGGCCAGGAACGGCGGCGGCAGCTTGGTGGCCACATCGACGGCCTTGTCGGTCTCGAGCAGCCCCGCCAGCCGGGCCGAGAGCAGCGGTCCGAACGCATGCTGGCCGATGGTCGCGATCAGGCCCGAGGGCAGCAGGCGGCTGGCCGCCGCCAGCCGGGCCAGAGAGCTGCCGTGGGCGTCATAGAGGGTCTCGGTGACACCGTCGCGCAGAGCGCGCAGGTCGGCCGGCGCCAGGCGCTCGAGGTAGGCGAGCTCGTCAGGCTCGCGCCCCAGCAGGCGGGCTAGCTTCATCACCTCGGCGTGGGCCTGGAGCAGGTCGGCGGCCCGGCTCATCCGACGATGCGCTTGATGGGGCCGCGCAGCAGGCGTGGGATGTGGCTGAGTGCCCGGTCGCCCGCCTCGGCCAACGCGGCGGCCTGGCGGTGCCGGGCATCGGCGACGGCGGCCGAGAGATCGGCGAGCTCCGCGTCAGAGAGCTCGCACAGGCCCTCGGGGGCCGAGCCGCGCAGCTGCGCCGACAGGTCGCTGAAAGCGTTCACGGCCGCGTAGTATCGGCGACCGACCCGATGCGCGCCCTCGTCTCCCGACCCGACCCTCCGTACGTCGAACTGGCCGAGGTGACCGAACCCGAGCCGCGCTCGGACCATGCCGTGATCGATGTCAAGGCGATCAGCCTCAACCGCGGCGAGGTCCGACGCCTGGAGCGGATGGACGCGGGAACCATCGCCGGCTGGGACCTGGCGGGGACCGTGAGCTGGCCGGCGACCGACGGCAGCGGCCCCAAGGCCGGCGCGCGGGTGGTGGGTCTCAAGCTCGTCGGCGCGTGGGCCGAGCAGGTGGCGGTGCCCACCGAGTTCCTGGCCGAGCTGCCGTCTCAGGTCACCTTCGAGCAGGCCGCGACGTTGCCCGTGGCGGGGCTGACGGCGCTCCGCGCGCTCGAGGTCGGCGGGTTCATCGTGGGCAAGCGGGTGCTGATCACCGGCGCCAGCGGTGGGGTGGGGCGCTTTGCCATCCAGTTGGCGAAGCTCGGCGGCGCGCATGTCACCGCCGTCGCGCGCCGCGGCGAGGGGCTGGCCGAGCTCGGCGCTGACGAGGTCGAGCCCGAGCTCAGTGCCGGCGGGGACACCTTCGACGTCATCCTCGACGCCATCGGCGGACCCGTGCTGGGCGCCGCTCTGCAGCGCGTCGCGCCCCAGGGCACGGTGATCAACTTCGGCGCCACCGTCACCGAGCACGTCAGTTACCCGACGCGGGAGCTGTTCTCCCGGGCGCCGGGAGCGCGGCTGCACGGCCTCTACATCTTCGATGAGCTGGACCGCACCCGCTCGGCGGCGGCGGACCTGCGGCGCCTGGCCGATTTGGTGGCCGACGGGCGCCTCGACCCGCAGATCGACGTCACGGTGTCGTGGACCGAGGCCGCGGCGGCAATTCAGGCGCTGCTGGACCGCCGCGTGGCAGGCAAGGCTGTGCTCACCGTCGACTGAGCGCCGCGCCGGGCCCCCGGGCCGCGTCCGGCGACGTGTCGATCTTGACGTAGAAGTAGTCCCCCTTGTAGCCGTCGCCGGCCTCGGGGACCATGCCCGGGCACCCGTCGCGCAGGTCCTCGCAGTCAAAGCGCCCGCCGCCGTCCAGGCCGATGTCCGAGGCGCGAGTAGTAGTAGAACGAGAACGCGTTGCCGTCGTGGCTGGGGTCCACGCCGGCTTCGACGGGGTCATCGCGCCAGCGCTCGGAGAGCAGCCGATCGGTCGCGCCCGGGGCGTGCGTGAGGTAGCGGTCAAACCAGGCGGTCAGGTACCAGTCGGTGACGTCGGGCCCGCGCAGCGAGGCGCCGAACGCCTGGTTGGGGATGAAGCTGAAGTCCAGGTGCGAGCCGCCTCGGACGACGATCTCGCCGGAGTCCACGCCCGCCTTGGTGTAGGCCAGCCTCTCGGCCTCCTGAAAGTCGCCCCGAACGCCGCGACCACGGCGATCGTCGCCGGCGTGTATGGACAGCGTCTGCTGCGCGCTTGGCTCGCAAGTCCCATCTGTGCTCCCTCCGTGTGTGCAGTGCTCCGGTAAGCGGCGTATCGGGCTACCGGCGAGTAAGTACCCAGATTGCAAGGGGAATCTCTCGTCAGGAGGTGGTCAGGGTGTCGTCAGGAGATCGCGACATCGTTGTTGAGCGTTGATTAGCGTCGGTCCCTGCCGCGCCCACCCGCTCGCATCAAAGCTCCGTTGGGATTAGGCTGTGCGCTCTGGGAACACGAACCTCTGGAGGAGGATCAGTGAGTAGATACGTCAGGCCGTGGGCAGCTGGGCTGCTCGCGGTACTTGCTGCGGGCGTAATCGCCGCCTGCGGTGGCAGTAACTCGTCGTCGAGCGGCAGCGCCAGCTCGGCGGCCCCCGCCAACACCGGCACCGCGGGCAGCACCGGCACGAGCACGGGCGCCAGCACCGCCGCGTCAGGCGGCAAGGAGGGTGGGACCATCACCATCGACTCGGGTACCCCGCCGCTCTCGGCCGACCCGGGCCTTGACTTCACGACGCAGGGCAACGAACTCGAGTCGGTCATCGACACGCCGCTGCTGACCTTCAAGCGCGGTGTCGAGGGAGCAGCTGGAAGCACGATCATCCCCGCCCTGGCCACCGGTCTGCCCACCTCCTCAAACGGAGGCAAGACCTACACCTTCACGCTGCGCCCGAACCTGCACTATTCAGACGGCACGGCCATCAAGGCCTCCGACGTGATCACCGCGCTGGAGCGCGACCTGAAGATCCCGTGGCAGGCGGCGTCGTTCATCAGCGGCTACATCAAGGGCGCTGACGCCTACGCCAAGGGCAAGGCCAAGACCATCACCGGCGTCAAGGCCGACGACACGAAGGGCACGCTCACCGTCAACCTGGTGGCGCCGTTCTCGCCGATCGTCGACATCTTCGCGCTGCCGGGCACCGCTCCGGTCCCGGCCAACACGCCGGCCAAGAACCTGGCCTCCAAGGGCACCATCGGTGACGGTCCCTACATGTGGTCGAGCATCAACCCCGAGCACCAGTACGTGCTCGTCCAGAACCCGAAGTTCGACGTCCCCGGCCTGCCCAAGGGGCACGCCGCCAAGATCGTCTACAACGTCAACTCCAACGTCCTGGCCAACGCCGAGCAGGTGCTCAACAACCAGGCCGACGTGTTTGACCCCGGCGACACGCTGCCGCCGTCGATCCTGCAGAAGATCAAGACCTCGGCGGCCGACCGCTACAAGGCGATTCCGCTGAACTCCAGCTGGTACTTCTGGTTCAGCGTCGAGAAGAAGCCGTTCAACAACATCTACGCCCGTCAGGCCGTGCTGGCCGCGACGGACATGCGGGCGCTGTCGCGGCTTGACAGCGGTTTCATGACCCCGGACTGCCACCTCATTCCGTTCGGCATCCCGGGCCACTCCAGCCCGTCGACCTGCCCGTTCCACAACCCCAACGGGCCGCCGAACATGACGCTGGCCAAGCAGCTGATGCAGAAGTCCGGGATGATCGGCCAGCCGGTCACCATCTACGGCGAGGAGCGCAGCCCCCGCCGCCAGTACCTGGACTACTTCGCGGGCGTCCTGAACTCACTCGGGTTCAAGGCCACCGAGAAGGTCGTCAACTCCGGCGTGTACTTCACGACGATCGGTGCCCCGACGCTGAAGCCGCAGATGGGCTTCGGCGACTGGAACCAGGACTTCCCCGAGCCCTGGGACTTCATGCAGCTGTTCGCGGGCAACGCGGGGTCGTCGCTGAACTACGGCTACGTCAACGATCCGCACTACAACACGCAGATCGCGTCGCTCAGCCAGAAGTCGACTCCGACCGTGGAAAGCCAGTGGGCCGCGCTTGACAACTACGCGGTCAATCACGCCTACTACGCGGCCTACGGCCACGAGGCCAAGGTCAAGTTCTACTCGAACAAGTTGAACTTCAACACGGGCGTGATGTCCGTCGAGTATCTGACCGACCTCACGAGCCTGCAGCTCAAGTAACAACGGGCGATCAGCCGGGAGGCGCCGCTTTTCAGGGCGTCCTCCCGGCCCGCTCGCCGGCAACCGGCGGTAAGCTCCCCACGACTCGATGGTCTACGAACCCGTTTCCCGATCTGGCGCGGACGACGACCCGGACATAGCGGTTGTCCCGCTTCCGAGTGGAGGGATCCTCGCCGGTGAGCGTCCGGACAAGGACCCATGGGCAGAGGGGCAGCACGCCCCGGCGATCGGACCCTGGCGCCTGGCCGGCAAGCGCCTGCGCCGCAACACAACGGCGCTCATCTTCCTCGGCCTGTTCATCGTGCTGGTGGCGATGTGCCTGCTCGCGCCCTTCTATTCGAGCCACATCGCCCAGATCGGGCCCAACACGAACAACGTGACCGGCACGATCAACGTCCGCGGGCACTCGGAGAACGTCGTCTCGCTCGACGGCGTGCCGATCGGCCCCACGTTCACCCGCCACTACTTCTTCGGAGCCGACACCAACGGCCGCGACCTCGCCGTCCGGCTGCTCTACGGCGGTCGCACGTCGCTGCTCATCGGCGGCGTGGCCACGATCATCATCATCGTCTTCGGCACGCTGGTGGGGCTCCTGTCCGGCTACCTGCGGGGACCGGTCGACGCGGTCCTGAGATGGCTCATGGAGCTGGTCTGGTCCTTCCCGCCGGTGATCCTCGGCGTCGTCGTGGGCACGGCTCTCGCGTTTGGCGGGATCGGGCCGATCAAGGGCAATTCCATCTTCATCCCGACCATCATCATCGGGGCGATCTATGTCCCCTACCTGGGCAAGCCGATCCGCGGAGAGGTGCTACGCCTGCGTGAGCAGGACTTCGTCGACGCCGCGCGCGTCCTGGGGATCCCGCCGTGGCGGATCATGTTCTCCGAGATCCTCCCGAACGCCGCTTCCACGATCACGGTGTTCGTGCCGATCATGCTGGCCAACGCGATCCTGCTCGAGGCCTATCTCTCGTTTCTGGGGGCCGGCGTCCAGGCCCCCAACGCGTCGTGGGGCACGCTGATCTCGGACGGCCTCCCCTACATCTCGACCACCCCCACCTTCTCGCTGATCCCGGGGGCGATGCTGGTGCTCACCGTGCTCAGCATCAACATCGTCGGCGACGGCGTGCGGGATGCGCTCGACCCCCGCGCCCAGGTGCGGATCAAGACCTGATGACCCGCTTCATCGTCCGCCGCGGGATCTCGGCGCTTGCGCTCCTGCTGGCCACGTCCTTTCTGGTGTTCAGCTTCTTTGAGCTGATCCCCAACTACAACCCGGCGCGGGCCATCGCGGGTCGCAACGCCAACCAGACGACGGTCAACCAGGTCGCGAAGAAGTTCGACCTCGACAAGCCGTTCTACGTCCAGTACGCCAACACGATGAGGCTGATCTTCACCGGCCAGGTGATCGACTACCAGAACGACCTCAACGTCGTGGACCAGTTCAAACAGCGCTTCCCGGTGACCCTCTCGCTGGTGGTGCCCGCCGCGGTCATCTGGTTGAGCGTGTCCTTGCTGCTCGGGTCCATCAGCGCGCTCCGGGTAGGGCGATTGACCGATCGCGCGGTGATGGTGGGGGCGATCATCGGCGTCTCGGTACCGATCTTCCTGTTAGCCGCGCTGCTGCTGTATCTGTTCGCCTACAAATGGGCCATCTTCCCCAACACGGGGTACACGCACTTCGGTGACAGCCCCACCCAATGGGCCTATCACCTGATCCTTCCGTGGATCTCGATCGCGGTCCTCAGCATCGGGTTCTACTCCCGCGTCCTGCGCTCCAATCTGCTCGACACCGTCAACCAGGACTACGTCCGCACGGCCCGGGCGAAGGGTCTGTCACAGAGCCGGGTGTTCAGGCGCTATGTCCTGCGTAACTCGCTGATGCCGATCGTGACGCTGTTCGGCCTCGACTTCGCGCTGCTGCTCGGCGGCGCCGCACTGGTCACCGAGACCGTGTTCAACCTTCCCGGCATCGGACAGTTCGAGGCCAGCGCGATCGGCAACCTCGACGTGCCACCCATCCTCGTCGGCGCGATCTTCACGGCGTTCTTCGTCGTCCTGTTCGGCGCGATCGTCGACGTCCTGTACGCCGTGCTCGACCCGCGGGTCCGGCTCACCGGGTGACAGTGACCACTCACGGAGGGGAGAGCTGATGGCCGAGCAGCTGCTCGAAGTGGACGAGCTGCAGGTGTCCTTCGTCACCGAGGACGGCGTCGTGCGCGCCGTCGACGGCGTCTCGTTCACCCTGGACCGCGGCGAGGTCGTGGCCATCGTGGGTGAATCGGGATCGGGAAAGTCCGTGACCGCGATGACGCTGATGGGGCTGACCCGCGGCCCCAACTCGCGCTTCGCCGGCTCCGCGCGGCTGAAGGGCAAGGAGCTGGTCACCGCCAGCGAGGACGACCTCCAGCGCATCCGCGGTGAGGAGATCGCGATGATCTTCCAGGATCCGATCTCCTCCCTGAGCCCGGTCCATCGGATCGGCGACCAGATCGTCGAGCAGATTCGCGCCCACGAGAAGATCTCCAAGGCCGCCGCGCTGGACCGCACGGTGCAGCTGATGGAACGGGTCGGGATCCCGCGGGCCGCCGAGCGCGCTCGGGCCTACCCCCACGAGTTCTCGGGCGGCATGCGCCAGCGGGCCATGATCGCGATGGCACTGTCGCTGTCGCCCAGTGTCCTCATTGCCGACGAGCCGACCACCGCCCTGGACGTCACGATCCAGGCCCAGATCCTGGAGGAGATCCGCCAGCTCAGCCGGGAAAGTGACAGCGGGGTCATCTTCGTCACGCACGACCTCGGCGTCGTGGCCGACATCGCCGATCGCGTCGTGGTCATGTACTCCGGCCGCGTGGTCGAGCAGGGCACCCTCAACGAGATCTTCTACGACCCGCAGCATCCCTACACCTGGGGTCTGCTCGGCTCGGTGACGCGGATGGATCGCGAGCCCCCGCATCGGCTCCCCGCGATCCCCGGCCAGCCCCCGTCGCTGGTCAACGCCCCCTCCGGATGCCACTTCCGGCCCCGCTGCCCGCACGCGTTTGACAAGTGCCAGGAGGTGCCTCCGCTCGAGTCGCACGTGAACGACGATCCGGGGCATCTGGATCGCTGCTGGCTCGCCGTCGACGAGAAGCGCAAGCGCCGCGAGGTGGAGGACGGCCGCATCGGGCTGGGCACGGGATCGGTGGTGGCGTGAGCACGGACACCGCCAAGACGGAGCCTGCGGCCACGAGCAACGGCAAGAGCCCACTGCTGGAGGCCGATCACGTCCAGCTGTACTTCCCGATCAAGCAGGGCGTGCTCATCGACCGCACCGTCGGCCACGTTCACGCCGTCGACGACGTGTCGCTCGGCCTCAACGAAGGCGAGACGCTGGGCGTGGTCGGCGAGTCGGGCTGCGGTAAGAGCACGCTGGCCCGCTGCTTCGTCCGCCTGCTGGAGCCCACCGCCGGCGCGATTCGCTACCGCGGCAAGGACATCACGCATCTCAACCGCAAGGCCCTGGACCCGATGCGGCGCGAGGTGCAGCTCGTCTTTCAGGACCCGGTGTCGTCGCTGAACCCGCGCAAGCGGGTCGGGCAGATCATCGGCACGCCCCTGCGCCTGCACGGGATGGACGGCCGCAAAGTGGAGGAGCGGGTGCGCGACCTGCTCGGCCGCGTCGGTCTGAATCCCGAGCACATCAACCGGTTCCCGCACGAATTCTCCGGCGGCCAGCGCCAGCGCATCGGCATCGCCCGGGCCCTGGCGATGGACCCGCAGCTGATCGTGCTCGACGAGCCGGTCTCGGCGCTCGACGTGTCGATCCAGGCGCAGGTGGTCAACCTCCTGGACGACCTCCAGGACGACCTGGGCCTGTCCTACGTGTTCATCGCTCACGACCTGTCGGTGGTCCGCCACGTCTCGGACCAGATCGCGGTCATGTACCTCGGGAAGCTGATGGAGCTCTCGCCGGCCAGGGAGCTCTACACCAAGCCGATGCACCCCTATACCGAGGCGCTCCTCGAGGCCATCCCGATCCCGGACCCCGAGGAGAACAGCCGGCGCGAGCGCAATGTCCTGGGGGGCGAGCCGCCCAACCCGATCAACCCTCCGTCGGGCTGTCGCTTCCACACGCGCTGCCCCCACGCCACCGAAGTGTGCCGTGCGGTCGAGCCCCCGCTGGCCGAGTACGGGGCCGGTCACGTGACGGCCTGCCACCACCCCCGCAACGTCACCGCGGCGGAGGCGGCCGCGGCCACGCGGTCGCCGCTGAGCCCGCTGAGCGCGGGCGAGGAGATGCCGTCGGCCAACGGCACCTCGAGTGCCGCGCCTGCGCCCAGTGCTCCACCTGCGGCGAGCGAGGGGTCCGAGAGTGCCACGGTGGCGCGCGATGCCGACGACGGCGGGCAGAGCGCTTAGCTTCGCGGGCGCCGGTCGGGTCCGGGCGGCCCTGGTGACGATGGTCTGCTGCGGCGCCGTCGCCGGGTGTGGTGGCTCGAGCGCGTCGACTACATCGAGCGCCACTCCCAAGAACGCCGCCCAGCTGGTGTGCGCCGGCGCGCACGCGGCGGCCCGGTCCACGCTGGGGCGCGCGGTGTCGCTGAAGATCGCCAATGGCGACCCCGCCAACGTGGAGTGCGTCCTGCGTGCCTCGGGCACGCGCCTGGACCTGGTCGCCCAGCAATCTGCCCAGGCGTGGACGCAGTGGGACACCGAGCAGGTGCATCAGGACCAGGCCTACGGCCCCAGTGCCAAGCATCAGCAGGCACAGATCCCTCAGGCGCTCGACACCAGCGCCGGCATCAACGCCGCGTGGATCCCGGCGCAGCGAATGCTCTTCGCCACCAACGGCACGCAGAGCAAGGGCGGCAGCTATATCACCGTCACCGTGTCCGGCAAGCGCCACGGTAAGGCCGAGGTGGCGCTCGCCAACGCGGTGATGCTGGCGGCCCTGAAGGTGGCGCCCAAGGGCCCGAACCTCGCACCGCCGTCCTGATGCCGGTCGCCGCCGAGGACTCGATGGCGATCCTCCTACTCCCCGGTCCCCTCGAGGGCTTCGAGCGTGAGGACCACGCGCGCAGCCTGCTCTCGATCCCGCGGGTGGTCGCGCTGGAGGCGTCCCGGCGGCGCGCCCCCTCGTGGCTGCGCAACGCCGCGCCGATCCGCCAGGCCCGGAGGCTGCGGCTGCCCGGACGGCTGCGCGTGGTCGTCCTCTACCACCCTGCGCAGTACCCACTGGCCCGGGCGCTCGGCGGCCAGCACGACGAGTCCGAGCTGTGGTACCTGCCGCCTGACCGGGCGGCGGTGAGCGGCCGCAACGCCGAGGAGACGCAGGAGCTGCTGGTAGCGGACTCGCTCGCTCGCGATCGCGCGACGCGCACGCTCACCGAGACGCCGGGCGGCGACTCATATGACGATCCACTCCGCCTCAGGCTGCGCGAGCTCGACGTGATCAACGCGCGCGCGTTCATGCCCGAGGTGCGGTTCTCGCGCGGCCGCCGGCGCGGATAAGGGGGCCCGACTCGCGCCGTAAGGGGTGGTGGCTCTGCATCCGCTCCGTTCTCCCGATGTGCGCCGTCGCGCCTCAGTTCATTCTGAGACGCACGGTGTCAACGACTAGAAGGCCAGGGCCATGCACCCCCAACTCACTGCCATCATCGCCGAGAGCCATACCAGGGATCTCCAGCGCTCCCTCGAGCGCGCGCGCGGCGACCGCCGCCGTATCTCGCGACTCGTATCCGCGCTCAGGCGATACTTCATACATGCCATCCCGGTTGACCAGCAACCACTTCGTGGGTCGAGTCGGCGAATTGGCGGAACTGGAGCTCGCCGTCCGGGAGGCCAGCGACGGCCGGCCCACGCTCGTCCTGCTCGGCGGTGACTCCGGTGTCGGCAAGACGCGTCTCGTCGGCGAGCTGGAGCACCGCCTCTCGGCGGGCCGCGACGACGCGCCCTTGATTCTGCGCGGCGATGGGGTCGAGCAGGCCGACGGCGAGTTGCCCTACGCCCACCTGCTCAGCGCGCTGCGCCCGCTCGTGCGCGAGCGTCATCCCGCACTGCAGGACCTCAGCTCCGGCGGCCGCCAGCAGCTGGCCACGATCCTCCCCGGGCTGGAGGAGTCGGTTCGCGCCGACGAGCCCCGGACCCCCAACGATCAGCTGCGGCTGTTCGAGGCGGTGCTCGAGTTGATCGACTGCCTCAGCACGACCGCGCCCCTGATTCTCATCCTGGAGGACATGCACTGGGCCGACCGCTCGACCCGCGCCTTCACGGCGTTCCTGGCCCGCACCCTGCGCCAGGAGCACGTGTGCATGATCCTCACCTACCGCGCCGACGAGCTCCACCGCCGGCATCCGCTGCGGCCGCTGCTTTCCGAGCTGGAGCGCCTCGAGCGCGGCCGGCGCATTCTGCTGGAGCCGTTTGACCGCGCCGAGCTGCGCGAGGCGCTCGCCGACATCCTCGGCGCCGAGCCCGACGGCTCGCTCCTGGAGCGGCTGTTCACGCGCAGCGAGGGCAATCCGCTCTTCACCGAGGAGCTGTTGGCGGCCGGGCTCGACGGTCGCGGCGCTGCACCGCAGAGCCTGCGCGACGCGTTCCTCGTGCGCATCGAGCGGTTGTCGGGGGACGCTCAGCGCGTGGCGCGTGCCGTCGCGGTCGCGCGCAGCGCCGACGAGTCGATGCTGGCCGCCGTCACCGGCCTTGACCGCTCCGCGCTCCAGGACGCCCTGCGCGAGTCGGTGGCCGAGCAGGTGCTGGTCGCCGGCGCCGACGGGCAGTTCGGCTTCCGCCACGCGCTGCTGCGCGAGGCGCTCTACGACGACCTGTTGCCCGGTGAGCGCGGTGAGCTGCACATCGCGCTGGCGCGCGAGCTCGAGCAGCGCTGCGGCGCCGATGACGATCGCGAGCTCGAGCGCGCCTCGGAGATCGCCGCCCATTACGGCGCCGCCGGGGACCAGCCCCACGCGTTGGTCGGCGCCATCAACGCCGCCCGCGCCGCCCACAAGGTCTATGCCTACGGCGAGGCCGCCGACTTCAGCGAGCGCGCGCTGGAGCTGTGGCCGCGCGTGGACGACCCCGAGAAGGTGGCCGGCCTCGATCACGTGCGCCTACTCACGATGGCCGCACGGGCGCACCAGATCATGGATGAGCGCACGCGCAGCGTGGTGCTCATCAACGAGGCCCTGCGCGAGCTCGACCCCGACGTGAACCCCGCCCGCTATGCCGGACTGCTCGTCCAGCAGGCGCGGATCACCTGGGCGCTGAATCGGGGCGAAGAGGCGTTGGAGATCGCCGAGCGCGCACAGGACATGCTCTCCACCGACGATCCGGGCGGCGAACGGCCGGGGCTGCTGGCCTGGTTGGCGCGCACCCGCTACCTGCGCGGCCGCTTCCGCCACGCGGCGTCCGAGGGTGAGGCCGCGCTGCAGGTGGCGATCGATGCCGGCGACCGCCTCGCCGAGACCGAGGTCCTCAACACGCTGGGGATGGCCTATGTGTCGCTGGGCGAGGTCGACAAGGGAGTGGCGTCGCTGGAGCGCGCGATCGACCTCGCGCGCGGACGCGACGACTTCGACAGCCTCAGCACCGCCTACTCCAATCTCGCCGACATGCTCGAGCTTGCGGGACGGACCCGGGAGGCGCTCGACACCGCCCAGGCCGGGTTGGCGGCGACCCCCAGCCACCATGTGCGCAGCCATCTCTGGATCACGCTCACGGTCGCGCAGATGGCATTCCAAGCCGGGGACTGGCGAGTGGCTCAAGAAGCGCTCTCACCGATGCCCACCCGCGGCTCCGGGCTCCTGTTCGTCTTCCGCCAGCTGACCGGCGCCGAGGTGGAGCTCGGCATCGGCGACGAGGACGCCGCCGAGGCCTGCCTCGAGGCTGCCAAGGACCTGGTGGCGGTGACCTCAGAGCCTCAGTGGATCGCGCTCTACGGGGCGCTGCGCGCCGAGCTGCTCACCCGGCGGCGCGACCTCGCCGGGGCGCAGCGCGCCGTGCAGGATGCCCTGGACCGGCTGGAGGTGTGCACCGACGACGTCATGGGGATCGCCCGGATCAGCTGCGTCGGGATGCGCGTCGAGGCCGACCGCGCCCAGCGCGCCAGCGACCTGCGCGAGCCGGCCGAGCGCCGCGACGCGCTGGCGCGCGCCCGGATCCACGTCGATCGTCTCACGGCCGCGGCGCAGGACGGCGGCCCCGTCGAGCGCGCTCGCCTGGCCCAGGGCAAGGCCGAGATGGCCGAGGCCCGCGGGCGTGGGGCGGCGCGCGAGTGGGGACGGGCGGCGCAGGCGTGGGAGAAGATCGAGCGCCCCTATCCAGTGGCGTTCGCGCGGTGGCGCGAGGCCGAGGCGCTCGCCGCCGCCGACGACCGTGCCGGCGCCGCCGAGGCCGCCGCCGTCGCCCTCGCGACCGCGGAGGAGCTCGGCTCGATGTGGCTGACGCGCGAGATCCGGACCCTGGGCGAGCGCGCCCGGCTGGACCTGGGGCCGGCGCTGGCCGAGGCGGGCGCGACCAGCGGCAACGGCAACGGTGACGGCCGCGCGGATGCTGACGACGCGGACCCGTTCGGGCTGACCCCGCGCGAGCGCCAGGTCCTGGCCCTGCTGGCCGAGGGCGCCACCAACCGCCAGATCGGCGCCGCCCTGTTCATGGCCGAGAAGACGGCCAGCGTGCACGTGTCGCGGATCCTGGCCAAGCTGGGGGTCCAGGGGCGCACCCAGGCCGCCGCGGTGGCCCACCGGTTGCATCTGGCCTAGGCGCTTGCGGGCGTCGTGGCTGTGGGGTCGCGTGTTTGTGGGGCGCGTGACGTGGGTCAACGGCCTTGCCTGGGAAGGGGGCCTCAGGGGAATTTGCGGAGTTTGCAGGGGTTCTTGGGAGATAACCGCTACCAGGTGATGGTTATATCCCACGCTCCCGGTACCCTCGAACCCCTCCCGGACGCATCCGGCCACTAGCCTGTCGCCCCATGCGCACCCCCGCCGAATGGGAGCCCCACGAGCGAACCCTGATGGGCTGGCCGTGCCGCGCCGACCTGTGGGGGCAGACGATGGACCAGGCGCGCGCGGACTACGCGGCGGTGGCCAACGCCGTCGCCGCCTTCGAGCCGGTGACGATGATCGCCAACGCGGGCGCCGACGCGGCCGACGCGCGGGCGGCGTGCAGCGCGCGGGTGGAGATCGTGGAGCTTGGGCTCGACGACTCCTGGCTGCGCGACTGCGGCCCCATCTACGTCGTCGACGATGAGGGCGCATCGCGGACCGCGGTCCACTTCGGCTTCAACGCCTGGGGCGAGAAGTTCCCGCCGTGGGATCGCGACGCCGCGGTCGGGCGGCTGATCGCCGAGCACCTCGGCGATCAGGTGGTCGAGGGCGGGATGGTGCTGGAGGGCGGCTCGATCCTCACCGACGGCGAGGGGACGCTGCTCACCACCGAGCAGTGCCTGCTGAACCCCAACCGCAACCCGTCGATGTCGCGCGAGGAGATCGAGGCGACGCTGCGCGATCGACTGGGCGTGGACACCGTGCTGTGGCTGGGCATGGGGCTGGTCGAGGACCGCGACACCGACGGTCACGTCGACCTCATCGCCGCCTTCACCAAGCCCGGCGAGGTGCTGCTGCAGGCCGTGCCCGAGGACAACCCGAACCATGCCCACTGTCAAGAAAACCACGCCGTGCTGGTGTCGGCAGGGGTACAGGTGAAGGAGCTGCCGTATCTGCCCTACGCCACGGTGGCGGGCGAGACGGTCGCGGGGAGCTACCTGAACTTCTACATCTGCAACGGCGGGGTGATCGTGCCGGTCGCCGGCGCCGACACCGACGCGGGCGCCCTGGAGATCATCGCCGGCTGCTACCCCGACCGTGAGGTGGTGCCCGTCCCGGGGCTGGTGCTCGCCTACGGCGGCGGGGGGCCGCACTGCATCACCCAGCAGGTACCGTTGACGCGCAATGGCTGATCCGAGCGCGACGCCCGAGCTGATCACGGCCTTCCCGGCGCCGCCCTCGCCGGCGCGGACCCGTCCGCCCGAGCGCGCGCCGCTGCGCCTCGGCCTCGTCCAGGAGCGCTGGCACGCCGATCCGCAGGAGCACGAGGCGGCCCTGCGCGCCGGCGTCGGTATGGCGGCCGCCGAGGGGGCGAGGATCGTCTGCCTCCAGGAGCTGACCCTCTCGCCGTACTTCGCCGTCACCGACGGCGGCCCTGAGGCCGCGGGCGCCCAGCCCGAGGATCTCGAGTCCGGGCCGACGATCTCCCTCGCGCGCCGCGCGGCCGCGGAGTCGAACGTCCACGTGCACGCGTCGCTGTATGAGCGGGCCGACGAGGCCGACGGGCTGGGGTTCAACACGGCGATCGTGGTCGCTCCCGACGGGACGCTGGTCTCGCGCACCCGCAAGCTCCACATACCGGTCACCGCCGGCTACTACGAGGACCACTACTTCCGGCCCGGCCCGTCCGGGGGCGACGCCTTCCCGCTGATCGCGCTTCCCACCGGCGACGCCGAGGCTCGCCTCGGGGCCCCCACCTGCTGGGATCAGTGGTTCCCCGAGCTGGCGCGCGCGTACTCGCTGGAGGGCGCCGAGGTCCTCATCTACCCGACCGCGATCGGCTCAGAGCCCGACCACCCGGATTTCGACACCCAGCCGTTGTGGCAGCAGGTGATCGTTGGCAACGGGATCGCCAACGGCACCTTCATGGTCGCCATCAACCGGACCGGGGTCGAGGAACCACTCACCTTCTACGGCTCGAGCTTCATCTCGGACCCGTACGGCCGCGTGCTGGTCCAGGCGCCGCGCGACCGCCCGGCGGTCCTGGTCGCCGACCTGGACCTCGACCAGCGCCGCGACTGGCTGGAGCTGTTCCCGTTCCTGACGACGCGGCGGCCCGACGCCTACGAGCTGCTCACCCGCGCGCCAGCTTCTTCCCCGGGTTGAGCAGCCCCTTGGGGTCGAACATGCGCTTGACCGCCTCGTGGAGGTCGAGCGCCGGCTCGGGCCACTGAAGGGCGAGCGCCCCGCGCTTGGTCACGCCGAGCCCGTGCTCGCCGGACACCGAGCCGCCGAGCGAGGCAGCCAGTTCATAGAGCTCGCGCACGCCCGCCTCGGCCCGCTCGGTCTCGTCCTCATCCTCGAGGTCGACCATGAAGGTCGAATGCAGGTTGCCGTCGCCGGCGTGGCCCCAGCTGCACGCGGGCAGGCCGAGACGGTCGCCGATCTCGCGCGTGCGGACGATCCCCTCGGCGAGCTTCTCCAGCGGCACCACGATGTCCTCGGAGATCTTGCCGCCGCGCGCGGTGGTGACCGCGGGGCCGACACCGCCACGCCAGCGCCACAGGTCGCGGATCGCCCCGCGCTCCTCGGGAGCGTAGGTGGAGAGCGCGCCCGGTCCCATCGCCTCCAGCAGCTCGCGCTGCAGGCGCGCCGCCTCCTCGGCGGACCCGTCAGCCTCGGCGAGCAGCAGGAACGCGGGCTGGGAGGGCGCGTCAGCGGGGAACGCGGCGATCGACGCGGCCACGCACGGCTCGTCGAGATACTCGAGCGCCGCCGGTTGCAGGCCCGAGCCCATCACGGTGGCCAGCGCCTCACACCCGGTGTGCACGTCGGGGTAGAAGGCGGCCACCGGCAGCACGACATCGGGCGCGGGGACCAGCCTCAGCCACGCCGCCGTGACGATCGCCAGCGTCCCCTCGGAGCCGACGATGAGCGACCGCAGGTCATAGCCGGCCACGTCCTTGCGCACCGGGCCGCCGATGCTCATCGGCTCTCCGGAGGCCAGCACCACCTCGAGTCCCCGCACCCAGGTGCCGGTGACGCCGTATTTGAACGCGTGGGGCCCGCCCGCGTTGGTGGCGATGTTGCCGCCGATCTGGGACTGCTCGAGCGCGCCGGGGTCGGGGGCGTAGAAGAGGCCGGACTCGCGCGCCCGGCGCTGCAGGTCGCCCGTGCGCACGCCGGCGGGGACGTGGGCGCGCCACGTCTCGGGCTCGAGCGTGACCGGCGCGTTGAGGCGCTCGAGGCTGATCACCACGCCGCCATCGAGCGGAACCGCGCCGCCGGCCAGGCCGGTGCCCCCGCCGCGCGGGATCATCGCCACGTCGTGGGCGTCGCACCAGCGCACGGTGGCCGCGACGGCATCCGCATCCCGGGGCAGCGCCACCGCGTCGGCGCGCCCGCGCAGGTTGTGGGTCTCCGAGTAGTCGCTCAGGTACTCACGCGTGTCTCCGGGGAGCACGCTGTCTGCGCCCAGCACGGCGCGGAGCTCGTTGAAGGCTGACGTGGATGCGGAGACGGCCACCAGGGCGGGATGCTACTGGTGGGGGTCGCCCCCGCCGCCTTCGTCGCCCCCGCCGCTGCCGATGGGCAGCGCGTAGAAGATGGCCAGCGCGCCGCAGATGGCCAGCGTGGCGTACGCGGAGACCGCGGCGAGGATCGTGGCGACGAGATAGGGCACCAGTCCGAACATCGCGCGCGCGAGGATCCGGCGCCGGTCCTCGAGCGGGATCTCGGTGGAGAGCATGTGCGCGCGGGTCAGCAGGATGTGGCGGTTCAGGACGGAGAAGACCACCGACATGAGCAGGAATGCGCCTCCGTACACGCCGGCGGCCAGCTTCTGGCCGTGATCGGCCGGCAGGTAGGTGGCCATCAGATCGGTCGCGAAGGGCAGGATCGCGATCGTCATCAACAGGAGCAGGTTGAGGATGAGGATCGAGCGATCGGCCTCCTTCAGGCGCGTGATCATCGCGTGGTGGTTGATCCAGATGATCCCGATGGTCATGAACGAGATCACGTAGGCGACGTAGTGAGGCCAGTCCTTGCCCAGCTCGTAGATGAGGCTGCGCTCGGCGCTGTCGTGGAGAGTCGGCGGGACGATGGCCAGCACCAGGAGGGTGATCGCGACAGCCATCACCCCGTCGGAGAAGGACTCCAGCCGGTTGGTCCCCATGCGAGCTGACTTTCGGCGGCGGAGGCACCGATCCTGGTTGTGTGGACAACGGCGACTCGGCGCGAGAGACTGAGCACATGCTGCGCCAGGGTGACGCGCGACGGCGGATGGAGCGGACGCTCAACGCCGCCTACGGCGACGGCCTGCTCAGTCAGCAGACGCTCATTCAGCGCCTGGACCTGCTGTTCGGGTCAGAGCTGGTGGACCCGGCCGGCCTCGTCGGGGACCTGACGCTTCGCCGTCCGCGCCGCGCCCTGTCGTCGCGGTGGGAGCGGCTCCTCACGTCGCTGCGTCATGCCGCGGGACTTGACCGCCCCCGCCCCGCGGAGCCGCCGACGCTACTCGCGCTCGACTGGACCGGGGGCCGCGACGAGCTGCTGGTGGGCCGCCACGACCGCTGCGACGTGGTGGTGGGCCACGCCTCGGTCTCGCGCCGGCACGCCCGGCTGAGCTTCCGGGATGGGCACTGGGTCCTGCGCGACCTGGACTCCACCAACGGCACCCGGGTCAACGGCAAGCGCGTCGTGCGCTGCCGCCTGGAGCCCGGGGACCGACTGTCGCTGGGCTCAGCCGACCTGCTCGTGGACTGACGGCGCCTGCGCGATGCGCGCCCGCACCGCCTTGCGGTCGATCTTGCCGACCGGCGTGAGCGGGATCGCGTGCACCAGGTGCACTTCGCGCGGGTACTTGTAGCCGCCGATGTGCTCCCGGGCCCAGTCGACGAGGGCCTCGCCCGAGATCTCGGCGCCGGCGGTGAGGCTCACGAACGCCGCCACCTCCTCGCCGTGCCGCTCGCTGGGCCGGCCGACGACGGCCGCCATCTGCACCGCCGGATGCCGGACGAGCGCGTCCTCGACGTCGCGCGGGTAGACGTTGAAGCCGCCGCGGATGATGAGGTCCTTCTTGCGGTCCACGATGTAGAGGTACCCCTCGGCGTCGAGGTAGCCGATGTCGCCGGTATGCAGCCAGCCGTCCTCGAGCGCCTCGCTCGTCGCCTCGGGGGCGCGCCAGTAGCCCTGCATGATCCCGGGGGAGCGGGCGCACACTTCGCCGGCCTCGCCGGGCGGGAGGGCGCGGCCGTCGCCGTCGCGGATCTCGACGTCGGTGCCCGGCACCGGACGTCCCACCGAGCCGCTCTTGACCGCGCCGGTGGGGTTGGTGGAGATGAGCGCGGCGCTCTCGGTCAGGCCGTAGCCCTGGCGGATCGATACCGAGGGCACGCGACGGCAGAACTCGTGCTCGACCTCGGCGGGCAGCGGCGCGCCGCCCGAGCTCAGCCACTCGAGCGTCGAGAGGTCGTAATCCTCCAGCGGCAGGCCGAGCAGGATCTGGAGCATCGTGGGCACCACCGCGCTCAGCTGCAGCCGGTGCTCGCCGATCATCGCCAGGTACGTGGCGGGATCGAACCACCGCAGCAGCACGTTGATGCCCTGCTCGTCGTTGTGCATCCCCGCGATCGTCACCAGCAGGCCGTAGGCGTGGGAGAGCGGCAGCGTCGTCAGCTGGCGGTTGACGCCGCGCACGTGGGCGGCGTCGTGGGCCTGGCGGCCGGAGAAGTACAGGTTGGCGTGGGAGAGCATCACGCCCTTGGCGCGGCCGGTGGTGCCGCCGGTGTAGAGCAGCGCGGCGAGGTCGTCGTCTGAGCGCTCGACGATGGGGCGCGGATCGGCGCGCTCGAGTTCGGCCAGGGCGAGCACGCCGTCGCCCCCGGTCGCCTCCGTGCTGATCACGAAGCGCACGTGAACGAGTCCCTCGGTGGCCTCGATGACCTTGTCGATGAACTCGGGCGTCGTGATGACCGCCGTGGCTTCGGCATCCGCGATGACGTGGCGCAGGTCGGGGGCGGGAAGCAGGAACGTCGCAGGCGTCACCACGGCTCCGGCCAGCCACAGCGCCTGGTAGGCGATCGACACCTCGGGGCAGTTGGCCATGCAGACCACGACGCGGTCGCCGGGGGCCACCCCGAGCTCGGCGAAGCCACCGGCGAGGCGCTGCGAGCGCGACCACAACTCCCCGGAGTCGTGCCAGCGGCCCTCGAACATCAGCGACGGGTAATCGCCGCGGCGCTCGAACGACCGCTGCGCCAGCAGGCCGAGGTTGCGTTCGCCGACGGGGCTCATCGCGCGAGAGGGTATCGACCCCCGCGTCATCATTGCGTCGGACAGCGTCACAAACCGGGGACGTTGTTCATCTGAAGGCACATGTCGGTGATCACACGGTTCGGGAGCAGGGCGATGGATGCCGACGGCGTCCTGGGTCTGTACGACCGCCATGCCCGCGAGCTGCTGGGGTTCTTCACCCGTCGCACCCGCGATCCGCACGTCGCGCTCGACCTGCTCTCCGAGACGTTCCTTGCCGTCTTCGAGCACCGCGACCAGTGCCGCGCCCAGTCAGACGCACAAGCGGCGGCGTGGCTGTACCGGATCGCCGCCAACCAGCTTGCCGCGTATCACCGGCGCGGCGCGATCGAGAGGCGGGCCACGGAGCGCTTTGCCGCGGCGCTGCGTGCGCCGTCCGCGGAGGAGCTCTCGGCCATCGAGCGACTCGCCGAGGCCGACGAGGGGGGCGCCCTGACCGACGCGCTCGCCGGCCTCTCCGCGGACCAGCGGACCGCGATCCGGTCCCGGGTGATCGACGAGCGTTCCTATGAATCGGTGTCACGCGAGCTCGGCGTCAGCCAGCAGGCGGCGCGAGCCCGAGTGAGCCGTGGTCTGCGCGCGCTGCGGCGTGCGGTGGCCGGCGATCCGGAGGGGAGTGGCGATGGACATGCGTGATCCAGACCGGTTCGAGGACCTGCCGATCCTGGCTGACCTGCGGGATCTGCTGGCTGCCGAGATGCGCGCGGCGGCGGCCGACGGCCCACTCGGGGCGACGCCGCGCCCGCCGGCGCGCAGATGGGCGCTGGCCGGCGTGCGGCGGGCCGGCCTCGCGCTGGCGGTCGGCGTGGCCCTGGCCGTGGTCGCCGTGGGGCTGGTCGCCCTGCATCAGCGATCCGCGGGACCTCACTCGATCGGACCGGCGACGCACTCGGGGCCCACGCCCTCGATTCCGGCCGCGCCGCCGCCCCCGATGGTGCCGAGCGCGGTCAATCGCGCCCAGAGGGAGACGATCAAGCAGGACCCGAAATGCGCTGAGACGACGAATCGCGGCCAGACGATCGATCACGGCGCGCCCCCGCAGTCGATGCTCTCGGACCTGGGAGTGCTCCGGCGCCCGCCGTTGCCGGCCGACTCCACCAACAAGGTGCTGTACAGCATCGGTTGGGACAAGGGCGCCGGCGTCTATGTCAACTACATCCGCCGCGCGCGCACTGAGTACGGCCGCAGCTATTGGATTGTTCCCGAGGCGCGGACCACGCCGTTCGGACCCATCCCGGCCCGGTGCTACCGAGAGTTCCGGGCGACGCTCACGCGCGATCTGCGTCACGCCGCGCCGGCCGTCCGCGCTCGGACGCTGCACGATCAGCAGGAGCAGTTGAGCGCCGAGCGGGCGGAAACCGAGCATCGTGAGGGCCTGTGCTTCATCGAGATCGGCCTTCACACCCGCCCGCATCCTGGCGCCGTCGGCTTCGGCTGCGCGGCCGCTCCGACGGATGCCGACCCGCTCTCGGGCGGGAGCGGGTCGGGCGACAGCGGCGGCGGGACGATCAACTCGGGCATCCTCCCTGACGGGTTCGTGTCGCTGACGGCCCATTTCCCGGCCACCGCGGGCGCGCCGGAGATCACGCTCACCTCCGACGTGGTCAACAACGTCTACGTCCTGAAGGTCCCACGTCGTCCCGGTCGCGCGCAGATGCCCGACCGGTGGCGCCTGCGGCGGGCCGACGGCAGCGTGGTGACCGTCGGCGGGGTCGTGCCCCCTCCGGCGGCGACGCCGGTCCCGCCGGTCAACCAGGGCCACGGCGGGGGCGGTCGCGCGAGCGGCGGCGGGGGCAGTCGCGCGAGCGGCGGCAGGGGCGGGGGCGGCTGACCCCGGGTCCGGCTGGCCGGGCTGCCACTATCGGGTGGTGGCCCCCGCCGACACCGAGACCCTGAGCGCCGCCGCGCTCGAGCGCCTGCGGACGCTGACCGACGACCCGGCGGCGGAGTTCCGGCCCGGCCAACTCGAGGCGATTCGCGACGTGGTGGCCGACCGCGCCCGGGTGCTCTGCGTGCAGCGCACCGGCTGGGGCAAGTCGGCGGTCTATTTCGTCGCCACCGCGCTGCTGCGCGATCCAGACCCCACCCAGCCCGCCCCCCACCATCCGGCTGGGCCGACGCTCATCGTCAGCCCGCTGCTGGCGCTGATGCGCAACCAGATCGCGGCCGCGCAGCGGCTCGGGCTCTCGGCCCACACCGTCAACAGCACCAACCGCGAGGAATGGGACACCATCCGCGACCTCCTGGCCGAGGGCAGCATCGACCTGCTCCTCATCAGCCCGGAGCGCCTCAACAACCCCCGCTTCCGCGACGAGATGCTGCCCTTGTTCGCCGCCTCGGTGGGTCTGCTGGTCATCGACGAGGCGCACTGCATCTCTGACTGGGGCCACGACTTCCGCCCCGACTACCGCCGGGTCCGCGACATGCTGGCGCTGCTGCCGGCCGGCGTCGCGGTGCTGGGGACGACCGCGACCGCCAACGACCGCGTCGTGGACGATGTCACCGAGCAGCTGGCGGCATCCGGCGACTCTCCGCTGCGCAGCTACCGCGGGCCGCTGGCGCGCACCAGCCTGCGGCTGGAGGTGGTCGATCTGCCGCGGCCCGCCCAGCGGCTGGCCTGGCTGGCCGAGCACCTGGGCCCGGAGGGTGCGCTTCAGGGCTCCGGGATCGTCTACACGCTGACCAAGCGAGATGCCGACCAGGTCGCGGCGTTTCTCAACGCCCAGGGGATCAGCGCGCTGGCCTATAGCGGCGATCAGGACACCGAGGATCGCGTCGCGGCCGAGGATCGGCTCCTCGCCAACAAGGTCAAGGCGATCTGCGCCACCAGCGCGCTGGGCATGGGCTACGACAAGGCTGATCTGACCTTCGTGGTGCATTACCAGGCGCCGGGCTCGGTGGTGGCCTACTACCAGCAGGTTGGCCGCGCGGGGCGCGGCGTGGACCACGCCGATGTGGTCCTGCTGCGCGGCGTCGAGGACCGGCGCATCCAGGACTTCTTCATCGAGCAGTCCTTCCCGTCACGCGAACGGGTCACGGCCGTGCTGGAGGACCTGCGCGCCGCCGGCGACGCCGGCCGCAGCACCCAGGAACTGCTGGGCGTGGTCAACATCGGGAGGGGCCGGCTGGAGGCGATGCTGAAGATCCTCGATGTCGAGGGGGCGCTGCGACGCGACGGCTCGCGCTGGGTCCTGACCGAGGACTCAGGCTGGAGCTATGACGGCGAGCGCTATGAGCACGTCACCGCGCTGCGCCGGTCCGAGCAGCGCGCGATGGAGAGCTTCGGCTCCGACGGGCGCTGCCTGATGCGCGTGCTGCAGTCAGAGCTCGATGATCCCGAGCCCCAGGACTGCGGTCGCTGCGCGGTCTGCACCGGGCCCCGCTTCGGCGCGCCGCCCGACCCGGCGCTGGTGGAGCTGGCCGGGCGCCACCTGCGCTCGGCGCCGATTGAGCTCGAGGTCAAGAAGATGGCGCCCGACGCCTCGGGGTCGATGCGCAAGATTCCCGATGACGTGCGCGTCGAGCCGGGGTGGGCGCTGGCTCGCTTCGGCGACGGCGGCTGGTGGCCCGCGATCCAGCGCGGGCTGAGGGGCGACGACTTCGAGGACGACGTGGTGGCCGCGCTCGCCGATGCCGTGCGCGCCGGCGCTGGCGAGGTCGCCTGGGTCGCCCATGTTCCCTCGGTCCGGCTCGGGTCCGTGCTGGAGCGGCTGGCCGGGCAGGTCGCGGCCGAGCTGGGCGTGCCGTCGCTGCCGCTGGTGGAGCGGATCGAGGCGCGCCCGCCCCAGGCCGAGATGGCCAACGCAGTGCAGCAGGCCGCCAACGTCCGCGGCGCGTTTCGCGTCACCGGAACGCCCCCGGCCGGCGCCGGCATGCTCCTGGACGACCGCCGTGGCTCGGGATGGACGCTGGCCATGGTCGGCGGTCAGCTCCGCAAGGCCGGGGCCGAACGGGTGATCCCGCTGGCTCTCGCCACCGCCTTCTAGCGACGGCCGGCGTCGCGTCAGCTAGGCGGCCTGGGCGCGCCCCGGCGCGGCGCTGTGCAGCAGCGCGGACCGGTATCCGCCCGCGAGCTGGCGCAGCGAGGCCGACCAGGTGCGCTCCTGCACCGTGGCCAGTGCGGTCTTGCGCAGGCGCTCGCGCAGTGCCGGCGTGCGCACCACCGAGAGCAGCGCCTCGGCCATGGCCTCGGCCGTGGGAGCGGTCAGCAGCCCCGTCTCGCCATCGACGATCAGGGACGTCGGGCCGCCCTCGGCCACCGCCACCACCGGCAGCCCCGACGCCTGGGCCTCGAGAATGACCTGGCCGAAGGTGTCGGTCCGGCTGGCGAACATGAACGCGTCGGCCGACGCATAGGCCGCGGGCAGCTCGGCGCCCGAGAGCCACCCCAGGAACGTCGCGTGGTCGCCGAGGCGCTCGCGCAGGACGGCCTCCTCGGGTCCGCCGCCGGCGAGGACGAGGTGCAGCCTCGGATCCTCCTCACGGGCGCGCAGGAAGGCGTCGGCGAGGAGGTCGACCCCCTTCTCCCGGGTGAGACGCCCGCAGTACATGACGTTGACCTTGCCGCCGAACATCTCCGCGTCGCGCAGGCGCGGATCGAAGCGATCGAGGTCGACGCCTCGGTCCCAGCGTCGGACCCGGGTTGAAGCGATTCCGAGCTCGGCCAGCCGCTCATCGCTGGCCGGGCTCGGGGACAGGACCACGTCGCAGGCGCCGTAGAACGCGCCGAGCGCCGCTCCCGCGATTGCCTCCAGCTGGGCCGCGCCGGAGCGCAGCCCCGCGTAGGCGGCCAATTCGGTGTGATAGCTCCCGATCACCGGCAGGTCCAGGACCCGCGCCAGCAACCAGGCGCCGCTGCCCGACGGCCCGGGCGAGGTGAGGTGAACGAGGTCGTAGCGGCCCTCGGCCAGCGTCTCGACGATGGCCGGGAGGCTGGGGACGCCGACCTTCAGGCCCTGGTAGAAGGGGATGTCGATCTCGGCCACCGCGCTGAGCCGCCGGTCGACGTCGCAGTCGGTGCCGATGACCTCGACCTCGTAGCCGGGGACACCGCGCTCGCGGATCTGCTGGATCGTGTGGGTGACGCCGTGCATCCCGCCGAGGCCGTCGGCGATCAGCGCCACGCGCGGACGGTCGCCGTCCGAGCGCGTCAGCTTGAACTTCTCGCGCCCGAGGAAGGCCGCCGCGGCGGCGTACGGGATGCCGGGGATGCAGGCGTCGAACAGGGCCGTGGCATGGCGGCCGAGGTCCTGGACCGCGGCCCCCGGGTCGGCCGCGAGCTCGTGGACGGCCTCCGCGAGCTTGCGCTCGTGGATGCGCCGCGCCCGGCGCGACAGGTCGGGGTGGCTGAGCTCGCCCTCCTGGAGCAGCTCGAGCAGGGTCCCCTCCTCGAGGGGGTGGGTGGGGTCCGTATCCATCGAGCCCAGCCAGGCGCGCAGCAGCGCGCGGGCGTCCTCGGGTCCGAGGTCGGTGCCGGCGGCGCCCCGGCGCACGTCGCCCTCGCGCATGACCCGCTCGACGATCTGCAGGACGGCTTCGGGGTTTGGCCGTGCGGTGTCCTGGGAGGGCGCCAGGCTGCGGATGGCCAGCGCCATCGCGGCGTGCGTCCACTTGGCCGCCGAGCCCTGGGCGCCGTGGGCCTCGGCCCGGCCGGCGTGCACGTGGGCGAGGAACTCCTGGGGGGTGGCGGCCCGCGGCGTCTCGGTGAAGGTGCGGCCGATGTCGATGCCGGCGTGGTCATCGGAGCCGCCGATGGCGGTGCCGCCATGGGTCTCGATGTACACGAATGCGGGCAGGTTGAGCTCCTTTGCCCGCGACCCGTTGCGCGTCTCCCAGATGGGGAAGAGCTGGGCCAGGCGGCGGCGGTGACGCGCGGTCAGCGGCGCCTCGACGGCGTAGAAGGGATGGGCCAGCGCGGTGGTGATGCCGTGCTCCTGGAGATAGGCCGCGCAGTTCTCGACGCTGTCGTTGTGGGCCTGGAGCCACTCGTGATCCTCGGGGGTAATCCCGTAGCAGAGGACGTGGACCGCCTGCGGCTCGCCGGCGAACCACACCGTGAGCTCCTCGGAGATGAACGTGTCGGGCAGGTGGGCGATGCCCAGCGCGCCCTCGATGGTGTCGTGGTCCGTGATCGTCACGAAGTCCATGCCGCGGCGCTTGGCCAGCTCATAGACCTCTTCGGGGGGCGTGGCACATTCCGGCAGGCTCAGTGACCGCTGGATCCCGAGCTTCGACAGCTCCGACGCCGTCGAGTGGACATGCATGTCGGCGCGACTGTTCTCGTTCATGGTCCACAGCATTGGCCCGGGGCCGTCGGCGCCCGTGAAGAACGCGCACACATCCTGTAACGATCCTGTGAATCGGTGCATGCCTGGCGCCGTCAGGCGAGAACCATGGGCACATGGTGCCGCCGGAGCTGTCCATCGAGAGCGATTCCGCCCTGCTGGAAGTGGGCCGTCTGCGCATCGAGGTGTCGGTGCGGCCGTTCGCGTTCACGATCCGCCGCGACGGGCGCCGGCTGCTGCGCGCCGGCGGCGCGTGGGTAGCCGACGGCGAGATCCGCGACCAGTTCGTTCAGTTCACCGAGGGCGTGATCGCCCACGAGGAGCGCGCCCCCGCCCAGCGTGCCCGTCACGCGATCCTCATGCGCGAGACCGAGCGGGGGGTGTGCCTCAGCTTCCGCCTCGACGGCGGCCGCGCCGCCCACGTGCGCATCGAGGTGGTGGCGCCCGATCGCGTCCGGCTGACGCTGCACGCCGACCCCGCGCCGCTGCGCCTGGGCTTTGACTGGGACCGGCGCGCCGAGGAGCATCTGGTGGGGCTGGGCCTGCGCCACCACGCCCGCTTCGACCAGGCCGGGCGCGACATCCAGCTCGGCGCCGACCGCCGCTACACCGGGCCCGACTGCCCCGCCGAGATGCTCGCCGAGGGCGGCGTGCCGCAGGGCGACTGCGCCCCGGTGCCGTGGCTGCTCTCCAGCCGCGGCTACGGGGTCCTGTGCCGCACTTACGCCAACGGGACGTGCTTTGACCTCGCCGGCGAACGGATCTCGGTGTCGACCCGCGCCCATGCCGGCCCGCTCGTGCTCGACATCATCTGCGCGGGCACGCCGGCGGCCAACCTGCGTGCGCTGTGTCGCCTCACCGGGTTTCCGATGAAACTGCCCGAGTGGGGCTACGGTTTCTGGAAGAGCCGCGACGTCCACGAGCACCAGGACGACGTCGTCGACGACTACGAGGGCTTCCGGCGCAACGCGATCCCGCTGGACGCGATCGTCATCGACTCGCCGTGGGCGACGCAGTACAACACGTGGCGGTTCAACCCCCACCAGTTCCCCGACGCTCACGGGATGATCTCGCGGCTTCGCGCCGACGGGGTCCGCACCGTCGTGTGGGTGACGCCGTGGGTGAACCTCGACTCGCGCGACGGGCAGATCCCGCCTCAGACCGCGTCCGAGCGCCTGCACGCCCAGCCCGCTCCCAACTACGCCCCGGCGGCCGCCGCCGGGCACTTCGTGAGCGAGCCCGCCGGCGAGCCGTTCGTCACCAAGTGGTGGATGGGCACGGGCTCGGTGGTGGACTTCACCAGCCCCGCCGCGGAGGCGTGGTGGCGCGAGTCGGCCAAGCGGGTGCTCGAGCTGGGCGTCGCCGGCGTCAAGGCCGACGACGGCGACGGCTACTACATCCCCGACCGGGTGAGACTGGCCGACGGCCGGTCCGGCGCGGAGGCGGCGTGGGCGCTGGGCGGGATGCACCGTGAGTGCCTGCAGCGCGCGCTCGACGAGGTCCATCCCGGCGAGGGGGTGCTGTTCGGACGTAGCGGGTGGACCGGCCAGCACGCCACCGGACTCACCTGGGGCGGGGACCAGGTGTCGGATTTCTGGTCGCTGCGCGTGCTGGTCGTCTCGGCGCTCACCGGCGCCTGCACCGCGATCTCGAACTTCTCCCACGACGTCGGCGGGTACCTGGGCCACAAGCTCGTGGAGCGCTGTCCGCCGGAGCTGCTCGTGCGCTGGCTGCAGTTCGGCTGCTTCACCCCGCTCATGCACGCCCATGCGCGCATGCCCCAGGAGCCGTGGAACTACGGCGACCGGGTGCTGGACCTCTACCGCGCCTACGTGCTGCTGCACGAGCAGCTCGTGCCCTACATCCGCGCCGCCGCGCTCACGGCGGCGCGCACCGGCGTGCCCATCATGCGCCCTCTGTGTCTCACCGACCCGGCCGATCCGCGCGGCTGGAGCATCGCCGACGCCTACGGCTTCGGCCCCGCGTTGTGGGTCGCGCCCGTGCTCGAGCCGGGGATGCGCGAGCGCGAGGTGTCGCTGCCGCGCGGCGAATGGGTGGAGACGTGGTCGGGTGAGACCGTCCGCGGCGGCCAGGACGTGACCGTGTCGGCGCCGATCGAGCGCATCCCGGTGTGGGTGCGCGCCGGTTCGATCGTGGTGACCTATCCGGCGGAGCACGTCGCCGCCGGGCTCGGCGACGTGCCTGAGCCAGACAGGCCCCTGCAGGCCACGCTATGGGGGGCGCCGCCCCTGGGCCACACCGCGGCGCGGCTGCCCGACGGGAGGACGATCGGCTGGCGAGGCGGCGAGTGGGAGCTGCCCGAGGGACGCACGGTGACGGTCGCTACCCGCTGATCTATGCTCGCGCCGTGCACTTCGCCGAGCTGACCGATGTCGAGCAGCGCGTCCTCGGCTGCCTCATCGAAAAGCGCTGGACCACCCCCGACCAGTACCCGCTCTCGCTCAACGCGCTGCGGCTGGCGTGCAACCAGGCGACCAACCGCGACCCCGTCACCGCCTATGAGGACGGGCAGGTCCGCGACGCCGCCCAGCGCCTGTCGAAGTACGGTCTGGCCCGCCTGGCCAGCGGCGCCGGGTCGCGCGCCACCAAGTACCGCCACCTCGCCGAGGAGGGGCTGGGGCTGGACCGCGAGCAGCTGGCGGTGCTGTGCGTGCTGCTGCTGCGCGGCCCTCAGACGCCCGGCGAGCTCAAGACGCGCAGCGACCGGATGGCTCATCTCACGTCGCTGGGCGACGTCGAGCGCGTGCTCGGCGAGTTGGCCGACAAGGGGTACGTCGAGCGCTTGGGCCGCCGGCCCGGGCAGAAGGAGGACCGCTTCCGACAGCTGCTGGGCGGCGACGCGAGTGAGGCGAGCGCTGCGCCGCCGATCGCCGTGGGCGGCTTCGACGAGCCCGTCGCGCCGGCGGGCGCGCGCGAGGTCAGCGAACGCAGCTACGACGAGCCGGCTGCCGGCCGCGGGTTCGCGGCGACGGCCGCGCACGACAACGGCGCACTGGAAGCGCGGGTGGCGGTGCTGGAGGCCGAGGTGGCCGACCTCAAGTCGCGGCTGGCCGACCTGCTGGAGTAGCCGCCGGGTCATGTCGGACCGCCCGCAGCTCACATTCCGGCCGGGGAGCGTCGAGGACGGCGACGGCGGCCGCCTGGCCCAGGCCATGCGCGACGAGATCGCGGTCATGTACGAGGGGCTCGATCTCGACGGCGACACCATGCCCAAGGCCGGTGCGGCCGAGCTCAGCCCGCCCGGGGGCGCGTTCGTCGTCGGCTATCGCGACGGCGTCGCGGTCTGTTGCGGGGGCGTCAAGCGCCTCGACGACGAGCGGTGCGAGATCAAGAAGATGTACGTCGTCCCCGAGCTACGCGGTCAGGGGGTGGCTCGTGCGCTGCTGCGCGAGCTCGAGGACACCGCCCGGCGGCTGGGCTATCCGATCGCACGGCTGGACACCGGGCCCAAGCAGGGTCATGCCCAGGGGCTCTACCGCGACGAGGGCTACGCCGAGATCCCCGATTTCAACGGCAACCCGGTGGCGGTGTTCTGGGGCGAGAAGCCGCTGTGTCGCGTGCCGGACCGCGTGGACAAGTAAACTAATAAGTTTACTTATGTCAGCTCAGAGGATCCCGATCTCGGAGTTGTCGCCCACCATGAAACGGTAGGCGCGCGGCTGGCGGTCGCCGCGACCGATCTTGACGTTGCGCCCGAGCAGGGAAGACTCCATGCGCCCGTCCAGATCGCGGACCTGGCAGCCGCCGAGCAGGATCGAGTGCTCGACCTCGGCGTTGGCGATCACGCAGTCCTCGCCGACGGCGGTGTAGGGCCCGATGTAGGCATCGGTGAGGTGGGCGCGGGCGCCGATGATCGCCGGCCCGCGGACGGAGGAGCGCTCCAACCGTGCGCCCTCCTCGACGATGACGCGGCCGTCGATCTGAGTGTCGACGAGCTCGCCGTCGACACGGGTGCTGATGGTGTCCAGGACCAGCCGGTTGGCGGCCAGCATGTCCTCCAGCCGGCCGGTGTCCTTCCACCAGCCCTGGACGATGTGCGGGTCCACGCGCCGGCCCTTGTCCACCAGGTACTGGATCGCGTCGGTGATCTCCAGCTCGCCGCGGGCCGAGGGCGAGATCGCCCGGGCGGCGGCGTGGACCGAGGCGGTGAACATGTAGACGCCCACGAGGGCCAGGTTGGTGCGCGGCTCCTTGGGCTTCTCGACGAGCCGCACGACGACGCCGTCCTGGAGCTCGGCCACGCCGTAGTTGTGGGGGTCGGGCACCTCGGTGAGCAGGATGAGGGCGTCGGGCTCATGGTCGTTGAACGCGCGCACCAGGTCCCCGATCCCGCCCTGGAGCAGGTTGTCGCCCAGGTACATGACAAACGGCGAGTCGCCGAGAAAGGGCTCGGCGGTGAGCACGGCGTGAGCCAGGCCCGCCGGCTCGTCCTGGACGATGTAGGTGATCCGCACCCCGAACTGCCGGCCGTCACCGGTCACCTCGCGGATCTCGTCGCCGGTTTCGGGGGCGATGATGATCCCGACCTCGCTGATGCCGGCATCTGCCATCGCCTGGATGGCGTAGAACAGCACCGGCCGGTTGGCGACGGGGACGAGCTGCTTGGCGCTCGTGTGCGTGATCGGCCGCAGACGCGTGCCCTTGCCGCCGGACAGGATCAGGCCCTTGAGTGCGGGCATCTGCGCAAATCTAGATGGTTAACGATCAGGTCGGTGGTGCGGGATCCGGTCGGCGCCGGGGGGCCTAGTAGGTGCCGCCGAGCTTGCGGTGATCCCAGCTGGACACGCGCTCGACGACGAAGCGCAGGCCCACGCGCTTGCGCGCCTGGGCGAGGATCGCGTCGTCGACCTGTACCGGGTTGGCCCCGCCGGCGTAGCGGGCGAGGATCTCGGCGCCGAGGGCCGCGACCGCGTCGGTGTCGCGATGCAGCTCCGTGATGGTCTCGAACATGACCCCGCGCAGCTGGTCATAGGACTCGCCGGTCTCGACCTGCAGGGTTGCCCGCGGGTCGCGCTCGAGGTTGCGGACCTTCTGGGATTTGGCATACGTCCAGGCCCAGATGTCGGCGCCGCGCATGACGAACCACAGGGGCATGAGGTGGGGCCACCCGCGCACCCCATTGGTGGCGCAGATGACCGTGCGCTGCTCCTGGAGGAACGCGCTCACCTCCGCCTCGGTCATCTGGATCTGGTCGCGGCGGCTCATTGCGCTAGCCAAGTAAACTAATGAGTTTAGTTTGAGCGGATGGCGGGCTGGCGGCGGGCTGGCGGGGCGTGGGGCGGCGAGCTAGGAGACGAGCTGGGCGCCGGCGCCGATGGCCTCGGCGGCGTGGCGCACCGCCTCGCGCGCGTCGGCGGGCTCGAGCACGACGGCGTCGCCGGCCTCCTTGAGGGTCTCGCGCACGAGCCAGTCGACGCCGGCGAAGCCGAGCTCCACGATCAAGGCTCCGTCCTGCAGTTCGGCCACCACGTGACGCTCCTCGCGGGCCCAGCGGGCGCGCTCGGGGGAGATCCACACGCGCGCGCGGCTCGAGGCCGGGACCTCGCCGGTCTTGGGCCAGCCGTCGACGTCGGCGGCCGGGTCGACATCGGGCCGGGCCTCGAAGGACTCGTCGGTGACCGAGGCCGACTTGATGCGGTCAAGGCGGAAGTGGCGGACGCTGTCACGCGTGGGGTCGAAGCTGGCCAGATACCAGCCCTCGCGGCCGTTGATCAGCGCATAGGGCTCGACCCGGCGGCTGGTGAACTCGTCCTCGTTGGACTTGTAGTACTCGAAGCTCAGAATCCGGCGGCTGGCGATCGCACTGGAGACCACGCCGGCGATCTCGACGTTGTCCCCGCCCGCCGCGGCGAACTGCAGGCCCTCGTGGACGGGATCCTCGCCCAGCGCGTCGACCACCTTCTGGCGCACGGAGGTCAGGGACCCCTCGGGGATGTGCTCGCCGATCAGGTCGATGGCGGCGATCAGCGCCTTGGCCTCTACGGGGAGCAGCCGCGCGGGACGCGCGAAGGAGTCGCCATAGGGCTCGGGATCGACCTCGATCGAGCCGTCGGGGTGGATCTCGGCATAGAGCACGTACGTGCCGGCGCCGAAGTTGACGACGTTGAGGACCGAGATGTCCTCGCGCAGCTCCTGGTCTGAGATCTTCAGCGCGGCGCACAGCTCTGCGGCGACGAGCAGGCGGCCGGCACGGCCGGCGTCGATCAGGATGCTGGCCAGCGTGACCAGGCGAGCGAAGCGCTCGGGACGGATGGCGGCGTCGGCGCGGTGGCCGTTGGCGTCCTCGCCCTCGCCGGCACCGCGGCCGCGGCTCGCCTCCGCCGCACGCGCTGAGGCCGCGTCATCGTCGTCGTCGGCGCCGGTGGCCGCGGGCACGGGGTCGGCGACCTGGGGCTCGCCGGAGTGGCGCTCCACGAGCAGGCCGACGCGGTCGCGCAGCTCCTCGACGAGCTCCGGGGGGCCCACGATGCGCGCGTTCTCACCCAGGCCGAGCACCCACGCGATGAGCTGGCGCACGTTGGCGTACGGCGTCACGAAGAGCACGTCGTCATCGTCGGTACGGCGGATCTCGCCATAACGGCCGAAGTGGCGCTCGATCTGCCAGGCGATACGGCTGCCGATCCAGACGTCGGCGGTCCCGACGGAATCCCCGAACTGCCAGTCGATGCGGTTGGCGTATGCGCGCGGATCGAAGTCGTCGGGCCGCTGGAAGTCGTGCTCGGCCTTGGTGGCATAGCCGACCTTGCCCCGGATGCGCGAGAGGCGGAAGACGCGGATGGCGTTGCGCTCATGGGAACGGCCGACCACGTAGAACTGGCCGCCCTGGTACAGGAGCTGATAGGGGTCGACGCGACGGGAGCCGACGTCGTCGCGCTCCATCGTGTGGTACTCGAAGACGATCGTCTTGCGGCGGAAGATGGCGGTCTCGATCTTGGCCAGACGCTGGGAGACGTCGTGCCCACCGGCCGAGCCGGTGATCCCGAGCGCGACGGTGCTCTGCTCCGGCGTGCTCAGCGGGCTGGGCCGCCCCCACGAGATCTGCTGGAGCGCCAGCCGCAGGGGCTCGGCGTAGGCGAACTCGCCGTCGAGCAGCTGCAGCGCCGTGTTGAGCGCCGCCAGTTCCTTGTCGGTGAACGCGATCGGCGGCAGGTGGAAGTTCTCGGGAGGCAGCGAGTAGTTCTCTTGCTCGACCAGGCCGTCGACGGGCTTCTCCACCGCCAGCACGATGCCCAGGGCCTCCAGCTCGGAGCGATCGGCGTAGAACCGCCGCGCGAACGCGTCCTCGTTCATGACGCTGTACCCCTCGACGTCGCGCCTGATCTCAGGCGCCGTCACCGGCCGGCGCTCAGCCATCAGGTACGAAATCAACGAGAGCTGACGGATCAGTTTCTCGGTGTCCTTGGCCATCCCCGCAGCAACTCTAGCCGGGGGCCGCTGGCGACGAACCTGCCTGGGCTCCATCACACGGAATTTGCGCACTTTTGGCGCAGGGCGCCACAGATGTGCCCAAACGGTTGTCGAGGGGCCCGCGGGAAGGGTCGCTCAGGCGGCCCGGCGCTGCTCCGCCGCGGCCAGCGGCGCGGCGAAAAAGGCACCGCCCCCGATCCCCTTGTCCCAGGGCGACCACTGCGCCCCGGCGGGGAGCGCCTTCTCGATCCGATCGAAGCTGCCCAGCCGGCCGCCGAGGTTGTCGGCCATGTGCACCAGCGTCGCCTCGCGCGTGCAGGGGACGACCGGGCTGCCGTGCTCGAGCGAGCCGTGGTGGCTGAGGATGATGTGCAGGACCGCCTGCGCCGTCTGCTGCGGGAAGCCGTCGAGGCTCTCGATCAGGCTCCGCACGCGGTAGTAGCCGAGGGGGATCTCGCCGTAGAGCCGGCCCTGATCGGACATCTCGATGGCGTCGCCGCGCAGCTCGTAGGCGTCGAGCTTGCCGATGTCGTGCAGCAGCGCGCCGGTGACCGCGACATCGCGGTCGATGCCGGAAAACGTCGCCGAGATGGCGCTCACGGCCTGGGCGACGGTCAGCGAATGCTCGAGCAGACCGTGCCGGTAGGCCTGGTGGTAGTGCTTGGCCGCCGGGGCGTCGCGGAAAGCCCCCCACGTCGGCGTGTCCTCCCCGAGGAGGCCGTCCAGCAGGGCGCGCAGGTGGCCGTCCTGAACGGTCGCGACGAGCTCGCGCAGGTCGGCCTCCATCTGGGCGGCCGGCCGGCTGGGCCCGTCGAGCACCACGTCGGGGTCGTACTCGTCAGGCTCGGCGTGTCGGACGCTCTCGACCACGAGCCGACCGCCGTGGGTCGGGTGGACCGAGAACACGCCGACCACGTGGACGACCGTGCCGGTGCGACACGCCGCGCGCGCTTCGGCGACGTTGTCCAGGACCACGGCAGGAAGGACCCCGGTGCGGTTGCCCAGCGTGAGCTTGAGGTACTCCTCGCCCTCGCGCCGGCGGCGCACGTCGACGGCCCGCAGCAGGAGCACCCCTGCGACCCGGCTCCCTTCCCGAAGCTCTCGAACCTGCATGATCGCGGTCGAAGATAGAGCCGCCCTCGGACGGCCTCGCGGGCCAAATGCGCTGCGTAGGCCCCTTGCACAGAGGCCGGACGGGACCGCTCAGAGCCCCGGCGGGTGACGCACCGAAAAGGTCTTGAGGTCCGGTTCGTTGGCGGACCGGTCCGACCACCGCGAGCCGGTCTCGGCCAGCGCGACGGTGTCGAAGCGCAGCCCGGCGACATACATGAACGTGTGCCCGGCGTTGGCAAAGACGGTGATCCACTTGCCCGGTCCCGGGTCGCCCCAGTTCTCCAGCTGGCCCGACACGACCGTGCGGTCGAGCAGGTGCGCGGCGGCGAACACGTAGCTGATCGAGCCCGAGCAGTCATACGCGCTGTCCTGGAAGGTCATGTGGCCGCCGCCGTAGCGATAGGGCAGGCGCGCGATCTCGTTGCCGGCGTTGATCACCGCCTGCACCGCGGCGGGCGCGTCGATGGGGGCCACCGCCAGGCCGTCGGGCGTGAGCGTCGCCTGCGTGGTGGAGGCGGTCATTCCGCTCTGGGCCAGCTGCTTGCGGATGTCGGCCACCGAGAGCGGCTCGGGCAGAGAGGGTGACGCCGGTCCGACGCTGACCCCCGCGGTGGCCGGCGCCGCGGCGGGATCGATCCTGGCCGACGCGCCCGCGACCGGCTGCACCACCTGGGGGTGCGCCTGCGGAAGCGGCGCCTCGGAGGCGGTCGAAGAGGCGGTGGTACCGGAGCCCGAGCGCCCCGACTGACCCGCGCACCCGGCGGCGGCGAGCGCGAGCGCCGTCAGCGCGACCATCGTGATCCTGCGCGTGGGCACCCGGCCGAGTATGCCGGACGGTCCCGGCCGAGCGCGACGCTTCAGACCGGCCTCAATCGTCGAGGCGCCCCGCGTACAGGGCAAACACCGCGCCCTGCGGATCCTGCGCCACCGCGATCCTGGCGAAGCCGATATCAGTGTTGCCGACCAGGACGTTGCCGCCCAGCTCGGAGACCTTGGCCACCGTGCCGTCGAGGTCGTCGGTGGCGAAATAGACCATCCAGAACGGCGGGGTGCCGGGCGGCATCGGCGGGCGGATGCCACCGTTGGAGCGGTCGCCGTTGCTGATGACCAGGTAGGGCATCTCCCCGCCCTCGATCGGGCTCGTGGTCCAGCCGAAGAGCCCGCCGTAGAAGGCGGCCGAGCCGTCCATGTCCGGCGAGCCGAGCTCGTTCCAGCACAGCGCCCCGGGCGCGTTGACGAGCTGGGCGCCCTGGTGCTGGTTGGGCTGCCAGATGAGGAACCAGGCGCCCTGGGGATCCTGGATGACCGCCATGCGGCCGGCGTCCATGACGTCGAACGGCGGCGCGTGGACGTCCGCGCCGAGCTCGGCGGCCTTGGCCGCGGTGGCGTCCGCGTCGGCGACGGTCACGTACGAGTTCCACGCGGGCGGGACTCCCGCGTCGCGCTGCTGCTGGGGCTGAGGCGAGATCGCCCCGACCCATTTGCCGTCAAGGGCCGCCATCGAGTAGACGACGTCCTCCCCGGCGGGCATGTCGGTGATCTCCCAGCCGAACAGGCCCGCGTAGAAGGCCTTGGCGCCTTCCTGGTCAGTCGTGTTGAGGTCCGTCCAGCTGAACGTCCCGGGTGTGTGCTGCGTGCGTTCTCCCATGGGGCGACGCTACCACCGCGCTGGGGACGTTTGAAGGCTCGCTGGTGAACCTGAGAGGTCCCTTAGGAACGAGCGTCAACTGCGGCTGTCGAAGAGGGTTGAGACGTGGGTGGCGAGGGTCTGGGCGACGCTGATGGCGAAATGCACGCCTGGCGTGCATTTGACCATCGACGTCGTGACCCTGATGACAGATCGGGTCGGGCGAACGAACTCAGGCGCGCGAGGCCATCCCCGAGCCCACCCAGTCGCCGCCGCCGCGAGCCCCCGGCGGGGCGAAGAAGTAGCCGCCGCCGACCGGGAGGATGTAGTCCGTCATCGGCTCGGTCTCCAGCCGGCGCTGGATGGTGGCGAACTGGCGCTCGGGGTCCTGGTTGAAGGCGACGAACACGAGCCCCTGGTCCAGGTTGCCGGCCTCGTCGACCCCGCGGTGGTAGTTGTAGCCGCGGCGCAGGATGCGCTGGTCGGCGGTGGCGGGGGTGCGAGGGTTGGCCAGGCGGATGTGGGCGTCCAACGGGATGCGGTTGCCCTTGGGGTCGAGGTCGTAGCGAGGGTCCTCGAACTCGTCGGTGCCGCCCAGCGGCGCGCCGCTGACGCGCTCGCGGCCGATCATCTGCTCCTGCTCGAGCATCCCGACGCGGTCCCAGAACTCGACGTGCTGGCGGATCGTGCGCACGACCATGTAGGTGCCTCCGGTCGTCCAGCCTGGCTCGCCGGCGCCGGCGCGGACCCACACCAGTTGGTCCATCAGCGCGGCGTTGGTCACCTCCGGGTTGGCGGTGCCGTCGCGGAAGGCGAACAGGTTGCGGGTGTTGGCCTTGGGGCTGCGGTCGCGCTGGGCGGTCTGGAAGCCGTCGATCATCCACCGGATCGTCAGGTGGCCCGCGACCGCTCGCATGAGCTCGCGGACGGTGTGGACCACCGTGTCACGCTGGCCGGCGCACACCTGGATGAGCACATCGCCGCTGGTCCGCGTGGGGTCCAGCTCATCCAGCGCGAAGGACGGCATCGCGGTGAGCAGGGGCGGGCGCTTGGGCGCCAGGCCGTAGCGGTGGTCAAACAGCGACGCTCCGTAGGCGATCGTCACGGTGAGGGTGTCCGGCGTGTTGTAGGCGCCCAGGATCCCGGAGTCCGGTGGCGGGTCGTCGATCTCGGCGACGCCGACGGGCTCACCCTGGGAGAGCAGGCGCGCCTGGCTGGAGATCGCCTGCAGCCCCTCGAACAGCGCGGTGGTGGTCGGCGCGACGCTGTCGAGCGCGATGAAGGTGGCCTGCGCCGCCTTGGGGGTGACGATCCCACTCTGGTGACAGGCGTCGAAGGGGAGGCGCTGTGTCAGCTCACGGGCGCTCACCTCGCGCGAGGCGGTGGCGAGGTCGGGCGTCGCCGCTGCGTGGGCGCGGTCGGCGCCGGCCAGGCCCACGGCGGCCCCCGCGCCGCCGGCGCCCAGCGCCGTGACGGAGCCCTTGAGGAAGTTCCGGCGGTCGACCGTGCTCACTTCGCCTTCTCCTGAGCGGCGATCGTCGGGATGTTGGGGAGCCCGACGGTCTCGAGGGTGCTCGGGATGTCCTGCAGGGCGCCGAGCGCGCCGGCGAGCGTGCCGTTGATGCGCTCGCGCTGGCCGATGGTGAGCTGCTCCAGCGTCGGGTACCCGCCGTTGTGCCGGCGCACGGCGTTCAGCGAGGACTGGAGGCGCAGGAGCCAGTTCTGCACCTCGACGAGCGTGTTGTCGCGGCCCTGCATGATCGGCGCGAGCGTCCGGACCACCTCACGGGTGGCGGTGACGCCCGCCGCGGTTCCCAGCACGCCGGCGCCGCTCCACGGCACCTGGCTGCCGCTCATCAGGTCGCGCTGGGCGTCCTCCAGGATCTCGTGCGCGCGGGCGGCGTAGTCCAGCGGGTCGGTCGCAGTGCGTGGGAGCGTGCGCTTGAGGCTCACCACCGCTCGGCCGATCGCCGCCGACACGGGGACCAGCGCGCTCAGCGGCTGGCCCTGCCACAACCCCTTCTCGACGCGGTGCAGGCCGGTGAAGTTGCTCTTGCTGAGATCGGAGGGCACCTCGGCCAGGCGGTCGTTGAGGTCACCGGGGAGCAGCCCGTAGACCGCCCCGAGGTGCAGGTAGTCCGTGAAGGCCACGTCCCAGGCCCGTTCGGCGGCGCCGCGGTGGCCCCCGAGCAGCTGGGCGGTGAGCGCCGCGACCGCGGTGCCGAGCTGCCCCGACACGCCCAGGGCGTAATGGATGTAGCCGGCCACGGGGCGCTCGAACGCGCTGGGGGGCAGGGGGTCCAGGTCCGAGGCGATCTGGCCGTTGGGACCGATGCCGTTCTCGCGCTGGGCGATCTGTGTGCCGTATTTGTCGGCGGCGATGTTCGAGCCGAAAATCTTGCCCTGGCGCGCTCGCAGCTGATTGGCGGCCGATCCTTGCGGGGCGACCGCGAGCTGGCTGAAGCGCGGCGCGGCACTGTGCGAGCCCGGGATAAGCGCGGCGGCAGCGAGCGCCACGACAGCCAGCCCCGCGATGGCGGCGGCCCACAGCGCGAGTCGGCGCGGACGGGAGGGCTTACCCTGCCCCGAGCCACCCCCGACGCCGCCCCGCAGCGAGTCCGTGCTGATGGATGAGCCTGCCATGTCTGTGGTGTGACGGCAGCACGAGGGCGCAGCCGTCCGGAGAACCTAGCCGGGGTCACCGGCGCGGTTGTTACCAACCGGTGGCCGCGCCGTGAACCCGATGGACACGAGTGTGTGACGCCTGGTTCACATCAGCGCGCGGCCCAGGTCCGAGGATGCCGCTGTCGCCACGAGGGCGGCCGTGGCGCAACCCATGCCGCCGTCCGCCAACTGAGCAAAGGAGCTCACTTGCACCTGCGCAAGAAACTCATCGCTGCGGTGATCGGCGTAGCCGCCATCGGGGCATCAGCGATCGGTCTCTCGGTGTCCACGGCGAGTTCGCCACGGGACGCGACGACCGTCGCGACCACCACGCCCATCAAGCACGTGGTGGTCATCTTCGGCGAGAACATTTCGTTTGACCACTACTTCGGCACCTACCCCTTCGCCACCAACCCGGCGAACGAGCCGCAGTTCGCGGCGGCGCCGGGCACGCCGAACGTCAACGGCCTGAACGACGCGCTGTCGACCGCCAACCCGAACCTCAACAACCCGGCGCGACTCGATCGCAGCCAGGCCCTGACCTGCGACCAGAACCACGGCTACTCGGCCGAGCAGAGCGCCTTTGACTCCGGGCTGATGGACAAGTTCGTGCAGGACACCACCGGCGGTGGCTGCACCCAGACGACGTTCCCCGACCAGGGCAACTACGGCCCCAACGGGATCGTCATGGACTACTACGACGGCAACACCGTCACCGCGCTGTGGAACTACGCGCAGCACTACACGCTGAACGACAATTCCTACAGCACCCAGTTCGGTCCCTCGACGCCCGGCGCGATCAACCTGATCAGCGGCCAGACCAACGGCACCACGGCGCACGGCGGGACGAGCAGCAACATCGTCAACGGGACGATGATCGGCGACGCCGAGCCGTTCTACGACCAGTGCTCGAACGCATCGACGCCGCTCAACTCCGATGGGAGTCCCGGTGGGGTCACCGCCTCCCTGTCGGGTCCGAACGTCGGCGACCTGCTCAACCGCCAGAGCATCACGTGGGGCTGGTTCCAGGGTGGGTTCACGCCCTCGGCGATCACCAGCGGCCGCGCCATCTGCGGCACGAGCCACAACAACATCGGCGACTCGCCGTCGGCTGACTACTCGGAGCATCACGAGCCGTTCCAGTACTACGCGTCGACCGCGAACCCGAACCACGTCTCCCCGACCTCCGTCTCGCAGGTGGGCGTGAGCGATCCGACCGGCACCCCGCTCACCCAGGCGGTCAACCACCAGTACGACGTGTCCTGGTTCAACGCCGCCGTCAAGAACGGGAACATGCCGGCCGTCTCCTACCTCAAGGCGCCGGAGTACGAGGACGGCCACGCCGGCTACTCCGACCCGCTCGACGAGCAGCGCTTCATCGTCGATGAGGTCAACATGATCGAGCAGTCCAAGGACTGGGCGAACACGGCGATCGTGCTGGCCTACGACGACTCCGACGGTTGGTACGACCACCAGATGGGTCCGATCATCCGCCAGTCGCAGGACACCGCCGACACCCTGAACGGGCCCGGCAAGTGCGGCTCGGCGGCGACCCCGCCGGCCCAGAACGACCGCTGCGGCGTCGGCCCGCGCCAGCCGCTGCTGGTCCTCTCACCGTGGGCGAGGCAGAACTTCGTCGACAACACGTTCACCGACCAGGCGTCGATCCTGCGCTTCATCGAGGACAACTGGAACCTCGGCCGGATCGGCAACGGATCCGCGGACTCCGCGGCCGGCAACCTGGACAACGCGTTCGACTTCAACCAGAAGTTCGGACACGCTCCGGCGATCATCCTGGACGACAACACCGGCGAGGTCACCAAGGTCATCCAGCCCAACGGCCAGGCGTCCAGCCCGTCGGTGGCCCCGGCTCCGTCGGACAGCGGCTCCTCGTCGAGCTCCAGCTCGGCCGGCAGCCACTCGGCGACGCTGCCCAGGAGCGTCGCGGTCATCAAGCTGCCGAACGTCAGCCTGAAGTACGTCCGCCAGGGCAAGCACTCCCTGGTGCTGACCGCCACGACCAGGGGCGGTTCCCACGTCCAGACGCTGATCCGCGCGCGCCTTTACCAGGGCAAGAAGCTGGTCAGCAACAAGGCTGGGCTGGTCAAGCACAACAGGGTGAAGCTCACGCTGTCCCTCGGTCGCCAGTCACGCGGCGCCCGGTACACGGTCCGCCTGTCGATCGACGCGGGAGGACGTGTCGGGTCTGAGACCCGGTTCGTCCGCGTCCGGTAGGGGAGGGCCACAGCGGCGGCCCGCAGCTGAGCGACTCAACGTGGGGCCCGGCACACACGCCGGGCCCCACGACGTTGTGGGGCCACGACTAGGACCGGGCGATCGAGGCGGGGTCGGTGCGCTCCAGCCGCGTCATGGTGACGCTGGCGGTGAGCTTGGCGGCGGCCGATCCGCGGTAGACGCCCTTGATCGGCGGGACGTCGGCGTAGAAGCGGCCGTGGCCGATCTTCACGTGGGTCTCCCCGGCGAGCACGCGGCGCGGACGATCTCGTGCGCGTGGTAGACGTCGTCGACGAAGGCGTTGAGCGCGCGGATGCGCTGGGCCAGCCCCCGTTTGATCGTCGTCCACTCCGCGGCGGTGAGCACGCGCGGCACCAGGTCCAGCGGCCAGGCGCGGTCGCGCCGCTCGCCGTCGGAGCCGGCCACCTCGAAGGTGATCCCCTGCTGCATGAAGATCGTGTCGCGGCGCCGGCCGGCAGCCTGGAGCGCGTCGGGCCCCAATCGGTCCAGCGCCGCCATCAGCGGCGCGGCGTGAGGCAACGGCAGGCCGGCCTCGTCCAGCAGCTCATCTCGGCACCCGTCCGGGATGCGGTAGTCCATGCGGGGTCGTGTCGGTGTCGGTCACCGTCCCTATGTGTACCCCCAAACGGGAGGGATCGCCATCGGCACCTGGACAAGGCGCGGGCCGCCCGTTTGTCCGTATGGAGACCGAAACCCGTCATCCTCCAGTAGACGATCACGCCGTCGACGTCGCAGCCGATCACCGGATCGGGGAGCGAGTCCGGCAGCTCCGCGGCGACGTCGATGCCTCGCGTCTGCACGTTTGCATTCTCCGCCAACCCTGCGGCCCGTGTCGCGTTCTTACGAAAGTGCCCACCTGGGAATACTGGGAAGGCAGTGTCCGTGAGATGACCACCGGCGCCCAGACACCCCTCGCTACCGTGATCCGGAGACCCCGGAGGAGCGTCGTGGCATCGTGACCGAGCATGGGCTCCCCGTCAGCGCGCTGGCCGAGATGCTCGACGCGGCGCCCGACGGGATCGTGATGGCCGGTACCGGCGGCCGCATCCAGTACGTCAACAAGGCCGCCGAAGAGCTGTTCGGCTACGCCCGCGACGAGCTCATCGGGGTTGCTGTGGAGCAGCTCATCCCGGGACGCCTGCGCGGGTCCCACATCGCCGATCGCACCGCCTACGCCGAGCGCCCTCAGCCGCGGCCGATGGGTCTGGGCCTGCGCCTGCAGGGACTGCACCGCGACGGCTCGGAGGTCCCGGTGGAGATCAGCCTCGCGCCGATGGCCTTTGACGGGGAAGAGGCGATTGTGGCCGTGATCCGCGAGGCCAGCGAGCAGCGCCGTCTGGAGGAGGAGCGGATCCGCTACGTCCAGGCGCATGCGGTGGAGGAGATCGTGGGCGCGCTGGACGCGATCGTGTGGGAGTCCACCACGCCCGACCGCGATTCCCTCACCTACCTCGGTGGTCGCGAGGAGATGCTCCTGGGCTACCCCCGCGAGCAGTGGATGAAGTCGGGGTTCTGGATGTCGCTGGTGCACCCCGAGGACCGGCTGGCGGCGCTCACCTTCGTGGAGGCGGCGCAGCAGAGCGAGAACTTCGAGCTGCTCTACCGGATGATCTCGGCTGACGGAGACGTCCGGCAGGTGCGCGACATCGTCACCGTCACCCGCGACCCCGACGGCACCATCCAGCGGCTACGCGGCGTCATCACCGACATCACCGAGCGCCAGCAGATCGCCGCCCGGCTCACCCAAGCTCAGAAGATGGAGGCGGTCGGGCAGCTGGCCGGCGGCATCGCCCATGACTTCAACAATCTGCTGACGATCGTCTCGGGGTACGCCCGGCGCCTGTCGGCGCGCGCCGACCTGACCTCGGCGCAGTCCGACCTCGAGCAGATCCTGCTGGCCGCCGACCGTGCGGCTGAGCTCACCCGCCAGCTGTTGGCCTTCGCCCGCCGTGGCCACACCTCGGCCTCGTTGATCGACGTCTCGGGGCTGGCCCGCGAGCTCGAGCCGATGCTGCGCCGGCTGCTCGCCGCCGACATCGTGTTCGACTTCCAGCTGGCACCGGGACTGCCCCAGGTGATGATGGACCGGACCGGTCTGGAGCAGATCATGATGAACCTGATGATCAACGCGTCGGACGCGATGCCGGCCGGCGGCACGCTCCGGGTGACGACGCGCGAGCGGTCGGTGTCCGCCGAGGAGGCCGCCGTCCACGGTCTGGAGCCGGGTCCCTACATCCAACTGGCCATCGCCGACACCGGTACCGGCATGGCGCCCGAGACGGTGGAGCGGATCTTCGAGCCGTTCTTCAGCACCAAGGGCGAGCGGGGCACCGGCATGGGGCTGGCCACGGTTTACGGCACCGTCGATCAGGCCGACGGGTGGATCGACGTCACCTCCACCATCGGCGTGGGCACAACCTTCACCGTCGTGCTGCCGGCGGCCGGCGAGCCCGCCGACGGCCCGCCCCAGGACCCCGCGCGCCCGACGCTCTTGCTGGTGGAGGACGAGCCGGCGCTGCGCACGCTGGTCGTGACGATGCTCGAAGAGGAGGGGTACCTCATCCTGCAGGCCGGCAACGGCCTGGATGCGATCGCGGTGGCCGAACGCCACCGGGGCGACATCGACCTGCTCCTCACCGATGTCGTGATGCCCCGCATGTCCGGGCCCGAACTGGCCCAGAAGCTGCGCGCGCTGCGCCCCGGCCTGGAGGTGCTGTTCATGTCGGGCTACAACGACAGCCGGCTCGTGCACCGCGGTGTCGAGGAGTCCAACGTCAATCTGCTCGTCAAGCCGTTCAGCCCCGACGAGCTGGTGGTGAAGGTAGGAGAACTCACCGGCCGCGAGTCACCGCCGGCCGGCGCCCAGCGTGGCTAGCCCGGCGGCTAGGTCGGCTTGACGAGCTCCCGGTGGGCGACGCGGTGGTAGGCGTCGCGCATCACGAGCTCGACCGGTTGTCCTTGGGCGGCGTGGCGGTAGGCCAGGCGGCGGGCCTCGTGGAGGGTCCGGCACCGGACGGGGGAGGCTTCGTCGGGAAGCTCCGACCTCCCAGTCGCCATGACGCTCATGGTCGATGCGGATGGTGGGGTACGCGGCAGGGGTCATACGGACAAGGGTGCCACCCCGCGCACCGCTTGTCATCAATGATGGACGAACTTTCACCCGGCTGGGTGGAAACCACCATCAAATCACGGGCGGGGGACGACGAGCAGAGGGCACGCGGCGCGCCGCGCCAGCCGCATGGAGGTCGTGCCGCTGAGCAGCCGGCCCGACGGGCCGTAGGCGCGGGAGCCCAGGACGAGCAGGTCGAGGTGCTCGGCCATCGTCGCCAGCTCGTCGGCGGGGTCGCCTTCGGTCACGGCTCGGACCTCGAGCGCCGCCCCGTGGCGGTCGGCCAGCTCGCGGGCGGTCCGCACCGCCAGCTCGCTCTCCGCCGTCCCGGCGTCACCGGCGCCCACCGTGCGCACGACCGGCTCGGCCATGCCGTAGCCGCGCGGGGCGATCGCCACGGCGCACGACGACCCGTTGAGAGCTGCCAGGGTCTGGCCACCGAGCATCGTCCGCCCGGCGGCTCCCCGATGGCTGGAGCCGACCACGAGCAGTCCCGCGGACTCCTTGCGCGCCAGCCGGTGCAGGGCCCGGCCCGCGAGGCCGCCCGGGCGGGCCGGCTCGCCGGGATCCGGATCGGTGTCGGCGCCCACGCCGTAGACGTTGGTGAGGACCATGCGCGCCGACGCGGGCGCCAGCACTCGGGCCAGAGCGATCGCGTCGCGGCCACCGGAGGCGCCGTCCACCGCCACCAGGACCTTGCCCGTCAGCGACGTCACCGGCGTGTCTCCCGGCGATGGGGGCGGGTGCTCCCGGTCATGACCGTTCCATACCCCGGCCCCCTGCCTGCTACAACGTCGGCGTGACACCGGATGAGTCGGCAGTGGGATGCACCGGCACGGTGATCGTCGCGACACGGGGCGAACAGGGGCCGGGCGAGGTGCTGGTCAAGGTGCGCGGGGGCACCGAGGCGTACCTGGCATGGTCCGAGCAGCCACTGGCCACGGGTACCGAGGTCCTCGTCTACAACGCCCGCGGGGACCGGGCGCTGGATGTGATGGAATTCACGTCCGGGGCTGACAGTGCCTGAGGGCACACCTGGTGGCGAGACGATCTGCAATCCCTGAGAGGAGTCTGTGATGTTCGGCTTTCGCGTGCCCGCGCCCGATGAGGCGATGCTCATCTCGGGTGGACGCTCGGGTCAGAACGGTACGCCGTTCAAGGTGGTGACCGGTCACGGTGCGTTCGTCGTCCCGTTCATCCGTCAGGCCAGCTTTCTCACCCTGGCCATGCGTGAGGCCGAGGTCGCCGAGCAGTGCGTGACCAAGCAGGGGATCGCCCTGCAGGCCAAGGCGGTGATCGCGTTCAAGGTCGGCAACGATCCCGAGAGCATCGTCAATGCGGCCCAGCGATTCCTGTCTGACCAGGATCAGATGTCGGTGCTCGCCGGCCGGATCTTCGCCGGTCACCTGCGCTCGATCGTCGGCTCGATGACCGTCGAGGAGATCGTCACCGAGCGCCAGAAGCTGGCCACCGAGGTCCTGGACGGCTCCAAGGCCGAGATGGTCAAGATGGGGTTGATCGTCGACTCGCTGCAGATCCAGTCGATCGACGACATGGGCGCGGGCTACATCGACGCGATGGCGGCCCCGCACAACGCGGCGATCCAGCGCCAGGCCAAGATCGCCCAGGCCCAGGCCAACCAGGCCGCCGCTGAGGCCGAGCAGGAGTCCCAGCGCAAGCAGGCCGAGTACCAGCGCCAGACGGCGATCGTGCAGGCGCAATACAAGGCCGAGGTCGACAAGGCCCAGGCCGAGGCGGCCCAGGCCGGCCCGCTGGCGGAGGCCGGCGCGCAGCGCGAGGTGATCGCCGCGCAGACCGAGCTGGCCCAGCGCCAGGCTGAGCTACGTCAGCAGCAGCTCAAGGCCGAGGTGGTCAAGCCGGCCGAGGCCGAGGCGGAGAAGACGCGCGTGCTGGCGCATGCCGACGCCGAGCGCATGAAGATCCAGGCCGAGGCGGCCGCGTCGCACAACCGGGTGGCGCTGGACCGCATGCTCATCGACCAGCTGCCCCAGATCGTCCGCGAGGCCGCGGGCGGGCTGGCCAACGCCAACATCAACGTGCTCAACGGCGCCGACGGGCTGGGACAGCTCGCCGCCGGGCTCGTGGGCCAGGGGCTGAGCATCTTCGAGTCGATCAAGAGCAACCTGGGCGAGTACGACGACGAGGAGGGCGATTACGACGAGTCGGCGCCGGCCCCGGCGCAGCTGCCCCACGAGGCGCCGGTCGACCCCGAATCAGGCCCCACCCAAACGCGATCGGCCGGCTAGCGTCAGGTCGAGGACGTGCGGGCGTGCTGAGGCCCCAGCGACAGTGGACACCCACCGCTACCGTCGTGCGGCCAGGTACCTGAGCGCCCATGTGAGCCACGTCGGCGCCTGGGAGCGCCACAGCGCGAACGAGTGCCCGCCCTGGTAGGTGTGGAAGATGTGGCCGATGCCGGCGCGGCGCAGGGACGCGTCGTACTGGCGGTTCATGGTCAAAAAGCGGCTGTCCTGCAGCCCGACGTAGAACGCGACCTGCGTCGGCAGTGACCGGAGCCGGGCTTTGAGCGGCGTCCCGCGCGGAACCCTGGCGGCGGCGTTGGCCTGCTCGGATCCGAGATCGAGCACCTTGGTGCCCGCCGGGTTGGTGGCGACGAAATAGCCGCTCCACGACTGCACGGCGCCGAACTGGTCGAGGTTGCGCAGGCCGATGTTCATCGCGCCATAGCCGCCGGCCGACAGGCCCACCAGCGCCCGCCCGTATCGTCCGGCGATCGTGTGGAAGCGGGCGTCGATGCACGCGGGCAGGTCACGCGAGATCGCCTGCGGCCAATCCTCGGCGGCGTCCCAATCCAGGTACTCGCGGTCTGAGTCCGGGTCTCGGGCGCCCTGTGGCGCGACGACGATGGCCTTCTCGCCCGCGGAGGCCAGCGCGGCCGCCACGAATGCGTTCTGCTGGTAGGACGAGGGGCTCGCGGGCAGGCCGTGAAGGAAGTAGACGACGGCGTAGCGCCGGTCCGAGGAGTAGCCGGAGGGCAGGTACACCAGCGTCGGCAGGGTGCCGCCCAGCGACGGCGACCTGCAGACGACGGACACCGTCCGCGCCGCCGAAGGCGCGGTGGCGGGGCGGGCAGGCGGTGCGCCGCGGTGCGCCAGCACCGCCTCGGTGACGCTGCCGAACGCGACCAACGTGACGAACCCGAACGCCAGCGCCTTGAGCAGGCGTCGGCGCTTCATCCGGCGGCACCCATCGTCTGAGATTCAAGCACCGTCAACACTCCCCATACGAAACACACCATTTGGGTCCGTAGTCTCGGCGGTGTGATCCGATCCGCCCCGGCGACCCTCAGACGCGGCGGCAGCGCGGCGCTGCGGTGGGGCTCAGGGACGGCGGTCTCGGTGGTGATCGTCGTCGCCGGCCTGCTCGCGGGAATCGGTTGGCTCTACCTCCTACGGAGCCTGCACTGGCTACGTCTCGGCCCGCGCGTCTCCGACGCGCTGCCCCTGCTCCAGCTGGCGGCCTCCGACGGTCAGCCGCTGCTGCGCATCGTCGTGGCCTGGATCCTGGCCGGGGCGCTCTCCGGCGTGGCGCTCGCCGAGGTGACGCCGTACCGGCGCGCGGCGCTCGCGCTCGTCCTGGCGCTGGCCGTGTTGCTCCTGGCATCGCAGGCGTCCTACGCCCTGGCGCGCAACATCGCCTTCTCCTCCACCGTGTTCTCGCGGACACCGGGCCTGGGCCCGGTGCTGGAGGCGTGTGCCTTTGCGCTGGGATGCTCCCTACCGCGGCCGGCCGACCGCGGGCAGCGGCCGGGGACGCGGCGCCGGTCGCTCGTCTCGGTGATCAGTGGCTTCGACGATCGCCGTGTGCGCGGCGGCGAGCGACGGGACGGCGGCCAGCACGGCCGCGATGCCCAGCCCGTGGACCACGCTGGCCGCGGCGCCCGCGCCTAGCGACTCCCCGAACGCCCCGAGCCCGCAGGCGAGCGCCACGAGCGCCGTGGCGGCGGTCATGAGCGAGATGCCCGGTACCGGCGCGCCCGTCTCCAGCGCCGCCTGGAAGCAGAGGAAGCCCGCGAACGTGCCCGCGACGGCGACGGCCGTCCACCCGCTGAACAGGCTCGCCGGGCCGTGGCGGTGCCAGTCCAGCGAGACCGCCTTGATGGCGGCGTCGGCGAGGCCGTAGAAGATCCCCGCAGCGGCCGCGCGAGCCGTGGGCGCCGAAACCCGACCGAGGGCGGCCGCGGCGACGGCGCCCAGGGCGAGGAGGGCCACCAGCCGGCCGGGATGCAAGCGGTCGGCGGCGGCGGTGAACCCGATCGGCAGCGCGGCGAGCCCGGCGGCGATGACCAGCACCGCCAGCACCTGCGCGCCCGTCACGCGCTGGCGAAAGACTCCCGCGGCCAGCGGCACCGACAGGGCCAGGCCGCCGGCCGCGAACGCCTGCACCAGCGCCAGAGGCGCGACGGCGACGGCGACCACCTGCAGCCCGAACCCCAGCCAGCCCAGCGCCTGGCCCGACAGCCACACGCGGTTGCGCAGCGATCGCCGCAATCGGCGCAGGGCTCCGCCCGCCGGCAGCTGGTGGCCCAGGCCCGGTGCTGCAGCAGGAACCCGAGGTTGATGAGTGCCGCCGAGACCAGCGCCAGAAGCAGGCCGCCGATCACCGGGCTGGAGGCACCCGGGATCGGCGACCCTCCGCACGGTGGCCGAGGCGAGCGTTACGTCGTTCGGCTCGCCCGGTCACGTGACGGTGCCGGCGGCGACCCGTGCCGTGGGGGATCGGGACCACGCCCGGGGTCAGGGACCGCGCCACTCCGTGGGTGCGCGGGAGCGGCAGGCTGGTGTCCCGTGCGGCCAGGATGAGCATCTGGTCGAGGTGGGCGTGCCACAGCTGCCAGTCATGGCCACCTGGATACAGCGCCCATGTCACGCTGGCGCCGGCGGCCGCCAGGGCCGAGGCCATCGGTCCGGTCTGGGGGCTGTCGTCGTCGTCGCGGCCCACGAACAGGAAGGCGCGCAGCGGATCGCGGGCGATGAGCGCCTTGAGCCGGTGGACATAGTCCAGTGGGCTGTTGGCGTCGAGTGTCGCCGCGTCGGCCCTCGCGAACACGCCACTGCGCGTCTCGAGGTAGTAGCCGCTCCAGGACTGGAGGTTGGCGAAGATCCTCACGTTGTGCAGCGCGATGTTGATGGCGCCATAGGCCCCGGCTGAGAACCCGGCGATGACGCGGTCGCCGCGGCGGGCGAGCGTGCGGAAGCGATGGTCGACGTCGTGCACCACGTTGATCACGTAATCGGCGAAGGCGCCCGACGGTGTGTTGGCCCACTCGGAGTCCGAGTAGGTGCTGCCGCCGATCCGGCCGTCGGGGAAGACGAGGATCATCGGGCGCATCCGGTGCTCGGAGATGAGGTTGTCCATGCGCACCGGCAGCTGCGCGATGTCGGTGAAGACCACGGGGCGCCCCGGGCTCCCGTGCAGGAGGTAGTAGACCGGATACCGAGCGGCGTGGGCGAGGCCCGTGTCATAGCCGGGCGGCGTGTAGACGATGTAGTCGGCTCGCCGATGCAGCGCGGGGGAGTAGAAACGGACGGTCTGGAGCCGGCCGGCCCGGGCGTGCGGAAGGAAGGAGACCGTGGCGAAGCCGCGGTGCTGGTAGTAGGACTCCCAGTAGCTGTAGGCCCCGACGAGGCCGACGGCGACCAGGGCTGTGGTCAGGAGGGCCACCACCGGGCGCGGGCGCCCCATCCTCATCGCGCATGGCCGATCGGCCCGGGGGGACGCAGCCTCGTGGCCACGACCTCGGGCAGCCCATCGCGCACCGCGTCAGACCAGCGGCCGCGTTCGCGGTGCGGCAGATATCCCTCGGCCTGGAGCACCCGCGCGACGGCCAGCGGCAGCGCCGCCCGCGACTCGTAGACCAGGTAGCGCGCCCGCCACTGGGGGGAGAACTTGTCGTTGAAGCTCACCAGACGGTCCATCTGGAAGCGGCGGTGCAGGGGGCCGAGAGCCACACGTGTGAGTGCACGCGCCGCGGGATTGCGGCTGGGTTCGCGCCGGATGAGATGGGCGAGTCCCGCGTAGTTGAGGCTGACCTCGGCGATTCCCCGCTCGCGCGCCTCGGCCAACGCGCGAGCGACGAGCGCCTCGTTGAGGCCGTTGGGCGTGTCGCCCACGCGCTGCATGGTGTCCAGCGACAGGGTGCTGCCGCAGGTCACGAAGCGCATGACCCCGCCGAGCTCACCGGCGGGGGAACGCGCCAGCACGTAGAGATCGCTCGGCCGCAGCTCTGAGCTGAAGCTCCCCATGCCCATGGCGAAGCCGTGCACGTGAGGGTGGTCGTCGCGCCAGCGGGCCGACACGAGCTCGATCTCGGACTCCAGCCAGGCGTCGATCTCGCGCCCGTCGTGGGCGGAGATGGTCCACCCACGCCGTGACACGCGGTGCACCGACTGGCGCAGCTTGCGCACCGCCCGGCCCTCCAGGGTGAACGCGGCGGGATCGACGAACGCCTCCTCGCCGACGCACATGGCGTGCAGGCCGAGCGCCCGGTAGGCCTCCAGGTGGGTCTCGGCCGCGCCCCACAGGACGATCCGCCAGCCGCGGCGTCGCGCCTGGTCCTGGAAGGCGGAAAGCACGTCGCCGGCCGTGCCCTGCGGTGCGACGGGATCGGCCGAGATGACCGCCGTCCCGCCGATCACGCGATAGGCGAGCACGCCGCCGGCGGCGAAGGCGAACGCCTTGTCGGGCCGCAGGAGGAACGGTGACAGCGAGTCGGTGCCGTGCTCGTCGACGATCGCGCGGGCGGCGTGGTACTCATGCTCGAGATGGCGATTGCTGGCGGCGGCGGGGCGGACGAGCGAGCGCAGCGCCAGGACCGAGATCGCGCCTGCGCCGACCATGAGGACGTCGATCAGGGCGCCCCAGTCGGCCGACAGCTCGCGGGCCGAGGCGACGTTGAGAGAGTGGGCGAGGGGGTGGCGGAGGACCCCCGCCAGGACGTGACTCGCGGTGTGCCGGACGGCCGGCGCGCTGACGATCGCCCCGGCCGCCAGCGCCCACGCGGCCACGGCGGCGAGCGCGATCGCCGGGCGCGGGCGATTGGAGCAGCCCAACCGGAAGGCCCCGCGGCCGATGGTGAGCATGACCGCCAGGCACGCCTCGACGGTCGCCTCATCGAAGTGACGGCGACCCGCATTGAGCGCGGCCAGTGCCACTAACCCGATGATCGTCAGCGAGACGGCAGTGCGCGTGCCCCGCCACAACCCGGGGGTGAGAGCGAGCAGCGCGGCGCCGAGGATGAGCTCGAGCCCATGGCGCCCAACCGGGAAGCCGGGGTACGCGGTCGTGGCCAGCCTGCGGTGCAGGTGCGCCGAGGCGTCGTGCAGCCCGAAGATCACGGATTGTGTGGCAAGCACCGCGACCGATGCCGCCGCGGTCTGCCGGATTGACAGAAACCGGATGGGTGCGCCCATGCGGCCCATTCTGATCCCCCCGAGAGCCGCCGGACCAACTCCGGCGCCCAAACAACCGGCCCGTAAACCATCCCTCACCTTACAGAAACATGACGCGCCCACCCCCAAACGTTCCGGCTCACAGCGCCAATCTGACAGCGTGCGCTCTAGGCTTGCCCTCCATGCGGATTCTCATCACCGGGGCGGGCGGGATGCTCGGTCACGACGTCCGGCGGGCCGCGATCCAGGACGGCCACGACACGGTCTCGCTGACGCGCGCGCAGCTCGACGTGACCGATCGCGCGGCGGTCGCGGATGCCGTCGGTGGGGCCGGCGCGGACGTGGTGATCAACTGCGCCGCCTGGACCAACGTCGACGGCGCCGAGTCCGAGTCAGGCCAGGCCTCGGCGGTCAACGGCGACGGGGCTGGGCACGTGGCGGCGACCGCGGCTGCGGCGGGCGCCTGGGTCATCCATGTCTCCACGGACTACGTGTTCGACGGCAGCAAGTCGTCCGCGTACGTGGAATCCGATCCGGTAGGCCCGATGTCGGCCTATGGTCGCTCCAAGCTGGCGGGCGAGCGCGCGGTCGCCGAGGCGGCTCCCGACCGACACACGATCGTGCGCACCGCGTGGTTGTTCGGCGCCGGCGGCCGGTGCTTCCCCAAGACGATCCTGCGTGCCGCATCCGAGCGCCCCGAACTCGCCGTGGTCGCCGACCAGATCGGCTGCCCGACGTTCACCGGCCATCTCGCCGGGGCCCTGCTTGCTCTGGCTGCGCGGCGCACCGCCGGGATCCTGCACGTCGCCGGACGTGGGCAGTGCTCCTGGCACGAGTTCGCGATCGCGATCGTGGCCGCGGGCGGTCTGGACTGTCCGGTGCGCCCCATCACCACGGCGGACTATCCCGTGCCCGCGCGCCGGCCGGCCAACAGCGTCCTGATCTCCGAGCGCGACGCGCCCGTGCTGCCCGACTGGCACGTCGGGCTGGCCCAGTTCATGTCCGAGCTGGCCGGGGTGGCGGCGTGAAGCTGCTCGTCTGCGGCGCGGCCGGATTCATCGGCTCGACGTTCGTGGAGCTGCGCGTCCGCGAGCACGGCGACGAGGTCACGGTGTTGGACGCCCTGACGTACGCGGGACGTGAGGAGAACCTCCGCGACGTCCAGGACGAGATCCGCTTCGTCCAGGGCGAGATCCAGGATCCCGAGGCGGTGGCGTCCGCGATCGGCGACGCCGAGGCGATTGTCAACTTCGCCGCCGAGACCCACGTGGACCGTTCGATCGCGGACCCGTTCGCGTTCAGCGTCACCAACGGCCAGGGCACGCACGTGCTGCTCGAGGCCGCGCGCGAGCGCGGGCTGCGCTACGTGCAGGTGTCCACCGACGAGGTCTACGGCTCGATCGAGACCGGCTCGTTCACCGAGACCTCGCCGCTGCAGCCGTCGAGTCCCTACAGCGCCACCAAGACCGGCGCCGACCTGCTGGTGCTGAGCTACTTCCACACCTACGGGCTCGAGACCGTCGTCGCCCGGGGCTCCAACAACTACGGGCCTCGCCAATATCCCGAGAAGCTGATCCCGCTCATGATCCTCAACGCCCTGGCCGGCGATCACCTTCCGGTGTACGGGGACGGGCGCAACGTGCGCAACTGGCTCTACGTCGAGGACTTCGGCCGCGGGATCGGCCACGTGCTGGCCCACGGAAAGCCCGGTGAGGTCTACAACTGCGGAGGTCCGGACGAGTGCGAGAACATCGAAGTCGTGCACCGGATCCTTGAGTTGACCGGCGCCGACGATTCGCTGATCGAATACGTCATCGACCGGCCCGGCCACGACCGGCGTTACTCGCTGTCCTCCGACAAGCTCGCGCAGCTGGGCTGGCGCGCCCAGACGCGGTTCGCCGAGGGACTGGAGCGCACCGTCACGTGGTATCGGGAGAACGCCTGGTGGTGGGAGCCGATCCGCTCGGGCGCCTACCGCGACTACTACGAGCGCCACTACGGCCGCTCGCTGAAGTAGTGGGCCTCCCGCGGGTGACTCACTAGTGGCGACCGCGCGAGGCCGGCACGCGCCGCCGCCGGAGGTGCGGCTGCCGCTGCAGCGCGAGCGTCTCCTGCGCGCCGCCGCCCGCGAGTTCGCCGCTCGCGGCTACGCCGGGGCGTCCTCGGAGTCGATCAGCCGCCGGGCCGGGATGTCCAAGGCGACGTTCTACGAGCACTTCGCCAACAAGGAGGAGTGCATGCTGGCGCTGTTCGACATGGGCGCAGAGCTCGTCCAGAGCGCGATGGCCGAAGCGGCGCGCAACGCGCCCGTCGGCGACGCCCACGAGCGGGTTCGCGCCGGGGCCCGGGCCTTCCTGGGGGCGCTGGCCGAGCATCCCGAGTTCGCGCAGACGCTACTGGTGGAGATCATCGGGGCGGGCCCGCGCGCGGCCCAGCGCCGCGACCAGATCCTCCAGGCCTTCGCCGGCGTGGTCGATGCCGAGAACGCGGCCGCCGCCCGCCGTGGGCTGATGCGGCGCTTCAGCACGCCGCACGACTCCTTCGCGGTGGTCGGCGCCGTCACCGAGCTCGTGTCGCGCCAGGTACGACTCGGCGTGCCCGAGCACATGATGGACCTGGCGCCGGTGATCGACCGGCTCATCTTCGGCCTGCTCGGCGAAGACCCGTCGTGAGCGCGCCGGACGGCCTCGAGGCGCTGGAGCGCGAGATCGTCTCCTGCCGCCAGTGCCCGCGGCTGGTTGCCTGGCGCGAGGAGGTGGCCCGGGTCAAGCGGGCGTCGTTCGCGGATGAGACCTACTGGGGCCGGCCGGTGCCGGGCTTCGGCGACCCGTCGGCGTCGGTGGTGGTCCTGGGGCTGGCTCCGGCCGCGCACGGCGGCAACCGCACCGGCCGCGTGTTCACGGGCGACCGCTCGGGCGACTGGCTGTTCGCGGCGCTGCACCGTGCCGGCTACGCCAACCAGCCGACCTCGCGCACGCGCGACGACGGGCTGGCGCTGGATGACTGCTGGATCGCCGCCGCGGTCCGCTGCGCCCCGCCGGCCAACAAGCCGACCCCGGCCGAGCGCGACACCTGCCTGCCCTACGCCGTCCGCGAGCTGGAGCTGCTCACCTCGGCGCGCATCATCGTCTGCCTGGGGGCGTTTGCCTGGGACGCCGCGCTGCGCATCCTGGCTGCGCTCGGCCACGAGCGGCTGCGGCCACGGCCGCGCTTCGGTCACGGCGCCACGGCGGTGAGTGGCCGCTTCACGCTTCTGGGTTGCTTCCATCCCAGCCAGCAGAACACGTTCACCGGCCGCCTGACCGAGGACATGCTCGACACGATCCTGACGCGCGCGCGTGAGCTGGGCTCGGCGCGATGAGCTCTGAGCCCGGGGGCCGGTGGCGAGTCGGCGGCATGGCCGCGCTGATCGCGACGGCGTTCGTGATCGGCGGGCTGGTGCTGGGTGCGCGCCAGGGCGACGGGGTCGGCGCGGCGACCGCGGCGACGCCGTCGGTGCCTGCTCCGGGCGCGGCTGCTCCTGGGGCGCCGGCCGGCCCGAGCGGCGCGGCGGGGCCACTGACCCCCGCGCCCGGCGCCACCGGCCGCGCCCTGCGCGAGCCCGCCGTCTACACCAGCCACCACGGCGTGCTCAACGTGACCCTGGTGACTTCCGAGAAACGCGTGAACATCGCGGGCCGCCGGGTGCTGGCCAAGGTCTACAACGGCGCGTTCACGGCGCCGACGCTGATCGCCTCGCCCGGTGATCGCATCCGTGTCAAGCTCGTGGATCACCTCGACCAGCCGACCAACCTGCATTTTCACGGCCTCGAGGTCTCGCCCAGCGGCGACGCCGACAACATCTTCATCTCGGTGGCGCCCGGCCACTCGTTCCAGTACCAGTTCCGCCTGCCGCGCAGCGCCGCCACGGGAACCTTCTGGTACCACTCCCACGAGATGGTCCCGACGTCGGAGATGGGGCGTTTCCCCACCACCGGGTCAGAGGAGCAGGTGTTCGACGGGCTCTCGGGACTGCTCGAGGTCAAGGGCCTGACTCGGGACCTGCCGCTCCGTCTGCGCGGGATCCCGCAGCGCTATCTGGCCCTGCGCGACGTGCAGGTGGCCGACGGCGCGATCGTCGACAGCGACATCAACTCCAACGCCCCCACGACCCGGCTGGTCGACGGCCAGCTCCAGCCGCGCGTGACGATCGCCCCCGGCCAGACCCAGCTGTGGCACGTCGGCAACGTCGGCGCCGACATCTTCTATCGGCTCGCGCTGCCCGGGCACACGTTCGAGGTGGTGGCCCAGGACGGCCACCCGGTCATCCACGCCCGCCGGATGTCGACGCTGCTGCTGCCGCCGGGCAAGCGCTGGGACGTCTTGGTGCGTGGCGGCCGGCGCGGGACGACGCCGCTGCAGACGGTCTTCTACCACGAGGGCGACGACAACTACCCCGTGACGACGCTGGCCATGCTGGTCACCCGGGGCCGCGCGGTGCGCCCGTCAGCGCCGCCGAGCGTCATCTCCTGGGCGTGGGTGGACCTGCGCCGCGCCCGCGTGGCCCGCAAGCGGGTTGTCGTCTTCTCCGAGAACGCGGCGGGGACGGTGTTCTTCATCGACGGCCAGGCGTATGACCCGGCCAAGATCAACTTCAGAGCCAAGCTGGGCACCGTCGAGCAGTGGACGATCGTCAACCACACCGAGGAGACGCATCCGTTTCACATGCACACGTATCCGATGCAGCTCATCTCGGTGAACGGCGTGCCGGCCGCCTTCGACGGGTATCAGGACGAGATCGTGCTACCGGCCCACGGCTACGTGGTCATGCGGGTGCGCTTCTTCGGTTTTACCGGGGAAACGGTCTTCCACTGCCACATCCTCGCCCACGAGGACGCGGGGATGATGGCCAACATCCTGGTCGCGCCCCGGTAGCCTGCGGCGCGGCAATACAGCGACGGAGAGAGGCAAGGCATGGATCACAGCTCGGGACTCACACGGCGTCAGACGCTCCAGCGCATGGGAGCGGCGGGACTCGGGCTGACCGGGCTCGGCGGACTGGAGGCGTTGCTGGCGGGCGCCGCAGGGGCCGCGCCGGCGCAGGGCTCGCTCAAGGACATCGAGCACGTCATCTTCCTCATCCAGGAGAACCGCTCGTTCGACCACTACTTCGGGACGCTGAGCGGCGTGCGCGGGTTCGGCGACAAGCACGGGGCCGCCGCGTTCCGCCAGAAGGACCCGGGCGGCCAGACCGTCACCCCCTTCAAGCTCCCCTCGGGCGGAGTGCAGTACTGCATGCCCGACATCACCCACGACTGGGGCCCCCAGCACCGCTCCTGGAACAACGGCCATATGAACGAGTGGGTCAAGGTCCACGAGGCGACCACCAACGGGGGCGACGGGCCGGCGTGCGGGCATCGAGACGATGGGCTACTACAACCGTTCGCAGCTGAGCTTCTACTACTCGCTCGCCGATGCCTTCACGATCTGCGACGGCTACCACTGCTCGGTGATCGGGCCGACCGACCCCAACCGGCTGATGTCGATGAGCGCCTCGCTGGATCCCGCGGGGGCCAACGGGGGTCCGCTGGTGGAGACGCTCGTGGCCACGCGCGGTGACCTCAAGGGCAAGTTCACGTGGACGACGATGCCGGAGCGGCTCCAGTCCCAGGGAGTGAGCTGGAAGGTCTACCAGGACCCCGCGGGCGGGGTGTTCGACAACGTGCTCCCATATTTCGCGGCGTACAACAAGCCAGGCGAGCTGGCCGATCGCGGGCTCAACACGACCTACCCCAAGGACTTCATGTCCGACCTCAAGCACAACGCGCTGCCGTCGGTCTCCTGGGTCCTCACCAACCTGGCGGCCACCGAGCATCCCGGGTTCTCCGCCGCCATCTCGGGCGAGATCGCCGTGGCGCAGATCGTTAAGGCGGTCATGTCCAACCCGAAGGTGTGGCGCAAGACCGCGCTGTTCATCACCTGGGACGAGAACGGCGGCTTCTTCGACCACGTCGCGCCGCCGGTGGCGCCCAAGGGGACCAAGGGCGAGTACCTCACCGTGGCCAACCTGCCGGTTGCCGCCAACGGGATCCGCGGCCCCATCGGGCTGGGCTTCCGCGTCCCGATGCTCATCGTCTCGCCGTTCACGCGCGGTGGCCTGGTGGCCTCGGACACGTTTGACCACACGTCGATGCTGCGCTTCGTCGAGACGCGCTTCGGCGTCGAGGTCCCCAACCTCTCGGCGTGGCGCCGGCGCGTGACCGGCGACCTCACGAGCGCGTTCAACTTCGCGGCCAAGCCCAACGACGGCAAGCCCAAGCTGAGCCAGCCGGGGACCGCCAGCGGGCTGAACTGCAACGCCAACACCGACAAGCCGGTGCCTGTCCTGTCGGCCGCGTTCCCCAAGCAGGAGCGCAAGCCGGTGCGCAAGCGCCCGAGCGGGATCGTCCGGCCGAAGAAAAAGAAGAAGTGAGGGCGGGCGCTGCCTGTCTGGCGGCCGCGGCGATCGCCTTCGCCACCGCCGGCGTCGCGACCGCATCTGCGCAGGCCGCGCCCGGCTGTGGCTCGTTCCCACGGCCGGGCACGACCAGCGTCGGCCGCGCCCCCGCCGACCTGAGCGCCGAATACAGCGTCCTGGCGCGCCCCCGGCGCCGTTCCGACCAGGTGGCCCTGCGGCGGCTCGGCGCGCTGCCGCTGAGCGGCATCCTGCCCGCCGGGATCCGTTATCTGGGTCGCGCGGCCTACGGCGGGCGCGCCTTCCTCATCCCCGGTCGTCACCTGCTGGCCGCACCGCTGGAGCCCGTGCGGTGCGAGCCGAAGTCCCGGCGAGCCCTGCAGCGCGCGCTGCTGCCGAGCCTGCGCAGCGAATACGCCCAGCAGGGCCTGTGCCTGGTCGTCGTGTACCCGACGCAGTCCAGCCCGACGTGCGAGCCGGCTCCCGGTACGGTCGCGCCGTTCCTGTTCGGGCCGGGCTCGCCCGGTTTCGGGCTCGCTCCCGACGGCGTCGCCGGAGTGCTGCTGCGCTTCCGGGTCGGGCCCGCGCGCCACGCCCGCGTCCGAGACAACTTCTGGATCGTCAATGATCCGACGCTTCTGGCGACGCCGTGCGGCCTGGACTGGACGACGGCCGATGGGATCGTCCTGCGCACGGTCGCGACCTGCACCAAAGACACAAGCTGATCGAGAGAGAGCTATGCACGGGATTCAGTTCACCCAATTCGGCGGGCCCGAGGTGCTGGAGCTGGTGGCGCTCCCGGACCCGGAGCCCGGGCCCGGGCAGATCCGGGTGACGGTGCGCGCCGCCGGCGTCAATCCGATCGACTGGAAGGTCCGCAGCGGCGCGATGGGCGGCGACCTGCCCAAGCGCACCGGTCAGGAGGTGGCGGGGGTCGTCGACAAGCTCGGTGACGGCGTGCGCGGCGTCGAGGTCGGCGAGGCCGTGTTCGGTGGCGCCGCGGGCGGCGGCGGGGCCGCGGAGCTCGCGCTGCTGGAGAACTATGCCCGCGTGCCGGCGTCGCTGGACTTCGCGGGGGCGGCGGCGTTGCCGGTGGCGGTGGAGACTGCGGTGCGCACGCTCGACCTGCTCGGAGTGGGCGCCGGACAGACGATCGTCATCAATGGCGCGTCAGGCAGCGTCGGCATCGCTGCCGTCCAGTGCGCCCGTGCCCGCGGGGCGCGTGTGATCGGCACCGCGAGCGCTGCCAACCAGGACTACCTACGCGAGTTCGGGGCCGAGCCCACCACCTACGGCGAGGGGTTGGTGGAGCGGGTCCGCGCGCTGCTCGACGGCCCCGACGAGGTCGATTGTGCGCTCGACGCCTCGGGCGGAGGCATGCTCCCGGCGCTGGTCGAGCTCACCGGGTCCCCGGACCGGGTGGTCACGATCGCCGACTACGCGGGCGCCGAGCAGACGGGGGTCCGGTTCACCGGCGGCGCCGGGAGCGAGCGCGCGTGGCACGCGCTGGCGGACGTCGCCACGTTGATCGAGGAGGGGCGGTTCCGGCTGCCGGTGGCCCAGACGTTCCCGCTGGCCGACATCGCCGAGGCCCATCGCATCTCAGAGAGCGGCCACCCGGGCGGCAAGCTCGTCCTGATCGTCTCCGAGGGATGACCGAGGCCCCGCGGGCCGAGCTCGCGGCGCTGCAGATCGCCGACGCCGCGGAGGCGTGGCAAGCCCTCGGGTTCCAGGTGTCGCAGGACGGCGTCATCGTGCTCGGCGGGGTGGAGCTGTGGCTGGACGCGGCCGGGCGCGGCATCACCGGCTGGACGCTGCGCCACATCTCGCTGCATCACGACGTCGACGGCCTGCCCACGGGCACCACCACGGATCCGCCGAGAACCGGACCCCACCCACCCCACCCCAACGGCGCGCTGGGGATCGATCACGTCGTCGTCACCACGCCGGACTTCGACCGCACGGTGGCGACGCTCGAGGAGGCGGGCATCGCGTTGAGGCGGATCCGGGACGCGGGCGGGTTCCGGCAGGGCTTTCGCCGCCTCGGCCCGGTGATCCTCGAGATCGTCGAGGCTCCCAAGATGCCCCCGGGCCCCGCGCGGTTCTGGGGCCTGGTGGTGACCGTCGCCGACCTGGTGGGCGTGCGGGCGCGGCTCTCGCCGCACGTGGGCGAGATCCGCGATGCGGTCCAGCCCGGGCGCCAGATCGCCACGCTCGCGCAGAGCGCCGGGCTCTCGCCGCGGATCGCCTTCATGGACCCGGACTAGCCGCCGTTCAGCGGACAGGTCCGGTCCTCATTCGCGAGTAGCCTCAACCGCATGTCCCTCGACGTCTTCAGTGAGCGCACGCGTGAGTGGTTCCGCGGCGCCTTCGAGGCCCCGACCGCGGCCCAGGAGCAGGCCTGGCCGGCGATCGCCTCGGGCGAGCACGTCCTGATCTCGGCGCCCACCGGGTCGGGCAAGACCCTGGCGGCGTTCCTGTACGCGATCGACCGCCTGGCCGCGCTCACGCCGCCGTCCAATCCGCGCGATCGCCGCATCGGGCTCGTCTACGTCTCGCCGCTCAAGGCGCTGTCCTATGACGTGGACCGCAACCTGCGCACACCGCTGCGCGGGATCGGCGCCGACCTCCGGGTGGCGGTGCGCACCGGCGACACTCCCCAGCGCGAGCGCCAGCAGATGCTGCGCGAGGCGCCCGACATCCTCATCACCACGCCCGAGTCGCTGTACCTCATGCTCACCGGGCAGGCCCAGAAGCTGTTCGAGGGCACGCGCTGGTGCATCGTCGACGAGATCCACGCCGTCGCATCCACCAAGCGCGGCTCGCACCTGGCCCTCACCCTGGAGCGGCTCACGGCGGCGGCGGGCGCCGACGTCCAGCGGATCGGGCTCTCGGCGACGCAGAACCCGCTGGAGGAGGTCGGGCGCTTCATGGTCGGGCCCCACCGCCAGTGCCGCGTCGTCGACACCGGGGTGCGCAAGGAGCTGGACCTGGAGATCCAGGTGCCGGTGGAGTCGATGGTGGAGCCGGACGCGACGCCGGCCCCGGATTTGGATCCTTTGGCGGGGGGCGAGGCCACGCGTCGCTCCATCTGGCCGGCGATCTACCCCGAGCTGCTCGAACTCATCAAGCAGCACAAGTCCACGATCATGTTTGTCAACAACCGCCGCAGCGCCGAGCGGATCGCCCTGCGCCTGAACGAGATGGCCGGCGAGGAGCTGGCCCGCTCGCATCATGGCTCGCTGGCGCGCGAGGAGCGCACCGTGGTCGAGGAGATGCTCAAGGCCGGCGAGCTCCCCTGCCTGGTGGCCACCTCGAGCCTCGAGCTCGGCATCGACATGGGGGCCGTGGACCTCGTCATCCAGGTCGAGTCGCCCAAGTCCGTGGCGCGTGGCCTGCAGCGGATCGGCCGCGCCGGCCACTCGGTGGGCGACGTCAGCCGCGGGCGCATCTTCCCCAAGTTCCGCTCAGACCTGCTCGAGTGCGCGGTGGTGGCGCGGCGTATGCGCGAGGCTCAGATCGAGACCACGGTGGTGCCCCGCAACCCGCTTGACGTCCTGGCCCAGCAGGTCGTGGCCATCGCGGCAGCCGCCGGGGAGGACGAGACCGTGCCCGTCGATGACATCTACGCGCTGGTCACCCGCACCCACTCCTATGCCGAGCTCAGCCGGTCCCAGTTCGAAAACGTGCTCGACATGCTCGACGGGCGCTATCCGTCCAGCGAGTTCGCCGAGCTGCGGCCGCGCATCGCGTGGGACCGCGTCGCCGGCACCGTCCGTCCGCGGCGGGGCGCCCGCCAGCTGGCCGTCACCAACGCGGGCACCATCCCCGATCGCGGTCTGTTCGCCGTCACGCTCCCCGACGGCCGGCGCGTCGGCGAGCTCGACGAGGAGATGATCTACGAGGCCCGTCCCGGGCAGACGTTCCTGCTGGGCGCCACCACCTGGCGCATCGAGGAGATCGGCCGCGACCGGGTGATCGTCACGCCGGCGCCCGGCGTCCCGGGGGCCATCCCGTTCTGGAAGGGCGACAGCATCGGCCGCCCCCGTGAGCTGGGCGAGGCGATCGGCGCGTTCGCCCGCTGGGCGGTGGACCAGTCGCCCGAGACGCTGGAGCGCGAGTACGACTTGGACCGCCGCGCCGCGAGCAACCTCGTGGATTTCCTCTCCGAGCAGCAGCAGGCCACGCGGGTGGTGCCCTCTGACCGCGCCATCGTGGTCGAGCGCTTCCGGGACGAGATCGGCGACTGGCGGCTGTGCGTGCTCTCGCCGTTCGGCGGTCGCGTCCACGCCGCGTGGTCGCTGGCCCTGAGCGCGCGCATCCGCGACCAGGTCGGGCTGGAGTCCGATGCCATCTACTCCGACGACGGAATCATCATCCACCTGCCCGACGCCGAGGATCCGCCCGGGGCCGATCTCGTCCTGCTCGATCCCGACGAGATCGAGGACCTCGTCGTCGCCGAGCTCGGCTCCTCGGCGCTGTTCGGGGCCCGCTTCCGCGAGAACGCGGGGCGCGCGCTGCTCATCCCGCGGGCGCGCCCGGGCAAGCGCACGCCGCTGTGGCAGCAGCGGCTCAAGTCCCAGTCGCTGCTGGAGGTGGCCAAGAAGTACGGGGAGTTCCCGGTGATCCTGGAGACCTATCGCGAGTGCCTGCGCGACGTGCTCGACGTGCCTGGGCTGGTGGAGCTCCTGACCAAGCTGCACCGCCGCGACATCACGATGGTGGAGGTCGAGACCGCGACCGCGTCGCCGTTCGCCTCCTCGCTGCTGTTCGACTACGTCGCCACCTACATGTACGAGGGCGACACCCCCAACGCCGAGCGCCGGGCGGCCGCGCTGTCCCTGGACCGCGACCTGCTGCGCGAGCTCCTGGGGCAGGAGGAGCTGCGCGATCTCATCGATCCAACCGCTCTGGAACGCGTCGAGGCCGACCTGCAGTGCCTGTCAGAGCTCACCCGCGCGACCAACCGCGACGGCCTGCTCGACGTGCTGCGCCGCGTCGGCGACCTCTCGCTGGACGAGGTGTCCGCTCGTGTGCTCGACGGGTTGGATCCGGCGTCGATGCTGGCCGACCTGCGCGGCGAGCGGCGCGCCGCTCGCGTGCGCGTCAACGGCCAGGAGCGCTGGATCGACGCTGCCGACGCGGGCCTGTATCGCGACGCGCTGGGCGCCGCGCCCGCGGGCGGGCTGCCGGCGGCCTTCCTGGAGGACGTGCCCGACGCGCTCAGCCGTCTGCTGCGCCGCTACGCCGCCACCCACGGGCCGTTCACCACCGCTGATGTGCATGGGCGCTACGGGATCGACGTCTCCGCCGTGCTGCGCGAGCTCGAGCGCGCCGGCGAGCTGGTCCGTGGCGAGCTGCGCCCGGGCGGCTCTGAGCGCGAGTGGTGTGACCCCGAGGTGCTGCGGCGGTTGCGCCGGGCGTCGCTGGCCGTCCTGCGCAAGGAGATCGAGCCGGCCGAGGCCCGGGAGCTCGCGCGCTTCCTGCCCTCCTGGCAGGGGGTCGACCGCCATCCGGCCTCCGGCGCCGGGATCGACCGGCTGCGCGAGACCCTGGTGCCGCTGCAGGGGCTGGCCCTGCCGGTTGAGGTGTGGGAGCACGACGTGCTGCCGCGCCGCGTCGGCGCCTACTCGCCGACGTGGATGGACCAGCTGTGCGCGGCCGGCGAGGTGGTGTGGATCGGCGCGGGCGCCCTGGGGCGCAACTCGGGCCGGGTGGCCCTGTACTTCCGTGAGGACCTGGCGCTGCTGGGTCCCCCGCCATACCGAGGGGACGTCCGCCACGACGACGCGCACCAGGCGATCCGCGCGCGACTGGCCACCGGCGCCTGCTTCTTCACCGACCTGCTCGTCGACATCGAAGGCTCGTCGCCCGAGGAGATCCAGGAGGCGCTGTGGGACCTCGCGTGGGCGGGCGTCGTCACCAACGACGCCTACGCCCCGCTGCGGGCCCCGCGGCTGACGCTGGCGCGGGCCCAGCGCGAGATGGGAATTCGATCCCGCCCACCCGCGGTCCGCGGCGGGCGCTTCGGCGCGGCGCGGCGGCGGGGGACGGGCGCGGCCGCGCAGGTGCAGGGCCGTTGGTCGCTGACCGAGCCGCTGCTGCGCGGTGCTGAGAGCGATCCGAGCGTGCGGCGGCGGGCCCTGGGCGAGCTGCTGTTGGAGCGCTATGGGATCGTCACCCGCGAGCAGGTCCTGGCCGAGGGCATCCCCGGCGGCTTCTCGGCCATCTACGCCGAGCTGTCTCAGCTGGAGACGCTGGGCGTGGCCCGGCGCGGCTACTTCCTGGAGGGGCTGGGCGGCGCCCAGTTCGCCTTGCCGGGGGCGGTCGAGCGTCTGCGCGCGCGCGGCGGAGCCTCGGGCGCGAGCGGTGGGCCCGGCATCGAGCATGCGGCACCGCTGGTGCTCGCCGCCGTGGACCCGGCCCAGCCCTACGGCGCGGCGCTGCCGTGGCCCAAGCGACCGGGCGACGAAGACGAGAGCCGCGGCGGCCGCCGGCCGGCACGCGTGGCCGGCGCCTACGTGGTCCTCGTGGGCGGGGACCCCGTCGTCTACCTGGAACGGGGCGGGCGCGCCCTGCAGACGCTCGTCGCCACCGGGGACGCCCGGATCGAGGGAGCGCTATCCGCGCTCGTCGACCACGTGCGCAACGGGGCCATCAAGCGCGTCGCTCTGGAGAAGGTCGACGGCGAGTCGGCGATGACCTCGCCGCTGGGGCCGGCGTTGCTCGCGCTCGGCTTCCAGGAGGGCCCGCGGCGGCTCACGCTCTCGGCCTGACACTCTCAGCGTCATGCCAGAGGGCGACACCATCGCCTACGCGGCGCACCGGATGCGCCCGGTCCTCGAGGGTCATGTGCCCGACGAGATCCGCACCCCCCATCCGCGCCACGCCCTGGATCGCTGGCCCGAGCGGCTGGCCGGTCGCGCCGTCACGGAGATGCGCACGCACGGCAAGCACCTGTTCCTGGTGTTCGACGGCGACCTGGTCATCCACTCGCACCTGCGCATGACCGGCACGTGGGGCGTCTATCCGCCCGCGCCGACCCGACGGTGGGGACGCTCGCCGCGGCTGGCCTGGCTGGTGCTCGAGCGCGGCGGCCACCAGGTGGTCCAGTTCAACGGTCCGGTGCTCGAGCTGATGACCGAGAGCCGGACGCGCTTCGATCAGCGGCTGGCGGCGCTGGGCCCCGACATCCTGGCCGATGAGTTCGACGCCGAGCGCTTTCTGGCGCGGCTGCGCGCCGACGACCCCACGCGCGGGATCGGCGAGGCGCTGCTCGATCAGCGCAACGTGGCCGGCATCGGGAACATCTGGAAGTCCGAAGGCTGCTGGGAGGCCGCCCTGGACCCGTGGCGCCCCGTGTCCTCGGTGAGCGATGAGCAGGCGATGGCCGTCATCTCCGCGGTCCGCCCGCGCATGCAGTACTCGAGCCGCCACGGTCGCATGCAGGGCGAGGCACGGGTGTTTCGCCGCGCCGGGCGGCCCTGCCCGCGCTGCGGCGCAAAGGTGCTGTCGCGTGGTCAGGGCGACGACAACCGCACGGCCTTCTGGTGCCCGGGCTGTCAGCGCTGATCTGTGTGCGGAAGGGCGCCGGGTCGGCCTACTTGATCCGGCACTGCGCCGCGCTGTAGTGCGGCGGGCTGCCATGGTCGGCGTCGGTGTGGCCGGCGGTGGTGCGCCGGACGGTCTGGCCGATCACGTTGCCGCTGCGCGTCCAGATGAACGTGAACGTCGCGTTGAGCAGCCCGGTGTGGGCGCTGAACGGGAACACCGCGCCGTCCTGCTCCAGCCCGCTCGAGATGCTGCCCAGCGAGAGCCGGGTCGTGGCCAGGCGGCTCTGGATGGGCAGGAACTGATGCTGGCTCGCAGACCAGTAGTTGACCTGGACGACCATGTAGAGGGTGGAGGAGAAGCCGAGCGTGGGCATCTGTCCGCGCACCCCGATTTCGTTGTGGTACTTGCGGGTGTCGCAGATGTTGACGGTGGCCCACAACGAGCGCGACTGCTCGGCCCGGCGCACGGCTCGGGCGATCTGGCCCGGTCCCACGCCGTCCGCCGAGGCGGCTCCGGCAACGACAAGGACTGCGGCCGCGAGTACCGTTGTCACCAGCGCGGCGCGCATCCCACGAAGATATCGAGCTGTTGTGGTGACGGAACCCATACGGCGTCGTAGTGAGGATGGTGATCGGAGACTCAGGCGCATCCGAAGTCCGGCGGGCAATCCTCCACCCAGAACTCCTGGGAGCGGTTCGAGTTGCTGTATCGCTCGAGCCGGGACGACATCTTCGCCTACGTGGCGACGTTGCTGAACGACCGCGCCGCGGCTGAGGACATCACCGCGCTGGCATTCGAGCGGGCCTACCGGCGCCGCACGACGTTCGACCGCCGTCGCGGAGAGGAGCGCGCGTGGCTGTTCGGCATCGCCCGCAACGCGGCCCTCGATGAGCTGCGTCGGCGCAAGCGCCTGGCCTCGCTCACCGTCGATCCCGAAGACGTGTCCGAGACCGAGGACGACGACGGCGCCGAGGTGGCCCTGCGTCGCACCGCGGTCCGGGCGGCCCTGGCGGAGCTGGCGCCGCGGGACCGAGAGGTCATCGCGCTCAAGTTCCACGCCGGGCTGCGCAACAACGAGCTGGCCAAGGTCCTTGGAGTCAGCGAAACCGCCGCCGGAACCCTGCTGTATCGAGCCATGGAGAAACTGAGGAAGGCCTGCGATGCGAGGACCTGACAGCGACCCCCTGGGCCCGGAGATCGCAGGCGCGCTGATGGCGGTCGACGCCACGCTTGCCGGTGACCCCGTGGACCCCGAATACGCCGAGCTCGCCGAGCTGGCGCTCATCCTGCGCCGAGAGCGTCCCAGGACCAGTGACGCGTTCACTGCGCGCCTCGACGAACAGGTGGAGCGCCGGTTCGCCCGTCCCGCGCCGGCGGCGCGCGGGACGGGCCTTCGGCGGTGGCTGACCGGCTCCCTAGCCGGTCTCACCGCGGCGGCGGCGGCGACGGCGATTGTGATCGTGATCAGCAACAACAGCCATGGCTTCTCGAGCTCGGCGAGCTCCTCGTCCAGCAGCGCCGCCGCGGAGTCGGCTCCCGCGACGGTCGCCTCATCGGCCTCGGCGGCCGCCACGTCGCCGAGCGCGGGCACCGCCGCGGGCTCGGCCGGCCAGGACATCACCCCTGCCCTCAAGTCGCCCAAGCCGGCGCAGCGGCAGGCCTTCTCGAGCGCCGGCGGGGCGAGCGGCTCCGCATCGGGGGCGGCGCACGGGGCGGCGTCCTCGTCAGCGTCCGGCGCCGCGACGGCCACTTCGCCCCAGCAACTGGTCATCCCCAATCCCCCGGTCCCTGGCAACCGCCAGGTTGTGCAGTCCGCCCAGCTGATCCTCGGCGTGGCCCCCAAGCGGATCGACGACGTCTCCCAGCAGGTGTTCAACATCGTCGGCCAGGAGAAGGGCTACGTCAACGGCTCCAACGTCACCTCCTCCGGCGGGCCCGACAGCAACGCGTTCTTCCAGCTCAGCGTCCCGAGCTCCAACCTCGCCGCGACGCTGGCGGCCCTGTCGGAGCTCAAGGGCGCCCACGTCGTGTCGCGCACCGACAACACCAATGACATCACCGCTCAGGTGGGCGGCGCCGGCCAGCGTCTGGCCGAGGCCCGGGCCCTGCGGCGCTCGCTGCTCAAGCAGCTGGCGAACGCCACCACCACCGAGGAGGTCACCAGCATCCAGGCTCGTCTGCGCGACGCCAACGCGTCGATCGCATCCGATCTGTCCAAGCTGCGCGGTCTGCAGCGCCAGGTGGCCTACAGCAACATCACCGTCCGCATCCAGTCCAACACGGCCCCGCCGCCGGTGACTCACCACCACAGCTCGAGCGGGTTCACGATCGGCACGGCGGCGCACGACGCCGGCCGCGTCCTCGTGGTCGTCGCGGGCGTCGGGCTGATCGTCCTGGCGGTCCTGGTGCCGATCGGGCTGGTCGCCGCGCTGCTGGCGTGGGTGGGCTTCGCCGTCCGGCGCCGCCGGCGCGATCAGGCGCTCGACCTCGTCTGAGGGCACGGGGGCACGCCGCCCCCCGCGTCCGGACCACTGTGTGCTATCCCTCACACAATGGCGGCGACAAGTGAGGAGACGATCGTCCTGCTGCACAGCGTCCCTCTGTTCGCCACGCTGTCCGACGAGGATCTCGCCGAGGTCGCGGCCGTGACCGTCCCCCGGCATTTCGACGCGGGCGACGTGGTGTTCCGCGAGGGCGATCGCAGCAATACGTGCTACGTGGTGCGCTCGGGGCGCGTGCGCGCGGTGCGTGAGCACAGCGGCCGCCGGACGCTCACCCTGGCGACGTTCGGCGCCGGCGACATCTTCGGCGAGCTGGCCATGTTCGAGGACGAGAGCCGGTCGGCCACCATCGAGGCCCTCGAGGACACCGAGGTGTGCGCGATCCTCGGCAATGACATGCGCCGCCTCCTGCGCGCCCATCCCGACATCTCCGTCAAGCTGCTGGGGGCGCTGGGCCGGCGCCTGCGCGAGACCAACGAGCGCCTCGCCCGGCAGTCCTTCCAGACGGTGCAGAGCCGGGTTGCCGCCGCCCTGGCGGAACTGGTGGCGACGGCGCGCGCCGAGGGCGCGGGGGAGACGGACGTCCTCATCACCGCCACCCAGACCGACCTGGCCCAGCTGGCGGGCTCGTCGCGGGAGTCGGCGAGCCGCTTCCTGGCCACGCTGGAGCGCGCCGGCGTGATCACGCAGGGGCGAGGTCGGCTCACCGTCCACGATCCCGGTCGGCTCGAGGGGTACGTCTATTAGCCGCCCGGCCGGAGCCGACGAGTTCTCGGCGGGGGGCGTCGTGGTGCGCGATGGCGAGGTCGTGGTGATCGTCCCCGTCAAGCGAGCGGCGGACGGCCGGCCCGTGCTCGGTCTGCCCAAGGGACATCTCGACGGCGACGAGACGCCGGAGGAGGCGGCGCGGCGGGAGGTCTCGGAGGAGACCGGCGTGACCGCGAAGCTGGTGGAGGAGCTGGGCGATGTCAGCTACCGCTATGAGCGGCGGGGCCGGCGCACCGCCAAGACCGTGCGTTTCTACCTTTTCGAATACGTCTCGGGAAGCGTCGAGGACCACGACCACGAGATCGAGGAGGCGCGCTGGATGCCTCTCGAGCAGGCGGCGCGTGAGCTCACGTACACGGGCGAACGCGAGATCGTGCAGCGCGCGCTGTCGCGAACGGCCGCGGACCGGTAGGCTGCGCAGCCGTGCGGGTGCTCAACTTCTATTCCTCGGTGTTCGCCGACCAACTCCGGCGCGGTCGCAAGACGGCCACGATCCGGCTCGGCGACAAGTCCCACAAGTACCACAAGAACGAGTGTGTCCTGGTCACGATCGGCTATCAGCACTCGCCGCGCGAGAAGATCTTCCACGCGGTCATCGACCAGGTCGAGGTCAAGCGCGTCCGGGATCTGTCCCCGCGCGAGATCGAGCACGACAACCCGGAGTTCCGCCGGGTCGACGAGATGGTGCACTTCCTCGAGCAGATCTACGGCCGCAAGGTGTCGATGGACGACACCGTCACCGTCGTGCGCTTCTCCCAGATCATCGAGCAGCCGCCCGAGCAGCTCCGTGACCGCATCCACGGTCTCGGCGGCGCGCGCAACTAGACGACTCGCCTAGGCGGCCGCCCTGCGCGCTCTGGTCCGCGCCCGCCGGGCCGGGGCAGGACCCGTTGACTCCCGGACGGTCAGACCGCCGCCGATGAGCAGCTGCTGGGGCGGAGCGGCGCCGTCGCGCAGGCGCTCGATGAGCATCTCCGCGGCGAGGCGGCCGGCCTCGAAGGCGGGCCATTCGACGCTGGTCAACGCCGGGGTGAGCATCTCCGCGTACTGCGAGGCGATGACCGAGAGGACCGAGAAGTCGTCCGGGACCCGGAGATCCGCCTCGCGAAGGGCGGCCAGCAGGCCGCTGAACTGTCCGCCGGTTGTGATGGCTGCAGTGCAGCCGGGCTCGGTGGCCAACAAGCGCGCGGTCACCACGTGGGCCTCGTGGGGCGGGTGAGGGCAGCTGAGATGGATGCCCCGCACGCCGGCCTCGGTGCACGCCTTCTCGAAGGCGTCCTGGGCGATGAGCGCCGAGGTGTAGCCCGCGGCGAGTTGGTGCTCGGGAAAGTTGAAGAGCGCGACACACCGGTGGCCGAGCTCGGCGAGATACTCCAGACCGACGTGCACCGCGGCGCCGAAGTCCAGGTCCACGTAGCTGAGCCCTGTCGTGTCGGCGGTGCGCCCGATGAGCGAGAAGGGCAGGTCCGAAGCGCGCAGCTCGGCGACGCGACCGTCGTTGGCGAGCGTCTCCATCAGGATCACCCCGTCGGCGCGGTGGTCCTCGAGCAGCTCGACGATCGTCCGGGGGTCGGTGGCGGCGGTGGACAGGAGCAGCCCGTATCCCCGTGCGCTCGTCGCCTGCGTGGCCCCGGCGACGAATGTCTGCTGGACCGGGACGATGTCCCAGTTGGGCGAGGGCAGGAGCAGGGCGATCGTGTGCGAGGCTCCGCTGGCCAGGGCGCGGGCGGGTCCGTGGGGCCGGTAGTTGAGCTCCTCGATCGCCGCCAGGACGCGCCGGCGCGTCTCCTCGGAGACCGGTCGTTTGCCGCTGAGGACGTAGGACACGGTGCTGAGCGCGGCGCCGGCGCGCTCGGCGATCTGGGCCATCGTCGGAGGCTTGGTGTCGGTCACGCGTTGACCCGAGCCGGCTAGCCCCCGTGACGGCCGCGCCCACCCTGGTCGGCGTGGCTCCAGGGCGGCGGGCCGCCGCCGTGCCCGTCTCCGCCGTGCCCGTCTCCGCTGTGTCCGTCTCCGCTGGGTCCGGGCGGCGGGCCGCCGTGGTGATCGTCCCCAGGTGGCGGACCACCGACGGGTCCACCCACGGGACCGCCGTGGTGATCGTCCCCAGGTGGCGGACCACCGACGGGTCCACCCACGGGACCGCCGTGGTGATCGCCGCCGTGGTGATCCCCGGCGGGATCGCCGCCCTGGTCCGAGTGGTGGCCGCCGCCGTCTGAGCGGTGATGGTCGGCGTGACCGCCGGAGTCGTGACCGTCGGAGTGCTCGGCATGCCGACCGGACATCATGCGGTGCCGCCCCGAGTCACCGTGGTGGCTGCTCGTGGTCGGGACGCTGGCCACCACCGTGGTGCCGGTGGGAGCGACGGGTGTCGCCGGCACGGGTGTGGCCGGCACCGGGGTCGCTGGCACGGGCGTCCGCGTCACCGGACGCGAGGGCTTGGCCGGCGAGCGACGGCGGACGCCGGTCGAGCGCTTGTGGGTGCCGGCGTGATGGCGGGTGGCGGCGTGATGGCGGGCCGTCGGCCCCGGCCGCGCCGGCCGGGTGTTGACCACGACGCGCCGCGCCGCACCGCCGCCACGGGCGGCCACGAACGTCGCCGGACCGTGATTCGCCGTCCGGCGCCGGTGATGCGCCGTGGCGCGCTGAGCGAGCCGGCGGCGAGCCCGACGGTGCTGCGCCGGAGCGTTGAGTGACGTCGATGCCGGATCCCGCGACGTCGACAGCGGCGACCCCAGGGGGCCCCCGCCGATCGAGAGCGCGAGGAGCCCGAGAACCACCACCGCGGCTGCGCCGGCCAGGCCGAGCCGCACGGTCGACGAGCGCAGCAGCCCGGCGAGCGGGCCCGCTGATGCCGCGGCCGCGGCCGGAGCGGGAGCCGCGCCGGCCGGCGCGTCATTTACCGGGGTCTGCGGGTCAGGTGCGATTGCGGCCGGCTCGTCGGCGCGCGGCGGAGCGTGGCCAGGCTCCGCGCCTGCGCTCTCACCGCCGGATCCGGTGGACGATCCCTCCCTCACGATCGGTCTCATCATAGGACCGGCCGCGGCCCACGGCCCGTCCCTCGCGACGCCTCACCCCCAAGTGGTGGGTACGCTTGAAGGCGATGATTAGCACCAACCAGCTCAAGAACGGCAACCACATCGAGGTCGACGGCACCGTCTACAAGGTTCTCGAGTTCCAGCACGTCAACCCCGGCAAGGGCGCCGCATTCGTGCGCACCAAGCTCAAGCGTGCCACCGACGGCAACGTCATCGACAAGACGTTTCGCGCCGGCGAGAAGTTCCGCGCCATCCGCACCGAGGTGCGCCGGATGCAGTTCCTCTACGGCGACGGCACCGACGCGCACTTCATGGACTCAGAGACCTACGAGCAGATCACCGTCCCCCAGGCCTCGCTGGAGGAGGAGCTGCGCTGGACCAAGCCCAACGACGAGGTCGAGCTGCTGGTCATCGACAGCCAGCCCGGCGGCCTCCAGCTGCCCAGCGCGGTCGACCTCGAGGTCACCGAGACCGAGCCCGGACTACGCGGCGACACCGCCTCGGGCGGGGGCAACAAGCCCGCCACGCTGGAGACCGGCGCCACGATCAACGTGCCGCTGTTCGTCAACATCGGAGACCGGGTGCGCGTCGACACCCGCTCCGGCAAGTACGTCTCGCGCGCCTAGAGCCTCCGGCGGGCGCACGTTGGCCCCCCACGAGCTGGTCCGGGCTGAGGGGCTGACGTCAGGACTCACCGCGATTGCGGAACACCTCGGCCAGCGCGACGGCTGTGGCCACCCCGGCGTTGAGGCTCTCCAGGCCGGGCTGGCCGCCGGGGATGCGGACCAGGGCGTCGCACAGCTCCTTGGTGCGATGGCGCAAGCCCTCGCCTTCGGCGCCGACGACCAGCACGGTCTTGGCGTCGAACTCGGTCTGGCTGAGCGTGCCGTCGCCCCGCTCATCGAGGCCGTAGACCCAGAACCCCAGGCCCTTGAGGATCTCCAGGCTGCGGGCGAGGTTGGTGACGCGGAAGATCGGCACGAGCTCGGCGCCCCCGACGGCGACGCGGGCCACCAGGGGTGACACCTCGGCGGCGCGGTTCTTCATGACCAGCAGCGCATCGACGCCGAAGAAGGCGGCGCAGCGCAGGATGGTGCCGAGGTTCTGTGGATCGGAGATCTGGTCGAGGGCGAGAACCACGTGGGCGTCGGCGAGCTCGTCGAGGTCGGCCTCTGTGCGCACCGGGCGCGGCGTGGTGATGGCCACGATCCCCTGGTGCTTGTCGTCGTCGGTGACGCCGCCGACGCGGCGGAACTCGGGCCAGGGGAGAAACTCGGCGTCCACACCGGCGCCGCGCGCCAGTTCGATGAGATCGCGGTGGTAGGACTCCTTGCCGGCGATCACCAGGCGGGTGACCGATTCCGGGCGGGTCAGCAGAACTGCCCGCACCGAGTGCTTGCCGAACACCTTGTCCACGGCGAGGACGGTATCGCGCCGCTCCGGCTGCCCTTCGGGGGAGCCTGCCTGGCACTCTTAACGTGAGAGTGCCAATTTGGTCTTGAATCGCGCTCTACGCAAGCTATAGTCCATGACGCGCTGGCACTCTGTTCACGCGAGTGCCAGGCGCCGCAGTTCGCACACTTCTACCGGAGGTCGGATCACATGAAGCTCAAGCCCCTCGGCGATCGCTTGATCGTACGGGCCATCGAGGAGGAGGAGACCACGGCCAGTGGCATCGTCCTGCCCGATACCGCCAAGGAGAAGCCCCAGAAGGGCAAGGTCCTCGCCGTGGGTGACGGCAAGGTCAACGAGGACACCGGCAAGCGCACGCCGCTGGATGTCGCCGAAGGCGACGAGGTCCTCTACAGCAAGTACGGCGGCACCGAGATCAAGGTCGACGGCGAAGAGTTGCTCGTCCTCCGCGAGTCCGACGTGCTGGCCAAGGTCCAGTAGTCAAAGCTTTCGCCAACCAGGAGAACCAAGAACACATGGCTCATAAGGAACTGAAGTACGAGGCGGAGGCCCGCAAGGCGCTCGAGCAGGGCGTCGATGCGGTAGCCAACGCGGTCAAGGTGACGCTCGGCCCCAAGGGTCGCTACGTCGTTCTTGACAAGAAGTTCGGCGCCCCCACCATCACGAACGACGGCGTCACCATCGCCCGTGAGATCGAGGTGGAGGACGTCTTCCAGAACCAGGGCGCCCAGCTCGTCCGCGAGGTCGCCACGGCGACCAACGACGTGGCCGGTGACGGCACCACCACGGCGACCGTGCTCGCCCAGGCGATCGTCCGCCAGGGCCTGAAGAACGTGGCTGCCGGCGCCAACCCGCTCGCGCTCAAGCGTGGCATCGAGCGTGCTGTCGACCAGGTGGTCAAGAACATCCAGTCGCAGTCCAAGGAGATCTCGGGCAAGGACCAGATCGCCCGCGTGGCCACCATCTCGGCCGGCGACGACGAGATCGGCGACGTGATCGCCGACGCGATCGACAAGGTCGGCAAGGACGGCGTGGTCAACGTCGAGGAGGGCCAGACGTTCGGCATGGACCTCGAGTTCACCGAGGGCATGCAGTTCGACAAGGGCTACATCTCGCCTTACATGGTCACCGACCAGGAGCGCATGGAGGCGACGCTGGAGGATCCCTACATCCTCATCGCCAACCAGAAGATCGGTTCCGTCCGCGACGTGCTGCCCGTGCTGGAGCAGACGATCCAGTCCGGCAAGCCGCTGCTGATCATCGCCGAGGACGTCGAGGGCGAGTCGCTGGCGACGCTGGTCGTCAACAAGCTCCGCGGCACGTTCACCGGCGTGGCCGTCAAGGCCCCCGGCTTCGGCGACCGCCGTAAGCGCATGCTGGAGGACATCGCCATCCTCACCGGCGGCGAGGTCATCACCGAGGAGATGGGCCTCAAGCTGGAGAACACCCAGCTGTCCCAGCTCGGCCGCGCCCGCCGCGTGGTGGTCGCCAAGGACACGACCACGATCGTCGACGGTAACGGCGACTCGGACGCGATCAAGGGCCGGATCAACCAGATCAAGTCCGAGATCGAGACCACCGATTCCGACTTCGACCGCGAGAAGCTTCAGGAGCGCCTCGCCAAGCTGTCGGGCGGCGTGGCCGTCGTCAAGGTCGGCGCTGCCACCGAGACGGAGATGAAGGAGAAGAAGCACCGCGTCGAGGACGCGCTGCAGGCCACCCGTGCCGCCCTCGAGGAGGGCATCGTGCCGGGCGGCGGCGTGGCGCTGCTGGTCGCGCAGAAGGCGCTCAACATCGACGCGATCGAGCTGCCCGACGAGCAGACCGGCGCGAAGATCGTGTACCGCGCGCTCGAGGAGCCGCTCCGTCAGATCTCCGAGAACGCCGGCCTCGAAGGCTCGGTCGTCGTCAACGACGTCCGCAAGGCCAAGAAGGGCTACGGCCTCAACGCGGCCACCGGCGAGATCGTCGACCTCATCGCTGAGGGCATCATCGACCCGGCCATGGTCACGCGTTCCGCGCTGCAGAACGCCGCGTCGATCGCCAAGAACATCCTCACCACCGAGGCGATCGTCGCCGAGGTGCCCGAGAAGGATGGCGGCGGCGGCGGCGGCGGTGGCATGCCCGACATGTCGGGAATGATGTAATTCACGCCTAACAGGCGAGTGTTGTGTGAAGGGCCCGGCGCATGCCGGGCCCTTCGCCTTTAAGGGCCCGAACCGCTGACGGCCACGGCACGAGCCGCCGCGGCCCGCAGCTCGCGGCGGTAGACGCCGAGCGTCTGCCGGGCCACCTCGGCCCAGTCGAAGCGCAGGACGTGCTCGCGCGCCTCGGCCACGAGCTGGGCACGCTCGGCGTCGTCGGTGAGGACGCGTTCCACGATCTCCTGGAGCGCGGCCGAGTCCCGCGACGGGAAGCGCAGGCCGACGGTGCCGTCATCGGGGACCACCTCGCGCAGGCCGCCGGTGTCGGCGACGACGCACAGGCAGCCGGAGGCCATCGCCTCCAGCGCGACGATCCCGAACGGCTCATAGATCGACGGGACGATGCACATGTCGGCGATGCGGTAGAGCGAGTGCAGCATGTCGTCGCCGACCCAGCCGAGGAACACCCCTTTGCGGTGCAGGCCGAGCCGCCACGCCTGCCGGCGCAGCTCGGCCTCGGCGGTGCCGGTGCCGGCCACGACGAAGCGGACGTTGTCCAACCGCTTGATCACGGGGGCCAGCGCGTCGAGGGCGAGATGAAAGCCCTTCTCGTAGACGAGGCGGCCGACGAGGAGCACCAGCCGCTCGTCGGGCTCGGCGTAGCGCGCCCGCAGGCCGGCGAGATCGTCGGCGACGGGCTCGAGGTCGCGCGGGTCGATCCCGTTCTGCATCGCGGTGATCTTCGCGGGGCGGATCCCGAACACGTCGGCGACGTGGCTGCGCATGTAGCGGCTGCAGGTGATCACCCGGTCGGCGCGGCGGGCCATCGCGCGCTCGGCGGCGTGGATGTGGGACTGGGGGTACTTGTCCACCCAGCCCTGGTGGCGCCCGTACTCGGTGGCATGGACGGTGGCGATCCACGGCCGCGCCGCGCGCCGGGCGGTGCGCTCGGCGGCTGCGGCCACGAGCCAGTCGTGAGAGTGGATGAGGTCGAAGGGCAGCTCGTCGTCGAGCTCGGCGCCGGCCTGGGCCATGTCCTCGTTCATCGACTCCACCCATCGGATGAACGCCTTGACGTCGCGCGGGAACGGCGCCTGGCGGATCCGGTGCACGATCACCCCGTGGCGCTCCTCGCGGGCCGGCAGGTGCTCCGAGCCGCGAGTGAGCACGTGGACCTCGACACCCTCGCCGACGAGGTTCTCGGAGAGCTTGCGCACGTGCCGCGCGAGACCGCCCTCGATCACGGGCGGGTATTCCCAGGAGAACGTCAGGGTGCGCATCTGAGACTGAGCGCCGGACTCTACCGGGGATCCTCGAACGCCCGAGCCAGGTGCTGATAGCCCGTGCGCAGGTGCGCGAGGAGGTCCTCCTCGGGGTGGCTGACCCACCGCACGAAGGCCGACATCGACGCTCCCAGGGCCATATGGCCGACCGTGAGCGGGATGAGGTCGTCCGGGTCCTGGCCCAGCCGCTCGGCGACGAACTCGGCGACCACGCGCCGCCAGTCCGCGTAGCGGACCATCGAGTGGCCCTGGAGCGCGGGGACCCTCGTGATCAGGGTCATCCGCAGCCGGAGCTCCTCCAGCGCCTCCCCCTCATAGGTGTTGGACGCGACGACCGCGCGGCTCAGCGTCTCCATCATCGGCGCCTCGGGGTTGGCGGCCGCCAGTTCGGCGCGCAGCCGGTCCAGCACCCCGTCGAAGTTCCCCCACACCAGATCGTTCTTGGACGAGAAGTAGCGAAACAGCGTCCGGCGGCCGACGCCGACCTCGGCGGCGATGTCGTCCAGTGTCGTCTCCTCGAAGCCGTCGCGCACGAACAGGGTCAGCGCGATGCTGGCGAGTTGGTCGTGGCTCGTCCGCGGTGGCCGTCCGCGTGCCGGAGGCTGGACGGCGTCGGGCGGGTCCAGAGCTGAGGTCGACATCCTGACCGATAATCTACCCAGGCCTTGATATCTGGCACCGAGTGCGATAAATCATCAGCCGCATCGCCGCCAAACTCAGAGGAGCACGCAATGACGCACTCAGACACGCAGACCGCCGGTTCGACCCCCGGCGCCGGGGCGGCCACGGCGTCGACCGACACGTCCACCACGCCGCCCACCACCCCCTCACGGGGGCCCGCGGACGAGCTCGTGGAGGAAGACCTGCTCGTCGAGGACGTGTCCATCGACGGGATGTGCGGGGTCTACTAGGGCCGGTCCATGACCGTCAACGCATCGGGGGACTTTGACCTTGACCGTCCATGGCGCCTGCACAGCCAGGTGGCCATCCGGCCCGAGCGCTTCGGCGCGCTCGCGTACCACTTCGGGACGCGCCGGCTGTCGTTCCTGAAATCGCGCAAGCTGCTGGCCGTGGTCGAGGCGCTCGCCGAGCAGCCCAGCGGGCGGGAGGCGTGCCGCTGCGCGGGGATCAACGACGCCGAGCTGCCGGCCTACGCGCGGGCGCTCGAGACACTGGCGGCGTCCGGCATGCTCACGGAACGGGGCGGCGGATGAGCGCGACCGCAGCGACCGGCCGTAGTCTCGTCGACCATTTCGAGTCGGGACTGGACGCGCCGATCTGCCTGACCTGGGAGCTGACGTATGCGTGCAACCTGGCGTGCGTGCATTGCCTATCGAGCTCGGGCCGGCGCGACCCGCGTGAGCTGAGCACCGAGGAGTGCCGGCGGGTGGTGGACGAGCTCCAGCGCATGCAGGTCTTCTACGTCAACATCGGCGGGGGCGAGCCGACCGTGCGGCGCGACTTCTGGGAGCTGCTGGAGTACGCCACCGCCCATGACGTGGGCGTGAAGTTCTCCACCAACGGCAGCCGGATCACGCGCCGGCGCGCGCGAGCGCTGGCCGCCAACGATTACCTCGACGTGCAGATCTCGCTCGACGGCGCCACGGCCGAGGTCAACGACGCGGTGCGCGGCCCGGGCTCCTATGCCACCGCCGTGCGGGCCATGGAGTGCCTCGCGGCGGCGGGGATGGAGAACTTCAAGATCTCGGTCGTGGTCACCCGCCACAACGTGGCCCAGCTCGACGCCTTCGAGGCGATCGCCGCGCGCTACGGGGCGCAGCTGCGGCTCACCCGACTGCGCCCGTCGGGGCGCGGCGCGGACGTCTGGGACGAGCTGCACCCCACGGCGGCGCAGCAGCGCGAGCTGTACGACTGGCTGATGGAGCGCGGCGAGCGCGTCCTCACCGGGGACTCGTTCTTTCACCTGGGCGGGTACGGCGACGCCCTTCCCGGCCTGAACCTGTGTGGCGCCGGGCGCGTGGTCTGTCTCATCGACCCCGTCGGCGACGTGTACGCGTGCCCCTTCGCGATCCACGATGCCTTCCTGGCCGGCAACGTGCGCGACGCCGGCGGCTTTGCCGCGGTGTGGCGCGAGTCGGAGCTGTTCGCGGAGCTGCGCAGCCCGCAGACCGCCGGGGCGTGCGCGTCGTGCGGGCTCTACGACGCCTGCCGCGGCGGGTGCATGGCCGCCAAGTTCTTCACGGGCCTCCCCCTGGACGGGCCCGACCCCGAGTGCGTGCTCGGACACGGCGAGGCCCTTCTGGCCCAGGCGGGGCGAGCGGGGCGGATTCCGGCGCCCGGCACCGACCACTCCAGGCGCGCTCCCCGGCGTGCCCGCGCGTGTGAGGTCGATCCGCTGGCCGGCGAGGACGTGATCCCCTGATGGCGGGCGGCTGGTTCGAATCCGTCGCCGAGGCGCAGCGGCGAGCCGAGGGCCGGTTGCCGGCCAGCGTGTCCAAGGCGATCCGGGCGGGCGCCGAGCGCGGCCTGACGTTGCGCGACAACGTCGAGGCCTTCGGCGAGCTCGGCTTCGCCCCCCACGTCGCGGGGCTGTCGGCGCAGCGGGACCTCACCGCGTCGGTGATGGGCCAGGCGCTGTCGCTGCCGGTCCTCATCTCCCCGGCGGGCGTCCAGGCCGTCCACCCCGAGGGCGAGCTGGCGGTGGCGCGGGCGGCGGCCGCGCGCGGCACCGCGATGGGGCTGAGCTCATTCGCCGCCCAGCCCGTCGAGGCCGTCAGCGCACTCAGTCCCCAGACTCTGTTTCAGGTCTACTGGGCCGGAACCCGGGCTCAGATGCGCGCGCGCCTGGACCGGGCGCGGGCCGCCGGAGTGACGGGGCTCATCGTCACGCTGGACTGGACGTTCTCGCACTCGCGCGACTGGGGCAGCCCGTTCATCCCCGACCGGCTCGATGTCAAGACGATCATGCGCTTCGCGCCCGAGGTGCTCCGCCGCCCGCGCTGGCTCTACGGGTGGGCCCGGCACGGGAGCCTGCCGGATCTCACCGTCCCCAACATGGCCGCCGCCGGGCAGCCGGCGCCGACGTTCTTCGGTGCCTACGGTGAGTGGATGGGGACCCCGCCACCCAGCTGGGAGGATCTGCGCTGGTTGCGGCGCCAGTGGGACGGGCCGTTCATGCTCAAGGGCGTGATGCGCGTCGACGACGCCCGGCGCGCGCTGGACATCGGAGCCACCGCGATCTCGGTCTCCAACCACGGCGGCAACAACCTCGACACCACGCCGGCGACGATCCGCGCCCTGCCGGCGGTGGCCGCTGCCGTCGGCGACGATCTCGAGGTGGTGCTGGACGGAGGTATCCGCCGGGGGAGCGACGTGGTCAAGGCGCTGGCGCTCGGCGCGCGCGCCGTGATGATCGGGCGCGCCTACCTGTGGGGCTTGGCCGCCAACGGACAGGCCGGTGTCGAAAACGTGCTCGACATCCTGCGCACCGGGATCGACTCGGCACTCCTGGGTCTGGGCCGCGCGTCGATCGCCGAGCTGACCGAAGCCGACGTTCTCATCCCGGTCGGCTTCGACCGCCGCCTGGGCGAGCCGCGCCCGCCCGCGAGCCTCGAGTCACGCGCGCCCACCGGCCGTCACGCTGCGTGAGACTCGGATCCTGCACCTGGACTGACCTCGATGGCGGCGTGCCGCCGCGCCTGCTCGTCCCACTGGGGGCGACCGAGCAGCACGGCCCTCACCTCCCACTCGGCACCGACACGGTGATCGCCTCTGCCGTGGCCGAAGGGGCCGCCCGCGACGCGCCCGGGGTGGCCGTTGCGCCGGCGCTGCCCTACGGCGCGAGCGGCGAACATGCCGGGTTTCCCGGGACGCTGTCCCTCGGGCTGGAGGCGATGGAGACCGCGCTGGTGGAGCTGGTGCGCAGCGCCGACCACTTCGCCGACATCGTCCTGGTCTCCTGGCATGGAGGCAACGCCGAGGCGGTGGGGCGGGCGGTGGCGCGCAGCCGGGCTGACGGCCGCGCCGTGAGCTGGTGGGAGCCGCGGCTGCCGGGCGTGGGCGCCGACGTCCACGCCGGCCGGATCGAGACGTCGTTGATGCTGGCCATCGCCCCGGACCTGGTCGGCGACCGCCGCCCCGCCGGCCCGTCGGAGCCTCTGGCCGCGCTGCTGCCGGCGCTCCGCGAGCGCGGCGTCCGGGCGGTCTCATCCAACGGCGTCCTCGGGGACGCCCGCGGGGCGACCGCCGACGAGGGCCGCACCCTTCTGGCCGGCCTTATCGCGGACCTCGGCGCGTTCCTCTCCCACACCGAGCCGGTGGCGCTGACGGGATGAGCGCGCGGGCCCGCGCCAACCTGCCCGCGGCGCCGGCCCCGGCCAACCTGCCCGTGGCGCTCGATCCCGGGGTCAAGGTCAGCGCCGGGGGCCGGCTGCTCGCCGGCGGGTCGCCGATGCGGCTCATCTCTCTCACTCCGGGCGGGGCGCGCGTGGTCGCGCGCTGGCGCGAGCCGTCCCCGGTGGGCGAGCGATCGGGCGAGCGCGTCCTCGCCCGGCGGCTGCTGGACGCGGGGATCCTGGCCCCGCATCCTCCGGCGGCTCCGTCGACGGCCGAGCTCACCGTCGTGGTGCCGGTGCGCGACCGCGCCGCGCAGCTCACGCGCTGTCTGGACGCCGTCCGGCGCACCTGCCCTGACGCGGCGGTGGTCGTGGTCGACGACGGCTCGCGCGAGCCCACGCTCCTCTCAGGGATCTGCGCCGCCCGAGGCGCGCGGTTGCTGCGCCACGAGCGGCCCTTGGGGCCCGGAGCAGCGCGCAACGCGGCGCTGGCCGAGTGCGCGACGCCGTTCGTCGGCTTCGTGGACTCCGACGTCGTCCTGCCCGAGGGGGCTGCCGCGCGCCTGCTCGGCCATCTCGGCGATCCGTCGGTGGGCGCGGTGGCGCCGCGGGTCCGTGGCCTGCCCCCGGTACGCGGGGTGATCGGCGCGTACGAGGCGCGCCACTCGGCGTTGGACATGGGACCCCGTGGCGGCCTCGTGGGGCCGGCGCGGCCGGTCTCCTACGTGCCCGGCGCGGTGTTGTTTGCCCGTCGCGCCGCGCTCGGCGCCGGCTTTGACCCCGCGCTGCGCGTCGGCGAGGACGTCGACCTCGTGTGGCGGCTGTGCCGCTCCGGCTGGCGCGTGCGCTACGCGCCCGAGGTGGACATCTGGCACGACCATCGCGTGCGCCTGCGCGACTTCGCCGCCGACCGGTGGCGCTACGCGCGCTCGCTGGGCCCCCTCGACCGACGCCACCCCGGCGCGGCGCCGGCCATGCGGGTGAGCCTGGGTCTCGTCCTACCGTGGGCGCTGGCGATCGCGGGACGGCCTCGTGCCGCCGCGGCCGCGGTCGGCCTCGCGACGTTGCGCTACCAGGTCAAGATGCGCCCAGGGGCGCGCGGCCTCGGCGACGAGGGCGGGACGGTCTCGCTGGCGGGCGCCGGCGTCGCACGCGGTCTGCGCGCCACGGGGCAGGGCCTCGGCTACGCCATCCGCCGTGCCTGGGCGCCGCCGCTGGTCGTGGCGGCGTGGCGCCGGCCACGGGTCCGGGCAGTCCTGGCAGCGGCCTACGCGGCGCCGCTGGTCGAGGACGCGCTGGCCACCCGCGACCCGCGCGCGCTGCCCGGCGACGCGGCCCTGCGGGTGCTCGGCGAGCTCGTGGCGCTGGCGGGCACGTGGGAGGGCTGCCTGCGTGCGCGCCGCCTCGGTCCGCTGCTGCCCACGCGTGGCGGCAAGCGATGAGCCGCGTGGCCGTGGTCACCGGCGCCGCTCGCGGGATCGGCGCCGCGACCGTGAGGCGGCTGGCCGCCGACGGGTGGAGCGTGGTCGCCCTGGACCGCTGTGCCGACGATCCGCGGCTGCCCTACGGGATGGGCACCGCGGACGAGCTCGAGGCTGTGGTGGCGGCGGCTCGGCGCCTCGGCGGTGACAGTGGATGCGCGCGATCGCTGGCCGGCGACGCGGCCTCGGCCGACGACATGCGGGCCGCGGTCGACACCGCCGAGCGGGAGTTCGGCGGTCTGGACGCGATCGTCGCCGCGGCCGGCGTCATCGCCGGCGGCGTGCGCTTATGGGAGATGCCCGAGGCCGAGCAGGAGGCCGTGCTCGAGGTCGACCTACGCGCGGTGCTCGTCGCCGCGCGCGTCGGGATTCCGGCGTTGCTGCGGCGTCCCGAGCCGCGCTCGGGGCGGTTCCTGGCCGTCGCCTCGGCCGCCGCCACGCGGGGCCTGCCGATGCTGGCGGCCTATTGCGCGGCCAAGGCCGGAGTGGCCGGCCTGGTGCGGGCGCTGGCCGCCGAATTGCGCGGGACGGGGATCACCGCCAACGCCGTGAGCCCGGGCTCCACGGAGACTCCGATCCTCGACGAGAGCGCCCGTCTGTACGGGCTGGAGTCCGCCCAGGCGTTCTCGGCACAGCAGCCCCTGGAACGGCTGATCCGGCCTGAGGAGGTAGCCGAGGCGATCGCCTGGCTGGCCGGCGCCGGCGCCTCGGCGGTCACGGGCGCGACGGTCGCGGTGGACGGCGGTCTGTCCCTCTGAGCGCGGGAGCGCTCGAGGACTTGTCGCTGCGCGAACATTTTTGACACTCAGTGCGCTCGCGATCAAGTCTGGGTGCGCGGACCATCAATTTCGCGCCTCAGTGCCGTAAAGACGTGCCATGATCCGCGCCGGTCACATCACGTTCACCACCGGGTTGCGGGAGCTCCCTGGGTTGACATGGAGCCCACCCGCCGCCGACCGGTGCCAGTCATCTGGAAGAGCGGAGGAGATATGGTCGCATCCACCGGAGAGAGCCCTCTGAGTCGATCGCGCGCGGGGCATCGCCTCGCCCGGATGAGAGGGCGGCGCTGTGGCGCCACGCTGCTCGCCGTCTGCGCCTGCCTGGCGGTGGCGGCATGCGGCAGCTCCTCAAAGTCCTCGAGCTCAAACACGGGGGCGGCGACCAGCTCGGCCGCCACGAGCTCGGCCAGCGCCACCGGCACGAGCTCATCGGCACCGGGCAAGCCCGGCGGGTCGCTCACCGTGCTCGAGAGCGCCGGCTTCGCGGGTGACTGGCCGACCGGCCTTGATCCGGCGACCAACACCAACGGCGCCGCCGACCAGAGCCAGATGGACGCAATCTACGCCGAGCCCTTCGAGCTCCAGCCGGGCGGGAAGCTCACCCCGGACCTGGCCACGGGCTACAAGTTCTCCAACGGCGGCAAGACGGTCACGATCACGTGGCGCAAGGGCGTCAAGTTCTCCGACGGCACGCCCTTCAACGCCCAGGCGGTCGTCTTCAACTGGAACCGCGATCTCAAGTCGCCGTGCACATGCAAGCCGACGGTCCAGGTCAAGACGATCACGGCGCCTGACGACTCGACGGTCAAGGTGGACCTGGTCGTCCCCGACGGGGCCTTCATCAACCAGCTTCAGGACTCCAACTTCTCCTGGATCGCCTCGCCAACTGCGCTCAAGAAGATGGGCGAGCAGCAGTTCAAGCTCAAGCCGGTAGGCGCCGGCCCGTTCACGGTGGACTCGGACACCCTGAGCAACCAGCTGGTGCTCAAGAAGAACCCCAACTACTGGGAGAGCGGCAAGCCCCTGCTGGACGGGCTCACCTTCAAGACCACCGCGGGCGACGAGACGGCGCTGGAGGCAATGCAGTCCGGGCAGGCCCAGGCGTACGAGGGCATGAACACGCCCAAGCTCGTCAATTCGTTCAAGGACAAATTCACGATCACCGCCCAGCCGTCCACGTCGCCGTATGACATCCAGCTCAACACGGCGATCCCCCCGTTCAACGACAAGAACGCGCGGCTGGCGATCTACTACGCCACGGACACGGCGCTGCTCAACCAGAAGCTGTTCGGAAACATCTATCCGAACACGCAGTCGTTCACGGCCCAAGCCGGGTTGTTCTACAACCCGACGGTTCCGGGGTATCCAGGTTATGACCTGAACAAAGCCAAGGCACTGGTCAAGCAGCTCGGCGGGCTGAACGTGAACTTCTTCACCATCACCCAGCCGGCCACCCAGAACTTCATGGTGGCCCTCCAGCAGATGTGGAAGCAGGCGGGGATCAACGCCTCCATCCACTTCTACTCCCTGGCAGCCCTCATCCAGCAGTTCCAGGGCAAGTGGCAGGCGGCGCTGCAGACCGCCGGCGCGTGGGATCCCGCGGGCGGCGTCGGCGTGGCCTTCCGCTTCAACTCGCACTCGCCGTTCTCCGGCGTTCACGATCCCAAGCTCGACGACATGCTCAATCAGGGTCAGGGCGCCACCGACCCCGCCACCCGCAAGTCGTTCTACGACAAGGCCGCGGAGTACATCGCCCAGAACGCCTATGGGCCGTTCCTGTTCCCGGTCGCGACCTGGAACGTGGCCGCGCACGGTGTCAGCGGTCCGGGCCTCACCAGTGCCATCCCGTCGGTGGCGGTCAATCCCCAGGTGCTGTGGGAGGACGTCTCCGCATCTTGAACCCGGTCCTCCTCGCCACGCGATGAGCAGCACGGCGTCAGCGCCCCTGTCCGCCTCCCCGCGACGGGCGGGGGCGGGAGCGCTGACCCGGGTGGTCCGCTCGCCCCTTCTGCGGTTCCTGGGCCGCCGGCTGCTCATCGCCATCCCGGTGCTGTGGGGCGTGACGTTCCTGACGTTCGTCGTCATCAACCACCTCCCGGGCAACGCCGCCCAGCAGCTGCTGGGAGTCAACGCGACGCCCCAGGAGGTCCATCAGCTGGCGGTCAAGCTGGGCGTGGACAAGCCCCTGCTGACCCAGTACGGCACCTGGCTGGGCCACCTCGTCCACGGCGATCTCGGCCATTCGCTGGCCAGTGGTCAGAGCGTCACTTCGATTCTCGGTGCCGACCTGCCCGTCACGTTCGAGCTGATCGCCTACGCGTTCGTGATCTCGCTGGGGTTCGCGATCCCGATCGCGCTGCTGGCAGCCCGTCGGCCCAACGGCCTCTTCGACCGGGGCAGCATGGTGTTCAGCATGGCGGGGCTGTCGGTCGCCAACTACATCCTGGCCCTGATCCTCGTCTACTTCTTCGCGGTCAAGCTCAACTGGCTGCCGGCGCTGGGGTGGGTGCCGCCCCGCAAGGGGCTGGGCACCAACATCAAGTTCCTGACGCTGCCCGCGGTGTCGGTGGCGCTGTCGCTGCTGTGCTTCTACACGCGCCAGCTGCGCGCGGACCTCGTGCAGCAGCTGCGCACCGAGGACTACGTCACCACCGCGCGCGCTAAGGGCGTGGGCCCGTGGCGGATCCTGCACCATCACGTCCTGCGCAACTCCGCGTTCGGTCTCATCACCTCGGTGGCGCTGAACCTGGGGACGCTGCTGGGAGTCACGGTGATCATCGAGCAGATCTTCGGCCTGCCCGGGATCGGCCATGAGCTGCTGTCGGCGATCAACTCGCGCGACCTGCCGGTGGTCGAGGGGGCGGTGTTCGTCTTCGCCCTGATCGTGGTGCTGGCCAACCTGCTCGCCGACCTGCTGTATGCGGCGCTCGACCCGAGAGTGAAATATGGCAGCACCGGCTGAGCGCCTCGTCCCCGGCGTCCTGGAGCCGGCCGTCGTCGCACCGGCGCCCGGCGAGGGAGGCCGGCTCGGCCGCCTGCGCGCGCTCGGTGGGATCTGGCTGCCCACCTTCATGGTCGCGGCCATCTTCTTCCTCTGCTTCATCTGGCCGCTGGTCGGGCCGGTCCCGCACCCGACCGGCGGCAGCATCCTGGACTCCAACGACCCGTCGTTCACCCCCGGCCACCTGTTCGGGACCGACGCCACCGGCAACGACGAGTGGTCGCGGCTGCTCTATGGCGGCCGGGCCTCGCTGGAGGTGGCGCTTGCGGTCACAGCGCTGGGGCTACTCGTCGGCGGGACGCTGGGTGCCTTCGCCGGGTATGTCGGCGGGTGGCGCGATGGGGTGATCATGCGCGTGCTCGACGTGCTCATCGCCTTCCCCGCGCTGGTGCTCGCTGTCGCCATCGCCGAACGGCTCGGTCCCGGGGAGCTCCACGCGATCTGGGCGCTGACGTTCTTCAGCGTGCCGGCGTTCGGGCGTCTGGCGCGGGCGGCCACACTGCGGGTGCGCGAGCAGAACTTCATCGCGGCGGCGCGGCTGTCGGGGACCGGCCACCTGCGCACGCTCCTGCGCCACGTCGTGCCCAACATCCTCCCTGAGCTCATCACCTTCGCCCTGCTCGGCATGGGGATCATCATCGTGCTGGAGGGCGCGCTCAGCTTCCTCGGGCTGGGGATCCCACCTCCGGCGCCGAGCTGGGGCAACATGATCGCCTCGGGCGAGGGGATCCTCTCGGCCCAGCCGAAGTTCGTCCTGCTGCCCAGCGCCGCGCTGTTCATCACCGTGGTCAGCTTCAACCTGCTGGGCGAGAGCCTGCGGGCGCGGTGGTCGGCCCGATGACCGAGCCGCTGTTGCAGATCGGGGACCTGCGCGTCGACTTTCGCCTGTCCGGACAGGTGGTCCGCGCCGTCGACGGCCTCAGCTACCAGGCCGACAAGGCGCGGACGTTGGCCCTCATCGGCGAGTCGGGCTCGGGCAAGACGGTCAGCGCCCGCGCGATCATGGGATTGCTGCCGGACACCGCCCGGGTCACCGGCTCGATCCGCTACGAGGGCCAGGAGCTGGTGGGCCTCCCCGAACGGCGGATGCGCGCGTTGCGCGGCAACCAGATCGCGATGGTCTTCCAGGACCCGGCGCGATCGCTGAACCCGACGCTGCGCGTCGGCGGGCAGATCACCGAGGCGATCCACATCCACCGCAAGGTGTCAAAGGCCGAGGCCCAGGACCGTGCCGTGGAGCTGATGGAGCTCGTCCGGCTCCCCGCCGCGCGGGAGCGCTTTCGCCAGTATCCGCATCAGCTCTCCGGGGGCATGCGCCAGCGCGTGATGATCGCGATCGCGCTGGCCGGCGACCCGCGGCTGCTCATCGCCGACGAGGCGACGACGGCACTGGACGTCACCACGCAGGCCCAGATCATGGAGCTCCTGCGCGACCTTCAGCAGCGCCTGGGCATGGCGCTGATCATGATCAGCCACGACCTCGGCCTGGCCGCCAGCTACGCCGACGAGGTGCTGGTCATGTACGCCGGGCGGGCGGTGGAGCGCGCCGCCACCCGGACGCTGTTCGGCCAGGTGCGGATGCCCTACACGCGCGCGCTGCTGGGCGCCATCCCGCGGCTGGAGAACCCGCCGCACGCCACGCTGACGGCCGTGCCGGGCCAGCCGCCCGACCTCGCCAGCCAGCCGCCCGGATGCCCGTTTGCGCCGCGCTGCCCCGAGGTGACCGAGCAGTGCCGTCAGACCGCGCCACCCCTGGCCGAGCAGGAGCCCGGGCATCTGTGGGCGTGCTGGCATCCGTGCGGGCTGGAGGAGGCCGAGGCCGTGGAGGTGCCGGCGTGAGCGAAGCCGAGACGCTGCTGGAGGTCACCGACCTCGTCCAGGAGTTCACCGTGCGCGACCGCGGCGGCGCCAAGGCGGGCGTGGTGCACGCGGTGTCGGGCGTGTCCCTGTCACTGTCGCCGGGCGAGAGCCTGGGCCTCGTGGGGGAGACCGGGTCGGGCAAGTCGACCCTCGCGCGGGCGATCCTGCAGGCACCCGCGCCCAAGTCCGGCTCGGTCCGGCTGCGCGGAGTCGAGCTGGCGGGCCTGAAGGGCAAGCGGCTCATGGAGGCTCGCCGCCATATGCAGATGGTCTTCCAGGACCCGTTCAGCTCGCTCGATCCCACGTGGAAGGTGACGCAGCTCGTCGAGGAGCCGCTGGTGGCGTTCAAGGTCGGGACGGCCGCCGAGCGCCGGCGCCGCGCCCATGAGTTGCTCGAGCTGGTCGGACTGGACCCCGTGCGCTACGGCAGCCGCCGCCCGCGGGAGCTGTCGGGCGGCCAGGCCCAGCGGGTGGCGATCGCCCGCGCGCTGGCGCTCGACCCCTCGCTGATCATCTGCGACGAGGCGGTCTCCTCGCTGGATGTGCTCATCCGTGCACAGGTGCTCAATCTGCTCGAGCGCCTGCGCACCGAGTTGCACCTGGCCTACCTGTTCATCGCCCACGACCTGGCCCTGGTCAAGCAGGTGTCTGATCGTGTCGCCGTGATGTACCTGGGCAAGCTCGTTGAGGTCGGGCCGGCCGAGGCGTTGTACCGCCAGCCGCTTCACCCTTACACGGTCGCCCTGCTGGCGTCGATTCCCAGTCCTGACCCCGAGGTGCCCCGCGAACCGGTGGCCGGGATGATCCGGGGCGAGCCGCCGTCGCCCATCGACCCGCCCAGTGGGTGCCGCTTTCGCACCCGCTGCCCGCGAGCACAGGACGTGTGCGCCGCCGAGGAGCCGCCGATGCGCCGGCTCGCCGACGGCCACTTCGCCGCCTGTCACTTCCCGGTGACGGTCGACGCTCCGCAAGCCGAGGCCACCGCAATGAGCCACTAAGGAGGACGAACCAATGGCCGTAAGCGAATCCGAGACGACCACGGTCGACGTCGGCGCGCTGCTGCCCGCCGGCACGCACGTGATCGGCGGCGAATGGGTGCCCTCGCGCGGCGGTGAGACGATCGACGTCATCAACCCCGCCACCGGCGCGACGCTGGCGGTGGTCCCGCGCGGCGCTCAGGAGGATGTCGACGACGCCGTGGCGACCGCCGCCGAGGCCTTCCCGGCGTGGCGCGACACCAGCCCGAGCGTCCGCGGCCAGCTCCTGCTGCGCTGGGCCGAGCTCTGCCGCGAGCACGGCGGCGAGCTCGACCTGCTCGAGCGCATGGAGGTCGGGCGGCCGAGCTGGGGCCCGGCGCCCATGCCGGGCATCATCACCTTCGTCGCCGGGCTGGCCGACAAGGCCACCGGCCAGACGCTGCCCGCCATGTTCCCCGACGTGGTGGGGATGACCCTGCGTGAGCCGTGGGGGGTGTGCGCGAGCATCATCCCCTGGAACGCCCCCGGGCCGCTCACCGCCCAGGAGACGGCGCCGGCGATCGCCATGGGCAACACGGTGGTGCTCAAGCCTGCCGAGGACGCGCCACTGACCCCGCTGCTGATGGTCAAGCTGGCCCACGAGGCCGGCATCCCGCCCGGCGTGATCAACGTGGTGACCGGCTACGGCGGCGAGGCGGGCAGCGCCCTGTCGCATCACCCGGGGATCCGCAAGATGAGCTTCACCGGCTCGCCGGAGACGGGCACGGCGATCATGCATGCGTGCGCGGAGAACCTGGTGCCCGTGCACCTCGAGCTCGGCGGCAAGTCGCCCCAGGTCGTCCTGCGCGACGCGCCGCTGGAGAAGGCGATCCCGACGATCGTGCGCAGCATCACGCTCAACACCGGGCAGATCTGCGCCGCCGGCTCTCGGGTGGTGGTGGATCAGAGCGTGCGCGATCAGGTGGTGGAGGGGCTGGCTCAGGGCTTTGCGAACGTCAAGGTGGGCCCCTGGTACGAGCAGGTGGACATGGGACCGCTCATCAGCGCCAAGCAGGAGGAGCGCGTCCTGGGCTACCTGGAGGCTGGTCGCGAGGAGGGCGCCAAGGTCATCACCGGCGGCGCCAAGCTGAGCGGCCCGGCCTTTGACGGTGGCTTCTTCGTGGCGCCGACGATCTTCGACGAGGTCACGTCGGACATGCGGATCGCCCAGGAGGAGATCTTCGGCCCGGTGCTGTCCGTGCTCACTGCCGACGACGAGGAGCAGGCGCTGCAGATCGCCAACGGGACGCGCTACGGCCTCGTCTCCTCGGTGTGGACGCGCGATGTGGGCAAGGCGATCCGGCTGGCGCGGCGGATCGAATCCGGCCAGGTGTCGATCAACACGTTGTGGTCGGGCGGCGTGATCGGCGCGCCGTTCGGCGGCTACAAGTCCAGCGGGTTCGGGCGGACGGTGAGCGCCGAGTCGGTGCTGGAGTACACCCAGGTCAAGAGCGTGATCATCGACGGGCGGGCCTGAGCGTGGGAATGGAGATCTCCCTCGAGGGCCGGGTGGCGCTCGTCACCGGAGCCGGGCCCAACATCGGCTCGGGGATCGCGTTGGCGCTCGCGCGCTACGGCGCGAAGGTGGCCTGCAACGACATCTCCGAGGAGGCCGCCGCCGCGTCGGTGCGACGGATCGAGCGCCACGGCGGGGAGGCCATGGCGGTCGCGGGCGACATCACCGATGAGGCCGTGGTCACCGGCTACGTCGCCGAGGTGCTCGATCGGTGGGGGCGGATCGACATCCTCGTCAACAACGCCGCCATCCTGGGCGGGCGGGGGGTGCTGGAGGAGAGCCTCGAGTTCTTCAACCGCGCGATCGAGGTGGCCGGGGCGGGGACGTTCCTCAACACCAAGCACGTCGCCATCGCGATGATCGAGCGCGACATCCGCGGCAGCATCGTCAACGTCCTGTCCTCCAACGCGTGGCAGGGGGCCCCGGGCGTCATCGCCTACGCGTTTCACAAGGGCGGGCTGGCCAACTTCACCCGTGCCGCGGCGATGGACCTCGCCCCCTACGGAATCCGCGTCAACTCCTACTCGCCCACCGCGCCGCGGCCCGACAACCCCGAGTTGCTGGCCGAGCTCCCGGAGTCGGGCGGGCTGCGTCGTCACTTCAAGCCGCCCGGCGACCGGCCAAACTGGTGGCGCGATGTCGGCACCATGGACGTGCGCGCCAACATGCCGATGGCGCCCTCGACGCCGACCGACATCGGCCACTGTGTCGCCTGGCTGTGCAGCGACTACGCACGGCTGATCACCGGCTGTGACTTCGTGATCGACGGCGGCGCGCGGGCCAAGTACTGGGGGTACACGCCGCCCCCCGACAAGGCCGAGCCGGCGCCGCTCATCCCCCTGTACGACGATGAGACCGCTCCGGGAGGGTTCTAGAGATGGCCGCTGCACAGATGGTTCGCGCCGCGGTCCAGACCGGACCCGAGGCGTATGAGATCCGCGAGCTCCCGCGGCCACGGGTCAGCGACGATGACGGGCTGCTGCGCATCGAGGCATGCGGGGTGTGCGGCTCCGACGTGGAGCAGTACCGCGGACACCTGGTCCGTCCCGGGATGTTCCCGCTCATCCCCGGCCACGAACCGCTCGGCGTGATCGAGGAGGTCGGTGACCGGGCGGCTGAGCGCTGGGGCGTGCAGCCCGGCGACCGGGTGGCGGTGGAGATCCTGCGGCCGTGCCGCGCCTGTGACTACTGCCTCACCGGGCGCTACATGTCCTGCCCGCACCGCGACGGGGCCTACGGGATGACGCCCCTGTCGCGCGAGCCGGGCCTCTGGGGCGGGTTCGGCGAGCTGCTCTACCTGCACCCGTGGGCGATCTTGCACAAGGTCTCCAAGGACCTGCCGCCCCACCTGGCGGTCATGTTCAACCCGCTGGGTGCCGGGGTGCGCTGGGCGGCGTTCCTGGGGGAGGTGGGCCTGGGCGAGACCGTGCTCATCCTCGGGCCCGGTCAGCGGGGGTTGGCCTCGGTGATCGCGGCCCGCGCGCGAGGCGCCGGGACGATCATCGTCACCGGGCTGGGCCGGGATGCCGGCAAGCTGGCGCTCGCGCGCGAACTGGGCGCGGACCACGTGATCAACGTCGAGGAGGAGAACGTGGTCGAGCGGGTGACCGAGATCACGGACGGGGCGATGGCCGACGTGGTGCTCGAGCTCACCCCGATGGCGGCCCAGCCGATCACCGACGCGATCGAGGCGGTACGCCACTCGGGGCGGATCGTGCTGGCGGGGCTGAAGGGCAACAAGACGATCGAGCTGGTCACCGACCGCCTGATCAACAAGGGACTGACTGTCAAGGGCGCCTTCGGGGTCAACGCCGAGGCCTATATCGAAGCGATCCGGATCATCGAGTCCGGGCGTTTCCCGCTCGAGAAGCTGTCGTCGGGGACCTTTGGGCTGGCCGACACCGAGGCCGCGATCCGATCCCTGGGGGATGGAGACGCGGTGCACGTCTGCGTCTGCCCCGACAAAAGGAGTGACTAGATGCTCGTCGACATGCACGCCCACGTGATCCCCGGCGCCCTGGAGGCGTGCGGTACTCAGGAGGGCCATCTCGGCCCGCGCGTCGGGCCCTGCGACGACCCGCACGCCCGCCTGCTCGAGTCAGACCGCATGCAGTTCACCGCCTCGGACGCCTTCTACTCCGGCGAGCGCCGCCTCGAGGAGCAGGAGCGCTCCGGCATCGACGCCGAGGTCGTCTCGCCGATGCCGCCGCTGCTGGACTTCAGCCTTCCGGCCGCCGAGGGCCTGGAGCTGTGCCGGCGGGTCAACGCCTTCATCGCGGAGCTGATCCAGACCGACCCCAACCGGCTGCTGGGCATGGGGATGGTCCCGATGCAGGCCCCCGAGCTCGCGTGCGCCGAACTGGCCCGCGTACGGGAGGCCGGGCTGGTGGCGATCGAGATCACCTCCAACGTCCTGGGCCGCTCCCTGCATGAGGACGAGTTCAGCGAGTTCTGGGCCGAGGTCGAGCGGGCCGGGATGCCGGTGTTCGTGCACGGCATGCCGGGCGATCTGGGTGGGCGCGTGCCCGCCGGGCTGGTGGCGGTGGCCGGATTCGCGGTCGGCGCCGACTGCGCGCTGGCGGCGACGTCGATCATCGCCGGCGGCGTCGCCGAGAAGCACCCCGACCTGCGACTGGCCTTCAGCCACGGCGCCGGAGGCTTCCCGTGCATGCTCCCGCGCGCCAACTTCTTCTGGGGCAAGACGTGGAACGAGGAGCCGTCGCCCGAGGGGGAGGGGATCTCGCCCGCGGAGCTGGCCAGGCGCTTCTACTACGACGGGCTGGTGATGGACCGCCGCACCCTGCGCCACCTCATCGAGCTGATGGGCCACCGCCAGGTTCTCGTCGGCTCGGACTTCCCGGCGATGGCACGGGAGGAGCCGTGCGCGCGGACGCTGAGATCGCTCGACCTGCCGCCGGACCAGCTCGAGGACATCACCTGGCACAACACGTTCCGCTTCCTGGGGGTGAGCGCCCCGCAGCTGGTGTCTGAAGGGGCGGGTACCGCGACCGAAGGAGTGACACAGTGAAGACGCGTGCAGCAGTCGTCCGCGGGGCGGGCGAGCAGTGGGAGGTGACGGAGCTCGACCTCGACGAGCCCAAGGAGCACGAGGTGCTCGTCCGGGTGATGGTGTGCGGCCTGTGTCATTCCGACGAGCACGTGCGCGAGGGCGGCCCGTACCGGTATCCGATGATCGGCGGCCACGAGGGGGCGGGGATCGTGGAGAAGGTCGGGCCCAGCGTGACCCGGGTGCGCGAGGGCGACCACATCTGCACATCCTGGATTCCCGTGTGCGGTCACTGCCGCTATTGCTCCACCGGCCGCCAGAACATGTGCAACGACGGGCTCAACGCCGGCACCGGGATGATGTTGGACGGCACGTTCCGCTTTCACGAGAACGGCACCGACATCGGCGGGATGTGCGTGCTGGGCACGTTCAGCCAGTGGATCGTCATCTCCGAGAACGCGTGCGTGCCCATCGACGAGGACATTCCCTTCGAGGTCGCCGCGCTTGTGGCCTGCGGCGTCACCACCGGCTGGGGCTCGTCCGTCTACGCGGCCGGGACGCGCGCGGGGGAGACCGTGGTCATCTACGGGACCGGCGGGGTGGGCATGAACGCCGTTCAGGGCGCCGCTTACGCCGGGGCCAAGCACGTGGTGGCGGTGGACCCCAATCCCTACAAGCAGGAGATGGCCGGCAAGTTCGGCGCGACCTTCACCACCGGCGACCCGGCGGAGGCGCTCGAGTACGTGCGCGACGTCACCCGGGGCGAGGGGGCCGACCACGCCGTCATCACGATCGGGGTGATGGACGCCCAGGTGCTGCGCAACGCGGTCGAGGCGATCGGGAAGGGCGGCAGCGTCGTCGTCACCGCGGTGGGCGGCGGCCCTGACAACCACACGATCGCCATCAACGGCTCGCCGGTCACCGGGTGGCACAAGAACATCCAGGGCTCGCTGTTCGGCGGCGCCAACCCGCTGTATGACATGCCGCGGCTGCTGGGCCTGTGGCGCGCGGGCCAGCTCAAGCTCGAGGAGCTCATCACCAACCGCTACCGACTCGACGAGATCAACCAGGGCTACAAGGACATGCTGGAGGGGCGCAATATCCGCGGCGTCCTCGTCCACGAGCACTAGTGGCCGCTCACGAAGGAGGACTGAATGACCAGCGCGATCATGGATCCCACCGGCCGGGCCGAGGCGCAGGTCTCGGCGGGCCTGGCGCTGGCCCCGCGACGGGCCAACCTGTCCGGCGTCTCGGTGGGGCTGCTGGAGAACGGCAAGCAGAACGCGGCGCTGTTCCTGGAGGACGTCGCGGGCGTCCTGCGCGATCGCTACGGGGTGGGCGAGGCCACCCTGCGCCGTAAGGAGGTGTTCTCGGCGCCGGCGCCGCCCGAGCTCGTGGAGGAGATGAGCCAGAGCTCGGATGTCGTGGTCATCGGCGTGGGCGACTGCGGCTCGTGCAGCGCCTCGGCCATCGCTGACGGCGTGCTGTTCGAGCGCCGCGGCACACCGGCGGCGGTGATCTGCTCTGACGCCTTCGTCGCCACCGCCGATGCGATGGCGCAGGTCCAGGACGCCCCTGGCTACAACTACGTCACCACGCCCCACCCGGTGGCCGGGCTGACCGCCGCCCAGGTTCACGAGCGCGCCGAGCAGGTCGCCGCCCAGGTGGCCGGGCTGCTGGCCGCCGCTCAGGGCGCGCAAGCCGCCTGATGGCCGCCGAGCCCGACCCGGACCTCGCCCGGGAGGCGATCGAGTACTGCTACGCGCACGACTGGACCGACGGCCTGCCCGTCGTGCCGGCGTCTCGGGCCCTGGTGGACGAGTTCCTGGCCCACACCAGCCGCTCGCCCGACGAGGTCCTGTGGCGGATGGACCACCTGGGGACTGAGTGCACCGTGCAGACCGCGGCGATCAACGCCGCCATGGCCGGCTGTCTGCCGGCGTACTTCCCAGTGGTCCTCGCCGCCTGGGACGCGGTGATGCGCGACCGCGCCGCCAAGGGCGGCGGCTGGCAGAGCACCAGCGGCCCCGCGCCCCTGATCGTGGTCAACGGGCCCATCCGTCACGAGCTCGGGCTCAACTGCACCGGCGGCATCTTCGCCGCCGGCTTCCGTCCCAACGCCACCATCCCGCGGGCGCTGGGGCTCATGCTCCGCAACGCCTTCGGCGTCGTCCCGCACGTGTTCGACCAGACCACCCAGGGGATCCCGGGGCGCTTCTCGATCTGCTTTGGCGAGAACGAGGAGGAGAGCCCGTGGGAGCCTCTGGCGACCGAGATGGGCCTGACCGACCCCGCCCAAGCGGACGCGGTCTCGGTGACGCTGACGCGGACCTACGAGTTCGTCGACAACCGCCACACCCAGGACGCCGAGCAGCTGCTGTGGGACTTCGCTGACACCATCTCGCGCACCGGGGTGATGATCTTCCGCAGCCAGTCGGCGGGGATCGTGTTCTGCCCCGAGCACGCGCAGATGCTGGCCGGCGCGGGCTTCTCCAAGACCGACGTCAAGGACTGGCTGATCGAGCACTGCGGGCGCGCCGAGGCCGACCTGCGCCGCGCCGGCAAGGACGGCGTGGCCGAGGCGGGCCATGGGGTCCGTTCGGCATCCGAGGCCGAGCGCGTTCCCGGCGATACGTTCTCACCGTTCCTGCCCGGCCGCGAGTCGGTCCCGATCGTGGTCGCCGGTGCGCGCAACGCGGCGATCTCGATGGTGTTTCGCGTCTTCGGCGAGTGGTCCAACTCGTCGGTGGCCATCGAGTCGGCGGCGGCCGCGGTCGCGGAGGCCTGACGTGTTCAGCGCGCACGGGCTTCAGACCATGCGGGCGACGCTGGCCGCCGACGGCTATGACCTCGACGCTCATGAGGAGGACGAGCGCGTGGTGGTGACGATCATCGCCACGCCCGAGGCCTGCGAGGACTGCCTGGCGCCGCCGGACGTGATGCGGGCGATCCTGGGCAAGTCGCTGGCGGTGCCCGCCGAGGCGATCGACCTGCGCTACCCCGGTCAGGGGGACCCGCCATGACCGCGCGGGTGGCTCTCGTCACCGGCTGCGGCAAGCCCGACGGCGCCGGCCAGGCCATCGCCCGTGCGCTCGCCCGCGACGGAGCCGCGGTGATCGTCACCGACCGCCGGCCCACCGGCGTGCCGAACCGCCGTCAGGAGATCGTCGGGTCAGAGCAGCCGGAGTCCTGGAGCGGGCTGGAGACGCTCGTGTCCGAGATCGCAGCCGCCGGCGGGACGGCCACGGCGACCCTCGGCGACATCGGTGACTCCGACGACGCCGAGGCGATGGTGCGCGTCGCGCTGGAGCGCCACGACCGCCTCGACATCCTCGTCAACAACGCCGCGGCCCCGCAGGGCCTGGACCGTGCTGTCATCGACGAGGTCCCGATCGACGCCTTCGACGAGGTGGTGCGCATCAACCTGCGCGGCACCTGGCTGATGTGCCGGGCCGCGGTACCGGCGATGCGTCGCGGCCGCTGGGGGCGGATCGTCAACGTGGCCTCGATGGCCGGCGCGGTGCCGGCGCCGTTCTCCAGCCCGTACTCGGCGTCCAAAGCCGGGGTCATCGGGTTGACGCGGGCGCTCTCGCTCGACGTCGCGGCGTGGGGGATCACCGTCAACGCCATCAGCCCCGGCGCCTTGGGGACGAGCCGCTCGGTGCTGAGCACCGACCCCGACCTCGACGTCGCGGCCGAGCTCGAACGCCGCGGGAGTCGCCTGCCGGTGGGCCGGGTCGGCACCCCGGAGGATGTCGCGGCGGCGGTGCGCTACCTGGCCTCGGACGCCGCCGCCTACATGACCGGCCAGATGCTCGTCCTCGACGGCGGAGGGGCCACGCCGTTTCCCGTGCCCCGACCGGAGGAGACCGCGTGAAGCTGCGTGTGCTGATGGAACCGCGCCACGGCGCCACCTACGACCGGATCCTGGCGATGGCCCAGACCACCGAGCAGGCCGGTTTCGACGGCTTCTTCCGCGGAGACCACTACCTGGGGATCGACGCCGGCGACCCCGATTATCTGCCGACCGACTCGTGGACCACGCTCGCCGGGTTGGCCCGCGACACGTCGCGGATCAGGCTGGGAACGCTGATGACCGCCGGCACGTTTCGCAACCCCGCGGTGGTGGCGATGGCCGTCGCCTCGGTGGATCAGATGAGCGGCGGCCGTGTCGTGTTCGGGATCGGGACCGGCTGGTATGAGCGCGAGCACCAGGCCTTCGGCATCCCGTTCCCGTCGATGGGGGAGCGCTTTGACCGCATGGAGGAGGCGCTGCAGATCATCAACGGCCTGTGGACGACGCCGTCCGGCGAGCGGTTCAACTTCGACGGGCGGTTCTGGCAGCTTGACCAGTGCGCCAACTTCCCGGCGCTCGTGCAGCGTCCGCGGCCGGAGATCGTCATCGGGGGCACCGGCCCGCGCCGGACCCCGCTGGCCGCCGCCCGCTACGCCGACGAGTTCAACAGCGGCGGCGGTACCGGGACGGCCGAGCGGATCGAGCGAGTGCGCCAGGTGTGCGAGGAGATCGGTCGTGACCCCGACACACTGCGCATGTCGGTCACCACCCAGGTCATCTGCGGGACGACGAAGGCCGAGGCCGAGGGGCGGCTTGAGCGGCTGGGGGCGCCGGGCGCGCGGATGCTGGCCAACGGCGTGGTCGGAACCCCATCCGAGCTGGTCGACGCGCTCGGCTCGTTCGCCCGAGCCGGGTGCGAGAGCGCCTACCTGCACATCTTCGACATCGACGATCTGGATCACCTGCGGCTCATCGGCGCCGAGGTGGTCCCGCAGCTGAGGGAGGAATGATGGCGAGCATGACGACCCGCGCTGCCGTACTGCACCAGCCGGGCACCGACTGGGAGATCACCGAGCTGGACCTCGACGAGCCCAAGGACTACGAGGTACTCATCCGCTACAAGGCGGCCGGGCTGTGCCACTCCGACGAGCACATCCGCGCCGAGGGCGGCAGCCACATCCGCATGCCGCTGGTGGGCGGCCACGAGGGTGCCGGCGTGGTCGAGGCCGTCGGCCCCGGCGTCACCCGGGTCAAGCCCGGCGACCACGTCGTCACCTCCTACATCCCCGCCTGCGGCAGGTGCCGCTACTGCTCCACGGGCCACCAGAACCTGTGTGACCGTGGGCTGTACGCGGGGGTGGGCTGCCTCCAGGACGAGACGTTTCGCTTCCACCGCAACGGCGAGGACTACGGGGGGTTCTGCGCGCTGGGCACATTCTCGGATCACACGGTCGTCTCGGAGTACTCGTGCGTGCGCATCGACGACGACATCCCCTTCGAGGTGGCCTGCCTCGTCGGCTGCGGCGTCACCACCGGCTGGTGCTCGTCGGTCCGCGCCGGGGAGACGCGGCCGGGCGAGACCGTGGTCATCATGGGCGTCGGCGGCGTCGGGATCAACGCGGTCCAGGGGGCCGCGTATGCCGGAGCCCGCGACGTGGTGGCGATCGATCCCAACCGGTTCAAGCTCGATGCGGCCCGGCGCCTGGGCGCGACCCACGCCTTCAGCGACGTCGACGAGGCCCGCGAGGAGCTCATCAACCTCACCCGGGGTCAGATGGCTGACCTGTGCGTGGTCACGGTCGGCGTGCTCGAGCCCGAGATCACCGAGGCCGCGGTGAGCCTCATCGGCAAGGCCGGGCGGGTCATCCTCACCTCGGTGAGCCGCGCCGACGTACACACCGTCAGCCTCACCGGCTCCCCGCTGGTGGGGTGGCACAAGCGCATTCAGGGCTCGCTGGCCGGCGGGGCCAACCCGATCTACGAGATGCCCAACCTGCTCGGCCTCTACCGCTCAGGCCACCTCAAGCTCGACGAGATCATCACCGCGCGCTACAGCCTGGAGCAGGTCAACGAGGGCTACCGCGACCTGCTGGCCGGCAAGAACATCCGCGGCGTGATCCTGCACGAGAGCTGAGCCGGGGGAAATCGAGCCGGGTCCGGATTCGGGGGTGGTCAGGCGCGCTCGAGCACGGCGATCCCGTACTCGTCGAGCAGCTCGGCCAGTGCCACGGACGAACCGAGCTCGCGCTCGTCGCCGTGGAGCACGTCGCGCCAGCGCCCCTCGGCGCCGTCGAGCGTGCCCGGGGGCGGCCCGGAGCGCGTCGCGACCGCCACCAGCACCTCGCCGCCGCGGACGAACGCCACCGCGGTGTCCGGCGCGATCAGCGGCTCATAGGCGCCGGCGAACGCGTCCGGGCGGCGGATGCGCAAGCCGAGCAGACGGGTGGTCAGCCACAGCTTGCGGATGGCCGACTCGGGCTGGGCGCCCCCGGCCAGGCGGCCGAGCATCGTCTCGTTCCACTGCCAGTCGACGGGGCGGCGGTTGTCGGGGTCCACGAGGGCGAACAGGGGCATCTCGTCGCCCTGATAGATGTCGGGCACGCCGGGTGTCGTGAGCTTGAGCGCGACCGTACGCAGCGCGACGCAGTCGCCGGCGAACTCGAGCTCGCGGGCAAACCCGTCCAGCTCGCGCCTCAGCTTGCCGTCGGCGAAGACCCCGCTGATGAAGTCGCTCACCGCCCGTTCCCACTCGGCGTTCTGCTCGGTCCAACTCGTGTGGCGCTTGGCCTCGCGCAGCGCCTTCTCCATGTAGGCCTGGATTCGCTCGGCGTCGATCGGCCATGCGCCCACGAGGGTTTGGAGGAGGAAGTAGCACTCGGCCTCGTCGGGCGCGCCCGCGGTCCGCAGCGGCTCTGACAGCTGTAACCAGCGGCGGACGTACTCCTCCCAGCGCTCGGGGAGCCAGGTCAGTGCGGCGAGCCGCGCGCGCACGTCGGCCGAGCGCTTGGTGTCGTGGGTCATCGTCGTCAGCATCGCCTCGGGGAACCGGCGCGCGCGCTCGGAGCAGGCCTCGTGAAAGTGCTCCGCGGCGATCCCGAAGCGCCCGGGATCCCCGCCGACGTCACAGAGGGCGAGCAGCCGGGCGTAGCGGTAGAAGGCGGTGTCCTCGACGCCCTTGGCCACCACCGGCGGCGTGGTCTGCTGAAAGCGCGTGACGAACTCGGCCGGCGCCGGCCGTTGCAGCAGGAGCATCTGCGCGATGTCCGTTGGCATGTCGCCCGCCTCGGCCACCACCTGACGGTCGGCGTCATCGACGACGCCCGCATCGGGCTCGACGTAGGTGCGGTAGACCGGGAACGAGGCCACCGCGCGAGCCAGTGACTCCGTGTCGCCCGCTTCCCCGTCTGCCAGCGCGGACAGACGCTCCAGCTCGGGCGCAAACGGGCCGATGGCCTGCTGGAGCTTGGCTTCGGCCGCGACCTCGGCAAACGGCCGGCGGTCGTCTGACAGCTCCTGCCACAGCGCCGTGAAGGCCGGTTCGGCCGCCGGGTCAACGAACAGCGCGCACACATCGTTGAGGAACTCGTAGCCCACGGTGCCGGTGACCGGCCAGTCGCGCAGCGGCTCGGAGGCCTCGAGGATCTTCTCGATCCACACCGTCGTCGCCCCGCCGTTGCGCAACCGCCGGAAGTACTGGGCCGGGTCGGCCAGCCCGTCGGGATGGTCGATGCGCAGCGCGTCGACGACCCCGTCGCGCACCAGGCCCAGGGCGAGCGCGTGGGTGGCCTCGAACACCGCGGGGTCCTCCTGGCGCACCCCCGCCAGATCGTCGATGTCGAAGAAGCGCCGGTGCCGGCCGGTGGTCGCCTCGATGTCGAAGAACCGCTCGCGCAATTCCGGATCGGCCCAGAACCGGTTGGCGTCGTCGGTGGCCATGTGGTTGGGCACCAGATCGAGCACGACCCCCAGCCCGGCGTCGTGGGCGGCCTGCGCCAGCTCGCGAAACGCGGCCTCGCCCCCGAGGTCGTCCGAGATCCGGGTCGGGTCGACGACGTCGTAGCCGTGCATCGAGCCCGCCCGGGCCTGGAGCGACGGCGACAGGTACAGGTGCGAGATGCCGAGGTCGCGCAGGTAGGGGATCCGCTCGCGGGCCGCAGCGAAGCCGAACTCGGGTGTGAGCTGCAGGCGGTACGTCGCCCGCAGCGAGGGCCTGGCGGCGGTCACCCTCTGCTGCTACCCGGACCGACGAGCGAACACCATCACACCCGCCGGAGGATCGTGATCGAGTGAGCGGTGACGTTGATCAGGCCCTGAGCGTCATAGGTGACGCTCCCGGGCGCGGCGGTGGGATCGGCCGTGCACAGCTCGAGCTCCCACCGCGCGCCCATCCGCCGGCGGGGGAGCTTGAACTCGCGGTCCTCGGCGTGGGCGTTGAACAGCAGGACGAAGGAGTCGTCCTCGACCTCCTCGCCGTGCGGCCCGGGGCTGGCGATCGCCTGGCCGTTGAGGAACATGCCCAGCACCGCCTCGCCGTGCTCCCAGTCACGGCTGGTCATGCGCCGCCCGTCGACGCGGAACCACCACACGTCGGGCAGCGGGGAGTCGTTGACCGGCTGGCCGCGCAGGAACGTCTCGCGCCGGAACGTGCAGTGCTCGCTGCGCAGACGAATGAGCCGGTGGGTGAACTCCCGCATCTGACGGGCGTCCTCGTCGGTGTTCCAGTCATACCAGCTGATGGCGTTGTCCTGGCACCACGCATTGTTGTTGCCGCCCTGGCTGCGGTAGAGCTCGTCGCCGCCGAGCAGCATCGGCGTGCCCTGGGAGACGAACAGCGTGGTGAGGAAGTTGCGCTGCTGGCGCCGGCGCAGCTCGTTGATGCCGGCGTCGTCGGTCTCGCCCTCGGCGCCGCAGTTCCACGAGCGGTTGTCATCGGTGCCGTCGCGGTTGTCCTCCAGGTTGTCCTCGTTGTGCTTGCCGTTGTAGGAGACGAGATCGCGCAGGGTGAAGCCGTCGTGCGCGGTGATGAAGTTGATCGAGGCAAAGGGATCGCGGCCGTCTGACTCGTAGAGGTCGGCCGAGCCCGAGAGCCGCTCGGCGAACTGGCCGACGCTGGCCGAGGCGCGCCAGAAGTCGCGCATCGCGTCGCGGTAGACGCCGTTCCACTCACTCCACAGGATCGGGAAGTTACCCACCTGATAGCCGCCGGGCCCGACGTCCCACGGCTCGGCGATGAGCTTGACCTGGGAGAGGACCGGGTCCTGGTGGATCGTGTCGAAGAAGGCCGAGAGCCGGTCGACGTCGTAGAACTCGCGGGCCAGGGCCGAGGCCAGATCGAAGCGGAACCCGTCGACGTGGCAGTCGATGACGAAGTAGCGCAGCGAGTCCATGATCATCCGCAGCACCGCGGGGTGGACCGGATTGAGCGAGTTGCCCGTGCCCGTGAAGTCCATGTAGTGGCGCGGGTCGTCGGGCATCAGCCGGTAGTAGGAGGAATTGTCGGCGCCCTTGAAGGACAGCATCGGGCCCAGATGGTTGCCCTCGGCGGTGTGGTTGTAGACGACGTCGAGGATCACCTCGATGCCGGCCTGGTGCAGCGCCTTGACCATGCCCTTGAACTCGCGCACCTGCTCCCCGCGCCGGCCGGTGGCGGCGTACTCGGAGTGCGGCGCCAGGTAGCCGATCGTGCTGTAGCCCCAGTAGTTGCGCAGCTTTCGCTCATGCAGAAACGACTCGTCGCAGATGTGGTGGATCGGCAACAACTCCACCGCGGTGATCCCCAGCTCCTTGAGGTAGGCCAGCGCCGGCTCGGAGGCGAGGCCGGCGTAGGTCCCACGTAGGTCCTCGCGCACGTCGGGGTGCGTCATGGTGAAACCCTTGACGTGGGTCTCATAGATGATCGTGTCGGCGAACGGGGTCTCGGGCCGGCGGTCCCCCTCCCAGTCGAAGGCGTCGTCGATGACGACGGACTTGGGGACGGCGCCGGAGTCGTCCTCGTCGTCCATCTCGAGGTCGGCCTGCTCGGCGTCCTCGAGGCTGTCGGGCGGCACGTAGGGCAAGACGTTGGCGTCGTGGGACCAGTCCACCACCCCCTCGATCGCCTTGGCGTAGGGATCGATGAGGAGCTTGTTGGGGTTGAAGCGGTGGCCCTCGTTGGGCGCGTAGGGCCCGTGCACCCGGTAGCCGTAACGCTGCCCGGGCCCGATCCCGGGCAGGTAGCAGTGCCAGTTGTGGGCCCGGTTGCCGGTGACCTCCAGCGGCGTCTCGTTGCCCTCGTCGTCGAACAGGCAGAGGGTCACGCCCTCGGCATGCTCGGAGAACAGGCTGAAGTTCGTCCCCTGCCCGTCCCAGACGGCGCCGAGCGGGAAGGGACGGCCCGGCCATACCTCGATCATGAAATCAGCGCTCCCGCCATGGCCTGGAGTTTGAGGGAACCGCCACTCAGATGCGCGTCCCCTCCGGCGCTGAGCTCGATCGTCTCTCCCTGGCAGGGGATGGTCACCGGGCCCGTGCCGAAGTTGCAGGCCAGCTCGTAGGGGCCACGACGGACCACCAGCCAGCGGAAGCGCTCGTCGTACTCGATCTCGCGGGGGGTGCCGCGCGGCAGCTTCTTGCGCGCGGCGATGAGCTCCCGGTACAGGCGGGCCAGGCCCTGGTCGGCGCGACGGGTGAGCTTGGAGCGTTCGAAGGTCCGTGGGTCCTCGGGGTCGGGCACCTCGGCGGCGAATTGGGCGAAGGCCGAGAATTCGCCGCGACGCCCTTCGCGGGTGGCCTGCGCGATATCAGGGTCGATGTGGTTGGTGAAGTACTGAAACGGGGCCAGCTCGCCGTACTCCTCGCCCATGAACAGCATCGGCACGAACGGCGCCAGCAGCGTGCAGAACGCCGCCAGTGGCCGGGCGGTGGCGGGCATGCGGTCGCCGTACGCCCGGTTGCCGACCTGGTCGTGGTTCTGGGAGAAGACGACGAAGCGCTCGGGCGGGATGTCCTCGGCGGGCGCCCCGAACCGCCGGCGGCGAAACGGCGAGTACTCGCCGTCATCGACGTGAGGGCGGTGAAAGGCCTTGGCCAGCTGGGCCACGGACCCGAAGTCCGCGTAGTAGCCGTCGTGGTCCTCGGTGATGAGCGCGCGCAGCGAGTGGTGGAAGTCATCGGCCCAGGAGGCGTCGCAGTTCCACCCGCCGCGCTCGGGCGGGCGCATGACGATCGGGTCGTTGAGCCCGGACTCGGCGATCACGTAGTGGCGCGGGTTGACGGCGTGGACGCGGCGGGCGACGGCGGCGACGATGTGCTCGGGGCTCTGGTCGAAGATGGCGTGGATCGCGTCCAGCCGCAGCCCGTCGATGCCGAAGTCGCGCACCCAGCCCTCGGCGCTCTGGCACACCCATTCGCGCACCGGGTCGCATTCGGCGTCGTCGAAGTTCATCGCCATGCCCCACGGCGTCTCGTACTTGGCGGTGAAGTAGGGCCCGAAGGCCTCCATCGCCGCCGCCCCCGACGCGCCGAGGTGGTTGTAGACGACGTCGAGGATGACCGCCAGGCCGTGGCGGTGGGCCTCGGCCACGAACGCGGCCAACTCCTGCGGCCCCCCGTAGGAGGACTGGGCGGCCGAGATGTAGACGCCGTCATAGCCCCAGCCCCGCTCGCCGGGGAACTCGGCCACCGGCATGATCTCCACCGCGGTGACGCCGAGGTCGGCCAGGTCGGGCAGGCGCTCGGCCGCCGCCGCGAACGTGCCCTCCGGAGTAAAGGTGCCGATGTGCAGCTCGTAGATGAGCAGGTCCTCGAGCGCCGGCGCCATGAAGCCGCCGCGCCGCCCGGTGGCCAGACGACGGGGGTCCAGCACCCGAGAGGGCCCGCGCAATCCCTCGGGCTGCCAGCGCGAGGCCGGGTCGGGCAGATCCTCGCCCTCGATGACGAAGACGTAGTCACTGCCGGGGCCCGCGGGGACGATCGCCTCCCACACCCCGAGGCCCACGTCGATCATCGCGTGGCGCGCGCCGTCGACCTTGACGACGGGATCCGAGGCGCGAGGGGCCCAGACCCGGAACTCGGCGCGCTCGTCGTCGATCTGACGCGCGCCGAGCGGGCGTTCCCAGGGGTACGGTTCGTCAGGCTCGTCGGCGCTGGACATCGACATGGGGCATGAGGCTAGCCCGCCGTCCGACGGCGGGTCCGGTGGGCTCTGCTCACTCCTCGGGGACGAGCCAGAGCGCGGCCAGCGGGGGCAGGGTGACCTCCGCCGAGAACGGCTGGTTGTGCCACGGGATCGGTTCGGGCTGCACGCCGCCGAGGTTGCCGACGTCGCTGCCGCCGTAGAACGACGAGTCCGTGTTGAGCGCCTCGCGCCAGCGGACCGACCGCGGCAGGCCGAGGCGGTAGTTCTCGCGCGGGACCGGCGACAGGTTGGCGATGAAGACCACCACGCGCTCGCCCTCGCGAGACTGGCGCGCGAAGGCCAGCACGTTGTTGTCGGCGTCGTTGGGCTCGAGCCACCAGAAGCCGGCCGGGTCGGAGTCCAGCTCGTACAGGGCCGGCTCTGAGCGGTAGAGGCGATTGAGGTCGCGCACCAGCGACTGCACGCCGGCGTGGTCTGGCTGCTCGAGCAGGTGCCAGTCCAGCGAGCGCTCGTGGCTCCACTCCGCCTGCTGGGCCAGCTCGCAGCCCATGAACAGCAGCTTCTTGCCCGGGTGCGCCCACATGTAGGCGTACAGCGCGCGCAGGTTGGCCAGCTTCTGCCAGTGGTCGCCGCCGCCCATCTTGGAGTAGAGCGATCCCTTGCCGTGCACGACCTCGTCGTGCGAGAGCGGCAGCACGAAGTTCTCGCTGAAGGCGTACATGAGGCTGAAGGTCAGCTCGTGATGGTGGTAGCGGCGATAGATGGCGTCCTGCTGGAAGTAGCCGAGCGTGTCGTGCATCCAGCCCATGTTCCATTTGAAGCCGAAGCCCAGGCCGCCCAGGTATGTCGGCCGCGACACGCCGGGCCACGCGGTGGACTCCTCGGCGGCCGAGATGATCCCGGGCTCGCGCCCGTACATGACCTCGTTGAGCTCCTTGAGGAAGGCGACCGCATCCAGGTCCTCGCGCCCGCCGAACTGGTTGGGCACCCACTCGCCCTCGCGCCGCGAGTAGTCCAGGTAGAGCATCGAGGCCACCGCGTCGACCCGGATCCCGTCGACGTGGTACTCGCGCAGCCAGAACAGAGCGTTGGAGATGAGGAAGTTGCGGACCTCGTAGCGCCCGAAGTTGAACACCAGCGTGCCCCAGTCCGGATGCGCGCCGCGGCGCGGGTCGGAGTGCTCGTAGAGCGCGGTGCCGTCGAAGCGGGCGAGGGCGAACTCGTCGCGCGGGAAATGGGCGGGAACCCAGTCGAGGAGCACGCCGATGCCGTTGGCGTGCATCTTGTCGATGAACGCGCGCAGGTCGTCGGGCGAGCCGTAGCGGGGGGTGGGGGCGTAATAGCCGGTGACCTGATAGCCCCACGAACCGCTGAACGGATGGGCCATCACCGGGAGCAGCTCGACGTGGGTGAAGCCCATGTCCGCGCAGTACGCCGACAGCTCGTCGGCGAGCTCGGCGTAGGTGAGCGGCCGGTTGTGCTCCAGGGAGTTCAGCCGCCACGAGCCCAGGTGAACCTCGTAGATGGAGACGGGCTCTGACAGCGGCTGATGCGTACCGCGGTCCTTGAGGAACTTGGCGTCCTTCTTTGACCACGCATGGCCCGGCGTGTGGATGATCGAGGCCGTCTTGGGCGGGACCTCGGTCTCCTGGGCGTAGGGGTCGGCCTTGAGCAGGATCTCCCCGTCCTGGGTGAGGATCTCGTACTTGTAGCGCTGGCCGGCCCCCACGTCGGGAAGGAACAGCTCCCAGATGCCGCTGGTCCCCATCGAGCGCATGGCGTGCAGGCGGCCGTCCCACGAGTTGAAGTCACCGACGACACTCACCGCGCGGGCCGCCGGGGCCCACACCGCGAACGCGGTTCCCTGAACGCCGCCGTGCTCGATGACGTGGGCGCCGAGGCGCTCGTAGAGCTCCTCGTGGCGCCCCTCGCCCATGAGATGGAGGTCCAGCTCGCCGATCGTCGGCAGGAACGCGTAGGGGTCCTCGATGGTGAACTTCCCGGCGGAGCCGTAGTCGACCTTGAGCTTGTACTTCAGCGGCAGCTCCGCGCCGTCGATCTCAGCCTCGAAGATGCCGCCGGGGTGGATCTCCGTCATCGGCACGCTCTTGCCGCGGCTGGGCTTGACGGCGACCGACTCCGCCGAGGGGCGCAGGGCCCGGACGATGACGCCGCCCTCGGTGGCGTGGGCGCCCAGGATGGAATGGGGCTCGGGGTGCTCCCGGCGCACGAGGGCGTCGAGATCGTTTTGGGCGATGGTGGTCATGCGGCCTCCAAGAGGCGGGCGATACCCGCGACGGGGATCGGCAACCAATCCGGCCGGTTGTCCAGCTCGTACTGGAGCTCGTAGATAGCCTTCTCGAGCTCGAAGATAGCCAGCATGTTGGCGATGGCCGCGTCGCCGCCGGGCAGCAGGGCCTGGTCGATGTTGGCGAAGTAGTTCTCCAGGAAGATGGTGCGGGCCTGGTCCTCGAACTGGCCAGGCGCCGGGATCCCGCGCATGATCTCGGCGGCCGAGGTGGCGTAGGCCAGGGAGCGGAGCATCCCGGCCACGTCGCGCAGCGGGCTGCGCTTCTGCCGGCGCTCGAACAGGGGACGGGCCGGCTCGCCCTCGAAGTCGATGATGACCCAGCCCCCGGGCATGTGCAGGGTCTGGCCCAGGTGGTAGTCGCCGTGGGTGCGGATGGCGCGCCCGCCGGCCCCGGTCTGGGCCCGCATGGCGATCTGCTCGCGCACGTCCTGGCCGCGCCCGGCGATGGCGGCGACCCGCTCATCGTCGGGCAGGCGCACGAAGACCCGCTCGATGTCCTCGTCGATTGTCGCGGTGAGCAGCGACATCGACTCGGCGCTGGGCTCCTCGGGGCTGAAGGCGGGGTCGCTGGAGTCTGAGGCCAGCGCGTTGTGGAGGTGCGCCGTGACGGCGCCGAGGCTGCCGAGCTCGGGCAGGAAGGCTGCCGGATCGGTGGCGATCTGATCCAGGGCCAGCTCCCAGCCGCCGACGGCATCTCCGAAGAAGCGCTGGGCGACGCCCAGCGTGGCGCTGAAGGACCTGCCCTCGTACTCGTACCACCCCTGCAACGGGGCGATGTTCGCGAACTCCCGGCGGGTGAGGAACTGGAGCACCTCGAGCTCGGGATTGATGCCGGGCTCCAGGCGCCGGAAGACCTTGAGCACGGTCTCGTCGCCGAACACGATCGACGAGTTGGACTGCTCGACGCCCATCGGGCGCACCGGTGCGTCGAGCGGGAGCGGGCCGCTCAGCTCCACGCGCTGGAAGCGGAACGTGCCGCCCTCGCCCTCGAGCGTCTGCTCGGCGTCGATCTGGCGCAGGAGCTCGCGCACGAGCTCCGGGTCGGCGACGGCGTCGACCGCCGTCCAGTTCTTCGTCGTGCAGACCACCGGGCGATCGCCGACCTTGTCGGCGGCGAGCAACGCGAACGGCAGCTGGTAGAGCTCGTGACTGCCTGAGGCGAAGCGCGCCTGGACGAGGTTGAGGATCAGCGGCGGGGTGTCGGCGATGGCCACGCTCTCCTCCACCTGGAGGCCGGTGACGTGGCGCGACTTGGACGCGTACCACCGTTGGCCCTCGAGCCACGTCGACACGGCGTCCGCATCCAGGTGCTCGATCTCGGCCCGTGCAGGATTGCTCACGTCAGTCATCCGATCGCGTCCTCCCCCTCCTGGACGAGCTGGAACCAGTAGAAGCCGCGCGGAGCGAGCGTCAACAGGTAGTTCAGCTCGCCGATGCGGGGGAAGCGGCTGCGACCGAACAGCTCGACCGGGAAGCGGCCCGCGTGAGCCGAGAGGTCGAGCTCCACTGCCTGGGCCGAGCGCGCCAGGTTGTGCACGCACAGGACCAGGTCGTCCTCGAAGCGCCGCAGCACGGCGAAGATCCGGGGGTTGGACGTCTCGATCGGCTCATAGGTACCCAGCCCGAACACCGGATGCTCCTTGCGCAGAGCGATGAACCGGTGCATCCAGCGCAGCAGCGACGTGGGCGTCCGCAACTGCGCCTCGACGTTGACCGCCTGAAAGCCGTACACCGGGTCCATCAGCGGCGGGGCGTAGAGCTGCGCGAAGTCGGCGCGGCTGAAGCCGCCGTTGCGGTCCACGGTCCACTGCATGGGCGTCCGCACGCCGTCGCGGTCACCAAGGAAGATGTTGTCTCCCATCGCGATCTCATCACCGTAGTAGAGAACCGGTGACCCGGGCAGGCTGAACAGGATCGCGGTCATGAGCTGGATCTCGTCGCGGCCGTTGTCCAGCAACGGCGCCAGGCGCCGGCGGATGCCCAGGTTGAGCTTCATCCGCGGATCCTTGGCGTACTCGGAGTACATGTAGTCGCGCTCCTCGTCGGTGACCATCTCGAGGGTCAGCTCGTCGTGATTGCGCAGGAACAGTCCCCACTGGCAGTTGTCGGGGATCGCCGGGGTGTTCTCGAGGATCTCGTAGATCGGCGTGGCCTCCTCGCGGCGGACCGCCATGAACATGCGCGGCATCACCGGGAAGTGGAAGCACATCTGACACTCGTCGCCGTCGCCGAAGTACTCGACGACGTCGGCCGGCCACTGGTTGGCCTCGGCCAGCAGGACCCGGTCGGGGTACTCCTGCTCGATCTCCCTGCGGACCTTCTTGAGGTACGCGTGGGTCTCGGACAGGTTCTCGCAGATCGTGCCCTCACGCTCGTACAGGTAGGGCACGGCATCGAGGCGAAAGCCGTCGAGGCCGATGTCCAGCCAGAAGCGCAGCACGCCGCTCATCGCGTCGTGAACCTCGGGGTTGTCGTAGTTGAGGTCGGGCTGGTGGGAGAAGAAGCGGTGCCAGTAGTACGCGCCGGCCACCGGGTCATAGGTCCAGTTGGAGACCTCGGTGTCAGTGAAGATGATGCGCGCGTCGGGGTAGCGCTCGTCGGTGTCAGACCACACGTACCAGTCACGCTTGGGCCCGTCGGGGCCGCCGGTGCGGCTCTCCTGGAACCACGGATGGTCACTCGAGGTGTGGTTCATGACCAGGTCGGCGATGACGCGGATGCGCCGGGCGTGGGCGGCGTCGATCAGATCCTGGACGTCGTCGACCGTCCCGTAGTCGGGGTGCACCCGTGTGAAGTCCGAGATGTCATAACCGCCGTCGCGCAGCGGGGACTCGTAGAAGGGCAGCAGCCAGATGCAGTCGATGCCGAGCCATTGGAGGTACTCGAGCTTCTCGGTGAGCCCGCGGAAGTCGCCCGAGCCGTCGCCGTTGCCGTCGAAGAAGCCGCGGATGTGGATCTCGTAGAAGATGGCGCGCTTGAACCACAGCGGCTCGGCCTCGAACCACTGATAGGCCTGGTTGGGGCCGGTGGTCTGTGCCGCGGAGGTCCCGCGGGCGGCGGTGGGCCGAGGCTCCCGCGCGAGCAGGTGCGTCAGTGTCGGGGGTCCAACGCTCATCGCTCGACGCGGAGCACGTGGGCCTGGCGGACGCCGGGGGCCAGCGCCACGTAGTTGTGCCCGATCCGCCACTGGTAGCGCTCGCCCGACAGCTCATCGTGGACGGTGAACGTGGGCGGCAGCCCGAGGCTCGCCGGGATCACCGTCACGCCCTGCTGACCCTGATGGGGGTCGAGGTTGACCACGCACACGATCGTCTCGCCGCGAGTCTGCTTGGCGTAGGCGATGAGCGCCTCGTTGTGGGTGTCCAGGAAGGTGATGTTCGAGAGCTCCTGAAGCGGGGCGTTCTCGCGCCGGATCTGGTTGAGGCGGGCGATCATTCCCAGCAGCGGACCGTCGAGCGCGCGCTGCTTGATCTCGTACTTCTCCGAGTGCATGTACTCCTCGGAGCCCGGCCGCACGGGCTCGTTCTCGAAGTGCTCGTAGCCCGAGTACAGGCCGTAGGTCGGGCTGAGCGTCGCCGCCAGCACGAGCCGGGACTCGAAGGCCGCCGGGCCGCCGTGCTGGAGGTACTCGTGCAGGATGTCCGGCGTGTTGGCGAAGAAGTTGGGGCGGAAGTACTCCTGCTCGCCGGAGCTGGCCAGCTCGGTGACGTACTCGGTGAGCTCCCAGCGGGCGTTCTTCCAGGTGAAGTACGTGTAGGACTGGCTGAAGCCGAGCTTGCCGAGGTGGCGCATGACCGCGCGTTTGGTGAAGGCCTCGGCGAGGAAGATGATGTCGCGGTCGCGGGCGTGGACCTCGTCGATCACCCACGCCCAGAAGGCGAACGGCTTGGTGTGGGGATTGTCGACGCGGAACACCTTGACCCCGAGGTCCACCCACTTGAGCATCGCGTCGAGCAGCGCCTGCCACAGGTTGCGCCAGTCCGGCGACTCCCAGTTGACGTTGTAGATGTCCTGATAGCGCTTGGGCGGGTTTTCGGCGTACTTCAGCGTGCCGTCGGGGCGGCGGTGAAACCACTCGGGGTGCTCGGTCAGCCACGGGTGGTCGGCTGAGCACTGCACCGCGAAGTCCAGCGCGATGTCGATGCCGAAGCCGGCCGCCGCGGCGGTGAGCGCCCGCAGGTCGTCCTCGGTGCCCAGCTCTGAGTGAATGGCGTCATGGCCCCCGGTGGCGTCGCCGATCGCCCACGGGGAGCCGGGATCGCCGGGAGCGGCGGTGAGTGAGTTGTCGCGGCCCTTGCGGTTGGTCAGCCCGATGGGGTGGATCGGGGGCAGGTAGATGACGTCGAAGCCGAGCTCGGCCAGGGCGGGCAGCTGGGTCTCGACGCCGCGGAGGCCGCCCCAGGAGCGGGGGAACATCTCATACCAGGCCCCGAAGCGGGCCCGCAGGCGGTCGACCTCGATCGTCAGCGGCTGATCCAGCGTGACGTTGCCGTGGCGTTCCTGCTCGTGTTCGACGGCCAGGGCCAGCTCCTCGCCGAGCGCCACGTCGTGCTGGGCGCTCTCGGGCACGCTCGGGTCCGAGAGCTGCTCGACGGCGTGCTCGATGAGCGTGCGCCCGGCGGGGTTCTTGGCCACCTTGGCCGCCGCCTCGAGCAGCACCCGACCCTCTGACAGTTCGCCGGAGAGGTCGTGCTGGTGGGCGTTGACCTTGCGCTGGAGCTCGTCGCGCCAGGTGCCGAACACATCGGTCCAGGCCTCGATCGTGTACTGCCAGGAGCCGGGCCGGTCCACGGTGAACTGGCCCGCCCAGCGCACGCCACCCAGATGGGCGTCGATCCGGCGCAGTCCGACCTCACGCCACTCCTCTTCGCCGGGCCCGCGATAGCGGATGACGGCACGGATCAGCTCGTGGCCATCGCGAAACACGTCGGCCCCGACGTCGACGACGTCCCCGACGCACCGTTTGGCGGGGTAACGGCCGCCGTCAACGGACGGCTGGGGGAACTGGATGACGATCCGGCGCGGTGCCTGCTGCGCGGAGCCCGCTGGGGGGAATCGGCCCCCGCCCACCCCGGGTGCCGGACCTGCCTCGGTGTCTGAAGTCCGGATGCTCATTCGTCTTGGAAGGTATCCATCACACGCCATCGGGTAAACCTCCGCACGTGAAACGCCTGTGAACCAGTGGCCCAGATCGAGCGGGGTCCAGCTCCACATCACCTCGCTTCCTCAGGGCCGGCTCGGCGCCGAGGCGTATCGGTTCGTCGACTGGCTGGCCGCCGCCGGACAGTCCTGGTGGCAGGTGCTTCCCCTCGGCCCGCCCGACCGCTACCGCTCCCCCTACAAGTCCAGCAGCGCGTTCGCTGCGTGGCGGGGCCTGCTGGCCGAACCCCGTGCGGGTGTGTCCGCTTCCGAGATCGCCGAGTTCCGCGAGCGTCACGCGTATTGGATCTCGGACTGGGAGCGGTTCGCGGGGCGGGGCGCCGTCGCCGATCAGGTCCGCTTTGACCGCGAGTGGGGCGCGCTGCGCGCCTACGCCGCCGAGTGCGGCGTGCGCATCCTCGGCGACGTGGCCATCTATGTCTCGCCCGGGGGCTGCGACCACCGATTCCACCCCGAGCTGTTCCAGACCGGGCTGGTCGCCGGCGCCCCGCCCGACGCGTATACCCGCGATGGCCAGCTGTGGGGCAACCCCCTCTATGACTGGCCGGCGCTACAGCGCCGCGGCTATCGCTGGTGGGTGGAGCGGGTGCGGCGCACCCTGGACCTGTTCGATCTCGCGCGGATCGACCACTTCCGGGGCCTGGTCGCCTATTGGGCGGTGCCCGCGCGGGCGCGCACGGCGCGCCACGGGGCCTGGAAGCGCGGGCCGGGGATCGCGCTGTTCCGGGCCCTCGAGCGAGAGCTGGATGCGCTGCCGCTCGTGGCCGAGGACCTCGGCGTCATCACCGAGCCCGTCGAGCGGTTGCGCACGCAGGTGGGGCTGCCCGGCATGCTCGTCATCCAGTTCGGCATGGACCCCGACGAGCCCCGCAGCGTCCATCGGCTGGCCAACCACACCGCCGACCGCGTCGTCTACACCTCCACCCATGACCAGGACACCGCCCGAGGGTGGCTGGAGTCTCTGGATGCGCGAACGCGCGCGTTCGTGGACTCCGAGGTGGCGCGGCTGGGCTTCACCGACCGCCGGCGCCCCTGGTGGGGCCTGATCCGCTACACGTTCTCCTCACCGGCCGAGATCGCCATGATCCAGGCTCAGGATGCGCTGGGGCTGGGGTCTGAGGCGCGGATGAATGCCCCCGGGAGCGCGGGGGGCAGCTGGCGCTGGCAGATGAAGCGTGGCGCTTTGACGAAGGGGTTGGCTGAGCGGTTGAGGGATGCGACGGAGGAGTCCGGGCGGCTGCAGTCGTAGTCGGCTTGCGTGAGGGGACCTGCGCTGCCGGGGCACCGGCGAGCCTCAACAGCATGGCTTAGGAGGAGGGGGCGTGGGGCCTCGGACCTTGGTGGGGGCCCTCGGCGGGGGCATGGGAGATAACTACTGTCTGGTGGTAGTTATCTCCCACAAACCCCTGTAAAGGGCCACAAATCCGCCGCGAAGCGGCACTTCCCAAGCCATGCCGTTTGACCACGCCGGTGCCCCCGCCACACGGGACCCCCACAGCCAACCCGACGCGGCGCGCCTACAGCTGCGCGTGGTTCGGAGGCAGCACCCCGTTGACCTCGTACTGGGCCACGTGGTGGTACTTCCAGTCGGCCGGGTCGTGGATGCTGTGGGTCCGGGCGTTGCGCCAGTGGCGATCGAGGTCGTACTTGGCGTCGGCGGCGCTGGCCCCCGAGAGCGCGAACAGCTCCGAGGCGACGGTCACCGCCACCTCGGACCCGAAGGCCTTGGCTTGGGCCGCCGCGAGCGAGCCGCGCGCCGCCGCCTCGGCGTCACACGGGTTCAGCCCGATCTCGTCGAGCTCCCGGGCGGCCCACTGGAGCGTCGCCTCGGCGGCGCGGACCTGGGTGGCCAGGCGCCCGTAGCGCAGCAGTGAATGAGGGTCGTCGGACGCCTTCTGCGCCCAGCCGCCGCGCACCGCCTCGAAGAAGGGCCGAGCCTTGTCGCGCAGGAACGCGCGGGCGTCGCGCAGGGCGCCGCCGGCGATCCCCACCTCGATGGCGGCGTGGACGAGCTGGGCGCGTGAGCCGAGCGCCTGCGGCCCCGCGAACGCCGTCCAGTAGGGGAGCACGAGCTCGGGATCGACGATCACGTTGTCGAGGTCCGTGGTGCCGCTCACCGTGGCCCGCTGGCCCATGACGTTCCAGTCCTCGGTCACGGTCACGCCGTCGTCGTGGCGGCCGACGAACACCGCCACCAGCCGGTCATGGTCGTCGAGGGCGGTGACGGCGATCCACTGTGCCGTCAGCGTCCCCGTGCAGTAGTACTTGCGCCCGTGCAGGCGCAGGGCGCCGCCCTCGTCGGTGCGCAGGCGGGTCTTGAGGTCCTGGGCGTGGGTGGTCCCGCGCTCGGCCAGCGCGTTGCCGATCCGGTTGCCGGCCAGGACCTCGCCGAGCAACCGCCGCTTCTGGCTCTCGGTCCCCAGCAGGGCCACGGTGTCCACGAACAGGTAGTGGGCCTGGGGCGTCTGCGCGATCGCCGGGTCCACCGCGGCGATCACGCGGATCACCTCGGCCAGCGTGGAGGGGCCGAGCGCCGGCCCGCCCTCGGCGTGCGGCACGGTGATCGCCGGCAGCCCGCTGGCATCGAAGCGCGCCATCTCCTCGCGCGGCGCCGCGCCCGAGCGGTCGCGCTCCACGACGCCGTCGGCGATCGAGTCGGCGAACGCGTGGGCGGCGGCGACCGCGTCGGCGTGGCTGGCCAGGTGGGGAGTGGCCAGGTGGTCAGGCGCCGACATGCGCCAGGTGCTCGGTCTCGGTCAGCCCTGCCGCGGGGTCGGGCACGGCATCGCGATCCAGCCCGGCCTCGACCTCGAGCTCACGCACGATCGGCAGCACGTCGCGCCCAAAGCGCTCGACCTCTTCGTGGTAATGCAGGAAGCCCGCCAGAATCAGATCCACGCCCAGTCCCCGGTACTCGATGATCCGCCGCGCCACCTGCTCAGGGGTCCCGATCAGCTGCGTGCGGAAGCCGTCGTTGTATTGAACCAGGTCCTCGAAGCTGGAATCGGCCCACATCCCCGTCTTGTCCGAGGTGGACTGGCCGGCCTGCTTGACCGCCGCGCCGAAGCCCTCGACGGCCTCGACGTGGGCCTTGGCGATGATCTCGCGCAGGGTGTCGCGGGCCTCCTGTTCGGTATCGCGCACGATCACGAAGCCGTTGACCACTTGGCCAGCACGCCCGGGTGCCACAGGCCCGGGTGGATCGCGGCGATCACCTTGAGCCGCTCGGTGGCCAGCAGCAGGGCCAGGCTGAAGCTCGTCGACTCGTGCTGGAACTCCGCGCCGTAGCTGGCGGTGTAGCGGACCTGGCTGAGCGCGTACTCAAACCCCGCCCGCTCGGCCAGGCGGGCGAGCTTGCGGTTGTACTCAAAGCTCCAGTCCGTGCGCTGCTCGATCGTGCTGGTGACCAGGCCGCCGCTGACGTTGGGCACCCAGTAGGCAAAGCGCAGGGGGTCGGTTCTCGGATCCGTGGGCATGGGGCAGGCCTCCAGGGGGATGGGTTCGTGTGGGGGCGAGGCGGGGCGTCAGACCAGGCCGCCGGCGTCGATGAGCTCGCCGATGGGAACGCCGGCGCGAGCGGCGCGGCGAGCGTCGCCGGGCCCGCAGATGAGGCGCACGGCGCGCAGGTCGAGCGCTTTCACGGCCTGCGCGAGCGCCTCCACCGCCCCGTCGCTCAGCGATGTCGCCGCCTCACCTCCGAGCGCGCAGCCGCAGGCGTCCAGTCCTGATCCGGCGTCGCGGTGATAGACCGCGGCGCCGTGGCCCTCGCGGCGCATGAGCGCCAAGGCCGCGTCCAGCCGGGCGCGGCCCGCGCACGCGGTGCTGCCCAGCGCGTCGCCGAGCAGGCAGGGGGTGTGGGCGTAGACGAGCACGCCCCGCCGTCCCCGCGGCTCCCCGGTGAGCACCGCGACGCTCGTCGTGTCTTCGTCCTCGGAGAGGGTGAGCATCCGCAGCGGGCCGTCGCGGGAGGGCAGCGCGACCTCGGTGGGCTCCGGAACGACGGGCGCCGGCGCCGGGCCACCGATGCGCCGGTAGGCGCCGGCGTAGAAGAGCAGCGGCTCGGCGTCGGTGTCGGGACCGTGCTCGAGCGCGACGACATGACCGACGACGACCGCGTGATCGCCGCCGTCGGCGACGTCGTGCAGATCGCACTCCAGCGTCGCGATGGCGCCCTCGAGCAGCGGGATGCCGTCGCCGCCGCGATGGGCGACGGCGTCCCAGGTGTCGTCGGCGGCGCGCCGGGCGAAGCGATCGGAGAGCTCGGACTGGGAGCTGTGCAGGACGTTGATGGCGAACCGGCGGCGCTCGAGCAGCGCGGCCAGGGTCTCTGACTCGCGGCGCAGGCAGGCGAGCACGAGGGGCGGGCGCAGCGACACCGAGCTGACCGCGTTGGCCGTGGTGCCGAAGGGCCGGCCGGTGCGGTCACGGGTGGTGATGATCGTGACCCCGGTGGCGAACTGGCCCATCGCTGTGCGCAGGCCGTCGGCATCGACCCCTCCGGCGGGGCGCGCGGCCGCACGCGTGGGATCTGACCCGGCACCCGCGGCCGGCGCGGGCCACCGCACGTACGTCGATGGCGTCATGTGCTGACGTTGTAGCACATCAAATCAATTGAATTAGTGTAGTTTACGAGCGACGTGTCTGAGACGCTCAAGATCACCGCGGTGCTCGGCAGCGTCACGCCGCCCGGACGGCTGCACCGTGCGCTGTCAGAGGCCGTGGACCGCGCCGGGCAAGCCAACCCCGCCCAGCCCGGTCGCACGGTGCACGTCGAGCTCATCGACCTCGCCGAGCAGCGGATCGCTTTTGCCGACGGCCGCCCGCCCGAGGCGCTCGACGACGACACGGGGCGGCTGGTGGACGCGCTGGCGGGCGCCGACGGCGTCGTGCTGGCCACGCCGGTCTACCGCGGATCGCTCACCGGCGCGCTCAAGAACGTCCTCGACCACGTCCCGGTCGCCGCGCTGCGCGACACCCCGGTGGGGATCGTGGCGATGGGCGGCAGCGACCATCACTACCTGGGCGTCGAGCGCCACCTGCGCGACGTGCTGGCCTTCTTCGGCGCCCATCCGCTGCCGACCGCCGTCTATCTGTCCTCCATGGACTTCAGCGGCGGCGTGCCCGACGAGCGCGCCGCGCGCGAGCTCGACGAGCTGTTTGACGCGGTTGCCGCGCTGGCCCAGGCGCTGCGCGGCGCGCCGGCGCTCGGGCCCGCGCCGCTGGTCACACGCTTCTAGCCGCGCCTGAGCCGGTGGCGCATCAGCGCACCCCGGGCGCGGAGCTTCAGGTCGCGGTAGACGTAGGTCATGTCGCCCCGCAGGCGCCCGACCCGGGTCGTCTCGTACCTGATCAGCGATGAGGGGGCCACCGGGGCGCGCAGGCCGTCGGCCTCCAGCACCGCCAGCGCCCGTTCCGCGATCGCGATCTGCCCGAAGGCAGTGGGGTGGACCCGGTCGGCCATGACGTGGTTGCGCGCCCCGAACGTGCTGAGGTCCACGACGAGCGCGCCCACCCGGGCGGCGGTCTCGCGCACGATCGCGTTGAGCTCGCCGACCTTGGTGGCGCCGGCGGGCGGCAGCCCCAGCCCGAGCGGCGCGGTGAGCGTCAGGACCCGGTCGCAGCGGTCGTGCACGAAGCGCAGAGCGGGCTCGAAGTCCGCCGCGAAGGCTCCGCCGTCCCAGTCCAGCCCCCGCACATCGTTGACGCCGATGTACAGACAGCCGACGTCATAGCGGGCGTCAGGATGGGCCGCGCGTGCGGCGAACGCCGGGATCTGCTGGTGGCGCACGTCGCTCACGCGCGCCCCGTCGGTGGCGTAGCCGGTGTAGGCCAGGCCGAGCGCGCGCGCCGTCCACTGCGCCCAGGATTGCAGGGCGACACCCCACTGAAGCTCGCCGCCGCCGTTGGTGATCGAGTCGCCGAAGGCCAGGACGCCGAGCCGCACCGGGCCAATGCTAGGCGGGTCTCGGCGGCGCGACAGATTTCGCGTCGGCATCACGGAGTGATTCTGTGCACTGGCGGGTATCCGCCCACCCACAGGCCGCCGGAACGCCCTGATCGCCGCCGATGTCACATAATCGACTCTTGGATCACGCCACCACGCAGTACGACGGCCAGATCGACATCCTCGCTGCCGCCGAGGATCTGGCCGAACGCATCCCGGACGCGCTCGCGCCGCTGGCTCGCATCGCCTACAACTACCGGTGGGCGTGGCTGCCGGGCGGCCCGGAGCTGTTCCGCGCCGTGGACTCCGAGCGCTTTGACCTGTGCATGCGCAACCCCGTGCGCCTGCTTCAGGAGTCCCCGGCGCGGGTGCTCAAGCGCGCCGCCCACGACCGCGAACTGGTGGCGCGGGCGCAGGCGATCGAGGCCGAGATCGCCGCCGACCTGGAACGGCCCCACGGCGGGGCGCCGCTGGATCCGGACCAACCGGTCGGGTTCCTGTGCGCCGAGTACGGCGTGCACGTGTCGCTGCCGGTCTACTCGGGCGGGCTGGGCGCCCTCGCCGGCGACCTGCTCAAGGAGGCCTCAGACCAGGCGATCCCCCTCGTCGCGGTGGGGCTCATGTACCGCAAGGGCTACTTCCGCCAGCGGATCGACGCGTCGGGCTGGCAGCACGAGTACTGGATCGACACCGACCCCGACCGCCTCCCCGCCGCGCTGGTCACCGGCCGTGACGCGTCCCCGGTCACGGTCACAGTCCCCATCGGCGACAACGACGTGGTGGCGCGTATCTGGCGCGTCGACGTGGGGCGGATCCCGCTGTTCCTGCTCGACACCGACTGCGCCGACAACGGCCCGATGGACCGCTGGATCACCGGCCGGCTGTACGACGGCGACCCGCAGACCCGTTTGGCCCAGTACTCGCTGCTAGGCGTCGGCGGCGTGCGGGCGCTGCGCGCGCTGGGCTTTGAGCCCGGGGTCATCCACCTCAACGAGGGCCACGCCGCGCTGGCGCCGCTGGAGCTCGCCCGCGGCTACCGCGGGGACGACGGGCTCTCGCAGGCCGACGCGCTGGACCGGGCACGCAGCCGGACGGTCTTCACCACGCACACGCCGGTGCCGGCGGGCAACGACTCCTACCCGGCGGGGGAGATCGAGGACGCCGTCAGCCGCCTGGCCGGCGAGCTGGGGTTCTCCATCGAGGAACTGCTCGCCCTCGGCCACGACGTCGGCGCCGACGCCCAGGCGCCCTTCGGCGTCACCCAGGCGGCGCTGCGCATGAGCCGTGGTGCCAACGCCGTGAGCCGCCGTCACGGCGAGGTGGCGCGCGAGATGTGGCAGTCGCTGTGGCCCGGGCGCTCGCTCGAGGAGATCCCGATCGGCCACGTCACCAACGGCGTGCACGTCCCCAGCTGGATCGGGCGGCCGATGCGCGAGCTGCTGGATCGCCACCTGCCCGACGGCTGGTGCCAGCGCGCCGCCGAGCCCGAGGTGTGGGCGGCCGTGGACCAGATCCCCGCCGAGGAGCTGTGGCAGACGCGCCGGCGCCAGCGCGCCGACCTCATCGCCTTCGTGCGGACGCGCAGCGTGGCCGATCGCCTCGTGCGCGGCGACCTGCGCGGCTACGTCGACGCCGCGGCGCGCGCCTTTGACCCCGACGTGCTCACCATCGGCTTCGCCCGGCGCGTGGCCACCTACAAGCGGCTGGAGATCCTCACGCGCGACCCGGAGTGGACGCTGCGGCTGCTCGACGGCGACCGGTCGGTCCAGGTCGTGCTCGCCGGCAAGGCCCACCCCCGCGACGAGGAGGCCAAGCGCACCCTGCAGGCGGTGTTCGGCCTCAAGGCCGCCAAGGTGGTGGGCGAGCGCGTCGTCTTCCTCGACGATTACGACCTCGCCTCGGGCCAGGCGCTCGTCCGCGGCTGCGACGTCTGGCTCAACCTGCCGCGCCCGCCGCTGGAGGCCAGCGGGACGAGCGGGATGAAGAACGTGTTCAACGGCGGGCTCCAGCTCAGCGTGCTCGACGGGTGGTGGGCCGAGGCCTACGACGGCACCAACGGCTGGGCGATCTCCGGCGAGGTCGACCACGATCACCACGCCCAGGACGAGCGCGACGCCGCCGCCTTCCATCATCTGCTCTCAGACGAGGTCCTGCCGGCGTTCTACGACCGCGACGACTCGGAGATCCCGAGCCGCTGGATCGAGCTCATGCGGGCGTCGCTGCGCACGCTGGGCCCGATGTTCTGCGCCACCCGGATGCTGGCCCAGTACGTCGAGGGCCCGTACCGCGGCTGATCCGCTCGCGCCTACCTCAGATCCGACAGCGGGCGGGGTGCGTGGCCCACGTACTTCGCGGTCGGGCGGATGAGCCGGCCCTCGCGCTTCTGCTCCATGATGTGCGCCGACCAGCCGGCGGTGCGGGCGCAGGTGAACATCGGCGTGAACAGCTCTGGCGGGACCTCGGCGAAGTCGAGCACCACCGCGGACCAGAACTCGACGTTGGTGGCGAGCACACGGTCGGGGCGACGGGCCTTGAGCTCGGCGAGGGCGGCCTGCTCCAGGGCCTCGGCGACCTCGACGCGCGGGGCGTTGATCTGATGCGCGGTGCGCCGCAGCACCCGGGCGCGCGGATCCTCGGCGCGGTAGACCCGGTGGCCGAAGCCCATGAGGCGCTCGCCGCGGTCCAGGGCCTCCTTGACGTAGCGGTCGGCGTCGCCCATCTCGGCGACGTCGTCGAGCATCTTGAGCACGCGGGAGGGCGCGCCGCCGTGCAGCGGCCCTGAGAGTGCGCCCACGGCCGCGCTCAACGCCGCGGCCACGTCGGCGCCGGTGGAGGCGACGACGCGGGCGGTGAAGGTGGACGCGTTCATGCCGTGCTCGGCCGCCGAGTTCCAATAGGCGTCGATCGCCTTGACATGCTTGGGGTCGGCCTCGCCGCGCCAGCGAATGAGGAAGCGCTCGGGGATGGAGGTGGCCTTGTCGATCTCGCGCTGGGATACCGGCGGTCGGCCGATCCCGCGCGCCGACTGGGCCACGAAGGACAGCGCCATCACCGAGGCGCGGGCCAGGTTGTCACGGGCCTCCTCGTCGGAGATGTCGATGAGCTGCTGAAAGCCCCAATGCGGCCCCAGCATCGCCAGCGCCGACTGCACGTCGACGCGGGGGTCGCCCGAATGAACGCTGAGCGCGTTGGGCTCGGCGGGCGGCATGCCGGGGAGCAGCGAGTCGTCGACGAGCAGTCCCCACACCTGCTCGAACGGAACGGTCCCCACCAGCTCCTCGATGTCGACGCCGCGGTAGCGCAGCGCGCCACCCGCCCGGTCCGGTTCGGCGATCTCGGTGGCGAAGGCGACGACGCCCTCGAGGCCGGACTGAACTTCCGCTGTTGCACTCATAAACGGTGTGGCTCCTGGGGAGGGGGCTCAAAGATCGCGATACAGGCTAGTGCTTTGGTCCCGAAGGATCGCCGCCGCCGCCGGGGCGGTAGGGTGCCGCTCCGTGTCAGAACTGCTGATGCGTCCCGCCATCGAGCTCGCGGAGCTCGTCCGCTCCGGCGAGCTCACCGCCACCGAGCTCGTCCAGGCGTCGCTTGACCGGATCGACGCCCTCCAGCCCACCGTCAACGCCTTCACCCACGTCGCCCACGAGTCGGCGCTGGAGACGGCGCAGGGGATCTCCGCCCACGATCCTCGGCCGTTCGCCGGCGTTCCCATCGCCGTCAAGGACAACCGCGCCGTCGACGGGATGCCGCTGACCATGTGCAGCGACCTGTTCGGCGACTACGTGGCCCGCGGCGACGCCTATCTGGTGCGGCGCCTGCGCGACGCCGGGTTCGTGATCGTGGGCAAGACGACGCTGCCGGAGAACGGGATCCTGCCCACCACCGAGTCGCGCCGGTTCGGGCCCACGGCCAACCCGTGGGCGCTTGACCGCACGCCCGGGGGCTCGAGCGGAGGATCGGCGGCGGCCGTGGCCGCGGGCATGGTCCCCATCGCCCACGGCAACGACGGTGGCGGGTCGATCCGCATCCCGGCGGCCTGCTGTGGGCTGGTCGGGCTCAAGCCGGCCCGGGGCCGGGTCTCGGTGGGGCCCGATGCCGGCCATGGCTTCCTGGTCGCCGACGGCGTGCTGACGCGGACGGTGGCCGACACCGCGGCCGCCCTGGACGTGCTCGCCGGCTACGAGCCCGGCGACGCCACGTGGGCGGCGCCGCCGCCGGCCCCGTACACCGAGCTGATGGCTGACGAGCCCGCCCGCCTGCGGATCGGGCTCGTGTTCAACCCGCCGCTCGACGACGCTGAGCTCGATCCCGTCAATGCCGCCGCCACCCGCGACGCCGGGGCGCTGCTCGAGTCCCTGGGCCACCAGGTGGAGGAGTACGAGGCCCCGTGGTCGGGGCGCGGCCTGCTGTCGGACTTCACCCGGGCATTCGGGCCGGCGACGGCGATGACGACGTTCGTCGGGGGGCGGATCGCCGGCCGCGAGCCCACAGAGGACGACGTCGAGCCGCTCACGTGGAAGATCTGGGAGCACGCCCGCGACCAGGACACGATCACTCTGCTGGCCGCCCAGGGCACGCTCGAGCGGATCGCCCGCCGCCTGGTGGCCGACCTTCAGCGCTTCGACATCGTGCTGACGCCCGGGCTGGGCCGGCGGCCCGTCCCCACCGGCGAGATCCACGGTCGCGGGCCCGACCCGTGGGGCCATTACCGCCGCTCGGGCGCCTTCACGCCCTACACGGCGATCGTCAACGTGATGGGTCTGCCGGCGATCATGCTGCCGCTCTATCAGGGCGATGACGGCCTGCCGACCGGCGTGCAGCTCATCGGGCCTGCGGAGCGCGAGGACCTGCTGCTGGCGCTGGGGGCGCAGCTGGAGCGGGCCCTGCCGTGGGCGCAGCGGACCCCAGCACTTCGTCCATCGGGCGCGGGCTGACGCCGAGCGCCTGGGCGTCGGCCACACCGCGCGCCGCGATCAGAGGGATCTCGAGCAACTCAGCCTCGTCCCAGGTGGCAAATGCCGTCGGCCCGCCGAGCAGCTCGACGGTGTTGAGCAGGCGCCGAGTGAGCCACAGCGGGACGCTCACGATGGGCCGCCGGCGCCCGAACGAGCGCAGCGCGATGGCCACGATCTCCCGGTGGGTGAGCGTCTGGGGCCCGGCCAGCTCGTAGCGGGCGTTGGTGGCTGACGTGGCGCCCAGGGCCGCGATCACGCAGGCGGCGACGTCGTCGGCGGAGATGGGCTGAAAGGCGGCCGCCCCGGAGCCTGGAATGGCCATCACAGGCAGCCGCGACATGCGCTCCAACAGCCGGAGGTAGGGGTCTCCAGGCGCGTAGATGATCGAGGGCGCAAACACCGTGTGCTCGAGCGAGGAGGCCTGCACGGCGCTCTCGGCCACCGCCTTGGCGCGCATCAACCGCCCGCGGCTGCGTGTCGAGGCGCCCAGGGTGGAGAAGAAGACGAATCGCTTGACGCCGGCGCGCTCGGCCGCTTGGACGAGCCGCCAGGTGGCCACGCCCGAGAGCTCCTCGATCGAGCCGTGGGGCTGGTCGCGGATGACCGACGCCAGGTGCACGACGGTGTCCACCCCCCGGAGCGCGTGGCGGAACGACAGGTGGTCGCCGAGGTCGCCGAGCGCGATCTGCACCCGGACGCGATCGGGCCCCAGGCGACGCGGGTCGCGGACCAGGCAGCGCACCGGGGTGCCCGCGTCGACCAGCGGACGCAGCAGGGCGCGCCCGACGGTTCCCGTGGCACCGGTGAGGAGCAGCACCGGCCCGAGGGTACCCGTGAGCCGTCACCCGGGGGCGCTGTGCCTAGAATGCGCACTCCGCCGCCCCCGTGCCGGCATGTGCGAATTGCAACCTAGTTAGAGGAATCCGACACACATGGCCTACGTAATCGCCGAGCCCTGCATTGGCACCAAGGACAACTCGTGCGTCGAGGTCTGCCCCGTCGACTGCATTCACCCGACGCCGGATGAGCCCGACTACGACAACGTCGAGATGCTGTACATCGATCCCGAGGAGTGCATCGACTGCGATGCGTGCGTGGAGGCCTGCCCGGTCGATGCGTGCTTCGCCGAGGATCAGCTGCCCGACGAGTGGCAGAAGTACATCCAGATCAACTCCAACTACTACAAGAACTGATCTGGCGGCCCGCTAGGCCATCGGCAGCGACATCCCGGCGGGCTTGGGCGCGGCGGCCGGTGACGGCGCCTGCATGACCGGGAGCTCGATCGGCGAGAGCGCGATGAGCCCCCGGGCGCCGTGGCGCAGGGCCTGGGCGGCCGGGTCATCCGGGTTGGCGATGACCAGCGGCAGGCCCGAGTCCGACTGCTCGCGCAGCGGCATCGTGAGCGGCACCTTGGCCAGCAGCGGCACGTCGAGCTGCTCGGCCAGGAGCTGACCGCCGCCCTCGCCGAAGATCTGGAACCGCTCGCCGCCGGGGGTGACGAACCCGGACATGTTCTCGATCACGCCGGCGATCTCGAGCTTGAGCTTGTTGGCCATCTCGGCCGAGCGGGCGGCCACCTTCTGGGCCACCGGCTGGGGCGTGGTGACGATCAGGAACTTGGCCTGGGGCAACAGCTGGGCCAGCGTCATCGAGACGTCGCCGGTGCCGGGCGGCAGGTCGATGAGCAGGTAGTCCAGCTCGCCCCACGCGACGTCCTCCAGGAACTGCTGCAGGGCCTTGTGGAGCATCGGGCCGCGCCACACGACGGCGGCGTCCTGCTCGACGAAGAAGCCGATCGACATCACCGAGATGCCTTCATGGGCGGCGATGGGGATGAGCTTGCGCTCCTCGTTGACCTTGGGGCGCTCCGCGCCCACCCCGAGCATGCGCGGCTGCGAGTAGCCCCAGACGTCGGCGTCGAGCACGCCGACCTTCTTGCCGTCGGCGGCCAGAGCCGCCGCCAGGTTGGCGGTGACGCTGGACTTGCCCACCCCGCCCTTGCCCGAGCCGATGCAGATGACGTTCTTGACCTGGGCCAGCGCGCCCTCGGGCAGGCCGCCGCGACCGAGCTTGCGGCCCAGGGCGGCCTTCTCGTCGCCGGAGAGGACGTCGAAGCTGACGTTGACGCCGGTGACGCCGTCCAGCCCGCGGATCGCCGTGGCCACGCCGGTCTCGAAGTGACTGCGGATGGGGCAGCCGGGGGTGGTCAGGGACACCATCACGTCCACCACTCCGTTGTCGTGGACGTCGATCGACCGCACCATCTCAAGCTCGACGATGTCGCGCCGCAGCTCGGGGTCGATGACGGATCGGAGGGCTTCTGTGACTTGTTCTGAGGTGGGCATGGATTTCATTCAAGCAGGTTGGTTGGGGCGGGTTTCGGGCTGGTTGGTCAGGCGACGCCCGGCGCGAGCGCGGCGATGAGGGCGAGCACGTCGAGATCGTCGTGGAGCAGGTTCTGGCACATCACCCGGTGCACGCCCGCGTCACGCAGAGCGGCGAGCTGCTCGGCCGCACGCTCGGTCGTGCCGAAGATCCACGCCTCGGGCGGGTCGTTGAGCAGGGCGTCGGCGGTGGAGCCGATCCGCTCGCCCAGGCGCGCGGCGCGGTCGCGCAGCTCGGCCTCGTCGGCGCCGACGACGAACCCGGTCATGACGCTGAAGGGGAGCGGGTCGCGCCCGGCGGCCTCACACGCTGCGGTCACCGTCCCCTTGCGCGACGCGACGTCCTGCAGCGTGGCGAACGGCGTGTTGTACTCGTCGGCGTAGCGCGCGGCCAGCATGGCGCTGCGTGGGCCGGCCGAGCCGCCCATGATGAGCGGCGGGCGCGGGCTCTGGACCGGCCGGGGCTGGGCGTCGAGGTCCTTGAGCGTGTAGTGCGCGCCGCTGAAGGAGAACGAGGGCTCGGTCCAGGTGCCGACGACGATCTGGAGCTGCTCCTCGAGTACGTCGACGCGGGTCTTGGTGTCGGCAAACGGGAATCCGTAGGCCTCGTGCTCGCGCTCGTGCCAGCCGGCGCCGAGGCCGAGCTCGACGCGCCCGCCGGAGACGTGATCGGCGGTGGCGACGACCTTAGCCAGCTCCGAGGGGTGGCGGAAGGTGGCGGGGGAGACCATCGTGCCCAGGCGGACCGTGGTGGTGACCGCGGCCAGGGCGTTCAGCGTGGCCCACGCGTCCAGCGACCCCCGCTCGGGATGCTGGCCGTCGAGGTTCATGTAGTGGTCGGAGCGAAACAGCGTGGGGATCCCGTGCTCCTCACAGCCCATCGCCAGCGCCACCCACTGATCCCAGCTCACGCCCTCTTGGCCTTCGATCATCAGACACAGATCCATCGGCTCAGACCCCTCTCGGTTGGTTCGGGCTGAGCCTAGTGCCGCGATCAGGTGACGCGGAAGCTCTTCTGGACGGCCGCCGAGCGCTTGTCGACGCTGGCGAAGAGCGTCAGCGTGTAACGGCCGCGAGGGAGCGCTCTGAGCGTGATCGCGCGGGAGCCGTGGCGGACGGTCGTGGTGCGTTTGAGCACGTGATGCGCGCCGCGCTGCACCTGGACGGTGACGGCGGCGTTCTGGTTGAGCGTGAAGTGCAGTGTGGGCCGCTTACCGGCATGGGCGCCGGCGACCCGGACGTGCGTGAGCTTGGGCGGCTGCTGCGCGGCCGGGACGAGCGCCTGATCGGTGGCGGGCCACGCCATCGTCAGCGCGTATCCGCCGTAGTCGGGGTCGAAGCGCACGCCCTCCCCAGCCGGGAAGTCGAATTCGGGCTTGCCCTTGGGCTTGACGAATCCGGTCCCCTGGATCACGTGGTAGACGATGTCGCCGTTGCGCTGCACGGACGCGGTCAACGCGCTGCCCCTGACCCCGGCGCCGATGGTCGGCCCGGGCTGCTCGAAGGCATGGTCGCCGCCGAGCGCGTCGGAGATGCCGGCCCACATGTTGCCGAGGAGCAGGTGAAAGCTGTCGGTGATGCTGCGGTGGCCGTCGGTGTCCGTGGTGGTCTGGCCGATGCACTGGAACTTGCTGTTCGGCCCCACCCGGTAGAACCCGCCGTCAGGCAGCATGATCTCGACCCGGGACTTGTCGCCGGTCACCACGATGTCGCCCGGATTGATGAGCGTGCCGACCGCCGGCGCGTCGCCGTCGCTGAAGTCGACCACGCCGCACGGCTCCGTGATCTTGATCGTCCCGGACCAGGACAGGCTCATCGGGCACTGGCCCTCGGGCACCCCGAACTGGTCCGCGCACGAGGCCGGCAGGGGCGCCACCGCGTCGGCACTGCTCACGGCCTTGGTGAAGGTGCCGCTCTTGAGCGCGTCGGGGGGCAGCGAGATGCGCGCGCTGAGCACGTCGGGCAGGTACGGCTCAAACGCGCCGGAGAGGTTGGCCGCGTCAGAGCTCAGATCGACGGCGTTGCCGAACTGGTCGGTGCCCTGGCAGATGACCTGCCCGGTCTGGTTGTTCTGGTCCACCGATGTGATCGACTGCACGGTGAGCGTGCCGTTGTCCAGGGTCGCCTCCGGTTCCGGCGGGTTCGGGGCCACCGGAAGTGGGCCGGTGCAGTCGGCGGTGTTGAGTCCGCTGCTCGTGAAGTGGAACTTGCCGGGGGGCGGAGCCGTCGTCTGGAGGACCTCGCCGGGCGCGCCGGGGCCCGTCGCCTGGAATGTGATGGAGCCGTCGGGCTGGAGGTCGCCGACATACGTCGTGCTCCACTGCAGGGCGACGTCGCTGTGCTCAGGGGTGTCGGTTCCGGCGCCGTTGGTCGCCGAGAAGTTCCCGGTGCCGTCGAACTCCATGACCACCTTGAGTGGCGGCGTGGCGGCCGACGCCGACGCCACCGCAGCGAGCGCCACAACCGCGGTCAACAGTGCCGCCCACCCACCACGTCTCACCAGTGCCATCGTGGCCATCCTCGTCCGTGTGCCTCCCGATCGAGCGCGGAACGTAACACATGTCACGGAGTGTTTAAAGACCGACGGGACGCCACTTCCGTGACGCCCCGGCGGTTGAGGGAGGAGAGGGTGCTTCGTTCGCCGGCGAGGTTATGAGGCCGGCGAACCTCTCCCGCCGGCGGCGCTCTCCTGGGCGCCGGGCGGGGGAAGGGTGTGTCAGGACAGCGAGGTCAGGCGGTCCTGGGCCTCGGCGACGAGCTTCTCGACACGAGTGCCGACCAGGCTCGACTGCTTCTCGAGGTCGCGGCGCACCGTGCGCAGGTCGCGCTCGACGCGACGGCGATTCTGCTTGACCGTCCGCTCGACGCGCGACCGGCGCTGGCGCAGCTCGCGCTCGAACTTGGTGCGGGTGCGCCGCACCTGGCGCTCGAACCGGTTGCGCGCGCTGGCGCCGCGGCGCTCGTAGCGCTTGAGCTCACGCTCGACCGAGGTACGGGTGCCGAACCTGGTGCTCAGGCCCTTGACGGTCGAGACCAGGTTCTCGCGGGCCAGCAGGCTGGCGCCGACGGGGACGAGGATGGCGCGCTCGGCCAGGACCTGCGCCTGCTCGACGGCGGTCCTGGGCTGGGTCGACGTCGTGGTCGACGCGCTGCTGCGTGACGTGCTCCGGCGGGCCGTAGAACGCGTGCCCGCCGCGCTGCGGCGTGCGGTGGTGCGCGTGCTGCGCGCGGCCGACTTGCTGGCGCCGGCGGCCTTGCGGGCCGTGGTCTTGGCGGTCGTGGATGCCGCCTTGGCGGTGCTGGAGGGCGTGGTGTCGCCCGGGTTACTGGTAGTAGCCATTGCTTGCCTCACTCCGCTTCAAGGTCGTAGTCAGATGGTAGCTCATGATCGAACACATGTTTGTAAACCACCATAGCCGCTCGGTTACATTTCCCGGTTGAAGAGATGTGACCTCGCCACCCACTCACTACGCGCACAGCGGCGACGCCAGCATCGCCTACCAAGCCTTCGGGGACGGCCCATGCGACCTGGTGCTGGTCAACGGGCCGGCGTCGCATCTGGAGCTGATGTGGGAGGAGCCGCGGACCGCGCGGACGTTTCGCACGATGGCGCAGTTCGCCCGGGTCATCATGTTCGACCGCCGCGGCACCGGTCTGTCGGACCCGGTCATCGAGCCGCCCACGCTCGAGCAGCAGGTGGACGACCTCAAGGCCGTGCTCGCCGCGGTCGGCACCGAACGGGTGTCGATCATCGGCGGCTCGGATCTCGGTCTCTCCGCGCTGTTCGCGGCCACGTACCCCGACCAGGTCGCCGCGCTCGTGCTCAGCGGCGTGGCCGCCGACGGCGCCCACACGCTGGTCGGGCGAAGCCACGAGCAGATGCTCGACGCCATCGAGAACAGCTGGGGCGACGGGGCGCTGGTGTCGGTGTTCGCGCCCAGCCAGGCCGGCAACCCCGATTTCGTGGAGTGGTGGGGCCGCATGCAGCGCTCCGCGGTCAGCCCGGGGATGGCTCGCAAGCTCATGGAGATGACGGCTCAGACCAACCTGCGCGCGATCCTGCCGACGATCAGCGCGCCGACGCTGGTGGTGCACCGCACCGGCGACCGCGTCGTCCCCGTCGAGTGCGGGCGCGAGGTGGCCGCGCTCATCCCCGGCGCGCGTTTCATCGAGTACGACGGGGAGGACGCCTACATGTGGTGCGACTCGCCGGGGCTGCTCGACATCGAGGAGTTCCTCACCGGGCGGCGCTCGGCGGCGCCGCCCGATCGCGTGCTGGCCACGGTCATGTTCACCGACATCGTCGGCTCCACCGAGCACCTGTCCCGGCTGGGCGACCGGCGCTGGCGCGCCCAGCTCGAGGACCACGACCGGATCGTCCGCGACCGGCTGCGCCGCTGGCGCGGGCGCGAGATCAAGACCTCGGGCGATGGGTTCCTGGCCACCTTCGACGGTCCGGCGCGAGCCGTGAGCTGCGGCGGGGACATCGTGCAGGAGCTGCGCGAGCTGGGCCTGGCCGTCCGGGTCGGCCTGCACACCGGGGAGTGCGAGCTGCGCGTCGACGACGTCACGGGCATCGCCGTGCACATCGCCTCGCGGGTGATGCGCCAGGCCGGGCCCGGTGAGGTGCTGGCCTCGAGCACGGTCAAGGAGCTCGTGGTGGGCTCGGGGCTGCGCTTCTCCGACCGCGGCGCCCACGCCCTGCGCGGCGTCGACGGCGAGTGGCGCCTCTACGCGCTGGAACGCGAGCCGGCGGCGCTCACCTCAGTAAACTCATGAGTTTACTTGGGGCGGCGGGGCGGGGGCGGGGCGGCGGGCGGGGCTGGCGGCGAGGGGCTGTGGCGGGCGAGCGGCTGTGGCGGGTTAGGCGCCCGAGCCCTGCGTCAGCTGCTGGGGGAAGCCCACCCGGCGCAGCCAGCGCACCGGGTCGGTGAGCTCGGCGAGCGTGGGCAGCGCCTCGGGCCCTGAGAAGACGCGGGTCAGCGCCTCGGTGCCGGCGGCGCGCACGATCGCGTCACAGAAGAACTTGCCCTGCTCGTACTGGCGCAGCTTGAGCTCCAGTCCCAGCAGCTTGGCCAGCAGGCGCGAGAGCCCCGACTGCGTCTTGCGCCGCCGGTCCAAAGCGGAGCGCAGCTGCGGCAGCGAGGGCAGCAGGTCAGGGGCTACGGCGTCCATGACGTGCTCGGCGTGACCCTCGATGACCGCCATCACGGCCTGCACCCGATCGAGCGTCTCGCGCTCCCCGTCGCTGGTGAGGATCGAGATGAGGTCGCCCTGGCGCAGCGCGTCGAACGTCCGCCTGACCTGCGGCCAGGTCGGCATCCGCAGCTTGCGCTCGGCCTCCATGCGCAGCTCGGCGCTGCGCAGCAGCTCGCGCACCAGCCCGGCGACGTGGCCGTGCAACCACGGCACGCCGGCGAACTGCACGGCGTGCGTGACCTCGTGCAGCGCCACCCAGGTCACGAACTCCTCCTCCTGGGCCTCGAAGGAGCGCACGGCCTGGCCGAGGTTGGGCATCACGAACAGCAGGCGCGGCGGGACGGCCGCCTCGGCGTCGTCGAGCAGGACCAGCTCGTACTGGCCGAGCACGCGTTGGGCCAGGTAGCCCAGCACCACCCCGACCTCGGTGGTGACAACGACGCCCAGCGCCAGCTTGGCCGCCGGTTTGAGCGGGCCGAGGCCGTCGCCGGCGCGCTCGAGCACCGGGTCCAGCAGGCTGCGCATCGCGTTGATGTTGGACCGCACCCACTCACGCCGGCCGATCCCCTCCGGGGGCGGGAGCGGGCGCGCGGGCTCGAGCCCCGTGTAGGCGGTCACCCGCCGCTCGGACTCAACCGCCAACGCGGGGAGGTCGGCGCTGGGCAGGGCGGCGTCGCTGCTGCCGGCCAGATAGCCCGCGATCTTCTCGGCCAGGATCCAGTCGATCACCGTCATCGCCGGATCCCCTCGAGCTCGCGCAGCGTCTGCTCGGATCGGGCCGCGACGAGGTGCGAGCTGGGGGTGGCATCCAGCGGCGCATCGAGCGGACCTTCGAGGTCGACGAAGCTGATGAAGCCGCCGCCCTCTCGCACGATGAGCTGGCCCGCGGCGGCGTCGACGCCGCGGCAGCGTTGCAGCGTGACCATGCCGTCGAAGCGGGCCGCGGCGACCTGGCACAGCGTCGCGGCGATCGTCCCCAGCGCGCGCAGCCGCCGCGTGGCGGCGGTGAGCGGCTCGATCGCGGCCGCGACCCATTGTGGATCTGAGGACTCGATCCCAAGCAGCTCCAGCCGGCCGTCGCGCGCGCGGCGCTCGGGCAGCGCCGGATCCAGCGGGATCCCGTCGCGCCAGGCGCCCTCGCCACGTCGCGCCCACCACTGCTCGCGGGCGCCGAGGTCATGCACGAAGGCGAAGGCGACGTCGGCCATCGTGGGACCGTCGGCGACCGCCACCGACAGGGCGTAGTGGCAGGCGTCGCGCTTGGCGTTCGTGGAGCCATCGATGGGGTCGATGATCACGCGCACCCCGCCCCCACCGAAGTCGACCTCGCCGCGCTCCTCGCTGATCGCCGAGAAGCGGTGGCCCTGGTCATACAGGGCCTGGAGCTGGTCGAAGACGACCGCTTCGGCCGAGCTGTCGATCTCCAGCGTGCGGTCGCCGCCGCTGCCGCGCGTGCCCGTCTCGCGAGCGCGCTCGACGGTGGTCGGAGTGGCGGCCAGGACGCTGGCCAGACCCTCCACCGAGCGCCGGCACAGCCCCAGCCAATCCGCGTCCAATGCCGTGTCGGTGATGCCCATCCTGCAACCTATGCTGTCAGACGGTGAGCCAGGACAACGCACGCGGCAGGTCCTCTGAGGCCTTGAGCCTGCTCGCCGACGGTGCCGCATCCGACCGTCCGCTCGACGGGCTCAGCAGCTCCCAGCGCGAGGCCGCGACCCACTCCGAGGCGCATGTGGTCCTCCGCGGAGCGGCCGGCACGGGCAAGACGCGCACGGTCGAGGCGCGCTTTTGCTGGCTGGTCGCGGAGGGGTGCGACCCGGAACGCATCGGGCTGCTCGTCCCCACGGCGGCGCGCGGGGCAGCGCTGCGCGCACGCATCGAGACCCGGCTGCGCCGCGGCTATGACGAGCTCTACGTGCTCACCCCGACCCAGCTCGCCGGCCTCGTGCTGCGGGCGGCGGGCGCCGGCGCCGATCCGTTCGAGTCGGTGCTCACCCCCGGGGACCGGCTGGCGATGCTGGTGGAGCGCATCGACGAGCTGTCGCTGCGCCATCACGACTTCGGCGGGCGCCCCAACACGCTGCTCGGCGGCTTCGTGCGCCGGATCGACCGGCTCAAGGCCGAGCTGGTGAGAGCCGACGCCTACCTCGCGTGGGCCGAGGGGCTCTCAGACGACGCCCCCGACGCCGAGCTCGAGCGGGAGTTCGCCCAGATCTACTGCACTCACGAGCGGATGTTGGCCGAAGCGGGCGCGCGCGACGACGGCGACCTGATCGTCTCCGCGCTGGACCTGGCCCGCGCCCAGCCCAACCTCGCGCGGCGCTTTGACTACCTGTTGCTCGACGACGCCCACGAGCTCGACCTGGCGCCCGCGACGCTGGCCATGGAGGTGTCGGCCCGCCGGGCGGTGACGATCGCCGGCGATGCCGACGCCGGCCTACGGCGCTACCGCGGGGCGGGCGCGGCGCGGATGCGCAGCTTCGAGGCGGGCGGAGCGGAGGGGGTCCGGGTCATCACGCTGGAGCGCGTGCACCGCTGTCCCGCGCGGATCTGGCAGGCGGCGACGACGGCGCTGGCGCGCGAGCCGTCGGCGCCGGCACTGGCGGGCGGCGCCGCCGGGGAGTGCGAGCTGTGGCGCTGTGCCAGCGAGCGCTCCCAGGCCCAGTCGGTGGCGGTCGACATCGAGAGTCTGCTGGCTCGCGATGCCATGGAAACCAACCCCGCCCGCCCGCGCGTGGCCGTGCTCGTCCCCGAGATCACCCACGAGGGCCAGGCAGTGAGCGTGGCGCTGGAGGAGCGGGCGATCCCGCACCGGCTCGTCGGGGAGGCGGCGTTCTTCCAGAGGGCCGAGATCCGCGACGTGCTCGCGTGGCTGCGGCTGCTGGCCGACCCCACCGACGCCGGCGCGGTGGTGCGGGCGCTGGCCCGGCCGCCGATCGAGCTGCGCTCCGTGGACATCGCCCGCTGCACCCAGATCGCGCGCCGGCGCAAGCTCGACATGGTCTCGGCCCTGGCGGCGGCGATCGAGGCTCCGCAGGTCCCGCCCGAGGCCCGCGAGCGCATCCGTGTGTTCCTCAAGCTCTACAAGGCCGGCATGAGCGCGATCGACACCAGCCGCCCGGACCTCTACGTGCACCGGCTCATCGAGCGCCTCGGGCTGCGCCGCCAGCAGCTCTTCGCCGCGCAGTCAGACGTGGTCGAGCGCCTGCGCGCCCTGGCCAGCTTCGGCGAGCTGGCCGCCGCCTACGTGACGCGCACGCCGCAGGCCACGCCTCGCGAGTTCGCTCGCTCGATCGCCGCCGTGGCCGATTTCGGGCTGCGCGAGCAGGAGGAGCCCGACCTGGGCGAGGGAGCGGCGGTGCAGGTGCTCACTCTGGGCGCGTCGGGCGCGCTCGAGGCCGACCACGTCTACGTGATCGGACTGCACGCCGGCGTCGCCATGGCCGCGCCCGAGCGGATCCCGGACGCCCTGGTCTCCGACGAGCTTCCGCCCGACACCGAGGAGACCCGTCACGCGGCCCTGGCCCAGGAGCTCTACGTGGCTCTGAGCCGAGCGTGCGCGCGGCTGGTGCTGTCCTTCCCCCGCGCCGATGACCGGGGCGCGCCGCTGGCGCCCGCGCCGGCGCTCGAGGCGATCCGGGCTGCGCTGGGCGCGGCATGGCAGGAGCGTGAGGAGGAGCTGTTCGGGCCGGCCGAGTCGCTTCACTCCACCTACCGGCTGCTGCGCGACGAGCTGCTGGAGGGGACCGCGCGGGCAGGCGGGCGCCTCGGCGAGCTGCGTTTCGACACCGACCTCGACGTCTCGCACGCGGTGGTGCGCTACCTGGAGCTGCTCAAGCTGGCCGCCCTCATCGCCCAGGGCGGGCGGGATCAGTCTCCGAGCGTCGCCGAGTCGCTGCGGGACATCAACTCGCGCATCCTGCAGGCAGTCACCGCGGAACAACGCGAGATCTTCGAGTCCTCAGGGCTCGACGACTACCTGCTCGACGCCGAGCGCGACGCCCGCCGGCGCGCCCAGGCGATCGTGGCCCGCGACGAGCCCTCGTTGGAGCCGTTCCTGCCCCGCCGCGGCGACGGCGTGGTGCTGTCGGCCACCGACATCGACACCTACCGCACGTGCCCACTCAAGTACAAGTTCGCCCGGGTGTTCCGGATCCCCCAGGAGCCGACGCTGCACCAGCGCTTCGGGATCCTCGTGCACCAGGTGCTCGAGCGCTACCACTCGAGCCCGAGCAACAGCACGGTTCCGGGTGGGCTGCCCGAGCTCCTGGGGCTGCTGGAGACCGGCTGGCGTCGCGGCGGCTTCGGTGACTCCGAGGAGGAGCGCCAGCTGCGTGGCAAGGCCGCCGCGGCGCTCACCCGCTATCACGAGCGCTTCCGTGACGAGCAGGCCCAGCCGGTGTGGTTCGAGCGCCAGTTCACGTTCAAGCTGGGGCCCCACCTGCTGCGTGGCCGGGTGGACCGCGTCGACCTCCTGCCGGACGGCGAATACGAGCTGATCGACTACAAGACGGGCCGCCCTAAGACCGCCGCTCAGCTGGCCGAGGACGTGCAGCTGTCGCTCTACGCGGTGGGGGCCCGCGAGGCGTGGCGGCTGGAGGCCTCCCGGCAGGCCTACTACTACCTGCTCGACGACCAGAAGGTGGAGGTGCCCGCCGACGACGGCAGCCGGGCCGAGTGGGTCCAGGAGGTGGCCATGGAGGTCGCCGAGGGGATCCTGTCGCAGGGTTTTGAGCCGACGCCGTCGTTCTCGGCGTGCTCGATGTGCGACTACCGGCTGGTGTGCCCGGCCGCCGAGCGCTGAGCCGAGCCGCCTTGCGTGTAGCCTCACCGCCTGATGACCGAGGACAGACTCGAGCGCGAGCGCGAGTTCCACGACTCCCGGTTCTCGGACGAGCAGGGCCGTCCGGCGGACCGCTTCTACGCGATCAACCGGGCCTCCGACGGGTTCTACAAGGCTGAGCTGGCCAAGCTCGCGCCCGGCAGCGAGGTCCTGGACTACGGCTGCGGCGAGGGCGCCTACGCCGCCATCGAGGCCGCGCGCCACGGTCACAAGGTGATGGCGATCGACCTCTCGCCGGTGGCCATCGAGCACGCCCGCCGCGACGCCGAGGCGGCCGGCGTGGCCGCCAACATCGACTTTCAGGTGATGAACGCCGAGGCGCTGGACGTGGAGCCCGGGCGCTTTGACTTCGTCTGTGGGCTCGGGGTCATCCACCACCTCGACCTCGACGCCTCACTGAGCGAGGTGGCGCGCGTGATGAAGCCCACCGCGGGAGCTCTGTTCATCGAGCCGCTTGGCCACAACCCGGTGATCAACCTGTATCGCCGGCGCACCCCTGCGCAGCGCACGGTGGACGAGCACCCGCTGGTCATGGACGACCTGCCGATTGTCCGCGCGCACTTCGCGCAGGTCGACGAGACCTATTTTCACCTGCTGGGGTTGCTGGCGCTGCCGATGGTGGGCCGCCGGCGCTTCGACCAGGTGCTCGACGGTCTGGACGCGGTGGACCGCGTCGTCTTTCGCACGGGGCTGCGCCGCTACGCGTGGATGATCGCGCTGCGGCTGTCCGGCCCGCGCCCCTGACGGGGCGTCAGGTCGGCGCGAGGGGCAGCGTCAGGAGGAGGGCGGGGTCTCGCCGCCGCGCTGGCGCAGGAAGCGCTGGAGGTCGCGGGCGATCGTCTCGCCCGACGGCAACGTGCCGGGCGACTCGTCGGCATCCTCGCCGGCGGCCTGCTCCAGGCGCTCGACGAACGCCTGGACGTCGGGGTCTGACTGGACCGCGACATTGACCTGGCGCTCGTAGTCGGCCGAGGCCGACTCGAGGTCCGAGCCATCGACGGCGACGCCGACGAGCCCCTCGAGCTTGCGCACCAGGGCGAGCGCGGCCTTGGGGTTGGGGGTGGCGGCGATGTAGTGGGGGACCGCGGCCCACAGGCTCGCGGAGGGCAGCCCCGCCTGCTGGCAGGCGGCGTGCAGGATGCCCACGATCCCGGTGGGGCCCTCATAGGAGGAGGGCGCCAGCCCCAGCCGGGCGACGAGCGCCGGGTCAGAGCTCAGCCCGGTGACCGACACCGCTCGCGTGTGGGGAACGTCGGCCAGCAGCGCGCCCAGCGTGACCACGAGCTGGGTGCCGAGGGCCTCGGCGAGCTCCACCACGATCTGGCAGAACGAGCGCCAGCGAAACGAGGGCTCCGAGCCGGTGAGCAGGATGAGGTCGCGGGGCGCGCGGGGTACCCGCGCCTCGTAGAGCTCCACCGCCGGCCACACGATTTCGCGCGTCTGGCCCTCGACCATCTTGACCCGCGGCCGCGTGGCCTGGAAGTCGTAGAACTCCTCGGGATCGATGGTGGCAAAGCGCTGGGCGCCCAGCGCCGTCCCGACGTAGCTGATCGCACTCGACGCGGCGTCTGCGGCGTCGTTCCAGCCCTTGAACGCACAGATGAGCGCGGGGGCGCGAAGCCCGTCCGGACGGTGCTCCCATTGCAGTGGCTGCATCCGAACCACCGTACATCATGCGCTGATGCCGCCTGACAGCAGCACGGCCCCCACGATCAGCGTTCTGCGCCCCGGCCAGGACGTCATCGGGGTGTTCGCATGCACCCGCAAGGACCGCCTGATGACCCGTTCCGGGTCGCCGTATCTGGCCCTGGAACTGCGCGACCGGACGGGCACGCTCTCGGCACGTGCCTTCCAGGGCGCCGACGCCCTCGCGGGGCGCTTTGAGCGTGGCGATGTGGTGCGCGTGCGCGGCCGCGTGGAGCGCTTCCGCGACGAGCTCAGCCTGGAGGTGTCCGACATCGCGCGGATCGCGGCGGACGACGGCATCGATCCGGCGCGGTTCTTGCCCACGGCCTACCGGGACGTCGAGGAGCTCGACGGCTTCCTCGAGCACCTCGCCGGAGAGGTCTATGACCGGGCCTATGCGTCGCTGTTGGCGGGGTTGCTGGCTGACGATGAGCTGCGGGCGCAGTGGCGCCGCGCACCGTGCAGCCGCGCGGGCCACCACGCCTACCTGGGCGGGCTGCTCGAGCACACGGTCGCGGTGGCCACGCTGGCCCACGAGGCCTGCCAGCTGCACCCGGGCCTGAACTCCGACCTCTTGATCTGCGCCGCACTGGTCCACGACGTGGGCCGCACCCGCGAGTTCACCTACGGGGCGGAGATCGGGCTCACCGATGAGGGGCGTCTGCTCGGCCACCTGGTCATCGGGGAGCGGATGCTCTCTGAGCGCGCCGCGGGCGTCCTGGACGAGACCCGGCTGCTGGCCCTGCTGCACTGCGTGTTGTGTCATCACGGCCCGGCGTCGGCGCCGGGTGGGCGCTTTGCCTCCACCGAGGCGCTGGCGCTGTACCGGCTCAACGCGGTCGACGCGGGGATCAAGGGCGCCCTGGAGCACGGGCTCGGCGCGGAATCCTGACGCCACAGGGCGGGCGCCTCGCTAGAATCAGTTGCGCAGTCAAGCAACCGAGAGGAGCCGAGCACCATGGACGTGGAGATCTGGTCGGACGTCGCGTGCCCGTGGTGCTACGTGGGCAAGCGTCGCTTCGAGGCCGCGCTGGAGCAGTTCGAGCACCGCGACGACGTGACCATCACGTGGCGCAGCTTCGAGCTCGACCCCGAGGCGCCCGCCGAGCGCGAGGGCGACCGGGCCGAGCACCTGGCCGGCAAGTACGGCATGAGCGTCGAGCAGGCGCGGCAGGCCGAGGCGCAGATGACCCAGACCGCCGCCCGCGACGGGCTGGAGTTCCGCTTCGACATCGCCCGGGCCGGCAACACCTTCGACGGCCACCGGCTGGTGCACCTGGCCAAGGACCACGGTCTTCAGGACGCGATGAAGGAGCGTCTGCTTCACGCGTATTTCAGCGAGGGCGAGCTCATCTCAGACCACGAGGCGCTCGGCCGGCTGGCCCTGGAAGTGGGGCTGCCCGAGGACGAGGTGCGCGAGACGCTCGCCTCTGACCGTTACGCCGCGGAGGTCCGTGAGGACGAGCGCACGGCCCAGAGCTTCGGCATCGGCGCGGTGCCGACGTTCGTGATCGACCGTCAGCTGGGCGCGTCGGGCGCCCATCCGCCCGAGCAGCTGCTCAGCCTCCTGCGTCAGGGCTGGGCCCAGCGCAAGCCGCCCGTAGGCGTCGTCCTCGGCGCCGACGGCGAGGCCTGCGGCGTCGACGGCTGCTGATCGCCGCGGCTCAGCTCGCCGGCAACCTGCGAGAGCGCGACCGGTTGATCCGGCCGCGCTTGCCGGCGATCTGCCACGGGCCGGGGATGAAGTCCAGGGCCAGGTTGACGATCCAGACGATCACGGTCGCCCACACCAGGGTCCAGAAGCCATCGATCGAGAAGCCCGAGACGATGGCGTCGGTGAGGTCCAGCATGAGCATGGACACGAAGAACCAGGCCACGCCGAACGTGATGATCGCCAGCGGGAGGGTGATCAGCCGCAGGAGGGGCTTGAACAGCGTGTTGAGCACGCCGAACACCACGGCCGCGAACAGGAGCGAGCCGAAGTTGTCGACGCGCACGGCTGACAGAACCGCCGTGACCACCCCCAGGACCAGCGCATTCGTCAGCCACGAGATGAAAAGCCGAATCGTCAGGGGCGGTGCATCAGTCATGGGTCTGCGCGGGTCGTGAGTGCCGTTCGCCACGAAGGCTACAGGTAGCGTTCGGCGGCTCATGGATGGTTCCTTCACGGCCCAGCACCGCGGCGGGACGGGCGAGCCGCTCGTCCTCGTGCACGGCTTCACCGATACGTGGCGGACGTGGGAGCTGGTGCTGCCCGCGCTGGAGGCCCGTCACGACGTCCTGGCCGTCACGTTGCCCGGCCACGCGGGCGGCGGCCCGGAGATCGACGGTGACCTGACCGATGACACGCTGGCGGTGGCGGTGGAGCGCGCAATGGACGACGCCGGCTTTGCCACGGCGCACCTGGCCGGCAACTCGCTCGGCGGTTACACCGCGCTGCGGCTGGCGGCCCGCGGCCGCGCGCGCTCGGTGGTGGCGCTCGCCCCCGCCGGAGGATGGGCCGAGGGCGACGACAGCTACCAGGACACCCTTCAGCACTTCATCACCGCGCAGGACCTGGTCAAGGCGGCCGCCCCGCACGCCGAGGCGATCGCGGCCTCGCCCGAGGGCCGGCGACGCGCCACCGAGTACATCACCACCCACCACGAGCACATCCCGCCCGCGCTCATCGCCCATCAGATCCGCGGGGCGGCCGGGTGCGCCGGCGCTCGCCCGTTGATCGCGTACGCGTTCGCGCACGGGTGGGCCGTGGACCCCGAGCGGATCACATGTCCGGTGCGCTTTGTCTGGGGCACGGCCGACCGGCTGCTGCCATGGCCGCGGGCGGCCGCGCGCTACCGCGCCCAGCTGCCCACGGCCGATTGGGTCCTGCTGGACGACATCGGGCACTGCCCGCAGCTCGACGTGCCGCTCGAGACGGCTCAGCTGATCCTCGGGTTCACGGCCGGCTGAGCGCGCCGGCCTCATCCACCCCGGCGCCTACCTGGTCACCGGGCGGATCCGCAGGAACTGCGGCCCACCGCTGCGCCCGCAGGCCTGGAGGGGGAACGGGACCACCTTCGAGGCGCGCTGGTTGGGGGGGAACACCCGCAGGCCGGCGGCCATGGTCGGCGGACAGGTGCTCGCCGGCAGGGCCCCGATGTCCACGATCCCCAGCACGGCGTGCGCGGTGTGGCCGTTCGTCAGCGTCACGTTCCTGACCGTCTGGCCGGAGTCGCGGCCGGCCGCCCGTCCCAGCGTCTGACCGCGGAGGTTGACGGCCGAGACCCCCGGGAACCCGCGCAGCATGCACGCATGGCCCGAGAGGTTGGTGAAGTTGAGGGTGAAGAAGGTCGTCCCGGCCGTGCCGTTTCCCTGGGTGTTGATCCAGATGACGAGGCCCGCCGTCTGACACGCGGGGGTGGCGGCACCGGAGGCGGGGGCGGCGGCGTTGGCGGGACCACCCGCCAGCGACAGGGCGGCGACGGCCGCGGCCACGACGCTCAGCGCGACGAGACCGCGGAGCGACCGCGGGGAGAGACCGGATAGGCGGCGTACGGTCATGGCGACTCCTCGTTTTTGAGCCGGCGGGCTGCCGGCTGTGCGCCGATTATTGCCGGTGGGGATGTCACGTTCCCACGGGCCCTAGCGTTCAATGGCTGAGGATGGCCGTCGCTCCCCCGACCACTCCCGCTCCGACCGCCGAGGTGGCGCGCGACGTCAGCCGGCTGGCTCTGGGCGCCGCGCTCCTCACCGTGTGCCTGTGGGCGTCGGCGTTCGTGGGCATTCGGTACGCCGGCCGCGAGCTCGGCCCCGGCCCGCTGGCCCTGGCCCGCCTGCTCGTCGCCAGCGCCGCGCTGGGCGCGTTGATGCTCATCCGACGCCCGCCGATGGTCGGCCGCGCGGGGCTCCCGGGAGTGATCACGTGCGGCGTGCTGTGGTTCGGGGCCTACAACGTGGCCCTCAACGCCGCGGAGCGCCGCGTCGACGCGGGCACGGCGTCGCTGCTGGTCAACGTCGCGCCCCTGTTCATCGCCATCCTCGCCGGTCGCGCGCTGAAGGAGGGGGTCGGCAGGCTGCTGCTCGCCGGCTGTGCGATCTCGTTCACGGGGGTTGCCCTCATCGCGCTGGGCACCTCGCGCCATGGGCTCAGTGCCGGTTGGGGCGCGGGCCTGTGCATCATCGCCGCCGCCGTCTACGCCGTCGGCGTCGTGGCACAGAAACCCGCCCTGCGCCACGGCTCGCCGTTGGCGGTGACGTGGCTGGCCTGCGCGATCGGCGCCGTGTGTTGCCTGCCCTACGCGCCCGAGCTCGTCCGGCAGCTGGGCCATGTGCATGGGTCCGCCGTGGCCTGGACGGTGTACCTGGGCGTCGTGCCGACGGCGATCGGCTTCTCCACCTGGGCCTACGCGCTGGCGCGCACCGATGCGGCCAAGCTGGGCTCGACGACGTACCTGGTGCCGCCGATCGCGGTGCTGCTGGGCTGGATCATGCTCGGCGAAGTGCCACCGCTGGTGGCCCTCCCGGGCGGGATCCTCTGCCTCGCCGGGGTGGGTCTCGCCCGCTGGACCCCGCGCCGCCGCCGCACCACGCCCGCCGAGGCCGCTGCGGCACCGGCAAGTAGCTAGCCTCGCCGCTTGTGGCACATCTGATCGAGCTTGACGGGGTCCGTCCGACCATCGGCGAGGACGTCTTTCTGGCGCCGACCGCGGTGCTCATCGGCAACGTGCACGTCGGCGACCGCTCGAGTGTGTGGTTCGGCGCGGTGCTGCGTGGAGACCTCAGCCGGATCGAGATCGGCGAGCGCTGCTCCATCCAGGACACTGCGGTCATCCACTGCGCGATCGACCTGCCCACGATCGTCGGAGACGCGGTCACGATCGGGCATGGCGCCCTGCTGGAGGGGTGCACTGTCGAGGACGGCGCCGTCATCGGAATGGGTGCCATCGTGCTCCAGCACGCCCACGTCGGCGAGCGCACGATGATCGCCGCCGGCGGCGTCGTGCCCGAGCGGATGACGGTCGGGCCCGGAGTGCTGGCGGCGGGGGTGCCGGTCAGCGAGCGCAAGGCGCTCTCGGGATCGGCGGCGCGCTGGTCGGAAATGGCCGTCGAGGACTACCAGGAGCTGCGCCGCCGCTATCTGGCGGCCGGCACCGAGACCGCGTCGCCGCGATGAACCGCGCGGCGATCGTGGGGGCCGGGCCGTCGGGGTTCTACGCGGCCGATCAGCTGCTCAAGGCCGGCTTCGCCGTCGATCTCTACGACGCGCTGCCGACCCCGTACGGACTGGTGCGCGCGGGCGTCGCGCCCGACCACCCGAAGATCAAGTCGGTCATCCGCGTGTATGCCAAGACCGCGGCGCATGAGTCGTTTCGCTTCTTCGGCGGGGTGTCGTTGGGGATGGATGTCTCGCCCCAGGAGCTGCTGGAGCGCTATCACGCCGTGATCTACGCGGTGGGCACCTCGACCGACAACCGGCTGGGGATCCCGGGCGAGGACCGGCCGGGGTCACATCCGGCGACGGATTTCGTGGCCTGGTACAACGGCCACCCTCACTTCGCCGACCACATGTTCGACCTCAACGGAGGGCGGGCCGTGGTGGTCGGCAACGGCAACGTCGCCATCGACGTGGCGCGGATGCTGGTGCTCGACCCCACGGAGCTGGCGCCCACCGACACGGCCGACCACGCCCTGGACGCGTTCGGCATGGCCGGGGTCACCGAGGTGATCCTGATCGGCCGCCGGGGGCCGGCCGAGGCGGCCTTCACCAACCCGGAGCTGCGCGAGCTGGGGGAGCTCGAGCGCGCGGACGTGATCGTGGACCCGGCGCAGCTGGAGGGCGTGGTGGTCGGAGACGACGGCGACGCGACCAAGCGGCGCAACGTGGAGATCCTGCGCGAGTACGCCCAGCGCACGCCGTCGGGCAAGTCGCACCGGCTGGAGCTGCGCTTCCTGCGCTCGCCGGTGGAGGTCCTGGGCGAGGGCGAGGACGGCCCCGTGACCGGGGTGCGGCTGGCGATCAACCGCCTCGTCGCCGGCGATGACGGCCGCGTCCGCGCCGAAGCGACCGGTGAGACCGAGGACATCGCGTGCGGGCTGGTGCTGCGCTCAATCGGTTATCGCGGTACGCCGCTCGCCGGGATCCCGTTCGACGACCGTCGTGGGCTGATCCGCAACGAGGCGGGCCGAGTGGTCAACGACGACGGCGTGTGCCGCGGCGAGTACGTGGTGGGGTGGATCAAGCGCGGTCCCACCGGCGTGATCGGGACCAACAAGAAGGACGCGGCCGACACCGTGGCCAAGATCCTCGCCGACGCCGAGGCCGGCGCGCTGGGCGCCCCCGATCCCGGGTTGTCAGAGCCCGATGCGGTGGCGGCGTGGCTATCTGAGCGCGCGCCCGATCACGTCACGTGGTCTGGGTGGGAGATGATCGACGCCTACGAGGCCTCGCTGGGCGAGCCGACGGGTCGCCCCCGGGTCAAGCTGGTGCGCTTGGCGGAGCTGCTGGAGGCCAGCCGGGGCCCTACCGGCTGATCCCGTCGCGCCAGGAACCGGCGCTGAGCCGCAGCACCGCGATCGGCTCGCCTCCGCGCCCGACACTCTCGGTGTCGTGGCTCAGGCCGATCGCCGCGGCGACCCCCAGCGAGCCGGCGTTGGCCGGCTGGATCCGGGCCACGATGCTGGGGGCGCCGACACGCTCAAAGGCCTCGTCGCGCACAGCGGCGGCGCCCTCCCGGGCCAGGCCGCGGCCCCAGGCGCTGGGCGCCAGCCACCAGCCGATCTCGTACTCGGAGGCGTCCACGCCGGCGCCCTCGCCGGCGAAGTTCAGGGCGATCAAGCCGACCGGCACCGCCTCGACGCGCGCCACGCGCCACCCGAAGCCGTAGCGGTGCCAATGGTCGACGACGTGGGCCCCGACGTCAGCGATGCGCGCGTCTGACCACGTAGTCCCGTCGCCGATGTAGCGCATCACCGCCGGGGTGCGGGCGAGGTCACCGAGCAGCTTGAAGTCGGCCTCGGTCCACGGGTCCAGGGTCATGCGGTCGGTGCGCAGGGGCTCGGGAGGAGGCACGTCCCGCCACATTAGAGCCCTCTCACCTCTTACTAGGCTCGGGACCCGTGAGACGCCTGGGCCCAGCCATGGAGGTCCGTGATTTCCGCCTGTGGTGGCTGGCGCTGCTGCTCATGTGGCTCAGCCTGCAGATGCTCGAGGTGGCCATCGGCTGGGAGGTCTACGCCCAGCACGCCTCGGCGCTGGACCTCGGCTGGATCGGACTGGCCGAGTTCGTGCCGATGTTCGTGCTCGCGCTGCCGGCGGGACAGCTCGCCGACCGCGCGCCGCGGCGCCTGGTCTTCGCCGGCTCGCTGCTGATCGGGGTCGGCGTCGGGGTCGGGTTGGCCTTGGTGAGCGGATCGGGCAGCACCTCGGTGGCGCCGTACCTGGCGCTGGCCGCCGGCGCCGGCACCTCGATGGCGATCGGAACCCCCGCCGCCCGCGCGCTGCCGCCGACGCTCGTGCCCACCGAGCTACTGCAGAGCGCGATGACGCTGCGCTCCGTCGCCACCCAGATCGGCCAGGTGTGCGGCCCGGCGCTGGGCGGCGTGCTCTACGGCGTGTCGCCGTCGCTGGTCTACCTGCTGACGGCGGGGGCGTGCCTCGCGGCCACCGCGTTGGTCTTGGCGATGCACCCTGCGCAGGCCGCCGACGTCGCGTCGCCCGAGGCCGAGAGCAGCCCGCGCGCCCAGGCGGCCGACCTCCACAGCGTGCTCGAGGGCCTGCGCTTCGTTCGCCACACGCCGATCCTGCTCGGCGCGATCCTGCTCGACCTGCTGGCGGTGCTGTTCGGTGGCGCCGTGGCGCTGCTGCCCATCTTCGCCAAGTCGGTCCTGCATGTGGGCGCCACCGGCCTCGGCGTCCTGCGCGCCGCCCCGGCGGTGGGCGCGCTCCTCGCCGCCGCGGTGATCACGCGACGCCCCATCGCCGGGCGCGCCGGCCGGCTGTTGTTCACCGTGGTGTTCATCTACGGGGCCTGCATCGTCGTGTTCGGCCTCTCGCGCTCCTACCCCCTGTCATTGGCCGCGCTTGGGGTGAGCGGCTTTGTCGACCTCTACAGCATGAACATCCGCTCCACCACCGTGGCGCTGGCCAGCCCTGACCGCCTGCGCGGCCGCGTCAACGCGGTGGAGATGGTCTTCATCAGCGCCTCGAACCAGCTCGGCTACTTCGAGTCGGGCCTTGCGGCCGCCCTGGTGGGGACGATTCCCGCGGTCGTCGGGGGCGGGGTCATGACGATGCTCATCGCGGTGAGCTGGGGGCGTCTGTTCCCGGCGCTGGCCAAGGTGGACCGGCTGGAGGCGGTCAAGCCCCAGGCGATCGAGGCGCCGGCGTAGTGGCCGTGGGGCGTGGCGTCGGGGTGGGGGGTCCCGTGCCTCGGGGGCACGTGGCCACGCTCAACAACCGGCTTTCGAGTGACTGGTTTCGCCGGTATCGGCGCTTCAGTGTGCCCCGCGCGAGGATGTTGGTAGATAACTACCGTCTGGCAGTGGTTATCTACCAGGAATCCCTGCAAACGGCGCGGTTTCGCTAGATCCCCGTTTTCCAAGTCTGCTGTTGACGTGCGCCGATACCAAGCCAAGACGCCGCACGGAGACCGCGCACCAGGCGCCTGGCGGGCTACGAGTTGAAGACGTACTCGGAGGGCGCGAAGGTCTGGGTGCGCTCCAGGTAGTCGCGCATGTAGCCGGGCCAGTTGGTGACGATCCGCCCGTGACGATCGCGATACCAGGAGTCACACCCCGTCCACGCGGTGCCCGCGAACCGGGCCTGCAGCTCGCGGTCTGACGCCGCCTCCACCTCGGGCCGCACGTCGAAGCTGCGGTAGCCGCCGGCGCGCAGGTGCTCGCACGCCTGGCGGATGTAGCCGGCCTGGGCCTCGTGGTAGAAGATGATCGACCCGCCCGAGGTGTTGGTGTTGGGGCCGTAGATGAGGAACATCGACGGGAAGCCGGGCACGGTCAGGCCCAGGTGGGCGTGCGCCCCGTTGCTCCACACGGCGTCCAGCGTGCGGCCGTCGGCACCGGCGACGCGGGCGGGGGCCACGAACTCGGTGGCCTTGAAGCCCGTGCCCCAGATGATGCAGTCGGCCTCGTGCAGGCGTCCGTCGCTGGTGCGCAGGCCGGTTTCGGTGACCTCGCTGATGGTGTCGGTGACCAGTTCGACGTTGGGGCGTGTGAGGGTGGGGAGGTAGTGCGAGCTGAAGAGGACGCGCTTGCAGCCGAAGGTGTAATCGGGCCAGGCGCGGCGGCGCAGCTCGGGGTCGGGGAGCTGGCGGCGCATGAACGCGGCCGAGCGCATCCCGGACAGGCGGCCGATCGTGCGCGGGTGCCGGATGGCCAGCGTGAGGCTCTCGCAGTAGTTGAAGAGGAAGCTGCGGCGTAGGCGCTGCAGGCCGGGGATGTAGCGGATCGCGGCGCGCACCAGCGGCGGGTAGACGTGATTGCGTCGCGGCAGAAACCAGTTGCCGGTCCGCTGGAACACGCTGAGATGGCTCGCCTGCTGGGCCACCTCGGGGACGAACTGGACGGCGCTGGCCCCGGTGCCGACCACCGCGACGCGCTTGCCGCGCAGGTCGTAGCCGTGATCCCAGCGCGCCGAGTGAAAGCTGTGGCCGGCGAAGCGATCCAGGCCGGGCAGCTCCGGGATTGCCGGGCGATTGAGCTGGCCGGTGGCCAGGATGAGCACGTCGGCGCCGTGGCTGTCCCCGGACTCGGTCTGGATGCTCCAGCGGCCGCTGTCGGGATCGAAGGTGCAGTCGGCGACACGCTGGGAGAAGCGGATCAGGTCAGTGACGCCATGGCGGTGTGCGACCTCACGCAGGTAGCCGAGGATCTCCTCTTGCGGGGAGCACAGCCGCGACCAGTCCGTCCGCTGCTCATAGGAGAACGAGTACAGGTGGCTGGGCACATCGCACGCCGCCCCCGGATAGCTGTTGTAGAACCACGTTCCGCCGAGATCGGGTGCGGCCTCGAGGATCGTGACGTCGTCAAAGCCATGGCGGCGCAGCTCGATCGCGGCGGCGATCCCGCCGAAGCCGGCGCCGACGATGACGATGGTGGGGGAGGACGTGGCGGCAAGCATGTGGGGTTCGACGAGGCCATCTTGTCAGGAGCAGGCGCGGGGGTGCCGCCGCGTGCGATGCTCTGTGCCGATGGCCGCAGTGGACGGGTTTGCAACGGTGGGGATCGCGTCTCAGGGCGGCGCGCTCGAGGCGCACTTCGTGCCCGACGCCAACATGCTCTGCCATTCGCTCACCCACCGCGGGGTCGAGCTGCTCCATGCCGGGCGGGGCGTGCAGGCGTACGCGGAGCGCGGCAAGACGATGGGCATCCCGCTGCTGCATCCGTGGGCCAACCGGCTCTCGCGGGCCGGCTACGCCGTCGCCGGCAAGGAGGTGACCCTCCCACCTCCCGATGGCCGCTACGCCCTGGATCCCAACGGCCTACCCATCCACGGCGCGCTCCCGGGACTGCTGCATTGGCAGGTGATCGAGACCGGAGCGACCGACCGCGTCAGCGCCCGCCTGGATTGGAGCGCCCCCGAGCTGATCGAGCTGTTCCCGTTCGCGCACGAGCTGCGCATCGACGCGCTTGCGGGAGACGCCGGGCTCGAGCTGGTGACGACGCTACGGGCGACCGGCGCCGACGCGGTCCCCGTGTCGTTTGGCTACCACCCATATCTGCGCCCCCCCGGCGAGGCGCCGCGCGCCGACTGGCAGGTGTCGCTGGGGGCGTCCGAGCGCCTCGTGCTCGACGGCCAGATGATCCCGACCGGGGCCACGGTGCCGCTGGAGCCGCGCCGCTTTGCCATGGACGGCCTGAGCTGGGACGACGGCCTGGTGGGACTGGCCTCGCCTCCGGAGTTCAGCGTGTCCGCGGGGGCCCAGACGGTCACCGTCACCTTCGACGACGGCTTTGCCTACGCCCAGGTGTTCGCCCCCGAGGGCCAGGACTTCATCTGCTTTGAGCCGATGACGGCGCCCACCAACGCGCTCGAGGCCGGGCACGGGCTGACCCTGGTGGCGCCCGGCGAGGAGTACCGCACCGCGTTCAGCATCGCGGTCACCGACAATTGAGACACAGAGCGCTTCATGTTTCACATACGTCATCCTTTGGGTGACCACTGACTGACGAGATGGAGAGTCCATGGACCTGACCTTCAACGAGCCCGAACTGGCCTTTCGCGACGAGCTGCGCGCGTGGCTGGCCGACCACGACCCGGGCGGCGAGCCCGACGCCGAGGACGCCAACTACACCTGGCGGGTCGAGTTCCAGCGCGCCCTCGCCCGCGACGGGTGGGCAGCCGTGCACTGGCCACCCGAGTACGGCGGCCGCGGCGCAACCCTGACCCAATCCGCGATCTTCTTCGAAGAGCTGGGCCGCGCGGGAGCGCCGCTGCCGGCCAACGTGCTGGGGCTGCTGCTGGCAGGCCCCACGATCATGAGCTGGGGAACGCCCGAGCAGAAGGAGCGCTACCTCACGCCGATCCTCAGCGCCGAGGAGATCTGGTGCCAGGGCTTCTCCGAGCCCGACGCCGGCTCTGACCTGGCCAGCCTCAAGACCCGCGCGGTCAAGGACGGCGATCACTGGGTGGTGACCGGGCAGAAGGTGTGGACGAGCGCCGCTCAGTACGCCAAGTGGTGCATGCTGGTGGCCCGCACCGACCCCGAGGCGCCCAAGCACAAGGGCCTCACGTACTTCCTGATGGACATGGAGCAGGAGGCGGTGACGGTTCGCCCGCTGCGGCAGATCACCGGCGAGAGCGAGTTCAACGAGCTCTTCATCGACGGGGCGAGGATCCCTGACGAGAACGTGCTCGGCGGGGAGGGCAACGGATGGAAGGTGGCGCTGACCACGCTCATGAACGAGCGTGCCGGCCTGGCCTTCTTCCTCCAGGTGCGCCTGCGCCAGCTGCTGGACCGGCTCATCGCCGAGGCGGCGCAGCGCGGCCAGCTCGAGGATCCGGTGATCGCCGACCGTCTCGGCGAGCTGCACCTCAAGGCGGAGATCCTGCGCCTGACCGCATATCGCGGCCTCACCGCGATCGAGAAGTACGGCCAGCCGGGCCCCGAGGGGTCGCTGACCAAGTGGATGTGGTCTGAGACCAACCAGCAGCTCACGCAGCTCGCCGCCGACCTTCTCGGACCCGCGGCGCTGACCAGTGGCGGGCGGTGGTCCTACGAGCTGCTGCGCGCCCGCGGCAACTCGATCGAGGGCGGCACCACCGAGGTGCTCAAGAACATCGTCGCCGAGCGCGTGCTCGGCCTCCCCAAGGCCCGTTAGGAGGCGACATGGATTTCGACCTGACCGAGGACCAGCGGGAGATCAAGAACGTCGCCCGGGAGCTGCTCTCGGCGCGCTCCCCGTTCGCCAAGGTGCGCGAGGCGGCCGAGGCCGAGGCCTACGACGATGCCCTGTGGCGCGAAATCGTCGACCTGGGATGGCCCGGGATCGCCGTTGCCGAGGAGCACGGCGGGCAGGGGCTCGGCGCCGTTGAGCTGGGGGTCCTGCTCGAGGAGTTGGGCTACGCCTGCGCCGCCACGCCGTTCCTGGCCACCGCGGTGGCCGCCGCGGCCATCCAGGCCGGGGGCAGCGACGAGCAGCGCCGGCGGTGGCTGCCCGGACTGATCAGCGGCGAGCTGCGCGCCGGCCTGGGCAGCCCCGAGCTCATCGTCGACGGCCACGGCGCCGACGTCGTGGTCCTGCTCGAGGACGACGGGGCGCGCCTGCTGGCCGGGGATGGGAGGGGTCAGATCGAGCCGCTGGTCGCCATCGATCCCACGCGGCGCTTTGCCACCGTGCGCGGCGAGGGCGAGGGCGAGCCGCTGGCCGCCGAGGTCGCCGACCGGGCCCGCGCGGCGATCGCCGCCGAGGTCGTGGGCGTGTGCCAGCGCGCGCTGGAGATGACGCTCGAGTACGTCAAGGAGCGCAAGCAGTTCGGGGTGCCCGTGGGTTCGTTCCAAGCGGTCTCGCACCGCTGCGCGCAGATGCTGCTGCACACCGAGAGCGCCCGCTCCACCGCCTACTACGCGGCGTGGGCCGCCGACGCCGAGCCCTCCCGGCTCGGTGAGGCGGCGGCGCTGGCCGCGGCCGCGGCGGCGGTGGGCGCCCGTGAGGTGCCCGCGTCGGCGATCCAGGCCCACGGCGGCATCGGCTTCACCTGGGAGGCGGACGTCCACTGGCTCTACAAGCGCGGCGAGGTGGACCGGGCCCTGCTGGGCGGCGCCAAGCGCCACCACGCGGCGTTGGCACGCGCCGCGGCGCAGCGGCTGGCCGTTCCGGCCTCGTGATCCGCAAGATCCGTGGCGGTGGCGCCGGCGCGACAGGGAAGTCCGCGGCGGCGCCGAACAGCCTCGTGATCGCCAGCCAAGGAGTCAGCTCATGAACAACTTCCATCGCCCGCACGGCGGAGTGCAGGAGGCAGACGCACCCCAGGAGGCAGTCCGCTCCCCGTTCTCCGACCTCGCGGGCCGGTTCGCCAACTGGATGACGGGCGCCGACCGCCTCCCTGCGGACTTCACCGAGGACGTCGCCGAGCCCGCCGAGGTCCCCGAGGCGGCCACCGCCACCGAGCCGCCCGCGCCCATGGACGGCGACGATTCCACCCGCTTCCCGCTGGCTCCGTTTGGCTACAACCGGGCCGCCGTGGACGAGCACGTCGCCAAGCTCGAGGGCGAGCTGGACCGGCTGCGCGGCCGTCAGGCGCCGATGGCCTCGATCACCGACGAGCTGGAGCGGATCGGCGAGCAGACCGCGTCGATCCTCGTCGTCGCCCACGACCAGGCCCACGAGACCACGCGCCTGGCCGAGGAACAGGCCGAGCGCTGCGTCGCCGACGCCGCTGCCAACGCGGTCCAGATCACCGCCGACGCCAAGGCCAAGCTGCGCGACCTCGACGCCGAGACCGACGCGATCTGGCGTGAGCGAGAGCGGCTGCTCGAGGACGTGCGCGTCGTGTCAGCGGCGCTGGCCAACCTCGCCACCCAGGCCTCAGAGCGCTTCCCCGCGGCCGAGCCCACGCCCTCGTCGGGGTCGTTTGAGACGGCGGCCGCGCCCGCGCCTGCGCACGGGCTGTGGGAGGAGATCGAGTACCTGGCGGAGGGCGAGGCCACCGAGGCCGATCAGCCCGATGCGGTCACGCAAGCGGCCGCCGAGCCGCAGGCGACGCAGCCCTTCGACGCGCTCTCCGCCGACGATGACGAGGAGAGCATGGAGCCCGAGCCGGGCGACACCGGCAGCTGGCTGGCCGGCCTCGAGCCGCGCGACGTGCCGTCTGACCGCTGAGTGATTACGACTGCGCGGCGCCCCGCCGCGCGATCTCGTCCGCTGAGAGCACCTCGGTCACGCGGCTGAGCATCCACTGGTGCCCGAACGGGTCGCGCAGCCGGCCGCCGCGCTCGCCGTAGAAGTGGTCCGCGAGGGGGTAGATCACCTCGGCCCCGGCCGCCCGTGCGCGTTCCCAGGCCCCGTCGACGTCGTCCCAGTAGGTGGCCAGGATCACGCTCGCCGGGCGCTCGGCCGCGGGCGCGCGGGCCGGAGACCCATCCGAGGTGTCCTGCGTGAGCATCACGATGGCGTTGCCGATGCGCAGCTCGGCGTGGATCAGCGCGCCGTCGGGCGTGGTGTGGCGCTCGCCCACGGGCTCGGCGCCGAACGCGGCCACGTAGAAATCGATCGCGGCCGCGCCGTCTGTCACCACCAGCCGCGGCGTGACGGTGGTCAGATGCGGCGGGATCGGGGGGGCGGTGGCCATCGGCTGGCCATCATCGCACGCAGCCGTTATGGGTCAAACAACGCAGACAATTCCTTGCAATATCCATATAAAACTCCCTTAAGGTCGCACGCCGTTGCGCCGACAACTACTGAGCATGGATTGCACGGATGCATCTATGGGCCCAGAGGGGTATCGGCGCGACGCCGAGGACCTGTTCGAGACGGCCTTCGCCCAGGCGCCGATCGGGATGGCCCTCGTCGCCCCCGACGGCCGTTGGCTGAAGGTCAACCGCGCCCTGTGCGCCATCACCGGCTGGCCCGAAGCCGAGCTGATCCTGCGGTCGTTCCGGGAGATGACGCACCCCGAGGACGTCGGGACCGACGAGGAGCTGATCGCGCTCCTGCTGGCGGGCGAGATCCCCGGTTACCAGTTCGAGAAGCGCTACATCCGGCGCGACGGGACCGAGATCTGGGCCGAGCTGTCGGTGTCGCTGGTGCGCGACGCGGCCGGCGCCCCCCGCCACTTCATCGTGCAGGTCGAGGACATCAGCGTGCGCAAGGAGGCCCAGCGCCGCCTGCAGGAGGCCGAGGCCGAGGCCCGGGCCGAGCGCGATCATGCCACGGCCATCATCAGCGCCATGGGCGAGGGCTACGCGCTCACCATGGACGGCGAGATCAAGGCGATCAACGACGCGCTGTGCGTGCTCACCGGGTTCTCAGCCGCCGAGCTGATCGGGGTCCGCCCCCCGTATCCGTTCTGGCCGCCCGAGGAGTGCGAGGCGATCGCCGCGATCCTGGCCGACGTCGTCGGCAACAGCGGCGGCACCCACGAGCTCACCCTGATGCGCGCCAACGGCGAGCGCTTCGAGGCCGAGATCACGGCGCGGCCCGCGCGCGAGGAGAACGGCCGTGCCATCGGCTTTGTCAGCACGCTGCGCGACGTGAGCGTCCAGAAGCGCCAGCAGCGCGAGCTCGAGCGCCTGGCCCGCACCGACAGCCTGACCCAGCTGGCCAACCGGCACGTGCTCCAGGAGGCGCTGGCGCGAGAGGCGGCGCGCCGCTCGGCCGACGGGCAGCAGCTGGCGCTCGTCCTGCTCGACCTCGATCTGTTCAAGCAGGTCAACGACCACTTCGGCCATCCCGCGGGGGATGCCGTGCTCATCGAGGTGGCACGACGGCTCGAGGACACGGTCCGCGCCGGTGAGGTGTTGGCCCGCGTCGGCGGCGAGGAGTTCGCATGGCTGCTGCCCGCCTGCGACGCCGAGGAGGCCGTCGCGGCGGCCGATCGCGCGCGCGCGTCGATCGCGTCCGAGCCGTTCGGGCGCGCCGGGAAGCTGACGATGTCGGCCGGCGTTGGCCTGGTCTCGACCCCGTCAGACGGCGACACCCTGTACCGGCTGGCCGACCGCGCCCTCTACGAAGCCAAGCAGTCCGGCCGCAACCGAACCTGCTGCCACGGCGCCGGGGTCCTGCGCGCCGCCGAGCAGGCTTCCTGACCACCACGCACGCCTCCTGAACGCCCGTGGCGCCGCTACGCTCGGGCGCCATGAGCACGTCCACCCGGTCACAGGCGATCGACGCCGTGCTGGCCGATGCGGTCAGCGCGGGCGCGGTGCCGAATGTCGTGGCGGTTGCCGCCGACCGCGACGATGTCATCTACCAGGGCGCAGCCGGGCCGCGGGCCCCCGGCGAGGAGGCCACCGTCAACGGCGACACGCCGCTGCGGATCATGTCCATGACCAAGCCGGTGGTCACCGTCGCCGCGCTGCACCTCGCCGAGCAGCGCAAACTCGACATCGACGCTCCGGTCGAGGAGTACTGCCCCGAATTCGCCGCAATCGGCCTGTTGGAGCGCATTGACGACGCGGGCCCGGTGCTCCGCGCACCGGCGCACAAGGTCACCGTCAAGCAGCTCATCACGCATACCTCGGGACTCGGCTACTGGTTCTGGAACGCCGACGTTCTGGCCTGGGAGCAGGCGGTGGGCGCGCCCAAGCCGATGACCGGCCTGCGCGCCGTGCTCGACGCGCCGCTCGTGGCGGAGCCGGGGAGCGTGTTCATGTACTCGCCGGCCACCGACTGGCTGGGCCTGGTCGTCGAGGCGGTCTGCGGACGCGGCCTCGACGAGGCCGTCACGGCGATCATCACCGAGCCGCTGGGCATGACCCGGACGGGGTTCGCGCTCGACGAGCGCGCGCGGGCCGAACTGGTGCCGGTGCACCTGAGAGCTCCCGGCGGGGCGTGGGCGGCCAGCGAGATCGAACTGCCGTCGCGCCCGGAGTACATCTCGGGCAGCCGTGGCTTGTACTCCACCGCCCGCGACTACCTGACGTTTCAGCGGATGCTGCTGGGGGAGGGGACTGGTCCCGACGAGACGAGAGTGCTCCTGCCCGCGACCGTTCAGGCCATGTTCTCCAACCAGATCGGCCCTCTGGACTTCCCGGCCGAGATCCGCACCGCCGACCCGGAGTCGGCGTTCGGACTGGCGCTGGGCCCGGGCTACAAGTGGGGCCACGGGCTCCTGCTCAATACGGCCGACCAGCCGGGGCGGCGCCGGGCCGGGAGCGGCGGGTGGATGGGTCTGTTCAACACCTTCTTCTGGGTCGACCCGGCCGCCGGGGTGGCGGGTGCCGTCTACACCCAGGCGCTTCCGTTCCTCCTCCCCGAGGCGGCGCGTCTCGCCCAGGACTTCGAGACCGCGGTGTACGCGTCCCTGTGAGCTGAGCGGACCCGCATGATCGACTCCTCGCCCTCCCCGCGATCGGTCTGGGCCTTCGCGACCGCGGGGGTCGCGGGCTCCCTGCTGGTGGCCTACGCCGCGCCCCGCGCGGTGGCCGATCACGTCGTCGGATGGTGGTACATGCCGGGCGCCCCGTCGGGGAGAGGCCACAGCCTCACCCTCGTCTACGTCGGCATGGTGGTGCTGTGCGGCGCCTGGCTGGGGCTCGGGCGCGCGCTGCCGTCGCGGCGGGCGGTGCTGGCGATCGCAGCGGCCTGGATCCTGCCCCTGGCCGTCGCCCCGCCGCTGTTCAGCCGCGACGTCTACAGCTACCTGGCCCAGGGGCTGATCCTCCACCTCGGCCACAGCCCGTACCACACCGCTCCGGCCGCGCTGGCGGGCCTGGGACATCAGCACGTGCTCGATGCCGTGTCCCCGTTCTGGCGCCACACCACCGCTCCCTACGGTCCGCTGTTCCTGGGACTGGTCAGCCTGATCGCGGCCGTCGTGGGCAACCACCTCGTGGCCGGGGTACTGCTCGCCCGGCTGCTCGAAGTCGCCGGCGCGGTCCTGCTGGCGATCTACGTGCCGCGGCTGGCCCGGTCCATGGGCAGCGACGCGCGCCGCGCCCTGTGGCTGGCGCTGCTCAGCCCGCTGGTGACGCTCGAGCTGATCGTCGCCGGGCACAACGACCTGCTCATGGTGGGCATGCTGGCCGCCGGGGTCTCCTACGCGCTGGACGGGCGGCCGATGCTGGGGGTGGCCATCTGCGCACTGGCGGCGACGGTGAAGGTGCCGGCTCTTGCCGGGGCCGCGTTCATCGCGGTGGCCTGGGGGCGCGAAGAGCTCGGCCGCGCCCGGCAGATCCGCTTTGTGGGCGCCGCGGCGCTGCTGGCTCTGGCCGTGCTGGGGGTGGTGACGCTCGCGGCCGGCGTGAGCGTGGACTGGCTGTCGACGTCGCTGTTCTCCACCCCGGCGAAGGTGCGCCTCGCCATCACGCCCGCCACCGGCCTGGGCTACACCGTGGCCTCCCTGCTCTCCGACGTGGGGATCGGGGTCTCGCACCGCGGGCTGGAGGGGGTCTTCGGCGTCGTCGCCTTCGGGCTGACCGCCGTGACCGGCGCCGTCATGCTGTACCGCGTGCGCGTGGGTCGGCTGGTGCCATGGCTGGGGACGTTTCTCGTGATCGCGGCCGCGGGCGGCCCGGCGGCCTGGCCCTGGTACTTCCTCTGGGGCCTCGGGCTGCTCGCCGCCCTGCGCGCCCCGCAGCGCTCCCTGGGCCTGGCCCTCGCGATCTGCGTGTCGGTGTTCCTGGTCAAGCCCAACGGGATCCTCGCGCTGCCGCTGCACACCGCGCCGGTCGTCGTCATCGTCTACGCGCTGATCGGTGCGGCCGCGTGGCAGCGCGGCCGCCGGCGCCGTCGCGCGCGCACCGCGCCCACTCCCGTGCGTGAGAGCACTCCCTCAGCGCTGGCCGGGACCTGAGGCCCACCCCGTGTCGGTCGAGGTCGAGCAGCGACCAGCCGTGATGGCACCCGCGGGAACCGGCGTGCGTGACCTGCGTAGCTGGGGCGTGATCGCGGGGCCCGCGGTCCTCGCCGCGGTGTTGTCGCTCATCGGCCTCAGCGGGCGCAGCCTCGGCTTCGACGAGGGCGCGACGGTCTCGATCGCCGCCCAGCACGGCGCGGCGCTGTGGCGGGCGATCTCCCACGACGGCGGCAACATGTCGGCCTACTACCTGCTGATGCACGTCCTCATCGGCGGCTTCGGCAACGGGCTGGTCGTCCTGCGCTTGCCCTCGGTCATCGCCACCGTGGCCACGGTCGCGCTCATCACGGCGATCGCGCAGCGCCTATTCGGCGACCGGCGGGTGGCGCTGGGCGCCGGGCTGCTGGCCGCGGTCAGCCTGCCGCTGTTGTACTGGGGCCAGACGGCGCGCGGCTACGCCCTGATGGTGGCGTTCGTGTGCGCGGCGATGCTGGCCTTCATCGCGCTCGTCGACGTCGCGCCGCAGGCGGGCGACCGCGCCGCCCCGCTGCGGCGCGGGGTATGGCTGGGGTTCGTGGCGGCGATGACGCTGGCCATGTACTGCAGCTTCGTCGCCGCGCTCGTCATCCCGGTCCAGCTGCTCGCGGTGCTCGCCCGCCGGGGCGCGCTGCGACGGTACGCCTCGGCCCTGGTGGCGATCGTCGTGTTGTGCCTGCCGCTGGCCGTACTGGCGATCCACCGCGGCTCGGGCCAGCTCTTCTGGGTCCAGCCGCCCAGCCGGATGGTCGACACCCAGGTCCTCCAATCTCTGACCTCCGCCGGCCTCCAGCCGGTGTTTCACCACAGCTTCACGACCAAGCCGCTGATGTGGGCCACGCTCGCGGCGGTGGTGGCGCTGGTCGTCAACACCGTCGTGCGGTGGCGCCGCGGAGAGGCGGTGTGGGGGATGGGGCTGGTCCTGGCCTGGTGCGTGCTGCCCGGGGCGCTCACCTTCCTGTACTCGGCGATCTCGCATCCGATCTTCGTTCCGCGCAACGTGCTGATCTCCACGCCCGCTGTCGCCCTGGCCTTCGCTCCGGCACTGGCCGACCGGCGCTGGCCCCGCTACGTGGCCCCGGCGCTGCTGGTGGTGGTGCTGGCGGCGCGGGCGATCCCGGTCCTACGCGCCTACGGCGTCTCGCCCGAGCCCTGGCAGGACGTGACGGCGACGGTCCTGGCCCAGACCCGGCCGGGTGACTGCGTGACCTTCTATCCCACCGACGCGCGGATGGCGTTTCAGTACTACGTGGGCACGGGCGCCGCCGCGGGCCGGGCACCGCGGTCGGTGCAGCCGGCCATCGCCTGGGGCGTGGTCCGCCCGTTCGTGGAGGACTACGCGCTCCCGTCGCCGGCGCAGCTGGCCCGGCGCACGGCGGGCTGTCAGCGGATGTGGCTGATCTCCAGCCACGAGGGGCAACCCAACGGCCCGGCGGTGTCGCGTGCCAACCGGGTGCGCTGGTTTCGCCTGGCGTCAGAGCTTCAGCGGCGCTTTGGCTCGGGGCCCGTCGACAAGTTCGGCTATGCCAGCGTGATCCACGTCCAGCTCATGCCCGGCCGGCCGGGCGGTTGATCACTGGGCGGCCCGTCAGGGCCGCAGCGTGAAGCCGTAGAACGTGAGCATGCTCAGCCCCGCGAGCAGCACGCCGTTGCCCCACACGATGATCCGGAACCAGCGCCCCTGCACATAGCGGCCGACCACCATCAGCGCCGGGAAGGCCGTGATGAGCATGCGCGGCAGCGGGGGCACGTTGGATGAGGTGTAGGCGAGGAACGCGATGGCCAGCGTCCACAAGATCGCCTCGGGGGAGATCTCGCGCCGGGAGAAGTAGACGAGGATGAGCCAGATCAGGAGGACCACCCCGCCGATCAGCCCGACGACGAGGTTGAGGTTGATGGTCGGCTCGTTGAAATGATGGAAGTCGACCTCGTGAGACAGCTTGACCGCCATGTTCCACAGCGACAGCGGCGTCGTGGTCTCGCTCCAGCCGTGGTGCTGGGCGATGTAGGTCGCCATCGGGTTGCCGGTCCACGCCCACAGGAACGCCATGAATGCGCCGACGCCGGTGAGCGAGAGCAGCGGCGCCAGGAAGGCCCGTCGGGCCGGCCGGATCGACCAGCCCCAGCGTCGCCATTCCAGGAGCGCCGAGAACAGGCACACAGGTACCAGCACCAGGCCCACCGGCTGCACCGCGGTGCCGAACCCCGCCAGGATCCCCGCCAGGACCCAGCGGCGGCGTTCCAGCGCCCAGATGCAGGCCGCCGCCAGGGGCAGCAGCAGGCCCTCGGAGTACACCATCGAGAACACCACAGAGCCCGGGAAGACGACGAACAGGATCGTGGCCCGTCGTGCCGTCGCACGGTCCCACCAGCCCTCGGCGAGCCGGTGCACGAAGATGGTCGCGACCAGGCCGCCGACGGCAGAGATGAACGCGCCGGCGACCACGGAGCACCAGATGTCGTTGTGGTCGAAGATCAGCTGCATGGGCTCCTTGAGCGCGAAGATCGCCAGCGGGAACAGTGGGAAGAAGCCGAGGTTGGTCTGGGCGTAGGAGACGTGGTCGGGGTAGCCGAGGTTCGCGACCGACCGGTACCACATGCCGTCCCAGTTGGACAGCTCGCCCAGGAAGTTGTGGTGCCCGAATGTGCCGTTGAGATAGGCGACGAGCAGGAGCAGCCCGCGCGCCGCCAGGTAGATCACGGTGATCCAGAGCAGCTCCTGGCGGGCGGACTCCGACAGACGGGCCCGCGCGCGCCGGCGCGAGGCCACGCGCGGGCGCAGCCCGACCGGCTCGTCGACGACCGTGGTCGCGGCGGCGTTCAGCCCGACCTCGGACATCGGGGTGACCCCGACGGGGTCATCGCCGAAGGGCTCGGCTGATTCGGAAAGTGTTTCCACGGCGGGCCAGTCTATGTCCAGTGAGGTAAGAACGGCGTATGGCAGCGCCACCGCGCAGGCTTTGGAGGCTAGGCGGGCACTACCCGCTGATCGGGTGCAGGGACACGGTTCCCTGCCATTGGAAGGCGTCGGTGCACGCCGCGGCGTCGCCCTGGCAGGGGCTGGCGGCAAAGCCCTGCGTCTGCGCGGCCGAGCCGGCGGCCCATGACACCTTCACCGGCGCGTAGGGCCGGGCCGGGAGCGTCCCGCCGAGCAGCTTGAGCGGACCGGCGACCGCGGTGGCCGCGCCGCCGTCCCACAACGACGGCCCGAGCGTGAAGTTGTCCGGGTCGCAGGCGCCGTGCTGGCGCGCCGTCATGGGTACGCCGGCCTGCAGTCCCGAGCCGGCGGGGAAGGACAGCTGGCCGCCGGGGTCCGGCCCGCCCGCGCCGAACGTGGTGGTGCAGTTGAACGTCGTCGCGCGGCCGTTGCAGCCGAAATCCTGAACCGACCGGCTGGCGGTCTCGGTGGCGGTGACGTGCGATCCGGCGGCGTCGAAGCTGACGGCCGGCACGAGCGTCGTGGCGCCCGGGCTCCGCACCGCGGAGAGCAGATCGTCGAGATCCACCACGTAGCGCACGCTCCAGTTCATCGGGCTGACCTGGTCGGCCTCGGTGTCGACGAACCCCCCGAATCCCGCACAGACGCTGTCATAACTCTGCCGGTAGCTGATCGACTCGCTGCCCGAGCCGGCGTAGACCACCTCGACGCGGAAGTCGCGGACCAGGTCGGCCTTCACCGCGCGCGGCGGGGGCGCGGGGTGGACCTGGCCGCCAAGCAGGTGGTAGTAGGTGCTGAGCAGGGCCGGGCTCGCGCCCGAGCGCCTCTGGCCCGCGGCCTGGGGCGCCACCGAGCGCACCACCGCCCACGCGCCGTTCACGCTCGAGGTGCGGATCGAGACGATCGTCTGGCCGTGATGCGACCGCTGGGCGGAGAAGGCGCGGGCGATGGCCTGCTGCGTGCGGCCTCCGACGAGCCGCGCCGCCAGGGCCGCCGCCGGGACGGCGAGGCTCACTGCGCACAACCCCACGACGATGGCGACCCCTCTCGTGGCTGCCCGAGAACGCGCTGGCATCCACGCCGAGGGTAGTGGCTGGGTCAGCCGTCCAGCGCCGTCAGGATCGCGTCGACCACCGCGCCGGGGTCGCGCTGCGGTACGAGGTGGCCCGCGGTGGCGCTGTGGCGCAGGCTCGCTCCGGGGATCTGCCGGCTCAGGCGCAGGGTGGCCCGCGCCGGGACGACCCGGTCGTGGGCGCCGGCGATGATCGTGGTGGGCGCGATGATCGAGCCCAGGCGGCGCTCGAGCTCGGGCAGGCCGCGCACGAGCGCTCGCTGCTCCGCGGCATAGGCGCGCCAGGACGCGGGCCGGCGTACGACCGAGGCGGCCATGCGCAGGTAGCCCTCGTCCAGCCGGCTGGCGCGGGCGAACCGCCGGCGCACGGGCGCGACCGTGAGCGCGAGCCCGAGCCCGCCGAGGACCGCGGCGGCCGCCACCTCGCCGGCCACCGGTGCGGCCGTCCAGCGGTCCAGCGTGTACAGCGCGGCCAGGTTGGCCGCCGGGGCGGCAAGCACGAGACCGGCGACCCTCTCGGGCGCGGTGGCCGCCAGCCAGGCCGCGACCGCAGCGCCGAGGCTGTGCCCGACGACCACGGCCCGCGCCGCCCCGCGCTCATCGAGCGCGGCGAGCGCCGCCTCGGCGTTGCCGGCCAGGTCGCGCGCGCGAGTGGCTCCGTCCCAGCCGGGCCGGACGACGGCGAGGGCGTCCGCCCGCCCGTTCATGCCGGCGACGACCCCGTCCCAGTCCGCGGCGCCTCCCGGCTGTCCATGCAGCAGCAACACCGTGGCGGGCGCGTCCGGCGTCACGGCTGGGAGATGGCCCGCGGGCCCGGCCTGGCTAGGCGCCGGGAGGCCCAGCGTGGGGGTCCTCTCCCACGGCCTGCCCGTCTCGTCCCACGTAGCCGTCCTTGCCGCCGGCCACCACGACGATCGCGGCGTCCTGGCCGACGTTGCGCATGCTCCGGTGGGTGGAGGGATCGACCCGCGCGACCCCGCCCGCTCCGACGACGTGCGTGGAGCCGTCCCCGAAGCGGAACTCCACGCGGCCCTGATGCACGAAGTACGTTTCCTCCTGCTCCTCGTGGAAGTGCGGCCCCGTGGCGTATCCCGGCGGCAGCACGACGGCGTTCATGCCAAACGCGGTCACTCCGAGCTCGCGGCGGATCTTGCGAAACCCGTAACCCTCGCCCATCGCGTCGAGGTGGGACACCGCATAGCCATCACCTTGCGTAGCGTCGGTCATCGAGGCGCTGCATGCTATCTGCCAATGGCCCGGTGCGGCATGTCCGGACGTGCGCGAGGGGGCATACTAGGCAGGTGACCTCAGCGCTCCTATCAGAGGCGCTTGCTCCCTTGCGCTCCAACCCCCAGCGCTCCGCGGTCATGTTCGACATCGACGGGACGCTGGCGCCGATCGTGGACCATGCCTCCGACGCTCACGTCCCGGAGTCGACCCGCCAGCTCCTGATCGTCGTGGCGCGCAGCTACGGCCTCGTCGCCTGCGTGACCGGGCGGCGTGCCTCTGAGGCTCGCGCCATGGTCTCGATCGGCTCGATCAACTACCTGGGGTCGCACGGGGTGGAGCTCCTGCGGGCGGGGTGGACGGAGGCGGTGCTCGACGCGGGCGTCGCCGACTGGGTCCGCCGCATCCACGACTTCGGCCGCGAGAGCGATACCGCCGACACTCGCAAGCGCCGCGTCCGCCTCGAGGACAAGGGCCCGATCGTCGCCTTTCACTGGCGCGGGGCCCCCGACGAGGACGCCGCCAAGGCGGCGGTGGACGCGATCGCACAGCGCGCTCAGGCGGCGGGGCTGCGGACCCACTGGGGCCGCAAGGTGCTCGAGGTCCGGCCCCCCGTCAAGATCGACAAGGGCTCGGGGATCATCCGCCTGCTCAACGAGGTCGGTCCTGACATCGAGAACGCTCTCTATGTGGGCGACGACACGACCGACATCGATGCGTTCCGTGCCCTCGGCTCGCTGGTCGACGACGGCCGCCTGGAGCGCGCGGTGCGCGTTGGCGTCCAATCCGAGGAGGGTCCGTCAGACATCCAGGCCGAGGCCGACTTCGTCGTGGACGGGCCCCAGGGCGTGCGCGAGCTGCTGATGATGCTCAGCGGCGACCCTGAGTGAGCCCCGGTGAGGTTCGCCGAGTTCCTGCGCACCACCGTCTTGATCAGCGCCGCGGCGGCGAGTGTCCTGGCCGCGGTGACGCTGGCGGGCGCGGTCGGCGGCGATCATCCGCTCGTCGTCCCGATCGCGGCCGGTTGGTGGGTGGCGGCGGGCCTGGCCGGCCTGTGGCTGGGCCGTCGTGCTGAGACCTCCTCGCCGATCGCCACGCTGCTGGCCAGCGCGCGCAGCCAGCCGTCACTGCCCGAGGTCAACCCCGCGCGGGTGGTCCTCAACCGCCTCTGGCCGTTGCTGCTCTCGACGTTCGGCGCCGGCGCCATCGGGGTGATCCTGCCCCAGGTCCCGGCCATCGCCGCGGGCTTTGCCGTCATCTGGGCGCTGGCCTGGAGGCGCCAGTCAAGCGCGGTGACGGCGATCGAGGAGCGCGACGGCGCCCGGTTCTATGTCGAGCGCACCTCGCCGCTGCATCCCATCCAGCTGGTGCGCACCCCGGGCTTCCGCACCAACCTCATGGAGCTCAACGGCTCGTCCTCGTCGCGGTCCGCCCGCCAGGTCTGACATCACCATGGCCGTCCCCGGCCCGGACGCGGCCACCGATGTCCTGATCGTCTCCGTCGGCGCCACCACCGGATGGCGGGCGGCCGCGCGCGAGCTCGACGCCGCGTTCCAGGCGGCCGGCGCACGCACCGTGACCGTCGATACGGGCCCGGTGCCGGAGGTGCGCACGTTCATGCTGACCGACCTCGTCCAGGCGCTGGCGGCCCGCCGCGCCGCCGGGCGGGGCATCGCCGCGCACCGGCCGCGCGCAGTGGTCTACTGCTCGATCACCGCCGCGCTGCTGTGGCCGCGGCCCGGGGTCATCTGGCTGGACGCCATCGCCGCCGAGAACCGCCCCGGACGTCACGGGGTGTGGCAGCGCGCGGTCGAGCGGCGGCGGCTGGCCCAGGCGCCGCTGGTGCTGACGATGGCCCCGGACTCCCTGACCCCGCTGCCGGGACCGGACCGCCCCGAGCAGGTGGTCGTGCCGGTGGCGGTGCAGAGCTCGGGAGCGCCGGCGGCCGTGCGCGACATCGATGTGGTCGCGTACGCCGCGGACCCGGTGAAGCGGCGGCTGGACTTCGTGCTCGAGGCCTGGCGGCAGGCACGGCGCGGCGACGAGATACTGGTGGTGACCGGGATCGACCGCGCGTCGGATATCCCGGGGGTGCGATTCACGGGGCGCGTGGCTCCGGACGAGTTCCGCGCGCTGCTGAGGCGCGCCAGGGTGTTCGTCGCCGCCTCGCGGCGCGAGGAGTTCGGCATCGCCCAGCTCGAGGCGCTCGCCGATGGCGCCATGCTCGTCGCCACCCCGGCGCCGGGCGCCTATCCGGCCCTGCGCCTGGCCCGGGAGCTCGATCCGCGCCTGGTCTCCGAGGACCTGGGCCCGGCCCTGCGGGCGGCGTTGGACGACCCCGCGCCGGAGTACGCCGCCGGGGCGGCGCAGCTGATCGCGCCCTTCAGCCGGGAGGCGGTGACCACAACGCTGAGCCAACACGTATTGCCGCGTTTGCTGCCAGGATTGGGCCTGTGATCGTCCCCGGAGCCATCCCCAGCCCGTCGTCGAACGGCTTCAGCATCGGGCCGTTCTTCTTCCACGCCTACGGAATCGCCTACGTGTTCGCGGTCGCCGCGGCGATCTACATCTCGCGGCGGCGCTGGGGCCGCGTCGGCGGGGACCCGGAGCTCTGCTACGAGATCGCGATGTGGGCCTTCCCGGCGGGGCTGATCGGCGGGCGGATCTACTTCGACATCACCACGCCCAGCCAGATCCCCGACCACTGGTGGGGGATCTTCGCCATCTGGCAGGGCGGTCTGGGGATCTGGGGCGGTATCGCCGGCGGCGTCGCGGTGGGGCTGTGGGTGGCGCACCGGCGGCTGGGCCGCGCCGACCTCCTGCGCCTGATGGACGCCGTCGCCCCGGGGCTGCTCGTAGCTCAGGCCATCGGCCGCATCGGCAACTACTTCAACCAGGAGCTGTTCGGGGCGCCGTCCTCTCTGCCCTGGGCGCTGAAGATCTCCGTCGATCACCGGCCACCCGGCTACCTGCACGTCACCACCTTCGAGCCCACGTTCCTCTACGAGCTCATCTGGAACCTGGCCCTGGCCACCTTCCTCGTGTGGCTGGGCGCACGGCGCAAGATCCGGGCGCCGGGGCTGTTCGCCCTCTACGTGGCCGGCTACTCGGGCTTTCGCATCTTCGAGGAGACCCAGCGGATCGACTACTCCAACCACTTCCTGGGGCTTCGGGTGAACTTCTTCGTGGCCTGCGTGCTGTGCCTGCTCGGGCTCCTGTGGTTCGTGGCGCTGCAGCGCGGCTTCAGGGGCTGGGGTGTCGAACCCGCCGAGGTCGTCCCCGAGAGCGCACGAGCCGCGGGCCCGACGCGTGGCCTGGGGTTCCCACGCGTGCCGGCCGCCGCCGCCGTTTCGGGCGGGGGTTCGGGGCGTTCGGGGTCTGGGTCTCGGGCGGGTGCCGGGAGCGGGGCGCGCCGGCCGCCACCGCCGCCCCGGAAGGGGTCGCGAGGTTCGCGGCGGCACTGACGCTGGTCAAAACCGGCTGGGACGGCGAGGTGTGGGTGCCCGGGACGTCTGCGGCGGGCTCTCAAGGAGGGTCGTGGGAGGAATCGCGCGTCAGCCGCGCGGCGCGCCCTCGGCCGCAGCGCAGCCACCTCGTCCCAGGGCCGCGTATTGGCCACCGCGTCGGGCCCCAGCCACGCCCGGCGCGCCGTGGCCACCCCGTAGCGGGCCACCTCGAAGCCGCCGATCCGGTGCGCGTCGCAGTTGATGACGATGGGGATCCCCGCCTCGGCCGCTGCCCGGGCGTGGACCTCGTTCATGTCGCGGCGGTCAGGGCTCGCGTTGATCTCGATCAGCGTGCCGGTCTCCTTCGCGGCGGCACAGATCGCGGGAAAGTCGAAGTGATAGGGCGGCCGGCGCTCGATCTTGCGGCCCGAAAGGTGGCCGATGACATCGACGAGCGGGTTGGAGATGGCGCTCACGATCCGGGCGGTCATCGCCGCGGAGCCCATCTGGAAGGAGGAGTGGACCGAGGCCACCACCCAGTCGAGCTCGGCCAGCGTCTCGTCGTCGTAGTCCAGCGAGCCGTCGGGGAGGATGTTGACCTCCGAGCCGGCCAGCAGGGTGATACCGCCGACGGCGTCGGTGCCTGAGAGCTCGCGGATCCGCGCCGCGTGCTCGCGGAGCTGGCTCGCCTCGATGCGCACCGCCACCGATGTCGAGTGGTCGGTGATGGCCAGGTACTCGTAGCCCGCGTCGCGGGCGGCCAGGCCCATCTCCTGGATCGAGGCGGTCCCGTCGGACGCGGTGGTGTGGCTGTGCAGGTCGCCGCGCAGGTCCTCGGCGGTGATCAGCGCCGGCAGCCTGCCCTTCGCCGCCGCGTCGAGCTCACCGCGGTTCTCGCGCAGCTCGGGCTCGATGTACTCGAGCCCCAGCAGGGCGTACACCTCCTCCTCGCGCTCGCAGCGATGGGTCTCGCCGGTGCTGTCGTCGAGCACGCCGTACTCCGACACGTGCAGGCCCCTGCGCACCGCCGCCTCGCGCAGCGCCATGTTGTGCTGCTTGGAGCCGGTGAAGTGCTGCAGCAGATTGCCGAACTGGTCGGGCGCGACGATCCGGACATCCACCTTCAGGCCCGTGTGGGTGCGCAACCGGACGCCCGACTCGCTCGGGTTCTGCGCCGTCTCGACCAGCTCCAGCGCGGCGACGGCCTGTGCCAGCGCCAGCGGATCGGACGCGGTGGCGATGATGTCGAGGTCCTTGACGCTGTCGGTCATCCGCCGCGCCGACCCGGCCAGCTCGACCCGCTCGGACGCGGGGTGGGTCCGCAGAGCCTCCAAGAGCTGCTCGCCGACCGCCAGCGCGCGGTTGAGCACGATGCGGCGCCCGCCGCCGTTGCCGTCGGCCTCCTCGGCACGCCGGGCGGCGACCGCGGCCAGGATGCTCTCCTCCGCCTTGGGCCCGAAGCCCTTCAGGGCGCGGATCTGCTGGGCCGACGCCGCGGCCTCCAGCGCGTCCAGCGAATCGATGGAGAGCTCCTCGTACAGCCGCCGGGCGCGCTTGGGGCCCAAGCCGGGCAGGCGCGTGATCTGCAGCAGTCCGACCGGGAACTTGGCCCGCAGCTTGACCGCCGCCGGGATGTCGCCGTCGTCGGCCAGGGCCAGGACCTTCTCCTGGATGATCGCGCCGATGCCCGGCAGCTCCGTGGCGCGGCCCTCGCGCGCCAGCGCGGTCACCGAGACCGGGGCGTCGCGGACCGCCTTGGCGGCGTTGCGATACGCCACGATGCGGTGGATGACGGCCCCGTCGAGCTCGTACAGGTCGCCCAGCTCGTCGAGAGCCTCCGCGATCTGTGAGTTCGTAGGGTCCGCCATACCCGTTAGCGTAGATGGTTGAGTGCACGATCACCGGGTCGTCTGGGGGCGTCTGGCGGCGCCGGATCGCCACGTCTCGGCCGGCCGCCCACTCCACCATCGCGCTCCGCAGGGGCGCTATACTTTTTGAAGTAAACCGACAAGGAGACCGAGATGGCAGGCGCTGTGACAGATGTGACCGACAACAACTTCCAGGCCGAGGTCGTCGAGTCGGACGTCCCGGTCCTCGTCGACTTCTGGGCGCCGTGGTGCGGTCCGTGCCGTCGGGTCTCTCCCGTCGTGGAGGAGATCGCCTCCGAGCGCGCCGACTCGCTGAAGGTCGTCAAGCTCAACATCGACGAGAACCAGCAGACCGCGGTCAAGTTCAACGTCATGTCGATCCCCACGCTGATGCTGTTCAAGCACGGCGAGGTCGCCAAGACCGTGATCGGCGCCTATCCCAAGCGCAAGATCGAAGAGGAGCTGGAGCCGGCGCTGGCCTAGCGCCGCCGGCGGTGCGCGCCCGGGCACCGATCTCCGGCCCGGGCGGCGCACCCCTCCTTTGCGGGCACGCCGGCGCCGGCTATGTCGCCAGCGCCACGGCGATCTTCAGCGGCCGGCCGTCGATGAGGACCGGCTCGGTGGCTTCCAGCGTCTCGTAGCTCACCGCGGTGGCGAGCGTCTCGCCCGCGATGTAGGCCTCATGGGCCTGCGCGGCGCCGATCAGCTCGGGGTCGCCGTCGAGGGTGAGCAGGATCCGGTCTGACACCTCGAGGCCGGCGGCCTGCCGGGCGTTCTGGACCGCGCGGACGATGTCGCGCGCCCACCCCTCCACGCGCAGCGGCTCGTCGATCTCAATCTCCAGCGCCACGGCGTGGGAGCCCTCGCGCTCCACCTGATAGCCCTCGAGCGGCTTCATGGTGATGAGCAGGTCCTCGGCGGTGAGCTCGTGGTCGTTGCCTCCGACCGTGATCGCCACCGTGCGCCCCTCGCGCAACGCCGCCGCGACATGGCCCGCGTCCAGGCCGGCGACGGCCGCGGCCACCATCGGCATGTCCTTGCCGAAGCGAGGGCCCAGCGTGCGGTAGTTGGGCTTGATCTCGACCTGCCCGAGCTCGTCGGCCTCGGAGACGAAGCGCAGCTCGTGGACGTTGAGCTCATCGCGGACGATGTCCGCCAGGCGCTCGATCGCCGCGCGCTCGCGGCCCGTGGCGACGATCACCGCGGCTCTCAAAGGCTGGCGGACCTTGATCTTGGCCTGTGCGCGTGCGGCGAGTCCGAGCCTGACGGTCTGCCGGGCCACGTCCATCGCCTGCTCGAGCTCGGCGTCGCGCGCGCCGGCCACCGGGAAGTCGCAGAGGTGCACGCTGGGCTCGGCGCCGTCCAGGTTGTCGTAGAGCTCGTCGGCGACGAAGGGGCAGAACGGGGCCAGGAGCTGGGCCACCGTCACCAGGCACTGGCGCAGGGTAACGAACGCCGCCGGGTCACCGTCCCAGAAGCGCCGGCGCGACCGGCGCACGTACCAGTTGGACAGCTCGTCGACGAAGGTCTGGATGGCGCGCCCGGCCATGGTCGCGTCGAAGTTGTCGAGCCGGTCGCGCACGACCTCCACGGTCTCCTGCAGGCGCGACAGGACCCAGCGGTCCAGGTCGCCGGCCGGCGCCGGCCGGCTTCCGTTCGGGGAGACGCCGTTGACGTTGGCGTACAGCACGTAGAAGCCGTAGGTGTTCCAGAGCTGGAGCATGAACTGGCGCACCGCCTCGCCGATCGTCTCCAGCGAGAAGCGGTAGCCGTCCCACGGCTGCTTGGAGGTGAAGAAGTACCAGCGCAGGGCGTCGGCGCCGTAGCGCTCGATGACCTCCCAGGGCTCGACGGTGTTGCCCAGCGACTTGGACATCTTGCGGCCGTCCTCGTCGAGGATGAGGCCGAGGCAGACGACGTTCTTGAACGACGACTGATCGAACAGCAGCGTGGCGATGGCCAGCAGCGAGTAGAACCAGCCGCGCGTCTGGTCCAGGGCCTCGCAGATGAAGTCGGCCGGGAAGCGCTCCTCGAAGTGATCGAGGTTCGCGTGGGGCGCCTGGAACTGCGCGAACGGCATCGAGCCCGAGTCAAACCAGACGTCGATGACCTCGGGCACGCGGTGCATGTCCCCGCCGCAGTTGTCGCATTTCAGCACCACGTCGTCGACGAACGGGCGGTGGGGATCGTCGAGCTTGATCCCCGACTCGCGCTCGAGCTCGGCCAGCGAGCCCATCACCTTCATGCAGCCGTGGGCGCAGCGCCACACCGGCAGCGGCGTGCCCCAGTAGCGCTCGCGCGACAGCGCCCAGTCGACGTTGCCCTCCAGCCAATTGCCGAAACGCCCGTGCTTGACGTGCTCCGGGTGCCAGTTGACGGCCTCGTTGGACGCCAGGAGGCGGTCCTTGATCTGGCTGGTGGCGATGTACCACGAGGGCTTGGCGTAATAGAGCAGCGGCGTGTTGCAGCGCCAGCAGTGCGGATAGGAGTGCTCGTAGTTCTCCGCGCGCAGCAGCCGGTCGCGCCCGCGCAGGTCCTCGATGAGATCAGGGTCGGCGTCCTTGACCCAGCGCCCGGCGTAGGGGCCGATCCGCTCGTCGTAGGTGCCGTCCAGCTTGACCGGGTTGACCACGGTCAGGCCCTCCTGCTCGCCCAGGCGGAAGTCGTCCTCGCCGAAGGCGATCGCGGTGTGCACGAGCCCGGTGCCGTCGACAGCGGTCACGAAGTCGGCGGGCAGGACGGTATGGCCCTTGGGACCGTAGGCCTCGCCGGCGATGAATCCGAAGGGCGGGTCATAGTGGGTGCCCACGATCTCGGCGCCGGGAAAGCTCTCCAGCACCTCGCCGTCCTCGCCCAGCACCTTCTCGACCAGATCCTTGGCCACGATCGCGGTCCGCCCGCCGTCGTAGCGGGCGCGCACGTAGGTGAGCTCGGGGTGGACGGCGACGGCGGCGTTGGAAACCAGGGTCCACGGGGTCGTGGTCCACACCATGAGCTCGTCACCGGGCTGGGCGGGGCTGCTCGGGTCCGGGACGCGGGTGATCGGGAGGCGGACGTAGACCGAGGGGTCGACGACGTCCTGATAGGCGCCGGGCTGGCCGAGCTCGTGGCTGGACAGCGTGACCTGGTCGCGCGGACAGTAGGGAACGACCTTGAGCTTCTCGTAGAGCAGACCCTTCTCGTGGATGGTCTTGAGCGCCCACCAGACCGACTCCACGTAGCTGGGGTCAAGCGTGCGGTAGGCGTCCTCCAGGTCGACCCAGAATCCGATCCGCTCCGTGAGCCGGTTCCATTCGGCCACGTGGCTGAGGACCTTCTCGCGGCATTTGGCGTTGAACTCCGCGATGCCGTAGCGCTCGATGTCGTCCTTGGAGGTGAAGCCGAGCTCTGCCTCGAGCGCCAACTCCACCGGGAGGCCGTGGCAGTCCCAGCCGCCCTTGCGCTCGACGTAGTGCCCGGTCATCGTCCGGTAGCGGGGGAAGATGTCCTTGAACACGCGGCTCAGGACGTGGTGGGTGGCGGGGGGGCCGTTGGCCGTCGGCGGGCCCTCGTAGAAGCCCCACTGGGGCGCGCCCGTGCGCCGGCGCACCGACTCGGCGAACACGTCGCGTTCGCGCCAGCGACCCAGCACCGCCTCCTCCAGCTCCGGGAAGGAGGCGTGCGGATCGACGGGGCGATGCGGGCTGCTCATGGCCGGGGGATTGTAGGAAGCCCAGGCCCGTGGGCCGGTCCCCAGACGGGATCGTGGGCGACAACCGTTACGTCGTGATGGTGATCGCCCACGCCCCGGTGAGGCGCACCGCCGCAGCTCCCCGACGGGGCCGGCGCGGTGGGGCGCCCGGGGCTAGCCAGGACTAGGCGCCCGCGGGGGCGCTGGAGCGCCGCGCGACGGCCGGCACCGGACGGGGCACGTTGTGCGCCGTCGCCTGCTCCAGGCGCGACAGGAGCGCATCGCGCGCCGCCACCGGGCGATCGCCGAGGCGGAAGACCGTGCTGGCCCCGGTGTCGGGGACCGCGCTGCGGTAGTCAAAGACGGCCACCTCGCGCACGATCGAGCGCACCGCGTAGACCAGGCGGCCGATCGAGTCCAGTGACACGCGCCGCCCGGTGAGGATCACCGCCGACGGGCTGAGCGCGCGCAGGGCGCGGCCCAGCCGCGTGAGCTCGATCGACGGGGTGAGCGCCAGGGTGCGCAGGCCCGCGCGCCGCAGGACCACCTCGAGCGCCTGGGCGTGGATGGCGTCCAGGTCGCACGGCGCCGACGCGTCGAAGATCATGATGCCGTCGCGACGCGTGGCCGGCGGGGCGAGACGGCGCTGGGCCGACAGCCACCCGGCGGCGTGGCGCCACGCGAACTCGTACTCGGCGGTGCTGGCGCCGGGCTCGAACAGTCCCGTGACGGCGTCGAGCAGGACCTCCTCGATCGTCCGCTCCACCGAGCGAAGCCCGAGGCTCTCCTCCAGCAGGCGGTTGGCGCCGTCCTCGTCGAAGCTCGTGAAGGTGCCGACGAGGCGCGACGGGGTTGACGGGCCCTCGCCGCGCTCGCGGGCCAGCGAGATCGCCGACGAGACGTTGTGGGTCTCGGCCAGGGTCAGGCGCAGGGCTTCGATCTCGGCGAGGGAGTACTGGCGGTGGCCCCCGGCCGAGCGTTGGGGCTTGGGGAAGCCATAGCGGCGTTCCCAGCTGCGCAGCGTGTTCGGGCTGATCCCGAGCATCACCGCAGCCGCATTCGTCCGGATTCCGTTCATAGGCGGAGTTATTTCGTCGTTGGGAGAGATAAGCAAGGTTCGCAACGTTGACTGCACTTTGGTGGCTCTCGTGCCCGCGAAGGAGTTCGGAGACGGGCGTCGTACGCGCGCCCGGATACCGTCGGCGCGCCGGACACGGTCGCGGCCGCCACGGGACACGGTCGGAGTGCGCCGGGAGGCCGTCACGGCGGTCGCGGATCGCCGGCGCGCGGTCAACCGGACGATCGGTGCAAGTTTTCGCCCGCGCTGATGGTCAGCGTGCTGACACTCCCCAATGCGGTGCGGATCACCCCTCAGCGGGGTGCGAGCTGGCTCCCGCGGGGGCCGACGGATGTTCAGGCGCTGGCGCTGCGGGGCGTGACGTGAGTGCTTTTGCTGGGCGGAGCCACCACGGCGAGCAGCTCGCCCTCGATCAGCTCCAGCACTCGCCGCTGCGCCGCGCCGGCGCCAGGCGGAAGGTTGCGCGTGCCGGTGCTCCGCACGCGCCCCCGGTCTGAGCCGCGGCGGTAGACGGCCACCGGGACCGCGCCGCCGGCAAGCCGGATGGCGTAGGCCCAGCGGGCGACCGCGTCGTCATCCAGGTGGGACCCGGCCACGACGACGAGGTTGGGGCGGTGCACCGCGACGGCGTCGCCGATGCCGGCCACGCCGCGAGCCGACAGGCTCAGGACATCGATGCCTGCGCGGACGCAGAACAACTCGAGGGCGCGCAGGTAGGGCGCGTCGGGGTCGAGCTCGTCGCGCGTGGCGTCGCCGAACACGATGGATACGGGCCGTACGGGGGGCGGCGAGAGGCGGGTCGCGCGCCGCAGCCAGTCGGCCGCCCAGTGGGACGCGAACGCCCACGCCGCCGATTCGCTTCCGTATCGGCGTAGGATCTCGTCCAGGGTGGGGAGTAGGACCTCTTCGACCGAGCGCTCAACCGTCCGGAGCGCAAGGGCCGCCTCGATTGCGGCATCCGCTCGCTCGCCCTCATACGACACGAGCGCGCCCACCAGCGAGTTCGCGTCGGCCGCCAGGCCTTCGCGCGCACGGGAAACGGCAGATGAGATGGACAGACCCTCTTGGAGGGCATCGCGCAGCGCGGCGATCTCACCGTGCGTGAACAGGCGGTGCTTGCCGGGCGAACGCTGCGGCTTGGGGAAGCCGAACCGCCGCTCCCACGCCCGCAGCGTATTGGGGCTCACATTTAGCAAGGCGGCCGCCTCGCTGGTCTTCAGATAGCGCACTTGATCAGAAAGGTGGCCCGGAACGTTGCGGAATACCCCCACTACATTTAAAATTGCACGAGTTACCAACCAAAAATCTGTGCAAAGCGTATGGGAAGTTGCGTCCATTTTGACGCGATTTGGGACCCATGCCAAGTGCAGAACGCGACCGGAAGGACCGTCCAGAGCCTTGCACGCGTCGTTGCATCAGCTCGCCGCCCCGGGGATTGGTGCACGGCTGCCTTCGGTCGTGAGCTTCTTGGAGGGAGGGAACATGTTCTTCCGCGGAACGTGATCAGCCATACAACGCTGGTAAGGCCCCAGAATTAGCGCTACCTTGCAGAAATGTTCCGCCGACGTGCGGATGATGCTGCAACGCCGGCGTGGACGAGGCTGCTGCCGGGCGCGGTAGCAGTCCTCAGCTTCATCGCATGCGGTGTGGTCATCCTGGTTGGCCGGTCTGATCGCGTCTACTCCCTGAGCATAATCCTCGGGATCGCCGCGGTCGGTGCGGGCGTGCTCTCCGTCGGAGAGCGTGGGAACAGGCTCGGGGTATCCGCCTCGTTCATTGTGGCGACGCTCGCGGCGGCATTCCTCGGTCCGGCATCGGCGGCGATTGCCGCGGTGCTGGCGGAGTTGACCGCGACGATCGTGATGCGGACCAGATGGCGGGTCGTGCTCTACACGAACCTCCCTCCGGCCGTGACCTGTGCGGTTGCCTCGGCGGTGATCATCCGTGCCCTGGTAGCGGAGCCCGCGGACACGGCCGAGTTCTACCTGGCCGTCGCGCTTGCCGGGGTCGTGTCTCTGCTGCTGAGCTTCGGGATGTTCTCCGGGCTGCGGCGCCTGGCGTTCCCGTCAGCCGAGCAGTACGGCTGGCGCACGCTGCTCGAGTTCCTGCCGAGCGGCGGCCTCAGCCTGCTCGTGGCGCTCGCCGGCGTCAGCATCATCTTCAAGGTCGGCAACGCCGGCATCGCCTTTGCGCTTGCCGCGGTCTTTGCCTTCTCCTACATGACGCACCTGTTGGAACGCTCCCGTCAGCGCGCCCAGCAGTACGTCTCCCTCTCATGGGGCGTGCTCGCGGGCCTCATGCGCTCACTGGACATCCGCGACCAGCGCGCCGCGCGCCACTCGGCCGCGGTGGCGCGGTTCGCCCGCGACATCGCCAAGGCGGTGGGCATGAGCGAGGCCGAATGCGAGCTCGCCCACACCGCGGGTCTTCTGCACGACATCGGGCGCTTCGCGCTGTCGGATCGCGTGGCAGAGCGCGGGCGCACGCTCACCGACGAGGACTGGGTGGCGATCCAGCGCCATCCGGAGCTGGGCGCGGACATGCTGCGCGATCTCGGGATGTACGGACCGGTGGCAGAGATCGTGCTGGCCCATCACGAGCGCATCGACGGGCGCGGGTATCCGACCGGGTTGGGCGAGGAGGAGATCCCCGAGATCGCCAAGATCATCTCCGTGGCCGAGGTCTACGACACGTTGACCGCGTCGGACACGTACCGCACCCAGATGAGCTCGTTCGAGGCCCTCACCGAACTGCGGCGCGTCGCCGGCACTCAGGTGGACTCCCATTATGTGGAGGTTTTGGCCGGCCTGCTCAGCGGCGAGGGCGTCGAGTACCGCCATGCCGACATGGCCGACTTCGATGCGGAGCTCGACATGGAGCGCCGCATCAACCAGGCGGGCGCGGGCGGCTGACCCTCGCAGGAGGGCGGGCTGGCCGACGCCTGTCTCGCAGGAGGGCGGGCTGGCCGACGCCTGTCAAGGCCTCCCTGCGAGGTCCAGGACAGGGCAGGCGCCGGTACACCCGATGATGCTGCGGTGCCTCACCGATGTGACACGGCCGTCGGCAAACGGCCGCGCCACCGCGGTTGCGGGCTATGCAGGACGGGCCGCCAGGGCCGCTCGGTCCGCCCGAATTGTGTTCAGCCGGCCGGAGTCCTCAACCGACCTGACGGTCAAGCACAGGATCGGAGCTCTGCTGCTCCAGCGAGCCGACGAACTTGTCGATCTGCTCTTGGCTGAAGCGACGCTGTCCTCCCGGCGTGCGGTAGGACTGCAGATAGCCCATGTCCGACCAACGTCGGATCGTTCCCAGCGAGACGCCAAGCGCCTGAGCTGCCTGTGATGTGGACAGGCCCAGCGGGCTTCCGTGGATTTGCCTCATGACTCCATTTCAGCGCTCTTTGCGCAACGATAATCAGACAAGCACAGCAATTGCACAACCTTTTAACGGCAAATCATGTCCTTGTCGCGCCGATAATCCAAAACCCGGTCATAAGGCGATGGGGACACGTCCACAAAGGTACCCACCAATCCTCATTACGGATCATCGGGTGGACGTCTGGTGGACCCCCCGGCTGACACGATCTACACCATGCGTCTTCGCCTCTACCACCACCAGGATGGGGCACGGGTGGCGTATCGCGAGACCGGGGCGGGCCCCGCGCTCGTCCTCCTGCACTCGCTCGGCCTCTCTCACCGCGAGTGGGAGCCGGTCGTCGCGCCGCTGTCGAGGCGGTTTCGCGTCGTGCTGCCCGACCTGCCGCTGCATGGCGACTCCGAGGACCGGCCGCGACACCCGTATTCGCCTGACTGGCTCGCCGATGTGATCGCGGGCTTCTGCCGTGAGGTCGGCGGACCGCGGTGCATCGTGGCGGGCCACGACCTCGGTGCCGAGCTCGCGTTGCTGGCCGTGAGCACCGGCCGGCTCGAGCCCAGCCGCCTCGTGCTCATGCCCAACCGCCTGCACCGCCGCGACGAGTTCGGTGCCAAGCGGGCGGCGTGGCGGATGTCCTGCCGCGTGGCCGCGCTTCCCGGCCTGGACCGGGTGATGGCCCACGGCGCCAAGCTGGTCTTCCGGCCCGCGATGGGGGAGCGGCTGTCGGTCCAGGCCAACTCGGGCGCGCGCGACCTCGTCCGTCACGCCTTCTCCGACGTCGGTGGCAACGGCAACCGGGCGCGTTCGTGGGCCAAGTTCGCACGCCGCTGGCCGGTCGAGGCCCAGACCCAGCTGCTCGACGCCTACCCCGAGATGGACATGCCGGTCCTCCTGTTGTGGGCCGAGGAGGACCTGGCCCATCCCCTCCAGGCCGCCGCCGAGGCGCTTGACCTGCTCCCCGAGGCCCAGCTGCGCACCCTGCCGCAGACGGGCTTCCTCATCGCCTACGACGACCCCGTGGCGGTGGCCCGCGAGCTCATCTCGTTCTGCGGCTGACGGGAACTGGCCCCGCCCGCCGGGCGCCGACCGTGCCCGCAGGGGCGCTAGCGTTCATGGCATCGCGCGCGCGTCGCGCGGGAACGAACTTTGCGAAAGGACGTCATGAGCCTGCAGGAGAAAGAACAGCTTTGGGGCGGCGAGACGACCAAGGCTGTCGCCAACTTCCCGGTCTCCGGCGAGACCGTCCCCGTGCCGGTGGTCCGGTGGCTGGCCCAGATCAAGGCCGCCGCCGCTCGGGTCAACGCCGAGCTTGACCTCCTCGATCCCGAGCTCGCCGAGCGGATCGCGACCGCCGCCGACCGTGTCGCCGCCGGAGAGTTCGACGACCAGTTCCCCATCGACGTCTTCCAGACCGGCTCGGGCACCTCGACGAACATGAACGCCAACGAGGTCATCGCCACCCTGGCCAATGACGACGACTCCGCCGAGCCGGCTCACCCCAACGACCACGTCAACATGGGCCAGTCCTCCAACGACGTGTTCCCGTCCGCGGTCCACCTCGCCGCGTTGGATCGGACCGAGCACGAGCTGCTGCCCGCGCTCGAGCGCCTCGAGGCCGCCTTCCAGGCCAAGGCCGAGGCCTTCCACGACATCGTCAAGGCCGGCCGCACGCACCTGATGGACGCGGTACCGGTCACGCTGGGCCAGGAGTTCGGCGGCTACGCCGCGCAGGTCCGGCTCGGGATCCGGCGTGTGCGCAACGCGCTGCCGCAGGTCGCCCAGATCCCGCTCGGCGGAACCGCCACCGGCACCGGGCTCAACACCCACGCCGAGTTCGCCACCCGCGTGCGCGCGCGCCTCACCGAGAAGACGGGCCTGGAGATCCGCGCCCCCGAGGACCCCTTCGAGGCCCAGGGCAACCGCGACGCGCTGGTCGAGCTCTCCGGCGCGCTGAAGGTGATCGCCGTCTCGCTGACCAAGATCGCCAACGACCTCGCGCTCATGGGCTCAGGGCCCCGCGCCGGAATCGGCGAGCTGCTGCTCCCCGAGCTCCAGAAGGGCTCCTCGATCATGCCGGGCAAGGTCAACCCGGTCATCCCGGAGGTCGTCCTGCAGGTGTCCGCCCAGGTCATCGGCAACGACACCGCCATCACCATCGGAGGCCTGGAGGGCAACTTCGAGCTCAACGTGCGCGTCCCGCTCATCGCCCGCAACCTGCTGCAGTCGATCGGTCTGCTGGCGGCGACGGCGACGATCTTCGCCGAGAAGTGCGTCGAGGGCATTCAGGCCAACGAGGACGGCGCGCATCGCTCCGCCGAGTCGACGCTGGCCGCCGCGACCGCGCTGAACCCCTACATCGGCTATGACAAGGCGGCCGAGATCGTCAAGGAGGCCGCCACGTCGGGCCGGATGCTCCGCGAGGTCGCCTACGAGAAGGGCGTCGACGAGGAGACCTACAACAAGGCGATGGATCTCCGCGCGATGGCTCGCGGCAATACGTAAACGCCAACCCGGCGCATAGGCGGCCATGAGTCCCCCCGCAGCGGCGATCCGTTGCAACCTCGGCGAAGCTGCGCGCAGGGCTGTTGCGGCGTGATTGAATCCCGCCGCTTTCTCCGAGCCGCGCAGTGAGTCTCTCGAGCACTTATCAGCGGCGCTGAGCGCCTGAGGTACGTCGCAACCCCTCAGGGCGGCTCGCTCGGCCACGCCGGCCGGGCGAGCCGTTGCCGTTAAGGAGCCCTACGGAGGGCTCGAGCGGGCGGGCGGCGTCAGGTGGCGACGGTCTCGGCGCCGAGCTCGCGTGAGATCGCCACGTCCACCGAGTAGTCGATGGGGACGACGATCACGGAGGGCACGTCGAGCGTGAGGGCGTGGCTCAGCCGGTGGGAGAACTCGTCGGCGTCGGCGCAGCGCCAGGCGGGCGCGCCGAACGCCTCGGCGAGCTTGACGAAGTCCGGGTTGCCGAAGTCCACACCGAAGTGGCGGCCGAACTTCTTGTCCTGCTTCCACACGATCGACCCGTACTGGCCGTTCTCCCAGATGATGTTGACGACAGGGGTCCTCAGGCGCACGGCGGTCTCGAGCTCCTGGCAGTTCATGAGAAAGCCTCCGTCGCCCGAGACGGTGACGACGTGGCGATGAGGGTCGACGAGCTTGGCGGCGATGCCCGTGGGCAGGGCGAAGCCCATCCCCGCCAGCCCGTTGGCGATCAACACGGTGCCCGGCTCGTGGGCGGGGAACATGCGGCCGATCCATAGCTTGTGCAGCCCCACGTCGGAGACGAGCACGTCGCAGCGACGCAGCGCGTGGCGGATGTCGGAGAGCACGCGGGGCGGGCGCATCGGGAACTGGTCGTCGGTACGGGCGTCCTCCAGCGCACCGGACACGAGCTGGCGCAGCCGGTCGAACCCGGCCCCGGACCCATCCCCGCCCACCCCGTTCTTGCGGCTGCATCCGGCGGCCAGGCGCGCGAGCACGGATGCGATGTCGCCGATCAGCTCCACCTCGGGCATGAAGAACTCGTCGATCTCGGCGGCGACGGTGTCGATGACCACGATCTTCTTGTTGGCGTGCGGGTTCCAGTGCTCGGGCTTGTGCTCGACCAGGTCATAGCCCACGGCGATGACCACGTCGGCGTCCTCGAACCCGGCCAGCTCGTAGTCGCGCGCCTGGAGCCCGACGGTGCCCAGCGCGTGCGGATCGGTGTAGTCGAGCAGGCCCTTGGCCATGAACGTCTCGGCCACCGGGATCCCGGTCGTGTGCACGAAGGCGCGCAGGGCCCGGCTGGCGTGGGTGCGGATGGCGCCGTTGCCGGCCAGGATGATGGGCCGCTCGGCGGCCATGATCACCTCGGTGGCCCGCTGCAGCTCGCGCATGCCCGGCTCGGGCTGGACCGGAGCGTGCCGGGGGAGTGGAGAGGCGTCCAGCGGGCGCATCATCACGTCCTCGGGCAGCTCCAGGTGGGTGGAGCCGGGCTTCTCGGACTCAGCCACCTTGAACGCCTTGCGCACGACTTCGGGCACGATCTCGGGGCTGGAAACCCGTGCATTCCACTTCACCACGGGGCGCATGATCCCGAGCAGGTCGATGTACTGGTGTGACTCCTTGTGCATCCGCTCGAGATCGGATTGGCCGGTCAGCGCGACGAGCGGGGCGCGATCCAGAAACGCGTCGGCGACCGCGGTCACCAGGTTGGTCGCACCCGGCCCCAGCGTGCCCAGGCACACTCCGGCGCGTCCGGTCAGCCGCCCGTAGGCGTCGGCCATGTAGGCGCCGCCCTGCTCATGCCGGACGGGCACGAAGTCGATAGAGGAGTCAGCGAGGGATTCGTTGAGGTCCAACGTCTCCTCACCTGGGATCCCGAACACGTATTTGACGCCCTCCGCCTCGAGGCACTCCACGAAGACATCTGACGCCTTGCGCTCGCTCATCTCGCCACCCTATCTAACCGCCTTCGCCCGCCCGCTAACCGAGATCCGGGGCGGCGACTGGATGGTGCGCGGCCTGCGCGCGCTGCTGGCCGCGGCCGCTGTCCTGGGCGGATTCAGCACCATGGCCCAGGCCGCGAGCACCTTCTACATCCGCGGCGGCGGCGACGGCCATGGCATCGGGATGAGCCAGTACGGCGCCTACGGCTATGCGCTGCACGGCGCCGGCTACCAGACGATCCTGGCCCACTACTACCAGGGCACCGCGCTGGCCACCACCGACGCGCGCCAGACGGTCCGGGTCCTCCTGGCCACCGGCCAGGCGTCGTTCAGCGGGGCCGCGAGTGTCTCCGGCGCCGCGACGCGCCTGGCCCCCTCCACCACCTACACGGTCAAGGCCGCCGGTTCCAGGCTGACCATCACCAACCCCGCGGGCAAGCCGGTCGGCACGTTCGCGGCGCCGCTCATCGTCACCGCCGCCGCCCACTCCCCGGCGCCGCTGAGCGTCCCCGGCCTCGGCAGCTACCGGGGGTCGCTGCAGTTCTCGCCCGCCGGCGGAGGCGTCCAGACGATCGACGCGGTCGGCCTCGACGACTACGTCCGCGGAGTCGTGGCCGCCGAGATGCCGTCCAGCTGGGCCGTCGCCGCGCTCGAGGCCCAGGCCGTCGCCGCCCGCACCTACGCGATCACCACGACGGTGGACGGCAACGGCTATGACCTGTACTCCGACACGCGCTCGCAGGTGTACGGCGGCGTGAAGGCGGAGACCCCGTCGACCGACGCCGCGGTGGCGGCCACGGCCGGACAGATCGTCACCTACGCCGGCAAGCCCGCGGTCACCTACTTCTTCGCCTCCTCGGGCGGCTACACCGAGAGCATCCAGAACGTGTGGGCCGGGGCCACCCCCGAGCCGTGGCTGCGCGGCGTTCCCGACCCGTACGACAACGTCGGCCAGAACCCGTACCACAGCTGGGGCTCGCAGATGAGCCTGGCCGCCGCCGGCCGCAAATTGGGGCGCCTGGTCAAGGGCAGCCTCGTCGGCATCGCGGTGACCCGGCATGGCGTCTCGCCGCGGATCGTCGCAGGCGCAGATCGTCGGCACCCGCGGCACCAGCACCGTCAGCGGCGCCCAGCTCCAGGGCATCTTCGGCCTCGACGACACCTGGGCGACCTTCACCTCGATCACCACCACGGACCCGCGGGGCCAGCTGAGCGGCACCGTGTTCCCGGCGCCCGCCGCCGGCTCGGTGATGATCCAGGCACAGACGTCCGGGGCGTGGCACGCCGTGGCCCAGGCCGCGGTGTCCTCCGCTGGCGCCTACAGCGCGCAGGTGCCGTCGGGCCGCTACCGGGTGGTCGCCGGAAGCCTCGACGGGCCCGCCGTCACCGTCCCCTGAGCGCCCGGCAGCGGCGCCGGATAGCCTGCGGTGGGTGCCCGGTCCGCTGCTGACCATCGACGGCCCGTTCGTCCTGTACCGCTCGTTCTTCGCGCTGCCGGACTCGATCACCGACTCAGACGGCCATGCCGTCAACGCGCTGCTGGGAGCCGTCAACCTGATCCTGCGGATCGCCGCCGACTGCGGGCCGCGGGTGATCGTCGTCTGCTTCGGCGCCGAGGCCGCCGCCTACCGGACCGAGCTCTACCCCGCCTACCATGCCGATCGCCCGCCGGTGCCCGACGCGCTGGACTGGCAGTTCCAGCGCGCCCCCGAGCTGTTTGCCGCCTTCGGCTGGCTCACCGCCACCACCGACGACCTCGAGGCCGATGACCTGCTGGGCGCCTTTGCGGAGGCCGAGGTCGACGCCGGCGGCCGAGCCCTGATCATGACCGGCGACCGCGACATGTACCAGTGCGCCGCAGACAAGGTCAGCGTCGTCTACCTCAAGCAGCGCTCGGCGGGCTTCGACGAGGTCGACCCCGAGGAGGTCCACCGCCGCTACGGCGTCGTGCCGAGCCTCGTCCCCGACTTCATCGCCCTGCGCGGCGACCCGTCCGATGGGCTGCCCGGGGCTCCCGGGATCGGCCCCAAGACGGCCGCCGAGCTGCTGGACCGCTACGGCTCGCTGGAAGCCGTCATCGCCGCCGCCGACGATCAGCGCCCGCGGATCGGCGCGTCGCTGCGCGACAACGCCGACGAGCTGCTCGCCTTCCGCGATATCGCCACCCTGCGCCCGGCCGACGTCGCGCTTCCCGAGGACGCCGACACCAACCTGGCCGCCGGCGCGAAGGCGGCGCGGGCGCTGGGGATGAACCGGCTGGCCGAGCGGCTCGAGAACGCCTCGTCGCTGGCGGATCTCTGAGCGCGCGGCGCGCTCAGGGCGTGAACTTGACCGTGATCACGTCGCCGTCGGCGACGACGTAGTCGCGGCCCTCGAGGCGCAGCGTGCCGCGGTCACGTGCGCCGGCATAGCCCCCCGCGTCGCGCAGCGCGTCCCAGGACACCACCTCGGCGCGGACGAAGCCCTTCTGGATGTCGGAGTGGATGAGCCCGGCGGCGTGCCATACCGACAGCCCGCGGCGCAGGTGCCAGGACTGGGCGGGCTTGTCCTCGCCCGCGGTGAAGAAGGCGACCAGGTGCAGCAGGGAGAAGGCCCCGCGTACGACGGTCTGCAGGCCGGACTCGGCCAGCCCGAGGTCGTCGCGCATCATCGCGGCATCCTCGTCGGAGAGCTCGCCCAGCTCGGCTTCCAGCCGTGCCGACACCGCCACCGCCTCGGCGCCCTGGGCCGCGGCATGCGCGGCGATCTCGGCCGGAACCTCGCCGGTCCCCTCCTCGACGTTGGCGACGAACAGCACCGGCTTGGCCGTGAGCGGGGAGAGGAGGGTCATGGCGTCGGCAGCGTCGGCGGGGGGTGGCACGATCCGGGCGGGCTTGCCGGCCTGCAGGGCCTCGATCAGCTTGTCCAGCCACTCGGCCTCGGCGATGGCGTGGCGGTCGCCGCCGCGCGCAGTACGCACCACGCGGTCGCGCCGGCGCTCGGCCTGCTCGAGGTCGGCGAAGATCAGCTCGGTCTCGATCGTCTCGATGTCGGCCAGCGGGTCGACGCGGCCCTCGGGGTGCACCACGCTCTCGTCGGTGTGCGCCCGGACCACATGGACGAGTGCGTCGGTCTCGCGGATGTTGGCCAGAAACTGGTTGCCCAGCCCCTCGCCGCGGTGCGCGCCCGCCACGAGTCCGGCGATGTCGTGAAAGGCGATCGTGTCGGGGACGATCTTCGAGGCGCGCACGACCTCGGCGACGGTGTTCAGCCGGTCGTCCTGGACCGGCACGATGGCCACGTTGGGCTCGATGGTGGTGAACGGGTAGTTGGCCGCCTCGGCGGCGACCCCGGTGAGCGCCGTGAACAGCGAGGACTTGCCGGCGTTCGGCATGCCCACGATCCCGACCTTCATCGGCACGACGCGTCACCTCCCGGGGCCAGGGCGCCCAGGACGGTGCCCAGGAGCGCTCCGGCGACCACGTCTGAGGGGTAGTGCACGCCCAGATACGGCCGGCTGAGCCCGAACGCCGCCGCGGCGCCGTAGAGGACGCCGGGCCCGATCAGGCCCCGGTAGACGCGTGCCGCGGCAAACGAGGTGGTGGCATGGGCACTGGGGAACGAGAGCGCCGAGACCACCGGCGACAGTGGCGGCAGCCCGTCGAGCTGCGGGCGCGGTCGGCGGATGACCCGCTTGACCGCGTAGTTGAGCGCGTAGGCACCGGCGACCACGCCGGCCCCGCGTAGCCACAGCGGGCGACGTCCGGGGTCCAACGCGGCCCCTGTCACCCCCAGGGCCAGCCAGCATGCCGCGTGCTCGCCCAGGCGCGAATAGACCAGGATCGCCCGCTCTCGCCGGGGCCCATGCCCATGGGTGCGGGCGGCCACCAGGAGCCGGCGATCGAGCGCATTTAGCATCGGCATGCGCCCTGACTCTACGAAGCAGGGCCCCGTCGCTGGTGAACGACCTCAACAGTCCGTAAATTCGCGTTATGGAGAGATTCCGCCGGCTGCCCGCCAGGATCGCGCTCGTGGTGGGAGCCGGAGCCCTGCTGGTGGGCCTCGGCGTCACCCTGTTGCTCGTCAACACGGTCAAGCTGCACCACTCCGCGGACGCGGCCGGGCGCTCGGATGACTATCTGGTGGCGGCGATCGACCTCGAGCGCTTGATCGTCGACGCCGAGACCGGCCTGCGCGGCTACGTCATCACCGGCCGCTCGCCCTTCCTGCAGCCGACCCACGAGGCCCAGCGGGGATACGCGAACGCGAGGGCCACGTTGAGCCGTGCGGCCGCGGACGACGGGTCGTTCCTCACGGAGGCGACGTCGCTGGAGCGGGCGGCCGACGCCTACATGACGGGCTACCTCCCCAAGACTCTGAGCCTGGCCGCCCGTGACCACTCGGCGTCGCGGGGGTACGGGGTCACGCTGACGGGCAAGGCGCTGGTCGACAGCGTGCGCGCCCGCGCCGCCGCGCTCGAGTCGCTGGTGTCTGTACGCGAGCACAGCCGCCAGGACATGGCCAAGAGCGAGGCCAGCCATTCCACCGTCGAGGCGATCGTCGTGCTCGTCCTGCTCACCACGGGCACACTGCTCTTGGGGGTGTTCCTGGGGTACCTCGTGCTCTCGCGCGAGCGGGCCCGCCAGCGCAGCGAGCGCACCGTCGACGTGCTGCGCCAGAGCCTGCTGCCGACCACGTTGCCGGCCATCCCGGGCTGTGAGCTGGCCGTCCGCTTTCACCCGGCCCAGGAGGCCGAGCTCGTCGGCGGGGACTTCTACGACGCCTTCGCGGTCAGCGACGGGCGGTGGGCGATCGTCGTCGGCGACGTGTGCGGCAAGGGCGCCGAGGCCGCCGCGGTGACGGCGATGGCGCGCTGGACGCTGCGCAGCCTGGCCTCATGGGCGGTGGGTCCCGAGGAGGCGCTGCGCTTCCTCAACCGCGCGATGCTGGGCGAGACCCTGGAGGGGCGCTTCATCACCGTCGCCTACATGCTCTTGACCATCGAGAACGGGACGGCCAACGTCTCGCTGGCCTGCGCCGGGCACCCGCCGCCGATCCTCGTGCCCTCGTCCGGTGACCCGCGCGTCCTCCCGGCGCGGGGCACGGTGTTGGGCATCTGGCCCGACATCAGGCTCCAGACGGTCGAGCTGTCGCTCAAGCACGGCGACGCGATCCTGCTCTACACCGACGGCGTGTCGGACCCCGGTCCCGGCCCGGAGCGCAAGCCCGCCGAGGCGCTGCGCGACCACGCGAGCGGGGCGGACGCGGGGCAGCTCGCCGACACGCTCGCGCGCTACGCCACCGAGCCGCGCCAGTCCCAGCGCGATGACATCGCGATCGTCGCCATCCAGTACACCGATCGGCGCCGGGGCGGGCCGCCGGTGCGCGATCGCCCGGCTCAGGTCCTGACCGACCCGGAGGCGCTGACCGACCCGGAGGCGCTGACCGGCCCGGAGGCGCTGACCGGCCCGGAGGCGCTGACCGACGGGCAGGTTGAGAACCGAGCCGGCGAGTCGTCGTCGCACTCGGCGAAGAACCCGCCGACGACCTCCAGCAGGTGATCGACGCCGTCGGCGGCGAAGAGGATCGGCTGGTAGCGGGTGATGTCGTACTCGAGCACGCCCATCTCGGCGACGTTCAGCGGCCGGATCTCGGCGCCGCGGAACTCCTCGATCTCCCCGTAGGACGAGAGCAGCCCGGCGCCGTAGGCGCGCAGCTCGCCGTTCTCATACAGCACCCCGAACTCGATCGAGAACCAGAAGACCTTGGCGAAGAAGTCCCGTCCCGGCTGGGTCTGCAGCCGCCGCGCCGCCTGGCCGGCCAGCCGGTTGAGCTCCGCCAGACGTGGGCTGGCCAGCAGCCCGCCGTGACCGATCACCTCGTGGATGAGGTCGGGCTCGGGCGTGTAGAGCGGCCGGGCGTGGTGGCGGACGTACTGAGTGGAGTGAAAGACGCCGTCGGCCAGCGATCCGTAGAACCGGTCGAATCCCACCAGGCCGGCGGCGGGGTGGTACTCAAAGCCGCTCAGCGGCCGTAGCCGCTCCGAGACCTCGTCAAGCTGCGGAATGTGGTCCGCCGGGAGCGCCAGCTCCGCCATCGCCCGGCGGTAGTCCGTGCACGCCAAGCGCTCGTGCTTGGCGGCCAGCTCACGGCAGACCGCGCACCATACGTCCTGTTCCGCCTCGGTGTAGTCGACGTGCGCGACCGGGTCTCCGGGCGTCCAGTGCAGCGCCCTGGCCGCGATGCGGTTGCGGCGCTCCCGGTAGACGGGATCGCCGAATCCGGGGTGGTCCTCGTCGAGGTGGACGGTAACCGTGCCGTCCTCGGTCGTCGTGATGGGGGCGTAGAGCTGCGCTTCCTCAAACACGTGGTCAGAGGTTGCCACGCACCGGGCGCGCACGCGCCGGTGGCTCGGACCGCGGTCAGCTGTGCAATGATCCGGAGCTCGCAGCGGCATCTCAAGGCCGGTACGTTGTGTTGCCGCCGATTTCGACCCGCCATGGACGCTACGGATCGCAGAATCGTTGCGCTGCTACGCGAGAACGCCCGCCGATCGTTCTCGGATATCGGACAGCACGTACACCTGTCGGCGCCGGCGGTCAAGCGCCGGCTTGACCGGCTCGAGCGCGACGGCGTGGTGCTGGGCTATACCGCGGTCGTCGATCCGGAGGCGTTCGGCTGGCACGCCGAGGCGTTCGTCGACCTCTACTGCGAGGGCGATATGCCGGGCTCGGCCATCAAGCGGGCGGTCCAGAGCGAGGCGGGAGTGGTGTCAGCCCATACGGTGGCCGGTGAGGCCAGTGCGCTGCTGCACGTGATGGCCGAGGACACCAAGAGCCTGGAGCTGGCCCTGGAGCGCATCCGTGCCACCCAGGGCGTGACCCGCACCGTGACCGAGGTCGTCCTGTCCACGCTGTTCACGCGCTGAGACGGCGCGCGTCACCCCGGGCCTGATCGCCGGAGACGTGATCGTCTAGCGCCGGCGGCGGATCAGCCGCCGAAGCCGACCCGATGGGCCTCGGTGTCCACCAGCACGTAGACGACCTTCTCCAGGTTGAGCGAGACCTCGCCGTCCTCGGCCTTGAGGCTGTGCCAGCCCGTCGTCCCGAGCGCCTCGCGCAGCTTCTCGAGATGCTTGGGCGCGACCCGTGCGGAGAGCACCGGGCCGCCGGCGAAGCCGATGTTGATCTTCTGGGGCTTGTCGTCGTCTGACACTTAGGCATGCTCCTCTGCTGGCTGCACGATCTCGGTGAGGACTCCGCCGGTCGAGGCGGGGTGAAGGAAGGCCACCCGCGAGCCGCGGATCCCGGTACGAGGCGCCTCGTCGATGAGGCGCATCCCTGCGGCGGCGCATGCGTCGAGCGCGGCCTGCACAGATGCGACACGGTAGGCGACGTGATGGAGTCCCGGCCCCCGGCGGCTCAGGAACTTGCCGACCGCGGTATCGGAGCCGAGCGGCTGGAGCAGCTCGATGTGGCTGTCGCCGAGGTCGAGCAGTGCCGCGTCGACGCCCTGCTCCGACACGGTCTCGCGGTGGACGAGTGGCATGCCGAGCTGGTCGCGGTAGAGCGCGAGCGCGTCGTCGATGCTCTCGACGGCGACGCCGACGTGGTCGATCGCGGACAGCATGGCGCCGCCGAGCATATCGGTCGGCTCGCTACTTCCCGGGCGAGGGGGGCTCCACCGGTGTCTCGGTCAAAGCAGCGGCCAGCCCCAGGTGGATGCCGGCACGGCGGTCGGGCGCGGTGACCAGGGTCCCGGCCATGATGCGGTCGATCTCGTCGCGCTCGAGCACCTCGTCGGTGAGGAGCGCCGCGGCGAGCTGATCAAGTTGGCCGCGGTGGGTGCGCAGGATCTCCTGCGCGGCGCGGAAGGCCTCGTCGGCGAGCTCGCGGACCTCCTCGTCACGGACGCGCCGGGTCGACTCGGAGAGCAGCTCGGCGTTGATGCGCAGCGAGGTGAAGCCGGTGCCCATCGCGTAGTCGTGGACCATCGAGTAGGCGATGTCGGCCACCCGGCGCAGGTCGTCGGTGGCGCCGTTGGTGACCGACCCGAAGACCAGGGACTCCGCGGCGCGACCGCCCAGGAGCATGGTCATCATGTCGACCAGCTCGGCGCGGGTGCGCAGGTAGCGGTCCTCGGTGGGCAGGTTGAGCGTGTAGCCCAGCGCCCGTCCGCGCGGGATGATCGAGATGCGGTGGACGGCGTCGACGGAGGGCAGCAGCTCCGCGACGAGGGCATGGCCGGCCTCGTGGTAGGCGACGACGCGGCGCTCGCGGTCGTTGAGGCGCCGGCGCGACTGCATCCCGGCGACGACGCGCTCGAGCGCCTGATCGAAGTCGATGCCGTCGATCGTGTCGTTGCCGCGCCGGGCGGCGTTGATGGCGGCCTCGTTGCAGATGTTGGCCAGGTCGGCGCCGGTCAGCCCGGCGGTCTGGCGGGCCAGGATGGCGAAGTCGACCGTCTCGGCGACGGGCTTGGAGCGCGAGTGGACCTCGAGGATCCGCTCGCGGCCGATCACGTCGGGGGGCGAGACGAAGATGTGGCGATCGAACCGGCCGGGACGCAGCAGGGCCGGGTCGAGCTTCTCCAGCAGGTTGGAGGCGGCGATGACGACGACGTCCTTCTTGCCGTCGAAGCCGTCCATCTCCACCAGGAGCTGGTTGAGCGTCTGGTCGTACTCGCGGTTGGCCGCGCCGCCGGAGCGGGCCGTGCCCACCGCGTCGAGCTCGTCGATGAAGATGATGGCGGGGGCGTGCTTGCGCGCCTCCTTGAACAGGCGGCGGATCCGCGCCGAGCCCAGGCCGGCGAACATCTCGACGAACGACGAGGCCGACTGGGAGAAGAACGTCGCGCCCGACTCGTGGGCCACGGCCTTGGCCAGCAGCGTCTTGCCGGTGCCGGGCGGTCCGTGCAGGAGGATCCCGGCGGGGAGGTGCGCGCCGAGGTCGCGGAAGCGCTTGGCATCGCGCATGTAGTCGACGATCTCGCGCAGCTCGGCCTTGGCCTCCTCCGCGCCCGCGATGTCACCCCACGCGATCGGCGGCGTCGTCTCCGGGCGGATCTCCGCGGGCTTGGTCCGGGGGACCAGCCGCATCGTCATAAACACCAGGACGACGAGCAGCCCCATGAAGATCAGCGGAACCCAGTCGTGGACCCAGGTGATGAAGTCGGGCTCGCCGAGGAAGGTTCCGTAGAGCATGGGTCTGGGGATTATCGGCAGTGCGGGGTCGCGCGTGAAGGGCGGTGGACGAGTTGCCGAGCGGGACGAGCGGCCGACCGCGGCGAGTGACCTGTCAAACGTCCAGCTTTTCCACAGAGTGCAGGTCTTGAGGGCCTCCCGCCAGTGGGCCGACCCGCGCGGCGGCGGTCTACTGGACTCGTTCCAGCCGCGGGTTGGGCGCGTATGCCCGGCCGACCTTGGCGCACGGCTGGCCGTCCAGCAGCACGATGTCGGCGGTGAAGTCGTTCTGGCCGCGGATCAGGGAGGAGCCGACGCCGTAGGCGTCGACGGCGACGTCGGCCGCCTCGAACTCGCGGATGCGGGGGGCGGTGAAGCCGCCGCTGACGACGATCTTGACGTCGGGGAAACCGGCCCCGTCGAGGGCGCCGCGAACCTTCTCGACCAGACGGGGGTTGACGCCGGTGGGCTTGAAGGCGCCCATCTCGCCCCACAGCGAACGGTCGACGAGCAGCTCGGAGGTGTCCAGGCGCACGCCCCACAGATTGCCCTGGAGCGCCTCGGCGACCTCGAGCGCGGTGGTCACCGAGTCGTTGACGAAGTCGACGAGCACGGTGATGTTCATGTCGCGGTGGAAGTGCTCGGCGAACTTGACCGCGGCCTTGACGGTGTCGCCCCCGTAGGCGGCGATCAGGCCGTGGGGCACGGTGCCGATCCCGCGCCCGCCCCACCAGGATGCCTGCGCGTCGGTGGAGACGCCGATGGCCCCGGCCACGTGGGCGCTCCAGCCGTCCCCGGTCTGGACCAGCCAGTGGTCGTGGCGGGCGGGGAAGTAGAAGATCTGCTTGCCGCGCGCGGCCTCGACGACCTCGGCGACGTTGCGCATGATCAGCGAGCGGCGGGCCAGCGAGCCCAGGTAGACGGTCTCCAGGTGCGCGAACACGGAGTAGTCGCCCTCGATGGTCATCACCGTCTCACGCGGGGCGATGCGATCGCCCTCCTTGAGCGCGTGGATCTGGAGGCGGTCCCAGCCGGGGATCCACTCGCCGTTGTCGTAGTGCCCGGCCGAGGTCTTGAGGACAGCGATGGCCTCGTCGATGCCGCCCAGGATCGAGTCCTCCTTCTGGAAGACCTGCATGGTCACGTGGGGATGCTCGCCCTCGGCCTCCAGCAGCGTCTTGGTGAGGACGAAGTACGCATCGGAGTAGTAGCCCTCGCGGATCCGGTCGACCGGCAGCCGGAAGATCGCGGGGTCGAGGCGGTTGGAGACCTGCGTGGAGATGCGAAGAGTCTATTGGGGGTGGTACCCTGGGCCGACGATGCTGTGCATCCCACCACGCTGACGCAGTTCTCCTCCGTGCGCGCCGCGGCCGCCTGAAGCCCGCCTTCCGCGCGCACCGTCTACCCGTCGTACCCCCGTCGTACCCCCGTCGTTCCGTCAGTGAGTGTGTGTGATGAGTCAGTACCTGCGCGTTCTGCGCCACAGAGATTTCCGGTTCCTCTTCCTCGGCCAGTCGGCGAGCGCCGTCGGCGATCAGGTCGTGATCGTCGCGCTGGCGCTCTACATCACCCAGGGCACGGGCTCGCCGACCGATCTGGGCCTGGTGCTGGCCGCACAGTCACTGCCGCTGATCGCGCTCGTCCTATTCGGCGGCGTGTGGGCCGACCGGCTGCCCCGCCATCGCATCATGCGGGCCGCCGACTTCGCGCGGGCGCTGCTGCACGGCGTGCTGGCGGTGTCGATCCTGCTCGGCGGCGCGAGCGTGGCGGAGATGATCGTGATCGAGGCGCTGTTCGGCGCGGCGCGGGCCTTCTTCCAGCCGGCGTACTCCGGCCTGCTCCCCCAGACGATCCCCGACGCGCTCGTCCAGGACGCCCGTGCGCTGTCCTCGACGACCGAGAATCTGGCCATCCTCATCGGGCCGGCGCTGGGCGCCGTGATGGTCCTCACCGTCGGCGCCGGGGCGGCGTTCGCGCTGGACGCGGCCACCTTCCTGCTCAGCGCCGAACTGCTGCGCCACATCCGGCCGCGCGCCCGCGGCGACGTGCCCCAGGAGCGCACCACGGTCCTCGCCGACCTGCGCGCCGGGTGGCACGAGGTCCGCTCGCGCACCTGGGTGTGGGCGACGATCGCCGCCTTCACCATCGTGGTGCTCGCCGCCTACGCGCAGTGGTATGCGCTGGCGCCGCTGGTGTCCAAGCAGGTGTACGGCTCGGCCGGCGTGTTCGGCCTGCTCGAGAGCGTCGCCGGGGCGGGCGCCGTCGTCGGCGCGCTCCTCGGCATCCGCTGGCGTCCGCGCCGGCCGATGGTCGTCGGCCTGCTGCTGACCCTGATCTGGCCCATCCAGTCGCTGGCCTTCGCGGCCGCGGCGCCGCTGGCCGTGGTGGTGGCGCTGGCGTTCGGCGCGGGCCTGGGCTTCACGCTGTTCGAGGTGTGGTGGGCGACCGCGCTCGTACGCCACATCCCGCCCCAGGCGCTGTCGCGCGTGAGTGCGTATGACTGGATGGGATCGCTGGCCCTGCTGCCGCTGGGCTTTGCCATCGCCGGCCCGCTGGCGGCCGCGCTGGGCGCCCGGACGGTCCTGGCCGTGGGCGCCGCCGTGGCGCTGGCGATGCTCGCCCTGGCGCTGGTCCCGCGCGGCACGCGCGAGCTGACCGACGACGGCGCCGGCGACCGGACCGACGACGCCGACGCTGCGTCGGCGCGCGTGGTGGCTCAGCCGAGCAGCTCGCCGATGATGTCGCGGTAGAACCCGGTCGCGAACCCGAGGTCGCGCACGTCGATGCGCTCGTCGGCGTTGTGCATCAGCGGAGAGGCCTCGAGCATCGTCTGGTGGCGCTGGGGGAAGAAGCCGTAGGCCACGCACTCGGGGAACGCCTCGCGAAACCAGCGTGAGTCAGAGAAGCCGGGGAGGATCACCGGAACCGTGCCTGCCCCGGGGTCGTGTGCGGTGATCCAGCCGTCGATCGCGGTCATCAGCGTGCTCTCGGGCGAGGAGGCATTGCCCACCACCTGCTCGGTGAAGTCGATGCGCAGCTGATCGGAGGGTTCGCCGAGGACCTGGTGGATGCGCCGCCACACGGCGTCCTCGCCGAGGCCCGGCGGCACCCGGCAGTCGATGCGCACCTGGGCCCGCGAGGGGATGACGTTCATCTTGCTCGAGGCGCTGGCCATCGTCGGGGTCAGCGTCACTCCGAACATCGGCTCCAGCAGTGTGCGCAGCCGCGGCTCCTCGGCCTCGATCCGCGCCAGCGCGGCCGAAGGGTCGGAGGGGTCCTCACCCAGGCCGCGCAGCATGGCCACCGGCGCGTCGGTGAGCTCGAAGCCCTCCGGCTGGCGGGCCAGGGCGGTGAGCACGGGCGCCAGCTTGAGCAGCGCGTTGTCGCCGAGACGCGGCATCGAGGCGTGGCCGGCCGTGCCCAGTGCGGTCACGTTGAAGCGGAAGATCCCCTTCTCGGCGCAACACACGCCGTAGCGGCGCCGGCCCCCGTACTCGAACACCTCGCCGGCGCCCTCGTTGAGCAGGAAGTCGCAGCGGACCTTGTCGGGATGGGTGTCGGTGAGCCAGTGGGCGCCGACATCGCCGCCGGTCTCCTCGTCAGAGACGAACACCAGCTTCAGAGCGCCCGACGCCGGGCGCCAACCCTGGCGCGCCAGGCTGGCGGCTGCGACGGCCTCGGTGGCCACCTGGTTCTTCATGTCCAGCGCGCCGCGGCCCCAGATGAAGCCGTCGGCCTCGTCGCCCGACCATGGGTCGTGGCGCCACTCCGAGGCGTCGGCGAGGACCGTGTCGACGTGGCCGAGCAGGACGAGCACCGGCCCGTCGCCCTGGCCGTCGAGGGTGGCCACGAGGTTGGGGCGCTCGGGGTCGGCGGCCAGGATCTCCGTGTCGAAGCCGACCTGGCTCAGGTAGCGGTCGAGGTGCTCGATCGCCGCTCGTTCGTTGCCCGGCGGGTTGACGGTGTCAAAGCGGATGAGCTCCTGGAGCAGCTCCACGCTCTGGCGCTCGAGGTCGTCGGACGTCATCGTGTCAGGGCAGACTATCGGCGTAGCATGCGCGCGGTGCCCGGCGCCCCCGACGACCTTGCTCTCGCGCTGGAGCTCGCCGACGCTGCCGATGCGATCACGATGGCACGCTTCCGCGCCGCGGACCTCGTGGTGGAGACCAAGCCCGACCTGACCCCCGTCTCCGAGGCCGACCGCGCCGTCGAGCAGGCCCTGCGCGAGCATCTCGCCACCCGCCGGCCGCAGGACACCGTGTTCGGCGAGGAGTACGGCGGGACTGCTGAGACCGATCACATCGGCGCGCACCCAGCCCGGCGCTGGATCGTGGATCCGATCGACGGCACCAAGGGCTATGTCCGGGGGATGCAGGTGTGGGCGACGCTGCTCGCCCTCGAACAAGACGGCGAGATGGTGCTCGGCGTCGTATCGGCGCCCGCGATGGGGCGGCGGTGGTGGGCGCTCCGCGGCGACGGGGCCTTCACCAGCGATGTGAAAGGCGACAGGCGCCCGATCCGCGTCTCCGCTGTCCGCGAGCTGGGCGACGCCCAGATGTGCTTCGGCGGCTTTGAGGAGTGGCGCCAGACCGACCACCTCGGGGTGTTGCTGGCACTGTCGGAGTCGTGCTGGCGCACCCGCGGCTACGGCGACTTCTGGCAGTACATGCTCGTCGCCGAGGGCGCCGCCGAGATCGCCTTGGACCCCGCGGCGGCCCTGTGGGATCTCGCCGCGCCGATGGTGGTCGTCCAGGAGGCCGGCGGCGGGTTCACCGACTTCGGTGGCAGCGCAACGGCGGCCGGCGGCAGCGGGATCGGCTCGAACGGCCTCGTCCACGAGGCCGCCCGGCGCATCCTCGCCGGCGAGTAGCGTCCCGGGCCGGGCACGTGGCGCCGGTGGCGGGCGGGTGGGGGCCGGGTCACGGGGCATACTCAGACCATGGAGCGACTGTTCGGCGAGGACATCGCGCCGCGCCCGGCGCAGCCCGAGGCCGCGCCTGACGCCGACTACGCCGGCGCCGACGTGCCCCTGGCCACCCGCATGCGCCCGACGACGCTCGACGAGCTCGTGGGCCAAGAGCGGCTGCTGGCGCATGGCTCCGCGCTGCGCCGCGCGATCGAGGAGGGCCATCCCCACTCGATGATCCTGCACGGGCCGCCGGGCTCGGGCAAGACAACCCTGGCGCGACTCGTCGCCCACGCCTCCGACGCGGCGCTGGAGGAGGAGAGCGCGGTGGCGGCGGGCCGTGCCGAGGTGCGCGCGGTCATCGAGCGCGCCCGCGAGCGCCTGCGCAGCGGCCGCCGGACGGTGTTCTTCCTGGACGAGATCCACCGCTTCAACAAGGCCCAGCAGGACGCGCTGCTGCCCGCCGTCGAGGACGGGCTGATCACGCTGATCGGCGCCACCACCGAGAACCCGTACTTCGAGGTCAACTCGGCCCTGATCTCGCGGACCCATCTCTACCGGCTCGAGGCCCTGGGGCCCCCGCAGATCCGCACCCTGCTCGAGCGCGCGGTGGCGGCCGGCCACTGCGGGCCGCCGGGGAACATCGACGAGGACGCGTTGGAGTTCCTGGCCGAGCGCTCCGGCGGGGACGCCCGGACGGCGCTCAACGCGCTGGAGCTGGCCTGCGAGGCCGCGGGAACGGGGCTGGACCCATCCCAACGCGTCACGCTCGCCCACGCCGAGGACGCGCTGCAGCGCCGGGCCCTGCTCTACGACCGTCAGGCCGACAACCACTACGACACGATCTCAGCCTGGATCAAGGCCACCCGGGGCTCTGACCCGGATGCGTCGCTGTACTACCTGGCGGTGATGCTGGAAGGCGGGGAGGACCCGCGCTTCATCGTCCGGCGGATGGTGATCCTCGCCTCCGAGGACATCGGCAACGCCGATCCGCAGGCGCTGTCGGTGGCCACCGCGGCCGCGGCCGCGGTCGAGCACGTGGGGCTGCCCGAGGCCCAGTTCGCGCTCGCCCAGGCCGCGATCTATCTGTCGCTGGCCCCCAAGTCCGACGCGGCCAAGCGGTCGGTGTTCGCGGCGCGCGATTACATCGCCCAGCACGGCGCCGCCCCGCCCCCGGCGCACCTGCGCTCCTCGACGCGCAGCGACGGCGGCTATGACAACCCCCACCGCCGCCCGGGCCATTTCAGCCCGCAGGAGCTGTTGCCCGACCCCGCCATCGGGGCGCGGTTCTACGAGCCCGACGACGCGGAGGCCGCCCTGCGCGAGCGCCTGACCGAGATCCGGCGTGGGCGCGGTCGTGCAGACGGATGAAATACCTCCAAATAGCTACTTTCTGAGCGCATTCCCACCGGGGTTCCGCCGGATGAAGCTACTACGCTGTAGGAATGGCTGTTCAACGTGACCCAGGGGCGCTGCTCGCCCAGTATCACCCGCTGCCGCGCGGTCCCCGCGTGTGCCTGCGCCTCGTGCGGCGGCGCGACCTGGCGGCGATTGCGAAGCTCTACGAGCGCCAGGGCATCGCGGTGCACGAGCTGTCGCTGGCGCGGCTGGTGAGCTTCGACCTGCTCACCATGCTCGTGCTGTGCGCCACCGCGCTGATCGACTCCCGGGAGACCGTCCTCGGCATGGGCGCGATCGAGCTCGACCGCCCCACCGAGCCGACGGTGGTGGTCGTCGACGAAGACGAGACCGACGGCCTTGACGAGCTGCTCACCGATGCGCTCGTCGCCCACGCCACGGCGATACGCTCGGCGGCATGACCGCCACCGTCTCCGCCACCGCCCAGCTCGAGTCCTTCAACCCCGCCACCGGCGCCCGTCTGGGTTCGGTGCCCGTGACCGCTCCCGGCGACGTCGGGTCAGTCGTCGGCGCCGTCGCCCAGGTCCAGCCCTTCTGGGCCCAGCTGACGCTGCGCGACCGCGCCCGCTACCTGGAGCGCGCGGCCCAGGTGCTCATCGACGAGTCCGACGAGATCCGCGACCTCATCGCCGCCGAGCAGGGCAAGCCGCGCAACGAGGCCTTCGCGATGGAGGTGCTGCCCACGATCGACGCGCTGCACTGGATCGCGGGGGAGGGGCAGCGCCTCCTGGCCGACGAGTCGGTCCCGATGCCGCAGCTGTTTCTCAAGACCAAGCAGACCGCCTTCACCTACGAGCCGCTCGGCGTCATCGGGGTCATCTCGCCGTGGAACTACCCGTGGAGCATCCCGTTCGGGGAGGTAGCGCTTGCGCTGATGGCGGGCAACGGCGTGGTGCTCAAGCCGGCGTCGCTGACGCCGCTCACCGGCGAGCGGATCGCGCACGTGTTCGAGCGCGCCGGGGTGCCCGAGGGGCTGATCCGCGTGGTCCACGGCCCGGGCACCGGGGCCGCCGTCGTGTCGTCCGGCGTGGGGAAGGTCTTCTTCACCGGGTCGGTCCAGACCGGGCGCGGCGTGGGCGAGGAATGCGCTCGGCGGCTGAAGGGCTCTGTGCTCGAACTCGGCGGCAAGGACCCCATGATCGTGCTCGGCGACGCCCACCTGGAGCATGCGGTCGCCGGCGCTCTGTGGGGCGGCTTTGCCAACGCCGGCCAGACGTGCTCGGGGATCGAGCGCGTGTACGTGATGCGCGAGGTGGCCGACCGGTTCATCGCCGCGGTGGTGGAGGGCGCGCGGGCCCTGCGGGTCGGCGATCCGATGAGCTGGGACACCGAGATCGGGCCGATGGTCTCCCGAGAGCAGTTCGAGATCGTGCGCGAGCTGGTCGACGATGCCGTCGCCGCCGGGGCGACGCTCCACTGCGGGGGACCGGCGCCGGCGCCGCCGGGGCTGTCGGGCGACTTCTACGCGCCCGCGGTCCTCACCGGTGTCACCCACGACATGCGGATCATGCGCGAGGAGATCTTCGGCCCGGTGCTGCCGATCATCACCGTCGACTCCGAGGACGAGGCGCTGGCCCTGGCCAACGACTCCGACTTCGGTCTGGGGGCGTCGGTGTGGACCTCGGATCGCGGCAAGGGCGAGCGGATCGCGCGAGAGCTTCAGTCCGGCATGGTGTGGATCAACGACCACATGTTCAGCCACGGGGCCTGCCAGTGCTCGTGGGGCGGGGTCAAGGAGTCGGGCCTGGGCCGCACCCATTCCAAGTTCGGCCTGTATGAGTGCGTCAACGTCAAGCTGCGCGTGTGGGAGCCCTCGGCCATCCGCAACCCGTGGTGGCACCCGTACGACGAGACGCTCGGCAAGGCGCTGAGCCAGACCGCCAAGCTGCTCTACGGGCGGCCCTCGATCCGCGCCGCGGCTCTGCGCGACGGGACGGTGCCGCTGCTGCGCCTCGGTGGGCGGCTGGCCAAGGACGCCGTCAAGCGCCACTAGCCGCCGCCCGCGGCGCACTAGGCTTAAGCCATGCCCGCACAGGCCTACAGCGGCAAGGAGTGCGTCTGCCAGTTCCGCAAGGGGATCTGCGACCAGAGCTGCGTGCGCGACATGCTCGACACGCCGTTCTACATCGCCTGCCTGCGCCTCAAGGGCCGGAGGTGCCTCGTCGTCGGCGGCGGCGACATCGGCCTGGAGAAGGTCGAGGGGCTGCTCGCCTGCGACGCCGCGGTGACGCTCGTGGCCCCCGAGGCCCATCCGGCGCTGCGCGAGCTGGCCGCCGAGGGCTCGATCCGCTGGGAGGCCCGCGCCTATGAGGCCGGCGACCTGGACGGCTGCCTGATCGCGATCGCGGCCACCGACGACACCGACGCCAACATCCGCGTCTTTGAGGATGCCGAGCGGCGCGCGATGCTCGTCAACGTCGTCGACGTGCCGCCGCTGTGCAACTTCATCCTGCCCGCGATCGTGCGCACCGGGCCCCTGGCGGTGGCGATCTCGACCGCCGGCGCCTCGCCGGCGCTGGCCAAGCGGATGAAGCGCGAGATCGCCGAGCTGTTCGGCGAGCCCTACGCGGACCTGGCGGTGCTGCTCAACGACGCCCGCGGGTGGGCCAAGGGCACACTGCCCACCTACCAGGACCGCAAGGAGTTCTTCGAGTCGATCGTCAACGGCGATCCCGACCCCATCGAGCTCCTGCGCGCCGGGCGGGCGGCCGAGGTCCGCGATCTGATCGCCGGCGCGCAGCGGGCCCACGCTCCCGTCGCGGGCTGACCGGCGACCGCGCCGCGACATGAGCGAGCTCACCCATCTCGACGCCGCCGGCCAGGCCAGCATGGTCGACGTGTCCGACAAGCCCGACACCGAGCGGCGCGCCCGCGCGCGGGCGGTGGTGCGGGTCTCGCCCGAGACCGCGGCCAAGGTCCGTGACGGCAACGCGCCCAAGGGCGATGTCATCGGAGTGGCGCGGATCGCCGGGATCCAGGCGGCGAAGCGGACCTCCGACCTGATACCGCTGTGTCACCCGCTGTCGCTGTCCTACGTCGGCCTCGAGGGCACCATCGACGTGGAGGCCGGCGAGATCGAGCTCATCGCCGAGGCTCGCACCACCGGTCCCACCGGGGTGGAGATGGAGGCGCTGACGGCGGCCTCGGTGGCGGCGCTGACCGTGTACGACATGGTCAAGGGCGTCGAACGGGGCGCGGAGATCGCCGGCGTGGCCCTGCTGGAGAAGTCCGGCGGGCGCTCCGGGCACTGGCAGCGCTGAGCGCGTACACCGTCCCCCGGGCGCACGGTCACCCGCCCGCCGGCCGTCGGAAACGGCGCCCACCTATGCTGCGACCGTAATGAAGACCGCCATTCTCACCGTCTCCACGTCGGTGGCCGCCGGCGAGACCGAGGATCGGTCCGGCGCGGCGCTGGCCGAGCACGCCGAGGCCGCGGGGGCCGACGTGGTGGCGCGCGACGTCCTGCCCGACAACCGGGTCGCGATCGAGGACTGGCTGCGCCGGCAGGCCGCCGAGGGCGCGTCGCTCATCTTCACCACCGGCGGCACCGGGCTCACCGACGATGACGTCACCCCCGAGGCCACCGAGGCGGTGATCGAGCGCGCCGCGCCTGGCTTCGCCGAGGCGCTGCGGGCCGAGGCGGTGCGTCACACGCCGATGGGCATCCTGACCCGGGGGGTGTCCGGGATCGCCGGACGCTCCCTGATCATCAACTTCCCGGGCAACCCCAAGGCGATCGGCGAGCTCTTCCCTGTGATCGCGCCGACGCTCCAGCACGTCGTCGCGACGCTGCAGCGTGAGCGTGGTCAGCGGACCCCCGGCCATTGAGCTGCGCGGGCTCGCACGCCACTTCGGCGAGCGGACCGCTCTGCGCGACGTCTCCCTGACCCTCGCCGCGGGCGCCACGCTGGCCGTGCTCGGGCGCAACGGCGCCGGGAAAACGACGCTGCTGCGGATCCTCGCCTCGCTGCTGCGTCCGCACGAGGGCGAGGTCCACCTGTTCGGCGAGCCGCTTCCCGCCCGGGCCCACGTCGTCCGCGGGCAGCTGGGCCTGCTCGGGCACGAGCCGCTGCTCTATCGCGACCTCAGCGGGCGCGAGAACCTCCAGTACCACGCTCGCCTGCACCGGATCGAGCCCGAGCGGGTGGAGGAGGTCCTGGAAGCCGTGCAGATGGAGCGTCGGGCCTCTGACCCGGTGCGGCTGCTGTCGCGCGGGATGACCCAGCGCCTAGCAGTGGCGCGGGCGGTGCTGCACCGGCCTCGGCTGCTGCTCCTCGACGAGCCGCGGGCCAATCTCGATCCGGCCGCCGCGGAGCTGATCGAGCCGCTCATCGGCCGCGCCAGCGGCTGCACGCGCGTGCTCACCAGCCACGACCCGCGCGCGGCATTGGCCGAGGCCGACGTGGTCCTGGCGCTCAAAGGTGGCCGGGCAGCGTTCGTGGGTGAGCCGGGCCAGTTCGGCGACGACCGCGTGGCGGAGCTGTACGCATGAGGACCGCGATGGTCGTGCTGCGCAAGGACCTGCGCCTGGAGCTGCGCACCTGGGAGACCGTCCCCGCGATGGTCCTGTTCGCGCTGGTGACATTCGTCATCTTCCACTTCGGGCTCAACCGCGCGACGATCGACGGCCAGCTCGCCGCGGGGGTCCTGGTGGTGACGCTTCTGTTTGCGGCGATGCTGGGCATCAACCGCCTGTTCGTGGCCGAGCGTGAGCAGGGCGGGTTCGACGCCTTCCTGCTCGCCCCGGTCGACCGCACGGCCCTGCTGGTGGCCAAATCGAGCGCGCTGTTCTTGTTCCTGGTGGTGCTCGAGGTGGTGGCGGTGCCGGCTTTCGGCCTGTTCCTGCTGGGCCCGCCGCTGGGTCACGCGCTCCCCGGGCTGATCCTGCTGCTTGTGTTGGCCAACCTGGCGCTGGCGGTGATCGGGACGTTTGTCTCCGCGATCGCCATCCACACCCGCGCCCGCGATCTGATCGGGCCGATGCTGGGTCTTCCCCTGCTCGTGCCCGCGCTCATCGCCACCGCGCGCGCCGCCGGTCCCCTGCTCGCAGCCACCCATGCGTCGTCGGTTCCGCCAGGGAAGTGGCTGCTGATCCTGGCTCTTTATGATGTGGTGTTCGGACTGATCGCATACGCGGTGTTCGATTTCCTCCTGGAGGACTAGCGATCTCCCCCACTTACGGCAAAGGCCTGCGCGTTCTGTCGCTGGCCACCATCCTCACCATCGGCGGCGCCCTGGCGCTGGTGTTCTTCTATGCGCCGCTGGACACCGGTCAGGGCTTCGTCCAGAAGATCTTCTACATCCACGTGCCCCTGGCCATCGTCTCGCTGGGCGGGTTCATCTTCGGGGGGCTGCTGGCCATCGCGTACCTGCGCACCGGCGACCGGGCCTGGGACCTGCGCTCCTACGTCGCGATCCACATGGCGCTCATCTTCGGCGTCGGCGGGCTGATCACGGGCTCCATCTGGGCCAAGGCGTCGTGGGGCCACTGGTGGGTGTGGAACGAGCCGACGCTGGTCTCCTACCTGATCGTGCTGCTCCTGTTCGCGACCTACCAGCCGCTGCGCTTCTCCATCGAGGACCCCGAGCGCCAGGCCCGATACGCCAGCGTGTTCGCGGTCACCGCGGCCGCGTTCGTGCCGCTCAACTACCTCGCGGTATCGCTGGCGACCGCGTATGTGCACCCCCGGGTCCTCACGCTGACCAGCGCCAACCTGCCCCCGTCGATGGGCCTGGTGTTCCTGGTCTCCATCATCGGGATCGCGCTGTTGTACGTGACCCTGTGGAAGTTCGAGATGGCGGCCAAGAACGCCCGCTCGCAGGTGCGCCGCCTGCGCCGGACCCTGCTCGGAGACGACGCGGTCCGGCCCGTCGGACGGAGCGCGGCCCCGTCATGAGCCTGCTCATCGCCTCCGCTCCCGCGTTGCCGCTGGGCACGTCGGGCAAGTACGTGGCCGCGGCCTACATCGTGTTCGTCGTCCTCATCCTCGTCTACGTCGCGATCATGGCCACCCGCGCCCAGCGCCTGGAGCGCGAGCTCGACGAGCTGCGCCGTGACGTCGAGGCCGCTAAGGCCGCGGGCGGGCCCGTGGCGGACCGCGAGACCGAGGCGGTGCTGTGAGCGAGCTGCTGGCCATCGGCGTCTCACACAAGACCGCGCCGGTCGAGGTGCGCGAGCGCCTGGCCCTGCCCGAGCGCCGGGCCACGGAGTTCCTGCGCGACCTGCGCGGCGGCGCCGAGGTCCACGAGGCGGTGGCGGTGTCGACGTGCAACCGCACCGAGCTCTATCTGGTGGTCGGCGATCCCGTCGAGGCGGAGTCGACGGTGCTCACGATGCTTGCCCGGCAGGCGGGGATCCGCCCCACCGAGCTGGCCGGGGCCATCTACGCGCACCGCAACTGCGACGCGGCGCGCCACCTCTACCGCGTGGTCTCGGGCCTTGAGTCGATGCTCGTCGGCGAGGCCGAGATCCAGGGCCAGATCAAACGCGCCTACGACACGGGCCTGGCCCAGGAGACGACCGGCCCGCTCACCAACCGTCTGTTCGGCGCGGCGCTGGCCACCGGCAAGCGCGTGCGCACCGAGACCGCCGTCGGCGAGGGTCAGCTCAGCCTCCCCGGCGCGGCCGTCGCGCTCGCGCGCGAGCACCTGGGGGAGCTCACCGGCCGGCGCGTGGTCATCATCGGCACCGGCGAGACGAGCGAGCTGACCGGACGCGCGCTGGCCGACAGCGGCGCGGTCACGGTGTTCGTGGCCAACCGGCGGCGCGATCGCGCCCTGAGCCTGGCGCGGCGGTTCCACGGCACCAGCATCCGCCTCGACGAGCTGCCCGAGGCGCTCGTGACCGCCGACATCGTCGTCGCCGCCACCGCGTCCCCGCATCTGCTGCTGGAGGTCCGGGAGATCTCAGACGTGATGCGCGCCCGCGAGGGCCGGCCGCTGCTGCTCGCCGACCTCGCCGTCCCCCGCGACATCGATGACGCCTGCGCGGGCCTGGACGGCGTCACCCTGTTTGACATCGACGACCTGCAGGCGATCGCCACCCGCAACCGCAAGGTCCGGCAGGCCGAGGCGCGGCGGGCCGAGGGGATCATCGAGGAAGAGATCGGGAAGTTCGCGGCCTGGCTCGGTTCGCTCGAGGTGCTGCCCACGCTGGCCGCCCTGCGCACCCACGCCGCCGAGATCGCCGGCCAGGTGGTCCAGGAGAACCGCGGCAAGTGGGAGACCGCTTCGCCGCGCGACCTCGAGCGGATCGACTCCGTGGCCCGTGCCGTCGTCAACCGGCTGCTGCACGAGCCCACGCTGCAGATGAAGACGATGCACGACGACCGCGTCCACGCCCGTATGGCGATGATCCGCGACCTGTTCGGGCTGACCGTGGAGGAGGGCGTGCCCGCCGGCGACGAGCTCGATGCCGCGGTGGCGCAGGACGAGCCCGAGCCGGGGGGCGCTGAGATCCACCAGCTGCCGGCTCACGGTCAGCGGCGCGGCTGATGCGCATCGGCACGCGGGGCAGCGCGCTCGCCTTGGCGCAGGCGCGCTGGGTGGCAGAGCGCCTCGGGCCCGGCGTGGAGATCGTGACGGTCACGACGCTGGGCGACCGAGGGGCCGCGACGCTGGACAAGTCGCGCTGGATCTCCGAGCTCGAGCACCAGCTCCAGGACGGACGCATCGACATCGCGGTGCACTCGGCCAAGGACGTTCCGACCGAGCTGCCCGACGGGCTCGCGCTCGTCGCGATCCCCGAGCGCGCCGCCGCGCATGACGTCATCTGCGGGGCGCCCTCGCTGGCCGCCCTGCCATCGGGCAGCCGCGTCGGAACGAGCAGCCTGCGGCGGGCCGCCCAGGTGCGCGCTGCCCGCCCCGATCTCGAGGTGCGTGAGCTGCGCGGCAACGTCGATACCCGGCTGCGCAAGCTCGCCGAGGGACAGGTCGACGCTGCGGTGCTGGCCGCCGCCGGGCTGGACCGCCTGGGCCGGAGCGCCGAGGCGGGAGGTGCGATCACCGAGTTCGTTCCGGCAGCCGGCCAGGGTGCACTCGCGCTCGAGGCCCGCGCGGGCGCCATCGCGCCAGAGGCGCTGGCGGCGGTCAGCGACCCTGAGGCGACCGCTTGCGTCACGGCTGAGCGCGTGCTCGTCCACGCCCTGGGCGCGACCTGCCACACGCCGGTGGGCGCGCATGCCCGCGCGCGGGCGGACGGGCGCCTGACCCTGGAGGCATGGGTGGGCCTGCCCGACGGGTCGGCCTGGTTGCGCGACGAGGTGACCGCGCCCGCCGAGGAGGTCGGCATGGCCTGCGCGGAGCGAATGCTGTCCGCCGGGGCCGCGGATCTGTTGCGCCAGGCCGAGAAGGTCGCGGCGTGACCGTCTACCTGGTCGGCGCCGGGCCCGGCGACCCGGGACTGCTGACGGCGCGGGCCCTGCAGCTGATCGCCCGCGCCGACGTCATCGTCTATGACCGTCTCATCCCGGCGACCGCGCTCGACGGCGCGCGCCCCGACGCCCAGCTCATCTACGCCGGCAAGGAGGGCGGCGGCCCGTCGGCGTCCCAGGAGGAGATCGAGGCGCTGCTGCTCGAGCACGGCGCCGCGGACCGCGAGGTCGTCCGTCTCAAGGGCGGTGACCCGTTCGTGTTCGGGCGCGGGGGCGAGGAGGCCGAGCGGCTGCGCGCGGCCGGCATCGCCTTCGAGATCGTCCCCGGCATCACCGCCGGCGTGGCCGCATCGGCCTACGCCGGGATCCCCGTCACCCACCGCGACGCCGCCAGCGCGGTGGCGTTCGTCACCGGCCACGAGGATCCGGCAAAGCTCGGGGCGGGTGGGGGCGGATCTTCGCTTGACTGGGCGGCGCTCGCCCGCTTTCCCGGCACGCTGGTCGTCTACATGGGCGTTCGGCGCTTGGAGGCGATCGCGGCCGAGCTGGTGGCGGGTGGGCGTCCGGGCACGGAGCCGGCCGCCGTCATCGAGCGGGGAACGCTCCCCGACCAGCGCGTGGTCACCGGCACGCTGGCGACGATCGCCGCCGTGGCCGCGGAGGCGGGGGTGAAGGCACCGGCGATCTCGCTGTTCGGACCCGTCGCGGCGCTGCGCTCCGAGCTCGCCTGGTTCGAGTCGCGGCCACTGGGCGGACGGACCGTGGCGGTTACCCGGGCGCGGGCGCAGGCCAGTGGGCTGGCGGCGCGGCTACGCGATCTCGGCGCCGCCGTCATCGAGGCGCCGGCGATCCGGATCCAGGAGCTCGAGGGGCCCGCCCCCGACCTCGGCCGCTATGACCTCGTGTGCCTCACCAGCCCCAACGGGGTGCGGCTGCTGTTCGAGCGCCTGCACCGCGCCGGGCGTGATGCGCGCGCCTTCGGCGGGACGCGGGTCGCGGCGATCGGCCCCGGGACGGCGGCGGCGCTACGCGAGCATGGCCTCATCGCCGATGTGGTGCCCGAGCGGTTCGTCGCTGAGGGCTTGGTCGAAGCGCTCGCCGACGTGCCGGTGTCCCGGGCCCTCATCGCGCGGGCCGCCGAGGCCCGGGACGTGCTCCCCGACGCGCTGCGCGAGCGCGGCGCGGACGCCGACGTGCTGGACCTGTATGAGACGGTGGCCGAGCCGATGTCCGAGCCCCAGCGCGCCGCGGTGGCCGGCGCCGACTACGTGACGTTCACCTCGTCGTCCACCGTGCGCTTCTTGTTCGAGTCACTGGACGGCGCACTGCCTGAGCGCGCGCGCCTGGTGAGCATCGGTCCGGTGACCAGCCAGACGCTGCGCGAGCACGGCCGCGAGCCCGACGTCGAGGCCACCCGCCACGACATCGACGGGCTGGTGGCGGCGCTGGTGCAAGATGTAGCGCAGACGATCAGCGCCACCGAGGGGGAGTAGCGGCCAGATGCCCAGCACCGAGCAGCAGTCACCGGTCATCACCTTCCTTTCGGACTACGGCCTGACCGACGATTTCGTGGGCATCTGCCACGGGGTCATGGTGAAGGCGTGCCCCCAGGCGCGGATCATCGATCTCACCCACGGGATCGCCCGCCACGACGTCCGCTCGGGCGCGATCGTGCTCGCGGAGGCGATTTCCTTCATGCCCGTCGGCGTCCACCTGGCGGTGGTTGACCCCGACGTGGGCGCCCAGCGGCGAGCGGTGGCGCTGCGCACCGGGGACGGGCGCCGGTTCGTCGGGCCCGACAACGGCCTGCTCATGCTGGCCGCCGAGGCCGCGGGCGGCATCGTGGAGGTGGTGGACATCGCCCAGAGCTCGTTCCGGCTCAAGCCGGTGTCGGCCACATTCCACGGGCGCGACATCTTCGCGCCAGTCGCCGCCGCGCTGGCCGCCGGCGCGACGTTGGCTGCCGCCGGCGACCCGCTGGACGCGGCAGCGCTCGTCGCGCTCAACCTCCCGGCGGCGCAGGTCCGCGACGGGGCGGTGATCGCCCACGTGCGCTACGTGGACCGGTTCGGCAACCTCCAGCTCAACGTGGGCCACGAGGATGTGGCGCAGTCCGGCCTCCGGCTCGGTCGCGCCGCCAGCGTTGAGCCCGGCGACGGCAGCGCGCATCCCGTCCACTACGTGCGGACCTTCGCCGATGCCGTCCCCGACGAACTGCTGCTCTACGAGGACGCGCAACGCCGGCTGGCCGTCGCCGTCAACCACGGCGACGCCTCCCAGCGCTTGGGGCTGGGCGTGGACGACGAGCTCCGCATCCGCCCGGGATGAGCGCGATCGCGCCGTTCGGCACGCCCCGCCTCCACCTCCGCGTCACCGATTCGACCAACACCCGCGCGCGTGAGCTCGCGGCCGCGGGCGCGCCCCACGGCATGCTCATCACCGCAAGCGAGCAGAGCGCCGGGCGCGGGCGCCAGGGCCGCAGCTGGACGGCGCCGCCCGGCAGGTCGCTGCTGTGCTCGGTGGTGGTCCGCGACCCCCCGCCGCTGGTGTCGCTGGTTGCCGGGGTGGCGACGGCGCAGGCGGTCGGGCTCGAGGCCCAGCTCAAATGGCCCAACGACGTCTACGTGGCCGGACGCAAGGTCGCGGGCATCCTCGTCGAGGGCCGGCCCCAGGAGGGATGGGGGGTCATCGGCGTGGGGGTCAACGTCGCGGTCGACGCGGGATCCTTCCCGCCGGAACTGGCCGGCCGGGCGGGGACGCTGGGGCTGGAGCCCGCGGCGATCGAGCCACTGCTGGCGCGGTTGCTGGCCACGCTGGAGCGCTGGCTGGCGGCGCCCACCGCGGAGGTGCTCGACGCCGTGCGTGCCCGCGATGCGCTGTTGGGGCACACCGTCACGTGGGCAGGTGGGACCGCGCGCGGCGCGGGGATCGACGAGCACGGGCGGCTGGTGGTGGAGACCACCGCCGGCCGGCAGGCGCTCAACGCCGGCGAGGTCCACCTTGAGACCGACGCCGTGCGCCACTGAGTCGAGCGGGATGCGGGTCGGGCCCGCGCCCCGCTTGTCATGCGGCGGGACGCGAGCCCGGTTCCAGCGTGTCTCTGCTCGACGGTGATCAGTTGTGCATGTGCGGATCGACGTAAACGTCGTCGACCTGCGAGCTGCCGGTGAGCGCCGTGAAGCGAACGGCCATCGGCGCCGTCCCCCCATGCAGGAGCCCGGTCAGGACCGATGCGGTGAGCATCGGAAGCGACGGGCTCCAATTGGGGGAAAGCGCGGCCGTCCCCACCGGCACCGCTGCCTCACCGAGGAGCGGGAGCTTGTAGACGACCGACACGAGGACGGTCGACAACAGGCCGTTGTTGCGCGCGAAGAAGCGAAAAGTCGGGTACGCAGCGTCCACACATGTGAACGGCGACGTCACCGATGCCCCCGCGGGCAGGTAGACCGACGACGCTCCGACAGAGCCGGTTGCGCCGAAGGACTCACTCCCGCGCACGATGCTGGCACCGTGGCTGAGAGTCCACCCCGATGCTCCGTTCTCAAAGGAACCACCCGGGACGAGCTTGTACTCGTTCGTGTCGTTGAAATGAGCGAACGGCTGTGACAACGCAGCGTTGTCACACGCGTCGGTGCTGATGAGTGCCGCCCGAGCCGGAGCACCGGACAGGACGGCGATCCCGAGGGCCGAGATGACGGCGCCCACGAGACGGGTATGACGGCTGAAAAGGCCCTGCAACATGTGTACGCACCTTCCGTGGTGTGCACTGGCGGCCGAGCTATCTCTGTGAGACCTCTAGCTTTGCGTCCCTGGCTCGCACCAGGTTTGCCCTTTTCAGTTGTGGTTTGACGCCAAGGGCATCGGGCCTTCGACCTCATTACTCATTTCTTTAGTCGTTAGCTGGACACATGTCCGACCGGCCGGTCCGTCCTTCTTCGCACGCATCACTAAGGAGGGAGCGTTCGGCGGCCGATACGCGTGCGCAGGATGACTCACGACCTGTCCGCAAGATGACCAGAGAACCGACTCTCGAAGAGCAGCAGATGTTCGCCGAGACCCGCCGCCGAGCGGAGGCCGCCAAGGCCCGCCGCGAGCTGCGCGTCGAGCTCGTGCTCAACGTCGCGTTCATCGCGGCCGTCGCGGCGCTGTTCCTGCTGCCGTCCCCGCAGCCGTGGAATCCGGTGGGCGCGGTCCTGACGATGATCGTGATGTCCGTCGCGGTCCGGGTTCGCTTCGACACCCCGGTCGGGTTCACCGTCGCCAGCCAGCTCGCGTTCGTGCCGATGCTCTTCGTCATCCCGATGGCGTTCCTCCCGCTCGCGGTCTCGACGGTGCTGGCCACGCAAATCCTTCCGGGCGTCCTCGCGGGCAAGGTCGGGCCGGTCCGCCTCCTGCGCAGCTTCGCCAACGCCTGGTTCGCCGTCGGACCGGCGCTCGTGTTCGCGATCGCCGACGTCCGGCCCGACAGCGCCGGGCCGCTGCTCCTGCTGGCCGCGCTCGGCGCCCAGTTCCTCGGGGACTTCCTGGCGGCCGCCGTCTACTTCGGGATGTCGGCCGGCGTGAGCATGCGCTCGCATCTGAAAGGGAGCCTGTGGGTGTACGGCATCGACGGAGGCCTGTCGGCGATCGCCCTCGTCGCCGCGGAGGAGCTGCACACGGCTCCGTATGCCGTCCTCGCGCTGCTGCCGCTGCTGGGCCTGCTGCGGATGTTCGCCGACGAGCGCCAAGCACGGCTGGGCAAGCTGCTCGAGCTCAACGAGACCTATCGCGGAACCGCGTTGCTTCTGGGCGACGTGATCGCCGCCGACGACAACTACACGGGCGAGCACTCCGAGGGCGTCGTCGGGCTGGCGCTGTCGGTGGCCGACGCTCTCGGCCTCGAGCCCGAGCGCCGGCGCAACCTCGAGTTCGGCGCCATGCTGCATGACGTCGGGAAGATCATCATCCCGAAGGAGATCATCAACAAGCCGGGCAAGCTGGACCCGGGCGAGTGGGAGATCATCAAGACCCACCCCGCCGAGGGCCAGCGGATGCTCGAGCGCGTCGGCGGGTTCATGACCGAGGTCGGCGAGATCGTCCGCGCTCACCACGAGCGCTGGGACGGCGGCGGCTACCCCGACGGTCTGGCCGGCGAGGCGATCCCGCTCGAGGCGCGCATCATCACCTGCTGCGACTCCTGGAGCGCCATGCGCACCGACCGCCCGTACCGCAACGCCCTGTCCTATGAGGCGGCGACCGAGCAGATGATCGTCAACACCGGCTCTCAGTTCGATCCGGCCATCGTCCAGGCGATGCTTCGGGTCGCCGCTGCCGCCGAACGGCCCTCGTCGTCGGACGGTCCGCTTGAGCCCGACACGGTGACCGCGTCGCGAAGCGAGCTCTCGTCGGCGGCCGCGCAGCTCGCGGTCTCCGCCGCGAGCTGAGACCAAGGCTTAAGCGGCCTCTTCGGCGTCCTGGGCCGGTCGCGCCCGGGTGCGGCGCTTGGGCTTGATCTCGTCCACCGTGCCCTCGGCGGCAGCGGCGGCCGCAGCGGCGGCCTCCACGGCCTCGGCGGCGGCTGCGGTCTTGGACTCCACTGTCGCAGCCTTCTTGCGGGGCGCGCGGGTACGGCGCTTGGGTGCCGGCTTGACGGGCTCCTCCGCGGCGACCGGCTCGGGCTCGGGCTCCGCGTCGGGCTGTGCGACCGGCTCGGGCTCGGCCACCACATCGGGCTTCGCTGCCGGCTTGCGCCTGGCGGCCGCCCGGCGCCTGGGCGGCGGCTGCGGCTCGGACTCCGTGACCGGCTCGTCTGCGTCGCGGTCGTCGTCAGCGTCGTCGTCGTCGTTGTCGGCGCGGTCGACATCGTCGTCGGCGTCGTCGACGTCGGCCGCGGTGTCGATGTCGCGGTCGTCGTCCTCGTCGTCGTCACGGTCGGCCTCGGCGGCGATCTCCAGCTCGTCGGTATCAGCCGTCGTCAGCGTGGTCTCCTGCGTCTCGGCGGCGCCGTTGGCCTCCGGGCCCGCCGTCGCGCCCGCCTTGCGGCGACGGCGCTTGGAGCCGCGGCGGCCCTTGGGGAAGTTGCGCAGCAGCTCGCGGGCCAGGGCAGCCGGCTTGCGCGCCATCCGGGTCCGGGCGCCGCGCAGCGCCTCCTCGGCCTCCGGGGTGTGGGCGAGCGCGGCTGCCAGCAGGGCCGCGGACAGGCGGCGGTCCTCCTTGCGGCTGGCGTGCACCAGGCGCCGGGCGTTGCGCGCGTGCGCCGAGCCCGACGAGTTGACCAGCAGGCCGAGCAGGCGCTTGGTCTCGGGCCAGCGCTGGACGGCGTACTCCTCGTGCACCTCGCGCGTGTACTCGGCCATGCGCCAGATCCAGGCGTTGGCCTGGTCGCGACGGCCGATCCGCCGCTCGGCCAGGGCCTGGAGCATGATCTTCACGCCCTCGCGGCGCTCGTCACGCGGCCAGCCGCCCATGATGTCGATCGCGGTGTCAAACGCCTCGGCGTCGCGGCTGGCGGCGATCTCCTGCAGGGCGCGCAGGCGCAGCTGGGCGTTGCGGTTGCGCTGGACCGCGGTGATCAGGAAGCGACGCTTGAGCTCGCCGCCGCGGTCGAAGTGCAGCATCGCCTTGGCGCGGCGCCAGCCGTTGGGTGCCACGCGCGCGCCCGCGAGCGCCGCCCACACGTGCTGCTCGCCGTAGTCCAGGTGCTCGACGGCGATCCGCCACAGCTCCCGTTCGAAGACCTCGGCGCGCCGCTCGTGATCGGGCGTGACCGGCAGAACGCGCCGCTCCACCCGCACGCGCCGGCCGCGGCCGCGCCGTACCGGCCCGACGACGATGGCGCCGCCGCGGTAGACGTCGCGGTCCAGCAGCGAGTGCAGGGTCACCACAGGGTCGTCGTGCTTGGTCGCGGGATGGACGAAGTCCACGACGATCCCGGCCTCCTTGCCCGGATGGCGCCGCGTCACGCGACCCACGCGCTGCTGGTAGATGCGCTTGGACGCGGTGGGGGCCAGGTGCATGCAGATCGTGGCCCGGGGGCTGTTCCAGCCCTCGGCCAGCAGCTGGGCGTTGATGAGGACGTCGATCTTGCCCGACTCATAGTCGGCCAGGATCCGGGCCAGCTCGCGCTTGGGCGTCTCGCCCGACACGCCCTTGGCCTTGATGCCAAGGTCACGGAAGGCCTGGGCCACGTTGTAGGCGTGCTTGACGCCGGCGGCGTAGACCACGCCGGGGACGCCGTTGAAGCGGGTCTTGTAGAGGTCGGCGATCGCCACGTTGAATGGCGTCTGGTCCAGCAACTGGGCCAGCATCTCCTGGTCGAACTCGGTGTCCACCTCGCCGCGGCGCAGCGGGACCTTGGCGATCGTGCGTACGCCCGGGCCGGGCGGGATGCGGATGCAGCGCAGCGGCGAGATCACGCCCCGGCGGGCCGCCTGGGCCAGGTCGAAGCGGCTGGTCTGGGTGGGGAAGAGATCGGTGACGTGGCGGGCGATGAGGGCGCCCGTGGCCGTCATGCCGATGAAGATCGGGCCCGACCAGGCGCGGATCGCCGCCGAGGTCTTCTCGCCGAGCGCGGTGTGCGCCTCGTCGCAGATGACGATCGTGTAGGTGTCGGAGATCCGCCCGGCGTTGCGCACGAACCACTGGTAGGTCTCGACGGTGACCGGCCCGTTGGACGCGTCGTGGTCGTCGAGCAGCGGGCCGCTGATGCGGTCGCGGTAGCCCCGGTCGCGCAGCTCGCCGTGGAACTGGTCGACGAGGTTGCGGCGGTGGGTGAGGATCAGGACGCCGCCGGTGCGCGACGCCTCCACGAACCCCAGCGCGGCGACGGTCTTGCCGGCGCCGGTGGCGTGCTCGAACCAGAAGCGCTTGGCGGCGTTGGGATCCTCGGGCTGCTCCTCGAACTGGCCTTCCTCTTCGTCGGCCTCGTCCTGCCAGTCCTGGGGCTCTTCGTCCTCGGGCTCCTCGTCCTCCGGTTCCTCGTCCTCGATGTCTCCGAGGTCGCCGAGGTCCTCGTCCTCGTCCTCGTCGTCGTCGATCGGGTCGAGCTCGGCGGAGGCGACACGGGCCTGGATGTCCTCGGGCACGACACCGTTGGACGCCGAGCCGTTGGCGGGCTGGCTCTCGGCCAGCAGCGCGGTGAGCGTCCCGGAGAGCGCGTCCACCTGGTGGGCGGAGAGCACGGTGCCGTCGACGAGGCTGGGCTCCTCCTCGGAGAGGATCCGCTCCAGGCCGAGCAGCAGCGAGAACTCCCGGCGCCAGCCGATCGAGGGCGTCTTGTTGCCGGCCTCGACCTCAGCGAGGGCCGCGTCAAGCGCACGTCGGCGAGCCGACCCTGGGGCCAGGGCCTCTTCGAGCGATTCGCCTTCGTACACGAAGCGCTCGCGAGTCAGCAACTCGGCGCGCGCGATCGCGTCAGGACTAGGAAAGGGGGTGGGCATCACCCATCAGTGGTTGAAGCGGTTGCGTCAGGATGAGCGAGCCGCGGCTTCAAGTCGTGGCGGCTCAGCCAGTCTCAGCACGAGGCCGAGCACAGCGAAGTTCCTCAGAAGCGTCCCCCCGGCCTCGTGTCCGAAGGATAACGGTTATTTAAGCAGATCTAACGGACTAGCCGTAATGGCAGGTCCAGAGGGGGTTTGCGGCTACGGCCGCGGGGCCGTATGGCAACCTTGTCCGCTGTGAGCCCGCGCAAGAGATTGGCAGCGCTGGCGGTGCTGCTGGTGGCACTCGTCGTGGTTGCCGTGGTGGTCGCGCGGCCCAAGTCGAGCACGCCCCGTAGCGCCAACCTCTCCAAGTCGGTGGTGTCCAGGGATCTGGCCGGCTCGCCCGCGGTGCTCGCCGCGCTGCACGCGCAGGGCAATCAGCTGCTTTCGGGAGGCACCAAGGCGTTCGAGGCGCGCCTGCGCCAGCTGCGCGGCTATCCCGTGGTCGTCAACAAGTGGGCGTCGTGGTGCGGGCCCTGCCAGACCGAGTTCCCGGCTTATCAACGCGCCTCGGTCTTCTTCGGGCGCCGGGTCGCCTTCATCGGGATCGACGGCAAGGACCAGACCCCGGCGGCGGCCGCCTTCCTCAAGCGCTTCCCGGTCAGCTACCCGAGCTACACCGACCCCGACGAGAAGATCGCCGGCGCCATCCAGGCCCGCACCTACTACCCCCAGACGGTCTACTTCGACCGCCAGGGCAAGGAGGTCTTCGATCACGCCGGTCCCTACGAGACCGCGGCTTCCCTGGAGAAGGACATCCGGCGCTACGCCATGCCATGACCGACGTGCTCACCTACGAGGTGCGCCGCGTCCGCGGCGATGAGGAGATGGCGGCGGCGCTGGCGCTGCGCCACGAGGTCTTCTGCGTCGAGCAGGGCGTGCCCGTCTACGAGGAGCTGGACGGCCGAGACGGCGAGGGGGTGCACCTCGTCGCCGTCTCGGGCGGCACCCTGCTGGCCACCTGCCGGCTGCTCTTCGTCGGGCCCACCGTGCAGTTCAGCCGTCTCGCGGTGCGCCAGTCGGCCCGGCGCCAGGGCATCGCCTCGGCGCTGCTCGCCCTCGCCGACGACGAGACCCGTGCCGGCGGCGCGCGGCGGCTGGTGCTCCACGCCCAGACCTACGCGCGCGCGCTCTATGAGGCCGCCGGCTACGAGCCGCGCGGGCGGATCTTCATGGAGGCCGGGATCGAGCACATCGCCATGGAGAAGCACCTCTCCTGAGCGAGATCCGCATCGACCCCCTGACGGGCCAGCGCACGATCGTCGCCGAGGTCAGAGCCCAGCGTCCCGGCAGCGGCCTGCCCGGCGCGGCCGGCGCGGCCGCGGCCGGCGATCCGTTCGCCGAGGGCAACGAGGGGTGCACTCCGCCCGAGATCTACGCGGTCCGTCCTGACGGAAGCGCCCCGGACACGCCCGGCTGGCGGGTGCGCGTCATCCCCAATCGCTATCCGGCGCTCGTGCCCGACGCCGCGGACCCGCCGCCGTCGGCGAACCCGGACCTGTTCTGGAGCGGGGCCGCCCGCGGCGCCCATGAGGTGATCGTCAACGCGCCCGAGCCCGTGGGTTCGCTGGCCGACCTCGACCCCGCACAGGTCGCGCTGGCCGCCGACGTGTGGCGCGAGCGGATGCGCGCGCACGCCGACGCCGCGTGCCTGCACCTGATGGTCAACGAGGGGGCCGATGCGGGCGCGTCGGTGGCCCACACGCACGCCCAGCTGTTCGCGCTGGAATTCGTGCCCGCGGCGATCGCCCGCGAGCGCGAGCGCTTCGGGGCCTACGCGACGCGGACGATGGGCGGCAACCTGCTCGGTGACCTGCTCCAGCAGGAGGTCCGCCGGCGCGAGCGGATCGTCGCCATCGACTCCGAGGCGGTGCTGCTGGCCGCCTGGGGCGCGCGGGTGCCCTACCAGCTGATGATCGTGCCCCGGCGTCCTCGTATGCGCTTCGAGGAGGACGGCCCCACCGCTGCGGCCCTCCTGCACGACGCGCTCAGCCGGCTGCGACGGCGGCTCGGTCACGAGGCCTCGGTCAACCTGTGGGTGCGGACCGCGCCCCGCGGCGCCGAGCATTTCTGCTGGCGGATCGACATCGTCCCGCGGCTGACGCATCTGGCCGGCTTCGAGCTCGGCACCGGCGTGGGCCTCGACGTCGTCGCCCCCGAGCAGGCCGCGGCCGAGCTGCGCGAGGAGTAGGGCCGTGAGGGCGCTGGTCCAGCGCGTCAGTCGCGCCTCGGTCGACGTCGAGGGCGAGCGCGTGGCCGAGATCGGCCCCGGGCTGCTGATCCTGTTGGGAGTGACCCACGACGACACCGAGGCCCAGGCGCAATGGCTGGCCGACAAGGTCCGCGCCCTGCGGGTGTTCCCCGACGCCGACGGGCGCATGAATGAGCCCCTGGGCGATCGCGAGATCCTCTGCGTGAGCCAGTTCACCCTCTACGGCGATGCGCGCAAGGGCAACCGCCCCAGCTACGTCGCCGCGGCGCCCCCCGAGCTCGCCGAGCCCCTGTATGAGCGCTTCTGCGAGCTGGCCGGCGCCCGGCGCGGGGTCTTCGGCGCGCACATGGCGGTGGCGCTCGTCAACGACGGTCCGGTGACGCTGCTGCTGGAAACTCGATAATTGCGGCGTGTCTGCCGAACGCGCCCAGCCGTGAGAGACCCGCGCGAGGCGCTGCAGGCAGCCCGTGCCGCGGCCGGCGAGGCCGGCGCCGCCAAGCCCGACGACGCGCCCTGGAACGAGGATTCGCCGGTCGACTCGGCGCGGCGCCTGGCGCGCTGGGCGATCATCGAGCCCGACCCCGGCCAGGTGTACTCCACGCGGCGCTACGGCCGGCCGATCACCGCGGTCAAGCGCGCCCTGGTCCTGCTGCTGCGCCAGTACATCGGCCAGGTGTCGGCCCAGCAGAGCCGCTTCAACGCCCAGGTCGCCGCGCACGTCGTGCGCCTGGAGGAGCGCGTGGCCGAGCTCGAGCGTGCCGCCGAGGAGCGGCGCCGTGACGGCTCAGCGCCGTGAGGGTCGATCAGATCCTGTGCGCGGCCTCGGCTCGATCGCCGGCGGCAACCCGGAGAGTGCGGTGCAGGAGGCGATGGTGCGCCACCTCGGACGCGGGGACGTCTTCTATGACGTCGGGGCCAACCTGGGGTTCTTCTCGCTGTTGGCCGCGCACCTGGCGGGCCTTGAGGCGGGGCGGGTGGTGGCTTTCGAGGCGCGCCTGACAACGCCGAGGCGATCCGGGTCAACGCGGCGCTCAACCGGGTGCCCAACGTCGAGGTGATCTGCGCCGCTGTGGCCGGCCGGCCGGGATGGGGGCGGCTCCAGATCGTCGACGACCAGAGCTGGTCAAAGCTCGAGCAGTTCGGCGAGCACCCGTTCACCGAGCGGGTGATCGACGTGCCGTGCGTGACCATCGACGAGCTGGTGAGCGCCGGCCGGGCGCCGCCGCCCACCGTGGTCAAGATCGACGTGGAGGGGGCCGAGCTCGACGTGCTGGCCGGCATGCGCGAGACGATCGCCGCCCATCAGCCGGCGATCATCTGCGAGCTGCATGACACCCACGCCGCCTTCGTGGCGGCGATGGAGGCGTGCGGGTACCGCGTCATCAACCTCGAGGGCACGCTGCCGATGCGCGAGGCCGGCGCCTCGGCCCATGCTCTGGCACTCCCGGCGCTCGATCCGGGCGACTGACCGCGCGGTGAGTCAGGTCGGCTGCAGGCCCGCCCGCGCGAACAGCTCGCGGTCGTTGGTGATGACCGCACTGACCCCGAGCGCGTGCAGCGACAGCAGCCGCTCGGCGTCGTCGACGGTCCACACGTAGAGCTCGCCCCCCGCGCCCCGCACGGCCCGCACCAGCGCCGGGGTCACGACGCCCCAATGGGCCATGATCGCGTCGGCCAGGCCGCTACGCACCGCCCGCCCGGCCTGCCGGGGCAGCACCCGCCGCAGGTAGGCCAGCATCGCGTACGCGGCAGGCCGCGTCAGCGGGTTGGACAGATAGTCGCGCCGGGCCTTGGGCACCGACAGGCCCAAGCGCAGCTCAGGCGCCGCGGCGCGCAGCACGCGCAGGCTGTCGGCCTCCATCGTGGAGATGAGCGTGCGCGCGACGAGGTCCAGCGAGCGCAGCGTCTCGAGCACCGCGGCCTCATACCCGGTGCCCTTGAGGTCGACGTTGAGCTCGACGGCATCGGGCAGCAGGTCGCGCAGCGCGGTCAGGGCGTCGGCGAAGCGCACCGGGCGCGGATGGTCGAGCTCATGGGGCGAGTGGGCGACGATCAGCTCGTCGCCGCGCGGCAGGACGTCGAGCTCCACCATGTCCCAGGTGGCGCCCTCCAGGAGCGCGGGCAGCTGGTCGAGGTCGGCACCGGCCTTGATGATGCTGTGGCCGACGCGGCGGCACCTGGGATCGGCGGGGCTCATCGCGGGTTGAAGCCCACGCCGGTGTAGATGCGGTCAAAGCGGCGCTGCGTGCAGGTGTCCGGGCCGGGGACACCGGGGTTCTCGCGATACAGGCGGTAGCCGCTGTTGCGTCGCAGGACGGGGCCGATGGCGTCCGCGGGCTTGCCGGTCGGGATGGTGGCCACGATGTAGGCGGCCTTGCGCCCCAGCATCACGTGCGGATAGTCGGTGTCCAACAGCGGGACCTGGGAGCACAGCCGGTGCGAGGAGAGAAAGTAGGCCGCCCACAGCTCGTCGGGCGGCCACATGTCCAGGCGGATCGAGGCGTTGGGAGGCAGCGAGCGGGCCCAGCCGGAGAGCTGGATCGTCGCCTGGGGCAGCTGGGAGCCGGTAGCGTCCAGCTCGGCGACGGCGCTGCCCGCGGTCGCCACCACCAGCAGCGCCAGCAGCGCCGGCCCCCACCGGCGCAGGCGGGCCGCTCCCGCGGCCGCCATGACCACGACGAGCGGCCCGATGAAGGCCAGCAGCTTGAAGTGGAAGTAGTAGCCGTAGGCGCGGTGCGCAGGTAGACGGCCAGCAGCACTCCGATCGCCATCAGGCCGCCCAGGCCGAGGGCCAGAGACCGCCCTGAGCGGCGCAGCCCATAGGCGGCCAGGCCGAACACGACGACGGTCGCCGGAAGGAACACGAGCAATCGGGGCAGCGAGACGAAGTAGTTGAACGGGATGAAGCCCGGCAGATCCCCGGCCCAGGCCTGCAGCGAGTGGCCGGGGCCAGGACCTTCACCGCGCCCGCCACCTTCTGGCCGACGCCGATCGCCGGCACCACGAGCAGCGCGCAGAGCGGGATCAGCCACAGCAGGCTCCGCCGGCGGTTGACGGGGTTATAGAGATCACGCGGGTGAAACATAGGCTCGCCGGCGCGCAGCTTGCGCCGCCATTCGCTCCATACGAACGCCGCGATCGCCACCGCCGGGATCGGCGCCGCCAGCGGGTAGGCGAACACGAGCATGAGGGCGAACAGCGCCAGCAGCACCGCTGTCGCCTGCCGCTGGCGACGCCCCAGGCCCGGCTGCACCACCCACCACCCGAGCACGAGCGTGAACGGCGTGGCGAAGAAGCCCCAGGTCTGGTTGAAGTAGGAGTTGAGAATGGTGTGCAGGGCCTCGCGATTCAGCCCGGCGACCGCCATCCCGACGAGCGCCGCGGCCACCGGCGCGCCGAGCACATCCCGCGCGACCAGGAACATCCCCACGGCCGCCAGCCCCAGCATGGCCGCGGCCAGGGTCGCCAGCACCTGCCAGGTGGCCAGCCCCAACAGCGACGAGACCCCCGCGAACGCGTAGTAGATGGGGTACTTGGACTGCCATGTCGGCGGCATCTGGTTGATCGGCTGGGATATGTCGACGCCCGTCGGATAGCCGTGCTTGAGGAACTGCGCGGCACCGGCGGCGACGTGCGCGTCCGAGCCGGTCCCGATGGGGGCGGCGTAGTGCTGGACGAGCAGCATCGGCACCAGCGCCACGAGCGTCACCACTGCCATCTGCAGCACGGGCCAGCCGAGGCGGTCCAAGGGCCAGCTCCGGCCACCCGCGCCGGCGGACGGCGTAGGCGCCGAGACCGAGCCCGCCCACGAGGACGAGGGCCAGCGCCAGCGCGTAGGGCACGTGGGCGAAGCCCAGCACGGTGAGCGCCAGGCCGACCGCGCACCCGCCCGTGGGCAGCACCCACAGGGGCTCGTAGACGCGAAGGGCATCGGGCAGCAGCAGCCGGACCAGGCCGAAGCCGCCCACGCCGAACAGGACGATCGTCGCCGCCAGCGCCCGCAGCGCGTCGGGGACCGCCGAGAAGGCCTCGTGGCGCGGCTTGGCGTTGGTATGCCAGGCCAGGGCGAGCAGCGCGACAGCCAGGACGAGCAGGAGCAGCCGCCCGCGGCGGGTGGGCGGGATCCGTCCCGCCAGACGCCTCAGGGGGTGCGCTGCGGCTGCTGCTTTGACTCGGCCAGTACCCGGGAAAGGAACACCGGATTGCCGATCAGGTACCGGCGCCACATCCTGCGAGGCTCGATCGCGAGTCTGAATATCCATTCGAGTCCGTTGTCGGCCAGCCACCGGGGAGCACGCGGCGTGTGACCGGAGACGTAGTCAAACAGCGCGCCCACCGTCCACACGACGGCCCCGCCGAGCTGGTCAGCGTATCGGTCGGCCCACAGCTCCTGCTTCGGCGTGCTCATCCCCACCAGCACGATCTGGGGCCGGCGCGCGACGATGTCCTCGATCACGCGCTCCGCGTGGGGCGTGCCCGTCTCGAAGTAACCGTGGTGGGCGCCGACGACGTTGAGCTGGGGGTAGAAGCGGCGTAGCCGCGTGGCCGCCTCCTGAGCGGTCGGCGGCTCGGAGCCGAGCAGGTAGATCGACCGTCCCGCCAGCTCACACAACGCGGCGAGATCCCAGATCCAGTCGGCGCCGGTCATCCGGTGCGGCACGTCGCGATGCAGCGCGCGTGCGGCGAGCCGCACGCCGTAGCCGTCGCAGTAGACGAGGTCGGCGCGGCCCAGGGCGTCGCCCAGGCGCGGGGTCACCCGCGAGCGGTTGACGACGTGCGCGTTGACGTACATCACCCGCCGGGTGCGTCCCTCGCCGGCCCAGCCGGCGACGGTGGCGAGCAGCTCCACGGGCGGGCCGAGGTCGATTGGGATGTCGAAGATCGAGGAGGCCGCGCGGGGCACGGACGAGAGCGGCGGCGGGCTGGCCGGCGGCTCTCGGATGACGGGCACGGACACTTGCGGGAGGCCGACGAGGGCGCATCGTACGCCTTGGGCCGGTGACAATGCACCGTTCATGGGGGCGATAGTGATCGATGCGCGCGACGCCGCCGGGCCGCAGCTGCGCGGATGGGGTCGCTACGCCCGCGAGCTCGCCTCGGCGCTGGCAGCGCAGGCGTCGTCCGAGCTCCCGATCGTGGCCGTGACTGGGCGCCGCGCGGCCGGCCTGCTCGGGCCCGTCAGGCCCGAGGTCGCGTTCGAGCAGTTGTGGCTGCCGGCGGCCCTGCGACGCCGTGGCGCGGCCCTGGTGCACGCCCCCAACTGCTTTTTGCCGCTGATCCGGCCCTGCCCCGGCGTGGTCACCGTCCACGACCTGGCGTTCGAGGCGTGGCCGGGGGATTTCGCCCCCGCGACACGGGCCAAGTACCGCGTGCTGGCGCGCGCGGCGGCCCACTCGGCGCAGCGGGTCATCTGCCCGTCCCGGTTCACGGCCGACGACGTCTGCCGGCGCTACCGGGTCGACCCCGGCAAGGTCCGGGTGATTGCGGAGGCGCCCGCGTTGGCGCCCGTGGCCGGCCGGCCGGGCGAGGCCGGTGTGGTCGAGGCCGATGTGGCCGGCCCATACGTGCTCGCCGTCGGGGACCTGCGCGCCAAGAAGAACCTGGCGGCCCTGGTGGGCGCATCGTGGCGCAGCGCCGGCGCGCCGGGGTTCCGCACCGGCTCGTGCTGGCCGGGGTCGACGCAGGCGAGGGCCCACGCCTGGCCGCGCTGGCCGGCGATGCTCCGCTGACGCTCACCGGCTACGTCTCCGACGCGCGGCTGGACGCGCTGTTGCGCGGCGCCGAGCTGGTGGTGCACCCCAGCCTGTTTGAGGGGTTGGGCTCGTGCTTCTGGAGGCGATGGCGCGTGGCACGCCGGTTCTGGCGGCCCGGGCGAGCGCGCTGCCCGAGACCGGGGGGCTGCTCTGAGACCGGCAGCGCGAACGACCGCTGGGGAGGGCCCGCTCGGACCTCGGGGGTTGAAACGAGACGACACACGCCCGGGTCGTGCGGACCGTGTGACCCGAGGTTTCAACATGACTCTGGTTTCGCGACACACGACCGCGATGGGCGGAGCGTGTGCTCTGTGGTTTCAGGATCGTCCGCGCGACCATGGCTCGTGCGCCGCTCGGGTTGTGACGCTGCAGAGCGCACACCCGCAGTCCCGCGACTGTGTGGTCTGTGACGTCGGGATACCGCCGTTCCAGGCCGCACCGTTCGACGCGAAGCGCTGTGCGGCCTGTGGCGTCGGAAAATCGCGCGGCTGGGCCGTGGCGCGCTAGGCGCGGGACACCCGTGGCAACCGCCCGTCCCGGATCGTGATCCGAGCGCGCTCACGCGTCCAGCCGCGGGCGGTGAAGGTGACCGTCAGCACGTCGCCGGCGCGGTAGCGGTGGCCGGCCAGCCGCTTGAGCAGCCGGTGCACGCCTTTGGGCCCGGCGGCGGTGGTCTTCGCGGGCTTTCCGCAGCCCCGGCCCTTGCAGGCCACGGTGAGCCGGGTGCTGTGGGGAAAGTGGCCCACGTGGGCCGAGCGCAGCGTCGTCGTCCGAAAGCGCCAGGTCCACTTCATCAGCAACTTGACCTTGAGCGCATGCTTGGCGCGGGGTGTGGGGATCGGGGTCGGCTGGGGCGTCGGCTGGACGGGGGGCGGGGGCGGCGGCGCGACCGTCTCGGAGATCTGGCCGTTGGCGTAGACGCGGTAGTTGGAGCTGGTGCCCGGATAGATGGCCCACGGGGCGCCGCCGTCCTCAAAGCCGCCGTTGGCGGCCAGCGATCGCGAGACGTTGACGTCGTCGATCTCCGTCGTGGGCGCCCCGGGCTTGGGGTAGAACTGGACGCGCAGAGTGGTGTGGCTGCCGGTGGCCTCCACGCACGCCTGCACCGGTGACCAGTTGGCTCCGTTGCCCAGGCCCGCGTAGGCGGCAGAGCCGCTCTCGTGGGTCGCGCCGCCCGTCAGCCACAGCGCGAACGAGCCCGCCGCCCCCGTGCCCGGGTACTCGGTCCGCACCTCGGCCGACCCGCAGATCGTCTGGCCGGGGGAGGTGGTGAGCGGGATGTCCTGGATGAGTCCGCCGCCGCCCGACGCGGTGTTGGTGGCCGCGAAGTGCGTGCCGGCGTAGGCGGACGGCGCTCCCGGCGCGTTGGCGTAGACGACGTAGTTTGACTTCGTGCCCGGGTAGGCCCGCCACGGCCCACCGCCGTTCTCGAACCCTCCGTTGACCGCCAGCGACTCGTCGACATTCACGTCGTCGATGTCGACGGTGGGGGAGCCGACCGTGGGATAGAACTGGACGCGCAGCGTGGTGTGGCTGCCCGTGGCCTCGGTGCAGGTCTGCACCAGCGACCAGGTGCCGCCGGGCAGGCCGCTGTAGCGCACGCTCGAGCCGTCGTGCGTGGACGTCCCGGTCAGCCACAGCGCGAAGCTGCCCGACGCGCCGGTGCTCGGGTACTCGGTGCGCACGCGGGCCGAGCCACAGACGGTCTGGCCGGCACTGGTCTTGAGCGGGACGTCCTCGATCAGCCCGCCGCCGCTCGACGAGCTGTTGGTGGCCGCGAAGTGCGTGCCGGCGTAGGCGGGCGGCGCTCCGGGGGCGTTGGCGTAGACGACGTAGTTGGACTTGGTCCCCGGGTAGGGCCGCCACGGCCCGCCGCCGTCCTCGAAGCCGCCGTTGGCGGCCAGCGAGACGTTCACGTTGACATCGTCGACCTCGGTCGTCGGCGATCCCGGCGTGGGGTAGAGCTGGATCCGCAGCGAGCTGTGGCTGCCCGTGGCCTCCACGCACGTCTGCGCCTGGGTCCAGCCGCTCAGGTTGCCCAGTCCGCTGTAGGTGGTCGCCCCGGCGTTGACCGCCGACGTGCCGCGGAGATAGAGCGAGAACGTGCCCGCGGCGCCGGTGGCCGGCAGCTGGGTGCGCAACCACGCCGAGGCGCAGACGAGCTGGCCGGCCGACGTGTCGAGCGCGACGTCCTGGTAGATGCCGCCGCCGGAGCTGGTGGTGTTGGTGGCGGCATAGTGGCCTCCGCTGTGCGCGTTCTCGACGAGCACGGTGTCGGCGTGGGCCGCGGTCACCGGCGCGCACAGCGCCAGCGCGAGAACGGTCCCCACCGCGCGCGTCCTCATGTCATCCCACCTGATGTCCATCATCCCACACTGCGGGCGTGGCGGGGACCGGCCGGCTCAGGCTCGGGCGACCTTGGGCTTGCGGCCGTCGCGGATCGTGATCTTGGCCCGTTCGCGCTTCCAGCCCTTGGCCGTGAAGGAGACGGTGAGCACGTCGCCGGCGTGGTACCGGTGGCCCACCAGCCTCTTGAGCACGGCATGGATGCGCTTGGGACCGGCGGCGCGCAGCGTCTGCGGGCGCGGGCAGCGCGGCCCCTTGCAGCTGATGGAAAACCGCGTGCTGTGGGGCATGGGCCCGAGCTTGTACCTCCTGAGCCTCGTCGTGCCGTGGTTCCAGGTCCACGTGATCAGCGAGCTTGATCCTGAGGGCGTGCTTGCCCTTGGGCAGCGGGATGGGCGTCGGCTGGGGGATGGGCTGGACCGGCGTCGGGGTGACGATCGTCGCCGAGACCTGTCCGTTGTGGTCCACGACGAAGTTGGTCGAGGTGCTCGGATACACCGCCCACGGCCCGCTGCCGGTCTCAAAGCCGCCGTTGGCCGCCATCGACTCGGTGACGTTGACGTCGTCGATCTCCACCGTGGGGCCGCCGGGGGTCGGGTAGAGCTGGACGCGCAGGATGGTGTGGCTGCCGGTGGCCTCCACGCACGTGTGGACCTGGGTCCAGTCGTTGCCGTTGGGCAGGCCGCTGAAGTTGGCGCCGGCCCCCTCGTCGGCGGTGCTCCCCAGCAGGAACAGCGCGAACGTACCCGAGGCCCCGGAGGCCGGCGCCTCGCTGCGGACCCACGCCGACCCGCAGACCACCTGCCCGGCGCTCGTGTTGAGGGCGATGTCCTGGTAGATGCCGCCGCCGTTGCTCGTCGTGTTCGTGGCTCCCCAGTGGCTCTCGCCGTGCGCGCTCGGGGCGCCGGGAGCGTTGGCGTACACCTGGAAGTTGGTGGCGGTGCCCGGGTAGATCGCCCACGAGCTCGTGCCGGTCTCAAAGCCGCCGTTGGCCGCCATCGACTCGGTGACGTTGACGTCGTCGATCTCCACCGTGGGGCCGCCGGGGGTCGGGTAGAGCTGCATGCGCAGGATGGTGTGGCTGCTCGTGGCCTCGACGCAGGTGTGCACCTGGGTCCAGTTGTTGCCGTTGGGCAGGCCGCTGAAGGTCGCGGCGCCACCTTCGTCGGCCCCCGAGCCTCCCAGGAGCCAGAGCACGAACTGGCCGGATGCCCCCGTCGCCGGGACCTCGCTGCGTACCCAGGCGGAGGCGCACACAGTCGCCCCGGCGCGCGGTGTTGAGCCCCTGGTCCTGGTAGATCCCCCCGCCGCTGCTGGGCGTGTTGACCGCGGCGAAGTGCGAGCCGGAGTGGGCCGGCGCCGCGCCGGGACTGTTCGAGTAGATGACGTAGTTGGTGCCGGTCCCGGGGTACGGCGCCCATGCGCCGTTGCCGTTCTCGAAGCTGCCGTCGCCGGCCGTGGATACGTCGACGTTGACGTCGTCCATCTCGACGGTGGGGCCGCCCGGGGTGGGGTAGAGCTGGACGCGCAGGGTGGTGTGACTCCCGGTGGCCTCCACGCACCCGTGCACCTGCGTCCACGCGTCGTTGCCGAAGGTGAGGCCGCCGAACTGGGCGCTGCCGCTGTCGGTGGCGGTGTTGCCCAGGAGGAACAGCGCAAAGCTGCCCGAGGCACCGGTGTCCGGAACCTGGGTGCGCACCCAGGCCGATCCGCAGACGGTCTCGCCGGGCGACGTGGACAACGCGATGTCCTGGTAGATGCTGCCGGCATCGGACGATGTGTTGGTGGCCGCGAAGGCGCCACCGCTGTGGGCGTTCTCGGTCACGACGTAGTCGGCCGGGTGCGCGGGCGGCGCGTGAGTTCCGGGCGCGGCGAGAGCCGCCGGTGCCCCCAGCATCACCCCCAGCGCCATCCCTAGCGCGACAAAGCCCCTCATTTCTGTCCTACCACCGCGCGGAATGATTCCACATGTCACCGGCGTTGACAAAGGGCTGGCAGACTCGCCCCGTGCACGTCACGGTCCTGATCTGAGCGTCGACGAGGCGCACCTGCTCGAACGCTCGCTGCCCGCCGCGCTGGCCCAGGAGCCGCGCCCGGACGTGGTGGTCATCGACAACGCGTCGGCTGACGCGACGGCCGAGCTGGTCCGGCGCCACGCCGCCCGCCACCGGGAGGCCTGGGCGCTGCGTCACCGAGCCCGCCGCCGCCGCCGCCTCGTTCAGGAGCGGCGCAGGCGCTCGGCGCCGCTGGGGCTCCGCGCCCCGGCGTGACCCTGGGCGTGGCGCCGCCCGGACGGGGTGGTGAGCAGGGCGCGCTCGTAGACCTCCCAGGTGGCCGCGGCGACGTCGTCCCACGTCCACCGGGGCGCGGGCGCCACCGGGCGCGACAGCCCCTCGGCGTGGCGGACGAGGCCATCGAGGTCATCGACATCGGACAGGATCACGCGGCCGGCGAGCACCTCGCGCAGCGCGGGGACGTCGCACGCGGCGACCGGGGTGCCACACGCCAGCGCCTCCACCGGAGGCAGCCCGAAACCCTCCTCGTCGGAGGGGAACACCAGCGCGTGGGCGCCGCTGTAGATGGCGGCGAGCTCGTCGTCGGGGACGGCGCCGGTGACCTGCACGCCCGGAAGCTCACGCGCCCACCGGCTCACCGGTCCGACGAGGACGAGCGGCATCGACCGCCCCGCGCGGGCCAGGGCCGCCACGCGCTTGCGCGGGTCGGGCCGGCGCATCGTCCCGACCCACAGCAGGTAGCGGTCGGGAAGGTCGTAGCGCTCCCGAACGGCCGCCACCTCCTCCGCGGGCCGCCTCCAGAACGCCGGCGCGGCCGCCTCGGGGATCACCTCGATCCGGCTGGCGGGGATGTCGAGGGCGCGGATGGCGTCGTCGGCGACCGTCCGCGTGGGGACGATCACCGTCGTCGCCCGCTGGACCGCGAGATAGCGCAGCTTGAAGCGCAGGCCCGTGCGCAGATACTCGCCGGGACGCTTGAGCGGAACGAGATCGTGCAGGGTGACCACCGACGGCACCGGGGAGCGCAGCGGGGCGCCCTCGATCCAGGGCGAGTGAAAGACGTCGCCCCGGCGCGGGTCGCGGCTCTCGACGATGTCCCCGCGGCCGGACTGGACAAGGGCGTCCAGCAGACAGCGCGCATAGCGGCCGACGCCGTGCCACATGTGCGCGGGGCGGCTGTCGTAGGCGAGCTTCATGCGGCCAGCAGCCGTTCCACGCGCTCGGCGTACCGGCTCGCGTCAAAGCGCCGCGCCCGCTCGCGCGCGGCGGCGCCCATCCGCTCGCGGTCGCGCAGGACCTCCAGCACGGCCGCGGCGAGTTGTGCGGGGTCGCCCGGCGCCACCAGCCGTCCGGTGACTCCGTCATCGACCACCTCGGCGAGCCCGCCGACGCGGGTCGCGACCACCGGCGTGCCCACAGCCATGGCCTCGGCGAGGACCGTCCCGAACGGCTCCTCGTGGGAGGGGAGGACGAGCACGTCGAAGTGGCGCATCAGGCCGGGGGCGTTGGGCACCCAGCCGTGGTGCTCGACCTCGCGCGAAGCCGTGACCGTCGCGGTGTAGGCGGGATCGGTGCCGTACGGGTCGTCGCCCACCACGACCACCCGGGCGTCCGGGAGCACGGCGCGGATCGCCGGCGCCGCGCGGACCAGGTCCAGCGTCCCCTTGCGCGGCTCGATCCGCCCGACGAACCCCACCACCGGCGCGCCGTCGGCCGTCCAGGGCGGCGCCACCGCCGGCGGGTCGGGGTCAACCGGTCCGTAGACGACATGCGCGCTCAGCGGCCCGAGCCGCTCGCCGACGGCGCCCGAAGCGGCCAGGACGACATCGGCCAGCTGCCAGGACCCCAGCGCCCGCGCTCCCGCGCCCGCGGCGAGGCCGCCCACCGGCAGCGACAGGCAGCGATGGCCGGCCGACTCGCCGGCGGCGCGCAGTGGGCCGTCCCCGGGCGTCGCCAGCGTGATCTGCCAGCCGCGTTCGCGCAGGGCTGACAGCAGCCGCATCAATGTCGTCTCGGCCCCGCCGGGCCGGTCGACGGCGGCCACGGCGACGAGCCGGCGAGTGCGGCGGTGCTCGCCGGTGGGCTGGGGGGCCGAGGCAGATTCGCTGACCGTGGCGGTGGGCATGGGCTGAACTTCGGTGTTCCCCGCGCGGCACTGTATCCCGGCGACGCCGTGCGTGTCGACTCCCCCGCGCCGCCCCAGCGACAACGGCGCCAAGGGCGATAGGTTCACGTCGTGAAGGACTACTACGAGGAGCTCTGGGAGACGCTGCCCGAGGACCTGGCGCCCCCCGACGAGCCGCTGCGCCGGCGCTTCGCACGGAGCAACGTCGGGCGCGGCGACCGCGTGCTGGACCTCGGCTGCGGGGCCGGTGACATCGCCGCCGACCTGGCCGCCGGCGGCGCGGAGGTGACCGCCGCCGACGTCGCGCGGGCCGCTCTGGACCGGGCAGCGCGTCGCCATCCGGAGCTCGCGCTGCGCCTCATCGCGATCGACGGCCCGCTTCCCTTCGAGGACGGCGCCTTTGACGCGGTGTGGTCCAGCGAGGTGATCGAGCACGTCGCCGACACGGCCCGCTGGCTCTCAGAGGTGCGCCGCGTGCTCGCCCCGCGGGGACGGCTGCTGCTCACCACCCCCAGCCACGGCCGTCTGCGCCTGCTGGCCGGCGGGATCGAGCGCTACTCAGAGCCGCTCGGCGACCATCTGCATCTCTACACGGCGCGCTCCCTGCGCGCGCTGCTGCGCGAGTTTGACTTCGGCGAGATCGAGGTGCGGACGGCGGCGGGCCCGCCGCTGGCGCGCCGGCTCCTTCTGGCTCGCGCGGTGCGCTGACGGTGCGCGTCCTCATCGACGCCACCTACGCGCGCCGCGCGCCCCATTCGGGCACGGCGGTGTACGTCGATCGCCTCGTCGCCGCGCTGCAGGCGCTCGGCGGCGTCATCGTGGACACGGTGGCCGACACGCGCCGGCACGCGCCGGGCGGCGGCCTGCGCAGCGCCGCCAACGCGCTCGAGGATCAGCGCTGGACGCAGTACGAGCTCCCGCGGCGCGCCCGGGCGGCCGGCGCCGACGTCCTTCACCATCCGCTCCCTGCCCACGCCTATGCGCCCGGTGCGCCTCCGCAGGTCATCACCGTCCATGACCTCGCCTTCGAACTGCTGCCGGCCCACTTCGCCCCGGCCTACCGCCGCTACGCGCAGCTCACCCATCGCCACGCCGCCCGCACCGCCGCCGCGGTCGTGTGCGTCAGCCACGCGACGGCGCGCGATGTCATCGACCACTGGGGGGTATCGGCGCAGCGCATCATCGTCGCGCCCCACGGCCCCGGCCAAGAGCTGACCCCGCTCCCCCGGGCCCAGCGCCCACGCCACTTCCTCTACGTCGGCGACGACGAGCCGCGCAAGAACGTCGCCGGGCTGCTGGAGGCCTACCGCCGCTATGCCGCCGTGGCTCCCCGGCCGCTTGCCCTGGTGCTGGCCGGAGCCGCTCGCCAGGCGCCCGCCGGCGTCAAGGTGGAGGCAGCACCCAGCCCGCAGCGGCTCAGCGAGCTGCACGCGGGCGCGGCCGCCCTGGTGCACCCCGCGCTGCACGAGGGGTTCGGGCTCACGGCGCTGGAGGCGATGGCGCTCGGCACCCCGGTGATCGCGGCTCCGTCGCCGGGCCTCGTCGAGGTCTGCGGCGACGCGGTTCGCTACGCGGACCCCGCTGATCCTGCCGCGCTCGCCGGTGCGCTCAGCGCCGTCGCCGGCAGCCAGGCGCTGCGCCGCGACCTGTCCGAGCGCGGTCTCGAGCGCGCTGCACTGTTTTCCTGGCAGTCGGCTGCGCGAGAGCACGCGAAGGCTTACTCTCTAGCGGCTCGATGAAGATCGCGATCCTCGGTACGCGTGGCATCCCGGCCGCCTACAGCGGCTTTGAGACCGCGGCCGAGGAGCTGGCCAGCCGGCTGTCGCAGCGCGGGCACGACGTGGTCGTTTACTGCCGCCCGCACGTAGTGGACCGCAACCTCGCCGCCTATAGGGGCGCACGGCTGGTCCATCTCCCCACGATCCAGAACAAGTACCTGGACACGTTCGTCCACACGTCGCTGTCGGCCTGGCATGCGGCGCGCATCACCCGGCCCGACGTGGCCCTGTTCTTCATCGCCGGCAACTCGCCGCTGTGCCGGATCACCCGGGCGGCGGGCATCCCGACGCTCATCAACATCGACGGCCTGGACTCCGACCGCCAGAAGTGGCCGGCGCCGGCCAAGGCCTACCTGCGGTTCGCCGAGCGCGCGGCGCCGCGCTTCGCCGACCGGGCCATCACCGACAGCCACACCGTCGCGGCCACCTACGAGCGCCGCTACGGGCGGCGGATCGGCGTCGTGCCCTACGGCGTCGCCGACCCGGGGCACGCCGGGCGTCAGGCGCTGGACGAGCTCGGGCTGGAGCCGCGGCGCTACATCCTGTTCGTGGGCCGCCTGGAGCCCGAGAACAACCCCCACCTGCTCGTCGAGGCGTTCTCGCGCATCGACGGCCTCCGGGCGCGGGGGATGAAGCTGGTGATCGTCGGCGGGGCACCCTACGCCGATGACTACATCCGCCAGGTGCGCCGGACGGCCGATCCGCGGGTCCTGTTCCCCGGGTATGTCTTCGGACGTCGCTACTGGGAGCTTCAGCGCCACGCCTACCTGTTCTGCGCCCCCACGGGCGTGGGCGGGACCCACCCGGTCATCCTGGAGGCGATGGCGGCCGGCAACTGCGTGCTGGTCAACGACCACCCGCCCAACGCGGAGACAGTCGGCGACGCCGGCGTCTACTTCTCCGGGCGCGAGGGCGTCAGCTCGCTGTCGCAGCAGCTGCGGCGGCTGCTCGACGACGAGCCGCTCGTGACCGAGTACCGGGAGCGGGCCCGGCGGCGGGCCGTGGAGTTCTCCTGGGACGTGGTCGCCGATCAGTACGAGCGGCTGCTCAGCGATGTCTACGAGGCCGCTCGCCCGGGTGGACTGCCCGAGTCCCTGCTCGAGCCCGGCGCCGCTTTGGCGAGCTGAGCTTCGCGCTTCGCCTTCACCGCGGCGGCTTGCCGACGGGCGAGCTGTGCCGACGCGTGTGCGAGCGCGGCCTGGGCGTTCGTGGTGTCCGGGGTGACCGGAAGGTCGAGCGACAGCGCGTGCGCAGCTCGGCGATGGCGGCCTCCGGGCGCCCGGTGGCGGCGTCCAGCTCCCCGAGCCACAGCCACGACTGAGGGTTCTCGGGCTGGATCTGCGATGGCCTTCACCAGCTCGGCGCGCGCCGAGGCCTTGTCGTGGGCGCCCTGGTAGAGCACCGAGAGCAGGTAGAGCGGCTCGATCGACGAGCGGGTCGCGGCTGGCCGCCGTCCGGGCGCTGGCGAACGCGGTCTCAGGGCTGGTTCTCGGCGTCGGCCATCGCCTGTGCGGAGCGCAGCGGCTGCCACATCAGCCAGCCGCCGATGAGCAGCGACCGCCGCCAGTCCGGTGATCAGCGCGCCGGCCCCGGGCGCTGCACCATCGACACCCGGCCCTCGGGCCGTCGCCCGACGGGCGCCGTCAGCGGACCGCGCCCGGCCAGCCAGCCGGCGCACAGGAGCACCGGGATCGTGATCCCCGGGAAGTAGAACGTGAAGTCCAGGCAGCGACTGGATGCCGAAGGCGAGCACCACGATTCGCCATCGCCACCAGGCCCTCGCGTTCGGTCGACCTCGCCCGTGGTCAGCTCGCGCCAGCGACGCGTGACGCGCGAGCGGGCGCGCGGCGGCCCGGCACCATGCCGCGAGCAGCGCGAGCGTCAGCAGCCACGCCGACGATCCCGAGGTCCGCGAACGTCTGGACGAGGTAGCTGTGCGCCTGGTCGGTCTTCAGCGTGCTGGTCGTGTAGCGCAGGCGTGCGATGCCGTAGCCGAGCTCGCCGACGCCCTTGAGCAGCGCATGGCTGCCGACGTCCAGCGCCTGATGCCAGTACACCGGCCGGCTCGAGCCGAGCTGGGTGAGCCGGTCGGGCGAGAACCGCACGACGCTGTGCGTGCTGACCAGCGAATGCCAAGCGTGGGAGATCTGGCCGAACAGGCCGCGGCTGGACAGAGCGAGAGCCGCGATCGCTGCAACCGGGACGAGCGCGACCAGTACGAGGAGAACCGTCCCGATCCGCCGCCGGACCGGCTCGGCGACCGTGACGCGGGCCATCGGCATGGCTCGCCGCCAGGCCGGCCACCAGCGAGGCCGCCAGCACACCCAGCAGCACGGGGCCGAAGGCATGGCCCGCGGCGTCCTGGGCCGAAAGGGAGATGTTGTCGGCGCTGAGGTTGTGGCTGCCCAGTGCCACGACCACGATCGGGATCGCGCAGAGCCCAGCGAGCCCCAGCATCATGGCCGTGCGCAGCCGCCGCGGCACGAACACCGCCCACGCCGCCGGCCGCGACCACCCCGACCAGCAACGCCGAGCGCGACAGCGAGAGGGCGATGACGCTGATCATCAGCGTCATCGCCGGAACGGTCAGCGCGCGCACCAACACGGGTCCCTGAGTGCGGGTTGCCGCCCACAGCGCCGGCGCGAGGCCGAGCGCGGCGCAGAGGCCGATCGCGTTCCAGTAGCCGAACGGCGCCAGCAGTCGTCCGTAATCGTTGGCGGACGCCAGCGTCGCGGGGAAGACCTTGACCAGCAGCGAGTAGCCGCAGAGTGCCGCGCTGGCCGTCGCCAACCCGCCGACCAGCACCGGCCACCGGCGCGGCGCCAAGCGCGCAGCTGCGACCGCGCCCGCGAAGACCGCCAGGTACGACAGCAGCTGGTTGGCGCCGAACCATGACCAATCGGGCTGCACCGACCACAGGATCGACAGCGCCGCGTAGGCGGTGAAGGCCGCGAACAGCGCCACGGCGGGGGCGCCCCAGGCCCGTCCGCGGCCGCCGATCAGCACCACGGCGGCGCACGCGCCCGCGCCGAGGAACGTGATCACGATCTCCGTCCACGTGTTGGCTGCGGTCACCGTCTGATCGGCGCTGCTGCTGGTGAGGAAGACGAGCGCCACCAACGCCACCGCCACCGCCAGGCCGGCGATCAGGTCGCGGCTGACCGGGACGGGAGAACGCGGCCGCGAGGCTGGCGCCGGCGCTCCTTCACTGGCGCCCGGCGGCGCCGGCACAAGGGTCGACACGGGGGCGGAGGCTAGCAATCGCGGTCTGCGCTCGGGGGTCATGACAACGCTCGCCTAACGTGGCGCACGCGCCGGCGCCCGCGCGATCAACATCAGCGTATGGCCGAATCGCGCACCACGTGCGCGCGAGCCGAGCTCGTCCAATGGCCACACGGCCCGCTGGACCGGCGGGGGCAGCCGGCGCCACGTGTAGGTGACCGCGTGCAGCGTGGGGTCCAAGCCCACGGCACGTGCCTCGAGGAGCAGTCGCCGCGGGGAGAGCGGGATGTCGTCCGGTGTTCCGTGCACGCGCGTGGCCAGCCCCGTCCGGTTGGCCAGGGCCAGCGCGGCGCCGATCGGGTGCCACAGCCCGGGCTCGACGGCGATCAGCGCGCCCCCGGGCCGCAGCAGCGCGGCGGCCTCCTCAAAGCACGGTCCCAGGGGGCCCTGGAAGGCGAGGTGGTGGAGCACCAGCCGGTAGAGGACGACGTCGAACGAGCGCGGCGCGAGCCCCAGGCGGCCGGCGTAGCCGACCACGGCGTCGTCGGCGCGTCCGGTGGCAAGCACGCCGGCCACCTTGTCGGGGTCTGAGTCGGCGCCGACCAACCGGAACGCCGGGGCGGGGAACAGATGGCGGCCGGGGTGCCACCCGCACCCCACCGACAGCACCTCACCGCCCCGCAAGCCCAGCGACCGGTCCACGATGGCGCGTTCGCGCTCCATCATGTGGCGGTAGTTGAGCTCCAGGGTCGAGCGCCGGCTATGGCGGTCCAGCAGGTTGTCGGGGTCGTAGGGCGCCGAGCCGTCGGGGGCGGTCACCGGGGCATCAGCCACCGAGCACCTCCTCGTAGGCGGCAACGGTCTCGCGGCCGCAACGCTCCCACGTGAACGCGCGGGCCACGGTGTCGCGGGCGGCACGGCGCAGCGCCGCCAGTCGCTCGGTGTCGAAGAGGATCGGCGACGATCAGGACCCTCATCTCCAGCGTCGGTGGGCGACGACGGTCCGTTGCGCCTCTGCCGCGGGCGTGTAGGGGCGATCGGCCAGAAACGAGCGCCCCTCGGTGACGGCGTCGGTGCGGTCATAGGAGGCCGCGATACGGCGCAGCCCGTGCAGGACCGGGGTCGCATCGATCACGCCGAGGCGCCAGCCCCGTGCGGCCCCAACCGCCGACCAATGCGCGTCCAGCCCCCAGCCGAAGCGCAGCGCCGGGAAGGGAAGGAGCTCGGCGAACGTGTCCGCGCGCAGGGCGCACACCGGGCCGATCTCCACGAATCGCGTCTCGCGGGCCACGACGCCGGGCCGGCGGCGGGTGATCTGCCAGCCGGCATGGGAGCGCCACCGGTGCGCGGGCTGGGCCAACGACAGATCGAACCGCTCGGCGAGAAAGAGGAACACGTCGAGGAAGCCGCGCGGCAGCACCACGTCGTCGTCGATGACGAGGAGCCAGTCGCGCCCGTCGGCCGGGTGCTGGGCCAGGAGGGCGTTGAGGTTCTCGAATTTGCCCCGGTCTCCGGCGTCGGTGACGGCGACCTCGACGTCGTGGTGGGATCGCAGCAGCTCGGTCCGCGCTCTGTCCAGGACGTTCGGGACGCCGGTGCGCTCGATCCCCAGGGCCAGCACACGGCGCCGCGGCCAGGCGCGCGCCCGGCGGCGCAGCCGCCACGGCTCCATGCGGGCCGCGGCCACCGCGTCGCAGACGGCGTCACATACGATCGCGCGGCTGGTCGCGCGCGGGCCCCACACCTCCCCGCTGGTGCCTGACAGGAAGTCATCGGTGGGGGCGGGCACCGTCATGGGGCGCCGCTCGACGCGGTCTCGCGCAGGCGGCCGGCGGCGTGGGCGGCCATCACCACGCCGTTGGCGCAGCGACGGCGGACGATGTGCCACAGGCAGCCGAGGAACACGCGGAGCTCGGAGGTTCGCGCGGGCGCTGCGCGCTTGTGGACGTCATAGCGGCGGGAGGCACGGCCCTGGGCGTAGGCGGCGCGAACCAGCGGCCGCAGCCGTGCGTCGGCAGCCGTGCGGCGATGGATCAGCCCCGCGCGAGCGAGGTAGCGGACGCGGCCGCCCTGGGCGATGTAGCGCCGCTCCCAGTCCTCCTCGTCACCGCGGACGCGGATCGACTCGTCAAAGCGGCCGATACGCTCCAGCGCGCGGCGCCGGATCGCCATGTTGGCGCTCCACACCAGCTCGACGTCGCGGTCCGCCGGGCCGCGATCCAGAGTGGTGATCGGCGGCGACTCACGGCCGCAGGAACGGGGGCCGCCGCCCTCCAGGTACGCGCGGATCGGCCCGCCGAACACGTCGTGGTCGGGCGCCGCGTCGACGCCGTCCAGCAGCGCCCGGAGCCAGCCGTCGGGAGCATCCACATCATCGTCGATGAGGACGATCAGGTCACTGCGGGCGGCGTCGATGCCGGCGTTGCGGGCGGCGTTGGCGCCCCCGGGGCCAGGGAGCTCCAGGACGCCGGCGCCATGGCGGGCGGCCACCTGCGCCGTGCTCGCGTCACCGCCGTCGTTGACGACGAGCACCTCCGCGCCGGCCTCGCGCGCCTGGGGAGCGATCGCCGCCAGCGCCACGTCCAGGTACGCCGGACGGCTCCGGGTGGGGATCACGATCGTCGCTGTCGGCATCGCTGGCACGCCGTGGGGATTGTGACCTGGCCCCCCGGCGGGGGGCGATCAGCCCGAACGGTGATGCTCGCGCAGCTGCCGCGCGAACGCGCCGACGAAGCGCGGGTTGTAGCGCGTGTAGCGCCGCCACAGACGACGTGGCTCGTGGGCAAGGCGGTAGGCCCACTCCAGACCGGACTCCTGGAGCCAGTTGGGCGCCTGGGGCACGATGCCCGCGTGGAAGTCAAACGCGGCGCCGACGCCGATGAGGACGGGCGCCTGGAGCTCGTCGCGCATCTGCGCCATCCACTTCTCCTGCTTGGGCACGCCGATGCCCGCCCAGACGACATCGGCGCGGGACCCGTTGATCTCCTTGACCACGGCCTCATGCTCCTCGGCGGTGAGAGGGCGGTGGGGCGGGGAGTAGCCGCCGACGATCCGCACGCCCGGGTAGCGCTGGCGCAGATTGAGCGCAAGCTGGACCAGCGCGCCCTGGTTGCGCCCGCCATAGAGGTACATCCGCTGACCCGTCTGGACCGCCCGCGCGCAGGCGCGGGCCATCAGCTCAGGGCCGTAGACGCGGTCGTCGAGCGATTGTCCGAGCAGGTTGAGCGCCCACACCAGCGGCTGGCCGTCGGGGACGTTGAGCGATGAGCCCAGGAGCGCGGAGCGCAGCTCCGGGTCCTCGGCCGAGGCCATCACGGCATGCACGTTGCAGACGCATACGTAGCCCCGCTGGCGCGCGCTGACCATGTCCTCGATCCAGTCCAGCGCGTCGTCGTAGTCGACCAGGCCGAGCGGCACGCCGAGAACGTCCACCGCTGCGGGCGGCGGCACGGGCGGCGTCAGATGTGGCTCGATGGAGCCCTGCGGGCGCATGGATGTGGTCAGATCTCCCTGCATACGAGACTGGACTTCTCAGAGGTTATGCGTAGGAACGGGGATTCGGCCCTCAAGTTACGCAGTTGCCTCTCCGGGTGGACGAACGTCAGAAAAGTTGCAAAGAGCACAAGATCTCTGCCGATTCCCTCCAGAGACCCGGCGCCGACGATCAGGCGCACAGCCCCTCATACCCGGCTCTCCGTAATCTCCACCGCCCATGAACTGCGTGGTCACCGGCGGCGCCGGCTTCATCGGATCGAATCTGGTCGACGCCCTCGTGGCGCGCGGCGACCAGGTGACGGTCATCGACACGCTGGTCACGGGCAAGCGCGAGAACCTGGCCGGCGCGCTGGCCAAGGGGGCGACGCTGGAGACCGTCGACGTGCGCGACGCGGACGCGGTCCACGCCGTCTTTGCCGCCAGCGCGCCCGCGACCGTCTTTCACCTCGCCGCGCAGATCGACGTGCGCCATTCGGTGTCCCGGCCCGCCGACGATGCCCAGATCAACGTGCTGGGCACGATCAACGTGCTCGAGGCGGCACGGGCGACCGGCGCGCGGCGCCTGGTCAACACATCCACCGGCGGTGGCCTGTACGGCGACGCCGACGTGCTCCCGACGCCCGAGGACAGCCCCATCCGGCCGCTGGCGCCGTACGGGCAGAGCAAGCTCGGCGCTGAGGGCTACTGCGCGCTCTACACCCGCCTGCACGGGCTCTCGACGATCTCGCTGCGCTACGGCAACGTCTACGGCCCGCGCCAGGACGTGCACGGCGAGGCCGGCGTGGTGGCGATCTTCTGCGGCCATCTGATCGACGGCACGGCGCCGACGGTGTTTGGCGACGGCGGCCAGACCCGCGACTGGGTGGATGTCTCCGACGTCGTGCGGGCCAACCTGCTGGCGGCGGAGTCCACCATCACCGGGCCGCTGAACATCGGCCACGGCCAGGAGACGTCGGTGCTCGGTCTCATCGAGGCGCTCAACGACATCTCGCCCGACAGGCCGCTGCCCGCGCCCAACCATTCACCCGACCGTCCCGGCGAGGTGCGGCGCAGCTGCCTGGACGTCAGCCGGGCGCGCGCCGAGCTGGGCTGGGAGGCGAGCGTCTCGCTGCGCGACGGGCTGCGGACGATCCTCGCCGGGCTCTAGAGGTTCTCCGCCACCCGCGGCGCCTCGTGGGTGAAGAACCACCAGCCCACCACGAACATGACGGGGATGAGCGCTCCGGCGATCAGCGCCGACGGGGTTCCTCCCACGGCGACCGCCGACGGAAACGCCGGACCGCCGATGAAGGCGTGGCCCATCTGGGTCATGAGCAGCGCGGCGGGGTTGAGCATGGCGATGTGGACGAGCTCATCTCCGAACTTGTCCACCACCTTGGGCTCGGTGTACCGGGCCGCGACGTACATGATGGGGGTGCAGTAGAACCACGCTTGGACGAGCACCTCCCAGATCGGCGCCACGTCGCGGAAGCGGACGTACGCGGCCGACAGCAGCATCCCGATGCCGGTGGCGAACAGGACGAACGACAGGGCGATCGGGATCAGCTCCAGCCAGCTGACCTTGGGGTCCACGCCACTGGCCAGCGCGAAGATGAACACGACGATCATGTTCATCGCGAGGTTGAAGCTGGCCGTCAGCGAAACCGAAAGCGGGATCACCATGCGCGGAAAGCGGATCTTGCGCAGCAGCGGCTCGCGGGTGACGAGGCAGGTCACCGCGTTGGCTGTCGCCTCGCCGAAGTAGTTCCACAGCACGATCGCGGTGAGCAGGTACACCCCGTAGTGCGGGACGCCGGCGCCGACGTCCAGGATCTTGGTGAAGAACAGGTAGAGGACGCCGAAGAACAGCAGCGGGCGCATGAGCGACCACACGTACCCAAGGACGGATCCGAAGTAGCGCAGCTTGAACTCGCTGCGTGCGAGTGTCGCCGTCAGCTCCCAGAAGCGTCGCCACTCGCCGCCCAGTGCTGACGGTCCATAGGCTTCAGCCGGCTGCGCGCTCATCGGCGAGCAAGCTAGCACCGCGTTCCCCCTCGCCACAGGGTCTGACGCGGGCTGGGAGATAATCGCGCGGTGAGCAGTCGCCGCATCCAGCCCGGTGACCGCACGGGGGCGAGCCGCGGACAGGTCGTGGTCTGCGTTGCCGCCGGTGGGCGCCTCGAGGACTTCGTGGAGTCGGTCCGCCGCGTCCTGGCCCACGCGCCGCCCGAGGCCGGGGTGCTGGTGTACGGCGACGGCGTCGAGCGCCGCCACCGGCGGTGTCCTCGATCGCATGGACGGGGCGGACCGCGTCACGCTGCTTCACGGCGACGGCGGCACGACGACGCTGGCCGACGCCGCCGCGGCCGCCGCCCCCGCGGACGTGGTGGCGCTGGGCGTCGGCTGCATGGTGGCCGCCGGCTGGCTGAATCGGCTCGCGCAGGCCGCCACCGCCGATGCCGGGGTGGCGAGCGCGAGCGCGCTGAGCTCCGGTCTCATCGTGCCCGAGGCCGCCGGCGCTCCCGCCGACTGGGTTGACGACGCCGCTGCACGTGTGACCGCCGCCGCCGCGCGCAACCGCCCGCGCGTGCTGGCGCCGCAGGGCCCGTGCGTGTACCTCCGGCGCGCCTCCCTCGAGCTGGTGGGCGCGGACGATCTGCCGGATCTCGCCGCGTTCGGCGCGAGCTGCCTGGCGCGCGGCCTGTGCCACGTGCTGGCCGACGACGTGCTCGTGATGACACGCGGCGCGGCCCCGCCGGCCACGTCGCCCCCAGCAGCCGGCGCCGACCAGCCGCGCGCTGGGCACCGCGCGGCGGGCGCTGAACGGCTTGTCGGTCGTGATCGATGCCCGCGCTCTGGCCGGTCCCCTCGACGGCACACGACGCCACGTCACCGAGCTGATCGGGTGCGGTGGCCCGCACGGGTGAGGTGCGGGTGAGCGCGCTGGTCTCCGATGAGCTCAACGGCGCGACGCGGGCCGCGCTCGAGCGGATCCCGGGCCTGTCCCTGCTGGCGGTCTCACAGGCCGTCCGGGTCGCCCGGCGGCGCGCGTGCCGACGTGGTGCACCGTCCCCATCAGATCGGCGCTCCGGCCGATCTGGCCGTGCTGGCGGGGCTGGCCGACAGGCTGGTCGTGACCCACCAGGACCTGATCAGCTTCCATGACCCCGCCTATTTCCCGTCCGCCTCGGCGTGGGACGGGTACCGCGAGCTCACCCGCCGCGCGCTGGCCGCCGCCGATCGCGTCGTGTTCTTCTCCGAGCACGTGCGGTCCGACGCGCTCGCCGAGGAGCTGGTCGACGCGTCGCGGGCGGATGTCGTCCACCTCGGCGTCGATCACGTCGTGGTCCCGCCATCGGCCGACCCCTCACCTCCCGCCGGGGCGGCGGCGCTGGGCGGCAGACGCCGAGGTGATGCTCTGCCTCGGCGCGGACTTCGCCCACAAGAACCGGGTGTTCGCGCTCGAGCTCGTCCGCGAGCTGCAACGTCGTCATCAGTGGCCGGGGCGGCTGGTGCTGGCGGGCCCGCACGTTCGCTACGGCTCCTCGCGCGATCAGGAGGGCGTGCTGCTCGCCGAGGACCCCCGGCTGGCCGGCGCCGTCGTGCGGATGGCCGAGGTGAGCGAGGCGGAGAAGGCATGGCTGCTGCGCCGGGCCGCGCTCGTCCTGTATCCGACCGTGCACGAGGGCTTCGGACTGGTGCCCTTCGAGGCGGCGGCGGCCGGCGTGCCGTGCCTGTGGGCGGCGGGCACGGCGCTGGGCGAGCTGCTCCCCGAGACGGCAGCTGAGATCGTGGTCTGGGATGCCGCGGCCACCGCGGACCGCGCGCTGGCCCTCATGCGTGACGAGGCCGCGCGGACGGCCAACCTATCGGCGATCGAGGACGCGGCGAGCCGCCTGCGCTGGGACGGCCACGGGTCGCGGACTGATCGAGGTCTACCGTGCCGCCTGCGATGGGCCGATGACGCCGGCCGGGGCGCTCGAGCGCGGGTCGGGCGTGATGCGCGGGGGGCTCAGCGAGGACGCCATGCGCCTGGTGGGGCCCGACGGCGTCCTGCCCGGAGACCTGGAACGACCGCTGCTGGCGCTGCTGTCGCGGCCGCGACTGGCCGGCCCGTTGGGGGCGGCGCTGAAGGCCGCCTACCGGGCCACGCCAGCGGCGGCGTTAGCCGCGCTCGATCTCCAGCGTGTGCGGGAGGTCGGTGATGCCCCCGCCCGGCTTGTCGGCGGTGACGATGATCGAGTTGGTCATGTGGGCGTGCAGGACCTCGGCGCCGAACCCCGGCGCGGGCCACCGAGGCCACCAGCAGGTAGCGCCCGGGCGCCAGGAAGTTGTCGAAGCGCATGCGGATCGACGCCTCGCGTCCCGGCGGCGAACGATCCGGTCTCGATGCGCTGCGTGTCGGTGTTGGTGGTGAACACCGGGCGGTGGGTGTCGTCGAGCAGCGTGATCGTGAACGCGGGCTCGTCGATCGCCTCGCGGAAGTGCACCTTCATACGCACGAGGCACGTCTCGCCCTGGAGGCTGGTGACCGCGGTCTCGCCGCTGGACGACTCGAAGCCGGCATGGACGATCGTGGCCGCCGGGTCGACCGGCGGCAGCTCCTCCTCGGGGGTCCCGCCCTCCTCGCGCCAGCGGCGGAAGTTGTGGTGGTTGTACTGGCGCGCGATCGACGCGGGATCGCCGATGTCGACCACCTCGCCGCGCTCGAGCAGCATCGCGCGATCGCAGAAGCGCTCCACCGCGCCCATGTCGTGGGTGACGAACACCATCGTGCGCCCGGCGCGCTGGAGGCGGGTGAGCTCGTCGAAGCACTTCGCTGAAACGCGGCGTCGCCGACGGCGAGGACCTCGTCGATGAGCAGGATGTCCGCATCCACCTGCACGGCGGTGGCGAAGGCCAGCCGCACGTACATGCCCGAGGAGTAGTTCTTGAGCTTGAGGTCGACGAACTCCTCCAGGCCGGCGAAGGCGATGATGTCGTCGAAGCGCTCGCGTGCCTCCTTGCGCGACAGCCCGAGCATGACCGCGTTGATGATCACGTTGTCGCGGGCCGTCAGGTCCAGGTTGAAGCCGACGCCCAGCTCGATGAACGGAGACAGCCGTCCGTTGACGGCGATGCTGGCCGCTGTCGATCCCGTAGATGCCGGCCAGGCACTTGAGCAGCGTGCTCTTGCCGCTGCCGTTGCGGCCGACGATTCCGAAGAACTCGCCCGGGCGCGACGTCGACGGCTGACGTCGCGGACCGCGTGCAGCACGTCGACCTCGCGGTTGCGAAACGCGTGCAGGGCGCGCTCCTTGAGCGTGTGGTAGCGCTCGTGCGGAATGCTGAACGACTTGTTGACCCCCTGGAGCGAGATCGCCGGCGCGGGAGCGCGCCGGGCCTCGACATCGGGCGGTTGACCGACGCTCACGGTTGCGCTCACCGGCGAGAAGCTAGCAACCGGGGTTCCCGAAACGGCTGGTACTTTGCCCAGTCTTGAACGTCTGCACGATCATCGCCAAGAACTATCTGGCGCACGCTCGGGTCCTCGGCCGCTCGCTCGCCGCGACTCACCCGGGAAGCCGCCTGTGGACGCTCGTCATCGACGATTTCGCGGGCTACATCGACCCGGCGCACGAGCCGTTTGACATTCTCACCCCTGAGGACGTCGGCTGCGACCCGTTCGTCCACATGGCGCTGCGCTACTCCGTCCTGGAGCTCTCCACCGCGGTCAAGCCCTGGCTGCTGCGCCACCTGCTGCGCGCAGACCGGCGAGCCGGTGACCTATCTGGACCCGGACATCCAGGTCTTCGGGTCGCTGGAGTCGCTCGAGGAGCGCGCCGCCGCTCACGGCGTGGTCCTCATCCCGCACAACAGCAGGCCCGATTCCCCAGGATGGCCGCCGCCCCAGCCAGGTCGACGTGATGATCGCGGGCATCTACAACCTCGGCTACGTGTCGCTGGCCCCGGGGCCCGAGGTGGAGCAGCTGCTGGACTGGTGGGCGGACCGGCTGCGCCGCGACTGCCGCGTCGATCCGACGCTGGGGCTACTTCGTCGACCAGCGCTGGTTCGATCTGGCGCCCGGATTCCTCTCGGACCTCGCGATCGTGCGCGATCCCGAGTTCAACCTCGCCTACTGGAACCTGCACGAGCGCGCGCTGGAGCGCCGCGACGGCGAGCCTACACGGTGGACGGCCGACCGCTCGGCTTCTTTCACTTCAGCGGCTTTGATCCCGCTGCAGCCCGCTCGTGCTCAGCCGCCACCAGGACCGCATCGACGTCGCAGAGCCACCCCGTGCTCGAGCCGGGCTCCTGGCGCGAGTACGCGCGAGATGGTCATGGCCGAGGGCCACGACACGAGCCGGCACTGGCCCTACGAGTTCGCGGCGCTGGGCGACGGCACCCCGCTCGACGACAAGCTGCGCGACCTCTTCGACCAGTACGCCACCGAGCACGACGACGACGTGCCGTCGCCGTTCACCCTGGCGGGGATCCAGCGCTTCGACGAATGGCTGCGCCAGCCGGCGCCCGGCGCGCCGCCGCGGGTCAGCCGCGCGCTCGCCCGCGTCTACGAGGACCGCCCGGATGTCCGCGGGGCGTTTCCCGACCTCAGCGGGCGCCGACCTGCGATCGGCTACCTGGAGTGGGCCGAGCGCGAGGGCGGCTCGCAGGAGCCTGTGCTGGCCCGCCTGGAGGAGCATGGGCTGAGCACGCAGGCCGCCGCCGCGACGACGGGCGCCGCGGCCGACGCGACCCCGGGCGCCCGGACGCCGGGACCGGGAGGGACCCATCCGCTGCGCGGCGCGCCATGGGGCGTCAACGTCGTCGGCGACTTTCGCTCCGACAGCGAGGAGGGGCAGGCGGCGCGCGGCCTCATCTCGGCGCTGGACGCGTCCGGCGTGCGCGCCCTGCCCGTGCTCGGCGCGCCCGGCGACGGCGGCTGCCGAGGATCGCGAGTACCCCGCGCGGCCCGTCGACCACGCGCCGTTCGCCGTCAACGTCGTGTGCGTCCGCCCCGAGCGCTTCGCCGAGTTGGCGCGCCACGGCGGCGGGCGGCTGTTCGGCGGGCGCTACACGGTGGGCCTGTGGTTCTGGGACGGCGACCACTTCGCCGCCGGCCTGGCGGACCGCTTCGACGCTCGTCGAGGAGGTGTGGGCGCCCAGCGACTGGTCGGCCGCGGCGATCCAGTCGCTGGCCACCGTGCCCGTCCACGCCATCCCGGTGCCCGTTGCGCCCGCGCCGGAGGCGTCGCGCACGCGGGCCGAGCTGGGGCTGCCGGAGGGCACGTTCCTGTTCATGTCCCGGCTGGACCACGCGACCGGATTCGAGCGCCAGAACCCGCTCGCGGCGGTCGAGGCGTTCCGGCGCACCTTCGCGGCCCGGCGAGGGCGCCGGTCTCATCGTCGACTGCCGCGGCGCGGCCGTCGGCGACGGCCGATCACGCGCGTCTGGTCCAGGCGGCCGCCGCTCACCCGGACATAGACGTGCTCGACCGGGAGGCCGTCGACGCCGACGCGGCCACCGTGACCTCGCTGTGCGACAGCTACGTGTCGCTGCACCGGGCCACCGCGTTCGGCTCTGGGCGCTGGCGGAGGCCATGTGGTTCGGCAAGCCGGTGATCGCCACCGGGTACTCCGGCAATCTCGAGTACATGGACGCCGGGAACGCCCACCTCGTCGACCATCGCCTCGTCGAGATCGGCCCCGGCCAGGATCCGCTGCCGGCCGACGGCCGCTGGGCCGAGCCCGACGTCGAGCACGCCGCCGGCTGATGCGCGACGTGTTCGAGCGCCGCGACGAGGCACGCGCCCTCGGCGAGCGCGCGGCGCGCGACATCCGCGCCGGTCACTCTCCGGACGCGGCGGCGCAGGCGTTGCGCGAGCGCATCGACGCGATCCGGGCCACCGGCCGGGCGCGGCGCGGCCTCGACCCGGTGGCGGAGCATCCGCCGGATCCTGAGCCGCGCTGCCGATGCGCCTGGCGCAGGGGCCCGCGGCGACGGCGTCCGGCGGGCACGCGCGTGGGCAGCTGCGCCGGGCGGTGCTGCGCGCGATGCGGCCGTTCACCGCCTACCAGGCGAGCGTCAACGCCGATCGTCGTGGCCGCGCTGGCCGAGCTCAGCCGCGACGTCGCCGAGACCCGCGATCACACGGCCGCGGAGTGGGCCGACATCCTGGCCGGCGCGCGTCGCGAGGGGGCCCGGACGACGGGCCGCGACGATGCGGTCGAGGAGATCAAGCGGATCCTCACGCTCGAGACCGATCGCGGCGTCTACCTGGCGCTGGCCGAGATGCGCCAGCGCCACCTGCTGATCGGGCCAGCGCCCGGCGAGTCGCCCGCCGACACGGCGCTCACCCCGTTCGAGCTCCGGGTGTTCTCCCAGAACGGCGAGGACGGCGTGCTGGCGGAGATCCTGCGGCGCGTCGGGGCGCCGGCCCGGTACTTCGTCGAGTTCGGCGTCGAGTCCGGGCGCGAGGGCAACTGCGTCTACCTCGCCGACGTCGCCGGGTGGCAGGGCCTGTTCATGGAGGCCGGCGAGGACATGTTCCGGCGGCTGCGAGGACAAGTACGCCGCGCAGGACCGCGTGCACACCATCCGGGCGCGGGTCACCGCGCGCAACATCGAGGCGCTGTTCGCGCAGGCCGGCGTCCCCGAGGAGCCCGACGTCGTGTCGATCGACGTCGACGGCCAGGACTACTGGATCTGGGAGGCGATCGACCGCTATCGGCCGCGGGTGATGATCGTCGAGTACAACAGCGCGATCGATCCGCGGCGCAAGCTCGTGCAGCCCGACGAGCCGGACCGGCTCCTGGGACGGCACCGACCGGTACGGCGCCTCGTTGGGGGCGCTGCAGGCGCTGGCCGAGCGCAAGGGCTACCGGCTCGTCCACACCGATCTCTCGGCGGTCAACGCGTTCTTCGTCCGGGACGATCTCGCCGGAGAGGCGTTCCCCGACCCCGGCGAGGTGGCGGTCCGCGGAACGCCCAACTACTACCAGCGGGGCATCCGGCACCCCGAGGCGCTCGGCGCCCGCCGCTACCTCGACCTGGACTCCGGGCGGCTGGTCTCAGACGGACGGCACGACGAGCCGCCGGCCTGACGTCGCTAGTCTGAGCGCGCGATGACACCCTCCGCGCAAGCTGCCACCGAGTTCCTGGAGCGCAGCGATTTCGTCTGGCACCAGCGGTTCGAGCTCGTCCCGGGCGTCTGGACGCCGGGGGTCAGCTCCGTGCCGTGGCTGTGCAGCGTCGCGGGGATCCCGTCCGACCTATCGGGGTGCCGCGTCCTGGACATCGGGACGACGAACGCCGGCACCGCGTTCGAGCTCGAGCGGCGCGGGGCCGAGGAGGTGGTGGCGGTCGACATCTTCGGGCCCGAGCAGTTCGGCGTCACCGCGCTGACCGAGTTCCTGGGCTCCAGGGTGCAGTTCGTCCAGTCCACGGTCTACGAGCTCTCCGACCGCTTCCCCGAGCCATTTGACCTCGTCATCTTCTGGGGCGTCCTCTATCACCTGCGCCACCCGCTTCTGGCACTCGACAACGTGCGGGCGGTCACCGGCCGCGAGGCCTCGCTGGAGACGGCGGTCTGCGACGCGTCGCTCCCGCGGCGCCTGCGCAGCGAGCGAGTGACCCGGTTCTATCGCCGCGACGAGCTCGCCAACGATCCGTCCAACTGGTTCTCCCCCAGCGTCGCGACCCTGGAGGACTGGTGCGGCTCGGCGGGGTTCATCACCGAGCGGCTCGGCGCCTGGCCCGAGCGCGGGCCCGAGCGGGCGATGCTGCGGCTCAGCCCGACCGCGGGCGCCGCGGAATACGAGGAGCTCTCCTACGAGCGGCCGTTGCGCTGCTCGGCCGGCTGATCGTCGTCCTCGCCCGGCCGGGCGGCCCGCAGGTCCTGGAGCTGGCGGTCCATCTCGTCGATCTGCCGCAGCGCGGCGCTGTGGGCCACCGTCAGCGACTGGAGGTTCCCGTCGAGCTTCTCGATCGCTCTGAGCAGCTCGGAGTCGATGAGACGCTCGTGCACCGCCAGCGGCTTGAGCAAGCCGCAGCAGGCCCTTGCGAGCGGCGCGCCGGCCGGAGGCGAAGCGCAGGCCAGCGGGCGGCGGAACCGGCCCGGAGCGGATGAGGTCGCCCACCCACTCGGTGTAGAGCGGGCCGGTGCGCCGGGAGGAGTGCCACTGCGGCGAGGTGAGGATCCGCCGCAGACGCTGCACCAGGAACCGGCCGGCGGCCTCCGGGCTGTGGCTGGCGCGGATGTCGGCGGCCGCCCGCTCGCCGCGGCGGCGCGCGGCCTCCCGGATCGTCGAACACCTCACGCATGAGCCGCGCCGCGTGATCGACGTCCGGGTCGGCCCAGACCCCGTGACGCGGGGTAGGGGTCGTGGCCCGGGCCGATGGGCACGAGGCGGTGATCGACGAGGTAGCTGTTGTCGGCGTTCATGAAGTCGAGGTTGCCCGAGTAGCCGGTGGCGATGACCGGCTTGCCCGCCCACATCGACTCGGCCATCGTGTATCCGAAGCCCTCGGCGCGATGCAGCGAGACGTAACAGTCGGCGGCGTTGGTCAGGCCGTCGCGCTCGGAGGCCGATAGCCGCTGCGTCGAGCAGGACGATGTCGGGATGCGCGGGCGATCTCGGCGACCAGCCGCTGGTGCGACGACGGGTCGCGCTCGGGGTTGAGCGCCTTGATGACCAGCGACGCGCCGGAGCCGGGCGCGAACGCCCGAGCGAACGCGCCGACGACCGCCAGCGGGTTCTTGCGCTCGAACACGCTGAGGTAGTCGAACGCGAACAGGAAGCGAAAGCCGGCGGGGAGGCCGGGCGGCGGCGCCGCGCCGGCGAACGAGGGCGGCAGGGACACGGGCTGCGGGATGGTGATGACGGGCACGGGCGCCAGGTCGGCGATCGCGTCGCGCACGTGACGGCTGCCCACCCAGACCTCGTTGACGTGGGCGAAGGCGGCCATGTAGCGCTCCGGGAAACGCGCTCACCTCCCACGCCCAGAAGCCCACCGTGTAGCGGTCGCCGAAGAACGCCTTGCCCAGCGCCTTGGCCACCGCGGGCACGCCCTCGGCGTTGACGCACAGCAGGTTGACATAGCCCGGCGGGTCGGCGTCAGGGTCGGCGTCGGCGCGAGCGCCGCCGAGCCCTCGTCCTCGGGAGAGGCCTCGGGATGCAGCGTGGTGAGCGCGACCGGGATGTCCTGGGACTGCGAGGGCCGCCACCAGCTGGCGGCCGTGCTCGCCAGTGCCCATCACGCCCTTGAAGTAGCCGGCGCACGTGAACGCCCGGACGGTCGGCCGGTCCGGCCGCGGGGAGCTAGCAGCTGCGGACGGCACCTGCTCGCTCGACAGCTGCGCCCAGCCGGCGAAGCGGCCCCCGTCGGCGCCGTCGAGGTCCACGAAGACCTCCTGGAGATCGCGCCGAGATGCGTGCAGCGCCGCCAGGTAGCGGCTCACTCCCGCGGTCCCCGCCGCGATCGGCCGGCGCGCGCAGATAGCTCACGAACGAGCTCGCGCCCGGCTCGGTGAAGATCGTGCCGGCGTCGAGCACCCCCGCCTTGACCCCCTCGCGGTAGGCGGTGCGCGCGGCGGCGTCGAGCGGCGTGCCGTCGGGGAGCGCGTCCCCAGGCGTAGGGCCGCGTGCGCCAGTCCGCGTGGCCCTCGCGCGGCCAGGCGCCGCGCCGTAGCCGTCGCAGAGCTCGCGCAGCACGGGATCGGGCCGCCCAGGTCGATCCGATCCTGATGCTTGGACAGACGATCCGGGTGGTCGGGGTCATAGCCGGAGAAGTGAAAGAAGCGCAGCGGGCGGCCGTTGACGGTGTAGCGCTCGCCGTCGCGCGTCACCTCGCGGCTGGGGAGGTTCCAGTACGCGACGTTGTAGCCCTCGTCGCGCAGGATGGCGAGGCGCGGGATCAGGCCGGGCGCCAGGTCCATCCAGCGCTGGTCGACGAAGTAGCCGCGCTCGGGAGCGACCAGGCAGTCGGTGGCCAGACGCTCAGACCACCAGTCCAGCAGCTGCATCGACCTCCGCTCCGGGCGGCGAACGCGGCGAAGCCGAGGTTGAACGAGCCGGAGATGAGGATGTCGGTCTCCGCTGGGGCTGGTGCGCCGTCGCGGGGCATCGCGGCCGTGAGATGCGGATTGACGACCACCGCGTGGCCGCGCGAGGAGCTCCGCCACCTCGTCGAGCGAATCGAACACCTGGATGTCGGGGTCCAGGTAGGTGATGCGCTCGGCGCGCCGCGCTCGTGGAGCAGGTGCCTGAGCAGCCACGGCTTCACGGCCGTCGAGAGCTCGAGCACGCTGTAGCCGGCGGCCATCTGATCCCAGCTGCGCGATTCCTAGGTCCTCGGGCCGGACGACCTCGAACGGCTCGTCGGCGCCGTCGACCTCGTCGTCGGCATCGTCGATCACCAGCATCCAGCAGGTGCCGCCCGGGTTGTGGGCGGCGAAGGAGCGGGCCAGGACCCGCGCCGCCGCCAGGTAGTTGCGGGCCACGATGGTGCAGACGTGCATCGCGCCGAGAGTAGCGTCGGCGTGTCGATCGGGCGCTCGGGTCAGCCGGCTATTCGACGGCGGCTTCGTGGCCCAGACGGGCGGCGTTGGCCGGCATCGCCGGTGGCGCCCGCCGACCGCGCTCCGCGATGTCGTCCGGGAGCTCGACCTCGGTCACGTCGGGCCCAGCGTGGCGCATGCTCAGGACCCATTGGTGCCCGCGCACCTCGGGGGCCACGGCGCCGGTGAGGACCATCCCGCGCTCCGCGACGGCGTTGCGCAGCCAGGTCCAGTCGTAGATGACGGCGTTGCGGACGTCGAACTCGTTGATGAAGAGCGTGTTCTGGTTCTCCTGCATCATCGGGAAGTCGCGCTTGTCGAAAAGGAACCATGACGTCAGCACGGTGCCGGTCGGGGCGACGGCGCCGGCCAACTCGGAGAGATACACCTCCGCCTGGTCCTGCGTCAGGTGGGTGAAGACCGAGATCGCCACGACCAGCGAGAACGTCTCGCCGCCGAGTTGCAGGGGCCGGTGCAGGGGTTTGTCGGCACCGGGGTTGAACGCGCCGTAGAGCACGTCGTGGTGGTGGAACTCGAATCCGTCGGCCAGCGGCGCGAGGTTCTCGCTGACACCACCTGATCATCCCCGCGTGCAGGTCGAGGCCCGACGTAGCGCTCCGGGCCGCGGCCGCTGCTGGAGGAACTGGCGCGCCAGCCGGCCGCAGCCACAGCCGAAGTCGAGGATCGTGGGGAAGTCCTCCGGGGCCATGCCGGGGAACACGGGTCCCCCGCCGGGATTGTCGAACAGCGCCTTGTCGGTCGACCCGATCAGCGCGCGCATCTCCTCGGGCGGAAACGGTGGCTCCCGGGGGTGGTGGCCGGCTCGGCGTCGTCGGGCGTGGCGCCGCGGCGACGGCGGGAGAAGAGGCTCACCGGCGCCAGCCTAGCGTGTGCCCGCCGCGATCATCCTCGCTACGGTTACCCGCCGATGGGCACCTACGCGTCGGCCATCTTCATAACGGTGGCCTCGCTTCTGCTGGGCCGCGGCGTCTGTCTGCTCAGCGGTCTGGACGGCTCCAGTTGGGCGCAGCGCCGGTCGGGTTCGGCGCGCTGATGATCGTCGGCGAGGTCGCCGTGAGCCTCCCCGGGCACGGCTGGACCGCGGTGATCGTCGTGGTGGTGCTCTGCATCGCCGCTGTCGCCGTCGGGGCTCGGCGCGGGGCCGGGTGGCCGTCAGCGGCCGATGGCGTGCCGGTGACGATCGCCATGCTCGCGATCACGGCCGTTCCGTTCCTGGCGGCCGGGCGCATCGGCCTCCGGGCGTCTCGATCCTCAACGACACACACTGGCACCTCATCCTCGCCCAGGGACTGCTCAACCCCTCGATCCAGCCTGTGGACGGCTACGGCTACGGCTACCCGCTCGGTCCCCACGCCGTCGCCGCCGTGTTCGCGCAGGGCCTCGGTAGCTCTGTCGACCGGACGCTGACCGGTGAGATCATCGCGTCGCCGATCCTCACCGCGCTCGGCGCGCTCGGCGCGCTCGCCGGGCTGTCGCGCACGCGGCGCTGGCTCGTGGCCGCGTTGATCGGGCTCCCGTATCTGGCGGCCGCGTGGTACGTGCAGGCGGCCTTCAAGGAGCCGATCATCGCGCTCATCCTCATCGGCATCATCGTCGTGCTCCAGCAGGCCCGGCGAGTGCGCTTCGCGCGTCCGGCCGCGGTGATCGTGCCCCTCGCCGTCCTCATCGGCGGGGCCGTGTACGACTACTCGTATCCGGGTCTGGTGTGGCCGGGCGCCGTGATCGCCTGCTGGCTCGTGGCCGAGATCCTCGTCGGAGGATGTGGCGTCGCGTGGTGCCCACGGTGCGCCGGTTGTCGCCCGCGATCCCGGCGGCGGCCGTCGGCGCCGTGGTGCTCCTGGCGATCCTGGCCCCGGATCTGCAGCGCCTGCACCGCTTCTACTCGGCCAGCGGAGGCACCGCGGTCGGGACGATCGGGGGCGTCCAGCTGACCGGGCCGCTCTCGCTCGGGAACCTGCCCGGGCCGCTGCATCCCATCGAGGCCCTCAACATCTGGCTCACCGGCGACTTCCGCTTTCCTCCCGCCAACACCCTGGTGGCCGGTCTGCTCGTCGGGCTCGCGCTCCTCGTGCTGGTCTTCGCGGTGGCCACCGCGCTCGAACGGCGCGAGATCGTGTGGCCTGCGGCGTTCGCGGGCGTTGCGTTCGTGTACCCCTATGCGCATCACTCGCAATCTCCCTATGTCGCCGCCAAAGCCTGGTCGTAACGGCGCCGATCGTCGCCCTCGGCTCGGGCCTGGCGCTCATGAGCCAGCTGACCTGCCGCGATGGCGGTCGTGGACGATGATCGTCACCGGCGGCCGTGTCGGTCGCGTTCTTCTACCTGGCCTTCGCCTCGGACTACCTGGTGCTCGCCGACGGACAGGTCAACCCCGTCAATCACCAGAACGAACTGCGGTCGCTCCGTCCGCTGTTGCACGGCAAGCCCACGCTCGTGCTCTTCTACGACGACTACGCCCAATGGGAGTTGCTCGGCCAGAACGAGACCATGCCCCAGCAGGGAGCGACGCTCGTGACCCGTGCCGCGCGGCCCTGGGCCTACGGCCAGCCCTACCAATTCGACTCCGTCCCCCTGGCGACGCTTGACCAGTACGACTACGTGATCGCGACCCGGACCAATGCCCTGAGCCAGCCGCCACCCAACTTCCACGTCGTCGGGCGGGTCGCCGTCGTTCGTCGTCTATCAGCGGGTCGGGCTGACCCCGCCGATCAGCGTGCTGCCCGCCTCGCCGCCGCAGCCCGGTGCCGTCCTCGACTGCACCACGCCGACCGGACGCGGGCTCTCTCGTCAGGCCGGTTTCGCCGAGATCCGCACACCGCCCGTGTACACCGCGGTGAATCCGCTCGTGCCCAACCAGTCAGAGCCGGTGCAGCTCAAGCTCCCCGCCGGCCGTTGGCAGCTGTCGCTCCCGTATCTCAGCGAACAGGCGGTGAACGTCACGGGCGCCGGCCTGAACGTCACCCTGCCGCCGAACCTCGACCGGCCGGGCACGGTGTGGCCGGTCGGCACGGTAACCAGCACCGGCGCGCCCATTACCCTCACGTTCCACATGACAGATGCGGGGGTGATCAGCTCGCACGATCCCGTACACGCAGTTCTTCACGCCGCAGGCGCTTGTGGCGGCGCCACCGGTGCCCGACCAGCGCATCCCGCTCAGTCAGGCGTGCGGCAAGTACGTCGACTGGTACCAGCTCACCTCCTGATGCTGGGAGACCGGCCCGCAGGGCTGATCGCGCGCGCGATCCTCGAGCCCTCGCAGTACGCCGCCGTGGCGCGCATGGTGCGGCGCTACCCCGCGTTCCCGGACGTCCTCAAGCGGTACCTCCTGGGCGGCGGTCACTATCCGTACGCCTGCCGGGTGCGGACGCCGACCGGCGAAGTGGCGCCGACGACCTACACCCACCATGACATCTTCACGGTGCAGGAGGTGTTCGGTCGCGAGGACTATCGCGCCGCGCGCGACCTGAGTGTCGCGGTCGACATCGGCTCGAACATCGGCATCAGCGCGCTGTACTTCCTCACGCGCAACCGCGACGCACGGTGTTACCTCTACGAGCCCGTCCCGCGCAACGTGGAACGGCTGCACGCCAACCTGACCGCTACGAGGACCGCTACGAGGTGCGCGACGTGGCGGTGGCGGCCGACGGCGGCACGGTGGCGTTCACCGTCGAGCCGTTCGGTCGCTACGGCGGGATCGGCGTCGTCGGAGAGGAGCACATCGACGTGAGCTGCCGGACGATCGCTGACGTCCTCGACGAGGTGCTCGAGCGAGAGGGCCGCATCGACATGCTCAAGATCGACACCGAGGGGGCCGAACTCGAGACGGTCCCCGCCATCCGTGGCGATCAGCTCGCGCGGTCGACACGATCTGCTTTGAGACCACCGCGCCCCGCAACCCCGATCCCGGTCAGTTCGCGATGCGCTTCACGTCCGAGACCTGCCGGCTGGACCGGTTGGGCCGGTAGGACCCTACAGCTTTGACGCCAGGTCGTAGGGGTAGACGGCGACGCTGAGAGGGCCGATCCGCGTGGTGGCCAGTGGCGTGCCGAGGGCGGGATCGATCGACTGCAGCCCCGGCTGCTTGGGATCAGCGATCAGCATCGAGCGGACTCCGGCCCGCGGCGTGTACCACGTGCTGATCCCGGCGGCCGGGACCTTGCACAGCGTCTGCGTCCCGCAGCTCGATTGCACCGCGAAGACCTGCAGCTTGAACTTCGTCAACCAGGTGAGGTCGGCGGCATCCCAGTAGCTCGCGTAGCCGTAGCGGACATCGTGGGCCGCGGCGAATCGGGTCAGCTGCGTCGCTTCAGCAGGCCCGGCGAACGTCGGCGACAGCGGGTTGCGGATGAGCTGGTACGCGCCGCTGGTGGCAAACAGGCCGACCGCGACCGCCACGGCGAGTCGTACCTGCACGCCACCGCGGAGCAGCAACGGCAACAGGGCGGCGATCGCGACATATCCGGCGAGCACATACCGTGAGCTGAGCGTGTCGACCGGGACGCTGGAGAGCACGAAGGCGGCGCTCTGGATGAGCAGTGAGCTGGCCCAGAACGCGACGTGGGCGACGGCGGGCTCGATCCGGTCCCCGGCGGACGGCCGGGGCCCGGCGGCGCGGGCGGCCCGGCGTACGGCGCGCAACCCGTACCGCAGAGCTGCGAGCAGCAGAACGCCGCTGACCACGACCGCGACGCTCGACGC
>CAVPUB010000001.1:0-725432 GCA_963708835.1 uncultured Actinomycetota bacterium | reverse complement strand
CCGAACAGCTCGGCTCCGGCTCGCAGCGCCTCCTCGGTCGATGACGCCGGCAGGCTCCCCACGAGCAACAACTCACTGCTAGCCCTGGCAGGCATGATCACTCCTCCGCTTGCGTGGCCAAATACGAAACGGTTCGTATCATACCCGCGTGTGACGGCACGCGTTGTCACACCGCCGGATCGGAGGACGCATGGCACGACCGCAGCCGCCACTCTCCCCGCCCGAGGTCACGGTCGCCGAGCTCGTCGACGATCCGTACCCGGGCTTTTCGGCCTTTCCTGGCTCAATCATAATCCGCGTGTCGGGGGTTCGAGTCCCTCCTCCGGCATCACGTAAGAGCCCCGCTGAGCGGGGCTTTTTCCTTGGTCGAGAGAAGCACGTCGGCGATCGCGCGCTGGATCCGGCAGGCCCTCGAAGAGCACGAGGCTCAGCCTTTGGCCGTATCCGCCGATAACAAGCTCGTGCGAGTTAGCCGCGCATATCTGGCGGGCCTGGGTACCGCCGGCTCGATGGTCCTGTGCGCCGTCGTCCTCTTCCTGGTCGGTAGCGCCGTCGTGGCCTTCCACGGCTGGAAGCCCCTGGGCATCGGCGACGGGCCGGCCACCCAAACTCTTGAGGCCCGCGCAGTCAAGGCCCACGCACGACACGCCCGCGACGGCGCCACAGGCCCGGCGACTCCTGCAACTCCGAGGAGCACGGGTGCGTCCGCTCCGGGCGCAAGCGCCGTCGCCCACGCCGCTGGGCGGCCCCCACGGGCCGCCGGCTCCACCGGCACGGCGCCGCACCCTCGGTCCGTCGCCGACGGCAATCGTGGCTCGCGTGCTTCGCGGGTGTCGCACCACGGCTCGGCACCGGCCCCCACGACGACGACGTCCCCCCACGACCCCGACGCCCACGACGAGCACGCCGGCCCCGACCCCGGCGGCGACCAGCCCCCGCGGCACCGACAAGCCCTGTGACGGTGACCGTGCCGATCCGGGTACGTCCCGGCATTCCGCATCCGGGCCGGCCGCTGCTCGGGGTGCCCGATCCCGGCCACTCATCGCACGGCCACGGCCCCGGCCACGAGACCCCCGTGTCGGTCGTCAAGCCGGTCACCCCGGTCGTCCCCGTCTCCCACCCGGTGCCCGGCCCACCCTTCACGCACCCGGACCACCCCACGCACCCGGTTCACCCCGTGCACCCGGTTCATTCGGATCCGAGCGGCCCGGAAGGCATCCCCAGCCCTCAGGGCCCCACGCCCGCGCCGCCGTCCGGACCGCCGTTCGGCCACCCCTCCCCCGGGCCCGGCCACGTCGGCGGTCCCGGCCACATCGGCGCTCCCGGCCCGGCGCCGGCCGTCCCAGGCCCCGGCGGGCCCTCGGGTCATCCCGGCCACGGGCTCGGCTTCGGCCACCGCTGAGGCCCTGCCCCGCGGGCCGCTGTCAAACCGCGTCGATGCCCGTTCCGGCCGTTGGCTAGGGGTGGATGAAGCCGCGTGGCCCGATCGTGAAGTGGTCGTCCGGGAAGTCCTGGCGAGACAACGACGTCATCAATCTGGCGCTGGCGTTGCTCGGCTCCGGGCGCGGCAGTCCTTGGTCGAGGTGGATCGAGATCCAGCGCCCGCCGAGCACGCGTCCGTGTGCGCCGAGGGTGACGCGCAGGATCGCGCTCTGTGCCAGGACGCCGGCATCAGACAGGGTGTGGTAGCCGACGAAGTCTCCCAGCGAGTAGGCGATCAGTCGCCCCCGGTAGCGCTCCATGCCGCGGATCACGTGCGGCCCGGAGCCGAGGACGAGCGACGCGCCGGCGTTGACCACGGCGTGCGCGAACGCCCGCGGATTGCCGCGATCCTCGCCGAGGTAGTGCTCGCTGCCATATGGGGTGTGCAGCGCGCCGGCTCCCTCGGCGCCCGCGTGGATGATCACGACGACGACCGAGGCCTGTTTGCGCGCGCGTCTGACCAGCGCCCGGGCAGCCGGGATATCGAGCAGGTTGCCGTCGACGGCGTAGGGCGCAAAGCCCACGAACGCCATCCGGACGCCGCCGAAGCGGCGATAGGTGATCTCGCCGGGCAGGCCGGTGGAGGCGACACCGGCCCGCGTCAGCGCGGAGATCGTCTGCCCGCGGCCCGAATACCCGTAGTCAAGCGAGTGGTTGTTGGCCAGGTTGACCAGGTCAAATCCGAGCGCCCGCAGCTGGCCGGCCGTCGCAGGCGGAGCCTGGAAGGCGAAGCAGATGCCGCCACCGATGCCGCCGCACTTCGACGCCCCGCCCACCGATAGGGTGCCCTCGAGGTTGCCGAGCGTGACCTGCGCATCACCGAGGAGCTCGTGTACGGGTGCCAGCGCGTGCTCCAGCCCTCCGGGCGGGAGCCCGCGCTGGGTGCTCAGAGCGATGTCACCGACCCATTCGAGCGTGACGGGCCGCGCCCGTTTGGGCTTCGCCACCGCCGACGCGCTCGACACCACCAGCAACCACGCGGCACACCCCGCGATGCCCCACGCCACCCACATCAGCCTGCGAAACGCTCCTCCGCGCACCGACTGCACGATAGGCCGCACGCGATCGTCACCCGAATCGGACGACGCGGTCGCGCAGCGATGTACATACGGTTCGGCGGTGATGGACTCGGACGGGCTCGACTTCGCGCTCATCGTATTCGACCACCCCGAAGGCGCCGAGCAGGCGTACTCACGCGCCCCGGCCACGGTCGGAGATGTCGCGTGGGCGCAGGAGATCGCGTTCGTCGAACACCACCGGCGCAACCGGATCGTCGTCAGGGGCACGTTCGCCGGCCGATACGTCGACGCCGACGACGAGCAGGAGTTCATCGGTTCCAGGACCGCCGAGGGGGCCGTGGCCGGGGGCGCGATCGGCCTGCTCTTCGGTCCTGCCGGCCTCGCCGTGGGCCTGGTCGGAGGAGGGATGGTGGGCGGCGTGGCCCAGGAGAGGTCATCGCCGCACCTGCGCAGCGCGTTCTTCGACGCGGTTCGCAGCGACGTTCCCGAAGGATCCTCGGCGCTGGTGATGCTGGCCACCCCCGCGCACGTCGACGCGATGGTCGCCGCGCTCGACGGCCACCACGGCCGCCTGTTGCGCCATCACCTCGGCGCTGAGGAGGCGCGAGCGCTCCAGGAGGCGGTCGCCGCCGACCCCGAGGCCGTGCCGCGACCCGAGGCTGCCCCGCCGGCCTGATCAGACCTCCAGGGTGACCACCCGGTCGACGAGGTCCAGCCCCTCCGGCCGGTGGGTGATGAGGAGCACGGTCCGGTCACCCGCCGCGACGAACACGTCCTCGATGAGCGCGGCGGCGGTGGGCCCGTCGAGATGGGCGGTCGGCTCGTCGAGCACCAACACGGGCGCGCCGACGAGCAGCGCTCGTGCCAGCACGAGCCGCTGGCGCTGGCCCCCGGAGAGCTCACGCCCCTCTTCCCCGACGAAGGTGTCGAGGCCATCGGGCAGCCCCGCGATCCAGTCCCAGATCCGCGCCCGCCCCAGCGCGCGCACAAGCTCTGCCTCGGTGGCGTCCGGGCAGCCCAGACGCACGTTGTCGCGGATGCTCGCCGAGAAGAGGTGCGCGTCCTGGCCGGCGACGGCGATCGCGCGCCGCACATCGTCCTGCCGGTACTCGCGCAGGTCGTGGCCGCCGAGCAGCACCCGCCCGCTCTCGGGATCGAGAAAGCGCAGGAGGAGGTTGACGATGGTCGTCTTGCCGGCACCGCTGGCGCCGACCAGTGCGACCCGTTCGCCGGGCTCGAGCCGCAGACAGGCGTCCTCGAGGGCTGGACGAGACTGCCCCGGGTACCGCACGCGAACGTGCTCGAGCTCCACCGCGAGGGGCCAGCGCGGCGCGGGCCGCGGCGCGGAGGGATCCCGCACGGCCGCCGTGCGGGCGGTCAGGTCGAGAATCCGCCGGCCGGCGGCGAGCGTCGCGGGCAGCTGCCGGCCCGTCGCCGCCAGCGGCGTGACCGCCTCGAAGGACGCCAGGGCCAGGAGCGCCAGCATCGCGACGAGGACCCGATCCAGCCGCCCGTCCGCGGAGGCGGCGAGCGCGACGGCGAGGACCCCGGCGACGGTCGCGCCGGACACGAGCAGCCCCAGAGCGTCGCCGGCGCCGCCGGCGAAGGCGTCGCGGCGGCCGAGCGCGACGAGCGTCGCGTTCGCGGATCGGACGCGCTGCAGCCCCGCCGCTTGACCGCCGAAGGCAACCAGCTCCGGGGCGCCGCGGGCGAGCTCGACGAGCTCGGCGGTCAGCTCGCCGCGCGCGCCTGCCTGCCGGCGCCCGGCCCGCGCGCTGAGGTGGCTCGAGGTCGCGGGGATGGCGAGGGCCCCGAGCAGCAGCCCGCCGGCAAGGACGAACCCGGCGGCGGGGAGGACGGCGGCGGCCACGCCCACCGACACGGCGCCGGCCAGCACGGCGACGATCGGCGGCTCCAAGCCCACGAGGGAGAGGTTCTGAAGCGCATCGACGTCCGCCACCATGCGCGACACCAGGTCCCCGGCACGATAGGGCTCCAGCTGCGCCGGAGCGAGAGGCTCGATCCGCTCATAGAACGTCGCGCGGACCCGGCCCAGCGCGCGGAGCGCCAGGTCGTGGGACGCGAGCCGCTCCAGGTAGCGGACCACCGGACGGCCGAGGCCGAAGAAGCGGACGGCCACGATCGCCACCTCCAGCGACAGGATCGCCGGACGCTCGGCCGCCCGCGCGATCAGATATCCCGCGCTGGCCATCAGGCCCACTCCGAAGACCACGGTGAGCGCCCCCAGCGCCGAGGCCGCCCCCAGGCGCCAGCGCGACGTGCGGCTCATCGCCAGCAGCGCAGTGAGCGTCCCACTCATGCCGCGCTCCGCTCCAGTGCCGCCGTCGCGGCCCCGTCCGCCAGGCGCACCGCGCGATCCGCGTGGCCGATCAGCTCTGGCCGATGGGCGATCATCAGAATCGTGCGCCCCGCGCGCAGGCGCTCCACCGCTCCGGCCACGATGGCTGCCGCGGCGGGGTCCAGATCCGCCGTCGCCTCGTCGAGGATCACGAGCGGGGCGTCGCGCAGGAAGGCTCGCGCCAGCCCGATCCGGCGGCGCTCGCCTGGCGACAGCGCCCGGCCCCCGTCGCCGACGCGGGTCGCGTAGCCGTCGGGCAGCCGGTCGATGAACTCGTGCGCTCCCGCGAGAGCCGCCGCATCGCGCACCTGGCGATCCGCGGCGGCCGGATCGCCCAGCCGGATGTTGTCCGCCACGCTGCCGCGCCACAGCGTCGGGGTGCTGGGGGACCCAGGCGATCCGGCGACGCCATGCCTCGCCGTCACAGCCGAGGAGATCGACGCCGCCGATCGAGATTCGTCCCGCCGTCGGCTCCAGGAGTCCGAGCAGAAGCGCCGCCACCGTGCTCTTGCCGGCGCCGCTCTCCCCGACGAGGGCCACCGTCTCGCCCGGTGAAAGCTCCAGGTCGAACTGGTCGAGCACGGGCACCGACCGCGACGGATACGTGAACGAGACCTGCTCGAACCGGACCGGCGCGTCGGCCGGGCTCGGCGCGGGACGCGGTCCCCCGTCTGGCATAGCGGGCGGGGCATCGAGGAGCGCGAACATGCGCTCGGCCACGGCGATGCCGTCCGCGCTCGCGTGGTACTCCGCGCCCAGACGCCGGAACGGCAGGTACAGCTCGGGCGCGAGGATGATCACGGTCAGCCCCGTCTGAAGCCCGACGTCACCGCCGACCAGCCGCACCCCGGCGGTGACGGCGACGAGGGCAACGCCGAGGGTCGCCGCCAGTTCGAGCACCGAGCCGGAGAGGAAGCTGACCCGCAGCGTCGCCATGGTGGTCGCCCGGTAGCGCTCGCTGACCGCGGACAGCGTGGCGAGCTCGTCTTCGGCCCGGCCGAATGCGCGCAGCGTCGGCAGGCCGCGCACGACGTCGAGGAAGTGGGTCGAGAGCCGCCGCAGCGCCTGCCACCGCTCCCGTGTTCGTTGCTCGGTGTAGCGCCCGATGAGCCACATGAAGACCGGCACCAGCGGAAGTGTCAGCAACATGATCAGGGCCGACTCCCAGTCGATCACCGCAACGGCAGCGACGACGACGAACGGGACCACGGAGGCGAGGACGACCTGGGGCAGGTAGCGGGCGAAGTACCCCTCGAGCCCGTCGACGCCCTGGACGGCAACCGCGGCCAGTTCGGATCCGCTCGTTCCGTCGACGGCGATCGGCTGCGACGCAAGTCGCTTCTCCACCACCGCCATGCGCAACTCCGAGAGGACGCTCCAGGCGGCGCGGTGCCCCGCCACCGCCATCCCCGCGCCGAGCGCGCCGCGGATGGCAAACGCCACCACCAGCAGGACGAGATCGCCCCAGAGCCGGTGCAGCGGCGCCCCGTGGAATCCGTGCGCCACGATCCGTGCCAGGACGAACCCTTGGAGGAGCACCGCGAGCGCGCTCCCGATGCCCAGCGCGGTGTCGATCGCCATCAGCGGTCGCGCGGGCGTGGTGCGCCGGAGCAGGCGCGGGTCGAGCGCGCGCACTAGCGGCCCACCGCGCCGTTACTGACTCGACGTCGGCGGGGCGCCGACGCGGCGGCGGAACACGTGGAACGACCAGCCCTGATACAGCAGGACGACCGGCAGGGCCAGCACGGCGACGACGGTCATGACGACCAGCGAGTAATGCCCGGCGGCGGCGTTGTTGACCGTGAGGTCGAAGCTGTGCCGGGTGCTCGACACCATCACGCTGGGATAGAGCGAGATGAAGAGCTGGCCGATGGCCGCGGCGATGGCGAAGCCCGAGGCCGCGAAGGCCCAGCCGTCGTTGTCGCTGGTCGTGAGACGCTGGGCGAAGATGACGGCGATCACGCCGAAGATCTGAGTCGGCTCCGGCAGCGTGCCGCCGCCGATGACGACCAGCGTCCAAATGCACCAGGCGAGGTTGATCACGATCGCCACCACGCCGAGCCTGCGACCCGCGGCGTGAGCCCGGTCACGGATCTCGCCCGCGGTGCGCAGCGCGAGGAAGGTGGCGCCGTGCAGCAGGCACAACGTCAGCAGGCACACGCCGGTCATGAGGCCGTAGCCGGTGAGCAGGCTGAAGAAGTTGCCCGTGAACTCATGGGCGGCGTTGATCGGGAGCCCGTGCAGGAGGTCTCCCAACGCGACGCCGACCAGCAGCGGGATGAGGATGCTGCCGACGGTCAGAGCCCAGCTCCAGCCGTTGCGCCACCGCGGGCTCTCGCGCTTGCCGCGGTACTCGAATGAGACCCCACGGGCGAACAGCGCCACGAGCAGAAGCACCAGCGCGAGGTACAGCGCGGAGAACATCGTCGCGTACCAGCCCGGGAATGCGGCGAACATCGACGCGCCGGCGACGATCAGCCACACCTCGTTGCCGTCCCACCACGGGCCGATGGTGTTGATCGCGATCCGGCGCTCGGTGTCGTTGCGCCCGATGAACGCGTGCAGCGCCCCCACCCCGAAGTCGAACCCCTCCAGCACGAAGAAGCCGACCCAGAAGATGGCGATGATGATGAACCAGATCGTGTGCAGCTGCATGGCGTCAGTAGGTCAGAGCGGGGAAGGCACCGGGCGGCTCGGTCTCGGCGGCCTCGGCGTCAGCCTCGCTCAGGCCGCGCCGGGAGTAGCGGAGCATGAGGTAACCGTCTGCGGCGCCGAGGACGATGTAGGACAGCACGAAGGCGATGAGGCTGATCCAGATCTCGGTCGAGCTGACCGAGGGAGAGCTGGCGCTCACGGTCTTCTGTAGCCCCTGCACGATCCATGGCTGCCGGCCGCTCTCGGTCAAAAACCACCCGGCCGTGTTCATCAGGAACGGCGTGATCACCGCCCAGATGGCGACCGTCAAGAACAGCCGCGATCGCTCGAGCGTCCCCCGGTGCAGGAGCCAGCCGCCCCAGAGAGCGAGGAGCAGGACGATGCTGGCCAGGTAGGCCATGACCCGCATCGACCAGTACTGGATGAACACATCAGGGACGTAGTTGCCGGGGCCGAATCTGCGCTGGTACTGCGCCTGGAGTTGATTGAGCCCGGTGACGGCTCCGTTCCAGGTGCCGGTGGCCAGAACAGAGAGCAGATGTGGGATCGGGATGATCTCGACGGGGGTCTGGTCGCTGGCGCCGCCACCGAACTGGAACGCGGAGAACGAGCACGGCTGGCAGCTGTTCCACTGCGCTTCGGCCGCGGCGATCTTCATCGGCTGGTACTCGTTCTCGATCACGCCGAGTTGGTTGCCGACCGACATCTGGATGACGATCGCCGGGATGAGCACGAGCAGCGCCACCTTGGCGGTGTGGCGGAACGACTCGACGTGCGCGCCCCTGCGCAGGTACCACGCGGAGACCGCGAGCATCACCAGCGAACCGGTGATCAGGGAGGCGAGGACCACATGCGCATAGCCCCAGACGAACGTCGGGTTCACGAACAGAGCCCAGACGTTGTTGAGCTGCGCCTGCCCGTGACTGAGCTTGTAGCCCACCGGGTGCTGCATCCAGGAGTTGGCGATGAGGATGAACATCGCCGAGAGCAAGGACCCGATCGACACCGCCCAGATGCAGCCCAGGTGCACCCGCTTGGGCAACCGATCCCATCCGAACACCCAGAGCCCGATGAACGTCGACTCGAGAAAGAACGCCACCAGCCCCTCCATCGCCAGCGGCGCCCCGAACACGCCGCCGACAAAGCGAGAGTAGGTGGACCAGTTCATCCCGAACTGGAACTCCTGGACGAGGCCGGTCACGACTCCGATGGCCACGTTGATGAGCAGCAGCGTTCCGAAGAACCGCGTCATCCGCTTGTACTCGGGCTGGTCGGTCCGGTACCAGACCGTCTGCAGGATCGCCACCAGGAAGGCCAGGCCGATGGTGACCGGAACGAAGAAGAAGTGATAGACGGTGGTGGTCCCGAACTGCCAGCGGGCTAGCTCGTTGGCCATCAGCGGCGGCGCTCTTTCACCGGCTGTTCGGAGTCATGCGACCTGCACGGGCTCGGGTCGGGGCGCCGCGGCGTCGAGACGACCGAGCAGGTGGTCGCCCACCCGCAGCGCATTCGCCATCGCGGTCAGCGCCGGGTTCACCGCGCCGATACTCGGAAAGAAGCTCGTGTCGACCACGTACAGGTTGTCGACCTCATGCGCCCGGCAGTCGGGATCGAGCACCGACATCGACGGGTCCGTGCCAAACCGGCAGGTCCCCGCCTGATGGGCGCAGCCCGCCACCGGGATCTCGTTCTTGAGGTACGCGTGGTGGGGCAGCAGGTGGTCGTGGTGCATCCCCAGGTGGGCGAGCATCGACTTCAGCTGGTGATAGAGCCGCTTCTTGGGCTCCTCGTTGGAGGCCCTGTAGCCGATGACGAGCTTGCCGTCGCGCGCGAGCCAGACGCGATTGTCTGGGCGTGGGAGATCCTCGGTGGACAGCCAGAAGTCCACCGCGTGGCGGGCAACCTGGTCAAGCGACCAGGTCGGGGCGAATCGCGTCTCGCCCGGCTTTTCGCCACGGAACATCGGCGCCTGGGACTTGCCGACCATCTGGATGTTGCCGAGCGGGAAGTCGAAGTCGTCGGTGCCGGAGAGGTAGAAGTCGTTGACCCCAAGCGTCTTCTGGAAGACGGTGGGGTTCTCGTCCTTGGACAGGGCGAGCACCGCCTGGCTGTTGTGGAACATGTAGTTGCGCCCCACCTGGTCTGATCCGTTGGCCAGTCCGGCGGGATGGGCGTCGGATGCCGAGGACAGCAGGAGCCGGGCGCTGTTGGCGGCGCCGCACGACACCACCACGATGTCGCCGCGGAACGTCTCCTCGAGGCCACCGACGTTCGCCACCACGCCGGTCACGGCCGTGCCGGCGTCGTTGCACTCAAGGCGCAGGGCCTCGGCCCCCGTGAGAAGGGTGACGTTGGAGTGCTCGATTGCCGGGCGCACTGCGATCACCTCGGCGTCGGACTTGGCGTGGACGAGGCACGGGAACCCGTCGCAGTTGTCGCAGCGCACGCAGCGGCTGAACGGCATGTTGCCCTCGTCGAGCAGGACTCCGCACGGCGCGTGGAACGGGTGCAGCCCGGCGGCGGCGAGATCGTCGGACAGCTGCTGGATACGGGGCTCGTGCGAGAGCGCGGGGAACGGGTAGGGCCCGCTCGCCGGCGGCTCGGTCGGGTCCTCGCCACGTGCGCCGTGCACCTGGTAGAGCTGCTCGGCCTGGGTGTAGTACGGCTCCATGTCGCCGTAGGAGATGGGCCAGGCGGGAGAGGCCCCGTCGTAGTGCTCGATCGCTTCGAAGTCCTGCTCGCGGAGGCGGTAGAGCGCCGCTCCGTACAGCTTGGTGGCACCGCCGACGAAGTAGTGGACCTGTGGCTGAAACGGCGTGAGATCGTCGTAGTACCAGGTGTCCGGAGAGACGTACCGACCATCCACGAACACGTCCTCGGCGCGCCAGTTCTGGGGCTCGCGCCGCAGCCAGCCTCCGCGCTCGAGCAGCAGGATCCGCTTGCCCGAGGGCGCGAGGCGGTGCACGAGCGTGCCGCCACCCGCGCCGCTGCCGATCACGATGACGTCGTAGGAATCGCTCATGCCCCGATCTCCTTCAGTCGCTCGGCCAGGATGATTCGCGCAGCGGCCTCGACGAGGGCGAGGTGCGAAAACGCCTGCGGGAAGTTGCCGAGGTGCCGTCCGGTGTCGACGTCGAACTCCTCGGCGTAGAGCCCGAGCGGCGATGCCACCTTTGCGAGCTTCGCCATCAGATCCCGCGCCCGCTGCGTTTCTCCGATGATCGCCAGCGCCGAGACGAGCCAGAACGAGCAGATGACGAACGTGCCCTCCTTGCCCGACAGCCCGTCATCGGTCTCGTCGGTGCGGTAGCGGAGCACGAAGCCGTTCTCGGTCAGCTCGTCGGCGACGGCCAGCACGCTGGCGCGCAGGCGCTCGTCGCCACCGGGAAGGAACCCGAACATCGCCGCCAGCAGCGTCGAGGCGTCGAGCGAGTCCGTGGCGTAGTGCTGGCGCAGGACGCCCCGGGCGTCGACGCCGTGCTCCAGGATGTCGGCCTTGATCTCCTCGGCGGTCTGCGCCCAGGCGGCGGACAGGGCCGGCTCCCCCTGGATCTGCGCGAGCCGTGACGCACGGTCGAGCGCCACCCAGCACATGAGCTTGGACGAGACGTAATGCTGCGGCTCGCCCCGGGCCTCCCAGATCCCCTGGTCCGGGTTGCGCCACACCGCCGTCGCGCATTCGGCCTGCGCCTGGATCAGCGGCCACAGGCGCCGGGGCAGGCGCTGGCTGCGCTGGGCGTGCAGCAGGACGGAGTCCAGTGCAGCGCCGAACACGTCGTTCTGACGCTGGTCGAAGGCGCCGTTGCCCAGCCGCACGGGCCGGGCGCCGGCGTAGCCGGAGAGATCCTCCCGGAGCGTCTCGGTGAGGTCGCGCCGCCCGTCGATCCCGTACATGATCTGCAGCCCGCCATCCTCGTTGCGCTCGAGGTCGGCGATGAACTGCATGAACTCGTCGGCCTCCCAGTCGAGGTTGAGGTAGTGCAGCGCCTGCAGGGTGAAGGTGGAGTCCCGGATCCACGTGTAGCGGTAATCCCAGTTGCGCTCGCCGCCGGGCGTCTCGGGCAGCGAGGTGGTGAGCGCCGCCACGGTCGCCCCGGTGGGCATGTAGGTCAGGCCCTTGATCGTCAGCGCCGAGCGAGTGATGAGCGGCCCGAGCTCGTGGTCGGGGATGCGCGCCCGCGCCAGCCAGTCGCGCCAGAACGTCGTCGTCGTCTTGAGCTGGTCGTATGCCTCCTCGGCCGTCGCCGGGAGGTGGGCCTCCTCGGCCCACGCCAGCGCGCAATACGCCGCCTCTCCTTCGCGCAGCACGTGGCGCGCGCGAGCCCGGCCACTCTCGATGCCGATCAACAGGTCGCTCTGCAGCCGCAGCGTCTGCCCGGCCCCGCTGGCCTCGGCTTGGTGGCGGTCGTCTGAGAGCGTCCAGTCCGCCGGCTCGCGGCCGTAGTCGAAGGCCGGCTCGCATACGAGATCGATCTCCACGCTGCCCTCGACGCAGTAGGCGGTCCGCACCAACACGTGCTCGGCGTCCTCGTCGGCCGGGGGCCGGGTGTGCGGCGTGGTCGTGTCCTCGCCACGCCGCGGACCCATCGTCAGCGACTCTCGCACGGTGGCCCAGCCGGTCGGGGTTCGCCATGACGTGATCAGCGAGTTGGTCCCCGGCTCGTAGGCGCGCTCGCTGGGCACATTGATCCCGAACGGTCCGAAGCTGAAGCTCCCCGCCCCGCGGTCCAGCAGAGCGCCGAAGACGCTCGGCGAATCGAACCGGGGAACGCACAGCCAGTCGATCGTCCCGTCGGGGGCCACGAGGGCGCCGGTATGGCAGTTGGAGAGAAAGCCGTAGCTCGCGATCGGGGTGAACGGCGACGGCGCGGCCGCGCTCTGCGGCGCCGCGGTGGTCGATGGCGCCGCCGTCGCCTTGGCCGCGGTGTGACCGTCGCGCTGGGCGCTCTTGGGGGCCTTGGTCGTGCTCATGCCGCCACCCAGGGCTCGTGCCAGCGGCCGTAGCCGCTGAGCATGTCGTCCGCCTCGGCGGGGCCCCACGACCCCTTCGCATACGCGTGGACGGGCGGGGGGTGCTCGAGCACCGGCGCCATCACCCGCCAACACTGTTCCACGCCGTCCTGGCGGGTGAATCGCTTGCTGTCGCCGATCAGCGCGGCGTGCAGCAAGACCTCGTAGGGGGTCGGGCCCTCACCGCCTTCCTGCGCGAACTCCATGTCGAGGTTGATCTGCTCGGGCTCGATCGTCTCGTGGCGCTGGGCGTCGACCAGAAGGCGGATGCCTGTCGCGGGGTCCATCTTGACGACGAGCTGGCTGGGCTCGGGCACCCGCGACCAACCCATGAAGCCCAGCCGCGGCGGCCGTCGAAACACGACCCGAAGCTCGGTCTGCGTGACGGGGAGGCACTTCCCGGTACGCAGGAAGAATGGGACGCCCGACCACCGCCAGTTGTCGATCTCCAGCCGCATGGCCGCGTAGGTCTCGGTGGTCGAGTTCGGGTCGACGCCGTCGATCTCTTGATAGCCCTCGTACTGCCCCCGCACGTAGTGGCTCGGGTCGGCCGCCGGCATCGCGCGGTACGCCCCGACCAACGCGTCCTTGAGGACGTCGGCGTCACCCGAGGAGGGGACCTCCATCGCCGCGGCGGCGACCACCTGCATCATGTGGTTGACGACCACGTCGCGCACCGCCCCGACCGGGTCATAGAAGTGCCCGCGGTCCTCCACGCCGAAACTCTCGGCCATTGTGATCTGGACCGAGGCCACGTAGTTGCGGTTCCAGATGGGCTCGAACATCGCGTTGGCGAACCGCAGATAGAGGATCTCCCCGATCCCCATCTTGCCCAGGAAGTGATCGATCCGGTACAGCTGGGACTCATCGATGTACTGGTGGATCTCCCGCGCGAGCTCCTGCGCCGACGCCAGGTCGTGGCCGAACGGCTTCTCGACGACAACACGGCCGGTACCGGTCAGGCCGGCCTCGGTCAGCCCCTTGATCACCCGCCCGAACAGGAACGGCGGGATCTCGAGATAGAACACCGGACAGCGAGCCTCGCCGATCGCGCGCGCGACTCGCTCGTAGGTATCGGGCTCGCCGAAGTCTCCGCTCACGTATGACATCTGCGCCGCCAGCCGATCGAACACCGCCTCGTCGATGGTGGTGCCGCACTTGACGATGGCCTCGCGCGCGTGGCTGCGCAGATCGTCCGCTGACCAGTCGCTCACCGCGACGCCGACGATCGGGCAGGTCAGCAGGCCCCGCTCCGCCAGGCGATAGAGCGAGTTGAATGTCATCACCTTGGCCAGGTCGCCGGTGATCCCGAATATCACGAACACGTCCGCGACCTGCTGACCTCCATCTCCCCGCTGAGTCGTACCCGGGCGAGATTCGACGGCAATGCTCATGGGCCCATCCCTTGTTTGTGTGCAGACCGGCGGACCAATGGTCCGAAGGGTCCACTCCAGCGGCATCACCCCATCCGGGTGAACCGAAGCTCTGACGCTCAGGAGCCGGAGGTCGACGTGCCGCCCGGCGCCATCGCGACGGCGTCGTCGTCCCAGTCGATCTGCGCCGCATCACCTCGATCGAGCACATGGGGTCCCCCCGTCTTGGAGAACCCGTCCCATGCCCAGTCGACGAACGCCTCGATCTTGGCCTTGGTGCCGGTCATCAGGCTGGCGTGTACGCCCAGCCACGCCATGTGGGCCAGCTCGCCGTGGATCTCGTGATGATGCTTTCCGACCTCGGCGATTGCCGCGCCGCGGCCGATCATCGCCATGATCCCCTTGTCGTGGTAGGCAAATGGTTTGCGCGGCTTGCCCTCGAGGTCCGCGACGATGTTCTGGGCGGCCCAGGCGCCGCTCTGGAGCGCGACCGAGCCGAGCTGCGGGAGGGCTCCGCCGGCTCCGTCGGGAATGGTGGCGATGTCGCCGATGACGTACACACCCTCGTGGCCGCCGAGCGTCAGGTCGGGCTCCACATCCACACGCCCGCCGCGCCCCTGAGCGAGGCCTCCGTCCGCCGCCACCGCGGCGGCCTTGATCCCTCCGCCCCACACGACGCAGCGGGTGGCGATCGTCGTCCCGTCCGAGAAGACCGCATGGCCGGTACCGACCTCCTTGACCCCCGTACCCAGGTGGATCTGCACGTGTTTGTCGCCGAGGACCTTGGCCACGTAGTCATGGGCCCGGTCCGAGAACGGCTTGAGCAACGCGTCGCCATAGTCGAGCAGATGGACGCGTGCCGCGCTCAGATCCAGGTCGCGATAGACGGCCGGAGCCGTCACGGAGAGCATGTCGCCGATCGCGCCGGCGACCTCGACGCCGGTTGGCCCCCCGCCGACGATCACGATGTTGAGCGCTCCACGCTCAATGAGCCGGGGATCTCGGTCGACCTGCTCGAACAGCCCGAGGATGCGCGAGCGCAGGTTCGTCGCGTCGTCGAGCGAGTACAGCGGGAACGCGTACTCGGCCGCGCCGGGAGTGCCGAAGAAATTGGGCTGAGAGCCGGCCGCGAGCACGAGCACGTCGCCTGACCAGGCCTGCCCGTCATCGGCGGTCACGGTGCGCGTGGCCGGATCGATCGAGGCGATGTCGGCCAGTTTGACGTCGACGCTGTCGTCGTCGGCGAAGACCGAGCGCAGCGAGTGCGAGATGTCACTGGGCGCCAATTGCGAGGTCGCGACCTGATAGAGAAGCGGCTGGAACTGGTGGTAGTTGTTGCGATCGATCAGCGTGACGTGGATCGCATCATGGCCGGCCAGCTGCTGCGCACAGCCCAGCCCGGCAAAACCACCACCAACGACGACCACGTGCCGTTTGTCCGCGTCGCTCATCACGCCTCCTCGAACTCGACTCGTTGCCACACGCTAGGCGTGGGCCGTCGGCGGAGCATCACCCGGTTGGCATGAGGCGAACCGCTCGCGCGGACCTGGCGTGCCGGTTCAGGGCGTCCAGTTCTCGGCGAGCGGGGTGAGCTGGAGCTCGTGGGTCGCCGAGCGCGCATCCTGGTTGGCCAGAAACAGAACGGCATCGGCGATCCGGCGCGGATCGGCCAGCGCCTCGGGCGAGACACCGGCGCGAGTGGACCCATCGCGCGGCTGGATGCCCGCGTCGACGATCAGCAACGCGACCTGAATGCCCCGGGGGCGCAGCTCAAGCGCGGCCGCGTTGGTGATCGCTCGCACCCCGAACGACCCTGCTGACCACAGACCGCGGCCCGGCATCGCGCGCCGCGCTGACCCGCCCGTGACCTGCACCAGCGTCGCCGCCCGGCCCTGTGCGATCGCGAACCGTCCGCTCGCCGACAGAAACGAGAAGGCCGCGCGCGCCGGAGCCGCCGCCCACGACTCAAAGGCGTCACCGTCGGCCTCGGCGATCGGGCCGCCGCCAAACGGCCCCGTGCGGTCCCCGCCGTATGCGGCGGCCGCATTGACCACGAGCTCGACTCCACCGTGAGCAGCGGCCGCCTGCTCCAGCACCCCGGACACGCTCGCGGGATCCGTCACGTCGCCTTTCACGGCGAGCGCGCCGGCCGCGTCGACGCCGTCCAACGTGCTCTGTGACCGTGCCACGCCCGCCACCGTCCAGCCGTCGCTCACCAGCAGTTCGATGACCGAGCGGCCCAGGTTGCGCGCTCCGAACACCACCGCACTCCGCTGCCGGCCTTCTATCTCGCTCATCGAATCGCTCGCTTTCGTCGGGGCTGTCGGTCTCAAAGCGTCGCGAACTTACGCCACGGTCGTCGCCGGTGCCCCCCTGGGCGTCTGCGAAACGCCGGGCTAGGGCGAGACCGGGGGTGGGCTCCCCGCACTGGACCGTCCGAGTCGCGACAGGAGATCATCCACGTCGCCAAGCCAGCCAGAGCGGTCTCCGGCGCCCTGCCAGCGATCGCGCAACTCGCTCTCCTCGTGCACACGCGACAGCCCGAACCGCCAGGTCGACTTCGTCGGCGTGCGGCCCGTGAGGGTTCACCTGCACCCAGAACCCCATCGTCCGACCATACACGTCACCCACGGGCGGGCCGGCGCATCTGTGCGCTCGGGAGCGCTAGTAGTTGCCCGAGACGTAGTCCCAGGCGCGGCGCAGTTTGTCCCTCCGGGCGTCGGCGCGGGATTCCGCGGGGTCGTCGCGCATCGCGGCGGGGTTCGCCGACGGCTCGGGCAGCGCCCGGCACTGTTCGCGGTCGAGCTTCAAGACCACGCCCTGCTCGCCGATCTGTCCGACTTCGTCGGCGTCGGCAAACCGATGGCCCCCAGAACCCATGTGCTCCGAGATCACGATGCCGTCGAAAATGTCCTCGGCCTCCACCGCCAACACGTGTCCGACGGTGCCGATCTTCTCTCCGTCCGCGGTGTACACGGGCGTGCCCTTCTCGAGCACCTGGTAGCTGATCGGCTGTCCCACGTCCACGGCCGCCAGCATATCGGGCGGCGATTGACGTCATGCGGGTGCGGATTCGTGCCACAGTCACGGCTCGAAGCCTGCGCGGTCCCGCACCCCGCATTCAGACTCCACCGCGAACGGGTGCCGGGTCGTCGTGGCCGAGGACGACGTGCTCCTGCGCGAGGGGTTGGCCAGCCTGCTCGAGCGCGCGGGCTTCGATGTGGTCGGCCAGGCCGGCGATGCGGCGCGCCTCCTTGACCTCGTGCGTCAGCTGAGGCCGGACCTGGCGCTGGTTGACATTCGCATGCCGGGCCGGGCTCCCGGTGGAGCTTGACGTCGATGTGCCCAACCGCCCTGACCCGGTCGAGGTCGCCGTCTATTACCTCGTCTCAGAGGCCCTCACCACGCCGCCAAGCACGCGCGGGCGTCAACGGTGCGCATCGACGTGCGTGCAGTGGACGCGGTCGTCGACGTAACGATCAGCGACGACGGGGTGGGCGGCGCCGACCCGGCCCGCGGGTCCGGGCTGCTCGGGCTCACGGATCGAGTGGAGGCGCTCGGGGGCTCGATCGAGGTCGAGAGCCCACCCGGCCGTGGGACCACGCTGCGGGTGGCGATCCCGTACGACCGGGACTCGAACGGCCGCGCGCCGCAGTGACTCATCCTGGGCCGTCACCGCCGGCGGGCGGGTGCGGGGCGCCGCGTGGTCGATGGTGCGCGGCCGGGACGCTCTCCATCAGCGGCGGACGATGCGGGTGGCGCGAGGCGTACCACTGCGCATAGCGCGTGGCGAGCGGTGCCGCCGTCGCCCCGTGCGCGAACACGGACACACCGACCGTCACATAGGAAGCGAGGAGAATCGTCTGCACGTGCGCCAGGTGCGCCTCCTGGAGCGCGATCATCGCGAACACGATCGAGGCAAGGCCTCGCGGGCCAAACCATCCGAGGAAGCCGACGGTCCTCCAGGTCGCCCCGGTGCCGAACAGGGCGATGGCCACCGGCAGCATCCGGATCACGGTCAGACTGAGCAGTGCGTAGAGCGCAATCTGCCAGCTCAGATGCTCGAGCGCCGGGCCAAGGAGGATCGCGCCGAAGATGAGGAACGTGAGCCCGCCAAGGAGATCACCAAGCTCCTCGTTGAGGCGGGACGCCTCCTCGGACTGCTCGCCGGCCAACGCGCCGAAAATGCCGCCGGCGAGGAAGGCGGCGATGAAACCCGAGCCGCCCAGCGCGAGCGCGATCCCGTAGGCCAGAGCCGCCCCCGCGATCGGGATGACCTGGAGCCACGCCCCGGTGATCAGGTCGCGGCGGTGGGCGTACGCGACGATCGCGGCCACGGACAATCCCGCCGCCACGCCACCGACGATTCCGTACCCGATCTCCTCCGCGACGACGCTGAGCGCGCTATGGCCGGTGGCCAGATGGTCCTCGACGTCCGCCACCGCCAGCGCAATGAGCAGCAGCGGGACGCAGATTCCGTCGTTGAGCCCGCTCTCGACATTCAGACCTTGGCGGATACGCGACGGAAGGCGCGGCTCGGTCACCACGGCCTGGCCGAGAGCGGCGTCGGTCGGCGCGAGCACCACTGACAGCACGACCGCCTCGGCAAGATTCAGTTGCCCGAAGATGACAATCGCCAGACCAGCCCCGACGATGATCGTGAGGGGTAAGCCGACGCCGAGGAGCCGCAGCGGCACGGTGTACTCACTGCGCAGTGCGCGCAGCTTGATGCGAGACGCATCCGCGAACAGCACCACCGCCAGCGTCGCCTCGGCGAGCGTGCGGACGGCCGAATCACCAGGAGCGACTGCGACGCCGTCGAGCACGAGTGGCCCGACCAGCATGCCGATCGCCACGAACATCATCGCGGCCGTCACAGGGGTGCCCGTGAGGCGTCGCGACGTGGCGGCGACGACCAGCACCGCGGCGGCGGCGATCGCGAGTTCCCACTTCATCGCGGTCGGCTCACGCGCACACCGGCGATCGGCACCGGCCCCGGTAGGCAGGCATCTCACCGGCAACTCTAAGGTCCGGCGGCAGCCTGCGCCAGCAGCCTGCCGTCGCCGGCGATCGAGGACCGCCGGCGCCTGGGCGAACGCATGTTCGCACTTGGCTAGACTTCATCCCGTGGCCCTCGTCGTGCAACCCTCGCTGTTCGGCTCCGGCGAACTGGGCCTCGCCGAGCTTGGCGCCGCGGTCGCGCGCCGCCCGCTCTCTGACGGCGCGTGGATCGACCTGCGGCCGGGCTTCATCACCGCGGCCGACGAGCTGTTCGACGCCCTGGTCACCGCCGTGCCGTGGCGGGAGGAGCAGATGCACATGTACGACAGCACCGTGCGGGTCCCGCGGCTCCTGGCCCGCTACGCGCAAGGCGAGCCCCTGCCTCATCCCGTTCTCGAAGAGGCCCGATCGGCGCTCAGCGCTCATTACGGTGAGGAACTGGGCGAGCCGTTCGTCACCGCGGGACTCTGCCTGTACCGCGACGGCAACGACAGCGTCGCCTGGCATGGAGACCGCATCGCCCGCGAGAGCCCTCGCGACACCATGGTGGCCATCGTCTCCCTCGGGGCCGCTCGCCCATTCGCGTTGCGGCCGAAGGCGGGCGGGTCCGGGCTGCGTCTCCAGGTTGGGCACGGGGATCTGTTGGTGATGGGCGGAAGCTGCCAGCGGACCTGGCTGCACGCCATCCCCAAGACGACGCGCGCCCTGGGCGCTCGGATCAGCATTCAATTCCGACCCCAGTGGGGCAACGACCTCGGCAAGACCCGATCATGAGCGCGGATCGGGAACGCTTCCTCAACCTCAACGTGTACCTGCGCAATCCCGGCTACCACGAGTCCGCGTGGAAGGTCCAGGACGCCGATCCCGCCGCGGTGCTCGAGATCAGGAGTCTCATCGAGCTGGCACAGATCGCCGAGCGCGGGATCATCGACTCGATCTTCCTGCCCGACAGCCCCGGCACGGCGGAGTTCCGCAGCGAGTACCTGCCCGGGATGTGGTTCGACCCCATCCAGCAGCTGTCCGCAGTCGCCGGAGGGACCGAGCGGATCGGGTTGGTGGCCACCGGATCGACCACCTACAGCTTCCCCTGGGACCTGGCCCGCCGGATCGCGACCCTTGACTTCATCAGCCACGGCCGCGCCGGGTGGAACATCGTCACCACGGCCGAGCCCGCCGCCGCTCGCAACTTCGGGCAGGACCCCCACCCTCCGGCAGCGGAGCGCTACGAGCGCGCCGAGGAGTTCGTCGACGTCGTCCTGAAGATCTGGGATGGCTGGGAGGACGACGCGTTCGTCGGCGCCAAGGCCGACGGCACGTGGGCCGATCCGGCCAAGCTCCATCCGCCGCGCCATCGCGGCACGCACTTCGACGTCCACGGCTATCTGGCCTTTCCCCGCTCACCACAGGGCCATCCCCTGCTGACCCAGGCCGGTTCCTCGCCGCCCGGGATCGCCCTCGCCGCCAAGTACGCCGACGCCGTCTTCACCCCGCTGTCCGACATTCCCGCCGGCGTGCAGTACCGCGAGCGGCTGCGCGACCAGGCGGCCGCCAACGGCCGCGACCCCGATCACGTCCGCGTGCTCCCGGGGCTCTCCTTCCTGCTGGCCGACACCGAGGCCGGCGCCCGCGCCAAGCACGACGAACTCGAGGCCGCCGCCAGCAGCGAGTTCCGCTGGCGCAACACCGCCAACCTAGCCGGGCTGGACTACACCACCATCGACCCCGACGCACCACTCCCGCCCGAGCTGCTGGACGATGCGCCCAAGACGAGCTTCGGGGCGGTCATCTACCGGCTGGCCCAGGCGGAGCCGATGACGTTTCGCGAGGTGGCCATGAAGGTCTCCTCGCTGCCGGGCGGCCTGGACTACACCGGCACGCCCGAGGGCATGGCCGACCTGATCGCCGAATGGTTCGAGGCCGGCGCGTGCGACGGCTTCACCCTCATGCCGAACATCCTGCCCAGCGAACTGCAGCTCTTCGTCGACCAGGTGGTGCCGCTGTTGCAGGCACGCGGCATCGCCCGCCGCGAGTACCGCGGCACGACGCTGCGCGACCATCTGGGCCTCCCCCGCCCCTCTCTGCCCTAGCGCGTCTCCACCACGCGCCCGAGCGCGGCGTCAAATACGCAACGTTTGCTGATCAATGTCAGCCGCATGACTGCTTCCAGACATCTGTCTATTGATCTGCTGCTTTATTGCCGGTAGCTTTTGTGAGAGTTGGGGCAAACGGAGTCGGCTGGAGGGCATCGGCAGTGGGGCGTGAAGGACGGGCGGGGCGTTCAGGGTTGCGGTATCTCGCGTACCGAGCCGCGTGGCTGTATCTCTGCGCGTGGATCGTGGCGGTGAGTCTTGAGTCGCCGCCGCCACTGGTCAGGTTTGCCTCGATCGCCGTCGCGGCCGCTGCCGTCGTGTTCATCCTCGTGGTCCTCGTCAGGCCGCGGCCGACGCGCGCGCCCGCCGGTACAACCGACGCTCACGGCGTGAGCGATACGGACGGACCCTGACGTAGCGCAGGCTGTCGTGGCGCGGGGCGAGGATCGCAACGGGGCAAGCCGGTGGAGCGTGCGCGAGGCGCGCCACCCGCTGCCGCTGAGACGGATGCTCATCGCAGCCGGCGTCGCGCTGCTGTGTGCGGGCGCGATCTCAGTCAGCGACTGGACCCACAGTCCCAACTGGAGCAATCCCGACTCGCTCTTCTACCAGGCGATGTCATACGAGGTCAGCGGCGCCTCGGCGCAGGCAGCCCGGGACCGGGTCTTTGACAGCCCACTCTCGCGACCGGCGATCGCCCAGCAGCACAACGTCTCAAGCGCGCACTGGCGCGGCTTTGAGGCGGCATTCTTCCGGCGGCGCTGGGTCGTCCCGGCGATGGCGGCGGCGATCCTGCCCGACGCCGGACAGCGCGCCCTTCCCGATGTGGCCATCGTCGGCTACCTGGCCTTCGCGGCGGTCCTCGCCGCACTTCTGGCATCGCGCTTCGGCCTGGTCGCCAGCGTGCCCGCCGCCGTGCTGTGCCTCGCGCTGGGACCGGTCCGCGACTGGGCGACGCGCCCGATGACCGACAGCTGGGGGCTGGTGTTCGCCGTCGGCGCGGCGCTCGCCGCGCTGCTCGTGCTCCGGCGCGGCACACCCTGGCTGCTGGCCTGGGCCGCGATGATGGCCGCGCTGAGCTTCACGCGCGACCTCGCGCTCGCCCCGCTCGCGGCCGTCGCGTGGCTCGCGTTCCGCGAGCCCGCACGTGCCTCGCGCCGCACCTCGCTGATCATGTTCATCAGCGGCGTGATCGTCACCATCCCCGCCTACCTGATGTTCGGCGCTCCCCTGCGCCTCACGCTGGCCTCGGTCATCGACGACTTCCGCGACCCGCCGCCGGCACAGGCGACGTGGTCCTACGTCGCCCACCATTACGTGTCGTTCACCGCGACGACGATCAAGGCCGACGTCGGCTACGCCGTCCATCACCCGCTCGTCGGCCTCACCCTGGTGGCCGGCCTCATCCCCCTGTTCCTCTTGAGCTCCCGCCGAGACCCCCTCATCCTGATGATGCGGGGCTGGGCCCTGGGCTGGCCGATCCTCTTCCTGGTCAACCCGGTGTACTCCGGGTTCCGCTACGAGATCGCCATCCTCCCCGCCGCCGCCGTCGGCCTCTGCATGCTCATCGAGCACCTCGCCGAGCGGCTCGGGCGCAGGCGTGCCGACGCTCACGCGCCGGTCAGGGCTGCTTAGCCGGGCCGGCCGTGCGCATCGAGCGCGTCTTGCGCAACGCGTCGAGCAGCGCCCCGCTGCCGACGCTGTTGTCGTGGCCGAGCGTGTGGAGCCTGCCGGCAGCGTCGTCCAGCTGACTCGCGTGCTCGGTGGCATCACCCTGCTTGACCTTGATCACCTGGTAGTGCGCGCGCAGTTGGTCGCGCACGACCGTCGGGAGGGCGGCAACCTTGGCCGCGAGGCCGAGGCTGTCGGGCACGCGTGTGGCCATCTTGAGCCCGTCGGGCGGCAGGCGCAGCTTCTGGCGCTTCTCCTCGTCAGCGGTCACGGGCTCTCCGAAGATCAGACGGATGCCCTGCTCGAGCATGTCGTAGGAGACGGTGTAGTCACCGGATTCGCCGTAGTAGGCGAGGAAGCGGAAGGACCCCTCCAGGTAGGCGGCCGCCGCGTCGGCTCTGATCCCCTCCAGCTTGGTCAGGTCCGCCTTGAGGTTGTCGGGCGACGAGCTTGAGGTAGGCGTCGATGCGGTTGCTCGCCGCGAGGTAGTCGTGGGTGATCTTCCGTTTCTTGTTCAGGTCGGGCTCCGGGTCCTTGGGGTCGACTTCTGTCTTGCGGAAGTTGTTGACGCCCTCGTAAAGCACCACCGAGTCCAGAAGATGCGTCCCGGTCTGCGCCTCCTTCTCGGCGAGGCCGGCGATGTAGTTGCCACCGAAGCTCCAGCCGGTCAGGACAAGCCCCTTCTGCTTGATCTTGATGTGTGTGTCCTTCTCGAGGATGCCGAGCACCCGCGTGACGTATCCGGCGGGATCGGTGACCGCGTCGCCGAAGTCCGGAGTGCTGGCGAAACTCCCCTGCGGCATGATCACGACGATCTGCGTATCGCCCTTTTCGGCGATGCTCTTCGACAGCTGCTCGTCGGAGCGGTCCTTGTCGGCGTCGAGATCGCGCACGGTGCGGCCCTCGAGGCGGTAGCCAGCGCGATTGCTCCCGTGAAAGTGGAGCCAGACCTGCACAAAGCCGTCCTGCTTGAGATCGCTGGGTACGAGCACGACGGCGCGGTTGCCGCTCTCCTCATCCGTGACCTTCTTCTTGATCTCGTCGGTCAGCGACCGATCGGTGCTCCCGCCGAGCGTCGGGTCATACAGCGGATAGCGGTCAACCCCCGGCGCCGGGGAGGTCTTGCCATGGTTGGGGCTCGACTTGCCGGTCTTGGGCCAGCCGACGTCACGCATGAGGCGGCCCACCGCCGCGTTGCCGGCCGTGCGTTGCAGCGCGAGCAACCGTCCGGCATACACCGGGACGGACCGGTCCGCAGCGGTGCCACGGGTGGTGACGAGCCGGTCGTCGGCTCGGCGCGCGCTACTGATCCGCACCCGTTCCCCCGGCACCGGCCAAGCGTCCCAGAAAGCCAACGGGCACGCAAACCACCGCCCCCGGCGTGCATCGACGCGCTGCCGTCTACTCTCTTCGAGCCTGAGGGGGCCGCAAATCAAGGAGGAGCTGTATGTCACGTCGTTTCCGGTCTCTGGCCGTCGGCCTGTTCGCGCTGTTGGTGCTCGCGCCGGTCGCGTCGGCCGCGCAGCACAAGCCCAAGCAGGTCAGGGGGATCCTGCTGTCGCTCGGTGACTCGTACTCGGTCGGCTGGCAGGAGCTGCCGGGCGGCGGTCAGGGCTCGACCCACAACGGGCCCGCCGACCAGTTGGTCCCGCTGGCCGCGGCCCGCGGCTGGCGCCTGAAGCTCGTCAACCTCGGCTGCGGCGGGGCGACGACGACGTCGATGCTGACGGCCTCGGCGGTGGGATGCGCACCGCCGGCACTTGCGCCGGGTGCGTCCGACTACCCGAACAAGAGCCAGACGCAGGCGGCCGTTGACTTCATCAAGAGCCACCACGGCCAGGTGAAGGTCGTGACGATCTCGATCGGCGGCAACGACGTCGATGGCTGTCCGACGCAGGCCGATCCCACGGGATGCGTCAAGGCCAACATGCCCAAGGCGATCACGAACCTGACCAAGATCGTCAAGCAGCTGCGCGCGGCAGGCGGTGCGCAGCTGCAGATCATCGGCTCCACCTACCCCGACGTGGAGCTGGGGTTGTGGGTCCATCCGACGGTGCTCGGCGCCAATACGCTGGCCCTGGTCCCCGGGTCGATCAGCGCGTTCCTGGACGTCATCAATCCCGGCCTCAAGAAGGCCTATGACAGCGTCGGCGCCGCGTTCGTCGACGTGACCAAGGCGACTGGTGCCTACGGCCCGTTCGTGGCCACCAACGACCCGACGTTCGGCCAGATCCCGGTGCCCGTCGCCAAGGTCTGCACCTTGACCTACTTCTGCGACGGCACTTTCAACATCCACATGAAGACCCCCGGCTACCACATCATCGCTGCGCTGGAGGCAGCGACGCTGCCGAAGTTGAAATAGCCCGCGCTAGGAAGGGGCGGCGAGCCGTTGTGCCGCCGTCCCTTCCGCCAGCACGCTCACGCCGAGGTCCGTGATGCTCCACACCGGCGAGCGAGAGATCGCGAACGAGGAGACCAGATCGGCCTCCTCCAGCCGCTCGAGCGCACGACGCACGACGCTCATCAGCTGGAGGGGCAGGGTCTGTCCGATGCCTGGGAAGTCCCTCAGCAGGTATTCGCACAGCTGCTGTACCCGCAGGCTGTGTCCGGACTCGAGCGCCTCCGGTCCCAGCCTCGGCAACAGGATCACAGCCAGCTCGGGGGTGCTGAGGCTCTTCAGCCGTTTGATCTCGGCCTCGGCCGCGGCCTGACGGGCCACCTTCTCTTCACTCTTGCGAAACAGCCGCACGGTGAAGCAAGCATGACATGGACGGCGGCAACGCGCCCCGTTGCCTCCACATCCAATTTATACCACTCGAGAGCCTCTCATGAGGCCTTGCCTTGTGCCCCATAATCGCCCGCCGCACGGTGGAATCACAGAACAGGAGTGCCGTTGTCAGTCACTCCGAGGGAGGTGCATGAATGGGTGCTTACGTGCTGGACTTCGAGGACATCGACCGGACCCAGGTCGCGGTCGTGGGTGGCAAGGGCGCAGGCCTGGGTGAGCTTGCGCGGATCAAAGGGATCCCCGTGCCACCCGGCTTTTGTGTGACGACGGACGCCTTCCGACGGATCGCAGCGGAGGCATCACCGCTCGACGATCAGCTCGCGCGGCTGTCGCGCCTCAGGGCGGACGACCCAGCGGCGATCCGCGCGCTCAGCGCCGACATCCGCCGGGAGCTGCAACGGACATCCATCCCCGACGATCTGCGGGCGGCGATCACCGGTTCGCTGACCCGTCTGGGCGATCAGGGCGCCTACGCGGTCCGGTCCAGCGCGACCGCAGAAGACCTCCCGACGGCGTCCTTCGCGGGACAGCAGGACACCTACCTCAACGTCGCCGGCCCGGCGGCGATCCTGGAGCACGTCGGCCGGTGCTGGGCCTCGCTGTTCACAGAACGCGCCGTTACCTATCGCCTACGCAACGGTTTCGATCACCGAAGGGTGCAGATGGCGGTGCTCGTGCAGCAGATGGTCTTTCCGCAGGCGGCCGGCGTCCTGTTCACGGCTGACCCGATGACCTCCAACCGGAGGATCGCCTGCGTGGAGGCGAGCTTCGGGCTCGGCGAGAGCCTGGTCTCCGGCATGGTGAACCCCGACGTCTACAGGGTGCGCGACGGCGAGGTCGTCGCCAGCGAGCTCGGCGCCAAGCAGCTCGCCATCTACGCCCGGGCCGGCGGCGGCACCGAAGAGCAGGAGATCGAGCCGGGGCGGCAGGCGCAGCCGGCGCTGACGGAGGCGCAGATCGTGCGTCTCGCCGCGCTCGGCCGGCGGATCGAGGCGCACTTCGGCCACCCCCAGGACATCGAATGGTGCCTGGTCGACGATGACTTCTGGATCGTGCAGAGCCGGCCGATCACCACGCTGTTCCCCATCCCGGAGGCCGGCGATGACGAGAACCACGTCTACGTCTCGGTCGGTCACCAGCAGATGATGACCGACCCCATGAAGCCGCTCGGGCTGTCGATGTGGCAGCTGACGACGCCGCGGCCCATGGCGGAGGCCGGCGGCAGGCTGTTCGTGGATGTGGCGCCGGCCCTGGGGTCGCCCAAAGCCCGCGACGGCATCCGGAACGTCCTGGGGCGGTCGGATCCGCTGATCGGAGACGCGCTGCAGACGGTCCTCGACCGCGGCGACTTCATCGCGACCCACTCGAACGACATCCCCGGCGGCCTGGCGCGCGCCGCCGCACTGACCGAGGAGTCACCCGCCTCGATCGAGGCCGACCCGGCCATCGTGACCGCCTTCATCAGTCGCAGCGAGGCCTCCCTCGCCACCGTGAGGCACGACATCCGCCAGGCGTCCGGCGCGGGACTGGTCGACTTCATCGAGGCCGACATCCAGGAGCTCAGGCGGATCCTCTTCGATCCGGAGAGCACTCGGGTGATCATGGCCGCGATGCAGAGCAGCTGGTGGCTCAACGAGCACCTGGAGGGCTGGCTGGGCGAGAAGAACGCCGTCGACACGCTGACCCAGTCGGTCCCGCACAACGTGACCTCGGAGATGGGGTTGGCGCTCCTTGATGTGGCGGACGTGATCCGCCCGTATCCGGAGGTCACGGCGTTGCTGCAGCGCGTCGAGGACGAGGACCGACACGACGACTTCCTGAACGAGCTACCCGAAGTCGCCGGCGGACCCCAGGCGTGCGACGCCATCCAGGCGTACCTGGACACATACGGCATGCGCTGCGTCGGCGAGATCGACATCACGCGGCCGCGATGGAGCGAACGCCCCGCGACGCTCGTGCCGATGATCCTCAGCAACGTGAGGAACTTCGAGGCGGGCGCGGGCACGCGGCGCTTCGAGCAGGGGCGGCAGGAGGCTCAGGCCAAGGAAGACGAGCTGCTGGCCCGGCTGCGCGCGTTGCCCGACGGAGGGCAGAAGGCCGAGGAGGCCAAGCAGATGATCGATCGGGTCCGGACCTTCATGGGCTATCGGGAGTATCCGAAGTACGGCATGATCAGCCGCTACTTCGTCTACAAGCAGGCGTTGCTGAGAGAGGCCGAGCGCCTCGTGCACGCCCGGGTGCTCGAGGAGAAGGAGGACATCTTCTACCTCAGGCTGCAGGAGATCCGCGAGGTCCTGCGCACGAACCAGGTGGATGACCAGCTGATCCAGCAGCGCAAGGACGCGTTCCGGTCCTATCAGGCACTGACCCCGCCGCGGGTGTCCACGTCAGAGGGCGAGGTGATCGCCGGGACCTACCGACGCGATGACGTCCCCGCTGGGGCACTGGTGGGGCTACCCGTCTCCTCCGGCGCCATCGAGGGGCGAGCCCGGATCATCCTGGATATGGCCGAGGCCGACCTCGAGGCCGGGGACATCCTGGTCACCGCCTATACCGACCCCAGCTGGACGCCTCTGTTCGTCGCGATCGCCGGCCTGGTCACGGAGGTGGGAGGCCTCATGACCCACGGTGCCGTGATCGCCCGGGAGTACGGGTTGCCGGCCGTGGTCGGAGTGGAGCGCGCCACTCACCTGATCCAGGATGGGCAGCGGATCCGCGTGCACGGAACCGACGGTTACGTCGAGATCCTGGCCTAGCCGCTCAGACGGCGATCCGCGACTAGCCTCTCGCCCGTGCTCGTCCTCCTCCCACCTTCCCAGGGCAAGGCATCGCCCGATCGCGGCCGCCGCGCCGGGCTCTCGACGCTCGTGTATCCACGCTTGCGCGAGCCGCGCGAGCGGCTGATCGACGCGGTCGACACCGGTCTGCGGACCGCGCCGGCGATCCCGGCGGCCGAGCTCTACACCGGGGTGCTGTTCGCGGCTCTCGGCCTCGCGGACCTTCCGTGGGACGGCGTGCTGATCGCCAGCGCGTTGTGGGGCGTTGTGCGCCCGGGCGATCGGATTCCCGCGTACCGCCTCGACATGAGCGCGAAGCCGGCCGGTATCGGAGGCTTGGCCGCCTACTGGCGAGAGCCGCTCCGCGCGGCGTTGCCTGATCGCGGCCTGGTGCTCGACCTGCGCTCCGGCTCCTACGCCGCGGCGTGGCAGCCCCGTCGCGCGACTCGACTTGCGGTCCGCGGGTTCACCGAGGCGCCGGACGGCACCCGGACGGCGATCACACACATGGCCAAGCGCGTCCGCGGTGAGGTGGCACGCCTCGTGGTCGAGGCAGGCGGCGCCGACCGCCCCGAGGAGGTCGCCGAGATCGCGACCGCGGGCGGCCTGCGCGTCGAGCTCTCCGATGGCCTGCTCGACGTGATCGAGTGACGGCGGCCTCACCCTCCAGACGCCGTAGGATCCGTCCTCCGAGCGGTTTCCGACACCTTCGAGAGGGCTCAGGGATGCACAGCACAGTTGACCGCGACGCCGATATTCGGGCTCGGATTCAGCAGCACTGGGACGCCTCCGAACGTGGCGACTTCGATGCCGAGCACGCGATCTATGCCGCCGAGGCGGTCCTGGAGTACCCGCAGTCCGGCGAGCGCTTCCGAGGCCGGGCAACGATTCAAGCCCAGCGCGGCGGGCACCCCGCCGACCGCCATTTCACCGTTCGCCGCATCCTGGGCGGTGGTGATCTCTGGGTGAGCGAGTGCGTGATCACCTACGACGGCGTGCCCAGCCACTCGGTCAGCGTGATGGAGTTCACCGCCGGCCTCGTCACCCACGAGACCCAGTATTTCGCCGACCCCTTCCCGGCGCCTCCGGAGCGCTCCGCGCTCTCCGAGCCGATTCCGGGCTCCGACGACAACTGAGACCGAGGAGGGACGATGGAACCCAACAGACGGCGTAGCACCATCCTGGCGATCACCGCCGTGAGCGCGTTGTGCATGTTGGTCCTCCCCGCCCTCGCCGGCGCGCACCGGCCCGCGGTGGCAGCCGAGACCCGCGCGATGGTCTACGACGCGAGCGGCCGCTTCTACGGCGGCGGCTCGGTGGATGAGCCGCGTTCCGCCCCGCTGGCGTGCTTTGAGGCGGACATCGCGACGGTCGTCGGCGGCTCGCGGTGGGGCGGGTGGGGGTTCAGCAGGTACGCAACCGAGCCGGCCCACGAGGCGAAATGCCGGATCGCCAACGGCATCACGATCGAGCACAAGATCCGCGGCCGCTGGTATGTCCTGTGGGAAGGGAGTGAGGGCTACCCGCCGACGCACACCACAAAGGAAGGCTCACGCACCTTGCAGGGCGTCCCGCGCGCGGTGGCCAAGGACCTAGCGCGCGGCCTGGACTGACGCGACCGAACCCGAGCCCGGCCGCGATCCCCGCCCCCAGGCTGGTGGTCTCGCACCCATGATCGCCAGACTTCTTGTCGAGCGGCGGGGTGAGGGGCAAGCTGTGGACATGACCAAGACCTCCTTCCTGGGCGACAAGCCCATCAACCGCATCGGCTTCGGCGCGATGCAGCTCGCCGGTCCCGGCGTCTTCGGCCCACCGCGCGATCCCGACGCTGCCCGCGCGGTCCTGCGCCGCGCGATCGAGCTCGGCGTCGACCACATCGACACCGCTCAGTACTACGGCCCCGACGTCGTCAACGACCTCATCCGGGAAGCCCTCCATCCCTATCCGGACAACCTCAAGCTGGTGACCAAAGTCGGCGGCCGGCGCGACGATCAGGGCGCCTGGCTGCCCGCTCAGCGTCCCGAGGAGCTGCGCGCCGGCGTCGAGGACAATCTGCGCTCGCTGCAGGTGGAGCGGATGGACCTCGTCAACCTCCGTCTGATGGATCACGAGGCGTCCGGCGACCTCATGGCCGAGCAGCTCGGCACGCTCGAGGATCTGCGCGGCGAGGGCAAGCTCGACCTGATCGGCATCAGCGAGGCCGGCGCCGGCGCCGTGGGCCGTGCCCTCGAGCTGGTGGACATCGCCGAAGTGCAGAACGCCTATAGCGTCGTCAACCGCGCCGGCGAGGACGTGCTGGAGCTGTGCATCGAGCGCGAGATCGCGTTCGTCCCCTACTTCCCCCTGGGGTCGGCGTTCAGCGGCGGACCCAAGCAGCTGGCCTCGGATGAGGCCATCGCCACGGTCGCCGCGCGGCGTGAGGTCACGCCGACGCAGGTCGCGCTCGCGTGGCTGCTGTCGCGCTATGAGCGCATGCTGCTCATCCCCGGCACCAGCTCGGTCGCGCACCTCGAGGAGAACCTGGCGGCAGCCGACGTCGAGCTCGACGAGTCCGATCTGGCCGAGCTCGAGCACGCGACTCAGCTGGGGAATCCGGTGCCCGCCGCCCACGACTGACGCCCGCGGCTCAGACGCTCAGAGAGTCGCGAGCGCCGCGCGGGTGGCCTCATCCGCCGGCGCATAGATGGCCATCCGCAGCTCCGGCCGACCCGTCGGAACCGTCTGCGCGTGGTGCAGGCGCAGGGTGCCGAGCTGCGGGTGGTCCATGACCTTGGTGCCCCGCTGAGCCTCGATGACCTCGTGCTCGTCCCACCAATCGCGGAACCGGGCGCTGCGGTCGCGGATCTGGGCCACGAACTCCTCGTACTCGGGCTCGCCCGCGTGGCGGGCGTACTCGGCGCGGAACCTGGCGAGCGTGTTGCGCGCGGTCGCCTCGCGCTGGGGGGTCATCTCCTCCCCGGGTTCGACCAGCAGCCACCACAGCAGATATCGGCGCTCTTCAGGCAGATGGGCGGGTGAGCCGAGCACGGCGGACGCCGCATGGTTCCAGGCGAGGATCCGGGTCATCGCCCCGAGCAGGTATGCCGGGTTGGGATGCATCGAGTGCACGAGGGCGACGAGCTGGTCGACCTCTCGGTCGGTCCGGTCCGGGTCGGTGCCGGCGACGTCATCAGCGAGCGGGAGCTCGGTTCGCGCCAGCGCGAAGAGCGTCCGGCGCTCGGCGGGGTCGAGCCGGAGCGCACGGGCCAGCGCATCGAGAACGTCGGGCGAGGGGTTGATGTCGCGACCCTGCTCGAGCCACGTGTACCAGGACACGCCGACCCCCGCGACCGCGGCAAGCTCCTCGCGCCTCAGGCCCGGCGTCCGGCGACGCCCGCCGTCGTCCGGCAGCCCGACGTCCGCCGGGGACAGCCGGGCCCGCCGCGAGCGCAGGAACGCCCGCAACTCATCGCGTCGAGAGGGTGAAGAGGCGACGGCCATGATTCGACCTCGCCGACTCTAGCTCCAGGGCCTCTGACCGAGCCTCAGGCGACGCTACGATCCGGCGCACCAACACTACGAGCCTGCTGAGGATGGTTGCCTATGGGGTTTGTCGGGACGGCGGAATCACAGAAGGGGCTCGTCACCGATCGCTCCCCGCTGGAGGCGATGGCGTCCGAGGTGGTCCCGCTGACGCCGGCCGAATGCATGGAACACGCCGAACGCGCGGCGATGGCATTGGATGTGTCGGCGCTCGATCGAGCCAGCGCCGGGGAAGCCCTGCTGCTCTGGCGCGGAGACGCCTCCGAGGCATGGTTGAACCTGTGGTGGCGGCCCCGTGACACCGGCTACCACGACCACGACGGATCCTGCGTGGGCGTGTACGTGATCGAAGGCGTGGCCCGCAACGAGTCGTTGGTGGTCGGCCGGCCGCGGCACGTGAACGAGTACCGCGCGGGGGACCGCTTCGCCTTTCCCGGGACGGGGATCCATCGCATGGAGCACGAGCCCGGAGCGATCACCGTCCATGTCTACTCCCCGCCGATCCGCTCGATCGGCGAGTACGAGCTTCAGGATGGCGAGCTGCGCCGTCGTCCGGTCGCGCCCGACGAGCCCTCCGCGGCGTCCCCCCGTCTGCTGGCCGCGCTCCAGGCCGAGGGCGATTAGCCATGGCCGCCGGCGGCGGCTCGGTGAGCGCGCACTTCGCGAGTACGCTCGCGGAGCGGATCACGATCGCCGACAACGGGTTCGGTCCAGGGACTCGTCGTCTGTGACCGCCCGCCAGATCAAGATCCTCTTCACGCGAGTCGGCTGAGACCGCGGGGCGCCCATCGCGGTCGCCCGATCACGGCCACGTATAGATGACCCCGCCCTGCACCGAGGCATCGCCGGTGTAGTTGGGAGCGTTGCCGGGCCCCGAGCCCTGGGTGGCTCCGATCCCGCCCTGCAGGAACAGGGAGAACCCCTTGCCGAGCTTGAGCTGCAGCTGCCCCCCGCCCGACACCTGAGCCGTGGGGCGTCCATCCGCCTGCACGCCGAACATCACCTGGCCGAAGATCTGGGCCTGCACGTTGTTCCACAGCGGGATGACGTAGGCGAGCTGGCTGCCGACCTGCACGCTCTGCAGCGCCGTGGGCGACAACGAGCGCAGGAAGGTGCCGTCTGACCACGCGATCTGGAACTGCGTCGACCACTCCCAGCCGGACTTGTCGTCGTCGTGGTAGACGACAGTCAGCGCCGCCTGGGCCGACGACTGGTAGTCGGTCTGGGACGCGTTGGGATCGGCTCCCTGTCCCCCCTGCTTGGTGTGCGCCTCCCCGGCGAACCCGTACTGGAACGCGACCTGCACGCCCTTGACGGGCGGTTTGGCCGTCGCCGCGGGTGCCGGTGCGGGCTGGTCGGCCGCGGGCTGGGCCTGGGTCGGGCCCGTCGCCGGGGGCTGGACGGGCGCCGGTTGATTTTGAGCCGGCGGGGCCGTCACCGCCGTCTGCACCGCGTCCTTGAGCCCCGACGCGGTGACGGTGATCTTGACCCAACTGGGCCGGCTCTCGATCCAATGAAGCTCCTGCTCCCAGCGCGCGCGCACGGCCGGGTCCGGGCTCTCCCAGGGCCGCAGGTCGGGCGGCGCCGGCTTGAGCGGGCTGAAGGTCCAGGGCTCGCGCGCCAGCGTCCGCCCCTGGAGACCCAGCGCGCGGACGACCGCGGCGTTGCCGGCCTGACGCTGCAGCGCGAGCACTCGGTCGCCGATGCCGGCCGCGTCCGACACCACCCTGGCGTCGCCCCCGGTTCGCCTGACCGCCTCCTCCGATTGCTGCTCGGAGTCGAACTCCATGGGCCGAAACCCTAGTGCCTGGTCAGGAGATCTTGTGGGTGACCTTCGTGCGGTGGACGTCCACGAAGTCGCCCAGGCTCCACGACACTCCGTCGTCGGTGACGGTGTAGTGCTTGACGCGGGCGTCCTTGATGTCGAGCTGCGTGAAGCTGCCCACGCTGAGATGCTCGCCGGCCTCGTTGGTGGGCGCGATCGTCACCTTGACGTCGGACTTGGTCCGCGCGTTCGCCATCTGCTCGAGCTTCTTCGCCTGCGGGCCCTTCTCAGACGTGACGTCCACCGTGTCGAGGGTCGCCGTGCCCGCCCAGTCGCCGAGGTTGCCCCCCTTGACCTTGATCGGGCCGATGCCGTGGATCTCGACGGTGCCGGTGCGGACCGGCTCCCTGGCGAGCACCTGAGCGACGGCGCGATTGCCGATCGAGCGCTGTAGCGCGAGGACTGAGTTGGACCCGCGGTGCGCCCGGGCCGGATCGGCCGGGCGGCGGCCGGTCTCGCGGCGGCGATCAGTCGTGCGTTCGGGCATCTGAGGACCGTATCTCACCCGGGCTTGCAGAACCACCACCTGGCCGTGCCCGGCTCACAGCGCGATGAGGATGATGCCGAAGGCGACGGCCACCGACGGCAGCAGCCGTCGCCGCGCGAAGGGCTCCTTGAACAGCAGAGTGGCGATCAGCGCGGCGCTGATCACGCTGGTCTCGCGCAGCGCCGAGACGAGCGCCAGTGGTCCGTGGGTCTGGGCCCACACGACGATGCCGTAGGCGAGCACAGAGATGGCGCCGGCGGCGACACCGGCGGGCGCGTCGCGTAGGAGCCGCCGGTCCAGGCGGCGGCGCAGGCGATACGCGGCGATGGCGAGGATGGCCGGCGCCTGGAGGATGAAGAGCAGCGCCAGGTACCCGGCCGGGTTGTGGGCGTGACGGACGCCCAGCCCGTCGACCACGGTGTAGCTGGCGATCGTCACCCCGGTCAGGAGCGCGGCCGCGGTCGCGGGCAGGTCGGCGCGCGTCAGCCGACCGCCGGCGAACACGACCGCGGTAAGCGCGGCGGCGATGGTGCATGTCCCGGCGATCTGGACCGCCGTGAGGTGCTCGCCGGCGATCGACCCAGGCGCCCAGCCCCACGAGCACCGGCGCCGTGCCCCGAGCCAGCGGGTAGGTACGGCCGAACTCGCCGAGCCGGTAGGACTGCAGCAACGCTGCGGTGTAGACGACGTGGATGACCGCCGAGCCGGCCGCGAAGGCCACCGCCGCGGAGCGCGGAAAACCCACCATCGGCAGCACGACCACGGCGATGACCGCCTCGGCTACGCCGATGAGCGCGAACGCGACCGTCTTGTCCGAGATGGCGGATGCGATCGCGTTCCAGCTCGCATGGAGCACCCCGGCGAAAAGGACGAGGGCGACGACGGCGAGAGTGAGCTGAGGTTCGGGCATCGGTCAGGGCCGGAGTGTATGAAACAATATTCGACATTAGCGAGAACGACGAAACTTACGTTCTATCCGCGCCGGGGCCATCAGCTCAGTTGCGCGGCGGCCTACCCGAGCTGCCCGAGGCCGAGCGCCGTGTCGCCGAGCTGCTGCTCGCTGCGCCGACCGAGGCGGGCTATGACAGCGTGGGCCGGCTCGCGGAGCGCGCCGGCGTCTCGCCGGCGACGGTGGTGCGCCTGTCCCGGCGCCTGGGCTACACGGGGTACGCCGCGCTCAAGCTCGCCATCGCCCACGAGGCCGGTCGGGCCGACCAGTTCGGCTACGGCCGAGCGCAAACCGGCTCGGCGGCGCGCCTGCATGAGCGGGTGATGGCCGACGACGCACACAGCATCCGCGCCGGCGCCCGGGCGATCGACGCGGCCGCATTCGAGGACGCGCGGGCAGCCATCGCCGGCGCCGAGCACGTGATGTTCGCCGGGGTCGGGGCGTCGGCGGCGCTGGCCGCATTGGCCGCGTTTCGCTTCTCGGCGCTCGGCCTCCGCGTGACGCACGCCATCGACGGGCTCGTGCAGCATCTCCAGGCCGACACCCTGCGCGCCGCGGACGTGTGCGTTGCCATCAGCCACACCGGGGAGACTCGGGACACGATCGACGTGGCCGCGGCCGCGTCCCGAGCCGGCGCGACCACGGTCGGAGTCACCAGCTCGGCGGGATCGCCGCTCACCCAGGCGGTTCAGATCGGGCTGGTGTGCGCCGATCAGCACGACCCGGCCGCGCGCGAGCTGTTCGCCAACCCCGTGGGGATCGTCTCCGCCCTCGGTGCCCTGCACGCGGGCGTGGCCGCGCTGCTGCCCGCCGGTGCGGCGCCGGCGGCCGCCGCCCGGGTCATCACGTCACACCAGTACTGACCCGGGTTCAGGTAGCGGTGGCGCCGCGCGCGGTGGCGCCGAGCGGACCGTGCCCCGCGCGCACCTGCGGCCCGATCAGATCAGTCACCCGCGGCGCGCGGGTGCCACCGCTCTCAGGCCCGGGGAGCGGGCCGGCGACGGCGGCGAGACGGGCGACGCGACGACCGGGCACCGGGCGCCGCGGTGCGCGCTCGATGATCGGGCGCGGCCACGCGGGGTCCGCGATCGAGCGCCGCGGATCGGTGATCCTTGCCGTGGAGACCGTGCTCGAGCCCGAGCTGGCCGGCGAGCTTGGTCACGTCGCCATGCTGCTCGGGCGACAGCAGCGTGATGCCGATGCCGGTGCGGCCGGCACGGCCGGTGCGCCCGATGCGGTGGACGTAGGTCTCGCTGTCGGCGGGCGGATCGAAGTTGATGACGTGCGAGATGCCCTCGACGTCGATCCCGCGTGCGGCCACGTCGGTGGCGACGAGGGTGTCGACGGCGCCGGACTCGAATCGGGCCAGCGCCTGCTCGCGCTGGCGCTGGGACTTGTTGCCGTGCATCGCCACCGCCTTGACGCCGTGCGCGCCGAGCCGCTTGACCAGCCGGTCGGCACCGCGCTTGGTGCGCACGAACACGAGCGTGAGGTCGCGATCGCGGCGAAGCTCGCTGACGAGCGCCTCGACGCGGTGCTCATGGGCGATCTGGACGAAGCGGTGCTCGATCTCGGCGTTCGCGCGCCGCGCGACAGGGCCCGACTGGTGGGTGGCCGGGTCACGGGCGTAGCGTTCAGCCAGCCGCCCGGCCTCGCCATCGAGGGTGGCCGAGAAGAACAGCGTCTGGCGGTCCTCCGGGCAGGCGGCCACGATCCGGTCGATCGCCGGGCGAAAGCCCATATCCAGCATGCGGTCGGCCTCGTCGAGGACGAGCATCCGAATCTGGTCGAGCTTGAATGCGCCGCGCGCCAGCAGGTCCTCCAGGCGACCCGGGGTCGCCACCAGCACATGTGAGAGGGCGGCATCCTTGGCCTGCTTGACCAGACCGACCCCGCCGTAGACCGCGGTGACGCGCAGGGCGCGTGCATGGCCGATGGCACGGATCTCGTCGACGATCTGGGTGGCCAGCTCGCGGGTCGGGGCGAGCACCAGGGCCGCCGGACGGCGGTCCTCGGCGGCGATCCGCTCGACGAGGGGGATCCCGAAGGCGAGCGTCTTGCCCGATCCGGTGGGTGACTTGGCGATCACGTCGCGCCCGGCGATGGCATCGCCGATCACGGCGCGCTGGATCGCGAACGGCTCGGTGATGCCGGCCGTGGACAGCGACTTGACCACGGCGCGCGAGACGCCGAGATCAGAGAACGATTCTGAAGACATGCACAACTCCTTGGCGGCGCTAGGGGCCGCGAACGATTTGGGGTGAGACCGCTGACCCAAACCGCTACGTGCGGGACCCAAGCAAGCTGCCTCGCGGCCGGCAGACTGCCGACCGCGTACCTGAACCTAGCAGGCCAGCGCGGGGCTACGCCGGGCTTGGGCGAATGTCACCAGCCGTCCGGCCTGCTCGTCCCACAGCTTGAGGCGGATGCTGCGCAGCCCGTCCCACAGCGTCAGCGTCGGCACGCCGGCGAACGCCGGGCTCGCCGCGTGGGCGCGCGGGAGGTTGTAATTGGGGATCCGCGCGTTGAGATGGTGCACGTGGTGAAGGCCGATGTTGCCGGTGAAGAAGCGCAGCACCGTCGGGAGCTTCAGATGTGAGCTCCCACGCAGGGCCGCCTCGTCGTAGCTCCATTCGCCGCTGCTCTGCCAGTACGCATCCTCGAACTGGTGCTGGACGTAGAACAGCCAGATCCCGACGGAGCCCGCGAGCAGGGCGGCGGGCGCCCACACGATGAGGAAGGCCTGCCACCCCATCAGCCAGCACAGCCCGCTGACCACGGCCACCAGGGCCACATCGGTCCCGAGCACGCTGTTGCGCATACGCGGCCGCGCCCCGCGGGCGACGATCCGTGGTCCGATCACCATCGCGAACACCGGGCCGAAGCCGAACATCACCAGCGGATTGCGAATGAGCCGATAGGCAAACCGGCCGCGAGGCGAGCGCTCCTGATACTCGGTGACCGTCAGCGTGATCACGTCGCCCACTCCGCGCCGGTCGAGGTCTCCCGAGGTCGCATGATGCACGGCGTGGTCGTGACGCCACCGGGTGAACGGTGAGAGCACGAAGAGGCCGAGGACACTGCCGACGGCTGCGTTGGCGCGCTTGGACGGCAGCAGCGAGCCATGGGCGCAGTCATGGAACACGACGAAGACCCGGACCAGGAACCCGGCCGCCGGAATCGCCAGTACGAGCGTCAACGCCGGCGATACGGGCAGCAGGAGGTACATCAGCACGCTCAGCGCCACGTAGGGCACTGCCGATGTCGCGACTGAGAGCATGCCACGGCGGGGACAGGGCACTGCGAACGGCGCGAGTACCTCGCGCCACGGCGAGCGGTTCGGGGTCATTGGCGCTCCGATGGAGTGATGAAGGATGTAGTGGGTGCGCTAGCCAGCGACTTGAGGCGCGGCGTGTTCGTGAAGGCGGCACGGATGCCACCAACTCTCGCCCGCCGATTCGGGCTATCGCCGTCCTGAGCATACCCGCGACGTCGGGTGCCGTACACCCCGTAGCCGTAAGAATCGCTGAAGGCGGATCACCCGCCGATGGCAGGGGTCGGTTACCAGTCGCGGCCGAACCAGCGCTTGATCCGGCTGGAGCCGAACTCGGCCTTCTCTGCCGCCAGGGCGGCCGACGGGCCGATGAGCTCGCCCGATCGCTGGTCGCCGAAGAAGGTGACGTCCACCATGGCGACCTCGTCGGCTCCGAACTCCAGGTAGCAGATGCCGTGACCCCCGTATTGGGCCGAGCTGGACTGACCGCGGATGCGCGCGGCGATGTGCTCCGCGGCGATCGTGGCGTGGCCCTCGGCGAAGACCCCGGCGCGCGGCGTGCCGACCGCCGCCACGTCACCGAGCGCATAGACGCCGGGATACGAGGTCTCGAACGTCTGGGCATCCACTCCGATCCACCCGTTCTCGGTCAGCCCGGCCTCCGTCACGACCGCCGGGGCGCGGTGGACGGGGACGGCGAGAAAGAGGTCGTAGGCCATCTCGCCGCCGTCGCGCAGGATCGCCACGTTGCGGCCGGGGTCCAGCTCGCAGACCTCGCGGCTGGGATGCCACTCGATGTCGCGGTCCGCAAACGCCTCCAGCAGCGCGGCGGAGGCCGCCGGCGAGGGCGGGATCGGCCGGCCGAAGTCGATCACCAGCGCGATCTCCGACTTCTCGCGCAGTCCACGCGCGACCAGCTGCTCGTGCAGGAGCAGCGCCGTCTCACTCGGCGCCGGGGGGCACTTGTACGGCGTCGAGAGCACCCCGATCACGACGCGACCGCCCTCGAAGCGCTCGAGGACTTCGCGGGCGGCGAAGCCCCCCGCCACCGTGTAGAACTCGTGGCCGCCCTCAATGAGCCCGGGGGTCGCCGCCGGATCGAGATCGGCTCCCAGGGCCACAACCAGCACGTCGGCCTCGAACGCGCCTGCGTCGGTGGCGACCGTCCGGCGGGCCGGATCGATCGATCGGATCGCCGTCTGGACGAAATGCACACCCGGTTTGACGATGTCCGCGTACGGGTGGCGAACCTCGTCGGGCACCGCGCGTCCGAACATCACATCGAGCTTGGAGAAGCCGAACACGAACGCGTCGCTGCGGTCGATGAGCACGATCTCCAGGTCATCTCCGAACTCCTCGGAGAGTCGCGTCGTGAGCTCGAGCCCGGCGAATCCGGCCCCGAGCACGACGACCCGCGCGCGGCCCTGCGCACCCTCAGAGGTCATCGCTTCACCTCGCGTCGCTGCATGTGGTCACCGCTCTTCCCTACGTCCGTTGGTCCCGTGTCAGCCGCCCATGCCCCCGTCGGCGGTTCACACTGTATCCATGCGAAAGATCCAGAGCCAGGGCGTCCACCACATCACGCTGGTCGGAGCCGACCGTCAGACCTCGATCGACTTCTGGGAGGGGGTGCTGGGGATGCCGTTCGTCTTCGAGCAACCCAACCTCGACAACGCCGGGGAAAGCCATCTGTACTTCGACCCGGGGGACGGGCGCCTGATCACCGTGTTCACCAACGAGGAGCGCATCCCCGACCCCGAGCGCACCCCGACCGACCCCGGATGCGTGCACCATGTCGCCTTCGCGGTCTCGCAGGCGACGTTCGCGCAGACGGTCGAGCGGCTGGATGAGCGCAGCATCCGCCACAGCGGCGTGAAGGACCGCGGGTTCATGGACTCCATCTACTTCACCGACCCGCTGGGGCTGCTCATCGAGCTTGCCTCCTACCGCTTCGAGCCGCCCGCCGGCCGCAACCACGCCGAGGTCCTGCTCGCCGCCCACCGCTTGCGCGTCGAGCGCGGCGATTACAACATCGCCCCCATCCACCTGGCCGACGCCATCGAGCAGCTCAGCGACGAGCGCGATTCCCTCTCCGAGGACCGGCGCCCCAAGGACCCGTATCGCCACGCACGGCCGGAGAGCGAGCCGACGCCCGATGAATAGAGTCAGCCTCCGTTGACGCTCTCGGCCACCATCACGATCCGCCCCGCCACGGACGCCGACCTCGACGCCGTCGTCGCGGCCTACAACGCCGGGATCAGCGAGCGCATCGCCACATTGGAGACGAGGCTGCGCACGCCCGCGGACGTTGCCGGCTGGCTGAACGACGGCCGGCCCTTCCTGGTCGTCGAGCGCGAGGGCCGGGTCCTGGGATGGGCCCGCGCCGGGTTCTACTCGGACCGCTGCGTGTATGAGGGCGTGGGCGAGCACGCCGTGTACGTCCACCCGCACGGCCGGGGCCAGGGCCTCGGCCGCCGGCTCCTCGGCGCGTTGTGCGAGGAGTCCGAGCGACGCGGCCTCTACAAGCTGACCAGCCGCATCTTCACCGACAACCGCCCCAGCCGCGCCGCACACCTCGCCGCCGGGTTCAGGGAGGTCGGCGTGCAGCAGCGCCACGGGCGTCTCGACGGCGAGTGGAAGGACTGCGTGCTCGTCGAACGGCTGCTCGGCGAGGCCGCGGCCTAGCGGGCCCGGCCTGAACGCCGTCGCCGGGTGCTGCCGCCCGCCGGCTACTCGCGGGCGATCATGGCGGCGGCAGCACGCTCGAGATCGACGTAGGGCTCGCCGCTGACGTCGATCCCGACGACGCGGATCGTGCCCCCGGAGAACGGCCACGGCCGCGCGCCCGGGAAGGTGTCGGTGATGTTGCTGATCGCCCGGCCCACCGTGAGGTCGGTGCCCGAGAGGCCGAAGGCCGAGGGCTGGGTCTTGATCCGCGCTTCTCCCACCTTCCGGTCGCCGTGGAACAGGGTCACGATCCCGGTGGAGACACCGGGCGGATCCTCGCCGTCCTTTTCGAACGAGGCCGACAGGAGCAGGCCCTCGCCGGTGGGGACGTCCTCGCCGGCCACGACCCGCTGTTCAGTCATCCCGACGAAGTTGTAGACATAGTGCAGCCGCCCGTCCTTGACGAACAGCGCGTGCCCGCCGAAGTGCGACCCCTGCGCGAAGAGCACGCCCTCCGCGCCACCGGCCGGGACATCGACCACGGCGCCGATCACGTAGTTGCGGTTGCGGATGTTGACCGCCTGGGCCTCGGGCACCCCGGCGGTGTCGGGGTAGTAGAGGTAGCGGTCGCGTGGGCTGGTGAGCTGGGGGCGTGGGGTGTTGAGGATCTCGATCGCGGAGCGGTCGTCGAGCGGGAACGCGCCGTTGGCGCCGGCCTCCGCGAACCACAGGTTGACGAGCTCGCGCACCTTCTCCGGGTGCTCGGCGGCGAGGTCATGGAGCTCGGAGGGGTCCGACTCGACGTGGTAGAGCTCCCAGGTGTCGTCGTTGAAGTGACTCCAGCCGCTGATCGTGGGGTGGGTGCTGACCGCCTTCCAGCCCTCGTGCCAGATCGCGCGGGAGCCGAGCATCGAATAGAACTGGGTCTTGCGGCGGGTCGGCGCGTCGGCGTCGTTGAAGCTGTAGCGCATGCTGATGCCGTCGAAGTTGCTCTGCACGTGGCCCTTGATCGTGCCCGGCGCCTCGACGCCGAGGCAGTCCAGGACGGTGGGGACGATGTCGATCGCGTGGTGGTACTGGTGGCGCACCTCGCCCCGGGCCGTGATCGACTTCGGCCACGAGATGATGCACGGGTCGCAGGTGCCCCCGTTGAACTCATAGCGCTTCCACATCTTGAACGGCGTGTTGAAGGCCATGGCCCAGCCGTTGGGGTAGTGGTTGTAGGTCTTGGGGCTGCCCAGATCGTCGAGCAGCGCGAGGTTGGCCTCGATGTCGTCGGGGACACCATTGAAGAACTTGTTCTCGTTCACGGAGCCGTTGGGGCCGCCCTCGCCGCTGGCGCCGTTGTCCGAGACGAGCACGATGAGGGTGTTCTCGAGTTGGTCGGTGTCCGTGAGGTAGTCGAGCAGGCGCCCGATCTGGTTGTCGACATGCGAAAGGAAGCCTGCGTAGACCTCGGCCATCCGGGCGAACAGGCGCCGCTCGTCGGCCGACAGGGACTCCCACGGGCGGGTGGTGTCGACGGCGGGGAACGGCATGCCGTCAGGGCCCGTCCGGGTCTCGGGCGTGCCGATCGGGTTGATCGGAGGAAGCTCCGTGCTCCCGGGCACGACTCCCAGCTGCTTTTGACGAGTCAGCGTCTGCTCGCGCATCGCCTCATAGCCGTCGTCGAAGCGGCCCTTGTAGCGGTCGATCCACTCCCGGGGCGCCTGGTGGGGGGCGTGGCAGGCGCCCGGCGCGTAGTAGAGGAAGAACGGCTTGTCAGGGGCCACCGCCTTGGCGTCCTTGATGAACTCCAGCGCCTTGTCGGTCAGGTCCTCGGTGAGGTGGTAGCCGTCCTCGGGCTGGCGCGGCGGCTCGACCGGATGGTTGTCATACACCAGGTCGGGATGCCACTGGTCGGTCTCGGCGCCAAGGAACCCGTAGTAGCGCTCGAACCCGCGACCTCCCGGCCAGTTGCGCCGCGTCGAGGCCAGATGCATCTCGTCGGTCGGGCAGAGGTGCCACTTCCCGGTCATGTACGTGTTCCATCCCACCTCACCGAGGATCTCGGGCAGCATCCCGTTCTCGGGAGGGATGGTGCCGCTGGCGTTGGGAAACCCGATGGCCGCCTCGGTGATGCACGCCATGCTGTTGCGCGTGTGGTTGCGGCCCGTCAGCAGGCACGAGCGGGTGGGCGAGCACAGCGCCGTCGTGTGCCACTGCGTGTAGCGGACCCCCTGGGCGGCGATGCGATCGATATTGGGCGTCTCGACGGGACCCCCGTAGCAGCTGATCGCCGAGAACCCGACGTCGTCGAGCACGAGGTAGAGCACGCTGGGCGCGCCATCGGGAGCCTTGGGCGGCTCGAACGGCGTCCAGTCCGGCTCTGAGTCACGGATGTCGACGTTGATGACGCCCTTGAATGGCTTGCTCACGCGATCCTCGATTCCACGATGACGGGTCAGGCGCTCAACGTTGGGGTGCCGAGACCACCGGGGCATCACCCGAACCGTGTGATCCGCGCGTCTCGGGCCTTCGGTATGCCTGCGGGGTGATCGCGGTTCACACCGAGATGGCAAGGATCCCGGCGGGCCGGTTCCGGATGGGCTGCGAGCGCGCCTACCCGGAGGAGGGCCCTGTCCGGGAGGTCGAGCTGGCCACGTTCCTGATCGACCGCGGCCCCGTGACCGTCACCGCGTTCGCCGGCTTCGTCGCCGCCACCGGGTACGTGACCGTGGCCGAGCGGACGCCCACCGCCGCTGACTACCCGGACGCCGACCCGTCCCTCCTGCGCCCCGGATCAGCGGTCTTCCAGCCGACACCGGGTCCGGTCAGGCTCGACGATCCCGGCCAGTGGTGGGCCTATGTGCCCGAGGCGAGCTGGCGCCATCCGTGGGGGCCGCGCAGCGACAACGCGGACCGCTCCGACCATCCGGTGACGCATGTCGCCTACGAGGACGCCGAGGCGTTCGCGCGATGGGCGGGCAAGGCGCTGCCGACCGAGGCCGAGTGGGAGTACGCGGCACGCGGCGGGCTGGACGGCGCGACCTTCGCCTGGGGCGATGAAGAGCGACCCGGTGGCGAGCTGATGGCCAACCACTGGCAGGGAGACTTCCCCTGGCGCAACACCGGGGCCAAGGGCTGGCGCGGCACGACCCCGGTCGGCCTCTTTGACGCCAACGGCCATGGCCTGCACGATATGACCGGAAACGTGTGGGAGTGGACCGCCGACTACTACGCCCCGCAGGGAGCGGCGGCGGCGCCCAGCCGGCCGTGCTGCGGGCCGCCCACCAACCCGCGGATCGAGAGCCCACAGGACAGCTACGACACGGGCCGTCCGGGCGCGCACATCCCCCGCCGCGTGATCAAGGGCGGGTCGCATCTGTGCGCGCCGAACTACTGCCTGCGCTACCGGCCCGCCGCCCGCCAGCCCGAGGCGATCGACACCTCCACCAGCCACATCGGGTTTCGCTGCGTCATTCGCGAGCCGTGAGGCCGGCACGGAATCGCATGGGCCGTTCGTTACGTCAGATGCTGCGCCCGGCCTCGAGCCAATAGCGCTCGCGAATGCGGCGCTTGAAGATCTTGCCCGACTCCTCGCGCGGCAGGTCGGCGTCGAACACCACCACCCGCGGCACCTTGTAGCCGGCCAGCCGCGAGCGAACGTGCTCGCGCACGGCGGTCTCGCTGAGCCCCGCGGAAGGCTCGGCGTCGACATGGGCGGCCAGCGCTTCGCCGAAGGAGTCGTCGGGGATCCCGAACACGGCGACGTCGCGGACCCCGTCGAGCTCGAGCAGGCACGCCTCGATCTCGGCGGGATAGATGTTGACGCCGCCGGAGATGACCATGTCACGGGCGCGATCGGAGAGGTAGAGGTAGCCCTCTGAATCGACGTGGCCGACGTCGCCGATCGAGATGTAGCCGTCGCGCTCGATCTCGCGGCGCTTGTCGTCCTGTCCCAGGTAGGTGAAGCCCGGCCAGTAGTCGGGCGGGCGGATGAAGATCTCGCCCGTCTCGCCGGTGCCCAGCAGCCGCCCGTCGGCATCGTGCACGTGGATGTCGGAGCCGGCGAAGGCATGGCCGACGGTCCCCTCGTGCGCCAACCATTCCTCGCTGTCGCAGACGATCACTACGCCGATCTCGGTGGCGCCGTAGTACTCGCGGATGACCGGGCCAAACCAGTCGATGATGCGGCGCTTGACGTGCGCCGGGCACGGCGCGGCGGCGTGCACGACGCATTGCAGCGAGCTGAGCTCATAGCGGCCGCGCACCTCTTCTCCGAGCTCGAGCAGGCGCACGAACATCGTCGGTACGGTCTGGGCATGGGTGACGGCCCGCTCGTGCACGAGCCAGAGGAACTCCTCGGGCTCGAAGCGCGGCATGACCGTCAGCTCGATGCCGAGCGCCAGCGCGAACAGGGCCTGGGCGTTGGGCGCGGCGTGATACATCGGCGCCGTCACCAGGGTGTGCATATCGGGCCGCAGCCCCATCGCGCGCAACGTCGCCGCGGCGACCTCGCGCGACTGCTCGGGGGTCATGGCATCGCGCATGACGCCCTTCGGCAGCCCGGTCGTCCCGGACGTGTAGATGAGGCTCATCGGCGCGGCATCCAGTGGCTCCGCGTAGGGCTCGTGGGCGCCGATCCAATCGGCGAACAACGGCCGGCGCCCGGTGACCGGCGCCGAGCCGTAATGGGCGGTGAGCTCGGCGGGCACCGGCACCTCGACGAGCGGCACCCCCTCGGGCAGCACCTCCTCGACGTTGGCGACGAAGTCCGAGTGGGCGAACACCACCCGCGCCTCGGAGTGGGTGATCAGGTGACGCAACTCGAGGCCGTGCCAGTGCCAGTTGACCGGGACCGGGACGGCCCCGATCAGCCCGCAGGCGGCGCTCAACGACAGGAACGCCGGCTCGTTGCGTAGGACGATCGCGACACGGTCACCGTGACGCACGCCGGCCTCGACGAGCCCCGCGGCAGTGCGCGCTGCCTCCGTGCGCAGCTGCTCGTGAGGGATCTCGCGCTCCCCGTAGCTCACCATTGGTCCGCCCACGCCGGCTCTCCCTCCGTTTGCCGTCTGGTTGCGGGCATTCCACCACAACGAACCCGGTCTCGGTCCTAGGATCGCCTGGATGACCCTCGCCCGGGGCCTGCCCCTCTTCGCGGCCGCGGCCGCAGCGCTCACATGCGCGCACGCGGCGTCAGCCCGGATCCTGAACGTCGGGCCTGGCCGGCATTTCGCCAAGCCGTGCGCCGCGATCGCCACAGCTCGCCCCGGCGACACGATCCAGATCGACGCCCGGGGCAATCGCTCTTACCGCGGCGACGTGTGTGCGTGGTCCACCAGCGGCCTCACGATCACCGGCGTTCACGGCCGCGCCCACATCGACGCCGCCGGCGCCAACAGCGAGGGCAAGGCGATCTGGGTGATCGCCGGTAACGACACGACGATCGAGAACGTCGAGCTCTCGGGCACCCGTGTCCCCGACGACAACGGCGCCGGGATCCGCCAGGAGGGCGCGGGGTTGACGCTGCGCCACTGCCTGTTTGACCACAACCAGGAGGGCATCCTCGCCGCCGACAACCCGACCAGCAACATCGTCATCGACGCCAGCGTGTTCCGTGACAACGGCGCCGGCGACGGCTTCTCGCACAACATCTACATCAACCATGTCCACAGCTTCACGCTGCGCGACAGCTACTCCACCGACGCCCGCGTCGGGCACCTGGTCAAGTCGCGCGCCGCGCGCAACTACATCCTCTATGACCGCCTGAGCGGCGAACAGGGCACCGACAGCTACGAGCTCGACCTCCCCAACGGAGGCCTCACCTACGTCATCGGCACCGTCCTTCAGCAGGGACCGCGCACGCAGAACCCCAACATGCTCGCCTACGGCGAGGAGGGCGACCTGCAGCCCGACTCCCACCTCTACGTGGTCAACGACACGTTCGTCAACGAGCTGGGCCAGGGCGCGGCGATGCTCATCGGCGCCGATGTGCGCACCCCGCTGCTGGCCGAGGACGACATCAGCGTCGGGAGCCCGGTGTTCACCGCTCAGCGCGGCGCGCGGCTGCGCCACAACTGCATGACCGCCAACGCGCGCTTCGTCGACCCTCAGCGCTACGACTACCGGCTCACCGCGGCCTCCCCGTGCCGGCACGCCGGGCGCCGGCCGGGCTCGGCGCAGGGGTTCTCGCTCGCGCCCCGCTTCCAGTACACGGGCGTCGCCGCTTCGGTGCGCCGGGCCGACGGCGGGACGATCGCGGGCGCGTTCGGCACGCTGTAGCCTAACCAGCCATACCATGGTGACCGGTGAGGGGCTCCATCTCGACGGGGCTGCCACGCAGCCGGGCGGACGACCGCCCGCGCCAGGCGAACTGGCGCTCGTCCAGGCGTTCATCAACTCGTTCTTCGACCTGGAGGGCGAGTGGGGCGCCGATCTGTTCGCCACGCCCGGGCGGCTGGCGGAGTGGATGTCTCAGCGCGGGCTGCTGCCCGCCGGCACGGCCCTGCACAGCCGCGACCGGGCGCGCGCCATCACGGTGCGCGAGGGTCTGCGCGGGCTGGCCGCGGCCAACAACGACGCCGCGGAGGCGATCCCGGCGGCGAGCCTGGCAGAGCTGAACGACGCCGCCACCGGTGCCAGCGTCGAGGTGCGCCTGGACGGCGGCGGCCCCCGCTTCATCCCCACCGGGCCGGGCCTCGACCGTGCGCTGGGGGTGGTGTTGGCGATCACCGCCACCTCCATGCTGGACGGAACGTGGCAGCGGCTGAAGGCATGCCCCGGTCACGACTGCGGCTGGGCGTTCTATGACCACTCGCGCAACCAGAGCAGCCGGTGGTGCTCGATGTCGGTATGCGGCGGGCGCGCCAAGGCACGAGCGCACTATCGCCGGCGCCGGGAGGAAGACCGGCGGTGAGCACACTGGGCGCGGCGCTGACCCTGGCGCTCGCCCGCGCCCGGCGTCGCCCGTGGCGTGCGCTGGCCCCGGCCCTCGGCATCGCGCTCGCCGCCGCGTTCATCGGGGCGGTCTGGGCCGAGGGGACGATCGCCGGCGAGCAGGCGGCCCGCTCGGCCCTGCGGGCGCTCACGCCGGCCCAGCGCGCGGTGACGATCACCTGGCAGGGCGCCGCGACTCCCACCGTGGAGCGGCAGGCCAGGGAGGCGCTCGGCGGCGCCGGCCTCGGCTCCGTCACCACGGCCACGCTGCTCAGCCCGGTCCGTCTCAACGGGCACGTCGTCCGACCGGCGGCGATCGCGCCGCTGTCCGCCTGGACGGGCGTGGGCGTCCAAGTCCCCGGCCCGTGCCGCGCCACGACCTGCCCCGTTCTCCTGGACGGGGCCGGGATCCAGCCGGGCGAGACGCTCGGCGCGCCCGGCGTGCGCCTGCCCGTCACCGGCACGGCCACGCTGCGCTCCGCGGCGCCTCTGGGCTTCGTGCCGGGGCAGAGCCCCGGACCGCCGGTGGTGCTGGGCAGCGACCCGGCGGGCCTCGAGCGCCTGCCAGGGCTGAGCTCCTTCTATCGCACGGAGAGCTGGCTCGCCCTCCTCGGGGCGACCGGGGTCCACTCCTGGCAGCTGCCGGCCCTGCGCCGGCGCCTGCAACGCGACCAGGCCACGCTGCTCTCTGACGGCAGCGGCTTCAGCATGGCGGCGCCCTTCGGCGCGCTGGACGCGGCGGCCGCCGACGCGAGCGGCGCCCCGCGTCGGCTGTTGCTCGTGGCCGGCGGAGGCATCGCCGCGCTGGCCCTGTTCCTGATGCTCGTCGTGGGCGGGATGCGACACGAGACCCGGGAGGAGCTCGAGCGGCTGCGCGTCGCCGGGGCCCGCTCACATCAGCTCGCGGCGTTCGTGGTGGCCGACTGCGCGATGACCTGCGGCGCCGCGCTCCTTGTCGGTGCCGCTGCGGCGGTGGCGGCGGCGGCGATCCTGTCCGGGGGCGCCCACGAGCCCATCGAGGGCGTCCTGTCCCACAGCCTGCTGACGTGGCCGGGCCTGGCCGCTCTCGCCGGGGCCGGCCTGGTCAGCACGCTGCTCGTCGCGGCGCTCATCGCGCTGCCCGGCGGCGCGCGGATCGCCGACGTGGCCGCGGTGGCGGCCGTCGCCGCGCTGGCGCTCGTGCTGGCCGGCAACACCGTGGGCGGCACGGCCCAGACGATCCTGCTGGCCCCACTGTGCGCGCTGGCCGCCGGCGTGCTCGTGCTGCGGCTGTCCGCGCTGGTGCTGATGGCCGGCGAGCGCGCCGTGCGCCGCGGCCCCGTCGCGGTGAGGATCGCGTTCGTTGATCTGGCGCGGCGCCCGGCGCTCCCATCGCTGTGGGTCGCCTTCGTCGCCGTCGCGGTCGGCCTCGGTGGCTTCGCCCTCTGCTACCGGGCGACGCTGCAGCGCAGCGCGTCCGACCAGGCGGCGGCCGCGGTCCCGCTCGATGCCATCGTCTCCCCCGGCCCGAGCTTCGCCACTCCGCTGACGCTCGCACGGGCCGGCCGCTGGAACGCCCTGGCCCGCGGGGTCGCGTGGCCGGTGCGCCGGACGCAGGCGACGTTCGTCAGCGGCGAGGCGTCGATCACCGTCCCGGCCCTCGGCGTCCCCGCGGCGGCGCTGGCGCGGATGCACGGCTGGCGCGCGTCGGACGGGCCGGTGGCGCTGCGCACGCTCGCCACCCGGATCGCGCCCGACGGGCCCGTGCACGCGCCCGGCCCGGCGGTCCCGGCCGGGGCCCGGTCGCTGTCGGTGCGCGCCGGCCCTTCGCAGATCGCCGCCACCGTCACCGCGGACCTGCGCGACCCGGCCGACACCATCCACCAGGTGGCGCTCGGGGAGGCGAGCATCCACGCAGCAACGCTGCGGGCACGACTGCCGGCGGCCGGCAACGGGCCCTGGGAGTTGGTGGCGCTCGAGCTCGACGAGCCGGCCGGCCTGGAGGCCACCAACGGCCACCAGAACGGCGAGAACGTCGCCGCCGGAACACAGGCCGCCGGCACCGTGACGCTCGGGGCGGTGTCATTCCGCGACGTGGCGGGCCGTACGATCGCGCGCGTCAGCCCGGCGGACTGGCGCGGCGTCGGCGCGGCCTCGGCGTCGCGCGGCACTCCGACGGGCGACGTCAGCGTCCGCTTCACCGATTCGGGCCAGCCCGGCATCCTGCGCCCGGCGCAGCCCAGCGACACGCGTCCGGTGCCGGTGCTCGTCGATCCCGCCACCGCGGCCGCCGCCGGCCAGGGGCGCGGGCTCGCCCTCACGGTCGACGGTGAGCCCGTCGCCGCCCGTGTGGCCGGGGTCGTGCGGCGGTTCCCGACGGTCCCGGCCGGCTCGGCGGGCTTCGTCGTCGCCGATGAGCAGACGCTCGCGGCGGCGCTGGATGCCCAGCTGCCCGGCCAGGGCCGCGCCGACGAGCTGTGGATCTCCTCGCACAACCTGGCGCCCTTGCGGGCCGCGCTGGCCGGCCCGGCTTTGGCCGGCCTGCAGGCCCAGTATCGCCGGACGATCGAGCGAGGGTTGCGCGACGCGCCGGTGGCACGCGCCGTGGTCGGCACGCTGATCGCGGCCGCCGCGTTGTCAGCGGCGCTCGCGATCCTCGGCCTGCTCGCGGCCCTGCTGGGACCGGCGCGCGACGGGCCCCTGGAGAGCGACCTGGTGGAACAGGGGGCCAGCCCACGCGCCGTTCGCGCCCAGATCCGCCTGCAGGCCGTCATCGCCAGCACCCTGGGCGTGGCGGCCGGCGCGGTCATCGCCCTCGTGCTGGCGCGGCTCGCGGTCACCACGATGCGTGCCGTGGCCGCGCTGGCCGCCGGCTCCCCGCCGCTGGTGACCGTCGACCCGGCGGCCGAGCTCATCCTGTGGAGCGGGGCGGGGCTGGCCGCCCTCGCGCTGGCCACGTGGCTCGGCACCGCCGCCGGCCCCCGCGGAGCGCGATCGTGACCGACGTCGTGGCCGTGCGCGATGTGTTCAGCGTGCATCGCACCAACGAGGGCGACGCCGCGGCGCTGCAGGGCGTGACGCTGACGGTGAGCGCGGGCGAGAGCGTCTGCGTGCTGGGCCCCAGCGGGGCCGGCAAGACGACCCTGCTGCGCGTCATCGCCGGGCTTCAGACGCCGTCGGCGGGAGCGGTGCGGGTGCTCGGGCGAGACATCGGCCGGGCCCCGGCGCGCACGCGCGGACGGATCCGCCACCGCTCGCTGGGATTGCTCGGCCAGCACTCGGGCGCCGCGCTGTCGCCCGATCTGCCGTTGGGCGACTGCGTCGCGCTCCCGCTCGCGTTGCGGGGGGCCGGGCGCGCCGAGCGCCGCCGCCGGGCGGCGGCGCTGCTCGAGGCCGCTGGCCTGGGTGATCGGGCCGCGGCGCTCCCGGGGGCACTGTCGGGCGGTGAGCGCCAGCGGGGGGCGCTGTGCATGGCCGTCGCCCATCGCCCCGCGCTGCTGCTCGCCGACGAGCCCACCGGCGAGCTGGACGCGGGCAACGGGCAGGCGGTGCTGGCCCTCATCGCCGAGCTGGCGCGAGCCGAGGGGACGACCGTGATCATCGTCAGCCACGACCCGGCCGCGGCCGCCGCCGCCGATCGCAGCGTGCGGATGCGCGACGGGCGCATCGTCGAAGAGCTGGGTGACGCGCCGGGTGGGGGCGGCATCGTCGTCGGGCGCGGCGGTTGGCTGTCGCTCCCGCCGGCGCTGCTGCGCGAGGCCGGGATCGACGACCGCGCCCAGGTGCACATGACCGAGAGCGGGCTGCTGCTGAGCGGCGCTCGTGCTCGGCCCGCAGAGGCGCCGCCCGCCCCGGACGGCAATCACGCCCGTGCTCCCTGGACCCCAACCACGATCGAGCTGCGCGACGTCGTTCGCACGCGCGGCCGCGGCCGGGCGCAGCGCACGGTGCTGCACGGGCTCACCCAGTGCCTGGCCGCCGGCCGCGTGAACGCCGTGGCGGGCGCCTCGGGATCGGGCAAGACGACGCTGCTGCGACTCGTGGCCGGCCTCGATCGCCCCGACAGTGGCGCGATCCTGCTCGACGCCCACGACCTGGCGGCCGACGACGAGGAGTCGCTGGCGGCGCTGCGGCGGCGGCGCATCGGCTACCTGGCCCAGGAACCCACCCCGGTCGGCTTCCTCAGCGCCGAGGAGAACATCGTCCTGACCTTGCGCGCCCGCGGGTGGGACGAGGCGCAGGCGCGAGCGCAGGCGGTCCGGGTGCTCGCGCGTGTGGGACTCGGCGACCGTGCCCGCCAGCGCGCCGGCCGGCTGTCGGCCGGCGAGGCCCAGCGCCTGGCACTGGCTCGCGCGTTGGCCAGCGCGCGCGGGCTGCTCATCGTCGACGAGCCGACGTCGCGCCTCGATGAGGCCAACGCGACGATGACCGCCGAGCTGCTCAGCACGGCCGCGCGCCAGGACGGTCAGACGGTGCTGTGCGCCACCCACGACGAGCGCCTGCTGGCGCTCGCCGACCACGTGGTCGACCTCACGAACGGCCGATCCGGGTGAGGGTCAGCACCGCGGTCTGGGTGACGGTCTCGTCGAGGGTGTTGCCGGATGCGTCGACGGCATCCTTCACCCGCCCGTTGTCGGAGCCGGTTAGGACGACCTTGCGCCGTGTGCGCAACACCGCGGCCGACGCCATCCGGATCGACAGATCGTGGTGGAAGAAACTGATGTCGTTGAACTCGCGGTAGGTGCCGGTGAGGCACGACCGGGGCGGGCGGATCTGATCGCCGATCGGTGCGGTCGAGAGCACGCGCAGAGAGCGCCGGTCGATGCCGAAGACGTTGGTGGTCGCGCCCAGCTTGTAGGTCCGGCAACCACGGCTGTCCACCGTGTCGGTGCACCCGCTGTCGGTTGGCACGCTCGCCTGGCTGGTGTAGGTGATCGTCCCGGTGGCTTTCTGGGCGGCGAGATCGAGCGCAGAGTGGCCGCCCGGTCCCGGGACGAGGAGCACCCACCTTCCGCCATTGCCGGCGAACGGGTCGATCTGCGGGGCCGCCTTGACCGGGTGCCGCCAGATCTGAGTGAAGGTCATGCTGCCGGTCCCCGCCGGGTCACATACGTCCTGCCGGATGCGTGTCCAGTGGTCGGACACCGTCACCTTCAGCGTGACCATGTGGGTGAAGCGAAGGCTCAGGCCGGCGCTCGGGCCCGCCACCGCCAGCGCGCCGGCGAGAACCGCCAGCGCCACCAGCGCCGGGGCCGCGCGCCGCGCGCTCACGGGCAGGCCGCCCACGAGCTCGGGTCGACGAACTGCAGGCTCGGCCTCACGCGCGGGTTGGCCGGCGAGAACACGCCGAGGTACATGTCGGCGTCGCGCCCGGGCAGGATCAACGCGGTGCCGCCGAAGGTGATGCGGCCCAGATAGAAGCCCGGCTTCCGAGGCGAGGTGAACGTGAACGCTCCGCGCCCGGTGCCGTCCAGGGCGACGCTGCGGGCGAGCACCTTGTGCAGCCTCACCGTGCCCTTGCGGGCCGAGCGGCACGTCGCCCGGTTGATGGTGACGGTGAGCTTGCCGTGCGCGGCGGCCGCGGCGTCGGTCTTGATCGCCGGGAGGGTCAGCCGCATCCGGCCGTGGCTCAGGCGCCGCAGCGCGGTGTGGGTCTGGTCGCGGACGAACTCACCTTTGACCGTGGTCGTCGGGGTCGTCACCCACGGCGTGCCGAACTCGTTGTCGCTGTTGTCGCCGCTGATCGCCTGGACCGAGCACGCCCACCGACCGGGCCCGGTGAAGGCATCGGTCTCGGCGAGCGAGATCGTCGTGTTTCCCGCCCCGGTGTCCGCGCCGCTGGTGACGGCGCTGCCGGTCACCGCGCCGTCAGCACCGATCTTGGGATCACGGGCGCAGCGCCAGTTCTCGCCCTGGTTGGCAGTGGGCAGCGAGAGCACCGGCCCGTTGTCACCGTGCGCGGCGCGCGTGGTCCGCGGGACCAGCGGCGTGCCCGCTATCCGCAGGGCGGGCATCGCGTTGACGGTGAGACTCACCGTGCTCGTGGGGCCGCCGCTGCACGTGTTCTGAGGGAACGCGTTGTGCTGGGCGTCCGTGTACATCGAGACGGTGAGCACGTACGTTCCGTTGCCGTGGTAGTAGACCTGGGCGCCGGTGGGCTGGATCGTGCCCGGCGCCCCCGCCAGCGTCTCGCAGTACGGCAGGTAGGGGTCGAACGTCGTGCTCCACTCGCTCGGCACCGGTCCTCCGGGCTGGGATGCGATGTCGATCTGGACCGCCTGGCGGTTGTACTCGGCGGTGGTGGACTGCAGCGCGACGCCGATGTCATAGGGCCCCATCGACGACACGGTGGCGCTGAGCGGTTGCCAGGGGGTCTGCCCCACGGTCGCGTTGCTGGGGTCCACGAGCCGCATGGACACCTGGGGCGCCGTCACCGTGTCGGCGCCGGCGCTCGCAGCGACGAAGCCCATCGCGAGAGCGATCACCACGGCAGCCACGCCGAATCCCCGGTAGATCGGCACGTGGACAGCCTATGGGACCCGCGCTACACGCGGGGATTTTTCCGGGCCTTCCACACCTCTTCGCAGGGCCACTGCCGAGCCCAGTCCAGCGTGACGAGCGGGAACTGGCTGCTCGAGCCCTCCGGCGGCTGGATCTCCAGCAGCGCCTCCACCTCGAAGCCGCAGCCGCGCAGCAGGGCGACCATCTCTCCGTGGGGTAGGTGAAACTCGACCGAGTCGTCCTCGGCCCATTCGACGCGGTGCATGCCGAAATACGGGCGCAAGAGGCGATCTCCGGCCGGAGCGCCCTCCTCCTCGGGGAAGGTGAGCACGGCCAGGACGCCGTTGACCAGGAAGATGAGCCGGCCGCCGGGGCGCAGGAGCCGTGCCGCCTCCGGGATCCACCGGTAGGGGTCGCACCAGATGCTCGCGCCGTACTCGGAGATGGCCAGGTCAAAGCTCGCATCCGGCAGCGGCACCGTCTCGGCGTTGCCGTGCAGCAGCGGGAACTCGAGGCCGTGCTCGCGCTGGAGCCTGCGCGCCGTACGCAGCTGGGCCTCCGAATTGTCGATCCCCACGGGCCGGGCGCCCCGGCGCGCCAGCCACGCCGACACGTACGCGGTGCCACAGCCGAGCTCGATCGCGTCGAGGCCGCCGACGGCGTCGGGCAGCACGCCCAGCATCGACTCGGGCACGCTCCAGATGCCCCAGCTGGGCTCCTCGGCCCGCCAGGCGCGCTCCCCCATCTCGACGTAGTCGACCGCCCACTCGTCCCACTGGCCGCGGTTGCGGCGGACATGCTCGGGAAGGTCGCCGCTCATCGCGGTGCGCTCCGGTCCATGCGCTGCGGGCCCACGGGCGGGATCCTAATGCGGGCGGCGGGTGGGCGGCGATGGTCTGGGCGTGTCTCCACCCCTGGGTGGAGACCGACGCCGATGTCCACCCGCAAATCGACCCGGAGGCCGATGTGCGCGGAGCCATCCTCGCCCACCATGCTCCCATGACCTCCACCGATTACCTCATCGACTCAGCCCTCGTCCTCCTCGTCCTGCTCCAGATCAAGGAGCGCAAGCTCACCACGCAGGCCATCGTCCGTCCCATCGTCATCGTCGCCGTCGCCGTCGCCAACTACTTCCACAGCATTCCCACCGCCGGCAACGACCTCGTCCTCATCTCCGCCCTGGCCCTGACCGGCCTGACCATCGGCGTCGCCAGCGCGCTCAGCGTCCACATGCGGCGTGGCGACAACGGCGATGTGCTGGCTCGCGCCGGCTGGGCCTCGGCCTGCTTCTGGGTGCTGGGGATGGGCTCGCGGTTTGCCTTCCTGATCTGGATCAGCCACGGCGGTTCCTCGTCGATCGCCAGCTTCAGCGCCGCGCACTCGATCACCAGCGGGGCGGCCTGGACCGACGCGCTGCTCAGCATGGCCGTCCTGGAGGTCGCCGGCCGGTCGCTGGCCATGGCGATGCGCCGCCGTCAGCTTGAGACCCTCGGGACCCCCGAGCTGGCCTGAGCCATGTCCCGAACCCCGCGGCCTGCGGGACCCGCAAACGCGGGTCCCGCTTTGGCCGTGCGGGCGCGCCTTGAGTTGCCGCGCCCCCGGGCCGTACCGTGTTCTCCGTGCTCCTGAACCGACTGGACCGCCGCTCCGCAACGTTCGTGCGCCTCGCGGGGCTTGTCCTGATCTGCTGGTCGGTCCTTCATTCCGACCACCATCCCGCCGCCCACGGCCGCGGGCTCGTGGTCGGTGTGCTGCTCGCCGTCTGCGTCATCGCGTGGCTGTGGTGGACCGCCCGGCCCCTCAGCGAGCGCGGGATCACACCCGATCTGTGGGCCATGGCCGGCGCCGGCGGCCTGCTGTGCGGCGCGGCGCCCGACACTGCCGCCAGCGCGTTCGTGTTCGTCGCCTCGGTTGCGGCCGGGCTGCGGGTGGAGTTCCACGACGCCGCGCTCGTGCCGGTGCTGGGCACCGTCGCGCTGGCGGTGGGCGACGCCATCTACGACAACCTCGGGATCGGGCTGCTGGCCTACGCGCTCGGCTTTGCCACCAGCGCGCTGGCGGCGTCCAACAGCCGCCAGTCGGTGCAGCGCGTCGAGCAGGCGGAGCTGCTGCTGGCCCAGACCCAGCGCTCGCAGGAGGAGCAGCTCCGGGCGGCGCGGCTGGAGGAGTCCACCCGCATCGCGCGCGAGATCCACGACGTCCTGGCGCACGCGCTGGCGGGGCTCACCATCCAGCTCGAGGCCACCAGCGCGCTCATCGACCAGGGCGCGGACCGGACCGAGGTGCTCGCCCGCGTGCAGCGTGCACACGAGCTGGCCAAGGAAGGGCTGCGCGAGACCCGCTTGGCCGTTGGAGCGCTGCGCGGGGACGCGGTGGCCGCGCCGGCCGCCGTCGAGGCTCTCGTGGCCGAGTACCGCGTCGAGACCGACGCGCCGGCCGAGCTGACCATCGACGGCGATCGCGGCAGGCTTGCCGGCCCCGTCGGCCAGGCGGTGCTGCGAGTCGTGCAGGAGTCGCTGACCAACGTCCGCAAGCACGCTCCCGGCGCCGCGGTGTCCGTGGCCATCCATGCCGGCGCGGCGGTCGGCGACGAGATCGTCGTGGTGGTCCAGGACCGGCTCGCCGCGCCCAGCCTGGTGCCCGACCGGGCGGAGTCGAGTCCCCTCGCGGCCACGGGCGGCGGCTACGGCGTCGAGGGCATGCGCGAGCGGGCCCGCGGGCTGGGCGGCACGCTGAGCGCCGGTCCCGACGGTGATGGCTGGCGCGTGGAGCTGCGCGTGCCTGACGCTGCTGGGAGCGGCGCGTGAACGGGTCGATCCGCGTCATGGTGGTCGACGACCAGGCGCTCGTGCGTGAGGGGCTCATGACGCTGCTGGGCGCGGCGGCCGGGATCGCCCCCGTGGCCGCGGCGGCCGACGGCGAGGAGGCCGTGCGCCTCGCCTCGCGCCACCGGCCCGACGTCGTGCTCATGGACCTGCGCATGCCCGGGCTCGACGGTGTCGAGGCGACGCGGCAGATCCGGGCCGCCCGGCCGGAGACCGAGATCGTCGTGCTCACCACACACGCGGACGAGGCCTCGATCCTCGACGCGCTGCGCGCCGGCGCCCGCGGCTACCTGACCAAGGACGCGGGCATCGCCGAGATCTCACGCGCCGTCCACGCCGCCGCGGCCCACCAGGCGGTGCTCGATCCCGTGGCCCAGACCGCCCTGATCGAGGCGGCCAGCGCGGGCGCGCGGGCCGCGCCGGCAGCTGCGCCGGTCAGCCTGCCTGACGAGCTGACCCCGCGCGAGGCCGAGGTCCTGTCACTCATCGCGCGGGGACTGTCCAACGGCGAGATCGCATCGGCGCTGGTGGTCTCCGAGGCGACGGTCAAGACTCACATCAACCACGTGTTCGCCAAGATCGGCGCCCGTGACCGCGCCCAGGCGGTGCACTACGCCTACACTCACGGACTCGCCGGATGACCGATCACACGCTGTTTGAACACGCTGGCGAGGGACCCGCCGTGATGCTGGTTCACGCGGGCATCGGCGACCGCCGGATGTGGCGCCCGTACCTGCCGTGGCTGGCCGCCGAGGGGTGGCACGCCATCGCGCCCGACCTTCCCGGCTTCGGTGAGCACGTCCCGACGGCCGAGCCCCCGGCGCCGTGGGACTTCCTCGGCGAGGTGCTCGACGAGCTGGACGTCGAGCGCGCGGTCGTCGTCGGCAACTCGTTCGGGGGCGCGGTGGCGCTGCGCCTGGCCGTCACGGCGCCCGAGCGCGTGCGAGCCCTGGCGATGATCTCGTCGCCCGCTCCGGGGATGACGCCCTCGCCGCAGCTCGAGGCGGCCTGGACCGCCGAGACTGAGGCGATGGAGCGCGGCGACATCGACGCCGCGGTCGACGCGGTGGTGGCGGCGTGGCTGGCGCCGGACGCGCCTGCGGAGCTGCGCGAGCTCGTCGCCGCCATGCAGCGGCGGGCCTTCGAGCTCGATCCCGAGGGCATGATGCCCCAAGCGGCCGATCCGGTCGACGAGCACCCCGAGACGGTGCGCGAGATCGCGGCGCCCGCCCTCGTCGCGGTCGGCGAGTCCGACATGCCCGACTTCGCCTGGAGCGCGAGGGCGCTCGCCGACGCGCTCCCCCACGCGTCACATCACGTCATCGCCGGCGCCGGGCATCTCGCGCCGCTCGAGACGCCCGCGGCCTTCCGCGAGCTCCTGACCGGCTTCCTCGCCTCCCTCGACGGCTGAGCCGCTCAGTGCGGCAGCTGGAGACCGGACATGCCGCCATCGACCGCGAGCAGCGTGCCGGTGGTGGAGGCCGACAGCGGACTGGCCAGGTAGGCGATCGCGTGGGCGACCTCCGCAGCGCTGACCAGGCGCCCCAGCGGCTGGCGCGCCCGTAGCGAGCGGCCGGCCTCCTCGGGATCGTCGGCCTGGGCGAGCAGCCGCGCCACCCACGGCGTGTCGGCCGTGCCGGGCGTGACCGCGTTGACGCGGATGCCCTCACGGACGTGATCGGCGGCCATGGCCAGGGTCAGGGAGGCCACCGCGCCCTTGCTGGCGGCATACACCGCTCGCTGGGGCAGTCCCACCGGCGCCGCCACCGAGCAGGTGTTGACGATGGCGGCGTGCGCGGACCGGCGCAGGTGCGGCAGGGCGGCCCGGGTGACGCGGGCGATGCCCACCACGTTGACGTCGAGCACGCGGTGCCACTCATCGTCGTCATTGGCGGTCACATCGCCGACGGCGCCGATGCCGGCGTTGTTGACCACGACGTCGATCCCGCCCAGCTGTTCGGCGACCGCGCCGACGGTGTGGTCCACCCCGGCGGTGTCGGTGACGTCGCATTGCAGCGCCAGTGCGGGCTCGCCCCCGAGCGGGGAGAGGTCGCGGTCCAGCACGGCCACGGTGGCGCCGCGCTGCTGGAGCAGCTCCGCGGTGGCGGCGCCGATGCCACTGGCGCCGCCGGTGACGATGGCCACCAGTCCGGTGAAGTCAGTCATGGGATGTCATCCGATCTGGGGGGCATTATCGCCCCGACCACGGTGCGACGGGCAGGCCGACGGCGCCGACGTGGGCGGTGAACAGGCGCCCCGAAAGCGGGTGGGCGTCGAGCTGGGCCGCGCTGAGCTGGTCGGTGGCCGTCGTGATGAGCAGCAGGTCGCGCTCCGGGCCGACGAAGGCGACGCTCGTCGTGTGCGGCGCCGGGACGCTCACCGTGGCCAGCCGCTCACCGTGCGGCGTATAGCAGCGAACCTCCCCGCCGCCCCAGATCGCCACCCACACGTTGCCGTCGGTGTCGACGCACAGGCCGTCGGGCCAGCCACCGTGGTCAAGGCGGACGAGCTGCGTGCGCTCGCCCCACTCTCCGCCGGAGGCATCGTATGGACGCGACCACACGATCCCGGGAATGGTGTCGACGCTGTACATCACGTCGCCCCCGGGCGACCAGGCCAACCCGTTGGAGATCGTGAGGTCATCGTCGATCACGGTGACCGCGCCGTCGCCCTCGATCCGGTACAGGCACTCCTCGCCCTGGCGGCCGTCGAGCGCCATGCTGCCGACCAGGAAGCGGCCGGCCGGGTCGCAGGCGCCGTCGTTGAGCCGGCTGAGCTTGGACTCGGGGACCAGCTCGGCGTGCACGGCCGCACGTGCGGCCCCGACGACGCGGTACACCCGCCGCGCCCCGGCCACGAGCAGCTCCCCATGAGCGTCGCACACGACCGTCCCGACGGTCTCCTCGAAGCGCATCTCGGCGTTGGGCGTGACGAAGCCGCCCTCGAGCTGGCCGCCGTGGACGAGCCCGGCGTTGATGTCGACCCACAGCAGCCGCTGCCCGGCCTCGTCCCATACGGGGCCCTCGCCGAGCTCGTACTGGCCCTCGGACGCGACCGTAGCGCTGAACACCCTCATCGCGAATGTGATCGTATGTGAGGCTGTCCTTGAGAACGCTGTCACCAGAGGTGCCGATGCCCACCAACCGCAGCTCACACTGGTTTACCGGAACCGATCGCAATGCCTACATCCACCGGGCGTGGATGCGGCGCGGGCTGCCCAACCATGCCTTCGACGGACGGCCGTACATCGCGATCGCCAACACCGCCTCGGACCTGACGCCGTGCAACGCCCACCTCAACGAGGTGGCCGAGAGCGTCAAGCAGGGGGTCTACGAGGCCGGCGGCATCCCAATGAACCTGCCGGTGGTCTCCCTGGGCGAGAGCAACGTCCGCCCCACCGCGATGCTCTGGCGCAACATGGCAGCGATGGCCGCGGAGGAGATGTTCCGCGCCAACCCGATCGACGGGCTGGTCCTGCTGGGCGGCTGCGACAAGACGATCCCGGCGCTGCTCATGGCCGCCGCCTCGGTCGATCTCCCGGCCGTCGTCGTGCCGGGCGGGCCGATGCTCAGCGGCACCTTCCGCGGCGTGGCCCTCGGCTGCGGGACCGACGTGTGGAAGCTCTCGGAGGAGGTGCGGGCGGGGACGCTCTCGCGCGAGGACTTCCTGCGCTCTGAGTCCTCCATGATCCGCAGCCGCGGCCACTGCAACACGATGGGCACGGCCTCGACCATGGCGGTGATGGCCGAGTCGCTGGGCACGACGATCCCGGGTCTCGCCGGGACGCCCGCGGCCGACAGCCGCCTGCTGGAGGCCGCGCACGGAGCCGGCGCGCAGGCCATCGAGATGGTGCGCGAGGACCGCCGGCCCAGTCAGATGCTGAGCCGGGGCTCGTTTGAGAACGCGATCGTCGCCCTGGCCGCGGTGGGCGGCTCCACCAACGCCGTGATCCACCTGCTGGCCATCGCCGGGCGGCTGGGCATCGAGCTCACCCTCGACGACTTCGACCGCATCGGATCCTCGGTGCCCCTGCTCGTCGACCTCCAGCCCGCCGGACGCTTCCTCATGGAGGACTTCCACCGGGCCGGCGGGCTGCTGGCTGCGCTGCGCGAGCTGCGCGATCTGCTCGATCCCGACGCTCTCACGGTCACCGGCCGGCCGCTGGTGGAGTACCTCGACGACGCCCAGATCTGGGATCCCGAAGTCATCCGCACGCGATCGGAGCCGCTGCAGCCAGACGCCGGGATCGCCGTGCTGCGGGGCAGCCTCGCGCCCACGGGCGCGGTGATCAAGCCCGCGGCGGCATCGCCGGAGCTGCTGCGCCACCGCGGGCCGGCCGTGGTGTTCGACTCCATCGAGGACTTCCACGCGCGCATCGACGACCCCGAGCTGGAGGTCGAGGCCGACTCGGTGCTGGTGCTGCGCGGATGCGGGCCCAAGGGCTACCCGGGCATGCCCGAGGTGGCCAACATGCCGCTTCCGGCCAAGCTGCTGGAGCGCGGCGTGCGCGACATGGTGCGGATCTGCGACGGGCGCATGAGCGGCACCGCCTACGGCACCGTCGTCCTGCACGTCTCCCCCGAGGCCGCCGCCGGCGGCCCGCTTGCCCTGATCCGTACCGGCGATCCGGTCATCCTCGATGTGCCCGGGCGCCGTCTGGAGATCGACATCCCCGAGGCTGAGTTGACCGCCCGCTCCCCCGCCCCGGCGGCGACGGCGGCCTACGCCAGTCCCTCGCGCGGGTGGCAGAGCCTGTACGTCGACACCGTGCAGCAGGCCGACACCGGCGCCGACCTCAGCTTCCTCGTGGGCGCCAGCGGCGCCGAGGTCACCCGTGAGTCCCACTGACCCCGGGATCCGACGCGCCCTGGTCACGGGAGGGGCCAGCGGCCTGGGCCGCGCCTGCGCGCAGCGGTTGCGCGACGATCACCACGAGGTGATCACCGCCGACCTCGCCGCCGGAGCCGACGTGCACCTGGACGTCACCGACGACGGCGCGGTCGCCGAGATCGTCAGCCAGCTCGGGCCGATCGACATCCTGCTCAACAGCGCCGGCGTCATCGGGCCCAACAATCCGCTGTGGGAGACCACGCGCGCCGAGTGGGAGGCGACCTTCGCCGTCAACGTCCACGGCACCGTGGCGCTGTGCCGAGCCGTGATCCCCGGGATGGCTCAGCGCGGGTGGGGACGGATCGTGAACTTCGCCAGCATCGCGGGCAAGGACGGCAACCCGAACCTCAGCGCCTACTCCGCGACCAAGGCGGCCGTGATCGGCCTCACCAAGTCGCTGGGCAAGGAGCTGGCCACCAGCGGTGTCCTGGTCAACGCGATCGCGCCCGCGGTGATCAACACCGAGATGAACGCCGCCACCGCCCCCGACGTCCTGGCCCATATCACCAGCCTCATCCCGATGAAGCGCGTCGGTCAGCCCGAGGAGGTGGCCGAACTGGTGGCGTGGCTGGTGTCAGACCAGTGCACGTTCTCCACCGGCGCGGTGTTCGACATCAGTGGGGGCCGGGCCACCTACTGAGGCGCGGTCACGCCTCACCCCGGACCGGTCAGCGCAAGCACGAGGAACCGCCGCATCGTGTTCGCGGTAACGCGCGCCGCGCTGACCGTCCAGGGTGTGTGGGTATCAGCTGACGAGTGGCGCCCTCAGACGCCCGCCAACACCGGATCGCCCACCAGCGCCGGCTCTGCCTCGTCGGCCTCGAACCCCACCCACGTTTCCACGGGCTGGCGGAGCCAGTCCATGTCCGGAGCCTCGTCGCCCGCGCTATCCGCGCGTGCGATCACACGCTTCCAATAGATCACCTGCGCGATCGCCACCATGACGATCAACGACAGCGTGACGTAGATAGCCAATGCGTCCCTCACCAATGCCCCCCATCGGCCAGGTCGTAGTTGCCCCTGAGCGGCGCCGTGGCGCTCACTCGCGTTATGCAATTGCCCATTTTGCCCACCCCGCGCCGGTTGCCTTCCTTCGGCGCTCCGGTTCTCGCTATCCGAGCGATGAACCGATCTCGCGACCGTAGTCGCGCGCGCGGCGAAAGTCAAGCGGGCCAGGGGGTAAAGCGACACACCTTGGTGTGGGATCGATCACGGCGCACAGCACCAGCCGTTGAGTCGCAGCGGCCCCGACGCGGGTCCTGAGCCGAGCTTGGCCCCCACCCGCGACTCGGCGATGACCCGCGGCCGGCCGGTGGCACGGACGAACCACCACTGGTCGGCGGCCGACCAGCTCACCAGCAGCCACCGGGAGTTCGGCGCCCAGGTCGGCTGGCTGACCGGGATGCCCGACAGGACGGTGCCCGGCGACCGGCCCGGGGCGCTCAGGTCGGCGATCTGGAGCTGCGGAGCGGTGTCGCCGGAGCGATGGCTCGCGCTCTCCGGCCCGCGCACCACCGCCAGCCAGCGCCCGTCGGGCGACGCCGCCGCCGCCACGATCGGCCCGCGGACGGGGAGCCTGATACGCAGAGGCGGAGTCTGGCGCGGCAGGTAGAGCCACGCGCCGGCCGACGTGACCAGCACGAGCCCGGTCCCCGTCGGCGACCAGCTCAGCGCGAGCGGCTGCCCGGGATGCGGGCCGCTCCGCCACGCGATCACGCCCGTGTCGCCGCCGCGGACCACGACCGCGCCGCGGCGCGTCACGTACGCGACCTGGTATTCGTGCCCGGGACGCCAGGCGGGCGCGATCGGAGCGACCTGCGTCGCCAGCAGATGGTCGCCGCTCCCGTCGCCCGCGACCTCGCGCAGATCCGTGCCCGATCGATAGGCGACGCGGTAGCCGCTGGGCCAGTACCACCGGGGATCGCTGGCCGGGCGCTTGGGCAGCCGCCAGGCGAGCCGGCCGCTGGGATCAACCGCGGCCAGGGTGTCCGTCGAGGTCACGGCGAGGTACTTGCCGCGGGGTGACCAGCTCGCCCCCGTCCACGGGCCGAGGCGCTTCACCTGCCCATGGCTCGACACCACCCACGTCCCCCGTGCGTCGGACACCAGCAGCTTGCCCGGGGCCGGTAGTGACAGCGCCGGCGCGCGCGAGATGTGGGGCGTGGAGAGGGCGCGGTTGATGATGCGCTTGACGGTGGCGCCGGCGGGCGAGAACGCGATGGCGCCGATGAGCACCGCTGCCACGGGCACGAGCGCCACCCGGCGGCGGGAGCGCACCGGCGTGGGAGCCGGACGATCGCCGTACGCGGAGCGGACCGTCGCCCAGGTGCGGTCGTGCGCGCCGGCCTCGTCGGGGGCGCGCACCCCGCTCAGCGCCCGGCGGGCGGTCGTGTCGAATTCACTCATCGTGAATCCTCCTCGGCCAGGCTCGCCTTCAGCGCATCCAGCCCGCGGCGCAGGCGGGAGTTCACCGTCCCCCGCGGGAGATCGAGCGCGCGGGCGATCTCTCCGGGGGTGTACTCGAGCACGAAGCGGAGCACGACGACAGCGCGATGCTCCGGGCTCAGGGTGGCGAGCGCCGCCATCACCTCCTCCGAGTAGCGGCCGCTGGGAGCGTCGGCCGGGGCGACCGGCTCCGGCGGCGCGTGGTCTGATTCGCGGCGGGCGGCCCGTGACCGGGTCCAGTCGATCGCCCGGTTGGCCACGATCGCGCCCAGCCACGGCGCAAACCGCCGCCGCCGGTCGAACCGGTCCAGCCGGCGGATCGCCTGGACGAAGGCCTCCTGGGCGATGTCCTCGGCGGCGGCGTGGTCATGGGCAATGAGGAACGCGATCCGATACGCGCGAGGCCAGAAGCGATGAAACAGCTGCTCCAGGTCCTCCTCGGCGCCGGCGAGAGCGCCGCGGATGAGCGCCTGCTCGCTCCGAGCGCGCGCGAAACCCCGGCGCGACTGGCGACCGGGCGCCACCACGCTCTCGACCGGACCTGCCAGCGCTTCAGAGGCAGGGGACATGGGCTGTGCGCATCGTCCCTGGTACGAGCGGTGTTTGGCAAGAGGTCCCTGGTCCGCGTGCGGACCTTCGCACCCCGCCGGGCCGTATCCGTAGTGTGCGCACACGTGCCCGTCTGACCTTGCGTGCGGCGCTGGTGGCGTGCGTCTCGCTCATCACGGGCTGCGGCGCCGCGGGGCATCCTCCGACCGGACCCCGCGGCAGCCCGGTCTCGCAGGCACCATGCGTCGGTGCTGCCCCTGCGCGCCCCCTCACCGCCGACACCCTGGGCGTCTACCGCGCCGGGGCTGTGCCCTTCCCTCCATGCCCCCGGCGTCAGTCGATCGCCCGAGCGCTGCCCGCGGCGTCCTTCCCATACCTCGGGATCCGATGCCGCGTCGCCAACTGGGCCGGCTGTGATCGGGTCGGCGTCGGAGTCCATCTCGCGCGGCCGGCAATCCGGGTCACGGTGCGGGTCGACGGCCGCGTGATCACTCTCAGCCCGCCGACTGACCCTGGGTCCGACCTCTGGCAGGGGGTGCTCCTCGGCCTCGGCCCGCATCGCGGCCCCCTCGCCGTCCGTGCCCACCACGGCTACTGGTACGGCGAGCCGCCGGTTCGGCCGCGCGTCCGCGTCACCGCCTATTTCACCGACGGGACGGCCGCCGCGCGTGCCGGCCTCGGGTATCTGCACGCCGGCTACGGGTGAGCCGCCTCGGTGGGCGAGGCCGCTCAGGCCAGCGCGCCGTAGTCGTCCGGGTCCCAGGCCAGCAGCGCGTAGACCTGGACCATCGCACTCTGGTCAAGCAGCGTCGGGCCGCCGCCCCCGAAGCGGAAGCGGTCGTGACGATCGCGGTGAGTGGCCCATGCCGTGTCGGCGTAGGTGCCCATCGCACCGCGGATCCGCTCGCGCAGCTCGGCGTCGCCGGTGGCGGCGTGGAGCTGGAGCAGGTTGCGAAACAGGATCGCGTTGAAGGCGGGCGGCTGGCGCTCGTAGGCGCCCGCGTAGCGGCGCAGCGCCTTGGCGGCGATGGCCTCCGCCCGCGCGAGATACGTCGCGCGGCGGAGCCCGGGGCCGGGATCGGCCGCGGGCTGCCGCGCCAGCAGCACGTTGGCGCCGATCATGCTCCCCTGGTTGTAGGTCCACAACGTCTCATCGACGGTGCCGTCGCCGCGCACCTTGTCGTAGAACAGGCCCGTCGCGGGCGCGCCGTCGGCGCGACCGGCGTCAAGCGTGACGTTGACCCACGCGTACATGTCCTGGGCACGCGCGTAGGCGTGGCCGTCGCCGTCGCTCCCGGCGCCGCCGGGCGCGAGCTCGGCCAGGTGCAGGCCGAGCTGGGCGTTGGGGGCGTTGGACACCGTGTTGCGGTCATGGTTGGCCAGGCCCGCGCCACGCCCCTGCTCCACCCAGAAGACGCCGCCGGGACTGGGGACGTCGGCGCGAGCGTCCCACCCGCCGGCGGCGAAGCGAAACAGCGCCGCCGCCCGCTCGGCGTGGCCGAGGTCGGGCCTCAGCCGCTCCAACTGAACGAGCGCCAGGCCGACCCAGGCGTTGTCGTCGTAGTAGCGGTCGCCGCCGAAGCGGCTGCCGATGACGTCCGACGCATAGGACGGCAGCTGCGCCGCGCCGTCCCAATAGGCGTCCAGGGCACGGAGGTGGGCGGCCACCGCGGACTCGGCGTCAAAGCCGATGAGCAGCTCGCGGCGGACGCCGAGCAGGTCGACGGCGCCGGCGAACGCCCGCGCGGTCGGCCACAGGTGCGCCGCCGCACCGGGGAGCCGCGGACGGCCGTCGCGCCGGTAGAGCGCGTCGCGGCGAAGGAAGTGGCGACGCATGGCGGCGTAGGCGCGCACCGCGCGGGCAGCATGGCGCTGCGCGCTCACGGCCGCGCCCGGCGCCGCGGCATGGCCGCCTGGGCGAGCTGGCGGCGGTGGCCCTCCTCCACCAGCTTCACGACCTCCGCGGGGCCGTCGGCCCGCAGCAGCAGCTCGAGGTCCTCCAGGCTGATCCGCCCGTCGGCGAGAGCCCGGTGGCGCAGCCAGTCCAGCAGGCCGTCCCACTCCCCCGCTCCCAGGAGGACGACCGGGAAGTCGCGAATCGTCCCCGTCTGGATGAGCGTGAGCGCCTCGAACAGCTCGTCCAGGGTGCCGAACCCGCCGGGACAGATGACGAACGCGCACGCGTAACGGACGAACATCACTTTGCGGGCGAAGAAATGGCGGAACTCCAGGCCGATGTCGACGTAGGGGTTGAGGCCCTGCTCGCGCGGCAGTTCGATGTTGCAGCCGATGGACAGCGCGCCGGCGTCGCGCGCGCCGCGATTGGCGGCCTCCATCAGGCCGGGACCGCCGCCGGTGATGATCGCGAAGCCCGCGCGTCCGAGCGTGGCGGCCACCTCGCGCACGAGGGCGTAGTCCGGATGCTCGGGCGCGGTGCGCGCCGAGCCGAACATGGTGACCGCGCGGGTCACGCTCGAGAGCGCGGCGAACCCCCGGGCGAACTCCGATGCGATCTCGCGCACACGGTCGGCGTCGGCCGCGCGCACCTCCGGCGGCTCGTCGCCGAGCCACAGCAGCAGCTCCTGGTCGGAGGCCGGCGTGACGCCGTGGTCGTCGGTGCCCCGCGGCACGCCGCCTGCGCTCAGCGCACGCCGATCAGGTCGACGACGAAGACGAGCGTCTCGTCGGGGCCGATCACCCCGCCCGCGCCGCGCTTGCCGTAGGCGAGCATCGGCGGGATCGTGATCCGCCGCCGCCCGCCGACCTTCATCCCCTGCACGCCCTGGTCCCATCCGGCGATGACCTGGCGCTTGCCGAGCTTGAACGTGAACGTGCTCCCACGGTCCCAGGAGGCATCGAACTCGTTGCCGGTGCTCCACGACACGCCGACATAGTGGACCTCGACGACCTTCCCCGAGACGGCCTCGTCGCCGTCGCCGACCTCGATGTCGTCGAGCTCGAGCTGATAGGAGGGCGCCTCGTCGGAGGGGACCTCCACGGTGGGCTTCTCGTTGGCAGCCATGTCAGCTAAAACGCGTTGATGCCGGTGATGGCCTGGCCGACGACGAGCGCGTGGACGTCGGCGGTGCCCTCGTAGGTGACCACCGACTCGAGGTTGTTCATGTGGCGGATGACCGGATACTCCAGCGTGATGCCGTTCGCGCCGAGCACCTGGCGTGCGGTGCGCGCGACGTCCAGCGCGGCGTTGACGTTGCCCAGCTTGCCCATGCTCACGTGCTCGGGACGCAGCCGGCCCTCGTCCTTCATCCGCCCCAGATGCAGCGCCAGCAGCGTGCCGCGGTTGACCTCCAGCGCCATGGTCGCGAGCTTGGACTGCTGGATCTGGGTGGCCGCGATCGGCCGACCGAAGGCCGTGCGGTCCTTGGCGTAGGCCAGCGCCGCCTCATAACACGCGCGCGCAGCGCCGATCGCGCCCCACACGATCCCGTAGCGCGCCTCGTTCAGGCACGACAACGGTCCGCGCAGCGAGGTCGCCTCGGGCAGCATCGCGCTGCTGGGCAGGCGCACGTCGTCCAGCAGCAGCTCCGAGGTCACCGAGGCCCTGAGCGAGAGCTTCTTGTGGATGTCCTGCGTAGTGAAACCCTTCGTGCCCTTGGGCACCAGGAAGCCGCGGATGCCGTCGTCGGTGCGCGCCCACACGACCGCGACCTCCGCCGCCGATCCGTTGGTGATCCACATCTTTTGGCCGTGCACGATCCAGTCGTCGCCGTCGCGGCGCGCGCGTGTGCGCATCGCCCCCGGGTCAGAGCCGGCGTCGGGCTCGGTCAGGCCGAAGCACCCCAGCGCCTCGCCCGCGGCCATCCGCGGCAGCCACTGGAGCTTCTGCTCCTCAGAGCCCCAGCGGTGGATCGCGAACATCGCCAGCGAGCCCTGCACCGACACCAGGCTGCGCAGGCCGCTGTCGCCCGCCTCGAGCTCCAGGCAGGCGAGGCCGTACGCGGTCGCGCTGGCCCCCGCGCAGCCGTAACCCTCCAGGTGCATGCCCAGCACGCCGATCTTGCCCAGCGCCTGCGCCAGCTCCAGCGGGATCCGCGCCTCCTCGAACCAGTCGCCTACGTACGGCAGCACCTGGTCGGTGACGAACGCGCGCACGGTGTCGCGGATCATCCGCTCCTCGTCGTCGAGAAGGTCGTCGATGCCGAGGAAGTCATGCGGGCGGATCTCTCGCGGGGTGGTCGTGGCGGTCATCTCACGTTGCTCCTTTGTGTGTGCCCCTGGGCATCGCCAGGACGCTGCCTTAGCATCCAAGCAGACCGTGGGCGGGGAAGGAAACGTGGTCGGCGGCGTCTTTGCTCGCCAAAGCCCCCACGGGCCTCATCTGGATTCTCGCGCCGTCCCGGCAGACAACGAAAACGTAAGGAGTTCCGCCATGTTCAAGCTACCTGCCCTCCTTCTGAGCGCCGCCGCGCTCGCGGTGGGCGTCGCCGCGTGCGGCGGCGGTTCGAGCTCCAGCGCATCCGGCGCAGGCGGCGGGACCACGGCCGCTGCGACGTCATCGTCGTCGGCGGCGGCGGCGACCGGGACCGGGACGAGTGCGAGCACCGGCTCGAGCTCGGCTGCAGCGGCCGGCGGCTCCGCCGCGCTGACGATCGCGGCCAACCCCTCCGGGTCGCTCTCCTATGACAAGAAGACCCTGGCCGCGAAGGCCGGCAAGGTCACGATCACGATGACCAACATGTCGCCGGTGGGTCACAACATCACGATCCAGCAGGGCACCAGCGGTGCCGTGCTCGGCTCCACGCCGACCTTCCAGGGAGGCACCAAGAGCGTGAGCCTGAACCTCAAAGCGGGCACGTACACCTTCTACTGCAGCGTCCCGGGCCACCGCGCCGGCGGCATGGTGGGGACGCTCAAGGTCTCCTGACGAGCGGTACGCGCGCGCTGCGTGTCACGCGCGGCGCGCCGCCAGCCCGTCCAGCCACGCCAGGACGTCGAAGTAGCGCGTGGGCGCCAGGCGCGCCAGCGCGTCGAACATGTAGGCGTCGGGGCCGACGAGGATCCGGGCGCGGCCGGCCTTGACCCCCTCGTGGATGATCTTGGCCGCGCGCTCGGGGGTGGTGAAGGCGATCGACTCGAAGTGCTTGGCCGCCTCCTCGTGGGAGAGGTCGGGGCGCGACGGGTGAGCATGGAACCGGGCGTTGCGCGCGATGTTGGTCTTCACGCCGCCGGGGTGAACGGTGACGGCATGCACCCCGGTCCCGCGCAGCTCGTGGCGCAGTGACTCGGTGAAGCCGCGCACCGCGAACTTCGAGGTGCAGTACGCGCTCTGGAACGGGATGCCGACAAGCCCGAACACGCTCGAGGTGTTGACGATCACCCCGGAGTCCTGGCGCAGGAGGATGGGTAGGAAGGCGCGGGTCCCGTTGATCACGCCGCCGAGGTTGATGTCAAGGACCCACTCGTCATCCTCCAGGGATCCCTCGGCGACGCTCTGCGAGGTGGCGACTCCGGCGTTGTTGAGGACCATGCCCACGGGCGTGGGCGCCCAGTCGGCGACCTCGGCGGCGAAGGCCATCTGAGCCTGGCGGTCGCGCACGTCCAGCGTGCGCGCCAGCACCGGCCCGGCGATCAGCTCCGCCGTCTCGCGCAGCCCGTCCTCGTTCTGGTCGACGATCGCGACCGGACAGCCATGAGCGGCCAGCCGCAGCGCCACCGCCCGGCCCATCCCGGACGCCGCGCCCGACACGAAAGCGGTGCGGCCGTCGACCTGGACCTTCTGCTTGCTCATGGTCTCTCCTGTGATTCGGGCTCAGACGAGCGCCGGCTCGCGCTCCGGGTGCTGGCGCGGGAGCTGGGTCTCATAGTCGCCGATCTCAAACCGGGCGACGCGGCGCTGGTAGGCCCGGACGCTAGCTGGCCACAGCGTGGAGTTGCGCCCGGTCACGTCCACGTACCAGCTCTCACAGCCGCCGGCGGTCCACACGCTGCCCTCGGTGCCACGGTCCACCGATGCCACGTAGGCGGCCTGGGCCTGCGCCGTCGGCTCCAGCGTTGACAGGCCGTGCTCGCGCCGATAGCGCAGCGCGCGGCGCAGGTAGGCGATCTGCGCCTCGATCATGAGCAGCACCGAGTTGTGGCCGAGGCCCGTGTTGGGGCCCAGCAGCATGAACAGGTTCGGGTAGCCGCTCACGCCGATCCCCAGATGCGCCTTGGGACTGCCGTGCCAGCGGTCGGCGAGCAGCTCCCCGCCGCGGCCGCGGATCCGGTGGCTCACCGGCACGTCTGAGACGTGAAACCCCGTGCCGAAGATGATCGTGTCCACCGGGTCTCGGTCTCGGGCATGCCGTCTCCTGGTCGGGGGCGCGGTCTGGAGCTGCACGCGGCGGTACGTCTACGTACCGCCGTGGTACGTGAGCATACCACGCATCGCGGGCCGCGAAACCCGAGGCGGCGGCACATCCGTCCGCGGCCCTAGAGCTTCGAACCGCTGAGGATCGCCTTGATCGTCTCGCTGGCGCTCGCGCGCAGCTCGCGCATGTCGCGCCCGCGCTGCAATGCGATGACCAGCAGCTCACGCAGGCCCCCGACGATGATGATCGCGGTGTCCATCGTGAGCGCCCGGACGGCGAGCTCGGGCTGGGCCTGGCGCCCGGACTCCACGAACCCGACGAGCATCTCGGCGAACCGCTCGAGCGTGGCCAGCCCCCGGTCGGCCCCCACCTGCCCCAGTCCGGGCAGCTCACGCACGAAACTGCGGTAGAGCGCCGGGCTGGCGGCGACGTTGTCGATGTAGGCGTCGACGGCGCGGTCGACCTGCTCGTCGAGCGGGCGGTCGAACTGCACGGCGTCCCCGATCTCGCGCATCATCGCCTCGTTGGTGGCGTCGAACAGCGCCAGGAAGCACGCATCGCGGTCGGCGAAGTGCTCGTAGAAGTTGCGCCGCGACGTGCGCGCGATGCGGACGACATCGGCGACCGTGGTGTCGCGGTAGCCCTTCTCCTCGATCGACGCCGCCATCGCGGCGATGAGCCGGTCGCGGTGGCCGGCCGGCTCGGCGGCTACGGCCTCTGTACCCGGAGCTGACATCACCGACGACCTTAGACCTCTGTCAGTCCGGATAGCGGTGCGCGACCCGGACCAGGCAGCCGCCCCGCGGGATCATCGTCACGTTGCGCATCCGGGGCCGCTCGGGCGTGGGATCGGGCACCACCAGGTCGGTCCGTCGCGCGATCGCCTCGAGCACGACGCGCTGCTCGGCCATCGCCAGCGTCGCCCCCAGGCAGCGCCGGATCCCGCCGCCGAACGGAATCCACGTGTAGGTGCCGGGCTTGACGCCGACAAATCGCTCCGGGGCGAAGCGGTGGGGTTCGGAATACACGTCGGGGCGGTGGTGCAGCGCGATGATGCTGACGCCCACCGGGGTGCGCGCGGGCACCAGGTAGTCGCCAAAGCGCCACGGGCGCATGGCCAGACGGGCGATCATCGGGATCACCGGCCGGTTGCGCATGCCCTCGTGGATGGTCGCTTCGACGTACTCCTGGGCGGCAGGCCGGTCGCCGGATCGCACGAGATCCCGGAGGCGCGTGTACGGACCAGGCGTGCGAAGCAGGCGCTCGAACGTCCAGGCCAGCGAGTTGGCGGTCGTCTCATGGCCGGCGAGCACCAGCGACATGAGCTCGTCGCGCAGTTCGTGATCGGTGAGCGGCTCGCCCTGCTCGTCGCGCGCGGCCAGCAGCAGCGAGAGCACGTCGCCGCGCTGGTCGCGGTTCGCGGCCGCCCGGCGCTCACGGATGACCGCGTACATCTGCCGATCGACCATCGCCATCACGGCGGCGAGCACCCCCTTGGGCTCGAAATGGCGGGCGTTGCGCAGTTCCACCAGCAGATACAGCGGGGACATCGACGCGGCCAGCATGCGCCGCAACGCCTGGCGCATCCGGCGCTCCGAGACGGTGGCGCTCGAGGCGACGCCCACGCCGAACACACCGCGCATGATCACCTCCAGGGTCACCGCCTGCATCCGCGGCGCCAGCGCGAACCGCTCGCCGACCGGCCAGTGATCGATCTCCTGGCGGGCGACGTCGGCGATCGTCTCCACGTAGCGCTGCACGGCCTCACCGTGAAACGGCGGCAGCAGCAGCTTGCGCTGGCGCATGTGACGCGCCCCGACCGACGTGAGCACCGAGTTGGGCCCGAGGATCGGCCGCAGCGGCGACTCCCCGGTGAGCGATGGCGCATCGGCGGGATCGGCCTTGAGCAGCGAGCGCAGATGGTCGGGGTGACAGGTGACGACGAACGCCTCGCTGCGCGTGGGCACCCGAATACGCCACACGTCGCCGTAGCGCCGCTGGGCGCCCAGCGCGAAGGTCATCGGCCGACGGGCGAAGCGCAGCCCTTGAAGCGCGGCGGGCGCGGCGGACCCGGGCGGCATGTGGATCGGGGTGCCCGGCTCGACCGGTCCGGCCGGCGAGGGCGGTGCTCCCTGCTGCTCGGGGGCCTCGGCGGGCGCGCCCAGCTGGGCGGTCGCGGTCACGGTACGGAAGTGTACCGTACGTCCGGCGACGCTAGGGCGACGTGTGTCCCGAGGTCGGGGCCAGCGGCGCCGATGGGCGGGCCGCGTAGGCGTTGACCTCGTCGTGGACCACCGACACGAGGTTGCCGAGAGCGACATTGGCGTCCAGCAGATGCAGGCCCCACGTCGGATCGGGCGCGGGCTGGGGCGTCTGGGCACCGCCTTGGGGCGTGATCTGAAGCACGTTGGCGCCGCCCGCCGAGGAGCACCGCGCGCGGTAGGCCCCCGGCTCCGAGACCCAGGTGGTCGACGCGGTGGGCTGGGTGAGCTTGAGCGCGGTGATCGATGAGCCGGTCTGCGTGCCGCTGGCGAAGTGCTGCGCCGGGAACACCGGATCGACGTTCGCCGCGCCGCCGCCGAGCGCCGCGGGGTTCGTGCACAGCACCTGCTCCCCGGCGACGTCCGTGCGGCCGAAGAGGCTGTTGGCCGGCGGGACCTGGTCATAGGTCGAGAAGGCGATCACGCAGGCGAGCTGCGTCGCCGAGCGGCAGGCGGGCACGTGCTGGAAGGTCCCGCCGACGCCGGTACTGCGCTTGACCAGGACGTTCCCGCCGAAGAGCAGCGCGGAGACGAGCTGCTTGCGCACCGCGGGCCTGCGGTCGATGTCCCTGGCGATGAGCTGCTCGAGGACGAACGCGCCCTGCGAGTGGCCGATGAGCACGAACCCGCGCCCGTGGTTGTACTTGCGCATGTACGTGGCGAAGGCGGCGCGGACGTCGCTCAGCGGGATCTTCTGCTGCTTGGCGGTCACCTTCCCGGAGAACAGACCCGAGAGCGTCACCTGCCGGTACATGGGCGCGAAGACCCGGCAGTACTGGGAGTACCGGGCCGCCTGATACAGGGCGACCGAGCGCTCCTCGGGATCGATGTGGAGGTTGGCGAGCGGCGTGGACTGGTCGGAGACCGTCGGGTAGACGTAGAAGCAGTCGATGGCCGGCTTGGTGTCGCGCTTGGGGTGGATCACCCGGAGCTTGTGCAGCGTGGGCGAGAACACCGTGGTGTCCAGGCTCACGTCGCACGGGTCGGGCGTCTGCCCCGGGCGGCACAGCCACACCGTCCTGGCCGACGCCGTGCCCGCCGCCGCGAGCGCCGCCACGGCAAGCGCGGCGATGGCCAGCGACAGACGGATGGCGCGGGTCATGACACCTGGGGACGGCGCTGGGCCCACGGGGCGGCCGCCTCGATCTGGCCGGCGAGCGAGTACAGCATGTCCTCGGCGCCCACCCTGCCGACAAGCTGCACCGCGAGCGGCAGTCCGTCGGTCCCGACCCCCGCGGGGATCGAGATGGCGGGCTGGCCGGTGATGTTGAAGATCGGCGTGAACGGCGCAAAGCGCCCGGCGATGTCGATGGCGACCGCCGCGGACTTGCCGTAGCCGCCCTCGGCGGCGATCGCGGTCTTGGCCAGCGTCGGCATCAGCAGCACGTCGCACTCGTCCCACAGCGCCGAGATCCGCGCGGTGGTCCGGGCGCGGCCGGCCAGGATCGCCTCCCGCCGGCGCGGCGGCACGAGGTAGCGGCCCAGCGCGGCCATCTGGCGCGTGCTGCGCTCCATGGTCGTCCGGTCCGGGATCTGCAGGGACTCCTCGTAGATGCCGCGAAACCAGGTCTGGACGAACTCGATCTGGGCCATCCGGTAGGCCGGGTCGCGCGGGACGACGTCGTGGCCGAGCGCGCTCAGCAGCGCGCCCGTGCGCTCCCAGGCGCCGCGCTGGTCCGTCGACAGCCGTCCCAGCAGCCCGGGCGGGAGCTTGCGCGACATCGCGACCCTCAGGCGCCCGGGCGCGGACGCCGCGGCCTGCGCGTAGCTGCCGGTGAACGCCGGCGCGTGATGGGGATCGGCGGTGGCCGGGCCGTGCATGACGTCGAGCAGGAGGGCGCTGTCGGCGACCGTCCTCGCCAGCGCTCCGTACGTCGAGAGCCCCAGCCAACCGCCGCCGCTGGGGACCCGGCCCCGGGTCGGCTTCATCCCCACCAGGCCGCACGCCGCCGCCGGGATGCGGATCGAGCCGCCGCCGTCCGACGCGGTCGCGGCCGCCACGAGCCCGGCGGCCACCGCTCCCGCCGAGCCACCCGACGACCCACCGGTCGTGCGCGTCGGATCCCATGGATTGCGGGTCACGCCGTTGGCGGCGGTCGCCGTCCACGGGAAGATCATGAGCTCGGGGACATTGGTGACGCCGATGGGGATCGCGCCGGCGGCGCGTAGCCGGCGCAGCGGCTCGGCGTCGGCGGTGGCCACGGGGCCGAAGCTGCGCGAGCCCCGCGTGGCGACTTCCCCGGCCAGGTCGATGTCGTCCTTGACGGCGATCGGGACCCCGGCCAGCGGACCGGAGCGGTCCACCGTGTCGGCCTCGGCCAGGGCCTGGTCGGCGCGCAGCACCCGGAACGCGTTGAGCTGAGGGTCCAGCGCCTCGATCCGCCGCAGGTAGAGCTCGACCAGTTCGCGCGGGGAGGTCTCCCCGCCGCGGACCATCGCGGCGAGGGCGCCAGGCCCGGCGAAGGCGAGATCGGTGTGGGCGGTGGCGGTCACGGCTCGCGGAGCGACAGCACCAGCTGCCGGATGGCGCCAGGGTAGCGGTACGAGATGCCCCCGTGCTTGCCGTCGAAGAGCTCGAGCGTGTGGGCGATGTCCAGCCGCGTGAGCTCGTCGCTGAACGCCTGGGCCCCGAGGTCGAGGAAGAACTCGTCCTGACGACCCGCGTCGAGGTAGATCCGGCGCATGCTGCGCAGGGATTCGGCGTGGGACTCCGCCATCCGGACGGGGTCGAGGGCGAGCCACCGCTTCCAGATCGCGTCGTTCAGTCGGCCGGTGGCGGGATCAAAGGGCAGCAGCGGCTTGCCGGGGCGCTCGGGGTCGGGCGTGTACGCGCACGCGTAGGCGTACATGGAGAACGCGTCGCCGAAGCGACCCCAGTCGAAGGCCGGCGCGCTGCGCATCTTGCTCAGCAGCTCGTCGAAGGAGCCGCCGAAGTCGTCGCGGAGCCGCCGGGCGATGGCGGGGAACTCAGGCAGGTAGCAGTACTCGAACAGCGCGTCTCCGGCGTGCGAGGCGAGCGCTCCGAACATGTCCGGGCGCAGCATCGGCACCACCATCGCCCCGTAGCCCCCCGAGGACTTGCCCGCCACCCCGCGGTGCTCGCGGCCGGGCATCGTCGGATAGCGCTCCTCGACGAACGGGACGACCTCGTCGCACAGGTAGTCGAGATAGCGGCCGGTGCTCGACGAGTTCAGGAACTGAGAGCCGCCCAGGGATGTCCAGGCGTCGACGAACACCACGATGGCGTCGGGGCAGTCTCCGGCGGCGAACATCTCGTCGAGCCGCTCGACGTTGGTGGGCTCGAAGGCCGAGCGCCCGACCCACATGTCGATCTGACCGGAGTAGCCCTGGAGGACGTAGACCGTCGGGAACCGCTCCCGGCCGGGCGCGATCGCGCCAGGGGAGCGGTAGACGTAGAGCGGGCGGCGCGCCGGATCGCCGAGCGGGTTGCCCTCCAGCACCTCGGAATGCACCGTTATCCGGTCCAGCATCCCGACCAGCGGACGATCCCAGGGGGCGCCCGGTAGGCCCTCCACCTTGCGCAGCGTCATGCCTCCACGCTACGCGATCGGAGCGTGGCAGGCCGCGCCCGTGTCAGGCGGGATCACGGGGGTATAGTCGAACCCTCTGATCCCTCTTCCCCACAGGCCATGACTGATCGAGTCCAAACACAGACACCGAGCACGAATGGCAGCGGAGCCGAGCCCGAGGCCGTCGATCCCGACGCGGTAGAGACGACCGAGTGGCTTGAGGCGCTGGATGCGGTCGTCAGCCATGACGGACCCGACCGCGCTCGGGACCTGCTGACACGGGTCATCGAGCGCGCCCAGCACGCCGGCACCGGGCCGATTGCCAGCCTCAACACCGCGTACGTCAACACCATCCCGCGGGCACTGGAACCGTCCTTCCCGGGCGGCGAGGAGGCGTTCAAGATCGAGCGCCGTCTGCGCTCGATCGTGCGCTGGAACGCCATCTGCATGGTCCTGCGTGCGAACAAGGTCTCCTCGGAGCTGGGCGGCCATATCGCCACCTATCAGTCGCTGGCCACGCTCATGGAGGTGGGCTTCAACCACTTCTGGCACGGGCCGACGGCTGAGCACGGCGCCGACCTCGTCTTCTTCCAAGGCCATTCCTCACCCGGGAACTACGCGCGCGCGTATCTCGAGGGGCGGCTGACCGAGGCGCAACTGGACGGTTTCCGCCAGGAGGTCTCCGTCGAGGGTGGGCTGAGCTCCTACCCCCACCCCTGGCTGATGCCCGAGTTCTGGCAGTTCCCGACCGTGTCGCTGGGCATCGGGGCGATCACCTCGATCTACCAGGCGCGCTTCATGAAGTACCTGCAGGCGCGCGGCATGGCCGACACCGCCGGCCGCAAGGTATGGACCTTCCTGGGCGACGGCGAGATGGACGAACCCGAGTCGATGGGCGCCACCGCCCTCGCCGGGCGCGAGCAGCTGGACAACCTCATCTGGGTGGTCAACTGCAACCTGCAGCGCCTCGACGGACCGGTCCGCGGCAACGGCAAGATCATCCAGGAGCTCGAGTCGGACTTCCGCGGCGCGGGCTGGAACGTGATCAAGGTCATCTGGGGCTCGCGGTGGGACCCGCTTCTCGAGGCCGACGTCGACGGCGCCCTGGTGAAGGTCATGGAGGACTGCGTGGACGGCGACTACCAGACCTTCAAGTCCCGCGACGGCGCCTACGTGCGCGAGCACTTCTTCGGACGCGACCCGCGTCTGCTCGAGCGCGTCGAGCACATGTCAGACGACGAGATCTGGCTGCTCAACCGCGGCGGGCACGACCAGCAGAAGGTCTACGCGGCCTACGAGGCGGCCGTCCGCCATACCGGCCAGCCGACGGTGATCCTGGCCAAGACGATCAAGGGCTACGGCATGGGCGTCTCGGGCGAGGGCCAGATGATCACCCACCAGGCCAAGAAGATGACCGAGGCGGCGCTGCTCGCCTTCCGCGATCGCTTCGAGCTCCCGCTCACCGACCAGCAGGTCCACGACGCCGAGTACTACAAGCCGCCCAAGGACTCGCCCGAGATGGAGTTCCTGCGCGAGCGCCGGGACGCCCTGGGCGGATCGCTGCCGACCCGCCGGCCTCGATCGCAGTCGATCACCGCCCCACCGCTGGAGACGTTCAAGTCCCAGCTGGAGGGCACCGGCGAGCGCGAGATCTCGACGACGATGGCGTTCGTGCGCATCCTGGCCGCGTTGCTGCGCGACAAGGAGCTCGGCCGCCACATCGTCCCCATCGTTCCCGACGAGTCGCGGACCTTCGGCATGGAGGGTCTGTTCCGTCAGGTGGGGATCTACTCCCCCTTCGGCCAGCGCTACAGCCCGCAGGACTCCGAGCAGCTGATGTTCTACAAGGAGGACGCGCACGGCCAGATCCTCGAGGAGGGGATCACCGAGGCCGGCTCGATCTCGTCGTTCATCGCCGCCGGCACCTCCTACAGCGCCCACGACGTGCCGATGGTGCCGTTCTACATCTACTACTCGATGTTCGGCTACCAACGGGTGGGCGACCTGGTGTGGGCGGCGGGCGATAGCCGCACGCGCGGCTTCCTGCTCGGTGGTACGGCCGGACGCACCACCCTCAACGGCGAGGGTCTGCAGCACGAGGACGGCCACAGCCACCTGCTGTTCTCCGTCGTGCCCAACTGCCGCGCCTATGACCCGGCGTTCGGCTCCGAGCTGGCGGTGATCGTGCAGGACGGCCTTCGCCGGATGCTGCAAGAGCAGGAGGACGTCTTCTACTACGTCACCCTCATGAACGAGAACTACGTGCACCCGGCGATGCCCGACGGCGCCGAGGAAGGGATCCTGCGCGGGATGTATCCGCTGCGCGAGGCGTCCAAGCGCTCCCGCAAGCCGGTCGTCCAGCTGCTGGGCTCGGGCACGATCCTCCGCGAGGTCATCGCCGCCGCCGACCTGCTCGAGGAGGACTTCGGGGTCCTGGCCGACGTGTGGAGCGTGACCTCGTTCTCCGAGCTGCGCCGCGACGGCCTGGAGGTCGAGCGGTGGAACATGCTGCACCCGACCGCCAAGCCGCGGGTGGCCTACGTGAGCGAGCAGCTGTCGGAGCGCCGCGGGCCGGTCATCGCCTCCACCGACTACCTGCGCGCGGTGCCCGACCAGATCCGGCAGTGGGTGTCGGGCTCCTACCGGACGCTGGGCACCGACGGGTACGGGCGCAGCGACTTCCGCACCGCGCTGCGCCGCTTCTTCGAGGTCGACCGCCACTACGTCGCGGTGGCCGCGCTCAAGGAGCTCGCCGACGCGGGCACGGTGGACCGCAAGCTGGTGGCCCAGGCCATCAAGAAGTACGAGATCGACGCCGACGCCCCGCCGCCCACGACGGTATGAGCGCGACACTCACGAAGGTGGAAGTCCCGGACATCGGGGACTTCGACGACGTACCGGTCATCGAGATCCTCGTGGCGGTCGGCGATTCGGTGGCCGTCGAGGATCCGCTGGTCACGCTCGAGTCAGACAAGGCCACGATGGACGTGCCCGCGCCGCTGGCCGGCGTGGTCCGCGAGATCAGCGTGTCCGTCGGCGATCGCGTGTCGCAGGGCTCGTTGCTGATGAGCCTCGAGGGCAGCGACGGCGCGGGAGATCCAGGCGGTGGCGAGCCGGCCGAGCAGGCCGCTGCCGCGGACCGCGCCGCGGAGGCCACGACGCAGCCCGCCGAGTCGGTGGAGGCGCCCTCGCAGCCCGCCGAGTCCGCCCTGGAGGCGCCCTCGCAGCCCGCCGAGTCGCCCTCCCCACCCGCGGAGCCTTCTGCCCCGGCCGCGCCCGCGCGCACCAACGGCGGTGGCCCGATCTACGCCAGCCCGTCCGCGCGACGGCTGGCCCGTGAGCTGGGCGTCGACCTGCGCTCGGTGACCGGCAGCGGCCGCAAGGGACGCATCACCAGGGACGACGTCCAGAGCCTCGCCGACGGCAAGGGCGCCGCGGCGGCGCCGGCCGGCGATGGTGGCACGGTCCGCGGTGGCGGCGCCGGGGCCGGTGTGGCGGGCCTGGACCTGTTGCCGTGGCCCAAGGTCGACTTCGAGAAGTTCGGGCCCGTCGAGCGCGTCGAGCGCTCGCGGATCCAGCGCATCTCCGCGCCGAACCTGGCGCGCAACTGGGTGATGATCCCCCACGTCACCCACAACGACGAGGCCGACATCACCGACCTCGAGGCCTGGCGCAAGCGGCTCAACGACGAGCACGCGCGTGAGGGCGTCAAGTTCACCATGGTCTCCTTCCTGGTGGCCGCGTGCGTGGCCGCGCTCAAGGAGTTCCCCAACGTCAACTCGTCGCTGGACGGCGACGAGCTGGTCCTCAAGCGCTACTACAACATCGGCTTCGCCGCCGACACGCCGGGCGGCCTGCTCGTCCCCGTGATCAAGGACGCGGACAAGAAGGGCCTGAAGGAGATCGCCGTCGAGCTCACCGAGCTGTCGGGCCTGGCCCGGGAGGGCAAGCTGTCGATCGACCAGATGCGCGGCGCCACGTTCACGATCTCCTCGCTGGGCGGGATCGGCGGGACGTCGTTCACGCCCATCGTCAACGCGCCCGAGGTGGCCATCCTGGGCGTCACCCGCGCCGCCATGAAGCCGGTGTGGAACGGCTCGGAATTCGTGCCGCGGCTGATGGTGCCGCTCTCGCTCTCCTACGACCACCGCGTGATCGACGGCGCCGCCGCCGCGCGGTTCGTGGCCTTCCTGGTCAACGTCCTGTCCGATCTGCGGCGGGCGCTGCTGTGAGCTCCGAGATCCGCGTCCCGGACATCGGGGATTTCGACGACGTACCGGTCATCGAGATCCTGGTGGCGGTGGGTGACTCTGTCGCGGTCGAGGATCCACTGGTCACGCTCGAGTCAGACAAGGCCACGATGGACGTGCCCGCCCCGTTCGCGGGCGTAGTGCAGGAGCTCTCGGTGTCCGTGGGCGATCGGGTCTCCCAGGGATCGCTGCTCCTCAAGCTCGACGGCGCCGGCTCCGAGAACGGCGACGCGCCGCAGGAGCAGGCTCAAGACGCCGGTGGCCCCGATGCCGAGGTGATACGTGAGGCGGAGCCTCCTCCCTCTCCCCCGGCGCCATCGGAGAGCGACCGCGACTTCCAGGTGGTGGTGCTCGGCTCCGGGCCCGGCGGGTACACGGCCGCGTTCCGCGCGGCGGACCTGGGGTTGAAGACCGCCCTGGTCGAGCGTCACCAGACGCTTGGCGGGGTCTGCCTCAACGTCGGCTGCATCCCGAGCAAGGCGCTGCTGCACGCCGCACGCGTCATCGCCGAGACCGAGGAGATGGCCACCCATGGCGTCTCCTTCGGCAAGCCCAAGGTGGACCTGCCCAAGCTGCTGGAGTGGAAGCAGTCGGTCGTCGACAAGCTGACCGGCGGGATCGCCGGCCTGGCCAAGCGCCGCGACGTCGAGGTCATCCACGGTGAGGGCAAGCTCACCGGCTCGGGCTCGATGGCCGTCGGCGACCGCGAGATCACGTTTGACAACCTCATCATCGCCGCGGGCTCCCAGCCGGCGTGGATCCCGGGCCTGCCCGACGACGAGCGGATCATCGACTCCACGGGTGCGCTGACGCCGTCATCGATCCCCGGCCGGCTGCTGGTGATCGGCGGCGGAATCATCGGCTTGGAGATGGCGTGCGTCTACGACGCCCTGGGGGCCAAGGTGACCGTGGTGGAAATGCTCGACCACCTGCTCACCGGCTGCGACTCAGACCTTGTGCGCGTGCTCTCCAAGCGCATCGGCGGCCGCTACGAGGACGTGCTGCTGTCCAGCAAGGCCGAGAGCATCAAGGCTCAGAAGAACGGGCTCAAGGTGGAGCTCTCCGGCGCCGGGTCGCGCATGTTCGATCGGGTGCTGGTCGCCGTCGGGCGCGTGCCCAACGGCCGGGCGATCGACGCAGAGGCCGCCGGGGTCAAGGTCGACGAGCGCGGCTTCATTCCAGTCGACGCCAAGATGCGCACCAACGTCGCCGGCATCTACGCCATCGGTGACATCGTGGGCGAGCCGCTGCTGGCCCACAAGGCCATGCACGAGGGAAAGGTGGCCGCGGAGGTCATCTCCGGGCTCGACGTCGAGTTCGACGCCCGCACGATCCCCTCGGTCGCCTACACCGACCCCGAGGTGGCGTGGATGGGCCTCACCGAGACCCGGGCCAAGGCAGACGGCATCGCGTACGAGAAGGCGATCTTCCCCTGGAGCGCGTCGGGCCGGGCCCTGGGCCTCGGTCGCGACGAGGGCATGACCAAGCTGCTGTTCGGGGCGGGTGGGGACGGGCACAACCGGCTGCTCGGCGCCGGGATCGTGGGCGTGGGTGCCGGCGACCTCATCGCCGAGACCGTGCTGGCGCTCGAGATGGGCGCCAACGCGGAGGACATCGCCCTGAGCGTGCATCCGCATCCGACGTTGTCGGAGTCGATCGCGCTCGCCGCGGAGCTGCAGGACGGGACGATCACGGACCTCATCTCGCCGGCGGTAGCCAAGGCCCGTCGCGCAGCAGCTCGCTGAGCTCGGCCGCCACGCCCGCGGGGTCCTCGTCGACCTGGTCGTCGGTGAAGCGGACCACGGTCCAGCCGGCGCGGATGAGTAGGCGGTCGCGCCTTCGGTCGTTGCCGAACGCGCGCTTGCCCCGATGCCACTTGAACCCGTCGACCTCGACGATCAGCCGGTGCTCGGGCCAGACCACGTCGACGAGCTCGCCTTCGATGTAGACGTTGTACTGGGGCTGTGGAAGCCCGTAGGCACGAACGAGATGCCTGAAGGCCCGCTCGAGCCCTGACTGCAGCATCGGCGGCGCATCGGTGAGCTCGGCGAGCGCGGCTTGGAGCGGGTGGATACCGTGGCGGCCGGGGTTGCGGGCGATGACGGCGTGCAGCGCGCCCACGTCGAGCTTGTCCTGGCGCTCGCCGGCCTCGAGGGCGTCGATGAGCCGCGCGTGATTGAGGATCTCCGCGAGGTCGAGGTAGGTGCGCGCAAGCGTCGTGGCTGGGATGGCGTCGACGACGGCGCGGTCCTCGGGGTGCAGCACGCGCATGAAGTGGCAGCGGATCCCGGGAAGGTTGTGGCGGGACGTCGCCGTGACGTTGACCCGGCCGCTGGGGACCTGGCGCAGATCGTGCAGGGCGGCCGCCTCGGCGTGGCTGAGGATCGCGCCGTCGCCGCAGGCCAGGACCGCCGCCATCCAGCGGCCCTGGGCGGTGAGGCGCTTGTGACCGACGGCGTAGACACCGCGGTGGACGCGATGCAATCGCCGCTTGTCGAGGCGCCGCTGGATCCCGGTCCGCGTATGCCCTAGGTCAAACAGTTGGCGCCTGGACACCACCCCGTGCTGGCTGACCGCCAACTTCGCGAGACGTGTGTCATCTGAGGCGCCGTAGTGGCGCTTATTTTGCACAGCGGGGACCGTGGCACGGTCCGCTGTGACGGAACAAGACGCGATTGGGACTTAAGTGCGACGTTTGCGCAACAAGAACGTTGCAAGCAGCCCCAGCGCGGCGGCGACCAGCAACGCTCGGCGGTCGCGCTGCTGCTGTTGGGCCTCGAGCGCCCCGGGCGTCCTCGGCGTTGGCATCGCGAACTCCTCGGCGGCGAGCACGTCGTGGGGCTCGGCGATCCCCGTCGGGTCGCCGGGCAGCGTCACGGGCCCGTGGTGCAGCCCCGGATCGCGGTCGGGCATGCCGAACTCCTCGGCGGCGAGGACGTCGTGGGCCGGCTCGTGGTGCAGCGCCGGGTCCGGGGCGGGCATGCCGAACTCCTCGGCGGCGAGCACGTCGTGGGCCGGGTCCTCTTCGTGGCGCTTCGGCGCGGGCATCGCTGTCGATGATCCCAGATATCGGGCGCTGGCAGGGTGACGCCGGGCCCTAGCACCCCCCTGAGGCGAAACCCCATTGATAATCTCAGTCGTACGCACTGAGATCCGTAGACGGACCGCCGGGCCCGGTGGTATCCTCTACTTATCATTCGTAAGCACCTACTGAAAGTGAAGACTTGATGAGTCGCCTTCTCCTGGTCCCGTTGGAGGACGTCGTCGTCTTCCCGGGCATGTCGCTCACGCTGGCGATCGACGCCGGCGACGAAGAGCGTGTCCTGCTGGTGCCCAGACATGAGCACGAGTTTGCGGCGGTGGGAACCGTCGCCGAAGTCAGCAACCGCGTGCGCCTGCCCGGTGGTGGCCGCGCCTTTGAGCTGCAGGGCCTGCACCGTGGTGTCGCGGGTGCCGCCCAGACGCTGCCCGACGGCCGGTTGTTCGTCGAGGTCGACGAGCAGCCTGACGCCGTGCCGGTCGACGGCAAGACCCGCAACCTGGAGCGCGAGTACCGCGCCGTGGTCGAGGAGATCCTCGAGCTGCGCGGTGACGACGGCCGGATCGCCGGCTTCATGCGCTCGATCAGCGAGCCCGGCACCCTCGCCGACACGTCGGGCTACTCCCCCGACCTCAACTACGACCAGAAGGTCAAGCTGCTGCTGACGCTCGACGTCACCGAGCGGCTGGAGCTGGCGCTGGGCTACCAGCGCGAGCGGCTGGCCGAGCTGCAGGTGCGCAAGCGCATCCGCGAGGACGTGGAGTCCGGCGCCGAGAAGCAGCAGCGCGAGTACTTCCTGCGCAAGCAGATGGACTCGATCCGCAAGGAGCTCGATGAGGACGACGCCTCGATCGTGGAGGAGTACCGCACCAAGATCGAAGAGGCCGGCATGCCCGAGCACGCTCGCGAGCAGGCCGACAAGGAGCTCGGCCGCCTGGAGCGGATGGGCGAGCAGTCCGCCGAGTCCAGCGTGATCCGCACGTACCTGGACACCCTGATCTCGGTCCCGTGGAACGAGCGCTCTGAGGAGAAGCTCGATCCGACCAACGCCCGGGAGATCCTGGACGCCGATCACGCCGGCCTGGATGACGTCAAGGACCGGATCGTCGAATACATCGCGGTCAAGAAGCTGCGCGTCGAGCGCGGCATCACGGAGGACAAGCGCTCCGGCGCGATCCTCACCCTGATCGGCCCGCCCGGTACCGGCAAGACCTCGATCGGCGAGTCGATCGCTCGTGCGACCGGCCGCAAGTTCGTGCGGATGTCGCTGGGTGGCGTCCGTGACGAGGCCGAGATCCGCGGTCACCGGCGGACGTACATCGGCGCGCTGCCGGGACGGCTGGTCCGTGCCCTGCGCGACGCCGGGACGATGAACCCGGTGATCATGCTCGACGAGGTCGACAAGGTCGGCGCCGACTGGCGCGGCGATCCGTCGGCGGCCCTGCTGGAGGTCCTGGACCCGGCGCAGAACCACTCGTTCCGCGACCACTACCTCGACCTGGAGCTGGACCTGTCCGGCGTGATGTTCATCGCCACGGCCAACGTGGCCGACACCATCCCCGGTCCGCTGCTGGACCGCATGGAGGTCATCCGCTTCGACGGCTACACCACCTCTGAGAAGGTGGCGATCGCCCGCGGCTACCTGTGGCCGCGCCAGCTGGAGCGCAACGGCCTGCGGCCCGAGGAGGTCGACATCGCCGACGCGATCCTGGAGACCGTGACCACCGAGTACACGCGTGAGGCCGGCGTCCGCCAGCTCGAGCGCGACCTCGGCACCCTGCTGCGCAAGACCGCGACGAAGATCGCGTCCGGCGAGGCAACCGCGCCCGTCACCGTCGACACCGACGCGGTGCGCGACGCCCTCGGGCGCCAGCGCCACTTCCAGGAGTCAGCGATCCGCACGGCGGTGCCCGGCGTGGCCACCGGCCTGGCGGTCACCGGAGCGGGCGGCGACGTGCTGTTCGTCGAGGCGACCGGTATGCCGGGCAAGCCCGGGCTGACCCTGACCGGCCAGCTGGGTGACGTGATGAAGGAGTCGGCGCAGATCGCCCTCTCCTACGCCCGCGGCCACGCTGCCGATCTCGGCATCGACCCCGCTCAGTTCGAGGACCAGGCGTTCCACGTGCACGTCCCCGCCGGCGCCATCCCCAAGGACGGCCCGAGCGCCGGCGTGACGATGGTGACCGCGCTCACCTCGCTGCTCACGCAGCGGCCGGTGAAGCACACCGTCGGGATGACCGGCGAGGTGACCCTCCAGGGACGGGTGCTGCCAATCGGCGGCCTCAAGCAGAAGGTGCTGGCGGCCCACGCGGCCGGCCTCACCGATGTGATCCTGCCTGAGCGCAACCGAGGTGACCTGGACGACGTGCCCGAGGAGGTCCGCGACGAGATGACGTTCCACGTGGCGATGACCATCGACGAGGTGCTCAACGTGGCGCTGGAGCCGGCGCCGCAGCCCGCGGCCGCGTAAGCCGCAGAACCGCAGACAACGCATGGGAGGGCGCCGGCCGCGCACGGTCGGCGCCCTTCGTCGTCATAGGCCCGCGGTCGCCGCAGTAGTAGGTTGACGCCTATGACCACGATCACCCCCTCCCAAGAACACCAGGTCGTCGACCAGGTCCCCAAGCAGCTCTACATCGCGGGCGAGTGGCGCGACGGGGCCAAGGGCACCCTCAGCGTCGAGGACCCCTCCACCGAGGAGCCCTTGTGCGACGTGGCCGACGCCTCGGTCGATGACGCCAGGGCCGCGCTGGACGCCGCGGTCGACGCAGGTCCCGAGTTTGCCGCCATGGCGCCGCGCGAGCGCGGCGAGATCCTGCGCCGCGCCTTCGAGATGATCACCGCGCGCAAGGACGAGCTGGCCCTTCTCATGACCCTCGAGATGGGCAAGACGATCAAGGAGTCGCTGGGCGAGATCGCCTACGCAGCCGAGTTCTTCCGCTGGTTCTCCGAGGAGGCCGTGCGCATCGACGGCCGCTACGCCGTCGCCGCCAACGGCGCCGGGCGCATCCTCACCATGAAACAGCCCGTCGGGCCCTGCCTGATGATCACCCCCTGGAACTTCCCGCTGGCGATGGGCACGCGCAAGATCGGCCCCGCGGTCGCCGCCGGCTGCACGATGGTGGTCAAGCCCGCCCAGCAGACGCCGCTGTCGATGCTCGCGCTGGCCAAGATCCTGGAGGAGGCGGGCCTGCCGGGTGGCGTGCTCAACCTCATCACGGCGTCGTCGTCAGGCGAGACGATGGGGCCTCTGATCGCCGACCAGCGCCTGCGGAAGATGTCCTTCACCGGATCCACCGAGGTGGGGCGCCGGCTCATGTCCCAGGCCTCTGACACGCTGCTGCGCCTGTCGATGGAGCTGGGCGGCAATGCCCCCTTCATCGTGTTCGAGGACGCCGACATCGACGCCGCCGTGGCGGGCGCCATGCTGGCCAAGATGCGCAACATGGGCGAGGCGTGCACCTCGGCCAACCGCTTCCACGTCGCCGGCGCGGTCGCCGATCAGTTCGCGTCCAAGCTGGCGGAGAAGATGGGCGCCCTGACGCTCGGCCGCGGCGTCGACGAGGGCACCGACGTCGGCCCGCTCATCGACGACACGCAGCGGGGCAAGGTGTCAGACCTCGTGCAGGATGCGATCGGCCGGGGGGCCACCGCCGTCGTCGGCGGCGACAAGCGCGACGGCGCCGGCTACTTCTACCAGCCGACCGTCCTGACCGATATCCCCGACGATGCCGAGCTCCTGCAGGAGGAGATCTTCGGCCCCGTCGCCCCGGTCAAGGGCTTCGCCGACGAGGACGAGGCGATCGCCGCCGCCAACAACACCGAGTACGGCCTGGTGGCCTACGTGTTCACCAACGACCTCAAGCGCGCCCTGCGCGTGTGCGAGAGGCTCGACACCGGGATGATCGGGCTCAACCAGGGCATCGTGTCCAATGCCCAGGCGCCGTTCGGCGGCGTCAAGCAGTCGGGGTTCGGGCGCGAGGGCGGCTACGAGGGGATCGAGGAGTACCTCGAGACCAAGTACGTCGCCGTCAACTTGTGAGGTGATTCTCCTAGGCGCCTGAGCGCCCCCCAGGTGCCCCCCGCCGGCCCGGCCACGAGGGCGTGGCGCACGACCTGGCTCTCAGCCGGTCAGCCCAGAGGGTCGGGCGCCGGACGCGTTCGCAACGCGTCCGGCGCCCTCGGTGTCCCTCAGTGTCCGCTGAGAGCGCGGACGAAGTTGGCGCCCGGCGAACCGAGCCCCGTCATGTTGTCGTAGCCGCGCGCGGTGCGCAGAGCCACCTGCCGCGTGGTGCAGACGCCCTTGTTGGTGCAGAACTGCTCCGCGCCCTCGTAATCGATGATCCGGTGCGTGTAGAGCACGCCGTCGGAGTTGTCGATCTCGTTGGCGAAGTCAGAACGCGACTGAGCCTGGTTGCCCGCCGGTCCGACATCGAAGAGGGCCAAGGGCTTCCCGGACAGGGAGTAGAGCGCCGGGTTGACGAACCCGAGCGAGGCGCCGCGGGCCTGATCGGCCCGGGCCACCACCCCGGCCAGCAACGGCGACGCCACGCTGGTGCCGCCGATCCGGTACTGGTCATAGAAGACGCCGTTGGGGAACTGCTGGGTCTGCCCCACCAGCATCCCGGTGCCCGGGTCGCCCTCCATCGAGATGTCGGGCACCACGCGCATCGGTGTGTTGCCGTTGACCTCCGAGAGCGCGTTGGGGACGACGCCCTGCTGGTAGAACGGCTGCGGGTAGACGACGCTGGTGCCGCCACCGGACCCGCCATCCAGCGCGAGGTCGATCGGCAGCCACTGACCCTGCTGGGCCGCGGTGCAGCCGCCCTCGGACACGAGCGTGTCGTTGCACAGGAAACTGCGCGCCGTAGACCAGCCGAACTCGCCGAGCCGCTGACCTGACTGGCCGACCTCGAGGCTCGTGCCGCCGACGGCGGTGGCGTACGGGCTGGAGGCCGGGTAGTCGGCGGCGACCTGTCCGATGGTGGTGAACTCGTCGCCGTTGTCCCCGCTCGAGAACATCACGGTGACGCCGGTGGCCGCCGCCATCAGCAGGATGGAGTCAGTCGCCTGGCGATCGCCCGCGGTGTCGAGCACGTCCCCGCCGTTGTCACCGTAGGAGTTGCTCACCACCTGGGCCGAGTGCTGGTCGATCACGTTGCGCAGCGCCTTGTTGAGCTGGGTCGAGTCACAGTTCTTGGCCGCCGCGGCCAGGACGGTGGCGCTCGGTGCCACGTCGTGCACGGCCTCCACGTCCAGGGTCTGCTCCCCGAACCAACCGGGAGCGTCGCACTTGTTCGGGCCTCCCTTGTTGAAGTTGGCCGGAGCCTGCGTCTCGAACTGACCGGCGTTGAAGGGGTTGGCCGGGTCGTTGATCTGGGCGAACTTGTGAGCGTCGGCAAACAGCGTCGGCGACAGGTACGCGTCGACCACGGCCACGGTGACCCCGCGTCCGGTGTTGGCGTCGTTGAGGCCATAGGCACTGCGGAACTGCGGCCCGGTGTAGCCGCAGACCACCCATGGCGGGTTGGCCGGACCCCCGGGGAACTGGGGCAGCGTTGTGTCGAAGATCTGGTTGTAGTACTGGCCGCACGGCGGCGCCACCCGGAAGCCGGGTGAGGGCGGGAACGGCGGCTGGTTGGGATTCCCCGCGGCAGGCGTCGGGCTGGACGCGGTGTTCGGGCCCCCGACGGTGTTGTCGGGCTTCTCCAGGGTGTCGCTCACGCCGGACACGCCGCCGACGATGCCGGCGATGTTGGACGGGACCGACAGGTTCTGGTCGGCGAGCACCAGCGACTGCCCGTCCACCTGATGCATCGACAGCGAGGTCCCGAATGCCTGCTCGACCTGCGCGGCGGTGCCCGAGGCCTCGACGGCCAGACGGTCGCCGGACACGCTGTTGACCGTGAATCCGCTCTGGGTCAGAAACTGCTTGACCTGGTTGACATCGGCGGCTGACGGCGAGAACCGGGCTTCCCACTGCGCGGGCGTCAGGAACTGGCCGTAGGACGCGGTCCCGGGCGTCGACACGGCGCGGGCAAACGACTCCGCGCCGGCCTGATCGGCCAGCTTGAGCTCCACCTCGAAGTTCATCTGAGTGCCGGAGGCGACCGACCCGACTCGCGGGGTCGCGGCGGCCGCCGGCGACTCGGAGTTGCGGAGTGTCACCTTGGCCGGCGTGGCCGCAGTGGCCACAGATGCGCTCGTTGCGGCGAGCGCAGCGGCTACGGCGGCGACGAGAGCAAACAACCGTTGTCGGTTCATATTCCCTTTCCCCAGGGCATGGATTGTCCGGTTCCGACGGCCGAACCTACCGGACCCGTCAACCGCCACGACGCAGTTGCGACTGTGGGAGCTCTGACAACGACGGTTCGCACTGCGCACAAATGTTCGAAATTGTGAGTATTGGGTATGTGGGGGCATAGAGGTACGGGTGCCCCGGCTGGGGTGAACGGCGCATGCTCGTGGTCGCCGCCGGGGGCCAGCCGACCTAAGGGCCCGCCACCGGCCCGCGTCCGAAGCCTGGCCTCGGGGAGCCCAGGCGGGCGACCATCACGGTGTGGGTGAGGCGGCCCAGCGGCCGCGCGGCCCATGGCACGGGCTCGACGCGCGGATCGACGAGGCGCGGCTCGAGCAACGGGTAGGTGCGGCCCGCGCGCACGACCTGTCCGCCGCCGGCCAGGACGTTGCGCACCCAGTCCGACCGGGCGCCGTACAGCACCACGATCGCCAGCGTCGAGCCATGGCGGTAGGCGTTGACGGGAGTGCGGTACAGGCGCCCCGTCCGGCGCCCTCGGTGGCAGACGACGACCCAGGGCGGCAGCAGCCACGCAAACTGCCCCTGGATGGGATTTGTGACCGTCCGGTTGAAGCGCGCCAGCGGTCTCCCCAGCCTGAGTGCCATCGGGCCAGCGTAACTACCCCGAACGGCTTCGCTGCCATGTACCCTCAAGCGAACGCATGGCCTATGCACAAGAGAGACCGGGGACGGCGGGCCCGATCAACGAGCACGCGTCCGCGCTCGCCTCGGAGTGGCGACGGCTGACGCGGGCGGCGACGTTCGTGGCGCTGCTGACCGCGCCGGCGTTCTTCCTCGTCCTCTTCTTCTCTAACCAGTGGAGCTTTCTCGCCTCATTGATCGTCACCGTGCTCGCGGTGGTGACGTTCCGCGGCCTGGTCGAGGTGCTCGCCCGCAAGCTGCTGCCCTCCCCCAGCCTGTACGGCGCCGACGCCTCGCTCAAAGAGGCCGACATCGTCGCCCGCCGGCGTTACTGGTACTGGCGCGGGAAGTTCCGGCGGCTGCCGATCTACGCGCTGATCGTGCTCGCGCTGCTGGCCCTGTGCCAGGTGTTCTTCGCCTTCGCCGGCGTCAGCGCGCCGTTCTTCCACCCCTTCGACGGGCTGCGCCAGATCTTCCCCCCCAACACGCTGCCGCAGCTCGGGCTGATCTTCGTCCAGCTGCCGCTGCTGTTCTTCGTCAACTTCGCGATCTTCTTCGGCCCGTTCCTGTTCTTCGCGGTGCGGCAGATCCGCGGGTATGAGCCCGGCGACGCCAGCTGGGGCGTGAAGATCGACGACGTCCGCGGGCAGGCCGAGGCCAAGGAGGAGATCACCCGCGTGATCACCCTGTGGCAGTCGGGCGAGGAGTTCGAGAAGGCCGGCGGCAAGCGCGAGCGTGGACTGCTGTTCCTGGGCGCTCCGGGCACCGGCAAGACGATGATCTCCAAGGCCATCGCCACCAACTTCAACTGCCCCTTCGTGACCATCCCGGGGTCGGGCTTCGCGGGCATGTTCATCGGGATGGACGCCATCACCGTCCAGTTCCTCGCGCGCAAGGCCCGCAAGCTGGCGGCCAAGTGGGGCGGCCAGTGCATCGTCTTCATCGACGAGATCGACGCCGTGGGCATGCGCCGCCAGGCGCTTGGCTCGGGGATCGGCTCCATGCAGGGCGCGGACCCCTCGTCGATCCACGACCTCTGCTTCTACGGCCCCAACGGCTCGATCACCGCGTCCGGCGACCTGGTGATCGAATCCCGGGCGTGGCGCGAGCGGCTGTTCGCCCAGCGCGCCGAGTCCTCGGCCACCGGCTACGCCACCTTCGTGCAGCGCGCCAACGAGAAGCTCCAGCGGCTCTATCCCGGGTTCGGCATGGGCGGCGGCGGTGGCGGCATGGCGCTCAACCAGCTCCTGATCGTGATGGACGGCATCGACGAGCCACCGCTGTTCCGCAAGTTCGTGGCCAACCGGACTAACACGTTCCTCGACGCCATGTTCATCATCCCGAGCAAGATCGGCAAGATGCGCCTCCGGCTGGCGCCGCCGCGCCCGCGCCAGGAGCAGATCTACTTCATCGGCGCCTGCAACGTTCCCATCCAGGTGCTGGACCCCGCGCTCACCCGCCCGGGACGCATGGGCCGCCACATCTGGTTCCGGACGCCGACCAAGGACGACCGCCTGGACATCCTCGACCTGTATCTGTCCAAGGTCGACCACGAGCCCGACCTGGACACCGACCGCCGTCGCGACGAGCTGGCGCGCATCACCAACGGCTACTCGCCGTCGATGATCGAGCAGTGCTGCTCGATGGCGCTGACCATCGCCCACACCGAGGGCCGGCGGGAGTTCGCCTGGCGCGACATCGTCGAGGCGATGACCACGGTCGAGACCGGGACGGCCCAGAACATCGAGTACATCCAGGAGGAGACGCGCGCCGTCGCCATCCACGAGGCCGGCCACGCCGCCGCGGGCCACGTCTACCTGGAGAAGGACGTGCTCTCCACTCGACTGTCGATCCGTAAGCGCGGCGGCTCGCTCGGTCACTACCAGAGCATGGAGAAGGACGAGCGCTTCTCGCACTTCCGCAGCCGCGTCATGGGCGGGCTCGTGATGACGCTCGGCGCGATGGCGGCCGAGCACGTCTTCTATGGCGAGAACTCCCAGGGCGTGAGTGGCGACGTGCAGAGCGCCACCGCCACCGCGGCCGCCATGGTCGGAATGTGGGCGATGGGCCCGGACCCCGTCCACATGGGCGGGAGCATGGAGCTCTCCGAGGAGGTCGAGGCCGTGCTCAAGCGCCTGGAGCGCATCGGTTCGACGATCATGAATCGCGCCGGCGGCGCGGGGATGTTCGAGTCAGACCCGATCGGAGCGATCCTGCGCAATGGCGACAAGAAGCGCGCTGCCGCCCAGATCCTGGGCCAGGCGTACGTCACGGCGTATGCGCTCATGGACACAAACCGCGACGGACTGGAACAGATCGCCGATGCGTTGATTGAGCACAAGGAGCTGCACGGCGACGAGGTCGGCGAGCTCCTGGACAGCGTCAGCCTGCACAAGCCCGAGCTCGACCTGATGAACCCCGCCACCTGGCCGGCCGTATGAACGACCCGGACGCAGTCGTCCGGTCCACCGACGACGGCGCCGTCGGTACCGGAGTCGCGCGGTCAGCGCGCAGCGAATCGAGCCGCAGCCACCAATCGGCGGCGTCGCCGCATTCCAGTCGCTTTCGCACCATCACCGCGGTGCTGGTGGCCCTCGGCATCGGGGCCGTCGTGGTGGCGGTGGCGGTCGCGGTCGGCGGGCGCCAGAGCACCCCGGCCGGCGCGAGGTGGTCGCAGTGGAAGCCGCCCGACGGGGGCACGCAGGGCGCCCAGGACATCGCCAACTTCGTCGCGCCCTTCTACCGGATCGACAGCGTGCACCAGCTCTCCCTGGTGACGGTCGTCAACCTGGAGAGCGCGTCCGCCGCCGCGGCTCAGCAGCAGGCCGCGGCCAACGGGACGGCGTCCAGCGGCACGGCCAGCGGCCTTCAAGTGGCCGTACGGCCCAGCCCCACCTCCAGCCAGGTGTCACTGCTCAGCGGCAACACCATCGCCTACAACCTCTGCGGCATCGGCGGCAAGGACTGTGCGATCGGCGTCGGCAAGCCGTCGACGGACCGCCTCCTCCTGCTGCGCCGCGAGGCTCTGGAGCTCGCGCTCTACACCTTCAAGTACGTCGACGGCACGCAGAACGTCGTCGCCATCCTCCCGCCGGGCCACACCCAAGCCGCCTCGACCTCGTCGACGCTGAGCAAGAAGCCGCCGAGCTCGGCCAAGACGCAGACGACGCCCAAGCCCGTGGACATCGCGGTCCTGTTCGTGCGCCAGGAGCTCTCGCCGCTGCTCAAGCATCCGCTCAACCAGATCCTGCCCGAGCAGCTGCCGCCCACGGTGGCCCAGATGCCCAAGGCGCCCGAGGCCGGCCTGGTCGATCAGATCACGGCCCGCGGGCTGTTCTCCGAGCAGCTCCAGCAGGCGCAGGACGGCTCGAGCCTGATCGTCCTCAATCCGCTTCCGCCCCAGTAGCCCGCTCGTAGCCGGGGCACTGCGTGACCGGCAGCCTGGGGTAGCGCGGGAACCGGTCGGGCTCGTCCTTGGCGCGCCGGCACAGCGAGAACACCGAGCCGCGCGTGTTGCGCACGATCTGCTGGTGGCGGCAGCTGTCGCACAACCCCACCGGTGGCGACGGCGGGCGCGAGGCACTCATGACCGCGTGAGCGCCTCCAGGGTGAGCACGAGCGACTCGTAGGGGTGGCCGGTCACCTGCTGCAGGGCGACCTCGCAGGTGCGGTTGCTCGACAGGCACGCGTCGAAGGTCCGGCCATCGAGCTCAGCGGCCGTGTCGGCCAGCGCCGCGGCCGGGAGCTCGGGGTGAAGCCAGCCCCGGTCTCCGGCCATCCCGCAGCAGCGGGTCGCCGCCGGGACCACCACCTCGTCGGCGAGCCGGCCGGCGACCGCGGTGAGCTTGCCGGACACGCCCAGATGCCCGGTGGCGCACGTCGGATGGACGACAACCGAGCCCAGCCGGTGGGTGATCTCGAGCCGCTGGAGGAGGTGATCGTGGACCCAGCTCACCGAGTCGATCACCTCCAGCCCGTCAAGGGCGAGGTTCTCGCGCAGACCGAGGCTGCACGAGCTGGCGTCCATGACCACCGGCAGCTCCCCGTTGCCGGTCCAGCGCCGCAGCGCCGCCGAGGTCCGCGCGGTCATCTCGGCCAGGCCGTCGGCGTAGCCCTTGGAGCTCCACGGCGTGCCGCAGCAGTGGCCCGCCACGTCCGGGGGAATCCACAGCGGCCGCCGCGCGCGGGCCGAGACCGCCACCAGCGCCTCGGGGAGGCTGGGGCCGGCGGGGGCGGATCCCGCGTCGCCCACCCGCCCGAAGATCCGGTTCAGACAGGACGGCAGGTACACCGCGGCCGCGCCCTCGCGCTGGGTCCGGGGCAGGCGCTTGGGGGCCGGCGGCGGCACCGAGCGGCCGAACGCTCCGGCCACCCGCCGCCCCGCCCGTGCGCCCACGCGTGCGACGCGCTCGGCCGTGGCGTAGCGGCGAGCCAGCTCGAGGGCGGCGCGCTGCGCGCGCGGGCCGTGCTCGCGCCCGCGCAGGTCCTTGATGAGCGTCCCGGTGTCGATGGCCACCGGGCAGGCGGTCATGCACGAGCCATCGGCGGCGCAGGTCTCCACGCCGTCGTACTCATACTGCTCGATGAGCGCGGCACGGACGGCCGAGCCGGGCGACTGGCGCGCCATCTCGCGGCGCAGCACGATCCGCTGGCGCGGCGTCGTGGTCAGGTTCTGCGACGGGCAGACCGCCTCGCAGAAGCCGCACTCGATGCACTTGGTGACGCTCTCCTCCACCTCGGGCACGCTCTTGAGGTTGCGCAGGTGCACGCCCGGGTCGCGGTTGAGGACCACTCCCGGCGCCAGGATCCCCGCCGGATCGGCGAGCCGCTTGATCTCCCACATCAGCTCGGTCGCCTCGGAGCCCCATTCGCGCTCGACGAACGGCGCCATGTTGATGCCCGTGCCGTGCTCGGCCTTGAGCGAGCCGTCGTACTTGTCGACGATCAGCTCGACCAGCTCGTGGATGAAGGCGTCGTAGCGCTCGAGCTCGCCCTCCTTGCCGAACTCGGCGGTGAGGATGAAATGCAGGTTCCCGGCCGAGGCGTGGCCGGCCAGGCCGGGGAGGAAGCCGTGCGCCAGCAACAGCGCCTGAAGGTCCTTGGCGGCCTCGGCGACGCGCGCCGGCGGCACGCAGACGTCCTCGATGAGCATCGTGATCCCCGGGGGCCGTACGGCGGCCAGAAGCCCCTGCATCCCCTCACGCACCCGCCAGAGCATCTCGATGTCCTCGGCGGCACGGGAGAACCGCCCGGGGCCGTCGCTCGCGCCGGCCCCCGTGCGCGGATCGCGGCCCCCGTGGGCGCGCAGGATCGCGTCCGCGGCCTGCTCCAGCGGCGTGAGCTCCTCGGGCGTCTCGGCGCGGAACTCGATGAGCAGCGCCGCGGAGGTCGGGGGCACCTCCTTCCAGGCCTCGGGTGTGCCCGGCATGTTGTAGGCGGCGGCGATCAGCGTCGGGGCCACCATGAGCTCGGTGGCGGTCGCGCCGGCGTCGACGAGCTCGCCGACGGCCCCGGCGGCGGCGTCGAGGTCCTCGAAGCCGACCAGGGCCAGCGTCGTGTGGCGGCCGAGCGGGACGGTGTCGAACACCGCCTCGGCCACGAAGGCGAGCGTGCCCTCGGAGCCGACGACGAGCCGACGGAAGATCTCGAGCGGCGTGTCGGCGTCCAGGAACGCGCACAGGCGGTACCCCGTGGTGTTCTTGATCTCGAACTTGCGCGCGATCCGCTCCGACAGCTCGCCGTCTGAGCGGATGCGGTCGCGCATCCGCTCCAGGCCCGCCGCGAGCTCCGGGGCGGCGGCGGCGAACTGCTCCTCGGCGCCCGCATCTGCGGTGTTGATCACGGCGCCGTTGGCCAGCACGAGGGTCATCGCGCTCACCGTGCGGTAGGAGTCGGCGACGACGCCGCAGCGCATTCCGCCCGAGTTGTTGGCGACCACCCCGCCGACGCAGGCGATGTTGGTGGAGGCGGGGTCGGGGCCGATGCGCCGGCCGTGTCGGGCGAGCAGGCGGTTGGCGTGGCCGAGGACCACGCCGGGCTGCGCCCGCACGCGCGCCCCGCCATCCTCGACGCGCACGCGGCGCCAGTGGCGGCGCACGTCGACGAGGATCGAGTCGGTCTGGCTCTGGCCGTTGAGGCTGGTGCCGCCGGCGCGGAAGGTGACCGGGACGCCGAGCTCGGTCGCGCAGCGCAGGAGCTTGGCCATGTCCTGCGCGTCGCGCGGGACCGCCACCGCCTGCGGGATCAGGCGGTAGGCGCTGGCGTCCGAGGCGTAGCGGATCAGGTCGAGCGCTCGCGTGAGGACTCGGTCGGCGCCGAGAGCGGCGACCAGTCGGGAACAGAGCGGCTCGGGCGTGCCCTCCGCCACCCAGTCGGGTGCCCGGTCGGGCGCCGGACCGGGCGGCTCGGGGACGATCGTGGCCGGGTCGGCGGCGGTGGTGGCCACTAGCGGAGCACCGCCCTCACTCCAGCCACATCCCGGAGGCGACCGGGACCTGGATGACCCGCGGCCCGTCGCCGTCGGCGATCGACGCGCGCAGGGCCTCGCAGAGCTCCTCCCGCCCGCTGACGTCCTGGGCGGGGACGCCGTAGCCGCGGGCGACCGCGGCGACGTCGAGGCCGGGCAGGTCCAGGCCGGGGGCGCCTGAGACCTGCTCGAGCATGGCGAACCACTTGAGGATCATGTACTCGTCGTTGCGCAGGATGAGGAAGGTGACCGGGGCCTTGTAGGCCAGCGCGCTCCACAGCGCGGTGATCCCGTACTGGGCCGACCCCTCGCCCAGGACGCACACCACCGGCCGCGCCGGCTGGGCCAGCTGGACGCCGACGGCCGCGGCGATCCCGAAGCCCAGTCCGCCGCTGGCGCAGAAGTAGTAGCTGCCGGGGGTCGAGATGCGCAGGCGGTTGCGCAGCGACAGCGTGCACGAGGGCGACTCGAGCACGATGATGGCGTCGTTGCCGAAGGCGTCGGCCAGCGCCGCCATCGCCTCCGAGCCGCTCATGCGGTCGGGCGGGTCGGCGGCCGGCGGATCGCCGGGCTCGGGGCGCGGCTCGGGCGCGTCGCGGGTGGCCTCGGGCACGAGCGCGACGAGCCGCTCCAGCGCCAGTCCCACGTCGCCGACGATGGCCTCCCCCATGGGCGCTCGGGCGGCCTCGCCCGGATCGCTGGTGAGCGCCACCAGCTGGGTGGTCTCGCCCAGCAGGGGGCCGGGAATGTAGGGGTAATAGGGGAACACCGACGAGCCGACCACCAGCACGAGATCGTGGGTCTTGAGCGTCTCGGACACCGCCCCGATCGCGGGCGGCAGCACGCCGGCGAAGTTCGGATGGCGCTCGGGGAAGCCCAGCCGGGATCCGCCGGTGGCGGGGCTGGCCCACACTGGCAGGCGCTGCTTCTCGGCCAGGGCAACGGCCGCGTGCCAGCCGCCGGCGGTGTCGATGTCGGGGCCGGCGACCAGCACCGGCGAGAGCGCGCCGGCCAGTCGCTCGGCCAGATCGCCCAGCGCCGCTTCATCGGGTGCCATGCGCCCGATCACGCGACGCGCGATGGCGGCGGACGCGCGGTCCGCGTCGGCCTCGACGTTCCAGTCGTCCATGGGGATCGACACGAAGGCGGGCCCCTTGGGGGGCAGCATGGCGTGATGAATCGCCCGGCCGATCGCGCCGGGGACGTCCTGGGCGCGCGGCGGCTCATGGCTCCACTTCACGTAGGGCTGCGGGCCGATGGTGGCGTCGCGGTTGGTCAGGTTGGCCTCGATCGTGATCTGAGGGCGCACCTGCTGGCCGGCGGTGATCACCAGGGGCGACTTGTTCGCCTGCGCGTTGAAGATCCCGCCGACGGCGTTGCCCACGCCCGGTGCGGTGTGGAGGTTGACGTGCGTCGGGCGCCCGCTGGCCTGGGCGAAGCCGTCAGCCATGCCCATGACGACGAGCTCCTGGAGGCCGAGGACGTAGGTGAAGTCATCCGGGAAGTCGGCGAGCATCGGCAGCTCGGTCGAGCCGGGGTTGCCGAAGATCGTCGTCATGCCGTGGGCCCGGAACAGGTCGAAGGTGGCTTCACGGACGCTCGTCATCGAACCTCCTCGTGGTGATCGGGGTGGACAGTATGCAGGGCTAGAGACGCGCCAGCGCTTCGCTCGCCGCGCGCTTGCCGGCCTGCACCGCCCCGTCCATGTAGCCGGTCCACACCGTCGCGGTCTCCGTCCCGGCCCAATGGATCCGCCCCACCGGGGCCCGCAGGGCCTGGCCGTACTCGATCATGACCCCCGGTGGCATCAGCCCGACGGGGCAGCCGCCGGTGTAGATCTCCTTGTCCCACACCTGGTCGAAGTACATACGCGGGTTGGCCCCCTGCTGACCGAAGTAGGTGGCGTAGGACTTCAGCGCCGCGGTGGCACGGGCCGAGTCTGACTGGTCAGACAGCGCGCGGGCGTCGTCGCCGTCGATGAACCCCAGCAGCACCCCGGGCGTGCCGCTGGCCGGCGAGGCGTCGAACATCACCGTCACCGGCCCGGTGTCGCTCGTCACCTGGCCGTTGAGGCCCTGGGCGCGCCAGAACGGGGTGTCGTAGACGGCGATCGTCTTGATCAGCGAGCCGATCGGCATCCGCTGGGTGAGCTGGTCGCGCACGGCGGGCAGCCCGGGCTCGTAGACGATCCGCCCGGCGAGATGGGGCGGGATGGCGACGACGACCTGCTGGGCCTTGACCGTCGCCTTGTCGGCATAGACGTAGACGCTCTTGGGGCCCTGGGAGATGCGGCGGACCGGCTGGGAGAGGAGGATCCGTTTGCGGCCGAGCTGGTCGGCCAGCTTGACGGCGATGCCCTGCGTCCCGCCGCTGACACGGAAGTCCTGGGCACTGCCCTGGCCGGCGTTGTTGACCAGCGGCTCGATGCCTCCCGCCGCGTGGACGTAGAAGAGGAAGTAGAGGAACGACACGTCGCGCGGGAGCACCGAGAGCACGGCGTTGACGGCCAGCGAGAACAGCTTCTGCCCGTCGGCGGTCTTGATGTTGTCGGCGGCCCAGCTGTCGGCGGTGATCGAGTCCCAGGGCAGCGCGTTGGGCGCGGTCCAGGGCGCGTCGAGCGGGACGGTCTGGGCCATCTGGTCGATCTCCGGCAGGACGACCTCACCCAGCTCGATCGCCGCGGCGGGGTTGCTGGCGGGCGGGATGAGTCCCGTGTACGGGGTGAGCTTGCCGTCCTCGTACCAGAGCAGGTTGCCGGTGGAGTACACCGGGAACTTGGAGATGCCCAGCTCGCCCATGAGACCGAGGATCTGCGTCTGGGTCGGTCCCACGAACGTCGCGCCCATGTTGGCCACGTCGCTGGCGCCGGCGCCGATGGAGCGGCTGAAGCACCGTCCCCCGACCCGGCCGCGAGCCTCGAGCACGATCACCGACTTGCCCGCGGCCGCGATCTGGCGGGCGGCGGTCAGCCCCGACAGTCCCGCGCCGACGACGCAGACGTCGGCCTGGTGCACGGTGGACTTCGGCTTCGCCGGCTTGTGCTGGGCTTGTGCTTGTGCTTGGCCTTGGCCTCGGCGGCCCCCGGCACGGCAGCCGCGGCGCCGGTCACGAGCGTTCCCGCCACAAACCGGCGGCGGGTGATGGGGCTCTGGCCTGAATCGGTGTCTGGGGTCATAACGGCACGGTGCTCCTGGTCGGGGTCTGCGCGGCAAAGGCGTCGGCGGCGGTCAGGTCAAAGTCCCCGTGGTCTGAGCCCAGACCGGTGGCCACCAGGGCGGCGCAGGCGCAGCCCAGCGTGGCTGCCCGCACGCGGTCGCGGCCGAGGGCGAGGCCGCGGAGAAAGCCGGCGGAGAAGGCGTCGCCGCATCCGGTGGTATCGACGACGTCGACCGCGAACGCGGGCACGGCGTGCTCGCCGCTGGGATCGACCCCGGCGCGCGTGAGCAGGTCCACGAGGACGTCGCCCAGGGCGTCTGAGCCGATCGCCCCGGCGCTGCGCACCTCGGCGCCCAGCTTGGCCAGGGTCAGCGCGGTTCCGCCCGCCGGCCCGGCGGCGGTGATGCGGATGCTGTCGACGAGCTGGCCGCCCTGGCCCTCGGGGATCACCTCCACCCGGCGCGCCAGCACGTCGACGACGTGGACGCCGAGAGCGATCGCCCGCATCGGTGGGCTCATTGATCGCGCTCCTGGAGGTTTCCGTAGCCGCGGGCCGTGATGGCATCGATGAAGTCCTGAGCCTGGCCCGCGTCCAGCGTACGCGGGCGGCCGACGGCGGCCGCGCGCCAGTACAGCTCGGCGACCCATTCGAGCAGCAGCGCGTTCTCGACCGCGGCGTCGAGGTCGGGCCCGATGGCGATCATGCCGTGGTTGGCCATGAGGGCCGCCGCCCGGCCCTCGAGCGCGTCAAGCGTGAGCTCGGCCAGTTCCGGGGTGCCGAAGGTGGCGTAGGGCGCGACCCGGATCGGGCCACCGAGCGCGAGCATCTGATAGTGGATGAGCGGCAGCTCATCGAGCACGCAGGCCAGCGCCGTGCCCACCGGGCTGTGGGCGTGGACCACGGCGCCGGCCTTGTGGCGGTGGTAGGCCCCGAGGTGAAGGTCGATCTCCGAGGTGGGAGCGAACTCGCCGTGCACCGTCTTGCCGTGAAGGTCGACGACGACGACCTGCTCGGGCTCGAGCTCGGCGAGGACCGCACCGGTCGGGCTCACAGCGACCAGGTCGCCGGCCCGCGCCGACACGTTTCCGGAAGTGCCCAGCACCAGTCCCTCGGCGGCCAGGCGGCGCGCCGCGGCGGCGACCGCCTCGCGCGTGGCGTCAAGCGTTTGCCCTGTCACCGCTGGCACGCTAACATGAAGTCGTACTCACTTTCAACTTTTATGGCGCCTGAGCTCGACACCCGCCTGCGCAACATTCCCACCCAGGCCCGCAGTCGCGAGCGGCTGCGCCGGGTGCTCGACGCCGCTGACCAAGTCCTCGCCCGCGACGGCGCCGACGCGTTCACCACTACCCGGATCGCCCACGTGGCAGGCGTCCCCGTGGGATCGGTGTACCGCTACTTCCCGGACAAGGAGGCGATCGTGGAGGCGCTGGCCACGCGCTACTGGAGCGAGTTCGCCGACCTGGTGGCCGCCGCGGCCGAGCTCGACGAGCAGTCCCCGATGCCCGATCCCGCGGGCGGCGTGCTGGAGGCGCTGGCCGCCGCGTTCCGCGGCCGACCCGGCTTCCTCGCCCTCTGGTACGGCGGCCTGCGCACCGAGCGGATCCGTGACGCCACCCGCCCCACCCGTGAGGCGATCGCCGCCTCGGTGGAGCGGATCCTCGCCGTGCATTGGCCGCGGGCGCCGGCCCGCGATCGCGCCGCGGCGGCCCGCATGGTGGTCGTCGCCGGCGACGGTCTCCTGCGCGAGGCCTTTCGGACCGCGCGCGGCGGCGACGGACAATTGCTGGCTGAGAGCCGGCTGATGCTCAGCGCGTACGTGCGCGCCCGGCTGGGCGACCCGCGCGCCTGACGCGCGCGCCGCGCGCGCGAGGCACTCGCGCCGTCTTACTACAGTAAATGAAGTATGTCTACTTTCCGGCGGCTGCTTGGTTTCCTGCGCCCCTATCGCAAGGGGGTCATCTGGTCGTTCGTCCTCGCCTTCGGAGCGCTGGGAGCCACGGTCCTGATCCCCGCTCTCACCGGCGTGGCCATCAATGCGATCAGCCGCCACGACCGTCACCAGCTCGTGCTGCTGGCGTTGGCGATCACCGGCGCGGGCCTCGTGCGGCTGGTGCTGAGCGTGTATCGGCGTCTGATCGCGGGCGAGGTCTCATTGGGCGTCGAGGTCGACCTGCGCAACACCCTCTACGGCCACCTGCAGCGCCTGGAGCTGGGCTTCTTCGACCGCCAGCAGACCGGGCAGCTCATGTCGCGCGCGACGGTCGACCTGCAATCGGTCCGCTTCTTCCTCGGCTACGGGCTGGTGTTCATCGCCCAGGCGCTGGTCACCATCGCGCTCGCCGCGGTGGCCATGTTCATCCTGCAGCCCGACCTGGCGGCGATCTCGCTCGCACCGGTGCCGTTCGTCATCCTCATCGCCAACCGCTACGGGCACAGGGCGCGCCCGGCCATGCAGGAGGCGCAGCAGCGGATCGCCGAGCTCACCGCCGACGCCGAGGAGAACGTGTCCGGGGTGCGCGTGGTCAAGGCGTTCGCCCAGGAGGAACGCCAGCTTCACCGCTTCGGCCACACGGTTCAGCGCGTGTTCGACCAGCAGCTGGTCGCCACCCGCATCCAGGCGTTCTACAACCCGCTCATCAGCTTCCTGCCCAACCTCGGCCTCGCCGCGATCCTGTTGTTCGGCGGGCGCCGGGTGATCGACGGCTCGCTCAGCCTCGGCGCGTTCACCGCGTTCTACGCCTACCTGCTGATGCTCATCTCCCCCATGCGCACGCTGGGCTACATGCTCGGCGCCGCGCAGCGCTCGACCGCGTCGGGCGCGCGGATCTTCCAGGTGCTCGACCGCGAGCCCCAGATCCAGTCGCCGCCTGACGCGCCGCCGCTGCCCGAGGGCGGCGGTCACGTGTCGCTGCGCGGAGTCGGGCTCAGCTTCGAGGGCGCGACCCACCCGGCGCTGAGCGACGTCGACCTCGACGTCCCGGCGGGCCAGGTGGTCGCGCTGGTGGGCGCGATGGGCTCGGGCAAATCGGCGCTGGTGTCACTGCTGCCGCGCCTGTACGACGTGACCGCCGGCGCGGTGGAGATCGACGGCGCCGACGTCCGCTCGGTGGACGTGCCCAGCCTGCGCCAGGCCATCGCCGTCGTCAACGACGACCCGTTCCTGTTCAGCGCCTCGATCCACGAGAACATCGCGTACGCGCGCGGTGACGCCAGCCGCGAGGAGGTCCAGCGCGCGGCCGTCGCGGCCCAGGCGGACGGGTTCATCTCGCGCCTGCCCGACGGCTACGACACGCGCGTGGGCGAGCGCGGCCTCACCCTCTCGGGCGGCCAGCGCCAGCGGATCGCGATCGCCCGCGCGATCCTCGCCGATCCGCGGATCCTCATCCTCGACGACGCGACCTCCTCAGTGGACACCTCCACCGAGGGTGCGATCAAGCGCGCGCTGGGCGACGTCCTCACCGGCCGGACGACGTTCGTCATCGCCCACCGCCTGTCGACGATCTCGCTGGCCGACCGGATCGTCGTGCTCGAGGGTGGCCGATTGGTCGCCGACGGCACTCACGACGAGCTGCTCACGCAATCCGACCTGTACCGAGAGATCGTCGAGAAGGGACTCCCGGACCAGGTCTTCCTCACGCGTAAGCCGATCGAGTCCGAGGTGGCGGGCCTGTGAGCGCCGTCCCCACCCGCCGCGCCGAGCTGCGCCGACGCCTGCAGGAGACCGGCGGGCGCGGTCGCAAGCTGCGCGGGCTGGCCGAGATCCTGGCTCCGTATCGGTGGCGGGTGATGGCGATGTTCGTCGCGCTGGTCGCGGCCACCACGGCGGCACTGGCCCCCGCCCCGCTGGCCAAGCTGGCCATCGACCAGGGCATCCGCCGCCACGACACGGCGGCGCTCGACCGGATCGTGGTCATCTTCCTCATCTCCGCGATCGTCTACGGCATCGCCACCTACGCCCAGACCTACCTCGTCGGCTGGGTGGGTCAGCGCGCGCTCCAGGACCTGAGGCTCAAGCTGTTCGCCCACCTGCAGTCGCTGTCGGTGGGCTTCTACTCGCGCAATCGCGCCGGCGTGCTCATCAGCCGGATGACCAACGACGTCGAGGCGCTCGACCAGCTCGTCGAGGACGGCCTGGCCACGCTCATCCAGTCGAGCCTGACCCTGCTGGGGGTCGTGGTCATCCTGCTCGTCCTGGACTTCCACCTGGCCCTGCTGACCTTCATCGCCCTGCCCATCCTCGGCCTCGGCGCGTTGGCCTTCCGCATCGCCTCCGCCGACGCCTACCGGCTGACGCGGGAGAAGATCGCGGCCATCACCGGCTACCTGCAGGAGACGCTGTCGGGCATCCGGGTCGTCCGCGCCTTCGGCCAGGAGCGGCGCCACGTCGCCCAGTTCGAAGCACTCAACGACGAGAACCGCCGAGCCAACTGGACGACGGTCAAGCTCAACGCGGCCTACTTCCCGGGCGTCGAGCTGCTGTCGGCGCTGGTCACGGTGGAGATCCTGCTCATCGGCGGCATCGAGGCGATCAACGGCAACACGTCGACCGGCGTGGTGTTCGCATTCATCGCCGCGCTCAACAACTTCTTCGACCCCATCCAGCAGCTCTCCCAGCTCTACACCACCTACCAGTCCGGGATGGCGGCTCTGGACAAGATCTTCGCGCTACTCGACGAGAAGCCCGAGCTGGTCGACGCGCCCGGCGCCATCACGCTGGACGAGATCCGCGGCGAGGTGCGCTTCGACCAGGTCTCGTTCCGCTACGGCGCCGACGACGCCGACGCGTGGGCGCTGCGCGACATCGACCTGACGATCACCCCCGGTCAGACCGTGGCGCTGGTCGGAGAGACCGGCGCCGGCAAGTCGACGTTCGCCAAGCTCGTGGCGCGCTTCTATGACCCCACGGAGGGCGCGGTGCGCGTCGACGGCCATGACCTGCGCGACGTCACCGCCCACTCGCTGCGCTCGCAGATGGGCATCGTGCCCCAGGAGGGCTTCCTGTTCAGCGGCACGGTCCGCGACAACCTGGCCTTCGGACGGGACGGCCAGGTCACCGAGGAGCAGTTGCGCGACGCCGCGCAGGCGGTCGGCGCCGACCAGTTCATCATGGCGCTGCCCCAGGGCTATGACACCGAGGTCGGCGAGCGCGGCGTCCAGCTGTCAGCCGGCCAGCGCCAGCTCGTGGCCTTCGCCCGGGCGCTCGTGGCCGACCCGCGGATCCTCGTCCTCGACGAGGCCACCGCCAACGTCGACGTGCACACCGAGAGCCTCATCGAGGAGGGCCTGCGCCGTCTGGTGACCGGGCGCACGGCGATCGTCATCGCCCACCGGCTCTCCACCATCCAGCACGCCGATCGGATCCTCGTGATGGAGTACGGGCGCATCATGGAGCAGGGCACGCACGAGGAACTGCTGGCGGCCGAGGGGCGCTACTGGCAGCTCTACCGCGACTGGGCCGATCAGGCGGCCGCGTGACCGCCTGAAGCGGCACACTGGGGAGATGGCCATCACCGTGACAGGCCTCGCCGTGACACCGGTCAAGGGGATGCGGCTGCGCGCCGTCGACGCGGTCGAGCTCTCGGAGGTCGGCGCGCGCGGGAATCGGGCCTTCTACGTCATCGACGACAGGCGCCGGCTCATGAACGGCAAGGGGGCCGGGCGGATGCAGGCTGTCGTGGGCGAGTACGACGTCGACGCCGGGGAGCTGAGCTTCGCCTTCCCGTCGGGCGACGTGGTGGGCGGCCACGTCGAGCTCGGCGACGAGATCCAGACCAACTTCTTCGGGTCCATCCGCCTCGCGCAGGAGCTGGTGGGGCCCTGGGCCGGCGCGCTCTCGGAGTTCATGGACCAGCCGGTGCGCCTCGTGGCTGCGCCGGGCACCGGCGCCGACCGCGGGCGCGCCGGGTCGGTGTCGCTGATGTCACGCGCCTCGCTGCGCCAGCTGGCCGAGGTGGCCGGCTCAGAGCCGGTGGACGGACGCCGGTTTCGCATGCTCATCGAGGTCGATGGCGTCGACCCCCACGCCGAGGACGAGTGGGTCCGCCACACGGTGCGCGTCGGCCCCGCGCTGGTGCAGTGGCACGGCCACGTCGGACGGTGCGCCACCACCACGCGCGATCCCGACAGCGGGGAGGTCACGTTCCCCACCCTGCACGTGCTCGCCGCCTACCGCAAGGAGCATCCCAGCGAGGAGCCGCTCCCGTTCGGGATCTATGGCGAGGTGCTCGAGGGCGGCCGCGTGGCGCTGGGCGACGAGGTGGAGGTGAACGCCCGGTGACCTCCACCGCCTCCGAACAGCGCGTGACCGTGGAGGTCGCCGACCACGTGGCGATGGTCACGCTGACGCGGCCCGACAAGCACAACGCGCTCGACGTGGCCATGTTCGATCAGATCAACGGCGCGGCCGACCGCGTGGCCGCGGAGCACGGTGTGCGGGCCGTCGTGCTGCACGGCGACGGGCCCAGCTTCTGCAGCGGCCTGGACGTGGTCAGCATCATGGCCGCGGGCAACGGCCTGGACGGCCTGGTCGAGCGGGTGCGCGGCGAGGTCCCCAACTGGTTTCAGCGCGTCGCCTACGCGTGGCTCGCGCTTCCGGTGCCCGTGATCGCCGCGCTGCGCGGCAACTGCTTCGGCGGCGGCCTGCAGATCGCCCTGGGCGCCGACATCCGCATCGCCGCGCCCGACACGCGCCTGTCGGTGATGGAGGTCAAGTGGGGCCTGGTGCCCGACATGTCGATCACCCGCACGCTGCCCCGGCTGGTGGGGATCGACGTGGCCAAGGAGCTGACGTTCACCGGGCGCGTGTTCGACGGGGTCGAGGCCGCGCGGCTCGGCGTGGTCACGCGCGTGGCCGACGACCCGCTGACGGCGGCGCGGGAGCTCGCCGCCGAGATCGCCGCGCGCTCACCCGACGCGGTGCGCGCGGCCAAACGCCTGTATGACGAGTCGTGGACGGGCGATGCGCAGCGGACGCTGGCGCTGGAGGCCGAGCTTCAGATGGGCCTGATCGGCTCGCCCAATCAGCTCGCGGCGGTAGCCGCCGGGTTCGCCAAGGAGCCCGCGGAGTTCGTCGACCCCTGACCGCGGGCGGCGGACGGGCGGTCGAGAATCGTGCGCAGCACCCGCTCGAGCTCGCTGACCGGGTCGGCGGTCATCGCGGCGGCGCGCCAGGCGACGTGGGCGTCGGGTCGGACCAGGACGCAGCCTGACTCGTCCACCTCGCGCAGACGGGCCCAGTCGTCGTAGAGGTCGATGTACCGGCGGCCGGGGCCGATCACATGAGCGGCGATGTCGATGCCCAATGTCTCGCCCACGGTCTGTGCGGCGTCCGCCCAGCGGCGTCCCGAGACTCCGGTGAGCAGCGCGAAGCGTCCCTTGCCGACGACGTCGTGCGTGGACACCTTGTGGCCGTCGTCGCCCAACCAGCAGTGGGGCAGCCGGGCCCCGGGCCACGTCGTCGGGTGGTAGTAGAGCTCGGGATCGCGGGTGTACTCGGGCTCCGGCGTCCCGTCGCTCACGACGGCCCCCGACCGGTAGCGCTGGCCCATCTCGACGCCGTGGGCGTTGAACTCGTAGTCCTTGAGCTCGAGCGCCGCCTTGAGCTTCTCGCGCCGGGCCGCGCCCTCCTCGCTGTCGTCGGCGCGCGCCCGCATGCGCTCGTTCATGACGTCGGGGTCGCTGGTGTCGGTGATGCCGAGCGCCTCGAAGATGGGCCCGAACTCCTCGATCGACTTGTTGGCGCGCAGCACGATCTGCCTGCCGATCGGCGAGCGCTCGGGGTCGTAGCTGTCCAGCAGCCCCGGGCCGGCCTGACCGCGCAGCACGTAGGCCAGCTTCCAGGAGAGGTTGTAAGCGTCCTGGGCCGAGGTGTTCGAGCCCAGCCCGTTCGACGGCGGATGACGGTGCACCGCGTCCCCCATGCAGAAGACCCGGCCGGCGCGGTAGCGCGTCGCGTACCACTTGTTGTTGCCCCACAGCGAGGTGGAGCGGATCGTGATCGGCACCGTGTCGTCGCCGATCAGGTTGTGGGCGATCGCGGTGGCCGCTTCGTCGTCGAGCTCGGGCGGGGGCTCGGAGATGTCGTAGCCCCACACGATCAGCCACTCGTTCCAGGTGCGGACCATGCGGACCAGACCGAGCCCGATGCCGCCGATGTCCGAGCCCGGCTGGAGCACCCAGTACAGGACGCTCGGGCGGTGCGCCACCTTGGCGCTGAGGTCGGCGGAGAACACGATGTTCATCGAGCCGGCCACGTCCATCTGCCCCTCGTAGGGCAGGTCGACGTCGCGCGCGATCTGGCTGCGCCCGCCGTCGGCCCCGATCACGTACTTGGCGACGATCGTGTACTCGGTGCCCGACACGCGGTCGCGCACCAGGACCTCGACGTCGTCGTCGCGCTCGGTCAGGCCCAGATACTCGGTGTCGAAGCGGATCCGCGAGCCCCGCTCCGCCGCGTGGCCGACCAGGATCGGCTCCAGCAGCGTCTGGGGCAGGTCACAGTGCGTGCAGGGGCTGGCCAGCGTGTAGTCGGCCTGCCGGGCCGGATGTGTGCCCCAGGTCCGCACCCGCCCGATCTCGTCGCCGGAGAGGCTCGTGCAGAAGACGGTGTCGCCCATCAGGTGCTGCGGGGTCCCGTTGGCCGTGATGTCGTCCTCGATCCCCAGATCGCGGAAGATCTCGACGGTGCGCTGGTTGGTGATGTGCGCTCGGGGCGTGTTGGCGGTCCAGCGATATTTGGTGACCACGACATGGTCGACCCCGAGCGTGGCCAGGGTCAGCGCGGCGGTGGCCCCCGCCGGCCCGGTGCCCACGACGAGCACATCGGTGTGGATCGTGTCGGTCATCGGCTTGCTCCTCTCGTCGCCGGAAACCTCTCACAGCGGGCGGGTTGCATGCAATCGGCAACGCGACGGCTGCGCCGCCGGACAACGACGCCTGCGTGCATTGACTGGGCCGCAGTTGGTCAAGCTGGTAAGAATGCTCCCGACACACACCGCTCCGTTGGAAAGGACACGAGGCCTGATGCCCACTGGAATCGGACAGCGGATTCGCCGCCGGGAGGACCCGCGCTTCCTCCTGGGACAGGGTCGGTACGTCGACGACACCCGCGTCGAGAACGCCCTCCACGTGACGTTCGTGCGCTCCTATGTGGCGCACGGCACGATCACCTCGATCGACGCCGAGGACGCGCGCGCGCTCCCGGGCGTCCAGGTCTTCACCGCCGCCGACCTCGGGTTGCAGCCCAGCCCGCCGCCCCCGATGCTCCAGGTCCACGAGAGCATGTACCGGGCGCCGATGGCGGTTGACCGGGTGCGCTACGTCGGCGAGATCGTGGCCGCGGTCGTGGCCGAGTCGCGCGAGGCGGCGGTCGACGCCGCGGAGCTGGTGGTCGTCGACTACGACGCGCTGCCCGCCGTCACCGACATCCGCGAGGTGGTCAAGGACGAGGTGCTGCTGTTCGAGCCCTCGGGGTCCAACACGTGCCTCCGTATCCCCGGCGCGGGCGACGAGAGCCTGTTCGACGGCTGCGACGTGATCATCACCGGCTCCCACGAGAGCCCCCGCCTGCTGGCCCTGCCGATCGAGCCCCGCTCGACCGTGGCCGAGTTCGAAGACGGCAAGCTGACGATCCGCCTCTCCACCCAGACCCCGCATCAGGACAAGGCGGGGATCGCCGCCACGCTGGGGCTCGAGCCCGAGCAGGTGCGCGTGATCGCCCCCGACGTGGGCGGCGGCTTCGGTGGCAAGGGGTTCGACGTCGAGGACATCCTCATGGGGGCGCTTGCGCGTGCAACGGGTCGACCCTGCCGCTGGACCGAGACGCGCTCCGAGCACATGGTGGCCCTGCATCACGGCCGCGCGCAGTGGGCCGACTTCGAGTTGGGCGGCACCAAGGACGGGACCTTCAAGGCCCTCCGGGTCAAGCTGCTCCAGGATGCGGGCGCCTATCCGGGCATCGGCGCGTTCCTGGCCGTCCTCACCCAGATGATGTCCAGCGGCGTCTACGACATCCCCAAGATCGAGGTCGACATCACCTCGGTCGTGTCCAACTCGACCCCGATCGGCCCCGTCCGCGGCGCCGGGCGGCCCGAGGCGACGCAGATGATCGAGCGGGCGGTGGACATGTACGCGGTCGAGATCGGGATGGACCCCGCCGAGTTGCGGCGGCGCAACTTCATCGCCAACGAGAAGTTCCCCATCCAGACCGCCGCCGGCGCGACCTACGACATCGGCGACTACGGGGGCGCGCTGGAGCGCGCGCTCGAGCACGCCGGCTACGACGAGCTCCGCCGTCAGCAGGAGGAGCGCCGCGCCAACGGCTCGCACGTCTGGCTCGGCATCGGCATCGCCGTCTACGTCGAGATCACCAACGGCATCAGCGAGGGCGAGTTCGGCGCCGTCGAGATCACCGAGGACGGCGGCGCGATCGTCCGCACCGGCTCCTTCTCCCATGGGCAGGGCCACGAGACCACGTTCGCCCAGATCGTGTCCGAGCGCACCGGCATCGACCTGGACAAGATCCAGGTGCTGGCCGGCGACACCGACCGGGTGCCGCGCGGCACGGGCACCTACGGCTCCAAGTCCACGCAGATCGGCGGTGCCGCGGCGGGACAGGCGTCGGAGATCCTCGTCGACCGGGCCAAGGAGCTGGCCGCCGATGCGCTGGAGGCCAACCCCGAGGACATGGTGCTCGACCTCGACAACGGCTCGTTCCACGTGGCGGGCTCGTCCCAGCCGGCGCTGGGCTGGGCCGAGCTGGCCGGACGCCTCCAGGAGGACGGGCGCCTGGCCGAGCTGAGCGCCGAGACCGACTTCACGCCCGATCAGCCGACGTTCCCCTTCGGCGCGCATGTCGCCGTCGTCGAGGTCGACTCCGAGACGGGGTCGGTGCGCCTGATCCGGATGATCGCGTGCGACGACGCGGGACGGATCATCAACCCGCTGGTCGCCGACGGCCAGGTCCACGGCGGGCTCGCGGCGGGCATCGCCCAGGCGCTCTACGAGGAGGTCCGCTACGACTCCGAGGGCAACCCTCAGCACACGAATCTGGTGACCTACTGCATCCCGTCGGCGGCCGAGCTGCCGTCGTTCGAGCGCATCGAGATGGAGACCCCGACCCCGGTCAATCCGCTCGGCGCCAAGGGCATCGGCGAGTCCGGGACGATCGGCGCGACGCCGGCGGTGCACAACGCCGTGGTCGACGCGCTGGCCCACATCGGCGTGCGCACGTTGCCCATCCCGGCCAACGGCGAGACGGTCTGGCGGGCGATCCAAGAGGCTCAGGTCGCCGCCGCTCAGGTGCGGACGTGACCGCGGAGCGGCGCTAGAGCCGATCCAGCAGGTCGGCGACGCCGTCGATGGCGGCGTCGGGGCGGCGCTTGGGCGCGACCGTTTGCAGGTCGATCTGGGCGCTGATCCCGCTGCGGACCAGCACGGTCTGAGACCCGCCCATCTTGCCCAGCGCGATGTCCATGCCGAGATCGTCGCCGATCACCGCGATGTCGGCGGCGGGGACACCGAGCCGGTCCTGCAGCGCGGTGACCGCGGCACGTGACGGCTTGCCGAGCAGGCGGGGCCTGACCCCCGAGACCTTGGCGATGGCCGCCGTGATCATCGAGCCCCGGCTGTAGATGATCCCATGGGCGCCGGCGTAGCCGCGGACGTAGCTGGAGGTGAACAGCGGCGCGCCATGGGCGCTGATGGCCCGGGCGGCGCGCTCGATCTCGTCCAGGGAGACCTCGGCCAGGTGGGCGACGAACACCGCGCCGGCGTCCTCCCCGTCGGTCACCGGCACGCCGTTGTCGGTCATGAACGCCTGAACGCTCTCGGTGGCGAAGGCGTGGACCGGGTGGCGCCGGGGGTGGTTCTGCAGCCACGCGGTGGCGCTGTCGACCGGGGTGAGCACCTCGTCGTCGGCGACGTGGAGGCCGTCGTCGCGCAACCCCTGGGCGATCCTGGGCGACGGCACGTGGCTGCCGTTGGTGAAGAGCACGAGCCTGCGTCCCGAGGCCCGGATGCGCTCCAGGACCTCGACGGCGCCCGGCTGGGGGTGTCCGCGACCGTCGGGGCCGCGGTGCAGCAGCGTGCCGTCGATGTCGAACATGAAGGCGCGCGCCTCGCGGAGGTTGAGACGGCCGTTGTCAGCCACGGCGCCACACCACCCGCTCGGCGTCGGTGCGGATCTCAACGCTGGTCAGCGACGGGCGGCGCTCGAGCTCTTTGAGCAGGGTGACGAGCGGCGAGCGTCCCGGCCGCGCGGCCGGCATCGGCCCGTGGGGGCGGCCGTCGGCGGCGTCGCGCGCGGCCACCATGGCGTCGACCTGCTGGGCGGGCATGGTCAGGCGCAGGAGCAGGTCCTCCTCGGAGATGTGGTGGCCGAACTTCGCGCGCGCCCCGTCCAGGGTGATGGGCTGGAGTTCGGCGAGCGTTTTCGCTTGTGGGCGCGAACGGACCTTGTCGGCGATCGCCGGATCGACGGGCGCGGGCGGCTCGCCGTAGTGGCCCAGGAAGAAGCGGACGGTCTCGTCGGAGACGTTGGCCCAGCGCGCACCGTCGATCACGTTGCGCGCCGCCTGGCTGGCGATGAACTGCGACACCGGCGTGACGATGATCGGATAGCCCATCTCGGCGCGCACCCGGGTCACCTCCTCCAGGACCTGGTCAAAGAGCTCGGGCCGCCGCAGCTCGGCCAGCATCCGGCGCGTGGTGGTGACCATCCCGCCGGGGAGCTGGTGGCGGTAGTAGGCGGCGTCGAACTCGCGTGGCGCGCCCGCCGGAAGGCCCTTGGCCGCTGCGATCTGGGCGAAGTGCTCGGCCACCCGCGCCTGTTGCTCGAGATCGAGCGGGTGCGCGTAGCCGGCGGCCTCGAGGTTGCGCGCCGTGCTGAGTGCCTCGGGCTGGGAGGTGCCCCGACCCAGGGGCCCCGCGGCCGTGTGCACGGTGTCAAAGCCGGCCCGGACCCCCTCGAGGTAGACCTGGGGCGCGAGACCGATGGTGCAGTGGCTGTGGAGCTCGAGCGGCCGATCGCCGGCGGCGCGGCGCAGGGGCGCGGCGAGCTCGCGCACGGCGTCGACGGTGAGCAGCCCGCCGGGATCCTTGAGGTAGAGGACGTCCATGTCCGGGCAGTCGGCGAGCGCGGCGGCGATGTCGGCGTAGTACTGGTGGGTGTGGACCTCGCTGATCGAGTAGGTGAGCCCGATGACCACCTCGTCCACTCCCTCCGCCTTGGCCATCGCGGCGATCCGCTGCACGCGCTCGGGATGGTTGGACGGGTCGGCGATCTGCACCCGGCGCAGGCCGTTGCGCACGGCGAGCCGGTAGGACAGCCGCATCACCTCCTCGTCGGCCGGCACCCAGGAGATGAAGCGCATCCCGGTGGTGATCATCCCCAGGGGCGTCCGCGGCATCGCCGCTGAGACGAGACGGATGCGCTCCCACGGGTCCTCCTGGTGAAAGCGCACCGAGACGGCCATGTGCGTGCTCGAGGTGAAGTCCAGTGCGTGGTACCCGACGCGATCGAGCACCGGGGCGATGGCAAGCACGTCGGGCGTCGTCAGCCCGGTCGCGCTCCACAGGCTCTGGTTGCCGTCGCGCGTGGTCGTGTCCACGAAACCGATCGTCTTGGTCATCGCAGCGCTCGCTCCAGCCAGTCGGTGGTCACGGGGCCGGAGCGGAAGTCCGGATGGCCCAGGATGCCGATCAGCAGCGTCCGGTTGGTCTCCACCCCGTCGACGTCGAGGTCCTCCAGGGCCTCGATGAGGATGTCGATGGCGTGCTCACGGTCTGAGCCGTGCCCGATGAGCTTGGCCAGGAGGGAGTCGTAGAACGGCGGGACCGCCGTGCCCGCCTGACAATGCGTGTCCACCCGGAGGCCGTCTCGCTGGGGAACGGCGAACAGGCTCAGGGTCCCCGGGCTGGGGCGATAGCCGTGGCTGGGGTCCTCCGCGTTGAGCCGGCATTCGATCGCGTGGCCGTGGTAGGAGACGTCGTCCTGCCCGATCTCGAGCGTATGCCCGGCGGCGACCTGGAGCTGCATCTGCACGAGGTCGAGGTACGTGATCGCCTCGGTGACCGGGTGCTCGACCTGGATGCGGCAGTTCATCTCCAGGAAGTACGGGTCGCCCGTGGCGGCGTCGATCACGAACTCGGCGGTGCCGAGGTTGTGGTAGTTGATGCGCTCGGCAAAGGCGACGGCGGCGTCCTGCAGCCGGCGCCGCGTGGCGTCCGTCAGCTGCGGCGCGAGGGCCTCCTCCACCACCTTCTGAAACCGGCGCTGCACCGTGCAGTCGCGCTCACCCAGGTGGAGCACCGTGCCGTGCTCGTCGGCGGCGATCTGCACCTCGACGTGGCGGGCGGCCTGCACGAGCTTCTCCAGATAGATCCGGTCATCGCCGAACGCGGCGCCCGCCTCGCTGCGCGCCAGGCTGAGCAGGCTCTCGAGCTCGTCCTCGTCGTGGACGTGCTTGATGCCCCGCCCCCCTCCGCCGCCCGCGGCCTTGACCAGCAGCGGGTAGCCGATCTCCTTGGCCAGCGCGCGCGCCTCGTCGCCGTTGGCAACCTGGCCGCCGGGCAGGACGGGGGCCCCCGCCCTGGCCGCCTCCTCGCGCGCCGCAAGCTTGTCGCCGGCGAGCTTCATGGCCTTGGCCGACGGCCCGACGAATGTCAGCCCGTGCTCCCGTGCTTTTTCGGCGAGGGCGGGACTCTCGGACAGAAAGCCATATCCCGGGTGGATCGCGTCGCAGCGGGTGCTCAGCGCGGCATGGACGATCGCATCGACCTTGAGATAGCTCTGGCCGGCCGGTCCAGGACCGATGCAGACCTTCCGGTCGGCCAGGTGGGCTGCCAGCCCGTCCATGTCCGGCTGCGAGGCCCCGACCACGCATTCCAGTCCCAGGCCGTGGCAGGCATTGACGATGCGCACCGCGATCTCGCCCCGATTGGGGATGAAGACCCGCCTCATTCCGCCGGCTTGACGCGGAACAGCGGGTCGCCGTACTCGACGAGCGCCCCATTCGCGGGGACGATCTCGGCGATCGTCCCGCTGACCCCGGCGGGCACCGAGTTCATCATCTTCATGACCTCGATGATGCACACGGTCGTCTCGGGTCCGACCTCGGCGCCGATCTCCACGAAGGGCGACGCCCCGGGCGCCTCGGCGCGGTAAAACGTCCCGAGCATCGGCGACGCAATCGTCTCCAATCCGTTTACCGCGGGGCCGGGGGCCGCGGGTGCACGCTCGGAACCCGCGGTTGGGGGCGCACTCTCGGTGAGTGTGCTTCCTCGAACACTCTCCGAGAGCGCACCCCCCACCACGGGAGCGCCTTTGCGCACGTGGAGGCTGAAGCCGTCGGTCTCGATGCTCAGCTCGTCGAGCTCGGACTCGTCGATGATCCGGAGGATCTCGCGGACGTCGTCGTCGTTGAGGGGCATCAGCCGGCTCCGAACTTGTTGAAGATCATGGACATGGCGGACGTGGGTGCGGGCGTCGCCTCTTTTTGAGCCAGGCCGGTCACCGGACGGGACTGGAGGATGAACAGCTCGCGATGGTCGTCGAAGGCCCACTCGATGTCCTGGGGGACGCCGAAGTGTCGTTCGACGCGCTTGGCCATGTCGACGAGGGTCTCGACGGCGTCGGCGTCGAGGCACGGCTCGTTGCGGCGGTCATCCGGCACATCGACGCGGTGCGCCCCGTCGTCGCCGGGGACGTACTCGACGGCCTTGTCGCTGACGGTCTGCTTGACGACCTCCCCGGTGACCTTGGAGACGAGGTAGTCGTCGGGCGTGACCTCACCGCCGACGACGGCCAGCCCGAGGCCCCAGCTGGCGTTGATCGCGACCATGCTGCGATCGCCGCTCACCGGGTTGCAGGTGAACATCACGCCCGAGACGGCTGCGTCGACCATCAGCTGGATGGTCACCCCCATGGCGGGATTCTCGACGCCGAAGCGCTCCCGGTAGGCGACGGCCTCGGGGTTGTAGAGACTGGCCCAGCACTTGGTCACGGCCTCGCAGACCGCGTCGACGCCACGCACCCAGAGGTAGGTGTCCTGCTGGCCGGCGAAGGTGGCCTCGGCGCTGTCCTCACCCCGGGCGCTGGAGCGCACGGCCACGGGCACCTCGGCCCCCAACCCCCCATATCGCGTCGCGATATCGCGGCGCAATATGTCGGTGAGCTCCTCCCCCGCCTCGCTGCTGATGGCAAAGCCGGGTGGGACCGGGATGCCGGCGTGCAGGAGCTCGCCGAGGCTGGCGCTCTTGCCGCCGAACCGGTCCGCGTCCTGCGCCCGAAGCTCCTCCAGCCCACGGGTCTTCTGAGCCTCGGCCGCGCTCATGGCATCAATCCTGCCCGACCAGGGTCACCACGCCCGCCGAGCCGTCCACCCGGATGATCTGGCCGGTGCGGATGAGGGCAGTGGCCCGGCCGGTGCCGACCACGGCGGGCAGCCCGTACTCACGGCACACGATCGCGGCGTGTGACATCACGCCGCCGACGTCGGTCACAGTGCCCCTGATCTTGGAGAAGATCGGCGCCCAGGCCGGGGAGGTGCTGCCGCAGACGAGGATCTCGCCGTCACGGACGTCGGCGATCTCGGTGACCGACCGAACGACGCGCGCCGGTCCCTCGATCGTGCCCGGCGACGCCGGCGCGCCGTTGAGCTCGGAGCCGCCCTCGGTCTGGCGCGCCCACTCGCGCACCCGCTCGGTGGTCACGCCCCACAGCATGACCGTCATCGGGTCGGTCACCTCGGCGGGGGCGACGCCGAGCGCCGGGGGCGGGGTCCACTTGGCCAGGCGCTGGAGGAGCTGCTTGCGGCGGGCCACAATCGGCGGCCAGTGCTTGGGCCCGAGCGGCTGTCCGCCGGTGGCCCAGCACAGGACGAGCTCGTCGAGCGCGACCGAGACCTCGTGGCGACCGAGCTGGAAGATGTCCTCGCCGTCCTCGAAGAACCCGCGCTCAGCCAGCAGCGCACCGAACTCGCGCACCTTGTTCCACCACCGCGTGAGGAACCAGTAATCGCAGAAGAACTTGTGCTCCTCGACGTAGGGGAACACCGTTCGCGACAGGTTGAGCAGGTCGTTCCATGGGCCGCGGACCTCGTCGGGCAGTAGGGCCCCGTACTCCTCGGTCAGGCGATCGCGCTCACGCTCGATCTCCTTTGTGGGCCGCTCGGCCGGCGCCCCGGCCCGCTGGGCGCTGATGTGGCCGATGATCGAGGCGTACGGGATGCTGGGGTCGTCCAGCCAGCTGCGGTAGTAGTGGGTGAGCCCGTCACCGGTGGCCATGTTGAACCAGGGGTCCTTGACCTTCTCGAGCTCGGCCAGCCACTCGCGGCCGGCGTCTGATCCGCCCAGCTCCGCCTCGATCTCCTGGGGCGTGCGTCCCTCGGCGAACGAGCCGTCCACGCCCTTCTCGATGGCGACTCCCGCCAGCCGGCGCAGCTCGGCGTCGGGCCGGAAGAGAAGCACGTCGATCCCGGCGACCATCTGGGCGATGTGCTGGTCGGGGATGTCGGGGAGATGCTCCTTGCACAGCTCCGCGAAGGTGGCGTAGGCCCCGTAGCCCAGGAGCAGGAACTCGAAGTGGTTCTGCCACATCAGGTCGCCCAGCCGCAGGCAGCGCCCGTAGGCGTTGAGCACCTCGTAGAAGGCGGTGTTGCGGTCGGCGTCGAAGGCGACCTCGTCGGGCTCGTACTCGGGCAGGCCGGGCACCTCGAGTGCGTCGAGCTCGGCGATGAGCGCGCGCATCTTGTCCTTCCACTTGCCGTAGAGCTCGCCCCAGTTGGCGAAGTAGTGGCCGGCGCGCTTCTGGAAGTAGCCCGCGCGTTCGGCCATCTTCTCCGGATCGGTGACCGGATTGCCGGAGATGTAGACGTAGCCGTTGATGACGCGATAGTCGATGCCCATCGCCGGCGGGACGGCGAACACCCGGTTCTGCCACGAGCCGACCGCCTGGTAGGGCGAATCGATGCAGATCACGTCGAACGCCGGATGGGGGATGGGGAAGTGCATCGAGTTCCAGAACCAGAAGCGCTTCTCGTCCTCGTCGCGGCGCCGTTCGTCGAAGAGCGCGTAGTAGGGGTACATCTCCTCCCAGCCCTCGCACCCCTCGGGGGTCTCGATCTCGTATGGGCTGGGGAATGAGCCGGTCTGTGCCGTCGTGGTCGTCATGCGTGGAATCCCTCCTCGGCCGCGCTCTCTCAGACACGGCATGGACTTGCCTTATACGGGACCGCGTCCGGGCAAGTCAAACCGGCTTGCCCGTCCGCGCACCGGCGCTTGCGACACGGCGCGCGATTTGCGCAGCGGGCAGCACGGCGCGATAGGGTGCCCGCCGTCATGGCCAACTTCCTCCTCATTCACGGCGCCATGGGCGGCGCCTGGTGCTGGGAGCGTGTGATCGCCGGCCTCCAGGACGCCGGGCACCGCGCCACCGCCATCGACCTGCCGGGCCAGGGCTCGGACACCACGCCCCTGCCCGAGATCACCCTGTACCGCTACGCCGACAAGGTGTGCGAGACCCTGGCCGCCATGGACGGTCCGGTGGTCCTGACCGGCCACAGCATGGGCGGCATGGTCATCACCCAGGCCGCGTCGCAGCGCCCCGACAAGCTCGCCGGCCTCATCTACGTCGCCGCCTTCCTCCCCCAGCCCGGCCAGTCGCTCGTCGAGATCACCCATCTCCCCGAGGCGGCCGGCGACTCCGTCCAGGCCAACATCGTCGTCGACGGCGACCCGCCGGTGGCGACGATGCCGCCCGCAGCCGCCCCCGAGGCCCTCTATCACTGCTGCACCCAGGAGCAGATCGACTGGGCGCTGCCCCAGCGCGCCGGCCAGCCGGTGATCCCCTTCACGAATCCGTTCACGCCCCCGGACGGTGACACCTCGGCGTTCGATGGCCTGCGCCGGGGGTATGTGACGTGCCTGCAGGACCGGGCGATCAAGCCTGCCCTGCAGAAGCTGATGTACACCCGGGCGGGCTGTGACCCGGTCGTGGAAATCGACACGGATCACTCGCCGTGGCTGTGCCGCACCGATGAGCTTGTGCGCGCGCTGGACGGCATCGCTGGGGTGTTAGCCGCGGGGTAGGGGTCCCGTGTCGGTGGTGGTGCCGGCGCGGCCGAAAAGAACTGCTGGGGAAGGGGGTGATTTCGGCCCCGCTGCAGGCTCTCAATGGATATGGGAGCAAACACGCCCGAGAGGCGCCTCGAGATCACCCCCGGCTACGAGGCGGAGCGACTCATGGAGATCTACAGCCGCTGCCTGCGCTAGCCGTCGCGCATGGAGCGCGGCCAGATCCCCTGCTTGCCCGGCGACAGGATCCCGTTGGGGTCCAGGGCGTCCTTGATCGTCTCGCAGAAGCGGCGGTAGGCGTGGTCGCCGAAGGAGTACTGCTCGGCCGCGAGGTCCATGAAGTCCAGGTGGGCGCGGTACTCGCCGTAGCCGAGCTTGGCCGCCTCCACCACCAGCCGGCGGCTGACGTCATAGGCGGCGCGTGACTGGGCCTCGTCCTTGGTGTCGAAGATGACCATCGTGATGTGGACGAAGCTGCGGGCGTTGACGGGGAGCAGGCCGGCGATGTAGTCCAGGCCGGCGCTCTGCACCATGCCGCGCAACAGGTCGCGCACTGCCAGCGCGTCGGGGCCGGTGAGGGGCGCCACGGGCGAGAAGCCGATGTGGCCGCCCTCCTCGCCGCCGTACCACGCCGTCATCGCGTTCCAGTCGAGGTTGGGGATCCCGCCCTGGATCTTCTCGGCCGGGTTCTCGATGCTCGGGATGTCCTCCGGGGCGTACTTGGTCCCCCACACCTCGGCGCCGGGGATCGCGGACTCGAAGGCGCGCTTGATCTTGGCGAACTTGACATCCGCCACCGCCTCGTCCTCATAGAGCGCGAAGCGCATGAGCCAGCGGCCGATGTCCAGCTCGCGCGCCATGCGGTCCAGCACGTCATCGGGGATCGGTCCCTCGCCGGTCCAGAAGTCCGCGCGCCGCGCGACCACCGCGCCATAGAGCACCGTGTTCATCACCTGCGGGACCATGCGGATCGTCCCGTCGAGCATCAACCGCCGCAGCGTCTCGAACATCGGCGCGAGGTCGTCGTCGTTCCAGACGCGCAGCCACAGAGGCATGTAGGTCTCGGGGCTCGGCATCAGCCACACGCCCATCTTGGTGACGATCCCGAAGTTGGACTGCATGAACAGCTGGTCGGGCGTGGGGCCCAGGCCCCGCTTGTACAGATGCCACGAGCGGTTGCCCGGCATCGCGCCCATCCCGGTGCGCATCACCGAGCCGTCGGCCAGCACCACCTCCATGCCGCACTGCATGCCCATGTCCACCCCATAGGGCAGATAGGTCACGCCGTGGTCCAGGGTGTTGCCGACCACGCTCCCCCACCCCAGGTCCGCGATCGACAACATCAGCCGGTGGCCGCCGGCCTGGATCGCCTCGTAGAGGTCGAACCAGCGCACGCCGGGCTCCACGACGGCGTAGGCGAGGTCGCCGTCGATCTCCAGCACCCGGTTCATCTGTCGCAGCGAGACGATCACCGAGCCGCGCACCCGCGGCGCCGGCCCGCCGTAGCCGTTGTTGCGGCCCTGCCCGTGCGTCCACAGGGGCACGCGGTGGCGGTTGGCGATCCGGACGATCTCCTGGATCTCCTCCACGGTCGTCGGCGAGAGCACCGCGGACGCCGTGTTGTCCTCCCAGGTCGCGAACTGGAACGGATCGCGGAAGGCGCGCAGGCCGTCGGCGTCAGTGATCACGCGCGCCGCGCCCAGGAGCTCGGAGAACTCCGCGAGCGCCGCGTCAAGCGCCCGAGGCGAGACCGGAGAGCGGACCTCTGTCGCCACGGACCCACCGTACCTGGCCTCGGCCCCGCGGAGGAAGTGCGGACGCGCTCATCGACAAGACACCCTGCGCGCTGGCACTGGACGGGCCAGGACCCCGGCTGTAGCTTGGCTTCGGCCCGGCAACGAGGAATAGGAGGGCCGGTGGGCGAGATCGAGGTGATGGTCACCTACTGGACCGTGAGCGGTCCAGTGGTGGTGCATTTCGGACGGGAATGGAGCACGTTCAGCTGGGAGGACCGCTGCGCCCATGCCCAGCGGGTCGGCTTCACGGGGCTGGGCCTGTGGCACGCGGACGTCGAGCACCAACTGGAGGGCACGACGCTCCAGGACATGGCCACGGTGTTTCGCGACCACGGCCTGAAGTACCTGGAGGTCGAGTTCCTCGCTGACTTCTTCACGCCCCAGGGCAGCGAGGCGCGCAAGGCGTCCGACCTCCAGCGCCGCAAGCTGTTCGAGACCGCGGCGGCCTTTGAGGCCCACCACATCAAGGTCGGGAACATCCCCGAGACGCCGTGCGAGCTTGACCGGGTGATCGAGGAGTACGCCGCGCTGTGCGACGACGCCGCCAACCACACCGACGCCAAGGTGGCCTACGAGATCATCCCGTTCGACCCCAACGTCGGCACGCTCGAGGCCGGTCTGCGCCTCGTCTCCGAGGCCTCACGGCCCAACGGCGGCCTGGCCATCGACACCTGGCACATGGGCAAGCTGGCCATCGACCCCGAGCGGCTGGCGACGATCCCGGCCGAGCACATCGCCTGGGTCGAGCTGTCCGACGGACAGCTCCAGTACATGGAGGACAAGCTCGACGAGGTCATCAACCACCGCGAGCTCCCCGGCGAGGGCGAGTTCGACATCGCGGGCTACGTGAACGCGCTGCACCGAGCGGGCTACCCCGGCCCCTGGGGCGCCGAGATCCTGTCCGAGAAGCTTCGCAACCTGCCGATCGAGCAGGAATTCGACCGTGCCTATGAGACGACGCTGGCGCAGGTCCGCGCCGGCGTCGAGTGAGAGGAGACCGAGGATGAGCACCGCCGAGCTGAGCGACGAACGGCTGATCTGGATGTTCACCCAGATGCTGCGCATCCGGGACTTCGAGGAGCGCGTCAAGCGGACGTTCGAGGAGCACCCCGGCGTGATCCGGGGCCACACCCATCTCGCCGACGGCGCCGAGGCCTCCATCGTCGGGTCGCTGGCGACGCTCAAGGACGGCGACCAACTGTTGACGACCTACCGCTGCCACGGCTACCCGATCACCCTGGGCACCGACACCAAGGCGATGATGGCCGAGATCTACGGCCGCAAGGACGGCCTGTGCGGAGGCTACGGCGGCTCGATGCACCTGTGCGACCCGGGACGCGGCTTCCTGGGCACGAGCGGAATCGTCGGCCAGGGCATCCCGCACGCCACCGGCGTCGCCTTCGCCGCGCAGATACGGAAGCCACCAGCCCAGGTCGTCCTCTGCTTCTTCGGCGACGGCGCATCCAAGCAGGGTGCATTCCATGAGTCGCTCAACCTGGCCTCGCTGTGGAAGCTGCCGGTCGTCTACATCATGGAGAACAACGGCTACAACGTGGCCACCCACTCCGAGCAGGAGGACGCCAACGCCGCCAACGGCGAGCCGCTCTCGGTCAAGGCCAAGGCCTACAGCATGCCCGGCGTCACCGTGGACGGCACCGACCCGCTCGCTGTCTATGAGACGGTGAGCGAGGCGGTGGCGCGCGCCCGCGGAGGCCACGGGCCCACGCTGGTGGAATCCAAGGTCTACCGCCTGTCGGCCCACGGCAACCTCATCGCCCCACCGGGCGTGCCGCTGCACTATCCCGAGCACGAAGCGATCACGGTGTTCGGCAACCGCGAGGAGTACGAGGCCGCCCTGCGCGGCGACCCCGTCCCCCGGTTCCGCGCGCGCCTGGTCGAGCAGGGCACGCTCGACGCCGCCCGCGCCGATGAGATCGCCAAGGAGGTCACCGACGAGATGGAAGCCGCGGTCCAGTTCGGCCTCGACAGCCCCTATCCCGAGCCCGAAGCGGCCACCAACTTCGTCTACGCCTGAGCCGCGAGGAGACACGCAATGGCACGAGAGATTCCCTACATCGCCGCGGTCAACGAGGCGATCCAGCAGGAGATGACCCGGGACGAGACCGTGGTCTTCTATGGCCAGGACGTCGCGCCCTCCGACGAGGACCCGCTGGTCCAGGCCTTCGGGCGCGACCGCGTCCGGGTGAGCCCGATCTCCGAGACGGCGGAGATCGGCATGGCCGTCGGTCTGGCGCTGGCCGGCTACCGGCCGATCGTGGAGCTGCTCATGGCCGAGTTCATGCTGGTGGCCATGAACCAGGTGACCAACGAGGCCCCGCGCCTGCGCTACATGAGCGGCGGCCAGGTCAAGGTGCCGCTGGTGCTGAAGGCCGGCTACGGGTTCACCGCCGGGTGGGCCGGACAGCACACCGGATCGATCTACACGATGTTCGCCGGCGTGCCGGGCCTGAAGGTGGTGCTGCCCTCCACGCCCGCCGACGCCAAGGGGCTGATGGCCGCCGCCGTACGCGATGACAACCCGGTGGTGTACCTCATGCACTACCTGCTCGTGCTCGAGCACGGCGACGTGCCCGAGGGCGAGCACGTCGTCCCGATCGGTGAGGCGGCGATCCGGCGGGCCGGCAACGACGTCACGATCGTGGCCACCGGCTGGACGGTGGGCAAGGCGCTGCAGGCGGCCGAGGCGCTGGCCGGCGAGGGCATCGATGCCGAGGTCATCGACCCGCGCTCCCTGCAGCCGCTGGACATGCCCGCGATCCTGGCGTCGGTCGAGAAGACCGGGCACCTGGTGGTGGCCGATCAGGCCACCCGCCACGCGTCGGCGGCCTCGATCATCGCCGCCGAGGTGGCCGAGCACGGCTTCGGGTCGTTGAAGGCGCCGATCAAGCTGGTCACCGCGCTGGACGCAACGATCCCCTACAGCGAGCCGATGGAGGCGTTCGTCCTGCCTGACGAGCACAAGATCGCCGGCGCCGTCCGGGAGGTCCTCGGCACGGCTTCCGCCGTGGCCTGACATGGTCGAGCGCGACACAGCGCTCGACCTCCTGCGGACGATGTGGCGGATTCGCTGCTTCGAGGAGCGCGTGGCCAAGCTGCACCACAGCCTCCAGGTCCACGGGCTGGTCCACCTCAGCATCGGGTCCGAGGGCGTCGCCGCCGGGGTGTGCCGCCAGCTGCGCGACGACGACGCCGTCTACAGCGGTCATCGTGCCCACGGCCACGCCCTGGCCAAGGGCGCGCCCATGGACCGCGTCATGGCGGAGCTGATGGGCCGCTCGGCCGGGCTGTGCCAGGGACTCGGCGGCTCGATGCACCTGGTGGACGTCGAGCACGGCCTGATGGGGGCCACCGGCGTGGTCGGCGGCAACCTGCCGATGGCCGCCGGCGATGCGCTGGCCAGCCGGCTGCGCGGCTCAGACCGGGTCACCGTGGTGTTCTTCGGCGACGGCGCCGTGCAGGCCGGTCATTTCTCGGAAACGGTGAACCTCGCCGCGCTGTGGGAGCTGCCGCTCATCTTCGTCTGCGAGAACAACGGCATGGCCGAGTTCACGCCCCGCTCGGCCCACACCAAGGTGGCCAGCGTCGCCGACGTGGTGGCGCCGTATGACTTCGAGCGCCAGACCGTCGAGGGCGCCGACGTCGGCGCGGTGTGGACGGCGTTCGGCTCCTACCTGAAGAAGGCACGGTCAGGGCAGGGCCCGTTCCTGCTCGAGTGCTCCACCCATCGTCGCAGCGGCCACTACGAGGGCGATCAGCAGAGCTATCGCGACGCCCTGGCCGACGCCGAGTGGGCGCAGCTGGACCCGATCGCCCGCCTGGAGGCGCTGGCCAAGGAGCAGGGCTGGATCGACGAGGAGGACGCCCGGGGCCTGACCGCCGAGGCCGACGCCGAGGTCGATGAGGCGGTGCGCTTCGGCCGCGACAGCTCGCCGCTCACCCCGGAGCAGGCGGCCGCGCTGGTCTACGCACAATGAGCGAGACGACCTACGTCAAGGCGATCAACGCCACCCTGGCCCAGGCGATGCGCGAGGACGAGCGCGTGATCGTCGTCGGCGAGGACGTCGCCGAGGGCGGGCCCTACCTGGCCACGGAGGGGCTCTCTGAGGAGTTCGGCCGCGAGCGCGTGCGCAATACGCCCATCAGCGAGGGCGCGGTGTGCGGCATCGCGGTGGGCGCCGCACAGGCCGGCCTGCGCCCGGTGGTGGAGATCATGTTCATCGACTTCATCACGCTGGCGCTGGATCAGCTCGTCAACCAGGCGGCCAAGGCGCACTTCATGTCCGGCGGGCAGCTCTCGGTGCCCATGGTCCTGCGCACCCAGGGCGGCTCGGGCGGCCGCGCGGGAGCCCAGCACTCCCAGAGCCTGGAGGCGTGGCTGACCCACATCCCCGGCCTCAAGGTGGTGATGCCCGCCACCGCCGCCGATGCCGCCGGCCTGCTGCGCTCGGCCATCGCCGACCCCAACCCGGTGGTGTTCGTCGAGAACAAGTCCCTGTACTTCCGGCGCGAGTCCGTGCCCGACGGGCCACAGTCCGTACCGCTCGGACGGGCACAGATCCGCCGTCGGGGCCGCGACGTGACGATCGTCGCGCTGTCACGAATGGTCGGCGAGGCGATGGCGGCCGCCGAGCGGCTGGCCGCCGACGGGATCGAGGCCGAGGTCATCGACCCGCGGACGCTGGTGCCGCTGGACCTCGAGACGATCGCCGGTTCGGTGCGGCGCACCGGACGGGCCGTCGTGGCCCACGAGGCGGTGCGCACCGGCGGCTTCGGAGCCGAGCTCGCCGCCGAGTTGCAGGCGGCCGCCTTCGACTACCTCGATGCCCCCGTCCAACGCGTGGGCGCCCCGTTCATGCCCGTCCCGCTGAGCCCGCCCCTGGAGGACGGCTACCGCCCGCAGAGCGATCAGATCTACGCCGCCGCGCACCACGCGGTGCACTGGGCCGATGTCGAGGAACCCGTCGCGGCCTCAGAGACCGGCGCGGGCGGCGCCCCGTGACCAGAGGAACGTCAGGCGTGCTCGCGCTCGGGCTCGGGCGCCGGATCGGCCTCGGGATCGTCGGTGAGCGTGATCAGGTTCGCCCCGGGAACGCGGTCCAGAACGTCGCGATGCTCGACCACGATCTCGAGGTTGGCCAGGGCCAGCCGGGCATGCTCGCGGGCCAGGCTCTCGGCGCGGGCGCCCTGCCGGCGCTCGATCGCGTCGATCAGCCCCGTGTGGTGGCGGTAGGCGATGACCAGGATGTCGCGCGAGGCGGGCAGCTCGGCCTGGGCGAAGACCAGCGCGCTGGGACCGGCGAACGGGAGCGACACGATCCCCTCCAGCGAGCGGACGAGCAGCGGGCTGCGGGCCATCTTGAGCATGCGTGCGTGAAAGGCCTCGTTGAGGCGCAGGTAGCGCTCGAAGGACTCGTAGTCGGCGCGATGCACCAGGGTCTTGATCGTCTCGTTGGTCGCCCGCAGCGCGGCCAGGTCGCGCGCCGCGACGCCACGCTCGGCGGCGAAGCGCGCCGCGGTGCCCTCCAGCACGCCGCGCAGCTCGATGGCGTCGCGCACGTCGCCCTGCGTGAACTCGCGCACGACGTAGCCGCCGCCGGGCAGCCCGCGCAGCAGGCCCTCGTGCTCGAGCTCGGCCAGCGCGAGGCGCAGCGGGGTGCGGCTCACGCCCAGCAGCTCGACGAGCGGAAGCTCAGCCATGCGTTCACCCGGCGAGAACCGGCCGTTGAAGATCAATTCGCGCAGGCGCAGCACCGCCTTCGTGATTTGGGTTCGGTGGGCTGGCCTGGCCAATTCGATCGCCGTGCCGTAATGGCCTGTAGCGACGGGCGTTCATGCCCGGCAGGCCGTCTGAGGCCGGGGCAGTCTAATGCGGGAGAGTCGTTGCATGCAAGAAATGGCCAAAAGCTGGTCAATACGGCCCCTCCCACCCCGGATTGCGGCTCTGTTAGCCGCTTCTTGCATGCAGGCGGATGCACAATTAGTATGCGCGCAGCCTCGAGCGGATCTCGGGGCCGGCGAGACACCCTGAGGAGAGGAGAGCCGTGAGGAGTTATCACCTCATGCCACGGATGCGAATCGGACTCGCGTCGGTGGCCGCCGTCGCGCTACTCGCGCTGACGGGATGTGGCAGCAGCAACAACAGCTCGAGCAGCTCCGCCGGTGGCGGAGCGAGCACGAGCGGGGCAGCAACGACGGGCGCTGCGACTGGCACCGGCACTAGCGCCGGTACCGGCACGAGCGGGGGCAGCACCGGGACGAGCGCCGGCGGAGTGACCGCCGACGTGTCCTCGTGCGGGCCCAAGCCGGGGGTCAAGGCCACCGGCACGCCGATCAACATCGGCACCATCGATACCCACCAGCCGGGCACGGACTTCACCGACGGTCCGAACATGATCCAGGCGTACTTCAACTGCGTCAACGACAACGGCGGCGTCAACGGCCATCCGCTGAAGCTGTTCGTCGAGCTTGACCAGACGCAGCCCGCCCAGATCACCGCCGCCGCCCACAAGCTGATCCAGTCGGATCACGTCGTGGCGATCGACGGCGTGTTCGACCTGCTGGAGTGCACGCTGGACCAGGCGTACTGGAAGCAGCTCGGCATCTACGAGATGGACGCCGGGATCGCCCCGGAGTGCTGGTCGACTCCGAACAGCGCCGCGGTCAACATGGGTCCGCGCTACAGCTCCGACGGCGCGGTGCAGTACGCGCTCGACGTGGCCAAGGCGAAGAAGATCGTGTTCGTCCAGTCCAACGTCCCGGGCACCGGCTACATCGCCGCCGGCCCGGCAGCGATCGCCAAGTCCAAGGGCGTGCCGATCACGTCGCTGACCGAGAACGTGCCGATCAACGACGCCAACTCGGTCGCGCTCAACCTCGTCAACTCGGCCGGCCCCGATGGCTGGGTGGTGCTGAACTTCACCCCGCCCGAGGCGCTCGTGATCCTGCAGGCCGCCCAGAAGCTGGGCCTGGAGGATCGGGTCAAGGGATGGGGCTGCTCGACTCCGTGCGACACGGACTTCCTGGCCAAGGCGCTGGGACCGAAGTGGAACCACAAGCTGTTCGTCAACGCCGAGGCCGCCAACGCCGGCGACCACAACGGCCCGGAGATGCAGAACTACAAGGCGATCGTGGCCAAGTACGGTCAGAACGTGGCCGGTGGCATCGGATCGTTCAGCCAGTTCGGCTACCTGCTGGCCAAGTTCCTGACCCAGGCGCTGGAAACGGTGAAGGGCGACTACACGATCAAGAGCGTCAACGCGGCGATCCTGGGGATCAAGGACTACAAGTCCGAGATGCTCTGCCAGCCGTGGACGTACGGGAAGGTGGCGCTGCATATCCCGAACAACTCCGACTACACGGTGACGCCCGATAATGGGAAGATGGTGACGGCCCAGGGCTGCACGCCGATCTCCGCAGCCGATCCGCAGATCGCGCAGTACCGGTCCGCGGCGAAGGCGGCCGGACTGTCGTGAGCCAAGGGACGATCTGAGACGACCATGCGATTGGGGCTCCGAACGTGCATCCATTGATCCACCTGGCACTGTCGCTTCCCAGCTGGCAAGACGAGCAGCCGTTTCTCGTCACCGGCTTGGCGCTCGGAGGGGTCTACGCCCTCTCCGGCGTCGGGATGATCGTGCTCTTCAGGACCACAGGGGTGCTCAACCTCTCCTTCGGAGCGGTGGGCGCGTTCGGTGCCCTGATCGCATGGCAGTTGATCAACCACTCGGGTATGAACCAATGGCTGGCGTACCTGGTGTGCGTCCTCTTCGGAGGCGTCATCACGCTGGCCTACGGGATGGTGTTCGGCCGAGCGCTGGCGGGTCGTGACCCGCTGGTCAAGACCACGGCGACGCTCGGCCTGACGCTCATCCTGCTGGGAGCGATGGACCTGCTGTGGACGTCCAACGGCGGCGCGTCGCGATCGATCTCGCTGCCCACCGACAACCACGGCTTCATTGTGGGCCAGATCCAGGTGACGACCACCGACGTCATCGCGCTCGCCGTGGGCATCGCGATCACCGTGTTCACGACTGCGTTCCTGCGCTACTCCAAGCTGGGTACCGCGATGAGGGCGATGGCCAACGATCGCGAGATCACGGCCACGCTCGGGGTTCCGGTCCGACGCGTGGAGGCGTCAGCCTGGTTCGGCTGCGGCATCGTGGCGGGTCTCTCCGGGATCCTGCTCGCCGACCTGGTGGCGCTGGACGCCACGACTCTGACGTTCCTGGTGATCTCGTCGCTGGCAGCCGCGCTGATCGCCCGGCTGTCCTCCATCTGGATCACGTTCGTCGCCGCGATCGTGATCGGCGTCGTCGACGCCGGAGTGACCCCGATCACGTCGCTCACCAACTACCGTGACATGACGCCCTTCGTCCTGGCAGTGATTGCGCTGTTGTTCCTCAACCGCAAGCGGACGCTGTCGCTGGCGCGGCAGGAGTTCTAGAGCATGAGCACCGCCGAGCTCGCCACCGAGCCCAAGTCCACGTCGCCGCCCTCCGCACCCCCGCGGGTGGAGCGGGGCTTCTACACCCGCGCCGCGATCATCGCGGTGGCGGTGCTGGCAGTGATCATCCTCCTGCCGCAGATCCTCAGCCTGTACTACATCGACGCGATGACCCAGGTAGCGATCTACTCGATCGTCGCCCTCGGGCTCGGCGTCCTGGTTGGCCGCGTCGGCCTGATCTCTCTGGGTCAGGCGGCGATCCTGGCGATCGGGGCGTGGGTCGCGGCCCGGCTGCTCTTCGCCACCGGACTGCCCTATGAGCTCGTGTTGCTCGCCGCCGGCGTCATCACGATGCTGCTGGGCACGCTCGTCGGCCTACCGGCCCTGCGCATGCGCGGGCTGTACCTGGCCCTGATCACGCTGATGCTGGCGGGCGCTATCACCGTCGTGCTGGCATCGCTCAACTTCCCCAACGGCGGCCACGGCTTCAGCGGCTACAACGGCGCGCTGCTGCACATCCCGCCGATCCGGCGGCCCGGCATCGCCACCACCGATCCGGGGTTCTTCCGCTACTCGGTGATCGCGGCGGCGATCATGTTCCTGATCGTGCTCATCCACGTGCGCACCAAGCCCGGCCGGGCGTGGGCCGCGATCCGCCAGTCCGAGCCCGCCGCGCTGGCCGCCGGGATCAACACGACGCTGTACAAGCTATGGGCTTTCGCCCTGGCGTCATTCGTGACCGGCGTCGCCGGCGGCCTCTTGGCCGGCGCCGTCCGCTACCTCTACTCCATCGACTTCGTGACCCAGGACTCCATCGTGTTGCTCGCGGTGGTTCTGATGGGCGGCGCCTACAGCATCTGGGGTGCAATCGTCGCCGGCCTCCTCTACCAGCTGCTCCCAGCGATCCTCAACGATCTCGGAATCTCGCCGGACTGGCTGACGATCCTGTTCGGCATCGGCGTGCTGCAGGTGCTCACCACCGCCCCGACCGGCATCGTGGACCAGCTGCCGAAGGACATCGCGCGGCTGTTCAGGTTCCTCAGCGGCTCGAGCCGGCGCGCCGCGGCCAAGCAGGGGTCGACCCCATGATCGAGGTCTCCGGGCTCACCGTCCGCTTCGGCGGCGTCACGTCCCTGGACGGCATGAGCGTCACGTTCGAGTCGGGCACCTGCGGCCTGATCGGCCCCAACGGCGCCGGCAAGACGACCTTCTTCAACGTCCTCTCGGGCTTCGTGCGCCCCGCCTCGGGCAGCGTCACGGCGTTCGGCGAGGACCTGCTCTCGATGGCTCACTTCCGCCGCGCCCGGTGGGGCGTGCGGCGCACCTTCCAGACCGAGCAGGCGATCGAGGATCTGTCCGTGTACTACAACGTCGCCATGATCCACGAGCACTCGAAGCTGAGCGGCGCCACGCGCCAGGAGGACGTCCTGGGCGCCATCGAGATCGTGGGGCTGGACTCGGTCGCCGGCGCCAAGGTGCGGACGCTGGGCGCCGGGCAGCGGCGGCTTGTGGAGGTCGCCCGCGCGATCGTCGGCAAGCCGCGGTTGGTGCTGCTCGACGAGCCGGCCGCCGGGCTGCCCGAGACCGAGACAGCCCACCTGGGCGAGGTCATCCGCGGCATCCCCTCGCACACCGGCGCGCTCACCATCCTCGTCGACCACGACATGAGCCTCGTGTCCTCCTGCTGCGAGAACACCGCGGTCCTGGACTTCGGCAAGATGATCGCCTCGGGTCCGACCGCCGAGGTGCTGCGCAACGAACAGGTGGTCCGGGCGTACCTCGGCACCGCCGAGGAGGCGGCGGCGTGAGCGACGAGATCCTCAAACTGTCCGGGCTCACCGTGGCCCGCGGCGGCCGCGACGTCGTGCGCGACGTCTCACTCGAGATCCCGGCCGGCGAGGTCACCGCACTGCTGGGCCCCAATGGCGCCGGGAAGTCCAGCATGGTGCTGGCGGTCGGCGGCGTGCTGCCCATGAAGGCGGGGTCGATCACGATCGGCGACCGCGAGCTCGCCGGGCGGCGGCCCGAGAAGATTCGGCACGCCGGGCTGGCGATCGTGCCCGAGGGCCGTCGCCTGCTCCCCGGCCTGACCGTGGAGGAGAACCTCTCGGTTGCCACCTATGCGCTCAAGGGCAAGGCGGCCGACGAGGGACGGGCGCACGCGCTCGAGCTCTTCCCCGAGCTTCAGAAGCGGCTGACCACCCTCACACGGTCGCTCTCCGGAGGAGAGCAGCAGATGGTGGTGCTGGCCCAGGCGCTGGTGTCCAAGCCGCGGTTCGTGATCATCGACGAGCTCTCGCTGGGGTTGGCCCCCGTGGTCGTCCAGCGTCTCATCCCCACCATCCGCGACGTCGCCGACTCCGGGACCGGAGTGCTGCTGATCGAGCAGTTCGCCACGGTGGCGCTCGGCCTGTCCAACAGGGCGTACGTGATGGAGGGCGGGCGGATCCAGTACTCGGGCAGCGCCAAGGAATTGCGCGACGATCCCAGCCGGCTGCACTCGGCCTACCTGCTGCGCACGGTTGCCGGCGACTCGGTGCCGGCGTCGAGCGAGAGCCTGCCCGCCGGCGGATGAGCGGCGGTGTGTCCGAGCTGGAGCACGTGCTCGTGCTCTCGGACGACATCGATACGGCCCGCCGGTTCTACGAGAGCGCGCTGGGGCTGCGCGCCGGAGACCGCCCCCCGCTCGAGTTCGACGGGTACTGGCTGTACGCCGGCCGCGTTCCGTGCCTGCACATCGCCGACCGCGCCGCCTACCGGGCACACGCCGCGACGCTGGGGCTGAGCGTTGGCGAGCGAGCCGGCGGAGCGGACGGGACCGGATCCGGGCCGGTCGACCACATCGCCTTCAGCGCATCGGACTACGAGGCCGTCACCGCCCGTCTGGCCTCGGCCGGGATCGAGCCGGTGCGCAACGACGTCCCCGGCGGCGGCCCCCGCCAGCTGTTCTTCAGCGACCCGGAGGGGCTGCGGGTTGAGATCAACGTGAAGTGAGGTAATCCGATGACCACCCACAGCGACACCCAGACCGCCTCCGGGCGGCGCACCACACCACCCTTCCGCGCCGACCACGTCGGCAGCCTTCTGCGCCCGCGGCGGCTGCTCGACGCCCGCGAGGATCTGGCCAAGGGCAGCATCACCGCGCAGGAGCTGCGCACCATCGAGGACGAGGAGATCACCAAGCTCGTGCAGATGCAGCGCGACGTCGGGCTGCAATCGGCCACCGACGGCGAACTGCGCCGCGGGTCCTGGCACATGGACTTCATCTACCAGATCGGCGGCATCGACAAGATCCAGGGCGACATCGAGGTCCACTTCCGCAACGCCGACGGCACCGTGGACTTCAAGCCGGCGGCGATCGCCGTCAACGCGAAGGTGGACCTGGACCACACCATCTTCGAGGAGGACTTCCGCTTCCTCCAGGGCGTCGTCGGCGAGGGCGTCACGCCCAAGCTGACCATCCCCTCCCCCAACATGGTCCACTACCGCAGCGGGCGCGCCGCGCTGAACCCGGACGTGTACCCGGACATCGAGCCGTTCTGGGCCGATCTGCAGGCCGCCTACGCCAAGCAGATCGCCGCGGTCGCCGCGCTGGGGTGCGAGTACCTGCAGCTCGACGACACGAGCCTGGCCTACCTCAACGATCCGGCCCAGCGCGCCTATCTGTCAGACCGCGGCGAGGACATCGCGCACCTGCATGAGACCTACGTGCGCAACATCAACAACGCGCTCGCCGGCCGGCCCGAGGGCCTGACGATCACCACCCATCTGTGCCGCGGCAACTTCCGCTCCTCGTGGGCGGCCGAAGGCGGCTACGAGTACGTGGCCGAGACCCTGTTCGGCCAGCTCGACGTCGACGGCTTCTTCTTGGAGTACGACGACGAGCGCTCCGGGGGCTTTGAGCCGCTGCGGTTCGTCCCGCCGGGGAAGATGGTGGTGCTCGGGCTGGTGACCAGCAAGCGCCCGCAGCTGGAGAGCGTGGATGAGCTGCAGCGGCGAATCGAGGAGGCGTCGCGCTACGTGCCGCTCGAGCAGCTCTGCCTCTCGCCGCAGTGCGGCTTCTCCTCGACGCTGGAGGGCAACGCCCTCACCTACGACGACCAGAAGGCCAAGCTGGAACTCGTCGTCGAGACCGCCGCGGCCGTCTGGGGGTCGTGATCGGCATGCGCGCGGCGGTGGCGGAACGCGTTGGCGTGATGACGATCGTGGACCGGCCCGAGCCCGGTGAGCCCGGCCCCGGCCAGGTGCTCGTCCACCCCGAGGCCGTCGGCATCTGCGGCTCGGACTATCACCTGTTCGCGGGCCACATGTCCGAGGCCGCCGGCGGTTCGCAGTTCCCGCGCGTGCTCGGCCACGAGGTCGGCGCGACGATCGCCGTCGTCGGCCCGGACTGCCGGGCCGGCCTGAGCTCCGGCCAGCGCGTATCGATGCTGCCGATCAGCGCCTGCGGGGCCTGCTACCCCTGCCGTGTCGGCCGGCCCAACGCGTGCGACAACTTCTCCCTGGTGGGCATCCATACCGACGGCGGCCTGCAAGAGCTGCTGGTCCTGCCCCATGAGCAGGTATTTCCCATCCAGGCCGCCGACGGCGCGCTGGCGGCGCTGGCCGAGCCGGTCTCGGTGGCGGTGCACGCAGTGCACCGCGGGCGCGTCCAGTCCGGCGAGCGCGTCGTCGTGCTCGGGGCCGGGCCGATCGGCCAGTGCGTGGCCGTCGTTGCGCGCGAGCTGGGCGCCGAGGTGCTGCTCGTCGACCTGCAGGAGAGCCGGCTGGAGCTGGGCCGCGCCCTGGGCGCCGAGACGTTGCCGTGGACGACCGCGGCTCGGGTGGTCGCCGACGCGCGGGACTGGGGCGGGATGGGCGCGGACGGCGCAGCGGGCGGGCCTCCGGTCGCCATCGACGCCACCGGAGTGCCGGCGGCGGTGCGGGCCATGGTCGACATGGTCGCCTCGGCCGGGCGGGCGGTCCAGGTGGGGATGGCCAACGACGACGCCCCCATCCGCATCGGCAGCCTGACCGAGAAGGAGCTCGACGTCCTGGGCGCAAGCTGCTGTACGAGCGAAGATTTCGCGGAGGCGGTGGGCGTCGTGGAGCGCAACGCCGATGCGCTGGCGCGCCTGGTCAGCCACGAGTTCGCGCTCGAGCAGGCGCCCGAGGCGCTCCGCTTTGCCATGAGCAATCCGACAGAGGTGATGAAGGTGGTGATCCGAGGTGAGTGAGCAGTTCGACTACGTGATCGTCGGCGCGGGCTCGGCTGGGTGCGTACTGGCCGCCCGCCTGAGCGAGGACCCGGACGTGACCGTCGCGCTGCTGGAGGCCGGCGGCGAGGACACCGCGCCGGAGATCCGCATCCCGGCGATCTTCCCGATCATGTTCAAGACCGAGCTCGACTGGGATCTGTTCTCGGACCCGGAGCCGGGGATGGACAACCGCCGCCTGTACCTGCCGCGCGGGCGGATGCTCGGAGGTTGCAGCTCGATCAACGCGATGATCTACGTCCGCGGCAACCGGCTGGACTACGACGGCTGGGCCGCCGCCGGCTGTGACGGGTGGGGCTATGACGACGTCCTGCCCTACTTCAAGCGCTCCGAGGACAACGAGCGCGGCGAGGACCAGTTCCATGGCGCCGGCGGTCCGCTCACCGTCTCCGAAAGCCGCTCGATGCACCCCCTCGTCGACGCGATGATCGAGGCGGGGCGTGAGGCCGGCCACGAGTACAACCCGGACTTCAACGGCGCCCGCCAGGAGGGCGTCGGCCGCTTCCAGCTCACCCAGCGCGATGGCCGCCGCCTCAGCACCTCCGATGCCTTCCTGCACCCCGTCCGCCGGCGGCCCAACCTCACCGTGATCACCCACGCCTACGCGACCCGGCTGCTGTTCGACGGCCGGCGCGCGAGCGGCGTCGAGTACGCCCGGCTGGATGAGACGCTCCAGATCCAGGCGGCGCGCGAGGTCATCCTGTCGGCCGGGGCCTACTACTCGCCCCAGATCCTCATGCTCTCGGGCATCGGCCCCGAAGCGGATCTCGCCCCGATGGGGATCGAGGTGCGCGAGTCGCTGCCGGTGGGCGAGAACCTCCAGGACCACTGCATGTGCAACCTCAACTACACGACGACCGGGCCGTCGTTGTTCGACGCCCCCTCGCCGGAGAACTTCGCCCTGTTCGAGGCCGAGGGCCGCGGGCCGCTCACCTCCAACATCCCCGAGGGCGCCGGCTTCTTCCGCGCGCGCCCGGGCGTGGACGCCCCCGACGTCGAGTTCCACTTCGCTCCGGCGATGCTCTACGACGGCGGGCTGACCGCCCCCGAGGCCCCGGGCATGGCCTACGGGCCGGTGGTGATCAAGCCCACCAGCCGCGGCAAGGTCATGCTCCGCTCCCCCATGCCCCTGGCCAAGCCCCGGGTTCTGTGCAACTTCCTCACCACCGAGGAAGACCGGGCCAGCATGGTGGCGGGCCTGCGGATGGCGCTGGAGATGGCCGAGCAGCCGGCGTTGCGCGCGGTCATCGACCAACCGTTCCGGGTCCCGGACGGCGACTCCGACGAGGACCTGCTGGCCTTCGCGCGCCGCGAGGGGATGACGGTCTTCCACCCCACCTCGTCATGCTCGATGGGGTCGGTGGTCGATGCCGACCTGCGCGTGTACGGCGTCGAGGGTCTGCGCGTCGCGGACGCCTCGGTGATGCCGGAGATCACCCGCGCCAACACCAATGCGGCGACGATCATGATCGCCGAGAAGGCCGCCGACCTCATCCGGTCTGGAGCCACCGCCCCGGCGACCGCGGGGGTGGCGTGATGAAAGTGCTCTCCGATTCCCAGGCGGCCCTGGTGCGCTCGCTCTGCGAGCTGGTGGTGCCCGGGTGCGAGCGCGTGGGCGCCGAGGTCTACATCGACGCGGTGCTGGCGCGGATGCCCGAGGGCGACCGCGCGGGCATGCTCGCGTGCTTTACGGCGCTGTCCGATTGCGTGGCGGGCGGCGAGGAGGCGCTGCGCGAGCGGCAGTTCACCGCCGAGTTCGGCGCGGTGCGCGCCATGGCATGCGAGGCCTTCTACAGCGACTTCGTCGCGCCGGGCCGCGCCGCCGCCGGGGCCTATGAGGAGATCGACTTCCGCTTCCCGCTGGCCGATCGCATCAACAAGGACTGGTCCTATCTGGGGGTGGAGAGCCGGATGACTCATGCCGCCGACTTACCACCGAGGCTGGATGCCGAGGGGAGGCGATCAGCATGAGGACCGGTAGCGAGCGCTTTGACGTGGTGGTGGTCGGGTCCGGGGCCGGCGGAGGGCTGGTCGCCGGCGAGGTGGCCGACGCGGGCGCCCGCGTTCTGCTCCTGGAGACCGGGCCGCACCGGACCGCGGCCGACTTCACCCGCTGGGAGGCGCACGCCAACCACGACATCTGGTTCCCCCCCACCCTGGTGGAACCGCGCGCGCAGGGCGCACCGCCGCTCGTGGTCATCCGCGGCCGCTGCGTTGGCGGCACGAGCACGGTCAACACCAAGGTCGCGTTGCGGCCCTCTGACCAGGACTACGAGAAGTGGAACGCCGCCGCCGGACTCGTCGGCGAGGCGGGCGACCCGTTCGGCGCCGCCGACATGGCGCCCCACTTCGAGCGCGTCGAGGCGCGCCTCGGGGTCCGGGAGCGCTCGGACTGGCAGACGTGCATCCACAGCGTGGCCCGCGGCTTTACCGCGATGGGCGCCGAGCTGGAGCCGGTGATGTCCTACACCGACGCCAACTGCATGCGCTGCGGCTCCTGTCTGCAGGGCTGTCCCACCAATGCGGGCAAGAACTCGATGAACGTCTACATCCACCCGCCGTGGGTGGAGGGGCGGCTGACCCTGCGCGCCGAGTGCACGGTGACGCGCGTGGTCATCGAGGACCGCGGCTCAGGACTCGAGGCGACTGGTGTGGAGTACGTCGACGCCGCCGGGCAGTCGCACGCCGTCGAGGCCTCCGTGGTGGTCGTGGCCGCCGGGGCGATGGGCACCTCTCACCTGCTGCTGCGCTCGGGCATCGCGGAGGCCGCGGGCGGCTCAGGCAGCTCGCAGCTCATCGGGCGCAACATCGGCTGGCACCCCGCCCGCATCATCTGCGGCCTGTTCGACGAGCCCCAGGACGCCCATCGCGTGTATCCGATCAGCGCGCACTGCATGAAGTTCCAGAACGACGACGACGGCGGGTTCATCGTCGAGGCCGCGACGATCCAGGACCCGATCGGCTTCTCTGTGATGCTCTGCGATGAGGACGGCGCGCCGATGTGGGGCCGCCAGCTGAGCGAGACCGTGCGTCAGTACCGGTACTTCAGCGGGCTGCTGACGATGGTGACCGACCAGAACAACGGCCTGGCGTGGATCGACGAGGACGGCCGCGACCGCTACTCCTATGAGTTCAACGACGTCGAGCGTGAGCGCGATCAGCGCTCGGCGGCGTTTGCCCGCGAGACGCTGCTCGCCGCGGGCGCCAAGCGGGTGCTGCCCTCCAGCCAGTGCAGCACCCATGTCCAGGGCGGCTGCCGGATGGGCTCAGACCCGGAGCGCTCGGTGGTCAACGCCCACGCCGAGTCCCACGACGTGCGGCGTCTGTTTTTGGGCGACAGCTCAGTGATCCCGGCGACGCTGTCGGTCAACCCGTCGCTGACGATCATGACGCTGGCCAGCCGGCTGGCCGCCTACCTGGCCGGCGGCGAACACGGCTACTTCGAGCGCTCCGCCGCGCACGCGGCCGCGTAGGGCCGGCCGCGCATGAGGGTGGTGATCGCCGGCGCCGGTGGCGGCGTCGGCGCGTCGCTGGCATACAACCTGCTCCTCTCGCCGATGGAGTGCGAGGTGGTGATGGTCGACGCCCGTCAGAACATGGTGTATTCGCACCTGTGGGACCTCGAGCAGGTGCTCGAGCAGACGGGACCCGTCCCCGCCCACCGTGTGCGGTCGGGCTCGGAGGCCGACATCGACGCCGCCGACGTGCTCGTGATCACCGCCGCGGCGCCGCTCACCGTCAACGCCTCGCGGATGGTCTACCTGCGCGACAATGCGGCGATCCTCGCGCCGCTGCTCGACGGGCTGCCCCCGGGCTGGCCGGGCACCGTGATCCTCGTCACCAACCCGGTGGACCCGCTGGGCACCTGGGCACAGCGGCGCACGGGGCTGGAGCGCACGCGGCTGCTGGGCTACACGCTCAACGACTCGCTGCGCCTGCGCACGGGCATCGGGCGGGTGCTGGGCGTCGCCCCGGGACGGGTGCAGGCATGGATGATCGGCGAGCACGGCGACCTGGCCGTGCCGCTGTGGGACCACGTGACCCTCGACGGCGGTCCCGTGGCGCTCGATCCCGTCCAACGTGCCACGGTGATCGAGTTCGTGCGCGGCTGGTACGTGCGCCACGTGGCGCTGGACTCCCGGCGTTCGTCGACCTGGACCTCCGGGCTGGGAATCGCGCGCATGGTCCAGGCGTGCCTGGAACCCGAGGGCGACGAGCTGTGGCCGGCCTCGGTGATGCTGCGCGGGGAGTTCGGCCTGGACGCTGTGAGCCTCAGCGTCCCCGTGCGGCTGGGCGGCGGCGGCGCCCGGGGAATCGAGGAGTGGGACCTCGCAGACGGGGAGCGCGACGCGCTGCACGATGCCGGGCGGTTCGTGCGCGAGGCCGCCGGCGGGCTCTGAGCATCAGGCGGCCGCCGGCGAGCTCAAGTAAACTCATGAGTTTACTGAGGTCATGCCGCGGCCGGCACCGGCGCGGGACGCGGCGCGAAGACGAGATCGACGAGCAGGGCGGCCGTCCCCACAACCGCGATGACGACGGCCATCGGCAGCGCGTCCCGGCTGCCGGCCACGCCCACCAGCGGCGCCACCAGCGCGCCGGAGCCGAACTGGCCGAGGCCCAGCAGCGCCGACGCCGCGCCCAGCGAGCCGGTGTGCGCGGCCATCGCCGACGCCGTCCCGTTGGGCAGGACCACGCCGTTGGCGCACAGCAGCACGAAGAAGCACACCAGCAGCGGCCACAGACCGGCATGGGCCACGGTCACCACCAGGGCGGCGATCGACGCCACCGCGGTGCCGACCAGTCCACGCCGCAGCAGCCACGCCGATCCCCGCCGGCCCACGGCGCGGCTGCCGAGCAGCGAGAACGTGATCAGCCCGGCCGAGTTGACGGCGAAGATGACGCTGAACAGCTGCGGTGAGATCCCGAAGATGTTCTCCAGCACGTAGGACGAGCCCGAGATGTAGCCGAACATGGCCGCGAAGGAGAGCGAGAACGACACCGCGTAGGGCATGTACCGCCGGTCGCGGACCAGCGCCCCGAAGCGTCCCAGCACGGCGCGCAGGCCGCCGGTGTGGCGCTGGTGGACCGGCAGCGTCTCGGGCAGCACGACCGCGGTGGCCGCCATCAGCGGCACCCCGATCGCCGCCAGGACGACGAACACGCCGCGCCACGAGGTGACCAGCAGGACCTGGCCGCCGATCAGCGGCGCGGCCACCGGCACAACGCCGGTGATCCCCATGAGCACGCCGAACAGGCGCGCGGCCACGGTGCCGCCGCTGAGGTCTCGGACGATGGCGCGCGCAATGACGATGCCGACGCTGCCGGCCATGCCCTGAATGAGGCGCATCGCCACCAGCACGCCGACGGTCGGCGAGACCGCGCAGGCCACCGATGACACCACGTAGCCGGCGATTCCCGCCAGCAGCGGCCCCCGCCGCCCGCGCGCGTCGCTCAGCGGCCCGGCGATCACCTGGCCCACGCCGAGTCCGATCATGCAGGCGGTGATCGTCAGCTGGGCAGCCGACGCAGTGGTGTGCAGGTCCCGGGTCATCTGCGGCAACCCCGGCAGGTACATGTCCAGCGACAACGGGCCGAAGGCCGACAGCGCCGCGAGCAGCACGATCTGCCCGCGCGTGGGCCGCCCGGGCTCGCGCGTCACGATCAGGCGAGGGCGACTTCGATGAGCAGCGGCTCTCGGCGCCGGGCGAGATCCGGGAGGACCTCGTCGAACGTCTGGAGCAGCTCGTCGTGGGTGGTGATGTTGACCGCAGGGCAGCCCAGGCAGCGGGCCATCCCGGCGATGTCGATGGAGCCGAACGCCGGCCAGGCCGCCGGTGCGCCCGCGGCGCGGGCCAGCCCGTCCATGACCGCATAGCGCCCGTTGGCCATCACGAGCAGCAGCACCCCGACCTCATAGTGGGCGGCGCTCCACAGGGCCTGGATCGCATACATCGAGGAGCCGTCGCCGACGACGCCGACCACCGGGCGGTCGGGGTTGCCCATGCGCAGACCCACCGACCCCGCGACGCCGAAGCCCAGGCCGCCGTTGCCACAGGCCACGTAGCCTCGCGGATGGCGCACCGGCAGGCGCTGGTAGAGCTCGGGCTGGCTGGAGGGTGTCTCCTCCACCACGACCGCCTCGCGGGGCAGTCGCTGGGCCAGCGCGGCGTACACGTGGCCCGGCAGCAGGGGGTCGCCGGCGGCGGGCGCCGGGGGCGCGTCCGGGCGTTTGAGCGGCGCCGGTGGATCGGTGTCACGCTGGTCGACCTCCTCGACCAGCAGGGCACAGGCCGAGGCGACCGGGCCCACGATCGCCAGCGCGCACGGGCTGCGGTGCGCCTCGGACTGATCGTCGGTGAGGACGGCCACGCGGGTGTCCTCGTAGACCATCGGCCCGGGGTCATCCAGGATGTAGAGGCGGAAGGCGTTGGTGCCGATGGCCAGCACGAGGTCGTGGGGCGCGAGGGTCTCGCGCATCTGACGCCGCCGCCACGGCAGGTGGCCGGCGAACTGGGGGTGATCCTGCGGGAATCCGGCCGCGCGCGCGAACGACTCCTGCCACACCGGGCAGCGCAGCCGCTCGGCCAGCCCGATGACGGCCTCCCACGACTCGCAGTCGTCGCTGCGGCCGACGACGAGGGCGGGCGACTCGGCTGCGTTGAGCAGGTCGGCCAACTCGCCGATCTCCCCAGGGGTGGCCACCGCGCTGCGCAGCGTGCGCTCGGGCCAGCCCGCGGCGTGCTCGTCGGCCGGCTCGGTCCAGTCCCCCATGGGAACGACGACAAGTGCCGGACCCTGGGCGGCGACGGCCTCGTTGTATGCGCGCGCGACGGCACCCGGCACGTCCTGGGCGCGCACCGGGAACGTCGACCACACGGGGTACTCGCCGGCGAGCTTCTCCAGCGCGCGGCCGGTGAGGAACGGCTCGTAGGCGAGTTGCCGGCGATCCTGCTGCCCCACCAGCACGACGAGCGGCGCGTGCATGTCGCGGGCGTTGGCGATGGCGTTGATGGCGTTGCCCAGACCGGGGGCGGTGTGGAGGTTGACCAGGGCCGGTTCGCGTCGAGCGATCGCATAGCCGGTGGCGATCCCCACCACGGAGCCCTCGTGCAGCCCCAGCACGAAGTGGATATCAGGCGGCAGGCCGGTGAGGAACGGGATCTCCGTCGAGCCGGGATTGCCGAAGATGGTGGTCATCCCGAATCGCCGCATGACGTCGAAGACGGCATCACGCACCGTTCGGATGTCGGCGCGCGGCTCATTTCGATCGTCTGCTGCGGGCATGGCGGTGCGTTGCGCTTCTTCGATCATGCCTTGCTCGATTCTCTGCCGGGCGCCAACGCTATCACGTACGCTTTGAGAACAATCGGTCACAGTGCGTACGTCGCGGCTTTGGGAGAGGCCGGGCGAGCCGCAATCTGCGCGAGAGTCAAGGAGAGAGTCTGTGTCGCTGAAGGGACTGAAGGACCGGGTCGTGATCGTCACCGGTGGCGCCTCCGGCATCGGTCGGGCCACGGCCACGCGGCTCGTGCAGGAGGGCGCCAAGGTCGCGTTGGTGGACATCGACGGCGACGCCGCGTCTGCAGTCGCCCAGGAGCTCGGCTCCGACGTGCTGCCGCTGGCCGCCGACGTCTCCTCCGAGACCGACGTCCAGAACTACTTCGCCGCCGCGGCCGAGCACTTCGGGCGCGTGGACTCGCTGCACAACAACGCCGGGATCGAAGGGCCCCTGGCCCTGCTGGCGGACTTCGAGACCGCGGCGTTCGAGCGCCTGGTGCGGATCAACTACTACGGGATCTTCTTCAACCTGCGCCAGATGCTGCGCACCGCGCGACACTCGGGATGCCGGGCCACGATCGTCAACACCTCGTCGGGGACGGCGCTGCACGGCGTGCCCCAGCTCGGCGCCTACGGCTCCACCAAGGCCGCCATCATCGGTCTGACGCGGGCGGCGGCGATCGAGAACGCGGCCGGCGGCGTGCGCGTCAACGCGGTGGCCCCGGGACCGGTCGACACCCCGCTCTTCGACCGCTTCGACAGCTCGTTTCGCGACCGCGCGGGTGAGCTGCTCCCGATGGGGCGCATCGGCACCGCCGAGGAGGTCGCCGCCCTGGTGGCCTTCCTGCTCTCAGACGAGGCGCCGTTCATCACGGGCGCCGTGTTCCCCATCGACGGAGGCGAGACGGCATGACCACCGACGGCACCCGATCCGCGACTGACCCGGCCGATCTGGGCGTCCTGGAGGCGTCGGCGCTGCTGCGCAAACGCGCGCTGTCGTCCGCGGAGCTGACCGAGGCCTGCCTCGGCCGGATCTCCGAGCGCAACGGCGGCCCCCCGACGTTCGAGGGCGCTCCGGATGCCGTCAACGCGTGGGTGCGTCTGTATCCGGACCTCGCGCGCGAGTCGGCCCGGGCCGCCGACGCGCGGCTGGCCGCCGGCGACGCGCCGCCGCTGTGCGGGATCCCCCTCGGGCTCAAGGACCTCTACGGGATGGAGGGCCTGCCGCTGACGGCGTCCAGCCGGGTGCTCGAGGGCAACGTGGCCGGCGCGGACGCCGAGGTGTGGGCCCGCCTGCGCCGCCAGGGCATGGTCGCGCTCGGCCACACCCACACCCACGAGTTCGCCGCGGGCGGGACCACCGACCAGGTCGGCAACCCGTGGGCGCTGGACCGCGTCGTCGGAGGCTCGAGCGGCGGTAGCGCCGCGGCGCTGGCGGCCGGGATGACCCCGGCCGCGCTGGGCTCAGACACGTGCGGCTCGCTGCGGATCCCGGCGTCGTGCTGCGGCACGAGCGCGATCAAGCCCACCCACGGCCTGCTCTCGCTCGACGGGATCATCCCCCTGGCCCCCACGCTGGACCATCCCGGCCCGATGGCGCGCACGATCGCCGATTGCGCGGCGCTGCTGGAGGCGATGGCGGCCGGCGGGTCGCCGGTGAACCCCACCGTGCCCCCGCCGGGCCCGCTGGGGGAGCTGGCACTGGGACCGACGGGCGGGCCGCGACCGTTGGAGGGGCTGACGATCGCGCTGACCGACCGCACCGACGACACCCCGATCGACCCCCAGGTGGCGGCCGCGCTCGACACGGCCCGCCACGCCTGCGAGCAGCTCGGCGCCCGGGTGGTGGCCGCCCCGGCGCCATGGCACCAGGACTGGGATGACCTCAGCTGCCTGCTGCTCACCGACGCGTGGGCCTACCACGGCCGGCACGCCGAGCGCGCGCAGCACTACCGCCCGGCCATCGCCGAGTTCGTGGAGGCCTCGCAGAACTTCACCAACGCCGCCGCCTATCTCGCGGCCCAGGCGCGGCGAGCCGCGGGCGCCGCCGCGTGGGAGCGCTGGTTTGCCGAGGGCGGGATCGATCTCGTGCTCGAGCCGACGCTCCCGATCGTGCCCTACGGGCGGGGTCCCGGCTATGACCGCGGCCACGCGGGCGGCCCCGGGGACCCGATGATCGCCTTCACCGCCATCTGGGATCTCACGGGGATGCCGGTCGCGGCCCTGCCGGTCACCTGGGAGGCGGGAATCTCCCTCATCGCCCCGCGCGGACAGGAGATGAAGCTGGTGTCGGCGGCGATCGACTTGCAGGAGAGCGCACTCCCCGCGCCTCGCTGGGTTCCCGCCGCAAATGGCGGCAATCAGGATGCGAGAATCGGAGCACAGTCGTCCGACGGTACGGAGGAGACATGATCGGGGACATCCTGTGGGAGCCGCCCGCCGACCTGCGCCAGCGCATGCAGATCGGCCGCTTCATGGAGTTCGCAGAACCGCGCTGTGGGCGCCGGTTCGACGGCTACGACGCGTTGTGGCGCTGGTCGGTGGAGGACCTCGAGGGCTTCTGGGGATCGATCTGGGACTTCTTCGAGATCCGCGCCCACGCGCCGTATGAGACCGTCCTGGCCTCGCGCGAGATGCCGGGCGCGGTGTGGTTTCCCGGCGCACGCATCAACTACGCCGAGCACCTCCTGGGCCGTGAGGAGGACACCGACACGGTGGCGGTGATCGCCCACTCCCAGACGCGGCCTGAGTTCGAGGTCACCTTCGGCGAGCTGCGCGAGCAGGTGGCGCGGGCCCGCGCCGGGCTCCGGCGGCTGGGCGTCGGCCCCGGCGACCGCGTCGTCGCCTACCTCCCGAACATCCCCGAGACGCTCGTGGCCTTCATCGCCACCGCGTCGCTGGGGGCCATCTGGGCCGCCTGCGCGCCGGAGTTCGGGGCGCGCAGCGTCATCGACCGCTTCGCCCAGATCGAGCCCAAGGTGCTGCTGGCCGTCGGTGGCTACGGCTTCCGCGACCGCTACGTGAGCCGCTTGGCGGAGGTCGAGGCGATCCGCGGCCGGCTGACCAGCCTCGAGCACGTCGTCGCGGTGCCCTATGGCGAGGCCTCGGTGCCCGACGCGATCGGCTGGTCTGACCTGCTGAGCTCCTCGGGGCCCCTGGAGTTCGAGCCGGTCGCGTTCGATCATCCGTTGTACGTGCTCTTCTCCTCCGGGACGACCGGCCTGCCCAAGGCGATCGTCCATGGCCACGGCGGCCAGCTCGTAGAGCACCACAAGAACCAGGGCTTCGGCTGGGATCTCGCGCCCGGCAAGCGCCTGCAGTGGTTCTCCACCACCGCATGGATGATGTGGAACGCGCTGGTGAGCGCGCTGCTGCTGCGGACCTCGATCGTGATGCTTGACGGCGATCCGGCCTGGCCGGACCTGGCCGAGCAGTGGCGACTGGCCGAGCGCTACCGGCCGACGGTCATGGGGGTCTCGCCTCCGTATCTGATGGCGTGCCGCAAGGCGGGCATCAATCTTCGCGACGATTTCGACCTGGACTCGATCGAGGTCCTCTGCACCGCCGGCTCGCCGTTGCCGGCCGAGGGCTACCGATGGGTCTACGAGCAGCTCGGGCCCGATGTCTGCCTGGTCAACGGCTCGGGCGGGACCGACGTGTGCACCGGCATCGTCTCGGGCTGCCCCGGCGCGCCGGTGTATGAGGGCGAGATCTCATGCGCGTCGCTGGCCGTCGACGCCAAGGCCTTTGACGAGGACGGCAACCAGGTGATCGGCGAGCTGGGCGAGCTGGTCATCACCTCGCCGATGCCGTCGATGCCCGTGGCCCTGTGGGGCGATGAGGACGGCGAGCGCTACCGGTCCTCGTACTTTGACCGCTATCCGGGCGTGTGGCGCCAGGGCGACTGGATCAAGTTCAACCCGAACGGCAGCTGCGTGCTCACCGGGCGCTCGGACGCGACGCTGAACCGCGGCGGGGTGCGGCTGGGTACCGGCGAGTTCTACTCGGTGGTGGAGGAGTTCCCCGAGTTGGCCGACGCGCTCGTGGTCCACCTGGAGGACGACGAGGGCGGGATGGGCGAGCTGCTGCTGTTCGTGGTGGCCTCGGCGGGGGCCATCGTCGACGACTCGGTCCTGGGGCGCGTTCGCTCGGCCCTGCGCAGCGAGCTCTCGCCCCGTCACGTGCCCGACGACATCATCGTCGTGAGCGGGATTCCGCGGACGCTGACGGGCAAGAAGCTGGAGGCGCCGGTCAAGCGCATCCTGCGCGGCGAGGCCGCCGAGAAGGTCGCCAGCCGCGACGCCCTGGCCGATCCTGGCGCGCTGGACGCATTCGTCGCCCTTGCGGGGAGGCGAACTGCGCAAGCTCCCTTAAAATGACCGGACGAGAGAGGTTGACGGCTATCGCCGAGGAGAGAGACTGGACGTGACGAGATGGCGTTAGTACACGCGCCGCCGCACGAGATGCCGCTGGAACGCTGGAGCCCGCGCGGGACCGATCCCGCCGCGCGACTGCGCTCGTGGTCGGACATCCTCGCCGCGACGCACCTCGCCTTCGAGATCAAACCCACCTGGCGCACTCCGGCGCGCTTCCAGGCCGCGGTCACCCGCCGCTCGATCGGCGACCTGATGCTCGTCGACTGCGCCGCCTCCCCGTTCCTCGGTCATCGCGACAGCACCGTGATCGGCTCCTCCGCCGATGCCGGCCACGAGAACGTCCTCGGCTTCCAGTTCGTGTTCAAGGGGATGGAGCTGGTGCGCGAGGGCGACCGCCAGCTCGCCCTCAAGCCCGGCGACATGGTCCTGTGGGACGGCCTGCAGCCCACCGAGATCGAGATCGCCGAGGCCTTCTACAAGCGCACCCTGCTCTTCCCGCGCGACCGCGTGCTGGCCATCTGTCCGCGGCTGGAAGCCCTGGACGCGCTGCCGTCGCTGGCCGGCAGCGCCTCGGCGCGCCTGCTCGTGCGCTTCATGAACGCGCTGGCGGTGGAGATGCCCGCCCTGGACGCGGCGGCCGGTGCGGCGGCGGCCAACGCCGCCCTCGAGCTGCTGCGCGCGGCGGTCGAGCCTGCGCTGCCCAGCGACCGCGCCGCCACCCGGGCGGCGATGCGCGCCGAGATCGCCCGCTATGTGCGCACCCATCTCCAGGACCCGCAGCTGGGGCCCGCGTCGATCGCTCGCGCCTACGCGATGTCGGTGCGCACGCTGCACGCGCTGTTCGAGGACGTCGACGCGTCGGTGGCCGGGCTGGTGCGCCGCGAGCGCCTCGCCCGCTGCCTGGAGGACCTCCAGCAGCCCAACGGCGGCTCGGTCACCGAGATCGCCTTCCGCTGGGGCTTCTGCGACGCCGCGCACTTCTCCCGCGTGTTCAAGCGCGAGTTCGGGGCCACGCCCTCAGAGATCCGCCACGCGGCGCTGGCCGCGGCGTGATCGCTGTCCGTGTTGCCGCCTCATAAAACCGGCGGATTGCTTCCCAGTCATACCGTTCTCGTCTACCGGACACGAACATATGTTCGCACTCTCACCGGATGGAATCGGCTGCATTTGGCTATGCTCTACCGCGAATGCGGGGTCGTCTAATGGCAAGACGCCAGCCTCTGGAGCTGGTTATCAAGGTTCGAGTCCTTGCCCCGCAGTTCGTGAATGCGCCGCTCTGAGCGGCGCGTGGCCCTGAAAGTGGGCTCGCTCTACGGGGGGCGAGCTAGAGCGTCTCGAGGTCCGTCGAGAGGTCGCCGAGCGCGTCCGCGTCCGCGATCTCGGTGTGTTCGGCGATGAAGCGCCGGGCGTGCTGGAGGTCTTCGGAGCGACCCACCGAGAGCGCGCCCTCGACCCGGCCGTCGCGCAGGTAGAACACCGAGAACGCGCCGTCGTCGACGGAGCCGCGGATGACCTCGCGGTCCCAGTCGTAGGCGGGCCCGACGTACTCGATGCCGGCCCAGTCGGAGAGGTCGGAGAAGAAGTACGGGACGACGTCGTGGGCGAGGTCCTTGCCCAGCATGTTGAGCGCGACGGTCTTGCCGTGGTTGAAGGCAACATCCCAGTGCTCGACGCGGATCCGCCGCCCGCCGTGGACGACGCTCTCGTACTCGGCCATGTCGCCGGCGGCGTAGATGCCCGGGGTGCCGGACTCCAGCCGGGAGCTCACGCGCACGCCGCCGCTGTCGCCGAGCTCCAATCCGGCGCTGCGGGCCAGCATGATGTCGGGGTTGACGCCGGCGCCGATGACCACCGCATCGGCGGGGATCTCGCGGCCGTTCTTGGTCACGACCTTGGTCACGCGGCCGTCGGCGCCCTCGAAGCGGTCAAGCTCGTCCTCGCCGTGCAGGGTGATGCCGTGCCCCGCCAGCAGGTCGTGGAAGTAGGTCGCCGCCTCGCGGCCGAAGGAGCGGATGAGAGCGCGCTCCTCGAGCATGACCATCGTGCACTGGCTGCCCAGCTCGGTGAGCGTCGCCGCGACCTCGGAGGCGATGTAGGAGCCGCCGATGAGGACCACGCGCTTGCCCGCGGCGTCGTCGCGGATGGCGTCGCTGTTGCCAAACGTGCGCAGATAGTGGATGCCCTCCAGCTCAGATCCGTCGACGTTGAGGCGCCGGACGTTGGCTCCCGTCGCCACGAGCGCCTTGCCGAAGCCCACCTCTTCCTTGTTGGAGAGCTTGACCGTGCGCTCGGAGAGGTCGAGCTTCATCGCCGAGGTCCGGGTCAGGACCTCGATCTGCTGCTCGGCATACCAGTCAGCGGTCTGAAACAGCGCATCCTCACGCGAGTCCTTGCCCTGCAGGTAGCTCTTGGACAGCGGCGGCCGGTCGTAGGGCAGGTCGGGCTCGCGCCCGACGAGCAGGATGGAGCCGTCTGCCCCGGAGCGGCGCAGCCAGCGGGCGCAGTTGCCCGCGGCCAGGCCGCCGCCGATGAGCAGGAAGTCGACGTCGCGATCGGCCATCGAAGCGACGTCGGGCTACTTGCGGGCCGAGAGCTCGGAGCCCTCGGGCGCGAAGCGAGGCGTGATCTCGCCTTCCAGACCGGGGTCGAGGATGAGCAGCACCTGGTCGCCGGCCTGGATGACCGAGTCGGCCTTTGGCACGAAGCCGGTGCCGTTGCGCAGGACCGAGATGATCAGCGACCCCTCGGGCAGCGGGACATCGTTGACACGGCAGCCGGCTGCGCTCGAGCCCTCCCCGACCTCGAGCTCGATGATTTCCAGGTGCTCCTCTTCGAGCGCGAGGAGCTGGACGAGACCGTACTCCGGCACCTCGTGCTCGATCAGGCGCAGGATGAGGTCGGTGGCCGAGACGGCCGGCTGGACGCCGAGCGTCTTGAAGTGGACGAGGTTGCGCGGGTTGTTGACCCGGGCGACGATCCGGTCGACGCCGTACTTCTCCTTGGCGACCTGGCAGATGAGGATGTTGTCCTCGTCGTCGCCGGTGACCGCGATGACGAGATCGGCGCGCTGGATGCCGGCGCGCTCGAGCACCCACAGCTCGGTGGCGTCGCCGTACTGGACGGAGTGCTCGAGCTCCTCCTCCACCACGCGAAAGCGGCGGTGGTCACCCTCGATCAGGGTGACTTCCCTGTCCTTGGCGATCAGCTCTCGGGCCAGGTTCCATCCCACCTTGCCCGCTCCCGCAATGATCACGTACATGTGGCCAATGACTCCCTTCGGTTAGGCCTCGAGGACGACGCTTTCGGCTTGGTCGATGGCGTGCTGCGTGGGACAGATCGTGAGCAGTCCCTGCTCTCCGTACCAGGCGGCCCGGGCCGGATCCGCCACGCGGACGACGACGCGGGGCACGTTGAAGCGACGCTGAGCGAGTTGGGCGATCACCAGGTTGGTGTTGTCGCCGCGGGTCGCCGCCATGAAGACATCGGCGTTCTCGATTCCGGCCTCGACGAGGCCGTCCACTTCGAGTGCGGCGCCGACGGTGAACCGCCCGCCGGCGTCCTCCCAGCTGATCGACTGGTCCTTGTCCAGCCGTTCATGTGACAACGGGTCGCTGTCAAGCACGGAAACGTCGTGTCCGGCGTCCAACGCGCGCTTGGCTACCGCCGACCCGACACGGCCGGCACCGACGATCAGAATGAACATGGGCGGGACTCTAGGTCCTCTCGGCGAGAAATGGCGTCACATCGAGACCAATACCCGTCCGAGGGCTTAGTCCAAGCGGCGCCGTTCACGTCGCCTTAACGCCGTCCGCCCGCGGCGGGGGCGTGAGCGCCGCGGCGACGATCACCAGAGCGAAGGCCACCACCCGCACCGCCACCCCCAACTGGGTCTCAGGCATCGGCTCGCCGAACACGATCGGGCCGGCGGCGATCGTGGTCAGATTGGCGGCGGCGCTGGTGAGCGCGATCATCGGCACCGCGTCGCCCAGCTGCAGACTGCGCGCGGAGATGAGCAGCCCCACGAGCGAGGCCACGAGGATGATCAGGGCCAGCGGGTGCACGAGGACCCCGAGGCCCAGGCTGTCCAGGTGCGAGCTCAGCGCCTTGATCGAGGTGTCCGAGGTGGCCCACAGCAACCCCGCGGACACCGCCAGCATCCCGGGCCGGCGCGGCCGCAGCGCCAGTAAGAGGCCGACGGTGCCGGTGGCGGCGAGGAAGACCGCCAGCGTCCCGGGGTCATAACGCGAGTGCGCGCTGCCGGCGTCGCCGTCGAGGGTCGCGGCCAGGAAGGCGAGACCGGCCGCCGTGAGCCCCACCCCCACCCACTCGCGCCGCGTGACCTCGATCCCGAACAGCTTGTCGGCGACCACCGTGAGCAGCACCAGCCCGCCCGCGATGACCGACTGCACCAGCGAGATCGGCGCCAGGGCCAGCGCGCCGACGTGGAAGCCCCACGAGCCCAGGGCGATGGCGATCCCCAGGGAGTACAACGGCGAGCGGAACAGCTCGACGGTGCTGCGCCACGGATGGGTCAGCTCCACCGAGGGTGCCTCGCGGGCGCCGCGGAACTTGTAGAGGAACCCCGCCACCGACCCGAAGGCGGTGAGCAGGGCCAGGACCAGCCCGATGTCGACGGACACGGACATCTCCGCGGCGGAGGCTAGATGGTCACGCGGCGCGGGTGGGCGGGCACCGATCCCGCGCCGCGATGCATCCTCAGTCCGATCAGGTGATCAGCGGGATGATCAGGAGCGCCACGATGTTGGCGACCTTGATCATCGGGTTGATGGCCGGGCCGGCGGTGTCCTTGTAGGGATCGCCGACCGTGTCGCCGGTCACCGCGGCGGCATGGGCCTCGGAGCCCTTGCCGCCGAAGGCACCGTCCTCGATGAGCTTCTTGGCGTTGTCCCACGCGCCACCGCCGGCGGTCATCGAAACGGCCATGAAGAGCCCGACGACGATGACTCCGATGAGCAGTCCTCCCAGCGCCTGGACCGAGATGATGCCGACGATCACCGGGATCGCGATGGGGATCAGCGCCGGCAGGATCATCTCCCGCTGGGCGGCCGCGGTCACGATGCTCACGCACTGGCCGTACTCGGGCTGCTCGGTCCCGTCCATGATCCCGGGCTTCTCCCGGAACTGGCGGCGGACCTCCTCGACGACGGCGCCGCCGGCGCGTCCGACGGCCTCCATCGCGAGGGCGACGAACAGGTAGACCATCAGCCCGCCGACGAGCAGGCCGATGAGCACCGGCGGGTTGGAGAGGTCAAAGCGCGTCGCCTGGCCGAGCTCCTGCTTGAAGGCATCGAACAGGACCAGGGCGGCCAGGGCCGCGGAGCCAATGGCGTACCCCTTGGTCACGGCCTTGGTGGTGTTGCCGACGGCGTCGAGCGGATCGGTGACGTTGCGGACCTCCTCGGGCAGCTCGGCCATCTCGGCGATACCGCCCGCGTTGTCAGTGATGGGGCCGAAGGCGTCGAGCGCGACGATGAGGCCGGTGAGCGACAGCTGCGCCATCACCGCGACGCCGATGCCGTAGATGCCGTGGCCAAGCTTCCAGGCGCCGAAGATGCCCAGCGCGATCACGATCGCGGGCAGCGCGGTGGCCTGATAGCCCTGGGCGAGGCCCTGGATGATGTTGGTCGCGTGACCGGTCTGCGACGCGCGCGCCGTGCTCTTGACCGGCGAGAAGCGCGTGGACGTGTAGTAGTCCGTGATCACGAACAGGGCCGCGGTGATGACCAGGCCGATCAGCGCGCACAGGTAGAAGTGCCACCACGGGGTCGCGGCGATGCCGGCGGTGGTGGTCAGGCCGTGCATGAGCCAGTACGTGACCGGGATGAACGCCAGCGCGGCGAGGCCACCCGACACGATCAGGCCCTGGTAGAGCGCCCGCTCGACGTTGCCCGCGCGCGACTTCACCGCGAAGGTGCCGATGATGGACGCGATGATCGAGACCCCGCCGAGGACCAGCGGGTACATGGCCACCGCGACGTCCTGACTGAAGGTCAGGACGCCGAGGAGCATGACCGCGACGGCGGTCACGGCGTAGGTCTCGAACAGGTCGGCCGCCATGCCGGCGCAGTCACCCACGTTGTCGCCCACGTTGTCAGCGATCACCGCCGGGTTGCGCGGATCGTCCTCGGGGATACCCGCTTCGATCTTGCCCACGATGTCGGCGCCGACGTCGGCGCCCTTGGTGAAGATGCCGCCGCCCAGACGGGCGAACACCGAGATGAGCGAGCCGCCGAAGCTCAGCCCGATCAGCGCGTTGACCGCCTGGTGGGGGGTCTCGCCGACGATCCAGGTGAGGATCCCGTAGTAGCCGGCCACGCCAATCAGGGCGAGGCCGACGACCAGCATGCCGGTGACCGCGCCGCCACGGAAGGCGACCTTCAGCGCCGGCGAGACCCCGCCGCGCGCCGCCTCCGCGACACGGGCGTTGGCGCGCACGGACACGTTCATGCCCACGAACCCGGCAGCGGCTGAGAGCGCCGCACCGATCAGGAAGCCGATCGCCACGCGGATGTTCTGGAGCGGGATCAGGAGGATGAAGACGACCACGCCGACGGCGGCGATGATCGTGTACTGGCGCGTCAGATATGCGGAGGCGCCCTCCTGGACCGCCGCCGAGATCGCGCGCATCCGCTCGTTGCCGGGCGACAGCGCGAGCAGCGACCGTGAGGTGACAAAGCCGTAACCGATGGCGCACGCCGCGCACACAAGCGCGATCACGACGCCATGCTGCGTCAAAAAGCTAGACAAGAAGGTCCTCCGGGGAAGCTCTTAATTCGGGAACCGCGACTGGATCGCAGAGCACAACGTCAAAAAGGGCCTTCCGCGCTCGCGTAGTGCGGAGACCCCGGCATAAGCCCGGCGCGAGTCTAGCGTGCAGGCGGGCGGAACGTCGCCCCGAAACGGGGTGGGCGTTGGGAAAACCGCTACTGACCCGGGACCCAGAGCCGGCCGCTGCGCTGGGCCGGACCCGGTTCACCAGGTTTGGGAGCATCGGGTTCCGCCGGATCGGGGGGCGCCTGTCCCCCGGACGGGTCGCCACCGGGGCCGGGCCCACCCGCACCAGGCCCACCCGCACCAGGCCCACCCGCACCAGGCTCACCCGCACCAGGCTCACCCGCACCGGAACCGGGGCCGCCGGGGCCGCTCTCCCCGGCGGGACCACCCGCGGCGCCCGGCTGCCCCGCGCCGCCCAGCCGCACGAAGGCCATCTGGAGCTGGGAGAGCGCGTCGCGGATCGGGGCGGCCTGTTGGGGTGCGCTCTGCTCTATGAGCGGCACCAGCGCGCGCACGGCCTCGATGGACAGGCGGACCTGACCCAGATCGCGCTCGTCCTCGGTGCCCGGAGAGATCCCGGTACGCCGCATGCCGAGGTTGATCAGCGAGACGATCTGGTCCAGCAGGATCTGCTCGACGCGGATCTTCTTGATCTCGGCCTCGTAGGCGGCGCGAAGCTCTTCTTCGGTTGGCTGGTCGCTGGTGCTCATGGGCTCTGCTCCCCTCGCATGTAGCTGCTCACCGGCAGTGGGGTTCCAACACGCCGGAGTATGTCTCCCGGGTCTCGGCCTGCACCGCGGCGTAGGTCTCGGCCAGCGTCATCCCCGATTCCAGCAACCGCCGCTGACGCTGTGCGCCGTTGGCCGCGGGCAGGCTCACCTCCAGGCCAAGCTCGGCACGGACCGGAGCGGTCCAGTCCAGCAGCCGGTCCAGGGCGCCCGCGGCGGGGTAGGGCTCGCGCCGCTCGAGGTCCAGGAGCTCGCCGTCCAGGCCGTAGCGCAGCGCCCGCCACACGTTCTCCTCGATCATCCGGTTGGGCAGGTCGGCGAACGGCACGCCCTCGTCGATGTCGCGCGCCGCCTGGGCGACGCAGGCCACGATCAAACCCGACAGGCCGTCGGACTCGGCTGCGGTCGCCTGGGCGTCGCAGATGCGGACCTCGACCGTCCCGAAGGTGAAATGCGGGCGGATCGACCACCACACCTGCGTGTACTCGACGATCGAGCCGGTCCGGATGAGGAAGTCGATGTAGTCGGCAAACGCGGCCCAGTCACCGAACGTGTCGGGAACGCCGCAGCGCGGGAAGCTCTTGGTGAACGTCTGAGTCCGGGCGCTGTGCAGCCCGGAGTCCCTGCCGTCGAGAAACGGGGAGTTGGCCGAGATGGCCAGGAGCACGGGCAGGACCGGCCGAAGACGGTCGCACACGCGGACGGCCCGATCGGCGCCGCGAACCCCCACGTGGACATGCAGCGAGAACGTGTTGTTACGCCACGCCACGTACTTGAGCCCCTCCTCCACGCGGTGGTAGTGATCGGTGTCGATGATGTGCTGGCGGCGGTAGTCGGAGAACGGATGGGTCCCGGTGGCGCCGAGCGCCACATTGTGGGCGCCGGCCAGTGCGAACAGCCGACGGCGCAGGTCGCGCTGGGCGGAACGGGCCGCCGCGAGGTCCTCCCCGCGGCCTGAGCGGATCTCGATCTCCGAGGAGATCAGCTCGCCGGCGATCGCGGCGGCGAGCAGCGGGTCGTCGACAGCGGCGTCGCGCAACTGCTCGAAGCGCGGCGCGAGCTCGAGGCTGTCGGGATCGAGGACCGCGAACTCCTCCTCCAGCCCGACGGTGAAGTCGGTGGATGCCTCAAACGCGGCACGCGCGGTGTCGATGTCGAGCTCCACGGCCATCAGAAAGACGGATCAGGTCAAATAGAAGTACAGCGCGTAGAGCAGATCGACTGCGGGGCTCGACGTGTGCACGGTCACCTCGGGCGGTACCTGGAGCAGAGCCTCGGAGTAGTTGAAGATGATCTTCACCCCGGCGTCGACGAGCTCGTCGGCGATGCTCTGGGCGGCCGATGACGGCACCGCGAGGACCGCCACGACGATGTCCTGCTCGTCCACGACGGTACGCAGCTCGGAGTTGTGGCGGACGGTCATCGGCCCGATCCGGGTCCCGACGCGCCCGTGGTCGATGTCGAAGATCGCCACCACGCGGAAGCCGTGGTCGGCGAAGATGTCCGAGGTGGCGATGGCGGTGCCGAGATGGCCGGCTCCGAACAGCGCGATGTTGTGCTGCCCGGCTGTCCGCAGGATCTTGCGGATCTGGCTCACCAGCGACTCGACGTTGTAGCCCACGCCGCGCTTGCCGAACTTCCCGAAGCCCGACAGATCGCGCCGGATCTGGGTCGAGTTGACGTGCGTGTAGTCGGCGAGCTCCTGTGAGGAGATCGTTTCCTTGCCGATCTTTCGCGCTTGGGTGAGGACCTGCAGGTACCGCGACAGTCGCGCCGCAACCCCCAGCGACAGCTTCTCGCTCGGCTTGTCGAGGCCCGGGCCCGCCGGTTCGGTACCGCGGCCGACCGTGTAGCTCATGCTGTTTCCACTCTAGTCGGTTCGCTCAGGTCGGTCAGGCGCCGCTCCAGCGCCGCCTCGTCGACGAACAGCTCGAACACTTCGTCGCCCTCGATGGTCACGACGGGGATGCGCTCGAGGTAAGCCCGGAGCAGCGCCTCATCGACCTCGATGTCGCGCTCGGTGAGCGCGAAGGGGTGTCGAGCCCTGACGCGCTCGAGGATCGCGCGGGCGTCGTCGCACAGACAGCAGCCGTCGCGGCCGTAGAGCACCACCTCGATCACGAGACGAGCGCCCGTTCCCCGGTGGCGTAGACGTCGACGTCCAGGTACTCCGGGAATGGCTGCGCCCGGACGTAGCGGGCGGCGCTGGCGATCATCGCGGCGTTGTCGGTGCACAGCGCGCGCGGCGGGGTGTCGACGGGAACCCCGAGGGCCGACAGCCGGTCGCGCAGCGGGCCGTTGGCGGCCACGCCACCCCCCACCGCGAGCTGCTCGGCGCCGGTCTGCTCCAGCGCGCGCTCCACGCGCAGTGCCAGCGCCTCGACGATGGCCCGTTGGTAGGAGGCGGCAAGGTCGGCGCGCCGGCGCTCTGACTCGGCCTCCCCCAGCTCGCGCACGCGGTACAGCAGCGCGGTCTTGAGCCCCGCGAAGGAGAAATCCAGCCCCCGCATCCGCGCCCCGGTGGGGAAGTCGAAGGCCCCGGGGTCGCCCTCGCGCGCAAGGCGCTCCAGCGCCGCGCCCCCGGGATAGCCGAGGCCCAGCAGGCGCGCGCCCTTGTCGAAGGCCTCCCCGGCGGCGTCGTCGAGCGTCTGGCCCAGGACCTCGTAGCCCGGCCCGTGGTCGGTCACGCGAGCCAGGAAGGTGTGGCCGCCGGAGGCGATGAGGCTCAGGAAGGGAGGCTCAAGCGGCGACGGCGCGAGAAACCCGGCGGCGATGTGGCCGTGGAGATGGTCGACGGGAGCGAGCGGCAGCTCGTACGCAGCGGCCATCGCCTTGGCCGTGGCCAGCCCCACCAGGAGCGCCGCGACCAGGCCCGGCCCGCGCGTGACCGCGACGAGCTCGACGTCCGGCAACTCGGCATCGGCCTGGCGCAAGGCGTCCTGCACGGCCGCCCCGACGAGCTCGAGGTGGTGGCGACTGGCGATCTCAGGGACGACGCCGCCGTAGCGGTCGTGGATCCCCTGCGACGAGATGACGTTGGAGAGGATCTCGCCGGTGCCCGTGACGACCGCCGCGCAGGTGTCGTCGCAGGAGGTCTCGAGCGCGAGGATCACCCCGCCGCGCCCGACGGGGAGGTCGTCTCAAGCGTGCGCCACATGATCACCGCATCCTCACCGTTGTCGCGGTAGTAGCGAGGGCGCGTGCCCGCCGAGCGGAACCCAAAGCGCTCGTAGAGGGCGATCGCCGGAGCGTTCGAGGTCCGCACCTCCAGGGTGTATTCGCGGTCGACGCCGGCCCGCTCGATCATCTCCTTGAGCAGCGTCCGGGCGATGCCGCGCCGGCGCATCGCCGGCTCGACGGCGATGTTCATGAGATGCCAGACCGTGTCGTAGCGGGCGCAGATGAGGTAGCCGAGCAGCGTGTCCTGTCCATCCACGGCCGCCAGGCACAGCCCCGACGGCTTGGACAGCTCGAGCACGAACATCGCCAGCGACCACGGCGTGGTGAACGCGCGGCGCTCGATGGCGATGACCTGCGGGAGGTCGGAATAGCCGAGAGGCCGGATCGTGACGCTGTCTGGGGTCATTGCTGCCGGGCGGTGCGAAGGCTGATCTCGGCGTCCGGCAGACGCAGATACTCCGGCTGGATCGCCTCCGGAGGCTCGGGCCGCAGTGTCCGGGCCAGCCGACAATGCTCGACGGCGCTGACTCGGTGCAGGTCTGAGTCCGGCTCGGGAATCCGCGCTCCCGCAGGCTCGAGAGCCTGTCTGAATTCTACCGCCCCGTCACCCGCTGCCAGCCACCCGCGGCCGTCCGCGCGGATGGCCTCGGCGAGCGCCTCGGGGGCCAGTGCACGGGGGCCGAGCAGCGGCGCGGCGTCAGCGTGGCTCGCGGCGTCGGCGGCCCAGCCGGCGGCAAAGGCCTCCCCGCGGCGAGCGTCGATGACCGCCATCACGGCGTCGTAGGGGCCGCCCCGGGCCGTCTCGGCGGTGGCGGCGCCGCGGGCGAGTGAATGCAGCGTCGAGACGCCCACGAGGTCGATCTCGCGCGCCCGCGCGAGCGCGTGTGCCGTGGCGACGCCGATCCGCAGCCCCGTGAAGGTACCCGGCCCCACCCCGACGGCGATCCGGTCGACGTCCGCCCATCGGGCGCCCGCAGCGTCGAGGACCTCCACGACGAGGGCCATGAGAAGAGTCGTGTGGCGAGGCCGAGCGCCTGCCGGCGGATCGTCGCGGCGTTGCACCGCCTCATCGGTGTCGGTGTCCAGCAGCGCGACCGTGGTCGCGCGGGTCGCGGTGTCGAACCCGAGAATCTTCACCGAACGACAACCTCGCGCTCATCGCCTCCGGCGTGCTCGAGCCGCACCCGCGCGGCCACGCGTCCGAGCTGGGCCAGCTCCTGCTCACCGGCGGCCGGCCATTCGACGAACGCGACCGTGTCCGGGCCCACGTAGTCGGCGAGCAGGTCGGGGTCCTCTCCGTCCAGCGAGGCCAGCCGGTACAGGTCGACGTGGGCCACGGATGCCCGTCCTTCGGCGCGGTACAGGTGGCCGATGGTGAATGTGGGACTGGTCACGGGGACCGTCACGCCGAGCGCGCGGGCGGCGCCGCGGACGAACGTCGTCTTGCCGGCGCCGAGCTCACCCTCCACCAGCACGACGTCACCGGGGCCCAGTTCGGCCGCCAGCCGGCCTCCGAGTTCCTCGGTCTCGGCCGCGTCATGTGACTGAAACCGGCCTTGCACAGGCCGAGACTGTAGGACCTCGCCTTCCGCTACCGTCAGGGGCCATCATGCCCGACGGTCCGTCCAGCTCCCGGGGCCGCATCGCCCAACTCGTGCAGCGCGTGGCCGGAGATCGCGCCGGCGTTCCGTCCTCTCTGGAGGAACTGCGCGGGTCCGAAACGGCCAAGGCGGTCGGGCTGGCCGCGGCGATGATCTGCAACAACGTCATCGCGCTCGGCTCGACGGTGGTGTTCAGCAGGCTGCTCAAGGACAACCAGGGCGGCGGCTACGGCTCCCTGGCGGCGCTGATCAGCTACTTCCTGATCCTCTCGGTGGCGGGCCAGGCGATGCAGGTGGCGACCGCGCGGGAGAGCGTGCTCGGCCACCTCGGCGTCGGGGCCGGGCTGGTCGCCACGGTCAGGCGATGGACGCGCGGGCTGCTGCTGTTCACGCTGGCGCTCACCGTCGTCTCGGTTCTGTTGCGCGATCCGATCGCGCGCGCGCTGAACGTCACACACGACCCGTGGGCGGCGGCCCTGGGCCTGCCCGCCGCCGGGCTGTGGCTGGAGTTGTCAGTCCTGCGCGGCGTGCTGCAGGGCGTCGGGGACTACAAGGGCGTGGGTCTGAGCCTCGTCGGCGAGCAGGGCGCACGCCTCGTCTGCGGCGCGATCCTCGCCGCCGCGGGCCTGGGGGTGACCGGGGCCTACCTCGGCACGCCGCTCTCGTTCATTGCGATGGGCCTGTACGCGGCCCACCGGCTGCGCCGCCACGTGCGGGAGCTCGACTCTCGTGTCCCCCAGACGGCGGCCGTCACCGCCGCGCCGTCCGCCGCCCTCAGCCTCTGGGAGCACGTCAAGCGCGCATGGGCGCCGATCGCGGGGCTGATCATCATCGCCGTCCTGCAGAACATCGACATCATCGCCGCCAAGCACCGCTTCGACACGCACACCGCCAGCTCCTACAGCGCCGTGGCGGTCGCCGCCAAGGTGCTCATCTGGGTGGCGATGGGCGCCGGCTTCTACCTGGTGCCCGAGGTCTCCCGGCGCCGGGCCAACGGCGAGGATCCGCGGCCGATCCTGGCGCGGGCACTGGGCATCGTCGCCGTGTGCGCGGTTCCGGTCCTGCTCATCTTCGCCGTCGCCTCCCAGGTGCTGATCAAGGCCGCGTTCGGCGCGTCCAAGACGACGGCGGCGAACTCGCTGCTCGTCCTCGGCCTCGCCTTCGCCGTGCTGGCCTGCACCTACCTGGCCGTCCAGTACATGCTGGCGCAGCGGCGAACGTGGTTCTTGGCGCCGCTCGCGGCCGTCGCCGTTGCCGAGCCGATCCTGCTGCTCAACGCGTCGCACGAGCCCAAGAGCTTTGCCGCGGTGGTGCTGGCGGTCCAGGTGGTGGCGGCGATCGTGGCCTTCGGGTTCGCGCTGCGGCCCGATCGCACCCCGGTCTCGCCCCCCGGTCCGCCTCAGCGCGTGGCCGAGGAACGCGTCCCCGAGCCGGTCTGATCAGAGCGCCGCGGCCGGGGTGCGGGCGGGATCGTCGCCCTGCAGCGGCCTGAGCAGCCGCACGGCCGGCGGAGCCTCGGCGAACGAGCGCACGAACGCCTCCACGACCGCCGGGTCGAACTGACCGCCCGCGCAGCGTCGCAGCTCGTCCAGCGCCTCGAGGTGTGCGACCGCCGGCCGGTGCGGGCGCTCACTCGTCATCGCGTGGTAGGCGTCACAGACGGAGATGATCCGGGCCTCGAGCGGGATCTGCTCGCCGACGAGGCGATCCGGGTAGCCGGTGCCGTTGTAGCGCTCGTGCGTGGAGCGGACGATGCGGGCCGCGGTGGCCAACGCGGGCGCGGCGGCCAGGATCCGCTCACCGATCACGGGGTGGCGCTCGACGAACTCCCACTCCTCGCCGGTCAGCGGGCCCGGCTTGGCGAGAATCGAGGCCGGCACAGCCACCTTGCCGACGTCGTGCAGGGCGGCGGCGTGGGTCAGTTCCTGCAGCCAGGCGCCGGTCACCCCCAGCTCCTCGCCGACGCGCTCGGCCGCCCCTGCGACCCCGCTGGCGCGCTCGTCGAGCTCGTCCTGGACGGCTGCGAGCGTGGCCAGGAGCACGTCCCGCGTCTGGGCGGCTGGCGTGACCCGCCGGCTCTGCTTGCGGGCATACATGCGGCGGTCGCAGAGCCGCAGCGCGTCAGACGGGTCGGTGGCCTCCTCGGGGATGAGCGCCACGCCGCTGGAGGCGGTGATGCAGAACCCGTCGCCGCTCTCGCTGAAGCACTCGGTCCACTCGGCCAGACGCAGCTCCAGGGCATCGCGGAACACGATCTCGGCGAGGACGCAGAACTCGTCGCCGCCGAGGCGATAGGCGCTTCCCGTCCCGGTGACCGACGCATGCAGCGCCGCGGTCAGGCGCACCAGCAGCGCGTCACCCGCCGGGTGGCCGAAGCGGTCGTTGTATTCCTTGAAGCCGTCGAGGTCGAAGATCGCCAGCGCGGCGGGGCGGCCCTCGTTGAGCAGGCGCTCGATGTCGCCCATGAGCCGGCGGCGGTTGCCCAGACCGGTCAGGGCGTCGGTGTGGCCGAGCTGCTCGAGCTCGCGCTGGACGTCGCGCATCCGCTCTCGCACCCGCTCGTTGAGGCCCCAGGCGGTGACACCGGCGACGCCGGCCAGGGCGACGAACAGCGCGTGCAGGCCGGCCCAGGCCCATGGGTTGGCGCGGGCCGCGGCCGTGTCGAAGACCGCGTTGGGGTCGATCGTCCCCATGATGCCGTGGTGGATCAGCACGAATGCCACCGCGACGAGGAACGGGACCCAGTCTTCGTACAGGGTCAGGACGACGATCACGACGAAGAAGCTGAAGTGCATCTCGATGAGCCCGCCTGAGATGTCCACCAGCGCCGCCGACCCGGTGAGCAGGCCCATCGACGCCGAGACCGAGCGCCACTTGCGCGAGGCGGCGCTCCACCCTGCCAGGCACGCGAAGGCGAGCATCGCGGCCACCTCGGGGATGTACCGCACCGCTGCGCTGCCGTGAGCGGCGACCGCGTAGACCGCGACGACGACGATGCTCAAGGCCAGCAGGACGCCGATCACCCGGTGGCGGCCGCGCCAGTCCTCGTCGGGCAGCGAGCCGCCGTGCGGGAGCGCGGCGCGCACGCCGGCCATGACCCCGCGCAATCCGCGCGGCGTGTCGTCCTTCCCCCGGTCCCGCGCTCCGCTCATGTCAGCGGCTTCGCTTTCAGCACGAAGGCGTGCGGATGTGGGGTGTCCAGGCGGTGCAACGGACAGACGAGCAGCAGCGCCGGCGGCGGCTTGGCGCCCGCCACCGAATACCCCAGCATCAGCAGATGCGGGCCCAGTGATGCCAGCGTGGCCACGGCGAAGACCAGGGCGACGACGAGATTGGGGTGGCGACGGAGGCTCATCGCCGTGGTATCGACCCCCAATCCCCCGTGCTTGAGCCTTAATCAGCCTACGGGGCATGCGTCCAGGATCCCTGGACGCTCGCCCCTGCGCGCCGCGGAAAAGGGTCCGATCAGCGGCTAGAAAAGGCCCAGCTGGACGATGTCGGACTCGCTGTCAACGCCCACACCTGATTCTGGTCTATCGGCGTTTCCACCACCCGCGCGCGCCTGGATCTCGGGACCGTCGCGCTCGGTTGGCGGCGTCATCTCCCGGGCCGCGGAGACCTCGCCTGCGGACCGGGGAACCTCCGCCTCGGGCGGCGAGGCCTCCTCGTCCGCCGGCTCGGGGACCTCCTCGTCCTCCACGACGGGCTGCTCGGGCGCGCCGAGCGCCAACAACTCCGGAATCCGCTGGAAATCCGCGCGCAGAACCTCCAGGTTGGAGGGCGTATAGAGCGCGGCCGCGGGGTGATAGAGGGGATACAACCGAATGGCGCGGGCGCCGATCATGCTCACCTCCGCCTGGCCGTGCAGCCGGGAGATGCCCGTGTTGTCGTCCCGCAGGAGCTTGGTGGCGAAGTTGCCCAGCGTGCAGATCACGATGGGCTGGATGAGCTCGACCTGCCTGCGCAGGTACTCGTTGCAGGACTCGATCTCGTTGGGATGCGGGTCGCGGTTGTTGGGTGGGCGGCATTTGACGGTGTTGCAGATGAACACGTCGGCGCGGTCGAGCCCGATCTCGTTGAGCAGCTTTGTCAGGAGCTTGCCGGCCTGGCCGACGAAGGGCAGGCCCTGCTTGTCCTCGTTGGCGCCGGGGGCCTCCCCGACGAACATGAGATCCGCGTCCGCGTTGCCGGAGCCGAAGACAACCGTGGTCCGGGTCTGGTGCAGCGGGCAACGTGTGCAGACCTTCGCCTGCTCGTAGACCGCCTTGAGCTGCTCGCGACGCTCTGTGGGGCTCGTCACGGATCTCCATGCTAGAGACGCCATCAGACGGGGTATCCTGAGCTTCGTGGCCGGCACCCACAAGGGCCGGACCCGTTGACGGCGAAGTTTTTTTCCCAATCTCCGACCGGTATCTCACATGCGGGAACTGGAGCGGCTTTCTCAGCCCACGTCTGCTTCTGTCCTGAGCTTCCCTGAACGGGTGGCCATCGTCGGCAACGGCCGATCTGGGCAATGCCCTGGCCGGCGCGCTGCGTGCCGCCGGCGTCGACGTCACCGGCCCGCTCGGCCGCGACGACACCCCGCAGGACGTCGCCGCGGTGCTGCTCTGCGTGCCCGACGCCGAGATCGGCCGCGCCGCCGGAGCGATACCCGCCGAACTTCCCGTCGGTCACTGCTCGGGGGCGACCGGGCTGGACGTGCTCGGCGCGCGCGCGGCCTTCTCCCTGCATCCTCTCATGACGGTCACCGCCGAGCCGAAGGCCACCACCTTCGCCGGTGCCGGCGCCGCGGTGGCCGGGAGCAGCCCGGCGATGCTCGACCTCGCCCGACGGCTGGCCCAACGGCTGGGAATGCGCCCGATCGAGATCGCCCCCGGCGACCGCACCGCCTATCACGCGGCGGCGTCGATCGCATCGAACTTTCTCGTGACGCTGGAAGCCGCCGCCGAGCGGCTGGCCGCCACCGTGGGGATGGAGCGCGCCGACCTGGTGGCGCTGGTGCGGGCGACCGTCGAGAACTGGGCGCGGCTGGGCGGTGAGCGTGCGCTCACCGGACCGGTGGCCCGCGGCGACGAGCAGACCGTCGCCGCCCAGCGCCAGGCGATCGCCGAGCGCGCTCCCGACCTGCTCGCGCTGTTCGACACGATGGTCGACGCCACGCGCGCGCTGGCCACGGCCGAAGCGCTGATCCGATGAGGACCATCCGCTCCGTCCCCGAGCTCCGAGCGCACCTCGCCGACGCCCGGCGCGCCGGGCGCACGATCGGGCTGGTGCCGACGATGGGGGCCTTTCACCAGGGCCACCTGTCGCTGATGCGGCGCGCTCGCGAGGCGTGTGACGTCGTCGTCGTCTCGCTGTTCGTCAACCCCGCGCAGTTCAACGAGGCGGGCGACCTGGACGACTACCCCCGCGATGAGGCGCGCGACGCGGACCTGGCCATGGGCGAGGGCGTCGACTACCTGTTCGCCCCCCAGGTGACCGAGGTCTATCCCGACGGCTTCGCCACCTCCGTGGCCGTCCGAGGCCTCACCGACGGCCTGGAGGGCGCGCACCGCGGGCACGGGCACTTCGACGGCGTGACCACGGTCGTGAGCAAGCTGCTGAACATGGTGGGACCCGACGTCGCCTATTTCGGGCAGAAGGACGCCCAGCAGGCGACGGTCGTGCGGCGGCTGGTCCGCGACCTCAATTTCCCGGTGCGGATCGAGGTCTGCCCCACCGTCCGCGCCGACGACGGCCTGGCGCTGTCGAGCCGCAACGTGCTGCTCACCGGCGCCGAACGCGACCAGGCCGCCGCGCTCTACCGGGCCCTCCGGGCCGTCCAGGCCGCGGTGGCCGCCGGTGAGCGCGACCCGGACGGTGCGACGGCAGCCGGCCATGCCGAGCTGGCCGCGGCACGGATCGAGCCCGAGTATCTCGCGATCGTGGCCGCGGACACGATGGAGCCGGTGACGTCCATCGAGGGCGATGTCCTCGTGGCCGTGGCCGCGCGCGTCGGGTCTGTCCGCCTGATCGACAACGTGCCGATAAACGTCATGAGACGCACCCTGAGCAGTACCGACACCACGGTGGCGACCCCGCACGGGGCGCCAACCACCTAAGGAGGCAAAAGCCATGTCTGCGACCCCCCACACCCCCGTCCCCAACAGCCTGGACCGCCCGGTGCCGATGACGCTGCCGCGCCTGGCCGAGAAGAAGCGGCTCGGGGAGCCGATCGTGATGGTCACGGCCTACGACTACCCGTCGGCGCAGGTGGCCCAGGAGGCCGGTGTGGACATCGTCCTCGTCGGCGACTCCGGCGCGATGACGGTGCTCGGCTATCCGTCGACGGTTCCGGTGTCCACCGACGAGATGCTGATGCTGGCCGCCGCCGCGCGCCGCGGGCTGCAGACCCCGCTGCTGGTCGGCGATCTGCCCTTCGGGTCCTACGAGGCCTCCGACGAGCAGGCGATCGCCACCGCGCAGCGCTTCGTCAAAGAGGCCGGCTGTGACGCCGTCAAGCTGGAGCGCGGCGGGACGAGCGTCCAGCGCGCGCAGGCGATCGTCGCCGCGGGCATCCCCGTGATGGGGCATGTCGGGCTCACGCCGCAGACCGCGACCGCGCTCGGTGGCTACCGCGCCCAGGGACGGACCGCCGATCAGGCGATCGCCGTCGCTCGCGACGCGATCGCCCTGGAGGAGGCCGGCTGCTTCTCGATCGTGTTGGAGGCGATTCCCGCCGCGGTGGCGCAGGAGATCATGGCCCGGGTGGAGATCCCGGTGATCGGAATCGGCGCCGGTCCCGCGACCGACGGCCAGGTGCTGGTGTTCCACGATCTGCTGGGCATCTACGATGGCCACGTTGCCCGCTTCGCCAAGCGCTTCGCCGACGTGCGCGCTCACATGGTGGCGGGCGTCGCCGAGTATGCCGCCGAGGTGCGCAGCCGCGCGTTCCCGGCGCCCGAGCACTGCTATTCGATCGATGATGAGCAGCTTGCGACATTCCGGGCCGGTCTTTAGTTAGAGCGGGCGAGACGATCCCGTAGCATCCGGGCGAATGGCACGGTTCGCCCAGGTGTTCGCCCCGCGGGATCGCGTCTACTTCGAGCTGTTCGAGGAGGCGGGGCAGAACATGCTCCGCTCCTCGACGCTGCTCTACGACCTGCTCAGCGACTACCCGGACAACAAGCAGCTGGCCGGGGAGATCCTGGACCTCGAGCACGAGGGCGACCGGATCACCCACGACATCATCGACCGGCTCAACCACACGTTCGTGACCCCGATCGACCGCGAGGACATCCTCGCGCTGGCCTCGGCGCTCGACGACATCGTCGACTACACCGAGGAGGTGGCCGACTACCTGGGCCTCTACAAGATCGAGGCGCCTATGGACCAGGCCATCTGGCTGGCCCGCGTGCTCAAGGAGGCCTCGAGCCAGATCGCCGAGGCCATTCCCAACCTCCGCGGCTTCCGCGACATCAGCCGCTACACCGTCGAGGTCAACCGGCTGGAGAACGAGGGCGACCGCATCACGCGCGAGGCGGTGGCCTCGCTGTTCGACGGCGGGATCGACCCGATGGTGGTCATCCGCTGGAAGGACATCTTCGAGCGGCTCGAGGCGGCCATCGACGCCGCGGAGCGCGCGGCCAACATCATCGAGGGCATCGTCATCAAGAACTCCTGAGGGCCGCGGTCCTGCGGGGCAGCGGCGCGGCGGATTGAGTTATCCGCTGCCGGGGAAGAATCTCGCGACGATGAGGCGACGGATCGCTCTGTGTGCGGCTGTGGTGGGCGCGATGGCAGCGTTTGCTCCGGCCGCGTGGGCCTCGATCAACCCGGTCACGCTCACCCTCTCCCCCAGCTCGGCCGCGGGCGGCTCCACGGGCAACCTGGGCACCGACATCACGTTCAGCCCCTCGAGCGGAGACAGCACCAAGGATCTGACGCTCCAGTTGCCGTCCGGGCTCCTTGCCAACGCCGCCATCGATGGCGGGGCGTGCCTGAAGAGCGCAACGCCCAACCCCGCTTGTCAGGTGGGCAGCGGCACGGTCACCGCCAACATTCTCGGGGGTCTGGTTCCCGTCGGACTGCCTGCCACCTTCGATCTCGTTGCCCCCTCCAGCCAGGCCAACCTCGCGGGGCTCGCCGTGTTGGTGACCGCTCCCGGAGGCCAGCCGACCCAGCTCGGCGCGCCCGCGGCCGTCACCATCCGCCCGCCCACCGATCCCGCCGGCGTCGGGCTCAACATCGCGTTCACCAGCATCCCCGACACCTTTGACGGCCTCCCCCTCCAGCTGCATGAGATCAACGGCACGTTCAACGGCCTGCGCTTCCCCGACACCTGCCCGTCGACTCCGGCGAGGATGGCCGTGACCGCGGACTCCTACAGCACCGCGACCCCGACCACGGCGAGCGCGCCGCTCACCGTCACCGGATGTGGATCGCTCCCCTTCCACCCGGGCTTCGCGGTGTCGATCACCAAGGACTCCGCCGATCAGGGCGCCGCGGTCGTCACCGACGTGACCCAGACCGCCGACCAGGCGCCGCCCCGCTCGGTCTCGCTCGCGTTCCCCACCAACGCCCTCGCCCCCAACATCCTCGTCGCCAGCCTGCAGTGCGCCAACCCGACCTCGGGGACGTGCACACCGGTGGGCGCCGCGGCCGCGGTATCGCCGCTGTACCCGTCACCGCTGTTCGCCAATGCGTACCTGACCGGGTCGCTCACCGCGCCCACGCTCACGCTGGTGTTCGGGGCGCCGTTCTCCCTGACGCTGGTGGGGCAGGTCGATCTCGCGCACAACGCCACGACGTTCACCGGCATCCCGGACTTCCCCCTGACCGACCTCAAGGTGGCGCTCAAGGGCGGCAGCAAGGCCGTGTTCAACGCGACGTGCGTGCCCGCCTCAGGCTCGGCGTCCGCGACGCTCACCTCCCAGAACGGCGATCAGAGCAAGCAGGTCACGGCGCCGTTCACCATCTCTCCGTGCACCGGCGGCGGGCTCGGGCCGTCGGGCTCCGGGACCGGCCGCAAGGGCGGCAAGCCGCCTCGGATCGACGGGCAGTCGGTGTCCGGACTGACCAAGGGCAAGCCGTCCCTGGTCTTCCAGGTGGTGGCCGGCAAGGGCGCGGGCAAGCTGAGCGTGCTCACCGTCGAGCTTCCGCGCGGCCTGCGCTTCGTCCGCCACCGTGTCCACGGAAAGCCGGCGGTACAGGGCGTGTCGCTGGCCGGAGCCAAGCTCAAGTCCGCCGTGCTCCAGCACCGTCACCTGGTGATCGCGCTGCGCAATGCCGTCGACAACGTGATCGTCAGCCTCTCCAGCCGCGCGCTGGCCGAGTCCGGCAGCCTGATGTCACAGGCCCGGCACCACAAGCTCAAGAGCCTGAAGATGACGGTGCTGGTCAAGGACGCGCGGGGCAAGCAGAGCAAGGTCCCGGTCGTGATCCGCGACCTGAACCTGCCCAAGAAGTAGCATCGCGCGGGTCAGGCCGGGGGGTAGGTGACCTGCTTGATCACCCGGGCGGGGGCGCCCACCGCGATCGAGTAGGGCGGCAGGTCGCGGTTGACGACCGAGTTGGCGCCGATCACGCATCGCTCACCCACGGTCACCCCGCTGGTGATGACGACGTTGGCCCCGCACCACACGTTGTCACCGATGCGCGTCGGCCCCTTGCTGCGAAAGCCCTGCCACGTGATCGGGCGATCCGGATCGTCGACCTGGTGGTCGGCGTCAGTGATGAAGCTGCCGTTGGCGAACATGCAGTGGTCGCCGATCTCCACCAGATCCAGCGCCGCCACCATCACCCCGAGGTTGAGGAACGTCCCGGAGCCGATGCGGACCCGCGCCGGCGCGGGCGCCGTGATCCACACCCCGGGCTCGAGCAGCGTGTTGGCCCCGATCTCCAGGCGGCCCTCCCGCAGCGCCTCGAGCACGTTGCCGTGGACCGGCCAGCGGGCGAACGCGCCCCGTCGCATCATCTCCCAGTGGATCCGCGCGCGGTTCCACGGCAGCGTGTTGCCCTCATACCAGCGCCACTTCTGCGCCCACAGCTTCAACTCGGCCCGGGTCGGCACCCGCGGCGGGGGCTGGGGCGTCAACGCTTGGCGGCGCTGGCGCTGGCGCTGGCGCGGCGCCGCGTGCCCGATCCGTTGCCGTTGCCGGAGCCGTTGGCCGCAGTGGTGCCGTTCTTGGCCCCGTTGGCGGAACTCCTCGCGGCCTTTGACCCGTTCGCGGCGCCCTTGGCGGTCTTCGAGCCGTTCGCGACGCCCTTGGCGCTCTTGGAGCCGTTGGCCCGGCGGGGCGCCGGCTTGCGCCCGCGCGCTGCCTTGACCTCGAGCATCCCGGCCAGGAAGCGCCCGGTGTAGGAGGCGGGCTCTGCGGCCACCTCCTCCGGCGTGCCGGTGACAATCACCTGGCCGCCCTCGTCGCCGCCCTCGGGCCCGAGGTCGATCAGCCGGTCAGAGACCTTGATGACGTCGAGGTTGTGCTCGATGACGACGACCGAGTTGCCGGCCTGCACGAGCCGGTCGAGCACCTCGAGCAGCCGCTGGATGTCGGCGAAGTGCAACCCCGTCGTCGGCTCGTCGAGGATGTACATCGTGCGCCCGGTCGCCACCTTGCTCAGCTCGGCGGCGAGCTTGACCCGCTGCGCCTCGCCGCCCGACAGCGTCGTGGCGGGCTGGCCGAGCCGCATGTAGCCCAGGCCGACGTCCACCAGCGCCTCCACCCGGCGCCGGATCTTGGGGATATGGGCGAAGAACTCCTGGGCCTCCTCGATCGGCATCTCCAGCACGTCGGCGATCGTCTTGCCCTTGAAGCGCACCTCAAGCGTCTCGCGGTTGTAGCGCTTGCCGTGGCACTGCTCGCACGGCACGTACACGTCGGGCAGGAAGTGCATCTCGATCTTGATCTGGCCGTCGCCGCGGCACACCTCGCAGCGGCCGCCCTTGACGTTGAAGGAGAACCGGCCCGGCTTGTAGCCGCGGGCCCGGGCCTCCTGCGTCTTGGAGAACAGGTCCCGGATCTGGTCGAACAGCCCGATGTAGGTCGCGGGGTTGGACCTCGGCGTGCGCCCGATCGGCGACTGGTCGACGGAGATGATCTTGTCGAGCTGGTCGAGCCCGGTGATCCGCTTGTGGGTGCCCGCGCGCTGGCGGCTGCGGTGCAGGTGGTTGGAGACCGCCTTGAGCAGCACCTCGTTGACGAGCGTCGACTTCCCGGACCCCGACACGCCGGTCACGCTGCACAGCACCCCGAGAGGGAACTTGACGTCGATCTTCTGCAGGTTGTTCTCCGCGGCGCCCTCCACGCCCACGTAGCCCGACGGCCTGCGCCGTCGCGCCGGGACCTCGATGCGCCGCGTGCCGGCCAGGAACTGCCCGGTGAGCGACTCCGCCACCTTGCCGATCTCGTCGGCGGTCCCCTCGGCCACCACGTGGCCGCCGTGCTCCCCGGCGGCGGGACCCATGTCGACAATGTGGTCGGCGGCGCGCATCGTCCCCTCGTCGTGCTCGACGACGAGGACCGTGTTGCCGAGGTTGCGCAGCCGCTCGAGGGTGGCGATCAGCTTGTCGTTGTCGCGCTGGTGCAGCCCGATCGACGGCTCGTCGAGGATATAGAGCACCCCCACCAGCGACGAGCCGATCTGCGTGGCCAGCCGGATCCGCTGCGCCTCTCCTCCCGACAGCGTGGCCGAGGCCCGGTCCATCGAGAGGTAGCCGATGCCGACGTTCTCCAGGAACTGCAGGCGCTCCTCGATCTCGCGCAGGACCAGGCGGGCGATCCGCCGGTCATGCTCGGAGAACTCCTGATCGCGGATCCAGTCCAGCGCCCGCCGGGCCGGCAGCGCCGTGAACTCGTGGATCGCCGTCCCGCCGACCAGCACCGCCCGCGACTCGGGACGCAGCCGCGCGCCCTTGCAGTCCGGGCACGGGCGCAGGGTCATGTACTCCTCGATCTTCTCCCGCGAGTAGTCGGAGTCGGTCTCGCGGTAGCGGCGCTCCAGGCTGGCGACGATCCCCTCGAACTGCGTGGCATACGAGCGCCGGCGCCCAAAGCGATTCCGGTAGGACACCTGGATGTTCTCGCCGTTGGTGCCGTGCAGGAAGAACTCCTGAGCGTCGGCGGGCAGGTCCTCCCACGGCGTCTCGAGGTCGACGTCGTAACGCTCGGCGATCGCCTGGGTGAGCTGGTCGTAATAGGAGGAGGCGCTCACCGCCCACGGGGCGATGGCGCCCTCGCCGATCGACAGCGTCGGGTCGGGGACGACCAGATCGGGGTCGATCTCCATCTGGGACCCGAGCCCCGTGCAGCGCGGGCACGCGCCGTGAGGGGCGTTGAAGGAGAAGATCCGCGGCTCGAGCTCCACCAGGCTGGGGCCGTGGACCGGGCACGCGAACTTCTCCGAGAAGGTGAGGACCTTGGCGTCTTCATCGACCAGCTCGATCTCGACCAGCCCGTCGGCCAGCGCCACCGCCGTCTCGATCGAGTCCGCCAGGCGTTTGCGCAGGTCGGTCTTCATCACCAGCCGGTCCACGACGACCGCGATGTCGTGCTTGTACTTCTTGTCGAGCACGATCTCCTCGTCGAGACGCCGCAGCTCGCCGTTGACCTTGACCCGGCCGAAGCCCTCGGCGCGCAGCTCCTCGAACTGCTTGCCGTACTCCCCCTTGCGCCCGCGCACGATCGGCGCCATCACCATGAAGCGGGTGCCGTCGGAGAGCTCCATGACCTGATCGATGATCTGCTCGGCCGACTGCCCGGTGATGGGGCGGCCGCACACGTGGCAGTGGGGATGGCCGATCCGCGCCCACAGCAGGCGCAGGTAGTCATAGATCTCGGTGACGGTGCCGACCGTCGAGCGCGGGTTGCGCGACGTCGTCTTCTGGTCGATCGAGATGGCCGGGGACAGCCCCTCGATCGAGTCGACGTCGGGCTTGTCCATCTGGCCCAGGAACTGTCGCGCGTAGGCCGACAGCGATTCCACGTAGCGCCGCTGGCCCTCGGCGTAGATCGTGTCGAAGGCCAAGGAGGACTTACCGGACCCCGAAAGGCCGGTGATAACGGTCAGCGAATCCCGCGGGATCGCCACCGTGACGTCCTTGAGATTGTGCTCCCGCGCGCCTGAGACGATCAGCTTCTCCATACCTCTCCGAGTCTAGTTGACCGAACAGACGTTCCCATGGCCGACCGAGCCCGTCCGGCCGTATCTGGCCTACAGTTTGACGCTATGAGCGAGGAAGAAATTTCGCCTGGACCAGCTGGGCGCCTCTCCCGCGGCGTGCGCGCGTCCGACGCGGACCGCGACCAGCTGATCTCCGAGCTCAACGAGCACCTGGTGGCGGGCCGCATCGACACCGACGAGCTCGAGCGCCGCGTCAGGGCGGCCTACACCGCCACCACCACGGGGCAGCTCGACGCGCTGCGCGCGGACCTGCCCGTGCCCAGCCGGCAGGTGGCCATCCAGCACGCCGAGCGGCGCCGTCAGCTCACGCGGCGGATGCTCCAGGAGAGCGGCGGGTCGCTGGGAGCGTTCGCCGTGTGCACGGTGATATGGGCGGCGTCAGGCGCCCACGGGCAGTTCTGGCCGGTGTGGGTGCTCCTGGTCTTCCTGCTCAGCGTGGTGCGCAACGGCTGGGCGCTGTACGGGCCCGCGCCCGATCTCGACGCGGTCGAAGCCCAGCTCAACGCCCGGCGCGACAAGCGCCTGGCCAAGGACCAGCACGGCGGCCGGAGGAACCACCGGCGCCGCTAGGGCTCAGCTCTCGACGCTGGCGTAGACCTCGTCCAGCAGCCCGCCGGCGTCGGCGAGGTGGAAGTTCTCGCTCAGGTAGCGAGCGGTCTCCTCGCGCGGGGTGCCGTTGAGCGCCATGTTGAGGGCGATCAGCCTCGCGCCCTCGGCGTCGCCGCCCTGCTGGGCGGACTGGGGCTGGTCGAATCCGTTGCTGTGACCGCCATCCCCGACCACGCTCTCAAGCTCGGCGGCCTCGGGCTCGGGCGCCACTGCGGCCGGCTCCTCGGCGACAGGCTCGGCGGGCTGGACGCCCTCGGCGAACTGGGGCTCCGCCAGCTCGTCGGACTGCGCCGGTGGCTGGTGGGTCTCCACCGTCTCGTATCCCGACACCGGCTCATGCAGGCCGGTGGCGGGCGCCGCATGGGTGTCGGCGGCCGGCTCGTCGGGGACGAACGACGGCCGCGGGGCGATCGCGCCGGAAACGTCGGTGAGGCCGCTCTCGAGCTGCTGGAGGTCGGCGGTGAGGCGACCGGAGCCGGTCCGCACCGACTCGATCATCGCCTGCATCTCCTGCTCCATCGCGTTGAGGCGCTCGGTCATGGCGTTCGTCGACGCCGCGACCTTGTCCAGGTACTCGCGGGCCTCGCGGTGCGCGCTCTCGCGCGTGGAGTTCGCCTCGGCGTTGGCCTCGTCGCGGATCTCGCGCGCGTCATCCTCGGCGGCGCGGTGGATGTCGGCAGCCGACTGCTCGGCGGCCTCGACGATCGCGCGCACGCGGTCGGACGCCGACGCCGCGACGGTGTCATTGCGACGGCGAGCCTCCTCCTTGAAGGCCGCGACCTCGTCGGCGAGACCCGAGAGGTGGGCGTCGACGGCGTCCGGGTCATACCCGCGCATCCCGACTGGGAAGTCCTTCTTCTCGATGTTGTGCCTGTCCAGAGCCACGCCTAGTACCTCCGAGGGGGATCACGACGATGAAGTTGAAGGAGCACGGCGAGCGTAGCGAACCTCCACTACTCGGTCGAACTCTTGCAGCGGTTAAAGCTCAGGAAACCGGAGCATGTCTGCCGTCTGCTATCGCCTGATCTAGCTCGCGTTTGAGGTCGCGGATCTCGTCGCGCAGCTTCGCTGCATATTCGAAGCGAAGATCCTCCGCGGCAGCGAGCATCTCCTCCTCGAGCTCGACGATTGCACGCTCGATTTCAGCGGGCGGCATCGACGACGCGGCGCGCTGCCTGCGGCGTCGTGACTTGGGCACCTTGGAGTCCGACATGAGGAACTCGGCGATGTCCGAGATGCCCTTGACGATCGTCTCCGGGGTGATGCCGTGCTCCTCGTTGTAGGTCCGCTGGATCGCTCGCCGGCGATCGGTCTCGTCGAGCGCCGACCGCATCGCCGCGGTCTCCTTGTCGGCGTACATGAGCACCTTGCCCTCGACGTTGCGCGCGGCGCGCCCGATCGTCTGGATGAGCGAGGTCGCGCCGCGGAGGAAGCCCTCCTTGTCGGCGTCGAGGATCGCCACCAGCGAGACCTCGGGCAGGTCCAGGCCCTCGCGCAGCAGGTTGACGCCGACGAGCACGTCGTACTCGCCCAGGCGCAGCTCGCGGATGATCTGGATCCGCTCCAGCGTGTCGATCTCCGAGTGCAGATAGCGGACCTTGAACCCCATCTCCAGGAGGTAGTCGGTGAGATCCTCGGACATCTTCTTGGTCAGGGTCGTCACCAGCGTGCGCTCGTCGCGATCGACGCGGACCCGGATCTCGTTCATGAGGTCGTCGATCTGGTTGCGGGTCTCGCGCACCTCCACCTCGGGGTCGACGATCCCGGTCGGGCGGACGATCTGCTCCACGATCCGCGGCGAGTGCGAGCGCTCGTACTCACCCGGCGTCGCCGACACGAAGACCATCTGGGGCGTGATCGACAGGAACTCGGCGAACGTCTGCGGCCGGTTGTCCAGCGCTGACGGCAGCCGGAACCCGTAGTCGACGAGGGTCTGCTTGCGCGAGCGGTCGCCCTCGTACATGCCGCCGATCTGGGGCACGGTCTGGTGAGACTCGTCGATGAAGCAGACGAAGTCGTTGGGGAAGTAGTCCAGCAGGCAGTACGGCCGGTCACCGGCGTTGCGCCCGTCGAGGATGCGCGAGTAGTTCTCGATGCCCGAGCAGAAGCCCAGCTCGCGCAGCATCTCCATGTCGTACTGGGTGCGCTGGCGCAGCCGGTGGGACTCCAACAGCTTGCCCTGCTGCTCGAGCTCGGTGCAGCGCGCGTTGAGCTCGCGGCCGATCTCGGCGACCGCGTCCTCGATCATGCCCTCGCGGACGTTGTAATGCGACGCGGGCCAGATGGCGACGTGCTCGAGGTCGTCCTCGATGAGCTCGCCGGTGACCGGATCGAAGTGCTGCAGGTGCTCGACCTCGTCGCCGAAGAGCACGATCCGGTACGCGGTCTCCGCGTACGCGGGGAAGACCTCGAGCGTCTCGCCGCGGACGCGGAAGGTGCCGCGCGCCAACGCGGTGTCGTTGCGGTTGTACTGGATCGAGACGAGCTTGCGCAGCAGCCTGTCGCGGTCGATCATCTCGCCCTTGTTGAGCGTCTGGAGGTTCATCTCGTAGGTCTGGGGCGAACCCAGGCCGAAGATGCACGAGACGCTGGCCACGATGACCACGTCGCGCCGCGCGAACAGGCCGGCGGTGGCGGCGTGGCGCAGGCGGTCGATCTCCTGGTTGATGGCCGAGTCCTTCTCGATGTACAGGTCCTTGGACGGGACGTAGGCCTCGGGCTGGTAGTAGTCGTAATAGGAGACGAAGTACTCGACCGCGTTGCTGGGGAAGTAGGTCCGGAACTCGTTGCAGAGCTGGGCCGCCAGCGTCTTGTTGTGGGCGATGATCAGCGATGGGCGCTGGACGGCCGCGATCGTCGCCGCCATCGTCATCGTCTTGCCGGTGCCGGTGGCACCCAGGAGCGTCTGAAAGCGCTCCCCGCCCTCGATCCCCTGCGCCAGGGACTCGACCGCTGCGGGCTGATCCGCGGTTGGCGAGAAGGCGCTGTCGAGTTCGAAGTCGGGCATGGTTCCGGCTTAAGAATCTAGCGGGCGGGCAGGACCGGTCCGCGGGCTCCGCGGCCAGAAGTTGTCCGCATTGGGATGCGATCTCCGTTGGCGCCTGAGCGGGGTATCAGCGATGGTCAACTGCGGCTGAGGAGAAGGACGCTGCAGCGTCGCCAGCGCTCGCGACGAGGAGGTCGTGGCGGATATTGCAGGAAATAGCTCAACTATCCGCCACAACCCCTTGGGGGCCTGCGACGCAGCAGGCCGTCTTCCCAAGCAAGCCGTTGACGTGCGCCGATACGCTGCTGAACGCCCCACGGACGCTCAGCGCGCTCAGCCGTAGAGCGCGGACCGGTAGGTGTTGCGGTACTGGGACCGCGCCGTGAGCACCCGCTGCACGTAGGCGCGGGTCTCGGGGAAGGGGATATCGCCGACCCGGAAGCGCTGTCCATCCTCGTGCACCGACTTCACCCAGTTGTCGACGTTGGTCTCCCCGCCGTTGTAGGCCGCCAGGGCGAGGACGGTGTTGCCGTGGTAGACGTTGAGCAGGTAGCGCAGGTAGTAGCTGCCGTAGGCGATGTTGACCTGGGGAGTGGCGAGGTCGGCGGTCGTGAACGTGGTGGCGCCCGACCGCTTGGCCAGGAACGTTGCCGTCTCGGGCATCAGCTGCATCAGGCCGACGGCTCCGGCGGGCGAGGTGCGGGCGTCGAACTTCGTCTCGGCGTAGATCACGGCGGCGACGAGAGCCGGGTCCAGATGCTTGGCCGACGCCTCCTGGCGGATCACCGACGAGTACTGGAGCGGCAGGCCGAGCGAGTTGACGGCGCGCTTGGCCAGCGGCAACGCCAGAAGCAGCGCGACGATCGCCGCCGTCACCAGGGCGACACCGAACATCGTGCGGCGCCGGCGCCTGACCGTCGCGCGCCGGCGAGCGGCGGCGCTGGGGCGCGGGGTCCGATGGCGGGCTGATGCGGTCACGGTCACTGAGCTGGCGAGGGGGGCGAGGGCAGCATGTCAAGGATGGCCGACATCCGATCCTGCAACTCGCGCTCGGTGCCGTCGTTAACAACCGTGTACGTCGCACGATGCGACTTTTCCTGCTGGCTGAGCTGACGCGCGCCCCGCTCCGACAGCGCCTCGTGGCCGCGGGCCGCCGCCCGCCGCTGGCGGATCTCCTCGTCGGCGATGACCGCGATCGTCGCGTCGAAGCCGTGGTCTGACCCGGACTCGAACAAGAGCGGTATCTCCACCACGGCGGCGCGGGGCGGGGGCTGCGTGGCGTCGGCCTGCGTGCGGAAGGCGGCCACCCGTTCGCCCACGCGCGGCCACAGCAACTGCTCGAGCCAGCTGCGACCCTCCTCGGTGGCGAACGCGGCGCGGGCCAAGGCGGGGCGGTCGACTCGCCCCGCGACGATGACCTCGGGGCCGAAGCGCTCCGCGACGGCGTCGCGAATCTCGGGGGACTCGTAGAGCTCGTGAACGACCGCGTCCGTGGACAGGCACACGGCACCGAGGCGCTCCAGCGCCTGGAGCGCAGTCGACTTGCCGGCGCCGATCCCGCCCGTGAGCCCGATCCAGGGGATCACGGCCGTGGGGCGCTCCGGCTGCTAGCTACTGGCGGCGTCGGTGTCGGTCTCGGCTTCGGCCGCGTCCGCACCGGCCACGGGCTCGTCCGCGGGCGCCTCGTCCTCGGGCTGAGCCGTCTCGGCCTCAGCCTGCGGCGCGGCGGCCTCGGGCTCCGCGGCCTCAGGCGCGGCGGCCTCGGGCGCAGCGGCGGCCTCGGGCGCAGCGGCGGCCTCAGGCGCAGCGGCGGCCTCAGGCGCAGCGGCGGCCTCAGGCGCAGCGGCGGCCTCAGGCGCAGCGGCGGCCTCAGGCACGTCGGCATCCGGGTCGGCCGTCACCTCCCCCTCGGCGATCTCCGTGGGGTCGAGCACCTCGGCACCGGCCGCGGGACCGTCCTCGCTGGAGAAGACGTCCTCGGACAGGCCCAGCTCGGGCACGTCGTCGTAGCTGTCGCCCGACGTGGGCGGCTCGATCGGCCGCACCGGGAGCACCTGGCCCTCGACGCGCTTGATCGACAGCGACAGACGCCGGCGCTCGGAGTCGATCTCCAGGATCTTGACGCGCACCGGGTCACCCGGCTGGATGATCTCCCGCGGGTTGTCCACGTGATGCTGGGCCAGCTCGGAGATGTGCACCAGGCCCTCGACGCCGTCGAGGATCTCGACGAAGGCGCCGAAGGTGACGACCTTGGTGACGTTGCCCTCGAGCTCGTCGCCGATGTTGTAGGTGTCGACCACGCGCTGCCACGGGTCCTCCTGGGTCTGCTTGAGGCCCAGCGAGATCCGCTGGCGCTGGCGGTCGATGTCCAGCACCTTGACGCTGACGGTGTCCCCGATGCTCAGGATCTCCGACGGGTGGTTCACGTGGCTCCACGAGAGCTCGGAGATGTGGATGAGGCCATCGATCCCGTCGAGGTCGACGAAGGCGCCGAAGTCGACGATGTTGGAGATGGTGCCCTCCACGATCTGGCCGGGCTGCAGGCGGTCGAGGATCCGCTCACGGTCCTCCTTGCGCTGCTCCTCGAGCACGGCGCGCCGCGACAACACGACGTTGTTGCGGCTGCGGTTGAGCTCGATGACCTTGCACTCGATCGTCTGGCCCATGTACTCGTCGAGGTTGGGAACGCGCCGGATGTCGACCAGCGACGCCGGCAGGAAGCCGCGCACGCCCAGGTCGATGATCAGGCCGCCCTTGACCACCTCGATCACGCCGCCCTCGACCGGCTCGCCGGACTCGGCGGCGGCTTCGATGCGCCGCCAGGCCTTCTCGAAGCGCGCCCGCTTCTTGGACAGGATGAGGCGGCCGTCCTGATCCTCCTTGGTGAGGACCAGCGCGTCGACCTCCTCGCCCAGCGAAACCTCGTCGGACGGGTCTACGGACTTGCGGATCGACAGCTCGCCGGAGGGGATGACCCCCTCGGACTTGTAGCCGATGTCGACCAGCACCTCGTCGTTGTCGATCCGGACGACGTGGCCGGTGACGACATCACCCTCCGAGAACGGGTGCAGGGTGGCGTCATAGTTTGGGACGATCTGACCATCGATCTCGAGCAGAAGGCCGTCGGAGCCTTCGACCACCTTCGCGTTAGCGAGGGATTGATCAGGATCGGTGGGAGGCGTCAAGGTAGAAGTTGAAGACATGGATTCTCGGAGGATAGCCGCCTTCTGGCCCGTGTGCGGCCCCTAGGCGGCCGTCGCGCGGCGATCGGGCGGGGCGCGCGGATCTATCATCGGCGCGGCAATGCCCACGCGCGCCACCAAACGCGGCCTCCAGCGCACTCCGCTGGACCGCGACTGCGACGTCCTCATCTGCGGCGCCAGCTTCGCGGGGCTCGCGGTGGCGCGCGAACTGGCAAGCACGGGGGCCGACGTGCTGGTGATCGACCGCTACGAGATCGGCGAGCGCCAGACCTCGGCGTGCGGCATCCCCACGACATGGCTCACCGCGCTGGATCTGGAGGGCGCGCTGCAGCAGACGTTCCCGGAGCTCGTCATCCACACGCCCCATACGACGGTCCGCTACGACCTCCCGTGGACGTTCTCCACCTTTGACTACCGGACCCTGTGCGGGCTGCTGGCCGCCCAGGGCTCGTTCGCCTTCGAGACGGCCAAGGTCGAGAGCCGCGATGGCGACGGCGTCCGCACGGACCGGGGCGTCATCCGCGCCGGCATCATCGTCGACGCCCTGGGCTGGCGGCGGGTGCTGGGCTCCGGAGCCAACGTGCAGCCGCCCGACGCGCTGCTGTCGCGCGGGCTCGAGGTCCACCCCTCCGGCGGCGGCTCGGATCTCGAGGTGTGGATCGACCGCGGCTATGTCCCGGCGGGCTACGGCTGGAGCTTCCCGGCCGGCGAGGAGGTGCGAATCGGCATCGGCTCGTTCGACCCTCGTTTTCACGTGCGCGAGCCCACCGTGCGCCTGGCCGAGGACCTCCATGCCGACACCGTCCGCTACCAGGGCAACTGGATCCCCCACGCGCTGCGCCCCGCCACCGACGACGGCGTCTTCTTCGTCGGGGACTCGGCCGGCCACTGCCTGCCCCTGACCGCCGAGGGCATCCGGACCGCACTGTATTTCGGGCTGGCCTGCGGCCGGGAGCTGGCGCGGGTGGTGCGCGGTGAGCAGACCCGCGAGCAGGCGCTGGCCCGCTACCACGAGTTCTCGGCCAGCCACGCGACGCCGTTTCGCTGGTTGCTGCGCGTGCAGCGGCTCGTGCCGCGCGTGGCTCCGCGGATGCTTGCCCCGGCGCTGCACGGCATGGGAGCCAAGCGCTTCGTGGACTGGTCCTTCGGCCACTACCTCAACATCGCCCACCCGTCCTTTGCCGCGGAGGGTGGATCGCCGGGCCGCGCCGCCGCGCGCGCCGCGCTGGCAGCCGCCTGACCGGAGCATCCGCCGTCCCGGACATGGACGCGGCGTCCAGCCGGGCGTAGGATCGGCCGCTTTCTCACCCCTACGAGGAGGGTTCGCCATGCCGCAACGGACGGCACACATCCGGCTGAGCGCAATCGCTGCCGCCGCTACCGCCGCCCTGGCGCTCACTGCGCTGGTGGCCGCCGCACCGACCTACGCCAAGACGGCGCATGCGTCGGGCAAGACCGTGCACGTGATCGAGCACGCCATCACCGACACGGAGGTCCCAGGCGTCGGAGGCAAGGACGTCAAGGGCAACATCCTGACCTTCAACAACCCGGTGTTCGACACCGCCAACAAGAAGCAGGTCGGCCACGACGAGGGCTTCTGCACCCGTCTCCAGGTCAAGCTGGGCATCTGGGAGTGCCTGTGGACGACGTTCCTCAAAGGCGGCCAGATCACTGTTCAGGGCCCGTTCTATGACACTCGCAACAGCGAGCTCTCGATCACCGGCGGAACCGGTGCCTATGAGGGCGCGCGGGGCCAGATGGACCTCAAGTCGCGCAACGGCGGCAAGGAGTACGACTTCATCTTCCATCTGATGTAGGGCTCTGGGTTTCCCCGCCCGCGTGTGTGCCCGTGTGTGCGTGCGCGGGCGCGGAGACCTATTTGGCCGAGAGCCAGTCGGAGCCGATGCCGGCGTCGACCGCGAGCGGCGGATCGAGCTCGTAGGCGTTGGCCATCTCGTGCACGGCGATCGCCTCGACGCGCTCGGCCTCGTCGGCCGGGCCCTCGAACAGCAGCTCGTCATGGATCTGCAGGACGAGCTTGGAGGTCAGGCCGGCCTCGGCCAGGGCCCGGTCGCAGCGGACCATGGCCATCTTCATGACGTCCGCGGCGGTTCCCTGGATGACCATGTTCACCGCGAAGCGCTCACCCTGCTTGCGCAGGTCCCACCGGCGCGACCGCAGCTCGGGCACCTGCCGCCGGCGGCCGAACAGGGTGGAGACGTAGCCGTGCTCGGTGCCCTGCTCGATCGTCTCCTCGATGAAGCGCTTGACCGCGGGGAAACCGGCCATGTAGCGCTCGATGAACTCGGCCGCCTCCTCCTGGGGGATGTCGAGGCGATCGGCCATGCCGTAGGCCGACAGGCCGTAGACGATCCCGTAGTTGATCATCTTGGACTTCGAGCGCATCCCCGGGTCGATCTGATCCGGGGTGACGTTGAAGACGCGGCACGCGGTGGCGGTGTGGACGTCCTCGCCGCGGCGGAAGATCTCCTTGAGCACATCCTCGCCGGCGATATGGGCGAGCAGGCGCAGCTCGACCTGGGAGTAGTCGGCCGAGACGAGCAGGTTCCCGGTGTCGGCCACGAAGCAGGCGCGGATCTCGCGCCCCAGCGGGGTGCGAATCGGGATGTTCTGGAGGTTGGGATTGTTGGAGGAGAGGCGACCGGTGGTGGCGGCCGTCTGGTTGAACGTCGTGTGCAGGCGGCTGCCGGCGTCGACGAGCAGTGGCAAGGCGTCGAGATAGGTCTGGGCCAGCTTGGTCAGCTCGCGCCAGCGCTCGATCTTGGGGATGATCTCGTGCTCGGCGCGGATCGCCTGGAGCACGCGGGCGTCGGTGGAGTAGCCCGTCTTGCCCCGCCGCCCCCGCGAGAGGCCGAGCTTGCCGAACAGGATCTCCTCCAGCTGCTTGGGCGAGCCGAGCGTGAACTCCTCCCCCGCGAGCGCGAAGATCTCCGATTCCAGGCCGTTGGCCTCGGCCTTGACGCGCTCGGAGATCTCCTTGATCTGCGCGGTGTCGAGCTTGACCCCGACCTTCTCCATGTCGCGCAGGATCCGGACGATCGGCAGCTCGACGTCGGTGAGCAGATCGGTGAGGCCGCGGGCGCGGATCTCCTCGCGCTGCCAGGCGGCCAGCGCCTGGCACAGGACGGCGTCGGCGCCGGTCTCGTCGTCGACCTCAGCGGCCAGGCCGCGGTCCTCGCACAGCTCGCGGAACGGGTAGGCGCGGGCCGCGGGCTCCAGCAGGTAGGCGGCGACCTCGGTGTCGTGGACGAGGTTCTCGGGGACCTCGCCCAGCGACTTGGCGTCATGCGCGACCACCGGTCGGCCGCCGAGCGCGGCGACGACCCGCGCCGGGTCGGGGACGTTGCCGACGATGACCTCCTTGGTGTCGTCGACGTAGACCCCGAAGCGCCACTCGTTCTCGTTCTCGGCGAAGAGCGCGCCTTCGGGCACGATCGGTGGACGGACGGCGACCGTGACCTCGGCCTGAGGCAGGCGCTCGACGTCACGGAGCGTGCCCTTGTTCAGCTTGGCGCCGATCGTGTGCTCGGCCGCGGGGGCCGGAGCGGCGGCAGCGGCCGACCCCAGCGCCTCCTCGAGCCGGCGCAGGGGCTCGCGCAGCTCGAACTCGCGGAAGACCTCACGCAGCCGGGAACGGTCGGGGGGCTGGGAGACGAACTCGGCGATGTCGAGCCCGTCGAGCGGGATGTCGCGCTTGGCGGTGGCCAGATGCTTGGAGACCCGGGCGTCCTCGGAGTGGTTGGTGAGGTTCTCCTTGCGCTTGGCGCCGCTGATCTCGTCGATGCTGTCGAGCACGTTCTCCAGTGACCCGAAGCGCTGGAGGAGGTCGGCCGCGGTCTTGTCGCCGATGCCGGGGACGCCGGGGATGTTGTCCGAGGTGTCGCCCTTGAGGCCGATGAAATCGGGCACGAGCTCTGGCGGGATGCCGTAGCGGTCGATCACGCCCTGGCGGTCATAGACCTTGGTGTCGGTGATCCCGCGCGAGGTGGTCATGATCCGCACCTGCTCGTCGACGAGCTGGTAGGCGTCGCGGTCGCCGGTGACGACCATGACCTCGATGGGCGGGTCCTGGACCTTGGCCACCTCGGCCAGCGAGGCGATCACGTCGTCGGCCTCGTAGCCGTCCACCTTGATGTTGCGGTAGCCGAAGGCGTCGACCAGCGGCTCGAGGTGGGGCCACTGCTCCTTGAGCAGGTCAGGACGGCTCGAGCGCTGGGCCTTGTACTCCGAGTAGACCTCCTTGCGCCCGCTCGATCCGGCGTCCCAGACGACCACGGTGGACTGCGGCCCGTAGTCGGTGAGGATCTTCACCAGCATCGAGGCGAAGCCGAAGATGGCGTTGGTGGGCACGCCGGTGGAGGTGGCGATCGACTCGGGCAGGGCGAAGAACGCCCGGTAGGCAAGGCTGTTGCCGTCGATCAGGAAGAGCTCGTCTGCCATCAATCCTCAGGCTATCTCTCCAACCGGCCCGATCACGCCCGGATGTCAGGCGAGATCCTGCGCCCGGGCGGCGTTCCGACATAAGATGCGGCGACCATGGCGTCTCCCAGCGACGAGGCCCCGGCCACGAGCCCGAGCGCGCAGTACAGCCTGACGCTCCGCGTCGAGATCGATCACCTGCCGGGGATGCTCGGCAAGGTCGCGTCGGCCATCGGCGATGCCGGCGGGACGATCGGCGCCGTCGACCTGGTGGCCGTCGATGGTCCGCACACCATCCGCGACATCACCGTCGAGACCGGCGACGCCGCCGACTGGCCGCGCCTGACCGACGCCGTCAACTCGGTCCCCGGGGCCCGGGTCCTGGATGCCACCGACCGCACCTTCATGGTGCACATGGGCGGCAAGATCGAGGTGGCCAACAAGCATCCGCTCAAGACGCGCGACGACCTCTCGATGGCCTACACGCCCGGCGTGGCGCGGGTCTGCTCGGCGATCCGCGACGACCCGGACAAGGCCTTCCAGTACACGATCAAGCGCAACACCGTGGCGGTCGTCTCCGACGGCACCGCGGTCCTGGGCCTGGGCGACATCGGGCCTCGCGCCGCCATGCCGGTCATGGAGGGCAAGGCGATGCTGTTCAAGGAGTTCGCCGGGGTCGATGCCTTCCCCATCTGCCTGGACACCACCGACGTCGACGAGATCGTCGCTGTGGTCAAGGCGATCGCGCCCGGCTTCGGGGGGATCAATCTGGAGGACATCTCGGCACCGCGGTGCTTCGAGATCGAGTCGCGGCTCCAGGCCGAGCTCGACATCCCGGTCTTCCACGACGACCAGCACGGAACCGCCGTCGTCGTCCTGGCCGCGCTGCTCAACGCGCTGACCTTGACCGGGCAGCGGATCGGGGACATCCGGGTCGTGGTCGTGGGACTGGGCGCCGCCGGTGTGGCGGTGACGGACATCCTGCTCGCCGCGGGGGTGCGCCACCTGATCGGCTGCGACTCACGCGGGGCGGTGCACACCGAGCGCGAGGACTACCTGGATCAGACGATGAGCGCGGTCAAGCGCGACCTGGCCCAGCGGACGAACTCAGAGCGGCGGTCCGGCGGCCCCGCGGAGGTGATCGAGGGGGCGGACCTGTTCATCGGGCTGAGCGGCGGACGGGTGCTGCCCACGTCGGCACTGGCCAAGATGAACCCCGACCCGATCGTGTTCGCCATGGCCAACCCCGACCCCGAGGTCTCACCCGAGGAGGCCCTGCCCCACGTGCGGATCCTCGCCACCGGCCGCTCGGACTACCCCAACCAGATCAACAACGTGCTCTGCTTCCCCGGGATCTTCCGCGGCGCCCTGGACGTGCGCGCGGCGCACATCACCGAGACGATGAAGACCGCCGCCGCGCGGGCGATCGCCGACATCGTGTCCTCCGACGAGCTGCGCGAGGACTACATCATCCCCTCGGTCTTCAACCGAGAGGTCGCCCCGGCGGTGGCTGCGGCGGTGGCCGACGAGGCGCGCGACAGCGGGCTGGCCGATCCGCAGGCCGAGCACGGCTTCGCGGCCGCCGAGGAGTTGCTGCAGGGGCGCTAGGCGGCGGGCGGCTCGGGCGGGCGGTCGTCCGCGTGCGGGTCGGGCGCGGCTGGCGGGTCAGACGACGGCTGGGGCTCAGACGACGCGGGCGGGTCAGACGACGGCTGGGGCTCAGACGACGCCGGCGGGTCAGACGAGGCCGGGACGTCCCCCAGCGACGGGCCAAGCACCTCTTCGCCCTCGGCGCCGGAGGAGGCCGGACCGAGCGTCGCGAGGCCCAGGGGGCGCCGCGCGCCAGGGTTGGGGAGCGGGCCCTCGACCTTCCACCTGGAGCCCGGTCGCGCGGGCAGGAAGAGCACGATGGCCAAGCCCACCGCCGACAGGATCAGGCCGAAGAACAGCCCGACGCGCTCGCCGTAGCCCTTGCGCTCGGCGAGCCACGCCGCGCCGCTGGCGGAGAGCAGCCAGATGAACAGCAGGTAGAGCGCGGCTGCGCCGATGGTGGCGAAGACGAACATTCAAGTCCCCAGGTAGGCGCGCTGGACCTCGGGATCGTCGCGCAGCAGGTCGGAGTCGTTGGCCAGCACGACGCGGCCGGTCTCGAGCACGTAGCCACGCTTGGAGATGTCAAGCGCGTAGTTGGCGTTCTGCTCGACGAGCAGGATCGTCACACCCGCCTTGTTGATCTCGCCGATCGTCTCGTAGATGCGCTGGACGAGGATCGGCGCGATCCCCATCGAGGGCTCGTCGAGCATGAGCAGCTGGGGCCGCGCCATGAGCGCGCGCCCGATGGCCAGCATCTGCTGCTCGCCGCCGGACATGGTCCCCGCCTTCTGCTTCTCGCGCTCATGCAGGCGGGGAAAGAGCGCGAACACCCGGTCCAGGTCGGCCCTGACCTCCGCGCCGCGGCGGTGGTAGGCGCCGAGATCGAGGTTCTCGCGCACGCTCATGCGGGGAAAGCAATGGCGGCCCTCGGGCGCGAGGGCGATGCCGTAGCTGACGATCTCGTGCGCGGGCACGCGGGTGATGTCCTGCCCGGCAAAGGTGACGCTGCCCGAGCTGGCCGGGGTGAGGCCGGAGATGGAGCGCAGCGTCGTGGACTTGCCCGCGCCGTTGGAGCCGATCAGGGTGACGACCTCGCCCTCCTCGACGTTGAGCGACACGCCCTTGAGCGCCTCGATCGACCCGTAGTGGGTGCGGATGTCCGAGACCTCGAGCAGCGGCATTTCAGTCCTGCTTTCCCAGGTAGGCCTCGATCACGCGCGGGTCCGCCCGCACCTCGGCCGGCTCTCCCTCGGCGATCTTCTCGCCATGGTCCAGAACCCAGACGCGCTCGGAGACCCCCATCACGACCTTCATGTCGTGCTCGATGAGCAGGATGGTGAGGTCGAGGTCGTCGCGGAGCTTGCGCATGAAGTCGGTGAGCTGGGCCGACTCCTGCGGGTTCATGCCCGCGGTCGGCTCGTCGAGCAGCAGCAGCCGCGGCTCGGAGGCCAGCGCACGGGCGATCTCGACGCGCCGCTGATCCCCGTAGGAGAGCTGGACGGAGAGCTGTTCCATCACGCTGCGGCGCAGGCCGACGTACTCGAGGAGCTCGCGGGCGCGGGACCGAGCCTCCGATTCCTCGCGGCGGACCCGCGGCGGGCGTAGAACGGAGCCGATCAGCCCGGCGCGCATGCGCGAATGGCGGCCGATCATGACGTTCTCGATCGCGGTCATGGCGCCGAACAGGCGGATGTTCTGGAAGGTGCGCGCCACCCCGAGGCCGGTGATGCGATCGGGCCGGGTGCGGGTGATGTCGCGGTCCCCGAGCCCGATCCGGCCGGAGGTGGGCTTGTAGAGCCCGGTGAGCATGTTGAACAGCGTCGTCTTGCCCGCGCCGTTGGGGCCGATCAGCGACACGATCGAACGGACGGGGACCTCGAGCGACACGTCGTTGACGGCGACCAGGCCACCGAACACCTTGGAGACGCGCTCGACGGTCAGGGCGGCGGTGACCGCCGGGGTCGGGCTGGCGCTGGTGGCCGTCACGGCGCCGTGCTCTCCACCAGTTGGGCGTCCTCGGCCGCGATCTCGGAGGTCAGCTCCAGCTTGCGCCGGCGCTCCGGGATGAGGCCCTGGGGCCGTAGCAGCATGACGAGCACGAGGAGGAAGCCGAAGATCCCGTACTCGATCTCGGTCATGGAGAAGTTCAGCCCCAGCTTCTGCGGTACGTCGTTGAGCACGTCGGGGATGAGCCAGTTGTTGATGTAGCCCAGGAGCATCCCGCCGAGCAGGGCCCCCCAGATCGAGCCCAGGCCGCCGATGATCACCATCGCCAGGATGAAGATGGAGAAGCCGAACTGGAACTGCCCGGCGTTGACGGTGGTGTAGTAGGTGCCCAGGAACGCTCCGGACACGCCGCCGAACATGGCGCCGATGGCGTAGGCCGAGAGCTTGGTGCGCACCGAGGGGATCCCCATCGAGACCGCGGCCACCTCGTCCTCGCGCAGGGCCACCCAGGCGCGGCCCAGCCGGGAGTCACGCAGGCGCAGGTTGACCGCCACGACGAGGAGCAGGATCACGAAGATGAGCCAGTACCAGGGTCTGAGGTTGAGCAGGTTGAACTGGCCGATGCCCGGGAAGTAGGGGGCGTCGACGGCGCTGATGCCCAGGTTGCCCGCGGTCAGCGTCATCCCGCCGCCGACTTGCACGCTCTGCCCGTTGACCGCGACCACGCCGATGATCTCCCCGAAGGCCAGCGTGACGATGGCGATGTAGTCGCCCCGCAGGCGCAGGGTCGGGAGTCCGATGATCATCCCCGCCAGCGCACAGATGAGCGCCGCGGCGATCAGGATGAAGATGAAGTTCAGGTGGATCCCCGCTTCGGTGGCGGCGACGCCGTGCACCCCGACGTGCAGGTGGGCCTTGAAGAAGAAGTCCGATCCGAACCACCCCAGCGAATATGCGCCGAGGGCATAGAAGGCCACGTAGCCGAGGTCGAGCAAGCCGGCGAAGCCGACGACGATGTTCAACCCCAGCGACATGACGGCAAACGCGAACGCGATGATCGTCGCGTTCATGAAGCCGCTGTTGTTGCTGAACAGGAACGGCAGCAGGATCCCGATGACGACCAGGACGCCGGCCAGGATGCGCGTCCACCCCGGCGGCAGCCGGCGTTCGATCCCGACGCGCCATTCGTGCAGCTGTGCGCGCAGCTGGCCGAAGCCGTCGGTCGGTGTCGGAGGCGTCGAGGCCTCGGGCGCGTTCATCCGGCCTCCCTCGTCTCCTCGCCGAGGAGACCGCGTGGCCGCAGGATCATGATCACGATGAGGTAGCCGAACACGACCGCCTCGGTCCACTGCGGGCCCATGCGGGCGTCGGCGAGCGCCTGGATGACGCCGATGATCAGCCCGCCCAGCACCGCGCCGCGGACGTTGCCGATACCGCCCATGACCGCGGCGGTGAACGCGATCAGGCCGGCCTTGAAGCCCTGGAAGTACCAGACGTTGGTCTCATACAGCGCATAGACGAGCCCGGCGGCCCCCGCCAGCATGCCGCCGAGCAGGAAGGTCAGCGAGATCGTCTGGTTGACGTTGATTCCCATCAGCCGCGCCGCCTCCGGGTCCTGGGCGGTGGCGCGCATCGCCCGCCCGGCGCGCGTCTTGTTGATGAACCCGGTCAGCGCGAAGACGAGCGGGATCATCACCGCCAGCGCGAGCAGATAGCCGCGGACGATGGGAACACCGGAGATCGAGAACACGGTCTGGCCCTGGTGGATCAGATCGTTGACGCCGAACGGCGAGCCGCCGTTCCAGAGCAGGCCCACGTTCTGCAGGATGAAGGAGAAACCCACGGCGGTGATGAGCGGGGCTAACTTCGGCGCCCCGCGCAGCGGGCGGTAGGCGACGCGCTCGATGAGCACGTTGAGCCCACCGCAGACGATCATCGACACGATGAGGGTGAGCAGCAGGCCACCGATCAGTCCCAATGGGCCGGTGGCGAGCCCGAGGCCCAGCGTGCCCCACAGCCCGACCGCGGTCATCGACCCGATCATGAACACGTCGCCGTGGGCGAAGTTGATCAGCTCGATGATCCCGTAGACGAGCGTGTAGCCGATCGCGATCAGGGCCCAGATCGCGCCGTTGGACAGGCCCTGGGCGAAGTTGAAGCCCAGGCGGGTCAGGTCATGGTGCACCACGGCATGGCCGGCGACGACGCCGGCCTGGTAGCCGTGCGAGAGGTCCCGGATGCCGTAGTAGACCGGCAGCGCCAGCAGCGCGATGATCAGCCCCCACCGGCCCGAGGCCCGCCGGAGCGTGGCCAGCGGACGCGCCGCGGGCGCCGGCAGGCTGGGCGTGAACGAATGTGCCTCCACGGAAACTTTGCGAAGCATATGGAGAGAGGGCGCCGGAAGCGCCCTCTCTCACATAGCCGTGCCTACTTCGCGCTGACCGTCTTGGTCGGCGTGATGGTCTTCATGAACACGGGGTCGCCGTCGGATCCGACCTTGTAGAGGCCGTATGACTTCAGCGTCGTGTCCCCGTTCTTGTCGAACCCGTAGGTGCCGAGCACCGAGCTGCGGTTCGTCGTCGCGAACAGAGCGGCCAGGACGGCGGACTTGTCGTTGCCCTTGGCGCCCAGCTTGGCGATCGTCTCCAACCCCAGCTTCATCGCCTCGTAGCCGTAGATGGCGTACGGGTCTGGTGAGGCGCCTGCGTACTTGGCCTTGTAGGCGGCGAGGAAGTCCTTGCCGCCCGGGTAGGCCGCCAGATCCTGCGTGGCCACGGTGCACTGCATCAGCGGGTCGATCGCCGCCGGCACGCCGCCGGCCTTCTGCGAGGTGTAGGAGCTGGTGCAGACGCCGTCACCGCCGAAGATCTTGGCCTTCGGAAGCGCCGCGTGGACGTCCTTGGTGATCTGCACCGCGCCGTTGGAGACGATGCCGGCGAAGAAGAAGCAGTCCGCGCCCTGGCCCTGGATGGTCGAGGCGTAGGAGCGGAAGTTCGGCGACGTCGGGTCGATGCCGGTGTCGGACGTGATCGTCACGCCGTAGAAGCCCTTCTCCAGGCCCAGGAGCGTGGCCAGACCCTGACCGTAGGCCTCCTTGTCATTGGCCACAGCCACCTTCGTGCAGCCGGCCTGCTTCATCGCGATGAGATCGGCGGCCGCCTGGATCGAGTCGATCGGCACGATACGCAGGTAGTTGCGCTTGCCGGTCGGGTAGTACTTCTCCGGCTCGCCGGGAGCCGAGCCGGGCAGGTTGGTGGTCAGACCGACATAGGTGTTGGCGGGGCTGACCATCGGGACCCCGGCCTGGTTGAGGATCGGGATCGAGACCTCAGAGGCGCCGGAGTTGAACTCACCCATGTAGTACACGGCCTTCGGATCGCCCGCCACCTTGCGGGCGTTGGCCGCCGTCTGGCCCGGGTCCCACTTGCCGGCCGCGGCCGTGGAGTCGTCCAGGGACTGATAGTTGACGGTGAAGCTGCCCGCCTTGTTGTTGGCCTGCGAGAGCGCGAGCTTGATGCCGTTGACCAGCGGACCGGTCTGGGCGCTTGAGGCGCCCTGCAACGGAAGACTGGAATAGATGTCGACGGTGTTGCCACCGCCGCCGCCCGATGCCGACGATGCGCTGCTCGACGGCGCGCCGGCGGGCGCGGCGCTGCTGCTACTCGAGCTGTTGCTGCTGCCGCACGCGGCCAGCAAGAACAGCGATCCCACGATCAGGCATACGCTGATCGCCTTTGCGCGAACACTCATAAAAAGTCGTCCTCCTCATGGTCGACCAGGGCTGTCAGTGCCCTCGATTGCGGGAGAGTAGTCGCGCGTTCGGATCCCAACAACCTCCAGGTCGCGTTTGGCGACCGCGCGCCGCCCCTCTTAACAGAAAGTAAACCCCCGGCCGGAACGGCGCAACACCTGGGCGTCGGCAGCCCGCACTGCGGCGCTTTTCGCGATCAGCTCGGAGCGGTCGCGATCAGCTGCCCGCCATGGGCGCGGCCGAACACGAACTCCGCGAGGTTGGTGTCGCCCAACCTGATCGAGTAGGTCCCCAGCACGGATTGGCGGTTGTGCAGCGTGAGGAAGTCGTCGACGACGGTGGCCCGGCTGCCGGCGTCGGCCCCCGCCTGCTTGAGCGTGGCCAGGACGGCCGACATGGCCTCGTAGCCGAAGATCGCCTGCGGCACCGGCACATGCCCGAAGGCGCCGCGAAACGCCGTGACGAACTGCCGCCCGGCGGGGGTGAGCGTGGCCGGGGTGAAGCCCGGCGACGACACGTACAGGTTCTTCTGGGCCGCGGCGCTCAGGGCGGCGACGAAGCGATCGTCGTACAGCGCGGAGGGGGCAAACAGCTTCGCGGCGCTGCTCGCCGTGACCGCCTGATCGAGCGCCCGGGTGGCGCGCACCGTGGTGTTGCCCCCGAAGAACACGCCATCGGCTCCCGCCGCGCTGGAGACCAGGCTCAGGCCCTGCTTGCCGGCCTCGGTGCGGACCTCGGACGCGATCGTCGCGCCGTAGGACGTGCCGTCGTCGGCGATGAAGAGCTTGGTCACGCCCACCGAGTGCATCTCCGCCGCGATCGCCTTGGCCTCCTGAGCGCTGGAGGGCACGACCCGCGCGAACGTCTCGTGGTAGGTCGAACGGGAGGGATAGAACGTGGTCGGTGAGCCGCTCACCTGCGGGACCGCCTGAGTGAGGTAGGCCGCGGTGTCGGTGGGGCTGACCTGGAGGATGCCGAGCTCGTTGGTGATCGACACCGAATCCTGGGAGGTCCCGGGCTCGATCTCGCCCAGGTAGGCGATCGCCGACTTGTTCTGGACCGCGGAACGCGCGTTGTCGGAGATCTCCGCCCCGTGGAGGGTGACGAGCCGGACGGTGAACTTGCCCACACTGGTGCCCGCCTGCTTGAGCGCGAGCTGCTCGGCGTCGAGCACGTCGGCGGCGGTCTGGCCGCCTGCCGCGCCCGGCGGCTGGCTGGCGTAGATCGTCAGCGTCTTGCCCGAGACGGTGACCGCGGAATTGGTCTTGGTGGCGCACCCGGCCAGAGCCAGCGCGGACAGCAGCCCGCATGCGGTCAGCGCACGGGGCCGGACGAGCGACGCGCCCAGCATCAGTCCGAGGATTAGTCCCGCCGGCCGGGCAGGTACGGGAGCAGGTTGCGGACGCCGATCGCGATCAGGACCATCACGATGGCGATCATGATCGCGTCGAGCCCGCTGACATTGAGCGCCCAGATGACGATCCAGATGCAGAGGCCGGCGGTCGCGGTGAGGATCAAGCCCATGGGATCGCAGATGCTAACCGAGCGGGCTCTGAGACAGCGCTGCCGAGAGACCCGTGACCAGCTCGCTGACCTCGGCGACGGGATCGGTCGCCTCGCCGACGGCGCGGACCAGCCGGGTGCCCACGATGACGCCGTCGGCTCCGGCGGCAGCCGCCGCGGCCGCGTGCTCGGGGGTCGAGATGCCGAATCCGACGGCCACCGGGACCGTGGTATGCGCCGCGGTGCGAGAGATGACGTTGGCCAGACCGCCCGCCAGCTCGGCACGTTCGCCGGTCGTGCCGGTGAGCGACACCGTGTAGACGAAGCCGCTGGCCTGGGCGCCGATCCGCTCCAGACGCTCGGCCGGCGTGGTCGGAGCGACCAGCGGAACGAGGGCCAGGCCGCGGGCCCGGCACGCGGAGCGCACGTCGGTCCCCTCCTCCAGCGGCAGGTCGGGGACGATCAGCCCGCTCACGCGCGCGGCCACCAGTTCGTCCAGGAACCGCTCGAGGCCCCGCGAGAGGATCGGATTGGCGTAGCACATGAGGATCACGGGGACGCGAGCCGCGATGTCGCGCGCCACGTCGAGCACCCCCGAGAGGGTGGCGCCCGCACGCAGCGCAGCGGTGCCGGCGGCGTGGATGACCGGCCCGTCCGCGAGCGGGTCCGAGAACGGCACCCCCAGCTCGATCAGGTCGGCGCCCGCGTCAGCGTAGGCCAGCCCGATCGCGCGCGAGGTGTCGAGGTCGGGGTAGCCGCCCATCAGATACGGCATGAGCGCCGCGCGACGGCCGTCGGCACGGGCCCGGGCGAACGCCTCGGCGATCGTCTCGATCCCCGTCGGGGCGTCCATGGTGGTCACGAGGCGCGCGCCCGGAGCGCCTCGAGCGCCTCGGCGAGATCCTTGTCGCCGCGGCCCGACAGGCAGATGAGGTCGAGCTCCGAATCGGGGTTGGCCAGCGCCCAGGCGATCGCGTGAGAGCTCTCGAGCGCCGGAATGATCCCCTCCAGCCGCGCGGTCCGCTCGAAGGCATCCAGAGCCTGCTGGTCGGTGATGGCGAGGTAGCGGGCGCGGCCCTGATCGCGCAGCCACGCGTGCTCGGGCCCCGAGCCGGGGTAGTCCAGTCCGGCGGAGATCGAGTGGGCCTCGAGGATCTGGCCGTCCTCGTCCTGCATGATCGCCGAGTAGGCGCCGTGGAGGACCCCGGCCGTGCCGGCGACGGTGAGCGGCGCGCCATGACGGCCGGTCTCGATCCCCTCCCCCGCCGCCTCGACGCCGATCAGACTCACCGCCTCGTCGGCGACGAACGGGATGAACACGCCGATCGAGTTCGAACCGCCCCCGACGCACGCGATCACGCGGTCGGGCAGGCGCCCGGCGGCTTGGAGGATCTGGGCGCGGGCCTCGTCGCCGATGACGCGCTGCAGATCGCGCACCATCGCGGGGTAGGGCGCCGGGCCCACGCACGAGCCGATGATGTAGTGGGTGGTCTCGACGTTGGTGACCCAGTCGCGGATGGCGGCCGAGACGGCCTCCTTGAGGGTGCGGGCTCCGTCCTCGACCGGCTCCACGCGCGCGCCGAGCAGACCCATGCGCTCCACGTTGGGCTTCTGGCGGCGCATGTCCTCCGTGCCCATGTAGACGATGCACTCGAGATCGAGCAGCGCGCAGGCGGTGGCGGCGGCGACCCCGTGCTGGCCGGCGCCGGTCTCGGCGATGATCCGCCGCTTGCCCATCCGCGTGGCCAGCAGCGCCTGGCCCAGGGCATTGTTGATCTTGTGGGCGCCGGTGTGGTTGAGGTCCTCGCGCTTGAGATAGATCGGATGGCCGGCGGCCTGTGAAAGACGGCGGGCGAGGTACAGCGGCGACGGGCGCCCCACGTAGTCGCGCAGCAGCACGCCGAGCTCCTCACCGAACGCGGGATCGTCGCGAGCGGCCACCCAGGCGAGCTCCAGCTCGGCCAGCGCCGGCATCAGCGTCTCGGGAACGTACTGGCCGCCGTAGGGCCCGAACCGGTGCTCGACGACGCTCATGGCCGGGCGGCCGGAGTCGAGGCCACCGCGCCCTCAGCCTCGGCGGCAGCGGCCACCGCGGCGGCGAACGCGCGCAGCTGGTCGTGGTCTTTGCGGCCGGGCCCGATCTCGACGCCACTGGCCACGTCGACGGCGTAGGGCCGCACGGCGGCGATGGCCTCGGTGACGTTGTCGGCGTTCAGCCCGCCCGAGAGGATCACCGGGACGCGGGTGGGATGTGACCGCGCCAGGTCCCAGGCGAATGTCTCGCCGGTGCCGCCGGGCACGCCCTTGCGGTAGCTGTCGAGCAGGTGAAAGTCGGTGCGGAACGCGCTCAGCGCCTGGATGTCGGCCCGGCTGCGCACCCGGGCCGCCTTGATCACCCGGCAGCCGGTGCGCCGAGCGGCCTCGGCGCAGAACACGGGCCCCTCGTCCCCGTGGAACTGGAGCAGGGTCAGGCCGATCTCGTCGGCAGCTCGCGCGACCACGTCCAGGGTGGGGTTGACGAACACGCCGACGATCTGGGCATGGCGACGATGCGTGGCGGCGATCTCGGCGGCGATCTCGAGACGGCAGCGCCGCGGCGACCCCGGCCACAGGATCACCCCCACCGCCCAGGCGCCCGCCGCGATCGCCGCGTCGGCGTCGGCCGGATCGGTGAGACCGCAGAACTTGATCTTGGTGGCATGGGGATCCACACCCCACATCGTACGAACGGCGGCGACGCTACTTCCCCGAGGCCGGTGGCACCGTCCGGCTGCCCAGCGTCACCGTGACCGGGTGCAGGCGGTGTGCGCGCCGGATCACCATGTCCAGCGACTGGCCGGGGCTCCGGGTGGACACGATGGCCAGCACATCGTCGATCGAATGCACCGGCACCGAATCGACCTTGACGATGGTGTCGCCCTCCTCGATCTCCGCGCGCTGGGCGGGGCCGGCCTTGGCGACCTCGCCGACGACCGCCTCCCCACTCTCACGGCCCGCCTTCTTGGTGGCGGCGGCGATCCCCAGATACGCCACCTTGGGCGTCGCCTCGCGATTGACCTTGGAGAGGATCGCGTCCGCCGTGTCGATGGGAATGGCGAAGGCGAGGCGCTGGGACGAGGCGTTGCCGCCGGTGAGCATCTGCGAGTTGATCCCGATGACCCTGCCGTTGGCGTCGATGAGCGGCGCCCCGGAGTTGCCGGCGTCGGGAGCCTGATCGACCTGGATGACGTTGTTGATGCTGCTGCCGTCTTCGGCCTCGATCGTGTGCTGGAGCGCCGCGACGATCCCGCTGGTCAGCGTCCGGTCGACCCCGAACGGGTTGCCGATCGTCAGCGTCGGGTCGCCGACGCGGACCGAGGTCGAGTCCCCCCGCGCCAGGGGCGCGATCGGGGGGATCCCGTGCATGTCGGAGCGCAGCACGGCGAGGTCGTTGCTCTGGTCCACGGCGACGACGCGCGCGTTGCGGATCAGTGAGTTCTCGAACTCGACGGTGATCCCCTTGGAGCGATCGGCGCCGTCGATGACGTGGTAGTTGGTGAGGATGTCGCCGATCTTGTCGACGAGGAAGCCGGTGCCGGTGGAGGTCTGGCTCTCCCGGGCATGGAACAGGTTGAACGGGTTATCGACCTGCTCGACGAGCTTGGCGCGGACGAAGACCACGCCGGGTGCCACGCGCTCGTAGATCTCCAGCGGGGTCTGGCCCGAGATGGGGTCGGGGGTCTTCTGGGCCACGAGCGGCGCCTGATCGACGATGGTCTCGGTCTGGCTCTTGCCGGCCACGCCCGACACCAGCAGTGCGCCGCCGACGACGAGGCCACCGAGCACTGCCGATACGAAGTGCGATTTCAGCAGCCGACGCATGCGGACGGAGTGTCGCGCCACCGCCTAAAGGCAGCTAAACGCGCCCGGCCGAGGGCGGGCGGGCCAGCGTCCGGCACGCGTCCTCGACGTCGGCCGAGCGCATCAGGGCCTCTCCGACGAGCACGGCGTCGACGCCGGCGGTGGCGAGCCGGTCCAGTTCGGCGCGCGTGCCCCAGCCCGACTCGGAGACCACGACGGCGCCCGACGGCATCGCGTCGAGCAGTTCGAAGGTCCGCTCGGTGTCGACGACGAGCGTGGTCAGGTCCCGGTTGTTGACGCCGATCACGGTAGCGCCGATCGCGCACGCCACTTCAAGCTCGGGGCCGTCGTGAACCTCGACGAGCACGTCCAGGCCCATCGCCGTCGCCTCGCCGTGCAGCCGCTCGAGGTCGGCGGGGGCCAGCGCCGCGACGATGAGCAGGATCGCGTCGGCACCGCGGGCCTGGGACTCCGCGACCTGGTAGGAGGTCACGATGAAGTCCTTGCGCAGGATCGGCAGCACCGATGACGCCCGCGCCGCCGCCAGGTCGTCCAGGCTGCCGGAGAAGCTGTGCTCCTCGGTGAGGACCGAGAGGGCCGCGGCGCCGCCGCGCTCGTAAGCGCCCACCACGTCCTCGAGCACGAGGTCGTCCCGGATCACCCCCGCCGACGGGGAGCTTCGCTTGTGCTCGGCGATGACCGAGATTCCGGGCGCGCGCAGCGCCGTGGCGAACCCGCGCGGGGGGTCGGCGACCATGCGGGCCGCGCCGGCCCGACGCACGGCCGCGATCGGCGTGTCCTGCTCACGCACAGCCACGTCGTGGCGGGTGCGCTCGATGATCGGCGTCAGCGCGTTCACGCGGGCGCGCTCCGGGGCGGCGCCAGGCGCTGGGTGGCGGCCACGAAGCGCTCCAGGGCCGCCGCCGCCGCGCCCGAGTCGACCGCTGCCTGCGCCGCGGTGACGCCCTCGGCGAGGGTCGGCGCCCCACCGCCGGCATAGATGGCCGCTCCGGCGTTGAGGATGGCCAGGTCACGCGCAGGACGGCCGGGCCCGGCGGGGTCCGTCTCCCCGGCGAAGATCTGCCGGGCGGTGTCGGCGTTCTCGCGCGGGTCGCCGCCCGGGACCGCCTCCGCGGGCGCCACCTCGAGGCCGACATCGGCTGGCGCCACGTCGTAGGTCGTGATCTCACCGGCCCGGACCTCCACGACGCGGGTCGGCGCCGAGATGCTCAGCTCGTCCAGGCCGTCATGGCTTGACACCAGCAGGGCATGCTCGGTCCCCAGCAACGCCAGCGCCCCCGCCATCTTCTCCAGGTAGGCGGGGTCGGAGACCCCGATGAGCTGGCGCGTGGCGCCCGCCGGGTTGGTGAGCGGGCCCAGGAAGTTGAAGATCGTCCGCACGGCCAGTTGGGCCCGGACCGGGATCACGTAGCGGGTCGCCTGATGGTGGGCAGGGGCGAACATGAAGCCGAAGCCGACGTCGTCGATGCACCGGGCCACGTTCGCCGGCGTCAGGTCGATCCGCGCCCCGAGCGCCTCCAACACGTCGGCCGAGCCCGACAGTCCCGTGGCCGAGCGGTTGCCGTGCTTGGCCACCGTGCAGCCGGCACCGGCGGCGATGAGCGCCGCGGTGGTCGAGACGTTGAATGTCCGCCGCCCGCCCCCGGTCCCCGCGGTGTCGAGCAGGTCGCCGCGCCGGACGGTGACGGCAGCAGCGAACCCGCGCATGGTGCGGGCCAGGCCGGCCAGCTCGTCGACGGTCTCCCCCTTGGTCCGCAGCGCGATCAGGAAGGCGGCGATCTGGACGTCGGAGGCGTTGCCCGACATGATCTCCGCCAGCACCTCGGCGGTCTGCTCGGCGCTGAGGTCGCGCCCGTTGGCCAGCGCGTCGATCGAGCGCGTGAGCAGGTCGGAGGTGATCACCACGGCAGCGTGGGGTCCGCCGGCTCCAGGTCCGGCCACGGCTGCGGCACCTCACCGGACGGCGGCGCCTGCTGGGCCAGGAAATTGGCCAGGAGTCGCCGCCCGTGCGGGGTGAGGATCGACTCGGGGTGGAACTGGACGCCCTCGGCGGGGAGCTCGCGATGGCGCACCGCCATGACCACGCCGTCGGCGGCGGCGCTCTGCTCCAGCGCCGGCGGCAACGACGGTTCGGCGATGAGCGAGTGGTAGCGGCCGACCTCCAGGGGCGTGGGCAGGCCGCGGAAGATCGTCCTGCCGTCGTGCTCGATCTGCGCGGTCTTGCCGTGGACCGGGTGGTGCGTGATCACCCTCCCGCCCCACGCCTGGACGAGCGCCTGGTGGCCGAGGCAGACCCCCAGCGTCGCGATCCCGGCCTCGGGGAACCGCCGCACCGCCTCCAGCGAGATGCCGGCCTCGTCCGGGGTGCAGGGGCCGGGCGAGACGATCACGCGGTCATAGCCCCGGATGAGCAGCTCCTCGACGGTGGCGCGGTCGTTGCGCACCACCTCGATCTCGGGTGTGGGATGGGCCGAAATCCCCACGTACTGGACGAGGTTGTAGGTGAAGCTGTCGTAGTTGTCGACGACGAGGACCCGCACTTTGGGCAACCGTACCTCAGGCTGCTCGGGCACTGGCCAGTGCCGAAGTCGTGGCGGACAGTGGGGCTACCGAGTCCGCGGCCCAAGGACCCGACATCACGGCCACTCCGGCTGGGCGACCGCCAGCGCGATGGCCTCCAGCACCGCCCGGGACTTGGCCTCGGATTCGCGGAACTCGTAGTCGGGCTTGGCGTCGGCGACCGTGCCGCCCCCGGCCTGGATGTGGGCGACGCCGTCCTTGACCACGACCGTGCGGATGTGGATGCAGGTGTCCAGCTCACCCGTGTAGCTGGCCCACCCGATGGCCCCGCCGTACCCGCCGCGCTTGACCGGCTCGAGCTCGTCGATGATCTGCATGGCCCGCACCTTGGGCGCGCCCGACAGGGTCCCCGCGGGCAGCACCGAGCGCAGCGCCGCCAGCGCGTCGACCCCCGGGCGCAGCGTGCCGACGACGCTCGAGACGATGTGCATCACATGGCTGTAGTTCTCCACGGCCATGAAGCTCTCGACCTGGACCGAGCCGTACTCGCAGACCCGCCCCAGGTCGTTGCGCCCGAGGTCGACGAGCATGACGTGCTCGGCCCGCTCCTTCTCGTCGGCCAGAAGGTCCTTGGCCATGGCGACGTCGGCCTCGGGCGTGCCCTGGCGGGGCCGGGTGCCGGCGATGGGCCGCGTCGACACCTGCCGGCCGTTGACCGTGATCAGCGGCTCGGGGCTGGCCCCGGCGATCTCGAAGTCGCCGAAGTCCAGGAAGTACATGTACGGGCTGGGGTTGACGGCGCGCAGGCCACGATAGATCGAGAACGCCTCCACCGGCACGGGGGCCGACCAGCGCTGGGAGGGCACCACCTGGAAGGCGTCGCCGGCGTAGATGTACTCGATGATGCGCGCCACCATCGCCTCGAAGCCCTCGCGAGGCATGTTGGAGGCAAACCGCGGGGCGGTGCGGGCGTCGGACTGGATCGGCGTGGGCAGGGGACGCGCCAGCCGCCAGCGGACCTCGGCGATCGTCTCGGCGGCCTGGCGGTAGGACCCCTCGAGGTCGTCATCGGCGTACACGTTGGCCACGACCGTGGTGGTGCGCTTGAGGTGGTCGAAGACGACGAGGGCGTCGGTGAGCATGAGCGCCAGGTCGGGCACCCCCACCGGATCGGGGTTGGGCTCGCCCAGCGGCTCGACCGTGCGGACGAGGTCGTAGGCGAACATCCCGACGGCGCCGCCGGCGAACGGAGGCAGGTCGGGCAGCGGCGCGGCGCGAAAGCGCCGCAGCTCCGCGGCCGCCAGCGCGTAGGGATCTCCGTCGTCGCCGAGCGACCAGCGCAATACCGTGCGCGGCCGAAAGCCGATGAACGAGTAGCGGCCGACCCGGCCCTGCTCGGCGGACTCCAGCAGGAACGAGGGATGCGTGGGGTCGCGCAGCTTCAGGTAGGCCGAGACCGGCGTCTGGCAGTCGTCGATGAAGGTCTGGTGCAGCGGAATGAGGTTGTGGTCGCGCGCCAGCTCGCGCACCTGCGCCAGCGAGGGCGCCGGCCCCGGCGGGGTCCTGTTCTGCGCCTCAGCGCTGGCGACGGCCATCGAGGACCCGCTCGGCGTCGGCCAGGCTCAGGTTGCGCCCGCGCATGAGCACTGCGAGGTGATAGAGCACGTCGGCGCCCTCCTCGGCGACGCGCTCGTCGGACTCCTCCCGGACGGCGCGCACCACCTCCTCGGCCTCCTCCTGCACCTTGGCGCCGGCCAGCGCCGGATCGTCGAGCAGGGTGACCGTGTAGGAGCCCTCTGGGCGGGTGCGGGCCCGATGATCGATCGTCCGCTGCAGCGTGCCCAGGACCTCTCCGGGCGCCTGCGGCTCGAGCTCGCCGCGATGAAAGCAGGTGCGCTCGCCCGTGTGGCAGGCCGGGCCCGCCGGGTCCACGAGCGCCAGCAGGGCGTCGCCGTCGCAGTCGTAGCGGATGGCGCGCACCGCCATGGTGTTGCCCGAGGTGGCGCCCTTGTGCCAGAGCTCCTGACGGCTGCGGCTGTAGAAATGGATCTCGCCGGTCCGCCGGGTGAGCGCCAGCGACTCGGCGTTCATCCAGGCCAGTGTGAGGACCTCGCCGGAACGCCAGTCCTGCACGATGCACGGGACGAGCCCGCGCTCGTCGAATGCCACGTCGGCGTCGTCCACACCTGGTGATTTTAGGCGTGATGCGTGGGCGCCCCGCGTCCGGGCTCAGGCGGCGCTCAACAGCCCGACGATCAGATGCCGTCATTGGCCGCACGCACAGCCAGCGCATAGCGCTCCTCGCTGCGCGCCAGCTCGGCGCGGGCTATTCGATGCCGAGGCGGTCCAGCACGCGCTCGTCGGCGCGCCAGTGCCGGCGCACCCGCACGGACAGCTCCAGGTGCACGTGGCTGCCCAGCTCGCGCTCGATGGCGCGACGCGCCGCGGTCCCGATCGCCTTGATCATTCGCCCGCCGGAGCCGATGAGGATCCCCTTCTGGGACTCGGTCTCAGACAGGACCACCGCCTCGATCCGGACGAGATCGGGGCGCGGGTGCGAGATGTCCTCCACCTCGACCTCCACGGCGTGCGGGATCTCCTCCCGGGTGCGGGCCAGGATCTGCTCGCGGACCAGTTCGGCCAGCACCACGGCGGGCGACTGATCCGAGCGCTGCGCCGCCTCGAAGTACAGCGGCCCGCTGGGCAACAGGCTCACGAGATGGTCCACCAGCGCCGGGACACCGGAGCCGGTGCGCGCACTGACGGGGAAGATCTCGGTGGCGATGTCCAGCGCCTCGGCGTCGTGCAGGGTGGCGGCGACGCGCGCCTGCTCGGCGCGGTCGACCTTGTTGACCGCCACCGTCACGGGGACGTTGGCGCTCCGGAGCAGCCCGGCGATGAAGCGGTCCCCCGGCCCGAGGCCCTGCTGCGCGTTGACGACGAGCAGGCAGCCGTCGGCGTCGGCCAGCTCGTGCTCCACGCGGTGCTGCATCCGCTCGGTGAGGGCGTCGCGCGGGCGCTGCACACCGGGCAGGTCGACGAGGATGAGCTGCCAGTCGGGGCCGGTGGCGACGCCGCGGATGGCGCGCCGGGTGGTCTGGGGCTTGTCGGAGACGATCGCCACCTTCGCGCCCACGATGCCGTTGGCCAGGGTGGACTTGCCGACGTTGGGGCGCCCGGCCAGGGCCACGAAGCCAGACCGGGTCGCCACCGGCGCGGCCGGGGGTGGCGGGGTCCGCCCGGATGGGATCAGCTCACCCATCGCATCAGCTCCGCCTGGAGGGCCAGCATCTCGCCGTCGTCGGTCTCATGGTCCATGCCGCTGAGATGGAGCGCGCCGTGGACGACGGCCTCGCGGAGGTCCTCGGTCTGCGGCGGGCAGATGACGATGTCGCCCAGCTCGCGGGGCCCGGCGCTGAGCCCGTCCTCGTCGACGCCGAAGGACAGCACGTCTGTGGGAGCGTCGATCTGGCGGTACTGGAGATTGAGCTCACGGCTGCGCTCCTCGTCGACGAACTCGATCGCCACGTGGCCCTCCTCGATCCCGGCCGAGGCCAGCGCCAGCGCGCACAGCTCCTCCAGCTCCACCGCGGTCGGCGGGTGAGTGGTGGGACTGGCGGGATCGGGGTCCACCGCCTCGATCCCGATCACCTCGACGTCCAGCACGACGGCCTCTGTCTAGGCCCGCTTGCGCGGGCGCAACTCGGGCGCCGCCCGCTGGGTGTGCTCGTTGTATGCGGCCACGATGCTCCGCACCAGCTTATGGCGCACGACGTCCTCGTCCCCGAAACGCACGAAGTCGATGTCCTCGACGCCGTCGAGGATCTCGGAGACGACGATCAGGCCGGAGTCCTGATCACGGGGCAGGTCGACCTGCGTGATGTCGCCGGTGACCACCATCTTGGAACCGAAGCCCAGGCGCGTGAGGAACATCTTCATCTGCTCGGGCGTGGTGTTCTGGGCCTCGTCGAGGATGATGAAACTGTCGTTGAGTGTCCGTCCACGCATGAACGCCAGGGGCGCCACCTCGATGACGCCGCGCTCCAGGTGCTGGCTGACGCGCTCGGGGTCGAGCATGTCGTGCAGGGCATCGAACAGCGGCCGCAGATACGGGTCGACCTTGGCCATGAGGTCGCCGGGGAGGAAGCCCAGGCGCTCGCCGGCCTCCACGGCGGGGCGGGTGAGGATGATCCGGTTGACCTCGCGCCGGCTCAGGGCCGCCGCGGCCAGCGCGACAGCGAGGAAGGTCTTGCCCGTGCCGGCCGGGCCGATGCCGAAGGTGATGGTGTTGTGGCGGATCGAATCGACGTAGCGCTTCTGGTTGACGGTCTTGGGCGCGACGCGGGTGGCGCGGTGGCGCCAGACGACGTCCTCGAGGATCTCGGAGGGCGACTCGTCCTCGTCCAGGGCGCGCGCCACTGCCTCGACCGTGCCCGGGGCGATGTCGTGGCCCTGGGCGATGAGGTCAGAGAGCTCGCGCACGACGGCGGCGCCGGCCTCAACGGCCGCCTCATCGCCCTCGAGCGTGAGCACGTTGCCGCGTAGGAACACGTCGGCATCGAGATGGCTCTCGAGCGTCCGCAGCACGGCATCCTGGCTTCCGGCCAGTTCGGCCGCCACCGCGTTGTCAAGCTCGATCGTGCGACGCACTATCGCCGGGCCGCTCCCGAGACCACCAATCAGGCCCCCAGAGCCTCGCGCACCCGCGCCGAGGCCCGCTTGCCGTCGGCGCGACCGCCCGACGCGGCCATCACCGCCTTCATCACCTGGCCCATGTCCTTGGGGCTCGAGGCGCCGGTGTCAGCGATCGCCGCGGTGATCATCCGATCGAGCTCGTCGTCCGACAGCTCCGCGGGGAGATAGCCGGCGATCAGCTCCGCCTCTGACTCCTCCTGGTCGGCGAGCTCGGGGCGGCCACCGTCCCGGAACTGCGCGGCGGCGTCCAGGCGGCGCTTGCGCTCGCGCCGCAGCACGGCGAGCTCGTCGTCACCGCCCTCCTTCTCGGCCTTCTGAAGCTCGGACAGCACGAGACGGAGCGCGCCGACGCGCTCTTTCTCGCCCGCCTTCATGGCGCCTGTGATGTCGCTGCGAAGCTGCTCGGTGACAGTCATATGTCCACCTATGAGGATAGCCCTCAATGCCCACGGACCCGGCAGGCCAGCCCGTCCGCGTACAGCTCCAGACACTCCACGTCAACAAGCGCGCCGCGCGGCCCGGCGCCGGCCGGCAGGTAGCAGCGCGTGTAGTCGGCCGTGTAGCCAGAGCACTGCGTCTCGGCCACCTTGTCGATCAGCACCTGCTCCTCTGTCCCCAGCCGGGCGGAGCGGTGCAGGCGGGAGCGCAGCTCGGACCGGCCCCGCAGCACCTGGGAACGGCGCTTCTTCTCGGCCGGTTGGACGCGGTCGGAGAGCCCGGCAGCGACCGTGCCCGGACGGGGCGAGTAGGGAAATACGTGTACGCGGGTGATCTGAGCGGCGTCGACGGCGTCCACGGTGCGCTCGAAGGCGGCCTCGTCCTCGGTGGGGAAGCCGACGATCACGTCGGTGGTCACGTTGACGTCGGGCGCGGCGGCGCGGACGCGGCGAATGTGGTCGAGGTACTCCCCGGAGCTGTAATGCCGGCCCATGGCGCGCAGGACGTCGTCGTCGCCCGACTGCATCGGGACGTGCAGGTGACGGCACACCTTGGGCTCGGTGGCCAGCGCCTCGAGCAGCGTGTCCTTGACGTGGATGACCTCGACGCTCGAGAGGCGGACCCGCTCGACGCCCGGCACGCGCGCCACCCCCATCATCAGCTCGCCCAGCTCCAGCCCCCGTTCCGGGTCGCGGTAGTCCCCCACGCTGATCCCCGTCATCACCATCTCGGGCTGGCCGCTGCGCACGCGCTCGGCCACCTCGGCCAGGATGGCGCTCGCCGGGCGCGAGCGCGCGGGGCCGCGCACGGTGGGGATGATGCAGTAGGCGCAGTGGCAGTCGCAGCCGTCCTGGACCTTGACGAAGCCACGCGTGCGGGCGCCCGGCGCGTCCGTCCCCCGAGCCCGCTCGCGGGCGAGCACGTCGTGATCTGTGTCGACGCAGCCCGGGCCGTCGTGGGCGCCCATGGCCGCGGCGACGTCGTCGGCGGTACCGACGAAGGGCGTCACCCGCTCATCGATGTCCCCGAACTGGGCCGGGTTGAGGTTGACGGCGCACCCGCCGACGAACACCTGCTGCGCGCTGCGTACCGACCGGCGCACCGATTGGCGCGACTTGGCCTCAGCCTCGGCGGTGATGCAGCACGTGTTGATGACGTGCAGGTCTGCCTCTGACTCGGGCGCCTCTGTGTGGCCGGCCGCCAGCAGGGCCCGGCGGGCGAGCATCGCATCCGCCTGAGAGACCTTGCAACCGAGGAACTTGACCGCGAACGAGGCCACGCGCCGGAGAAGGTAGCGCGTGGCCCCGCCCGGGCGGCATCAGCTGCGATAGCCGCTCGCGACCGGAGGACCTTCGTACTCCTCGACGGCGATCTCGTGCCGGGGTGTCCTCGGGACAGCGCGCGTCGAGAGGAGAGAGGGCTCTTGCGAAAAGCCAGCCCGAGGCTTGGGCCGCGGCGCAACGACGTCGAGGAGTAGGCCACCGAGTGTCACTCCCATCGCGAGTGGGTTTGGCAACTGTTCACCTCCTTTTCCATTTCTCGATCACAAGCGACGCTGACAAGGATGCGTCACCCGCGCCAGGGCGGCATGGGCCGCGTGTACAGGATTCGCCGCGCGGCGGTGTCCATCCGGGAGTCGGACGGCCTCCTAGGCCTGGGCCAGGCGGAGCGCCGCCCAGTCGCCGGAGATCCGGCGATCGCGCTCGGCATGGCCGCGCTGCCCGTAGGCGGCCGCCACGCGTTCGGCCTCGGTGGCCAGCAGGCCGCCCAGGATCAATGTCGGCGGCAGCTCACGCTGGAAATCGGCCCACATCACCAGCGGGCCGGCGAGGACGTTGGCCACCCCGCACTCCGCGGCAGGGGCCTGCTCCTCACGCATGTCGAAATCGCGCACCTCGATCTCCGCCCCGTTGCGCGCCGCGTTCTCCCGCGTGGCGGCGGTGGCGGCCCGGTCGTAGTCCAGCGCGATCACCGGGGCGAAGCCCAGCTTGGCGGCGACGATGGCCAGCACCCCGGATCCGCAGCCGACATCCACAAACGACTGGGCGGGGCCCGGCTTGTCCAGGTCGAGCATGAGCTCCAGGCATAGCCGCGTCGTCGCGTGCGACCCCGTCCCGAACGCCTGGCCGGGGTCGACCACGACGTCGAGCGCGGTGTCGCCGGGCGGCTCCCAGGGCGGCCTGACGGTGAGCCGGTCCCCGATGACCAGCGGGCGGTGGAAGGTGCGCCAGCGCTCGGCCCAGTCGTCGGCGATCTCCCGCGTGGACACGTCGACGTACGCGCCTGCGGCGGCGGCGCGCAGGTCCGGGATGGCGGGCAGCTCGCCCGGCGCCCCGTAGACCGCGTACTCGATGACGTCGGGGGAGATCTCCACCTCCTCCACCCCGCTCGGCGCGAGCTCGAGCAGCTCGGCCAGCACCAGCTCGGCCTCGCGGCGATGGACGCGGACAGCGAGGCGCAGCACCGTCGTGTGAGCCCGCGCGGCCTCAGCCGCCGAAGGCGCGCTTGAGCTTGCCCAGCACGCCCTCGTCGGTGCGCAGGTTGTGCTCGGTGAGGCCGTCGGCCAGTTCCTGGAAGAGCTCCTTCTGCGCCTTGGAGAGATGGCGCGGGGTGACGACGTTGACGATCACCCGGAGGTTGCCGCGGTGGCGGCCCCGCAGCGAGGGCATGCCCTGGCCACGGATGTTGATCGACTCGTGCGGCTGGACGCCGGCGGGAACCTCGAGCTCAGTGGTGCCGTCGAGCGTCGGCACCTCGACGGTCGTGCCCAGCGCCGCCAGCGGCGCCGCGACGTCGACCACGGTGACGAGCTCGTCGTCGTGGCGGACGAACCGCGGGTCCTCCTTGACGCGGACCTGGACGTACAGGTCGCCGGCCGGACCGCCGCGCTCGCCGGCGTGGCCGCGCCCCGTGATCCGGATGCGCTGGCCGTCGTCGATCCCTGCGGGGACGTCGACGGACACCTTGACCCGCTCGACCTTGCGCCCGCGCCCGCCGCACTCGTGGCACGGGGTCTGGGGCACCTTTCCGTCGCCGTGGCAGACGTCGCACACCGCGGCGCGCACGACCTGGCCGAAGGGCGTACGCGAGATGACGCGAAGCTGACCGGTGCCGTCGCAGTTGGTGCAGGTCTCGATCGGCGTCCCGGGCTCTGCGCCGTTGCCGCGGCAGTGCTCGCACGTCGAGACGGCGTCGTAGGAGACCTCGACCGGGGCGCCGTGGGCGGCCTCGACGAGCGTGATCTCGGCCCCGACGGCGACGTCGCCGCCTTGGATGGCGCCTCCCGCCCGGCCGCCCCCGAAGATCCCGCTGCCAAAGGCCCCGCCGCCAAAGCCTCCGCCGCCGAAGAAGGCCTCGAAGATGTCGGCCACTGACCCGAACCCCTCGAAGTTGGGGGCGTATCCGCCCTGGCGAAGGCCCTCGTGGCCGTAGCGGTCATAGGTGGCGCGGCGGTCGGCGTCCGAGAGCACCTCGTAGGCCTCGGCGGCCTCCTTGAAGCGCTCCTCGGCGTCGGGGTCCTTGTTGACGTCGGGGTGCAGCTCCCGGGCCAGGCGGCGAAACGCCTTCTTGATCTCGGCGTCGTCGGCGCCCCGGGCGACGCCCAGGACCTCGTAGTAGTCCCGTGGCATCTTCGTGCCGCTCATCGCTCGTCGTACACGTCGACGACGAAACGGGACAGCTGGGCGGCGGCCTCACGCACCGTGCGGATGGCGTGGCCGTAGTCCATGCGCAGGGGGCCGATCACCGACACGGCGCCGAGCGTCCGCTGGGGCAGGCCGTAGCTGGCTGCCACCAGGGCCAGCGAGCGCAACGCCGGCACCCCGTTCTCGGCGCCGATGCGCACGGCCAGCGGGTGGCCGGTCGACAGCGCTGAGCGCAGCAGGCCGAGCACCGTCACGCGGCGCTCGAGCATCTCCATGAGCAGGTTGAGCTCGGACACATCAGACACGCGGCCCGTGGTCAGCAGCTTGCCGGTGCCCTCGACGTAGAGCGTCGCCTGAGCGGACTCCTCCAGCTCGGTGAACACGGGCGAGAGCGCCTCCAGGAAGGCCGTCTCGGTGGCGGAGAGCTCGGGATCGTGCAGGCGCTGGTGCAGCATCCGCGCCCCGAGCCCCAGGCCGACCAGCCGCTCGTTGAGGTAGCTGGCGGCCCAATCGGCCAGGCCCGTGTCGACCGGGCGCTGGAACGTGAACATGCGCTTGGTGACGCCGCCGGTGGAGGTGATCACCACCACCATCAGCACCTGGGGCTGGAGCGCCAGCACCTCGACGTGGCGGATCGTGGAGGTCTCGATCGGCGGCGCGGTGACGATCGCCAGCAGGTTGGTCACCTGCGACAGGGCTTCGCTGGTCACGCGCATCGCCTCGTCGAGCTCGCGGCGTACCAGGGTCACCGACAGCGACGGGCCCGACGACGTCTCGGGAAGCAGGCGGTCGACGAAGTAGCGGTAGCCGGCCTCGGTGGGCACGCGGCCAGCGCTCGTATGCGGGTGGGCCAGGAGCCCGAGCTCCTCGAGATTGGCCAGCTCGTGGCGGATCGTGGACGGCCCCCATTCGAACGCCGTGCTCAGCGCCTTGGAGCCCACGGGGGCCCCTGCATCCAGGTACTCCTGCACCAGGCGGCGCAGGACGAGCTCTTGGCGTTCGGTCAGCATCCTTCGAGATTGTAGGTAGGGCCCCGCAGGTTTCCTGAGGGCCTTCGGCGCGATCGGCCGGGGCCGGGCGCTACCGGCGGATCGTGGCCTCGCCGTTACGGATGATCCGCTTGCCGCCCTGGGCGGCCTGGGAGTCGACCACAGCGTGGTCACCGTCCACCTCGCGCACCGTGCCGGTGACGATCACCTCTTCCTCCATCACGCCCATGCCGCGGAATTGGACCGACAGCCGCTCGAGCTTGTCCGGGCCGCCGAGCGCCTCGGTATGGGCGCGCGCGACCTGGGCCATCGTCCAGAGGCCGTGCAGGATGCGGCTGGGGAGGCCGACCTGCTGGGCGAAGTCCTCGTCGATGTGGATCGGGTTGAAGTCGCCCGAGGCGCCGGCGTAGCGGACGGTGAGGTAGCGGTCGGGCGTGACCTTGAGCTCGAAGGTGTCGCCGGTGTCCATGGTGATCAGCCGGTGCGCACGATGTTGGTCCAGACGCCCACGCAGACGGTTTCGCCGTTCTGGTTGCGGCTCTCGGTCTCGAACACGTAGAAGCCCATTCCGCCGCGCTCGGAGACGTCGGTGAGCGTCCCGGTGGTGGTGATCTCGTCGCCGGCGACGACCAGCGGGCCCCAGCGGAACTCCTGGGAGCCGTGGACCATGTGGGCGAAGTCGATCCCCACGTCGGGGTCGAACAATCCGGGCAGGATCGCCGCGTTCGAGTAGACGACCGCGAACATCGGCGGCGCCACGACATCGGCGAAGCCCGCGGCCCGTGCCGCCTCGTGGTCGAGGTGGATGGGGTTGTGCTCGCCGACGGCGCGCGCGTACTCCTTGATCTTCTCCCGCCCCACGGCGTAGAGCGTGGCGGGGTAGGTCTTGCCGATCGCGTCCGTGTTGACGGCCATCGCGGCGCAGTCTAGGCGGGTCAGATGATGACCGGCACCGCGCCGCCGTCCACCGACCAGGCCGCGCCGACGACGTCGGAGGCCTGCTCTGAGCACAGGAACACGATCACCGAGGCGATCTCCTCGGGCCCGGCCAGACGGCGGATGGGCAGCCCGGCCGCCGCGGCGTCCAGGACCTCCCGGCGCGTCCCGCCGCGGGCGGCCACCGTCTGGTCGACCAGCCCGCCCGGCTCCAGCCACAGCTCGCTGGCCACCGGGCCGGGGGTGACGGCGTTGATGAGGACGCCGACGCGGGCGTAGGCATCGGCGTAGGCACGCGACAGCGACAGCTCCGCGGCCTTGGTCACCGAGTAGGCGACGTTGCGCTGGCCCGGCCGCTTGCCCGACGAGGAGGAGACGTTGACGATGCGGCCCCAGCCGCGGTCGGCCATCTCGGGGATGGCGGCGCGCATGAGGCGCATCGGAGCCATGACGTGCAGCTCCCACATCGCCTGCCACTCCTCGTCGGCGATCGCCTCGATCGACCTCACCTGGCTCATACCCGCGCTGTTGACGAGCACGTCGACGGCCTCGAAACGCTCACGGCACGCGGCCACGGCGCGCTCCCCGGCGTCGGGGTCGGTGATGTCCAGCGCCAACCACGAGACCGTCCGCGCGTCGCCGTCGCACTGATCCGCGGCGTCCCTGAGCGCGTCCTCGCCGCGACCGACCAGCAGGACGCGGGCCCCTTCGGCAACGAGCTGACGGGCGACCTGCAGGCCGATCCCACGCGATCCGCCGGTGACGATGCAGGCGCGGTCTGTGAGGCCGAGGTCCATCGGCGTCGGATTGTTTCAGTCGCGGGCGTGATAGGTCGGTAGGCGAATCCGTCTTGGTGTCTCACGCCGCGCGGGGGTAGCGTGCCGTGGTGCCATGAACTCTCTGGCGGCCGCCCTCTCGCCGGTGCACCAGCAATATCTGCTGGAGGCTCGGCAGATGCAGGCGCTCTCCTTCGCGGTGCACATCCCGCTGGTCTGCTTCGGGATCGCCTTCCCGGTGATGGTGCTGTTCGCCGAGTGGATGGGTATGCGCACCGGCGACCCGGTCTACCGCACGGTGGCACGTCGCTGGAGCCGCATCGTCCTCGCGCTGTTCGCAGTCGGCGTGATCACGGGCACGATCCTCAGCTTCGAGATGGGCCTGCTGTGGCCCAACTTCACCGCCACCTTCGGCAGCGTGTTCGGCCTCGGGTTCGCGATCGAGGGCTTCTCCTTCTTCATGGAGGCCATCTTCATCGGGATCTACGCCTACGGCTGGGATCGCCTCTCCCCACGGCTGCATTTCGTCAGCGGGATCCCGATCGTCATCACCGGCTTCACCGGGTCGCTGATGGTCATCGCGGTCAACGCCTGGATGAACCATCCCGGCGGTTTCCGGCTGGTCGGGGGCAAGGTCGTCGACGTCAACCCCTGGTCGGCCCTGTTCGGCAACTCGATGCTGTGGTCCGAGCTCGTCCACATGTACATCGCGGGCTACATGGTCACGGGCTTCTGCATGGCGGGCGCCTACGCCGTCTCACGGCTGCGGGGCCGCTGGACGCGCTACGAGCGAGTGGCGATCACGATCCCGCTGACGATCGGGTGCCTGGCCGCGCCGGTACAGGTGCTGGTCGGCGACTGGATCGCCCGGGTGATCGCCGTCCAGCAACCGATCAAGCTGGCGGCCATCGAGGGCCTGGCCAGGACGACGCGCGGGGCCTCCGAGCACGTGCTGGGCTGGTACACCAACGGCCAGGTCAAATTCGGGATCGGCATCCCCCATCTGCTCTCGCTGTTGGCCTTCCACAGCTGGAACGCGAGGGTCACCGGCCTGGACACGGTGCCGGTGGCCGACCGGCCGCCCGTCAACGTCACCCGGGTGTCGTTCCAGACCATGGTCGGGATCGGGACGCTCCTGGCGCTGCTGGGGGTCGTCTACCTGTTCGTGCGCATTCGCGACCGGTCGCTGCCCACGTGGCGGTGGTTCTACTGGGCCCTCGTCGTTTCCGGCCCGGCGGCGACGGTGGCGCTCATCGCCGGGTGGGTGACCGCCGAGGTCGGCCGCCAGCCGTGGACGGTCTACCACGTGATGACGACCGCGCAATCGGTCACCGGCGCGGGCGGCATTCCCGTGGGCTACGCCGCGCTCGTCATCACCTACCTCGCCGTCGCGGGCGCGGTGGTCTGGATCCTGCGCCGACTCGCACGCGCCCCGCTCGACGTCCCGGGGGCCGACGCCCCGCCTGACACCACGCCCCAGGCTGCCTGATGTTCCTCAAGACGCTGCCCCTGGTGTTCATCCTGGCCGGCCTGGTGCTCTACACCGCGCTGGCCGGTGCCGACTTCGGGGCGGGCATGTGGCGCCTGCTGGCCGGGGGCGGCGAGCGCGGCGAGCGCATCCGCGACCACGCCCACCACTCGATGGGGCCGGTGTGGGAGGCCAACCACGTGTGGCTCATCTTCGTGATCACGGTGGCGTGGACGGCCTATCCCGTCTTCGTGGGCTCGGTGGCCTCGACGCTGGCGGTGCCCTTCTTCATCGCGGCGCTGGGGATCATCCTGCGCGGGGCCAGCTACGCGCTGCGATCGGCCGCCGGCACCAGCCGCGAGTCGCGCATGGTCGACAGCGCCTTCGCGGTCGGCTCACTCGTCACCCCGTTCGCGCTGGGGGCCATGGCGGGGGCGATCGCCGCCGAGCGCGTGCCCGTCGGCAACGCCGCCGGGGGCCTGTTCTCCAGCTGGACGGGGGCCGTTCCGATCCTCATCGGCGTGCTGGCGGTGGCCTTCTCGGCCTACCTGGCGGCGGTGTTCCTGGCCGCCGACGCCGCCCGTCGCGGCGATGCCGAGATCGAGGCGGCCTACCGCGTGCGGGCGCTGGGCGCCGGGGCGGCCGCCGGCGTGCTGGCGATCGTGGGGCTGGTGGTGGTGCACGCCGACGCCCCCTCGCTCTACACCGGGCTCGTGCACGGCGCGGCGCTGGCGGTGCTGATCGTGTCCCTGCTCGCCGGCACCGCAGCCATGGGGCTCGTCGCCGTGCGGCGCTTTGAGCCGGCGCGCTACGTTGCGGCGCTGGCGGTGGCCGCCGTCATCGCCGGGTGGGCCTTCGCCCGCTACCCGGTGCTGCTGCCGGGGTTGACGGTCAGCCAGGCGGCCGCGCCGCACGACACGCTGGTGGCGGTGGTCATCGCCGTCCTGGCGGGCGGCGCGATCCTCTTCCCGTCGCTGGGGCTGCTGTTCGGGCTGCTGCTGCGCGGGCGGCTCGGCGAGCATGGCGCCGGTGAGGCGCCCGGCGTGAGCGCGGCGGCCGCCGCGGGGCGGATGCCGAGGTCGACCCCGCTGCAGGCCCGCGTCGCGGTCGCGCTGCTGATCGTCGGGATCGGGTTCCTCAATGCCGCCGACGCCGGCTGGGCGCACGCGATCGGCGTGTTCGCCCTGTTCGGGTTCATGATCATCGGGTTCGCCGCGATCGTGCCGCGCGCGCTGGGCGAGGACCCCGATCAGCTCGATCCACCGGCGGCGCGCCCGCGGGCATGACGACCGCGCCCCCTGGGGCCTGGGGTCGATGGTGACGGAACCGTCAGAATGGAGCGCCGTCCGAGCGCCATGGAGAGCCTCCCCGACAGCCCCGGCCAGACCTCGTTCCTGTTCGACCTCGACGGGACGCTCATCGACAGCGTCTACCAGCACGTCCTGGCCTGGCGCGAGGCCCTGCAGAGCGTCGGGGTGAGCCTGGCGGTGTGGAAGATCCACCGCCGGATCGGGATGAGCGGCGGGCTGTTCGTCAATGCGCTGGTGCGCGAGCTCGAAACGCCGCTGGACGCCGACGCTCTGGCCGCGCTCCCGGGGCTGCACGCCGATGCGTTCATCCGCCGCTACGACTCGGTCCAGGCGCTGCCCGGCGCGCGGGAACTGCTCGGCACCCTGTCCGAGCACGACGTCCCGTGGGCGATCGCCACCAGCGGCCCCGAGCGCTACGCCGGGCTGGCTCGCGACCTGCTCTCACTGCCCGACGACACGCCGATGATCACCCGCGACCAGGTCCGCTACGCCAAGCCCGATCCGGACCTGTTCCTCACCGCGGCTAGGCAGATCGGGGTGGACGTCCGACAGAGCAATGTGGTCGGGGACAGCGTGTGGGACCTGCTCGCCGCGCAGCGCGCACGGGCGCTGGGGATCGGGCTGCTGTCGGGCGGATACGGCCGCGAGGAGCTCTTCTACTCCGGCGCCTACCGGGTCTTCGAGGACCCGGCCGACCTGCTGGCTCACCTCGACGAGGTGGGCGTGCGCCGCTCGCCCTGAGCGAGATCGTCGTACATCCGCGGATGTACGACGATGTCGTCCACATGGCCCATTGCGGCCGACAATCGCGCCCTGTACCCTCCATTGCGTGGAAAAGCGCGCAAATCTGAGGGCATCGGACGCCGACCGCGACCACGTGGTCTCGCGGCTGCACAAGGCTGCAACCGAGGGGCGGATCGCCGCTGAGGAGCTCGAGCAGCGGGTCGCCACCGCGCTGAAGGCGCTCACCTACGGAGACCTGGAGCAGACGGTCGCCGACCTGCCGGGTCCTCGCCCGCGCTCGCGGCGCCCGCCCGCGCGCCGGACGCCGGTGGGCTGGGCGGTGGCATCGGTGCGGGCCAACCCCATGCTGATCCTGCTCGCCATCCCGGTGGTGGCGGTCACGCTGGCGATGATGCTGGCGGCGGCGATGATCTGGATGGTGCTGATGGTGGTCGTGATGGTGCTCAGCGGCGGGCGGCGCGCGCCCGGCGGGCCGCGCGGCCAATGGAGCGGCCCGTGGATGTACACCCGCCGTGGGCGCGGCTTCGGGCCGCCTCGGCGTGGCGGCCGCCCTCGCAGCTACTGGGCCTGAGCGCGGCTCCCGCGGCGCGGGCTCCGGCGGCGCGACTCAGCCGGCGCGGCGTAGCCGCCAGACGACGCCGTCCATCTCAAACGGCGCGCCGTTGACCGTGTGGCGATGCACGTAGCGGCGCCGCTCCAGCATTTCGGCGTGGATGTCGGCCCCGCCCCGCCCCGCCCGCCCCAGGCCGGCGGCCCACGTCTCCGCCGTCATCGCGTCTCCGACGCCGTGCCGTGGATCGTGCATGTAGACGACGAGCGCGTCGGGGGCGAGCAGGCTCGCGGCGGTCACGAGCACCGGCGGCGGCAGCTCGGAGCCGTGCTCGCCCACGGGAGCGACGCAGCTCAGGGCGTTGGCGCCGAGCGCTGAGATCGCCGCGCGCTCGTCATCGGTGAGCGCCAGCAGGTCCAACGTGAGGTATTGGTCATACAGACCGGGCCGGTCGCGCAGCGCCGCCTCGCGCGCCGACGCGACGATGTCGGTGCCGAGCACCGGATGCAAGCCGGCCGCCTTCAGCGCCTCGCCCGAGACGCCGTTACCCGCCGCGATGTCGAGCACCCGCACGGCAGCGCGGTCCCAGCCCAGCCCGTCGGCGGCGTGCCCGAGCATGGCGGCCAGCTCGGCTGGCGAGCGGCAGCCCAGGCGGTCCTGGACGATCTGCTCGTAGACCCCGGGCAGCGCGTACAGCCGGTCGTAGTCGTGCAGGCGCAGCTCCTCGGTGCGACCGTCGTCGTGGCGCACGCGGATGACCTCCTGACCGATCTCGGGGTCGGCCTGCGCGGCGAGCTCGGCGGTGAAGGAAGCCACCCCGGCGCCCTAGCTCTTGTCCCCGAGCTCGAGCACCGCGAGGAAGGCCTCCTGGGGCACCTCGATGCGGCCCACCTGCTTCATCCGCTGCTTGCCCTTCTTCTGGGCTTCCAGCAGCTTACGTTTGCGGCTGATGTCGCCTCCGTAGCACTTGGCGATCACGTCCTTGCGGTAGGCCTTGATCGTCTCGCGGGCGACGATGCGGCTGCCGATCGCCGCCTGGATGGGCACGTCGTACTGCTGGCGGGGGATCTTCTCGCGCAGCTTCTCGGTCAGGGTCCGCCCGGCGCTCTGGGCCTTGGAGCGGTGCACCAGCATCGACAGCGCGTCGATCGGGTCGCCCGCGAGCAGGATGTCGAGCTTGACCAGGTCGGACTCGCGTAGACCGATGAGGTCGTAGTCCAGCGACGCGTAGCCCCGCGTCCGCGACTTGAGCTGATCGAAGAAGTCGAGCACGATCTCGGCCAGTGGGAGGTCATAGGTGAGCTGGACGCGCTCGGCCGAGAGGTAGTGCATGCCGGCGTGCTCGCCGCGCCGCTCCTGGCAGAGCTCCATGATCTGGCCCACGAACTCCTTGGGGCTGAGGATCGAGGCGCGGATGAACGGCTCGCGCACCTCCGCCACGCGGGCCGGATCGGGAAAGTCGTTGGGGCTGTGGATGGGCACCACGCTGCCGTCGGTGAGGGTGACCTCGTACTCCACGCTGGGCATGGTGGTCAGCAGCTCCAGGTCGTACTCGCGCTCCAGGCGCTCGCGGACGATGTCCATGTGCAGCAGGCCGAGGAAGCCGCAACGGAAGCCGAAGCCCAGCGCCTCGGAGGTCTCGGGCTCCCAGCTGAGGGCGGCGTCGTTGAGGGTCAGCTTCTCCAGCGCGTCGCGCAGGTCCGGATAGGCGTCGGAGTCGATCGGGAACAGGCCGCAGAACACCATCGGCTTCACCTCCCGGTAGCCGGGCAGCGGCTCGGTGGCGGCGTCGCGCTTGGTCGTCAGCGTGTCCCCGACCCGGAGCGCGCTCACGTCCTTGATGCCGGTGATGAGGAAGCCCACCTCGCCCGCGTGCAGCGCCTTGGCCGGAGTCATCTGCGGCGTGAAGAAGCCGATGTCGTCGATCTCGGCCTCGGTCCCGGCCTGCATGGCCCGGATCGCCTCGCCCTTGGTGAAGGTGCCGTCGACGACGCGGATGTAGGCGATCACCCCCCGGTACTGGTCGAACTCCGAGTCGAAGATGAGCGCCCGCGGCGGCGCGGCGGGGTCGCCTCCGGGCGGCGGGACCCGGGCGATGAGCTCGTCGAGCACGTCGGTGATGCCCTCCCCCGTCTTGGCGCTGATCCGCCGCACCTGGTCGGCGGGCTCGCCCAGCAGGTCGGCCACCTCCTCGGCCACGCGCTCGGGCTCGGCGCCGGGCAGGTCGACCTTGTTCAGGCAGGGGATGAGCTCCAGTCCGGACTCCACTGCGAGGTAGGTGTTGGCCACCGTCTGCGCCTCGACGCCCTGGGAGGCGTCGACGACGAGCAGCGCCCCCTCGCACGCCGCCAGGGACCGCGACACCTCGTAGGTGAAGTCGACATGCCCGGGGGTGTCGATCAGATGCAGCTGGTAGGTCTGCCCGTCGTGGGGCGACTCGTAGAAGACGCGGACGGCCTGGGCCTTGATGGTGATGCCGCGCTCGCGCTCCAGGTCCATCGAGTCCAGCAGCTGCGCGCGCATCGCGCGGGGGTCGACGGTGTGGGTCAGCTCCAGGATGCGGTCGGCCAGCGTCGACTTGCCGTGGTCGATATGGGCGATGATCGAGAAGTTGCGGATGTGGGCCTGGTCAGCCATTGTCGTACTGAAGGGTACGAAGCGCTGGACTATCGTCCGGGCAGCCGGCTCGTGACGAGCTGCTGCACCTGGCGCGCCTCAGGGATGCGCATCAACAGGACGAGGCGGGCGTAGACGACGCCGGCCACGACGAAGCCGGTCCCGAGCGACACGATCTGGGCGACCAGCGACACCCCGAGGAGCGCGTCCAGCCCTCTCCAGACGAGATAGCCGAGAGCGGTCATCACCGCGGTGGCCACGCAGATGCGGATGGTGATCATCGTCGTCTGCGCCATCTCGAGACGGCCGTTGAAGCCGATGCGCAGCCGGCGCAGCTGCAGCGCCGTCATCACGATGTTGGCCGCGACGGTGCCGAGCACGAGCCCCGCGATCCCGAGCGGCTTGTACAGCGCGACCGAGACGATGATGTCGACGACGACGTTGATGGCCGCCAGCTTGGTCGGGATCCACGGCCGCTGGAGCGCGAAGAACGTCCGGCTGAGCAGCAGGTTGACGCCGGCGAACGGGAGGCTGAAGGCGAACCAGAACAACGCCTCCGAGACGTAGTGGGTGGACAGCGGGCCGAACGAGCCGTGCTGGTAGACGAGGCGCACGATCGGGGTCGCGAGGGCGGCCATCAGCGCCGCGGACGGGATCAGCATGAGGTTGATCTGGCGGAGCCCGTTGCCGAGCGTGCGCCGCATCCCACCGGCGTTGCGCGCCGACGCCATCCGGCTCAGCGTGGGGAACAGGACGGTCGCGACGGCGACGCTGAAGATCCCCTGGGGGAGCATGTAGAGCCGGAACGCGTCGTTGATCGCGGCCGGGGCATAGAAGCCCACCAGCGCGCCGAACCCGGCGTTGATGAAGATGTCCAGGTTGATGATCCCCACCGTCATCGTCACGGGAAGGAACAGGATCAGCACCTGATGCACCCGGCTGTCGCGCCAGTCGAAGGCGAAGGACAGCGAGTACTCGACGCGCCGCAGCGCCCAGGCGATCATCAGGAACTGGACGATCGTCGCCACCAGCCAGGCGATCGCGTACGCGTAGACGCTGTCCTGGTGGCTCTTGAAACGCCCGTGGAGGACCACCAGGAGGACGACGATCACGACGTTCCACACGGCCGGAGCGAGCGCCGGGATCGAGAACTCGTCGTAGGACTGCAGGATCGCGACGAACAGGCCGGTGAGGCTCAGCAGCAGGACAACAGGGAACAGGACGCGGGAAAGCCCCGTGGCCAGCGCGGCGGAGATGCTGGAGCCGGTGAAGAGCGGCATCACGATGCCCGCGACCCCCATGTAGACGAGCGTCAGCGCGCCGAGGGAGAGCAGGATGAGCCAGAACAGCGACGAGGCGAGGCGGAAGGCCTCGCGCTTCTTGCCCGCCTGCAGCAGCTCGGTGAAGATGGGCACGAACGCCGCGCCGAGGGCAGCCTGCGAGAACAGGTTGGAGAACAGGTTCGGGATCTGCGAAGCGAGCTGGAAGGCCGAGATCGACCTGCCCGTGGCGAAGAAGCTCGCCTGCACAACCTCGCGGGCGAGGCCGGCGATCCGCGACAGCGCCGTCGCGGCCGCGAAGATGGCGGTGTTGAGGGCCAGCCGGCGGCGTCCAGGTGACTGCGGCGGGGGGTCGCTCGGCGGCCCAGGGGGCGGCGGCCCGGGGGTGTTCGCGTCTCCGATCTCCGAGCTCTGCAACGTCACGAGCGCGCTATAGTACGCGCCGTCGCTGCGGTCTCCCGCGCGCCTTTTGTTATGGCCAACATCCACTCACAGAAGAAGCGGATCCTGCGCGCGGAGCGTGAGCGGTTGGAGAACCGCCGCTACACGTCGACGATCAAGACCTACTTCCGCCGGTTGGAGGCTGCGGTCGCCGAGGGACAGGACGACGTCGCAGCGACCGAGCACCGCGTGCTGGTCAGGACGATCGACAAGGCTGTCAAGCGAGGGGCGATCCACCGCAACAACGGCGCCCGGAAGAAGTCTCGCGCAGCTCGTCTGCGCCGCGGCGCGTAGCCGGCGGGCGTCACCGAGACCCCGCGCCCCTGTCTGCCCAACCCGAACGCATCAGCTTCGAAGTCGAGCGCATCGACGCTTCCGGTGAAGGGCGCGTCGAGGTCGCCGGCCGCTGGTTCGGGGTGCGTGGCCGCCGGTTCTTCCGTCCGACGCTGACCTACAGCCAGAAGGGCGGCGAGGTCCGGGCGCTCGCCGATCTCGAGCACAAGCCCTGGGCGGCGGAGGACGGTGAGGTCTGGATGGCCGCCTTCAACGTGGACGAAGGCCTGGACGGGGCCAGGGAGATCGAGCTGTCGGTGGCGCCCGATATCGCCGTGGAGCTGCGGCGCAAGGGCCGCAAGCTGGCACGGCCGGGCGACACGCTGTCCGCCGGGGGCATCGCCCGGGCCCCGCGGTTCAAGGACGAGAGCATCGTCGCGGTACCGCGCGACGACGAGAAGACCCCGGCATCGGGCAGCGAGCCAGGCCCCCAGACGTCGCCCCCTCCCCCGCCGCGCCGCCGACCGGACCCCTCCGTCGAGCTCGAACGCCTCGGCGCGCGCCTGGCGGCGGCCAGCCGCGAGCTCGAACAGGAGCGCGAGCGGCGCGGGGCACTGGCCAAGAGCCTCGAGGACGAGCGCTCGACCAACCGTCAGCTGCGCACCGAGCTGGGTCAGGCGCGCTCCGAGCTCGAGGTCGCCGCGACGGCGCGCGCCGAGGCCAACGCCGTGGAGGCCGAGCTCGAGGACACGCGCCGGCAGCTGCGCGAGGCTCAGCGCCGGCACGAGGCCGATACGGAAGCGCTCGCCCGCCGCCACGAGGAGGCCACCCAGGCGCTCACGCGCGATCACGAGCAGGTGACCGACGCACACTCCGCCCTCCAGGACGAGCTGCAGCGGCAGACGGGGGTGCTGGAGGCCACGCGCGAGGCGCTGGCCGCCGAGCGGGCCGAGGCGGGGCGGCTGCGCAACCGGCTGGCGCAGATCCAGGAGGATCGCCAGCGCGGGATCACCCCCGCGGGCGCCCGGACCACGCGGGGGAGCGCGTCCGGCGCCGCGGCCGCGTCCGGAGCCGCACAAGCCGCGCCCGCAGCGGAGACCGCCGGCGTCGCGGAAGGATCCGCGGGCCGCGAGGTCGCCGGGTCCGCCGGGTCCGCCGGCGCCGAGTCGCGAGCGTCACGTCGCAGGGCCTCGCGCGCCGCGGCGCGCCACCCCGAGCCCGACCCCACCGAGACCCAGCGCTTCGACGTACTGAGGCTCCAGGACGAGCCGGCGACCGAGGCGGCGCCATCGCGACGCTCGCGGCGACGCAGCCGGCATCAGACCCCCGAGCCCCCGGCCTGGACCCCGCCGGTGGCCGACCGTCTACGCCCGCTCAATCCGTCGCTGCGCCACCGGACATGGTGGTTCGGTCGGCTGTTGGCCCTGCTCGTCCTCTGCGGCGTGATCGCGGCGGTGTGGGTCGTGCTGCACTCGACCGTGCTTCACTGACGCCCGCGCTCGCGTGGCGTCAGCCGGTCAGCCGGCCGATGGAGACGAGTGCTGCGGTGTCCTCCCCGCGGACGCCGCCCCCGCTCACGCCGCCACCGCGGGATGCGAGCTCGAGGTCGGCGATCTCGCAGATGGCCTCGGCCAGCCGCTCCGAGCCGGTGCGCTGGGCGTCGGCGATGAGCCGATCGGCGGCCCGGGAGGGCATCCGCAGCCTCCGCTTGACCTGGGCGGGAGGCTCACCCGCGTCCAGGGCGGTGGCCACCTCGTGCGCGGTCCGGACCCGTTGCGAGATCCAGTAGAGCAGGCCCGGCAGGCGCTCACCCTGCTGGCGCAGCTGGAGATAGGCGGACACGGCGCTGCGGGTCTCCCCCGCGACGACCGCGTCGGCCACCGTCCAGGCCCGCCGCTCCGCTGAGGACGCGGTCAGCCGCTCCACCGCGTCGGCGTCCAGGGGCTCGGCGGGGTGGGCGGGATCGGGGTCGTCGACGCCGAGTGCCAGCTTCTCGAGCTCGCGCAGGAGCCGTTGCTGGCGATCGCCCACATGGCTCACGAGCGCCCGGGCCCCGTCGGGCTCGAGCTCCAGGCCCATCTCCCGGGCACGCGCCATGGCCCACTTGGGCAGCTCCCAGGGCTTGACGCTGGACTCCGGGCTGATGTCCCCGCCCGCGTCGCGGACCGCCGCGTGCAGGCGATCGGGAGCCTTGTAGCGGCTCTCCTCGCGGGCGAAGAACGCGATCGTCGTCTCCGGCGGCATGGCGGCCAGCGATGCCACCAGCGCGTCGAGCTCCTTGTCCTTCCAGCGCTCGGCGCCGTCGACGATGATGAACCGCCGGCTCAGAGTCAGCGTCATCGCATCCAGCGCCGCCGCGGCGCGCTCGGCCGTCGCGTCGTCGCCCTCGAGCAGCTCGACGCCCTCGGTGCCGCTGATCGACTCGGCGAGCTCACGCAGCCGCGCCCGCCGCTCGGCGAGGCGGCCGTGGTCATCGCCGTGGATGAGGTACGCGGGCTTGAACGACGGCGCCATCTCTGGCGAGTCTACGCGCGGCCGAGGCGGCTCACGCGGCCTCGGCGTCGGCGGCGAGCTCCAGCGCGCGGGCCACCGCCGCCGCCGGCGTGTCGGCCAGTTCGACGCCTTCGATCGTCCATGTGTCATAGCCGACCACGCCGATGCCCGCGTTGAGCGCCAGAGCGATTTCGGACAGCGTGCCGTAGGCGCCGCCGACGGCGACGACCGCGTCGGCGGCCCGTGCCACCAGGGCGTTGCGCATGTCGCCGAGGCCGGTGGGGAGCGCGATCTGCACCCACTCGTTGGCGTCGCGGCGGTCCATGCCCGGGAGGATCCCGATGACGACGGCGCCCGCCTCGTGCGCGCCGCGGCTGGCCGCCGCCATCACGCCGCCCCGCCCGCCGGTGATCACCACACACCCGGCGGCGCCGAGACCGCGGCCGATGTCCTCGGCGGCCTGTTCCTGCTCGGGCGAGGGCTGCGAGGCGCCGATGACCGCGATGTACGGGCCGGCAGCCATCAGCGCCCTACGCGCGGACGACGATGTTGACGAGCTTGTCGGGCACGACGATCACCTTGACCACCTGGTGGCCGTTGAGGTGCGCCTGCACGCCGCGGGCGGCCATCGCCAGCTTCTCGAGCTCCTCGCGCGGGGCGCCGGTCGGGGCCTCCACCCGGTCGCGGACCTTGCCGTTGACCTGGCAGACGAGCTGGAAGGTGTCGGTCTGGAGCATCGCCGCGTCCGCCTCGGGCCATGGCTCCTCCCACACGCGGGCACCGGTGAGCATCTCGTAGACCTCCGAGCCGAGGTGCGGGGCGAACGGGAACACCAGCGAGGCCGCGGTGGCCACGGCGAAGCGGCGGGCTTCCCGGTCGGCATCGCGATGCAGGTAGATCTCGTTGACCAGCTCCATGATGGCTGAGATCGCGGTGTTGAACGAGTAGCGCCCGCCGATGTCGCGGGTGACCTTGTCGATGGCCCAGTTGGCCTTGCGGACGATCGCGAGCTCGCCACCCTCCGGCGCCGTCGGCTGCGCGACGGGGGCTGGCGGCTGGGCGGGGTCCGAGTGCGCCAGGTCGTCACCCAGGCGCCACAGCCGCGACAGGAACTTGTAGACCCCCGCCACCCCGGTGTCCGACCACGCGGCGTCCTGCTCCAGCGGCCCCATGAACAGCACGTAGCAGCGCGCGGCATCGGCGCCGTAGCGCTCGACGATGCGGCTCGGGGCCACGACGTTGCCCTTGGACGACGACATCTTGTTGCCGTCGGCGCCGAGGATCATGCCCTGGGTGAAGAGCGCCTGGAAGGGCTCCTGGACGTCGAGCAGCTCCATATCGGCCAGCGCTTTGACGAAGAAGCGGCTGTAGAGCAGGTGGAGGATCGCGTGCTCCACCCCGCCGATGTAGTTGTTGACCGGCATCCACGACGCCAGCACGCGCCGGTCCCACGGCGCCGTGTCGTTGTGCGCATCGCAGTAGCGCAGGTAGTACCAGCTGGAGTCCACGAAGGTGTCCATCGTGTCGGTCTCCCGGCGCGCCGGGCCGCCGCAACTCGGGCACGTGGTGTTGACCCAGTCCTCGGCCGCGGCCAGGGGCGACTTGCCCCGTGGCTGATAGTCCTCGATCTCGGGCAGCACCACCGGCAGCTCGGACTCGGGGACGGGCACCGGGCCGCAGTCCTCGCAGTAGACGATGGGGATGGGGCATCCCCAGTAGCGCTGGCGGGAGATGAGCCAGTCGCGCAGGCGGTAGTTGACCGACGCGTGGCCCTTCCCCTCAGCCGCGAGCCGGGCCACGATCGCGTCGCGCCCCGCCACCGCGTCCATGCCGCTGAACTCGCCGGAGTTGATGAGGCGCTCGTCCGCGGTGTGGGCGGTGAACGCATGCTCTGAGATGTCCGGGTCCTCGACGTCGGCCGGCGCCACCACCGGGCGGATGGGCAGATCGAAGGCCCTGGCGAACTCGTAGTCGCGCTGATCGTGGGCGGGGACGCCCATCACGGCGCCGGTCCCATACTCCATGAGGACGTAGTCGGCGACGAACATCGGGATCTGCTCGCCGTTGACGGGGTTGGTCACCGTCCGGCCCAGCGGCACTCCGGTCTTGGGCTTGTCGGCCGCGCCGCGTGTCTCCGCCGACTCGGTCAGCGCGCGGTTGACGTACTCGTGGACAGCGGCCTCGTGCTCGGTGCCGGCCGCCAGCCGCAGCACGTCGGGGTGCTCGGGGGCCATGACGAAGAAGGTCGCGCCGAACAGCGTGTCGGGACGGGTCGTGAAGACGGTGTAATCGGTGCTCAGAGCGTCGCAGTGAAACGTGACCTCGGCCCCCTCGGAGCGCCCGATCCAGTTGCGCTGCATCGCCTTGACGTGCTCGGGCCAGTCGATGGTGTCCAGGTCGTCGAGGAGGCGGTCGGCGTAGTCGGTGATCCGGAAGAACCACTGCTCGAGCTGGCGCAGCTCCACCTCGTGGCCGCAGCGCTCGCAGCGGCCGTCGATCACCTGCTCGTTGGCGAGCACCGTCTGGTCAAACGGGCACCAGTTAACCGCGGACTCTTTGCGATAGGCCAGGCCGCGCTCGTAGAGCTTGAGGAAGATCCACTGGGTCCAGCGGTAGTAGCTGGGCTCGTGGGTGCCGAGCTCCCGGGACCAGTCGATCGAGATGCCCCACCGGTGAAACCAGTGCCGGTAGGCGGCGATCGACTTGTCGGTGGCCACGCGAGGGTGCACCCCGGTCTTGATGGCGTTGTTCTCGGCCGGGAGGCCGAACGCGTCGTAGCCCATCGGATGCAGGACGCGGTGACCCTTGCGGCGGCTGTAGTGCGCGATCGCGTCGCCCAGCGCGTAGTTCTTGAGGTGGCCGACGTGCGGCTCGCCGCTGGGGTAGGGGAGCATCTCGAGCACGTAGGACGTGTCCGCGGCGTGATCGGGGTCGTTGGCGACCTCCCACGTGCGCTCGCGCGCCCACAGCTCCTGCCACCTGGGCTCGATCTCGGCGGGGGTGTAGCGGCGCTCGTCCATTCCGGCTCGGAGGTTACTTCGCGCGGGGGGGCGAGCGCTGGGCGAAGGCACCCGCGCCCCGGCCGTGCATGTACTAACCTCTGGGCCGGACCCAACGGGGCTATAGCTCAGCTGGGAGAGCGCCTGCATGGCATGCAGGAGGTCGCCGGTTCGAGCCCGGCTAGCTCCATAGGCAGGACCTCAGGACGCCGCCCCTCGGGGCGGCGTTTGGCGTCTGGAGACTAGGCCGCTTCCGCGTCGGGCCGAGCGGCGGGGCGTGCCTTCAGCCAGGAGGTGAGCTCCTCGGCTGACACCGGCTTGGACAGGAAGTACCCCTGCGCGGTGTTGCACCCGAGCTCGCGCAGCGTGTTCCACAGGTCCAGGGTCTCGACGCCCTCGGCGACGACCTCGAGACCCAGGTTGCGGCCGAGGTCGACGGTGGAACGGACGATCACCGCGTCGCCGGCCTGCTCTCCCATCCCCATCACGAACGAGCGATCGATCTTGATCTCGTCCACGGGCAGCTGGCGCAGGTAGCTCAGCGAGGAGTAGCCGGTCCCGAAGTCGTCGATGGAAAGGCGCAGGCCGAGGTCTGAGAGCTCGTTGAGGACGGCCTTGGCCCGGGTCGGGTTGGCCAGCATGGAGGACTCGGTGACCTCCAGCTCCAGCCACTCGGGACCCATCCCCCACCGCTTGAGAAGGGCCGCCACCTGGTTGGGGAAGTCGCGGTCCAGCAGATTGCGGGTGGACAGGTTGACCGAGATCGACAGGTCCAGGCCGGAGTCGCGCCATTGGCGACCCTGGCGCAGCGCCTCTTCGATCACGTACAGGGTCAGCGGCCCGATGAGGCCGGTCTCCTGGGCGATCGGGATGAACGAATCCGGGAAGACCATCCCGCGCTCAGGGTGTGCCCAGCGCAGCAGCGCTTCCACCGAGCGGACCTCGCCGCTCTCCAGCGCCGCCTTGGGCTGATAGTGCAGGAGAAGCTCGCGACCGGCGATGGCGCGGCGCAGCTCGGCCACCAGAGTCAGGCGGGTCACGTCGTACTCGTGGGAGCCCTCGTCGTAGAAGGTGTGTGACGCGTTGTCGCGCTTGGAGTCGTACATGGCGACGTCGGCCTTCTGGATGAGGGACTGGGCGTCGGTGCCGTGGTCGGGGAAGATGGCGATGCCGATCGAGGCCTCCACGGCCAGCGGCAGCGAGTGGACGTACACGGGGCGCTCCAGCGCGGCGCGGATGCGGGTGATAACCGGCAGCGCACCATCGCCGTCGGTCAGCTCGGGCAGCAGGAGCCCGAACTCGTCGCCGCCCAGGCGCGCGACCGTGTCCGAACCGCGGACCGCGTCGCGCATGCGTTCGCCGACCTTGGCCAGCAGGTGGTCACCGGCGGAGTGGCCCAGGGAGTCGTTGACCTCCTTGAACCGGTCGAGGTCCATGAGGACGACGGCCAGCTTGGTGTTGTTGCGCTCGGCGTGGCGGATGGCCTGGCCGATGCGCTCGCCGAACAGCAGCCGGTTGGGCAGCCCGGTGAGCGGATCGTGCAGCGCCTGATGCTCGTTGAGTTGGGACTGGCGGATGAGCTCCTGCTCGGCGCGCTTGCGCTCCGTGATGTTCTCGATCATGGCCACCACCCGCAGCGGCGCGTCGCCCTCGCGCTGCTCGGCCACGGCCCGCACATGGGCCCAGAGCGAGCCGCCCGCCTTGGTGGTGCAGCGCGCCTCCAGGACGAATGACTCGCGCTTGCCCGCCACCGTCTCGGCCAGCAGCTCGTCGACGGTCTGGCGGTGCTCGGCGATCAGGTGTGCGCTGAAGCGCGAGCCGATCAGCTCTTCGGCGCCGGCGCCGAGCATCTGCTCGAGCGCCGGATTGACCTCGACAGCCACGCCGTCGGCGTCGAGCCGCAGGATGCCCAGCGACGCGCCGTCGAAGAGCGTGCGGAAGCGAGCGATGGCCTGGGCCTGGGCGCGGCGTGCGTCGTACTCGGCGACGCGGCTCACGCCGGCCGACAGGACCACGGAGAGCATCTCGAGCGTCTGCCGGTCCTCTTCGTTGAGGCGCTCGGTCTCCGAGTTGCTCATCACGTTGAGCGTCCCGATGACGTCTGAGCCCGAGAACAGCGGGACGCAGATCAGCGAGGTGTCGCCGACCTTGCCGCGCATCTCCTGGTTGATGCGGTGGTCGGTGCGGGTGTCCTCGACCAGCAGCGGCTCGCCGCTCTCGATCGCGTAGCGCGCGATCGAGTTGGAGATCGGACGCCGCGCGTCGTACACCTCCCTCGCGCTGCCGCTGGCCGCCCGGGTGTGGAGCACGTCGCCCTCGATCAGGTTGACCATCGCCCCGTCGGCGCCGAGGATCGCCGTCGAGCGCTCGGCGACGATCTGCATCACGCTCTCCAGGTCGTCACCCGCGGCGGCGATCGCCTGCTGAGTCTCCAAGATCAGGGAGAGGCGCTGCTCGCTATCGAAGTGCGTCCCGGGCACTGCTGGCTCCTCACATCGAGCGCGACGCGCAGCAGGGGACGGTCACGGCAGGGATCATCATGCCGCCACTATCGGCCGGAATCCGGTCACCTTTAGGTCATTCGACTAAATGCTTATAGGTTTTTCGCCGCTTCCAGGGCTGCCGGAGGATCCAGCGCGGCGTCGCCGCGGGTGAGCTCCAGGGCTCGGTCGGCCAGATCGGCCGCCTCGGCACCCGAGACGTCTTCGTCGCGCAGGGCCAGTGCCAGCAGCACCTGGCGCAGGAGCTCGGGATTCTGCAGGTCCGGCGGCGCCCCGGCCGGGGGCAGCGAACGGACCGCGGCGAGCAGCTTGGTGGCGCCACCGCCACCGCCGAACAGCCCGCCGGGATACTTGTCGGGGATCGTCGCCACGATGGCGCCGGTGGCCGGGTTGAGCACGCCGACCTTGCTGCGCAACCCGTGGCGCTCGAGCGTCAGCCGGTACCCCGACAGCCGCAGATACCCGAGCTGGGCGGCGAGCTGCGTGAAGGCGGGCACGTCGGCCTCGTTCTTGAGCCTCGACTGGTGCAGGGCGATCTGCGTCCCCGCGTCGGGAAGAGATGGGTCCGGATCCGGGGCGACGAGGAGGAACACGTTGGATCCGATCCGGCCCGCCCCCACCCCGGCGACGTCGACGAGCAGCTGGTAGCCGCCGATGCCGAGAGCGCCGACGATCCCGGGCGGCAGCGGGTGGGACTGAAGGTGGCCTGGTTCGTGGGGCATGGCGCTGTCCCTAGTTATCCAGGAGGCCGCCGACGATCCCGCCGATCAACCCGCCGCCGCCCTCGCGCTGCGCGTTGCCGCCCGCGCCCTCTGTGACCGGCGGGTGGAAGTAGGCGCTCTGCAGCCCGACGCGACCGGGGCCGGTGAAGCGGTTGAAGATGAGGTTCCCGCCGCCACCGAGGAAACCGGTCTTGAAGCCGTAGACCTCCTGGGTCATGGACACGGAGTGGTCGCGATAGACCCACCCGCCGGGCTCGATGTCGATCGTCTCGCCGGCGTCGAGTGTCTTCTCGAACACGTTGCCGTATCCGTGCACCCAGACCACGCCCTCATGGTCGGCGGCGTAGAACTCGTCGACGAAGAAGCCGCCACCGTAGAGCATGTTGGCGAAGCCCTTGATCCGGCTGTAGTCGTACTGGACGTTTGCCGTGGCGGCCAGGAACTGGTGCTCGCGCACGACGATGCCGTGGCCGGGCGGGAGGTGCAGCGCGGCGATGTGTCCGGGCGCGTCGCGGCTGAAGGCCAGCTCGCCGGCCGACTGGGCCTCGAGCAGCAGCAGGGGCATCCCGCCGAAGGCCCGCCGCTTGAGGCCCTTCTTGAGGGGATGCAGCCCGATCTGCATGGCGGGGTATTTCCAGAGCAGGACGTGGTGCTCGAAGTAGATGGGAACATCGCCGTTGAGCGCCATGTGCAGCACCGGGACGAGCTCGCCCTCCAGGCGGTAGTTCAGGCCGGGAGCGGTCCCCTGGGTGATCTGGGTGGGAAGGATGGTTGGTGCGGTGGGCATCGCCTCTCCTGGGTCGCGGGGCGGCTGGGGAACGGGCAGCGTGGGGACGTGCCCCCGGTTTCGGACGGGACGGTATCGCGCAGGCGATAATCGCTGTGTGCGGCCCATCTACGTCACCGGTCATCGCAACCCGGACACCGATTCGATCGCCTCGGCGCTCGGCTACGCGGAGCTCAAGGGCCGCCTCGATCCCGACAACGAGTACGTCGCCGTGCGGCTCGGCGACCTCAACTCGCAGACCCGGTGGCTGCTGAAGCGCAGCGAGGCGACCGAGCCGCGCTATCTGGCCCATGTGATGCTGCGCGCCGTCGACGTGATGCAGGAGCGGTTCCCCGTCAGCCGTCAGGACGAACCGGTGCGCGAGGCCGGCCGGGCCATGGCCAAGGCCGACCTCGAACTCGTCCCGATCGTCGATTCCGACGGCGCCCTCACCGGCGTGCTCACCGAGCGCGCGCTGGCTCGCCGCTACGTCCGCGACTCGCTGCGCACCTCCACCCTGGAGGAGGCGCCCACGTATCTCAGTGCCGTCGTCGCGGTGCTGGAGGGCGAGCTCGTCTGCGGCGAGGAACGCCAGCTGTCGGGCCGGGTGTGGGTCTACGCCATGGACCCGGCGTCGCGCAGCGGCATATCGGACGGGGACATCGTGGTGGTGGGCAACCGCCCCGACGCGCAGGCACGCGTCATCGAGCTCGGCGCCGCCCTCGTGGTGCTCTCCAACTCAACGCAGCCGGCGCCAGAGGCGCTGGACGCCGCCCGCGAGCGGGGGACCGCGATCGTCGTGTCGCCGCTGGACAGCTATGTGGCCGGGCGCATGATCACGCTCGCCGCTCCGTGCAGCGCCCTCATGGAATCGGACCCGCTCACGGTCAACACCGACTTCCTGGTCGACGACATCTCCGAGCAGATCAAGGAGAGCCACTACGGCGCCGCGGTCGCGGTCGACGCCGAGGACCGGCCGGTCGGCCTCGTCACCCGCTCGGACCTCGTGTCCCCGGCCCGCCGGCGCGTGGTCCTGGTCGACCACGCCGAGCAGGCCCAGAGCGCGGTGGGGATCGGCGACGCCGAGATCATGGAGATCCTCGATCACCACCACATCGGGTCGATCGAGACCCGGATCCCGGTGACCGCCACCTTTGACCCGGTGGGCTCGACGGCCACGCTTGTCGTCGAGCGCTTCCGCCACGCCGGCATGGAGCCCAGCCGTCCGACCGCGATGATGCTGCTGGGCGCCGTGCTCTCGGACACGGTCATCCTCAACTCGGCCACGACGACACGGCGCGACCACGCCGTGGTCGAGTATCTGGAGCGGGTGCTCGACGTCGACGCCGGAGCCCTCGGCCGCGAGATGTTCGAGGAGACCTCTGACGTGTCTGACCTGAGCGCCGAGGAGATCGTCACGCGAGACGCCAAGCGCTACCAGGTGCGGGGCGGACAGGAGATCTGCATCGCCCAGGTCGAGGTCGTGGGCGACGCGCTGATGGAGCGTGCCGACGAGCTTCTCGAGGCGTTGCGCCGCGAGCGCGAGGACCGCGATCTCGCCATCTACGCGCTGATGGTCACCGACGTGGCGGACAAGGGCACCGAGATGCTGGTAGCCGGCGATGTCGCCGCGGTGGCCCGCAGCTTCGGCGTGGAGCCGTCAGACAGCGTGATCGAGCTGCCGGGCGTGATGAGCCGCAAGAAGGAAGTCGCGCCGAAGCTGATGACGGCGCTGTAGGCCGCCAGGCGCCGTCCCGCTGGAGGCTGATCCGTGGGCTGCTCAGGCGACGCCGACGGCCAGCGAGGGCGCCTCGCCCCACAGCTGCTCGAGCCGGTAGTACTCGCGCGTGTCCGGCGTGAACACGTGCACCACGACGTCGAGGTAATCCATGAGGATCCAGCGCGCCTCGGTGAGCCCTTCCACCCGCCGGGGCAGGATCCCGCGCGCCTTCATGCCCACGTGGATGGCGTCGTGGATCGCCCGCGTCTGGCGGTCGGTCCGGCCGCTGCAGATGACGAAGTAGTCCGCGTAGCCGATCATGCCCCGCAGGTCGAGCTGGACGATCTCCTGCGCCTTGCGATCGGCGGCGAGATCCGCCACGGCGGCCACCATCTCCTCTGGGCTGAGCTGGCGGGGCGCGTCGTGCGTGGAGTTGGCTGTGGTCATTTCCCTCCTGGTGGGCCGTAGAGGCCGTGTCTTTCGATGTAGTGCATCACGCCGTCAGGGACGAAGTAGCGGATCGGCTGCCCGGCGCGGACCCGGCGGCGGACCATCGTCGAGGAGATCCCGATCCGGGGCATCTCGAAGAACCGCGCCCGCTCGCCGCCCCTGAGCTGAGCCAGAGCGTCCTGGACCGCCGCCTTCGCCGTCCCACGGCGCTCGGCGATCGCCACCGTCGCCAGCTCCAGCACCCGCTCGGGCTCATGCCATTTCGGGAGCCCGGCGGCGATGTCGCCGCCGAGGATGAGGAACAGGTCGTCTGAGGGCGATTGCGTTCTCAGTACATCCAGGGTATCGACCGTGAAGGACGGGCCATCGCGGCGCAGCTCCAGGTCGGACACCGCGAAGCGCTCGTCGTCGCCGACGGCCAGCCGGCAGAGCTCGAGCCGGTGCTCGGGCCCGGGCTCGTCGTCGACGGGCTTGTGCGGGGGAATGCCGGCGGGGATGAGCATCACCAGGTCCAGGTCAAGCTCACGGTATGCCTCCTGGGCCGCGACCAGGTGACCGAGATGTGGCGGATTGAAGGTTCCGCCCAGGATCCCTATGCGCATCGTCTCTGATGATGGCCGCGAGTGAGCGGGGCGGGCCGGATCAGGCTCGGACGTGCCCGGCGCCGTCGACCAGGTACTTGAACGTGCACAGCTCGCGCAGTCCGATCGGCCCGCGCGCGTGCAGCTTCTGCGTGGAGTTGCCGATCTCCGCGCCCATCCCGAACTCGCCGCCGTCGGTGAAGCGCGTCGACGCGTTCACGTACACGCAGGCCGCGTCGACGCCGAGCTGGAAGGCGCGCGCGGCGGCGGTCGACGGGGTGACAATCGACTCGGAGTGGCCGCTGCCGTGCGCGTTGACGTGGGCGATGGCGTCCTCGACGGAGTCGACGACGGCGACGGCGATCTCGAGCGCCAGGTACTCGGTGTCCCAGTCCTCGTCGGTGGCGGCGTCGATGGGCAGGCTCGGGGCCGCGAGGCGGGCGCGCTCGTCCGCGTGCAGCGTGACCCCGGCCTCGTCGAGCGCGCCCAGGACGTCGGGCAGGAACTGGTCGGCCTCGCTCGCGTGCACGAGCAGCTTCTCGGCGGCGTTGCACGTGCCCGGACGCTGCAGCTTGGCGTTGAGGATGATCGCGCGGGCCGCCAGCAGATCGGCGCCGGCGTCGACGTAGACGTGATTGTTGCCCGAGGCGGCGTAGATGACCGGGACGGTGGCCACTCCCTTCAGCGCCGCCTTCAGACCCTCGCCGCCGCGGGGGATGATGAGGTCCACGACGCCTGTCTGGGTGGCGATCTCCGCCAGCTCCTCGCGCCCGCCGCCCGCAACCAGCGACATCGCGCCGGGCGGCAGGCCCGCGGCGGTGGCGGCGTCGGAGGCCACGGCGGCCAGGACCGCGTTCGAGTGCGCGGCGGAGCTCGACCCGCGCAGCACCACGGCGTTGCCGGACTTCAGGCACAGCGCGGCGGCGTCGATCGTCACGTTGGGACGGGCCTCGTAGACGACGGCGATCACCCCCAGGGGGACGCGCACGCGGCGCATCTGCAGACCGTTGGGCAGCGTCGAGCCGTCGATCACCTCGCCCACCGGATCGGGTAGGGCGGCGATCTTGCGCACGCCCGCCGCCATGCCGGCGATCCGGCCGGGGTCGAGCGCGAGACGGTCCATCAGCGCGGCGGAGAGGCCGTTCTCCTCCCCCGCTTCCAGGTCGCGCGCGTTGGCCTCCAGGATCTGCTCGGTCGACTGCTCGAGCGCGGTGGCGATCGCCTCCAGCGCCTCGTCCTTGACGTCGGAGCCGAGCGTGGCCAGCGCGCGCGAGGCGCGCTTGGCGTTCTGGCAGATCTCGGCGATCGAGAGCGCGGTGCTGGCCATGGGCTGAAAGGTTATCGAGGGCGCTCTGCCGGTCTGAGTCAGGGGACGGTCTTCCACGGCGTCAGGCCGTTCTTGACCGGGTCGAGGATCTTGACGTCGTAGGCGCCGCCGGGCCCGGCCGGGACGTAGTAGGAGCTGTAGCGCTTGGGGATGCCCTTGGCCGAGTAGATGTCGAGGGCGAGGTCCAGCAGCTCCTGCTTGGCGGCCGCCTCGGTTGAACCGGTGAACGCCTTGACCGTGAAGTCGCTGACCCCGGCATAGGAGGTGGTCTGACCCGCGGTGTGGCTGACCAGCACCACCGCGTGCCCGGGGCGGTCCGTTGAGGGGTCGGTGGGGTCCTTCTCGTCGGGGATGATGCTGAGGTAGGCGACCGTGCTCCACCCGATCGCCCGGAACAGCCGCGCCCCGTAGGTGGCCCAGACGTCGCAGTCGCCGATGATCTCCCCGGTGCTCGCGTCCACGCCGAGCTTGGCCAGCTTGCCGAGCGGGTCTGGCTTGATGTCCCCCTCGGCGTCGGTAGCGGCGCGGAAGAAGACCGTGAGCATCTGGCCGATGACCTCCTGCTCGAGGTCGGTCTGCTTGAAGCCCGTGATGCCGCGGCCCTGAAGGGTCTGCAGCGCCTGCCCGATCTTGTCGGTGTTGGCGTCGAGCCACGCGTTGGCCTTCTGGTTGGCGCCGGGGGCGGCGATCGTCACCCCGGCCAGCCGCCCGGCCTTGACCAGGAAGGTCTCCATGCTCGAGATCGAGTTGACCCCCATCTGGGCCAGCGCGGACTTCTGGACCTCGCCGTCGGCGATGGCCGCGACGTCGATGCCGGCGTCCTGGGCTCCCTTGCCCATGAGCGCGCCGACGATCCGCCGGACCTGTCCGCGCGCGCCGTCCAGGTCGGCGCTCTTGTTGGCCCAGCACTTCACGGCCAGCGCCTTGGCCTCCTGCTTGAGCGCGTCTCCGACGGTGCCGGCGCTCGAGATCTTGGCCTGCAGGTCCGCGACCTGGTCGTCGAGGCTCTGGTCGCGGGCCAGGACGCGCCGTGCGATCGCCGCGCGGGCGACCCGGTTGCCCGCCGCGCGTTGCAGCGCCAGCACGCCGCTCGGGCCGAGGTTGCCGAGGTCCAGCCCGCGGCCGGCGGGGCGCAGGTCCGCTGCGACCGCCGCCTCGGTCTCGGCCGACTCCTCGGTCCGCGTCCCCGGCATCCAGCCGGGACTGTATCCGTATCCGCGGCCTACGCCAGGACGAAATAGTCCCGGTGGATGGCCTCCTCGCTGGCCCGGGGCAGCACCGTGCGCACCGCCCCGGACTGCAGGCCGCGCACCTGGCGCAGCTCGGCGGCCGAGTAGTTGCTGATCCCCTTGCCGACGGTCGCGTCCTCGTGCGCGATCTCGACCGCGTCGCCGGCCTCGAACACGCCGGTCACCTCGACGACTCCCACCGGCAGCAGGCTGGCGCCGCCGCCGCGCAGCGCTCGGGCGGCGCCGGCGTCGACGATCACCCGGCCCCGGACGGGCTTGGCGTACTTCAGCCACAGCTTGAAGCTCGAGTAGCGGCCCTCGCGCGCCGGGAACCCGGTGCCGGTCGCGGCCCCGGTGGCGGCCGCGGCGATCGTGCCGGGCTCCAGGCCGCTGGCGATCACGGTGGGAATCCCGGCCGCGGTCGCCATCTCGGCGGCCACCACCTTGGATCGCATCCCGCCCGAGCCCAGCGGCGACGCCGTCTGCCCGATGTCCAGCGGGTCCAGCGCACTGAAGTCGGTGACTTCGGTGACGAGCCGCGCCGAGGGGTCGCGATGGGGGTCGGCGGTGAACACGCCCCCGGCGTCGGTGAGCAGCAGCAGCTGCTCGGCGCCGAGCAGGATCGCCACCTGGGCGGCCAGGAAGTCGTTGTTGCCGAAGGAGATCTCGTCGGTGGTGGTCGTGTCGTTCTCGTTGATCACCGGGACGACGCGCCACTCCAGCAGCTTGCGCAGCGTCTGGCGCGCGTTGAGGTAGTGCGTCCGCGCGCTCATGTCGAAGAACGTGAGCAGCACCTGCGCCGTCGGCACCCCCCGGTCGCGCAGCAGCTCGTCGTAGACCTGATACAGCTTGCCCTGGCCCACCGCGCTGGCCGCCTGGAGCTCGTCGATCGTGCGCGGGCGCACGGGGAGCTCCATCACCCCCATGCCCCGGGCGATCGCCCCGCTGGTGACGATGATCACCGCGCGTCCGGTGGCGTGGAGCTCAGCGACCTCGTCGCAGATCCGGCCCAGGACGTCCATGCGCACCTCGCCGGTGTCGTGGGCGACGATGCTGGAGCCGAGCTTGACGACCAGGGGTCCCATGGTGCGCTTGCAAGGGTACGTTGCCAGCCGTCACCCCCAGCGTTTCGGCAGGGTATCGGCGCACGTCAACGGTGGGGAACCCACGGGGGGTGCATACAAAATAAGCCCGCATAGGGTGCATAACTCGACACACGTCCCTCAGCGGCCGCCGCCCTCGCCTACGGCTTGCACCACGGGTTAGACGGCACCGCCACACACGGATCGGGCATCGACTTCAGGCTCTTGGGCAGCGGGTGCATGACGATCTTCTTGACCCGCGGGTAGCTCCCGCTCGGGCAGCTGGCCGGGGTGCCGGGGACGATCTGCACCTGCGAGTCGCACAGGACCTCGCCAAGGAACCGGCTGTCGCTGCTGCCCGACTGGGTCGTGGTGGTGGCGCACGTCGGCATCGCGGCCTGCATCGCCGCGGCGCTGGCGGGCTGGACGGCGCCGCCGCCGGCATCGTGGTTGGCGCGATAGCAGTCCGATCCCGGGTCGGTGAGGAAGTTGACCTGGGCAAAGTCACCGTTGGTGGGGTGACCGTAGGAGCCGTTGTGGGAGAAGGTGTTGCCGATCAGGGCATCGCCGTAGTCGTCCCACAGGCAGCTCTGGGGGCCCAGGGTGCCGCCGAACACGCCGCCGTCGCACGGCTTGCCGCTGTCCAGGAACGGGACGAAGATGACGCCCCAGGCGTCGTTGTGGGCGAACGTGTTGTCCATGACGGTGTCGTTGCGCCCGCCGGACATCGACATCCCGGTGCCGACCGGGCCGGCCGCCGCCGAGCCCGCAGCCGGGACATTGGGGTTGTTGTTGTCGTGGACGTTGTTGTGGATGAACACCCAGCAGGAGTGAGCGCCCTTGACCGGCGGTGAGACGCCGGCGGGGCAGGCGCCGTTCTGGGGCGCGGGGTTGTCGCCGTTCTGGCTGTTGGTGTCGAACCCGTCCTCGTTGTTGTCGAACTGGGAGTTCTCGATGAGCATCCGGCCGCCCGAGTTCGAGCCGGAGTAGCCCAGCGCGTTGAACTCGGCCCACGCGTGATCGACCGTCTGGTCGCACACCTGACGGCAGGCGCCGATGTAGAAGCCCGAGTCGTTGAAGTTCGAGGCGTAGACCTGGTTCCAGGTCCCGCCGCTCCAGTTGCTCGAGAACACGCCGTACTGGGCCGCGCTCACCTCCCCCGAGGCGGACTGGTTCTTGAGGTACGTGCTCGTCGCCGTGAGGTACTGGCCCGTGAAGCCGTGACCGCCGACCCGGCCGCTCTCGGCGCCGCCGTTCCACCAGATCTCGTTGCCCGCCTCGCGCGACCCGCCCAGGAAGTTGCAGGCGGTGAGGTTCTCGATGGAGACGTTGGCGGCCTTCCACACCATCAGCCCGTTGACGCCCGAGGCGCCACCGGCGGCCTTGACCGCATACGGGCTCGCGCTCGGCGACGCCGACCCGGCCAGGCCGAAGTTCTGAGCCGAGCCCTTGTTGCTGCACACGGCCGAGCCCGGCTTGGTGCCGTCGACGATCACCGTCTTGCGGTCCATGCCCCGGATGTGCAGGTTGGGCGTGGTGACCAGCACCGCGGCCGGGAACTGCGGCGCGCCCCTGGGCGTGGAGATGTGCGACGTCTTGTAGTCGCCGGGCCCGATGAGGATCCAGTCCCCGGGCCCGGCCGCCTTCAGCGCGGCCTGGATCGAGGTGAACTGCCCCTTGACCCCGTGGAAGGACCCGACGCGCAGCACCTTCGCCCCGGCGCTGGCAGCCAGCGCGCAGCAGGCGATGACGACGGGGACGGCAGCGGCAGCACGACGCATGGCCTCTCCTCTCTCCTCTAGAACGGCGGGGGATCCTACGCCCGCACCCGTTAGCGGTGTGTGAGGGTTCAGACGTCGGGATCGAGGTCGAACGCCACCCCGGCGATCTCGACCTCGTCGCCGGCCTCGAACCCCTGCGCCTCCAGGGCGCTCAGCACCCCGATCCCGCGCAGGCGCCGCTCCAGATGGGCCAGCGCCTCCTCGTTGTCGAGGTCGTAGCGCGCGAGCAGCCGCTCGACCCCCGCGCCGGTGACGCGGAACGTCCCCTCCTCCGTGCGACGTACCTCGTAGGCGCGCGGCGCCGCCGGACGGAACACCTGGTGCTCGGCCAGGTCGGCCGCGAGGTCGAGGTCGGCGCCGGTGCCGCCGTCGGCCGGGGCGACCGTCTCGGGCACCCGCCGCACCAGCTCCGCGGCGAGCTCGCCCAGCCCCACCCGGCTGACCGAGGAGGTCACCAGCACCGGCACCTCGTCCCCCAGCCGCGCCGCCCACTCCGCGCGCGCCGCCTGCGGCCGTCTCCGTGTCGACGAGATCGGCCTTGGAGAGGGCGAGGATCCGCGGCAGCGCGGCCAGGCGGGCGTCGTGGCTGGCCAGCTCGTGCTCCACCGTCGCGTGGTTGGCCACCGGGTCAGAGCCGTCCAGCGGATTGAGGTCGAGCACGTGCACCAGCAGGCGGGTGCGCTCGACGTGGGCCAGGAACTCGTGGCCGAGCCCGGCGCCGCCGCTGGCGCCTTCGATGAGCCCGGGGATGTCGGCCAGCACGAGCTGGCGGGTGTCGGTCTGGAGCGTCCCCAGGACCGGGGAGAGCGTCGTGAACGGGTAGTCGGCGATCTTGGGGTGCGCGCGCGTGAGCCGGGCCAGCAGCGACGACTTGCCGGCGTTGGGCAGCCCGATCAGCCCGATGTCGGCCAGCAGCTTGAGGCGCAGCTCCAGCCACGTCTCGTCGCCGGGCAGGCCGCGCTCGGCAAAGCGCGGGGTCTGGTGGGTGGGGCCGGCGAAGCGCTTGTTGCCCCGCCCGCCCGAGCCGCCGCGAGCGACCACCGCCCGCTGGCCGCCGTGGACGAGGTCATAGCGCGTGCCATCCGCCTCGATGAGCACCTCAGTGCCCGGCGGCACGGCCAGCTCCAGCGTGCCGCCGTCGGCGCCGTGGCGCAGCGAGCCCTCGCCGTGTCCGCCGCGGCGCGCCTTGAAGTGCGAGCTTCGCCGGAACGACTCCAGGTCGCGCAGCGAGTCTGAGCAGACGAGCACGACGTCCCCGCCGCGGCCGCCGTCGCCGCCGTCGGGGCCGCCCTTGGGCACGTGGGCCTCGCGACGGAAGCTGAGAGCTCCGTCGCCACCGCCGCCGGCCTGAACGTGAATTCGCGCGCGATCGTGCATGCTGTGTCGAGGATATGGCCGATCCCGTGTTCCTCATCACCGGCGCCTCCTCCGGGATCGGCGCCGCCACTGCTCGCGCTGCCGCCGACGCCGGCTACCGCCTCGCCCTGGCCGCCCGATCCGTGGACAAGCTCGAGGCGCTGGCCGCCGAGCTCGGAGGCGACGAGCGGGCCCTGGCCATCAAGTGCGACGTGACCGAGTGGGCCGACCAGGAGAGCATGGTGGGCGAGGTCCTGGAGCGGTTCGGCCGCCTCGACGTGGCCTTCGCCAACGCGGGCTTCGGCGCCAAGCGCGGCTTCCTCGCCGAGAGCCCCGAGTTCTGGCGCGAGATGGTGCTCACCAACGTCTACGGCGCGGCGCTCACCATTCGGGCGACCCTCGAGGCGCTCAAGGACGCCCAGGGCCATCTGCTCCTCACCGGCTCGGTCGCCGGGCGCAGGGCCCTGCCCGGGTCGCTGTACTCGGCCACCAAGTGGGCGGTCACGGCGATGGGCGAGGGCGCGCGCCAGGAGCTCAACGGGAGCGGCGTGCGGGTGACGCTGATCGAGCCTGGCGCCGTCGACACCCCATTCTTCAGCAACCAGCCCAAGACGGCGCTGGTGGCCGAGGACGTGGCCCGGGCGGTCATGTACGCGGTCTCCCAGCCGCCGTCGGTCGACGTCAACGAGATCCTCATCCGGGCCACCTCGCAGGAGGGATGAAGGCTCCAGAGTCAAAGACCGCCTCGACGTGAGCCTGGTTCAAGACTTCAAGACGTTCCTGATGCGGGGGAACCTCGTCGAGCTGGCGGTGGCCTTCGTCATGGGGGCGGTGTTCGCCGCGCTGCTGAAGGCGTTCATCGGGGATCTCATCACTCCGATCATCGCCCTGGTCTTCGGGCAGCCCGACTTCTCCACGCTGTCGTTCACGATCAACGGCAGCCATTTCCTCTACGGCGACTTCCTCAACGCCCTCTTCACGTTCGTGACGACGGCGGCCGTCATCTTCTTCTTCGTCGTGCGGCCCTATAACGCGCTGATGGCGCGGCGCAGCAAGGAGGACCCCACGACCAAGCCATGCCCCGAATGCACGAGCGCCGTCCCGCTGGCGGCACGGCGCTGTCCATTCTGCACGTCGCCGATCGCCGAAGCGACGGCGCCGGCGTAGTTACTCGGCGTCGGGGGCGACCGAGATCACGCGGCCGCGGCGGCCGATGGTGAACTGCACGGTCCCGGCCGAGCGGGCGTAGATCGTGTCGTCCTTGCCGATGCCGACGCCGTCGCCCGGCTTGAAGCGGGTTCCGCGCTGACGGACGATGATCTCGCCGCCGGTGACGGTCTGCCCCGCGAACACCTTGACGCCGAGCCGCTTGGCGTTGGAGTCGCGGCCGTTGCGGCTGGATCCCAGACCCTTCTTATGCGCCATCGGTTGCCTCCGCGGTCGCTGGCTCGTCTGATGGGGCAGCCGCGGCGGCGGCCTTGGACCGGCTGCGACCCGATCCGAGCTTGAGCGAGGTGATCTCGATCCGGGTCAGATCCTGGCGATGGCCGTTGCGGCGGCGATAGCCGCGCTTGGGCTTGAACTTGACCACACGCAGCTTGGGGCCGCGCTCGTGGGCCAGGACCTTGGCCTCGACGGTGACCTTGGAGAGGTCGTCGCCATCGACCACGTTGTCGCCATCGACGTAGAGCAGCGGGTCAAGCTTGATCTTGGCGCCGTCGTCGACGGGCAGGCGCTCCACGAGGAGCCACTGGCCCTCCTGGACGCGGTACTGCTTGCCGCCTGTCTTGATGATCGCGTACATGGTCACTCCGAATCGGATGAGCCCGCGGCCGACGCGGCCTTGGCGCCCGAACGGCGTCGCCCGCCTCTGCGGCCGCGACGCCGAGGCTTCGATTCTAGTTCATCGTCAGAGGCACCGTTTTCGGGGGTGGGCACGTCGAGGAGCGAGGCCACGGCGGCGGTCCGCCCCACCTCGTCGATGCGCACCAGGTGCTTCTCGCCCACGTACCGGGTTCCGCCGGTGATCGAGATGATGTACCCGTCGATCTTGGCCACGGCGTCGCCAGGGCTGTACATGTGTGGCTCGACGATCTCGACGTAGACCTCCTCGCCCTCGCGGAACGGCAGCGCGCGCTCGAGCACCTGCTCGCGATCGCCCTCCAGCAGCACCCGGAAGTGGTCGAGCGGCAGGCCCTCTGAGCCCTCGAAGTGAAACCACTTGCCGGTCTCCTCCTCGACCGCGTGCAGCACGCGGGCCTCGTTGCCGGTGAACTCGGCGCTCACGCGGGGGTTCATCTGGATGAGGATCGCCTCGGCGTCGGTGTCCTTGGCCAGGTCGCGCATCCGGCGCTCGAACTCGATCGCGATCGTCTCCTCGGACTTGATCACGCCCTCGCCGTCGCAGGTGGGGCAGGGCCGGGTCATGATCTCGCGGACCCCATCGGTCACGTTCTGGCGCGTCATCTCGACGAGACCGAGCGGGGAGATCTCGACGACGAAGGTCTTGGTGCGGTCCTCGTCCAGCGCCTTGCGCAGCGTCTTGAGGACGGCGTCGCGGTTGCGGGCCCGCGCCATGTCGATGAAGTCGATGACGATGATCCCGCCGATGTCGCGCAGCCGTAGCTGGCGCACGACCTCGTCGGCGGCCTCGAGGTTGGTCTTGGTGATCGTGTCCTCCAGGCGGGCGCCCTTGCCGCGCCCGATGAACGAGCCCGAGTTGACGTCGATCACGGTCAGCGCCTCGGCGTAGTCGATCATCAGATAGCCGCCGCTGGGGAGGTCCACCCGCCGCGAGAGCGTCGAGTCCAGCACCTTCTCCACTCCGTAGGCCTCGAACAGGGGTGTGTCCTCCTCCCAGAGCTCCACCTGTTCGACCAGTTCGGGAGCGGTGCGGCTGAAGAAGGACAGCAGGCGGTGGTGCTGCTTGGGGTCATCGACCACCGCGCGCTCGAAGTCGGCGGAGAAGATGTCGCGCACGACGCGGACCGAGAGATCAGCCTCCTGGAAGACGAGCGCCGGGGCCTGGGTCTCGGCGACGCGCTTCTCGAGCACCTCGCCGAGCTTGAACAGGTACACCATCTCGCGCTCCAGGTCGGCGCGCTTGGCGCCCTGGGCGGCGGTGCGGATGATGGCGCCGGCGCCCTTGAGGTCGAGCTTGGCGGCCTCCTTGCGCAGCCGCTCGCGCTCCTTGTCATCCAACCGGCGCGAGACGCCGACGCCCTCGCCGTAGGGCGCGTAGACCATGTAGCGCCCGGCGATAGTCAGATCCATGGACAGGCGCGCGCCCTTGGTCTTGAGCGGGTCCTTGACCACCTGGACGACGATGTCCTGGCCAGGCTTGAGCATGTCGGTGATGTTGCGGCCGTCGCGGCCGCCGCCCCGCCCGCGCCGCGGCGCCTCGACGCCCGGCAGCACGATCTCGTCGACGTGCAGGAAGCCGTTCTTCTCCAATCCGATGTCGACGAAGGCGGCCTCCAGGCCGGCGAGGACGTTGTCGACGCGCCCCTTGTAGATGTTGCCGACGATCGAACGGCTGCCTCGTCGCTCGAGGTAGAGCTCGGCGACCTGGTACTCACTCAATTCCGATCCCCGCCCGCCCTTGCGGCGGCGCCGCGAGGTGGTCGAGGCCGGCTTGCGAGGCGACACGGTTCCGGCCGCCTCCAGTAGCGCCACACGGGTCTCCCCGCGGTCAACGCTTACTAGAACTTGCTTCTTCAATTGTTTTCAGTCCTTTGCTAACTAAGGCCGCTGCGGATCTGGTCGCGCGGCGTTACGAAATCAGGGTGCGGGCCTTCCCGCTGGCCGCCATCCGAGCCTGGACGTAGATCGATTCCAGGAGCCCGACGGCGATGAAGGTCACGATGACCGAGGACCCTCCGTAGCTGAGGAGGGGCAGTGGGACGCCCGTGATAGGCATGATGCCTATGGTCATACCCACGTTCACGAAGATCTGGAACATCAGCATCGCGAGGATGCCGGCAGCGATCAGTGTGCCGAAGAGGTTCTTGCTCATCGTGAGGATCCGCAGAGCACGCCAGATCAGCAGTGCGTACAGCGACAGGACGACGACCGCTCCGACGAATCCGTAGGTCTCTCCCACGGCGGCGAAGACGAAGTCGGTGTCGTTGGCGGGGAGGAAATTCAATTTGGTCTGAGTCGCGTTGTTTCCGCGACCGGTCTTCTGTCCAGAGCCGATTGCGATCTGCGACTGCTGTAGCTGATAGCACGGGTCGGGGACACCAGGGGTTGACTTGCCGCACCCGTTGGGGTGAAGGAAGGCCGTCAACCGCTGGATCTGGTACGGCTTGAGCACGTGCACCCCGACCGCCGGGGCCCCCGCGAGCACGATCGCGACCGCGGCGAGGAAGATCGCCACCAGCGCGCCCATCTGCTTGAACGAGGTGCCGGCGAAGAACAGGATGCTGAAGCCGACCGCCACGTAGACCATCCCCGTGCCCAGGTCGGGCTGGGGGATGACGAGCAGCGCGGAGAGGATCGCCAGCAGCATGACCCGCACCGTCGTGCGCCACTCGTGAATCCGCCGCGCGCGGTCGACCGCGAAGCCGGCCAGCGCGACGATGAGCAGCACCTTGCCGAACTCCGAAGACTGGAACTGCAGGAACGGGAGCGGAATCCACCGCCGCGCCCCCTGGATCGGCGCCATGGCGTAGACGACGAGGTTGAGCGCCACCATGATCCCGAACAGCGCGTACTTGAACTCGCGCAGCCGGGAGTAGTCGATCCGGCTCAGCACGAGCGCGAGCAGGAGCCCGACGCCGCCGAACAGCATCTGGCGCTGGACGTAGAACAGCGGGTGGCCGGACACCGTGTGCGAGGTGGCCCCCTTCAGCGTCTCCAGCGAGCACACCATCAGCCCGATCGCCGCCAGGAGCAGCATCGGATCGAAGTACGGCAGCAACCGGACGCGCGGGATGACGGTCTCGTCGGCGGGCGTGATCGGGGTGGCGCTCATAGGGCGGTGTTGGTCCCCGCGACGTACTTGCCGGGCTTGCCGTAGAACCACTGGGACAGGATCTGACGGGCCACCGGAGCGGCGGCGACATCGCCGAACCCGCCCTTCTCGACGTGGACGACCACGACGATCGGCTTGTTGGTGTTGTCGATGACGAAGCAGGAGTACCAGGCGTAGTCGGGCTGGTTGATGTACTGCGCGGTCCCCGTCTTGCCGTAGACCTTCATCGGGAAGGTGCCCATCACGTCATCCGAGGTGCCGCCGGAGGTCTGAGCGGCGTCGTTGAGGCCCTGCAGGATCGTCGAGCGGTAGAACGGGTTGAGCGGAATCGGGCTGGCATTGGGCGGGTTGATCGTCTGCAGCACGGTGCCGTCCTGGTCCTGGACGTCGACGCCGAAGTGGGGACGCACCAGCTTGCCGCCGTTGGCCAGAGCCGAGTAGGCCACGGCGAGCTGGAGCGGGGTCACCTGGACGTCGCCCTGGCCGACCGCGAGGCTCTCGTTGTCGCCGATCGACCACGGTCGGTTGGTGCCGTCGGCGATCCCGCACCCACCCGGCGAGTGCTTCTTGGAGCGGTACCACCCCTTGTGGTGGTGGGCGCTGGTGGCGTGCCCGTCGGTCCACCTGAACTGGCCGGTGGCGTTGTCGCACTCGGCCTCAAGCTTGTTGCGGCTCTCGCGCCACAGAGGGTCGGGCAGGGTCCCACTCGCCTCGGCGGGCAGGTCGACGTCCGTGGGGTGGCCGATCCCGAACCTCCGGGCCCAGGTGTCCAGCGGCCCGCCCCTGGGAGCCTTGGAGGGATCCTCGTTGAGCCGGGCGCCGAGGTTGTAGAAGAAGTCGTCGGAGGAGACCCTCAGCGCGTTGACGAGATCCAGCGACCCGTCCACCGCGTGGCCCGCGTTGTGGCGGCACTGCTGGGCGGCGCCGGTGCCCACGCAGAACTGGCCGGTGTCGTCGAAGACGTCGCTGGTGGTCCACTGGCCGCTGGACAGCGCGGCGACGCTGGTGATGGGCTTGAACGTCGAGCCCGTGGGGCCCGCGCTCTGCGTCGCGCGGTTGAGCAGCGCGTCCCCGCTGTTGGGGTTGGTGAGCTGGTCGTACTTGGCCTGGCTGAGGTTGCCGGTGAAGATCGACGGGTCAAAGCTCGGCAGCGACCCCATGGCATAGACCGCGCCGGTGTCGGGGTTCATGGCCACGAACGACCCGCCGGGCGAGTAGTTGACGCTCATCGACTGTGCCAGGGCCTGCTCGCCCACCCGCTGCAGCTGCGCGTTGAGTGAGAGCTTGAGGTTGTGCCCCGGCACGGGCTGGACGCTGCCCAGGTCCCCGGTGGGCTGGTTGAGCGCGTTGACCTGGACCTGCTGGTAGCCGTCCTTGCCGCGCAGGAAGCTGTCGTATTGGGACTCCAGGCCGCCTTGGCCGACGATGTCGGTACGCGCTGCGCCGGGATAGGACTTGGCCTGGATCTCGCTGGCGGTGATCGGCCCGACCGTCCCCAGCACCTGGGCGGCGAGCGACTTGTAGGGGTAGTGCGTGACGTAGACCTTCTGGACCTGGACGCCGGGGAACAGCCGCTGGTTCTCGGCCAGGTAGAACTGCATGATCCGCGTCACCACCGCCCCGGAGCGCACCGTCACGTCGGCGTAGGACTGAAGCGTCACTTGCTGACCGACCTTGCACGCGATCGGCGACAGCCGGAAGACGTTGGGCGAGGGCATGTGCAGCTGGCAGCGGGTTCGCTTGGTGGACACCCCCAGCACGTGGGCGAGCCGGTTGTAGACGATGGCGTCGGCCTTGGGCGGGTGCTCCAGGGTCTCGAGCTTGTCCAGCGTCACCGCCCTGGGGAGATCCTCGGGCGAGATCTGGACCGCCAGGGTCTTGACGCTGTCCACGAGCGACGTCCCGCTGGCGTCCAGCACCTCTCCGCGGGGCGCCGCCACGTCGACCTTGCGCACCCGGTTGACCGTGGCCGCCTTGACGTACTGGTCGCCGGAGAGCACCTGCAGGAACCACAGGCGGAAGAAGATGATCGCGAACAGGCCCAGCGCGAAGCTGCCGACGACGGCGACGCGCAGGGCCAGCTGCGGCGTCAACGTGGGGCGCCGGTCCTCGGGCGGCGTGGTCATCCGCCACCTCGGTTGAGCTGCCCAAGCCGCTTGGAGGGGCTCTGCAGCGGGCTGAGGCCACCGGTGGTGTACGCACGGCGGCGCCGGCGGCGCGGGTCGTCGGGCAGGGCCGGGTGGATGATCCGGCGCACCACGGCGTAGACGGGCAGGGAGATGAGGGTGTTGACGAGGATCGTGATGAAGATCTGCTGGAAGAGCAGCAGGCTCACCGGCGCGTCGACGCCGAGCAGGAACTGGATGAGCGTCATCCCGATTCCGGCCACCGCGGTCGCCGCGGCGCCCGCGGCCAGGGGAACAAGCCCATGGGCGGGGTCACGCAGCTCGCGCAGCCGCCCGGTCCAGTAGCCGATGGCGATGTAGAGCAGCGACGTGATCCCCAGCGTCTGGACGAGCACCGTGTCCACCAGCAAGCCGGTGGCAAAGCCCATGACCGCACCCGTGAGCGAGCCGGCCAGCAGCCCGACCGACATGACCATCAGCGGGGTGATGTCGGCGCTGACCCCGAAGATGGAGATCTGGGATACCGCCGCCTCCTGGATGACCACCGTGCCCAGGGCCAGCAGCACCAGGCGCAGGACGAGTCGCAGCGAGGGGCTACTCACGGCACCTGGGCCCGGACGTTGGTGGGATGCGGCCGGGTCAGGATCTGGACCGAGCTGAAGTGGCGCAGGTCGGCGGTGGGCGAGACCGGAACCTCGTTGTTGTTGAACAGCTGGTTGGGGTTGACGGTGCCCACGGTGCCGATCGGAAGCCCGGGCGGATACAGCGATGTCAGCGAGCCGGACTTGAACCCGGCCGTGACCACCAGGTCGCCCTGGGTGATCTGGGCGCGCCCGGGCAGGTCCGTGAGCAGGAGCTGGTTGGGATTGCCCACCGACGGCGCCAGGATCCCCTGATCCCCGGCGTTGTCGGTGACCTGGGCGGCGGCCGCGTAGCTGGCGTCGGTGATGAGCGTGACCACCGACACCGAGGCATCGACGGTCTTGACGTCCCCGACCAACCCGCCGTCGGCCAGCACCGGGTCGCCCTGCTCGACGCCCTGGTCAGAGCCGGCGTCGACCTCCACCTGCTGGAACCAGAGGCTGGGATCGCGCACGATCACGTTGGCCCCGACCGGGTGGTAGTTGCGCACGCCGATCGTCTGGTCCAGCCCGACCTGGCGGGTGAGCTGCTCGTTCTGCAACTGCGCCGTCTTCAGCGTCGCCAGCTGGGCGGTCAGCTCCCGGTTCTGCTTGCGCAGCTTGTCGACGTTGGACTTGGCCCGGAGCGTGTCCGAGACCCAGTTGGCGACGTCACGAACCGGGGAGAGGACCTTGCTGGCGCCGGCCTGGACCGGCGAGAAGACCTGGACGATGCCCTTCTGCACGCTGTGCAAAGGGCTCTGCGGCGATTCGCCGAAATAGGCTGTGAGGAGGATCAGGGATACGACGACCAGCAGCGCGAGCACCGCTCTGCGCCGTCGGACCTGTTTGTCATGCACGGTGTCCGTGTCTCCAAAGTGTTGCTCCGCACCGCCGTCGCCTGAAAGCTAATACCGACGGTGACGGTTACGCGAATTCTTGCTTGACCGGTGGATCGCTTCGAACTCCTCCAGGGACCGCCCTGAGCCGACCGCCACGCACGTCAGCGGCGATTCCGCCAGGTGTGCGGGCATCTGCGTCTCGTGTCGCAGGCGCTCCTCCATGCCCTGGAGCAAGGATCCCCCTCCCGCCAGCATAATGCCACGATCCATGATGTCGGAGGCCAGCTCGGGGGGCGTCCGGTCCAAAGTCTGCTTGACGGCGTCGATGATCTGCGACACCGGCTCCTCCAGCGCGCCGCGGATCTCCTCGCTGGTGAGGATGACCGTCTTGGGCAGCCCGGAGACCATGTCGCGGCCCCGGATCTCGGCCTGGACCTCCTCGGGCATGTCGTACGCCGAGCCGATCTCCAGCTTGACCTCCTCGGCCGTCTGCTGGCCGATCAACAGCTTGTACTCCCGCTTGACGTAGTTGATGATCGCCTCGTCGAGCTCGTCGCCGCCGACGCGGATCGACTGGGACACGACGATCCCGCCGAGCGAGATCACGGCGACCTCGCTGGTGCCGCCGCCGATGTCCACGACCATCGAGCCGGTCGGCTCGCCGACGGGCAGCCCGGCCCCGATCGCCGCGGCCATCGGCTCCTCGATGAGGTAGGCCTGGCGGGCACCGGCGCTCAGGCACGCCTCCTCGACCGCGCGCTTCTCGACGCCGGTCACCCCGGAGGGGACGCAGACGACGACCCGCGGGTGCGCCCACCGGTTCTGGTGGACCTTCTGGATGAAGTGGCGCAGCATCTCCTCGGTGACCTCGAAGTCGGCGATCACGCCGTCCTTCAGCGGCCGGATGGCCGAGATCGTCCCGGGGGTGCGACCCAGCATCCGCTTGGCCTCGATGCCGACGGCATGGACCTCACCGCTGCGCGAGTCGACGGCGACCACGCTGGGCTCCGAAAGGACGATGCCGCGACCGCGCACGTAGACGAGCGTGTTGGCGGTTCCGAGATCGACTGCCATGTCACGGCCGCCGAAACCGGTCAGATACGTAAAGAAGCCCATGTATAGGAGGTAGCGGGGAGCGATGGGCGAAGCGGCGAGTACGGTCGGTCCCTCAGCGAATTTGCCTGCTTCGTCCGCTGTCGAGTGTATCGAAGAGCCGCCGGCCGACGAGGCTCCTGACGCCCGGAAGCTCAGAAAAAACCCTGGAAATTCGGTCACCCGGCTGTGCGGGCCCATCTGGGCGGAAACCTGCAGGCACCCCCGCCCTTGCTGGGGCCGGAGCACCGCCTTCTAGTGGTGAGGGGTCTCCTCGGGGAGCTCGTACCACCGCTTGCGCTCGCCGACGCGGTCGCGCAGCTTCCAGCGCCGGCTCTTGGGGGCCTGCTCGAGGGCCGCAGAAAGGCTCTGAACCGCCTCGCCGGGGTCACGCGGGCCCCCGTCGGGCACTGGTGCCGTGCCGTCGCCCAGCGCCGCCCGGATGCGCTCCAGATTGAGCGAGATCGTCTTCCACCAGCCCCAGTCGTCGCCCACGAGCGCCCGGATCACCCGCAGGTCGATGGCGTCGGGATCGTCGGAGTCCTCGACGGCGAAGCTGACGAGGAGGCGGAGGATGTCATCGAGGTCCTTGGCGTTGAGCTCGACGATCTGGAGCTTGGAGAGCAGCAGATCGGTGGGCGACAGCGTGTAGGGCATCACCGTCGCCCGCTCGGCGAACTCGACGGTGTGGCACATGTGCAGCCGATCGATCATCACGTCGATGGCCAGGCCGGTCTCGGCATGGGTGAAGTAGAGCTGCTTGTCGCCGTAGAGCGCGTTGAAGTTGCGGTCGCCGACGTAGCCCTCCTCGGCGAGCATCTCAGTCAGCGGCTTGCGGCTGGAGCGGATCGAGCCGAAGTCCAGATCCTGGCCGGACCGGCTGCGCGGGGGCAGCTCTGGCGTGAGCAGCTGGATGGCCAGCCCGCCGAGCAGCCGCAGCACGATCCCGCGGTCGCCGGCCATGTCGATCAGGCGGCGCGCTTCGCCGGCGAGCTCGGTCTCGGCGGAGATCTCGGTCATCTTGTGCGTACGGTAAACGACGGCGTGCCCCGGGTTGTTAGGGTGCCGCCACCGTGCCGCTGTCCGACCTGGAACGCAGCGTCTGCAAGGCCATTTCAGACGGTCGCGACGAGCTGGTCGAACTGGCCTCCGCGCTCATCGCCTTCGACACCACCGCGCGGGAGGTGGGCGATCCGCCGCGCCAGGAGGCCGCGCTGCAGGAGTACCTCGCCGAGGGCCTGACCGCCTACGGGGCCGAGATCGACCTGTTCGAGCCCGACGCGACGGCGATGGCGGGCGCACCCTTGGTCCCCGAGGGCCTCGACTTCGCCGGGCGCCCGCAGCTGATCGCGACGCTGCGCGGCGCCGGGGGCGGCCAGAGCCTGCTCTTCAACGGCCACATCGACGTCGTCTCGGGCGAGCCCAAGGGCGAGTGGACCAGCGACCCGTTCACCCCTGAGGTGCGCGACGGCAATCTGTTCGGCCGCGGCGCGTGCGACATGAAGGGTGGCGTGGCGGCGATGTCCTACGCCGCCCAGGCCATCGCGGCGGCCAATATCACGCTGGCCGGCGATCTCATCGTGGCCACCAACACCGACGAGGAGTCCTCGGGCGCGGGCGGCAGCGCGCTGGTCGCCCGCGGGCTGCGCGCCGATGCGGGGATCGTCACCGAGCCCACGGACTTCCGCACGTGGGTGGCCTGCCGCGGCTCGGAGTACGGGGTGATCCGCGTCCCCGGCCGACCGGGCCACGCCGAGGTGCGCCATCCCGACTGGCGCCGCGGCGGTGCGGTCAATGCGATCGAGAAGGCGGGCGTCGTCATGGAGGCGATCGCCTCGCTGCGCGAGCGGTGGGCCGGCGATGACGCGTTCCGCCATCCCGTCCTCTCGGTGCCCTCGCTGCTGCCGACGGTGGTCAGCGGCGGCGAGTGGCCGGTCACCTACCCGTCCTCGTGTGACCTCACGATCGCCGTGATGTACCTGCCGGTGCAGGCCGACGGCGAGGGCTGGGGCTCCGCGGTGCGCGATGAGGTCCAGGAGTGGATCACCCGCGAGTGCGCGCGCGACGACTGGCTGGCCGAGCACCCGCCGGTGTTTGACTGGTGGAGCAACGGGGTCATGCCCATGGAGATCCCGCACTCCACGCCGATCGTGGGCACCATGCTGGAGGCGAGCGCCGACCTCGGCCTGCGTCGCGAGCTCGGCGGCCTTGACTCCTGGTATGACGGGGCCACCTACACGCTGCTGGCCGGGATCCCGTCGATCGGCTACGGGCCGCCCGGCTTCGACCCCGACGGGGCCACAGTGGCCCACACCATCGACGAGTACGTGCCGGTGGACGGGCTGGTCTCGTGCGCGCAGGCGCTGGCGGTGGCGGCGCTGCGGTTCTGCGGGGTCGCCTCCTAACGCGGTGCTCGTTCCCGTTGTCCCCGGGACGTTTGGCACGGTATCGGCGCACGTCAACAGCGGGCTTGGGAGGGGGCCAGGGTACCGGGGTGGTGGCGAGATCTTTGCGTTTGCAGGGATTCTTGGGAGATAACCATCACCACGTAACGGTTATCTCCCACCCACGCCAGCCAGCACGGCCTCGCGGCGGCCGCCGACCTCGCAAGCTCCCTCTCGATAGCTGTCGTTGACGTTCTGCTGGGTAGCCGGGAACGGCCACGGCACAGCCACGGCCGACCGCCGAGAGCTACCCCTCGACCCGCTGGGTGAGCTCGACGCCCTTCTTGCCGATGTCCACCAGATAGCCCCGCAGGATCCCGTGGTTGGCCTCAGAGCCGGGGTTGATGCAGAGCGTGTTGCCGATCTTGCGCTCGCCGCCGGACTCGTGGATGTGGCCGTGGATGGCCACGACGGGCTGGTAGTCCTCGATGATGCGCCGCACCGCGGTGGAGCCGACGGGGCCGCGCAGGACGTCGCCGGCCGAGATCGTGGGCCGCAGGTTCTCGTCGAGGATCGGGGCGGTGTCCAGGCCCGAGTCGTGGGGCGGCACGTGGATCATGAACACGGCGCGCCGGGGGTCGGAGACCTGCTTGGCCAGCGCGTCGAGCCGGGCGTAGAGCTCGTCCTCTGACTCCTCGCGGGGGGTCTGCCACGGGGTGTGGTTGGACCAGCCGCAGGCCAGGAGCTGGAGGCCGCCGGGCAGGTCGAGGACCTTGCCGTCCGCGTTGACGGGGCTGTGACCGGGGGCGTCGAGGATCTCGTCGATCCCGAACTCGTCGTCGTTGCCGGGAATGAGGTAGAGCGGGACAGGGCTGTCGGTCAGGCGCTCGGTGGCGAGCGTCAGCCACGCCCCCACCCGCTCGTTCATCAGGCGGTGCAGCAGCTCGTCGCGGGCCGGCTCGTCACCCGACAGCCGCTCGGCCTCCTGCGCCGTGGTCACGAACGAGTAGTAGCCGACGTCGGCGATGTCGCGCTGGAGCGCCGCGAGCTGATCGTCACCCCGGGCGGTCCGGTGCACGCCGAACAGGTCGGTCTCATACCGGCCGTCACCGTGGCCGTCGCGCTGGACGATGGGGACGATCGCCTTACCGGTGAGGTCGCCCGCCAGCAGAGCCACGTCCGCCTTGTAGACGTTGAGCTTGATGGCGTTGACGAACTTGCGCCACGCCTTCTCGGCGGCGTGCAGGTCCGACGCGATGTACAGGCGCGTGGCCACGAGGCGACTCTAATCCGGCGGCAGTTCGGTGAACAGCATCTTCTCGTCCACGCCGGCCGCCCGGGCGCGGAAGCGCATGATGAAGAAGATGACGATCCCGAGCACGTAGAAAACCGCGGCGTCGATGATCCCGTTGGTCTCCAGGTAAGTGAGCGCGCCGCCGGCCTTCAGCGCGTTCACGATCGGCTTGACCACGGCGAAGATGTAGATCCACACCGGGAACACCAGCCACGCCAGGCCGATCCAGGGCAGCTTGGAGCCGAAGGGCGCGTTGCGCACGAGGTCGGGCCGTCGCCAGCGCACGAGGATCGCGTTGACGCCCGGAAGGCACCAGGTGAAGAGCGCCATCACGATCGAGAACCACGCGGTGCCGGCCAGGTTCAGCTTGTGGTCGCTTGTCGCCAGGAACGTCGGCAGATCCTTGTAGCTCTGGAAGAACAGGAACACGGCGGTCAGGCCCAGCGTGGCCAGGATGGCGTTGAGCGGGGCGCGCAGGCGCTCGTTGACGCGGCCGAACCACTCGGGCATCTGGCGGTCAAGGCTCCAGGCCAGCTGCATGCGGCTGATGAAGTTGATGTAGACCGGGCAGAGCAGGAACGGGAAGACCACGCCGCCGAGGCTGATCAGCGCCCAGATCGGCCACAGGCCCTTGTTGGCCACGGTCGCGAGCAGAGGCATCGCGTTGGGCTGGCCCAGCGGCAGGGGTGAGATCGAGTGCGGCCAGCCCCAGTAGCCCGCGCCCCAGGACACGTTGGTGTCAAAGCCGAAGTGGCTGGAGATGGCGTCGACGTAGACCGAGTTGGCCAGCACGCCGATGAGCAGTGCGCCGAGCAGGGCGACGAGCACGCCGCGGCGCACGTTGCCGCGGACCTCACCGGCGATGTAGGCGGAGTACTGGAAGCCGATGAACTGGAACAGCAGCACCGAGAGCACGATCGGGAACGCGCCGGTGTCGAAGATGCGCGAGAGGAAGCTCTGCGGAGGCGCCCCCAGTACGCCCGCGGCGTGCCCCGATGCCGCGATCTTGGCCGCGGTCACTCCGCCCGTGTAGTGCGGCAGGTTGTGGACGAACGCGCCCTTGTGGGTGAAGAGCAGCCCGAAGATGAACATCGCGGCAAAGCAGGCGACGCCGAACCCCGCCAGCGCGGTCACCACCTTGTGGAAGCTGCGCGTCGGCAGGAGGCAGATGCCGCCGATGGCCAGCAGCACCACGATCGAGCCGATGAAACCCGGCGTGCCGGTGATGGCGCCGGTGGCGTCGGTGAACCAGCCGTTGGCGCCGCCGAACCCCCCGGCCCCGATCCCGATGATGCGCGCGGTGATCTGGAGGTTGCGCAGCACCAGCGGGACCTCGAAGGCGATGATCAGCACCGACGCGATGACCAGCGTCCAGGACTCCAGGAATCCCAGCGCCGGGTGCAGGATGCGGCTGGTGAACACGTAGTCGCCGCCGGAGCGCGGCATCACCGAGGTGAGCGAGGCGAAGATGAGCGCCAGCAGGATGCAGAACAGCCCGGCGATGATCGAGGCCCAGCCATAGGCCGAGAACGGCCCGGCCTTCCACATGGGCACAAACGGCAGCGAATAGAAGATCGGATAGAGCGTCAGGCCGACGCCGACGAACGCGGCGACGTTGAAGAACAGCGCGTTGGTGACGCTGACGTTGCGCACCAGGCCCGAGGACTGGCGCACGAACAGCTTCGGCGTCGTACTCGCCGAAGCCGCTGATGGCGGCGTGCTCGCTTCAGACACTTCCCCTCCTCACCCAAAGGTCTCTGACCGCTGCAAAGGCGCGGGCACACTACCACCCGCGTCAGTCGGCGATCAACTGGGGCGCGAGGTCCAGCAGCGTGGGCACCGGCAGCCCCACCACGTTGAGATAGTCGCCCTCGATCCGCGCCACCAGCGTGGCCCCGCGCCCCTGGATGGCATATGCGCCGGCGCGGCCCTCCCACTCCCCCACCCGCACGTAGGCGTCGATCGCCGTGCGGTCGAGCGGGCGGAACTCCACCGCGGTCCGCGCGGCGGCGGTGCGCACCCGCTCAGCATCGATGAGGCACATGCCGCTGACGACCATGTGGCGTTGCCCCGCCAGCGCCCCGAGCATCTCGGCGGCGTGCTCGGCGTCGCGCGGCTTGCCGAAGATCCGGGCGCCGAGGCTGACCACGGTGTCCACGCCCAACACGGGCAGCTCGGCGGGGGCGATCGCCGCGGCCTTGCGGTAGGCGTTCTCCAGCGCCACCTCGGTCACCGGGCCCTCGGAGAGCTCGTCCACCGACGGGATGCGGACCTCGAACGCCACCCCGATCTGCTCCAGGATCGCGCGCCGCTGCGGCGACGCCGATGCGAGGATCAGGCTCGCGTCCGCCACGGGGTTGTCCGCGCCGCGGGCGCTCGCCGTCTAGGCCAGATCTCCGAAGAAGAGCCCGACCTCGCGCGCGGCCGACTCGGGCGCGTCGGAGCCGTGGACCATGTTCTGGCCCACCGAGATCGCGTAGTCCCCGCGGATCGAGCCCGTCGTCGCCTCCAGCGGGTTGGTGGCGCCGATGACCTGGCGCGCGGCGCGGATCGCCGACTCGCCCTCGAGCACCATCGCCACCAGGGGTCCGGAGGTGATGAAGTCCACCAGCTCGTCGTAGAAGCCCTTGCCCTCGTGCTCGGCGTAATGCTGCGCCGCGAGCTCGCGCGTCATCGTCATCAGCTGGAGCGCCACCAGGCGCAGGCCCTTGCGCTCGAACCGGGCGACGATCTCTCCGGTCAGGTTGCGGGCAAAGGCATCAGGCTTGACAAGGATGAGCGTGCGCTCCACGGCGGCGGGCCTCCTTTGAGGGGTCCAGAGGGTCGGGTGCTCGACAGGCTACGCGCTCGACGCGCCAGGCGGCCGAACGGCGCTCGACAGGCTACGCGCTCGGCGCGCTAGGTCGTCGACGGCTGCTCGGCGGGGGGCTGCTCAGGGGTCTCTGACCGCCTGCGGGCCCGGCGTGCGGTCGGCGTCCGCCCCGCGGGCATGCCGATTTCGGCCTCGCAGAAGGGGCAGACCTTCCACATCGGGTCAAGGGGCCGGCCACAGGCGTGGCACGGGTCCTTGAGCTTGCGCATGCAGTTGGGGCAGCGCAGGAAGTCCTTCTCGACCTCGAAGTCGCAGTGCGGGCACAGGTGGTAGCCGAGCTCGGCCAGGCGCGCCTCGGCGGCCTGCATCTCGAGCTCGCGCTCGCGCACGTCGTCGAGATACTCGGGCGGACGCACGATCATGTAGACGATCGTGCCCACGTACGGGAAGCCGGAGGCCAGCGTGGCGCACCCGATGAGCAGCGGATCGGCGATGCGGCGGCGGGCGTCGGCGTACGTCCAATAGATCAGCGCCAGCCAGATCACCACGAGGAAGAGGATCACGAGCTCCACCGCGAGGCGGAGCGCGCTGTTGTGAATGCCGAAGATTGCGAAGGTCAGCATATGGAGGGGGCGAGTGTAGTGGTCACCGTGATTGTGCGGCTCATATCAATACGCCGTCAACTACCCGGTTCCTTGTGAGCAATTGCCGAAATCGCTACAGGAAGGCTCGCCCGAAGAGATATCCGACGCCGAAGAAGACCAGGATGACCACCGCCACGATCAACGCCACGAGCCCGATCATCGCCAGGAATTTGGGCTGATCGTCGTCGTTCATCGCCGTTTTCTCCATGTGCGCCGGTCAGAGGCTGGAGACGCGCTCGCGGCGACCGCCCGCCAGCAGATCGCCGATCAGATACTGGGATCCGGTGACAACGACGAAGCCGTCTCGCCCCGCGCGCTCGCGCGCCACCGCCAGCGCACGCCAGGGGTCGCCGACGACCTCGGTGGGCGGGCCGCTCAGCTGCGTGGCCAGCGACTTCAGCGTCGCCGGCGGCAGCACCCGGGGGTTCTGCGTGGTCGTCAGGACCAGCCGGTCGCACGCCGGCATCAGCACACTGAGCATGCCGGCAGCGTCCTTGTCGTCGAGCACCGAGACGACGGCGACGACCGGCGAGCGCCCGCGTGACAGGTCCGGGAGCGACTCGGTGAGCGCCCGCATCCCCTCCGGGTTGTGGGCGACATCGAGCACGGTGAGCGGGTCGGCGTCGATCTGCTCCAGCCGCCCGGGAACGCGCACCTCGGCCGCCGCGGCAGCCACGGCGGCGGGGTCAAGGGCACCGAGGTAGGTCTCGGCCGCCGTCCGTGCCAGGGCGAAGTTCCGCCGCTGATACCGGCCGGCGGCACGGACGACCGGCACGCCCGGGTCGGTGCCGGCGTGAACGATGCGCGCGCCGCGCTCGCCGCAGACCCGCTCGGCCACGGCCATGACCTCGGGAGCCAGCCCACTGCCCAGAACCAGGGTCCCCGAGGGCTGCACGACGTCGAGCTTCTCGCGGGCGATGTCGGTCAGCGTCGGGCCCAGCCAGCGCGTGTGCTCCAGGCCGACGCTGGTCAGCACCTGGACCCGGGAGGGGATGACGTTGGTGGCGTCATAGCGCCCGCCCAACCCGGCCTCGATCACCGCGCACTCCACGTCCTGGCGGGCCATCTCGGAGTACGCAGCGGCGGTGAGGGCCTCGAACTGGGTCACGTGATCGTCCGCGTCCAACGCGCGATTGACGAGGTCGGCGGCGCGCGCGGCGCGCGTCACGGCGGCGGCGAACTCGGTGGCGGTGAGGTCACGGTCGCCGATCCTGATGCGTTCCCCGAAGGACACCAGGTGCGGGGAGAGGTAAGTGCCGGTGCGCAGCCCGTGATGGCGCAGGATCGAGGCGATCATGCGCGTCGTGGACGACTTGCCGTTGGTGCCGACGACATGGATCGAGTCAAAGGCGCGCTCGGGGTGTCCCAGGGCGGTCATCATCCGCCGCATCCGGTCCAGCTCGAAGCGCATCCCGAAGCGCTCGAGCGAGAGCACGTAGCGCTCGGCCTCGTCCGGGGTGAAGGCGTGGGCGGGCGATGGGTGTGCGCGGCTCACAGGGCCTCCAGCTCCGCCTTCAGGCGCGCGAGCTTGTCGCGCTCGGCCTGGACGATCTCGGGTCGCGCCTTGGCCACGAACCCCTTGTTAGCGAGCTTTCGCTCCGCGCGCTCGATCTCGGTCTCGAGCTTGGCGCGCTGCTCGGCCCGGCGCGCCTCGGCGCCCTCGACGTCGATCTCCGCACCGGCGAAGATCTGCACCTGGCCGCGCGGGATGGGCACCGAGGCGACCGGTTCCGCGCCGTTGGCGGCCCCGTCGAGGGTCAGGCGCGCGAGGCGGCCGACGTGCTCCACGGTGTCCTCGTAGCCGGGCGCCTCCAGCCGGGCGTCGAGCACGGCTCCCACCTTGACGCCGGCCAGGTCGCGCCAGCGCCGCAGCTCCTGGATCGCCGCGATCGCGTCCTGCACGGCGGCCTCGGCGCTCTCGTCGACCTCGGTGGCCGCGCCGCGGGACACCCGGGCCGCCAGCAGCCCCTCGGACCCGGGGATGTAGGAGTAGATCTCCTCGGTCTCGAACGGGATGAGCGGGTGCGCGATCGCCATCGTCTCGGTGAGGACGTGCAGCAGGGTCGCCGACAGCTCGGGCTCTCCAGCCCGCAACCGCGGCTTGACCAGCTCCAGGTACCAGTCGCACAGGTCCCCGTAGACGAAGTCGTAGAGGCCCAGCGCGGCGTGCGAGAAGTCGAAGCGCTCGATGTCGGCCGACAGCTCGGCGCGGGCGCGCTCGAGCCGCGACAGGATCCAGCGGTCCTCGACGGCGGTCGGCATCGCCGCCGCCCGCACGGATTCATCGACGCCCGTGAGGATGAGCCGCGCCGCGTTCCACAGCTTGTTGGTGAGCTGCTGGCCCTGGGCGACCTTGTCCTCGGAGAAGCGGACGTCCTGGCCGCTGGACATGGCGAGCAGGCCCCAGCGCACCGCGTCGGCGCCGTAGGCGGGGAAGTCACCCGGAGGCTTGTTGCCCTGCGCGAACACCGGCGGCCGCGGGCCGCCCTGAATCAGGTCGATGGGGTCGATCCCGGTGCCCAGCGATTTGGACATGCGCCGGCCGTCGGGCGCCTGGATGATCGAGGTGATGTGGACGTCGGAGAACGGCTCGGTGCCGGTGAACTCCAGGCCCATCATGATCATCCGCGCCACCCACAAGAAGATGATGTCGCGCCCGGTCACCAGCGCGTCCGTGGGATAGAACGCCCGCAGCTCCGGGGTGTCCTCAGGCCAGCCGAGCGTGGCGAACGGCCACAGCGCACTGGAGAACCACGTGTCCAGCACGTCGGGGTCGCGCTGCCAGCCCTCGCCCTTGGGCGGCTTGGTGCCCACGTAGGTGTCGAGGTCGCGGTACCAAACCGGGAGCTGATGTCCCCACCACAGCTGGCGCGAGATGCACCAGGGGCGGATGTTCTCCATCCAGTCGAGATAGACCTTGGCCTGGTTGGCGGGGTGAAAGCGCACGCGGCCGCTGGTCACCGCCTCGATGGCGGGCTTGGCCAGCTCGTCCATGGCCATGAACCACTGCAGGGAGATGAGCGGCTCGATCCGCTGCCCCGAGCGGTGCGAGAACGGCACCGTGTGCTCGTAGGGCTCGGTGTGGTCGATCAGCCCCTGCTCGGTCAGCTCGGCGATCACGGCCTTCTGGGCATCGGCGGCGGTCATGCCCCGGAAGCGCTCCGGGGCCTCCGCGGTGATGCGGCCGTCCTCGCCGATGACCGACGGTTGGGGGAGGCCGTGGCGGCGACCGATCTCGAAGTCGTTGGGGTCGTGGGCGGGCGTGATCTTCAGTGCGCCGGTGCCGAAGTCGGGCCTGACGTACTCGTCAGCGATGATCTTCAGCTTGCGCCCGACCAGGGGCAGGATCGCCTTCTCGCCGATCAGCCGGCGATAGCGCTCGTCCTCGGGGTGCACGGCGATGGCGGAGTCGGCCAGCATCGTCTCGGGCCGCACGGTGGCGACCGTGATCGCGCCCGAGCCGGAGTCCAGCGGGTAGTCGATGTAGTAGAGGGTGTCCTTGACCTCGCGCTGCTCGACCTCCAGGTCAGAGATCGCCGAGCCGGTGCCCGGGTCCCAGTTGACCATGTAGCGGTCGCGGTAGATGTAGCCCTTCTCATAGAGCGTGACGAACACCTTGAGGACCGCCTTGACGTACTCGTCGTCCAGGGTGAAGCGCTCGGTGTCGTAGTCCGCGGAGGCCCCGAGGCGCTTGAGCTGCTCGATGATGGTGCCGCCGTAGTTGGCCCGCCACTCCCACACGCGCTCCACGAACGCCTCGCGTCCGAGGTCGCGGCGGTGGGTCCCCTCGGCGATCAGCGCCCGCTCGACCTGGGTCTGGGTGGCGATCCCGGCGTGGTCGGTGCCCAGGATCCATTTCGTGCGCCGGCCGCGCATGCGGTGATAGCGAGCCAGGCAGTCCTGGATCGAGTTGTTCAGCGCATGGCCCATGTGCAGCACGCCGGTGACGTTGGGCGGCGGGATGGCGATCGAGTAGTTCTCGTCCGGCGTGCCCTCCGGGGCGGGATGGAACAGCCCGGATTGCAGCCATTTCTCCACGATTCGCGGCTCCACCTCGGTGGGGTCGTAGCGGGTCGTGGATCGGAGGTCGGACATGGAGTGGCGAGTGTAGATCCAACGCGCCGGTATCGTCTTTTTCCGCTGGTCAGATTGATATCGTCTTTTCACGATGACACCGGGACAGCTCATACGCGAGGCTCGCCGCTCGGCCGGCCTCAGCCAACAGGCCCTGGCATCGCGCCTGGGCACCACACAGTCTGCGATCGCGGGTCTGGAGTCCGACCGCTCCAGCCCGCGCGTGGCCACGGTCGAGCGGGCGCTGCGGGCGTGTGGACGGGAGCTGACCCTGGCCGCGCGGGAGCCGAAGTCCAGCATCGACGAGACGATGGTGTTCGAGAACCTGAAGCTCACGCCGGAGCAGCGCTTGCGGGCCTTCCAGTCCAGCTATGAGAACGTGCGCGAGTTCGCGCTGGCGGCACGTCAGTCCATTGGCCGCGTGGCCTGAGCTTCGCCTCCAGTCCCTCCTGCAGGCGCTCGTCTCGCACGGCGTGGACTTCGTGATCGTCGGCGGGATTGCGGTGATCGCACACGGATCGGCGCGCATCACGCGCGACCTCGACATCTGTTACGCCACCGATCAGGCGAACCTGGATGTGCTCGGAGCGGCGCTGCGGAAACTGAGGGCCCGGCTGCGCGGAGTCACCGAGGACGTCCCGTTCGTGCCCGACGGCCGAAGCCTGCGACAGACGACGATCCTCCCGCTCGAGACCGATCACGGCTGGATCGATCTGCTGGCGGCGCCATCGGGCGCCCCGCCCTACGCCCAGCTGCGCGAACGAGCCGAGCGGGTCACGTTCGGCGACATGGCGGTCCTCGTGGCTTCGCTGGACGACCTGGAGTCGATGAAGCGCGCCGCAGGCCGTCCGCGCGACCTCGTCGACGTGGAGGAGATCGAGGTGATCCGCCGCCTCAAGCGCCGGACCCGTGGCTCCTAGGCGGCGGCCTCGTCCTCGTCGGGCGCGGCCACCGTGACGAGCGTCGGCGAGACGCCCTTCTCGATCGTCTCCCGGGTCACGACGCACTTCTGGACGTCGCGGCGCGAGGGCAGCTCGAACTGCACCTCGAGCAGGACCTCCTCGATGATCGAGCGCAGCCCGCGCGCGCCGGTCTCACGCTCGAGCGCCTTGTCGGCGACCGAGGAGAGGGCCTCGTCGGCGAAGACGAGCTCGATGCCGTCGAACTGGAAGAAGCGCTGGAACTGCTTGACGAGCGCGTTGCGCGGCTCGGTGAGGATCTTCATCAGCTCGTTGCGGTCCAGCTGATGGATGGCCGACATGACGGGTAGGCGGCCGATGAACTCGGGGATGAGGCCGTACTGGATGAGGTCCTCGGGCAGGCAGTGCTCGAAGATCTGCCCCGTGTCGCGCTGCTCCTTGGACTGGATGGCCGCGCCGAAGCCCACGCCCTGGTGGCCGATGCGGCGCTCGATCACCCGGTCGAGGTTGGCGAACGCCCCGCCGCAGATGAACAGGACGTTGGTCGTGTCGATGGAGAGGAACTCCTGGTGGGGGTGCTTGCGGCCGCCCTGCGGCGGCACGCTGGCGGTGGTGCCCTCCAGAATCTTGAGCAGCGCCTGCTGGACGCCCTCGCCGGAGACGTCGCGCGTGATCGACGGGTTGTCGGCCTTGCGGGCGATCTTGTCGACCTCGTCGATGTAGATGATCCCGGTCTCGGCCTTCTTGACGTCGTAGTCGGCCGCCTGGATGAGCTTGAGCAAGATGTTCTCGACGTCCTCGCCGACGTAGCCGGCCTCGGTGAGCGCGGTGGCGTCCGCGATCGCGAAGGGGACATTGAGGATCTTGGCCAGGGTCTGGGCCAGCAGCGTCTTGCCGCACCCCGTCGGCCCGAGGAGGAGGATGTTGGACTTCTGCAGCTCGATGTCGTGCTCATCGGACTGCATCATCTGGACGCGCTTGTAGTGGTTGTAGACCGCGACGGAGAGCGATCGCTTGGCCTGCTCCTGGCCCACCACATACTCGTTGAGGACGTCGTAGATCTCCCGCGGCTTGGGGAGATTCTCGATGTCGAAGCTCGGCGGAGCGGTCAGCTCCTCATCGATGATCTCGTTGCAGAGGTCGATGCACTCATCGCAGATGTAGACGCCCGGGCCGGCGATCAGCTTCTTGACCTGCCGCTGTGACTTTCCGCAGAAGCTGCAGAGAAGCTGTTCGTTGGAGTCGGTCGGACGTGCCATGAATCCCCTCCCGGAGTGACGACTCGGTCGGCGTTCTCCAGCCCTAGAGCCTAAAGCACTAGTGCTGCGAGATCACGCGATCGATGATTCCGTACTCCTTGGCCTCCTCTGAGCTCATGAAGTAATCACGTTCGGTATCACGCCGAACTTCCTCAAGGTCTTTACCCGTGTGCTTGGCAATGATCTCATCGAGCCGACGGCGGACGTCGATGATTTCCCGCGCATGAATCTCGATATCGGTCGCCTGGCCCTGGAAACTTGAGGACACCTGATGGATCAGGATCTTCGCGTTGGGGAGAGCCATCCGCTTGTTCTCGGCGCCGCCGGCCAGCAGGAGCGCACCCATCGACATGGCGATGCCGACGCAGATCGTCGAGACGTCGGGCTTGATGAACTGCATCGTGTCGTAGATCGCGAGGCCCGCGTACACCGAGCCGCCCGGCGAGTTGATGTAGATCGAGATGTCCTTGTCGGGATCCTCGGACTCCAGGTGCAGGAGCTGGGCCACGATCAGGTTCGCGATCTGGTCGTCGACCGGCGTGCCGAGAAAGACGATCCGCTCATTCAGCAGACGGCTGTAGATGTCGAAGGCGCGCTCCCCGCGGGAGGTCTGCTCTACGACCATGGGTACGAGTGGGCTCATCGTCCTCGTTTCAAAGTTTCGGAGCGGCACACAACTTTCGCATCGTGCGCCGGAATCCTGCCGACTGTAGCAATCGGCGGTTACCCCTCAGGGCAGCCATCCCGGACATCTGAAGGCGCCCGAGTTGGCCGCCGTGGACAAGGTCCGCGCAGGTCAGCTGCCGGGAGTCCAGAGCTGGCCCGAGCCGGCGGGGCCGCTCTCCCCGTCGTCCTTGCCGGGCGTCCAGAGCTTCTGGCGGGCCTTGGCCTGCTCCACGCTGATCGGGGTGGCCTCGGCCACCAGCAACTCGGCGGCCTTCGTCGTGGCCACGTCGTCGCGCAACTCCTCCAGGCGGCCGGCCTTGCGCAGACGCTCCATCAGCTCGACGGGGTCAGAACCGTCGCGCGTGGCCGCCGGGGTCAGCGCCTCGAGCACGTCCTCGTCCGAGGGCTGGATCTGCTCGGCGGTCACGACGGCGGCGAGCACCGCCTCGCGGCGCAGCGCCGCGGCGGCCTCAGGCTCGGCCTCGTGGGCGAGCTCCTCCTCGTCCTTGCCGGAGATCTTCAGGTAGGTGTCCTTGCCGATCCCCTGGCGAGCCAGCGCCGAGAACGTCTGCTCGAGCATCTCGTGCGCACGCGCGTGAATCAGCCGTTCGGGCAGCTCCACATCGGCCTCGTTGGCCGCCGCCTCGAGCACCGCCTGCTCGAACTCGCGCTCGACGGCGTGCTCGTCGGCGTGGCGCAGCTTGGAGGCGATGTCCTCACGCAGCTCGGGGAGCGTGTCGAATTCGGAGGCCTCGGAGGCGAAGTCGTCGTCGAGCTCGGGCAGGCGCTTGGCCTTGATCTCGGAGACCTTGACGTCGAAGGTCGCGTCTTTGCCGGCCAGCTCGGGGACGTAGTCCTCGGGGAAGGTGACGTTGACCTGGCGCTCGTCGCCGGCCGAGGCGCCGATGAGCTGGTCCTCGAAGCCCTCGATGAGCCGGCCCGAGCCCAGCTCGATCAGCTGGTCGCGTCCCTCCCCGCCGGGGAAGGGCTCGCCGTCGACCTTGCCCAGGTAGTCGAGCACGACGTGGTCGCCTTTCTGCGCCGGGCGCTCGACGGTGTCGAGGGTCGCCAGCCGGTCACGGAGCCGCTCGACCTCGGCGTCGACGTCGGCGTCGTCGATCGTGGGCTCGCGCCGGCCGACCTCCAGCCCCTTGTAGGTGCCGAGCTTGGCGGTGGGACGCACGCCGATCTCGATCGAGAACGCGAGCGGCTCGCCCTGGCCGGGGACCTCCTCGGCGAAGTTGATGTCGGGCTCGCCGATGGGGGCGATGCCGGCGGTGTCGATGGCGTCGACGTACCACTCGCTCAGCGATGTGCGCAGCGCCTCGTCGAACACCGCGTCACGGCCGAGTCGGCGCATGACGACGGGCGGCGGCACCTTGCCCTTGCGAAAGCCGGGGATGCGCAGTTGGCCGCCGAGCTTGCGCGCGGCCTGCTGCAGTTTGCGCTCGACCTCTTCGGCGGGGACCTCGGCGTCGACGCGGACGCGTGACTCCGGGAGCTCGGTGACGCTCGTCTTCAGGGTGGCCATGGTCGGGCAGACGATAGCTTGCAACCGTGCTTGGACGGCTTGCAGCGCGGCTTGTGACCGGACCGGCAGCGTTCCTCGTGGGCGGGATCATCGACGTCCTGGGCTACGCGGCGGCCTCGGCGCACACACGACTCCGTAACGCGCGCGGGCGGGTGAAACCGCCGCCGACGGGGTAGGCCCTCACGCGACGTCCGCCCGTGGCCTGCTCAGCCTCCTGACCGCAATCGTCGCGTTCGCGCTCGGCGGTGCCCCCAACGCGGTCGCCTCGCAGAGCCAGACGACGACGCTCCAGGACGACCAGCTGCTCATCTACTCACCGCCGGCGCAGGTGGCCGCGACGCTGCAGACGCTCAAGGGCATGGGGATCGACCGGATCCGCGTGTCGGTGGTGTGGTCGCTGGTGGCCCCCAAGCCCAACGCGGCCAAGAAGCCCAAGCACTTCAACGCCGCCAACCCCGACGCGTATCCGGGCGGAGCCTGGGCCCGGTATGACCTGCTCGACGTCCTGGCCGCGCGCGACGGCCTGCAGGTGTACTTCCAGCCCACCGCGCCCGCGCCCACGTGGGCGACGCCTCCACGCGAGCTGGCCCAGGGCTATCGCTGGTCCCACGATCCCAACGCCGCTGACTTCGGCCAGTTCGTGCAGGCCGTGGGCAAGCGCTACAACGGCAGCTCCACACCACCGCCGTCGACGGAACGCCCACGCGCCTTCCCGCCGTCCGCGCCTGGGGCATCTGGAACGAGCCGAACATCGGCGGCTGGATGACCCCCCAGTGGACCAAGGTGCACGGCCAGTTCGTGCCGACCGCCGCCGCCATCTACCGCGGCATGCTCGACGCCGCGTGGAGCGGCCTGGCGCGGACCGGCCACCGCCACGACACGATCATGATCGGCGAGACCGCGGCCTACGGGGCCAGCCACAAGGGCTACGGCGCGAGCATGGACCCGCTCATCTTCCTGCGCGGCCTCTACTGCGTCGGGGCCGGCTACCGGCCCCTGACCGGGTCCGCCGCGACGGCGATCGGCTGCTCCGCCTCCGGTTCCCGTCGCGCCTTTGCCCGCGCCCACCCGGCTCTGCTCGACGCCCAGGGCTGGGCCCATCACCCCTATGACTTCCAGCACCCGCACACCTTCGTCCGCCCGGACCGCAACTCGGCCTCGCTGTCATCGCTGTCGCGGATCGAGCGGGCGCTGGACCGCGCCCAGCGGGCCTACGGCGGCCGCGGCGGGATGCCGATCGACATCACCGAGTGGGGCGTGCAGAGCCGCGGTCCGAGCCCGTATCAGCCCTTCAGCCAGGCCCAGCAGGCCGAGTTCCTCAACGAGGGCGAGTACATGGCCTGGACCAACCCGCGGGTCCCGGCCTTCTCACAGTTCCTGCTCGTCGACGCCGCGCCCAACCCCAAGTTCAAGAAGGGCTCCAAGCCCTACTGGGCCACCTTCCAGTCCGGGCTGCTGTTCTATCCCAGCGGCGCGCCCAAGCCCGCCTACAACGCCTTCGAGCTACCCATCTGGATCCCGAAGCCCCACCACGGCTCCCACGTCCTGGTCTGGGGCCAGATCCGGCCCACCAACGCCGCCAGGGTGGCGCAGCTGCAGTTCGAGCCCCGGGGCGCCAACACGTGGACCACGATCACCACGCTCAGCCCGTCTGACAGCGAGGGTTACTTCACCACCCACGTCGAGCCTCCCCACCGCGGGCGGCGTGCGCCTGGCCTGGACCGCGCCCAACGGCCAGCCGTTCTACAGCCGCACCGCGGCGGTCAGCTGACCCGTCTTGCGCGTCGGCGCCCGACCCGGTGGGTGATCGGGGCACCAGCGAACGGCAACTGCGGACTTGGGAAGGGCGGGCTGCAGGGTCGCCGGCGCTCGCAAGGGGGTTGTGGCGGATAGTGGAGCTATTTCCTTCACTATCCGCCCCGACCCCGCCGAAGGGCCGCCAAAACGCTCCGGTCATCTCAAGCTCCTCCTCGATAGCCGCCGTTGACGTTCGCCGATACCCCGCGCCACGCCGAGGCGAAAGCCGCGACCGGCGGCGTCAGTTGAGCTGACCCGCGTCCGCCACCAGGCTGCGCAGCTCGCGCAGCACGACCGGCAGCGTGGTGGTGTCGTACTCCCGGGAGGCCTTGACGTCGGCCAGCACCGCGTCGGCGCGCTCGACCCCGGTCGCGTTGCGCTCCAGCCAGTCCTCGAGCGGCTGCTCGGCGTCGAACTCGACGGCGGAGAGGAGGATCTCGCGGGTGAGCGAGCGGTGCAGCCGGTACAGGTCGTCGCGCAGCGCCGCGCGCGCCAGCGACTGCCAGCGGTCGGTTCGCGGCAGCTCCAGGATCCGGTCGCGCAGCCAGTCCAGGCCGAGGCGCGCGCCGATGCCGAAGTACATGTCGGTAACCACGGGCTGCTCTGACCCGGTCAGGCCGGCGTCGACGACGATGTCGAACACCGAGAGCAGCGACTGCATGCTGGCCACCCGGTGGGCCAGCTCGGCCGGCACGCCGCCGGCCTCCAGCTCGGCCCGCCGCTCGGCGAACTGGTCGGCGTCCAGGCCACGCAGGACGTCCGGGAGGGCGGCGGCCAGCGTCTTGGCGCCCGGGGCGAAGCGATCGGTCATCGCGGTCACATCGATCCCCGCGCGGGGGCCGGCCCGCACGACCCAGCGCGCGGCGCGCTCGACCAGGCGGCGTCCCTCGATGAGCATCGCGAGCTGAGTCCCCGCCTCGATCTGGTTGTCCAGCGCCTCGACGTCCTCCCAGAAGCCGCGCATCTCGAAGACGTCGCGGGCCACCGCATAGGCGCGGGCCAGCTGGGGTGCGCGGGCGCCGGTCTCCTCGGCCAGGCGGAAGGCGAAGGTCATCCCGGCGCGATCGACGAGCTGGTTGGCCACGACGGTGGCGATCAGCTCACGTCGCAGGCGGTGGTGGCGGATGTGCTCGGCGAAGCGGTCGGGCAGCGGAGCCGGGAAGTAGCGCTCCAGGTCGCGGACGAGGTACGGGTCCTCGGGGAAGTCCGACTCCACCAGCTCCGAGTAGAGGAAGATCTTCCCGTAGGCCATCAGCGTCGCCAGCTCGGGCGAGACCAGCCCGCGGCGGTCGTTGCGGCGCGCCGCGATCGTCTTCTCTGAGGGCAGGAACTCGATCTCGCGGTCCAGGCCGGTGGTCTGCTCGAGGCGGCGGAGCAGGCGTGCGTGGACGTCCACCATCGAGACCGCCTGCGCGCAGGCCAGGCTCAGCGCCTGGGTCTGGGTGTAGCTCCCGTAGAGCACCTGCGCGCCCACCGCGTCGGTCATCTGGACCAGCAGCGCGTTGCGCTCATCCTCGGTCATCTCGGCCTCGGAGACGACCTCATCCAGGAGGATCTTGATGTTGACCTCGTGGTCGGAGCAGTTGACGCCGGCCACGTTGTCGATCGCGTCGGTGTTGATCCGCCCCCCCACGCCGTCCGGCCCGCCGCTGACGGCGTACTCGATCCGCCCCCGCTGGGTGAAGCCGAGGTTGCCGCCCTCGCCGACCACGCGGCAGCGCAGTTGCCCGCCGTCGATGCGCAGCCCGTCATTGGCGCGGTCCCCGACCTCGGCATTGGTCTCGTCGGCCGCCTTGACGTAGGTCCCGATGCCGCCGTTGAACACCAGGTCCACGGGCCCGCGCAGCAGCTCGTGGATGAGCTCGATGGGCGACAGCCGTTCGGCCTCGATCCCGAGCGCCTCCTTGACCTCCGCGGTGATCGCGATCGACTTCAGGCTGCGGGCGTGCACGCCGCCGCCGGGCGAGATCACCGCCGGGTCGTAGTCGCTCCACGACGACCGGCCCAGATCGAACAGCCGCCGGCGTTCGGCGAAGCTCGCCGCCGGGTCCGGGTTGGGGTCCAGGAACACGTGGGCGTGGTTGAACGCCGCGAGCAGCCGGATGTGCTCGGAGCACAGCATCCCGTTGCCGAACACATCGCCGGACATGTCGCCGATGGCGACCACCGTGAACTCCTCGCTCTGAATGTCGGTGCCGAGCTCACGGAAGTGGCGCTTGACCGATTCCCACGCGCCGCGGGCGGTGATGCCCATCGCCTTGTGGTCATAGCCATGCGAGCCGCCGGAGGCGAAGGCGTCGCCCAGCCAGAACCCGTACTGGGCCGAGACCTCGTTGGCGATGTCCGAGAACGTGGCCGTGCCCTTGTCAGCGGCCACCACCAGGTAGGGGTCGTCGTCGTCGTAGCGCACGACCCGCTCGGGAGGGACGACATCCGACCCCGCGTAGTTGTCGGTGAGGTCCAGCAGCCCCGACAGGAAGGTGCGGTAGCAGGCGATGCCCTCCTCGCGCAGCGCATCGGGCCCTCCCCCCGTTGGCGGCCGCTTGACCACGAAGCCGCCCTTGGATCCGACGGGGACGATCAGCGCGTTCTTGACCATCTGCGCCTTCATCAGGCCCAGCACCTCGGTGCGGAAGTCCTCGCGCCGGTCCGACCAGCGGATCCCGCCGCGGGCGACCTTGCCGCCCCGCAGATGGATCCCCTCGACCCGAGGCGAGTAGACGAAGATCTCAAAGCGCGGCCGGGGCCGCGGCAGCATGTCCAGCCGGGACGGGTCGAGCTTGAACGAGAGATAGGTCAGCGGCTTGGGCGGGTCGCTATCGGACGCGAGGCGGAAGTAGTTGGTGCGCAGCATGGCCAGCACCACGGCCAGGAAGCTGCGCAGGATCCGATCCTCGTCCAGGCTCTGAACCTCGTCGATCTCGGCCTCGATCTCGGCGGTGAGCGCCTCGCCGCGCGCCTGATCGGCCCTCTCGGGGTCAAAGCGCGCCTCGAACAGCCGCACCAGCCCGACCGCGATGGTGGGGTGGCGCAGCAGCGTCTGGGTCATGTAGGAATCCGAGAAGGACACCGTCGCCTGGCGCAGGTAGCGCAGGACGGCGCGGACGATCGTGATCTCCCGGCCGGTGAGCCCCGCGCCCATGACCAGGCCGTTGAGCCGGTCGTCCTCGAGCCGGCCCGACCATACGGCGATGATCACGTCGGCGAACGATGTCCCCGCGCGGGCCAGGCCCTGGGGGTCGCAGGTCAGGCCGAAGTCGTAGATCCACACCGGGCTGGTGCCCGACGGGCTGACCTCGTAGGGGCGCTCGTCGACGACCTTCACCCCCATGTGCTCGAACGTCGGGACCACATCTGACAGCGACACGCGCTTGGCGCTGAGCAGCTGGCAGCGGATCATGTTCTCGCTCTCAGCCGGCCGGCGGTAGATGTCGATGATCGGGTGCCCCACCTCGATCAGCTCCTCGACGCGGTCGACATCGAGGAGTGCGGTTTCGGCGCTGCGGTCGGCGCGGTAGCCCGGCGGGAAGGCCTGCCCGTAGCGCGCGTAGAGCTCGCCTCCACCCTGTTCGCCGTGAGCGGCGACAAGCACGGCGCGCAGCTGATCGGTCCAGGCCCGGGTGGACTCGGCGATGCGCGCCTCGATCTCGGCCACGTCGTAGGTGCCGGGCACGCCGCCCGGAGTGCGCACCACGTAGTCGACACGGACGATGAGCGATTCGGAGAGCTGCAGGCGCCAGTCGACGTGGTCGCCGCCGAAGGCGTCGGCCAGGATCCGCCCCGCCCGCTGGCGGTTCTCGGTGTTGAAGCGGTCGCGCGGCAAGCACAACGTGCAGGCGACGAACCGGTCCAGCTGGTCCGCGGTCACGAACAACCGCACCCGCTGGCGCTCGCCCAGGCCGAGGATGCCGATGGCGATCTCGAACAGGTCGTCGGCGTCGATCTGGACCAGCAGGTCGCGCGGCAGCGACTCCAGGATGTCGATGAGTCCCTTGGCATCGTGGCTGTCGGGCGGGAACGCCGCGTGGTCCAGGACGCGCTCGACCTTGTCGCGCAGCAGCGGGATCTCGCGTGGACTGGTCTTGTACGCGGTCGTGGTGTACAGGCCCAGGAACCGGCGCTCACCGAGCACGGTGCCGTCGGGCGCGAACTGCTTGACGCCGACATAGTCCAGATACGACGGCCGGTGCACCGTGGCGCGCGAGTTGGCCTTGGTGAGCACGAGCGGGTGCGACGAGCGGGCCAGCGCCAGCGCCTTGCCGGTGAGCGTCTGGGACGGCGTGCGTGAGGCGCCGCGCAGGATCCCCAGGCCCGAGCCCTCGACGACGCTGAGCTCGGCCGAATCCTCCCCCGGGCTGAGCACGTATTCGCGGTAGCCCAGGAAGGTGAAGTGCTCGTCGGCGAGCCAGGTGAGGAAGGCCTGGGTCTCGGCGAGCTCGTGCGGGTCGGCGGGCGGCGCCTGGCGGCGCAGCTCGGTGGCGAGCGCGGTGGTCTTGGCCCGCATCACCGCCCAGTCCTCGACGGCGGCGCGCACCTCCTCGAGCACCAGTTCGACGCCGGCGCGCAGCACCGACAGCCGCTCCGGGTCGGGCTCGTAGGCGACCTCGGCGTGGATCACCGACTCGGTGACGAAGCCGAAGGCCACGCCGCCGGGCTCGAGCACCTCCGTGAGCTCACCCTCGGCGTCGCGGACGACGCGCATCACCGGATGGACGATGAGCTCGATATTGCAGCCCTGGCGGCTGAGCTCCATCGTCACCGAGTCGACGATGAACGGCATGTCGTCGGACACGACCTCGACGACGGTGTAGGGGGAGGTCCAGCCGTCGCGCTCGCGGTCGGGGTTGTAGACGTTGACCTTGGCTTCGCCCCGCCCTCGATGGCGCGCGGTGCGCCAATGGGCGACGACGGCGCCGCACAGATCGGCGGGATCGCGGTCGGCGAGGTCCTTGGCCGGGACCCAGTGGTAGTACTGGCGCACGAACTCCCGGTAGGACTCCGGCGACTCCTCAGCCAGCTGCCGCCCGATGGTCTGGCCCAGCGATTCGATCAGGTCATGTTCGAGATCACCTGCCTTGACGGCCATCGGCACACACTCTCCTCACGCTTGCCGCTGCGGGGTCTGCGATGGGGCCCCGACGCCGTCAAAACGTACTCCGCCTTGGCGGATCACGTGTGCGTCAGCGCGCGTACGGCGTCCACCGTGCGCTGTGCGTCGTCCACCGTCACCACGATGCGGCCGAACGCCGCCCCCGGTGCGAGATCGACGCGTAGCGCCGGCCCGCACCCGTGCACCGCTGCGAAGTCGGGGGCCCCGCCGGTGACGCGCCGCACTCCGTAGGCGGCGACGCCGGGGATCCCGGTGCCGGGCGCCCGGATCCCGCGCAGCGCGCCCCACGGGTCGGGCTCGGCACACACGCTGGCCACGCTGGAGAGGGGGACGCGCACCTCGCGGCGCATCGCGGCGGCCCGCTCGACCCCGCTGAGCCGGACGATCAGCTCCCCGGATTCCACTTCCACACTGGCCACGGTCCAAGCCTACCCTCGGGCCTCAAGCAAACCACAAGAGCTGCCGATTGTCTGGTGGATGCGGTACCCACCCGCCCCTTCCGCTCGCCGTGTCGCCGTGCCCGCCGCCCTTGCGGCCCTGCTGCTGACCGGTGACGCGTTCACGGCGGGACTGAACACCCCCCGCGGTGGCGCGGGCGACTGGCTGGTCGTGGGCCTCGTCGCGTTGCTGGGCGTGCTGTGCGCCGGTATCGCCGTGGCGGCGGCGCGCGGCCTGATGCGCCGCGAGCGCGCCCTCGACGACGCCGGGCGCGAGCTTGACGAGCTCCTGCAGTCCTCCGGCTCGGCCGCGGAGTCCCAGCGCCTGCTCATCGACAACGCCGAGCGCGTCCTGCCCGGCGCGGGCTGTGGCGTCCTGCTCGTCGCCGACGGCGGCGAGCGCCTCGCTCCGACACTGGGCACGGCCGTGGACCAGACCCCCCTGCACGGCATCCGCACCGACGGGCTGGGCGCCCGTTCCTGCCTGGCCATGCGCCTGGGACGCAGCCACGAGCGCAGCAAGGACCGCAGCCCGCTCGCGCCCTGCGGCGTGTGCGGCGCGATCGACGCCGACGTGGCCTGCGAGCCCCTGGTGTCCGGGAGCGAGATCATCGGCACGCTGCTGGTCGCGCACGCTGGGCGTATCACCGAGCGCCAGCACGACGCGCTGCGCGACTCCGCTCGCCGCGCCGCGCCGATCCTCGCCACCCAACGCGACATGGCCCGCGCCGAGGAGCGCTCGGTCACCGACGCCCTCACCGGGCTCCCCAACCGCCGCGCCGCCGAGGAGACGATCCGGCGGATGGTGGCCCAGGCGGGGCGCTCGCTCAGCCCCCTGGGGGTGGTCCTGCTCGACCTCGACCGCTTCCGCGTCCTCAACGACCTGCACGGCCACAGCCACGGCGACAAGGCGCTGGCCGCCGTCGCGCGGCTGCTCGTCGCCACCATCCGCGCCAGCGACTTCGCCGCCCGCTTCGGCGGCGAGGAGTTCCTGCTCCTGCTCCCCGAGACCGACCGTCAGGGGTCGATCGAGCTGGCCGAGAAGATCCGCAAGCAGATCGAGCGCACCGAACTCGTCCAGACGGGCCCGATCACCGCCAGCTTCGGCGTCGCCGGGCTCCCGGAGGACGCCGTCGACCCCGATGAGCTCGTCCGCAAGGCCGACCGCGCCCTGTATATGGCCAAGGCGCAGGGCCGCAACCGCGTGGAGTCCGCCGATCACAGCGGGCACGGCGCGGGCCCGCTCGGCTGAGCGGCCTCCGAGCTCAGACCCCCGGCGGGAAGTGGTAGGCCGGGTGCGGCGGGACGTGCGGTCCCACCTCCACGACGATCTCGGCATGCCGCGTCAGCGGCACCGTGTCCGGCGGCCCGGCGCGCCGGCGGCCGTTCACGAACACGGAGACCGGACCGGTGAACGACAGCAGCCGCTGGGCGGAGAGCGGACGGCCCCAGCCGCGGAACAGGTCGGCCAGCGTCAGCCGCGCGCCCGGGCGGACGAGCACCACCCCGGTCGGCTCCAGCGTCACGAGCTCGCCGTAGCAACGCGCCCCGGTGATGCGGCCGCCCGAGCGCGTCACCGGCCCGCGGACCCCGATCCCGGCGGCGACGAGTACGACTCGGTTGGCGGCGAAGAGCTCCACGTGCACCCCGTCGCGCCGGCCCAGCGGCGCCCGGCAGGCCCCGGAACCCGTCCCCACCCACCCCCGCGCGGGTGGATGGAAGGCCGCGCCGCGGCCGATGGGCCGCGCCTGGGCGACGAGCGCGGCCGGAATCGCCTGCTCGCGGGGCGCCGGGCGAGACGAAGCTCCGCAGCCGCCGAGCACGAGCGCGACCAGAGCGCCCGCTACCGCGGTCGCGGCGAGGCGCCGGCGCGGGCGCTCGGCCAGGGCGAACACCAGGGGCAGCAGCGCCACTCCGGCGCTCAGGCAGGCCACCACTGCCACCCGTGCCAGCGCCGGCGGCAGCGCCAGCAGCACATAGCCGTCGAGCAGAACCGCGATGAGCGAGGCCCCCTCCCAGATCGCGACCGCCGCGATGATGAAGAAGGTGAACCAGCCGTGGCGACGCCGGATGAGACGCCACGCGGCCCACGCGGCGAAGGCCAGCGCCACCGCCAGCACGACTCCCTGCCCCACCGAGACCGAGGGGCGGCCGTGCAGCTGCTGGCCGATCACGGCGACCGTGAACCCGGCCAGGGCGGCGCCGGCCAGGCCCCGGGCGGCGCGCTCGTCGAGCTCGGGTCGGCGCAGGCGCCGCACCGCCAGTACGCACGCCAGCGCCACCAGGACCGGCCAGAACCAGACGATCGAGGGGCTGGGGGCGTAGTACAGCCCGCCGGCGATCGCCCCGCGGGCGCCGTCCACACGCAGCGCCACGCTCCACGGACCGAGGTAGGCGCCACCCGGGGGCAGCGCGGTGGTCGCCAGCGCATGAAGGCGGCCGTCATGCCAGCCGTAGCCGTGGCCGGCGCTGACTCGCGACCAGCGCGGGCGGACACCCGGCCCGGTGTGCAGCGGCGGGGTCTGCGGGGGCACCTGATTGAGGTAGTACATCGCCGACGCCTCGTTGACCTCGACCCCTGCCCGGGAGAAGCGCAGGTACGGCGCCCCCTGGTAGTCCAGGACGACGACCGTGCGCCGAGGATCAACGCGCATCCAGAGGCGCTGATCGCCGTCGATCACCTTGACCGTCACTCCGGCCGGGACCTGCCTGACCCGGGCCAGATAGCTCGACGCGGGCGGGTCGACCGGCCCGTGGGCGCCGGCGGCAGATGGCGCGGCAAGAGCCGCCACAATCACGATGAGCGCCCCGCTCAAACGCCCGCGCTGACGCCATCCACGCATATCCATTGCCAGACTCTACGCACCGCCCTCCCGCCTGCCGCCGCGTCCGCGAGCGGGTCACGAGGTGGCTGTGCCCCGCGCTGGCCGCCCTGCTGCTGGTACCGGCAGCGGCATCCGCCGACGGTGACCCGGCCAGCGACGTCCTGGCCTCCCAAGCGATGTACGTGCCCGGCGACGGGGGGTTTGCTCCGTCGCAGACGGCGCAGCTGAGAGGCCTGCTGGCCGAGGCCAAGCGCGCCGGTGTCCCCATCCGCGTCGCGCTGATCGCCACCCAGGCGGACCTCGGGTCGGTCACCGAGCTGTGGCGCCAGCCCCAGAACTACGCGCGGTTCCTCGGCCAGGAGCTCACGCAGGTCTACCGGGGCACGCTCGTGGTCGCGATGCCGTCGGGCTTTGGGATCGCGAGCGTCGGCCGGCCACCCGTCGCGGGCGTCCAGGTGGGCGTATCGACGCACCGCGGGGCGTTGCTCCCGGCCACCATCGGTGTGGTCCAGGCGGTCGCCGCGGCGGACGGCCATCACCTCAGCCCGCCGGCGGCGGTGGCCAGGTCAGGCTCGGGCTCGGCGCTGGGTTCCGTCGACCTCGGCTCTTGGCTGGCGCTCGCCGCCGGCGCCGCTCTCATCGCCGCGGCCTGGACCGCCAGCCTCCGCGCCCGAGGACTCAGAGCCCGCCCGCCCGGCCTGCGGCGAGCGCGGTGAACGGGTAGGCTCCCCGCCCATGGAGCCCGAACGAGCCCGTGAGCTTCTCGCGCGCGAGCGTGACCGCATCGAGCAGGCACTCGGCCTGCACAGCGGCGGCGCGCTTGAGTCAGACGAGAACGTCGAGCCCGGCGACGAGGATTCCGAGGACCTCTATCAGGACGAGCTCGACGCCGGTCGCCGCGCCGACCTGAAGGCGGAGCTCGCCGCGGTGGAGCGTGCCGAGGCGAGGCTGGAGGCCGGGACCTACGGGCTCTCGGTGCTCAGCGGCGAGCCGATCCCCGATGGCCGTCTCGAAGCCCGCCCGACGGCCGAGCTGACCGTCGAAGAGCAGCAGCGCCAGTAGCGACGGCGCGCTCCGGCCGCGGAGATCAGCTGAGGCCGGCCGCGGACGCCAGCGCCGTCCAGGCCTCGCGCGGCACGCCGCTGACCCCCACTGGTTGTAGACACACGTGGTCTGCCCCGGCATCGAGGTGTTCCCGGGCGACGGCCATGATCTCGTCGGCGGTCCCGTGCGGGACGATCGCGTCGATGAGCCGGTCAGAACCGCCATCCGCGATGTCGTCCTCGGTGAAGCCGTAGCGCAGGAGGTTGCCCGTGTAATTGCGCAGCCCGAGGTACATCTGGGCGTAGCGGCGCGCAGCGGCCCGTGCCGCGACGGGATCGGTGTCGACAACACAGGCCAGCTCGGTCGCGATCAAACGGTCCGCGCCGAGTCGCTCGCGTGCCGCCCGGGTATGCGCCGGGGGAACGAAGTAGGTATGTGACCCGGCCGCGCGCTCGCGGCAGAGGTCGAGCATCTTGGGACCGAGCGCCGCCAGCGCGCGGCGGTCACGCGGGATCGGGGTCTCGCTCGCATCGATCCCGTCCAGGAACGCTCGCATCGAGGCCAGCGGCCGCGTGTAGTCGCTGGTGGCCTCGGGGTGGCCAATCCCGATCCCCACGAGCAGGCGGTCGCCGAACTCGGGGGCGAGCGCGGCGTACTCGCGCGTCAGCTGCACCGGGTCGTTGGCCCAGACGTTGACGATCCCGGTGGCCACGGTCAGGGAGTCGTCGGCCTCGAGCAGCGGGCGCACGGTCGGCAAGCGGGGCGACCCGCCCAGCCAGAACGTCCGGAAGCCCAGCTCGGCGACAAGCGCCGCCGCGTCGGTCGCGTTCTCCTCGCCGATGTTCCGATACGACGTCCACACGCCGAAGGTGCCGAGCTGCATACCGACAGCCTTGCACACGCCGCCGTATGATCACGCCGTGGACTTCTGGCGCCTGGACGCCGAGGCGGTGCAGCCGCACTCGCCGCGCATCCTGCACTCAGACGACGAGGCCAACCGGGTCATCCTGCTGGCCATACCCGCGGGCGAGCGCCTCTCTGAGCATCAGGTCCACGAGCACGCGCTCGTGTTCGTGCTCGACGGAGAGGTGATCATCCGGGCCGGTGCCGCCGAACAGAGGCTGGGCGCGCAGGGGCTCGTCCACTTCAAACCGGCAGAGCGCCATGAGGTCGAGGCGGTCACCGACTCACGGCTGCTGCTCAGCCTGGCCCCCTGGCCCGGCCCCGGCCACCCCAGCCGGCTCGACTGAGCGCGCGCGCATCGCGACCGCCACCTCGTCGAGCGCCTCGAGCGTGGGCGCGACCAGCGGGTGGCGGCGACCGGGCGGGAGCAGCGCGTAGACGTCGCGCGCCACGGTCATCCCGGCGATCGGACGGAGGGCGAGGTCCTTGAACGGGTCGGCGAGCAGCTCGGCGACGAGGGTCACCGCCAGGCCACGGATGACCAGGCCGCGGATGGCGAGCTGGTCGTGGGTGATGGAGATCAGTCGCGGCTCGAAGCCCGCCGCCCGGCACGCCCGCACGATGACCCCGTCGGTGAGGGCGGCGGTCCACTCGTCGTCGCGCAGGTCGGCGAGGTCGACCTCGTCGCGGCCGGCGAGCCGGTGGTCGGGCGCCATCGCCACCATGAATTCCTCGTGCAGCAGGTGGTGGCGCTTGATGCCCGGGGGCTCGGCTCGGGGCCACGTCGTGTCCTGGTAGGCGATGGCGAGATCGAGCTCGCCGGAGGCCAGGCGGTTGGCCAGCTCCTCGCTGGTGCCCTCGTCAACCGTCACCTGCGTGTCGGGATGCTGCTGGCGCACCCGCGCGATCGCGGCCGGGACGAACTCGGCCAGGGCGCTGGGCAGGGCGCCGATGCGCAGCCGAGTGCGCTGGGCCTCGGCGGCGCCCGACAGCTGCGTCGCGGCCAGGCCGAAGCGGTCGGCGATGGCGTCGGCGTGCTCGAGCAGGATCTCGCCCTCGGGGGTGAGCCGCAGCCCGCCGGGACGCCGCTCGATGAGCCGGACGCCCACCTCGCGCTCCAGCGCCGCCACCTGGTTGGAGACCGACGGTTGCGACAGCGAGAGGCGGCGCGCCGCACGCGAGAACGATCGCTCGTGCGCCACCTCCCGGAACGTGAGCACCCGCCGGGGATCCATAGTTTTAGACTATCGAACCGCGGAAATCATCATTTGAAATTATGACTCAGCGCGGCCAGACTGTGAACACACCGTCTTTGACCACACCAGGAGGGTCGACATCGTGAGCACCGTTTCCACCATCCCCACCATCACGCTCAACGACGGCGCCGAGATCCCGCAACTTGGCTTCGGCGTCTTCCAGATCCCACCGCCGGACACGGCCGAGGCGGTGCGCAACGCGCTTGACGTCGGCTACCGCCACATTGACACGGCCGAGATGTACCGCAACGAGGCCGGCGTCGGCGAGGCCGTCCGCGCCTCGGGTCTGAGCCGCGACGAGGTGTTCATCACCAGCAAGCTGTCCAACGCCTGCCATCACCCCGACGACGCGCGCAAGGCGTTCGAGCACACGCTCACGGCGCTCGGATCGGACTACGTCGACCTGTTCCTCATCCACTGGCCGTTGCCGACGCTCTACGACGGCGATTACGTGTCCACGTGGAAGGTCATGGAGGAGTTCAAGGCACAGGGCCGCGCGCGCTCGATCGGCGTCTCCAATTTCCAGGTCGAGCATCTGGAGCGCCTGGCCGCAGAGACCGACATCACCCCCGCCGTCAACCAGATCGAGCTTCACCCCTACCTGCTCAATGACGAGGTCCGTCGTTACGGCGAGGATCACGGCATCCACACCGAGGCCTGGTCTCCGATCGCCCAGGGCGGCGTGCTCGACGACCCTGTGATCACCGAGATCGCCGGCCGAGCGGAGCGCACGGCGGCGCAGGTGGTGCTGCGCTGGCATCTGCAGCGCGGCAGCATCGTCTTTCCCAAGTCCACGACCCCGTCGCGGATCGAGGAGAACTTCGACCTGTTCGACTTCGAGCTCGCCGACGCCGACGTCCGGGCGATCGCCGCGCTCGACAAGGGCGAGGACGGCCGCACCGGCCCCAACCCGGACGTGTTCGCCCACATCCCCGACTAGGGCTGGTCGACCGCGGCCCGAGGCGGTAGCCTCGAACCCATGCTCGCTCGCAGGCACGCCAAGGCCGAGACCGCGGGTGTTCGCGCCGTCGGCGCACAGGTCACCGGGGCCCGGCTGGTGGGCCCGACGAGCATGGGCCCGCTGGCGATCGCCGTAATGGCGGTCGGGGCGGTGGCGATCGGGCGGATCGCGATCGGTCGTGCCGTGATCCGCACGCTCCAGGCGGGCGAGGTGGAGATCGGGACGCTCAAGGTGGGCCAGCTCGAGGTCGCCGGCCGCCGCTGGCCCGAGCCTCCGGCACCGGCGGCCTAAGCGCCGCGCTGCCGCCGCGGAGGCCGGTCGCCGGCTCAGCCATCGCCGCGCCGCCACGCGTTGGCCTCGGCGCGACGCGCCGCGCGCAGCGCCCGGGCTTGGAAGCCGTCCATCCACATCTCCCAGCGTCCGGACGCGCTCTGACGCGTGTCCTGGAAGCGATACGGGCGGCGTCCGGCGAACTCGATCTGACGCAGGCGCCCCGCGCCGCCCAGCACCGCCGCGATCCGGCGATGCGGCCAGCCAAGCGCGTCCTCGATCTGCGGGAACGGTCGCGGAACGTCGGGGCGGCGCGCCAGTTCGCACAGCAGCTCGCGCATGAGGTCGCTGGAGCGGTCATAGAAACGGGCGATCTCGTCGCGTTCGTTCATGGCGTTGCCGGCCGCGTGTTGCGCGAGCGGGGCACGAAGCCCGGGCACGGTCATGGGACTGACCATAAAGCGGTGTCCGATCCGACGTTCGTCCAGTGCAGAAAGCTGCCACCTGATGCACCCGTTGATCAAATGTTCCTCCAGATTTGTGACGCAAATGTTGAATCGCATCTCCTTCGTCGCCGCCGCGCTCGTCACGGCCGCGCTCATGGCGTCTCCCGCCCTTGCCACCACCGCCCCCGTGGGCGTGTGGAAGCTCGACGAGGGCAGCGGGACGCGTGTCGCCGACAGCTCGAGCAGCGGCAACAACGGGGTGCTGTCCGGCGGCGTGTCATGGGGCACCGGCGTGTTCGGCTCCGGGCTCGACTTCGACGGCGCGAGCGGCCAGGTCAAGGTCGCCGACAACCTCGCCCTGGAGCCCAATTCCACCGTCACGGTGAGCGCGTGGATCAAGCACGCCGGCAGCCCTGGGCTGTTTCGATACGTCCTCGCCAAGGGCGCCTACGGGTGCATCGCCGCGTCCTACGGTCTGTATTCCGGGCCCGGCGGGGGCCTGGAGTTCTACGTGTCCAAGGGCCATGGCTCCACCTACGCACAGTCCCCTGACGCCGGCCAGAACGTCTGGGACGGCAACTGGCATCTCGCCGTCGGGACCTATGACGGCACCACGATTCGCCTCTACGTCGACGGCAACCAAGTGGGATCGGGCACGGTGTGGGGCGGCTCTCTCGAATACCTGCTGCTCAGCTCCAACGACTTCTACATCGGCAACTACCCGGGCTGCGCAGACCACGAGTTCATGGGGTCCATCGACGACGTCAGGGTGTGGAACCGAACGCTCAGCGCCTCCGAGATCAGCGGGCTCGTTCCGCCGGCCGGCCCTCCGGGCCAGCCCACCTCACCCTCCGGCGGCAGCGGTGCGGGCAGCGGCGGCACCGGCGGCACGGGCGGGACCCCCACCGGTGGGGGCGGCTCGACCGGAACGGCCAAGGGCAGCACGGCGGCGCCCTCGATCTCCGGGGTGAAGCTCTCGAGCCCCGTCGTCACCGTCGACCCGCAGGGCCACGTGATCTCGCACAGCGCCTCGGGCCTGTCGCTCACCTACGTCGAGTCCCAGGCCGGCAGCCTGAAGGTGACGCTGCTGCGCTCCGAGAAGGGCGTGCGACACGGCAAGCGCTGCGTCGCGCCGTCTCGCCGCGCAAAGGGCCGCAGCTGCACCCACTTCGTGGTCCTCTCGAGCGTCGTGCGCAGCGGCCAGGCCGGTCGCCTCACCGTGCCGTTCAACAAGCTGTTCCGCCGCCCGCTGAGCCCGGGCACCTATCGCCTCGACGTGACGCCGCGCGCGGAGGGGACGGTCGGCAAGACGGTGAGCGTGATCCTGACGGTGCGGCGCTCGCGCACTCACCGCTGAGCCGCGGTCGCCGCCTCAGCCCGCCGCGGGGCGGCGGTACCACCGCGGTGAGGTGGTCGGCGGAGGCCTGAGCCGCGCCCGGACGACGATCAGCGATGGCGCCGGTGTGGTCACGCTGTGGCGAAGCGTCGCCTCGAACTCGGCGCCGAAGCCCTCCACCGTGCTCGCCCCGATCCCGAACGAGCGTGCCAGCGCGGCGAAGTCCGGCCCGACGAGATCGACGCCGAACGGCTCATCGCCGGCCAGCTCCTGGTCAAAGCGCAGCATCCCGTAGCCGCCGTCGTCGACGAGGACCACCGTGAGCGGCACCTGGGTCTCAGCGACTGTGGCCAATTCGCCGCACGCGAAGAGGAAGCCTCCATCGCCGCACACGCACACCACCGGACCGGTGTCGGCGAGCGCGGCGCCCAGCGACGCCGGGAAGGCGAATCCCAGCGTCCCCCACCCCATCGGATACGCCAGCGCGCGCGGCCGTGGGACCCGTCGGTAGCCGGCCAGCCAGTAGCCGGGGATGCACATGTCGGCCAGCACCACGGCGTCGGACGGAAGCGCGCGGTCCATGACTGCGAGAAAGCCCGCCGCATCGGCGTCGTCGGCCAGCACCGAGGCGGCCACGCCGGCGCGGATCTCCGCGAGGCGCGCCAACATGGTCTCGGCGTCGTCGCGGACCCCGACGGCGGCCGTGAGCCGGTCAGTGACCTCGCGCGCGTCACCGACCAGGGTCACGTCGGCAGCGTAGTTCTTGGTCGCGTCGGCCGGGTCGACGTTGACGCAGACCAGCCGCGGGGGCTGGGGCATCAGCCAGTTCTGGGTCATCACCCCGTCGAAGTCGGTCCCGATCCCCACCACCAGGTCGGCCTCGTCCCAGAGTGCGCCGACCTCCGGGGCGTGGACGGGCCCGGCGACCGCCCAGGGGTGGTCGGGCGAGATCAGACCACGGCTCATGTAGGTGGTGATGACGGGCGCACAGAGCTTGTGCGCGAGCGCGCCGACTGCGTCCCCGGCATCGGCGCGCAGAGCGCCACCGCCGGCCCAGATGAGCGGGCGCCCGGCCGCGGCGATGAGCTGCACCGCCTCGTCCAGGCCGTCGCCGTCAAACGCCGGCGGGCGCGGGACCTCGGGCAGCGCCACCGGGAGCTCGGGCGCCGGAAGGCGCAGCAGGTCGGTGGGGACGCCGAGATACACCGGGCCGCTCGGCGCCGCCAGTGACGTGTGCGCGCCGGCGACCACGGCGCCTCCGACCTCGGCGGCCGACGCGGCGAGCATCGCCGCCTTGGTCACGGGGGCAAACATCGCGGTCTGATCGCGGGTCTCGTGCAGGCTGCCGCGATAGGTGTCAGGCCGGCGGATGGCCGCCGGGATGTCGGTGGCGATGACCAGCACGGGCGAGCCCGACGCCATCGCCTCGCCGGTGGCGCCCAGGGTGTTCGCCGCGCCCGGGCCGGTGGTGACGACGGCCACGCCGAGGCGCCCGGTCGCGCGCGCGTACCCGTCGGCGGCGTAGACCGCTGCCTGTTCGTGGCGGACGCCGACGAGCCTGATCGAGGACTCCGACAGCGCCTTCCAGATCGCCAGGTTGTGGACTCCGGGCAGCCCGAAGGCGACCGTCACGCCGAGGCGCTCGAGCGCCTCCACGACGCGCACGCCGGCGGTGGCGGTCTCGATGTGGGGGTCGGCGCTAGACAATGTTGTACTCGGGGCGCAGCATGGCACCGCTGAAGCGGTTGACGCTCAACGGTCCGATGTCCACGAACGGCGGACGGCCCAGGAAGAGGTCGCGCAGGATCTCGCCGACGGCGGGACCCTGGAGGAACCCGTGCCCCGAGAAGCCCGTGGCGTAGATGAAGCGGCCCACCCGCTCGGACTCGCCGATGATCGCGTTGTGGTCGGGCGTGACCTCATAGAGCCCGGCCCAGCCTCCCTTGATGCCCGCGTCGGCGATGCGAGGGGCGCGGCGCGAGGCGATGGTCAGCAGGTCAGGCACCCAGTCGTCGGTCCTCTCGAGGGCGAACCCGGGCTGCTCGCGGGCGTCCGACATCCCCATCAGCAGACCCGGACCCTCGCGGTGGAAGTAGAAGCTCGTCGCGAAGTCGATCGTGAAGGGCAGGCTCGGCGGGAGGTCATCCATCGGCTCGGTGAAGAGGATCTGGCGTCGCAGCGGAGTCACCGGGAGCGCCTCGCCCACCATCTCGCCGCACCTCCGTGACCACGCGCCCGCTGCACAGATGACCACGTCGGTGGCGATCGGGCCGTCGCTGGTGTGAACGCGCGTGATGCGGTCACCTTCGGTGTCGATCGCGCTGACCTCGCACCCGACCCGCACGTGGGCTCCCAGCGCCCGCGCGGCGAAGGCATAGCCCTGCACGACCGCCTCCGGGGTGGCGTGCCCGTCGTCGGGGGAAAACGACGCGGCAAGGATGTCGTCCCCGCGCAGGAGCGGGCACAGCGCCCGCGCCTCGCCGGCGTCGAGCATCCGCGACGGCACGCCGTAGCGGTTCTGCAGCGCGACGCTCGCCTCGAAGGCGGCGACGTCGGCCTCGCGGCTGAGCACGAACAGGTAGCCGCTGGGCGTGAAGTCGATCTCCCACCCGGGCCGGGTGGCGAAGCTCCTGAACGCCTCCAGGCTGCGCTGCGCGATCTGGATGTTCAGGGCGTCGGAGAACTGCGCGCGCACCCCTCCCGCGGCCCGTGAGGTCGAGCCGCTGGCCAGCTCGGCGCGCTCGAGCAGGACGACGTCGACCCCCGCCTCGGCCAGGTGGAAGGCGGCGCTCGTCCCCATCACGCCGCCGCCGACGATCACCACCGAGGCCGACCGGGGCAGGGATATGACCCGTCTGGGCATGTCGGTGTCATATCACCCGCACGGCGACCGGGGCAGCGTTTGACTACGATCGCGCGTGATGTCCTCGCTGAAGGCACTCGCCGGGATCCGCGCCGTGATCGGCGTCCTCACCTGGCTGGCGCCACGGCTGGCCGCGCGGCTGTTCGGCATCGACCCCGACGCCAACCCGCAGCTCCCGTATGTGGCGCGGCTGTTCGCCATCCGCGACCTGGCCCTGGCGGCGGGCCTGCAGTCCAGCAGCGGCAACGCCCTGCGGCTGTGGGTGCGGATCGGCATGGCGTGCGACGCCGCTGACGCGGCCGCCGGTGTCCTGGCCGGGCGCCGGGGCGAGCTCTCCAAGCTGTCCACCGCGCTCGTCACCGCGCCGGCGCTCGCCGGCGTGCAGCTCGGCACCGCCGTCCTGCGCGACATCGACGCGCCCGCGGATCAGCCTTCCTAACCACTCGGAGAGGTAAGGCCTTACCCCTTCCCAAGTAAGGGGTAAGGGCCTCAAACCGGCTGCGTTTGCCCGATGTACGGGGGCCTTCTTAGGCGCATCATGGCATCACGTCCAATCTTCGAAGGAGCCCTGATGAACGCCTCACTCAACGCAGTAATGGCCCGGGAGCACGTATCCGATCTGTCTCGTGCGGCGGCCCACTACAACGATGTCCCGAGCCGGCCGCTGTGGCGCGCCGGGCCCGCAGTGGAGCTGCGGCCCGCCCGTGCCGACGACGACCAGGTGGTCCGCGAGCTGGCCGCGCTTGACGATGCCCGCCCCCTCGAGGGCCCGGTCCTGCTGGCCGTGATCGCCGGCAAGGCGGTGGCGGCGATCGCCCTCGACGACGAGCGCGTCGTGGCCAACCCGTTCGTCCACACCGCGCACGCCGTGTCGCTCCTGCGGATGCGCGCCGGTCACGTGTCGCAGGTGTCGCGGCGCCCGCGCCGCCGGATCCGGCTGCCGCGGCTGCGGCTGGCCTGAGCGGCACGGCAGGATCGGAGCCGACGGTGGGGTCGTCGACAATGACGAGCATGGACCTCGACGACCTGTACGGGCTGCCGCTGGACCGTTTCATCCCCGAGCGCGCGTCGCTCGTGCGGGAGCTGCGTTCGGGCGGGGAGCGCGAGCAGGCCTCGGTCGTCGCCGCACTGCGCAAGCCGTCGGTCGCCGCATGGGCGGTCAACCAGCTGATCCGCACCCAGCGCGACGAGGTCGAGGACCTGTTCGCCGCCGGCGACGCGCTGCGCGATGTCCAGGCCGGCGTGCTGAGCGGGAGCGCCGATGCCCGCGACCTGCGCTCTGCCGCCGAGCGGGAGCGCGCGGCGGTCGACGCTCTGGTCGGGCTCGCGCGGGGACTGCTCAGCTCCGGCGGTCACGAGCTCAGCGCCGCCACGGTCGAGCGGGTCTCAGAGACCCTGCACGCCGCGGCGCTGGACGACGAGGCCCGGTCGCAGGTGAGCGAGGGTCGCCTCGTGCGCGAGCTACGCCACGTCGGCCTCGGCGCGGGCTTGGGAGGCGCGGAGGCGGCGCCGGCGCCGAGCCGACGCCCGGCAGCGCCCGCACGGGGCGGCGGCGATAACCGCGCCAAGAAGGTGGCCGCGCGTGACGCCGCGGCCGAGCGTCAGGCGCTCAAGGAGCGCAAGGCGGCCGAGGCGGCGGAGCAGCGGGAGCGCGAGGAGTCCCGCAAGCGGGCGCGCGCTCTCGAGCGCGACGCCGCCCGCGAGGTCGACCGCGCGGGGCGCGCGCTGCGCACCGCCCAGGAGCGACAGGCGCGGGCCGCCGAGGCGCTGCGCCAGGCCGATGCCGCGGTGCAGGACGCCGAGGCCGGGGTCGACGCCGCCGACGCCGCGCACCGCCAGGCCAGGCAGCGCCTGGACGAGGTGTGACCCGGCGCGGTCCGCGAACCACACGCGCCCGCCCGCCGTAACCCCATCGCAGCCCCACATCCGCACCACTGCCTCACGACCACGCCACCCACACCATTTTCACGGACCTTGGAACGTTCCACATGCGCGGGAAGAAATCGCACCTCATCGACGTCTCACTCCTCATGGACCGAGATCATCAGACGTCTGACATCTTGGCCGGGCCTGCGCCCGCGACCGAGCTGGCGCCGTGCGCCCAGGCGGGAACCGACGTCCTTGCCGACGGGACGGTGATCCGCATCGAGCCGCTGCGCCGCGGCGATCGCTCGACCGTGATGCGCCTGTTCGCGCGGCTGAGCCCGGAGTCGCGCCTGCGCCGCTTCCTCTCTCCCAAGTCCTCGCTGAGCGAGCGCGAGTTGGCCCTCCTCACCGACGTGGGGCGCAGCGAGCACGCGGCGATGACCGCGATCGACGTCCGCGACGGCTCGGTGCTCGGCATCGCCCGCTACGCCGAGCATCACGGCCGGCCCGGCGTGGCCGACACGGCGGTGGCGGTCGCCGACGACGTCCAGCGGCGAGGCATCGGCACCGCGCTGATGGTCCGGTTGATCGCCTGCGCGCGATCCAACGGAGTCCAGCTGCTCACGGCGACGACGCTGTGGGAGAACCGCCCCGCCCGGGCGCTCATGCGCACCAGCGGGTTTCAGGCCAAGGGGAGTTCCGGCGCCGAGATCGAGCTCGCGCTCGAGTTGAGCCCGGTGACCCTTCGCGACCCCGACCCGGTGGCGAGCTGAGCCATGCTCGGGCTCGAGGCCGTCGGGATCGACGTGATCGCCGGATGCGTGGCCGGTGCGCTCATCGCGCGCGGGCATCGCGTGACCCTGGCCCGCCGCCGCCAGCGGATGGCGCGCCACCCCGCGCCGACATTCGTGTTCGCAGACCTCGTGGGCTACACGTCGCTGACCGAGAAGTCCGGCGACCAGGCCGCGGCCGACGTGGCGCGCGAGTTTCGGCGGGCGATGCTGGTGCTCAGCCGGGAGCACGGCGCGTGGCATGTGAAGTCGATGGGCGACGGGGCCATGATCTGGGTCCCCGACGCCGGGTCGGCGGTGAGGCTGGCCGAGCGGATGCTCACCGAGGTGGGCACGCGGCCGGATCTGCTGCCGGTCCGCGTCGGCGCCCACACCGGCCCCGCGGTCATGCGTGACGGCGACTGGTACGGCAGCGCGGTCAACGTCGCGGCCCGGCTGGCGGACGTCGCGGGCCCCAACGAGGCCGTCGTCAGCGACGCCACGCAGTCGATCGCCGACGAGAGGGCGCAAGGTGTCCTGTGCTGCCGCGACGAGGTGGGCCTGCGCGGCGTTGCGCGCCCGATCGTCGTGTGGCGCATGGCACCGGGCCCCAGCCGCAGCGAGCAGCGCGGCGTCAGCTCACGGCGGCGGCGGGGGCACGACGTCGCCTCGGCCGGCACCCGCGCTCGGCGTCGCTTCGCGCTCCCCGGCATGAGCGACTAGCCGGGGGGCGGGGACCGGCGGAGCACGCGGCTGTCGTCCGCGCATCGGCGGGTCACGCGCTCGGCGTCGAGGTGCTCGAGCAGGGCGAGGGCGAACCGGCGCGAGGTGTCCAGCTCGTCGCGCAGCCGGGCGAGGGTGATGGCGCCCTCGGCGCCGATGATGGCGATGACGCGGGCGCGGACGTCGGCGATGGCGTCGCGGTGGGCGTACATGTCACGCCCGATCCGCACCGCCAATCCGGCGTCGCGGAGGACCTCCAGGTGCCGGGCGTCGTCGCGGAGCGCGGCGCGGCTGGGTGGCTCGTGGCCGGCGGCGCGCAGGCGCTCGGCGAGCCCCACCGCGTCAGGGTGGAGCCCGAGCGGCTCGTCGGCGGCCGGCGCGACGCGCACGGGCTCGGACGCGCGCACGGGTTCGGCCGGGTCGAGGACCACCCCACCGCCGATCGTGTCGGGAGGCGCGATGCGGCGGATCACCAGCCGGTCGCCGCCGGCGACCAGGAGAGGCTGCTCGAGGCGGAGCTGCGCGTCGCCCTTCCCGCGCGCGATCAGCCGCGCGGCCACGTCGCGTGTGCCGTGGTGAACCTGGACCCGTCTCGGCGGCGAGCCGGCCGCCTCGTCCAACGCGAGCGCGATATACAGGATGCGGCTCGCTCGCACGGTGGCGTCATCGCCGACGAGCGCGGCCCCACGAGACACATCGGCCACGGCCACACCGGCGAGGTTCACGGCCACGCGCTGCCCGGCCACGGCCGTGTCGACGGCCAGACCGTGGACCTGCACCCCGCGCACCCTGACCGCCCGATCTGGCGGGAGCAGATGAAGCGTGTCCCCGGGCGCGATCGCGCCGCTCCACAGCGTCCCGGTGAGCACGGTGCCCGCGCCGTGGACCGTGAACACGCGATCGACGTGCAACACGACCGGCGCGGCCACGGACGCGCGGGGGCGTACACGCGCGGCCACCCGGCCGAGCGCTGTCCTGAGGTCCGCGAGGCCCTCCCCCGTGCGGGACGAGCAGGCCACCACCTCGGCGCCGGGGAGCAGGCGACCGGCGGCTGCGGCCGCGGCGCTCGGGTCGGCGGCGTCGCTCTTGGTGATCGCCACCACGCCGGCGCCGACGGCGAGGGCGCCCAGCACGGCGGCATGCTCGCGCGTCTGCGGCATGACGCCGTCGTCGGCGGCGATCGCCATGAGGTACAGGTCGATCCCGGTCGCACCGGCGACCATCGTGCGGACAAAGCGCTCGTGGCCGGGCACGTCGACGACGGACACCCGCCGCCCGCCGGGCAGCGTGAGCGGGGCATAGCCGAGCTCGATCGTCATCCCCCGGGCGCGCTCGGCGGGCAGACGGTCGCAGTCGACCCCGGTGAGCGCCTTGACGAGCGCCGTCTTGCCGTGGTCGATGTGCCCGGCGGTGCCGAGCGTCAGAGGAGCACCGACGGCGCTCACCGACGCGCGGCCGCCACCAGCTGGCCGGCCCATCGCGCCTCCTCGTCGGTGAGGGTGCGCGGGTCCAGCAGCAGCTCGCCGGCGTGTACCCGCCCCACCAGTGCTGGCTCGCCTTCGCGCAGGGCGGCGGCGAGAGCGGCGGCGCCGGCCGGGCCGGGGTCAAGCGCGACCGCGGGGCCGGACAGCTCCAGCAGCGGGAGCGCGCCGCCGCCCACCCTCGCCGTGGCCTGGATCACCCGGCCGCCGGTCTGGCGCGCCAGCATCTGGGCGCGCGCCAGCAGCTCGTCGGCGCCGGCCTCGAGCATGGCGAGCACCGGTACGGCGCGACGTGCTGCCGCCGGATCGCGGTACAGCGCCAGCGTCGCCTCCAGGGCGGCGAGCGAGAGCTTGTCGATCCGCACCGCGCGGGCGAGCGGGTGGGCGCGGCAGGCCTCGATCGCGTCGCGCCGGCCGACCAGGACGCCCGCCTGCGGGCCGCCCAGGAGCTTGTCGCCGCTGAAGGTGACGACGGCCGCCCCAGCGGCAACCGAGCGGCGCACCGGCGGCTCGTCGGCCAGGAGCGAGAGATCGTCGGCCAGCACTCCGGAGCCCACGTCGTCGATCACCGGCGGTCCCAGATCGCACAGCGCCTCGATCGAGACCTCCTCCACGAACCCGAGCATGCGGAAGTTCGACGGGTGCGCGCGCAGGATGGCGGCGGTGCGCTCGCCCATCGCGCGCCCGTAGTCAGCGACGCGGGTGCGATTGGTGGTACCGACCTCGACCAGCGTCGCGTTCGCCTGTGTCAGCAGCTCGGGGATGCGAAACCCGCCGCCGATCTCGATCAGCTGCCCGCGTGAGACGATCGTCTCGCGGCCCTCGCTCAGCGCCGCCACCGCCAGCAGCACCGCCGCGGCGCAATTGTTGACCGCGATCCCGGACTCCGCGCCGGTCAGCTCGCACAGCAGACTCTCGACGTGGGAATGACGAGAGCCACGCCGCCCCGTGCTCAGGTCGAGCTCCAGGTTGCTGAAGCCGGCCGCCGCGCGCGCGACCGCGGCCTGCGCCTCGAGCGCCAGGGGAGCTCGCCCCAGATTGGTGTGGACGATGACGCCGGTCGCATTGATCACCCGCCGCAGGCTCGGGGCCAGCCGGGCGCGGGCGCGGGCGACGAGATCGACGTCATCCGTGGCGCCGGCGAGGACCTCGGCCCGCCGGGCCTCGAGCTCGGCGCGCGCCACGGCCACCGCCAGCCGGTCCACGGAGGGCAGCGCCCGCGCACGCGCCCGAATCGCCTCGTCGCTCATACGGAGCGGCGAAGGAGTCGAACCTTCCAGCGCGGACGGCCGCGCTCCCCCCGGTTTTGAAGACCGGGCGGGCCACCGGGCCCCGGCCGCTCCACGTACTCGTTCACTGCACGAGGATTGTGCCGGGCTCGCCCGCCACCACCCGCCCCACCACCGGGCCCGGCACCTGGGCGGCGCTCTCCCGGGCGACCGCGACCAGGAGCCCGCCCGAGGTGGTGGCGTCGCAGACCAGGCGTTCGCGCGCCGGCGAGACACCGGCGGCGAAGGTCGTGAACGCCGCGGCGTGCTCGCGGTTGCGCCGGCTGCCGCCCGACACCGCCCGCTCGCCCGCGGCGCCGTCGAGCAGGTCGAGCACGCCGTCGATCGCCGGCACGCGCTCGGCGTCGAGCACCGCGGCGACGCCGCTGGCGCGGCACACGTTGTGCAGGTGGCCCACCAGGCCGAAGCCGGTGACGTCGGTGGCGGCGCGCGCAGCCGCCTCGCGCGCGCCGGTCGCCGCCGACGCGTTGAGCGCCGTCATCACCCCGACGGCGCGATCGAGCAGGTCCGCGTCATCGGTCATGCCGCGACTCAGCGCCGTGGCGATCGCACCCACCCCCAGCGGTTTGGTCAGGACCAGGACGTCGCCGGGGACGGCGCCGGCGTTGGTCAGCACCTCGTCCGGGTGCACGACCCCGGTCACCGACAGCCCGTACTTGGGCTCGGGGTCGTCGATGGAGTGGCCGCCGGCGACCGTTGCGCCCGCCGCGCTCACCACGTCACGCCCGCCGCGGAGGATCTGGCCCAGCGCGTCGGCGCCGAGCCGCTGAAGCGGGAAGGCGACGATGTTGAGCGCGAGCAGCGGCGTGCCGCCCATCGCGTACACGTCCGACAGGGCGTTGGCGGCGGCAATGCGGCCGAAATCGTACGGGTCGTCGACGATCGGGGTGAAGAAATCCACCGTCTGCACCAGAGCCAGGTCGTCGCTCAGGCAGAAGACCGCGGCGTCATCGACCGTGGCCGAGCCGACGAGCAGGCGCTCGTCGGAAGGGGCGCCCAGCGCGCGGACGATCGGCAGCAGCGCGGCGGCGGGCAGCTTGCAGCCGCAGCCGGCGCCGTGACTGAGCGAGGTCAGCGCGTCGGTCGCCGTCGGCACGCCACCAGCCTAGATGGTTGATTCCGCGGCCGCGTGGTTGCCGGGGGATTCGGGGATCAAGCCGGTCAAGGACGCAGGGCGAAGCCCATACTGGATGTATGGGCGAGCCCGAGGACGCCGATCCGGCGCCGATCATCCGGATTCATCCGGCACGCGGGGTCGTGGAATCAACCATCTAGCTGTCGCGGATCGCCAGCACGATGTCCTGATAGGACGTGCCATCGCGGCCAGACCACGTTCCAGGATGCTCGGCTCGCAGCGTGAACCGTGCGGCGGACAGGAGATCACGGAGCCTGTCATCGGCGTACGCCACCGCCGCCTCCGGGGCCGCCGCATCGATGAGCTGGCGGCCGCCGAGCCCGGGCGCTGAGACACGATCAGTGCCCGCGGGCCCGTTCGCCCTGCTGATGAACCACGTGGAGAAGAGGCGGCCGCCGGGGCGCAGAACGCGCGCGGCCTCCGACAGGTACTGGGCGGCCGCGTCAGGCAGCAGGTGGGTGAACACGGAGGTCGCGATCGCGAGATCGAACTGGCCGTCCCCGTACGGGAACACGAACTCGGATGGGGCGACGCGGCCGCCGGGGTTGTAGAAGCCGTTGCGGACATCGACGGACTGAAAGGCAAACGGCGCCGGCGTGCTGCGGTAACGACGCGTGCACCATTCGACAGCGGCCGGGTTGACGTCAAAGCCCGCGTAGGCCCCCGGCGGGCGTAGGACGGGGACGAGGACGCGCGCCATTCTCCCGATGCCGCAGCCGATGTCGAGCACGCGATCGTGGGGCTGAAGCTCGCCGATGCGCACGAAGTACGCCAGGAACTCCCGTCCCGTCGCGTGAAAGTCGCCGTCGCCGACGAAGAGGCGCAGTCGCCGCGGTGGCGTGTAGCGATCGGTGCGACCGAGCACTCGGTCGGCGAGGTCGCGCGCCCTGAGCGCGGCCGATGTGCGGGCGCGCGCGACGAGTGGCTGGGAGCGCTCGATCACCTGCGTGCGAGTGCGCGGGCGCCGTCAGCGGTGACCGTGGGCGACAAGCCGCCCCCACTGATACTTGTAGGGACGGCCACGCACGCGCCGGACGATCGCGCGCGCGGCTCTCTTGCTTCTGGCCTCCGCGAAGGTCTCGCACGACGAGAAACCTTCGGTGCGGAGCATCGCCTCGATGAGGGCGGCGTTCGGACCCCACCAGTTCGACGGGTCCCCTTCGACCTCATCGGGATAGAAGGCCATGGCCGGCCGGCGCAGGTCCTGAAGGTCAGCGTGCGTCTCGACGATCATCATCCGCGAACAGACGCTGGCGGCCCGGCGGAGGACCAGCCAGGGATCGGGCAGGTGGTAGAAGACGCCCAGGAAGAGCACGAGATCGAAGGTGCCGACGGTGTCGGGCGAGATCGCCTCGAGATCGATGTCAACCGGCTCGACGTTGGAGTGCAGCGCCGCGCGGGCGAGGTCAAAGGGTTGGCGCGTGCCCCATCCGGCTGGGCCCCAGGCCGGCTCGCGCCAGCATTCCGGGTCCACCGCCACAACTCGCGAGGCACCGCGGCGCTCGGCCTCAAACGAGAAGAAGCCGTCCCACGCGCCGATGTCGAGAACCGACCAACCATCCAGCCGCGCGGGGAGCCGGATCTGCTCGAGCTTTGACTGCGACTCGTCCTCCCCGGGAGTGACCACTCCAGTGCCCAGCTCGATCCGGTGAAACCAACGGAGAGCGGCGACCTTGTCCTGCAGCTCCGCAGGGTCTTGCGTGTGGGTCATCTCGACGACGAACGACCTGATGATCGCGGGGTTCCTATAAGGGTGAGCGAGGGGACTCGAACCCCCGACCGCCTGGACCACAACCAGGAGCTCTACCAACTGAGCTACGCCCACCGCGGGACAGCTGAATCTACCAGCGGATGGCCGGGAGGCCCACGCCCCCGGCAGGATTCGAACCTGCGGCCAACGGATTAGAAGGGAACCCGGAGCGGCAGCCAGCGTGCACCACCGTCGCTAAGTGCCCGCTGTTGCGGAGATTGCACGAAGGACGGTGACGCCGGGATACCCGCTGCGACGACCCTAGTGTTCCGGAGATTGTTCGGACGGACGCCTCGGCACGGGGGCGAGTACGCGCCTCGAGCCCGGCGTTCGTCGCTGCCGCTTGAGGGGTCGGGCGGCGGGGTCAGGGGTCCGTTGCGCGCGAAGCTCGAAGCGCGAGCGGGCATGAGCTATTGCTCGGCTGCGTTCGCGCTGCACGGGGATGGTGACCCGCGGGGGCTATGTGATGCGGGCATCTGGTGTAGGTTCTTCTTCGGTGCGAGGGGAAGACTGGTCGGGATCGGTTTCCCGACCATTGAGGGTGTTCTCGATGAGCGTGCTATTCGCCGTGCGGTGTTCGGTTCTCGCTCGGCGCGGGGAGCTTGATCAGCGGCTCGCTGCTGGCGGTGATCCGCGTTCCGATCGGCTCTGGAGTTGCGGGCAGCCCAGTTGTGCAGGGTGCGTGCGCGGCGCGCCATCGCGGCACGGTTGCGCAGGATGATCGACGCTGCGCGCAATGGATCCCAGGGTCCGTTCGGTGCCGGTCGGATGGCAGAAAGCGAGATTCTTGCGGAGGCTGATGCGTTGACGGACCTCGCGGTCAGGTTGGTGGCCACGCGCCCGGTCAACCCGATGAGGGTCGCGCTGGCGAAGGTTCTCGTCAGCGACGCGGACAGCCCACTGAGAGTTAGTGCGCCGCCGGGGCCGCTTTACGCGGTTGTGCGTCTAGCGACCGCCGCGATGGACTCCTCGCCGGCCCAGAGCGGCGCCGCGAGCGAACCGTGACGGGCTTCTCGCTGCGGCCGGCCGGCGACGTGGTGTCGTGTCGGTAGTGGTTGCTGTCCCGCTGTTCGTGGCCGCGCTCGTGGTCACTCTGGCGGCTGCAGCAACATTCGCGAGGCGACTGGACCGGCTCGGCGCCAGGTACGGGCTGCCGGAGGTGTGGATCGGGCTGCTCACAGCGTTCGCGGCGGACGGCCCGGAGGTGTCCTCCGCGCTAGTGGCGCTGATCAAAGGCTCGCACGCCGCAGGCGTCGGTGTGATCGTCGGGTCTAACACGTTCAACCTCGCCGCGATGATTGGCGCCAGCGCACTCGTCGTGGGTTACGTGCAAGTTGCACGCAACACGCTGGTGCTTGAAGGCACGGTCGCGCTCGCCGTGACGGCGATCGTGATCGCGCTTCTGGTCGGCTGGATTTCACCAGCGATAGCAGTCCTCGCGATCGCGTGCTTTGTCGGCCCCTACCTCGTCCTGGTGCTGGGAGATGACGATCTCGCCAACCGACTCGGGCTCTGGCGGCTCGCCGCGCTGGTCAAAGACCGCGACAGCGCCGAGGCTGAGTCCGGAGCGCGCGAACATCTGACGCACGAGTTCGTGACCCACCATCAGCTCGCGCTGATGGTGGTGGACTTGGCTCTGATCGTAGCCGGGAGCTTGGGGATGGTCCAGGCGGCACTCACTGTCGGCGACAAGTGGGCAATCGCGCCGGGGGTGGTTGGCGCGCTCATCCTCGGACCGCTGACAAGCTTGCCCAACGCGCTCACCGGCGTGCGGCTCGGGCGCGCGCGACGCGGTGGCGCGCTGGTCACCGAGGCACTCAACAGCAACACGATCAATCTCGTCGCGGGGGTCGCGTTCCCGTCCCTGTTCGTCACGCTCACCGCGAAATCCGGCAAAGATCAACTCGACCTCGCCCTCCTCGCAGTGGCCATGGTCGCGACCGTCGCGCTCCTCGCGCCCCGCAGAGGCATGGGCCGAGCCGGCGCGGCACTGATCGTGGCCTTGTACGCGGCGTTCGTCGCAGTGACCCTGAGCTAGAGAACCCAGCAACGCGCGGGCTCTAGGGCGCAGAGTGGCGAGCGGCACGCCGACTTCGCGACTCTCCGCAGTGCGGTCTACCAGTTGCTACGCGGGCGGCGCCGGCTCCCGCCTCTCGGTCGCCGGCTCACTAGCCGCGGCCGACAGCGGCGGGCGCGACCTGGGCGCGGTGAGCGTGGGGTACCGGGGCCAGAACGACGATCCGCTCGCCGGGCTCGACCGCTGCGTCGGCGCGCGGCGCGACCGGTTCGCCCCGTTCGCTGCGAGCGACGACGATGGACCCCGGTGGCCAGGCGAGGTCAGCCAGCCGGCGCCCGACGAGTGGGGAGTCAGAGTCGACGCGGATCTCGACGATCTCATAGCCGTGAAGCGGGGTGCCGGCACGGTGGGCGAGACGTACGGGGTCCTCGGCGCCAACGTCCGCGGCCACGGCCCCCCGCTCGGTGTCCTGATCAGCGGTCGCGACGGTCTCGGCCAGCGCGGTCAGGACTCCGTGGCGGGTCAGCCAGCCGCGGAGATGGCGACGGTCTGCTGACAGCACCGGGAGGCCTGAGTGTCCGTACATGGTCAGCTGCCGCAGTGCCTGCGCGAGCGTCTCGTCCTCAAAAAGCTCCTGTGGATCGCGCGTCTCGGTGGCGCCGCCAAGGTCGCGCCACCAGGCGCCAGTGCTGGTGTCGGAGCTGATCTGCTCGCGGTCCAAGAGCGCGGGCTCGGCTTCAGGCGCGGTGACGGGCTGCATGATGTCGGCGATCGTCAGCGTCTGCAGAACATTGGCCGTCTGGGGTCGTTCGATGTCGATGCCGCGGCGCAGCAGCTTGGTGGTGTAGATGCTGCCGTAGGAGATGTACTTCGACGTGGCGGCCGCGATCCCGCAGGTGAGCATGATCGGCAGCGTCAGGGTGAAGTTGCCGGTCATTTCCGCGACGCTGGCGATCGCGGTCAGCGGCGCCTGGGCAGCGGCGGCGAACACCCCGCCCATGGCGATGACGGCGTACAGCGCCGGCGGGCCGAGCGCGGACCCGAACAGGTGGTGGACGAGAGTGCCGAACGCCATCCCGGCCATCGCCCCGATAAACAGCGACGGTGCGAACACCCCTCCAGATCCGCCGATCGAGAGAGTCAGGCTGGTGGCCAGCACCTTGCTGACCAGGAACAGAAGGATCAGACCGACGACGACGTGACCACCGATCACGTTGTTCATCACCGGATAGCCGACGCCGTACATCTGCGGCACCGCCAGCAGCAACATCCCGAGCGCGATGCCGCCGACCGCTGGGCGCGCCCACTCAGGACGGCCCTTCCACAGTTCGTCGACGAAATCCTCGAGCCAGTAGAGGAACGATTTGAAGCCGATGCCGATCAGTCCGGCGGCGACTGCGAGCACCGCGACTAGCAGATAGGTGACGTCGCTGGTCACCGACAACCCGTGCGGGATCATGCTGAAAAACGGCGCCGACCCGAAGATCGCGCGGCTGATGACATCACCGGTGACCGCCGCGAGACCGGTCGCCACCAGCGCATCGAGCGAGAACTCGCGCAACACGATCTCAAACCCGAAGAACAACCCCGTGAGCGGAGCGTTGAACGTCGCCGCGATCCCGCCCGCCGCCCCACAGGCGACGATGATCCGAAGCCGGCTCTCAGACATCCGGACCAGCTGACCGAAGGTCGAGGCCAGCGCCGACCCGATCTGCACGATCGGGCCCTCACGTCCGACCGAGCCGCCGACCCCAATGGTGATCGCCGACGCCACCGCCTTGACGATCGTCACCGGCGGCCGGATCCGCCCGCCGTTCTCGGCGACGGCCAGCATCACCTCGGGCACCCCATGCCCTCGCGCCTCCCGGGCAAACCGATAGATCAACGGACCGTAGATCAGACCGCCCACCACCGGGACCACCAGCACGAACCAGATGCCCAGCCCCGGCAGATGCGCGCTCGCGGCGTGACCCTGCTGACCGAACTGGTCATGACCGGTCACCAGCCACGTGGCACCAAACACCATCTCGCGAAACAACGCCGCGCCAAGACCGGCCCCGGCCCCGACGACCAGCGCCATTGCCACCAGCCCGAGCCGGTTGCCGCCCAACCACGTCGTCACCGCGCGGGTCATCGATGCCCGCACGGACCTGGACCTCTGCGGGGTGTCGGACTCAGTCACCGTCGAGATCCCAGCCCAGCGACCAATCCTGCTCGGGCACCTCGCCCGCCGCGTCGGCAAACGCCCGCAATGCCCGCACGACGCGATCACGGTGAGAGGCTGGCATCCGCGCCACGATCGCCGCGATCTCCCCACGCCGTCGCCGACTGACCTCCGCGACCAGCTCGGCGCCGGTACGGGTCAACGAGACCCGCACCGCTCGGCGATCATCCTGCGCGCGGCGGCGCGTCACCAATCGCTTACGCACCAGGCGATCACACATCCGCGTCGCAGTCGAACGATCGACACCCAGAGCCGTCGCCAGGTCCGCCAGACGCTGCGGACCCCGGGACGCCAGTTCCACGAGAAACCGGTACTGCGGCAGCGTCACATCCTCAGCGACGCCGGCCAGCGAACGCGCCGCGACCGCCACCAACGCCCGGCTGGCCCCCAACACCGCATCAACGAGCTCGTCACGGGCCGGCTCAGCGTGTCGCGCGGTGGCCGCAGACCACGAAGGAAGCGAGTGCATACGACTATCATTGCATACCGCAACCAAATGTACTCCGGCCAATCGACGACGGGCGCACGACCGGAGGCCCATGGGCTTTCGAGTTGGGCTACCTCGGTGGGCGTCAAGCATTGCGTTGCTGCCCGTCTGCAGAGGCCGCTTGGAAACCGCGTCTCTGTCGACCTGCACGGCAACCCGCTCCCGGTCATGACCGCGCGCGACATCGCAGCCCCTCGAGGACCGGTAGAGCAAGCGAGCCCTCGGGCGCGGCCCCTGCAGAGCCTCACCTGGGCTGTTCTCGTCAGGCAGGGCTTCGCTGCGTCGGCGATAGTGCGGCAATCTCTAGATCTACTGCCAGCCTCGATGGTCGCGCCAACTACGCCAGTCCACCTGTCGGTGTTGTCGGGCAACCGCGGGATCTCCATCCGCATGTTGCACCTGTGGCTTAGCAGCCGAATGGCGGCCTACGCCTGGGCGACCGGCCGGCGCCGGACCTCGAGTTTGGGCTCGTCGGTTGTTGTGGTGGTGCTTGTCATGCGGGCTGATGTGATTTGAGGTAGCTGATGAGGCCGGTGACGTCTTCCGGGACCAGGCGGCCGATCGCGCCGCTTGAGTAGACGCTGACAATGACCTTGCCGGTGGGGTCAAGGACGAATCCGGTGGACTGCAGGTAGACCGGATCGGGGTTGACAAACGCACCAGTGGCCTCATGGATCGCGCCGGCGTCCACGCTGTGACCGACGGGGAACCTCAGCCGGTGTTTGGCGATCAGCTCACGAGTGCTGGACTCGTTGTCGACCGAAGCGGCGACGACCTTGACCTGGAGCGCGTCGAGTTTCTCGGTGGCGCGCTCAAAGGCCTTTAGCTGGGCGTTGCAGTAGGGGCACCATGAGCCGCGGTAGAACAGCACGACGGCGAACTGGCCAACGAGGCCGTCCGGCAGGTCGAGAGGCTCGCCGTCGACCGGAGTGAGTGTGATTGACGGAAAGGGCGCGCCGGGGTTGAGCAGTGGCATCGTTGTTGAGCTCCTGCGGATGTGGGATGGCTGGGGGATGGACGCCGGCGGACGGTGATCGGGGCCTGGGCTGCTGGGGTCAGTCGTCGACGCTCCAGATCTGGCCGGTGTGCGTGCCGGAGATCCGAGCAAGCAGCGACCGGGCTGAGCGCTCGGGGGTGATCAGACGGCCCTCGGCGTGCATCGCCTCAAAGCGGTCGTGCACCGCCGCGCCGATCTGTTCGCTTGGTTGCTCGCGGATCCATTGCTGCATGGCGGTGTCCACCGCCCCGGGGCGATAGACGTTGGCGGTGATCCCCGAGCCGTCCAGTTCGGCGGCGAGGTTCAGGGTGTGGGCCTCCAGCGCGGCCTTGGAGGCCGCGTAGACGGTCATCCCGGGGCTCGAGGCCGGCGCGGCGGCGATCCCGCTGGAGATGTTGACGATCCTCCCCCACCCGGCCGCGGTCATGCTGGGTATGAGGATTGAGCTGAGGGTGATCGGAGCGACGATGTTCACCATCGCCGCGGTCGCCACTGCCGCCGGTTCAAGGGTCGCGGTGGGGCCAAGCGGGGCGACGACCGCGGCGTTGTTGACCAACACTGCCGGTGGGCCGAGCTCGTCCCCGACCCGGTCGACGCCGCCTCGCAGCTTTTCGATGTCATGTACGTCACTGACGACCGCGGTCGCGATTCCGCCGGCGTCGTGGATCTCGGCAACCGCCTCGCCAAGCTCGCTCTCAGTCCGGGCAAGCAGCGCGACGTGAGCACCCATCGTGGCCAGACCGACCGCGATGCGGCGGCCGATCCCCCGTCCGGCGCCGGTGACCAGTGCGACCCGGTCGCGCAAGCTCTCACTTGAGGCCGACGCGGTCACTTGACAGCAAGCAGGTCGACCGCGCGGATGTCGGGAGCCTTGGCGAGCAGCTCGGGGGCGACCTTCATCAACGTCTTGGCGATCTCGCCGCCCAGGTGCGCTTGGCGCCCATCGTCGCTCTCAAACGTGTCGAAGATCCCGAAGGTGACCTCGTCGGCCTGGAAGGCATACCAACTGATGGTCTGCTGCTCGGCCAGCGCGAGCTGCCGCGCCTGGACGAGTACCGCCTCAAGCTCAGCACCCTTCTCGGGCTTGGCCTCCAGCAGGGCAAGTACCCCAACGGTCACGTTCATTGGTCGATCCTTCGGTCGTCTGCTCGACTGAGTCGCGACGGATCCTAGCCCGTTACTAACGCTTAGCTGTTAATTAAGCATTACAGCACGGTGGGCGGGCGACGTCGCGCGCCGAAGGCCACCTGGCCTGAGCGAGTCAGTCGAGCCGGTTGAGCTTGCGGTAGTGACGGGCGACACGGACACGATCCCCGCACGTGCGCGAGCACCAGCGACGGCGGCCGTGGTCGGTGATGAACATGCGGTTGCACCCGTGGGCCTCGCAGAGCCGCAGTCGGGCGCCGCGGTCGCCGAGCAGTGTGATGATTGCGTTGGCGGCGATCTCAGCCAATGCGATATCGGTGGACCGCGCGGTCTCGGCCCAGATCCTCTGCTGGACGGGGCCATCGTCGTTCCAGCGCAGCTGGGGCGCGGACCAGACCAGCGCAGCCGCGATGTTGATCGTTGTGATCGCGGAGCGGGGTGCGCGGCGTCCCGTAACCTGGGCGGTGAACATCGCCCGGATAGCGGTGCGGAGCTCGCGCATCCGCTTGAGGTCCTCGTCGGAGATCGTGGTGCCGCGGCGGCTCGTCAGTCGCTGGGCGTGAAGCCAGCCTGCAAGCGCGCGTCCGTCGGGCAGCAGATCGATCATCTCGCCGCGCGGCTCGATCTCGGTGTTGATGAGCGCCAGCGCCGTCGAGGTGTCCTCACCAGGGGCAGGCGGGGGGCTGATCGGCTTCGGCATGGCGATCTCGATGTTATGCCGCCGGGGAAGAGCCTGACGAGGCAGCGCCCACCGCCACAGACCGCGACATCGCGTCCGCGACGCATTGCCGCTCGTTCACGCTGGCATCGCGGCGAAGCACGACGCGCGACTCTTGTCGTACACGCGCGGCAGGCGGCTCTAGCACCGGTCATCACAGACGGGCTCCGCCGCCGTCACGTTGGCGCTAGCTGGCGTCGTGCTCCATGATCAGGTGTGCGACTTCGGAAAGGTCGGTGCCGGTGATGTCAGGTTGGGGCCCGAGCGGAGAGAGGACCATCCCGGGTCGCGCCACGAACGCGGCTCGCGCCCCGGCCGCAAGCGCGCCGGAGATGTCCCATGCGTGGGCGGCGACGAGTCGTACCTCTGAGAGCGCGACGCCGCACTCCGTCGCGACGTGCTGGTAGGCGGCCGCCGCGGGCTTGAGTGCCCGCACTGTGTCTGCTGACAGCGCGGCCTCGAAGAGGTGGCGCAGGCCAGCATTGGTGAGCTGGGCGTCGGCGACCTCCGCGGTGGAATTGGTCAGCGCGACAAGCCGCAGGGAGGTACCGGCGAGCACCTCCAGCGCCTCGGCGACCTCGGGATGGGCCGGTAGCGTGCGCATCCCGTCCACCACCTCCGACACGTTCGCGTGGTCCAGCGCGACGCGGTGGCGCTCACCGAGCATGGTCAACGCTGCCCGCTGGGCAGCGGTGAAATCCACATAGTCGCCCGTGAGGCCGCCGACGAACGCCAGCTGCAGCATCTGCGCAAACCACTGGGCACGCAGCGCTGTCGAGCCGAACAGCGCCTCGAAATGCGCGTCCAGTGCCCGGAGGTCAAGCAGGGTCTCGTTGACGTCAAACGCGATTACGGTCGTCACGCGGCACCTCCGAGTCGGGCAGCACGCCGCCAGGGTTGGTCACCCTCCCCGTGTAGGCGGCCTGGAAGGCACCAGCACGCTGCTCGACATCGTCCCATTCCTCCATGCGCTCAAATGGGCGGTACATCGCGAACGGGCGCACAGTGTGGGCGTAGTGATCGACCAGTCGCTGCGGGCGATACTGATCGGCGGTGAAACCGTTCCAGTGGATCATCTGGTCTAGTGGCCGGCGCCACTTGGAGTCCGGGTAGCGGGCGGGATAGCCGATCGGGATCGTCCCGTACGGACGAGCCGAGAGCGGGAAGTGCAGGATCTCGCGCAACTCGCGCGCGGTCTGGTCCTCGCCGCCGCCTGACAGCCACGCCGACGTCAGCCCGCAGGCGACGGTCGCCAGCTGAATGTTCTGGATGGCCGCTCCCAGCGAGCAGAAGAAGATGTTCTCGTTGTTGGCGGTGTACTCGTCGTGGGCGTCGCCGACTCCCTGGGGAAAGCACGCCTTGAACCGCTCGTCGCCCAATACGAGGATGATCGCGACCGTGTCGGCGAGAAAGCTCTTGTTGACGGCGGGAAACGCCTCCACGCTCTGGCGCAACCGCGCACCCTGACGAAGGAACACGTCGCGCACCCGCGCCCGCGTGTCGTCTTCGTCGACGCAGATGAAATCCCAGTGCTGGGCGTTGGCGCCACTGGGAGCCCAGCGTCCGGCCTCCATGATCTTGATCAGCGTCTCCCGCGGCACCCGTCGCCCGGGCTCGAACTTGCGCACGCTGCGGCGATGCCTCACCACATCTAACAGCGACGGATACGGATCAGACTCCGCCCACACGGGCACCGTCGGTGTCACGGCCTCAGTATCAGGCAAACCACTCACCTCTCCGCTGCTCAGCGCAGCCTCACGCCGTTGACGGCCCGACCGTATCTTCGCAAGACAACGGATCCCGCCTCGCGCGACGAGCGCGCCCGCTCGATACGGTCGTGCGGCTAGACGACCACCGCGCTGGCAAAGTCGCGCCGCGACTGCGAGGGCTCGAAGAGCCCGCGGTCACGCATCCACTGTTGGGACTGCTCGTACGCGCTGGCCGTGTAGGGCAGGAACACGATGCGCTCGCCCGGGCCGAACGCGCGCACATCGATGAGGTCGTGGAAGCGCTCGGGAATCTCGTTCAGGTAGTAGCCCTTGTAGGGCTCGGGGGCAAGGTCCAGGTCCATTTGGGCACGTTTGAGCGCCGCAAAGTACTTACCCACGTCCTCGACGTTGGTGTCGGTGTCGAACATGAATCCCGCGATGAACGTCGTGTCGACGATCTTGCGAGCGCCCTGCTGCTCGAGTAGGTATCCCGCCCCCGTCCACACCGCGGCGGCTGGCACCTCGCCGGCCAAGAGCGCATCGACGCGGTCGTAGGGCATCCCGCCAAAGCGCAGGCTGATCTCACGCGGCTTCATGAATGGCTCGAGCGCCTGGATCGTCGAGAAGTGGCTCCCCGAGTGATACCCGACCGCGACCTCCACCTCGGCCAGATCCTCAGGCTGCCGCACCTCCGATTCAGGGAGGACATAGATGCCACTGGGCAAGATCGAGTACGCCTGCCCCCACATCCGTCCCGCGGAGTCAGTCGCCGCCTGGTTGACCGCCCAGTGACAGGCGCAGCTCATGTGCTTCTTGCCGCCACCGCCCGAGCGGTAGAGCTCGTAGGCGCCGACGCGGACGTCGCCGGGCTGACCGGCGGGGACATCCTGCGCGCTGTTCTCCTGGGCCTTCACATCGAGCTCATAGTCCAGGCCCTCGTCGTCGAAATATCCTTTCTCGACCGCGATCCAGTCCTGCAGCCGACCGTGCGTGGAGATGCGAAATCCGCTCATTGAACTCTTCCTCCCGGTGCGCACATGGCACCAAACTCATCAGGAACCTGATGAACCATATCCTCTCCGTCAAGAAGTCACAGCGCGGTAGACGACTCGTACACTCATGCCGTGCCAACTCCGCTCGGCATGGGCTTTCGGGGACCGGACGGACGACTGGGCTACCTCCTGCGCCAAGCCCAGCACGCCCTCTGGATCGCCCTGGAGGCGGCAATGGAGCCGCTGGGGATCACCGCGTCGCAGTTCGGCGTCCTGCGCCTGGTCGAGATCCAGCCCGGAGCGTCGGGCGCAGATCTCGCCCACGACAGCATGTACAGCCCGCAGTCCACACACCAGATGCTCGTCACGCTCGAGACGGCCGGTCTGATCGAGCGGCGCCCCGATCCCGACGACCGCCGACTCCGCCGCGTCTACGTCACCCCGGCTGGAGCACAGACACTCACCGAAGCGCACCGGCGGGCCATCGCGATTGAGGAGCGGATGGTCACCGGCCTCAGCGAGCGCCAGCGACACGACTTCTCCTCCTGGCTGGTGCGCGCCGCCGCCCAAGCCGGTAGCGCGACCGCTTCCTGACGACACGCCGCCGCGTTCTGTTCCAGTAGACCGCTAACAGGTCATGGATCAGGGCAAGTAGCCGCCGATGGCGCACCGTTGATCGCCGTGATGGTCAGGATTGGGTTGCCTTTCGCTCAGCGTGTGTGCAGCACGGCGAACCACCGGCCCCCCTCTGGCCAGCAGCGAGATGCGACGACACCTGCGTCGTCGGCCAGCGTGTCGATCGAGGCCGCGGAGACCTCGGCCCATGGGAACCAGTCGCTTGTCGCGGACGCCCGTTCGAGCCGTGCCAGAGTTGCAAAAGTCGGCGACTGTGGGGCCGCCAGTTCGACGAGCAGCATTGCCCGGGGGGCGAGGAGTTCTGTGACGCGGCGCAGCAACCTTGCCGGGCGGCCCCCGATCCCGATGTTGCCATCTAACAGGAGAGCGCTGCGCCACTGGCCGGCACCGGGCACGTCGCCGAATATCGACCCCACCATGGCGTTCGCACCAGCTCCTCTCGCCAGGTCAACAGCGACGTCACAGATGTCGACGCCAAGGCCAAAGACTCCACGACGCGCCAGCGCATGCAAGTGGCGTCCAGGACCGCAACCGACGTCGAGTACCGGCCCTGGCAGCGCTGAGAGGACGCATTCGTCCACGTCGTCGGCCTCGTCCACCCATTGGTCAACGCTTGCAAGACGCGTCGTCCCGTCACGAAATCGGATCACGGTCTTGGCGTCGGTGCCGCCGACATGGTCGCGCAGCGCCTCCGCGTAGACCGTCAGCGGCGAGCTCACCACATCTCCCTCAGCGCCCGGGCGAACCGCGAGCCTGGCACCTGCGCCGCGACCGCTCGAGCATCGGCGATGGTGTCGACGTCACGCAGTCCCGGCTGACAGTGCGTGCGTAGTCCCAACCCGCAGAAGCGTTCGGTTTGGCACTGCAGGGTCCGCTGTGAGCTCATCGGAACTCCGATGAACGCCCGGCGGTGACCGCGTCGAAGTCCGACGCTCCAGTAGCCGCCGTCGAATGCCGGCCCGAGCACGGCGTCGTGCTCTTCGAGGGCGCGCTGGCCGTCGCGCAGTAGTTCGGGAGTCAGCTGCGGGGTGTCCATGCCTACGAGCAGCGCCGGCTCGTCGACGTCGGCGAACGCGTTGGACAGCCGTTCGGCCAGCCCATCGCCTCGCTGAGCGATGATCTCCCACCCCGGCCGTCGCCATCTGTCGGCGGCGCCGTCGAGGACGAGGATCTTGCGAGCCCCGTCTATGGCATCGACCACATCTAGCGTGTCCTGGAGGGCCGCCGCGGCCAGGGTGGCGGCCTGTGCGGGGGTGCAGGGCGGGCACAGACGAGTCTTGCAGCGGCCCGCCTCTGGCGTTTTGGCGATGACCAGCAGGGCGGCGCTTGTCACGCCGACGACCGTAGGGGAGCATGGGCGAACTCCGCCATCCCGGCGGCGAACTCCTCCGCGGCAACGAAGCCGAGGCCGTGACGGGCCTTCTCGGCGGAGGCGAAGACGTGACGGACATCGCCGAGGCGGTAGTGGCCGGTGACCACCGGACGCGGCGCGCCGTCGCCGTGGGCGTCTGCCAGCGCCTGCGCCATCTCAAGGACTGAGCGTGGCTGCCCGCTGGCCACGTTGAACGCACCGGGGCTCAGGTCCTCGGCACAGAGCGCTTGGACGTTGGCCCGGGCGACGTCGCGGACGTGGACGAAGTCCCGCTGCTGGCCGCCGTCCTCGAAGACGCGCGGAGGCCGTCCGGCGGACAGCGCGCTGGCGAAGATCGAGGCGACGCCGGCGTACGGGGTGTCACGGGGCATCCTCGGTCCGTAAACGTTGTGGTAGCGCAGCGAGATGACGGTGGCCCCCGACTCGCGAGCGAAGGCGTGGCACAGGTGCTCCTGATGGAGCTTGGTAGCGGCATAGACGTTGCGGGGGTCCAGTCGCCCGGCTTCGTTGATGGCCTGGGGGGTCAGCGGTCCCGAGCAGACCCGGCAGCATGCCTCGAAACGTCCCGCCTTGAGATCCTCGGCGAGTCGTGGTCCGGGGCTCACCTCGCCGTGCTCGGCGCAGCGGTAGCGGCCCTCGCCGTAGACGACCATGCTGCTGGCCAGCACGAGGCGGCCGCGGAAGCGCCGCCAAGCCAGCTCACCGAGCAGGACGGCGGTGGCGAGATCGTTGTGGCGCACGAAGTCGGGCGCGTCGCCGAAGTCGACGCCAAGCCCCACCATCGCGGCCTGATGGCTGACCGCATCGACGCCATCAAGCGCGGCCGCCAGCGCCTCGCGATCGGCCACGTCAGCCTGAATGAACTCGGCGCCGGGATTGAGGTAATCGGGCCGCGAGGCGTGGGCCAGCGGCAAAAGGAGATCGAGCACGCGCACGTTGTGCCCGTCCTCGACGAGCAGGTCGACGATGTGGGAACCGATGAATCCGGCGCCACCGGTGACGAGAACCTTCACGCACTGGAAACTAAGTGGCCCCGACGGCGGCCGCACGCGACTCACGGGTTGCGTTTCTCAATTTGTAATGACTGGCGCGTAGGTTGCGGGTGGATGGTCGATGTCATCCTCCCGGTGCTCGACGAGGCAGACGCGATCCCGATCGTGCTCGCCGGGTTCCCTTCCGGATTCGCGCCCGTGGTCGTCGACAACGGCTCTACCGACGGGTCGGCCGAGGTCGCGCGGCGACTCGGGGCGCAGGTCGTCTCCGAGCCCCGTCGTGGATTCGGCGCCGCGTGTTGGGCGGGGCTCTCGGCGGCACGCTCGGAGTTGGTCTGCTTCATGGATTGCGACGGGTCGTTGGATGCCGGAGAACTGACCTCCGTCACCGCTCCGGTGCAGGACGGCGGGCTGGATTTGTGCCTGGGCACCCGACAGGCGACTCCCGGCGCCTGGCCGCCGCACGCGCGGCTGGCCAACCGCGCGCTCGCCTGGCAGCTTCGACGCCGAGCCGGAGTCACGGTCACCGACGTTGGCCCGATGCGCTGCGCCGCGCGCGAGCCGCTGCTCGGGCTCGGTCTGGAGGATCGCGGCTTCGGCTGGCCGCTGGAGATGGTGCTGTTGGCGGCCGCGGCGCGCTGGCGGATCGGAGAGGTTCCGGTCGCCTACCGCTCGCGGGCCGGTGGGCATTCCAAGGTCTCGGGGACCATCCGGGGAAGCCTGCGTGCCACGCGCGACATGAGCGCCATCCTGCGCGAGCTCCGATGAAGCTCCCAGCCAAGCCACTCCTCCCGCGGCTCCCCGCCAGGCCGCGCATCCCGAGCCTGCCCGGACCACCGCCTGGCCCGTTTCGTCCCGAGTTCTGGCGCAGCCCGCTGAGAGGAACGTGGCTCACTTCGTTCCTCGGGTCGATCCTGTTCGTGCTGATCGCCGTGGTGGCTCTCACTGGGCTGATCTCCCACTCGGCCTACCAACCCGATCTCATTCCGGGCTTTAACGCGACCGTCCCGCCCGGGGGTGACATCGGCCCGCTGATCTCGCTGCCCTCCTGGAGCCCCGCCTGGGCCTACGCGGTCAGCCAGGGCGCGCACATCACGATCGGCCTCATCGCCATCCCGCTGTTGCTGGCCAAGCTGTGGTCGGTCATCCCGCGGCTGTTCGCCTACCCCCCAGCGCGGAGCGCCGCCCACGCGGTCGAGCGCCTCTCGATCCTGCTGCTGGTGGGCAGCGGGCTGTTCGAATTCGCCACCGGCGTGCTCAACATCCAGGTCTTCTATCCCTGGCATTTCAGCTTTGTCCGCGCCCACTACTACGGCGCCTGGATCTTCATCTCAGCGCTCCTCCTGCATGTCGCCGTCAAGCTTCCGACCATTCGCGGCGCCTACCGGGAGTACGGTGTTCTGAAGCCGCTCAAAGCCGACCTCGCCCACACGCGTCCGCAGCCCTACGAGCTCGGCGGCCTGGCTCCATCACAACCCGCCGCGCCGACGATCAGCCGACGCGGACTGCTCGGCCTGGTGAGTGCGGGATCCCTGGCCCTGCTCATCGCCAATCTGGGCGAGTCGGTGGGCGGACCGCTGCGCCCGATCGCTCTGTTGGCGCCGCGCGGGCGGGTCTTCGGCACCGGCCCCAACGACTTCCAGGTCAACAAGACTGCCCGCGCCGTGGGCGTCACCAAGCTGGCGTCTGACCCAGCGTGGGTGCTGACGGTTGTCGGTGAGCGCACGCGGATGCTGGGGCGCCAGGCCCTGTTGGCGATGGAGCAGCACACCTACGCGATGCCCATCGCATGCGTTGAGGGATGGTCGACCACCCAGCATTGGACCGGGGTACGGCTGTCCGACCTTGCTGCCCTCGTCGGCGCCGGCACGGACGCCATCCTGGAGGTCCAGTCGCTGCAGCCGTCCGGGCCGTATCGCCATACGGCGTATACCGCCGAGCAGGTCGGCGACGACCAGGCGCTGCTTGCTCTGCGCGTCAACGGAGCCGACCTGTCGCTCGATCACGGGTATCCGGCGCGGATCATCATCCCGGCGCTCCCGGGGGTTCACTGCACCAAATGGCTGGCCTCGATGCGCTTCGTGAACACGTGATGATCGGTTTTCGCCGCCTGTACGGCTCTCACCCGTTGCACCTGGTCGCGCACCTCGTGGTGTTCTTCGTCGCCGGTTGGGCGATCGATCAAATCGTCGGGGGCGGCGTGGTCGTCAACTGGATCGCGTGGTTCATCGGTGCCGCGCTGCTACACGACCTCGTCCTGCTGCCCGTCTATTCGCTGCTCGACCACCTGCGCGGGCGCGTCGCGCTCACCGGACCAGCCACCTGGCGGTCGCCCGTCAACTATGTGCGCGTACCTGTGGTCGTCTCGGGCATCCTCCTGCTCGTCTACTTCCCGCTGATTCTCGGCGCGTCGAGCCGCAACTACCGCAACGACACAGGCCATACGCTCTCCGGGTACACCCGCAACTGGCTCCTCATCACCGCCGGTGTGTGTGTCGCGTCGGGCGTCGTCTACGTGGCGCGGAGTATCAGACGCCGTCCGCCCTCACCGCGCCGCGTTCGTGAGCAGTCGGGCGGCTAGCGCCCCGCTCCCGGCTACCCTTGCCGGTCGCCGCGCGCTTCCCGGCGGCATCCTGGCCGTGGCGGCCGCGACAATCCTGGCCGGACTGCTGTTGCGCTGGCGGACGCGCACGCAGCTCGGCACCCCGCTGCCGCCGTTTCTCATGAGCTGGTCGCCACACGTGCGCTGGCCGGCGCTCGTCGGTCTGTCGCTCGCGCTCGGGGTTGCCGCCACCGCGCCAATGGCCATCGCGCGTCTTCGGTCTCGACCGACCTTTGCGGCGCTCTCCTACGCCGGAACGCTCACCGTCGGCCTATCGGTCAATGCGGCTCGGCGCGGCCCACGGGGATGGAGCCATGTCTTCGATCTCAGCGGCCATGGCTCGTTCGAGGCCAGCCGGGAGTACCTGCCGGCGCTGCAGTGGCTGGAGTCGGGGGTGGGTCACTACGTCCGCCACTTTCCCGAGATCCTGCCCTATCTCCCCACCCATACGAAGGGCAACCCGCCAGGCCCTCTCGTGGCCATGCACCTGTTGTCCATCACCAGCGCCGGGCGCCTCACCGGCGTGTGCGTGCTTGTCGGGGCGCTCATCGCACCCCTCACCTACCAGCTCGGTCGCCAGCTCGGCGACGAACGGCGAGGCCGTCAGGCCGGTGCCCTCGCAGCCCTGTCCCCGTCGGTGGTGCTGTTTGGCGTGACCTCGGTCGACTTCGTCTTCGCCGCGATGGGCGCCGCCGTTGCCTGCCTCCTGCTGGCCCGTCGTCGGACGGTCGTGGCCGCGGGCTGTCTCGCCGCAGGGATCGCCGTCTTCTTCTCCTGGGTGCTCCTCGCGATCCCGATGTGGGCCGCGTTGACCGTGCTGCGCCGCGACGGGTTGCGAGCGGGGGTCATCCTGGGCCTGGCGGCGTTCACCGGGGTCATGCTGGTCACGCTGGCGCTCGCCGTCGTGTGGGGCTATGACCCGATATCGATCCTGCGCGCGGCCAACCGGATCTACGGGATGGGTGCTGCCGCGCATCGACCGTACGCGTTCTGGGTCGCCGGCTCGCCGGCGGCATGGCTGGCGATGCTCGGCGCGCCGGTCGCGTGGCCGGCGCTGCGCGGACTCGCGCGCGGAGAGCCCGCCGCCGTCGGGCTGGCGGCCGTGGTCGCGATCAGCGCCCTGGCGGGCTTCACCAAGGGCGAGACCGAGCGGATCTGGCTGCCCTTCGTTCCCTTGGCCTGCGTCTCCGCCGCCGCGCTGCCGATCCGGCGCCTGAGCCTGATCCTGAGCGCGCTGGCCCTGCAGGCGGTCGTGATCGAGGTCCTGTTCGGAACGGTGTGGTGACACCCTCGCGGTACTTCGACCCCCCTCCCATCCACTCGGTACGTTGAGAGAGGTGGATCCGGTCCTCCGCGCCTGCGGCTTGACCAAGACTGTGGGCACTGGCCGCGCTCGGCGCCGGGTACTGAACGGGGTATCGCTGGAGGTGCAGGCGGGCGAGATCGTCGCCGTACTCGGCCCTTCCGGAAGCGGCAAATCGACGCTCCTCAATCTGCTCGGCGGCCTGGACACACCCAGCGAGGGCCGGATCGAACTGGCCGGCGAACCGCTGACCGGCCGCGGCTCCCGGGCGCTGGCGCGGATGCGTCTGCGCCACATCGGATTCGTCTTCCAGCAGTTCCAGCTGATCGAGGAGTGCTCGGGGCGAGAGAACGTGCTGCTCCCCACGCGGTTGCCCGGCGCGCCGCCGGGTGGCGCGCGGCGGGCGGCGGAGCTGATCGACGAGCTCTCGGTGCAGCACGTCGCCGACCACCTGCCGCATGAGCTCTCCGGCGGCGAACAGCAGCGCTTCGCGCTGGCCCGCGCCCTGGTCAACGACCCCGAGCTCGTACTGGCCGACGAGCCGACCGGCAGTCTTGACTCAGACAACGGGGCGTCGGTGCTCGACCTGTTGCGCGGCCTGCGCCGCCGGGCAGTGGTGATGGTCACCCACGAGCCCGACGCGGCCGCGATTGCCGATCGTGTCCTCTACCTCAGTGACGGGCGACTGGCGGACTCACCGATCGCGGCCACCCGGTGAGCGCGCATCTGACCGGGGTCCGCTCCGCGTTGGGCGAGGCGCGACGGGGACTCGTGCCGCGGCGCCGGCGCGCACTACTCACCGCGGTGGGGATCGCCCTGGCGGCAGCGATGCTTGCAGCCGCGGTAGTCGTGGCCGACGGGTTGGGACGCGGCTTTGATCGTGCCGCGCACGCCGCCGACCTCCCCGACGTGATCGTTCGTTTCGACGACGAACCGCGGTCGCTCGTCACCCAGCGCATCCGCTCGCTGCCCGACGTCGCCGGCTACGCCACCCGGACGGAGGTGACCAACGTCGGGGTCGGGGCCGCCGGTGCCGGCCATCGTCGCGGTGACGCGATCGCCGAGGTGGTCGGGTCAGGCACGCGGCGCGGCTACGCGGTCGTGGACGGACGCGACCTGCGCCCGACCGGCAACGAGGTCCTGCTCGAGAAGGCGTTCGCGCAGGCCTGGGGGCTGCGGCCCGGCGACACGATGTATGTCCGTGGGCTGGGGCCCGAACGAGTAGTGGGATTGGTCGAGGCTCCCGACAACGTCGGGTTTCCGCTCGCCAAGCCACGTTTCTATGTCGCCCGCAGTGCGCTGAGCCGCCGCTTCGGCCTCCAACAAGACCCACGCGTCAACTACGCCGAGATCTGGGTCCGTGACCCGCGCTACATCAACGAGCTGCTCGTCCAGGCCCGCGCCACCAGCTTCGGCCTGCGCAACATCCGCTTCGCCACCCGCGCCGGGGTCCGGGTCCTCCTGGACCAGGCCGCGGGCATCGTCATCGACCTGCTGGTCGCCTTGTCGTTGATCGCCCTGGCGACGGCGGGAGCGATGCTCGCCGCCTCCGCGCGGTCAGAGGTTCAGCGGCGACTGGGCACGATCGGTGTCCAGCGCGCCGTTGGGGCCTCCGCAGGGCACATCACGCTGATCCTTGCCCTGGAGGCGACCTTCGTCGCCGCGCCCGCCGCAGCGGTCGGCTGCGCCGTGGGGGTGATCGCCGTCAATGGTCCCAGCGGCCAGCTGCTGACGCTGCTCAACGAACCTCTGCCAGGTCCCGGGCTGGTGGTCCCGGTCCTGGCCACGTGGCTGGCCGCGGTGACGATTGCGGTCCTCGGAGCGGTCTGGCCGGCATGGCGGGCGGCGTCACGCCCAGTCGTGTCCCTGCTGCGTGGCGCCGATGTCGCTCAGCGCGGCGGCGGGCGCATCCCGGGGCTACGCGCGCTGAGGGCGACGGGCCTTGCCACGCTCGGCGCGCGGCTCGTCGCCGCCCGCCGCGCCCGTTTGATCGCCACCGTCGTCACCCTCGGACTGTCGGCGGCGTTCGTGCTGCTGATGCTCTCGCTCGCATCCGAGCTGAGCGCCCTGCAGACCGATCCTGGAGCGCTGGGCGAGCGTTATCAGCTCACCGCTGCCCTACCGGCCCGCGCCGCGCCGTCGGTGCGACGGATCACCGGCGTGCAGGCAGTGGCACCACGCTACGACGTCCAGGCTGTCGACTCATTCTCGCTCGGCGAGACGATTGACGTGATCGCCTATCCCGGCAACCACACGATCTTCGAGGCACCCCCGCTGACGACAGGCCGGCGCCTGCGGGGACTCCGACAGGCAGAGATCGGCCAGGGCCTCGCCGAGGCGCTGGGGCTCAGCCCGGGACAGACGCTCGCGCTCGCGCTCGGATCGGGGAAGGAGGTGCGCCTCCAGGTTGCCGGCATCGTCAGCTCGTTAGATCACGAGGGTCGCGTCGCGTACATCCCTGCCGCGGCGCTCCTGCAGGCCGACCCGACAGCCTCCCCGGTGCTGGCGATCCGCCTGGCGCCGAACGCCGATCCTGCCCATGTCACCTCGGCGCTGCGGGCGCTCGGCGTCGCGCCGACCACCGCCGGCGGGGCCACCGCCCGCGGAGCGACGCTCGTCGACATCCTGCGCGCGATCATCCGCGCCGTCGCGATCGTCGACGGGCTCGTCTGCCTGTACGCACTGATCCAAGCCTGCGCGCTGACCACCCAAGAGCGCCGCCGGACCATCGCCGTGCTCCGAGCCTGCGGGGCGGGGGCGGGAGCCGTCCGGCGGCTGCTCTTCGGCGCCGCGCTGATGCTGCTGATCCCGGCCGGGATCGTCGGCTTCCTGCTCGAACGCTTCGTGCTCGGCCCGGCGTTGTCAGGACTAGCGGCCAACTACGCCACCCTCCCGCTGCAGGCGACCCCGGCGGAGGTCAGCCTCACCGCCGCCGGCCTGCTCGCCGCCGCCGGCGTGGCCGTCCTGTGGGTCGCGCGCCAGGCCTCACGGGAGTCGGTTCTGACCGGGCTGGCCCCATGAGTGCACCCCGGCGGGTCACCCGCCGCCGAATGCTGGCCGAGGGGCTTGCGAGCACCGGGGCACTGGCCCTCGGCGTCGCCGGCTGCGGCGCTGGGGGCGGGCGAGCGGCCGCCTCGGGTTCCACCCGCCAGACCACGTGGCGCGATCCTGTCGGCGACGGCCAGCTGCGAGTGGCGGCCGGCGAGCCGATGCGCGCGCGCACCGAACTCGGGCCGGCCGCAGCCGACGTCCGGACGCTCACCACGCTGGCCCATCTCACCGACGCCCACGTGCTCGACGCCTCTTCCCCGGCGCGCGTCAGCTTTCTCGACCCACTCGGGTCACCGTTTCAATCGACGTTCCGACCGCAGGAGACGCTGACCGCCCAGGTCCTGGCGGGCGCGACCGCGGCCGTCCGCGCCCTCGGCCCCGACGCCGTGGTGCAGGGCGGCGACCTGATCGACAACGACCAGCACAACGAGCTCGTCCACGCGCTGGCCGCGCTCGCCGGCGGCCGCGTCGCCCCGGGGAGCGGAAGCCGCGGTTATTACGGCGTCCAGCTCGGCTCTGACACCAACCCGTTCTATTACCGCCCGGCCGTCGACGCCCCGCGCCATCCCGGTCTGCTCGCGGCGGCGGTGCGGCCGTTTTCCAGCCCGGGCGTCGGCGCGCCCGTGCTGCCGGTGTTCGGTGACCACGATGCGCTGGTGGCGGGCACCGTGCTGCCGACCCCCGTGACCCGCAGGCTGGCAATCGGCAACCGAGCCCTGTGGGATCTTCCGCCTGGGCTGACGCTACCCGCCGGGCTGCGCGCCCGGAGCGCCGGCTCGCCTGACGGCCCGCCCGACCCGGGGGCTCTCGACGAGCTCCTACGCCGAGCGCTCAACGGGCCGACGATCCGGGTGCCGGCCGACCCGGCGCGCCGCCAGCTCGCGTTCGCCGAGTCGCTCTCCGCCCTGCGGCAGCACGCCGACCCGCGGGTCGCCGTCCGCTCCGAGGAGCGCCTGGACTACACACTCGACCTGGGCGATAGCGTCCGATTCGTGGTGCTGGACATCGTGCGCCGCGGCGGGGGGTCCGGCGGAGAAGTGGGCCCGACCCAGCCGGCGTGGCTGGCGCGCCAACTGGACTCCGCCGGTCACCGGTGGGTCGTAGTGATCACCCATCAGCCTCTGGTCAGCTCGGTCGGCGGTGACCGGCTGCTCGAGCTCATGGATCGAGCGCCCCGGGTGATCGCCGCTCTCAACGGCCACACCCACCGTAACGCCATCTCCCCCCGCCCGACCGCTGCCGGCGGCTACTGGATCATCACGACAGCTTCGCTGATCGACTACCCCCAGCAGGCGCGCGCCCTGAGCATCCGCGCGACGGCCGGCGGCGGAGTGGCGATCCACAGCTGGATGCTCGATCACGTCGGCGACGGAACGCTCGGCCGGATCGCCCGGCAGCTGTCCTACCTCGATGCGCAGGGCGGACGGCCGCAGGGGTTCGCCGGCTCGCCGGCCGACCGCAACGTCGTCCTGTACCGCCGCGCCGTCACCTGAGCTCCGTCTACGCGGCCACGACACCCGACCGCTGCATGCGGGCCTCGAGTGAAGACTCGGTCGTCGCACATCACGACGGGCTCATCTGTGCAGCTCAACCCCGTGGATTTGGGCAGCAGCACGAATCCTTCTGCCCAAAACGGCGGAAACAGGAGGCCATTGCGGGCCACTCGTGGATCAAGCTCGGATCAATATCCCGTCAAATCAGAGATCTCTAACCTCATCCAAACTGCCCCTCCTCTCACTCCGGAGCGGGAGGTCGCAAATTCAAATCCTGCCGGCGCCCTCACAGACGGCCCGGCTAACCAGGGTTTTCAGGTTCTCTGCCTGTGCCACTCCTTGCACTTTCCGGAACGTGCCGGGCTGGGCACCCCCGCCCAGACCCACGCCCACGGCTCAACCGCTGCACGGACGTCTGCCGCCACAACACGGGACACGCGAGGCGGTCGAGGTCTGGTTCGACCCGTCCAAGCTCGGCTACGCGGAGCTGCTAGGCACTTTCTGGGCGATCCACAATCCGACGACGCGCAATCGGCAGGATCGGAACATCGGCCGCCAGTACCGCTCGGCGATCTACGTCCAGGGTCCCGACCAAGCCGCCCAGGCCACTGCGTCGCTCGCCGAGCACCAGAAGCAACTGGCGAACCGATCGTCACCGAGATCGTCCCCGCGGAGACATTCTGGAAGGCGGAGGAGTACCACTCACTTCTTCAAGCTATAGGGCTCGGCGCAGCGACAGCAGTCGGCCGGCCGCTGGGGAGCGCTAACGCATGTCGGCGGCCGGAGCGATTGCTTGCGCGGTCAGCGGCTCGGGGGCGCGTGGTTGGGCTCGGCCTCGGCAAGGGGGCCCCGCGGTTGCTCGCGGGCGGGGAGGAGGAACGCGGCCACGAGCAGGCCCGCGGCGAAGAAGCCGCAGCCCGGTAAACGGCCATCGTGTCGCCGTAAACGGTGGCGGCCGTCCGCCGCGCGCGGCCGTGGGATGGCTGCTGACCTACCGGTCAGGGCGCCTGCGAAGACGGTGCTGCCGATTGAGCCGCAGATTTGCCGGGACAGAATCGTTCCAGCTCCAGGTAAGACGGGCCGGCGACCCGGCGCTGACGCCGCCTGCTGCCCGGCGGCGGCCCGCCGCTGATACCTAGTGTCCTGGTGTTCGCCGGTTCCTCGAAGCACCTCATGTCGTGCACCTCTCGACACCGCGGGCAGACGGCTCGCCGCGTAACTGGTTGCAGGCACTTTCGCCCACGCCCCCGGCAGGATTCGAACCTGCGGCCAACGGATTAGAAGTCCGTCGCTCTGTCCACTGAGCTACGGGGGCCCGGCGCTGAGGGTAACGGCGCGCGGGGACCTCGGGGTCAGCGAGCTCCGGCGGCGTAGGCGGTCGGCGACACGTGCACCGGCTTGCGGCGGTGTGTGCGGGTGCGGCGACGGTGCGTGACCACCGGCCGCGTGACCCGTGCCCGGGCGGAACGCTGCTGGAGCGTGGCCCGTCCGGTCGGACAGGTGGCGGTGACATAGCAGGCCAGTGGGGGCTCGGCCGAGGTGCGCGGCGCGGACGCCACGGTGGCCGCGACCGACGCAACCGTCTGGGCGTAGTTGGCGGCGAAGGTGTGGGGGTCGATGCCGGGCATCAGCGGGCTCAGGCAGGTCGTCGCGGCCACCCGCGCCGGGTCGGCGGGTCCAGGGTGGGTGAGCGCGTCCAGGGCGAGCGCGTAGGCCGTGTTGTCGTAGATGCCGATCCCGAGGTGCTCGGTGAGGTCCGCCGGGCACACCGACTGGATGGCCACGTCGGCGATCGCCCCGCCACCGCCGCTCAGCGACGAGGACGCCGCGGGCCCGAAGTTGGGGACGACCACCTCGTCGGTGTTCGTGTAGATGTCGGTGTAGGAGATCCCGGGGAAGGTCTCCTGGGCGGAGTTGAGCGCCGCGATGAAGGCGGCGTTGGAGCGCTGCTGCCAGAACGCCGGCGCGCAGCTCTGCGCGCACGCCGGGATCGCGTCGAGCGTCCCGTGGTTGCTGGGCGAGAGCCCCACCAGGTCGTCGACCATGGCGCGCGTGTCGGGCCAGAAGCGCAGTGCCCACCGGGGCACCATGCCGCCCTGGGAGTGCCCGACGATGTCGATCCGCGCGCCGTACGCTGCGTGCATCGTGCGAATGGCGTAGACCACGTACTGGCCGGCGACCTGGATGTCGCCCATCGCGTTGCCGGGGAGGGTCACGGCGCAGTACGGCCAGCCGAGCGCGCGCAGCGCCGGCTCCCATCCGTACCCGTAATCGGTGGCCGGGTTCAGCGAGGTTCCGGGGACGAGCAGCACGGGCGCGTCGGAGGCTCCGCGCAACGTGCCGGTGCATTTCAGCGCGGCGGACAGCTTGGCCGCGGGCACCGACAACGCCGGACCCGGGCGGCTCGGTGGCGCATAGGCCGCCGAGGCGGTCACCGGGATGGCGAGGAGGAGCACGAACGCCGCGGCCGCCGGCAACGCCGCTTGCAGCGTGTGCATCAGCGTCATCCGTCGCCGTACCGGCATGGCCACGTCCTACCGTCGATCGCTAAGGTTCAAACCGGCGTCGCGCCGGTCGCGATCAGCCGGATTGATGAGTGTTTTGACCTTGCCGGCAGACGGCCAACGACTACGAGCGGTCTACCGCGGGTAGGCCGACCCCTGACGTGCGCCGCAACCGGACAATGATCACAGCGGGGGTGACCGAATGAAGAGCGGTCGTGAGAAGGCCGAGGAGAAGCGCCAGGCGAAGCTCGCGCAGGTGCAGGAGCAGGTTGAGGACGGGTCGCTGGTCATCCGGCAGATGACCGAGGAGGAGCGCCGCAAGTACCCGCCGCGCCCCGAGCGTCCCAAGGGCGCCAAGGGCCGGTAGGCCGCACCCCTGTGAAACAGTTCCCCGCCAACGCGAGCGAGGGGAGCTGGAACGTGGAGATCACCGCCGCCGTCCTGGAGGAGTACCACCAGCCGCTGCGGGTGCAGAGCCTGGAGATCGACGAGCCGCGCGCCGGCGAGGTGCTGGTGCGGACCGTCGCCACCGGGGTCTGCCACACCGACGCGATCGCGCGTGATCAGGACCTCCCCTTCCCGGTGCCCGGCGTGCTGGGCCATGAGGGCGCCGGTGTCGTCGAGGCCGTCGGCGACGGGGTGACCAAGGTCGCTGCCGGTGACAAGGTGGTGGTCGGTTGGCCGTGGTGCGGCATGTGCCGCAACTGCCTGGCGGGCCGCCAGCGCTACTGCGCCCAGATGCCGCCCATGGTCACCTCCGGGGCCCGCCCCGACGGCACCAGCGCGCTGCGGCGCCCTGGCGGCGGTCCGGTGCACAGCCACTTCTTCGGCCAGTCGTCGTTCTCGACGCGGTTGATGACGTGGGAGCGCAGCGTCGTCAAGGTCGCCGACGACGCTCCGGTCGAGCTGCTCGGCCCGCTGGCGTGCGGCCTGTCCACCGGCGCAGGCGCGGTCTTCAACGCGCTGGCCCCGCCCGCCGGGTCGAGCATCGCCATCTTCGGCACCGGAGCGGTCGGCCTGTCGGCGCTCCTCGCCGCCCGTGAGCGCGGCTGCACCCGGATCGTCGCCATCGACAAGGTCGCCGCGCGCCTGTCGCTGGCCACCGAGTTCGGCGCCACCGAGACGATCGACGCCGGCGGCACCGACCCGGTCGACGCCCTGCGCGAGCTGACAGGCGGCGACGGCGTCGACTTCACGCTGGAGTGCACCGGCAACGTCGCGGTGCTGCGCCAGGCGGTGGACGCGCTGGCCATGCCCGGCGTCTGCGGCGTCATCGGCGGCGCGCCCGCCGGCGCCGAGTTCTCCCTGGACCATCTCACGGTCCTGTGGGGCCGCACCGTGCGCGGGATCCTCGGCGGCGAGGGTCAGTCAGAGCAGCTCATCCCCGCGCTCATCGACCTGCAGCGGCTGGGGCGCTTCCCCTTCGACCGCCTCGTCGAGTACTTCGAGCTCGATGAGGTCAACGAGGCCATGGAGGCCTCGGCCCGCGGCGAGGTCATCAAGCCGGTGCTGCGGATGCCGGAGTAAACCAATCGGGGCGCCCGGATTTGAACCGGGGACCTCCTGCTCCCAAAGCAGGCGCGCTACCAGGCTGCGCCACGCCCCGTGGTCGAGCGAGTGTAATGAACGGCCGGTCTGGCCCCCGTCTCCTTCCTGTTAGCCTCGGGCCCCGCCGATGGCAGAGATCCAGCCGATCCGCGCGTTGCGCTACGACCTCGACCGCGCCGGGGGCCTTCAGGACGTCGTGGCGCCGCCCTATGACGTCATCGACGACGCACAGCGCGCCGCCCTGGAGGCGCGCTCGCCCTACAACGTGGTGCGCATCGACCTGCCCCAGGGCGGCGATGATCGCTACGACCGCGCCGCCGCGCTGCTCGACGAGTGGCGGGGAGAGGGGGCGGTGGTCCTCGACGACGCTCCCGCACTGTGGACGCTGTCTCAGGACTACACCGGGCCCGACGGCAAGCAGCGCACACGCCGCGGCCACTTCGCCCGCGTGCGCGTGGAGGAGTATGGGCCCGGTCGCATCCGCCCCCACGAGCGCACCCACCCCGGCCCGCGCGAGGACCGGCTGCGGCTGACGCGCGCCACCAAGGCCAACCTCTCCCCCATCTTCTCCCTGTTCTCGGACCCCGCGGGCGCCGTCGCCGACGCGCTGACCCGGGCGGGAGGCGACGAGGTGTGGGCGCAGACGACAGACGACGACGGCACCGTCAACCGCCTCGGACGCGTCGAGGACGCCGCGGCGATCGCCGCGGTGCAGGAGGTGCTGGCCGGCACCGAGCTGCTCATCGCCGACGGTCACCACCGCTATGAGACGGCCCGCGTGTATGCCGAGGAGATCGGCGGCGAGGGACCGCACCGCTATGTGCTCATGTGCCTGGTCGCGCTCCAGGACCCGGGGTTGACGGTCTTCCCCACCCACCGGCTCGTGCGCGGCCTGCGCCCCGACCAGCACGAGACCCTGGCCAACGCGCTGCGCCGGGATTTCGAGATCGAGCGCCTCGACGACACGACGGCGTTGGCGCCCGCCTCGTCTGACGAGGTCCGCATGGGCTACATCGACGCGCATTTCAAGCAGCCCTTCATGCTCACGCTGCGCGATCCGGCCATCGCCGACGCCGCGCTCCCCGATCGCGCCGAGCCCTACCGGCGGCTGGATACCGCGGTGCTCGAGGTGCTCATCCTCAAGGGCGCCCTGGCGATGACCAACGAGGACATCGATCATCTCGAGGGCCTCGGCTATGCCCGTGACTTCGCCCAGGCGCTCGAGCTGGTCCAGAGCGCCGAGTACGACGCCGCCTTCTTCATGGCGCCCACGCCGGTGGAGCGCGTCCACGAGGTGGCTGCCGCCGGCGAGAGCATGCCGCCCAAGTCGACCTACTTCTTCCCCAAGGTCCCCACCGGACTGCTCTTCAACCCGCTGGCCTGAGCCGCGCCGATGTCGGAGGCGCTGGCGCAGCAGCTCTCAGCGGTCCTCCTGGAGCCGGCGGCCGCGAGCCGGCTCGACGTGCGCGGCCGGACCCACGCCGGGGTGCTCGTGGCCCTCTATGTCGCCGACGGCCGGCCGCACGCGGTGTTCACGCGCCGCCGCGAGGACATGCGCCGCCACCCGGGCGAGATCTCCTTCCCCGGCGGCCGGCACGACGACAGCGACCCGGACCTGCTGGCGACCGCGCTGCGCGAGGCCGACGAGGAGATAGGGCTCTCCCCGGCCGCGGTGCAGGTGGTGGGGGCGCTCCAGCCCACGCCGACGATCGCCACCGGTTACGCGATCTACCCGTTCGTCGGCCTCATCGAGCCGGGGCTGGCCTGGACCCTGTCCGCGCGAGAGGTAGCCGAGGTCCTGGAGTTCGCCCTCGAGGACCTGCAGGCCGGCTACGGCCGCCGGCGGCTGCTGCGCCGCGGGGTCCCCATCCGCACCGACACCTACGTCGTCGGCGACGATCTCATCTGGGGCGCCACGGCGCGAATCCTGGCCGACCTGTTCGAGCGCCTCGCTCTGCTCACCGGCGCCAGCGGCGGTCTCGCCGCTTAGCCCGGCTCAGCGCGCGTACTGATCGCGGCCGAGCAGAGCCCGCTCGATCGCCGCCACCGTCTCGGTCACCCAGCCATCGTCGGCGGCCGGATCGGCGCTGAGCAGCTCGTAGGGGATGAGCGAACGCTCGCAGGCGTAGCGCACGCGGTCGGCGCCGGCGCTCAGCAGCCCCGGGTCCACGCTACCGGCGGCCTGGTAGACCACCCCGCGCACTGTCGTGTCGAGCATCCGCTCGAGCAGCATGTCCAAGCGGGTGCCGTGCAGCGCCGTGAGCTGCTCGTCGGTGCCGGTCGCCGAGCCCAGCAGGATGCACGCGACCCCGACGTGGGCCAGCGCGGGCGCCAGGGTTCCGACCAGGTTCGGATCGCCGACGAAGGGCTCGGCGCCGGCCGCCTCGATCTCTTCGCGGCGCGCCGGATCACGCGTCGTGCCGCGGACGGCATGCCCCGCGGTGCGCAACGCCGCGGCCAGCTCAAGGCCGCGGCACCCGCACCCGACGATCAGGCAGCGCGCCACGCCGCTCAGCCGCCGCCGGCGCCGGGTCCGAACTCGCGCTCGACCTCCTCGCGCGTGCGCTCGGGCAGACCCCGGGCCCGGCGGCGCGCGTTGGTGGCCTCCAGCAGCTCGTCGAGCTCGCGATCGGCGAGGTAGGCCTCGCGCCGGCGCCGCTGCTCGTGGAAATCCTCCATCACGCGCCGCTCCAGATCGGCGACGGTCACGTCGGCCTCCCCCCGGCGGCGGCGGCGCGCGTTGTGGGCTTCGAGCATCTGGGCCAGGTCCTCGGCCTCCATCTCCTCCCGGTCCTCGGTGATCTGACGGGCGGACCGCAACCCGAACGGCTCCATGCCCCGCCCCTGGTTGGCGCGGCCCAGAAACCACACCCAGAGCACGAGGATGACCAGACCGGCGATCAGCACAAGAGCGAACGAATCCACCGTCGGCGAGTCTAACCCGCACCGTCGATTGCACCGCGCAGTCCGCGCGCAACTTTCACTCTTGACGTCGTGTTTATGCGGTCGTCATCGCCTCCGAACGGGCGGGCCGGCAATCGGCGGAGGCCTATCTCTACATATGCAGGGTCAAGGAGGCTTCATGCGTCTTCGCATCACCGTGCTCGCTTGCGCGCTGGCGGCGTTGGCAAGCACAGCTGTCCCGAGCATTGCCGGCGCGGGCCCGCTGCACAATCGCGGGCTTTCGATCCACGCCGTCCCCCAGCACATCATCGCCGGCGAGTCCGTCCTCATCTTCGGCCAACTGAAAGGTCCTGACCACGCCGACCAGCTGGTGACGCTGTATCACCGGATCAATCCGAACCCGGGTTTCACCATCATCGGGACGACCCGGACCAACGCGAATGGTCAGTACGAGTTCACTCGTGAGGAAGGCATCGTGGACACGAACCGTGAGTGGTTCGTCCGCGGTCCCGGGCACACCCACAGCCGCACCGTGCACGAGCGCGTGGACGCGCTGGTGAGCCTCGCGGCCAGCTCCACCAGCGGGCTGACGCGCCACCCCATTGTCTTCAGTGGTCATGTCACCCCCGATCACACCGGCGGCGTCGTCGCGCTGCAGGTGCAGAAGGGCTCCACCGACGACTGGCGGACGATCAAGGTCGCCCGCATCGGGGCGGGCTCGAACTACACGATCTCGCAGGCCTGGCGGGTCCCGGGCGCCTACGACGTCCGCGTGAAGTTCCGCGGCGACGCCCGCAACACGCCCGCCGTCTCCGACATCACGTCGGTTGTGATCGAGCAGACCGAGGTGCCCGGCTTCACCATCAACACCTCTGACCCGATCGTGCAGAACCTGCAGCCGTTCACCATCTCCGGCGTGCTGGACTCGCCGGGCTCGAGCACCGGTGAGCCGAGCACCAGCGTGAGCCTGTTCGCCAAGGTGCCACAGAGCGGCGGCCCGTATCGCGAGGTGTCCACCACCACGACGGGCACGGACGGCAGCTACAGCTTTGCCAACGTCCAGTCGACCACCAACGAGCTGTACCTGGTCCGGACCACCTTCGCCCCGCGCCGTCACACTGCGGTGCTGTTCCAAGGGGTGCAGGACGTGGTCACCATGTCCTCGAGCTCCTCGACCTCCACGGTCGACGGGCATGTCGTGTTCACCGGCAATGTGACACCTGACAAGGCCGGTCACGCGATCTACCTGCAGAAGCTGGGCAAGGACGGTGACTGGCACACCGTCGAGGTCCGCTTCCTCAACAACGCCTCGACGTTCCAGTTCGGCTGGACGTTCGGGACCGCGGGAACGAAGGAGTTCCGCGCCCGGATCACCGGCGGCCCGGCCAACGTGGGCGGCGCCTCGGCTCCGGTCACGATCGTTGTGTCCCAGCCGCCGCTGTCGTCGCTGCCGACCAGCTAGCGACGCCGCTGACGCACAGCCAACCCGGCAGGGTTGACTCCGGTGGGTAGTGACCGGCCCCCGCAGCCGCGGGGGCCGGTCGCCTTTTTGAGACACAGGCGGCCGGACGCCTCGCTGCTGTAGCGTCCCGCCGCATGGACTTCGCACTGACTGACGAGCAGCGACTGATCAAGGAAACCGCGCGTGACTTCACGGACAAGGAGATCCTCCCGCGGGCGCGCGACAACGACCGCAACGCCCACTTCGACACCGAACTGGTGGGCAAGCTGGCCGCGCAGGGCTACCTCGGTGCGATCGTGCCCGAGACGTACGGCGGCGCGGGGCTCGACTACCTCAGCTATGGGCTGATCGTGGAGGAGATCGGCCGCGGGGACTCGTCGATGCGCACGGTCGTGTCGGTGCAGACCTCCCTGGTGTGCTCGGCGATCGTCCGCTGGGGCACCGAGGAGCAGAAGGAGCGCTACCTGCCCAAGCTGTGCTCGGGCGAGTGGCTGGGGTGCTTCGGCCTCACCGAGCCCGACACGGGATCGGACGCCGCCAACCAGCGCACCCGCGCCCGCAAGACGGACTCCGGCTGGGCCATCAACGGCGCCAAGATGTGGATCTCCATGGGCAACGTGGCCAAGCTCGCGCTCATCTTCGCCCAGACCGATCCCGACAAGGCCCACAAGGGCCTGGCCTGCTTCCTGGTCGAGACCGAGGGAAATGCGGGCTACCAGCCCCAGGAGATCCACGGCAAGCTCGGCCTGCACGGCTCTGATACGGCGGCCATCTCGCTGAGCGACTGCGAGGTGGAAGAGGACGCGATGCTCGGCCAGATCGGGGACGGCTTCAAGATCGCGATGACGTCGCTGGAGTCCGGGCGCTACAGCGTCGCCGCCGGCTGTGTCGGCATCTGCCAGGGCTGCGTGGACTACTGCGTCGACTACGCCAAGGAGCGCCAGCAGTTCGGCCGGCCCATCGCCAGCTTCCAGCTCGTCCAGGCCATGCTCGCCGACATGAAGGTGGAGACCGACGCGGCGCGCATGCTGGTCTACCGCGCCGCCTATCTCAAGGACACCGGTCAGCCCAACTCGACCGAGACCTCGGTGGCCAAGCTGTACGCCACCGAGGCGGCGAACCGCTGCGCCACCACCGCCATCCAGGTCCTGGGCGGGTCGGGATACGTCGACGATCACCCCGTGGAGCGCTACTTTCGCGACGTGCGCGTCACCACCCTGTACGAGGGCACGTCGCAGATCCAGAAGCTGATCATCGGGCGCGCGCTCACCGGCATCAACGCACTCGTCCCCTCGTGAGCCCGGGCAGCGACGCGCCTGCGGTGCTCGGCGTCGCCGGGGCCGGCACGATGGGAGCGGGCATCGCGCAGCTCGGTTGCGTCGCCGGGATGGACACGCTGCTGCACGACCCAGACCCTGACGCCCTGGAGCGAGGGATGGCGCGGATCCTGCGCCAGCTCGACCGCGAGGTGAGCAAGGAGCGGATGGCCGCCGAGGACGCCGAGCGGGCCAAGGCGCACCTGCGCCCGGCGGCCGCGCTGGACGAGCTGGCCGGCTGTGAGATCGTGATCGAGGCCGCCCCCGAGCGGGTCGAGCTCAAGCACCAGCTGTTCGCGCGGCTGTCCGAGATCGTCTCCGCCGACTGCGTCCTGGCCAGCAACACCTCGTCGCTGCTGGTGACCGCGCTGGCGCCCGCCGCGCAGCACCCCGAGCGGGTGGTGGGCATGCACTTCTTCAATCCGCCGCCGCTGATGGCGTTGTTGGAGGTGGTCGCGGGCGCCGAGTCCTCCGAGCGCGCCCTCGCCGTCGCCCGCGCCTGTGGGGAGGCGATGGGCAAGCGCGTGATCGTCGCCGCCGACGGACCGGGATTTCTGGTCAACCGCTGCAACCGGCCGTGGGGGCTGGAGTCGCTCAAGCTCGTATCCGAGCGGGTGGCCACGGTGGAGCAGATCGACCGCATCTGCCGGCTCGGCGGTGGCTTTCGCATGGGGCCGTTCGAGCTGATGGACCTCGTCGGCGTCGACGTCGGCCTCGACATCGCGCGCTCCTTCTACGAGCAGAGCTTCGGCGAGCCGCGCTGGCGGCCCTCGCAGGTCACGGTGAGGACGGTCGCCGCCGGGCGCACCGGCCGCAAGTCCGGGCGCGGCTTCTATGAGTATCCGGAGTCCGGGCCCTACCGCGACCCGGACCCCGAGCCCCCGCCGCAGGGCGGCGGTGACGGCATGGTGGTGATCGCCGGCGAGTCCACGTTGGCGCTCGCGCTCGAGGAGGCCGCCCTGGAGACCGGGTGGGATGTCGCCACGCCGGCCGAGGCCGTCGACGGGCCGGTCCCCTTCCTCATCCTGGAGGTCGGCCTCGACGGCGAGGAGCCCGAGGCGCCGCTGCAGGGCGGACCCCGCGCCGTCTGTTGCGCAGCCGGCTCGCTGGCCGCGCTCGACCCGGGCGGGTCGGCGGTCGGGTTTCACGCGCTGCCGCCACTGAACGGCGGCGCGCTCGTCGAGCTCACGCGGGGCGCCGACACCGCGGCGTCGGCGGCCGCGGCCGCCGAGCGGTTCTTCGCCACCCTGGGCAAGCACACCGAGTGGGTGGACGACGCTCCCGGCCTTGTCCTGGGCCGCATCGTCTGTCAGGTCATCAACGAGGCCGCGTTCGCCCTGGGCGAGGGCGTCGGGAGCGCCGAGGACATCGACACAGGCATGGTCCTCGGGCTCAACTACCCGCGCGGGATCCTCGCCTGGGCCGACGAGATCGGGCTCGATCACGTCCTCGGCGTGCTCGATGCGCTCGGGCTCGAGCGCGGCGAGGAGCGCTACCGCGCGGCGCCGCTGCTGCGGCGAATGGGCTGGTCGGGGCGGCTGGGCCGCGCGACCGGCGAGGGTTTCTTCACCTACGAGGGGTCATGAGAGCAGTCACCTTCCAAGCGCCGATGGAGGTCCGCGTCGACGAGCTCGCGGAGCCGGAGCTCGAGAGCCCCGACGACGCCATCGTCGCCATCCAAGCCAGCGGGATCTGCGGCTCTGACCTGCACATCTACCACGGCCGGGTCAAGATGCAGCCGGGCTTCACGATCGGCCACGAGTTCGTCGGCCGGGTGCTCGCCGCCGGCGACGGGGTGACCCGCGTGGCCGTCGGGGACCGCGTGTGCGGCTGCTTTCACACCGCCTGCGGCACGTGCTTCTACTGCATGCGGGGCGTGTATCAGAAGTGCGACCGGGTCCGGGTGTTCGGGCACGGCGAGGCGCTGGGCGCGCTGCCGGGCACACAGGCCGACCAGGCGCTGGTGCCGATGGCCAACCTCACGCTGCGCCCGGTGCCCGAAGGGGTGGCCGACGACGTGGCGCTGTTCGCCGGCGACGTGATGGGCACCGCCTACCACGCCGTCGAGTCGGGCGGCATCCAGCCGGGAGACAGCGTGGCCGTGCTCGGCCTCGGCCCGGTCGGCTTGTGCGCGGTCCAGATCGCGGTCGCCGCAGGGGCCGGCCCGGTGCTGGCCATCGACAGCGTCGAGGCGCGCCTGGAGGTCGCGCGCGGCTTCGGGGCCGTGCCCGTCCATCTCACCGAGTCCAAGCCGCGCGACGTGGTCCGCACGCTCACCGAGGGCCGCGGGGTGGCCGCCGCCATCGACGCCGTCGGCCATCCCGACGCGCTTGACCTCGCCATCCGCCTGGCGCGCAACGCAGGCACGGTCGTCGCCATCGGCGTGTACGCCGAGCCGTGCCAGGTGCACATGGGCGTCGTCTGGATCAAGGGCCTGACGCTGCGGACCGGCCAGGCCAACGTCATCGGCCATGTCGACCGAGTGCTGGCGATGCTGGCGGCCGGGACGCTGGACCCCACGCCGCTGGTGACCCACCACATGTCACTCGACGACGCGGCTGAGGGCTACGCGATCTATGACCGCCGCGAAGCGCTGAAGATCGTCCTGCAGCCCTGAAAACAGATGTTACCGGCCTAGATTCCGGGGTATCCCGTGGCGAAAGCGGGAGAGATCGTGCAGGAATCCGAAGGCGCACAAGTTCTCTCCATCTATGCCGTGCGCTTGCGATACCTCCTGAGAAATTTTCTCGGCATGAGGGTGTGATTCCCGTGCCGCAAGGGTAGGACCGGGCCGACCTCGGAAGGTAGGCCAGGGAAGTGCCCGGAAGAAAACAGCCGACGGCTGGTTCGTGTAGGGTGCCGTCAGCCGATTGGACATTTGTTCGATCGGCTTCGGTCATCACTCAAAGCCGCCAGAGTGCTGCCGACTATTGGGATGTCCACATGAGTGACTCAGACACAGCTGTGCTGTGCCTCGGGGAGGCACGCGCCTGGACTGCCGCTCGGCGCATCGCGACGATGCTCGTGACGCTGCTGGCATCGGTGTCGTTCGTCTCCGCGGCCGGTGCCCATTCCCCTGGTTGCGCCGCTGCGCACACCACCATTGCCCACGCGTCCCGCGCTGACCTCCAGCGCGCCGTGGTCTGCCTCATCAACCAGCAGCGCCACACTCGCGGCCTGCCGGGCCTGCGCGAGAACTCCCGTCTGAACCGCTCCGCCCAGGGTTGGACCAACGTGATGGTCACCCACCGCGACTTCAGCCACGGCGCCGATTTCGCCGCGCGCATCAGTGCCGTCGGCTTTGACTGGTCAAACGTCGGCGAGAACATCGCCACCGGTTACTCGACGCCGACCGGCGTGGTGAAGGCGTGGATGGCCAGCAAGGGCCACTGCCAGAACATCCTCAACCCCGTCTACCGCTACGTCGGCACCGGGGTGTCGGACAACTCCATCTCCGGCTATAGCACGCTCGCCGGGACCTGGACACAGGACTTCGGCCTGCTCATGGGCCAGCACGCCGCGTCGGGCAATTGGGGCCCGGCCGAGGGCTGCCCCTACAACTAGCTAGGCCGCTCAGCGTTTGGCGTCGCAGTGCGGGTCCCGTGCCCCTGGGGCACGACACCCGGCTAAAACGACGGACCATCGAAGGCGGCACCAACCGCCGCGGACCGTCCCTGAACGAGATCGTGGGCGATAACCATCACCACGTAACGGCTATCTCCCAGCGTGCCCCGGCGAATCGCCGCGCTCGCCGGCGGTGCCCCTTTCCCGAGCCCGCCGTTGACGTGCGCTGATACCCAGGGCCGACGCCCCGACGGCAGCCGAAGCCGTGCCGTGGGCCCAGGCTCTTAGCTCGCCGCGACGCGCGCGGCGCTGTCAAAAGGCGCGGTGTCGCGCAGGTACCACTCGGCGTCGAGCGCCGCCTGGCACCCGGAGCCCGCGGCCGTGATGGCCTGGCGGTAGGTGTGGTCCACGAGGTCGCCGGCGGCGAACACGCCCGGGACGTTGGTCAGTGTCGACTTGCCCTGGGTGATGACATAGCCACCGTCGTCGGTGTCGACCTGGCCCTGAACGAGCTGGGACTGGGGGTCGTGGCCGACGGCGATGAAGGCGCCGGTGATCTCGAGGTCCTTCTCTGACCCGTCGTCGGTGTTGCGCAGGCGGGCCTTGGTCAGGGACTTGCTGTCGCCCTCGGCGTGGAACTCCTCCACGACGTAGGGAGTGATCCACTCGATGTTGGGCACCGCGCGAGCGCGCTCGAGCATGATCTTCGAGGCGCGGAACTCATCGCGGCGGTTCACGATCGCCACCTTGGCGGCGAACTTGGCCAGGAACATCGCCTCCTCCATCGCCGAGTCCCCGCCACCCACGATGAGCGTCGGGGCCTGCTTGAAGAAGGCGGCGTCGCAGGTGGCGCAGTAGCTGACACCGCGCCCGGAGAGCTCCATCTCGCCCGGGACGCCGAGCTTGCGGTGCTGAGCGCCCATGGCCAGCACGATCGCCCGGGTCAGATGGAGGTCGTCGCCGATCCACACCTTGTGGGGCTCGGACCCGTCGCGCGAGAGCTCGAGCGCGGTCACGTCGTCGGTCTCCAGGCGCGCGCCGAAGCGCTCGGCCTGATCCCGGAAGTGCTGCATGAGGTCGGGGCCCATGATCCCGTCCGGGAAGCCCGGATAGTTCTCGACATCGGTGGTCTGCTGCAGCAGCCCGCCCCAGGCAAAGCCCTCGACCACGAACGGCTCCAACTCCGCGCGCGCCATGTAGAGCGCTGCGGTGTACCCAGCAGGCCCGCTGCCGACGATGATTGCGTTCTCGATCCTCTGTTCCATTACTTCATTAAGTATAGCGGAGCGGGTCTTCGCGCCAGTGCTGAACGGTGCGGCGCAGCTGAAGATACGCCACCGCACCGGGCAGCGTAGGCAGCCAGAAGGCGAATGCCCGGTAGGCCAGCACGGAAACCACAGCGAGGGGCGGCGAGACGCCGAAGGCGGAGAACGCGCCGATCATGGCGCCGTCCACGCCGCCGATCCCGCCGGGCAGCGGCAGCACGTTGCCGAGCTGGCCGATGAAATAGGACATCACCACGACCGCCGTGGGCGGGGCGCCGCCGAAAGCGTGAAAGCACGCCCACAGCACGGCGATGTCAAAGCCCCACCATGCCACCCCGCCCGTCAGTGACCAGTCGTGCTGGCGCACCAGGTCGATCGCGGTCCGCACGCCGCTGGCCGCGGCCGCCGGTAGGGCCGCGACCCGGCTGACGGCCGTGCCGATGCGGCCCCCACTGGTCCAGCGCGCCACCAGACGGTCAAAGTCCCCGGGCAGCAGGGACACGGCCAGGAAGATGCCGATCACGCCCGCGCCGAAGATCGCGGGAACGATCGTCAGCGCGAACGACCCCTCTCCGGGGAACACCTGGAAGTACAGGCCCAGGCCGCCGAGCACCAGCGAGCCCATGAACACGGCGTAGAGGACCGCCATGAACGCGACCATCCGGCAGGCGACGACGCGCGGCTCCATGCCCGAGCGCCGCAGAGCCCACGCCGTCAGCGCGATCCCGCCGGCGCCCGCGGACGCGAACAGACGCGTGGCCGCCAGCCCGGCCATCGTGATCTCATAGCTCGCCCGCCAGTCGATCCGGCTCTTGCCGCGGACGAACACGCCCCGGAACAGCACCACGTAGCCCAGGAACGAGAAGCACTCGAGCACCGCGGCGAAGGCCAGCCACCACACGTTGCCGTGCTGGAGCCGGTTCCAGGTGTCGCGCAGGCCCAGCAGCTTGGGCAGCACGAGGTACAGGAAGGCGACGACCGAGACGATGAACACGATCGAGACCACGAGGCTCCGCCGCGTGAGGCGGATCCGCGGCATCTCCTCCGTCTGGCCCGAGCGCTCACGCTCGGCAACGGCCGTCCGCGCGCCGTCGGCGACGTCCTGTTCGGCGGACTCGAGGCTCTCATCAGTGCCGGGCGCGCCAGGGCGCCCGTGCTCGATGGGAGCTCCCCCTCGCATGCTCAACGCCTAGGCGGTCGCTGCCTGCCGTTGCAGCGCCTCGAGGCGCCTGCAGAGCGCCCGGACACCGGGAACAGCGCGACGTGACTGGGTGCGCACGGTCTCGGCCAGCAGGGCGCCGGCGGCGATGTCCGCCGCGTAGTGCTCGCCGAGGTAAACAAGCGCCAAGCCCAGCAACAGCGCGTACGACCAGCCCACGGCACCGGCCACCGGGCCCACTTCTCCCAGGAGGTGGGCGGCCATCAGCGAGGTGGCGAAATGCAGAGACGGCATGGCAGCAAGAGGATTGCCTCCAAGGACATCGTAAAGGCCCGCCCAGCGGTCACCCCAGAACTGTTCGCCGTACTCGATCATCATGCGGCGGATAGCGCGCGTGCGCGCCCCCTGGAGGCGGCCGTGGCGGGCCGCATACCAGGGGGGAGCAGTCGGGATCGCCCAGTAGAACATCGCGCCGATGTCGAACACGGCGTACATCCGGGCCGCCGCTGCGGGGAATCGCTCGGGTGCCCGCCACGCCACGTAGGCGACGCTGCCGTGGGGAACGGCAAACCACACCCAGTGACACCACACCAGCACGCGCTCGAAGCGGTTGATGTGCGCCGGGTCCGAGAAATCGGTCTGGAATCGGACCGTCGGGGGGATGCCGAAGCCGATGATCCGGTCCACCGCGATCGGGTAGTCGATCCTGACGCGGGCGGCGAGCGCCTCGGGGTCGTCGTTGGGCAGCTCGTACGCGGCCAGGTAGGCCCACATGTTCAGCCCGACGAGCCCCGCGTCGCGCAGCCGGCTGCGCGGCGTCGCCACCGCGAGCGCCGGAACGGCCAGCCCGGCGGCCCCCAACACCGCGGCGGGAGGCAGCTTGACCCGGCGGCGCAGGACCGGCGCCGCGACCCCCACAGCGACCAGGGCCCAGGCTCCCGCTCTCATGGCCCGTGACGCTCGCAACGCGCGCCAGTATAAGAAAGCGCTGCGGAAACCGCGCCCGAAAAACGCCGCTCCTGGGTCTTTTGGCAACGCGCGCACACACCCGCCGGGGCACCCTCACCATCCCGGCGGCCCGCATGCCGGGGCGCGTGGCAGGGGCCCGGACTTATAGAATCCCGCGCGCCTTGCGACCCGACGCCAACGACGCCAAGCCCCGCCGCCGGCGCCGCGAGCATCCAGATCCAGGTCGGCGGCCTCGCCTCCGCAGCGCGATCCCGATGCTCGTCCTGGTGCTGGTCGCCTCCCTCGTCATCGCCCCCGACGCGCTGGCCAACTTCATCCAGCCCAAGTCGGGCGGGTCGCCGAACGCCAACCAGATCCACTCGCTGTACGACATCGTGCTCTACGTCGCCGCGGTCGTCGCCGTGCTCGTGGAGGGGGCGCTGGTGTACTCGGTGTGGCGCTTCCGCGCCAGGAAGAGCCCGGTCGCGGCCCAGATCCACGGCAACACGCGTCTGGAGATCGGCTGGACCGTCGCGGCGGCGCTCATCCTCGTCGTGCTCACCGTGGTGACGTTCATCAAGCTGCCGAGCATCGTCAACCCGCCCAACTCCGATGCCAACGGACTGGTGCTGTCCGCCTCGGTCAACGCGCCGACGCCCCCGAACGGCAAGAAGATCACGATCTGCATCCAGGGGCGGCAGTTCATCTGGCGCTACGTCTACCGAAACGACTGCCTGAAGGACTCCTTCAACCCGAAGCTCGCGGCCTACTCGTACACGACGATGGTGGTGCCCGAGCACACCACCATCGTGCTCGCCATCCAGTCCACCGACGTCATCCACTCCTGGTGGGTCCCGTCGCTGGGCGGCAAGGTCGACGCGGTGCCCGGCTACACGACCTACACCTGGTTCAAGGCACTGCACACGGGGACCTTCCGGGGCCAGTGCGCCCAGCTGTGCGGGACCAACCACGCCGCGATGGTCGCCTTCGTCAAGGTGGTCACGCCGGCGCAGTACACCGCATGGCTCGCCCGCCAGAAGCAGCTCATCTCCTCGCAGAACTCCCAGGTGGGCTCGCTGCGTGCGGTCCTCACGGCCTCAAATCAGCTAGGAAACTAAGACACACATGGCCACCATCACCCGCGAAGACGTCCTGACACCGGTCCCGCAGGTCCTCGCCCACCAGGTGACGCGCCCGCGCGAGACCAAGAAGTGGGTCGACTGGGTCACCACGACCGACCACAAGAAGATCGGGATCATGTACCTGATCCTGACCTTCGTCTTCTTCTGCCTGGGCGGGGTCGAGGCGCTGATGATGCGGCTGCAGCTCAGCGTGCCGGCCAACACGCTGATCACCTCCGAGCACTACAACCAGCTGCTGACGCTGCATGGGACGACGATGATCTTCCTGTTCGTCGTGCCGGTGATGGCGGGCTTCGCCAACTACTTCCTGCCGCTGATGATCGGCGCGCGCGACATGGCGTTCCCGCGGCTCAACGCGCTGTCGTTCTGGCTGCTGCTCTTCGGCGGGGTCGTCTTCTACTTCACGTTGTTCTTTCATCCGCCCAGCGCGGGCTGGTGGAGCTACCCGCCGCTGTCGGAATCGCTGTACTCGCCCAGCGGTGGCCAGGACGCGTGGATCTTCCTCATCCACATCACCGGCATCTCGTCACTGGTCGGCGCCATCAACTTCTACGCGACGATCGTCAACATGCGGGCGCCGGGCATGACCTGGAACCGCCTGCCCCTGTTCGTGTGGAGCATCCTGGTCTACGCGATCCTGCTGATCATCGCGCTCCCGGTGGTCGCCGCGGCGGTGACGATGCTGCTCACCGACCGCCACTTCGGCACCCACTTCTTCGACCCCACCGCGCACGGGTCGCCCGTGCTGTGGCAGCACCTGTTCTGGTTCTTCGGCCACCCCGAGGTCTACATCATGATCCTGCCGGGGTTCGGGATGATCTCGGAGATCATCCCGGTGTTCTCGCGCAAGCCGATCTTCGGCTACAAGGCGATCGCGGCGTCCACAGCGGTGATCGCCTTCCTGGCCACGCTGGTGTGGGCCCACCACATGTTCGCCTCACCGGTCCCGATCGTCGTGCTCGGCTTCTTCATGTTGAGCTCGTTCCTGATCGGGGTGCCCACGGGGGTGAAGATCTTCAACTGGATCGCGACGCTGTGGCGAGGGTCGATCGTGATGACGACGGCCCTCTATTTCGCCGTCGGGTTCATCGCCATCTTCATCATCGGAGGGATCACGGGGATCTTCCTGGCCGTGTTCCCGGTGGACTGGCAGCTCACCAACACCTACTTCGTGGTCGCCCACTTCCACTACGTGCTCATGGGCGGCGCCGTCTTCACGGTCTTCGCCGGCCTCTACTACTGGTACCCGAAGATCACCGGACGGTTGATGAACGAGAGCCAGGGCAAGATCTCGTTCTGGCTGATGTTCATCGGATTCAACATGACGTTCTTCGTCCAGCACGCCCTGGGTCTGTCCGGCATGCCGCGGCGCATCTTCACCTACCAGCCAGGGCTGGGGTGGTCCACCTACAACTTGATCTCGACCATCGGATCCTTCATCCTCGGTCTCGGGGTCCTGGTGACGATCATCAACGCCGCCCGGAGCCTGCACGTCGGGCGGATCGCCGGCCCCGACCCCTGGAAGGGCAACACGCTGGAGTGGTTCACATCCTCGCCACCGCCGGTCAACAACTTCGACGAGATCCCGCGGGTGCGCTCGGTCGAGCCGATGCGCGACATCCGGCGCCAGGTGGAGCGCTCGACGGGCGCGACCCAGAAGACCGGCGGCAGCGAGCAGTTCGCCCGCGCCGGCGGATGAGCCGCACCACGGTCCCGGTCGCCCGGACGGGCGAGGTCGAGTAAGGCCGCCGCCGGCCTGCCCGGACCGCCCCTGCCCCATGCCCACCTCCGTGACCACCACCGTCCCCGCCGCCCCCTCGGGAGCGCTCCGCGCCCGCCAGCTCGTCGCGGATTACGTCGACCTGACCAAGCCCAAGGTCCAGTCCCTGCTGCTGTTCACGACGGTGATGACGATGGAGGTGGCCGGCGACCCGTCCGTCTCGCTCGTGGCGCTGACCTGCGCCGGCGGATATCTCTCCGCCGGGGGCGCGGGCGCCATCAACCACTACTGGGACCGCGACATCGACGCCCGCATGCGCCGGACCGCCGATCGGCCGATCCCCTCGGGCCGCGTCAGCCCCGCGGCGGCCGTTCGCTTCGGCATCGCGCTGCAGGTGGCGTCCTTCCTGCTTCTGTCGCTGACCGTCAACGTGCTGTCCGCGGCGCTCGCGCTGGGCGGCTTCGTCGGCTACGTCGGCGTCTACACGATGTGGCTCAAGCGCCGGACCCCGCAGAACATCGTCATCGGGGGCGCCGCCGGAGCGATGCCGCCGCTCGTGGCCTGGGCGGCCACGCGGGGGTCGCTGTCGTGGACCGCCGTGTACCTGTTCGCGATCGTCTTCTACTGGACCCCGCCCCACTTCTGGGCGCTCAGCCTCCTCATGAAGGACGAGTACGCCGAGGTGGGCGTGCCGATGCTTCCGGTGGTGCGGGGCGAAGACACCACCCGCCTGCACATCGTCCTGTACTCGGCGCTGCTCTACGCCGTGAGCCAGCTGCCGTTCTGCGTCGGAGTGTTCGGCGGCGTGTACCTGGGCGCCTCGATGGCCCTCGGCCTCGCCTTCATCGGCGGCGCGGCGTGGCTCTATCGCCGCGCGGACCGGCGCACCGCGCTGCGGCTGTACCTGTTCTCGATGCTGTACCTCGCGCTGCTGTTCGCGGCCATGGTGGTCGACGTCAAGGTCTGACGACCGTCCCGCCCACACGCCGAGGATCACACAGACCCCCACAACCACTACGATCTAGGACCGCCATGGATCGAAAGCTCGCCCGTAAGAACCTGCGCTCCGGCTTGTTGGCCGGCGCGGCCTGCCTGTTCATGTTCGGCATCACCTTCGTCGCCGCCGCGATCTACGTTCACCCGTGAGCGAGGCTGAGGACGACACCCCGCCCGTCGGCGAGGAGATCCACCTTCCCGGCCCGACGTTTCTGCCCGTGGCCTGCGCGGCGGGGATCACGCTCATGGTGATCGGGACGACGATCAACTGGTTCATCTCGATCGTCGGCCTGATCCTGTTCATCATCACCGCGGCGATGTGGATCCGCGACACGCGCCGCGACATCTCAGAGCTTCCCGAGGAGCACGGGCCCCATCTGGGCGCCCCGTCGCACGGCGGCGGCACGGGGCAGCACTCCCACCCGGTCGGGCCCTAGCCGAGCTGCCTACCCGGCCGGGGCGGGCACGTCGCAGTCGGCTCCCAGGCCGCACCACACCCTGACGATGTCGCGCATCGACAGGACACCGACCACATCCGAGCCCTCGACGACGACCAGGTGACGGAAGCCGCCGGAGACCATGGTGGCGGCGGCGTGCTCGAGCGACCAGTCGCGTCGCGCGAAGGTGAGGTTGGCGGTGAGGTGCTGGGCCACGCGCTCGGCGTCGGGATCCATGCCCAGAGCCACCGCCTGGAGGATGTCGCGCTCGGTGATCACGCCGGGTGCCGGAGCCTCCGGATCGTGGACCACTGCGGCCCCCACCTGACGCGCCCACATCGCTGCCGCGGCCTCCCTCAGGGAGTGGCCCGGACCGATCGTCAGCACGACTTCGGACATTCCCTCTGAAACGAGCATTGTGCGCCTCCGCTCGGCGTTTGCAACGATTGCCTCAATCATAGGCGCACTCGCCGGCAGCCGTACATGGCTGATGCCGTTCGTCGCTCAGAACCCATAGGATGCAGGGTGGAGATGAGGACACAAGGCGGGAGACGTGCGTAACAGGCCTCTACTTCAGATGGGGCTGATCGGCGGCATCGCGATCATCATCGGGATCCCCGTGGCGCTGGCGATCCCGTGGTTCCCCGCCGACGCGTCCACGCAGGCCCACAACATCCACACCCTCTACGACGTGCTGCTGATCGTGTCGGTGCCGATCTTCGTGCTCGTCGAGACCGTCGTCCTGTTCTCGGTCTGGAAGTTCCGCATGAAGCCCGGCGAGGAGGAGAAGGACGGGCCGCCGATCCACGGCAACACGCGGCTCGAGGTGATCTGGACCGCGATCCCGGCCATTCTGCTCGTCAGCCTCTGCGGCTACGCCTACTCCGTGTTGCGCTCCAACGAGAAGACCCACCCCGGAGCGATGGTGGTGACCGTCACCGAGCGCCAGTTCGCCTTCCAGTTCGCGTATCCCGCCGCGGGCGGCAAGCAGATCCTCTCGCCCGATCTCTACCTGCCCAACAACCGGCCCGTGGTCTTCCACCTGCGCTCGCTGGACGTCATCCACAGCTTCTTCGTGCCGGAGTTCTCCGTCAAGCTCGACGCCGTGCCCGGCATCATCACCACCGTCCGCGTCACCCCGACGCGGCTGGGCAACTATCCGGCCGAATGCACGGAGCTGTGCGGCGCGGGGCATTCGCTCATGCGCGCCCCCGTGCACGTGGTCACCCCGACGGCCTTCCGGACCTGGCTGGTTCATCAGAAGCCGAACGGGCCGCCGCCCGTCGGCGCGCCGCCGCCCGCGGTGCTGAACTCGGGCGAGCCCGGCTACGGCAGCGGGACCAGCGGATCGAGCGGATCGAGCGGGGGTTCCGGATGAGCAAGACCGAGAGCACATCAAGGAAGGAGAGCTGATGGCCATTCCGGCAAAGCTCCGCGCCCCCGGCTGGTATCGGGCCGCGCTTTATGACGTCATCGGATTCGCATTTGCCTTCGGTCTGACCGTGCTCGTGCGGTGGCTGATGCACGAGCACCCGATCATCGATGGCAACGCCATCACGATCGTGGCGCTCATCGCGGTGCCCCTGTTCTTCCTGGTGGGCCTGGGCACGGCCGACTACTGGTTCTACTGGATCTCCGGCCGCCCCACGCGCCCCGAGGATCACTCGTCCCACGGCGCCCACAGCTGGCGCGACTACTTCCGCGTCAACACCGACCACAAGGTCATCGGGATCCAGTACACATGCACGTCGTTCTTCTTCCTGCTCGTGGGCGGTCTGCTGGCCATGCTCATCCGCGCCCAGCTGGCCAAGCCCGGCATGCAGTTCCTCACCCCCGAGCAGTACAACGGCGTGTTCTCGGTCCACGCCACCGTGCTCATCTTCCTGTTCGTCATCCCGGTCTTCGCCGGTCTGGCGAACTTCGTGCTGCCGCTGATGATCGGCGCCCCCGACATGGCCTTCCCGCGGTTGAACGCGCTCTCCTTCTGGCTGCTGCCGCTGGCCGGGGTCATGATGCTCATGAGCTTCCTGGCCCCGGGAGGCTCGTTCGCGGCCGGGTGGACGGCCTACGCCCCGCTGTCGACGACGATGCCGCTGGGCCAGCTGTTCTTCTCGATCGCCGTCCAGCTCGCCGGCGCGTCATCGATCGCCACTGCTCTGAACTTCCTGGTGACGATCATCACCATGCGCGCCCCCGGCATGAGCTTCTTCCGGATGCCGCTGCTGGTGTGGGCGAACTTCTCCACCTCGCTGCTGGTGGTCATCGCCACGCCGTTCATCGCCGCATCCCAGTTCTTCGTGCTGCTCGACGTCTCGCTGCACTTCCACTTCTTCGACGCCTTCGTCGGCGCGGGCAAGAACGGCAACGTGATCATGTACCAGCACGTCTTCTGGTTCTACTCGCACCCGGCGGTCTACATCATGATGCTGCCGGGGTTCGGGATCATCTCCGAGGTCATCGCCGTCAAGTCGCGCAAGCCCATCTTCGGCTACCGGATGATGGCGTTCTCCCTGCTGGCGATCGTGGTCCTGGGCTTCACCGTGTGGGCCCACCACATGTTCGTCAGCGGCATGGCCCCCTGGATCCGCATCCCGATGATGATCACCACGGCCATCATCGCGGTCCCGACGGGGATCAAGATCTTCTCCTGGCTGGCCACGCTGTGGCGCGGCGTGCTGCACCTCGACACGCCGATGCTGTTCGCGCTGGGCTTCCTGACGATGTTCACGCTGGGCGGGATCAGCGGAGTGATGCTGGCCATGATCCCCTTCGACATCCACGTCAGCCAGACGTACTTCATCGTCGCCCACATCCACTACGTGCTGTTCGGCGGCTCGCTGTTCACGATCTTCGCCGGCGTGTACTACTGGTTCCCGAAGATGACCGGGCGGATGTTCGACGAGCGTCTGGGCAAGTGGCACTTCTGGATGACGTTCATCTTCTTCAACCTCACCTTCGGCCCCATGCACCTCATCGGCATCCAGGGGATGCCGCGACGCGTGGCCGAGTATGCGGAAAAGTTCGCGGCGTGGAACCTGTTCATCTCGCTGTCGTCGTTCGTGCTCGGCGCCAGCACGCTGATCTTCCTCTACAACATCGTGGCCAGCTGGCGCTGGGGCCCGCGCGCGGCGGCCAACCCGTGGCGGGCCATGACGCTCGAGTGGCAGGTGTCCTCACCGCCGCCGATCTTCAACTTCGACGCGGTGCCGACCGTGGTCGGCGGCCCCTATGAGTACGGCGTGCCCGGCGCGGTGCACGGCATCTTCAAGCCGCCCGCCGAGGCCCGGCCGGTGACGGCCGGTGCCGGCGCGAGCGCCGGAGGCGGCGCGACCGCGGGCGGCGGCAGCGGCGGGGAGCACCACTGATGCGCACCATCCTCGTCATCGCCAACGAGACGGTCGGGGGCAAGCCGCTCATCGACGCGGTGCGCCGCCACGCCGCCGAGGAGGAGTCGCGGTTCGTGCTGTGCGTGCCCCAGACCCAGCCGCGGGCAGGCTATGTCGTCTATGACGACTCCGTGTTCGACGCGGCCCAGACGCGCGTGGACCTGGCCGTCGGATTCGTCCGTTCCGAGGGCATCGAGGCCGTCGGCGAGGTCGGCGATCCCGACCCGTACGCGGCCACGATGGACGCCGTGCGCGAGTACAACCCCGACGCGATCATCATCTCCACCCTCCCGGAGTCGCGCTCGGGCTGGCTGCGCCGCGACCTGCCCGACCGGCTGCGCCAGGCCACCGGCCTGCCCGTGGAGCACGTCGTGGCCGACATCGACTCCGACGGCCTCGAGTTCAAGGTCACGCTGGCCGTGGCCAATCGCTCGGCATCGAGTGACGACCTGCTCGACGCGCTCAAGGCCAAGGCCGCAGCGGAGCCCGACAAACACGAGCGCCTGTTCATCGTGCTGGTGCCCCAGGAGGGCGGCGGCGGCGCGTCGGCGCGGCGCGCCCGGACGCGGCTCTCGCTGGTGCTCGGCCGCCTGCGCGACGCGGGCCTGACGGCCGCCGGGATGATCGGCGACCCCGACCCGTACACCGCGATCACCAACGCCCTGCAGTACTTCCGCGTCGACGACATCGTCATCTCGACGCTGCCGGAGACCAAGTCCGGCTGGCTGCGCGCCGATCTCATCGAGCGCGTGCGCAACGCCACCGGCAAGGACGTCCAGCACGTCGTGGCCCAAGACCCAGTCCGCGCCACCGCCTAGTGGCTTCCAGAGCGAGGAGAACAGAGATCTGATGGAAGCCGCTTCGATCGCCCACGCCGACCACCACCACGGCCCGCCGGCGGCGCACAAGTCCTCCCGTGTGGAGGCTCCGACGCTGGGCATGCTCCTTTTCATCATCTCCGAGGTGATGATCTTCGGGGCGTTCTTCACGGCCTACTTCTTCATCCGGGTCGTGAGCCACAACCCGTGGCCGGCGCACGGCACCGAGCTCCCCGAGGCGGTCGCCGGGATCAACACGGCGATCCTGCTCTCGTCCTCACTCACGATCCACTGGGCGCTCACCTCGATCAAGCGCGGCAACCGGTTCGGGCTCAAGGCCGGAATGGTCACCACCTTCCTGCTCGGCCTCACCTTCCTGTGCGTCCAGATCAACGAGTACGTCCACATCGGATTCGCGCCCCATGACGCTGCTCAGGGGACCGTCTTCTACGCCCTCACCGGCCTGCACGGCGCCCACGTCTTCATCGGGCTGTGCATGCTGCTCATGGTCACGGTGCGCGCGTTCCGCGGCCACTACTCCGCCGAGCACCACCAGGGCATGGAAGTGCCGGGGATCTACTGGCACTTCGTCGACATCATGTGGGTGATCGTCTATACGACGGTCTACGTGATCTAGCGCGCCCGCCCGCGACCCCGATGCGGGCAGCGCCCGCCAGCCGTCCCGCCCCATGAAGCCCCGGCTCATCCCGCCCAACCCGCTGCGCTCCGAGGCCGACGCATTCGGCTTCCTGGTGTGGTTCGTGTGCCTGGTGGCGGCGATCGTCGTGATCGTGCTCATCATCGACGCGCTGTAATAGGTGGCGGTGCTCGTCCCGCCTCTCCCATTCGCCGACGCTCCGGTCCAGGCGATCGGCTTTCCGGTCTTGATCGCGTTGGCCTGGGTCCCCTACCACCTGCGCTCGCGGACGCTGGCCGAGCACGGACGCCCGGTGCCGCGGTGGCGCTACGCCTGCTATGTCGCCGGCCTGCTCGTGCTCGAGGTCGCGGTCAGCCCGCCGGTCGACACCCTGTCAGCGCAGCTGCTGATGGCCCACATGGCCGAGCACCTGCTCATCGGCGACATCGCGGCGCTCCTGCTGGTCCTCGGCATGACCGGGCCGTTGATCGCGCCGCTGCTGCGCAACCCGGTCATCGCCCGGCTGCGAGTGCTGGCCCATCCGGTGGTGGCGATCGTCCTCTGGGCGGTCAACTTCTACGTGTGGCACGCGCCCTACCTCTATCAGGCGGCGCTGCGCCACGACGCCCTGCACGCCCTCGAGCACGCCACCTTCCTCATCTTCGGGATGGCGGTGTACATGGCGCTGCTCGGGCCGCTGCCCAAGCCGGCCTGGTTCAACAACGCGGCGCGCCTGGTGTACATCGTCGCGGTCCGCCTCACGGGCACGGTGCTGGCCAACGTCCTCGTCTTCGGAGGCACCGTCTTCTACCCCATCTACCGCTCGGGGGACGCCCTGTGGCACATCAGCTCCACGGCCGACCAGGTGGCCGCGGGCGGATTGATGATGGTGGAGGAGAGCTTTCTCACCATCGGCCTCTTCTGCTGGCTGTTCCTGCGCGTCGCACGGGAGAACGAGCAGCGCCAGGCCCTGATGGACTTCGCGCTGGCGCACGATCTCGAGCTCGACGGGCGCCGCGCCGCACGGGCGGTGGCGGCGGGCCGCAGCGAGGAGCTGTGGGAGCGGCTGCGCGCGCGCGCAGCCGCCGGCGGCGCGCCTACTTCGCCGCCGTCGACAGGAAGTTGACGAGCGCCTGGATCTCGTTGGGCTTGAGCGTCTGCGCGAAGTTCGACGGCATCACGCCCGCCTTGTAGCCCGACGGGATGTACTTGTAGGGCGAGACGATCGCGGTCTTGATGCAGTCCTGCAGCGTTGCGCCGCGGACCTGCTTGGACTGTGCCGAGGCGCAGCTGGTCTTGAGATCCTGATCGAGGTTGGGACCGACCGTGCCGGTGGTCCCGGCGGCGGCCAGCGTGTGGCAGCTGCCGCAGCCGCCGACCCCGGTGAAGACCTGCTTGCCCGCCGCGGGCGAGGTTCCCTGCACGCCTCCGGCGGCGGCCAGCGCACCGGTGTCCTGGCCCGGGCGCGCCGCCACTGCGGCCACGTAGGCGGCCACGTCCTGGGCGTCCTGACCCTCGACCAGGCCGGCGGGCATGACCCCCTGGGTGTTCGGATAGCGGATCCAGGAGTCGACCAGGCCCTGGATCGACGTGCTCTTGACGCCGTCGGACTTGTCCTGGCGGAAGGCATCGTCGAGGTTGGGGCCAGTGGTGCCGCTCGTGTTCGCGTGCGCCAATGTGTGGCAGCTGCCGCACGACTTCTGGAACATCACCTTGCCGCTGACGAGGTTCGCGGTGGGGTGCTTGACGGCGCAGCCGCCGACGGCCAGCATCACGCTGACCCCGGCGATGAGCCGGATCGCAGTGCGACGGAGCTGTGGAGGGCAGCGCAGCATCTCCCAGGCGGCACTCTATCCATTCAAGCGGCGCGCTGACGCCCCCACGAAGGGCCGAAGACGTCCGACCCGCTGGTAGGATCAGCCGAGATGAGGTTGCACCAGAGATATCGGATGCGGACGCCCTCGACGGGTCGCGAAGTCATCATTCAGGCCGACCCGGACCAGATCTACCGGGACCGCGAAACGGGCGAGGAGCTCGAGGTGATCGCGCAGCTGCTTCCGCTCGCCCCCACGCCCTCCGAGCTGCCGTGGACCGTCGACAACCTCCGGTTCTGCAACTGGTGCGATCAGCTCGCCCAAAAGGACCTCAACGACTGCCCGGTGTGCGGCAGGCGTATGGAGCCGCTCGGTTCCTGAGGTTCTCCTGGTGGGCATGAGTCAGCCCGGCGCACGCAGACCAAGGTCCCTTTCCGCGATCGTGCTCTCGGTCGCCATGGGGCTGGGCCTCGCCGCCTGCGGCGGTGGGGGCACCGGGACCGCCGACACGGCAGGGGTGCCGCCGTTCACCGTGCCCACCGCGGCGGCCGTGGTCGCGGCGACGACCAGCGCGACCACCTCCACCACTTCCACGACCGGGACCGGCACCACGACCAGCGGGTCCTCGGCGCCGTCCAGCGGGGCGACCTCGCCCTCCGGCGGCGCCACCACTCCCGCGAGCACCACTCCGTCGGGCGGGAGCTCTCCCACCGGCACCACCGGCAATGGTGGGGCCGGGGGAACCGGGGGCGGCGGAGGAGGCGGCGGGACCGGCACCTCGGGCGGTGCCGGCCTCGACTCGTCTTTCTGCCTCCAGAACCCGGCGACCTGCTAGCCGCGCGGCGGCGCGCTCAGACCGCTACTTCTTGGTCGGCGTCGGCCCGCCGACGTAGGTCTTGGGGTAGGGCTGGTTGACGACTTCGGTGGCCGAGTACTGAACGCGCGTGCCCGTGTAGTTGCACAGGTACTGCTGCGTCGAGTTCACGGTCGTCTGGGCCGTCTGTGTGCCCGGAGGGTTGGTGCAGTTGGCCCGGCGGCTCTGGCGGTAGGAGTACTTGCTGGCCGTGAGGTTGTAGGTCAGGACGGGCGCCCACGTGAGCACGGTGAGGCCGATGACCTCGCCCTTCTTGACCGGCAGCGCCGTCATCGTGGTGAAGGTCGGGGGCAGCGACAGGGGCTCTTGGAGCACCGAACCCAGGAACGGCAGCACGTGGAAGGTCGCGCTCTGCGCGACCACGGTGTACTTGTTCTTGGGCTGAGGCTTGAGGACCGTGAGCACGAGCTGCGGCGGCCCTCCCCATCTGCCGTCGAGCTCCTTGAGGAGCTTCAGCTCGGTCGGGGCGTCCGACGTGAGCTTGGACAGCCCGACGGTGAAGGCGACGATCCACCCGTCCTTGGTGACCTTGGTCGGGTTGAGGACGCCGTTGTTCTCAGTCTGTACGGCTGTGGTGCGCGGCAGGACGATGAAGCAGTTCGCCAGCGACACGCCCGTCGGGCAAGATGGCGCCGCGACCGGGGAGCTCGATGTCTGGCCGAGCTCGACGATCTGGGCGGATGCGACGCCGGGCGCGATGAGGCACAGAGCACCCAGGCCGGCTGCGATTGCAAGCGAGAAGCGTTTCATGTTCATGAGTGAACACCACCAGAGGGCATCAGTTGCGCCGTGACCGGAAGCCTGCAAACGACCGCCGCAGGCTCCAGCCGCGGAAACAGGGCCCCAAAAAGCCGCATATGGTGGCGTGGGAAGAGCTAGATCTTGGTGACGTTCACCGCTTTGGGGCCTTTGGGCCCGGCCTCCTCCTCGTAGGAGACCTTGGAGCCCTCGGCCAGCGAGCGGTATCCGTCGCCATTGACGCCCGTGAAATGCACGAACAGGTCGCGACCGCCGTCATCGGGCGTGATGAACCCGAAGCCCTTGTCGTCGCTGAACCACTTGACGGTACCCGTTGCCATGAAAATCCCTTCGTTTTCCCCGTAGTGCAGGCCAAAGCCCGACCAGATCGCGGAAAACGTACCAGGGTCAGTCAAGCAACGGTAGGTATTTTCTGTGCTCAGCGGCCGTCGAAGGTTGCGCGGCCCGGGCCTTGGTCCAGAAATGAGCGCACCGCGGCCTGGAGATCCTCCGAGTCAAACAGCGCGCCCGCCACCGCGGGGACCCGTTCGTTGGCCAGTTCGACGCCCCCTCGAGGTAATCACGGAGCACCTGCTTGGTCGCGGCGTGCGCCAGGGTGGGCCCCTCCGCCAGCTCGCGGGCGTACCCCCGAGCGGCGGCGTCGAAGCCGTCGTCGGGCAGGACCCGGTTGACGACGTTCCATCGTTCGAGCTCCGACGCCCCGAACGGCCGCCCCGCCATCACGAACTCACGCGCCCGCCCGGTGCCGGCGCGCTCGGCCAGGCGCTGCGTGCCGCCCATCGCGGGAGTGAGGCCGATCACCTTCTCCACCAGCCCGAAGCCGGCCGACTCGGAGGCCAGGATGATGTCGCAGGCCACCGCTGACGACGCGGCCCTCGGCGCGGAACAGCACCGCCCCGGGGCCGGTCGGCCTCCAGGTCGGCGACCGCGGCGTCCAGGCCGCCGGAACCGGCGGCAGCGCCAGAGGCGTCCGCGGCGCTCATCGCAGCTGCTGTGCGGCGGCCGCGATCTCGTCGGGGTCGCCCGGTGAGGGCGTCCACGGCAGCCGCAGGGGGTCGTCCGAGTAGCGCGGGATCACGTGAACGTGGAAGTGGAAGACCGTCTGCCAGGCGGCCGGACCGCAGGAGTTGAGCAGGTTGACGCCGTCGGCGCCCAGGCGCTCGGAGGCGGTCCGCGCCAGCCGCTGGGCCGCGGCCACCGTGGCCGCGAGGTCCTCGGCATCGATCTCCAGCAGGTTGGCCGCGTGCCGGCGGGGAATGACGAGGGCGTGGCCGCGGGTGGCCGGATTGATGTCCATGAAGGCCACGGTGCGCTCGTCCTCGTCCACGCGTTCGGACGGGATCTCGCCGGCGACGATCTTGCAGAACAGGCAGTCGGGGTCTCGGTCGCTCATGGCCGCCAGCTTAGCCTTCTGGCCCTGACGCGATCAGCTCGCGGGCGCGGGCGATGGCCTCCTCGCGCGTGGCCACCTCGCCGCTGAAGCTGGCAGCCTCGAGCTCGGCCAGCAGATCGCCCACCACCGGGCCGGGCTTGATCCCGAGCGCCTGGGCCAGCTCGTCGCCGCGGACCGGCGGGCGAGGCGGATCGGCGATCCACGCCAGACCCTCGGCCAGCATCTGGCGCGCCAGATCCAGATGGGCCACGATCGCCCGCTCGGCGTTGTCGCCGCGCGTGGCCAACCGGTCGGCGACGCTCAGCACCGTGACATCGACGGCGACCGGCGCCGTGGCGCGGAGATAGTCATAGACGGCACGGCGGCTCAGCGGCATCTCGTGCACGAGGAAGCCGAGGCGCAGGTGATGACGGGTCAGCGCCGCGACATGGTCGCGCAGACGCTCAGAGGCCCGCAGCCGGCCCAGGATCTCGCTGCCCAGCCTCGCCCCGGCCTCATCGTGGCCCATGAAGGTGACCCGCCCCTGCGGCGTCACCGCGCGCGTCTGAGGCTTGGCGATGTCGTGCAGCAGGGCGCCGAAGCGCAGGGCCTGGCCGCGGGTCATGTCGTTGGCCAGCGGTTCGGCGAGGAACCGCGAGAGCGCGGGCGCGTGATCACCCGCAAGCCGCGTGGGATCGCGCTCGAGCGCGATCACCTCGGTCAGGACCGAGCGGGTGTGATCGGCCACGTCGAGATGGTGAAAGCGGCTCTGGTCGACGCCGCGCAGCGCCGCCAGTTCGGGCAGCACCGCATCGGTGACCCCGATCGCATCCATGAGCTCCAGCCCCGCCAGCGCGGCCGGGGCGCACACCACGCGCCGCAGCTCGGCGAACACGCGCTCGGGCGCGACCCTGGCCAGTCCGGGCGCCGCCGCCCGGGCCAGCTCCTGCGTGGCGTCGTCCACCGTGAAGCCCAGCTCGCACGCCAGCCGTGCCAGGCGCAGGGCGCGCAGCGGGTCGCGCTCGAACGCCACCGGGGACACGGCGCGCAGCCTGCGCGCCTGGAGGTCCTCCAGCCCGCCGAACGGGTCGACGTAGCCCACGGTGCCCAGCGGCGCGGCGATGGCGTTGATGGTGAAGTCGCGCCGGCCCAGGTCCTCCTCGATCGTCGCCCCGTTGAGCGGCAGGACGTCGACCTGCCAGGTGCGGTCGTGCGCGACGATCCGCCACGCGCCGAAGGCCTCGGACAGCTCGAAGGCGAAGCCGCCCGCCGTCCGGCCCAGCGCGCGGGCGACGACGGCCGCCGAGCCGGCGGCGGCCACGTCGAAGTCCGCGGTCTCGCGACCGAGCACGCGGTCGCGTACGGTCCCGCCGACCAGCCAGCCGTCGGGCACGATCTCGGTGAGGGCGGCGATCGGGTCGCTCACGGCACCGGCGTCCCGTCGCGGTGATAGCGGCGCGGTACACGGGCCGAGATCCCACACAGCACCTCGTGATTGATCGTGTCCAGGCGCTGGGCGAGATCCTCCACCGTCTGGCGTTCGCCGCCCGAGCGCCCGATCAGGACCGCCGGCGCGCCGACCGACACGGCGGGATCCTCGGGGCCGAGATCGGCGGTGATGTTGTCCATGCTCACCGTGCCGACGAGCGGATAGCGGCGGCCCTCGATCAGCACGTCACAGTTGTTGGTGAGTCCCCGGCGCACGCCGTCGGCGTAACCGATCGGCATGGTGGCGATCCACGTGGCGCGCGAGGCGATGAAGCGGCGGCTGTAGCCGATGCTGTCGCCCGCCTCGGCGCGCTTGATCGCCGCCACGTAGCTGCTCAGCTCCATGGCCTGCTCGAGCCCGGTGGAGTCGGGGTCCTCGTTCATGGGGTCACAACCGTAGAGGGCGATGCCGCAGCGCACCATGTCGAAATGGCTGCCGGGCACGCGCAGCGTCGCGGCGCTGTTGGCGGCGTGGATGCGCAGGCGCCCGAACCGCCGCTGGAGCTCGGCGGCAAACGGCGCGAACACCGCGAGCTGCGCGGCGGCGAAGTCGAGGTCTCCGTCCGCGGTGGCCAGGTGGGTCATGGCTCCGGCCAGCCGGAGCTCGGGCGCGGCGCGGTGCACGAGATCGGCCACCGCCAGGGCCTCGTCGGTGTCGCGCGTGCCCAGCCGGCCCATGCCGCTGTCGAGCTTGATGTGGACGTCGATCGGCGCTGCGGTGGGCCGGGCGGGGCGGGTACCCGCGGCGGCCGCCAGCTCGGAGACAAACCGCTCGTCCCAGGCGACCACCTCCGCGCCGGCGTCCAGCGCCACCGGCAGCTCCTCGGAGCTCACGGCGCCCATGACCAGGATCGGGGCGCTCAGCCCGGCGCCGCGCAGCTCCTGCGACTCACCGGCGGTGGCCACGGCCAGCATCGTCGCCCCGCCCGCCAGAGCAGCCCGCGCCACGGGGACAGCGCCGTGACCGGAGGCATCAGCCTTGACCACCGCGCACAACACGGCCCCCGCGTCGAGCCGGCCCCCCAGGGAGACCACGTTGCGCTCGATCGCGGCCAGGTTGACGCGGGCCAGTGCACGCAGTGCCATGGTCAGATGCTGCCGGATGGGGCGGTCACGTGGCGGCCGCTACTCGTCGCCGGAACGTGCGCGCGGCAGCAGAGCGATCACGTCGCCGGCGATGACGCCCTCGGCGCCGATGGTCTGCTCCGCCAGCCGGCCGGCACGGGCGTGCAGGAAGGCGCCGGCGCTGGCCGCGGCGAAGGGGTCCATCCCCTTGCTCAGGAAGGCGCCGATGACCCCGGAGAGCACATCGCCGGTGCCCGCCGTGGCCAGGGCGGGGGCGCCACCGCGGCTGACTGCGGCGCGGCCGTCGGGGGCGACGACGATGGTGTCGTCGCCCTTGAGCAGGACCACCGCGTTGGCGCGAGCGGCGGCGTCACGCGCACAGCGCAGGCGATGCGCGGCGATCTCGCCGCTGTCGGTCTCCAGCAGCCGCGCCAGCTCGCCGGCGTGCGGGGTGAGCACCGTGGCCGCCTCGCGCTCGGCCAGCGCCTCCAGGCGGCCCTCGTGGGCGTTGAGGCCGTCGGCGTCGAGCAGCAGTGGAATGGGAATGGCCGCGGCGAGCTTGCGGGCCAGCTTGAACGTGCCCGGCTTGCGGCCGAGTCCCGGCCCGAGCACGAACGCATCGGCGCGGTCGACCCGCTCGAGCGCGGCCTCGAGCGCCGGCTGCGTGAGCGTGCCCTCCTTGTCGGGGAGCGGCACCGACATCACCTCGAGCAACCGCTGCTCGAATACGAGGTTCAGCGACGCGGGGACGAGCACGGTGACGTAGCCCGCCCCGGCCCGCATCGCGGCCTCGGCGGCCATGCACGGCGCTCCCGTCAGTCCCGTGGAGCCACCGCAGACGTGCACGGAGCCGGCGGCGAACTTGGTGGAGTCATGGGCCCGGTGGGGCACCGCGTCGAGCACGGCGGGAGCGATCAGGCCGACCGATGGCGCGACCGGCGCCCCCTCCGGGATGCCGATGTCGATCACCGTCACCTCGCCGGCATGGGTCTTGCCCGGCGAGATCCACAGGCCCGGCTTGCCGGCATGGAAGGTCACCGTGGCGTGCGCGCGTACCGCGTCGCCGGCGATCTCCCCGGTCGACGCGTTCACGCCGCTGGGCACGTCACAGGCGAAGACCATGGCCTGCGGCGCGCGCGCGTTGATGGCCGCGATCGCAGCCCGGGCCGGGTCGCGGGGCTCGCCGCTGAAGCCCGTGCCCAGGATGGCGTCGACGATCGCGACCGCCCCGTCGAGCGCGGCGGCGTCGAACGGCTGCGCGTGGATGGGCGCCGGCCCCGGCAGGCGGTCCAGGTTGGCGCGGGCGTCGCCGCTCAACTCGTCACCGGGCGCCAGCAGCAGCACATCCACGTGCCGACCGGCCTCGCGCAGCATCCGGGCCACGACCAGGCCATCGCCGCCGTTGTTGCCCTTGCCGGCGACGACCACGATGCGTCCGTCGGGACCCCACTGGCCCACGACGTCGGCCAGGCCGGCGCCGGCACGTTCCATCAGCTCCAGCGACGGGATGCCGCGGTCATTGATCGCCCAGGCGTCGATGGCCCGCTGCTGCTCGGCGTCGGGCAGGGGCTCGAGCCAGCCCGGCAGCGCGCCGGGCGTGGCGTCACTCATGCGCGGCGAGGATCGCCACCGCGCCGGCGTCGGTGCGGGTGTGCGTGAGCGAGATCCGGACGGTGACCCCCAGCGCCTCGGCGCGCTCGGCCACTGCGCCGTGCAGCGTCACCTCGGGGGGACCGCCCGCCGACGTCACCTCGACATCGCGAAAGCTCCAGACTTGCAGTCCGAGTGCCTTGGCCACGGCCTCCTTGGCGCAGAAGCGGGCGGCCAGATGCTGACCGGGCCGCGCGCGTGAGGCGGCGTACTCGCGCTCGGCGTCGGTGAACAGCCGTTCGGCCAGGCGCGGGCGGCGCTCCAGCGCCCGCTCCAGTCGGTCGATCTCCAGCAGATCGAGGCCGACGGAGGGCTCGGTCGGACCCACGCGCGTCACTCGACCGTGACGGTCTTGGCCAGATTGCGCGGCTGGTCGACGTTGAGGCCCCGTAACCGGGCGATGTGGTAGGCCAGAAGCTGGAGCGGGATGACGGCGAGCAGCGGCGCCAGCATCCAGTCGGTGCGGGGTACCCGGATCACCTCGTCGGCGTGCTCGGCGATCGTGTCGTCGCCCTCCGTGGCCACGGCGATGACACGCGCTCCGCGGGCCCGAACCTCCTGGATGTTGGAGACCACCTTCTCCAGCACCGGAGACTCGGTCGCCACCACGACCACCGGCGTGTTCTCGTCCAGCAGCGCGATCGGCCCGTGCTTCATCTCACCGGCGGCGTAGGCGTCGGTGGCGATGTAGGAGATCTCCTTGAGCTTCAGCGCCCCTTCGAGCGCTACGGGAAGGCCGATGTGGCGTCCCAGGTAGAGGAAGAAGTCGGACTGGTAGTGGGCCTTCGCGATGGCCTCCACTCCGTCGACGTCGCGCTCCAGCAGCTCGGCGATCATGTGCGGCAGGCGCTTGAGGTCTGAGATCGGCGGCTTGAGCTCGGCGCGGTTCATCACGCCACGGACCTCGGCGAGACGGAGCGCCAGCAGGTACATCACCGTGATCTGGCTGACGAAGGTCTTGGTCGCCGCCACGCCGATCTCGAGACCGGCGCGGGTGTAGAGCACGCCGTCGGCCTCGCGGGTGGCCTGAGCGCCCATCACGTTGGTCACGGCCAGCACCGCCGCGCCCTTGGCGCGCGCCGTGCGCATGGCCGCCAGCGTGTCGGCGGTCTCGCCCGACTGCGAGATGCCGATGACGAGGTCGTCGGGGCCCACCACCGGATCGCGATAGCGGTACTCCGAGGCGATGTCGACCTCCACCGGGACGCGCGCCCATTGCTCGATGGCGTAGCGGCCGATCAGGCCGGCGTGATAGGCGGTGCCGCAGGCGACGATGACCACACGCCGGATGCGCTTGAGCAGATCGTCGTCGATGGCGACGGTTTCGGCGTCCCCGGGCGGGGTCAGGTCCCCGAGGTCGATGCCCCACCCGCGGGCCGCGCGCTCGCCGATGGTCTCGGCCACGGCGTCGGCCTGCTCGTGGATCTCCTTGAGCATGAACGTGTCGTAACCCTGCTTCTCCGCGGTGTCCGCATCCCAGTCGATCTCGACGACCTCGTGCTCGACCGGCTCGCCGGCCGCGGTGTAGAACGCCGTGCCCTCGGGGCGCAGCACGACGAGCTCGTCGTCGCCGATGTACTGAACCCGGCGGGTCTCGCGCAGGAAGGCCGGGATCGCGGAGGCGATGAACGTCTCGCCGTCTCCGCGGCCGACGATCAGCGGGCACTCCTTGCGCGCGCCCACCAGCACACCCGGCTCTCGGGCGGTGAGGGCGACGAACGCGTAGTGGCCGCGCAGCTCGGCGTAGGCGGCGCGGACGGCCTCGAGCAGGTCGCCGTCGTAGTGGTGGGCGACGAGGTGGGCGATCACCTCGGCGTCGGTCTCGGAGGTGAACACGGCGGGTGGGTGGGCCTCATCCATCAGGCGGGCCTTCAGCGCGATGTAGTTCTCGACAATCCCGTTGACGACGATGTGGACGCTGTCGGTGGTGTCGTAGTGCGGGTGGGCGTTCGCCTCGGTCACGCGTCCGTGAGTGGCCCACCGCGTGTGGGCGATGCCCGTCTCCGGCACCGGCCGCTCGGCGACGGCCACCGTGGCGTGCTCCTCGGGGCCGGCCGCCGCTTCGCGCCGGGCGATCGCGCCGCGCAGGGCCGACAGGTTGCCCACGGCGCGCACGGCGTCCACGCGGTCCCCGTCGAGCACGCTGATGCCGGCGCTGTCATAGCCGCGATATTCGAGTTTCTCCAGCCCCTGCATCAGGAGGGGCCGGACCTTTCGGGGCCCGACATAGCCGACGATTCCGCACATCTCGCGATTCCTCCAGGAGTAGCGCTGCCCAGGACACAGACCGGCGACCTGCCCTTGTCCGGTCGGTCGTGGTGGGCAGAGGGGGTCTTCGATGTTAACGGCCCCGGCGGGCCATCCTTGCTATCCGCCTGTCAGGATCGTCTTGACGACCGAGGACAGCCGATCGCAGACATCGTCGGTCTCACGCTGGCTGGGCGCTTCCACCATGACCCGGATGAGTGGCTCGGTGCCCGACGCGCGCACGAGCACCCGCCCTCGGCCCGAGAGCGCCGACTGCTCGCGATCGATGGCATCGCCCAGGTCAGATGCCTCCATCGCCGAGACCAGGGACTGGCGGTCGGCGGCGCGAATGTTGACCAGCCGCTGCGGAAGCTTCTCCATCGCGCCCCGGTCGCGTAGATCGCGGCCGTTGAGGGCCTCGAGGGTGAGCAGCGCGCTGGCGATGCCGTCGCCGGAGGGGCCGAACCCCAGGTCGATGATGTGGCCCGACTGCTCACCGCCCAGCGCCCAGCCCCGCCGGCGCAGCTCGTCCAGGACGTAGCGGTCGCCCACGGCGGTCACCGCCACCTCCACCCCGGCGTCGCTCATCGCGGTGTGGAAGCCGTAGTTGGTCATCACCGTGACGGCGACGCCGCCACCGGGGAGCCGGTCTGAGGCGTGCAGGTGCAGGGCGGCCAACGCCACCAGTTCGTCGCCGTCGACGACCTCACCGGCCCCGTCCACGGCCAGGACGCGGTCGCCGTCGCCGTCGAATGCGAACGCGACCTCGAAGCCGCCGGCACGCGTGCGCTCGATGACGGCATCCAGATGCGTGGAGCCGCAGCCGTCGTTGATGTTGCGCCCGTCGGGGGCGTCAGCCATCGTCTCCACCTCGGCGCCGAGACGGCGGAAGATCTCCGGGGCAGCTCGGAACGTCGCTCCGTTGGCGCAATCCAGCAGGATGCGCCGGCCCGAGAGGTCCAGGCCGGCAAATCGGGTGTGCAGCGCCCTCAGGTAGTCCTCCAGGGCCCCGTTGAGGCGCCGCACGCGCCCGATCTGGGCCGGGACGATCGGTGGCTCCTCCAGCGCCGCCTCGATCTCGTGCTCGGTGTCGTCGTCGAGCTTGAAGCCGTCGGCTGCGAACAGCTTGATGCCGTTGTCCTCGAACGGGTTGTGCGAGGCCGAGATGACGGCGCCGAGGGCCAGCCCGTGCCGGCGCACCAGCAGCGGCGCCGCCGGAGTGGGCAGCACCCCCGCCAGAAGTGCGTCGCCGCCGGCTGCGGTCACGCCGGCCGCGATCGCGGACTCGAGCATCTCGCCCGACTCGCGGGTATCGCGGACGATCACCACCTGAGCCCGCCCGTTCTCACCGGTGCCCGACGGGGGCTCGTAGCGATCCACGGCGGCCCTCGCGAGCTTGAGCGCCAACTCTGCGGTCAGGAACTCCCCGGCACGGCCCCGAACACCATCGGTGCCAAAAAGCTGGCGGGCCATGGGGCGGCGATCAGCGCCTAGCGCTTGGAGAACTGCGGGCGCTTACGGGCCTTCTTGAGGCCGGCCTTCTTACGCTCCTTGACCCGCGGGTCACGGGTGAGGAAGCCACGCCGCTTCAGCTCGCCACGCAGGTTGGGATCGGCCTCCAGCAGAGCGCGGGAGATCCCGTGCCTCAGGGCGCCGGCCTGCGCGGCAACGCCGCCGCCGTGCATTCGCGCCACGACGTCCATGCGCGACTCGTAACCGACCGCCTCGAGCGGCTGGCGGATGATGCGCTGCAGCGTCTCACGCGGGAAGTAGGCGTCCAGCTCCTTGCCGTTGATGGCGTAGGTGCCGCTGCCGGGCTTCAGGATGACGCGGGCGACGGCGGTCTTGCGCTTGCCGGTGGCGGTGTAGCGGGCACCGGCGGCGAGGTCGATCGCGGCATCGGCAATCGGCTGGGACGCCTGGTCGGAGTCCTGCTCCTGCTCGCGGGCGGCGGCCTCCTCGGCCGCGGCCTCGGCGGCGGCGCGCGACTCGGCGTCGAGGAACTCGTCGCTGTCGGAGACGATGTCGGGGATGAGGTCCGCTCCGGGGATCTCGGGACGCTGACGCGGCGCGACCTCCTCGCCGTCCTCGTCCTCTCCGGTCTCAGCGGACGCGGCCGGCGGCTGCGGGGCGGGTGTCTCGGCCTGCGGCTGCGGCTGCGCCGCCGGCGTCTCGGCCTGCGGCTCCGGCGCGGGCGTCTCGGCCTGCGGCTCCGCGGCTTGCGGCTCCGCGGCGGGCTCTGGCTCGGCGACGGGCTCTGGCTCGGCGGCGGGCTCCTCGGCCTCAGCGACCGGCTCGGGCTCGGTGGGCGCGGGCTCCGCGGCGGGCGGGGGCTCCTCGGCCTCGGCGTCGGCCTCGGCGACCGGCTCCGGCGCCGCGGCGGGCGCGGGCTCGTCGGCCGACTCAGTCGCCTGCGGGGCGGGCTCCTCGGCGCTCTCGGCCGGGACCTCCTCGGCGGCAGCCTCCTCGTCGGGGCGCTGCTCGTCCTCGGGATGCTCTGCGTCGCTCACTGCGAAATCTCCATCGGTTGCGGCTGCTGGGCGGCGTGCGGATGCTCCGGGCCGGCGTAGACCTTGAGCTTGGTGAGCTGCTTTCGCGCCAGCCGGTTGCGCGGGAGCATGCCCTTGACGGCGAGTCGGATGACCTCTTCGGGCCGGCGCTCGAGCATGTCGTTGAGCGACCGGGACTTCAGGCCGCCGGGGTAGCCCGAGTGGCGGTAGTACATCTTGGCGGCGCGCTTGTTGCCGGTCACCGCGATCTTCTCCGCGTTGACCACGACGACAAAGTCGCCGGTATCGATGTGCGGCGTGTACGTCGGCTTGCGCTTGCCGCGCAGGGCGTCGGCGATCTGGGTCGCCAGCCGCCCAAGGATCTGGCCCTCGGCGTCGACGATCAGCCAGTTGCGCTCGCGGTCGGTGGGTTTGGCTACGTAGGTCTTCATGGCACGGACAGGTCGCGCGTTCGCTCGCGCAACAGGCCGACGATGATAGCCAGACCTCGCGGCAACCGGCGGATTGACGATGAGACCGGCGCAGGGATCCTGGGAAAAACGGGTAGAGAAAGCTCACAATTGCGCCTCACAGGCGCTGTCACGGCGCGCGCCGGCCCGCTCCGCCGGGCTGACCCCGGGGGGCCCTACCCTTGTAGACGTGCCCGTCACGCTGACGCTTCGCCGCCTCGGCTACCGCATCGCCTACCGGGTGCTCCAGGTGTTCTGGTTCGTCAGACGGCCGCCCAAGCAGGGCGTCAAGTGTCTGGTCACCTGCCGCGATCGCGTCCTCCTGGTCCGCCACACCTACGGCCGTCGCTCCTGGGACGTTCCCGGTGGAGCCATGAAGCGCGGTGAGCCGCCGCTGACCGCCGCGAGCCGCGAGATGAGCGAGGAGCTGGGGCTGCACGACGTCGCGTGGATCGAGGTCGGCGAGATCCGCGGCAACGTCAATCACCGGCGCGACACGATCCACTGCTTCCGCGCCGAGCTGTGCGAGCCGCCGTTGACGATCGACCGCGGCGAGCTGGCGGCGGTGGACTGGTTCGCGCGCGGCGCGCTGCCCGATGATCTCGCGCCCTACGTCGGCTCGGTGATCGCGCGGGCGCCCGCGATCAGCCCCTGACCGGCTGCAGGAGTCCCGCGCGGCCGGTCACGGCGGCAGTGCCCCACGACTCAGGCGGTGCCTACTCCCATTCGATGGTGCCGGGCGGCTTGGACGTGATGTCCAGCACGACCCGGCCCACCGGGCGGATCTCGTTGATCATGCGACTGGCGATCCGCTCCAGCAGGTCATAGGGCAGCCGCGCCCAGTCCGCGGTCATGGCGTCGTCGCTGGTGACCGCCCGGATGGCGATGACGTGACCGTAGGTGCGCTCGTCGCCCTGAACGCCCACTGTGCGGATGTCGGGCAGGACACAGAAGGACTGCCACAGATCCCGGTACAGGCCGGCCTGGCGGATCTCCTCCTGCAGGATCGCGTCGGCGTCGCGCAGGATGTCGAGGCGCTCCTTGGTGGCCTCGCCGCCGACCACGCGGATGGCGAGGCCTGGGCCGGGGAAGGGCTGGCGCCACACCAGCCGCTCGGGCAGGCCCAGCTCCGCGCCCACCGCGCGCACCTCGTCCTTGAACAGAGCGCGCAGCGGCTCCACAAGCTGGAACTGGAGGTCCTCGGGCAGGCCGCCGACGTTGTGGTGGGACTTGATCGTGGCCGCGCCGGTGCCGCCGCCGGACTCGATCACGTCGGAGTACAGCGTGCCCTGGACGAGAAACTCCACGTCGTCGAGCTTGGCGGCCTCCTCCTCGAACACGCGGATGAACTCGGCGCCGATGATCTTGCGCTTGCGCTCGGGGTCGCTCACCCCTTTGAGCTTGGCCAGGAACCGGTCCTCGGCGTCGACGGCCACCAGCGGCACCTCGAACTGATCGCGGAAGGCCTCGACCACCTGCGCGCCCTCGTTCTTGCGCATGAGGCCGTGATCGACGAACACGCAGGTCAGCCGGTCCCCGATCGCCCGGTGCACGAGCAGCGCGGCCACCGAGGAGTCGACGCCGCCCGACAGGCCACAGATGGCCCGGCCGTCCCCCACCAGCGCGCGGATGCGCGCGATCTGGTCCTCGATCACCGAGGCGGCGCTCCAGCCCTGGTCACAGCCGCAGATGTCGGTGAGGAAGTTGGTCAGCACCTGCTGGCCGTAGGGGGTGTGCACGACCTCGGGATGGAATTGGATCCCGTAGACGCCGCGCTCGGTGGACTCGAAGGCGGCCACCGGGGACGCGGTGGAGGCGGCCAGCGGCGTGAAACCGGGCGGCGGCGCGAAGACGGTGTCGCGGTGAGACATCCAGCACGTCTGCTCCGCGGGCGTGCCGGCCAGCAGCCGGCCCGGGTCGGCCACAGTGAGCTGGGAGCGCCCGAACTCGCCCACCTCGGCGCCCTGAACACGGCCGCCCAGCTCCAGCGCGATGAGCTGCATGCCGTAGCAGATGCCGAGCACCGGCACCCCGAGCTCGAGCAGCGCGGGCTCGAGCGGCGGCGCGCCGTCGGCGTACACCGAGGCCGGGCCGCCGGACAGGATCACGCCCTTGGGGCGGCGACGGGCCACCTCGGCGGCGCCGACGTGGTGGGGCAGCAGTTCGGAGAACACGCCGCACTCGCGCACGCGGCGCGCGATCAGCTGCGAGTACTGCCCGCCGTAGTCGAGCACCACCACCTCGTCGGTGGCGGCGCGCACGTCCTCCAGCCCGTCATCGGCCGGGGCCCCGCGAACCTCCGCAGACTCCTCGAGAGTCTGGAGAGCCGCAGCGGCCGACGGGCCGGAGTTAATCCGCGACTCCCACCGCCGCGCCCCGGCTGCCGGCGCCCATGCCCACGCCCTGCTCGCGCTGGAGGTGCTTGCCCTCCGTCTGCAGCGCGGGGGCGACCATCAGCTCGGCGCGATTGAACTCGGCGATGTCCCGGTACCCACAGGTGGCCATCGACGTGCTCAGGCCGCCCATGAGGTTGAAGGTGCCATCGTTCTCACGGGCCGGGCCCTTGATGATCTCCTCGAGGGTGCCATTCGGCTTGGTGGCGACACGGGTCCCACGCGGGAGCGTCGGGTGAAACGTGGCCATGCCCCAGTTGTAGCCGCGCCCAGGCGCCTCGTAGGCGCGGGCCAGAGCGGATCCGAGCATCACCGCGTCGGCGCCGCAGGCGATGGCCTTGGCGATGTCACCGCCGTTGCGCATGCCGCCGTCGGCGATCACCTTGACGTAGTCGCCGGTCTCCAGCATGTGCTGCGAGCGCGCGGCCGCCACATCGGCGATCGCGGTGGCCTGCGGGACGCCGATCCCCAGCACCCCGCGGGTGGTGCAGATCGCGCCCGGGCCGACTCCGACGAGCACGCCGGCGGCGCCGGTGCGCATGAGGTGCAGACCGGTGTGGTAGGAGGCGCAGCCACCCACGACCACCGGCGTCGGCGCCAGTTCGCGGATGAACTCCTTGAGGTTGAGCGGCGGGCGGCTCTCGTCGCGCGAGACGTGCTCGGCCGACACGACGGTGCCCTGGATGACGAGGATGTCCAACCCGGCCTCGAGCGCCGTCTCATAGTGCGTGCGCACCTTCTGCGGGGTCAACGACGCCGCCGCGACCACGCCGTGGGCCTTGATCTCCTCGATGCGCCGGGCGATCAGCTCGGGCTTCACCGGCTCGCGGTAGATGTCCTGCATCTCCCGCGTGGCGATGTCGGGCGAGAAGGTGGCGATCCGCTCGAGTTGGGCGTCGGCGTCCTCGTAGCGGCAATAGATGCCCTCGAGGTTGAGGACGGCCAAGCCGCCGAGCTTGCCGATCAGGCCGGCGGAATCAGGCGAGACGACGCCGTCCAGAGCCGCGGCCAGCAGCGGCAGATCGAAGCGATACGGACCCAAGGTCCATGAGATGTCGACGTCGTCAGGGTCACGCGTGCGTCGTGAAGGGACGATGGCGATGTCGTCGAACCCGTATGCGCGGCGAGCCTTCTTTCCGCGACCGATCTCTACTTCCATTCACGCATCCTAGAACTCGCGGCGGACGATTCAGCGAGGCGATGGTGGCTGCCTCGGGAGGTCGATCCTAGCAGTGGCAAATCGCCGTCCAGACGGGGTCCGGAAGCGATTAAGGCGGAGGTTGCGGAGTCGCTCGGAGCGGCTGCGTCAGCCGATCTCAGCGCCGATCTCGACGCGCTCTGACTCGACCTCGCCCAGCAGCCGGTCCACCCGCGCGGGATCGAGGATGCCGGCGCCGAAGTGCAGCGTCGACTCGGCCCCGCACGCGACGCCGAAGCGCAGGCACTCGGCCGGCTCGCGGTCGCAGTAGCGCGCGCACACGTAGCCGGCCAGGAACGCATCGCCCGAGCCGACCGCCGACCGGGCCTCCTGCTCGGCGATCCGCACCCGGTACAGCGCCGGCGAGCCGGACTCGAAGATGCGCGCGTAGCAGCCGTCCGACACGGTCATGATGGCCTCGTGCGCGCCCAGCCGGGTCATCTCGACCACCGCCTGGGCGCGGTCGGCGGCGTCGTTGAACTCGTGGCCGACGAGCTCCTCGGCCTCCAGCTCATTGGGCGACACCAGGTCGGGCTCGGCGCGCATCGACAGCCGCAGCGGCTCACCGTCGGTGTCGATCATGGTCGTGACTCCCAGCCGGCGGACCTCGCGGATGAGCGAGAAGTAGATGTCGGTCTCCAGCCCCCGGGGCAGGCTCCCCGCGAACAGGCAGATGCTCGCCCCCTGCGCCAGATAGAGCAGCTTCTCGCGAAACAGCTCCAGCTCCTGGGCCGAGACCGCCGGACCGCGCTCGTTGATCTCGGTCTGCAGCCCCGTGGTGGGGTCCATCACGGCCGTGTTGGTGCGCGACTCGTCGCCGATCCGGACGAAGTCGTTGAGGATCGACTCGTCGTTGAGAGCCTCGACGATGCGGCTGCCGGTCGGACCGCCGGCGAAGCCGGTCGCGATCACCGGCTGCCCCAGGCGCTTGATGGCGCGGGCGATGTTGACGCCCTTGCCGCCCGGCATCGTCGTCTGGTCGACCGTGCGGTGGCGACGCCCCGGGGTGAAGCTGGGAACCTCGAGCGTCTTGTCCATCGCGGCGTTGAGCGTGACGGTGATGATCATGTCGCCTCCAGTTCCCTACCCCGTCGACCGGTGCGCCGACGCCGACGTACGTTACGCAGGAGCAGCGCCGCGCCCGCCACTGCGCCGGCGATGACCATCAGCGTGACCGGCTTGGTCACGAATCGCGTGGCTCGCGTCAGGCCGCTCAGCGCCGGCACGCGGCGGCTCAGCACCAGTGGAATGCGCGCCAGGACGCGACGGCCGTCGGTGACGGTGGCGGTCCCGACGACCGCCTGCGCCGGCACCGGCCCGATGAGCTGTCGCGGCACCCGGACATCGACGTGCACGGGGGCCGACCGCGGCAGGATGCGCGTGTAGCCCGCCGCCGCGGTCACCGTGGGGTGCAGGTCGGGCTGGTCCTTCACGGTGGGCTGGGACATCAACTGGCCCTTGCGCACGGGCGTCCAGACCCGGAAGTTGCTCCCGTAGTTGAGCAGCGCCAGCGTGTTGGCGTCCCGCGATGTCTCTGAGTCGGTCCCGAGGACGGCACTGATCAGCGCCATTCCCCCTCTGTGCCCGGAGGCGACCAACACGTAACCGGCATCCAGCGTGTGACCCGTCTTGACGCCGTCGATCCACGGATACCTGCCCACGAGGTCGTTGCGGTTGACGACCGTCCGCACGTGATCGCCCGAGTACAGGGTCGCGCGCGGCAGTGCGACGATCCGGGCGAAGTAGGCGCTGTGGGTCATGTCGTAGTCCGCCAGCTTGACCAGGTCCGCCGCCGTGGAGTAGTTGCCGGCAGTGTCGAGCCCGATCGGCGTCGTGTAGTGGGTCTTGCGCAGACCCAGCTCCCGCGCCTCGGCGTTCATCATCTGCACGAACCGCGCCAGCGAGCCGTGTCCGACGTTGAAGGCCAGGTCCTCGGCGGCATCATCGGCGGAGGGCAGCATCAGCGCCAGCAGCAGGTCGTGCACGCTCATGCGCTCCCTCGGCGCCAGCCCGATCTGGGAGTCGACCGACGCCGAGCGGTAGTCGTTCTGGGTGAACATGGTCGAGAGCTTGTGGACGTGCTGGAGCACGATGAGCGCGGTCATGAGCTTGGTCGTCGAGGCGATCGCGACGCGCTTGTCCGCGTTGACGCCGTAGAGCAGCTGATGGGTAGCCGGCGCGTACAGCGCCGCCGCACTCACCGACAGGGGCGGAGGGGCGACACGAGATGGGGTCTTGGCGACGGCCGGCGTCACGCCCAGGAGGCCCACGCCGCACGCCGCCGTCGCGATCAATCGCGCAGCGAAGCGACGACTCAACGCCTCAGCCTCAGCCGCTGCCCCGTCTGGAGGCTGTTGGGGGCCTGGGCCAGCGACCGGTTCAGGTCAGTCAGCCGCACGACCGAGACGCCCGTGCGCGAGGAGATCTCGCTGAGCGTGTCCCCGGATTTGACGATGTAGTACTTCGGCAGGCGCCGGTGCTTGCGCGCCTTGTGCCGCGACCCGTTGGCAATCGTGGTGCTCGATTGCGTCGCGGTGGTGGTCTGGTGGCCGACCGTTGAGTGCACGATCAGATAGATCCCGACCCCCACCGCAGCTAGTGCGATCGGCGCCAGGAAGCGCGCGATTTTTGCCACCATCCCAGGCCGATCATACTCGCGGCCCCGACGCCTCCCCGCGTGTCTTTCAGGGACGCGAGGCTACGCGTACAGGCCCCAGATGAGCTCGCGCAGGCGCGCCGCCTCGTCGCGTGCGGACGCTGCGGGAGCGCCGCCGTCACCGCTCTCGAAGGCGTAGACGATGGCCCGTGAGGCCGAGACCAGCCCGCCCGCGGGACCGGCGGCGAAGGCCGGCGCGAGGTCGCGGCCGCTGGCGCCCTGGGGGCCGATCCCCGGGAGCAGCCAGACGGCGTGCGGCATCAGCGCCCGCAGCGCCTCGAGCCGCTCGGGGGCGGTGGCCCCGGTGACGGCGCCGACATCAGACAGGCCGGCCTCCCCCACGCCGGGCCGGCCGAGCTCGTCGATCATCCGGGCGACGGCCTCGCTGACCGTCCCGCCCGCGGCCAGCTCGCGGTCCTGGATGTCGGCGGCGCCTGGGTTGGACGTACGCACGAGCGCGAACAGGCCCGCACCACGCTCGCGCGCGACCTCGATCAGCGGTGCCAGGGAGTCGCGGCCGAGCATCGGGCTCACGGTCAGCGCGTCGGCACCCAACCCCTCGACCTCGCCGAAGGGCGTTGCCGTCGCACCGAAGAACGCCTGCGCGTAGGCCCGCGCCGAGATGTCGATGTCACCGCGCTTGGCGTCGGCGATCACGATCAGGCCGCGCTGCGCGGCGTCATCCATCACCTCGCGCAGCGCCGCCCACCCCGGAGCACCCAGGCGTTCGAAGCACGCCACCTGGGGCTTGACCGCCACGCACTGCTCGGCCGCGGCGTCGAGCACGAGCCGGCAGTGCGCCGCGACGGCGCGCGCGGCCCGCTCGCCAGCGCCGCCGCGCGTCCCGCCCGCGAGCTCCAGCGCTTCGGGCCAGAGCCGTGCGGGGTCGGGATCCAGCCCCAGAACGATCTGCGATCGCCTGCGCTGGACGCAGCCGGCGAGCTTGTCGCCGAAATGAATCGGCTCAGTGTGGTCGGAGAACGGCTGATCCGTCAGCGGGGCTGCCGCCTCCGCAGCGGTCGGCGGTCCTTCGGCCACACGCCTCCGTGGCCGCTAGTTGACGGCCTTCTTCAGCGCCGCGCCCGCGGTGAACTTGGGGACCCGCGATGCGGCGATCTGGATCTTCTCGCCGGTGGCCGGGTTGCGGCCCTCGCGTGCGCTGCGATCGGAGACGCTGAACTTCCCAAATCCGGAGAACACGACGTCGCTCCCGCGCTTCAGTGCGCCCTCGATCGTCTCGAGCATCGCGTCAACGGCGTCGCCAGCGTCCTTCTTGCTGAGTCCGGCCCGGTCTGCGACCTGGTCCACGAATTCAGATTTGGTCACTTGCTCCTCCTTCTACTTTGGTAGGAAACAGCGACGCTAACACGGTGTGCGGACAGCCGATGTCCTTCCGGAAGCGTGCGCGGCCCCATTTTGGCCGCCCTTCCGGCGGAAAGCCACGTCGCGGCCGCGTTTTTCCGCAATTTGCGAGAATCGGTAGCCCAGAAACCAGGCACCCTGGTGCCGCAGCCGTCCTGACCGAGCGCGACAATACGCCCGTGGATGTTGAGGAAAGCACCGTGAACCTCGGTCGCGCCGCCTGGCTCGTGACCGTGGTGGCCTGCCTGATCGCCGTCCTCGTCCTCATCCTGGACGGTTACTACGGCTACGCCGGCGTGACGCTGGCGGTCGCCATCTCCGCAGGCATCAACCTCCTGTAGGAGCCTCCGGCAGCCAGGCCAGCAATGCGGCGACCGCCCCGGCGCGGTGGCTGATGGCGTCCTTCTCGGAGTCGGTGAGCTCCGCCATCGTGCGCCCGTCATAGTCGCCGTCGGGCAGAAAGGCCGGGTCATAGCCAAAACCGCGTGAGCCGCGCGCCACTTCGGCCAGACGTCCCGTGCAGTAGCCGAAGAACACGCGCTCGGTCGCACTCGCCGGATCGACGTAGGCCAGCGCACACACGTAGCGCAGAGCGCTCCCGGCCGGCGCCTCGGCCATCAGCTTGGCCAGGTTCTCCTCGTCGGTGGCCTCCGGGCCGGCGTACCGGGCCGAGCGCACACCGGGGCGCCCGTCGAGCGCGGCGGCTTCGATCCCGGAGTCGTCGGCGATGGCGATGCGGCCGGTCGCGGCCGCCGCGGCGCGCGCTTTGGGCAGCGCGTTGTCGGCGAACGTGTCGCCGTCCTCGGGAGGCAGCGTGACCTCCTCGGGCAGTGGCTCGACCGTGATCGAGCCGGCCCCGTCCGCCCCGAGCAGGCGGTTGAACTCGCGCACCTTGTGGGCGTTGCGCGTCGACAGCAGCAGGGAGCGCGGCGCTGACACTAAGCGGCGCTCTGCAGCGCGCGCAGCTCGTCGATGCCGCCGGCGGCCAGCGCGAGCAGGTCGTCGAGGTGCGCGCGAGAGAGCGGCGTGCGCTCCGCCGTGGCCTGGACCTCGACCAGCCCGCCCTCCCCGGTCATCACCACGTTGGCGTCGACCTCGGCGGTCGAGTCCTCGGAGTAGTCGAGGTCGAGCAGCGCCACCCCGCCGACGATCCCGCAGGAGACCGCCGCCACCGTTCCGGTCAGCGGGACCTTGGCCAGCGTCCCGCGCTCGACCAGGTGCTCGCACGCCAGGCGCAGCGCCACCATCCCGCCCGTGATCGAGGCGCAGCGGGTGCCGCCGTCGGCCTGCAGCACGTCGCAGTCGACGTAGATCGTGCGCTCGCCCATGGCCTCGAAGTCCACCACGCCCCGCAGCGAGCGTCCGATGAGCCGCTGGATCTCCACCGTGCGCCCGTCGAGGCGGCCCTTGGTCACGTCGCGCTGCTTGCGCTCGCCAGTCGACGCCGGGAGCATCCCGTACTCGGCGGTGACCCAGCCGCGCCCGCTGCCGAGCATCCAGCGCGGCACGCCCTCCTGCACCGACGCCGTGCAGATGACGCGGGTCTCCCCCATCGAGATGAGCGCCGACCCGGTCGCGGTGCGCACGAAGCCCGGTTCGATCGTGGCCGGCCGCAGCTGTGACGGGGTGCGGCCGTAGCTGCGCGGCGGCGCGACCGCGCTCATGCCGCCAGCCTCGTGCGCAGGTCGACGTGGGCGACCTCGCCCAGCGGCATCTGGAGAAACCGGGTGCCGAGGGCCTGGAAGGAGGCCGCGTCTCCGGTGCAACGGAAGCGGTAGCTGCCTTCGCCCGCTCGCGGGTTGAGCAGCCCCCGCGCGGCCAGCGCCCGCTCGACGCTGCGCGCCACGCCCGGGCCCGAGGTGACCAGGGTCACGCCCCGCCCCAGCATCCGCCGGATCATCGGCGCGATGAGCGGGAAGTGGGTGCACCCGAGGATGACCGTGTCGACCTCCGCGGCCCGCAGCGGGGCGCAGTAATCGCGCACGATCCCCATCAGATGCTCGTCGAAGGGGAATCCCGCCTCGATGATCGACGCCAGGGCGGGGCACGCCACCGACTCCAGGTGCACGTGCGGATCGGCGGTGCGCACGATCCGCTCATACGCGGCGCTGGCCACCGTGGCCGGCGTGGCCAGCAGGCCGATGCGCCCGCTGTGGCTGGCCGCCACCGCCTGCTGGGCGGCGGGGCCGAGCACGCCGATCACGTCCACGTCGCGGCCGGTGCGCACCAGGTGCGCCTCGAGCGTGTCCAGCGCCGCAGCGCTGGCCGAGTTGCAGGCGACCACCAGGAGCTTGGCCCCGACGTCGAGCAGGTGCTCGGTGATCTCCACCGCGAAGGCCTGCAGCTCCGATGCCGAGCGGTCGCCGTAGGGCAGACGCGCGGTATCGCCCAGGTAGACGTAGTCCTCACTGGGCAGCGACACGAGCAACTCGTGCAGCACGGTGAGGCCGCCGACGCCGGAGTCGAACACGGCCACGGGGAGCTCCGCGGGTCCGGACACGGTGACCATGGTGCCAAAGGCCGCGGCTGCGTAGCGGGTCCGCAGCATTCGCAGCAGGCACTAGATTCGCGCCACACGGTGCGTGCGCTGATCGTCACCAACATGTACCCGTCGCCCGCTCAGCCGGCGCTCGGCTCGTTCGTCGCCGACCAGGTGGCGGCGCTGCGTCGCACCGGGGAGGTCGAGGTCGAGGTGTTCACGTTCCCGCCCGGCGCCTACCTGGGCGGTGCCCGCACGTTGCGTGCCCGCCATGGCCGCGACCGCTTCGACATCGTCCATGCCCACTTCGGGCTGACCCAGTGGCCCGCACTGGCCGCCCGGGGTCGGGCGCGGGCGGTGACGCTGCATGGCACCGATCTCGCCCACCCACGCTCCCGGCTGGTGACGCTCGCCGGCCTGCGCCTCAACGATCTCGTCGCAGTCGTCTCCGACGAGATGACGGCGGCGGTCCCGCGCTGGTCCACACGCCGCCCGACGGAGGTCCTGCCCGCGGGGGTCGACCTCCAGCGCTTCTACCCGATCGACCGGGCCGAGGCGCGCCGCCGGCTGGGGCTGGAGCCCGACGACCCCTGCCTCCTGTTCGCCGCCGACCCGGCGAGGCCCGAGAAGCGCTATGACCGCGCGCTGGCCGTCGCCGGCGACGTCTCGCTCCTGGCCCTGGGCAACGTGGCGCCCGAGCAGGTCCCGCTGTGGGTCAACGCCGCCAACGCCGTGCTGGTGCCGTCCGCGCGTGAGGGGTTCGGCCTGGCGGTGCTCGAGGCGCTGGCCTGCGACGTGCCGGTGCTGGCGACGCCGGTGGGCGTCCATCGCCAGGCGCTTTCCGGTGTGGCCGGAACGTTGTGCGCCCCCTTCGACCCTGGCGTCTGGCGCGCTGCGCTCGCGCCGCACCTGGAGGCCGCGAACCCGCGGGTCGAGGGCCGGGCGCGCGCCGAGGCGTGGTCCACGGACCGGATGGCGGCGCGGTTGCTCGAGGCGTGGCGGGGGCTGCTGGAGTAAGCAGCGACTGGGGCATGCCGCGCGTGAAGCGTCGAACGACGGCTTTCGAAGAAGTACCGACGGGGGTCGAGGCGGATTTTTGAGCTATGTCATCCAAGATCCGCCACGGTCCCCTGCGGCCACCCGGATCCGCCTTCGACCGCGGCTACACCAGGCCAGGCCAGAACTCCGCCAGCCGCTCCAGCGCCTGGCCGGAGACGTCCGCCACCCCCAGCGCGCCGTCGGTCACCGCCACCCCGCCCAGCACCGCCATCGTCGCGGCCACCGATCGCGCCAGGGCGTCGAGCGCGTAGCCGCCCTCGAGGACCGCCCCCACCGGCACCCCGAGCTCGACGGCAACCTCGGACAGCGAGCGCGCCATCGCGGCGTAGCCGTCGTCGGTGACCCGGCACTCGGCCAGCGGATCCTCGGCGTGGGCGTCGAAGCCGGCGGAGATGAGCAGCAGTTGGGGCCGGTAGGTCCGCGCGAGCGGCGCCACCACGTGGTCGATCAGGGAGCGGAACTCGCGATCGCCCGAGCCCGGGGCCACCGGGAGGTTGACCGTGAACCCGCGCCCTGCACCCGATCCCACGTCCGACGCCGGACCGGTGCCCGGGTAGAGAGGGGACTGGTGGATCGAGCAGAACAAAACCCGTGGCTCGGCGTGAAAGATGTCGTTGGTGCCGTTGCCGTGATGCACGTCCCAGTCGACGATCATCACGCGCTCGGCGCCGTGGGCGTCCAGGGCGTGGCGCGCCGCGACGGCGACGTTGTTGAACAGGCAGAAGCCCATCGCGCGCTCGACCTGGGCGTGGTGCCCGGGCGGCCGGTGGATGGAGAACCCGGTGGGCGCCCGGCCGTCCAGCAGACGGTCCACCAGCGACACGGCGCCCCCGCAGGCGTGCAGCGCGGCCGTGAACGAGCCCGCCGACACGACCGTGTCGGCGTCGATGCGTGCCCCGCCGCGGGCGGCCAGCCGCTCGATCAGCTCGACGTGGCGTGCCGGGTGCACCGCCTCGAGCACCGAGCGCTCCACCACCGGTGAGCTGACGCGCTCGAAACCGAGGTAGCCGCGGGCCGACAGTTCGCGCTCGATCGCCACGATGCGAGCGGGCTGCTCGGGGTGGGGCCCGGTGTCGTGGTCGAGCGAGGATGGGTGCTGCAGAAGCACGGGCGGGGCGGCAGACATCGCCGAGTACCGTACCTGCACGTGACCCCGCACCAGACCGAAGTCGCCGTCGTCGGCGCAGGCGCGGCCGGGCTCTACACGGCGCTGCGGGCGGCGCGTGCCGGCGGCGCGGTGACCCTCATCTCGGCCGGCCCCCTGGCCGGCGCCTCCAGCTACTGGGCCCAGGGCGGGCTCGCCGCGGCGCTGGCCGACGACGACGGCGCCGAGAGCCACCTGGCCGACACGCTCGCCGCCGGGCGCGGCTCGGTGCGCGAGTCGGCCGCCCGAGTGCTCTGCGACGAGGCCCCGGCGGCGGTGCAGGATCTCACCGAGCTCGGCGTGACCTTCGACGCCGACCGCACCGGCCGGCTGGCCCTGGGCCTCGAGGGCGGTCACTCGGCGCGCCGGATCGTCCACGCCGGCGGCGCTGCCACCGGGCGCCGGATCATCCGCCAGCTCTCGGCGCTGGCCGCCGAGCATGAGCGGATCGCCGTGCTGGAGGGCCGCCGCGCCACGGAGATCCTCACCGCCGCCGGCCGGGCCGTGGGCGTCGCCCTCGACGACGGCACCGTCATCGGAGCCCGCGCGATCGTCCTGGCCACCGGAGGTGCGGCCGCCCTCTGGATGCGGACCACCAACCCGCCCGGGGCGATCGGCGCGGGGCTGCTGCTCGCGCACGCGGCCGGCGCTCAGCTCGCCGACCTCGAGCTCATGCAGTTTCACCCCACCGTGGTCAGCCGGGGAAACGGCTCCCACCCACCCGGCGACGGGTTCATGGTCACCGAGGCCATCCGGGGCGAGGGCGCGCGGCTGCTCGACGCCGCGGGCGAACGGTTCGTCAACGAGCTGGCCCCGCGCGACGAGGTGGCCCGTGCCGTCCAGCGCCAGATCGACTCGAGCGGCGTACCGGTGCGCCTGGACATGCGCGATGTCGACCCGGCGCTGTTCCCGAACGTCGTCACCGCCCTGCGCGAGGCGGGGATCGACCCCGAGCACGAGCTCGTGCCGGTCGCCCCGGCCGCTCACTACATGATGGGCGGGGTGGCGACCGACCTCGACGGGCGCGCGTCGCTACCCGGGCTCTACGCCGTCGGAGAGTGCTCGTGCACCGGGCTGCACGGCGCCAACCGCCTGGCCTCCAACTCGCTGAGCGAGTGCTTCGTGTTCGGCGCCCGCGCGGCGCGCGCGGCCCTGGAGGAGCCCGGCCCGGCGCTCGCCCCCGACGCGCCCTCGCCCCCGCCCGGCCCGCCGCCCGCGTTCGCCATCAGCGCGGACTCGCGCGCCGCCCTGTGGCGCCACGCCGGGCTGGAGCGCTCCGGTCAGGGCCTCGAGACGCTCACGCGCGACCCACATCCGCTCGTCCGGCTCATCGCCGCCGGCGCGCTCGCCCGAGAGGAGAGCCGGGGCGCGCACCAGCGCGTGGATTTCCCGGATCGATCGGCGCTTCTCGACGGCCGGCATGTCACGATCACGGCGGGGTCTGAGCCGACGCTCGAGACCTGGTCATAGACCCGCGCGGACGAGAAGCGCCAAGACTCCACTTAACGTGGAATTAATAAACGCGGCGGGGCGAGCTTCACACGGCGACGGGATACTCGCCAGTAGGTAAGACCTGGCTCCAGCTGGCCGGCAGGGAGCCGAAAGGAGTGGAGACCCCCCTATGTATCGGTTCAGTCGCGCGATCTACCGGGAGATCGCGAACGAGATCATTGAGGATCCGCACGCCGGTTGTCCGCACGCGAATCACGAGCGTGTGCTGCGGGCGTGTGAAGCCACCGTGGAGCGGATGGCGACCGATCGGCACTACTTCGCGCGGCCTGCGCGAACGCTGTTCAACGACATACGCGCCTACTTCCCGATGAGCGCGCAGCCCCGCATCCTGCATGTGATCGGGCAGTACCTGCGGTTCGCCGATGAGTTCCTGCGCTCGCAGCCTCACAACGGGTTCGACCTGTACGGCAACCCGCTGCAGTGCCGCGCGAGCACCCGCAAGGGCACGCCGTGCCAGCGGATGCCGCTGCCCCACAACGGCTACTGCCCGTCGCATCAGCACCTGGCCGAAACCGAGGAGACCCCGGCGGCGCTCGCGGCGTGACCATGGATATGTAGTTGGGCCCGCTTGCGCGGACCCTCGGGTTGCGTCGGCGCCTTGGGCGGGCGGGATATTGTTCTGCGGTGATGCTCCTGGGGGTCGACGTCGGCGGCACCTTCACCGATGCCGTGCTCGCGGTCGACGGCCGGCTGATCACCGCCAAGGCCCCCACCACTCCCGAGGATCAGTCCGAGGGGGTGCTGGCGGCCGTGCGCGCGGTGCTCGAGCGCGCCGGCGCCGACGCGAGCGCGGTGGCCGAGTTCTCCCATGGGATGACGGTCGCCACCAACGCCCTGCTCGAGGGCCGGGGCGCGCGGACAGCGTTCATCGCCACCGAGGGATTCACCGACATCGTCGCGCTCGGGCGCCAGGACCGGCCCGAGCTCTACCGCCTGTGCGCGGGACGCCCCGAGCCGCTCACCCCGACCGAGGCGCGCTTCGGAGCTCCGGAGCGGATGACGCCCGACGGCCCCCTGCGCGAGCTGACCGCCGACGACGCCGCCGAGCTGGCCCGCCGGGTGCGCGACTCAGTCCCGCCCGCCCCGGGCGGGTTCGAGTCCGTGGCCGTGTGCCTGCTGCACGCCTACCGCCACCCGCAGCACGAGGCCGCGATCGCAGAGGCGCTGGCCGAGGCCCTGCCTGACGTGCACGTCTCGCTGTCACACGAGGTGGTCGGGACCTTCCGCGAGTTCGAGCGAGCGAGCACCACCGAGGTCGACGCGGCCCTCTCCCCCCTGCTCGGCGGTTATCTGCGCCGCCTGGTGGCAGGCTGCGACGAGGCGGGGCTGCCCGAGCCGGCGATCATGCAGTCCAGCGGCGGCCTCATCGACCTGGAGGCGGCCGCCAGTCACGCCGCCTGGACCGTGCTCTCGGGCCCGGCCGGCGGCGCCGCGGGCGCGGCGTACATCGCGCGGGCCAGCGGTGCACGCGACGCGGTGTGCTTCGACATGGGCGGGACCTCGTGCGACGTGTGCGTCGTCGACCACGGGGCGGTCCAGGAGGAGAGCTCGGGGACGATCGCGCGGCGCCCGCTGGCGCTGCCCATGGTCGCCGTTCACACCGTCGGCGCCGGGGGCGGCTCGATCGCCTGGCGCGACCCGGGAGGCGCGCTGCGGGTGGGACCCCGCTCGGCGGGGGCCGACCCCGGTCCGGCGTGTTACGGGCGCGGCGGGACCGAGCCGACGGTCACCGACGCCAACCTGGTGCTCGGCTATCTGGCCGGCGACGCCCCGCTGGCCGGCGGCGTGGCCCTGGACCGCGACGCGGCCGAGCGTGCCGTCGGCGAACTGGCGAGGGCGCTGGAGCTCGATCCGCCGGCCTGCGCCGAGGGGATCATCCGCGTCGCCAACGCCGAGATGCTCCGCGCGCTGCGCGTGGTGACGGTCCAGCGCGGCATCGACCCGCGGCGCTATGCGCTGCTGGCCTTCGGCGGGGCCGGGCCGCTGCACGCCGCCGCGATCGCCACCGAGCTGGGCATCACGCAGATCGTCTGCCCGCGCGCGTCGGGGGTCCTGGCCGCGCTCGGCCTCGTCGTCTCCCCCCGGCGCCGCGACGTCCAGCGCAGCGTGTTCCTCAGCGGCAGCGCGCTCACCGGCGACGCGGTGGCCGGAGTGGTCGCCGAGCTCGGGGCGACGGCGCGCGAGCAGTTGCATGAGCCCGACGGCGACCTGCGCGCCGTCTACGAGCTGCGCTATCGCGGCCAGGCCTTCGAGCTGGCCGTCGAGGGCGCGCTGGAGCCCGACCCCGCCGAGCTGCGCGAGGCCTTCGAGGCGCTGCACGAGGAGCGTTACGGCTACCGCGACGCCGACCAGGAGCTCGAGCTGGTGACGCTCCGGGTCTCGGCGACCATGCCCGGCGCCGATGTGTCGCTCGGCGAGCCCGACGGCCAGGCTGACGGCGAGCCCGAGCCCGAGCGCGCGACGCGCATCGCGAGGCTCGACGGCGCGGAGGTGGAGCTGGCGGTCCTGCGGGGCAGTCCGGGCCCCGGAACCGCGATCGAGGGCCCCGCCGTTATCGAGCTGCCGGAGTCCACGCTGCTCGTCCCCGAAGGGTGGGCGGGCGAGGTCGACGACACGGGGACCATCCACCTGCGCACAGAGCCCGCGGACTGATGGACCCGGTCGAACTCCAGGTCCTCACCGGGGCGCTGCACGCCATCTGCGAGGAGATGGGCGCGGTGCTCATCCGCTCGGCGCACTCGGCCAACATCAAGGAGCGCCGCGACGCGTCCACCGCCCTGTTCACGCCCGAGGGCGAGATGGTGATGCAGGCCGAGCACATCCCCGTGCACCTCGGCGCGATGCCGGCGGCCGTGGCCTCGGTGCTCGGCGAAGAGCACGCTCCCGAGCGCTCGTGGATCCTCAACGACCCGTACCGGGGCGGCACGCACCTGCCGGACATCACGGTGATCACGCCGGTGTTCGCGGGCGACGAGCTGGTCGCCTTCGCCGCCAGCCGGGCCCATCACGCCGATGTCGGCGGCCCGACGCCGGGCTCGATGCCCGCCGACAGCCGAACGCTGTCGGACGAGGGGGTCGTGATCGAGCCGCGCGTCCTGGACGAGGCGGCGATCGCCGAGCTGTCGGGGCAGATGCGCCGTCCCGATCAGCGCCGGGCCGACCTGCGAGCCCAGCTCGCCGCCGGGCGGGTCGGGGCGCTACGGCTGGCTCAGCTCGCCGATCGTGTCGGAGTCGGCGCCCTGCGCGAGGCCTACGCCGAGGTCCTCGACTATGCCGAGCGGCGCACCCGGGCGTGCCTGGCCGAGCTGCGAGACGGCGAGCGCCACGCCGAGGACGTGCTGGAGGCGCGCGAGGGCGACCTGCGCATCGTGCTGCGCGCGACCGTCGCCGGCGACGAGCTGACGCTCGACTTCACCGGCACCGACGACCAGTACGACGGCAACCTCAACTGTCCGCTGGCCGTGACCCGCTCGGCCTGTTACTTCGCGGTGCGGGTCCTGTCCGATCCGGACATCCCCGCCAACGCCGGCGCCTACCGCCCCATCGAGGTGATCGCGCCCGAGGGCTGTCTGCTCAACGCCCGCTCACCGGCGGCGGTCGTGGGAGGCAACGTCGAGACCTCGTCGCGGGTGGCCGATGTCGTGCTCGGCGCGTTTGGCCAGGCGCTGGGCCAGGGGACGATGAACAACGTGACCCTCGGCGACGACGAGGTCACCTACTACGAGACGATCGGCGGCGGGCAGGGCGCCTGCGCCGACGCCGACGGCCCAAGCGGCGTCCACGTGGCCATGAGCAACACGCTCAACACCCCGATCGAGGCGCTCGAGCTGGAGTTCCCCATGCGCATGGTGCAGTACGCGTTGCGCCGCGGCTCGGGCGGCGCCGGCCGCTTCACCGGTGGCGACGGCGTGGTGCGCGAGATCGAGGCCCTGGCGCCGCTGCACTACTCGCTCATCACCGAGCGCCGCCGGCATGCGCCGCCGGGCGCCGACGGCGGTGAGCCCGGGGCGCGCGGGCGCAACCTGCTCGACGGCGAGGAGCTTGAGCCGAAGGCCATCGGCGAGCTGGCGGCGGGCCAGCGGCTGCGGATCGAGACGCCGGGGGGCGGCGGCTTCGGCCGCCCGGCCTGACCCGTCCTGAGACCGGGGAAGGAGGCCGCCCCCGGTTGGCGTACCATTTCCCGGAATCGGCTGTAGTCACCGCAGCCGGGCCGGGATGCGTTCCCGGCCACTGAGGGAGAGATACAGAGCCGTAGGTTCAGCCCGCCTTGCGGAGGGATGAATTACGTGACTTTGCAGCTAGGTTTTGCGATTTCGGGTATCTCGCATAGAATCCCCTGCGTCCTGACGCTGCCGTTGCAACGTAAAGGCTGCGCGCGCAGGACTCTGCCAACCAAACCGTCTCCCCCTTTATTCCCCTATGCCGATTGCTTTCAAAGAATGGGCCGTCACTGTGCGGGCACTCGCCGAGGGCGAGCAGCTTCTGACCCTCCGCAAGGGCGGCATCCGTGAGCCAGAAAAACATTTCAAGCTGGACTACGAACGGTTCTTTCTGTACCCGACGTTCGACCATCAGCGTTCCGATCTGGTGCGCGAGTCCCACCGCCCCGAGCTGTCACGTGCGCTCGAAGAGGGCGTGTGGTCCGATGGCGAGCCGCATCCGCAGGCGCTGCACCGCGGAGAGCCGCTCAATCAGCCAGACCGAGTGCGCATCCGCGCCTGGGCTGAGGTCGCGGCACACTTCACGATCACCGATCGTCGTGCCGTCGATGCCCTGTCCCCGTTCTACGTGTGGACACCCGACTACGCCGAGAAGCGGCTGGCCTGGAAGCGCCGGCACCCGCTCCACGTAATCCTCCTACGGACCTACCGGATCCCGCGTCCGGTGACCGTGAAGGTGCGCGAGGAATACGGCGGGTGTCGCTCCTGGCTGGAGCTGACCCGCGACCTTCCGTTCGAGGGCACACCCGTGCTCTCCGACGAGGAGTTCGACCGGGCGGCCGAGGAGATCGCCTCGATCGCCTCTGACCGCCAGCCGGTCCTCGTCTGACGTCGTTTCCTTTCTGGAGTCGCCGGGTCCGCGCACCGCACGGGCCCGGCGATTCTGTGCGTGCCGACGACCAGATGGAGCGATCTATCTAATCGATGACCTGGGTCGAGTCGGTCTCGGCGTCGTTCACCGCCCGCCACGACGAGTCGGCGACCGACGACGCGCGCCACCTGCTCCAGTCATTGGAGCGCACCCGCCAGTATCTGCAGGGCTACTTCCCCCGCACGCCGGGTGAGGTCACGCTGGTCCTGCACGGCGGCCCCGCGGGCCTGATCGCCTCCAACCCGCTGATGCCGTTGGTCTGGCTGGCCACGGCCCCGGCCGCACGGCGCTACGTCGTGGGATGGGCCGGCCGCAGCGTGATCCACATGCTCGAGCCCAGCCTCCTGCGGGGGCGCGCGTCCAACGTGCCGGGGTCGGCGGAGATGCTCGAGTACGGCTCGGCCTGCCTGTACGCGCGGCGGGTGGTCATCGCCTCCAACAAGGACCTCGCGCGCGTGATGCCCGCGCTGCGGATGGGCCGGGAGCTGCGCTGGGCATGGCTCTTGGAGGGTGCGGCGCGCTGGTTCGGCGGCCAGACCGCGCACGCACGCCCCGCGATCGCACGCCGCCTGCGCGAGGGCGGGCCCCCGAGCTTCCCGCCCGGGCCCCGCGACGCGGCCCTGCTGGGCGGGACCGTCATCGACCTGCTGGCCCGCGAGGAAGGGGCGCAGACCGCCGCGCGGTTTGCCTGCCGTCTGCATCCCCGCGGCCCGCGGGCCGCGCTGTCAGAGGCCTTCGGCGGGCGCTCGCTGGCCCACACCGAGGGAGCCTGGCGGTCGCACCTGTCGCGGCTGGCCGCCGCGCAGTGAGCGCCGAGTGATCAGTGGATGGCCAGCGACAGCAGCCAGACGAGCAGGGCGCCGGCGGCCAGCGCCACCAGCAGACCGATGAGCAGCCGCCGCGGGTCCACGGGCCGGCTCGTCGCGTTCGGGCCGACGACGTCGGCCTGAAGCAGGACCTCGCGCGCGGTCTGCGCCCCTGAGATCGGCACCATCACGTCGCGCGGCCCGGCGGCGAGGAAGTCGGGGACGTCGAACCCGGCGCTGCGGCGCAGCATGCTGGGCACGCCCTCCTCCAGCAGGAGGCCCTGGATGAACTCGCCCTCGGCCTCGTTGCGCGCCCACGCCACCTTGACCAGCTCCCCCTCCGACAGCTGGGGCTTGACCTTGCGCAGGCGCCGATGGCGCACGGACTCGTAGTCGGGCTCCGCGCCCGTGGCCTGCAGGACCAATGGCAGCTTGCAGTCCGGGCAGAAGCGCAGCTCGGCGGCGAATCGCGACGCGCATCGCGGGCAGACGAGCGTCGGCTCGTGCGCCCGTTCGACCATCAGCTGATCTCTAAGTCCGCCTCGGCCACCTGGCCGTCGCGGATCTCGTAGGTCTTGACCTCGGGCTCCCCGTTGGCCAGCCCGATGATGATCCACAGCACCCCCGGCCAGTCCTTGGCGAAGTTGAGGTCGGTCTGCGAGGGATAGGGCTCGCTGCGGGTGTGAGAGTGGTAGATCGCGCCCAGGTCCAGACCCGCGTTCTCGATCTCGTTGTAGATGCGCAGCTGCTCGGACGGATCGATGACGAAGCGGAACTTGCTGGCCTCGGTGTTCGTCGTGCGGTACACCGTGACGGCGTTGCCGTCGCGGCTGGAGACCAGCCCACAGCACTCGTTGGGATCGTCGGCCTGGGCGTGGGACACCATGTCGTCCACGAGACCCTGGGAGATGCGCATGGCGCTCACTGTAGCCCCTGGACGAGCCCGTACGGGACGGCCGACTGCGGCGTGGCCTTGGGCAGTGACAGCCCGATCATCGCGTCGTGCTGGGCCTCGTTGGCCATGATCTGACAGACCAGGCTGACAAGCTCTGGGTCCTTGATCTGCATCAGGGCGACGAAGTAGGCCCCGATCGTCACCTGCTCGAGCGTCAGCAGCATGTAGAGGGCGTCGCGCTCGCCCTGAAGCTGGCCCAGCCGCCCGCCGATGCCCCGGTGACCGAGGTCGCGGTTGGCGGTCTTGATGCTGTCGGGGCCGGGCGGCACCGTCCCGCCGCGGGCCTTCAAACGCGCGGTGAGCGCGCCGATGTGGGCCTCCTCGTGGCCCACGAACGGCGTCAGCCTGCTGTGCGCCGTGGGTCCGAGGATGGACGAGCCCAGCACGTAGCGGTAGCAGTAGACCCCCAGCAGCTCCAGCTGGATGAGCCGCCGGATCCGCTCGGGCGCTGAGATCGGAGGCTCGCTGGTCGTGGTGGTGTCCGCCGCGGCCGCCGCCGGAAGGGCCAGCAGGCCGGCCGCGCCGACCGCGCCGGCGCCCAGCAGCTCGCGCCGGGTGGGCTCGCGAGGGGTCACGGCGAGCCCGTCACGAACGGCCCGGGGACGGGGTCCTGGCCCTGCATCAGCCGGACCATGGACAGGTGCTGGGCGTCGACGGTGAGGATCGACGCCACCGCGGCGCGCACCGGCCCCGGGGACAAGCGGGGAATCCAGTCCAGGTAGCGCGAGATCTGCAGCGCCTCGAGGGAGTGCAGGACGGCGAAGGCGCTCGTCCCGTCGGTGGCATGTCCCAGCGGATAGCTGTCGGCGCGCGGCGCGGCCTTGCCCCCGGCCGCGTTGATCAACGAGACGAGCTCGCCGGCATGCTGGAGCTCCTCGTTGAGAAACCGCCGAAACGACTTGCGCTGGGGCTGGGACAGCAGTGGGATGCAGGCGATGTACGCCGACACCGTGCGGCGCTCGAGCTCGAGCGCCCGCGACAGGATCGCGATGTCGTCGTTGCGGACCGGCAGCGGAGTCTGCTTGACCGCCTTCTTGCCGGTGGCCACCGAGCCGCAGCCGGCCAGCGCCAGGGCCCCGCCGGCGAGCGCCGTGCCGGTGCCCGTCAGAAGCGCGCGCCGGGATGGCGCGCGGCCGTCTTGACTCACCACCAGACGGTGGAGTCCAGGTTCTCGATCTCTTCGACCGGGCGCGTGTAGATCCCCGACGACAGGTACTTCCAGCCGTCGTCACACACGATGAACACGACGTTGCCCTCGTCCAGCTCGCCCGCGATCCGGACCGCGACCCGGGCGATCGCGCCCGATGAGACCCCGGCGAATACCCGCTCCTCGTCGAGCAGCTTGCGCGTCCACACGATCGCATCGTGGTTGGTGACGAAGATCTTCCGGTCCAGAAGCGAGAGGTCGATGATCGGCGGGATGAAGCCGTCGTCGAGCGAGCGCAGGCCCTGGACCGGCTCGCCCTGCATGGGCTCGGCCGCGACGATCTTGACACTGTCGCCCAGCTCCTCCTTCAGGCGCCGGCCGTTGCCCATCAGCGTCCCGCCGGTGCCCAGCCCGGCCACGAACGCGGTGACCTCGTCGAGCTCCTCGAGGATCTCCAACGCCGTGCCGTTGTAGTGGGCGTCGGGATTGGCCGCGTTGCCGTATTGGTAGGGCATGTAGTACGAGGCGTCCTTCCCGGCCATGTCCAGGGCCTTCTCGACCGCTCCGTTGGAGCCCTTGGACCCCTCCGAGTAGACGATCTCCGCGCCGTACATCTCCAGCAGCTGGGTGCGCTCCGGCGTGACGTTCTCGGGCATCACGACCTTGAGGTTGTAGCCCTTGCGCCCGCAGATCATCGCCAGCGAGATGCCGGTGTTGCCCGATGTCGGCTCGAGGATGGTCTGGCCGGGGCGGATGAGGCCCTTGTCCTCGGCGTCCTCGATGAGCGCCCGCGCCACGCGGTCCTTGACCGAGCCCGTGGGGTTGCGGCTCTCCAGCTTGGCCCAGATCCTCACCCCGGGCTTGGGGCTCAGGCGCTTGAGCTCGATCAGAGGCGTATGCCCGATCGACTGGACGATGTCACCGTAGCGTCCCCCGCAGGGCTTGTTCTGCAAGCTCTCGGCGGCCATTGCTTCACGAAGTGTAGCGAGGGACGGCAGCCCGCGGGCCCGGTGTTTGAGAGCACCGAGCCGCGCGGGCGAGGCTGGGTGGGGACGGTTCGGTCAGCTCTCCTTGAAGACGTGCCAGACGCCGCCGAAGTTGTTGATGCCGTCGCCCTCGGCCTTCCCGCGCCGGCCGGCGTCCTCGGTGAACGTGTAGATCGGATGGCCGTCGAGGGTGACCTGCTTGTAGCCCTTGCGCTTGACCGTGCCGAGCTTGCCCGTGACCCCGGCGGCCTTGACCAGCTTGCCCGAGGCCTTCACCGGCGGCCACACGCTGAGGCACGCCGACGACTTGCAGACCAGGTGCCTTGCGCTCTCCGGGCCCAGCTCGTAGACGGTCACGCCCCGCGAGTTGACCGCGACGGTCTCCTTGTGGGCCTTGACCTCGGCGGTCCCGGTCCCCACCGTGACGCCCTGGGCGACGGCGAGCGCGGCCACGGCCAGCACCCCGACGACGGCCATCATCACGGCTTGTTTCCAGCGAATTCTCATGCTCGGCTCCAATGCTTGAGTGGGACTGCTTCCCACTCAAGGACGCCGGGCTCGCGGAACCCTTCCCCCGGTGTCAGCGGGCGCCGCCGGCCATCGCCGGCAGGATCACCAGGGTGTCGGTCGTGCCGACGGCCGTGTCCAGGCCGTCGAGCACGCGTACGTCCTCGTCGTTGAGATACACGTTGACGTAGCGGTTGAGACCGCCATCAGCAGCGAACAGCTGGTTCTGGGTCTCGGGGTGATCGTCGGCGACGGAGCGCAGGATCTCCCCGACCGAGGAGCCCTCCGCGCTCAGCTCCTTCTCCCCGCCGACGGCGGGGCGGAGCACGGGTGGGATGCGAATGGTGGCCATGCGCGTGAGCCTAGTGCGCGCCGGCGCAGAACGCCTCGTAGTCGGGGAACACGCCCATCTCCTCGTCGGAGATCGCCTCAGGGTGCCGCGAGCAGATCGGGCACTGCGGGTCGCGCCGGATCTTGACCTCGTTGAGGGTGGCGGCCAGCGCGTCGTAGAGGAGCAGCCGGCCGATCGCCGGGTCGCCCTCGCCGAGGATGAGCTTGATGACCTCGGTCGCCTGGAGCAGGCCCATCGTGCCCGGCAGCACGCCGAGCACGCCGTTGGCGCCGCACGAGGGGGCCATGTCGGCGGGCGGCGGGGTCGGGAACAGGCAGCGGTAGCACGGGCCGTCATAGGGCTTGAACACCGAAAGCTGGCCCTCGAAGCCGAGGATGGCCGCCGAGACGACCGGGATCTGCAGACGGACGCTGGCGTCGTTGAGCAGGTACCGGGTGGGGAAGTTGTCCAGCCCGTCGACCACGACGTCGTAGCCGGGCAGGATGTCCATGATGTTCTCGGGGCCCAGGCGGACCGCGTACTTCTTGACCTTGACGTCGGGATTGAGCGCGGTGATCGTCTCCTCCGCGGAGTCGACCTTGGGCACGCCGACCCGGTTGGAGTTGTGGATCACCTGGCGCTGCAGGTTGGAGAGGTCGACGGTGTCGTCGTCGACGATGCCCAGCGTGCCCACGCCGGCGGCGGCCAGATACAGGCCCGCCGGCGAGCCCAGGCCACCCGCGCCCAGCAACAGCACCTTGGCGTCCAGCAGCTTCTGCTGGCCCTCGGCGCCGACCTCGGGAAGCAGGAGGTGGCGGCTGTAGCGGTCGCGCTGCTCGGCGGTGAGCGTGCGCGGGGTCTCGACCTCGTAGCCGCGGTCCTTCCACAGCGTGAAGCCGCCGGTCATCGACTCGACGTGCTCGTAGCCGAGATCGTCGAGCAGGGTCCGGGCCGCCCACGCCGAGCGGTTGCCCGACTGGCAGTACAGGACGATGTGCTGGGAGCGGTCGGGCGCGGCACCCTCGATGCGCGACTCGAGGTAGGACTTGGGCACGTGCTTGGCGCCGGGGATGTGGCCGGTGCCCCACTCCTCGGGCTCACGCACATCGACGATCAGCGCGCCGTTGGAGGACTGCTCACGGACGACGGCGGGATCGACCTCTTCGATCCTGCTCTTGATCTGGCGGAGGACTTCGGCTCCGGACGGACTCATCGTGTGAAACTCCTCAAAGGCGATATGGATTCCAATACTTCACGGAGTATAGCGCCACGGGAGTCGCCCGTCCGGGCCTCTGGCCCGGGGTTGCGAGGCTCAGGTCACCTACTCGGGAATCGGCGCAGTAGCAGGGAATCCCTGGCGCTTGTACTCATCGTAACGAGCCCGCCAGCTCCCCGACACCCCCGGCCGTACCGGGCTCTCTCCGGCGACCACGGCGTCGAGCATGTCCAGGCAGTCGTCCCAGCCCGCGGAATCCCGGGCCGCCTTGTCGGCGCTGTCGAGCACCACACTGAACGACAGCCGGCAGGCGGCGCCTCCGTCGCGCTCCTCGAGCTCGAACGTGAGCACGTCGTCGCCCCAGGTGAAGCTCAGCCGGCGGGGCGGGCTCACCTCCCGGAAGGCCCCGCTCATGGGGCCGATGGGGTGATCGGTGAAGCGGAACACGATCGGCGCGCCGAGACGCAGCTCGTCGAACTCGACCGTGGTCGGGAACCACTTGGCGAGCCGGTCGGGGTCGGTGATCGCCGCCCAGACGCGCGCCGGGGGGTGCGGGAACGTGCGCTCGAAGCGCACGACCGGGCTGCCGTCGATCTGCTCATAGGTGCCGGTGGCGGTGGGCATAGTGCTCAGTCCTCCTTGAGGTCGGTGTCATCGAGATGGCGGCCAAGAGCGTCGAGGTGGCGATCCCAGAGGCGCCGGTAGGGCGCCAGCCAGTCGTCGAGCTCGGTCAGTGGTCCCGGGTCGAGCTCGTAGAAGCGGCGCTGGGCGTCGGCGCGGACCCGGACCAGGCCCGCCTGGCGCAGCACGCGCAGGTGCTTGGACGTGCCCGGCTGGGTGAGCCCGAGCGCGGCGGTGAGCTCGTTGACCGTCCGAGGCTGGGCGCGCAGCAGCTCGAGGATGGTGCGGCGCTGAGGCTCGGCGATCGCGCTCCAGGTAGATGCCATGCCGGTAATATAACTGATTGGGCATGTTGATGCTCCGTGGGCGGGTCAGAGGGCACCGGCGAACGTCGACTGCGGCTATGACCCTTATCTACCAAGACCCCTGCAAAGAGACGATTTCGGGAGCAAATACGCCTGAGAGGCGGACGATCTCCCAAACCCGTCGCGCGGGCCGCCGCAACCGCCCCAGCTCACCCTCGAGAGCCGCAGTTGACGTTCGCCGATGCCCCGGCGCGTCCAGCGATCCATGAACCCGCGACTACCATCGCCCGCGCACCATGCGCCCCCCGGTCGACCACATCGAGGCCCCGGCCTTCCCCGCGCGCCTGACGTGGATCAACGTGGCCCCGCTGCGCATGGACCAGCAGCGCGGCCGGCCGGTCCTGATCGAGTTCTGGGACTTCTGCCGCCCCAACTCGATGCGCACGCTGCCCTACGTCAAGGGCTGGCACGAGCGCTACGAGCCCGATGGGCTGCGCGTGATCGGCGTGCACTCCTCAGGGTTCCCGCCCTCGGTGGAGCCAGAGGCGGTAGAGGATGCCGTGGCCCGCCTGGAGATCGCGTATCCGGTGGTGGTCGACACCGACCTGCAGATCTGGCAGGAGTACGGGAACCTCGGCTGGCCGGCGCGCTACCTGTTCAACCAGGAGGGGCGGCTGTTTGACTTTCACTACGGCGAGGGCGGCTATGACGAGACCGAGGCCGCCATCCAGGAGCTGCTCGGCGTGCAGGGCGCGCTGCTGGAGCCGCTGCGCCCCGAGGACGCCCCCGGGGCGGTGCTGGTACCCCAGAGCGAGGATGTCGCCGGCCCCTACAGCGGCCCGTATGAAGCCGGGGGCGTGTGGGCGGTCCTGGAGGGCGACGGACACGTCACCGCCAACGGGCGCGAGATCCGCGTCGACCACCCCGGCGCCTACGAGCTGATCACCCACCCCGAGAGCACCATCGGCGAGCTCGAGCTCGCCATCGGCGACGGCGTGACCTGCCACGCCGTCTGCTTCACCCCAGGTCTGGCCGACCCGGATCCAACAGATTGAGCAGCCGCGGCGGCCCGTCGTCGTCCACGCACGACACAGAACCCCGTCCGGTAGGGGCTCTGGGAGGCGTCGGGGCCCATGAACGCGGGCTCGTGGACCCAGCAGCCGCTGTTGATGAGCCGCCCGCCGCGGGCGGTGGTCCATTCGACCGGGTCGTTGCCCGGCAGGGGCCCGGCCCGGTGCGTGTGGCCGAAGATGACGTAGTCGGCGGTCACGCCCAGGCGCGCGGAGACCTCGTCCATCCCCCGCAGCCCGGACCGGCGCAGCGCCGGACCGGAGACCTCGGCGCGCAGCGGCCCCAGGCCGGCGCGGTTGAGCGCCGCCACCAGCACCGGCCAGCCCGCCGCCATCGCTCGCTCCCGCAGGCTGCGATGGCCGCGCGGCCTACTCAATGTCCGCCAGCCCCGCACCGAGCCGCCCTGCAGCCCGCTGCCCCGCCCCGCCACCGCTCCCTGTGCCACCGCGTGCAGCCAGGCGTAGATCGGCGTGAGGATCGCCTCGTAGTCCTCGGCGGACGCGGGGGGCGGGTGGACTCCGCTTTCCCGGGGAGCCACGATTCGCCGCATGACGCCGGCGCCGAGGCGCTCGATGCTCGGCACGGTCATGTGGACGTCCAGGTAGTGCCCGTGGGTGGCCCATACGTCGGGCCGCAGCCACACCCCGGGATAGGCGCTGCGCACCCGGGCCGGCGCCAGCATGCCGGCCAGCGCGTGCAGCGGGTCCCCGGCGATCCAGTCCACCGCGGTCTCGCTACCCAGCGGCGGCGGTGGGGCGGGCGGGTCCGTGTTCGCGCGGCGCTGGCTCCAGGGGTGCACGAGGTAGTGGTCGTGGTTGCCCGCCAGGAGCACCACCTCGGCGTCGGGCCCGAGCGCCGCGCCCATCTCGGCGAGCGGCTCGGCGGCGGCGGCCAACGCCTCGCGCAGGGGCCCGTGGCGCAGCTCGAGGATGTCGCCGAGCAGGACCAGCCGGTCACAGCCGGCCAGCGCGCCCAGCAGCAGCTCGCGGCAGCGGCGGTCGCGCAGCACGTCGGTGCGCGAGTGCGTGCCGAAATGCAGATCGGAGAGGACCAGCGTGCGCAACGGCGCGCTCCGTGGACCCGGCGTCTACGCGGCGGCGGCCGGCGCCTGGCGGATCTTCTTGGGGAGCATGAAGCGCACGTCCTCGCGGACCACCTCAAGCTCGCGCACGTCGGCGGTGCCCCGGTCCTTGAAGAACTGGACGAGGCGCTGCACCAGTTCCTCGGGCGCGCTGGCGCCGGAGGTGATCCCGACGACGCGCTTGTCCTCCAGCCACTCCTCGCGGACCTGGCTCTCGTTGTCGATCAGATAGCTGTCGGCGCCGAGCTCGCGGGCCACCTCGACCAGCCGGTTGGAGTTGGAGGAGTTGCCGGAGCCGATCACCAGCACCAGGTCCGCCTGCTGGGCCAGCTGTTTGACCGCCGCCTGGCGGTTGGTGGTGGCGTAGCAGATGTCATCAGTGCGGGGGCCGACGATGGCGGGAAACCGCTCGCGCAGGCGGTTGATGATGGCGCGGGTCTCGTCGACCGAGAGGGTGGTCTGGGAGATGTAGGCGACCTTGCCGGGGTCTGACACCTCAAGCGTGTCGACGCCGGCCTCGTCCTCGATGAGAACGATGTGCTCGGGCGCCTCCCCCATGGTGCCCTCGACCTCCTCGTGGCCGGCGTGGCCGATGAGCACGATCGTGTAGCCCTCGGCGGCGAACTTCAGCGCCTCACGATGCACCTTGGTGACCAGCGGACAGGTGGCGTCGATGGTGTGCAGGCCGCGCGTCTGGGCGTTGGCATGGACGCTCGGCGCCACGCCGTGGGCCGAGAACACCACCGTGGCGCCCTCGGGCACCTCGGTCTCGGCATCGACGAACACCGCCCCGCGGTCGCGCAACTGCTCGACCACGTGCTTGTTGTGGACGATCTCCTTGCGGACGTAGACGGGCGCGCCGTGCAGCTCGAGGGCACGCTCGACGGTCTGGACGGCACGGTCGACGCCGGCGCAGTACCCGCGCGGGGCCGCAAGCAGCAGTGTGTGTGGGACGTGTCCCATCGACCGGAGTCTAGAAGGGTGCGTCAGGGTGCGTCACTCGTTTGCGGTGACCGCATCGAGCAGATCGGCGAACTGGCGGCGGGCCGCCTCTCGGCGCGCCGGGATGAACTCCGAGGGGACCTCGTCGGGCGGAGCCTCATAGCCGCGCAGGACCTGGCGCGCGACCGATGCGCGGTGGACCTCGTCGGGGCCGTCGTAGATGCGGGCCGCCCGGGCAAAGCGGTACATCGCCTCCAGCGGCAGGTCGGTGGAGTAGCCGAGCCCGCCGTGGGCCTGGAGCGCGCGATCCACCACATCGTGCAGCACCTTGGCGCCGTAGAACTTGATCAGCGCGATGTCCTTGCGCGCCGCCATCACGCCCTGGGTGTCCATCTTCCAAGCGGCGTGCAGGGTCATCAGCCGGGCCGCGGTCATCTCGGCCTCGGAGTCGGCGATCCAGTTCTGGATCGTGCCGTGCTTGGACAGCGTCGAGCCGTGTGCGTAGCGGTACAGGGAGCGCTCGCAGAGCATGTCGAAGGCGCGGCGGGCCACGCCCAGCCAGCGCATGCAGTGGTGGATCCGCCCCGGGTACAGCCGCTGCTGGGCGATGAGGAAGCCGGCGCCCTCGGCACCGAGGATGGCCGAGCCGGGGATGCGGACGTCCTCGTAGCGGATCTCGGCGTGGTTGCCGTAGCGCCCGAAGCTCTCGTAGGGGTGCTCCATGGTGGCGACGTCGCGGATGACGTTCACGCCCGGCGTGTCGGTGTCCACGACGAACATCGAGGCGCGGTTGTGCGGACGCGCCTCCGGGTCGGTGACCGCCATCACGATCAGGAAGTCGGCGATCGAGCCGTTGGAGGTGAACCACTTGTGGCCGTTGATCACCCAATCGTCGCCGTCGCGGACCGCGCGGGTCTTGAGCAGTGTCGGGTCGGAGCCGGCGCTGTCGGGCTCGGTCATCGAGAACCCCGACTTCAGGTCGCCGGCCAGCAGCGGGTGCAGGTAGCGGTCCTTCTGATCCGGGGTCCCGGCCATGGCGAGGACTTCGGAGTTGCCCGAGTCCGGCGCGGCGTTGCCGAACATGAGCGGCGCGATCGGGCTGGAGCCCAGGATCTCGTGCATGAGCCCCAGCTTGACCTGGCCAAAGCCCTGTCCGCCCAACTCCGGGTCCAGGTGCGCGGCCCACAGGCCCTGCTCCCTGACCTGGTCCTGGAGCGGTTTTGCGGCCCGGCGCAGTCCCTCCCAGCCCAGCTCGTCCATGAGCGTCTCGAGCGGCCACACCTGTTCGCGGACGAAGCCGCGCATCCACTCCAGCTTGGCCTCGAACTCAGGCTCTGTCGAGAAATCCCAGGGCATCGGCGGGTCGGCTCACACGCTACTGCACGGGGCTACGTTCGAGTAGGCTTCACGCTCGGAGCCTTCCATCTCGCGAGCAGGGATCTTGCCCCAGCAGCACCTCGACCGCCTCACCTCGATCGACGCATCCTTCCTGCATCAGGAGGGGCACGCGTCGCACATGCACATCGGCGGCGTGCTCATCTTCGAGGGCCCGGCGCCGGCGTTCGAGGACTTCGTCGATCACGTCCGCGGGCGCCTGCACCTCGTGCCGCGCTATCGCCAGAAGCTGGCCACGCCGCCGCTGGAGGCCGGACGGCCGCTGTGGGTCGACGACCCCGACTTCAACATCGAATACCACGTGCGCCACACGGCGCTGCCCCCGCCCGGCACCGAGGACCAGCTCTATCTCCTGGCGTCGCGGATCGCCTCTCAGCAGCTGGACCGCTCCAAGCCGCTGTGGGAGAACTGGCTGGTCGAGGGGCTCGACGGCGATCGCTTTGCCCTCATCTCCAAGACGCACCATGCGCTGGTCGACGGCATCTCCGGGGTGGACCTCGCCTCGGTGCTGTTCGATGCCGCGCCCGAGCCCACGGAGGCGGACAACGCCGACCTGGAGCCGTGGCGCCCCGAGCCCGAGCCCTCGTCCGCCGAGCTGGTCCTGGCCGGCGCGCGCGGCGCGGTCTCCACCACGGCCTCGCTGCTGACGCGCACGCTCGTCGCCGCCACCCGGCCGGCGACCTCCCTGCAGCTGGCCCGCGACGTCCTGGAGGGGTTGGGCGAGCTTGTGTGGGCGGGGCTGAACCCGGCGCCCGAGACGCCGCTCAACGTCCCGATCGGCCCCCATCGCCGCTACGCCGTGGTGCGCCAGCAGCTCGCTGACTACAAGGAGATCAAGGACGCGCTCGGCGGCACCGTCAACGACGTCGTGCTCACGGTCGTCTCCGGCGCGCTGGCCCAGTGGCTGCGCTCACGCGGCGTGCGCACCGAGGGCCTGGAGATGCGGGCCCTGGTGCCGGTCTCGGTGCGCACCAAGGACCAGCGCGGGAGCCTGGGCAACCAGCTCACAGTCATGCGCGGGCCGCTGCCGGTCTACATCGAGGACCCGGTCTCGCGGCTGCGCTTCATCCGCGCCGCCATGGACGGTCTGAAGGAGTCAAAGCAGGCGGTGGGCGCGGCCACCCTCGCGGCGGTCAACAACCTGGCGCCGCCGACCATCCTGGCCCAAGCCAGCCGCCTGAACTTCTCCACGCGCCTGTTCAACCTCCTGGTGACCAACATCCCCGGCCCGCAGCTGCCCCTGTACGTCCTGGGCCGTCGGCTCCAGGACCTGTTCCCGGTGGCCTTCCTGCCCGAGAACCATGCGCTGGCGGTGGCGATCATGTCCTACAACGGGGGCCTGGACTACGGCCTCCTCGGCGACTACGACGCGATGCCCGATATCGACATCGTCGCCGACGGGATCGAGTCGTCGCTGGCCGAGCTGCTCGCCGCCGCCCGCGGCCGGGCTGGGCGGCGACGGGTGTCGGCGTCCAACGGCAACGGGACACCGGCGGCCGACACGCCCGCGGTGGAGAACGGCGCCCCCGCGCCGATCGTCCCGGCCGACCACGGCCGGCGCGCCAACGGGCCCGCCGCGGACATGCGCGCCAAGCGCGAACGAGGGTCGCGCCCCGGGCGCAAGCGAACCCAGGACTAAAGGAGTTCCATGGAAGACGACATTCTGATCAAGCCGGGGGAAATCGCCTTCCACCTGGAACTGACCGCCGCTCAGCTGAAGATCGTCCACACGGCGCTGAAGTCGCTGGTGGACGACCTCGGGCGCCAGGAGCACGACGTGCGCGCGGTGGCGCTGGCCGTCCTGGCCAAGCTGCCCGGCGAGCACGACATCCGCGCCATCGACCTCAACCGGGAGCTGCGCCCCGGTCCCTGACGGTCAGAAGCCGAGGGCGAACTTGGCGTCCTCGCTCATGAGCTCGGGCGTCCAGGGCGGCGTGAAGGTCATGGTCGACTGGACGTCGACCACCCCGTCGAGCTCTGACACGAACTCCTCGATCTGCTCGGAGACCTGAGGGCCGATCGGGCAGCCCGGGCTGGTGAGCGTGTAGGTGACGTGGACCGAGCCGCCGTCGACCGCCACCTCGTAGATGAGGCCGAGCTCGACGAAATCGAGCCCCAACTCGGGGTCGATCACCTCGCGCAGGGCGTCGGTCACTTCATCTGCGGTTGCCATACCGACCAGTGTAGATGAGGCCGCCGACCGCGCGCGGGCGCCAGGGGGCGGGCCCAAAAAACCCCTTATGTCATCGAGATGTGCCCGCTCACATGACATTTGATCGTTCGGCTGGACAAGGACGGGTGGATTTGAGTAGGTTTCCGAGATCGTCGTCTTTGATGACACACCGCCCGTACTGCGCTGCGCCGGCGACGAGGACCGCACGACGCAGGGCTGCCGCCGCCGGGCACTGATCAGGGCCATCCGCGCCCAGAAGGACGTGCGCGTCGACCTGTCCGAACTGGTGTTCGCCGACGCGTCGCTGATGCTCGACCTGGTCATGCTGGCGCGCCGGCTGCGCGCCCACGGGTGCCACGTACGGCTGTGCGGTGCCCAGCCGCAGATCCGGACGCTGATCGAGCTCGTGGGGCTGCACAAGCTCCCCGGCGTCAAGCTGGAGCTCGAGGGCCCGGCGGCCGCCCTGGCCTCGTAGGCCGGCCTCACCCTCCGCGTCGACACGTCCGAGGGCTGCGCTATCACCCGCGCGGCTCCGTCCGGGGCCATCCCTACCTTTCGCGGCATTCGCATCCCCTAGCCGGAGCTGCAATGACCCTCTGCTTCATAGAACCGCAGAACGCCATCCGCGTGATCGCCGACTCCGTCGGCCGCGAGGCGCGCCGTCAGATCCTGGGCGAGGTGGTCCGGGCGTGGGTCGACGAGATCCCGGAGAGCGAGCTGGAGTCACACTATGCCAAGGCGGTGGCCGACCTCGATGAGCACGATCTCTCGCTGCTGGCGGCCTGGCACGTCTCGTTGGAGGTGGGGCATCCGCTGCCCAGCAAGGAGTTTCTGGTCAACGTCTTCCCGTCGCTGGGTGAGAACCGGCGCGAGGCGCTGAAGATCGCCGCCGGGTTCCGCGGCGAGGAGGCGTTCGAGGCCGGCGTCGGCGAGGAGCAGGCGTTCGACACGGTGTTGCCGTGGCTGTCGGATGAGCGCTGCCGGTCGCTCGCCGCCGAGTGCCTGGAGCTGTACTGCTGGGATCGGCTGGGCGCGGAGAACTGACGCCCGTTTCGGCGCTCAGCCGACGGTGACCAGCGCCGCGCTCGCGCGGGGCACCGAGATCGTGACCCGCCCTCGGGCGACGGGAGCGCGCGCTACCTCGGCGGGCCCCAGCTGTCCCGTGTCCGTGGCGGTGCCGAAGGTCCGCCCACCGAGGGTCACCCCCGTCTTGGCGGCCACCCCCGGGGCCAGCATCCGCTCGACGGTCGCGGTCGTCCCCGCGCCCTGAGGCAGAGCCACCGTCACCGTCTTTCGCTGCATCTGGCTCTTGTTGATGACGACGACGCGGACGGCGCGGTCGCGCGCCCGGGTGGCCCAGACGCTCAGTCCCGTGTCGGCTCCGCGCCGCGACACGCCGAGCAGCCGGGCGCCCGCGGGCGCCGCCTGGGCGAACAGCTCAAGGCCGTAGTAGATCGGGCGCACCTGGGCCTGCCAGCCGCCGTCGTGACGGCTGAACGCGAACAGCTCATAGGCGGCGTCGGGCAGGGTGTGCACGTTGACCCCGTCCACCCCGGCACGGACGAGGCTGAACAGCGCGTCGGGGGCCCACAACGCGCTGGCGAAGGTGTCCGAGACCCCGGACCGGCCGCGGCAGGCCACCGAGTTGAGCTCGTCGACGCGCAGCTGACGGTGCGCGCCGTGGGCGATCGCCACCCAGCGCTGAAGGCCGCGCGCCAGCTCGACGGTCGAATAGCTGGAGAGCAGGTGGTCGATCGACGGGTACTGGGGAGAGCTCGGCGGCACGAAGCAATTGCGCAGCGGGTAGCGGTGCACCGTCATCAGCGAGATCCGCGGCTCGCGCCGCAGCAGGTCGCCGACGTCGTCGACCCACGAGCCCGGACCCGGAGTCGGGCCGACCGCGAGCGCCGGTGCCGCCAGCTTGAGAGGCACCGTCTGGTCGGCCATCTGGTGGAACTGCCCGCGGAACTGCCGGTAGCCGAAGCTCCGGGGACGGGCGTGGACCGGCTTGCCCGAGGCCGTGTGGTAGACGGTGATCTTGTTGTAGATGTTGGGCTCGTTGCCGATCTCCACCGACTCGATCGAGCCCTTGGGCAGGGCGATCACGTAGTTGCGGACCTCGGCGGCGGCGAGCTTGAGGCTGTTGGCCGCGAGATTGACGCCCATGATCATGTGCGCACCGAGCGCCTTGGCCAGCGCGCCGGTCGTCGCCATCCAGCTCGGCGTCAGCTCATAGCCCTGGTAGCGCAGCGGCTTGACCCCGGGGCCCACGACATAGGAGAGGTCGGTGCTGTTGCCGCCGATCCGCAGGACCGGCGCCTGGCCCGGCGTGAGGTTGCGAACGAGCTGGACGAGCACCGGGTTGACGTGCGCGGGGTCTGAACCGGTGTACGCGCGCACGCCCTGGAACTCGAAGGAGAAGCCTAGGAATCCCGAGGCGATCGGCGCACCCACCGTCCGATCGGACACCGACACGCTGACCTTAGGGTCACCCGGATGGGGCGGGTCGGCCGGAATGGTCGGGCCGACGGTGCTGGCCTCCCGCGCCCGGGGCGGGTCGGGCTTGTCCCGGGCTGGGGAGGAGCTGAGCAGGACCGCGGCGACGAGCGCGGCGCAGCACAGAAGGAGCGCGCCCCCGCCGGCCCCCCACGTCGCCCGCCGGCTCACCTAGGCCTCCACCGCCAGAGCCGCCTCGGTGTCGGCGATCGCCTGCTCAGCGCTCTGAAACCAGACGGCCTGGATGCCCAGCTCCCGGGCGCCCGTGCAGTTGGCCTCGATGTCGTCGATGAGCAGCGCGGCGCCGGGGTCCACTCCGAGCGCCTCGAGCGTGAGCTCGTAGATGCGCGGCTCGGGCTTGCGGGTGCCCACGAACGCCGAGTCCACGACGACGTCGAAGATCTCGTCCACCGGCAGCATCGCGCGCCACCGCTGCTCCCATTCACGTACGTTGTTGGTGCAGATCGCCAGCCGATAACCGCGGCCGCGCAGCTCGCGCATGTAGCCGATCATCGGCTCGTTGGGATGCAGGTGAGCGAAGTAGCGCTCGCCGAAGCCGTCCATGTCGACGGTACGGCCCAGCTGCTCGGTGAGCTGCACGCCGATCTGCGTCAGGAAGTCGGCCTCGCTGAGCCGGCCGGTCTCGAGCTCGAACAGCGGGTTGACGCCCAGGCGTGCCCCGATCGCGACCATCGCCTTGCCGAGCTCCGCCAGCGGGACGCCGGATGTGTCCTGGAAGGCCTCGAACGAACCGGCCAGCGGAGAGGTGAGGACCCCGCCGAAATCACTGATCACCGCCTCCACCCGGCGCGCCGCCGGCGCGTCGGCGCGCCCCGCGCCCCCATCGGGGTGCGTCTCCTCGGAGGGGCACATCAGCGGGCGCGAGGCACCACTAGAACGTGGCGAGCACGTACACGCCGTTGCCGTCACGGCCCCGGCTGTGACATCGCAGCGGGATGACCTGGAGCTGCGCCTCCTCGGTGGAGAGGACGGCGCCGTCTCCGGCCGCCTCCGCCGCCACGCGGCGCGGAAACTCGTTGTCGCCCTCGCCGATCCACAGCTCGAGGTTCGTGCGCGTGGGCGCGCCCGACTCGGCGTAGGTCGTCGACAGGCGAGGGTCGTCCACCGGCACCCAGCCGTCGGGATCGAACAGCGTCGCCGCGACCAAATCTGATTCCTGGCCGACCGCCTCGGCGGCGCGCAGCGCGAGCAACATGAAGGCCTCATCCTGATCGAACCATCCCGAGACCATTCGCGCCGAGCCCAGGGAGCCCGCGTCGACACCGTCGATGACGCACCGCGTGCCGACGCAGTCGATGGCGCGGTCGGCGCCGCCGACGGCCACGGTGCCGCGCACTCGGCACAGCTCGTCGCATCCGCTGAGATCGGCGCCGGAGTCCTCGGCCTCCTCGGATTCCATGTCCTCAGCCTCGCCGCCCGGAACGACGTGCAGGTCCACCCCCTCGCCGCTCAACCGCCAGCCGACGCCCTCGGCACTCCAGCCCTCGGCCGGGAGAGCTGCCGACCATGTCGCGCCCTGGGCGTCCCCGAAGACCAGGACCGGGTGGGCGGCGTGCAGCGCCGCGCCCCACAGCCCGCCCTCGACGTCGCCGAAGGCCAGCGTGCGCAGGTGGTTGGCGGCGCTGAGGCTCATCCGCGCAACTGGGGGCCGTCGAGGTCGGTGGCGGTCGAGTCGACGTCGTACGCGGAGCGGGGCGTCCGGGAGAACCTGGTGGCAGCGACCACCAGGCGACTCTGGAAGTTCCGGGTGATCGCGTCGCGGGCGAGCGCGCGGCTGGGTCTCAGGAGCAGCAGCAGCCCCAGCACGTCGGTGATGAAGCCGGGAACGATCAGCGACACGGCCCCGACGAGCACGAGCGCGCCGTCGATCACCTCGCGGCCCGGCGGGCGTCCGGCGGCGACCGCGGCGCTCAAGCGCAGCCACGCGGCCCGGCCCTGCGTGCGGGCCAGCCACATGCCGATCGGCCAGCCGGCGAGGAGCAGGACCACGGTGAGCAGCACCCCGATCGCGTGGGCGACCTGGATGGCGACGAACAACTCGGCGACGGGCCACAGGATCAGGAGCAGGAGGGCGACCATGTGTGCGTAAGGCTAGAGCCCCAGAGCGTCCTGGGCGGCATCGAGGAGCTCCGCATCCGGCTCGGTGGACGGGTCAAGGCCCAGGCCGGCGCGCGTGCCCTGCTCCCAGTTGTAGAAGCCGAGGTCGAGCGCCGCCAGCGGCAGCTCGCAGGCCGCGGCCAGGTCGGCGGCGCGACGCTCGAGCAGCATGGCATCCCCGATGCCCAGCACGCGCTTGGCGGCGAGCGTCACCGGGTCGTTGCCGCCGAGGCCGAGGGCGCCCGCGCTCAGTTCATAGACGCCGAGGGCGCCGAGGGTGACGAGCACGTCAAAGCGAGCGCCGCGATGCAGGCCCGGAAGCGCCAGTCGCTCGAAGACGCGGGCGAAGCGCCGCTCGGGCGTCCACGCGGCATCCCCGGTGAACGCCGCCTCCTGGGACCCGGCGCGCTGGACCCAGGCGCGGTAGGCGTCGATCGTCCGCTGGCCCCGCTCCGGCTCGTAGGCGGTCCGCGGCCCGGTGGCGGCGTCCTCGAGGTGAGGCGGTTCGCCCGACGCCCACGACGTGCGCGCCTGGGCGATGCCCGCGAAGGGCTGGTCATCGTCGGTCGGGCTCAGGTAGGCGATCAGGAAGGCGAGCCAGCTGCGCTCCTCGATGGCCCGCGATGCGTCGGCCACCTCGGCGTACAGCCCCGGAGGATCAGCGGCCAGCCGCTCGAGCCGGGTCGCGGCGAAGGCCAGCTCCTCGGCGAGGCGCTGGGCATCGGCGCCGGAGCGCAGCCCGGGCACCAGCGCGGAGCGAAAGCCGTCCTCGGCGGAGCGCGACAGGCGGCGGACGGTGAGGCCGCCGGACGCCCGCCCCGAGCCCGAGCGGGTTGATCCCGAGCTGCGGCTCGAGGTCGCGCCGGCGGATCCCGCGTGCCGCGGGGGGCGCACGGTGTGGCCGCCGGGGGACACCACGGGCCGCATCTCGACGTCCTGCTCCTTGGAGCAGATCGGGCAGTTCTGGACGAGGCGGCTGTGGCGGCAGAAGGTCGGCATCGGGCGGCAGCGGGTGGTGAGCGCGGGCCGTGTCCACTATAGGTCCGCGGCGAGCCATCGTCTCCCCGTAGGGATGGGTAGGATTGTCCAGGTTTTGGCGCAATGTCGACGCCATCGTGAAGGGGGACCAATGCTCGCTCGCCTGAACAGACACCGGATGCCGTGGGCCGCCGCGGCGATCCTGATGGGGGTCGCGCTCACCGGGGTCATGGCGAGTGCCAGCTCCGCGCAGCGGCTGCGCGCCCGCGCGCCCCTGGCCCAGCCGGCCCGGCCGACGCCACCGGCGATCCAGCCCAAGCAGGGCCATGCCTTCATCCCCGTCCAGGGTGATTGGGAGGGTACCGCCAACGGGTTCGCCGCGAGCTTCAATCTCATCCTTGACGCCGTGCATCAGCAGCGCGCCGGCGTTCCCCGGTACGGCATCCAGGACCTGGTCATGCTCCGGCCGCTGGAGTGCCCGCCGGATCCCGCCCATTACGGCGAGTCGATCCTCGGCGGGCGGCTCCCGTCGGTGTTGGGCGACCACGGTGCCCTCGGCCTGTCGCGGTTCGGCCTCCTGGGCCAGTTCACCGGTAGGCGCTCGGCCACGCTGCAAGGCCGCTACTCGCTGCCCTCCTGCCATGGCATGCTCACCTGGCACCTGCACCCGGCGGTGCGGCGGACCGTCGCCAACGGGTCGTGGATGCTGCACTACGCCGGCGGCGAGCACTCGACCTTCCGCGTGCAGGCAGGCGGACGGCTGGCCACGGCGATCCGGCTGCCGGACTCGATTGTTCCCTGCAACGGGCTCGAGGGGACGCTCGATCTGTTCATCGGGACCCAGGGCCGGTCGGCGATCACCCAGTCGGGCGTGACCCTGAAGCTGCGCTTCGCCAACAACGTGGCCACGGGCACGCTGTCGGCGACCGGCTGCAAGGGCCGCCCGCTGCGGGTGACCGGCACGCACACCGGCGGCTGACGGGCCACGCTTCAGAGGGTGGGGCTCAGCCGCTCGGGCTCGGCTGGGCGCGGGCCGAGCGGCTCCGCGGGTGGGGCGGCCTCGGCACGGCGATGGGCCCGCGCTCGCGCCATGACCTCCTTGAAGCTCCGGAAGCGAAAGATGAACACGAGCGCCCCGAAGCCCAGCGCGGAGCTGAGCGCAGCGGTGGCGATCTGCTGGCCCACCGAGAACGCGGCCACGTACGGGTTGTGGGCGAAGATCTGCAGCAGCAGCGCCTGCTGGACGCCGGCGCCGCCCGGGGTGAACGGAAATACGGAGGCGACGACCTGGACGGCGAGCACGAGCAGGGCGTTGCGGACCGAGCCGCCGATGTGGAACGCGTCGAGCAGCGCCCAGTAGGCGAAAAAGCGCGCGATCCAGCTCACAAACTGCCACCGGCACATCTCGCGCTGGTAGCGCCGGCGGTCAGAGAGGATCGACAGGCCCTGCCGGATGCGCTGCCAGAAGGCGCGCACCTTCGCCGACAGCAGCGCAAACCCCGTCACGAACGCCACCCCCAGCACCGTGAGGAAGAACAGCGTGAAGCGCATGTTCGACGCGAAGAAGCTGATGTCGAACGCGGGCAGCTTGGAGAAGTCCGGCGGCTTGGGGAACACGCCCTGCGTGAAGGCGAAGCACATGATCAGCAGGCCCATGAACCAGTCAAAGAGCACGCCCGTCGACAGTGCGCTGGCCAGCGTCGGGTAGCTCGACGCCGGAATCGAGGTCCGGGTCAAAAACAGCTGGGCCAGGTTGCCGCCGCCCAGCGGGAACACGTTGTTGACGGCGTAGCCGACCATGTAGGCGCCCCAGACGTCGCGCCAGCGGATGCGCTCGCCCGGGTAGGCGGCCCGGATCGCGTTGAACAGCGCGCGGGAGCGCAGCAGCAGGTAGAGGGCGTAGAACGCGAGGCCGATCAGCAGGGACAGCCAGCTCAGGCCGGCCAGCTGGGAGAAGAAGGTCCCCGCCGAGGACAGCAGGCTGTTGATCGTGTCGGCGATCGAGCTGCCGTGCTGGACGGCGCCGTATGGGCCGCCGAACACGGCGGCAGCGACGGGGGCGACCGCGGGTGATCCCATGCACACACGGTCGCATACACGCCAGTCGGCCGGCGCGCGTTTCGAGCACCTGCTGCGGCCGGCCTGTCGGCGGCGGCGCTAAAGAGGACCGGGGGGCCCAGATCCATCTGGGCCCCCCGGAGAGTCAGGGAAGTGGGGGCGCAGTTCCCTGACCGACAGGGGCGAGTTTCCCCGTCCCAAGCCTTGAGTAAACCTCAATGCCCCGAACAATTTTGGCTAGGCACAGCTGATAGGCCGCACCACCGGGTCTTAACGTATCAGCTTCCACCGCCTCCGTGGATAAGAATCCGATCACCGATCACGGGTTGCCGGGCCGGTGAAGAACTCCTCCCCCGGGCGCACGGTTCCGGCGGACTCCGCCTGGTGGCGCAGGGTCTGGTCGGGGTCTCCGCTCCACGCCCCGACGGCCAGCCGCTCGCGATCGGCGTCCATCGGGCTGCCCCCCAAATCGGCGTTGACGACGCGGGCGCACTTGCGTCCCTCGGCGATCGCGGTAACGACCAGCGACTGCCCGAGGCGCGCGTCTCCGCACGCGTACACCCGGCCCAGATTGGTGCGGTAGGTCTGGTTGGTCTCGATGTTCCCGCGGTGGTCGAGGCCGACGCCGGCCTGGGCGACGAGTCCCTCGTGCTCGGGGTGCTCGAAGCCGATGGCGATGAGCACAAGGTCGGCCTCCAGCACGAACTCGCTGCCCGGCACGGGCGTGAGGTCACGCGACGAGCTGCCGGTCACCTGGCGCGCGTACACGTGGCTGACATGACCGTCCTTGCCACCGAAGCCGGTGACCTCGGTGCCCCAGCGGCGCTTGCCGCCCTCGTCCAGCGCGTAGGTGCTGGGGGTGCGCTTGGGCGGCAACGGCCAGGGGGCGCGCGGGTCGCGGCTGCCGTCGCCCAGCTGGGCGTAGACGTCGAGCATGACGACGCTGCGCGCGCCCTCGCGGTGGGAGTTGGAGATGCAGTCCATCCCCGTGTCGCCGCCGCCGATCACGATCACCTTCTTGCCGGCCGCGGTGATCTCGGTCCCCGGCGCCGGGGTGCGTGACGGGCGGCCCTCCTGGGCGGCGACCCAGCGGTTGCGCTGATAGAGGTAGTCCATGGCGGGATGGATCGAGGCCAGCTCGCGCCCCGGGACGGCGAGGTCACGCGAGGCCCGGCTGCCGATGGCGATGACCACCGCGTCGAAGCGCTCGTCGAGCTCCTCGGCAGTGATGTCGGTGCCGATGTCGGTGTTGTAGTGAAACTCGATCCCCTCCTGCTCGAGGATCTCCACCCGGCGATCGATGATCCACTTCTCCAGCTTGGCGTCGGGGACGCCGAAGCGCAGCAGGCCGCCGGGGCCCTCGTCGCGCTCGAACACGGTGACCGCGTGCCCGCACTGGTTGAGCTCGGCGGCCACCGCGAGGCCGGCCGGACCGGTGCCGACCACGGCCACGGTGCGGCCCGAGCGGCGGTCCGGCGGATGGGGCACGACCCAGCCCTCGCTGAAGGCGCGCTCGATGATGGCCAGCTCGATCTGCTCGATGGTCACGGGGTCGTCGTTGATGGCCAGAACGCAGGCCGACTCGCACGGCGCCGGGCAGATGAGCCCGGTGAACTCCGGGAAGTTGTTGGTGGCGTGCAACTGCTCGATGGCGTCGCGCCACTTGTCCCGATAGACGAGGTCATTCCAGTCGGGGATGAGGTTGCCCAGAGGGCAGCCCTCGTGGCAGAACGGCACGCCGCAGTCCATGCACCGTGCCCCCTGGCGCTGTAGCTCGGCCTGGGGCTGGAGCGCGAAGTACTGCTTGTAATCGCCCACGCGACTGCGCGGGTCACGCTTGTCAAAGCCGACCCGATGGATCTTCAGAAATGCGCCAAGCTCGCCCATGGAGCGACGGAGGGTAGCCGAGGCCTACTCAGGCCCCGACTGGCTCGCCCTCCTCGGACGCGTCCTTGGCTCGCTCGGCCAGCACCCGCTTGTAGTCGCGGGGCATGACCTTGACGAAGCGCTGGCGCTCACGCTCCCACGAGGCCAGGATGTTGCGCGCGCGCAGGGAGCCGGTCCGCTGAGCGTGCTCGGCGATGAGCAGCTTGACCTCGTCCGCCCCGGTGTCGTCGAGCTCCTCGAGGTCGACGAGCTCCGGGTTGCAGCGGCCCTTGAAGCGGTTGTCGCGGTCATAGACGTAGGCGATCCCGCCGCTCATGCCAGCGGCGAAGTTCCGGCCGGTCGTCCCCAGCACGACCACGCGTCCGCCCGTCATGTACTCGCAGCCGTGATCGCCGACGCCTTCAACCACCGCGTGCGCCCCTGAATTGCGCACCGCGAACCGCTCCCCGGCGAGGCCGCGGATGAAGGCGCGCCCGGCGGTGGCGCCGTAGAGCACGGTGTTGCCGACGATCATGTTCTCCTCGGCGCGGAACAGCGCCGACTCGGGTGGGCGCACCGAGACGATCCCGCCCGACAGGCCCTTGCCGGTGTAGTCGTTGGTCTCCCCGCGCAGCGAGAAGGTGACCCCGGGGGCCAGCCAGGCGGCGAAGCTCTGGCCCGCCGAGCCCGAGAAGGAGATGTCGATCGTGCCCTCGGGCAGTCCCCCGGCGCCCCGGTGGCGCGCGATCTCGCCGGACAGGATGCCGCCGACGGTGCGGTTGACGTTGCGCACCGGGATCGGGCCCTGGCGGACCTTCTCGGCGCGCTCGATGGCGGGCCCGCACAGCTGGACGAGCTCCCAGTCCAGCGCGTCGTCGAGCACCGGCACCTGCTTGCGAGTGCGCGAGCGCGGCACCTCGGGCGGCAGGTCGATCGTGCCCAGGATCATCGTCAGGTCGACCCCGCGCGACTTCCAGTGGTCGACGGCGTCGTCGGTCTCCAGCAGCTCCGCGCGGCCGATCAGGTCAGCGAAGCGCCGAACGCCCAAGCGAGCCATGAGCCCCCGGACCTCGTCGGCGACGAACATCAGATAGGCGACGACGTGCTCCGGCGTGCCCTCGAAACGCGCCCGCAGCTCCGGGTTCTGGGTGGCGATGCCGACCGGGCAGGTGTTGAGGTGGCAGACGCGCATCATGATGCAGCCCATGGCGATGAGCGGCGCGGTCGAGAAGCCGAACTCGTCGGCGCCGAGCAACGCGCCGATGACGACGTCACGGCCGGTCTTCATCTGGCCGTCGACCTCGACGGTGATCCGGCTGCGCAGGTCGTTGAGCAGCAGGGTCTGCTGGGTTTCGGCCAGACCGATCTCCCACGGCACGCCGGCGGACTGGATCGAGGACTGCGGCGAGGCGCCGGTTCCCCCGTCGTGGCCGGAGATCGTGACGTGATCGGCGTTGGCCTTGGCCACGCCGGCGGCGACCGTCCCGACACCCACCTCGGACACGAGCTTGACCGACACGGAGGCCGAGGGGTTGGCGCAGCGCAGGTCGTAGATGAGCTGCTTGAGATCCTCGATGGAGTAGATGTCGTGGTGCGGGGGCGGCGAGATGAGCCCCACGCCCGGGGTCGAGTAGCGGATCTTGGCGATGTACTCGTCGACCTTGTGGCCGGGCAGCTGGCCGCCCTCGCCGGGCTTGGCGCCCTGGGCCATCTTGATCTGGAGCTGGTCGGCGTTGACGAGGTAGTCGACCGTGACTCCGAAGCGGCCAGAGGCCACCTGCTTGATGGCCGAGCGGCGGAGGTCGCCGTTCTCGTCGCGGGTGAAGCGCGCGGGGTCCTCTCCCCCCTCCCCGGTGTTGGACTTGGCCCCGATGCGGTTCATGGCGATGGCGAGCGCCTCGTGAGACTCGCGCGAGAGTGAGCCCAGGCTCATCGCCCCGGTGCTGAATCGCTTGACGATCTCTGAGGCGGACTCGACCTCCTCCAGCGGGATCGGCTGCGCGGCGAAGCGGAACCTCATCAAGCCGCGCAGGGCCGCCGCCCGCGTGGACTCGTCGTTGGCCTGCGCGGCGAACAGGTCGTACGCCTCCTGGGGGTCGCGCGCGATGCCCGTCTGACCCGCGCCGTTGCCCTTGCCGTTGGCGGCCTTGGCGCGCACCGCGTGCTGCAGGTTGGCGATGGTGTCCGGGTTCCAGATGTGGCGCTCGCCGTCACGCCGCCACTGCAGGACGCCGCCGACGGGCAGCACCTCGCGCTCGGTGCGCGGGTAGGCGCGGAAGTGGCGGCCCAGGGCCTCGGCGGCGAGGACCTCCAGGCCCACTCCGCCGATCCGGCTCGCCGTCCCGGTGAAGTACTGGTCGATGAGCTCGGGCTCCAAGCCCACGGCCTCGAAGATCTGCGCGCCGCAGTAGGACTGGATGGTGGAGATGCCCATCTTGGAGATCGTCTTGAGCAGGCCCTTGCCGATGGCCTTGACGATGCGCTGCTCGGCCTCCTCGCGCTCGAGGTCCTCGGGGAGCAGCGAGCGGTCGGCCAGCTCATCCAGCGACTCGAACATCAGGTACGGGTTGATGCCCGCGGCACCGTAGCCGATGAGCGTCGCCATGTGGTGGATGTCGCGGGGCTCCCCCGACTCGATGACCAGGCCGGTCCGCAGCCGCGTGCCGGCGCGGACGAGGTGGTGGTGCACGGCGGCGACGGCCAGCAGCGACGGCATCGCCACCCGTTCGGGGCCGAGGTTGCGGTCCGACAGGATGAGGATGTTGGCGCCGTGATCGACCTGGTTGTAGGCCTCCTCGCACAGCGCGTCGAGCCGGTGCTTCATCCCGTCCGGCCCGTCCTCGATCGGCCAGGTGATGTCCAGCGTGGCGGCGTCGAAGATCTCATGGGAGACCTGGCGCAGCTTCTCGAGCTGGGCGTTGCGCAGGATCGGCTGGGAGATGACCAGCTGGTGGGCCTGCTCGGGCGTCTCGGACAGGAGGTTGACCTCGGCGCCGACGCCCGTCTGGAGGCTCATCACGACGTTCTCGCGCAGCGGGTCGACGGGCGGGTTCGTCACCTGTGCGAACAGCTGCTTGAAGTAGGAGAACAGGGGCGGCTGGCGGTCCGACATCACCGCCAGGGCGGCGTCGTTGCCCATGCTGGCCACCGGCTCCTCGCCGTGGGAGGCCATCGGCGCGATGATCAGCCGCAGGTCCTCCTGCGAGTAGCCGAAGGCCAGCTGCTTGGAGCGCAGCGGCTCCACCCGGGGCACGCGCGGCTGGCGCTCGGGCAGGTCGTCGATGGCCACCACCGAGCGCTCGTACCACTCGCCGTAGGGCTTGCGGCGGGCGACGCGGCGCTTGACCTCCTCGTCCTCGACGATCCGGCCCTCCTCGAGGTCGAGCAGGAACAACTTGCCGGGGGCAAGGCGGCCCTTGCGTTGGACATGCTCGGGGGCGACCGTGATGACCCCGGTCTCCGACGCGAGCACGACGTAGCCCTCGGTGTCCTGGACCCAGCGTCCCGGCCGCAGGCCGTTGCGGTCGAGCACCGCGCCGGCCATCCGGCCGTCGGTGAAGGCCACCGCGGCGGGACCGTCCCACGGCTCCATGAGGCAGGAATGGAAGTCGTAGAAGCCCTTGACGTCGGGGTCGATATCGGTCCGGGTCCGGTAGGCCTCGGGAATCATCATCATCATCGCGTGCGGGATGGAGCGCCCGCTGAGCACCAGTAGCTCCAGCACGTTGTCCAGCGTGGCCGAGTCAGAGCCACCCCGGCGCACCACCGGCAGCACCTTCTGGAGGTCCTCGCCGAAGAGCTCGGAGGCGAGCTGGGACTCCCGGGCCCGCATCCAGTTGACGTTCCCGCGCAGCGTGTTGACCTCGCCGTTGTGGGCGATCATCCGGTACGGGTGCGCCAGCTCCCAGCTGGGGAAGGTGTTGGTGGAGAAACGCGAGTGCACCAGCGCCAGCCGCGACGCGACGCGGGGATCGCGCAGGTCCGGGAAGAACCGGGGCAGCTGGGGCGCGGTGAGCATCCCCTTGTAGACGATCGTGCGGCTGGAGAAACTGGGCAGCGCGATCTCGGTGCCGGCGGCCCGCTCGACCACGCGGCGGATGACATAGAGCTTGCGCTCGAACGTCCCCTGATCCTCGATCTCATCACCGGCGGCGACGATCACCTGGCGGATGACCGGGGCCGACAGCCGGGCCGTCTCACCGACGTAGCGGTCATCGACCGGCACGTCGCGCCACCACAGGACCTTCTGGCCCTCGGCGGCGACGGTCTGATCGATCAGCTGCTCAAAAGCGCGTCGGCGCTCGGGATCGCCCGGCAGGTAGCAGACGCCGATGCCGTAGCGGCCCGGCGGTGGGAGGTCGATTCCGGACACGGCGCCGCGGATGAACGCGTCGGGGATTTGGAGCAGGATGCCCGCGCCGTCGCCGGTGTTGGGGTCGGCGCCCTCGGCGCCACGGTGCTCCATGTTCTCCAGCGCTTCGAGGGCCTTCTCCACGACGGCGTGGCTGGCCTCGCCCCACAGCTTCGCGACGAGCGCGATACCGCAGGCGTCATGCTCATTTGTGGGGTCGTAGAGGCCAGTGGGCGGGGGGGGCCCATCAGCGAGGTGGTACATAGAGCGGTGCCTGGTCGAGAGGGTGGGCAGGAAGGCACTGCGGCCAGCCGGCAAATCGTACCGGACCGAAGTTTGGAGTCGGGCCCCGGAAGCTGAGAGTCCGCTAGGACTTTGCCTTGGCCCGGCTGGATGCCTTGGCGCTGGACGCCTTGGACCCCTTCGAACCCGACGACTTCGACGCGCTCGAGCGCTTGGTCCCTTTGCCCGATGACTTACCGGATTCAGGGGCAACGTCGTCAGAGCTGCCGCTGCGCACCTCGGCCAGGCTGGCCTCCAACGCGGCCATCAGGTCCGGTGCCGGCTCGGTCTCCTCGGCCTCGGGCTGGACGGCGATCTCCTCGCCGGCCGCCTTGCGCTCGATGAGGTCGAGCACGCGCTCGCGGTACTCGTCCTTGAACTTCTCGGGATCGAACTCCGCGGACAGAGAGTCGATGAGCTGCTGGGCCATCGTCAGCTCGCGCTTGGTGGCCTCGGCCTCCTCCAACGCGTCGAGCTCGTCCAGGCGGTCCGGGGGCAGGACCTCGTCGCCGAACAGCATCGTCGAGAGGGCCATCACCTCGCCGGTGGGCCGCAGCGCGCACAGCTGCTGCTTGGAGCGGATCACGATCTTGCCGATCGCCACCTTGCCCGCCTCCTTCATCGCCTCCAGCAGCAGCCGGTAGGCCTTGGCGCCACCGGTGGCCGGCGCCAGGTAGTAGGAGTGGTCGTAGTAGATGGGATCGATCTCGGCGAGGTCGACGAACTCCTCGATGTCGATGGTCTTCGTCGCCTTGGGATCGAGCGCGTCGAGCTCCTCAGGCTCGATGATCACGTAGCGGTCCGGGGTGACCTCATAGCCCTTGACGATGTCCTCGAAGGCGACCTCGTCGCCGGTCGAGGGATCGACCCGCTTTTGGCGGATGCGCGAGCCGGTCTCACGCGAGAGCTGGTGAAACCTCACGGTCTTGGGCGAGGTGGCGCTGTAGAGCTTGACCGGCACGTTGACCAGGCCGAAGCTGATGGCGCCGCTCCAGATTGCTCGTGGCATATCGCTTTTGTATAGCGAAGGGCGGACGTCGGCAAGCGGTGATTGCGGTCTTGCCGGGTCCGCGGCGTGTGGTGAGGCGCGGCTCAGCGCCCGATCGGCGACATGTCCGCGTACCGCTCGCCGGCGGCCACCCCGACGGGCGCCACCTCGTCGATGCGCGCCCGGTCCTCCTCGCTGAGCGTCAGCTCGGCGGCCTGGACGTTCTCCTCCAGATAACGGCGGCGCTTGGTCCCGGGGATCGGCACGACGTCGTGGGATGGGCCGGACTGGCTCATGACCCAAGCGAGCGCGAGCTGGCCGGGCGTGCAGTCCTGCTCGGCGGCGATCTCCCTGATCCGTGCCACCAGCTCGAGGTTGCGAGCGAAGTTGGCGCCCATGAACCGCGGGCTGGTGCGGCGGAAGTCGTCGGGGGCCAGATCGTCGGGCGAGGTGATCTGGCCGGTGAGAAAGCCGCGGCCCAGCGGGCTGTAGGCCACCAGCCCGATCCCCAGCTCGCGCAGCGTGGGCAGGACCTCGTCCTCCACGTCGCGGCTCCACAGCGAGTACTCGGTCTGGACCGCGCTGATCGGATGGACGTCGTGGGCGCGGCGGATCGTCTCGGACCCGGCCTCCGAGAGCCCGAGGAAGCGCACCTTGCCGGCGTCGACGAGCTCGGCCATCGCCCCGACGGTCTCCTCGATCGGGACGCCCGGATCGACGCGGTGCTGGTAGTAGAGGTCGATGTGGTCGACGCGCAGGCGCCGCAGCGACGCGTCGCAGGACCGCATGACGTACTCGGGGCGGCCGTTGACGCCGCGCGCCGCCGGGTTCTCGGGGTCGCGGACGATCCCGAACTTGGTGGCGAGCACGACCTCGTCGCGCCGGTCGGCGATGGCCTCGCCGACGAGCTGCTCGTTGGTATGGGGCCCGTAGACGTCCGCGGTGTCCAGCAGCGTCACACCGAGGTCCAGCGCCAGACGGACGGTGGCGATCGCCTCGGTCTCGTCACTGGTCCCATAGAACTCCGACATCCCCATGCAACCCAATCCCTGCGCGGACACGGTGAGGCCCTGGCTGCCGAGCGTGCGCTGATCCATGGCGCCTGGCAGCTTAGCCTGCGGTGCGCGGCGAGCCCGGCCGCCCAATCGGCTGAGAGACTGATCTCACACCTCCGCGCGCCGCGGCGTTTGATCTGACAGTGCGCCTGCCACCGTTCCAGAACCTGCTCGACACGCATGCCCGTGACGTGCACCGTTTCCTGATCGCCACCGTCGGGCCGGTCGAGTCCGACGACGTCTATCAGGAGACCTGGCTCGCGGCCCTGCGCGCCTATCCGGAGCTCACCGACGCCTCCAACCTGAAGGGCTGGCTCTTCACCATCGCCCACCGCAAGGCGATCGATCACGTCCGCGCCCGTGCGCGGCGGGCGACCCCGGTGGCCGAGCCCGCCGACCTGCCGGAGGCACCGGCGGTCGACGGAGGGACGGCGGTGGCCGACCAGGCCCTGTGGGCCGCGGTGGCGGCGCTCCCCGACAAGCAACGAACCGCGGTCGCGCTGCGCTTCATCGCCGACTCGGCGTACGCGGAGATCGCGACCACGATGGAGATTTCCGAGCCGGCCGCGCGGCGCAACGTCCACGAGGGACTCAAGCGCCTCAGAGAGGAACGCACCAGATGAGCGAGATCAACGTCAATCACCACACCGACGGCAGCGACGAGGAGATGGAGCGGACGCTGCGCGCGGCGCTGCGCAGCGGGGCCGACCCCGTCGGACCGCCGTCGATCGTCGACGCCGCCGCGGCGGCCGGCCTGCTCGACGTGGCCTACGCCCAGCTGGACTCCCCGGTGGGGCCGCTGGTGCTCGCATCCACCCCTGAGGGGCTGGCCCGGCTGGCCTACGTCGACGAGGGCCAGGAGGAGGCGGTGATGGAGGACATCGCCGCCCGGCTCTCGCCGCGGATGCTGTCGGCGCCGCGCCGGCTCGACGCGCCGCGCCGCGAGCTCGACGAGTACTTCGCCGGGCGCCGGCACGCGTTCGACCTCACGTTGGACCTGCGGCTGCTGTCGGATTTCACGCGCCGGGTGCTCACGGCCACGGCCGAGATCCCCTACGGCACGGTGGCCACCTACCGAGACGTGGCCACCGCCGCCGGCAGTCCCCGCGGGTTCCGCGCGGCGGGCAACGCGCTGGGCTCCAACCCGCTGCCGATCGTGCTTCCCTGCCACCGCGTCCTGCACAGCGGCGGAGGGCTCGGCGGCTACACCGGAGGGCTGGCGCGCAAGCGCGTGCTGCTGGCCATCGAGGGCCGGCCGGAGCAGTGACGACCGGCCCGCCGGGGCCGGTCGCCGGATTGAGTGACCGATCTCACACAGGCGCTCATCGCATCTGTGAGGCTGTGCCTACGCCAAGCGAGGAGGCCGGCATGAGACGCAGCGAGAGAGCGCAGTTGCCCCCCGGGCCGTCGGTGCCGACGGCGGTGCAGATGGTGGCCGCCTGGACGCGGCCCGCCGCATCGCTGGAGCGCCTGCGACCGTACGGCAAGCGGATCACCGTGCGGCTGCCGTTCCAGCCGCCGTTCGTGATGCTGTGGGACGCCGCCGACATCAAGGAGGTGTTCACGGCCCCGCCCGACGTGCTGCACCCCGGCGAGGGCGCCCGCATCCTCGAGCCGCTGATCGGGCGCAACTCGGTGATCCTCCTCGACGAGGACGAGCACCTGGAGCAGCGGCGCCTGCTGCTGCCGGCCTTCCACGGCGAGCGGATGGTGCGCCTCACCGGGCTGATGACCGAGCTGGCCGAGCGCGAGGTGGCCTCATGGCCGACCGACGAGCCCGTCGCGCTGCACCCCCGGCTCCAGCGCGTCACCCTCGAGATCATCCTGCGCGTCGTCTTCGGCCTGGACGAGGGCGCGACGCTCGACCGCCTGCGCGACCTGCTCACCCAGGTGCTCCTCTTCACCGAGAGCCCGCTGTCGGTTCTGCCGCCGCTGCAGCGCTGGCTGGGCTGGGTCCCGAAGCTGCGGCGGTTCAACACCCAGTTGCGCGAGACCGACGCGCTCATCTTCTCGCTCATCGAGCAGCGACGCTCCGAGCTCGCGGCGGGCGACGGGGGCGACCGCGACGACATCCTCTCGATGCTGCTGGCGGCGCGCCATCAGGACGATTCGCCGATGTCCGACCAGGAACTGCGCGACGAGCTCATGACCGCGCTCGTCGCGGGGCACGAGACGAGCGCGTCGCAGCTGGCGTGGGCGCTCGAGCGCCTGGCCCGCGAGCCCGCCGCCCGCGCCCGCCTCTCCGCGGAGATCGACGCGGGCGAGTCCGACGAGTACCTGAGCGCCACCATCACCGAGATCCTGCGCCTGCGCCCGGTGCTCCCCAACGCCGAGCCCCGGCTGACCACGCGCGAGGTCGAGATCGGCGGCCACCGCTATCCGCCCGGCGTGGTGCTCATGGCCAGCGCTTACCTCATCCACCACGATCCGGAGATCTACCCCGAGCCGCGGGCGTTCCGGCCGGAGCGGTTCATCGGCACTTCGCCCGGCACCTACACCTGGATCCCGTTCGGCGGTGGACGCCGCCGCTGCCTGGGCGCCAGCTTCGCCGTGCAGGAGATGAAGGTGGTTCTGCGCGAGACGCTGCGCCGCTACGAGATCAGGCCGGCCTCGGGGCGCCCGGAGACGACGCGGCGCCGCAGCATCACGTTCAGCCCCGCGGGCGGGACGACCGTCGTGCTGAGCCGGCGCGCGCCGGTGGCCGTGCCGGAGCCGGCCATGGTGGCCGACGCCGCCTGACGCGACGTGACGCGGCCTGACGCGGCCGCCCCCATACACCGGAAAATCTGCGGAAGTTGCGAACCTCTGAGGGGGGGTAGCGTCCCCGTATGGACTTCATGGGACCTGCCCATCGGTTCGACGATTACCAGCAAAAGCGCAAGTGGCTAGCTCTGCCGGTGGCCGTGATCAAGAAGTTCGGCGATGACCAGGGCGGCAACCTCGCCTCGCTTGTCGCCTGGTACGGGTTCTTCTCGCTGTTCCCCCTCCTGCTCGTGTTTGCCACGATCCTCGGATACGTGCTCGCCGGAGATCCGGGCACGCGCGCGTCGGTGGAGCATTCCGTCCAGAGCCAGTTCCCGGCGATCGGCAGCTCGTTGCCGCTGAAGGCGATCTCCGGCTCGGTGTTCGCGCTCGTGGTCGGCGTGCTCACGTCGCTGTGGGCGGGCCTCGGCGTGACGACCGTCTCACAGACGGCGCTCGACACGGTGTGGGCGGTGCCCTACAAGGAACGGCCGAGCTTCATCAAATCCCGCCTGCGCGGCCTCGGCCTGCTGGTCCTTCTGGGCGCGATGTTCATCGCCTCCACGATCGCGTCCGGAGCGGTGAGCGCGGGCTTCGGCGGCGCCCTGGCCAAGCTCGCCGGCTACGTCCTGTCGCTCGCCGTCAACTTCGTGCTCTTCTTCGCCGCCTACCGACTGATGACCATCAGCAACATCCCGGGCCGGGATCTTCGCTGGGGTTCAGCGGTGGCCGCGGTGCTGTGGACGATCCTCCAGTCGGTCGGTGGCCTGTACCTCAAGCACGCCGGCGGGCACGGCTACGGCGTCTTTGCGATCGTCATCCCGCTGCTCATCTGGCTGCGGCTCGGCACTCAGGTGTTCCTGTATTGCGCCGAGGTCAACGTTGTAGTGAGCCGACGGCTGTGGCCGCGCAGTTTCTTCGGTCCGCCCGACGAGCCCGCGGACAAGCGGACCCTGCGCGCGCTGGCCAAGGTCGAGGAGCGCTCAGACCAGCAGCACATCGACGTCGAGTTCGACAGCACACCCCCACCCCAGGACGAACCCGCGGCAACCCCGCCCCGAAGCGGACAGACCTAGAACAGCGTGTCCGGCGACTCGCGCCGGGTCATCTCCAGCGGCCACGAGCACAGACCGCCCTGCGCCGGACACCCTGCGCATAGGCCGCGATAGGGCGCCGGCGCCACCTCGAAGCGCCGCTCGAGCACGCCCTGGGCCAGCACCGACAGGCGGGCCTGCAGCTCGGCCATCTCGGCGCGCGCGAAGCTGACCGAGACGGGCTCGTCGGGTCGCTCCAGGAAGCAGTGGGCGATCTCGACGGTCTCGGCGCCGGCGTGCAGCGCGGCCAGGGCGTAGACCAGGCGCTGGGTGCCGTACTGGCGTGCCACGATCGCCGCCGGGTCCCCGCCGTCCAGGCGGTCGCTCTTGTAGTCGACCACCAGCATCCGCCCGGAGGGCTCGCGGGCCAGCACGTCGATGGCGCCGACCACGAGCGGCTGGGCGGGATCGTCGGAGAGCGGGAAGGCGAAACGCTCCTCTCGCCGTGTCTGCGTGGCGCGACCCAGCCGCGCGCACAGCTCGCTGTCGGCAAAGCGCCGCACCAGCGCGGCCAGCTCGTCGGCCTCGGCGGGACCCGGCGCCGGGTCAAGCCCCGCCTGGGCCGCCACGGCGGAGACGGCGTCGGCGCTGGGGACGGCGGGGCGGCGGAAGTCCAGCCCCTCGAGCAGGCCGTGCAGGAGCACGCCGCGGTCGGCGGCGCTGCGCGGGCCCTCATCGGGCACGGGAGCGCGCCGGGGCTCGGGGACAGGGGGCAGCCCGAGCACGCGCTCGGCGTAGAAGCGGTAGCCGCACCGGGCGTACTCGCCCAGCGACGAGTAGCTGAGGGCGCCGACCGCCGCGCGCGCCGTGGCGGGCGGCGTCTGTGGTCCGGACGGCGTCTGCGGTCCGGGCGGCGTCTGCGCTGCAGGCGGCGTCTGCACCGCGGGCGGCTCGGCCGATGGCGACGCCACCTCCGGCTCGCGTGCCACGTCCTCGGGCCGGCCGATGCGCACCGCGATGCGCACTCCCTCGTGGTCCACCTCCCCGCCCCCACGCTCCATCACCTCGCCCAGATCGGGGATGAAGGCCGGCGCCAGCCATGCCGCCGGCCCGCCGCCGGTGGCGCCGCGCTCGCCGATGAAGCCGTCGAACTTCAGGGCGCCGCTCAGCACCAGACGCTCCTGGGCGCGGGTCGCCGCGACGTAGAACAGCCGCCGCTCCTCGGCCTCCTGGGCCACCCGCTGCTCGTCGCCGATCGCCCGGTAGTCCAGCGCGTTCTCCCGCCCCGCCGCGCCCGCTCGGGACAGCCGCAGTCCCAGCCGCCCGTCGGCGGTGACGCGGATCATCTCCGACGGTGGGCGCACGGCCCGCCCCAGATCGGCCACCACGACCACCGGGAACTCCAGCCCCTTGGCGCGGTGGATCGTCATCAGGCGGATGGCGTCGAGCCCCTCCCCCTCCATCGGCGCCTCGCTCTCACGCGATTCCGACGACCGCCCCGCCTCGCGGTCCGCAATGAGCTCCAGGAAGCCGTGCAGGTCGGGACCGTAGGCGTCCTCGTGCTGGCGCGCCAGGCGCATCAGCTTGCGCACGTTGGCCAGCCGGCGGCGGCCGCCGGGCATCGCCAGCATGGCCAGGTCATAGCCGCTCACGACGAGCGCCGAGTCGATCAGCTCCTCCATCCCACATCTGACGGCCCGCTCGCGCTCGCCGCCGAACCACCCCGTGAACGTCTCCAGCCGCGCCCGGTCGGCCGCGTCGAGGCCGGCCAGCTCGCCGCGCGGCTCGCGCAACAGCCACCACGGATCGCGCTCGGATTCCCGGCTCGCCGCGGCCAGCACCACGAGCCCGTCGAGCGACACCCCGACCAGCGGCGAGGCCAGCACTCCGTAGAGCGACTCCTCGTCACGCGGGTTGGCCAGCGCGCGCAGGTAGGCGACGAGGTCGACCACCTGCGGATGCGACCAGTAGCCGCGGCCCCCGATGACGTACGTGGGCAGGCCGCGGCGCTCGAGCGCCCGCTCGTAGGCGCGCATGTCGGTGGTGGCACGCATGAGCACGACGATCTCGCCGGGGGCACGGCCGGCGGCGACCAGCTCGGACACGCGATCGGCCAGGGTGCGCGCCTCGGCCACGCGCCAGGGCGAGGCCACTCCCTCGTTCTCCCAGTCCGCCGCCTTGTCGACGAGGACCACCTCGACGGCCGGAGCCGAGTCGGCGGCCATCCCGGTCCGCCCGGGCAGCAGCCGCCGGAACCGCTCGCCCAGCGCTTCGCTGAAGGCCAGGTTGATCGCGTCCAGGATCTCCGGCCGGCTGCGGAAGTTGGTCTGCAGCGTCTCGCGCGCGCCCACCGCCGCCAGGCGCTCGCCACGGTTCTCGAACAGCTCCACCTCGGCGTGACGGAAGCCGTAGATCGACTGCTGGGCATCGCCGACGGTGAACAGGTTGTCGCGGGCGATCGCCTCGATGAGCTCGAGCTGCACCCGGTTGGTGTCCTGCAGCTCGTCCACCATGATGCGCTCAAAACGAGTGGCGTAGCGCTGGCGCAGCTCGCCGTCTCCGAGCAGCAGTTGCCGGGTCACGAGCTCCAGATCCTCGAAGTCCAGGCCCGAGACTGCCCGCTTGCGCTGCTCGTAGTGGCGGCCGTAGGCGTCGAGCAGCCGGTCCAGGAGATCGCGCACCGGCCGCGCCGCCACGGTGGCGCAGTGCACGCGATAGCGGTCGAGCGTCTCGGTGTAGCGCACGCACGCATCGGTGCTGAGCGCCGCGCCGTTGCGCGGCAGACGCCCTCGGTAGAGGTCGGCAGGCCAGACATCGCCGGCGGCGAGGAGCTCCAGGCAGACCGCGACGCGATCGATCGCCTCACACACCCGGGGGCTCGGCTCGGCGATGGCGCCCAGCTCGGCGGCGAGCGACCGTGCCGCCCCCTCGAGCTCGGACGCCCCGCCGTCGACGGGGTGGGCGGGGTCGGCGTCCGGCGGCGGGATCTCGGGGAGCCGGGGGTGCAACTGCCCGGCCGAGCGCAGCTGCGCGTAGACGGCCAGCACGGCCGCGCGCAGCGACCATTGGCCGTAGTCGGCGATGAGGTCGACGACACCGGCCCCACCCTCCCCGCCGGCCAGCTCTTCGAGCGCGGCGTCAAACGCCGCCGCCGACAACGGCTCTGACTGGTAGCGGTCGAGCACCGCGAATTGCGGGTCAAGCCCGGCGGCCAGCGCGTTGACGCGCAGCACCCGGGCACAGAAGCCGTGGATGGTCGAGATGAAGGCACTCTCGGTCCGCCGCGCGGCCTCGGGGGCGCCCAGCTCGCGCAGCCGCGCCCGGATCCGGTCGCGTAGCTCGGCGGCGGCCTTCTCGGTGAAGGTGATCGTGAGCATCGCCGAGACGTCGATGCCGTCTTGGAGCACCGAGCGCACGAAGCGCTCCACCAGCACCGAGGTCTTGCCGCTGCCGGCGCCGGCGTCGAGCAGCAGGTCACCGGCGCGCCGCTCGATGGCGCGCTCCTGCTCGGGCGTCCACGCTCGCTCGTGCCCCGCCGGGGGCCGATCGCGTGGCTCGTCTCCGGGGGCCGCGAACGGTGGATCCAGTGGCGGGGACACGCTCACTGGCTGCGGCAGATGGCCGGGTACTTACAGCCGTCGCGCGAGCAGTTCTGCGGACACGGCTCGAGCTGCCCCGCCCGCAGCGAGGCCGCCAGGGTCACGGCGCGTTGCGCGGCGTCGGTGAGCATCTCGTCGAGCTCCTCAGCGCCCCGGGCGTCGGTGGCCACGACGCCGCAGCCGACCGAGGTCCCCTTGACGAACACCCCACGGGCGCGCAGGTCCTCGCCCCGCAGCGGCTGATAGAAGCCGGCGACCGGGTCAGAGCCGGTGAGCTCGCGCACGACCAGCATGTACAGCGCGACCTGGAGCTGGCGGTCCTCACGCCAGCGCGCCGCCGACCAGGCCGGGCGCCGCGCGCCCGACTTGTAGTCGCGCACGACGGCGTGCCCGGCGCCGTCCACGTCGACGCGGTCGACCACGCCGCGCACGCGCACGCGCTCGGGCCCCTCGCCCAGCTCCAGCGCCGGCAGGGACCCCTCCTCGCCCTCGAAGCCGAAGCGCAGCTCCAGGCCGAGGGGCCGCCAGCCCCCGGCGTTGCGCGCCTCGTGCTCCAGATAGCGCCGCAGATCGGCCTCCAGCGCACGGAGCGCGCCGGCGCGCACCACCTCGGGACTGCCGACGCTGAGCCCTGCGCCGCCTCCGGCCGCCGCGAGCTCGGCGAGCAGCCGGTCGAGGATCGCCTGGGCCTGCGTGAGCGAGTCGGGCGTCACCGGGCCGTCGAGCTCTCCGAGCAGTCGCTCGAGGAGGTCGTGCATCAGGCTGCCGCGGGTGAGCGGCTCGGGGTCGGGGACGAGTGGCCGCGGCTGAAGCTCGCGTTCGATCAGCCAGCGCACGGGGCAGTCGGAGTAGGCCTCCAGCGCGCCCGCCGACAGGATCTCGGTGTGGCGCATCCGGCCCAGAGCCTCGGTGCCGAGCACGCGCCGGACGGCGGGCGGCTCGCCGCCGGCCGCGGCGCCGCGGTCGGCCGCGGCCCGGGCGCGCTCGCGCTCGGTGGGAGCCCGCCCGGCCTCCCAGACGACATCGGCGAGCAGGCGCCGGCGGCGCCGCGCCGGCCAGTCGGGCGCAAGCAGCTCGGCCACGTCGGCGATGAAGGGCGACGGCAGGGCGAGGTTGCCCTCCTCGTCAGAGCTGCGGTAGGCGAGGAACAGCCGCTCGGTGGCGCGCGAGAGCGCGGCGTAGAACAGGTAGCGCTCGGCGGCCAGGGCATCCTCGCGGGGGCGCAGCCGCACCCCGCTCGCGGAGGCCAGCTCGAAGCGGCGTTCGTCGGACAGGAACGGCTCGGGGCTGGCCGGCCGAGGGAACTCCCCCTCCTGCAGGCCGCATACGAACACCGCCCGAAAGCGGCGGGCACGGACTTCGAGCGGCTCGGCGAGCAGCACTTCATCGGGGTGGGTGGGGCCCGTCTCGGCGGCGGGCACTGGAACGACGAGACCCTCGAGCAGCTCCACCAGCTCGGCGCCGGCGGGCATCAGGTTGATCTGAGCGAGCTCGTCGACGGCGGTCACCAGGGCCCGCAGCGCGCGGGCGTCGAGCGCCTCGGCGTCCGACAGCGCGGGGGCGGCGCCGCGATGGGGCGCGGCGAACAGCCACCGCGCCAGCCGGCACAGCGCCCGCGCGGGATCGGACGCCTCAGCCAGCTCGTCGAGCTCGGGGAGCTCCCACCCCAGACGCTGACGGGCCTGGGCCGCAGTGCGCAGGCCCTCACGGCGCATGTCGGCCTCCAGCCCGTCGGCGATCTCCGGCGCCTGCAGCCGACCCGGGGTGCGCAGATACGCGAGCAGGTCGGCCGCCCGGGCCTCGTGCGGGGGCCGCAGCGCGCAGCGCGCCGCGCCGAGCAGCCCGCGCCCCAGCGGCGTGTGGGCCAGCAGCGGGGCGTGACCGGTGGCCAATGGGATCCCGTACTGCGCGAAGACGTGACCCAGCAGCGGGGCGGCCCCGGCCCGCGAGCGGTAGACGACCACGATCTCCGCAGCTGGGATGCCGGCCCGGCGCAGCTCCAGCACCTGCTCGGCCACGAGCTCGGCCTCGGCACGCTCCCCGCCCGCCTCCAGCAAGGTCACCGACTCCCCCGGATCCACCCGCGAAACGGGGCCACTCGCAAACAGCGAGCGTTCGACGTGGTGCAGCACCTTCCGCGAAGCAGGGGCGTAATGCTCGTCCTGGGCGGACAGCTCCACGACGCGCTCGGCCAGCGGCCGCAGCTCCTCCATCGTCTCGGCCCGCGCCACCAGCGCCTCGCGGCCCGGCTCGTAGGTGAGCGACACCGTGACCTCCGCGCCGACCACGCGCGCCAGCGTCTCCACCGCGTCGCGCTCCAGCGCGGTGAGGTCATCAAAGCCATAGAAGAACACGGGCTCGGGTCCCCAGCGATGCGGCTGCGCGCGCAGGGCATCCAGGGCCCGCCACGCATAGAGCTCGCGGTCCACCCGGCCGAGGCGGTCGAGCTCGCGCACGTAGTCGCCGTACAGGCGGCCCACCTCGTGGGCGTAGGGCGCCCGCCGGACGTCCTGAGCCGCCCAGGCGCGCAGGCCGGTGATGAACCGCCCCGGATCCACGAGCGAGCGCTGCAGCTCGGCGATCAGCTCGCCGGCGGCGGCGGCGAAGCCCGCGGCCGACGCGGAAGCCTGCAGCACGTCGAGCCGGGAGCCGGCGACCACGCGCTCGAGGATCCGCTCGCGCTGCAGCTCGGAGACGCGGCGGCCGGCGTACTGCGCCCGCCGCGCGACCTCATAGGCCAGGCCGCTGAAGGTGAGCACCGAGCCGAGCACCACCCCGTCGCCGGCCAGCTCGCGGGCGTAATGGCGCGCGTCGACGGCGGTGGGCACGACGAGGACGGCGCCGCGGCGGGCGGCGTCCGCGTAGGCGCCGAGGACGGCCCCCGCCTTGGCGGAGTTGGCGGGGCCGAGGACGAGGGTGAGGGGCACCCGCCCAATACTGGCGCGCGCCCCCGACGGCTAGACGATGGAACGGCGGTCAGGCCGCGGCGGACTGCTCGGCGGGGGCGTCGGCGGCCTCGGCACCACCGTCGGCGGCGGGCTCCTCGGACTCGGGCGGCTTGGCGCCCTCCTTGGCCCAGGGCTCGTCGAACTCGACGCGCCACTTGCCCTCTTCGTTCTGCATGAGCGCCAGCCGGGCCCGGAAGCCCTTGCCCGAGCGGCCCTTGAAGCCGGTGACCGGCTTCTGGGTGCGCCCGGTCTTGATCAGCTCACGGGCCACGGCCACCGGCAGCTGCTTGCTCGCCTTGGCCTTCCAGATGACAAAGCCGCAGCCCGGGTCTTCGCGGCCCCAGCACGAGTAGCCCTTGCGGTTCTCGTTGATGTCGCGGCCGCACACCGGGCAGGGACCGAGATTGGCCCGCGGGATGCGCACGTCTTTGAGCTTGGTGTCCAGCTCGCCGACCGTGGACTCGGTGAACTTGACGATGTCGCCCATGAACTTCTCGCGCGAATCGCGGCCGGTCTCGATGTTGGCCAGGCGGTGCTCCCAGTCGCCGGTGAGCCCGGGGCTGGTCAGCGGATGCTCGCCGAGCAGGCGGATCACGTTGAGCCCCTTCTCGGTCACGACGAGCGCCCGGCCGTCGCGCTCGATGTAGCCGACCTGGAGCAGGCGCTCGATGATCGCGGCCCGGGTGGCGGGCGTGCCGATGCCCGACTCCTTCATGGCCTCGCGCAGCTCCTCCTCCTCCACCAGCTTGCCGGCGGTCTCCATCATGTCCAGCAGCGAGCGCTCGGTGTGCCGGCGCGGCGGCTTGGTCTCCTTGGCCTCGTCGGCGACCTTGGTGACGGTGGCGTCCTCGCCCTTGTTGAGCCGGGGCAGCCGCTGCTCGCGGCCCTCGTCCTCGTTGTCGGCGGGGGCGTCGTCCAGATCGGCCGTCTCGCCGTACACCCCGCGCCAGCCGGGGACGAGCAGAAGCTTGCCGCGGGTGCGGAACACATGCGTGGCAACCGTCGTCTCCACGCGCGTGTTCTCCGACACCGCCTCGGGGTGGAAGACGGCGAGGAAGCGGCGCACCACCAGGTCATAGACGCGGAGGTCGTCCTCGTTCATCTTGTCGATGGGGTGGCGCTCGGCGTTGGTGGGGATGATCGCGTGGTGGTCGGTGACCTTGGCGTCGTTGACCACGCGCCCCAGCGGCAGCACGTCGAGGCCGAGCACGTACTGCGCCGCGGCGGCGTACTCGGGCTTTCCGCCCACGAGCTTGGCGATCGGCTTGATCTCGGCCACCATGTCGCCGGTGATGTAGCGGGAGTTCGTGCGCGGGTAGGTGAGCGCCTTGTGCTCCTCATACAGGCGCTGGGCGGCGGCCAGGGTGCGGCGGGCGGTGAAGCCGTAGCGGCCGTTGGCGTCGCGCTGAAGCTGGGTGAGGTCATAGAGGAGCGGGGCGCGCTCTCGGCGCTCGGACTTCTCGAGCTTGGTGATCGTGCCCACCTGGTCGCGGCAGGCCTGAACGATCGCCCGCGCCTCCTCGGCGCTCTTGAGCCGCGGACCGCGCGCTCCGGTCTCGCCCCCCGGGGCGGCGTGATAGCGGCCCTCGTAGACGCGTCCGGCGGGCTCGGCCACCGCGCGGAACGCCGCATCGACGACCCAGTAGGGCTCGGGCACGAACGCGCGGATCTCCTCCTCGCGCTTGGCCAGGATGGCGAGGGTCGGCGTCTGCACGCGGCCCAGCGAGACCGCGCCGTCAAAGGAGGAGCGCAGACGGATGGTGGCCGCGCGCGTGGAGTTCATGCCCACGATCCAGTCGGCCTCCGAGCGCGACCGGGCCGCCGCTTCCAGCGAGGCGTACTCGTCGCCGGGGCGCAGCTCGGCGAAGGCCGCCTCGATCGCGGACTTGGTCATCGAGTTCAGCCACAGGCGCCGCACCGGCTTGCGCGATCCGGCCTTCTCGTAGAGGTAGGCGAAGATGAGCTCTCCCTCGCGACCGGCGTCGCAGGCGTTGACCACCTGATCGACGTCGTCGCGGCCCAGGAGGCGCTTGACGACGTTCATCTGCTTCTTGGAGCGCTCGTCGCGGACCACCAGCTTGAAGCGCTCGGGGACGATCGGCAGGTCCGCCATGCGCCACTTCTTGTACTTGTCGTCGTACTCGTCGGGGTCGGCGAGCTGGACGAGGTGGCCGACGGCCCACGTCACGACGTGATCGGGGCCCTCCAGGAACTCCTCTCCCTTGCCGCCCTGCTTGTTGAAGGCGCCCGGGAGCACGCGCACGAGGTCGCGACCGACGGACGGCTTCTCGGCGATGACAAGAGTCTTGGGCATAGGTCGCGGAGGGTAGCGCCCCCCGCAAGCCGGGCTGAGCGGCGCACGCACAACTGCGCGAAGACGCTCTCCTAGATGAATCGTTCGCGCACGAGGGCGGCGCGGCGCGCCACCGCGGGCAGGCGGCGCTCGGTGGCGACGGCCTCAGCCTGCTCGAGCAGCTCGACCGCCTCGGTCCCGGCGCCGAGGGCCCAGGCCAGGTCCACGCGGGAGTGGGCAAGCTCCACCACGGCCTGCAGCGAGGCGTTGGCGGCCACCGCGTGGCGCAGGCGGCCCACCGCCTCGTCCTGGCGGCCCAGCGTGAGCGCCAGGCGGCCCAGGTAGCGGCTGGTGGAGCCCAGGCACACCGCCCCCAACCCGATCACAACGTTGGTATCGGCATACGGCTCCAGGAGCTCGTAGAGGATCGCCGCACGCTCGGCATCGTGGAAGCCGTGGGCCAGGTCGGCCGCCAGCGCGGTGACGACCATCCAGTCTCCGTCGCGCGGAATCCAGTCAAAGCCGTCGCGGGCGAGCCTGTCGAACTCGGCGCGTGCCTCCTCGGTGCGCCCGGTCTCGTGGAGCATGAGGGCCAGGCCGGCACGCCAGGCGGCGCGGTCGGGATTGGTCGAGAGGGCCTCGCGCACGGGGTCCTCCAGCTCGCCCATGCGAGCCTGCTCGCGGCGCAGGTACAGCACCTGGACGGCGTAGTACTGGGGCGCGGTGACGCCCTCGGAGCGGATCCCGGAGGACACCGCGGCCGCGGCGAGCGGCTCTGCCTCCTCCAGCCGGCCGTCGAGCAGCGCCTTCATCGCCTCCCAGACACCCGCGTTCCACAGATACAGGGGCTGGCGCAGCCGATCGGCACCGGCGGCAAAGGCGTCGATCTGCACCTCCACGCCGGTGCGGTCGCCGCGCTCGAGCAGGTCCACGACGAGCCAGGCGTGGCCCTGGAGGGTGAGTTCGATGTCAGAGGCCTCGCGCGCGGCGCGCAGCAGCAGCGTCGAGTCGGCCAGTCGCGCCTCCAGGTTCCCCGGGCCCCAGTAGGCCCGGCGCCGGGCGGCGGCAGCCAGGGCGGTGGCCTGCGGGTCGGCGAGCTCTGCGGCGATCTCGGTGGCCTCGGCGCTGAGGGTCGCCATCCGGTCGCGGCGATCGGAGAAGTACAGCGCGCCGCACAGGCGCGCCAGCAGACGCACGCGGGTGACCGTGCGCTCGTCGGCCGTCATCTCGGCGGCCTGGTCGAGCAGCGCGATGAGCTCCCCGTCGACCACGCCCGGCGGCTGCACGTAGCGGCGGGAGGCGCCGATGGCGGCCCGCGCCAGCGACCCCTTGTCGCCCAGTTCGGCGGCCAGCGCCGCCGCCTCGCGGAATGTGGCCCACGCCAGCGGGCGCTCGCCGCTGCGCACCTGCGCCTCGCCCAACTCCAGCAGCAGATCACAGCGCCGGCGCAGCGCCTCGGGATCCGAGCGGTCCAGCACCTCCAGCGCCCGGGAGTAGTGAGCGGCGGCCTCCTCGTTGGCCAGCATCGCCGTCGCCTGCTCGCCCGCCCGCAGGCCGTAGCGGATCGCCCGCTCGGCGTCCTCGGGGTCGGCGGCGCGGGTGAAGTGCAGGGCCAGCGCACCGATCAGGGAATCGTCTCCCGATGACTCCAATGCGACTCCGACCCGGCGGTGCACGCGGGCCCGGCGCGCGGAGGACATGCCCTCATAGAGCGTCTCGCGAATGAGCGCGTGCGCGAACGAGTAGCGCCCGGGATCGCCGGGCGCCTCTGTCACCAGGCCGGCGTCGAGCGCGTCTTCCAGGGCGGCCAGGAAACGGTCCTCGTCAAAGCCCAGCACCCGCTCGAGCAGCCCGGCGTCGAAGTCGCGTCCGATCACCGCCGCCACCCGCAGCCATTCGATCGACCCCGGGGCCAGGCGGTCCAGGCGGCGGTTGATGACGTCGCGGACGTCCTCGGGCAGCCCCACCCGCTCCAGGTCGCCCGCGCCGGCGTCCTGCGAGCGCACCCCGGCGTCGCTGAGGTGACGGACGATCTCCTCGATGAAGAACGGGTTGCCCTCGGTCTCGCGGTACAGCGCCTGGACGAAGGCCAGCGAAGGGGTGCCCCCGGCGCGCAGGCGCACGAGCTCCATGGCCTCGGCCTCGGGCAGGCCGCCGACGTCGAGCTGGACCATGAGGCGCTCACGACGCAGTCCGGCCAGCGCGGCGTCGAATCCCTCGCCCCACTGGTCGACGTCGCGATACGCCCCCATGATCCACAGCCGCGTGTTGTGCGGGGAGCGCGCCAGGTGGCGCAGCAGCAGCAGCGTCGGCCGGTCGGCCCACTGGAGGTCATCGAGCACGATCAGCACCGGCACCGCCGCCGAGATCTCGGCCAGCAGCCCCGCCACCGCCTCGAACAGCCGGTAGCGGTCGGTCTCGGGGTCGCCGGGATCGGGCGGGGGCAGCTCGGGCACGCGCCGGCGCAGCTCCGGGATGAGCCGGCCCAACTCGGCCCCGTATTCGCGGGCGACGACGCGCAGCTCCTCCAACGGCGCCCGGAACACGTAGTGGCCCAGCGCCTCGAGAAACGGCTGGTAGGGCACGAGGGTCTCCTCCGGCGCGCGGCCGGCAAGCACGATCGCGCCCGAGGCGAAGGCGCGCACGGCCGTCTCGGCGAGCAGGCGGGTCTTGCCGATCCCCGGGTCCCCGGCCAGGAACATCACCCGCTGGCCGTGCGGCGCCTGCCACCACGCCTCAAGCTGCTCCATCTCTACCTGGCGGCCCACCAGCGGCCCCGAGGCGGCCGCGGCCAGCTCGGCGGGAACCTCGATCTCCGCGGCGGTGGCGGCGGTGGTCAGGCTCTGGCGTGCCGCCGGCGGGTTGAGCAGCCGCTCGTGGGCCTGGATGGCCTCGGGCGAAGGCGCGATGCCGAGCTCGTCGCGCAGCAGCGAGCGCAGCTGCTCGAACACGCGCATGCCCTCAGCCACATTGCCCTGAGCCTCGAGCGCCGCCATCAGCAGCACATAGCCCGACTCGCGGTAGGGCTCGGAGTCGATCAGGGTGCGCGCGGCCCGTTCCACCGAGCCCAGCTGCGTGCCGCCAAGACTGAGCCCGGCGCGGCCGATGACCTCCAGGGCCTGCAGGCGGATGTCGGCGAGCTCCTGGCGGCGGGGCTCGAGCCACGACGCCTGCGTGCCGGGCAGCAGCCCACGGCTGGCGATGTTGAGCGGCACCTGCGCCAGAGCCCAGGCCGCCCGGGCGTCGCCGGAGTCCAGCGCGCGCTGGGCGCGCCACACCTCGCTGGCTGCAGCCTCGATGTCGACCCAGGCGGGCTCGGGCAGCGACAGTCCGAGCTCGTCGCGTCCGGAGACGATGCCGCGGCCCAGCGCGGAGCGCAGGCGCGAGAGCAGCGTGCGCATCGCCGCATCTTGCGAGCGCGGGGCGGTCTCGGGCCACAGCGCACCGATCAGCTCCTCGCGCCCGACCGGCCGATCGCGGTTGAGAACCAGGTAGGCGAGCAGGAGCGGGACCTGTTTGCCCCGCAGAGACTGAACCAGCTCGACGCCATCCAGCTCCACCGAAAGACGCCCACACAGCTGGATCCTGGTCCTCTCACCCACGGGAACAAGTTCCGGCAACGTTGTGGAAACGTATCGCCAACGGCCGGTTGGGAACGTTGTGACACCGTGGCCACCGGGGGCCACGGCCATCAGTAACGAGCGGCGCTCCATTCCGGTACGCCGAGAGCCCGGCCGCAGACCGAGGAATGACCCCAGTCAACAGAGAGCACAATCGGATCGCCTACTGCGAGTGCGGGGCGCAACTCCAGGGCGTTTCCGAGCAGGAGCTCTTCGACGCGGCGCAGGCTCACCTCGCCCATCACCATCCAGAGCTCTTGGGGGCGGTTGGGCTCGACGTTGTGGCGCAGATGGCCGAGGAACGTCCGGGGGCAATCAACGCCTGAGGCGGGCGGCGACGCAGACCGCCGCCCGCCAGGGCGCTAGCTGCAGGTCACGGCCTCGGGTTTCCGGGGCCGTTTGACTGGAAGGCAGGGTCGGGTGGCTGCGGCGGGCGCGCGAGACTCGACGGTGGGGCCCAGGGCAGACGTCACAAGGACAAGCTGCCCGGAGCCCCTAGCTGGCGCACTGCCCGGTCGACACCGCCACGTCCGAGGCTTCGGCGTGCCTCAGCGCCGCGCGCACGAGGCTGTTGGGCACCGCGAACCCGCCCTCGCGCGGGGCCCCCGTGAGCGCGGCGAACACGGTGGCCACGACCTGGCCGCGCCCGTCGACCATCGGGCCGCCGGAGTTGCCGGGCCGGACCTTGCCGCGCAGAGCGGTGATGGTGCGCAGGACGTGGCCCTGGCCGTAGGCGTTCTGGGTATCGACGGTCTCGGTCTGCCCCAGGCGGCCCGGCTGGGCGTTGAAGGCCCCGTCCAGCGGATAGCCGAGGATCGCCGACGCGATCCCCGAGTCGGCGTGCGCGTCGATGGACAGCGGCCGTAGCGTGAGCCCGGGCACGCGCAGAATCGCGATGTCGTTGTGGGGATCGAAGAACAGCGCGTGTGCGGCGTGGCCGGGCCCGACCCCATCGATCTGGATCTCCGTGTCTGACTCGCCGGCGACGACGTGGGCGTTGGTCACCACGAGGCCGGGCGCCGCGACCCAGCCGCTGCCCTCCACGCCCAGGCCGCAGGCGGTGCCGAAGACGCGCACCACACTGTGGCGCGCCGCCTGCACGCCGGGCGTGGCCAGGATTCGGCGGTTGGGCGCGGCTACGTCGGGCGCGGGGCCGTGCACGGACGGGATCGGATCGAAGCGGGCCAGTTCATTGAGGATCGGGCCCGACGGGGGCAGGATCTGGTCCAGGGCGCGCAGGATGGTCGAGTTCTGGATGTCGGTGCGCAGCGGCCGCGACCCGGAGGCGTTGAGAGCGACGGCGCCGATGATCCAGGCGATCCCCAAGCCGACGCACGCCGTCAGCGCCGCCCCGAGCAGCCCGTCGACGGTGCGCAGCCCCGGGATGCGCAGGGCGGAGCGCACCCGGGTGCCCAGCCCCTCCAGGCCGCTGGCGAACACGCCGCCGGCCAGCAGCGCGCCGAGCAGCCCGAACAGCGGTGCATAGGGCGAGCGGTCCCCCTGGCTGAGCAGCAGCGGGGCCAGGCGAGTGCCGAAGAACGCGCCCACGGCGAACCCCACGAGCGACAGCGCCCCGACGATGAACCCCTGGACGTAACCGTAGAAAGCCAGGAGCACGGTGAAGCCGACAATGACCCAATCGAGCGCGGTCACCGGCTCAGGGTAGTGGGCGATGGAACCGACAAACGCCCCTGAAGTCGTGCAAAGAGGCGACCAGACCGGTCAATCCTTGCCGCGCATTGTCTACCTTGTGTCTGAAGGTGGCACAGAGCGGGGTGATCGTGGCGCGTAGACCGCGGCCCAGGGAACGGCGGAGACGGCGGCAGCGCCTGCTCACACGGGCCCTGCCCGTCGCCGTGCTCGCGGTGGTCGCGTTCGTGGGCGGGGTGCTCCTGGCCATGCGCCCGGGCCACGAGGAGCGCCAGATGGTGACGCGATACGTCACCGCGTGGCACCACAAGGACTACGCCCAGATGTACGCGCTGCTCGACCGCGTCTCCAAGGGCGAGATGAGCGAGAGCAGGTTCGCGCGAAGGGTGGAGACCGCCGGCGACGTCGCGACCGAGGAATCGGTGCGCAGCGTGCGCGTCTCCGGCCGCAACGGCAACGACATCGCGGTGGCGATGGTCGTCACGACCAAGCTGTGGGGCACGCTGCACGAGACCCTTCAGGTACCGCTCAGCGGTTCGGGCTCCGGCGCCCGGGTGCACTTCTCCGACACGCTGCTCTTCCCCGGCATGCGCCAGGGCGAAAAGCTTCACCGCGTCATCTCGCTGCCGCCGCGCGGCACGCTGCTGGCCAGCGACGGGACCCCACTGGCCCAGGGCCCCGATCGCAGCTCGCCCATCCCCGACGTGGCCAACCAGATCGTCGGCACGGTGGGCCCGATCCCCGCCGACCTGAAGGCCACCTACGCCGCGCGGGGCTACCCCGCAGACGCCCACGTCGGGCTGGACGGGCTGGAGTTCATCTTCCAGAACCGCCTCGCCGGCACCGCGGGCGGCCATCTGCTGGCCGGTCACCGCACGCTGGCCTCAGCCGTGCCGGTGGCGGCCAAGCCGGTCAGGACCACGATCTCCCCGGGGATGGAGCGCGCCGCGGTGGCCGCGCTCGGCGGCCAGTACGGCGGGATGGTGGTGATGAACCCGCGCACGGGCGCGCTGCTGGCGCTCGCCGGAATCGCGTACTCCGCGCTGCAGCCGCCGGGTTCGACGATGAAGATCATCACCGCCACCGGGGCGCTGCAGGCGCACATCGCCACGCTGAGCACCGTGTTCCCGTACGCGACGTCGGCCGTGATCGAGGGCTACACGCTGCAGAACGCCAACGGCGAGGACTGCGGCGGCACGCTCATCAACTCGTTCGCCGTGTCGTGCAACTCGGTGTTCGCGCCGCTCGGGGCCAAGCTCGGCGCCAAGCGGCTGGTGGCCACCGCAGAGCGCTTCGGCTTCAACCAGCCCAGCTCGATTCCCGGCGCGGCCGAGAGCACCATCCCGTCGGCGAGCACCATCGGGGACGACCTCGCGGTCGGGTCCTCGGCGATCGGGCAGGGCCTGGTGCAGACCACGCCACTGGAGATGACCGACGTCGCCGCGACGATCGCCATGGGCGGCCGGCGTCCCATCCCGACGCTGCTGGCCCATGAGCGGCCGCGCTTCGTGCGCGTCACCAGCGCGAGGGTCGCCCGCGAGGTCCAGCAGATGATGGTCGCGGTGGTCCAGTACGGCACCGGGACCTCGGCTCAGATCTCCGGCGTGCAGGTGGCCGGCAAGACCGGCACGGCCGAGCTCAAGAACACGACCCCGCCGCCGGGGCAGACGGGCACCGGCACCACCGGCACCCAGACGGCCAGTCCCAAGAACACCGACGCGTGGTTCGTGGGCTACGCGCCGGTGGGCCATCCCCGGTTCGTGGCCGGTGCGCTGTTCCCCAACCAGGGGGCCGGCGGCGGCACCGCGGCGCCGCCGGTGCGCCAGGTGCTGGAGACGGCCCTCTCGGGCCACTGAGGCCGCCGGGGATCAGCCGCTGTAGGCGGCGCCGACGACGCTCGGGTTCAGCGTGCCCTGCGTCCACGCCGCGGTGGCGGCGCCCCCGGCGCCGAAGGCGACCGTGAGGTCGAGCGCGAACGTCGTGGAGGAGAGGGTCGCGGGCCCGCCGAAGCGCCCGCCCGCCGACGAGGACGTGGCGGCCACGGGCCTGCCGCCGCGCACCCAGCCGACCAGCACCTGCCCGGAGGGGCCGACGGCCACCGCCGGCTCCTCGGAGGCGTCGGCCGAGCCCAGCGTGCGCACCGCGCCGAACGAGCCCTTGGCGCTGCGCCCATCGGCCTGGGTCACGCACGCCGCCTGGGCGGTACACGAGTCCCACACGACCTCCTGGTCGCCGGCGACGTCCCCGGCGAAGCTCAGCCCCGAGGCCAGCCGGCTGGCCGGCGAGAGGTCGCGGACCGTGGCGCGCGGCGCGATGTCCATCGCCCGGACGCGGGAGTGATAGGCCCCGGACTTGTCAAACCAGCTCTCGACCCAGGCGGCCGTGGCTCCACCGGCGCGGGCGGCGACGCCGAGCTCATCGATGCGGTGGCCACCGGGCACGGTGACGGCGGTCTTGACGGCGCGGGGGGCGTGGGTCTTGGCCCCCAGCGCGTAGGAGATCGTGCGCGGGGCGGCCTGGCCGGCGACTCCCTTGGCGGCCGTCCAGGCGACGATCGTGTTCTGCGCCCCCAGCCACGCGGCGTCCACCCTCTCGGGCATCTGGCCGCCGTGGGTGAGCAGGTGCTGGGCGCCGAAGCGGTTGCCCTTGGTCGACTGGAGGACCCACACTCCGCGCTCGGTGGCGATGGCGGCGACCATGGCGCCGTTCTTGAGCGTGAGCAACCGGCCCTGGGTCGCCCCGGCCAGGCCGCCGACGAGCGTCCGCGCGCGCGCCACCGCGCCCCCCGCGCCGACCTGGACTGCCTGGGCACTGCTACAGCAGGTCTGATCGGGCCGCGCGGTCCCGGTGAGCAGCTCCAGCGAGCCGCCGTCGTAGGCGGCATCGAGGATCTGCTGGGATCCGGGGATCGCGATCGGTGCCCGGCCCCCGCTCCCGCCGTGCGCCGGGCGCAGGCTCACGTAGGCCTGGGATACCCCGGGCGTGTCGACGTCCTGGATCCCGAACGCGGCCGCGGCCGCGCCGGAGCCGGAAACGGCCAGGACCGGGGGCACGACGTCGAGCGTCCCCGGCGCGGCGAATTGGAACGGCGCGCTCCACCTCGCCTGTGCCACCGCCGGCAGTCCGGCCGATGGCAGCAGCGCCAGGGTCGCCACGGCGAGAACCCACCCCCATCGACATCGTGTCAGCCGTGCGGCGCCGGCAACCACTACAGATTCAGCGAGATCCCGCCCAGCTTCTTGCCCTGGGGGTTGAGGATCCAGAGGGTCAGGGGCCGGTTGGAGTACACCGCGGAGTTCATCTTGAAGAGCAGCAGGCCGCCCTGTGTGGGGCCCTCGCTCGCCACCGTGTTGGGCCCCGGATAGGTGCCCAGGTTCTTCAGGGTGGTGGACTCCCACGCGAACTCGTTGACGTTGGGGTCGAGCTTGATCGGATGGTAGACGTTGCCCTGGGTGTCGATCACGATGAACTTGTCGCTCGTGGTGGCCGGATGGCCGCTCTGGTTCTTGGCCCAGAGGAACACGCCATACCAGAGCTGGTTGGGCCCGAGCGTCGTGGGGATGCCGGCGGGCAGTCCCTTCAGATACGCCGAGTCCTCCACGCCGTACTGGTTGAGCTCGCGCGAGATCTGCAGCTGATAGGTGATGTAGCCCGCCGAGATGTAGTCGCCGTCGTTTTCGGCGTTGGCGAAGTTCTGGTGGGGCGACTGATGGCCGCAGGCGGCGAGCCCCATGACGAGCAGGAGCCCGCACAGGGCGATGAGGGAGCGTCGCAGCGTCACAGCCGCGGGGAGTCTAACCACGCCCATGCGCTCAGTCGCTCTCCACCGAGGCGCGCTGCCCGCGGTCGCGCCCCTCCTCAAGGATCGAGCGCAACCGGCGCATCGCCTTGGCCGCCTTGCGGCGCGTCCACGAGCGTCCGCCGAAGTTCTCCATGAGCTTGTCGGAGATCTGCGAGGGCTCGGTCTCGAACGTGTACTGCACCTTGGTGGTACCACTCGGGCCGGGTGACAGCGTGTAGGTACCGAGCATGCGGATGCGGTTGTACTTGCCGCCGCGGCCGCGCTCGACGATCCTGAACGGCGGCTGCATCTCGACGAAGGTCACGTCGGCCCAGGCGAAGCGCTGCAGCGGGGCCTTGACCCGGAAGCGAGCGCCGGCGCCGGGGCCGTACGGGTCGACGCGGAGCAGGTGCCAGTCGACGAGGTAGTGATCGCTGAACTCGGCGTGGTTGGAGATGTCCGCGAGGTACTCGTAGACCTGCTCACGCGGTTTGGCGATCGTCGTCGAGACGGTGAAGGGCTCCACGCGCGCCGATTTTAGGGTTCTGAGCGGTCAGGCGGCGGCGCGCTGGTCGGTGATCCGCATCGTGTGGCCGAACTCCGGCCCGTGGACGATGCGGCTCTCCAGCGGTTCCTCGCGCTGGCGCCCGCGGCACAGCGCGCAGGCGATCGTGCCCGAGCCGTAGACGTAGACGCGCTCACCGACCAGCGGGGTGCGATGACAGCACGTGCAGCGCTCCGACCCGGCGAGGCGCTCGTCGAGCCCGCGGCGCAACAGCGCGAGCTCCAGATCGAGCATGTCGCGCAGCGTGGGCATGGCGTGGGTTTCGGCCCGTCATGGCTCGTTCCTGCCGCTGAAATAATTGTGAGCGCTCGCCATCAGTCGCAGCCTGGAATTTCACGAAATACCAAGGATCTGGTGGACGAAAAGCCGATTACCGGTTTCAGGAGTGCTTAGGCGGGCAGGTTAGAATGGCTCGGGAGCTCCCAAGAGCTTCACGCAGCCTTGAGACCCCCCTATTGCGGCGCTGCCGGAGCCCGTAGCGAGGAGACGGCGATGAAAGCTTGGATGACTGGCAGTGTCGCGGGAACCGGCACCTTCCGGTGCACGGATTGTGACTTTCCGGTGTCACTGGACGCAGCCGACGAGCTGCCTCCCTGCCCCAACTGCGGCGGCACCGAGTTCGTCCGCGCCTCGCTTTTCACCACCTCCCAGCAGGCCGTCGTCGACCTCGGTCCCGAGGTGGAGGACCACGCGTGGCTGGAGGAGATCCGCACCGGTCTCGAGGACCCCGGTCAGTACGTCACCTACCGCTCGGGCAACGATGTCGTGGCCTACGCGCTCACCCGTGAGTGGACGCGCATCGGCCGCAGCCTCGCCGCCGACATCCGCTTCGACGACCCCACGGTCAGCCGTCGGCACGCGCTGATCGTGCGCCAGCCCGACGGGCTGCGGGTGCTTGACGACCGCAGCCTCAACGGCGTGTTCGTCAACGGCGAGCGCGTGGAATGGAGCACGCTGGCCGACGGTGACGAGGTTGTCATCGGCCGCCACCACCTGCATTTCATCGACGTCCCGGTCGTCTCGGGGATGCGCTTCGGGCGCAACTCGGAGAGCGGCACCGGGGCGCAGGCCACCTGACGGCGACTTACCTATAGTCCGGGCGGATGCCGTCCGTCACCATCGCTGTCCTGTCCCAGAAGGGCGGGACCGGCAAGACCACCACGGTCCGGACGCTCACCGACGTGTTCCGTCGCGTCGGGCTGTCGGTCCTGGCAGTGGACCTCGATCCCCAGGGCAACCTGTCCGACTACCTGGACGTCGATCCCGACGCGTCGCCGACGATCGGGGACGTGCTCTCCGGCCGGGCCAAGGCGCGCGAGGCCATCCACGATGGGATCATCCCCGCCAACCTGGGCCTGGCGGAGTCCGAGCTGGCCCTCGGGGGCAAGATGGGCCGCGAGCTCACCCTCAAGAAGGCGCTGCGCGAGGTGGCCGCCGGCTACGACGTCGTGCTCATCGACTGCCCGCCGGCGCTGGGCCTGCTCACCGTCAACGCCCTGGTGGCCTCCCGGTATGCGCTGCTCTCGGCCGAGGCGCAGTACTTCGCGCTGCAGGGGGTCGAGCAGGCGCTCGAGGTCATCGAGCTGGCCCGCGACAGCCTCAACCCCGATCTCGAGTGGCTCGGGGTGGTGCTCAACATCGCCGACATGCGCACGCGTCACTCGCGCGAGGCGTTCGCCTCCCTGCGCCAGCACTTCGGCGACAAGCTGATCGAGACGACGATCCGCTCCTCGATCGCCTACGCCGAGTCAGCCGAGCGCGCCCTGTCGATCCTCGACTACCGCCCGGACCTGGCGGTGGACTATCTCGACGTGGCCGACGAGCTGCTCAAGCGCCTGGACCACGAGGACGCGCGACGGCCGCTGCGCACGCTGCGCCGTGAGCTTGCGCCCGAGGCGACCAGCGAGGCGCGCGCCTAGGCCGGACGCCAGGCGGTGCGGGGTCGCGGCACGGCGGGGTTGGGAGCGGTTGGGCTGAGGCGGGCCGGGCACCTGCACGTTTGCGCGTTCTGCAGGTCCGGGCCGAGCACACCCGGTCTTAACGTTGATCTCACACTTTCCGGGGAGACTGGCGGCGTGACGACTGAGTCTGCGGCGGCACCAGCGCGCACGCGCCCCTCCCCCGTGCTGGTGCTGGGGATCCTCGGGGTGCTCACGTTCGCGCTGATCCCGATCAAGATCAACACGATCTACAGCGGGCTGCCGGCCCATCCGCTGTTCCTGCACGTGCCGGTCATCCTCATCCCGGTGGCGGCCCTGGCGGCGCTCGCACTCGCCGCGCGCCCGTCGTGGTGGACGCGGCATGGCGTGTGGGTCACGTTGGTCGCGGTCGTCGCGTTGGGCTCGCTGAACCTGACGATGGCGGCGGGCAAGGCGCTCAAGCAGGACCTCGGCATCCCGATCGCCGGCTTTGGCGGGGCGAGCGGGCCGGGGTCGCTTATCGCGCGTCACGAGCACGCCGCCGACCTGCTGCGGATCTTCACGATCCTGTTCACGGCGGTGCTGATCGTCTCGCTGGCGCTCTGGCGCGAGGACCACGGCGCGCCCGTCACCGGGATCGGGTTCGTCGACGGCCTGGTGGTGCGGCTGCGCTCGGTCCCGGCGGTGCTGGTGCTCGCGCGGGTGGCGGCGGCGGTGCTGGCGGTGCTGTGCCTGTACTTCGTCTTTCACACCGGCGATCTCGGGGCCAAGGCGGCGTGGCAGGGCCGGATCCACACCGGCGGCGGCTTCGGCGGTGCGCCTCCGGGAGGCGTCGGGAGCCTGTTCGGGCCGGGTGGCGGCGGCGGAGGCGGCTAAAGCTCGCGGACGTCGGCGCCCTGTGACTCAAACGGGGCGCGCAGGACCTCGGCCCAGCCCTCCGCGACGCGCCGGAGCCGCTCCATGACCGCGCCGGTCTGCTCGTAGGTGCACCACACCAGCACGGTCGGGCCGGCGCCCGAGATCGTGGCCCCCAGGGCCCCGTACTCGGCGGCGTGCGCCACCAGCTCGGCGGAGCGGGGATAGAGGTGAGCCCGGTGGGGCTGGTGCAGCCGGTCGGCCAGCCCCACGGCGATGAGGTCCCAGCTCCCGGTGGCCAGGCCCAGGGTCAGCGTGGAGGCGGCGGCCACATTGAAGACCGCATCGGCAATGGGCACGGTCTGGGGCAGGGCGGCGCGCGCCTCGGCGGTCGGAACGGCCGTCTGCGGGATCACGAGCACGGCCTCCAGGCCCATCGGCGGCTCGAAGCGATGGGCGGTGCCCTGATCACAGATGACAAAGCCGCCCTCGATGGCGGCCGACACGTTGTCGGGGTGGCCCTCGATCTCGATGGCCAGCGCGCGGATGTCGGCGTCGAGCTCGAACAGGTGGTCGGCGGCCATCAGGCCGGCGACGATCGCCGCGGCGCTCGAGCCCAGGCCGCCGGTGAGCGGGATCCGCGAGGCGATGTGGAACTCGAAGGCGTCGGCCGGTTGCAGGCGCTCGAAGGCACGGACGACGAGGTTGGAGCGGTCGCGCGGGACGCTCAGGTCGGTGTGGACGGCGAAGGTACCCGTCTCACGCACCTCGAGCTCGAGGTGCAGGGCCAGCGCCGCGGCCATCACGTCGAAGCCGGGACCGAGGTTGGCGGTGGACGCCGGCACGCGCACCACCCGGCGCCGGCCGAGCGTCATCCGAGGACCGCTCGTTCCAGCGCCGTGAACTCCGGGGCGCACGGGACGACGGCGCCGACCTGGGCCATCGCGCTCTGCGGATCCTTGAGCCCGTTGCCGGTGAGCACGCACGCCACGCGGCGTGCGTCGCCGGCGCCGTGGGCGAGCAGGCCCGCGACGCTGGCCGCGGAGGCGGGCTCGCAGAAGATGCCCTCGTCGGCGGCGAGCATCCGATAGGCGGAGAGAATCTGCTCGTCGGTGACGGCGTTGACGGCACCGCCCGACGCGGTCATGGCGTTCATGGCGTCCTCCCAGCGGGCGGGATTGCCGATCCGAATGGCCGAGGCCACCGTCTCGGGGTGCTCGACGGGGGCGCCGTGCACCAGCGGAGCCGCGCCCGCGGCCTGGAAGCCCAGCATCCTCGGCCGGCACTCGGTGTCGGAGAAGCCGCGCCAGTAGGCGGTGATGTTCCCGGCGTTGCCGACGGGGATGCAGAGCGCGTCGAGCTCTGCGTCAAGCTCCTCGGCGATCTCGTAGGCCGCGGTCTTCTGGCCCTCCATGCGGAACTCGTTGACGGAGTTCACCAGCGAGATCGGGTGGGTTGCGGTGAGCTGGCGCACGAGCTTGAGCGCCACGTCGAAGTTGCCGGCCAGGGCGATCACGCGCGCCCCGTGCATCAGCGCCTGGGCCAGCTTGCCGGTCGCGATCTTGCCGTCGGGGACGATCACCGCGCACCGCAGGCCGGCGCGGGCGGCGTAGGCGGCGGCCGACGCCGCGGTGTTGCCCGTGGACGCGCAGACGATGGCCTCGGACCCCTCGCGCACCGCCGCCGACACCGCACAGGTCATCCCGCGGTCCTTGAAGGACCCCGTAGGGTTCAGTCCCTCGAGCTTGCACCAGACCTCGGCGCCAACGCGCTCGGACAGGTTGGGGGCGAGGATCAGCGGCGTGCTGCCCTCACCGAGCGAGACGACGGGATCCCCGGTCTCGAACGGAAGGCGCTCGCGGTAGCGCTCGATCAGTCCGTGCATCGCGGCCGAGGATGGCAGACGCCGGGCCGCTGAGCCGTCTACTCGAGGTCGAGGACGACCTTGCCGGTCGCGCCGCGGTCGTCGAGGAGGATGAGGGCGTCGGCGGCGTTCTCCAGCGCGAACCGGGCGCCGACGATCGGCTTGATGTCGCCGGCCTCGATCATGCCCTCGATCTCCCGGCCGATCCGCTCGGTCCGCTCCGGCCACCCGATCACCGACGCGCCCCAGCCCGCGCCGATCACCTCGGTGTTGTTGAGCAGCAGCCGGTTGACGCGCACCTCGGGGATCGACCCGCCGGTGAAGCCGACGACGATCACCCGTCCGAACTCGCGCAGCGAGCGCAGGCTGTCGGTGAAGCGGTCACCGCCGACCGGGTCGAGCACCACATCGGCGCCGCCGTCGGTGAGCTCGCGGACCTGATCCTTCCAGGGACCGTCGGAGCGGACCACCTCGTCGGCGCCGGCGTCACGCGCCACGGCCTCCTTGGCGTCGCTGGAGACCACGGCGATGGTCCGGGCGCCGCGCGCCTTGGCGACCTGCAGCGACGCGGTGCCGACTCCGCCCGCCGCGCCGTGAACGACGACGGTCTCCCCCTCGGCAAGGCGCCCGCGCCCGACGAGCGCGAAGTAGGCGGTGTGGTAGTTGAGGACCAGGGCGGCGCCCTGGCCATAGTCCCAGTCGTCGGGGATCTTGAAGGTGAAGTACGTGGGCGCCACGGCCCGCTCCGCCCACGCGCCGAGCATGCAGAACGCGGCCACGCGGTCGCCGGGCTTCAGACGCGACTCGCCGTGGACCTCGCGCACGATGCCCCCGACCTCGGAGCCGGGGACGAACGGCAGGTCGGGCTTCATCTGGTATTCGCCGCGGGTCTGCAGCAGTTCAGGGAAGGACACCCCCGCGGACTTGACGTCGACCACGATGCCGCTCCCCGGGGTCATCGGGTGCTCGTGCGCGGGCTCGGGGACGTCGTTGATGGCCAGCGCGCTCGCGGGGCCCGAGAGGTCGGTGATCTGGACGGCGCGCATGTGCGCCGGGGATCCTCTCACACGAACTCTTCTTCGATGACCCTGATCGCCCGGGGCGGCGCGCGCATGGCCGAGAGTGCCGCGATCTCGCCCATGGCGGCGAAGAACCGGGACTCCAGGACCGGGTGGACCACCATGACCAGGCGCGCCTGGTCGTCCAGGCCCTTCTGGACCACGGACTTCACCGACACGTCCTGCTCGGCGAGGACGTGGGCGACGCGGGCGAGCACGCCCGGCTCGTCGGCCACCTCCAGGTACAGATAGAAGGAGGACATGACGTCGGTGACGATCCGCAGCGACTCGGTGGCCGGGGGGGTCGAGGCGGGCGGGATCATGGCGCTGATGACGTCGCCGAGGACCGCCGACGCGGTCTGGGGTCCGCCGGCCCCCGGGCCGGACATGGTGATCTCGGTGATCGCCTCGGACTCGACCGTCACCGCGTTGAAGGGGCCGTTGACCGATGCCAGCGGGTGCCCGGGGTACAGGAACGCGGGATATACCGTGACCGAGAGCCCGTCGGCGCCGACGCGCTCGGCGGTCCCGATCAGCTTGAGGCCGAGGCCGAGGTCTCGGGCGTATTCCAGGTCGTCGGGCTGGATGTGCTCGATGCCCTCGTAACGGACCTGGTCGATGTGGACCGGGGTCTCGAAGGCCAGGCGCGCGATGATCGCCATCTTGGCCGCCGCGTCCTTGCCGTTGACGTCCTCGGTGGGATCGGCCTCGGCGTAGCCCAGGCGCTGCGCGTCGCTCAGCGCGGAGGCGAACGTCTCCCCCGTGCGGGCCATCTCGGTGAGGATGAAGTTGGTGGTGCCGTTGACGATCCCGTGAACCCGGTCGATCGTCGCCCCGGCCAGCGACTCCTGGAGCACCCGGATCACGGGGACCACGCCGGCCACCGCGCCCTCGAAGCGCAGCTGCACACCCTCGAGCCGGGCCGCCTCCCACAGCTCCTCGCCGTGGTGGGACAGCAGCTGCTTGTTGGCGGTGACCACGTGCTTGCCGGCCCGTATCGCGGTGAGCAGGTACTCGCGTGCCGGCTCCAGGCCGCCGATCAGCTCCACGATGAGGTCGGACCCGTCGAGGATGTCCTGGAACGAGCCGCGGCTTCGGGTCAGGACACCGGAGAGCTCGGGGCGCAGTCCGGTGATCCGGGCGATCCGGTCGGCCTGGCGGGGCAGGAGCTCGGCGAAGGCGGTGCCGACCGTGCCGTGTCCGAGCAGGCCGACGCGGAAGGGGCGCGCGTCTGTTGCCATCAGCCGACGTCCCGGCTCATGAGGTCGGCGTAGGTCTCGCGGCGGACGACCACGCGAGCCTCGCCGTCGCGGACGAAGATGACCGGGGGGCGCGGGACGCCGTTGTAGTTGTTGGCCATCGCGTAGCCGTAGGCGCCCGTGACGGGCGTGACCACCACATCGCCCGGGGTGGGCGCGGGCAGGTTGGCGTCGCGGACGATGACGTCGCCGGACTCGCAGTGCTTGCCGGCCACGTGGCAGACCGTGTCGCCCGTGGCCACGGGGCGGTCGGCGATGACCGCCTCGTAGCGGGCGCCGTACATCATCGGGCGCAGGTTGTCCGACATGCCCCCGTCGACGGCGACCCAGGTGGAGACGTTGCGCTTGATCGTCTGCACCGTGTAGAGCGTGACGGTGCAGTTGGCCACCAGCGCCCGGCCGGGCTCCAGCAGCAGGCGCTTGTCGGGCCCGAGTTCCGCGTGCACCGCGTCGACGATCGCCTCCACCCACCGCTCCGGGCTGGGCGGCTGCTGGTCGGGGGTGTAGGCGGCGGCAAGGCCACCGCCGAGGTTGTAGACCGGGAAGTCCCCGAGCGAGGCGATGGCCCGGATCGCGGCGCGGAAGGGCTCGAGCTCGAACAGCTGGGAGCCGATGTGGAAGTGCAGCCCCTGGAGGTTGAGCCAGCGGTGGCCGTCCAGCGCCGCGATCGCGTCGTGGGCCTGGTCGAGCGAGAAGCCGAACTTGGAGTCCGCCTGTCCGGTGGAGATCGCGTGGTGGGTGTCGCCGGAGACGCCTGGGGTGACGCGGATGAGCACGTCCTGGCGTGTGCCGGCCTGCGCGGCGATGGCGGCCAGGCGGTCGATCTCGTGGCGGGAGTCGAGCACGATGTGGCCGACCCCGGCGGCCAGCGCCTCGCGCAGCTCGTCCTCGGACTTGGCGTTGCCGTGCATGTAGGTGCGCCCGGCGTCGAAGCCGGCGCTGAGAGCGAGGGCCAGTTCCCCACCGGAGGCGACGTCGCAGGCGAATCCCTCGTCGGCGAGCACGCGGTAGACCGCGGTGCAGGGGAACGCCTTGGAGGCGAACAGGACGTCGAAGTCACGGTGGCGCGCGGCGAGCGCGTCCGCGAAGGCGCGGGCCCGGGCGCGCAGGTCGTCCTCGACCACGACGTAGGCCGGCGTCCCGTACTCGCGGGCGAGGTCGAGGGCGTCGCAGCCACCCAGCTCCAGGTGGCCGCGCTCGTTGACCCGGCTTCCGAGGGGGTAGACGTGTGAAAGCTCGCTCACGGTGGCACTCACGGTCCCAAAAGATATGGTCTTCGGCCTGCGCACCGTCACCCCGCTGCTCCCTGCCGAGACCGGCAAGCTGCGCGGCGCCGCCTACACGTTGTGGCTCCCGCGTCCTCCCGCTCCGCCCGCGCGCGCCGGAGTGGTGGTCATCCATGGCGCCGATTCGTGCAAGGAGAGCCATCACGACTTCGCCCGGGCGGCGGTGGCGCTCGGCCTCGGCGTCGTCTGCTTTGACCAGCGCGGCCACGGCGAGAGCGGCGGGCACCTCGACGCCGGCGCCGTCGACGACGTCCTCATGTTCGTCGTCCACCTGGCCTGCGTGCTCGGCGATCGCATGGCACCGATCGCGCTGCGCGGCTCGAGCATGGGCGGCTATCTGGCGATCCTCGCCGCCGCCGAAGGCCAGGCCCGGGACGTCCGGACACACGCGGTCGTGGCCATCTGCCCGGCGAGCGGCGAGCTGCTCATCCGCGGGCTGCACGAGGGCCGGTTCTCGTTCGCGGTTGACGCGCCCGCGCTCGAGGCGTTCCTCTCCACGCATGACCTGCGCGAGGCTGCCGCCCGCCTGACCCAGCCGCTGCTGCTGTTGCATGCAGAGGGCGACGAGCGGGTCCCCATCGCCCACTCGCGCGAGCTGGCGGAGGTGCTGACCGTCCCGGGCAGCCGGCTGATCGCGGTGCCGGGCGGCCATCACCGCTCCATCCAGCACGACGAGGAGCTGCAGGCCGTGAGCCTGCGGTTCATCCAACAGTCGTTGGGCGTGGCGCGCGGCGCGCGCTGAGCGGGCCTCGCGCTCGCGAGGCTTAGGAGGGGCCGAGCGAGACGCCGGTGCGCGAGCCGGGGCTGCCCACCGTGACCCGCGTCGGGGTGGTGCTGGTGGTGCTCGACACGGTGGTGGTGCTGCTCGAAGTGGAGGTGGAGCTCGAGGAGGACGAACTCGACGAACTCGACGTGCTCGACGTGCTCCCGGCCCGCGAGGACGTGCCCGAGGAGGCGGACACACCGGTCACCGAGACGACGGGGGTGCCGGTCGGGCGGGTGCCGTTGGTGGCGGGCACGGTCACGACGACGGTGCTGCTGCCGGACTTGACGACGGTGCCGCCCTGGCCGCCCGACCCGGTGCCGCTGCCCGAGCCCGTGCTGCCGCTGCCCGAGCCGGTGCTGCCGCTACCGCTGCCCGAGCCGGTGCTGCCGCTGCCCGAGCCGGTGCTGCCGCTGCCCGAGCTCCCAGAGCCCGTCGACACCGGCGTGCTCGAGACCGGAGTCGGCGGGGTCACGACGGGGACGGTGGGCGTGGTGACGGGGGTGGTGCCGCCGCCGGAGCTGCCACTGCCCGAGCCGGTGCCGCTGCCCGAGCCGGTGCCGCTGCCGTTGCCCGAGCCGGTCTTGGTGGGCGTGTGGGTGGGGCGAGAGCCGGCCACCGGATGCGAGATCGTGGCGGAGTTGGAGTGGTGTGAGGCGGGGTGGCTCGCCGTGGGGCTGCCCACCTGCGCCAGCAGGGTGCTGCGCTTGTTGGCGACCGCCGCCGGGACGCCGGCTGCGCCGCCGAGAGGCTTGACGACCTTGACCGGCGCGAGCCCGTGGGACGCGTGGGAGCCGGCCTTGGGATGCGCCGTCAGCGTCTGCGTGGCCGGCCCGCCGATGCCGCCGAGCTTGGGCCACCCGTTGTAGGTGACGATCGCGCTGCCGAGCACGAACAGGATCGAGGCAGCGAGAACCAGAGTTCCCGCAGTTCCCAGGCCAGCGAGGTAAGCACGAGTTGCTCGCACGAGTTCTTAATCGGCAGCTGACGATTTAGCTTTAATCGAGCGCATTGCCGGGCGGCTCCCAACCGGCCGCCGTCGCGTGGATGGTCCATGATCGCAGAGGGGCACGCACCGGGAATTCATCGGTGGCATTCAGGCACGGCTTAGCCCATCTGCCAACATCTATGGACACCATGGCCGCTCCTAAATCATTCGGTCGCGACCGGGGTCTCCAGACCCGGATGCTCGCGACGTCGTTTCTGCTGGGCCTCGTCTACGTCGTCCTCATCGCCGTTCTGATCGCCGCCGGCGCGGGCGCGGTCACGGTGGCCATCATCGCCGGCGCGCTGTTCCTGGTGCAGTACTTCAGTGCCGACAAGCTGGCACTGGCCTCGATGGGCGCTCACGAGGTGACCGCCGAAGAGGCCCCCGAGCTCCACGGCACGATCGAGCGGCTCTGCATCCAGGCCAACCTGCCGATGCCCAAGGTGGCGATCGCGGACACGCCGATGCCCAACGCGTTTGCGGTCGGCCGGTCTCCCAGCACCGCGACCGTGTGCGCCACCACGGGCCTCCTGGGCCTGCTCGACCAGGCCGAGCTGGAGGGCGTCCTGGGCCACGAGCTGACGCACATCGCCAACCACGACGTCATGTACATGACGATCGCCAGCTTCTTCGCGTCGATCGCCGCCTTCATCGTTCAGTTCGGGTTCCTCTTCGGAGGTGGCTTCGGCGGCGGGAACAACCGCGACAACAACAACAACGGCGGCTTCCTCGTCGTGGTCCTGGTCTCCGGGATCGTGTACGTGGTCTCCTATCTGCTCCTGCAGGCGCTCTCGCGCTATCGCGAGTTCGCCGCCGACCGCGGCTCGGCGCTCATCACCGGCCGGCCGAGCGCGCTGTCCTCGGCGCTGCTGAAGATCTCCAACCAGATGGACCAGATTCCGCAGCGTGACCTGCGGGCGGCCTCGGGTGAGCTGGCCGCGTTCTACATCTTCCCGCCCAAGGTGAAGTCGACCGTGGCGACGCTCTTCTCCACCCACCCGCCGCTCGAGGCCCGCCTCGAGGCGCTGGCCCGCTACGAGTCTCAGCTCCAGGGCACCGCCCGCTAGGCGTCAGGCTGACGACCCGGCATGGGCTTCCTGGACATCCTCACGGGCAGGCGCAAGCTGGAGCAGCCGGCGGAGGACCGGCTGTTTGCCATCAGCACGGCGTACGTGACGTTCGAGACCGGCCTCGAGATCACCTCGCGGGGGAGCGCGGCGATCGTCTTCCAATCGCTGGCCACGGCGGACTTCACGTCGATCGTCCGCGAGACGGAGGAGATCGTGCGGGCGACCGCATCCGACAGCGCGACCACCGTGGAGAACTCGACCGACAGCTACGGGTTCAGCTGGCTGGTGCTGAAGGGCAGCGACTTCGACTCGCTCGTGGTCGGCATCAACGCGGTGTCCGGCGCCCTGCAGTCCGGCGGGTACGGCGAGCGGCTGCTGTGCTCGGTGTTCTCCTTCCAGGACGCGCAGAACCGGGCGCTGTACTGGATCTACAACTACAAGCGCGGCTATTTCTACCCCTTCGTCCCGAGCGGCTCCCAGAAGCGAGACAACGAGCGCGAGCTCGTCCTCAAGGCCCAGGCGGGCAACGAGCTTCCGATCGAGCCCGAGCTCAGCCGCTGGTTTCCCCTGTGGGGGATCCCGGTCTGACCCGTGTAAGGTCACAGGGGCCGCGATGCCCCGCGGCGGCGACAACGCCTGCCGGTACGCTAGGCTGCGAAACCTTGGCTAACTGCGCTCTGAGCAGCGCCTAACCCTTCTTGCAGCGCCGCCTGGGGCGCGCGCGTGCCATTCGCAACGGACAAGGAGACACCTTGCGCATCTTGATTCTCGGTGGAGACGGCTTTTGTGGCTGGCCGACCTCGCTGCACCTTTCGGCCTCTGGACATGACGTCGCCATCGTGGACAACCTCGCGCGGCGCAAGGCCGACGTCGAGCTCGAGGCCGACTCGCTGACCCCGATCACCCCGATCGGCACCCGTCTGGAGACCTGGCGCGAGCTGACCGGCCGCGAGATCCCCTACTACAACTTCAACGTCGCCGAGAACTACCGGGTCATGCTGGACCTCCTCAACGAATGGCAGCCCGAGGCGATCGTGCACTTCGCCGAGCAGCGCGCCGCGCCGTACTCGATGAAGAGCCCGTGGCACAAGCGCTACACGGTCAACAACAACGTCAACGCGACGCACAACCTGCTGTGTGCGCTGGTCGAGTCAGAGCTCGACGCCCATGTCGTACACCTCGGGACGATGGGCGTGTACGGCTACGGGACGGCCGGGGTCAAGATCCCCGAGGGGTATCTGCGCGTGCGCATCGACACCGACGAGGGCACCGAGGTCGAGCAGGAGATCCTCTACCCGGTCAACCCGGGCAGCGTCTACCACATGACCAAGACCCAGGACCAGCTCCTGTTCGCGTTCTACAACAAGAACGACGGCACCCGGGTCACCGACCTGCACCAGGGCATCGTGTGGGGCACCCAGACCGCCGAGACACGGCTGGACGACCGGCTCATCAACCGCTTCGACTACGACGGTGACTACGGGACGGTGCTCAACCGCTTCCTCATGCAGGCGGCGGTCGGCTATCCGCTCACCGTTCACGGCACCGGTGGCCAGACCCGCGCCTTCATCCACATCCAGGACACCGTCCGCTGCATTCAGCTGGCGATCGAGAACGCCCCCGAGCAGGGCGACCGCGTCCGAGTCTTCAACCAGATGACCGAGTGCCACCGCGTGCGCGACCTGGCCAAGCTCGTGTCGACCCTCACCGGCTCGGAGATCGACTTCGTCGACAATCCGCGCAAGGAGGCGGCCGAGAACGAGCTGTTCGTGGCCAACGACCATCTGCTGGAGCTCGGTCTGGACCCGATCCGCCTGCAGGACGATCTCCTCACCGAGGTGACCGAGATCGCCCGCAAGTTCGCGGACCGCTGTGACCGGACCAAGATCCCGTGCAGCTCCAAGTGGATTCAGCGCCGCACCGACACCGTTCCGGCTGCGACCGCCACCGCCTAGTAGCTCGCACACGCGACCGCTGCTGATCGTCCTCAATCGTCGCGCCGCCACGCGGCCGACGATCACGGGCGTCGAACGCTGGACCGACGAGGTCGTCGGGCGTCTCGCGGCGCTCGCCGGCGAGCGCTACGTCGTCGCGCAGCCGCGACCCCGCGCCCGCCGGCGACTGCTCGCGCAGGGCTGGGAGCAGGTCGTGCTGCCGGCGCGGGCGGCCCGGCTACGGGCCGCGCTCGTGTTCTCGCCGGCCAACCTGGCGCCGCTCGCCTGGCCCCGCAACGTGGTGGTGATGCATGACGCCGCGGTGCTGCGCGAGCCCGAGGCCTATTCACACGCCTACCGCGCCTGGCATGCCACCGCGGGGCTGGCGTCCGCGCGGCGCGCGCTCGGCGTCATCACGGTCTCCGAGTTCAGCCGCCGCGAGCTGATCGATCTCGCCGGCCTGGAGCCCGCACGCCTGACCGTGATCCCCGGCGGCGTGGACGCGCGCTTTGACCCGGCCGCCGACCCCGCCCCCGCGGCCCGGCGGCTCGGGCTGCAGCGGCCCTACGTGCTCACGATCGCCACCGACGACCGGCGCAAGAACGTCGAGAAGCTCGCGCCGGCGGCCCGGGCGCTCGCCCGGGAGGGGATCGAGCTCGTGTGGGCCGGTGACCGCCGCCCGTACTTCGCCACCGCCGCGGCGGCCGCCGGCGTGCGCAGCCTGGGCTACGTCGACGACGCCGACCTCCCCGGGCTGTACGCGGGCGCTCGCGCGTTCGTGCTCCCGTCGCGGTACGAGGGCTTCGGGCTGACCTGCCTGGAGGCGATGGCCTGCGGCACTCCCGTCGTGGCCGCCAACCGGGCAGCGCTGCCCGAGACCTGCGGCGACGCGGCGCTCTTGGTGGACCCGGATGATGGCGACGCGCTCACGCGGGCGGTCCTGATCGCCGCCGGCGATGGGGCCACGCGCGAGGCCCTGCGCTCCGCGGGGCTGCGGCGTGCCGCTCAGTTCAGCTGGGACCGGACGGCGGAGCGGGTGGACGCGCTGTTGTCGCAGCTCGCGGGGCTGGGTTGAGCGGCCCCTGGGGTTGGTGGCGGCGCGTCCCGACGACCTGCATTCCGTGACAAATCACCGCCCGCGCTGCAGGTTTTTCACGAAATGCATGTGGGGCATGGTTTTCGTGACAAATCGGGTCGGGCCCCGAAGCTTTTTCACGAAATACAGGTCGTCGCCACGCGCGAGAGGGGCCCCCGCCCGCGGAGGAAGGGGCCGGAAGGTCAGCCCGGGATCAGGCCGTCGCCCTGGAACTCCCGCTTGGCCTCTTCCAGGGACACGTCGGCCGGCGGCAGGATGATGTCCGAGCCGAAGAGCTCGTCGTCGGGGACGGGGCGTCCCTTGGTGCGGACGTAGTCGAGCAGGCGCCCGAACACGTCGCGGAACGCCTGCTCATCGCTGGACTGGCAGCTGGCAACGGCCTCGTTGTCCAGCTCGTTGAGGCCGGCGGTGTCCTCGTCGGACACGTCGTACTGGCCCTCGTTGGAGATACGGACGATCACGGGGCCTGCTCCTGGCCCGCGCCCGCGCTCTCACCTCCGGTCGATTGAGCGCCGGCGCCCAGCTCGCCCTTGGCGGCGCTCCCACCGCCGAGCTCGGCCTTCATCTTGGCCAGCTCGGCGTCGACTTCGGTCGTGCTCGACAGCGCCTTGAGCTGGCGGTCGATGTCGTCCTCGCCCGGTCCGAGCTGGGTGAGATCCTCGAACGTGCCCGCCGCCTCGAGCTCCTGGACGGCGCCGGCGCGCGCCCGCATGTTCTCGGTCTTGTCCAGCGCGCGTTGCATGGCCAGGCCGACGTCGGCCATCTCCTCGCCGACACCGGTGGCGGCCTCCGAGATCCGCACCTGGGCCTCGGCCGCGGAGTACTGGGCCTTGATGACCTCCTTCTTGGAGCGGAACTGCTCGATCTTGGATCGGAGCTTCTGCTCAGAGGCGGTCATCTGCTCCTGCTGCTGCTCGAGCTGCGAGATCTGGGAGTCCAGAGACTGCAGTTCTGTCTGGAGTGCGCTCTTGCGCTCGAGCGCGGTGCGCGCCAGCTCCTCGTTGCCGGCGGCCAGGGCCTGGCGGGCCTGGGTGTCGAGCTTGACCACCTGCTGCTGGTACTTCTCCTCCTGCAGCTGGAGTCGTTTCTTCGAGGTAACGACGTCCGCGATCCCCTTCTTGACGTTCTGGAGCAGCTCGATCTGCTTCTGGTAGCTGTACTCCAGAGTCTCGGACGGATCCTCGGCCCGATCGAGCAGTTTGGAGATCTTGGCTTTGATTACGGTGGACATGCGCCCGGACAGGCCCGGCATCGCATCCTCCTTGGCGAGTTCTTTGCTGGCACGACGAAGCGTAGCCGCTGGCGGCCGTCGGGTCTTCCCGGACCGGCGCCCCGGTCCCGCGGCGAGGCGTCTCCCGGCGAATAGGATCACGCGATGGACGCAAAGCCGGCAGCAGACTCGCGCGCGGAGATCACCCATCTCATGGGCGTCGCCGATGCCAACAACCGGGGCAACATCCATGGCGGCACGATCACTCCCATCCCGCCACTGCTTGCGGTCACGCCGACCGAGACGCGCCGGATGCGCGAGGCCGAGCTGCGCCGCGCGAACCGGCTGAGCGAGCGCGAGGAGATCATCGCCCGCCGCGCCCAGGAGGCCCGCCGCGAGGCGCGCGACGACGCCTGAGCGGCGCGGCGCCGGCCGGCTGACCGTTGGACCAGGTCAGCCGGCGGGCGCTGTCCTCCGAGTCGGCGGCGTGCTCAGAGGTCCGACGGGTGGCGGGCGAGGTAGCCCGAGGTGCTGGTCATGACCGGGCGCCAGCGGGGGCCCGTGCCGGGCGGGGGATTCGGATCGCCCTCCCGCGAGGTGTCGAGGCGGACCCCGGCGATCTCGACGAAGGCGTGGCCGGGGTTGGTGTAGACGGTGATCCACTGCCCGATGCCCTTCTGGCCCCAGGACTCCATCTGGCCGGAGTCCTCGGAAATCTTGAGCAGGCCCGCGGCGTGCAGGACATAGGAGACGGCGCCCGAGCAGTCGTAGGCCGAATCCTTCCACTTGCCGTGCCCGCCGCCGACGGCGTAGGGCTTGAGACGGATCTGGTTTCCGGCCCAGATCGCCTTCTTGACCTGCATGGGAGCCCAGGCCGGGGCGTACGCGACGCCCTTGATGATCTTGGCGACGGTGCCGGGGACGGTCGGGCGCTGCGGCGTGCTCGCCGGGCCGGGGGCGGGTGCGACACCGGCTCCGCCGGTGGCCGCGTTGTTGACGGTGGTCGGCGCCGAGGACGTCGGCGCGCCGGCGCCGCCGTTCCCGCCGGCCGCGGAGGCCGAGGAGGCACCGGCCAGCGCGAATATCGCCATGGCGGGAATGAGAACTCGTGATCGCGGCAAATCTCTCTCTTTCGTGGGCCGGCGGGGTTAGCTGTCGGGCTGGCGCTAAAAGAGCCTGCGCCTCCCGCGGATCCACCGCGGGATTAGCCCCAAGGGGACGACTGTGGGTCCCCCGCTCCGCGGATGTGACTGGGCCCGCGGATTAGGCGAGCGGCAATATACCGATTCGTCCGGCGAGGAGTCATAACATCGGTCGCCCGCCGCGCTGCGGGGGTGCGCTGGGCGCGACTCGCGCGCTCCGGGCACGCCGTCGGTAACGTCCGGGCCGCATGCCAGCCCGCGTATCCCGTGGCGCCCGGAGGGGCGCGATGCCGGCGGTCGCCGGGCTCCTGGCTCTGGCCCTGGCCTCCTGCGGCGGTCAGACCAAGCTGCTGCGCACCACCGTGACCGTGTCGGGCGTCAAGGGCGGCGTCCCCTCCAGCACGCCGCAGGCGGCGGAGAAGCTCGGCTTCCCCACCCTCGCCACCAAGAACACGACGCGCGTGGCCGGGTCCGACCCCGTGGCCGACGCCGTCGGCGTGGCCAGGGCCGTCTTCCCGTCGGTCGGCGCCGGCACCCACCCCACCGCGGTCACGCTCGCCCCCACCGGCGACTGGCAGGCCGCGATCGCGGCGTCGGTGCTGATGGCGCCGCCCCTCCACGCGCCCGTGCTGCTCTCGGGCAGCTCCTCGCTGCCCGCGGCAACCGCGGACGAGCTGACCACGCTGGCCCCGTCCGGTTCCGGGCCCGCCGGCGGCGTCCAACTGATTCGCGTCGGCGCCGTGCCCACGGTCAAGGGCATGCACTCGGCGGCGATCAACGGCAGCGATCCCTACACGCTCGCGGCCGGGATCGACCGCTTCGTCTCCGCCGTCGCCGGTCAGCCGAGCAATGACGTGGTGATCGCGTCGGCCACCAATGCCGCCTACGCCATGCCCGCCGCGGGCTGGGCGGCCGAGAGCGGCAACCCGATCCTGTTCGTCGGCGCCTCGGGCATCCCCGCGGCCACACGCCAGGCGCTCCTGGCGCACTCCAAGCCGCACATCTACGTCCTGGGCCCGCCCAACGTCATCCCCGACGCGACCATGACCCAACTGGGCAAGTACGGGGCGGTGAAGCGGGTCAGCGGCACCGATCCCGCGTCCAACTCCGTGGCCTTCGCCATCTACAGGGACCCCGCGTGTGCCTTCGGCCAGGCCTGTGCCCATGTGCCCAACAGCTTCGGGTGGGCGCTGCGCAGCCCCGGCCACGGCTACGTACTGCTCAACGCCTCACGGCCGCTCGACGCCGCCGCAGCGGCCGCCCTGTCGGCAAGCGGCGACTACGGTCCCGACCTGCTGGTGGAGAATGCCTCTACCCTTCCCAAGCCCGTGCTCAACTACTTCCTGAACTACGCGACCCCTGGCTACACCGAGGAGGGTCCGACGGTGGCGGTGTACAACCACGCGTGGATGATCGGAGACGAGAGCGCCATGTCGGTCGCCGTCCAGGCCGATGTCGACCGGTTGCTGGAGGTCGTCCCCCAGGCCACGCAAGGTGGGCAGGGACAATGAGCCAGGCCGAGCATCCCGACCGGCTGGCGGCCGACCACGAGACGACCATCGAGGACGTGCGCCAGCTCATGGGCGCCTCGACGCCGCATTTCGCCCTCCAGCTGCGCGAGCGGATCCGCACCCTCATCCGCGGCCTCCCGCAGGACCATCCGGCGCGCGTCGAGGGCGAGCGTGAGATCGCCCGTCTGGACACCATCGCGTTCGTGGGTGAGACGCGCGGGCACGCCGGCGAACCCGGGTTGACGCCGCTGCGCAGCCTCGGCCACACGCCCGGCGACGCTCACTGATCCCCCCGCGCTCGGGGCAGGCTCAGGGCCCTGCGGCGTCGAACCTCAATACCGCACCCGTAGCCGCGTGGCTACCGTTAACGCAGAGAGATGAGTGAACAACGGTCCGTATCGGTCATCGGTCTCGGCCGCGTCGGCCTGCCGCTGGCGCTGTGCTTCGCCGATCGCGGCCTGCGCGTGCTGGGCGTCGATCATGACCAGGCGATCCTCGACTCCGTCCGCTCGGGCCGGATGCCGTTCATGGAGGCCGGGACCCAGGAGCTGCTGGAGCGCGTGCGGCGCTCGGGCGGGCTGGAGCTGTCTGATCGCGCCGCCGACGCCGCGCGCGCCGACGACATCGTCATCACCATCGGGACGCCGTCGTTCTCCCATGTCGAGTCCGACCTGCGCCAGGTCCGGGCCGCCGTCGACGATCTCCTGCCGCTGCTGCGTCCCGGCCACGCGCTGATCCTGCGCTCGACCATCGCCCCCGGCACCACCGAGTTCGTGGCCGGCTACCTGGAGAAGCGCCGCGGGCTGCGCGTCGGCGAGGACGTGTTCGTGGCCCACGCGCCCGAGCGGATCGCCGCCGGCAAGTTCCTGCAGGAGATCACGACGCTGCCCTGCATCGTCGGCGGCGTCGGCGAGAGCTCCACCGAGCACACCGCCAACCTGTTCAGCGTGTTCGGCGCGCCGATCGTCAAGACCTCGCCGGTGCAGGCCGAGCTGGCCAAGATCTGGACCAACATCCTGCGCTACGCCACCTTCGCGCTGCCCAACCTGCTCATGATGGATTGCGAGAGCTACGGGGCCAACGTGTTCGAGGTCATCGACCTGATCAACCACGACTACCCCCGCGGCGGCATCGCGATGCCCGGCCTCACCGCCGGCACGTGCCTGCGCAAGGACTTCGCCTTCTCCGAGGAGCGCTCCCACGCCCCCGGCATGCTGCTCGCCGTCTCGCGCGTCAACGAGGGCGTGCCCCTGTTCCTCGTCGAGGGGATCAAGCGGCGCATCGGCAGCCTGGCCTCGCGCAAGGTGGCGGTCCTGGGCCTGACCTTCAAGCGCGATACGGATGACGAGCGCGACTCGCTCTCGCCCAAGCTGATCCGCCTGCTCGAGCGCGAGCTCGCGGACGTCGCCGTCTGCGACCCGCACGCCGCCACCCCGACGCAGTCGCTGGCCGACGCCGTGCGCGACGCCGACGTGGTCATCGTGGCCACCAACCACTCCCAGTTCGAGCATCCCGAGACGCTGCGCGAGATCCGTGCGCTGGCCGGCGACGACTGCCTGCTGGCCGATCCATGGAATAGCCTGGGCACCGGGCAGGTGTTCGTGTTCGCGGCCGAGACCGCCGCGCTGCTCGGTGACTCGGCGGGCGTCGACGCCTCCCCGGACGCCGCCCACTGATGGCGCGCGTGCTGGTCACGGGCGGAGCCGGAACGATCGGCTCGGCCGTGGTGCGCCGCCTGCTCAGCGGGGTGGCTGGGGGCAGGGTGGATATCCGGATCGCCGACCACCGCCCGGCGCCGCCGTGGATGCGCGAGGGCTGCGAGTTGCACGAGGGCGACCTGCGCGACCTCGACGTGGCCCGCGAGGCACTGGCCGGCTGCTCGCACGTCATCCACCTCGCCGCGATCGTCGGCGGGATCGCCAATTTCCACAAGCTCCCGTTCACCCTCACCGAGGTCAACAACGCGCTCACCGGCGCGATCGTCCACGCCGCCGTCGAGCAGGACGTGACGCGGCTGGTGTACGTCTCCTCCTCGATGGTGTTCGAGCGCGCCACCGAATTCCCCACCGCTGAGAGCGACCTCGACACCTGCCCGCCGCCGCGGTCCGCATACGGGTTCTCCAAACTCTCGGGCGAGGTCTACACGCGCGCCGCCCACGACCAGCACGGGCTGCGCTTCACGATCTGCCGCCCCTTCAACGCCTACGGCCCCGGCGAGGTGCCCGACCGCGACGAGCCGGGCATCGCCCATGCGGTGCCCGACCTCATCGCCAAGGTGCTGGCCGGGCAGCGGCCGCTGCAGATCTTCGGATCGGGCGAGCAGACGCGCACGCTGACCCACGTCGACGACATCGCCGACGGCATCGTCACCGCGATGGCCTCCGCGGCCGGCGAGAACGAGGACTTCAACATCTCGGCCTCTGAGGAGCGCACCGTCGCCGAGATCGCCGCGCTGATCTGGGAGGCCTGCGGAGAAGATCCCGCCGAGCTCGCCTTCGAGCACCTGCCCAGCTTCGAGGTCGACGTCCAGCGCCGCTGGCCGTCGGTGGAGAAGGCCCGCCGGCTCCTGGGCTGGGAGTCCCGCATCGACCTGCGCGACGGGCTGGCCGGGACGGTGGCGTGGCTGCGCGATCAGAGCGCGCCGGCGACCTCGCCGTGACCGCGATCCCGCGGGAGGCCGCGCTGGGCTTTGAGCGCGGTGCCGCCGACTACGAGCGCGGGCGCCCCGGCTATCCGGAGGCGGCGATCGCCCGGCTGGCCGAGGAGTGTGACATCGGCCCCGAGCGCGTCGTCGTCGATCTGGCCGCGGGCACGGGCAAGCTGACGCGGACGCTGCTCGGACTCGGCGCGCATGTGGTGGCGATCGAGCCGGTGGCCGGCATGCGCGAGCAACTCCTGCACGCGGTCCCCGGGGTAGAGGTTCTCGACGGCACCGCGGAGCGGATGCCGCTGGGTGACGGCGCCGTGCACGCGGTGCTCGTGGCCCAGGCGTTTCACTGGTTCGACGTGCCCGCCGCCGCGGTGGAGATCCACCGGGTGCTCGTCCCGGGCGGTGGCCTCGGCGTCGTTCGCAACGAGTGGGACGAGTCGGTGGAGTGGATCGTCGAGCTGAGGGCGCTGACCGCCAAGCACGCCGCCCGTGTCGAACGCGACCGCTCGGACGAGTGGCGGGCGACGCTCGCGGCGACGGGGCTGTTCTCGCCCTATCAGGAGGCGATGTTCCCCAACCCGGTGCGGGTGAGCGTGGAGACGCTGCGCGCCCGCGTCGCCTCGCTGAGCTTCGTCGCGCTGCTCGACGAGGCGCCCCGCGAGCAGCTGCTCGACGAGGTGTCAGAACTGGTGGCCGCGCGCGGGCTGGTTGGCGCCGACGGCCTGCTCGACACGCCGTACCGCACCCACATCACGTGGTGCCGGCGGACAGGCATGTGACGTCGGACCTCCGCGTCGCCCTGGCCGCCGACCGGGCGCTCCGGCGCCGCGCCGCGCTGGAGGCGACCCCGCTGACCGGCGGGATGGTGGTGAGACATCCGGAGTTCTATGACGTGCACTACGTCAACGCGGTGCTCCTGGACGCGACCTCACCCACGGCGACGGATCTCGACGGGGCGGGGGTCGCGGCCGTGGCCGAGCGGTGGCTGGCCGACCTGGGCCACCGGCACGTCGTGTTCGACGACGCCGGTGCCGGCGAGCGCGTGGCGAGGGAGCTGGAGGGTGCGGGGTGGGAGCGCGGACGGACCGTGCTCATGGCGTTCGGCGGAGAGCCCATGGCGCGCGCGCGCGATCCGCGGGCCCGCGAGATCTCCGAGACCGAGATGGAGGCACTGCAGCTGGCCAACCTGCGCGAGGGCGCTCCCGAGGTCGACGCCGGCAGCGGCTTGGCGCGCCGCCTGCTGGCCACCCAGCGGCGGTTGCGGGACGCGACGCCGGTGCGCTGCTTCGGCGCCGGCGAGCCGACGGGGGAGCTGGCCTCGATGTGCACGCTCTTCCTCGACCCCGACGTCGATGGCCGGCGCGTGGCGACGATCGCCGACGTCGGGACCCGGGTGGCCCATCGCCAGCAGGGGCTGGGCCGCGCCGTGGTCTCGGCGGCGGTCGCCCACGCGGCCGGCTGGGGCGCGGACCTGATCCTCGTCGGCGCCGACGCCGACGACTGGCCGCAGCTCATGTACTCCAGCATCGGGTTTGAGCCGATCGGCCGTCAGGTGACGCTGACGCGGCGCATCCGGACGCCGTCCGGTTCCGTGTCGGGCGGCGTGTAGCCTCGGCGGCGGGATGGACTCTGCCAGCTCGTTGCGATCCGACACCAGCGCCGACAGCCGCCTGCCCGGGCCGTTCGCGGTCGGGTCCTACGCCGCCCAGCTGCGCGAGCGCCTGCAGCAGTTCGCGCGCGTCCAGCTCGTCGGCGAGGTGTGGGGCCTTCGCGAGAGCCGGGTGCGCGTCTACTTCGAACTGCGCGACGCGCGCGGCGCACTGCCGTGCTCGATGTGGCGCGACGACTTCGAGCGTCTCGGCGTCACTCTCGCCGACGGGATGAGGGTCGTGATCGGCGGCGGCTGCGACTACTACCCGGGCAGCTCCGCCTCCTCCCCCACGTTCAGCTTCGCCGTGACCGAACTGCGGCTGGCCGGAGAAGGCGACCTGCTCGTCCAGCTGGAGCGGCTGCGCCGGCGGCTGGACGAAGAGGGCCTGTTCGCGCCCCAGAAGCGGCTCCCGCTGGCCGCGCTGCCCAAGACGATCGGCGTGGTCACCGGCGAGAGCGGCAAGGCGCGCGACGACGTGCTGGCGGGTCTGCGCCGGCGCGGGTGGAGCGGGCGGCTCGTCTGGGCCTTCGTCCCGGTCCAGGACCGCCACGCGGCGCCTCGGATCGCAGCGGCGCTCCGTGAGCTGGCCGCCACCCCGGAGGTGGAGGTGGTGATCGTCGCCCGCGGCGGGGGCTCGCTGGCCGACCTGTATGCCTTCTGCGACGAGGCGCTGTGCCGGACGGTGGCGTTGCTGCGCGTCCCGGTCATCTCCTCGGTGGGCCACCACACCGACCGCACCCTGATCGATGACGTCGCCGCCGTGTGCTGCTCGACGCCGACCCATGCCGCCGAGGCGGCGGTTCCGGTCGACTGTGCCGCTGCCCGCCGCGCGCTGGCCGTCGCCGCCGAGCGTCTGCACGACCACGGTCGCCGCGCGATCCTCGTCCGCGCGCAGACGTTGGCGCAGCTCTCCCGCGCGCCCGCACAGCACATCGCGCGCCACCGCGGGCGCCTGCACCAGATGCTGCGCGAGCTGCGCGCCTCGGCGCAGCGCCAGGTCAAGGGCGGTCGGACCCAGTCCGCACACGACGCCGCCACCCTGGACCGGACCGCAGCGCGCGCCGCTGAGAGCGATCGCGCGCGCCGCGGGCGTGAGCTCGAGCGCCTGGCCCTGGCCCTGGCCGCCCACGACCCCCAGCGCACCATGGCCCGCGGCTACGCGCTCGTGCAGGACCGCGGCGGGGTGCCGCTGGGCTCCGCCGCGGCGGCTCGCGACGCGGCCGCCTGACCTTGCGCTTCCACGACGGCGCCGTCGCGGCCGAGGTCGCCGGCGAGAAGGAGACCGAATGAACGAGACCCGCACCTACGAGTCGGCCGTGGGCCGGGTCGAGGAGATCATCCGTCGGCTGGACTCGGGGCAGGCCGGGCTGCGCGAGACGCTGGACCTCGTGCGCGAGGGCCGCGAGCTGGTCGAGTACTGCGCCGGTGAGCTGGACGCGGTCAGCCAGGGCCTGGAGGAGCTGCGCCTGGACGAGCTTGTGGCGCGCCTGAATCCCACCCAGTCCGCGCCGGCCGGCCGATGAGCACGTTCGAGAGGCTGGCGGGGCTACCGCTGGAGGTCGACGGCTACGCGCTCGAGGGCCTGCGCGCGCAGGTGTCCAGCGGATTTGAGCGCCTGTCGACCGTCGTGCACCTCACCGGCGGAGGCGAGGAGGGCGTCGGTGAGGACGTCGTCTACGACGCCGAGGATCAGGTCGCGCTCCAAGAGGCGGGATCGGTGCTGGACCTCTCGGGGCGCTCCTCTCTGGGCGAATTCTGCGAGCGCATCGACGGCCTCGATCTGTTCGGAATTGAGCCCCAGCGGGGCGAGGTGTCGCGGCTGTATCGCCGCTGGACGTTTCACAGCGCGGGCCTGGACCTGGCCCTGCGCCAGGCCGGCATGCCGCTGCACCAGGCGCTGGAGCGCGAGGCGAGGCCGCTCACCTTCGTCGTCTCGCTGCGACTGGGCGAGCCGCCGACGCTGGCCCCGATCGAGAGCCGGCTGGCCAACTACCCGACGCTCCGCTTCAAGCTCGACGCCACCACGTCCTGGTCGCCCGAGCTGATCGCGGCGCTGGCGCGAAGCGGCGCCGTGGACTCGATCGACTTCAAGGCGCTCTACCACGGCACGATCGTCGACCAGGCCCCTGACCCGGTGCTCTACCAGCGCGTGGTGGCGGCGTTTCCCGACGCGTGGCTCGAGGACCCCGACATCGTCACCGACGGCACCGCGGCCGCGCTCGCCGGCGAGCACCATCGGATCACCTGGGACGCCCCCATCCACTCCATCGCCGACATCGAGGCGCTCCCCTTCGCGCCGCGGATGGTCAACCTCAAGCCCTCGCGCATCGGCGGGCTGAAGAAGCTCTGCGACACGTACGACTACTGCGCCGCCCACGACATCGGCGCCTACGGCGGCGGTCAGTTCGAGCTCGGGCCCGGGCGCGGGCAGGCCCAGTACCTGGCCTCGCTGTTTCACGCCGACACGCCCAACGATCTGGCGCCGGTGGGGTTCAACCAGAACGACCCGCCGCCGGGGCTCCCCTCCAGCCCGCTGCCCGTCGCGGCGCAGGACCTGGGATTCCGCTGGGGCTAGGCGCGGGCGGCGCCGCTGGCCTGTCCGCGCTCAGCGGAGGTCGAGCAGGAGCTTGCCCTGGACGGAGCGGTCCACGAGACGCTGGAAGGCCTCGTTGACGTCCTCCAGCCCGAGCACCGAGTCGATGCGCACCGACATCTCCCCGGCGCGGACGGCCTCCAGCGCGGCCTGGAGCCCGGGGCGGCGGTCCTCGCGGGTCAGGATCGTCCCGCCGTAGCCGAGCAGCGACAGCATCTTGCGGTAGAGCAGGCGCATGTTGAACGTGACCTCGGAGCCCGCCGAAACACCGAGCGAGACGATGCGACCGCGGCTCGCCATCGCCTCGACGAGCGCGGCCGTGTAGGCGTCGCCGAGCACGTCGAACGCGACCGTCGGCTCGAGGTCGGCCAACGCCGGGGCGATGTCCTGCGGTCCTCCGACGAGGACCCGGTCGGCGCCCTCCGCCGTGATCGCCGCCGCCTTGGCCTCTGAGCCGGTCTGGCCCCAGACGGTGGCGCCGGCGGAGCGAGCCAGCGACACGATCATGCTGCCCACACCGCCCGACGCGCCCAGGACGACGACCCGATCCTCGGCGGTGACGCGCGCCAGCGTCCGGACGCAGTTGAGCGCCGTGAGCCCGGCGATGCCCATCGCCGCGGCATGCTCGGCCGCCACGCCGTCAGGGACGTCGACCACGGCCTCGCTCGGCACGACCGCGGCCTGCGCCCAGACGCCGTCGCGGACGAAGCCCAGGCCCTCACCGGCCACCAGGACCAACCGGCCGTCGACCTCGCCGGCCGCCTCGCCCCCGAGCGTGCGCGGACGCACGGCGTCGGGGTTGACCTGGCCGGCGGCGTTGTAGCGGTCGATCGGGTTCACGCCGCCGTAGTGCAGGTCGACGCGCACCTCGCCCGCCCCGGGCGCGGGCATCTCCACCTCCTGGATCCGGAGCGGCTGGCCCAGCTCGATGAGCCTCGCGGCGCGGACGGTGTCAGGGCCAGGTGCCATTGCCGCACGCGGTTCTACCACACGCGGCTTCTAGGCTCGACTGATGACCAACACCCAGAACCTGAGCGGAACCGTGGCGCTGGTGACCGGCGCCTCCAGTGGAATCGGCGAGGCGACCGCGGTCGCCCTGGCCGAGCAGGGCGCCACCGTGGCCATCGCGGCGCGGCGCAGGGATCGGATCGACGCGCTGGCGGCGCGGATCGCCGACGCGGGCGGCGCGGCGCTGGCGATCCAGTCAGATGTCACCTCACAGGAGCAGGCCGAGGCGCTGGTGCAGAAGACCGTGGCCGAGCTCGGCCGGCTCGACACGCTCGTCAACAACGCCGGGGTGATGCTCCTCGGCCCGATCGTCGACGCGCCGCTGGAGGAGTGGGAGCGGATGATCGACCTCAACGTCAAGGGGCTGCTCTACTGCGCCCATGCCGCGCTCCCCCATCTGCTGAGCGCCGCGCAGGACAGCTCGCGCAAGGTCGCCGACATGGTCAACATCAGCTCTGTGGCAGGCCGCGTGGCCCGCAGCGGCAGCGGCGTCTACAACGCCACCAAGTGGGGCGTGGGCGCGTTCAGTGAGTCACTGCGCCAGGAGGTGGCGGGCCGTCACGTGCGCATCTCGCTGGTCGAGCCGGGGGCCGTGGCCACCGAGCTGGTGTCCCACAACCGGCCCGAGATCCGCGAGGCGATGGCCGGGCGCGACGACTTCGAGAAGATGGTGCCCGAGGACATCGCGGACGGCATCGCCTACATCGTCACGCGGCCATGGCGCATGGCGGTCAACGAGATGCTCATCCGGCCGACCGAGCAGGAGCGTTAGAACCTTTGGATCTCGAGCGTTAGAGGGGTATACAACGGGCGGTGGAACGGGTAGCTACTTTCCACTGAACAGTTCCGTACTCTTGAGGGCGCCACGGGACCGCATGGTCCTGGGTGCACCCGACACCAGGGAGATCCCTTGCAAGAACGACTTGCCATCGCCGGCTCCGGGACGATCGCGGCAGGACTTGCCGCCGTCGCCGCCGCCCACGGAGAAGTCCTTCTGTGGGCCCGCTCCACCGCATCCGCGGATCGCGTACGGAGTGCCGTAGCCAGGCACTGCGACAAGCTGCCCGCGCTCAACGGCTGCGCCGACCGGGTACGAGTCGTGGGGGACCTGGACGAGCTGGCGCAGGCGACCTTCCTGGTCGAGGCCGTGGTCGAGGATCCGGATCACAAGGGCCCGCTCCTGGCCGAGCTGGCCGCGCACACCGGGCCCGACGAGATCGTGGCCACGACGACGTCGTCCCTGTCGATCGCGGACCTGGCGGTCGCCAGCGGCCATCCCGACCGCTTCGTCGGGCTCCACGTGTTCAACCCCGTCCCGCGGATGGAGCTCATCGAGCTGGCCTTCGGGCCTCAGACGCGCGACGACGTACGTGGGCGCGCCCGCGCCCTGTGCCAGGACCTCGGCAAGACGCCCGTCGAGGTGCCGGACACGCCGGGCTTCGTGGTCAACCGGCTGCTGTTCCCCTATCTGTTCAGCGCCGTGGACTTCATGGTCCAGACCGGCATGGAGCCGGGCGACGTGGACCAGTGCATGACGCTGGGCGCGGGGATGCCGATGGGTCCAATCGCGCTGCTGGACTTCGTCGGGCTCGACGTGTCCAAGGCGATCGGCGAGGAGATCGGCGCGGCCGTGCCGGCCCGCCTGTCAGAGCTAGTCGAGGCCGGAGCGCTCGGTCGCAAGACCCGCCGTGGTTTCTACGACTACGACTAATTATTAAGGCTGCGTTCAGGTCCGACGCCCAATATTCACGGCGCGACGTACCTCATAGCAGCACCTCCTCCCCAGAAGCACGAGACCGGCCCGTCCCCAGCGGGCCGGTTTCTTTTTGGCACAAGCCGGCCTGGCCCGGGCCTGAGCGGGCGGGCGAAGCCGGCCCCGGAGGGCCGGCTTCATCTCTCCTCTCAACCGCCGGAATCCAACCGGACGGCCCGATGACCGGGCAATGTAACGAATGGCGCGAGCGCGCGCGTCACCGGGTGCGCTATTCGGCGGTCGCGGGCGCCTCGGCGGGCGCCTTGCGGTGGCGGATCCGGACGGCCTCGATGCGGTTCTCGCGCACCGACTCGACCCGGATCGAATAGCCGTCGGCGGTGACCTGGTCACCGCGCTTGGGCAGGCGGCCCAGCTCGGCGAACACGAAGCCTCCCACCGAGTTGTAGGCGTCGGTGTCGACCGGGAGGTGCAGGCCGTAGTCCTCCAGGTCGGAGACCGGGACATGGCCGCGCACGAACCACTCACCGCTGGCCAGCCGCCGCACGGCGCCGCCGGCGGGGTCGGTCTCGTCGGCGATCTCGCCCACGACCTCCTCGATGATGTCCTCGGTCGTGACGATGCCGGTGGTGCGGCCGTATTCGTCCACGACGACCGCCAGCTCCGTGCGTTCCCGTTGCAGGTCGGCCAGCAGGTCGTCGAGCGGCTTGGTCTCCGGGACGATCGGCGCGGCGCGCACGAGCTTGTCGAAGTGGGCCTCGTAGCCCTCGTTCATCATCAGCTTGACCAGCTGGTTGACGTGCACGATGCCCTTGACGCGATCCTGGTTGTCGTCCTCGGTGACGACCAGGCGCGAGTGGCCGGTCGAGACGCAGCGGCGCAGCGCGTCCTGCACGGTCTCGGAGAGGTCGACGGTGACCACCGCCGGGATCGGGGTCATCACCTGACGCGCCTCCTGCTCGTGCAGATGGAAGACGCCCGTGAGCATGTTGGCCTCGCCGATGTCCAGGATGCCCCCGCTCGAGGACTCCGCGATGATCCGCTTGATCTCGTCGGGGGTACCACCCTCGGCCACAGCGTCGGGGTCGGTTCCGGTGGCGCGCAGCAGCGCGTAGGACGCCGAGTTGAGCACGTAGATCAGCGGCGCGAACAGCACCCGGCTCATGCGCAGCGGCCGCGCGACACGCCGCGCCAGCTCCTCGGCGTGCTGGAGCGTGTAGAGCTTGGGCGCGATCTCGCCGACGATGCTCTGCACGATGGTGATCAGGAGGTAGGCGACGACCACCGAAAGCGCGACGGCGGCGTCGTGGGCGAGCGCGCTGCCGAAAATCGGCTCGAGCGCGTGTGCGATCGCTGGCTCGCCGAGGGCGCCGATACCGATCGACGCCATCGTGATGCCGACCTGGCATGCGGCGATGTAGTCCCCGATGTCGTCGATCGCGGAGAGGGCCTGCCGGGCGCCGCGCTTGCCCTGCTCGGCCATCTCCTGCAGACGCGATTTGCGCGAGCGGACGAGCGAGTACTCGGCGATCACGAAGAAGGCGTTGACCAGCACGAGTACGCCGGTCAGGATGATGAAGAGCGCCTTCACAGAGCCCCGCGCGTCGCCCGGCTCTCGGTCCGGGTGGCGCCCTGCGTCAGCGCGCTGCTACTTCGTGGTCGTTCGTCGTCGTTCATTCAGCGACCTGCCGAACGGTAGCAGCAGGCTCAGCCGCGATCGAAAGCACGGGCGCGGCCGGCGCGAGTCCCGAAGCACTACCCGTCGAGCGCGTCAAATCGCTCGGCCATGGTGAAGTCCACCTCGGTGAGCCCGCCCGTGGAGTGGTTGGTCAGCGAGAGCTTCACCTTGTTCCAGCCGTGCAGGAGGATGTCGGGATGGTGGTTGGCCTCCTCGGCCACCTCGGCGACCCGATTGACGAATGCCACCGCCTCGTTGAAGTCCTCAAAGCGCCACTCCCGCACGATCTCGTCGCCCTCGCGCTCCCACGGCAAACGCCGTAGCCTTGACCCGACTTCTTCCTCGTTGAGCAGTTCGGCCATGTCGTCTCCTTATTCGCTTCCGGTCAAGCTCCCACGGGCAAACGACCCGCAAACCTGAGCATGCGCATCGTCAGCCTCGTCCCGTCGGCCACCGAGATGCTGTTCGCGCTCGGTCTCGGCGAGGACGTCGTCGGCGTCACGCACGAGTGCGATTATCCGCACGACGCGCAGGTTCTGCCGAAGGTGACGCGGGATGTGCTGCCCGCGGGACTCAGCGCCGCCGAGATCGACGCCGCGGTCAAGGAGCGCACGCTGGCCGGCGAGTCGATCTACCAGCTCGACGCCGACGCCCTGCACGACCTCGAGCCCGACCTGATCGTCACCCAGGCGCTCTGCTCGGTGTGCGCGGTGTCCTACGACGACGTCCGGGCGATCGCCGAGGAGATCGACAGCCAGCCGATGGTGGTCTCCCTCGATCCGCACACCGTGGGCGAGGTACTGGGGGATTTCCGGACCCTCGCCCAGGCCACCAACACCAAGGACGAGGCGGTCGACCTCGTGCGCGAGGCCTCGGCACGGATCGATCGCATCCGCGTGCTCACACGCACCGCCGAGCGACGGCCGCGAGTGGTGGCCCTCGAGTGGCTGGACCCACCGTTCGCCGCGGGCCATTGGACGCCCCAGCTGATCGAGTTCGCCGGCGGCGAGGACGCGCTTGGCTTCGCGGGCGAGAACTCCGAACAACGCTCCTGGGAAGAGGTGGCGGCCGCGTCGCCGGAAATCGTGATCGTCATGCCCTGCGGCTACGACGCCGAGATCGCCCACCGCGAGGCCGAGATGCACCGCGACGACCTGGCGGCGATCGGGGCGCGGCAGATCGTCGCGGTCGACGCCGCCGCCTATTTCTCGCGGCCCGGCCCCCGGCTCATCGACGGGCTGGAGCTGCTCGCGCACGTCCTGCACCCGGAGCTGGTACCCGAGCCCGCGCCCCCGGTTCGGGCCCTCACCGTCGAGCTGTAGTGAGCGGCCGCTAGTGGTCGCTCACGGCGGGCGGGCGAAGCTCGGCTCCCGTGCGCAGGTTCTGCTCCTGCACTCCTCGAGCGGCCACTACGGCGCCGACCGACAGCTGGCGCTCCTGGCCTCCGGCCTGGATCCCGACCGTTACCGCGCGATCGTCGTCCTCCCTCCTGGCGAGCTGGCCGCAGACCTGCGCGCCGCGGGTGCCGAGGTCGTCGAGCGCGCTCCGGCCGTCATCCGCCGCGGGGTCGTCGAAGACGGATTCCCCCGCGGGCTCGCATCGCTCGCCACGCACGCCGCGCGCGACGGCGCCGAGTTGGGAAAGCTCATCCGCCGCCGGCGGATGGCCCTGGTGCACTCCAGCCGATGTCCACGCCCGCTTTGATCCGGCTCGCTTGATCGCGGAGATGCAGTCGGTCTACGACGCGGTCAGATCGTCAGGCCGTTGGGCGCCAGGCCGGCGCTTCCGGCCACGGCGATGGCGCCGATCACGCTGATCGCGGCCACCACCAGGCACCCGGCGATCGCGGCAGCCTGCATGCGCCGGCGCTCGCCGACCTGCACGATCAGCCACCCGCAGATGGCCCCGCCCACCACGCCTCCCAGGTGACCGCCGATCGAGATGCCGCTCACGCTGAGCGAGAAGATGATGTTGATCACCAGCGTGAGGCCGAGCCCGCTCTGCCAGATCGAGATCCCCCGATAGTGGGCGACGACGATCAGCGCCCCGAGGACCCCGAAGCACGCACCGGACGCGCCCACTGTCGGGAGCTGCGGGGAGAAGAGCAACGCGCCGAACGAGCCCGCCAGCAGCGACACGAAGTAGACCACGGAGAAGTTCAGGCGGCCGATCGCCGGCTCGAGCATCTGCCCCATGAAGTACAGGAACAGCATGTTGAAGGCGACGTGCAGGAGCCCGTCGTGCAGGAAGCCCGCGGTGACCAGCCGGTAGTACTGGTGCAGCTGGTCGATGAACGGGCCGTACAGGGCGCCCTTGGTGAACAGCGTGCCGAAGCCCCCCGATCCGGCCCCACCGAGCGGGGTGCCGCTGGCCGTCTCACCGACGAACACCGCGATGTTGATGGCGATGAGGATCTGGGTCACGAGCGGCGCCGAGGGGCGGCCGCGCACCGTCTTGACCTTGGTGCGGTCGCGAGCGCACTCCGGGCAGCGCATGCCGACCGACGTCGGCGTCATGCAGTCCGGGCAGATGGGCCGCCCGCAGGAGGAACACGAAACCCCGGTCTCTCGGGATGGGTGTCGGTAGCAGGTAGCCATGGATCGCTGACGGTATCAGCGGGCCTGGCGTCGGCTCGCCGGCCCGGGCGGGCGGGGTCTGGTCCTCGGGGTGTGGTCCCCGCAGGTGCTCAGCGGTCGGGGAGGACCCGGCGGGCTTCTTCGGCGAAGTCCTGAAGCGTGCGCTCGGCCAGCTCGCGCAGCGTGGCTGACTGCTGGCGGCGCGTGCGATGGCGGCTGCGAACCCGCAGCACCACCAACGCGGTCCCGGCGCCGGCGCCGACGAGCACCGCGGCGGCTGGGCGCACCCAGTTGCGTGGGTCGCGCATCGTCTTGAGCTCCCACGCCTCGAGCTCGTCCTGGGCGAGCTCGGTGAGGCTGACCAGCGCCATCTCCATACGCGCGGTCAGACCCTCCGGCGGGTCCACGGGGCTGAGCGCCTCGCGCAGCAGGGCTTCGAAGTCGGTGGTGCCGCTGCTCACGTGTCCTCTCCCGAGGTCTTGCTGGGTTCGCTCACCATCTCCTCGAGCTGGCGGATGGCGCGGTGCAGGAGCACCTTGGTGGCGCCGTCGGTGCGATCGAGCGCGCGGGCGATCTCCCGGTTGTCCATCCCCAGCGCGAAGCGCATGATCAGCGCGTTGCGGCGGTCATCGGGCAGCTGGGAGACGCCCTCCAGGATGCTCTTGAGCTCCTCGCGGCCCTCCACGAGCGCCTCCGTGGTGTGCGGGGCGGAGATCAAGCCGGCGTCCTCGATGGCCGACTCCGGCTTGCGCGAGCGGTCTCGATAGAAGTTCGCGGCCAGGTTGTGCGCGATCCGGATGAGCCACGGACGCAGCGGCCGTCCGTCCGATTCGCGCAGCGCCCGCTCGAAGTGGCGGTAGGCCTGCAGGAACGTCTGCTCGGTGATGTCCTCGGCGTCGTGGTGGTTGCCGATGCGGTAATAGCTATAGGTGTACACGTCGCGGAGATGGCGGCGATACAGCTCGGTGAACCGGGCGTCGAGTTGTGCTTTGGAGTCGGGGGCGTCGAGCGACAATTCACGCGGGAGCCTACCTCCGCTCGGTGGGTACCGGGGGTCGGCATCAGGCGGCGCGCGCCGTCCGGGATCGTTTCGGCCGCGGTGGCTCGCTGACGGTCGCCGCCCATTGGTCGGCGTCGATCCGCCCCTCGACGAGCGCGGCGAGGCCGTCGAGCGCCGGGGTGTCGAGCTGAGCGGCGCGGGCGGCGCTGGCCAGTAGCGGGACCGAGTCGACCGCTTCGGTGCCCTGGCCGAGCGCCTGGCCGATCTCCGAGGCGGGCATGCCCTGCGCCAGCAGCTCGCCGGCCCGGTGGTTGCGCGAGCCGCCGTCGACGACGCTGGCGACCAGCGCGCCGGCCCCGGCGACGCCGGCGAAGGTCTCGGGCCGCCCGCCGCGGGCGCGGGCGAGCGCGTCGATCTCGGCGAACACCTTTCCTGCCGCCGCCCCGGCGACGTTGGCGCCCGCCTGGGAGGCCGCGGCGGCCGCGGCCAGCGCGGCCACGTTCTTGGCGGCGCCCGCCAGCTCCACGCCCGTCACGTCGTTGGTGACGAGCACGTCGAGCCTGGCCGCGGAGAGGATCTCCGAGAGCTGGCGGGTGAAGCCGCGATCCAGCGAGGCCACGACCACCGAGCCACCGCGCTCGAGCATCTCGGTGGCGTTGGCCGGTCCGCCCAGAACCGCGACCGCGCGCGCCTTGCAGCGTTCGGCGGCGAACGCCGAAGGCAGCGTGCCCAACGGCGGGACGACGCCCTTGGAGACGACGAGCACGCCGGCGCGGCTGGTGATCCGGCCTCCGTGCGCGGCCATCACGGCCGGCAGCGACTTGGCGGGGACCGCCAGGCAGACGATGTCTGAGCCCTCCAGGCTGAGCTCGGAGGCGCGCAACACGCGGACCGCGTCAGGCAGCGTGACCCCGGGCAGGTAGCGCTCGTTCTCCCGCGAGGCCCGCAGCCGCTCGGCCTGCTCCTGCGTGCGGCAGCCGAGGTCCACCTCGAGTCCCGCGCGGGCGAGGCAGACGGCCAGGGTGGTGCCCCAGCCGCCGGCGCCGACGATGGCGACGCGGCGCACCGGCGGCAGGCCGCCCAGCCACTCCCACTGGAGCATCACGCACGGCCAGATGCGGTTGGTGACCGCGCCGGCCAGCTCGACCGAGGGGTTCTCGACGTGCGGGAAGCGCAGCGCCCGTCCGGCGCGGATCTTGACCTTGTGGGGACGGATGCGCCAGCCCTTGCGGACCGCCTCGGTGCCGAGCACGGCGACGGGGACGACGGGGGCGCCGGTCTCGAGAGCCAGCCGCCCGACCCCGCGCCGGGGCGTGCCCAGCGAGCCCGGACGGGTGCGCGTCCCCTCGGGAAAGATGAGGACGATGTCGCCGCGCCCGAGGATCGCCTTAGCGGTGTCGATGAAGTCGGAGTCCCCGGCGCCGCGATCGACAGGGAACGCCCCGAGAGCGGCCAGGACCCACGCCAGCAGCCGGTTGTAGACGAAGATCTCCTTCTTGGCCACGTAGTACATCGGCCGGCGTGCCATGCACGCGATCACGAACGGATCCAGGAAGCTGCGGTGGTTGGACGCGATGATCACCGGCCCGTGCTTGGGGATGTGCTCGCGCCCGACCCGCTTGAAGCGGAAGTAGACGAGAAAGAACGCCTGGAACGTCACGCGGACGAATCCGTAGATCAGCAGGTTGGCGCGTTTCTCCCGCGCTCTCCGGTAATAACGGTCGTGCTCCATCGCACAATGCGGTACCCGTCGGACCTCCGCCCGTTACAGTTGAGACCCAGTGAGCCCTGGCCTGGATCCGACGCGAACCCTCCGTGGCGCGGTGAGCGGTGCGGTGGCCGCGGCGGTGTGGGCGCTGCAGCAGCCGCTGGACAAGGTGGTGTTCTCCAGCCGCTACGACGACGTCGAATTGCTGGGCAAGGCCTTCACGCGCGATGGCGGGTGGCTGCCCATCGGTCTCGGCATCCACATGGCCGATGGCGCGCTGTTCGGTGCCGTGTACGCCAACGTGGCGCCGGCGATCCCGGTGGCCCCGAAGCTGCGGGGGCCCGTGGCCGCGCTCGCCGAGCATGTCGCGCTGTGGCCGCTGGTGGGCCTGACCGATCGCCTGCACCCCGCCCGCAGCGAGCTGCCCAAGCTCCGCGGCAACCGGACGGCGTTCCTGCAGGCCGCCTGGCGTCACCTCCTGTTCGGGTTCGTGCTGGGCGAGCTGGAGCGGCGGATCAACGCCGAGCCCGAGCCCGAGCCGCCCGAGCCCGAGAGCCACTACTCCTCAAACGGCCACGGCTCGCTCGAGCACGCCGTGTCCGTGCACGACTCCCCCTGACCGCGCGGGGCCCAGGGCGCCATGCGGGTCCTGATCACCGGCGCGTCCGGCTTCGCCGGCACATGGCTGTGCCGCCAGTGCGCCGAGGCCGGCGACGAAGTGGTGGCGGTGTCGCGCCGCGGGCTGGTGCCCGACGGGTGCGGCCGCGGCGTGGCCGTCGACATGCGCGACGGCGAGGCCCTGGGGGAGGCGCTTCGCGCAGCCGCTCCCGAGCTCGTCTACCACCTGGCGTCGCTGACCTCGGTGGGCCGCTCCTGGGAGGCCCCGGCCCAGACGCTGGCCGACAACGACGCGATCACCGTCGGGATGCTGGAGGCGCTGCGCCATGTCGCCGGGGGCGCCCCGATGGTCTGGGTCAGCTCATGCGAGATCTACGGGGTTCCCGAGGTCCTGCCCGCCGGCGAGGATCTGCCGCTGCGCCCGGCCAACCCGTACGCCGTGTCCAAGGCGTCGGGCGAGATGCTCGCCGAGATCTACGCCACCGCCTACGGCCTCGAGATCGTCCGTGCGCGGCCGTTCAGCCATTCAGGGCCCGGTCAGCTGCCGATCTTCCTCCTGTCCTCGCTGGCCTCCCAGGCGGCCGAGGGACGCCGCCGCGGCGTCTCAACGCTGGAGATCGTCACCGGGAACCCCGAGACGCGCCGCGACTTCACCGACGTGCGCGACGTCGTGCGCGCGTATCGCCTGCTGGGCCAGGCTCTGGTCTCCGGCAAGCCGGGCGTGGCCGGCGGGGTCTTCAACGTCAGCACCGGTCGCTCGGTGTCCGCGGGAGAGCAGGTGGCGCTGCTCAGCGAGTTGCTCGCCCCGATCGAGGTCAGGCACGTCGTCGACCCCGCGCGCGTCCGGGCCTCCGAGGTCATGGACCTCCGCGGGGACCCCGCGCGGCTGCGCGCGCTCACCGGGTGGGAGCCTGGGATCCCCCTGCGTCAGACGATGGCGGACACGATCGAGTGGTGGGAGCGCCAGCAGGAACGCAGCGCGGCCTGAGCCGTCGCGCCGGACGCGGGCCCCGCGGGGCCTGCCAGACTTTGTGCGCAGCGGCGCCCGCCTAGCTCAATTGGTAGAGCACTTGATTTGTAATCAAGCGGTTGGGGGTTCGAGTCCCCCGGCGGGCTTTCACGCCTGACCCCGCGTGAGCTCGCGGCGCGTAGGGCTCGCGTAAGCATCCTTAGCCGTTCCTTCACACGTTCTCGTCGCGATGCCCGCGCGATGTGCTCAACTGCGGGTCTGTATGACGACGACCGCCCGCGAACCGCTGATGACCCGGCGCCGCCTGCTCGCGGCCGGGTTGGCCGCCGGCGGCGCCGTCGTCGTCGGGGGCGGCGCGTACGGCGCGACGCAACTGCTGGGCGGCGGCCTGTCGTTCCTGGACTCGTGGCGCGTGGCCGACGGCGCCGACGGGACGGTGCGCCGGTTTCACTCCGCGCCGGAGCTTGCGCTCCCCACGACCTACTCGCTCACCGACGACCCCGCGCCACCCGACGGCCGCTTCCTTTTGATGGGGCCCGCCGCGGTCAGCGGCGCGCAGGGTGGCCCGATGATCACCGACAACTCCGGCGAGCCGGTGTGGTTCCGGCACACGCCCTGGCCGACCAACTTCCAGGTCCACACCTATCGCGGCGAGCCGGTGCTCGTCTGGTGGGAGGGCAAGATCCTGACCGGCTATGGCTTCGGCGAGGCGGTCATCCTCGACCGCTCCTATCGCGAGATCGCGCGGGTGAGGGCCGCCAACGGACGCCACATCGACCTGCACGAGCTGACGCTGACCGATCGCGGGACGGCGTTGTTCACCTGCCCCCCGGTGAAGACGCCGCTGAACCTGAGCTCGATCGGGGGCTCGGCCGACGCCTATGTGCGCGAGTCGATCTTCCAGGAGGTCGACATCGCCACGGGCCGGCTTATCCAGGAGTGGCGCAGCCTCGGTCATGTCGACCCGGCGGAGTCCTACCGCGCGCCCACGCACGAGTTCGACTACATGCACCTCAACTCGGTCACGGTGACCCCCGACGGCAACCTGCTCATCTCCGGCCGCCACACCTGGGCCCTCTACAAGCTCCACCGCGCCACCGGCGCCGTGATGTGGCGTCTGGGCGGGAAGCGGACCCAGTTCGCCATGGGCCGAGACTCGCAGTTCGCCTGGCAGCACGACGTCCGCATGCCCAACCCGCGGACCGTCACCGTCTTCGACAACGGCGACGACGGCCGGACCAAGACCCACCCGACCCGCGCCCTGGAGCTCGGTGTTGACGAGCGCGCCCGGCGCGTCACGCTGTCGCGCGCCTATCTCCGCTCCCGCCCGGTCGACGCCACCGCGATGGGCTCGGCTCGGCGGCTGGGCGACGGCCACATGGCGGTGGGCTGGGGCTCGGCGCCCTACGTGACCGAGTTCGACGCCGGCGGCGCCGTGCGCGTCGACCTGCGGATCGGGACCAGCAACAGCCAGAAGTCCTACCGCAGCTTCCGCCAGGCCTGGAGCGGTCAGCCGACGACCGCCCCCGCCCTCGCGGTCACGCGCGATCGCTCGAGCGGCCGCGCCACCGCGTATGCCAGCTGGAACGGCGCCACCGAGGTCGCGCACTGGCGCGTCGAGGCGGGCCGGCGGCGCAGCGAGGTGCGCGTGGTCGGCGCGACGCCTCGGCGGGGCTTCGAGACCGGGATCAACCTCGGCATCAACGAGGGCTACGTGGCCGTCACCGCCCTCGACGCGCGCGGCCGCGCGCTCGGGCACAGCGCCATCGTCGCGGTGTAGCCGAGGACTAGCGCGCCGGTCCGGTGACCCACGCGTCGATGTCGCCGAGGCGCAGCGCTCGCGCGACCGACACCCGGTGGTGGCCATCGACGACGTAGTAGCCATCGGGCTGGCGCCTCAGCACGACCGGCGGGAGCGCCTGGCCTCTGCGGTGCGCCAGGGCGACCCGCTCCCACCGCCGGCGTTGCGCCTCCGACGCCGGGCGGAAGTCCGAGTCAAAGCCGGCGGTCGGCTCGAGCGTCCCGACGATTGCGCGCAACGGGACCACCTCCAGCCGCGACGGTCCCGAGGCGAGCCTCTCCGAGGACGCCAGTGCGCGCGGGCTGGCGCAGGACCGACCGCCGCGCACCCGGCACCGGATCCTGGCGGCGAGATAGGCACGACGGGCGCGCCGGAAGTCCGACTCGGCGTCCATGTGGGTCAGTCCGGTGCTGTAGCTGTGGCGAGCGGCGAACATGACCGGTCTCAGCATGAGCTAAGACACCCTCGCTGCCATCAGCAGTTCGCCTCGACGTACCCCTTACTGACGGGTCGATTCCGGCCCGCACGCGGCCACCGCCTCGACCTCGATGAGGAGATCGGGATGGACGAGCCCCGCGACCTTGACCAGCGAGCTGGCCGGCGGCGCGGCGGTGTCGACGAACTCGTCGCGTACCGCACGGACCGTCGTCAGCTGTTCGGTGTCGGTGACGAAGAAGGTGAGCTTGACGACGTCAGCCCAGGCCGCGCCCTCGGCGGCCAGCGCCCGCTCGAGGTTGCGAAAGACCTGTCGGGTCTGGGCTTCGATGTCGCCCGGCGCAACGATCGTCCCGCGCGCGTCGGCGGCGATCTGTCCCGACACGAAGATCAGCCGGGCGCTCGCGGGCACCGCGGCCACGTGGCTGTAGCCGACGGTGGGCGGCAGTCCGTCGGGGGAGCTGAACCGGGCCGGCGTCATGCGGGGGACGCCCGCTTGTGGCGCGAGTGGTGCTTGTGCTTGTGGGCGGTCGGCCGGCAGGCCTCGATCGCCTGCCCGAGCGCGGTGAACTTCCAGGTCCCGTTCTCATGCTTGAGGGTCACGTGCTTGAGCTCGGTCGCGACCTGGGTGGCGCTGGTGTCCGCATTGGCAACCTTCCCGTTGTCACTGAGGCTCACGTTGATGTTCGCGTAGAGCAGCTGGGTCTGGTCGCTCTTGAGGACGATCGAGCGGTTGGGCAGACAGCGCTTGAACAGCGTCTGACAGCTGATGTGCACATGCTTGGCGCGCGTGAGGGCGGCCAGTGCCTGGCCGTCGACCATGGCGCAGGCGGTGTTGTACTCGCCTCCGCCGAGCGCGTTGAGGTAGTTCTGGACGAACGTGCTCGGGGGATTGGGCGACTCGCCGCAGCCTGAGAGCAGGATCGCCGCGGCGAGCGCGCACGCGCCCGCGACGGCCTTCAGACGCCGGACTGATCCACCCGCGACGGGGTGGTGCGCAGCAGATCGGTCAACATGCCACCTCACCGGTGTGGATGCTATCGGTGGTGAGAACGGCGATGCGCCGACACGCGCGCGGTCACTGAGCTTCCGGGAGCCCCGGTTCGGGGCCACCGCGCTGGGCGCCGCCCGGTGGGCGGGTGATCCCGAGATTGTGAAATTGCTGCAGGCCGCGCCACACTAGTGCCCGTGAGCAGCGGCGCGGCACCGTCTCGAGCGCGCTCGGCCACCCAGCAAACCCAGGCGCGACCGCGCGCTGGGATGGTGGCCCGGCGATTGGCGATCGCGGTCCTGGGCCTGCTGCTGCTCGCCACGATCGCCGGCTTTGCCTACCTCAGCTCGCTGCGCACCGTCGGCGACGCCCAACGCCGCGCGAGCCGGATCGTCGCCGCCCACCACGAGCCGGGCGGGATGCCGGCGCCGCGACGTCTGGAGGCGGCCGCCGTCTCGGTCGAGGACGAGCACTTCGACGACAACGTGGCCGTCAACGTGCTCAGCGGCGTCGGCCGCGCCGGGCTGGCCGCGGTCGACGGGGGCGGGGATCCGGGCGGGAGCACGATCGAGCAGCAGCTCGCGCGCCAGCTGTACCCGGGCGGCTCGACGCTGCAGGACATCGGCCTGGGCGTGAAGCTCGCGCTCACCTACGGCAAACCGCAGATCATGCGGATGTACCTGAACGTCAGCTACTACGGCCACGGCTTCTGGGGCGTGGCCGAAGCGGCCAGGGGCTACTTCGCCACCACGCCGGCGCGCCTCAGCTGGGCCGAGGCGGCCATGCTCGGCGGGCTGCTGCAGGCGCCCAGCGACTATGACCCGCTCAGGCACTACGCGCTCGCGCGTGCCCGCGAGCGCCACGTCCTGGAGCAGCTCGTCGTCAACCGTCACCTGACGCCGCGCCAGGCCGCGGGGATCTTCAGCGCCCCACTCCCGCTCCGCTGACCCGCGGGTCCGGCGCGCGCTGGCCCGGTATTGTCCGTACACGGATCATCCGTATACGGACGAAGGAGCGAGAGTGACCCCCGAGACGGCGGACGGCCTGCTGACCGGCGACGCGTACCTCGAGTCCCTGCGCGACGGCCGGGAGGTGTGGATCGACGGCGAGCGCGTCGCCGACGTCACCGCGCACCCGGCGTTTCGCAACGCGGCGCGGTCGGTGGCCGCGCTCTATGACGCCATGCACGACCCCGAGACGCGCGACGTGCTCGTCGCTCGCGACGCCGACGGGCTCACCACCCACCGGTTCTTCCGGCCCTCGTACAGCTCAAAGGACCTGCTGGCCGCGCGCGAGGCGATCGCCGCGTGGTCGCGGCTGTCGTACGGGTACATGGGCCGCACCCCGGACTACAAGGCATCGTTCATGGCCAGCCTCGGCGCCGACCCCGACTGGTACGCGCCGTTTGGCGACAGCGCCCGGGGCTGGTACCGGCGCTACGCCCAGCGGGCGCTGTTTCTCAACCACGTGTTGGTCAATCCGCCGATCGACCGCGGCAAGGCCGTGCACGAGGTCGAGGACGTCTACGTGCACGTCGTGCGTGAGCGCGACGACGGGATGGTGGTCAGCGGCGCCAAGATGCTCGCCACCGGCTCCGCGCTCACCCACGCGACGTTCGTGGCCCAGAACAGCGCTGTCGAATTGCAGGAGGGCAAGGCCGAGGACTACGCGCTGTGCTTCATCGCGCCCATGTCCTCGCCCGGGGTCAAGCTGATCTCGCGCGCCTCCTATGAGCTGAGCGCGCGGTCGCCGTTCGACGCCCCGCTGTCCAGCCGCTTCGACGAGAACGACGCGGTGGTGGTGTTCGACGATGTGCTCATCCCGTGGGAGGACGTGCTCGTCTACCGCGACGTCAAGCGGGCGACGGCGTTCTACGCCCAGTCGGGGTTCATGCCGCGCTACACGCTGCAATCGGGCACGCGGCTGGCGGTCAAGCTCGACTTCCTCTGCGGGCTGCTCGCGGCCGGCCTGGAGACCAACGGCACCGACGGGTTCCGGGGCGTGCAGGCGGCGATGGGTGAGCTCATGGGATGGCGCAACCTCATCTGGGCCCTGACCTCGTCGCTGTGTCACGACACCCAGCCGGGACCCGGTTCCAGCGTGGTGCCGGCGATCGAGTTCGCGGTGCTCATCCGCCAGTTCGGGACCCAGGCATTCGGGCGCGCGCGCCAGATCTTCACCGAGCAGCTCGGCGGCGCGCCGCTGGTCATCCCGTCGAGCACCGAGGACCTCCGCAGCCCGGAGCTGCGCCCGACGCTCGACCGCTACTACCGGGGATCATCGGGCGACGCCGCGGAGCGCATCAAGCTGTTCAAGCTCATCTGGGACGCGATGGGCAGCGAGTTCGCCGGGCGCCACGCCTGGTATGAGGTCAACTACTCGGGCAACCAGGAGCAGATGCGCTTGGACATGCTGCGCTTCTCACAGGTCCGGGGGATCGCCGCCAGGCAGCGAGAGCTCGTCGAGAGCTGCCTGGCCGACTATGACCTCGACGGCTGGACCCGGGGCCCATGGATCACCTGAACGCACCCGCCTTCGACCTGCTGGGCGCGCCCGGCCACCTCATCCGCCGCGCGCAGCAACAGCATCAGGCGCGGTGGACGGAGCTGGTGGGCGCGGATCTGACCTCGGTCCAGTTCGCCGTGCTGGCCAAGCTCGCCGCCGATCCCGGCACCGACCAGAACACGTTGGCCGGCGCGCTCTCGATCGACACCTCGACGCTGGCCGAGGTGTGCCTGCGGCTGGCCTCCCGCGGGCTGGTCGACCGCGCGCGCTCCGAGCGCGACGCCCGGCGCTACCGCCTCTACCTGACCGCGAGCGGCCGCGCGATGCTCGAGCGCCACATCCCGGCGGTCGACGCCGTGGGCGAGGCGCTGCTGGCCCCGCTCACCGAGCGCGAGCGGGCCACCCTCATGCGCCTGCTGCGGCGCGTGATCGGCGCCTAGGGCGACGCCGATCGCCGCCTAGCGCAACCCAGCCGCGAGCCGGCGCTCCAGGTAGGCCCACATGGCGCTGACCTGGGCCTCGGACCACACCGTGGCCCGCTTGCGCAATGCCTCGTCGTCGGGCGAGGCGCGCTCCACCGACCCGAAGGCGCGCGTGAGCATCTGCTGGTGGGCCGCCCGCTCCAGCAGCACCGCACGGATGACCGCCTCGCGCACATCGGCGCCTGCGGTGACGATGCCGTGGTTGACGAGCAGGCAGGCGGGCTGCTCGGCGATCGTCGCCGCCACCTCCTGCCCCATCTCGGGCGACACGATCAGCTCGGCGGTGCGCGTGTACCGCGGGATGTCCGGAGGCACGAACATCGTCGCCGCGTGCGACAGCGCCAGCAACGGCTGGCCGCTCGCGCCCAGCGCGATCGAGTGCGGCGGGTGGGAGTGGACCACGCTGGACGCGTCGGCCCGGGCCCGCATGACCTCGGCATGGATCGGCCACTCGATGTGGCGCGGATGCTCGCCCACCAGCACGTCGCCGTCGAAGGAGACGAGGACGACGTGCTCGGCGGTGATCTCGTCAAAGCCGAACGTCGAGGCCTTCATCCAGATGCCGCGGCCGTTGGGGTCGCGAGCCGACACGTGGCCCCACACATAGTCCTCGTGGCCGTTGGCGCCCAGGATGCGACAGCCGAGCCCCACCAGCTCGCGCAGCCCCCGCTCGGACTCAGATGCCGTCACGGGGCAATCGTGTCACGTCAGCTGTGCGTCCAGCCACGCGCCGATCGTGGGCACGACCGGACCCTCCCCCATGTGGCCGCCGTCGAAGATCCGGGCGGCCTTGGGGTCGCCGTGATCGAGGCTGAGATAGATGTCCTCGATCGAGTTCTGGACGTCGTCACGGCCGTTGACCAGCAGGATGGGGGCCGACGGCTTGTCGAGCCACCCCTGGTCCAGCAGCGACAGCTCCTGACAGCGCTCCACGTAGTCCTCGAAGGTCTCGCCCCCGAAGATCCTCGCCCGCGCCGCCATCAGGTCCATCAGATACGAGGCGGCGTTGCGCGAGCGGCGCTGCCACTCCGGGGTGAAGGTGATGTGCACCCCACCGCCCCAGTTGACCGCGCAGCGCAACCGGTCGCGGTGCGTGTAGGCGAGCTTCATCGCCCAGTACCCGCCGAAGGACCCGCCGGCCGCGGCGCAGCGTTCCGCGTCCAGGTCGTCGCGCGCGGCCAGCCAGTCGAAGATCGGCGTCCACTGGCGCTCGGCGTCAGGACCGGCCCGGACCGGAGACTCACCCACGCCGGGCATGTCGACGAGCAGCACCGCGTATCCGCGGTCACGCAGGAAGGCGCCCAGCCGCGCGTGCATCTCCTCCTTCCAGGTGTCGATCCCGGCCCACACCATCACCACCGGCGGACGGGCGGGCCCGTCGGCGGGCCGGGTGAGATAGAACGTCACGTGGTCGCCCTCACCGGGCCGGCCGCCGAACGGGACCGTGACGACCTCCAGCGGCGGGTCTTCGAGCGCGGCCGCGGCGATGAACAGCTCCCGCGCGCGGTCATACATGCGTTCCTTGAGCGGGTGATTGGGCGTGGGGTAGCGGCCCATGAACGCGGCGCGGTAGGCCTGCATGAGCGCGGCGCGCGCGTCCACGGCGTCCCCGGCCCGTTGCGCGGCGGCGGCGTAGCCATCCGACAGCGCGCCCCACGCTTCGGTCCACGGCTCGGCCTCGAGACCCTCCAGGTGCGCGATCGTTGCGCGTGTCGCTTCCGGGTCCATGCCGTCCAGCGGATGCAGCCCGCGCTCGAGCCGGGCCAGCAGCCAGGCCTTCCCGTCCTGCAGGTCGCGCTGCTCGGTCACGCGCCGAGGATGGCCACGACCCGCGAGAGCCCGGCGCTGGCGCCCTTGATCTTGAGCGGGAAGCAGGCGACGGTGAATCCGGTGAGAGGCAGCGCGCCCAGGTTGGTCAGCCGCTCGATCTGCGAGTAGGGCAGGTCGACCTGATGCGCGGCCCAGAAGATGCCCGCCTCGTCGCGCTCCAGCGCCTCCTTGGCCTGACCGTCCAGCGGCGCGTCCCAACCCCAGGCGTCGATGCCCATGACGCGGACCCCGCGCTCATACAGCCGGCGGGTGGCCTCGGCCGTGACGCCGCAGCCCCGCAGCATGTAGTCGCGCTGCCCGTAGAACGCGTCGCGGCCGGTGTGCACGAGGACGATGTCACCGGGGTTGAGCTCGTGCCCGGCGGCCTGGATGCCGCGCTCCATCTCCTCGGCGGTCACGGCGTCGCCGTCGGCCTTCTCGTGGGCGTCGACGACGACCCCCGGCCCGAGGAACCACTCGAGCGGCAGCTCGTCGATCGTCGGCGACGGCCGGCCCTGGATGACCGAGTTGTAGTGATACGGCGCGTCGAGATGCGTGCCCGCGTGGGTGCCGATCGACAGGCGCTCGCCCGCGGGGCCCTCGCCGTTGCGAAACAGGCGCGGCGGGATCCCGAAGGCGTCGTGGAACTCGCGGGCGCCGGCCTGATGGTCGCTGTAGGCCACGTCGACGCGCAGGAAGTCGGGCAGGTCCTGGGGCGAGGACTCAATGGTGTGGGACAGGTCGACGATCTTCATACGAATTGGAAGATGCATTCTAAATACGTGTCAAGCCCGAGGCACCCCACGGCCCTTGACAGCTCCAAGGCGTCGGTGCCATAGTCCCACTCAGAACACGAACGCTAATTCGTGTATGACGCCCGGAGGATCGCCGCCATGTCCGAAGTCCTGCTGTCGCAGCTCGCCCACGTCGAGCTCATCTCGCCCAAGCCCGAGGAGACCGTGGCCTGGATGGCCGACGTGCTGGGCCTCGAGGAGACCACGCGCGAGGGCCAGTCGGTGTACCTGCGCGGCTGGCCCGAGTGGCTGCACTCCAGTCTGATCGTCACCGAGGGGCGCGAGGCCGCGGTGGGCCACATCGCCTGGCGCACCTACGGTCCCGGCGATCCCGAGACGGTCGCCCAGCGGCTGGAGGGCTCGGGCCACGAGATCGGATGGGTCGACTCCTCGGTGGGACACGGCCGGGCGTTTCGCTACCACGCCCCGGTGGGCCGGCATGTCCACGAGGTCTTCTGGGAGACCGACCTCTACCAGGCGCCGCCGGAGAAGGCCGAGCGTGATTTCCAGAACCGTCCGCAGCGCTTCTCGGCTCGCGGCGCCGGCGCCAAGTACCTCGATCACGTGACCGTGGCCACGCCGTCGATGAAGGACGACATCGCCTTCTACAAGACGCTCGGCCACCGCCACACCGCCCAGATCAGCGCCGAGCCCGGGTTCACGGTCTTCGCCACGACGACGTGCAACGGAATCCGCTCCTCTCACGACCTCGGCCTCGTCCCCGACTTCGGCTTCACCGGGCGCGCCAACCACATCGCCTACAACGTCGACCAGCGGCTGGACGTCGAGCGCGCCGCTGAGGTGTTCATGGCCCACGACACCCCGGTCGAGTTCGGGCCCGGCATCCACGGTTGCGACGAGATCACCTACCTCTACGTCCGCGAACCCGGCGGCTTCCGCATCGAGATCAACTCGGGCGGCTGGCAGAACGCGATGCCCGACTGGCAGGCGACCAACTGGAACACCTCCCAGGGCGGCACGACGCTGTGGAAGAACCTGGCCATGCCCGAGTCGATGATGGAGTCCTTTCCGATGCCCAGCGGCGACGGGGCCAAGGGCGCCGTCGAGGGCTCACGGTCGACGGGCCTGTTCGTCGAGAAATAGTCTCCCGGGCATGAGGATCGACACCCACGCCCACGTCCACCCGGCGGCCTACCGGGCAGCGCTCGGCGACGTCCCGATGCCACCGATGACCCTGACGGGGCTGGAGGAGGCGATGGAGCGCCACGAGATCGATGCCGCGGTCATCTCCACGGGGCCGCCCGGGGCCTTCCTCGGCCCCGCCGCCGACGGAAGCGACCTGGCGCGGCGCGCCAACGACGGCCTGGCCGAGATCACCGCCGCCCAGCCCCGCCGGTTCGCCGCGGTGGGCGTGCTCCCGCTCCCCGACCTCGACGCCGTCCTCGGCGAGCTCGACCGCATCTACGACGAGCTCTCACTGGACGGCGTCATGCTGCTCACCAACGTCGCCGGCACCTACCTCGGCGATCCCGCCTGGGAGCCGCTGTTCGCCGCTCTTGACGAGCGCGGCGCCTACGTGTTCGTGCACCCGGCGCTGCCGCCGCACGCCGTACCCCTCCCCCACCCCGTCTGGCTCTATGAGTTCCCGTTCGAGACCGTCCGTGCGGTGACCAACCTCATCTACAGCGGCACCCTGGAGCGCCATCCCTCGATCCGCTTCCAGCTCGCGCACCTCGGCGGGGCCGCTCCCTTCCTTGCCCACCGGATCGCGTCGCTGGCCGATCGCGAGCCCGAGGCGGCCGCCCAGGCCCCGGCGGGGGCGCTCGCCTACCTGCAGCGGCTCTACTACGACACCGGCCTCACCAACAACGCCCCGGCGCTGGCAGCGACGCGGGAGGTCACGTCGCTCGACCACATCGTGTTCGGCACCGACTGGCCCTACGCCGCACTCCCCGAGCGGGGCGACCCGGCGCCGGACCTGGACGTGCTGGGCGCCGAGAGCCGCTCCGCGGTCGAGTTCGCCAACGCGGTGGAACTGGTCCCGCGGCTGCTCTCCGCCATCGGCGGCGCGTAGGCGGCCCGGCCGTCAGAGCGGCGCCATGGCCGCCATGATGACCGCCTGGCGAACCTGCGTGGGGTCCAGCGGCAGGGAGTGATCCTGCTCCCACCGGCCGATCGCCTCTGAGCCCTCGACGATCACCTTGCAGCGCTCAAAGCGCCGGCGACTGTAGACCTGAAGGGCCTGCTCCAGCGACTGATCGGTGCCCAGCTCCTCCCGGAGCACGAGCGCGTCCTCGATGGCCTGAGCCGCGCCCTGGCCGCAGTGCGGGGAGGTCGCGTGAGCTGCGTCTCCGATGAGCACCACGCGGCCGCGGTGCCACGGCGGGGGCACGAGCACGTTCTCGACCGGCCGGTAGACGACGGCGTCGTCATCGACGATCAACTCGCGATGGTCGGCCACGGGCCCGCCGAACGGGGCCAGACGCTCGCGGTACACCGCGGCCATGCCGGCCCGCTCCAACCGCAGCGGAGCGCCCTCGGGCGGCTTCTCGATCGTCAGCATGTACATCAGGTCCGGGGCCAGGGGGACAAACCCCGCCGTGCCCGTGGGGCCGATGAAGACCCAGATCCGGTCCAGGCCGTCGATGCGCGGGAGGTTGTAGCGCCAGCACACCTGACCGGTGTAGGAAGGCGCCGGGTCGGGCCCGAACACGGTCTCGCGAACCTGCGAGTACAGGCCGTCGGCCCCGACGACGAGGTCATAGTCGCGCGCCTGGCCGTCGGAGAAGGCGACGTGGACCCCGTCGGCGACGTCGTCGATCGTCGTGAAGGTGACACCGGTGCGCACGTCGGCGCCCGAGTCCAGCGTGTGCTGCTGGAAGATCCGGTGCAGTCGCGGACGGGTGATGCCGTTCCCGGGCGGCAGGGTGGGTAGGGACGCGATCAACGGGGGCCAGTCGTTGTCGGCGAGCTGGGTCTGGCCGTCGCCGAGCCACGTCGTGTCGCCTCGGATCGGGTGGCCCTGGGCCACCGCCTCATGGGCCAGCCCCAGCGCATCGAGCGCGCGCAGTGCATTGCCGGGCTGGATGATCCCGACGCCGTAGACGTCCCAGGCCGGGTTCTTCTCGACGACGTCGACCACGAGGCCGGCCTGACGCAGGCCGATCGCCGCCGACAGCCCTCCGATGCCACCGCCTACCACCAGCACGCGTTCCACCTGCGTCATGTCCTCACCTCTGTCTCGCCCTGGTCGTGGCGCGCCGTCCGGCCTCTCACGGACCTAAGTAAAACAAGAATTTGAGTTCGTGTCTAGACAGATCGCGGTCCCTGCTCATACTCTTTGGCCGGTGTCGACGCCGGAACCGCTGATCCGCCCGCCGCTCCAGCGCCGCAGCCAGGAGTCGCTCGAACGCGTCCTGCAAGCGGGATTCGAGCTGCTCAAGGAGGAGGGATTCGAGGGCTTCACCCTCCAGGCCGTCAGCAAGCGGGCCGGCGTCTCGATCGGCTCGATCTACGCGCGGGTGCCCAGCCGCGAAGCGCTGATCATGGCCATCTACGAGCGCGTGATGGCGTGGACCGAGGAGGAGGACCAGATCTCGCCGAGCGCCGTGCGCGCGGCGCTGTCGCCCCGTGAGCGCATCGAGACCGTCACCACGGAGATGGCCAACACGATGCTCGGGCACGGCTCGGACCTGCGTGTGTTCATGCGCCAGGCCGCGGTCAACCCCGACATCTGGCGCCGCGGGGCGGAGAAGTCGCAGGCCACGGCCGAGCTGTTCCGGCGCGCGATCCTCGAGCACCCGAGCGACGTCGGGCATCCGGACCCCGAGCTGGCCATCGACGTCGCCTGGCGGATGATGTACTGCACGCTCGCGCGCCGCATCACCCACGGGCCGCTGTTCGAGTCGGCGCACGAGGTGAGCGATGACGCGCTCGTCGCCGAGATCTCGCGCGCGGTCGCCGACTACCTGCTCTGACACCGCGTCACAGCGCGACCTCCCGGTCCAGTCGCAGGCCGTCGGCCAGGCGACGGTCGTGAGTGGCGACGACAAGCGCTCCAGGCCACGTCGACAGCGCGGCCTGCAGCACCTCCAGCGACTCGATGTCCAGATGGTTCGTCGGCTCGTCCAACAGCAGACAGGTGGCGCGCTGATGAGCGATGACGGTGAGCTCGGCACGGGTGCGCTCGCCCGGCGAGAGCGTCGCGCCGCTTCGCCCGGCCATGTCGTCGGAGAGCCCGAACCAGGCCAGCGCGGCGCGCGCCGACGCCTCGTCGAGCCCGGTCAACTCGCGCACCCGATCCGAGATCGGCACCGGACCGGTGAGGGCGTCGCGGGCCTGACCAAGCTGCGCGATGACCGCCCCGGCGGCCACGTCACGGTCGCCGTCGGCGAGCGCGAGGTCGCCGCGCAGCGCCGACAGCAGCGTCGACTTGCCACTTCCGTTCGGTCCGCTCACGCGCACGCGCTCGCCGTGCGCGACGGCGAGGTCGATCGGGCCCAAAGACCAATCGCCCTGGCGCATGACCGCGCCTGTGAGCGCCACGACCCATGCGCGGCGACGCTCGGCGGGGGTGAGCCTGAGGCGCAGCACCGGGTTCTCCCAGGGCGCGTCGGGTACCTCGATGCGCTCCGCGCGGCGCCCGACCTTGCTCGCCCGCGCCGTCATCCCGTCCGCGCGCATCCTCACCCATTCCCGCAGGTGCTTGTCGTTGTCGCGCGCACGCACGTGGGTGCGCCGCAGGCTCGCGGCGGCACGACGTCGCGTCTCCTCCTCGGCGGCGGCCAGCTTGGCGCGGCGCTGGAGCGCATGCTCGCGTTCGGCTCGGACGCGCTCTCGTGCGGTGTCGCGCTCGTGCTCGTATGCGTCCCAGCCACCCCGCCAGTGACTCGCCTCGCCGGTGTGGCGGTCCAGGGCCAGGACCTCCTGCACCGTCTCGGTGAGCAGCGCCCGATCATGGGAGACGAGCACGAAGCCGCCAGGCCGGCCGGCGAGCAGCACAGCCAGACGGTCGAGTCCGTCGCCGTCCAGGTGGTTGGTGGGCTCGTCCAGCAGCACGACATCGAACCGGGCCACCGTCAGAGCGGCCAGCCCGACGCGTGAGGCCTGGCCTCCGGACAAGGCGCCGAGCGGCCGATCCAGGAACCCCTCGCCGAGGCCGAGATCGCCCATCGCCGCGACCAGCCGGGCATCGATGTCGGCGCCGCCCAGCGCCAGCCAACGATCCAGGGCCGCCGCGTGGGGCTCGACCGCCTCGAGGTCCCCCGCGCCCAGCGCCGACGCCCATCGTTCGACGTCGCGATCCGCCGCGGCGAGCCCGACGCGCTCGAGGATCGTGTCGCGGACGGTCAGTCCCGGTGTGCCTTCGCCGGCCATCTGGGGCAGGTAGCCGACGCTGCCGAACCTGCCCACAACGCCGCTGTCGGGCGGTTCGTGACCGGCCATGATCCGCAGCAGCATCGACTTGCCGGAGCCGTTGGGGCCGACGAGCCCGATCCTGCTGCCGGCATCGACGTGCACATCGACGTCCTCGAGCACCGTACGGTCGCCGAAACGGCGACTGATCTTGCGAGCATCCAGCAGGGTCGCAGGCATGCTCCCTCCTTCTCAGACGAGGGTTCACCGAAACTCCATCCGCGAGCCCCCGGTCGCAAGCGGACCGGAGGGTCAGTCGAGGCGGATGTCAGTCGGCGACAAGCATGCGGTGGCCCGGCAGGGCCACCGTCCAAGCTAGCAGCCGGGCGAGCGGAGGTCCAGGCTCAGCCTGGGCACATCAGCTGCGCATCGCCCCAGTCGCCGTTGTCATGGCCGATCCCGTCGCCGGCGTCGCCGACGTTGAGCGTCAGCTGCGAGACCCTCGTGACGTCGGCGGTGAGGTGCTGGGCGGGCTGACCGCCGCGCATCACGCCCGTCGAGGCGACCTGCACGCCGTCGGCCAGGACGCTGAAGGTGACGCTCCCCTTCCCGGCCGCGGAGTCGTCGACGCCGACATCGCTGGAGAACTGGGTGCAGCCTGCGGGCACGTCGATGACGACGCTCGAGATCGCGTTCGTGCCCAGGCCCTTGGCGTAGCCGACGCCGTCGATGCTCAGCGGACCACCGTCATCGGCCCCGGATCCGCCCACGTTCTCGTCGCGCTCCACCGGGCCGAAACCGTTGGTGGCCGAGACCAACGGCAGGTCGCTGATGTACATCAGGCCCTTGGGGATGACGTTCAGGCCGTATGTGCCGCCGGTGGTCTGAGGGCCCTCGCCCTGCTGATAGCTGACGAGGGCGGCCACGGCGTAGTTGCCCTGCGCCGCGTCGGCGGGGATGGTGACGCTCCAGCTCACCGTCTGCGACGCTCCGCGGGCCAGCGTCCCGATGGTGGTCGGGCTCGAGGGTGTCGCCGTCCACCCCGCCGGCAGCGTCAACGCGATCCCGACGTCATGAGCCACTGGGCCGCTCAGGTTGGCCACCGTCCCGGTCACACCGAAGGTGTCCCCGCCCCGGGCGGGGCTGGCCGCGGTCCCGTGGAAGCCCTCCATCGCCACCTCAGCGGGAGTCGCCGGCGAGCCCCACGTGTGCGCGTTGAAGCTCGGCGAGCGGTCCATCGCCACCGGGACGCCGCCGCGAACGGTGCCGAGGTTGGTCAGCGCGACCTTCTCCAGCCCGTTGCCCGGGCCTCCGTCACTGGTCACCGCCAGGGCGAGCGTGTTCTCCCCGTCGGGGTTGAGCACGCCGCTGGGGATCACGAACGTGTGCTGAGGCCCCACGTCGGCAACGTACTGCCCCATGTTCCATCCGTTGACGAAGATCAGGGCGCGGTAATCGGCCGACGAGCGCGGCGACGACGGGTCGCCGATGGTGATGCCGAGCGAGGCATCGTCAGATCGCGGGATGTTGAGGCTGAACGTGGTCCGGTACCAGGCGGTACCGGACATTGCCGTGGTCGCCGGCACGCTCGCGCGTGTCCAGTCGCCGTCGGGATAGCCGGGGAGATACCAACCGTGGCGCTCGCCGAACAGTCCGCCGTTGTTCTCCGGCCCGCGGACCGGGTCGGCGAGATCCTCGCCACCGAGGTCCCCCTGGATCCGCCAGCTCATCTGCGGCGTGACGGCCGCCTGGTCGGCGTCGGTCATCTTGGCCGCGATGAGGCCGCGCCCCTCCTTCTGAGCGTCGTTGACGCCGCCGTCCTCGTTGTGGCCGTCGTCCCGGACCATGACGGCGAGCGTGTGCGTGCCGTCGCTGCGCAGCGCGGTCGGGATCGTGAACGTGGCCGTGCCGGTCGTCGGAGGCGCGGACTGGCCGCTGGCCAGCACGTTCTGGCCGAGGTACACCCCATCCAGCCACGCCTGCAGCATCCCGGCCCCGCCGCCGCCGTAGTTGAGCGACAGCGTCGTCGCGCCGCCCGCCCCCGAGTAGGACGCGCGGTACCACACGTCGCCCTGATGGAACCCGTAGTCGTCGGCGGTGAGCACCGGGTGCCCGGCCGGGGGCTTGGTGGTGCTGTTGGTCGTCGTCTTGTCGGCGGCCTGCCAGCTCGCGTCGTCAAACGAGGGCTGGGCCTCGGGGGACTCGAGCGCGTAGCGCCAGCGCGCGCTCGACAGGTCGGGCAGGTGGATCGGCATCGGCCCCGGCAGCTGGGCGGTGGCCACCGTGCTGCCCTGCGCCGGGTCACGGCGGATCGCGCCGGTCAGGGCCGCACCGTTCCACGTGGCGGCTCGCACGCCGGGCGGCGCCCACACCGTCAGCGTGGTCGACGCGCTCGTGTCGCCGGTGAGCTGGAGGGTCGAACCGCTCACCTGCGCGGTCCGCACCAGCTCGGGCCCGCGCTCCAGTACCGGGCCGGCCGCGGTGTCCTGGCGCCAGAAGCCGTCCGCGGTGGTGGTGTCGGCCAGCAGCAGCGTGAGACCGGGCCGGCCGCCGCCACTGATCTGCACCTGGGCGAGGCCGTTGTGGACGTAATCGAGGCGCAGATCGCCCGTGGACGCGTCAAACGTGCTCGTCACATCACCCGCCACCACCTTCACCTGGGGGCGGCTCGCGTAGCGCAGGACCGTCTCACCATCCTCGCCGTCGCGCCCGTAGAACAGCGCGACGTCCTGAGAGCCCTGAACGAGCTGGGTCATGAGCTCTGAGGTGGAATAGACGAGGTGCTGCCCGTCCATGTCGTAGTCGGCGAGCAGCATCTTGGCGTCCTGGCCGTTGATGGCCAGCGTGCCCTGCTGGGGCACGGTGTAGCTGCCGTCCGAGGTCGTGATCGGGAACGTGAAGCTGTCGTCGGTGGTCGCGTTGGACGGGCTGTGCATCGCGACGAAGAGGTGCGTGCCGGTCGCGGGGCTCACGTCGTCATAGACCTTGACCGCAGACGATGACGGCGTGACCGGGTCGCCCTGCTGCACGGTGGAGACGACCGGCGCGGCGCTCTGCAGGAACAGGCCGATCTCCTTCATCGTGGAGGCCTTGGGACGCAGCTGGCGCGCCTCGTTGATCGCCGCGCCGTAGTCATAGGAGGTGTAGACGACCGGCGCCGGCTCCCATCCCCACGACGTGCCGCCGAAGGTCATGTAGAAGTTCTGGATGGTGAGCCGGTTGGCGATGTTCGTCTCGTAGAACACCCGCTCATAGCCGGGCCCCTCCCGCTGGGCCATGCAGTCATAGGTCCCCTGGCTGCCCCAATAGTCGAACCACCCGCCGCCGAACTCCGCGGCGAACCCGGGGGTGTTGGGTGACGCGCTGGCGCCGCCGGTGGCTCCGCCGGGTCCCCAGATCCCCCAGTCCGGCGCGGTGGAGGGCGACCCGAGCGTGGCGTTGGTGCTGCACGTCCCGCCGGGGTAGCCATCGAACGCGTACAGGTCGTTGGGGCCGGTGACCGTGCCCGGCACGCCCGAGCTCGCCGGCACCCAGATGCCGTTGCGGCCCTTGTCGTTGTGGAAGATCGGGACGGTGATGCCGTCGCTGCGCGCAGTGTCGTAGAGGTTCTGCATGTAGGCGAACTCACCGCTGCCGGTGTTGGCCAGCTCGTTCTCGATCTGGTAGAGGATCACCGTCCCGGTGCCGTTGGTGAGCTGGTGGTTGCGCAGGATCGCGTCGATGTGGTGCAGCCACTCGTCGGCCGCCGCCTCATAGTCGGGCGCGTTGGTGCGGGCCTTGCCCGCCTGCGTGGTCAGCCAGCCCGGTAGGCCGCCCGCGCTGGTCTCAGCGTTGATGTAGGGGCCAGGCCGCGCGATGACGTAGAGCCCGGTCCGAGCCGCCATGTCCAGGAGCTTGTCGACGTCGCGCACGCCCGAGAAGTCGTAGACCCCGGGCTTGGGCGAGTGATAGGCCCAGTCAAAGTAGATCGTGACCGCGTTGTAGCCCTCGGCCTTCATCTTCTCCAGGATGTCCAGCCAGAGGCTCGGGCTCGGCAGGCGCCAGTACTCGAACTCACCCGACCAGATGACCGTGCGACGGCCATCGATCATCAACGAGTCCTGGTCGTAGGTGATGGTGTGCGCCCGGGGCGTGTCGTTGGAGAATCGGGCACCCCGCGGCGCCTGGGCGTGGGCGCCGGCCGCGCCTCGTGCCGAAACGACCTTGGCCCCAGCGCCGCTCAACAAGCCGCCGGCCAGCACGGCCGTCGTCGCGCAGACGACGGCAAATGAACGGTACGCCCTGCGCATACCTTCCCTCCCGACTAACTGACATTTCCGCGCCCGGACGCACCGCGCGCGCTCTCTCGCGGGCGGAATGTTAGCGCTAACGGGACCCGTGTTCAGGCGGTTGCGCGACGCGCCCGCAGCCGTGCCTGCAGGGCACGCACCGCGTCGAGGTTCCGGCGCGCCGCCGCGATGCGCGTCTCGCGGATCTCAGCTACGCCCGGGGCCGGCACAGCGATCATCCGCGTGCCGGAGCCGGTCTGGATGGCACGCCTGACCTCCAGGCGGGCGAGCTCGTTGCGCGCCGCCATGTTGGTCGGCTCGAGCTGCAGCGCCCGGCGGAATCCGGCCTCGGCCGCCGCGTACTCGCCCTCGGCCCGCGAGACCATGCCGAACACCAGATGTGGCTCGGCCTCCTCGGGCGCGCGCACGATCGCCTGTACCGCCACGCGCCGCGCACGCGCCAGATCGCGCTTGGCGCGAAGCAGCGATCGCGCGAGGACGACGAACCCTCGGTGGTCGCCGGGAGCGAGGCGGACGGCGTCCTCCGCGTGGGCGATCGCATCGCGGTGCAGTCCGCGGCGGCTGGCCGCGATGCTGGCCTGACGGTGGGGCAGGTCGCGCTCGGGATCGAGCTCGATCGCCGTGATCGCGGTGGTCAGCGCACCGTCCGGATCGTGGTCGGCCAGCTGAGCGTCTCCGAGACGGCCGAGCGCGTCGAGGTCGCCGGGATCCTCGGCCAGCCGTATACGGAGACCTTGAATCGTCTCGCGGAGTGGGGTGTTGTGGGGCGCGGCGTCCAGCGCGGCGCACCGGATCTTGTTCAGTGAATCGACGTCCATGGCGGCTCACCTTCGTCAGTTAGCGGCACTCGACTAACGCACGCAGAGCCGCGGGACGTACGTCGCCATAATCCAGAAGTCATCGCGGGAACATCACGTTGGTTCGATGGAGAAAACGGCATGAGCACGTCCGCCAAACAGCCCACTCGCCTCGCCAGCGAGGACGTGATCCTGAGTGCGCCGATGAGCTATACCGGGTCGGCTCAGCGAATCGTGCGGCTGCGGCGCCGGGCCGAGAGCGGCGGCAGCCTCGTCGCGCTGACGACGGCGGCGCTCATCCTGATCGTGTTTGCCTGGGTGATGATCACGGTCTGGTACCTCACCTGGGGCCTACTGCTCGTCCCCTACCGGCTGGTGCGCCGCAGCGCGCGCAAGCGCAAGCTCGAGGCGCTGCGGCATCGCGAGCTGCTCGGGACCATCCAGGGCTCGGCTGCCGCGTCGGCGGCGGCGATCGTGGCCGCCAAGGCGGCTGAGCTCATCCCGCCGGTCCATGCTGTCGACGAGCTGGTCGCCGACGCCGACCGCGAGCTCACCGTCGACGAGCTCCGTGGGCACCTGATGTCCGGGCGGCTGACCTCCGAAGAGTTCGAGGAGCGCGTGAGTGTCGCGCAGAAGGCCAGGACGCGCGCCGACCTCGACGCCGCGACGATCCACCTGCCGCGGACCTCGCGCTGAGACCGCGCCGCGGCTGGCCGGTAGGCTCCGCCCATCGCCGCCGGGGACTTCCACATCGCCCAGGTCAACATCGGCCTTCCGGTCGCGCCGGTGGACACGCCCGCGCTGGCCGAGTTCATGGCCCGGCTCGACCCCGTCAACGCCATCGCCGATGACGCGCCGGGTTTCGTGTGGCGCCTGCAGACCGAGGAGGGCAACGCCACGTCGATTCCGGTCCTGGGCGACGCGAGGTTGATCGTGAACATGTCGGTGTGGGAGTCGATCGATCAGCTCGCCGACTTCGTCTACCGCAGCGGGCACGTCGAGGTCATGCGCCGTCGGCGCGAGTGGTTTGAGCGCATCAAGGTGTTCATGGCGCTGTGGTGGGTCCCGGCCGGCCACCTTCCCACCGTGGCCGAGGCCGAGGGGCGCCTCGAGCATCTGCGCGCCCACGGCCCGACCACTCACGCGTTCACCTTCCGCCGGCGCTTTCCGCCTCCCGGTGCCGTCCAGGCGCCGGCGCTCGACGACGACCTGCTCAGCTGCCCGGCGTGACCGTCAGGTCACGTTCCCGCCGAGCGCGTTGGTGAACTGCTCGGCGCCCTTGCGGTTGGCCCTTGGGATCTCGAAGTCCCATTCCAGCCCGTCGACGAAAGTGAGCTTGAGCTGAGAGAGCACCTTGCCCCGGTCCAGCGCGACCGACTGCACGTCGCTGCGCGGCAGGCGCACCAGCGCATCGCCCTTGGGGTGGGGCTTCCACCCCATCTGCGAGGTCTTGGTCAGGATCAGCTCGGTGTCCGACGCGGCGAGATAGCCGCTTCGTCCGAAGCTGGGCATGGCCGGCGTGGCCTTGGACTTGCCGGTCATCGCCGACGCGGCAAGGGAGCCGACGAGGCCTCCCACCTGCGCTCCCGCGGTCCCCATCGACATCTTCTTGGTCAGCCCGCGCGGGCTGACCAGCGTGCCCGCTACCTCGGGCGCGCCAAGCGCTGCTGATGCGTCGTTCGCCATGGTTCGGTCCCTCCAGACGATGTTTTGTGTTGACCTGCCCCACTCGCTGACGGCCGGCCCCGGCCACGGCGAGTACGTTGCACCATTATCTACGTTCGCGACCCGACGGGAGTTGATGCAGTGGACGAAGCGACGATCGAGGACGGCGTTCCGACGACCGCGGGCTGGTTTGTCGTCAATGCGCGCGACGCGCGATGGATGCACAACGAGATGCGCGCGGTCTGCAAGTTCGGCGGCGAGGGCCCCGCGCACTTCGACCATCTGGGCATCGGCCTGTACTCGATCGATCCGGGCAAGCCGATGACGCTGTACCACCACGAGGCCGGCCAGGAGGACTTCCTGGTCCTGCGGGGACGGTGCGTCCTGGTCATCGAGGGCGAGGAGCGGACGCTGAGGGCGTGGGACTTCGTCCACTGCCCGCCCGGCACCGCGCACACGATCGTCGCCGCCGGCGACGAGCCGTCTCTCATCCTCGCCGTGGGAGCCCGCAGGGAGCGGGGCAGCGCTCGCTACCCGTTCGAGCCGGTCGCGGTCCGCCACGGCGCCGGAGTACCGGATGCGCAGACCTCGGCGCGCGACCACTACGCGACGTTCGGCACCCCGCAGCCAGGCCCCCCGCCAGGATTCTTCGCCGGCTCCGCCGAGACCTGAGCGCGACGCGTCAGGCGCCGTCGCGCCGCGCCCAGCGCTCCTCGCGGTAGAGCCGACCGGCGAACTCACCCGCGGGACGGGACCGCAGCCGGCGGATATGCCGGCCGGCGGCGGAGGGCATCGCCTCCACCGGGGGCAGCGGCGAGCCGTAGGTCGCGGGCACCAGCATCGGGGCCGACAAGGCAGCGAAGGTGAGGTCGGCGGCGGTGAAGCGGTCGCCCAGGAGAAAGGGCCGGCCGTCGGCGATGCGGTCGGCGATGTCGTCGAAGACGCGATCGACGTTGTCCAGCGCAGCCACGGCGGAGGCATCGTCGATGCCGAGGAAGCGGCTGATGGCCACGCCCACCAGCGGGCCGGACGCGCGAAAGGCCAGCTGCTCCCAGCGAGGCAGGCCGGCTTCGGCCCACGGCCGGAGCCGTCTGACCACCGGAAGCGTCTGGTGATAGAGCCAGAGCCGGCCGTCAGGGCCGAGCCCCTCGTCGAGCTCGTCCTCGAGCGCTCGCGCCTGGTCGCCCAGCTCGCCCTCCGGGTAGAGGCGCTGCGCGGGCGCGAGGCAGCGATCCGCCCAGCGGAGGATGTCGGTTGAGTCGGCGACCACCTCTCCGTCACCCGCGACGAATACGGGGACGGACCGCCGGCCTCCCGCTCGGCGAGCGGCCGCGATGTGGACGAGTTGGAGGTGAGGCTGCTCGACGTACGAGACCCCTGCGCGCTGCAGAGCCCAGCGTGCCTTCTCGCAGAAGTGGCTGATCGGGATCGTGACCAGACGGGCGGACATGGCGTCTGGCTCAGCGCACGATCGAGCCGGCGATGGTCGGCCGCCGAGCGCCCAGGAAGAAGATGCCGGCCAGCCCCGCGGTGTGAAACGCGTCGTTGGGGTTGTCCTGGAGGGTCGAGTCGGTGATCGCCATTGTGCCGGTCCGGTCGTTGGAGACGAAGAAGATGGCACCGCCGCCTTCGTTGGCGTCGTTGTGGACGAAGGTGCTCCCGCCCACAACCAGGCTCATCGTGTCGCCGTCGTTGTAGATCGCGCCACCGCTGCCCCCGCCCGGCGAGCCGGCCCGCGCCGGGTTGGCGCCCCGGCCGATCGCGCGGTTGTCAGCGAAGCGGCTGTTGAGCACCGTCCAGGACACCCCGATGCTGCTGAGCCCGGCCCCGTTGGAGCAGACGTTGCCGCTGAACCGGCTGCCGACGACGTAGACGGGTCGGCCGTGATACTGCGACAGCGCCCGGACGGCGGCGCCGCCCAGGTCGGGCCCCGTCGGATCGCATCGATTGTCCGAGAACGTCGCGTTGACGATCTTCAGCTGCCCTCCTCGGTCGAAGATCGCGCCGCCGCCGCCGCCGTCGACGTGCTGGCCGGTGGAGTTGCCCGCCGTAAAGGCGATGTTCTGGACCACCAGCCTGGGCGTCGCCTGGTCCTGGCAGTGCGACGTCGTCCACACCTGCGCCGGGTCGCACGTGTCCATGTACAGGATTCGCCGCCGCCCGGCACCGTTGAGCGTCACCAGGCCGCCGCCGTCCAGCACGACCCTGCTGCTCGTATTGCGCACCTTGGCCGTGGCCCGCATGGTGATCCTCACCGGGTTGGGGCCGCAGGAGAAGCGGATGATGCCGCCCGCGCGCACCGCGGCCACGACGGCGGCCGAGGTGCAACTGGCCGGCGTGCCGCGACCGATGACGTGGTCAGGATGGGACGTGTTGACCAGCCGGCCCGCGGCGGGGACCGGTACGGGACGGGCACCCCGCGCGGCAGCCGCGGGAGCGGCCGCCACAGCCCACGCCGCCACGGGCACGCACGCCATCATCACAAGAGCTCGGCCCATCACGGCAAGGGTACGCGCCGAGCTGTCGCCGAATGCGGGCACGCTGACGAGGGCCTCTGGCCCCCCATCGGCCCACGTCAGCGCAAATAGGCCCGGGGGGCCCTAGATCCGTCTGGACCCCCCGGAGAGTCAGGGAAGTGGGGGCACACTCGCCCGACCCGCGGGACGAGATGACTCTCGTCCCAAGCTTGCTCAATTCTGATTATGCCAAAGCTCGAGGCCAAAACTGAAGATCTTCCACCAACCTTCCGGTCCGCCCGGCGTTCATGTAGGTGTAGCCACGTTGGCGACCTTGGCCAAAGGTTTGCGGTCGGGCCGCACCCGCGCCGCTTTGATGTTGTGGGGGCACGACGAGTGATGGTTGTGGGGGCACAGCGTCCCGGGGGCCAGGAAGGCCCCCCGGGGCGCCGTCCATCGTGGTGCGGACACCTCGGAGGCGATGCAATTTCGCACCCACCGGCGTCTGGAGGCGAACCCCTGACAACATCCTGACTGGACTCTGACGCCCGCGTAGCGCACACTACGCACATGGGGGAGACAGCAACCGTTCTGAGGTTGCGCCAGATCACGGATCGAGGATGGGTCGTCGGCCAGTCCGACGAAGAGCTGATTGCCGGTGTGCGCGCCGGCGAGACAGCGGCCTTCGAGGAGATCTATGACCGCTACGCACGGGGCATCCTTGCGTTCTGCGCCCACATGCTCGGCAGCCGGGAGGCCGCCGAGGACGCGCTGCAGCTGACCTTCGTCTCGGCGTACCGGGCCCTGGGCAGCGGGGACAACAGCATCGCGCTGCGGCCGTGGCTCTACACGATCGCGCGTAACCGCTGTCTGTCGGAGCTGCGCGCCCGCCGCGACGCAATCGGCGTCGACGCGCTCACCACCGACCCGCCGGTGTTCGAGGGCCTTGCCGACCAGGTCCAGCGCCGTGAGGACCTGCGCGAGATGCTCGACGACATGCAGCGCCTGCCGGCCGACCAGCGCGCCGCCCTCGTCCTGTTCGAGCTCGGCGACCAGCCCCAGAAGGAGATCGCAACCGTCCTGGGCGTTCGCACCGAGAAGGTCAAGGCGCTCGTCTTCCAGGCCCGCGAGGCGCTCGTCCGCGGCCGCCAGGCCCGCCAGCATCCGTGCGGTGACATTCGCGAGCAGCTCGCGATCATGGAGGGGCGCGTCCCGGCCCGGAGCCTCCTGCGCGCCCACATCGACCGCTGCCCGGGCTGCCAGTCCTTCGAGCACGAGGTCCGCCACCAGCGGGCGGCCATGGCCATCATCCTGCCTGTGGTGCTCGCCGGCGGGCTCAAGGCCTCCGTTCTCGGGTCGGTGCTGAACGGCGGTGGCACAGTGGCCGCCGCCTGCGTCGGTGGCGGCAGCGGCGCGGTCGCCGCAGGCGGCGGTGGCAGCGCGGCCGCCGCGGGTGCCTGTGGCAGTGGTGCGGTAGTCGGTGGGGCGACCGCGGTGAGTGGAGTGTCGGCCCTCGGCGGCGCCACGGCGGTGAGCGGCCTCGGCGGGGGAGTCGGCGCGGTATCGGCCGCCACGGCGGGTGGAATCGCCTCCGCCGGTGCCGGTGCCGTGGCCACGAGCGCGCCGGTCGTGGCGGCCGCGACCGGGCTCGCGGCCATCGGCGAATCCGTTGGCGTCGGCGGGCTGACCGCGTCGGGCGTCATGGCGAAGATCCTCACGGCGGCCGCGATCGCGACCGTCGCCGCCGGCACCGGGCACAGCGACCGGACGATCCTTCACCGGGCCGCGGCGCCTCCCACCACGCGCGAGAGACTGCTGGCCTCCGCGCCCGCGCGCCCCGCCCCTCCGTCCGTCGGCTCCGCGAGCGCGCCGCTCGTCATGCCGCCGCCGTCGACCGGCACCGCGACATCCACCTCGGCCGACAGCCCGTCATCGCCCGCCGCGAGCACCTCGACATCGTCGGGAGGGGCAACATCGACGTCGACCACGGTGAGCCCCGGACAGGGCGCCAACGGCGGCCTGACACCGACCACCGGCACCGGCACCGGCGGCGGAGGCAGCGGGCCGGCTCCGAGCTCGACCGATCCGAGCGCGCCCGCCGGGCCCACCGGGACGCCGGGCTCGACGACCCCGGCCGCCGGACCGACCGCGACACCCACCCCGGACCCCTCGGGCTCGGCGACGCCCACCGGCACCACGTCGTCATCGACGGCCGCCGCGACGCCGGCCGACCCAAGCTCGGGCACGGACACCAGCGCCTCGGCGCCGGCCGGCTCGACCGACACCACAGGCTCGACGAGTCCAGCCCCTTCGACGAGCGCGACCGATTCGAGCGCCGCCGGCGCCGGCTCAACTGACACCGGCAGCTCGTCCTCCGCCGGCGGGGGTTCGTCGGCGCCGGCCAGCAGCCAGGCCACGGCGCCGTCAGCGGCCGACCAGACCGCGCCGTCGGCGGCCGATCAGTCGAGCAATGCGGCGCAGGTCAACATCTCGGCCGCGGCGGCCGCGCCGGCGCAGTCCGACGCGGCGGTCTCGGCGCCCTGACGCCAGGCCGGGACGCTCAGCGCCCCTGCCGGCGGCGTGAGTCGCTGGTCACATAGACCGGCTGCACGCGGGCGGCGCGTCGGGCACGACGCAGAGCCACTCCGCCGATGCCCGCGGCGACGACGAGGGATGAGATGGCGTTGATGATGAGGATCGTGGTCATGGTCAGGCTCCTTTGCTGATGAGCCGAGGATGCCCCGCGTTGGTGAACCGCACGTGCGGCGAAATCACACAACTCCGTAAGAACGCACGTCGCCGCCGGACCTGCGGGCGCGCTACCGGTGGGCCGCGGCGGCGAGGGAGTTGTCGCCGACGACCGCGTGGAGCGCCTCGTCGCCGATCCTCACCACCATCGCGGTGACGTCGTCACGGACCGCCAGCGCGGCGGGCAGCATCGTCCCCAGCACGTGGGCGCACAGCGCTGACGGCTGGTCCGGACCGGCGGCCGCCGCCTCCGACAGCCTCTGCAGCCCCGTGTCCAGCGACTCCCCACGGCGCTCCACCAGGCCGTCGCTGTAGAAGATGAGCGTGTCGCTGGGGTGCACGGTGTCCTCGGCGTCCTCGTATGGCGCGTCCCACACCCCCATGACGGCGCCACCGCCCTGCAGAAAGCGGGTCCCGCCACCGGCAGTGCGCAGCAGCGGTGGAGGATGCCCTCCGCTGGCCCACGTGAGCCGGCCGTGGCGCGGGTCGACGATCGCGTAGATGACGGTGAACAACTCCTGCTCGGTGAGGGCGAGCTGGTAGCGGTTGAGCCTCGTGAGCACCTCGCCCGGGCCGTGGCTCGCGTTATCGGCGAGGGCGAAGGCGCGCGTCACGCTGCGCAGATTGCCCATCGTCGAGGCCGCGGGGATCCCCCGGCCCGTCACGTCCCCGACGACGATCCCGATCCGCCCGTGACCCAAGTCAAACGCGTCATACCAGTCACCGCCGGCTTCGGCGCCGCGACCCGCCGCCTCGTAGTGGGCCGCCAGCTCGAGCCCGGGCGTTTCGGGGAGGTGCTTGGGGAGCAGTCCCCGTTGTAGCTCGACCGCGATCCGGTGTTCCTCGCGTAGGGCGAGCGCGCCGTCGAGGCGCTGCTGGCGTTCGCGGGCCAGCAGGCCCTGCAGGCCGACCAGCGGGAGCGCCAGCAGGACGAGCCCCGCCCGGTCCGTCGCGGACGCGGCGATGAAGAGCCCGATGCACGAGAGGCTGGCATCGGGCGCATAGAGCCACAACATGGGCAGCTGCACCGACGGCGGGACCCGCTCGGCCACCCACGTCCGCGCCAGGCCTGAGGTGAGGTCGAACACGATCTGCGCCGCGAAGGCGAGGAGCAGCAGCGGCCAGCGGTCCCACGAGAACGTCTCTCCTCCGAACGCGACCAGCACCAGGGCGGGACCGAGGGCGTAGAAGCTGTCGCCCACGCGCGCGAACATCCGGGCCGGCGCGACGGGGCGCGCGCAGCGCCTGTGGCACCCGATCTGCCACCGAGCACGCGGCCACGATCAGCGGGACCAGCGGCGTGGGCAGCACGAACAGCATTGGCACGAACACGAGCTGGGTCGGAGCCGTCCAGCCACTGCCGACCGGATACTGGACGCGCCCGGCGATGATGTAGGAGAACACGGTCACCGCCAGCGCCCACGGTGACAGCGACCGTGTCGAGTGCCCGAACACCGCCAGCGCGCCGGCTCCGAGCACGAAGATCGCGGCGGCGGTCGCCTCGGTGATCAGCAGGCGCCGTGCGCGACCGGGATCGGAGTGGCGTTCACGGGCGAGCCGCAGCAGGCTCTCCGCCGAGGCGCTCTCGTAGGAGTCGATCAGGCCCCGGACACCGCTCATCCGCCGACCTGGCTCAGCCTCGGTTCCAGGGGTCGATGAAGACGTCGTCAATGCGCAGGTTGCCGGTGAGCGTGGTGAGCACGAGCGAGACATCGGTCGTCCCCCCCGACAGCGCCGCCGGCACTGCCGAGCTGGTGAGCATCACCGGCGTAGGCTGCCAGCCGCCCAGGACGAGAGCGACGCCCGCCGGGATATAGACGCCGTCGTAGACCACGCCGACCGCCATCGTGCCGGTGCCCGTCGCAAAGAGGCGGACTGTGGGGTAGGCGGCATCGACGCAGGTGGGCGGTGACTGCGCCGAGGCGCCGGCGGGGAGCGAGAGCGAAGAGTCACCGAGGGTGCCGGTCGCAGCGAACGGATCGCTCCCCTTGACCACGGCGGCCCGACCGGTGAGCGACCAGTCCGCACTCTCAAAGTCGCCGCCCGGGGCGAGCTCGTACGACGATGGATCAGCCCACGGCGCAAACGGCGTGCTCAACGCCCCGCCGTTGCAGTTGCCCAGGTTGATCGGATCGGCCTGAGCGGCCGATGCAGACAGGCCCACGGCGCCGGTGATACCGAGCGCAATCATGAAGCCGAGGCCGCTCCGCAGCCGTCGGAGGGGGAAGGTCACGAATCGCTCCTTGAAGCAAGGGTGGTGGGTGGGTCTCTTCCATGACGCCGCATCTCCCTCGTCCCGGTCCGGCCTTCCTCACAACGGCATCTCGCTCTCTCGGGAGACCGGTGGAGAATGCATCCAGCATGCGGGTGCGCTGCCCGAGCTTGGGCATGCGCGGCGGCCCCCCGCCTGTGAATTGCGCATCCACCAATGCGGTTCCTCTCAAGAGTTGTTGTGGATCGCGAACGCTACGGCACTCTTGGCAGCTCGAACCACGCGTTGTCAGCATTTGTAGAAGATTGCGCTACGCAGCGGTAGGGGCTTTCCGTGCGCCGCGACGCAGCAACTTTTCGCCGGAGTGGGGGTTTGGCGGGGGTGAGGCCACGCCTGGTGGACGGCGGGCCGCGGCAATCGACCAGGAGGCAGGCGATGCGACACATCCGGCGCCATCTCTCGTACGCGAACGTGGCCTCCACGCTCGCGCTCGTCTTCGCCATGGGCGGCGGGGCCTATGCCGCGCTCTCCCCCGTCCGCGACGGCGTGATCCATACGTGCTTCCGCAAGTCCAACGGCGCCGTGCGCGTCGTGCGCGGCGGCGCGCGCTGCGGCCGGCGCGAGCGCGCGCTGGCGTTCAACCAGCGGGGCCCGGTCGGGCCCCGCGGCGCCACCGGCGCGCCGGGTCCCACCGGCAAGACCGGCGCCGCGGGCAAGACGGGCCGGACCGGCGCCGCGGGCCGCAGCGTCACCAGCGCGACGCTCGGGGTCGGCAACGCCTCCTGTCCCAGCGGCGGGTCGAGCTTCACGACGGTGTCGGGCACCACGTTCACGTGCAACGGGGTCGCCACGAGCTTTGCCAGCGTCGACGCCACCGCCACGTTGGCCGCGAGCCGCGGGGTGACCGCTGTACAGCCCGGGACCGGAGCCGGCGTCTACTGCCTGAAGCTCGCCGCGACGCCCTCGGTGGGCGTGGCGTCGGTGCGTGGCGACTCCGCCACCAGCGGCTCAGCCCGGGTCCTCATCCCGGCGGGCACCGCCGCGTGCAGCACCACCGGTGACACGAGCGCCGAGGTCCTCACCACCAACAGTGGCGGCACGGCGGCGAGCCTGCCGTTCAGCGTGCTGTTCGGCTGAGGCCTGCACACACGCCCTCCGTGCCCCTGGGTGCGGAGGGCGTTGGCTATCTGTGCGAGCCCGTCCGCACGAGCGATGCCGGGATGTCAGGATCTCGGGGCCAGGATCGTCCAGCGAAAGGACTTGCTTTGACCACACCCAGCTTTGGCATCTTCGACCACATCGAGGACATCCCGGGGACGCCGACGAGCCAGCTGCTCAAGGATCGCCTGGCCCTTGTCAGGACCGCCGACGAGGCGGGCTTCGCCGGCTACTACTTCGCCGAGCATCACGGCAGCGACCTGTGCATGACCCCCAGCCAGGAGCTCTTCATCGCGGCGGCCTCCCAGGTCACCAGCCAGATCCGGATGGGCCCGATGGTCAAGCTGCTGCCGATGCACCCCCCAGTGCAGCTGATCGAGGACCTCTGCGTGCTCGACCAGCTCCTCGAGGGGCGCCTCGACTACGGCGTCGGCCGCGGCGCGGTCCCCGTCGAGCACTACTGGTTCGGCGATTCGTGGCCGCAGTCACGCGAGCGCTTCGTCGACGTGCTGGGAATCATCAAGCGCGCGTTGGCGACCGGCGAGATCACGAGCGAGGGCAGTGCGTTCTACGACTTCCCCACGATGCCGATGTCCACGAAGCCCTACCAGGAGCGGATCCCGTTCTGGTATCCCGGCAACCCGGTGGCCGCCGGCCAGTACGGGCTCAGCCTCATGTGGCCGGGCAAGATCGAGCAGGCCGCCTACGAGCAGTACGTCGAAGCCTGGCACCGCCACAAGGACGACGAACTGCGCCTCGACGGACCTGACTCCGAGCCGCGCGTGGCCTACAACGTCGTGCTCGCCATCGCGCCGACCGAGGACGAGGCCCAGGAGATCGCACGGCGGGGCATGGAGGGGCTCGTGCGCCGCACGCGCAACGCGCATCGTTTCGACCGTCTGGTCATCTCCGAGGAGGAATGCGATGCCGCCCAGGGGCCTTTGCGGGCGATCATCGCGAGCATGGAGCCTGCGATCAGCTTCGGTGCCGGCACCACCGGCCAGATCGCCGAGCGCATGGCGGCACTCCTGGAGGACGGCCTCAGCGACTACATCTGCTTCATGCTCCCGACGGGCGACATGAGCCTGTACGAGGCGCGCCGCACGCTCGACCTGTTCGTCACCGAGGTCAAGCCTCAGCTCGACCAGGTGGCCGCCTCGCGCTGATGCGGTGGGAGCTCGAGCCGGATCTGAGCGCCTTCGAGGCGCGCGTGCGTCCGTTGCTCGAGGCTCACATCGAGAACAACGTGGTGGCAACGGTCTTGGCCGGAACGGTCCAGGGCCAGTTCCGCATGTCGCCGCCCGTGCTCGCGGTGGGCGTCGACGACGCGGGCGCGGCGGCGGCGGCATTGCGCACCGCGCCGTGGCCGATGCTCTGCACCCCGGTGGGCGCCGACGACGCGGACGCGCTCCTCGAGCTGTGGCTGGATCACGATCCCGAGCTGCCCGGGATCAATGCGCTGCTGGACACCGCGCGCGCCGTCGCCGGTGCGTGGGCGCGCCGCACCGGAGGGTCCGACCACTGCCGCATTGCCATGGCCATGCACTCGCTGACCACGGTCGTTGACCCGCCGCGCCCCGGAGCGGGCCAGCTGGCGACTGCCACCGAGGCCGACCGCGAACTCGCATTAAGGTGGTGGAACGACTTCGTGGCCGAGAGCCATGTGATCGACGGCGGCCCCGCATCCCGGGCGGCGACCGTCGACTTTCGCATCGGCGAGGGCCACCTGTTCCTGTGGCGGGACGAGGGCGAGGTCGTGTCCATGGTCTCGACCAACCCGGCGGTGGCGGGGGTGGTCCGCATCGGCCCGGTCTACACGCCGCCCGACGCACGCCGGCGCGGCTACGCCAGTTCCGCCGTCGCCGCGGTCAGCCGAGCGGCCCTGAACGCGGACGCGCACACATGCATGCTCTACACCGACCTCGCCAACCCGACGTCGAACAAGATCTACGCCGACGTCGGCTATCGGCGCATCGCCGAGTGGGAGGAGCGCGTGTTCACGGGCGTCAGCCCACGAACGTGATGAAGCCGTCGGAGTCCAGGTCGGGACGCCGAACCAGGCCGATGGCCCGGGCCAGCCGCGCCGCCGGCTCGTTGCCCGGGCGGGTCCGCACCACCACGGGCCACTCCGGCGTGTGCTCCCGCGCGGCCGCGATCGCCGCGCGGGTGGCCTCGGCGGCGAGGCCGCGCCCGTGGACCGCGGGGGTGAAGCGGTAGTACATGTTCCAGCAGGGGCGCTCGCCGATCGTGGAGCGCTTGACCCCGGCGAGGCCGATGTCGCGGCCCTCGTGCTCGACGATCCAGTAACCGAGGCCGTGGGTGTCCCAGTCATCGGCGAAGCGCCCTACGTACTCCTCGGCCTCCTCGCGCGTCGGCGCGCCGGTCGGGCTGTGTCTGTGCGTGCGCGGATCGGTGCTCAGCGACACCACGGCGGCGACGTCGCGCCGGGTGACGCGCCGCAACCGCAACCGCGCGGTGCGGCGCTCGGACATGGGTGCGCTCACGCCTCCGCGGCCTCCCGCCGGGATGCCCCGGTGAGGAACGCCCCAGCGGTGGTCCGCAGGCGGACCCAGATCTCCTCGCGGCCGATGATCCGCCGGCCCGTTCGCCGCATGAGGCGAGTCAGCCAGACCCGGATGGGCAGATCCAGCCACAGGACGACGTCGGCCGCCGCCAGCACACGATCACCGAGCTTGCGACGGTACGTCCCGTCGATGACCCAGCCGGCCGAGGCCAGAACCGGCTCGAGCTGGGCCACCAGCACGTCGTCAGGAGTCTCGGTCCAGTTCGGGCCATGCACGAGGGCGTCGAGCTCGACGAACGGCACTCCCATCCGCTCGGCGAGCTCGCGCCCAATCGTCGTCTTGCCGCTGCCGCTCGCGCTGGCGATGACCGCAACTCTGCGCATCGAGCCCACACGTCAAGTGTGCCTCGCGCGCCGCTATTGCGCCATCGCGTAGGCGGGATCGCGGCCCTCCGCGGCATCGCTCTCCGCGCCCTGGAGCTCCGGCTCACGCGCGTGGCGGGGGAGGAGCACCGTGCACAGGATGAGGATCGGCACCGTGGCCAGCTCCCACTCGATGCAGCGATTGATCGCGGTGACGAATCCGTGGTGGGTGACGGCCTCGATTGGGGAGGCGATGAGCCGATCCGGATAGACGCCACCCACCGGTGACGGGGCGGTCCGCGCCCGCTCTGAAGTACGCTCGTCGCCGTGTCCGAGTGGTTCGACGAGCTGGCCGAGTGGCTGCGCATCCGGTCCGTCAGCGCTGACGCCGCCCGCGCGGGCGACGTCCGTGACGCGGGCGAGTGGGTGTGCCGGCTCCTGCGCGGCGCCGGCGGCGAGGCGGAGTTGGTCGACTGGCACGGCCAGTCGCTGGCCATCGGCGAGCTGCGCGCCTCGCGCGATGCCGACGCGGCGCCCACGGTGCTCTGCTACGGCCACTTCGACGTGCAGCCCGAGGACCCGCTCGACCTCTGGGAATCGGCCCCGTTCGAGCCCGAGGTCCGCGGCGAGTATGTCTACGGTCGCGGCGTCGCCGATGACAAGGGCCAGCTCTACATGCTCCTGGCCGCGGCTCGCGAGCTGGCCGTGGCCGGCGAACTGCCGGTCAATGTGCGCTTCACCTGCGACGGCGAGGAGGAGACCGGCGGGCACTCCATCATCGAGTTCCTCGAGGCCGACACGCGCGGCGCTGACGCGGCGGTCATCTTCGACAGCGGGATGGTCGCCCGCGGGCTCCCGGCGTTCAACGTGGCCACGCGCGGGCTCGTCTACTTCCACGTCACTCTCCGGACCGGGGAGCGCGACCTGCACTCCGGCGTGTTCGGGGGCGCCGCGCTGAACGCCGCGCACGCGCTGGTCCGGACCCTGGACGGCGTCGTGGCTCACAACGGGCGTCTCGCCGAGCCGTTGCGCCAGGGACTGGTGGCACCGACCGCCGAGGAGCTGCAGGGGTGGCGCGAGCTGCCCGCCGGATCGCACGAGCTCGCCGAGCAGGGCGCCCGGCCCAAGGACGCCAAGGCCGCCGAGGAGTTCTACGTGCGGACGTTCGCCGAGCCCGCGCTCGACGTCAACGGCGTGGAGAGCGGGTCCCCGCAGCTGCAGAAGACCGTCTTGCCGGTGCACGCGAGCGCCAACGTCTCCATCCGCCTCGCCCCCGGCCAGGTTCCCGAGGCGATCGCGCACAACTTCGAGCAGCTGCTGCGCGACGCGGCCCCACCCGAGGCCGACGTGGAGATCGAGCTCCTGTCCTCGGCGGCGCCCGGCCTGGTGCCGCCCGACTCATTGGCGGTCCAGCTCGGGCTGACCGCGTTCGAGCGGGTGGTGGGGACCCGGCCGGCGCTCATCCGCTCCGGTGGCACGCTCCCCATCGTCCCGGCGCTGAGCGGCCGCGACATCCCCACGATCATCACCGGGTTCTCGCTCCCTGACGCCAACATCCACTCCCCCAATGAGCGGATGCTGGTGGACTACATCCCGCTCGGCATCGCCGCCGCACGCGGCCTCCTACAGGAGCTCTCCGCACTGCGGCAGTAGGTGATGCGCCGGTGAGCGACGGAGCGCACCCGCACTACTCAGACGTGCAGCGACTGGCCTTCGGCCGCGTGGCCGAGCTGTATGACCGCGCCCGTCCGTCCTATCCGGCGGCGGCGATCGACGCCCTGCTTCAGTACGGCGGCCTGCGCCCCGGGTCGCGGGTCGCCGAGATCGGGGCGGGTACCGGCAAGGCCACCGTTCTGCTGGCGGCGCGCGGCTTGCACGTCACCGCCATCGAGCCGAGCGCGGAGATGGCCGCCGTGGCGCGAGCCAAGCTCGCCGGCCGGCCCGACGTGACGATCGTGGAGTGCCCGTTCGAGACCTGGGAGCCGGCTGACCGCTTCGACGCCCTGGTCAGTGTCCAGGCCTGGCACTGGATCGATCCCGCCGTCCGGTATGCCCGGGCGCGCCGGGTGCTCGCGCCGGGCGCAACGCTCGCCGCGGTGTGGTCCTTCCCCGACTGGACGCGATGCCCGGCGCGCGACGCGCTCAGCCGCGCGTACGCCGGCGCCCCGGTGACGCTGCAGGCCGACTTCCCCATGCATCCCGACAGCGAGCCGACCCGCCTGGCGGGCGACTGGGTGGCTGAGATCAACGCCGACGGCGGTTTCCACGCGGCTGAGGTCCGCTGTTTCCCATGGTCCGAGCGCTACACCGGCGAGGGGTACACCGCCCTGCTGGCCACCCACCAGGATCACATCCTGCTCGGCGATGGAGACCGCGCGGCGCTGATGGGCGCGATCGAGCGCTGCATCGAGGGCAACGGCGGCCAACTGGAGCTGCCGCTGGCCACCTACGTCTGCCTCGCGCGCCGGCGCTAGGCGTTGGGGTGGGGCCTGGCGGTGGGTCCGCCAGGAACCGTCCTCACCGCCTCATCCACCGATGGGTGCAGATGGTCCGCGCCGATGCGATCCAGCAGGCCCGATCGCGCCAGGTTGCTCTTCAGGTGGTCGCCCGCGCGGGCGACGGCGAACGCGATGCCGTCCTGCTCGAGCGCGTCGAGGGACTGCGCGAGCGCTCGTGTCCCGGTGAAGTCGACGTCGTACATGCCCAGGGCATCGAGCACGACCAGCCGGGGCGCCCGAGCCGGCTGGCGGCGCACATGGTCGAGATCGGAGCGGAAGTGGGTCGCGTTCGCGTACCAGAGAGGAGCGGCGAACAGGACGACCAGCACGCCCGGGACCTCCACGGGCCGCTCCGGTGAGGTCAAGGGCGCCCAGCTTGTCGTCCCGGGGATCCGTCCCAGCACGTGGAGGCTGGGGCGCGCCGTGAGACGCGTGCGATCGAGGATGGCGAGCACCACGGCCACGCCGATGCCCTGCACGACGCCGATCAGGGCCACCGCCAGCAGCGTGATCACGGCCAGGGCCAGCTCGAAGCGGTCAAAGTGTCCGATGGCTCGCAGCTCGCCCAGGTGGAAGATCCGCGTCGCGACGTACAGGAGCACACCGGCGAGAGCCGCGAGCGGCACTTCACGCAGCAGCGCCGCCGCCGGCACGACCGCCGCCATCCCCAACGCGGCGAGCAGACCGGCCAGCTGGGTGCGTCCGTGCGACGCGGTCACCGCCGCGGTCCGTGCGGGGCTGGCGTTGACGGGAAACGCGCCGACGAGCCCCGCGGCCACGTTGCCGGCGCCCACGGCCAAGAAATCCCGGCCGACGTCGGTGGCCGAGGGCTCCGCGGTCGCGAACGCCCGGGTCGTGGCCGCCGACTGCGTGACCACGACCAGCGCCACGACGCCGGCCAGCGGCGCGAGCTTCTGGACCGTGTCCCACGACAGACCCCTCAGCCCCAGCTGCGGCGCGCCGTGGGCGAACCGTCCGAGCACCTCGACGCCATGATGATCCAGGTGCCCGAGGGCCACGACCACCGTCGCTCCTACGAGGCCGGCCAACGCGCCCGGCAGACGCCCGTCGATGCGCTCGGCCGCGACGACGAGCCCGAACACCGCCAGCCCGATGACGAGCGTGGGAACGCTGACGTGACCGAGGTCGGAGATGACCGAGCCGATCCGGTGAAGCGTGGAGCCCCCTCCCGAGTGCACCCCGAGCAGGTCAGGGAGCTGGTGCACGATGATGATCACCGCGATCCCGGCGAGAAAGCCGGCGATGATCGGGGCCGAGAGCAAATCGGAGATCCATCCCAGCCGAGCCAGCCACACGATCGCGACGAGCACCCCGACGAGCACCGCCAGGATCCCCACCAGGTCCTCGTAGGCCGGTGTGCCGCTGGCGGCGAAACGCGCGACGCCGACGGCGAACAGCGGCGCAATCGTGGAGTCGGCTCCGACCGACATCCGCGCGTTGGATCCGAGAAGCGCGAACAGCACGCTACCCGCGACGAAGGCGTAGAACCCGGTGACCGGCGGCATGCCCGCGAGACGGGACGTGGCCAGCTGCTCGGGCACCGCGATGGCAAGCAGCGTCACCGCGGCGAGGACGTCGGTGACCACCCACTCGCGGCGATACCCGCGGAGCGAGCGCAACACGAGCGGCGCCCGCCCCGGGCCGCTCCGGGCTTCCGCGGGCTCGGTCATCGGCGCAGATCATTGCCGATCCAGGCGTCACGCCGGACGCCGTCGCGCCGGTATTGTCTGCGGGCACCATGATCGCCGGGGCTGATCGGAGTTCCGCCGTCCGCGGACTCGCGCGCGCCGCGGTCGTCCCTGCCGCGGCCATCGCCGTGCACCAGTTGCGCTACTGGCTTGCGTTCGGCTCGAGCGCCGGTATCGAGCTGCAGCGCCAGGGGCACTCGTATCTGCACTCGGTGGCGCCCTGGATCATGGTGGCGCTCGCGTGGGCCGCCGGCGCGTTCCTGTCGGCGGTGGGGCGTGCCATGAACGGCCACACGTCGGCCCCGCGGTACGGCCTGTCACTGGTGGCGCTGTGGCTCATCTGCGCCGCCAGCCTGGTGGCGATTTACAGCGGCCAGGAGTTCCTCGAGGGACTGCTTGCCACGGGCCACCCCGCCGGTCTGGTGGGCATCTTCGGCTACGGCGGATGGTGGGCGATCCCCGCGGCGCTCTGCATCGGCCTGGTCCTGGCGGCGCTCCTGCACGGCGCCCGCTGGGTGCTGCACGAGGTCGCCGCCCGCCATGCCCGCGGCGCGCGGGCCCCCTCCCCTGCGGGCTCGGCGCTGCCACGCCCCGCCGATGTGTCTCTGCCCCGCCTCGCGCCCCTGGCGCTCGGGTGGTGCGGCCGCGGACCTCCGGTCTGACGGTTCCGAGACCCGCCCCGGGTCCCGGCAGTTCGCACGTCACGACCATCGACGCCGACCGCCGTGCGCCCGCTGCGTGACCACACACGCGGCCGGACGCTGGAGACCGGCAAGGAGGAACAAACCCAGTGAAACCACAGCTCGCGGCGGGACCGGTGAGACGAACCCTGGTCCTGGCCCTACTCATCGTCGTCGGGGTCCCGGCCGTCGCCCTCGCCCACGCGCGCGTGAGCCCAGCGGTGTCGCTCTCCGGAGAGCTCCAGCTCTACAGCCTCGCCGTGCCCACCGAGAAGGAGAACGCCACCACCGACAAGATCGTGCTCACGGTCCCCGACGGCTTCGGGATCGACTCCTTCGTGCCCCCTCCCGCGGGCTGGACGCAGAGCGTCAAATCGACCGGATCGGGCGACAGCGCCGTCGTGCAGCAGGTGACGTGGACCGGCGGCAAGACGCCGACCGGCCAGGACTCGATGTTCCAATTCCTGGCCCAGCCGTCGAAGCCGGGTACGTACACCTTCCGCGTCCAGCAGACCTACTCCGACGGGTCGATCGTGGACTGGACCGGCCCTGAGTCCTCGGAGGCGCCCGCCCCGACGATCGAGGCCGCGTCGTCGCTGGGCGGCGGCGGGGGTGGAACGTCGGTGCTCACGGTGATCGCGCTGGTCGTCGGCGTGCTCGGGCTGGCCGCCGGCGGCTTTGCCTTGCTCGGCGGACGCGGCGGCGGAGGCGACGGCGGGAGCGGACGGGCCCTGGCATGAGGCTCCGGGCCTGGATCGCGGTGGTCGCGGCGGCCGGCGGCATCGCGCTGGCGCTGCCGGCGGCCGCGTCGGCGCACGCGTACCTGATCAAAACCGTGCCGGCGGCCAGCGGCGTGCTCGACTCGCCTCCCACGACGGTGGCCCTGACCTATGACGAGGCGGTCGAGCCGCGCTTCGCGATCATCTCGGTGACCAGCGCCGCGGGGACGCAGGTGACCACCGGGCCCGTGCGCCGGTCGCCGGCCAACCCCGACACGCTCGTCGTGCCGGTGCGCCACAACCTCCCCGAGGGCTGGTATCTCATCTACTGGCGGGCGATCTCGGTCGACGGGCACCCGGTGCAGGGGGCCTTCACCTATGCGGTCGGACCCAACCCCGGCCCGGCGCCGCGCTTTGCCATCCCCAGCATCGCGGGCAGCGCGACTTCGCCCCAGCCGCTGGTCACACGGACGGTCATGTTCCTGGCGGTGATGATCGCCATCGGGCTCTTCGTCCTGCGCTTCTTCGTGGCCCGAGTCCTGGGGCGGCGGACCGACGGCACGGGGCTGAGGGCCCTGTCGATCGCGTATGTCGTGGCCTCGGTGGTGGGTCTGTTGGCCATCGCGGCCTACCTGGACGCCTCGATCGCGACCGACTCGCTGCGCTCGGTGTTCGACGTGGGCGCACTCGTGCCGCTGTTCCGCGTCACCGCGTTCGGGCGCGGCTACGTGGACATGCTGCTCTGCTTCGCTCTGTTCTGCGTGACAGGCTGGATCGCGCTCTACGTCGACCGCCCCGACCGGGACCGGCGCTCGGTCACGGAGCTGGCGGCGCAGGCCGGCGCCGTGCTGGCCGCGGTCGCGGTCCTGCTCATCCCCGGGACCGCGGGGCACGCCGCCCAGACCTCGCCCGCCGGGCTGACGCTGTCGGCCGACTGGGTCCACCTCATCGCCGGCTCGGTGTGGCTCGGCGGCCTCGTGGGCCTGTTGGTGCTGTGGTTCGCGGCGCCGGCCGCGCGACGTGTGGCGGCGCTGTCGGTGGTCGTGCCGCGGTTCTCCAACGTCGCGCTCGGCTCCGTGGCCCTGTTGGTCATCACGGGCACGATCGAGGCGATCGATCACATGCCCGCGCTCGACGCACTGTGGAAGACGGGCTATGGCGTGGCCATCCTGGTGAAGGTCGGCATCCTGCTGACGGCGATGGCCGTCGCCTCGGGCAACCTGCTGAAGACCACGCCGGCCCTCGCCGCGGCCGGTGAGGATCCCCGGCGAGCGGCAGGGGCCTCGGGCCTGCTGCGCGGGCTTGCCTCGGGCGAGGTGATCCTCGTCGGCGGCGCGGTGTTTGTGGCCGCGCTGCTCTCCAGCCTGGCTCCACCGCCCCCGGCGTTCGCGCTGCAGAACTCGGCGCTGGCTCAGGTCGGGCCCGGCCCGGTGTCCCATACGGTGACCCGCGAGGGCTACCGGCTCTCGGTCCTGGTGTCACCCAACAAGGCGGCGGCACCCTCCTCGTTCGCCCTGAAGATCACCAAGAACGGCCAGCCGGTCCGGCACGCCGACGTCATCCTGACGTTCAATCACACGGAGATGGAGATGCCCCAGCAGCAGTATCAGCTGACCGAGACCCAACCCGGGGTCTACGCGCGGACGGCTCCTGCGCTGATCATGGTCGGCAACTGGAGCCTGGGCTTCCAGGTGACTCCGCCGGGCGGCCAGCCGTTCACCGCCACGATCCTCGACGAGGCCGAAGGATGACCGGTCGCATCGCGCTCCGGCTGACCCTGGCCATCATCGCGCTGGCCGCGGGCGTCGCCGCTGTGGTGGTGGCGATCCAGCTCGTGCGCACCGTTCTGTAGCCACGCACCCGCCGCCCGGAGGGGCAGCTCCGGGCGGTGCGACGTCGGGAGGCGCTAGCGGCGCGACTTCTCGGGCTGCGGGACGATGCGGATGTAGGGCTTGGGGGACTCCCACTCGCCGAAGATCTCCTTGGCCTGGTCGTTGGAGACCGAGCCGGCGATGATGACGCTGTCGCCCTGCTGCCACTGGGCCGGCGTCGAGACCTTGTGGTCGGCGGTGAGCTGCAGCGAGTCGACGACGCGCAACACCTCGTCGAAGTTGCGACCGGTCGTCATGGGATAGACCAGGATCAGCTTGATCTTCTTGTCGGGTCCGATGACGAACACGTTGCGGACGGTCTGGTTGTCCGCCGGCGTGCGGCTCCCCGCATCGCCGCTGGTGTCGGCGGCCAGCATCTCGTAGAGCTTGGCGACTTTGAAATCGCCGTCGCTGATGATCGGGTAGTTGGGCGCGGTGCCCTGCGTCTCCTCGATGTCCTTGGCCCAGCGGACGTTGTCGTCGACCGAGTCGACCGAGAGGCCGATGATCTTCACGTTGCGGCGGTCGAACTCGGGCTTGATGGACGCCATGTAGCCCAGCTCCGTCGTGCAGACGGGCGTGAAGCTCTTGGGATGTGAGAAGAGGACGGCCCAGGAGTCGCCGATCCAGTCATGGAAATGGATCGGGCCCTCGGTGGTCTCGGCCTCGAAGTCAGGAGCGGTGGCCCCAATCTGGAGCGTCATTACGGTCTTTCCCTCCTATTGTCGGTAAATGCGGTCGCCATTCTGACCTATTGTGCGCGACCGGTCGTCGACGGTGGCGGCGGCGGCTTCATAAAGGATAGGAATGGAGCGCCGCGGGGCGCACGATGCAGTCAGCGGGGCGCGCCCGAGGGCCGGCTCAGTCCGCCACCCCGGCGCCGCCGGATGAAGTACAGGATCACCGACGAGCAGGCCACGGAGATGAGGTAGAGGAGCAGGCCCATGGTCCAGCGGGCAAGCCTACCGGCGGGACGGGCCGGGGCTCACGCGCGTGGCGCGAGCTCGTAGGGATAGTCGGTCAGCGTCTCGCAGCCGCCCGGGGTGACCAGGAGCAGATCCTCCAGGCGCACGCCTCCGATGCGCTTGTCCCAGAGGCCAGGCTCGATCGCGATGACGTCGCCGGCGACGAACGGCTCGCGGCCGGAGAAGCCGAGGCCCGGCGGCTCGTGAACCTCGAGCCCGACGCCGTGCCCCAGCGCGAACTGGAAGCCCTCGTCTCCTCCGCCGGTCCGTTGCGTGGCCCAGCCAGCCGCTTCGAACAGATCGCAGGTGGCCTCGTGCAGCTCGCGGCCGGTGACGCCGGGGCGGATCGCGGCCCGCGCTTGATCGAGAGCCGCGCGGACCAGACGCTCCTGCTCGGAGATGAGCTCGGCGTGCTCGGCGGCGGGGTCGCCGACGACGAACGTCCGGGTCATGTCAGCCCAGCAGGCGCTGGCCTCGTGGCGGGGGAAGATGTCGACCTGGATGGGCAGCCCCGCCGGGAGCGGCCCGGTGCCGGGGTCGTGGCCACCGCCACCGTTGTGGATCGAGGCCACGATCATGTCCGCCGGGCACGTCGCGCCATGCCGCGCGCAGGTCAGGCGCAGCTCCTCGCGCACCTGTTCGGCCAGCAGCGGTGCCCCGTCCTCGCCGCGCAGGTTCCCGTCAGAGCCGACCTCGGCGCGGGCCAGCAGCTCCGACGCCCGCGCGGTGGCGGCGTGGGCGGCCGCTTGCGCCGCTCGGATCCCCTGGAGCTCCGCTCCCTCCTTGACGCGGCGCCGCACGGCCACGACGCCGTCGTCGACGGTCAGGGTGATCCCGTCCGCGCGCAGCCGGTCGGCGATCGCCACGGGAAAGTCACCGGGCACGACCGCCTCGTGGATCCCCAGTTGCCTGACCGCCCGCAGGACGACCTCGCGCTCGGCGTCCAGCCGCGTCATCCCGTCCTCCACCAGCGCGCGCATCCCGAGGTCGACGAAGTCGATGATCTCGGCGCCGGGCAACACCGCCGCGATGCGGTTGCGCTCCAGCCACGAGGTCAGGATCGTCGTGCGGCCGTCGACGTCGGCGAACAGCAGGCCGTCGCCGATCGCGACCGGGACCTCGTGGCGCAGCGCCGGTGAGCGCTCGGTGTCGCCGTACAGGAGCAGAGCGGGCATGCCCTCACGATACGGATCCGGCGTCCAGCGGGAGGCCGAGGGGCGCGGCTAGCGCCGGCGCCGCGACGGAGGGCGGGCGCCCTTGGTCGCGATCAGCGCCGCGATACCGTCGAGGATCCGCCCCATCCCGAAATGGAACTCGGCGTCGGGATCGTCGGGGTCGTCCAGCGAGCCCGAGGCGATCGCGCGATGCAGCGCGGGCCGCTCTTCCGCGGTGGTGAGCCTGGCCAGAAGCTGCCCGTAGCCGGGCATCTGGGGCATGTCGCCCGAGGCCTCGGCGAAATCGAGGGCGAGCGTGACGTCGTTGCGCACGAATCCGCTGACCAGCAGCACGCAGGACAGCTTCTCCTGCTCGGAGAGCGGCGTGCCGGCCATGGCGACGAGCGCGTTGTCCAGCCAGGCGACGTTGTTGGGGCCCAGCGGCGGTCCTGAGATCGGCACCCGCAACGACCACGGATTGCCGTGGTACGCGGTCCGCACCCCCACCGCCCAGCGCATCAGCCCGGCGCGCCAGTCCTCGCCGGCGGCGGGCGACGGCGGGGTGCCCAGCGCGGTGTCGACCATCGTCGTCAGCAGCTCGTCCTTGGACGCGACGTAGCGGTACAGCGACATCGTCCCCACGCCGAGCTCCTTGGCGATGCGCGCCATCGAGAGGGCGCCGACGCCCTCGGTCTGGGCGACCCGGATCCCAGCGGCGACGATGCCGTCCAGCGTCAGCCCGCGCCGCGGGCCGCGGGAGCCGGCCTCGCGCAGTCCCCAGAGCAGCTCGAGGCTCGGCGGGAGCTTCAGGTCGTCGGCGGGGTCGGGGGTGGCCATTTTCGGGCGTTGGGGTTGACGTCTGCGGAAACTGCGTATAGCCTACGCACTATCGCGTACGCCATACGCAATTTCGTCTTCAAAGGATGACACATGACCAGTGACCTGACCATCGAGGCCGCCGGCCTTCAGAAGTCTTACAACTCGACCCCGGTCGTCTCAGGGATCTCCCTCTCGGTCCGTCGAGGCACCGTTTTCGGTCTGCTGGGCCCCAACGGCGCCGGCAAGACGACCACCGTGCGCATGCTCGCCACCCTCACCGCGCCCGACGGTGGCGTCGCGCGTGTCGCGGGCCGCGATGTCGTGGCCCAGCGTGCCGACGTGCGCCGGCGGATCAGCCTCACCGGCCAGTACGCCGCCGTCGACGGGCTCCAGACCGGGGCGGAGAACCTGCGGATGATCGGCCGCCTTCAGGGACTCTCGAGCGCGGCCTCGCGCGCCCGGGCCGCCGAGCTGCTGGAGCGGTTCGAGCTCGTGGAGGCCGAAGGGCGCCGCGTAGCCACCTACTCGGGCGGGATGCGGCGCCGGCTGGACCTGGCGGCGTCGCTGATGCGCCGGCCGCGGGTGCTGTTCCTGGACGAGCCGACCACCGGTCTGGATCCGCGCAGCCGGCGCCAGCTGTGGAATCTGGTCGGCGCGCTGGCGTCAGACGGCGTCACCGTCTTTCTCACCACCCAGTACCTCGACGAGGCCGACGCTCTGGCCGACCGCATCGCCGTGCTTGATCGCGGGCGGGTCGTGGCCGAGGGAAGCGCGGCGGAGCTCAAGGCGCTCGTGGCTGGATGCCGGCTCGTGGTGCGCACCGTCGACGGCGCGGCGTATGACGAGGTCGCGCGGGTGGCGGGCGCGCGCGTGGTCGACCGCGACCCCGGGCTGCTGACCCTGGGCATCGCCTGCGAGGGCGAGGGGCCCGCACTCCGCGCCCTGCTCGACGACGTCGACCCCGACCGCGGCCGGATCGCCGATTTCTCCGTGCGCACGGCCAGCCTCGACGACGCCTTCCTGACTCTGACCGGACACACCGCGACTGCTGAAAGCGAGAGCACCGATGACTGAGCTGACCTATCCCCTGGCCGGTGAGATGGACGTCCCGGAGGCCGACGACGCTGTCGGCCGGTCCGGGCTGACAGAGCTATCGACGATGATCGTCCGGGCGCTGCGTCTGTCGCTGCGCAACGTCGACGGGCTCATCACCGCGCTGGCGCTGCCGGTGATGTTGATGGTGATGTTCGTGTACTTCTTCGGCGGCGCCATCAACGTCGGCGAGCGCTACATCGACTACGTGGTCCCGGGCGTGCTGCTGGTGTGCGCGGGCTTCGGGGCGGGCACCACGGCCGTCACCGTGTCGGCCGACCTGGCCGGGGGCATCGTCGACCGCTTCCGCTCGCTGGACGTGCGGGCGCGGTCACTGCTGGCGGGGCACGTCGTGGCCAGCGTGCTGCGCAACCTGACGTCGGCCGGCTTGGCCGTGGCGGTCGCCTTCGCCCTCGGTTTCTCACCGAACGCCGGCCTCGGGGACTGGCTGGCCGCGCTCGGGCTGCTGGCGCTGTTCATCCTCGCCCTGTCGTGGCTGGCCGCCGCCGTCGGCGTGCTCATGCGATCCCCCGAGGGCGCGCAGGGCGTCACGTTCCTCATCGCGTTCCTGCCCTATCCCTCCAGCGCGTTCGTCCCGATCCACACCATGCCGTCGTGGCTTCAGGGGTTCGCGCGCCACCAGCCCGTGACCGCGGTGATCGACTCGGTGCGCGCCCTGATGAGCGGGCACGCGCCGGGGCCGGCGGCCGTGACCGCCGTGGCATGGAGCGTCGGGATCATCGTGGTGTCGGTGGTGGCCGCCGGGGTGTTGTTTGCGCGGCGGACCGCGTGATGGGTGGGGGGCGATGCGGTCTGCGTGGCCGGGCGGCGCGTGCCGGTCCGTCATGAAAAGACTGGCTTGGGAGGGGGGTGAATCGGGGCGGGCTCGAGGCTCTTAGTTGTATGGGAGCCGAAGAGCGGCCATTCGATGACAAAGCGAGCTGGCGGCCGGTGGTTTGGCGGGTTTCGGTCGCCCCGCGTACATCTGGTGACAGTCCGGGGCAACCCGCGCAGGTTTGTCATCGATTGGTCGTTGAGGCGCGGGGGGATCAGGGAGTGGCGGAAGTCGCCGGCGTCCAGCAGGGCCTGGTGCGGGTGTCGCAGTTGCGTGAGCTGGGGATCGGGCGCAGTGCAATGCGTCACCGGATAGCGAAGGGCGCATTGCACGTCGTTCTTCCTTCGGTACTGGCCGTCGGCACCCCGGTGCTCCGGTCGCTGGGCGGGGAGAGCGCCGCTCTGCTCTACGCCGGCGACAACGCCGTGATCAGCCATGAGAGTGCGGCTGCTCTCTGGGGGATGACCCCGACCCCCTCCTTCGTGGTCATCACGACGATCGGCCGCCACATCACGAATCAGCCTGGCGTGCAGGTTCGGCGGGTCAAGAACCTCGACATCCGCGACCTGCGGATCCACAAGGGCTTCCCGGTGACGTCCCCCGCCCGCACCCTCATCGATTGCGCGGCCACGGGCCTGGCACTCGATCGAGCCCTCGACGAGGCACGCGCTCTGAAGCTGGTCAAGGACGCCGAGATCCACGCCGCGATGGAGCGCTGCCCGGGACGCAAGGGCATCGCGGCCATGAGGGCGCTGCTCGCGGCCGAGCAGGACACCGGGTTCACACGCTCCAAGGCCGAGCGGATCCTCAGGCGGCTGGTCCGCGAGGCCGGGCTCGAGCGCCCGGTGTTCAACACGCACGTGCTGGGGGTCGAGGTCGACGCGCTGTGGGCGGCGCACCGGCTGGTGATCGAGGTCGATGGCTACGACGTCCACGGCCACTACCGGGCGTTTCAGCGCGACCGCGCCAAGGGCAACAAGCTGGTCGGAGCCGGCTACATGGTGCTCCGCTTCACCTGGGCCCAGCTCACCGGCAGGCCCATGCTCGTCGTCGCCGAGATCGCGCGGGCGCTGTCTGTGCGCATTCACACCAACCCCGCCGCGCCGAAAACTGTAGGTTCTCCTCAAACCTGAGGCGCAGAGAGGGGTAGGCGATGGGCGATTCGATCGTGGTGGGCACCGATGGTTCCGAGACCGCGAAGCAGGCGGTCTCCGAGGCGGTGCGGCTGGCCAAGGCGCTGTCGGCGCCGGTGCATGTGGTGTCCGCGTATCAGCCGCAGCACGCCAGGGTGAGCGGCGCGCCGGAGGGCGCGGCCAAGGTGTGGCAGCCGCTGCCTCACGACGAGGTGGAGCGGATCCTCTCCGAGGCGGTGGCCGGCGTCCGGCTGGCCGGGATCGAGGCGACCTCCCATGCCATCCGCAAGGACCCCGCCGACGCGTTGCTCCACGTCGCCGACGAGGTCGGAGCGTCGATGATCGTCGTCGGCAGCAAGGGGATGCACGGGGCCCGCCGGCTGGCGCTGGGCAACGTGCCCAACAAGGTCTCGCACCACGCGCGCTGCAACGTGCTGATCGTCGCCACCAGCTGACACCTGCCCCGCCCCGCAGCACCGGCGCGGCCCCGCCGCGGCCCCGCCGCGCGGCACCGGCGCGCGCCGTCGCGCTGCTAACATAGTGCTTGCCAGCAAGCAAGTATCTCGAAAGGCACTATGTCCCCCGCCACAACCGCCACAGACATCGACACCGCCGCCCGGCTGCGTGTCGCCATCGGCCGGTTGTCGCGGCGCTTGCGGACCACCGCCGCCGGGTCGGCCGCCGGGCTCACCCCGACGCGGATCTCGGTGCTGCTCACCGTCGTGCGCGAGGGGCCCGTCCGCCTCTCCGCCCTGGCAGAGGCCGAGAGCCTGAACCCCACCATGCTCTCCCGTGTCATCGCCGACCTGTGCGATGCGGGTCTCGTGGCCCGCACCAGCGACGACGGCGACCGTCGGGCCGCGTGGGTGGAGGCGACCGACGACGGGCGCCAACTGGCCGAGCGGATGCGCCGCGAGCGCACCGACGCCGTCAACCGGGCGATGGACGAGCTGTCCCCCGCCGACCGCCGCCTGCTCGAGAAGGCGCTGCCCGCGCTCGAGGCGCTCGGCGAGCGGCTGAAGGACCGCCGCCCATGACGCGCGTCATGCGCGCCGGCCGCGTCACCTTCGCCGCACTCGCGATCCCCAACTACCGCCGCTACTACGCGGGCCAGTCGATCTCGCTGATCGGCACATGGATGCAGATGACCGCGCAGTCGTGGCTGGTCTTCACGCTCACGCACTCGGCGACGATGCTCGGGGTCATCGTCGCGCTGCAGACCCTGCCGGTGCTGCTGCTGGGCCCCTACGGCGGCGTCGTCGCCGATCGGGTCGACAAGCGCCGCATGATGATCGGCCTGCAGACCGCGATGGGCGTCCAGGCATTGATCCTCGGCGTGCTCACCGTGACCGGCGTCGTGCAGGTGTGGGAGATCGGGGTCCTCGCCGCGATGCTGGGCTTCAACAACGCCTTCGAGAACCCCTCCCGCCAGTCGTTCATGATGGAGCTCGTCGGCCCCGAGCACCTGCGCAACGCGGTGAGCCTCAACTCCGTGCTGGTCAACGTGGCTCGCGCGATCGGCCCCGCCGTCGCCGGGATCCTGATCGCGACCGTCGGAGAGGGCGAATGCTTCCTGGCCAACGCGGCCAGCTTCATCCCCGTCGTGTGGACCCTGACCTCGATGGACACCAGCAAGCTCGCCACCGTCGCCCCGACGCCCCGCGCCCGCGGCCAGCTCCGTGAGGGATTTCGCTACATCCGGTCCACCCCCACACTCGCGGTGCCCCTGGTGATGATGGCCATCGCGGGCTGCCTCACCTACGAGTTTCAGGTGTCCCTGCCGGTCATGGCCGACCACGCTCTGCACGCCGGCGCCACCGGGTTCGGCTTCATGACGGCGGCGATGGGTGCCGGAGCGGTGCTCGGGGGGTTGTTCGTCGCCGCGCGTGGCAAGACGGGCCTGCGGCCCCTGGTCATCGCCGCGCTGGGCTTCGGAACGGCGCTGGCGTTCGCCACCGTCGCCCCCAACCTGGCGCTCGAGCTGGTTGCGCTCGGCGTCGCCGGGGCCGGCAGCATCGCCTTCATGTCGATGGGCAACGCCACCCTGCAGCTCAACTCGGCCCCGGAGATGCGCGGCCGCGTCATGTCGCTGTGGTTCGTCGCCTTCCAGGGCTCGACCCCGATCGGGGGCCCGTTCGTGGGCCTGACGATGGCCCTCGCCGGCCCGCGCGCCGGGCTCGGTCTCGGCGCCATCGTCGCGCTCCTGGTCGCCTTCGGCGGCGCGCTCGCCCTTCGGCGCCTCGCCGTCGCGCCGGTCGGCCCCGCCACGGCCGTCGCGCGCGCCTGACCGCCGCACCTTAAATTCGGTGTCGATTGCGACCGGCGTCGTTCGACGCCCGTACGTAACAGCCTCTCAGAGCAAGGAGCACGCAATGCGGCGCATCGTGGTAACCGAATTCATCTCGCTGGACGGGGTGGTCGAGGATCCCGGCGGAGCCGAGGGCTTCCGCCATGGCGGCTGGTCGTTCAAGTTCAACGACCCCGACGGAATGAAGTACAAGCTCGACGAGACCATGGAGCACGAGGCGATGCTGCTCGGGCGCGTCACCTACGAGGGTTTCGCCGAGGCATGGCCGGGCCGGACCGATGAGGTCGGCTTCGCCGACAAGATGAACAGCATGCCCAAGTACGTCGTCTCAAAGACGCTCACCCAGGCCGACTGGAACAACTCGACCATCCTCAGCGGTGACCTGGCTCAGGAGGTGACCGCGCTCAAGGAGCAGGAGGGCGGCGACATCCTCGTCGCCGGCAGCGTGAGCCTCGTGCGAGGGCTGACCGACCTGGGGCTGGTGGACGAGTACCGGCTGATGACCTTCCCGATCGCGCTGGGCGAGGGCAAGCGACTGTTCGAGGGAATAGCCGACGCCGCCACCCTCAAACTGGCGGACGTCAAGGCGCTGCAGACCGGCACGGTGATCCTCACCTACCACCGCGCATAGGACGTCGGGGCAGGTGGGCTAGCCTCTCGCGCTTGGCCGAAGCAACCGCCCCCACGTTTGACCTGCAGAGCCATTCGGTGCACTCCGACGGCGCGCTGGTGCCCGCCGAGGTCGTGGCGCGTGCCGCCGCCGCCGGGGTGACGCTCTTCGCCCTCTCCGACCACGACAACACCGAGGGCGTCGCCGAGGCGCTCGCCGCCGCCGAGCGGGCGGGAATCTCTCTGGTGCCGGCCACCGAGATCACCGCGCTGTTCGACGGCCGCCAGGACCTGCACGTCCTGGGCTATGACATCGATCCCGACGACCCGACGCTGGTGGCCGCGCTGGCGCGGTCGCGCGGTGATCGCGAGCACCGGGCCCGGGCGATGATCGACGCGCTCGTCGGGCTGGGGTTCGCCGTCGACGAGGAGATGCTGGCCCAGCGCTCGGCCCAGGGCCAGTCGATCGGGCGGCCCCACCTCGCCCAGGCCGTCGTCAGCCGGCCCGAGAACAAGGAGCGGCTGACCGCCGCCAACCTGCTGGACCCGACCGCGTTCCTGGTGGAGTACCTGATCGACGGGCGCCCCGCGTTCGTGCCTCGCGCGGCGCCCAGCGTCGCGGAGGCGATCGAGCTCATCCACGGCGCCGGCGGCGTGGCCGTGTGGGCGCATCCGTTCTGGGACATCGACGAGGCGGCCGCCGTGATCGCTGCCGTCGACACGTTTCACGAGGCCGGCCTGGACGGTGTGGAGGCGTTCTATGCCAGCCACACCGAGGAGCAGACGCGCCTGCTGGTCGATCACGCCGCCAAGCTCGGCTTGCTGACGACCGGCTCGTCGGACTTCCACGGGCCCGAGCACCACACGTTCTCGCGCTTCCGGGCCTTCTCGACCTACGGTCTGGAACCCAACCTGGGGCCGCTCGCCGGCTGAGGGCCGCCGCGATCGTGGCCGGACGACCCCGGCGGCCTTCACCCGGCGAACCGTGCCCCAAGTAAACTTATTGGTTTACTTGTGTCGGTGGTGGGATCAGCCCGCCTTGGGGGTCCGGGCGATCACGTAGGTGCGCATGGGCGCGGTGAGGACGAGGATGCGCTGTCCGGCCTTGACGTTGGACAGGCTTGCCTTCTGTCGGTTGTCGCGGACCACCGCGTTGGTTGGCACCGTCACCGTCACGGTCTTGTAGCTCGCCCTGCGGGTCCCCTCGGTGATCGTGAGCTGTTGCCCGCTGACCGAGTCGACCTTGCCGCGCTCGAAGGTGACGTTGGCAAAGCCGTCCGCCGTGCGCACCACGGCTGAGCCCTGAACGGCGCGCGCGAGCCGGCGCAGGCCGCCGCGGTGGGCCCTGGTATGCGAAGCCGACGAGGATGACCCGCTGCTGGTCGCCGCGCCGGCGCTGGCGATGGCGCTGATGGCGGCGCCCGCCGCGACGCAGCAGACCGCCACGAGCAGCAGCCGCGAATGTCTGCGGATGGATGACATGAGCTCAGACCTCACTTGTCGCGGTGATCGGAGATGGCCCGGTCACTGTGGCGCCGGCATGAAAGGCGGCCGTCAGCCAAAGGTCAGCTGCGTGTAAAAACCGGTGTGGCGAGCGGGCGGCCGCACCTACGATTGCGCCATGCCGACGACGGTCATGGTCGTGGAGGACGAGCCCAATATCGGGGCGCTCGTGCGCACCTACCTGGAGCGCGCGGGCTACCAGGCCCTGTGGGTGCGCTCGGGCGAGGAGGCGCTGACCGAGCTGCGCCGCCATCCCGTGCGGCTGGTGATCCTGGACATCGGGCTGCCGGGGATCGATGGCTTCGAGGTCTGCCGCCGCATCGCGGGCGAGGTCCCGGTGATCATGCTCACCGCGCGTGACGAGGAGGCCGATCGCGTCGCGGGGCTCGAGGTGGGTGCCGACGACTACGTCGCCAAGCCGTTCTCCCCGCGCGAGCTGACCGCCCGCGTCAAGGCAGTCCTGCGCCGGGCCGGCAGCGCCTGGTCGTCGGCCGACGCGCAGGACGTCCTCGAGCTCGGACCGGTCGTCCTGGCCCGCGCCGCCCGCGAGGTCCACGTCGACGGGGCCGAGGTGGAGCTCACCCAACGCGAGTTCGACCTCCTGGAATACCTGCTGCGCCACGCAGGGCAGGTCGTCTCGCGTGACCAGCTGCTGGAGTCGGTGTGGGGCTTTCGCTCGCCCGGCGAGACGCGCACCGTCGAGGTCCACGTGGCGCAGCTGCGCAAGAAGCTCGGGCACGCCGAGCTCATCCGGACGGTGCGGGGGCTCGGCTACAAGGCAGTGGTGTGAGTCTGAGGCGGCGAGTGTTTGCGTACGTCGCGCTGGCGGCGATCGCCTCGTGCGCGCTGACGACCGTCGTCGCGGTCGTGCTCGTGCGCCACAAGATCGCCGATCAGCGGCTCACCGCGCTCGAGACGCAGGCCAACATCCTCTCGGTGGTGGGCGGGGCCCCCGGCGCCCTGACCGCCGGTGATCACGTCTACCGCGTCGGCTCGGGCAGGCCGCGGCGCGTGCGGCCGCTGGTCAGCCGGACGGTGGTCCAGGCCATCGGCGCGACCGGCGACGCGGAGGGGACCGTCACGGTTGCGGGGCGCGACCTGCTCTACGCCGCCCGGACGACGCCGCGCGGACGGATCGTGCTCCTCCACAGCGCTCGCCTCGCCTTTGCCGAATGGCGGCCGTTCCTGGCCAGCGTCGTCATCGCCGGGCTGGGCGGCGCCGCCCTGGCTGCGCTCCTGGCCTTCCTGCTGGCGCGGCGGCTCCTGCGGCCGATCGACCAGCTCGCCACCGCCACCCGGCGTATCGCCTCGGGCGAGACCGACGTCGCGGTGCCCGTGGAGGGCGAGGACGAGCTGGCGGAGCTCGGGCACTCGTTCAACGCGATGGCCTCGGAGCTGGCGATCGCGCGGGAGGCGCAGCGCAGCTTCCTGGAGTCCGTCAGCCACGAGCTCAAGACCCCGCTCACGTCGATCCGGGGCTACGCCGAGGCGATCGAGGAGGGCGCGGTGTCACCCACGGAGGGCGGGCGCGTCGTGGCCGCCGAGGCCGACCGCCTGGAGCGGCTGGTCTCCGACCTGTTGGATCTGGCCCGCCTGGGGCGCGCCGGGTTCGCGGTGGAGCAACGCCCGATCGACCTCACCGCCGTCGGCGCGGCGGCGGTCCAGCGGCACCTGCCGCGCGCCCACGAGCTGGGCGTGGCGCTGACAGGCATCCACGAGGACGCCGCTTGGGGCATCGGGGACGAGGGGCGCCTGCTCCAGGCGACCTCCAATCTCATCGAGAACGCGCTGCGGCTGACGCCGGCGGGCGGGTCGGTGGAGGTCTGCACCGGCGCGGGGACGATCGCCGTCCGCGACACCGGGCCGGGGCTGGCCGACGAGGACGTGCCCCACGCCTTCGAGCGGTTCTACCTGTATGACCGCTACCGATCCGAGCGCGCGGTCGGCTCCGGGCTGGGCCTGGCCATCGTCAAGGAGCTCACGAGCGCGATGGGCGGCGAGGTCACCGCCGCCGGGCGTCCCGGCGGCGGGGCCGAGTTTCAGATTCGGATCCCCACCGCCGATCGAGAGCCGCGGCTCTGAGCGGGAACGGAGCGTAGCTCTAGGCGGGAACGGCGCGCTGCATGAGGTGCGCGCCCACCTTGCGCTTGACGCGCTGCAGCGCGTTGTCCACGGTCTTGCAGTCGCACCCGAGCCGGCGGCCGACCTCCTCGTACGAGTGGCCGTCGAGATAGAGGGCGAGCACGCGAGACTCGAGCTCGGACAGCGCCGTGGAGATGCAGGCCACGAGCGCGCGCAGCTCCTCGCTGGAGATGACCTGGTTGACCGGGTCGTGCACGGTGGAGCCGGGAATGACCTCGTCCAGCGTCGGCTCGTTGTCCCCAGTGCCGCCCGCGGGCGAGCTGGAGAAGGAGATGTACTGGTTGAGTGGCGTGTGCTTGTTGCGTGTCGCGGTCTTGACCGCGGTGATGATCTGGCGCGTGATGCAGAGCTCGGCGAAGTTGCGGAAGCTCGACTCCCGATCGGTGCGGTAGTCACGGACGGCCTTGTAGAGGCCGACCAGCCCCTCCTGGATCAGATCGTCGGCGTCGCCGCCCGCGAGGAAGTACGACGAGGCCTTGAGCCGCACAAAGCCGTAGTAACGGCGGACGATGCGGTCGTAGGCGTCCGGATGCCCCTGCTTGGCAAGGGCGATCAGGTAGCCATCCTCAACCCGAGGTTGAGCCTGAGTGTTTGCAGAGAGTCGAGCCACGAAACCAGCCTTTCCCGACTCCCGCACATGCGGCAGCCGGCTTGTCGTGGCGCGCTACCTCCCCTGGCGCCGCACCGTATAGAGCTTTTCCCAGAAAGCGGCCGTCAGAGACGCCCTACTCCCCGTGCAACCCAGCCTAAAGCTGTAGTTGATCGTTACTAACCGGCGCGAGCTTGACATAGCACCGCACCGGTGTCAAGCAAAATGCGGTGTTATGCAAAGCCGCTTGCGCCGCGGCGGAGCGCGGCGAGGGTCAGACGGCCGGCATCAGCTCGGGGCCGTCGGGTCCGTCGCGGACCTCCCACCCCATGGCGCGCAGCTCGTCGCGCAACCGGTCGGCCTCCGCCCAGTCGCGGTCGCGCCGGGCCTGCTCGCGGGCATCGCGCAGCGCGGCCACCTCGTCGGAGATCGGCTGCCCCCCTGATTCCATGAGGCTGGCCAGGCCCAGGACGTCGAGCATCTCGCGCAGGTCCTCCCCGCCGACCGTACCGCGGTCACCGCGGTTGGCCTCCCGCTCCCACTCGGCCACGGCGGCCAGGGCTTTGGGGGTGTTGAAGTCGTTGGCCAGGGCGTCGAAGAAGCGCTCCTTGAGCGGCGCCGACCAGTCCGGGCTCGGCCCCTCGATGAGGCCGCGCGCGGTGTTGCGGATGCCGGCGGCCCGAGCGCGTGCCTCGTCGAGCCGGTTCTCGTCGTACTCCATCGGCTGGTGGTAGTGGGCCCCGGCGAAGTACGTGAGCAGCGTTTCGGGCCCGTGGCGCTCCAGCGCCTCGCCGAGCATGAAGACGTTGCCGATCGACTTGGACATCTTCTCGCTGTCCAGGCGGACCATGCCCACGTGGACCCACAGCCGCGTCAGGTCCTCGTCGCGCGCCGCCCGCGTCTGGGCGGCCTCGTTCTCGTGGTGGGGGAAGATGAGGTCTGAGCCGCCGCCGTGGATCTCGAACCCCACGCCCAGCAGCTTCTCCGCCATCGCCGAGCACTCGATGTGCCAGCCGGGCCGTCCTGGGCCCCACGGCGACTCCCACGAGGTGTCCTCGGCCTCCTTGTGGCCCTTCCACAGGGCAAAATCAAGCGGATCGCGCTTGCGCGCGGCGCCCTCGACGTCCTCGCCCTGGTCCATCTGGTCGACCTGGCGGTGGGATAGTTCGCCGTATCGGGGGTAGGACCGAACCGAAAAGTAGACGTCCCCGTCAGCGGCATAGGCATGGCCCTTCTCCACCAATTCCTCGATCAAGCGCGTGATCTCGGCGATGGTCTCGCTGGCGAGGGGCTCGTAATCGGGCCGGCCGAACCCGAAGACGTCGGTGTCGGCGGTGTACGCGGCGGTCATCTGCTCGGCGAGGACCTCGCTGGGCACACCGGCCTGACGGGCGGCGACGTAGATCTTGTCGTTGATGTCCGTGACGTTTGCCACGAATTCGACGTCGTAGCCCTCGTGGACCAGGAACCGCTTGAGCACCGAGAAGACGACGAACGGGCGGGCGTTGCCCACGTGCACGCGGCCGTAGACCGTGGGGCCGCAGGCATAGATCCGTACCCGCCCCTCGGTCTCCGGGACGAGCTCTCGGACCTGGCCGGTCCGAGTGTCATGGAGCGTCACGGTGCGCAAGGTGGCCGGAGCCTAGCGCCCACGGGTTTGCGGTTGTCCGCGAGGACCGCTCGACGGCGGGGGCAAGGAATATCTCTGCCCGCGACCATCCGGGGCAGGCGTCACCGTTAATCAGATGGAGATGCCCAGCACCCCCGAGAGATCACGTCGGCTGGCGGACGTCGAAACCGCGTTTCGCACCCTGCCCGAGCGCTATCTGGGCGCCGACCCGGGGTTCGACGCCACCTACAGCATCCGGCTCTGCGACCTCGGTCACACGTGGGAGGTGCGATGCACGGCACACGGCGCACGTGTGCGCAAAGGCGCCACGCGGCGCAGCCCCGACGTGACCATCTCCACCGATGCCGAGACGTGGCTGGCACTGCGCGAGGGCGAGATGTCCGGCATCGACGCCTTCGATCACCGGCGGCTGAGCGTCACGGGCAACCTCGACTACGCGGTCGGTTTCGAGGGGATGTTCAGGCTCCCCGGCGGACGTCCCCCGCTCCTGCAGATCCACGACGTGCCGGTCGGCCGCCACCACATCTCCTCGCTGACCATGGGCCACGGCCCCGACGTCCTGCTGCTGCACGGCCTGGGCGGAACCCGCGCCTCGCTGTTCGCCACCGCCGCGGCGCTGGGCCAGCGCTATCGCGTCCATGCGCCCGACCTGCCCGGGTTCGGCTCTTCCTCCAAGCCCGCGCGGGCGCCCTACAACGCCCGCTGGTACGCCGAGACGATGTTCGCTTTCATGGACGCCCAGGACATCTCGCACGCCCACGTCGTCGGCAATTCGATGGGCGGCAGGATCGCCATCGAGATGGGGCTGATGGAGCCCGAGCGCGTCCGCTCCCTGGGCCTCCTGTGCCCGGCGGTCGCGTGGGTCAGGCGCGGCTTTCACCCACTCGTGCGTCTGCTGCGACCCGAGTTCGGGCTTCTGCCCCACGGCTTCACCCGCAATGCGGTGTCGTCCCAGTTCTGGAGCCTGTTCTACGACCGCGACCTCATCGACCCCGAGGTCGGCGAGCTGATGGTCGACGAGTTCCGGCGCATCTACCACTCGGCGGGAGCGCGGCTGGCCTTCCTGGCCTCGGCGCGCAACATCTACCTCGAGGCGCCCTACGGCCGCCATGGCTTTTACCCACGGCTGGCGGAGCTGCAGCCGCCGGCGCTGTTCGTGTGGGGCACCCACGACGGCTTGGTGCCCGCCGCCTTCGGACGCCATGTGCGCAAGTGGCTGCCCAGCGCGGAACAGGTGACGATCCCGGACTGCGGCCACGTCCCGCAGGTGGAGCGGCCTGAGGAGACCAACGAGCTGCTGACGCGCTTCATCGCCCGCACCGAGCTGGCGGTGGCGGGAGCACGGACGCCGCGTCCGCACAGCGGCGGCGACAGCGCCGGCCGCCAGGCGGCGTGAGGGCCGGGCGCTGATGGCGAGCGGCGCCGCCGCCGGCACGGCCGACACCAACGGCCACGTCGGCTCCGATCAAGAGCGCGAGCGCGCCGACGGCGGAGAGTCGAGCCCGGGGCCGTCGCTGGTGGGGCGCGCGATCCGCGGAGTGACGCGCCAGGTGCAGAGCCGGATCCCCCGCGCGGACCTGGACGAGCGCGATCCCGACTTCATCCGCGAGCGGCTTCCGCTCATGTGGCTGGCGGCGAGCCTGTGGTACCGAGGCGAGGTACGCGGGCTGGGCAACATCCCCGACCACGGTCCCGTGCTCATGGTGGGCAACCACTCCGGTGGCAACATGACCCCCGACACCGTCGTCTTCACGCTCGCCTTCAACACCTACTTCGGCGTCGAGCGATCCTTCTACCAGCTGGCCCACAACCTGGTGCTGTCGATGCCCGGGCTGGGCTCGCTGCGGCGGTTCGGGACCGTCGCGGCGTCACCGGTCAACGCGCGCAAGGCGTTGCAGTCCGGCGCGGCCCTGCTCGTGTACCCCGGCGGCGACTACGAGGTCCACCGGCCGTTCTGGCAGCGCAACCGCGTCGACTTCGACGGCCGCAAGGGATTCATCCGCCTCGCGCTGCAGGAGAACGTGCCGATCGTCCCGGTGGTCTCCATCGGCGGCCACGAGACCGCGCTGTTCCTCACGCGCGGCGAGGGTCTGGCCCGGCTGCTCGCGCTTGACCGCCTCTTCCGCCTCAAGGTCCTCCCGGTGTCGCTGGCGGTGCCGTGGGGCCTGAACGTCGGTGACATGCTCGGCCACATCCCGCTGCCGGCCAAGATCACCGTCGAGACGCTGCCACCGATCGATCTCAAGGCCGAGTTCGGGCCCGACCCCGACGTCGACGAGGTCTACGACCACCTGATGCGGCTCATGCAGGACACCCTTGACGCACTCGCCGAGGAGCGGCGTCTGCCGGTGATCGGATGAGAGCCACCGCCGCCACCACCATCGCCGCTCCCATCGAGACGGTGTGGGGCGTGGTGTCCGATCCGGAGCGGGCGCTGAGCTTCATGTCGGGCGTGACCCGGTGGGAGATCGAGGGCGAGGAGCGCGTCGGGCTCGGCGCGCGCTATCGCATGCTGTTGCGCGTGGGCTCCGCGGAGGTCGGCGGCCTGATCGAGATCGTGGAATGGAGTCCGCCCCAGGAGCTGGCCTGGACGTCGATCACGGGCGTGGACCAGCGCGGGCGCTGGCGGCTGCGCTCCGTGGCCCCCGGTCGCACCAGGGCCGAGATCCGGCTCGCCGCCGGGGTGGCGGGGTCCGGGATCGCTGGCTGGATCGCGGAGCGGTTCGCCCAGCCGATCGTCGCGGGGCACCTGCGCAACACGGTGGGGCAGCTGACGCGGCTCGTCGAGCACGAGCAGATGCGCGACCAGGCGGCCGCGCGGCGCGCGGCGCGCGGCGCACACGCAGGCTGACCGCGGCCTCGGACCAACGGCCGTGCGGCGAGTGGCGGGGGCCGGCCCCCGGTGACCTAGATGGCGCGGACGGTCGCGACGGCCAGGGCCGCGACGCCTTCCTCGCGCCCGACGAACCCCATGCCCTCGCCCCGCGTCGCCTTGACGCTGACATGGCTGAGGTCCAGGTCGAGCGCCGCGGCCAGACGGGCGCGCATCCGGTCGCGCACCGGAGCCAGCTTGGGCCGCTCGATCACGACGGTGGCGTCGACGTGGGCCACGGCGAAGCCCGCGTCGCGGAGCAGCGCGACGGTGGCGCGCAGCAACTCGATCGAGTCGGCGTCGCGGTAGCGGGAATCGGTGTCCGGGAAGTGCTGGCCGATGTCGCCCAGGGCGCAGGCGCCGAGCATGGCGTCGATGATCGCGTGGGTGAGGACGTCGGCGTCCGAGTGCCCGTCCAGACCGAGCTCGTGCTCCAGCTCCACCCCGCCGAGGACGAGCCGCCGGCCGGCGACGAGGCGATGGCAGTCATAGCCGATGCCGGTGCTCACGCCGGCGACTCCATGGTGAGCCAGAACCTCACGTCCGCAGCTCCGCCAGCAGCAGCTCGGCCACCCGGAGGTCCTCCGGCGTGGTGACCTTCATGTTGCCGGGGTCGGAGCCGAGGATGCGCACCGAGCCCCCGGCGCGCTCGATCAGCCAGGCGTCGTCGGTGGCGCGCCCGAGCTCCTCGTCGGTGGCCGAGGTCAGCGCCTGCTCCAGCGCGGCGCGGCGGAACACCTGGGGCGTCTGCACCGCCCACAGCTTGGAGCGATCGAGCGTGCGGGCCACGGTGGCCCCATCATCCCCGGTCTCCTTGATGGTGTCGGCGACGGGCGCGGCGGCGATCACCGCCGCCGCTTCCGGGTGTCGCCCGAGCTCGTCGAGCGCCTGCTCGAACAGCCGCGAGGTGGCCAGGGGCCGGGCGGCGTCATGGACGATCACGGGATCGCCGCCGGCGCAGGCGGCCAGCGCGTTGCGCACCGAGTGGGAGCGCTGAAGGCCGCCCGGAACGGCAAGGGTGCCCTCCGGGGCCGCGTCGAGCTCGTCGGCCGGCAGGGCGATCACGATCTGCGTGACCGCCGCCACCGCCTGCAGGGCCGCGACACTCCATTCGAGCATCGGGCGCCCGCAAAGCGGGACGAGCGCCTTGGGCCGGCCGGACCCAAGGCGCTCGCCTCGTCCTGCGGCCACGATGAGCGCGACCGCCATGCCTGCGTGCGCCGGCGCCTATTTGGCGGCGACGGCCACCTTCCCATTGCCGTTGCTGGCGCCGTCGGCATGATGATCGAGCAGCAACCCATAGAGGTGCTCCTCCACCTCCTGCTCGTCCATCCCGAGGGCGTACATCAGCTCGGACGCCAGGATCTTCTTGGCCCGGGTGAACATCTGCTTCTCGCCGGTCGAGAGCCCCTTCTCGGACTCGCGGATGGCGAGGTTGCGTACGACCTCGGCGAGCTCGTAGATGTCGCCCGTCTTGATCTTGTCCCGGTTGTGCTTGAAGCGCCGGTTCCAGTTCTTCGGCATCTCCGAACACTCGTCCTGGAGCACCGCGAGCACCTTCTTGACGGTTTCCTCATCGATCACGCGACGGAGGCCGGCAAGCGCCGCGTTCTCGGTGGGCACCATGACCGTCATGTCGTTGTGGAGGATCTTGATCGTCAGGTACTCGCGGCTCTCGCCGAGGACTTCCTTGACCTCCTTGCGAAGCACCTTCCCCGCACCGTGGTGCGGATAGACGACACTGTCGCCGATCTCGAACTCGATGTGCGGCGGCGGCTCGATCGACTCAAGATCATCCAGGTGCTCTTCCATTAGCTCTGTGATGGTGTCCTCCTCTGTCAAGGCGGCGCGGGCAGGATCCCGCTCGCGTTTTCCTACGTCTGCAGGTACCGATCAACCAAGTTGATCTCCTGCTGTCGGCGAAGGCCCTCCCTGATGTCCTTCGCCCGGATTTCGCCGACTCCGTCGACGGTCTCCAGCTCGCCATCAGACGCGGCGAGCAGCTCCTCCAATCCTCCGAATTCCGTAACGATCCTCTGAACAACGAGGCGGGGGAGCCTCGGTATTCGCCCCAATATCCGAAATCCACGTGGAGAGACCGGATAGTCAAGAGTGTTGAGCTTGCGGTCATAGCCCAAGAGCTCCGCAAGGCGCCCGAAATCGAGCAGATCCTGGTGCGCCAGCCGGGCGAGCTGATCCAGTACGACGGCAAAGCTGTCGTCGGTGTCCTCGACCAGGTAGTCGTGGACAAGCGCGGCCTTGTCGGCCGCGACGCCCACCATCGTCTCGTCGAGCTGCATCTCGATGAGACGGCCCTCGGTGCCGAGCTCGACGATGTAGCGCTCGATCTCGACGGCCATGCGGGTCACCAGCTCGACGCGCTGGAGCACCGTGAGGACGTCATGGAGCGTGACCCCGCCCTCAAACTCGAGCGCCGTCAGCCGCGTGGAGACCTGGTCCAGACGGCTGCGGTACTTGTCCAGCGTTGCCAGGGCCTGGTTGGCCTTGGCCAGCACCACGGGGATGTCCTCCAAGATGTACTTGATCCCGTCGATGTACAGGGAGACGACCTCGCGGCGCTCCGAGACGGCCACGACCATCGCGTCGGTCTGCTTGGAGACGCGCTCGGCGGTGCGGTGGCGCGTGCCGGTCTCCATCGTGAGGATGGTGGGATCCGGGGTGAGCTGCACGTTGACGTGGACGATCTTGGTCGCGTTGGAGCTCAACGCGATGGCGCCGTCCATCTTGGCCAGCTCATAAAGGAACGTCGGCGAATAGTCCACATCGAGCTTGATCCCGCCGGAGAACATGAAGCCGAGCTCGTCGGCGTCTCCGATCACGATCAGCGCTCCGGTACGGGCGTCGACGATGTTGTCGATCCCCTCTCGCAGCGATGTCCCCGGCGCCACCATCTCGAGCGCCCTCATGATCCGGGACTCTTGTCGAGACTCGAGCTCGTCTTTGAGCTCTTCCCCGGAACGCGGCGGCATCAGTACGTATTTTAGCTGACCTCCGGCCCTTTTACGCGTCTTCGCGACACGATCGTTACCGGAATGCGCACAGTCGCGCGCGTGTCGCACGGTTTTCATGCGCAGGTGTGCAACCGATTGCACCATTCCAGCGCCTCCGTGACTCCATCCGGCGCCTCCGCGACCCGCTCGAGCCCCTCGGCGACCGGCTCCGGCGCCTCCGACGATCGTCTAGGCGGCCCTCACCACCTCCTTGGCGGGCCCCAGTGCGGCCGAGAGCGCGCCGCGCAGCGTCCGGTGGGCCTCGGGCTGGAGCACCGGCGCCAGGCCGAAGCGCTCGGCCTCGGCGAGCCGCCGGTCAGCATGGCCGACCGAGCGCAGCTCACCGGTGAGGCCAAGCTCGCCGAAGCAGGCCAGCGGCCGGGGCGGGTGGGACTCGCCCCCCGTGAGCGCGACCCGCTTGGCCGCCGAGGCCACCGCCAGCGCGACGGCCAGGTCGGCTCCCGGCTCGTCCACGCGCACCCCACCCACGACGTTGACGAACACATCGGCGTTGCCCAGCCCGATCCCGCCGTGACGTCCCAGCACGGCCAAGACCAGCGCGACCCGGTTGCGATCGAGGCCGGCGACCACCCGCCGGGGCGGCACGAGCTCTGAGGGGCAGACCAGGGCCTGCACCTCCACCAGCAGCGGACGGGAGCCCTCCATTGCACACAGCACGACGCTCCCGGGTGAGCGCGTGGCCTCGGCGACGAACCGGGCCGACGCGTCCAGGACCTCGACCAGGCCGTCGTCGCGCATCTCGAACACGCCGGCGTCGTCGGTGGAGCCAAACCGGTTCTTGATCGCGCGCACCGTCCGATAGGTCCGCTCGCGCTCGCCCTCGAACTGCAGAACGCAGTCGACGAGGTGCTCCAGCACGCGTGGGCCCGCCAGCGCGCCCTCCTTGGTCACGTGGCCGACGAGCAGCACCGCGATCCGCCGCTGCTTGGCCACCCGCATGATCTCGCCCGCGACCTCGCGGACCTGGGCGACCGAGCCCGCCGCTGACGACAGATCGGTCGAATGCAGCGTCTGCACCGAGTCGATCACGCACACCTCGGGGCGCTCCTGCTCCAGCGTGGCCAGGACGACATGGAGATCGGTCTCGGCGATCACCGGCACGGCGAGCGCCTCTCCGCCCCCCAGCCGCTGTGCGCGCAGGCGGATCTGGGCCGCCGACTCCTCGGCGGAGACATACAGCGTGCGCCGGCCGGCGGCGCACAGGTTGGCCAGCGCCATCGTCGTCAGCGTCGACTTGCCGATCCCGGGCGCGCCGCCGATCAGCACGAGCGATCCGGGCACGATCCCGCCGCCCAGGACGTTGTCGAGCTCCCCGATCCCCGTGCTCAGGCGGTCGTGCTCGACCGCCTCGACGTCGGCGAGCGCCACCGGCTTGACCGGCGCCGCGCGCGAGCGGGCATCAAGGCCGCCTCCTCCCCCACCGCCCTTGGGCGCTGCCGCGCGGACCTGCTCGACGAGCGTGTTCCACTCACCGCAGCCCGGGCAGCGGCCGGCCCAGCGGGCGGTCTCGTGCCCGCAGGCCGAGCAGACATGGACGGAGGTGGGCTTGGGCATGGTGCGAGTCCATGCAGCCTACGGGTGGCCCCCGACGCCAAGGCCTCTTCGTCACCGAACCGGCACACAACGACAACGGCCCGAGCCAACAGGCCCGGGCCGCTGTGCAATCAGATGAGTGAGCCGGCCCTACTCGGACTCGGCCGGAGGCTCGGAGGCCTCGCCCTCGGGGGCGGCGTCGCCGTCCTGCTCGCCCTCGGCCCCACCCTCGGCGCCGACGCCGACCGGCGTGGGCGTGGGAGCGGGCTCGATGATGGAGAGCTTGACGTCGTCGTCGTCGGTGCCCTCCTCGCCGGGCTCGACCAGGACGGTCGACCCCGACGGCACCTGAGCGCGCAGGACGAAGTCCGCCAGCGGATCCTCGATGTAGCGCTGGATCGCCCGGCGCAGGGGCCGTGCCCCCATGGCGGGATCCCAGCCCTTCTCGACGAGCAGGTCCTTGGCCGCCTCCGACAGCTCCAGCTGGAGCTCGCGCTCGGCCATCGACTCGCGGATGCGCAGGAGCAGGAGGTCCACGATCTCCTTGATCTCGTCCTTGGTGAGCTTGTGGAACACGATGACGTCGTCGATCCGGTTGAGGAACTCAGGACGGAAGACCTTCTTGAGCTCGCCCATGATCCGGTTCTTCATGTCGTCGTACGTGATGCCGGTCTCATCGTCGGACACGGCGAAGCCCAGCGGCGTGTTGCGCGCGATCTCGGATGCCCCGATGTTGGAGGTCATGATCACGATGCAGTGGCGGAAGTCGACCGTGCGCCCCTGGGCGTCGGTCAGGCGTCCGTCCTCCAGGATCTGGAGCAGGATGTTGAACACGTCCGGGTGAGCCTTCTCGATCTCGTCGAGCAGGAGCACGCTGTAGGGCTTGCGGCGCACCGCCTCGGTGAGCTGGCCGCCCTCGTCGTAGCCGATGTAGCCCGGAGGCGACCCGACCAGACGCGACACGGCGTGCTTCTCCATGTACTCGGACATGTCGATGCGGATCATCGTGTCCTCGTCGCCGAACAGGAACTCGGCCAGCGTTCGCGCCAGCTCGGTCTTGCCCACGCCCGAGGGGCCCAGGAAGATGAACGAGCCGGTCGGCCGCTTGGGGTCCTTGAGGCCCGCCCGCGAGCGCCGGATGGCCTTGGAGACCACCTCGATCGCGGGGTGCTGGCCGATGACGCGCTTGTGGAGCTCCTCCTCCATGCGCATCAGCTTCTGGGTCTCGGCCTCGGTCAGCTTGAACACCGGGATGCCGGTCCACATCGAGACGATGTCGGCGATCTCCTCCTCGCCGATCGACGGACGCTCGCTCGACTCGCCGGCCTCCCACTTGTCGGCCAGCTCCCGCTTGCGCTGGGTCAGCCGGCGCTCCTTGTCACGGAGGTTGGCGGCCTTCTCGAACTCCTGGGACTCGATCGCCTCCTCCTTGGCGCGGCGGGTCTCCTCGATCTCGTCCTCCAGCTCCCGGTACACGGGCGGGGAGGTCATCGACTTGATCCGCATCCGCGACGCCGCCTCATCGATCAGATCGATGGCCTTGTCGGGCAGGAAGCGGTCGGAGATGTAGCGGTCGGCCAGGTCCGCCGCGGCCTCGAGGGCCTCGTCGGTGATGTTGACCTTGTGGTGCTGCTCGTAGCGGTCGCGCAGACCCTTGAGGATCTGGACCGTCTCCTCGGTCGACGGCTGGTCGACCGTGATCTTCTGGAAGCGGCGCTCCAGCGCGGAGTCGCGCTCCAGGTATTTGCGGTACTCCTCGAGCGTCGTCGCGCCGACGGTCTGCAGCTCGCCGCGGGCCAGCGCCGGCTTGAGGATCGACGCCGCGTCGATGGCGCCCTCGGCCGCGCCTGCGCCGACGAGGTTGTGCAGCTCGTCGATGAACAGGATGATGTCGCCGCGCTGGGTGATCTCCTTCATCACCTTCTTGAGGCGCTCCTCAAACTCGCCGCGGTACTTGGAGCCCGCGACCAGAGCGGCCAGATCCAGCGTGTAGATCTGCTTGCCCTTGAGCAGCTCGGGGACGTCGGCGTTGGTGATGCGCTGGGCCAGGCCCTCGACGACGGCGGTCTTGCCGACGCCGGGCTCGCCCACGAGGACCGGGTTGTTCTTGGTCCGCCGCGACAGGATCTGCATGATCCGCTCGATCTCGGTCTCGCGACCGACGACCGGGTCCAGCTTGCCCTCGGAGGCCAGCTTGGTGAGGTTGCGGCCGAACTGGTCCAGCAGCTTGGAGGACTTCTTGCCCTCGCCGGGGCCCGCGGCGCCCGCGCTGCCGGCAGTCGAGCCGCGCTGGCGGCTGCCGGGCCCGGACAGCATCCGGATCACCTCGTTGCGGATCTTCTCGGAGTCGGCGTCGAAGTCGAGCAGGATGCGCGCGGCAACGCCCTCGTTCTCGCGGACCAGGCCGAGCAGGATGTGCTCGGTGCCGATGTAGTTGTGGCCCAGGCTCAGGGCTTCCCGCAGCGCCAGCTCCAGCACCTTCTTGGCGCGCGGGGTGAAGGGAATCTGGCCCGAGGTGACTTCCTCGCCGGAGCCGACGATGCGCACGACCTGAGCACGCACGCGCTCTACGGTGATGTCGAGCGACTCGAGCACCCGGGCGGCGAGCCCCTCCTCTTCGCGCAGCAGGCCGAGAAGGATGTGCTCGGTGCCGATGTAGTTGTGCTTGAGAGTCCGAGCCTCTTCTTGCGCCAAGACGACCACTTGACGGGCTCGCTCTGTAAATCGCTCAAACATTGGGCTTCCTAAGTGTGGTTGTGGCTTACGACTGAGGAAGTTGGTCGGGGTGTGGTCCTGATACTTGGTCCTTACGGCTCCGCCCGGCTTCTGGTTCACAAACGCCTGAGGGGATGCCGAAGAATCCGCTTCACCCAATATATTCGGCAGTTCTGGCCGAATGTATGAGTGCCACGGTTCTTTCTTTGGGCCATACGTCAGTCTAACAGCCGGTATGCCGTACTCTGCCCGGCTCGCCCGGCGCCTACACCCCCTTCATCCGCTCTGTGCGGCCTGAAGATCGGACTCGACGTCGCCCTCGTCGCGGCGTCCGTGACGTGACCGCAGGGGACCACGGGGCGGAAGCCGGCCGCCGGTGGAGAGCCACGATCCGGCCAGGATCATCACCAGCCCGGCCAGCGCGCCGGGCCCTGGACGCTCCCCCAGCAGGGTCACGCCGAGCAGGACCGCGACCAGCGGATTGACGTAGGTGATGATCGTCGCGCGGCCCGTGCCCGCCTCGCGGACGAGCACGGTGTAGACGACAAAGGCCATGGCCGTGCAGAACACGCCCAGCGCGGCCACGGCGGCCAGCGCCCCCACCGTCGGCGCCCGGCTGGGCAGGTCCGTGGCCGCGAACGGGGCCAGGATGACGGTGGCGATGGCCAGCGACCCGCCCATCGCCGCGCGGGAGTCGATCCCGTCCATCCCGAGCTTGACCAGCATCGGGCCGATCGCGTAGCCCACCGCCGCCACCAGGACCGCCACCGCTCCGAGCACCGCGGCGCTGCTGCCGGCCACGTCGATGCCGACCAGCGCGATCACGCCCGCGAAGCCGACCGCCAGCCCGAGCGCGCGTATGGGCGTGGGGCGCTCGGAGGGATCGAAGCGCAGCGAGAGGACGGTGACGATCAGCGGGACCGAGGCGATGATGATGGCCGCAAGCGACGACGCGATGTGCACCTCGCCGGCGGCGATGAGTGGGAACGGGATCGAGATCTCGGCCACGGCGTAGGCCCATACCCAGCGCCAGCGGCCCGAGAGCGTGGGCAGCGCGCCCGCCCTCCAGGCCAGCCCAATGAGGATCACCGCGGCCAGCGCGATGCGCAACCACGCCAGGTCGAGCGCCGGCACGCCGCCCTCGATCCCGATCTTGATCAGCAGATACGACGAGCCCCATGTGACCGACATCACGGCGAACGCCCACCAGGCGCGCCGGCTCATGACCGCAGCGCGGGGAACAGCACCACGTCGCGGATCGACGCCGTGCCGGTCATCGCCATCACCAGGCGGTCGATCCCGATCCCGATCCCGCCCGTCGGCGGCATCCCCTGCTCCAGCGCCTGGACGAAGCCCTCGTCGTAGGGCTGGGCCTCGTCGTCGCCCGCCGCGGCGAAGCGCTGCTGGCTCTCGAAACGACGCCGCTGCTCGTCGGGATCGTTGAGCTCGGTGAAGGCGTTGGCGATCTCCATCCCGCCGACGAACGCTTCGAAGCGCTCCACCAGCCCCGGCGTCTCCCGGTGCTCCTTGGCCAGCGGCGAGATCTCGATTGGAAAATCCAACAGGAAGGTCGGTTGCTGCAGCGTCGGCTCCACGTGGTCAGAGACGAGGTCGTCGACGAGCTGCGGCCAGGTCCGGTCCGGCCCGGCCACAGAGAGCCCCCGCTCGTGCATCGCCGCGGCCAGCGCGTCGCGATCGCGCAGGGAGAGGATGTCGATCCCGGTCCGGTCCCGGACGGCTCCGGCCAGTGTCTCGCGCTTCCACGGCGGGGTGAAGTCGAACTCGCCCTGATAGCCCACCGCCTGCGCCACGGCGTGCACGAGGCGCTCGCAGCGGTCGGCGACGTCGAGGTAGTCGGCATAGGCCTCATACCACTCCAGCACGGTGAACTCAGGGTTGTGGGTCGTATCGACGCCCTCGTTGCGGAAGTTCTTGCCGATCTCGTAGACGCGCTCCAGGCCGCCCACGATCAGCCGCTTGAGGTAGAGCTCGGTGGCGATCCTCAGGTAGAGATCGCGGTCCAGGGCGTTGTGGTGGGTGGTGAAGGGGCGCGCCATCGCTCCGCCGTAGAGCGGCTGCAGGACAGGCGTCTCCACCTCGATGAAGCCCTCGTCGTCCAGGAACCGGCGCACGGTGCTGATCACCTTCGCGCGAGCGATGAACCGCGCCCGGGTCTCGGGGTTGGCGATGAGGTCGAGCTCGCGGTGGCGATGGCGGGTCTCGACATCGGTGAGCCCGTGGTGCTTGTCGGGCGGCGGGCGCAGCGACTTGGCCAGCAGCGCAAAGCCGTCGACGCGCAGCGTCAGCTCGCCGCGGCGCGAGACGAACGCGGTGCCGTCGACCCCGAGGAGATCCCCGAGGTCCAGTGACAGCAGGCGTTCCATCTGCTCGGCGCCCAGCACGTCGACCTTCGCCTGCAGCTGGATGCGTCCCGAGCGGTCCTCGAGGTCCAGGAAGGCCATCTTGCCCTGGCCCCGCCGGGCGGCGAGGCGCCCCGCTACGCGATGGGAGACCTCGGTCTCCTCGCCCGGCTCCAGGCCTTCGTGGGCGGCGCGGACGGCCGCGATCGGCTCGACCCCGTCGAACTCATGCGGGAACGGGTCGACGCCGGCCGCTCGTAGCGACTCGAGCTTGCGCCGGCGGTCGGCGAGGACATCGGAGACCTCGTCCCGCGCACCATCGTCGCGCCCATCCCGCTCACCCACGGGCCATCACCGCGGGACGGCTAGACGCCGACGTCGATCTTGGTGATCTTGAGCTTGCGCTCGCCCCGAGGGGTGACGACGGCCACCTCGTCGCCGCGCTTGCGCCCGATGAGGGCCCGGCCCACGGGGGACTCGTTGGACAGCTTGGCCTCGGCGGGCTTGGCCTCCGCGGACCCGACGATCGTGTACTTGTTGGACTTGCCGGCCTCGTCCTTGACGTGCACGACCGAGCCGACACGCACGACGTCGGTGCCGAGATCCGATGCGTCGACCACGGTGGCCGAGCGCAACTTGTCCTCGAGCGACGCGATCCGCGCCTCGAGCATCGCCTGCTCGTTCTTTGCGTCGTCGTACTCGGCGTTCTCGGAGATGTCGCCGAACTCGCGGGCCTCCTTGATCCGCGCCGCGATTTCCCGACGTCGGGTGGTGGAGAGATGGTCGAGCTCCGCCTTGAGGTTGGCGAGGCCTTCCTGGGTGAGGATGACATCCTTGGGCATAGCGATCAGACCTGTGGTTGCAATCGTCAGACGAGAAAAACCCGCCGGGTGCGGCGGGAAACCAGCGCGAGTGAGCCCGCAGTGGGCGCATGAGTATAGACAGCGTTTTCTGACTGTCCGGTCAGACTTCTGAGTCCTCAGCTTCCCCGCCTCGGCACCAGGAAACGCAGTCTAGTCACCCGCGACGCCATGCCGGCAGATTGCCGCTCTGCGGCGGGTGACCGGCGACTATCCCGGCGCGTGCCCCGGTATCTCGTCGGCCTGCTGGAAGGTCGGGCGGTTGACCCACTCGATCAGCGGCTGGGTGACGGCGCCGATGGCCCGGAACTGGATGGAGTCGTGGCATTCCTGGTCCCCGGCCTGACAGGGACCCTGTGCGGGATAGACCTGATCGGGTGTCTCGGCGGCGGCGGTGGCCAGTGAGCTCTCCAGAGCCGCGCGGCAGCGCGTGAGTGAGCCGTTGCCGCAGAAGACGCGGTTGAGGCGGTCGGTCTCGGGCTTGCGCATGACCGACCGCAGGTCCTTTTGCACGATCCCGTAGAAGCCGACGTCGAACGCGGAGCCCTGATGCAGAGTCGAGGGGGTGCCGTGCACGGGCGCTCCGGCGCCGGGCTCGTCGTTGATGGGGTAGTCGCTCTCGACCTGGTCGAGCAGGCTCGGCCCCAGAGCCGGCTGGAACTCGGCCTGGACCCACAGCGGCCACCATGCGTCCATGATCCGGACGGCGTCTGACTGGTCATAGCTGCCCGACGCCCCGGGATGCTCTCGGTTGATGCGGTGCGCGCCGCTGGCGACCCACGCACGCAGCTCGGATACCGCCTGGGCCAGCGCCGGGTCAGCCGGCGTGCCGATGATCTTCAGCGCGTACGGCAGCACCTCCACCCCGCGCAGGTCCTGGGTCCCGGCGATCCCCATGGCATTGACGAGGTCGGCCAGCGTCATCTTGTTGTGGTCGCGCTTGAGGTAGTACTGGATGTTGTTGTCCAGCAGCTGGGAGCGATAGATCGACGAGTACTGCTGGGCCGTGGCCGGATCCCCGAACCCGGGCGCCTGCTTGTTGTTCCAGCTCGTGATGTAGGGCTGGTCGATGACGTGGGGATGGCCGTTCTGGCCCATGTCGCGCTCGGTGAGGCTCTGAGGGGTCATCTGAGCGGCGCCGCTGCAGGCCCTTCCATGCGTCCGTGGACCACGTCGGGAACAGCGGGTTGGTGTGGGGCGCGCGCACCGGGTTCTGGCCCGAGTTGAAGTACGCGATGTGCTTGTCGTTGGCGAAGAACCAGTTGAACGTGTAGCCGATGTGGTTGGCCGAGTTGAAGAAGTCCTGCGGCGTCCGCATCGCCGCCGGGTCGTTGAAGTCGGCAAACCCGGTCGCCGAGTCCAGCTCGTGCATGTAGGTGGAGCGCAGGTTGGTGTAGGCGACTGGTTTCCCCTTGACCGTGGCGCGGGCGATCACGATGCCGAAGGCGGTCCGCTCGGTCTGCAGCGTGATCGAGCCGGCCGAGGTGGAGTCCGCGAGGTTGGGCGACCACGACTCCTTGTCGGTGAGCGTCTCCATGGCCACGCACCGGCCGTGCAGCAGGTAGTAGTCAGAGCTCTTGGACACCGGCCCGCCGGACGGGTTGCACAGCGGTACCGCAAACGTGTCGATGATGTTCTGGCCGGCGGAGGTCGCCGACCACGCGTAGTCGGTGCCGTGGCCCAGCTCGACGTACAGGTTCACCCCCGGGAAGGCCGCGCCGTCGGCGTCGATGCCGGGACCGTGGATGTCCTCCTCCATGAGGATCTCCGGTGAGAAATAGGAGACCTGCGGGCCCATCACCGCCAGCGGGTGGCCGCTGGCCGAGTCCTTGGCGCTGACCAGCAGCGCGTTGGACATCGAACGGGGAAAGGCGAGTAGTCCCGGCCCGGGGTTCGCCGCGGTGCCCGAGCCCAGCCCGGAGTGCCCCGTGCCGGCCGCGTGCGCCGGCCGCGCCTGCGCGCTGGGCGCCGCTCCGCCGACGACCTCGTTGACGGTCGCCACCGAGCCCGGATCGGGGAGGGCGATCGTCTTGGCGACCGCCTTGCTCGGCGCCGGCAGGGTCTGATAGGGGAACTTGGCCTTGTGGACGGTGGTCGGCGCCTCGGGGTCGTTGGGGTCGTCGAAGCTGAGGAACGTGGCAAAGCCGGAGTGGTCGACGACCGGCTTGGCCTTCTTCTTGGCCTTGCGCGCCCCATGTCGCGTGGATTTCTTGGCCCGCTTGGTCTTCGTGGCCGCGACGACGGTCGGCGAGCCGGGGACCGAGATGCGCTCGGGGCCGAACTTCTTGACCATGTTCTCGTAGAGCTGCGCGTTATAGAGCTGGTCGCCCCCGCCGTTGCCGAAGATCCCGCCCACGAGCGTCGCGATCGATACGAGGTTCTCCAGCGTGAACGGCGTGGGCCCCTGCGGCTGGCCGATGGCGGCGTACTCGGCCGGCATCATGGTCAGGTAATTGAGCGGCTGCTCGGCCTGGTTGATGTAGGCGTTGATGCCGTTGACGTAGCTCGTGGCGTCGTCGAAGAGCTGCTCGCCGCCGGGCCGGTCGTGCATGTAGTTGACCTGATTGACGAGGTCCTGCTGGGTGTAGGGCTCGTCGGCCCACACCTCCTGGTCCATCGAGACGTTGGCGCCGCCGGCGAATGACGCGAGGTCGCCCTGGCCGGAATGGCGCAGCGCGTCGATGAAGAACAGGCGATCCTCGGCGGTGGCGTAGCCGATGCCGAACATCAGCTCGGCGCGGGTGTCTCCGTAGATGTGAGGGACGCCGAACTGCTTGTCACGCACGATCGTGACGCCGGCCTCGGGGGACTGGGTGGTGTCCGTATCGCCGGCCGGGACGCCAAAGGTGGCGTCCTTGAAATAGTCGGGGACCGTGGCCGGGGTGATCGAACCCGCGGCCGTGGTCAGGTTGGAGTACATCGACAGCTGGTCGTCGTTGTGCTGCGGGCGCGCGCCGGTGGCCTCGAAGGCCGCCAGCTGCGAGGCATCGTCAAAGCCGTTGGTACCGGGAGGCAGGATGTTGCGGAAGCCTCCGTAGTCGCTGGTCCCGTAGGGCTGCACCTGGGCGTGCGCGGCGGGCACGCACAGGACCGCGGCACAGGCCGCTGAGGCGACGATTCTCCCGACGCACCGGAACATGGCGCGCAGACCCTACCCGTGAACCCGGAAGGTGTAACGAGCGTGTTACGAGAGCTTCGTGAAGACGATGCGCAGGCTCGTCGTCCGGCGGGTAGGCGTCGGTCGCCTTCAGCGAGACCACCAGCCGCTTGACCGCGTGCGCGCCGACCCGGATCGCCTCGGCAGTGGTGACGATGATCGCCGGGCCGCCGGCCGTCACCGACGCCTTGGTCACCGCCGACCGGAACGTGATCGTCAGCGCACCGCCGTTGAGCTTGAGCGACACCGGGACCTTCTTGGAGCCCGTCTTGACGCTGATCCCCGAGGCCAGCGCCCTGGCCTTTCGAGCGAAGCGCAGACCGCGCGGCAGCCGGATCGTCACCGCCTTCAGCGCCGGCGCGAACGTCCCCGCAGTGATCGAGAACGTCAGCTTCGGCCGGCCCTTGCCCAGGCCGCGGAGTTTGCGCGCGCTGCCCAACTGCGGCGCGCCGGGCACGACCACCGCCCACGTGAACGAGGTCGAGCCCGTGTTGCCGAACGCGTCGGTCGCGCGGACGGTGACCGTGGTCGTCTGCCGTGTCGCCGGCGTGCCCGAGATGACCCCCGTCGTCGCGTTGAGGCTCAGCCCGGCCGGCAGGCCGGTGGCGCTGTAGGTCAGCGCCACGTGGCCCGAGTCGGTGCCGTGCACGGCCAGGCTCAGCGCATCGCCCTTCACCGAGAACTGGGCGCCCGGACTCGCGACGCGCACCGTGTACTCGGGCGCTCGCACGGCGCACAGCGAGTTGCCGAGGGTGCCGGCGATCGGCGAGCCCAGCCCGGTGGTCATGTCGTAGCCGGCGAGGACCGGGTACAGGCCGCTCGCATTGGAGGGATTGGCCCCCAGCCAGGTGTCGTTGGTCGATGACGCGCCGTGAACGGGTTCGGGTTCGTCACGTCGTGGAAGTTGGCCGCGTAGGCCGTCCCCGCGATGGCGTACAGCGCCGGGTTCTCGAACCCCACCGCGAAGCCGCGGCACCGGGGCGAGGCGTTCGCGAGTGCCGTGAATGCGGCCCACAGGGGCGCGGACGCGCTCGTCCCGCCGGCGACCATCCATCCGGTGCCCTGCGTCGGATCGGTCAACCAGACGATGTAGCCCGACCCCGGGTCGGCGTCGGCCGAGACGTCGGGCACCTGGCGGCAGGGCTTGCCCCCGCAGGACTGGCCCGAGCCGGCCTGCACAACGCCGAGGGCGGCGGCGGCCCCCGACTGGTAGGCCGGCATCGTCCACGCCGCCGAGACCCCGCCGCCGGTCCCCGCGGCAGGATCACCGGCCGTGTCCGCGCCGCCATCGTTCCACACGCCCTCGCCGGCGTAGGAGCCGCCGGTGGACGTGGTGCCGTCGGCATTGCCCAGGAAGGTCCCCCCGACGCCCGTGGCAAAGGGCTGGCTGCCCGGATCGATGACGCTCAGTGAGTCGTCCACCGCCGCCGTCCCCGTGGGGGTCTGGTAGCACATCGTCGACCCGCTGTCGCCCGAGGCGTTGAAGAACGACTGCCCCTGGGCCGCCATCTCCTGCAGGATCGTGCTCTCGGCCTGGATGACCGGCAGGCCCGTGAGCGCCTCGCACACGCCCCAGGAGCTCGAGACCACCTTGGCGACGTTGTCGGAGGCGATCGCGTTGAGCACCGCGGCCTGGCTGTCGAGCGGGGGTGCCTGGTAGACGCGGATGTTGACCTTGGGCGCCAACCCGATGACCTGGTCGATGTCCAACGCGGATTCGTCGTCGTTTCCGTTGAAGGCTCCGGGCCCGCCGTCGACGGCGACGTTGGTCACCGCCGCGCTCGTCCCGTAGCACTGCTGATAGACCGCGATGTCGTTGGGGTCATAGGCCTCGAACTCGACGAGCGCGACCGTCTGCCCCGCGCCCTCGTCGCCGGGGTAGTAGCTCCCCAGCCCGTAGGCGCCGGCGACCTCGTCCGCGGTGTATCCGCCCATGGTCGTAGCGATGCTCGCTGCGGCGGCGCACGGCGCCGGGCCGCTGCCCACGGCGCGAGGCCGCGCGGCCGGAACGCGGGCGCCGGCGCGCGGCGCCCGGATCAGCGCCTGGGGCTGCTGGCGTGCGACGTCGTCGAGCCCGAGGATGACCCGGACGCTGGCGGCGATCGCCGCCGGCACCCGCGGCGCCCGCTCATTGGCGAACGCCGCACGGCCGTCGGGGAGGCGGACCCGCGCCTCGGTCACCGCGAACGCCCGCTGCACCTGGGCGACGCTGCCGCTCACCGGGATGGCGAGGTGGTTGGCGCTGGGCGCCCCGACGCCCAGGCCGCCCGCGCGCATCGCGCCCGACACGGCGGCCAGCTGCGCGGGTGTCGCGCCGAAGCGCCGGGCGAACTCGGCCACGGTGAGGGGGTGCCCGTATTGCCGGGTTCCCGGCGTCGACACCGCAGCGGCGAACGCGCTGAGCGCCGCCGGGTCACGGGGCTTGAGCGCGATCATCAGCCGCAGCCGGCGGGCCGCGGGCAGCCGCTGCCCGAACCGGGCACCGGCCGGCAGCCGCGCCGCGGCGCCGACGGCCACGCGCGCGCCGGAGGCGCCGGCGGTTGCCGCGCCGACCAGCAACGGCGTCCCCGCCATAACGACGGCGACGGCCAGCACCTGCGCGACCCTCCTGCGGCTCCAGCTCATTGCGGTCCCTGATCTGTTGTACCCCAACCGGCCCACGTGCCGCCCACTCCATGGGCAAGCGCGCAGGATCATACCCCGAGGGGCCGCCCCGGCCGGAGGTTTGCCGCCCCCTCAGCCGGCGGCGAGCAGCGCGCGGGCAGCGTCGATCGACTCCGCGCGCTGGAGAGCGTCCTGCATCGTCTTGTCGCCCCCCAGGCGCTCGACGTACCAGGGATAGAACTTGCGCAGGTAGCGGCCCGCGCGCTCGGTGCCGAGGTGCTCGGAGGCGCGCTCGATGACCCAGTCGAGCTCGTCCAGGATCTCCGCCTGCGTGGGCTCGGACTCCCGCTCGCCCAGCAGCTGGGAGAAAAGCCACGGATTGCCCAGCGAGCCTCGGGCCAGGGCCACCGCGGCGGCGCCCGTGCGCTCGAACGCCTCCCGGACGAGCTCCGGGGTGCGCAAGCCGCCGGAGATGACCACCGGGACCGGCAGCTCCTCCACGAGGCTGCGCGCGAGCTCATAGTCGGGCTTGCCCGAGTGGCGCTGCGAGGCGTGGCGCGGGTGGATGCACAGGCCGGCGACGACGCCCTCCTCGGCGAGCCGGCGGGCGACGTCGATACCGCTGAGATCGCCGGGACGCGCCCCGGAGCGGAGCTTGACCGTCACCGGAAGACCGCTGCCGCGCCCGGCGGCGCGCGCCACCGCCACGGCGCGGGCCGGGTCTGCGAGCAGCGCCGCGCCGGCGCCGGTCTTGCACACCTTGGGGACCGGGCAACCCATGTTGAGGTCGATGAGGTCGGCCCCGGCCGCCGCGACGCGCTCGGCCGCGGACTCCATGATGTCCGGATCGGCGCCGAACAACTGCATCGAGACGGGGTGCTCGTCGGGGTGGATGCGCAGAAGCTCGGTGCACGTGCGCTCGTTGCGGTAGTGCACGGCGTGGCTGGAGACCATCTCGGACACCACCAGCCCCGCGCCGTGGCGCTTGGCCTGCAGGCGCACGAACCAGTTGCCGATCCCCGCCAGCGGAGCCAGCACCACGCGGTTGGCGATCGGGACTCCGCCCAGGGCCCAGCCGTCGGTCAGGGAGGCCTGCACGGGGCGACTGGGGCTGTCCAGGAGCGGGGTCACGGGCAACTCATGGTACGAATGAGGGATATGGACATCTCTTCGCTGATCCGCCCGTGGGCCGAGCTGATGCTCGAGCAGGTCCCCGGCGTCGAGCTGTTCGACGCCCATACGCACCTCGGCCAGAACGATCCCGACGGCATGAAGCAGACCCCGGGCGAGCTGCACGACACGCTGACCACGGCGCGGGCGCGGGGCGCCTTCGTCTTCCCGATGCACGAGCCCGACGGCTACCCCCCCGCCAACGACATGGTCATCGAGGCCGCCTCGAACGCCGACGGGCTGCTCACCCCCTTCTGCCGGGTCAATCCCAACAACGGCGGCGCCCGCGCCGAGGCCGAGCGCGCGCTCGCCGCCGGCGCCAAGGGGATCAAGCTGCACCCGCGCGCCGAGCAGTTCACCCTCGACCACCCCGCGGTGCGCGAGCTCGCCGCCCTCGCCCACGAGCGCGAGCTGCCCATCCTCATCCATGCCGGGCGCGGGATCCCGGCGCTCGGCATCCATGCCGTGGAGCTGGCGGCCGCGTTCCCGGGCACCCGGTTCATCCTCGCGCACGCGGGCGTCTGTGACCTGTCGTGGATCTGGCGCGTCGCCGCCGATCACCCCAACCTCATGTTCGACACGGCGTGGTGGATGCCGGCCGACCTGCAGGCGCTGTTCATGCTCGTGCCCCCGGGCCAGATCCTGTTCGCCTCCGACGCGCCCTACGGGCACACGCTGATGTCGGCGGTCTTCCAGCTGCGCTCCGCGGTGCAGGTGGGGCTGTCAGCCGATCAGATCCGCTCGATCACCTCCGAGCAATCGCTGCGGATCGCCGCCGGTGAGCCACTCGTGCCCGCCGGGCCGGCCATCGGCGAGCGCGACCGCGCCTCCCACGTCCTGCTGGACCGGGTGGCCGAGTACGTGATGCTCGGCGCGATCGCCACGATGCGCGGCTCCGAGGGCGGCCCCGAGATGCTCGCGCTGGCGCGGATGGCGTGCGACGTGCCCGACGGCGTCGATGACGCTCCCGTGTTCACCGCGATCCGCTCGCTGCTCGACATCTTCGACGAGCTCTCGGCCGCCGAGCCCGACAACCGCCGCCGCCTCGCCTTCCTCATCCTGGCCGCAAGCGTCGCCCGCACGCCCGACGTGCCGGTGCCACCGGTCTGAGCCGCGTCGCGGGCTACGAGGCGGCCTCGGCGTTGCGCTCCCAGATGAGGCGCAGGCCGGTGAGCGTCAGCAGGTCGTCGACCTCGTCGATCATCGCGCGCGCGAACGGGACGACCACCTGGGCCAGGCCGCCGGTGGCGATCACCGGAGTGTCCTCGCCCAGCTCCTGCCGGAGCCGTCCGACGATGCCCTCGACCTGGCCGGCGAACCCGAAGGCGATCCCGCTGCGGATGGCCTCGACCGTCGACTTTCCGATGAGCGCCCGAGGCTCCAGCAGCTCGACCTTGGGCAGCTTCGCTGCACGCTCGTAGAGAGCATCGAGCGAGATCTCGGCGCCGGGGGTGATGATGCCGCCGAGGTACTCGCCGTGGTCTGAGACGGCGTCGTAGGTGATCGCCGTGCCGAAGTCGACGACGATGCAGCTGCGGCCGAAGCGGGCGTAGGCGGCGATCGCGTTGACCAGGCGGTCGGCGCCGACCTCGCGAGGGTTGTCGATGCGGATCGGCATCCCCGTCCGGATCTCCGGCCCGACGTTGAGCATGTCGTGGCCCAGGTACAGGCCCGACATCGCCGTCCATTCCTGGGACAGCTGGGGCACCGTGGAGGAGACGATCGAGCGATCGATGTCGCCAAAGCCCAGCCCGCGCAGGCCGAGCAGGTTGGCCAGAGCGGCGCCGAGCTCGTCGCGAGTGGACTCGCGCACCGTGGCGAAGCGCCAGTGCTCGGCGATCACGTCCTCGCCCTCGGGGTAGACGCCGAAGTGCGTCTGGGTGTTGCCGACGTCGACGACGAGGAGCATGGCGGCAATTACATCAACGGCGGCGCCACGCGGCTCACCGCCTGCGCCGACGAGGACCGATCCAGCGCCGCGAGCGTGTCGGCCAGGCGCTGGCCGGAGGGCAACGTCAGGTCGGGATCGAGCTCGAGCAGCGGCACCAGCACGAACCGCCGGGAGCCGGTCTCGGTATGGGGCAGGGTGAGGCGCTCGGAGCTGTACTGAAGGTCTCCGAGCAGCAGCAGGTCGACGTCGATCACGCGCGGGCCGTGTCGGGGCCCGCCGGCGGCCCGTCCCACCTCGCGCTCCACCGCCTTGCACGCGTCGAGCAGGTCCTCGGGACCCAGCGAGGTCTCGATGCGAACGCATGCGTTGAGGAAGTCCGGCTGGTCGAGCACGAGCCCGACCGGCTGGGTCTCATACAGCGACGAGGAGGCCAGCACCGTCACGCCGTGCGCGGCGAGGGCCTCGACCGCCGCCGCCAGATGCGCGCGGGTGTCGCCGATGTTGGAGCCGAGCCCGAGATACCCGGTGCGGGAGACCGTCCCCACCGCCGGCGGTTCAGTCCTGACTCTCGCGCCACACCTCGACCGACACCTCGGTCACGGGCAGCGCCAGCGGCGGCTCGGGCTTGGCGGCCTTGACCCAGACGGCATGCGCCTCGTACTGGTCGAGCAGGCGGTCGGCGATCGCGGCGCACAGCCGCTCCAGGGTCTTGTAGGAGCGCTGCTGGGCCACGAGGTTGGCCATGTCGCACACCTGGGCGTAGTCGACCGTGTCCTCGATGCGGTCGGTGAGGGTGGCGTCGCACTCGCCGACGTCGAGCCGGATGTCGAGCAGCAGCCGCTGTCCCACCTCGCGCTCGGCCGCGGTCACCCCGACATGGGTGAACAGGGACAGGCCGGCGATCTCGATCGTGACTTCGGGCTCTGAGCCCTCGTCATCGTCGTCTACTTCGTCAGCGTCCTCGTCGTACTCGTCGTCGCCGTCGTCGGACATCGGCGTCGCACCGTAGCACCCGCGATCACCAGCGCGTCACGCACGGGGGCCACATCGTGCACCCGGAACACGCGTGCGCCACGCTCGTAGGCCAGCACGTTGGTGGCGATCGTCGCGGCCAGCCGCTCATCCACGGAGCGGCCGGTGATGCGGCCCAGGAAGCTCTTACGGCTCGTGCCGATGACGACCGGGCGCCCGAGCGCCGCCAGCTCGTCCAGGCGCGCCAGCAGCTCGAGGTTGTGCTCGGCGGTCTTCCCGAACCCGATCCCGGGGTCGAGCAGGATCCGCTCCTCGGCCACCCCGGCCGCCACCGCGAACGCCATTCGCTCCTCCAAAAAGGCCTTGACCTCCGAGACGACGTCGTCATAACGGGGGTCGTCCTGCATCGTGCGGGGCTCACCGAGCATGTGCATGAGGCAGCACTGCACGCCCCTCGCGGCCACCAGCCCGGCCATCTCCGGGTCGGCGCGCAGCGCGGTCACGTCGTTGACAAGCGTCGCCCCCGCATCCAGTGCCGCCGCGGCGACCGCGGCCTTGGAGGTGTCGATGGAGATCTGGGCGTCGACGCAGCGCGCGCTCAGCCCCTCGATGACCGGCAGCACCCGCGCCAGCTCGGCGGCGCCATCGACGGGCTCGGCGCCGGGCCGGGTCGACTCGCCGCCGATGTCGAGGATCGACGCGCCCTCGGCCCGGAGCTCGAGCCCGTGGGCGATCGCGGCGTCGGCGTCGATGTAGAGACCGCCGTCGGAGAAGGAGTCCGGGGTCACGTTGACGACCCCCATCACGGTGAAATCGGGATGAGACGACATGCGCGCGCTCACTCCTCGTCCGGCCAGCGCCCGGTGCGGTCGAAATACTCCCGGGCGCGCTCCTCGGACTCGCGCTCCTCGTTGGAGCGGATGCTCAGCCGGTACATCCAGTTGAGCATCCACACGATCAGCGCCACCAGGAGCAGCGAGACGCCCGCCGCCGACTCCAGCGAGTGGGTGTTGGCCAGGCTCGAGTAGCTGCCGTGCCCGATGACGATGAGCGCGACCCCGGCCACGACGATGGTCAGCGGCAGCCACACGCGGGTGAGCGAGAGCAGGAAACGGCCGGATTGCCGGGGTTGGGCGTTGCTCATCCCACGCCACGTTACCCCGCGGCGCGCGGAGAATCCGCTTGCCCACCTCGTGACCGAGGCGTGAACGCGCGGCGCCTGATGACGCGGCGGGCCGCCGGGATCGATATACATCCGCCGCGATGCCGTCAGAACACACATTTCCCCCACACCGCCCGTCCACCCTGACCCGCCGCTCGCTGCTGGGCGCCGCCGCCGGAGGCGCCGCCGCGATGGCCTACGGGAGCCTGCCCGCCTGGGCCAAGCCGGTGGCCCGGATCGCGGGCGTCCGCCGTCCCGACAGCCTGCCCTTCCCCCACCTCCGTGCCGGAACGGAGAGCATGCCCCAGATCAAGCACGTGGTCGTGCTGATGATGGAGAACCACTCCTTCGACAACCTGCTGGGGATGGTTCCCCACCGCGTGCCGGGCCGGTCCAAGGTCGACGGCTTCACGCTGAAGGGCGGACAGCCGGTGGAGGTCAACCTCAACACCGACGGCAGCGAGGTGTTCGCGCGGCCGATGTCCTCGCCGTGCCAGCTCGTCGGCCACCCCGGGCAGGACTGGAACGCGTCGCACACGTCCTGGGACGCAGGGCGCAACGACGGGTTCGTCAAGGCGTCGGGCCCGGTGGCGATGAGCTTCTGGGACAACAACGACCTGCCCTTCACCTACTCGCTGGTCAAGCACTTCCCGATGGGCAACCGGTACTTCTGCTCGGTGCTGGCCCAGACCTACCCCAACCGGCGCTTCCTGTTCTGCGGCACCTCCTCGGGCCTGGTCGCCACCAACGGCCAGACGTTCACGATCCACGCCGCCAACGGCACCATCTTCGACCGCCTGGACGCCCATCACATCGACTGGGCCAACTATTACCAAGAGGTGTCCAGCGCGCTGATCGTCCCGAACTTCTTCACGCCGGCGCGCAAGAAGCGCCTGAAGAAGATCGACCAGTTCTTCGCCGACGCCGCGTCGGGCAAGCTGCCCGCCTTCACCTTCCTGGACCCCAACTACGACAACACGTCGGAGGAGAATCCCCAGGACATCCAGGTGGGCGAGCGCTTCGTGGCCAAGGTGACCAAGGCGCTGCTGCACTCGCCGGCCTGGAAGCACACCGCGTTCTTTCTCACCTACGACGAGCACGGCGGCTACTACGACCACGTTCCCCCGCCGCGGGCGATCAAGCCGGACAACATCGCGCCGATTCCGGTGCCGGGCCAGTCGCCCCTGCTCCCCGGGGCCTTTGACCGCTACGGCTTCCGCGTCCCGACGGTCGTCGTCTCGCCGTGGGCGAGGGCCAACTACGTCTCCAACGTGGTCCAGGACCACACGTCGATCACGGCGTTCCTGGAGCACAAGTGGAACCTGCCGGCGATGACGTTCCGCGACGCCAACGCGCAGCCGATGACCGACTACTTCGACTTCACCACGCCGGCGTTCCTCAAGCCCCCGAAGCTGGCCGCCGCCCCCGGGCTGGCCCGTGGTCTGGGGCAGTGCCACGCCGCCGGGCTCAACCCGCCGTTGCCGTAGATGGTCGGGCGGGCGCGCCTGGCTTCCGAACTCAGGAGAGCTTCAGGAAGTGGCGCACGTCGCCGAGGATCCCGCGGGCGTCATGCTCGACGCGAAAGTCCGTGAAGCGCAGCGGCGTGATGCCAAGGCGCAGCTGTCCGTCCGCGCGGGTGACGGCGGCCAGCGACGGGCTTTCCCGCAGCGCGCCCATGCCCGGGTGGCGGCCGTGGCGCGCCAGCGCGGCCTCCAGGCGTTCGCGGGCGTCGGCGCGGTGCAGGGGCAACAATCTCCTCTGGACGGCAACGGTCACGAGGCGTTCCAGCTCCGCGGGCTTCTCGCGGCCAGCAAGCTCCACGAGCATCCGTGGCACCGAGCTGACCCGGAGCTCGCCGTGGGTACGGATCTCGTCGGCGTCCGGCGGCGTGTGGGTGCGGTGCACCGTCAGGCCCTCGCGCGTGCGACCGCCCGTCCCTGGAACGGTGACCTCGAGCTCATGCAGGTTGATGGCCCGGAGCTTCCACACCGCGGCTGCCGTGCGGTGGCTCAGGAACGCGCACGAGCCGAACGTCAACAGCGCAGCGAGGAGGTGCCCCCTGTCGGTCAGGTGCCGGTGGCCGACCGCGTAGACGTTGTGGTGGATCGGCTGGAGCCAGCCGTCCCGGATGAGGCGCTCCACGACGCGGCGGCTGAACCCCAGCTCGCGCAACTGCTCGCGCGTCACCAGCCCACGTTGGTGAGCCGCCATCAGGGCGAGCGCACGGCCACTCTGATGGCCAAATGCACCGTCAGCGTGCAATCTGCCATCAGAGTCCGCCATGAGACCCACAGTGGCAGGCAAAGCACCCGCCGTGGGCAACGTGTGACGGAAGAGTTACTCGGCGGCGCCGCCGGCCAGACCAGGCCGGGGCAGGGGGCGCGGCACGTCGGGCCGTGCCCGCTCGGGGGAAGCGCCGGTCACCGAGGGGATCTCGGGCGGCACGGGCGCCTCGGAGCCGAAGACGGCCTCCTCGGACTGGCCCTCGAGCAGCGACTCGAACTGAACCTTCTCGATCGTCTCGCGCTTGATGAGGATCTCGGAGAGCTTCTCGAGCTCGGCGCGTCTCTCGCTGAGGATGTTCTTGGCCTGCACGTGGGCCATCTCGACCATGCGGCGGATCTCGTCATCGATCTCGCGGGCGATCTCGTCGGAGTAGTCGGGCTCGGAGGAAAACTCGCGGCCCAGGAACGGCTGGCCGTGATCGTGGCCGAACACCCGCGGCCCGAGCTTCTCGGACATGCCGAAGCGCATCACCATCTGCTTGGCCGTGGCGGTGACCTTCTCGATGTCGTTGGACGCGCCGGTGGTGATCTCGTCAAAGCAGATCTCCTCGGCGGCGCGACCGCCCAGGGTCATCGCCATCTGGTCCTGCAGCTCCGCGCGCGTGGTGAGGAACTTGTCCTCGCCCGGCAGCGAGATCGTGTAGCCCAGCGCCTGGCCACGAGAGATGACGGAGATCTTGTGGATCGGGTCCGAGTTGGGCAGGAAGTGGCCGACGATGGCGTGACCCATCTCGTGGTAGGCGGTGATCCGCCGCTCCTTGTTGCTCATCACCCGGGTCTTCTTCTCCGGGCCGGCGATCACGCGCATGATCCCCTCTTCCAGCTCGATCTGGGTGATCTCGCGCTTGCCGTTGCGGGCGGCGAGCAGCGCAGCCTCGTTGACCAGATTCGACAGGTCGGCGCCGGTGAACCCGGGGGTCTGGCCGGCGAGCGCGTCGACGTCGATCTCCCGCGCCAGCGGCTTGCCGCGCGTGTGAACCTCGAGGATCTTCTTGCGGCCCAGGCGGTCCGGACGGTCGACCACGATCTGGCGGTCGAACCGACCCGGGCGCAGCAGCGCCGGATCAAGGATGTCGGGACGGTTGGTGGCGGCGATCAAGATGATGTTGTCCTTCATCTCGAAGCCGTCCATCTCGACGAGCAGCTGGTTGAGCGTCTGCTCGCGCTCGTCGTGACCGCCGCCCAGCCCGGCGCCGCGATGGCGGCCGACGGCGTCGATCTCGTCCATGAAGATGATGCAGGGGGAGTTCTGCTTGGCCTGCTCGAACAGGTCACGCACGCGCGAGGCGCCCACGCCGACGAACATCTCGACGAAGTCAGAGCCTGAGATCGAGAAGAACGGCACTCCGGCCTCGCCGGCCACGGCCCGGGCCAGCAGCGTCTTGCCGGTACCCGGAGGGCCATACAGGAGGACGCCCTTGGGGATCCGGGCGCCCAGCGCCTGGAACTTCTTGGGGTTCTCCAGGAACTCCTTGATCTCGTGCAACTCCTCAACGGCTTCGTCGACCCCGGCGACGTCACGGAACGTGATCTTGGGGGAATCGACCGACATGCGCTTGGCGCGCGACTTGCCGAACGACATGACCTTGGAGCCGCCGCCCTGGACCTGGTTCATGAGGAAGATCCAGAACCCGATGAAGATGACGAAGGGCAGGATGTAGGTGAGCAGCGAGAGCCAGCCGTTGGAGGACTTGCTCTGGACGTTGAAGCCACCCTGGGGAACGTCCTTCTCCGCCTGGTTGATCAGCGTCGGAGCGTAGGAGTCCGGATAGCCGACCGAATACTTGGTGCCCTGGATGGTCGTGACGTCTGCGCTATTGGACTTCTGGTCCAGCGAGAGGCTCTTGACCTGCTTGTTGTCGAGCTGCTGGAGCAGGTTCCCGAACGTGTAGTTCGGCCCGTGGCTCGAGCTGCCGATCAGCTTCTGGGCAAAGAACGCCAGGACGACGACGATCAGAATCGGAAACGCGGCGCTCTTGAAAAACCTGCTCATCAGTGAAATCCCTGCGTTGCCCCGGTACTACCCGTTCTGGCGCGGATACCAGGGATCAGCAAGCGTAGCACCTGTGTTTGGCATGGAAACCACCTTCCGCGCTGAGAAAATCGCCTGCAATCACGGGCTCTCATACGTTCAACGCGGCAACGTACGGAAGGTTGCGGTAGCGCTCGGCGTGGTCCAGGCCATAGCCGATGGCAAAGCGGTCGGGAATCTCGAACCCGACATAGCGGGTGCGCAGCTCCACCTTGCGCCGCGCGGGCTTGGTCAGCAGCGCGCACACCTCCAGCGACGACGGGTTGCGTCCCTCCAGGTTGCGCAGCAGGTACTGGAGCGTGAGACCGGAGTCCACGATGTCCTCCACGATCAGCACGTCGCGGCCCTCGATGGCCGCGTCGAGGTCCTTGAGGATCCGCACGACGCCCGAGGTCTTGGTCGCCGAGCCGTAGGACGCGACGGCCATGAAGTCGACCTCGACCGGGATCTCGATGTGGCGCATGAGGTCCGAGAGGAAAAAGACGGCACCTTTGAGAACGCCGATGAGGAGCAGATTCTTTCCTGCGTAATCGCGGGAAACCTCTTCGCCCAGCTCGCGCACCCTCCGGCTGAGATCCTCGGCCGGTACGAGGATCTCCCCGATCGCTGGATCGTCGCTCACGCCGGGGATATTAGGAGGGGGCTGCGCGGCTTGTTTTTAGGTGGGGGCTTCGCCCCTTGTTTTCTCGTCGCCGTCCGACCGAGCGTGCTCGCGCCCGCCCTTGGGCGTGCGCCCGAACGTGACCACCCCGTCGCGGGCCGTCGCGCGGACCCCCGAGGGCAGGTCCAGGGCCGAGCTGCCACGCAGCGGCATCGCCGCCACGTCCTCGGCGCGGCGGGCCACCCCGGCGGCCGGGCCCCCGGCCGCGTCGTCGGCAAGGCGCTGCACCACCAGGCGCCGCAGCGCCGGCGGCAGCTCGCGCAGGCGCTCCAACGGGATCTCGGCGCGGCCGTCCAGCGTGGCCGACACCAGCTCGTCGAGGACCTCGGCCTCGGCCCGGAGGATCTCCGCCAGCGCCAGGATGTTCTCCTGAGCCGCCGGGTGGACCCGCTCGAGCGCCGGGACGAGCTCGCGGCGGATGCGGTTGCGCGCGTAGGCCGCCGAGTCGTTGCTCTCGTCGTCGCGCCAGCGCAAGCCGTGGGTGGTGCAGTACGCGCCCGTCTGTTCGCGCGTGAGCCCCAGCAGCGGGCGGACGAGCGCGCGGTCGCGGCCCACCATCCCGAGCACCGCGCGCCGGCTCGGGGATGACGCCAGCCGGTAGAGGATGGTCTCGACCTGGTCAGCGCGCGTGTGGCCCACCGCGACGTCGGCGCTGCGCGCCAGCGCCAGGTCGGCCGCCGCGCGGTAGCGCTCAGCGCGGGCCCACGCCTGAAGGTTGCCGCTGCCGGGAGACCGATCCCCACCCACCCGGACAGGCCGGCGGACATCGAGCTGGATCCCGAGCGCCTGACATACGCCGGCGCAGTGGCGCTCGTCGGCGTCGGCGCCGGCCCGCAGTCCGTAGTTGACGTGCAGGGCGCTGACCGCGGGCGGCCCGGCGATCCGCGCCGCGAGGTCGAGCAGGCAGGTGGAATCGCGCCCGCCCGAGTACATGACCACCACGGGTCGCCCTTGGGCAAGCAGGCCCTGCGCCCGGACCGCGTCCTCGATGTCGGTCATCCGTCCTGGACCCGCCGCGGGCGCGCCACGAACACCTCGGTGGACTCGCTGAACCCCTTCAGCGTCACCTCGCCGATGCGCTCGAACTCCAGGTGCGGCCCGGCCACCTGCGACGACCGGCCGGGTGACCAGCACCTCGCCCCCGGCCGATCGCGCTGACACGCGGCTGGCGATGTTGATGTCGCGCCCGTAGTAGTCGCCGTCACGAAACAGAGCGACGCCGTAGTGCACGGCGATCCGCGGCAGCGGCCGCTCGCTCTGCATCGCCTGGAAGCCGACGGCCCAGTCGGTGAGGGCGGCGGCGTCGGAGCCGATGATCATCGCCTCGTCGCCGATCGTCTTGATGATCCGGGCATCGTCGGGGAGGGTCACCTCGACGGCCTCCACGAACCGCTCGACGGCGTCGACCGCGGACAGCTCGCCCTCCTCCTCGGTCATGCGCGTGTACCCGGTGAGGTCGGCAAAGGCGATCGCAACCCGCATCCGGCCCAGGTCGACGGCGGTGCCGTCGAGGTCTGACTCCATGTGCCCGACGACGTCCTGCTCGACGAAGAACTGGAGGTAGCGCTGATGGATCTGGTCCAGGATCGGACCGGCCAACGGGAGCACCTGCCGGCTCATCGACTCCATCTGCTCGGCCGTCTCCACGCCGGTCGCGCCCGAGCGCATGAGCGGCTCGTGGACATAGAGGTGAAACAGCCGGACCTCGGCGTCGGCGATCCGCGCGATCGCCTGACCGTACACGCGGACCAACTGCAGCAGGGCGACCATGGGAAACCCGGCGTCCAGCACGGCGGCGATATAGCGCAGCAGCTGCAGCTCATCCTCGGAGACCGTTTCGGAGGCCTGCGAGTTGACGCCCAGGCCGGCGATCAACCGCTTGACCAGCCCCACCTCGAGCCCCGTGCTGCGCGCGGCCTCGCGCAGCGAGTAGCGCTGGGGCTCGGATCCGAACAGCTCGTCGAGGAAGCCGAAGGCCAGGCGTCCCTCCTCGGTGGCCTTCCTGATCTCACGCAGCGAGTGGCCGCGCTCGCGCATCTTGGCCACTACGCGCGCCTGGCCGATGGCGGCGGGCGTCCACTCGCCCTCGTACTGCGGGACCAGCCCCTGGCCGATCCACCGGCGCAGAGTCGGCGGCGTGACACCGACGCGCTCGGCAGCCTTGTTGAGCGTCACGGCACACCAACCTTCAACGCAAGTCGGCGACGGGGTCTCGGTGAGTGCCAGGCCCCGCCGCCCGCGGACATTACGGCCCGCTGCGTCGGCCATTGGCGCTCGTCACGTTTCCGGCGGCGCCTCGCGATCGCGCCGTAGGCGGCGATCACGTTCCGGCCTGTTGCCTTGCGTTGTGCCTTAGGTCTACTCGCCATCGCGCCGTCTGTCAATCGCCGAGCGTGGAAATGGGAAGCGGCCCGCGCAAACTGCGGCCATCCGGGACGCTCGCGTCGTCCGCGCGATCAGAGTTCCAGGTGCGGGTAGTCGGAGGCCACCATCTCCCGGTAGCGCTCGTAGAGCGGCTTGGTGATCGGGATGAGCGCAAGGGCGGCCTTCACGTCTCCACCGGCCTTGATGCGCCGCCGCGCGATGGCGATCGCCACATTCTCCTTGCCCTGGAAGTAGCGGTTGGCCGTCTCCGAGCTCATCGTCATCCGCACCTTGGGCTCCCACGCGACGTCGTCGGACCACTCCCAGGCGAGGTTGGGCTCATCGGCCCCGCCGGCACGGATGTTGACCACGAGATCGACGTCGGTGAACTCGAAGCGCTGCGGCGTGTCTGCGTCGCGGAGCCTGGGGCCCATGTCGGGATCGTCGCTCATGAGCGCGAAGGTGCGGTCCATGACCTCGCGGAACTCCTTGGGTGAGCTGAACTCCGCCACGCAGGCGCAGTGTATGGCCCGGCGCCCGCCCTCGTAAGCTGCCCGGCCGTGTCCACCATCCACCTGCTCCCGACCGCGCCGCTGGCCGAGCGCGTGCTGCTCCCCGGCGACCCGGGCCGCGCTCTGCTGCTGGCCCAATCGCTGCTCGCCGAGCCCAAGATGTTCAACCACAACCGCGGGCTGTGGGGCTATTCGGGCGACGCGCGCGACGGCCGGCCACTCACCATCCAGAGCACCGGCATGGGCGGGCCGAGCGCGGCCATCGTCATCGCCGAGCTGGCCGACCTCGGTGCCCACACCCTGTTGCGGGTGGGGACCTGTGGCGCATTGGACGGGTCGCTGGCGCTGGGCGACCTGCTCGTGGCCAGTGAGGCGCTCGCCGCCGACGGAACCAGCCGGGCGCTGGGCGCCGCCGGGCGTGTCGGCGCCGACCCGGAGCTGCTGCAGCGGCTCGTCGCGGCCGCCGGCCCCGGCGTGAGCCACGGGCCGATCGTCACCAGCGACCTGTTCTACGACGGCCCCGCGGGCGCCGAGGAGGACTGGCACGCACAGGGCGCGCTGGCCGTGGAGATGGAGACGGCGACCCTGTTCGCGCTGGCGGCGCGGCGCGGGCTGCGCGCCGGGTGCGCGCTGATCGTCTCCGACACGGTGCTGCCGGCGCGGACGCGCATCGACGCCGAGGCGCTGCATGACGCCGAGAGGCGGCTCGGCGAGCTCGCCCTGGCTGCCCTGGCTGCTTAGTCCTCGTCCGAGACGGCCGGCATGGGGGCGTCCGCTGCCGCCGGCTTCGCGGCGGCGGGCTTGCTGCCTGCGCTCGAGCGGGTGCCGGCCGACGTGGTCTCGAGCCGCTCCAGGCTGGCCTCGATCCGAGTCAGCCGCTGCTCCAGCGCCCCGCCGCCGTCAGCCCGGCCGAGGCGTTCGTCAAGGCGGTCCAAAGCGTCCTCGATGCCCTCCAGGCGCTGCGACACGCTGCGGATCCGGCGGGTAAGCCGCTCCAGGTCGCTCGCCGACGGAAGATTCAAAGCTCCCATCGCCGCCTCCTGCGCGCGCACCGCGCGCTCGCGCGTCTCGAACGCCCGTGACAGCGCGCCCGACACCACCGGGTTCTCTAAGACCCCCTGCGCGAGGCGGCCGATCGCCTCCTCGCCCTGCCGGGTGACCCGTCCCTTGAGGCTGTTCTCATCGCTCATGAGCTTGGACTGTAGCTTGCTGGGGTAGACCCGGAGGCATGGGCAGGGACTGGTTGTACTCGAGGGTAGACCCTCAACGTAAGGTAGAGGTTGAGTTTCGTTAGATCCCAGGTTTTGTGCGCGCGGGTAGCGGATAGAACCGGCGGGCCGTCTTCGCGAGTTGTTCATATCCCGCGCGGTCAAAAAGCTAGATTGCGGCGGGCCCTGGTTCGAAATTGCATTGCTCCGGACCAGTCAGTAGCGTCCATGACAGTCGACGTCGGTTTTTTCCGTTACTTAACTGAGGTGCGCACCAACGTGATGGTCGGAGGAGTGCGGCCATGATCGGTCGCCGCAACCTGCTCGCCGTGCTGGCCACGGCCGGGGCGATCTTCGTCGCCATGGCCCTGGGCTCGATTCCGACGGCCCTGGCCGACGACTGCACGGTCACCGTCACCCTCGTCAGCGGCCAGGTCCTGGTCTTCCACGTCAACGTTGCTCCCGGAACGCCCATCTCCGCGATGGGCCTGCCGATCACCGGCCCGGTCGCCTCCGAGAGCGAGCAGTGCACTCCGACGAGCACCACCACGCCGGCGGTGGCGGTGACGACGAGCACCACCACGACCACCAGGACGCCGACGACCAGCTCCTCCACGCCGACGAGCTCGTCGACGACATCGAAGCCCACGACCTCAACCTCAACCTCAACCTCAACTTCACCCTCACACAAGCCGTCGGGATCGTCCTCCGGTACCTCGACCAGCTCGTCGAGCACGACTCCGGTGCCGACCGGGACCAGCCAGGGCGAGGGAACGTCGTCGCACGGCGCCCAGCAGAAGAGCCAGCACAAGAAGAAGAAGACGACGACCACGTCCACCACTCCGGACAGGAACCTTCCGACCGGCAAGGGCGTGCCCACGGCCACCAACCCGACCTTCTCGCTCTCGCTGCCCGGCCCCGCGCCGATCGGAGTGCCCAACTTCTTCATCGACTCCTTCCGGATCCCGCCGTTCCTGATCCCGATCTACCAGGCCGCGGGGATCGAGTATCAGATCCCGTGGCAGGTGCTGGCCGGCATCAACGAGATCGAGACCGACTACGGCCGCAACCTGTCGGTGTCCTCCGCCGGCGCGGTCGGCTGGATGCAGTTCCTCCCCTCCACCTGGAAGGAGTGGGGCGTCGACGCCAACGGCGACGGCGTGGCCGACCCCTACAACCCGGTGGACGCCGTCTTCACGGCCGCGCGCTACCTGCACGCCGCCGGCGCCTCGAGCAACCTCAGCAACGCGATCTTCGCCTACAACCACGCGTCCTGGTACGTGGAGTCGGTGCTCCTGCGGGCCAAGCTGATCGGCGGCATCCCGTCTCAGCTGATCGGCGCGCTCACCGGCCTGGTCCAGGGGCACTTCCCGGTCGCCGCCCCGGCCAAGTACGCCGACTCGTCGGTCGTCAAGCTCGCCAAGAAGAAGGTCAAGACGTCCAACGCCTCGATCGCCATCGACTCCAACCCCAACGCCAAGGGAACGTCGATCTTCGCCAAGAAGGGGTCTCCCGTGATCGCCGTCAACGACGGCAAGATCGTCGGCGTCGGGACCTCCAAGGCGCTGGGCAACTACGTCAAGCTCCAGGACGCCACCGGCAACATCTACACGTACGCGCACCTGGGCAGCATCTCCAAGCGCTACCCGGTGCCAAAGCCGGTCAAGTTCTCCGCCAAGCAGGTCATCAAGGAGTTCTCGGTCCCGGCGGCCAAGGCGCCCACCTCGGCGGCGTCGGCCGGCACGCAGGTCCTGCCCAAGGCCGCGACCACGGTGAGCAAGGCCGCCACTAAGCCGTCGACGTCGACGCCGTCGATCACCGGCCCGGCCTCCGCCGGCACCCAGACGACGGGTCAGGCGCTGAAGTCTCGGAGCACGAGCGCCGCGTCCTCCGCCGCCAAGGCCACCGCTTCGGCCTCCGCCGCCGCCCAGGGCGCCGCGTCTCAGGCGCAGGGCGCCAGCGCCACGGTGACGGCCCCGATGGTCAAGGAGCGTCTGTTCGCCAACCCCAACCGGCCCGCCTCCTACGCCGCCGGCGGCAACCTCCAGCTCAAGAACTCCGCGCAGCAGATCACCAACTTCCGCAACTACTTCTCCGACACGCTGCACCTGGGCAAGAACCAGTACACGCTCAAGTCGCTCAAGAAGGGCGCGATCGTGATCGCCGGCACCGTCCTGGGCCGCGTCGGCGGGCCGTCCCAGGGCGTCTCCCCGCACCTGTACTTCATGATCCAGCCCGCGGGCAAGAACGCTCCGTACATCGACCCCAAGCCGATCCTCGACGGCTGGAAGCTGCTGGAGGCCACCGCGGTCTACCGCGCCGCCGGCGTCGACCCGTTCTTCGGCCCCGGCGCCAAGAACCCCAGCGTCGGCCAGGTGCTGCTGATGTCCAAGCAGCAGCTCACCACCCGCGTGCTGTCTGACCCGCACGTCCAGGTCTACGCGTGCGGCCGCCGCGACATCGAGGCGGGGCTCATCGACCGCCGCGTTCTGGCCGTGATCGAGTTCCTCTCGGCCTCCGGCCTCGATCCCGACGTCTCGGGCCTGGAGTGCGGCCACAGCGCGACCGGAGCCACCGGGACCGATGCCGCCGGCGCGACCGGGGCCAGCGTCGACATCACCAAGATCAACGGGATTCCCATCCTCGGCCACCAGCAGCCCGGCTCGGTCACCGACATGACGATCCGCCGCCTGCTCACGCTGCAGGGCTCCATGCGCCCGAATCAGATCGTGAGCGACATGTCCTACAAGGGCCAGCCCAACACGCTGGCGCTGCCCGACCACAAGAACCGGATCCAGGTCACGTACACGCCGGACTTCGGGACCAACAACAAGCTGACCAAGCAGATCAAGAGCATCCTGCAGCCAGGTCAGTGGATCCAGCTGATCAATCGCATCAGCCAGATCCCCGAGCCGGTCGTCCCGATCGCGCCCAGCAAGTACGCGATCCAGACCAAGCACAACCACTGATCGCCGCGCACCGCCGGCGCCCACGTGATATGCCGCGCCGGTGAGCGCGTCCTCGAGTCTGTTCCGCTTCGCGCAGGTCGAGCTGCCGTGGGCGCTCGGCCCGCCGGACGGGCGGTACCTGGTGCGGTCCCCCGGCGCGCGCGACACCGAACCCACCGACCCCACCGACCCCACCCATGTGCTGGTGTTCGCCACGCTGGGCGCGCCCGAGCGCCGCCGCCTCGCCGCCCGCCGCCGCCGGCGCGACGCCGAGCCCGAGCCCGAGGCGACCGCGGTGGTCACCGGGCGGGCGACGATCATCGACGTCGGCGAGCCCGTCGCCGAGACCGAGGCCCGGACGTGGCTGGCGGACGCGGGCGAGGACGACCTCGCGGCGGGCCTGAGCGTGCTCAACCGGGCGCTGCACTCCTTCCGCGTCATCACCGCCGACCCATACCTCCAGCCGGTGGGGCGTGCGCAGGCCATCGTCGCGCGGATCGGCTTCGGCGCCGGCGAGGAGGTGGCCGAGGGGCGCTGGACGGCGGCCAAGGAGCTGATCGTTCCCGAGGGCCGCCGGCGGCGCTCGCGCATCCTCGCGCCGCAGGCCCGGCTGGCGGCGCTGCTGGGCGGTCGCGAAGCGGCCCTGGCCAGCGAGGAGCTGGCCCTGCGCGCGCGGCTGGACCTCGACCAGGGACGCCCACGTGAGGCGGCGCTGCAGCTCCTGGTGGCGCTCGACGCCGCGTTGGCCGAGCTCGCCGCCGACGCTCGTGCCGGCGAGCTGTCAGGGCGCCTGGAGGAGCTGCGCGGTCAGCGCGAGCCGGTCGCCACCGCGGCGCAGGCGGCGCTCTCGGGCCCGCTCGGCGACGCCGACGCGGCGGCGGTGGCGTTCGCGCTGGGGCGCGTCGAGGCGGCGTTGCGGGCGCGGCTCGCCGCCGGCGCGTAGGGCACAGTGTCCTGAGTGGTTAATTCGTGAGCAGCGTCGCGAGTGGCTGGGCGTGGCTGGGCGGGGGCGGCGAACCGAGTCGTACTGGTGGTCCGGCGTGTTCGCCGCCCCCGGTCAGGCGCGTCCAGACGCCGCGAGGCTGCCACCGAATTAGCGACTCAGGGCACTAGATCCCCAGCGCCTCGACGATCGCCTCCATCTCCGCCACCACGTCACCGGCGCAGCGCGCGGCGGCGCGGCCGTCGTAGGGCGTCGCTCCCGCGGTGATGATGGCGATCTCTCCCCCGCCGTCCAGCGTCGTCTGGGGCAACTGGGCCACCGGGTAGACCTCCAGCGAGGAGCCGATGCACAGCAACACGTCGGCCCCCGCGGCCAGGTGCTCGGCCCGGGTCAGCGCGGCCACGGGCAGATACTCGCCGAAGAGCACCACGTCGGGCTTGAGCGGCCGGCCACAGTCACACCGCGGGATCCCGGCTGGGTCGGCGGCCTGGCGCGATCGCACCTCGGCCAGCGGGTACCGGGCACGGCAGCGCGGGCAGGAGGAGTGCTGGATCGAGCCGTGGACCTCGACGAGATCCCGGCTGCCGGCCTTGGCGTGCAGGCGATCGATGTTCTGCGTGATCACCGCGCTCACCAGGTCCGCGTGCTCGAGCGCCGCCAGCGCCCGGTGCGCGCCGTTGGGCTCCTTGCCCTCCAGGGTCTGAAAGCGGTCGCCGTAGAAGTGCCAGAAGCGCTCCGGGTCCCGGCGAAACACATCGATGTGGGCCACCTCCATGGGGTCCACGCCCGTCCACAGGCCCGTTCCCGGCGTGCGGAAGTCCGGGATCCCGGACGGAACCGAGATGCCGGCCCCGGTGAGCGCCACCACCGATCCGGCGTCGCGGATCAGCCCGGCGACGCCTGCCGCGCTCACGCCCCCTTCCGGTGTGGCGCGGGCCTGCTCAGGAACGCGGCCTTGAACACGAACATGGCGCGCCGGACCGTAGCGGATCGCCGTCCGAGGCTCCAAAATCGGGCGTTTGTTAACCACTAACTGCGAAATCCGTCAACGGCCCTTGACAACCCCGCGCCGGATATCCCAGACTGACAATCGGAATGGATCCGCGTTGGGATCGTGGGTCCCAGGTGAGTCATTGCCGCATTCGTTTTCTTCTAGGGAGGGGATAGGACGATGAGCTTTCGCTCTCGCTTTCGGCTGGTCGCTCTGCTGGCGACGGCCGTGTTGGTTCCGCTGACCGCCGGAGGCATTGCCCTGGCGGCGCATGTCACGCACGTACGCGCCAAGCACCATCGGTCACACGCGCGCACGTTCCACGGCAAGCGCCCGCTGCTGAGCGCAGCGCAGGTCAAGCGGCTCTCGGCCCAGGCGGACAAGAGGTCGATCATCATCTTCAAGGACCAGCTGGGGCGCCTCCCCGCGACGCGGTCGAACACCAGCGCGCGCGTGCGCGCTGCCCTCGCGTCTCAGGTGAGCGTGCGCGCCGAGCTGAGCCAGCTGCACGCCACCCACGTGCGGAGCTTCTCGCTCATCAACGCGATGGCGGCGACCGTGTCGGCGGCCGAGGTCAAGCATCTCCAGGCCAACCCCGCCGTTCAGGCCGTGGTGCCCGACGCGCTGCGCCACTTCGCGTCGCTGGGGAGCGGCCCTGGCCCCGCCCTGGGCGCGATGGCGGGCGTGAGCTCCCACGCGACCTCCACCGGGACGCAGCAGACTTGCACCACCGACCCGAGCAAGCCGATCATCGAGCCCGAGGCCCGCGAGGTCATGAACGTGGATGCAGCCGAGCAGCTCACCGACGGCGGCAGCGGCGTCAAGGTCGGCATCCTGGCCGACGGCATCGACCCCACCAACCCGGACCTCATCCGGGCCAACGGGGAGCACGTCATCTTCGACTATCAGGACTTCAGCGGGTACGGGCCGACCGCCCCGACCGACGGCCGCGAGGCGTTCCTGGACGCGGGCACGATCGCCTCCCAGGGCAACCAGACCTACGACCTGTCCGGGTTCGTGAACCCGGCGCACCCGCTGCCGCCCGGCTGCAACATCAAGATCGAGGGCATCGCCCCCGGCGCCAGCCTGGCCGTTGCGAACCTGCAGGGCTCGGCGCCCGGGTTCTTCAACTCGACAATCCTCGCCGGGATCCAGTGGCTGGTCGAGCACGACCACGTCAACATCCTCAACGAGTCCCTCGGCGGCAGCCCGATCCCCAACACCGAGAATGACCCGGTGGCGCTGGCCGATCAGGCCGCCGTGGAGGCGGGCATCACGGTAGTCGCCTCCAGCGGTGACTCCGGCCCGTTCAACAACATCGGCTCGCCGGCGACCACGCCCGGCGTGATCGCCGTGGGCGGAACGACGACCTATCGCGTCTACCGCCAGACCACCCGGTACGGGACGCAGCTGAGCCCGGGAGGCTGGGAGAACAGCAACATCACGGCGCTCAGCTCCGACGGCTTCACCCAGTTCAATCCGAGCACGGTCGACGTGGTGGCCCCCGGTGACCGCGGCTGGTCGCTGTGCAGCAGCAAGACAACGGAGTTCACCGGCTGTGCCGACATCGACCACGGCACTAACCCGCCGCCCATCTGGGCGGCCGGCGGCACCAGCGCCTCGGCGCCAGAGACGTCGGGGACCGCGGCGCTCGTCATCAGCGCCTACGAGAAGACCCACAACGGCCGCGCGCCGTCGCCGGAACTGGTCAAGCAGATCATCATGAGCACCGCCCAGGACCTCGGCGCGCCCGCCGACCACCAGGGCGCCGGCCTGGTCGACACGCTCAAGGCGGTCCAGCTGGCCGAGACGATCAACGGCGGCAGCCAGCCGCAGGGCAACTCGCTGTTCGTGCGCCAGACATCGCTCAGCGCGACGGTCGACGCCGGCCAGACGTCACGCTTCAACGTCAACGTCACCAACGAGGGCACGAGCCCGCAGACGGTGACGCCGTCGCTCCTCGGGATCGCATCGCAGCCGACCAGCGACGACACCGGAACGGTCACCCTCGGCGCCTCGTCGCCGACGTTCGTCGACGGCGAGGGCAACACCGACTCATACGAGAAGCACACGTTCACGGTCCCGGCGGGTGCGGACTACCTCACCGGCGACATCACCTGGGCCGCGCTGTCCACCCTTTCCTCCGGCGCCCCAGCCGCGGTCTACGAGACCCTGTTCAACCCGGAGGGGCAGGTCGCGGCCTATTCGCTGCTGGGAACCAACCAGAGCGGATTCGGGCATGTCGAGGTGCGCCAGCCGGAGGCCGGCACGTGGACGGCGGTGATCTTCACCGTCGATACCCCCGCCCTGGAGTACAACGGCGATGTCCAGTTCGAGTACGCGACCCAGCAGTTCCAGAACACCGGCTCGGTGTTCCCGGCGTCCCGGACGCTCCGACCCGGGCAGTCCGCGAACTTCCGGGTCAGCGTCCCCGGCGGGCAAGCCGGCGACGAGAGCTTCCGGCTGCACCTGGGCACGGGCTCGAGCAGCGACGGGAGCGTCCCGATCGTGGTGAGGTCCCTGGTGCCGATCTCGCGGCAGGGCGGCACGTTCTCGGGCAACCTGACCGGTGGCGCTGACGCCGGCCAGAGCAGTCAGACGTTCACCTATCAGTTCGAGGTGCCGTGGGGCCGGCCGTCGCTGAACCTCGCGGTGCAGCTGGCCGATGCCAACTACGGGGTGCAGGGATGGCTCGTCGACCCCAGCGGGCAACCGGTGGACGTCCAGAGCACGACCGAGCGCATCAGCCCCACGCAGGTGATCTTCGCCCCGACGATGCAGTTCTTCCACCAGAATCCGCGGCCCGGCCTGTGGACGGCGATCCTCACCGTCGTCCAGCCGGTCAACGGGGAGCGCCTCTCAGAACCGTACACCGGGACGATCTCGTTCAACCCGGCGCAGGTCTCCAGCAGCGGCATCCCGAACTCCCGACACGCCAAGTTGCGGGCCGGGCAGCCGGTGACCGCGACGATCCAGGTGACCAACACCGGGAACAGCCCGGAGGTGTACCTGGCCGACGCGCGCCTGGACCACCGCGTCCCGCAATTGCTGGCCGGCGTCGACACCAACAACGTCGCGCTGCCGCTGTCGTTCGCGGCACAGCCCAACTGGCTGGTGCCACCAGGCACCAACGGGCTGGCCACGGTGGCTCAGGCGAACCTGCCGATCACCATGGACACCGGGTTCGTGTTCGGTGATCCGGACTTCAGCGGTCCGTCATTCGGCAACGCTGCGGTCAACCGGCTGATCGCGCCGGAGATCGCTCCCGGGCTGTTCTTCGCCACCCCCGGGCAGACCAACCCCAGTCCGCCGAATGGCCTGCCCGCGGGCTCGGCGGTCACCAACCTCGCGGCACTGGCCAACACGTACCCGTTCAACTCCGACGTGACGAGCAGCACGGGCGACATCTGGGCCCAGAGTGTCGACCCCAACGCACCGCCGTTCACGGGGCTCGCCCTCGACCCGGGCCAGACCGGGACCATCACGGTCACGTTCACGCCCAGCGGCCACTCAGGCCACCGGGGCCACACGGTGGACGGATTCATCGGCGTCGACACGTGGAACGAGTTCACGGCCAGCGGGGACGAGGTGGCGACGATCCCCTACCGTTACCGGGTCCGCTGACCCAATGATGCCGGCCGGGCCGGCCTCTCCGCTCGGGGAGGCCGGCCGGTCGCCGGCGTCGTCACTCGTCAGCGTGCAGGCGGGCGCCGAAGCGGGCCAGCGAGCGGCCGAGCGACAGTGACATCTCGCGCCGGATGAAGAGCACGTCGACCAGCGGTGTGACCGGCGATCGGCGCCTGAGGCGATACTCGAGGCGCAACGTCACCTCCACCCCATCGGGCACGGCGGCGAAGGTGACCGTCTGGCGACCGGTCATCGCGTCGTCGGCGACCTCGACGGTCTGGCCCTCGCCCGGCGTATAGGCCACGACGGCCTCGGTCACCCGGCCGCGCCCCGCCGGCCCCGACTGCCAGGTGACCCCGCCGCCCACCCTCGGCCACGGCTCGTCGGTCTTCACCACCTGGTCGAGCCCGTCGACCCACTGCGGCCACCCGCTCGTGTCATACCACTGACGTTCTGCGGCGGGCACCGAGGCCGCGAATGTGTGCGTCGCGTGAACCAGTCGCATACCCGTCCATTCTCGCTGTGATCGATGACGCGGCACCTGTAGGCTCTGTGTCACCCATGACGGACACGCTTCCCGAAGCGATCGAGCCCTACCCGGACATTTCGTCCAAGGCGTATGAGCACCCCGCCGATCGCGCCGCGACGGCAGCTCTGAAGTCCGTCCCCATGCTCGACACGGTCGTGCGCAAGCTGGTCGAGTTCAGCTATGAGCGCGCGCTGCGCCAGATGTTCCTGGGTAACTCGGTCAAGGTGTCAGATCGCCAGCTCCCCCAGCTGTGGACGTCCTACCAGGGCGTCAAATACATCCTGGACATGCCCGCGGAGTACGACCTGTATGTCACCTCGGCGCTGTTCTGGAACGCCCAGACGATCGGCTCCAGCAAGCCGATGATCATCGTCGGCTCCAACCTGCTCGAGCGGCTGGGCCCCGGTGAGCAGCGCGTGATCCTCGCCCACGAGCTCGGGCACATCCTCTCCGACCACGTCCTGTACATCACCGCGCTGAACATTCTCCTGCGCGCCACCTTCACCCTCCCGTTGCTCGGCCTGCCGGTCCGCGCCGTGCGCGCTGTGCTGCTGGAATGGCGCCGCGCCGCCGAGCTCAGCTGCGACCGCGCCGCCGTCCTGGCGGTGCGCGACCCGCAGATCGTGTGCCGCACCCTGATGGTGGTGGCGAGCGGCCTGCCCGCCGACCAGCTCGACCTCGACGCCTTCATGGCCCAGGCGATGGAGTACGAGAACTGGGAGGACAGCCACGACCGCGTCCGCCGGTTCTTCAACGAGATCAACGCCACCCATTCCTACTCGGTCCGCCGCGTCTCGGAGATCATGAAGTGGGTCCAGAGCGGCGAGTACGACCGCATCATCCGCGGCGAGTACCGCAAGCGCAGCGACCCGGTCTATCCGCGCGACGAGGCCTCCGACGCCATGGAGTTCTACGCCGAGCGCTTCCGGGCGCTGTTCCGCGAGCTGGGTGAAAACGTCACCAACCTGGGCTCCCAGGTCGGCGACGTGAGCCAGCAGCTGGCCGACTGGCTGCGCAAGCGCGGCGGCCCGGGCACGGGCTCGGGTGGCCCGGGCTCCGGCGGCTCAGGTGGCCCGGGCGGCCCCGGCGGCTCTTCCGGCAACGGCGAGGACGACGAGTAGCCGAAGTCCCTGGCGTGGCCCGAGGTAACGGGGCGCACGTCGACAGCGGCCATCGAAGAGGCTCGAGCCCGTTGCGGCGGGCCGTCTGCCGCGACTCTGATGGCGAAATGCACCGCTGGGGTGCATCTGACCATCCACGTGGTTCGGATCCGCCGTGACCGCCGGCCTCACCCCTCAGCACCTGACGGCTTCGAAGTCGTCGTGGCGACTTGACAGACGACTGCCAACGATATATCGTTACGTATCGTCGATACACCGACGACAGTCAAAGAACTGAAACGTAACGAGTGGAGGAACCACATATGACTGGTGCATACGCACAGAACTGGCCCGGGCGAGGAGCCTGGGGACCCGGGCGTGGAGCCTGGGCATCACGAGGCGCCGGCTTCGCCGCAGAGTGGAGCGAGCGCGAATCACGAGACGCGGGTGACCGCGAACGACGGGACGAGGGCGAGCGCGGAGGACGCGGCGAGCGCCACGGCCGCAAGGGCCATCGTCACCATCACCACCACCACCGCGACGCGGCCAACTGGCTGTTCTCGCGCGGGGGCGGCCGGCACGGCATGCGACCGACCCCCGAGGAGCTCGAGCAGCTGATCGCCTGGCGCCGCATGGGCGGCGGGCCGTTCGGCGGCCCGGGTGGCCCGTTCGGACGCGGCGGCCGGGGACCCGGCGGACGCGGCCGGGCGCGGCGCGGCGACGTGCGGCTGGCGCTCCTGCGCCTGCTCGCCGAGCAGCCCGCCAACGGCTATCAGCTCATGCAGACCATCGAGGAGCGCAGCGGCGGCCGGTGGCGCCCGAGCCCCGGCTCGGTCTACCCCACGCTGGCGCAGCTCGAGGACGAGGGCCTGATCAAGTCGGTCGAGGCCGAGGGGTCGCGCCGGTTTGAGCTCACCGATGCCGGCCGTGAGCATCTCGAGAGCCGGACGGGCGAGCCCGAGCCCTGGCAGCCCGCCGACGAGGAGGGCGAGAACGCCATCACCGAGCTGGCGCCGCTGGTGATCCAGATCGGCAAAGCGGCCTGGCAGGTGGCCACCGTCGGCGATGAGGCGCAGCGCGCCCGCGCCGTCGAGGTCCTGGCCGAGACACGCAGGGCTCTGTACCGGATCCTGGCCGAGGACGGTCCCGACGGCGATGACGCCGAGGACTCCGAAGACGCCCAGGATCCGGGCGAATCCGACGCGTGAGCGGGCTAACGTAGGGACGCGATGACGTCGCCCGCCACCAACGGGGCCTCGGCTCCCGCCATCTCCGTCCGCGACCTCGTCAAGAACTACGGCGAGGTCCGGGCGGTGAGGGGCGTCAACTTCGAGGTCGCCATGGGAGAGGTGTTCGGCTTCCTGGGCCCCAACGGGGCCGGCAAGACGACCACCATCAACATGCTGTGCACGCTGGCCAAGCCGACCTCGGGCGCGGCGTCGGTGGCCGGCCACGACGTCGTCACCGAGCGCGACGACGTGCGCCGGAACATCGGCCTGGTCTTCCAGGACCCGACGCTCGACGGCTACCTGACCGCGGCCCAGAACCTCAAGCTCCACGCCGAGCTCTACGGGGTCCAGTCGGACCTCGTCGCGCCGCGCATGCGCCAGGTGATGGAGATGGTCGGCCTGTGGGACCGCAAGGACTCGGTGGTGGGGACCTTCTCAGGCGGGATGCGCCGGCGCCTGGAGATCGCGCGCGGGCTCATGCACTCACCGCGGGTTCTGTTCCTGGACGAGCCCACCATCGGCCTCGATCCCCAGACGCGCCGCTCGATCTGGAGCTACATCCGCGAGCTCAAGGAGCGCGAGGAGATCACGATCTTCATGACCACTCACTACATGGATGAGGCGGAGTGGTGTGACCGGATCGCGATCATGGACCACGGCGAGATCGTCGCGCTGGACTCACCAGACGCGCTGAAGGCCGGGGTCGGGACTGACCGTGTGACGATCCACACCGATGACAACGACGCCGCGATCGCGGCGCTGCAGCGCCAGTTTGAGATCGAGGCCAAGATGAGCGAGGGCGCGGTCGTGTTCGGCGTTCCCGCCGGCGAGGAGTTCGTGCCGCGGCTGTTCGCCGAGTTCGAGATGCCGATCCGCTCGGTGAGCGTGTCGCGTCCCACGCTGGACGACGTGTTCATGTCCTACACCGGCTCGACGATCCGCGATGCCGAGGAGGACCAGTCCAAGCATCGCAACCGGGTGATGATGCAGATGATGACCGGAGGTCGGCGATGAGCACCACCACTGACAGCCGCACCGAGACCCAGGCCGCCGAGAGCTCGACCATCCCGGTCGTCCGCGTCTCGGTGCCGCAGCGCAGCCTGCGCTCGGAGCTGCGCGCGATCAAGATCGTCTGGCGCCGCGAGCTGATCCGCTACCGCTCGGATCGCCTGCGAATCGTCACGATGCTGGTCCAGCCGTTCCTGTTCCTGTTCGTGCTCGGCACCGGACTGCAGTCAGTCGCGGCCGCCGGCACGCACGGTGTCAACCTGAAGACGTTCATCTACCCCGGCATCCTCTGCATCGCGGTCATGTTCACCGCCATGTTCTCGGCGGCGTCGATCGTGTGGGACCGGGAATTCGGCTTTCTTCGCGAGATGATGGTTGCGCCGATCCGGCGCAGCTCGATCGTGATCGGCAAGTGCTTCGGCGGCGCCACCGTGGCCTGCATCCAGGGCGTCGTGATCATCGTCATCGCCCCGCTCGTGCACGTTCCCTACAACGCCGTGATGATCGTGGAGATCTTCTTCCTGCAGCTGCTGCTGGCGTTCGCCATCACCGCGTTCGGCATCATGGTCGCGGCGCGGATCAAGCAGATGCAGTCGTTCATGGGCGTGATGCAGATGATCGTGACGCCGATGTTCTTCATCTCCGGGGCGCTGTTCCCGGTGGCGGGGCTCGCGACCTGGCTAGCGGTGCTCAACCGCCTGGATCCGCTCACCTACGCGGTCGACCCGATGCGGCGGGCCGTGTTCAGTCACCTACACATGTCCCCCGCCGCCCAGCACGCGCTCAACTCCGGCGTCACGTGGTTCGGCTGGCGAGTGCCGACCCTGCTCGAGGCCGCCGTCATCGTGATCCTGGGGCTCGGCATGCTCGGCATCGCGATCTGGGAATTCAGCTCCACCGAGTGACGCAAAATCCCGCCTCGCGTTCACAGGGCGGTGACTTGAAAGGGCTCTTAGAAATGGCAGGCTGCACCCCGCATGGGGTCCGACCTGGTACTGATCCTGGTGGTGGTGGCGGGAGTGGCGTTCGACTTCACGAACGGCTTCCGTGACACTGCCAACGCGATGGCGACGTCCATCGCGACGGGCGCGCTGAAGCCCAAGGTCGCTGTCATCGGCGGGGTCATCGGAGCGACGATCGTCGCGGCCAGCAGCAGCGCGGTGAATTGGCACAACCTGGTGCAGTCGGTGATCGTGCCCGCGCTCCTGTCGCCGATCATCGCCGGCGTCGTGGCCTTCATCGGCGTCTACGTCGCCTACCGGATCATCATCCGGGTCCTGGGCCCCAAGGACTCCGCCACGGGCTACCGCTTCGGCCAGATCGGTTCGGCATCGCTGGTCTCCCTGGCCCACGGCACCAACGACGCCCAGAAGACCATGGGCGTCATCTCGCTGGCGCTGACCGTCCCGCGGCAGCAGCGGCACCGGCTGGTAGCTTAGGCGCCGTGAATCCCGGCGAGCCGGATGCGCCGCGCCCAACCGCGGTGCGGGTTCCCTGCCTGCACAACCCCAAGCGCCACGAGGTCGCTGCCCACCTCGACGGCCAGCGCTTCGTCTGGGTCGACTACGAGGACCCCAGCGACGCCGACCTCACCGAGCTCTCACAGCTGATCAAGTTGCACCCGCTCACGCTCGAGGACGCGCACACATTCCGGCAGCGGCCGAAGATCGAGGAGTACGACGGCTACATGTTCATGGTGGTCTTCGGCGTGGACGCCGGCACCGAGTCAGGGGGGCCGCTGCTGCGCGAGGTCCACCTGGTCATCTCCGGCGACTACGTGATCACGATCCACCGCCGGCCGTTCGGCGCCCTGTCCGATCTGCGCACCCGCTATGACGAGCAGCAGGTGCGCAGCGAGCAGTTTCTCGTCTACAAGATCCTCGATGCCATCACCACGACGTTCATCCCGGTACTCACCCGCACCGATGACGACATCGACGACCTCGAGCAGGACGTGATCGCCAACGCCGACGCCGAGGATCTGCAGCGCATCTTCTCGCTCAAGCGCGATCTGGTGGCGATGCGGCGGGTCGTCACGCCGATGCGCGACATGTTCATCCGTAACGCCGACCGGATCGCCGCGCTGCCGGGGCTGGAGACCGACGACCGGCTCTACTTCCGCGACCTCTACGACGGGCTGGTGCGCATCTCGGAGCTCGTCGACTCCTACCGCGATCTGTTGTCGGGCGCCACCGACATGTATCTCTCGACCGTGGCCAACCGCCAGGGCGAGATCAACAAGCAGCTCACGATCATCGCCACGATCTTCCTGCCGTTGACGTTCCTCACCGGCTTCTTCGGCCAGAACTTCGGCTCGCTGGTGCGGTGGATGAACTCCGAGGTGGTGTTCTACGTCTTCGGGCTCGGGCTGCTGGCGGCGTCGGTGATCGGCTTCTGGGTCTACTTCCGCCGCAAGGGCTGGCTGTAGCCCGTCACGCCGCGACCTGGCGACGCGCGGTGATGACCCGCGACGACGCCGCCGGGGGCGTGGGTCGCCATCCGGACCGGGGCAGGCGCGGAGGCGTCGGCGTTGGAGTGTGCGCCGACGAGCGCTCCGCCCGCGAACGAGGACATCCCTGCCACCACTGCCGGTACGAGGACCCAACGTGGCATGGGCCTCAGTCAACCACCGAGCCCCGACGGAACGCCGGGACGGCCGCGCCGCAAGAAAAGGGGGGCCAGCCGTCAGGCTGAGCCCCCCATCCAATCTGGAGACGCGCGCGCCTAGGCGGTCGCGGGAGCGGGCTCCTGCACGCGTCGCGGCAGCAGCGTCTCGCGGGCGATGACCAGGCGCTGGATCTGCGCCGTGCCCTCGTAGAGCTGGAGGATCTTGGCGTCGCGCATGAGCTTCTCCACCTTGTACTCCTTGATGAAGCCGTAGCCGCCGAAGACCTGCACGGCGTCGGTGGTGACCTCCATGGCCGAGTCGGCGGCGAAGCGCTTGGCGTGCGAGGACTCCAGCGTGTTGCGCTTGCCCTGATCGAGCAGGACCGCGGAGTTGTAGGTGGCCAGGCGCGACAGGTAGACCTTGGTCGACATGTCGGCGATGAGGAACTGGATCGCCTGGTGCATGGCGATCGGGACGCCGAACTGCTGGCGCTCCTTGGAGTACTCGATGGCCATCTCCATGGCGGCGCGCGCGACGCCGACGCCCATCGCCGCCACGCCGGGGCGCGTGCGGTCCAGGGTCATCATCGCGATCTTGAAGCCCTTGTTCTCCTCGCCCACGATGTGGTCGAGCGGGATCTCCACCTCGGGGAAGGTGATCGTGGCGGTGTTGGACGCGCGCTGGCCCATCTTGTCCTCGTGCTTGTCGACGACCACGCCGGCGTCACGGGGGACGATGAAGCAGGAGATGCCGCGGTGCCCCGCGTCCTTGTCGGTCTTGGCGTAGACCGTGTACCAGTTGGCGTACTCGCCGTTGGTGATGAAGCACTTGGAGCCGTTGATGACCCACTTGTCGCCCTTGCGCGTGGCGGTGGTCTTCATCCCGGACACGTCAGAGCCGGCGCTGGGCTCCGTGAGGCAGAACGACGCGTAGAGCGGCGCCTCGGAGAGACGGCCCAGGTACTCCTTCTTGAGCTCGTCGGAGGCGGCCAGGATGACCGGAGCGGTGGCCAGGCCGTTGCAGGTGAGCGACGTCGCGATGCCCGAACAACCCCAGGCGAGCTCCTCCTCGATGATCACGCCGTCCAGGAAGCCCAGGCCAGGTCCGCCGTACTCGGATGGCAGGTGGTTGTTCATCAACCCCAGCTCCCACGCCTTCTCCAGGATCTCGCCGGGCCAGGTCGCGTCCTTGTCGTAGTCCCAGGCGACCGGGCGGATCTCCTTCTCGGCGAAGTCGTGCGCCATCTCGCGCATGCTCTTCTGCTCGTCGGTGAGGGTGAAATCAACCACCGTGTTCTCCTTTTACAGGCTCGATTGACTAGTCAGTCAATTTGCTCTGAGGCGAAGAATACCCCCAATCGCGGTTGCCGCAACAGCACGAAGGTCTAAGTTCTGGGCGGAAGGAATCGCCCGGCGCTTTGCCACACTTAAGAACGTGCAAGGCGCGTTTGGCACGGTGGTGCTGGTGGTGTGCGCCGTCGGAGTCGCCGGCGCGGTGGTGGCGCTGCTACTCGGGCGCCGCACCTGGGAGGACTACGGGCGAAACCACCTGCTGATGGAGCGCAGCCCGGCGGCCCCGGCCGCGGGCTCGGCAGCGGCGCTGTCAGAGCGCGACGAGGAGATCCGTCAGATGCTCGAGGCCCGCAATGCGCGGCGGCGCCGTCGGGGCGAGCCCGAGCTCGACATCCAGGCCGAGCTGCACCGGCTGACCGCCCCGGCCGTGGACGACGAGCTGCGCGCCGAGATCCGGGACCTCGTTGTGGCCCGCAACCACCGCCGGGAGCGTCAGGGCAAGCCGCCCCTGGACGTCGAGGCCGAGATCGAGCGCCAGATCGCCGCTCTCAGCGGGTTGTGAGCCAGCCGTTGACGGGCCCTCTGACACCGGCGACCCGCCTCAGGCGGTAGGCTGCGCGCCATGGCTGACCCACGCCGCGTTGAGCTGGACGACCTGGTCAATCGTCCCGGCACCTACTTCAACCCTCAGACCGAGGTCCTCATCGTCGTCGACGACTCTCCTGAGCTCGACTCCGAGATCTTCAACATGGAGGAGTTCGAGGGCGCCGACTGGGTGCATATCTCGGACGAGCTCCCCGTCGACGAGCATCGCCGCGACGAGCTGCTCGAGGCCTTCCAGGTCCACCTGCACGCCGGCTCCGCCGAGGAGGAGGACGACGGCGGAGACTCGTCCGACGAGTTGGAAGAGGACGACCAGGAGCCCGGTCGGGAGTAGCGCCCGGCCGGGGTCCAGGCCCCGCCCGTCAGGAGGAGAGCGTCACCCGCGCCGTCGTGGCGATGGCGTGACCGACGAGCGGGCGGAAGCGCACCGGGACGCGGGGGTCCAGGTCCAAGACCGGGCTGGGCGCGGATCAGCTTCCGTTGAGCACCGAGGCGCACTTCTGCATCTTCAGGACGTCCTGACCGGCGTTCTGAATGCACTTGCTGTACTTCTCGATCTTGGCGGTCGCGGCCGAGGAGCCGGTGGACCCCGACGAGCCCGACGAGCCGGTGGAGCCGGCGCCCAGGGCCCCGGCGCCCACCGATCCCTGGATGCCCGTCAGCAGCGAGCGCAGCTTGGCGGTGAACTCGCTGTAGGGGTGCACGTTGGCCGGCGCCGAGATCGTCTGGGGCTGGTTGACGCCGGAGTACTGGAGCGTGAAGCCGATCCCCGCCGAAGTCATGCCGCCGGCCACGGTCGAGAGCCGGCCGCTCACGGGGACGTTGAGATTCAGCGAGAGCTTGCGCAGGACCTTGTCGCTCTTGCCTGTCCACACGTCGACGGTGGCGTTCTTGATCGCGGCGGCGATCTTCTGCTGCGTCGCCTGGGGGATGGAGCTGGGGATCTTGGTGCCCGCGGTGCTCGAGGCCTTGCCCAGCAGCGTGTTGATGTCCGCAAGCAGGGCCGACACGTTGACCCCGGCGCGGATGTGCGTGGTGTCGGCGCCGCCGATGTTGTCGGAGCCCACGACCGACGCGTTGGTCAGCCAGTGCTGGGGGTTGATGCCGAGCGCCGACAGCCCGCCGCCGCCCTGGCCTGACCCGCCGACCGAGGAGAAGCCGGACTCCAGCCGCTGGAAGTCGGCGGAGGGAAGCTGGTAGGCGGCCCCGCTGAGGGTGACGTAGCCGGCCGTGCCCGTGGACACGATCCCGAGCTGACCCTGGCGGCCGAGCGCGGAGACCCCGATGGTGAAGTTCGACTGGGGCAGCTGGCCGCTCCCGCGGCTCTGGAAGGGCCCGCTGATGGTGAAGCTGACCGGCGACGTGAAGGTGCTCGACCCCGAGGGGTTCAGGGTGAGGTTGATGCTCAGGACCCCGCTTTTGACGGGCTTGCCGCTGGCGAAGGTCTGCTTGAGGAGGCTCTGCGCGTTACCCGACGAGCCCGTGTCGCTCGAGCTGCCGCAGGCGGCAAGCGCCAGGGCGGCCACGACCGGGCCGAGGAGCAGTCCCCGCCGCAACCACGGCGATCGGGACGTGTTCCGGGTCTGCATGCAACATCCTCCTCAGTCGTGGCAGGGCGGTCGGCGCGAATGTAGCATCGGCTCGGTGCGCAGGAGCCTGTTCGTCCTGCTGTTGGTGCTGCTGTTCCCGGCCAGCGCCGCCGCCGCGCCGGTCCTTGTTCTCGGCCACAACGGGCACGCGATCCATCGCGATGACCCGTACGTCACCGGACCGGCGCTGACCCCTGCGCCGGCGACGACGGCCGCCGGGCTCTCGACCTCCGAGCACGCCGCGCGCTCGACGTCGTCGACGGGAGGGACCGCACCGGGCGCACCGGGGACGACGTCCAAGCCGGCCAAGAAGAAGAAGAAGCCCAAGAAGCCCGAGATCACGTTCCTCTCGGAGCTCGCGCGGCTGCACCGGACGGGGGCGCTGCCCACCGCGGCCTATCAGGCCGACGTCGGCGCCTACAACCACGCACTGGCCACGGAGAAGAAGTTGCGGGGCACGCGCAGGACCGAGCTCACCGCCATCACCGTGACGATGCACGACATCGCCGCGTCACACCAGCTGACCCCGTCGCGGCTGCCGGCCTTGATGGCCACGCTCGCGGCCAACCAGCAGTGGTGGACGACCGGACCGCTGCTGTCCAGCGGGCAGCGGGTGGAGTTCTCGGGCTCGCAGCTGGTGTGGGAGTACTACCCGGGACAGGGCATCCAGCTCCAGGTCCTGGGCACCTTCGGCAAGGCCGATGGCCTCTACACCGCGGGCGCCGCGGACTATCCGCAGATGGAGCAGCTGCTCTCAGAGATGATTCCGCTCGCCGCCCAGCGCGGCGGCGGGCTGACCTGGGAGTACTACTTCCACTTCGACGGCGGCTCGCCGCCGTGGACCAGCGCAATGTCGCAGGCGACCGGACTGGAGGCACTCAGCCGCGCCTACGCGGCGACCGGCGACGCCGACTATCTCACGGTCGGCACGCAGGCTCTGCCGATCTTCAGCGTCAAGCCTCCGGTGGGCGTCAACGTCAAAGCGCCCTCCGGAACGCGCTTCCTGCAGTACACGTTCGCCCCCACCACCGACATCATCAACGCGTTCCTGCAGACGCTCATCGGCCTCTACGACTTCGCCCAAGCGAGCCACAACGCGACCGCGGCCGCCCTGTTTGCCGCCGGCAATACGCAGGCGCAGGCCGAGCTGCCCAGCTTCGACACCGGCGCGTGGTCTCTGTATCAGCCCGGCATCGAGGACACGCTGAGCTACCACGAGCTCGTCACCGGCTTCTTGCAGCAGCTCTGCACGCGGACCCAGGCGCCCGTGTACTGCACCACCGCCCAGCACTTCCAGGCCTACGAGACCATCCCGCCGGCCCTGACCCAGCTGACCACCAGGGCGCGCAACCGCGGCGCCTTTGCCATGCGCTTCCGCCTGTCCAAGATCTCCCACGTTGGGGTCACGGTGACCAACAGCGCCGGCCAGACCGTGTACGCCACCAGCGCCTCGTTCAGCTACGGGACGCACAGCTTCACCATCCCGCGGATCAAGAAGGCCGGGACCTACGGCGTGGTCCTCGCCGCGACCGACCTGGCCGGCAACTTCGGGCGGATCACCGGGGAGCTGCAGATCACGCGCTGAGCCGCGAGCACGCCCTGAGCGGTGGCGGGGCTTAGACTCGCCGCGATGGGGCGCCCCCGGACGATCCTCTACACCGGCAAGGGCGGGGTTGGCAAGACCTCGGTGGCCGCCTGCACCGCGCGCGGCTGCGCGGCCGGTGGCCTGCGCACGCTGGTCGTCTCCACCGACCCGGCGCACAGCCTGTCCGAGTCGCTGGGGGTCGAGCTGGGCGCGGACCCCGTCCAGGCCGGCGACGGGCTGTGGGGCCAGGAGGTCAAGGCCCAGGAGGAGATGGAGCGCCACTGGTCCGGCGTGCAGGAGTGGCTGGGCGAGCTGCTCATCGAGCGCGGCGTTGACCGGATCTCCGCCGAGGAGCTGACGGTGCCGCCCGGCGGGGACGAGCTGTTCGCGCTGCTGCGGTTGCAATCGCACCACGAATCGGGGGAGTGGGATGTGGTCATCGTCGACTGCGCGCCGACCGGCGAGACGCTGCGCCTGCTGTCGTTCCCCGATGTCGCCCGCTGGTGGCTCGACAAGGTGTTCCCGTTCGAGCGCCAGATCCTGGCCGCGGCACGGCCGATCGCGCGGTCGTTGCTGGACATCTCGATGCCCGGCAAGGCGGTGTTCGCCGATGTCGAGCGGCTCTCGCGGAACCTGATCGCGATGAACGAGATCCTGCGCGACCGGACCCGCTCCACGATCCGGCTGGTCATGAACCCGGACAAGATGGTGATCGGCGAGGCGATGCGCACGTTCACGTATCTCAACCTGTACGGGTATCTCACCGACGCCGTGATCGTCAATCGCCTGTTCCCGCCCGGCGTGGGCGACTACTTCGCGGGGTGGCGCCGCGTGCAGGAGGAGAACCTCGAGCGCGTGCACGCGGCGTTCGCGCCGGTCCCGGTGCTGTGCGCGCCCTTCTTCGAGCAGGAGGTGGTGGGGCCGGAGATGCTCGACCGGCTGCACGCCGAACTATTCGGCGACCGCGACCCCGGCGCCGTGCTGCACCACGCGCTGGCCCAGGAACTCGAGGTGCTCGACGACGGCGCGCGCCTGCGCCTGGACCTGCCGTTCGCCGAGAAGGGCGACATCTCGCTCAAGAAGATCGGCCTGGAACTGATCGTCGGCGTCGACGGACAGCGCCGGACGATCATGCTGCCCCCCGCGATGGCCGCCATGCGGCCCGCCGCCGCCACGTTTGAGAGCGGCGCGCTGGAGATCAGGTTCGATGGCGGGCAGTGACACGCACGACCCCCGCGCCGAGCCCCCGCGCGAGCCCATCGAGGACGCCCTCGGGCGCCTGGAGGAGCGGCTGGAGCGCGCCTCGCAGGCGGCCGAGCGGCTGCTGGCCGACGCGGCGGAGCGGGTGAGCGGAGCGGGCGGCGCGGCCAAGCCGCCGCCGGCGGGCTGGCAGCAGGCCCGGGCGGGCGGCGAGTCGGCCCAACCACCTCCCGAGGGCGAGGCCGCCTCCCCCCTGCTCGCCGACGCCGACCTGCTGCTGGGCCTCTTGGGCGCGGTGCGCGACCGGATTCCGCCTGAGCTCCAGCAGCGACTCGCCGAGGCGATCCGCGAGGTCCTACTGGCGCTGCGGGCCCTCATCGACTGGTATCTGGAGCGGACCGACCGCGCCCGCTCGGGCCCGGCCGAGGTCCAGGACATCCCGATCCTCTAGGCCTCGTCCACGGGGGCCACGGGAGGGCGGAGCCGCCCGGCCCGGCACGTACAATCGAGGGGTGCCCAGCAGTGCCAGCAGCGCGCCCCGGACGGGCTCGCCGCCCATTCGCATGATCCGGGCGTGGCGCGAGCTGCCCCAGGAGCGGCGGCTGGCCGCCCTGGCCTCCGCCGGGCTCTTCCTCACGCTGTTTCTCCCGTGGTACCAGGAGACGGTGTTCGCCAACGGCGTCACCAGCTTGCGCTCGGCCAGCAGCTCGCTGACCGGGTGGGGCGCGTTCTCCTTCGTCGAGGCGGCGGTGCTGCTGGTCGGCGCCGCGGTCCTCATCCTCCTGTTCGTTCGCGCCGAGGGCCAGGCCTTTCATGTCCCCGGCGGCGACGGGGGCGTCATCACCGCGGCCGGGTTCTGGACCTGCGTGCTCATCGTGTGGCGCATCTTCGACAAGGAAGGGACCAGCCGGCACGACCAGATCGCCTACACCTCCGGGATCGAGTGGGGCATCTTCGTCGCCCTCGGCGTGGCTGCGGTGCTCACCTACTCCGGGTCGCAGATCCGCCTCGCCCACGAGCCCGAGCCGCCGTTGCCCGGGGAGGAGACCCCGCGCGCCGGCGGACGCAAGCACCGTCGGGGCTGGCGGCGCAAGCGCGCCGGCGAAGCGCGGCGGCGAGGCGCGGCCAGGCGCGAGTACCCGGGGCCCGACATGGGCGCCGTCGCGGATTGGACTCAGGAGGTGCGGATCGAGCGCGCCGCGCCGGCGCCGCCCTCCGAGGCCCCGACCCAGCGCGTCCGCCCCGACACCTCAGAGGCCCCGACCCAGCGCGTGCGCCCCGACACCTCAGAAGCCCCGACCCAGCGCGTGCGCCCCGACACCTCAGAGGCCCCGACCCAGCGCACCCGCCCGAGCAGCTTGCGCGATACCTCCGATCCCAGCGGGCCGGTGTCGGCACGCCGAACCCGGCCGCTTGACCGCCGCGACATCCAGGAGCTCGACATCGCCGAGCCGCCGACGGCGCGGCTCGGCCGCTCGGCTGCGGCCGCCCCTCGCACCGCCGGGGAGGCCGCGGACACCCGGTCTGAACCCGCCGAGCCCGATCCGTCGGAGGCCGAGACCCAGCGCCAGCGCCCGCGCGGGCCGGCGGACCCCGGCGACGACCAGCTGACCATTCGGCTCGACCGGGACACCTGAAGCCCCACCCGAGCGCTCGCGGCGCCCTGGCGAGGACTGTGGGCGCAAATGGGTGTGAGAGGCCCACAATCACCCACGATCCGCCGCTTTGCCAGACGTCGTGGCGGATCTTGGAGCTATGTCCTCCAAAATCCGCCACGGTTCCGCCGCGACCACCCGGCTCGCCTTCCCCAGCGCCGTTGACGTGCGCCGGTGCCCAGCGCAAACGCCCGCGGAGCCTCGGCCCTCCCTCAGGTCACGTGGCTGAAGCCGAACGCGAAGTACGCACTCACGCCACCGATGAGCAGGATCGCGGTGAGGATCAGCGTCTTGGAGCTGATGATGTGGCCGAAGACGCCGATGACCAGACCGAAGATGAGCACGGCGATCAGAGCGTGGAAGGTGGCCTGCTCGGTGGCGAGGACGAGGATCACGGCTACAGAACCCTATATTTGAGAGACGCGCCGTGCCGCGGGTCCCCGGGCAGGCGCTCTGCCCGACTGCCCGATCGATCCCATGCCCGACACCGTGCCCCCGCCCGACTCCGTCCCCGACGTCTCCGCGGGCCTACGCGGCGCCGGCTACCTGCCCGGGGAGTCGACGGCGCTGGTGTCCTTCCTGGCGATCAAGCTGGGCAAGCCGGTCCTGGTGGAGGGCCCGGCGGGCGTGGGCAAGACCGAGCTGGCCAAGGCGCTGTCGCGCTACCTGGGCCGCACGCTGGTGCGCCTGCAGTGCTACGAGGGCCTGGACGAGGCCAAAGCGCTGTATGAGTGGAACTACCGCAAGCAGCTGCTGCGCATCCAGACCGAGGCCGGCGACGCCGGCTGGCAGGCCGTCCAGGACGACATCTTCGGCGAGGAGTTCCTGCTCCCGCGCCCGCTGATGACCGCGATCGCCTCCCCCGAGCCGGTGGTGCTGCTCATCGACGAGATCGACAAGACCGACCAGGAGTTCGAGGCGATGCTGCTCGAGCTTCTCTCCGACTTCCAGATCTCGATCCCGGAGCTGGGCCGGATCGAGGCGCGCACCCAGCCGGTGGTCCTGCTGACCTCCAACAACACGCGGGAGCTGACCGAGGCGCTCAAGCGGCGCTGCCTGTACCTGTGGCTGGACTACCCCGACATCGAGCACGAGCTGGAGATCGTCCGCCTGCACTCGCCCGAGCTCGACGCCCAGGTGGCGCGCCGGCTGGTGGAGATCGTCAACCAGGTGCGCGAGCTGGACCTCAAGAAGCCGCCGAGCATCGCCGAGTCCATCGACTGGGCCCGTGCCCTGCTGCTGCTCGGCGCCAACGACATCAACGCCGACGTGTTCCGTCAGACGATGAGCGTGATCGTCAAGCACCGCACCGATCTCGACACCGTGGCCGAGCGCGTCGGAGTCAAGCTCGATCCGGCCGCCGACGCGCGCCCCGCGGCGTAAGCAGGTCGTCGTTTCGCCGATGCCCGCGCCGCCGTCAAGCCCGCAGGGAAAGCTCTACGCCAAGATCCCCGACCGGGGGCCCGGCGGGTTCGACGGCCAGCTCCTGGCCTTCGCCGAGGAGCTGCGCGAGGAGGGGATGGCCGTCGGGACCTCCGAGCTGCTCGACGCCTTCGCGGCGCTGACCGAGATCAGCTGGACCGTCCAGGAGGATTTCAAGGAGGCGCTGGCGGCCACGCTGGCCAAGTCGCCCGACGACCGCCACACCTTCGAGCTGGTGTTCGACCGCTTCTTCTTCCGCGCGGCGGAGGCCGAGGCGGCCCGCTGGGAGATCTCGGAGGCGGCGGTGGGCCAGAGCGGACAGTCGCTCGAGCTCGACCTCGACGCGCTGCGCCAGCAGATCGCCGCGGCGCTGCGCGACGGCTCGGACGCAGCCATGCGCGACCTGGCGCGGCTGGCCATCGCGGCCTTCGGCCGCGGCGAGGGGTCCGGCGTCCTCGGCGTCGACGTCCAGCGCATCCGCCGGGCGCTGGGACTGCGCACCGAGCCGCAGCCCGACCTGCCGCCCGACGACCCACGCCGCGACGGGGTCCCCCGCGACCAGCTGCGGCGCTTTGAGCAGCACCTCCGGCGCGAGCTCGAGCGAGCGCTGATCGAGCGCACCGCCAGCCTGCCCCCCAAGCGGCCGCTCACCGACCTGGACCGGGCACTTCCCACCGGCCCCATCCAGGACCTGGCGGCGGTGCACCGGGTGGTGGCCCAGCTCAAGCGCCGCCTGGCCAGCCAGGGCCATGAGCTCAAGGGCCGCAAGCGCCACGCCCACGTCGACGTGCGCCGCACCATGCGGGCGTCGCTGCAGACGGGCGGGGTCCCGATCGAGCTCAAGTACCGGCCGCGGCGGCCGCGGCGGCCCGAGATCTTCGTGCTCTGCGACGTCTCCACCAGCGTCACCAGTGCCAGCACGTTCTTTCTCAGCGTCCTCCACGCGCTGCACGACTCTTTCCGCAAGCTGCGCTCGTTCGTGTTCATCGAGCGGATCTCGGAGGTGACCGAGGTCTTCGAGCGCGAGCGCGATTTCCGCGCCGCCTCGGAGGCGGTGTCGCGCGACGCCGGTGTGGCCGACATCTCGGGCTACACCGACTACGGCCGCGTGTGGACCGAGTTCCTGGCCGAGATCGAGGACGAGCTGCACCCGCGCGCGACCGTCATCGTCCTGGGCGACGCCCGCACCAACGGCCGGCCGCCGCGCGACGACGTGTTCGCGGCCATCACCGCCAAGGCCGGGCGCACGTTCTGGCTCAATCCCGAGCCCAAGCTGTACTGGAACTATGGCGATTCCGTGATCGCCGCCTACGCCGAGCACTGCACCGCCTTCGAGTGCTGGCGCACCGATCAGCTCGAAGATTTCGTGAAGGCGCTGACCCAACCGATACAGGTGATCTGACGCGCGCGCAACTTGGGCGGCGATGCAGGTGTTTTGCTGTCGTGGGGCGTACCCGGATCCTGATCATCATGGTGCTGGCCGTCGCGGGTCTGGCCGTGCCGGTGGCGCGCGCCCGCGCGGCGACGTCGGTCATCACCATCACCCATAACGAGCTGCTGCGCAACGGCCTGCCGTGGGTTCCGCGCGGGGTGCAGATCGTGGGGCTGGTGGCGCCCGACAACGCGCTGAGCGGCAAGTACGTCGCCGCCCATCAGCAGTTCGGCTATGCGGAACTGCAGGCGGCCGTGGCCGCGCACGCCGATCTCGTCCGCTTCCAGGTCAGCCAGTTCGGGCTCGATCCACAGGGCCCGCTGTACTCCGCCGCCTACGTCGACGAGGTGGTCAACGCCGTCCAGACCGCGCGCGGGCTGGGGCTGGCGGTGATCCTCTCCCTCCAGGCCCAGCCGCCGGCCGGCGAGCCCACCCGCTGCCCCCTGCCCGACGCCGGCGCCGAGCGGGCATGGGAGTCGTTGTCGGCGATGTTCGCGGGCGACGGCGACGTCATGTTCGAGCTCTACAACGAGCCGGGTGTCTCGGCGACGCCCGCCGGCTGGATCCAGTGGCGCGTGGGCGGCGAGATCATCTACCCCGGCGGGTCGTGCCAGGCGGTGGGCATGCAGACGCTCATCAACGACATCCGCGCGCGGGCGCCCCAGAACATCATCATCGTCCCCAGCCTCAACGGCGAGCAGTCGCTGGCCGGGCGGATGCGCGTCTTTGACCCAGTGCACCGCTCCGATCCCCAGCTCGCCTACGGCGTCCACTATCCCTCGCTGACCCGAGGCATCTCCTTCTGGGACAGGACGTTCGGCACGGCCAGCGCGTCGATCCCGGTGATCGTCACCGAGTGGGACGCCAACTCGGTGACCGGATGCGTGCCCAACGCCCCCGCCGCTTCGCAGGTGCTGCTCGACTATCTGGCCACCAAGCACATCGGCGTGGTCGGCTTCGCCTTTGACCTCCCGGGCACGATCGTGGTGGACTCGACGTTCACGCCCACCAGCTACGCCGGCTTTGCCTGCGGGGTGCCGGGCGCCGGCCCCGGCCAGATCCTGTTCGGGAACTTCGCCGCCGAGGCCCAGGCCGGCGACGGCACCCAGCCCGACCCCACCCCCGCCTGGATGCTCAGCTCGAGCCTCCTCTCCCAGCTCCAGCTGGTGGCCCACGCCACGGCCGCCCACTTCTTCAACACCCCGCGCACCTTCGTGACCGGCGCCAGCGCGTCGTCGCTCTCGCTGCTGGGGATGAGCTCGGCGATCCCGACGATGAGCTTCGCCGACGAGACCAAGCTGGCCGCGGCGGTCACGAGCGGTCTGATCGCGCCCGGCACCGCCGCCGTCGTCTACGCGGCCGGCGCCACCCGGGCCACGCCACCGGCCCAGCAGCGCAACCCGGCCCACTACTACGAGCTGGCCGCCGCGGCCGCCCATGAGCACAACCTGCTGTTCATCGCGGCGCCGCAGACGAGCCTGGTCAAGACGCTGGCGCCCGATACGCCGTCGACCGGCCGCGACGCCGAGTTCCTGCGCCTGCACCTGGCCCGCGACACCGCCCGGCACGCCGACGCGTTCGTGGCGCCCGCGCAGGCGAGCCAGGACGACTCCACGGTGTTCGCGTCGTTCGTGGACTCTGCCTCCGGGCAGGCGGCCCGTTCGCATCCGGGGATCGAGCTGCTGGCCGGTCTGAGCGCCGGGGCCGCGCGCACCACCTCCACCCCCGACAGCCTGTTCGATGCCTTTCTCAGCACCCGCCTGACCGTCTCGGGCTACGGGTTCAGCGGGCCGTCGCCGGCCGCCATCAGCGCCGGCGTGGCGTTCCTGCACAAGCTCGAGCGCCTGGACAGCTGACGGATCAGGCCTCGTCGACGAACCGCGTGGTCACCGTCCGCGTGTCGCCGGCGGCGTCGCGGAGCACCCAGGTGGCCACGTACGGCCCTGGGGCCAGCGCGGGCACGTCCACGCCGCGAGGGGTGTCAACGTTGGCGGCGTGAAAGACGCGGCGCCTCGAGCCCGCCGCGGTGATCGTGAGCCCCACCGGCACGCCCCTCGCCGAGATCGCCCCATGCGGGCCGGGCAGCCCCGACTGGGCGGAGGCCACGAAGGAGCCGTAGAGGGTCTCGTCCTGGATGGGAGCGGTCGACTCGATCTGCGGAACCTGGGTCACCGTCTCACCGCCCGAGAAGTCATCGGTCTGGGCGATGTCGACGGCTGACAGGCCCTTGGCCTGGCCGGTGGGCGGGCAGATCGTCCCGCTCCCCCCGATGCCCAGCCCGATCGACCCACTGACCGGCGGCTTGGACACGGGCGGACCCCAGTAGTCGCCGCCCTCGCAGGTGCCCGACGCGACCGCGGTCTGGTTGCCGATCAGATCGATGCGCAGGTGGGCGACGTGGAGCGAGGTGAGGTGCCGTCCCGCCGCGTTGACGAGGCTGAGCACGTCGCCGCCGTGCACGGGCAGCCCGCCGATGGTGACCGCTCCTGCACGGCCGGCGCGCCCGTGGCCCAGCGTCCGGCCGCTGCGCATCAGGTGATAATGCGCCCGCGGGACCAGCCCCGAGCAGCGGACGCTGCGGATGCGCAGGAACGCGGTGCACGTCGGGAAGCCGGTGGGCGTGACCAGGAGCTGGCTGTTGGCGACCGAGCTGACACTGTCGGGCTCGCCCAGCGCCACCGTCATCTTCACGAGCGCGCCGTCGGGCTCCACCGCGCTGCCGGCGCGGTTGTCCTCGCTGCTCAGCGTCACCGGAGTGCCGAGCCCCACGTGGCGCACGGTGATGGGCGCCAAGTCCGTCTCGGTCTCGCACTGCTCGGTGGGTGACGGCGCCAGGGAGCTCCCGATCCGCAGCGTGAGCACGCCGGTCTGCCCGCAGGGCCCGATCGCGTAGAGGGTCGTGTGTGGTCCTGAGCCCACGGCGTATCCGTGGTCGAGGTCGAACCAGCCGGTGAAACCCGACTCGGTGAAGGGGTTGCCGCCGTCGCCGGTCTCGATCAGGTCGGGCGTGGGGCCGTTCTTGCCCAGGCCGTACAGGACCTCGACGACGTCACGGTCGTCGCCGACCGCGTGGGCGCTGCCATGAGCGGCGCGCAGCGTCAGCGGCCCCCAGCTCCCGTCGGCGCGCGTCTCGCCCGCGGCGATCGCCACCGGCAGCCCGGCGCGGGCCAGCACGACGCCCACCTGCACGCGACGCCGCGCCCCCAGGCTGCCGCTCACCTGCGCACTGAACTGGCGCAGGTTGACGGTGTGCAGCGGGGGGATCGATGCGACGGTGGTCGAGCTCTGGACGCAGCCGCTGCGGGCGTTGGACCAGATGTCCTGGATGAGGTACTGGTGGCCGTCGATGAGCTGGTTGTAGGGCGAGCCGTCACCGGCGTAGCCCAGCGGAGCGCCCTGCTGGGGCCCGTTCTCGCACTTGTCCGCGGTCTCGAAGCCGTTGGGGTCCATCCAGCCGGTGCCGACCGGGTCGGTGATCGCCTCGACGGCCTCGTGGGCGACGGTGTCGATCGTCGACTCGGCCTCGGGGTTGCCCTGCGGGTCAGAGCCCGGAGGCGGGGTGAACTCGATCTGCGGGTCGGGGATCGCCGAGTACACCGTCAGCCCATGACCGAGCGAGAAGGCCGAGTGATAGCCCGCGAAGGCGCTCGTGCCACAGCTGCCGATGGAGATGCACTCGTCCACGTCGGGGGGCAGCAGGACGAAGTAGATGTTGGTCAACCCGCGCGCGGCCGGGTTGCTCGTGCCGATCAGCCGGTCCACCTCGCGCTGCACCTGAAGGTCGGTGACGCAGGTGGCGACCCCGGAGGGCGACGGGCACTGGTTGGTGGCCGCCGGGTACGGGTGGGTGTCGGCGATCGAGTCCGCCGACGGGTCGTAGTGGATCTGGTAGCTGCCGTCGCCCGTGTGATCGCCGAACTGGTCCAGCAGCGAGAAGATGTTGCTGGTGGAGCCCGAGTCGTGGGCCACGTCGGTCAAGAACTGCTGGATGAGCGGGACGTAGCCGAGCGCTCCGGCCCTCGGAGAGCCGTCGTAGTGGTAGCCGGCCGGCGCCCAGAAGATGGTGTGGATGGTGACGTTGCGCATCACGACGCCGCCGTGGTAGACGACCGGGATGCTGGGGCTGGTGGCGATCTCCTGCGCACCGTGCGCGGGCAGCAGCCCCATGGCGAAGCCGATCCGCGGCTTGAATGTGGGCCGCGGCGTGGACGCGCCCGATCGACGGGCCGCCAGGGCGGAGCCCGAGGTCAGCACCAGCACCGCCAGGACCGCGAGCACGGCTGCCACAGTGATCCGGCGATCGACCCTCCCTGCACGCATCGCCGGGCACCCTATCGCACCGCGATACCTCAAAACGGCGGTAGCATCTCCCCCGCAGACCTGACAACCAGGGGGGCTGGCGGGCACGCCGGCTGAGATAGCGTCCCCCGCGCGACGCGGCCCGGCGCTGACCCTTAGAACCTGTGGGGTAATGCCCGCGAAGGGAGACACGAGTTTGATCGACGCTCCAGCTCTCCAGGCCGGAGAGCGTCATGACACGGGCGGGGTGCGCGTTGAGCTGGTGAGCCGGACGTTCGCGTCCGCCAAGGGCGCGGTGCATGCCCTGGACGGCGTGTCGTTGCGGGCCGATCCGGGCGAGATCGTGACCGTCGTCGGTCCCAGCGGCTGTGGCAAGACGACGCTGCTCGAACTCATCTGCGGCCTGCAGTCGCCCGACGCGGGCACGGTGGTGAGCGCCCCGGCGGCGCTCATGCCCCAGCGCGACCTCCTCCTGCCGTGGCTCAGCGCCGTGGACAACGCCGCCGTCGCCCTGCGCGCCCGCGGCACCGGGCGCGAGGACGCCCGCGCCGCGGCGGCCCCATGGCTGGAGCGCTTCGGACTGGCCGGCTTTGAGCACGCGCGTCCGGCGCAGCTCTCGGGGGGGATGCGGCAGCGCGTCTCGTTCCTGCGCTCGCTGCTGGCGGGCAAGCCGGTGCTGGCCCTCGACGAGCCCTTCGCGGCGCTGGACGCGATCACCCGTGCCGAGATGCAGGGCTGGTTGGCGCACGTGCTGGCCTCCGAGCCGCGCACCGTCGTGCTCGTCACCCACGACGTCGAGGAGGCGGTGATCCTGGGCGACCGCGTGCTGGTCATGTCCGCGCGGCCCGGTCGGGTCGTGAGCGAGGTCGAGGTGCCGCTAGCGCGCCCGCGGCGGCGCACCGACGCCGACGTGGTGGCGCTACGCGAGCGGGTGCTCGAGGCGCTGGGGATGCCGACATGATCCGGCCGACGTTCGCATGGCGGTCCATGTCTCTGTGGGGCGCCCTGGCGCTCTTGCTGGTGCTGCTCGGGGTGTGGGAGCTCTATGTCGACCTGGGCGGCGCCGACCCGCTCATCCTCCCCGCCCCCCACGCCATCGCCCAGTCGCTGATCGACGACCGGGGACTGCTGTGGTCCAACTTCCTGGTCACGGCCGAGGAGGTGGTGCTGGGGATCCTCGTCGCCGCGGTCGCGGCCCTGGCGCTGGCCAGCGTCATGCACTTCTTCGTCACGCTGCGACGGTCGTTCTACCCGGTGTTGATCGCATCGCAGACCATCCCCATCCCCATCCTGGCGCCGGTGCTCGTCCTGTGGCTGGGGTTCGGCATCCTGCCCAAGTTGGTGGTGATCGCCCTGGTGTCGTTCTTCTCGATCGTGGTCACGACGCTGGCGGCGTTTGCCGCCGTCGACCCAGACTTGATCAAATTGATGCGGACATTTGACATGCCCCGGCGCCGCGTCTTCCTGAGCGTCGAGCTGCCCTCGGCCCTACCGGGGGTGTTCACCGGGACCAAGATCGCTGTCATCGTGGCGGTGATCGGGGCGGTGTTCGCCGAGCAGGCCGGCGCCAATTCGGGACTGGGCTACCTGTTCGAACAGTCGATCCCGCAGCTGCTCACGGCGCGCGCCTACGCCGCGGTCGTCGTGCTGTCGCTGTTCGCGATCGCGCTGTTCGCACTCCTGACCGTGGCCGAGCGCCTGACGGTGCCGTGGGCCTATCAACCGATTGGAGACCCCTCCCGATGAGACGACGTACTGCGCTGATCACCGGCGCCCTCCTCGCCGCCCTGGCTCTCGCCGCCTGCGGCGAGAAAACGGACACCCTGGCGCCGACTGCCGCGCAGACGCAGCCGCTCAACCTGATGCTCGACTGGCTGCCCAACGCCGATCACGTCGGTATCTACGAGGCACTGGCCGACGGCGGATTCGCCAAGGCCGGGCTGGCCGTCCACGTCCAGGTCCCCACCGATCCGGCCACGCCCCTGCAGCTGCTGGCCGCCGGCAAGGTCGACGCCGCCATCTCCTATGAGCCGCAGCTCATGCTGGCCCGCGACGCGGGCGAGCCGCTGGTGGCGGTGGCGGCGTTCGTGCAGCGCCCGCTCACCTCGATCGTGTCGCTGCACTCCAAGCACATCTCCTCACCCCAGGACCTGCGCGGCAAGACGGTAGGGGATGCCGGCATCCCCTACCAGCAGGCCTACCTGAAGACGATCCTCGCCCACGCCGGGGTGCCTGACGGCTCGGTCAAGGACGTCAACGTCGGCGCCAACCTCGTCGGAGCGATGGTGTCGGGGCGCGTGGACGCGACGCTGGGCGCCTATTGGAACTACGAGGCCATCCAGCTGCGCCAGGCGGGCAAGCAGCCCGACGTGATCCGCGTCGACGATGCGGGCGTGCCCACCTACGACGAGCTCGTACTGGTGGTCCGCGCCAACGAGATCGCCAACCAGACCAACGAGCTGCGCCGCTTCGTGCAGGCCCTGGGCCGCGGCTATCAAGCCGTCCGCGCGAACCCCTCGGGGGCCGTCGACGCGCTGGTGCGCGCCAACCCCACGCTGGACCGCAAGCTCCAGCTGGCCAGCGTCAACGCCACCCTGTCGTCCTTCTTTCCCGCCAAGGCAACCCTGCCGTGGGGGTGGCAGGACCCGAGCCGATGGAACGCGTTCGGCAAGTGGATGCTGGCCCAGCACCTGGTCAAGAGCGCCCAGGCCTACACCGACGCCTCCACCAACCAGCTGCTGGCGGGGCAGGGCCCGTAGCCCTCGATGGTGCTCCGCCGCGACTCCGAGGGGGTGCTGGCCGTCGGCCAGGCCTCCCACGCGTGGCTGTGCGGCCAGTTCGCGCGTGCCTGGGGCAACACGCGCTTTGGCACGGTGGAGCCACTGGAGGAGGTGGCCCTGGGCGCCGAGCAGCACGACGTCGGCATGGCGCGCTGGGACCTCGAGCCGGTGCGCCACCCCGAGACGGGCCTGCCCAAATCCTTCATGGAGATGGGCGCGCAGGCCAACGCCGGGCTGTGGGCCCGAGGCCCTCAGCGCCTCGTGACCCAGAGCCGCTACGCGGCGCTGCTGGCGATCATGCACGGACGCCGGCTCTATGAGGGCTTTGACCTGGACCGAGCGAGCGCCGAGGATGCGACCGCCGTCACGGCCTTCCTCGCCCATGCCGTCGAGCTTCAGGAGTTCCTGCTCCAGTCGTTGCGCGCCGACCCGGTGACGGCCGCGCATGTCGGCTCCGAGCGGCTGACGCGCAACAGCGGGCTGGTGTGGATCTGGGACACGATCTCGCTGGCCCTGCTCCTGGATTGGGCGCCGATGACGCTCGAGGCCGTGCCGGCGGCCGGCGGCGGCGCGGTGGATATCGCACTCGCGGCGGTGGCCGGCGCGGGTGGGCGGGATCGGGCTCACTCCCTGGACCCCTGGCCGTTCGCCGAGGGCGAGGTCCGCGTTCACTGTGAGGGCCGGCGCCTGACCGGGACCTTCCCAGACGACGCCGCCCTGGGCCGCGGCCTGGCCCAGGCCCCCTGGGAGACCGTGCAGTTCACGCTGGTCCCGGGCGCAGAGTTGCGCGACGGCCTCTGAGGGATCCTACGATGTGGTGGATGCACAGATGGATCGCCGGAGCCGCAGCGTTGCTGACGCTGGCGCTGGCGGGCTGTGGCAGCTCGCACTCCAGCTCGTCCACGAGCGCCTCCACGCCGCCCCACAGCGCGGGCGCGCCACACACCACCGGCTGCTCCGGATCACAGCTCACCCTCTCCTACTCCGGGACCGAGGGCGCCACCGGTCACCTGGAGCTGCACATGACCGTGCGCAACAACTCCCAGAGCCCGTGCCTGCTGCGCGGCTACCCCAGCGCGCGGCTGCTCAACGGCGCAGGCCGGGCCCTCCCCCTGCGCGTGGGACGGCGCGACGGGTTCTTCCCCGATACCCAGTCAGGGCCCCGTGCGGTCGCGCTCAAGCCGGGCGCCAGCGCGCACTTCGGGATCAGCCTGGTGACCAACAACGAGTACAAGGGCGCGCGCGTCTGCCGGACGGCGACGGCGGTGATGCTGTCGGCGCCGGGATCCCCGTCGCACTGGCAGCGGCTGTCACTGCGCCCGGGCCCGCGCATCGCCCCCTGCGGCGACCAGCTGGTCGTCTCCCCCATCCATGAGTAGCCGCGGTTCAGGCGGCCAGCCGCAGCGCCGCCGCGCTTCCCGCGCCCGTCAGGGCGTGCAGACCGGCCAGGCCGGCCCAGGGCGCATAGGGGGCGAACAGCTCTCGCACCTCGTCCTCGGTCGCCCGCGGACCCGGACCCCGCCCGCCGGGCGAGCGCAGCCGCCCCACCAGCTTCAGGTAGGCCAGGTCGCCGGCGGGGAGTTGGTCCAGGCGCCCCTGCCCGGTGAGAGCGAGCGTCTCGATCGTCCATCTCCCCACTCCCCGGATGGCTCGCAGGCGCCGCCACCCGCGCTCGTGGTCGGGGTCTGAGAGGTCGACCCGTCCCGAGGCGACCTCGCGCGCCACCCTGACGAGCGCCAGCGCCCGCGTCTCGGTGAGGTCGAAGGACTCCAGCAGCGCCGGGGCCTGGGCCGCCATGACCGCCGCCGGCGGCGAGTCGGCCAGCCCGGTGACCGGGCAGCGCCGGCCCAGGCGCGCCACCAGCCGGCGTTGGATCGCCGCGGCACGCTCGTACTCGATGAGCTGCTCGCACACCGTCCAGGCCAGCGCCTCGAAGGGGTCGGCGCGGCCGTGGGGACGCAGGCCGGGGTTGGCGCGGACGGCCGCACCGATGAGTGGATCGAAGCGGAAGCGTTCGTAGAACGGCTGGAGGTCCAGGTCGATCCCCGTCGCGGCGCGCATGCGTTCGATGCCCCACTCCGCCACGTCCCGGGAGTCGGCCTGAGCGCCGAACAGGACGCGGTCGGGGCTGAGTTGCGCCACGCGGATGACGACCGGCTCGTCACCGCGGTGAAGCAGACGGTGCAGGACCCCGCCGCGGATGCGCGCGACGCGGTCAAGGCCCGTGCGGCGCGACAGCCGGAAGGTCCAGCGCGGGCGAACCTCCCGGCGCACCTCGAGGGCGTAGCGGGTTGTCACTCCCCCGGCTTCGCGAGCAGGTGAACGTCGACCAGGAAGCTGCGCGAGCCGACGATCGGCAGCGCGTCGAGCGCCCGGCGCGGACCGCGGCTCCGGGCGATCTTGCGCGTCGTGTGGCGGCGCACCAGCGCCAGTGTGGCGGCGCCGGCGACGAACCCGGTGGCGACAGCGGCGGCGGTCTGCACGGCGGGCAGCGTCACCGGCGAGTGCGTCTGGACGGCGCGCACCTCGGCCAGCACGGGCACGCCCTCTACGGTCTCCTCGGAGGCGACCGGAGCGCCGAGGTCTTCCACGACGTCGGCGTCGACGATCTCCGCGGACCCGTTCTGCGTGGACTCGTTGCGGGACATCGGCGGCATATGGTGACAGCGTACGCGGTCAGGATCAAAGCCGCGAGCCACCTCGTCGAACGGCAACGACCGGCGGTTAGGATTACCTTTGGTCAGATGTCGACATCGATAGACGTCTTCGCCAAGGCGCGCGAGCACGAGCGCATCGCTCAGCTGAAGGCCGCCCGCGATCTGGGCGCACTCCCCTACTTCCATACGCTCGAGGGCCCCACGCTCCCCGTGGTCATGATGGAGGGCCACAGCCGGATCATGCTCGGGTCCAACAACTACCTGGGGCTGACCGGCGACGAGCGCGTCAAGCAGGGCGCGATGGACGCGCTCAACCGCTATGGCACGGGCATCACCGGGTCGCGCTTCCTGAACGGGACGCTCGACCTGCACCTCGAGCTCGAGCGCGAGCTGGCCGAGTGGCTGGGCACCGACGCGGCGCTCGTCTTCACGACCGGCCACCAGGCCAACGTCGGCGCGCTGGGGACGATCCTCGGCCCCGGAGACACCGTCGTCGCGGATTCCGGCGACCACGCCTCGATCCTGGACGGGGTGACGATCTCCAAGGCCAAGCTGCGCGCCTTCCGCCACAACCGGCTCGACCAGCTCGAACGCCGGCTGGAGCGCGCGGTCGAGGACGGCGGCGGCATCCTCGTCGTCGTCGACGGCGTCTTCTCCACCGAGGGGGACGTCGCCCCGCTGCCCGAGATCTGCGACCTGTGCGCGCGCTACGGCGCCCGGCTGATGGTCGACGAGGCCCATGCGCTCGGCGTGCTCGGCGCGCGCGGCGCCGGCACCTGCGAGCTGCTCGGCGTGGAGGACCGGGTGGACCTGCGCATGGCCACCTTCTCCAAGTCGCTGGCCTCGTGCGGGGGCGTGATCGCCGGGCCTGCCGACGTCGTCGAGTTCCTGCGCATCCAGGCGCGGTCATTCATCTTCACCGCGTCGGGGGTGCCGGCCGCGGTGGGCGCCGCGCTGGCCGCCGTGCGCGTCTGCCGCTCCGAGGAGGGACGGGCGCTGTTTGCCCGGGTCCTGGACAACGCCGCCTACCTGCACCGCGGACTCTCGGAGCTCGGCTTCCACGTCGTGCCGCCCACGCGCCTGCCCGACGGGACCGAGGTCATCACGCCGGTCGTCCCCGTCCTGGTCGGCGACGACTGGAAGGCCGTCTTCCTGTGGAAGGCCCTCTATGAGGCCGGCGTTTTCGTCAACGTGATGATCCATCCGGCGGTCCCGCCGTCGGGTGCTCTGCTGCGCACGAGCGTGATGGCGACCCATCAGCGGGAGACCCTCGACCGCGCGCTGGAGGCCTTCGCGAAGGTCAAGCGCGAGTTCGAGTCCGAGCATGGGACGCTCCCCGGCGGCGAATGAGCCGCGGCTCACTTGTCCGTTCCTGCACAAGACACCGGGCGAGAGAAAAAAGGCGCTCTAAGCGCATGTCATCGCGGTGTGACATTGCTGTGACCGAGCCGTTTGTTCTAGCTTCTTAAGCGTCGCAAGGTGATGGTCAGCCGTGCGGCGCGGAGGGCCGGCGGCGGGAAATCCACCCCGGAGAGGCCATCACCGAACATCAGAGCCGAGGCCTCGGCTCCGAATCAGTTGCAGGGCCGGCAGCTTGCTGATGCCTGATGTCAGGCGGCTGCCGTTACTGGTCAACGTCCGCTGCGGCGGACCCGAACTGTTGGGAAGTGAGAACACTCAATGACGTCGACCGCACTGAGGACCCCCGAGCCACAGCGCCTGCGTGCGCTCGAGCGAGCCAACGAGATCCGGCTCGCGCGCGCGGCGCTGAAGCGACGCATCGCGCTCGGAGAGGTCTCCGCCGCGGAAGTCATTCTCCAGTGTCCTGACGCCGCGTCCAGCTGGCCGATCGGGGATCTCCTGATGAGCCAGCGGCGCTGGGGCAATACGAGGTGCCGGAAGTTCCTGTCCCGAAGCCACATAGTCGAGACGAAGCCGGTAGGGACTCTGACTGATCGCCAGCGCCGGATGCTGGCGAGTTCGTTGGATTCGTCTGAGTCAAGGGAGATGGAGCTCGTCGGCACGTAGACGAGCGCGAGGCCGTGCCGGACGTGCCTGGCGGCTGGGGTCGCGAGGCGCGTCCGGTCCGGTCAGACGTGAATCCCGATCGGCACGGGGCTGGTGCCGGCCAGGAAGAAGAACCAGATCACGAAGGCGACGAGGGTCAGGCCCGCGCTGACCACGAGTACGCCCTCGAGCACCACCGGTCCCGGGTCGTTGAGGCCGCGGGACATGCAGTTGGCCCGGTAGACGTCGCTCAGCCGCGACAGCACCGACGCCACCAGCGTCACGGTGAGCACGACGCCGAAGAAGGCCGCGGCCAGCGCGGTGCCCAGCGACTGGGTGGCACCCTGGATCTGCGAGCCCACCCACAGCCACAGCAGCGGCGTGCCCACCCACAGCCCGAGGCTGCCGATGAACATGATCGCCACCACCAGCAGCGCACCGGTCCCGGACCTCAGCAGCGGCCGCATGTGCACCCCGTCTCGGCCACGGCCCGCGTCAGCGGACACCGTGGCCCCTGGGTAACGGACAGCCTGAGGACAGCTTGACCTGCCACCACCCCATCAGCATGCCGATCAGGCCCATCCGCGGACGGACCTGCCACACGCCGCACCCGGGCTCGCCGAGTTCGCGGCAGCTGATGCGTGCGAATTTGTAGTCGGCCGGGCGTAGCAGCATCCGCTCCAGCACCACCCGCTTCTCAGCCATCTCGTCGGCCCGCCGGCTGATCGTGGTGCGCGCCTCGCGCAGGCGCTCGGCCAGCTCGTCGCGCACGACCTCCAGCTCGCCGAGGTCCAGCAGGCGGGCATGGCCGTGCGGGGAGGCGAACTGCGCCGGCTGGGGCAGTCCACCCATCGCAAAGGCGGTGACGAACGCGTCGGCAAGCTCACGCTCCAGTCGCGCGATCTGCTCGCGCAGCGTCCTCCGGGCCGCGCGCTCATCCGTGGCGACGCCCGGAGCGAGCGCGGCGTTGGGGGCGACGCCCGACGGGCCGGGAGCGCCCAGGTCCTGCACCTGCGAGGGAAGCACCGTTCCTCCCATGGCCACCGGGACCTTAGCACTCGGAAACCGTGCGTCGGGGAGGTGCGAGGAGCTCCGAGGCGCACCACAGCGCCTCCTCGACGTGGATCTCCGGGACGCGGTCGACGGCCACGGCGAACAGGGTGACGCGCCGGGTGCGCGAGGCGACGGCGACCCCGGGCAACGGCTCCTCGAACAGGGCGCCGCACGTGACGCTGCCGTCGCCGACGATCATGCCGCCCGCAGCGTCGACGCGGATGCCCAGCCCGGCGTCGTCGATGCGCGCGGCGTCCAGCGCCCAGACCGGGATCCCGGTCTCGATCAGGGCGACCAGGCAGGCGTCGGCGATGACGTCGATGGAGACAAACCCGCCCTGCACCAGGCGCGCCACCGCCACCGCCTCCGACGGGATGCGGTCCACGTCGGGGTCGAGGCCGATCTGGCGAAAGAAGGCCCGGAAGGCCTGCGGGATCGGCTTGGTGCGCATCGTGACCACGCCGGCGCCCCGATAGCGGTTGGCGAGCTCGCCCAACTGGGCGCGCAGGGCGGGTGGGCTCGGCCCGGGATGCGCCGCCAGCGTCACCCAGCGCAGGCGCAGGCCGGGGAACTCCGCCGAGACCAGCGGGTCGACGAATCCCGGCTGCGGCGCCGCTGCGGCCATCGCCTCACCCCGCGGGCGCGCCGCCCGCCAGCTCCCGCACGTGTGGGGCGAGCGCCGCCGCGGTCTGCCAGCGGTCGCCGACGAGGCGGTCGCGGACGGTCCCGCCCCGGTCGGCGAGCTCTGCCATGGGACAGGCGGCCACCCCGTACAGGCCGCCGACGCGGCCGTCGGCGTCGTAGGCGACCGGGATCGTCCACCGGTGCGCGCGCACCAGCGCCGCGGTGTCCTTGTGGGAGGCGTGGATCGCGACCGCCGCGAACTGGACCGACGGGAAACGACCGGCGAGCGTCTGGAGGGCGTCCACCTGACGCACGCACTGGCCGGCGCCGGTGACGAAGAACGCGAGCACCAGCGGGCCGCGGCGGACGAGCAGGCAGACGTTGAGCGCCCGGCGGTCGTGGCGAGCGGCCGAGCAGGTGGGGTGGTCGTTGGCGTCGCCGTCGAGGGTGCTGGCCGCCAAGGGCGCGGCGAAGGAGCGCAGACTGTGCCCGGCGGTGATCCCGGTCTCGCCCACCCCGTGGCTGGCGAACTGGTAGACGGAGATTCCCACCACGATCGCCAACCCGATGATCCCGACCATCCAGCGGTACCGGCGGGTGTCGATGACGGGCGGGGCGGGGCGCGTGGCCGGCTCGGGGGCCGGCGGCGCGGCGATGTCGGGGTCCAAGCGCTGCAGCGTCGGGCCGGGATCGTCCGCGGCGCGCCCGCCGCCCTCGCCCCCGGCCTGGTCGCTCACGCTACTCGAGGCCGGCGCCTGAGCCGCAGCCGTGCGGACTCCGCCGCGCGCAGCGGATCATCCTGGCGCGCGAGCGCGCGGCGCTCGGACAGCGCCAGCACCGCGGGCAGCACCAGCAGCACGCCCAGCAGCGACACCGAGAGGTCGATGAGCGTCACGAAGCCGAAGTCGCGCAGCATCGTGATGTCCGAGAAGACGAGCACGCCGAACCCGGCGATCGCCGTCACCCCGGAGGCGAGCACGGCGGCCCCGGTGGAGCGGTAGGTCCGGCCCAACGCGGCGTGCAGGTCGTGCCCGGCCGCCCGCTCCTGGCGATAGCGCTCGGAGAGCAGGACGCTGAACTCGGTCGAGATGGCGATGACGAGGGTCCCGAGCGTGGCCGACATCGGGTTGAGCGGGATCCCGATCAAGAACAGGATCAGCGCCGACCAGCCCGTGGCCATCACGATCGGGGCCAGCGGCACGAGCGCTCGGTCGCGCCGCCGCAGCACCGCCAGCAGGACGAGCGCGACGGCCAGTAGGCCCGCGATCAGGGTGAGGAAGCGATGCCAGGTCGATGACAGCGATGCGTTGGCCTCGGCGGCCAGCACCGGCAGGCCGGCGAGCGCGGCCGTCGTTCCCGCCGGCGGATGCAGATGGGTGCGCATGTAGTCGATCACCTGTTCCTGGCGCGACAGCGGCATGAGCCGGATCCCGAAGGCCAGCGTCGCCTCACGGTGGTCGGGGGTGATCACCGCCTGGGAGAAGTAGGAGGGCACCGCCGCCAGGAACGTGGCGATCTGCGCCTGGGTCAGGCTCGCGGCTGCGCCAGACCCCGAACTGGAGCTCGACTGGCCGGCGCTCGAGAACAGGTCGGGCAGCGACAGGGCCGGGCACAGCGTGGCCGCTCCGCAGCCCTTCTCCTCCAGATAGCCGAAGTGGCTCAGGAGCTGGCGCTCGTAGGAGATCATCCACTGCACCGTCGCGGGCGTGGCCACGTTCTTGCTGCGCACGGTGACGTCGATCTCGCCGCTCACGCCGGTCACCTTCTCCAGGGTGTCGAGGTTGCGCAGCGCCGGCATGCTCGTGGGCACGAGCTTGGTCACGTCGGATTGCACCCCGGTCTGCGTGTCGGCGACCCAGCCGATGACCGCGAGCAGCGCCGCCAGCGCCAGCACCCGCCCGGGGCGCGCCATCAGCCCGCCGATGACCCGGCCGGGGTTCCCGCCCTCGCCGCGGCCCGCGGGCCGCGCGCGCGGCACGAGCCGGCGCCCCACACCGGCGGCCGCGCGGCCGATCGGGCGCAGGATCTCGCCGGCGCCGCGCCAGGAGGCGCCCAGCCAGCCGCCGTCGCGCTCGCCCAGGATGAGCACCGCCGAGCCGGCCGTCAGCGCACACAGGAAGGCCACCGCGATGCCCGCCACCAGCAGCAGCCCGAAGCCACGCACCATCGGGACGGGCGACAGCAGCAGGACGAGGAAGCCGGTGCCGGTCGCGAGCGCCGCGGTGGCGATCGCCGGAGCCGATCGGGCGGCTGCCTGCGCCACCGCGCGGCTCGCCGACATCGGCCCCTCGCCGGAGCGCTCAGCCGCCAACCGGGCCTCCTGGGCGCGGGCCTGGAACTGGATCCCGTAGTCCACGCCGAGGCCGATGAGGATCGGCAGGACGGCGATCGAGGCCATCGTCAGCGCGGCGCCCAGCGCCGCCAGCAGGCCGAAGGTGATGCCGGTGGCGGCCAGCGCCACCGCCAGGGGCAGCAGCCGGAAGCGGTTGCGGAACACGAGCAGGAGGGTCGCCGCCATCACCAGCACCGCCGCGATGAGCAGACCGGCGATCGAGCCGGTGATCTGGCTGGCGAGGTCGTTGATCACCACCGGGACGCCGGTGATCGTGTACGTCCCGTGGTAGGCCGAGCGGAACATCGGCATCTTGACCGCCTGGCGGATCCACGAGATGGCCTGCGCCTGCTGGCTGTCGGACAGCGAGGCGCGCAGGCGCACCTGGATGAGTGCGGAGTTCTTGGTGGGGAACAGGTAGGAGAACCGGGCCTTGGGCTGGTTGACCCCGCGCGTCTGGTCGAACACGATCTGCGGGATGAACGAGGGATCGTCGATCGACGGGACCGCGTTCAGCCCCGAGCTGACGGCCATCTGCTCCAGGCCCTGCAGCTGCGCGGAGTACTCGAGCTTTCCCGCCGCGGTCGCCTCCTGCAGCGCCTTCTTCTTGGTCATGCCCTCGCCGATGGCGAGCTGGTAGGCCTTGGACTCGGCGGCCTGGGTGGCGCGGGTGGCAGCCGTGATCTGCGCGCGGATTCCCGTGTTGACCGCCGACACCGCACGGTTGAGGAAGGTGCCCGGGCCGTAGACCACCTGGGTGGCGTGGGAGCGCATGAGATGCCCGCACGGACTGTCGTTCCCGCCGTAGGCCGCGTGCGTCCCGGCCTTGACCGGCGTGAACGCGTGCAGGGTGGAGCTGGCGACGACGTACTGGCCGGCCAGGCACGCCTCGAGCTGGGTGAGCGTCCCCAGGTCCTTGGTCTCCACCAGGTTGGGCAGCGACTCGCGGATGAGGATGACCACGGCGTCGTCGCCGAAGTGCCGCTCGTCGTCGACGGTGGCCCGGTAGCTGGGCGACGAGGCGCTGACGAACGTGTCGATGCCGGCCGAGGGCCTCAGGCCCAGGGCGAGCAGGCCACCGCCGATGGCCAGCGCGAGCACGATCCCCACCGTCAGGATCGGGCGCCGCGCGGCGGCGCTACACAACCTCTCGAACATCCTGGCCCGCATTGCGCCCGAGGCTACCCGGACTCCCCTCCGAGAACGCCGCCTGCTAATCCATCGTCAGGGGGCCCTGCGACTCCCCGGAGAGGAACTGGCGGATGAAGGGGTTGTCGGAATTGAGCATGTCCTCGGCGGGTCCGGCCTCCACGATCCGGCCCTTCCACAGGACGTTGATGTAGTCCGCCACCCGGCGCGCGCTCATGATGTCGTGGGTGATCACGCAGAACGTCGGGAGGTGCTCCTTCTGGTTCTGCTTGGCCTCGTCCATCATGTCGCGGTGGATCTCCAGGATGAGCTCGCCCAGCAGGGCGGTGCGCACCGGATCCAGCCCGGAGTCGGGCTCGTCGAAGAGGACGATGTCGGGCTCAAGCACCAGCGCGCGGGCGAACCCGGCGCGCTTGCGCATGCCGCCCGACAGCTCGTTGGGCATCTTCGTGCGGCTGTGGCCCAGGCCGACCTCGTTGAGGCGGCGCATGACGATGTCCTCGATCTCGTCCTCGCCCTTCTCGGTGTGCTGTCGCAGCGGGAAGGCGACGTTGTTGTAGAGGTCCATCGAGCCGAACAGCGCGCCGTCCTGGAAGAGCAGGCCGAACTTCTTGCGCATGTCGAACAGGTCGTCGTCGGCCATGTCGGGCACCGACTGCCCGTGGACGAGGATGTCGCCGCGGTCGGGGTACAGCAGCCCGACCATGTGCTTGATGCAGACCGACTTACCGGTGCCCGACGGGCCGAGGATCATCGAGACCATGCCCTCGGGCAGGCCCATGTTCAGGCCGCGCAGGATGTGGGAGCGCCCGAACGACTTGTAGGTGTCGATGAACTCGACGGCATCGGGCCGGCCCGACGGATACACCTTGTAGGTGTGCCACTTGTATTCGTCCTCGTCGACGCCGTCGGGCGGGGCGGGGCGCGGGGACTCGTCGATCACCGACACGCGCGACCCGGACTGCCCTGAGCCGTTGCCGCGCCCGTTGGCCTCGTGGGTGGCCGCCTCGCGTTCGTCCTCGGCGGCGGGGCGGGCGGGCACGTCCTGGATCTCGCCGCCGTCGGGCGCCGCGCTGGTGACCTGCTCCTGGCGCTCCTGTGGCGTGAGCTCCACCTGGGCACCCCGCGCCTCGGCGTTGTGCTCCTCGCTCTGATCCGAGATGTTGCGCGGGTCGTCGCTCTCCATTTAGCCTCCGATTGGTGCTCTGGGGTTGGCCCCCCAGAAAAGCTGGGTTCCGAGCATCCCGATGAGGTGCACCGAGACGAGGTTCAGGACCATCGACTTCGCTGTCGCGGTCCCGACGCCCACGGGGCCTCCACTGGCGTTGTACCCGTAATAGCAGCCGACTATGACGATGACGATCGCCATCGTCATGGCCTTTATCAGGCTGTATAAGAGGTCCGGCGGGTTCTGGAACTGCCAGAAGATCAAGAAGAAGCCGCCCGACGAGACGTACCCGATCTGCTGCACCACCGCCAGGTAGCTGGCGAAGAAGCCGGCACCGATCGAGCACAGATAGACGAACGGGAGCACCAGCAGCGCCGCCAGCAGCCGAGTGGCGCACAGGAAGCGCATCCCGCTGATCCCCATGACCTCCAGCGCGTCGATCTCGTCGGAGATGCGCATGGAGCCCAGCTCGGCGACGATCCCGGTGCCGACCTTGGCGGCCATCATGTAGCCGAAGACCAGCGGGACCAGCTCGCGCAGATCGCACCATGCCGCGAACACGCCGGAGTACGCGGGCGTGCCCTCCCCGTAGGTGAAGTAGGCGCCCTCGATCCCGCATTCCAGGCCGATGATGAAGACCAGGCCCCAGATGACCAGGGTCGAGGAGACGATGAGGATGCCGGCCTGGCGCAGCGCCTCGCCGAAGAAGCGCAGGACGCGGAGCGTCGCCACGTCGCGGACCATCTGGGCGCCGAACTTGACGATCTCCCCGAAGGCTTCGACCCAGCCCTTGGGTGTGGTGACGAGGTCATTCATGGTGCGCGATCCGTGCTCCTACTTGATGATCGTGGTGATCTCGGGGTGCGTGGCCAGCAGGGTCTGGGTGAACGCGTAGTTGAACGCGAACACGCCCAGGAAGGCGATGACGACCGCTTGGTTGACAGCGCGCCCCACCCCCTCGGCGCCTCCGGACGCAGTCATCCCTTTGTAACAGCAGACGATCGCGATGATCGCCCCGAACAGGGTCGTCTTGACCACCGAGCCCCACAGGTCCGTGGTCTCGGCGTTGTTGAAGAACGTGGCGAAGAAGGGCCCGAGCGGTGCGTGGTTGACCACGGTGGCGAGGATGCCGCCGAACACGCCGAAGATCAGCGCGTAGATGTCGAACAGGCCGGTGACGAGCATCAGGGCCAGGAAGCGCGGGACGACGAGGTTCTTGATCGGGTCAACGCCGAGGACCTGCAGGGCGTCCAGCTCCTCGCGGATCTTGCGGGCCCCGAGGTCGGCGGTGATCGCCGTCCCGGCGACGCCGGCGAGCACGATGGCGTCGACGAACGGAGCGAACTCACGGATCGAGGCGAGCACGAAGAAGCCGCCGAGGCGGTCCAGCGCGCCGAACAGGACCAGGAAGTTGGCGGCCTGGAGCCCCGGCGCCTCGTAGCCGAAGGCGATCGTCGAGATGAGCAGCGGGAACCAGCACAGGCGCATCGCGAACAGGAACTGACCCACGAACTCGCTGCCGTACGGGTACGGCGGGCGCACCGCGGACACGAGAGTCCGGCCGGTGAGGATCATCATGTTCCCGACCTCCTCCAGCACGGATTTGGTCGGCAGGAACGCTCGGTCGGCGACTGCTCTGATCAAGGTGGCCTCTAGTCCTCCCAGGGGTCTGCTGCCTGCCCAAACGTCTCAGGCCGACACAAGCCTACCCACAAAGGGGGTGGATCCCAACAGGGAACCAAACCCCGGTGCATTGACGCGCCACCAGCGCTGCGACCGGGTTTGCGCGAACGGCCTTGGTGGTATGTTCCGCCCGCGTTGAACGCCTGGAAAATCCGGACCTGTGCGATGCTCGCCGGCGTCGGAGTGACCCTGGCCCTGTCGGGCTGCGGCGGGGGCCAGAGCCAGGCCGCCTCGGAGCCCAACGGCAACTTCCCGGTGACGGTGAGCGCCGCGAGGTTCCCCTCCTCCCAGCGGCTGGCGCAGCACACGCATCTCCTCATCACGGTCCGCAACGCGGGCCACAAGACGATCCCCAACGTGGCCGTGACGATCTGCAACGTCACCTGCGCCTACCCGGCGCCCAAGGGGGAGGGCTCGAGCTCGCAGGCGTTCGGGGCCGACATCACCCAGAGCTATCTGGCCAACTCGTCACGGCCGCTGTGGATCATCGACCGAGCCCCCGGAGGCTGCGGCTACAGCTGCCAGAACGGCGGCCCGGGCGCGGCGGTCACCTCCTACGCCAACACCTGGGCACTGGGCCGGCTGGCCCCGGGCAAGACCGCCCGCTTTGACTGGGCGGTCACCGCGGTCAAGGCGGGAAAGCATGTTCTCGCCTGGCAGGTGGCGGCCGGGCTCAACGGCAAGGCCAAGGCCGTGCTCGCCAACGGCTCGGCTCCCAAGGGCACCTTCGCCGTGAAGGTCGGCACCGCGCCGGCGCAGTCCTACGTCAACAACAACGGGCAGATCGTCACCAAGCAGTAGCCCGCCCTGGGATCGGTGCTCCGTCGACGGTGCAGCGGGGTATCAGCGAACGCCACCGGCGGGCTACCGAGTGGCGGCCCTGAACGGCTTGCGGATGTCCCGGCGGGGTCGTGGCGGATAGTGGAGGAAATAGCGCCGAAATCCGCCACAACCCCCCGCCCGCGCGAGCTACTCCGCGTTTGAGGACTGCTGCCAGATGTTGAGCGCGCCGTCGACGGCGTACTCGTCGATCTCGGCGAGCTCGGCGTCGTCGAAGTCGGCGTTCTGAAGCGAGCCCACCGTGTTCTCCAGCTGGGCGACGCTGGAGGCACCGACGAGCGCCGAGGTCACGCGCCTGTCACGCAGCACCCAGGCGATGGCCATCTGGGCCAGGCTCTGGCCGCGCCGGGAGGCGATCTCGTTGAGTGCCCGCACGCGTGCGACGTTCTCCGGCGTGATGAGCTCCTCGGCGAAGTGCAGCCCCCGCCGCACCCGCGAGTCCTCGGGCACGCCGTCCAGGTACTTGTTGGTCAACAGCCCCTGGGCCAGCGGCGAGAAGGCGATGCAGCCGACGCCCTCGCGCTCCAGCACGCCGAGCAGCTCGGGCTCGATCCACCGATTGAACATCGAGTAGGACGGCTGGTGGATGAGCAGAGGCGTGCCCAGGTGGCGAAGGATCTCGATCGCCTCCTCGGTTCGCCGCGGGCTGTAGGAGGAGATGCCCACGTACAGGGCCTTGCCCTGGCGCACCGCGGCGTCCAGCGCGCCCATCGTCTCCTCCAGAGGCGTCTCGGGGTCGGCCCGGTGGGAGTAGAAGATGTCCACGTAGTCAAGGCCCATGCGCGCGAGGCTCTGGTCCAGGCTCGCCAGCAGGTACTTGCGCGAGCCCCAGTTGCCGTAGGGCCCCGGCCACATGTCATAGCCGGCCTTGGTGGAGATGACGAGCTCGTCGCGGAGATGCCGGAAGTCCTCGCCCATGACCCGGCCGAAGTTGATCTCCGCCGATCCGTAGGGCGGCCCGTAGTTGTTGGCCAAGTCGAAGTGGGTGATCCCGAGGTCAAAGGCCCGGCGCAGGATCGCGCGCGAGATCCCCAGCGGCCGGTCGTCGCCGAAGTTCTGCCACAGCCCCAGCGAGATCGGCGGCAGCATGAGGCCGCTGCGCCCGCAGCGGCGGTAGGCGAGCTTCTCGTAGCGGTCCGGATCCGGGGCGAAGACGGACGCGGGACCGATCTCGGCGTCGAGCGACACATCCGTGATTGTCTCAATTGGCGACGCGGGACGCCCGCCGGGGGTCAAGGCCCCAAATAGCGGGATTTGTTCGCCGTCCGGCCGACTTTTCGAGGCGCGGTTTGGCCATTGGGATAGTGACCCCTGCGCAAACGTCGCCTACGCTTGACCCTCGTCTCCACGAGACCGTCCAGTGACGCGTGCCTCCGCCGCCGAGGCCGATAAGGAAGGAACAACCAAAGAGAATGCCTATCCGCCAGCAGAATGTCCATGCCGCCCGGTGGAGCCCCAACGGACACGGGATCGGGGCCCCGGATCTCACCGCCTCCGACAACCAGGTATTCGGAGACAACGTCTTCAGCTCCGCCGTCCAGCGGACGCGCTTGCCCAAGGACGTCTTCAAGAAGCTGTCCAAGACGCTGGCCCGCGGGGAGGCCCTGGACACGAGCCTCGCCGATGCCGTCGCCCTGGCCATGAAGGAGTGGGCGCTGGAGAAGGGCGCCACCCACTACACGCACGTCTTCCAGCCGCTGACCGGGCTCACCGCCGAGAAGCACGACAGCTTCTACGGCCCCACCGGCGAGGGCACGGCGCTCGCCGAGTTCTCCGGCAAGGAGCTCATCCAGGGCGAACCCGATGCCTCCTCGTTCCCCACGGGCGGGATCCGCGCCACCTTCGAGGCCCGCGGCTACACCGCCTGGGACCCGACGAGCCCCGCCTTCATCCTGGAGAACCCCAACGGTGCGCTGCTCTGCATCCCCACCGCGTTCGCCTCGTGGACCGGCGAGGCGCTGGACCACAAGATTCCGCTGCTGCGCTCGATGGACGCGTTGTCGAAGTCGGCGATCCGCGCGCTGAAGCTGTTTGGCAACAGCGAGGCGGCACGGGTGTTCACCACCGTCGGCCCCGAGCAGGAGTACTTCCTCATCGACGAGCAGTACTTCTTCGAGCGTCCCGACCTCATCACCACCGGTCGCACGCTGTTCGGCGCCAAGCCGCCCAAGGGGCACGAGCTCGACGACCATTACTTCGGCTCGATCCCCGAGCGGATCCTCGCCTACATGCTCGATACCGAGCGTGAGCTGCAGAAGCTGGGCGTGCCGGTCAAGACACGCCACAACGAGGTGGCGCCCAACCAGTACGAGCTGGCGCCGATCTTCGAGAACTCCAACGTCGGCGCAGATCACCAGCAGCTGACGATGCAGATCATGCAGAACGTCGCCCGTCGTTACGGGCTCATCTGCCTGCTTCACGAGAAGCCGTTCGCCGGCGTCAACGGCTCGGGCAAGCACAACAACTGGTCGATGGGCACCGACTCCGGCGAGAACCTGCTCGAGCCCGGCGCCACCCCGCACGAGAACCTCCAGTTCCTGTTCTTCTGCGCCGCCGTCATCCAGGCGGTCAACAAGCACCAGGGCCTGCTGCGGGCCTCGATCGCCTCACCCGGCCAGGATCACCGCCTGGGCGCCAACGAGGCGCCGCCGGCGATCATGTCCATCTTCCTGGGCAGCGAGCTCGAGAAGGTGTTCAACGCCATCGAGAACGGCGAGGTGGGCGAGTCCACGCCGGAGTCGTTCCTGGGCCTGGGCACGCCGGTGCTGCCGCCATTGCCGATGCACGGCGGAGACCGCAACCGGACGAGCCCGTTCGCCTTCACCGGCAACAAGTTCGAGTTCCGGGCGCTGGGCTCCAGCATGTCGCTGTCATTGCCCAACACCGTGCTCAACACGATCGTCGCCGAGGCCGTGGACTACCTGGCCGAGGAGCTCGAGGATGCGCTGGAGGCCGGCGCCGATCTCGAGGCGGCGCTGCGGCCGATCCTGCAGCGCAGCTACGCCGCCAACAAGCAGATCGTGTTCGGCGGCGACAACTACTCCGAGGACTGGCATTCTGAGGCCGAGTCGCGCGGGCTGCTCAACCTCCGCGCGACCCCGGACGCGCTGCCCTACCTGGTCGACGACGAGACGGTGACGCTGTTCTCCAACTACGGCGTCCTCTCCCAGCGCGAGCTGGAGAGCCGCTACGAGGTGTTCCTGGAGCAGTACGTCACCAAGCTCAACATCGAGGCCGAGACCGCCGCCTCCATCGCCAGGACGATGTTGCTGCCGGCGGCGGCGCGCCACCTCGCGCTTCTGCTCAGCGCCCAGATGGGCGAGCTGGCGTCTGAGACCGAGACGCTCACCTCGACCTTCGTGGACGCGATCCGCGAACTCGAGAGCGCCAACCTCGAGGAGAACCAGCCCCACGACGACGTGCTCAAGCACGCGGAGTACATGCGCGACACCACCGTCCCCGCGATGGAGGCGGTCCGAGAGGCGGCCGACACGCTGGAGAAGGTCGTCGCCGACGACCTGTGGCCACTGCCCAAATACTCCGAGATCCTGTTCGTCAAGTAGCGCAGCGCACATAGCAAGGGCGGGCGGGGACTGGTTCCCCGCACCGCAACTTGCGTGCATTCGCCGGGTTTTCCGCTACGGTGGCTCGCCGTATGTTGGAAGTCCGCGTGGCGCGCGGCTGCCGTGGGGGTCTGCACGTTCAGCGGCTGCTGCGAGTCGCACTCCTGCTTGTTCTCGTTGCCGGCACCTTGCCGGCGACGGCGCTCGCCGCTGGCGGAGGGGGCGTCGGCCTGGGCGGCGGCTCGGCCCCCGCGGGCGGCGGCAACTCCCCCTCCGCGGGCGGCGGCGCCACAGCGGTGCACACCTCAAGCAGCGGGCATGGGAACCCGCTCAACGGCCGTGCGATGTGGATCTGGGAGCTGCCCAAGTCAGACGGAGGCAGCCTCACGTCGCTCACCGCCGACGCGCACCGCTTCGGCCTGTCCACCCTGATCATCAAGTCCAGCGACGGGGCGGACATGTGGTCGCAGTTCAGCCCGCAACTGGTGTCCGCCCTGCACGCCCAGGGGATCAAGGTGTGCGCGTGGCAGTACGTGTACGGCAACGCCCCGGTCACCGAGGCCTACAAGGGCGCCGCGGCGGTCCACGACGGGGCCGACTGCCTGATCATCGACGCCGAGTCCGAGTACGAGGGCAAGTACGTGTCCGCCCAGGTCTACATCCAGCGGCTCCGGACGCTCATCGGCTACAGCTACCCGCTCGTCCTGGCCGGCTTCCCCTACATCGACTACCACCCGTCCTTCCCCTACTCGGTGTTCCTGGGACCGGGCGGGGCGCAATACAACGCGCCGCAGATGTACTGGCGCGACATCGGCACCACCACCGACAACGTCTTCGGGCACACCTACGCCTACAACCTCATCTACGGGCGGCCGATCTATCCGCTGGGTCAGGTCTACGCCCACCCTCCGGCGCATCAGGTGGTGCGCTTCCGCCAGCTCGCCCGGGTCTACGGCGCCCCCGGCGTCAGCTGGTGGGACTGGCAGGAGGCACGGGCCTCGGACTGGATCGCCGTCTCGCGTCCCGCCGGCTCGCTGCCCGGCTACGTGCCCTACAAGACGCTGGCCGACGTCAACCCCAACGACCAGGGTGATCTCGTCGTCTGGGCCCAGGAGCGCCTCGTCTCCGCGGGCTACCCCATTCAGATCTCCGGCGACTACGGCTACCACACGCTCCTCGACGTCCAGGCGTTCCAGACCGCGCACGGGCTCACCGCCGACGGCATCATCGGGCCCGCCACGTGGGCGGCGCTGCTGCGCTACCGCATCGCGCGCGTGAGGTGGACGGTGGCCAAGCGCCACGACAAGGCGACGGTCACCTCCGCGGCCATCAGCGCCGCCCAGCGGGCCACCCCCACCACGCTGGTGGAGCCCGTCCCGGCCTCGGCCTCGCTACCGGCCACGCGCAACGAGATCGCGGGCGCGGGCGGCCGCGGGCGCCCCTAGGCGCCTACAGCAGGCCGTTGTCGCGAGCGTAGGCGACGAGCTCGGCGCGCGAGCTCCTCTGGGTCTTCTGCTGGATGTGGGCGCGGTGAGACTCGACGGTGCGCACCGAGAGAAACAGCTGCGTGGCGATCTCGCCGTTGGTGTGGCCGACCGCGATCAGGCGCAGTACCTCGATCTCGCGGGCGCTGAGGTCGTCGGGGGCGGCCGACACCGGCGGCGCCTCGGTGGCGAGCCTGGCCCCGAGCTCGGGGTTGAGGTACGTGCGGCCCCCGGCGGCGAGGCGCACCGCCTGGATGAGCTCCTCCTTGGCTGACTCCTTGAGCACGAAGCCGGTGGCCCCGGCGCGGAGCGCCTCACGCGCGAGCTCCGGATCGTTCTGCATGGTCAGCATCACGATGTGGGTCTCGGGCGACGCGGCCTGGAGCCGGGGGATGGCGGGCAGGCTCGACCCGTCGGGCATGTTGACGTCCAGGATGAGGACGCGGGGACGGTGGGCGGCGACCCGGCGCTCGGTCAGCGCCACGTCGCCGGCCTCCGAGACCACGGCGAAACCGGGCTCGGCGTCGAGCAGCAGGCGCAGGCCGGCGCGCACCACCTCGTGGTCATCGGCGAGCACGATCGTGATCGTCCCGGCGGCGGACGGGTCGGCGGCGCCGGCCTCGGCGGTGGGCAAGCCGTGGGGCGCGGCCGGGCTCACGGCCCCAGCACGGTGTCGGGGTCGATGGTGGTGGGCGCGTCGCGATCGAGCTCCACGGTGCCGCGGATGCGGACGCCCGCGCCGAAGGTGACGTCGCCTTTGACCACCAGCCGCTCGGCCTCGCGCAGCGAGGGCGGGCCCGCGGGGAACCGCTGCTCGAAGGCGTCGATGAGCCGGTAGTAGCGCTTGTCGAGCTCGACGAAGGGAAGATTGTCGGCGCGCCCGGGCACCGGCTCCACGCGCAGGTCGTCGCCTAACTCGTAGACATCTGAGCGCAGGACGAGCAGGTCGTCGGTGGTCTTGACCGGGGCGAAGCGGGTGCGAGGGACGTGCAGGAGCTCCGCGCCCGGGAAGCTGCCGATCGCGGCTCCCATCGCGCTCTCGAGCTGGATCACCGGCGTTGAGTCCGCATCGCGCGGGTCGACGGTCTTGCGGTTGATGATGATCGGCAGCTCGAGCACGCCCTCGGACTGCTCCAGCCGCTCGGCGAGTACCTGTAGGTCCACCCACAGCGAGTTGGTGTTGTACCAGCGCCACTTGCGGAAGTCGCGGAACGACTCCTCGTCTTCGTCCGGGGTCTGGGCGCTCTCGCGCAGGACGAGCCGGCCATCGGCGATGCGCCGAGCGACATGACCGCCCTTGCGATCGGCCTCCGTGCCCTGGGCCACCTCCATCAGGAACGGGATCTCGTTGGCGGCCATGTGCCCGGCGATCCGGGGCTCGACGCTGGAGCCGAGGTTGTCGGCGTTGGAGATCATCGCGTAGCGAAACCCTCGCTCCAGCAGCGCGTCGAGCATCCCCGAGCGCCGCAACGCGCCGTACACGTCGCCGTGTCCGGGCGGGTTCCACTCCAGCGCCGGTGCCGCAGGCCAGCTCACCGGTTCGAGCGTGTCGGCCACGAGCTTGGGCACGACGGACTGCATGAAATCGGGCTCGATCCCGTCGCGGCTCAGCTCGGGGTGGCGCGCGAGCTCGGCCAGCGTCGGCTCCCGCGTGCTCTCTGAGTCCATCAGCACCAGCGGCAGCTCGACGTCGTGGCGCCGGCGCAGTGCGAGCGTCTGGCCGATGATGATGTCCAGAAACGACTTGCCGTCGCGCGCCTCCATGAGCGACTTGGGCTGCTGGAGGCCCATCGTCGTGGCCAGCCCGCCGTTGAGCTTGATCACCACCACCGGCGCCAGGGCCTGCCGTGGGTCGACATCGGGCAGGTCCTCGAGTGCGGGCACGTCGCCCGCGGGTTCGAGCTCGGCGCTGGGCAGCATCGCGGTCTCCCCCGAGTCGAGGCGCTCATAAGCGCGCGCAAACGCCCGGATGGCCTCCGGGTGCGCCCCCGCGGCGCGCATCTTGGCGAGAGCCGCGCGCATCCCCGCTTCGCTCATGTCCTGCATTGTGCCCACTACGCGCCGCAAAGTGGCGTCTGGCATCGAGATGAAAGGATGCGTGCGTGGAAACCCGTCAGATCAAACGCCTGGAGCGCAGCGTCAGCGTCGTCGGCCTGGGGACCTGGCAGCTCGGCGCCGACTGGGGCGACGTGAGCGAGGACGCCGCCGACGGCGTGCTCGAGACCGCGGCCGACGCTGGCGTGACCTTCTTCGACACCGCCGACGTCTATGGCGACGGCCGCTCCGAGACGTTCTGCGGCCGCCTGCGTGCGCGCCACCCCGAGGTGTTCGTCGCCACCAAGATGGGCCGACGCGTCGCCCAGGAGACGATCAACTACAACCGCGACAACTTCCTGGCGTGGAACGACCGCTCGCGCGAGAACCTCGGCCTGGAGACGCTCGACCTCGTCCAGCTGCACTGCCCGCCCGATGGCGTGTACGAGAACGACGCGGTGTTCGACGCGCTCGACGAGATGGTGAGCGACGGCCGGATCGCCGCCTACGGCGTTTCCGTCGAGACCGTCGCGCAGGCGCTGTCGGCCATCGCCCGCCCCCATGTCGCCAGCGTGCAGATCATCCTCAACTGCTTTCGCCTCAAGCCGCTGGAGGAGGTTCTGCCGGCAGCGCGCGAGGCGGGGGTCGGGATCATCGCGCGCGTCCCGCTGGCCTCGGGTCTGCTGTCGGGCCGCTATGACGAGAACACGACGTTCGACGCCTCCGATCACCGCAACTTCAACCGGCACGGCGAGGCCTTCGACGTCGGGGAGACGTTCGCGGGCGTTCCGTACGACGTCGGCGTCCGGGCGGCGCGCGAGCTGTCCGAGCTCGTTGACGACGGCTCGACTCTGGCCCAGTTCGCCCTGCGCTGGATCATCGACCAGCCGGGAGTGAGCACCGTCATCCCCGGGGCGCGCAACCCCGACCAGGTCGCCCAGAACGTGGCCGTGGCCGAGCTGTCACCGCTGACGGCCGCGCAGCTCGACGGCGTGCGCGACGTCTACGACCGGCTCATCCGCGCGCACGTGCACGACCGCTGGTAGCCGGGCGCGCGCGGCTCAGCGCTGGCCGTAGTACGCCTTGGGCCCGTGCTTGCGCTGGTGGTGCTTGTCGCGCAACACGTCGGCCAGCGGCCCACCCTCGGGGCTGAGCATCCGGGTCAACAGCGCCAGGCGGGCCACCTCCTCCAGCGTGACCGCGATCGTGACCGCGGCGGCCGGGGTCGCGGCCCAGCAGAACGGGGCGTGGCCGCGCACGAGCGCGGCCGGGATCTCCTCGGACCGGTCGCCGATGAGCTCGATGAGCACGGTGCCCGTCTCGCCCTCGTAGTCGCGCTGCACCTCGTCGGCGGTGAGCTGTCGCGTGAGCGGAACCGGCGCGGCCATCAGATCGGCGTGCGTGGTGCCCAGCAGCGGGATCTCCTGCTCGGCCTGAGCCCACGCCGTCGCCCACGTCGAGTGGGTGTGAACGATCCCGCCGATGCTCTCGAAGGCGTTGTAGAGCGCCCGGTGCGTCGGGGTGTCGGTCGAGGGCCTGCGGTCGGGGTGCGCGGGATCCGGGACCACCTCGCCGGTCTCCAGATCGATGAGGACCACGTCGCCGGCCGTCATGTGCTCGTAGTCCACGCCGCTGGCCTTGATCGCCATCAGCCCGCGGTCGCGGTCGACCCCCGAGGCGTTGCCCCAGGTCAGCTTGACCAGCCCGTGCGCGGGCAGCGCCAGGTTGGCCGCCAGGACCTCGTGGCGCAGCTGATCGAGATCGGTCACGACCCGGGCTCAGGCGGCGCCGCTCTCGGCGCGGATTCGCTTGAGGCCGTGCAGGAGCGAGACATCGGTGACCCCCAGCGACTCATACAGCGTGCGGTAGATCGCATAGACCCGGTCATAGACCTCCTTGGCCTCTGCGTCCGGGGTGTAGGTCTTGGATTCCGACGGGCGCGTCGCGGCGATCGCAGCGTCGATGTCGTCGTAGACACCGGCGGCCACGGCGCCGAACAATGCCGCGCCCCGCGCGGGGATCTCGCGCCAGGTGGGAACGTGGACGGTCATGCCGCTGGTGTCGGCGATGAGCTGCATCGTCAGCGGGCTGCGCTCGGCGATGCCGCCCACCGCGACGATCTCCGACAGCTGGAGCCCATGCTCGGTGAAGTTGTCGATGATGCGGCGGTTGCCGAAGGCGATCGCCTCGAGCAGGGCCCGGTAGATATCGGCCGGCGAGCTGTGCAGGGTGAGCCCGAAGATGGCGCCGGTGAGATCGGCGTCGGCCAGGATCGACCGGTTGCCGTTGAACCAGTCCAGCGCCACCAGCCCCGTCTCCCCCGGTCTGAGCTGGGACGCCTCGGCCTCCAGCCGGGCATAGGTGTCGCGGTCGCCGTCCAGCGTCCGGACGAACCAGGCCAGCATGTCCCCGACCGCCGCCTGGCCCGCCTCATAGCCGTAGAGGCCGGGCAGGATGCCGTCGCGCACCACCCCGGTGATCCCGGGCAGCCGGACCTCGTCGGAGCTGACGATCATCGAGCACGTCGAGGTCCCGATCACGGTCACGAATGTCGCCGGATCGGTCACCCCCGCGCCCGGCACCGACACCCAGGCGTCGACGTTGCCCACGGCAACGGCGGCGTCCTCGGTGAGACCGAGGGCGGCGGCGCGCTCGGCGGTGAGGGTGCCCGCCTTGGTGCCGAGGGGGACGAACTCGGTCCCCAGCTTCTCGGACGGGTTCGAGAATCCGGGGTAGGCCGCCTCGAAGTATGCGGTCGGCGGCAGGCCGTCCGCCGGTGACCACATCGCCTTGTAGCCGGCGGTGGCGCTCTGGCGGACCTCGCGCCCGGTCAGGTGCCAGATGATCCAGTCCGTCGCCTCGATGAAGGCTGCGCAGGCGTCGTAGATCTCGCGGTCTTCCGACCACACCTCGATGAGCTTGGGGAAGTACCACTCCGAGGAGATGCGCCCGCCGTAGCGCTCCAGGAACGGCTCGCCGCGCTCCAGCGCCACCGCGTTGAGGCGGTCCGCGACCGGCTGGGCGGCATGGTGCTTCCACAGCTTGGGCCAGGCGTGGCGCCGCTCGCGGAACTGCGGGAGCGTGCACAGCGGCGTGCCGTCCGGCGTGACCGGCAGGACGGTGCAGGAGGTGAAGTCGATCCCCAGCCCGACCACGTGGTCGGCGGCGACGCCGGCGTCGGCGACCGCGGCCGGGATGCCCTCCTCCAGGACCTTGACCCAGTCATCCGGATCCTGAAGCGCCCAGTCGGGCGGGAGCCGTTCACCCGTGGAGGGCAGCGTGCGGTCGATGACCGCGCTGGGGTAGGGCACGACGCTGACGCCGAGTTCCTCGCCGCTGCGGGCATCGAGCACGAGCACGCGGCCGGACTCGGTCCCGAAGTCCGCCCCGATGCTGCACTCCCGGCCGCTCACGGCCGCCGGGTCACGTCTCGGCTTGCTCGGGCGCCGCGGTGGCGCCCGCACCGTTGCCGAGGTTGGCCTCCTGCCGCGCCCGCCGGTACTCCTCCACCACGATCTCGGTGAGCTCCTCCACCGAGGTCTCCGCGGCCGGCTTGTCCAGGGAGATGACTCCGTCCTGGATGAGGTTGACCCGGTCGCAGGCTGTCAGGACGTGGACGTAATTGTGCAGGATCATGATGATCGAGACGTTGCCCTCGTTCTTCAGGCGCTCGATCAGGTCCAGGATCATCGCCCCTTCCTTGGCGCCCATGGCCGCCAGCGGCTCGTCGAGCAGGATGATGTCGGAGTCGCCGGAGATCGTGCGGGCGACCGCGATCGCCTGGCGCTGACCGCCGGACAGCCGCGCCGCGGGCACGTCGATTCGAGGGATGTTGATCCCGATCTGGTCCAGCGCCTTGCGCGCATCGCGCTTCATCAGCGCGTTGTTGAGGAACGGAATGGGCGTCTTGGTCTTCTCGCGACGCAGGAACAGGTTGTGATACACGCTCAGCTGGTTGATGAGCGCCAGGTCCTGGAAGACGGTGTCGACGCCGCGCTTGCGGGCGTCGTCGACGCTCTTGGGCGCGTAGTCCTCGCCCTTGCACCACATCGTGCCCGAGTCCTGCTTCTGGAAGCCGCAGAGGATCTTGATCAGCGTGGACTTGCCGGCGCCGTTGTCTCCGAGCAACCCCAGCACCTCGCCCTTGCGCAGGTGCAGGTTGACGTCGCGCAGGGCGATGGTCGGCCCAAAGCGCTTGGCGATGTGCTCTACACGCATGACGTCGTCGTCGGCCGAGGCCGGCGCGACGATGTGCTCGCCGGCTGTTGTGTTATCCGCCACGGCCCGACCCCGTCCGCACGCGCGAGACGTACGTGTTGAAGGCCATCGCGAGCAGGACGGCGAGGCCGAGGTAGAAGAGGAAGTAGTTCGCGCTGACGCCCTTGATGATCAACCCGTCGCGCAGCACCCCAAGGAAGATGGCGCCGATGAACGCGCCGACCACGGTGCCGGACCCCCCCTGCAGCAGCGTGCCGCCGATCACCGCGGCGGAGATGACCTGGAACAGGATGTCGTTGGAGCCCGACGGATCCGGCGTGATCGATGAGGACCGCACGGCCTCGAGGATGCCGACGAACCCCGCCAGCAGTGCGCACATCACGAAGTTGCCGGTGAGCACCCGCCGTGTCCGGACGCCGGCTTCGGCGGCGCCGAGCCGGTTGCCGCCGACGGAGACGGTGTAGATGCCCCAGCGGGACAGCGACAAGATCACCTGGAGCACGATCGTGATCCCGATCGCCCAGAACAGCTCCGAGTAGGTGCCGCCGCCGAAGATCTGCGCGAACGTCGGCACGCTGACCACCGAGGTCCCCGGCGCCGTCACCTGCGAGGCGTGGGAGATGATGAGCGTGAGCCCGTCCAGTGTGAACAACGTGCCCAGCGTCGTGACGAACGAGGAGATCCCCACGGTCGATATGACCAGTCCGTTGAACAGGCCGACGAGGCATGCCACGATCAGTGCGCCGATCATCGCCGGGATGAGCGGCAGCCCGACGTCGACGTTCAGCTTGTAGAAGATGAACGGCGTGAAGAGGTAGACGGCGCCGACCGACAGGTCGATCTCGCCGTTGATCATCACGAACACCTCGCCCGCCGCCATGATCGCGAACGGGGCGAAGAACGGCAGTAGCGCCTGGAGGCTACTGGTGGTGAGGAAGCGGTCGCTCGACAGCGAGAAGTAGATGAACGTGACGACCGTGACGACGATGATGCTGCCCTCGCGCAGGGTCAGGAAGCGCTGAGCGAGGCTTAGCGCCCCCCCGCGCCGGGCCCAGCCCTCGGCTGGGCCCTTCGGGGGAGGCGCTGTCGCGACGGTCTTGTCCGAGGCGGTCGCCATGGGTACAGCTCAGAAGCCTACGACTTCTGGACGCCGACGCCCGTGCTCGTGCCCTCGTACCGGCTCTTGGTGCTGTTGTACGGCCCAACCGTGGTCTTGTCGAGGAACTTCAGACCCGTGTTGACGTCGGCCATACCGGTGAGAGTCTCGGTCACCTGGTACAGGTACATCTCCAGGATCGGCAGGAACCCCTGGAGGTAGGGCTGCTGGTCGATCGTGAAGTCGATCTGCCCAGCGGCAAGCAGCTGCTGGGTGATCGGCGTGAGGTCATACCCGCCGCCCTTGGCGCCCTGGCTGCGCAGGTTGTGCTTCTTGATCGTCTGCGCCAGGCTCTGGGTGCTCCCGGCGTCCACCGCGAAGTAGCCCTTGGTGTTGGGATGCGCGGTGGCGTAGGAGTCGATCGTGGACAGCTCCGCCGGCAGGGCCGCGCCGGTCGCCACCACGTGCACCTTGATGCCCGAGTGAGCCTTGAGCGCCTGCTGGGCGCCGTCGATGCGCGGCTGGATGTTCAGCGCACCCGGCGTGGCGATGAACAGCACGACGTCGCCCGAGGGCACCAGCTCGGCGATGTGCTGGCCCATCTCCTGACCGGAGACGAACAGGTCCTGGCCGATGTAGGCCAGGCGGGCGTTGCTGGCGGCGTCGGCGTTGTAGGCGACCACCGGGATCTTCGCCGCCAGCGCCTTGTTCGTCGGTGCATTGAACGCGTGCAGGTCGACCAGGCAGCAGCCGATCCCGTCAACACCGGCGCTGATCGCCGTGTTGAACGCGTTGACCATCTCGCCGACGTTCGCGTTCTGCGAGCCGGTCCACTGATACGAGCAGCCCAGGAGCTTGCACGCATCCGACGCGCCGCTCTGGGTCGGGGTGAAGAACGGGTTGGTGGTGACGTGGTTGACCAGGGTGAACTTGTAGGCCTTGCTGGATCCGAAGATGCCCGCGGCCGCGCTTCCGCCGGTCGCCGCCGAGGCGGTGCCGGTGGCGGTGACGCTACTGGAGCTCGATGCTCCGCCGCTCGAGCTGCTCGAGCTCGAGCCGCCACACGCCTGCAGGATCAGGGCGCCGATACCGGCGGCACCACCGGTCAGCGCGGTCCGGCGTGTGACCTGCCGCATCTTCTTGAAGGGGGTGTCCTCCTCCTTGCGCTCGTCCCATTCCAGCCGTTCGAGTGCGTCGTGGACAACATCTTCTTCTTTAGACACCTGATGCTCCTCCTCTCCGGGACCTCCGACCCCGCAACCGTTTCAGACGCGGGGTTGGTTGTCCAATCACATTAACCGAGGGTAAACCTCATCCGCAACTACCTGCATGGCGGCCTTCAGTTGCGGCGGCTGTGCGTCGTCTCTCCTGTGTGTAGCCGCGCGCATGTTAGCGATCACATCAATTCCCTGTCAATCGTTCCCGGGCGGCACCGCGGTGCTGGCACGCACGACGAGCTCGGGCGGCACGAGTGAGCCTCTGGGGGGTCGCTCGCCCGCCTCCACGCTCTCGATCGTTCGGACCAGCACCCGCAGACTGCGGCTCCCCACTTCGCCGAAATCCTGACGCACCGTGGTGAGTGGCGGGGTGAAGTAGGGGGACTCCGGGATGTCGTCGAACCCCACGACGCTGATCTCCTCAGGGATCCGCCGCCCGGCCTCGTTCATGGCCCGCAGTAGCCCGAGGGCCATCTGGTCGTTGGAGACGAACACGGCGGTGAGGGAGCGGTCACGGGTCAGGCGGCGCCCGAGGTGATAGCCCGCCCGCGCGCTCCAGTCGCCGATGAGCGGCTCGGGGCGGGGCGCACCGGCGGCCTCGAGCGTCGCGCGCCATCCACTGGCCCGCAGCTGGGACTCGATCGAGCTCAGCGGTCCGGTGATGTGGTGGACGGTCTGGTGCCCGAGGTCGAGCAGATGGCGCGTGGCCAACGTCGCGCCCTCGCGCTGATCGACCGCCACCACTGGGATTCCGCGGTCCGGCCCGGACTCCACGGCCACCAGCGGGACGTCCAGTGGCGCATGGAGCAGCGCGTCGGCGGACTCCTCCTCGGAGACGATGACGAGGATCCCATCGACGCCCTGGACCCGCAGCCGTTCGATCGCCTGCACCACCGAGGCGCGATCGAGCGCCTTGAGGCTGGCGACCATGATGAAGTAGCCGGCCTCATGGGCGGCGCGCTCGATGCCGAACAGCGTCGACGCCGGGCCGTAGAGCGTCGTGTCGAAGCTGACCACGCCGAGCGTGCGGGTCCGGCCGGTGGCCAGCGCGCGGGCGATCGAGTTCGGGCGGTAGCCGAGCTCGCGCATGGCATCCAGCACGCGCTCGCGGGTCTGCGGACTGACATGCCGGCTGCCGTTGATGACGCGCGACACCGTCTGGTGCGAGACTCCGGCGAGTCGTCCCACGTCCGACATGATCGCGGGCCGTCGCGGCCGCGACGGGGCTTTCTCGTCGTCCTCGACGTCCATCTCGTCTCCTCTCCAACGCTCCGCCCACCCGGAGCACGCCGCGATGTTAGCGCTAACGGACGATCCGCGCTCCGGGGCCGGGCTCAACCTGCAGTGAGCCGGGCGGCGGCTGGGTGTCGGGCGGCATCAGTCCCAGCACGTGCCCGCCAAAGCCGCCCCCCACGATCCGTGCCCCGACGGCGCCGGCGTCCACGAGCCTGTCCACGGTCTGTTCCACGGTCGGGGTCGAGATGGCAAAGCAGTCGCGAAGGCTGGCATGTGAGGCGTTCAGCAGCCGGCCCACGCGCGGTAGGTCTCCGTTCGACAGAGCCACGACGGTGTCCTGCACCCGCGCGTTCTCGGTGACGACGTGACGGGCGCGGGCCCGCAGCGGTTCGGGCAGCTCCAGCACCCGCTCAAGCGTCGCGTCGCGCAGGCTCTCGACGCCGAGCAGCTCGGCGGCGCGCACGCACTCGGCGCGGCGCTGGTTGTAGCCGTCCGCGTCGTCGTCGCCGCCCGCATTGGCGTGGTGCTCCCCGGAGTCCAGCGTGACCAGCCGGTAGCCGTCGAGCTCAAGCGCCACGGGCGTGACCTCCAGCGACCGAAAATCGATCCGCAGGGCGCTCTCGGGCTCTCCGAACAGCGACGCGATCTGGTCCAGCAGGCCGGTCTGGGCGCCGACCCAGTCGTTCTCCACTCTCGAGCACAGGCGCGCGAGATCGAGGCGCTCGGGCGGCGCGACGTCGGCCACCGCCAGCAGCGCCAGACACAGCGCGACCTCCAGCGCCGCCGAGGAGGACAGCCCCGAGCCGCGCGGCACGGTGCCTGTGATCTCCAGCCTTGCCGCGACGATCGGGCACCCGGCGGCGCGCAGCTCGCCGACCGCACCCCGGGCAAACGCCCTCCAGCCGGCCACCGCCGACACGTCCTGCAGCGTGAACGTGTCGTGTGCGTCCAGGTCGGTGGCGACGACCTGGAAGCGGTCGTCGTCGGTTCGGGCGGCCCGCACGGTGACGCCTTCGCTGATGGCGAACGGCAGGGCCAGGCCCTCGTTGTAGTCGGTGTGCTCACCGATCAGATTGACGCGTCCGGGCGCGAACGCGGTCGCCCGCTCAGCCACTCTGTAGTCTCCCGCGGGTGCCGTTCATCGACAACATTCTCCAGCCCACGCATCTGCTTGTCGTTCTCGCCGTCGCACTGCTCGTGCTGGGGCCCAAGCGGCTGCCCGAGGTCGGGCGCGCCATCGGACGGGGAATCCACGATATGAAGAACGCCATCGATGACGTCAAGCCCAGCCGGGAGGACCTGCTGGGGACTGCGGAGGCCGAGGGGCCGGCCGCGGCGGCAGACCGCAAGGTCTGACCGGCTCCGAGGGGGCCACGTGACCGCTCAGTGGGGGCTGCTTTCCACGGCGCGGATCAACGACAAGTTCATCGAAGGGGTGGCGCAGTCGCGAGAGTCCGCGGTGCTGGCCGTCGCCAGCCGCGATCGTGTCCGCGGCGAGCGATACGCGTCAGAGCGACAGATCGAGCGCGCCTACGACAGCTATGACGCGCTGCTCGCCGACCCCGACATCGACGCGGTCTACATCTCGCTTCCCAACGCGATGCACCTGGAGTGGACGGGCCGGGCGCTTCAGGCGGGCAAGCACGTCCTGTGCGAGAAGCCGCTGAGCCGCCGCGAGGCCGACGTGCGCGCCGCGTTCGATCTGGCCGAGCGCCATGACCGCCTGCTCATGGAGGCGTTCATGTACCGCCATCACCCGCAGACGGCGCGCGTCGTCGACCTGGTGGGGTCGGGGGCGATCGGCCGCCTGCGCCTCATCCGCGCGGCGTTCAGCTTCCATTTCGAGGACGAGGCCGACGTGCGCCTGAGCGCCGACCTCGACGGCGGGGCGCTGATGGACGTCGGCTGTTACTGCGTGAGCGCCGCCCGACTGCTCGCGGGCGAGCCCGAGCTGGTCAGCGGCACGCAGGTGACGGGCGGCGACGGCGTCGACGTCGTCTTCAGCGGCTGGATGCGCTTCGCCGGCGACGTGATGGCTCACTTCGACAGCGGGCTGATCCTCGACGACCGCTTCGACCTGGACGTCGTCGGCGAGGAGGGCAGCCTGTTCGTGCCCGATCCGTGGCACTGCGTGACGCCGCGGATCGAGCTGCGTCGGGCGCACGCCGCGGAGACCATCGAGGTCCCGGCGGGCAACGCCTACGGGCTGGAGGCCGACAACCTGGCCGCGGCCATCCGCGGCGAGGGTGCCCCGCTGCTCGGCCGTTCCGACGCCGAAGGGCAGGCGCGCGCCATCGAGGCGTTGTACGCGTCGGCCGACACGGGCGCGCCGGTCGCGCCGCCGCGCTGATCGCCGTCAGACGACCGACATCGAAGGTGTGAAGCCGCTGCGCCAGCCGTTGCCGCCGCTGACGCGCTCCGCGCGGGCGGGCTCCTCGGCGAGCTCATCGGCGGTCACCAGGTTGAAGCGGATCCGGACCTCGGTTCCGCCCGTGGCGCGCGACACGACCGCGAAGTCGTCACTCACCTCGGAGATCAGCCCCAGCCCGAGTCCGAGCCCGGGGCGATCAGCCCGCGGCTTGAGGCCACAGCCGTCATCGGAGATGAGAATCCAGAGCTCCCGTGACGCAACCGCGGCGTTCACGTAGATGAGACCCGGGCCGCTGCGATACGCGTGCAGCACCGAGTTGGTCATCGCCTCCGACGCCGCCAACCGCACGGCGTCTACCTGACTGGGCGTCGCACCTGACTCTGCGGCGAAGTCCGCCAGCCTGGCTCGCCCCTCGGCGACCGAACGCGGCGAGGCCTCGTAGGTCTCGTTGAGATTCCGTGCAACGCTCTGCATATTCGATCTTGTACCCGTAGGCGACGCAGATTAAGCACCCCGTTCCCCAGGGGGCAGCTACTGTGCAGTACGTAGGATGAGCTGATGCGCGGGCTTTCCGAGAATCGACGCCGACGGCCGGATGTCGCGCTCTAACGTCGCCCTCATCACCGGCGCCGGGAGTGGGATCGGCCGCGCCGTGGCCGCCCGCATGGTCCAGGACGGATACGAGGTCCTCGCCGTCGACCTGCGCCCCGACCCCGAAGGGCCCGGCACGCCCTTCGAGGCCGACCTGACCGACGCCGCGGCCAACGCGGCGGCGGTGGCCGCCGCGGTTGATCGCTTCGGCGGTCTCGACCTGATCGTGGCCGGCGCCGGCATCCAGCACGTCGCCCCCATCGACGAGTTCCCGGTGGAGCGCTGGGAGACGATCATCGCGCTCATGCTGACCAGCCCGTTCCTGCTCGCCCGCCACGGCTGGGAGGCGCTGAGCGAGTCCGGCGCGGGGCGCTACATCGCCATCGCCTCGGCGCACGGCCTGGTCGCCTCCCCGTACAAGGCCGCGTACGTGTCGGCCAAGCACGGGCTCCTCGGCCTGGTCAAGACCCTGGCCCTGGAGGGGGCCGAGCGCGGGATCGCCGCCACTGCGGTGTGCCCCGGCTACGTCCGCACGCCCCTCGTGGAGGCCCAGATCCCCGATCAGGCGCGCGCGCACGGGATCTCCGAGGAGCGGGCGCTCGAGGAGGTCATCCTGGCCCCGCACGCCGTCAAGGAGCTCATCGAGCCCTCCGAGGTGGCGGACGTGGTGGCGTTCCTGGCCGGCCCGGGCGGGCGGGCGTTCACCGGGGTGCCCGTGACCATGGACATGGGCTGGACCGCGCGGTAGCGGCTGTTCGGGCGGCCTGTCTCGCGACGTTGCGGTGGGGGGTCCCGTGCCTCGAACCTGCATTTCGTGACAAATCAGGGCTGGCGCGGCGGGTTTTCACGAGATGCAGGTCCTAGCCCCTCGGCAGCCCACCGTCACGCCGGTTCCCTCCTCCCAGTCCGCGGTTGACGTTCGCCACATACCCAGGGCAGACGCCCCACGCAAGTACCACCCCGCCGCCAACGTTGACATAAATGTGTCAAGGTTGGTAGCCTGAGGCCGATGCGAGATTTCCTAGCCGCCACCCGCGAGCGCATCGTGGTCTTCGACGGGGGCATGGGCGCCACGCTCGAGCAGTTCGACCTGAGCCTGGAGAAGGACTACCGGCTGCCCGGCCGCTGCCATGAGGCGCTGGTGCTCAACCGGCCCGACGTGATCGAGGGCGTGCACGCATCGATGCTCGACGCGGGCGCCGAGGTGTTGGAGACCGACACGTTCCAGGCCAGCCGGCTGAAGCTCGGCGAGTGGGGCCTGGAGGACCACACGCACGAGATCAACCTCAAGGCGGCGCAGATCGCCCGCAAGGCGGCCGGCGAGCACCGGTTCGTCGCCGGGGCGATCGGCCCCACCGGCTTTCTCCCCGCCTCCGACGACCCGACGCTGGGCCAGATCACGTTCCCGGAGCTGCGGACCGTGTTTGCCGAGCAGGCCACCGGATTGATCGAGGGCGGCGCGGATCTCATCATCATCGAGACCACTCAGGACATCCTCGAGCTCAAGGCCGCGGTGTTCGGAGTGCGCGACGCCGCCAAGAACATGTCCCGCCCGCGGGCGATCCCGATCCAGTGCAGCGTCTCCCTGCTGCCCCAGGGCGGCAAGATGCTCCTGGGCACCGACATCAGCGCGGTGCTGGCCACGCTGGAAGCCCTCAAGGTCGACGTCATCGGCCTCAACTGCTCCACCGGCCCCGAGGACATGCGCGACGCGATCCGCTTCCTCGGCGAGTTCAGCCCGGTGCCGGTGCACTGCATTCCCAACGCGGGGCTCCCGCTGCAGGGCCCCAACGGCGAGACGATCTTCCCCGAGCAGCCGGGGCCGCTGGCCGACACCCTCGGCGAGTTCGTCGAGCGCTACGGCGTCTCGATCATCGGCGGCTGCTGCGGCACCACGCCCACCCACATCGAGGCCATGGCCGAGCGGGTCAAGGATCTGAACCGGACCCCGCCGGGTCCGCGCCCGGAGCGGCGCCCCGCCCACGTGAGCTCCATGATCGCGGCCACGCCGATGGCCCAGGACCCCCGCCCCACCATCGTCGGCGAGCGGGTCAACTCACAGGGCTCGCGCAAGGCCAAGGAGCTGCTGCTGGCCAACGATTACGACGGCCTGCTCGTTGTGGCCGAGGACCAGGTCACCGGCGGCGCCCACGTGCTCGACATCTGCGTGGCGCTGACCGAGCGCCAGGACGAGGCCGATCAGATGCGCGAGGTGGTCAAGCGGATCTCGCTGACCCAGCCGGCGCCGATCCAGGTCGATTCCACCGAGCCCGACGTCATCGAGACGGCGCTTGAGCAGATCCCCGGGCGCGCGATCGTCAACTCGATCAACCTCGAGGCCGGCCGCGACAAGCTCGACAAGGTCGTGCCCCTGGCCAAGGAGCATGGCGCCGCGGTGATCGCGCTGACCATCGACGAGGTCGGGATGGCGAAGACCGCCGAGCGCAAGCTCGAGATCGCGCGGCGGATCACACAGCTGTGCTGCGAGGAGCATGGGCTCGACGCCGACGCGCTGATCTTCGACTGCCTGACCTTCACCCTCACCACGGGCGACCCGGAGTGGCGGCCCAGCGCCGTGGCCACGATCGAGGGGATCCGGGCGATCAAGAACGAGATCCCCGGCGTCCAAACCTCGCTGGGCGTCTCCAACGTCTCCTTCGGGGTGAGCCTGCCGGCACGCTCGGTGCTCAACAGCGTGTTCCTGCACCACTGCGTGGAGGCAGGGCTGGACCTGGCGATGGTCAACCCGAACCACATCACGCCGTACTCCGAGATCTCCGCCGATGAGCGCGAGCTGGCCGACGACCTCGTCTTCGACCGCCGCGACGACGCGCTGGAGCGCTACATCGCCCACTTCGAGTCCAAGGGCCCCGCCGACGAGGAGGGCGCCGGGAAGGCCGACCCCACCGAGGGAATGGAGCCCGAGGAGGCGCTGCACTTCCACATCCTGCGCCGCAAGAAGGAGGGCGTGGAGGACTGGATCGACGCGAGCGTGGAGAAGATTGGCGCCGTCCCCACCCTCAACACGGTGCTCTTGCCCGCGATGAAGGAGGTCGGCGACAAGTTCGGCGCCGGCGAGCTGATCCTCCCCTTCGTGCTCCAGTCCGCCGAGGTGATGAAGAAGGCCGTGGCGCAGCTCGAGCAGTATCTGGACAAGCTCGAGGGCTACACCAAGGGGACCGTGGTGCTGGCCACGGTGTTCGGCGACGTCCACGACATCGGCAAGTCGCTGGTCAACACGATCCTCACCAACAACGGCTACTCGGTGGTGGACCTGGGCAAGCAGGTGCCGATCTCGACCATCCTCGAGGCCGCCGTCGAGCACAAGGCCACGGCCATCGGCTTGTCGGCGCTGCTGGTCTCCACGTCCAAGCAGATGCCCGCCGCCGTCCAGGAGCTGCACGAGCGCAAGCTCGACTACCCGGTCCTAATCGGCGGCGCGGCCATCAACCGCAATTTCGGCCTGCGCATCCTCTACCCCCACGGCACGGAGTCCGACGACGTCTATGAGCCCGGGGTCTTCTACTGCAAGGACGCGTTCGAGGGCCTGGGCAAGATGGACGAGCTCATCGACCCCGACCGGCGCGCTCAGCTGCTCGACAAGACCCGGGTGGCGGCGCAGAAGCTACGCGACACCCCGCAGATCGTCGACCAAGACGCCCCCGACGTCACTGACGCCTCCGTCCGCAGCGCCGCGGCCACCGACACGCCGTTGCCCGAGCCGCCCTACTGGGGCGTGCGCGAGCTCGAGGTGCCGATGGACGAGGTCTACCGTCACCTGGACACTCACGTCCTGTTCAAGTTGCACTGGGGCGGGCGCGGCGTCAAGGGCGACGCCTGGACGCAGCTGCTGCGCGATGACTTCCAGCCGCGGCTGGAACGGATGTGGCGCGAGCAGACCTACCTGCACCCTCGCGCGCTCCTCGGCTACTTCCCCTGCAACTCCGATGGCAACGAGCTGATCGTGTGGGACCCCGACGGCTTCGATCCCGCCGACCCCCGCGAGCTGCACCGCCTGGTCTTCCCGCGCCAGCCCCGCCACGACCGCATCTGCCTGGCCGACTTCTATCGTCCGCTCGGCTCCGGCCAGGCCGACGTCGTCGCCCTGCAGGCCGTCACCGCCGGCGAGGAGGTCACCGAGTTGATGGCCTCGCTGGAGGCCGAGGGCGAGTTCGCCGAGCAGCTGTTCGTGCATGGCCTCGGCGTCCAGACCGCCGAGGGGATGGCCGAGTGGCTGCACGCCAGGGTCCGCGCGGACCTCGGCATGCCCGCCGCCCAGGGCCGGCGCTACTCGTGGGGCTACCCGTCCTGCCCCGAGCAGTCAGAGCTGACCAAGGTCTTCGACCTGCTTGACGCGCCGTCGATCGGCCTGCGGCTGTCGGGCGGTTTCGCCGTCGAGCCCGAGCAGTCGACGCTGGCGATCGTCGCCCACCACCCCCAGGCGGTGTATTTCGGCATGAAGTCCGGGAGGCTGCCCAAGACCGCCAAGCAGGCCGCCGACGAGCTCATCGCCGGCACCGACCGCGACCCGACGCTGATGGCCGCCCTGCCCGATTCGGACCCCGCCGCGACCGCCGAAGACGAGCCCGCGCTGGCCGAGGCGTAGCCCCGGCTCCACCCCACATTTCCCTTTTCCGGCCGTCCAGGCCCCTCTGGCCGCCCCGCCTCGGGCAGCCGTCCAGAAACCCTCAAAGTGGGGATGAGCATTTGATCAAAGCCGCCGATACCACGCCGGGTGAGGCCCCAGTCTCTTGATGCGTCGCTCCCACGGACGGGGGAGGGCCAGGAACACCATTCCGCGCTGACCGCGTCGCGCGGCGACGCCGCGATCCCGGTCGCCCCGGCCGCGGTCCTGATCGCCGACTGCGCACGGCGGATCGTGCACGTCGAGGGCGGCGCGTTCGACGCCCATGGCCTGCGCACGGAGAGCTGGATCGGCCAGACGATTGAGCGGGTCCTTCCCGCCGAGGCGGTGCCGATCCTGTTGCCCCGCTACGAGGCAGCCCTCGGCGGAGCGGCGCAGACGTTCGAGTACCGCACGCACGACGGCACGCGCGTATACGCAGTCCAACTGGTCCCGGTCCCCGACGCCGGTGGCGTGATCGGAACGGTCGTGGCCGTCATGCAGGACGTCACCGACCACAGGCAGATGACCTCGGATCTCGCCCGCAGCGAGGGCCGGCTGCGCGAGGCCGAGCGCATGGTGGGCGTCGGCAGCTGGGAACTGGTCGTCGCCACCGGCGAGATCACCTACTCCGCCGGCCTGGCCCGCCTGCTGGAGCTCGACGAGAACCAGCCGCTGGACAAGTTCGATCACCTACGCCTCGTCCACCCCGCCGACCGTGAGCTGGTGGCCGGGATCGGCGAGCAGTGCGTGCGCCACGGGTCGATGAGCTGCGAGTACCGCGTGCTGCTGCCCAGCGGCGCGACGCGCGTCCTGTCGCTGCACGCGGAGGCCATCACCCAGCCCGACGGACGCCGCGACCACCTCCGGGGCGCTGTCCTCGATGTCACCGCCGAGCGCGAGGCCGACCGCAAGCGCCTGGCCGCCGAGCACCTGTTCCGCCAGGGCTTTGACGCGGCGCCGATCGGCATGTCCCTGGCCGACCCGGTGGAGGGACGCTGCGTGCGTGTCAACGACGCCATGTGCCGGTTGCTCGGGCGCACGTCCGAGGAGCTCATCGGGCGGACGATCGGCGCCATCGTCCCCGCGGAGGATCTGGTCCTGCTGCGGCGCGCCCGCGAGGACATGCTGCGCGGGAAGATCGATTCCTTCACCTCCGAGCAGCGCTTCCTGCGCGCAGACGGCAGCATCCTGTGGGGCCTGCTGCACTGGGCTCCGGTCCGGCGCGAGGATGGCTCGGTGGAGGCGTTCCACTCCCAACTGGTCGACATCACCGACCGCAGGGAGCGCGAGTCTCGGCTCGAGCACGACGTGGGCGAGGCCCTGTGGCTGGGCCGGATCCGTGACGCCCTCGACGAGGATCGCTTCGTCCTCTACGCCCAGCCGATCGTCGACCTCATGACCGGCCAGACCGTTCAGCACGAGCTGCTGCTGCGGATGCGCACCGAAGATGGGGAGATCATCGCCCCCGGCGAGTTCCTGCCGGCCGCCGAGCGCTACGGGCTGATCTCCGAAATCGACCGCTGGGTGATCCGCCGGGCCGTGGAGATCGCGTCGGAGGGCGTCCCGACCGAGTTCAACCTGTCGGGCCGCTCGATCGGCGACCCCGACATCCTGCGCGAGCTGGCCACCGCGATTGAGGAGTCCGGCGTCGACCCGTCGCTGCTGGTCGTGGAGGTGACCGAGACCGCCCTCGTCGGTCAGACCGAGGCCGGCCGGGCGTTCGCCGAACGTGTCCGAGAACTCGGCTGCCGCCTCGCCCTCGATGACTTCGGGACCGGCTTCTCGAGCCTCAGCTATCTCAAGCACCTTCCGGCCGACCACCTGAAGATCGACATCGATTTCGTGCGCGACCTGACCTCCAGCGAGACCGACGCCCGCGTGGTGCGCGGGATCGTCGGGCTGGCCCGGGAGTTCAACCAGACGACCATCGCCGAAGGCGTGGAGGACGAGGCGACGCTGGTCCTGCTGCGCGAGATGGGCGTGGACCTGGCCCAGGGCTACCTGTTCGGCCGTCCCGCGCCGCTCGCCGAGGTCGCGACGGCGTCCGCGCCGGTCCCCCGTACGACGTCGCCCGCCGCCGAGGATTCGGTCGGGATCGTGGTTGCCGCGTTCGACGCGTTCGCCCGCCGCGACGTGCCGGCGATGCTCGAGCGTTGCCACCCGGATTTCGTCCTGCGGTCCTTCGCGACGGCGCAGCGCGCCGAGCGCACCACCCCTTACCGCGGCCACGAGGGCGTGCACGCCTATCTGCGCGATGTCGCCACGGTCTGGGAGGAGCTGACCCTCACCCCCCTGACGTTCCGCCACGCCCAGGAGTCCGTGATCGGCTTCGGGCGCGTCGAGGGACGCCTGCCCGGCGAGCGCGTGCTGGGCAGCATCATGTGGGTGGTCCGGCTGCGCGCCGACCTCATCTCATCCATCGAGGTCTTCCAGGCGAGCAGCGGCCCGTCCCTCAGCACTTCGCAGATCGAGCGCCTGCAGGGGGGCGCACCCTGCCCCGGCCTGCGCGAGGCCTCGCCGGCCCGGGCCAGCGGCCGTTAACTAGCCGTTCGTGTCCAGCGCGCCCGAGTGGTGCGACGGTGCCACCCGCCCGCGGTGCGGCCGCGCGGGAAGCTTGACCGGCGCGGCGTGCATGGCGCGCAGGCGCACCTCGCGCCAGGACATGCCCTCCTTGAGCAGCGCCGGGGTGCCCATCAGGATCGCCGTCGACACCTCGACGGCCTGGAGGATCACGCCGTAGGCCACGCCCGTGCCGAGCCCGACATGCCATCCGGTGTGAAGGACGGCGGCGCAGGCGGCCTGGAAGACACCCAGGTTGGCCGGCGTCGCCGGCAGCACCGCGGTGATGTTGACGGCGAACAGGACCGCCGCGGCCGCGGCCCATCCGGCCTGATGGTTGAGGCCGAGGGCGACAAGGAGGATGTAGCACGATGCCCACTGGAGCGCCCACGCACCGAGCTGCGCGACCGTGGCGATCGCCCCGAGCCTCGGGCGGCGGAACACGGTCAGGCCGGCACGGACCCGGGTCATACCCCGGCGCGCCTGGGTCATGAGCGCCTGCAGGCGCCCGAACCGCCCGCCTCCGTGGCGCAGGATCAGCGGAGCGAGAAGCACGATCACCAACAGCGCCAACGGCGCCACCGCCGCCACCACCAGGGCATTCTGATGGCCGTTGAACAGATCGACCGAGGAGAACATCACCGCGCCCAGCGCGATCAGCGCGATGATGTTGATCAGCGTCTGCGAGACGACCGTCCCCAGTACGACGGGCAGGTGCTCGCGCGGTCGGCCCGTGCGCCGAGCCACCACCAGCGCGCGCGAGGGCTCGCCCAGGCGGGCGGGCAACGTCGAGGACATGAGGACGCCGATGAACGTCCCCTGCATCGCGTCCGACAGCCTCACGCGCGCGTTGGGTAGCGCGGCGCGCAGAATCGCATGCCAGGAGACGGCGCGCAACGCCATGGCGCCGCACATCACGCCCAGGCCGAGGATCACGAACGACGGGCTGGAGGCGACCAGCGCCTGCGCGATGTTGCCCAGGCCGATCGTGCTCAGCGCCTTGTACGCCAGGAGCAGGGCGCCTAGCGAGACGAGCGCCATGGCCCCGCGCCGGGCCACGGTCGTCACCGGGCTACGGCGCGACGCGGGCGCCGGCTCCAGGCTCGGCAGCTTGCGGGCGGGCACATGGGGCTTGAGATCGGCGGCGCGGACGCCGAGCGCGACGGCTGCCCGCTGCGCGCGCCGCGTCGGGACGGGCACGGCCACTGCCTCCTGGTAGGCCTCCAACACCCGGTCGGCTACCACCGGCCACGCGAACCGCGCGACGTCGGCGGCGGCGGCCCGGGCCATGTCGCGGCGCTGCTCGGGCTCGTCGTAGAGGTCGCGCAGGGCCTCGGCGAGCGCCTGCGGATCACCCGGCGGAACGAGCATCCCATCGACGCCGTCGCGCACCACATCGCGATAGCCGGCGATGTCCGATGCGATCACGGGGGTGCCGGCGGCAAAGGCCTCGGTGAGCACCATGCCAAAGCTCTCGCCACGCAGGGAGGGCGCGCACAGCACATCGGCGCGCTGCAGCTCCTCGCGCTTGCGCGCGTCGTCGACCTTGCCCAACACGCGGACGTCGCGGTCGTCGAGCATCAGCGGCGCCAGCTCCTCGGCGGTGGGGCCGATCACGGTCAGCTCGGTGGGAATGTGGTCGCGCAGCGCCTCGAAGGAGCGCAGCAGGAGCGGAAGCCCCTTGCGCTCGACGGCCTGCCCCACAAAGACGATGCGCAGCCGTTCCGACGGAGTCTTCTCGCCCGCGCGCGCCAGCACATCCGGGTCGACATGGACGCCGTTGGGGATCACCGTGTAGTGGCCGCCGAAGAACCGCCGGCCCGTCCAGGCCGCCGCTTCGGAGACGGCGATGCGCACGTGCAGGCGGTTGAGCACACGGCGCGCGCCCATCAGGTTGGCCAGGCCGTTGGGAATCCGGCCCTCGGAGAACGAGTGGAACGTGCCGACGAGCGGAAGGTCGGTCAGCTGCGTCGTGATCCAGCCCCCCAGGGGGGCGACGGGCTCGTGGATGTGGACCACGTCGTAGCCGCCGGTGCGCAGCTCGGTCTGCGCCGTGGCCACCCCGTGCGGGGTGATCGAGAGGTTGGACACGGCCCCGTTGGCCTTGAAGCCGACGGTCCGGCCCAGCGACACCAGATAGTCGGGGGCGGGCAGGGGCTGGGGCGACGCCCCACGGTGCAGGATGCGCGAGGACAGATCGGCAGGGTCATACGGCGCGAGAACGCGCACGTGGTGCCCCTGCTCGATGAAGCGCTCGGCGAGCGCCTCGATATGCCTTGTCACGCCCCCCGGATAGGTCCAGGAATAAGGCGAAACCAACGCAATCCGCATCATCCTCATCCTACCGACTACCCCGGCCCGGCTTGAGGATTCCTCGGCGTATGATCACACTCTCATGCCGACGCGCCACTTCGTCAAATACACCTTTTTGAAGGTCGATCCGGCCTGGCGCCGTCTCGACGACGAACAGCGCGCCGCCGACAAACGGGAGTTCATCGCCGCCTGCGCGGACTTCGCCGACGGCCACCTGCTGAGATCGTTCTCGTTGGTGGGGACCCGCGGGGACGCGGATCTGATGCTGCTCAGCCAGGCTCAGAACCTGGAGCGGATCCACGAGTTCCATGTGGTTCTGGCCCAGAGCGGGCTGATGAAGTGGTGCACGGTTCCCTATTCGCTGTTGGCGATGACCAAACCGTCGGAGTACTCCGACGAGTCTCGTCTGGAAGTTCGACCCGGCTACGGCAAGTACCTGTTCGTGTATCCGTTCGTCAAGACGCGGGCGTGGTACGCCCTGCCATCCGACGAGCGCTGGCGGATCATGCAGGAGCACATCAAGGTCGGCCGCGAGTTCCCGTCGGTGGACCTCAACACCAGCTATTCCTTCGGTCTCGACGATCAGGAGTTCGTTGTCGCCTTCGAGACCGACAACCCGGCGGACTTCCTGGACCTGGTGCAGCGCCTGCGCACCACGGAGTCGAGTTCCTACACGCTGCGCGACACGCCCACGTTCACCTGCATCGCCTGCTCGGTGGAGCGCGCGCTCGGCGCGCTGGACGGCGCCGCGCTCTCGCTCACGGCGCCCTGAGCCCGTCCGCGGCGGCCATCGTGGCCGCGGCAAGAACGCCGGATAATCTGCCGCGATGCCCGCCGCCGCGGATCGCAACGTCGCCGTCGAGCATCTGCGAGCGGCCGACCCGGTCCTGCGCGCGCTGATCGACGGCATCGGGCCCGACCACGTCGACGAGCGGCCCTCGGACATCCCGGACGACCATTACGGGGCGCTCGCGCGGGCGATCATCGGCCAGCAGCTGTCCACGAGGGCCGCGAGCGCGATCTACGGCAAGCTGACGGCGCGCTTCGGCGGGCGGCTGCCGACGCCGGACGAGGTGCTCGCCGAGGATCCCGACGAGCTGCGCGCCGCCGCCGGGCTGTCACACGCCAAGGTGCGCTACCTGCGGTCGCTGGCCGAGCGCGTGGCCGACGGCTCCCTGGACCTGGACGCGCTGGCCGGGCTGCCCGACGCCGAGGTGATCGCCGCGGTGACCGCGGTCACGGGTATCGGGCAATGGAGCGCCGACATGTTCCTGATCTTCCATCTCAACCGCCCGGATGTGCTGCCCGTGGGCGACCTCGGCATCCGCAAGGCGTTTCAGGCCGTGTACGGGCTGTCAGAGCTCCCGGCCGCGCCCGCGATGGAACGGATCGCCGAGCCGTGGCGGCCCTACCGCACCCTTGGTTCGCTCTTTCTGTGGCACTCCCTGAGTGCCACGCCGCTGTGAGCGCCCGGGCCTAGACGGCGGAGACTTCCTCCTCCTCCGCGACGCGGAAGGAGGAGCCACAGCCACAGGCCGCGATCACGTTGGGGTTGTCGACCTTGAAGCCGGCGCCCTGGAGCCCGTCGACGAAATCGATGGTCGAGCCTTCGACGTAGGGCAGGCTGGGGGTGTCGACCAGCAGGCGAATCCCCTTCTGCTCGAAGACGGAATCCCCGTCCCGCTGCTCGTCGAACGCGAGCGCGTACTGGAAACCCGAGCACCCGCCGCCGCGGACTCCGACCCGCAGCCCGGCGGTCTCCGCGACCGCGTTCTGCGCGTCCAGGAACTCCCGGACCTTCTCGGCACCTTTGTCGGTGAGAGTGATCATGCTTCACGAAGTATAGCGACCGGGCCTCGCTACGCTAGAGCCATGTCCGCCACCCCCGGTGAGCTCAAGGAACGGATCGAGGCCGGAATTCCCGGCGCCGTCGCCGAGGTCACCGGTGACGGGCACCATTTCAACGCCGTCGTGAGCGCCGCTGCGTTCAACGGTCTGACGCGGATCGCCCAGCACCGGCTCGTGTACGACGTGTTCGGCGGCGAGGTGGGCGACCGCATCCACGCCCTCTCCATTCAAACCAAGACCGCGGAAGCTGAGGAAACCCGATGAGCGATCAAACCGCCAATCCGCTTCGCGACGCCATCCAGGAGGCGATCGACGAGAACCCGGTGATCCTGTTCATGAAGGGCAGTCCCGAGGCTCCGGCGTGTGGCTTCTCCGCACGCACCGTCGCCATCCTGCAGTCGCTCGGCGCGCGCTTCGCCGCCGTCGACATCCTGCCCGACCCCCGGATCCGCCAGGAGCTGTCGGCACTCTCCAACTGGCCCACCATCCCGCAGCTGTTCGTCGACGGCGAGCTGGTCGGTGGCTGCGACATCGTCTCGGAGATGTATCAGTCCGGCGAGCTGGCCCAGACGCTGGGCATCGAGGCCCCCGCGCAGGAGTCCGAGACCGAGGCGCAGGGCGGCATGGAGCAGGCGCCGCTCACCATCGAGAATCGGTTGTAAGCGGTGGCGACGGCCGCTCCGGTCGTCGCGCTGCACTACGCCGACGGCGCGCTATGGGCCATCGACCAGACGCAGCTGCCCTGGCGTGAGGTCGAGCTCGAGCTGCGTTGCGCCGATGACGTCATCGGCGCCATCCGCCGGCTGAGCATCCGCGGGGCGCCGCTCATCGGCGTCGCCGCCGCCTACGGGGTGGCGCTGGAGCTGTCCCGCGATCAGGGCGCGCTGGAGCGCGCCTGTGCCGCGCTGGCCGCCGCGCGCCCGACCGCGGTCAACCTCGCCCATGCCGTGCAGCGCGTGCGCACCGCCGTGCTCGCCGCGGGCAGCGGCGAGAGCGCCGACGCCGCCGAGGTGGCGCTGGCCGAGGCGCGGGCGCTGCACGCCGAGGAGGCGGCCGCCAGCGATGCCATCGCGCGCCACGGCGCCGACCTGCTGGCGGGCCGGCGGCGCATCCTCACCCACTGCAACACCGGCGCGCTGGCTGCGCCGGGCCGCGGCACCGCGCTCGCCGTGGTCGCCGAGCTGGCCGATCGCGGCGAGCTGGAGCTCGTCCTGGCGGCGGAGTCCCGGCCGCTGCTGCAGGGGGCCCGGCTCACCGTGTACGAGCTTCGGCGGCTGGGGATCGAGCATGCCCTGTTGGTCGACGGCGCCGCCGCCGGGCTCATCGCCGCGGGCGAGGTGGACGCGGTCATCGTCGGCTGTGACCGGGTCGCCGCCAACGGCGACGTGGCCAACAAGGTCGGCACCTACGCCCACGCGCTGGCCGCTGCCGCGGCGGGCATCCCGTTCGTGGTGGCCGGGCCCTGCACCACGATCGACCCGGCGTGCCCCAGCGGAGCCGAGATCGTGATCGAGGAGCGCGACGACGACGAGGTCCGCTCCGCGGGTCTATGGCGCGCCGACCCCCTCGCGCTGACCATGCCGGGGACGCCGTGCCGCAACCCCGCGTTCGACGTCACTCCGGCGGCAGCGGTGACCGCACTGGTCACGGAGCGGGGCGTGGCGGCACCGCCCACCCGCGAGTCGGTGTCAGGGCTGCTGCGCCCCTGAGCGCCGGAAGTCCAGGTGCTCGACGATGCGGCGCGAGTCGCAGATGACCTCGCCCTCGAGGACGAGCACGGGAACCCGCTGCTGGCCGCTCAGGGCCTCGACCTCGTCGCGCCGTGACCGCCGCTGGCCGACGGCGACGGCGTCGAAGGCGATTCCCTCGCGGCGCAGCGCCCGCGCCACCCGGCCACACGGGCACAACCAGTCAGTCGGGGTGTTGCAGCGATAGAGCGTCGCCACGGCCTCAGGACACTAGAGCCCAACGCGCCGCGCCGCGCCCCCGACCAGGCGCAGCGGCAGCGGCTGCGTCGCGCCCGGGGCGGCCAGCGCGTCCCCATCGCGGCAGCGGTAGTACTCGATCGTCTCCTCCAGGCAGTCCTCGTGGGGGGAGGTGGTCCACCCGAGCTCGCGCTTGGCCTTGCGATTGGAGAAGCTCCAGTTCAGCGACGCGGCGCGGACCTCGATCGGGGTGGGCAGGTTCGTCTGACCCAGCCGCTGGGCGGCGGCCGCCATCGCCATCGCCGGCGTCACCGGCAGCTTCACGGCGGGGGGCTGAACGCCCGAGAGACGGCCGAGGTCCGCGAACAGACGCGTCATCGTGAAATTGCGGTTGCCCAGGATGTAGCGCTCGCCGACTCGGCCGCGCTCGTCGGCCAGGAGATGGCCGCGAGCGACGTCCTGCACCGCGACCACGTTGAGGGTCCCGTCGACGTAGGCGGGAATCTCCCGGCGCAGGAAGCGCCGAACGAGCACGGTCGACGACCGGCCCGGGTCGCCGGCGCCCAGCACGTGCGCGGGATTGACGACCACCAACGACAGGCCGCGCGCCACCATGCGCAGGGCCACCGTCTCGGCCTCGTGCATCGCGTCCAGGTAGGGAATCGCGTATCGGCCCGCCCCCCACGCGGTCGTCTCGTCGGCGTTGCGGCTCCCGCGTGCGGGGCCGATGGTGCCCGCCGACGACGTGTAGACGGCCCGCTGGACCTCGGCGCGCAGCGCCTCCTCGAGCACGATCCGCGTGCCCTCGACCGCGACCGAGAACACCTCCGGGCGCGCGGCGCGCAGGTTGGTGGTCCCCGCGACGTGGAAGACGCGCTCGACGCCCTTCATGGCCCGCCGCACCGCCCGGCGGTCCAGGATGTCGGCGCGGACGCGGCGGACGTCGAGCCCGTCCAGCGCCATCGCCGGGGAGTCGGGCCGGACCGTGACGACCACCTCGTCGCCGCGCGCGACCAGCAGGCGAGCGACATGCGCGCCGATGAACCCGGTCGCTCCGGTGACGAGCGTTCGCCCCATGGTTGCGGGCCGAGTGTAGAACGACAGAGCGCTGCTAGGGTGCCGCGCTCATGCCTGTCGCCATCGTCTCAGACACCTGCCACTACCTGCCCGCCGAACTGGCCCAGGAGCAGGGAATTCATCAAGTCAGCCTGTACGTGCACTGGCCTGAGGGGGCCGAGCGCGAAGCCGATATCTCCGACTACGACGACTACTACCGCAGGCTGGGGTCCAGCCCGGCGCTGCCGACGACCTCACAGCCGTCGATCGGGGATTTCCTGGCCGTGTACGAGCCCCTGCTCCAGCAGGGCGACGAGATCGTCTCGGTCCATCTGGCCGGCGGTATGTCGGGGACCGTGCGCGCCGCCGAGCAGGCCCGCGACCAGTTGGGCGACCGGGCATCGCGCGTCCACGTGGTCGACTCGGCCACCGCCTGCGGCGGCGAGGGCCTGGTGGTCCTGGCCGCGGTCGCCGCCGCGCGCGCGGGCGCCGACGGCGCGACGGTGGCCGAGCACACGCGACAGGCGAGGGCCGGGCTGAAGATGTGGTTCTCCATCGACACGCTGGAGTACCTGCGGCGCGGTGGTCGCATCGCGGGCGCCCAGGCGTGGCTGGGCTCGGCCCTGAGGATCAAGCCAATCCTCACCGTCGAGTCCGAGATCACCCCGGTGGAGCGGGTGCGCACCTCGCGCCGCGCCTTCGAGCGGATGGTCGATCTCCTCAAGGAGCGCGCCGACGCGGGCGCCGACGCCTGGATGGTCCAGCACATCCAAGCGCCACGGGAGGCCGAGGAGCTGGCCGCGCGCGGCACTGAGGTGTTCGGGGTGCCGCCGCGCGTCGTCGGCGAGATCGGGCCGGTGATCGGCACCCACGTGGGCCCGGGCCTGCTCGGCGTCGGCGGGCTCCCGAGCTCCTACCTGGCGTAGGGCCGCCGGCGTAGGGCCGCCGGCGTAGGGCCGCCTGCGCCGAGCCCGAGGGCGCGGAGATCAGCCCGCGCGCGGCGGCTACTGCCTGCGCTTGCCACGCCCAAAGGTGAGCGCGCCGAGCGCCGCCAGCCCCCCGCCGAGCACGAACCCGGCGATGGCCGCGCCGATCAGCACCGGCGGCTCGTATTGGCGCACCTGCGAGCGCCAATCGGTGAGCTTGACCACCTCCTCCCGCAGTAGCTCGACGGCGGTGCCGAGCTCCTGGCGGTTGCGCTCCATCGAGCTGCGGATCTCCTCCGGGGTGCGCGGGGGCATCAGCTCTCGCCTCCGGATTGGACGGTGGCCTTGATCTTCTTGGCCTCGTCGATCGCCAGCACGGGTGTGGGCGCGCCGACGCGGAGCTTGCGCCAGGCAAAGAAGAATGCGCCGAAGGTGAGGGCCAGGAGCAGGACCATCACGATCGCGAAGCCGATCCAGAGCGTGCCGGTGATCTGGTTCAGGCCCCAGGCGACCGTGAGGAAGACATAGATGAGCGCGAACACGCCGAGCACGGCGCCGATGGCGACCGCCGCCGCACCACGGGCGAGGTTCGTGAGCTTCGTCGACATCTCGGCCTTGGCGAGCTCGATCTCCTCACGGACGAGGAGGCCCAGCTTCTCGGAGACCTCCGTGACGGCAGCCGCCAGGCTGTCGCTGCGTTCGCCGGGCTCAGCGGGCAAGGCGCTTGAGGATCAGGGCGAGGACGATGCCACCGGCGAACGCGGCGCCCACCGCCCGCTCGGGGTGGTCGGGCGGAAACGCGGCAGCGAGGCCGCTCGCAGCGGCGGGCGCGTCCTCGACAGAGGGCGGCTCGGTGACGGGCGGCGGAGGCGGGGCCGGGCGCGCCGGCGTGTCCGCGGGCGCGAACGCCGCGGGCGGCTCGGGCGCGGACGGCTCGGGCGCGGGCACGGCGGGGCTCACCGCCGTCGGGGCGTCGTCGGGCACGAGCGCGGCGGGCTTGTCCCCTTCCGGCTCATCCGCTGCCTGCTGGCTAGGCGGTTGGTCGGTCACTCAGGGGGCTCTTCGCCGAACACGCGCATCCAGATCATGGCTGCCACGCGCGTCGACGCGAGTGTTGCGAGTGCGCCGAACCCGGCGAGCATGCCCGACCACAGCAGGCGCTTTACCAAAGGGCTCTCCAACATCGTGGAGGCATTCAAGCAGACTCGCGCGTGGCGGCGAGTCCGCGGCAGATCGTGTCAACGATCATCGACTTGGCGCGCTCGAGCTCTTCGTCGCCGACGGCGGCGCTGTCGAAGATCCAGCCCGTGAGCACCTGCTCGACCGACCCGTAGAACGCCTGGGCCGCGAACTCGGGCGTGATCTCGGTGCGAAACAGCCCTGATGCCTGGGCCTTGGCCACGATCCCGGCGATCCCCGCGTAGGCGTCGCGGATCTTGTCGAGGTGCGTGAGCCCGAACGTGTTCGCCGCACGGGTGACCTCCACGATGATCACCTTCATCAGCTCCGGGTCATGGCGATAGGAGTCGATGATGAACCCGGCGATCGTCAGCAGCTTGTCCTCCGGGGCGCGCTCTGACCCGTCGGCCTCCGCGATCGCCGCCAGCATCACATCCCAGCGCTCGAGAAACAGCGTGTCGAGGATCTGCTCCTTGGAGGAGAAGTAGTGGTAGACGAGCCCATAGGCGACGCCGGCCTCGTCGGCGATGTCCGAGACGCGGCATGTGTGAAAGCCCTGGCGGGCGAACACGCGGACCGCGGCATCGAGGATCAGGCGCCGCTTCTCGGTCGCCGCCGTCGTCATACGGGCTGCTCCCAGGCGTAGGCCTCGGGACGGCGGCGGGCCACGGACGGCAGCCGGCGGCGGATGTCGCGCAGGTTGTCGAGGTCCAGGTCGGCGACGATGGTGCACTCGGTGTCCGGGGCGGTGGCCAGGACCAGTCCCCACGGATCCACGATCAGCGAGCGCCCGCCGGAGCGCAGGCCGCCGGGGTGGTTGCCGATCTGGTTGGCGGCGATCACGAAGCACTGATTCTCGATCGCCCGGGCGCGCACGAGCACCTCCCAGTGATCGCGCGTGGTCGGCAGCGTGAACGCGGCGGGCACCGTGAGCAGCTCCGCGTCGCGCAGGGCCAGGATCCGGTAGAGCTCGGGAAAGCGCAGGTCGTAGCAGACGCTCATGCCCAGCTTGAGCCCATTGGCCAAGTCGGTCACGACGATCTCGTCCCCGGGATCCTCGGTCGATGACTCCGCGTACACCGCCCCATCGACCTCGACGTCGAAGAGGTGGATCTTGCGGTAGACCGACTGGATCTCCCCGTCGGGCCCGACGTGCACGCTGGTGTTGAAGCCCTTCTCGGCGTCCTCGACGTGCTCGAACAGCGAGCCGGCGACGAGGTCGATGCCGAGCTCGGCGGCCGCTGCGCGCGCCCACGAGATCGCTTCGCCGTCCAGGGTCTGGGCCCCGGCGGCCATGTGCTCGCGCGTGCCCAGCACGGTCCACTTCTCCGGGAGCACGACGAGCTCCGCGCCGCGCCCGGCAGCCTCGCGGACGAGCCGGTCGGCCCGTTCCAGGTTACGATCGACGTCTTCGGTGGCGTTGAGTTGGACGGCGGCTGCACGCATAGCGATCCCTCCGGGTTGGCCGGGGACTGATTGACTGATCAGTCAGTGGTACAAGATACCCGCAAACGGGCCGGTCCCAACGATCGCACGGATCGCCTCTCCGGGCTTCCCTACCGGGGGGCGTTCGGAGCCCCGCGCCCGGCCTCACTCAGCCACCTCCCGCTCCCGCCGGCGCCGATGCCCGCGCGTCTGGGCACGCGCCCGCTCAAGGCATGGCGCTACATCGGGGTGTTCGGCCCCGAGCTCATGATCTGCGTGGCCGCGGTGCGCATCGGCCGCGCCCGGCAGTCCTTCTGGGCGGTGTGGGACCGCGACGCCCGGCGCCTGCACGAGACGACATGGCTCAGCGCCGGGGGCGTGCGCCTGACTCCCGGCGGCGCGCGGGTCACCGACGGCACCGCCTCGCTTGACCTGGCCTTTGCCGAGACCCACGGAGTGGAGTCGGTGTGCCGCAGCGGCGAGGGCTACGGCTGGACGCGCAAGCAGGGCGGGGTCGCGGTGAGCGGCAGCGTGCGCCTCCCCGATGGGGCGTCGCGCGTCGTCGCGGGCCGGGCGGTCATCGACGACACCTCCGCCTACTACGAGCGCCACACCCGCTGGCGCTGGTGCGCGGGGGTGGGCGCCGACCCCGCCGGACGGGCGCTGGCCTGGAACCTGGTGGACGGGGTCAACGATCCGCCAGCCGCCAGCGAGCGCACCGTGTGGATCGACGGCGTCGCCGCCGAGGTGGGCCCGGTCGCCTTCGACCCCGGCCTGGAGCGGGTGGGCGCCCTGCGCTTCGACGCCGAGGCCACCCGCGAGCACCGTCAGAACCTGCTCGTGGTGCGCAGCCGCTATCGCCAGCCGTTCGGGACCTTCTCCGGGGCGCTGCCCGACGGGACCGTCGTGGCCGACGGGCTCGGCGTCATGGAGGACCACGACGTGTGGTGGTGACGCCGGCTCAGTCGCGGCGGCCGCGCTGGCGGCGCAGCTCGGCGAGCAGCATCTTGGAGTGCATCGCCCCGATGAGCTCGCGCAGCGGCTCGGCCCCCGACGAGATGATCTCCACCGCGCGCTCGGTGTCGACCTCCCCGGCCAGGCGGTCCAGCAGGACGCGGACCTCCTCGGCCACCAGCGGCTCGAGCGCCTCCCGGTAGCGCAGGGTGTCATACACGGTGAAGCCCAGCGTCTCCTCGTACCCGCCGGCACGAAAGCGCGAGATCGCCTCGATGATCGCCACGTCGTCGGTGTCATAGCCGCGCGCGCCCGGTGTGAGCACCTCCAACTCCTCGAGCCGCTCCAGGACGTTGCGCGGCAGGTCGTAGGTCTCGCGCACGCTCGCGCGCGAGACCCGACCGGTCTCCCCCGCCTCGATCGCGCGCTCGAGGATCCGGTCCTCGAGCTCGACCACGCGCGCCGCGCGCTCGGGGTCGTCGGTCATCACCTCGCGGATCACCCGCAGCGGCATGAAGCGCTCCTCCTGCAGGCGCTTGATGAGCCGCACACGCTCGACGAACTCCTCGGGGTAATAGGCCATGTTGCGGCTCGTGCGCAGGACGTCTGACTCCGATCCGAGCAGCCCCTCGCGCAGGTAGTGCTTGATCGTCCCCGCGCTCACGCCCGACCGCTCGGCCAGCTCGGACATCTTCAGCATGCCGTCGGTGGTGGCCACGCGGACGGCCTAGGAGGAGATGAACGAGCCGCGGACCGTGCCGGCCGCACCGGCGATGTCGCCGGAGGCGTGCAGCGCCGCCAGCTCGTCGGGCGAGTACCCGGCCGCGGCCAGGATCTCGTCGGTGTGCTGGCCCAGCTCGGGCCCCGGTGCCCTGGCCGCATCGCCCGGGGTCCGGCTGAGCTTGACCGGGACGCCCAGCAGCTTGACGGGACGCTCGGCCCCCGGCTGGGCGAGCTCCACCACCATCTCGCGCACGGCCACCAGCTCTGAGTCCAGCGCCTCGTCGAGCCCGAGCACGGGCTCCAGGCAGCAGTCGTGCTCGGAGGCGAACGCCCGCCACTGGTCCCGGGTGCGCGCGCGGAAGATGCCGGCGACCTCAGCGTGGGAATCGGAGTCCGGCGGGTCGAAGGCGTGGTCTGAGAGGTCCGGGCGCCCGACGCCCTCGCAGAAGGCCTGCCAGAACTTCGGCTCCAGCGCACCGAGCGTGACGTAACCGTCGGCGCATTCGTAGGGCCGGTAGCAGTTGTAGCGGCCGGCGAGGCCCAGATCGCCGCGCCGCGGTGCGCGCCCGGTGGCGAACGCCTCAGCCGCGAGCATCGCCAGCCACGACAGCGAGCCGTCGAACATCGAGCAGTCCACCAGCTGGCCCTTGCCCGAGCGCTCGCGTTCGCGAAGCGCGACCAGGATCCCCACGGCTGCCATCAGGGCCCCACCGCCGAGGTCGGCGATCTGGCCGGCGGCCTGGACCGGCGGCCCGTCCGCCTCGCCGGTCAGGCCCAACAGACCGTTGAGCCCGAGGTAGTTCATGTCGTGTCCGGAGCGGTTGCGGCTGGGACCGTCCTGCCCGTAGCCGGTGATGGCGCAGTAGACGAGGCCGGGGTTGTGCTCACGCAGGCGCTCGTAGCCCACCCCAAGGCGGTCGAGCACCCCCGGTCGGAAGGACTCGAGCAGCACGTCGGCGTCACCGACGAGGCGCAGCAGCGCCTCGCGGCCCCCATCGGACTTGAGGTTGAGGCGGATCGAGCGCTTGCCTCGGTTGAGCGAGAGGAACAGAGCGCTCTTGGCGGTGTCGGCGGCGCCCTCGTAGTACGGCGGCGACCAGCGGATGTAGTCGCCCAGCCCGGTGTCCTCCACCTTGATGACGTCCGCCCCGAAGTCGGACAGCAGCAGGGAGCAGAATCCGCCCGGAAGCAGCCGGCTGAGATCGAGCACGGTGAGTCCCTCGAGCGGCAGGCTCACGCCGGCACCGGCCCCGGGATCCCCAGTAGCGCCCGGGCCTCTTCGACCGTCGCGGGCCGGCGCCCGCAGTCCTGGACCAGCCGTCGCGCCCGGGCGACCAGATCGCCGTTGGAGCGAGCCATCTCGCCATCGGGCATGTAGAAGTTGTCCTCCAGGCCGACGCGGACCGAGCCGCCGAGGGTCAGCGCCGCGGCAACCATCCGCCACTGGTCGCGACCGATGCCGATCACCCCCCAGTGATGCGCGGACCCCGGTCCCACCCGCGCCAGGTTCTCGGCCATCGCGTCGAGATTGCGCGCGGTCGCCGGCACCCCGCCGACGACGCCCATCACGAAGTCGGCGTGGAGCGGCGCCTCGAGCAGCCCCATGTCGACGAGCGGCGCCAGCGACGCCACGTGGCCGACGTCGAAGCACTCGTGCTCGGGCTTGATGCCCAGGCGCCGCATCGCCTCCAGCAACTCGATGATCTCGTCGAACGGGTTGGTGAACACGAACTTGAACACGAAGTCCTTGCGCGACTTGGAGTACTTGGCGTAGTTGAGCGAGCCCATGTTGAGCGCGGCCACCTCGGGCCGGCAGGCCTCGAGGTAGGCGACCCGCTTCTCCACCGTGACGCCGACGGTGCCGGTGGAGAAGTTGATGATGGCGGCGTCGCCGACCTCGGCGCGGATGGCATCCCGGATCGCCGTGAAGTCCTCGATCTCGTAGCTGGGCGCTCCATCCGGCGTGCGCGCGTGGATGTGGATATGGACGCCGCCCTCGTCGACGATCCGCCGAGCCTCGGCGGCGTACTGAAGCGGCGTGTAGGGAATCGCGGGGCACTGGTCGCGATTGGCGATCGCGCCCGAGATGGCGCAGGTGATGACTGCGGGATCCTCGACGCTCATCCCAGCCTCCTCAGACCGGCACCACGCCGGATCGCTTCCAGGGCCGTTCCACCCTCTTGCCCTCCGCCAGCTCCAGCGCCCGGCAGATGGTGATCCGCGTCTCGCGCGGGTCGATGACGTCGTCGATCATGTCGTTGCCGGCCGCCACGTAGACGTCGATGATCTCTCGATAGGCGGCGATCAGCTCCTGTCGCTTGGCCGCCGGGTCCTCGGCCTCCTGGACCTGCTTGCGGAAGACGATCTCCACGGCGCCCTCGGCGCCCATCACGCTGATCTCCGCCGACGGCCACGCGACGATCAGGTCGGGCTCGTAGGCGCGGCCGCACATGACGTAGTACCCGGCGCCGTAGGCCTTGCGCAGGACCACGGTGATCTTCGGCACCGTCGCGTTGGCGGTGGCGTAGAGCATCTTGGCGCCGTGGCGGATGATCCCGGCCTGCTCGACCTTGGTCCCCACCATGAACCCGGGTACGTCCATGAGATAGACCAGCGGGATGCCGTAGGCGTTGCACAGGTTGATGAAGCGAGCGGCTTTGTCGGCCGAGTCGTTGTCGAGGATGCCGCCGAGCTGCTTGGGCTGGTTGGCCACGATCCCCGCGGGCCGGCCGCCGAAGCGCGCCAGGCAGGTGATGATCGTCTTGGCGAACTGCGGCTTGAGATCGAAGTAGTCGCCGTCGTCGACGATGCGCCGGATCACCTCGTACATGTCATACGGCTTGCGGTTGGACTCCGGCAGCACGTCGAGCAGTTCCTCGTCGGCGCGATCCACCGGGTCCGACGCGGCCGCACCCACCCTGACCGGCGGCGGCTCCTCGCAGTTCTGCGGGAAGAAGCTCAGGTAGCGCTTGATCTGCTCGATGCAGTCGGCGTCGTCGGCCACCTCCAAGTCGCCCACGCCCGACTTGCGGCAGTGCACCCGCGAGCCCCCCAACTCCTCCTGGGTGACGTCCTCGCCCACCGCGGCGCGCACCAGGTGCGGCCCGGCGAGGGCCATCGAGCCGCGACCCTTCACCATCGGCACGAAGTCGGCCAGACCCGGGATGTAGGCGGTCCCCGCCGCGCACGGGCCCATCAGCGCCGCCACCTGCGGGACGACGCCGCTCATCACGACCTCCTCGCGGAAGAGATGGCCCGAGCCGGCGAACAGGGAGCCGACCGCCTCCTGGATCCGCGCGCCGGCGGAATCCAGCAGCCAGACCAGCGGGATGCGCTTGGTCAGCGCGAGCTCGCGCAGCCGGGTGACCTTCAGCTCGCCGGTCATGCCCATCGATCCGGCCATCACCGTGAAGTCGTACGCGGCCACTGCGGTGAGGCGGCCGTTGACCTTGCCGTAGCCGGTGATGACGCCGTCGGCAGGCGCCTCGCGTCCGTCCATGGCGCGCTGGGAGAAGTGCGGGCGGCCGTGAATGCCCAGCTCCACGAACGTCCCCTCGTCGATGAGCAGCGCCAGCCGCTCGCGGGCGGTGAGCTTGTCGGCCGCGTGCTGGGCGGCGATCTTGGCCTCTCCGCCCCCGAGCATGATCTGCTCGCGGCGCGCGCGCAGGTCCTCGGCGAGCGGGCGAAGGAGGCTGGTGGTGGGGACGTCGGTGGCCATGAGGCGACGGCCGCCCCGGGGCCGGCACCGGCCCGGGGCAGAAAGTGAGACGTATTACTTATCACTTTGCCAGGCGGGCCGAGGCGACGTCAAGCGGGTCGAGGGTCGCCCACGCCGCCGGGAACCGGTTGTCTGACGGTGTGAGCGGGTACAACTCGGCCGTGGGTTGGAGGCCGAGCAGCGTGAGGGACGCCACGGGGCGGGCCTTGGCCATCGCCGTCGTCGCACTGGTGATGACCGTCCTGACGTGCTCGCCCGCCGCTGCCGCCGTGCCGGCCTGGACGAGCTACGACCACGACGGCGCGCGGTCGGCGACCGACCCCGACAGCGGCTCCCCCGTCACTCCCGCCGCGGCGTGGGGTCCCGTGGCGGTCGACGGAGACGTCTACGCCCAGCCTCTGGTCTTCGGGTCCGTCGTCTACGTCGCCACCGAGCACGACACCGTGTACGCGCTCAACGCGGCGACCGGCGCGGTGGTGTGGCAGCGCTCGGTCGGAACGCCGGTGCCGTCGTCGGGAGCCGGCAACCAGCTGCCCTGTGGCGACATCACCCCGACGGTCGGCATCACCAGCACCCCCGCGATCGACCCGTCCAACGGGCACATCTACGTCGTCGCCGACGTGTTCAGCGGCGGGACGGTCGATCACGAGCTGTTCGCGCTCGACGCCGCCACCGGGGCCCCGGTGGCCGGCTTTCCCGTCGCGGTGGACCCGCCCGGATCCGACCACACCGCGATCCTGCAGCGCGCGTCACTGGCCCTCGACGGCGGACGCGTGATCATCCCCTACGGCGGAAACGCGGGGGACTGCGGCACCTATCACGGCTGGTTGGTGTCGGCGTCCGAGGACGGCAGCGGCACGCCCACCACGTTCGAGGTCAACGCTGCCGCCGGCGAGCATGGCGGTGCCATCTGGGGCTCCGGAGACGCCCCGGCGGTCGACTCGGCCGGTCACGTGTTCGTGGAGACCGGGAACGGCTTCAGCGCGTCGACGACGACGCCGGACTTCCAGGAGTCCGTGGTGGAGCTCGACTCCACGCTCAACGTGCTCGACCACTGGACCGCGCCCAACTGGAAGACGCTCGACGACAACGACACGGACCTCGGCTCGATGGAGCCGCTGCAGCTCCCCGGGGGCATGCTCTTCGTCAACGGCAAGGATGGCCTCGGCCGACTCATCTCGGCCACCGCGCTGGGAACGACTGGCCAGGTGTTCAGCGCCCCGGTGTGCAGCTCCGGCGGCGCGTACGGCGCCCCGCTCTACCACGCCGGGATGATCTATGTGCCCTGCAGCGGCGGGCTGACCGCCGTGTCGGTGGCGGGCAACTCCGCGAGCTTCACCCCCGCGGCAGGCTTCAGCGCTCCGGCGGGCGCGTCCGGTCCTCCGATCTTCGCGGGCGGCCTGGTGTGGTCGACCGGCTGGCGCTCGACCAACGTCCTGTACGGGCTGGACCCGGCGACGGGCGCCGTGCGCGTCCAGCAGCACATGGGCGCGTTCGACCACTTCGCCACGCCCAGCGCCGGTGGCGGGCGGCTGTTCGTGGCCGCCGGGGCCTCAGTCAACGCCCTGACCATCTCGGCCTTCCCGCCGGCAACCACCACCGCCCTGAACGCGTCGGCCAATCCCGTGACCGCCGGCCGCGCCATCTCGTTGATCGCCACCGTGTCGCCGGCACCCGACGCGGGAACGGTGGCGTTCAGCTCCGGCGGCGCCGCGCTGCCCGGGTGCGCGACAGTGGCGGTGGCGCCGGCCACCGGCCAGGCCGTCTGTCATCCGAGCCTGGGCACTGGGACACGGGTGGTACAGGCCGCCTACACCGGCGACGCGTACTTCGGCCCGTCCACCTCACGAGCGCTGTCTGTGCGCGTAACGCCGGCCGCGCCGTCGCTTTCTCACGTCCGCCTCGCCCATCGCCGGGTCACCGCGCGCGCCGGGCTCATCCTGCGGTTCACCCTGTCTGCGGCCGCGCTGCTCCACGCTTCGATCGGCCGCCTCGTCCCCGGCCACGAGGTCCACCGCCGGTGCCGCACGGGTCGCGGGCACGGCGCACGCTGCACGGTCACCCGGCCTGCCCGCCGAATCTCCTTCCACGGCAAGCGCGCGGGCAACCGCCGGCGCCTCGCGCTGCGGGGCCTGAGGCCTGGGCGCTATGCCCTCGCGCTCAGCGCCGCCGGCGCCGGCGGACGGCGCTCGCGCACCGTGAGGCTGCGCTTCCAAGTCATCCCCACCAGACGCTGAACAATCGTCCAGGACCCGTGTCGGGCGAGCAGGCAGCGGGTACAGTCACCGCTGTGCGGAGCACATGGATGAGGGCATCGGTGGCTGCGGTTGCGGCCGTGGCCGCAGTGGCGGTCAGCGGGTGCGGCGCGGCCAACACGGTCAAGGAGGCCGTGGACCCCGTGGCCAAGGCCGCGGACGTCACCAGCAAGGTCCAGGGCTACAAGATCGCCGCCGACATGACCGTCAGTACACCGGGCGGCCAGGTGACGGCGAACCTCTCGGGCGTCATGAACCGGGCCGATCGGACGGGCCAGATGACGGCACGCGAGTCCGTCGCCGGCCAGACGCTGACGCTGGCGGAGCGGTTCTCGGGGCTGACCTTCTACATGGACGCGAGCGGGTTGCCCGGAGCCGACCAGCTCACCCACGGCAAGAAGTGGCTGAAGATGGACATGACACGCACGCTGGGCTCGATGGGCCTCGGCTCGCTGTCGGCGACCAGCTCGGATCCGAGCCAGTTCGTGGACTACCTGCGCGCCACCAGCTCGGACACCCAGAAGCTCGGGACCGACTCGATCCGCGGGGTCTCCGCCACTCATTACCACGCGGTCGTCGACCTCGACAAGTACCCCAACCTGGTTCCGCAGTCCGATCGGGCGTCGGTCAAACAGGGCATCTCGACATTGGAGAGCGTGCTCGGGGGTCACACGATGGCCATGGACGTCTGGATCGACGGCCAGAAGCTGGTGCGCCGGCTGACGTTCGGCTACCCCGAGTGCGTCAACAACCAGAAGCTCACCATGAGCATGACGATGGACCTGTACGACTACGGCCCTCAGCCCACGACCCAAATGCCGTCCGCCGCAGACGCCTACGACATCACGCCGTTCATCACCGCGGCGATGAAGAACATCAAGGGCGGCTGCAGCACCTAGCGCTCAGCGGCCGCGCCATTCCGGGTCGCGCTTCTCGAAGAACGCTCGGACGCCCTCCTGGATGTCCTCCGTGGAGAAGGCGATGGTGAGCTGCGAGCGCAGGAAGTCGATGGCGTCGGGGTAGGACATGTCCTGCTGGCGGAACATCGCGTCCTTGCCGAGCTTCATCAGCACCGGTGACTTGCGCGCCAGCTTCTCCGCCCAGTCGGACACCGCGGCCTCGAACTGAGCGGCCGGGACGACCCGGTTGACGATCCCGATCCGCTCGGCCTCGGTGGCGGAGATCTGCTCGCCCAACAGCATGAGCTCCGCGGTCTTCTTGCGGCCCACGTTGCGGTAGATGAGCGCCATGATCATGAACGGGAACAGGCCGATGTTGATCTCCGGCGTGCCGAAGCGCGCGGCGTCGGACGCGATCACCAGGTCACAGGCAAGCGCCAGACCGAGGGCGCCGGCGAGCACGTGGCCGTTGGCGGCGCAGATCGACGGCTTGCCGAGCTGGCCGAGCAGCGCGAACACCTCCGGGAACAGCGCCGTCGCGAAGTGCTTGTGCACGAGCGGGACCTCGGCGGCGAACCCGCCCAGATTGCCCCCACTGGAGAAGACGCTGTGGTGGGTGGAAGTCAGGACCACGCACTTCACGGCCTCGTCGTCGCGACATGCCTCGAGCGCTCGGACGAGCTCCGCCAGCAGGTCGTCGGAGAGCGCGTTGCGCGTCTCGGGCTCGTTCAGGGCGATCGTGGCGACGCCCGAGGGCGTGGCCGAGAAGGTGATCTTTTCGTAGGCCATCGCGGAAGCGTAGTGGGCAATCCCCGAACGGGCCTCCCATGCCAGCACGCTTGCGCGACCGGCGTCAAGTAGAAAGTAGGAAGCTCTACTGTTTACTTTCCGGGACGACCCAGCTAGCGTCCCGCGCGCCGTCACAACGATCTGAAAGGTCTCCGCCCCGCATGGCCACCGCCGACGTCCTCAAACCCGACCACGCCAGCCAGCGAAAGCACTTCATCTTCACCGACGAGCACGAGCAGCTGCGCGACTCGATCCGCCGCTTCGTGATCAAGGAGCTTCAGCCCCACGCCGAGGAGTGGGAGGAGACGACGTTCCCGGATTCGGTGTTCGCGCGGATGGGCGAACTGGGCTTCCTCGGCCTCGACAAGCCCGAGGAGTACGGCGGCCAGGGCGGCGACTACTACACGTCACTGGTGTTGGCGGAGGAGATCGTCCACGCGCACTCCGGCGGGCTGGCGATGGGCCTCGCCGTCCACACGGACATGGCGATGCCGCCGATCCTCGCCTTCGGCACCGAGGAGCAGAAGCAGGAGTGGGTCGTCCCCGCGATCGCCGGCAAGAAGATCCTCTGCCTGGGCATCACCGAGCCCGACGCCGGGTCGGACGTCGCCGGGATCAAGACAACCGCCAAGCGCGACGCCACCAACCACGGCTACGTCATCAACGGCTCCAAGACCTACATCACCAACGGGCACCGCGCCGACGTGATCGTGCTGGTGACCAAGACGGACACCGAGAACGTCCCACCCACCCACCCCCAAACCACCCACGACGGCTTCACGCTGTTCCTGGTCCCGATGGACGCCGAGGGCGTGATCCGCGAGAAGCGCCTCAAGAAGCTCGGCATGCACGCCTCCGACACCGCGCTGCTGGCCTTTCAGGACGTCCACGTGCCCGAGTCGGCGGTCCTGGGCCAGGTCGGCAAGGGCTTCTACCACATCATGTGGGAGCTCCAGGGCGAGCGCCTGATCGGCGCCGCCGGCTGCGTGGCCGGAGCCCAGCACGTGTTCGACCGCACGCTGCAGTACGCCAAGGAGCGCAAGGCGTTCGGGCGCGAGATCGGGCGCTTCCAGGTCATCCGCCACAAGTTCGCCGAGATGGCGACCAAGATCGAGTCCGCCCGCCAGCTCGTCTACACCACCGCGTGGCGCTTCCAGAACGGCGAGTACCCCGTGCGCGAGATCTCGATGGCCAAGCTCCACGCCGCCCGCGTCGCCGTCGAGGTCGCCGACGAGTGCATCCAGATCCACGGCGGCGCCGGGTACATGGTGGAGTACGGGATCGAGCGGGTGTGGCGCGACATGCGCCTCAACCGGATCGGCGCCGGGACTGACGAGATCATGCTCGACGTGATCGGAAGGTCGTACGGGTTGTGAGCGAACCGGCGCCGGTGCCGCCGTTCACGGCCGAGCACGAGCGCCTGCGGCTCGAGATCCGTCGCTTCGTCCAGGAGCGCCTGCGGCCCCACGCCGATGAGTGGGAGGAGGCCGGGTGGTTTCCCAACGAAGCGTTCGCGTGGCTCGCGACGGCGGGCTATCTCGGCCTGAAGTTCGCGCCCGCGTACGGCGGCGGCGGGGACACCGTGGCCGCCGCCGTGTTCGTGGAGGAGATGGCGCGCTGCGGCTCGGGCGGCCTGGCGGCGGGCCTGGGCGCCCATACCGGGATCGCCCTCCCGCCGATCGCGACGTTCGGCACCGAGGCGCAGAAGCAGCGCTACCTCGTCCCCGGGCTGCGCGCGGAGCTCGTCGCCGCGTTGGCGATCACCGAGCCCGGGGCCGGCTCGGATGTCGCCGGCATCCGCACCCATGCCCGTCGGGTCGACGGCGGCTACCTGGTCAACGGGTCAAAGACGTTCATCACCGGCGGGGTCCGCGCCGACGTCCTGGTCACCGCGGTCAGGACGACACAGGGGGGTGGGCAGCCGGACGACTCGTGCGGCGCGCAATCGGGCGAGGCTGGACGCCGAGCGCGCGCCAGGCACGAGGGGCTGTCGTTTCTGATCATCGAGAAACAGCCGGGCGTGAGCGCGCGCCCGTTGCGCAAGCTGGGCTGGCACGCCTCCGACACCGCCGAGATCGCGTTTGACGACGTGTTCGTGCCCGAGGAGAACCTGCTCGGCGCCGAGCACCAGGGCTTCTATCTGATCATGGCCAACTTCCAGTGGGAGCGGTTGCTGATGGCGCTCGGCGCCGTGGGGGCGATGCAGGCGTGCTTTGAGCAGACCCTCGCCTTCGTGACCGGCCGTGAGGACCTGCGCTCCCAGCAGGCCGTCCGCCACCGGATGGCCGAGATCGCCCTCGAGCTGCAGGTGGGGCGCGATGTCACCTACGCCGCCCTGCGCCGCCATGTGGCCGGCGAGGACGCGGTGCGCGAGGTCACGATCGCCAAGCTGCGCACGCAGCGCAGCGCCTTCGACGTCATCGACGCGTGCGTGCAGATCCACGGGCTCGACGCCCCCGCCGAGCTCGAACGGGCCCTGCGCGACGCCCGGCTGGGCCCGATCGGCGGCGGGACCGACGAGATCATGAAGGAGATCCTCGGCCGTTCGCTGGGCCTCTGATTCGTCTAGCCTCAGATGGCGTGGACTCGGCACGAGGTCAGCTGCTGATAGCGGGCCCGGGACTGTTGGACCCCAACTTCTGGCGCACGGTCGTCCTGATCGTGGAGCACTCCGATGAGGGAGCGCTCGGCCTGGTGCTCAACCGGCCGTCCGAGACGACCGTCGGCGAGGCCGTGTCGGAGCTCGAGCAACTCCTGGACCTCGACGACCCGCTCTACGTCGGTGGCCCCGTCCAGCCCTCGGCGTTGATCGTCCTGGCCGAGTTCGACCAGCCCACCGAGGCCGCGCTGATCGCCTTCGACGATGTCGGCGTGCTGGCCAACGGGGCGCAGGAGGATCCGTCGTTGAGCGTCAGGCGGGGCCGCGCGTTCGTCGGCCATGCCGGCTGGGGCCCCGGGCAGCTCGACGACGAGGTCGAGCGCGGCGACTGGATCCTCGAGCGGGCGCTGCGCGACGACGCGTTCAGCGGCGCACCGATGGACCTCTGGTCCACGGTGCTGACGCGAAAGGGGGGCAGCTACGCGCTGGTGGCGCGCATGCCCCCCGACCCATCGGTGAACTAGCCCCGCGGGCCTCCCATGGCGCACGACCACTCCCACGATCACCACCACCACGGCCCCTCGCGCGAGACCGAGCGCGGCGCGCTGAAGGCGGCGCTGGCGCTGATCGTCGTCTTCATGCTGGCCGAGGTCACCGCCGGCGTATTGGCCTCGTCGCTGGCCCTGCTCTCCGACGCGGCGCACATGCTCACCGACGCCGCGGCGCTCGGGGTGGCCCTCGTCGCGGCGCGGCTGGCCGCCCGGCCCGCCGGCGGAGCGATGACCTACGGGCTGGGCCGTGCCGAGATCCTCTCCGCCCAGGCCAACGGCGTCACGCTGCTGATCCTGTCGGTGGTGATCGTGGTCGACGCGCTGCGACGGCTCGTGAGCCCGCTGCACGTCGACGGCCTGCCGGTGCTGATCGTCGCCCTCGTCGGGATCGTGGTCAACCTCGCGGCGACGGCGATCCTCGCCCGTGGCTCGAGCGGGCAGCGCAGCCTCAACCTCGAGGGCTCGTACCGCCACATCCTCACCGACCTGTATGGGTTCATCGCCACCGCGGCGGCGGCGGCGATCATCATCGCCACCGGGTTTGACCGCGCCGACCCGATCGCGTCGCTGATCATCGCCGGGCTGCTGCTGCACGCCGCCTACGGACTGCTCAAGGCATCCGGGCGCGTGTTCATGGAGGCGGCCCCGGCGGGGCTCGATCCCGCGGAGATCGGCCGTTCGCTGGCTGCCCAGCCCGGCGTCGTCGAGGTCCACGACCTGCACGTGTGGGAGGTGACCTCGGGGTTCCCGGCGTTGTCGGCACACGTCGTGGTCCGCGCCGGCGATGACTGCCACGAGCGCCGGCGGCTCCTGCAGCGCATGGTCGGCGAGCGCTACGGCATCAGCCACACCACGCTCCAGGTCGATCACGAGGCCGCGCCCCAACCGCCCCTCCAGATCGAGGTGGCTCCCCAAGCAGAGCCCGCGGCGGAGTCCTACACTCGGCCGCAATGAGGCTGATCAAGCCCGGACCCGATCACGAGACGCCGCGTGGCATCGTCGGCGGCGCCGAGATCTCGCAGGTCACCGCGGGCGCCCACAACATCTACATGGGACGCTTCCGGGTGCCCGCCGGGGCGCGCTCGCGCCCGCACTACCACGAGAACTGCGAGAGCACGCTCTACATGCTCAGCGGCGGTGTGCGCATCCTCTGGGGTGACCATCTCGAGCAGCAGCTCGAGGTCGAGCCCGGGGACATGCTCTACGTCCCGCCGCGCGTCACCCACGTGGTGGAGAACGTCTCCGATTCCGAGCCCGCCGAGTATGTCGTCGCGCGCGACTCGCCCACCGAGGATGCGGTCGTCGTGCCGTGGGCCGAGGAGCAGGGGTGACCGAGGCGTCAGGGTCGTTCGCCGGCGTCCTGGAACGTCGCATCTTCTGGCGTTCGCGGACCCCGGACGGCGCGGGCCCGCGGGCGGTGATCGTGCTGGTGCATGGTCTGGGCGAGCACAGCGGACGCTATGACCACGTGGTGGCGCGCCTCGTCCGCGAGGGCTACGCCGTCCACGCCCTCGACCATCGCGGCCACGGCCGCTCCGACGGCCCCCGTGCCTACATCGAGGACATGGACAACCCCGTCGCCGACGTCGACACCCTCGTCGACCGAGCGGTGGCCGACCATCCGGGCGTCCCCGTGTTCATGCTGGGTCACAGCATGGGCGGCCTCATCGCCCTGCGCTACGCGCTGGTCCACCAGGACCGCCTCGCCGGCCTGATCCTCTCGGCGGCGCTGGCTCAGCTCGACGCGGTCCCCAAGCCGCTGGAGCTGGTGGGCCGCGCGCTGTCGGTGATCGCGCCACGGGCCCCGCTCATCGACATCGACCCCGCGCTGGTCAGCCGAGACCCCACGGTGGTGGAGGCCTATCGCTCAGATCCGCTCGTCCACCACGGCAAGGTGCCGGCGCGAACCGCCGTCCGGCTCGCCGACGCCACGGAGCGCTTCCCCGCCACGGTGGGCGCGGTCACGGTGCCGACGCTCATCCTCTACGGCACCGCCGACGGCCTATGCCCTCCGGCCGGCAGCGTGATGCTCGGCGAGCGAATCGGCGCGGCCGACAAGACGCTCACCGCCTATGAGGGCCTGTTCCACGAGATCCTCAACGAGCCCGAACGCGAGACCGTGCTCGACGACATCGTGGGCTGGCTGGGCGCGCGCGTCGGCGCCCCCGCGGCCGGCGCCGCCGGCTCCAGTCGCACGTAGCTTCCGTCGTCACGGACGAGCACGCCCCCGTGACGCAGCCATCGAGCGGCGCGGTCGGGCCCGCTGAGGACCGCGGCCTTGGCCAGGACCTCGGCCTGGGTCGCGGTCGGCGCGACGGCGCTGGCCTGGACGATCCCGGTGAAGACCGGCTGCCCGGTGCGGGGATCGAGCAGGTGGTGGGCCGGACGGCCGTCGCCGCCGATCCAGCTGCGCCGGGAGATGCCGCTGGTGGCGACGGCCCCGTGGGTGACGGCGAAGCTGTGGACGCGCTCAGGGCCGAACGCCCCGGCGATTCCGACCGGACGGACCAGGCCGGCACGCCCGCCCACCCGCACGTCGCCGGCGCAGTCCAGGACGTAGGCGTCAAAGCCCTCGAGCAGGGCGGCGAGCTCGTCGGCGAACACGCCCTTGGCGATACCCCCGACGTCGATGCGCAGGCCCGGCGGACGGTGGACCGTCCCGGCCCGCGGGTCGACGGCGACCTGTCGCCACCGCTCGTCGGGGTGGGGCGCAGCGGGGGCGCGGGGCGGCGCTGCGGCAAGGGCCGCCCGCAGGTCGGTGCCCTCTCCATCGAAGTGGCCCGCGTACCCGGCACGCTCGATCTCGTCGGCCAGCGTGACGTCGACCAATCCCGCGGTTTCGCGCGACGCCGCCAGGGCCGCCTCGATGACACGCCGCATCAACGGGCTGACCGCGACGGTGGCGGCAGGATCCTGGTTGAGGCGGCTCAGCTCGCTGCCGGCGTCAAAGCGCGAAAAGCGCCGGTGCCAGGCGAGCAGCGCCCGCTTGGCCATCGCCGCCGCGACGGAGGCGTCGGCGGGCCGAGCGGCGTCGGCGACGATCACGGTGCACCGGCCGCCGAAGCAGGCGAACGTGTGGCGATGCTCGGGACGGCGGGGTCCGGCGGCGCGCGGGAAGGCCCTGACGCTCATGACTGGCTCGACGTCACACCGCTCACGCCGCTCGAGCCCGAGCCCGAGCCCGTGCCCGTCGAGCTGCTCGTGGCCCCGGAGCTGGTGGAGCCGGTCGAGCCAGACGAGCTCGTGGAGCCGCTCACGCCGGGCGAGCCGCTCGCGGTGGTGGCCCCCGCGGACCCGCTCGAGCTGGTGATGGTGGTGGTAGCCGGCGTCGCCGCTTGGGTCTGGGTCTTGCGGGCGAGCGCGGGATCGTGCCCGGTGACGAGCACAACGGTGATGAGCATCCACACCGCCAAGAACAGGGCGACCGACCCCCCGATCACCCGTGCGCGGATCTTGCGCACCCGCGCCCTGCGCGCCTCCCTGAGCTTGATTCCGTCTTCCTTGGTCATGGAGTCGAGCATCCGGCAGAGCCATAGCAACGACGTGTGAGCGGCGTAAGAAGAGCGTAGGAGCGGTCCGGAGCGCGTCAGCCGGCCGGAGCGGGCACCGCGCCGAGCTCAAACCGGCAGCCGCTGAAGTAGCCGCCGGCCGGCGAGATGAGAAAGCAGGCGAGCTCGGCCAGCTCGGCGTCGGTGGTCTCGCGCCCCGGCCACAGCGCCACCGCCGTGATCGAGTACCGGGCCCACTCCACCGACAGCGTGCGCGCCAGGTTCTCGAGCGCCGCGCGCGCCGCGGCCGCGTGGGGCCCGGCATCGGTCCGTGGCGCCAGCAGCAGCACCCGCCCCGGGCTCTGAGCCTCGATCAATGCCCCGGTGGCGACGGCGCGGATGGCGCGCCAGGCGGACTCCATCGTGGCGCGCAGCGCATCGGCGCCGCCGGATCCAAAGCCGGCGCCGGCGTCGATCACGAGGGCATGCAGCGGCACCCGGTCGCGGGCCCAACCGACCGCGACGTCCTCGTCGGCGAGGGCGTCACCGGGGAGGTCGTCCACCTCCGCACCGAGGCTCCGCAGCCGTGCCCGCGTCTCCCGAGCGGCCCCGCCGTCGCCGGCGATGGCCACGCGGCGCTCGTGGAGCAGGCCGGGCGCGAAGGTCACGCCACCGCGTGGGATCGCGCGGCGTGGCGCGAGCCACGGTGTCCGAGCCGGACGAGGTCGTCGTGCAGGGCACGGATGCGATCGAGGATGAGGTCGGCGGCCTCCTGCTGCTGTTCGCGCGTCGGCGAGGCGATCGCGGCGAAGCGCAGCGGCGTCCCGTAGCTCACCGTCACCTTCGGGAACTGCAGCCGCTTCCAGTTGCGCACCTGGTGGGAGCCCAGGATCCCCACCGGCACCACCGGCGCGCCCGACTCGAGCGCCAGGCGGCCGATGCCGGGCTTGGCCTCGGCCCCGACATCCCCGTTGCGCGAGCGCCGCCCCTCGCAGTACATGCCGATGGCCCCGCCGCGTTCGAGGACCGTGAAGGCGCTGATGAACGCCTCGTCGTCGTGGGCGCCGCGGCGGACCGGGAACACGCCGCCGTGACTGAAGATGTACGTCGGGATCGGCGAGCCGAACAGCTGGGACTTCGCCACGAACTGGATGCGCCGGCGTACGAACGCGCCCGTGAAGAAGTGGTCCATGAACGAGGCGTGGTTGGGGGCGAAGATCACCGGCCCGATCGGGACGTTCTCGGACCCGATCCCGCGAGCACGAAAGGTGATCAGCGCGTGCAGCACGGTGACGATGCGGACGATCTCGTATACGTAGTCGGGTTCCCCCGCGCGCACACGCGCGTGATAGGGCGCGAAGTGCTCGGGCGGGCGCTCGTCCTTGTACTGCGTCGGCCTGATCTCGACGTCCGGCATCGCTGCCGAAGATACCCGCCAGCGCACCGGGCAGCGTGCCGGACGTCCGCGGTCCGCCGGGTCAGGCCACCACGCGCGCGGCGTAGGCCGCGAGCGTCTTGGGCCAGCCGCCGGGCGAGGAGACCGCGCCGGACATGCCCTCCCACCCGTCGCCGTGGCGCTCGAGGTTGCGGTGCTCGAGCTCGACCCGCGTGCGGGAGTCGCCCTCGGCGAAGAAGCGCACCTCCACCTCGCTGGTGCGCTCCAGGTCGGTCTCGATCTCCCAGGACGGGCTGATGTCCCAGGTGAACACGACGCGCCCGGGCGGCTCATAGGCCACGACCCGGGCCCACGTGCACTCGCGCCCGTCGGTGGCACGGTCGTAGATCCGCCCGCCGGCGCGCGCCTCGAACACCATCTCACCGAGCTCGCCCTCGAGCAGGTGGTGGTCCTCGGGCCACCACGCCATCATGTCCCGCGTGAACACCTCGAAGGCCCGTTGCACCGGGGCCTGTACGACGACCGAGGTGCGAACCGGGGCGGCGGTTGAGTGAGTGCTCATCGTTGCTCCTTGGGTGGTTGTTCGACGGCCGTCTTGAACGCCGCCAGGGCCTGATTCCAGAAGAAGTCCAGGTACGCGCGCAGATGCTCGATCCCGCGGGGGTCCATCCGGTAGATCCGGCGGTTGCCCTGGGGGCGGTCCGAGACAAGGCCGGCGTCCTTGAGCACGCGCAGGTGCTGGGACACCGCCGGCCGGCTGACCGGCAGGTCGCGCGCCAGCTCGCTCACCGACTGTGGCCGTGTCGCCACGCGCTCGAACACCTCGCGCCGGGTGGCGTCGCCCAGGGCGACCAGGACCGCGGCCGCTGAGCCGCTCGCATCGCTTGCGTAAGTAGACACTTACGGTAAGTCTAGACTTACGCGTGCTCAGACGTCAAGGGCGCTGGTTGCAAGTCGCCGGAGGCCGTCTCCGTTGTTCTCAATGGACCGCCGACGGGCGGCGACCCCGAGCACGATGCGATGACACACCGACTGATGGCCATCCGCGCCGTTCTGGACCGGCCGCGACTGTGGCGCGTCACCGCCGTCCTGGCGCTGCTGCTGCTGTGCGCCATCATCGTCGGCGCCGCGCAGGGCTCCCTCCAGGTGCTCGCGCGCCAGCCCGCCGTTTCCTCGTCGTCCTGGGAGCGCTGGTGCACGCGGGGACAGGTGCGCGAGGATCGCCGCCGGCTCGCGTTCTGCGCCCGCGTCGACGGCCTCGTGCTCAGTTCCAACCGCGGCCCCGCCGTCGGCGAGGCACACGTCGCCATCGTCGGGGACTTTCATCTGACGATCGTCAGGCTGCCCGACCGGGCGCCCATCCCGTCCGCGGGCACGCGGCTGGTTGCCGTCGGCCCGATGGTCCGCGCGCGCAACGGCCAGCGCGAGGTCCAGGCCTTCAAGGTGCTCCACGGATGAGGTGGCTGGCCGCCACGCTCGCCCTGCTGGCGGCGAGCGCCGCGATCGTCGTCGCCATCTACTTCCGCGATCGCGACACCTCGGGGTTCCTGCCCGCGCCGCGAACGGCCGCGAACGCCGACGCGCGCGCCGTCATGTACGGGCTCGGGGGCACGAACTGCGGCCGGCGCTGCTCCTACCGATTGCTCGGCCCGACGAAGCCCGACCATTGGGCCGCACAGATCGTGGACCGCGCGCGCACCGAGTGCGTCGAGATCGACCTCAAGTCGTTCGGCACCAGCATCGCCCATGGCCTGTCGGGCGTGTCTCTGATCGACTGCGAGGCCGCCGCGCCTGCGCGGGGCGGCTGACCCGGCCTCACCCCTGCAGCGGGAGCACGAGCGCCGGCTTCTCGATCTGGTGGTCATCGCTGATCGAGATCACCGCGGTGCCGACCGAGAAGAACTCGATGACGTGTGACCCCCAGCCGTGGCTGCGCTCCACGATGCGCGCGCCCACGATGCCGTGGGACTGCAGCTCGTCGGCCTCGGCCTGCATCCGCTCCATCGCCAGCTCGCGCGCCTCATACAGCGCCTGGGTGAAGTTGGGCATCTCGACGTTGCGCCCCACCTGCTTGAGCGAGGCGAGCATTCCCTGCCGGGCGACGTGGTAGACGCAGTTGCCCATCACCAGACCCACGGGGCGGTACCCGACGCGCAGGAGGGTGGCGAAGTCCTGGCCGCTGAGATCGGACGTGAACGGCCGCCCGTTGGGTGCGCGATGCAGCTCGCCGCCTCGGTGCCTGACCGCGGTGCCCACCGCGATGAACTCGGCCAGATCGGCCCCCCATTCGTAGCGGCCGATGTCGAGGCGCACGCCCACGATCCCGTCGGCGCCGAGCTGGTCGGCCTCCTCCTCCATGCGGGTCATCGCCAGCTCGCGCGCGTGGTACATCGCCTGGGTGAGGACGCCCATCTCCTGGTTCTGATTCCACGCGGCCTGCTGAAACCCGATGTGGTAGATGGAGCTGCCGAGCACGAGGCCGAGCGGCTCGAACCCCGCCTCCTTGACCAAGAGGAACTCGTTGACGGAGAGATCGGAGGTGAAGAAGCCGCGCTCGACCTCCTTCTTCATCCGCTCGATGCGCTCGCGGCCCGACGCAGGGATACCGGCGAGCGACCCGGACTCGTAGCCGGCCGCGTGAGGGGCCTCGGATGTGGCCACGTCCTGCCGTGCGGGCGCGGCCTGGGCGTCGTCGTCGTCGCGTCTGAGGAACCCCATGGTGTCTCCTATTCGTAGAGCAGGCGCTCTAAGGCCTGCCGTGTGCTCTGGCTGGTGCGGGCTTGGTCGGCGAGCGCTTCGGAGAGCGCGCGCAGCCACGCGTCGGTCGGCATCTCCTCGTTCTTGAGGACGATCCCGCCCGACGTCTTGGCGCACCGCGTCTGAATCGAGTTGCCGTCGGCGCGCAATTCGAGGCGCTGGCCGGAGGCCTCGAGCGCGATGCGACGCACGAGCTTGGGCCCGAACATCCCGTCGCGGCGCCGCTCAACGGTGGTGGCGCCCGGCAGGGCCTCCTCGAGCTTGACCGCGAGCGCCTCCACGAAGGCCCGCACATCGCTCACGTCGGCTCGGAGAGCCGCCGTTACGAGGTCGATGTCCACGGTCTGTCCGGCGTCGTCTGTCGTCATCGTCTCCGGCCTCCACCCTACGCCCTTCGCTCACCAGGGCTCTCTTCACCTGGGCCATAGCAACTCGACGGCGACGCTCGGTCCCGACGCCGTGCGCGAGGCCGGCGTCGGGGTGGGCGTCTCGTGACGGTGCTCGGTAGAAGGCGCCTCAAGGGACCAGCTGCCGCCGCGTCAGCCACAGACGCGGCGGCAGGCCCTGGCTCGGCCGGTCGCCCCCTCGACGACCGGACCTACACCGTCCCGTGCTCGAGCAGGAGCACGACGACGATGCTCGCGACGAGCAGCACTCCCAGCAGACGGATGCGCCAGACGTGCGCGCGGCCGGGACGGCGGCGCGCCAGCTCACGGCGCGACAACGAGCTCATGAACAGTCGGGACTCGGGCATCGTCTGGCGTGACCTGCGGTCCTCCGTCGTCGGATCCAAGCTCTGTGCAGGGCGGTAGTCAACCGGTCGCAACGGACGGATCCCGGAATGTGAAGGCTTTTTCGCCGTCGACGCCGGGCTATATCGTTCCGGACCCACGCACCCGCCCACCCCCGGACCAAAGGACACCGAACGTTGACCGACATCGAGGCCCACATCACCGGCACTGTCTGGAAGATCGAGGTCGAGGTGGGCGACACCGTCGAGGAGGGTGACGCGGTCGTCATCCTGGAGTCGATGAAGATGGAAATGCCGGTCGAAGCGGAGGATCCCGGCGTCGTGGCCGAGATCAGGTGCGCCGAGGGGCAGTCGGTCTCCGAGGGCGACACGCTCGTTGTCCTCGAGTAGCGGCGCTCATCCCACCCCGGCGGGCGGCCAACTGCAGCTCGACGAGCCGGCGCCGCATGTCGCGCGGCTGACGATCTCCAATCCCGACAAACGGGGCGCCCTCGATCACGCGATCCTCGACAGCTTCGTCGAGATGCTGCCCCGGCTCGACGCGCGCTGTCTGATCATCACGGGGCAGGGGAGGACGTTCTCGGCCGGCTATGACATCGGGGATCTGCGCGGCGAGACCGGCGACCGGGGATCCCACGGCTTTGCCGACGAGGCCGAGCGGCTCGTGGCCCATCCCTTCACCGCCGCCATCGACGCCGTCGAGGCGTACCCCTACCCCACCGTCGCGGCGCTCAACGGCCACGCCATCGGCGGTGGCTTGGAGCTGGCCCTGTCCTGCGACCTGCGGCTGGCGGCCCATCCGATCAAGATGGGGATGCCACCCGCCAAGCTCGGACTCGTCTACTCGCACACCGGGATCCGCAAGTTCATCGACGTGATCGGCGCCGCCCGCACCCGGGAGTTGTTCCTGGTCGGCGGCCGGATCAATGCGGCCAGGGCATACACGTGGGGACTGGTCAACGACGTCCTGGGCGTCGACGAGCTGGCCGACGGGGCGGTCGCGCTGGCCCGTGAGATCGCGGCCAACGCGCCGTTGGCCCAGCGGGGCAACAAGCGGGTCATCCGCGCCGTGCTCGACGGGGCCGCCACGCTCGCGCCCGAGGTGGAGCGCGAGCTGCTGGCGCTCCGCCACGCCTGCTTCTCCTCCGACGACTTCCGTGAGGGTGTGCGGGCGTTCGCGGAGAAGCGGCCGCCGGAGTGGAAGGGGACCTGATGCGCGAGGCGCCGTGGAGCGCCGAGCGGCTCGGCGACGCAGACGGCCCGGTCGTGGCGGTGTTCGTCCACGGCGGGTTCTGGCGGGCGCGGTGGGCCGCGGACACCATCGCGCCGCTGGCCCGAGCGTGCGCGGCGGCCGAGCCCCATCCCTGGGTGTGGAACCTCGAGTACCCGCGCGTGGGCATGCCCGGCGGCGGCTGGCCCGGCACCGCGCTGGCGGTGCGCGACGGGCTCGGCGCCGCCGCGGAGGCGGCCGCCGGACGCCCGGTGGTCGTCATCGGCCACTCGGCCGGCGGCCAATTGGCGTTGTGGGCCGCGCGGCACCACCCGGTCGCGGCCGCCGTCTCTCTGGCGGGCGTGTGTGACCTGGAGGAGGGCGTCACGACCGGGATCGGCAACGGCGCCGTGCTCGAGTTCCTCGGTGCTGACCCGGACTCCGACCTCTACGCGGCGGCCAGCCCCATCGCCCAGCTCCCGCTGGGCTCGCCGGCGCTCCTCATCCACGGTGACGCCGACGAGGACGTACCCGTCCGCCAGAGCCGGCTGTATGAGCGCGCGGCGCGTGCCGCCGGCGACGACTGCGAGCTGCACGAGCTGCCCGGGGGCGGCCACTTCGAGGTCATCGACCCCTCCGGCCGGGCGTGGCCGATCCTCAACGCGCGGCTGATGGCGCTGGGCGGAGGCTGATCAGAGCAGCCGCGCGCCCGGCTTGCCGCCGGGCGGCGCGCTGAAGATCCATTCCGGGCCCGAGCTGATGTTCCCGAACCCGGCCTCGATGGCGGCCAGGCTCCCGCCTGCCGCGCACGCACCACCAAGACCACGACTACGTGCTTGCCGCGCGGGCCTTGCTCCACTCGGCCTTGTGTACCCGCTTGGCCGCCTGGTATTCGGCCAGCGCCTGGGGAGAGTCCACGTCGCCGAGGGTCGGGTGCCACGGGACCAGTCCGTCGGCCGCGGCCACGCCATAGCGCTTGGCCAGCACCGAGCCCAGCGCCTTGACCTTCATCTCGCCGAAGCCGGGCAGACCCTCCAGGTTGGCGCGTAGCGCGTCGGTGTCGGCGGCGTCGGTCCACACCCGCGCGGCGTCGCCCCCGTACTCGTCGCGGACGTGCAGGGCGAGGTCATGGACGCGCTGGGCCATCGAGCCCGGGAAACGGTGGACCGCGGGGCGCTCGCGGAAGACGGGCTCCAGGTCGGCGTCGGCCAGGGTGGCGGCGTCGATCGAGCCCAGGCGCTCCTTGAGGACCAGCGGCCCGGAGAACGCCTTCTGGACCTGGACCTGCTGGTCAAGCGCGAAGCCGATGAGCAGTGCCATGGGGTCGGAGGCGATGAGCGCGTTGGCCTCGTCGGAGTCGGTGAAGTAGAGGCGGTCGGGCATGGTCAGGTGATGTTACGGGTCGGGGGTTGCGGCGCCCGACAATCGTGGCGCCGAGCCGCGCCGCGTGCGTCCGCGCGGACCTCTAGCCTCCACGCTCGAATGCCGCCGCTGATCACGCCGGCCGAGGCAATGAGCCTCGGCGAGCTCGAGGACCACGCCGAGATCGGGGCGCTGGTCGAGCGCGCCTGGCAGGCCCGCACCGACCGCTTCGGCGACTCCACGGACATGTGCTCGCTGGTCAACGCCAAGTCCGGCGGCTGCGCGGAGGACTGCGGCTTCTGCGCCCAGTCCAAGTACGCCGAGGCCGAGACGCCGATGCACGCGATGATGGAGCCCGAGCAGATCCTCGAGCATGCGCGCGCCGCCGAGGCCGCCGGAGCCCACCGCTTCTGCATGGTCACTCAGGGCCAGGGGCTGTCCAAGCGCGACTTCGAGACGGTGCTCGCCGGAGCCCGCCTTGTCGCCGAGCACACCAACCTCAAGCGGTGCGTGTCGATCGGCCACATGTCGGCCGAGCGGGCCAAGGCGCTCAAGCAGGCCGGCATCCAGCGCGTGCACCACAACGTCGAGACGGCCGAGTCCTACTACCCGGAGGTCTCGACGACGGTCCGCTACCAGGGGCGCCTTCGGACGATCGACGCGGTGCGCGAGGCGGGCCTGGAGACGTGCGTGGGCGGGATCCTCAACCTCGGCGAGACCCACGAGCAGCGGGTCGAGATGGCCTTTCAGCTGGCCGAGATCAACCCCACCAGCGTGCCCATCAACCTGCTCAACCCCCGTCCGGGCACCAAGTTCGGCGATCGCGAGCTGATGGACCCGTGGGACGTGGTCAAGTGGATCGCGATCTTCCGCCTCATCCTTCCCGAGGCGCTGTTCCGCCTGTGCGGAGGACGCGTGGAGAACCTCGGCGAGCTCCAGGCCACCGCGGTCAAGGCGGGGCTCAACGGCGTGATGATGGGCAACTTCCTCACCACGCTGGGCAACACGCCCGACGAGGACAAGGCGATGTTCTCAGAGCTCGGCCTCAACGTCGCCGCCCACCCCGACAACGGGACCAACCCGCGGCCCGACAACCGCTCCGGCTGGCTGGAGGGCGAGACGCCCGACCTGGTCGGCGCCGCGCTGTCGGCGCCCGCCGCGTCCGATCCGCCGTCGCTCGACGTGCGCATGTGGGACCCCACCACCCAGCTGCGATTCGCCGCCAAGCAGGCGGTGCCGCCGCGTCCCGACGGCGCTCCCAACAGCGGGCAGGGACGCGACACACGCGAAGCCGCGGCGCGCCGGGCCAACCTCGCCTGACGCGTCTCACGGGCTTTCGTCCGGCACGTGTCTTATGTTGCGTACCCGTGATCGAGATCGAGGCCCGGCTTGACGAGCTGAAAGCCCTCGGGTTGCATCGCCGGACCCGTCTCGTTTCCGGACCCCAAGGCCCGCATGTGCTGCTGGACGGCAAGCCCGTCCTGCTGCTGTGCTCCAACAATTACCTCGGGCTTGCCGATCATCCGCGGGTGCGCGAAGCCGCGGCCGATGCCGCCATGCGCTGGGGCGTCGGAGCGGGAGCTTCGCGGCTGGTCTCGGGGACGATGACCATCCACCGCCGGCTCGAGGATCGCCTGGCGGCGTTCAAGGGCCGCCAGAGCGCGCTGCTGTTCGGCTCCGGCTACCTCGCCAACACCGGCACGGTCGCCGCGCTGGCCCGCCCCGGCGACGTCGTCTTCTCCGACGAGCTGAACCACGCGTCGCTGATCGACGGCTGTCGTCTCTCGCGCGCGGACGTGTTCGTCTACGACCACGGCGATGTGGAGCATCTCGAATGGGGCATCCGGGACGCCGAGGGCCGGGGCACCTTGATCGTCACCGACAGCGTCTTCTCGATGGACGGCGACGTCGCGCCGCTGGCGGAGATCGTCGAGCTCGCCCAGCGTCACGGCCTGCGGACCGTCATCGACGACGCCCACGGCACGGGCGCGCTCGGGCCCGGCGGGCGCGGCGCCCTGGCCGAGGCGGGACTGGAGGACCAGGTCGACGTGATCGTCGGAACGCTGGGCAAGGCGCTGGGCTCCTACGGCGCCTTCGTCGCCTGCGATCACCAGATGACGCGCTACCTGCTCAACGCCGCGCGCACGTTCATCTTCTCCACCGCGCTGCCGCCGCCCGCGGTGGCCGGCGCCCTAGCGGCGCTCGACCTGCTCGAGGAGAAGCCGCGCCGGGTCGCAAAGCTCGCCGCCAACGCCGCTGCGCTGCGCCGCGGCCTGATCCGCGAGGGCTTCGACGTCGGAGGCTCGACCACCCAGATCGTCCCACTGATCGTCGGCGACGCCGAGCTCGCCGTGCGCATGTGCGACGCCGCGCTCGGACGCGGAGTGTTCGCGCAGGCCATCCGCCCGCCCACCGTACCGGCGATGACGGCACGGCTGCGCCTCGCGGTCATGGCCACCCACCGCGAAGAGGAGCTGATCGAGGCCACCCGGACGCTGGGGGCCGTGGCACGCTCGCTCGGCATCGCGCCGCGCCGCATCGCTCCGCCCGAACCCGAGCCCGCGCTGGCGCCGGCCGGCGCCGCGGACCGGAGCGCCCGGGATTGGGGCGCCGAGGACTGGGACGCTCACGACTGGGGCGCCGAGGACTGGGACGCTCAGCCGGCCTCCGCCGAGCCACCGCCGGAGTCTCGCCCATCACGCGGTGTGTTCGACTTCGAGGCGCCCGACTCGGTTCGCCGCGCCGCCTAGTTTGCCGCAACGACGTCGAGTGCCCGTCGCGCCGGCGGCCTCGCCGTGACTGCCGAACTGCGAGGGTGCTTTGTCACCGGCACCGACACCGGCGTGGGCAAGACCGTGGTGGTGGCGGCGATGGTGGCTCGGTTGCGCGCCCTCGGCGCCGAGGTCCGAGCCATCAAGCCGCTCATCACCGGGCTCGACGACCCCCCCGATCCGGAGTGGCCGCCCGACCACGAGCTGCTCGCCCGCGCCGCCGGGTGCGAGCCAGCCCAGGTCATCCTCGCCGGGTTCGGACCCGCGGTGTCGCCGCATCTGGCGATCGAGCTCGCGGGCGTCACCGCGCCCACCCTCCAATGGCTGGCCGACGGCGTGCGCGCCGTCGCCCGGGGGGCTGGGGCCGGGTCCATCACCGTCGTCGAGGGGGTCGGAGGCCTGCTCGTGCCGCTGGGGCCCGAGGCCGACGTCCGCGACCTGGCCCGCGTCCTGGGGCTGCCCGTGGTGATCGCCGCCCGGCCCGGTCTGGGCACGATCAGCCACACGCTGCTCACGCTTGAGGCAGCGCGGTCGGCCGGGCTGATCGTCGCCGGCGTCGTACTCACCCCCTGGCCCGATGCGCCGAGCGTGATGGAGCGCTCAAATCGCGAGACGATCGCGCGGCTGGGCGAGGTGGAGGTCGCCACCCTGCCGCCGGTCGCGCGCCCGGATCCCGAGCTCCTGGCGGCGGCCGGCGCCCACCTGCCGCTCGAGCGCTGGCTGGCCGGCGCGCTGCGGTAGCTTCTGGCGCCGTGCGCCGGGCCGTCAAGCTGGTGGTGGTCCTCGCCCTCGCCATGGGCCCGGCGGTGGGTGCCCTGGACCGGCCCGCCCCTGCGGGCGCGACGACCGGGCCGACGGGGCGTAGTGGTTGGCCTGAGAGGCGACCGGGGCGCCGGGCGTCATGGCCCAGCGCGGCCCGGGCGCGGTGAGGTCGAAATCCACTCCGATTCCCCGGGCGCGCGCCAGCTCCAGCACCCGGTCATACGGCGCCCACGCCGCGGCCGGGTAGGCAGCCGGGTCGGTGGCCTTCCAGGCCGCCGGGGGATGATCTCCGAGGGGGTCGGGCGCGATCGAGGCCCACAGGACGGTCAGGCGCAGCCGGTCGACGCCCATCGTGCGCAGCAGGTCCAGGGTGCGGGCGACGGTGGCGGTGGGACTGTCGATGAGCAGCTGGTCGTCCTGGAACATCGACTCAAGCGGCGGGCGGGGCGCGGCGGCGGCGTGACCGGCCGACGGAGCGCGTAGGAGCTCCACCGAGGCGATCACCCCGGCCGCGCACACCGCGGCCAGGGCCAGGACCTGGACGCCGAGCCAGAGCCGCGGCCGAGAGCGGAGCGCACGCACGCCGTCAGTGTCCCGGCTTCCGACCGGACGCGACGCTACGGTCGATTCAGTGCGCAGCGCCGCCGAGTTGATCGAGTCAGACCGTCGCCACGTCTGGCATCCGTTCACCCAACAGCAGGGCTGGTCGCAGGACGAGACGCCGCTGATCATCGACCACGCCCAGGGCACGACGCTCTACGACGCGGACGGCAACGCCTACATCGACGGCGTGTCCTCGCTGTGGTGCAACGTGCACGGCCACCGCCACCCCGCCATCGACGACGCCATCCGGGCCCAGCTGGACCGCGTCGCCCACTCGACCATGCTCGGGCTCTCGCACGAGCCGGCGATCGAGCTGGCCGAGCGGCTGGTGGCGATCGCGCCCCCGGGCCTGACGCGGGTCTTCTATTCAGACAGCGGCTCGACCGCGGTGGAGATCGCGCTCAAGATGGCGCTGCAGTGGTGGGCCCAGCGCGGCGAGCCGCAGCGCGACGGCTTCATCTGCCTTCAGAACGCCTACCACGGGGACACGCTGGGGGCGGTCTCGGTGGGCGGTATCGACCTCTTTCACGCTGTCTACCGGCCGCTGCTGTTCGAGACGTGGCCGGCCCGCGTCGGCGATGTGGAGCACCTGCGCGCGCTGTTGGCCGAGCACGGCGATCGGGTGGCCGCGATGATCGTCGAGCCGCTCGTCCAGGGCGCCGCGGGGATGCTGATGGCGCCCAGCGGCTACCTGCGCCAGGTTCGCGAGCTGTGCGACGAGCACGGCGTCCTGCTCATCTGCGACGAAGTGGCCACCGGCTTCGGGCGCACGGGGCGGATGTTCGCCTGCGAGCACGAGGACGTGGGGCCCGACCTGCTGTGCGTGGGCAAGGGGCTGACCGGCGGTTACCTGCCCTTGGCGGCCACGCTGGCCACCGAGCAGATCTACGAGGGGTTTCTGGGGCGCTTTGACGAGTACCGCACCTTCTTTCACGGGCACACGTACACCGGCAACCCGCTGGCCTGTGCCGCGGCCATCGCCACCCTCGAGGTGTTCGAGCGGGAACGCACGATGGAGCTGATCGGCCCCAAGATCGATCTGTTGGACCGGCTGCTGACCCGTCAGGTCGCCCCGCTGGCCGGCGTCGCCGAGATCCGCCAGCGCGGCCTCATGGTCGGGATCGAGCTCGCCGGCGACAGGCCCGGCGAGCGCCTGGGACACCAGGTCGTCGACGCGGCCCGGCGTCGCGGCGCGATCATCCGCCCGCTCGGCGACGTCGTGGTGCTGATGCCCGCCCTGGCCATCGCCGAGCACGACCTGCGTCGCCTGGTGGCTATCACCGCGGCGGCGATCGAGGAGGTCACGGCAGCCCAGGCGTCGCGGGCCGCCTGAGCGGCGGCGGCCCGACGTCTGGAGGCCCCGCGGGCCGAGGCTCAATCGTCGTAGGGCGTGAAGTCCCGCTTGCGTGCACCGCACACGGGACAGAACCAGGTGTCGGGAATGTCCTCGAACTCGGTTCCGGGCGGGATGCCCCCGTCCGGATCACCCTCGGCCGGGTCGTAGATGAACCCGCAGGACTCACACATGTATTTCATCGCGGGCAAGCCTAGCGGCAGCCCGCGCGTGCCTGACCGGCGCCGGGTTGGGGTAGGGTCGCCGTCGTGGACACGCCGCGGCCCGCACCTGGCGAGGAGATCAACACCGGCCCCGAGACGGTCCCGCGGTTGGCCGCCACCGTCATTCTCCTGCGCGGCGCCGGCGATGCCCTGGAGGTGCTGCTGGCCCAGCGCAACCCGCACGCGCGGTTCATGGGCGGCGCATGGGTGTTCCCCGGAGGGGCGGTCAACGACGGCGACGGTGACGGCGAGCCGGGGCGCAAGGCGGCGGCGATCCGTGAGCTCGGCGAGGAGGCGGGCATCGCTCTCGCCGATCCCGGCGCGCTCATCGCCTTCTCGCGCTGGATCACGCCGGCGGTGGTCAAGATCCGCTACGACACCTGGTTCTACCTGGCCGTCGCCCCCGACGGCGTGCAGCCACGGGTCGACGGCAAGGAGATGGTCGACGCGCGGTGGTTCGCGCCCCAGGAGGCCCTGGGCGCACATCGCGCCGGTGAGATCATGCTGGTGTTCCCGACGATCAAGCACCTCGAGCAGCTCTCGTCGTTTCCCTCGGCACACGCGCTGATCGCCCACGCACGCACGCGCACCGTCGCGCCCGTCCAACCGCGGGTCATCGGCACCGGCGAGACGGCCAGGATCGTCCTGCCCGGCGAGCCCGGCTATGACGACTGACCGCGGCGAGGGTCCTTCACCGCCGCTGACCGTCGCGGTCACCGGCCCCACCGGGGACATCGGCCGCTCGCTGCTCCGGGCACTGGAGCGCAACCCGCGGGTGGGACGGGTCGCCGCGATGGCGCGTCGGCCGTTTCACCCGGAGGCCGAGGGGCTGCGCAAGGTGGAGTACCGCCGCGCCGACGTCCTCGACGCCGAAGCCGTGCGCGCCGTGATCGACGGGGCCGACGTCGTCGTCCATCTCGCGTTCATGATCATGGGCGGCGCCGATGAGACGACGCGGATCAACCTCGACGGCTCGCGCAACGTCTTCGGGGCCGCCATCGACGCGGGAGCGGCGCGGCTGGTCTATGCCTCGTCGGTGGCCGCCTACGGGTTCGGCCCCGACAACCCGCCCGTGCTCACCGAGGACCTTGAGCCCCGTGGCACCCAGCGCCACTACTACTCCGCGCAGAAGGCCGAGCTGGAGCTTGCGCTGCGCGACATGCTGGCCGGCACCGCGGTCGCCGCCTACGTGTTCCGGCCCTGCATCGTCGCCGGGCCCGACGCGCTCACCCTCGTGGAGACCATCCCCTACGTCCAGCTCTCGGACAAGATGCCGGCTCCGATCCTGCGCGCACTGGAGTTCATGCCGGCGCTGCGGCCCGTGATTCCGGACCCCGGCGTCCCCTTCCAGCTCGTGCACCACGACGACGTCGCCGCGGCGCTGGAGGCGGCCGTGCTCGGCCACGGCGAGCCCGGCGTCTACAACCTGGCCGGCGACGGGACGCTCACCCTGGCCGACCTCGCCGACGCCCTGGGCTGGTACAGCATCCCCGTGCCCGATCTGGCCGTCGACGCCGCCGCCGAGCTGGTCGCGCGCCTGCCCTTCGTGCCCGACGAGGCCCAGTGGATCGAGAGCGCGCGCCGGCCGGTGATCATGGACACCACCCGCGCCCGCATGGTGCTGGGGTGGCGGCCGCGCCATGACGCGCGCGAGACGCTCGAGGCGATGGTGCGGGCGGCGCGGGCAGAGCGGCTGATCAGGTAGCCCAGGTCGCGGTCGTTCCGGGGCGCCCGCCCTGGGTATGAGCCGCACGTCAACGGCGGCTTTCGAGGGGGACGGGAGGTGGACGGTGAACTCACGGCGCGCGTGCGACCTGCATTGCGTGCCAAACCTCTGCGCGGCTGCATGATTTGTCACGGAGTGCATGCCCTGCATGCATTTCGTGAACACCGTCCCGGGCGCACTGTGATTTGTCACGGATTGCAGGTCGCCGGCCCCGCCCCCCACGGTCCACCGGCAAGAGCCCCGGCAGACCCTCCCAAGCCTCCGTTGACGTGTCGATGGGCTCCGGGGGCCCGGCGGCGACCCGGATTTCGTGGGAAACCTCCGCGGCGCGACCCGATTTGTCACGTAAACCATCTCCCACATGGATTTCGTGGAAAACCAGCGGCGCGATTGCCGATTTGTCACGGAATCCAGGTCGTCAGAGCGACCATTTGACGCCAAACCCCGATCCGCTCGCCTGATTGTCATCAGGTGGTCGCCCCGCGTACCTCTCAGGGAAAACTGTGAACCCAACGAGCGGTTTGTCATCAGATGGTCGCTGAGAGGCCACCGCCCGCGCTCGATCCCCCTTTCGATAGCCGCCGTTGACGTTCGCCCCATGCCCACACCAGACCCCGACCCGGCGCGAGCCGCGCGCCGCGAGCCAGCGCTACGTGTCGCCGTTGAGGTTCGGCAACCCCACCGACTGCAGCCAGTTGCTGACCGTGACGTTGAGCGTGGTGAACTCGCCGGTCCAGATGAGCACGCCCATGGCGATGAGTACCGCCCCGCCGACCCCGATGATGACCGGGTAGTGGCGCTTGATCACCGCGAACGCGGCGGTGGCGGTGCCGAAGGCCATGCCGGTGATGAGGAACGGGACGCCGAGGCCCATGCAGTAGACCGCGAGCAGGATCGCGCCGTGCGAGGCCGAGCTGGACGTCCCGGCGGCGGTCACGATCGCCCCGAGCGTGGGACCCGTGCACGGGGTCCAGGCCAGGGCGAAGGCCGCGCCCGCGAGCACCGGCCCGCCGCGGCCGGCGCGTTGCATCAGACCGCTGACGTGCCATTCGCGCGAGAGCGCCGGGATGAACGGCGCCAGCATGAACAGCAGGCCCATGACGATGATCACGCCGCCGGAGATCTTCAGCGCGGTCGGTCCGGTCAGCGCCGAGTGCAGCGCGCGCTGGCCGAGCAGCCCCAGCGCGATGAAGATGAACGAGAAGCTGCCGACGAAGGCCAGGCTGGGACCGAGCACCTGGCCGGTGCGCACCTCCCCCGGCTGGCCGCCGGCGACGGCGGAGATGTAGCCGGGGACCAACGGGAGCACGCACGGCGACAGGAAGGAGATCAGCCCCGCGCCGAACGCCACCGGAAGTCCGATTCCTGACGCTGCGTCCACCATGTCGATCCTGAGAGTACCCCCTGCCCGTTGAGAGCAGATGAGGCGTGAGCGGCCCCGCGGCCCGACTGGCGCCGAAGGCAGCGCCGCGCAGGCCTTGTCAGCCCCACCGGAGTTTGGTGAAATTCCCTTCATCAGATGACAAATCCTGAAACTTTCCCCCGAGTCAGCCGTTAGCATGGGGCAGGGTTAACGTGGAAGCTTCCGCACTCCCACCTTCGGTAGCACTGGCGCGAACGCGGCTGGCGCTCGGCTCCCCACTCCTCCGCCTTCGCTCCGACGAGCAGCTGGTTTCGCTGTTCCGCGGCGGGAGCGAAGAGGCCTTCCGGGCCATCCACGACCGCTACCGGCAGCGTATGTTCGCCTACACGCGGCAGATGCTCACGGGCTCCGCCGTGGACGCCGAGGACGCCGTCCAGGAGATCTTCGTGCGCGCGTACTCGGGCCTGCGCTCCAGCGATCGCGAACTGGCGCTGCGCGCGTGGCTGTACCGGATCGCCCACAACCGATGCATCGACGAGCTGCGCCGGCCGCAGTCGGTGGCGACCGAGACGATCCCCGCCACCGTGCCCAACCAGAGCGCTGACCCGGTGGCGCGACTGGAGCAGCGTGACGCGCTCAAGCGCCTGATCGCCGACGTGCAGCGGCTGCCCGACCAGCAACGGTCGGCACTGCTGATGCGCGAGCTGGCCGGCATGACCTATGCCGACGTCGCCGGGGCGCTCGGGGTCTCGGTCCCCGCGGTCAAGTCGCTGCTCGTGCGCGCGCGCGTCGGACTGGCCCAGGCCAGCGAGGCGCGGGACACCGCCTGCGCCCGGATCCGCGAGGACCTGATCGTCGCCCACGACCGCGGTGTGCGGGCCAGCGGCCTGGCCCGCCGGCATCTGCGCGACTGCCCCCACTGCCGCCAGTTCCGCACCGAGGTGCGCGGCGTGAGCCGTCAGCTCGCGGCCTTTGTCCCCGCACTGGGCCCGATCGGCGTCATCGCCAAGGTCCTGGGCATCGGGGGCGGAGGCGGCGCGGCCGCCGGCACGGGAGCGATCGCCGGCAGCGGCGCCACAGCCGCCGCCACCACCGCCGCGGGCGGTCTGGCCGGCTCCGGCGGCGTTCGTCGGCCTCGGCGCCATCGCCGGCACCGGTCACGTCGTGACGCTGCTGGCCGCGGCCGTGGTCACCGCCGGCGGCGCGATCGAGCTCCAGCACATGAGTCCACCGGCCCCGCAGCGCGCGCATCACCATCACGCTGCGGCGCGCACGCCGTCGCATGCCGCGCAGCCCACGGCCGGCGGCGCAGCCCCCGCGTCGGCCTCCGGCCCGGGGATCAGCCAGGCATCGTCGGCCCCGGCCACCACCGCCGGCGGCGGCACCGCCTCCAGCACCTCGGCCGCCAACCCGCTGGCCTCCAACGCCTCGTCCACGAGCGCCGGCCATCGCCACTCGCGGTCGAGCGTCAAGTCCTTCCCGCTCGCGCCTCCGCTCACCCAGACCCTCGATCCCGACCAGCTGAGCACCCTGTATGGCCCGGGCACGCCGCCCAGCATCGTCGATCCGTCCGCCCCGGCGAGCCCGCCCGTGACAACGACGCCCGGCTCGACGTCCGGCACGGATGGCACCTCGCCCGCCACGCCTACCGACCCGAGCGCCACCGGCTCGACCACCGGCACGTCATCCGCGACACCGACGGGGACGGCGCCGCCGAGCGTCACTGGGACCGGCTCCGCGGGCAGCGCTCAGACCGCTCCCGCCACCGGTTCCACGGGGAGCACCCCCTCGTCGACCAGCAGCACCCAGAGCGGGTCGTCGAGCACCGCGGGCTCGTCGACGAGCACGAGCGCGGGCTCGAGCGGGTCGACCTCCGGCACCGGTAAGACGACCAAGGTGGTCCCGGCCGCCTCGACGGGCTCGATCGACCCGTCCAAGATCCCGGCAGCGTCACGGCCGCATGGGCACGGTACGATCGCCGTGTTCACGATGACGGGCAACTGACCAGCGCGTACCTGGAGACGCTCGAGCACGAGCAGCTGCTCGTGCGGCGCGGCCCACGCTCTGGGCTGTACACGCTGGTCGCGATCCACTCGACGGTACGCGGCCCCTCGCTCGGTGGCTGCCGCATGTGGGGCTACGGCGACGCCCGGCTGGCGGTGCGCGACGTGCTGCGCCTCTCACGCGCGATGACGTTCAAGGCCGCGGTGGCCGACCTGCCGCTGGGTGGCGGCAAGGGCGTGATCATGGCTCCCACCGACGCGCCGCTGACCGCCCGCCGGCGTCACGCGGCGTTGCTGGACTTCGGCGATCTGGTCGAGTCGGCGCAGGGCGCGTACATCACCGCCGAGGATGTCGGGACCTCCAGCCGCGACATGTCGGTGATCGCACAGCAGACCGGACACGTCGCGGGCCTGGCGCGGAGTCGCGGCGGGTCGGGGGATCCCAGCCCGTTCACGGCGCTGGGAGTGGAGGCGGCGATCCGGGCCACGTGCCTGCGCGCCTTCGGTGACGACTCGCTGCGCGATCGCACCATCTGCGTGCTCGGGCTCGGCCACGTGGGCTCGCGGGTCGCCAAGCGCTGCGCCCGCGCCGGGGCGCGGCTCATCGTCGCCGATGTCGACCCGCGCAAGCAGGCGGTTGCGCAGCAGCTCGGCGCCCGCTGGTCGACGCCCACCGAGGCCTGGCGGGCCGAGGTCGATGTGCTGGTGCCCTGCGCTCTCGGCGGGTTGTTCGACGACGAGGTGGTGCCACGCCTGCGCTGCCGCGCGATCGCCGGTGCGGCCAACAACCAGCTCGCCGATGATCGGATCGCCGGCCTGTTGCAGGAGCAGGGGATCCTGTGGGCGCCGGATTTCGTGGCCAATGCCGGCGGCATCATCAACATCGCCGAGGAGGCCGGCGGCTATGACCCGGCCGCCGCGCGCCAGCGCGTCCGAGGGATCGGCGGCACCGTACGGACGATCTTCGACCGCTCCGACGAGACCGGGGAGACGCCCCTGGCGGCCGCGATGGAACTGGCTCGCCAGCGCCTGAACGGCGGCACCGCGCCACGCCGTTCGGCACGGGCGTAGCTCAGCGCGGCTCAGACGCGCTGCGCGCCTCGGGGCCGGGCCGCTCCACATCGGCGGGGAGCCGGCCTTCGGCCTGGAGCTTGTCGAGGTGCGCGGCGAGGGTGACCGTCGCAGCCGGTCGCAGCTGCTCGGGCACGTCGTCCCAGGCCGCGTCGAGCATCTCGGGCACCGACCGCGCACCTGCATTCAGGCCCTCCACCAGCCGGCGCTCGCGCTCCAGCCGGTGCGCCACGTACTCGTCGAGCTTGGCCGCCGGATCGCTCACCGTTGGCCCGTGCCCGGGGAGAAGCACCGACAGGTGGCGGCGGCGCAGCTCGCCCAGCGCCTCCAGGTACCGGGTCAGTGCCCCCGGGTCGGGCGCGATGAACACGCTGCCCTGACCCAGAACGGCATCGCCGGTGAGGCCCGCGGTGCCCACGACGAACGCCATGTGGTCAGGAGCGTGGCCTGGCGTGCTCACCACCTCCATCGGCCCGAACTCGCTGCCGTCGCGCAGCAGCCGGTCCACGTCGCCACGAGCCGCAGCCACGGGCGCGTGCGGGAAGCGCTCGCGCACTGCGGCCAACGCCCCTGAGTGGTCGCCGTGGTCGTGGGTGAGGGCCACGCCTCCGAGCCCGCCGCGGCGCTCAAGCTCGGCGATGACGGCGGCCGCGTGCTCGGCAAGATCGGGTCCGGGATCGACCAGCCACGCCGGATCGGACCCCACGATCCAGGTGTTGGTTCCCGACAGCGTGAACGGGCCCGGGTTGTCCGCGCGCAACCCAACGATCTCGTGCCCAGGAACCTCCAGTCGTGTCACTGCTTGAATTGTCGAGCATGGCGGCGGGCGCCGACGAGCCGAGTGCTCTCGGGGATGATCCCGAGCGACCTGTCGTCCTCGATGGCGCGCAGCGCGGCCGCGACGACGAGGACCCCGGTCGCAGCCTGTGGCGCGGCCTCATCTCGCTCGCCATCCTGGTGGCGCTGGTGGTCTCGCTGCTGCTGGCCGTCCCCGGCCTGCACGGCGTCGGCGACGAGGTCGCGGACATGCACGTGGGCTGGCTGGTCGTGGCCGTGGTCCTCGAGATCCTGTCCTGCGTCGGGTACATCATCGCGTTCCTGCAGGTGTTCGACCGCGCCCCGGTGCGCTTCGGCGCCCGCGTGGCGCTCAGCGAACTGGCCTTCGGCGCCGCGGTGTCGCTGGGCGGCGCGGGCAGCATCGCGGTCGGGGCGTGGCTCCTCGTCGAGCGTGGCGGCAACCCGGCTCGCATCGCGGAGCGCTCCGCGGTGCTGTTCCTGCTGACCAGCGCCGTCAACGTCGTCACGCTCGTGCTCGCGGGCCTGGGACTGTGGCTCGGGGTGCTCCCGGGGCCGTCGAACCCACTGCTCAGCCTGGTGCCGGCGGTGGTCGGCGTCGCCGTGCTCGTGCTCTTTCTGGCGCTGCCGTCGATCACCGACCGGTTCGCGGCCAAGCGGGCACCGGGACGCGCGCGCACGCTGCTCATCGAGTTCGCCTCGACGATTCGGCTCACGCGCGCGCTGCTGAGCACGCCGGACTGGCGGATCATCGGCGCGATCGCGTTCCTGTGGTGCGACATCGGGGTGCTCGTGGCCTGCTTCGCTGCCGCCGGCCCCGTGCCGCCGCTGGCCAGCATCGTGCTCGCCTACCAGATCGGCTATCTCTCCAACCTGATCCCCATCCCCGGCAACATCGGGGTACTCGACGGCAGCCTGGTCGGGATGTTCGTCCTCTACGGGGTCTCGGCGACGATCGCCACCGCGGCCACGATCGTCTATCACGCGATCGCGCTGTGGATCCCGGCCATGTGGGGCACGATCGCCTTCATCATCCTGCGGCGGACCCGCCACGAGCCGATCACCCTGCGGCCCCCGCGGGAGGTCCGGCGCCAGCGACGGCTCGCGCGCCGCCAGCACGCCGGGGACTGACGGGCGGTGCGCCCACGCGGATCCAGCCCCACACCCCCCGACCCCCGCGGCCCGCACTTTGGACGCGCCCTCAACGGCGATGGCCTATCCGTCCGCTCGCGTTGACCACGGCGCGGCGCGGCGCCTATCCTTGCCGCGGCTCCGGGACCGGGACCCGCGCACCCCTGCCCGGCAATTCCTTACCACGGACGCGTAACGAATGCTGGTTTCCGACGATCAGGCACAGCCCTTTGACACCGCCCCGAGCGGGGGTGGCGCTCCCGTGCCCGCCGTCGCGCCGGCGGGGTTGGCGCTGCCCGTCGTCCTACCGCCCGAGGCGATCCCCCACCTTCAGCAGCTCCGTGCCGCTCTCGGGCGCTACCGCAGCACTGCGGCCCCGGCCGAGCTGTCCGGCGCGTTTCCCGCGGCCGGTGCGGTCGTCGGGACCATGGTGAGATCGGTCGACGGCCGTCCCGAGCTCGAGCAGTTGCGCCACCTGGCCGACGTGCTGCCCGAGTTCGGCGAGCTCCTGACCGCCGCCGCCGGCGAGGCCGAGCGCGTCGTCTGCGCCGGGACGGTCGGGGTCTGGAGCGCTCTGGGCCTGCGCTCCGCCGCGCCGTCCTGGACGCCGGCCGAGCGCGATGCCGCACGGATGGTGTTCGCGTGCGCCTGCGCGCCGGCCATGCGGATGGACCCGGTGCGCTTCCAGGCCGGCCTGCGCGCCGTCGCCGCCCCCCGCTTCGCCGAGCTGCTCGCCCGCGAGCTGGCCGAGAGCGAGGAGGCTTGGGCCCGCGCGCTCGGGGATCGCTACGAGTCCGTGCGCCACCGCTGCGCGCGCCGGACCACCTGGCGCAGCCTGGGCCTCGCCGACCTGCTGCGCGGCGATGAGATGTCACGCAAGGCGGTCACACGCCGCCTCGAGCGCTGGATGGCCGACGGTGGCCTCCTCCCCACCCTCGCGGGCGAGCTGGAGGCGGCCATCGTGCACGCCCGCACGCCCGCTCGCTTCGCCTAGGCCCCGCCGGGCGGCGTTACGGTCAGATGACCCCGCCGAGGACCAGCGCCCCGATGAGAACGAGCACGCCGGCGGTCACCGCGTTGCCCCAGCGGTCCAGCCACTCCCCCCGGATCTGGTAGCCGCCCTTCGCGGCGCCGAGGGTGAGGCCGACGATCGTGCCGATCGTGACCGCCCCGAAGATGACCACCGATCCCACCGCGGTGGCTACACCCGCCGTCGTCGCGGCCAGGAACACCGGGAGGATCGTCAGGTCCGGGGATGCGGCGGCCCCGAAGGGCACCATGATCGCCGCCAGCCGGCGCACCCCGTGACCCGCGTCGGGGTCGGCGTGGAGGTGACCATGGCCGCCGCGGTGGTCGTGGTCGTGGCCGTCGTGATCGTGGTCGTGGTCGTGGTCGTGGTCGTGGTCGTGGTCGGCGTCGTGGCGATGCCCGTGACCCGTGGCCTGAAGCACCGCGAAGCCCACGCCGGTGGCGATCAGCAGACAGCCGATGATCGCGTCCTGCGCGCTGGAAACCGTCGAGCGGAACTGGAGGCCGACCGCGATGATCACCGCCCCCAGCGCCATCGACAGCAGCACGTGGGCCACTCCGGCGAGACCCGAAAGGCGGGCAATCTTGGTCATGGGATACCGGCGCGCCCGGCCCAGCACGGCGAGGGGCACCCAGTGATCGGGCAGCACGGCGTGTCCGAACCCCACTCCGGCCGCAGCGGCGAACAGCGCGGGCGCAGTGTCGCTCATACGGCCAACGCCTGGGCGGCCGGGCTGGCGGCCAGCCCCAGCCGGAGATGCTCGGTGTGGGACACCGCCTCCTCCAGCAGCGCGCGGATGTGCTCGTCGTGCAACGCGTAGATCACCTGGCGGCCGTCGCGCTCGCCCACGACGAGGCCGAGGTGGCGCAGCACCCGCAGCTGCTGGGAGACGGCGGACTGCTCCATCGCGATCTCCCGGGCCATCTCTCCGACCGAGCACGGCCCGGCGGCGAGGCGGCTGAGGATCCGCACCCGGCTGGGCGTGGACAGCGCGTGCATCGTCTCGGCCACCGAGCGTGCCGTCTCGGCGGTGAGGACGGTCAGGTCCGGTTCGACGCCGTGTCCCATGCACACATTATTGCATGAACAACCATGCATATATCTCCGCGCACTGAGACCTCGACCTCGGCCCGTCGTTTGGTGTAGAACGCGGCGTGAGCACGGCGACCGCGCTGCGCCACGCGAACCCGGAGGTGGAGAGAGATGGCAGGCGAAGCGATCCGTACGACGCATGCGGGCAGCCTCCCGCGCCCCGACGACGTCGTTGACTTGATCTGGGGTCAGCTGGAGGGCAAGGAGGTGGACGCCCAGGCGCTCGATCAGCGGATCGACGCCGCCGTCGCCGACGTGGTGGGCAAGCAGAAGGCGGTGGGGCTCGACGTCATCAGCGACGGCGAGATGAGCAAGACGGGGTTCAGCACCTACATCAACGAGCGCTTCTCGGGCTTTGACGGCCGCGCGGAGTTCCAGGCCGACGACGTCGCCGACTTCCCCGAGCTGGCCATGCGGCTGTTCAACACGCCCTCGATGGCCCACCTCGTCTTCTCCAACTGCGTCGGCCCGGTGGAGCTCTCCGACAAGGACGCCGTGCATCGGGACATCGCCCGCCTCAAGCAGGCCATCGGCGACGCCGATCCCACGTCCGCGTTCATGGGGGCGATCAGCCCGGGGCAGATCGCGTTCAACTACCCCGACCAGCACTACGGCTCGCATGAGACCTACCTCGCCGCCTTGGCCGACGCGCTCTCCTACGAGTACAAGGCGATCGCCGACGCCGGGTTCATGCTCCAGATCGACTCGCCCGACATGGCGATGGCGGCCCACTGCCGCTCGGTGGGCGTCAAGCGTCGGCGACTGGCACACCCACCTGCCGCTCGCCGTCGAGGCGCTCAACGCCGCCCTGGACGGGATCCCGCGCGAGCAGGTGCGCCTGCACGTCTGCTGGGGCAACTACGGCGGCCCCCACCACAAGGATGTCCCACTCGCCGAGATCATCAATGACGTCCTGAACGTCGACGCCGGCACGATCTACGTCGAAGGGGGCAACCCCCGCCATGAGCACGAGTGGCGCGTGTTCGACCAGACCAAGCTGCCCGACGACACCTCCGTGATCCTCGGTGTCGTGGACGTGAAGTCCAACCACGTCGAGCACCCGCTGGTCATCGCCGACCGCCTCATCCGGCTGGGCAAGATCATCGGCAAGGACCGGCTGCTCGCCGGCACCGACTGCGGGTTTGACACCTTCATCCGCTTCTCGCTGGTCGACCCCAAGGTCGCCTGGCTCAAGCTGGAGTCGCTGGTGGAGGGGGCGAAGCTCGCGTCGGCCGAGCTGTAGCGCGCGACGCGGCCCAGCGGCCTGGGGGCCGTGAGCACTACCGTTGGCGAGATGGATGTCAGCCACCGCCAGCGCGTCGAGAGCCTCCTGGCCGCAGCCGCCGCCGAGCACGCCGGCCTGATGGGGCAGCTGCCGCCCGAGCTCGCGGACTCGCTGCCCGTCGACGCGCAGGGCGTCACGCAGGCGATCGACCACCTGGCCACCGCCGCCGGCCTGTCCCCGAGCGAGCGCCGCGCCCTCATCCGCCCGCACGCGGTCAATCCCGCCGTACTGCATGCGCGGGTCTTCGGGGCCGCCCCGTTGGCTCGTGAGACGGTGATCGGCTCCTTCGTAGAGGGGGCGCGCGTGCGCGCGGACGCGCTCACCGCGCTGGCCGACGCAGTGGGCGGAGAGCCCCTCGGCGCAACCATCCGCCAGCTCTTGGTGGCCAACCCGCCGCCGGTCTCCGCCGACGCCCCCGACGTGGTGGATGCCCTGCGCGCCACCTACGCCGCGCACGAGCGCGCCGCGATGCTCATCGCGGCTCGTCTCGACGCCGAATAGCCGGCACGCCGGGGCCGCGCAGCGTTTGTCGCATCCGCGTCAATCTCTGCCCCGTTGCACCGTTGTTCTGGTGGGACCGGCGGGTTGTTCGAAAGGATTCGACCAGGCGTGCCAGCACAGATCACATTGGAAGGGCTCGGCTCGGGCATCGACTCCGAGCTTGCGTCCGCGGGGGCCGGCCTGCCGGGGACGCGGGCCGGCGACTCCGGTTACCGCCTCACCTCTCGGCGCCGGCGCAGCGATGCACACCGGGTCGTCGCCTCGACGCTGGCGGTCCTCGCCCTGGTGGGCGTGGTGATGGCGATTCTCATCCTCGCCGTCCAGCCGACGGCGACCCGCATGCAGAACGACATCGCGTCGCTGACCGAGCGGCTCAGCGCCACCGAGACCCAGCTCACGGCGCTGCAGAGGATCACGGTCCACAACGCCCGCGAGGGATCGCGGCTGACCAAGAACGTCGGGATGCTCAGCCGCCACATGACCGGGCTGGGTCGCACGGTCCACGGTCTGCAGGGCTCGACGAACGCGACGCGCGAGCAGGCGGACGGCCTGCGGGCGTGCTTCGGCGCGCTCCAGCAGGAGCTCGGCGGCCTCACGCTCAAGACGCGCTCGGTCCGTGGTCACGTGACGGACGTCGGGCTCAGCGAGACCGTCGGCGCGCCCCCGGCGTGCGGGGCCGTGGTCAGCGGTTAGCCGGTCGGCTCCGCCGCGCCCTCTCACCAGCCATCATCATTAGCCGCGTGGACGAGCGCATGTCCGACGCGGTCAGGGCCGATGAGGCGGACGCCCACGCCTTCTGGCTGCGTGCGCCGGGCGTCGGCGAGATCAGGCCGGTCGTCCTGCCCGCGCCCGGTCGTGACGACGTGAAGGTGCGTACCCTGCGCTCCGGCGTGAGCCGAGGCACCGAGACGCTGGTCTTCCGCGGCGGCGTGCCGCGGTCCCAGTACGCGACCATGCGGGCGCCGTTTCAGGAGGGCGATTTCCCCGGGCCGGTCAAGTACGGCTACCTCAACGTCGGCGCCGTGGAGCAGGGGCCGGCCGAGCTGCGCGGTCGCACGGTCTTCTGCCTGTTCCCGCACCAGACCGCCTACGTGGTGCCGGCGGCCGCGGTCACCGTGGTGCCCGAAGACGTGCCGCCGCAGCGCGCGGTGCTCGCCGGCACCGTCGAGACCGCCGTCAACGCGCTGTGGGACGCCGCGCCGCTCATCGGCGACCGGATCACCGTCGTCGGCGCCGGGATGGTCGGCTGCTGCGTCGCGCGCCTGCTCAGCCGGTTCCCGGCGATGCGCGTCACGCTGGTCGACGTCGACCCGGGCCGGGCCGCCATCGCGGCGGCGCTGGACGTCGAGTTCGCCCTGCCCGCCGACGCGGCCGACGGCCGTGATCTGGTCGTCCACACCAGTGCCACGTCGCAAGGCCTGCAGCGGTCGCTCGAGCTGCTGGCGCCCGAGGGCACGGTGATCGACCTGTCCTGGTACGGCGAGGACGAGGTGCGACTGTCGCTGGGCGGCGCGTTTCACTCGGGCCGCCTCGCCATCCGCGCCAGCCAGGTGGGCACGGTGTCCCCCGCGCGCAGCGCGCGCCGCACCGCCGCCGACCGGCTCGCGCTGGCACTGGAGCTCCTGCGCGACCCCGCCTTCGACGCGCTCGTCACCGGGCAGTCGCGCTTCTGCGAGCTGCCCGACGTGATGGCCCGGCTGGCCGCCGGCAGCCTGCCGGCGCTCTGCCACACGATCACCTACGAGGGGGGTCAGCCATGTTCAGCGTGACCGTGCGCGACCACATGATGATCGCGCACAGCTTCCGCGGCGACGTGTTCGGGCCGGCGCAGCGCCTGCACGGTGCGACGTACGTCGTCGACGCCACCTTCCGGCGCTCCGAACTGGACGCCGACAACATCGTCGTCGACATCGGGCGCGCCACCGAGGAGCTCCGCGCGGTGCTGGCCGAGCTCACCTACCGCAACCTCGACGACGAGGCCGCCTTTGCGGGGATGAACACGTCGACCGAGGCGCTGGCCCGGGTGGTCGCCGACCGGCTCGCCGAGCGTGTGCACGCCGGCGCGCTGGGCGAGGGCGCCCGCGGGCTGGAGGGGCTGATCGTCACGCTGCACGAGTCGCACGTCGCCTGGGCGAGCTACGAGCGGCGACTGTGACGAGGGTGCACGCCGTCCTGCCCGACGGCATCGATGACCCGGCCCGGCCCAGCGGGGGCAACGTCTATGACCGCCGCGTCTGCCGCGAGCTCGCCGCGCTGGGCTGGTCGGTGCACGAGCATCTCGTGGCTGGTTTCTGGGAACGGCCCGACGCCGCGTCGTTCGCGGGGCTCGGCGACGCCGTCACGGCGATCCCCGACGGCGCCGTCGTGCTCGTCGACGGGCTCATCGCCTCGACCGCGCCCTCGGTGCTCGTGCCGCTCGCGCGACGCCTACGGCTGGTCGTCCTCGTGCACATGCCGCTGGGCCACCGGCCGGGCGACGGCGCGGTCGACGAGGTCCGCACGCGCGAGCGCGCCGTCCTGGCGGCGGCCGCCGCCGTGATCACCACCAGCGCCTGGACCCGCGAGCGCCTGACCGAGCTCTACGCGTTGCCCCCCGACCGCGTGCACGTCGCCGAACCGGGCGTCGACGCCGCCGGCGCCGCGGGTCAGACGCGCAGCGGTGGGGCGCTGCTGTGTGTGGGGGCGGTCACCCGTGACAAGGGCCATGACGTGCTCCTGGACGCGCTCACCGACATCACCGACCTGGCCTGGGACTGCGTCTGCGTGGGCAGGCTGGACCGCGAGCCGGCCTTCGTGGACGCGGCGCGCGAGCGCGTGCGGCGGGCGGGCCTCGAGAACCGCGTGCACTTCCCGGGAGCGCGGGCGGGTGCCGCGCTGGACGCCAGCTACGCGGCCGCGGACCTGATGGTGCTGGCCTCGCGCGCCGAGACCTACGGGATGGTGCTCACCGAGGCGCTGGCCCATGCCGTCCCGGTCCTGACCGCCGACGTCGGCGGGGTGCGCGAGGCCGTCGGACACGGCGCCGACCGGGTCCGGCCGGGGCTGCTCGTCTCACCGGGCGATCCGGCGGCGCTCAGCGCGGCCCTGCGCGCCTGGCTGGGTGACGCTGGACTGCGCGCGCGCCTGCGCCAGGCCGCCCGTGAGCGGCGCGCGTCGCTGCCCCGGTGGCCGGCCGCCGCCGCCACCATCGCCGCCGCCCTGGCCGGAGCGTCGCAATGAGCGCGGATCCCATCCGCGTCAGCCCAGGCTGGCTTGCTCTGCGCGAGCCCACCGACGCGGCCGCCCGGGCCCGCGACCTGGCCGAGCACCTGAGCCGCCGGCGCCCGGCCGCCGGCCGCTGGGAGATCCACGACCTCGGCGGCGGCACCGGCGCGATGGGCCGCTGGCTGACCCCACGGCTCCCCGGGCCCCAGCATTGGGTTGTCCACGACCGCGACGAAGACCTGCTCGCGCTCGCCGCCGCCCGCTCCCCGGGCCCGGCCGCCGACGGGGCCGCGGTCACCGTCGAGACGCGGCGCTCCGACATCATCCGCCTGGATCCGGACGCGCTCGCGGGCGCCGCGCTCATCACCGCCTCGGCGCTGCTGGACATGCTCACCGCGCACGAGGTGACCGAGCTGGTCTCTCTCTGTGCCGGCCCGGGATGCCCGGTCCTGCTCGCGCTTTCGGTCATCGGCCGCGTCGACATCGCGCCCGCGGAGCCGTTCGATCGCCGCGTCGCCGATGCCTTCAACGCCCACCAGCGCCGCGACACCGAGCGCGGGGCGCTGCTGGGGCCCGACGCCGCCACCTTCGCCGCCGACGCGTTCCGGGAGCGGGATGCCGAGGTGCTCGTGCGTCACAGCCCGTGGCGGCTCGGCCGAGAAGCCGCCGAGCTGACGGCGCAGTGGTTCAGCGGCTGGGTGGGCGCAGCGTGCGAGCAGGACGAGGCCCTGGCGGCCGAGGCCGGTGACTACTCACGACGCCGGCTGGCGCAGCTGGCGGCCGGGGACCTCGCGGTCACGGTGGGCCACGCCGACCTCTTGGTGCTGCCGCGGTCGGTGTCAACACCCGGCTGACAGCGGGAGGTCCAGGGCGTGCGCGCCCCGCTGCGCCTTCGTCGCCAGGTAGCGAGCGTTCGTGGCCGACAGGTGGACACCGGTCGGCACCCGCGCGGTCACGGCCACCCCGAAGCGTCGGAGCTGGCGGGCCTTGTCGGGGTTGTTGCTGAGCAGGGCGACTCGCGTCACCCCGAGCGTGCGCAACATCTGCGCGGCGACGCGATAGCTCCGTTCATCCTCGCGGTGGCCCAGGGCGAGGTTCGCCTCGTAGGTGTCAAGCCCTCCGTCCTGAAGCGCGTAGGCCTCGAGCTTGGCGTAGAGGCCGATGCCGCGACCCTCCTGGCGCAGGTACAGCAGGTAGCCGCCGGAATCGGCAATCCGTTCCACCGCCTCGCGCAGCTGCGCCCCGCAGTCACACCTCTGGCTGCCGAACACGTCCCCGGTGAGGCATTCGCTGTGGGGGCGGACCAGGGGCACCGCCCCGCGGCCCGCGGAGGTGACGCCGGCGGCACGGTCGCCCAGCCCGAAGGCGAGATGCTCCTGGCCATCGACCAGCCCGTCGAAGCTGAACACGCGAGCGGTGGTGGCGTACCCGTCGGCGAAGCGCAGGGGCAACGACACCTGGGTGCGGATCGTCGCGGTGGGCAGCGGCCGGGCCATCGGGGTGAGGTCAGTCGGTCTCGAAACGCGCTGAGAGCGCGTAGCGCAGCAGCACCACATCGCCGATCTGACGGACCCCGGCCAGCGTGGCGCGGCGCCCGGGGTTCCACGGAAAGCGCCCGTCTCCCACAAACCGGGTGGCGCGCGAGTCGCCCACGAAGAACGGCGCGACGACAAGTTGCAGCTCGTCGACGAGGTCGTTGGTCAAGAACTGGGTGTGCACGGTGCCGCCGCCCTCGACCATAAGGCGCTCCACGCCCCGCGCTCCGAGGTCCTCACTGAGCTCGCGCATCCGCACGCGGCGGCCGCCGTCGACCACGGTGGCCACCGGGCCCAGGCGCGAGCGGGCGTCGCCAAAGCCGTCGCTGGCGCAGTAGACGAGCTTCTCGGCGTCACCGGTGGTGAAGAAGTCGGCGGCCGGATCGAGTTCCACCCGCTCGGTCACGGTGACCTTGATCGGCGAGGGCGGCAGGCCACGCGCCGTCCGCTCCTGCTGGCGGTCCTTGGAGCGCACCAGCAGCCGCGGGTTGTCGGTGCGCACGGTGTTGGCGCCGACGAGGATCGCGTCACACGACGCCCGCACGGCGTCGACACGGTCGAAGTCGGCGCTGTTGGACAGCTCGAGCCGCCGCGGGGCGGCGCTGCCGAGATACCCGTCGATCGACATGCCGCAGCTCAACAGGATGTAGGGACGGTCAGGCATGCACGGCCCCCTCCCGGAGCCGCCGGCGTTGGGTGCCCTGCGGAAGCCGGGTCCCGCGCAACCATGCTGCCACGAGGACCACGGCGCCCGGCAGGCTGGCAACAAACACGATCACACCGTAGACGACCGCGGTGGAGACCCCGCGCTGGACGCCCAGACCCGCGGCCCCGAACGCCCATGCCGTCACCCCCTCGCGCGGGCCCCAACCGCCGATGCTGGGCAGCACCATGGCCGCCATGACCAGCAGCGCGATCGGCAGCATCTGCGACAGCGGAGCGGCACTGCCGGCAGTCCGCGCGGCGATCAGGAAGGTGAGCGCGTGGCCGGCGACGACGAGCGCCGACGCGACCACGATGGCCGGCCACGCCCGTCGGGCCAGGAGCGCGTCGCGGAGGTCGCGAACGGCCGCGCCCCGCAGCCGGGCCAGCGCAGACCGGCCTCCGGCCCGCCGGGTCCGGGCCAGAAGGGCGAGGCCCAGCGCTGCCGCCATGACTGCCAGCGCGACCGGCAGCATCGACGACTGCACGGGCGAGGGCAGCACCAGCAGAACGGCGACGGTCAGGACCACCTGCACCACCTGTCCCGCGGAACGCTCCCAGGCCACGGCCCGCAGCGCGCGGTTGACATCGCGCACGTCGCGACCGTGGCGGATGCCGCGGTGCACGTCGCCGACGATCCCGCCGGGCAACGTGACGTTGAGGAACACCGACCGGTAGTACGCGGCCACAGCCGCGGGCAGCGGCAGGTCGACGCCCAGTCCCCGGGCGACGATCTTCCACCGCCAGGCACAGCACACGGTCGTCAGAAAGGCGATGGCGGCGCCTGCCGCGAGCGCCCCGCCGTTGACCGTGCGCACGCCTTCGACGAACGGGCCCGTGCCCAGGCGCCAGACCAGGACGGCGAGGGTGATCGCGGGCCCCAGGACCGAGGCCCACCGCCACAGGGCACGCCTCATGCCGGCACGCCCTGCGCTCGCGGATGGGCGCGCGCTGTCGTGCCCGAGGCCGCGCGACGGCGCTGGAACGGGATCTCGAACATCGCCGCGAAGACCCGCGCGAAGAGGAGCGTCAGCGGCAGCACCAGCGCCAGCGAGACGAGGAAGAAGGGAACGCCCCGCGCGACCCGGCCGGCCACGATCCGCTCGCAGACGATGGCGACGATCGGCGCGTGGGTGAGGTACAGGCTGTACGAGCACGTTCCCAGGCCGCGGACCGGCCGCGCGTCGAGCAGGCGCACCAGCGGAGCCGGACGGCCGGTGGCCAACCCGGCCAGAAGGCATGCGATGGCCGGTCCCAGCGCGAGATCGACCCAGTACAGGTGGTCGCCCGTCCACACCGAGCCACGCCACCAGATCAGGAGGAGCACGGGCGTCACGGCGGCGAGCGCGAGCCATGCCCACGGCCACGACCGGCGCGTCTTGCCCGCGCTGACGATCCCTGCGGCCAGGACCCCGAGGGCGAACAACGCCGCGAGGTCAGGCGCAGACTGGGTCACGAACGTGTCCAGGCGCGGGATGTGGGGGCCGAAGATCCCGATCGCCGTCACCACGACCAACACGGCGGACACCATCACCACGGCGCCCCGCCGCCGCACCACCAGCAACAGCAGCGGGAGCACCAGATAGAGCTGGGCCTCGACGGCCATCGTCCAGAAGGCCGCGTTGGGGCTGTGCGCAGCCACGACGTTCTGGACGAGCAGGCCGTTGACGAGCACGGACGTGGCATCGGGCGTGCCGTGCCCTGGCTGGGGCACGACCAACCAGGCCACCACCAGGCTGAAGGCGAGGGCGGCCCAGTACGGCGGCAGGATGCGCCGGGCCCGCCGCCGCGCGAACTGAGAGATCGCGTCCAGCCGCCAACCGTGACGGGCCGGCGACAGGGCCAGTGAGAAGCCCGAGAGCACGATGAACACGACCACCGCAAAACGCCCGTAGATGAGCCATCCCGCCCAGAACGGCGCGTGGTCCGCGGGATAGCCGGGGAACGCACGCAGGAACACGTGGTCGGCCACGACGTAGAGCGCGGCCAGGCCGCGGATCCCGTCCAGTCCGGCCAGACGCCGGGACCGCGGATCGGTCATCGCGGATGCGTCGGCAGCGGCCACTAGGGCGCCGCCGGGTGCGAGTCGAAGGCCCCGAGGAACTTGTTGCGGAAGGCGCTCATCGGCCAGACGGGCGCGTTCTGGCGGGGCCGCAGGCCCGCGTTCCAACCCCAGCTCCCGATCTGCTTGAGCACCTTCGGGTCGTGGGCGATGATCGAGATCGGCACGTCGTGATTGGAGTGCTGTCCACTGACGATCGGCAACGGCTGGTGGTCGCCGAGGACGATCATCACCAGGTTCTTGTCGCCGTAGTTCTTGACGAACGAGGTCAGCGTGTTCAACGAGTACACGATCGACTTGCCGTACGCGGCCTGCACGCGTGGCGGGTCGCTCCAGAACGCGCCCGTCTCGTGGATCTCAGGATTGGAGTTGTAGATCGAGCCGTTGCCGACCTGGTTCCAGCCGACCGTCTCCGGGATGCGGTTCCACGGCATGTGGCTCGACACCGTGTCGATCTCCGCGAACAGCGGCTGCTTGCGGGTCTTGGCCAGCTCGAGGCGGTTGAAGGCCGAGAAGATGTACTGGTCGGGCATCGACGCGTAGGTGAAGGTGGGCCCGTGATAGCCGACCTGATAGCGGTTGTAGATCTTGTCGTAGTGATAGAACGCCTTCCCCTGCGGCCACGGGCGATCGTTCGATGGATCATCGACGACGGTCCGCCACCCGGCTTTCTTGAACGCCTCAGCCAGCGTGAAGCGCTTCGCCGATATCAGCTGGTTGTAGCGGTCCTGGTTGTCAACCCAGAGTCCCGCCTGCAGGCTGGAGTGCGCGAGCCAGCTGATGCCGCCGTACGTCGCCGAGTCAAGGAAGCCGCTGCGCGACGAGAAGCCGGCGCTCCTCAACCGGTTGTTCCCCTGGGCCAGTGCAGCATCGACCTCCGGCGAGAACGAACGGCCTTCAACCGCCTGCTGGCCATAGGCCTCGACGAACACGAGCAGGACATCCTTGCCGCGCAGACCGGTGAGCAGCTGGTTGGTCGGAGCGCCGGCGATCGGGTCGTGCTTGATCTGAGCGGCGAACACGCTCCTGTCGTGGATGTCCGCCCGGACCGCATTGACCTCGTCGACGACCAGACGGGCGGAGAGGGTGGACGTGATCGGCAGATGGGAGGTGAGCTGAGCGCCGAGCACCGAGAGGAGTGCCCCCACGGCGGCGAGCCCCGCGACCGCCCGCAGCGCCCAGCGCCGATTGTCGGCCGCCAGGCGGGTCAGCCGCAGCATCGACAGCGTCAGCAAGACGCCCAGTGCGACGGCGCCGACCACCACGCCGACCTCGATCAGCTTCGTCTCGGTACCACCGACCAGGGAGCGCAGCGTCTCGATCCCGTTCCCGAGCTGAGTCGTGTCTCCGAGTGGGTCGTACGGCCGGTCGTAGAGCGTGAACACCTCGTAGTTGATGACCTTCAGGACGACCACGAGAGTGAGGGCCAGTCCTGCGGTCACGGCCACGATGCGTCGAGGTGTGCGGGGCAGCACGAGGGCCAGCGCGATCAACACGAGCCCCTCGAGCGGGATCCTCAGGAACCCCGCGACGGTGAGGTCGCCCGGGCGGTCGGGGGCCACGAGCGCGGCCCACACGAGCACCACGGCGAGGACGGTGAGCGCCACGCTGATGCCTCGGCGCAGGCGCCCGTGTGCGGCCGGCTCCGGGCCGGGGGTGCGTGGATCTTCCGGGTCGGTGCCGGCTTTTAGATGGGCGGAAGCGGCGACCGGGTCAGCGATCGTGGCGTCCGTATCGGCCACCGCTGCAACGAGTGCGCCGGGTCGGTGTCGCCACAGCCACCACGTATCGCGGCCGAACGACTCGGCGAGGAGGGCGAGGCCAAGGACGACGAGCGTCTGGGTCGCCGTCCGCGACAGCAGCTGTGATGCCGCGACGGTCAGAAAGACCCCCTGCGCCGCAGCGACCGTCTTGCGCCAGAAGCGCGGCGGCAGCGGTGCGCGCATCCACGGCAGCGGCCATCCGGCGACGAGGAACACGTATCGCGCGGCCCCGATGGCCAGCACCCATGCGCCCATCGTGTGCGCGACGTAGACGCTGAGAACGAGGATGAGGAAGGCGTCGACCTCGCCGTCCAGGCGCGCGCCCGCCTCGGTGGTCCTGGTGCGCCGCGCCACCCAGCCATCCACCGCGTCCAGCACCAGCGCCACCGCGGCCAGGGACACCAGCAGCGCGACGGGCACCTGCGCGCGAAACGAAGCGATGACGAGCGCCGCGACGCCGACGCTGAAGGTGGCGCGGAGGAGGGTCACCCAGTCAGCAGGGCCCGGCCGGTCCGCGCGGACCTGCGCGATCAGAACTCTGACCGGGACGGTCTGGGTGGCGCCGACGGCATCGGCGGCAAGATGCTTGGGCCTCATGGGATCCATGACGCCGCGCCCGGCGAAAGCCTTCCCGTCTGCGGGCTGACATCCTGCGGGAGGTGAGCGACGCGCCCGAGCAGACGTGAGGCAGGACGAGCGGACCCCGTTCGTCCGCGCCCTCCACCGCGCCCGCGTGTCGGCCTATGCCCCGGGCGAGTTCGCCGAGCAGGAGAGCTTCATGCGCGCCGGGGCGATCCTGGACCTGGCTCGCCGGGCCGGCATCGCGCCCGGGGTCTTCGTGCTGGACCTGTGCTGCGGGGTGGCCGGACCGGGACGGCTGATCACTCGAGAGCTGGGCTGCGCCTATCTGGGCGTGGATTACAGCCCCAGCGCCATCAACATCGCCCGAGAGCGCGCCCAGGACCTGGCCTGCCGCTTCGAGGTCATGCAGATCCCGCCCATCCCCCGGGGTCCGTTCGACGTGGTCCTACTGCTGGAGACGATGCTCGCCTTCGAGGACAAGGACGCGCTCGTGCGCGAGATTGCCGAGGTGCTCACTGACGGCGGACGGCTCGCCTTCACCCTGGAGGAGGGCGCGCCCCTCACCGATGCCGAACGCGAGTCGATGCCCGACGCCGACACGGTCTGGCTCAGCCCGCTCGAGCAGATGCATGCGTGGCTGGAGCGCGCCGGGCTGACCGTCCGCTGGCTCGAGGACTGCAGCGAGGCCCACCGCGCCGTGGCCGATGCGCTGGGCAACGCCTTTGCCGCGGATGCCGAGGACATCTCCGCGCAGATTGGGCACGAGGCTCTGGATGACCTGGTGGCGGCGCATCGGCTGTGGAGCGAGTGGCTGCGGCAGGGCCGGGTGCGGAAGTTCGCCGTCGTCGCCGAGAAGGCAGACGGGCGGCGCTGGGCTCGGGGTGGGCGGCAAGCGGTTGTGGTCGCTTAGCGGGCCGGCGTTACGTTCGGCGTGTTTGGCCTCGATACTGCTGGCAGGGGAGGCCGCATACCCCCAGTCCGTCGATCGAGAACACTCGACCTGCGTCGGGTTGGCGGGCGAGGGCGACCTCGTCGAGATCCGCGCGGGCGGTGGTGACGAATAGGGTGGCCCGGTCGGGTCCGCCGAACGCACAGGAGGTGGGACGCTCGACCGGGACCGGGACGGAAGCGAGGAGCGATCCGTTGGGTGCGTACCGGTTGACGGCAGCGCCGCCCCAGAGCGCGACCCAGATTGCACCGTCCTCGTCGACCGTGAGCCCGTCGGGTGCGACCCCTGGCTGGTCGATGCGCACGAGTGTCCTGCGTTCGGTGATCGCACCGGTGGCGCCATTGAAGTCGAACGCGTCAACGCAGCCGGTGCCGCTGTCGTTGAGGTACATCGTGCTGGCCTCGGGGCTCCAGCCGATGCCGTTTGAGATCGTCAGACCGGTGAGCACGGTTGTGCAGGTTCCGTCGAGCTCGAGGCGGTACAGCGAGCCGGCTCCGGGCGACTCGTCGTAGGCCATCGTCCCGGCCCAGAAGCGCCCCTCGGGGTCGCACGCGCCGTCGTTCATCCGCACGTCGGTGCGGTCGGCTTCGGGCTGGGCGAGTTCGTGGATCGAGCCGGTGTCATCGATGAACAGAAACCCTGGTCCGGCGGCGAGCACGTAGCCGCCTGCAATCGCCGGCGCGACGGCGCCGATGTGACGGTCGATCGAGATCGTTTCCACTCGGTCGAGTGCACCGTCCGGAGTCAGCGTTCCTCGATGCATGTGGCGCCCGAGGATGTCCACCCACAGCAGCTCCTGGCGCTGTTCGTGCCACCGCGGGCCTTCGCTGAGCAGTCCTGGGGTTCCCGACCAGGCCGTCACCTCGGGCACGGTCATGCCGTGAGGTCCACCACAACCTTGATGTCGTCCGGCTGGCGGTCGAGCGCCTCGGTCCAGCGATCGAGGGGTACCCGGCGGGTGATCAGGGCGCTCAGCCATGACGCATCCGCCGCCGCGAGCGCGACGGCGGCCTGTTCCCAATGACGTTTGCCGGCATTGACGGTCCCGAACATGACCACGTTACGGAGAACCATGGCCCGATTGAAGGCAGTGGCGTCCACGTCGAGGGTCGGGTCGCGGCTCATAAGGCCGGTTAGGCACATGATTCCTCCGCCGACCAATCTGCTTGCCGCTGACCTTCCCACCGCGCCGAGCCCGGTGCATTCGATAACGACATCTACCTGTACGTCGATTTCGGCGGCGTCTCCGGCGTGATAACGGGCGCCGAGGTCTTCCACGAGCTCACGTTTCGCGCCGGCTAGAGCGAGATCCACGACGTGGACCTCGTAGCCGCGCTGCACGCCGAGCAGGCATGCCATCAGCCCGATCGGCCCGGCGCCGGTAACCAGTGCCCTGCCCGGTACAAAGAACCCGCGGCGCGAGATCTGGTCCACCTGATCCCATGCTTTGGCCAGCACCGACGCCGGTTCCAACAGAACGCCGAGGTCGCCGAGCCCGGGGGGTATGCGGACGGCGAAATCCGGTTCCAGACGCCATTGTTCGCTTCCGTATCCGTGGAGGCGGACGATGCCTCGCTCGCCGAAGCTGTCGTTGCGGCACATGTCCCACGCTCCGGCGGCGCAGGCGGGACACGGCACCGGATCGGGCCGGCGCACGATCCCAACGACCAGATCACCGCGGGCGAAGCCTGATCCGGTGGGCGAATCGAGTACCTCCCCCAGGCTCTCATGGCCGACGATGAGCTTTCCTTCATCGGGGGGCGGCGTGCCGTACGAGCCCTCTGCGATCTCCCGGTCAGTCCCGCACACACCAACGGCCAAGCCGCGCACGAGGAGCTGGCCATCGCGTGGATCCGGGCCTGGGACTTCCTCCACACCGGCGGTCCCTTGGTGCCCCGGTGTCACGGTCATCGCGCGCATCCTGCGATCGTGATGTCGCGCAGCCGCGTGCGCTTCACCCGATCCGGGCGATGACGACCCCGGCCGCGGTTCGGATCATCGGGTGAGTGGCTGCATCGCCAACCGACGTGCTCGACGTGGTGGTCATCGGCGCCGGGCCCGCGGGCGTGATCGCGTCGCTGCGGGCGGCTCGGCTCGGAGCGAAGACGGCGTTGATCACACGCGATGAGTTCGGGGGAATGGCCGCGAATGATGGCCCCGTCCCGGTGCGCACGCTCGCCCAGGCGGCCCGACTGATCCGCGAGGCGAGGCAGCTCCCGCGCTACGGGATCACGTCCGGTGAGCTCTCGCTGGACTACTCCCGGCTGCTTGCTCGCGTCCGTGAGGTGACCGAGGATGTTCGTAACCACTCGCTGCTGCGCGATGATCTGGACGCTGCCGGAGTGACGATCCACGAGCGGGCCGGGACGGCACGGTTCTTCGATCCCCACACTGTCGAGAGTGACAACGCGCCGCGGCTCCGCGCGGACAAGGTCATCATCTGTACCGGAGGAACCTCACGGCGGCTCGCGGTTCCCGGCTTCGATCTGACCGCGACGCACACCGACGCGTGGCACCTGTCCGCGGTTCCGGAATCGCTACTCGTGCTCGGCGCCGGCGCGACGGGCGTTCAGGTGGCTTCGATCTTCAACGCGCTCGGGTCACGCGTCCAACTCGTCGAGGTTGCTCCGCGGATCTTGATGAGCGAAGACGAAGACGTCTCATCAGCGGTGAGCGCCGCCCTGGCAGCGTCAGGCGTTCGGATCGTCGAGAACGCCGGATCGATCGAGCGCTTCGACCGTTCTCAGATTGGGGTGCGACTCATTCATTCCGCGAACGGAGTCGCGAACACTGTCGACGCCATGATCGCGGTGGTGGCGGTTGGATGGGTGGCTGCCACGGCCGGGTTGAACCTCGATCGTGCCGGGGTGGAGACCGATCGGCGAGGTTACGTCAAGGTGGATAGCCAGCTGCGCACGGCAGCGCCGCACATCTTCGCCGCCGGCGATGTCACCGGGCGCGCGATGGTCGTACATGAGGCCGTCCGCGAGGCGGTGGTAGCCGCAAGCAATGCTGTGCTCGGACCGACAACGCCTCTGCCCTCGCAGGTGAGCCCGATCGGAAGTTTCACCGATCCTGAGTACGCCTCCGTCGGGCTTACCGAAGCGGCAGCACGTGAAGGCCACGAGGTGGTTGTGGCGACGGTGCGGTTCGACTCGCTGCCGCGACCGATCATCGACGGGCGCCCGACCGGGTTCTGCAAGCTGGTCGTCGATCGACAACTCCATAGCGTTCTCGGCTGCCACATCGTGGGGGAACGGGCAGTCGAGCTCGCGCAGCTCGCTGCGACAGCGATGGCCGCGGAGATGTCCGTCGAGCAACTCGCGCGAGTCCCGTATTCGTTTCCAACTTACGCGAACGCACTTGGCCGTGCGGCCATCGGCGCCGCTATCGAACTCGACCACACCGGAACGTGGGCGGTCGATCACCTCGCCGATAACGAGGACGTCTTCCGCGCGTCGAGCCCAGCGTGAGCAGAGCGTCAAACCGCTCAATCCCGACCACGGTCACCGTTCCGCCTGATCGTCTCGCATCTATCGGGGCAGTGCGGGGCGCCGCCTCAGTGCTCGGCCATGGCGCGCGCCAGCCCCGCGTTGCGCCTGATCAGCTGCAGGGCGTATGCACCGCGGTCAGGCGCGTGGCCGGACCCGACCAGCATCCGGGCCGTGGAGGCCAGGCCGTCTGACCCGAGCGCGGCCTTGGTGAACGAGGTCGCCATGGAGAAGAACAGCACCGTGCCGTGGTCTGCGGTGAGCAGGATCGCCGCGGCCTCGCAATCGGTCGCGTTGACGACCACGACGGTCAGGTCGGCGCGTGGCAGACCGGCCACCTCCAGGCTCTGCAGGGCTTTCAGCGCGTCTCGGAGGTCAGTCGATATCGCCACGTCGCACAGCCCCAGCGCCCTGGCGCGCTCGCAGATGCGTTCGTCGGAGTCGATCAGGACCAGCCGGCCCGAGGGCGCGAGCGTGTCCCTGCGAGGCCGCCAGGGCCATGAGCCCGGCATGGCCGCCCCCCAGCACCAGCACGGTGCCGGTGTCGCCATCGATCAACGAGCGCACCTGCGAGGCGGCGTTGCAGACGTCGAACGTAGCCATGGCGGCCTCGAAGGAGACGTCCTCCGGGTAGGCGACCCACGGCGCTGCCGAGGGCAGGTACGCGGTGCCCTTGACCGGGACGTGCGGGCTGTCGCAATCGATCTCCCCCACCGCCTCCAGGCGCAGCGGCGTGAGGGTCAGAGAGACCATGGTGACCACGCGCGAGCCGATCGCCGGCGGATCTGGAAAGTCGTGTCCGACCGCCCGCACCGTCCCGGTGAGGATCCCCCCCGAGCCAGTCACCGGGTTGTACATCTTGCCCCGCGCGGCCACGATGTCCAGGATCGTCTGGCCGACCCTCGCCGGGTCACGGTCGCTGGCCTCAACGATCTGCCGAAAGCTGCTCGAGTCGACGCACAGCGTGTCGACGGCGATCTCGATCTCGTACGGCTGCACCGGCGCGGATGCGTCGAGCCGCAGTGCCGCTTGCGGCAGCGCGCCCGGCGGCTCGACCACGCGCCTGGCGCCGAGCGCTTCGACCAGCGAGGTCATTCAGGCGGGGGCGAGGCCGATCAGCGCCCGCGTCTGGTCCTGCGTGGCGACCTCGCGGCCGACCGCGTGGGCGAGCTTGATCGCCGATTCAACCAGGGCGGCGTTTGACTCCGCCAGCACTCCGCGGCTGATGTAGACGGCGTCTTCGAGCCCGGTGCGGATCCCGGGCGCGCCGTAGAGCAGGGCCAGCGCCAGCATCCGGGGGTGGTGGCGCCCCACGCAGGTCACGGTCCAGAAGGTCTCCGGCGGCAGCGGCCGGAGCATCGCGGTCAGCGCCTCAGGCGACGCGTCGATGCCACCCGGCACTCCGAACACGAGGTTGATCCGCAGGGGCGCCGGGATCACGCCGTCCTCCAGCCAGCGGACTGCGGTGGCGACGTGCCCGACGTCGAACGCCTCGACCTCGAGCCCGATGCCCGCCCCGGTGGCCCGCTCGATGATCCCGCGCGCGGCCTTCGGCGGCGTGATGAACGTGTCGTCGCCGAAGTTCATCGATCCCGACTCCACGCCCGACAGGTCCGGGTCGGCGGTCAGGCCGGTCGTGCGCTCCTCGATCGTCATGTCGGCGGAGCCCCCGGTCGAGACCATCGTGATCAGTTCGCTGCCCCCGCGGATGCGCGAGATGACGTCCTGGAACAGCTCCGCCCGCCCGCTCGGCGTCCCGTCGTCCTCGCGGACATGGAGGTGCACCACAGTCGCCCCTGCCCTGCCGGCCGCGATGCTCTGCTCGGCGATCTCCGCCGTCGTATAGGGAATGTTGGGGTTGTTCTCTCGAAACACATCCGCCCCGGTGACCGCCACGGTCAGGACAACCGGCTCGCTGTTCCAGGACTTGGGCCGGCGCGACGCCGCCGGGGCGTGAGAGGGACTTGACATGACGGGCGTAGCCTAACCGGGCCGCGGCGACGCAGCGATCAAAACTTGGCGCTGCGATGACTCCGATTCGTCACCCGCGCCCCGCCCGGATACCGGTCAGCGCAGCCACGACCAGTTCGCCGAGCGAGGCCAGGTCGTAGCCGCCCTCCTGGACCACGACCGTTGGCCCCAGGGCGCCGATTTTCTCGCCCGCGCGACGGTACCCATCGGCGCTCACGCGCAGAGGGCTCTCCGGGTCAGCCGCCGCCGCGTCGACGCCGAGCGAGACGACCAGCGCCTCCGCCCCATGAGCGCGGACGTCGGCACACAGCACATCCAGCGCCTCCAGCCAGACCACGTCGCCCGAGCCCGGCGCCAGCGGCAGGTTGCGGTTCGCCCCCTCGCCGTCGCCGGTCCCGCCCTCGCCGGCGTAACCGACGTAGTGGGGAAACCACCCCGCGCCCGGATCGACGTGCAGGCTGCCCACGTACACATCAGCGCGGTCGTAGAAGATCGCCTGGGTGCCGTTGGCGTGGTGGGCGTCGATGTCGACGACGGCGACGCGAGCGGCGCCCTGGCGGCGGAGCGCCTCGGCGGCGATGGCCGCGTTGTTCAGGTAGCACGAGCCGCCGTGGGCCGCCGGACCGGCGTGGTGACCTGGCGGGCGGCACAGGGCGTATGCGGCTGGTGCTCCGGCGTCGACCAGACCCGCCGCGGTCAGCGCGGCGTCAGCCGCGGCCCGGGCCGCCGGCCACGTGCCGGGACCGATCAGGGTCATCGTGTCGTAGCAGAATCGCCCCACCCGCCCGTGAATGGCACTCGGCGAGCGCAGCGGCAGGCCGGACAGCAACCCGGCGGTGGGGAACACGTACGGCACCACCCGGGGGCGGGCGTGCTCGGACGGGAGGCCGACGCCCTCCCAGTCGTCCCAGATCGTCGCCAGATGCTCGACCAGCGACGCGTCGTGGACGGCCAGGATCGCCGCGTCGTCGTGCGCGGTCGCCGTCGTGATCTGGGCCCCGGCGGCCGCGAGCGCATCGCGAATGACCAAGGCGCGCTCCGGGACCTCGGTGCCGGCCTCCCACACCCCCAGCCAGACCTCTCCGTCTGGGTGGTGGCGCAGGCAGTCGGGATGCCACACGGCCGGCAGACCGGCCAGGCTCGACGTCCCGCCGACGCCCGGGCTCATCGGATCGCGTCCCGGTAGGGGATCATCTCGCCATGACCCGCGCCGCTGACCTGGGCATCACGATCGGCCTGCTGCCGAGCGGACCGACGGGGTCGATCGTCGACGTGCCGGGGGTGGGCGTCGGCCACGCCACCGTGTGGCGCGACGAGCCGCCACCACCCGAGGCACGAGGCGTCGCCAGGACCGGGGTGACAGTCGTGGACCTGGGCGGGAACCTGTTCCGCAGCCCGGTCCCGGCCGGAGGGGCCGTGCTCAACGGCGCCGGGGAGTGCACCGGGTTCATCGCCGCCGCCGAATGGGGTCTGGCCGAGACCCCCGTGTTCCTGACCTCGACCATGCAGCTGGGCCGGGTCTACGACGCGGCCTGCGAGCTCCTGATCGCCGAGGACCCGGGGATCGGCACCGATGACGTGATCATTCCGATCGTCGCCGAGTGCGACGACAGCTTCCTCAACGACGCCCGCCGGATGCAGGTGACCGCGGCCGACGTCGGCACCGCGCTGGACGCGGCCCGAGCCTCGGCCGGCGGCCCCGCCCCGGCTGAGGGCGCGGTCGGCGCCGGCACCGGGATGACCTGCCTGGGGTTCAAGGGCGGAATCGGCAGCGCGTCGCGACTGACCCCCTCCGGGCACATCGTCGGCGTGCTGCTGCTGTCGAACTTCGGCTCGCGAGAGCGGCTGACCGTGGACGGCGTGCCCGTGGGCCGGTTGCTGCCGCGTTGCGGAGACGAGCCGCAAGCGCCTCCGGCGCCGGCCGGCTCCTGCATCGTCGTGGCGGTGACCGACGCCCCGCTCGATTCCGCCGCCTGCGCCCGGCTGGCTCGCCGGGCCGGGCTGGGGCTGGCCAGGACCGGCTCCACGGGGCATCACGGCAGCGGCGAGATCTTCCTTGCCATGGCCACCGGGCTGCGGGGCCCGCGGGCCGGCGGACCCGCTCGGCCGGCCGCGGTGACCGGAACCGGGCTTGACCCGTTCTTCGCCGCCGTCGTCGAAGCCACTGAGGAGGCCGTCCTCAACAGCATGCTGACCGCGCCCACCGTCACCGGGCGCGATGGCAACACCTCGTACGGCCTGCCCGCAGAACAGGTGGCCAGGCTCCTGCGAGACCGCTGAGCGCCGCACGTCCAGTAAGTTGCCATGTCGATGGGGGAGTTGCCAGACCCGCCCGTGGCGCCGCGCGTGCCGTCGGTCCGTGAGCTGCACGGCGACACGCGCACCGACGACTATGCGTGGATGCGCGTCACCGACGACCCCGCGCTCCGCGACTACCTGATCTCCGAGCGCGCCTACTACGACGCCCAGACCGAGCGGCTGAGCCGGCTCGCCGACACCCTGGCCGCCGAGGCCGCCGGCCGAACTCCCGCCGGCGCCGAGGACTCGGTCGCCTGGCCGCGGGGCGGATTCAGCTATCGCACCCGGACGCCCGCGGACGCCGACAACCAGCAGCTGCTGAGAGCGCGATCCGGGCAGGACTCCGAGCAGGTCATCCTCGACGACAACCTGATCGCCGAACGGACGGGATTCGCCGACGTCGAGGTTCGCGAGCCCAGCCCCGACGGTGCCCTGCTCGCCTGGTCGGCGGACACCAGCGGAGCCGAGATCTATGAGCTGCGCATCCGGGACCTGGATACCGGCGAGGACCTGCCGGAGGTCATCGTCCGCACGTCGCCGCAGGTGGCCTGGAGCGCTGACTCGCGATACCTGTTCTATCTCGTGCCGGACGAGCTCAACCGGCAGTGGCAGGTGTGGCGCCACCGCGTAGGCGCCGCAGCGACCGCCGACGAGCTGGTACTGGAGGAGCCCGACCAGCGGTTCGAGCTCACGCTCAGAGCCTCGCGAAGCGGCGAGCTGGCGATCATCACTGCCGAGTCCCGTGACACCACCGAGGTCCGGCTGATCCCGCTCAACGACCCGCTGGCCGGCCCGGTGCTCGTCGAGCCCCGGCAACGCGGGACCGAGTACCGCGTGGACCACGCCCGGGGCGTTGATGGTCGGGCAGGCGCATTGTTGGTCGTCACGGACGTCGGCGAGCCCGAGTTCACGCTGATGCGGGTGCCGCTGGCCGCTCCGGCTCGGGCCGGATGGGCGCCGGTCAACTGTTCTGCGGTCGCTCCCGCCCGCGCCGACACCCGGCTGATTCGCTGCGACGTGTTCGCCCGGCATCTCCTGCTGACCCTACGCCGAGACGGCGAGACGCGGCTGGCCATCACTGATCACGACGGCGGCCAGGTGCGCGAGCTGGTGCCTCAGATCAACGCCGGCCTGATCCGGGCGGAGCACGCGGACGAATACGACGGCGGCACGGTGATCGTGGCCGAAGAGTCCCTGATCGAACCAACGGCCTGGTACGAGCTTGACCTGGCCAGCGGGACCAGGCGGCTGCTGAAGCGGATGGAGGTTCCCGGCTACGAGGCGGCCCGGTACCGCACCGAGCGCCGCACGGCCCCGGCGGCGGACGGCACCCCGATCCCGGTCACGCTGGCCTACCGTGACGGAACTCCGCTCGATGGCAGCGCGCCGTGCCTGTTGTACGGCTACGGCGCCTACGAGGACAGCTTGGATCCCGAGTTCGATCGCAGCCTCCCCTCGTTGCTTGACCGGGGGGTCGTGTACGCCGTCGCCCACATACGCGGCGGCGGAGAGGGCGGGCGGGCCTGGTGGCAGCAGGGCCGGCTGCGCGCCAAGCCGACAACCTTCACCGACCATGCTGCGGTCGCCGACTGGCTGGCCGGGAACGGCGGACCGGCCCTGGTCGACGGCACGCGAATCGTCTCCCGAGGCGTGTCCGCCGGCGGGCTGCTCCAGGGCGCCGTCTACTCCATGCGCCCGGACCGCTGGCGCGCCGTGGTCGCCGAGGTCCCGTTCGTCGACGTGGTCAATACGATGCTTGACCCCTCCATCCCGCTCACCATCAACGAGTGGGACGAGTGGGGCGATCCGCGCGACCCCGACGACTACCGCTGCATGGAGTCCTACTCGCCATACGACAACCCGCCCCCGGGGCGGCGGCCGGCGCTGCTGGTCACCGGCGCCGTCAACGACCCGCGCGTGTCGGTCCACGAGCCGGCCAAGTGGGTCGCCAGGCTGCGGGCCACCGACACGGACGGCTCACGCCTGCTGTTCCGGCCCGAGCTGGGCGTCGGGGCGCATGGCGGACCGTCCGGCCGGAGCGCCCGGTTCGGTTACGAGGCCGAGGTGCAGGCGTTCATCCTCGACGCGATGGGAATCAGCGAGTAGTCGGTCAGGCGGCGTCAGTCGGCGCGGATTCGGTCGGCGCGGCGTCGGTCGGCACCGCCCCGGCGGGTCCCGCGTCGGCCGCGGCGGTCTCGGCCAGCCCCGCGTCGGGCTCGCGGAGCGGGAAGTGGCAGGCCGCCTGTTGTGTGGCCCCGAAGGACCGCAGCAGCGGCTCTTCCGCGGCGCACCGTTCCTGCGCGCGGGGGCAGCGGGTCCTGAACCGGCACCCGGACGGGGGGTCGATCGGGCTGGGCAGCTCGCCCTGGATGCCGACCTCGGTCTTGGCGCGCTCGACGGCGACGTCGGGCACCGGAATCGTCTTGATCAGCGCGTCCGTGTAGGGGTGGGCCGCGCGCCGGTAGATGTCGTCGCCGGTCCCCAGCTCGACCACCTTGCCCAGATACATGACGGCGATCCGGTCGGCCAGGTACTTGACCACCGCCAGGTCGTGCGAAATCACCACCGACGCGCGCTGATGCTCGGCCTGCAGGCGCTTCATCAGATTGAGCACCTGTGAGCGGATCGAGACGTCGAGGGCGCTGACCGGCTCGTCGGCAACGATCACCTTCGGCTCCAGCATCAGCGCTCGGGCCAGTGCGATGCGCTGGCGCTGCCCGCCAGAGAACTCGTGCGGATAGCGCTCCAGTGCGTTCTCCGCCAGCCCGACCTCCGTGAGCATTCCCCGGATCTTCTGATCCTGCTCTTTGCGGCTGCCGATGTTCTGGATGACGAGCGGCTCGCGCAGCAGCGCCTGCACGCGCATCCGCGGATCGAGCGACGCATAGGGGTCCTGGAAGATCATCTGCAGGTCCCGTCGCGCACGGCGCAGCGCTCTGCCTCGCATGCCGAACACCTCGCGGCCCTCCAAGGTGATCCGCCCCGCGTCCGGCTTCTCGATGCCGACGATCAACTTGCCCAGCGTGGTCTTGCCGCAGCCCGACTCTCCGACCAGCCCCAGTGCCTCGCCGACATCGACGTGAAGGTTCACCCCGGACACGGCCTTGACCGAGTTGACCTTGCGCTTAAGGATCGCGCCGGCCGTAACCGGGTACTCGCGCACGGCGTCGACGATCTCCAGAAGGTGGCCGTTGTTGCCCGGTTGATCGGGTTCGGCGGTGGACCTCCGGCGAACCGCGATCTCCTTCGTCGTCGTCGCCGGACCGTTCACCGGGTGCCAGCACGCAAACAGGTGATCGGAACGGACGCCGTCCAGCGGCGGCTCCTCCGCTCGACACTGATCGGTGGCGTACGGACAGCGCGGAGCAAAGCGGCAGCCGGCGGGCGGGCTCGTGAGGTCAGGCGGGATCCCGGGGATGCTGACCAGGGGTCGTCGATTGTCCTGGCTCAGTTTGGGGATCGAGCCCAGCAGCGCCTGCGTGTACGGATGCCGCATGGCGGTGAAGATCTCTTCGGTCGAGGCCGACTCGACGATCCGTCCCGCGTACATGACGCTGATCCGGTCGGTCCGGCCGGCCACGACCCCCATGTCGTGGGTGACCAGCAGCGTCGACATGCCCAGGCGATCCTCCAGGTCGTCGAGCAGGGCCAGGATCTGGGCCTGGATCGTGACGTCCAGGGCCGTCGTCGGCTCATCGGCCAGCAGCACCTTCGGCTCGCAGGCCAGGGCGATGGCGATCATCACGCGCTGGCGCATCCCCCCGGACAGCTCGTGGGGGTAGTTGCTCAGCCGGTCCCGGGGGTGGGGCAGGCCGACCAGCTCCAGCACCTCCAGCGCGCGGGCGTTGGCCTCGGCTCGGGACCCTCCGCGGTGCAGGCGCACGGGCTCAGACACCTGTTCGCCGATCGTCTTGGTCGGGTTCAGCGACGACTGCGAGTCCTGGAAGATCATCGCCACCTCGTTGCCCCGGAGCTTGCGCATCCGCTTGTCAGGCAGGCCCACCAGGTCCTGGCCATCGAGCCGGACCGACCCCTCGATGATCTCGCCGCCCTTGGGCAGCAGACCCATGATCGACAGTCCCAGCATCGACTTGCCGCAGCCGGATTCCCCCACCAGACCGAGCGTCTCGCCGGCGGCGATCGCGAGGTCGACGTTCCCGACGGCCTGGACGGTCGAGCGCGACAGCTTGATGTGCGTGCTGAGGTTGGTGACCTCGAGCACGTGAGCGTCGGCTCTGTCGTCGCCCGGCGTCTGAGCGCCGGTTCCCTCGTCGGTCGCGGCCATGATCAGCGCCTCCGCAGCCGCACGTCGAACGCGTCGCGCAGGCCGTCGCCGACGAGGTTGCAGGCCATGACGACCGCCACCAGGCAGACACCCACCGGATAGACGAGCCACCACTGGCCGTTGGAGACGTAGGTGTCGGCGTTGCCGAGCATGTCTCCCCACGAGGCCGTCGGGTACTGCAGGCCGAACCCCAGGAAGCCCAGGAAGGCCAGGGCGAGGATCGAGTCCGCGACCAGGAAGGTCACGTTCACGATGACCACCGACAGCGAGTTCGGAATCAGGTGCTTGTAGACCAGGCGCGTGCGGCTTGAGCCCATCACCCGCGCCGCCCACACGAAATCCCGCTCGCGCAGGCTCAGCACCTCGCCCCGCATCAGCCGGGCCGGAACCAGCCACGAGAAGAACCCCAGCAGGAGGCTCTCCTCCAGCACCGTGGCGCTGAACTTCGTGGCCAGCACGAGCACGATGAACAGGAACGGGATCGAGTACACGATGTCGACGAAGCGCATCATCACGCCGTCCAGCAGGCGGCCGGAGAGACCGGAGATGGCGCCGTACAGCGTCCCGATGACGATCGAGATCACCGCCGCGAAGAAGCCGATGGCCAGCGCCGTCCGGCCGCCGGCCATGATCCGTCCCAGCTCGTCGAACCCGTGCTCGTCGGTGCCCAGGGGCCCCGCCGTGCCTCCCAGCGGGCTGGCCGCGCCCGGCGCCAGGTTGGCCTGCAGGGGCTGGGTGAGGGTCTGATTGGTGTGGTAGAAGAGCGGCCCCACGAGGCAGAAGAGCACGAAGAAGACGATGATCACCACCCCGAGCACGGCAACCTTGTTGTCCAGGAACTCGCGCAGGGCCAGCCGCCACCCGCTGGCCAGCGCCGGCACCTCGCCCCCCTCGGCCACCGTCGAGAACAGATCGGGATGGCTGAGCGGCGCCTCGGCCTGGCCGAACGGTTTGACGTGACCCTCGGTCTCGGTCATATCTGGACCCTCGGGTCGGCCACGGTGACGGCGACGTCGGCTATCAGGTTCCCGAGCACGACGAGAATCCCGCCCAGGATCGTGTAGGCCAGAAGAATCGGATAGTCGCCGCTCTGGAGCGCGTTGTAGAACAGCAGCCCCAGACCCTGGATGTTGAACAGGACCTCGACGAGCAGGTTGCCGGCCAGCAGGTCGGGGATCGACAGGCCGACCAGCGTGATCATCGGTAGGCACGCGTTGCGCAGCAGATGGCGGTAGAGCACGGCTCGCTGCGACAGCCCCTTGGCGCGAGCCAGTCGGATGTAGTCCTGAGCCAGGTTGTCCAGCGCCGATGAGCGCATGTAGCGGCTGAACGACGCGATGTTGACCGCGGTCAGGGTGACGATCGGCAGGACGAAGTCACGCGGGTGGGTGATGGCTCCGGCGGTGGTGGTGATCGAATCGGGGACCAGCGGCGGGAAGACGTGCAGGTGCAGGGCGAAGACGTCGATCAGGATCACCCCGAGGAAGAACGGGGGCATCGCGTAGAGCACGAAGGTCAGCGTGGTGATCGAGTAGTCGCCGATGCTGTTGCGGCGGACCGCCTGGGCGATGCCCAGCGGCATCGCGATCAGCAGCGACAGCACCAGCGCCGAGCCCGAGAGATAGATGCTGCGCCCGGCGTTCTCCTTGAACAGCTGGGCCACGCTCTGCCCCTGCTTGTAGGAGTAGCCGAAGTCGAGATGGCCGAGGTGGCCCAGATAGGTCAGGAACTGGCTGACCAGCGGCCGGTCGTAGCCGTGCTGTTTGTTCCAGGCGGCGATCTGGGCCGGTTTGGCGCCGCGACCGAGCACCGCGTGGACCGGGCTGCCGGCGATCAGGTGCAGCAGCTCGAAGGTGATCGCGGCGATCCCGATCGTGATCACGATCGCCACGAGGATGCGGCGGATGATGTATCCGATCATCGGCGCGCGCGCCGCTCCGGCCGTAGGGCCGGTTCTACTTCTTGCTCACCCACCAGAACTGAGGCCAGAGTCCGTACTGCGTGAGGCTGAGGTAGGACTGCGGTGGTCCGCCGACCCGCTTCGCCACGCCGTAGATGAGGTCGTAGTTGGGCTGGAACAGCGCCGGGAGTTGCTCGGTCTCGTACGACGCCTCCTTGGTCACCGCGTTGGGATCGGACCCATATACGGAGTTCTTGATCAGCCGATCCATCGTCGGGTCGCTGTAGGTGCCGCTGTTGAACGAGCCGCCGGTGTTGAAGATCGAACTCTGTGTCGGATACGCGTTGTCGGTGTAGCCGCTGAAGTTCTCCACCGCCCAGTCGTTGGTGTACTTCGCCATCGACGGGTCGGCGTTGTTGTAATTGCTGGCGATGTAGTTGAACGTCTTCTGGAACAGCTGGATGTTGATCCCGGCGGCCTGCTTGGCCTCGGAGGCGATCGCCTCGTCGGTCAGCGGGACATATGGTCCCGATGCGGACGTCTGGGTGGCCCAGGGGAAGGAGATCGGCGTCCCCTTGGGAATGCCGGCGCCGCACTGGCTGGCACCCGTGCCCGGGTTGGCGCACGTCGTCTGTCCGTTGGGGACCACGTGCCAGCCGTGGGCCTTGAGGATCGACACGGCCTTGGCCGGGTTGTAGGGGTAGGGCGGGTTGACGGCATTGGAGGGGACGTAGGTCGTCTTGGGCACCGACGGGATCGGGCCGTACGCCAGTCCGGCGGCGCCGTGGTAGATCCCCGCGATGATCGCCGGCTCGTTGACCAGCATCGCCATCACCTGGCGGAAGTAGAGCTGGGAGATGATCTTGTCGAAGTGGTGGACCGTGTTCTTGAAGTTCCAGATCACCCCGGCCCAGCCGAAGTCCGGCAGGCCGAACACGCTGTAGCCCTGGCTCTTTATGCTGTCGAGTGAGGCCAGCTGGGAGAAGTCGATCGGGCCCACGTCGAGGGTGTTCGTGCGCATCGCATTGAGCAGCGGCGTGATGCCCGTGTAGGTGACCCCCTGGAGAGTCGAGATGGACGGCTTCGGCGTGCCGCCGTAGCTCGGGTTCGCCTTCATCGTCCAGGACGCGGTCACCGGGCTGAAGGCCGAGAGCACGAACGGCCCGTCGGCGATCTTCCACAGCTTGTTGGAGGCAAACGTGCCCACCTGGCCGCCCGCCTTGTCCAGGTAGTCGTAGATCTTCTTCGCGTTGGCGGGAACGGTGAAGTCAAGGTGCGGACCGTCGGCCGAGGCCACGTTCCAATCCTGGCTGGGCAGGGGATAAAGGTTCAGCGCGAGCTGGCTGTTGAGAAAGAACCCCGGGTTGAAGGCGCGCTTGAGGTGCATGACCACCGTGTACGCACCGTTGGCGCTGATGCTGGCCAGGCTCTGGGGGAAGTAGCCGGGAGTGAACGACCCCCAGTTGGCCGCGCTCTCGTCGACTGCGGCCTTGATCAGGGCGACGTCGAACAGGACGTCCTGCGCGGTGACGGGCTTGCCGTCGTTCCACTTGTAGTTGTGTTTCAGCGTGATCGTGACCGTCTTGTCGCCGTCGCTGAACACCGGCTTGTTGGCCACGCTGAGTGAGTAGTTGACCCCCGGATTGGCCCCGTAGGCGAAGTTGTTGTACAGCGGAAGCCACATGACCTGCTGCCACTGGTAGTTGATCGTGCTGGCGTTGCCCGATGGGGTGATCGGGAAGATGTAGTTCGGCGTATTGCCGTTCAGCTGCCCGTAGGTGATAGTGCCCCCCTTCGTCGGGGTGCCCTGCGGCGGCAACTTCCCGTACAACCCCGGTTCCTTCAGCGTCCCCGACGCGGCGGTGCCGGTCCCGCTCTTGCCGCCGGAGCCGCTGGAGCCGCCGCACGCGGCCAGAGCCAGCGCGGCCAGAGCGATCAGCGCTGCCGCTGATGGCGCACGTCTCAACATGTCAACCCCTCTTCCCGAGGATCAAGGTCCGGCAATGTAGGCGGGCGGGTGCGACGCTGTCAAGCGGCATCTGTCGTCCTAACGCGCGTCAAGGCCCACCCGCTCGCGGACGTAGTCCTGGAAGTGCCCGATCAGCGTCTCGGCGCCGCCCAGCACCCACCCCCGCTCGATCATCCCGGTCGAGCTGCCCTGCTGGGCGGCCTCGACCAGGGCCGTGTCCTCGTCGCCGACCTGGGTGTCCATCACGTATACGTCGTCGATCCACTTCTGGTCGGCCGCCTCGCCGAACCAGTAGTCCAGGTAGCCGGCCGTGCTGACCGGACCGGTCGGCCACACCGGGCCGATCGACAGATTGGGATGGCCCGGAAGCACGTTGAACTTCAGCGTCGGGAACCACAGATGGTTCTGCGCCGAGCCGACTTCCCCGTGGGCGTCGATCGGGGCGCGACCGTCCAGCGCGCGTGGATGCACCGGCGCGAACTGGCTGGTCCGCAGGCCCACGGCGCGCAACTCGAGCCGGCGCTCGTCGAGCACCTGCACCAGCCCGGGGTGGTTGACGGCGCAGTGGTAGCACTCCAGGTAGTTCTCGATGGCGATCTTCCAGTTGGCCCGGATCTCATATGGGAACCGGCGGTGAAAGCGCAGTGACTCGATGTTGAGTCCGTGCTCGGCGACCACCTGTGGCAGATCCCCGAGCGCGTCCTGGAGCGGCTCGGCCTGCGGATCCGGATTGGCGAACACGAACGGTCCCCAGGTGCCGACCAATACCTGACGCAGCCCCAGGCGGCCGGGGTCGAAGGCGGGATCCCCATCCGAGCGCGGCGCGGCCCGCAGCGTACCGTCGAGACCGTACGTCCAGGCGTGATACGGGCATTGGATCGTGCCGCGCTTGCGCGCGTCGGTGGCCACGATCGCCCCGCGGTGCCGGCACACGTTGACGAAGCCCCGGAGGACGTTGTCGCCGTCCAGGGTGATCACGATCGGCACCGGACCGGTGGCCGAGGCGAAGTAACTGCCCGGCCCCTGCAGTTCGCCCAGATGCCCGGCGTACAGCCACGAGCGGTGGAAGATGTGATTCATCTCCGCGGCCAGGATCGCCGGATCCGAGTACCACGACCACGGAATCGGTCGGCGTGCCCTCGGTGTGGGGTGGGGATTCGATTGGGCTCATCACGCCCCGTCACGGGGGAACCGGTGCGTGAACGTGCGGGCGTGGACCCGGCCGTCGTCCTCAAACGCGTCCAGCGTCGACGTGACGACGAACTGTTCGGCGTCGCAGGTCATCGTGCTCTCGGCCCGGACCTCGATGTTCCAGCCGGGACGGACCAGCGTCACGGCCACCCGGCAGTTGACCGTCGCCGACAGCGGGTCGCCCTCGACGATGCGATACGTGGTGACGTTGTCCTCGGTCATCTCGGTGTTCGTGGCAAGGATCCGGACGCCGGAGCCGTGCCAGTCAAACTCGACCTCGGTGGTCCCGTCGTGCAGGCTCCGGCGCAGGTTACGGCCGCTCGGGCGCAGCCTCGTGGTCTCGGTGGGAAGGGCCGTGCCGGTCTCCGGGGGGGCGAAGGGTCTGACCGCGCTGTCGAGGTCGCTGGGATTGCGGCGCGGCAGGGTCAAGGTGCTGTGCGGGCCGCAATGGACGTTGAGCGTGGTCGGCTCCGGTGAGGGCCAGGCCATCGGCCAGTACGTGTTCGATACGGCCAGACGGATCCGATGTCCTGGCGGGACGGCGTAGGCGGTCGCCTGAAGCGGGACGCGCACCAGCACCGGCTGGTGGAGCGGCATCGGCACGCTGCGGTCGTGACCCTCGCGCCGGCTCAGGTTCAGCAGTCCGCGCGCGACCAGCGTGGAAGCCCCGTCGGGAGCGACGTCGCAGACGCGCACGGCCACGAGCGCCCAGGGCTTGTCGACGCTCAACTCCAGTTGGGCCTCGCCCTTGCCAAGGATCTCGACCCGCTCTGGGAGCGGCTCGGTGTCCCAGCACAGTGAGCCGCCGTCCTCGTGGCGCTGGTCGAGCCCGTAGTCGGCGGGGCTGCCGTCGCCGCACCACACCCCGCCGTCGACTCCGGTCGACTGCGGGCTGCTGATGCTGCGGATCGCGGTGGCGCCGTCGTCTCGAGCGCCGCCGGCGCCGACGATGTGGGTCAGGGGTTCGATTGCGGGCGAGGGCCACGACGGGTCGGCGAGCCAGCGGCCGGGGCGCTCGGCGTAGGAGCCGGCCGGCGGGACCGCCTCTTGCATATAGGTGATCAGCCGCGGCTCGTCGAAGAACCCGTTGTCTTCGTTGTTGAGGCTGGCAGCGAAGAACCGCCGGCACTCCTGGAGGAAGCCGATCGCCGGGCCCGGCCTCCCCGCCTCGGGGCACGTGTGCCCCCACGGGCCGATCAAACCGCGGACGGGCGCCTGCACGTGCTCGACCAGACGCAGAACCATGTCGCGGTACCCGTCGCTCCAGCCGCCGACCGCGTACACCGGGCAGCGGATCGAGGCGTAGTCCTCGCACGGTGATCCCTGCTCCCAGTAGGCGTCCCGGCGCTGGTGGCCGAGCCAGGGCTCGATGAACGCCCTGGCGCCTTCCAGCCGCTCCAGCCAGGCCGCGCGCCACGCTTCGCCCACCACCTCCGGGTCGGGCGGCTGGTTGAGGTAGGCGAGCATCGAGGTCGCCCACTGGCTCATGTCCATCGCCGACACGCACCCGCCGATGTAGTGCACGTCGTCGGCGTAGCGGTCCTCGCTCGCGTGGATGGGCACCACTCCGCACAGGTGCCGAGGATGTCGGCCGGCCATCTGCAGCGCCGCGAAGCCGCCCCACGACACCCCGATCATCCCCACGGCCCCCGTGCACCACGGGCGGTCTGCCAGCCACGCGATCACGTGCTCGGCGTCCTCCTGCTCCTGTTGGGAGTACTCGTCCTCCAGCAGACCACCGCGAGTCACCGCTGCCGCGCAGGTCCACCCGCGCGAAGGCGAAGCCGTGGGAGGCGAAGTAGGTCCCCCAGGCCGCGTCTCCGACCGCCGTGCCGTCGCTCTTGCGATACGGGACCGAGTCGAGGATCGCCGACACCGGGCGCTGCTCTGCGTCCTCGGGAAGCCACAGACGGATGGCCAGACGGACGCCGTCGGGCAGCGGAACCCAGTCGTTATCGACGACGCGCACGGTCCGCTCGGTGTCCTCGGTCGATGCGGCCTGAGATTGACGCGGGCTCATGCGGAACGTACCCTAACTGCGATCAGTATGCGAAAGCAAGTTTCGATTATTGGAAGTTCGGTGGGAACCTTGGCTCGCGGGTTGGACGTACTGGAGTTGTTCACCGCGTCTGAGCCCGAGCTCTCCCAAAAGGAGATCTCGGATGCCCTCGGCGTGCCGATGCCGAGCGTCCACCGTCTGGTTGCGGTGCTGACCGAGCGGGGGTGGCTGGACCGTGACCCGGCCACGCGCCGGCTCCGCCTGGGTGTCGAGATGGCGCGCCTGGTCCCCGCGCTGCTCGGCGGCCTGCAACTGCCCGACGTCGCGCGCCCGCACCTGACGCGGCTGGCCTTCGAGGTCCGGGAGACCGTCAACGTGGCCATCCTCCAGGGCAAGGAAATCGTGTACCTGCTCAGCGAAACCGCAGAGCGGCTGCTCACTCCACGGGTCACGGTGGGCATGCGGTTGCCGGCGCATTGCACCGCGCTGGGCAAGTGCCTGCTGGCCCAACTGCCTGATGAGGTGGCGCGGGCCGCGCTCGGCAACGAACCGTACGAGCGGCTCACCGATCACACGATCGGGTCGTGGAAGGCTCTGGCGGTCGACCTGGCTCGGATTCGTGGGGCCGGCGTGGCGGTCTCGGAAGAGGAATACGAGGTTGGCCTGATCTCGATCGCCGTGCCAGTGGCCTCGATCGACGGCCCGGGGACCGCGCTCGATCAACGTGTCGCTCCCCGCCTCACGGGCGACGCCACCTCCTTTCGGGCCTCGCTTGCCGACGGCTTGCTTGCTGCCGCGCGGGAGATCGACCGGGAGATGGGCGTGATTGGAGTCCACCGGTGACGACCGCCGCCCGGGCCGGGGTCGAGGAGGTGGCGGCGGAGGCCGACGCGTTCGCTCGGGTGACTGTCCGACATCGTCGCCGACGAACCGCAGCTGCGCTACCAGGGCATGCCCTCCGACGGCGACTCGCGCGCCGTGTACTCGGCGTTGGGCGAGGGCGGATGGATTGGCGTTCACTGGCCGCGCGAGCTGGGCGGGCGCGGCCTCACCTCGCTGCACACGCTGGCCTGTGAGGAGCGGTTCGGCTATCGGTGGCTGCCGCTCTCCGGCTATCTGCTCTCGGTCAAGACGATCGGCAATGGCCTGCTGCGCTTCGCTTCTGCGGAACTGCAGGAACGCCTGATCCCTGAGGTGGCCGCGGGGCGGGTCCTGTTCTGCCAGGGATTCTCCGAGCCCGACGCCGGCTCGGATCTCGCCTCCCTGCGCACGCGGGCACGCCTTGACGGGGATCGGTTCGTGGTCAGCGGCCGCAAGATCTGGACCTCCAGCGCCGAGTACGCGGACTGGGTCTACCTGGCTGTGCGCACCGATCCGAACCGCGATCGTCACCGCGGCGTGTCGGTGCTGGTGGCCGACATCACCACGCCCGGGATCACCGTCCACACTCACAAGACGCTGGGCGGCGGGACGCTGGGCGAGCTGGAGCTGGACGACGTGGAGATCCCCGCGGAGCAGTTGGTCGGGCAGCTGCACGGCGGCTGGCAGGTGCTGATGGGAACGCTGGACTATGAGCGGGTGACCAGCGAGAAGGTGGGCACGATCTTCTCGCTACTCGACGCGCTGGCGCCGCTTTGTGTTGACCGAGAGGCACGTCGGGCCCTGCGCCGGCTGCGTGGTGCCGCCCACGCGACGCGGCTGCACGGCCGCCGCGCGGCTGAGCTACTCGACGCCGGGCGGCCCGCCAGTGCCCAGAGCTCCATGGCCAAGCTGTCGGTCGCCGAGCTCATGCAGCGTGTCGCTCGGTTTGCCGTCGAGCGGCTGGGGCCCGAGGGGTTGCTCGAGGAGGGGGTCGGGACGCTCCCGGGTCGCGTCGCCGCCTTTCAGCGCGCCTCGGTGGCCACCACCATCTCCGGGGGCGCGGCGGAGGTCCAGCGCGCCGTCATCGCCCGCCGGGAGCTGGGGCTCCCGCCGCGATGACCCCGCCGGCCCACTCGCCGCTGCCGCTCCAGGGGATCCGGGTGCTCGAGTACGCCCAGTACGTCGCCGGGCCGTTCGCCGGCATGCTGCTCGCCGACCTCGGGGCCGACGTGGTCAAGATCGAGCCGCCGGATGGTGACGCCTGGCGTCGCTACGAGCCGTTCGCCGCCGGTGAGAGCCGCTACTTCTACGCCCTGAACCGCAACAAGCGCTCGGTCGTGCTCGACCTCAAGAGCGATGAGGGCCGGCTGGCCAGCCGGGCGCTGATCCGGTCGGCCGACGCGGTGCTGCACAACCTGCCGCCGGAGCGTGCGCGGGCGTTCGAGCTTGACCGCAGCTCGGTCCGGACCGTCAACCCGGCCGCCGTCTGGTGCTGTGTCTCGGCGCTGGGCAGCGACGGACCGGAGGCGTCCCTGACCGCCTTCGACCTCGTCGCCCAGGCCCTGTCCGGGCTGCTGTTGGCCAACGCGCAGAGCTCCGACGGGGTCCCTCGGCGTGCGGGTGGGATCGCCATGGCGGATTTCACCGCCGGCCTGCTGGCGGCGGTTGCCGTGCTCGCCGGGGTCGTGGGCCGCGAGCGTTCGGTGGACCGTACCGGCCCCGCCATGGAGGTCTCGCTGCTCGGCGCGGCCCTGGCGGTTCAGGCGCAAAGGTTCGTCTCGGTGCAAACCATCGACCCGGAGGTGCGCCGCGATGTCGCGTCGCTCGCCAGCCCGGACGATCTGGCACGCCGCGCCCGGGCCCAGCGTGCCGCCGACGAGCTGGAGCCGTACTACCGCGCCTACGCCGCTCTAGATGGGTTCGTGGTGGTCGCTTGTCTGCGTGAGTCCCAGCGGCTGGCGGCGGCCGAGGTACTGGGGCTCGATGACCCGTGGGCCGACAACCCGCAGGCGCCTCCAGTTGACGACGGCGAGCGCGAGCGCCGGCTGGCTCTGGTTCGCGATTTCGAGCGCCGGATCGCCTGCGAGCCGGTCAGCGTCTGGGTGCAGCGCTTCCGCGCCGCGGGCGTGCCCGCGTCGGAGGTGCGGATGCTCGAGCATCTCTTCCACGACGACCAGGTGCAGGCCAACGGGTTGGTTCACGAGGTGACCCACGACGGGGCCGGCGCGGTCAAGCTGCTCGGCTCGCTCTTCAAGGTCGACGGGCTGGTCACGCCGCCCGCGCGGGGCATCCCCGCTCTTGGCGAGCACACCGAGGAGGTGCTGGCGCAGTGCCGCCAACCGCTGGCTTGACCGACGGGGCGCTCGAGGCGCGCGCGTTCGCCGACAGCGTCGCCGGGGTGCTGGATCGCCATCGGGCGGCCGACGGCGCATGGCCGGGTCTGACCGGTTTGTTGGACGAGCTTGGCTGGGACACCCTGAGCGGCGACCCAGAGCTTGTCCGGTGCGCCGGGCTCGGCGCGGTCGAGTTGGGCCGGCGGCTGGCTCCGGTGAGCGAGGTCGACCGGTTGCTCGGCGCCAGTCCCATGGCCGGCCACCTGTTCCGCTCGCCGCTCGCGGAGCCGGCCGTCGTGCTCATGCCGGTTGATGATGTGGTCGTGCGTCGCGAGGTCCTGCGCGCCGAGCCAACGCGTTCGGCCGGCGGCTTGGACGTGAATCGCGCGCTCGAGCTGGGTTCGGCCGAGGCGGTGGAGGTCTCGGCGTGGCGGACCGCAGCGGCCGCCTGGATCGCGGGAGTGATCGGCTACCTCGCCGGGATCGGCCAGTCCGCCCTCGATCTGACGGTCGAATACGTCCGCCAGCGTCGCGCGTTCGGCTCCACGCTCGCCGCCCTCGGTCCGGTCCAGCAACTGCTCGCCGAGGCGGCGACCACCGTACGGGGAGTACAGCTGCTGGCCGCCGAACCCCCGCATCCCGACGGCCTGGCCCACGCCGGACCCGCGATCACCGAGGCCTGCGCTGCGTGCCATCAGGTCACCGGCGCCATCGGGTTCACGCTCGAGCACCCGCTCCCCCACCACAGCCAGCGCGCCATAGCCCTGAGCACCTGGAACGACGCCCTGCTCGACGGCCTGCTCGCCGCAAACCACTGGCGAGGTTGCAATCGGGGCGCCCGGATTTGAACCGGGGACCTCACCGACCCGAATTATGGGCGAAACTCGCGGTCGCTCTAAGAACTACCTGCAAATTGATGGGTTCCGGTGTGAGCTAACCTCCTCAGAACCTCGGATATAGCGGTGGATCCCCGGGGTTTAGGCAGTGAGATCGGGTTACCGCCCAATCGCGACGCAGCCGCCGACGCCGATCGGGACGCGGCGTTCCAGCGCATCCACCACGCTGGTCGAGCACTTCGCCACTGAGGCGATGCTCGAGATGTCGTCGTCGTCAACATGAACGTTTCTGGACCGGATCAAGCTTGCCGGGGGCGCGATGCGGGCCCGGCGGATCGAGCAGCTTCCGCAGGTCCCTCCGTCGGGAGGCGATGCCCTGTCGCACCGTCTGGCCCGACGATCAACGGTGGATCTCCGGTCGCTCAGATGCAACCACCACCCGACGTCCTTACTCAAGTCGGCGACCACCGTCTCGGCGCCGGCGTCCTGCAGCACCGGCTGCCTGGGCCGGCGTGCGGACACAAGGGCCCGGACAAGGTGTCCGCGGCGAAGCAGCAGACTCACAACGCGGCCTCCGAGCCGGCCGTGGCCACCCCAGCAATCTCCTCGGACAATCGGCAAATCACCCGCACCGATTGCCATCGCGACTCGACCACCCGCCCGCCAAACGCCCTGTGCATCGCAGCGTGTACTAAGGCGCCCGCGGCAACGGGCCGGGCTCGCTCGTGCCGTGGCGGTGGGAGCGGCGTCGGCACGCGTCGAGGTTCGGCTGCGCCACGTCGGGCACGGCGGACAGGAGTCGACGACGCTCGCCGTCAACAACACCCTGTGCAACCAGGGGGCGACGACCCGGCGTCGGCCCGGGGCAACAAGACGAAGCGATTGAGCGATTCCGATTGCGTTCGAATCGGCCCGGATCCCGGCAGTAGGCTGATCCTATGCAAGGTCTGGAGGATGTCGAGGTCGTTGACGGCGAGCCGGTAGCGGCTTCCCTGATCCCGCAAGCGGTGACGGCCGGCGAGCTGCTCTTCGACGACGGGGCGACGCAGACGTTCGATGTCAACGGGGACACGAGCTACGTCGAGGCGGACGGTCGTCCCACGCGGGGCAAGTGGTACGTCGACGACGATGGACGCTTCTGCTCGTTCTGGCCGCCGACCTATCGAGCTTGTTACGACCTGCTCTGGATCGTCGAGGGCGATGAGATCGTCGGGCTGAGCTTCACCGAGCTGGGCCGAGGCGCGCGATTCGCCGGTCGATACACGACGCCGGCTCACGGGGCCCGCCCGTGACGCTGTTCATATACGAAGCCCTCCTCGCCGTGGGCCAGTGACCAGCCCGCCCGCGGTGACCGAGACCGCGCCGTACAAGGCGCCGAACACGGCGCCAAGCTGCCAGCCGCTGCGGTTGATCGGCCGGAAGGTCGCGTAACTGTGAGCCTCTTCGGTGCGCGCCGGCACCCGCGGACGGCAATGTTCCCCATTGAGGGTCGCCTGCCCGGTTTCGAAGGGGCGACCGGCTGGCTGAACTCGTCCCCGCTCTCGCCGGGGGGTCTGGCTGGAAAGGTCGTTCTCGTTGACTTCTGGACCTACACCTGCATCAACTGGCTCCGCACGCTGGCCTTCGTTCGCGCGTGGGCCGAGAAGTACCGCGATCGAGGCCTGGTCGTCATCGGTGTCCACACGCCGGAGTTCCCGTTCGAGCGCGACGTCGAAAACGTCCGCGAGGCCGCGCAGGCCCTTCGGGTCGAGTACCCGATCGCTCTTGACAGCGATTACGGGCTCTGGAGCGCCTTCGGCAACCGGTACTGGCCGGCCGTCTACCTCGCAGATGCAGAGGGCCGGATCCGGTACCACCACTTCGGCGAGGGTGAGTACGACGACGGCGAATGGATGATCCAGCATCTGCTGCGCGAGGCCGGAAGCGAGGCCATCGACGAAGAGCTCGTCTCCGTAGCCGCGGAGGGTTTCGAGGCGCAAGCCGACTGGACGACCGTGGGCTCGCCCGAGACCTACCTCGGTTACCAGCAGGGGCAGAACCTCGACTCTCCCGACGGCGTCGCGTACGACGAGCCTCGCACCTATGTCGCGCCCGAGTCGTTGCAGCTCAACACCTGGGCCCTCGCCGGGAACTGGACGATCGAGGAGCGGGCGTGCGTCCTGAACGAAGCGGGGGGACGAATCGCTTTCCGCTTCCATGCGCGCGACGTCCATCTCGTCCTGCGCTCGCGAGCGGACACGGCCGTCCCGTTCCGCGTCCTGGTCGACGGCGCAGCGCCCGGTGCAGCCCATGGGCTGGACGTCGACGAGGAGGGCTGGGGAACGCTGGTCCAGCCACGGCTCTATCAGCTGGTGCGCGAGCCCGGGTCGATCACCGACCGCACGTTCGAAGTCGCATTCCTCGACCCGGGCGTCGAAGCCTACGTCTTCACCTTCGGATAGCCCAACGGCCCGCGGAAGGGAACGGACCCCACCAGGAACCCCGGGGTCGAGCGGCTTGACCGGACCGAACAAGCCGGGTTGGGAGCTTGGATCCGCGATCAGGCTCACGAGGCAGCGCCAGCATGCGCAACTCGCCTGGCGAGATGGCGCAGCCCGTGCGTCCGGTGGCCGCAAGCTGTGCGACCAGTTTCCCGGCAACGTTGACTTGACTAGGCACACGTCCAGTCAACGTCGACTCAGATCCAATCGGGCAGGCAACGTGAGGTGTGGGCCTCCGCGATGAGACGCTCAGCCTCAAACCGAGGAGGTCCTCATTCATTGCGGTCCAAAGCGCCGCGTTAGCCGGCGGTCCCGGGGTGTGGCAGCTTCCAGCCCGGCCGCGGGAAGTGGCAGGTTTACGTCATTCGCGAAAGTGCTCGAGGCATCGGCGGACACACCGCAGCCGTGGCCGGAGTTGGTGCTCAGCGAAGCAGTGGACACCGCCCGCCATGGACTCAACCGTTCAACCGGGCAGCACGTCAACCGCAGCCCGGTGGTCGCATCCAGGCTGCGCGCCGGCGCGAGAGGCCTACTCGAGCTCGTTCACGCGATGCCGTCAGAGTCCACGGGCTCGGGCTGGGGTGCGAACGATGACGCCTGCGGCGGCAGCGACTGACGGCGCCTCCGCCCCAGCACGAATCGACCCGTCGGCGATTTGGCCCGCGTCGTTCGTCGTCGACCGCGCCCGCCGTACGTACGCGTCAACGGGCCATCGACGCGACACGTCGCCGGTGAAGCGCGCCGCGCTACGTCCGCCGCTCGGCTACGCCCTGTTCACGGCCAGACGGCGGTTCTCCAGCGCGGCGAGGTCGACGTCATCGAGGCTCGTGACCACGATGTCGGCGTGGGCCGCTGCCAGGAGCTCGGCGTCGTCGACGCGTGCGATGCCGATCGCTCCCATCCCCCCGGCCTTAGCGGCCCGGACCCCCGCGGCGGCGTCCTCGATCACGATCGCGTCCTCGGGCGCTACCCCGAGCTCGCTCGCGGACGTGAGGAATATCTCGGGATCTGGCTTTCCGTGCGCGAAGTCCCGCCCCGACAGGTCAGCATCGAAATACTCGAGCAGCGTCAGGCCTGGTTGCACGGTGGCGGAGGAGATTCCCTCTTCATGGGCGAACGTGTCGAGCCTGATCTTGCGCAGGAACAGTTTCGCGTTCTTCGAGGAGGAGGCGGCGGCGACGCGGACTCCCGTGTCCTTGAGCACGATGATGAACCGCAGGGCGTCGGGATAGGCGGTGAAGTCGCCGGCTTCGATCAGCTTCACCACCGTCGCCTGCTTCCGATCGGCGTACTGGGCCAGGCGGTGGTCGTCGTCATCGGGCACGTGGAAGTACTCAAGCGCGGCACGCGCGCCGTCCATGCGCGGCTTGCCTGACATCTGCTCCTCATATACGCGCGGTGTGAACGCCTCCGGTGACCAGCTCGTCCGATCGCGGATGTCGCTCCAGTCGCTTTCCATCAGATCGCGCAGCGACTCGCGCCACGCCTTTTCGTGCGGCGAATCCACGAGGACTCCGTCGACGTCGAAGATGGCTCCTTCAAATCCCGGCATCTTGCACCCTTACGTCTGAGCTCGGGCCGACCCGCTGCGGCCGGCGGCGGACAGCTCGAACGTCTCCGTATCACCGGGGCACAGCTCACGGACGTCGTCGCCGATGCCGACCCGTATCGCCCCGCTCATGCCCTCCCGGTGAACTGTTAGCACGAGCCGGTCATGGTCGAGCGTCACCCGCAGTGGGGTTCGCTGGAACTGCATCGAGAAGGACACTTCTTCGACTGCTGCGGGGAGCCTCGGCTCGAATTGAAGGACGCCGTCGCGAATCTCGCTGCCGGGGTAGGCACGCTGCATAAGGTCGAGCGTCCCCGACATGACGCCCATGTGGATGCCCTCGCGGGTCGTCCCGCCCTGGATGTCTTCGGCATCGCTTCGCAGCGCCGCGAGGAAGCGCTCCCACGAGCGCTCCGGGTCCAGCGCAGCGAGCACACCCGCATGGGCGACGAAGCTGAGGGTCGACCCGTGCGAAGTGCGCTCGTCGTAGTAGGCGATGTTGCGGGCGGCAGTATCGGCACGGTACTCGTAGCCCAGGCGCTCGAACAGTCGCCGGAGCGCGGTGGGAGAGAAGAGGTAGAACAGCATTACGGTGTCGGCCTGCTTCGAGAGCTTGTAGCGGTTGGGGTCGTCACCCTCCGCACGGAGGATCCGGTCGAGCCGCTGGATGTTCCCGTAGCGCGCCCGGTATCCCTCCCAGTCGAGCTCGTCGAGCTGCTCGTAGCCCTCAAACTGGCTGATGATGCCGTCGCCGTGGAAGGGAACGAACATGCGGCGACTCATATCCCGCCACAGCTCTAGCTCCTCGTCTGAGATCTCAAGCCGTGAACGCAGCGCCTCACCTCGGCTGTCGGGCAGCAGCGAGAGGAGCTCACCGGCCAGCCCGCACAGCCACGCCACCATCAGGTTCGTGTAGGCGTTGTTGCGCAGCCCGCCGCGATCCGCAATGGGGTACTTCTCATGGAACTCATCGGGGCCCATCACGCCATGGATCTCGTAGCGTTCGCGCTCGGGATTGAAGTGCGCGATAGAGCCCCAGAAGCGCGCGATCTCGAGCATCAGCTCGGCGCCGTAGTCGCGTAGGAAGGCGAGGTCCCGGGTGGCCTGGAAGTAGTGCCAGACGTTGTAGAAGATGGCCGCGTTCACGTGACGCTGGTTGCGGCTGAGGTCGGGCTCCCAGCGCCCGGAGAGCGGGTTGAGATGGACCCGCTGCGTCTCCTCGGTGCCCTCGCTGCCGCTTTGCCACGGGAACATTGCGCCGCGGAACCCCGCTTCTTGGGCCGCAGCCCGCGCCTCCTCCAGCCGGCGGTAGCGGTACATCAGCAAGGCGCGCGTGACCTCGGGCATCCGCAGGCTGAGGAATGGATAGACGTAGAGCTCGTCCCAGAACACGTGTCCGCGGTAAGCCTCGCCGTTCAGACCGCGGGCTGGCACTCCCGCGTCCAGATCGGCCGTGTGCCTGGAGCAGACCTGCAGGACGTGGCAGATGTGCAGCCGCAAGAGCGCCTGGACCTCCTCGTCCCCGCGCACGCGAATGTCGCACACACGCCAGAGCTCCTCCCAGCTTGAGGCGTGATGCCCGAGCGCCTCCCCGAAGTCCGGGCGCCGTACGGCGACGGTGCCCGCCTTCGTGAGCGTGTCGCTGGTGGCCGCGTCGCGCGATGTCGAGAACGCCACCATCTTTTCGACCCGGACCGGCGCGCCCTTCCTGACCTCGAATCCGAGCACCTGCTGAACGTAGTCCTCGACCTGGTACAGGCGGCGGTCGACCGGCAGCGGATCCTTGCCAGCGAACACGCGGGTTCGCGCCGCCTGGCTGACGTACACGTTTGACTGGCGCGTCTGGACCTTCAGGGCGATCACGTCCGGACCGAATGTCCGCGGGGAGACCGGATCGAGATGCCGGCCCTCCAGCTTCAGGTAGCGGGCGACGCCGCGGTTGGTGATCCGGCCGTCGATCGCCGAGATCACCTCGACCCGCCCGGACCAGTTATGGGCGCTCAGCGTCCATTCGATCGCGGCGTGGTCCGGATGGGCCATGCTCACGAATCGCCGGCTGCGCAGCGTCGTCTCGCGCCCCGCATGGTCGCGGAACCGAACCGACCGCGTCATCAGCGCACGCCTCAAGTCGAGCTCGTGACGATAGTCGAGCAGCTCAACATCCGCTAGCCGGACCGCGTCCTCGCCCTCGATCCGCAACCTGAGCACGAGCCAGTTGGGAAGGTTTACGAGGTCCTCGTTGAGCACCGGGACGCCGCCGAGGATCGTCGTCTCCCGGCTATAGACGCCGTGCGCATAGGTTCCCGGGTAGTGGACTCCGTCGGCGTCCTCCCACTCCGCGGCGCCACGCGAGCAGAAACGCCCGTTGCCCGTCGAGGTCAACGCTTCGCGCAGACCCTCCTGATCGGGATCAAAGCCCTCGTAGGTGAGCGAAAACTCCTCGACCGCGACTCCTCGGATTGCCGGTTGGACCAAGCGGCAACCCTGCCACCGCGCCGATTCGCCGTCAAGCTGCGCAAGTTCCAAAATTCGACCCTAGTGTCGGCGTTTCGGGGGACGGTGTCGCAGGCGTCAGCTCGCCGCGAGTGGCCCCTCTGCTTGCTCGGCGTTGTTCCTTCTCAGCAGGATGCTGCCGAGCAAGCCGAGCGTCACACCGAAGATCGTGTGGCCGACCCACCAGCTCCAGTGCGGCGACGCGCCATAGAGCGTCTGAATCTTCTGCGTGTTGATGATCCCGAGGAGGAGTATCGCGTCGACAGCGATGCCGTAAGCGACCCCGAGCACGACTGCCGCGGCGAGGTTCGGCCGGCGACCAAGGATCGCAGTCAACAGAGCGACTCCCAGGATGCCAAGGACCAGCGCGTTCCCCAAATGGGCGACGATCCCACCGAACACCGGGATGAAGTGGAAGCTACCGTGGAAGTGGTGCACGCCGAAGACGACGCTCCAGATGCCCTCCGGCGGCGTCCAGAGCGTCTGGTGAATGCCGGGCACGGCGGTGGGGTCCTGGGCGATCGCGGCAACGAGCATCTGCCACGCGGCGTACATGAATCCGGCGGCGATTCCGGCGAGCGCACCCACCTGCAGGATCGTCCTTATGGCAACACTTGCGCGCCGCTGGTGCAAGTGGACCTGCGCGTGGGAGTGGGCCTCCATCGCAATACCTCCGAATAGATCGCTTGTGATTCGCGTGAGTTGACGCGCACCAAGGAAAGTGCAGGATCGGGACCGCTCGAGAGCAGTCGACGATCGCGCGATAGCCGATGGGGCCCCGCCGGCGGCTGATCAGACCGGCGTATCGCACCGTCGTACGACGCTGTTGTGGTGCGCCATCGCTCGGTGCAGGAGGGCCACCGCGCCAATCGCTCAGCGCGTATCGCTGATCGTCGAGGCCGCTTGCGATCGCCGGAGACGTTCGCAGAATGGTGGGCATGGAAGCGATGGCTCGCGCGAGCTCGACCGAGTCATTCAACGAGGTGCCCGCGACCATCGTGCCAACCGACGAGGTCGTCGCGATAGATGCAGAAAGGACGCTGGTCGGGTGAACACCTCGGCCGCAAGCGCCCTGCCCGCGGTCGGAGAGCGTGATCACGTCACCGGCGCGAGCAGCCCGAAGCTGACGCTCGTCGAGTATGGGGATTTCGGATGCCCGTACTGCTTCCAAGCCAGTCGACCGGTGAAGTCTCTGCTGGACCGCTTCGACGGCCTCCGCTTGGTCTGGCGCCACTTCCCTGTGCCTGCACTCCATCCTCGAGCGGACCTCGCCGCGGAGCTCTCCGAGCTGGCCGGCTTGCACGGGCAGTTCTGGGAGGCACATTCGTTGCTTCTGACACCACGCGGGCGGTTCTCGCACGACGACCTGCGCTCGGTGGCAGGGCGACTTGAGCTCGACCCAGCGGAGACCGACGCGGCCCTGCGCGAACACACGTTTCGAGAGCGCGTCCTCCTCGACATCGAGGGCGGCCGGAGCGCTGGAGTTCACGCGACGCCCACCTTCTTCGTCGAAGGCGAGCGCCTGGACCGGCCCTGGCGCGAACTCCCGCAGATCGTGCGGGCAAGGCTCGCAACAGCCTAACCGCCCGGTCCTGACCAGTGTCGCGCTACGCGAGCCTCGCTCTTTCATGCACCTCGGCCGCTCGCTCATAGACCGTCGCCAGGCGGTCGGCGAAACGCTCCCGTTCAAGCATCGCTATTTGGCCGTTGCGCCCGCCGGCGTTCCCGATCTCCCGGTTGGTTCCCGCCAGCAGCCTCCGGCAAGAGGGTGGAGTAAACCCTGGGGATCATCCCGTCATCGCGATCTGGCCGTTCGCGAAGCGAGCACAGCCGGCTCCGTTGCGGCGGCCTCCTCGTCGTCGAGCGCGGCGCCGTAAGAAGCAAACCGAAACGAGCGGACCTCGGCATCCGCATGAAGAAATAGCTCCGGCCGTGCCGCGATACCGTTGGCGGCGTGACGCCACCTCTCTCGCACCCGAGTCACTCCGCGCGGAGGACACTCCGAGAAGGCACCCAGCTAGACGGGCGCCGCCGGGTCTGCGCGCGATGAACGATAGTGGTAGCTGCGCCCGAATCGATCGCTTGCGCGCCGTTGTCGCCGACCTTGGTCGACTCGTCATGACCGCTACTCGCTCGCCACACCACAGTCCACCGCCGCGTGCCGGCCCAGTATCCACGGCAGTCCGGCGCCGATTGGCCTTCTGTTCGGCCTCACGCTCACCGGCCGCTTTGCAGGCTCCGGCCTTGGGAGGGATCGCGCCACGAGCGATGTTCAGGCCCCGCCGGGCCAGCCGGACCGTGGTCTCCTGCTTCATCGCCGCTGAGGACCTTCGGCGCCAACGAGGTGATCGTCGTCACCCATCCGCGCGACCGCGAAACGCGGCAAGAGCGCGGTGAGCTGGAGCGCCTGCGGCGCGAGCTCGACGTTCCTGTCACCCACGTCGTGGTCCAAGACCATCGCGCCGAGCAGCAGATCGATCGACCCGAGATAGAGCCGGCCCTCGGTCCGGGTCGTCCTCCGAGCACGGCGGTGATGTCAGCTGGACCGGGGCTCGAGTGGCTCCCCCCGTCCGACTCCGCGGCCAGGGCGGCCGGTTGGGGTCTCCGTGCTCGATCTACAGTGCGGCCCAGGGAGTCCGACGACATTGACTTCGTGCTAGAGCGCGCACCGCTGGACAGCCTCGAGTACCAATCGACCTACCTCGGGCTCCGCCGTGACGGCAAGCGAGCGCGCGCCTCGACGGATACTCCAGCCTTCGCCAAGCTCCGGGCAACCGACGCGTAGCACGCACGCCTACCCGAGACGCCGGGATCAGTGACGCGGCGAATCACGTGTGTGTGTGCACGGGCGGCCGGGTCCAAGAACGCACGCACGGCGCGCCTCTGGCGCTATTGAACTTTGGGGTTCATGGCCGATCGACCTCGCGGTCACGACCTAGCCGCCGTCCCCGAGGGGCCTGCGAAGCCGCGCAGACAACATTCGGCTCGCGTCGACTCCGAGAATCCCTCACCCATTACCGACCGCGGTCATCAGTCCGGCTGGCGGCTGTGATCACCCCGGCTGGGTGACTACCGAGTGGTTCCACACAACGTCTCCGCCGCAGCGACGCTGTACTCGGTGGGTGCGGTTGTTCAGCAGCAGAGCTTGTACAGTCAGTAAGCGGCGAGGCTAACGACACATACGTGTTCAACCTTCGACGCCCCATGAGCTGCAGCCAGGTTACGCCGACTGGTTCGCACCAGCGTGATTCGGCACCGGACCTTCCGGCTGAACCTGCGGCTGCGTGAGACGGAACTGCGCCTAGAGCGGCTCGCCGACGGAGTCGGTGTTCGCCAATAGTCACATCGGCCTCAGGTTGAACCTCGATAAGGGCGAAACCGGCGGGCGGCTTGGCAGCTACCTGGAAATGGCGCGTTCCAACAGTCGGCGAGAAGAGAGCTGCGATCGCCGATGGCCTGCGGAAGCTTCGCCATCGTTCAAGCATTCGACAAGCGCACCATCCCGCCACCGCATCAGCGGTGGCGACGTCAGTCGGTCACCGCTGGTCGCGCTTCGGCCGTTCGGCCAGCGGCGCAGTTCCGCCCGCAGACAGGCGAGCTCGGCACGTCGGGCGATCGTGTTCATGGCACGTACCTCGATTCTGGTTCCGAGGAGCGACTGCGACGAGGGCCGGCTCGCCACTCGTTGGAGAACTCATGCTCCATGTCGCGTGCCCCCAGCAGGCCGCACTCGACGCCCATGTGCAGCGGCACCATGGGTGAGCAGCAGATCCAGTTCAGCCCGCATCTGCTTCTCCTCGGCGTCGGAAACCCGGCTGAGGCTTACGCACTCGCCGCAGCCCGGACACGTACCGAGCTTCCCCGCGCACGAGAAGTGACAGCCGCAGAAGCAAGCCACGTCCATCAGCGATTGCCTCGCCCGACTGGCCGCCGTCCGCGCGGACGCCTCATTTGATCTCTAGCTTCCACACTAGTAAGTGTGCGGCCGGGGTCAGCGCCCGCAAGCGGCGTCCATGACCTCCCGATAGCTGGCGCTAATCAGTCTGTGATTTTCGGAGGTGAGCCTCCCATCGTCTCCGGCTGTTGACCGCGAGCCCGGTGCTTGAAAGGCCGGCATGAAGCCGAGACGTAGCTGGTGGCTCTTCGAGGACCTGTATGCAGGCATCCCAATCATGCAGGCCGTGCCGTAGACGGCTAGACCTGCCGCTGAAAGGTGCTGGTGTGTGCGAGAACCGGGATCGGGCCGCGTCAGCTACACCGCGCCGGCCGAACTCGTCGAATGGTCAGCCAGCCCGGCGGCATGGATCTTCCCTTCGGCCGTCGGCAAAGCGCAGACGTGATGGCCTTAGCTCACCAGGCGGAGGTGTGCGCGGCGGGTTGATCGCTGGAGCGCCGTGCGGGCGGCCGCGCGCGCGTCGGTGATCAGGCGGTGGGAGTGCTCGAAGCTGGTGGGCTGCACGCAGGCGGCGTTTGGCGCGGGCAGCATGATCAGCTCCGCCTCTGCGGAGTATCTGGCGAGGTCGGCCGCAACCCGGCAGCCCACGAGCAGGTGGAGTCCCTGAATGGCCGCGTCGAGCGCGCCGGTGGGGACGCGCGCGGGCCGGCTATGCGGCTCCTGCGTCGGCAGTATGTAGATGCGCTCGGCGCCCAGCGCGACTGCGTGGGAGATCGGCGTGTTGTTGACCACGCCGCCGTCGATCAGCCGCCGCTCGCCGATCGTGACCGGGGGGAAGATCCCCGGAATCGACGCAGACGCAGCGATGGCCTCCACCGCCGGACCTTCAGAGAGGAGCAGCTCGCGCCCCTCGATCAGGTCGAACGCGACCAGATGGAGCGGGATAGCCGCATCAGCGAGGTCCTCAAACTCGATGTACCGTCGGATCAGTCGCCGCAGCTCGCGATCCGACACGAGGTGATCGCGCCGACCGCACACGCCGCCGACCAGCGCACTCATGGAGAGCGGAAAGACGTCCTGCCGCTCAAGGTCGCGCCACACTCGACCAAGTTCCGTCGCGGTCTGCGGGGACTGCAGCCGCGACGCGACGAAAGCGGCGTTGAGCGCACCGACAGAGGTGCCGACGAGAAAGTCAGGCGTGATGCCCCGCTCGTAGAGCGCCTCAAGCATCCCCGCCTGCAACGCCCCGAGGCTCGCGCCGCCCGACAAAACGAACGCCGTGCGCGGGCCCGAAGCGCCGCCCGTCGCAAGCCTCGGCGGTCGACGCAGGGCCGCGGTCGTCATCTGGCTACCACGCTCCCGGGAGCGCCTGCATGCGGGCCAACTGATGGGCGGGACCGGTCTCCGCTAGGCGCCCAAACGCGGGTCATCGGATTGGCGGACGTCGTGGCTGCGCGCTCCTCACGGTCGGGCGCCCACTGATATGTCTCGACCGTCGGCAGCCCGCCGAACACGCCAGCCGGGCTCCAGACTCGAACCGCGGTGCGGACTGCGCCGCGCTCGGAACGCCCCTGCGTGTAAGCGGCGACAGCTGCATCGAACCGCGCGCGTCTGCGGACGGCGCCCCAGATCATGGCGCGTACCTGAACGGGTGGCGAAAGGCGTCGGCGGCGTTGGCGGGCGGAACCCCGAACGCGATCGGTTCGTCGGAGCGTATGTCGTGGACGACGATCTGGGTGTGCCCGGTGGCGCGATCCCACTCGAGCGTCACCGTGAGACCGTCGCTGTGTCGCGTGTCGAGCTCAACGACCATCGAAACCTCCCAAATCAGCTGAATGGCAAAACGAGAGCTCGCCCGGCGCGGTGCGTGCGAGCGTCTCCCGGCCCTTACGTTGGAGGGCGCGCAGATAGTCGAGGTGCGCCGCCCAGGAGGGGTCGTATGGGAGACCGTTCGCGAGCTGTGCCGTGTCGGCGTGAGCGTCGAGCAGTTCGTACGCGAGCGTGGCCAGGCTCGCGGCCGCCGCTGAGTCGGCCTCGCGATCGCCGGCAGTTGTGTCTGAGCCTGGGTGAACCGCCTGCGGCCCGGAGTGAGCGCGACGGGCGGCCGCGCCTAACCGCAGACAGATCAGGGCCTCACCGGCGCACACGGCGCCCTGGATCTTCATACCGGTTGACGCACGCAGTCTCATGCGGCGACCACGGATCGGTCTGACGCGATCTGCAGGCGCTGATCAGGCGTGCGCGACGCGGCTCGGAGAAACGCGACGGTTGGCAAGTGCTCGGTATGTCGATGAGAGACGATCGCCGTGGTCAAGACCGGGCTCTGGTTCAGTGCGACGAAACGAACACCTGCGTCCGCGTAGCGCGCCGCGACACATTCGGGGAGCAGCGCCATCCCCGCTCCGGATGCCACCGCCAGCAACAGCCGGTCCACCTGGCCGTGCGGCATCTCGATCAGGGTCGGCGAGATGCCCGCGTCGCTACAGGCCGCTAGAACGGCGTCATAAAACGGCCTGTCGGCGTCGCGGGGGAATACGACGATGCGTTCTGGGGCGATCTGCTCCAGCCCGACGTGAGGCTTCACGGCGTGGTCGTGACCGACTGGGAACACGGCAACGGCTCGCTGCTCACCCAGTGGGGTCACGCGAACTCCGGCCGTGGGGACGGGCAGTGACACGATTGCGACGTCCAGCTCGCTGGCTCGCACCGCGTCGACAAGCTCGAGACCGGATCCCGGCTCCATCGTGGTCTGGAGGTTGGGCGTCGTGGCGGCAAGGCGCCGCACAGTCCGCGGGATGCTGGACAGCAGAGCGGTTGGGACGTAGCCAATCCGCAGCACACGGCCCGGCCGGTGGCTTGCGCTGCGGGCGGCCAGTCGTGCCGCCTCTGCCTGGCGGAGGACTCGGGATGCCTCTGGGAGCAGGGCGGCCCCCGCGTCCGTCAGGCCGACGTTCCGCTGCGTGCGGTCAAACAGCCGCACCCCCAGCTCGTCCTCGAGCTTGCGTACCTGCTCTGAGACCGCGGGCTGAGCGACGTGCAGCCGCTCCGCCGCCCTGCGGAAATGCAGCTCCTCCGCGACTGCCACGAAATACCTGAGATGCCGAAGTTCCATGTTCTCCTGACCTTTCGTTCGCTCCGGCAAGCCTGCGCGACGCGCACCTGGATCGCATCTGAGGCGTCCCTAGTCGAGCCCTAGCGAGGCGTCCCTAGTCGAGCCCTAGCCGGGCACCCGGGTGTCCTGCAGGGCACCTCGCATGCAGCCCGTGCCGTCGAATAGCACGGTCTCGCTGTTTCTCCGGTGAGCTTGCGCTCCGGCGGAGGAGCGGCTGAAGGCAAGCTCGGTGAGTGAGGGCCTTTGGGTACTTGACGCGGCCCTGCCGGTGACGCTGACCGACCTTGGCGGTCCCTAGGAACGGGACGATGGGCACCTGGCGAGGGAACGCGCGCTCACCGGAGACGGACCTCCTTGCCCGGCGAGACCGGGGGGCGATTCTGCTGCCAGGCTGGCCCAGGTAGGTACGCCGTCGCCCGATGCCCGCCGCGGGTCGGACAGACGCAAGCCCAGCTCTTAGGCGGCGAGCGCCCCGTTTGTTTCTCGGCGCAGCGCACGCTCAAGCTGGTTGCGGGAGCCGATGTTGAGCTTCGTGAAGACTTTGTGCAGGTGGTATTCGACCGTGCGCGGGCTGATGAACAGCCTCGCTGCGATCTCGCTGTTCGAAAGCCCCTCGCATGCGAGCCGAGCGATCTGGTCCTCCTGAGGCGTGAGCTCGTCGCGGGTCTCGTCCGCCCGCCTGCGCACCTTCTCGCCGGTGGCCAGAAGCTCGCGGCGCGTGCGTTCGGCGAACCCCTCCGCGCCCATCGACGCGAACGCGTCATAGGCAACGCGCAGCTGCTCGCGGGCGTCAACCCTCCGATTCTCGCGGCGCAGCCATTCGCCGTAATGGAGACGCGCGCGGGTCAGCTCCACGCGGATGCGCGTGCGCCCAAGCCGCTCGATCGCCTCGCGGTAGAGGCGGTCGGCTTCCTCGCCCTCGCTCAGCAGCGCACGCGAGCGCGCCTCGATCCCCAGGGCCCAGTCGGTGCCGGTGGCGCGGGTCCGTTCTGCGAGCTGGCGCAGGGCGTCAGACGCAAGGTCTTGCCTGTCGCTCCGGACGCCCGCCTCGACTAGTTCGCTCAGAGCCCAGCCGAGGGGACCGAGATCATCGAGATCATCGGCGGGGAAGTATGAGCGTGCGCGTTGACCGGCGGCCAGGGCGTCCTCATACCGACCGAGGCTGTTGTAGAGCACCGCGGTCACGCACTGGGCAAAGCCGATCGGTCTTTCCAGGCCCCTGGCTCTCGCATCTTGGATGCCGTCCTCGATCACCTTCAGCGCCTCTGCCTCCCGGCCTCGCCAAGCGGCGAGCAGCAGCGACGGGTACCTGAGGGGCGCGCTCCCGGTTGCCTCGGCGATGGCATACGCCTCCTCGGCCAGCGCCGACGCAGCGGTGAACTCTCCGGCGAGCACGTGCAGGCTGGCCCGGTAGGTCAGCGCGTTAGGAAGCACGGCGAGCGCCCCGGTATCGCGACAGATCCTAACCGCGCGGGTCGCCAGCTCATGCCACGTCTCGTCGTCCCACAAGTCAAGTGCCAGGGGTTCGGGCGCGACGGACAGGCAAACCACAGCCAGCGCGGGTTGTCGGCGCCGCGACTGTCCCCTCCGGCCAGTGCGTCCAACGCTTGCCTGAGCGACGGCAACGCCGCCGCGTATGGCTCGGTGAACCGGGTCGCCAGGCCATCCAGAAGAAGGTCGACCGGCCGTGGCGGCTGCGGTCCACGTGGGGCCTTGCGAGCGGCCTCAGCCACCACCTTGACTCCGCACCCGGCGCTGTCAGAGCCCGTGCACATCGCAGCCGTTACCGCCTCCAGGTAGGTCTCACGCGCTAGCTCAACATCGAGCGGTTCCAAGCGTTTGGCGGCTTCCAGCAGCAAGCCGGGAGCTTGTGCGCCGATCGTCAGCCCTGGAATGTCTGCGGAGCCCGTCTGGGCGAATGCGATCTGGGCCCGCAGTCGCTCTACACGCGCACGCTGAAGCTCATCTAACGGACCCCGCTCCGCGGTCGCGAGAAGCTTGGCAGCTGCGTCGGGCGCGGCGGCCTCGAACTTGGCCCGCGCCGCGTCCAGCGCGCGCTGTGTCCTCAGCACCGGATCGAGCGTCAACCCGACCGCCCGCTCCAGGAACGCAGCCGCCGCCGCGAGCCCTCCACGTGCCTGAGCCCGTCCGGCAGACCGCTCAAGCGCCGCTGCGACCTCCTCGTCGGCACCCGCAGCAGCCTCCGCAAGATGCCAGGCGCGGCGATCAGGATCGAGCTTAGGATCGGTCACATCCGCCAGCGCGCGGTGCACCTGCTTGCGGTCACCGAGCGATGCCGTCCGGTAAATCGCTGAGCGCAGGAGAGGATGGCGAAACCGCACACCACCGCCCACCTGCAGCAACCCAGCTGTCCCGGCGGGCGCCAACGCCCCGTACCCGATCCCTAGACGCTCTGCCGCGCGCCATAGCAGCTCTGGGTCGCCGACTGGCTCCGCCGCCCCGAGCAACAACAGGAGCTGTGTGTCGACAGGCAGGGTCTCGAGGCGCCGGAGAAAGCTCTCCTCGATCCGGCCCGACAACGACCGCGCGTCCGGCGTCACAGCCTGCAATCCGAACCCGCCTGCCAGCTGAGCCGGCGAGAGGCCTCGCGGCAGCTCAAGCAAGGCCAACGGGTTGCCGCGGGTCTCAGCCACGATCCGATCGCGCACCCCCTCATCCAGCGGCCCCCGCAACACCAAGGACAGGAGCTCGCGAGCGTCAGCGTCGCACAAGCCTTCGACCACGAGCTCCGGCAGGCCCCGGAAGTCCTCACTCGGCTCGCGCACAGCGAAGATAAGCGCGACCGCCTCGGCTTCGAGACGGCGCGCCACGAAACCGAGCACCTGGGCTGATGCCTGATCAAGCCACTGGGCGTCGTCCACGACGCAGACGAGCCGTCGCTCCTCGGCCACGTCGGCCAGCAGGCTCAGCACGGCCATGCCGATCAGGAAGCGATCCGGAACGTCGCCGGCCCGCAGGCCAAACGCGGTCCCGAGCGCGTCCCGTTGCGGACCGGCGAGACGCTCGAGTCGATCGAGAAACGGCGCACACAGTTGGTGCAACCCTGCGAAGGCGAACTCCATCTCGGACTCGACCCCCGCGGCGTGCGCGGTCACCCAGGCTGACGCGCGATCCCACAGAGTGTCCAGCAATGCGGTCTTGCCAATCCCTGGCTCACCGCGTATGACCAGCGCCCCGCCGCGTTCGGACATGCGGTCGACCAGTTCGAGCAGAGTCTCCAGCTCAGCCTCGCGGCCGAGGAGGCGCGGTGTTTCGGACAAAGTGGCAATCATTAGTTCACCTCTCGAGGTTTGTTGCTAGAGCCGTGTCAGGGCCGAGCGGAGGCGCACGGTTCCGGGGCGCTGAGCGGCGCCTACTGGGGCGAGTCGGGCTACAACTAAGGCGAAAGCTCACAACCGTCAGCCTCCGGCAACGATCGAGTCGAAAGCCATGTCAGGCAGCCAGCGCCGCCCTCGGTTGTTCAGGCAGGACTCGGCCGAGCTGGTGGCGCGAGCTGATGTCAAGCTTGGTGAAGACCTTGTGGAGGTGGTACTCGACCGTGCGCGGGCTGATGATCAGCCGCGCCCCGATCTCGAGGTTGGAGAGCCCGTCGCGGGCGAGACGTGCCACCTGGGCTTCTTGGGCGGTGAGCGTTTCCCGGGTCTCGGGTGAACGTTTGCGGGCCCGCGCGCCGGTGGCCAGCAGCTCGCGTTCGGCGCGCTGCGCGAACGCCTCGACTCCCATTGTGGTCAGCATCTCGTAGGCGGTTTGCAGCTGCTCTCGCGCGTCCAGCCGCCTGCGCTCGCGGCGCAACCATTCGCCGTATTGCAGATGGGCCCGGGCTAGCGCCACCCGCACGCGGGTCCGGCCGAGTCGTTCGATTGCCTCGCGGTAAAGGCGGTCGGCGTTCGCGCCTTCGCTCAGCAGCGCACGCGAGCGCGCCTCGATCCCGAGCGCCCAGTCGCTGCCGCTGGCGCGGGTCATCTCCGAGAGCCGCTTGAGGGCATCGCTCGCGCGATCTATCCTCCCGCTGCGAGCGGCCGCCAGGATCAGCTCGGCCAGGCTCCAGTTGAAGAACCCCAAGTCTTCGGGGTGCTCGCAAGCCTGCTCGGCCGCGGCCAACGCGTCCTCGTAGCGGCCCAGCCCGTTGTACACCAGTGCGCTGGCCCACTGAGCGGCAGCGAGCCCGAGTGCCTCACCGCGGGGCACGACCTCCCTGACGGACTGCCCGATCAGCTCGAAGGCCTCGGCTTCGCGACCCCGCCACGCGGATAGCACCAGGCGACCGTAGGGCGGGAGCTGGCTCCCCGTCGCCTCGACGGCCATCTCCACCTCGCCGGCTAGCTCAGCGGCTGCCGTGAGCCCGCCGGCGACGGTCTGCTCGGACATGCTCATGCTGAGCGCGAGCGGGAGTTCGTTGAACGCCCTGAGCTCCCGAGCAAGCGTGACATGCCGGCCAGCCAGCACGTGCCACGCCTCGTCGTCCCAAAGGTCCACGGCGACGCGGCATGAAAGCCACATCCACCGGAGCTCGTCCTCGCTGGATATGTCATCGCTGAGAAACGCACTCAGCGCACGCTTCGACACCGGGACGGCGGCCGTGTACCCGTCAGTGAACCGCTTCGTCAAACCCTCGAGCAGCAGATCGGCCGGCCGTGGTGGACCGGACCGCGGCGGCGCGGCCAGCGCAGCTTGCGCCACTTCCGAAACTCCGACGTCGCCGGCCAGGCGGCCAGCGAACTGGGCTGCCGAGAGCGCGTCAAGATAGGTATCCCGCGCCAGTCGCACATCTAGCGGCTCAAGCCGTTTGGCCGCGCTCAATAGCAGTGGTGCGGCTTCGCTACCGCCGCTCGACGCGAACGCGATCCGGGCGCGTAGCATGTCCACGCGGGCGCGTTCCATGTCATCGAGCGGTCCCGCCATAGCGACTGCCAGCAGCGCCAGTGCAGCATCGAACTCGCCTGCTTGGTGCTTTGCCTGCGCTGCTCCCAGCGCGCGCTGCGCTCGCCGTCCCGGATCCCGCGTCAACTCGACCGCCCGCTCCAAGAACGCGGCTGCCGCTGCCGGTCCCCCTCTCCTCTGTGCTCGTCCTGCCGACCGCTCGAGCTCGGCGGCCACCTCCTCATCAAGGCTAGAAGCAGCCTGGGCTCGGTGCCAGGCGCGCCGTTCCGGATCGACGTCCGGTCCGGTCACATCCGCCAGCGCGCGGTGCGCCCGCTGGCGATCGGTGAGCGATGCTGTCCGGTAGACCGCCGAGCGCGCCAGCGGATGGCGGAAACGCACCCTCACGCCGATCTCGAGCAACCCGGCGGACTCCGCGTATGCGCCGGCCTCAAGGCTCAGCCCGAGCCGCCCGGCCGCCCGCCACAGCAACTCGGGATCCCCGCCGGGCTCCGCCGCTGCGACCACCAAGAACAGCTGCGTTTCCTCTGGGAGCGCCTCCAGGCGCCGCAGAAAGCTTTCCTCGATCCGGCCCGACAGCGACGCCGCGTCCAGCCATCCAAACCCGCCCGCCAGATCCGCCGACGAGCGGCCTCGCGCCAGCTCCATCAGGGCTAAGGGATTGCCGCGGGTCTCGGCAACGAGCCGCTCGCGTACCCGCTCATCCAGCGGCCCCCGCACCACCGAGCCGAGGAGCTCGCGAGCGTCAGCGTCACATAGGCCTTCGACCAAGAGTTCAGGGAGCCCTCGCAGGTCATCACTCGACTCGCGCTCGGCGAACACGATCGCGACAGGCTCAGCCGACAACCGCCGCGCCACGAAAGCCATCGTCTGCGCCGAGGCGCGATCCAGCCACCGCGCATCGTCCACCACGCAAGGAGCGGTCGCTCCTCAGCCACCTCAGACAGCAGGCTCAGCACCGCCAGGCCAACGAGAAGACGATCCGGTACAGCCTCTGGACCCAGGCCGAACGCTGTTCGCAGAGCACATTGCTGCGGCTCTGGAAGCTTTTCAAGGCGGTCAAGCGTCGAGGCGCGTGCCCGCGAGAGACTTGGCAGCGCTGTGGGTTGGGCGGGGGCCGCCCGATCGGCCGCGGCCAGCACGGGCAGCAGCAACTGATGCAGGCCTGAGAACGCCAATCCGCTTCCGACTGCGCCCCAACGGTGCGTAACACCTGTAGGCCGCTATCGGTCGCACGCCGGATCGCGGCCTTGAGCAACGACGTCTTGCCGACTCCCGGCTCGCCCCGTACGACCAACGCCCCACCCCGTTCGGATGCACAATCGACGAGCCGAAAGAGAATTTCGAGCTCCGCCCCGCGGCCGATGA